>CAWDNV010000032.1:0-247627 GCA_963803735.1 uncultured Acidobacteriota bacterium | reverse complement strand
ACTTGTTAATTACTGGGGATACGCGCCGATCTCGTTCTTTGCTCCTCATCAGGGGTACAGCTCACGCAAAGATGCGCTCGGTCCAGTGAATGAATTTCGGGATATGGTGAAGGCGCTGCATCGGGCGGGAATCGAGGTCATTCTTGACGTCGTTTTCACTCATACGGCTGAAGGCAATCAAGACGGCCCAACCCTGAGTTTCCGCGGACTGGAGAACAGCGCGTACTACATTCTTGAACAGGACCGTTCGCGTTACGCGAATTACAGCGGGACGGGGAGCGCCGCTTAACTCGAATCACCCGGTTGTGCGCCGGATGATCGTTGACAGTCTCCGCTACTGGGTCGAGCAAATGCACATCGATGGTTTCCGATTCGATCTGGCCTCAATCCTAGAGCGAGACGAATCGGGCAATTTGCTGCCGAGTCCGCCCGTGCTCTGGGATATCGACTCGGACCCCACGCTCGCAGATTACCAAGCTCATCGCTGAAGCGTGGGACGCCAGCCGGGCTCTATCAGGTCGGCAGCTTCATTGGTGACAAATGGAGGGAATGGAACGGGCGGTTCCGCGATGATATCCGCAGTTTCTTTCGCGGTGATGAAGGCACGGTCGGGCTGCTTGCCGACCGATTGCTCGGCAGCCCCCAAATTTACGGCCACAAGGAACGCGAAGCCGAGGCAAGTGTGAATTATGTGACGTGTCACGATGGCTTCACACTCAACGATCTCGTCTCGTATGACCACAAGCACAACGAGGCGAACGGTGAAGATAACCACGACGGCGTTGAGGACAATAAAAGCCATAACTGGGGGGTTGAGGGTCCGACTGACGATCCTGTCGTGGAGAAGCTGCGAAATCGACAGGTGAAGAACTTCCTGACAGTGACGATGGGCTCGCTGGGTTTGCCGATGATTCTGATGGGCGACGAGGTGCGGCGTACTCAGGCGGGAAACAATAACGCGTGGGATCAGGACAACGAAACCAGCTGGTTCGATTGGTCACTAGTTACAAAGCATGCAGACTTGTATCGGTTCGTCGCGCTCCTTTTCCGGCATCGCCTGATGCAAGACTTCGAGCCGGAGTTCGAGGGCCTCAGTTTGAACCAACTCCTGCGCGAGGGACAGGCAAGCAGGGCTTGGCACGGCGTGAAACTTGGGCAGCCAGATTGGAGCATTCATTCGCACAGCTTGGCGACCAGCGTGGAGTGCCGGAACCAGAATCTACGCCTGTTTTTGATTCTGAATGCTTACTGGGAGCCTCTTGAGTTCGAGTTGCCGCCGGTGAGCAACCACAATGATTTGTGGCACGGATGGATCGACACCAGCCTCGCCTCACCCGACGATATTATGGAGTGGCGGAATGCGCCAGCGGTTGCGAGCCCTGTCTACTTAGCCAGGCCCCGTTCTGTGGTAGCCCTCTTTGCTCGAATCGGAGATCACGTAAGTCCAAAGCGGTAATCAGTAGTTCCTTTCACAAATTCCGCGCCGTTCCGCGCTTCGGGAACTTTCGTTACCAGCGGGCCGCGGAAATCATCATACCGGCAACTCGGATTAACAAATGGCAGACGACGCTGAGGACCTTTCTAATCCGCGAGCGGGTGATGCTGGTGGCGGTGGCGCGGCATCGTCCCTACCGGCCGAACCGTGGCGGCCGAAATTCAACCCGTGGGTGATCGCGGTGGTCGTCGCGCTTGCGGCGTTCATGGAGGTGCTCGATACCAGCATCGCCAACGTCGCGCTGCCTTACATGGCGGGCAGCCTAGGGGCCAGCAACGACCAAAGCACATGGGTACTCACGTCTTATCTCGTGTCAAACGCAATCGTATTGCCCATCAGCGGATGGTTTGCCAGCGTGCTTGGGCGCAAGCGGTTCTTTATGATCTGCCTGACGATCTTCACGTTCAGTTCTTTGCTGTGCGGAATTGCTCCTAGCCTGGCCGCCATCATTTTCTTTCGAGTGTTGCAGGGGGCAGGCGGGGGTGGACTTCAACCTTTGGCTCAAGCGATTCTGGCGGACACTTTTCCGCCCCAGAAGCGCGGTCTCGCGTTCGCCCTGTACGGCGTGACCACTGTAGTCGCGCCTACCATAGGCCCCACTCTGGGCGGCTGGATTACCGACAACTACACCTGGCGGTGGATTTTCTTTATCAACCTGCCGGTAGGCATGGTCACCTTATTTCTGGTTTATCGCCTGATCGAGGATCCTCCGTGGGTGAGGCGCGCCAAGGGCGCGGGAATCAAGTTTGACTACATCGGGGTAGCGCTGCTGACGCTCGGCGTGGGCGCGCTGCAGATCATGCTCGACAAGGGGCAGGAAGACGACTGGTTCGGGTCGCGTTTCATCCTGACCCTTGCCATTGTTGCCGGCGTGAGCCTGGTTTCACTGGTGATATGGGAATGGTTTCAGCAGCATCCGATTATTGAAGTCCAGCTTTTCAGAAATGTCAATTTTCTCGGCGCGAACGCGATGATGTTCATTCTGGGGATCATGCTGTTCTCCAGCCTCGTCATGATGCCTCTCTTCCTGCAGACGCTACTGGGCTACACGTCCGAGTCGGCGGGATTGGTGCTTTCGGGCGGCGGCCTTTTGCTGCTCGTTCTCATGCCGGTGGTTGGAACGCTTGCCAGCAAGATCCAAGCGCGCTATTTGATTGCCTTCGGCTGGCTGGCGCTCTCGGTGGCGATGCTGTATTCCAGCAGGCGACTCGATCTGGAGATCAGCTTTGGGTTTGCCAGCTTTTTGCGTGTCATCCAAGTGGTCGGTCTCGGTTTCCTGTTTGTTCCCATCAACCTCGCCAGCTACGTCGGCATGCCATTGGAAAAAAGCAACAGCGTGGCGGGCCTAGTCAACTTTATGAGAAATATGGGGAGCAGCGTAGGAACGTCGATGGTGACGACACTGATTGCACGCCGATCGCAGGTTCACCAAATGTACCTTGTGGCCCATGCCGGACCCGGGCAGCCGGTTTTCACTCAAGCGGTTGCGGCCCTGACTTCCCGGCTTTACGTCGCCGGCTTCGATGCGGAACTGGCAGGGAGGAAAGCCTACAGTCTCGTCTATCAGAGTTTGGTCGGGCAAGCCAGCACACTGGCGTACATTGATACTTATGCGATCCTCGGCATAGGAGCGGGAATTATGTTTGTGTTCTCTTTCCTGTTGAGAAGGAACCAACCAGGCGCTGGTCGCGTCTCGATGGAGTAGGGGCGATTAGACGGTGACGGCATTCAAGCGCAGGTAGACGTTCCGGCTCTAAACGGATGTCGAGGCGACAGTGATGATTCGAGTGATTACGATCGATCGGGAATACGGGAGCGGCGGCGGCGTCATCGCGAAAAAGGTAGCAGAGCGTTTAGGTTGGAAGTTCTGGGACCAGTTGCTGACCAACGAAATCGCCCGGCTGCTGGATTGCGACTGCGGCACTGTAGAGAAGCGTGAAGAGAGGCTCGATCCCGTCTTCTATCGACTCTTCCGGGCCTTTATGCGCGGCAGCTATGAAGGAAGCCTGAACGCTCCGAGGCTGAAAATCGTGGACGCGGATTGCATCCGTGAGGTTGCGGAAAAAGTCGTGAAAGCCGCCGCGGACGAGGGCAACTGCGTGATCGTGGGACGCGGTTCCGCCTACTACCTTCAACCTCGCACAGATGCGTTTCACGTGTTTATCTACGCTCCGTTTGAGAGCAAGGTGCGCCGTCTGCAAGAAGATGGAAACAGCGAGCATGAAGCGGTTCATCTTGCTGAGACTGTGGATCGCGACCGGGCAGATTTCATCAAGCAGCACTTCAGCGTCGAGTGGCCGGACCGCCATCGTTTCCATCTCATGATCAATTCCAACTTAGGGGACGAGTGGGCGGTCGACGCGATCCTGAAAGGCGCCGCCTCGTTTCAGAACCGCCAGATCTCATCCGCATCGTCGTCTCACTAACTGGAGGCGTAATGGCTCGTTACCGGGGCGTTTTACAGTTTGTACATTCTTTGGCCATCATTTTGCTGTTTTTGCTCTGCACTCAGGAGCCAAGCGCGGCGCAAAGCGGCCAGGCCGGCGCATCACCACCCACGTTGTCACAGAATCCACTTCTCGGCAGCGTACCGACAGGTCAAGCTACGTCTACACCTCTATCTCTGTCGCTCAAAGACGCGCTTAACCGAGCCCTCAATTACAACCTCGGCGTGATCGAGGCTAATGAAGACACTCGCGCCGCGCACGCCGCGCGCTTGCGCAATCTGAACGCGTTGTTGCCGAATCTTTCCGCGCGGGTCACCAGCACAGTCGAGGAGATCAATCTCAAGACCTTTGGATTCTTCGTTAATATTCCCGGAATCAGCATTCCTACCATCGTCGGGCCTTTTGGAGCCGCCGACGCTCGCTTCGTGCTGACCCAGGAAGTATTCAACTGGGCGGCCATCAAGAGTGTGAAAGCATCGAGCGAATCCGAAAAGGCTTCGCAGCATTCCTACAAGAATGATCGTGACCTAGTCGTACTGACTGCGGTCAATTCCTACCTGCTTGTCATTGCGGATGCCGCTACGGTGGATTCGACTCACGCTCAGGTCGATACCGCCCAGGTTCTCTTTCAAAGGACGGCGGACCAGCACAAAGCTGGGGTAGTCGCGACTATTGACGAACTTCGCTCGCGGGTTGAATTGCAGAACCAGCAACAGAGATTGATCGCTGCCGAGAATCAATTTGCGATCGACAAGCTCACCCTAGCCAGGGTGATCGGACTGCCCAATGGGCAAGAGTTTCAGTTGATGGACTCGGTTCCATACGCGCCGCTGGCTGAGATGAGCATCAACGAAGCATTGCAACAGGCGTATGCGGCACGGCCGGACTACCTTGGTGCCAAGGAACAGGTACGCTCAGCCGAGCTTACGCTGCAAGCAGCAGGTGCGGAAAACTACCCGACACTCTCGGTTTATGCAGATTTCGGCGATGCGGGCAGCCCGAACTTTGGTACCTCGCATGGAGTGTTCACTTTCCAGGCGAGCTTGAATGTGCCGATTTTTCAAGGCACGCGCGTGCGGGCAGACAAGCTACAGACGAACAGCGCCTTGCGGCAACGCGAAGCTGAACTGGAAGATTTGCGAGGCAAGATTGACGATCAAGTGCGGACCGCGTTCTTGAACTTGAAGTCCTCGTCGGACTTGGTGGCCGTAGGTAAAAGCAACGTTGATCTTGCCAATCAGACATTGAAGCAGGCGCAAGACCGATTTTTGTCTGGCGTTGCGGACAACCTGGAGGTTGTCCAGGCTCAGGAGTCAGTCGCCTCAGCCGAGCAGTCCTACATTGCCAGTGTGTACTCCTACAACGTGGCGAAGGTTTCGCTGGCTCAAGCGATCGGTATCGCCGAGCAGTCAGCACTGCAGTACTTGGGAGCATATTGATATGGCTACTAACACAGCGCCCCAAATCGCCGAGCGTGGATTAACCGGGCCCGGCACGTCCGGGCCGGGCGGGGGAAGATATGTTGCGCGGCGGAAGAGATTACGCAGAATCCTGTTGTTCGCCGTGATCGGCCTCATCCTGGTCGCGGGTGGCATCCTGCTTTATCGCTACTTTGCTTCTTATGAATCAACCGATGATGCGGAGATCGACGGCTACATTTACCCGGTGAGTACGCGCGTAACTGGCTACGTGGTGCGCGTCACAGTGGACAACAATCAGTTTGTGCAGGCGGGCACCGTGCTGGCCCAACTCGACCCCAAGGACTATGACGTGGCCGTCGTGAACGCGAAGGCAACCTGGGCCAACGTCCGAGCCGCATCCGAGGCGGCTCGTATCAATGTGCCGCTCACGTCGGTGAATACTTCCAGCCAACTTTCGTCGGCCCAGTCGGACGTGGAAAATGCCCAGTCGGGCCTGGCCGCTGCAGAGAGACAGTTTGAAGCCGCGCAAGCCACGCTGCGACAGTCCGAAGCGAACGATCTCAAAGCGCAGGACGACGTGACTCGCTACAAACCGTTGGCCGAAAAGGATGAAATCCCGCAGCAGCAATACACTCAAGCGGTAGACAGTCAAAAGGCCACCGCCGCGGCCATTGAAGCCGCACGCGCTTCGGCGGCGGCCGCAGAGCAGGCCGTGACTGGGGCACGTACGCGCGTGGCGCAAGCCGAGGCCGAATTGCACTACGCCGAGACTCGTCCACAACAAATCTCTCTGCAGCAATCGCGCGCTCAGGCTGCCGACGCTCAGGCAGAACAAGCACAGGCTGCCCTGCAGCAAGCTCAGCTCAATCTGCAATACACGACCGTCGTTGCACCCGTAAGTGGAGTCGTAGGTCAGCGAAGTGTGCAACCGGGCCAGAACGTTTCGCCCGGTCAGCAACTCATGACCATTGTTCCCCTCGATAGCGAGAACATCTGGGTTACGGCTAATTTTAAAGAGACCCAGTTGACCTATATGCAGCCGGGTCAGCCAGTAAGGATTTCGGTGGACACGTACGGCCGGTCCTATGACGGACACGTTCTCAACATTGGCGGTGCGACGGGTTCTCGCTTCAGCTTGTTGCCCCCTGAAAATGCCACGGGCAATTACGTCAAGGTGGTGCAGCGCATCCCAGTGAAAGTCGTATTCGAGAAGGGCCAGGACCCGCAGCATCTCTTGCGGCCCGGTATGTCCGTTGAACCCAAAGTACGAGTGAAGTAGGTGCTCATCGGGGAGTATCCCACCACCACTCGACCAGCCGTGTCTTAAAACTTCTTCTAAAGGGAGAAAGCATTGGAACAACCGATCTCGGGAATTCATCACGTTACGGCAATTGCTTCGGACCCGCAGCGGAATCTGGACTTTTACACCGAAGTGCTGGGGCTGCGACTCGTAAAGCGCACCGTAAACTTCGACGACCCGAGTAGCTATCATCTCTACTTTGGCGACGAAGTCGGAACTCCGGGCAGCATTCTGACTTTTTTTGCGTGGCCGATGGCGGGACGAGGCAGCCCTGGCGTGGGACAAGTGGAAGTAACTTCGTTCAGTATCCCTGAACCATCTCTGAGCTACTGGGAGCAGAGGTTGCTCTCTGCAGGAGTCCCGGTGGAACGGTCGGGAAAACGATTTGACGAAGAGGTATTAACGTTTTCCGATCCCGATGGCCTGAAATTAGAGATGGTGGCGGATTCCCAACCCGCCGGCGCCAATCGGGCGTGGAAGGACGCGTCGGTACCGGCACAGCACGCCATCCGCGGCTTTTATTCCGTTACCTTATGCGAGCAAGGATACGAGAGCACGGTTGAAGTACTCGAAACGATGGGATTCAGGAAAGCTGGCGAGCAAGGGAATCGCTTCCGCTTCGAAGTCGGCAAGGGAGGCGCAGGCGCCCGACTGGATATTTTGTGCGCCTCGGAGGCCTCTTATGGGAACGTCGCCGTAGGCATTGTCCATCACATCGCATGGCGAGTGGCCGATGACAACGCGCAGAAATCCTGGCGGACTCGGCTGGTCAACAAGCACATGAACGTCACGCCGGTAATCGATCGCTGTTACTTTCATTCCATCTATTTTCGCGAACCAGGTAGTGTGTTGTTCGAATTGGCTACGGATCCTCCCGGCTTCGCCATTGACGAATCGCCAGAGAAGCTGGGTGAAGCGCTCAAGCTGCCGCCATGGCTGGAGCCAAATCGAAAGAGAATCGAACAGGTTCTTCCGCCAATCGAACTGCACAAACCGGCAAAAAGAGTAGAAGCATGATGAGATCCAATGCGGACGACCCCCACCGCAACCAGCCAATTCTCCAGCGGGGGGCAGCGCTTGATTCCGCAAAAGGCGCCGTCGTGCTCCTTCACGGCCGCGGCGCCTCCGCGGAAGACATCCTGGGACTAGCGCAGGATTTTGACCTCCCGGATTTGGCCTATCTTGCTCCGGAAGCCGCCGAACATACGTGGTACCCATATTCATTCCTGTCACCGATCGAACAGAATCAGCCGTGGCTCGACTCAGCTCTCAAGCTGGTGGGCGAAACGGTTCAACGTGTCATCACTGCCGGGATCGAACGGCAGAAGATCGCTATCGTTGGATTTTCCCAAGGCGCGTGTCTGGCGACAGAATTTGTGGCGAGAAATGCAGCGCATTACGGTGGTCTGGTGGCATTTACGGGCGGACTTATTGGTCCTCCCGGAGCTAAATTCGTCTATTCTGGCGACCTTGCGGGCACGCCCTGTTTCCTCGGCGCGGGTGACCGTGATCCCCACGTTCCGTGGAAAAGGGTCGAGGAATCGGCAGCCGTGCTCTCGGATCTCGGCGCCGCCGTAACGTTGAGACGCTATCCTGGTTTGCCGCACACGATCAATCAAGACGAGATCGACCACGCCAAAATCATTTTGCGGCGGATTGGCGCCAGGGCAGCGGTGTAGGAAAGCGTTCAGGACCGACCGCACTCTAGCATCACAAATAAAAACGCCGAGCAGTCCTTCCAGAGTGAACTGGTCTGCTGGCTTATGAGTCGAAAGCAATCGAGGTCAGATAATGAAAGCTATTGTCGTTCATGAATTCGGCGGGCCTGAAGTTCTAAAACTCGAAGACGTTCCGACACCGCGTCCCGCGGCGGGTCAAGTGCTTGTGCGGGTTCGCGCCGCGGGCGTGAATCCATACGACACGTACATGCGTAATGGCACATACGCCGTCAAGCCACCATTGCCTTACACGCCGGGCTCCGATGCTGCGGGCGACGTCGAAGCGATCGGCGAGGGCGTGAGCAAGGTTAAGCGGGGCGACCGTGTTTACACCGCAAAGACCCTGACTGGAGCATACGCGGAGTATGCGCTAGCGCTGGAAACCCAAGTTCATCCACTGCCGGCGAAGATTACTTATGCTCAAGGCGCGGCTGTCTGGGTACCGTATGGCACTGCATATCACGCTCTGTATCAGAGCGCGCGGGCACGCGCCAGCGAAACTCTGCTCGTTCACGGAGCAAGCGGAGGCGTGGGCATCGCAGCCGTTCAGATTGGCCGTGCCATGGGCCTGACGGTTATGGGCACGGCAGGAAGCAAGAAAGGCCTGGAACTCGTCACGCGTGAAGGGGCGCACCACGTCTTTGATCATTCTCAGCCTGGGTATTTGCAGCAGATTCAGAAAGCGACCGGGGGGCACGGTGTCGATCTGATCCTGGAAATGCTTGCGAACGTGAATCTCGGCCAAGACCTAAAGCTGCTCGCTACTCAGGGCCGCGTCGTCGTGATTGGCAGCCGAGGTGACGCCACTATTACGCCGCGCGACTTGATGAGCCGGCGCGGTTCGATTCACGCCTTTACGATCTGGGGTTTGACCGAATCCGAAGAAAAAGAGATTCATGCAGGACTGATCGCCGGGATGGCGAATGGCACGCTCCGGCCGGTGGTCGGGAAGGAGTTGCCGCTCGCTGAGGCCCCCCGAGCTCATAAAGAAATTTTGGAGCCCGGATCCTACGGCAAGATTGTTTTGATTCCGTAGCTGCGAGCTACTGCCTTGGGCGGACAAATTCAACCCAAGGCCTAGCGCGGCCTCTCCAAAGTTTATCTCTGCGAAGCGCCGCCGTATTCACGTCATCCATGTTGTCTCGCCTAGAGGAAATGGTACGAGGATGGGATGTAAGCCGAGACCCTCGGCTCGCGGCTTAACCCCATCCTCGCCCGTTCCCTGAGGCCTGTACTGTCTGTTATTTATGCTGTTGTTGTTCGAAGCGGCTTAGAGCCGACGGGTGGCCTCATCGGCCTGTTCTGCCAGGCGCATAAGGGTGTCGACGATTCCCGTATTTCTGTTTGTTGCCGGATCTCGGAACAGCCCGTCTTCAACAAAGCTGACGACAGAGGCCACAGCGCCCCCCTGTTCTGTGGATGTTGGGCGAATGATGGATACAGGACCGAGCTTCTGGCTGAGAAACAATGTTGGCTCGGGCATGATCAGATTGGTCTGGAACTCATCGGCGGCGCCCGAGGAACCATTGTTCGGATCGACGCCAATGTTCAGATTCGGAAACGTAAGATCACCATCGGTTATGTTGGGCGCATTGCCAGCCTTGTCGTGCCAGACCTGAAAATGCATGATCTCCGATCCGCCGATGCTCAAGAGGACTCTGAGCACTTCCAGATTTGTGACCTTCTGAGCCAGGGCTGGATAGAGGCTGCTGCCGCCTTGTTCGATGAAGCCAAAGTGAAATCCCGCCGTGCTAGCGATGGCCTGTAGGTGGGTCGATGGCGTCCCGTCTTGATTAAGGACGAGATCGCCGTCGTTCACGGGAATTGCCGGATGCTGCCCCCTTGCCAAATCCGGCACTGCATTCTCGAAGCTGCCTCCGAAGTCGGGATTCTGCAGCGCGTCGCGGTATCGGGTCCACCACTTCGTATCCACCGTCAACTGTTTCAGGTTGGTGAGTCTTCCGTTTTGCGGCACGCCCGTTACTCGGCTCGGCGGCAGAATGGCAAACTGGCTCAGGTCGATCGGTTTCGCACCCTTGGACTGCAGGTAATTGTTGAGAAAACGATGGTGGCTGATCTCGTCATCAGTGTTATCGGCAATGTACTGAGGCATGTCACCATCGAGCACTTGAAGCGCGATAATGTAATCTGGAGCAAGGCCGGTCGTGATTGACTTTCCATTGAGCTGCAGATCAATCGGGGAGAGCCCTTGGGCGCCGGGCACTTTGGGGTTTGGCCCGCCTAGTTCTGCGTATTGAATCCATAGATCAGCTTCCACCTGCTCGAGGGCGCTCAGGAACGTCAGAATGGCGATGTCGCCCTTGGTAATTGGCGCGCCGTCGTCTTCCGCTTGCCCGAACGCAGCCAATCTTCCCGGAAGCAGACCTGCGGCTATCGCTGTCGCTCCTGCCCCGAGGGCTCCTTTCTTCAGAAATGACCGCCGACTTCCGTTCCCCTTCATAAGACTTTCAGATTGCTTCATCTTTTCTCCTTTGTCTTTCGTGAACACAGAAAATGGATTTTGCACTTCACCTCATCAATCAGTCGGAGTGGCAAGTCAGCATGCCTTTTTATGAGGAGCCACTTGTCACCACGACGTCACAAATTCCCAAATTCGCCGTTACCTAAATTCGACAATTCAAGTGCGAGTCGTCGCGCGGTTGGTGATTACTGACTAGAGAAAAGGTGCAGCGCCGGAGCGCGGACCGGCGCTGCACCCATTGGCGGACTAAAAGCGATAAGCAATGCTGAAAGCGGGTTCGTACGTAAAGGTAAACGCGTTGGTATGCAGCGCGTTCAGTTTGAAATCCGGCGCTTCATACCCCAAGCCCCGGAACTCGGTCCTGAAGGAGAGGTGCGAAGATGCGGGTATCTCCAGACCTGCGCCATACAGAAACATGCCTCTGGCCTGCGTTCCGATACCGGCGGATGAGCCGCTATATACGGGACCATCGACAGCTTGGGCGGAAGTTGTCGCGAGAGCGTAGCCAGAAAGAATTCCGCTGGGAGTGCCACTAGCTGTTCCACCGGTCGTGGAACTCGTTGGTGTGTTGTAGTTCCCGGGAATGAAGAGAACGACGCCTCCTCCGCCTTCCAAAAACGGTCGGATGTGCTGCGATTTTGAGAACGTATAGACGTAGCTGCCACTAATATCAGAGAAGTACGACGGAATGGAGGAAACTACGCCACCGATCGTGTACTTGTCCGAGTTGCGGCTGAAGCCGTAACGGCCCTCCAACGCGCTCGACGCATTCAGATGGAAGCGGTACCCGACCGCGACCCCACCTGCATCGGTTTGCTCCTCGGTGATCGCGTTGCCATTGGCACGGCTGCCTACCAAACCGAAGCCGGTTAGGAAAACTTCGGCGCGGCTCCCGTAACCCTCCGAGCCGTGCCCCTTGTGCGCGGAAGCCGGCGTGGCAGCGGTGCTTCCCGGCTGGGGCATGGACGCATCGCCCTGCTGTGCCATCGTTGAGCTTTGATCGGCGCCCGATTGAGCCGGCATCGTCGAATCCTGAGCGGCGGCGCTCACGGACATCACCATCACGAGAACAAAAGCTGATAGCAGGCCTTTCATGTTGCATCTCCTTTGGAGATTCACGATTTGGTTACTTGTCGCAATATGGAGACGTTGGCTTGATGTTTTTTATTCCTGGTGCGCGATGGTTGCGTTTGATGAGGGCGTAACAGTTAGAATGTTGGCGGTTTCGTGCGGCGTTCTTTATTACGATTACGCCGAGAAGAGCGATCGATTGTACGGTTGGACCGATCCTTTCTATTTGCGCAGAAATCAGCGGAAGCGTGGAAATAAACCGGGAATAAAAACAGTCGCTCTGGAGTCTTATCAGCGAGAACGCAAACGCCTCAGCGGCCGACAAAATGGGAGAACTGGGGGAGATGCCTGAGCGTTTCGAGCAGCTGGTGCTACCGCATCTGGATGCGGCTTACAACCTTGCGCGCTGGCTTGTGGGTAGCCCCACCGACGCACAGGACATAGTGCAGGAGGCGTTTCTCCGGGCACTGCGGTTTTTTGGTGGTTTTCGTGGAGGAGATAGCCGCGCGTGGCTTCTTAAGATCGTACGCAATACGAGCTATTCCTGGGTAAGGAAGAACCGTCCCGCACAACTGACGGACGAGTTTGACGAGACCAAACATAGTGATGAAACAGCGACGGACAATGCGGAAACGAGGCTGCTTTCTCGCGCGGAAAGCGAGCGCGTGAGGAAGGCGCTCGAAGCGCTTCCGCTAACGTTCAGGGAGGTCCTGGTGCTGCGCGAAATCGAAGGCCTCTCGTATAAGGAAATCTCAGAGGTGACAGGAGTCGCGATGGGAACGGTGATGTCAAGCTTGTCTCGGGCGCGCCAAAAATTGCGCGACCAACTTGGTACTGCGGCGGAAAAGGAGATCTGACGTGGACTGCACGCTTCACCGGCATTTGCTGGAAGCATATCTCGACGGAGAGCTCGCCTTTGAGCGCACGCTCGAAGTGGAAGCGCATCTTGCGTCGTGCCGCATCTGTTCCTCGGAAGTCCAAAGCTGGAAGGACATTCGAGCGGAAATGCAGGCTCCGGAGCTGTATCATCGTGCCCCCGAGGATCTCGAAAACAAACTCCGCAAGCTGCTGCCTCAAGGCCGAACCGAAAGAACGCCATGGTTTCAGCGATGGATTTGGGCGGGGGGCGGTGCCGCCTTCGCAACTGCAGTGCTGCTGATGTCTCTCATGATCATGCGCCCCGCGGCTCCTTCGCCCGAGCAGGATATCGTGACGAGTCACGTTCGTTCGCTGATGGCCGATCACCTGATGGATGTAGTCTCAACCGATCAGCACACGGTGAAACCGTGGTTCGATGGCAAGCTGGATTTTGCGCCGCCGGTTCAGGACTTTGCTGCGGAAGGATACCCGCTGGCAGGAGGGCGCCTTGATTACCTGGAGAACCGCAAGGTCGCGGTGCTCATTTATCATCGGGCGCTCCACATCATTAATCTTTATATATGGCCCGCGCAGGATAACGGAAGCTCCACGATGCGCGTTCAGACGGTTCACGGATACAACGTCGTTTCGTGGAAGAAAGGCGGGTTTGAGTTCCGCGCTGTTTCGGATCTAAATACAGCCGAACTTCGCGACCTTGCGCGGCTTTTTATGCCGTAGACTCAGCCGGCCTCTTTCACAGCCATACTTCTCCAGCCACGGACTGAATCGAAATCTGCGATGTAAGCCATCCTCGCGAGGGCACGTTTGTCTCTCGAATTGAGGAAGCCATTCCGCATTTGTCTATTGCCCATTTAGCTTAAGACTCGAATCCCCGCGATTTTATTCCCGGTGCAGATTTTGCCGCTCCGCGCGGAATATTTCACGCCTGCGCCGCGTCATCTCCTTTGAAGGCACACGGACTCATTCCGCAGCCAAACGTGCCACAAGAGAGGAATCAAATCATGTCGGATTACATCAAGGAAAATTTGAATAAGGACGGCATCGACCGCCGCGGCTTCCTGAAATGCATGGCGTGGGTAGGCACAGGAACACTGTGCGTGCTCAAAGGCGGGGTTCTGAAGTCATACGCGCTGAGCGATGTAATGCAGCACAAGGTCGGCGACTTCAAGGGCGATCTCAGCTTCGTTCAGATCAGCGATAGCCATATCGGCTTCAACAAGGCGGCCAATCCGGACGTTACCGCCACTTTGCGCGAGGCAATTGCCAAAGTGAACGCTTTGGCAACGCCCCCTGCATTCGTTTTGCACACCGGCGACCTAACTCATCTTTCAAAACCATCGGAGTTCGACACGCTTGCCGAATCGCTCAAGAGCTTAAAGACGGAACGCATCTTCTTTGTTCCGGGCGAACACGACGTCCTCGAAGACAATGGCGGGATGTTTCGAGAGCGGTTTGGAAAAGACTCCATGGGTGATGGTTGGCACAGCTTCGATCGCAACGGGATCCATTTCATTGGACTTGTCAACGTCATGAATCTGAAACCGGGCGGGCTAGGCACGCTTGGTAACGACCAGCTCGAATGGATTAAGAAGGATGTCTCCGCACTGAAGAGCAGCACGCCAATTGTCGTCTATGCGCATATCCCGCTTTGGGCTGTCTATCCGGAATGGGGCTGGGGCACGGACGACAGCGAGCAGGCGCTTTCCTATATGAAGCGATTTGGCTCCGTCACCGTGTTGAACGGCCACATTCACCAGACCATGCAGAAGGTGGAAGGGAATGTCACTTTCCACACTGCGTGTTCGACGGCCTTCCCTCAACCACAACCCGGTCAAGCGGACTCACCAGGACCGATGAAGGTGCCTGATGACAAGCTGCGCCAAGTGCTCGGCATTACGGATGTCAACTTCGTTCGCGGCAATCAGAGTCTGGCGATCGTGGATTCGACACTCGCTTGATTCTGGCGCCAGCGACAATTCGATTCTGATTCGTTAAAGGAGAAATGGAAATGAAGAACACGAGATGGATGTTAGGCGCTGTACTAACGGTTTTGACTGCATTCGCAGGTATTGTGTCGACTCACCCGGGTTTGGCGGCTAAGGCCGCCGATGGACCGGCGTCGGCTCAGATCAAAATCGATAATTTCACTTTCGGTCCGACAAATCTGACCGTCGCTTCCGGAACGACCGTTACCTGGATAAACAACGATGATGTACCCCACACGGTGGTTAGCGACGACAAGGTGTTTAGATCAAAAGCGTTGGATACCGACGACAAATACTCTTACACATTTACAAAACCGGGAACGTACAACTATTTTTGTTCCGTCCATCCGAAGATGACGGCCAAGATCGTCGTGAAGTGAGCGGTTATGACGATCAACCCGTTTGATTTGAAATCTGCGCTTCTGGCCAAACATGCTCAACACGTTGTATTGGTCCATTTTCCGATCGCCTTGTTTATCTCCAGCTTTGTATTCGATCTGCTGGCGATTGCGACAGGCATTCGGTCGTTGGCCAAAGCCGCTTACTACAACCTGATCGGGGCGGCGATCACCGCGGTGGCGGCTGTAGCCACCGGGGTGCTTGCATGGCAATTGCAACTGGAAGGCGAGAAGCTTCGGGGGAATCTGCGCTTACATTTGGGCCTCGGAGCCTCCGCCGCCGTTCTGATCTGGCTGCTCACGTGGTGGCGAAGACGCCAAGAGCGTGTGGATAGCAAGAGCCTGGCTATTGGGTATTGGGCGCTCGCATTTCTCGCCGTCCTAGTGGTTGCACTAACCGGCCATCTTGGCGGAATCCTAAGCGGTGTCGAAGTACCGAATTAGCCCATCCCTTTCGGACTGTGGTTGCCCTTCGTCTGCACAACGCACCTAAGTAGGGCCGCCACAGTCCGCATCGAGGGAACGTAGTGAATTGAAGGATGATATGAATCGATCAGATCGCAGTAGCGCAGTGGCAGTTTTGGTTGTTACAGCTGTGATGCTTTCACATTTCCCCACGCGGGCCGCCTTCACACAGGATGCGGGCGCCGGGACACACTCGGGGAACGGCGTGAAAGAAATTAGGATGACGGCGAAGAAATATGAATATGAACCTGGTGTGATCACCGTGAAGCAAGGTGAGAACGTCAGACTCATTATTATGCCGCTCGACCACGACCATGGATTCAAAATCGACGCTTATCACATTGACGAGCTTCTGAAGAAAGGTGAGCCAACGACCATCGAGTTCACCGCTGACACGACCGGAACCTTCCCATTTCAATGCTCACATTTCTGTGGGCTGGGGCACAAAGGAATGAAGGGCGAGTTGATCGTCGCAACAGCCTCACAGGAATCACCCGAGGAGCAGCCGGACGAAAGTGCACAGTCTAGCAGCCGCTAGAAAAAGTGGCGGCAGCCAATGAGCTCGCTTGAATTGGCAACTGGCTTCAACGCTATGCGCCGTTTAACTTAGTCGAAGCCGTACTTCGATAGCCTCAAGAACCTCTCAGCAGAAGCCGAAGCCCCGCATTGGCCTTCCGTTGATTCGTCCTAAACAGTCGAGCAAGGCGTTGTCAGGTGCGAGTTACGTTATCGCCGGCCTCGGGTGCCGAACGCGTGGGAATAAGCATCGAGGTCTCCTTGTCTATCAGATAGCGACACTGCGCAAGGTTAGCCCTTCGGGTCGTGGTGGACTCAAGGCGGCCTGGACCGATTAGCGCGAGTGAAGATAGGAGCTGAGGAGGACACATATGAACGGGGGCCTTCAGACCAAGACAGCGCCACAGGCGACGCGATTCGACGCGGGTGAATTCCCGGAGGCGGAAGCGATTCGACTAGCCCAGCAAGGCGACGAGCGAGGCTTCGAGCGAATCTATCGGCTCCATAGCCAGCGTGTCTATGCACTTTGCTTGAGGATGATGAGAGGAAATTCGGCTGAAGCCGAGGAGCTTACTCAGGAATCGTTCCTGCAGCTATTCCGAAAGATAGGCACTTTCCGCGGCGAGTCAGCATTCTCTACCTGGCTTCATCGGCTGGCCTTCAATATTGTGCTGATGCGGCTGCGCAAGCGTAGCTATCAGGTTGTCTCCATGGATGAAATGCTTGAACCGGGTGAAGCGACTCCCGGGCTCCATGAATACATCGGAGGTCCGGACCAGCGGCTTTCCGGATCGGTAGATCGCATGGATCTCGAGTGGGCTCTAAAGCAGCTCCCGAGGGGCTACAGAGCCGTCTTCATCCTGCACGATGTGCAAGGGTACGAGCACAACGAAATTGCCGCTATTCGAGGGTGCTCACTAGGGAATTCGAAATCGCAGTTGCATAAGGCTCGCGCACGGCTGCGCCAATTGCTGCAGACAGGCGTGCCCGAAAAGAATGACCGCGTCGCGCGCAGCGTTGGACCAGCTCTCGACGTGGTGTCCACCATTTGCTAGGTCAGCCACACAAGAAGTAAACGCACTCTAGGGAAGTTGAAAGCCGCAATTGTCGCTCTTCTGATTAAAGCTCTCAGACAAGTGCGAGAGTTAAATCCGGAAGTTCTTTACCTCCTTCAACTCAGTTCGAAGTCTCACAGATCGTTTCGGAAATGTCCTACGAAGCTGGAACGCAGCAGGGAATAAACCAGGCGTGAACACGGTTATCCATGATGAGGAGGAAGTCATGACAAATCAAAAAAAGCTGATGATTTTAGCGACAATGCTTGCGTTCCTTATCATGTTGCCCGCGGCGAGGGCGAGTCAGGAGGATCAGGCCACAAAACTCACCTTCACTAAGGCCGTGCAGATTCCAGGGCGCGATCTGCCTGCAGGAACCTATTGGTTCATACTGGCAGATAACAACGTCACCCCCAACATCGTGCAAATTTTCAACTCGGACCGAACCATGCTGTACGCGACCATCCTAACCATAAACGCTGAGCGTTCGAACCCAACAGACGATACTGCGATCACTTTCGCGAACCGAGGGTCTATGCAGCCCGAGACCATCGTGTCTTGGTTTTATCCCGGGGATGAATCGGGCCATGAATTCGTATACTCCAACCAGGAAGAAAGAGAACTTGCACAAGTCAAGCATCACACGGTAATGGCCGCTGTGCGCGTTAAGCAGCAAATCCAGAGCACGGCGACTGGAGACTAGGCCAATCTTTTCCAATCCAACCAAGGACCTTGCTGGCGATGGCATCTATCCATCGCCAGTTCGGCATTTTCGCGGCACTTTAGGAGTACCTTCCTGGACGGAAATCCGCGGGCTTCACCTCCGGGAACTTAGTTCGACAAATCGGCGTTTTCATTTGTAAATTCGCTTTCAGAGAAGTCTCCGATAACTGGCTGCGAGTCTTGCTCGGTGTGCAGCTCCCCGCTGTGTGCGCGATTGGTCGATTGGCCTTCCCGCATTTTTGCGCTCGACGGATCGCGGCTGAGCGATTCGCGAAGCCGATGGCGAGCCCGGGCTAATCGAGACATTACGGTACCGATCGGGATTCCCAGAACCTCAGCGATCTCTTTGTACGAAAGCCCTTCGATCTCAAGTAAGACTAGTACCTCCCGAAAAACCGTCGGCAATTCTTCCAAAGCTTGATTCAGCAATTGGCCCTCGGCCTTCCGTAACAGCAAAGTTTCGGGATCTTGGCTTTCGGCCGCCTCTGTGTGCACTTGCTCGTCGAAAGGGTCGGTAACTTGCTGGGCGCGGTTCTGATGCAGCCATGTATAACAGGTGTTGCGGACAATCTTAAGGAGCCAAGTACGGGCATTGACGCCGCGGAAGCCGCCAAAGAATCGGAAGGCACGCAAGTATGCTTCCTGCACCACGTCTTCCGCGTCTTGAGTATTCCGTGTTAACCAGCGCGCAAGGTTGTAGGCCGCGTTAAGATGCGGTAAGACAACTTCTTCAAAATTCGGCATATGAGTTTTTGGGCATCGACGCCTCAGCCCATGGGGTACGCGTAAAACCATGCGTTTGAGGGCCTCACTATGGTTCACACCGCGAACCTCTTCAATGGACAAGCAGTTCTCTGGTGGTGGAATAGGGCTCCCTCGGTAACTGAAACTGGATGCACGACTTACCGAAAACTATCCCCCGCCTGCTACTTACGGAAGTTGACCCGATGCTACACTCTCTGTGACTTAATTTGATTTTCTTCCATGGAAGAAGCTCATCAGGTTCGCGGGCCGATCCGCTTCGGCGTTTTCGAGGTGGATCTTCGTACTGGCGAATTACGCAAGAACGGAGTACGCGTTCGGCTTCAGCAACAGCCCTTCCAGGTTCTAGCGGTGCTACTTGAGCGCCCCGGTGAAGTCGTAGGTCGCGAGGAGCTTCAAAAGAAACTCTGGCCCGCAGATACCTTTGTGGATTTCGATCACGGGCTCAACAAAGTGATCAATAAAATCCGGGAGGCTCTGGGCGACTCCGCCGAAAGTCCCCGCTTTGTCGAAACCGTTGCCCGCCGCGGCTACCGCTTTCTGGCGGAGGTCAGAGTTAGCGACGCGCTCCCTGTTCGCAGCGGGGAACTCGCAACGCAACCTGAGCCCACGCGAGACGTTCGTGAACGGCTGGGCCCTGCGAGCAAACTCCCCACCGTCGAACGTTCTCTGCCGCCAATCGCGTGGAAGCTATTGGCGTTCGGGCTGGTTTTACTGGTGGTATCTCTCGCCATCTGGAGGCTTCATCCCTGGGACCGCCCGTCCCCTGCCATTCGCTCCTTGGCCGTCCTTCCGTTGGAGAGCCTCTCGAACGACGCGTCTCAGGATTACTTTGCCGACGGGATGACTGACGAGTTGATTGCGGACCTCAGCCAGATCAGCGCGTTGCGAGTAATCTCGCGTACCTCAGTGATGGCTTATAAGCACGCGCGTAAGCCTCTCCCACAAATCGCTCGTGAGTTGAACGTCGACGCCGTGGTGGAAGGTACCGTGCTCCGCGCGGGCGACCGGGTCCGCATCACGGCGGAGTTGATCGACGCCTCTAGTGACGAGCACTTATGGTCCCAGAGCTATGAGGGTGAGTTTCGGGATACCTTAGCGTTACAAAATAAAGTGGCTAAAACCATTGCGGATCAAATTCGGATCAACTTGAAGCCGCAGGAGCAGATTGCACTCAGAAAAGTGACGGTTGTCAATTCCGAGGCTTACGAAGCGTATCTCAAAGGGCGCTACTTCTGGAACAAACGAACCGCGGATGGCTTGAGCAAGGCCATCGAATATTTCAACGAGGCGATCGAGAGTAAGCCCGACTATGCCGAGGCTTACGCGGGGCTAGCCGACTCTTATGCCTTGGCGGGAGATTGGAAGTATGGACTTCTAGCTCCCAGGGAAGCGTACCCTAAGGCGAAGGCGGCGGCGACAAAAGCCATACAACTTGATGGTACTCTCGGCGAAGCTCACATCTCGCTCGCATTTTGCTTGGATAATTTCGATTGGGATTGGGAGTCTGCCGGCAGGGAGTTCGCGCGAGGAATCGAACTTAGCCCCGGCTACCCAACCGGTCACGAGTGGTACGCCTGGCATTTGGCGGCGTTGGGGCGGCATGGCGAAGCCGTCGCCGAAGTGGAGAAAGCGGCGAGTTTGGATCCGCTCTCGCCCAGCATCGGCGCCGATCAGGCAGAAGAACTGCTCGTCGCACATCGTTTTGACGAAGCGATACAACAAAGCCGAAATACAATGAGCTTGGACCCTTTCTTTGCACCTGCACACTATGTGCTCGGGCAGGCGCTCCTGCAAAAGCATAATTACAAAGAAGCCATCGCGGAACTTCAAAAAGCGATCGAATTGTCTCCGGGTAGTACGGCCTTCACAGCTAATCTTGCTTACGCCTACGCCGTATCAGGCATGCGAGATGAGGCGGAAGAAATAATGAAGGATCTGAAAAATCGATCGCCTCATGCCTTCTCAAATGCTCCAGAGATTGCCATGATCTACGTAGGGCTAGGCGAGAAGAATCAAGCAATGGCATGGCTCGAGAAAGGCTATGCGGAGCGCTTCAGCCCGTGGGTCCTAATGCGGCCCTGTTTCGATCCTCTCCGTTCGGAGCCGGCCTTTCAGGATCTTGTGCGTCGTATGGGTCTCCCTCGGCTTTGAAAACGCACGTGCGGATGTCAGTTTGCCGCAGAATACCTCATACGTCCACAGGCTAGCCCGGCCGGTAACTGAGGAATGCGTAACAGATTAACCCCTCTCCAAATGTAGTCTCCGCCTTCGTCAAACCTTTCATGCTCTCTCTTCAAGCGACGATCGGAACTGCGTGCAGTTTTCGTAATAGCTAAAATCCTCTCAAACCGCCGACAAGAGAAATGTCTACTTGATTCATGACCTAGATGAATGCGCCTGAAGCCGCGGGAATATTTAGCGACGATTTGCGGTTGACTATATTGAAGGCGATCCCGTACATGGCGTCTATTCTTCAAAAGTCTAACAACGAAATGCCCGAACCGATTTGAGCAGACTGGTGATGACCCACAGTATTTTTGGAGGTGATGCCCCATGGCAGGCCGACCTAACCCTGCTTATCGAAGCAGTGATGGGGATAGCCTTGCTCGCTGGCGCCGTCCTGGCGCGGCGACGTCACTATCGCGCGCATGCGTGGTGCCAGTCTGCAGTTGTGCTGCTGAATCTGGTGGTTATTGGATTTGCGATGGCGCCGTCGTTCTATTCCCAACTAGCACCGAAGATCCCGCAGGCCATGCGGAAATCGTATTACGCCATTGCAACAGGACACGCGGCGCTCGGAGCAGTCGCTGAACTGACGGGTCTCTACGTTATTCTTGCAGCAGGCACCAACCTGCTCCCAAAGTTCTTGCGTCTGCGGAATTATCGGGGTTGGATGCGCGCGACGCTCATTTTGTGGTGGGCGGTCCTCTTACTTGGTGTGGCGACGTACGTCCGCTGGTACGTGCATCTATAGGCCTTCACACAATGTAGGGCTGCTGAATATAGCCCCACACTGTGGGGCACTCTCAGAATGCAAATACCGCTTGGTTGTAACTTTCGGTGGACATAGGCGTCCAATTTGTGTGTGCGGTAATGTCGTAAGGCATTTTCGATCGCTGAGGTAATCGCCATGATGCGTCTCAGGTTGCAAAGCCCGCTATTGGTCGCAATCTCATTCTTAGTGATGTTTTCATTTGGACTGCTTCGGGGTGCGGCTAGACGAGTCCCAGGCCCAACAAGCAGCGCTGTCGCTCGAACTCCAGTGCTGATCGAGTTGTTTACTTCCGAAGGATGTTCGAGCTGTCCTCCGGCGGATGTTCTACTCGCGCAATTGGACCGCCTTCAGCCCGTGCCTAGCGCGGATCTGATCGTTTTGAGCGAACATGTGGACTATTGGGACGATATCGGGTGGAAAGACCCGTACTCATCGCGCCAGTTCAGCCTGCGCCAAGCCGACTACGCACATCGTTTTCGGCTCGGTGAACCCTACACGCCTCAGATGATCGTAGACGGAAGCACCCAGTTGGTGGGCAGCGATGAACGCCAGGCGGTTCAAGCTATTCAGAACGCGGCCAAGATCGACAAGTTTCGAATAAGGCTCTCTGCGGCTCGTCTTGAAGGTAACAATAGCCTCACGGTGCACGTTGAAGTAGGTACAACGTCCGCCGTCGGTGCAAGGCATACATCTGGGGTCGGTGCAAGGCATACATCTGGGCAGGTGTGGATAGCTTTGGCGGATGATATGGATCAATCCAACGTCAGGCGAGGGGAGAACGCCGGACGGACCCTCAAACACGTGGCGGTGGTGCGAACGCTTGCTCAGGTCGGAACGGTTGAAGGTAACGATACGTTCTCAAAGGATTTGACCGTGAGTACTGGAAACGCCAATCTTCAAAACTTGAGGGTCGTGGCGATCCTGCAGGAGAGTGCCACCGGAAAAGTGCTGGGCGTCGGATCTACGCGGTTTTCTAATTGACTCCTCAACCTTATTGCAAATCGGTGGTGGCCTGAAGTGAAGTCTCTCAAATGCCTCGTGTTCGATGCGTATGGAACTGTGTTCGATGTCCACTCCATCGTTACGGCTCTAGATCGCATATTCCCCGGAAAGGGCCCTGAGGTGAGCCAGGCTTGGCGCACAAGACAATTGGAATACACCTGGCTTCGTTCGCTAATGGACCGATATGAGGATTTCTGGAAGGTCACCGAGTCTGCACTCGTCGCGACCTGCAATGCCATGAAGCTGCACCTCGAGGCTAAAACCCGCGCCGAATTAATGAAGGCCTACCTGAGCCTTAAACCTTTTCCCGAAGTGAAACAAACGCTCAGCGCTCTCTCGGAAACTCCCAAGGCTATTCTGTCTAACGGAAATCGAAGAATGCTCGAGGATGTCGTCAAGAATGCGGGGCTCGAAGGGGCATTTTCTCAACTCATCAGCGTCGACGAGGTGAAGATTTACAAGCCCAGTCCCGCCGCCTACCAGCTCGCAGTGAAAAAGATGGGCTGCAACGCGGAGAGCATTGGTTTTGTTTCCTCGAATTTCTTCGATGTTGCCGGTGCGAAAGTCTTTGGGTTCAGAACCTACTGGGTGAATCGATCTAACATCCCTGGCGAAGAGCTCGGCGTCACTCCTGATGCCATATTGAAATCGCTCGGCGATCTAATCGAGCTCGTAAAGTCATAGCGGCCTCAAACGTCCAGCGCGGGCAGGCCTTACCAGGCCTCGCATCGACGTCGTAACAATTACGTCCGTTTGCTTCCATGATATGTTCACGCAGATCGCGGGCGCTTAGTCACTGGCGTCGTTGCAGGGAAACTTCGGGAAAATAGAGTCCTTTCTGCTCCCGCTGCCACCAGTTGCCCGTGGCTCGACGAAGGGTGAAATCGGTGAAGTGGTAGTCATAAACCACTGACCTGATGTAGCGTGGCGGCGCATTGGGAAAGGGATTGCTTGCGAGGAGCGCCGTAACTTCCGGCGTTCCCTGCAGGAGACGGAGCATGAAATTCGAGAACCAGGGGTTCTCCTGATAATTCCCGAGCGCCGCGAACCACATTTGCCAATCCAGGCGGGGCTGATAAGGCGCCACCCAAGGTGGACGACGCGCAACGTTGCCCGGCTTGTACTTGAACTCATAAGCCTGCCACGTCTGACCGTCGTTGCTGCCCTCCACTACAATCTCGATGCGGGAAGTTGTCATCACAGCAAACAGACCGTAGGTATTAGAAAGATAGAAGGGCGCCTGCCAGCTAATCAATCGTCGTGCTAAATTCGGCACCGCACCGTCCTGTCCGAAGGTTACGAGCAGTTCGCTGCCGCTGATCAACAGAATCAACGTAGCCACTGTTGCCCTGATCACTTTTCCGGCTGGCGTTACCCAAGATGAATGTCTGTCAGCAGTAGCGTGTGGGGCCAAGCGATTGACCAGCCGGCTCGGCAACCAGCGGATGAAAAATGAATCATCGAGAAGCAGAACGCAGAGAATGATAGTCAGCAGATTAAAGAAACAATAGTTGCCGGTCAGGGCGATCAAGAGTTGAAAGCCCGCAATGATTGCCGCGCCAAGCTGCCTGAGCCTTTTTGGGGTGAAAATCAGAAACGGAACCCCGAGTTCCACCACAAAGACACCCGCAACAGAGATCCTTTGAAACCAGGTGGGCAATTGGGCGGCATACCAAGCTAGCGGCGTGGGCAGGGGCTGCGTCCAATAGTGATACTCCAATGCGGTCAGGTCACGCCACGTTGGATCATGGCTCAAGAGCTTCACGGCACCTGAGAGAAACATCAGCCGGAATAACAGCCATCGCCCCAGCCACAGCACGGTGGTTGAAGTATGGGAAGTGCCCAAGCGCCAGGGATGCTCGAGCAGGCTCCACGGAGCCATGAAAATCGCTAGAAAGCCAGTCTCGAGCAGCAGGATATCCCATTGGAACGAGAGAAAATCCTGTCCGACGGTCACGAGCGACACATAGCAGAGCCAAGCGAAGCCCAAAGCCGGGCCAGTGCCAACGCCAAGCATTGTCAGCAGTCCAAAGAACGCTCCCATGCCGCAGAGAAGCTTGAGAGCGGCGTCACTCGTGCTAATCCAAGCCAACGTGGGGAACAGATGGTAGGCTGCTGAGCCGAAATTGTGCCGCACAGCCTGCAGGAAATCTCCAGCCGGCAGAATTCCGTGTGTGCCGATCAAACCAGCTACCTGCACCAGCAGGGAGAGAAACGCGATCACATAAACCAGGCCGAGTAGCCGAAGGAACATCCAGCGGGTGAGAACATATGATGGAGGCTCCGGGTTGGGACCTACCACGATGTGAGTGAGCTTTGAGAAAAGTCCGCGATGGTTCGCCACGAACCGGTAGCCAGCCTCACTGACGAATCGCGCTCCCGGGACGTGACGATAGGCAGCCAACATCCACCGGCGCTCCGGCACATAGGCCAGGGCGCGAAAAACAGCTTCGGCGCCGCTGTAGACCGCGCCTTCGGGCGTCACGAGTTGGATGGAGCGCTTCCGGGCTTCCTCGCTGATTCGCGGAAAGCGGGAGGGTTCTTCCTGCGCTGCAGCGAAGTCTACGCGGCCTCGCGTTGCTGCGCGCCATCGGGCCACCCAGAAACGGCAGAACCCACAGTCGGCGTCGAAAAGAACCAGCGGACGCGGTGGGATTATTTCCGCAGCCAGGCGTCCTTCATCAAGTGTCATGAAGTCTCATGCCCGTTTCAGCGCCTCGAGTTCTTCAAGCGTGCGTGGCCAGTCCGATCGCAACAGCCGGGATAGACTGCGGTCGGCTAGAAGTTTTCCACCAGTTTGGCAGCGAGCACAGTAATTTGTTTCGTTGTTGGCATAGCGAATCCGCTGAATCTTTTCTCCACACCTGGGACAAGGTTTTCCATAGCGCCCGTGAACTGCCATACCCTCACGAAACGCGGTCACGTTTTCGGGAAAGCCAGTTTCTGCTTCGGCGCGCAGCCGGTCAATCCAGAGCGCGAGTGTTTGGCGTGTTGCGGCGAATAGGGTTTCCCATTCGTCTGGTTTCAGCTTGTGGCTGAGTGCGACAGGTGAAAGTTGCGCAGCGTGTAAGATCTCATCCGAATACGCGTTGCCAATGCCACTGAGTATGCGCGGGTCGGTAAGAGCCCTCTTGAGCGTGCGGTTTTCGGCAGTAAGTGCAGCTTGAAACGAGGCAAGATCACTCGTGAAAATTTCGATTCCGCCAGGATCGACGGAACGCAAGCCTTCCTCCCCATTAACGACGTGCAGAGACGCGCGATGCTTGGAACCGGCTTCCGTAATCACAATGGATCCGGTGGGAAAATCGAAGGCCGCCAGATTCCGGCGTCCCGACAGCTTCGCCTGCGCTGCCCTCCAATGCAGCCGGCCAGCGATCATCAGATGCAGCACCAACCAAAGATCACCTTTTACACCAATCGCGATTCGCTTGCCAATTCGCCGCAGTTCGCGCACGGTGCGGCCCTCCACATCCGTAAGTGACGGTTCTGCAGTTCGAAGCAGAAAAACACTCGCCAGTCGCACCCGCTCGATTGGCTGCGCAAGGATGCGGGCTTCGAGTGCACTGATGTAAGCGGCGATATCGGGCAGCTCCGGCATGCTTATCAGGCCATTCTCCGTCCCTGGATTGGCGTCATTTGGCGCCAACTAAGTAATACGCAACAAAGATCAACGACTAGAGAAATCGTTCGGCTGCCATAAATTTGGCACTTGCCGAGATACCGTCATTGAATGCTTGCTTTACCTGTTTTGTTTCAACGTGTTCCGAGTGGATGTGGAGTTGCTCACTTTTGATCTTAGATGCAAAGGACAAATTCCCTCGGGGAGGTGACCGAATGATTCGTCGAATATATGCTACGGATGACAGCGCTGCGACGGCGATTCTGCGGGTAGTGCTGGGTCTCGTCTTCTTCGCGCACGGCGCCCAGAAGATGTTGGGCTGGTTCGGAGGTTTCGGGTTCGCAGGCACAATGGGTTTCTTCACGGGCATTATGCATATTCCAGTTCCGCTAGCCTTTTTGGCAATCGCGGCCGAGTTCTTCGGTGGGATCGGCCTCATTCTCGGATTCCTGACGCGAATCGCGGCTTTCGGGATTGGCGTGAACATGCTGGTCGCCGTGATGGCTGTGCATCATACTTTCGGC
The DNA here is from genome assembly GCA_963803735.1 of uncultured Acidobacteriota bacterium. Classification (GTDB taxonomy): domain Bacteria; phylum Acidobacteriota; class Terriglobia; order Acidiferrales; family UBA7541; genus Palsa-189. The sequence goes on along the minus strand of CAWDNV010000032.1, from coordinate 220,767 downwards.
TTCTTCATGAACTGGACCGGCACTCAAAAGGGCGAGGGGTTTGAGTTTCACCTGCTGGTACTCGCAATTGTGTCCTTTCTCATGATCCGAGGCGGGGGCGCCTTTTCTATTGATCGTCTCCTCACTGTCTCGGCGCCATCGCGAATAGCGGAGTCGCGTCTGGCGCACTGATAGTCCTATGGAGATGATAGATGCAACTCGGGGTTGATAGCTTCGCAGCGGTAATCTCCGACCCGGCTACGGGGCTCACCCTCAGCCCTGTCGAGCGCATGCAGAATCTGTTGGAAGAGATCGAACTCGCCGACAAAATCGGTCTGGACGTTTTCGGCATCGGCGAACACCACCGGGCCGAGTTCCTCGATTCGGCACCAGCCGTCATTCTGGGTGCCGCGGCCACACGGACGAAAAGCATCCGCCTGACGAGCGCGGTCACCGTTCTCAGTGCCTCTGATCCGGTTCGCGTCTTCCAGGAATTTGCCACTCTCGACCTTATCTCACATGGGCGCGCAGAGATCGTCGCCGGGCGAGGCTCCTTCGTAGATGCCTACCCGCTTTTCGGTCTACGTCTCGAAGACTATGACTCGCTTTTCGCAGAAAAGCTGGATTTGCTCCTTAAGATTCGCGAGAAGACGCACGTGCACTGGTTTGGTAAGCACCGCGCGCCACTCAATGGCGAAGCGATTTATCCTCGTCCGCTGCAAAATCCGTTGCCGATTTGGATCGGTGTTGGCGGGACGCCTTCTTCGTTCGCTCGCGCCGGTGTGCTCGGGCTCCCTCTAATGGTCGCTATCATCGGTGGCGAGCCCAGACGATTTCGACCGCTGATCGATCTTTACCGCGAAGTAGGCCGCCGCGCCGGTCATCCCGCTGAGAAACTCATCGTGGGTCTTCATTCGGTCGGCTTCCTGGGTGACACCACCCAGCAGGCTGCGGACGATTTTTTTCCTGGATACGCTCACACATTCACCGAGATCGGCAAGGAACGCGGCTGGCCCCCAGCAACGCGGGCGCAATTTGACGCTGTGCGCGGACCCACAGGAGCGTTATTGATCGGCGATGCGGAAACGGTCGCGGAGAAAATAATGTATGTGAATGAAGTTCTCGGCGGCATCTCTCGCCTCACGTTCCAAATGGGTGTCTCGACGCTCCCGCACGAGAAGATGTTGCGGTCCATTGAAATCCTGGGAAGCCGCGTCGCGCCCATCATCCGTAAAGAGCTCACGGCTGCGTCCACGCCGTCCTGATCCAGTCACGACTACGCCCTGACTTGCGCAGTAGAGCCGTCCGAAATATGATGCAAGCTGGCGTGCGGCAGGCAGTAGCGACGAAGATCAGCGGATATTCCACTCCGCATTTTTTACAACGCTACAATATAATTGACGAGTCAGAGTTGCACGAAACGGTCAAAAAGTGGAAGATCGCTAACCCTAAAACTGCTCGGAGGTGGTGCAATTGGTAGCACAGCGGACTCTGACTCCGTTAATCCTGGTTCGAGTCCAGGCCTCCGAGCCAACCTCAAATACGTGGCTCCCCCTCGGAATCAAATAGGCTCGAAATAAACTTGGCGGGCAGGTAGTTCTGCGTAAGTTGACGTGCGCGTCAACCGGAGCGGCATACGAAACACTGGTCTATGCGCCGTGGGGCGGGGAAGTCACAGGTATCATGTGGCCATTCTTTAGCGTAAAAGCTAGCCCTCGCCACTCGATGCGATTGATCGCGAAACTCCGCAGCCAGAGGAAAAACCAAAAGAGATCGTGTAGCGGAAGTAGCCATAGCTTGCGGCGGACGACAGGATCTCGCAGACCCCATACACCGACCACGTACCCAGTCAGCCATCGAATAACCAGATACGCCGATATCCAGACCGCAGCTAATTTCCACGAAGGCGACAAAACAGCCGCTGCGGCCGCCCATGCAATTCCCTGGGTCATCAGGAGGCCGAAGTGGCCGCCGGGCCGGATGTGCCGCAAGCCTATCAGCCAGCGCAATTCGTGGCGAAGATAATCGCGCAGAGTCTCCGAGGGAAATTCCATATCTACTGGATCGGAAGCAAGCTCCACCCGGTATCCTTTCTGTACGACCCGCCGGCCCAATTCGTAGTCGTCGGAATGCATATCCAGCAGCGGTGTGAATCCCCCGATTTCGTCGAGCCTCTCGCGCATGATCGCGCCCGTCGAACCCATCGTGAATTTCAATCCTTCGATTTTGCGTGCCACCAAGGCCGATCCGGAAAAGGAGAGCGAACCCATGGTATCCATGACCGCCCCGAAGGAAGGCGCTTCCATTGCTCGATAGAGCGCCGTCACGGCGCCCACGCGCGGGTCGCGAAAAATTGCGCTCACTTTCCGCAAGTAATCGGGTGCGACGCGTACATCGCTATCCGTGATGATCAGCAAAGGGTAGCGGGCCTCTTGTGCCATAAGGCAAAGCTTCCCCACTTTATCGTTCGTGCCTTTCCTATCCCGATTGACTAACAGGCGAATGGGCACGTCAGGGAAGTCGCTAATCAGACGACGCACAACCGGCACAGCAGGATCGTTTTCATCGCTCACGGCGAAAAGAATTTCGTACCGCGGATATTCTTGTCGACAAAAACTCGCGAAATTTTCGTAAGCCTCGCGGTCCAGGCCATGTAGTGGCTTGAGAATACTGGCGGCGGGAGCAAAATCATCGCCAGACATCGGGACGGGGAAGTGTGCTTTTCGAAAAAAACGCCATGAGGCCCACGCCCCGAAAAGATAGAAAGCCAATGGTGCCAGCGCAGCCACAAAAACAATTTCGCGCACATAAATGTACAAATTCCGCAAATGTGGCAATGCCGACATCGGATCCGCCCACGCTAACGCCACTCCGAACGAAATGCACGCCACGCCAGCCCAGCGAATAGCGCTTAGGCGCTCTCGCAACAGGAATTTTGCGCCCAGAGCGCCTGTCACATAGGCAAGAGAAGTTGCCGGAACCACAAAGCTGACCGGATACCACGACAGCATGGTCAGGAAAGCGTAAAACGATACAGCCATTAATCCTATGGCGATCCATAACCAGACTTGACGGAGCGAGCGAAGCAAGACTCGAACGATTGCAGATGGGGAGAACTGGTGCACCTCACCGATTCGCTTCATGGCGTGGGTGAGGCTGATTTCACCGCCGGTCCCCGTCAACACCACGAAGCTGAGGATCAGAGCTGTGCGCATTTAATTTCGATCAGTTCGCCGATTGATCCGAAATAGAGGGCGTTGTGCGGGGCGGCGTGCGGCTGACCAGAAAGACTCCAAAGACGATCAGGACGATACCCAGTCTGCGCGCGATCGGTACGTACTCTCCCAGCCATAGGTATCCAAGCAGCGGAACCAAGGCATAAGTGATCGCAGAAAATAGCATCACAAAACTGTAGTCGGCCCAGGAGAGCACCAGCATATGGCAGACCATGAAAAGCAACATGCAACAAATGCCCAGCCATATCGTGCCGCTCGTGAAGGTGTGGAAGGTCCCTTGCCAAATTGCGGAACGGGTCGAGAAATCGATTGGTCCAAGGTCTTTCATGCCCTTGTCCAGAATCGTGTTTCCCACGGATCCCAGCGACATCATCAAGAACAAAAGTATGTAGGTCTTCGCCTTCAGCGTTCTGGCGGAAACAATAGTTTGTTCCATGTGGCGGGAAGATGAAAGGGACGAGCCCGCCTAGCTGGCGGGGCTGCTCACCGCGGCAGGCGAAGCTTCCGCCGTTTTCTTGCGTTCATGGAGGAAACGGAAAAATTCCACGCCCTCCCGCAAGCGGCGCTTCATAACTTCCGGACTGCGGACCATCCCGCCTACGAGCGAGAAGATCTTGCGCGGGCGGAAATAAAACTTACGATAGAAGTCTTCCACAGAATTGAACATCAGCGTGGACGACACGGTCGGGTAATTCAACGCGGCGATTTGCACGCCATGCGTGTCTACCAGTTCGCCGGTTTGAATCTGCAGCCAGCCCTGCTCCTGCGCCTGCCTGTAAAGCTCCGTGCCGGGATAAGGCGCAGCCAAAGAAACCTGGATGGTTTCAGGTTCGATATCGCACGCAAAGCGGATCGTTTCTCGAATGGTCTCCGGCGTTTCACCGGGCAAGCCGAGAATGAACGTGCCGTGAATGGTGATGCCCAGTTCTCTGCAATTGCGAGTGAATTCGCGGGCGATATCGATTCGCGTGCCCTTTTTGATGTTGTTCAGGATTTGCTGATTGCCGGATTCGTAGCCGACGAGAAGGAGCCTCAACCCATTGGCGCGAAGAATTTCCAGTGTTTTGCGCGGAACGTTGGCTTTCGCATTGCACGACCAGGTGATGCCCAGCCGCCCCAGGCGGCGTGCAATTTCTTCAGCACGCGGCAAATCGTCGGTGAACGTATCGTCGTCGAAGAAGAATTCCCTCACCTGGGGGAAATATTTCTTCGCGGCAGCCATCTCTGTTTCCACGCTATCCGCGCTGCGCACGCGATAGCGGTGTCCTCCCAGAGTTTGCGGCCACAGACAGAAGGTGCACTTTGACCGGCAACCGCGGCCCGTATACAACGAGACGTAAGGATGTTGGAGGTAGCCGATGAAGTAGTTCTCGATGGTCAGATCGCGCTTGTACACCTCGACCACGTTCGGCAAAGCGTCCATATTCTCGATTGTGGGCCTTTCGCCGGTCATGCGAATCTGCCCGTGGTCACGATAAGCGATGCCCTGCACTTCGGAGAGCGGTTTCCCCGCGGCGATCTCCGCACAGGTGTAGTCGAATTCGCCTAGCGCAACCCAATCCACTGCCGGCGCGCCGTTCAGCGATTGCAGGGGCAGAACGCCCACGTGAGCCCCGACCATGCCGATTTGAATAAGCGGATTCTCCTCCTTCAGCCTCGCTGCGAAACGCGCATCGTTCGGGAATGAGGGCGTGCTCGTATGCAGCACCGCCAATTCGTAATCGCTGGCGAGCGGAGCCACCTGCTCGACGGTGAGCCCGTCGGGCGGAGCGTCTATCAATCGGCTCCCCGGCACCATCGATGCCGGCTGAGCAAGCCAGGTGGGATACCAAAACGAACGAATCTCGCGCCGCGCCTGATAGCGCGAGCCAGCGCCGCCATCAAAGCCTTCGTAGCTCGGGGGATTGAGAAACAGAGTGTGCTTCACTCGCGGATGGTCCTTTCCAGCTTCCTTGTGTAAATACCTGGGCTCGCGGCAAAAAAACGGAGCTCCATCAGTTTAACCCGGAACACCCCTACAAGGAGACATTGTATCTAACTCGGGCTGTGTCTCGATAGTGAATCGGTGGGTTGTTTTATTGGAAGGTTTGGGCTAATTGGCCTGTGGTTCGCAGCAGGTCCAGTTCCGCTTGCTGATGGGAGTACTCCGCATCGAGAAACGCCAGCCACTTCTCGTTTTCGTCCAGCTGACCTGCTTCCAGATCACGGATACTGGCGCGACCCTGCTGAAACTGGGATTGCAGCACTTGCAGATTCTGTTGGGCCAATTCGAGCTGCAGGCGCGCTACCTCGCGGTTCATGTCCATTTGCCGGGCTTGGCGGGCCTGGTGACGGACGTCGAGCGACACCTGGGCTCGCTTGTTCTCTACTTGCATTTGTGAAGCCGTCAGATTGGCTTGCGCGAAAGAGACGGATGCGCCGGTGTGCGATGCGAAAATCGGAATCTTAATGTCGACTCCGACGATGAAGTTATTACGCTGGAATTTGTTGAAAAATTGATCGTAGTTATTGAATTTGGCAAGCAGGTTATATTGCCCGATCAGTCCGATTGTGGGCCAGTATCCTCCACGTTCGCCCCGCAAGCGTTCCTCGCTGGCTACACGCTCGGATTCTGCAACTTTAACTTCGGGGTTATTGCGCAAGGCTCCTGCGACCAGATTGCTGATCGTTTGATCGGCAGCCGGCGGGATAGTTTCAGCGGTCACTTCGATGGGCTGGTCCGGTTCCAGCCCGAGCAGCAAACCAAGCTGGTCTGCCGCAGTTTCCTCCTGGTCTTCGAGTTGCGCCATTCGCTGCTCCACTTGAGCCGCGGTCAATTGGGCTCGAGTCACTTCGATGGGCAGTTCATAACCCGCTTGCATGCGCTCGCGCGTGTAGTCCAGAATCTTTTGTGCGCTTTCGCGCTCGCTGCGCACAAGCTCGAGTTGGCGTCGAACCTTGGCCAGTTCCAGATAAGCTGAGACGGTACGCTGAATTACACCATCGCGAACGGCGTCGATGGTCAGTCGCTGCTGCTCAGCTCTTTGCTCCTCTGCGCGCAGATTGCCTCTTGCGGGGAGGTTAAAGAGTTCTTGGTTATAGGTAAGGTTGAAGAGCGCGGGAGCGCCGCCACCAGCCAATAACGGGAAGCCACTGGTGTAGGCCACTCCCGAACCAGTGTACAGGTTAGGACGAAACTGCGAGCGTGCGACACCGGTCTCCTGGCGCGTGGTCTCATATTGCAGGCGTGCGAGAGATATTTCGCGGCTCTTTTGTAGAGAAGTGGCTACCGCCTGCTTTAACGTGAAGCGCAGCGGCGAAAGCGCTTCACCCGTTTGTGCCCGTCCGGGGCAAACAGCAGACAAGACAAGCGGCGCAAGAAGAGCTGCACTAGCGTAGCGCCATGGTTTTCTTGTCTTCTTGTGGTGCTCTTGATTAAAGGATTTCTCTTCTCGCTGCATCGAGCGCACGCCTCCTGATATCGCTCACTCGTAACGAAGTGACTCTGTCGGTTGCAGCTTGGCTGCTTTGTCAGCGGGCAGGTAGCCGAAGAATAGCCCCGTCGAGCACGCCACCACAAACGCCACGACCACAGAGAGCCATGGTACGGGTACACGCAGATTGCCGGGCAACAACGGCCGCACCATGACAGGGATCGCCAGCGCGATCATGACCCCCATGAGCGACCCAATTCCGCTGATCAGAATCGCCTCGAGCAAAAACTGAAAAAGAATCTCGATTCGCCGGGCGCCGATGGCCTTACGAATCCCGATCTCGCGGGTACGCTCCGTGACCGTCACGAGCATGATGTTCATAATGCCGATCCCGCTCACCATGAGCGCGATAAATCCGATCACCAGCAAGACGACCGTCAGCGCTGTGCCGATACGCCGAGCCGCATCCAGAATCGCACTCAAGTTCTGCACGACGTATGTCGCAGTCCTGGAATGACGGCTCCGCAGCAGGTCTTGCACCTGGCTGGTCACCAGGACGACATCTTCGGGGCCGTCCGCCTGAGCGTAGAGAATTTCAACCGCGTCATCCCCGGTGTAGTACTGCATCAGCGAGAACGGAACCAGGACCGTGTATCGTTGTATTTCAGAGAGTCCAAACGTTCCCACGCGTTCCCGAAAAACGCCTACAATCGTGAAGCTGATCTGCCCAACGCGCAAACTCTTTCCAATTGGGTCTTCGTTTGGAAAGACAAGACCTGCCAGTTCATCCGTGATCAAGCACACTTTACTGCGCGATTGCTGGTCGATGGTGTCCAAAAACCGGCCTTTGAGGATCAGCAAATTGCGGATCATCTGGAAGCCGGCCGTGGCACCGAAGAACGTCACTGCGTGTTCCGCCCCACCGGTTACCACGTTACGTAACAATGCTTGCGATGTGGCCGCAACCGTCACCACATTAGGCAAGGCGTTCTTTACCGCCTCCATGTCGGCCAGTGTGATCTCGTCGCTTCGAACCATGGCCTGTTGCGGGTTAACTTCATAATTGGCATAAATGAGGTTTGCTCCGACGCCCTCGATCTGCCCGATGACATACCGCCTGCCGGTGACCGCCACGGTAACGACGAGGACAATGCACGCGCTTCCTATAACGACGCCCAGCGTTGTCAGAATCGCGCGCAGCTTATTCGACCATAGCGCCTCAACCGCAACGCGCCAAGTTTCTCGGGGCAGCATCGACCAACCACCTTCGCCAACAGCAAACGAAAACTCTAGCAGAAATAGACGACTTCACGGCGAGGCTGCGACTTTGTTGTTACACCAGGGCATCCGGCGCCGCCGCACCGGCTATCTTTTCTGAAGCGCCTTCAATGCCTCGCTGGCCTGCTTATTGCGGGGATCCAGGATCAGAGCGGCTCGATATTCCTGCGCCGCCCGATCCAATTGTCCTTCTTTATCGTAAAGCTTGCCCAGCCACTCGTGAGTTGTTGAATGGGAGGGAACGTTGTCATTGTCCGGGACGGTATCGAGATAACGGTGAAGGTCCTTCTCCGCTTCTCCCTGATTCCGGTTCCCTAGTATCAGCGCGATGCCACGATAATATTCGAGGCGATGATCGGAAGGGGCTAGCAGTGCTCCTGCCTCGACAGCCTCCGACATTTGTCTCGCATCGCCGCGGTCGCGGTAGTATTCGGCTATTTCAAAATAGACGCCGATCCGGTCGGGCTTCAGATCCAAGACCTTCCGGTATTGTTGGTTGGCCTCGTCGAATTTCTTACGCGAAGCAAGCAGTTCGGCTTGGGCTAACTCTCCTTCAATCGGATTGACTGCGCTCAGCGCATGCACACGCTGCTCCGCGGCTGGTTCGCTGCCGCCCACAATTCCGGGCGCGTTCATGAGATAACGAATCAGATCTCGTTGTGCTTCGAGGTTGTTTGCGTCCAGCCGGACGGCCGTCTCGAATTCATGCCGAGTCTTGTGCGCCAGCGAAATTGAGGAAAAGGGCGAAAACCGGTTCGCCTCTTCCGCTTTGCGGCCGTAGGATTTACCGAGCCAATCGTGATAATCGGAGCGGTCGGGCTCGAGAGCTATGGCGCGTTCCAGGCTGGAAACGGCGCGGTTATAATCGCGCAGCTCATAAAAACAGCGGCCCAGCCAATAATGCAGCGAAGATTCCTGCGGCTCTCGTTGGATCGCGGCCGTGAGCGCTTCGGCTGCTTGGCGGTAAAGTCCGCCGTTATAGAGCCGTTCGATATCCCCGGGCAGTTCGCGTACTGCCGCGTTTACGCAGGGGGGTGCGATGATCAGCGATGCGGCTGAAAACGCGGCAAGAACTAAAAAGAAGGTAATCTGCCTCATTCCGACTCGGATTCGGGAATTGCCACACGTACCGCCATATTGTTGCGCAAGGCTGTATCACCGGGCAGCGCCAGGAAATCCCCTTCGTTGACACCCGAGAGCACCTCGAATTGAGTGGCGTTCGATAGGCCTACCCGGATCTCCGTCTGATGCAATCGCCCTCCATCAAGGCGGTACACGTATCGATGTGCGCCATCGATTTGCACCGCGCCCCGTGGTACGACCAGCGCCGCAGCTCGTTCATTAATTTCGATGCGCACGTCCACGGTCGTATTAGGGATCAACTCCTGTCCCTTATTTTCGATCGTGCAGAGCAATTCGCCGACGTTGCGCGTGCCCAGTGCCACCACTTGCCGTGGCAGAATCTCAGTTTTTCCTGTCCACGTGCGCCCGGGCAGGGCATCCCATGTGACCACGACGGTCTGGCCGGGTTTCAGTTGACCAAGTTCCGGCTCATCGATATAAGCCCGCACCCTTAATTCGTGCAGATCCGCTATAGCCGCCAGCAGATCGCCCGTGTGCACAAAGTCTCCCGCATGAACGGGGAAGGAATAGAGCGTTCCGTTCGCCGGAGCGACCGCGCGTGTCGAATCCACTTTGTCTTGCAAGTCGTTAACAAGTGCCTTGGAATGCTCCACCAGCAGATCGAGCCGGTCGCGATCCATAGTAGCTTGATGCTCGAACTCCTGTTTGGTTTTGCGCGCCTGATCTACTGAGGCTTCGGCGCGCTCCAGCGCAGTGCGATTCTTCTCAACTTCCTCAGAGGTCGCTGCATTTTGCGCGGCCAGCTTCGTAAGCGTTTCCTGCTGTCGTTGCAGCAGGTTCCGTTCCGCTTCCGCGGATCTCAGATCGGAGGCAAACTTCGCGGCCTGGTCGGCTCGGCCCCCGGCTCGCGCCGCGCGCAGGTCGTCCTCCTGAGCGGCCAACTGTGCTCGCGCTTGGTCCAACTGCGAGCGGATAGCGCGGGCATCGAGCGTTAGCAGGAGTTCACCCTTCTTAACGTTTTTCCCTTCTGCTGCGATCACGCGATCGATAAAGCCATCGAATTTGGCGCGCAGGGAGTAAGGAATGATCGGTTCGACCTTGCCGTTGCTGGAAATTGAGGAACGAAAAGTCTCCCGCGAGGCTTGCACCACCGCCACCCGAGCCGATGGGCGCCGGCTATTGAGATAGAGCAAAACCACAACCACAATCATCGCGAGCCCAAGCAGCAACCACACTCGTCTGCTCAGTGTTCGCATGGCAGCCTCACTCTGTCGTTTCCTCCGCTAACGGGGCGCGGTTGCGCCGAAATTGTAGCAAAACTCGATGGCCAAGAGCTGGAATCCGGCTCCTCCGGCTAGTTCCCGTAACCAAGATGCTATATCCTGCAACTGAGATGCCGGTTGTGTTTATTGTCTCCGGCGGCTGGGATTTGCGGGGCGCGGTGCGGGCCGAATTGCGCGAGGCGGGCATCGAAGCCCTGGGCCTGGAAACAGTGGAAGATATGGCGCGACTCATTGCCGGCGGCATAGCTCCCTCCCTGGTCGTTCTCGACGGTGCGCAATTGCACACTCACGAAGCGCGGCGGGCTCTGGAAAATTTAAGCTCTCGAGTCCCGGTTCTTGTGATCGACTCCCGATTAGATCCGGCGCCTCCCCTGCCCGGTGCCACCACGATGCTCAGGCCCGTTCAAATAAGAGAGATTGTCGCACGCATATTGGCTATGCTTTCCCCGGACTCATGAGCGCTTGTTGTTTGTGCTAAAATGCCGGAGTGGCTGAACATCCTACGACCTCGCCGCATGCTGCCGAAAATGCCGCATTGCCCGCCGGCACCCGCGTAATTCATCGCGTCTGCATACAGTGCAACAACATGTTCCGGGTGACGCCGGATCGTTTTGATGCCAAGCAGTGCCCGAACTGCCATAAAGGTTGATCGCTTTTCGCGAATTTCTTTCCGCCTCCACATCAGCTAGAATTTCCGCCGTCCATTCGGAGAGGTGCATGCGGATTCATAGCGATTACATGACTGTTCAAACCAAAGAAAAGCGGGAGTTCCTGAATATCACGCCAAACATTAAGGCCGCCTTAGAAAAAAGCGGCATTCGCGACGGCATTGTCCTCGTCTCCTCGCTGCACTCAAACTCCGCCCTCTTTATTAACGACGACGAGCCCGGCCTGTTGCAAGACATCAGCGAATGGGCCGACCGCATTGCGCCCTTCGGGCCCAACTACCAGCACAGTGCGCGCAGTGAAAGCAATGCCGGTGCGCATCTCCAGAACCTTCTTCTCCATCATCAGGCCATTATCTCGGTCGCGGATGGCAAGCTGGAACTCGGTCCCTGGCAGAACGTGATCTACGCCGAACTGGACGGCCAGCGGCCGAAGCGTATTCTCATCAAGATTTTGGGCGAATGATGACGCGAATGCGTCCAGCCACCGAATGATCGTAGCCGAAAGTCTCGGCAAAGAATTTCGGGATAAAAAGCGGGGCGTAATTCGCGCGGTCGAGAATCTCACCTTTTCTTGCAGCCCGGGACAGGTTTACGGCCTGCTGGGCGCAAATGGCGCTGGCAAGACGACGGCCCTGCGTTTACTCGCTACCATCCTCACGCCCACCTCGGGCACCGCTCGCGTCGCCGGTTTTGATATTCGGCAGGAGCCCCAAAAAGCTCGCCAAAACCTGGGCTTTCTTTCCACAGCTACCGCTCTGTACGGCCGCCTGACGGCGCTCGAGGTGGTGGAATACTTCGGCTGCCTGCATGGCCTGGATCGGGCGAGCGCCCGCCGGCGCACCCTCGCGCTTTTCGAGCGGCTGGACATCAATGCTTTTCGCGATCGACGCTGCGAGGCTCTCTCCACGGGCATGAAACAGCGGGTTTCCATAGCTCGCACCCTGGTTCACGACCCGCCGGTGATGATCTTCGATGAACCGACCTCAGGCCTGGACGTCATCAGCGCCAGGACGATCGTGAGTTTTATTCGCGAATGCAGAGAAAGCGGCAAAACAGTTGTCTTCTCGACACATGTCATGAGTGAAGCCGAGAAGCTCTGCGATAGGATCGGCATCATCCATGATGGACGGCTATTGGCCGAAGGGTCTCTCGAAGAACTTCGTAGTCGCTACGGCCATGCCGATCTCGAGGAAATTTTCATGCGGGTAGTGGGCGCGTGAAGCTGCGTGATATTGCCGTCGTCTATCGCAAGGAGCTCACCGACGCGCTCCGCGACCGCCGCACGGTTGTCTCCATGATTGTCGTACCCATTTTCCTCATGCCCGTGCTGACCATTTTTGTGGGAGTGCTCTCCGCGCGGCTGATCGGCAGGGCCCTGCTGCAAGTGCCTTCGATCATGGTCGTCGGAGGAGAGAACTCACCGCAAATACTGGCTGCTCTGCACGCTCTGCAGGATGTACAGGTCGTGCCGGCAAGCTCCGATTACGCGCAGCAGATCGTGGACAAAAAAATCCGCGCGGCGGTTGAGCTGCCCTCCGATTTTGACGCCATGATCGCGCGTGGTGAGACAGCCAAAGTGCGGATTGATACTTACCAAGGCGAAATCAATTCAGGATTCACGGCAGATAAGCTCGAGATATTTTTTCGGGACTTTCGCGAACGTACCATCCGCGAACGCCTCGATTCTCGTCATCTGCCCACAAATCTCGTTGAGCCCTTCCAGGTAGAGGAAACAAACGTCGCCCCGCTAGAAAAGGTCAGCGGCGTGGTCCTGGGCGGGTTAGTGCCCTATTTCGTCATCATTCTGTCTTTGACGGGAACCATGTATCCGGCGATGGACCTGACCGTCGGCGAGAAAGAACGCGGCACGATAGAAACTATCCTCTGTAGCCCCATTTCGCGCACGAGCCTCGTGTTGGGTAAATTCCTGATGGTGCTTACCGCATCGCTTTCGACCGCCGCTCTCGCTATCGCTTCTATGGGCTTGACGCTCGCCGCCGCCGGGAAAATGGTTGGCGGGGTCTCGCAAATGAGAACGACGGGATTTCAGTTCCATGTGACTCCGGCAGCTGTGATCTGGGTCTTCATCATGGTGGTGCCGCTGGCGGTCCTTTTTTCCGCGGCGCTCTTAGCCATTTCTCTTTTCGCCAAGAGCTTCAAGGAAGCCCAAAGCTATCTGTCTCCGCTGACGATAGTGGTCTTCGCTCCCGCCATCGTAGCTATTCTTCCGGGAGTGGAATTAAATGCCGGCCTATCGCTCGTCCCGATCCTGAACACGAGCCTTGTTTGCAAGGAAATCGTGAGCGGAACTTATCACTGGGGATTCATCGCGCTGATTTTCGCTTCGTCTTGCATATATGGGGCGGTGGCGCTTTGGGTGGCAATCCGCCTATTTCAGCGCGAGGATGTGCTCTTCCGTATCTGAAGCGACCAAGCAATCCGAAGCGAGGTAAACACTTAGCTTCGCCAGTTCTTGCTACCACGACTAGGCTCAGTCGGCTTGCCGTAATTCTGCAGCGCTGCTCAGCCGTCGTACCGTCTCCCGCAGTCGAACCGCGAGATGCGCGATGGTCTCCAGCCGTTCGATTGCCGACGCCGGCAGCCCATCCCGTTTCGCCAAGAGCATCTCGGCATTACCCAGAATTCCGGTCAGCGGATTATTTACTTCATGTCGAAGGATTTCTCCGAAGTTGACGCTACGCGCGCTCTTTATTTCTTCCGAAGAAGCGACCATCGCCATTCTCGCCAGTTTCAAGCGCCTTTCCACCAAAGCCACGGCTACCGGGACGAAATTTCCTGTCCGCGCCACGAAGTCCGTCGTTCCTGAGTTGAGTAGCTCAGTCAATTCCGACTGCCGCTCGACTGCGGCAACGACGATCACCGGCGCGACTTCTATAAGGCGCTCCACGGTCCGTTTCAGTTCTTGCTTCGATCGAGTCTCAATCCCAGACTGATCTAAGAGAAAAACGGAGATCCCTGCGGCCAAGCGCCGGGCCTCGGCTCGCCGCGCAATTGGTCGCAGGCGAAGTGCCTCCGCCGCCCTGTGAAACTCACTCACGTATTCGCGCGCCAGTTGCGGGGTCGCGCAAATGACCTGGATTTGACCCTTAGGCGTCATAACGTTTCCAATTGCGCCGATGGTGCTCACGCCCGCGCGGCGCCCCGGGTTCCAAATCGTTCGGAGAATCAGGAAGTATGCCGCTCTTTTTATCCAAACTATGCGTTACAGCCTGTTTCAATTCTTCGATGAGAAACGGCTTGGCGATATAAGGCAAGCCGCACTTACGAAGAAAGTCTACCGTTCGCGGCGCCAATGTATCGCCAGTCACAAAAATCAGTCTGTCTTGTAGAGGGTTTTCCGAATTTGCGAGTTGCCGGTAAAAGGCACGCCCGTCCAGATGCGGCATTCGAAGGTCGCAAACGACCAGGTCATACGGGTGGCTGAGCGCCAGCTCCAATCCCTCGCGGCTATCCAATACGGTATCCACGAAGTGCCCTTCTTCGCTTAGGACATCCGCGATCAACCGCGCTATTGTCGGCTCGTCCTCCACTACCAGAATTCGACTGCCCCGCGTTTTGGTCTTGCGCGCCTCTCCTAACGTCGACGCACCGATCAAGTACGGCCTCGTATCGCTAGCCGACGTATGCGTGGCGCTGGGCAGTTCCACTGTGAATACCGCGCCGCCTCCCGGCCGGTTTTCCACCGACACTTCGCCGCCGTGTTGATGCACGATCCCGTAGAGAATCGAAAGTCCAAGCCCGGTGCCCACGCCAGCGGGCTTTGTAGTGAAGAACGGGTCGAAGATCCGCAGCTTCATTTCCGGAGAGACGCCTGGCCCGTCATCGGCGACTTCCAGTGCAATGCGGCCCGCGGAAATCGACTTCGTCCGGATCCATATATGGCCGCCGTCCTTTGCTTGGAGGATGGCCTGTTCCGCATTCAACACAAGGTTGAGCAAAGCCTGCTGAACCTGTGCCGCGTCCGCGATTGTTTCCGCGAGCTGTTCATCCAGATCGAGCTCAACGGTGATATTCCCGAGCCGGAGCTCGTGCCCACGCATCTCGACCATGCGGTTCACTATTTCATTCAGGTTCACCCGCGTCCGCTCGCCTTCGCTTCCGCGCGCAAACAGCAAAAGATTCCGGGCGATGCGTCTGGCGCGATCCCCCTCTTCCAAAATGTACCGCGTTTCCATCTCCCACTCGAAATCTCTGGTTCGCTTCCGCACCAATTGGGCGTAACCGAAAATGCTGGTGAGCGCATTGTTAAGTTCATGGGCAATGCCCGACACCATCTGCCCCAGGGCTGCAAGCCGCTCGTTGTGAAACAGGCGCGATTCGATTTGGCGGACGCTGGTGATATCCCGGTGCACTTCCAGCCATGCGAGTGGCTGTTTATAACGGTCGAGTACGGGGCGAGCGGAGCGTTCCACGATCTTTTTCTCTGGCCTCGCCAGCTCCAGCTCATCGCAAAAGGCTTCGCCGCTGCGAAAGCGCTGCCGCCATTGCGCTGCCTGTCCGTCAATATCGGTAAACTGAGGAGCGACCTTTTCCACTAATTGCTCCAGATTGCCCGCCTCGCGTAATTTTTCCGCCTCTACTCCGAACATTTCGGCGAACCGGTCATTCACGGCCCACAGATCGCCCCCTGTCCCGAATAACAGGATTCCGCACTCCACAGATTCGAGTAGGGTGGCCAGCACTGCTTCGCCTTGGGAGCCCTGATCCGGGGAGCGGCTTCCCAGACTCGCAAAGCCCGCGGCGCTAGCCTTTTCCGGCATGCGGGAATCGCGCGGCGCAGGATTTCGCATTTCGCATAATCTTCTGCACAGTGTTTGCCAACGCACTGACAAAGCGTTAGTGGATCGAATTTTCGCAGAATCAAGAGGTTGGAGATTCCGCGCGCCGCTCAGATAGCCCAAGGATTCCCACTCCGATACGCAAGAGACCGCTCGCTTCCGTAGAAGGGAATGTGCCCACATCCTCGTATGGGAAACTCAGCAGAAATTTTCTTCAGTTGGGAAGGTTTTCTGGGCCGTATTGTTTGAGTTTGCGGTACAGCGTGGTTTTTCCGATGCCCAGCAATCGTGCGGCCGCCAGCTTGTCCCCGTTGGTTTCGCGCAAAGCGCGGAAAATGAAACGGCGCTCGACTTCGTCGAGGGTCGTCAGCTCGTTCGAGTCGAGTGTCTTTTCATTCGAGTCTTGCTGCAAATTCGATGGGAGATCGCCCATGTGCAGGATCGGGCCGGAGCCGATCGCCACGGCGCGCTCCACCGCATTCTCCAGTTCGCGTACGTTTCCCGGCCAGTCGTAAGCCATCAGCCTCCGCATGGCGTCCTCTGATATTGTGCGAATGGGCCGCTGGGGGTCGCTGAATTTTTCCAGAAAAGAATTAACCAGCAACGGTATGTCACTTTTGCGTTCCCGCAGCGGAGGCAATTTAATCTGGACCACATTCAGTCGGAAAAACAGGTCCTGCCGGAAGCCGCCCGTCCGAACCGCCGATTCCAGATCGCGATTAGTCGCCGCGATGATGCGCAAATCGATGCGCACCCGTTCTATAGCCCCAACGGGCCGAACCTCGCGTTCCTGCAGTACCCGTAGTAGTTTGGATTGCAACTCCAAGGGAAGATCACCGATTTCGTCCAGGAAAACGGTTCCGCCATTCCCTGCCTCCAGCAATCCTGTCCGAGCGTGATTCGCGCCGGTAAACGCTCCTTTTACGTAGCCGAATAGTTCTGACTCGATCAATGTTGCCACCAGCCCCGAGCAATCCACCGGAACGAACGGCTTATTTTGCCTTATGCCCAGGAAATGGATTGATCGCGCAACCAACTCTTTGCCCGTTCCGCTTTCGCCAAGAACCAGTACCGGATGTTTGTGCTGGCTGACCTTCTCGATCATTTTGTAAACGCGCTGCATTTTTGCTGAGACACCAATCAAACCGCCAAAGCCCGGCCGTGTCCGCAACTGCTCCCGAAGAATCCGATTTTCTTGGTCGAGTTCTACGCTCTGAACCAGCCGTTCGATCTTGGTGCGAAGTTCCTGTAAGTGAAAAGGCTTGGTCACGTAATCCTTGGCCCCTAGTTGAGTCGCCGCCACAGCCGTCTCTATGGTCCCGTATTGTGTCAGCATCATCACCGACGTATTCGGTTGGTTCGCACGAATGTGCTTCAGAAGCTCAATGCCTCCCAATTCCGGAACCATTAGATCTGTAACCACGATGTCGACCGGTGACTGCTCCAATATCTCGAGCGCCTCGTCAGTCGTAGAGGCCGTTCGTACCTCCAGACCTATTTGCGAAGCGATGTCGCGGCATAGCTGCCGAGTCGTGTCCTCGTCGTCCACGATTAAGATGGAAAATCCGGCCGCGCCGGTTTTGAGGTTAGCGGGCTTGGGCTCGATATCCACGATCACTTTCCACAACGTGCAAGAGCAGTGCCAGAACGAAGCAGAAAAATTGCTGAAAAGGAACCGTTTGCCTACAACGTGTAGCGAAGATGTATACCGAAAGGGGACTGGTGTCAATCAGTTAACGGCAACGCCACCGCACAAGCTTCGAAGAGTATGGGAGTTGCAAAAACGGGAAGGGCCGAAATTCCAATTCGGGAATCTTCGCTCTAGAATGGGCTCTAGAATGGCCAGTTGCTAAACCCAAGTTTAATCACAAACCCGTTGCGATCGGTCGCGTTCGTCAGATTCAACATATAGCGATAGCCTATATCGATAGCTGTTACCGGCAAGATGTATACCCGGAACCCCCAGATACCATCCACCGGATCGCGAGCTCCGAATGACATATTCGGCGTCGCCCGTCCCACGAACACGAGGCCATTGTATTCGTTCATAAACTGAATGCGCTTTGAAGGGAACAGAATAAAACCGGCTCCGACGTGGAGTTGATCAGCCTGTGTCAAATCCCTCGAACCTCCGGCGCGGGGATCGCGTGTGATCTCGTAACCGAAGTTGCCGGCTAGTGTAACCAGATTGAAGAAGTTGCGACTCGCGGCGGCCAGGATCAGGTCGTCAAACGCACCTGTCTGCGTGCCATTCCCAAGCAGACGACTTAAGGCATAGCGGGTCGGGATGATCGCATCGTTACGGATAGACAAGTTCACGGGAGCGTTCGCGTCCTCGGAAAGCAAGCCGAATTTAACGCCGAGTGTAACGTTGCCCGGACCGGAATCATTTCGAGACGCGAACGGGAAGTCCTCCACATATGCCGGACGCTGGCCGGGCCCGAGAGTTCGGTATATGGTGCTGTCAAACTGGGGAAAGGCGCTCACGACGGGAGGCGTTCGCAAGCTTAACTCGTTGGGGCTTCCAATCTGCGTTGCCACTTCCGGCTGAAAACCGGCGTAAAAGTTGACCCATTTCCGAAATCCCCATCCGACCGTCAATCCATAGTTCGACACGACTACGCTGCCCGGCATACGCGTAAAGCGGTTCCCGTAAGCCGAGAAAGACCACCCCGATTCCAGCATTTGGCCTGTTTCCAACGTGAAAAGGCCCAGGGTCCCATTCGTGGTAGGCATGGGATTCACCTGCACATTGGGAAGCCCGGTTGTGCCGCCAGGCTGTTCCTGTGCCAGAACGGGACGCCCAACTGCAAGGATTGTCCCAACGGCCAAGAGAATAGCCGCGCGCGTAATGGCGCTGATTGGCCCTCGATTCCGAAGATATGGCCGCTTAACTATGAACATGGAGATAAATCAGAGACATCGATCGCGTTCGTGGCCCGTTCGCAAGGGCGTAAGAAGGAGCCAAAGAAGCGGCCACAGTATAATGCACACAGGAAACCGGAGACGACGATAATTTCCAGCCCGTTCAAATCACAACAACTCCCGGTGCTGTCGCAAGTTAATCTCCCGAGCGCCGCACTCAACTCGACCAGGAACTGGCCCATTTGTCCTGGCCCAGCTTTGAGCACGGCTGGTAGCGCTGGCTTGGCATTCCTGCCTTCGGCTGGTAGATTCAATCCGTGCCAGCCGAAAGGAATTATGCCGACGGATCAGAGTAAGTCGGGCGATCGCATCCTGATCGTCGAAGACGAAGAAAACGCGCGCCGCGGTTACGAGGCCCTGCTCCAAAAATGGGGTCTGGAGGTTCTGGGCGTTTCCAGCGCGGAAGATGCCCTGGCTCGCTTCTCGGACTATCACCCCGCCGTCCTGATTGCGGACGTTGAGCTTCCGGGGATGGACGGGCTAAGCCTTGTTGAGCGGCTCAGAGACGAGCTCGCCTCGGTTCCGGCGATCATTATTACCGGAAAGGGCAGTGAGGAGCGCGCTGTCGCCGCGATCGACGCAGGCGCCTTCTGGTATATCGAAAAGCCCCTCAAAGGGGCGATTCTGCGGGCCCTGCTCAACCGTGCCCTGGGAAAGGCCCGCGATCAGCAGCAAGTAGCGGCACTGAGACGGCAGCTCAGGGAAGCAGGACGCATCGGCGAACTCGTCGGCGGGGCGAGACCGATGCAGGAGGTCATGCGCCTGGTCGAGCAGGTCGCTCCTTCGTCGGCATCTGTGCTGATTACCGGCGAAACGGGCTCCGGGAAGGAAATTCTCGCCCGCACTCTTCACCAGCTTTCGCCTCGTAACGACCGGCCCTTTATCGCCATCAATTGTTCTGCTATTCCTGAATCTCTGATGGAAAGCGAAATTTTCGGCCATGAACGAGGTGCCTTCACGGGAGCGGCGGAACGCCGCATCGGCTGTTTTGAACTAGCCGACGGCGGCACGCTGCTTTTGGACGAGATCGGCGAAATGCCTGCACCCACACAAGCCAAATTGTTGCGCGTCCTGGAAGACCGGAAGGTCCGGCGATTGGGCAGCAAGGTCGAAACACCGGTGGATGTTCGTGTTCTTGCGGCTACGAACAAGGATCCCGAGCAGGCTGTTGCGCACGGCCAGCTTCGCCAGGACCTTTATTTTCGTCTGAACGTTTTTCATATTCATCTGCCCGCCCTACGCGATCGGAAGGAGGATCTCCCGCCGCTCGTCGAGCACATTTTGCACGACCTTAATGCCAAACACAGCCGGCAGGTTCGAGGCGTTAATGCTGAAGTCAGCGAGCTTTTTCACAATTACGCCTGGCCGGGAAACGTCCGCGAGTTGCGCAATGTGCTCGAACGCGCCATCATCGTGTGTGACCGGGACCTGATCGGCCGCAGCCATCTTCCCTCGGATTTCGGTCGTACCCATGCCACTGCCGCTTCCGAACTCTCTTCCTTGCGTTTCCCTCTGGGTACGACCGTGGACGCTATGGAGCGCGAACTCATTCTGCAGACGCTCGCCGCTACAAACAACAAGACACGCGCGGCGGAACTTCTCGGAATAAGCCTGAAGACACTGCATAATAAGCTGAAAGAATACGAAGCCCACCGGTCCGAGAATCGCTGAGTTCGAAAATGCGTCTGCGATTGAAAACCAAAATCACCTTGAGCATCGCTGTGTTGGTGCTGATGGTCGTCGGCGTAACGTCCTGGCTTCACGTATTGACCCTAACTCGCCAGGTAATCGAGCAAGCCGAGGGCCGCGCGAACCTCGTCGCCCAGCAGGTCTTTTTCCAGGCGCAGAATGCCCTCGCTGAAGCGGCCAATGAAGGAGGGCTGCCGGCCTCGAATCGCCCTGAGGATGTTCGAGAATACGTCCGCAACGCCCTCGATCAGAACTCGGCGCTCACTTCGTTGATTGATGCCGAGGTGGGCAACTCATTTCTAGTCTATGAAGTAACCATCGTCGATCGCGATGGAACGGCCTTGATCTCAAGCGATGCGTCGCTGCCGGGGCGCAAAGTGCTTCCGCGTCCACCTCTCAGTCAGCTCGTCGGCGCTGGCTTCATCCAACAGCTTCGATTGATCTACGGCGCGCCGCAGGCCTATGACGTTTCCGATCCGTTCAAACTCGGCCCTCCAGGCCGTCAGGTGCCATTTGGTGAAATTCGCGTCGCCTTGCATACGGGTCTCCTCGCTATTGAGATCACCCCGGCGCTGCGTTCGGCAATTCTTCTGGCACTCATTTCCGTGCTGGCGTCAGTGCTTTTCGCGGCGGTGGTGAGCACGGCCATACTCGCGCCTGTGGAACGCATCTCCGCGCAATTGGACCGCATCTCACGAGGCGAATTCGACCAAAAGCCGCTTGAGCGTGGCGATGAGTTCGGGCAAGTGAG
Source organism: uncultured Acidobacteriota bacterium (assembly GCA_963803735.1). GTDB lineage: Bacteria > Acidobacteriota > Terriglobia > Acidiferrales > UBA7541 > Palsa-189. The sequence goes on along the minus strand of CAWDNV010000032.1, from coordinate 199,663 downwards.
CACCAAAATCAGCCAGATCGGACTGCAGCTGCGCGGAGTGCGCGAAATCTTCAGCACTCTGCGAGAAAATCTCGACCAGATTCTCGGCGGCTTGGAAGACGGCCTGCTGCTGTTCACGCGCGATGGCCGCGCTGTGATGGTGAGCCCTGCGGTCGAAAACTTCCTGGGCTCGCCCGCTGATCAACTGCTGGGCCACAAAGCGAGCGAAATCTTTCCTCCGAGTCACCCTATGCGTTCCGCTCTCGTTCTGGTTGAAGACGAATTTGAACCCATAGCTGCCGCAGAGGTTGATATCCCAGCTTCTGATCCCAGTTTGCCGCCCCAACGCATCGGCGTGAGCGTACAAGTGATCAGTGAACGCGGTACACGCATGGGCGCTCTGGTCACCTTGCGCGACCTCCAGTCGTTGGAGACGATCAGTCGGCAATTGCAGGTTTCCGAACGTCTCGCCGCCCTCGGCCGCGTCACCGCCGGCGTGGCCCACGAAGTGAAAAATCCGTTGAATTCCATGCGGCTCTGGCTGGAAAATCTCAAGGAGAATCTTCCTCCCGGTGATGGCGTGCCGCGCCAAGCCGTGGCCGTACTGGATAGCGAAATCGACCGTTTGGATTCGGTCGTCAAACGCTTTCTCGATTTCATGCGCTCACAGGAATTGCGCCTCGAGGAAACAAACCTGGAAGATCTGTTGGAGGAAGTAAGCGCAATTGCCCGCCCTCAGATGGAACGTGCGCACGTGCAGCTCGAGAAGCAGTATGCCGATCTTCCGCCCGTGCGTGTCGACCGGCCCCTTCTTACCCAGGCGCTGCTCAATCTGGTTTTCAATGCCATTCAGGCCATGCCGTCGGGCGGCACACTCACGTTCGGCCTTGAGCGCCGCGGCGAATCGGCGGAAATTCGCATCGAAGATACCGGACAGGGCATTGCTCCGGAACTTCGCGGTCGTGTGTTTCAATTGTTTTTCACCACACGGCCTGGAGGGAGCGGCATTGGTCTTGCCAGCGCCTATAAAGCGATACAATTGCACGACGGCTCTATAGATTTTGACTCTCAGGTGGGACGCGGAACGACTTTTCGCATCGAATTACCTCTGGCGCGCCCCGTAGAGCCCGCAATTTCGCGTTTGCGGGAGGCAAACGGCGCGCTGGCACGGAACGCATCATGAAGCCGCACCGGAAAATTCTCGTTGCTCTTGTTTGCCTCACGGCAGTCGGACTATGCGGCTGCCGCCGGAATATTGTCCGCGCCGCTCCGCCCTCAGTCGCGATTCCGCCGGATACGGAGCCGTTTCCACAGCCAACGGTCGTAACTCAGCAGCCGCCGGCACCAGCTGCCGAACCACCCGAAGTTAAGCAACCAGCGCAACCGGCACCGACTGTAGCCGAACAGCCGCGTCCCCGGCCTCCCGTAGAAGCCGAGGCAGTTGCGCCGAAAGCTGAACCTGAGCCGGAGCCAATCCAGATTGCTCCGGAACTCTCAGCAAAAGCCGAGGCCACTGCGGTTCGCACGACCACAGACGACATCCGTGTCGCCGAACGTAATCTGCAAGTCGCTTATGGGCGCCAGCTCAACGCCTCCCAGAATGATCTCGTCGGGAAAATCGCCGGATTCCTCTCTCAGGCCCATGAGGCGATACGTACGGGAGATTGGGTCCGTGCCCAGAACCTGGCACAAAAAGCCCAGGTCCTCTCTGTTCAACTGGTCAAATCATTTTAGATTCGCGCCGCGCTTGATCCGCATTCTTGAAGCTGGCCGTCTTGATAAACTGGATGTATGCCGTCGCATGATGCCATCGTCGTTGGCGCCGGCCTGATCGGCTCCGCCATCGCCTTGCGCCTTGCGCAAGAGGGCCTTCGCGTTGCGCTCCTCGAAAGGAGTGAGCCAGGTCGCGAGGCCTCCTGGGCTGGAGCAGGCATGCTGTCTCCGGCGCCTGACAGTCCCGCAGCCATTCCACTGGTGCCATTTGGCCGGGCTAGTCTGAATCTTTATCCCAAGTTTGTCGGCGAGATCGAGGAAATTACTGGAAGGCGTGTGGGCTATCGCGGCGACGGCGCTATCGAATTGCTCTTTTCTAACGATGCCGAACGGGAGCTCAGCACACTCATTGCTCTGCATCACGCCCTGGGCCTTCCGACCGAGCCGCTTCCTCTCGACGAGGCTGCCAAATTAGAGCCTGCATTGACGCGCCGCGCCCAAGCGGCTGCTTATTTCCCCTACGAAGCTTGCGTAGATAATCGCGCTCTCATGGAAGCGCTCTTGGCAGCTGCTTCGATTGCGGGCGTGGAGGTGTTTCCCGGCACGCCTGCGCGCACTATCGTGATCGATCATGGGCGCTGCACGGGTGTATGCGCTGAGAACGGAACTGTGTTCGCGGCGCAGGAGATAATTGTCGCGGCCGGCGCTTTTTCGGGCCTGCTCGAAGGCATCATTCCGCGAATACCAACGCGGCCCATTCGTGGACAGATGGTGGCTCTAAAATCCCAGATCCCCGTTCGGCACGTGGTCCGTTGCGAACATGGCTACATCGTGCCGCGCGATTCGGCCGTGCCTCAGCGAATGGTTACTGGCAGCACGTTGGAGGACGCCGGTTTCGAAAAACGCGTCACCGCCGGCGCCATTGAGAAAATTCTCTCCACGGCACAGGAATTGGTTCCCAAGCTCTCGAATGCAGAGGTGGTAGAACTTTGGTGCGGTCTGCGCCCCGATACGCCCGATCATCTCCCCTTGCTAGGTCCCGCGGGAGTCGCCGGGCTGACTATCGCGACGGGGCATTATCGCAATGGCATCCTGCTTACGCCCATTACCGCGAAGCTCGTGCGCGAATGGATCGTGGAGAAGCACGTCTCAATGGACTGGGAGATCTTCAACCCGCTGCGATTTGCCGAAACCGCAAAAATCGCCAACGACGACGATTCTTTACCGACCGACGAAGGTCCGGGCGATCAAACCGCTAGGAAATTTGCCCACAAACAAAGCTGATGTGTATCCGCACAGCTCAATTTAAGGCCGCTGTTAAAAGGGGAAGCTCCTTGCGGGCGGACGGCCGGCGGGGCCAGGCAACGCCGTCGCGCGGCCCGGTTCGGTAAAGTTAATCTTCGTTGGATCCAGGTAAAGAGGCCGATCCAGCATTATATCCACGCTGCTTCCACGTGGCAGTTGTACCTCCGGTCCTCGCGTCATGAGCACTCCCGCGAGGCCTACGGCTGCCCCGATGCCAGCGCCAACTCCCGCGCCCTCTCCTCCTCCGGCAATCGCACCGATGCCTGCTCCGGCACCAGTGGTCTTGATTACAGTGCCGGCATCCGCGCCTTTATCTCTATCTGTATTGATCTGCCCTTCTTTGCTGGCGTATTCACCGCCGCCTGTGTCCGCGTTGGTGGGTATGGCGTCGAATTTCACGCTGTAACCATTGGGCATGATCAAAGTCGTTAAGTGAATGCGGATCTCAGCGCCTCCCTTTCCTTTTGGCGCCCGCTTTGCCTCGGTGATTTCGCCCTGGACATACGAGCCCACCGGAATCACGATGCGGTCATTTACAACCACCGGAAACGTGGTCTCCATATATACCGGCTGGCCGGGTTGCGCGTTGCGAGACGTGATCCCGCTGTGAATCACGAGCGGCAGATGCGTTCCCGCGGGCACCATGATTTGCGCGGGTCCATTAGTCGACTCGCTATTCGCTGCAGGCGCAGCATTGGGTTGTGAGCTATTTTGCTTCGCCTGTTCCGACTTGGCTTGGTCTGATTTCGTTTGATCGGAGTCCGATTGCTGGAGATGGACCGCTAAAGCTGGGGCGCTGACCAGAATGCCGCCGAATACGACCAGAGCCAACTTTTGTATATTCATTCCATAACACATAACCATCCTCCTGCCGCGATATCGCCACGATGAATTTTGAGGAAATGCAGGTCGCCAGAGTATACCCCCAAGTCGGCGTATTAGTGCCAGCGTGATTTGCGAATCACCGCGCCTTTGGGGTGAACGCTCCGGAGTATTAAACTGGTTGTTTCGAGATCCCGCGATCATGCCTATAGCAATGCCGCATAACATCAGAAGAGCGATAAAAGTCAGCCGCATAGCGGTCGCAGGGATTGCTCTGACGCTGTGTTGCGTGCCGACGGCAAGTTCGCGGACATCAGCGGCACCTGTAACCGCCGACGCCCGTGGCGAATGTCTTTCCGCGCCCAGCCGCATCTTGGGACGCTCCGTTCCTTATTGTGTGATCCTGCCACCGGGCTACGGCGAAGACGCCAATCGCCGCTATCCCGTGCTCTATTACCTCCACGGCCTTGGCGATAATCAGCAGATGTTTGTACGTTCAGGAGGCTTCAATCTCATCGAGGAGCTTTGGGACCGCCACGAAATCGGCGATTTCATTCTCGTCAGCCCCGCCGGTTACGCCAGTTTCTTCATGAATTCGTACGACGGCCGCTTCCGTTACGAGGATTTCTTCATTCAGGAATTCATGCCCTTTATCGAGAATCGCTACCGCGTCGCCGCGCGCCGTGAATCCCGCGGCATTGGCGGTATCTCCATGGGAGGGTACGGTGCGCTGCGCATGGCTTTTCTTCACCCGCAACTGTTCGGATCGGTGAGCGCCCACAGCGCCGCTCTAATGGAGAAGCTTCCGGCCATCTCTGTTGGCAATTCTCCCGAGTCCGGGCGCCTACAGATTTTAGGGAACGTCTTCGGCTCGCCTCCGGATCGCTCATTTTGGGACCGCAACAATCCTCTGAACATCGCTCGAACCGCAGAGTTCGAAGGCATGAAAATCTATTTCGATTGCGGTTCCGAAGACGACTATGGGTTTGAGGCAGGAACAGAAGCACTCCACAAGGTGCTTCTTTCTCGCCGCATCCCTCATGAATTTCACCTGTATCCGGGCGGACACAATTGGGGCTATTTTGCCGAACACCTGCCCGATTCGCTGCGCTTTAATTCCGAAGCGTTTCGCCTGCACGAGAGCCGCCCCGCCGCCCATGGCAAGCCGATCCCGAGATGAAAAATGCTTCCATGTTCAAACCCGTGCTCAAGGACGGCTGCATTTTTTGCAACATCATTCGGGGCGCCGTTCCGTGTTTCAAGGTTTTTGAAGACGATATTTCGTTAGCCTTTCTGGATCATCGTCCGGTCTTCCCGGGCCATACGCTGCTCATCGTAAAGAGCCACATCGAGACGCTCTTTGAGCTGCCGGACTCCCTCATCGGCCCGTTATTTATCAATGTCCGCCGCCTCTCCCAGGCTGTCACGCAGGGGATGCAAGCAGAAGGCGCCTTTGTGGCCATCAATAATCGTGTAAGTCAAAGCGTTCCGCATTTTCATGTGCATATCGTCCCTCGGCGCAAAGGAGATGGCTTGAAAGGCTTTTTCTGGCCTCGGCGCGCCTACAAAGATCAGCAAGAAATTGACGCTGCTTTGCGCGCTCTCCGTTCAGCCCTCGAAGAACTGCAGGATTCGTAGGTTTTGGCTTCTCCCACCCAAAAAGCCGAGCCGTAAGCTAGCCTAAGGCAGTACAGGGTAGCTTTTGCGTCACCGAATCCCAAAATAAGCTCGATGGCGTTTCTGATTACCCTTAAGTTATTAAAGGGCATCCATTCCATCACTCTCAGCGTTTGAGGATCATTGATGAAGATTTCCGGCCGAGTCCAGCCTGACAATCTCGAGCATAGCGAGCTGCAATTCAGCGTATTTATCGCCGTCACCGTCATGGTGCTCGCGGTGGGAATGGCTGTGCTCATGTACCCGGTCGTGTTTTCGCATCAAACGCCGGGCGATCGGACGATGCGCACTGCCTTTTGGGGTTTTTGCGTCTTGTGCGTCTTGCTCACTGTTTATGTCTGGGATCGCCATGCCACGATCCGAAAGCTACGGCGTGAAATGGTTGAAGGCCGGCGGCAGATCGCCGAGACTCGCAGGGAGGCCAGCGTCGAATTGCTGAAGACGATGCCGAACATGAGTTCGTTCCAGGACCGCTTGCCCATGGAATTTCGGCGCATGGCCACAACGACCGAAAAGCTCTCTATAGTCGTGGTTAACATCAAGTTTCCAGCTGATCATTCCAGTCCATCGGAAATCGCTTCGGCGATGGGAGATGCCTCCAAAGTCATCTCTCGAAGGATGCGCGAACAGGATTCCATCTACATTTTGGCCCCGGCTTGTTTTGGCGTAGTCTTGCCAGGAGTGGACCTGAGCAACGCTGAGCGCGTCTGTGCCCGCCTGAAGGAAGGATTGGCTGATGCGGCCGGTGCAAGTCAGCGGTTTGAATTCGAATTGCAGGTAGTCAATTACCCCACCCACGCATCCTCCGCAACGGAACTACAACAAGCCGTATCCGCTCTGGCGTCAGCCGATAATGCTGTACGGGGAATGGCCGAAGCCCTGCAGTAAAGTCGAACCGTCCCTTCGCCTGAGTCGATCAGTTCTCTATTCTGATCATTCGAGCCACGTTTTCGGCTCGCGAATGGCGTCGACGAGGTCATTCATAAATCGCGCCGCCCGCGCTCCGTCGGCCACGCGATGGTCGGTCGAAAGCGTAAGGGTCATCATCGGCCGTACGGCCGGCCTTCCATCCACGGCAATCACGCGATCAGCCGCGCGCCCCACCGCCAGAATACCCGCCTGAGGAGGCACGATGATCGCGGTGAAAGCGTCGACGTTATACATTCCCAGATTGCTGATCGTAAACGTGCCACCGTTGATATCGGCCGGCTGCAAGCGGCCGCCCTTGGCGCGCTCAGCTAATTCCCGCCGCCGCACGGCAATATCCGCGATCTTGCTCAGGTTCGCCTTGTGCAACACAGGAGCGACCACGCCTTCCTCAACAGCCACAGCTATGGCGACGTTGATCTCGGGATTATGACGAATGCCCTCCGCCATCCAGCTCGCATTCATTCTCGGATGTTTCGCCAATACGCGCGCAACGAGCGCAACCAGCAAGTCTGTCAGTGTCGCTTTCAGGCCTTGCGCTCTTTCCACTTCTACCGATAGCCGCTCCTGCGCCTCGAGCAAGCCGCCGGCTTCCACGTCGCGCGTTACGAAGAAGTGAGGAACCGTCGTCCAACTCTGCGCCGTTCGCACGGCCATCAGCTTTCCGAGCGTTCCCAATTGCTCGACCTGCCCGGCCGCCGCTTGCGGCTTCTCTGTCGCGAGCACGGCCGCCGGCGCAGTGGCTGTTGCCGCGCCCGCACCTTTAGCCGCATTCATGATGTCCTCGGCGAGAATCTCTCCGCCTGGCCCCGAGCCGCGTAGCCGCGTCACGTCCACGCCGTGCTCGCGCGCCAGCCGCCGCGCTTTGGGCGAGATTCGCAGTTCAGTGACGACAGTAGGCGTCGGCGTGCTTGCGCCTGCGCTCGCTGCGCTGGAACCACCCGCAGCGCTGTCTTGCCGCCGTCCCGTTTGTGTCGGTGCGGTGGCTAAAGGCGGCGCTTCGCCGGGCGCAAGCAGCCAGGCAATCGTTTGGCCTACGGGGATTACTGCGCCTTCGCGCGCCGAAACCGAGGAGAGGATGCCGTCACCGGGGGATTCGACTTCGACTACGGCTTTGTCGGTTTCCACTTCCAGCAGTGGCTCGCCCTTCGCCACTTGCTCGCCTTCACGTTTGCGCCACGAGATGACCTTACCGGTCTCCTGCGCCATTTCCAGGGCGGGCATTACTACGCTGACGGCCATATGGCGGAATCTGTGAGAGCGCGCTTCTAGCGCACTCCCACTCCTTCCGTTTTCGCGCCGGCTTCCACCATTTCGAGCACGCGCTGGCTCGGGGCAGCTTCGCTCTCGCGCGTGGTCGGCAATGGTCCATTCACGGTGTGATAGTGCGCTCCAGCCACCAGCAACTCTTCGGCCGGGAACCGCGTGATCACTTCGTGGCCAGTTTCGGTGACCACAATCTCTTCCTCGATTCGCGCCGCGCTCCACCCGTCCGTGGACGGCCAGAACGTCTCCAGCGCAAACACCATGCCCGGTTTCAGTTCGTGCGCGTGTTCCAGCGAAACCAGGCGGCTGATCACCGGCTTTTCCCAAATCGCCAATCCCACGCCGTGGCCAAACTGCAGCGCGAACGCCGCTTCTTCGTCCGGGAATCCAAATTCCTGCGCGCGCGGCCATACGGAAGCGACCTGCGCCGTCGTCCGGCCCGGCCGGATCAACTCGATCGCGGCATCCAGGTATTCCCGGCAGCGCTTGTAAGCGTCAACCATGGCATGCGAAGCGTATCCGATGGTGAAGCAGCGGTAGTAACAAGTGCGATAGCCCATATAGGAATGCAGAATGTCGTAGTACACCGGATCGCCGGGCCGCAGCACGCGATCGGAGAAAACATGCGGATGCGGATTGCAGCGTTCGCCGGAAATCGCGTTCACCGCTTCCACATACTCCGAACCGAGATCGTACAGAACCTTGCTCACCAGGCCGACCGCCTGGTTTTCGCTCATCCCCGGTTTCATCGCGCGATAAAGCTCGTCATATGCCGCATCCACCATCATCGCCGACATATTCAGAAGCGTGATTTCATCCTGTGTCTTGATGACGCGCGCATCCGACATAATCTGCTGCCCGTCGACGACCTTGATTCCTTCCTTCTGTAGCGCGAAAAGAATGGGAGGCTCGATGATGTCCACGCCCAGCGGCTCATGCTGCAATTTGCGCTTTTCCAGTTCCACCTTGATCTTGCGAGCCACATTTTCCGCGCGGCCCATCTCCGGAGACATTGCACCGCGGAGCAAAGGAATGCCGGCGCGCGAGCGCTCCCCGAGCCAGGGGCAATTGAGCTGATGATGCTTGGCGGCCGAACCGAAGTCCCAGAGAATTGGCTCGTCGTTTTGCGGCAAAAGCGTGAAGCGGCTATTTTTGTCCTGGGCCCATGAGCCGATATGTGTGGCGGTAATGTAGCGCACGTTATTCATGTCGAAGCACAGCAGCGCGCCCATCTCCGACTTTTGCAGCAGCGCCTTCGCGCGTGTCAGGCGCTCGCGCCGCAAGCGCTCAAAATCCACGCGATTTTCCCAATCCACCGCCATCGTTCCGTAAGTTTTCAGTCCCATGGCATACCTCCGAATCTCTTTACGTCCGACTCCTCAAAGCTTCCGTCCAAATCTGCGTCTTACCTTGCAACACTGTCATCCCGAGGGCCGGCTTGGGGCCCGAGGGATCTGCTTTTCCAGCCGTCTGGCGGGTGGCTAGGATTTTCCGCAAAGCGCCCGTGCGGCTTCGAAAACTTGCTTTTCGCTGGGCACAGTCGCGTCCTCGAGGGGAGGAGAGAAGGGAATCGGCACGTGCATCGCTCCGATCCGCTTCACCGGCCCGTCTAAGTTATAGAATGCGCCCTCCGCAATCACCGACGCGATTTCCGCGGTCACTCCGTAGCGGTGATACCCTTCATCGATCACGATCACGCGCGAAGTTTTCTTGGCCGATTCGATCAGAGTCTTCTCATCCAGCGGCCACGTCGTGCGCGGATCAACGATTTCCGCGCTGATTCCGATCTCTTCGAGCATTTTCGCCGCGCCGAAGGCCACCTGCACCATGCTGCTCGTGGCAACGAGCGTGATATCGGTTCCCACGCGCTTGATATCCGCAACTCCGAGCGGAATTGTGTACTCCTCCGAAGGCACCGGGCCCTTCAGCCGGTACATCATTTTGTCTTCGAAGAAAATCACTGGATTGTCGTCGCGGATGGCGGTTTTGAGTAGTCCCTTCGCGTCATAAGGAGTAGACGGCAAAATAACTTTGAGTCCCGGAATATGGCTGGGCCATGCATGCAGCGATTGGGAATGCTGTGCCGCCGAGCGTCGCGTCGCACCCATCGTCGTGCGCAGCACCATGGGCACCTTCCACGTCCCGCCGGACATGTAATGGATCTTGGCCGCCTGGTTCACGATCTGATCCATGATCAGCGTTAGGAAATCGCCGAACATGATGTCGACCACCGGACGCAGACCCGTCATCGCTGCGCCTACGCCGATTCCCGTGAACCCTGGCTCCGAGATTGGTGTGTCGACCACGCGGTCTTTGCCGAATTCCTCCACTAATCCCGACAGCACTTTGAAAGGCGTGCCCGCTTCCGCGACGTCTTCGCCGATAACGCAAACGCGCGAATCGCGCCGCATCTCTTCCGCGAGCGCTTCGCGGATTGCTTCACCGAATGTGAGTTCTCGTACTCCGGTTTGAGTTGCAGTTTCAGGCATAGACGTCCTGCTCCGCTTCGTCGACGGTCGGATAAGGGGCCGCAATTGCGAATTCCACCGCGGCGTTCATCTCCGCCTTGACTTCAGTTTGAATCTTTTCGAGCTGCGCCAAATCCGCGAGCTTTTGCTGGATCAGCCAATCGCCGAGAATATTGATGGGATCGCGTTCGGACAACCATTTTTGCTCTTCCTGCTTGGCGCGATAGTATTCGCGATTGATGTCACCGACGTGGTGCCCGCGATATCGATACGTGTTGCACAGCAAAAAGGATGGCCCCGCGCCGCTTCGTGCGCGATCGACAAGCCGGGACGCGATGGCATGGACTGCGCGCACATCCTGTCCATCCACGGTTTCCGCCGGAATGCCGAAAGCGGCCGGGCGAGCCATGATCTCGCCGGCGGTTGTTTCGGAGTAGTGCGTATATTCGTTGTACATATTGTTCTCGCAGGCGTAAACCACGGGCAGCTTCCAGAGCTGCGCCATATTCATGGCTTCGTAGAGTACCCCCTGGCCGAGCGCGCCCTCGCCAAAGAAGCAGACGCAGATTCTGCCATTGCCGAGCTTCTTGGCGGAAAACGCCGCGCCGGTGGCAATCGCCGCGCTTCCGCCGACGATCGCATTCGCGCCCAGGTTTCCTGTTGCAGGATCGGCGATGTGCATCGAGCCGCCCTTGCCGCGGCAATAGCCTGCCTCTTTCCCGAGCAATTCGGCAAACATCCGGTCCGGCTTGGCCCCTTTTGCAAGGCAATGGCCGTGCCCGCGATGCGTGCTGGTGATGTAGTCATCGGGGCGCAGCGCCTCGCAGATTCCCACGGCGACTGCTTCTTCGCCTTCGTACAGGTGCGTCAGGCCGGGCATGAGCGCGCGCAGGTACAGATCGTTCGCGTGCTCTTCGAATTCGCGAATGGAAAACATCCGCCGGTACGTGCGGAGCAATTGATCCTTGCTGAGCGCTGTAGTTGTTTCGGTTCGTTGCGCAGCTGTAGTCATCGCGATACTCCGGACATTTTCGCCAGCGCGTCAAACATCACAGCAAAATCCTCGTGGACCAGTCCGATGGCTCGTGCGCTGGTCAGCATCTCATTCGCCGCGGCCGCGGTGGGAAGCGGAACGTCCACTTGGCGCCCCAACTCGAGCGCGAGCAGCATATCTTTTTGCATCATGTTTACATCAAACCAAGCCGTCTCCGGAAGCTTCAAGACAAACGGGCCGCGGTACTGCACCATCGGCGAAGCGATGGCACTGTGGGTCAAGACGTCCACTGCCGTTTTCCGAGGAATTCCGCTCTTTTCCGCCAGCAGAACCGCTTCGGAAAACGCCAGCATCTGCACCGCCAGATTGGAATTAGTAGCAATCTTCATGACTAGCGCCAGCCCGTTTTCGCCCACATAGGTGACTTTTGGCCCTTGTCCCCCGGCCGCCGGCTGATCGGAGAAATCTTCGAGCAGAGGCTTGATGCGTTCGAAGCTCTCGCGCTTGCCGCCGACAATCAGCGACATCCTGCCCACTTTTAAGGTGGCCACACTGCCCGAAACCGGCGCGTCGAGCATGTCAGCGCCCTTTTCGCGTACTTTTGCCGCGAGCGCGCGGCTGGTTGCCACGCCCACCGTGCTCATATCCGCAAAAAGTTTGCCGCGGCTCAATCCGGCAAGGATGCCATCGGGCCCCTCAACAATCGACGTGAGCGCCGCCGAGTTCGCAACAGAAGAGAAGATCACGTCCGCAGCCTGGGCTACCGCGCGAGGCGTGTCGGCGAACTTCATACCCTTGTCGATCAAGGGTTGGGCTTTCGAGCGCGTGCGGTTGTAACCGGTGAGGCTATGCCCTTTTTCGAGCAGTCGCTGGGCCATCAAGCTCCCCATCACGCCCAGCCCTACGAATCCGAGATTGGCCACCTGATCGAGCCTCCTCGCAGAAGGAATGTTTTATGAAATGACGTGCGGTGCTACTGAATCCAGACCGTCTTTATATCCGTGAATTCGCGGATGCCAAAGGTGCCCAATTCGCGTCCGTATCCGGACCACTTCACGCCACCGAAGGGCAGCCGCGGGTCGGATGCTACCATGCGGTTGATGAACACCATCCCGGATTCGATTTCGTTGATCAGGCGCTCCCGTTCCTTTTCGTCATTGGTCCAGGCGCTTGCGCCCAGGCCGAAGCGGCTGTCATTGGCGATGCGAATCGCTTCATCCAAATCTCGCGCACGAAATACGCTGGCTACGGGTCCAAAAAGCTCCTCGCAATGCGCGGGCGAACCCTTGGGAATCCTGCCGAGCACCGTCGGCGCATAGAAATTGCCTGGGCGGTTCAGGGGCTTCCCACCCGTCAGTATTTCGCCGCCCGACTCAACTGTAGTGCGCACCGATTGATCCAGAGTTTCCACGCCGTCTTTTGTCGCCAGAGGCCCCAGATCGGTTTTTTCGTCGAACGGATCGCCCACCTTGAGCGCCGCCATCGTCGCTACGAATTTGCTCAAGAATTCATCCGCGATGGGCTCCGCAATGATGAAACGTTTTGCGGCGATGCACGATTGTCCGTTGTTCGAAATGCGCGCCTTCACCGCCGTCGCAACCGCTTCATTCAGGTTCGCACTCGGCATCACAATAAACGGATCGCTGCCGCCCAATTCCAGGACGACCTTCTTGACTTTTTTCGCCGCGCCCAAGGCCACCTGCACCCCGGCTCCTTCACTTCCTGTAAGCGTAGCTGCGGCAATTCTCGAATCGCCCAGCACCGCTTCCACTTTTTGCGATCCGATCAGCAGAGTTTGAAATACGCCTTCGGGGAAACCTGCGTCGCGAAAGAGACCTTCGATCATCAGCGCGCATTGAGGAACATTCGACGCGTGCTTGAGCAGCATCACATTGCCTGCCGTCAGAATCGGCGCCGCCGCTCGGATCACCTGCCAGAAAGGATAGTTCCAGGGCATCACCGCCAGAACCGGACCGAGTGGCTGATAACGCACATAACTCCGCGTCGCCGGCGTGGCCACGACTTCATCGGCTAGAAAAGCTTCACCATTTTCTGCATAAAACCGGCAGACCCACGCGCATTTCACCGCTTCCTCGACGGCCGAGCGAAACGTCTTGCCCATCTCCGTGGTCATCATCCGCGCGAAAGTCTCTTTCTTTTCTTCGAGGATTTCGTGCTGCGCGCTGCATCATCTGCGCGCGTTCAGCAAAGGAAGTCCTGCGGTACTTCGAAAACGTCTCCGCCGCAATCTGCAGCTTCCGGTCGATCTCCCGGTCGGAAAGCTGCTCAAATGTTTTCAGGGTCTCGCCTGTTGCTGGGTTAATCGTCGCTATGGCCATCCCTAACCTCGGTCACGCTCAATTTTGGTGAATTTACGATACCATGCCGCTTTGCAGCGCACAAAATGCGTCCAGTCGCTCCCCAAATCCCATTTGTCGGCCCGATATTCCTTGTTGTAAGGTGAACGCATGGCCGCGGAACCCTTTCACCTGCTCGGTGTGAGCGGCAGTCTGCGCGAAAAATCGCGCACGGCACTCGCCGTGCGCCGGCTGCTCGATTTTGCCGAAGAGCATGGCGCTGAGACGCGCATCCTGGATCTGCGCACCATTGAATTGCCCTTATATCGCCCGGATGGTCCCGGCGGCTCCGCAGCCGAGCAACGGCTGGGAGCGGACATGCATTGGGCTTCAGCCGTAGTGCTTGCTTCGCCCGACTATCACGGATCGATGTCCGGCACGATGAAAAATTTCCTCGATTACAACTGGGAAGAGTGCGCCGGCAAAGTCTTTGGCTATATTTGCTCCTCGCACGAAAAAGGACTCACCGTGATGGAACAGATGCGCACGGTCGTCCGGCAGTGCTACGGGTGGAGCTTGCCCTATGGCGTCTCCTTCGATGGCCGAGCCGATTTTGATTCCGACGGGAAGCTGAAGAACCCCAAGGTCGAAGCTCGTCTCCGCATGATGGCCCGCGATCTCGTCATCTATGGGACGGTCATCCGCCAACAATTTCTCTCGGACGTGGCCGGTAGCGATGCCACCACGTTCGCCGCTGCTTACCGCTGACCTCTCGATGCCGGATTGTTTTGGGCCCTCTATTCCAGTGTGTGCTCTCGCACGCATCTCATGAATGTGAGCAACCCACCCAAGAAATCTGGCGAAGTTCGCATCGGCATTTCCGGCTGGCGCTATAAAGGCTGGCGCGGTGTTTTTTATCCCAAAGGGCTGCCGCAGCGGCGCGAACTCGAATACGCGGCGCGGATCTTCGGCTCGATCGAAATCAATGGGACATTTTACTCGCTTCAGCGTCCAGAGAATTTCGCGCGCTGGGCGGACGCCACGCCCGAAGACTTCGTCTTCGCGGTGAAGGGCTCACGCTATATAACGCACATGCTGCGACTAACGAACATCCGCAAGCCGCTTGCCAATTTCTTCGCCTCTGGAGTGTTGAGGCTGGGCCGGAAGCTGGGCCCTATTCTCTGGCAGTTTCCTCCGCAGTTTCGGTTCGACCCTAAAAAGATCGAAGCATTTTTCAATCTTCTGCCACGCGACACCGCCTCTGCGCAGGCCCTGGCTCGTCGTCACGACAAGCGAGTCAGCGGCAGAAGCTGGCTGCGCGTCGAGGAAAACCTTAAACTGCGTACGCCATGGAAATTCGCCACCCCAGCTTTGTCGATCCCGAATTCATCAAGCTGCTGCGCCGCTATAACGTCGCACTGGTTTGCGCCGACACGGTCTCCTGGCCGCGGCTGATGGACGTCACCTCCGATTTTGTCTACTGCCGGTTGCATGGTTCCGAGGAGCTTTACGCCAGCGGATATGACGGCAAATCCCTCAACCAATGGGCTGCTCGCGTGGCGGCGTGGGCTCGGGGTGGAGAGCCTCCCGACGCCGAGCGCGCCAGCAACGAACCCGCACCGAAACGCGCAGCCCGCGACGTCTACGTCTATTTTGATAATGACGCCAAGGTCCGCGCTCCCGTCGACGCGCAAGGATTGATCGACCGCGTCGCCAATCTCCTGCATGAGCCATTGCTGAAGGCGGCCGGTTAAGCAGCCTCAGGCAAATCTGGGAGTCTCCCCTATTCCGACAAACAAATTGTGTTAATAAATGTTCAGCACGATAGGCCAAACCGTACTTCTGACTACATCTAAAGTAAGAGGTCGTCATAACTACTATGCGAGTCACAAAACCATCTCGAAAAACAAGATTGATCCGCAGTCAACGAGGTAGACGTACAAGAACGAAATCGCGGCCAGTGCCAGAGACGATGCGCGCCGTCGCCATCGATCGATTATGGCGGCCCCGAGGTTCTCACGGTGCACGAATTGCCCGTGCCAGAACTGGCTCCGAACGAGGTCCTGATCGCCGTACACACTGCCGGTGTGGGCGGATGGGACGCCGATATCCGCGACGGCTGGAATCCCGGAGGGCGGATTCAGTTTCCGCTTGTTCTGGGTACGGATGGTTCCGGCACGATCGCCCAGATGGGCTCACGCGTTCGTCGGTTCAAGGCTGGTGATCGCGTCTACTCTTACACCTGGAACAACCCGAAAGGCGGCTTTTATGCGGAGTACGTTGCAGTGCACATGGACAACACGGCGCGCTTTCCCGATCCGCCGCTTGACCTCAAACACGCGGGCGCTGTTCCCGTCACAGGGCTGACGGCACTTCAGGGAATCGGCGACCACCTCGACGTTAAGACGGGCGAGAACGTCATGATTCACGGTGCATCGGGTGCCGTGGGCACTCTGGCCATTCAGTTCGCCAAGGAGCGGGGCGCGAAGGTTCTGGCTGTCGCCTCCGGGCGGGATGGTGTGACTCTTGTGGAGCGTCTGGGCGCCGATCTGGCGGTGGACGGCCATCGCGATGATTTCGTCGAAGCAGCGTTCGCTTTCGCACCCAAAGGCGTCGACGCCGTGCTCGTTCTGGGGAGCGGAGACTCGGTTCCGCGCTGCCTCGACGTACTTCGTCAAGGCGGTCGGCTCGCTTATCCAAATGGCGTCGAGCCGGCACTCGAAAAGCGCCGGGGCTTGAAGATCATCCCCTACGACGCCAAAGTGGGCGCTCGCGAATTCGAAAAGCTGAACACAGCCATAAAGAAAGCGCGCCTGAAGGTGCCTATCGCCGCGGAATTTCCCCTCGAAGAGGCCGCCAAGGCGCACCAACGCATTGAGCAGGGCCACGTGCTCGGCAAAATAATCCTTCGCGTCCGGGGATGATAGCCAATAAGAGCCGGGTACGAAGTTAGCTCGCTTGCAGGAACGATTTCGCCGGCTGCTAGGGAGCGTTACTCCTCAGCTTTGAGAAAGGCGCGCGCTTTCTTAAGCTCCGCGCGTCTTTCTGCGTCCAATTTAGGATATTCGGGATCCACTTTTTCGAGCGCATCAATAAGTGCTTCGGCCACTACCAGGCGTGCAAACCACTTATGGTCAGCAGGCACCACGTGCCACGGAGCGTGGGCGGTGCTCGTGTTTTGCAGCATTTTTTCGTAAGCACGCATGTATTCGCCCCAATGTTGCCGCTCCTGTACGTCGCTAAGGCGAAACTTCCAATTCTTTTCGGGCTCGTCGAGCCGCTTTAAAAAACGCTTTTTCTGTTCCTTATTCGAGAGATTCAGGAAAAACTTCAGAATTACAATTCCGTTGCGGGATAAATAACGCTCGTGCGCATTGATGTCTTCGTAGCGTTCCTGCCAGATCTTTTTCGTGACCAGTTCTTGCGGCAATTTTTCGCGTTTTAAAGCTTCCGGGTGCACCCGTACCACTAAAACTTCCTCGTAATAGGACCTATTGAAGACTCCGATAGAGCCTCTCGATGGAAGAACTCGCGTGGTTCGCCACAAATAGTCGTGCTGTAATTCGTCATCTGACGGGACCTTGAAGGCGGTGGCGCTGCAAGCCAGGGGGTTCAGACCCGACATCACATGCTTGACGGTGCTGTCCTTCCCGGCCGCGTCCATCCCTTGCAACACCACGAGGATCGCCCATTGATCCTGCGCGTAAAGCTTTTCTTGCAGTTCAGTCAGGCGGGCAACGCCGTCTTCCAGTATTTCGCGCGCATGTTCTTTTGATTTCAGTCCTCGAGTGTCCGCCGGATCGAAATCCTTCAGGCGGAATCCGGCGCCATCCTCAATCCGGAAAGGCTTAACGAATTCGCCCATCTTTGCGGGCATCTTAAAGTGGGTGAATCCAGGGATCGACCCGGTTTCGGTTCATATAGAGGTATCCTGCTGCGGTCACCTACTTCGGCGCGTCGTACAGTTCCTTTTCCGAAATGACGGGCTGGCTCGCGAATTCCTTGCCGCCCCGGCTGGCAGCTTCGAACATCGGGCCTCTGGCCGGCACAACGGGCGCGAAAGCCATGAACCCTGTGGGCTGCGGCACGTCGTCGTAAATTGCTTCCATGCCGCCCCGCCGGAAATACGTTTCGTGCCAAAAACCGGTTCCGCCCGAATCCTTCAGAAAGCTCTTCCACCATTGCCGGTGCGGGTCCGAGCGCGTCCACGTCAGCAGCGAATCGATATCACGCCAGTATTGCCGCATACCGATGTGCATCGGGAAAATGGAATAGACGACTGTTTCGTGCCGCAGAAGCCCGTCAGGGCGAGCCTCCGCGGAGGCGGAAATCTTCGGACCAAAGCCGATGAGCGTCTTAATTCCAGTGATGCGATTCACCCTCATCCCCAGATAAATCACCACCAGGTCCGGAAATCCGGAAAGATCTACGGTTCGTCGATCGACATGTGTACTCATAGTTTAAAGGATGCCAGGGGACGACAATCGTTACAGCGTAGTCAGTTTATATCCGAGGAAGATTTGTCGGCTCAGCAATTCCGGCCATCGCAATCCGCCTCACCCAGCGCCCTCCCCGGAACCAGATAATTCTGCACGTAGTCGCGGACCGCTTCGCTGAGAGGCGTAATCGCCTGCGTGTAGCCCGTGGATCGCAGCTTCTCGATTTTTGCTTCGGTGAAATATTGATACTTGTCGCGAATCGTTTCCGGCATTTCGATGTACTCGATCCGCGGCTCACGGTTCAAGGCGCTGAAGATGGCGTGCGCCAATTCATTCCAGCTGTGCGCCTTTCCCGATCCGATGTTGAAAATCCCCGCAGCCTGGCGGTTTTTCGCCAGATGCACTGTCATGCGCACCGCATCTTTGACGTAAAGAAAATCTCGCTGCTGCTCGCCATCGGCGTATTCGGGCCGATAGCTTTTGAATAGGCGAATGACTCCTGTTTGCATCACTTGCGCGAAGCTCTTGTTCACCACGCTTCGCATGTCTCCCTTGTGCTCCTCGTTTGGTCCGAACACGTTGAAATATTTCAAGGCCACCACATGTTCGAACCAGCCTTCCCGGCGGGCGTGCTGGTCCATCAGGTGCTTCGATTCACCGTATAGGTTCAGTGGCTTGAGCCGGTCGAGATTCTCAGGGTTCGTATCGTCCATTCCCGCGCTCCCGTCGCCATACGTTGCCGCCGAGGAGGCATACACAAAGCGCACGTCATGTGCGATCGCCCACGCCGCGAGATCGCGCGAAAATTCAAAATTATTGTGGTAGAGATAGTCGCGGTTTGTCTCCGTAGTGGAAGAGCAGGCGCCCAGATGGAAAACGAAATCGAATTTTCCCAGCTTATCCGTCGTCAGCCACGATAGGGCTTGTTCCGGCTCGATGTAGTCTGCACAGAGCAGATGTCGCAGATAGCGGCTGCGCTCAGCTTCTGGCGCAGAGTCTGCGATCACGATATCGGCGCAACCGCGGCGGTTCAGCTCCCAAACTAAGGCGCTGCCGATAAATCCGCCACCTCCGGTAACCAGCACTCGGCGTCCCTGCCATCGGTTTTCTTTTTCGCCCATCGCCATATTGAGCTTTCCGCTGCCCTACTATACAGTAGCGAGCTTTTCCTGGGGGCTTGATGAAAGGCTCGCGTGACTCTGAGAAACTGCGGATTTTGCTTCGCCGCAGCGCCATCGAGCGGCGAGTCCGCGAGTTGGGCCGTCAGATCACGGCCGACTTCCGCGGCGAGCGCCTGCATCTGGTTGGCGTCCTCAAGGGCGCTTCCATCTTTCTGTCCGACTTGATCCGCGAGATTCGCCTGGAAGTCTCGCTGGATTTCATCTCCGTGGCCAGTTACGGCCAATCCACCCACAGTTCCGGCCAGGTTCGCCTCACAAAGGACCTGGATAACAACATCGAGGGCCTGCACACGATCTTGGTGGAAGACATCTTGGATACCGGTAGGACCATCAACTATCTCCAGCGTGTGATCTCGCAACGTAACCCGCGTTCCCTGCGCGTGGCCACGCTGCTCAGCAAATCCGGGCGGCGTGTGAAGGAAGTACGGCCGGACTACATCGGTTTCGAAATTCCCAACGAATTCGTCGTAGGCTACGGCTTGGATTATGCAGAACGCTATCGCAATCTCCGCGATATTTGCGTATTGCAACTGCCTGCCGGCGAAGTGCATCCCTGAGCTTTTATTCCGGAATGTTCGCGTCCGATGTTCACAGCTCTGCTGCATTTCCAGAAACCCAAAACGGGAACGCCCTCGGCCTGCTGTTATACTGTTGAACCCGGCGAAAGAAGCGGAAACTGGTGTCGAACGTGGAAACCAAGCTTACTCAAGAGCTGCCGGAAAGCGTCCTTGCCACCCTGGCAGAGATTGGCGAAGAGATTAATGCTTCGCTGAATCTGGACCGCGTTCTTTCCAAAATGGCCACGCTCATCAAGCGCCTCATCGATTACGAGATCTTTACCGTAATGCTGCTCGATGAGCGCAGCCAGATGCTGGTCAATCGTTTTGCCGTCGGCTACAGCCAGGAAATGATGGAAAATTGGCGCATTCCTATTGGCCAGGGTATTTCCGGAGCGGCCGCGGCCAGCCGGCAGCCAATCCTCGTCGGCGACGTTCGCAACGATTCGCGCTACATCAATACCATCGACGGAGTTCGTTCCGAACTTGCCGTGCCGTTGCTGTTCAAGAAGCAGGTGGTCGGCGTCATCGATATCCAGAGCTCGCGGGTCGATTACTTCACGTCCGAGCAGCAGGAGATTCTCGTCCTCCTCGGAAGCCGGTTAGCCACGGCCATCGAGAATGCGCGTCTTTTCGAACGCGCCCGCAGTCAGGCCGATACGCTTTTGCTCTTGCACGAAGTTGGGCGCGAGGCCAGCTCCATCCTCGATGTGGAAGCCCTCCTGCGCCGTGCCGCTGAATTGGTGAAGCGCGTCATTGACTACCAGATCATGAGCATCATGCTCTACGACGCGGCCACGAATCTTTTCCTGCAACGGCTCGCCGTGAAATACGGACAGAGCATGCAAGGCAAATTGGCCGTCGGCTTTTCCGAAGGCATTATTGGCGCCGCAGCTTCCACCGGCTTGCCCGTGCGCGTTCCGGACGTGACTAAGGAACCGCGGTATCGCATGCTCAATCCCGAAACGCGCTCGGAACTGGCCATCCCCATGACCCATAAAGGTAGGGTCATCGGCATCCTCGATCTCGAAAGCCCTCAGCTCAACTATTTCACCGAGGACCACGTGCAGGCGCTTTCCATCCTCGCCGCCCAATTGGCCATCGCTTTGGAGAATGCCCGCCTCTACGAGAAGGTCGCCCACGACGAAGCCCGCATGGAGCGCGAGTTGCAAGCCGCGCAGCGCATGCAGGGCGGTTTGCTCCGCCCGGTGCCGGCGGAAGATTTTGGTATCGATCTCGCCGCGCGCATCGTCTCCGCGCGCGAAGTCTGCGGCGATCTTTACGATTTCCTTCGCTATGGCCCTACGAGGGTTGGCTTCGGTCTGGGCGACGTCAGCGGCAAAGGCTCCGCTGCCGCGCTCTATGGCGCCGTCGCCATCGGCATTTTGCGCAGCATCGCCCCGCAAAAGCTGTTGCCGGCGGAACTCCTGCGCCAGCTAAATCAGTTGATTTGCGAACGCCGCATCGAAGGGCGCTTCATGACCTTCTGCTTTGCCACCTGGCGCAAGCCCACACGCAAATTGCGTGTGGCCAATGCGGGACAGACGCAGCCCTTGCTATACAGAAACGGCCATTGTGAGCAGCTCAAACTGGTCGGCTTCCCCCTCGGCATCTATGACGACGTGACCTACGAAGAATGGGTGCTGAATCTCGATCCCGGCGACATTCTCGTATTCCAATCCGACGGCCTCTCCGAAGCCACCGATCCCGACGGCAACTTTTATGGCATCCCGCGGATCGCTTCTCTGATCGAGCAGAGCGCCACGCTCACGTCTGATCAAATCGCCGATCGTTTGCTCTCTGACGTTCAGGAGTTCACTCGGGGCACGGCCATCACCGACGACCGCACGCTAGTGGTGATGAAAGTAAAGTGAGCGCCTCCGTGGTTCGCCGGGCGTCCTCGGGGCGCTCGAATTCATCGGCAAATTCGGGCATGGATCCGGCAGGTTACACACCTGAATTCTCCTGGCGGCACAACGATTTGTATTGCGAGCGCGTCCGCGTAGAGGATATCGCCACCCGCGCCGGAACTCCTGCCTACGTCTATAGCGCCGCAAGCATCACCGGCGCATATCGCAAGCTCGACCGAGCCCTGGGACGCCAGCCACACACGATTTGTTACGCCGTCAAGGCCAACTCCAATCTTTCCATCTTGCGCTTGCTGGTGCGGCTTGGTAGCGGATTTGACATCGTCTCCATCGGCGAGCTTTTCCGCCTGCAGCGCGCCGGAGCCGATCCCCAATCCATTGTCTTTTCCGGGGTCGGCAAATCCCGCGAGGAAATTCGCGAAGCTCTGCGCGCCCGCATCGGCCTCTTCAACGTCGAATCCGAGGCGGAGCTCGAAATTCTGGCTGCCGAAGCATCTCGCTCGGGCAGCCGCGCGCCCGCGGCCATCCGAGTCAATCCAGACGTTGAGGCCGGAGGACACCCGCACATCTCTACCGGCCATCACAGTCATAAATTCGGCATCGATTGGGAAAATGCGCTTCCGCTGTATCTCAAATACCGGGATTCCCGTTCGATCGACTGGCGCGGCATCAGCGCGCATATCGGCTCCCAGATTTTGAGTGTTGCGCCATACCGTCAGGCCCTCACGCGGCTGGCGCGCCATTTTCGCGAACTCACGGATTCCGGCATCAAACTGCGCTATCTCGATTTGGGCGGCGGCCTCGGTGTGCGCTATGCGAATGAAAAGCCCTTTTCCCCCGCCGACTACGCCAAGACGATCGCCAGCATTTTGCAGCCGCTTCGTTGCCATTTGTTGATCGAGCCGGGCCGTTCGATCATCGCTCCAGCCGGCGTGTTACTTATGCGTGTGCTTTATACCAAAAAGAATCGCGGCAAGACTTTCGTCATTGTGGACGCCGCTATGAACGATTTCATCCGCCCGGCCCTCTACGATGCGGTGCATCCGATTACGCCGGCGAAGCGTTCGGAGCCGAGCAGGAACGGGGCAACAATTCGTGTCGATGTGGTGGGACCCGTTTGCGAATCCGGGGACTTTTTTGCTCAGGATCGGCCACTCGCGCGAGTCGGCTCCGGTGATCTGCTGGTGCTTTGGGGCGCCGGCGCTTACGGCTTCGTGGAGACATCCAATTACAATTCGCGCCCGCGTCCTGCGGAGATTCTCGTGGAAGGCAGCAGTTTCCGCTTGATTCGCCGCCGCGAATCTCTTTCCGACCTCATCCGCGGCGAATATCCTAGACTTAGGTTGGCGTTTACCTCTCGCCCCAGCTTCAATTTATGTCGCAGCCACCATCCGTCATTCCGAGCGAAGCGAGGAATCCCTCTTAGACTTAGTTTGCGTCTACCTCTCTCCCCACTTCAGCTTATCTCGCAGCAACCATCCGTCATTCCGAGCGAAGCGAGGAATCCCTCTTAGACTTAGGTTGGCGCCTACCTCTCTCCCCACTTCAGCTTATCTCGCAGCACGCTGAAATAGCTCTTCGCTTGTGGACGCACCAGCCGCAGCTTCTCAGCCGCGGCGTTCAGAGACACAACGTCATTCGCCTGCAGCTCCACTCCCACTTGGCCGTCGACCGTCAGATAAATCGGAGTTTCTCCAGCCGCAAATGCGATCTCGATCTTCGCGGTATCGGGAATGACCACTGGCCGGTTTGTCAGCGTATGCGGGCAGATCGGTGTAATTACAAATGCGGAGACAATCGGATAAATAATCGGCCCGCCTGCCGAAAGCGAGTAGGCCGTCGAACCCGTCGGGGTCGCCACAATTAGTCCGTCGGCCTTGAACGTGTTTACAAACTCACCGTTGACGCGCACATCCAGATCGATGATCCGTGCCAGCGCTGCTTTGTTCAGCACCGCGTCGTTCAATGCCCGCGCGCAATGAACCGGTTTGCCTTGCCGCAGCACGCGTGATTCCAGCATCACGCGCTCGCTATACCGAGCTTGGCCCTTGATTGCCTGTTCCAGCACGGGGTAAAGATCGTCTAACGTCACGCTCGTCAGAAAACCCAGGCCCCCCAGGTTCACCGGCAAGATAGGAACATTGCGGTCTCCTAATAACCGCGCCGCCGCCAGCAGCGTGCCGTCTCCCCCAAGCACGATCAGCAGATCCGCAATCGCGGGAATTTCTTCGCGAGCCTTCACCTTGCATGAAGATGGGATGCACTCCGCAGTTTCGCTATCGCAGAAAGTATTTACGCCTCGCTCCTGGAGCCAGGTGAGCAGCCCAGGCGCGACCTTGGCCACATCCATCCGGCGCGGACGCGAAATAATTCCCACCGTCCGAACCGGCGCAGAAACCGGAACTGTCACGCTATTAGCCATTAGGCTCCAATTGGCGGCTCGAATCGGTTTCGAGTATTCAGAAACCGCCGCGCACTCGCGAATACCGCATTTTACCTTAGCACCTGGCGGGCGAATCGCGCTATTCGCCCAGACGCCATGCAGGAAAAATTCCTGATTGCCCTCCGCCCCTGGCAGGCGGCTGGGTTGCACTCCCAGAACACGCAATGCCGCATGCCTCCGCCGCTTTCCGCACGCGTTCAATCGCGCGTTCCTGCAGTTTCGGCTCCCGAACAATTCCGCCTTTGCCCACCTCTCCGCGTTCCAGTTCGAACTGTGGTTTGATCAAGAGCAGGAATTTGGCATTTTCCTGCGCCGCCGCGGCCAGCGCTGGCAAAACTTTGGTCAACGAAATAAACGACAAATCCGCCGTAATCAGCGAAGGCCGTTCCGCCAAATTCTCTGGTTTGAGATAGCGGACATTCATCTCCAGCGGCGCCACGCGCGGGTCTCGCTGCAGCTTCCAGGCCAGTTGGTTGATTGTGACGTCCACGGCGTAAACTTTCGCCGCGCCGTGTTGCAGAAGGCAATCCGTGAATCCTCCCGTCGAACTCCCCGCATCCAGGCAGATTCGATTTGTGGGACTCACGCCGAAATCTTGCAGCGCGCCTTCGAGCTTTTCCCCGGCCCGGCTGGCGTAGCGCGCTCCCCGCGCGGCTAATTCGATTCGCGCATCGCCCGAAAACGTTGCCCCAGGCTTGTCCGCGCGCTGCCCATTCGCGCGTACTTCTCCCGCCAGAATCACTGCCTGCGCTTTTTGCCTCGATTCCACCAGGCCGCGCTCCACCAGCAATACATCGAGGCGCTTTTTTGCCGAATGGGGGCGTGCCTTCACTGCAGTCCTGCTCAGGCGCGCCGTAGCACGAGGAATTCGCCAAGTTCACGCAGATTCGTCGCTCGCGCGCCAAATGTCTTCAGCGTATCCATCGCGCGGGTCGCAAGTTCGCGCGCAAATGAGTGCGATTTCTCAAGGCCAAAAAGCGCAGGGTAAGTCGCTTTCTGCTGTGCTTGATCCTTACCCGCGGTCTTTCCGAGAGCCGCCGAAGACTCCTCCACATCCAAAATGTCGTCGGTTACCTGAAAAGCCCACCCAATCAGCCCGCCGAAGGTACGCAGCCGATCCTGATCTTCCCGCGAAGCGCCCCCGGCTATCGCTCCCGAAACAATAGCGGCGCGAATCAAAGCGGCCGTCTTCGAGCGGTGAATGTATTCCAGCATCTCCGCCGTTGACTTCCTTGCCCTCCGCCTCCAGATCCGCCACTTGGCCGCCCACCATACCGTCGCGGGTGCCCGCCGCCGAAGCGACCTCCTGGATCAAAGCTACGCGTTCGCCGGGCGGCAGGCGGGCGCCAGCCAGCGCCTCAAACGCCAGCGTCAGCAGCGCGTCCCCGGCCAGAATCGCCATCGCTTCGCCAAATTTCTTGTGGCAAGTGGGCTGCCCGCGCCGCAAATCGTCATTGTCGAGGGCGGGAAGGTCGTCGTGAATCAGCGAGTAGGTATGGATAAATTCCAACGCGCAAGCCACGGGCAGGACCGCACCCACCTCGCTCGAGAATATGCGAAAGGACTCGATGCACAGAATCAGGCCGGACCCGCTTGCCGCCCGCAAACACGCTGTAACGCATTGCCTGATGAATTAGCGAGGGCCGCTCATTCTCTGCGGGCAAGAGCCGCTCGAGTTCGGCGTCCACCAGGCTGGCGGTCCTCTTCAAAAAAGGGGGGAAGTTTCATTCGTTCGAAGCGCGCTCAGGTCTCCTCTTCGTTGTCCGGTTCGAAAGGCTGGGCCGTCATTTCGCCGCCAGCCTTCTTCAGCAGGATCTCGACGCGCGCTTCAGCCTGCTCCAATTGCTTCTGGCAATCGCGGGAAAGCTGCATGCCTTCCTCGAACAGCTTCATGGCCTCATCCAGCGGCAAATTTGCACTTTCCATCCTGCGGACGATCTCTTCCAGGCGCGCCAGGGACTGTTCAAACGCCTGCTTTTTCGCCCCTTCAGGCTTAACTTCGGCCTTCGTTGGCTCGGGCTTTTTTCCCGGACTGGAATTCACGTCGCTTTCCCCGCTCGCATCCGCGGCATTCTAATGCACGCTGCGTAGCCCGCACAATGCCGGGTCTGAATCATTAGGCAGGAGTTAGGTCTTTGAAGGCTGTCATCAGGAGTGAGCGGGTTCCCATGGCACGCGTTCTTGCGTGCGATGAGATGCGAGCGAGGGATCTGCTTTAACGACAATGGCGACCCCGTTTAAACACGCACGCTGCTAGAATTGTAAGACATGATCGGCCTTCGTCTCCTGGCCGTGTTGATGCTGGTCGCCATCAACGGCTTCTTCGCCTCAGCGGAGTTCTCGCTGGTGGCCGTGCGCGCCTCGCGCATACGCCAGCTTATGGAAGCAGGGGACCCCCGTGCTCGCATCGTCCACGAACTTCTCGGCCAACTCGATCGCGTCGTTTCCGGCGTGCAGGTCGGTATTACACTCACCAGCTTGGCTATTGGTGCCATAGGTGAGCCTGCATTCGCTCAACTCTTTCGCCCGCTGCTGGATTGGCTGCCGGGCAGCCAGGCCGCAATTGTGGCCCACACCCTTGCCATCATCCTGGCCTTTGCTTCTCTCACCCTTTTGCATGTCGTTTTTGGCGAACTGGTACCCAAGACCATTTCGCTCGAACGGGCCAGCCGTGCCTCGCTTCTGATTGCCAGGCCGTTTTATTGGTATCTGACCACGTTCCGCTGGGCCGTGGTTTTGCTCGAAGGAATTAGCCGCAAAGTCGTTGGTTGGCTCGGCATGACTGGCCTCGCCGCCGGCCATACCATCCCGCACTCCGCGGAGGAGTTGCAGGTGCAAATTCGCCAGGCTGGGGAGCACGGCCTGCTCGCCCCGAGCGAAGAGCGCTTAATCCTGGGCGCCCTGGACTTGCGCCAGATCCGCGTGCGCGACATTATGATCCCCCGACCCGACGTGCTCGCTCTGCCCGTCGAATCCGGGTTTGAGGAGACGCTGGCCCTTTTTGCCAAAACGCAGCGTTCTCGCCTGCCGGTGTACGAATCCAACCTCGATCACTTGCTCGGCTTCGTACACGTTAAGGATATGCTCGCCGTCCTTTCATACGGCAAAACCGCCGTCGCAGAGGACCCTCTGCCGTCCCGTACGCAAATGGGCCCTCACAATTTCGATTTGCGTCGCCTCTTGCGCGAGT
The DNA here is from genome assembly GCA_963803735.1 of uncultured Acidobacteriota bacterium. GTDB lineage: Bacteria > Acidobacteriota > Terriglobia > Acidiferrales > UBA7541 > Palsa-189. Next base: position 172,537 of record CAWDNV010000032.1, on the reverse strand, counting down.
TGCTGATCGTGCCGGAGGGCAAGCTAGCCGGCGAATTGCTGATCGAAATGCGCGCCCGCCGCATCAGCCTGGCCATGGTGGTGGACGAATTTGGGAGCATCCTGGGCCTGGTTACGCTGGAAGACGTGCTCGAGCAGATGGTTGGTGAAATTCACGATGAGTTCGACGTTGTGCAGGTGCCCCAGATCGTAGGCTCGGGGCCGGAGATGGCTATGGTCTTCGACGGAGCCGTAAGTCTGCGCGATCTGGAGACACAGTACGAAATCAATCTCCCCGAAGATCCCGCCTACGCAACGTTAGGCGGGTTTGTGCTGGCTCACCTTGGCTTCATTCCGCGTGGAGGCGAAAGCTTTGATTATTGCGGCTATCGTTTTACGGTTTTGGAGATGGAGCGCCACCGCGTGGCCCGCATCAAGCTACAACGTTTGATCGGCCCCAGCCCATCGCCCCGCGTGGAACGTCAATCCGCAGAGCCTAAGAGTTCCGCTCTGCCCCAAACTTAGTGCCCGACTTCGAGAATCGCCTCGGCGCCGCGGTTCACTCCCAGAACCCGCGCTGCGTGGCCCTTATTCACGGCGATCTCGACGAACCCACTGGAGCCCACAATCGCGACCGGCTCTCCTGCGGCGCCCTGCGCAAACGTCTGCGCCAATTTCTCCACGCGCTTGCCCCCGACTTGCAGATTGATCTTCCCGTCTGCGCCTGCACCTTGCAGGTCTTCGGCCGTAAAGTTCGTCATCAGATTGCCAAACGTATCCACACGCAGCACTAGGCCTTTGCGCGTGGAGCCCACCGTCTTGGGGCGCGGCAAGGCGAAGCGCACATGGTCGCTGATCTCCTCGCCCATCGCTTCTGTTTGGTAAGTTTTCGCCAGCCAGGCGGCCACCGGCGCAAAAATATCTCGTCCATGAAATGTCGCGCTAATGGGATTTAGGAAGTAATGCTCCGCGGTGATGTGCCGCACCGAAACCGCGGATTCCCGTTCATAAATCAGCGAAAGCACGCCGTTATCGGGCGCTACGAAATAGAATTGGTCCGCAGTCACAAGAATCGGCCGTCTGGCCGTACCCACCCCTGGATCGACAACCACCAGATGTACCGTCCGGGCAGGGAAGTAACGGTAGGCTGCTGCAATTGTCAGCGCGCCGTCTAATACGTCGAAGGGGACGACGTTATGATTAATGTCGACCAACGTGGCGTTCGGCGCAATGCGCAGGATAACGCCCTTCAGTACGCCCACCAGATGATCGTTCGTGCCGTAATCGGTCGTCAGCGTGATGATCGGATTAGACATCTCTCTGGGCTTCCCGCTTGCCTCGACTCGCTCGCAAGTCCAGGGTGCTTTCTAGCCTACCCGGAAATCGCTGCAATCGGCTCGCCTTTTCTCCAAAGGGCGTGCTTGGCACGCAAACACTCGCCTCTGTAATTGCGGCCCGATTTTGTCCTATACTGGTGTTTTCCACCCACCATCGGATATCGGGAGCCCATGAGACAATCACTCCGTATCGCACTGTTAGGAGACTTCGATCCCCAGAAGCATTCCCATTGGGCCACCGAAGCAGCCCTGTTCCACGCCGCATCCTGGCTCGGCTTCGATGTGGAACCGCGCTGGTTCTCCACGGAAGCGCTGGAAAGCAGGGATGCACAAGACTTCCTGGCTCATTTCGATGGGCTTTGGGGAGCGCCCGGCAGTCCTTTCCGCAGTTCGAACGGCATGTTGCGCGGCATTGAGTTCGCTCGCCAGCGTGATTTGCCTTACCTCGGAACTTGTGCTGGATTCCAGTACGCGCTGATCGAATTCACCCGAAATGTGCTGGGGCTGCGCGATGCGGATACCGCCGAGAACAATTCCGATTCCCAGAATATCGTGGTTACGCCCGTCGCCTGCCCTATGCCTCAGCGCACGGCCAACGGACCCCAGACGAACAGTCCGAAGATGCATGGCGAAGATGCCGTCCGTCCGGTCAAGGGCACGCTTGTGCATGAGTTGTGCCGATCGGATGCGTTGCAGGGCCAATATTTCTGTAATTTCGAGACCAATCCGGAATACGTGGCCCGGTGGGAAGCCGCCGGATTGCGCGTTGCCGCGCGCGGCCCTCGCAACGAAATGCGTGCGTTCGACCTCCCCGACCGGCGTTTTTTTCTGGCTACTCTCTTCCAGCCGCAGCTCTCCTCCCGGGCAGAACAGCCGCATCCTCTTGTCCTCGGATATCTCCGTGCTTGCGCCGAATTCGGAGCCAGCAAAAAAGCCGCTATGGCCCGCAGCGTCTGACGTTCCGAAACGGGCCCTTTACTCGTGCGCTAAAACGCCAATCCGGCTAGGGTCAGCGTCCCGAGCCGACGAACCGTAGCGAGGGCTCTCTTTCCTTTACTCGTGCGGTAAAATACTTCATGCTGAAAAATAGCGAAGCCGCCTCGGCGGCACCTACCGCTCCGGCTCGATTAGCAGGGAGGCTAATAGTTTGGCTATAGTTTGCTAATGCTAACTGCCATAGATTCATATCGTTGCACAAGGTGTGGCCGTAAGCCTTTTAGAATGATATTCTTCAGAAAAAGGTAGGGGGGGCAGGGTAGCATTTCTGAAGCATCACTTTAGAAAATCCGCCGGATTTTGCCGCGATTGGCCTTCTGACGCGTGTGCGGCGGCTGTCCCAAGAGGAAAATGCAGCGCATCTATCTCGATCACAACGCCACGACGCCCGTGCACGCTCGCGTGCTGGAGGCGATGCTGCCTTATTTGGGGCCCGAATTTGGCAACCCCAGCTCCGCTCACTACTTTGGTCAGCGCGCCAGGCAAGCCATCGAAGGGGCGCGCGAAGCCGTCGCCGCGTTGATCGGAGCCCGCCCCGCCGAAATCGTATTCACCAGCGGTGGAACCGAGGCCGATAACGCCGCGGTTCTTGGCGTCGTGGGTCGTGCGCTGCGCACCCGAAAACAATCCGGTCAGCCGCCCCTGCACGTGATCACGACGGCCATCGAACATGATGCCGTTCTGAACGCCTGCGGCGCTCTTGAAGCGCGTGGCGTTTCGGTCACTTATGTCCCGGCTGGGCGCGACGGGATCGTCAGCCTGGACGCCATTCGCTCCGCGTTACGGCCGGAAACGGCCTTGATCTCCGTTATGCATGCGAACAACGAAATCGGCACCCTGCAGCCCGTCGAGGAGATTGGGCAAATCGCGGCCGAAGCGGACATTCCCTTTCACACGGACGCAGTACAGTCCGCCGGCAAAATCCCGATCCACGTGAACCGGTTTGGAGTGGATCTGCTCTCTCTCTCCGCGCACAAATTTTATGGACCGAAGGGAGTCGGCGCTCTTTTCGTCAGAAAGGGCGTGGAAATTGATTCTTTGCTCTATGGCGGGGGAAACGAACGCGGGCGGCGCCCCGGCACTGAAAATGTTGCCGCAATCGCGGGTTTGGGCAAAGCCTGCGAACTGGCGCGGAGCGACATGGCCGAAGCATCGGCCCATCTCTGCGAATTGCGCAATCGACTCGAAGAGGGGTTGCTCGCGCGCATTCCTGGTACTCGCGTTAATGGTGATCCCGCGCGGCGCGCGCCCAATACCTTGAGCCTTGTGCTGCCAGGCGTGGACAGCGAATCCTTGGTCATTGCGCTTGATTTGGCGGGCTTGGCTTGCTCGGCGGGAGCGGCATGTTCGTCCGGCGCGGTGGATCCCTCCCATGTGCTTACCGCAATTGGGCTGATCCGGGCGGAAGCACGAGCCAGCCTGCGTTTCAGTGTCGGACGCGCGAATACACGCGAAGAGATCGACAAAGCGCTCGAATTAATTCCTGCCGCGGTTGCGCGTCAGCGCGACGCCGCGGCGAAGCGAGAAATGGCTACAGCATGACAACCGCTGAAACGCATTCTCGCGAACTGACCGTCGTGGCCATGAGCGGCGGCGTGGATAGCTCAACTGTGGCGGCGATGCTGCACGAATCGGGCGCTCCGGTGGTCGGGCTGACCATGCAGCTTTGGGATCAGCGCCGGTTTCCGGAACTCGCGCCGGGCGAAGTCGCGCCGCAGCGTTGCTGTTCGCTCGACGATGTCTATGACGCGCGTCGCGTCGCCGAGCATATTGGCATTCCCCATTACGTCGTCAATTTCGAGCGTCGATTTGAAGAGACAGTCGTGCGCCCCTTTGTCGAGGACTATCTCGCCGGCCGTACGCCGATTCCTTGCGCCGCGTGCAACAACCACGTGAAGTTCGATCAACTTCTGGTCACCGCGCGGCAGATCGGCGCATCGCGCATCGCCAGTGGCCACTATGCGCGCGTCGAGCAAAACGTGCAGACCGGCCGCTGGAATTTGTTGCGTGCATTAGATCTTTCCAAGGATCAGTCTTATTTTCTGTTTGGATTGACCCAGGAGCAGTTGGCCCACGCGGAGTTTCCGTTAGGAAATCTCTCAAAGCAGGCGGTCCGTGAAATTGCGCGCCGCTCGCGTCTGCCCGTGGCGGAAAAGCCGGAGAGCCAGGAGATATGTTTTGTACCTTCGGGAAACTATACGAACTTTATCGAAGCTTACCGGCGTGAACAGCGCAATGAGAACGAGAGCGAGCCGGTACTGCCAGTCCAAAAGGAGGGCGAAGCTGGCGAACTCGTTACCACAGCCGGTCAGGTTGTGGGCACGCACTCCGGCGTTCAGCATTTTACTGTGGGACAGCGCCGCGGCCTCGGCATTGCCTCGCCGCGGCCGCTCTATGTCTTGCAAATCGATGCCGACGCAAAGCGTGTCACGGTCGGAGAAGAAAAAGACCTGTGGCGCGATAGCCTCGAGGTTCGCGACGTTAATTGGATTTCCTGGCCGGAATTGCATGAGCCCATCGAAGCGACGGTAAAAATACGTTACCGCCACGATCCCGCTCCCGCTCGAATCGAGTCGGCTGGCCCTGCGAACGTGCGGGTACGCTTACTCGCGCCGCAGCGCGCGATCACACCTGGGCAAGCGGCTGTTTTTTATGACGGAGACGAAGTTCTCGGAGGCGGCTGGATCCGTTGATGTAATTTAGTTTAGAAAAATCCCCAAGGGAAATTCAAAACAGAAGTTGAATGAAGAAGCGCGGCTAGATGAAAAGCTCTTCGTCTTGCTCTTGGTTGGGCCCGTCAGCCTGACGGCGGCGTCCGCGGTAAAACTCCAAACCCGTTTGAATTCCGCGCACTAGCGCACTGAAGGACTGCACTGGCCGCCATACAGAACTGCGGATGCGCGAACCAGTTTCTTCCACGGTCTCCATTGCCCCGGTGAGGATTTGGTCGGCATGGACAAGTTGAATGCGCAGGCGATCGACGGCTTCCGTAACCATGCGATCCACCCGCTGCACCTGGCTGCGTGCGACGTGAGTGATCTCAGCAGCGTCTGAAATCATGTTGGAGATACGCGGCTGGGCCTCTTCCACAAGCATCTGCAGCCGGGAAATTAGCGGGTTCACGCGCTTTTGCAGATCGTCAGCTAGGTCTTCCATGCGCTTGCTGACGCGCCGGACGGTCAGGAACATCGCGCCAAAAATCAGCATTTGGACGAATAGAGAGACCGCCGCGACGATCACGAACAGAGGCATGACCCAGCTGGCCATCGAAACCGCCCTACATTTCCTTGGTTTTTTCGCGCTGATAAGCGTCGCGGCCCGCATCTACCGCGGCGGAGATGGACTCTTTTTGCTTAGCGGCAACCTGCTTGCCGCGCTCCACAAGATCGTCCGCCCGTTCGCGAAGTTCACGAGCTTTGCGCTGAGCATATTCCCGGCCTTCTTCGGCCCGTTGGCTCAGATATTCGCGGGTTTCCTCGCCGGATTTGGGGGCAAAGAGAATGCCCACAAGGGCGCCTATTCCTAGGCCTACCATGAAGTAACTGACTTTGGATCCGCTGCTGTCGCCCATTTGACTATCTCCCGAGTGGCTCAACGTAGCACACCCGCTATTTCGATGCAACAAAGCGTCGCGAAGGATACATCATGCCGCGGAATCTGGTTTTGGCGCGGCGCCGGCGAGTTGATTTCCGTGGAGATGCTCGACAATGCGCGCCGCAACCGGCCGCGATACAACGCGGGAGAGATCTTCTGCGCTGGCGAGCCGCACGCGAGCGACGCTTCCGAATTCGCGCAGCAATTTCTGCACGGTTCGCGATCCGACGCCTGGAATTTCGTCGAGGTCCGTTTTCAATGTTCTCTTAGAGCGGCGTTGGCGGTGAAAGCCGACGGCGAAGCGGTGCGTTTCGTCACGAATCTGCTGGATCAGGTGCAGCAAGGGCGAATGTTTTTCGAGGCGAATCGGTTCGTCTTCCTGGCCGAGAACGAAAAGGACTTCTTCTTGCTTGGCGATGGCCGCCACGGGCTGATTAATGATTTCGAGCTTCTCCAATGCTTGCGCAGCGGCATGCAGTTGTCCGAGTCCACCATCGATCAGAATCAGGCCGGGCATCTCTTTTTGTTCGCTCTGCACCCGGCGATAGCGGCGTTCCACTGCCTCGCGCATGCTCGCAAAATCATCATTGCCCCATTCGCCGCGAATGATGAATTTGCGGTAATCGGATTTGCGCATGCGACCATTTTCCCAGACGACCATGGAGGCAACTGTGTCGGTTCCCTGAAGATGGGAGATATCGAAGCTCTCGATGCGCTTAGGAGGAGCGGGAAGATTCAGCGTGGACTCGAGCGCCTCGGCAATCGCTTTGGAGTTGGGTTTCAAGACGCGGAATCGCTGCTCGAAAGAATGGCGTGCATTCTTTTCCACCAAGTCCAGGAATGCATGCTTCGGACCGCGCTGCGGTACCGCGATCTCCACGCGGCGATAGGGCAGATTCAGCTTTTCGGCGCGATCCGAAAGGATGTCTTCGAGCAGCTTGCGGTCCTCGAAATCGCGCATGACGTGAATGGCTCGCGGTAAGTAAGCAGCATCGAGATAAAGCTGCTTGAGCACCGACGGAAGAAATTCGTCAGGATCGAACTCCTCGAGATCCTCCCAATAAAAATCACGGCGATCGACCACGCGGCCGGCACGAATGTGAAAAAGATTCACGGCGACCTGCGGAGGCTCGGCATACCAGGCGAGCACGTCGGTGTCGTCGCCGGCAGCAGCGGCAATTTTCTGCCGCTCTTCAATCTCTTCGAGGGTATGCAGGAGGTTGCGGTAACCGGCGGCTTGCTCATAGCGCTGGTTCTCCGATGCCTGCATCATGCGGTCGCGAAGGCTGGCCAGCAGGTCGTGGCGGCGGCCTTCCAGAAAAGTGCGCGAGTCGCGCGCCGCCTCGGCGTATTTCTCGTCCGACACGAGGCCGGCAACGCACGGTCCCCAGCAGCGGTGAATGTAATACTGCAAGCAGGGGCGCGGATGTAGCCTCGTCAGATCCACGGTGCAGGAGGGAATGCGGAAGTGTTTGTGGATCAAATGAACGATACGGTAGGCGAGGCTGTGCGGAAAAAAGGGCCCAAAATAGATCGAGCCGTCTTTGCGCAGACGACGCGTTACGTAAACGCGCGGATATTTTTCAAACGCCGTGAAGCGGATGTATGGATACGTCTTGTCATCCCGCAGTAGTACGTTGAATTTCGGCTGATACTGTTTGATGAGGTTATTTTCGAGCGCCAGGGCTTCGCGTTCATTATCGACGACGATGTAATCCACATCGGCGATTTCTCGCACGAGAGAGCCGGTTTTTGCATCCGCCCATCGCGTTTCGAGGAAGTAAGAGCGCACGCGAGAGCGCAAAGAACCGGCCTTGCCGACGTACAAGGTTGTCCCCAGCGCGTCCTTGAACAGATAGACACCGGCATCGCGGGGGAGATTGGCGACTTTTTCCCTGAGTTCCATGGGCGGAGTTACAATTGTCAGCAGGGGAGTGCCCGATGGGCGGGACTCTCATGCCGCAGGCAACATTCATGATAACAAAGCGAATCACACCTGCGAAAACCATGCGAAACGCGGGCAAGGCGGCACGTTTCCTGAGGGCCACTTTCGTCTTATTTGCGGCGGTTTTTGTTTCTTTCTCGGCCGCCCAGCCGGCCACGGCTCAAGAATCCACTTTGGACAAGGGGCCCGCTCCGCCTTACGTGGAGCCGGAGCCTCCCCCGACTCCCGTCGAGCCTACTTACGATCCGCTCCGCGCGAACAAGAGCGTGGAGATTGGCAGCTTCTACCTGAAGCGCGGGAATTACGACGCGGCGATTGAGCGATTTCAGGATGCAACGCACTTCCAGCCAAAACTGGCGCGGCCGTATTCGCTGCTGGGAGAAGCCTATGAACGAAAAGGGGATGTGGACAACGCGCTAACCGCATACAGAAAATACCTGGCCGTTTATCGCAACGCGCCTGACCGCGAGAAAATCCTCAAGCACATCGAAAAGCTGGAAAGCGAATCCGGGCACGCGGCTTCCAAACAGAAGTCAGGGTAAGCGGTCGAGAAATTTCCTGGCGCGCTCGTAATTGGCATACCGTTTTTCTTCCAACCTAAATTTCAGCGAATGGGCTTCGATGCCGCAGCGCGCCGCGCGCAGCGGGTGCTTCACGTGCAGCATTTCGTGGAAGAGGACATATTCGACGACGTAACGCGGCACGCAGGGCCGGTCCAGCCAGCGATTCATGACGATCTGATCCAGCGCCGGATCGAAGCAGCCGAATTGCGCGCGCCAAGTCCGGCTGCTCCAGCCAAGCCGGGGGCGATGCAGCCGCCCGCTGAAATACCTGCGGTTCAGGCGAGAGAACATGGGGGCTAGATCGTAAACCGATCCGCGCGGACCCGTCTGCACGCGGCGGCCTCGCGCGCCACGAAGCGCCGCCACGCGCCGGCGAGTCCGCGGCGAGAGAACGAACCGGCGATAAGCGCCAAGGATTTCACCGGGCGCGCGCCGCCGATAAATGCGGGACAAGAGAATCGCCGCTGCGGACTCCAACACCGCGACCGACGCGCCTCGCAGGGCGTCCGACAGGCGCACGCAAGCGGTCTCTTCGCGGATCCGGATGGTGTGCATCAGGTTGGCGTAAGGATAAAACTCCACTTCAAAACGCGGCGGGCGTCCGCGGCAGCCCAAACGCGTATACAGCCGCTGGAAAATCGCAGCGCCTCCGGGGACGGGGTTGGGACGTTCGCGTTTCATTGCGGCCGGCGGCGCACCGGAGGCGGTGCATTCTCCTTAAGGGCGTCCGCAGCGTCTCTGATGGCGTCATTCGTGGCGTCGATGGCGTCACCGAGATTGTCTTTGAATTGCTCGACGGAGCGGCCTTTCGCGGACAATTCTTTCAAATAAGCCAGGAATTCCGGCGCGCGGCTTTGCATCTCCTTGATGGCATCGCGGATGTCCTGCTGCTTTTCGGCGCCGAGTTGAATCAAATCGGAGCCGTCGTCTATGCACCCAGAGTAAGCGTTGATGAGCGTGTTGATCCGTTCGTCGCGGTGCAATTCACCAGGATGGGCGAATTCGAATTGCAGCTTCTTGATGCGATCGGCGGCGAAAGAGATGAACAGCTTGATCCTTTCGGAAGTGGTGTCGGCGTCGCGGATTTTGTCGGCTTCCGCATCGGACAGGTAATCCTTCTTTTGGGCGAACGCCGGGGTTGAGGCTGCCGTAATCCCGACGGCGCAAAGAAACATTGCAAGCACGAGTGGCAGGCGGCGCATGGCGAGCTTCATCACGGATCTCCTCTCTTCGATCGCTTCCCGCCTAGAGAAGGAAAAAGCGCCTCGATAAGCAAGTTGTGGGAATTGGCCAAATCCGAGCGCACCGCCTGAAACCAGGGCCTTTTATCCTGCGGGAGCTGGAGGATCAATTCATCGATGTGACGCAGCGTTTCGCGAAGACTGATTTGCAGCTCCTTGAAGCCGGCGGGGTGCTGCTCGGCATTCACGCCGGTAACAGCAAGCGCTTGCACCGTGCTTTCGACCTGGTCGCGGTAGTGCTCCAGATCAGCCAGAGATTGCTCTTCTTTATCCGCCTTTAAGTCCGCGCGAGCCTCATCGATCTCGAAGCGGCCTAATTTGGCGAGTATTTTAGCCTTGGCCACCGGGTCGCGCTCCAATTGAAATTGCGCCTCATACTTCTCGCGTGACTCTTGTTCGGCAGCACTAATGCCAAGACACGCGCAAAGAACCATGGTTGTCACGATCAGAGCGGGAGCCGAGATTCTACAGCGATGATTGCAACGCCGAGCCACTTTTTTCGCTCCGAAGCCCCACCTTGCTACCGTCACGAAGCCGCTCTTTGTTTCTGGCCGAAAAGCGCATCGTTGATCGTTGTTCAACGAATCGTTGTCCAACGGCGAAAGCTCAATCCTCTGTCACACTTGCGCCGCGCGATAGTTCCTTTGCGATGGGCAGCGTCCGCGGCGAAAAAGTTGGCTGCCGCTTCCGACTATTTTTTAGAACCCTTTCCTAATTCGCGCAGGAGAAGCGTGAGCCGCGCTTGCGCCTGGAATTCCTGATCCGGACGCTCGCCTCGATCCAATTCGAGAAACTTTTGGTAAGCGGCCGCCGCTTCGGGTTTCCGCCCTAGTTTATCGCACGAGAGGGCGCGGAAAAACCAGCTAAGCGGGCTCAGGGTTTCACGCTGAGCGAGAAGATCCAAAGTGGAAAGCGTCTTTTCGTACTGGCCGGACAAGTAGTAGACGCCAACCAATTCTCGCAAGGCATCGGAATTGCCCGGAGCCAGTTCGAGAGAGCGCCGCAACTCTTTTTCGGCCGCAGTGTAATCACGCAGCTCCATTTTCGTTTGGCCCGCCCACAGATGCAGTTGCGCATCGGCCGGGGACGCGGCTAGCGCTTTCTGAAACGGTGCATCAGCCTCGGTCCACTTCTTCTGCTGCAGATAGATGCTGCCACGAAGCTTGAGAGAGTCGGCAGTAGGGGCCTCGCTCTTGTCAAGCTGATCAAGCTCATGCAGGGAATCGTCGAAGCGGTTCAGGTCCTGCAAGGCGACTGCTCGCTCGAAACGGGCGTGGCTGTCACCGGGAGTCTTCTGCAGGTAATCGCCAAAAACATCGACGGCTTCGGTGGTTTTTTGCTGGGCGAGCAATGATTCAGCCAGGCCTAGTTGCCCCGGCGCGGAATCGGGCTTCGCCGAAAGTAATTGACGAAAGCCGGATTCGGCGGCGGAGTTTTGGCCGTCCGCTAAAAGGGCGCGAGCGAGCGCGAAAAGAATGGCATCGTCCTTAGGCGCGAACGCAGCCGCGGCGCGATATTGCGCTATGGCTTCAGAGCGTTTGCCGCTTCGTTCGAGAGCCTCTCCCAAGAGATAGACCGGGCGGGATTGCCCGGGCAGCAAATCCACGGCGCGCCGGAAGGATTCCACCGCGCCCGCGGCGTCGGAATCGAGCAACGATATTCCCAGGTTCAAATCGGCCGGGGCGAGTTTTGGATCGAGGGAAATGGCCTGACGATACTCTGCTATGGCCTCTGAGATTTTTATTCAGTCCGGAGTACGCAAAGCCGAGCTCAAAGTGAGGCATCGCTTCGGTGGGTTTCGCCGCAGCGATTTTCTCAAGCAAAGGAATGGCCGCGGCGAAGTCTTTGCGATCGAGCGCATCCTGAGCCTGGGCGAGGAGCGAGACAAGAGGATCGGAGTTGTTTTGCTGGGGCTTTGATTGCGAATTCGACGGTTACGGATTCGGCGATGCAGAGCGAGGGTTTTGGGTGCTGACCCAGCCGAGAGATGTAATCGACGCGAACAGAGCGATGAGCGCAAGACTGAGAACAAATTCGATCGGCTTGAAGTGAAAGAACGTTTCACTATTGTTGTCGCCTTGCTGCCCGTCGGTGAGCATTATATGAGAGATTCTTCGACTCCGTAGCCGCCGGCCCGAGACGGGCCGTGGAAAGGGCGCGGCCACTTCGCTCAGAATGACACCAAGGTGTCTCTAATTCGGCGCCTGAGGAAAAAAGAGGTATTTTCTTCACTTCGAGGCTTTTTTCGCGGGAAGCTCGCGGACTTCGCTGCGGCCATTGCTACTTTTGAGGGCGCGGGCGAGATATTTGCCGGTGTAGGAGTGCGGATTGTGCGCGACCTGCTCGGGAGTTCCCGAAGCCACGATGGTGCCGCCCTGCGCGCCGCCTTCGGGACCCAAATCGATAACCCAATCGGCCGATTTTATGACATCCAGATTGTGTTCGATGACGATAATCGAAGCCCCGCCCTCCAGGAGCTTGCGAAAAGCGATCAGAAGCTTCTGGATATCGTCAAAATGCAAGCCTGTGGTCGGTTCATCGAAAATGTAAAGAACGCCGGGATTGGCGGTGTGAATCAGGTGCGCGGCGAGCTTTAGCCGCTGCGCTTCGCCTCCGGAAAGCGTAGTTGCGGATTGACCCAGGCGCAGATACCCGAGACCTACCTCCTCGAGAACCTTGAGTTTGGAAATCACGCGCGGCACGCCGAAGAAAAATTGCAGGGCTTCACGAACGGTCAGGCCGAGAACTTCGTGAATGTTCTTGTCGCGATAGCGGACTTCGAGAACGGAGCTCTTGAAGCGAGTGCCGCGGCATTCCTCGCAGATGAGCTCGACGTCGGCAAGAAACTGCATCTCGACCGTCACGGTGCCGTCGCCCTGGCAGGCTTCGCAGCGGCCGCCGGGAATATTGAAGGAGAAGTGGCCCGCCGTCAGACCGCGGCGCTTGGCATCTGGGGTGGAGGCGAAGACATCGCGTATGGAATCGAACGCCTTTAAATAAGTGGCGGGGTTGGACCGCGGAGTGCGGCCGATGGGAGATTGATCGACGAGAACGACCTGGTCGAGCTGCGTATCGCCCTCGATACGATCGCAGAGTTCCTTGAAACTGACGCCGGCGCGCTTGGCTTCGAGAGCTTTGTAGAGCACGTCGTGAATTAGCGTGGATTTGCCGGAACCCGAGACGCCGGTCACGGCGACCATGGTGCCGAGCGGGAACATCACGTCGATATTGCGCAGGTTGTGCGCGTGCGCGCCAAAGATGCGCAAAAAGCGGCGAGAAGGCTTGTGGCGAAGCGAAGGCACAGGAATGCGCAGTTCGCCATTGAGATAACGCGCCGTGAGTGAGTCCGGAGAATTCAGGAGGTCCTCACGAGGGCCGCAAAAAAGGAGCTTGCCCCCCAGTTCGCCGGCGCCCGGTCCGAGGTCGAGAACATAATCGGATGCGGCGATGGTGTCGGCGTCGTGTTCGACGACGAGGATGGTATTTCCCAAATCGCGCAGGCTTTTGAGGATTTCGATCAGCCGGTGCGTGTCGCGCGGATGCAGGCCGACGGACGGCTCATCAAGGACGTAGAGAGCGCCGACCAATTGGGATCCCAGGGACGTGGCAAGCTGGATGCGCTGGGCTTCGCCACCGGAAAGCGTGGAGGTGAGGCGATCGAGCGTGAGATATTCGAGCCCAACTTGATCCAAGAAGCGAAGCCGCTGTTGAATCTCCTGCAGGATTCTGTCGGCGATGGCAGCCGCTTCCGGCGCCAATTCGAGCGAGTCGAAAAATCGGCGGGCATCGGTAACGGTCAGCTTGCAGACTTCGGTAATCGATTTTTCCTGAATGCGCACGGCGCGAGCTTCGGCGCGCAGCCGCGTGCCACCGCAATCGGGGCAAGTAGCATATCCGCGATACCTGCTAAGGAAAACGCGTACGTGCAGCTTGTATTTTTTTCGTTCAAGCCAGGCGAAAAACCCATTGACGCCAGTAAAGTCGTCGTCAGGATCGCCCTCGATAATGAGGTCTCTCTGCTCGGCGGTGAGTTGCCGAAAAGGAACATCGACAGGAATACCGTGAGCGCGAGCGAATCGCTTCAAATCCTGCCAAAGCGAACGATAACGCGGCTTCGTCCAGGGCTGAATGACACCTTCGTTGATGGACTTGCTGCGGTCGGGAATCACCAGATCGATATCGAAATCGATTGTATTGCCAAAGCCCTGGCATCGCGGGCAGGCGCCGTAGGGATTGTTAAAGGAAAACAGGCGCGGCTCAGGCTCCTGATACGCGAGACCGCACTTCTTGCATTCGAAACGATCGCTGAAGACGATACGCTCGGTCTCTGGATGCGTGTCTGAATGCGGGAATTCGAGAATGGCTTCGCCTTTGCCTTCGCGATAGCAGATCTCGACCGAATCGGCGAGACGCGAACGGATTTCGGGCGCGACGGCGAGGCGATCGACCACGACATAGATCGGTTGCGAGAAATCCAATTCCAGGAGAGTTTCCGGTGAAGAGAATTCGTGGAGTTGCCCCGCCTGATAAAGTCGGTTGAAACCACGCTTTTGCAGATCGAGCAAGGCTTGGCGGACACTTTCGGCGTTTGGCTTCGCTGATTTTCGCGAGCCCGGCTTTTTGGCGGGCTCAGGAATCGCAAGGCGGAAGAGCACGTAGAATCTGCGGCCTGGTTCGAGCGCGAGGACGCGCGTGTGATTGAATCGATGGTGTCGCGCTGGACTTCGTTGCCGCAACGCGTGCAGAAAGTGCGGCCGGCGCGCGCGTAGAGCAGGCGCAGATAATCGTAAATTTCGGTGGCGGTGGCTACAGTCGAACGCGGGTTGCGGGTGGCGTTCTTTTGCTTGATGGCGATCGCCGGAGCTATGCCGGAGATTTCGTCGACGTCGGGCTTTTCGATGCGCTCGAGGAATTGCCGGGCATATGCGGAAAGCGATTCGATATAGCGCCGCTGGCCTTCGGCGTAAATTGTGTCGAAGGCCAGGCTCGATTTTCCCGATCCTGAAACGCCAGTGACCACGGTTATGGCATTGTGGGGAATCTCGAAGCTGATGTTCTTCAGGTTGTGTACGCGAGCGCCGGTCACCACGATGGACGCGGGCTCGTCAAGGATTTCAGGTTTGTCGACGATTGCGGGCTTATTGCTCACGGAAGTTCACGAGCGCTCACAGAGCGCCACAGAGTCCTGCACAGCAAGAATTTCGGGGGCGATCTAAACTAAAAATTATACGTCGCGGGGGCGAGGGCGGCAAATTAGGGCGGGGCAGCATTTGGACGGATAATCCAAGTCGACCACCACCCCAGCGCACGCGAGAGCGGCGCGCGCTGGGGGCCCCGGCTTTCGCTCAGAATGACCAGCTCATAAAGGGTCAACATGGCGTTTTCGCGAGTTGTGTGGATCGTGCTGGATAGCGTGGGCATCGGCGCGCTGCCCGATGCCGAGCAATATGGCGACGTCGGCCGCAATACACTGGGGCACATCGCGCAGTCTCGGCCGCTCGCGATCCCTAATCTCATTCAACTGGGACTGGCGAATATTGAGCCGCTGTCGCATTTGTCGCCCGCCAGCAACCCCAAAGGCTGTTTCGGAAAAGGGGCGACGCGGTCACCGGGGAAAGATACAACTACGGGGCATTGGGAAATGGCCGGAATCTGGCTGGAACGCGCTTTTCCGGTCTATCCCCACGGCTTTCCGCCCGAAGTGATGCAGCCATTCGAGCGCGCGATTGGACGAAAAACGCTTGGCAATAAACCGGCGAGCGGCACGGAGATTCTCAAAGAACTGGGCGCCGAACATGTGCGCACTGGCTATCCGATCGTGTATACGTCGGGCGACAGCGTGTTCCAGATCGCGACACACGAAGACGTCATTCCTGTGGCGGAGCTTTACCGCTATTGCGAAATTGCGCGAAAGATTCTGGATGGTCCGCACCGCGTCGGCCGCGTAATCGCCAGACCTTTTACCGGCGCCACGGGGAATTTTCGACGCACGGAGCGGCGTCACGACTACGCGGTAGAGCCGCCGCGGCCGATGTTGATGGACGTGCTTGCCGACAGCAAGGTGCCTGTTCTCGGGATTGGAAAGATTCACGACATCTACAACGGCAGAGGGCTTGTGAATTACGTGACCACGAAGAGCAATTCGGACGGGATGGAGAAGCTGCGTTCCGCATTGGACCGGCAACGCGATGGGTTGATCTTCGCCAACCTTGTGGATTTCGACATGCTGTACGGTCACCGGAAAGACGTGGAAGGCTTCGCGCGGTCGCTGGAGGAGTTTGATCTGCTTCTCGGCCCGCTGATGACTAGCTTGGAGAAAACGGATCTGCTCCTGATCACGGCGGATCACGGCTGCGATCCCGATCCGGCCTGGCCGACGACCGACCATTCCCGGGAATATGTTCCGATTTTGGCTTACAGCCCCGGAGGACAGCATGGCACGAACCTGGGCGTGCGCGCGACGCTGGCGGATATGGGGCAGACCGTGGCGCAGAATTTTGGCGGAGAGATTCCGCACGGAGAGAGCTTTCTCGCAGAGGTTGAGGGCGCCTGAAGGTTTGAAAAGCCGATCAGCGATCGACGGACCCTTTTTGGGATGACCGCCAGAGCGAAGAGGGATTCTTCGCTTCCGTGGCCGGCGGTCCGAGGATGGACCGCAGACAAAAGCGCGGCCACTGACGCTCAGAATGACGGAGCTGTGTGGTTGTTCAGTTGCCGGCGCTGGTGGAGAGAGCGGGGCCGCGAGCGTAGTAGCCGGTGCGGGTGCGCACTTGAAGCTTACCGCCGCCCTTCTGCGGACCGACGCTGATCTGCACGGTCCGATAGGTGCCGTCACGGGCCGCGTTTGTGGGGTAGTAGGCTACGGTGTACTGATTCCGGATATCCTTAGCAATCTGTGTGCAGATGGATTGGGTGTCTGAGACGTTTTCGGGGAAGAAAGCCAGTCCGCCAGTTGATGTAGCCATTTCGGTAAGCGCGCGGCGCGCCTTTTTCATGTCGCCACGGTTGTGCTTGATATCGTCATCGCTGAAGATTCCCACGGCATAAATCAAGGCGTCCGAACGCTGGGCTTCTTGCACTGCATTGGCCAGCGTGCGGCGGCTGGCGTTATCCACGCCATCGGTCACTACCAGAAGCACCTTTTTGTCTTTTGCGCCCTTCTTCAGATGATCAAGCGATCCGATGACCGCATCGTAGAGGGCGGTACTGCCGCGCGCATCGATACGATCCAAGGCGTCCTTCATTTCACTGATATCGTTGGTGAAGTCGTGGATTGTATCCAGGTAAAAATCATCATTAAAATTGACGACGAAGGCCTCATCCTGAGGATTGCTGGTTTTCACGAGAGTCAAGGCCGCGGCATTTACCTGGGGCCGCTTTTCGCGCATGCTGCCGCTATTGTCGACCACCAAGCCCATGCTTACGGGCACGTCTTCCTGGCTGAAAACCGAGATTTTCTGATCGGCCTTATCTTCCAGGACGTGGAAATCTCCCTGCTTCAAGCCGGGGACGAACTGCCCCCGATCATTCACGACCGAAACGTGCAGGACAACCAGATTTACATCCTTCTTGATGGAGTAATCCGGTCCCTCCAGGGGAGCCGTAGGAGCAGAGGGCTGCTGGGGACGCTGCGCGTGAACAAAGGGAGCGGCAAAAATCGCCAGGACCGCGGCCGCAAAAATCGGCGCGAACGCTGCCAGCTTATTGGGCCGGTGCGTAGTATCCCGTCTTGGCGTAAACGTTGAGAGGCGGAAGCCCTTTAGGCGCAAGCAGCTTAACTTTGATTTTTCTCCAG
The DNA here is from genome assembly GCA_963803735.1 of uncultured Acidobacteriota bacterium. Classification (GTDB taxonomy): domain Bacteria; phylum Acidobacteriota; class Terriglobia; order Acidiferrales; family UBA7541; genus Palsa-189. Next base: position 155,088 of record CAWDNV010000032.1, on the reverse strand, counting down.
GCACCATTGTGACGCACATCGCTTGGTTTATATCCGAGGACATATTGGTTACGCAGCTCCATTCCAATTTTGGCGGCGATGTCAGGTAAATCGCCCAGGCTGGAGACTGGGAATACGCGACCTCCCGTCATTTCAGCGAGTTCGGAAAGCAGACTGGGTCCGTAGCGCTCCTCGGTTGTTCGGCCCATATCGTTGACATCAAAAATCCCCATGGCGTAAAGCTGGCAGTCTGCTTCCTTGAGGAAATTCCGAATGTCCGCCTCGTTGTAGCGACTATGATTATCGCCTCCGTCGGAGATAATGAGCAAGGCCCGCTTGCCGTTCTTGGCACCCCTCATTTGGCTCAAGCCGAGGTAGATAGCATCGAGTAGCGCCGTGCGGCCCTTGGCAACGGTAAACATCATGCGGCTTTCGAGTTCCTCAATGCTGGAGGTGAAACGGCTGGTCAGCTCTGCACGATCGTTGAAGCTGACCAGGAAGAATTCGTCGCGGGGATTGGCCGTGCGCATGAACTGAATGGCGGCTTGCCGGGCTTTATCCACTTTATCCGCCATGCTGCCGCTCATATCGAAGACCAAGCCAATGGAAATCGGAACGTCCTCGCTCGAGAAGGCAGAGATCTCCTGCTCGATGCCGTCTTCGAAAACTTTAAAGTTTTCCTTGTCGAGGCCGGTGACCAGCCGACTATAAGGATCGGTGACGGTCACGTTGACCAAAGCCATCTCGACGTTCAGCTTGATGCCGGCGGATTTCTTGGCGTCGGGTTCGTAAGATTGTTTCGGAAGTTCGGGGCCGGTGACCTGCGCCAGGGCGGGTACTGCGAACACAACAAGGGCGAGGAGAGCTACGTACTGCAGCCGCTGTCGTTTACTTGTTGCCATTGCAAACCCCCTCCCGGACCTGGGCCGGGCGGCTGCGGGGAAATCCCGGCCATTCTAGCACTACATTCGGCCGATGCAAGACTGCGTTGCTGTAGACGGCGTTGGCTCTTGCTGTAGCCTTACGGCGTCAGAATGCGGCCAAGATGGCTAAGTATCCCTCCGAAGCTCGGCCTCACGCGTCTTATGCTAGCATCGTGGCGAAGAGCTTCAACAGTTGAGATGAAATAAGGACAAAATAGAGACAAATTCGAAACAGGACAAAAATCTCTCGCGAGCTGGTTCATCATGAACATTTTGGCCGTCATTCCTGCACGTTATGCGTCGACTCGCCTTCCCGGCAAGCCGCTCGTTTCGATCGGAGGAAAGCCGATGATCGAAAGGGTGTGGGAGCGGGCGCGGCGAGCCAGTCTGGTTTCCAAAGTCATCGTGGCGACCGACGACGAACGGATCGCCCAGGCGGTGAAGTCATTTGGGGGCGAAGCCGTGCTTACGCGTCCCGATCATCGCTCGGGCACCGAGCGAGTGGCTGAGGTGGCTGCCTCTCATCCTGATGCGGAAATTCTGGTGAACGTGCAGGGCGACATGCCTATCATCGAACCAGGCGCGATCGACGCTGCCATCGAGGCAGTTCGCGATGATGAGGAGGTCAGAGTAGGGACCCTGGCCGTGCCCATCACCAATCCCGCGGAGATCATGGATCCGAATGTGGTGAAGACGGTTATCGATTTCGATAGCAACGCCCTCTATTTTTCGCGCGCACCCATACCGTGGGTAAGGGATCGAGAAGGTTCTGTTCACGCGAGACATTTAAAGCACATCGGACTTTATGTATTTCGCCGCGAGGCCCTGCTGGAATTCGATACTTTTCCAGAGGGCGATCTGGAGCGCATCGAGCAGCTCGAGCAGCTTCGCTGGCTCGAGAACGGCTATCGTATTCGCGTTGCGGAAACCGAGTACAAAACTGTTGAAGTCGATACTCCGGAAGATGTGAAACGGGTGGAGCAGGCTTTGGCCAGCAGTGCAGGGGCGCGTTGACACACTGCCGCAGTTCTCCGTAAAATGCGTTGTACACCTACTTTCCCTGGAGGAAAAAGACAGCTTAGCGCCCGGCGTGTACTTTTGGCGGGGCGTAACCTGTGCGGATGGGACCAAAGTATATCTTTGTAACCGGCGGTGTGGTTTCCTCCCTCGGCAAAGGCGTGGCCGCAGCATCGATCGGCTGCCTGCTGGAAAGCCGGGGCCTTCGAGTCACTCTTCAGAAGTGCGATCCCTACCTGAACGTCGATCCCGGGACCATGAGTCCGTACCAGCACGGGGAGGTATACGTCACCGACGACGGTGCGGAAACCGATCTGGACCTGGGACACTACGAACGGTTTACTTCAGCCAAACTCTCGCGCGATAACAACTGGACGACAGGCCGCATTTACGAATCGATCCTTTCGAAGGAGCGTCGCGGCGATTTTCTGGGGAAGACGGTGCAAGTAATTCCGCACGTCACCGACGAGATCAAGGCGGCATTTCGCAAGATCGCGCACGACGTGGATGTGGTGATCATCGAGATTGGCGGCACGGTGGGCGATATCGAGTCGTTGCCGTTTCTCGAAGCGATTCGCCAGATGCGCCTGGAACTCGGGCAGGAAAATGCCATTTTTGTGCACGTCACGCTCGTGCCCTTCATCCCCACGGCGGGTGAACTGAAGACCAAACCGACGCAGCACAGCGTAAAAGAGATGCTGAGCATCGGCATCCAGCCGGATCTCTTGCTGTGCCGTAGCGATCGCCCCTTGCCGCACGAGATGAAGGCGAAGATCGCCCTTTTCTGCAATATTCCGGAGCGATGCGTGGTGACCGCGCGAGACGTGAATACGATTTACGCCGTGCCGGTGAATCTTGCGGCCGAAGGATTGGACGAGCAAATCCTGCGGCTTTTGAAATTGGACGCCGCGCCCAGAGACATGAGCCGCTGGCTCGGGCTGTTGGAAAACATGGAGCGCCCTAGGGGCGAAGTGCGTATTGGCGTGGTGGGTAAATACGTGGCATTGGAAGACGCGTACAAGAGTTTGCGCGAGGCTCTCATGCACGGCGGGCTGCCGCATCACATGCGCACCGTGATCGAATGGATTGAAGCCGAGGAGATCGATTCGCCGGAGACTGCGGCGCGCCGTCTGGCGCACGTGGATGGCATTCTCGTGCCGGGCGGGTTTGGGAAACGCGGAATTCAAGGGATGATCTTTGCGATTCAATACGCGCGCGAGCGCAAAGTTCCGTTTTTTGGCATTTGCCTGGGGATGCAGTGCATCACCATCGAGTACGCGCGCAATGTCGCCGGACTGGCGGATGCCAACAGCACCGAATTCGACGCGCACACGCCGCACCGTGTGATTTACAAGTTGCGCGAACTGCTGGGCGTGGACGAAATGGGCGGCACGATGAGACTAGGCGCATGGCCGTGCCGCATCGAGCCTGGCTCTTTCGCACAGCGTGCTTACGGTACCGCGGAAATCAGCGAACGGCACCGCCACCGTTATGAATTCAACCGCGACTTCGAAGAGCGCTTGACCGCTGCCGGCCTGCGGATCACGGGCCGCACGCCGGACGGCTCCTACGTAGAAATCGTCGAAGTGCCGGATCATCCATGGTTTCTCGGCTGCCAATTCCACCCCGAGTTCAAGTCGAAACCGCTGGCGCCGCATCCGCTGTTCGCTGCGTTTGTGGGAGCCGCAAGCAAGCGCGAAAGCTACAATCGAGGCATGGCCGCGGAACACGTCCCTGCGGCAGTTCAAGCCGCAAAACAAAGCTGACGTTTTTTATTCCGAACGTGCAGATTGCAAATCTGAAACGTCCCGCATAGGCTTAGGTTCCCGAGAAATGCACTCAGTTTAGAATTCTGAGGAGCTCGGGCGTTCATTTGCCGCCTCTTCGATCCATTCCAATCGGCGCTTTCCGCATCGGTGCCGGCGAGCCGCTCGTCCTGATCGCCGGACCGTGCGTAATTGAGAGCGAGGCCCACGCCATGAAAATGGCGGAACGATTGACGAAAATAACGGCCAAGGCCAAAGTTCCGCTGGTTTTTAAGGCTTCTTACGATAAGGCAAACCGATCGTCCATGAGTTCGTTTCGCGGACCGGGACTGGCGGCCGGTCTGGAGATACTACGAAAGATCAAAGCTCGCTTTCGGGTGCCGGTATTGACCGACATTCACGAGCCGGATCAAGCGCGGGCGGCGGCAGAAGTCTGCGACGTGCTGCAGGTGCCGGCATTTCTTTCCCGGCAGACCGATCTGCTCACGGCTGCGGGCAAAACGGGCCGGGTGGTGAATTTGAAAAAAGGCCAGTTCTTGTCGCCTTGGGAGATGGCCAACGCCGTCGCAAAAGTAAAGAGCACAGGAAACAACAAAGTGATTCTCACGGAGCGCGGCGTCTCTTTCGGTTATAACAACCTCGTGGTGGATATGCGTTCTTTTCCCATCCTGGCCAAGACCGGCTGCCCGGTAATCTTTGACGTGACGCATTCTGTCCAACTGCCGGGAGGCCAAGGCCATGCCAGTGGAGGTCAGCCCGAATTTATCGAACCGCTGGCGCGGGCGGGAACGGCGGTAGGCGTGGATGCGATTTTTCTTGAAGTACACGACCGGCCTGAGCGGGCGCTTTCCGATGGATCGAATGCGTTGCGTCTGGATCATTTGCCGAATCTGTTGGCAAAACTTACGCCCATAGCAAAACTGGTGCGTTCGTGGGGCGCCTCGTGAGCCTGGAAACCGCAAGGCGTGTTTTGCGCATCGAGGCGGAGGCGCTGAAAGAATTGCAGGCGCGCCTGGATTCGGGATTCGAGCGCGCTGTGGAAGTGCTGCTGGCCTGCAAAGGGCGCGTCGTGGTGACCGGCATGGGCAAGTCGGGATTGATCGGGCGCAAGATTGCGGCCACGTTTTCTTCCACGGGCACTCCTTCCGTTTTTCTGCATCCGGCAGAGGCGTTACATGGGGATCTGGGAATGTTGCAGGCGGGCGACGCCGTGGTGGCAGTTTCCTACGGAGGCGAGACGGAAGAGATCGTCGCCCTTCTAGCGACGATGAAGCGGCTTGGCCTGCCTCTGGTGACCTTCACCGGAAACACACGTTCGACCTTGGCCCAGGCAAGCGATGTGGTGCTGGATACGAGCGTGCGCGAGGAAGCCTGCTCGCTCAATCTGGCGCCGACCGCTTCCACAACGGCCGCCATGGCTTTGGGCGACGCGCTGGCGATTGCACTGTTAGAGCGCCGCGGTTTCAATCACGATGATTTTGCGGCGCTGCATCCGGGCGGGCGTCTGGGCAAAAAGCTGCTGCGAGTTCGTGAGCTTATGCACGCGGGTGAAGCGCTGCCAAGTGTGGCGCCCAGCGCGAAGATGCCGGACGTGATTTATGAAATGAGCAGCAAAGGTTTGGGAATGACCACGGTGGTCGATGCGGCGGGCACGCTGGCCGGAATTATCACTGACGGCGATTTGCGCCGCTTGATGCAAAAGCAGCGCGGCGCGGTTCTGGAACTCACCGCGGAGGAGTGCATGTCCGCGAATCCGGTGACCATCGCTTCGGAGGAATTTGCCAGCGCCGCACTGAGGCTGATGGAGCAGCGCAAAATTACTTCAGTGGTCGTGCTCGATGGCGCGCGGCGTGTGGCGGGCGTCGTGCACGTGCACGATTTGTGGACACTGGAGCTTTTCTAGCTTCACGTCTAGGCATCAACTCACTCAAGTTGGAGGAGAACTGTATTGGCTCGCAGGATTCGCGCCAAATCGAATGAATTTCCGGCTGCCGTGGCGGCCCGTGCGCGCAAGATCCGCGTTTTGCTGATGGATGTAGACGGCGTGCTAACAGCCGGCAATGTCTATCTGATCCCGCTTGCTGATGGCACGGCAGTTGAGATGAAGGCGTTTCATTCGCAAGACGGCGCGGGGTTGAAACTCGCGCGCGACGCCGGATTGCGCACGGGAGTGATCTCAGGACGCGAATCGGCGGCTGTGACGCGGCGCGCCCAAGAAGTCGGAATGGAATTTGTGTTTCAGGGCCGCGGCGAAAAGGTGCCCGCATACGAGGAGATTCTGCGCGTGGCGGGTGTGCGCGATTCCGAAGTCGCCTACATCGGCGACGATCTGCCGGACTTGCCAATCCTGGAACGAGTAGGTCTGGCAATTGCGGTCGCCAATGCGGTTGAGGAAGTTCGCCGCGCGGTTCACCACGTTACGCGCCGGACGGGGGGCGACGCGGGCGTGCGCGAGGCGATCGAAGGCATCTTGAAGGCTCAAGGTAAGTGGCGCGACGTTTCAGAAAAGGCGCGGGCCTAACTCCCTTCGGTTGAGCGATTTGTCAGATACTCGCCTCGTTTAAACGACGGCCGCAGGCCTTCCGCAAAAATCAGAGAGCCGAACTGAGCTAGACTTCAAGGGCCGCGGTCAGACCGTCATAACAAAATCCTCATTTTCTCTTTATGACTCCTTAATGGTATAAGTACGTGTTTACGGGGGAGGGGCTGTGTGCCGGGTCCAGATTCGCCAGTAATGTGTAAAGGTTACCGCGTTATCCACTCACAAACCTTGAACGAAACGTTGCAGTCCGCGCGATTATATCCGGCCCTTTCATGAAGATGGATTTGGCTGGCTCATCACAGCAAAAAAGAACTTCCGGCGCGCCTCGCGTGCTCGTGGCCACCACGGCCATGCTCGCCTTCATTTCGTTCTGGCGCGCGGCCGCCATCGTACTCAACGACATGGGGTCCTCGGCGTTTTACGCCGGGGCGATTGCGGAACACTTCGTCGGTAAGGCGGGTCCCTGGTTCATCCTGGGGATCATGTTGCTGGCCTATGCCGTGCGATCCGTTTACATCGAGAGCTGCAGCATGTTCGTGCGCGGCGGCGTCTATCGCGTGGTGAAAGAGGCGATGGGATCGACGCTGGCCAAGTTTTCGGTGTCGGCCCTGATGTTCGATTACATCCTGACGGGGCCGATCAGCGGCGTATCCGCAGGGCTTTATCTGGTTGGGCTGCTGAACGAACTGCTGCACTACGCGCACTACCAATTCGTTCTTCCGGTAAACGCCTCGGCGGCTGTTTTCGCCATTCTCGTGACGATTTATTTCTGGTGGGAAAACGTCAAAGGCATTCCGGAATCGAGCGAAAAGGCGCTGCGCATCATGTATGTGACCACGGTGATGGTGGTGGTCATGCTCGTGTGGTGCGGCTATACGTTATGGACCAAGGGCGCGCATCTGCCGCCTTTGCCCTCGCTGAAAAATCTTACTTTTTCGACGGACGCATTAGGCTGGTTGAAACACACCCGGCTGCCTTACACCGTAGGTCTGATCGGAATCCTGATTGGATTGGGCCATTCCGTTCTGGCCATGAGCGGCGAAGAGACGATGGCGCAGGTCTATCGGGAGATCGAGCATCCCAAGCTGCGCAATCTGGAAAAGGCCGGCTTCATCATTTTTGTCTACAGCCTCATATTCACGGCCGGCGTGGCGTTTTTCGCGGTGATGATCATCCCGGACGACGTCCGCGGAAACTTCTTCGACAATCCGATCGGCGGCTTGGCGATGTATATGACCGGGCCGTTGCTGTTGCGGCTGGCGTTCCGGGCCTTCGTCGTGATCGTTGGCGTTTTGATGCTGGCGGGCGCGGTGAATACGGCGATCGTTGGCTCGAATGGGGTGCTGAACCGCGTTTCCGAGGACGGCATTCTGCCGGACTGGTTCCGGCGGCCGCACCGCCGCTTTGGGACTTCTTACCGCATCTTGAATCTTGTTGTCGGACTGCAACTCCTGACGATCATCCTGAGCGGCGGAAACATATTTATCCTGGGCGAAGCGTACGCGTTTGGAGTGATGTGGAGCTTCGCCATGAAGGGGCTGGCAGTATTGGTACTGCGCTATAAGGAGCCGGGCCAGCGCGAATTTCGCGTTCCTTTGAATTTTAGAATCGCCGGTGTGGAGATTCCACTAGGCCTGGGTTTGATTACTCTGGTGCTCGTGGCGCTATGCGTGGTCAACCTTTTCACCAAGCAGGTCGCCACAATTTCGGGCGTCGCTTTTACGATCACCTTCTTTGCTGTATTCGAGCTGTCGGAAAAAATCACGAAAAAACGTGGCGCAGCCCACGCGGAGCTGGATCAATTCAACCTCGAACCAGGCGGCGATCTAACGCCGGATGCGGTGGGCGTTCGGCCCGGGAATATATTGGTGATGGTTCGCAATTACAACACGCTCTACCATCTCGGTTCGATCCTGCGAAGAACAAATACGCAAAAACAGGATATCGCCGTCCTGCATTTGCGGCTGCTCGGACGCGCCGCCTCGGGCGAGCACGAACTGGAAGCAGAGCAACTCTTCAGCCGCGAAGAACAGGTGTTGTTCACTCGCTGCCTGAACCTAGCGGAAAAGATGGGCAAGACGGTGCGGCTGGCCGTCGCACCAGCCACGGAAAAATGGGACGGCATTCTCCGGGCAGCGCAGAGCCTGAAATCGTCGGCCGTTATTTTAGGGCTCTCGCCCAAGCGATCGATCGCGGAAGAGGCGCGAATAGCGGGTTTGGCGTGGGAAGCACTGCCGCCACCGCGACCGCAATTGACGCTGGAGGTCCATTCTCCCAGCGGACAAGAAACCATCTTTTATCTGGGGCCGCATGCGCCGCATCTTACGCCCAAGGAAATCGAACTTCTGCATAGACTTTGGCTCGAATTCAGCAACGATGTCGCTCCGGAGGAATTGCACCATCGCGACGTGGTGCACTTTGCCTTAAACGAGCTAGTGCGAGAGGCACATAACTCGGGCAGGGAAGAGGTGCTCGAACGGCTTCGCGAGCATCTCCGAGAGATTCGGGATCAAAGAGCTCGCGTGCCCGAATGTAAGTAGCCGCGTTTCTTCTTCAAGATTGCTTCTGTTCTCATTTCTCTTCTACGGGCACCAAGTTTCTGAAAATACAGGGTTTCTAATCTCCGGAAACGCATTGCGCAGTATTTCGTTTTGACGGCAATGGCCTCAGCTTAAGGAGGTGTGTCACCAGCGGGAACGCTGAGGAGAGGCAGATGGCTAAAAAGCACGAAACCGTATTGACTGATGTTGCCGGAAAGATCGGTTCCACACTCGGCATTATTGCGGCCGAAGCAGCCAAGGTTGTGCGACCCCTGACAGCGAAGCGAGCAAGGCGTTCGCGTTCACAGGCTCATGCTCCGGCCCTCAAGAGGCGAGCGACAGCTGCCGGCCGTTCTACGCGGCGGCATGCAACCACGCGCAGACGAACGAAGCGGAGTAGCTAGCCCAGGCCTTCTAGAGCGAGCTTCACAGCGAGGAGATCATGAAATCAGCAACGGTTGCAGGCATTGTTCTGATCATTTTGGGAATTTTCGCGTTTGCGTATCAGGGAATCACGTTCACAACGCAGAAGAAAGTGGCGGATATCGGTCCTATCCATGCCACCAAGGATGAGAGGCACACGCTTCCATTAACCCCGGTTCTGGGCGGCTTGCTGTTGGTTGGCGGCGTCATCCTGGTTATGTCTGGTTCTCGATCCATGCATTCCTAGGATCGGCTCGCATGTTGGCGTGCCCCGGGTATTCAGGCCCGTACAGTTTCCGGGCCCCGCGCAGCCGGGCATAGCAAGGAATGCAAAATGACCAGCGTGAGCCCGCCGGAAATCACCGGCTGCTGCACGATTAGTTTTGCCACGAGCGGCATGGTCTGAAGGACCTCGGGCGAAACAAATAGCCCGCCCAAGCCCACGAGAACCGCAAGCCCCGCGGCTGCGAGCTGTCGATCGTCCCACTCGACCTTCGAAAGCATTTGCACCCCATGCATGAACACGACCCCGAAAAGAAGTGTGGCAGCCGCGGAAACGACCGGCTGCGGCACGAGCACTAACAGCATGTCGAATTTGATACAGGCGCCCAGTGCGATCAGGATTAGTCCAGCCGAGAGTGTGGCATAGCGCGAGCCTACGCGCGTCGTCCGCAGCATGCCCATATTGTCGGGATAGACGATCGTGCTGAACCCACCCACAATTCCCGCGAGCACGGATCCGATAGCGACCGCGAAAATTCCCTGAGACATTCGCTCGGCAGGCAGCTTCTCGTTTCCCCAGCCTGCGACCATTTCATACATAGCCATCGAGCCCATGCCCGCTGGAATCAACACCAGCAAGAAGACAATCACCAATTCAGGCCGCACAGAAAATCCAAAAGGAAACCATTGGGGAGCAACAAGCAGCGGCGCGCTCACGACAGAACGGAACGATATCGGCCGCAAGATCGCGTAGCACAGCGTGCCGCTGGCAAGACCGATCAGTATCGCCCCACGCCGAAGATATTTTCCGCCCCAGAGCGTAGTGCCAACCAGAACAGCGACGGCAATCGCTCCGCTGAAAATGTTGACGAGCGGGAAACCCGGACTAGACGGCACGCCGATCCAGTTGGGCAATGCTACGTTCGCTACCTGGATAATCGTCAGCATTACGATGATCCCGGAGATCAGCGGCGCCCGCAAAAAACGCGCGAACAAGGCAATGAAGCTCAGCCGTCGAATCGGCACGCTCAAAAGGCACCAGATCAGTGAAGCGACGAAGAACGATCCATAGGCGGCGCCGAGGCCTCCGCTTTGCATATGACCGACTGCGAGCAGCGCAGCAAAATTGCCCGCATAAGTTCCTTGAACCACTGGAAGCCGGAGCAGCCACACGGATTGCAAAACGGTGATGAAGCCGCAGACGACGAAGGTCATGCCATAGAGGTAAGCGATGCGGTCCGCGGGTAGGTTGAACGACCGGCCGAGCAGGCCCGGGAACACAAACATTCCCGTCATTCCAAAGACATGCTGGAGCCCGAGGATCAGAGCCTGTCCAAACGGCAGCCGGTCATTGATACCGACGTCGAACGCAGCAGTGCTCGCTGTTACGGGCATAGACATTTACGGATATTTCAAATCGCAACCGGGAGGGGGATTATGGCAGAAATCGACTCGGGGATAATTGAGGATCGTTGCCAAAAATACGGCAATCGAGGCTGCTAGCCCGTTCCAGCCGGCGGGTTGCGCTGCGCTTTGTTCTGAACCAAATGATCTTTGAGGCGCTGGGCCACGTCCTGTTCCTTGCCTTCCATTAATTCCTGTTTGACCTCATTGAGGGCGAAAGTGCACCACATCGTGGTGATGTAATTCCTCGGGCCTGACGAGATCGCCCAGCCGCAGCCAGAGCTGGTGGACCAAATTCACTTCATTCCTCGTCAGGTTCGGAGCGTGCGGGCCCAGGAGGAAGAATTCGTGCTCACCCTGAGGAGTAAAGATTTCAAGATTAAACGGAGGCCGCGGATCGGGCAGCGCTTCCCAGGCGAGGCCGAATTGGCGGGCCTGCTCGGCGAGGCTCATCTTCGTTGAACGTCCGAGAACAATCGTTGACGACTGCAGATTGACTGCGGCTCTGAGGATGCCATCCCACAAGTCGTTCGCTGCTACCACCGCAAGGCGAACGGGCTTGCCGCGCTGTTCGGCCATCGAAAGCGCTTTCGTGAAGAGGTATTGCTCGATGCTGCCAAACAGCTGGTCGGTCTCAAATTCCACTTCGCTTGAGCCACTGCGCTGCAGGACCTGGACATGCAGCACCACGATGTCGCGCCGCTCAGTCTTAACGCGATCGAGCACGGCCCCGAGATGATAGAGGGCGTGGTAGTTGCTTATGGGAACCAATACATTCGAGGGGCGAACGCCCAACGTCGCGGTGCTCAGCTCGGTACGCGAGGTGACATTGAACTGGTCGAGTCCCGCTCCGGTGGTGTCGCGTCTCTTGGTAATTCCTTCCGCAATCGTAAATGTCGCAAAAAAGGCGGCAGTAAAGATCAGGCCGGAGATGGTGGCGATTTGCTTGGTGAAAAGATTGATCGTACACAAGCCGAGCAGGGTGATGGTAATGAGCACGAGACCTACGGGGATTTCCACGCCTCCGATTTGCAGATTCAACGGGACGCGAAATTCGCGGAATCCTGGCTGCTTATAGCGGAGAGCCAAGACAGCGGCGCTATTCATGGCGAAGCTCCACATCACGCCGAAGGCGTAAGCTTCGCCGAGGAGGAAGATATTTCCGCGGCTCAGGATGATGGTGGCGATCTGTAAGCCGACAACGAGGTTGATGATGCGATAGGAGGTGCCAAAGCGCCGATGCGGTTGCCGGAACCATTGCGGGAGAATCCCGTCCTCCGAAACGCGGTTGAGCACGCCATTCGACCCGACAATGGCGGTGTTCACGGCTCCGGCAAGCATCAGCACGCCGACCAGCACGACGAATGCCTGGAAGACCAGGCGCAGAGTGTAGGGCCCCGCGAAATTCATCGCCAACCCGCTGATCAGGTTTCCAAAATATTGGGAACGGGTTCGAATCCGGAATGATCATCACCGCAAAGAAAGAGACGCCGGCGGTGAACACGAGGCTATAGGCGAAAATGATGAAGCCGACTTTTTTCAGGTTGGGAATTTTGGGATGTTCGAGTTCCCGGTAGACCTGAGCCAAAGTCTCCTCGCCACTCATGGCGAGCACCGAATGTCCGAGCCCGATGAAAATACCGATTAGACCGATGGTATAGGCCCAGTTCGTGTGTCGCAGCCAGCCGAGCGCCTGATCGGAGAAGTGCATGTTGTGGGGTTCGGGCCACGGCGGCAAATGGGCGCCTCGCGTCCAGAGCGTGTAGCCGCACCAGGCGAGCATCAGCACGACCATTACCGTGGTGACGTACATGATGCGCAGAGCTTTTCCGCTCGATTCGGGAATGCCTTTGACGTTCTCCCACCAAAAGTAGACTGTCACGGCAATGGCAAAAAGGGCGGCCGTCAGATTTCCCGGTAAAGCAACATTCAGGTGGGCGTAGCGGAAGAAGTCGTTCAAGAAGCCCGTAAGGTACTGACCGGCAGACACACCGCTGATAGGCCCAGTCAAAATGAAGTCAAACATCAAGGCAGAGACGGAGACTTTAGCTAGCCTGCTGCCCATGGCCTCCTTGACGACGCGGTACACGCCGCCCCGCACGAACATGCTGCAACTCTCCATGTACAGGGCGCGGACTGCATAGGCGAAGAGCATGATCGCGAGGATGAACCAGGGCGCGGTCTTGCCGAAGGCTTCCTCGGCGATGGCGCCGGCATAGAAGGCCGACGACCCCATGTCATTGAGCACGATTGCAGCGGCCCGCCAGAAGGAGATAAAGCTGAGCATGGCGGTGGTGGCCACCAGAACCCTGGCAACAGGGCGAGTGGTACCGGGCGTCTTTGTGAGAAGGGGATTTGTGCTCATCTGAATGCGGGCAGGACAGCGTTACCGAGTCTTGTGATATAGCGAGTTGATTTGAGTTTAGACATGGTTTGACACCAAGACAGGGCTGGGCGCCGTTCCCGGCTCCCACCAAACGACCGAAGTAAGTTCCTTGACGGTTTCAAATTGCCCACACTGGAGCTCCAGCAAAACGCAGAAGTCCCTGCGCTTGCCGAAACTATCGAAGCGCTTGTGCAGTTCCTTCCAATTCTGGGTGAGATAGTTGACAGCTGCGAGACTGCCCCATTCACTGAGACCGGCACAAATAACATGCGAGCGATTGGAATCCTGGCGATTGGTCAACCGCAAAACAATAGCCTTATCGTAGATCACGCCGCAGCGGTCCTCCATGGAATGAAGTTGCCCAGCCAGCCTGAATGCGCGACGCCCGTCCGGCGTGAACAAGAACTGGCACAAGCTGCTTCCCGACCACGCCTCAATGTCAAAGCTTTTGAAGTTCATGTCGGGAGTGCCGTAACAGATCAAGATGGTGTCCTGCTTGAGGCTTGGCTCAGTGTCCGTTGCAATTCGAAGCACTTTGCCGGAATGCCGAAGGAATAGCGCGGTGAGCAACGCAGCTGCTTGCGGGCAGAAACTGCCACGAATGAGTTCAGTACCCAGGAATGCTTCCGGCTTTTCCGTCGGCTCGGCATTCCTGAAATTATTGCGGAGCCTCACATTTTCGTAGCTGTCCATTACAAAATAGGCGTCGGTCGAAAGGATCGCGTCTCCCCAAAAGTGCCGAAAGCTGAAGCGGTCCCATGTTTCCGGAATGACGTTCGCCGCCTGCCTGGCGAAATCCGACAGTACCCAAAAGGGAGGCATTACCAGGGCCCTGATGGACCTCGCCAGAGTTGCGCTCAGCATCAGCATTTTTGAGGAAAGCTCCCTCAAGTACGCACGGCAGATTTCGCGGATCGTTATGCGCGTGCCGCGATTTGCCGTACAAACGAAGGCAGACACAACCGCCTAGGTCAGCAAGTCAGGGCTGACGTAGCGGGCTCATCGTCGAGCCTGTAGTAATGAATTTGGACACAGCGTCGTGTCCGAGATAAAACAGCAGACGGAAACCCGAACAAGGCCCTCGTTTCGGCGTCGAAAGAGGGAAGCAGAGCAGCCTAACATCAGGCCGGTCTAGCGGGGAGTTTGCAGATTTTCGCGGAAAGAGTCAACGTGAAACTTGGCAAAATCCGATCTACCGACTGACTAGAGGCCGGCAGCGTTCGTCACGCCGAACCGCGTTTCAGTTCATCATTCAGAATGATCGATTCCGCGATTTCCTTCATGGACTTCCGCCTTTGCTGGCTCTCGCGTTGGAGCGTTCGGTAGGCTTCTTCCTCATTGATTTTGAGCTCGCGCTGCAGGATGCCTTTGGCGCGCTCGACGATTTTCCGGCTTTCCAGCTGACTCGAAAGGGCAGATTTTTCGCCCTCCAGGAGCAGCCGCTGCCGCTCGTTTTCCTGGAGTTCGGCAATCGTCTTCTGGAGTTCGGCAGTTCGTTCGGCCACCCTGAGTTCAAGGTCGTTGCGAGCTTGCCTGAGGGCCTCCTCGGTCTGTCTTTTGGAGGCGCTAACCCAACTCGCCGCGATGGCGCAAAGGATGAACGCAACGAAGTACGCGACGTCCGTCGGTTCAATCGTGAACGTATAGTAGGGGGGCAGAAAGAAATAATCGACAAGAAGCGTTGAAATTAGGACTGCTAAAAACCCGGCGGCGGTTCCGCCGAACCACGCACTGGCCATTACCGCCGCAAAAAACAAAAATAAAAACGGGTACGGGGAAAAGCGTTGCAATAGGAGGGTTGAAGCAAAAGCAGCCGCCACGAACGATAGCGCTATCCCGTAGCGGCGAATCAAGTAGAGTCTCCAGCCCGCTGTTTTCATTTAAAGCTAGCGCGGGCCAACTCGGGGTCCCCACGGCAGGGTCTATTTACGAGCGCACCACCGTAACAAGACCAAAACTACGGTGTCAATTCTTCACCGGCTTTTACGCAGAGCGTCGATTTTGACTTCAGACCCGGCCCGTCGGTGAGGTGCGGAAATGGCCTAGGCTACTTGGCCTTATCGGGGCCGGAACTGGCACCAGTTTGGTTGCCGAAATACTTATTCCAATGCTCCTGATCGGATGGCGAGCACTCCATTTCCTGAATCTCCAGATGGGGCGATTGCAGCCTCAAGGGCAATTTGTCGAGGGCGAGCCAAGGTTTCGTGTACATCTTCGGATCCGTAATCTTGATCGATAGCTCCAAGTGCTCGGCGTCCACGCGATGGTACGTTTCTTCCACCTGCATGGCATCGCTTTGGGGAAGGCCCGCATTATCGAGCCAAGTCCTATCGTCATAGAATCCATTCGTCTCGACTACAAACGTGTAGTCATCGATCCACTTTCCGACTGAGTATCCCCACCACCGTGACTCGGCAGGCAGGGCATCAGCACTGTTGCCCCAGGACGGGTTCTCGGGATCCTTCGGCAGTTCTCGCCCATCGGTCCAGATTTGGCGCCAGCGATGCTGAAATTTATACAAGATCACTACGTGGGTTGGCGTCTGCAAGATTTCGCTTGTCCTGAAATTATGCAGATCGATGCGCGGGAAGCCACCTGGATCACACTTGAGAATCGGATCATTGGTTAAGGAATCGGGAACCATACGATAGCCCTCAACTGGAATATGGGCCTTGACCGTCTCACGTCCCAACGCGGTGTAAGGCGGCTCGATATCCGGTTTCAAGCAATCGGGGGTTGCATAACCGGTGTCGGTGACGGGCGCCTTTGGATCGACGGAGTACTTGCCGCCGGGTCTGTCACGCTTACACGATTCCATCGCCGCGGCGCCTTTGCCCTGAATTCCGCCACTCGGCCCGCTTGCGGGTTCCCAGATACCCGAAATGTCGTGCTGCGAAGCTGGCCCCGGCTTCTCGCCCTTTTTATCAAAGTCGTAGACGGCGCCGGGCAGCCGAGCCTGAGCGTGGGCCAGGGGCGAAGAAAGCAATATCGGAATCAGGGCAATCAGCGGAACCACCAAACGCCTTTGCATTGAGACGGTTCCTCCTCATTCAAATTCGTTCAAATTTTGCCGTTTGGTTTCACTACTGAGGGCCGCCCACGATCGAGCATTTCGGCGCGCCGCAACCCGCTCTATTTCGGCTCTTCGGTGCCAGGCGATGCTCCTCTAAGATCTTCCATGGCGCCCAGCCTCTTACCATTGGGGAGCACGACCGAGAGCAGACGTCCTAGAGGTTTGCCATTCCTCACTGGCGTCAAAGTGACAGTCACTTCGTCTCCAGCTTTGAAAGTCTGCTTGGTATAGCCGAGCGGAAGTATGTTAGGTCCACTCTGCGTTTCGACCACCCACTCTACCGTTTGGCCATTTTCATCCTTAGCGTTGAACCTCAAAAAACAATGCGGATTGGCCCAAAACCATTCCACAACTGTACCCTTCACGGTAAGTTTCTTAGTCGTGTCGAAGGAGGCGGCGCCGTGATGTGCGAACAGCAAAGGAGAAACGACCAGAAGGCCTGCAGCAATTACGAACATCGCGATGAGCCGGGTCTTCATGGGATTGCCTCCAATCGAACAATATTTCTGCGAATATTCAGTGCGTGCTGAGCCTTCGAGCACTCCCTAATGGGCCCTAGAGTAACCTAATCTGAATCCAGTTAGATAGAGTTCCGACTGAAGTGGCCAAGCGAGTGGGCAAGGGGCATGCATCCATCCCGACTACGCACAACAAAAAATAAGTCAAACCGAGCGGGCTTTTATTTAGGAGCGAGACGCGAAGAATTCCGAGTGTTTGGAGCGGGCGATGGGAATCGAACCCACGTCCGCGGCTTGGGAAGCCGCTATTCTACCATTGAACCACGCCCGCTCGGGCCTACCCTACCAGACCGATCGCAATTTCGGCAAGTCTGCGTCGGAACGAATTCTCTACACCTAACGCTACTAGTGATTGCTGCTAGGAATCCTGAATCGGCGCTGTCAGAAAGAGGCGTCCGCGGGAGAGTCTCGCAGGAAATCGTGCTACGCTGTGCGGCTTCTTTATCGCAACTTCAGCAGTTTGGAGGGCCGGCGTGGCCTATAAGGATTTACGGGAATTCGTCAAGCGGTTGGAGGCAGCAGGCGAATTGAAGCGGATTTCAGCTGAGATTGATCCGGTGCTGGAAGTTACCGAGATCACTCAGCGCGTGACGCGCGCCGGCGGACCCGCGTTGCTCTTCGAACGCCCCAGGGGATCGCGCGCTCCGCTACTGATTAATATGCTTGGGAGCGAGCGGCGCATCAACCTGGCTCTTGAGACGGATTCTTTAGCTGAAGTGGCCGGCCGCATTCGCGGGTTTCTGGACATGCAAGCGCCGCAGGGCCTCCTGGACAAAATCAAGATGCTGCCGAAACTTGCGGAACTCGGGTCGTTTTTCCCCAAGACAGTCAAGACGGGTCCTTGCAAGGAAGTCGTGCGCCACGGCGACTTCTCGCTTTTGGAGTTTCCCATCTTACAGTGTTGGCCGAAGGATGCCGGGCGGTTTATCACCTGGCCGTTGGTAATCACACGCAACCCCGAGACCGGAAAACGAAATGTGGGCGTCTACAGAATGCAGGTATTCGACGACAAAACAACGGGAATGCACTGGCAGACGCAAAAACACGGCGCGGAGCATTTCCGCCGGGCACGCGCGGCGGGCCGCGATGGTCGGATCGACGTCGCTGTCGCAATTGGCGCAGACCCTGTCACCTGTCTGGCCGGGATACTGCCGATTCCACCTGATCTCGATGAAATGATGTTTGCCGGATTCTTGCGGCGCGAACCGGTGGAGATGGTGGCATGCGAAACATGCCCGCTGGAGGTGCCGGCGCAAGCGGAAATTATTCTGGAAGGCTACGTCGATCTTTCAGAGATGCGCGTCGAAGGACCTTTTGGAGACCACACTGGATTTTATTCGCTGGAGGGAGAGTATCCGGTTTTTCACGTCACCTGCGTGACGCAGCGGCGCGATCCTCTCTACCTCACCACCATCGTGGGACCGCCTCCGCAGGAGGACTTCTACATGGGACACGCCGTCGAGCGCATCTTCCTGCCCGTCATGCAGATGCAATATCCGGAGATCGTCGATGTCGCCATGCCGGCTGAGGGCATCTTCCACAATCTAATGATCGTGGCAATTCGCAAATCCTATCCTGGGCATGCCCGCAAGATTATGAGCGCCATTTGGTCCCTGGGGCAGGCGATGTTCACCAAGGTCGTGATCGTTGTGGATCACGACGTTAACGTCCAGAATTGGCATGAAGTTACCTGGAAAACATTGTGCGCTATCGATCCAGAAAGGGATGTGCAGTTTGTTCTCGGGCCGGCAGATACGCTGGACCATGCCGCCCGCAGACAGGACTTCGGGTCGAAAATGGGTATTGATGCCACGAGAAAGTGGCCTGGTGAGGGATTTGAGCGGCCCTGGCCGGACGAAATCACGATGAATGAGGTAACGAAACAACGTGTAGATGGCCTCTGGAAGGGACTAGGCCTGGATCGAAAGCGCTGAAACATACCCCTATGACGCTGTGGAATTAACCACTATATGATGTGGTACTAGAAGCTCTAAAACTCAATATGTAGAGTATTCCTCCCTCTGTGTTTTCTCATAAGCCACAATTTTTTGAGCAATTGCGCGCCTCGCTTTTCTTGACACTCCACCGTGCCGGATGCCACAGTCGCCCTACGACAGCGGCTTCCTGACGGCAGATCACGGGAAGCTCTGGGTGGCTGGGGCCAGCGGACCCTTCGTTTCCGCCAAGGGGTAGCCAGCGGGAATGCGTGAATCAAGAGAAGTGATGAACCTGCGCCAGGCTTCGCACTATTTGGGGGTTTCGCCCGACACGCTTTACCGCTACATCTGCACGGGCTTGGTTCCCGCCTTCAAATTGGGCAGCCGGTGGAAATTTCGTAAGTCTGTGCTGGATCGCTGGATGGAAGAGAAGATGCGCCAGTCGCAGGGCAGGCGGCACTAACCGTCAGGGCGACGCTTTAGCGCTCGCAGAAAGGCTGGGCGATGTTTGGCACGGCTAAACAGAAACCGCTCGTGGGGCTGGATATCGGCTCAAGCTCGATCAAGTCCGTCGAGCTGAAAAATACCAAGCACGGGTACGAACTCGTGAGCTTCGGCCTGGAACCTCTGGCCCAGGATACGGTGGTCGATGGCGCGATTATGGATGCTCCCCTTGTCGCAGGAGCGATCGGAACAATATTCGACCGCCAGGAGATCAAGACGCGCTCCGTGGCAACCGCCGTTTCCGGACATTCTGTGATCGTCAAGCGCGTGAATTTGCCTGTAATGACTGACGAAGAGCTGTATGACCGGATTCAATCAGAGGCCAGCCAGCATATCCCGTTCGACATTTCCGACGTGAATCTCGATTTTCAGCTTCTGGATTCGGCGGAATCCCAGATGGATGTCCTGCTCGTGGCCGTCAAGAAAGACAAGATTTTGAACCACACGAACGTGCTGGCACAGGCGGGCAAAACGCCCACTGTCGTGGATATCGATGCGTTTGCCCTGCAAAACTGCTACGAGGTCAATTACGATCCGGATCCCACCCAGACCGTGGCGCTGCTAAACATCGGCGCCAGCGTAATGAATATCAATATCGTGCGAGGAGGCGCTCCGCTCTTTACGCGCGATGTTTCGGTAGGCGGGAATCAATATACGGACGCGTTGCAGAAAGAGCTGGACCTCAGTTACGAGGACGCCGAGAGGCTCAAGAAGGGCGAAGAGGTGGCCGGCGTAAACGAAGAACATCGCGGGACGATCCTGCGCTCCGTTTCGGACATTCTGATCCTGGAAATCCAAAAGACTTTTGACTTCTTCCGCGCCACGGCCAGCGGAGAAAACATTCAACGAATTTACCTGGCGGGAGGAACCGCCCGCGTCCCCGGATTGGTGGACCTGCTCCGCGAGGAGTTCGCTCTGCCCGTCGAGGAACTTTATCCCTTTCGCAAAATCGTGATCAATCCCGGCCGGCACAACGAAGACCAGGTACGCGAGCTTGCTCCGCGCCTGGCCATCGCTGTAGGGCTGGCGCTCAGGAGTTTCGACACGCCATGATCCGAATCAACCTGCTGGGCCGGGTTCGACCGAAGGCCGCGCGGCAAGCGGTGCCGCTCGAAGCGACTCTACAGGTCGTCTTTTTCGCGGCGTCATTAGTAGTCGCCTTCGGCGTGCTCTATTACAACTGGCATTCCACAAATGCGCAGGTCACCGAAGTGCGCCTGCACATTCAGAAGCAAACCGGAGAGAAAGCAAGACTGGAGCAACTGAAGGCCCAGGTCGACGAGTTTGAACGTCAAAAGGCCGTTCTCCAGCAGCGTATCAACATCATCGAAGCGCTGCAGCGCAATCGTACCGGGGGTCAGGAACTCCTTGACGCCTTGGCCAATACGGTCATACGGACTGACACTCTCTGGCTGACTTCGCTCTCACGTCAAGGCAATGCGCTGACGATTCTTGGTACGGCTGGATCCATTAATGCAGTGGCGAACTTCATCACTCAACTCGAACATTCCGGGTATTTCAACCAAATTGAGATTAAAGAGTCCGCGCAAGATACGAAGAATAGCGCCATTCAGACTTTCACCTTCTCGTTGACAGCGCAGTTCTCGTTGCCCCTAGAGAAATCCGCAGCTTCAGTTTCGGCTCCAGCGGGGAAGGGCTAAGGGAAAACGATGGCCATCTCCTTCAAAGAATTTCCCTGGTACATCCAGGCGTTAGTTTTTGTGGCTCTGGCGATTCTGCTCATTGCCGCGGGACTCTACGTTCCCGGGCTGCCCGTATCAACAGCACGGGCAGAGCTGCAGGCGCTGCACGATCAGGACACCAAGCTGAACCAGGAGGTCAGTGCTCTCCAGGTTTATGAACGCCGCTACGCAGAGTTCCAGCAGGAGATGGCGGCGCTTAATAAACAGATCGACACCCTCAAAACGATTGTCCCGGAAGATAAAGAAACGGACGAGTTCATGCGACTGCTCGAAAGCGCAGGTGCTGCTTCCGGTGTTCAGGTGCGCAAACTTACGGCGCTGGCCGTCGTCTCCCGCGACTTCCATTACGAGATGCCATTTACAATCCAGGTCGATGGACCTTACTACGCCATCGTGGACTTTTTCTCGCGGCTTAGCCGCTTGTCTCGAATTATCAATGTGGGTGACCTGACTTTCTCGGGCCTCACTGATGGCAAATCGGCGTACCCGGTGCGCCCCAGCACGACAGTAAGCGGGACTTGCACGATTACGACTTTCTTCACCATGAGCACGCCTGCTACGCCGCCGGCTGGCTCGAAGACGGCCGCCCGACCGGGCGCAGGGAAATAAAGGGATCGAACTGAAGATGCGACTTCAATACAAAATCATGCGGAAGCTAAACCTAACACGCTGGCTTATGGTTTTTGGGTTGGCGTCGCTGGCAACGCCATTGATGGCACAACAGGTGCCTGCTACGCCTGAGGCGGTTCGCAAAGCATTGAATCCCGCCACGCCGGCGAAATCAGCCCCGGGAGCGAACGCCCCTTCGACTGAGACAGCATCTCCAAAACAAGCGCAAACTCCCAAGCCGGCGCCATCCACGAACTCTGCTGCTAAGCCAGCAGCATCAGCAACTATCCCGGCAACCGGTTCGTCGCCAACTTCAAGTACACCATCTAAACCGGCGGCGAACGCGATTACGACTGGAACTGCCAAACCGGCCAACTCAGTCGAAAAGCCTGCCTCCAGTAGGACCCTAGCCAAGGGTACGCCTGGAGGGACGGGAACCGTTAAGAGGCCAACTCCTGGTTTGGGTAGCAAGGGTCCTTCGTCCGTCGCGCCGAACGCAGCGGCGAAGCTTCCAAAGACCAAGCCCGTCACCGCAGCAGCATCGGATGTGCCTAGCTCTGTACTCGGTGCTTCCGTGAAGCCCGTCGCTATGCGGGAGACTTTCGCACGACGCGATCCCTTCGCGCCACTTCTAGGTAAGGCGTCCGAGGGAGGTGGTGGTGGTTCACTGCAGAATCTGCCGCCCGGTAAGCCCGGCCTATTGATCAGCAGTTTGAGGATTGACGGGATTGTCAGCGGTCCCAACGGAATGATTGCAATCGTCTCCAACGCTCAGGACCGTGTTTATTTCCTTCGTGAAGGCGATCGGCTTTTTGATGGCCAGGTGGAACATATCACAATGGATGGAATGTCATTTCACCAATCCGGTAAAGATCCTTTCGGCAACGCCGTCGAGCGCGAAGTTGCAAAACGGTTGAATTCCACTCCAGGAGAACAGCAATGAAGACTTACGGGCCGGCTTTCCGGCTGATTCTGGCGGCGACGATGATCATGCCGCAATGGTCGGGCGCTCAAACACCGAAAGCCGCGACGGCCCAGGACTCATCGGCGACATCCGCGACAACGGTGGCGCAAGTTGGCGTTGACCACCTCGGTCGGCAGACGATTGTTCGCGTGCAGGGAGCCGGTGCTCTCAGCTATCACGTAACGCAACTAAGCGATCCACCGCGCGTTGTGGTCGATTTGGGTGGAGCGCGGCTTACTGAAACGCGAAACACGATTGCCAGCGACTATGCGCCCGTGCGTCGCGTGCGTCTCGGCCAATCTCGTCCCGATCAGGTACGGGTTGTAATCGACCTTGATAGCGCAGTGAAATTCGACGTCGAGCGGAAGGATCAGACGTTGCTCGTGGCCTTTAACGATCAGCCGCAAGGCAGCGGAATCTCTGCCGTCGCGCTCCCAGCGAAGCCGGATGTGAAGCGAGATAGCGCTGATGCTAAGTCTTCAATCGCGCACTCTACCGGCCAGCAAAGTTTCCGATTGCCGTCAACCTTGAGCGGGAACGCGGCGTTAGCGAGCCCGCTGCCGCAAACTCTCAGTGCTGCTGCCGTTCCTAATCCTGCGAGTCCGAAAGCCGCACAGGTTACGGTTGTTCCTGCCGTGGCAAACGCGTCCCAGCCGCCCGTGGCTCAGCCGGTGACGGCTCCCGTAAAGGTTTTTAGCGGAGAGGCAATTTCGGTAAATCTCAAAGACGTGGATTTGAAGGATTTCTTCCGCCTGATTCACGAAATCAGCGGGCTGAACGTCGTGCTCGATCCTGCTGTCAGGGGGAACGTCACGTTAGTGCTGGATGAAGTCCCCTGGGATCAAGCACTGGATATCGTGCTGCGCAACAATGGCTTGAGCAAGGAGTTGGATGGGAACGTGCTTCGGATCGCCTCGCGAGACACCCTGAAGCGAGAAGCCGATGAAAAGCGCGATCTGACCAAGGCTGAGGCAGAGGCGGTGGATCCAATCACCGTTACGCGGATCATGAACTACGCCAAGCCCACCGAGCTCGTGATTCCCTTGAAGAGATTCTTGTCTTCACGGGGCGACGTAATGGCGATTGATCGCTCCAATACATTGATTATTCGCGATATTCCGTCGGTAATGCCGCAGGTCGATAATTTGATCCGGCAACTCGATCGCAGATCGCAGCAAGTGGAGATTCAGGCGCGGGTCGTTCAAGCCTCACGGTCATTTGCCCGAGATATCGGTACGCAATTCGGTATAGCCGGTTTCAACGCAACTCCGAACTCGGTCAATTTCTTCGGCGGCAATCCCGTAGCAACTCAGGGGAGTCCTCTTGTTCACTCACCCGCGCCGCCGATCGTTGTAGGCGCGCCGCCCGCTGCCGGTCCTACCTCGACCGGATCGCTTCCGCTGAACGTCAACCTCCCGGCGGTCGCACCCACGAGCGGTTTCTTGTTTTCACGGGTATCGCCTAACTACACCTTGGATTTCATCATCACGGCCTCCGAGAGCAAGGGAGTCGGCAAGCTTCTGTCTAGCCCGCAGCTGGTGACTCAGAACAACGCCCAGGCAGTCGTCAAGCAAGGTACCAAGATTCCCATCCAGACGACCATTAACAATACGATCTCAGTTCAATATATAGACGCCGTTTTACAGCTTCAAGTGACGCCCCAGATCACGGCCGACGGCAATATCTTCATGGACGTGCTGGTGGAAAATACGCAGATTGATAATGGAATCCCGCTGGTGAACGGCATCCCGGCCTTGGACACGCAATCCGCACAAACTAAGGTAATGGTCGGCGACGGCGGGACTGTAGTGATCGGCGGCGTCATGGTTAGCCAGCAACAGACGAATATCTTCCAGGTGCCGTTGTTAGGAAATATCCCCTTGATCGGCCATCTGTTCAAAGAAACCTCAGTCAAAGTATCATCGCAGGAGCTGCTCTTCTTCCTGACGCCGCGGCTGATTCCTGGGTAACGGCGAAGCTAATTCTAGGTTGACAGGGAGGAGACAGGGGTCTCCTCCTTTTTTTATGAGTGGGCTTTCTCAAAATCGATTGCAGCAAGTACGGGAAGCGATGGCGGCGTCGGGAGCGGACGCTCTCACGATCACCCATCTGCCGAATGTCTTGTATCTCTCTGGGTTCACCGGCAGCAACGCCGTTCTGCTCATTTTCGGCGATCTTGTGCACCTCTTCACCGATGGCAGATATACGATTCAGGCGCATGAAGAGGCGCCGCAGACCCGCGTGCATATTGTTCGAATTCCGCTTGCTCAGGCCTGCGGCGAATTTTTACGTTCACGCTCGTCGCGAAAGCGCTTGCGTGCCGCATTTGAAGCGGCTTCCTTGAACGTTGCCGAATGGGAGCGGCTAAAAAAGGCGGCAGGTCCCCGTATCGAATGGAAAGCGACGGCAGACTTGGTTGAAGGCGTGCGCGAAATTAAAAGCGCCGAGGAACTCGACGTGATGCGCTGTTCCGCCAAGCTGGCCTCCGAAGTCGTCGCTGAGGCCTCCGACTTCGTTCGGCCAGGTGTGACTGAGTTAGAGGTTGCCGCCGAGATTGATTACCGTTTGCGGCGCAAAGGTGCGAGCGGTCCGTCGTTCGAGACGATCGTGGCTTCCGGCCCACGCTCTGCGTTGCCTCATGCGCGGCCCACCGAAAAACGGTTACAGAAAAACGAATTGGTCGTGCTGGACCTGGGTGCTATACTCCGCCACTACTGCAGTGACCTGACGCGCATGATTTTTCTGGGACGCGCGCCGGCTCGCATCCGGCGATGGTATAAAGCGGTAGAGCAAGCTCAGGAAGCGGCGCACGACGCCCTCCGGGCGGGTGTAACGGCCGGAAGCGTTGACCGAGCGGCGCGGCATGTTCTGAATCAGCATGGCCTGGGATCGTACTTTGTGCACGGCACCGGACATGGCCTCGGTATTGAAATCCACGAAAGGCCGCGAGTTGGGCGAAGCCAAAAGCAGGAAATTCGTGCGGGCAACGTGGTGACGTTGGAACCGGGAATTTATGTGGAAGGCGTGGGTGGAATTCGCCTCGAGGATGAAGTTGCCGTTCATCCGGATCGAACAGAAGTCCTAACCACGGCGCCTCGAGGGCTCCTCGAGCTCTGACATTCGATGAAAGAATCCCGAAAGAAAAATTCAAACAGCGAGTTGGGCCCCCTGGGCGTGGAGTTCGGGCAACTGGAAAAGCTGCTCGATTTTATGGCTTCTCACGGACTCGAGGAATTTGAATACGAGAAGGCCGGCCTAAGGATTCGGCTGAAAAAGGCGGGAGCATCACCCAATGCGGCGCCACATACAGGAGCGTCGCCGCAGTCTCTGCAAGCGCAAGGGGTCCTGCAGGAGCCGCATTCGGCAACCTCGGCCGCACCATCAAGCCCTGCCGCGGTTGTCGAAGAACTGCACACCATCAAATCGCCCATCGTTGGAACTTTTTATGCGGCGGCGAGCCCGGGGGCGGCTCCTTTTGTTAAGGCAGGCGATGTAATCCAGGCGGGCCAGGTGGTATGCATCATAGAAGCGATGAAATTGATGAACGAAATTGAAGCTGATGTGAGCGGTGAGCTTGTACGTGCCCTGGTCGAAAATGGTCAGCCGGTCGAGTATGGACAAGGCCTTTTTGCCATTCGTCCTGCGAAAAAGAAGTAGCACGCAGGGCCTTCCTCTATGTTCCGCAAGATACTAATAGCCAATCGCGGTGAAATTGCGTTGCGCGTGATCTGCGCCTGCAAGGAACTGGATATCCCTACCGTGGCGGTTTACTCGGAAGCCGATCGCAATTCGCTGCACGTGCGTTTTGCCGATGAAGCCGTATGCATAGGGCCGGCACGGAGCTCAGACAGTTATTTGAACATCCCGCATGTGATCAGCGCCGCTGAGATCACCGACGTCGATGCAATACATCCGGGGTATGGCTTCTTGTCCGAAAATGCGAATTTCGCGGAGGTTTGCGAGGCTTCGCATATCACCTTTATCGGGCCAACGCCTGAGATCCTGCGGATGATGGGAGAGAAGGATCAGGCGCGCCGCGAAATGGCTGCAGCCGGGGTGCCCATTGTGCCCGGCAGCGACGGCATAGTCGGCGATCCCGACACCCTGGCATCCGAAGCGACCCGTATCGGCTATCCCCTGATCATCAAAGCTTCGGCAGGCGGCGGCGGCAGGGGAATGCGCATCGTACGTGCTCGGGAGGAACTTTTAACGCTCTGGGAGACCGCCCGGCATGAAGCCCAGCAGTCTTTCGGTGTGCCCGATGTTTACCTGGAAAAGTTTATCGAGCGGCCCAGGCACATCGAATTTCAGATATTAGGCGACCGCCATGGCAATGTTTTGCATCTGGGTGAACGCGAGTGCAGCATTCAGCGGCGCCACCAGAAACTCGTGGAGGAATCGCCGTCCCTGGCACTTACTCCAAAGCGCCGGACCGAATTGGGAAACCGCGTCGTTGAGGCTTTGCGCAAAATCGGCTACAGCAACGCTGGAACCGTCGAGTTTTTGATGGACGAGGATGGTTCTTTCTATTTTATCGAAATGAATGCGCGCATTCAGGTCGAGCACCCCGTGACGGAATTGGTCACGGGAGTCGATCTGATCAAATCGCAGATACGCATTGCCGCGGGCGAGAAGTTGGACGCGGCAATCGGGCCTATCGAATTTCGCGGCCATAGCATTGAATGCCGTGTGAACGCGGAGGACCCCGACACATTCGTTCCCAGCGCGGGCCGCATCACTGCATTCAATATGCCCGGAGGGCCCGGTGTTCGGGTGGATACAGCCGCGCATGCTGATGCGGTCATTCCTCCTTATTACGACTCGCTCATAGCCAAGTTGATTGTCCACGGGCGAGACCGCGCCGAGGCCATTGCCCGGATGCGCCGCGCACTGGAGATGTTTGTCGTGGAGGGCATCAAAACTTCGATTCCCTTGCACCAGCGTATTTTGGCGGAGCCAGATTTCGAAGCCGGGCATCTCGATACGCACTTCCTGGAGCGCATCCTGCCCGTGCACGGGAAGTAGCACGAGCAGGATATGAATCTTGTCTTCCCTCCTCTCTATGCCATAATCGATGCGGCCCTGCTCAAGAAGACGTCGGAGCTGTCGTTCGTCGAAATGATGGCAGAATCCGGGGTTGAGCTTCTGCAATATCGCAATAAACGCGCCAGCAGCAGGGAACTTTTCGAAGCTTCGCAATCCATCTCTGCCACCTTATCTCGTCTTGCAAAGCCGGGCATATATAAGCCCCGCTTCATTGTGAACGATCGTGCTGATATTGCAGTCCTGGCAAATGCGCAAGGAGTGCACGTGGGGCAGCAAGATCTGAATGTCGAGGAAGCGCGCGCCATTGTTGGGCCAGACGTTTTAGTGGGCGTGTCGACGCATTCTCTCGAGCAGCTTGACGCTGCCGATAAGACGTCCGCCGATTACATCGCTTTTGGCCCTATTTTTCCGACCAGTTCGAAAGAAAATCCCGACCCTGTCGTGGGATTAGAACTTTTGCGGGAAGCGCGTCGGCATACGCGCAAGCCTATCGTCGCGATCGGCGGTATTACGCTGGAACGCGCCGCGGAAGTTTTTCGCGCTGGCGCCGACTCGCTAGCCGTAGCGCGTGATTTGATCGTCTCTGAGAATCCTGCTGCCCGGGCGCAGTTGTTTCTCAAAGAAGCTGCGCGCGCCCGCGGAGAAAATTGAGAGCAGCGTGAATATCTCAACTGCTACATCGGCAACATCGGCACCGCCTGTCCCCAGCGAATCCGGGTTCATCCGCGGCCTGGGTCTCTTCGATTCCACAATGATCGTGGTCGGATCGATGATCGGATCCGGCATTTTCATTGTTTCGGCGGATATATCGCGACAGACGGGATCGGCCGGTGGGCTTCTGCTCGCCTGGGTGATTACCGGAATTCTCACCGTATCTGCGGCGCTTTCCTATGGCGAGTTAGCCGCGATGATGCCGAAAGCGGGTGGCCAGTATATCTATTTGAGGGAGTCCTACTCGCCTCTCTGGGGATTTCTGTATGGCTGGACGCTTTTCCTGGTCATACAAACGGGAACGATTGCCGCGGTAGCGGTCGCATTTGCGCGCTTTCTCGGTGTCCTCGTTCCTTCTGTTTCCCCCGCCTTATGGATCATCGCACCCATACGCATCTCCGCAAAGTATGCGCTGAGCCTCTCGTGGCAGCAGTTCTTCGCCATTTTATTGATCGTCTTTCTGACCCTCGCAAACACCCGCGGCCTGAGCTGGGGAAAATATATCCAGAATATTTTTACTTCCGCTAAGACACTGGCGCTCATCGGCCTAGTGGTTTTGGGAATCGTTTTTGGGCGAAACGCGGCTGCAATCCAGGCTAACTTCGCGCACCTCTGGAGTGCTGATGGCGCCCAGATAATCCAACCCGGCGCGGATTTTTTGCGCCGATGGATTCCCGCGCTTTCAGTCACATCTGGATTGTTTGGTTTGTTTGTCGCCTATGGCGTGGCACAGGTAGGTTCTCTTTTTTCGGCCGATGCCTGGAACAACATTACGTTTACGGCGGGCGAAGTAAAAAATCCACGGCGGGATGTGCCCCTCTCGCTCGCGCTGGGCACCGCAATTGTAATCAGTTTATATTTCCTGGCCAATATCGCCTACTTGAGCACCCTTCCTCTGGCTCAGATTCAAACCGCTGCCGATGACCGCGTAGCCACGGCTGTGCTTAGCGCGATTCTTGGTGGTGCCGGTGCCGCCGTGATGGCGGTCGCCATCATTATTTCCACCTTTGGCTGCGTCAACGGCCTGATCCTGGCCGGAGCTCGTGTTTACTACGCGATGGCCCGCGACGGTTTGTTCTTTCGTTCCGTCGGCGAACTGAACGAAAGGCATGTGCCTTCTCGGGCGCTACTCTTTCAAGGGATTTGGGCGGTCCTTCTGGTTCTTGCGCGCACCCGAAGGGTGGATGCATTGGGGACGGTCACGTACGGGAACCTCTACAGCGACCTCCTCGATTATGTCGTTTTCTCTGTCTTGATCTTTTACGTGCTCACGATCGCTGGCGTATTCGTCCTTCGCCGAAAACGCCCGAATGCTGAGCGGCCTTACCGTGCATTTGGCTATCCCATCGTGCCGGCGTTATATATCATCGTCGCTCTTGCGATCATGTTCGTATTGATTCTGTATAAGACGCAAACCACCTGGCCGGGTTTGGTGATCGTGCTCTTGGGCGTTCCGGTGTATCTGATCTGGTCCCGGCGGCCCGCAACAGAACCGATTTCTCGTTGATTTCGCAGCGAAGTAAACGTACACGGCCCGATCCGGCATCAATGTAGGGGAAGGGTAGATATGCCAAACCAGCTATTCATGACCAAGCCGCACAGCGTCCTGCTTGAGGAGCTGCGCGGCGAGAATCGCCTTAGGCGTGTCCTCGGTCCCGTCCAACTCGCGAGCCTGGGAGTGGGAGCGATCATCGGCACGGGCATTTTCGTCCTGGTAGGGATTGCCGCCCACGACCGAACCGGCCCGGCCCTGATGCTGTCGTTCGTGGCCGCCGGTGTGACGTGTATTTTCGCCGCCCTGTGTTACGCCGAGTTCGCCTCCATGGTGCCGGTAGCAGGATCGGCCTACACCTATGCGTATGCCACCTTGGGAGAACTGTTCGCCTGGATCATCGGGTGGGATTTGATTCTCGAGTACGCGGTGGCGTCATCCACCGTCGCGCACGGCTGGTCTCATTACTTTCAGGATTTGCTGGCCTTCTTCAAGGTCAGTCTGGCGCACGTTGTGACCAATGCGCCCTTCGATTTCGATCCCACCACGGGACGGCTTATCGGGACGGGCACATGGTTCGACTTGCCCGCCATCGTCATCGTCGCGCTGGTCACCGTGATCCTGGTGAAAGGGATCAAGGAGAGCGCCAGCTTCAATGCCGCCATCGTGATCTTGAAGGTCACGATTGTGTTCTTCGTGATCGGCCTGGGTGCGCGTTATGTGAATCCGGCCAACTGGAGGCCGTTCGCACCCTTTGGACTGACTGGGTTGAGCCTTTTTGGTCACACGCTGATGGGGCAAACAGGACCGGCCGGCGAACCCGTCGGCATGTTGGCTGGTGCGGCCATCGTTTTCTTTGCCTATATCGGTTTCGATTCAGTGTCTACGCATGCCGAAGAAGCCCGCAATCCATCGCGGGATGTGCCCATTGGAATCATGGTTTCGCTCGTGCTGTGTACGGTTTTGTACATCGCCATGGCGGCGGTGCTCACCGGGATGGTGCCGTACAGCCAGATCAATATCGACGCCCCGGTGTCCGACGCCTTCCGCCAGGTGGGATTGCCGTGGGCGCAGTTGCTGGTCGCGGTCGGAGCCGTCGCGGGCATCACGTCGGTACTTCTGGTAATGATGTTGAGCCAGCCCAGAATCTTCCTGGCCATGGCGCGGGATGGGCTGCTTCCTCCCGGGTTCTTTGCTGCGGTCCACGAACGCTTCCGCACTCCTTGGAAGTCGACCATTTTGACTGGATTTTTCGTTGCGACCATGGCTGCCTTCTTGCCTTTACGAATCCTGGCCGAACTGGTGAATATCGGCACCCTGCTGGCGTTCGTGATTGTATGCGCGGCGGTCTTGATCATGCGGCGAATCCATCCCGAGGTGCATCGCCCGTTCCGGGTGCCGTTCTGTCCCGTCACGCCGGTGCTGGGGATCTTGTGCTGCTTGGTCCTGATGTTCTCGCTGCCTGCCGAGAATTGGTTGCGGCTCGGAGTTTGGCTGGTTGTGGGCCTCACGATCTACTTCAGCTACGGTCGCAAACATAGCCGCCTCGCCGCCGCGCAGCGCTTCAAGCCGCCTCTCGCCGAGCCTGCCCCCGCGAGCGTCGATCTGCAACCCCGCCGCTGACTAAGTGGCACAGGCATTCCTGCCTGTGCTTGCTCTTGCGGGTGCCCCATGCGCCGGGGTTGCGCCTGGGGTTTTTCGCCCTGTCGTTTCCAGAGCTTCGATGGTTGCCGCCAAGAAGAAACGACGAGAGGCAAATTCGGGTCGGGCTTGTGCTCGGCGATTTCCGGCGGAATGAAGGACTCTCCCCCCCGCCTATTTTTTCGTAAGTGTTCATCCTGCTCCACTTTAAGTCCAATGATTTTGTAAGTGTTCATTTCACGAGAGTTGTGGCTCGACTTTTGCAAGGGTAATAATATACTTGACTAACCACGGGATTTAGCCTATCCTACTCACTATGAGAGCCAAGTCAAACAAGCCAAAGACACTTCAGCAAGCTATCCGATACTTTTCTAATGAGCAAGTCTGTATCGATACCGTTGCGGCGATGCGCTGGCCCGATGGCCCGACCTGCCCCAAGTGCGGCCATAAAGAGCACTACTATCTCGCCACGCAGAAACGCTGGAAGTGCAAGAACTGCTCCAAGCAATTCAGCGTCAAAGTCGGGACCATCTTTGAAGATTCACCTATCCCGCTGGACAAGTGGCTTGCGGCTCTCTGGATGCTGGTTAATTGCAAGAATGGAATTAGCTCGTACGAAGTGGGACGCGATCTCGGCCTCACCCAAAAATCAGCGTGGTTTGTGCTTCAGCGTCTCCGACTGGCATTGCAAAGCAAGTCCATTGTGAAACTCGGCGGTAAGGGCAGCGAAGTCGAAGTAGACGAAACCTTCATCGGTGGAGCAGCGCGGTATATGAGTCCGTCGCGCCGCAAGCGTCTGATTCCTAGTACTGGCGTCGGCGGCAAAACTGCCGTAGTCGGCATCCTTGAGCGCGGTGGCGAAGTCCGCGCCACTGTCGTTCCCGGTCGCCGCAAACATAATCTGCAAGGCGAGATTCGCGCCAACGTGAAACAAGGAACCGAAGTTTATACCGATGCGCTCATGTCCTATATGGGGTTAGATTATCAGGGCTACGCTCACAAGGTCATTGACCATGCGGAGCGGTACGTTGATGGCAAGATTCATACCAACGGCCTCGAAAACTTCTGGTCGCTTCTCAAGCGCGGACTGAAGGGCACCTACGTCAGCGTGGAGCCGTTCCATCTGTTCCGATATTTGGATGAGCAAACCTTCCGGTACAACAATCGGGCTACTGAGGAGAATCCAATGGACGACGCAGATAGATTTGATTTAGCCTTATCGCAGATTGCTGGTAAGCGTCTCACCTTCGCGGAAGTGACGGGCAAGGATGGGAAAATATCGGTTAACTAACCCTTTACGGTTACCGCGCGGGAAGCGGAAGCCTTAGTTCTCTTCCGCTTTGCAGCAGAGAGTTCAGATTTTATTTGGGCGTGAGAAACAGACAGAACCTTTTTTAAAGCAGTCTCAAAAGTAGCGTATTCGCTCGACTCATTCTTGGCGGAAGGTTTAGAGCGATGCGCCATCAAGACCACCCTCAGGACGCCCCTCCCTTCAGGCAGGAGGGTGCAGAAGGGATGTTATCCTTTTGCGCCCAAAAACTCAATCGCATGGCGGTGTATTAATTTGCCCTGCCGTAATCTGCTTCCTGTTTTTCTCAGTTCAAATCGTTAAATGCGTCACAAAAGCCGGGTTGTTTAGTATCAAGATTGGCCAGCAAAATGCAAAATTGCGTCTCCCTGCGCTTTCCGAGAGCGTCATCGTATTTCAGAATTCCGAAGTAATACAAAAACAGTTCTTTGTTCTTAATGGTCTGGTACTGAGAAATCAACGTCTGCTGGCCCTGTCTTTGAAACCCACTGGAACCTTCAGCCGAAATATCGTTCCCGATGGCTTCTCGGTAGCTTGCTTGGGGAGCTATGGACTGTGCGGGTCGGAATTGGAGCTGCTTGACTTGTTCCAGGGATGGACCGGAAATTGGAAATGGGGAAGTTACAAACATCGCGGAACTTTGCACGTTCCGCGCCGGAGTTCTGCCACTGTTAACGAAAACCACGGTAACTTTCCAAGGCTCGGCCTCTGTGAAGCCCCCGAATGCGACGGTGTCCTGAACCCCAACCCAAGCGCGTTGTTCGTCCCGCATCTCCGTGAGTTGATTTACCAATATCCCTACCGTACCAATGCTAGTAGAAGCCAAGAAGAACGTGAAAACAGCCATCCACAACGTAGCATTGGCAGTAAGCCTCGCCAACCTGTCAGCGGTGCTTTCCTGTTGCTTCTTGGCTTTGCGTTGCTGAAGCTTGCTTTTTATATTGCCGATGAGCCGCGTCCACCAGTTCTTACAAGGCTGTGCTATTTGACCGTTGGCGCACTGTCCTTCACCTGTATTTTCCACGGCGTAAACCTCATTGTCGGATTATCGTACGGAGCATATTAAATGCCGAAGTTCAGCGATGATAAAATCACTTTAGGACGCTCCTCAGAACCTTCCGCAGAATCACAGCAACTCGAACGCCTCAATCGTGCGCGAAAGTTCTTTGGTGATCCACGTGAGCGTTTCAATAACCGGCTGATCTTGGAGCGTGTTTCCAAAGTTGAAGAATATCGTCGCGGTCGCGTAGCCCTTATTCTTCAATGTCAGCATTCTTCCTTCGGTGCCTTGCAACCTAAAGCGATGGGATTCGGGAAGAGAGAATCTAGCACGTGGATTAACAGCGACATTGCCTTTGTCGTCCTCAAGGCACAAGTCGCCGAACTCCATCCCTTGAAGGACTGGGATGAGAAGTTGATGCTTGTCCAGATTGTTCAAGTCATCGAGGAGCCAGAGCCAGTAATCCCCAGCTTGGTAGGGTTTTACGGTATCCAGAATAAAATCGTGGAAGACAGGAGTGATTTGCTCCTGTTCAAGTCTGTTACTAAGGCGGGTTATAAGTTTTTCCCGAGTTGGACTGATTGGGAAACTAGTCCAATCCCCGCAGTTCCGGCAATTCGCTGCGAAGAAAAAATCAAGTGCACTCCTGAGGTTATGGAGCGCATCGCCAATTATCAGTGCGCAACGGTCACGCTCAAACTTGGACAAATCAACATCAAACCTGAGGAAATTTGTACCATCCGCGTCTTGCTCAACCGTGATAGCGTAAAAGCTAGAATCGAGAAAAGAAGCAAGCAGGAAGTGAATATCCAAGATGTGCTCATTGGCCCGTTCAATCTTTAGGAATGATCCGCGATGGCGTGGTGCGTGCGAGAGTTGCACGGACAGCAGTGTACCATGCTATGGTTAGCCAAGTATATTATTACCTTTGCAAGTGTTCATTCTGCAAGGCTTGGCGAGATTCGTGTGGTTTTGCACTCGTTTGCTCGAAGGATAGGCGGGAAGCAGGCAAAGGGAATTCGGGACGGCAGAGATCCCGCAGAGTGGTGAAAGAGACAGCGAACGGGTCGCGGCGAATGGCAGAAAGCTGAGCGAAGACCGGTATAAGGAACATACGCGATGCTATAATATAAGTAAACAATAGTCAAGTACTGATTACTTGCTAGTCGTTCGAACGCGGATATGTTGTGGCGTGTTCGAACGAAGCGGGGGAAGTTTGGGCGGCTGGCTGGATGGGACAATCGTTTTCCCACTCCTTCGAACACCGAAGGGTGGGCCACACGGTAAGAAGACTAGCGACAGCAGTCACGCGCGCCCTACGCTCGCTTGGTCTTCACGTCTGCAACGCGAATGATTACCCGTTTGCCAAGCGCCCTGGCTGCCCGAGTGATCGTATCGAGCGTTGCCGGGGTTACGAGAAAGCGCCCGTGTACAGACAATGAGGGTCGTGACGTGGTATATGGGTAAAGCCCCCGTATATCGTTTCGACGCCGGAGTATATGTGGCTAAAGGCACGAGATCGAGACGTATCTTATTTGTAGACGATGAAGAAGGTATCCGTTTAACCCTGCCGCCTATACTTACGGGCCGTGGTTTCGCAGTCACTGCCGTTGGGAACGTCTCGGATGCTTTGGCGCAGGTCAGCCGCGTCAAGTATGACGTGCTCGTCTCGGATTTGAACATTCACGAGCCTGGGGACGGCTTCCTTGTCATCGCTGCCATGCAGTTGCAGCAGCCCGAGTGCGTAAATCTGGTTTTGACAGGCTATCCGGCCCTCGAAAGCGCAGTAGAGGGCATTCGACAAGGGATAGCCGATTACTTCGTCAAACCCGTTGAAATCGAAGACTTGGTCAACGCTATCAACCTAAAGCTAAAACTCATGAGCCGAAGTTCTGGACGTATCAAGCCTTCGCCCGAACGGAAGCGCACGCATGCCAGCCCGAAATAATCTTAGGATACTGATCGCAGACGATCACGAGATCGTGCGACGGGGATTAAAGGCGTTGTTGTCATCGAGGCCGGATTGGATCGTCTGTGCCGAAGCGTCCACGGGTCGCGAAGCTGTTGCGCTGGCCGCACAGCATCGCCCGGACATCGTCACAATGGATATTGCCATGCCGGGCCTGAACGGGCTGGAGGCTACGCGCCAAATACGCAAGATGCTCCCAAAGACTAACGTTATGATCTTGTCCCTTCATTATTCTGATCAGTTAGTCCGAGAGGTCCTGGATTCGGGTGCGCGTGCCTACATATTGAAGTCTGATGCGAGTCGAGACCTTCTAAATGCCGTTGAAGCTCTTGCCAATAATCGATCATTCTTTACCTCGCGTGCTGCTAAAACCCTGATCGATGGGTTTTGCAACCCAGCCTCGGCACCACAGCCTCTGATGCGCAAATCCTTGAGTGCGAGAGAGCGCGAGATCGTGCAACTCCTGGCTGAGGGCAAAAGCAGTAAAGAGGTAGCGGTAATTCTCGGGATCAGTGTCAAGACAGCGGAAACACACCGTTCCAATATTATGCGCAAACTCGAAATGCATTCGGTGAGTGAATTAATACGTTACGCGGTCAGAAACAACATGATCGAGCCTTGACCTGTGCGTTACCCTTACCTGAGAACCAAGCGAAGTAACTCCAACGCGATAGAAGGAACGTACCAGATATCACGTAGAGGACAGATACGCCCGAGCCCGTATCATGCCTTCCCGCTCGGCAGGGGAGCCTGCTTGACGAACGATATCCTCATCGTCGATGACCAAGAGCCCGCGCGGATAACTCTTCGCGAACTGCTCGGATGGCATGGGTTTACGATCTGTGGTGAGGCCGCGAATGGGAAAGAGGCTTTGGGAAAGGTCAGGGAACTAAGGCCTGGGATCGTTCTGCTCGATATCAATATGCCGGAGAAGAACGGCATCCAAACTGCCTACGAGATTCGGCGAATTGCACCATCCACCAAGATTGTCTTCTTCACAGTCCATAATCCCCAGGACATTGCAGATGCTGCACATGCCATCGCTCACGCTGTTGTCTCAAAGTCTGAGGCTGGCACGGAGTTAATCCCCACACTAAACCGTCTCACTGACCAGGTTTCACCTCGTAAAACCCTGTAACCGCCTTTCGACCTGAACCAATTGCCCTGGAATCTCCTGAGTCCATTTGTGGCCACACCACGGGCAGGAAATGGTCTCCGTAGAAAAAGAAAGAGTAGCGGTTTTGCTTGCTCGGAAAGTTATTAAGGCGGGCTTGCTGCAACGAGTGCAGTGTTCGTCTCTCTTGAGAACAGTCTGTGGGCTCAAGCGAATCTACGCCGTCGATGCTTCTACCACGAACAGCCATTCCTCGGGGCCATTCAACACCACGTTGTAATCGGCATGTGCCAATCGTTGCTCATATGGGGGATTCAGAGCCAGTATCTCGACCTTGGGATATTTCCCCTTTAGCCAATCCGCCATTTCCTTTCGCACTTGCGTAGCCGCCCCGTGGCCGACGATAAACAAGTCATAATCTTGGGGCTTAGCCAATGCAACCTTAGCGGCTTCGTTACCGACCACAGAGACAACAGCGAAACCATGAGCTTTTAGTAGTTCAGCCCTGCTCGCCATCAGTCGCTCATCATAAGCAATCTGAAAGATAATTGGCTTGGCTCTCTGCTTCTTCGCTGGCAACGGCTTGACGATTAAATCGTTGTGCGTGGAGTGACTGTGGATGACGTACTCGCCCGGCGAAGATGCCATCAACTCCTTCACAACAAGTCTAGCGGATTTTAAGTCCGCTACCGATTTTACCCAGAGAACCTCTCCATCAGCTTCAACCCTGAAGATGTCAAACGGCGGCAGCATGGCAGCAGGCAAACGTAGCACAAACCCTGACCGCCCCACAATCCTGGGTGGAACACGGCCCTGGGTCAAGCGGGAGATTGGACTGTGAACGCTTCAGCGCAAGCGCCGGAAGCTGAGGCGAGCGCAAAGCTACTGCCACGTCCAGAGAAAACCTTTTCCCGGCTAAAGTCCGCAATTCACTCTCGAACTTTGGATTCTGCTTTCTTCCCAACCGCTTTGATTAGGGCCTGAAGCCATTCCTCATCTGACCACAGCGGGTGGCGCTTTGGCCGTCTAGCTTCCACCATTCTCCCGAACACGATACCGGCTTCAAATGCGTTCACCACTTCTTCTGATGCATCCACCCCAATTGTCCTTTTATCCCTAGCCATCCCGTCTCCAATCCGATTCTTGCGCCGTCAAGTAGCTGCGCCGTGGAGTAGTTCCACTAAGTTGATGATGTCTGAGAAATGTTGGTGGGACGGATGAAGCAGGCGTTACGTTTCGATATACGGTTCATGCACGAGCGCGTGCGGGTCCGCAAGAGTAAATTCAATTCGCGCAGAAAAACGTTTCGCGCCGGAGCAATGCCTCAATCCCTCGAACAATCTGACGACTGTCATATTTTGAGACTGTGCCTTGAATTCCACAACGCTGTGCCATAGAAACTAGAGCAGGCGGGAGGTCAGTTGTGCAGAGGAGGATGGGAAGATCAGGCACGAGGTTAGTGATTGCGCGAGCCGCTTGGAGTCCGTCCATTACGGGCATGCAAAGGTCGAGGATCAGGATGTCCGGGGCTAGGTCTTGAGTTTTCGTGATTGCATCGCGACCGTTGACTGCTTCTGTGCAGACCCACCCAACATGGTCTTCTATCAATTCGTGCAACCCAGATCGCACGGCCTCACTGTCATCGGCAATTAGGACACGAGTCATGGAGAAGTCCAGTACGAGCAGGCTCTCATCATTCGTGGCCGCAGTCGATCAGGCTAACAGGGCAAGGTGGCTCTCAACTTCCCCTATTTGCCAGGGAAACTGCCCTACTGTCTTGCTTTTTACCGTCAAGGTAAACAGGTGTCCTGAATCGGACATCTGTCGAAAGTCTCTCTGGCGATGGGTGGGGGTCAATCAGTCTCGACGGAGTCGAAAAACCTTCCGCCGGAGCACACACGTTCGAGAGCGCCAAGTAAATCCCCGCAGCCTGAGATTTGATCACGTATCCGGAAACGCCTATATGGCGAGCACTTTCTGGCAAAGTGTGGAATTCATGCATAGTTAAAGATCAGCACTCTGCAACTCGGCAGCGCAGGCATTCAGAATGTACACTTACAAAAAACCGCGGGGCCGCTGGACTCTCGGCTCTGATCCTTTTGCGATCGCGACGGATCGTGCCATGATCAATGTCCCATGAAAGTTTTGACCGCAGAGCAGATGCGCGAGGTCGACCGGCTGACCACCGACCGTTATGGCGTGCCCAGCCTGCAGTTGATGGAAAACGCGGGTGCTGCAGTGGCGGATTACTTATCGCATG
Organism: uncultured Acidobacteriota bacterium; assembly: GCA_963803735.1. Lineage (GTDB taxonomy): Bacteria > Acidobacteriota > Terriglobia > Acidiferrales > UBA7541 > Palsa-189. The sequence continues at coordinate 116,036 of CAWDNV010000032.1, read as the reverse complement.
CTTTTCCCGATCTTTCGACGCGAAGCATTCTGGTCCTTTGTGGCAAAGGCAATAATGGCGGCGACGGGTTCGTGGTGGCGCGCCGGTTGCGCGAAGGCGGCGTTCCTGCTCGGGTCTTCCTCTTTGCGGAGCCTTCGGCGGTGCGTGGCGATGCGGCCGTGAACCTGCAGCTTTGGCAAGCGGGTGGCGGAGAGTTGCACGTAGTGACCTCGAAGTCAGAGTGGGTCATGGCGCGCGAGGCGCTGAACGAAGCAGATCTCGTTGTCGATGCGTTGTTAGGCACCGGGATTAAGGGGCCCGTAGAGGGCCTGCTCGCTTCCGTCATCGAGGATGTAAATACATGGCGGGAGAAGAGACCGGTTCGCTTTCGTCGCGCTCGTGCGCGTTTCGTAATCTCGGTGGATATGCCGTCGGGACTTCCTTCTGGGAATGAGGATTTTGGAGGGCCCGTCATTCGCGCTGATGTCACCGTAACCTTCACTGCTCCAAAAGTTGGCCAGTTGCTGGCACCTCGCGCCGACTGTGTGCGCAAACTCGTGGTGCGCGATATAGGCACGCCGCGCGAACTTCTGGACGATGATCCAACTCTGAAGCTGCACTGGCTCGAACCAGGCGAATTCCGCAGCTTGCCCATGGTGCGCAAGGCGGACGCCAACAAGGGCAATTTTGGGCATGCGCTGATTGTGGCAGGCTCGGTCGGCAAATCGGGAGCTGCCGTGCTGGGCGGCCGCGCTGGGCTGCGCGTGGGCGCGGGACTCGTTACCGTGGCTACGCCGGCGAACGTGCTCCCCATCGTCGCAGCCAGCATGCCCGATATGATGACGACACCTCTGCTGGCGACGGAAGATGGAACAGCCAGTTTGCGCAATCTCGATGGCGATAATTTTGCGCAGGTCGCCCGCGATAAATCAGTCCTGGCGATAGGGCCGGGGCTTTCCACTAATCCCGAAACGCAGCAATTCATTCGTACCGTGCTGCAGAAGATGTCGCTTCCGGTGATTCTCGATGCCGATGGGCTGAATGCCTTCGTGGGGCGCGCAGACGAATTGCGGACCAGGAAGCCAGAACTCCTTGCGATCACGCCGCATCCCGGAGAGATGGGCCGGCTCCTTGGTGCAACCGCACGTGACGTTCAAGCAAAACGTCTGGAAATAGCACTCGATGCGGCCGCAAAATGGAAGGCCTTCGTCATCCTTAAGGGCTTTCACACCATTCTGGCTACACCCGAGGGGCAGGCCTACGTCAACACAACCGGTAATCCGGGAATGGCAACAGGCGGCACTGGGGACGTTTTGACTGGGATGCTCGCCGGTTTAACAGCGGAATTTGGCACTAAAAACTGGGAACACGTGCTCGGACTCGGTGTGTACCTCCATGGATTGGCTGGCGACGTCGCGGCGGAACGAGTTGGGGAGGCCCCGCTTATCGCGTCGGACCTTATCGAAGCGCTTCCCGAGGCCTTCGCACGGCTTCTGGCTGAATGGCACGATGGCCTCCACTGAGATCGTGTCATCTTCTCCCGAGCAGACCATGGAAATCGGCCGCAAGTTGGCCGAGCGCCTTGGGCCACCTTCGCTGATTCTCCTGTCCGGCGAACTGGGTAGCGGCAAAACCACGATCACCAAAGGGATCATCAGTGGACTGGGCGTAGCCCGTGAGGAAGAAGTCACTAGCCCAACCTTCACCCTAGTGCACGTGTTTCGCAACCATATTAAGGTCTACCATGTGGACCTTTATCGAGTGGAAAACTTCCATAGTTTCGAGTCCCTCGCGCTTGAGGACGCCTTCGCTGAACCTGCCGTCGTCATTATTGAGTGGGCGGAGCGCTTCACTTTGCGAACCGACTGGCCGCAAATCGTTATCCACCTGGAACATGTGGAGGAGGATAAGCGTCGGATCACGATTACATTGCCCCCGAGTTGACGCTGACGCGCGTCACGTCCTATACGACCCCGGCGTTCCAATCGGATGTTAACGCCTTGGCTGCTTTTCCCGGATTGCTTGCTGCGGCTCAGCGAGACCCCTGCTAACCTCGTGAAAGCTTAAGACATATGTCTCCTCAAGGGCTTCCTAAAACGACGCTCGCGGGCAACTTTGCACGCGTCGACCTGAAGACTTACGCGGCAGAGCTGCCGCTGACTGCGCTTACAGTAGGCGTCGATAATATCCACCATGATGTATCTCTGAGCCCCGCGTGGACGGAACAAACTCGCGTCTATCTCCTCGAGTTTATTCGCCAGGCTGCGAATCTTACCTATGCGGTTCGGAAGGGAGCAAAGCCGCCGAAAGGGCCGGAGACTGGCGCCTGGAAGCGCCAGACGCTCGAATTGATGCAGGCTTCGCTCACTCGCGCCAAGTACGAAAAGAAGGTCGAGCTCGACCTCTTGTTTCGGGTGACTATGCTGAAGTTTTTGACTCAGGAAATCGCAGCCCAGTTTGCGACTCTGCTTCTGGAAGCGAAGGAGTGGATCCGCACTCGAGGAGCATACTTCGAGCGCTCCGAACAGGCGCACGTTATGAAGGCGCAGCTCGCCGACCTGCAAGCGAACCGGCGCACCATCTTCCGCCAGGTCGCCCAACACATCTATCAGATCCTGCAAGACTTCGAGGAAAACAATCTGGGGCGGTGGCGCAAGGCTCTATTCGGCGAAGAGCAAAAGGGCGTATATGAAATGCTCGCCGACCGAATCGCTTTTGTCGAAGGCGGGCGCGATGACTTTCTGTTTCTCGAGCACTACGTTTTGCTCGGAAACTACCAAAAAGACGAAGATCGCTTCGAGACATTCGACGGTTTACTGATGGAGCTGCTGCGCGAAACCGTTCTGACGAGCAGTCGCGCCGACGAGATTGCCAAGGCCTCGCAAATTCATCAGGATCTGTTGAATTCAGCTGTGGCTATTCGGGAAGAGCTCGCAGGTCTTGAAGGGCAGCGGGATGCGCTCTCGCGAAAGCTCGAGAACGGTGGCGGGATGCTCGCGCGTGTGGGAATTGGGACCGACCCTTCGCGGGTGCGCTCTGAGCTGTTGAAAATCGAGCCTCGCATCAAACAATTACAAGCCAAGCTCGACCAATTGGGTCCGCAAATCGAGGCGGCCAAGAATAAGGCCGACTTTACCGGGCAGGAATATGATCGAATCCTGGGCGACTACCTGAATGAGCCCGAAAACGCCCACCGCCTATTTGACGCAGATTGGGAGGGAAGTCAGGAATCCGCGGCGGAGCGCGCCCGCCGACTGGACGATTGGGTGTCTCGGCTGGAAAAACGCGACCTCTTGATCCATGTGCTGGCGAGCTATGAGTTACGCAATATCTTCCACGATTATTGCCCTCCCATTCACTTGCAGCAGCTGAAGAGAGCGCTGGTTTCCCGGGAAGAACTGGAGCGCGTCGCCCAGATTCTGAAGCAATTTCCGGCCCGGCGATTCTCCATGGAACGCATCGAAACGCTGGCCAAGAAGCTGCGGCGTTACCCTAGAAACGAGGCGCATGCGGTGGCTTTGCATTTCGCTGAAGATTTTATGCGCTTGCGCCGCGACTTGCGGAATTATGAGCGTCTGGCTGCCGCTATGGAACGAATCCAGATCGTTCGTAGCGAGCGCACGCGCGAAATTTCGCGCATGAATAACAGCTTGTACGAATTCCTGTTGCCCACGGAAACTCCTCCCGCGCACGATCAAGTGATCAATCACGCCGTGGTAAAGGCCGACGTACGGGGGTCCACTCGCATCACTAAAGATCTCCTGGACCGCGGACTGAATCCTGCAACGCTTTTCAGTCTCAATTTCTACGAGCCGGTAAAACGCATTCTGGACCGCTATGGGGCCGCCAAAGTCTTTATCGAGGGCGACGCCATGGTGCTGGCTATCTTCGAGACGGAATCGAATCGCTCGCATCAGCGCGCCGTTTCCAAGGCCTGCGCGCTCGCCCGGCAGATTCTGGCTATTTCCGCTGCTTACAACGACCGGCCCGATGTGAGCGAGTTACCTCGTTTGGAAATGGGAGTGGGCATTGCATTTCAAGGCTCAGCGCCGACGTATTGGGTGGATAGCGATTCCCGCATCATGATTTCACGGGCGCTTAATCTCTCCGATCGACTGTCGAGCTGTTCAAAGGTAGCTCGGCGCATGCTGAGCGGCAGTTCATCTCTGTTTCGGCTGTTTGTTTTCCAACCCGGCGTCGAAGGCGCTCAGGAGGACGAAGCGGACGAATTTTTGATTCGTTTCAACCTGAACGGCGTGGAGCTCAATGACGAGGGCTTTGCCAAACTTACCGAGGAGATCGCGCTGCAATCGGTGGAGCTCGAGTGTGAAATGCCGTGGGGGAAGGAAAAGACCACGTTTTTTCTGGGCCAGGCGCCTATCGGCGACGCCGTCGAGCCGATTCTCTTGCGCCGTGGGTTCGTGCGGCAACTGCTCTCGGATGGCCGCATCGGACCTGAAGGACAGCGCGCGTATTACGAAGTCTGCACAGATCCTCGCGTTCTCGAGTTAGTTGAAGCTATGGCCTTCGCCACGTCCCAGAAAAATTGATGGACTGCGTCTACGTAAATTGATCGCTGAGCTTCGGCCTCTTATAATCGCGCCGGAGGCGCAAGGGGTCCGGTGATCCTCCCGGTCTTCAAAGCCGGCGATCCGTCCCTTCGCGGGGTGGATGGTGGGTTCGACTCCCACACGCTTCCGCCAACCTTACCGCAGGCCTCGGTTTCACATCCTTTATTGTCTGCGCAATTGCGTCAATCACCTTCTCATTTAGTTTGGGCGTCAGTTCCATTTCGCTCCTCCCGAAATCCCCAGCAATTAGCCGAGTTAGGTCTGCCTAACGAATTTTGCTGTGTCAGGCTCCTGCGTAACAACGAGATTGACTGGGAAATGATGTTGCTCACCGGCGCTGTCGATAAACAAGAGTCGGTTGGGCTCCCACCGAATTGCGCGAAGAGCATTCAGATCGGCTCCGTTCGCTAGTTTCACCAGCAAATACGTGGGTCCGAGACTGGTCATAACGGTACCATCCGCTCCAGTTTTTCTCGTCTCTTCCGGCGCGATAAACGACACCGATTTACTGGCAAGCACTAAAGTGTCTGGCTCATGACTTATGTAATGAGCTTCGATTCTGATTTGCGGGGTCGTCCAGGTCGTCATGGTTGCTCCCTCCGAACGGGTAGGCATTTTACCATTCCAAAGCGTCATCCTGTTGCTCGAAGGCGTCATCCTGACGCGCGAAAGCTTGCGCAATAAAATCGAGGTCCTCGTTGTTAAACTCCTGATAGGACCCTGACCTATACGAAAAGCGTCGCGCTCGAATACTGTCATTGAGTCGTTCCCATAGTTCCCGTGAAAGAGATTCGATGTCGTGTGCGCCGTTCGAAAAGTACTGAGGCCATGCATATAAGTCCTGGCTCTTACTACCTGCTTACGACGGGCATGGCGACCACGGCGCGCCGTTCACGTATGCGGGTAAGCTTTCACGAAACACCAATTCGAGCTTCCAATTTGCTTCCGGCGTAATCAGTTTGGGATTTGGTCTCTTCCTCGCCTATCACATCGTAGTTGTAAGCGGCCTGTTTACGGGCCACCCGCAGTGGATCCCTCATTGATTCGCCAGCAAGTGTGCATGTCCGGCTTCAGGCCGCGGAACGCTAAGGCGTCCTTCTCGTGGCTTAGGGAAAAATCGATCCGTGCGCGGAAGCGGCGCATCGAACTTAATAGACGCGTCAGCGTAAAGTGGGTGTTACATGGCCGATTGGGTAATGCCGTTATTTACGATTGTGGTAGCCGTCGCTTTGCTGATGGAGACGCTCGTGATAGCAGTCATGTTCATAGCTTTCCGTCGCTTGACGGGACGCATCGAAAAGCTCACGGATCGTGTCCAAGGCCGAGTGTTTCCGCTAATTTCGCAGTTTCAGTTGCGTTTCGACGAAGTCCAGCCGCGCATTTCAGACGCCGTAATTCAGGCCTCTGAGCTTGTCCATTCCGCGCGTACACAGGTGGACAGGGCTGATCGCGTGATTACTGAAACTACCGATCGCCTCAGAATCAAGCTGGTTCAAGCAGACCAGACGATCACCGGAAGTCTCGAATTGATTGAAGATACGGGATCCAAGATTCGACGCGCTGTTTTAGCACCCGTCCGATCCATAAAGGCGCTGACTGCTGGAATTCAGACCGGAATAAATGTTTACCGCACTCGTTCTCGCGAATCGACGGAGCAGATCGATCTGTCGGAAGAGTGGATAGCTCCTGACGCAAATCCAGAAGCTTACGATCCTCGCACGCAATTATAGATGGATAGCTCTAAGACACCTTCTTCGGCCAGACTACGCCCTGATCTTTCTTTGTTACCGGCGCCATGCCTTTATAGATGAACTTCTGCACCCGCTGGCCGCGGTAGGTCTCAGTGACGTAGATGTTGCCCTTCGAATCTGTAGCTATGCTGTGAGGTCCGTAGAATTCGCCGGGTTGACGGCCGCCCTCACCAAAAGTGGTCAACACTTCAAGCGTATCGCGCAGCAGAATGTGAATTCTGTCGTTTTCACCGTCGGCAAGATAGATATACGTTTGCTTTGGATCTTTGGAGAACGCAACGTCCCACGCGGAACCGGAACCGAGCGTTCGTTTTTCGACGAATCCTTCTTTCACAAACGTTCCATCTTTATGGAATACCTGGATGCGGTCGTTCACCCGATCGCACACATAGAGTAGTCCGTCGTTCGAGATTTCAGCGCAATGCACGGGATTTCGGAACTGCTGCGCGGGTGGCGCGTCTGGATCGTACTTGCCCAGATCGGTGTCTTCGGGTTTATGGCCGTAAGCGCCCCAGTGCCTTTTATATTTCCCGGTATCGGCGTCATATACGATCACGCGATGATTGCCGTAGCCGTCGGCAACGTATACTTCGTTCGCATCTTTATCGATAAAAGTCTTGGCGGGTAATCTCAGGTTCTCCACATCGTTGCTGCCTTTGCTCTGATTCGGCTTGCCAATTTGCATCAGGAACTTGCCGTCCTGTGTGAATTTCAGGACCATGTTGTCGTAAAACCGTCCCCCTCCGACTTGCCCTTCGTTGTCGCCACCACCGCCTTGGGGACCGCGGCCATTGCCGCCAATCCACACATTACCCTTATAGTCGATGGTGATCCCGTGATTGGAATTCGGCCAGTCGTAACCCTGACCCGGGCCGCCCCAGTGCCGGAGGAGGTTACCCGCCTGATCGAATTCAAGAACGGGAGGAGCCGCGGCGCAGCACTGCGCCATGGGCGGGTTAGTGGACGCGTGCAGCTCCCCGGGTTCGAGGGAACCCTGCCGGTGAACGATCCAAACGTGTTCCTGGGCATCGACGGAAACGCCAATCGTCATGCCGATGAGCCAATGATTGGGCAGTGGTTTGGGCCAGAACGGGTCCACTTCAAAGGTCGGCGCCTGAACCCCGGCCGCTTCGACGGCGGCCTTCCTTTGCAGAACGGTAGAAGTGACCGCCAACGTGATGATTACCACAGCAAAACTAGCCCCGATGTATGCATTACGCCGCATGTCGGACCTCCGTTTAATTGGGACCGAGTCACGCTCGATCGTGCGAGGCGAACTAGCTTCAGCCGACGTATCCGAAGTGGTTATCGAAGTGAACGTTGGTTGAAGCAATAGTTGGACGCATGTATAAGCTTTTGTTTCGCGATGTCAAGCGAAAACGATCTGATTTGTCTTTGAATCTGCCCGATTCCCAGATTGGCCCGTTTACCGGAGCCCGCTTGCCGGAGGAGGACCTGCCCTGACAAGAAGGCTCAGTAAATAGGCGAGCTAGAAAACGATCTATTCGATGAGACTTCTGCATGAGAAAATGCGGGCGGTCCGAAGGAGAAGATTAAATGAATTCGAGGATCTCCGTCTCCCTTCTCATATTGGCTGCGGTTCTCGCCGGCACCTGGTTTGCTCTGAAGCCTCGGGCCGCGGGCTCGGCTCCGGGCGCAGCGATCCCGACATTTTCCACTGCCGAGATCGGGCGGCAAGGTCATTTCTATGTGGGCGGCCATTACGTCGGCGAGCCTGGCAACGAAACCATGCACGGCGCCATGTATGTTGAAGTGTGGGTACCGAAGAGCATTCGCCATCCGTATCCGATCGTGTTCATAACCGGTGGAGGCGGCCAGGGATCTTACGCTCTCATTCAAACGCCGGACGGACGGCCAGGGTGGGCCTACGACTTTGTCAACCAAGGCTACACGGTCTACATGATGGATTATCCGGGCAATGGGCGTTCGGCCTATCTCCCGGGCGTCGACGGCATGATCACGCCGCCCCGTTCGGGCCCGTTGATGGAGGAGGTCTGGACGGGCGCACGGTCGCCTGCTTCTGATTGGAGTAAGGAGCAGCACATCCGCGAACATCGAGCACAGGAAGGCGCCGAGTGGCCGCAGTTGAAAAAATATTCGCAGTGGCCGAGTGACGCTCCCAACAAAGGCAAAATGGGCGATCCCGTGTTTGACTATTTCGCCAAGACGGAGCTCCAGCTTGCTGCAGTACCTGAAAAAGTTACCGTAGAGGCTATCGTCCAACTGCTGGATAACATCGGGCAACCGGTCATCCTGTTATTCCACTCGGGCATAGCCGCCACAGGTTGGCTCGTGGCAGACGCCCGGCCGCGACTGGTCAGGGGCATCATTGCAGCGGAACCGGTTGCCCCGCCCGTTGAAAACGCGGAGCGCGGGTCCTCAGGTCCAGGCCGTGTGTGGGGTCTGACGAACTCCTTCATTCATTACGATCCGCCAATCAAAGACGCCTCGGAATTGCAGCCTCTTCGCGAAGGAAAAGCGGATGGGCCGGATCTGATCCCATGCTGGGTACAGAAGGAGCCAGCGCATAAGCTGGTTAACCTGGAGGCCATACCGGTGCTCAACGTGGCCGGAGAGGCGAGTTATCATCGTCCCTACGCTCATTGTGTAGCCAAGTGGCTCAATCAGGCAGGTGTTAAGACTACCTTCGTAGGGCTCGAGACTGTGGGACTACCCGGCAACGGGCACCAGATGATGTCAGAGAAGAATAGCGCGGGCATCGCCAAGTTCTTTATGAGCTGGCTCGATAAGAACGTGCATTAAATGCGCCGTTTTGAAAGTTATTTTCGCCAAATAGAGGTTTTTGTGCGCGAGGCAATTTAGTTGCTTGTCGAGCTGCCGGCTGAATTCAGGAGGCGTTATGCGTCATAAGCTGCTATTCCTGGGGGCCATTGCGGCACTGCTGATTTCTCCGCTCGCATGGCCGCAAGCTAGTAACGTCCTCAGCATCTATTTCGTGGACGTCGAAGGTGGTCAATCGACGCTCTTCGTCTCTCCCTCAGGACAATCCATGCTGGTCGATACCGGTTTTCCTGGGGAACGGGATGCCACTCGTATCGCCGCCGCGGCGAAGGATGCGGGTGTCAGCAAGATCGATTACCTGCTGATCACGCACTATCATGGCGATCACGTTGGCGGAGTGCCGGAACTTGCCAAGAGGCTGCCCATTCAGACCTTCATCGATCATGGCCCTAGCGCCGAAGAGACTCTTAACGTGCCACAGAGCTACCAAGCCTATGCAAGCGTGCGCGATCAAGGCGGGCGCCAGCATATCGTTGCCAAACCAGGCCTGCGGCTTCCGGTTAAGGGAATCGACGTTGAAGTTGTCTCGGCGGCTACTGAGTTAATCACCAAACCATTGCCGGGCGCAGGGGCCGCGAATCCACTCTGTTCTCAATTCCAGCCCAAGGATGAAACGAAAGATCCGCTGCTCGCTGGCGAAAACGCGCAATCCGTCGGAACCGTAATCTCGTTAGGCAAATTCCGTATGGTTGATTTCGGCGATCTAACCTGGAATCACGAACACGGACTCGCGTGTCCCCGGAACCTGGTCGGCTCAGTCGATTTGTATTTGACTACACATCACGGGCAAAACATTTCCGGATTGCCAATGCTCGTTTATGCGCTTCATCCGCGCGCTGCAGTGATGAATAACGGCGCCAAAAAAGGTGGGGCTTCGGATACATTTCAAATCCTTCACAAGGCGCCTGGCTTGAATGATCTCTGGCAATTGCATTATGCCGTCGACGCGAAAGAGCTCAACTCGCCGGCCGACCTGATCGCGAATCTGGATGAAAGCACTGCCTACTACCTTAAGGTCACCGCCCGCGCGGATGGCAGCTTTACGATCACGAACAGCCGGAACGGATATCACAAGGACTACGGCCCGCGGAGTTAGCATCACATCACGCAGTTTTCAGCCAAAATTCGATACTTCACGGCTTTCTTTTCCCAACATTGATTGGAAATGTTGCGGGTGGAGTGTGCTTCGTAGCTGCACTGGCGCATGCCCAAGTGGTAGGAGGCAAGAAATAGCCCACTCTGCCAGCAGGTGTTCTATCCGGACGTTTGTGACTTAGGGTCGGTCTTGAGCAGTTTTTGTTCTGTTGGCATTACGTCGATCTGATCTCCAGGCGCCTGAACCCGCTTCCATTTTCGATATACGTTGACAACCGCCAGCGTCCAGAATGGGACCATATCGATCCCGGGGACCAGCTTCCCGATCATAGATGGCGTGAATTCCCAATGCCATCCGACCAAGCCGGTGAGCGCCACTGCCACGACGGCATCCAAAATGTCATCCAGCGGCGATATTGCGCCCTCTACGAATAATGGAAAGCCGACAATCTGCACCACGTCCGCGACTACAGCAACCAATAGCGCAATACGAAATCGGGATCGTTCCGAGTTGGGGGATAAATCAAGAGACATAAAATTGTCCAACGGCCGGTTCTTTTAGCTTAGCAGAAATACTCAAGTATTAAGAAGCAAGTCATCCGCCGTAAATTCAATTACGGACGGGGCCCTTGAACCAGGCTGGCCACATCCAGCCCGGAAGCCGTATTATTCTCGCATTCAGGAGGAGCTTTGAAGCCGGTTGTCCATCGTTCCGGCGTGGTCGCCTTCGTGTTGGGAACGATCTTACTTTGCCAATTGGGACCAACTCGACTTCGCCAGGGCCCAATCAATGCCAATTTCCAAGCCAACGGGACTGCTCTACGACGACATTTATTTGGGGCACTTGTCGGGCAATACCGGCCATCCTGAACGGCCCGAGCGCCTGATCTTCATTCGAAACGCTTTGGAAAAGGCGGGCCTAACGCAGACCCTTTACCCAATCCATCCGCGCCGTGTCACTGACGAAGAATTGGAGCTTGTGCACAAACCCTCTTACGTCGCGCTGGTCCGCCGGGAATTGTCGAACGTGCAGGGCGTACGTGAACTAAGCACAGGCGACACGCTTGTGTCTCCGGGCTCGCTCGAGGCTGCCGAATTCGCGGCTGGCGGCGTCCTTAATGCGGTCGATGCCGTGATGCAGGGGAAGGTCAAGAATGCTTTCGCCGCCGTAAGGCCGCCGGGACACCACGCTACGCCGACTCGGGGAATGGGCTTTTGCATTTTCAACAATGTGGCCATCGCCGCGCGCTATCTACAGAGAAAATATGGTCTGCAGCGCGTGTTGATTGTGGATTGGGATTACCATCACGGGAATGGCACGCAAGATACGTTCTACGAAGACGGCTCTGTCTTTTACTTCAGCACTCACCACTACGGAGCCTATCCGGGCACTGGGTCTCCAGCGGAAACCGGCGCCGGTAAGGGCGCGGGGAAAATTCTGAATGTTCCCCTACCCCCGGGGGCAAGTGATGCACAGATCCTGGAGGCTTTTCAAACCAAGCTTGTTCCTGCAGCGCGCAATTTCAAGCCCGATTTCATCCTGATCAGCGCCGGCTTTGATGGAATGCGGAACGATCTGCTGGGAGTGTTTGATATAACCCCGGCGGGTTTCGCAGCGATTACGCGCATAGTGGTCGGACTTGCTAAAGAACTCTGCCAAGGCCGCCTCGTATCCGTGTTAGAAGGCGGTTACCGGCTGGACGGGCTCGCTGAAAGCGTCCTGGCACATGTGCAGGCGCTGCGGGAAGAATGATCGATGATGTTGCTCAATCCGAAGGTGAAAGCGGAGGAAGACCTTCTTACCAGCGATCGCATTTGGGCCGAATCATCGCCGCAATCGGAAATAAATTCGATCCGGCCCGCTAAACTTTAACGCCGTTAGTGGTGACAGCTTACTTCACTGGAAACATCTTTGCTTCCTTCCAGACAGGCGCCGCTTCGCTCGACTTGAGATAGGCCAGGAGAGCTTTGGCGGTCTTTGTGTCTTTCAGACTGTTGGAGAGGAAGCCCGTAATATCGACTGGAGTCGAAGCCCCCGGCGGCAACGCACCTACGACGTCCAAGCCGGGATTATCCATGTCGCTAAGGTACGGGCCCAACGCGATTTCGACCTCACCCTTGGCCACCAGGTCCTGCACGACATTGCCCGTCGGAACCCACTTGAGCTTTGGCTTCACCTGATCGGCGATGCCGAGCTTGTCAAGCGCCGCCTGCGCGATTCCGCCGACGCTGCCGATAGCCGGATCCACAGAAGTAATTGATTTCGCATCGAGTAGCGTCTTCTTGACTGCTGCAGGCGTAGAGATGTCTGGCTTGGGCGCACCTTTTTTGACGGCCAGTGCCAACCGAACTCTGGAAACTACAGTCGCGCTGCCGGGGACAATGTTGCCCGTCTTCAGTACTTCCTGAAAGGGCGCAAACAGCAGGTCGACGTCCAGCCCTTTGCCGCTCGCAACCTGCTTTCTCGTAGGTACGCCCCCGGCGTAGGTCACCTTCACGTGAGTACCGGTCTTGGTCTGAAAGCTGGCGAGCAGTTTGTCTAGAGGTTCCTTTATAGGGCCCGGCGCTAAAAGAGTGATCTCACTTTGGGCTCGCACGGTAGCCGAAAAACCAAGTAAAAGAGCAACGACCAGAAACGACGAGATGAGGTGTTTCAAGCTTCCTCCTCAAAATTGCCGCTGTCACTAAATTAAGCTCTTGCCCACCGAACCATTTACTCGTTCGCCGGACGAGATCTTATATACCAAGCTGGCTCTTGGCGTCACGCATTTCCGTGTCCTGCACCAGGGCTGTGAAACCAGCTGGCCTAACCGATGAGGCTCTGTCAGAGACCTTTTGTTGTGGCCGCCTTGCCAGGGTCTTGAGCGGCTGCCTTCTTTACGTTCTCAGGAACGGGAAATACCAGATAAGGATTGGCGCCGTCCCAGTTCTTAATCTGGATGTCCAACACAGAGTGGCCGCCCTGTTTCTGAAGGATATGGCCAGGGGACTGGACGCCGCTCAAAGCTTCCCCATGATCGGCGTAATCGGAATAATCTGCTTCGATAACTAGCGCAGGATTGTCGGCCTGAGTCTCGACCTTCGTCACAAAGTTCTTCTGATCCAGCGTAGCCTTTACCGTAACGCCGGCTAGCGGCCCGCTCAGAGGATAAGTGATTACCGCGGTCCCATTCTCGGTCGCCCCTTTCTCGGTCAATAGTTTGGTTTTGTCGCCCGCCGCTATCGCCGCCTTCACGACCCCATAGGGAAGAATCCAAAGCTGGAGAAGCCGCTGCTTTGCTGCCGCCATGGCCGGAGTAGCCGTGCCCCATCCCGGCTCCAAGCCGGCGCCTGGCTGGGACTCATTCCACGCGTAACTATCGCGCACCGTTTGAATGGTGTGCTGTGGGGCCGCGCCTCCGTCCTGGCTGGTACGAGTCATCTCCAGGCGCACGGCCGGCGGATTGTAACTTAGCGCCACGTGGTATTCGGTCTTAAGCGCGGTCCGCGACCCATCGCTGCTTGTGCCACTGCCCCAGATCTCCATTCTGTTGATCACGTCAATGAACGGAAGCCGTCCTGCTCCCGCGCGGTTAGTTCGTCGAGCCATGCCTAAAGCTTCTGCGACACTCCTGACGGTCTTGCTGACGTCGGTCGTATTCCCAGCCGTCCCGGTGTTCGTCTGCGCTTGAGCTGTCTGGAAAGCAAACACCATTACTGCCGTGATCAGTGACAGCCTTATCGTATGTGCTTTCTTCAGCATGCCAATTCCTCCATGCGCAGAGGCGAATTCACGAATTGTGGGGCGCACGGAAGCGTTAGTGGTGATCTTTGGTGACGGCGTGAGCGAGCTCTCTTTCGCTGCATGGCAGCACTTCCTGCAAGATCGCCTTGGGATTAGGATTCAGGAGCTCTATGCGGGGGGTAGTGGTCCAAGGCTCCAGCAGCACGTCAGGATCGTCTACCGTCGCCGTCCACGTAAGCTCGTTCCCATCGCGGTGGAAGCGCTCAACGACGTGCATATTCTCGCTGTGAAAGTCGCCTCCGAGTTGGTCGAACCAAGTACTTGTATTGAATCCCCAAGTGTCTACTACCAGAGTATCCCCCTCCCAGTGGGCGATACCTTCACCTGTATAAGTGCCGTCCAAATCCTCCAGGGGCGTGTGTTTACGACCGTCCGCAGGAATCATGCGGTACATCGTCTGAGTGGCGATCAGACCTCCCTCGCCCGGATAAATGAAAATGAAATAATTCGGGAATTGGCCAATGTAAGTGGGAGGACCCCCGCGAGGAACCCCCGCGGGCATGCAATTGTTGGAGGGATCCTCTTCGTTGGCGTTCGCGTCCAGTTCCTTCACCATTTCCCAGTATTTCGGCCTGTAAATCGGCTTATTGGAGCCAACCCTACGCAACAGCGTGGCGGCACGTTCGCCCTCTGTGTCATCGATCGGTTTGCGGTCAGTCACGGGCCACGTCGCAATCTTTGCGCCGCTATAAACGTCGTGGCTGGATGTCTGGCTCTCGATCGCGACGCCGTCATTGTGCATTTGGTTTGGGAGCGACCCGAGATCACCCCCTGCACCGTTCCAAAGTCCCGTAAGATCCGGATGACCATCTGGCGTATGCGGCGTGACGCCGGTCGGCTTAGGCCTCACGTTGATTGAACGATCCATGGGCGGAGTGGTTGGAGTTGCTTCCTGAGCAAGCGTCACCCCTGCCGGAAGGAAACACAACACTGCGGCCAAAGTAACCAACCTGTTGTTTCTAAGAGAGCCCATAGCGGTAAGCTGCTGCTCGTGCTTAATTGCCGTTTTCGTCTACACCGAACTTAAAAACCCGGCCATCGCCAAGCTTCAATTCCCGCAGAAACCCGTTTGTCGAACCATCTTTGGCCGGTGCTGCCGAGATGACTATCTCGTCTCCGGGCTTTATGCCACCGCGATCGGCTCTGCTCATTCCGGCCTTGCGGAGCGCTCCATACCCGGTTTCGAAAGCCCACTTTTTGACGTTACCGTCAGCATCCTTTACGTTCACCGTGATGAATGAATGCGGACTGATCCATTCCACTTTGGCGACGGTTCCCGACACGGTCATTGTCTTGTTAACGTCGTACACTGCTAGAACCGAATGATGGGCTGACGCAGGTCCAGCCAAAACCAACCCGAGAATCCACAACGCTGCGCCGAACAAGGCACTACTGACCTTCAAGCGCGACATATTGCCTCCCCGATGCAGTTTGGACGTCCAAACTCTGGTCTCTGTTACGAGAAAAGACCGCTCACTTCGCTCAAACTATTGCGCAGGCCGCACGAACGGATAGCACCAAACCTACGCACCCATCCGAAAATTGTCAACATTCCGCGCGACAGCGGAATGCCCCCATGTGCTTCTGACACAGATACTTTGGTGAGGATATCTACTCATGAGGGATAGAGGAATTCTCCCGTGCTCGCCCGCGATCCATCGACACATGCGAACGGCGGGATCGCCGCATCACAAGAACGGTAAGAGATCCTAACAAAACCGCAAAAAGGGGGAAAACCTCGAACAGGATCCGATTTTGATCGGTAAAGTCGTACAAGATAATAACAGACGTCAAGTATGCAATATTTGCGAAGGCGAACACGATTGTCAGATCAAGGGCGTTTCCCTTGGGCTCTCGAATCATGCGCGTCAGCCATCGCGCCGATCGTCGGAACCCAAACCACAGCAGTAACAAGGTCATAAGGTAAGAAACGAACGCGTAGTTGTGCGCGGGCAGCTTGCCGCTCATGACCAGATCGAAAGGCTTCAGTAAGGGCGCCAACACTTGCTGATTGGGATTGGGAGTCCCGCCAAACGGCCAGCCAGTATCTGCTGGTAGAAAATACCGTTTGATGTTCCCGCGAACTGTCGTAAAGACGGCAGAGGGATGGGAGCGCAGGATCACTAAGCCATCCTGGCGTAGTTGTCGCCCAACCGCTGCCATCCAAAAGCTGTCCATGTTGATCCTGCCCGTGGATTTGACACGCTCGTCGAGTATTCCGATTCTGGTCCTCGGTGGGACTGGAATGACATGAACCAGGTCCTCGTCTTCAAAGCTGAAATCATGCAGCAGGATCGGTGAAATCTCTTTCTCGGCGACCATATTTGCTAAAACGCCGCGCGAAAGCTCGCCCTTCGCAAGGAACGCGACGTTGATTCCTCCGTAGACATCGCTTCCTGGCACCCACAGCCCGAAAAGAAGCAGGCTCTTGAGATACACCAAACAAAGAAGCGTCGCCGGCGCGGCAGCACAAAGCGCCGTTCGCCGTCTACACCTGGGAATTGCGTAAAGCATGAGAGCAACCAGCGTCCCAAACCAGATCAAGTGGTAGATGACACGAAAAAGCGCGATGAACGCGAGCGAAGTGAAGAAGGCTATGCCGTCAGAACGATCGTTGCTGCTGGCGTACCGGTGGAGAAAAAGGGCCGCGACACAGAACAAGAGGGCTAACGGATACTCGTAAAAAAGCCAATTTTCGTATAACAGGGTGATCGGGCTGATCACATATGTGACTGTAATGAAAACCGCCAACAGACGATTCACACGCAAGCGATCTAGTAATAAGAACAAACAGGTTCCCAATAGCAATCCCATTGCAAGGTACGTTGCGTGAAAGGCAGCCACCGAATGCTGGGGAAAGAGATGCATGATCGTGGCGAGGTAAAGGTTGAACCCCGGAAGCTGTGTCCTCAAGTAGAAGAGACTTTGCCACGGCGCGTCTCGAAGCAATGCTGGATCAATAACTTGCCAGAAATGAAGCAACGGCTCTGCGTTGAATCGCACTCCTAACCAGTAATAAATGCCCCGCGAAAGTCCGAAAGTTGCGCCAATGATGAGAAGGCCCGTTTTTCGGCTCAGAGGTAGAGATCTAATAGAACGCATGCCCCAGCTTTATAACACCAGGATCAGAGTGTTTGAACCAGGACCGCCTATAGTGTGAACGATTTTCATGTGCTATCGTCGCCCACTAGGAAGCCTCACCACTGCGCTGTGTTAAAGCGAGGCCATTATGGTCTTACCGAAAGCTCTGGGAATTGCCAGTGCGTTTTTAACGGCCGCCATTCTGTTTGGCCCACCTCCGGCGGACGCAGGCATCACCAAGATCCAGATCATCTCGCGAAGTCCTGCGTTTGGCGGGTATTCTTTTCCCAAGGTTGGCACGTACGAGCGCATCGTCGGCAAAGGATTCGGGGAACTCACGCCTGGCGACCGCCGCAACAATGTGATCGTAGATATCGGATTTGCATCGCGCAACGCCAACGGCAAAGTCGAATACTCGTTCGATTTTTACATTCTGAAGCCGACCGACCTGAGCAAGGGTAATCATAAGATTTTCTACGAGCCGCCAAACCGCGGCAACAAGCTTTTTGGCAATTTCAATCGCTCGACGAGCGGCAATGATCCTGCTGCGACGAGCGATCCCGCCGCCACGTTCCTCGCGCCGCAGGGCTACACGATGGTTTGGAGCGGTTGGGACTTTGGCGCCGGGACCGATAATTCCAATTTGAATCTGACCATTACGCTTCCAATCGCCAAGAATCCTGACGGTTCTTCCATCACCGGACCGGCCTACGAATACATCGTCAGTCCGGGTGCTTCCTACACATTGAATTATCCGGCCGCAACGCTCGATCAAACGAAAGCCACGCTGACGCATCGCGTTCACTTGGACGACGTGCCGCAGGTCGTCCCCACATCCGGCTGGGAATATACGAACAACGGCAATGCGATTAGGCTGTTTCCCGCTGGAACGTCTTTCGTTGCCAATGACATTTACGAATTCTCGTACAGCGCGAAAGATCCCAGCGTCAACGGGATCGGCTTCGCCGCAGTCCGCGACTTCAATTCGTTTCTGCGTTATGCGAAAGCGGATTACGCCGGCACCGCAAACCCACTGGCAGAAGACGTGACCCGGATCTACACATTCACTGTCTCTCAGCCAGGCCGGATGCTGAATGACTTTCGCAATTTGGGATTCAACGAAGATGAAAGTGGCCGGATCGTCTTCGACGGCCTTTTACAGTGGATCGCCGCCGGAGATGGAATCAACATGAACTACCGTTTCTCCCAGCCGGCGCGCACGGAACGCAATCGCCAGGATCAACTCTATGTGGAAGGCGTTTTCCCGTTCGCCCATCAGCGATCGACTGATCCGATCAGTGGCAAAACCGCGGGGCGCTACGATAAGTGCACGAAGACGAAAACGTGTCCGCTCGGAATGGAGGTTTACTCCGCGAATGAATATTGGGTAAAGGCGGCATCGCTTTTCACCACTGATCCTGCCGGCAAAATGGATCTGCCCGACCATCCCATGGCTCGTTATTACTTCATCTCGAGCGAGCAGCACGGCACCGGCAACCCAGCGGCAAAAGGCAATTGCCAACAGCTCCAGAATCCGCTGGACTCGGCACCCGTGCTGCGTGCTTTGTGGGTGGCTTTGGATGAGTGGTCAACCAAAGGCGTCGCGCCGCCGCCCAGCTTGGTTCCTCGTTTAGCCGATGGCACACTCGTCGCCCCCTTGCCGCAAAGCAGCGTCGGGTTTCCCAAGATCCCCGGCGTCGCATATACGGGGCTGATGTCCACAAGGTACTTATTCAATTACGGACCCGATTTCTACGGCACCGGCGTCATGGCGATTAATCCTCCGGCCATAAAGCCGCCCATATTCAACAATAAGGAGAATGGGCCGATCTATCCGAGTTATGTGCCGAAAACGGACGCCGATGGCAACGATGTCGCTGGCGTCCGCTTACCTGACGTGACTGTGCCGCTGGCCACTTACACAGGGTGGGCTCTCCGATCAGGTCCGCAAGCGAACGACGGCTGTGAAGCGGCGGGGCAATACATCCCGTTCCCGAAGACGAAGGCTGAGCGCATGAATTCTAGTGATCCGCGCCTGTCGATCGAAGAACGCTTTCCGTCTCTTTCGGCGTATTCCTCCGCGGTTGAAAAAGCCATCGACGACATGATCGCGAAGCGGCTCATGCTCCCGGAAGACAAGGCGTCCAATCTGAACCGTCTTGTGCGGGCGGGCATAGCGACCGGAGTATTCGAACCTCCGCGCAATGCCAGCAATATGCTTGCCGGAGCTCGCGCCGCCGAAAAGTCCGCCGCTGCCACAGACGCGAAGAAAAATTGAAATCAGCGTAATCCGCCAATACAGCGATGCTCTCTTCGGGCATCTCTGCCGTCGACGCGCGCGTAATCCCACCAGATAGATAGACCCTCCTAACAAACGGCCGCCAACCCCTAGGCTCCCGCAATCAGATGGCCGATTCGCTGTCAGCAGTCATCCGATGTATGAGGAAACTTGTGACCCAATCCCGCGTGTTTTTTGCAAAAAGCTTGCTCCCAAAAAAATACCTTTCCTTTCTTATCGTTTCATTCCTGGCATGGCCGATCATGGCGGCCACTACGCTCGCACAGGATGACAGCCCATCATTCACCGCCGCAGCAATCGACGTTTCCGACGCTGATTCAAGCGTACCAAGCGCGGATCCACGCTTTCCGCAACCGGATCCCGGCAACCCGCAAGCAAACTCCAACGGAACCGGCGCGACCATCGATCCGGACATCTCTTGGAAGCATCTCCCGATGCGGGTCTTGCAGGATCAGAAAGAACTCTGGCTCTTTCCGACGCAACTGGCCCGTGGCAGACATTGGATCCCGACGCTCGCCATCATTGGCATCACGGGCGGGCTCATTGCAGCGGACCCGCACATAGAACCCCATGTCCGCAACAATCCTGCTTTTGACGAGACCTCCGAAATTTTCAGTACGACGAATACCGGCATTGTCGAAGCAGGCGTTCCCGCCGCGATATACCTTACCGGTCTGCTGCGCCACGATTCTTATACGCAAGAGACAGCGATTCTGGCAGGCGAGGCTTATCTCGACAGCGCGATTCCGCACGTAGTCATAAAGATGATTAGCCGCCGTCTCCGGCCTTCGGCTGTGCCTGCCAGTCACGATTTTCGGGATACTTTTTTCCAAAGCAAGCTCGGCTTTTTGGGCAAAGGAAGCAGTTTCCCTTCTGGTCATGCCGCAGCGGCATTCTCCATCGGCACGGTCATAGCTCGCCGTTATGCATCTCACAAATGGGTCCCCTGGGTAGCTTACGGCGTGGCGGGAGTGATCAGTTTTTCCCGCGTTCCTGATCTGGCTCATTTCCCTTCGGACGTTTTCCTGGGCGCCGCGCTCGGATACACAATCACCAGGTACGACGTGTTCAGGGATCGGAATCGCTAACGATGAGGTCCGAAAGAATACGATAAAGGGCGCATTGCAGCGGCTCCGGTTTCCAGCAAAATTCCTAGCCGAGTCCCAGTCGAGAAAAGAGTGCTCAATTGCGTCGCGTAACGCACCGCCTTTGTATGCTGGCGCTCATTGTCCTGCTCGTTCCAGTAATTTCGCCGGCCTACTCTGTTCTGTCGCATGAGGCCATTATCGATAGCTCCTGGGAAATGGGAATTAAGCCGCTCCTCTTGGCACGATATCCCAACTTAAACGAAGATCAGTTACACGAAGCAAGAGGCTATGCCTATGGTGGTTCGGTCATCCAGGACTTAGGTTATTACCCATTCGGAAGCCGTCTCTTCACCGACCTTCTTCATTACGTCCGCAGTGGCGACTTCGTTGAGATCATGCTTCGCGACGCTCAAAATGCGGACGAGTACGCCTTCGCACTCGGCGCGGTAGCGCATTTTTTCGCCGACAGTATCGGACACCCGGTCGCAGTCAACCGCTCGGTCCCGTTGGCCTATCCTAAACTCCGGCGGAAATTTGGAGATTCCGTTACCTTCGAGGAGGGGAAGAAGGAACATATCCTGGTGGAATTTTCATTTGACGTCATTCAGGTGGCCGCTCATGCCTACGCACCCCAGACCTACCACGACTTCATTGGATTCCAGGTTGCCAAACCTTTGCTGGAACGCGCCTTCAGAGAAACTTATGGCTTGGAGATGAAAGATATCTTTTTTAACGAAGATTTGGCGATCGGCACATATCGGCGCGGGGTGAGCAAAACCATTCCCCACACCACGCGTGTAGCGTGGTCGCAGAAACACGACCAAATCGCCAAGGTGGTGCCCGGCGTCCAGCGGAGGAAATTTGTCTACACGCTGTCGCGCAGAGAATATCGAAGGGATTTCGGCGAAACATACCGAAGCCCCAGCATTGGCGCGGATATTTTGGCTTTCCTTTTGAGGATTGTGCCCAAAATCGGCCCTTTCAAAGCTCTGTTATTCAAACCGCCGACCCCGCAGATGGAGATGTTGTTTCAGGACAGCTTCGCGTTAACGACACAGCGATATGATCAGGAGCTGCACCAGATCAGGTCGGAAGGCATCATGCTTCCCAACGAAGACATCGATACAGGCGAGCCGACGAAATTTGGGGAATATGAGCTTGCTGACGAGACCTACGCGGAGCTTCTGGACAAACTGGCCAAGCAAAACTACAACGGCCTATCCGCAAGCCTGCGGACCAATATCCTGCGCTTTTACGCCTCTGCCAGCAGTGCTTCAATTCCTCCGAAAGAAAAAAAACGTTGGGAGAAAACAGAAAAGGAACTCGACCAGTTGAAAAATGTAAATGTAATGGCCGAGAATTGGGTGCCGCCGGCTGACCAAGGTACTGACCTCCCAAGTGGCGATTAGCGGCATTCTTACTCCAAACTGCTGTGTGTTCCCTCAGTTAATGACCTTTCCTGTGCGTGCCAAACCGCTTCTATGCGGTCGTGCTAGCATTCATCCAATGGTGGTCAAGCTTGTATGAACGTTGAATGTCCTCATTGTGGCGCGAACTACCCGGTAGAGGAAAAACTGTTCGCGAGCGAATCCAGAGTGCACGTTGAATGCATGCAGTGTCATTCCAATTTCGCCGTAAGCGCTCCTACTGACGACCCTCAGCTACCCGCGGACCAAACCGTGGCGATTGCTGTCATCGAGGGTCCAGCAAGGGGGCAGGTATTTCGTTTGACTAAGCCTCGCATCATATTGGGCCGGTCCGGTGCGGATATCGTCCTATATGATCCCGAAGTGTCTCGAAAGCACTGCATGATCGAAGTGCGCGGTTCGACTGCCACCCTCGTTGACCTTGGCACCACGAACGGAACGTTCGTGTCAGGAAAGAACATTAAAATCTACCAACTCGAACATATGTCCAAATTCCGCATTGGCGCCACCACACTGGTGTTTACGGTTACGGATAAAAAGTCGTGTGAATCCGCTGCGCCTCCTACTCTAGTGGTCAGATCTCGCCGCTAAGTCTTTCGATTCTGGCGCGACCACGAAGTTGGTGAGCGTGCCGACGCGCTCGACTTCGAGTTCCACCTTATCGCCCGCTTTCAGATAGCGTCCCATCTCCAATCCACAGCAGCGCCGGTTTTTCCCTGATTCGGGAACCGTGCCGGTGCCGGAACCGAAAAAATCGCCGGGATAAAGAGTTTCGCTGCGTGAGACGTAAGCGATCATCTCCTCGAAAGTCCAGCGCATGCCCTTGGTATGCCCGTAGGACACCTCTTCAGAATTGACACGCGCGTGCATCGCCAGATTGTAGGGTTCTGGAATTTCATCCGGCGTGACCAACGCTGGACCAATCGCGTTGCCCCCGTCGAAATCTTTTCCTTTCGCGGGACCCAGATGCCCGGCCATCTCTTTGGCTTGAATATCCCGCGCGGAGAAATCGTTGAAGATGGTATAGCCGCCGATATAGTCGCGAGCTTCTTCGGAGGAGATATCTCGGCCTGTCTTACACAGAAAAACGCCCCACTCCAGTTCCCAATCAAGTCGCTGCGTAAACGACGGAATAGAAACGAGTGCCTCGTCGCCCACCACGCTTCGGCGATTGCCTTTGTAATAGAGAGGGCGTTCATACCACGCGCGGTTCATGCGATAGGCGAGTGTGGCTTTGCGTCCGAATATGCCTTCGATCCATTCGTCAACCACGCCGCGCCACCGCGGCATCGAAAGGCGCCGCAGGCAGTTGATGGCGTGCTGCTCGAAACTCATAAAGTCACGCATCGACTCGGGGCGGGGTACGGGCGAGAGCAATTCGACGCCCCCTCGCTCCATGATCACACCCTCCGGTCGTCGTGAGAGCGCAAAATCGGTTGCCGCCCGGGCCGTTTCTCGCGCCGCGGCGCCGCCCTCGAGGAATGCAATCATGCTGGCTAATTGTGGATGAACTTGGCCGCTGCGAAGCTTTTCGGCAGCTTGCAGTCGAATAACCTTAGTGTCGCCGTCGATGAGAGCGCCAATCTCTTCCAGCGACTCTTTCTGAGAGGGGTCACGCGGCTTATTGCGGAAGGTAATCAGTCGCACGATGAGGATCGGACCATGCCATAGAATTCCGTGTTTCGCGCGAGGCGCGGAACAGAATTTCTAGCTTGAAAACGGCTGCGCTAGCTCTTTTTCGTCAGCTCGTTGTAGACCACTGTTGTATATGAGGGGAATTGCGGCGCTCCGGGAGCCGCGGGCGTATCGGTTTCGCCGAGCGCTTGTTTCACTTGATCCAACGATTTGCCTTGGGCCACTAGCTTCTTGATCTCTTCGCGCCGGGCCTGTACCTTCGCGAGTCTCTGCTGCACGTCAGCTTTCGTTTGCAAATCGCCATGACCGGGAACGTAGGTATCGGCGTTCAGCCCTGCCAACCCTTTCACCGTCTGAATCCAGCCTTCTGACGAGCCATTCTTCTCCGCATGAATCAGCGTATAGGGTTGATTCGTCGCGATAATGTCGCCCGTGAAAACGATCTTTTGTTCTGGCAGGTAAACCATGAGATCGCCACTGGTATGTGCGGGCGCATAGTGCAACAAACTGAGCTTTACTCCGTTGATCGTGATGTTTTCTTTATTCGCCACCGTTTTGGTGGGTAGCCGGTCTTGCGGAGCGGGATTCCGCGAACTGGCGGAAGCCTCCATCTCCTTCTTGCAGTTTTCCTGGGAAATAATCGTCAGCCCGGCTGGAAATGCGGCCAGGCCATTCACGTGATCGCCGTCGCTGTGGGTCACGATGACGGTGGTCACTGGCTTCGGTGTAATTTTTGCAATTTCCGCGAGCATCTCCTTGGCCGATGCTGGAGTGGTCTTCGCGTCAATCACGATCACACCGTCTTTGCCAATGATGATCCCGGTATTTCCTCCCGCGCCTCCCTGCGTCCAATACACGTCACTTTTCAGCTGCTTCACCGAGAGGGGCGGCGGTTGCTGTTGGGCGTTCGCGACGCCGGCAAACGTCAATGCAGTG
The DNA here is from genome assembly GCA_963803735.1 of uncultured Acidobacteriota bacterium. Taxonomy (GTDB): domain Bacteria; phylum Acidobacteriota; class Terriglobia; order Acidiferrales; family UBA7541; genus Palsa-189. Next base: position 91,567 of record CAWDNV010000032.1, on the reverse strand, counting down.
AGCGCAGTGGCTAAAATAAGCCCGAATCTCTTAGCTCTCATCGAAATGTCCTTTCCTCCTGAAACTCAAAAAGCATCAGGGAGCGCACGGTGACGTTGGCTATCTTTCAGCGACCTTCGACGATTGCTGTGTAGCCATCTTCACATTCTGAGGAATGGGAAATACCAGATAGGGATTGTTGGCGTCCCAGCTCTTGATCTCGATATCCAGCACTGTTGAGCCGCCCTGTTTCTCGACGATATGGCCGGGGGATTTGATGTCGGTCAGAATTTCGCCGTGGTCTGCGTAATCGGAATAATCCGCTTCGATGTCCATTCCGCCGCCGGTCTGAGCCACGACCTTGGTGATAAAGTTTTTGGAATCAAGCGTCGCTTTTAGCGTAACACCGGCCAGTTCCCCCGAAAGAGGAACGCTGAGGACCGTAGCTCCATCTTCGGTTGACACTGTGGCTTTGTCGCCCGCCGCGAATGCAGCTTTGAGGACACCGTAAGGAAGGATCCAGATCTGCAGCAGACGTTGCTTAACCGCGGTCATTGCCGGAGTCGCGGTGCCCTTACCCGGAACGAGGCCCGCACCGAGCATGGACTCATCCCAGGCGTATTTATCGCGGACCGTCTGAATCGTATGCTGCGGAGTCCCGCCGGCATTCGTGCGCGTGATCTCCAGCCGCATCGCCGGAGGATTGTAGCCGAGCGCGGCATGATATTCGGTCTTCACGGTTTGACCAGATACGGAGCTCGTACCGTTGCCCAAAATTTCCATTCTGTTAACCACGTCGATTTCCGGAAGCATCGCGCCTCCCGGTCCTCCAGTTCGAGGCATGCCTAAAGCGTCTGCCGCAGCTTTGATCGCTTTGGCAACTTCAGGCGTGCTGGCGGCCGTTTTGGTCTGGCCGCTTTGCGCCCCGGCGCACTGGAAAGCAACTATCGCAATCGCAGCGCCCGTTAGCACCTTCATCAATTTTGCTTTCGTCGACATGCGGTCTCCTCCAAACGTGACACCTTATGGGGCGCCTGCGCGCCTTCCCATAACGAGAAATCTCTAGTGATGTTCTTTGGTAACGGCGTGAGCCAGATCTCTTTCGCTGCAGGGCAACGATTCGGGCAGCACTGCTTTCGGATTAGGATTGAGAAGCTGTATGCGTGGCGTCGTGGTCCAAGGCTCGAGCAGCACGTCTGGATCGTCGATTGTCGCGGTCCATGTCAGCGTGTTTCCGTTGCGTTGAAACCGCTCGACTACGTGCATGTTTTCGCTATGAAAATAGCCGCCGAGTTGATCAAACCAGGTTGCGGTGTTGAAACCCCAGGTGTCAACCACTAACGTGTCTCCATCCCAATGGGCGATCCCTTCGCCGGTATAACTCCCATCCAAATCCTGCAGCGGCGTGTGCTTCCGGCCATCGAGAGGGATCATGCGGTACATCGTTTGCGTGGCGATCAGGCCGCCCTGACCCGGATAGATGAAGATCAGATAGTTGGGAAATTGGCCAATATAAGAGGGACTGCCCACGCGAGGAACACCTGCAGGCATGCAGTTATTGGAGGGATCTTCCTCGTTGGCGTTGGCGTCGAACTGCTTCACCATATCCCAGTATTCAGGCTTGTAGATGGGCCTGCTTGCGCCCATCCGACGCAGTAGGGTGGCCGCACGTTCGCTCTGCTCCCCATTCTGCCGTCTGGGTCTCGCGAGCGGCCAGGTTGCAATCTTTGCGCCGGTAAGCACGTCATACGTCGAATGATCGTTCTCCACGGCAATGCCTTCGTTGTGCATTTGGTTTGGCACGCCTAGCAAATTGTCCGCCATTCCGTTCCACACGCCCGTAAAATCCGGATGTCCATCCGGAGTCCTCGGCGTCACACCGGTCGGCACCGGTCTTACGGTGACGTTGTGCATCATCCCCGGCGCTTCCTCCTGCGCAAAAGCCGGAGCAGCAACCAGGCACAGCGATACGGCCAGACTAGCGAGCCCAAGATGTCGAAGATATTTCATCGCGAAAAACCTCCTGTCGCGTACTTGCGGCTCAGTTGCGCCGGTTAGTTGCTGCCATCCGCGACGTTGCCGTTCGGGTCATAGTTGAACTTGAAATCGCGGCCGTCGCCCATCTTCATTTCCCGCATAATTCCATTCGTTGAGCCATCGCGCGCGGGCTGCGCAATGATCGTGACTTCGTCTCCCGGCTTTATGCCGCCGCGGTCGGCCCTGCTCAGTCCCGATCTCCGGAGGGCCGCTTGCGCGCCCAATTCGAAGCCCCACTTCTGAACGTTTCCGGTCGCATCCTTGGCATTCACGGTTATGTACGAATGGGGATTGATCCATTCGACTTTCGCGATAGTCCCAGTAACGGTAATCGTCTTGTGGATGTCAAACACCGATTGCACTGAATGGTGCGCCGACACGGGTCCCGAAAAGGCCAAGCTCACAACCCACAAAGCAGCCGTCACTTTGAAGCCCCTCATATTGCCTCCTTGATGTCGGAGAGACGTTGTTATCGCTTTAGACGTGCGCGCCCCGTCGTCTGTTTCCAATAAAAAACCGTCCATCTTTTATCGATCGTAATTGGTAATGGTGTCTAAGGTTGGGCCAATCCTACACCGGTTCGGCCATAAATTTCCACAACATCGAAAGCACGGCAAGCCTGCTTGCACCGCACCTAGGTTTTCGGAGGATTAAGTTAGAGGGCGATTGCTACGGCAACAAACCGAAAACGGCCACGCTTGCGGGCGTTCCCACGTACACACGCCCGTTTGCAACCATCGGAGTGATGAATTTATTGTCGGCGAAGTGGTCGCGTCCGTTGCTGGCCTGATTGGAGTTGTACAGTTCCTTGCCTACATTCGTAGCGTCGTAAGCATGCAGCACTCCCGTACCGCCATTTTCCACCGCCCAGACAATTCCCATCGTGTTGGCGTTGGCGGAAATGCTCGGCGTCGTTCCCGGGTAGGCAAAGTTGGTTGGACTGTGTGAAGCCGGTGTCATTGCCTGTTTGGCGTTGGTGATGGGGAAGGCCTTGAGCGTATCGCCAACGGCGCCGTAATAGACCGTATTGTTGAAATAAGAAGGCTTGCCGAATTCAGCGCCGGAGAGCTCACCCGGAATCAACTGATAGATATTGTCTACTCCAGAATTGAATTTCCCCATGTTGTCGCGGTCGAGAACATAAATATTCGCGTCTTTTCCGGACCCTACTGCCAAATGCCGCGTCGTGCCACTAGCGTCCATCAGATCCGGCAGGAGCAAAGGGCCACCAGAGCCGAAATCGAGGTCCTGATCCGATTGAGCCACCGTGTTCGAGGGCGTGAAGTAGTCGAGCAGTGAAAGCGGCGGCGAGGAAGAAATCGGCGAAATCTTCGCAAAGCAGTTTCCGCAATCATGCTGCGAAGGGAATCCGGATGGGGTCAAGTTTGTGTCGAACGTCCCATTGCCAACGATGAAATAAATATTCCCGGACGCATCCAACGCTGGTGCTGCGCCCGACATCCATATGCCTCCATCGCTACCGTTGGGTACGAGATTCAAAACCGCCGTTTGCTTGAGAGTATCGGCGCTATAGGCCATGACCCAGGAAGTGTACGCGCCCTGATCGCAGTGCGAGCCCCAGGTGGTGTAAATCGTTCCGTTGAACTCCAGAAGGCCGGGCCGTTCGTTATATACGGAAGGATCAAAAACCACACTTCCTCCCGAACTGTTCGGATAGCTGGCAGTAACGACCGTAGGCCCGCCAAAAAGTTCCGCGCCGCTAGTCAAATCCAGCGCATGTATCCGATGGATGTAAGTTCCGCTAGCGTTTTTGGAGACGGCCACCACGTAGATCGCTCCACGCTTACGGTCAATCACCGGCGTGGACGTGACGCCGATTTCAGGAGTCACCTGGCCGCAGCCGCGGTCGTCGCTGGGCACTTCCCCTGACAATTCGGTGGATGCGATCCATAGAGGTTTGCTCCCGCTCGAGCCTATGCTGTCGGCGTCGAAGGCGTAGACGCAGCCGTGTTCGGTGGCGACGTACAGGACATTCTTCGTTACCCCGCCAGGAATGAAGAGGTTCGAGAGGTAAAGCGGTTGCGCGTCGACTTTTCCAACCACGGCAAACTCGCCAAGTTTCCCGAATTGCGTGGAATTCACATTAGCGGGGGTAAGAATCGTTTCCTGCGTATTTTGGCCAGTGCGCAAATTGTCGTAATGATATGTGACGACGTCGATGGAAGATGGCGAGGCGGAAGTCGTATTGGGCGTGCCGGTGGCGCCGCAGCTGGCACTGCTGCTCGTCGGGTTGCTGTTCCCCGAGTTGCCACAGCCTGACAGCAACGCCAACGTCAAGCTCGCGCCTAAAATGAAAAATAAGAGATTCGGTACGCGAAGGGGGCCCATGTGATCGCATATTGGATGATATTCAAAAGTATTGGTTGCCTTCCGACCGGCCAAGACGGCAAGTTTTTGCAGGGGAGAAACGCAACCAAATTAGAATTTGGAGTCAGGTTTTATATCGCGGAAAAAGCCGTGCGGCATTCTCGCGATCGATTGCCTGCAGATCCTTGGCGCTAAACAGTCCGCATTCCTTGAGCCCCTTCACGTGATCTGCAGCGGTGCGGAAAGGGAAGTCCGTGCCGAAAACAATCTGCGAAACGGGCACGACCTTCAGAAGCGCAGACATGGCGGCAGCATTAGCTGTTTGCGCAGTGTCGTAGTAGAACTTCGTCGCCTCAGCCAAAAACCCTTGCGGAAGCTGCGCTGCAAATGCCGGACTCTTCGCTAAATTGACGAAGCGCTCGATCAAGAACGGCATCGTACCTCCGGAGTGCGAGAAGATGATGCGCACGTTCGGGCAACGCCTGGCCGTTCCGCCGAAAACGTATTCCGTGATCGCGCGAGTCGTATCGGTTCCGTACTCGATTTCCGAGTCGGAGATATTGGGCAGGACGTTTTTGCAGCAGGCGGCGGATTTGGGATGGGTGTAAACGACTGCGCCACGCCGGTTGAGTTCGTCGAAAACAGGATTGAAAGCTGGATCGCCGAGCCATTTGGTGTCGTAGCTTGTGTACATAGCCACGCCGTCAGCTTTGAGAGTGTCGAGACCGTATTCGATCTCCTTCAAGCTTCCGTCGACGTCCGGCATGGGCAGGTTGACGAACATGCCAAAGCGGCCCTTGTGATCGGCAACCAGATGCGCCGCTTCCTCGTTGGAACTACGGGCCAAACGCCGCGCTGCAGCGTCGTCGCCATGCCATACGCCAGGAGGCGCAAGCGACAGGATTGAGGTCGCCACCCCGGCTCGATCCATATCTTCGAGATCTTTCATAGGCGTCCAACTGAGAACCGGTTGGGAAAGAAGATGCTGGGCGCCGAGTTCCGACGCGTACGCCGAGGGAGTCAGGTGGTTGTGGACGTCGATCCGGTGCGGCGCCGCAGTGGCTTGGGCTCCAAATGCGCTTCTGGAGATAAGGACATTCGCGCCGATGGCGGCGAGTCCGCCCAGGAATTCCCGCCGGCCGAGGTCGGCTGTGGCACGACGTACGAGCTTCATAAGTACCTCCGTATGCGTTTGGCTTGGCCGGTCCGTGGAGGACGCCACTCTACACTCCTTGTAACGATTCTCGCAAGAACGAGATTCCCGAAGCCCGACTTCGGAGAGGAGGAAACATCGAAAAACCGTGAGGGTACCCCCCCACCTTTTTTGTGCAAGTGTTCATTTCACTATGCTTAGCTCCGCACACTCTCACTATGCTTAGCTCCGCAAACTCGTTGGTTCGAGGTGACGATCCGACGGAACGGCCGCAAACTGGAGCGCTTGATGCGGATGAAAACTGGCCCTGAGAATGGAACCTCTTTTCCAGGCGGCCAAGTCCTAGAGAGCAGGAGAGGGGAAGCGAATTTCCTCTCCATTCGAAAAAAGAGCTTCTGAAAGTGCCGGCCGGTAGAAGGAGGAGTAATTCTTTGGCGAGAGTTGGCAAGGCTGTAATGCGCCCGCGCCTGTCATGCAATCCGGAGATTGAACCGGAACTACCCGACGATTCATTCAGGCCAGCCTGGACGTTATAGCCGGTCAGGCCCGTGAGAATTCATTTCGAGCAGGGGTAATATTCTACCGCGCAAGTAAAGAGCTCGTTAAGAAGAGAGATCCTCTCTCGCGATGCTCGCTCGGGACGATTTCATTAACCGGCGAAAGCTCATCCTGTAGGTAGACTTTCGCCGGAGGACCTGATCGGATGGTCGTTTTAGCGCGCGAGTAAAGAGGCTCGTGGACAAAGGAGAAACCGCACGGGATGATGTTTTTTCGGACTCACGGTCGGCGGTTCTGTGAGAGGGCTTGTGGAGGTGTAGCGGGGGTGCTATAAGCAGCATATTCGATGTGCTTGCCAGATGAGTTTCCCTAAAGCGCAAACCGCCAGGAAGTAACTGCAAAGGAGATTCAACCGATGAAGAGATATTGGCTATCGCGATATTTGCTATCGGGGCTAACCATTCTTTCGTTTATTGCGATCACTGCACCGGTTTCGGTGCGCGCTCAATCAGCGGACTCGTTGCGCGATCTTGTGCACATTGGCGATAACTACCAATTCATGTCGAACATCGTCTATCGCACCGCGAGCAACTGGGATGCGAAGCTGGACGTGTATGAGCCGCGTGGCCTGAAGGCCCCCAATCCCACCATCATGTTTTTTCATGGCGGCGGCTGGACTAATGGGAACAAGGAAGCTTCCACTTTTTCGTTGCTTCCGTATCTGCAGATGGGCTGGACCGTGGTGAACGTGGAATATCGAATGACGAACGTGGCGCTCGCTCCGGCAGCGGTGGAAGATGCGCGGTGCGCCCTGCGTTGGATCTACCGCAACGCGGCGCAATACAACTTCGATACCAGCAGGATCATCACGAGCGGCCAATCCGCCGGCGGACATTTGGCGCTGATTACGGGAATGCTGCCGACATCGGCTGGCTTCGACAACACCTGTCCCGGAGACCGCGCGGGAGGCGCGTCGTCGAACGCTCCGAACAACACGGATGAATTAAAGGTGGCGGCGATCGTCGATTGGTACGGCATCGCGGACGTAAACGAATTGATCGGCGGCGCCAATCAGCGATCCTGGGCAACGGCGTGGCTGGGTGTACTCCCTAATCGCGAGGAACTGGCGAAGCAAGTGTCGCCGCTGACTTACGTACGCGCCGGCATTCCTCCAATCATCAGCGTGCATGGCGACGCAGACCCGGTGGTTCCTTATACGCAGAAACAGAGGCTGCACCAGGCGCTGGCGAAAGCGGGAGTGCCTCACGAACTCGTCACCATTCCGAACGGAAAACACGGCGGCTTTACGGACGAAGAAAACCTGAAGGCTTATGCCGCGATTCGAACGTTCTTGTCGCAGCACGGACTGCCGACATCCACATCGGAGAAAGCGACGCCGCTGAGCGCCGGGCGCTAATCACTGCCGAGGCCGTCTACAGCTCGCGAAGGGCGACGGCGACGGGGCGCGTGGCGGCGCGAATGGCCGGCAGCATTCCGCCGAGAACGCCCATGACCAGAGCAAAGACGATACCCAGAAGCAGGAGATCGAACGTGATCTTGAATGCGAAGGCGACATTCGCGAAGGTCTGAAAATTCATGGTGTTGGTTGTGAATCCGTTGAGCGGAAGAACAGCCAGGCATCCGAGTATCCCGCCTACCAGCGAAATCGATAACGCCTCAAAGAGAAAAGAGAGAATCACGTTCGAACTGCTGAAACCGACCGCGCGCATGGTAGCAATCTCGCGGCCGCGTTCGGCAATTGCGGAGTACATGGTATTGAGCGCCCCAAAAACGGCGCCGATAGCCATAATCGCCGCGACAAGGCCGCCAAGCACAGTGATGAGCCGCGTCATGGTCGTGGATTGCTTGGCGTAATAGTCGATCTCCCGCGTGACGTCCACGTTCATGCGCGGATCGGAGGTGACAGCGTCCTTGAATTGCTGAAAAGTCTGCGGAGAGGCCAGGTGAACCGTAACGGATTGAAAGACATTGTCCGGCCGTTTCAGGATTTCGTTAAGAAGCTTGGCATCGCACCAGATTTCGGAATCGAAGGCGGAGCCTCCGGCGTCAAAGATGCCAACCACCTGCCAGCGGCCGCCGCCGAACTGAACCGTATTCCCGAGAGTAAGGCCAATGTACGTTCTCGAAGCATTCCTGCCGACGACGATCTCGGAAAGGCCAGGCTGGAACATTCGCCCTTCGGTGACTTTAGCGAAGGTGCGGATACGCAGGACGTTTGAGGAGACGCCGCGGACCTGCACATTGGCGTCAGTGCCCGTGGTGATTAAGGGAAAAGGCATGACGCCGACCACTTCCTGCGTCACCAGCGGCCCCGAAGAGTCCCGAGCCACGCCCGGGGCGTCTTGAACGACTCGCACCGAATCCAAAGTCACTCCACCCATCATTTCGGTGGGAGAGCCGGCGCGCAGGATGAGCGCGTTCCCCGGCGAACCGGAAGCGACTAGCGTAGCTCTGAAGCCGTTGGCCAGCGATAGCATGGCGACAAACACGCCTACCGTGCCGGCGATGCCAAGCACGGCAACGATTGTCGATGTCCACCGTGCTCTTATGCTCCTGAAGTTGTACGAAATGGGAACAGACCCGAGGAAGGGAGCGAGCAACCCCGCAAGCAGGCCCGCGAGGATCAGCAGCACAAAGATCGCCGCGAGCGTCAGAACGAATCCAAAAAGGAGTTTGGCCGCGATTCCGGACATCTTCAGACTCTCCGCAGCGCGCTCACGATTTGCAAACGCATGGCGCCCAACCCAGGCAAAAGACCGCTGGCCAAACCAACAGCCAGGGCAGTGACCATTCCCGAAACAAGGACGGATGGCGCCAGAACCAACTGCGGCAACATGCCGTTGAGAGCGTTCGCCATAACGGGGATAGCCAAAAGAGCAAGCAGCAGTCCCACAAGCCCGCCAAAAAAAGAAATGAGGAGAGACTCGGCCAGCACGAAAAAGAGAACCGCGCGATCGGAGAAGCCGATAGCTTTGAAAACGGCGAGCTCGGCGGTTCGTTCGCGCACGGAAATAGCCATGGTGTTTCCGGTGACGAGGAGAAGCGTGAAGAAAACAACCGTGCCGATGCTGAGGATCAAAAACCGGATGTTGCCGAATTGCTTGACCCAACTGGCGGCGAAGGCCGATTCCGTTTCGGTTTTGGTTTCGTATGGAGAATTGGCAAATTCCGCGTCGATACTTTTGGACACGCGCACGGCATCGTCCGGGGAGTCGACGCGGACTACATACCAGCCGACCTGTCCTTTCAGGGCGTCGGGAACGTGTTCCTCAAAGTAGTCCCACTGAAACCAAAATTGCGTCTCGTCGTCCTGGGCACGCTTGCCGTGGTAAAAGCCGTCGATATTAAATTCCCAATTGCCGCTGCCCCAGATCGTTGTTTTGATGGGCACTCGATCGCCGATTTTCCATCCGAAGCGCTGCGCCGTGTGAACGCCTACGATCGCGCCCTGACGGTCTTTGACGAAATTGTTCCATTCCTCGTCGGAAACGATGAGTTCGGGGTAAACCTGACGCTGATTTTCCGAATCGATAACGAACTGGGGAAAGAAATTCTTTTCGTCCTGATAGACGCCGCCGAACCAGTTATCGTGGGTGGCCATTTTGACGCCGGGAATGCGCAGCATTTTGTCGCGATATGAAAGCGGCATCGGATTGATGATCGAGGTTCGATTGATAACGAACAAGCGATCGGCGCTGGCAATATCCGCGCCACGGTTGAAAGCGTCGCGCACTACCGCAAGAAACGAGAAAAGGAAAAGCGCCACGGCGAACGAGCCGATGGTAAGAGCCAGACGGATTTTCTTGCGAAAGAGATTGGCGAAGATAAGGCGGCTAAATTTCATGACGTCCTCGCGCCGCCACTCGCTGTGGTTCTCCGGATTCCACCAGAACTCCTTTATCCAAATGAAGCGTCGTGTCCGCACGGCGGGCTACCAGAGGGTCGTGCGTCACCATCAGAACGGTCTTGCCATACTCTTTCACCAACTCTTCAATGAGCGCCATAATTTCGTCGGCACTTTGGCGATCAAGGTCGCCCGTGGGCTCGTCGCATAGCAGAAAGGTAGGATCGGCCACAATCGCGCGCGCAATGGCCACGCGTTGCTCCTGTCCTCCGGAGAGTTGTCGCGGGTAATGGTTCATGCGGTCTCCCAAGCCGACGACGTTCAATGCTGTCTCCACGTGCTGGCGGCGCTGCTTTTTGGAGAGCTTGGTGAGTAACAGGGGAAGCTCCACGTTTTGAAACGCAGTCAGCACCGGAATCAAGTTGTACATCTGGAAGACAAAGCCAACGTGGCGTGCGCGCCATTCGGTGAGCTTGTGGCCGGACATATGCGTGATTTCGTCGCCCGCAACGGTGATTGTGCCGCGGGTTGGGACGTCCAAGCCGCCGAGCAAATTCAGGAGCGTGGTCTTGCCAGAGCCGCTAGGGCCCATGAACGCCACGAAGTCACTCTTGTCCACGTCCAGATTCAATCCCTGCAGAACGTGAATCTCTCCCCCGCCGCGATGATAGGTTTTGTCCAGGCCGCGTACTTTGATCAGACTGTTCGCGCCTCCGCTGCCATCCACTCTGACCATTGGCTCTCCTATTTTCTGCTATCCCCTATTTTCGGACCTCGACGTTTTGCCCGTCCCGGAGGCCGGGCGGTCCCTTGACGATCACCGCATCGCCCGGCACGAGGCCGCCAATGATTTCCGCCTCTCCACCCCTGACGCTGCCAAGGGTGACGGCGCGGCGCTCGGCATGATTCTCCTTAACGAGGAACACGATCTTCTGGCCGTTATCGTCTCGCACGGCGCTTTCGGGGACGAGGACGCCAGCGGGACCAGCGGGGCTATGCTCTTTGTTCTTTTCCTCGCCAAGGAAGGTGACCTTCACGCCCATATCAGGAAGAATTCGCGGGTCCAATTTAAGGAAGGAAACCCGTACCTTTACCGTGGCTTTCTGGCGGTCGGCTGACGGAATCACTGTGCGAACCTGCGAGGGTATTTGCCAGTCGGGATAGGCATCCAAAACGGCGGTTACGGCCTGGCCGGCAGTGACACGGGCGATATAGGCCTCGTTAACGTCCACTTCAATTTCATTCGAATTCATGTCCACGATGGTGGCAATTCCCGTACGCGTGAAGCCGCCGCCCGCGGAAATAGGCGAGACCATCTCGCCAATTTGCGCGTCCTTGGAGACCACAATGCCGTCGAACGGCGCGACGATTGTGCAGTTGTCCACAGCCTGCTGTGCTTCCCGGATTCTGGCTTCCGCGGTGGTAACCTGCGTTTTCACCAGATCGATCTTGGCCTGCAAACTATCAACGGCGGTGCGTGCGTTATCGAGTTGTTCCTGTGTATCGATGCCAGCCTGCTGCAGCTGCTCGGTTCGGCGCAACGTGATGCGGGCGTTGCGAAGCTGCACCTCATAGTCGTGAACTGTCGCCTCGGTTGAGTCGCGATCGCCTTTTGCCGAGTCCAATGCCCGGCGGGCATCAGAATCGTCCAGCTTGGCCAGCAATTGCCCCTCGCGCACGTGAGTGCCCTCGTCGAAGAAGACGCCCGTAACGAGTCCCGTGATTTTTGCGGCAATGGTGGCGCGCCGGCGGGGCGTGACATAGCCGCTGGCGTTCAACAATGCCTCGCGCCCTCCGACGGGCGGCTTTTGCGCCACGGCAACTTCTACTTCGGGTGTCCTTCCGCGGAAGGCAATGAACGCTGCGGCGAATCCCGCTAGGAGGATCAGGCCGCCGATGAGAAACGCCAGGCGCTTTCCCAAATTGCCGCGCTTGCGCTGAGCATCATCGATGCGCAACGAGGAGAGATCATGCTTGGGCGCGTCTAAGCGGGTAACCATGTGCTGCTCGTCCTAGTGGGAGACCGAACCGTCACTGAAGGCGACAAAATCGTGCCGCCAGGCGGGCGGATGATTTTGCCGCAATCATTGGCGCGTCGATCATTGTAGCGTGCCTACAGATAAGTCGAAAATGGGAGGCCAATTTCGACCGGAGGGCCGATCAAAGGATGAATAATTCTGTTAAAAGACTTGGTCGATGCAGAAGTTTAGGGCGTTGCCGCTTTGCGCGCTCCCGCTGGTTTGGCAAACTTCGAAGCATCCACGGGTACGTTCGGCTGGATGGAGCTGAGCTCAGTGGTCGAGCGGCCGTCGGTCCAGGTCACGGTGTAGTGGAAGGGCATCTTCACACCGGCGACGTCGCGATAGTCGGAATAATCGACCTGTGTGGGGTTGGTGCCAATCGCCGTAACTGTGTAGCGCACGAGCCGCGTCAGGAGGCCGGATTTTTTGTCGAAGAATAATTTCACTGGAGTTTTCGCGGCACCCATTCCTTCAACGACATCGACCTCATTATCGTCAATGAAAGTGGGCGGGAATCCTGTGCGCCATCCTGTGAGCGTTTGCTTGATCTGGCCAGGAAATGAGAGCTCCGCGTCGAGTTTGGCGCCCTCGAGATTTCCTCCGGCGAGGTCGTACACAGGTATGGGCAAGAGCGTTCCCGTCGAGGTCAGCCAACCGATGCGGCCATCGTAGGTTCTGATGCTGTCTCCCTGCGGGATATGAACGACGGCAGTGAGCTGATTGGGAGCCTTGCCGTAGACTTCGACCGGAGCCTTTTCGTCCCCGGTGTCGAAACCCTCATAAGTCCCCTTGCCAACAAAACTCGTGAGCTTGGCTAATTGCTGCGCGCCGCCGAGCGCCTGGACGTATTTGTCGAAAATCTGATCGGCGGAAGGCGCACCGGACCTGGGTTCGCCGACGAGGTCTATCTCGTTTGGATCTTCCGGGGGCGGAACGCCATATTGTTCCGCCAAACTCGGGATGTTCTTCGGAAAGTTCTGGCTGCGGTGGCAAGAGTAGCAGGTGACCGTCTGTTTCCCGCCGAAATTGCCCGCATTGATGGATTTCACCATCAGGATCATTTTGCGCGCGGTCTGCTTGGTCGGGGTATCGACGGCATATTTGGACACATCGCTGGCGGCTTCCACGCTATGGCAATCAATGCAATTCATGCTCAGGGCGGCGGCGATGAAGCCCATCGTTCCCATGAATTCGTCCACGGTCAGTCCCCGAAGAACCTGCACGTTTTTGAAAATATCGTCCGCCATTTGGGGCTTTTCCTGTGGCGTAGCCTGGCCATTTGCCGACGCAAAGCCGAGCAGCAACACGGCCGTCATTACGATGGCTTCAACGATGACTCGCCTGGACTTGAATTTCATTTGGCCTTCCTTGCCCTGCCGCGCACAAGAGAATGCACTGTTTGCGCAGGCGGATTATTCGAGATTGCCGCGCCGCAGCGCTTCTGCGATTGGCGGCGCATATCCTATCACGCTGTAACAAGCCGGAAAAAAGGTGGCAGTGCCCCAGGTGAGACACTGCCAAATCGATCGCAAATTGAGCCGGGGGAGTTAGTTCACTGGATCCTTATCGATATCCGATGGAGCCGGGCCCTCTCCGTAGTATCGTTTTCTGCCGACCACGATCTCCCGATCGTCGGAAACCTTTACGGTCTCCGCGGCGCCCTTGGGGAGCCCGCCCTTGCCGGGGCATGCTCTTACGGTGACGGTCTTGCCGATGCTATCCACCAAATCGGTGCGACGCGTGCCGGTTCTTTGCACCAGGCTGACCGACGAGCCCTCAAAGCGCCAGCTGGTTACTTTGCCTGCCGGATCCGGAGCGCTGGGATCCTGCGGCCCCACTTTGGATTCGACATTGAAATAGATGTGGGGATTTTCCCATTCGACCTTCGTCAGGGTACCCGTGATGTAGATGTATTTGCTTCCGTCGAATTCGAACTGAAAACCGTGATGGGCGAAAACTGGAATAGCTAACAGCAGGGAACTAACTACCAAGAGGCTCAAGTTTGCAACGATTGCGATCGGGAGCTGACGTCTCATGGAATTCTCCTTCTCCAAGTTACGGGTCACCCAGGTGACCCGAATTTATAGAAACGCAAAAACTCTGTCAAGGTTTGGACTTTCCAACCGCCGCGTCCCTGACTCGATCGTTGAAGCGATTTTCTTCCGACGGGGCGCAGATCTCTTCAAAGATAGCGGCTTTTGCTCTCACGAAAGTGATTTTGTCGCTCACCCACGGCTCTGTGTAGGCCTTCGGGTCGGTGAGAGTCATGGTCACTTCGAGAGTGTCGGGATCGACGCGGCGCCAGCGTTCCTGCAGGCGCATCTGGTCGCTATGGGGATTTCCGAAGTGATCGAGCCAGGTTCGGTCGTCGTAACCGGTCGAGTCGATGACGAGAGTGTCTCCCTCCCATTTGCCAATGGAGTATCCGTACCAAGCTGGGTCGGGATCTTTCGGCAGCGCTCGGCCATCGGTCCAAATCGTGCGCCAGATATCGTGGTATTGCATATGCTCTAGCACCCGATCGGATGCTATAACAAACTCAAATGGCCTTAAGTTGGCCTCCCAGAGGTCGCGCGGATAACCGAGCGGTTCGCAAGTCGAGACGGGATCATTTCCCGTGCCCGGAGGAACAGACCGGGGGCCGTAACTCACTTTGGTCTCCTCGAGCCGGGCCTTGCCCCAAGCCGTCATCGGGGGAGGCACAGAGGTTTGCTTCATCTCGTTAGGAACATGCTCCAGGGCCAAGGGCTTTGAAGTGAGCGAGTGTTTTTCGAATCCCTTTGTGGGCATCGACCAAACGCCGGAGAGATCGTGAGCATTAAATGGCTTGGGTTTCGAGAGTTCCGGCGGCAATTCTTCGGGCTTCCACGCTCCGGGTGCGTAGCCTTTCGTGCCATACGTCTGAGCGAGCCGAGGCTGCATAGAGCCAAAACGGACGCGAGCACGCCAAATGACTTCGCAAAATACTTTCCCATGGTCTAGGCTCCGATCTGTTTTACGGGCGACCGTTTCAATATGAGGAATCGTCATGCTCTCCATTTCCTTTGACGCCCCTTCCGGAAAGCACACGGCCATCAGAAAGCACGACGTGGTCGAGCGTCATGCGAGGCGCGCCGGATTTAGCAGGGTGACCGGTCGCAGTAATCTTGTCACCCGGACTTGAAGGAGTCTTTGCTGAAGCCGGCACCGGACATCTGATGAGGATTACCCAGTTCGGCTCCCCAATGCACGACATTGCCTTTATCGTCTGTGGAATCGAAAAGGAGCCCGCAGTGGGGATTTGACCAGAGCCAATCCACGACTGTTCCTTTTATGGTGACGACTCTATCGACCTCGTAGGCAACGCCCGTGCCGTGGTGTGCAAACAGCGGAATTCCGAGCATCAGAAAACTCGCAACCAGGATTACGTAAATCGCGAACTTGAACTTCATGGCGCTCATCTCCCTATCTTCTATTTGCTGCTGATTCCTTTGCCGGCCGGATCGCGAACCCCTTGGTTAAAGCTTTCTTCCTCGGAAGGCACGCAGTAGGCCTCCTCGAGAACCGTGAGGCCTTTCGGTAGTTGCAGATGATACATCTCTTTGCCACCAGCCCAAGCCTTTGTATAGGCCTTTGGATCATCCAGGGTCATCGTGATTTCCAGCGTCATCGCGTCCGGATGATGAAAGCGCTCCTGCAAGTGCATCCCTTCGCTATGGGGATAGCCGAGGTTATCGAGCCACGCTCTCTCGTCGTAGCCCGTCGAATCGACAACCAGAGTGTCGCCCTCCCAATGACCTACCGCCCAGCCATACCAGCGCGGGTCGGGGTCTTCGGGAAGCTTGCGGCCATCCGTCCAGATTTCTCGGGATGTGTGGCCCCATTCGAATAGCTGCACGATTTTGCCGGGCGTCTGAATCATTTCGAACGGGCGGTCATTGGCCCAAAGATTCCGCGGATACCCCAAAGGATCGCAGTGGCCGAGCGGATCATTTCCCAATGCGGGTTCAACGGCGTGGGGACCGCTCGAAGGCTTATGGGCTTTGAACTGTTCTTCGCCCCAGGCGGTGAGTGGTGGCGGCAATATCGTGGGAGCGTCATAGCGGCCGACCGGCTTGCCCATGAAGAAGCTGTTGCCACGGCCCCACCACACCCCGGAAATGTCGTGAGGGTCATATGCGGGCTTGGCTGCTGCGGCCGCAGCGGCTTCGGCTTCCTTGGTGCGTTTACCCTGGCTGCTCGGTCCGTAATAAACCTGAGCGAAGGCAGGCGACGAGAGCACCAATGCGGCAGCTAAGGGAATCACCAACGTAGTTAGGAAATGATTTCGCATTGCGAATACTTTCCCGTTTCTATTGTCCCGTGCCGTCATCTGGACCCTTGTCGTTACCGATTCCTCCGTCGTGGTTGCAGATGCAATATCCGTCACCGAGCACTGCCTTTGAGAAGACCAGCACAGGCGCACCAGACTTGGAGGGATTCCCGGTGACCGTAATGGGTGTTCCCGGCGCCAGCTTTTCCATTAAGCCGTGCCTTGTGTAGCCCTCCGCGAGTAAATTGCCAGGAGCCCTCATCTCGGCGGCCCAATGAGTGACGGTGCCTTTATCGTCCGTCACATCGAAATACAATTGCGAGTGCGGATTGGCGAACGCAAAACGCGTGACGACGCCTTTCATGGCGACCACTTTTTTCATGTCGTAAGAGACGCCGGTTCCGTGATGCGCCATTAGAGGGATCGAAACGATCAGCAAGCCTAAGATCACGCCGATATAACCCGAGATTTTCGTTCTCATACGTCGCGCTCCATGACAGACGAAATTGTCGGTTCGATCCGAGTCACCAAAGCCGATTTAAGACTATTTCTGGGCCTGCAGGCGGTCCCGCTGCTGCTTCAAAGATTGCAGTTCCTCATCATCATGACCGTTGATCCCGCAGTACCACTCAAGCAGAGCTTCGTGGCCCAGCGAGTAACGGCGGGGCGCGGAGGTCCACGGTTTTGTCAGCACTTTCGGATCTTCGATGGTGACCTGGTAAACCAAATAGTTCAGGGAGGGGCGGGTAATGCGCTCAATCACGTGTTCCTGGTCGCTATGGAACTGCCATTGCTCCCCATTCCAGACCCTCTCATCAATCGCGACCGTGTCGATCACGAGTGTATCCCCATCCCAGTGAGCGACCGATTCGCCATTGAACTTGGGGTCGGGTTCTTTGCTATGCGCACGCCCATCGATTGTCACAACGCGATAGTCGTGATTGTGCTCGTCGAGCTGAACGAATAGTCCGGGCGTCGATACGAATTGGAAGGGGCGATCCGCGTTGAGGACAATGCCCGGAACACCGTGAGGCATGCAATTCCTGGAGAGCTTGAGGATCTCCAAATCCAGAGCGGCTAACCTCTGTTCCCGGGGCAGCTTGTCGAATGAAGAGGGATCGCGAGTGTCCGCCACGAGGTTCGCCTGCTGTTCCTTGATTTTTGCGGCCGCCCACGGTTGGAACGAAGGCTTTTCCTCCGGCGTCACTTTGGGGTCAAACTCCCTCTGGTTTGGATCGAGCACCCCGAAGGAACCTACGAGGGTAGCATCCTCCTTTCCAAGAAGGCCCTTGAACCAAACGCCGGAAAAATCCGGATGCCCGTCTGCAAGCCGAGGCGCCGGTCCGCCATCCGGCAGAGGTTTTGAAGGTTCTCCGTGTGTATAGCCTGGAGTTGAAAATTGTCCCTTCTTTTCCTGACCGTTCGATTTCTCCTGAGCGTTCGCGCAAAAAGAGACCAAACTCACAGAAGCCGCTACTACTGCCGTAAGAAAGAGTGCATTCGAAAAACCCCGGTTCATACCCATCTCCCTAGTCATGATTGAATGCTCGGACCAAAATTCTTGATTGCAAGACTTCGCTGCTGCAAATTAAAACGTCCGGTGCCAAGCGCCGAAGCTAATGGCTCGATTCCTTGCTGATTTCCTCCTCCAGCCGTTTTTTCGTCTGTCTTCAACGCCCGCACTTCCTCATCGCCGTCTGGATTGATCCCGCAGTACCACTCGTTCAACGGCTCGCCCGAAACCGATAGCGAGTATTTGTGAGGAGCGGAGACCCAAGGCTTGGTCAGCACCTTGGGATCTTCGACCGTGACTTGATAAATCAAGTAATTTCGCGACGGACGGCTAAAGCGCTCTACGACGTGTTGCTGATCACTATGAATCCACGCGCCGGCGTCGTTCCAGGACCGATCGTCGAGCCCAATTGTGTCGACGACCAGCGTATCCCCGTCCCAGTGGGCTACAGATTCACCGTTGAATTTAGGATCAGGTTCTTTGCTATGCGCGCGCGCGTCGATCGATATGACGCGATAGTCGTGATTCAGTTCGGTGAGCTGCACGAAAGTGCCAGGCGTAGACACCAATTGCATGCCGTGCATCGCCCCCACCAAGGTGATCCCCGGAACACCGCCGGGCACGCACTCTCTCTCTAGTCTTGCGATCTCGGTGCTGACGGCAGCGAGTTGCTGCTCCTTGGGCATTTTCGATAGCGCTCCGCGAGCCGGCCCGCGTCCCAGTTGGTCGACCTTTTCGGCAGCCCAGGGCTGAAAAGAAGGTTTCTCTTCCGGGGTCACTTTGGGATCAAAGGGCTTTACCCCCGGATCACCTTCGGTGGCCGCAGATTGGACGAGGAGTGCATCTTCCTTACCTAACGAGCCGACAAACCAGATTCCAGAAAAATCTGGATGGCCATCGGGCAAGCGGGACGTTGGCCCGCCATCGGGCAGAGCCTTCGAAGGCGCTTTACCAGATCCCGCATAGGGGTGCGCCGATCCTTGCTCTTTCGTCTGTTGGGCGGGGACGCATGGAGCAAGTATGAAGACGAAGACCGACGCAAATGCCCCGATCACTAGAGGGGTAGCCAAACGTGTTTTCATGTGTAATCTCGCAGCTCGAATGTACTTAGAACGTTTCAGCCATGTAAACGGTTTCAGATTTTTGCCGTAGCTCTTGTCACCGGGCGGAAGAAGTCTCCATAAATGCCAAGGGAGAGCTACGGCCGGAATCGCGCCGTGCTCTCCCTCAGGTTATTGCCGTTAAATTGGGGCGAGAGCCCTTGCTTCCAGCTTTCTCCCTAGAACAAGAACTTCACGACGAGCTGAATCAGCCGCGGATTCACGGAACTGACGCTGACCTGGCCAAAGGTGCTGCCGCCAGCATCCTGAGCTGCGGCTGCCGGATCGTCCACAGGATTAAACGAGAATTGCGGGTGGTTGAAGGTGTTGAAGAACTCGCCCCGCAACTCTAGTGTCTTGCTTTCGCGAATCTTGATGAATTTGGCGATAGACATATCCCAGTTGTACTGCCCTGGTGACATGAAAGTGCCGATGCCAATGTTGCCGAACATCGTAGCCGGGCTCTTTGCTGCTGGGTTGTCCCCCGGCGCAATCGGTAGCGAACAACTTCCGCCTGAGGACGCAAATGCAGCCGGGTTCAAGTAGCCATTTGCGCTGAGAGAGCCGCCTAATCTTGACTCGATGGGGCCCGTGGTTAAGGGTGCCACGCCCGGACAAATCTGGGCCGGCCCGTAGGTGTCCGCATAGACACTGCCTGCCCCGCCCTGGAAAAAGGCGGCTCCCGAGTTGCTGTCGTAAACCGTGAACGGAACTCCATTCTGGATCGTAGTGACGCCGGCCCAGGTCCAGTCGTTCAGGATCCTCCCGGCGATTCCATTCATGTGTACTGGCAGGTTCCATACGTAGTTGATTACTACGCGCTGCGGATGGTAAACGGGGCTCGGCGCCAGTTGCAAAACCTCGTAAGGCGCGGTGTTGATGCCATAGTTTTGAGTGACTAAGCCCTTAGACCATGTGTACGACACTTGGAGCGATAGTCCTTTAGAGAATTGCTTTCTTACGGTTGCCAGCAAGGCGTTGTACACGTAAGCGCCGTTGGTCGCGAACATGTTGTCGGTTGTGGATATCCCCGGGAAAGGCGCCCGGAGGTTGACGTTCGTCGTTGTGTTGCAGTACACCGCGACGTTGTCGCAGACAATACCGTTGATCGTGTTGCCGGGGCTGATCAACTGGGCGGCGTTCCAATTGGTTGCGTTGCCTACCGCCCCTCCCTGCTCCTGACGAATGCCATGCGAGCCCACATATCCCAGCTCGAGAACCCAATTCCTCACGAATTCATACTGTGTATTCAGGTTCCACTCGTAGGTCAAAGGCGTCGTTATGTTCTGTGGCAGCATGTTTTGTTGAAGGCCCGAAGTCTGCCCTGTCGCAGGGTTTGCCCACAGAGGCGTGAATCCATAGCCGCCTGGAGGCCCTGGAACCGCAGCCGGAGGTACTCCGGGCTGTTGCCAGCTTCCCAGTGGCGACGATTGAACGTTTACTGAACCGGGCATAACACGCAGAGGGAAGTAAGCAGCTTGAACTCCATTGACGAACTCATAGAAGATCCCAGCTCCCCCGCGTACTACGAAGCGGCTGCTGGACGTCGGCTGCCAGGCGAATCCGAGCCGCGGCCCGAAATTGTGCCAGGGCGGGGTGCTTTGGGTGACATAAGGAGTGCCGCTCTTGGTAACTCCTGCTGGAATTGCACTCGGGTAATTATTGGGCACCACAAACCCCGCCAGGCTGCATCCCGCAGTTCCGGGCGCCCCCGATCCGGCCGGCACACCGTTAAGTACACATCCGGTACCCGGCAAAGGGGAAGCTTGAAAAAGGGCGGGCGAAAAGCCGCTGGTGACTCCATTAGCCACAGCCGGGAATCCGTCCCATTCCCATCTCAAGCCGGCATTCAGTGTAAATCGCGGGCTAAGCTTGATGTCATCCTGGATGAATGCACTGAGGTAGTTGACACGAAATTGATATTGATATTGACCGTTGGCCAGGGTCGTTCCGCCGATGCCCTTAACATTACTGGCTAATGTGCTTCCATTACACGGGACGCCATTACTGGGGTTAACGACGGTGTGAGGCACGGCGACGACGGGGCCGGTGGCGCCCGCAAGGCATGCCGGCAAACCCACCAGGAAATCAGCAAACGATTTGAACCCCACGTTCATGTATGACGACCCGGGAGTGTCAGCGTCGTTTCTGATGCGCTGTCCCTCGAAGCCAGTCCGAAACGAATGTATGCCATGCGTCCAGGAAACCTGGTCGGCAGCCTCGAACTGGTTGGTCCGGTTATCCACACCGAACGCGGTATTCGAGCCAAAGCTGGACAGGCCCGAAATGGTGACCTCGGAGAAGTTATCAACTCCCGGCGTTAGATCGGTAATACCAAACTGCGTGTTCGTGTACGGATTCGAATTGCTTCCTTCCGCAATGAGCCGCTGATAAGAGACTCGCGCTTCATTGACGAGGCTATTCGAGAGAACCGAGGTAAGCCTCAGCAGCGCTGTCTGATTTGTTTTTTCCTCAAATACAGGAAAGCCGGGCAGGACGTTGCTGGCCGTGATCCTGGTTCCGTTGGAAGCGAAGGGGCCGTTCGTGGGGTCCTGTTCAAAGTAATAGCGTCCCGACAAGGTGTGTTTGCTGTTGAGGATGTAATCAAAGTTGCCCAGTCCTTGATGGTCGTGGAAGGTTGCCGGATTCGTATAGCTGAACGACGGGAATTGACAGGCTGTCGTCAGAGCCGCGCACGCGCTCGGACTCGTGCTGGAGCCCTGCATCATATACTGGCCGTTGGGTAGCTGGAGCTGCATGATCCTGAGGGCCACGGGATTGATGTTCATTCCATCGGCGTTGACCTTAACCGTGCTGCCGGTCACAGTCTTATCTTGTTTAACTCCTGCAGCGGCGCCGAGGGAAACAACGGTACCTAACGCCTTAGCGAAATTTTGAGCTGCCAAATCGCACTGGGACGCTTGCACGGCCGTTAATGGGCAAGTTCCGCGAGGCATATTAGGAATCGGAGGCAAATTCACCAGCGAATAGCCAAACCCGGCGATGCCATTCCTCTCTGAAGTCTCTTGATAGGCCACGAAGAAAAAGAGCTTATCTTTCTTAATCGGGCCGCCAAAAGTCCCGCCGTATTGGTTTTCGTTCAGCACCGGCCTTGATGCGCCAGGCACGGACGTGGCATTAAAGAAAAAGTCGTTAGCGTTCAGGGAGCTGTTTCGGAAGAATTCAAACCCGCTTCCATGAAAGGCATTGGTGCCGGACTTGGTGATGACGTTGACGTTGGCGCCGGGATTGCGGCCGTAGCCGGCGTCGTAGTTCGAGGTCTGAATCTTGAACTCTTCGATGGTGTCCGGATTCGGAGTCGGAAATGCGCCGTAGGACGTGCCTTCCTGGGTAGTGCCAGTGCTCAACCAGGTGTTGACGGCCACACCGTCCTGCAGGTAGGTGTTCTGCCCAATATCGGCGCCATTCACGGCGATGCCCGTGGCAGACTTGCCTAATGTCGTGGAGTTCGTCACACCGGCGTTGGCCCCCGCGCTCATGGCCAGAAGATTCGTGAAGTTCCTCGTGCTCAAGGGAAGCGCTTCCATGCTGCGCGTGTTCACCACGGTGCCCAGCGCCGAACTGGCGGTCTGAATATTTTCGACTTCGCCTTCGACGGTAACGGTCTGTGATTGGGCCCCGACGTCGAGATTGCGGTCCAATACCGCGGTTTCCGTTACCGCAACATTCACGGAGGGAACTTCGACCGGCTTGAAGCCGCTCGATTCGATCTTCACGCGATAGTTTCCAGGCGGGAGGAGGCTAAAGTGGTAAACGCCATCCGCCCCGGTCATGGTCGTTCTCGCCTGGCCCGTATCGACGCTCGTGAGCGTCACCGTGGCGTTTGGAATCACGGCGCCGGAAGGATCTTTCACCGTGCCCGTCAAAGCTCCGGTGCCGGGCGTCTGAGCGATTAAAGATTGAAAGCTAAATAGAGAGACAAAAAAAAGCAGAAGGGAAACGTTCCTGAACTTCATGAGACACTCCCCAGGCCCTGTAGTCTACGCAGACATCCACCCCGTCAGCGCGCTTGGTCGCGGTCCTGATGGGGCGTAGTTATAGCATGGAATGCTCTTTGTCAAATCAAATGATTGTTAACCCTAGTAGTTGCAATGACTTCGGTGCGCCAAAACGTGTGGCATCGATGATTGAACTGGTGTATAAGCAACGCCGAAAACAGCTATTATAGAAACCGGGGGTGCCTGCATTGAGTACTTGGATAATGACATTATTCGTAATTCTGGCCTGGGACGCACTTGCGCTTGATGCGCGGGCCCAGGCAGACGCGGCGGAAGCTCACGTCGCGGCGGCGAAGGCCGCTGTCTCGCCCAAGGCTACGAACCCGCAGCCCTGGCAGGTGTTCAATTCGGCGTTCAATCAGATGTGTGCGGAGCCGAAACCCGGAGCGCGGCCACAGCCGGTGGGCAAGGATGTTGCGTTGGAGCCGGGCGAGGCCGCGAAATTGACTCCAACTCCGCGCGACAAGTGGTACGCGCCGCCGGCGAAGGTGTTTGACAACCTGTATTACATCGGGACGAAAACAGAATCTACCTGGGCGCTCACCACATCAGCCGGCATCATTCTGATCAATACGAATTTCGATTGGGTCACGCCTGCGCTCCTGGACGAATTACGCGCGTTCGGTCTTGATCCGGCAAACATCAAGTACGCCATTATCGTGCGCTCGCATTCCGATCAGTCGTGGGGAATCAATGCTCTGAAGAAGATCGTTCCGTCAGCGCGCGTGATCATGTCCGAAGGCGATTGGGATTTTCTGGCCAACGATAATTCGCCCGCGAAGGTGAAGCCGGTTAAGGACATGGTTGCCAAGGATGGGCAGAAAGTGACGCTCGGCGATACGACGGTCACGCTTTACTCCACTCCGGGAGCTTCGGCGGGCAGTCTTTCCATCATTTTCCCGGTGAAGGACGGCAATCAGCGGCATCTGGCCGGCATGATCGGCGGCACAACGATGAATCTGGTGCAAGGCGGAGTTCAGGTTTTTCCGGACACGCAGACGATGATAAAAACCTACATCGCGTCCGCAAAGAGATTTAAGGACGTCGAAGACAAAGCGGGCGTGGACGCGATCATATCCATCCATGCGGCGCTCGATAATATGTTCGAAAAAGTTGACGCGCTACATTCGCGCAAGCCGGGCGAGCCCCATCCTTTTGTCAGCAAAGACGACGTCGATCGCTTCAGCACCATCGTGATCGAATGCGGCGAGGCTAAACTGGCATGGGCGAATAGCAATTAGCGTTCGCACGTTGGCCGCAGCGAAGAAGCTCATCGTAGGGACATTGGTCCCTGAAGAGACATGATTCCCGTCACATTGCGGTAACAATTTTTTTCGAGATTGGTCGCATATTCCTTGACATCGGCTTTTCGGAGTTGGAAACTGCGGCTACTGCAGTTTTCTTCGAAGTTGCCCAGCTCCGGGGTGCCAAACACGTGTGAGTTCTGCGTGTGTTGGGGCGGAAGCGAGTCCGGCCCGCAAAAATCATCAGGAGGATCGCATGCCCAATCCAGTAAAAGGTGTTCCAGAGAGATACCATTCGCTAACTCCAAATCTCGTCGTACAAAACGCCGCAGGGGCCATCGATTTTTACAAGAAAGCCTTTGGTGCCACGGAAATTGAGCGTTTTCCGGGGCCTGATGGCAAAGTCATGCACGCCGAGTTGAAGATCGGCGACTCGATTATTTTCGTGAACGACGCCATGGGCCCGGTCGCCACTGCGGCTCCTGGGGCCAGCAATCCGATGTATCTGCACCTGTATGTTCCGGATGCGGACACGGTTTTCAACCGGGCTGCAAACGCGGGAGCCCGCATAGACATGCCCATACAAAACATGTTCTGGGGCGATCGGTACGGCAAGCTTACCGATCCTTTTGGACAGCAATGGGGCATCGCCACACACGTGGAAGATGTGTCGCGCGAGGATTTGCCGCGACGCCAACAGGAGTTTTTCGCTAAAGCCGCCGCCGGCCGGCGTTAAAGTCGATTGGAAATAAAATAGCTGATTTGATTTAACAAGATTGTTCTACAAGATAGTTTAAAAAGGGCGCCCCGCAAACGGTTGCGGGGCGCTTTTATTAGTGCGGCTGAACAGCAACTGTCGAACGTTGCTGCTCGTAGTGCGCCAGATATAGCAGCAAGCCGAAGAGCAAAAGGCCTCCCCAGAATACAGCGCCATAGATTTCAAAGCCCCGTCCGAGATCGAGCACTGCTCCCACGTTCAGCAGCCCCACGACCGTAAGTATTGCGTACCCGAAGCGGCGCGTAGATTGGTTTGTATCCATCGATGCCGCCAAAGCATAAGCTGCGGGTAAGACGTACAACGAGAAGTAGTGATCTTCGGCCACCGGAGAAACGAGCAGCATCCAGACCACGACTGCTCCCAAGATAAGCGGCTCCGAGCGCGCGTTGGCTCTTCGCCCCAGAAACCAGATTGGTACCGCCAGCGCAGCAGCGAGCGCCAGGACCATCAGCCGCGTTTGATCGCCTTCTACGAGGCGTTGCATCACGGAACCCAGATCCTGATTTCGTGGGCGCTCCATGCTGAGCAGTTGGACGTATAGCTCGGAATGCGTGCGCGACGATTCAGACCCTAGAGCAGGCGCCGCCACTTCGTGAGTCCATTCGCTGATGTAATGCAGATTTCCGTGCCAGCCGAAAACCGCACTCGGTAGCACCAATCCGCCGAGCAGAATCGCTACAAGCGTGACCGCGACCATCTTCCACTTGCCGCGCCAGACGTAGTAGCACAGAAGCGTGAGCGCGAAGGCCTTCAGCAGGACGGCGCCTGCAAGACACGCGGCTCCTGCGGCGGTTCGTCCCTTCTTTTCCCAAAATATCGCGGCGATGACGAGCCAGCTCATCAGCACCGAGGCTTGGCCCCGCGTCAATCCAACCGTAAACCACACCGCTACGATCAAAGCGGGAATGAAGAGGACCGCCAGCTTTTTGCGCTCGCTCATGCTGCCAGTTTCCGCGAGCCGGCCCGACATACTCACTGCCGAAATGGTTAGCCCCCCACACACGAAATACCACGCCAGTACACTAAACGGCAGCGGCAGCAGGGCGAACGGCACCATCACGATTGAATACGGCGGAGGATAAACGTACGCCCAGCCGCGGACGTTGCGAATGATATAGGGATCCTGGCCGTGCAGTACCGCGGCAGCCGCATCTCGATAGACGGTGAAATCCGTGCGGTGGGCCGGAGAACCCCATTGGTGCCCGGGCGGGCCGTAGGGTCCGGCGCGGAAAAGCGTGATCCAAGCGAAAAATGCAAAGAAAACAATGGCCGCGCCCACCAGCCAGAGCTTCAGGGTTCGTGCGCTGTCGACTTCCACCGCAGGCTGCGTGAGCGTTACCAAGTCGGATGTTAGTCTACAAAATGAGAGCCCCGCCAGCTAGGGAGGACCGGCGGGGCGTTTCCAGAGGTGACCGCAAATGGATTTAAAAAAATAGTACGGGCACGAGCGCTGTAGCACAACTTCATAATTTGGATGGCGTCCATCAATTTTCCGCCCCCACAGGAAGTGCAGCTACATTAATGCCATGTTACTGCTCGGCCATCTCCAAAACTCTCGGCGGTTCGGCCTTTCTCAATTCGGGAAATCTCCACGCCCACAGCATCGTGATCAGCAAAGCGCCCGCGCCTCCCAGAACCACTGCCGGCACGGTGCCAAACCAGTCTGCCGTGATTCCAGATTCGAACTGTCCCAATTCGTTCGAAGCTCCGATGAACATCATCTCGACGGCATTTACACGCCCGCGCATTTCATCCGGCGTGTTCAGTTGCACCAGCGTTCCGCGGGTGACCACACTCACCATGTCCGTGGCTCCGACAAACAAAAGCGATGCCAGCGAAAGCACAAAACTTCGCGAGAGCCCAAATACCACGGTGAAGGCGCCAAAGCCCGCCACGCACCACAACATGGTCGCGCCCGCCTTGCGCAGTGGCTTGTGCGCCAACAGAACGGCCATCGTCACCGCGCCCACTGCAGGAGCGCTGCGCAGCAGTCCCAGCCCCCAGGGTCCGGTCCGCAGGATGTCGCCCGCGTAAACAGGGAGTAGCGCCACTGCTCCGCCCAGAAGCACGGCAAAAAGGTCCAGCGAAACCACGCCTAAGATGACTTTCTGCCGCCAAATGTAGCGCAGTCCTGCGAGAACGCTTTCCACGCTTAAAGTTTCCCGTGGACCTAACGGCCCGCGCGCCTTGATTCCCACCGCGAAAAAAATAGCTGCGGCTTCGATGACCATCGCGATTGCGTACACCGTGCCGGGTCCGTGGAAGAGTGCGTAGAGGAATCCTCCGGCCGCGGGCCCAAGTACCGTGGCCGTTTGTGTCATGGAAGCTTCCCACGCGACGCCGCTCGGAAAATGCTCCGCCGGAACCAATAACGGCACGAGTGCCCGCATGGCCGGCCCACTGAAGGCGCGCGTGATGCCGAGAGCTACCAGGATGAAATAGATCGGCCCGGCGGAATGAACTCCGCCTTTCTGAATCCACAGAAGCGCACCGGAACAAACCGTGAATCCCGCGAAGCAAGCCACCATCAGTTTTCGCCGCGGAATCCGGTCTGCCGCATGGCCGGAGAGGAGAAAAAGCAGGATGCCAGGAAGAAATTGCGCGAGGCCGGTTAATCCGAGAGCCAACGGGCTGTGCGTAATCTCGTAAATCTGCCAGCCAACTGCCACCGATTGCATTTGCAGTGCGAGCACGGTGAGCAGCCGCGCGCCCATGTATCGAACGAAACTCGGATAGCCGAAAACGGCACGTCCGCCGCGGTGTCGCGGTCGGTCGGCATCTTGCTTTTGAGCATGACCTGACGGGTCTTGGCTTTCAGCCATGGCCGCTTACTGTGGCACAAAATTT
Organism: uncultured Acidobacteriota bacterium; assembly: GCA_963803735.1. GTDB lineage: Bacteria > Acidobacteriota > Terriglobia > Acidiferrales > UBA7541 > Palsa-189. The sequence goes on along the minus strand of CAWDNV010000032.1, from coordinate 63,894 downwards.
GGCGGGCGCAGCCAGAATTTTGTGCGCTCTTTCGGCGTGCTATTCAACAGTGGGTTCCCACGGACCGTAGCGGAGAATGCATCAGCCCGTTCAGGCCACGCGCGCGCTCACCACAGGAACCATCCACACCGCATAGCTGCGCGGATCGCGAATATTGGCGATCATCTGATCAAAGTACGCGACGGCGTCGTTGCGGCTGATCGGCGTGAGTTCGCCGATCGCGTCGGAATATCCGTCACGCCACGCCTGGATAATCGCCGCAAACGTCTCGCGCGGTACACGCAACGTGTCCACCACAACGTAATCCATCGTGATCTGATCGAGCTTCATCGCCGAAAGGATACTGAACGTGTTCCGCCCAATGAAGAGGTCTGTCCCAGTTGCCGCCCCGAATCTCCCTGCCGTCTGATACCAGAAGTTGCGCGGGTCGAGCGCGCCGCGCTGAAAATGCAGCATGCCGTAATCTTCTGGAATCAGGTGCAGATACCCGCCCCGCCGCGTCACGCGCACGAGTTCGGCGAGCACGCGCTCCGGATGCGGGATGGAGTGAATCACGTGCCGGCACAAGGTCAGGTCAAACCTTTGATCGGCTTCATTGAGTTGAAAAATGCTCTGGTGTTCGAATCGCAATCGCGGCGCGAGGCGTGTGTAACGAGTTCGCGCCAATTCCAGGTGGGCGTCAACAATGTCAACTCCCAGCACGTTGGCCTTTGGAAAAAGTTCCGCCAACCGAGAAGACCCTTCTCCTGTACCGCACCCCGCATCGAGGATGCGAGGTTCGGCGGGGAGCGCATAGCGCCGCATCAGCGGTGCTTCTTGCGGCCAGATCGCCCGCGCTTGGGCATCCAGGTTCCGCACCATGGATTCGTCGGACATCTGTTTCGCCTGTGGATTCAGGTCGGTCATCATGGGTCCTCGATCATTGCGCCGCAGAACCTTGCTGGAGGTCGCAATTCGGTTACGTCGCGTCGCGTATTGTAACTTGCAGTCTGGGCCCACGCTTCGGGTGACGGTTGATCCATCGCGCCTACAACGGCTATCGTGATTGCGGGAGCATTCTCGATGAAGCTGCGCAAACTCGGTAATTCCGGCCCGCAAGTCTCCGTGGTTGGCCTCGGTTGCAATAACTTCGGTATGCGAATCGACTTGGAGGCGACCCGTGCGGTCGTTGACAAAGCGCTCGACGTGGGGATCACGCTTTTCGATACCGCTGACATCTACGGAAATCGCGGCGGCTCGGAAGAGATGCTCGGGCAAATTCTTGGTGAGAACCGCAAGCGCATCGTGCTGGCCACGAAATTCGGGGGCGCGATGGACGAAGCGGCAAAGATGAAGGGCGCCTCCCGCCGCTACATTATGTCTGCCGCGGAGGCAAGCCTGAAGCGCCTGCGCACCGACTGGATCGATCTATACCAGATTCATTTCCCCGATCCGGCTACGCCCATCGAAGAGACGCTGCGGGCGCTTGACGATCTGATCCGCGTCGGCAAGGTGCGCTATATCGGCTGCTCGAATTTTGCCGCCTGGCAGATGGTGGACGCACAGTGGACGGCCAAGCACTTTGATCTGCATGGCTTCGTTTCCTGCCAGAATGAGTACAGCTTGCTGGTCCGCAGCGTAGAACGGGAACTGATTCCCGCAATGGAGAAATTCGGGCTCGGCATGCTGCCATACTTTCCGCTCGCCAGCGGTCTGCTCACGGGGAAATATGGACGCAACAAACCAGTCCCAGAGGGCACGCGCTTTCATTCGTTGAAAGGTCTCGCGGATCGCTACCTCACCGAATCAAATTGGAAAACTGTAGAGCGGCTCGAAAAGTTCTGCGCGAAACATGGTCACACAATGGTTGAACTGGCGTTCACGTGGCTGCTGGCGCGGCCGACTGTCGCCAGCGTGATTGCCGGCGCGACCAAACCGGAACAGGTGGAACAGAACGCCCAAGCCGCCGTAGGTGAGTTCACGCCCGAAGAGATTGCCGAGATCGACGAAATCACCCCGAAGCCTTAGGGATGGCGAACGGAGTTGCGTGCGCTACCAGGTCCCAATCAAAACGCCCGTGCCGAAGACGATCGCTCCACCGAAGGCCACTTGCACGGCCGCAGAAAGTGCGGGCGTTTCCATAAACCGGTGCCGCACCCACGTAATCACTCCGAGTTCCACAACCACAACCGCAACGGCAATGCCGATGGCCAGCGTGAATCGGCTGGTGAGAAAGGGCAGAGTGTGTCCGATTCCGCCCACGGCCGTCATGCATCCGCAGATTATGCCGCGCAATAACGGATGTCCCCGCCCGGTAAGGCTGCCATCGTCCGAGAGAGCTTCCGCGAATCCCATACTGATCCCCGCGCCAAGCGAGGCCGCCAATCCCACGAGGAAAGCTGCGTGGGTCGTATGCGTGGCGAAAGCGGCGGCAAAAACGGGAGCGAGCGTGGAGACCGATCCATCCATTAAGCCGGCCAATCCGGGTTGTACAACTTGAAGGAGAAACAGCTTTTTTTGAGCCTCTTTTTCGTGCCGGCTCGCGTTCTTAGCGCGTTCGGTCTCGTTCAAGTCCTCAGCCTTATTTTGGTGCGAGCGCTCTTCCTGCGCGAGATCGTCAAGAAGGCGGCGGATGCTGGAATCGCTCGTCCTGGCGGCCGCCCGTTCATAAAACAGCCGTGTCTCTTGCTCTATGGAACTGGCCTCGTTGCGTGCTGCTTTCAGGCGCAACGGACGTGTGAGCCATACGGGTCGGCGTTTCACGAACCCCCTCACGTCCTGGCGCCGGATCAGAGGAATGTGTTCGCCAAATTTTTGTTGATAGAGGTCCTGCAGCCTTTGACGGTGGCCGGATTCCTCCTTGCGCATCTCTTCAAAGGCTGCCGCGGAATCGGGAAAATTAACCCGCAGTTCTTGAGCGAAGTCGGCATAGATGCGCTCGTCCTCCTCCTCCAGCGAAATCGCCAGGGCGAGGAGCTCCTTTTCAGACAGCTCATCGAAGTTTCTCATCATGTCCGATTCCTCATTGGGTCAGGATGGGCAAGCAAAGCGGCCGCTCAACGTGAAAGTTGAGCCGCCCGATTTCTTCGAGCGCTCGATCGAGCAAAGAGCTGCTGCACGATTCGAGCGTCATAATGAAGGGCAGGGCGGAGTGAGGATAACCCGGTTTCTGCAGCAGTGCATCGATGCTAATTCCAAACTTGGCGAAGACCGCGGCAACTTCGGCCACGATGCCAGGCCTGTCTCTGACGACAAAACGCACGTAGTGCGGAACCACGAAATCGCCGCTTACCGACTGTGGGTCCTCCGCAAGCTCTCCCGTGTCCGCTGGAGCGGCATTGGATTGCCGCGCAATCGCGTACAGGTCGGACACAATGGCCACGGCCGTCGGATCGCCGCCGGCGCCGAAACCCGAAAGAACAATCGGGCCCGCGAATTTGCCATTGGCGATCACCAGATTCTGATTTCTCTGCACGTGCGCGATCAGCGAGGAAAGCGGAACAAGAGTGGGACGCACGGCCGCCAGCAGGCGTACGCCGTTCGTCGTTTCTTTTTGCGCGATGGAAATCTGCCGGATCGTGCAGTTCAGCTCGCGCGCATATCCAAAATCAACGGCTTCGACCGGCGAAATCGGCGCGGAGGGAATCTGCTCGCTGCGCACGTTCACGCGCAGTCCGGCCTGCGTGAGGATGACCAGCTTGGCGCGAGCGTCGTATCCTTCGACGTCGCTCGTGGGATCGGCTTCAGCAAAGCCAAGCTCCTGCGCCTCCTTCAGCGCGGAATCGAATCCGGCGCCGGTCGCCTCCATTTTTGTGAGGATGTAGTTGCAGGTGCCGTTCAGGATTCCGGCAATGCGATAAAGCCGGTCGCCCGCCAGCCCCTCCTGAATCGCAATAATGGCGGGAATTCCTCCAGCCACTGACGCGCCGAACTGCAGTTGCCGGCCCGTTTGCCGCGCGAGCCCCAAAAGCTCCGGGCCGCGCTCAGCGATCAAAAGCTTGTTCGCCGTTACCACGGATTTTCCCGCACGCAGAGCCTTGCTCACCCATTCGCCCGCGGGTTCCAGGCCGCCAACCACCTCCACGAAAATATCCGCATCGGAAGCAAGCACATCTTCGATTTCTTCGGTCCAGCGAACTTGCGCTGGAACCCAGTCGACTTTCTTTCGTGCGATATTGCGGTTGTATATGTGGGTGAGTACGAAGGGACCGTGCGGGTTTTCCGAAAGCAACTTGGCCACCGAGCGCCCGACGGTGCCAAATCCCGCCAACGCAATTTTGAGCTTCCTTCCGGCAGATATGGGCTGCTCCGGAGCAATTTGAACCGCGATTTTTGATTCCGAGCGTCGCGCCACCGGCTCCTCACGTCAGTCGAATCGCTCTTTAAGCCACGCTAAAAAGCGCAGCGTGACGTTAGCAAGGAATTTCCGCGAGCGCAAACGCGCGCGTCATTCGCAGAATCACTCTTTATCGACAGCGTCGAATACCTCTTTCGCGGCGCGGAAAGCGTCCACGGCCGCGGGCACGCCTGCATAGACGCCGGCCTGCAAAAAGACCTCTGTCATCTCCTCGCGTGTGACGCCATTATTCAGCGCACCGCGCACGTGCAACTTGATCTCATGCGGGCGATTCAATGCGGTGAGCATGGCCAGATTGATCAGGCTTCGCGTTTTGCGCGAAAGGCCCGGCCGCGTCCAAATCGCTCCCCAGCACCACTCGGTGACAAATTCATAGAGCACGCGGGTGAATTGATCGGCGGAAGCCATGGCGCGATCAACGTACTCGGCGCCCAAGACTTCGCGGCGCACAGCCATTCCTTCATCGTAAGTTTTCTTGTTCAAGGGATTCTCTCCTGGGGGATGCGTGAAGCTTTCGGTTAAGCCAAATTCGATTTTAATAATATAAGTCGCGAAGTTGAATTGAAAGCGCGGCGGCTTTCGTCGTCTGACCGCTTATTTTTGAGGAAAAAAAGAATCGACGGGAGTTCGTTACTCCCCAAGCGGGCCGGAGAATCGAGGAGAAAATCTAAGCGGCGCGAACGGCGCGAGTTGCGATCACTACAGCGGCCGTCTTGCCGGATGCTTCGTCTGCTTCCATCTTCGAACGCACGAAATTCAGTACAGCGAGCGTAGCGATTGTCAGAATCATTGCGGCGGCGATTAACAGGGCCTTCTTTCCCTTGCGCATTCTTTCTCCTGTGTGTCCCCTGGGCTCCGTCACCGATTTGACGCTGCGGGGCGGAAAAGGGCCAGCCCCGCTCGGCCCAAAAGTGTCTAGGTCATAAATACAGCCCGCACAAGGAATTGGATACCTGTACAGAAGGACAGAAAAAGGGCAGGACGACTGTTTTTATGCCGTAAAGTGAATGACGCCACCATGCGAATCACCTCGTCGCAGGCAGATACGGATCTTTCCCTGCCACCGAGGGATTCCCGGGGGCCAGGCCTAAGTGTCCATGCGAGCCCTGCTGACTTACTGGTGGTAGGGGACTATCAGTGCGGCGTGCGCAAGAATATGCCCGTCCATGCCTTTCATGATATCTGCGCGTGTTGCCGTGCCGGGTACGTCAAGCTTCTGATCGACGGCAAAAAGCTCAAAAGCGTAATGGTGTGAAGGCCCTGCCGGAGGGCAGGGTGGGCGATAACCCATATTCCCCCCTTGTCCGGGATTGCCATTGGTTTGCATGCTGCCGTCGGGTAGTTGCTGAGCATCTCCGGGAATAGCTTCGGGAATCTGAGTGGCGCTGGGTGCGATATTCCACACCATCCAGTGCAAGATGTCGTCGAGGCCTTTGCGCGGCCGAGGCTCCATATCGTGCACGATCAGGACGTAACTCCTGGTGTCTCGCGGCGGATTCATCCAGTGAAGATCGGGAGAAACCGCAGCCGGCCCCGCCGTGCAGGTATATTTCACAGCCAGGAAGCTGCCGTCGGCCATAGACGAGCTCATCATCGCGAAGGGCGGCGGCTGTTGGCCCCGACCACCACCTTGTCCGCCGGCGCCTTGACCGCCTGCGACCGGTTGGGCGGGGCCGGCTGGATTTTGTTGCGCAACTCCGGCAACAGCGCCAGCCAGTAAAAATACGAGAGCCGTTGACAGCAAGCTCACCTTAGTTCGCATCTCGCTTCATCCTCCGTGTTAGAAGCTGCTCGAATCGCGCATACCGGCTATTGGGATACGCCGCGCGCCTGACAGGTTACGTCGAAGTTGATATGCTACGCCGCGCCGCGGATAATTTCACCCTCGCAGCGTGCCCGAAAGGAGCCCATCATGATCACGCGCCGCAAAGTCCTGTTTGGTTCCATAGCCGCGGGAGCAGCCGCGATTTTGCCGTCGAAATTGCTAATGTCGAAAGCGTCGCAGCCTTCCACTCCCGTCAGTTTTGCGGTGCCTCCGGCCGCATGTGACTGTCACACGCACATCTTCGGCGACCCGCGGCAATACCCGTGGTTTTCCGGCCGCACCTATACGCCCGAATCGGCGTCGATAGCGGAGATGCGCGCACTGCATCGAGCACTGCATATGGACCGAGTGGTCATCGTAAATCCTAGCGTGTACGGCGCCGATAATTCCTGCACCCTGGATGCGGTGAAGCAACTCGGCCCGCGAGCTCGAGCGATCGCCGTGATCGACGCCAAAACTTCAGCCGGGCAGCTCGATGAGATGGAACATGCTGGTGTGCGCGGCATCCGCCTCAATTTTGAAAATTTCGGGCAAACGAATCCGGATGTGGCACGAAAAGCCTTCCAGTCCGCCGTCGAGCGCGTCGCAGATCGAAAATGGCATATCCAGATCTACACTCGCCTGCCCGTGATCGCGAGTTTGCATGAAGAAATAATCGCCGCGCCGGTCCCGGTGGTTTTCGATCACTTCGGCGGAGCAAGAGCCTCGCTCGGAACAAGCCAACCAGGCTTCGACACGATGGTCGATCTCGTTCACTCCGGCAAGGCGTACGTCAAAATTTCAGGTGCGTACCGGTCGTCAGACAAAGCGCCCGACTATCCTGACGTCGCATCTCTCGCCAAGACCCTGATCGCGGCGAATGCGGAGCGCATCGTTTGGGGCAGCGATTGGCCGCATCCGGCTGGCGGAGCCTTACCAGGGCATACCGCAAGCGATATCGCTCCCCTTTCTCAGATCGATGATGGCCTTTTGCTGAATCAGCTTGCCGTGTGGGCGCCCGATCCTGCGTTACGGAAGAAAATTCTCGTGGATAATCCAGCGCGACTTTATGGATTTTAGGGGCGCTCCTGGCGCTATTTGCCCGCAGGCACACCGCTACCGCCCGGATCGCCGACCAATTGCAGATATTCCTGCATTTGTGATGGGATGCAGAGCTGCTCTTCGAGTCGCTGGCTCGGAAGCCATCGGAAACTTGCGGAGCCCAGGACAAACGGCTTCGTATAAAGTTTCGGATCGTCCACCGTCACTTTGACCTGCAAGTCATTGTGGTCGGGGCGCGTGTAGCGCTCCTGCACGTGCGCCTCGATGCTATGGGGATATCCCCCGCCATTGAGCCAGGTCTTGTCGTCGAGGCCCGTAGAATCAACGATAAACGTATCGTCTCCTTCCCAGTGGCCCACCGAGTATCCGTAATAGCGCGGATCGGGCGCGTCTTTTGTCGTGCCGCCCACATTTTTTGGCAGCTCTCGTCCGTCGGTCCAGATTTCGCGCCAAGCCTGCTGGTACTGGTTGAGAATGATCATCCGATCGGGCATGGTGGCGAAAGAGAGTCCGCGAATTTCGAAAATGATATTGCGCGGAAAGCCCAGCGGATCACACGTGCGCACAAACGCGTCATTGGTGCCCGCGACGTGGAACTTTGCTTCGGGCTTATTCATGCTGAAAAGCTTTTGCCCCTCGGGCGTGAGAGAAGGATCATCCCCTTTTTGTGCGGCTACCGGGCCTGCCCATGAGCCGGTGAGATCGCGCTTGGGAGCCGGGCCCCCGGGGCCGCTTTCTTTCAATTTGTTATACATATTGTTGTTCAAGCCCGCTTGAGCCATTGCTGACAAGGAAGAAGCCAGCACAGCGGCCAAAACCATTACGCCAACGAGGCGATCTCGCATCATTTCAGATCTCCCGATCGCGAACTTTCGGTCTAATAATGCCACTTTTTGGACAAGAACTCCTGTCACCTGCAAAGCGCCCTCAGTCGAACGCCCTCGTAATCGGAGAAAAAGAAAGGGACCGCGCTTGACGGTCCCTTTCTTTTTGCTTTTTTCTTCAGTCGTTAGTAGGTGAGCTTCAAGCCGAACTGGATATGCCGGGGCCCGCCGGAGCCGAGCACCGGGTTGGCGTTGTCCGGCGTGAGGCAGGAACAACCGAACTGTCCACCAGTCGGATCGATGCCACCGGCAGCCTGCGTTCCGCCACTACCCGGAATCGAGAAATCGGCACGGTTGAACAGATTGAACACCTCCACTCGGAACTGGGCGCTGTACCGTTCTCTGAATTTCCAGAGCTTGCTCACCGAAAAGTCCACGTTGTAATAGGCAGGACTACGGAAGAGATTTCGGCTTGCGTTACCGATGGTTCCGTAAGCGGGGGGAGTCAAAATGCCGCCATTCTGCATATAACAGCCAGCATTTGTAAGTGAAGCGAGTGCTAGTTGTTGGAGCTGGGCGTTGCCTGTATATGGAGCTTGCGCGGCGGTCACGCAAGCTTGCGGTATGGCGGCGGCGCAACCCGACAAGGGACCGAAACAGGGAATATTGGTCGGGCCGGAGGTGAAGGCGGAGGTTGGCCCAGTGTAGTTCCAGGTCTGTACACCACCGGCGTTGACCTCGCCCGTTCCAGTAAAGTCATTCGTGCCATCGATGGGATACCAAGGCAGTCCGCCCTGCATTGTAAGGATGCCGCTGAGCGTCCAGCCTTGCAACATCTGTCCAGGCGCCTTCATGCCCGGGATGTCGTAGGTCGGAGCAAAGGTGAAGCGGTGCCGGATGTCGTTATCCGTGCTTCCATACCCTAGGCGCGGGTTATTTACGTCCAGCGGAAAAGCCGACTGACTGATGCTGGATGAGGATTGATTATCCAGAGCGTGGGAATAAGTGTAACCGGCGAGGAAGGAGAGACCATGGGCGGCGCGCTCGCTCACCGTCAGCTCGAGCGCATTGTAGTTGGAAAAGTAAAGATTCCCCGTTGTGATGATTTGTGAGAGGTACGGAAATTTGCTGCTGTAGGGGCCGAGCTCCGCTGCGGTATTGGCGCTGCAATTGCTGTAGAGCGGCAGCACCGTGGGGTCGAGGCAAGCGCTAACGGCACCCGCGTCCCACCCGGCGCCAATCGCGGGCTGGTTAATGTCGGCCTCGCTTCCTTGCTTAAAGCCGTGGTTACCGACATAGGCGACGTCCATCGTCAAGTTGTTCGTGATGGCGCGTTGGATATCCAGATTCCAGGAGGCGACATAAGGTTCCCGGAAGTTGGGGTTCACCCCAGTGGTGGGGCAAGGCCCGGGCCCGTTGGCTAAGCTGGGGGACGTGCATGTCAGGCCTGTGTATGTGATACCACTGGCATCAGTAAACGCGGTGTTACCGGGAAACACCGGACCTGCAACGCTCCAGGTAAGCTGACTTTTGGGCACGGCGAACAACGCCGGTGAGTGAGCGTTTGCCGCAGTGCCGCTCGTATTTATGCCGAGCTCTGGGAAATTCGCACCGAAGGGAACTGGGTTAAGCAGCTCCGAAGTGATCAGCATCGCATTGAGGAGACTGCCTGCGGCGCGGACTACGGTCTTCCCATTGCCCCTGACGTCCCAAGCCAGGCCTACGCGCGGGGAAAAATCCTTTTTATCGCCATTGTATAGAGACTTCAGCGGCGCACCCGGTCCAGCCTGTAGAACTGCCGGAGTGTTGCCGGTGACATTGGGATCGAAATTGCCAATGTAATTGAAGCGTTCCGTGGGAGGCGCGTCGTACTCATAGCGCAAGCCGAGGTTCAAGGTGACTCTGGTGGTCACACGCCAATCGTCCTGGAAGAAGCCAGCGAAGGCGTGCTCGCGCGCGATCAGGTCTGGATTGCCGATGAGAATCTTCCCATTGTGCGGGTTGCCTAGGAGGAAATCCTGGAGTGTGCTGAACTTAATCTCGCCGTTGGCCTGATTATAGCTGTTGTTGTCATAAATGCTGTCCATATATTCGAACCCGAACTTGAAGGCATGCTTGCCGCGCAAATGCGAGACGTTATCCACTAAGTCCACAGTGCCTTCAGGCCCCCGTACGCCTGTTCGTTTGCCCGCGCCCAAATAGCCGGTAAAAGTAGTAATGTCGATTTCCGGCAGCCCGCCATAGACCGGATTGGTCACGCCCGTATTGAAGCCGTAGCCCTGGGGGTAGGGATTCGACGGGATCATGTTCACGTCTCCGGAGGTGGTTTGATTGTGCACGTAGGCATAGCCCCCTCGGACGTCGTTTACCCAGGCGGAGCTTGGCGTCCAAGTCCAGGCGGCGTTGAACATCTGGGCATCCGTGGGAACCGCACCTCTCCACTGCGGCTCCAGTTGGCCCACCGCATAGGAAACGAGTTGGCTTGCCTTAGACACGTAGTACATGCCACTCACATGATTGTGTTCACTAACGATATAGTCGGCCTTAATGAATCCGTTATTCAGCGGCCCGGTGGTAATCAGACCGGGGGAAAAACTGGTCGACGCGGTCGCGTTGAAGGGAAAGAGGTTCTCAAATGTCGACGAGGAGGGCGTCACGGTGCATGTCGCAGTATTCAGTCCCGCTAATTGCGCGCTCAATGGACTAATCGTCTTGCTTGCGCCCTTCAACGCATTACACGCATCCACCATGCTCGTTGTCGCATCTCCGGTCGAAATATCCGTCGGGATCGTGTCCACGGCCACGTCCCCCAGCGTGGTTCGCAGGCCCTCATAGCCTGCAAACCAGAAAAGCTTGTCCTTGATAATGCGTCCGCCCGCCGTCGCGCCGAACTGCTCCAGGGTCGCGGGTGTGGCCCCCGGAAAAGCTGGAGTCGAGAAGTAATTGGCTGCGTCCGTGGCCTGGGCGTCGCGCCCAAAGGCGTAGGCCGCGCCGTGAATACTATTCGTGCCCGATTTCACGCCAACGTTAATTACGGAGCCAGGCTCCCAGCCGTATTCGGCCTTGGGATTTTGCTCGGTGTTGAATTCCTGAATGGCGTCGATGGGAAGAAGTGAGGACGCATCTCCAGTGCGATATGAGGCATTCAATACGCTCGCCCCAGTGCTTGGGGACATTTGGGAGAGGCCCTCAATCATAGTGAGGTCGGCCCCAGTGCGCATACCGTTGGTGCTCTGGTCGCCAGTACCCGCTCCAACCGGAGTAACGACACCGGGACGCAGTTGCAGCAAGCGCTCGAAGTTACGGCCATTCAGGGGCAGTGAGAGGATGGCCTGATTGCTGACGGTTCCCCCTAACGTAGCGTCGGTGGTATTGATTTCCGGAAGCTCTCCCGTGACTGTGACCGTTTGTGTCTGTTCGCCGGGCTGAACGGTCAAATCCACGCGAATGTTCTGGCCGACTTGCACCAGCACGCCGTTGTGCTCCACGGTGCGGAAGCCCTTGGCCTCGGCGCGGACGGTATACGTGCCCGGGTTCAAGCTGGCGGCGACATATTGTCCGGCGTCGTCCGTGGTCAAGGTTCGCGAGACGCCGCGGGCCACATCGGTCACGGTGACCATGGCGCCGGCAATGGCGCCGCCGGTCTGGTCGAAAATGCCGCCCTGAATCGTGCCCTGGTTCCCCTGTGAAAACGCAGAGAGGGAAATCAGAAATATTCCAAGAAGCGCGGTCAAGAGCGAGACAGCGCCTTGTAATCTGCTTCGAATCGCCTTGCCCGGCAAAGATTTACATGAAGAAAACGAACCCATGGCACCCCCAATGGTCCTTGTTTGAAGCGAAGTTATCCAAATCGCCCGCGGTCAATTAACACACCTGTAACCCGAAGGTCAAGCAAACTCAGCAAATCAAAAACAATTGGGAGAGGTAGTTACTCCTTGCGGTTCCACGCGTATGAGCGACACGCGGGCAAGGGAGATCGTGGGGCGATTGGGAGAATGACGAGAAACACGCCAACGCGGAAAAAGAAAGGGACCGCTGTCGAGCGGTCCCTTTCCTTCTTTTTTTTCAGCCGTTAGAAGGCTAGCTTCAAGCCGAACTGAATGTGTCGCGGCCCGCCCGAACCCAGCACGGGGTTGTTGCCCTGCACATCCGGCGTGGCGCAGGCGCAGCCGAACTGCGAATTTGCGCTCGGATCCACTCCCGCTGATAGCGCGGCTGGAATCGCGAAGTTACCCCAGTTGAAGAAATTGAAGAACTCCGCCCGGAACTGCGCGCTGAACCGTTCCCTGAATTTCCAGTCCTTCGTAACCGAGAAGTCCACATTGTAGTAAGGATGAACCCGGAACATATTGCGGCTGGCATTGCCTACCGTCCCGTACGCGGGAGGCGTCAGGATCCCAGCCCCTTGCATATAGCATCCGAGATTATTGAGCGCAGCGACCGCAACCGCCTGTAGCTGGGGATTGCCTGCGTATGGAGCTTGCGCGGCGGTGACGCAGGCTTGCGGAATAGTCGCGTTTGAGCAACCGCTCGCGCCGAAACAGGTGAGTGAATTCGGGCCGGCCTGAAAAGCGGAAGCTGGGCCAGTGTAATTCCAGGTCTGAATATGGCCCTGAATCGAGTCATTGAACTCGTTTGTTCCGACGAGATCGCTGGTTGCGTCCGTGGGGTACCACGGCGCCCCGCTCTGCAGCGTGACGATCGAGCTTATCGTCCAGCCTTGGAGCATCTGCCCAGGGGCCTTTCTTCCAGGGATGGCGTACGTGGGCGAGAAAGTGAAGCGATGCCGGATATCGTTGTCACCGTTTCCATAGTCCAGACGCGGGTTGTAGGCGTCGATGTGATAAGGGTTCGCACTGCTGTTTTCGCCGGAGGTCATGTCAAGAGCGTGGGAGTAGGTGTAGGCGGCCAGGAACGATAGCCCGTGTGAAGCACGCTCGTTCACCGTCATCTGCAAGGCATTGTAGTTGGAATGATCCTGGTTATTCAGCTGGTCGATCTGAGTCAGGTATGGAAATTTGGTGCCGTATGGGCAGGTAGTGCAGACTACGCCTGTCCCCACTTCAGCCCCGGGGTTGGCTATACCGCAAGTGCCACTGAGTACACAAAACTGATTGCTGGTCTTGCCGACCTGTAAGGCTGGTAGCTGATTTTTGGGGTTTGCCAGGTTGTATGCGTCGAATTCTTGCTGCGTCCACGCTGTATTGAAGCCGGAGCCAATTGGCGGCTGATTGAGATCGATCCAATTTGTTTCATTCGCTCCGTGAGTGCCGACGTAAGCGATGTCAACGGTCAAGCTATTGGTTATGGCGCGTTGGATGTCTAAATTCCACGCCACAATATAGGGTTGAACGAAATTGGGATTGATCCCTTGGGTGCTGCAAGGAGGGGGCGTTACTCCTCCTGGGGCTACGGTGTCGTTCGGCCCGAGGCAGGTCGTGCCCGTAAGACCCGAAATAGTTTGGCCGCTTGCATTCGTCACTGTGATGGGTGTGCCCACCGGGAATACCGGTCCGGCAACGCTCCAGTTGATACCCCCGCCATTCAAGGTGAGCGACTCCGGGGTATGAAGGTTCAGCGCGGTGCCGCTGGTATTGATGCCGAGGTCGGGCACGTTCGCGCCGAACGGAGAGATGCCGACATACTCTCCCACCAGTTCCGGCTCTCGCAACATGCTGGCGCCGGCTCGCACCACAGTCTTGCCATTTCCTTTCACGTCCCAAGCCAAGCCGAAGCGAGGCGAGAACGCCTTGTAGTAGGGGTTGTACATGTTTCGGACGGGTGCTCCCGGACCAACTTGGACGACTGGATAGGTAGTGGCCGGGGCATTGGCAAGGAATGTGCCCTCGTAGTTAGAGTGTTCGACGGGATTCCCTTGGTATTCCCAGCGCAGACCTAGATTCAGGGTCAATTTGGCGGTAACGCGGAAATCATCCTGGAAGAACACAGAGGACCAGTGAGCCCGGACATTTTCAGCAGGATTTCCCACTAGAATTGCCCCACTCCGGGGGTTGCCTTCGAGGAAGTTTGTCAAATCCTTGAATTTGACCTCGCCATTGGCTTGGTTATACGAGTTGTTTTCATAAACGAGGTCCATGAACTGAAAACCAAACTTGAAAGCGTGTTTGCCGCGCAACCAGGAAACGTTGTCTACGAAACTGGCATCGCCATCAGGTCCCCGGACGCCGGTTCGTCTGCCCGCTCCCAAATAGCCCGTGAAACCGCCAATGAGGATTTGCGGCATGCCCCCATACGTCGGGAAGGCCGCCTGGGTTATGCCGCTATTAAAGCCATATCCATTGGGCCAAGCCGGCTGGGTAAACAGGTTTCGGTCCGCGGAGAGCGTTTGAGAGTCAATGTAATCGTAGCCCGCGCGGAATTCATTGACCCAGTTGGAACCCGGAGTCCAAGTCCAGCTCCCATCGTAGAGCGTGACATCCGAGGGAACATTGGCTTGCCACTGCGGCAATAACTGGCCTTGGTTGCCGCCGGTTGCGTAAGTGACGGTTTGGTAGCTCTTCGAAACGTAATAAAGTCCGCTCACATGGTGATGGGAACTGATCACATAGTCGCCCTTGATGAATCCGTTGTTGAGCGGCCCCAACGTTTTCAAGCCCGGCTGAACCAATCCAGTTGCGGTGAAGGGAAACAGATTCTCAAACGTGGAGGAGGCTGGCGTCACCACGCAGGTAGTAGGGTTCAAACCCGCCAATTGCGCGCTAAGCGGACTGATTTTTGCCGGACCCAGCTTAAGGCAGGTATCCACCATGCTGTTATTTACTCCCGCCCCGGGCACATCTGAAGGGATAGTGATAGCGACGGGGTTGTCCAGCGTCGTCCGCAGACCCTCGTAACCCAGAAACCAGAAGAGCTTGTCCTTTATGATCCGTCCGCCCGCCGTGGCGCCGAATTGCTCAACGTCTGCTGGGGCGACTGGATTTACGCCCGGCGTAGAGAAGAAATTGCCGGCATCCGTGGCGCTGGAGTGGCGGCCAAACGCGTAGGCCGTGCCGTGAATCGCATTGGTTCCCGATTTGATTCCGACGTCGATCACCGAACCGGGCCGCCAGCCATATTCCGCCTTGGGATTCTGTTCGGTGTTAAATTCCTGGATCGCATCGATCGGCACCAGCGAATTCGAGTCGCCCGTTCGGTACACAGAATTGATCACCATCGATCCCGTGGTATTGCCGAAGGCGGGGACGCCGTCAACTAGCAGCAGGTCGGTGCCCGTGCGTCCGCCGTTGGTGCTCGCGTCGCCGGCGCCGGCGCCGGGATCGGTGTAGACCCCAGGACGCAGTGTGAGTAAGCGTAGGAAGTTCCGCCCATTCAAGGGAAGAGCGTTGATCTCCTGGTTGCTGACCGTCCCGCCCAATGTCGCATCAGTTGTGTCGATCGAAGGAAGTTCTCCAGTAACCGTGACGGTCTGAGTCTGCTCGCCGGGTTGCAGGGTCAAGTCCACGCGGATGGTCTGTCCCACCTCGACCAGGACACCGCTATGCTCGACGTTCCGAAAACCTTTGGCTTCGGCGCGAACCGTGTATGTGCCGGGTGTAACGTTCACGGCGACATATTGTCCCGCATTGTCCGTGGTCAAAGGGCGCGAGACGCCGCGGGCCACGTCAAGCACTGTTACAGCGGCGCCCGGAATCACGCCACCAGTCTGGTCGAAAACCGTACCCTGAATGTTGCCTTGGCTAGCCTGCGAAAACGCAGGAAGAGAAATCAGAAAGATCCCGAGCAGCGCGGCCAATAGCGAGATGGCACACTTCAGCACAGATTTATATGGATGAGAGGAACTCATGGACGCACACCTCCACAGTCTGTCTAAGGGAAGTCGGCCCCAAAGCTGCCGCGGTCAATAACACAATCTGTGACTGAAGGTCAAGCAAACTCAGCAAAATGTGGCAGCGAAAATTGGAAAGGGCCTCGCTTCCAATGGAGATCAATTTCTCTGGATGTGTGTTTCACGGTCTTTAAAATCATTGGCCACCGCTTGCTAGCGTTCCGTGTGAAAGGTAGATTTACGTTTGCCTCCATTTCAGTCATGCGATTTGTGGGAGGATCAAAATGAAAACCATCGCGATGCGATCATGTTTGACGATCTTGACGTCTTCTCTCCTTGCAGGAGTTGCAGCCTTTGCACAAGGCGCTCCGCAAACCGATTACGCCCACATGACCATGAAGGTCGATAAGCTCGCCGACAACTTTTACACAATCACGGGTATGAATGGATCGGGGCGCACCGGCGGCGCCGTTGGCGTTTTGACTGGTCCCGACGGGATCTTCATGGTCGATGCCACGTTCGGACCGCTGTCCGGAAAAGTCACCGCCGCGATCAAAACCTTTTCGAACGAGCCCATTCGCTACCTCGTGAACACGCACCCGCACGGGGACCATACCGGCGGCAATCCGAATTTCGCAAAAATGGGCGTGACGATTCTGGGGCGTCCCGAGATGCGCGTGGACTTAATGGCGCTGAAAGATTTCGACCGAGCGGGTCTTCCGACGATAATTTTCACTTCGCCGCTGAGGCTTGAGATCGATGGCGAAGAAACTGCGATCATTCCCGTGCCTCCCGCACATACCGACGCCGACAGCATGGTTTACTTTCGCAAGGCCGATGTGCTGATGATCGGCGACTTTTTCCGTGCCGGCTATCCCAATGTAGGTGGCACGGTGGACGGCATGATCGAAGCTTTAGGCAGGGCCATATCGATCTGCGGCCCAAACACTAAAGTAGTTCCCGGGCACGGTCCGGTTATGAGTCGGGATGACGTTCTAGCGCATCGAGATATGCTCCTGACCGTGCGTGATCGCGTGTCCGAACTGATCAAGCAGGGCAAGAGCGAAGATCAGGTCGTCGCTGCGCATCCCACCGGGAGCTACGATCCCATCTTCCTCAACGATATCGCCCAGTTTTATGACGAGAATACGATCGTGCGTTATCGCAACGGCGATGCTTTTGTAAAGCAGGTCTACGAAAATCTGAAGCCTAAGTCGTAGTTCTTAGCATGCCGGGCAAACTCGTCGTCGCCAATTTCAGCCAGCGCCCCACCGATGCTTGTTCGGAAAGCTGTTAATCGCATTGCGTACGCTCAATCGTGAAGAAACCTGCCTCCACGCTCACCCTCTCGGATCTGCAGCGCGAGCTCGTTCGAGCGTCCGATCCCCAGTCGGCGCGCGATCTCGCTGTGTTCTTCAAAACAGGAAAGGGCGAGTACGGCGAAGGCGATGAGTTCTGTGGAATTACCGTTCCCGAATTGCGAAAAACTGCGAAGCGCTATTTGCATCTGCGATTCGCCGATCTCAAGAAGCTGCTCGGCTCGCGCGTACATGAGCACCGGTTTACTGCCCTGGAGATACTTGTATTTCAATTTGAGGCTGGGGACGAAAGCGCAAAGCAGAAGGTGTTTGACTTCTATCTGAAGCACACGCGTTACATCAATAACTGGGATCTTGTCGATGGCTCCGCTCCTTACATCGTGGGAGAGCATCTGGCGCCCCGGCCGCGAAAGATTCTCTATCAACTGGCCAAGTCTTCGAACATTTGGGAGCGTCGAATCGCGATTGTTGCCACATTGGCATTCATCAGAAGCGGCGATCTCAAAGATACATTTGGCATCGCCGCCGTATTGCTGAAAGACAAGCACGACCTGATCCACAAAGCTGTCGGCTGGATGTTGCGCGAAGCCGGCAAGCGGTCCGAACCCGCAATGCTGAATTTTCTCGCGCAAAACTACGAGACGATGCCGCGAACCGCCTTGCGATATGCAATCGAACGTCTTCCCCAACCTCAACGAAAGGCGATCCTCAAAGGAGTCTTCGACCAAGCCGAAAGAGATGTTGGTGTGGCTCCCTAGCTCAGGCGGCGTTGAGCGCTCTCTTAAAGGCTTACTCAGCCCCAATTGAATATCGTTGGGCCGGTCCTAACCTCGTTGGCTTGGTTGACAACCCCTGGAGGCTTCAGTAGCCTTTTTCGTTTCTCTCAGGCGTCGGCGCTTTCCTGAGCATCCTGCGCCTCTGCCGGCGCGAACTTCGCGCCAGAAAGCGATCCATGCCCGATCAGAAGCTCCCAACCCGCGCCGAGGATTTCTCGGAATGGTATAACCAGATTGTCCTGCGCGCCGAGTTAGCCGACTACGCTCCCGTGCGCGGCTGCATGATCGTGCGGCCCTACGGCTGGGCGCTCTGGGAAAATATCCAGCAGGCGCTCGATCGCCGTTTCAAGGCCACCGGCCACGTCAACGCCGCCTTTCCGCTACTGATTCCTCGCAGCTTTATCGAAAAAGAACAGTCACACGTCGCGGGATTCTCGCCCGAGCTGGCGGTGGTCACCATTGGTGGCGGCGAAAAGCTTGAAGAGCCGCTGGTGATCCGTCCGACCTCGGAAACCATCATCGGCCACGCGTACTCGAAATGGATTCAGTCTTATCGCGATCTGCCCGTGCTCATCAATCAGTGGAATAGCGTGGTCCGCTGGGAGTTGCGCACCAAGCTTTTCCTGCGCACCTTGGAATTTTTCTGGCAGGAGGGCCACACCGCCCACGCCACGCTCGCCGAGGCCGAAGCCGAGACGCGCCAGATGCTCGAAATTTACACTGATTTCGCCATCAACGAAGCCGCAGTTCCAGTGATTCCCGGCCGCAAATCGGCTTCCGAGCGTTTCGCCGGCGCCGACCAGACTTATTCGATTGAAGCCATGATGGGCGACGGCAAGGCTCTACAGGCAGGCACTTCACACAACCTCGGTCAGAATTTCGCCAAGGCTTTCAATATCCGCTATCTCGATCGCGACGGCGTGCTCCAATACTGCTGGACCACTTCGTGGGGCCTTTCCACGCGCTTCATAGGCGCCATTATCATGGTGCACGGCGACGATCAGGGCTTAATCCTGCCGCCGCGACTGGCGCCCACCCAGGTTGTGATTGTGCCCATCTACAAAACGGACGAGGAGAAGGCGCAAGTCTTCGAAGCCGCTCGCAAGATACGCGACGCGCTCGTCGTCGAGGGCCTTCGCGTCCGCACCGACGAGCGTGAAGGCACCAGTCCCGGCTTCAAATTCAACGATTGGGAGATGCGCGGTGTGCCTTTGCGCATCGAAATCGGTCCCAAGGATTTGGCCAAAGGCAGCGTGGTACTCGCGCGCCGCGATAAACCCGGCAAGGAAGGCAAATCATTTCAGCCGCAGCAAGGTCTGCCTGCTGTCGTTTCCAAACTTCTTGACGAAATCCAGGCCGCTTTGCTCACGCGCGCCCGCGATTTCCGCGATGCCAACACGAAAGAGCCGAAGAACTACGACGAATTCAAAGCCGCCGTCGAAAATGGTTTCGCCTTGGCCTTCTGGTGCGGCGACCCGGAGTGCGAGGCCAAAATCAAAGAAGAAACCAAAGCCACCATGCGTTGCATACCGCTGGCACAGCGTGAAAGTTCGGGTACCTGCATCTTTTGCGGGCGGCCGGCGACGGAAAAGGGCATCTTCGCGCGCGCGTATTAGGGTTAGGCCCTTGCTGCCAGTCCTGGACTTGAGATTCCCATATCGGTAGCGGCTTGTGCCTTCGGTTCGAAGGGCAATGTTACCTTCACGGTCGTGCCGGTTCCTTCGCTTTGCAATTCGAGCTTTCCTCCCAGGTCCCTCACACGCTCTCGCATTTCGCCCAGGCCCACTCCCACGGCGCTGCCAGTTTTCATAAATTTCTCGAGTCGCTCGGGCGCAACTCCTTTGCCGTAGTCTCTAACTGAAAGAATGATCTCTTTCCCTGATATCTCCAGTCTAACCTCCGCCTTCTTGCTCCCCGAATGCCGCAAAATATTGGTCAGGCTCTCCTGCAGCACTCGAAATAACGTTAGTTCCGTAGATTCCGGGAAACGCTGGTCCTCCGGCAAGGCCAGCTTGACTTCGATTCCGCTGCGTCGCGCGAACCCGTTTACGTACCAACTCGCTGCTGAAGCAAACCCTAATTCGTCCAGCATGGGCGGATGTAGCAAGTGTGAAACCGTGCGCGTCTGCCGAATAGCCTCATCAATCAGCGCGTTCACTTCGTCAAACCGTTTCAAGGCCGGCGTGCCCGCCGCCGCATTCGATAAGGGGCTGACCGTCATTTTTAGGGCCGCCAGCGTTTGTCCCATGCTGTCATGTAACTCGCGCGCAATTCGTCGGCGCTCCTCGTCTTGAATGTTCATCATTCGGGCGGAAAGCTTGCGCCTGGCTTCTTCCATTTCAGCCCGGACGCTCATCTCATCGCGCAGTTTCGATACCGCCACCTTAAGTTCGCCGGTGCGCTCATCGACTTTTTGCTCCAGCGTCTGACGCGCGGCTTCCACCTGCACGAGCGCTCTGCGGCCTCTTTCTGCCAGCAAAATAATGGTGGCCGCTACGACCAGATATCCGACCGCATAGGCGAGGTCATACCGGTTCTCAAAACTGAAGTTATCTCCTGAAAGGAAAAAATGGGTGCTGCCAAATAATCCGAAAACCGCTGTCAGGGTCGCGGGTCCTGCACCCAGATAAACTGCCGTCAAAGTCACTGCCGCATACATTGATAGGAAGGGACCCAGATTTCCGAGAACGGGATTTAAAAGTTCCCGAAGCAGCAGCGCCACTGCGGTAACGACCAGCGCAAGGCCGTAACGAGCTAAGAGCCCTCGTATCGAGCTAAGAGCCCTCGTATAAGGAAGAAACCCGACTTATGATTTACAGGCCGCCCTGACATTTTCGCAGCTTCTGCAAAATTCGAACTCATAACACCAAGCCTCCAGCAGACTGGTATCGGAATGCCGATTCAGCGTCCGAGCCCCAGCGTGCTTCGCGCCTGACCTGAAAAGTTAGGGCGCTGAATTATGCACGAAATGCGAACTTCTAGGTTTCCCCTTTTTGCGTATGCGGAATTATACAGCGGCCTTAGTCTCACGGCATTAGCCTTTGCGAGCCATCGCGCCCCTAGGGACGTGCTCCCTTAACCCGACGTTACTGGCTGGAACGCTTCGCCATCCCGCTTCTCGACACTGCCGGAAACCCGGTGCTAGCATCGAGGTATCTCTTGGAGGTTTGCGCACGTGTGCCCCTCGGAGCAATCTCGACGCCTCGCGGACTCGCACGAAAGCGATCGCCGCACCCTCACTACTCGCCACGGACAGATTTTCTCCTGCCCCCGGCAGCGGGGCAGCAGCCGGCTAAAGCTTGTCCTTTTCCTCGCCGTGGTTGTGGCCATGATTTACGTCGGCGTAAAGGTTATCCCCATTCTGGTCAATAACATGCAATTCCAGGACGCGATTGAGAGCACGGCCCGGTTTGCCTCCGTCAATCGTCAAACAGCAGACGACATTCGTACCGCCGTCCTTAAGGAAGCCGAAAATGAAGATATCCCTATTACCGCGCAAGACATCCATGTTAAGGGTGACAGTGGCCGCGTGGAGATCGCAGCTGACTACAGCGTCACGGTGAATTTAGGCGTATATCAATGGACGCTCAATTTCCATCCTTATGCCAAGAACAACCCTCTGCTATAGCGCAGCTTGGCCTGGAGGATAGTGCTTCTGATCTTTGCGGATTCGTCGTCGGTTTTTGCTAAGCTGATGTCTGCGGTTTCAGCCAGCGTTCCCGCCCAGCCCGGGAAAATAGCGCGGCATCCCAGCGCCAACCATTTCGCTCTAAACTGTAGGGAGCCTCGGGCAATTCAAGGAACTTAGTTCGAGGATACGATCGGGAAACGTCATGCGCCTGCGAATCAATCGCGATTTTTTGCTCTCCCGCATGGGCCTCGCGCTCATGGCCACCTTCTTTGGCTTGGTGCTGATCGGCACCGGCGTCTTCACCTACTACTGGTTCGCCTACCGGCGCATGATCGATCAGCGTCTCACGGGGCACATGTATCAGACCAGCGCTCGCGTCTACAGCGCGCCCGATCGCGTTTTCGATGGCGAAGTGCTCACGCCGGCTCAGCTCGTCAGCCAATTGCAACACGATGGCTATAACGAAACGAAAATTGACGGCGCTCCCGGCTGGTACAGCATCCAAGGCAACGTCGTCGAGATTCATCCTCTTCGCGATTCTTACTTCGAGGGCAAAAACGCCCTGCACGTCAACTTCGCTGGCGGTGGGGTCAGCAGCATCAAGCTCCTCGATAACGGCGACGTTGTCGGGAGCGCCCAAATCGAGCCGGAGCTGCTCACGAATCTCTTCGACACTTCCCGCGAGAAACGCCGCAGCGTTCGCTTTGACGATCTACCCAAAGTGCTGGTCCAGGCTGTGCTCTCCGCGGAAGACAAGCGCTTCTTCGAACATCCCGGCTTTGATTTCGTGCGCATCCTCGGCGCGGCAAAGGCGAACCTTCGGCGCGAAGGCATCGCTCAGGGAGCCAGCACTCTCACGATGCAGCTCTCGCGCAGCTTCTTTTTTTCTTCCGAGCGCACCTGGCGCCGCAAGTTGGCGGAAACGATGGTCTCTTTGGAGCTCGAGCACAGGTTCAACAAGCAGCAGATTTTCGAGCTCTACGCCAACGAGATTTATCTCGGCAATCGCGGCAGCTTTGCCATTCACGGGTTTGCTGAAGGCTCGCTGGCGTACTTCAATAAGGACATTCGCGATATTTCCCTGAACGAAGCCGCCTTTCTCGCCGGCATCATTCGCGCTCCCAATCGCTATTCGACTGCCGACGCCCGTCCTGAACGAGCCGCCGAGGCCCGCGATCGCGTGCTGACCCAGATGCAGGAAAATGGCTTCATCAAGCCGGAGCAGGTTAAAGAAGCCAAGGCTGCACCCCTCGCCCTGGTGTCGGGCGGGCAGAACAATAACGATGCGCCGTATTTCGTCGATATGGTCAAGGACCACCTCCTCGACCGCTTCTCCGAATCGCAATTGCTTTCGCAGAGCTTCCGCGTTTACACCACTCTGGATCCGCAGCTCGAGCGTTCCGCTCTCCAGGCAGTCTCGTTGGGAATTGCCAACGTGGATAAACTGCTCGCGACCAAATATGCACTCTGGAAAAAGCAGGGCCATCCGGCCGAAGCCCAGATAGCCATGATCGCTCTGGATCCGCACACCGGAAATATCCTTGCCGCCGTCGGTGGACGTAACTACGGTGAGAGCCAGCTCAACCATCTGACCGCCAAACGTCAGCCCGGGTCCGTCTTCAAGCCTTTCGTCTACGCTGCCGCCTTTGATGATTTCGTCAAAGGCATCAAGCCGATCGTGACGCCGACGAGCACCGTTGTGGATGAGCCCACTACCTTTGAATTCGAAGGCAAAGACTACACCCCCAATAATTACGGTGAAAGCTTCCACGGCACGGTTACCCTCCGTGACGCTTTGACTTACTCGCTGAACGTGGCCACCGTCAAAGTGGCGGAGATGATCGGCTATGGTCGTGTGGTCGATATGTCTCGCCAGCTGGGACTCGATGTGGATGTTCAGCCCACTCCCGCGATTGCTTTGGGCTCTTACGACATGACGCCCCTTGGCGTGGCCGCCGGATACACCGTCTTTGCAGATGGCGGCGCACGCGCTGAACCCGTGCTCATCGATCGCGTCGTCGATTTTCAGGGCGGCGTGCTCGAGCGCAATCCTTTGATGCTGCATCAGGTGCTCGACCCGCGCGTCGCTTATCAGGTAACCACCTTGCTCCAAGACGTGATCGATCATGGAACCGGCGCCTCGGTTCGCGCCCGCGGATTTATGGGACCTGCGGCGGGCAAGACTGGAACCTCTCGCGACGGCTGGTTCGCCGGTTACACTTCCAACCTTCTTTGTGTGGTCTGGGTTGGTTTTGACGACTATCGCGAATTGGGGCTTTCCGGCGCGGTTGCGGCTGCACCGGTCTGGACCGAATTCATGAAGCGCGCCACAGCGCTTCCGGGATACAAGGAATTAAACGAGTTCATCGCCCCGAACGGTGTCAGCGTCGTAGATATCGACCCGACGAGCCTGGAACTTGCTACGCCGGCCTGCCCCACCACACGCAAAGAGGTTTTTATTGCCGGAACTGAGCCGGAGTTCTGCGAATTGCACGGCGGTCGCATGCTTAGCCAAACGCCGCCGGCTTCTTGGCTTTCCCGCATATTTGGTGGAGGCGGCGACAAATCGAAATCCGACGATGCTCCCGCTCCCAGCGTTGCTGCCGGACCATTCTCTTCTCCTCCGGTACCGGGAACGGCGACTGCTCCTGCCCCAGCCGATGACGAAGAGAAGAAATCCGGCATCCTGCACAAAATTTTTGGTATCTTTGGTGGCAAGAAGCCGGACCAAGAAGCTCCCAAGGAGAATAATCCGGATTCGCAGCAACACTGATTCCCCATTGGCTTTCGTAAGGGGAACGCTATGAGAAGATTCATCCTCCCGGTAATTGTCCTCGCGGCCTGTTTCCTTTCTATGGGACTTCATGCCCAGGAGGAAAATCCGGCCTCTCCCAATGCCTCGCTCAGCCCCCGCGAAAAAGATGAGCTTCAGGCGCGCATCTTCATGGCCAAGAAGCAATACCCTGACGCCGTGCAAACGTATTTCAAGCTCTCGCAGGAATATCCGAAAGATGCTGCCTATGTGAACTATCTTGGGATTGCCCAGTTGCAGGACGGCAAATTGGATGAGGCGCGGAAATCCTTTGATCGCGCTATCAAAATCAATCGCCGCTTCTCGGACGCATACAACAATCTCGGCGCCACTTATTACGCCGAAAAGCAATACAAGAAAGCCATCTCACAGTATCAACGTTCTCTTTCGCTGAAGCCTGACGTCGCTAGCATATACACAAATGTTGGCTATGCTTATTTTGCCGAGAAGCAGCTTCCCAAGGCCATGGAAGCGTTCCACAAGGCCTTGGCAATCGATCCTCATGTCTTCGAAGAGACCGGCCGTGCGGGAAGCATTCTTAGCTATCGCTCTGTTACCGACCGCGGTCTTTTCAATTTTATGCTGGCTAAAAATTTCGCGCAGGATGGTGATGCCCCGAATTGCATTCTTTATCTGCGCCGCGCCGCCGACGAAGGGTACAAAGAAGTAGGTAAGGCCCGCACGGACCCCGCCTTTGCCAAGGTGATCGACGATCCCGACGTCAAAAAGCTTCTCGACGAGATCGCTCCCGAAACCGCCCCGCCTCCCCCCGCTCCCCATTCCTGAATGAAGGCAATCGTCATCCCCAAACACGGCGGGCCGGAAGTCCTACAATCCGCTGAAATTGCCGATCCGAAGCCGGGACCGAGTGAAGTTGTAGTGCGCGTGCGCGCCTGCGCTTTGAACCATCTCGACCTTTGGGTTCGTCGCGGACTTAACGGCGTGACGTTTCCGCTTCCGCTGGTGCCTGGCAGCGATATCTCCGGCGAAGTCGCCGCGGCAGGCTCGCTCGCTCAGCGCGTGCACACGGGCGAGAGGGTCGTCCTTGCTCCCGGAGTTTCCTGCGGCCAATGCGCGGCGTGCGCAGCAGGGAAAGACAATGAATGCCGCAAATACACGCTCTTCGGCTATGGACGCAACGGCGGCTATGCCGAATACGTGCTCGCTCCCGAAGCGAACGTCCTGCCATGCCTCCAGGCCTTTCTTTTGAGGAAGCAGCGGCCGTTCCCCTGGTTTTTCTAACCGCCTGGCACATGCTGGTGACCCGGGCACGCCTCCTTCCGGGCGAAGAAGTGTTGATCCTGGGCGCCGGCAGCGGAGTGGGCAGTGCCGCTATCCAGATTACCAAGTTGATGGGCGCGCGGGTAATCGCCACCGCCGGCAGTCAGCGTCAAGCTGGACAAGGCACGCGAGCTCGGCGCCGATGAGGTCATCGATCACGCGCAGCAAAAGATTTCGGAAGAAGTCAGGCGCCTGACGAACAAGCGCGGCGTGGACGTCGTCTTCGAGCACGTCGGCACCACCACTTGGGAGCAGAGCATCTTGAGCCTTGCGACCGGCGGCCGTCTCGTGACCTGCGGCGCCACCACCGGTTTTGCCGCGCAACTCGATTTGCGTTATCTCTTCGCGCGCCAACTGTCGTTGCTCGGTTCTTACATGGGCAGCCGCGCCGAGCTGTACACGGTTTTGAATCTCGTGGGCGAAAAGCGGCTGCGGCCCGTCATCGATCGCATTTTTCCTCTGGTGGAAGCCGGGCAGGCACATCGCCGCCTGGAGCAGCGCGAGCAATTCGGCAAAGTCGTCCTCAAAGTGCCCTAAACTCTTCTCGAATTTTGCGATCCCGGCGCAAAGTGAGAAAATAGGAGCGAGGCAGACGAATGAGCGTCGATGGCAGACGAAAACTAACGCTGGATAGGCCGGAGGATCTGACCAAGGTCCTGCAAAACGAAGGCATTATCCTGAGCCAACTCGATAAGGCCGTAAATTGGGCGCGCAAGAACTCCCTTTGGCCGCTCGCGTTTGGCCTGGCGTGTTGCGCCATTGAGATGATGTCCATGGCTGCTGATCGCTACGACATCGCTCGGTTCGGCGCCGAAGTTTTCCGCCCTTCGCCGCGTCAGGCCGATTTGATGATCATCGCAGGCCGCGTCTCGCAAAAAATGGCGCCGGTTATCCGTCAGCTTTACGCACAAATGCCAGAGCCCAAATGGGTAATCTCCATGGGCGTTTGCGCTACGTCTGGCGGAGTCTTCAATAACTACGCCGTGGTTCAGGGCGTCAACCAGATCATTCCCGTCGACGTCTACGTTCCCGGCTGCCCTCCTCGCCCCGAAATGCTCCTGTACGGCATTATGCAACTGCAACGAAAAATCGAGAATGAGCGCGGCAGCTTGAAAAAAGCCCTGAATCTCTCCTGACTTTCTTCTATTTGAGTCTTCCCAGAAAAGATTAAACGCAACGTTCAGTTCGGTCTTGGGGCACTCGGCTGAGGAGCGCTGCGCGCAGCGGCACTTCGATCACTTCGGCCGCCATATTTCCGCACTGCAGCGTCGTACCGGGCTCGAGATATTCACGTCGCAGGTAAGCCATTCCAGTAGCCTTGCCGGCCAAAGGGGAGAATGCTGCGCTGGTGATGTGGCCGGCCTCGGTTCCGTCCGTGGCGAGAATGGTTGCGCCTGCTTTGGGCACTTCGGCGCTGCTGAAGAGCAATCCGGTCAGTCGCCGATTGACGTGGCCCCGCGACCGAACTCGTTCCACGATTTCCTGGCCCGTGTAGCAGCCCTTCGTAAAACTGATGTGCGTGGATTCGACTCCTGCCTCTTGCGGAATCTGGTGCTCATCGAAATCGGGTCCAAACCAGGGGATGGCCGCTTCGAGACGAAGCATATTAAGCGCGCGATAGCCGATGGGCGACC
The DNA here is from genome assembly GCA_963803735.1 of uncultured Acidobacteriota bacterium. GTDB lineage: Bacteria > Acidobacteriota > Terriglobia > Acidiferrales > UBA7541 > Palsa-189. Next base: position 36,629 of record CAWDNV010000032.1, on the reverse strand, counting down.
CGCCCAGGGCGCGTGCCCCCGCGTTGAGTGCTTGCCAAGCTGCGGGCAACGATGGGCGCGGCAGAAGCAACTCTACGCCGCGAAAACCACAAAGCGAGTGGCGCAAAACACGGCAGGGAATCGCTGTGCCTGAAGAGTCGAGCACGGCCGTGACGTGGGCCCCAGCAGGAAGTTGCATATATTCGACCTGCATCAACTTCCGCAGAAGTTCCGGCGCTCTAGGTCCTTCTATGGCAAGCGTGCCCGTTTGTGCGGTTTCGTCGGCAAGCGTCGCATCGTCCATGATGATGAATCTGTCGAGAATCTCGAACGTCCTCTGCCGCAAATAGGCATGGCTGAGCACAAGCAGCCGATCTTCAAGCACCAAAGTGATTAGCTCGGCCAGCATGTGTCCTTGCGCATTGAGCAGCAGGCCCAGCGCGCTTTGGCCCGGCGTGAGATCGCGGATATTGCCGGAGGTGACGGCGTTTAGGTAACGCACGCGGTCCGGGCCGGTGAGCGCGAAAACGGCGCGGAAATTGGTGTCCACCAGCGCAACGCTATTGCGCGCCGCCTCGTATTCTGTGAACGGATCGCCAAATTGCGCCGGTAAGCGCACTCCGAAAAACTCAGCGAATTCCGCACCAGCCGCACGATGGGCTTCGGTGAGCGCAGTTTCCAGAGTTGACGCGTTTTGTGTGTTTTGTTCGCTCACAGGACCAGTCTAGCAGAAAGGTCCTTGCCGGCAGGTTTCTGGGCGGGGAATGCTATATTGTTCGTCTCCTGAGAAATCACGTGGCCAACCCTAAATCGAACTTCGCGTCAAAGACGATCATTCACGAAATCCTGCCAGTCGGTATGTTGCAATGCAATTGTTCGATCATCGGCGATCCCGAAACGCGAGAAGCGCTGGTAGTCGATCCAGGCGACGAGGCCGCGCGAATTCTCGAGCTGTTGGCCAAGCACGCGCTGACCGTCAAGGCCATCGTGAGTACTCACGCCCACATCGACCATGTGGGCGGCTTGCGCAAAATGCAGCAGGCTACCGGCGCGCCAGTGCTCATGCATGGCGACGACATGGAGCTCTACCGTCATCTGGATGTGCAGGCCGCCTGGATCGGTATGCGCGCTCCAGATCCTGCCAGCGTCGATAAATTACTGCGCGAGGGCGATACGCTCCGCTGGGGCCGATTCGAAGCCAATGTCCTGCATACGCCGGGGCATACGCCCGGGAGCATTTCGCTTTATCTTGCCCCTCAGCAAGAAACGGAAGCTGCCACGAAAGCCGGCACCGAAACGGGAAGACTCCTGGCCGGAGACACTCTTTTCGCCGGCAGCATCGGCCGGACGGACCTCTGGGGCGGTTCACTTGAACAGATTCTGCGTTCCATTCACCAGAAGCTGCTGATTCTGCCGGATGAGACGATCGTCTATCCCGGCCATGGCGCCGCAACAACAATCGGCGACGAGCGCACCGGCAATCCTTTCCTCGAGCTTCCGGGTCATTCACACCGGTAAACGCCTTGCGGCGAAGGCGCGACGACAAGGGTTCGCTGCGAGGCTCGCCCCGCCCGAGCATATTGCCAACTTGGAAATTGGCTTACCGGTCTTTCTTTACTCAGCATTTACTGCAGCGGCATAATTCCTGATGAAATACGAGCCGATTTGGGAACGGTTCGAGGCAATCGCGCCCGATGGCACGCCTTGTACGGTGCAGTTTCTGCGGGCCGGCTTCCTGACTTTGGCTGACCGTCCGGAGTTGTATTTCTTTCGCGTCACACGTGGAGCGGACGCATCGCCAAACCCGGATGAAGAGGTGGTCGTAGGCATTTCTGGCGATTCGCTGGCGAGATTCGAGAAGCCGCGGCGCAGATTGAGTCGGGAAGAAAAGATCGATGTGGCGGGGTTGCTGCTGAAAAGAAGTATCGAAGTCGGGAAAGCACTGGATTCGAACAATCTCTTTGTCCGGGACGACGAATTGGCCGCGTTGGCCGGCGAATTGGGAATCCCGAGATGAGGCTCGCATGAGACGCTCAGACTTGGTACAAAACGACGGCCGAAATTCCCCGCAGCGCACCACACAGATTGTCTTCGGCGAGCGGCAGCATCTGCTGCGCGTGCTCGATTCGTTGGAAGGATCGCAGCTTCCTCCGGCGCGGCGTAATCATGAGCGCCGGGTGCTCGAAGAACTGATTCACGCGCGCACCAAAGAGCTGAATGAAGTGAACGCCTCCTGGGACGAAAAAGTCGGCATGGTGCTGAGCGCCGAAGCCAGTCCCGAGCAACTCGAAAAGTTGGTCAGGCAGGCGCCCAAGACGGACTTCTACCTGCTCCGGCTGATCAGCGAGCATCCCAAGGTTTCTTCAAAGACGCTCGGACGTCTGGCGCGGCACCCTTACGGCGCGATTCGCGAGAATGTCGCGCGACATCCCAATGCCGACGCCCCCACGCTGGCGTGGCTTTCGCGCGATCGCAGCCAGCCGCTTTGGTATCTCGTGGCGTTCAATCCCAACACGCCCTCCACGCTGCGACGCAAGCTGCAGGAACGCCTGCGCAAGCTCGGCGAAACCGCCGCAACGAAATAGACTCGATAGCAGCGACTCCATCCTGATAATAGATCTGCGAAAGTGGCTTCCGTGGAACTCCGCGCAACGTCTGCGTGTCGAGAGACAAATTGGCTCTTTACGGGCTATACTTTTCGTCTATATTGGCCCGATCAGGAGAGCCAATGCTTCCGCTACAACTTCAAGGCGAAAGCCACATCCCGCTCTACGTACAGCTCTGCGATCAGCTCCGCGCGCTGGTACATGCCGGTGAATTGCGCCCCGGCGACCGGATTCCCGCCAGCCGCGAGCTTGCTCAGCATCTGGGCGTGCATCGCACGACCGTGGCGAATGCCTATGCGGAACTGGAATCGGAAGGACTAATCGAGGGCCACGTGGGGCGCGGCACATTCATTCGCGCCAACTAGAGGCCGCTTGCAGAATCGCTCCTCCGCCGCCGTCGCCCGTTCCGGGCGGAGCCATTCGCTGGGTGTCGCTCTTTGCCGATGAGCGCGGCGACGATGCGCTCGACCGGCTGTTCCGCGGGATGCCTGCGAGCGGAATTTCTTTTGTTGTCGCTAACCCTCCTGCGGAGTCTTTTCGGGTCGCGGAAATGCGCAGCTGCTGCAATGCGGTTCTGCGTCGGGATGGAGCGCGAATCCTGCAATACGGTGCGACTGACGGATACCCCCTGCTGCGCAGGGCGCTTCTCGAGTTATTGCGCAGTGAAGGCCTGCAGGCGCGAGAAGAAAATCTGCTGATCACTGATGGTTGCCAGCAGGCACTGGACCTCATTTGCAAAGCATTCTTACGGCCGGGCGATGCCGTGATCATTGAGAATCCGACTTATCCAGGCACGATCGCTCTCTTAACAGCGGCGCGGGCGCGCTGCTTGGGCGTTCCGGTGCGCACCGAGAACGGTCCCGGTAGCATGCCCGGCTTGGATCTGGACGCGCTCGAGCAGACGCTCGCCGCCAATCGCGTCAAGCTGATGTTTTTGACGCCCGATTTCCATAATCCAACGGGGCTTTCCATGTCGCTGGCGGCGCGTCGCAGGTTGCTGGAGATAGCCTCCAGGCATCAAGTGCCGATCGTCGAGGATCACATTTATGCGCGGTTGCTGGCCCGCGGAGAGCGGCTGCCTTGCCTCAAGCAGCTCGATCGCGCAAATGCGGTGATCCAGATCGATAGCGTCTCGAAAATAGCTTTCCCGGGTTTGCGCGTGGGTTGGATGGTGGCGCCAACCAGCGTAATTGAGCGCCTGCGCGTGGTGAAGCAATCGACGGATCTGCATACTAATCAGCTTTCGCAGGCGGTTCTGGCCGAGTTTACGCAGCGTGGGCTGCTCGTACGGCATGTGGCACGAATGCGCAAGCTCTGTGCGTCACGTCTCGCGGCGGTGGAGGAAGCCTTGGTGCGGCACATGCCTGCGGAAACGCGTTGGACGCATCCGACGGGTGGAATGTCCATCTGGCTGGAACTGCCGCCTGGATTTGATGCTAATGAACTGCTGGTGCGGGCACGCGAACGCGGTGTTGTTTTTGCTCCCGGGAGGTACTTCTACGTGCAGAGTCCCCAACCGAATACCCTGCGGCTCAGTTTTTCGGGAGTGGAAGAGCGGCAGATTGCGCGTGGCGTGAGTATCCTGGGCGAGATTTTGCGGTCTGAATTAGCTAAGAGGCAACGTGGCGCGCGGCGTTTTGAGACGGCGCGCGTAGCTCTGGTGTGACGCGGCGCACCGATCCAGACCATGAGCGAACTTGATCCGGCCAATCCGTGCTTCGGATGCGGCGGCGGCAACGCCCGCGGAATGCGTCTCGCTTTCGAACTGGACGAAGCGAACCACCGTGTTATCGGACGCTTCCGGCTGGGTCCCGAATATCAGGGCGGCACAGGGTTCATTCATGGCGGGATCATCGCCACGGTCCTGGACGAAGTGATGAGCAAGGTCAGCCGGTTCAGTAACGTGCGCGCCGTTACCGCCGAGCTGTCCGTGGAATATCTCAAGCCAGTGCGCGTGGACGAAGAGTTGCAAGTGGAAGGTTTTTCCACGCGCCGAAATGGGCGCGACTTGTATCATGAAGGAGAGATCCGCAACGCCGCAGGTACTGTGTTGGCGCGCGGCCGCGGACGTTTCGTGATTATCGACCCAGAACGATACAATAAGAAGAATCAGGAAAGCGCAGAAGCGAGTGCAGGAAGTTCCAGCGCGGATACGCGCGCAAGGAGTTAACCATGGAATCGAGCAACGGAAACGCAAATAACCAGTGGCGAGTGAAAGTCGGTCTCGCCGAGATGCTCAAGGGCGGCGTGATCATGGACGTGACCAACGCCGAGCAGGCGCGCATAGCCGAGCAGTCCGGGGCCTGCGCGGTGATGGCGCTCGAGCGCGTGCCCGCCGATATCCGCAAGGAAGGTGGCGTGGCGCGTATGGCTTCGCCGCGGATCATTCGCGAGATCATGAATACAGTGACCATTCCCGTGATGGCCAAGGCGCGCATAGGTCATTTTGCCGAGGCTCAGGTGCTGCAGGCGCTCGAAGTAGATTTCATCGACGAAAGCGAAGTGCTGACGCCCGCCGACGAGGAAAACCACATCTGGAAGCACGATTTCAAGGTGCCGTTCGTCTGTGGCGCGCGCAATCTCGGCGAAGCCCTTGCGGCGCATCGCCGAAGGCGCGGCCATGATCCGCACCAAGGGTGAAGCGGGTTCAGGAAACATTGTGGAAGCGGTGCGCCACATGCGCACTATCGTTGGCGAGATGCGCCGCCTGACCACGCTACGCGGCGATGAACTGGTGCACGCGGCCAAGGATCTCGCCGCGCCGCTCGAGTTGGTGCGCGAAGTGGCGCAAAAAGGCAAGCTGCCCGTCCCGAATTTTTCTGCCGGCGGCATCGCTACGCCTGCCGACGCTGCTCTGGTGCGTCAACTGGGGGCCGAAGCGGTTTTCGTCGGATCGGGAATTTTCAAGTCCACCGATCCCGAAAAGCGCGCCCGAGCCATCGTCAAAGCCGCCACCCATTTTGAAGATGCGAAGGCCGTACTCGAAGCTTCCGAAGAGCTCGGCGAAGCCATGCGTGGTCTCGACGTGCGCCAACTCGATCCGAAAGATCTGCTGCAGACCCGCGGCTGGTAAGTCACGAGCGCGGTGGTCGCGGCCTCATCTTTAGCTCAGGTCGCGGGCGCGTTTTTTCCGGTCGAGACCAGAGGCTTTTGAATGGGTTTTGGCGTGTCATTCTGAATCCGCCTTGGCGGACAAAGAATCTCTCTTACTCCATGCCGCAGAGGACTAACTTGAAAATCGGCATCCTCGCTGTCCAGGGCGATTACGAAGCGCACGCCCGCATGCTTGAGCGGCTGGGCGCGGATTACGTGCTGGTGCGCACGCCCGAAGACGCCGCGCAGGTTGATGCCATAATTTTGCCCGGCGGCGAAAGCACGACGATGCTCAAGTTTCTCAAAGAAGAAGGCCTCGAGGCGGCCCTGCGTGCGCTCGACGCTCGAGGCGCAGCTTTTTTTGGCACCTGCGCAGGCGCAATTTTGCTTGCGCGCGACGTCCGCTCTCCTGCGCAGGAATCCTTGGGATTCGCCGACCTGGCGATCACGCGCAACGCCTACGGGCGGCAACTGGCAAGCGAAGTCCGCAGCGCTCCTTCGAAACTTAAGACCGAGCCGCTGGAGATGGTCTTCATTCGCGCGCCGTGGATCGATGAGGTCGGACCCGGAGGTCGAAGTGCTGGCGCGTGAAGGCGGCCGGCCGGTGCTCGTGCGTGACGGCCGCATCCTGATTGCCACCTTCCACCCCGAACTCACCGCCGACACGACGGTACACGAGTATTTTTTGAAACTTGCCGCGGAGCAATCTTCCAGGATTGAATCTCAATCCGGCCGCAGCGCCTCCCGTTCGAGCGCATCGAAATGCAACTCCTCGGAATCCACTTCCGCCCGGCTCGCCCGGATATCCCGCCGCTAGGAGCTTTCGTGCCCCGCGAAACTACCAGCGTCTCCCGCGAAGATTATCTGAAGGCGATCTGGGAGCTCGAACAGGACGATCAAGCCCCGATCAGCGCGCGTCTTGCGGAAGAACTGGAAGTGACGCCGCCCGCGGTCACGGCCGCACTCAAGCGCATGACTCGCGACGGCCTGCTGCGCATAGAACGCGATGGCTACATTCGCCTCACGCGAAAAGGACGCAGCGAAGCCGAACGGCTGGCACTGCGCCATCAGCTAGCCGAAAAGCTACTCACTGACATGATCGGCCTTCACTGGACGCTTGCTCACGCTGCCGCCGAGCGCCTCGAGCACGGCCTCTCTCCCGAAGTAGAGGATTTGCTGATCCGCCGCTTCGGCGCCGATGGCGCCTGCCCGCATGGTATGCCGTTGCGAGGAGGGTTGGCACGGCTGAAGCGCACACAGCATGCGGTCGCGCTCGCGGATGTACCTGTGGGGCGAAGTGTGGAGATTCTGGCAGTCTACGAAAAAGACCCCAAGTTCCTGGAATTCCTTGACGCGCGCAAATTGCGCCCCGGCGTGCGTATTCGCGTCGTGCATCGCGAATACGATGAGACCACCACGGTCTCTGTTGGCAGCCACAAGGCTTACCTTGGCAAACCCGCCACCACCCGCATCTGGGGCCGTATTCTCACCGCTTAAACCCGCTCCGTGTAACGATATTTGGTTTGTAGCTCGGGTCAGGTCTGATGTTTCTGATCTGACCAGACCCGAGGTTTGGTCTTTGGGCGGCTCCTAAAATCCTCAGGTCACGACCGCACAAATCGCGGTCGTGACCTGAGGTACAGAGTCAACTTCGCGTTTGTAAATGGCGCGTTACTTGAAATAACTTCGTGGCAGGGGTAACGTTTGTGCCCCCAGGTGTTCGTTGTGCTACTCGGAGGAGCCATGAGCATGGAAATCCAGCTTCGTGTAAACGGTAAACCGCAACAGAACACGGTCGAGCCGCGCCTGCTTTTGGTTCATTATCTGCGCGATGTGCTCGGGCTAACCGGCACGCACATAGGTTGCGAGACTTCCATTTGCGGCGCATGTACGATCCTGCTCGATGGCAAAGCGGTGAAATCATGCACGCTGCTCGCCGTGCAGGCATCCGGCGCGGAAATCACCACAATCGAAGGCCTTGCTCCGAATTCCCAGAAGCACGCTGGAAACGGCGCTGGCAATGGCATCGGCAATGGCACCGGCACAGGCAATGGCACTTTGCATGCCGTGCAGGAAGGCTTCTGGGAAAAACACGGCCTGCAATGCGGCTATTGCACGCCGGGAATGATCCTGACGGCTGTTGACCTGCTCCAACGAAACAAAAATCCGAAGGAAGCCGAGATTCGCAGCGCGCTTTCCGGGAACCTCTGCCGCTGCACGGGGTACCAGCACATCATAGAAGCGGTGCAGTACGCAGCCAAAAAGATGAGCGCGCGCAAGCGTTGAAGCATTGGCGAATTCCGCGATTCGGGAGACCCTCATGACCACGCGATTTATAGGCAAGCCCCTCAAGCGCAAGGAAGACCCGCGGCTGATCCAGGGGATCAGCCATTACGTCGACGATCTGCAGCTCGCAGGCATGCACTACGCCGCGTTCCTGCGCACTCCTTATGCGCATGCGAAGATCCGCTCCGTTGATTTATCGAAGGCGAGGCACGCCCCCGGCGTGGTTCTCGCGCTCTCTGGCGCGGACGTCGACGACGCCGTGCAGGCCGTGCCCTGCGCGGCGCAGATTCCGGACATGAAGGCGGCCGCGCGGCCCGTGCTGGCGCGCGATCGGGTTCTTTTTGTCGGCGAAGCGGTGGCCGTGGTCGTGGCGAACGATCGTTACGCAGCGCGCGATGCCCTCGACTTGATCGAAGTGGATTACGATCCGCTGACGCCGATCGTGAATCCGGAGAAGGCTATAGCCAAAGGCGCGGTGCCAATGCACCCGGGTCACAAAGACAACGTCGCCTTCAAGTGGGCACTGGAAGGCGGCGATCTAAAAGCGGCATTCAAATCCGCGGACAAAGTCATCAAGCAGCGCATTGTGAATCAGCGTGTGATTCCCGTGCCCATCGAGACGCGCGGCGTCCTCGCGGACTACAAGCCCGGCGAGGGGCAGCTTACCGTCTGGAGCTCCACCCAGATTCCGCACCTCCTGCGCACGCAGATCGCCGCCATGCTGAACTTTCCGGAGACGCTCGTACACGTGGTGACTCCCGAGGTAGGCGGCGGATTCGGCACCAAGCTCAACGTTTATCCGGAAGAGGCCATGGTCGCCTATCTCGCCATCCAGCTTGGCAAGCCGGTGAAGTGGATAGAGTCGCGGCGCGAGAATTTTCAAGCCACAATTCATGGGCGCGATCAGATCGACGACATCGAAGTAGCCATAAAGCGCGATGGAACAATCCTCGGACTTCGCTGCAACGTAATCGCCGATCTCGGCGCCTACTACCAGTTGCTCACGCCGCTGATCCCCACGCTCACGGGCCTGATGATGACCGGGTGCTACAAAATCCCCGCGGCGCGCATGGAGATCACCGGCGTCTTCACCAATAAAATGTCTACCGATGCCTATCGCGGCGCCGGCCGCCCCGAAGCCACTTACCTGATCGAACGTGTCCTGGATTTGATCGCGGCCGAATTGAAGAAAGATCCCATCGAAGTGCGCCGGAAGAATTTCCCGCAGCCCGAGGATTTTCCCTACGCCACACCGACAGGACTGATCTATGACAGCGGCGATTATCAGAAAGCGCTGGATTTGGCTGTAAAGGTCGCCGATTACAAGAAACTGCGCCAGGAACAAGCCAAGCTACGCAAAGAAGGGCGCTACACGGGCATTGGCATTTCCACGTACGTCGAAATTTGTGGCATGGGTCCTTCGAGCGCCATGCCCGCGGGCGGCTGGGAATCCGCCACCGTGCGCGTCGAACCCACCGGCCGCGTCAGCGTTATGACAGGCTCATCGCCTCACGGACAAGGACAGGAAACCACCTTCGCCCAAATGGGCGCCGATATTTTGGGAATCGATCCAAGCCAGGTTCAAGTCATCCACGGCGATACTTCCATCGTCCCGTATGGCATCGGCACTTTCGGTAGCCGCGCCACTGCCGTCGGTGGCACCGCGGTCTACAAGTCGTTGCAAAAAGTGAAGGAAAAGATGGCTCGCATCGCTGCGCACATCGTCGAATCCGACCCAGAGCGCATGGTTTTCGCCGACGGAAAAATCTCCGCCAAGGAATCGGCGAAGAAATCAATCGCCTTCGGCCAGGCTGTTTCCGCGGCTTACGTCGCCAAGACTTTGCCCGCGGAGATGGAGCCCGGCCTCGAGGCCACGACTTTCTTCGAGCCGTCGAATTTCACTTATCCTTTTGGCACGCACATCTGCGTTGTGGAAATTGACGCCGAAACCGGCGACGTGAAGCTCGTGCGCTATGTAGCCGTCGATGACTGCGGCAACGTGATCAACCCGCTGTTGGTCGAGGGGCAAGTGCAAGGCGGCATTGTCCAGTCGGTCGGCCAGGCGCTACTCGAGGAAGCCGTTTACGACGAGCAGGGGCAACTCATCACCGGTGAGCTGATGGATTACGCATTGCCGCGCGCCACGGACATGTGCTGGATTGAAACCGAGCGCACCGTCACTCCTACGCCGGTAAATCCGATGGGCGTGAAGGGCGTCGGCGAAGCCGGCACCATTGGTGCCACGCCCGCGCTTGCGGGCGCCGTTGCCGATGCGCTCGCGCCGTTTGGGATTCGTCACGTGGACATGCCTTTCAAGCGCGAGAAGATTTGGCGACTCATGCATAAAGACAACCGGAGGGCGCAATGATTCCGGCAGCGTTTGAATATCATGCCCCGAAAACTCTGGAAGAAGCCTTGCGCCTGGTGGAACGCCATGGCGACGAGGCCAAGTTGCTTGCAGGCGGCCACAGTTTATTGCCTCTGATGAAATTGCGCCTGGCTGCGCCGCGTTACGTCATCGATATCGGCCATCTGCGCGGCATGAGTTACATCCGCGAAGAAAACGGCCAGATCGCTATCGGCGCGCTCACTACTCACGCGGACATCGAACAATCGGCATTACTCGCTTCCACGTGTCCTTTGCTTCCCGAAACCGCTGCGCAAATCGGGGACATGCAAGTGCGCAATCGCGGCACCATCGGCGGCAGCCTCGCGCACGCTGATCCCGGCGCGGATTATCCCGCGGCCATTCTGGCGCTCGATGCGGAGATCATTGCGGCGAATACTTCCGGCACGCGCACGATTCCGGCGCGCGATTTCTTTGTAGACATGCTCACCACCCAGCTTCATCCCGGCGAAATCCTCACGCAGATCCGCATCGTTCCGCGCCGGGCACAATCAGGCGCTGCTTACGAAAAGCTGCATCAGCCGGCTTCGGGCTTCGCCATTGTCGGAGTAGCGGCAAACATCCTTCTCGCTAAGGGCGGTAAAACCATCGAGCAAGCCGCCATCGGAATCACCGGACTTGCTCCGAAGGCTTTTCGCGCCGAGGCCGTCGAACGCGCGCTCGCCGGCAAAGCGGCCACCGACAAAGTCATCGAGGAAGCTTCGCGCAATGCCGGCCAGGGCGTAGAACCGCTCTCTGATCTTCATGCCTCGGGGGAATATCGCCGGGAGATGGCTCGCGTGTTCACGCGGCGAGCCATTGTCCGTGCCATCGAGGCGGCCCGAGGCGCCGCTTGAAGCTTGCGGGTACGGTTGCGATGCCCGCGCCTCCCGGCGAAGTCTGGTCGCTACTCACCGATCCCTCTCGGCTCTCGCGATTGCTCCCTGGCTGTGAGCGACTGGATCCAGACGGCCCCGATCGCTACAAAGCCGCGGTGAAATTTGGCATCGCCGCAATCTCCGGAAAATACGCCGGCACGCTCGAATTTGCGGAAAAAAAGCCGCCGCGTTCGCTAGTCATCAAAATGGATGGCAAAGGCTTGCCCGGATTCGTAAAAGGTGCAGGCCGCATCGAGCTCACCCCAAAGGGCGAAAGCGAAACCGAACTCACGTATACCGGCGAGGCGCAGGTTGGCGGCGTGATCGCCTCGGTGGGACAGAGAATGCTCGACGCGGCCGCGCGCAAAATCGTGCAGCAATTTTTCGAGTCGGCGAAAGCAGAGCTGGCATCTGCCCAAAGTGCCGTACCTGCGCCGAGTTCAACACCCAAAGCCAAAAAGAAAGGGAATTAGTCAGCCATGCAGGATTTGCGTTATCCCATCGGAAAATGTCCTTCAAAGCCGGTGCTCACTCCGGATGAGCGCCGCGAGGCAATCGAGGCCATTGCCGAAACGCCCGATCGTCTGAAGGCAGCCATCTTGGGACTTTCGCCGGCTCAACTCGACACGCCGTACCGCCCGGGCGGCTGGTCAGTGCGGCAACTGGTCCATCACCTGCCGGACAGCCACATGAATTCCTACGTGCGTTTCAAGTTAGCCCTCACGGAAGACGAGCCAACCATCAAGCCTTACGACGAAGCGCTCTGGGCAAAATTAAATGACTCGCAGGAAACGCCCATCGAAGTGTCGCTCACTTTGCTCGAATCGCTCCATAAGCGCTGGATCACGCTTCTACGCGGCATGCAAACCGGTGATTTTGCGCGACGCCTCAAGCATCCCGAACGCGGCACGATGACTCTGGACGACGCGCTCACGACCTACGCCTGGCACGGCAAGCATCACGTCGCGCACATCACCTCCTTACGCCACCGCATGAGCTGGTAGCTCCTGCTGCGTGTCATTCTGTGCGGAGTGGTCGCGCGTTTCCTCGGACCGCTTTTTGGTCCGCGCGGCCATTCTTCCGGCGAAAGTCACCAACAGGATGAGCTTTCGCCGCGCAAACGGTCGAAGAATCTCTCAGTACTTTAGCGTCTGGTTCGATTTCTAAATCTACAACCGACTACTCTGTGGGGCGATTTCCCGCGAAGTCTTGTAGCCCAGGGCGTGGCTGGTTTGCCGGCCCTGGGGCTTTCTCTTTTTCTAGATTGAGGACCGGGTCGTACCAGGAGCCGGCGCAATCTCCCGCGACGTGATCTCATATCGAAATCCGTCGGGATTGAGGCAATCGAGCGGGCCATCAGCGGTTTCCGCCTGCGGATACATAAGGAAGGGAAGTGGCGCGCCGCTCGATCCGGGCAGCGCGACATCGTGCGCGAAGCTGTAAGCGATCCAGTTCATCTCCCACGAGCCGAATAGCCGCGTCCGCGCCTTTTTCACCATCTCGTCGTCGAGCGGCCGATTTCCCGGCGGTTCCTCGAGCACCACTTTGCGCACGTCCGCAGGATCGACGGGAACCCAGCCATGTTCCTTCAGGTAGACCTCCGCGCGGCAGTGCTGCGCTTTCGTTACGACTTCGGAGGCCGTGCCCAGGCTCTTGTAACCCAACTCTGACGTGGCTACGCGGATGCCGTAGACGTCGCGTGCCGGCAGGCCGCTCGCGCGGGCCAGGCCGACATAAAGAGCGTTCAGATCGGCGCACTTCCCACCGAGATCCTTGGATTCAAGCATGAAACGAATGTCCCCGAGGCCGCAGCCCTGAGTTTTCGGATCGCGAAAGGTGTTGTCCACAATCCATTCGTAAATCGCGCGTGCTTTCTCAACGTCTGTCTTTGCACCGTTGGTGATCTCGGCCGCCGTGGCCTTCACGATTCCATCGGTCGGCAAGAGATGTGTGGGCCGAAGAAAATGCTGCAAATCGGCGGCACTCGCAGGAGGCACCTTGCCGGGCGCCGCAACATTCACGGCAATATTTTTCGTGGCGATGCGGCTGGTGAGTGTGAGCATGGGCTTCACGCCGGACGGAAATTCCGCAACGACGATCCCAAGAGCATCAGCCTTGTTTCCGGTCATCCTCGCGACGCCGCCATCGGCGTGGTAGCTATTCGAGAGCGTTCTCTGAAAAGCCGTTTCGGTAACGAGGCCGGCGGGCAGCCATACGCGCGTCATTCCAGACGGCTTGAGAATTTCTACACGCGTGGTTAGTTCAAACGTGCGCCAATTGACGGAGCTTGCCTCGTCGGCAAGCAGGCGCGCAGCCCCCGGGAAAGCCATTCCGGCCGAGATAACGCCCGCCGAGCGCAGAAAGTCACGACGTTTCATCGCTTCACCGTTTCCGCCAACTCTTCTCTGATTCTTTCGACAACCAACAAGTTACACTCCATTTCCCGCCCTTGCAAATTGGCCTTCGGAGGAACCGCTACGCTCGGGGTAGACTGCTCACGCTACGATGGTGCGTATGCTTCGGTATTATTGGACAACGTCGCGAGGCTATCGCCTCCGGCCTTGGCGGAGTCCTTACCTGCGCTGGCGCATGGAAACGTTCTTCGGCCCTGAAGCCGAGCCCGCCTCCGCCTCGCGTTTTCTTTCTCTCCTTTGGCGCGAACGCCGCCGCCTCCGCGAATTCCTCGTCTGGGCCGACGAATACCGCCGCCTTTGAAATGCCCCCTGAATCCTGCGCCGCTCCGTAGGTTCGTAAGAGACATCAGCACCTTCCGATTAAGCTTGACATAAATCGCTCGTCTTATTAGTTTCTCGGCATCCTGTCTTAGGGAATTTCGCATATTGACAACTCGTCGGAGGTGAATTCTATGAGTCGTGGTGTATCCAACTGTCCGAACTCCGGTACTTGGGGGCATCGGTTCGTCGGAGTTTTCGTTCTGGCTTTCTTAGCAGTGCTGGCTTCCTTACCAGCCTTTTCTCAAGGCAACGCCGGAAGAATTCTTGGCAGTGTTACCGATCAAACGGGCGGTGCCATGGCTGGCGCCACCGTGACCATCATTGACACGCAAAGAAATACCACGCGAACTCTGACCGCGGACGACTCGGGCGAATACAACGCCCCTAATCTGTTGCCCAGCACGTATACCATTCGTGCTGAATCCAAGGGCTTCAAGACGTCAGAGCGTTCCGGCATTCTCCTGGAAATAAACAAAGACCTGCGCGTCGACCTCTCTCTGCAACCTGGCGAGCAAACCGAGAGGGTCACCGTCACCGAAGCGCTGCCTATGGTGGACACTACCAACGCCGAGCTTGGCGGAACCTTGCAGAGCGAGATCATCGCGGACCTGCCCATGAACGGCCGCAACTTCGCGAACCTCCTGCAGCTGCGCCCTGGCGTCACGATTTATCCCGGAGGTTCAGGCTGGACCCAGAGCACAAATGGCCAGCGCGCGCATGACAACGTTTACCTCTTTGAAGGCGTCAACGGCAGCGACCCGTGGATGGCACAGCCCATCATCAGCGCGGTCATGGGCGCCGGTGATGCGGGCACGCTCGTTTCCATCGACGCTATCGACGAATTCAAAACCGAAGAAAATCCGCGCGCCGAATACGGCTGGAAGCCCGGCGCGATCGTCAACGTCGGAATCAAGTCGGGCACGAACGCCATGCACGGCACAGCCTTTGCATATGGCCGCGACGGTTCCTGGGATGCTCTTCCGTACTTCAATACGGCAGGGCTTAATGGCGGAGTGGCGCAGCCCGCGCCGCCCCTGGCGTTGGAGCAGTTTGGCGCTACTTTGGGCGGGCCGATCAAGAAAGACAAGTTATTCTATTTCGCGAGCTTCGAAGATCAGCGGTATTCGGTGGGCAGCACCGGGCAGATTACTTCCCCAATCACTGCCCCCGGCGTTGGAGTCGCTTCCGGCAATAATATGATCGCTTCGTGTCTAGCTGTGCCTGCGGCCGGGCGTGCGCCTCTCAGTTTGCAGATGGCCGGCTTGGACGCAACCTGCACGCCGCTCTCAAACTATCCCGGCCTCTTCCCCGCAGTTACATCGGCCAACTCTACGATACCGAACACTTTGAACAATAATAACCGGATTGATTCTGGTATCGCTAAGATCGACTATCACATTAACGACAAGCACTCGCTGAACGGCATGTACGAAATCAGCCCCGGCGTCGGACTTCTCAATGACGCTCCCGGTGGCCAAACGAACAACGTCTGGCTAACCAATCAATACGCCCGATCTCAGGTATTTAGTACGAACTGGACCTGGGTCCCGAGTTCCACTTGGGTGAACGAAGTGCGGGTCGGCTATTCCCACTATTTCCAGGATTTCGAGGTCGCCGACAAGTCCCAGAATCCCGCCAATTACTCATTTAATGGCTCCACCTATAACGTCAATACGGGTCAGACTAGCCCCTTGTATTTCGGTTTCCCGGTCATCCACATTGCATCGGTAGGGGGACAGTTGGGCGGTGGAGGTTGGCCTAAGGTCGTCGGACCTGACGGCGTGCTTCAACTTTTGGACCACGTCTCTTACTTGAGGGGCAAGCATGCCTTCAAATTCGGCGGCGAAGTTCTCTACAACCGCAGTGCCTCTGACGTAACCTCAAACGGGCGGGGCACCATCACCTTCGGGTCGGTTGAGGACTTCTTCTCCGGGGTCCCCAACTCCTCCCTCGACGGGGCCGGCGGTGGCAGTGCGTCGCTGCTTGTCGGTAACCTGGTACGGCACTTCACCTACACCGGCTATGCCGCCTTTCTACAGGACGACTGGCGCGTGACGCCAAGGCTCACGGTCAACCTGGGAGTGCGCTACGAGCTCACCACGGTGCCCAAGGAGCGGAACGGCCTGCAAGGCAACTTTAGTCCCACCCAAGGCTTGTTGCAGACAAACAGTCCTTTTGCTGGAGACCACAACAACTTTTCTCCACGCCTTGGCTTTGCCTGGGATATGTTCGGGAATGGCAAGACCGTTCTCCGCGGCGGCGGCGGCATGCTCTACGAGCAGTTGAGCCTGGATGTAACCCAGGGCATCGGCAACTCGTTTGGGCTGCGCGTGGAACCTACCGGCGACCAACTTTGTGTCGCCGGAAGCTGCACGGCGGGTGCCGGCACTATTTCAGTCGCTAACGTCAGCCTAAGCCCCGGCTTGGCTCTTGACGGCGGAGCCACTGCTCCCACCACATTTACCACCGCAACTCCCGGCAGTCTTGCCGCCAACTGGGGCCTGAATTCCCCCAGCGGCAGCATTTTCCCATTTGTCGCCGCCTGCGGTGATGGTAAAACGACAGTGCCCGGAACAACTCTCAAGCCTGTGCAATGCAGTGCCATCGAGGTTGATCCGAAACTGCGCACACCTTACGTCGAGACATGGGACCTTGATCTGCAGAGGTCGCTCACCAGCAACCTTTCGGTGGACATCGGCTATGTCGGCAACCACGGCGTAAAACTGATTGGCGCCTTGGATATCAACCAAGACGCGCCGGTACCCGTCGTTGTTCCCGGAGTGGGCACTGTTATGACTGGCCCCGGCTGGGCCGCAGCTCCAACAAGGAAGGGAGCAACGGCCGCCAACATTCTTACCGACTGCATGCTAAATCCGACCGGGAAGAATGCATGCGTGCCAAGCACGGCCGCTGAGCAAGCCGGTCGGCCCTTCAACTCCGCGTTTCCCTATCTAAAGTTCATCGATTATTACGGAAACCTGGATACCTCCAGCTACAACGCCCTGCAAGCGGTTCTGACCGCCCGCAACTATCACGGGCTTACGCTCACCGGCGGTTACACTTATGCCCATTCCCTGGGCGAATCCTCCGACCAGGGCACAAGCGGTGGTCTCGTGATTCCTGCTAACAGCTACGGCTGCTTCCGTTGCCAGCTTTACACTAGCACGGCCTTCGACATGCGCCATCGCTTCACGATTTCCGGAACGTACGCGATTCCCGGACGGAAGGGCTTTGCGCAGATGCTCGAGGGCTGGTCCATCAATACAGCAGCACTTATTCAGACCGGCACACCTTGGGGCATCAACGATGTCACCACAGACTTTGCCGGCGTCGGCGAGGCCTTTGCCCGCGACAATCCGCAAGCCAACGAAGGCATGCAGTGGAATTTCTTCGGCAACCCTTCTGACTTCGAAGCGGTCCACAACTTCAATGCCGTAACCCCCGGCCCCACCGGTGTCACGGGCATTCCCTACTTCCCCGGGACAACAAACGCGAAGTGCTTGGCACAGTCACAAGGGATCGGGCCGCTAGCAGTGGCTTCGCTGACAAAACTTGGTTGTTATGCTTTGGGCAGTTCTGTGCTCGTTCCTGCTGCTTACGGCAGCTTCGGCACGATGCCCCGAAACCCCTGGCGCGATCAGGGCTTCCGCAACGTGGATTTCTCCATTACTAAGGCATTCAAGTTCAACGAGCGATTCTCCGCTCAGTTCCGCGTGGAATTCTTTAACATTCTCAACCACGTCAACTTCGTAAACCCATTCGGAGGTCCCGGCGGATCGGGCACTCCCAACGATATCAATCCTTCAAAGGCATTCAACGCGACGGGGCTCGGATACGTCAGCCAAACTCCCGACGCAGCCAGCTCCAACCCGATCCTCGGATCGGGCGGCAACCGCGATATGCAACTCGGCTTGAAGCTGATGTTCTAGCCGCTGCCCGCCTCACCGCGAACCAAAGAGGGCCGGACTTAGAATCCGGCCCTCTTTTTATTGTTCCGAATCCGCCCCGTCTTGTGCCTCTTCAGTTTTCGCCGACGACTACCACCGGCTTTGACCCGAATGCGGCTATGCGCCAGATTCCGAGAAGACAACTTGTCTGGAGACTGTTAGTGGACCGGGATCTCGCCTGCCTTGCGGGGCTTCTTGACCAACAGGACCAGTGGGATCAGGCACAAGCTCACAATCGCGAGAATACGAAAGTTATCGATGTAAGAGAGCATTGACGCTTGCCGCTGAACGTTGAACTGCAGCAGGGCATAAGCCTGCTGCAGCGCTCGAGGGCCGCTGTGCGTCCTCAGTGCGGTGGTAGTGCCATTCAGCATCTGTTGCAAGCGTGGATTTGCCGGGTCGAGGTGCGCCGCCAGCCGGTCTTGGTGGAATTGCGCCCTCCGGTCGAGCATCGTCGTGACGTAGGAAATCCCCATGCTCGCGCCCACGTTCCGCGCCAGGTTAATCAGCCCGGACGCGGCGTTGTTCTTCTCTCGCGGCAGATACGAATACGCCACGGTGTTGATCGGGACCCACAGGAAAGCCATGCCACCGCCCTGGATCAGCCGGGCAAAAACGACGTTGCCAAAACTGAGTTGCAGGTCGAAGTGCGACATGTAAAACATCGCCGTGGCCAGCAGGCAAAAGCCAAAGACCATCATCGGCCGCGGATCGGTTCGCGACAGCATCCTGCCCACCAGCGGCAGTAACGCAATGATCAGCAAGCCGCCCGGCATCAGCACCAGCCCCGCCTGCTCCGCGGGATAGCCCATCAGCGTTTGCACAAACAACGGGATCAGCAGCGTCGTGCCCCACAGCACAAACCCCAGCGTGAACATCAGCACGTTGGCCGTCGCGAATGAACGATCGCGAAACAGCCTCAGCTCGATGATGGGATGGTCGTGGTGCCACTCCCAGAAAATGACGGCCACGAGTGCGGCAACCGCGATCGTCGTGAGAATAACGATGAAGTGCGACTCGAACCAGTCATCCCGCTGCCCCTTATCCAAAACCACCTGCAGCGCGCCAAGCCCAAGAGCGAGCAACCCGAGGCCGATGTAATCGATGCTGAACGTTCGTTTTCGCTGATCGTTCAGATGTGGCGGGTCGCTGATCAGCCGCGACGTCAGCAGCAGGGAGATAATCCCGATGGGCACGTTGATGTAAAAAATCCACCGCCAACTGTAGTTGTCCGTGATGAATCCGCCCAGTGTCGGCCCGATGGCTGGCGCCACCACCACCGCCATGCCGTAAATGGCAAAGGCCATGCCGCGCTTGGCCGGGGAAAAGGTGTCCGCCAGGATGGCTTGCTCGCTCGGCTGCAGTCCGCCTCCTCCCAAACCTTGGAGCACGCGAAAGAAGATCAGCGCACCCAGGTTTGGCGCCAGTCCGCACAGAAACGAGCTGATCGTGAAGACCGCCACGCACGTCATATAAAAGCGCTTTCGCCCCATCAAGTTGGAAAACCATCCGCTCATCGGCAAGACGATGGCGTTCGAGACCAGATAGGACGTTAGGATCCAGGTGCTCTCATCTACACCTGCGGAAAGTCCGCCGGCAATGTGCGGGAGGGAGACGTTGGCGATGCTGGTGTCCAACACCTCCATGAACGTGGCCATGGTCACTACCAGCGCGATGATCCATGCATTTACCGCCGGACTTGTGGAAGCCGGTATGGCTGGCGCCGCGATGGCGGTTTCGCTCATCGCACCCGGACCTTGGGATTGGAAAGATAAGTGCGAATCAAACCTGTGCGCTTCTCAATGTCAGCCTGCGGAATATTCGGTTTTCGCAGGGCCTGTAGTCCGTCGCCAATAAGCATAGAAACACATTCTAAAAGGTGAAAACTTGTTCCGGCAACCCAGCTGTTTGCCTTAAGGCGTGTGGCAGGTCAAGTAGCTGCTCGATAGAGCGATCAATTCATTCCACGGATTTCACTCGCGTTTGCCTAACCCCCGCGAAGCGATCTTTTCGGAAAGTGCCCCGCTGCGAAAAGCCACAAGAACCCATTTGCCAGATCGTTATCCCGAAGGTTGAAAGAGCCATCACCGCACGTGATTCCGTATGTGATTGCAATAGAAGGAAATACTTTGAAGAGGATATTTCTACTGTATGTTTCGTCAATCGCACACATGCATTCTTTGAATTGGACCGTCCCGATTAGCCATGCCACCGTAAACAAGTATTCCCTGGAGATGTGAATGACGGGCGAACAGATAACAGGTAAGCGCGAAATACTGTTGGTGAGCGACTTCGATCAAACGCTCAGTTACAACGATTCAGGAATCGTACTGTGCGATATGCTGGGCATCCCTGGTTTTCAGGAACGAGTTGCGGGACTTTCGAAGATCCACCTGATTCAGCAGGGCGGCGAACTCCCCTATCTCCTGCTCCATGATCCCGAGTTTCGCCGTGTCCGCAAGGAGCACCTCTCTGCGGTTGGCAAGCGTATCCGCCTGAAGGCCAATATTGCGTATTTGCTCCAGCTCTTAGATCAAATCGATGACTATCACTTTACATTCCACGTCGTCTCGGCCGCGCCGGAAGAGGTCATTCAATCCGCACTTGAGGGGATCATTCCGGCGGAAAACATTCATGGGACGCAGTTTCGTTATGATCCTGCGATCGGCGAGATTCAATCCATTATTCGCGTTCCCGCTGGTTACGGGAAGGTGGCGGTCGTGGAGGATTTGCGGGCGCACCTTGGCCTCAGCCATGATTCCATCGTCTACGTGGGCGACGGCAATTCAGACGTCAACGTGATGTTGCACGTCAATCGCTTCGATGGACTGACCATCTCCGTTTCCGAAAAAACTTCTGCTGCTCAAATCGCCAAGCGAACGGTTCTGAGCGAAGACGCTTTAGGCGTTTTGGTCCCGATTCTGCAGGACATAGCGGGTTGGAATTCCATGCAAATCCGCTCATTCTTTAGTTCCAGGGGACTCGTCCTCCAGGATTGGGATCGGGTTCGCACCGATTGGCTTACGATTCGAAGCGCTGGGTCCCCTGATGCTCCGCTCCTGGAAGGCCGGCCATGATGAACATCAGTATGATCGGATGGGTTGCCACGGCCGTATTCGCCATCTCTTACTTCTTTCGACGGCCCGCGACGCTTAGGAAAATTCAGGCGTTCGCGGCGTGTCTCTGGATCATGTACGGCGTAGCCATTGGCGCTTTGCCGGTGATCGTCGCCAACATCATCGTGGCCGGTTCGGCTCTGTATTCATCGTTTCGAAGTGCGGGGAGCACCCCCGTGGTGGAGGCCGTACCTGCAAGCGGTCAGGTCGAGCGAGGTGAAATCAACCATTTTCCCGAAGAAATCTGAGAGGACCTGGCATCTCGGATCCTGGTGCTCGGCAAAGGTCGTTCGCCGAAATCCCAGCCGCAGCTTTCTCTGCACCATTTGATCCAAGCCTGATGTGCGGCGACGCACCCGGCCGATGGTGGTGTTCGTGAACGTGGCCAGTGTGGAGAGAATCATCTATGCGATTTTTCAGCGGTTCGATCAGCAGTGGCAAAACCGCACCCTTTCCCTTTTTACACAAGCAGCTTGACGTCACCCTCGAATGGCAGCGCCCAACCTACGGTTGACCCTTCTGTTAAAATAGAAATAAAAACGCAAGGCGCTGGTGCCTGTTCACTCGGCAAGTATCTCCACACAAACGAAAGCCGGCGAGGAATGTAATTCGAACGCGAAAATTGAGAGCATGAGGTAGGCTCTACCTGGATAAAACGGAATAAGTCCTTGGGATTGATATCGTTGTCAAAGTGTCGAACGTAAGCAGCTTGTTTTGATATTCTTGCGAAAAAAGTAGGGGGCACCCCCTGGACCTCATGCAAGACTTGAAGATTTTGCACCGAGAAACGGAACTGCACGAGGCTCGTTGGTGGGAACCGGAGCCAAACGGGCGCGTGCACTGCTACCTTTGCCCCCGGCACTGTCACATCGGCGAGGGACAGGGTGGCTTCTGTTTTATTCGCGTCAATCAAGGAGGCAAGCTCTATAGCCTTGGCTATGCCTCGCCCGCGGCTCTGCAAATTGATCCCATCGAGAAAAAGCCGTTAAACCATTTCCTCCCCGGCACGAAAGTTTTTTCGATGGGCACAGCCGGCTGCAACATGGGCTGCTTTTTTTGCCAGAACTGGGACATATCCAAATCCCGCAGCGATCAGGTGCATTCTACCCATATTCCTCCTGAGGACATTCCGCAGCTCGCCTTGCGTTACGGTTGCCCGTCGATTGCCTTCACCTACAACGAGCCGACCATTTGGGGCGAGTACGTCGTGGATATCTGCCGCGCCGCCAAAGAGCACGGATTGCGAACAGTGATGGTCAGCAACGGCTACATCACGCGTGAAGCTTTCCACGATATCTACGATCACGTCGATGCGGCCAATATCGACCTGAAAGCGTTTACCGAAAATTTCTACGGGAAGATCACGCTCACTCATCTTCAGCCCGTGCTGGAGACGTTGCAGTGGCTTAAGAACGAGACGAATGTCTGGTTTGAGATCACCAATCTCATGATCCCGACACTAAATGATGATCCCGGTGAGACGCGCAGGCTTGCGGAATGGATTCTCGAGCATCTGGGGCCCGACGTTCCACTGCACTTCACCGCCTTTCATCCCGATTTCAAGCTGCAGGATAAGCCGCGCACGCCGTCCGAAACTCTGCGTCGCGCGCGCTGCATCGCCCGCGAAGTCGGATTGCATTTCGTTTACGAGGGCAATATTTTTTCGGACGGCGCTAATACTTCGTGTCCGCAGTGTCAAAGCATTTTGATCCGCCGTTCGTGGCACGACGTAAAGGAAAATCGTTTGCGGAATGGCGCGTGCCCCGATTGCGGGCAGCACATCGCCGGCCGCTGGAACAGTACAGCAACTGCGGAGCCTATGCCGTTGGGGCGCGGCGAACGCTCGAAGTACGATTTCCTGAACCTCTAGATTCAGCCAGATCCGATTCGCGCAGCATCCGATATTGCAGCAGATATAAGGATTGGCCGACGTAAATGGAAGCACAGCATTCGCCCGTCACGATTCCCGCGCTTCAGCAGATGAAGCGGGACGGGCGGAAGATTGTCGGCGTGGTGGCGTGGGACTACCAGATCGCTCAGATCGTGGACCGAGCCGGCGTGGAGATCGTTTCGGTGGGAGATTCCGTAGGCGTCAATCTGTGGGGCCACGCCAGTCCGTTGGAAATTACGATGAACGAGATGCTCATCGTGTGCAAGGCCGTTCGCCGCGGAGTAAAGCGCGCGCTGGTGAGCTGCGATTTGCCCTTCGGCCCGCTCCAGGAGAGTACCGAAAGCGCTGTGATGGCGTCCGCTCTAATGGTTAAAGAGGGCGGCGCGAACATGGTCAAGTTGGATGCCGCGGCTGAATTCCCGGACGCGGTCCGTGCTGTCGTCCGCCAGGGCATCCCTGTTTTTGCGCAGTTTGGAATTACGCCGCACACTGCCGCGCAATACGGCATCGCCCCTGCCGCTGCAATGAAACCGCTTGCGCAAGTTCCTGACGGCCTGACTGCCAAATTTGTGGATGAGGCGAAGCGCCTGGAAGACGCCGGCGCTTCTATGCTCGACTTCACCAACTCCGGCCCGGTGGCCGGCGCTGCGGTGGCGGCTGCTGTTTCGATTCCGGTTTTAGGCGGACTTGGCGGCGGGCCTTGGCTCGATGGGCGCATTCGCATGGCCCACGGAGCAATTGGGTATGCCGCGAGCAACCTGGATTCGGACACGGACAACTACGCTAACGTCGCTAAGATTGCCTTCCAGGCAATCAGCGCTTATGCAGAAGACGTGCGCGCCGGCCGTCAGATCAGAGGCGCCGGTTCTGCCAAAGCCGCAAAGTAGCCCCTTCGGAGGAAGCAACGTTGGAAAAAGTACTCGCAGCCGTAAGAGTCGGTCCGAGCAAAACGGAGATTCGCGATTTTCCCATGCCGGAAATTCCGCAGGATAGCGCTCTGCTCAGGATGGAAGTTGGTGGGATTTGTGGAACTGACGTGAAAATGTATGCGACGCCTCCTTCCAAAGCTCCCGTGATCATGGGGCACGAGAATATCGGTTACATCGCTAAAGTGGGCCGTGAGTTCACCCGGCGCAAAGGGTTCAAGGAAGGCGATTTGGTTTTTGTGGAGCACTACGTCATGTGCGGCCAATGCGAGTGGTGCCACTTGGGCCAGTACCGCCACTGTGAAAATACGGACTGGCGCTACAACCCGGATGCCATACGTTATGGCTACACTTCATCCGAAAAAGCTCCGCATCTGTGGGGCGGCTTTGCGCAATACATGTACCTTCCGTGGAATGCCGTGGTGCACCACGTGCCGAAAGGCGTTACACCGGAATTGGCCGGCCTCGTCACGCCTATGTCCAACGGCGTCGAATGGTCGCTTTTCGATGGTGGCGTCGGTTACAACTCAAGCGTGCTCATTCAGGGACCGGGACAGCAGGGATTGTCGCAAACCGTGGTCTGCAAGCAGGCGGGCGCGTCGCTCATCATTGTCACGGGCACGTCCAAAGACCGTGCGCGGCTGGAGGTTGCCAAAGCGCTCGGCGCCGACCACGTGATTGACGTCCAGAAAGAAGATGCTCTCGCGCGCATCATGGAGTTCACAGGCGGCAAAGGCGTGGACGTTGTGCTCGACTGCTCCGCGGGCGCCGGAACGATGCCGATATTGCTGGGAGTAGACGCGCTCAAGCGCAAGGCCGGGACTATGGTGGTGCAGGGCGAAATAGCGGAGTTTCCAAATTTTCCTCTGGCCAAGATGACGCTCAAATTCGTCACCCTCAAGAGCGCGCGCGGCCACAGCTACAAGGCATGTGAGCTCGCGCTACAGCAGCTTGCATCACGCCGTTTTCCGCTGGAGAAAATCACCACCCACACTTTTGGGTTAAAGGATGTGGATTTGGCAATCAAGTCCGTGGGAGGCCACGGAGTGCCGGACGTAATCCATGCTTCGCTGATGCCTTGGAAGTAGCCGAGCGCACTAAAACGCTTTGTGCATTCAAGGCGTTCCAGCGAGCTCGTTTGCATCAGCGAGATGCAGGTTTGAGCTGCGGCTGAACCGGCTTAGCGAATTTCGCCGCGTCAATCGCGACGTTTGGCCGCAATTCGGTCAGCTCGTAGGTAGAACGGCCATCGAGCCAAGTCACAGTCCAACGAAATGGCACTTTGATTCCAGAAACGTCGCGATAATCGGCGTAATCGATCTGGGTGGGATTGAAGCCCATTGGCGTATCAATGTAACGCACCTGCCGAACCAGCAGCGCCGAATCGGGATCAAAATATAATTTTACGGGAACGCCTCCCGCGGTCGTTCCTTCCACAAGTTGAACGTCGCGATCGTCAATTGTGGTGGGAAAGCCGACGCGCCATTTGCTCAATGCTTGCTTGATCTGCGCCGGGAAAAACAGGTTCGCATCCACTTTCGCTGCGTCGAGATCTCCTCCCGTCATCTTTATCATGGTAACGGGTGAATTAGCCGCCGGCGAAGCGATCCATCCGGAACGGCCATCGAAACTCGTGACGCTGTCGCCTGTTATGCGATGGACGACTGTGGTGAGTTCGTCAGGCGCCTTCGCAAAGACATCCATTCCGTTTTTCTCACCCTCTCCATATCCTTGATAAGTGCCCTTGGCGACAAAGCTGGTGAAGGAGGAAAGGCGCTGCGTTCCGCCACGCGCCTGAAGATATTTGTCGAGCAGCTGATCGGCGGAAGGAGTGTTGGAACCTTGCTGGATTTCCACGGGATCGGGGAGAGGCGGTGTGCCGTAGACTTCGGCGAGGTTCGGAGTGGAGATCGGACTGTTGCCGTTGCGATGGCAGGAGTAACAAGTGACGATGCGCTTGCCGCCGAAATACGATTGATTGATTCCGCGCATCATCAAAATCATTTTCCGCGTGGTCTGCTTATTCTCCGTATCGTCGGCATACCTGGCCCAATCGCCGCCGGCCTCCTCGGCATGGCAATCGACACAATTCATATTCAGGGAGGCGGAGAAAAATCCCATTGTCTCCAAAAATTCGTTTACTGGGATGCCGCGAAGCAATTGCACGTTTTTGAAGACGTCTTCGGCCATCTGCGGCTTCTGCTGTGGTTCGCTCTGAGCCTTCACAGGCGCAACACCGAGGAAATAAACAAGCAGAATCAATAGGCTGACACTGATCGGAAAGGTGTTCGGAAGATTTTCCTGGGTGGGCATCCGGCGACGCTATTTGCCGGACTGATTTTCTTTTTGCTTGTTCAGAATGTCGTTTTTGAAGCGCAGCTCGTCGGTGGCCGTGTAAATCGATTCGTGCAGATCTCCGCTATAATCCAGCTTAAATGTGAGCTGGCCGTTCCACGGCTTGGTGTAAGCCACGGGATCGTCGATGGTGAGATCGTTTACCAAAGTGTCGTGATCCACGCGCCGCCAGTGCTCGACCAAATGCAAACTCTCGCTTCGCGGATGGCCGATGGGATCGAGCCATGCGCGGTCGTTGAAGCCGATTGCATCGATAACTAACGTATCGCCTTCCCATTTGCCCACGGCTTCCCCAAACCAAGTGGGATCAGGATCGGGCGAATGCGGACGGTTCATAGCGACTGGCCGGTAAGACTGGTTGTACTCATACAAGAAATAGATAAAGTCGGGGTTCTGCACCAGCTTGAACCGCATGGGATGGATAGAAGCTCGTGGGTAGCCGTCGGGGTCGGCGTACTTGAGGGCTAAATCATTCGTGTTGAGGAAGGTTTGGTCGGGTCCGGTCGCAGGTTTGGCGGCCTTCAGCCTTTGCAGCCCCCAAGGCGTGTAGGAAATGTCGGGTTCCGATCCGGTTGGTTTTTTGCCCATCGGATCGGAAGGGCTCAAAGATTGAATACCTTTTCCGAGCCAGATGCCCGAGAAGTCGGGAGCAGCCGCTTGAGGTTTCGTCGCTTGTGCCTGTCCGCGATTTTCCATTAGCCGCACGGACAACAACGCGAGCGCGAGCACAGCGAGCGCCGAACTTACCAAGAATGTTCTTCGGAAGGTTCTTCGCATTTGGAACTTGCTCCCCGCAACGTGCTTGTCCAGCCCGGTAACAAGGCGTTGCTAACGTGAATCCCTGGTCATTCCGCTAAGCATGAGACGAGGCCGGAAACTACACAACTACAGATCTTTTTTAACCGCAGACCTTTTTCGAGGCCTAGTCCTGCACGAGCTCTTTGCCGTCGGGCCAGTTCACCTTGATCATTTTGCCCCAAGCTCCGCCATTCAGGCCGGGATGAAAAGTAATCGAAACAACATCACCAGTCTTGAGGGACTTTCTGGTCCAGCCGTGAGTCACCATGATGTTCGGAGGATGGGCTTCGATTGTCCAATGCCGCGCTTTGCCGGTTTCATCAGCGCCGTCGAAACTAATTTCGCAGTGCGGATTGGCCCAAACAAAATCGGTGACGGTGGCCTTCACCGTCGTCGATTTGCCCATATCGTAGAGGGAAGAGCCACCATGATGAGCGAACACGGGAATGGAGAAAAGCAAAAGGAGACCGGCGCACAGCCCCAGGGCGGGAAGCAGCTTCCTGTTCATGTGGATTCCTCGAGTGGGCGAAATCTTGTCTTTCGCGTATATAGCTTGATTCCGCAGGTGTGTCAAGCGACCGGGGCAGTGTGTCACAGCAAGATGAGAATGTCCGGTTTGTGCAAAGTAGAAATGTCCGGTTTCATCCAGGGCGGGAGGAGGGATGGGACCGGAGCGAATCGAGTTGAGCGCGAAAGAACGGGAACGGTTGAAAGTTTTACAGCAAGTCGAAGAAGGCCATCTAAAACAAATCGAAGCAGCCCGGAGACTGCATTTAACCGACCGGCAGGTGCGGCGTTTGCAGGTCCGGCTGCGCAGCCAGGGCGATCGCGGAATCGTGCATCGATTGCGAGGTCGCGGATCGAACCGGAAGATTCCCGAGTCGGTGGAGCAGCATGCCCTGCGCCACTTGCGCCAGGCGCGCTATGCGGGTTTCGGTCCCACGCTGGCGGCCGAACATCTGGCGCGTCGGGGCACGAGCGTCAGCCGCGAGACGCTGCGGAAATGGATGAGCGCCGCAGGATTGTGGCGGCCGCGAAATCGGCGGCTGAAAACGGTGCACGTATGGCGACCGCGGCGCAGTGCTTTCGGCGAGTTGGTGATGATGGACAGCTCGCCCTATGGCTGGCTGGAAGAGCGCGGGCCGGCCTGCCATCTGATCGCGCTGATCGATGATGCCAGCAGTCGTGCCTGGGGCCGCTTGGTAGAGCACGATTCCACCGAAGAGAACTTGCGCACCTTACAGGACTGGCTGGAACGCCACGGGCGACCGCTGGCACTGTACACGGATAAAAACAGCCTGTTTGTGACTTCACGCCCGGTGCAGTGGCAGGAGCAGTTGCGGGGGGAACCGGCGCGCACGCAGTTCGGACGGGCCCTGGGGGAGTTGGGCATCGAGTGGATCGCCGCGCACTCGCCGCAGGCCAAAGGACGCATCGAGCGGCTGTTCGGCACCCTGCAAGATCGTCTGGTGAAGGAGATGCGTATCCAACAGATCGCCACGCTGGAGCAGGGCAATCGTTTTCTGGAGATGACCTTCTGGCCCGCTTGGCAAGAGCGTTTTGCCGTGCAGCCGGTCATGGCCGTCAATGCCCACCGGCCACTGGGGAGCACCCATCGGCTGGAGGAAATTCTCAGCGTGCGCCAACCCCGCACGGTGGCGGCCGATCACACCGTGAGTTGGCAAGGGCAGCGCTGGGGAGTCTGGCGCGAAGACGTTTGCCCGGGATTACGCGGGGCGCGGGTGGAGATCGAAAGACGCCTGGATGGTTCAGTCACTGGCTGCGTTTCCGCGGCCGTTACCTGCCGCTGCATCCCTGCCCGGCGGCGCCGCGATCGGCAACTCCTTCCGGCCTACGGCCTGCAGGAGTCGCCGATCAAAAACGCAAAGCAGCCACCCAGGTCAAAACCAAATACATTCCCCGGCCCGATCATCCCTGGAGGAAACCTTGGAAGCGGACATTTCTATTTGGCAGGGAACCGGACATTTCTACTTTGCGTTGACAGCAAGGGACACTTCGCAGCCACGGATTTCCCTTTAGACCTCGTAGGTGAAATGCCCCTGTTCATTCTTGCCCTAGCGGTCACTTGACGGCTCCCAACTTGCAGATCAAAGTGAACGAGTCCGCTACGGTCTCTCACGTATTGTGACCGTGTAACTAAACGAGATATATCTCAACGTCCCTATTAACCAGGATGAGGCGAAGGAGAGTGCCTACGTGTGTGCAGCCCGCATATTAATTGCAGACGACCATGACATCGTTCGAAGAGGACTCCGTGCGCTTGTACAGGAGGAGCCCAGTTGGCAGATTGTCGCCGACGTACAGGACGGAAGGAGCGCTGTCGTAAAGACTCAGGAGTTAAAGCCAGACATCGCCATTCTGGATATCGCTATGCCCTCGCTGAATGGCCTTGATGCGACGAAGCAGATCGTGAAGGTCAATCCCGATACCAAGGTTTTAATTCTAACCATGTACGACTCCGAACGATTGATTCAGGAAATCCTCAACGCCGGTGCTCGTGGATATCTGATGAAATCAGATGCGGGCCGTGATCTGGTAGTAGCCATACGGGCATTGCTGTTGGGCCACACCTTCTTTACTCAAAAGGTGGCGCAAATCGTCCTAGATACATTCACCGGCAAGAAAACGACCACGACTGATGGCGATATTCAGTCGCTCACAGCGAAGGAGAGAGAAGTCGTACAATTGCTCGCTGAAGGTAAAAGCAGCAAGGAAGCCGCGGACGTGCTCAAAGTGAGCACGAAGACCTTGGAAACGCATCGATCCAATATCATGAGGAAACTTGGTTGTCATTCGGTGACTGACGTAGTCCGATATGCCATCCGCAATCACCTCGCGCAGGCGTAGGTGCGGAGGCCGGGATACGTTCGACAAAGTCCGCGAGCACGGGCCGTCGCGAACATGCCAAAGCTTGAAGAAAATGAGAGTTTCGGTCCTATCTGTGACACACTCCCGGCATGGTAAAGACCAGTATTCCTGAATTTCTCCCGACTAGTCCAATGACATTGCGGTGTCCCTCATGTGGGGCCAAGCCCGGCCACGATTGTGAGACGCCTTCCAAAATTCGTCTTTATGTTATTCATCTGGCCAGAGTCAAGGCAGCAGCCGAGATTGACAAGAATGCCAGGCACTCCTGACCGTGTGGATGATTGGAATCTGGTATGGGCTTTTTGGCCTCCGGCTTTGAGGCGATCACGCTCAGTTCTGGGCTGAAGCTTTTGCGCGCATAGCGGCCATCTCTTCGCGGTTCGGACCGTAGAGCCCGGGCGCCTGGCCTCCCGCGAGACGGCACATCAACGCCAACTGTCCGCGATGATGCACACTGTGACAAATGATCATGTCCCACAGGATGTCGCGAATCGCAAAGGATTGGCCAAAAAACGGAATCGTCCGGTCCAGGTCAGCGGGCGTGAGTTTTTTGATTCGAGCGACGGCTTCCTTGTGAACGCGTTCATATGCGGGCGCTAGCCCTTCTACTTGGCGCGGGCGCTCGATGTTCGGTGGTTTCAGGTCCATCCCGAATTGGCCTTTCTCGATCCCGACACTCATGTAAGCATCGCCTTCAGCCAGATGCCAGGCGAGTTCACCGAGGGAACGCCCGCCTTGATCGGGGCGGAAATCGTATTGCGAAGCAGGGAGTGCTCGCAACAACTTCAGCGTATTCTCGGCTTCGCGATCCCAGGTCTTAAGGAACCTCTCCAGTTCATTGACGGGCATTGTGACGCCTCCTCTGATTTGCCGCAGAGCGGCCAGCTAACGGAGAGCACATTCTAACTCGCCTTATAGCAGGACCCAATTACAGTTTGCGAGAAGCCGTTAGCGGGACTTGCAGCGCTTGTTTGGCAAAGGGAGCGGCTTTGGCCGGCAGAATCACGCTATATTCAATGGGAGAGAATGCTGACATTTTCACGCTGGCTTCGAGGTTGACATGAATTGGTTCGTCTGGGCACTCCTCTCGGCTCTTTTCGCAGGCGTAACGGCAATCCTGGCAAAAGTTGGCGTGCAGAACGTTTCGTCCAACCTCGCGACGGCCATCCGCACCGTGGTGATCTTCATATTCGCGTGGTCGGTTGCACTCCTTACTCGTCACCAGCCAATTGCAAGTCTAGGAAAGCGCACATGGCTCTTCCTGATCTTATCCGGTCTTGCGACAGGGCTTTCCTGGCTTTGTTACTTTCGGGCGTTGCAGCTCGGAGAAGCTTCGCAGGTCGCACCGGTCGATAAATTGAGCGCGGTTATCGCGATCGCACTAGCAGCCATTTTCTTGCACGAGCGCGTAACATGGATTCACTGGGTGGGGGGATTGCTGATTGTAAGCGGATCGATAATTTTGGCCTATGCGTGAATCGTACGTCCTTGACTACTCCGCGCTTTGAATTCAGAACCTATCGGGAAGTCGTTTGCTGGCCGGTAACGGGAACGAATTTCTGGATGCGTTTGCCGTCTTCGACTTCGCCCGTGTAGACATTTCCCTTCGAGTCCATGGCGATTGAGTCGATCCAGTGGAGCTGTCCGGCATAATGGCCGGTACCGCCGAACGAGCCAACCAGTTTTCCGTCGTCGCGATTGAGAATCCACACCATGTTGTTGGTGCCGTCCGCAACCAAAATATATTTCTGCTGGGGATCGGTGGAAAGCGTGAGGTTATAGACCGTGCCGCAAGGCGGATCGGTCATGCTCCAGATTCCACCGCAGTGCGGGCCGCGGGATTGCGTCGAGGGGTGAATCCAGAACTGCTTTACAAATTTGCCTTGCTTGGTGAAGACCTGAATACGGTCGCTGCCGCGTTCGCAGACGTAGACGAAGCCGTCGCGAGAAGGATGCGCGCAATGCAGCGCCGGGGCGAACTGCTTTTGATCCGGCGGCGGACCGGAGACGTCGTAGGGTGGCGTCGGATCGTTGTCGACCTCGCTTAAAGGGATGCCGTGGCCTCCCCAGCCGCGCTTGAAGGCTCCTGTATCCATGTCGTAGACGAGCACGCGCTTATTCAGAAAACCATCCGGAATATAGATTTCGCGGGCGTCTTCGTCGAATTCGAAGGCTGCGATGCCGGGCGGAAAAATCGCGGTCTGCTGGTTATCCTGTTTCACCTGAGATGCGGGAACTTTGGGGCCGCGATGGCCAAAGTCGGAGAGAAACTTGCCGTCCTGGGTGAACTTGATGATGCTGTCGCCGGGCATGGTTCCGGAGAGATACACGTTCAGGTCGCGATCCACGCCGATGGTCTGCAAGCGGCCCGGCCAGCCCGGGACATAGGTCTGGCTGCCCCAGGAGCGGAGAACGTTGCCGTCCGCATCGAACTCGATCACTTCCGGCCCGAGGACGCAGCATTCCGTGCGGGGCGGCGTGGTCATCGCGCCCAATTCGTCGGGCCTGGCGTCGTCCGCGCGATTGATGGCCCAGATGTGGTCGTCTTTGTCGACATAGATGTCGACGACCTGCTGCATGCTCCATTTATTGGGCAAGCGTTTGGGCCAAAAGGGATCTACGCGGTAAACCGGACCCTGCTGTGCGTGCGCTGCGGGAACGCCGAAAGCGACAAAGCACGCGAGTATGAACGCGACAGCAAAAACTCTGGCCGATTGATTCCGCATACGCATGGCGGACTCTCCTGGTCGCCTTTCCGGCGAGATTTTCAACTACCAGCGCTGTCGCTGAGGAACGGCGCGCTTCAATTCGTTTTTACCGTAAGGAAACAGCCTGCTCTGGGCGCGGATTCTCGCACCGCTGTGCGGGGGTGTCAACGCCGGATAGCCATTTGGCCGGGTGCGTCGGATCCTCCGAAAAGCGAAAGGAAGAGATTTAAGCTTGTCTTAAGCTTATTTTAATGTTACATCCTGTATATGCACGGCCACCGGGACGTACGTTCTTTGGATTAGGGGTGAGGTCGTCGCAATTCAAGGGACCGTTTTTTCAATAGGGGAGGACTGCGAAGTGGAAAAAACGTTAGGGGAGAGGTGTGTCCGATTTAGGAATGCGGCGTTTGCTGTCGCCGTATGCTTGCTGTTCTGCATACCATCTTTCGCACAACTGCCGACGGCAAAGATCGTCGGAACCGTAAAAGACAGCTCGGGTGCATCCATACCGAACGCTATGGTGAAAGTCACGAACGTAGATACAAATATCACTCGCACCGTGACCACCGTTGCGGATGGGTCCTACAACGCGCTCGAACTGCCTACCGGCAACTATCAGGTAGAAGTCACCGCTCAGGGCTTCAAGTCCGAAATACGCAAGGGGATCACGCTCCAAGTGACCCAGGCGCCGGAAATCAACTTCACCCTGGAAGTGGGGTCCACCGAGCAGCAGGTAACCGTTAGCAGCGAGATACCTCAGGTGGATACTCAGGACGCCACCCTTGGCAACATAGTGGGTCAGCAAAGCGTACAGAATCTGCCGCTGAACGGTAGGAACTACGTGGACCTGAGCATACTGCAAGCCGGCGTCACGCCGGATCGGGACTCCAGCGGGAACGGAGCGACAAGCTTCAGCGCCAATGGCGCTCCGCCGCGCTCGAATAACTTCACGCTTGACGGCGCCATCACCACCACGCAGGAGGGCCGCAATCCGGCGAACGCCGGAAGCACCCTCGGCGTCGATGGCGTCAAGGAATATCGCATCATCACCTCGGATTACTCCGCAGAGTACGGATTAGCGATGGGCAGCCAGGTGGTGGTGGTCAGCAAGAGTGGAACGAACCAGTTCCATGGCGACGCATTTGAATATCTCCGCAACAATGCCTTCGACGCGAGAAACTACTTTTTGACCACCGCCCACCAGCCGAATCCTTTATTTCAAAAGAATCAATATGGCGGCGCATTCGGCGGCCCGATCAAGAAAGACAAGACGTTTTTCTTCGCCACGTACGAGGGTTTGAAGCTCAACCAAAGCGTGGCCCAGAACCTCGTCGTTCCCGCGGCCGGATGCCATGGAGCGGCCGGGGTCACCATCACTCCCGCCGAATGTCCCGATGTCAGCGCGCCCACAGTCATTAACCCCAATATTGCCCCTTTCCTCGCGGAGTATCCGCTGCCTAACACCACAACGGTTGTGAAAGGGGTGGTGACGAGCCACGACATCTTCGCCACCAACAACAGCACCCATCAGAACTACGGCCAGATGCGCGTCGATCAGAATTTTTCCGCCGCCGACAGCATGTTCGCCCGCTATACCGTGGATAACGCCGTTGTGAATACGCTCGCCAGCCCCACCAGTTCATCGGTCTACGATCTCTCGGGGGACATATCCCAGGCGAACGATCGCAACCAATACATCACCTTGTCTGAGAGTCACATCTTCTCTCCGACGCTTCTGAATACCGCGAGGGTCTCCTTCAGCCGCACTCACCCGACTAGTGGTGGCACCGACGCCACTGTCGGCCCTTCCGTCATTGGAAACTTCCCTATGGGCAACATCGGCATTGGCGGCGGGACGGGCACCAACGGCTCCTACGTTTCGCTGGAAACGGTCTCGCCGATTCCGGGCGAGCAGCTCCAGAATATCTACACCTTCAGCGACGACGTGAACTGGACGCGGGGCAAGCACTCGTTCAAGTTCGGAACCATGATCAACCGCTACAACGAAGTCGTAAATTCACCGGGCGGCAGCGTCGACGGCCAGATCATCTACCCCGACTTCCCGAGTTTCTTGGCCGATAACCCCAACTTGATCGAGTTCAAGACGCTCACCTCGGTCAGCTATCGATTCACCGTTTTCAATACGCTCGGGTTCTATGCGCAGGACGATTGGCGCGTGTCGCCGCGGCTGACCGTCAACTTGGGTTTGCGCTACGAATTCATGACCACGCCGCGCGAACTGAATGGCATTCAGTCCCGCGTGATTAACGACTTCACCGACCCGTTCACCATCGGCCCGATCATCAAGAACAACAGCCTCCACGACTTCAGCCCGCGGATCGGCCTCGCCTACGACCTCTTTGGCAATGGCAAGACCGCCATCCGCGCCGGTTTCGGCAAATACTACGATATCGGAAATATCGGACCGGCTCTGGAACAGGACGTCATTGGCAGCCCGCCGTTTTCGGGTCTGACCGACATCACGGCGCAATCGGTGCCTTCAATCAAAACGTACTCGCCGCTCGTGTTTCCGTTGAGCCAGACGATTCTGAACACGACCGGATCGGTTACGCCGCAGTTCATCGATTACAATTGGCAGAGTACCAACATGCTCCAGTGGAACGTCAGCGTGCAGCAGCAGTTGCCCTGGAACATGGCGCTCAGCATCGGCTACGTCGGCAACCGCGGCCTGCACATTCCTACCGTCCGTGAATCGAATCCGATTATTCCCACGTCATTCGGCCCTTGCGGCGATCCCGGCAGCCTCTGCGTCAATGGTCAGGTGCCGTTTTGGGATACGGGCTCACCCAACTATCACACCGTAAATCCCTTCTGCGGGACCGTTCTCTGCGGGCCTGGCTTGTTCGGACCCAGCACCATCGACGTCGCTACCGCTGCCGATTCCCGCTACAACGGCTTGCAGGTAGTCGCCGCCAAGAGAATCTCTCACGGGCTCGATTTCCAGAGCTCTTACACGCTCAGCCGGGTGACTGACGATTCTCAAGGACAGGAAAACGTCCGCGATTGCTCCGCCTCGGCGGGCCTTCAGGGAACGTATCCTTTGGATCAACGGATAGACTTTGGTCCCTCTTGCTTCAATGTGACGGACTACTGGGCCTTCAGCCTCACCTATCACCTGCCGATGATCTCCCATGGGAGCGCCTTTGTGCAGAAGGCGGCCAATGGATGGTGGCTTGGCAGCATCGCCATCGTTCAGACCGGCTTCCCCTTCTCGGTAGTTACTGCAAACAATCGCTCGAATTCCGGCGTGCTCCAGGGCCAGAACGACTACGCGGATATAAACACGCCGGCGATGCTTGCAGCCAATCCTTGCGGGCCCGCTAATCCTTGCGCGTACACGCCTGTGCCTTACAACCCCAACACCGTCATTACGGGCAACATCAACCAGTGGTACAACCCGGCCATGTTTTCGCTGCCGCCCCAAACCGCGAGCCCCGCTGCGGAGCAGGCTGCTTGCGGAGGGACGGTGGCGAACCCTTGCAATTTCATTGGTCAGTTGGGCAATTCCGGCCGCAACATTCTGACCGGGCCGCCCTTCAGGAATTGGGATTTTTCGCTGGTAAAAGACACCAAGGTGGGATTCCTCGGAGAAGCCGGGCTGATTCAGTTCCGCGCCGAATTCTTCGATTTTCTCAACCATCCCAATTTTGCGCTGCCCAATGGCGTGGGTTTCGTTGGCAACAATGGCGACCTGACCCCGTTCTCGGAAAAGGCGACGAAGTCGGCCGGATCCATCACCAAGACGGTCGTGCCTTCCGGCGGGACCGGAGCACGCAACATTCAATTCGCGCTGAGGCTTGAGTTCTAAGTCTCAGTATTTGGCGGAATAACCACGGGAGTTTTCGAGCTGTAACAACTCGAAAACTCCCGTGCTCTTTTTTGCCGTGGCTGCCCGCAGCATCCCTCTTGCGAGCCGGTTGTCAAAATCAAAGACGCCAATCGAATTTGTGCGGGCAGTGCGCGGCGAGGTTTCGGCTATAATCGCCCGCCATGCGTCGCACCCCGGAAAGCCGCG
>CAWDNV010000031.1:0-37996 GCA_963803735.1 uncultured Acidobacteriota bacterium | reverse complement strand
AAGCTCTGCGTGATCCCGCTCCTGCCATGGCGCTTAAGAAACTGCGCGACGATGACCGCGTTGGGAGGATGGTGTTGGGTCCGAAGCCATGATCTTCTTGAGCGTCACGACGAAGCGCGTAGGTCGTCACCGGAGATTGCGTCGATCGAGACGCAGTCGCGGAAGAACTCACCGAAGCGGTTGAGCACGGCTTCATATTTGCGATGAGTGTTAGGCTTTTTCAGCGCCGCGATCTGCTCCAGGTATTTAGTGATGGCGACGTGCAATGCAGGTTTCTTGACAGTTTCGCCGGCTGTTTCAAACCCGGGGATTCCCAGTTTGCGGCCTTCCAGTTCATGGTGTTTGCGCCGCTGTACCTCAAGTGCCTGAGCGGCGGTGACGCCAGCACTCACACGACGGCGAGTGCCGCCCACGTACCACTCGACATAGTAGCGGCCGTCGGCGATGGCGTTCCAGTCGTAGTTGCCTTTGGCATTGCGGGGGATGGAAAACATCTTCCAGCGGCCGCCAATTTTTATGCGTTTGACGATGTTGACTCGCGACAAAATGTCTCTCCTGCGAGCCGCATCTTTGCGGACAGCATGGGAGACAGCACATGGTCTAAATGACAGAAAACAAAGGGGGAGGGTAGAAGCTGGCATTCTGCCAACTGAATTACTCCCGCTCGGGCTGGCTCTCTAATCTTAACAAAAGCAGCGACTTACTCGCAAAGCAAAAATGAGCCAGTGTGAGAACGTTAGGTTCTCCCACTGACTATCGTCTTCTTATGTACTAAATAGGATAGAGCACAAAACAAGATAGGCCCGCCTTGAAAACGGACAGCAAATCTGCGGCGACGCTTTTCCGCCGCCCTAACGTAGCAACGGAATCAGCCCGCCGGTTTGCGTCCATCCGTGCTGCGGTCCACACGCTGGAACGGCCAGGACCGGGCAAACCTGTTCCTATGCCGGCACACACGGCGCACACAGATCACAATTGATCTCCCTGCAGGCGAAACAAAACTCGGGGCCCGGACAGCGAGCGATGATCCAAGTCAACGACTCGCCACAGTTCACTCGCCCGCGGTTGCGATCTTCGTCAGAGTGATGTTTCGGATCTCCCTCGCATCGATCTAGAAGAGCCCAAAAGCTGTCAAAATGAATACTCTGGGGTGGTGCAGCCGTGGCGACGAGGATGCCCTCCGTGACAGAGCTTTCTGGGTACGAGTTGGAGCCCATCCGGGAAGTTGGGCATGGACCCCCGCCACGGGCGACATGCGTTCAGAGCACCCTCTGGCACAGGGGACGCACTTGCTGTATTTGTAGGCAAGCGCCTCAGGGACTGTGTCTTTTACTTGTATTGGGAGGTTCGCGATGAGGGCGGTAGTGCTTCATGAGTACGGTGGTCCCGAGAAGCTGAAATTTGAAGACAACGTTTCTGAGCCGCAGATTAGCGGAAGCACGGTACTGATCGGAGCAGCTGCTGCAAGCGTGAATCCGATTGACTGGAAACTGCGCGAAGGGATGAGGCGGAAGGATTCTCCGTTGTCGTTTCCTGCGATTCTGGGCCGCGACGTGAGTGGCGTCGTACGGGCGGTGGGCGCAAGTGTGAAGCATTTCAAGGCTGGCGACCGTGTTCTTGCGCTATCCTGGGCGACCTATGCCGAGTTGGTGGCAGTGGACGATGCGGACGTGACCCATCTGCCGGATGGCGTGGACCTGGCGGACGCGGCGGCGATCCCGCTGGCGGCACTCACGGGAGACCAACTTGTCCGCCTTGCGACAAACGTGCAAAAGGGGCAGGTTGTTCTGATAACAGGAGCCCTGGGCAGCGTTGGGCGCGCGGCGGTGCATACGGCGAAGAAGATAGGCGCGCAGGTGATTGCAGGTGTTCGCGGGAAAGATCTGGACGACGCCCGCTCCCTCGGTGTCTCTGACGTGCTCGCAATTGATGACGATGACGCGATTGGGACCTTCCGCTCCGTGGATGCAATTGCGGACACCGTTGGCGGTGAGATTGCCGCGAAGTTGATCGCGAAGGTAAAGCAGAACGGCTCCTTCGGGTACACTGCTGTGTTGCCAGAAAACGCGGCGGCGCAAAATCCGACAGTGAAGATTACGCGTGTGTGGGCGAAGCCAGATCCATCCAAAGTGCGCGAGTTTGCCGATGACGTGCGCGATGGCAAGTTCATTCTACCCATTGGTCGCCGGATGCCATTGCGGGACGCAGCCGAGGCACATGTGCTGGGCGAGAAAGGCGGCATTGGGAAGATCCTTCTGCTGGCGCCGGATTCACCACACTGATTTTTTCACGGCGGACCCCGTTGGACTGAGATCAGCGCAAGACTGACATACAACCAGCCGCATACCGGCCTTGGGATCGCTATCCAATAGTCGTTCGGCGGTTTACAAGGAGCCGGAACGACTGCTCCAGGACCACGCGCGCGAAAGAAGCGGAACAGTGGCGGGAAGCCAGCGTCTCGACCGAGGTGGACGCGAAGGGACCGCTCCCCGATATACGATTCTGAGGTGCGGTCCGAAATGCAGCCGGCGCGCCTCAACGCTCGCATTTCCCGAAGTCGATTTAACGGGCCTTGGTTCTCCACCACGTTATGAACCGGCGCGTCGCGGGAATCTACGAAATGCCCGGAAGGCGAAAAGCCTTTTAGCGCGCTGCTTTGGGCTCGTCCGCGGGATTGAAGTAGCGCGTGTCAGTCGGGCCGTACCCCGAGATTTGCACCACGACCTCGTCCTTGTCCGTACGGGCAAAGTGATTGCGCGCACCCGGCTCCGAATACACGCTGCCCGGCGGAAGCTTCTTCAGGGATCTGGCATCAAAGTGATCGCCATAGCCGAAGTACCACGCCCCGGTGACCACGGTGGCCATGCGGTCATCACGATGGGCGTGCGCCTGAATCGTCGTGTGCGCGGGCACGAACAGCAGAATCGAATAGAATCCCGCCTTTGACGGATCGCCGAACAGCACCTTTGTATGAACCCCGGCAAGGCCCGAGCTGCCGACCTTATCGCCGTCAACGGCGCTGCCGCGCATCTCCGCCGGGAGCATGCGCATCTCCGGCAACGACTGCGCGCTAAGCATGAACGAGGCCAGCGAGAGGCCCGCCAAAATTCTAATCAGCATAAGAAGCTCCTCCGAAGCTACGAACCATGGGAATCAGGCTAAAGACATTAAACGCGGTGAAGGCATTCAGCAGCATGGCAGTCCCTTTCGCCTTGGTCTCCGGGCGCGGCCTAAAGGAATTTCACCAGGGCGTCGGTCGTCTCCTTGCTGTTCTCCTCCAGAATCCAGTGGCCGGTGTTCTTGAGCACGATCGCCGTCACATCCCGCGCCACAGACTTCATCTGCGCGCCGAGAACCTCGCCGAGCGACTTCTCGCCACCGATTGCCAAAACCGGCATGGTCAGCGGAGTACGCGCGAGTTCCGCGAAGTCCTTCGCCGCCTGATTGAATGAGACGAAATAGGCCCAGCCGGCTTTCATCCGTCCCGGCCACGCATAAGCGGCTGAGTAGGCCTTCCGGTCGGCTTCGGGGATGGAGCGGGTCTTGTCGGCGGCGAAGTCGTTCCAGAAATAGTCGAAGTAAATGCGCTCACGTCCCTTGACGAGCGCCTCCGGCGCCGGGCCGTTGAAGCGAAAATGCCAGATGCCGGGATTGTTGTAGACCGCTTCCCATCCGGCGACGCCCGGGAGGAACGCGTCCATAACCACGAGCTTTGTGGTTTCGGCGGGGTACATGGCCGCGTAGGCGTAAGCAACCATCAGGCCAATATCGTGGCCGACCACCTCCGCCTTCTGGAAACCAAGCGAAGACATCAGCGCATGGATGCGGACAGCCGCCGCTTTCATATCAAGCCCGTCCGCCGGTATGGCTGAATCGCCTATACCCGGCAGATCCGGAGCGATGACGGTGAATCGCTCCGCCAGCGACGGCATCAGCGGCCTCCACATCAGCGAGGTCTCCGCGTAGCCGTGGAGCAGGAGGAGGGGCGCGCCGTGACCGGATGTGAGGTAGTGCAGCTTGACGCCCTGGACATCGGCAGTGCGTGAAGCGATCGGTTCAGCGGCCCAGACGCTTGCCGAGAGGGTCGCACAAAGAATCAGCCCTCCCAGGTGCTTGCGCATTTTCTTGGCGGGTTTAATTGTCATATTCCAGACTGTACAGTCTAGAAAGCGCGAAAGTCAAGCGGACCGATACACTAAGCAAATAACAGGATGGCTCGCACCAAGGAATTCGACAAAGAACGCGCGTTGGCTTCGGCGATGGACGTTTTCTGGCGTTCGGGCTACGAGAACACGTCTATGGAAGACCTGATGGGCGAAATGGGCATCGCCAAGCAAAGCCTGTACGATACCTTCGGGGACAAGCGGGCGCTCTATCTCAAGGCGATGGCGTTCTACCGGAAACAAACGAACTCGTCCCTGCGGGAGCTGCTGGGGTCCGCGCCCACCGTAGAGGCGGGCTTCAACCGAATTCTGCTGGGGCTAGTGGCGGAGTCGCGGGAGCAGCATGCGCGCGGCTGCCTGCTCCTAAGCGCTAATATGGAGCGCGCCGTGGATGACGAAGAGATTGCGAGGTTCCTTCAGGACAATCAGGCGGAAGTCGAGTCCATTTTTACCGAGGCCCTGCGGCGGGGACAGACCGGCGGCGAGCTTCATAACGGGGCGGATGCCGGCGCGTTGGCGAAGTTCTTCGTCGCTACGATCCAGGGCATGCGCGCGATGGCAAGACTAAAGTCGGACCGCCGCGCGCTGCGCCAGGTGGCAAAGATCGCGCTTGCTGTGTTCGATCGGTCCTGACGATGCCGCGGCCAAGGGTATTCGTCAGCTCGGTTATCGAAGGATTCGCGGAATACCGGCAAGCCGCCCGCAACGGGATCGAACAAGCCGGCGGTGAAGGGGTTCTCGTCAATGAGGATTTCCCGTCGCAGGCCAGCTCGTCTCGGAACACCTGCCTTGACGCCATCGACAGCTGCGATGTTTATCTCCTTGTCCTCGGCGCGCGAGGAGGTTGGAAAACGCCGTCGGGCCGGCTCGTGGTGGAGGAAGAATTCGAGCATGCCAGGGCGCGCAAGGTCCCGGTGCTGGTATTTCTCGAAGACGTTCCGCGCGACGCGGACGGGGAGGGTCTCGCAAGAATTCTATCCGACTACGTGGACGGCAATTTTCGCGTGAAGTTCAGCGGCGCCGCAGAGCTACGGGACCAGGTCGAGCGCGCGCTGCGGACGATAGTGAATACACGAAATAATCGACCTATGGACAATGATCCGATTGCCGCTCACGTTCTAAAGCCGTACCGGTTTTCGGACCAGACCAGTCTGCGATTCGCCATCGCGCCGGAACGCGTGGAGGAGGTGTTCGATCCGCTTGATCTGGCCTCGCCCGATTTCGCGGAGCGCATGATGGAAATCGGACACAGAAGCGATGTGCGGCTTTTCGGCTACCTCTATGCCAAGGAGACACCCCGCTTAGAGCAAACGTCGCTGGTCATAGAACAACCGCTCGGAAATAACTGGAGCGAGGGGCGGCAGGGCGTCCGCCTGGCGATCGCTGAGAACGGCGTAGTTCTGATCGATACGAACGCGACGGGCCGCATGAAGCGGAGCAATTCCATGGACCTGGCCGACATCATGACCGCATCGATCGAGAGCGTGGAGGCGTTGTTGGCGGCGAGCTTCCGGTTCACCCAGGCGCTGTATGACGACAAAGACCCCTACAAGCGCCATCAGCGGTTTTACTGGAATGGCGTGCTGTCCGGAATGGGAAACCGCACCCTCGTCCGCAATCCGGTCAGCCAGCAGCATAGTTACGGCATGAATATGAGGAGCAAGGATGAGGCGATTCCGGCGTTCCCATCATCAAGGCTGATCGCGAGGGCAGACCTCGCGCAGCCGGGAAAAGAAATCGAGCGAGCCATCCTGTACTGGGAGCGCGAGACGACGCGGGATCGCTGATCCTTGGCCGCGCCGGACATAGGGCGCCGGATGCAACAATACGGGCATGGCCGGGGTGAAACAGCACGTCGAAGTCGAGGGGCGGTCGCTGAGTTTAAGCAATCTCGACAAGGCGCTCTATCCGGGCAACGGGTTCACCAAGGCTCAGGTCATCGATTACTACATCCGCATCGCGCCGTGGATGCTTGCGCACTATGCGAAGCGCCCCGTGACGATGAAGCGGTTCCCCGACGGCGTGCGCGGCAAAGCGTTTTACGAAAAAGATGCGCCGAAGCACACGCCGGATTGGGTTCACACCACCGATGTACCCCGGCAGAAAGGCGGCAAGCCCATCCGCTATGTCTGCGTCGACGATTTGCCGACCCTGGTATGGTGCGCCAATATAGCGAGCCTTGAGCTGCATCCGTTCCTGCACCGGGCCGGGCAGCTCGACTGTCCGGCGTCGATGGTGTTCGATCTCGACCCTGGGGAGGGGGCTGATCTTGTCACCTGCGCCACGGCGGCTTTTTACCTGAGAGAGCTTCTCGATGCGAACGGGCTGCAATGCCTGCCGAAGGTGTCCGGCTCCAAGGGCCTGCAGCTCTACGTTCCGCTCAACACAAAAATAAGCTACGCCCTGACGCGCGCCTTCGCGCAACGCGCGGCGCAACTCCTGGAAAAGCGGCATCCCAAGCTGATCGTCTCCGAGATGGCGAAGAATTTGCGCCATGGCAAGGTCTTTATCGACTGGAGCCAGAATTCGGATTTCAAGACCACCATCGGCGTCTATTCGCTGCGCGCCAATAACGACGAGCCTTTCGTGTCGTCGCCGGTGAGCTGGGACGAGCTAGCTCTGGTTAAAGAACGTGGGGACGCCGCCTCGTTGCGTTTTGCGCCCGACGCGGCTGTCAAGCGCGCCGCGTCCGCCGGCGATTTGTTCGCACCGCTGCTCGCATTCAAGCAGACGCTGCCAAAGAGCCTGTCTGAAAGCGATGCTGCCGCGAAGCCTCCGGCTGCTAAAGCCCACGGGAAGAGGGTGCAGGCGAGAACCGCGAAGGGCGAGGACGACATGCTGTCTTCGTTGCCGAAAGCGGTGGCCGCGTTCATCCCCCCGATGCTGTTGCTGCGCACCGAGCGATTGCCGGAAGGATCGGCGTGGCGGTACGAGCTCAAGCTCGACGGGTACCGCGCCGTCGCCGCGAAATCAGCGGGCCGCGTCAGGCTGTGGTCGCGCAACGAAAACGACTTCGGTCAAAAATATCCTGCGATCGCAGCGGCATTGGCGCAGCTGCCTGACGATACCGTCGTGGACGGCGAGATTGTCGCGCTCGATCCCGAGGGCCGGCCGTCCTTCAATGCGCTGCAGAACTATGGGTCGGATCAGACGCCGCTTATCTATTACCTCTTCGATGCGATGGTACTGAATGGGCGGGATCTGCGCGGCGAGACGCTAGAAGCGCGCCGGAAATTGCTGGAGGAGAAAGTGCTGCCGTTAATGGCCGAGCCGATCCGCGCCTCGCCCGTGCTGCCGGGAAATCTCGATGAGCTGATCGGCGCCGTCAAAGAGCAGGGGCTTGAGGGCCTGGTCGGGAAACGGCGCGACAGCCGGTACGAAGCGGGTGAACGGTCGGGCGCATGGACGAAAATGCGCATCAATGAGGGACAGGAGTTCGTGATCGGCGGCTATACGGTCGGCGGCCGGGAATTCGACGCGCTCGTATTCGGCTACTACGAGGGAGATGAGCTCATCTATGTCGCGCGGACGCGCAACGGCTTCACGCCGGCGGCCCGTGACCAGCTCATGAAGAAATTCCGGGGGCTGGAGATCACGAAATGCCCGTTCGCCAATTTGCCAGAAGCGCGC
Organism: uncultured Acidobacteriota bacterium; assembly: GCA_963803735.1. Classification (GTDB taxonomy): domain Bacteria; phylum Acidobacteriota; class Terriglobia; order Acidiferrales; family UBA7541; genus Palsa-189. The sequence continues at coordinate 30,203 of CAWDNV010000031.1, read as the reverse complement.
AGCGGGCGATGGGGACAGGGACTGACGGCCGCAAAAATGAAGGATTGCCGGTGGCTCAAGCCGGTTCTGGTCGGGCAGTTCGAATTCCGGGAATGGACTCCGGACAATCATCTGCGGCATTCGCGGTTTGTGGCGCTGCGGGATGATAAAAAGGCGCGTGAGGTGAGACGCGAAGTTGAGAATCAGTAATAAATCCCGACAGTAATGCGTCGGTTGAGCGAGGCGGACATGCGGAAGCGGGTGTTGCTGGATACGGGAATTTTTATCCATGCCGAATTTGCCGAGCCCACAGTCAAGAACGTTAGGGTTGGATGGGGAGGCCGCGAGTCTGTCTTAGAAGTCCATGGCTTAAAGAGCAAGAAGCCGGGTCAGGATGCAGATTACCAAAAGCAAAAGGAGGCGCTGTTCACGGTCGGGCGATTGATTCGGGAGGGAGAGATCGAGGCGTATACTTCCATTGAAATCGATTTCGAACGCTTCAGGGGAACCGTTGGGATTCAGGAATTCAACGCGCTCCGGGGCTGTCAGATTCACAAATGCGTTCCGGCGCTTGACCGTTCCCGCTTTCGGAAGACCGCCAACTTCACCGGGTTTATCGCCAAAGGCGGGAAGAAAGACCAGAGCGCTGGGCTTGCGGGGCGGGGAGGAAACCCAGATCGCTTTCCTGGAATGGCTATGCGCTCTCGACCAACCATGCTTGAACGCCTTGATCGAACATGCCGCGCCCATCGGCCTAAGCCCGTTCGAAATCGAGAGTTTGGGAACACTCAGTTGGTTTCAATTGCTTTGCAAGAGGTCCGGGAGCGCCGAGAATTACCCGGATGTTTTCCATCTTTGGACGGCCGAGAAGCACGGGTTTGATGCGCTACTGACCTTGGAGAAAAAACTGCCCCGCCTGATCACGCGGGTGCAGGCGGAGAAGGCAATTCAAATCCAGATAAATACCGCGGTTCTGCGACCACTGGAATTGCTCGCGGCGATGGGCATCTCCGAGCCCGATCGCGTTCCCATTGATCGTGATCGGTTCTACAACCTATACGAGGGATGATTTCCATGGGGTGGGAGGGGGAGGATTCGAACCTCCCCTGTCGTTATCCTGATGAAGATAATCCTGCATGGAGCCCGCGCCCGCTCTCGGTTTGGGGAAGCTTAACCAACCTGGTCTCCCAGAAACGACATCGCCCCGCACCAAACGCTTTTGTTACAAGTATTGATCGAGTTCTTCATTGCAATTTCCTCCTTGGAAATATTCGCCTTCGTAGTTGCCGCTGTATGCGCTTTTGCGTTCGCCGTTGCAGTTTTCTTCGCTCGGGTCTTTGCTTTCGCGCCGACAGTTACTCCGATATTTGCGCTGGCGCTGGCATTCACCCTCCTCTGACACTTGCGAGTAGCCGCAATCGCCGCGAGGGGAAAGGGCGACCGAAAAGGCAGAAGCCAGAAAGGCACTATGTAGGCACTAGAAAGACACCACGCTAAGCCTAAACGCGGGCCTAGGTTTTCGGACCGTGCTTGGCGGGCGTGGTCGCCTCCGATACGTGCATCCATGTACGGTCGGAGTTTAGGTGGCTCTGAGTCAGATTAGGATAGTCCGTATAACCGTTTGCCGAGTTGCCATAGAAATATTCCGGCCTCGGCTCATTGAGCGGCGCATCAAGCCGTATGCGTTCGACAAGATCGGGATTGGCAATGTAATCTCGACCGAAAGCGATAAGGTCCGCAGCCCCTTCGGAGATGAGTCGAGCGCCATGGTTGGCGTCAATGCCGACGTTAAGGATGAGTGTTCCGGCGTAGCGTTGACGGAAGTGATGCGCAATGGTGTCTCCGCTCATCTGTTCAATCGGCGTACCCGTCAGGTCCGCCATCTGCCGCATCAGCAGCATGTGCGATAGTTTGTACCCGGCTATTTTCCGGTAAACGAACTCAATCACGATGCGATTCTTCAGCTTCAGATCGCCGAGCGTGTAGGGTGAAAGAAGGATCTCTGCCGGTTTGACTGACATGGCTCCTCACTTGAAGCGGATCTCGCTGAGATCAATCGAAATGAGCACCGGCTCAGGCACCTTTTGGCGACTAGCGTCGTAGGCGAACACACGGCGCTTGGTCGTCAGCATCACGCCCTCCACGGCGCGATACTCAAACGCATAATTTGCGCCCGCAGCGCCACCCAAGACATCGACCGTGTACAGGTGCCTTCTGAGAAGCCCGTCTTCACCGAAGTACGAGTACTGCGTGCGCGTATGCGCCGCGTATTCCTTCGGAAACGTCACCTCTAACACGCGCCAGTGCTCTCCGTTCTCTTGCCAAGGCTCAATCTCTCTTGTCTCGAATCCGGGGTATGTATAGAGGAACGGCGTGGTGAGGTAACCCCATAACGCGTAGCTGCAGAAATAACCAGCATGCAGTTTGTCCCATTTGGAATCAGCAGATTGGCCTGCGAAGGATGATCGTGGATCGATGCGCGTATCGATTCGTGTTCCATGGTCTGATTCCAAGGAGACTTGGCCCGGTGTAAATACGATCCGTTCAGCAATGTCTGGAAGATCAGTGATCACCTCTTGCTGGCGGAGTTTCAGATCCACCCGGCTGTTATTGAATAAGCCGGGCAATTGCTTCTGATTCCAAAGCGCACCCCCGATGGAGACGCTCGCGCGTAGGCTCTCAAACTGATTCCAGGCGTTCAATCCGCCGTGCGCGTCAGTTGCAATCTTGAGCAAGTTATCCAATCGTGTTCTCCGGTTTGGCATAGACAGGAAAAGACGAACCGAACATCGGCAACTTGCTCTTCGATTGCTCGTTGGTCGCCTCGTCCTGAATTACGTCCCAATGTTCGACGAGGATGCCGTTCTCGATCCGCAGAATGTCGGCCGCGATCCAGTTCACCGGCAGGCCCATACCGCTGAATCGCCCGTGGAGAATGACGAAATCGCCCTCTGCAACGATCAGGCCCGGTTCGTATTTCAGGGTGGCGGGAATGCTCTTGATGAGATTGAAGAGTCCTTCGCGACCCGGCTCGATGTGGGCGCTGTGCTGAATGTACTTAGGAGACCAGAACGTCTCGGCCTTCGCGTAATCACGCTTATTGAACAGAGTGTCGAATGCTTCGAGCACGATGTCCTTGTTCCTCTGCTGCGTGGTTCTGTCCATAAAGTCACGCTCCCCCGGTCTCTCCCGCAGGCGCGAACATCGGATTGCCGCTGGCAGTTGCGGAGGCAGGCACTTCCTCCTGCATGACATCCCAATGCTCAACGACTTTGCCGTCCTTCACTTTGAAAATATCGACGGCGACAAGAGGTTTCGGCCCCCATCCTACATAGCGTCCGTGAACCATCACCAGATCGCCCTCCGCGACGACCATACCGATCTCGTAGGAAAGGTCCTTTAAGGTCGGTATCAGCTCGGCGATCGCCGCCGGTCCGCTAGGGATGACGGGATTGTGCTGGACGTAGTCAGGGGAGAAGTATCGATCCACAACCGTAGCGTCACGCTCGATGAACGCGCCCTTGAGCACTTTCAATGCGACCTGTTTGTTGCTGTCCATATTGACCTCCTTGTTTGCTCAGAACGCATCGTTGAACTGGGTAACGAGCGCGGACTCGTGGGGCCCGGCGCCGTTCCGCAGCGCCTTGGCCCGCTCCACCAGCACCTCGTCGGCATCGGTTCCGAGAACTCGCATCGTCTCCTCGATAAACTCGGCGAGCGGCATTGCCCTGGCCTCGTTGTTGCTGCCCAGCAGGTCGGTCTGCACCCACGGCGGCGCTAACTCCAGAACCCTGACTCCCGTGCCTCTGAGCTTGTACCGTAGGGACATCGTGTACGAATGCATTGCCGCCTTGGTTGACGAATATACGGCCGTGACGGCCAACGGAACGAATCCAAGAACCGATGTGGTATTCATCACTGTCGCTTCCGTCTGCCGCTTCAGGTGCTCGATCAAAGCACCGGTCATCCGGATCGGCCCCATGAGGTTCGTGGTGAGCGTTGAGACCAAAAGCTTGTCGTCGATTGCGGACGACGCGTCATCGATGTTCATGATTCCGGCGTTGTTGATCAAGACGTTGAGCTTCGGGTAGTCGGCTGTCAGCATCGTGGCGACGGCTGAAATACTTTCGGGGTCCTCGATATTCAACTCCACCCACGCCATTCCGGGGTTTGCCTTCGCCACTTCCATTAGGCGGTCCTTGCGCCGCCCAGCAATAATCACCTGGTTCTTGCGTTGGTGCAGCGCCTCGGCCAAACCGCGACCGATCCCGGACCCACCGCCCGTGATGAAGATGGTATTCCCAGAAAGTTTCATAGAGACTTGTCCTTGTGTTGATGGCGGCGCGACGTCACGCACCCTCGATAAAATACTACGTACGTACGTATTATATTGTCAAGAGCCGCAGCGTACACTTGCAGGATGGGCGATCTTGATTTTCAATCAGGACACGTGTATTGTTTGATTAGAGACAACTGTAGTGGTGAGCTGTTGGTGTGGGCAGCCTCGCAAACCAGCCGGAGTTAACATGCCGAGACCATCACTTCGTGAAAAAATACTCACCGAGGGCTTTAACGTCGTGCTCGAACAGGGATATTGCGGCGCTACCGTCCGCGACATCGTTCGGGCGGCGGGCGTACCGCAAGGATCATTCACGAACCACTTCGAGACGAAAGAAGCCTTCTGCCTCGAACTCCTCATCCGCTATTTTGCGATGGTCCAGCAGAACATCACCAAAACCCTCCGGAACGACTCGCTCAAGCCGCTCCACCGTCTTCGCCAGTGGTTCGATATTCAGTTCGACTTTCTCAAGCAGGCTGAGTTTCGCAATGGGTGCCTGATCGGCAATTTCAGTGCGGAGGTGGGCGCGCATAGCGAGACGATTCATGCGAAGTTGGCCGAGATGCATGCAGAGATTCACGAGTCAGTTGTCTACTGCCTGAAGGCGGCGGTCAAATCCGGTGAATTGCCCGCGACGGTTGACTGCAAGGAGATTGCACATTTTCTCTATTCGTCTCTGCAGGGCGCGATTCTGCAAGCCAAGGTAGAGCGAAGCCCTCTCCCGGTGAAGCGGTTCATCAAGATTGCGTTTTCAACGATTCTTCGCTAGTGAGGTTGCTAACCGAGATGTCCAAAGGAGGCCGGTGCGACCGAAGGCGTGCTCCGTTTGCGCTCTGGTTGCGAGCGGAACGGAGCACAGTGCGCAATCCGGCGAATCGTTCGAGACGATTACCGGGCGCGGGCCGCACTCCTCTAAAAGGCTGGTGGTTCAACCGCGCTGACGCAACGCGAAGTGATATCAGCAAACGATCCACCAGCCCCGCCTTGGTATACGGCGGGACCAGGAAGCCACGTTTGAATGCGAGACTACTTGCCCTCGCGTTCGACCAATGTTTGCAGCACGGATTTGAGGGCGACCTCTCCTTTTCGAGAGCCGGCCTCGCCGTTCTCGAACTCGATCCAACCCTCGTTGAAGCCATCCAGCATCCGAATTCGGGGTGTGGGATTCTTCATGCCTTGCGACTTGAATAACTGCTCCCACGTCTCTCGCGGCACAGGGTCCATGCTCACGCGGCGGCCAAGTACTTCAGCAAAGATATTCGCAACCTCATCCGGGGTCAAGCGGCGCGGCCCTTCCAATTCGACGACTCTTCGGCCAGTCCATGATTCCTGGAGTAGTTTCGCAGCCTCGCGCCCGACGTCGGCAGTGGCCACCATCGGGACGGGTTTATTCAGAGGCTGCAGGAAACTCATGATGCTACCGCTTTCTCGCGCCGCGGCGACATCCCAGCGAAAATTCTCCATGTACCACGCAGGTCGAAGAAAAGTAATCGGCATCGGCAACTCTCCCAGCACCTGCTCGATGATGGTGTGCTGCGTGAGCAGGTTGGATTCACGCGCTTGTGCCCCGATTGTGGACAGGTATACGACTCTGCCCGGAGCTGCTTTTTCGAGCGCCGCCTTCAGCGAAGCGGCGGTTGCCTGCGCTTCAGAAAACCCGGGGATCGGATCGAAGTTCGGCGGAACCAGCACAAAGGCTGCTTCCGCGCCCCTGAATGCCGAAGCAAGCGGCGTGGCATCGGCGATATCCGCCTTTACGACTTCACAGCCGCGTTCTGCCCAGACACTCCCCTTATCGATGTTGCGCATCACGGCCCGAACAGACCGCCCAGCGGACAGAAGGTGATGCGCGACGCTGCCGCCAACATTGCCCGTAATTCCTGTAATTGCGTACATTGTGTTTCTCCCTGCGAGACACCTGATCGGCATGTTTCCGGCTTACTGATCACCACGGTATCGTCACGTTTTCCCAGCGCGTGAATGTACCTGTTGGGCCATCCGGGCCGAGCAGCGCCACGCGCACCACCTCGCGGGATCCTTCCTCGACAGACTGCGTTCCGGCATATCCGTTGAGGTTAGTCCTGGTGAAGCCTGGGGAAACCAAGTTAACCTTGATCCCGGTTGACTCCAGTTCGATCATCATGGCCAGCGTGATTGCGTTCAGAGCCGTCTTGGACGCAGGGTAGACAGGCCCGAACATCGGGTGATAGGGGTAGGCCGGGTCCGCGTTCGACGTCAGGGAGCCCACGGCGCTCGACACATTGATAATGCGGGCGTCCGAGGATTCACGGAGGAGCGGCAACATCGATTGGTAAACCGCGAGGACGCCGAATACATTGGTCTCCCACACGGTGCGTACTTCATCGAGGGACACGTTGCTCGCACGGCTGACCTCGGCGTATTCCTGAAGGGACAAGCTGCCTTTTCTGGTATTCGAGATAGCGGCGTTTTGAACCAGCAGGTCGAGGCGGCCGAACTTCTCGCGAATGAACTGCGCCGCTTCGGCAATCGAAACCCGGCCGGTCACGTCGAGTTGGAGCGCGATGGCGCCTGCCCCGATGTCCCTGGCCGCGGCCTCGCCGCGCTCGAAACTGCGGGCCCCGACCAGCACTGTGACGCCGTTCGCCACGAGTTCCTTAGCGACCTGAAGTCCCACCCCCTGATTGGCCCCGGTTACCAGGGCGAGGCGTTTATCGGGCATGTTGTCCTCCTTTACGCTGGGCGCCTGGCGGCGCCCGCAATCTGGTCTAGTTCGGCGATGGTCTCCCGTGTGAGTTCCAGGGTCGTGGCCGCGAGATTTTCACGCAGATGGCCGACCGACGATGTGCCGGGAATCAGAAGAATGTTGGGAGCGCGTTGCAGGAGCCACGCCAGCGCGACCTGCATCGGCGTCGCCTGCACGGATGCCGATGCCGCGTCGAGCGCTGCCGACTGGAGCGGCGAGAACCCTCCGAGTGGGAAGTAAGGCACGTAGGCAATGCCCTGAGCGGCCATATCGCCGATGAATTGATCGTCGCCGCGCTGCGCGACGTTGTAGAGGTTCTGAATGCAGACTATTTCCGTGATCGCCTGCGCCTCAGCCAGTTGGCGGGGAGAAACCGTGCTGAGACCGATATGGTGAATGAGGCCCTGCTGCTTCATCTCGGCGAGCGCGGAGAGCGGCTCTTCAAATGGCTCGTCTTCCGGAGTGGCAAATCCGCCGAGCCGGAGATTCACGACCTGCAGCGCATCGAGGCCCAGGTTGCGCAGATTGTCGTGTACGGCGTCGATAATCTCCTGCCGAGAACGTGCGTGGAGCCAGGAACCATCGGCGCCGCGGCGCCCACCGACTTTGGTCACGATCACCAGATCGTCGGGATAAGGATGCAGCGCCTGCTTAATGATCTGATTAGTGACATGCGGACCGTAGAAATCGCTGGTATCGATGTGGTTCACGCCCGACGCGACGGCCTCGCGAAGAACCGCGATCGCACCGGGAATATCGCGTGGCGGGCCCCAAACCCGCTTGTCGCCATCCTGCCCGGCGAGTTGCATGGCCCCATAACCGACACGGTTTACAGTCAGCGACGTGCCCGCGAAGGTAAAGCTGCCACCGAGACTCGTCTTTTCTCTCATTTCGTTTTTCTCCTTGAGTTCAAAAAGACTCTCCGACAAGTTCCTCGCTCTTCTTCCAGAGCGCTTCGGCGTTGTGCGGATCGAGTGCATACGCCCGGACGCCTTCACTGATGGCGCTGATCACCACATCGTCCGGTACGATCGTGCCGACATGGCAGTTCTCGCAGTAGCGTTCGCCGACTTCATCGGCCGGAGCAACAAAGCCCGCCCAGACTGAAGTGGCCGCACCCTGCGGGATCGTCTTCCATTGGAACGGAGCCTTGCCTTCCGCCGCCAGTTGCTGATTCATCTGATCGATCATCTTTTGTAGTTGGGCCGAATCCATGTGACGGCCGAGTTCGGTATGGATGCCTCCTGGGTGGACGGCTACCGCACGGACGCCGCGCCCGCGATGCCGCTGGTCGAAGGCAACCGCGAAGAGAATGTTGGCTGTCTTGGACCGGCCGTAAGCGACGAACGGATCGTAAGCCGTCCGTTGGAAATTGGGGTCTCCCAGGTCCACATTGGAGAAGCGATGCCCGGCCGACGCAAGGTTGATCAGGCGTCCGCCGGCGCGAATCATCGGAGCAATGCGATTGACCAATACAAAATGGCCGAGGTGGTTGGTGCCGAACTGCGTCTCAAAGCCGTCCACGGTGTGCCCGAATGGAGTCGCCATGACTCCCGCATTCGCAATGACCGCGTCGAAAGCCTCCCCGCGCGCCAGGAGTTCGCCGGCGCAAGCGCGGACGCTCTTCAGACTGGCCAGATCTAGCGCGATCAGCCCGAAGCTGCCACCATTCGCAGCTGCGTCCTTTCGCACCTGCGCGGTCGCGGCTGCGGCTTTCTCAAGGTCCCTCGCTGCTCCTGTGACCTGCGCGCCACGGGCCGCAAGAGCCCGCGCCGTCTCAACGCCGATGCCCGCGGACACGCCGGTGACGAGAATGCGTTTCCCGTGCAAATCGATCCCCGACAGAACCTCGTCGGCAGTTGAAGTTGCTCCCCATACTTTCGTCATTTGTTTCTCCTTAATTAGTTAGTGCGTTACTGCTTCGGGCCAGCGCATCTGTTCGAGATCGGCAATTAGTCTGGGCCCGGTTGGACGCCATCCAAGCCGTCGCCTGGTTAGAGCGCTTGAAGCGGGCATATCGTAGCTCACGAACATCGCCAGCCAGCCAAAATGAGCCTGCGCTTCCTGCTGAGAGAGGCTGACCACGGGCACCTTCAGGCCCCGGCCAATAACCTCAGCGATCCCCCGCATCGCTACTCCTTCTTCAGCGACCGCGTTGTACCTGCTGCCCGCTTCGCGCTTCTCCAGTGCAAGCCTATAGAGAAGGGCAACATCGAGAACATGCGCCGCCGGCCAGCGATTGAGTCCCTCGCCAATGTAAGCCGATGCTCCCTTTTCACGGGCAACTTGGACCGCGTAGGTGATGAGGCCCTGCTTCACGGTGTCGTGGACCTGAGGAAGGCGCACTACCGACACGTTCATACCACGCTCCGATACGGCAGCCCCGGCGACTTCCGACAGCCTGCGCGGATTCGGGTGGTCGGGATCGAAATGATCTTCGGTGGCGGGTTGACCCGGAGCAGCGTTCCCCATTCCCGTCCCGGAGGTGATTACCAGTGGGCGGTCCGATCCCTTGAGCGCGTCTCCGAGAGCTTCGATGGCGCGCCTGTCCTTTTCACAGACCTCAAGGAACTTCGAGAAATCGCTTCCGAATGCGCTGTGATCGAAAGCACAGTGAATCACCCCATCCGATTGGGCTGCTCCGCTGCGCAGACTTTCGAGGTCTTCAAGACTACCCCCGTGCACCTCGGCTCCCTCGGCGATGAGAGACCGAGCACCGGGATCGGACCTCGTCAGTCCGAGCACCTGATGTCCCGCTTTGATGAGTTCCGGAACGATGGCAGATCCGATAAAACCCGTAGCCCCGGTTAGAAACACACGCATGCTGTTTTGTCCTTTCGCTCCGTTCGAATGGCGAATCCGTAACCGGCGAATGTTGACGAATTGTTACGCGCCTGCTAAAACGGAGTTAGTCTCCGTATTTATAGATTAACGGAGACTACCTCCGGTTGCAAGATTTTTTGAGATATGCCCACACGTAAACAGGCTTCCGTTCGTAAGCCGCGCAGTGACGCGCAACGGAATCGAGAACGCATTCTGGAAGTAGCCAAGGAGGCGTTTACGCGCTCCGGCGCAAACACGAGCCTCGACGACATCGCCAGAGACGCAGGCGTCGGACCGGGAACGCTATATCGTCACTTTCCTACGCGCGAGGAACTTTTGGAGGCGGTTTATCGGACAGAGATGGAAAAGCTGGCATCAGCGGAACAACAGTTCGCTAAGGAATTGCCACCGATCGAAGCACTACGGGCCTGGTTACTGTTGTTTGTTGACTACATCGCTGCCAAGCAACTCATCGCCCCCGCGCTCAATGCGCTCCTGGGTGATCCAAAGAAAGTGTTCGAGGCTTCTTATGCGCGGATGTGGGAAGCGATTCGAGCGCTGGTGAAGCGTGCGGTCAAGAGCGGGGACATCCGTAAGGATCTCGATGCCATCGATCTGTTGCGGGCGCTGATTGGCGTCGCCAACGTGGCCACCAGCCCGGACTGGCAGCAGAGCGCCAGAAGACTCGTCGACATCCTCATCGCCGGTTCACGCCCGGCGAAATAGGCCAAAGGCATTCGGTCTCCGCACATTGTTATAGGGGAATCATGGAGAACACAGAGCCCGCATCACATCAAGGCCAACCCAAACGGTTGCGGGGCCATCCCCGCCTTCGGGGCGAAGTAGTGTACGGAGCCCACTCGCCGCCTCGGCGAGAGCCGGCGGAACTGATTGAATTAGCTAGGCGAAGCTCGTGGGGCATGGATTCGAAGTTTGGGAGTCTGTCGGTGGCTTTCTTCGAGCGGTTACGAGGCCATATGCTGACCCCACCTCAACGGCGAATGAGCATATCGCTCCGTTTGGCATATTTTGCAAGGAGAGTGGCGTCTTTCGCTAGTTACTCCCGTGCGTTATTCGGCCAGAATGAAATTGTAGCCGGGTCCAGAGAGACTCGGCGAAGTTGGGCAAAGATTGCTGAATGTCATAAGGGTAAACGCAAATGAACGAAAGCGAAACCGCAGCTCTGGTAAGAGCCTTTGATCGCGCCTACATCAACGGCAAGTTCGTCACACCCCATGGAACCCAGGTCGTTGACCTAGTGAACCCGACCAACAACACGGTTATCGGCAAGGTCACCATGGCGGATGAGATCGACACCCGACAGGCCATCGCCGCGGCCAAGGAGGCGTTCAATACCTTTTCGCAAAGCAGCAAGGAATACCGCATGGACTGCTTGCAGCGGTTGCATGATGCCGTTGCCAAGCGAATGGATCAACTCGTTGACGCGACGGTTCTGGAATACGGCGCTCCGCAAGATCGCGCAAAGGGCTCAAACAACCTCGCGGCGAACATTTTCCTGCACTTCAAAGAAGTTCTCAAGGACTTCGATCTGGATAGGACAGTCGGAAAATCCAAAGTCGTCATGGAACCGGCGGGCGTGGTGGGTATATTCACGCCGTGGAATTCGAGCGCCGGTTCGATCGCGATCAAGGTGGCTCCGGCAATCGCCGCCGGATGCACTGTTGTCATCAAGCCCAGCGAGATGAGCGCGATGCAAACGGAAGTATTGATGGACGCTTTTCATGAAGCCGGTTTGCCTCCTGGCGTCATCAATTTCGTGACCGGCCTCGGTGAGGTCGTCGGGACGGAGATGACGAAAAGTCCCGACATTCAAAAGATCGCGTTCACCGGTTCGACGCAGATCGGAAAACTGGTCGCGAAGAACTCCCTGGACACGATGAAGCGCTTGACGCTGGAACTCGGCGGCAAGTCGCCGAACATCATTCTGGACGACGCCGATTTCTCCACTGCCATTCCGATGGCTGTCGCAGCCTGTTACCTGAACAACGGCCAAGCCTGCATCGCGGCTTCGCGCCTGATCGTGCCGGAAGACCGGCTGGGCGAAGTGAAGCGATTGGTGAGAGCGGCCGTCGAACAAATCAAGATGGGCGATCCGCGAAACAAGGATGTGACTCTCGGCCCATTGGCCAGCGTAAAGCAGTATAAGCGCGTTCAGGAATACATCAAGTCGGGCATCGAGGAAGGCGCGGAACTCGTTATCGGCGGGGAAGGTCATCCTTCCGGGCTTGAGGATGGGAATTTCGTGAAGCCCACCGTGTTCGCCAACGTCACGCGCGACATGCGGATCGCGAAGGAAGAGATCTTCGGACCGGTCTTGTCGATATTGACCTACAAGACGGAAGCTGAAGCCATTGAAATAGCCAACGACACGGAATTCGGGCTCATCGCTTACGTAAGCTCGGCCGACCCGGAACGCGCGAACCGTGTGGCACGCAAACTTGCTGCCGGCCGGGTCCTCATCAATACAATAGGCCACGATCCGTTTGCTCCCTTCGGCGGGTTCAAACAATCGGGAATTGGTCGGGAAGGCGGGATCTTTGGGCTACAGGAATACCTGGAACCTAAAGCGATCATCAGCTAACCGGGAAATGTCCTGAAAGGCAATGTCAGTTCCCAGGCAAAATCAGCAGTGAGAGAAAGATGACCGTAAAAGCACCAGACCGTTTCAAAGCCGCGACCGCCTTTTGGATAGGGATCTCTAAGATCGGCCTGACTCCAGCAGCAGTGCTGAGCCAGGCGCGGGTGCCAGTGACGGTCTATGACGGCAAGAAGAACCTTGTGACCACGGCGCAGTTCTTCGCGCTTTGGCGTGCCGTCGGCGAGCTTTCCCCCGATCCCGCCGCAGGCCTGAAGATTGCCACCCAGATCGATGTTGGAAATCGGCCGCCGTCAACGATGGCGGCCTACTTCGCCCGCGACTACCGGGACGCTCTTACTCGCCTTGCCCGCTTCAAGCAATTGTGTACGCCAGAGGAGTTGCAAATCAAGATCGGCAAGGACGAGTGTCTGATCGAGCCCGAGTGGCAACACGCGCAGGAGGAAACGCCGCCTCTCTTGACGGCCGCCGCCTTTGCCTCGTTTATTGAGCTTGGTCGCCGTGGCACGGGGCATCCGGTAAACGCGAAAAGGGTGGACCTTAAGCGCAAAGCAGAAGCGACCAGGGTCCACGAAGCTTATTTCAAATGCCCGGTCAAATTCGGAGCGCGCCGGAATGTCCTCGTCCTGCACACGGCCGATCTCGACCGGCCGTTCCTTACCCACAACGCCGAGTTGCTTGAAATGTTGGACCCCCAACTCGTCAAAGCCCTCGAAGAGCAACGCGCGCAGCGTTCGATCAGCGACCAGGTGAAATGGATTCTCAAACGCTTGCTTGCCGGGGCCCGTCCTGACGTCTCGGCTGTGGCGCGCGAACTCGGGTTGAGCGATCGGACATTGCAAAGGCGGATCGTCGATGACGGGTCGACTTTCCGGCAGTTGCTTCTGGAGGCGCGGCAGGAACTGGCGCGCGAATACCTCAATCGGCCGGATATCGATGTCGCAGAGGTGGCATACCTGCTCGGCTACGAGGATTCGAATTCCTTTTATCGAGCTTTCCGAACGTGGGAAGGGACGACACCCTCCCAGTTGAGGGCAGAGCTCAGACAATCAGATAACTAGGCAACAGGTGGAGGTACTTATGAATAAAGTATGGTTGGTCACCGGCAGCGCCAGTGGCTTGGGCCGGAATATTGCGGAGGCTGTGCTCGGCTCCGGCGATCGGCTCGTCGCCACGGCGCGCGACCCGAAGCGACTTGATGACCTGATAAAAACATTCGGCGAGCGTGTCCGCGCGGTTCCTCTCGACGTGGCAGATGAAAACGCGGCTAAGGCCGCCGTCCAGGCAGCGATTGACGTGTTTGGGCGTCTCGACGTCGTCGTGAATAATGCCGGGTTCGGCGATATTTCGCCGTTCGAGCAGTTGAGCGCCGAGCGGTTCAAAGCGGTGATCGACACCAATTTCTATGGCGTCGTCAATGTCACCCGTGCGGCTGTACCGCACATGCGCAAGCAAAGGAGTGGCTGCATCCTTCAGATATCATCGGTCGGCGGCCGCCTGACCCGACCTGGCAGCACACCTTATCATGCAGCGAAATGGGCTGTTGGAGGCTTTACAGAATCTCTTGCCCAGGAACTGTCTCCGTTCGGGGTGACGGTTTGCGCCCTTGAACCCGGCGGAATGCGGACGAACTGGGGTGCCCGCGCGAACCAGGACACGCCCGAACTCCTCCCCGACTATGAACCGTCTGTTGGCGCTGTTGCCAAGGCCTTGAAATCGTATTGGGGTAAAGAGGTCAGCGATCCCGTCAAGGTGGCTCAGGTTGTGCTACGTCTGGCGGCGAGTGACAGCCTTCCGGCGCACCTGTTGATCGGCAGCGACGCGGTTCGCTTCGCCGGCGAAGCCGAGAAGACGCGGGAAGCTGAGGCCGCACAGTGGCGGCAGATGAGTTTGTCGACAGATGTCGACTCTTCCACGGCTTTGCCGGACATGCGATTTTGACGTTACGACCTGGGCGCGCGCCGGGTTGGAATGAACCCTATGAATCCGCATCAAATCTTGTCGCGGAGGGCGCCGAGAACCTCAGGCCAGTTCCTCTCGAAGTCGGCGTCGCGCTGGAGCCCACGCGTCAGCAGAGCACCAACGCGTTGTTGCGCTTCATCCCATGTCAAGGCGATCTGAAAAGAGTTAAGCGCGTCGAGGAACCGGCCGGCAGATGGCAACGAGACCTGATTAATCAGATTCTTCGCCGCCGTAATTGCGCGCCGGTCGAAGGAAGAGATCCGGCGCGCAAGCGCATCGACGAAACTGTCCAGCTCTAAATCCGGGAGAGCACGATTGACGTATCCGTAACGCTCAGCCGTGTCGCCATCGAAGTCATTGCCGCTAAGAACGATTTCGAGCGCGCGCCCACGGCCTACCAGATGAGGGAGTCGCTCGGCACCACCACCGCCCGGATGCAATCCCACGGCGACTTCGGGTTGACCAAGACGTGTGTTCTCGCGCGAAGCAAAGCGCATGTCGCAGGCGAGAACGAACTCGCTGCTTGCGCCCCGAACACAGCCGCGGATTCGCGCGATGCTGACCACCGGTGACGTGGTCAGACGGACGAACGTATCCAGGAGTATCGGAAGGCCGGAAAGACCGACAGCGGTCATGACATTGCCCAAGTTGCCGGTCAGATCAAAGTGTGCAAGGTAAAAATCAGGAATCGCGCTTTCGAATACTACGACGCGAAGTTCTTGGCTTGCATCCATTCGCGCGAGCAAATCCTGAAGGCTTTGGAACATCGGGCCATCCATAATGTTGAACGGCGGGTAATCAAAAACGATCCGCCAATAAGCGGGCGTCTCCTCGACGATCCGCAATGGTGAAGTCGACTCAGCCACGGTTCACCACCTCTTCATCAACCTCGAATCCGCGGGAGGGATCGGTAATTTTCTTCGCGTCGTAATTGCGCATCCGCGCAAGCGCTGTGTCGGAGATGCATAATCTCAGGAAAAGATTACGCTCAAGAGCCAGCCCGGCGGCGAGGGGCGTCTCGTTGGCGCTGCGGACGAGGCGTTTTATATAGGCCGCCGATTCGGGCGGATGCTTCGACAAGAGCTTCGCAATTTCTAACGCCCTATCGATGGCTTTGCCCGTCACCGTTTCGTGGACGAAGCCCCTGGCTTCGGCCTCACGCGGACTCAGAGGCTTACCCATGAGAATGTGCCAAAGCGCGGCCGCCATACCGACGGTGCGGGGAAGTCTTTGTGTTCCGCTTGCGCCGGGCAGAAGGCCGAGGTTCGTTTCCGGTAGGCCGATCAGGTAGTCGCCCTCCTCGGCGATCCGAATATCGCAGGCCAGAGTAAATTCGAAAGCGCCGGCAAGCGCGGTGCCGGATATCGCGGCAATGACCGGCTTCGGCATGGTTTCACAGATCGCCATCGCCTTATCGAAGAAGCCGCCATGATAGCTTGCGTTATCAGGCCATTGGCGGCCCGAAGCGCGAATTTGTTCGGCGATATCGATAAGCGCCGGAATATCGAAATGACGGTTAAAGTATCCCGGAGTTCCACCAGTTATGATAACGACGCGAACGTTGTGATCGCCGGCAAAAACCTGTAGCTCGTCCGTGAGGGCGTCTCCCATCGCCATATCGAAATACATCTTTTGGGGACTCCCCAGCGTTACGACGGCGATTCCGTCGACGACTTTCGTTGAAAGCATATCGGTGTTCATAGGGTCTCCTTCCCAGGTTTTCACGCCTCCACTTGCCTGGAGTCGCACCAACGACGTTGGCAAACGTCCGGGTCAGGGCGGCCTGATCGGAAAATCCCGTCCGCGCAGCAATCACACCGTATTTTCATGGCGGGCGTGTCTCCTTTTCTGCTCGTTGTCAGAACGACGTGACGACCACTCTGTTGAGCGATCCATCTTTAAGCGCGGTGTATCCGATTGTTGCCATGCGAGGTGATCAGCTCGCTTCCTGAAGCAGTCTTCTGACTTTGACATCCAGGTCCCCAGCGATCTCCACGGCTTCCGCATTACCGTACGGAGCGAGCAAACTGGCCATCTCGTCGTAACTCAAGTGCACGCCGTCGGAGCGGCGATCAATCAACACGGTCACCGGCGCGTACGACGCGGCGTCAGGAACAAGGCGAGCCATCGATTCCATGATGAGCGGATTACCAATGATTAAACGGATGCTTTTCGGATTTCTTTCGGGATGGGCCTTCGCGAGGACGGCGCCAACATCGAGTCGCATGAACTCCATCAGGCCAATTTCACTCACGGCGTGCTGTACGACCTCCCGCATTTCGGGATACGTAGGCGCGGCAGCGATGTCCTTAGCGAACTCGCTCATCTTGGGCCGGCCGATTGCAGCTTCCACCGCGGCGACGACAGTTTCGAATGGCTTTTGCGAAACGATGCTCCATCGTTGGACATTGACCGTGCGCACTTCCATAGATTTGACCCTCAAGGTTGTTTATGCGACGAACAATGTTCTTCTCTGTGTCTCAGTAATCGAAGCTTCTGCCAGACGCGCTTTCAGTCGGCCCTGAGGCGGCTGGAACGGAACATCATCGCAGTTGTCGCTGTAGAAATTCACTCGTCCTCCCATTGGCGAGCGCTGCCGCCGCGGCATTGTAGTGCGTTCCATTATGCCTGGCGAAGGCGTGACGCTGCCCCGGATAGCTGTAGACCGTCGCGTTTGCTTTGCTGCCAAGTGCCGCCTTGATCTCAGCTTGCGCTGCCTTGGAGATAAACTCGTCCTCCTCCCCCAGATGCATAAGCAGGGGCGCATGAAGATTTGGGACCTCACCCAGGTATTTCTCGGTGTCACCGCCATGATAGGCGACGGCGGCATCGACCTGGCAGCGTACGGCTGTAAGGAACGTCATCAAGGCGCCGAGGCAGTACCCCTGGACGGCAATCTTGCCCGTACATTCAGGCAGTTTGGCCACAGCGTTCAGTGTGTCTTTAATATCTCTGACGCCGGCGTCACGATCAAAAGCTTGATAAAGGCGAAGCCCGTGCTGCCAGTCAGCCTCGGACGTGACGCTAAGATCAACGCCAGGCTCCTGACGCCAGAATAGATCGGGCGCGACCGCTACAAAGCCTTGCTCGGCGAGTTCGTCGCAGGTTTTGCGGATGTCGGCATTGACACCGAACAATTCCTGCAGAACAACGACAGTTGCGGCCGGCAAGGTCTTCGGTCGCGCGATATAGGCGTTAAACGCGCCGTCCTGGCCTTCTACAGTGATGCGGTCTCCCATTTGTGCTCTCCTCAGACGACATTCGGCCGCGCCCCCGCCGATTTCGTCAGGCTCGGCGAGGGGCTGTCTCCGAGCGGGTCATGCTCAGACGACGGTTGAGAGCTGCGTCACGACCGTATTAGGCTCCTGCTACCGATTTGACCTGTACGGATGTCGCAGCCTCTTCGATGAGCGCGGCCGCTTCTTTCGGGAAAGACATGTAGGCCACATGGCTCGACTTCACTTCCACCGTCTTGGCTTTGGCGCGCTTCGCCATCATGCGCTCCTGATCCGGGTTGATCGATCGGTCTTCGCTGGCAACCATATACCAAGTGGGTTTGTGCTTCCAGGCCGGGTTCTTGACCTGATGAGTGAACGAGTCGGTAGAAATCGGCACTTGCGAGATAGCCATGAATTCCGCCTCATCCCGTGGAATGTCCGCTGCGAAGTCAGCCACGAAATGCGGCTCGTCTATCCACCAGAGACCGTTGCTGTCCGATTTGAACGCCGTGGACGCCTGCGGCAGGGCCTGTTCGATCGATGCGCAGCTCTCGCCTTCATCGAGCGCAAAGGCGGCAATATAGACAAGCGCTGCAACGTTTGGATGATTGCCCGCTTCGGTGATGATGGAGCCGCCGTAGCTGTGGCCGACCAGAACCACTGGTCCGCCCATAGCGTCGATGGCCGCCTTCGTGTACTTTTGGTCGTCGGCGTACGAAGTCTCGGGAGGCTGCGCCACTGACACCTTGTAGCCGTCCTTCTTCAGAATGTCAGCGACAGCCTTCCAGCCCGAGCCATCGGCGAAGGCACCGTGCACCAGGACCACGTTCTTGATCTTCGTCATCGTTAATCTCCTCTCGAGGTTTTAGCTTGCGCGAATCGTGTGCAAAGTATTGAACACGAAATGGATCGTACCAGGAACGGACACAATACTATTGAAGACACGGACCACTTTTGTGGATTCCTGCTTCTAATGCGGAGCGAGGATCTATTCGTTTGAGGGAGAGGATGGCTGTTCGCCTATTTCGACAAACATCCTGCGGTGTGCGTGCTCGCGCCGCCACTTCCCCGGTGTCGCGCCAACAACGTTCGCAAATGTCCGGGTAAGAGCGGCTTGATCGGTAAATCCGGTCTGCGCCGCAATTTCCACGAGCGAGCTGTTCGTTTCGGACAAAAGGACTTTGGCGATCTCCACGCGCCGCAGAGTCAGGTAACGATGTGGGGAGGTTCCAAACGATCTCCTGAACGCTCGCGCAAAATGGCTGGCCGAAAGCCGGCATTCCCCGGCAAGAGTTTCGAGCCTTAACTCGCCGTCCAGATGCTCTTGGAGCAGCTCCACAGCGCGCCGCATTTGCCACGGTGCCAGACCGCCTTTGAGTTGTTGGGTAGGTTCGCGAAGCTGACCATATCGCCCCACGAGGTGCGAACAAACCGTCATGGTTAAAGAGTCCACGAACAATTGAGAGAACATCTCCGGCCTGTTCAGACACGGCAGCATCGCTTGAGTCAGGTGGTGGAGAACGGGGTCAGGAGTTCCGTAAACACAGTGGAGGCGTTTAACCTGACGCGTTCCAGCATCATCCGTAAGGGCATTGAGAGTGGTCCGGGGAACATGGAAATGGATCCAGTCGATGGGCCCCGGGTTTCGAATACTAGAATTTGACTCAAGGTCGCACATGGCGACTCCGCCCACGGGCCACGCCCCCGTCTTTGTGTATTTTTCGTCGGTCCAGAGTTCCCATTCCCCGGAGTTCGCATGGTTCAGATGAACCGAAACCACATAAGCTTTTTCGGCAGGAATGGACGCGGTTCGCTCCGGGATGCCGCTCCGTGCAATCAGCCGGGTAATCGCCAGTTGCGGCCGGACCACGGAAACCGCAGAATCTATGGCAACATGGGGCGGTTGGTTCAGGGTGAAGTACTTCGCCATCTGCGCGCCATAGGCGCTTGCCGCCTGCGATGGAGTCGTCATGGATGCCTCCGGGCTGTCGCGTCATTGTGGCCGAGAGTCTCGGGCCAAGCCTCGGGCCGTAGTCCCGATTCCCGATGCTGCTCACCCTGAGTTTTAAGCATGGCGAGTTCTACCTGGAGACCTCCAGCCTAGCTGAAGAATACACCTCTCGCTGTACTGTTTTCAAACCAGTCCCGAGAAAGCGCCAAACTTGTTGATCGGAATTGACAAATCGGGCGGCTTTTGACAAAGGCCTGCGCGCGCAACCCCTTATGAGATTCCGGTTTCAACCAATCCGATCAGCTCGTCGCGAACCCCATGGAGGATCTCTCGCGACAAGTTCGGATCGGAGACAGCACGGGAGAGATTGAGCGCTCCGAGTAGAGCGCTCAGAATAAGCAGGGCACGTCCGCGCTTATCGCCGCGTTGATGGGAGAAGGGCGCTGGTGAAGGCCGCGCTCCGCTTCACGCGCTCCGTGTAGAGAGCACGTGCGGATTTGCTCGCCCGTGTCACGTCGCCCAATAGGGCTGCCATCGCACAACCGGTTCCCGGAGCATCGCGGTGTGCTTCCGTCAAGTAGTTCTGAAGAAGCTGCGCCATGTCCGCCGTATGCTCTTCCCAAACGTCAAGATCCTTGAATGCCGTCGCGAGCGCCTCCACGACCAGTTCATCGCGTGAACCGAAGTGTTTGTAGAAGCCCCCAACCGTCACGCCTGCTTCCTTCATCACATCAGCGACGCCGATGCCTTCGAGACCACGTTCACGAAATCGTTTGGCGGCCACCTTGACGATCCGAGTGTGTGTCTCCGCCTTGTCACTCTTTGAATAACCCATCTGCCATCACCATTTCTTCCCGAATCCGCATGGATCGCTCCAGGCAGAAAGAACCGCAAGAGTATCATCATACTCTACCGGATATGGATGCGAGCCGTCTAGTTTTGGTTGTCTGAAAGAAGATCACCGCATTGCCAGCAGCGCTGCCGGAGTTCGAACAAACGAAGAACAACGACGTGCAAATAAAATATCTTGAAACTTCTGGATTACTATCATACTCTACAATAGTGAAACGGGAGATCACCCCCGCAAGCATAGGAGAAGCAATGAGCAACTCGTCCCCAGAGCGAAATAAGGCAATCGTGCTCGAAGCATTCGAGACGCTGTTTAACAAGCGCGACTATGTTGCGGCGGAACGCTTCTGGTCACCGAACTACATCCAGCACAGCGCCCATATACCACCCGGGCGCGAAGGACTGTTCAATCTCGTCCGCTCGGCGCCGGAGACGTTGCATTACGAAAACCAACTCATCATCGCCGAAGGCGATTACGTCATAGCGCATGGCCGCTTTACGGGGATGGGACGGCCCGCCGCCTGGATCGCAGCTGACGTTATCCGGTTCCAAGACGGTGTTCTCAAAGAGCATTGGGACGTTTTACAGGACGAGGCGACCAAGGCCGAATCTGTGAGCGGCCTTCCCATGTTCGGCGACAAATTCCCCAAGTGACAGCCGAAGACAACGCGATCGCCCTGAAAGCGTTCGAAGCACCTTTAACAAGACCAAGGAGATAGCAACTATGAGTTCACCCGTTGTTTCGAATGAAATGTATGTGATTTTAGGGGCGACCGGCCATACCGGCTCGATCGTCGCCGATTTCCTTCTCTCGAAGGGCCAGAAGGTGCGCGTCATTGGGCGCGACGCGGGACGACTGCAGCGCTTTGTGGACAAAGGCGCGGAGGCGTTCACGGCTGATATGAGCGATGCCGCTGCACTTGCCAAAGCCTTCAGCGGTGCGCGTGCGGCATACCTGCTGTTGCCACCGGCGAAATCCCCGGAAGAGCAGGAGCGAGATAGCGATGCGGTCGCCAAGGCCGTGAAGGATTCTGGCCTTCGCTACGCGGTGCATTTGAGCAGCTACGGCGCACAGGTTGCGAAAGGCGCGGGTCCAGTTTCAGGGCTGCATTCTTCGGAGCAAAAACTGAACGCGATCAGCGGTTTAAACGTTCTGCACGTGCGCGCCGCGTATTTCATGGAGAACAATCTGGCGGCGATCGGCATGATCCATCACATGGGAATTTTCGGAAATGCGCTGATACCCGACTTGAAGTTACCCATGGTCGCCACACGCGATGTGGGCGCCTACGCGGCACAGCGCCTCCTCAATCTGGATTTTTCCGGCAAACAAACACGCGAGGTACTTGGCGAACGCGATTTGTCGATGACGGAAGTTGCCGCGGTGATTGCACGGAGCGTCGGCAAACCGGACCTCCATTATCAGCAGTTCCCGTATGACCAGGTGCAGCAGGTATTAACGCAATTGGGTGTTCCGCCGAAAGGAGCTGCCATGTACATCGAGATGTACAAATCGATCAACGCAGGCGTCCTCCTTCCGTTGGAAGCGCGTTCAAAAGAGAACACTACACCTACTTCGATTGAACAATTTGTGCAGGATGCTTTTGCGCCTGCGTTTAAAAGGAAGGCTTCCAGCGTTTAGGCCTGGACGCCGCTTAATCAGAGAGAGATGAATCAATGACAGCAATGAAGGCGATGCGGCTCGCTTCGGTGGTTACGGCGATCAATGTCCTGGTCGCGACCGGCTTTTCAGTCGCGGCGATCATCAATCCGCAATACCTGGTCCCTGCCGCCGTTCCAACGCAAGGGTCGTTGCTGTTGGCGATGTACGCCGCGGCGCCCAGAATTCCTCTGGCTTTGTTGGTATTGGGGGCGGTCTACAAGCAGGCGGCCCCTGCGTTGCTGATCCTGGGTGCGCTCGCCGGCGCGATGCAATTGCTGGATGCCGGAATCGGTCTGTTTGAGCATGATCCTGGGAAATGCGCTGGGCCGCTTTTTATCGCTGTCCTCCAATTCTTCGTGGTGTATTTGCTTCACAAATCCGTGCGGATCACCCCGCAAACCAAGCGCGGATAGGCTCAGCCCCTGGGGTGACACCGGTTGCGCCTGTTTGCAGGCGAGAGTTCCGGGAACCCTGTAAACAGTTCGGACTAACTGATGGTCAGGAACAGGAGAAATATCTATGAAAAACGCCAAGGAACTCATGCTTGAATACACCGCCTTCTCGTTCAGAGATCCGAAGAAGGCGGCGGAGATGTTTGCCGAAGATGGCGCCTTTGAGCTGCCGTATCTTGCGACGTTCGGACTTCCTACCGAGTACAGAGGCCGAGACGCGATCGCCGGCTTTTTCCAATCCGTGCTCGATATCTATCCCGGCTTCCAATTCGAGAATACCAAGGTGCTGATCGATACTCCCGACCAGGTCTTTGCGGAATTCGAGGCCACTGCGGTGTCAAGCAAAACGGGACGAACCGTTCATCAACTCTTCTTTTCGCGGCTGGTTGCCGAGAACGGAAAGATCAAGTTGTTTAGAGAAGCTCTGAATACTTTCGAAGTGGCCCGGGCCAACGTACAGGATAGCGCGGGCTTGTTTTGAACAGGATTAGTTGGGTCGTCACGGGCGCCTTCATCCCAGCGGGTAGAGGAATGATCGGCGACGGCTAAAGCTCGAATCAAATCATCTCGAATGGATGCCATGAAAACGTACAAGATTGCTGTTCTGGACGATTACCAAAATGCGGCGCTTGAGAGCGCCGATTGGTCGGTACTCGGCCAGTCGAGCGGACATCACCGTCTTTAAGGACCACCTCGCCGATCCGGAGGCCGTGATTGAGCGGTTGCTGCCTTTTGATGTCATTTGTGTCATGCGCGAGCGGTCCCCGCTGCCTCGCAACATCATTGAGCGTCTTCCTAATCTTAAGCTCATAGCTTCAACGGGAGCTGGAAACGCGTCGATCGATGTCGCCGCCGCCGGCGAGCGCGGGATCGCAGTAGTTCACACGGGGTATCGCTCGGACCCGGCCATCGAATTTACCTGGGCGCTGATCCTGGCCTCCGCGCGACATATCGTGACGGAGAGCAACTCTGTACGATCCGGCGGCTGGCAGACAAACAGTGGGCGCCGATCTGCGCGGAAAAACGCTAGGCGTTCTGGGGCTTGGGCGTATTGGATCAGAGGTCGCGCGGATTGGGAAGGCTTTTGGGATGAATTTGATTGCCTGGAGCCAGAACATGACGCCCCAGGCCGCCGAAGCTGCGGGCGCAACCTTGGTTTCCAAGAATCAGTTGTTCGAGCAGGCGGATATCCTGACGATCCATCTTGTGTTGAGCAGCCGAACGCGCGGCCTGATTGGTGCCGCGGAGCTGGCGAGAATGAAGCCGACGGCGCGGTTGATCAATACGTCGCGCGGGCCAATCGTCGAAGAACAAGCTTTGATCAGCGTGTTGAAGAACAAGCAAATCGCCGGCGCGGCGATCGACGTATTCGATGTTGAGCCGCTGCCTCCGGATCACCCCTTCCGGGCGCTGGACAACATCCTCGCAACACCGCATATCGCCTATGTCTCGCAGGGGCTTTACAAGACGTTCTATGAGGACACCGTTTCGAACATTCGGAAGTGGCTCGACACCCGTTAGGTCGCTGGAGAGTTCTTAGCTCAGCAACAAAGGAAATGGCAATGACGAAAAAGCTCGAAGGCAAGGTCGCCGTCATCACCGGCGGAACAGAAGGGATTGGACTGGCGACTGCAAAACTGTTCGTCAATGAAGGTGCTTATGTTTTCATCACAGGGCGCCGCCAGAAGCAACTCGACGAGGCTGTGAAGGCAATCGGGTCCAATGCGACCGGTGTTCAGGGCGACGTTGCCAAAATGGCCGATCTTGACCTTCTCTACAAGACAGTCGGCAAAGTGAAGGGGCGAGTCGATATTATCTTCGCCAACGCCGGCGTCGGCGAATTCGTACCCTTCGGCGACGTCTCCGAAGAACATTTTGACAAGCTGCTCAATATCAATGTAAAGGGCGCATTCTTCACGGTTCAAAAAGGATTGCCCCTCCTGAACGATGGCGGCTCCATCATTCTTACGGGTTCCGTCGCGAGTGTAAAAGGCACTGCTGCCTTTGGCGTTTACGCAGCCAGCAAGGCGGCGATTCGTTCTTTCGTGCGCACCTGGACGACGGATCTCAAAGATCGTCATATCCGGTCAAATGTTGTTAGCCCAGGTCCAATCAAGACGCCGTTGGTAAACCGGCAAGCCCCGGACGTCATTGCGCGGATTGTGTCCACCATTCCGATGGGACGCATGGGCGAACCCGAAGAGGTGGCCAAGGCCGCGTTGTATCTGGCATCCGACGACTCAAGTTTTGTCACAGGTATCGAACTTTTCGTTGATGGGGGCAGAGCGCAGGTCTAAGCGGCTCCCTCGGTTAGGAGAAATGTCAATGATTGCTCAACAGCATTTGGCTTCTATCAAGCGCGCGGATCGCGATCTATACGCGCGAGAGAAGGTCCTGAATTCCGCCATCATCGCCGCCGACATCAGCAGCGGCTGGGAAGAGTATCTTGAGATTTTTGACGCCTTCTACGCCGATGATGTCGAGATCACCGACGGGACGGAAAGCAGCGCGGTATTTGGCAAGGAGCGGATGCGCGCATTCCTTTACAAATTCCTCGTTCCGATTCATGTCATGGCTGAGATTGGCGGCCTGTCGGTGCAGATTCGAGAAAGCCCGATTCACGGAGACACGGCAGGTGAGACACATTCGGCCTGGTCGGTTGATTTGATCGGGGTGTCAGGCAGGATGTGCCAGATTTCCTGGTGCACTCTTCGACGATGGGCCGATTCTCGCGTGGTATACGAGAGCCATTACGACTACAAGCAAACCGGCGGACCTCTAACCATTGACGATCTTCGTCTGAGTCCCTCACCGGCAAGTGTGGGCGATCAACGGCCGTCTTAGCCCTGGCAACTTGTCTTGCTGCGAGATCAGCACCGAATTTAAAGGAGGAGCGTGATGCCAGCCACCACTGTAAGTCCTACCCTGAAGTGGGACGTTTTAGTAACAAATCGCCAAGGACTCGTCCGCGATCTGCCGCCGGGCAAGGAGCAGTGGGCCTGGGTGCCCACATCGGCCACCCTCATCTTCGGCCAACGGGATGCTGTTCTCGTCGATGCCTTTTTGACGATCGAGCAGGCTGCGGCGCTGGTCGAGTGGGTGGCGGCGAGCGGCAAGAACCTAACCACGATCTATATCACTCACGGCCATGGGGATCATTTTTTTGGCATAGGAGCGGTCCTGAATCGCTTTCCTAAAGCGAGAGCGGTCGCAACGCCCGCTGTGGTGGAATCCATGCGGCGGCAGGCCTCGCCGGAATTCGTTTCGAGTTTCTGGAAAGCACGCTATCCCGGCCAAATCCCCGAACATCTGGTGATCGCTGAGGGACTCAAGGGAAATGTAATCCAGCTCGAAGGGCATGACCTTCTCGTCGTGGAGGTCGGGCATACAGACACTGAGCATTCGACGTGTCTGCACGTCCCCTCAGCAGGTTTGGTAGTCGCAGGGGATGCCGCTTACAACGACGTCCACCTTTATCTCGCGGAGTCAAACACCGAAACCCGCCGCGAGTGGATTGCCGCCCTGGACACCATCGAATCACTGAAACCGCTTGCGGTGATTGCCGGACACAAGAAACCCGAGAAGAATGACAACCCCAGGATTATAGAAGAGACCCGGCAGTACATCCGTGATTTCGACCGCTTGGCCGGGATGACCACAACAGCCAGAGAACTGTACGACGAGATGCTGCAGCTCTATCCGAATCGCGCCAACCCGGGCTCGCTATGGGGATCGGCGCGTGCGGCCAAGCCGTAATACGAAGAAAGAAAAAGGAGAAGGTGATATACGCGCAATGCGAGCAGAAGGTTTCAGGGGCTATGGGGATCTGAAGCCGGCGAACATTCCCACACCGCAAGTTTCGGGGAGGCGCGTACTAGTAAGGATCAAGGCGGCGGGAGTCACACCACTCGACCACACTATTCTGTCCGGTGGACAATCAAGCAGAGAATTCCCACATGTCCGGGATCTTCTTCAGGTCGGAAGATGTTCCCCTAGTTCATCTACTCGCTCGGGATAGAACGCAACATGCCCCTCAATCTGCGCAACGGCAGGAAAAGGATTCTCATATGACCACACCGCATTCACCGACTTCTTGCCTCCAGCGGGGACGCTGTAGTAGTGGCAATCGCCTTTATAAGGGCAATAGGTAACGTGATCCGTCCGTTCCAATTGTGAGAAATCAACGTCCTCGCCTGGAACGTATTGAACGGGCGGATACGTCGCTTCCCGGAGCGTGAGCGCGTTGCGTGTATCGGCAATCACACGGCCCGCGACGGAGACGACGACGCGAGCAGGGTTGCGTTCGACGGAAATCGGATGATCTGGACCTGGAAGCTTGACCTGCTTTTCATTCATGTTTTATCCTCTTGAATGCAACTTCAACAACGACGGATTGAGGGACGCATTAGGCACCCGCCCGCAGGGCAGCCGATCCGCCCAAGGAATCACCTGGCCGTCTTGCCGCCGTCGACGACGTACGATGCTCCCGTGATGAACGACGCCTTGTCCGACGCAAGAAACATGATGGTCTGAGCGATCTCTTCCGGTCTCCCTACCCGGTTGAGCGGCACCGTCGCCGCCAGGCCCGCCTTTCTTTCAGGGGTCCCGGTGAAGCGATCCAGCATCCCGGTCTCGATTGGACCTGGGGCCACCATGTTGACACGTACCCCCGATGCGGCGGCTTCGAGCGCGGCCGACTTGGTCAGTCCTTCCACTGCATGCTTGCTCGCGGCGTATACGGAGGCGCCAGCAGCGCCAGTACGCCCGTAGGTGGACGACACATTGACGATGTTTCCGCTTCCCTGGTTGAGCATCACGCGCATCTCATGCTTCATGCTGAGCAGTGTACCCAGGACGTTTGTATCGAAAGTCGCAGCGTAGGTTTCAGCCGTCTGTTCCGTGACCGGGCCGGGCTTACCCTCAGTCCCCGCGCAATTGACGGCAACGTCCAGACGACCAAAGCGCGCGACGGCCTGATCTACCAAATCCCGCACTTCATTTTCATTACGGACGTCCGTATGAACAAAAATAGACTCTGCTCCGAGCCCTTGCAACTCGGCTACTAACTCTTGTCCTTCTTTATCTCGACGACCTGACACAACAAGGTGTGCTCCCGCCTGCGCAAACGTCCGTGCGGAAGCGCGACCGATGCCTGTCAGTGCGCCGGTGATCAAAACAACGGGTGAACTCATGGCTATGCCGTCCCTGATTTTGGAGGCTCATGCACGTCAGGCATTCATTCCGCCATCGACGGTAAGATTCGTCCCGGTAATGTAGGAGGACTCCGGACCGGCAACGAACGAGACCATCGCAGCGATCTCTTCAACACGCCCATAGCGGTCGAGCGCTGTGGCGGCTTTCTGGGGCACCGCCCAATCACCGGACGCCGGATTCAGGTCCGTGTCGATCGGACCCGGCTGGACGTTGTTGACCGTGATCCCGCGGCTCCCGAGCTCTCTGGAAAGCGCCTGAGTGAACATCTTGACGGCTCCTTTCGTGGCCGCGTAGGGCACAAGCCCTGGCGCGACGGCACGCTCGCCTACTGCCGAACCGATCATGATGACGCGGCCGCCGCTCTTCATGTGCTTCAGCGCCGCCTGCGTGGTGGCGAGGACACCTCGGAGGTTTATGTTAATCACGCGGTCCATCTCCTCCTGCGTCGCCTCCTCGAACGGTTTTGGAATGGCCGTGCCGGCACTGTTCACAAGCACGTCAAGCCGTCCGAAAGTCGTAACCGTCCTTTCAACCGCGCTCTTGACCGCTTCGACGTCGGCGGCGTCAGCCTGGATCGCGACAGCCTTTCCGCCATCGCGTTCAATGGCTTTGACCACGGCGGAAGCCGCCTTGTCGTCCTTCGCGTACGTGATGGCCACACTTGCGCCGTCTTTAGCCAGTCTTTTCGCTATCGCTGCGCCGATGCCGCGCGAACCGCCGGTAACGAGTGCAACTTTCTGAGTTAATGTCGACATTTGTTCTCCTGTGGTTTGTGATGACCGATTCAGCACTTAGCTGATTTCAATCGCCTGGTAAGTTGATGTGCCAGCATGGCGATCAGATTTGGCACTCTGAGGAATACCGGCTATTCCGAACAGGAATGCATGACGGACAGAGGAAGTGTCTTTTACCTGTTTTTCTCTAAACGGACAGCGCACGACAGAATCGTTTCTCGTTGGATAGAATCTATTCCATAGAGGAATACGGAGGCGCGTGTGGACAGATTTGATGCCCTGCAGATTTTCGTCCGAGTAGTCGAAAAAGGGAGCTTCTCCGCGGTAGCAAAGGAACGTGGAATTGGCCAACCTGCCGTCAGCAAGCAGATCTCCGCGCTTGAGGATGAGCTCGGCACCGAATTGATTCACCGCACGTCTCGCTCTATTGCACTAACTGAGCCGGGTCGCGACTTTTACGAGTCTGCTTTGCATATTCTCGACGACTATGAGAGCGCGACTTCACGAATCGGCAGGGGCCAAACCGCACCGAAAGGCCTCATTCGCGTTACCGTTCCTCCCACATTCGCTCGCCTCCATATGGTCTCGAAGCTGGCTGCGTTTTTTGCCGCCTACCCCGACCTGGCAGTTGAGATGGCGGCGTCGGAGAGCCCGTCAACGATCATCGAAGACGGATTCGATTTAGCGATCCACTCAGGTGAGCTCCCAGACTCCACCTTGGTTGCCCGAAGATTCGCGCAGACGATGGTCATTCTCGTGGCCACGCCTCAGTACCTTTCCCGGCACGGCGCACCGGAATCGCCGGACGATCTCAAACGCTTTCGATCTGTCGTTTTTGTGGAGCGGGGCTCCGTACAGCCGTGGAGCTTTGGCTCCGGACAGGACGCGAGGCGTGTCATTCCCACGGGAGTCTTTAGAACCAGCGATATTGAACAGATGCGGATGGGTGTCCTCGAACACTTGGGGATCGCCCAGGCGCCGGCGTGGCTATTCGCGGCGGAACTCAGGGAAGGTACTGTCATCCGTCTTCTGACTCCGTTCGAACGAATTGTGCCGATCCTTACGGTTCGGCCTGCCAGCCGCCGGCTGTCCGCCAAAGTACGCGTCTTCATCGAACATATCGAGAAAACCTTCGCGCTGTGTTCCCAGTTCAATCCGCCGCGTTAAAAGAGCTTTTGATTACCGCGATGTCCCCTGACGGCGTTGGCGCGGTATTTCTGAAGGACCCCGCAGTTTTCATAAAAGTTATACCCGTCTGACTGAGTGCGGCAGGTGAGTTAACGCAAACGCCAGCAACTCCTCCCGTCAACGTCTGGACCGCTGCGTCGCCCTTGCGCTAGAACTGGTTTATGCGTCTCGCCGTACGTTAGGCGTCAATCGAAAGGAAGGCATGAAAATGACACGCGTCCGGGTTGAGGGCTTTACCATCTCGCTTGACGGATACGGAGCTGGTCCGAATCAGGACATCAAGAATCCGCTCGGCGTGGGCGGAACAGATTTGCACGAGTGGTTAGTCCCGACACGCTCGTTCCAACGGACCCTGTTTGGCGCCGACGGCGGCACAACGGGGATCGATGACGACTTCGCTGCGCGGGGCTTCAAGAATGTTGGCGCTTGGATTCTCGGAAGAAACATGTTCGGACCGATTCGTGGTTCCTGGCCCGACATGAACTGGAA
>CAWDNV010000030.1:0-104537 GCA_963803735.1 uncultured Acidobacteriota bacterium | reverse complement strand
CGCTTCAGTGCGATCGTGACGGCATGGGTCCGGTCATTTGCGCCAAGTTTGGGGAGAATATTTTTGACGTGACTTTTAACGGTTTCCTCGGTGAGCCCTAACTGCGTGGCGATCTCCTTATTCGCGTTCCCAGCTGCGATTAGCCGCAGTACGTCTATTTCCCGTGGGGTCAAGGCGTCGTCCGTGGCATGCTCCGCGATTTCGGCGGCAGCTTCAGATGACAGGCGCTTTTGGCCGGCATGGACAGCACGAATTGTCTCGAGTAGTTCCTTTCGCAACATGTCCTTTAGTAAGTAGCCCCGTGCGCCACTTCTTAGAGCACGAGAAACCTGAATATCACCGGCATAGCTTGTCAGTACGATGATTCGTGCATCCGGGAACTCGCCGCGAATCGCACTCAACGCGTCGATGCCGCTCATCTCCGGCATCTGCAAGTCCATGAGCGTGATGTCCGGTTGAAGTTTTCGAAAGAGGTCGAGCGCCTCGCGCCCAGTGTTCGCCTCGCCCACCAATTCCATATCCTGTTCACCCATCATGAGCGCAGCAATACCTTTGAGAAGAAGAGGGTGATCGTCTACTGCCAGAACTCGTATCACGTCTCATCCTCCTTTCTTTCCGAATACCCTTAGACGAGATCGGCGTGGCGACGTGACGTATGCGATCGAACCTGGGAGGCTCAGGTCTATCTCCGTTCCGCCACCAGTGCGGCTCCAAATATTCAAGTCCCCGCCGACCCGCCGGACACGTTCCCGCATTCCGGAGAGGCCGTAATGTCCTGGCCGGCCTTGTTCCAAAATTGCGGCCGGAATGCCCTCACCGTCATCCCGGATTCGCAGCCGGAACACTCGTTCTCCGTAGTTGAGTTCAGCTTCGATATGGCGGGCATGAGCGTGCTCGAAGGCATTGCGCAACGCCTCGCGAGAGATGCGGTAAAGTTCGTCCCTGATGATCGGGTGCAGGTCCTTCGGCGGACCTTCCAGCACCAAGCCAAATTCCGCACCGTCATCTGTGGACAGTTCGTTCCCGACTGCCTTCAGCGCTTCTGAAAGCTCATTTGTAGTTGTGGCGGACGACCGCAAGTCATAAACAGCCCTTCTGCCCTCGATGATCGCCTGGTCGGCAAGTTCAAGGGCTGTTTCCATTTGCTCCTTAGCCTTTCCGTCTGAGAGCAGTTTGTTTACACCTTCGAAATGGAGCATTAACCCGTGAAAGCTCTGCAATAGTGTGTCGTGCAAATCGCGTGCGAGACGCGTGCGCTCGCTCACACGTTCCTCCAGGCGCACGTTGAATTCGCGGGCGATCTGATGGAGCCGATACCGGTACAATCCCCAGAGCAATGCAAAGCCGGCCAAAAAGCATGCCGCTTCGAACCACGCGGTCTGATAAAAAGCCCGCGGAACGACGATCTCCGTGACGGCACCTGTCTGGTTCCAGACGCCGTCGTTATTGCACGCAATCACGTGAAAGCGGAAATGACCGGGCGGAAGCTTTGGGTAGTACGCGGCGCGGCGCGTTCCGACGTCCTGCCAGCCCTTGTCATAGCCCTCCAATTGATAGCGGAAGCGAACGCGCTCCGGGATCGACAGGCTCAACGCCGTATATTCGATCCGCACGTTTTGCGGCAGTTTCGGCAGACGGGCCGCTTCGAAAGCGCTGAATCGCCGGTTGCCTTCGTAGATCGCTTCAATCGTAACGGGCGGAGGAATAGGGTTTTTGTAGATACGCGCGGGATCAATCCAATAAACGCCGTTTGAGCGGCTAATCCAGACGCGGCCGTCGCCGGCCTCGACCGCCGATGGTACCGGCTTGAGCGGCGCAATCGCACCTCTCACGCCATCGCGAAAATCGAAAAGATCGTATTGAAGTGTATGCTGAGGATCCCGAAGCCGATTCGCAATCTCGGCAGCGGCAATGCGGGCGACCCCGGTCTCCATGTTCAGCCAGAAATCGCCTGCGGCGGTCTCGACCACGCCATTGATGCCCCGGAAATCGGGGTCCGCTTCCCCGGCTATGGTATGGAATTTGTTGCCGTCGAACAGCGTGAGTCCGAACTGGCCCGCTGCCCAGATATGATCGCCGTGCCCTCCTATGTCAAGCACATTCCCAACGTGTAGCCCATCGGGTGCCGAAAAAATTCGGACACCATCTCCGTCCACCAGAGCGATCTGATTGGTCATGTACCCGAACCAGAGGCGATTCGTGAAGTCTGCCCATAGAATCGCGGCGAGCGATTTCGGCAATCCCAGCGTATTTCCATATGGCTCCCAGACGCCATTGTGCCGGCGGTAAACGCCGCCCTGCTGAATGGAAACCCAGAGATCGCCGGCGCGATCGCCCGTGATCGACTCGACGTCCATGTGACTCGCTGCCAGGTCTTTATCGGGGAATTGGATTTTCTCCAGACGGCCGCCGATCCATCGTGTAAGTGTGCCTGGGCCGCCGATCCAAAACGCTCCTTCGAAATCCACCCACCCGCTGGTCAGCAACGGCCAATCAGGAAACCAGAAAGGGGGTGCGAGCCGAAGGCCTTCCCGAACGGATACCCCGTCGTTCGCCGCCGTCCGGATCGAACCCGCGCTGCCTTCCCAAACGATCCCTTTCCGATCCGTTACCAGAAAAGGGCTGTAGTTGATTGTCTTAGATGGAAGGGGCCTTTCGAGGACATTCTTTCTTCGAAGTCGATCCAGCCCCCCCGAAGTCGCAATCCAGACATTGCCCTCATGGTCTTCCAGCATGTCCACAACAACGTTGTCGGTCAGACCATGTCGGTCAGTGAATTTCTGAATAAGGCTGCTCGTCGAGTCGATCGTGTGACCGGGCAGCCGTTCGGGTCGCGAAATGCGGCCCACCCCATCCCCTGGGGTTAGCGACATCCAAAAACTGCCCTCCCGATCTACCAATAGCGTTCCCGCAACTGGCATTCTTAGGTCCGCCTTTGATCGATCGTAAGTCTCTCCGAGTGGTCCGGACACCGCGTGTACTCCCTTTTGGCTTTCCGAAAGCCAGAAGGTGCCGTCCGGTGTTTGGCGGATGATCCACTGATATGGAACTTTCCGCATCTCGAAGACGTGCCCTCCCGGTGACAGACAATACAGGTCTGTGTTGGCGTTAACCCACAGCTTTCCTTGGTTGTCTACGAAGAGGCCCTTAGCTCCTGCCGAGAAAAACCCCCATTCCGTTCCGACCTTCTCCCAACGGGATTGCGTGAACCGAAAGAGTCCGCGGTACGTTCCCGCCCAGACTGCTCCCTCGCGATCCAGTGCGAATTCATTTACGGTTGACGATGGCAATCCCTCTCTCCCGCCATACTTGTAGCCGCGCGGTTTCTCAGTGTGGCCACGTCCGTTCTCGAGGAAGGTCGTGCCGCCGGTAACAAAACCAATCCACAGGCCGCCGTCGGGAGTCGCGAGGAGTGCGGAGATGCCCTGGGATGGGAACTGATCGCCTCGCTCGGGCTGATAACGCTCGAAGCGCACGCCATCAAAACGAAAGAGTCCGTTGAAGGTCCCTATCCATAGATAACCATCCTTGGTTTGCGCGAGCCTGTACATTCCGCTGGGGGCACCGTCCTCTATCGTCCAGGCGGTGTGGTAGAACTGCGCGATTGTGCGATCGGCATCGAGGGCAAATGCAAGATGAGACACTGCGAATAGCAACAGAAGGAGGATCGAGCCACACGTCAGCGATCTGCGGCCGATCGATCCGGGAGCAACCAGATCGACGATTAGCCCGGCGATCCCTCCGCGAAGTATCGGTTTGGCAAAGCATGCGGATCCTCCCAGGAACGCGGCGGTGAGGAGTTCACGGCGTGTTTGCATTACGCCGTAGCATTTATACCCGCTCTTGCGCTCGTGAGGCACAATTCGTTTTCGGCAAACCGCGTGGCGGTTGTCCGTGATTGTACCCGCTTTTCAGTAAACGCGGTGGGCCCGCGGCAGGCACGCCGAAAATAACTAGCCGAAGCGGTGCGGAAGAATCAGCAGCAATCAGGACTTGAACGCATCTCGTCGCGTGTCGATGACCACTAAAGTGTCAATTTGCCGACCCGACCGTCCTGTTGAGCCGACACCTCGACAAATCGTCGACACTTCAGACACCGAAAGCCCGCAAACGCTTTGGCGTCAATCGCATAACGCTAGAAGCCGGCCTGGCGAATTGCATGCAGTCGTAGGTGTTGATCGAAGGTTGAAAACACCATTAAAGGAGTAAGACCGTATGACCCAAACCGCTGTTGCAGAACGAGGCAGCAAGCAAGCATCTGATAACACCGCAATTCGTCCATTTCACGCGAATGTTCCGGAAACCGAACTCACTGAATTGCGCCGGCGCATCAACGCAACCAAGTTTCCTGAGCGAGAGACGGTTCCAGATGCAACCCAAGGCGTGCAGCTCGCCACGATGCAAGCGCTGGCGCGCTATTGGGCCTCCGAGTACGACTGGCGCAAGATCGAAGCGAGCCTGAACGCCCTGCCGCAGTTCATCACCGAGATCGATGGGCTGGATATTCATTTCATCCACCTCCGTTCGAAACACGAAAACGCATTGCCGCTCATTGTCACGCACGGTTGGCCCGGCTCGATTATCGAACAGATGAAGATCATCGATCCGCTGACCAATCCAACCGCGCACGGCGGGAAAGCATCCGACGCGTTCGATGTCGTGATTCCATCGATGCCCGGCTACGGTTTTTCCGGCAGACCGACCACGACCGGATGGGATCCCGCCCATATCGCGCGTGCTTGGACCGTGCTGATGAAGCGCCTGGGATACACCAAATTCGTCGCGCAGGGCGGTGATTGGGGCTCGGTCATCACGGAGCTGATGGGCGTGCAGGCGCCTCCCGAACTGCTCGGCATTCATATCAACATGCCTGGCGCGGTTCCGGCTGAAATTGACAAGGCGGCATCCACCGGTGCTCCAATGCCAGATGGTCTCTCACCTGAGGAAAAACTCGCTTTCGAGCGGCTGCAATTCGTCTACAGCAAAGGCGTCGCCTACGGCTACCAGATGGGGTTGCGACCGCAGACGTTGTACGGAATTGCGGATTCCCCCGTCGGCCTGGCCGCCTATTTTCTGGACCACGATGCGTGGAGCTACGCGCTGATCTCACGTGTCTTTGCCGGAGAAGCTGCCGGCCTAACCCGTGACGATGTCCTCGACAACATCACGATCGCCTGGTTGACGAACACGGCGATTTCCGGAGCCCGCCTCTACTGGGAAAACAAACTCGGGTACTTCAGTGTCAAAGGCGTTTCCATCCCGGTTGCCGTAAGCTCCTTTCCGGACGAGATCGATCTGTGCCCGCGCAGTTGGGCGGAGCAGGCGTATCCCAAACTGATCCATTACAACAAGCTCCCCAAGGGCGGCCACTTTGCGGCCTGGGAACAGCCGAAGCTCTTTTCAGAAGAGGTTCGCGCGGGCTTCCGATCGCTGCGGTAGGGTTCTGCTAATCGACACAGGAGATGCGCCATGCCTGACCATTCGCAGTTCAACATCGACCGCACCTATCCGGGCTGCTGGACGATCACCTTCAGCAACCCGCCGATCAACATGTTTGTTCCCACAACGATCGTCGAATTGGGAGCACTCATGACCGACCTCGAGGCGGACCCGTCCGTGAAGGTCGTAGTGTTCCAGTCGGCGAATCCCGATTTTTTCGTCGCCCATCTCGACGTAGCCAAGGCAGCTGAACGGCCAGAGGTGCTGGGCCTTTGGCGCGATTTTGTGCTGCGCCTCTCGTCCACGCCAGTCGTGAGCATCGCCAAGATTCGCGGCCGCACGCGCGGCATCGGTAACGAGTTCGTGCTGGCCTGCGATATGCGCTTCGCCAGCCGGCAAAGCGCCCTGTTCGGCCAACCCGAGGTCGGCGTCGGACTGGTCCCGGGTGGCGGAGCCCTGGAATGGCTCCCGCGTTTGGTCGGCCGCTCGCGCGCACTTGAGATCGTGCTCAGCGGCGACGATTTCGATGCTGACATCGCCGAGCGCTATGGCTGGGTGAACCGCACGCTGGACGATGACGCCCTCGACTCGTTTGTCGATACTCTCGTCCGGCGTCTGGCTTCGTTCGACCGTGAAACGCTAGGCGCGGCGAAGGCCCAGATCAATCGGTTCGGGATGCCGACAGCTATCGAGCTTCAGTCGAGCAACGACATGATCTTCCCAATGCTGGCCTTGCCAGATGCGCAGGCGCGCCGTCCCAAGCTCCGTGGTATCGGTTACGGCGTTCCGAGCGACTTCGAATTGAACTTCGGCCGGTACCTGCCTTCGTTCGGGCGGACGGCCGACGATCACACGGATACGCAGCCCGTCTGATCGTCGCCCTGGATTTCTGAACTCGGCACGCCGCGACCACAGTGCGAACTTTGGCGGATGCAGAGCGCGCTCACATCATCGAGACAATTCGCGAGACGAACGGGCGGGAAGAGCGGGCGTGGGCGGCTTTTGACGAAGGGCCGGAGTTTAGCCCGATGCCGAGCATACCCGGCGATTCGGCTTAAGCTCTTTTCGTAGATCAAACGGACAGTAAGTAGGTAAGGAGGACCGCCGCATGTGGATCATCAGAGTGGCGCTGAACAGGCCATACACGTTCATCGTTCTGGCGCTGCTTATTCTGCTGGTAAGTCCGGTTGTGATTTCGCGCACACCGGCCGACATCTTTCCCAACATCAACATTCCGGTGATTGCCGTCTCGTGGACGTATACGGGACTAAACCCGGAGGAGATGGAGGGTCGCATCACGTCGGTTTACGAACGCCTCCTGACCACACTCGTCGACAACATCGAGCACATTGAATCCACCACGGTGAACGGTACCAGTGTGGTGAAGATATTCCTGCAGCCGAACGCCAGCATCGATACCGCAAACGCCCAGGTCACAGCGGCATCGCAAACCGTACTGCGGCAGCTTCCAGCCGGCACTCAGCCGCCGCTGATTATCAGCTATAGTGCGTCGAGCGTGCCCATCCTTCAACTCGCGCTGTCGGGTAAGGGGCTAACGGAACCGCAACTGAACGATCTCGCGCTGAACTTTCTGCGCACGCAACTGGTGACCGTACCGGGCGCGGCTATCCCCTATCCCTATGGCGGAAAACAGCGGCAGGTGATGGTCTCGCTCAATCCCCAACGGCTGCAGTCAAAAGGGCTGTCGCCCTCGGACATCGTTTCGGCGGTGAACTTACAGAATCTTGTGCTGCCGTCGGGCACAGCCAAGATTGACAAGTTCGAATATGATGTGGACCTCAACGCGGCCCCGCATAAAGTTTCCGAGCTGAACGACCTGCCGTTGAAACAGGTCAATGGGGCGACTGTTTACCTCCGGGACGTGGCCGAAGTCAGCGACGGTTTTGCACCGCAGACCAATATCGTGCGGCAGGACGGACGCCGCGGCGCGCTGGTCACGGTCCTAAAGGCCGGTAACGCCTCGACCATCGATGTCGTAAATGGCGTGCGCAAGCTTTTGCCGCGTGTGCAAACAACACTGCCGCCGCAGCTCAAGATTCAGCCGCTCGGCGATCAGTCCATCTTTGTGCGCGCGGCGGTCAGCGGCGTGATTCGCGAAGCGATTATTGCGGCTTGTCTGACGGGAGTGATGATTCTGATCTTCCTCGGAAGCTGGCGCAGCACGCTGATCATCGCCGTATCGATTCCGCTCTCGATTCTTAGCTCCGTGATCGTTCTTGGATTACTGGGAGAAACGATCAACGTAATGACTCTGGGCGGGCTGGCCCTCGCGGTCGGAATCCTGGTAGACGACGCCACCGTCACGATTGAAAATATCGAGCGGTTCCTCGAACAGGGGACTGAACTGAAAGAGGCCATAATCCAGGGCGCGGGACAGATCGCGGTTCCAGCGCTCGTGTCGACCCTGTGCATCTGCATCGTTTTCCTACCCATGTTTTTCCTGTCCGGCGTGGCGCGATATTTGTTCGTACCACTCGCTGAGTCGGTGGTGTTCGCGATGATTGCTTCGTACATTCTTTCGCGAACGCTGGTGCCGACATTGGCGATGTATCTTCTCAAAGCGAAACATTCCACCGGAAAATCGCGCAATCCGCTCGTCTGGTTTCAGCGCGGCTTTGAGCGTGGGTTTGAACGCCTGCGCGTCGCGTATCAGCTGATGCTGACCACACTGGTCTACCGGCGATACATGTTCGTGCCGGTATTTCTGGGCCTGTGCGCAGCTGCTTTCATTCTGGTGCCATGGCTTGGCCAGGACTTTTTCCCGAACACGGACAGCGGACAGTTTATTCTTCATCTGCGCGCGAGGACCGGAACCCGGATTGAGGAAACCGCGAAACTCGCCGATCTGGTGGAGAACTCGATTCGTCGCGAGATCCCCCGGAATGAGGTCAACAACATCCTCGACAACATCGGCCTGCCCTACAGCCAGCTGAATTACATGCGGGCGACTTCGGGACTGGTGGGCGCGGCGGATGCGGATGTCTTTGTATCGCTGAACGAGCATCATCATCCGACTGCGAGTTACATTCGCGATCTGCGCAGGAAACTGCCGGCTGAGTTTCCCGGCACAACGTTCTATATGCTGCCCGCCGACATCACGACGCAGATTCTGAACTTCGGATTGCCCGCTCCGGTGGATATTCAGATCGACGGCGCGGATGTTGAAAGTAACCGCGCAGTAGCAGACAGGATGCTGGAGCAGATTCGGCACGTTCCCGGCATAACCGACGCCCGGCTGCAGCAGGATTTCGATTACCCGAAGTTTCACATCGACGTCGATCGCACCAAGGCTGCGGAGGGCGGCTACACCCCGCGTGATGTCGCGAACAGCCTTCTGGTCTCGCTCAGCGGCAGTTTCCAAACTACGCCGACCTTCTTCCTCAACTGGCAGAACGGCGTGAATTACAACCTGGTGGAACAGACCCCGCAGTACTCGATTCAGTCTCTGCAGGACCTACAGAATATCCCGATCACATCCACCGCTGCGACCCGGCCCGAGATTCTGGCTGATGTTGCATCGATCACGCGCTCGAACGAAATGGAAGTTCTGAATCACTACAACATCCGGCGCGTGGTGGATATCTATGCCTCGGTGCAGGATCGCGACCTCGGCGGCGCCGGACGCGACATTCAGCGCATTGTGGACAGCAACCGGCATCTGCTGCCGCGCGGCAGTTTCGTGACCGTACGCGGACAGCTGGACACGATGCGGACATCCTATATCGGTCTGCTGGCGGGTCTCGGCTTCGCGATTGTTCTGATTTATCTGCTGATCGTCGTGAACTTTCAATCGTGGCTTGACCCGTTCGTGATCATCACCGCGCTGCCGGCGGCGCTTGCGGGAATCGTGCTGTTTCTGTTTTTCACGAAGACCACGGTCAGCGTTCCCGCGCTGATGGGGTCGATCATGTGCATGGGCGTGGCGACGGCAAACAGCATTCTTGTAATTGCTTTCGCGCGGGACCGCCTGTCACAACACTCCGATGCCGTTCAGGCAGCAATCGAAGCAGGTTACACACGTTTTCGTCCGGTGCTGATGACGGCGCTGGCGATGATCATCGGCATGATTCCGATGGCGCTTGGGCTGGGAGACGGGGGCGAACAGAACGCGCCGCTCGGCCGCGCCGTCATCGGCGGTCTGATGTGCGCGACGGTGGCGACGCTGGTTTTTGTGCCATCGGTTTTCGCGATTGTCCACGGATCAACGAAGAACGAGGACTCGCCCGTTGCGGAAGAGGCCTCACTGCAGGGGAGGGAATCATGATGACAATGCAGGAAACCACAAAGCCTGAGACACAGCGGCGCGCGCCACGGGCACGGCTGCTCGTCCCGGCCATCTTCGTTCTGGCGGCCGCGGGCGCACTGGGATACGGAATCCGCAGCGGCATCGTGCAGCGCGTGACCGCAGGCAAAGAGCTGGCGCAGGCGACCGACGAAGCCGCCACGCCGGTCGTCAACGTTACGCATCCGGCGCCCGCCGCGCCGCTGCAGGAGATCGTGCTGCCCGGAAACACCGCAGCATTCACCGATTCCCCGATCTACGCGCGCACCAACGGTTATCTGGCGCACTGGTATTTCGATATCGGCGCGCGGGTGAAGAAGGGCGATCTGCTGGCTGAGATCGAAACGCCCGAAATCGATCAGCAGCTGCAGCAGGCGCAGTCGCAGCTCGAAACGGCGCAGGCCAATTACGATCTGGCGAAGACCACTTCAGACCGCTGGCAGTTCCTGCTGAAGAGCAATTCCGTTTCGAAGCAGGAAACCGATCAGGCTGTTGCCAATCAGGCCGCGCAGAAAGCCGTGGTCGATTCCAATTCCGCCAACGTACGGCGCCTTGAGCAACTGCAGTCGTTCGAAAAAGTGTACGCGCCGTTCGACGGAGTGATCACGGCGCGCAGCACCGATATTGGGGCGCTGATCGACGCGGGTTCCTCTGCCCAAAGTAAAGAGCTGTTTCACCTGGCGGCAATTTCGACCTTGCGTGTTTTCGTGCCGGTCCCCGAGGTTTACTCGAATGCCGCGCGGCCCGGAGCGGCGGCGACTCTTACGCTCGATGAATATCCGGGACGCGTGTTTCGTGGCACGCTGGTTCGCGATTCGAGCGCAATCGATCCCGCGTCGCGTACGCTTCTGGTGGAAGTGGATGTGGCGAATCCCGACGGTCTGCTTCTGCCGGGCGCGTACGTTTCGGTTCACCTGAAGCTGCCGGCGACGATTCGATCGGTGACCATCCCTGCCAACACGCTGCTGTTCCGGCGTGAGGGCCTGCGCGTCGGCGTGGTGCGCGACGGCCGCGCGAATCTGGTTCCGGTTACGATCGGCCGCGATTATGGAGCCAACGTCGAGATCGTTTCCGGCCTTCGGCCGGCGGATTCGATCATCCTCGATCCTTCGGATTCGCTGGAGAACGGATCGCCTGTTCACGTGCAGCAGGGAGGTGTGCAATGACGAAGCGCCCGATGACCAAGGCGCTGGATTCCCGGAATTGTATCCGCGCTGCTGATCTCCGGCTGCACGGTTGGTCCAAAGTATGCGAGACCTATCGCGCCCGTCCCGGCCGTATTCAAGGAAGCGCCTCCGGACAGCTTCAAGGAAACGAAAGACTGGAAGATCGCTCAACCCGGCGCACCATCGCTTCCGCCGAAATGGTGGGAGACGTTCGGCGATGCGCAGCTGACTGCACTGGAAGAGCAGGCGGCCGCCGGCAACCAGGACCTGAAGATTGCTGAAGCGCGTTTCCGCGAGGCTCGCGCCATGATCCGCTTCAACCGCGCCTCGGAGTTTCCCACAATTTCGACGAATCCCAGCGTCGCCTCGATCCGCGATTCGCAGAATCAGCCTTACTTTCCACTGCGCACCAGCGCAACCGGTGAGTTCGTGCTGCCCTTCGATCTCTCGTATGAAGTGGACTTCTGGGGGCGTGTGCGCCGCACTGTGAATGCCGCGCGTGAGGAAGCGCAGGCGACGTCCGCCGACCTCGCAACCGCGACCCTGACCATTCAGGCCGAACTTGCGTACGACTACTTCGAACTGCGCGCTGCCGATGCGCAGAAGCAGTTGCTGGTGGACACGGTCAAGGCCTACAACGACGCGCTCACACTTACGAAAAACCGCTTCGAGGGCGGCGCCTCGCCGAAGTCCGATGTCGCGCAGGCGCAGACGCAACTGGACACCACCACTGCGCAGGAAACCGATATCGATGTGGAGCGCGCTCAGTACGAACACGCGATTGCGGTTCTGCTCGGCAAACCGCCGGCGGAATTCAGTCTGGCGGCCGAGTCGCTGCGCGCACAACCCCCGGTCATTCCGGTTGGATTGCCGTCACAGCTGCTCGAACGCAGGCCCGATATAGCCGCCGCTGAAAGACGAATCGAGGAAGCGAACGAGCAGATCGGAATCGCGCGCGCTGCATTCTTTCCCACCGTGACGCTGGGCGCGACCGGCGGGTTCGGGGGCACTTCGATTCTCAACTGGCTGAACTGGCCAAGCCGCTTCTGGGCAGTGGGACCCTCGCTGGCGGAA
This sequence comes from uncultured Acidobacteriota bacterium, assembly GCA_963803735.1. Classification (GTDB taxonomy): domain Bacteria; phylum Acidobacteriota; class Terriglobia; order Acidiferrales; family UBA7541; genus Palsa-189. The sequence goes on along the minus strand of CAWDNV010000030.1, from coordinate 92,555 downwards.
ACCCTGTTTGACGCGGGCCGCCGCCGCGCCGGCTCCGATGTTGCGATTGCCGGTTACGATGCCGCGGTGGCGAGCTTATCGGCAAACCGCGTTGACTGCGTTTCAGCAGGTGGAAGACAATCTGGCTGCGCTGCGGGTTCTGGAGAACGAAGAAAAGCAGCAGCGCGACGCCGTTGCCTCTGCCGAGGAATCGCTGCAGCTCTTTACCAACCGATATCAAGGTGGCGTCGACAACTATCTTCAGGTCATCACGGCGCAGACGACCGCGCTGACGAACGAGCGTTACGAGATCGATATCCAGCGCAGGCGCATGGACGCGAGCGTGTTGCTTATCAAAGCCCTCGGCGGAGGCTGGGACATCAACAGCATGCCGAGTCTGCCTTCGCTGAAGAAGGGTTAGGAAGTTATTCGTGGTAAGTCGTGCCGGCTCGGCACAGGAAGAGGTAGACATGAAACCCTGGAAAGCAGCTTCGCTCATTCTGTTAGCTCTTGCGGTTGCAGCCGCGGGATACGGGTTGACTCTCGTGCGACGAGGCTTCAGCGCACTTGCGACACCATCAGCGATTGAGGAGTTCGCGGCCACAACGGCACGCAAAATAGCCGTGCCATCCGCGTATCGCCAACTTCGCAATCCCATCATGCCTTCAACGGAGAACATTCGGGGAGGCATGGAGCATTTCTCCTATCATTGCGCCACGTGCCATGGGAATGACGGAGGGGTCCACACGGTATTCGGCAAGGGCCTCTATCCGAAACCGCCCGACTTGCGCGCAGCCGGGACGCAGAACAAGAGCGATGGCGAGCTCTACTACACAATTGAAAATGGAGTTCGTTTGAGCGGCATGCCAGCCTTCCACGGAACGCACACCGTCCCGCAAACCTGGCGCCTGGTTTTGTTCATCCGGCACTTGCCTCAGATCACGCCCGAGGAACTCAATGAAATGAAGGGGTGGGACCGAAGAGTGAGGCGGATCCAGCGCATTTCTGAAGGGCGGGGAACCGCCCCAGAATCCTGCGGGAGAAACACACCACCGCTAAAAGAAGAAACACCATGAAAGAAAGGAGCATCCGATGAAAGAACCAGACGACAGATCGCGCCGTTGCTTTCTCAAGGCGAGCTCGATGTTGGGCCTGGCAGTCGCGTTCCGACCAGCAACCATCGGCGAGGCATTTGCAGATTCGAAATCCAATCCTGCTCAGAAGGAGAACACCATGGCCCAAACCAGTGCTACACACGCAGCCGACAAGACGACTATCCGTCCGTTTCAGGTGAAGGTTCCAGCAGCAGAACTCACAGAACTGCGCAGGCGCATCAACTCGACAAGGTGGCCTGATCGGGAGACGGTCACCGATGAATCGCAAGGTGTGCCCCTTGCGACAATTCAGGAACTTGCCCGCTATTGGGCGACAGACTACGATTGGCGCAAGTGCGAAGCGAAACTGAACGCCCTGCCGCAATTCATCACCGAGATCGATGGACTGGACATTCATTTCATTCACGTTCATTCGAAGCATGAAAATGCGTTGCCGCTGATCGTCACGCACGGATGGCCCGGCTCAGTCATCGAGCAGCTAAAGATTATCGATCCACTTACCAATCCTACGGCACATGGCGGGAGCGCATCGGACGCCTTCCATCTGGTGATTCCGTCGCTACCGGGGTTCGGGTTTTCAGCAAGGCCGACGACTGCCGGCTGGGGTGCTGAGCGCACTGCGCGCGCCTGGGTCGTGTTGATGCAGCGCCTCGGTTACACGCAATTCGTGGCACAAGGCGGCGACCTGGGTGCGGGCGTTTGCACGGCGATGGCCAAACAGGCGCCTCCGGAGTTGCTGGCCATTCACACCAACTTTCCGGGAACCATTCCATCTGACATCGCGAGGTCGCTTCAGTGCCGGCGATCCCCCGCCGTCCGGTCTCTCCGCCGACGAAAGCCGCGCTTACAAAGCAGCTCACGGTACTGTTTGCGAAGCGACGCGCCTACGCACAGATGATGGCAACGCGCCCGCAGGCATTGTATGGATTGGCGGATTCGCCGGTCGGCCTCGCCGCCTGGATGTTTGACCACGGCGATGGTTATGACCAACCGGCGGCGGCGATGACCTCGGCCGTGCTCGGGCGTACCATCAATGGATACCCCGCAGGCGACCTGACACGAGACGATGTGCTCGACGACTTTACGCTCTACTGGTTGACGAATACGGCGATTTCTGCGGCTCGCTTCTATTGGGAACTGCACTTCAGCCTTTACAACGCCGCTAATGTCTCCGTCCCGGCTGCCGTGAGCGTCTTTCCCGGCGAGAACTATCAAGCCCCGCGAAGTTGGACGGAGCGGGCGTATCACAAACTCATCTACTACAACCAAGTGGACAGAGGCGGACACTATGCGGCCTGGGAACAGCCGAAGCTCTTTTCAGAAGAGGTTCGCGCGGGCTTCAGATCGCTGCGCAACTGAGCGGTTGACGGCGATGCCGAGCATTCCCGCGCCGTTGGAGCGTGACGGGCAGTACTGGAGGCAGGTATGAAGAATATGAAGCTGAATAGAGAACTGCAGGACCTATGTATCAACACGATCCGAATGCTGTCGGCCGACGCCGTTCAGAACGCGAACGCCGGTCATCCCGGCATGCCGATGGGCGCTGCTGCTATGGCCTTCACTCTTTGGACGCAGTTTCTCAAGCATAATCCTCGGAACCCGCAGTGGTTCGACCGCGATCGTTTCGTATTGTCCGCGGGACATGGGTCGATGCTGTTATACAGCCTGCTGTACCTGTCTGGTTACGACCTGCCCCTCGAAGAGATCAAACATTTCAGAAAATGGGGGAGCAAAGCGGCAGGTCACCCTGAGCGTGGTCTAGCGCCCGGCGTCGAGGTCACCACGGGACCACTTGGGCAAGGATTCGCCAACGGCGTGGGCATGGCGATTGCTGAGGCGTGGCTTGCGACGCGTTATAACCGGCCTGGACACAAGATCGTCGATCACTATACGTACGCGATCTGCGGCGATGGTGATCTGATGGAAGGCGTCGGTCAGGAAGCTGCCTCATTGGCCGGTCATCTGCGCCTCGGGAAACTAATTTATCTGTACGACCAGAATCACATTTCGCTCGCCGGTGCCACCGAAATCGATTTTACCGAGGATGTGGCAAAACACTTCGAAGCGTATGGCTGGCACACTCGCGTGGTTCCCGATGGCAATGACACCCAAGACGTGGCCTGCGCGATTCGCGAAGCCCAGGCCGAGGATCAAAGGCCATCATTAATCCTGGCGCGGACTCACATCGGCTATGGCAGCCCTCATAAGCAAGACAACTTCACCGCGCATGGGGACCCGCTGGGAGAAGAGGAACTACTAGCCACCAAGAAAGCCCTGGGGTGGCCAAGCATGGAGAAATTCTACCTGCCCCAAGACTCGGTGGAATATTTCCGTCAGGCGGTTCCTCGTGGCGCGCAAATGGAGGACGAGTGGCGGAAGAAGTTCGACGCATACAAGCAAGCATTTCCAGAGGAAGCCGCCGAGTTCGAGAGCATTGTTAGCGACAAGCTCCCGCAAAACTGGGACGTCGATCTCCCCAAATGGAAGCCCACCGATAAACCGATCGCAACTCGCGCCGCGGCCGGCGAAGCGCTGAATGCTCTGGCCAAACATATCCCCAACCTGATGGGCGGATCAGCGGACCTGAACCCGTCGACCAGGACGGCCCTCAAGGGTCTGGGAGATTTCCAATCGCGTGAAGTGTCGGGGCCGGGAACGCTGGGTGCAGTCGGCGGGGAGTGGAGCTATGCCGGGCGGAACATTGCTTTCGGTGTTCGCGAGCACGCTATGGGAGCCGCCGTGAATGGAATGGCCGCACACGGCGGTGTGCTTCCCTTCAGCGCGACGTTTTTGATCTTTTCCGACTACATGAAGCCTGCCATCCGCCTGGGGGCCTTGAGTCATCTCAAAGCGATCTACATTTTTACGCACGACAGCATCGGACTCGGGGAGGATGGCCCGACTCACCAGCCAATCGAGCACCTCGCCGGCTTGCGCGGAATTCCAGGGCTTACGGTCATCCGTCCTGCTGATGCGAACGAAGCCGTGGAGGCGTGGGCTTTTGCAGTTCAACATAACGGTCCGACGCTGTTAGTGCTGACGCGGCAGACAGTCGCACATCTTGACCGCAGCGGGGCGAAAGACCCCGGTGTCGCACGCGGCGCCTATGTGCTCGCGGACGTCGAAGGCGGTTCTCCGGATGTGATCCTCATCGGCACCGGCTCCGAAGTCAGTCTCTGTGTGCAGGCCCGGGAGAAGCTGAAGAATTTCGGGGTAAAGGCACGCGTAGTCAGTATGCCGAGTTGGAGCCTGTTCGAGGCCCAGGATGGCTCCTACCGTGAAAGCGTCCTTCCGCGAGGCATCAAGAAACGCGTCACGGTGGAGGCTGCTTCACCGATAGGATGGCAGCGCTATGCGGGCGACGAGGGTACGGTCATTGGTGTGGAGCGCTTTGGGTCGTCGGCGCCTGGCCAGGAGGTTCTCGCTCATCTGGGCTTCACGGCGGATCACGTCGCGGCTGCCGCTCTTCGCCTCTTGGGCAAAAACAACGAAGCCGATCTGGAATACGGATCAGAAGCAACGTTGGTGACGGCGTAGCGGCCAAAGTCCCTATCCTCTCGTGTGTGAATCGACAGCATTCCTGAGCAGTCGTCTGCCGGGTCGACCCAGATGTTTCACTCGAGACCACATAGACACGTTAGCGAGGAGATTCGTTACATGAGCGCGATAGCTTCCACACCGATAGACGCAGAGGCGAAAAACGCACCCACATCCGGTAGGCTGTTTTTCCTTGACCTCATTGTGGTTCGTCGCCTGCTGGAGGAACGGCGAAAGAGGCATTGTCACGACGAGGGGTGGTAGAGGCTATGCGGAAACGAATTAAGCTTAACGATGCTTGCGGTGCAGTGGCGGGCCGCCCAGCGATGTCGGCAAACCGATGGGCTGTGCTCCTTGCGGGCGGTGACGGAATTCGTTTACAGGAACTGACGCGAAGGATCTCCGGTGATTCCAGGCCCAAGCAGTTTTGCCGTCTCATCGCCGGCAGAAGCCTTTTCGAGCAGACGCGGGAAAGGATTGATCCGCTTTTCCCGCGGACTCGCCAGGTGCCCGTTCTGTCGCGTGCCCACGAGAAATACTACGCGGGGGCTGTCGCCGAGGCCGCGGAATCTCGGGCTCTTGTCCAACCGGCAAACCGAGGAACCGGTGTTGCGATCGCCTTGGCGAGCCTTCACATCCTGTCACGCGATCCTCAAGCGATGGTAAGTGTTTTCCCCTGCGATCACTACTATGCGGACGAGGAGTCATTTCGAGCCACGATTTTATCGGCTGAAAACTGCGCAGAGCGCCATCCGGGCTCGATCGTCCTGGTTGGCGCGGAAGCTGAGTACCCGGAAATCGATTATGGGTGGATTGAACCAGGTGCTGTCGTTTCGCAAACGGGGGCCGGGCCCTTATGTCGCGTGAAGCGATTTTGGGAAAAACCGCGTGAGGGTCAGGCCGCCGAACTGATGCGCCTAGGTTGCCTTTGGAATACCTTCGTCATTGTAGGCCGAGCCAGGACGCTTCTTAAGCTATTGCGGTCTCAGGTGCCTGAAGCGGTGGTTCTGATAACGCAAGCCCTGGCGAATCTCGACGCTGAAGGGGCATACGATCGACTCCCGCCCGTGGACTTTTCGCGCGATGTTTTGGCAGAAGAAAGTAACAGGTTGTTGGTATTGCGCGATCGTGACTCAGGATGGGCCGACCTTGGAAGCCCCCCTCGCGTTCTCGAGACACTAACCAGAAACGGCATTCATCCCGATTGGGTCCGTGAAGAGACCAGCCTCTCCATCGCAAAGCCACCCACGGTTTTCGTATGACACCTAAGGTGGAGCTGGGCCAGTCGATCAACGAATCTTTCCGCGCCGTTCTCGTTCTAACCGGCAGCGTAGAAGTCGCGGAGCGAGCAGTTACGCACGCGATCGATGATGTCGGTCCGGATGACTTGCGGAATGCGCTCATCCTAGAGAGTGTACGTTGGGCTTACAGGCACACGAGCGGTTTTGGGAAATTGTGCCCGACCCTTCCCCGAAAATTGCAAGTTCTATCGTTCCTTGAGCCAATACCTCGGTATTGTTTCGTGCTGCGCTTGCTGGTCGGGCTCGACGCTCGAACCTGTTCTCAAATCCTGAAATTGTCCAGTCGGGAAGTGGATGAAGCCCTATATCAAGCGTTGCTCAACATGCCGAAAGCGCTTGAATCTTTCCCATGCTCATGCGCCGATCGTAAGCCGTGCGCGCAGGCAAGCGGCCCGACGATGCGCAAGAATTTATGACGCCGCTTATAGCTCGGTTCAGCAAACCCGGCCGACCAGTGGAGGCTATGGCAGTCTGGCCGCTTCCTCGCGGATTGAATGCTGTGAAGTGCAACTCGAAATGAGGGAGAAAGGAAAGGCGATGAGCGCACCTGCAGGCAAACAGGTTCTGATTCTCGGTGGTGGGTTCGGGGGACTCTATGCTGCGCTCGGGCTGGAAAGAACGCTCGCCCGTAAACGCGACGTGCAGGTGACCCTGGTTAATCGGGAGAACTTCTCCCTCTTCACCCCGATGCTGCATGAGGTCGCGGCTGGCGATCTGGACATGACACACATCGTCAACCCGCTTCGGAAGCTGCTGAGCCACGGTCAGTTTTTTCATGGGGAAGTCGAGCGCATTGACCTCATCTCGAAAACCGTGACCGTCGTCCACGGTGCGAAGCGCCATGGTCATGAGCTTAAATACGACTATCTCATCCTCGCTTTGGGATCGATGACGAATTTCTTCGGCCTGCCCGAGCTTGAGCACAAGGCCATGACAATGAAATCGCTGAGCGATGCAATTCATTTGAGAGATCGACTCATCGATCTTTTGGAGGAGGCCGATTTTGAGTGTGCGGCCGGCTCTCGGCCCAATTTATTGACGATCGTTGTTGCGGGCGGCGGGTTTGCAGGTGCGGAGACCGTGGCTGCGGTTAACGACTTCTTGCGCGAATCGCTCCGCTTTTACCCACACCTTGAAGAGGACATGATTCGGGTGCTTCTGGTTCATTCCGGCGATGTAATCCTGCCGGAGCTAGGCCCAAAACTGGGCGCATACGCTCAAAAGAAATTGGCGGAACGAAAAGTCGAGATTAGAGTTGGCACGAGAGTGGTCCGTGTGTTCGAGGATGCTGTCGAACTGAGCGACGGGTCTCGGATTCCGGCGAATACCGTGATTTGGACCGCTGGAACCTCCCCGAATCCTCTGATTGCCACGTTGCCATGCAAATTGGACCACGGCCGCATCGTAACAGACGACTACCTAGAAGTGCAGGGTTGGCCGGGCGTATGGGCACTGGGGGACTGCGCTTGCATTACGGATCGCAAGACCGGACAGCCGTACCCGCCGACGGCTCAGCACGCGCTGCGGCAGGGTAAAACAGTAGCCAAGAATGTGACTGCGGCACTTTGTGGCGGCTCGAAGCGGCCGTTCTCATTTTCCACCCTGGGTTTGCTCGCATCCATCGGCCGGAGGACGGGTGTAGCGAACATTCTTGGGATTAACTTCTCTGGCTTCCTTGCCTGGTTTCTGTGGCGCACGATTTATCTGAGCAAGTTGCCTCGTTTGGAGAAAAAGGTCCGTGTGGCCCTGGATTGGACGTTTGATTTGCTCTTCAGCAAGGATCTCGTCCACATCCATGACCTCCGCGCTCCAACTGTATCCCGCGTCGAGGAAGAGCCAGACACTGTTGTTCTGGCGTCAGAGGAGTAGTCAAATGCTATGTCAGCCGGGTGCCCGATTCACTCTCCGCGTCGGCGGCGGGCCCACCAGAATTAAGACAGTCTGGCAAGGAGCCTGAGATCGTCTTCACCCATTTGATGGAAGCCATAGGCCTGGCTTTGGATCTGAAGGGCGGTCGAATGTTCATTACAGACTTCGGGGGTTCGGTCTACAGCGCCAACCTCGATGGATCGAACCGGAGGACGCTGCTCTTTGCTGAAGGAAACCTCACCGGCATTGCATACGCGGAGGTGCCGTCCGAATATTGAGCCGCTCGACACCTTCTATGTAAAGGACAGCGGCCCTCATCAAGCAGTTCCTTGCTGCTTAAGGCGGCCACCTAAAGGAGATGAATCTTATGAATGCGCCGGAAAACTTCGATACCCTCGTGCTGGGTGGGGGACAGCCGGCATGACACATGAAGAGATCCGACTGGAAGAGACGCGGCAGAAACGGGCGCACTGGAAGCGCTGGGGCCCCTACCTGAGCGAGCGCGCCTGGGGCACGGTGCGCGAAGACTACAGCCCCGACGGCACCGCCTGGGAGTACCTTCCGCACGACCATGCGCGATCGCGGCCTATCGCTGGAACGAGGACGGCATCGCCGGCATCTGCGACCGCCATCAGCACATCTGCTTCGCCCTGGCCCTGTGGAACGGCCGCGATCCGATCCTGAAAGAGCGCCTCTTCGGCCTGACCGGCAACGAGGGCAACCACGGCGAGGACGTCAAGGAGTAGCTACTTCTACCTCGACAACACGCCCACCCACTCGTACATGAAGTACCTGTACAAGTATCCGCAGGCCGAGTTTCCGTACGCGCGGCTGGTCGAGGAGAACCGCCGGCGCGACAAGCACGAGCCCGGAGTTCGAGCTGCTGGACACCGGCGTCTTCGCGGAAAACCGCTACTTCGACGTCTTCGTGGAGTACGCCAAGGACGCGCCCGAGGACATCCTGGTCCGCATCGAGGTCACCAATCGCGGTCCGGAGGCGGCGGCGCTGCACCTGCTGCCCACGGTGTGGTTCCGCAACACGCTGGTCCTGGGGATAACGACGAACGGACCGTGCGCGCCGACTTGCGGAGCGGACGGCGCAGTCGAACTGGAGCATCGAGACTCTATGGCCGGCGCTGGCTCGACTGCGAAGGACGACCCGAACTGCTGTTCACGGAAAACGAAACCAATCTGCCAGCGCCTGTTCGGAGTCCCGAACGGCGTCGCCATTACGTCAAGGACGGCATCGACGACTACGTCGTCCACGGCAACGGCGCGGCGCGGTCAATCCGGCGCGCACGGCACTAAGGCGTGCGGCCCACTACGCGCTGACCCTCGAGCCCGGCGAAACGGCAGACCGTCGCGCCTGCGGCTGACGCGACCAGCGAGACCGACGAGCCGTTCGGCCCGACTTCGACAGACATCTTCGCCGAGCGGATTCGCGAAGCCGACGAGTTCTACGCGACCGTGATGCCGCGCGAATCTGACCGCCGGACGCGCGCAACGTGATGCGGCAGGCGCTTCGCGGGCATGCTGTGGTCCAAGCAGTTTTACCACTACGTGGTGCGCGACTGGCTGAACGGCGATCCCGCGGCGCCGCCGCCGCCCGCGGAGCGGCTCGACGGGCCGCAACCACGACTGGACGCACCTCTACAACGCCGACGTGATCTCCATGCCGGACAAGTGGGAGTATCCGTGGTACGCCGCCTGGGACCTGGCGTTCCACTGCGTGCCGCTGGCGCTGGTGGATTCGCGAGTTCGCCAAAGAGCAGCTGGTGCTGATGATGCGCGAGTGGTACATGCATCCCAACGGGCAGCTTCCCGGCCTACGAGTGGGCGTTCGGCGATGTCAATCCGCCGGTGCATGCCTGGGCCGCCTGGCGCGTCTACAAGATCGAGAAGAAGCGCCGCGGCATAGGCGACCGCGACTTCCTGGAAGCGCATCTTCCACAAGCTGCTGCTCAACTTCACCTGGTGGGTGAATCGCAAGGACAGCGAAGGGCGCAACGTTTTCCAGGGCGGATTCCTGGGCCTGGACAACATCGGCGTCTTCGACCGCAGCGCGCCGCTGCCCGACCGGCGGCTTCATCGAGCAGGCCGACGGCACCGGCTGGATGGCCATGTACTGCCTCAACCTGCTGGCCATCGCGCTGGAACTGGCGAGCGAAGATCCGGCCTACGAAGACGTCGCCAGCAAGTTCTGGGAGCACTTCCTGTACATCGCCAACGCCATCAATCACCTGGGCAGCGACGGCGCGGGCATGTGGGACGAGGAGGACGGCTTCTTCTACGACGTGCTGCACATGCCCGACGGCGGCCACCTGCCGCTGAAGGTGCGCTCCATGGTGGGGCTGATTCCGCTGTTCGCCGTGGAGACGCTGGAGCCGCAGGTCTGTCGACAAGCTCGCCGGCTTCAAGCGCCGCATGGAATGGTTCATCGACAACCGCCCGCGACCTCACGCACAACGTCGCGTCCATGGACACGCCCGGCGAGGGCGAGCGCCGCCTGCTGTCGATCGTCGACGCGCGACCAGCTGCGCCGCATCCTGAAGCTCATGCTGGACGAGAACGAGTTCCTGTCGCCCTTCGGCATCCGCGCGCTGTCGCGAGTCCACCAGCGACCATCCGTACATTCTGCAGCGCGAACGGCACGGAGCACCGCGTGGACTACGAGCCCGGCCGAATCGACCACCGGCCTGTTCGGCGGCAATTCCAACTGGCGCGGACCGGTCTGGTTTCCGCTGAACTATCTGCTGATCGAATCGCTGCAGAAGTTCCATCACTACCTGGGCGACGATTTCAAAGTGGAGTGCCCCACCGGCTCGGGCCAGCATGATGACGCTGTGGGAAGTGGCCGCGGAGATCTCGCGCCGCCTGACGCGCATCTTCCTGAAGGACGAGATGGGCGGCGGCCGGTGCACGGCGCCGAATCGATGCTTTCACGACGACCCGCACTGGCGGGACCTGGTGCTGTTCTACGAATACTTCCACGGCGACAACGGCGCGGGCGTCGGGCGCCAGCCACCAGACCGGCTGGACGGGCGTTGTGGCCAAGCTGCTGCAGCAGAGCGGCGAGCGAGTTGCCTCGGGCAGCCGAGGCTGAGGAGCTGGACGGCGTACTGGCATGATCCAATTTGACGAATCCATCTGCCGGAATACATGAAAGCCGGGGCTGCAAAATACAAAGACGCCGGGCTGGTCGTGATCGGCGTCCATGCGCCGGAGTTCGGTTTCGAGAAGGATCCGGCCAACGTGAAGAATGCCATATCTGACTTGAAGGTCCCATATCCTATCCCGATCGACAGCGACCATTCTATTTGGCGGGCTTTCCGCAACGAATACTGGCCGGCCGACTACATCGTCGATGCAAGGGGACGGATTCGTTACCACCACTTCGGCGAGGGTGACTATGAGCGATCCGAACGCGTTATCCAGACACTTCTCAAGGAAAATGGGGCCACTGGTCTGGACGAGAGCACGGTATGTATAACGTCTGACGGGGCTGAGGCGCCACCGAGCGAAGATGTGCAATCGCCCGAAATCTATGGCGGCTACGCTCGGGCGGAGAACTTCGCCTCGCCGGGAGGGATGGCGCAGGACTCACGAAAGACCTACAGCCTACCGGGCGAGGCCCGCCTTAAATCAGTGGGGACTCGGCGGATCGTGGAAGGTAGGCGTCGAGAGCGGCAAGCTCGAATCGGCGCCCGGCAAGATTGTATTTCGGTTTCATAGCCGCGACCTCCAAATGGTCTTGGGCCCGGGAAGGAACGGGACGCCTGTTCGCTTCAAGGTGAAGCTGAATGGCACCGCGCTCGGCGACGATCATGGTTCCGATTCCAGCGCCGATGGCGCGGGCGAGGTTCGCGAGCCTCGGATGTATCAGCTCGTACGGCAGAAGGGATCAGTCAAAGACGCGGTGTTTGAGATTGAATTCCTTGATCCCGGCGTCGAGGTCTTTTCGTTCACATTCGGCTAGTCAATAATACGAAGTCGGATGCGCCGTCTGCCAAACCGAAGAGGAAGGTCGGCAGTTCTGTGGTGTCTCTTTTTGAATCGATGACAGTTGGATTGATTCGTGGATGATCTTTAGAATTAATATGGCAAAAGGCGGCGGTAGAATCTGGGATTTTACTCCCCCGCGTTTTTTTTCTGTCAGTTTCTTTTGCTTGCTGTCCTTCCTGCTGTCCGTTGGCGCGCTATAAACTCCGGAATGTTGAGCGAAGTTAATCCCGAGATTCCCCGATGCAATGAAAGTTGATCGTCGACGCCCGACTCGGCTTCGATCGCCTGGGTTGTCGACCAGGAGATCAGCCCAGCTCTTGCCTACGCGTCGTTGTTGTCGGTGTTGGCGGATTCGCCAGTTTATTGGTTGTCGACCCACAGAGCTAGTGGATGTTTAGGGACAGCGAGATGACTCCAAACGCGAAGAGTTTTGGGCTCGAATACGAGGCAACCCACCCATCGGCCCACCCACTTTCCGCCACGCCCTAACAGCTTCAAGATCGTTCCTCTCCTGTTCGTCGCTCACAAAATTGGGCCGATCGTGCCCCGCCAAGCTTCACCCCAAGCATGTGTGCCAAATGTGTGCCAACTCTGCAAAAGCCAGCTATATTCGTCTGTGCATAGCCGAAGCGGCAACCTTCACAATCTGTTGATTCAGGAAATACTTAACATACGGAACCCACCTCGCCCGACATCAGCCATAATTGGCAAAACCGGATTCGTAATCAGCAGGTCGCCGGTTCGATCCCGGCGGGTGGCTCCATCTATTTGGTCTGAAATCAATCAATTACTGACAATCTGCAAATTGACAATGCGGTTGAATTGCCTGGAGTTGGCACACAAGCCGGCACACAGAGGCTTTGGATGCGGCGGAGCCAGCGGTGCGAAATTGCTTGAGAACACCGTATGGGGGGCAGTTTCGAAGTGCCACCGAGAGTTTCGAACGGGTGAGTAGCAGTCAGTAGGTCGCCTACAGGCGGGAGGCGCAACATCGGGTAACATTGAGGTCCGACAATGCGCGCGTTTATCGGTTTCCGGGGCGATCACGCCTTCTTGTTGTGGGGATCGGGTCTCCAGGCGAGATCACCTTGGCCCGTAGCTTCCTCTGGGGGAAGTCCTTCGGGTTTAAGGTTGCAATGAACGCGGCCCGCGCCTGTTCCGCACATGCACAAAACGGATTGTCGTCTGGATCGGGCGACGCGTCGCTTGTTACGCGGACGTCTACTAACTCCGCCTCCTCTCTGAGGAGATTGATTACCTCGCCGACAAGGTTGCGCCGAACACCGAGTCTCGTTAGGACCTCCTTATATTCGGAAACAATGTCCTCGCTAACGAGCCAGGTAAAGGTCGCATGCTCGATCCAGTCGCGGAGAAACGACGCGCTTGAATTCTCAACCGCGCGCCAGGATTTGAATCCCGCGATACCGGCGACGAGCACGGAAGTGTCGATGACTCCTCTAGGCCGATTTTGCAGACGAGCCAACGGTAATCTCCGGCAATCGCTTCTTCGCAGCCCGGTGGCCGCGAATTGCCGACATGATCTGGGACTCCGTGACTCCGGATAAATCGTGGGCCGCCACTGCTAAACGGCTTGCGAACTCCCGCTTCCATCCCGGCCGCTTTCTTCCGCGCGGCAAGTCTTGATACACGGCGGCCTGAGGGAGCTGGTCGTCGAGTTCCTTCGCCAGCTCTCTTAAGGGAATACGAACCTCGATCGGCTCTCGGCTTCTCGCTGGTCGAGACCGCAGCCACAGGTAGCGAGGCCTCGTCAACTCCGCTTCCTTGAGGTTGGAGGACAGAGCCTGCGTGAACCGAGTGAGCACTTCAATGGATGTGCCGAGGGACTCTTTCAAATAGAAGGCCACCTTTGCTTCAAGGAGAAGTCGGTTGTCGAACCAATAGAAAGTGTCGCGGCGCGGTGGTCGCAAGACTTTGAACTGCACAAGATTCTGCAGATCTTTGGGCGCAACTCCCAGAACCGCGCTCGCCTGCTTGAGTTTCAATTCGACACTTTGCATGCCCGTATACCATCTACAGTTTAGATGCTATTTGAATCTTCGTCAATGACCGTGTATGTCCAGGGCCGAAGATTGGCCCACACCGGAGAATGATCGGCTCGATTTCCTGCGCTCGGCCTGGGAAGGCCCCAGGAGCAAACAGTCGAAGAATGCCAGCTTCTACCCACCCTCTTTATTTTCTGTCATTTAGATCATGTGCTGTCTCCCTTGCTGTCCGCAACGATGCGGCTCGCAGGAGAGATATTTTGTCCCGAGTCAACATCGTCAAACGCATCAAAATTGACGGCCGCTGGAAGATGTTTTCCATCCCCCGCAATGCCAAAGGCAACTACGACTGGAACGCCATCGCCGACGGCCGTTACTATGTCGAGTGGTACGCGGGCGGCACTCGCCGTCGTGTGAGTGCTGGCGTCACGGCTGCTCAGGCACTGGAGGTACAGCGGCGCAAGCACCATGAACTGGAAGGCCGCAAACTGGGTATCCCCGGGTTTGAAACAGCCGGCGAAACGGTCAAGAAGCCTGCGTTGCACGTCGCCATCGCTAAATACCTGGAGCAGATCGCGGCGCTGAAAAAGCCCAACACTCATCGCAAATATGAAGCCGTGCTTAACCGCTTCGGGGAGTTCTTCCGCGACTGCGTCTCGATCGACGCGATCTCCGGTGACGACCTGACGCGCTTCGTCGTGACGCTCAAGAAAGATCATGGCTTGGGATCCAATACGATCCTGCACAACGCCGTCATCGTCGCGCAGTTTCTCAAACGCCATGGAAGGAGCGGGATAACGAAAGAGCTGCCGCTACCCGAGCGCATCACGCCGCTTGTGAAGATATACCGCCACGACGAGCTTGCCCGCTTCTTTTCTGCCTGCTCCGATTCGGAACGTGCCTTGTTCGCCACGTTTCTGTTGACCGGCTTCCGCGAGCAGGAAGTGATGTTCCTGCGTTGGAGCGACGTGAACTTCGAGTTGCGGACTGTGCGGGTGACGTCGAAACCGGAACTGGGGTTTTACCCGAAGCGATGGGAAGATCGTGAGATTCCGGCACCGGTGGAACTCATCGAGGAGCTTTGGAAGCATACGCATCGCCCGAACTGCCAATTTGTGTTTCCATCCCCTACAGGGAACCGTGAACAGCACATGCTCGATCACTGCAAATCCATCGCGAAACGCGCCAAACTCGACCCGGCAAAATTTGATCTGAAGACATTTCGTTCGACTTATGCAACCGGAATGCTGCGCAGGGGATTCGATGTACGGACCGTGCAGCACTGGATGGGCCACAAGTCCCTGGAGACCACGATGCGCTACCTGGCGCCGGCCACCGATGTTCACGACGCGTTGGACCTGGTGACTATTCCGTCCGTCGGGAAGGCCGACGCGGCGCCGCGAAAGTCCGCCGCGCGAGAGACCCATTCCCCTCGGAAGGCGGCGGGAGGGCGATCGGATGCTGGCGTCAAGGGGCTGGTACCTGGTAATTGAGGGCTACGCGAGTTCTTCGCGTAGAAGCCGATGATGGACGTGCCGGTCCACTGGCCGAAAAGAGAGAGCTGCTCTTGAGATAATCGAAACGAGGGGACGGGCAACCCATGCAGATTACGTTAGAGCTGCCGGAGGACATCGCTGAGGGGCTTGAATCGACGTGGAATGATCTTGCTCGTGCAGCTCTCGAAAGCCTGGCGCTCGAAGCATATCGGTCGCATGCCCTCACTGCTGCACAGCTTCGGCGGCTCCTTGCTTTCGAGACGCGGATGGAGGTCGACGCTTTTCTCAAAGAGCACGAAATCTTCGACTACTCGGCCGTGGATTTCGGACAGGATCGCGAGACTCTTCGGGAGCTGCGAATGAGAGAGGCTCGGTCCTGAGATCGGCCTTTCAATGGTCGTCAGGCGCACACTTCAACCATTAATTACGGCCCGACCACCGTTGGAGATGCGACCATCCAGCGTTTTCAGGGTGTCTCTGCTCTCGCGGACGGAGTCAGCGCGACGGCTGCCTCTGTGGTGAGCAGCAGGAACGTGAAGGTTTCCTGCAGATAAAGCCGGATCGTATCATCGGTGTGGCTCAGGTAGCCGATCGAGACGTCCTGGCCGATGTTCAGTTCGAAATCGCCGCCACGCGTGGTCACTAGAAATGCTCCGTCTATAGCAGGCGCCCAAATGATTTTATCGTCGACCAGGCGCTTGACATGCTCCAGCACCGGGTAACCTTGATCGCTGGTTTCAGCCAGTGCAGTATAGGCTTCGGCTCCGAGTAGAACCGCATATGGGCCATTGACGCCGACAAGCCTCAATTGGCTCAAGGCTTGAGCAATGGCATCCGGGTATTGGCGAACGTCGGCGGGAAGGGGCTTCTTCGGATTACTCGTCCCTTGGCGAATTCCCACGATGCCGGCGGCCGTGTAGCCCTCAAAAATCGCGCCGTCCTCAGCAAAGGCGATCTGGCGTGCCGCGTCTTTCGCGGGCTGCCAATCCGAGTCATTGGCCCCGCGTTCGACATCGTCGATCGCCTGGCGATCGAGTTCAAAAGGAAAGCGCAGTTCCACCAGCGCCTTCACCTCGCGCTGTCGGGCGAGAATGCCATCGTTCTGGCTGGCAATCGGACGCAGGTGGCCCGTGCCGACCGCAGAGAGAACCGGGCCTGCCGGTCCCCGCACGTCGACCACACGCCGTCCTGCGAGGTAGCGTTTGAGAGTGCGAGTTGTTTCCTCTTCAATCTGAGCCCACGCCGCATCCGAAATGGGGGCCAGCTCGCGGTGCAGATTATTCATGCGGAATTTCTCCTTTGAGCGAACCAATGCCCAGCGACCCGTCACCTCGCCGCGGGGAGGATGGAGAGCCATCGGCCGCCGCCGGGTCTACGGCAAGGGGGGCAGCCACAACTACCGGCTGGTCGTCGCCCACGGCCTCCAGAAATGTTGCGGACGGAGCAAAAAACATGTTTCCGGTGACGGCGCGGCTGAAATCGAGCAGGCGGTCATAGTTGCCGGGCGGCCGGCCCACGAACATGTTCTCGAGCATCTGTTCGATGGTGCGGGGCGAGCGGCTGTAGCCGATGAAATAGGTGCCAAATTCACCGTGCCCGGCTCGGCCGAATGGCATGTTGTCGCGCAGGATCTTGATCTCTTTCCCATTCTCGACGATGGTTGTGAGTGCGCTGTGCGCCGAGGTTGGTTTGACGGAATCGTCTAATTCGATATCCGATAGCTTGGTGCGGCCAATGATTCGTTCCTGCGCCTCCGTGGACAGCACATTCCACCCGTTAAGATCGTGGAGATATTTTTGCACGATGACGTAACTGCCGCCCGCGAACGCGGCGTCTTCCTCGCCGACCATCACCGAGTCGATCGCCGCCTCACCCCTGGGATTCTCCGTCCCATCGACGAAGCCCAGGAGATCACGGTCGTCAAAATAGCGGAAGCCATGAACTTCGTCCACCGGCGAAACAGCATCTCCGATACGCGCCATGATTTGCGTTGCCAGCTCGAAACACAGATCCATGCGCTTCGCGCGGAGGTGGAACAGCAAGTCGCCTGGCGTCGAAACCGCATGGCGCCCTCCCACGCGAATTTCGCGGAACACGCGCAGTTCTGTTGGCAGCGGCGATCCAAAGAGTCGGTCCCAAGCGCCGGATCCAAAACCTATGACGCAGGAAAGCCCCCCTTCAAGGTCGCGAAACTCCACTGCACGCACTAACGCGGCAAGGTCTCCGCACAAGGACCGCAGGACCGCGCGATTGCCAAAGCCCGGGTTTAGTGTCGCGACCAGGAAGATCGCGGCGCGAGTGAGCGGCGCGGCCACTGGCTGTGCGACGGCCCGAAAACCGCGTCCGGCTTCAGGCGCGCTCATCGGATCGGACTTCATCTGGATGTCATCCTAGTACGGCGCGCAGAATTTCGCTCTTCGGAGCACCTCGCCGCGCGTGCGAAGGTTGTCGACAAGTTCATCACCTATTTAAGGCTGATATCCCTCAGTCCTCCACTTGTTGTACAGAGCGAGTTGCTCTGCAGTCCAGAATGGGCCGCCAGGAGGTATAGTTTGCCCCGCCAGGCTATCCTGGACTGCTTGTGCATTCGCGTAGTTGTTCGTTGGGTCGGACATGTAATGGAAACCGTCTAGAAGCACGCCGTGAATCTTCATATGCTTGATATCGACTTCTCGGAACATTGGCTTGACGTTCTTTGAGAATGACACGGGCATGCCATTTCTCCTCTTCGATAGAGTACCTCGTATCATAATCACCATGTCTCATCGTCCTTGGTCGGGAGGACTATCACAGATCGATCTCTACGTCGCCCGATGGTTGTGAACTGCAAATCAACACGCTGCCTTCAGCTGGTCGTTCCAGCGGATCAGGTTGATACTTGACCGTGCCTCCGATCAGCGCGCATTCGCAAGTGTGGCAGACGCCGGTACGACACGACCACTTCACGGGAACGTCACAGGCTTCGGCAAGTTCGAGCAAGCTTTGGAATCGCGAATCCCAGGGGACCGTGAGACCGCTTCGCGTAAACGAAATCGGAGGTCCGAGCCCCGGGGGGCCCGATGGCAAGTGCGGGGGAAGCCGGGAAGACGGCGCGATACCGGGTGTAATCGATTCCTCCGGCCCGAAGACCTCCGAGTGAATTCGGGTTGAGTCGACATTCCATGTTCGCAGGCCCGTTCTCAGGTCGCGTAGAAATAATTGTGGTCCACACAGATAAAAATCGGCGGTTCGAGAAACACTAAGACTTTCGAGCTGCTCGAGATTGAGGTGCCCGGCGGAATCGTAATCCAGGCCGATTTGATCCTCAGGCCCTGGCTGGCTATACATAACATGGCCTTTGCCGCGCGCAAGCTTTTGCAGAAGACGACGCGATTCGGTCACGAAAGGATGCTCGTTGCGGTTCCGTGCTCCGTACAACCACCAGACCTCACGAGGGGATGCCGCCTTGGCGAGGGCATGCAGCATCGCGAGTACGGGAGTGGCCCCGATGCCGGCGCTCATCAGGACGACAGGACCGTCTCCTGGGGTTAGCGTAAAGCCTCCTCTAGGCGCACTCACTTCAAGTGCATCGCCGACTCCGACATGGTTGTGCAGGAACGAACTGGCGGCGCCATTCACTTCGTGTTTGATGCTCACCCGATAAGCATCTGCGCCTGGAGCGCCCGACATCGAATAGTTCCGGAGAACCGGCGGACCATTGGGCTTGATGCGCAGCCGCAACACAAGAAACTGTCCAGGCAGAGCCGCAGGCAGAGGAGATCTGTCCAGTTGTTCGAAAGATAAAGAGATGACGCTGGAACTCTCCCGATCCACCTTCGCGACGCGCAGCGGCCGGAAGCCGGACCAAGCCGGTGCCGGCCCTGCTGAAGCCGTCAGGCCAGCATTTCCTGCCTCCAAGGCGCCTTGATTCAGTAAAGATTGCAAGGAGCTTTTCCAGCCTGGGCTCAGCGCAGGTATGCGCACTGATCTCTCCAGTTGTTCGCGTGGATGGCCCGGTAAGTAAAGTAGGGCGTCGATATCGGCTACAGAGATGCGCTCTGGTCCATCGGCGACCTTCGTGATTTCGTCGCCCGCACCGATGTCGCCCTCTTGCAGCACGCGAAGGTAAAAGCCGGGCCGGTGATGAGACACCAGCAAAGCCGGCATTGCCGGCTCGTCCATCCTGATGCCCACCCGATAGCACGTGACGCGTGGTTGCGTTACCTCGAAGAGCGCGCCACCAATCCTATAACGGTCGCCGATGCATACTGCATCATCAGCCAAGCCGTCGACTGTGAAGTTTTCGCCGAACTGTCCGAAGGTGAAATCGTTCCGGCCGAGCTGAGTTTCCCAGTAGCGGTAGGAGCCCGTCTGATAGACCATTACCGCGCGATGCTCTCCTCCATGCCCGACAAGATCCCCTTGCCCGTCCCCGGCAACGTTTAGTCGTCCGGCGATTCGTCTGCCGGGAACCGGTTGCTTCCAGATCGCCGTGCGGATGGTCTCTCCTTTCCAGGCGACGTCACGGGGAAGACCGACATTGACTGATATGAGCCGTCCCATCAGCTGCATCCTGCTCTACTCGCGCGCAAATGTGTCAAGCCTTGCGGCGAAACTCTCCCGGAGTCATCTCAAGACGCTGCCGAAATACGCTGGTCATGTGCGATTGACTTGAAAAGCCACAGGATACGGCGACGTCAATTATGCTTGAGCCCTTTTGCCTGAGACGGTCCTGTGCTCGCCTCAGGCGCAAATCCAACACGTACTGATGGGGCGTTAGGCCCGTAGCCGCCCGGAACATTCGGAGGAAGTGAGCGCGGCTATAACCGCTCTCTTCCGCTAAACTACCGAGGCTCAATTCAGAGTCGAGGTTCGCCTCGATTTTCTCCCGCACGCGACTGAGTATGCGTGGCTGTAGACCTGACACACGCGACTCCGGCCGCCCCAAAGTAGCGCAATCGAGCAGCACGTACCTTGTGGCGAGTGCGTGTGCAAGTGAGTCGACGTACAGTATACCCGAGGGCCTTTCTGTTTCGAGTTCCTCCAGAAGCAGGCCGACTATGCGCTGGATCGATTTATCCCGTATTCCCGAGCGAAACATTGGCCTGGGAAGAGGCTGGCGATCCAACTCTTCGATCACACCACGAGTGAACTCTTCATCCAGGGCACAGTGGATGAACTCTGACAGAGTGTGTAAACGAATATCGGGCACTGGGCCAGCAGGTGTGATCATCACCGTTCCCGGTCGATTCAGATGCGCCAAAAAATGGCCGGAGACGGTCCGATGCTCAAAACGCGATGGTGAGCCGGCAAGTAGCGAGATGACATGCATGTCAATGGACGCCGATGAGCGTTCTCCAGGGGAGCTGAGATGCTTTTCCAGAAGAAGACCCTGCCATGACAAAGACATGCTCGAGCGGACAATCCGCGTCGGCCCCGGCGCTATGGCTAGAAGAGGGGACGCAGGCGCCGGGGGAAATGCGACAGAGGGGAAACTGAGTTGAAATCCATTGGGGTAATGGAGGGTTTCAGTTGCTGACGCGCTCAGCGCCACTTCCTGATATTCTGCCGCCGTCGTCATGTTTGAGAGTCCTTTCACACGGACTGGGAAAATCGACCCCGTTGAATTGTGTCGCCTCCGAAGCATGCAAGACATCACCAGAATGAGTGTTATATTGTTAACGTTTTGGCCATATGCAACGATCCCCCGATAGTGGTAAACGCCTGTTGTTGCCGAATTTCAGGCGCAAGTGTTCACCTTTCCCAAGCGCCACCTAAATCCAATCCACGTGGGCACCGCAACGCAGTGAACCTGTATGTAATCTTCGGTTGAAGGCTTTAGAGGCGACGCAGCCCGAGAATCAGGAATTCGCCCGAGTGAGGCGCCCAGATCCCGTCCTCAACTTCTGGGAAAAGAATAACAGCGTCGCGGAACAGGCGCCATTACATCTTTCTATAAGTGCGTAGTCACGCGGCTGAAGTGAGCCGTTGCGGCAATCCGTGACGGACCTGAATCTGAAGGGTACTGGCTATGAACGGCGAAGTCCGCGCATGATCTCGTAAGAATCGCACTTTTACGCAAGATCCCAGCGGCGTCTTCGTTTAACGTAAGCTTCAGAGCTTTTGTTCGTAAGAGCGAAAAAGCAATGGAGGCTAGCACAATGACTGCAGTTGAAACTCAAAAGAGCACGCAGCATCCGGTCCACTACAAGACCGTTCGCGTGAATAACCAGGACATCTTCTATCGGGAAGCGGGTGCACAAGACGCCCCTGTGATCTTACTTCTGCATGGGTTCCCAACTTCGTCCAACATGTTCCGGAACCTGATCCCGCGCCTCGCCGGATCCTTTCACCTGATAGCGCCTGACTATCCCGGCTATGGCGAGAGCAGCATGCCGGATCACAAGTCCTTCGAGTACACCTTCGAGAACCTCGCGAACATCATCGATGGCTTTGTCGATTCGCTCGGATTGACCAAGTTCTCGATGTACGTTATGGATTACGGCGCACCGATTGGTTACCGACTCGCGCTGCTCCATCCGGAACGAATTCAAGGACTGATCGTGCAGAACGGAAATGCATACGAGGAGGGGCTTCTCGAATTTTGGAACCCCATCAAAAAGTATTGGGCCGACCCGACTCCTGAAAACCGAGCCGCACTGTACTTCCTTAGCGACGCGAAATCGACTAAGTGGCAGTACGAAACGGGCGTACCGGATACTTCGCTCCTCGACCCGACCACCTGGCTGGTGGATCAGGTTGGCCTGGATCGGCCGGGAAATCTCGACATCCAGATGGACCTGATGCATTCGTACGGGACGAATGTTCCGCTCTATCCAGACTTCCAGGCCTTCTTCCGAAAGTATCAGCCGCCAACACTGATCGTCTGGGGCAAGAACGACTTTATCTTCCCCGCCGCGGGTGCGCCGCCCTATGCCCGCGATCTGAAGAATCTCGAAACGCATATGCTGGATACTGGCCATTTCGCGCTTGAGACACACGGCGAAGAAATCGCCACGCGGATTGAAGAGTTCCTGCTAAAGAATCTGAAGCATTAGCGTCTCCAAACTGGCCGGGGCATAAGCCGGTATGGCACACAACTTTGGATCTCTGGTCTTTACTCCGCTCGTCAAGGCACTGCAGGAGAAATATGGCAGTCGCCGCCAATACGCGCGTATGGAGGCGGGCGGCGCTACCCCCGACCGCTTGGGACCCGACGAATCGGCGTTCATTGCCGAGCGGGACAGCTTCTATATGGCAACTGTAGGAGCGACAGGGTGGCCGTATGTGCAGCATCGGGGCGGGCCCAAAGGCTTTCTCAAAGTCATCGACGATCACACGATTGCCTTTGCCGATTTCCGTGGAAATAAACAGTTCGTCACTACGGGCAACTTGGGCAGCGACGATCGTGTGGCCCTGATCATGGTCGATTACCCAGGCCACGCGCGCTTAAAAATTTTGGGGCGCGCGCAGATCTTTGAGAGCGACGCGGCGAGGGAGTGGATGGAACGGCTCCGCGATCCGGGCAGCAAGGACGTAATCGAGCGCGCGTTCGTGATTCGGGTGGAGGCGTTCGATTGGAACTGTCCTCAGCACATCACGCCTCGCTTCACGGAAGAGCAGATTCGGGAGGCATTAGCGCCTCTCGAGCGCCGTATGGAGGAGCTCCAGAGCGAAAACGAGAAGCTCCGCGAAGGGGCTCGATTGGGGCGCGAAGCAGTCTAATTCAAAGGGAGGTTAAATTATGAAGCACGCAGAATCGATCGGAATTTCACGCCGCCGCCTTTTCGAGATCGCTGGCATTTCCACTGGAGCCGCGCTCTTGGCCGGGCGCCCACTCTTCGCGAAAGAGGAAGGTATCGTACCGACGATGGTCGATGCGGCAGCCAAGGCAAAGATCATCGTCCATCCTGTTCGCCGCAACATCTCGGTTCTTGAAGGCTCCGGTGGCAACATCGCCGTCTTAACCGGGCAGGATGGCAAACTTCTGGTCGACGCCGGCTTTGCGGTCTCGCGGCCCAGAATTACAAGCGCATTGACGTCGATTAACGCGGATCCGATAAAGCACCTCATCAATACTCATTGGCATACGGACCACACGGACGGAAATGCATGGCTGCACGCCGCCGGGGCCGACATCACCGCGCATGAAAACACACGCAAACGCCTGTTAGTGGCTACCCGCGTTGAAGGCTGGGAGTGGACCTTCCCGGCTGCGCCCGCCGGCGCGTTGCCCGTAAACGTATTCGCCGCCGAGCATGAAATGCATCTGAACAATACTCGAATCACGCTGAAGTATTACGGGCCGGCCCATACCGACAGCGACGTTTGGGTTATCTTCACGGACGCCGATGTCGTTCACGTTGGCGACACCTGGTGGAACGGTGTTTACCCCTTTATCGACTACTCCACGGGCGGCAGCATCGATGGGCAGATCCGAGCGGCCGAGGCCAACCTCACTGCGTTCACCAGCAAGACGGTTTTCATTCCTGGTCATGGGCCTGTGGGAGGAAGGTCTGACGTCGTTGAATTTCGCGACATGCTCGTAGCGATCCGAGGAAAGGTAGCTGCGCTGAAGAAGCAAGGCAGATCTTTAGACGAGACCATCGCGGCAAAACCAACCGCAGCATTCGATGCGAAATGGGGGCAGTTTCTAATCACACCAGCTGCCTTCACAGGGCTCGTCTATCAGGGAGTTTGATCTCGTGGTCAAAACGGAAGATCGATCCCGCAAGAGCGTTGCTGTCGACGAGCAGAAGAAGGCTGCTGCCAACTGGGCAGCAGACCAATTGAAGGATGGAATGGTCGTCGGTTTAGGTTCGCGAAGCACGGCGAGTTTTGCCGTTTCCGAAATCGGGCGGCTGGTGAAGACCGGATTGCGCATCGTTGGGATCCCGACCTCGGAGAATACTGCGGAACAAGCCCTTAGTCTAGGCATCCCGCTATCTACCTTGGCAGAGCACCCAGAGATCGATGTGACGATCGACGGTGCAGACGAAGTCGAGTTGCGAACGCTGAACCTGATTAAAGGTGGCGGCGGTAATCTGCTGCGGGAAAAGATTGTCGCAACCGCGAGCAAGCGGTTGGTTGTCGTGGTCGACCACGGCAAGCTCGTGGACCGGCTAGGTAGCCGCGCTAAAGTCCCAGTCGAGGTCGCGCAGTTTGGCTGGCAATCGACAGCAAGGCGATTGGCCGCGCTTGGGTCCGAACCAATCGTCCGGGTTGATTCTCAAGGACAGATGTTTGTGACCGATGGTGGCAATTTTATTGTCGATTGCGCATTCGGTGCGATCGAATCAGCCGCGGGTCTCCAAGCCCGGCTGGATGCAACGGTGGGAGTGGTTGAACATGGATTGTTCATAGGACTTGCCTCCCAGGTTGTTGTGGGTGAACCGAGTAGGGTGAGAATCCTGTAGCTGCTCTCAAAGCACGTCTATCTTCAAATCAAGCAAAGAAAGGAAACTATGCCAACGATTACGACCAAAGATGGTACTCAGATTTACTTCAAGGACTGGGGCAACGGACAGCCCCTGGTCTTCAGCCACGGCTGGCCATTAAGCGCGGACGCGTGGGAGGACCAGATGATCTTCCTGGCCGCTCGCGGATACCGTTGCATTGCGCACGATCGCAGAGGCCACGGGCGCTCCGGACAGCCCTGGGATGGGAACGACATGGATACCTACGCCGATGACCTTGCCGAACTCGTCACCGCGCTCGACCTTCGCGACGCGATTCACATCGGGCATTCCACGGGCGGCGGCGAAGTGGCGCGCTACATCGGTCGCCATGGAACCGGCCGTGTAGCCAGAGCGGTACTCATCAGCGCTGTCCCGCCCCTCATGCTGAAGACGGACAAGAACCCCGGCGGCTTGCCGATCTCAGCCTTTGATGAGCTGCGCGCCGCAGTGTTGACCGATCGCGCGCAATTCTTCAAGGATCTGAGCCTTCCCTTCTATGGTTTCAACCGGCCCGGAGCCAAGATCTCGGAGGGGCTGCGCGACTCCTTTTGGCTGCAAGGCATGTTGTGCGGCCACAAGGCCGCGTACGA
Source organism: uncultured Acidobacteriota bacterium (assembly GCA_963803735.1). Lineage (GTDB taxonomy): Bacteria > Acidobacteriota > Terriglobia > Acidiferrales > UBA7541 > Palsa-189. Next base: position 67,226 of record CAWDNV010000030.1, on the reverse strand, counting down.
CTGCATCAAGGCTTTCTCGGAGACCGATCTCACAGAAGATCTTAAGAAATTCGACGTGCCGACTCTGATCTTGCATGGCGATGACGATCAGATCGTGCCGATTGGGGCCTCGGCCCTTCTCTCGTCAAAGATCGTGAAGGGTTCGACGCTCAAGGTGTATGCCGGCGCTCCCCACGGAATGCCCTCGACGTTGAAAGACCGGGTGAACGATGAGTTGCTGACCTTCATCGCGCAAGGCAAAGTAGCTGCGGCGTGACATGAAAGTCTTAGTTGGCGCGGTTGTCGCGTTTTTGATCGGCGCGGGATGCCGCTATTTCGACATCCCGGTGCCCAGTCCGCCAGTCTTACCGGGAGTGCTTCTGGTGGTCGCAATGACGCTCGGATACTCGGCCACTGATCGCGTTTTGACCCGGAAAGCGCAACTCGCGACAACGCAGCATTTGTGCGGCGGACCCAGTGGAATGACCGCCGCTTCAAGCGGGGCGCGCGTGCGCGTGCGCTAGGGCCAATAACCGTGAAATGGAGGATCTACATGTGAAAACGACGGCAGCGGCCAAGGAAAAAACTGCGGATCTCGTGCGAACTGGACCGGATCTCGACCGAGGTGCGGTTCACGAGATTGAGGGAGAGCTGCCGTGTGTGCTTGCGAATACGTTTCTCGCGGAGATTGTATCGGAGATGGCATGAGAAGGGGCGCCGAAGAGATCCCAGGATACTCGTACGGTCTGGCCGAGGTTGCGAGGTCGCCGGTTTCGGTAGAACAGCTGGCCGAGTTGAAGGTCAGCGCGGGATTTACGGAAGAGGACGAGCGCTACCTGCGATTGGCTGGCCAGGTACTCGGAGATCAAGTCGAGCAAATCGTCCACCACTGGCGCAACGAGATCATCGCGAGCATTCCGAGTCTCGCCAGACATTCTCGAACGCCCGAGGGGGAAGCAATTCCAGCGTACCTGGAGCGAAGCAACGCGCGTTTTCGCCAATGGATTCTGGACACGTGCCTGCGGCCCTACGACCAGGATTGGATCAATTACCAGCAGGAAATAGGATTGCGCCACACCAGCTTAAAGAAGAACGAGATGGACGGGGTGCGGTCCAGTCCTTATGTACCGATGCGCGATGTTATCGCCTTTACTGCGGTGATGAACAAAACCATCAAACCCTATCTCACGGCAAAGGGAAATTCCGAGGATGAGGTTGAGAGAATGCACACGGCATGGTGCAAGTCGATTCAGATACAAATGGCACTCTGGGTCGGCCCATACGCTGACACCAAACAGGCGCCGAAGGAGTGGTGATTCATGGGCAACGAACTTACCTTGACGAAGCTGGAACTTGTCAAAGCCGAGGGTGAGGAACCAGCCTTCCGGGCGGGAGATAAGGTTGTGATTTCTGTCCGTTTCCCGGTGGGGCACTATCGCGTTCCCCATTACATTCGAGGGAAACACGCCGTGGTCGAGGCGGTCATCGCGCCCCCGGCTGTGAACAACGAAGAAGAGGGCTTTGGCCGCAATGCCGGCCAAAAAAGACACTATTATCGCATCGCGATTCCACTCACCGATCTGTGGCCCGGCTATGCGGGTTCGGTCTCTGATGGTCTGCGCATTGAGGTATTCGAAAACTGGTTGGAAAGGATGAAGTAAATGCACCCTCATGACCACACACCAATAACCGCTCCTGACAACGCTCTGAGCTTCTACGAAATCATGGAAACGGCCCTGCGCGAATTGCTCGTGGAGAAGGGATTGATTCACGCGGCCGAGATTCGGCGTCAGATCGAAGTTCTCGACTCGCGGACTCCGCAACTCGGCGCCAAAGTCGTAGCGCGGGCGTGGCTCGATCCTGAGTTCCGTGCGCGTCTGCTTAAGAACGGCCGGACCGCCTGTGAGGAACTCGGCATCACCTTCTACGACGATACGCAACTCATCGTCCTGGAGAACACCAGCAATGTTCACAACCTGATCGTGTGCACGCTCTGTTCCTGTTATCCGCGGCCCGTGCTGGGTCTTCCTCCCGACTGGTACAAGCAAAAGCCGTATCGCGCGAGAGCCGTGAAAGAGCCCAGAGCCGTGCTCGCGGAGTTCGGCACCATGATTCCCGATGATGTCGAGATTCGCGTGAGTGATTCGACCGCGATCGTTCGGTATCTGGTCCTACCTCAGCGCCCCGAAGGAACCGAGAACTGGAGCGCGGAGGAACTCGCTTCCCTGGTAACGCGCGACGCCATGATTGGCGTGTCCACGATCGAACCGCAAAACAGGAGTATCCAATGACCTCACCCGAAAACCTCGTCAAGCGCCTCCCGAACGATATTGGGGGGCTTCCTGCCGACCGTATCGATTGTAAGGATCATGAGCTTCAGCCGTGGGAAAAACGGTGTCACGCTCTGGCCGACGTGCTCGACTTCCACAAGATTCTCAATACGGAAGAGAAGCGCCGCGGAGTCGAGTCGTTGGGCGCCGAGATGATCGGCAAGCTGACCTATTACGAGCGCTGGATTGTTGCCTTTGCGAACATTCTGTTCCAGAAGGGCATTCTCACACCAGGTGAGATGGCGATCAAGATGGAAGAGGTCGCCGCGCGCCATACAAAAGGAGCACAGGCATGACATTAGCGGGAGCGCTGGTCTCCTGTACCGTCCTCGGGCTGCAGCATGGTATTGATATCGACCACGTGGCGGCCATAACCGATGTCACCAGCCTCCAGCGTACTCCTCTTGATGCCACGCGATGCGGCCTGCTGTACGCTTCGGGCCATGCCGCGACGGTTGGGCTCCTGGGCCTTGGGATCATAGTGCTCAGGCGCTCCGTGCCGTCTGAAGCTTCACGGTGGATGGAGCGGGTGATCGGAATGACCCTGGTGCTGCTGGGAGCGTATGTATTGGTTGCGTTCCTCACCGGCGGCGCGCCCATGAGTCGCGGCCGTGCGCTTCTCGCGCTCTGGAACCGCGTATACCGCCGCCCGGCCGTTGAGAGTTCCACGGCTGGTTACGGTCCGAAGTCGTCGTTGAGCCTTGGCGTGCTGCATGGCATCGGCGCCGAGACTCCGACCCAGTTATCTGTGCTGTTCATCGCGTCAAATCTGGGTGGCGTTCAGAACGGAGTCCTGGGGCTGGCGATGTTCGCCGCGGGGATGTTCATCTCCAATATGGGCCTCACGACCGCTGCGACGAGCGTCTTTTCACTGTCCAGATCGACTCCCACCCTTTTCCGCGCGCTCGCCGGTTTCACGTCGGTGTACAGCTTGTGGATCGGAATCCACATGATCGTCTGCTGAGGCGCTACCTATGGGATTGAAGACCAAACGCGAAGTCATAGGGCAGGTGATCGTCTGCTCAGGATGTTGCTGCGGCGCGGTACATCGCGGCAAGCCGGAGGTCCCGCTGGAATGGCTCAAGGCGGCATGGCGAGAACGGGGACTGAAGAAGGATTTACAACTCACGATTGCGGGTTGCCTGGGGCCTTGCGATCTCACGAATGTGGTTCGCATTTCGAGTGCGTCACATGACATCTGGCTCGGACGGGTGGATCGATTTCAGATTTATTCCGAACTTGTTGAATGGGCTTCGCGAAGCCGCGCGGCTGGCGTCCTGTTGCCTCTTCCAGTAGCTTGCGATGACCTTCGCTTCACCCCGTTCGGAGAGAAGGCGGAGCTGGCCGCCAAAGCGGCCACTGGCAACTAATCGGCTTTACTTCTCATCTTTCTCTTCCCGGCGCAGGATTCTATCCAGAGCTGCGATCAATTCCCGACCGTCAAAGGGCTTCCTGAAGAAGAAGCGCGCTCCGTTGCGCTGAGCCTGAACGCGCGATTGTTCTTCGTCGCGCGCCGTCATCAGGATGACAGGCAAATCGGGACGTGCGTTGTGAACGGTCTGAATAAGCTGCCAACCGTTCATCCCCGGCATCCGAATATCGGAAATAAGACAGTCAACCTGTTGGAGTCCGTTCGCTTCCAGAAACGCTTCAGCGGATGAGAACAGGAGAGTTCGGTAGCCGGCGGAAGTGAGAAGTTCCTCGAACGACTCCAGGACGCGTGGATCATCGTCCACGACGCCGGCAAGAAAGGGGCGTGAATCCATGATGGTGGTTTTTTCAGGAGCAACTCCTCATGTTACGGTCGTCGGGACCGCCCTGGCTATTATAGATTTCTATAACATCCTGCCTGGTGAGGGAATTCCAAGTCTTTCAGCCATCCTGACCAGATCTGCGAACGAGTTGGCTTCCATCTTTTTCATAATTTGTCCGCGATGAACCTGAAGGGTTACGTCTGTGATGCGGAGCACGGCGGCGGCCTGTTTGTTCAGCATCCCGCTGACCACGAGGGGAAGCACCTCTCGTTCTCGAGGGGTCAGGAGAGCAAACCGGCGCCGAAGTTCCATGAGTTCGGCGGTCTTCTGCCGCTGCTCCAGATCTTTGATGAAGGCGGATCGGATCGCGGCCAGCAGGGACTGCGAATCAACCGGCTTTGTCAGGAATTCGCTGGCGCCCGCTTTCATCGCCCGGACTGTGGATGGTATATCGGCGCGACCGGTGATAAAAATGATCGGCGGCCCGGATTCACTACCAAGCTGTTGTTGCAGGTCGAGGCCGTTGATTTCCGGCATCTGAACATCCAGCACCAGACAGGCACACCGGTCTGACCTCACAAAACTGAGGTATTCGGAAGCCGAGCCGAAGGTGACATGCTCAATGCCGAGGGAAGAAAAGAGCTCCGAGAGTGCTTCGCGCACCGAGGGGTCGTCGTCCACCAGATAAACGACCTCGCCCGTGAGACTCATCTCGCCGCATCCGAATGCAAAGGTAACGTTAGGCTAAAGGTTGTGCCGGCCCCCTCGTTCGGGGTTGCCCAGAGACGTCCTCCATGCGCTTCAACGATTGAGCGGCAAATCGCGAGGCCCATTCCCATGCCGGTTTCCTTCGTCGTGAAAAACGGGTCGAAGATTGACGCGGGATTCGCGATACCGCAGCCACTATCGCGCACCTGCATCAGGATCTCCACTCCGTCACACCGTGTAACAAGCGACAGCTTCCTCGGCCGATCCCTGACACCCTCCATTGCCTCAATCGCATTGCGCGCGAGGTTCATCAGAATCTGTTGAATCTGGATGCGATCCACCGCGATCATCGGAAGGTCTGGCGCGAGTTCGGTGTCGACTCCAATGTCAGCATCGCGGAAGTCGCTCGCTATCAAATTCAATACTTCGAGAACGGTATCGTTGATGTCCGACAAGACCAGCGCTGGCTGAGTTTGTTTGAACAGCGCTCGCACTCGCCGGACGATTTCAGCGGCCGAATTCGCATTCCGGATGATTTTCTCGGCGGTTCCGCGGGCTCTTTCGAGATTGGGTGGATCGCCGGATAGCCAAGCCAGGCATGCGTTGGCGTTCGCCAGGATGGCGGCCAAAGGCTGATTGACCTCATGCGCGATAGACCCCGAAAGTTCGGCGATAGCCGTGATTTGTGACATTCGAGCCAGTCGAGTCTGGCTCTTAAGAAGAGCCTCTCGGGCTCTCCTGGCTTCTTCGATATCGGTGATTACGGCATACCAGCGGAGGACCCGCCCCTCTTGATCCAGCAGGGGAGCCCCGCGGACCTGAAACCAGCGATACTCACCGTTGGCGCCGAGCATCCGGTAGTCGAGTTCGTAACGCTCTCCAGTTTCCTGTGAATCGCGCCACACGCGCAAGAGACTCTCCCGGTCATCCGGATGGATTAGGGACACCCAGGAATCGATAATCTCCTGACCAGACTTCCCAATGTAATCCTCCAATCGCCGGTTGACGTAGTCGAGCTTCCCCTGATCGTCCCGACTCGTCAGGATCGCGGGAATAGTCTCGGTTATCAACCGCAAGCGCGTTTCGCTTGCCCGGACGGCTTCTTCCGCGAGTTTGCGGTCATGGATATCCGTCAGCAGCCCGTACCAGCGAATGACATTCCTGTCCACGTCTAAGAAGGGCTCGACGCGCACATGAAACCACCGATACGCACCGTCGAAGCGGCGGAGACGATGCTGAATATCCATCGGCTGACCAGAAGTAGCGCATCGTAGCCACTCAGTCTGGACGAATTTCTGCTCGTCGGGATGAATCGTATCAATGAATCCCAGGCCGAACGTATCTTCGTTGGACGCACCGGTATAGTCGACCAGCTTCTTGTTAGCGTAATCGTGTTCCCCGCGAGCGTTCGCGGTCGCGATGTAGCCGGGAACATGGTCAACGAGTTGACGCAGTTCCCTCTCGCTCGTGCGAATCGCTTCCTCAGCCCGTCTGCGGTCTTCGATGTCCGTGAGCAGCACATACCAACGAAGAATGCGATTCTCAGCGTCCCGCACCGGCTGGCCCCGAACGTGGTGCCAGCGATACACTCCATCGGCTCGACGGATGCGGTGCTCTATGTCATAGGCTGTCCCTGACTCGATCGAGTACCGCCACTGGGCAACCACCCTTTCGATATCGTCCTCATGCACTGCTCCGTTGAACGCCCAGTCCCGCAACTCCTCGACAGTTCTTCCGAAATAGTCGAGGATGGGTCGATTCACAGTCTCGACTACTCCTGCCGCCGTCATTGTGCACATAAGCGCGGGTATCGAATCTACAATCCTGCGGAAATGCTGTTCACTTTCCCGGAGCGCATCTTCCGCCCGCTTGCGATCCTCGATGTCCGTTAGCAGGCCGTACCACCGAAGGACGCGGCCGCGTCCGTCCTTCACTGGATCGCCCAAAGATTCGACCCAACGGTAATGACCGTCGGCGCGTCGTAGCCTGTAAATATCCTGGTAAGGAGAGGCGTCGGTTACCGATTGCTGCCACCTTTCGACGGTTGCTTCCCGATCATCCGGGTGCACGAGTTCGGCCCATTGTCCGTGCGTGAGTTCTGCAGCAGTTTTGCCAAGATAGTTTGCGAGACGCCAGTTCGTGTAATCCAGGTCGCCTTCGGCGGTGCCCCTCCAGACCAAGGCAGGAATTGCTTCCACGAGTTGACGGAGTTCGCGTTCACTGCCGCGAAGCGCATCTTCCGCCTGTTTGCGATCCTCGATATCCGTGTTCGTCCCGTACCATTTGATGACCGTTCCCGAACTGTCTAAGTGGGGCCTCGCTCGAAACAGAAACCATCGGTACTCGCCGTCAAACCGTCGCAGGCGCGCTTCAATCTCTCCGGGTTCGCAGGTTGCCACAACGGACAGCCAATATTGCCGCAGCCTCTCCAGATCATCCGGATGGACGGACTCGATCCAACCCCAGCCCCTTGCCTTTTCCACGGTATGCCCGGTATAGTCCAACCAAGTTCTGTTGCAATACTCATTCGAGCCGTCTCGCAGGGCAGACCATACCAGCCCGGGTATCAAGTCGATCATCGGGAGCAACGGAGCGTCCTCAGTTCGGCTTTGAGCCAGACCATCCGCTGGCAGCCCAGTCACCAGAGCGGTCGATCCGATGATTTCAGTCACTTCGTTAGCCGCCCCCGCGATGGGACGACCTGTAATGTGAACCTGCCTGACATCACCGTTCGGGATCACCAGGCGGCACTCAATTGCGAAATCTGTCCGGTCTTGTACGGACCGCCGAACCGCGGCAAGCCAGTCCGACCAGTCTTCGAGTGCATGGATAGCGCGAAACTCGTCGACGGACGGCAGGCCACGGGCTGGGTCACGCCCGCAAATTCGGGACATCTCCGCCGACCAATAGACGGGCGCGGCGGAGCGAACATCCCATACCCAGCAGCCAGTGTGGCTCACTCTGTTCCGCTCCTTTGGCTATCGCCGGCACCACGAACCCTGCGGTTCAAGCGTTTTGACCCGCAATTCATTGAATTCCTCTATTTTAGACCATTCAGTATAGAATAGAGTCGCCGAGCAGAGGAGTTGTCGAGCATCGGCTGAGCCGGGGGGGGCATGGAACAAAGTACACCGACTCGCGCCGTTGGCCGTCCCCGCGCATTCGATACCAAACGAGCCCTGGACCAGGCGGTTTTATTGTTTTGGAGGAAGGGATTCCTTGGAACATCTATAACCGACCTGACGGAGGCAATGGGTATCAGCCGTCCGAGCCTTTACTCCGCATTCGGGAACAAGGAATCTCTGCTCTTTCAGGCTCTGGAACGTTACTTTGAAGGCCCGTCATCCTATCTTCAGGAGGCGCTCAAAGAGCCGACGACGTATAAGGTCGCGAGCCATGTGCTGCGCGGGATCGTTGACCTTGTCTGCGACTCGCGAACGCCGCCCACCTGTCTCTGGGTCCACGCGGCTCTGTCCTGTGGCGATCTCTCCGATCCTTTCGCGCGGGAATTTGCAAGACAACGGGCACATGGCCTCGCGGCCTTGCGCGATCGTTTTCAGCGAGGCGTGGAAGAGGGGGATCTGCCGGAGGGTACCAACGCGGCAGTGCTCGCAGAATTCCTGCAGACGGTGAATGTCGGGTTGTCGGTTCAAGCCGCCACGGGTGCGAATCGAGGACAACTCATCGCGATTGTCGAACATACGCTGAGCGGATGGCCCATTCGGCGCGCCGGGAAGCGATGACGAAAAGGAGGGTCGGTACAACTCTTGTCAGGATTTTGCAACTTTCACACTTTCCCGCAAGGGCCGCGCGGCTGTCTCTCTTACGCTGAATTAAAACACGAAGGAGGTTAGGTGCCACAAAAGCTCGCAGGGAAAGTCGCAGTGATTACCGGTGGCAGCAGCGGGATCGGACTCGCGACGGCGAAGAGGTTCGTCGACGAGGGCGCGCATGTGTTCATTACGGGTCGCCGAAAAAGTGAGCTGGATCGAGCGGTTGACGAGATCGGCCGCAATGTGACGGGCGTGCAAAGCGACGTCGCGAAACCGGCGGATATCGATAGGCTCTATGCGGTGAAGGAGCAGAAAAACACGCTCGATATCGTTTTTGCGAACGCCGGCACCGGCGAGTTTGCGCCACTGGGCCAAATCACCGAGGATCATTTTGACAAACAGTTCAACGTGAACGTCAGGGGACTACTGTTTACGGTACAGAAGGCGCTGCCATTAATGCACCGAGGCGCCTCCATCGTGCTAAACGCCTCGATTGTCTCGATCACCGGGAGTCCGGCCTTCAGCGTTTATAGTGCGACCAAGGCGGCAGTCCGTTCATTTGCGCGGACTTGGTGCGTGGACTTGAAGGAACAAGGGATACGAGTAAATGCCATTAGCCCTGGCGTTGTTCCAACGCCAGGCTATAACACGTCGCTTGGACTCACCCAGGAGCAAGTCGATCAGTTCGTCCAGGGTTCGATCAGCAACATACCTCTGGGTCGGCCTGGGAGCACGGACGAGATCGCGAAAGCGGTCATGTTTCTGGCTTCGGATGACAGCAGCTATGTGAACGGGATCGAGCTATTCGTAGATGGCGGCTTGGCTCAAATCTAGGCCGAGTTCTCGAACGACGCGAAAAGTGGTCTCGAATTCATCGCCCGCTTCCGGCCCGCGCTCCCCATGGCTGGGCATGGTGGCTGCGCACCTCCGGGTAGGCAGGCGCGTCGTCCTTCCGAACTATACGTTGGAGAATGTGACGACCGCTATCGTCATTTGAATCGCGGAATGTGTGGCGTCCCTGGAACCTGGATAAGCTCTTTGTCTGCTGTTCCCGCCGCGACGTCGCAGACGCTCGATAGTGGATTTGCTGTCCATTTTCAATGCCAACCCGATGAAAACTCCCTCTAAGCTATTGAAACCAATTACAGCATGGCGGGCTTTCAGGGGGAGGTCTGCGAACTCGCGCATCGAGTTCACCGAGAAGCAGCCCTTATGCCCCCAACTCCTAGCAGACCTTAAGAAAACTCTCCACATTGGTCCAACCCAGAGGCTGTTTCGTCAGGTGTCCGCGGGACATGAGGACGTCGAAATATCTGCGCAGGCTCTCCACGAACAGATCTTCTTTGTCCTTGAATGCCGTATACAAGCCAGATTTGCGCACACCTGTGGCCTGTTAAAGGTCCTGAACACTCGTCTCAGCGAGGCCATGCTTCCAGAAGACTGGGATTGCTTAACGAGAAAGTAACATCCGAGATATCAATCGAGACCATCAATCGGTCTCGAACCGGCAAGAGGCTTGCGTCTCTCATGTACGCTCTTCTCCTCGTAAGAAGGGTGATTCCCTGCACCGTCGCCGGCTCGAACACGTATTGCGCCGCCGCAAAACCACCAGAAGCCTCCACGTGGTAATCGTGTCTGCGGAGCAGAAAGTCGGAGCCAAAATAGAAGTCCTGCTGCCGGCTATGGCTTACGATATCCGGCGGGTAGGTCACCCGCAGTCCTCTCCACAACTCGTCCTGTTCGTGCCACGGAGCGATCTCCTCCACATCGAAACCGGGCATCGCAAAATGGAACGGAGTCGTGAGGTAGGTCCAAAGAGCATATCCGTTGAAATACGCCCGATCGAGAGCGTCCCACGGAGCATCGACAGCTTTTCCCTCAGCGTGCTCGGAAGGGCGCAGTCGTTCTTTGACTACGGTTCCATCGACTTTCTCGATCGCGATCCGGTTCGCAGTGAAGTCAGTACGCTGGTCATCCGCGCCATAAGGGGTGACTGAGGCCCATTCGTGTCTGGTAGCCACCGCCATGCGGCGAGGAGTTGGGGCCTGCGGCGTGCCCTTCATTCCAAATAACTGCCCGCCCGTGACGATGGTCGCGTGCACCTTCTGGAAGCTATTCCATCGGTCCAACCCGCCATGCGCCTGAAGTACCTTGTGAAGAAGCTCACATCCCATATCAATATATTCCTCCTGCTCTCTGGTGACGGATCATACTTGGATCCGAACGGGTCCCTTCATCCTCCTGCGCGGTGTACCTCTTGAGCGCGGCAGTCGCTGGCCCATTGATTACGGCTGCCATTGTTATGTCGAAGCGCGAACCGTGGCATTGGCACATAATCGTTTTGCGTCGAACGCGTAGAACCGCTGGTCGACATGCGCGATCGAGATTCGCCGTTTTAGGTCTTCCAGGTAGAATGGCACGACGAAGTCGTTGGGAATCGATTCGGCCATGCCGTGTGCGGAAATCGGTGTTGGATGCAGTCACTGGTTTCTCCTTCTCATGGCCGTTCAGCCATACTCCGCCCAGGAGATCGCACCGCAAACTCCCACCGGTTACTCCCCTGGAGTACGACCGATCGTTTGCTGCAACTCCGCCTGAGCTAGCGAGTGGGCCAGTTGGGCCTGCAGCAGATCTGCCTGGGCTTTGTACCTCATCGCCGACGCTGCTCGCCGGACGGAAACCAGCGCGATTCCTTCTCTCAACTGGTTTTCGGCAACGCGCTCGCTTTCCGTGCGAAGTCTGACCACTTCGGCGGCGACCTCAAGCATCCTGCTCGTCCGCTCTACTTTGTTTGCGCTCTGCTCAATCTCGACGGCGGTCGCGTCTTTCAAACGCTCGACATTCTCCTGCGCCTGGGCCAATTGCGCTTCGCGCTCCCGAACCGCCGCGCGACGCTTGCCGAAATCGAAGACGTCATAGTTCATTACGATTCCAAACGTCCCGAAATTGCGGACCAGGAACGGTACGCCGTTCTGGTAGCTCTGGCGCGCGAAGACAGCAATGTCGGGAATGTAGGCGGATTTGGCCGCCGTGACGGCCGCCTTCGCCTGCTCGACCGTTTGCATGGCGGACGTAATCTCCGGATTTGCAGCGAATGCGATCTTGAGCATTTCTTCACGCGAGAGGGCGGCAGCAGTGTTCGCAAGCGCAGGACTCAGAACGAGCCGAGTGCCTAGCGGGAGCCCCAACAAGTCGTCTAATTCGGCGCTCAGATCGGCCAAGCGAAGATCGATCGTCAGCAGCGATTGCTCGCTTTGAAGCTGCCCCGCCTTGGCATCGAGTATGTCGAGATTGAGAGCACTCCCATCGCGCACGCCTGCTTGTGCTTCGGTTAGGCGAGTTGTGGCGTAAGCACGGTCCTGCTCCGCCGCTCGCTTCTGCAGTTGTGCAACCAATATCCCGTAGTATGCTTCATGGACTTTCACGGCAACCTGGTTCTCGATTTTCCTGACGTCCTCCCGCGACGCCGCTACCTGCGAGGCTGCGACGCGATTCTCCTGGCGGATGCGAATCAGCGGTGTCAGCGGCTGGGTCAGACCTGTTCCGATGGTCTCGGCAGTTAAACCTCCCTGGCCGATGACGATGTCGTGCGTTGGGACCGGCCCGGAATTCTGGAGTACTCCGAATGCGCCGCGTGGGATCTCCACGTTTTGGACGGAAGTCACGTGCACAAAGGTGGACTCATTCTTCAGCTTTGGAAAATAGTCAGCCTTCGCGCCCGCCTTGTTCTGTTCCTTCTCCCGGACTTTCAGGCGCGCAAGCTTGATGGTTCTGTTCTGCGCAATCGCCAGTTTGACGGCCTCCGGAAGGGTCAGTGCTATGGAGTCGGCCGCGAGCGCGACAGCGGGAATCGAGATCAATAGCGGCACCAGGATCCGACAGTTCATGTGTTCTTCTCCTTGGGGCGAAGACTGATCGAACCTGGCCGCATAAATGCAAGCAGAAGAAGATAGGCGGCGATTGCCCAGCCGATCAGCAGAAACGCATCGGAATACGCGAGCGACAAGGCCTGAACCCGTACTTGTCCGCCGAGGATCGCAGCGGAGCGAGCGGCTGCTTCCTCCGGCCCTGCCGATGATTGCGTGAAAAAGAGCGCCGTATCGCGCAACCTCTCGTCGGTAATCCAGTTTCCGGCCGCAACGTGATACCCCAGCAGATTGGAATGCACTTGTTCCCGTATAGTGACGAAACGACCAAAGACCACGGCCCCGACTTCGCCTCCCAATAACCGCATCGTGTGCATCCATGCCACATAGGTCGAAGCGTTGACGACGCTGGTGACCGCGCCCATTTCGACGGCGAGCAAGAGTATGTTTACTACGAGCGCAACAAACGCCGCGGCGATTCCCATGGCCAGCATCAGTTCAGGCGCCTCAAAGCTCCGTCCCGCCCATTGGGAGTCGAGATGCGCAGCCATCCAGCACGCAATGCCAATGGCCGCGAATCCGCTGGCCATCACCACACGAGGCTGGATGAAAGCGGTCGAAAGCGCAACGAGCCAAACGAGCACGAACTGAGGAAATGCGACCCAGGCCAAAGCGCCGCCAGTCTGAACCGGCCGGTACTGCGCGATACTGCCGAGGAAACCGGGAATTGCGGCCAAGGGCGCGAGCAGCGCAAACCGTATGGTGACAATCCCCAGACCCAATATGAGCACGTTGCGGGCGTTCAAGAACGACAAATTGACCATGGGATTCGGTTCACAATATCGCCGAACGACTGCAGCCAGCAGGAGGAAGGTTCCCCCCGCCAGCATGCCGAGGAACACTCCGGAGTTCCACCAATCCAGCCGCTGACCCTGGTCGAGAGCGCCATAGATCAGCGCCAATCCGGTGCTCGCGTAAAGGAATCCGCGCCAGTTCGGCCGAGCGCCGTTATCGGTGGGTGGAATTCCATGGTAGACACACAGCATCATCGCGGGAGTAATAACAGCGGCAGTCCAGAAAATCCAATGCCACGATAAATGGTCGATTTGCCATCCCTGAATCAACGACGCAACGTGGCTAGTCACCACAATGTCCATTGCATAGGCCGCGCATCCGAACAGAAGGAGCTTTGGCGGCAGATTGCGAGCGACGAAGGTGAGCGTCAAGGTATAAAAGGTTCCCGATGACGCTCCGGCGATGGCCTCCAATACGAGCATAGCGGTGAGTCCGGGGGAGAAGGGAAGCAGAATCGACGCGATGGTAAAGATCGCTCCCGTAACGAGTAATACCCGCCGGATTCCGTATGCAGCTCCGAGAAAGACAGCGAATACCCCGATGAACATTGTGGCCATGTTGAGTACGGTAGGAATCCAGGATGCTTTGTCGAATCCGAACCCGAGCGCGCCGCGAAGGTCAGGCAAACCAATGCTAACCAGTTTGCCATTCAGGGTCGCTACCGATGCCCCGAGAAACACACCGAGTATTCCGACGTACGGGTTCGTCGCGATCGCCCGCGGCAAGCCTGAGGTGGCCGAATGAGGTACGGAGGCAGTCATGTGCATCAGCCCTTGGTTCTGACAGAGGCGACCACGGAAAGCCCAGGCCGCAATCGTTCCGTCCCGTTCTGGTGATCGTCGAGGACGATTTTTACAGGCACGCGCTGCGTGACTTTTGTGAAGTTCCCGGTCGCGTTGTCCGGAGGCAGCAACGCGAATTGAGATCCGCTGGCCGGGGCGATCTCTTCCACGTGTCCTTTCAGAACCAAGCCAGGAAGCGCGTCCACGCGAATCTCCGCCCGGTCACCCGGACGAATTCTCAAGAGCTGCGTTTCACGATAGTTCGCTTGAACCCAGATTTGATTCTCGACAAGGGACAAGATCTGCGTCCCAGGGCTCACCAACTGTCCGGCTCGGACTTTTCGTTCGCCAACAATCCCATCCTGCGGTGCGACGATTCGCGTAAAGCCCAGGTTCGTTCGCGCCAATTCGAGGGCGGCCTGGCGCCCGCTTAAATCCGCGTGGAGTGTTTGCTCCTGAGAGTCGAGCACGGCTCGCTGCCGCCGTTGGGCCTCAAGCTCCGCGCGGGAGTTATCCAGATGAGCCCGGGCGCGTTGAAGGTCAGCTTGGCGGCTGGAAAGTTGGGCGCCTGCCGAATCAATTTCAGCCAGTCGACCGGCACGCTGCGCTTGAAAACGTTCTTCGTCCGCAACCGCTTGTTCGAGCTTTTGCTTGGTCGCCGACTCGGCCGCAACGAGCGCCTCCTGGCGCTTGCGCTCGAGTGAAGTGCGTTGAACGTCCGCTTGAGTAGCCGCAACTCCACTGCGGGCATTTGCCAGAGCTGAATTCGCTGCATGAATGCCAGCTTCAGCAGCGGACATCTCCGCTTCCGCGGAAGTGATTCCTGTTTGAGCCTGCTGGACCCGTGCGTCCTGCAGTTCCTTCTGCCTCTGGTTGCTAGTGAGAGCCGCCTGCGCAGCGTTAACGGCAGCTACCGCTTGATCCACCTGCGCACGAAAATCCTCGTCACGAAGACGGGCGAGCAGTTGTCCTGTTCTCACGCGTTGATAATCGGACACCTCTACGGATGCAACAAGACCAGTGGCCTTGGTGCTGAGAGGTGTGACATCAGCACGTAGATAGGCGTCGTCGGTCTTTTGCTCTGCGCCATTACTCGCCCAGGCAGCGACGTTGGACGACAGGAGCGCAATAAGGGCGCCGGCAATCGCCAGAACTACGGCAGCGACGAGCCATCCCCGGTTTTTTCTGGAAGTAGTATCAGGCATATCGATATCCCTATGGCAAATGACGTTGTCTTACAGTCAATCTAAGCGGCGTGCCGTCGACGACTGCCCCGACGAAGTCAATGGCGCGCCTTTCTCAGACTTCTCTCGGCACGTGAGGTCTTAGTGCCGGCTGTCACGTGGCCACTCCGGCGTTTACCGGGGCCTGGATGAATGCGAGCAGGTCCGAATTGATCAGATCGGCATTCACCGTGCACATGCCGTGCGAATGGCCTGGGTACACCCTGAGCTCTGAATTCCTGATCAACTTCGCAGATCGGAGGGCAGCCGAACTGATGGGAACAATCTGATCGTCGTCGCCATGCAGGATCAAGGTCGGAATGTCGATCTTTCTCAAATCCTCGGTGAAGTCGGTTTCAGAAAACTCTTTGATGCAGTCATACGCAGCTTTGATGGAGCACTGCATCCCTTGAAGCCAGAAGGAATTGCGAACGCCTTGCGATGGCTTCGCATTGGGCCTGTTGAACCCATAAAACGGGACACTCAGGTCTTTGAAGTACTGAGACCTGTCGGCAATCACGCCAGCGCGGATCGCGTCGAACGCTTCGAGCGGCAGGCCGCCGGGATTTTCACTGGTCTTCAACATGATCGGCGGTACGGCGCCAATGAGAACGGCTTGCGCAACGCGCTTCGTTCCATACCGGCCGAGATAGCGTACGACTTCTCCGCCGCCCGTCGAATGTCCCACGAGCGTGACGTCGCTCAGGTTGAGCGTGTCGATCAACGCAGCCAGATCATCGGCGTAGGTGTTCATTTCATTTCCGCTCCAAGGCTGACTGGACCGGCCATGTCCGCGTCGGTCGTGCGCGATTACGCGATATCCTTTCTCCCCCAGAAACAACATCTGTGCGTCCCACGCGTCCGCACTCAAGGGCCAACCGTGGGAAAAGACGACCGGGCGGCCGGTTCCCCAGTCTTTGTAATAAAGCTCCGTGCCATCTTTCATTCGAATTGTGCTCATCTCGTTCTCTCCTTTCTCGGTGTCCCGTACTCACGTTTCCTATCGCTCAAATGCGGCTCGGCGTGCATCCCGAGGCTTTCCTCTTAACCAACCCTGCGCCAAAGGGTACCTATCGAGCTTGAAAACCGTTGTTCCGACCGAAAATGGCCGTCCTCGCGAGCCAACACTAGAAATCCGGAGACGCCGGATCCGGGCGAGTAGGTATTCATTGGTACTCTCACTTCTCCCTTCGTTACGGACCGCAATCATGGATTCTCGTTCTGCCCAAGCGGAACGGCGACGCGCAGTTCTGTCCCCGCGCCCGGCCTACTCCAAATGCCAAATCGCGCATCGATATTTGCCGCCCGATCGCGCATTCCTCGAAGACCCCAATGCGAATCCCGCGCCTGTTGGATGGCGTCAGGCGTAATTCCGCAGCCGTTGTCACGAACGAACATTCGCAAGATGTCACGCAGATACTGAATTTCAACTTCGATACTTTTCGCGTCGGAATGTCGCAACGCGTTCATGACCGCCTCCCGGCCAATCAGAAACACTTGCTCTTGAATTGCCGGGTTCAGTGTCCTCGGTTTTCCCTGAACGAATACTCGAACTCGTACACCCCGAGCGGGAGTGACCGCCTCCAGAAAAGTCGCAAAAGCTTGCTCGAGACCCGACATTGCGGGTGAGGTTCGGAGCCCCAGAATAGCCGCGCGACCTTCATCAACAGCGTGACGCACCAGTTGAAGAGCATGGCTGAGCGCGGGCTTAGAGGGCGAATCGGCAGGCGTTTGTTCCACCGCTTGGTGGAGCAACATGATTGCACCGAGAAATCCCTGGAGCAGCGTGTCGTGCAGTTCGTGGGCAATTCGAGCACGCTCCTGGCCCCGCTCTTCCAGGCGAATATCTTCTTCGCCGCGCGGAGGTCCTTGAACAGTCAGCGGAAACGGCTTTATTGGAAATTTGTTTTTCGCTTGCGTGCGACCCCACAGCATTAGTCGGGCTTCGGGGCCACCCCTATCGATGTAAACTTGGCGGACGGCGCCAATCCCCAAAGGAGCGTCAGTAATGAGGTGGGAATGTCTGGATGCCATCTTTTTTCTCCTTGATCTACTGGCCTCAAGATTCACCGTTCGGAGAACTTCAAGTCGCTGCCGCCCTCACGACTCGCAAGGCGACGGATTCTCCGTCCGAATGCCTGGCAGCGCCACCTATGAGGCAAGTGAATCGTCCCCCGACCCGCACTGGCCGGCCTCGTGGCACGACGCTGGAAAGCCCGAGCCGCCGCATTTTAGCGAGCAGAGTCGTCCTCGGTACTCCAAGTTGTGCGGCCGCTCCGCGCGGTCCGCCCACCACCCACTCAGTTTCCCGAAGTATCGCCGTGATATGCGCACGCTCTGCGTCGGCCAGCGTCTTAATACTCACTGGCTGGGCAGGTTCGAGTACGTCCACTGCCATTGCCTCGCAACGAATCAGATCTTTCGCCGTATGCGAGCTCAGAACACGGCCCGTCGTCATGATGACGCCTCGCTCGATGACGTTTTGTAGTTCTCGGATATTCCCCGGCCAGTTGTAGCGTTCGAGGGCATTCATCACCTGTTTTGGAATATCGTCGATCATCTTGCCTTGCCGCTTGGCGAATTCCTGAACGAAATGATTCGCAAGCAGCGGAATATCCTGTCTCCGTTCACGTAACGGCGGAAGAGTCAGCGGAAAAACGTTCAGCCGATAATAGAGATCTGCCCGAAACGCTTTGTCTTGCACCATCTGCCATAGGTTCTGATTAGTTGCCGCGATAATCCGGACATCGGTTCGAATGGTACGGTTGCTCCCCAGGCGTTCGAATTGCTTCTCCTGAAGGGCGCGAAGAAGCTTTGGCTGTAACTCGAGCGGGAGTTCTCCGAGTTCGTCCAAAAACAGTGTTCCACCATCAGCCGCTTGAAAACGTCCGACGGTCTGAGCTACGGCGCCAGTGAACGCGCCTCGTTCATGACCGAACAGTTCGCTTTCCAGAAGCGCGGAAGGGATCGCCGCGCAATTGAGAGACACGAGTGGTCTGTTGTGCCGAGGACTGGCTTCATGGATCGCTCGAGCAATCACTTCTTTGCCGGTTCCCGTTTCGCCCTGAATCAGGACGGCGGAGTCCACTGGTGCAACGATGCGAATGGCACCGAGTAAATCGCGAAAGGTCTCACTCGAACCAATTAAACCTGAAATGGCCATGATAGGCTCCTTCTGCTATAGGAACGTGCCCGCTATTTTTTCTGGCGCTGCCTCGCGACCCATTCGCGGATGTGGGCGGCGACTGGAAGGCTCTCAAGCGTTCCCTGGTAGTCGCGTCCGAAAGTTGTTGGCTGTGTGGGTGTGCTCATAGAATCTCCTCTCACGGTCTATGAAACTACACCCTCGCGGCCGAATCCATTGGACCTTAGTATCGGCGACACCTTGGTATCGGTTCACCCGCGTAAAGCGATGTTGGTTGAACTTCGATGAACTGTCCCTTTCTTAGCTCGATAGAAATGTCCCCTTGAAACTGGATTGAGGAGGTCCGGTTGGGAAGGACATGGATGAGCGAAAAGGAAGTGAGGCGCGGAGGCGTTGTGGCGCGGGTAGAAGCCGGAGAAGTGACTCAGGTGGAGGCGGCGGCAATCCTGGGATTGAGCTACCGGCAGACGAAACGGTTGTGGAAGCAATAACAGCGGGACGGGGCCGCGGCGCCGGTGCATGGAAATGCGGAAAAGCTTCTAACAGTACGATCGACGCAAAGCTGCGAAGGCGTGCAAGCTGAAACTGGTGCGGAAGAACTACCAAGGACCGGGCGCTGCGTTCGGACCGACACCGGCGGGCGAACATCTGCGGGAGGATCACGGCATTGCATTGGATGCCGAAACGCTACGGAGATGGATGCTGGCAGAGGGGCTATGGCAACGGGAACGGAAGCGCAAAGCCTATCGGCAGCGAAGGAAGCGAAGGTCGCACTTCGGTGAGTTGGTAAAGATGGACGGAAGCTTTGAAGTTTGGTTCGAAGAACGCGGACCGCGGGGCTTGCCTGGGGTGAGCATGGTGAATGATGCGACCAGCCGGGGCGTGGCGCGGATCGGCGCCGAAAAGACCACTTGGGCGGTGGCAGAAACGATGCGGAGCTGGGTGGAAGAATACGGAATTCCCCGGGCACCATACATGGATTGGAAGGACCCTACCATCACGCTCCGAGCGAGAAGCAGAAGCAACAGGGAATCAGTCCCATGTCGCAGTTTGGGCGCATGTGCGCGAAACTGGGGACGGAGTTGATTGGAGCGCCTGCCCCGCAAGCCCGGGGCGAGTGGAGCGCAGCCACGGCACGCACCAAGACCGGCCGATCAAAAAGATGCGGCTGAAGAATATCAGCAGCTACGAGGTGGCCAATCGGTACCTGGAAGAAGACTACCTGCCGAAGCACAACGCGCGGTATGCCGTCGGCCCCGCCGAAACGGTGGACTTTCATGAGCCGGTGCCGAAACAGATGAACCTGGACGATGTGTTCTGCCAGGAAGAAGAGCGCAAGGTCAGCAACGACTGGGTGGTGCTGTACGGGCCGCGGTGGTGCCGGCGGGCAGCACGATTCTGGTGCGGCGGCCGCGAGACGGCAGCATTCGACTCGTCTGGCGGCAAGTCGAGTTGCAATGGCGAGAGCTGAAGGAGCGCCCCAAAAACCCGTAATCTGCAAAGCCTGCGACGGGAGCAGCGTCCGAACATTCCTAGCGCAAACCACCCTTGGCGCGCTTACTCCAAGTCCCATAGGTCTCTGCAGTGCTGGGCGGGGCGAGGGTACTCAAACGCCGTCCCCTCGCCCCGCCCAGCACTCCCCGGCTTAACGACTGCGTGATCCGGAGCTATTCTCAGAAGGGGACATTTCTATCGAGGAGAACAGAAGGACATTTCTATCGAGCTACGACACCGCGTAAAGCGAGGTTCTTGCGGCCAACGTAACAGCCGGACGATGGCGTTTCCGTCGGCTTGCCTTGGCAGTTTTTGGGTCAGACCCAATACTTCCGTAGGCAACGGCTTGTCACGATCCGAGGATGGACTGTAGCAGTTGGTGTCCTGACGATTGCCGTTGACCTATCGCAGTTCCATCCTCGAATTTAACGGCCCGGGGCGAGTAATGGTCCGGGGCACCCACGATGCCTATCTCAGTGCCGGTGTCGCATCTCGCAGCACGAAAGCGGCGATCCTTTTGCGTCGGTGGGGATGTCCGATATTGGCATGTAGGAACAGGTACGTTTTGCGCCGGTGGATCGCCAGCAGGGCGACGCGGCCGGGGCAATACCAAAGTCTTATTGACGGTCGCTGGCGAGTAAGGCATCCTTTTGTAAAGGGAAATGGGTCGATGGCTGCGCGACGGAGCTGGACGTCCACGATGCACAGGAGATCAACTTCGAAAGGTCGCCACTGGCGGGCCCGAACGGCGGTCAATGTGCGTAACAAGGTGCATTTCGCCACCGCTGCCTCAGGTCTCCAGAGCTTGATCCTCTGTCTCATCGTCGTCGTTACCTCGTTGGATGTGTGTGCTCAATCTGCGTCGACCGGGGCATTGACCGGCACGGTTACCGATCCAAGCAGCGCCGTCGTGCAGAACGCAAAGATGACATTGCGCAACTACGGAACGGGCGTGACGCTCACGGCTATTACCGATAAGGATGGCTTGTACCGCTTTTCCCTGCTACCGCCGGGGGAGTATGAGCTTACGGTGGAGGCTGTGGGCTTTGCGCCGCTTGTGGTGCGCGCGATCGTGATCCAGATTACGGAAGTGAGGAGCATTGCCACACAGCTGGCAATCGAAGGGCGACGAGAGGAAGTCGTCGTCAGTGCACCGCTTCTGCAAACCGACAACGTTGCACTCGGTAGTGTGATCGATCGAGGGACGATAGTGACATTGCCGCTTGTGAATCGCAACTACACGCAGATCCTCGGTCTGACAGCCGGGACGAATACGGATGTGGTGGACGCCACGCAGATGGGAGCCGGGAGCCAGGAGATTCGCGCCAACGGGGCACGCAGCGGCGACAACAACTTCATGTTAAATGGCGTCGATGCCAACAGCTACGGCGCAAACATGACCGAGGCCACCGCTTCCAGTGGTGGCGGGTTGGCGATACCCGCCCCGGACACCCTCCAGGAGTTCAAAGTTCAGAATTCACTCTACGACGCTCAATATGGCAGAGGGGGAGGCGCAAACGTCATCGTCGAGACCAAGTCGGGCACCGCCCAACTCCACGGGAATGCCTACTATTTTGGCCGGAACGAAGCCTTGGACGCGAACAACTTCTTTGCCAATGCGACAGGGGTGCAGAGAGGAGAGTTTCGCCGCCATCAGCCGGGTGGCACGCTGGGTGGGCCCTTGCCTTTGCCCTGGTCTAGCAAACCGGCCTATTTCTTCGTTTCCTACCAAGCCACGCGAGACGTGAATGCGGCCTCTCTCGCGAGCAGCGTTCGATCGCAGAGCCTGCCCCTCATCCCGCCAGTGCGCACGCCCGCGTCTTTGGGAGCGATCTTCGGCGGTCAAACAGGATTGTTCGGTGGCGTGGCGATCGCGCAGGACGGATCGAATATCAATCCTGTGGCTCTCAATTTACTAAACGCGAAGAACCCCGATGGATCAATGGTGATCCCGAGTCCACAGGTTGCGGGTAGTGGCGTCAACTACACGGCTGTCTTGCCGGGACGCTACGACGAAGACCAGTTCAATACCAACTTCGACCGAAGCCTGGGCAAGTCCGATCAGTTATCGGCAAAATTCTTCTTCTCAACCTCCGATCACGACGTGCCATTCTCCGGCGCGAGTGTGCCTGGGTTCCCGGCCCATCGGACCATCGACAATCGGAACCTGTCCATCGCGCACACACACATCTTTTCAGCGCAGGCCGTGAATCAATTCCGCGCGGGCTACTCCCGCATCGCCAGTCGAAGCTCTGCTCCGGGACCGCTGACGGCTCAATCGGTGGGGATTACCCGTGCGGGCGACGAGCAGGTGAGAAGCCTGCCGTATATCCAGGTACTCGGCGCTTTCCAACTCGGAAACACGGTCAGTGACAAAACCGAAATAGCGAACAATAATTTCTATCTTTCCGATACTGTCTCGTTGTCGCGAGGCAGGCACAATCTTCGTATCGGAGCTGAGATATTCCGTAATCAATTCAACGAAATCGCCGGTTCGACAGATGGAACGCTCACCTTTCTGTCGTTTCCCGATTTCCTGCTTGGTCTACCGGGAGGGCCTGTCGGCGCTGGCGGAAATGGCACACCACTCTCCAATGTCTTCGCCGAACTGGTCGCTGCTACCGTCCTGCACATCGGATTGCGCTCGACGGCGGCACATTTTTTTGCGGCCGACAGTTGGACGGTATCGCCGGCACTCACTATCAGTGCAGGGCTGCGCCTCGAGGCCAACGGCCAGCAGAGCGAAGACCATGGGCGGCTCAGCAGCTTCTACCCGCAGTTCTATGTTCCGCCACCGCCCGATGGCTTTACAAACCCCGCCACCTCCGGATTCGTGCTGGCGGACAATTACAAAGGGCCTGCGCCGGAGGGGTTTCCGCGCGGCAATGCCACGCTTCTCCATGACCCGGTTCAGTGGCATCCCGAGCCGCGCATAGGTTTGGCGTGGCGGCCCTTGTCATCGCGCGATCTCATCATCAGAAGTGGCTATGGATTGTACGCCAACCGTATCAATTTCCTTGGAGCCGGCGGCCTTCCTGCTTTTAATCCCCCCTTCCAGGTCACGAAGAATTTGTTCGGCGCGGCCAATGCAGCCTCGAGCTTCCAACATCCGTTTCCCTTACTTCCGCTGCCCTCGTCTTTCCCTAACTTTGTCGGCGCCATGCTGCCAGGTCCGCCATACACCGGGGATCGTACCCCTCAACTCTTTACGATCATCGATCCGGATTTCAAGGAAGCGACAATTCAGCACTATGGGTTGGAGATTCAGTATCAGCCCCACGGCTATTTGTTCTCGCTCGCCTACGCAGGCGCTAGAGGCACTCACCTTGCCGTGTCACGGGGCGACAATCAGCCCGCCCTGGCCAGTCCCGCGAATCCTGTAAATGGGTTGACTACTAACTCGGTTGCGAATGCCGCGCAGCGAGTTCGTTTTCTCGGCGTGGCTCCTCTTGTATTTCGCGTCGAGAGCAGCGGAACCTCCCGCTACGACTCCGTGCAAGCAACGGTCAATAAGCGCTTGAGCCATGGCCTTCAGTTCCTGGCAGCTTATACGCTCTCAAAATCGATCGACACAGCAGGCGATAGTATCGGGTCCACTGCTCTCGGACTCGTCGGCGCCCCAATCGTTGGCGAACAGGTATTCAACGATCAGAACAATCGAGCCGCCCAGCGAGGTCCGTCGGATTTCGATCGCAGACACAGGTTCGTGCTCAGCTACACCTGGCAACTGCCACAGCCGGTGGACCATCATCGATTCTCGCTCGCCAGATTAGGCCAGGGCTGGGCGGTCTCCGGAGTCGTGACGGTCCAATCCGGGCTCCCTTTTAGTATTCTTGACAGTGGCGCAGGTACGCTCTTCGGACCGGCGACTTACTTCACGACAGGGAGCCTAGCGCCCGGGGCGACCTTAACAGCCCGTGTCTAAAGTCCAAAAACATGTAGCACCGGGAGTGTTTTGGCCTTACAATCGACCCTATGGCGATGGGTACGCGGAAGAAGAGACAAAGGCAGGAAGGACTCTGGTACGGGGGCGAGCTTCCAACAGCACCGGGTCATCCTTTCTACAAACGGCTCAACGAAGTCCTCGACAATGGCCAGTTCGATCAGTTCTGTGAGGCCAGTTGCGCCAGCTTCTATCACCAGACGTTAGGACGTCCGTCGCTGCCTCCGGGCCAGTATTTCCGCATCATGATGATCGGCTTTTTCGAGGGACTCGACAGCGAGCGCGGCATCGCCTGGCGTGTTGCCGATTCGCTCACACTACGGCAGTTCCTTTCGATCGGACTCGATGAGAAGACACCGGATCACGTCACCATCTCGCGCACTCGACGCCTGATGGACGTCGAAACCCACCAGCGAATCTTCAGCTTTGTGTTGGAGCGACTGGCGCAGTCCGGTCTAATCAATGGCAAAACGATCGGTGTGGATTCGACAACTCTCGAGGCGAACGCAGCCATGAAGTCGATCGTGCGCCGCGATACGGGCGAAAGCTACATGGCGTATTTGAAGCGCCTTGCCGAAGCCGAAGGTATCGACGCCAAAGACGCGGCAGCGTTGCTCCGCATGGACCGCAAGCGTAAGAAGAAGACATCCAATGAAGACTGGAACAGCCCGAGTGATGAAGACGCCGAGATCACGAAACTAAAGGACGGACGAACGGCGCTGGCCTACAAAGCCGAGAACGCGGTGGACATGGAAAGCGGGGCCATCGTTGCGGTCACCACGCACGGCGGAGCTGCGGCGGACACGACGACGATCCAGGAAACGGTGATTGAGGCAGCGATCGCAGTGGCCGACGTGATTGCCGAAAAGACGCCGGAAGGCAAGTATGAAGTGCATCCCGACGGAGTGCAAGAAGTGGTGGCGGACAAGGGCTATCACAGCAATGACGTCATGCTCGGCCTTGCGGAGATGGAAGTGCGGACCTATATCGCCGAACCCGATCGCGGCACGCGCAACTGGAATGGCAAGGCGGAGGAGAAGGCTGCTGTGTACGGCAATCGGCGTCGGATTTTCGGGGACCGTGGCAAGGGTTTGCAGCGGCGGAGGGGTGAACGGATCGAGAGGAACTTCGCGCATCAGTTTGATACTGGTGGACTGGACCGGCTTTACGTACGAGGAAAAGAAAACGTGCACAAGAAGGTTCTGATTCAAGCCGTCGCATGCAACCTCGCGCTCCTGATGCGGTCGAGGTATGGCTCAGGCAAGCCAAGAGCGGCTCATGACAGGATTGTTGACGATCTTTTGGCGATTTTGGCTGTCATGCAGGCATTGGGAGACCATTTCGCGCTCTGGTCCGCCAATGCTCACGACGAGGCTCGAGTTTCATCACGATCAAAACGCTGCTGCAACTTTTCGTCGTCATTCGTGAAACGCCTGGTTTAGACACGTGCTGTTAGAAGATGCGCGCCGGACCGGGAGCGTGAGCAGCCGCATCAATCAGTTCTTTAACACCGGCGCATTCGTTACCGCGCCATTCATTTCTGACGGAGCCCTCATCGATGGAAAGTTTCCAGTGACTGGTGGCGGGACGATCTTTGGAGACCTGGGAAGAAATATTCTGAGAGGACCTGGCCAACGCAACGTCGACACGGCTCTCATCAAGCGGACAAAACTCGGCGAGAAGGCCAGTCTTATGTTCCGCTGGGAGGTCTTCAACATCTTCAATTGGGCCAATTTTGCCAATCCCGCGGGCGATGTCTCGAGTCCGAGCACGTTCGGAAAGATCAGCGCGATGAGCGTAAATCCTCGAATCATGCAATTCGGGTTGAAGCTGGAGTTTTGATCGTGCGGTCTGACTTTTTGCAACTGCGACGTGATGTTTCGCTCCGCCGTGGTGGAACTCATCCTCGTCGCGTCGCGCACCGAGCGGCGAGGACGAGCGAGCCCGCGGGTCGTGGGCAGCAAGGTCCGCAATGAATCGGTCGTCCTGGCTCGACGCTGCCGGCGTAGATGCCGCTCCCGAGGCGTTGTGGGACGACGGCGAGCGCAGGGTCTACAGAATCTGGCGCAAGAGCCCTGACGGCACGCGCCAAACATGCCTCGCGGTGCTTCCCGCAGCCGAGCATCCGCCACCCGACACCGTCAGTCGTTTTGCTCACGAATATGAGTTGAAGGACCATATCGACGGCGCCTGGGCGTTGCGTCCGGTGGAACTTATGCGGGAGCGTGGTGCCACGGTGCTGATGCTCGAGTACCACGACGGCGAGCCGCTCGATCGTCTGCTCGCGCAGCCCATGGAAGTCGGCGGCTTCCTTCGAATCGCTATCGCGTTGGCGGCCGCAATGGTTCGGCTGCACGAACGCGGCCTCGTCCACAAGGACATCAAGCCCGCCAATATCCTGGTCAATCCCTCGCGGGACCGTGTATGGCTGATGGGTTTCGGAATAGCTTCCCGCCTGCCGCGCGAGCGTCAGTCGCCCGAACCTCCCGAATTGATCGCGGGAACTCTGTCGCACATGGCCCCTGAACAAACCGGCAGGATGAACCGTTCGATCGACTCCCGCAGCGACCTCTACTCGCTGGGAGTCACACTCTATCAAGCGCTCACCGGAGACCTTCCCTTCACGGCCTCCGATCCCATGGAATGGGTGCACGGCCATATTGCGCGAAAGCCGGCACCGCTCCACGCGCGCTTCGCATATGTCCCCTCCCAGGTCTCCACGATCATCATGAAGCTGCTGGCGAAGAGCCCGGAAGAGCGGTATCAGACGGCCGCCGGCGTCGAGCGCGATCTGCGGCGCTGCCTGAGCGAGTGGGAAACCCGCCGTGCGATCCGCGAGTTCCCTCTCGGCGAGCACGATCGACCGGATCGGCTGCTGATCCCGGAGGCTCTGTACGGGCGCGAGAGCGAGATCAATGCCTTGCTCGCCGCTTTCGAGCACGTCGTCGAGAGCGGCACACCTTCGCTGGTCCTCGTCAGCGGCCACCCCGGTATCGGGAAGTCGTCGCTCGTCAATGAGTTGCACAAAGTTCTGGTCCGTACGCACGGCCAGTTCGCATCCGGCAAGTTCGATCAGCTTAAGCGCGATATTCCCTACGCCACCCTTGCGCAAGCCTTCCAGAGCCTGATCCGTCGTCTTCTAAGCAAATCCGAGACTGAACTGAGCACCTGGCGCGATGATCTTCGACAGGCTCTGGCCCCGAACGGCACACTTGTCGTGGAACTCATCCCCGAGCTGAAATTTATTATCGGAGAGCAGCCCGCGGTTCCCGAGCTTTCGCCGACGGACGCAAAGGCCCGCTTCCAGTTGACGCTTCGCCGGCTGATCGGCGTATTCGCACGAGCGGAGCATCCGCTAGCACTGTTCCTTGACGATCTGCAGTGGCTCGATACGGCCACGCTCGACCTGCTGGAGGACATATTCATCCAGCGCGACCTGCGCTACCTGCTGCTGATTGGGGCTTATCGGGACACCGAAGTCGATGCGTCGCATCTGCTGATGCGCAAGGTCGCGAGACTCCGGGAACAGGGCGCCGCCGTGCGGGAGATCGTCCTGGCTGCGCTCAACCAGGAAGACGTGGCGCACCTGATCGCGGATATGGTTCATTGCGAACCGCATCGCGCGATCCTGCTGGCGGAGCTGGTGCACCAAAAAACTGCCGGCAATCCATTCTTCGCCATTCAGTTCATTCAGCAGTTGGTCGAGGAGGGGTCAATCACGTTCGACGCCAGCCAGTCGAAATGGCTCTGGGATCTGGGGTCCATCCAGGCCAAGGGCTATACGGACAATGTCGTGGACCTCATGGTCGGGAAATTGAACCGGCTTCCCCCGACCAGCCAAGAAGCACTGAAGGAATTGGTCTGCGTGGGGAACAGAGCCGAGACGTCCTTCCTTTCGATCATTCACGGAACGTCGGACGAAGAGGTCCATTCTGATCTCTGGGAGGCACGCCGATTGGAACTGATCGTTCGTTCGGAGGACTCATACCAGTTCGTGCACGACCGAATCCAGGAGGCGGCCTATTCGCTCATGTCGGAAGAGCAACGTGCGCAAGCGCATCTTCGGATAGGAAGGCTGCTGCTCGAGCACAACACCGACAACAAGCGCCATGAGGCCATTTTCGAGATCGTTGGTCAACTCAACCGCGCCCCTGCGTTCATGGCCACGGCCGAACGTGAGCAACTGGCCGAGCTCAACCTGATTGCCGGCAAGCGAGCGAAGGACGCCGCGGCCTGGGCCTCTGCGCTGAGCTATCTGAGCGCTGGCGTAGCGCTGGTGCCAAAGGACGCTTGGGAGCGTCGGCAGAACCTGATCTTCGAACTAGAGCTTCATCGAGCAGAATGTGAATTCCTGATGGGCGAGATCGCTTCAGCAGAAGAACACCTCGGGCTGCTCTGGTCTCGCGCGGCGAGCACGGTCCAGCGAGCGTCCGTGGCCTGTCTGGCGTCCGACGTCCAAATGGCCCTCCAGCAGCCCGAACGTGGGGCTGCGGTGTGCCTCGAGTGCCTGCGGGACGCCGGGCTCGACATTCCCATTCACCCGACGGAAGCACAGGCGCACACAGCCTACGGCCAGATCTACTCGAAGCTCGATGGGATTGGAATCGACGAGCTCGCCGAACGGCCTGTGATGACCGATCCCACGTCCCGCGCCATCATGGATGTTCTGGCCAAGGTGTTCCAGGGTGCATGGACCATTGATAAGAATCTTGTTTCCCTGATCGCGTGCGCAGCCGCAGACATCAGTCTTGAACGAGGACATTGCGACAGTTCGTGCACCGCGTATGAAAACGTCGGGTATATCGCCGCCTGGAACTTCGGCGACTTCGAAGCCGGCTTTCGCTTTGGCCAGCTCGGCTATGAATTGGTTGAACGCACGGGGCTCCGGAAGTTCGAGGCCAACGTCAGCCTGTTCTTTTCGAACGGTCTCATGCGCTGGACGAGGCACATCGCGGGCTGTCGCGAGCTCGGCAGCGCCACCTTCGACGTCGCCAACCAGTCGGGGGATCGCGGCTCGGCCGTGTATTCCGCCTGCGAGAGTGTCACCAACCTTCTGTTCGCGGGAAATCCGCTCGTCGAGGTGGAGAAAGAAGCCGAGATTTGCGTGGAGTTCTGCCGGCGGGCGGGCTTCAGCGATTACATCGACCGCGCAAATATCCTCGCGACATTCGCCCGAAACCTCCGTGGCCTGACGCGTCGGTTCGGCTTTTTGGACGACGATCGGTTTGACGAACTTCGCATTCAGAACCATTTTCAGCGCGAGCCACACGTGCTTGTCTGCGAGTTTTGGTATTGGGTTCGGATCTTGCAGGTTCGCTTCTATGCAGGAGACTGCGCGGCGGCCCTCGATGCTTCGATTAGAGCGCAAGGACTGCTATCGACAGCCCCCACGCAGATCGAGCTGGTTGAATATGAGCTCTTCAGTGCCCTGACGCACGCCGGAGTTTGCGACTCCGCACCTCCCGATGAACGCTGCCGGCACCTCGATGCCATGGTGGAGCATCTTCGAAAACTCGAATTCTGGGCGCGGAATTGCCCAGAGAATTTCGAGAACGGCGCCGCCTTGGTGGCGGCGGAAATCGCGCGCATCGAGGGGCAGGATCGAGAAGCCATGCGGCTCTACGACAGAGCCATCCAGTCAGCGAGTGAGAGCGGCTTCGTCCACAACGAGGCGCTCGCCCTGGAGCTGGCCGCGCGTTTCTATGAGGCCCGGGGGTTCGACAGGATCGCGAAGGCCTACATGCGGGACGCCCGGCACCGCTATGCTCATTGGGGATCCGACGGGAAGGTCCGGCAGCTCGACGAGCTCCATCCCCACCTGAGGGAAGCGGACCGGCGCCTGGATGATCCCTCACGCACAGTAGAAACGCCGGTCGACCAGCTCGATTTGGGGGTGGTCCTCAAGGTCTTGCAGGCCGTGTCGGGTGAGATCGACCTGGAGAAGCTCATCGCCACCGTCATGCGCCTGGCCCTGGAGCACGCGGGCGCCGAGCGCGGCCTCCTGGTTCTTCCGCGAGGCAGCGGGTATCGAGTCGAGGCCGAAGCCGGCATCAGCAGTGCCGGTGTCACCGTCGCTCTGCGCGAATCGAATGTCACTGCCGAGCAGCTTCCGGAGTCGGCTTTCCAATACGTTCTCCGCACGAGAGAAGCCGTTCTCCTGCACGACGCTTCCGGCGAGAACGCCTTTTCCGGCGATCCCTACATTCGCCAGCAACGCCCACGTTCGATGCTCTGCATGCCACTGCTCAAGCAAACCCGAATGGTCGGTGTCCTCTACCTGGAAAACAGCCTGACTTCCGGCGTCTTCACGCCCGCGCGGATGGCCCTACTGAAGCTGCTGGCCTCCGAAGCCGCCATTTCGATCGAGAACGCGCGGCTCTATCGTGATCTTCAGGAGCGCGAGGCCAGGGTCCGGCGCCTGATCGACGCCAACATCGTTGGGATCTCCATCTGGCATGCCGACGGTCGAGTCGTGGATGCCAACGAAGAGTTTCTGCGCATCGTCGGGTACAGCCGGGAGGACCTGGTCTCGGGCCGTCTGCGCTGGAGCGATATTACCCCGCCAGAATGGCGGGAGAGCGATCTTGGCGTTCTGGAAGAGGTGAGGGGGGGTGGAGGGCACAAGGCGGAGGAAAAGGAGCTCCTGAGGAAGGACGGCACCCGCGTGCCGGTGCTGGCCGGGGGCACGACGTTCGAAGGAGTACCCGACGAGGGCTTGGGGTTCGTCGTCGACTTGACGGAGCAAAAGCAGGCGCAGCGGGCGCTGCACGAAAGCGAGCGCCAGGCCCGGCTCGTACTGGAAACGATTCCAGGCATGGTCGCCATACTGGCGCCGACCGGCGAGGTCGAGGCCGTCAACCGCCAACTCGTCGAGTACTGCGGCCAGCCGCTGGAAGCCATGCGACAGTGGGGCACAAACGGGACCATCCATTCCGAGGACGTGGCTCGTGTCTCCCAGGTGTTTACGCACTCCATCACGTCAGGCGAGGCATACGACTTCGAGGCGCGCATCCGGCGCTTCGATGGCGCCTACCGCTGGTTTCAGATTCGCGGGCTTCCTCTTCACGACTCAAGCGGTCAGATCGTTCGCTGGTACGTTCTGCTTTCCGACATTGACGACCGCAAGGGGGCCGAATCCGAGCTCAGGCGGGCCCACGAGCGTTTCGTTGATGCGCAGAGAGTCGCGGCCCTGAGTACGTTGACCGCGTCGATCGCACATGAGGTCAATCAGCCGCTCTCGGGCATCATCACCAACGCTGGAACATGCCTTCGCATGCTAGATGCCGATCCTCCGAACATCAATGGCGCACGTGAAACCACCAGACGAACCCTTCGGGATGGCCAACGCGCCGCCGACGTGATCACGCGATTGCGGGCCTTGTTCAGTAGGAGGGAATTCACGTTGGAGCCGGTGGATCTGAACGAGGCGACGCGGGAGGTGGTGGCGCTGTCGGTGAACGACCTTCAAAGGAACCGCGTGGTTCTCCAGCCAGAGTTGGCGGAGCCCTTGCCCCTCATCATGGGCGATCGCATCCAACTCCAGCAGGTGATTATGAACCTGCTTCGCAATGCCTCCGAGGCGATGACGGAGGTCAACAATCGTCCTCGGCAGTTGGTGCTCCGGACCGAAATAGACAGCGATGCAAGTGTTCGCCTCAGTGTTCGGGATTCCGGCGTGGGCCTCGACCGCCAGAGTCTCGACAAGCTGTTCGATGCGTTTTATACAACCAAGCAAGGAGGCATGGGTATCGGGCTGTCGGTCAGTCGCTCGATCATCGAGAGACATCGCGGCCGCATGTGGGTCGAACCGAACAACGGTCCGGGCGCAACGTTTGCGTTCTCCATTCCTGTGGATTCGCTTTCAACAAGATAAGTGAATCGTGGTTCGCTCGAAGCATTCCGAGGGGGATCAGCGCGAGCGGTTTCTTTCGCGCACGAATAAGCACCTCTTACCGGTATTGAGGCGAGCATACAGTTACAGTCGTACTGGTCTTGCGAGGTCTCCGCGTCACTCGTTCAGCCCATTGAAATCACGACTGTATCTAC
Organism: uncultured Acidobacteriota bacterium; assembly: GCA_963803735.1. Taxonomy (GTDB): domain Bacteria; phylum Acidobacteriota; class Terriglobia; order Acidiferrales; family UBA7541; genus Palsa-189. The sequence goes on along the minus strand of CAWDNV010000030.1, from coordinate 35,328 downwards.
GCGTCGGCTCCGATCCGGCGATGGCTATTATCGCGGTCCAGGCGGCGAAAAGATAGGGTCGCGGATTGTCAGTGCTTCGGCGCATGACGCAACCCGAGGAGCGCGGCCATTCTCACCAGATCTGGCAGCGAGCTGGCCTTCATCTTGCGCATCATTTGGCCTCTGTGCGCTTTCACAGTGATCTCGCTGATCCCGAGATCGCTGGCCACCTGCTTGTTCAAGAGTCCGCTGACCACCAACGCCATAACCTGCTGTTCGCGATGGCTAAGCGACCCATAACAGTCGCGGAGCTGCTGCAACTCAGCGTCCCGATCAAGGGCGGAGCGGCTGCGCTCGATGGCTTGCCGGACAGCGTTCAACAAAGCGTCGTCCTTGAATGGCTTGGTGAGGAATTCGGCTGCGCCAGCTTTCATCGCCTGGACAGTCGAGGGGACGTCCCCGTATCCCGTAATGAAGATGATCGGCATATCCGTGCGCTCGCTCGCGATGCGCTTCTGCAAGTCAAGACCGCTCAGACCCGGAAGGGACAGGTCGAGAATCAGACAGCTCGGGACAAGCGCGCGCGGTCGAGAAAGGAATTCGTCCGCGGACGCGAACATCTCAGCCTGCCAACCTTCGTAGCGAATCAACAATTCGAGGGATTCGCGCACCGATACATCGTCGTCGACAATGAACACGATGGGCGTGGCGTTGGACATAGGGATAGTCCCGATGCACAGGGAACGCTGCGCTTGCTTCATTGTACATCCACTAACGTTGTCGCACCGTTTCCGCGAAGAGCTCGCTGGAGCTGAAAGGCAGCCCTCCGAGACCAGTTTGTTCGCCCCTTCGTCGCTTGCTTTCGGGGAAACCGTCACACCGTGAAGAACAGGACATTCGGGAAAGACGTCGTCGTCGAATGGGGCCTCGAAGGGGATTACAGAGATGTTCGGTGGCGCCACAGAAACTCCCTTAGCTCGTTCGAAGTGCAGTCTCGACTGACTCAAGCAATGCTGTATCGCTGAATGGCTTGAGGAGGAAGCCCACAGCTCCTCCTTCGAACGCCCTCGCCCGCAAAGCCGTATCCGCCTGAGCGGTTATGAAAACAGTCGGAATCTTTTGGCCTCGGCGGTGCAATTCTTGTTGGAGATCGAGTCCGGTCATACCGGGCATCGCGATGTCCAGAATGAGACAGCTGGTCCGATTCATCCAATCGGACGCGAGGAATTCTTGTCCGGAAGAAAAGGCTTGGACTTCGAAGCCAAACTCCTTTAGCAAGTCGGGTAGCGATTCCCGTACTGACTCGTCGTCATCAACGACCGATACTAGCGCACGTGTTGCCGTTTCTCGGCGGGACTCCATAGTCTAATAGTGTGCTCCACTCGAACAGTGTGTCCATTGTACGTTGGTATCGGTTTAACGGCGTTTAAGCGCCAAACGCCTCTGGTGGTCGCCCTATTCCTGTTCCGACCGCGATAGATTCGCCTTCTCCCGTAAGCTCAACGAAACGCCTTCTGCGATTCGGGAGCGCCGCCTGAATCCGACTGGTCATCCGTTCCCCTGGCTGTCCGCCGGTGTGTTCACCGATTGACATTTTCCAACCTGGAGGTGCGACGCATTCACTCGGGCGTCGATCCTGCGCCAGTTGGAGGCAAGATTCCTGAGGAAATACTCGTGCGAGGAGCAGTCCCTTGCTTCATTGATGTCAGAGTTTCGATGGATTGCCGCCTCCTAAAATCTTGCGGATAGGGCACTGTCAACGCGCAGCTCTCATGGTTTACGTGCTAGCTATGCTAGGGCTCAAATCAAGCAGCCTCGCGCATACATCCTGTGGAAACCCGAACAGAATTCGGGACACAAAAGTATCTCGAGCATTCGGCGTCGCCGCCCGCTGTTTCGAGAACGCGCCCAAATAGCGCCGCGCGTACCCAGGTTATTGCTCATTGCTCGTCATTTTCCCGAGTATGACCTGACGAGCGCGGTCCTTTGTGCTTTGCGCTCAACGATTTCCGGGATGGAGAGCCGGTTGCATTTCTTGGTTTCGACGAACGGATTCAAAACAGAGTCTCTCGAGGAGATGAATCATGATGGCTTATCGCTTAGTCGTTCCCCAACAACCCCCGCAACTTCAGGATGTTCCCAAACCGTCACCAGGTTCGGGCCAGCTCCTAATTAAGGTTGGAGGCTGTGGACTGTGTCACACCGATTTGGGCCTAATGCGTCGTACGAAAGAGGAATGGGCTGATACGCCGCCTCCTTTCACGCTGGGTCACGAAGTGGCAGGTTGGGTCGACGGGATCGGCCAAGGTGTCGTTGGATTCAAGCTCGGTGAGCCAGTGGCTGTTTTGCCCTTGTGGGGAAGCTGTGGACACTGTCCACCGTGCCGCCGCGGTGAAGAGAATTTTTGCTACTACCTTTCCCGATTGATGGGCGCCGGTATTGGATTTGACGGGGGACTCGGTGAATACATCGTCGTTGAGGCCCGCTTTGCAGTTCCCACGGGTGATCTTGATCCCGTCCTCGCCGCGCCGCTGACAGATGCCGGCGTCACGACCTACACGGCAATCAAGCCCGCGTTGCCATCGCTCGTGCCTGGATCGACAGCCGTAGTAATCGGTGTCGGAGGGCTTGGATTGCTCGCTGTCCAATTCCTTCGCACCCTGTGCTCTACGCGCGTAATTGCACTCGATACGGATGAAACGCACTTGCTACTGGCCAAAGAGCATGGCGCGGATCACATTATACAGAGCGATGCTCACACGGCGACCCAGATACGCGACATCACGAAGGGCGCGGGTGCGACCTTTGTCCTCGATTGTGTTGGTGCGGAATCCACGCTACAGACAGGCGTTGCCTCTCTGGCTCGCCTTGGACGATTGACTCTCGTCGGAGCCGCTCTCAAGACGATACCGTTTGGCCTCCATGAGGTGCCGTGGGGAGCGCAGCTCGCGACCAGCATGAACGGCGGAACCCTTAACCTTCGTGAAGTGATTGAACTTGCCCGGCTAGGACGAATCGAGATGGTCGAAGATCGGTATCCGCTCAGCCGCGTTGGGGACGGATACAGCGATCTCAAGAACGGAAAGCTGCGCGGGCGAGCGGTTTGTATCCCGGAAGCAGCGTAAGGTGGCAGCGATGAGTTCAGCGATTGAAAAACCTGCTTCAGCGTCGAACCGTTCCAAGGCCATCTCGGAGATTTACGAATTGTTCGAGCGCTACGGCCCAACGTTCGTGGACCTTGCGGTCCGAAAGCGTTCGGATATGAACGCGCTGCTTGAGTTTTATGACGCGCCGTTGCGATTCATCGGCTCGAGCTTCCATATGGTGATGAAGGAAAAAGAGGACATTACGGGTGAGGAAGGAATCGGTGGCGAGATTGGCAGGTTGCGGCACGCGCATTTTGCAGGGTCGACGTTGGACAAGTGCGACGTGAAGCTTCTCAACGCTCGGGCGGCGTTCGTGGACGCTGTGTGGCTGCGGCAGGATTCCACCGGCACGGTCGAGAAATTCACAGTGATCTACCTGCTGGGTCTAACGCAACAAGGTTGGCGCATTACATCCGCCGTCGACACCTCGGCATGAGAAACGCAATGAAGACGATAGCACATGCGAATGAGGCCACTGGGCCCGTAGTAGACGCAACCCAACTCGAAATGAGCGATATTCAGGCGACTATCCTCCGTCCGCGTCCGAGTCCGTATCGAGGAGAGTACGTGGTCCTTCGAATCGATGACACGGTGCAAGGACGTGAAATGATACGCCGCATTCTTCCCCACGTGGCGCCGGCAGATAAATGGTGGGCACCGACGCTCCCGGGCTGGCTAGGCATCGCATTCACGTACGAGGGGCTCAAAGCGCTGGGAGTACCACAAGCATCGTTGCAGAGCTTCCCCCAGGAATTCCGTGAGGGTATGGCGGCGCGCGCGGCCTTCCTCAACGACGTCGGCGATAACGCTCCTGCGAATTGGGAATACCCTTTCGGCACCGCCGACCTGCACGTAGCTCTGGCGATTTACGCGAATGATGACAAAAGCCTCGAGACCGTGTTGGAGCGAGCACGACTCAGTCATCATGACCTCCCTCAAATCTCAGTTATCTATAGGATGAAGTTCAACGAACTCCCGGAAGGCCGCAATCCCTTTGGGTTCAAAGATGGGCTGCACAATCCATACGTCGAAGGAAGCGGCTCCGTAGTTCATCCAGGATTCGCGCCGGCCGTCAAGGCTGGAGAGTTCGTCATGGGTTATCCCGATGAGCTCGGCGAGATCGCGGCAGGTCCCGAGCCCGAAGTGTTGCGACGCAACGGTACTTTCTTGGCTTTTCGCAAATTTCACACAAGAGTCGCGGAGTTCCGGAAGTATCTGCGGGAGCAGGCGTCATCGCCGGAAGAAGAAGAACTGATCGCGGCGAAGATGGTCGGCAGATGGCGCAGCGGTGCGCCCCTTGTGCTCGCTCCCGAACAAGACGATCCCACGCTCGGCGCCGACACGGATCGCAATAACATGTTCGGCTATGAAGGCGACCTGCAAGGGCTGAAGTGTCCTTTCAGTTCCCACATTCGCCGGGTGAACCCGCGCGATGCATTGAAGAATGACGTCGTGGCTACGAATCTGCATTACTTCTTGCGGCGCGGCACAAACTACGGTCCTCCTCTGCCGGAGGGCGCGCTGGAGGATGACGGAGCGGAGCGTGGCGGCGTTTTTCTGTTGATCGGCGCACACCTGAAACGGCAATTTGAGTTCGTGCAATCACAATGGATTGCGGACGGCAATTTCATCAGTCATGGAGCAGAACAGGATCCGATCCTAGGGAATGCCGATGGTGAAGGAGTTTATACCATCCCTAAGCGTCCGATCCGTCGCCGTCTTCAGGGCTTGCCGCAGTTTGTCGTCGTACGCGGAGGCGAATACTGCTTCATGCCGGGCCTGCGAGCACTGCGCTGGCTCGCAACTCTCGGCTCATCCAATGCATGAGTGCGTCGACACTAAACGGATTCGACGTTCGGGTCCCCTCGAACGTCAACTTAGCAACATCAATGATCGAAAGGAGAATGCAACCATGACAACGCAAACACTAACAACAACCACACCGACGCAGAACCAGACCGTCGAGAAAAAGATCCAGCGAGTGCGCGAGCTCTACGCGACCGGTCCAGAGGTCGGGAAAACGGCGCTGGAGGCCCTGCTCCGGGAGTTCAATTTGGGATCAGAACGAGAGCCGGAAACCCGGATGTCAAGCGCTGGCCGGGTCGGCAGCCGTCAGGGTAAGGTGTCGGAGCTGCTCGTACTCGCCCCATTGGCGCCCGGCGGAGCCGCGCGAACGCGCGCATTGATGGAGTTGCGGAATGGCGACTTTAGCGACACGGACAGGGTCGGCACCGTCCACGACATGCGTTTCGTGTTAATGGACAACGACACGAAGATGCTCTTCGCCACGGCCTATGACGGCGACTGGGATCCCTACATCGACGACTTCGCGGCGAAGATCCCTTACGGCTTGGACGTGCTCTTCTCGGTGTGGGAAGGCTGGCCAGGGATTCAAAGTCCCGAAGTGAAAGACTGGATCGCCAAGCACCAGATCCCGGCAGACGGCTGGTACGTCGCCCATCCGGATCTGACGGTGCGGGACATTCGACGGCTGAAGCGCGTCGGTAAGGCGCTGGACGAGTTCCTCGACAAGATCAACAGTTAGAACCACTATCGGGACCGTGGGCGGACAGGCGCTGAAAGCGAAGCAGGCACTCGATAACCTGCTCGACGCGGCTAGCTGAAACGACCTGACCTTGGGTGCGGCTTCCAAAGGCTGCGCCCACCTTCGGGTCCCTACACCTCAAGGATGCTTGAGATTGAAGAAAGGAGAGACAAAAAATGAATCACGGTCAATACCGCATAGCCTCAAAGCTGGTGGAGATGATACACGAGGATTTTCAGGGATTTCATCCTGGATATCGCGACGTGCATGCCTCGGGTCGCTATTACGCAGGTACGTTCAAAGCTACACCCGAGGCCAGGAAACTGAGCCGCGCTGTACACCTGCAAGGCGATTCCGTCCCGGTGACGGTACGCTATTCGAACAGCAAATCGGGAAATCCCTGGGGCCCGGCGACCTCACCTTCCATGGCTGTAAGATTCTACCTGCCCGATGGCACAACCACGGATCTGGTTTCGCTAACGATCCCGCTCTTTCTGGCGCGGACGCCAGAAGAAACCCTGGAGTTTTTGGAGGCGGTCCGGCCCGATCCTACTAACGGCGAGCCTGATCCCAACCGGGTAGGACCGTTTCTCGCAACCCATCCATGGGTTGCGCACGCCATCCAACTCGCGAGAAGCCTGCCGGCATCGGCCAGCCTTGCCCAGACCGCCTTTCACATGCTTCATGCCTTCCGATTCGTGAACGAGGCCGATGAGGCGCAATACGCTCGCTATCACTGGGAACCGGCGGCGGGCGTAGTTGGTCAGACCCTGGAAGAGTTGCAGAAGCGACCGCCGTCGTACCTCTTCGAAGAGCTCGAAGAACGGCTGCGGAAAACGGCGATCGTTTTCAATCTCGTCCTGGAACTCGCGGGAGAGGGTGACTCGCTGGATGACCCGAACGCGCCCTGGCCCGACAATCGCACACGAGTGCGTATTGGTCAACTCACCATCGTCCGAACCACCACCGTCGAGGAGATCGGCGATGCGGTGATGATGCATGATCCCACACGGCTGACCGACGGCATCGAGCCATCAGACGATCCGATCCTTGCTGTGCGCCGCGGCGTCTATGAAGTCTCTGTCGCCTACCGCACAGGTGGGTGGAAGGGACGCCAGGCTGCGTGGGAGCGTGCTGGAGTTTGCCCGTTTGGCGGAAGCAACTCAACTGCGCGCTGAGGCGTTGCTGACAAAGGCAGAGAAAGACGCTGAATAGGAGATACAATTCATGGCACCCCGTCCATTGCCGCATGTGGTGATCGTTGGCGGCGGCTTCGGCGGACTCGCCGCCGCCCAGGCACTGCGCAAGGCGCCCGTTCGCGTAACCTTGATTGATCGCTCCAATCACTACCTCTTTCAACCATTGCTCTATCAAGTTGCCACTGCTACGCTCGCGCCTGGAGACATCGCCGCGCCGATTCGCGAACTGCTCCGAAATCAGCGTAATGTGACGGTTGCGATGGCTGAAGTCACGGGTGTCGATGCCGCTAGCAGACGCGTGCTGGTCGATCACTTGGGCCATCCCGACACACCGTTTGGATATGACTACCTGATACTGGCGACTGGCGCTTCGCACAGCTATTTCGGTCACAACGAATTCGAGCGATTTGCGCCCGGCATCAAGACGCTGGCCGACGCCGAGTCGGTTCGCGCCAAAGTGCTGAAGGCCTTTGAGACTGCCGAGATCGAAGAAGACCCGTCTAAGCATCAGGACCTGCTCACCTTCGTGTTGGTCGGCGCCGGACCGACAGGCGTGGAGATGGCAGGCGCGTTAGCCGAACTCCGCCGCTTTACCCTGAAGTCTGACTTTCGCCGGATTGACCCGCAGGGGGCGCGGATTATCCTCGCTGAAGCACTTCCTCGAATCCTCGCTAACTTTCCGGAGGAGCTTTCGCGTAAAGCCCAGGCGCGACTGGAGAGCGTCGGTGTGGAGTTACGACTCGGCCATCCCGTCAAGGCGATTGACGAGGCGACCGTAGTAATAGGTGATGAAAACATCCCTTGCCGCACAGTGATCTGGACGGCAGGCGTCACCCCTTCGCCCGCCGGCAAGTGGCTCAATGCGCCAACCGACAGGGCCGGCCGCGTCCGCGTTGAGCCGGACTGCAGTGTTCCAGGACATCCGGAGGTCTTCGTTATAGGCGATACCGCCTCGCTAGATCAGGATGGGAAGCCGCTGCCGGGCGTCGCGCAAGTGGCCATACAGGAGGGTCAATATGTCGGTAAGGTGATCGAGAACAGGGAAATCGGGCGGTCCGCGACCCGCCCGTTTCGATACTTCGATAAAGGCAACATGGCAGTAATTGGGCGTGGATACGCCATTCTGGATTCTCGATTCGCGAAAATGAGCGGACTACCGGCGTGGCTCGCGTGGGCCTTCGTTCACCTTATGTTTCTCCCATCCGCCGGGAATCGCCTTCGTGTCTGGAGTCAGGCGATGTGGTCTTACTTTACCCGTCGGCGCAGCTCGCAGCTCATTGTGGAACCGCGCCCCGGCGAGAGGCCGGTACCGCTGAAGACTCAGATTTCAACAGAACCAGGCAGAGTGTTGAGCACGCGTCCGCATTGAAATAGCGGCCAAACTGCGTGTCCCAATGGTAGAAGCAACGAAGGACAACGCGACATGATTCATGCCCATTTTTTGGCCGTTCTGCTCGGTACTATCCGGAGCAGACAGCTGTTGTGGCGGGCGACAGACGCTCGACCCTTCGTGATATTACCATCGCCCTGATGCCGCCGATGATAAACGTGCTCACACAACTCGGGGACGTTGGGAAGTATGGCCTGACCAGCCATGCGCAATTGGATAGTGGATCTCCATGGAGCCGGTGACGTATATATGTCAGGACATTTTCTATCACTTCTAGCAAGCTCAACGAATATCTTTACGCCCGCGTCCACTCCGGCGAAGACTATCGTCGACCTATCCATGTTTGTGCTCGCCGTGACCGCGGTCATATTCATCGTTGTGGGGACACTCCTGGTCTACTCGGTGGTGAAGTTTCGAGGGCGAGCAACCGACGCCAGCCGCGAACCGGCCCAGGTGTACGGCAGCACTCAGATTGAGCTCGCCTGGACGGTCATCCCAGTCTTAATCGTTGCCGTGCTGTTTCTGGCGACAGCGCGCGTGATCCACGCGATCCAGGACGCGCCCAAGCCAGCGACAGCTCTGGATGTTACCGTAATCGGCCATCAATTCTGGTGGGAATTCCGGTATCCCAAGCTCGGCATCGTCACCGCCAACGAGCTTCACATTCCGGCTAGCGATCCCGCACACCCCACGCCCATATTCCTGAAGCTGCTGTCGGCCGACACCGACCACAGCTTCTGGGTCCCGGAACTCGGCGGTAAAACCGACCTGATTCCGAATCGCGTGAATGAGATGTGGCTCGACCCGTCGCGCCCTGGAATCTACCTCGGCCAATGCGCGCAGTATTGCGGAACGCAGCACGCCAAGATGCTACTCCGCGTTTCCGTGGACCGAGCCGAGGATTTTGCAAACGTGGGTTCGCTCCCAACAGCAACCAGCGCTCCAAGACAAAAAGGTACGCGCAGGTAAACACGTGTTCGAAACTACCTCCTGTATCAACTGCCATGCGGTCAGCGGGACGCCGGCGAATGGACGATTCGGGCCGGATCTTTCTCACCTGATGAGCCGCAAGACAATCGCCTCGGGGGCGGCCGAAAGCACGACGGCGAATTTACGTCTTTGGATCCAGAACCCCGACGCGATTAAACCGGGTTCACTGATGCCCGCGATGAAACTGAGTGACGCGGATCTGGACGCCGTCACTGCGTACCTGGAGACGCTCCGCTAGCGGGGAATTTGGAAACCAGCCATGTCAACGAATGCCACCGCAATTCGAAAGCCTTCAAAGTAGCGAACGACAATGGACAGAGATCCTGCACGACTGGGTCACCACCGTCGATCACAAACGGCTCGGCATTCTCTATATTCTCTACGCCCTGAGCTACCTCGCGATTGCCGGACTTGAAGCGCTGATCATTCGCGTCCAGTTAATGCACGCGCACAACGATTTTGTTTCCCCGCAGGTGTTCAACCGGATGTTCACAATGCACGGAACCACGATGATCTTCTTCGTGGTCATGCCCGTCCTGTTCGGGTTTGCGAATTACCTCGTACCGCTGATGATCGGCGCGCGCGATATGGCGTTTCCCCGGCTGAACGCCTTCAGTTTCTGGCTGACAGCGTTCGGAGGGCTGCTGCTCTATTTCAGCTTTCTCGGCGGCAGCGGCCTATATGGCGCCGGAAATGCCCCCGACGTCGGCTGGTGGGCATACTCGCCGCTGCCCTCAAAGGCGTTCTCGCCGGGTCACAGTGCCGACTATTGGACTATCTCCCTGCTGGTTTCCGGATTTGGCAGCATCGGCACGGCCATCAATATCATCGCCACGGTTTTATGCATGCGGTGCCCGGGAATGCAGTTGGGCCGCATGCCCCTGCTGGTCTGGCTCAATCTGGTGATGTCCGGGATGGTCCTGATTGCGGTGACGCCGCTATCCGCGGCGCAGTTGATGCTGCTCATCGATCGCTATCTTGGCGGCCACTTCTTCGATACACAAGCCGGCGGCTCCGCCACACTCTGGATGCATTTCTTCTGGATCTTCGGACATCCGGAAGTCTACGTCCTCGTTATTCCCGCCTTCGCGTTCATGTCGGAGATCATCCCGGTGTTCTCCCGGAAACCCATTTTCGGCTATCCGGTAATGGTTGCGGCCACGGTGGGAATCGCCTTTGTGAGCATGAGCGTGTGGGCGCACCACATGTTCACCATTGGAATGAATTCGTACGCCAACAGCTTTTTCGCGATCACCACGATGGCGGTCGGCATTCCGACAGGGATCAAAATCTTTAACTGGCTAGGCACCATGTGGGGCGGAAGAATCCAATTCAAAACGCCGATGCTGTTCTCGATCGGATTTCTGTTCCAGTTCTTAATCGCTGGTCTTACCGGCATTATCCAGTCCAGCGTACCCGTCGATTGGCAGCTCAGTCTTTCGTACTTCGTCGTCGCTCATTTTCACTATGTAATTGTTGGCGGAATACTATTCGCACTCTTTGCCGCTTTCTATTACTGGTACCCGAAAGTGACCGGCCGAATGCTCAGTGAGCGTCTTGGCAAATGGCATTTCTGGCTTTTTGTGATCGGCTTCCACCTGACCTTCGATGTCATGCACATCCCCGGAATTCTGGGCATGCCGCGACGCATCTACACCTACGAGCCCCGTCCGGGCTGGGAGACACTGAACCTGATCATCACAATCGGGGCATTCATTCAGGCGGCGGCGATTCTGGTTTTTGTGTACAACCTTGTCGTTTCCTACTGGAAGGGAGCAAAGGCCGGCAACGATCCATGGGATGCGTGGACGCTCGAATGGACCGTTAGTTCTCCGCCCCCTGCTTACAACTTCGCTACGATCCCGGTAGTCGCAAGCCGCCGCCCGCTGTGGGATCTGAAGCATCCGGAAGATCCGGACAGCCGATACGAGTAAGGAATCATCCAAATGAGCACACTTACGTTTCCAATTACTCAAACACCTCGATCCTGGGTCCTTCCCGATCGCGGTAAGGTTGCGATGGCCGGTCTCATCCTTGCGGAGTCCGCCATCTTTACGATCTTCGTCGTGGCGTACCTCTTCTATGTGGGGAAGAGCCTCACGGGACCCACTCCGGCCCAAGTACTCGAAACGCCGGTGTTTTATACCATCTGCCTCTTGTCCAGCAGCATAACGGTGCACTTCGCCGCCAAATCTCTCGAGTGTGGCAAACAGGCGGCATTCTTAGGGCTGTGGTCTTTGACCGTCCTTCTTGGAGGCCTTTTTCTATTTGGTACAGCACTGGAGTGGCGCCGGCTCATCTACGAACGTGGGCTGACGATCTCCACGAATTTGTTTGGGACGACCTATTACTCGATCGTAGGTCTCCACGCCTTCCACGTCACGGCTGGACTGTTGATGCTTGCGATCGTCTTGATGTTTAGTTTGGCTGGCCGCCTGCGCCAAAATCAGTCGGGCCGCATCGGCATACTGGCCATGTATTGGCACTTCGTCGATGCTGTCTGGGTCGTGGTCTTCACCATCGTTTATATCGTCGGCCGCTGAGAGGAGCACATGGCAACCGTGCAATCCACAGTGATATCCGAGCAAACCTCGCGGCCTCCAAGCGATATCCCTGCACCCGCAGCGACGGCGTGGCCTCTCGTACTGGCTTTTGGGTTCACACTGATTTTCGCGGGCCTGCTGACAAGTGCTTCGGTAAGCGTGCTCGGCGCCGTCCTAACCGTCGCAGGCTGCGCCGGCTGGTTCCGAGAGGTCCTCCCCAGCGAGCATGAAGTAGAACTGCCAGTCACTCCAGACGAATTCGTGCCGGTCACGCCGCGCCGCGCGGTCGATCGTCTGCCCGTCGCGCCCGATCAAGTGCGTGCCTGGCTGCCTCTGCACACGCACCCGGTCACCGCCGGTCTGAAGGGAGGCCTGGCAGGCGGCGTGGCGATGGCGCTGCTGGCGTGTGCATACGGTGTCGTCAAGGCCGGGAGCGTCTGGTATCCCATCAACCTTCTCGCCGCGTCGGTCTATGCTCAGTCGCTAAAACTCGGCGCATCGCAGTTGAACGCGTTTCATCCGGATAGCTTCGCCGTTGCGTTAGGACTCCATGCGCTCATTTCGGCGACGGTCGGGCTGCTGTACGGCGCAATGCTTCCCATGTTCGCGAGACGACCCATCCTCCTTGGAGGATTGATCGGTCCTGTGTTGTGGTCGGGGCTCCTTTATTCAATACTCTCCTTGCTGAACCCTCTGCTTGAGAGCCACATCGACTGGCTGTGGTTCATGGCATCGCAGGTGGCTTTCGGAGTGGTCGCAGGATTGATCGTGGTGCGGCAGCCGCAAGTGCCTACGCGCGAGAACGTCGCGTTTGCGATACGCGCGGGAGTACAGGCTCCCGGAATCACTCCGCCGCGCCCGATCGGGGAGGAGCGGCCGTGAATCGAGTCTCTGCAGTCTTCGTGCTCGGGGCGGTACTGCTCTCCGCTTGTGGGAAGCCACACGGCCAGCCTCACCGTCACGCGGAGGAGCTTGCGCCGAACCAGGTTCTAGATTTCACCCCTCTATACGCTGCCAACTGCGCCGGGTGTCACGGCGAGAACGGCCGTGGCGGCGCGGCAGTCGCTCTGGCCGACCCAGTGTACATTGCCCTTGCCGACGATGGCGCGATTCGCAACGTCGTTGCCAACGGCGTACGCGGAACCGCCATGCCGGCGTTCGCTGAGAGCGCCGGCGGACTACTGACCAACGAGCAGATCGACGTGATCGTCCAACAGATCCGGGCGCGCTGGGGCAAGCCTGGGATTCTTGACGGCGCCAACCCGCCTGGGTACGCCGCAAAATCCTCGGGCGATCCCCAGCACGGCCAAGCAGCCTACAGGACATATTGCGAATCCTGCCACGGCCCCGAAGGTCGCGGTGGTCCAAAGGGCAGCGCCATCACCAACGATTCTTTTTTGGCGCTGGTCAGCGATCAGGGGCTGCGGACCATCGTCATCACCGGCCGTCCGGAGATGGGGGCGCCCGACTGGCGCGGCAACGTTCGCGGCAAACCCATGTCCGACCAGGAAGTCACCGACATCGTCGCCTGGCTTGCTTCACGCCGCGTCGAAGTCCCGGGACAACCATATTCCGCCGCGAATCGGCACTAGGAGGCTGAACGATGCAAAACGATACAATGCTCTCTCGGCGCGGGGTGTTCATGAAGCTGGGAATACTCTTCAACGCGTGCGTTGGAGCCACTCTCGCCGTGCCTATCGGCCGATTTCTGCTTTCCTCGATTACACGCGGACGCGCGAACGGCTACCTCGACTGGGTATCGCTCGGATCGGTCAGTCAATTCCCGGAAGGCGAAACCAGGCTCGCAACTTTCCGAAATCCTCTCGTTATGCCGACTGACGGGAAGACCGCGGACACCGCATGCTGGGTGCGGCGCGTCGAAGGCCAGAAATTCCAAGTCTTCGCGATCAACTGCGCGCACTTGGGCTGTCCAGTCCGCTGGTTTCCCCAATCGGGCCTCTTCATGTGCCCGTGTCATGGCGGCGCATACTACCGCGACGGCTCGCGGGCCTCCGGCCCTCCGGAGCGCGGTCTGTTCGAATACCCGTATAAGGTGGACAACGGTCTGATCACAATTCATGCCGGCGAAATGCCGACGCCGGGACCGGGGGCGTCTCTCATCCGAAAGGAAAAGCCATGCGACTGCTCACGCGGATAGGTCAATGGTTCGACGACCGTTTGCAACTCGCCGCGCCCATTCGCGAGGCATCGGAGCATCCCGTTCCGCGCAACACCGCAAGCTGGTGGTACGTATTCGGAAGCGCCGCGTTGATCGTATTTTGTCTGCAGCTCGTCACCGGCATCCTGCTGGCGTTAACTTATGTACCCTCGGCCGACGAGGCGTGGAGCAGTCTTCAAGCGCTCAATCATGACATCACGCTCGGATGGTTCATCCGCGCGCTGCATGGGTGGGGATCGAACTTCATGGTGGCGATTGTCCTCATCCACATGATGCAAGTCTTTCTCTTTGGCGCTTACAAGTTTCCGCGTGAACTCACCTGGGTTGTCGGCGTCTTTCTTCTGCTCATGACTCTCGGAATGGCGTTTACCGGGCAGGTGCTGCGTTTCGATCAGGACGCATATTGGGGACTGGGCATCGGCGCCTCAATCGCCAGTCGCGTGCCGATTGCCGGTCCGGCGATCGTGAAATTGATGTTAGGCGGACCGATCATCGCCGGCGCTACTCTGTCCCGATTCTTCGCGCTGCACGTCTTCGTCATTCCTGGAATGCTGATCGGATTCGTGTGCCTTCACCTCTTAATGGTCCTGAAGTTGGGAATCAACGAATGGCCAATGCCAGGACGCATGGTCAAACGCGCGACGTACCTCAGCGAGTACCACGAACTGACCAAGAGAGATGGTGCTCCCTTCGTTCCCTATGCCGTCTGGAAAGATATGTTCTTCGCGGCCTTCATCCTTCTGGCGGTCGCCGCCTGCGCAGTTTGGTTCGGTCCCTTTGGACCGTCGGGGAAGCCCGATCCCACAATCATCCAAACTGTACCGAAGCCCGACTATTTCTTCCTGTGGCTATATGCCTTGCTCTCGCTGCTCCCGCCCTCGCTCGAAACACCAGCCTTGCTCATCGGTCCCGTCCTGGTCATCCTCGGATTGCTCCTGCTTCCGTTCCTCTCCGGGGAGGGAGAGAAAAGCTGGAAACGGCGGCCCATCGCAGTCTTGACAGTGATGTTGACCGCCGTCACTCTCGGAACCTTTACGCACCTGGCCGGATATGCGCCGTGGAGTCCACAGATGAATGCCTGGAGCGGCGCTCCCGTGCCGGCGCAGTTCCTACACGGCACGACTGCCCTGGAGCGACAAGGCGCGCTCGTTTTCCAGGTCAAGCAGTGTCGGAACTGCCATTCTCTTGGAGAGAGCGGGGGGCAGCGCGGTCCGACACTCGACAGTGTTGCGGTGCGGCTGACGAAAGACCAGCTCATCCGCCAAGTGATTCAGGGCGGTGGCAACATGCCGGCGTACGGCAAGAATCTGAGCCCGGCCGAGACTACCGCGCTGATCGCATTTCTCGCAACCCTGCATCCGGCAGGACAGGTACCCGCGCGCGATGCCTCACGCGCTTTCGCCCTGGAGCAATAGAGCCCACTATGGCAGCCGTCACCCTAACACTCGTGATCTTCTTCGCGGGCGCCGTGTACCTGCGCGGCTGGCTTCAGCACCGCTCGACTCCGGCGTGGCGAGTTTGTAGCTTTTTTCTTGGCCTGCTCGCTGTATGGGTAGCGGTTGCCTCGCCCATTGCGTCAATGGACAGCCACATGCTGACAGTGCACATGATCCAACACCTGCTGCTTATGACCATCGCTCCGCCTCTGATCTGGCTCGGCGAGCCACTGATTACGGTACGGCCGGCGCGGTGGCTAGTCCCGAAGCGTCTCGGCACATTACTCGGACACCCCGTGTTCTGTTGGCTCGCTGCCTCCGCGGCGTTGGTCATATGGCATGTGCCCGCCGTATTCCAGTTGGGGATGCAATCGTCACCATGGCATTTCATCGAACATGCCTCATTTTTCGCGAGCGGCCTCCTCTTTTGGTGGCCCGTCATTCAGCCCTCGCCGTCGGTAGCACGATGGCCCCAGTCATCGATGCTCCTGTATCTTTTCCTCGCCACGCTGCCATGCGACGTCCTTTCCGGCTTCCTTGTTTTCTCCGAACGAGTGGCCTACCCCATGTATCTTTCCACTCACCAAATGACCGGCCTCTCTCCTCTCGAAGACCAGCAGTGCGCTGCCGCGTTGATGTGGACTTGTGTGACAGTTGTCTTCCTGGTGGCCGGAACGATTCTCTCGATCCAGATACTCTCGCCGAAACTCAGACTCCAGGAGGCCGATTCCGTATGAGGGACTACCTGGAATTGACCAAGCCGCGAATCACGATGCTCATTCTGGCTTGTGCCGGCGTCGGCTATTGGTTCGGTTGTGGTGAGTCATTTTATTGGTCGGCTCTGGCTCACGCTCTCTTGGGCACGGCATTGCTGGCGTCGGGCACCTCGGCGCTGAATCAGTGGTACGAGGTCGATGCTGATGCGAAGATGCGCCGCACGCGTCAGCGCCCCCTTCCCGCCGGAAGGATCAAGCGAAAAGATGGGTTCGTCTTCGGCCTGTTGCTGTCGGCCGCCGGCTTCGCAGACCTATGGTATGGCACGAATGGGCTGGCGGCGGCTCTTGGTTTGTTCACGCTTCTCACTTACCTTCTGCTCTACACACCTCTGAAGCAGCGCTCACCGGCAAGCACCACGGTGGGCGCGATCCCAGGCGCCATGCCGCCCCTCATCGGCTACGCTGCCGCGGGCCATGGCATCGACGCCAGTGCTCTGGCGCTGTTCCTCATTCTCTTCGTGTGGCAATTTCCTCACTTCGACGCCATCGCCTGGATGTATCGCGACGACTATGCTCGCGCGGGTATCCGCATGCTGCCCGTAATCGAACCGGATGGCGGATCGACTGCCAGGCGGATTGTTGTCTGCTCGCTCCTGCTCATCCCGATCAGCCTGATACCGCGATTCCTCGCGATGACGGGTACACTGTACACTGCCGCTGCGATTGCCGGGGGACTCGGAGTGCTCTACTTTGGTGCACGAATGGGACGCGAGAGAACCTCAACTCGCGCACGCGCGCTGCTGCTGGCGACTGTTTTCTACCTGCCAGCCCTGCTCTGTGTGATGGTATTGGACCGGCGCACGCTTTGAACGTGAGCGCGACTTCTGCTGGCATGTATTGAACCGCAAATGCAGTAAAAGAAATCAGCCAACCGAAGCCGCTGCCGCAGCGCACGTTGATCACTTGAGGTCCAGCCTGGTGGGCTGGGCGTCAGCTTTTTGAATTCAATAGCTTACACTTGACGCGTTAAATGCAATAGGGGGTACTGAAAGCAATCAACATAGGCCTATCCTATTGATGCTATGGAGCGGGAGACGGGACTCGAACCCCCGCGTTCAGCTTGGGAAGGTGACGTTCACCGCGCAGCGCTGTGTCATAGTGACCGATACCACAACCTCTACACTTACTGTCCATTCCCAAAATGGGGACCTGCAGTTCTCGTGATAGAGGATTGAAAACAAATACAAGGAAATGTCAATGGTAGAATCTGGGATTCTCAGGCTGGCAGATTTTGGCCTGGCGCGCAAGTTGCTGCTCATGTTAGATTTAATGTGCCGATTGAGCGGGAGTAATTCAGTTGGAAGAATGCCAGCTTCTACCCACCCTCTTTGTTTTCTGTCATTTAGACCATGTGCTGTCTCCCATGCTGTCCGCAAAGATGCGGCTCGCAGGAGAGACATTTTGTCGCGAGTCAACATCGTCAAACGCATCAAAATTGGCGGCCGGTGGAAGATGTTTTCCATCCCCCGCAATGCCAAAGGCAACTACGACTGGAACGCCATCGCCGACGGCCGCTACTATGTCGAGTGGTACGTGGGCGGCACTCGCCGTCGTGTGAGTGCCGGCGTCACCGCCGCTCAGGCACTTGAGGTACAGCGGCGCAAGCACCATGAACTGGAAGGCCGCAAACTGGGTATCCCCGGGTTTGAAACAGCCGGCGAAACGGTCAAGAAGCCTGCGTTGCACATCGCCATCACTAAATACCTGGAGCAGATCGACGCGCTGAAAAAGCCCAACACTCATCGCAAATATGAAGCGGTGCTCAACCGCTTCGGGGAGTTCTTCCGCGACTGCGTCTCGATCGACGCGATCTCCGGTGAGGACCTGACGCGATTCGTCGTGACGCTCAAGAAAGATCATGGCTTGGGATCCAATACGATCCTGCACAACGCGGTCATCGTCGCGCAATTTCTCAAGCGCCATGGTAGGAGCGGGATCACAAAAGAGCTGCCGCTACCGGAGCGCATCACGCCGCTTGTAAAGATATACCGCCACGAGGAGCTTGCCCGCTTCTTTGCAGCCTGCTCCGATCAGGAACGCGCCCTGTTCGCCACGTTTCTTCTGACCGGTTTCCGCGAGCAGGAAGTAATGTTCCTGCGCTGGAGCGACATCAACTTCGAGTTGCGGACTGTGCGGGTGACCTCGAAACCGGAACTGGGATTCTACCCGAAGCGATGGGAAGATCGTGAGATTCCGGCACCGGTGGAACTCATCGAGGAGCTTCGGAAGCATACGCATCGCCCGAGCCCGAACTGCCAATTTGTGTTCCCATCCCCGACGGGAAACCGAGAACAGCACATGCTCGACCACTGCAAATCTATCGCAAAGCGCGCCAAACTAGACCCGACAAAGTTTGATCTGAAGACATTTCGCTCCACCTATGCCACGGGAATGCTGCGCAGGGGATTCGACGTACGGACCGTGCAGCACTGGATGGGCCACAAGTCCCTCGAGACGACAATGCGCTACCTGGCGCCGGCCACCGATGTTCACGACGAGTTGGACCTGGTGACTATTCCGTCCGTCGGCAAGGCCGCCCCGGCGCCGCGAAAGTCCGCCGCGCGCGAGACCCGTTCCCTTCGGAAGGGAGGACGATCGCATGCCCGCGCCGAAGGGCCGGTACCCGCCGGCGTGCTAAAACCCGGTACCTGAGCAATCCGAGCCCTTGCGCATGAGCCAGTGTTGGATGCGCTGGTCCGAGTGGCCGAAGAGAGCTGCTCCTGAGACAATTGACAGGGGTACGGTCAATCATGCAGATTACGATAGAGCTGCCGGAGGACATCGCCGTAGGGCTTGCGTCGAGGTGGAAGGATCTGCCTCGTGCGGCGCTCGAAAGCCTAGCACTCGAGGCATATCGATCGCGTGCCCTCACCGCTGCACAGCTTGGGCGGCTCCTTGTTTTCGAGACGCGGATGCAGGTTGACGCCTTTCTAAACGAGCACGAAGTCTTCGACTACTCGGCGGCGGATTTCGAACAGGACTGTGAGACTCTTCGGGAGCTCCGAATGAGAAAAGTTCGGCCCTGAGCTCGGCCTTTTGTCAACAGCGATGCGTGTGCTCCCGAGTCCCCACAGAGTTGCGCATCTGCTTGCCAGGCAGCGGCATGATCTCCATTCTCTCCAAACCGTCGACCCCGCAACCTGCCGTGCCTTCGCTACGCTTGCCGGAGCTCGCGGTGTTGGTCATCACTGTGACGCGAAACATAATTGACAACGGGCACAACCCATCAGATTTCTTTAACCGGAGCAAATACGTCGGCCCGATAACGCTGTGACGCTGATTGCATCCGAGCCCTCCCAGTATCCGTTGCGATCATGACTAGTCATCTCGCGTCGACTAACGGGAATCGAACCCGTATTCGCCACCCTCTCCTGTTTCCTATAAGTTACTGAAACCGCAAACTCAGGGATCACCGTATTCGCAGGAATCTCAGGCCGTTTGTACAAAACATGTACACGGAATTGGCCAAAGCTTTTCAGTGTTTGCTGCCTAAGACGTGGGAATCGCAGGCAACGGCGAACCGGTCAGGCGGTCCCTGACAAGCTTGGCAAGGAAAGCCGCGAACGGCCCGATGTTTTCCTCGACGCTCGCTTTTTCGAGCGCGGCCATGTACGTCTTGCGTTCCGAGAGGGGAATAATCGTCCACGGATAGCCTGCCGCCGCCATCATCGTGTTCATAAGAAACCGTCCCATGCGCCCGTTGCCGTCCATGTAGGGATGGATATAGACGAAGATAAAATGCCCGAGCGCCACCCGGACAGCCGGATGTTCCTCTGCGCGGAGCAGATCGAAGAAGGTTGGCATGGCATCCCGTACCGCCTCCTTGTTCAGCGGAACGTGCATCGAGTTGCGGATAAAAACCTGGCCATTGCGATAACCGGCAAGGTCCGAGGCCCGCAACAGGCCCGCCGCCACGCTCGGCGCGAACATCTCCCGATACCAAGCCCGGTGATCCTGCTCGGCGACGGCTCCCGGGTTTTCTCCCTTGAGAACCTTGCCGATGCTCTGCTCGACGAGTTGGAAGGCCTGCCAATACCCGCGCGCGGCCATGGCGTTGCGCTGCTCGCGGTCCTGTTCGTAAATCTCGGGATTCCAGCTTCCGCTGCGCACCCTCTCGATCAGTGACGCCGTGACGCGGTAGCCCTCGATCGATAGCGAGTGATAGGCATCTGTCACGTAGGCCTCTTCCACGCCCTTCATGTAAGCGGCCTTGTTACGCGGCAGACCCGGCGCGTCCGGAAACGCCTCAATCACCGGCCCGCGCATCTTCTGCCAGAGAAGCTTGATCCGATTGACGTAGGGCGACGTTTCCCGCGGTGGCAGTGTCATGACCGGCTGTTCGCTGAACGGATTGTTTTCGCGCACGCCGTAGCCGGCGGAGGTCATGGCGGCAATGATCTCGTCGGCAATCGCGCCTCGTCCGCAGTTGCGGAAACCGCCCGCCAGCCTGCCCGCGATGGTGCTGTGTCCGCCGTCCAGCAGCTTGCCCAGCAGATCGGAGGCGTCGCGGATCATCGCTAGGGCGGCGCGGGCGTCGGTTGCCTGATTCATGAAATACCGAGGCGAAGCTTCGATCAGCGCAGCCTCCAATCCGTACAGTCGCAACCCATCTCTTTCGACCCTGTCAGCGGATGGTGGCAGCGCCGCCTGGAGGTCGAAGAGCGACGTTCCGTGCGGCAGCTTTGTCACGCTGTTGGTGCCTTTGGGCGAACGTACGGACAACTGGCGGGGAATGGTGCCGTTCCCAACGTGGATCGACAAGGATTGTTCCGGAGACAGGCTCCAGTTCTTATGGAACCGGTGCTCCAGATAGGCCGCCGCGAAACGCCAAAAGGAGGTATACCACGCCGTGCTTTCGCCCTTGCGGTCATCAGGACGGCTCGGGATATACCAGCCCTTCATGACCTCCTGTAGAAAGCCGTTCTTCAGAAGGCGCTCCCGATGAGTCCTGGTCAGGTCGCGCGCACGAATGGCTGCCGCACCGTTGGCGTTCTGGAGCTTGTGCAGAACCTCAAGGGATTCGGCCAGTTTTTCGGAAGGGGTCGCCATGACGCATCAAAACTAGTTTTTCATGTTGTTCTGAAATTAGGATATCATGTTGTATCATATCTAGGCTATGCAGTCGAGGATTTTCTAGGCTTTCGTGCTCCGGCCCGGCGTGATGGCGGCGGAGATCTCGACCCTGCAATTCGGTCGTCATGACTCCCGAATCTGTGGTGCAAATCTTCGTCTGGAGCAAGCGTAGGTCCGGCGACACGAACGGATCATCGAGGTTCTCGCT
Organism: uncultured Acidobacteriota bacterium; assembly: GCA_963803735.1. GTDB lineage: Bacteria > Acidobacteriota > Terriglobia > Acidiferrales > UBA7541 > Palsa-189. The sequence continues at coordinate 13,864 of CAWDNV010000030.1, read as the reverse complement.
CATCCCCAGTCTCGCTGACCAATGCTGCGACCCTCTGTCATGCCAGACCGCGCTCAGCAGCCTGGCGGGCCGGTGCGGACAGATTGCGGCACAGACCAGGGTCGCATCCGCACGGGCGCCTCGCGGGCGGCGCCAAGAAGTAAGCCCGCCACTCAAATTCCCCGGGCTGGTTGTGTTTAGCGAGGGTAGACATCCGCGGGCCCACGGAACCGCGGGGCTGAAGATTTCTGGACCCGAATGTTCTTGCGTCACGGTCACCTGCCTACCCGGCAGGCTCATGAATGGTGGCGATCTGCTGCGGTAAACTGGACTTCTCGCATATTTCGATTCTTGCTGGGGTTCCGGCTGTCGGGCAAGCGTCGTGGAGCGAGAGGACCACTATCGTGGAACCTTCAAAACAACATCTCGAATCCCTCCGCAAAGATGAGGAGTTCGCCTTGTATCGCTCGAACCAGCCCGGTTCAGCGTCAGGTCTCCTCCTAGCTCCTGCTTCGCAAGCCGCGATTTCTCTGGAGAATGTCGGGCTTTATTCCGAGCTGCAACGCAGCGAGGCTTTCCTGGCTCAGGGCGAGAGGATGTGCCAAACGGGCAGTTTCGGGTGGAATATTTCGAGCGGAGAGATCTACTGGTCGGACGGGACTTACAAGATCTTTGAGTATGATCGAACGGCTAAGCCAACGATAGAAATGGCATTTCAGCGAGTTCATCCCGACGACAGAGATTTCGTTCGGCAGGCTCACGAACACGCGATCAGTGAAAAGACGGACTTCAATTTGGAACATCGTCTGCTCATGCCCGACGGCGCAGTCAAACACGTCCACGTAATGGGCCGCGCGTTGCAGACCTCGTCAGGCGACCTCGAATTTGTGGGCGCCGGAACGGACATTACCGCGGCAAAGCTGGCCGAAGAGAAAATCCGCCAAAGCGAAAGCGAGCTTCGACAGATTCTGGATTTCGCTCCGCAGCACGTTTATGTGTTAGGGCCGGACCCGGACACCACACGGCTCTACGTGAATCAGGCCGCGCTCGATTATCTCGGCCTGACCGCTGATGAGTGGCGGATCTGCGACGCCCGCAAGTTCTTTCATCCGGACGATTGGGAGCGCGCGACGCGCGAGGCTCAAAGCAGATTCGCCGCCGGACTTCCGCACGAAGTCGAAGTGCGTTTACTGGGAAAGGACGGGAAGTATCGCTGGTTTCTCCGACGCTGGAACCCGCTGCGGGATGAACACGGACGCCTCACCCGTTGGTATGTCGCCGGAACCGATATCGAGGATCGAAAGGCGGCGGAGCAAAGGCTCCAGGACGAGAATGTTTCGTTGCGCGAAGAACTCGACAAAGCATCCATGTTCGAGGAGATCGTGGGAAGTTCGGCGGCGCTGAAAAAGGTGCTCTCCTGCATCTCGAAGGTCGCGCCCACCGACTCCAGCGTTCTGATCACCGGCGAGACCGGCACTGGCAAAGGAACTAGTGGCGCGTGCTATTCACCGGCGGTCACGGCGATCCTCACACAGGTTCGTCAGCGTGAATTGCGCCGCGATTCCGCGTGACCTCATCGCCTCGGAATTATTTGGCCATGAAAAGGGCGCGTTCACGGGAGCAACACAGCGTCGTTTAGGACGCTTCGAGCTGGCCGAAAAAGGCACGCTGTTCCTGGACGAGATCGGAGAACTACCGGCCGAAACCCAGATTGCTCTTTTGCGAGTTCTTCAGGAACACGAATTTGAGCGCATCGGGGGAACTGGGACGATTCGCGCCGATGTTCGTGTGATTGCCGCCACCAATCGCGACCTGGAGTCCGCAATCGCCGCAGGTACTTTCCGAAGCGACCTGTTTTACCGGCTGAATGTCTTTCCCGTCGAGATGCCGTCTCTGCGCGAACGAAGAGAGGACATTCCCTTGCTGGTGAGGTATTTCCTGAATCGCTACGCTCGGGAAGCAGGCAGGCGTTTTACCGCGGTCGACAAGAAGAGCCTGGACTCGCTGCAAGCGTATACCTGGCCCGGTAATATTCGAGAATTACAGAACGTGATCGAGCGGTCAGTCATTGTGAGCGAAACAGAAACATTTTCAGTGGATGGAAGTTGGCTTTCCCGGCAACGTTCGACTGCCCCGGATATCCGGTCGGGCCTCTTCAACAGGCGTCCCGCTCAAGAGAAAGCCATCATTGAAGCCGCCTTGCACGAGTGCGGCGCGCGGGTGTCCGGGCCGTCAGGAGCCGCTGCGAGACTGGGCATTCCCGGGACTACTCTCGAATCGAAGATCAAGGCACTGAAGATCAATAAGAACCGCTTCAAGGGGATCTCTCGAAAAACAGCGGGCTCTACCGACTGATTCGCACCGACCTCATAAAAGGCTTTTTTACGAACTTCGTAAATTAACGATGTTTCGTAAATTGTCAGCTTCACTAATACCTTTAATTTCAGCCATTTTCGGTTGGACCTGGACCTGCATCTTTGTAGGCCAAGGTCTTCCTCGGAAGAGCAGCGTGTTCAGAATTCACAGGTCGGAAAACGGGGAAGTGGTTTTTAGGATAAGCGGTCGGATCGACGCAGAGCATATCGCCGAATTGGAAACACTCATCGGCGCGGAAGGAAAGCGCCGGCGCATCATTCTCGACCTGAAAGATATGACTTTGACAGGTCAAGACGGCATCGATTTTCTGACCCGGTGCGAAGCATCTGACATCGCGCTGGTGAATTGCGATCCATACGTTCGCGAATGGATCACCAGACAACAAAGCAGGTAGCGCATCAACAGGGCGGGATTCTTATGGAGAGCAAAGTGGGGTAATCACCATGGTCGAGACTTCCGTGGAGCGAACGCAAAGTGATATGTGGGTGGACGTGAGTATGACAGTTAACGGCTCGCTACGGACGCTAAGAGTCGAGCCGCGGACGACATTGCTCGATGCATTGCGTGATGAACTGGCCTTGACTGGCCCGAAGAAATCTTGCGACCGCGGGGAATGCGGGGCGTGCACAGTCCACATCGAAGGCAGGCGGGTTCTGTCTTGTATGACTCTGGCGGCGATGCACGATGGCCATCAAATCACCACCATTGAGGGGTTGGAGAGCAACGGCAGCCTGCACTCGCTCCAGGAGATGTTCATCGAGCATGATGGGTTTCAGTGCGGTTTTTGCACGTCGGGCCAAATCATGTCTGCTGTCGCAATGATCGAAGAAGCGAAAGCAGGCTGGCCGAGTGCCGCAACGATAGACGTCACGAAGCCATTCACGATTGTGGATCTTACGCGGGCAGAGATTCGCGAGCGCATGAGTGGCAATCTGTGCCGCTGCTCGTGCTACCCGAACATCGTTGCGGCCGTCGCCGAAGCTGCGGGGAGGCATTAAAGCCATGCATCCGTTCACGCTTTCGCGGCCAACCGACGTTTCAGCGGCGATCGCGGCACATGCTCAGAACGCCAAGCTAGCCTTCATAGCGGGCGGCACCGACCTGATCGGTTTAATGAAGGACCGGGTCACGTTGCCCGACCATCTATTGGACATCAATAGGCTTGCCGGGATGTCGCAAATCGAAGCGCTAAGCGACGGTGGGCTGCGCATCGGCGCGTTGGCGCGAATGAGCGATGTGGCAGCGAACCCGGACGTGAGGTCTCGTTTCCCGGTCATCGCCGAAAGTCTACTGTTCGCCGCATCGGGCCAACTCCGAAATATGGCGACTATCGGCGGGAACATCATGCAGCGTACCCGCTGCACTTATTTCCGGGATGAGGATGACCTGCCTTGCAACAAACGGCGGCCGGGCTCCGGGTGCTCGGCGCGTTATGGGATCAACCGCAATCACGCTATCTTCGGATGGTCCGATGACTGCGTAGCGACGCATCCCTCAGATTTGGCAGTGGCGCTTACGGCCCTGGATGCCAACGTTTTAGTGCGCAACCCTGGCGGACAACGATTGATTTCGTTTGCCGAGTTCTACCGTCTGCCCGGCAACACTCCGGAGCATGACAACGTGCTCGAACGGGGCGATCTCATTGTGGCGATAGAAGTCCCCGCCCGTAGCGAAGGCCGCGCTTCGCATTACTTCAAGCTTCGCGATCGCCAGTCGTATGAGTTCGCTCTTGTTTCTGCAGCAGTGGCTGTAGCGGCCGAACGTAGGCGGATTAGTCTGGTGCGGATCGCGATGGGCGGCGTGGCGCACAAACCTTGGCGGCTCACGGAGGCTGAAGCCGCCTTACGGGGAGTGTCGCTTGACGACAGTGGTGCACTGAAGGGAGCGATCGCGACTTCGTTCGCCGAGGCTCGACCGTTGGCGCACAACGCTTTCAAGATCGAGCTTGCGCAGAGAGTCGCACTTCGGGCGCTCGAAACTGCGGGAGTACATATATGAACGCGATTGGACAGCCATTTTCGAGAATCGATGGGCGCCTCAAAACGACGGGCGCCGCGCGCTATACGGCAGATATTCCCGATAGCAGATGTTGTCTATGGCGTACTCGTCCAGAGCACGATTGCAAACGGCCGGACAGTCGCGATCGACTCGAGCGCAGCTGAACAGGCTCCCGGGGTCCTCAAGGTTTTTACGCACGGCAATATGCCACGCATGAACCCGACGCCAAAACCGTGGAGTCACTTGCATCCGCACGGACAGTCCTATCTTCCGCTGCAGGACGACAAGATTCTGTACGCTGACCAACCCATCGCTCTCGTAGTCGCCAGTACACACGATCAGGCAGCTTTTGCCGGAACGCTGATCAGGACAGATTACGAAACGCAGCCCGCTGCGGTGTTCGACCGGCAAACGGCGAAAGACGCTATCCAGCCTCCCCAATTCCTCTGGCCCGTGTCGTCATCGGTTGGCGATGCCGATAATGCGATCTCCAGCAGCGCCGTGCAGATTAAGCAGACGTACTCTACGGCGGATCGGCATCACAATCAGATGGAGCCACACGCAACGACCGCTGTCTGGGACGACGGGACGCTTACGCTGTATGAAACCACGCAGCACATTTTCGGGACGAGAGAACTCGTCTCTATGGTTCTCGGCATTCCCCGAGAGAAGGTCAACGTCGTTTGTCATTTTCTGGGCGGTGGTTTTGGCGGCAAGGCGTATGTCTGGCCTCATACTTTGATCGCGGCACTCGCCGCCAAGGTGCTGAACAGGCCGGTCCACGTTCAGCTCTCGCGCGCACAGATGTACTCCATGGTCGGCCATCAGACGGCGAGTATACAGATGATCAGGCTCGGAGCGGAACGCAATGGCAAGCTGAACGGCATTCGCCACGACAGTGTGACGCCGACATCAATGTTCGACAACTACATCGAATACGCGGCGCTTTGTCCCCGGTCGCTTTGGGCCGCAGATGGCGGGATCGCGACCAATCACAAAATCGCGCATGTGAATCGCAACACCCCGACCGCGCTTCGAGCGCCGCATGAAGCGCTCGGTCATTTTGCGCTTGAGAGCGCATTGGACGAGCTTGCTTACGCCACAGAAGTCGATCCGCTAACTGTTCGCCTACTCAACGATACGGACATCGATCCGGAGAGTGGCCGTCCATTTTCCACACGCGCCATGCGCAAGTGCTTGATAGAGGGCGCTGCGAGGTTCGGCTGGGAGAAAAGAACATCCGAGCCTTGCTCGATGCGCGACGGCCGCTACGTGATCGGGCAGGGTATGGCGGGCGCGATCTACACACATTGGCGCTGGCCGGCACAGGCGCGGATCACGCTGATGCGCGACGGGTCAGCGCTAGTCGAGGCCGGGACTCACGAACTGGGAACAGGTACGTATACCGTGCTTCAACAGATCGCCGCCGAGACACTGGGGATGCCTCCGGAGAGAATAGGCGTTCGAATTGGCGACACAAGGCTCCCTACGTCCCACGCCTCGATCGGCTCCGCTACCCTGGCAAACGCCGGCGCCTCGGTCATGCTGGCCGCGAAGGACGCACGCGACAAAGCAATCGCGCTCTCTCGAACTGGCCAGTTTGCGCCCTTCGCCGATGCGAAGAGCACCGATGAAATTGTCGCCAGCGCAGGAAGTCTGGTGGTTTCAGGGCAGTCTGTGAGCTACGCCGACTTGCTCACCCGGAATGATGTCCCCTCGCTGACCGGTGACGGAAACTACGATCCCAGCCCCGAGGGAACGAAAGCCACCTTCAGCTTCTCCGCGGTCTTCGCCGAAGTTCGCGTTGACGCGGACCTTGGGCTGGTGCGTCTGAATCGTTTTGTAGGCGCGTATGACTGCGGTCGCGTGATCAATCCTAAAACCGCCCGCAGCCAGGCGATCGGCGGAATTATCTGGGGTGTCGGCCAGGCCCTGATGGAACAGTCGGAAACCGATCCGGCAATGGGTCGCTTCATCAATCGCAACTACTCCGGCTACCTGGTGCCGACGTGTGCGGATATCCCAGAACTCGATGTCTTGTTCGTGGGTGAGTTCGATGAGGAAGCCAGTCCAATCGGCGGAAAAGGTCTCGGCGAGCTCACTTCGGTATCAGTAGCGCCAGCGATTGCCAATGCCGTCTATCACGCAACCGGTAAGCGCGTGCGGGACTTGCCGATCACGATTGAAAAGCTGCTGTGAAGCGGCGGAAGCGAACGCTAAGCATTTCGTGTCCCCGCAACGTAGCCAATGATGAGAGCGCACGCCACTGGCGCTTGGCACATCTTCAATTCGTTTTGCTCGAGGTCGGCACTCCAGCCATGACGCGGCGTGGATCGAAAGGCAGAAATCTACATGGCACCGATTAGCGAGAATCCGTTTGCCGCGCTAACGACCGTCGTGGCGCCTGCAATTCTGACCAACGCGTCGTCAGTACTTTGCTTGGGAACTGCCAATCGGCTTGCCAGAGTCGTGGACAGGACACGCGTCGTATCGGCGGAACTCGCGCGTGTTGTGCCAAACGCAAAGAGTTGTGTGGTCTGCCGACGCCAACTGGAGGCTCTCAGAGCGCGATGGACCCTTGTTCTCAGGGCGCTGAGGTTGTTCTACCTGTCTCTTGGATCGTTTGCTGCGGCCACTCTGATCTCGCTTTTTGGGGCGGTAGTTGCAAGTTCTGGCCTGCACATCCCTTTCCCTTTCATCGCTCTCCTGGGCCTTGTTTCCGGCACACTTGGCGTCGCCGGGTTGGTTTTCGGTTGCTCCATAATGGTGCAGGAGACACGGCTGAGCCTTCAGAATCTCGAAGAAGATGTGAGGCTAACGGCTCCTGACGTCGAGAATACCTGATGGCTGCGGTGGCCGTTGCTGGCGCGCCACCTTCATGATCGCTACCCATGGAAAAAGACGCACGGTAGACTTGCCAGACCAAGACAGCGGCGGAGCAATAATGAACCAGTAGACCAGCACCGGTTCGGTTCCCCCAACATTAGAGCGTCAGTGTGGCTTGCGAAACAGCTAGACCCTATCGGAACACATCGTTCCAAAAGCAGCTAGCCCCTCCAAGCTGATTCGCGCCTCCTGCATTTTTGCGACATTCGTAATTAACGAAGTTCGTAAATTATACGATCCAGTAACGCATTTCTTTTCAGGTACTTCAAATTGGTGCTGGACCTGCATCTCATAGGCAGACTCTGCTTCTTGCACCCGGCTTGCGGCTGTAGAGAGCGCAGATCATGAGAGGACAAATCCATGCAAACGGCTCAATCGGACTATTTCTCGGCCTATCGCCAACTGAAACTGACGCGAGACGCCAAGGGCGTGCTGGTGGTCGAGTTCCACAGCAACGGCGGCCCGTGCATTATGAACGCACAAGGCCACACGGAATTTGTCGACGCGTTTTACCGGATCGGACAGGACCGTGCTAACAAGATTGTCATCGTCACCGGCGCGGGAGGGGACTTCATTATCGATGTTGACTGGTCATCTTTCGGCGAGGTCTCTGATCCCGAAGTCTGGAGCCAGGTTCACGACGAGGGTGTTCAGGTTTTGGAAAACATCGCCAACATACGCGTGCCGGTGATTGCGGCGATCGAGGGACGCGCCTACGTGCACTCGGATTATGCATTGCTCGCCAATGTCATTGTGGCGGGCGAGGGTGCGACCTTTCAGGATGTCGCGCACTACGCCGTAGGTGTTACACCGGGTGACGGCATCTTCACCACGTGGAGTTATCGAGGTGGAGCGGGACGTGCCGAGGCGTTTCTGCTCGATCCGAAGCCCCTGCCGGCGGGAACTGCGCAGCAATGGGGAGTGGTCGCGGAGGTTGTGCCGAACGGGCAGGCGCTCAGTCGAGCGCGAGAATTGGCCGAACTGTACCTGAAGGCTCCGGAGGTTACACGTCGCAACACACGCGTACATTTCATCCAGCCGTTGAAGGAGCGCGTGGTGCGGGAAGTCGGCTATGGGCTTGCGCTCGAAGGATCGTCCGCCGCCGATCTCGTGAAATCAAAACAGGTCAAGAGCGAATCGGTTGCGTCGATGAAAAAGACTGGCTGAAGCCATGAGCTTCACTGACTCTTCGGGCAGACACCTTCACGGGATCGAGCCGATGGTGTCCGGCCCGGAGAATGGCGCTCAGACCCATTTTGCACGTACTACTAGGGAGGCCGTCGTGCATATCAGCGGATAGGTCCTACAGATGCGCGCTACTTAGATCCGGCGAACGAGCCGAAATCGACTTGATGGAGAATTGCACTGAATCTTTCAGTTGATCCGAGGAAATACGGTGATGCCCGGACGTGCAATGGCGAATGAGGGAATCGTCAGCCGAACATTTATTACGGCGCACCTGCTGTCCGCCCGCATCGATTTGGCGGAAAACGCCACTCTGGAGGCGATCGATGCCTGGAAGCCTGGCATCGAGACCGCCGAAGAACTCTTGCGGCACGGCGTAGAGGCCGCGCTGAGGAAACGGGAAAGACGCGGTGCGTCCTGTCTGAGCAAAGAAAACGGGACTCATTCTTATCTGCCTGCCGAGTTGCGAACAGTTCTGGAACTGAGACCCGCGCTTCGCCGGTCATTTGTGCTGCGGTTGCTCGCCGGATTTTCGCAGGAGGATTGCGCCGAACTGCTTGGCTGCCCTCCGGAACGCGTTGACCGCGCCGCACGGACGGCGGTCAGGCTTTTGCCGTCGTTCGAAAAAGTGAATTCAAGAGGAGAACACATGGAACATCAGGAAGTTGACCAATCTAAAATCGAACAAGTTGCCTATGATTTCTGGGTTCAGCGGGGGTGCCCCATGGGATCTCCTGAAGAAGACTGGTTTCGCGCCGAACAGAAGTTGCGCCGCGAAACCCTTGACCGGGAATCTCCGGTCGCGTCGATCGCGGCTACAAGTGCGGAGGCCTAAGAAAACCGTCTATCCGCGGTTCAGAACCCTATAATCGCGGCTGATTTTGTCGGTGCGGATGAGAGGACTTGACCCTCCACGCCATTTCTGGCACATGAACCTGATTCATGCGCGTCTGCCAATTCCGCCACATCCGCAAAGATCTAACACCAGCCTCTGGTGCCAAAGATGAAACCGTTTATTCTCGGTCCGATACCGTCTTGACCGAACTAGATAACCTGAAGCTAATGCGGTTGCACAAGGGTTGATTGCGTAAAACCGCGCCGCCGCTCGACCGCATTGCAGGCGCAGTACTGGGATCGGACCCGTGGATCTTGGAATGAGTTCCGGGCTGGAGCGTTCTCTCGCCGGAGCCGCTTCATCGAAAATCTGGCGCTCTCGAACGGCTCGTATTGCGGCGCGAATTCGATCTGGAATCGCACCTTGGCCGCCTCTGTGACCGAGCGCCGCAGCGGCAGACCCTTTACATTCATTTTTGCAAGCAGATGATTCTAAATGGGTTGGTAGCGCTAACGGGGGTCGAAACCGTTTCGCGCCGCCCGAGGCAGTCCGATGCAGTCGTAACTAGCACATTCTAAACAAAACGGAACCAGCCTAATCCTCGCCGCGACCGCTACGGATCGAAATGGTGTGAGCAATGTGTGAGCAAGAGCTGTTTAACGGGGTGCTTTCCCGTATGGCTTTTGACTGCCGGTGACCTCGGCTTCTCGCGCTAGGTAATGCGTGGCTCTCCCCAGCCGGGGCGAACCCGCGCGGATGCGCGGACCGGGCTCTACTCGCTGGCGCTCCCCGAGCCTCCGTGCCGGAGTCTCGGCCCATGCGGGTGACGATCCCTTTCGCAGGTGCGGCCAACCTCATCGTAATCGCATTGCAAGCCTCGGCAAGTCGCAATGCTTCCAATTAATTCCGTGTTCTAAGCATACGATCGACCGATCGGCTCATTTGTTTCAAAATGAATCCAGGCGCCACGCGGCTCATCATTTTGAGCAGATTCGCCTGACCTGGACGAATTTCAAATCGATCTGTTTGCATTCCCTTGACGGCAACTTTAACCATGTCTTCCACCGTCAAGATGGGAACGCCTTTCATATCTTCAGAATTAAAGTCACTCAAGAGTTCCGTTTGTGTCGCCGGCGGTGCTAGCTCGAACACCTTCACTTTGGTGTTTTTCAGTTGCACGCGAAGAGATTCCGTGAACGAATGCAGGCCGGCCTTGGTGGCGCAATAAACCGGTGAAATGGGTAGTGGAACGAATGCCAGTCCCGATGAAACGTTCATGATTGCGGCTTCTGATTTTGCTTTCAAATGCGGCAAGAATTGTTTCACCATGCGGATCGGCCCGCTCAGATTAATTTCAATCTCTCTCGTGATGTCTTCGAGGCTTCCAGCTTTGTCGTGAACGTTGATCTTCCGCATGATGCCGGCGTTGTTGATCAAAATGTTGAGCTCAGGAAATTGTCTGGTGACCTCTTCGTAAAGAGTGGCGATCGCTTTCGGATCGGACACGTCGCTTCGAAAAGTGTGAATTCCTGGGAAGGCCGCCTTCGCACGGTCCATCTTGGCTTGATCGCGGCCCGTGATAAGAATCGTGTTACCAAGTGCCGTGAATTGTTTCGTGAGTTCGTAACCGATGCCACTGGCGCCGCCGGTGATCAAAATCGTATTGCTCGTAACTTTCATAATTAAACCCCATGTGATGTTGCCGGGTGGTCTTCGAATTAAACGCTGAGTAAGCTCACTCAACTTTGTAAACGCGGCCGGTTTGGGCACCCAAGATAGCGCGTTTGTAGGCTTGTCCAACTTTCCATCCTTCGACCGGAATCATGCCGGTGAAGAACTGGGCAAATTGAGATTCGGATTCTTTTAGCATCGTGGGGCTCACCACATTGATACGCAGTCCCTTAGGAAGCTCAATTGCGGCAGCCCGAACAAAAGCTTCCAACGCGCCCGAGACGGTTGAAGCCGCGACGCCGGCGAGGATCGGTTCGTCATTGAGAATGCCCGAAACCAAAGTGAAGGATCCTTTTTCTTTGATGAACGGGATCGCCTCCTGAACCAGATTGATCTGACCCATGAGCTTGCTCCCCAACGAAAACTGCCACTTTTCAGCGGTGAATTCCGAAAGCGGAGCAAATGCGACTGCACCTGCTGCAATGGCCACGGCATCAAACGAGCCGACGGCTTGATAAAGCTTCCTGATACTTTCCCGGTTCTCGATCTCGACTTGGAAATCGCCCGATTTGTGTCCGACCTTGACTATCTCATGGCCAGCACCCGCCAGTGCCTTTTGGACCAGTTCCCCGATCTTTCCGTTTGCGCCGATCAAAATAAGTTTCATAAAGACACCTTTCTGTTCGTGATCTCAGGAGTTATTTGTTCATTGTCAGTTTAGAGAGCGAATCCCCACGAGAGCTTGCTGATGTGGACTTGCTGGCAAGCCCTTTACCAAGCAAGTCCGCCAATAGCTTGCGCGAAAGAGAAGCGGGCACCAGGGCGTTCATTATGCGGTTCAGCCGGCCTGGAACGACTCTGGAGCGGTTTTTGCGCAGACCGCTGAGGCCCTCAGATACGCACTGCTCGACGCTCATCGGTTTCATCGGCATGCTTTTCGGATCGAGGCCGAATTTGTAAATCACCGCTGTGTTCGTAACCCCGGCCGCCAGTACAGTGACATAGACACCTAGAGGTTTGAACTCATAGTGAAGCGCCTCGCCAAGACTGTGTACATACGCCTTCGCGCCTCCGTCGTTCGCCATACAGGGAATGCCGTTTTCCGCACCCAGCGCCCCCACGAGGATGATTCCGCCCCGGCGCCGCTCGCCGAGTTTCTGGCCGAAGTGGTGGGTGATGTCCAGATGCGCGATCGTATTAAGCCGCAAGGTCTCGCGAAGCAACTGCCGATCATGCTTCAAGAACTCACCGGGATTTCCGGTGCCGGCATTGGAGACGACAAGGCCGATATCGAGATCGTCAGTGACGGAGGTGAGTTGCCCGATGAAATCCTCCCGAGAGACATCAAGCACGACAACTCGATGCTCCACACCATAACGCTTGCTAAATTCAACGCCTGCTTCCTTAAGCAAGCCCTCCCGCCGCGCAACGAGGACAACGTTGATTCCCGAAGCTGCAATCTGCCGCGCAAATTCCTTGCCTATTCCTGACGAGGCACCCGTGACGAGTGCCCAGGGGCCGAACCTTTTTTTATCGAGTGCTGCTCCCATCTTTTTGCTCCGTTCTGCCTGCTTTTAGGGCTTGCTATTTTCGTTGTGTCGTAAATTACTCACCAGCTATTGACCGTGGGTGGCGAGGCAGTTAACTGACTTAGTGATTGGTCGCAACAGGTCGATTCTTTTATCAGCCCGGATTCTTGTGATGTTGCGGGGCGGTATTCAAATAAACGCTGGAGTCAGCTCCATCTCACAAACCGCCCACCCAATCTTTGAGCCGCTTCGTTTCCATCGCCACCAGCTCCGGATTACCAGACCCGTGAGCCACGACCGATACTCCCTGCAATGAAGAAAGCAGTTGGGTAGCAAGCTTTCGGGAGGTGTCTCCTCGTCCAATCGCCCGAAAGTGACCCTCCATCCACGCCAGCAGCTCCGTGAAGAGCGCCGTCGCCTTCTTCGCTAGAGGCCCGCCCTCCTTGTGCAGTTCGGAGCAGAGAGTCCCGACGGGACATCCTCCGCGGGCAAGTAGATCCCGGTTTTCAAACGTATTCTCGATACAGGCCAGAAGGCGTTCTTTCGGGGAGCCCCTCTGGTCCCACTGCTCCTGCAGCGCCCGCACTTCCAATAAACGTTGCTCCACAATGGCCTCGCCGATCTCATCCTTCGTTTTGAAGTAGTAGTAAACGTTCCCCACCGGGACCTTGGCTGCTTCCGCGATATCGGCGAGACTCGTTGTCCTGAAGCCATGCAGATACGCCAATTTCACGGCGGTCTGAATCAGCCGCGATCGTTTGTCCGTTTTCGTCCTTGGCATCAGTCCTCGTTAATTAGTTAGTCAGTCAACTAACTTAACTGTATACCTGCCATCTCGTTCTGTCAATACCTCATGCAGGACAGCCAGAATCACTATGGGCGAAGCGTTGCTCGTGAGGGTGGCGGAAGGGACGTGCTTGTCCAGGGCGAATCCGCCCGGAGGCGCGGCCCTGAGCTCTACTCGCTGGCGCTCGCCTGAGCCCCAGCGGCGGCGCGGCAGCGCCGTCCGCTGCAACCGGTTGTCAGGCGTCATTGTTGCCCTTGGCGCCGGAGTACAACATGGGTGGCTTTCTCCGACGCAACGAACTGAACGCATTCGTATCCCAGAGCGCGCACGTCAATCCCCTCGAACAGTCGCTCTCCCCCGCCCAGCAGGACCGGCGAGATAGCGACGTGCAGCTCATCGATGAGGCCCGTACGAAGATATTGCTGGATAGTGTCAGGTCCGCCGCCAATGCGCACATCCATTCCGTTGGCTGCGTCGCGCGCCCGGTCAAGGGCCTCGTGAATACCGCCCGTCACGAAATAGAATGTCGTTCCGCCTTCCATCTGGAGGGGCGGGCGCGCGTGATGAGTCAAGATGAAAGTTGGAACGTGATAGGGTGGGTTGTCCCCCCACCAGCCT
>CAWDNV010000029.1:0-196531 GCA_963803735.1 uncultured Acidobacteriota bacterium | reverse complement strand
AAGCCCGTGGGGCCGATGGCGCTCATGACGTTTCCGAGCCTACCCGTCAGATCGAAGTGCGACAGGTAGAAGTCCGGAAGCGCGCTTTCGAAAACAACCACTCGCAGAGTCTGCGTCGTCTCCATGCGGACAAGAAGGTCCTGGAGGGCCTGGAAGACATCTCCGTCGACGACATTGAAGGGCGGATAATCGAATATGGCTCTCCAGTACCCAGGCGTTTCCTCGATCACCTGCATTGGTGACGCATTCGGTTTTGCCACGATTCTTCCTCCTTTAAGCTTCAAGCGAGCGAGACGGGTCTGTGATCTTCTTTGCTTCGTAAGAGCGCATGCGCGCGAGCGCCTGGTCGGAGACGCACAATCTCATGAAGAGATTCCGCTCAAGCGCCCGCCCTTCAGCAAGAGGGGTGTCGATCGCACTCCGCACGAGACGTTTGATGTAGCCTAGCGATTCCGGCGTATGCGAGCAGAACCGTTTTGCGATCTCCATCGCGCGATCGATGGCCTTGCCGCTGACGGTTTCGTGAACAAGACCCTTCTTTTCGGCGTCACGCGGATTGAGCGGCCGCCCCATTAGGATGTGCATGAGGGCCGCCGCCGGTCCAATCGTGCGGGGCAGCCTCTGTGTGCCGCTGGCTCCGGGCAGCAGGCCGAGTTCGGTCTCGGGCAGACCGATCAGATAGTCGCCGTCCTCAGCGATACGAATGTCGCACGCAAGCGTGAACTCGAAGGCTCCTGCAAGAGCGGTCCCGGAAATCGCGGCGATGACCGGCTTGGGCATGGTCTCGCACAGCGCCATTGCCTTGTCGAAGAATCCGCCATGGTAGGCTGCGTTGTCCGGCCATTGGCGCCCCGAGGCGCGCACGGCCTCCGCGAATTCGATAAGGGCGGGAATGCTGAAATGGCGGTTGAAATATCCCGGCGTGCCGCCGGTCACGATCACGACGCGGATGTTAGGATCACCCGCAAATTCCTGCAGGCTCTCTGTTAGCGCGTCGCCCATTTCGGAGTCGAAATACATTCGCTTCGCGCTGCCTAGAGTGATGACCGCAATTCCCTCGATCACTTTTGTTGCCAACACATCGGTATTCATCGGGTTCCTCCTACTATTGAAGTTGAAAAAGGTCGCCCCGGTAGGCAAGTTCTGTTGGCGAATTTCCGATTTTGACCGCGGCGAAGCTTCTCCGCGGATGTGCGTTAATTTGCATCGGCAAACTCCCGAGCGATTTCCCGATAGCGGAAGCAATCCACGGTGTGATCGTTCACCATCCCAATCGCCTGCATGTAGGCATAAGCGACAGTCGGGCCGACGAAATTGAATCCTCTGCCCTTGAGGTCCTTGCTAAGTTTCTCGGATTCGAGTGAACGCGCGGGGATCTGTTGCGTAGTTTTCCAGCGGTTGAGCTTGGGTCGCCCGTCGACGAACCGCCAGCAGTAAGAGTCAAATTTTCCGAACTCTTCCTGCACCTTGAGAAATGCGCCTGCGTTGCGTACCGCAGCTTCAATCTTCATCTGGTTGCGGATGATTTCGGGATCGGATAAAAGTTTCTGAATTTGTCTCTCAGAATAGCGCGCGACTTTTTCGGGATCGAATTTGTCAAATGCGCGACGATACCCTTCGCGCTTCTTTAGTACGAGCGACCAGTTCAATCCGGCTTGTACACCTGAAAGGATCAGGGCCTCGAAGTGTTTGCGGTCGCTATGAGCGGGGACACCCCACTCCCGATCGTGATATTGGAGGAACAGCGGATCATCCGCGTTGACCCAGGAGCACCGTTTACCCTGCGGCGAACTGTGTTTCGAGCGTCTCATGATTGGTTTCGGACAACTTAGTCTTCTTATCGTTCAGCTTTCGGCGGTCCAACACAACGCGCTTGAGGGCGGGAGCCATCATCCACTCAGTTGGCCAGTGGGACGCTCTGAAAATGAACAAGTCGAGGCCTGCCTTGATTAGCCACATACACAGCAACAAGCCGGATGTGAGATTTGGCTTCCTTGCCCTGTCTCGATGTTGTTGTGCGGCTTGTAGCCGTCAATATTGCGGCGTCTCCGTGGATACGAACCTTCACATCCGCGATCTCAATCTCTTTGAACTCAAGTCCTCCGACTCGCAGGTCCGTTAGAACCTCCTCCTTGGACAACACGGAACCGTCCGGACGAACGAGCAAGTAGTCATCGGAATAGATCGCTGCAAGCTGATCCCAAGCCCGGCCCTTTAAGGCGCCGTTGAAAAGGTCTACGTGCGTCCTGAGCACCTCTGCCTCGGTCATTTTGCGATCTCCGCGGTCTGACTCAACGGCTTGACTGCGCGTGCCGAACTCCAGAGCGCCCATCCGGGATTAACCCGGTTCGGATAGAGTTCCAGCATCTTGTCGTAGAGCTCTTGAGCGGTTCTCGTCTTTTCCGCTAGCCGGTCGAAATCGCGGATGTAATGCCGAGTCTCTTCAATGATCCTGGGATTGTCCTCATTTTCGGGTCTCTTATGCGAAGCGACAACTGCGCGTGGATTGAGCGACTCGATTTTGTCGAGCGCAGAGATCCACTCCCGTCGCGTCTGCGCATTCGACTCGGCGAGGTAGAGGTGCACATCGTTGTAGGCGGCATCGCCGGCAACCACGAGCCCGATCGACGGAACATTCAAACAGGTCGTTTGATCCGTGTCGGTATGGCCGAGTTCCACAGCGACCAATTCCCGCCCTTCCAGATCAATTACATTCCCCTTAAGTTCCTCCGCGATCACCAGCTTGTCCGGAATTTGTCCTGGGAATGCCGCATTCCAGCCCTTAGATAGCCTCTCCGGCGACGCATTCTGAAGCATAACCTTCACGACCTCGGGCGTCGCAACGGCTGTGGCATTTGGAAATCGCTCCAAAAGAGTGCCGGCTCCGAACCAATGGTCTCCATGGCCATGTGTGATGTAGATGGTTGTCAGGTTCTTATTTTTAGACGCAACCCAATCTGCTAGAGCATTGGCTTGTTTGACGGTCATAAAGGCGTCCACAAGCACCGCGTCCCGCTCGCCATGAATAATGGTTGACGCCGTCGCCTGAAAATATGCCTGCGTTATGCCGGGAGGCAGGTCAGCGGTGACAATGGGTATGCCCGGCGTCACGAACACATCCCAGCCCAGGGCCGGTTTTGGGTTGACTTGCGCCTTTGCAGTTTTTGCTGGGCTGGGCTCATTCGGCGACATGTTTGACCTCCTGCGTGATCGATTCTTCATCGGCCAATCGGTGGTCGAAGGCCAAGGCGCTCCAGGCGCCCGAAACGACTGGAGCGTCCGACAGTCATCGCAATTGGCGATTGAGAAAGGCGTATGTCCGCTCGTGGGCGAGTGCTGCCGCCTCAGCGTTGTAGTGCGCCCCACCATGCCGAGAGAAGGCATGACTCTGGCCCGGATAGCTGTAGACTGCCGCGTTTGGTTTCTTAGCAAGTGCCGCTTTAATCCAGGCTTGCGCAGCCTTGGAAATGAACTCGTCTTCCTCGGCCAGATGCATCAGCAACGGCGCAGCAAGCCCGTCGACCTCACCCAGATATTTCTCAGTGTCACCGCCGTGATAAGCGACCGCAGCGTCGACGCCGTAGCGCACGGCTGTCAGAAAGACCATCAACCCGCCGAGGCAGTAGCCGAGGACGGCTACCTTGCCGGTGCATTCCGGCAGCTTGGCCACGGCTTTGATGGTTTCTTTAACGTCTCTGGCGCCGGTGTCTCGGTCATAAGCCTGATAAAGGCGAAGGCCGTGTTGCCAGTCGGCCTCGGAGGTGACGGTCAGGTCGACGCCCGGCTCCTGACGCCAGAATAGGTCGGGCGCGACCGCAATGTAGCCTTTCTCTGCCAGTTCATCGCAGGTCTTGCGGATGTCGGCGTTCACACCGAACAGCTCTTGCAGAACGACGACGGCGGGAGCCGGCGACGTCTTCGGTTTTGCGATATAGGCTGCGAACGCGCCGTCATTTCCTTCTACGGTGATGTGATCGTTCATTGTGTTCTCCTCAGAGGACGACATTCGGACCTCCGCCGATGTCGTCGTCTGGATCGGCGGAGGCCCACTATCGAGCGAGGCGGGTTCAGCCGGCGGCACGCATGACGGCCGCAGAGGTGGCAGCCTCTTCGATGAGTTTGGCTGCTTCCTTCGGGCGAGACATGTAGGCCACATGGCTGGCGTTCACTTCGACCGTCTTGGCTTTGGCGCGCTTCGCCATCATCCGCTCCTGGTCCGGATTGATTGATCGGTCCGCGGTGGCCACCATGTACCATGTGGGCTTGTTCTTCCACGCGGGATTCGTAACCTTGTGGGTGAACGAGTCGGTGGAAATCGGCACCTGGGATATAGCCATGAACCACGCCTTTTCCGGCGGAACGTCCGCAGCGAAGTCGGCCGCGAAATGCTCCTGTTCTATCCACCAGTTGTTGTTGCTGTCCGGCGTGAACGCCTTGGAGGCTTGCGGTAGGGCCTGTTCGATCGACGCACAGCTCTCACCTTCATCGAGCGCAAATGCGGCAATATAGACAAGCGCCGCAACGTTTGGATGATTGCCGGCCTCTGTGATGATGGACCCGCCATAACTGTGGCCCACCAGAACCACTGGCCCGCCCATGGCATCAATGGCCGCCTTCGTATACTTTTGGTCATCGGCGTACGAGGTCTCAGGGGGCTGCGCCACCGACACCTTGTACCCGTCATTCTTGAGGATGTTAGCGACGGCTTCCCAACCAGAGCCATCGGCGAATGCACCATGCACCAGAACCACGTTCTTGATGACGCCGTTGTGTTTCGATTCCATGCTGCCTCCTTTGATTTAATTTTGAATTGTTGGCCGCTTTCGTAATCAGTATGTCGGCCCTCTCACTTCGTGTTGGCCTGTTCTCCCCGCTCTCGGAGCATCCATTCCTTGATGTAAGGCGAACAGCGCAGTATCGAGATGCCGGTGGACTCACACTCATTTAGAAAACGAACTCCGTCGACATCCACGAGATCGACTTCGCCTAAATCCAATACCACCGGTTGTTCAGCACCTTCGACCTCGGACCTCACTTGCCTGAGGTGCTCGGATCGAAGCTGGCCGCTAAGGCGAATCTGCGTTTCCCGAGCACCAAATGTCCGTTCAATCTTCAGTGTCATGGACCATCGCCGGAGCCGCATTTCCGAACATGCAATAACTCAGCCGTTCGCAATTGCTTGTAATGAAGCAACTTAGTTTCTTCTGGAATCCTGGTTATTCAGGAATTCATTTGCAATGAGGAAAGTATGACGGGTTCGATAAATCAATTCTCAGGCGGGAGCTTGAATTTGTATTTGTTTATTTTCAGCCGCTTGATTTTTGAGTCGAGCGTGCGCGATGGCAGCCCCAGTTTCGCCGCTGCCCCTGCCGTCCCTGAGATTCGGCCGTTGCTTTGTGCCAGCGCAGCTTCAATAATTTGCTTTTCCTGCTTCACGAGCACGCCATTGAGCGGCTCCGGGCGGGCGAGCCTTGGGGGTGCCTCTCTCTTTAGCCAGCTTTCTTCCACGGAGAACGTTTCACCATCGCACAGGATCACCGCTCGCTCAATTACGTTTTGTAACTCACGAACGTTTCCCGGCCAGTTGTATCCCTCGAACAGTTTGAGAGATTTCTTGTCGATGGTCGTGAACTTCTTTCCAGCCCTTTTTCCAAAGCGATCGATGAAGTATTCGACCAGCAAAGGAATGTCAGCGAGTCGTTCTCTCAACGGCGGTATCTCGATAGGTACAACAGTGAGCCGGTATAAGAGATCCTCGCGAAATTCGCCTTCCGCTACTAGCGAGCTTAAATCACGATGCGTTGCTGCGAGCACCCTCACGTCAACCGGAATAGCCTGATTTCCTCCAACGCGTTCTATTTCACGTTCTTGCAGCACACGTAATAGTGCGATCTGGGACTCGGGGGGCAGGTCGCCGACCTCATCTAGAAAAATGGTCCCGCCATTCGCCGATTCAAAACGCCCGACTCGCCGCTGCGTTGCGCCGGTGAACGCACCTTTCTCGTGCCCGAAGAGTTCAGAAGAAATCAGCGATGCGGGAATGGCGGCGCAGCTTACGCCTATAAACGCGCGTTCCGCCCGCCTGGATCGCTTGTGAACAGCGCGCGCGATCAATTCCTTTCCAGTGCCGGTTTCCCCAAGGATCAAAACTGTCGAATCGGAAGGTGCGACCTTGGCGACCCAGCGGAGCACTTTGCGCAACGATTCCGAAGAGCCGACGATGTCCTCGAACATGGATTCGCGGTCGATTTGCTCTCGCAGCGCGAGATTTTCGTTGCGTATCCTTTCCTCGGCGCGGACGCGGTCATCAATATCGGTCCCCGTCGCATACCAGCGGATCACTTGCCCCTGCTCGGTTCGGAACGGGTTGTAACGAATCAAGAACCAGCGATACTGGCCGTCTTTCCTAAGCGCTCGTTGCTCGGCCTCGAACGGCAGCCCGCGCGCCAAAGCGGCCTCTCGCTCGTCTCGCAATTTCTCCAAGTCGTAAGGATGGAAAATTCGTTCTCGAAAGCCGGGAGCAAGCACGTCCTTAACCGCGAGGCCGGTGTAATCGAGCGTTGCCTGGTTGGCGTAGATCGGCGCGCCCGACGGGTCCAGGACCACGATCGTCTGCGGGATCGCATCGGTCATGCGGCGCAGTTCGCTCTCATCTTGCCGCAGCTTACTGAGAGCACGCGTGAGCGAGGTCTGAGATCGTTCGCGTTCGACCGTGATACTCGCGATGTGCGTGAATTGGTCGATAAGGGCCTGGTCCTGTCGCGTGGGCGTTCTGGGCTCCGCGTAATAGATCGCGAATGCGCCTAAGACCTCGCCGGCCGCGGACCGGATCGGCGTTGACCAACACGCTCGCATCCCGTGCTCCAAAGCCATCGGGCACCAGTCATACTCCGCCCACCGTGTCTCCGTGGTGAGGTCAGCCGCAATGACCTGCTCGTTCAGATATGCGGCCATCGCGCATGGACCCGACTCGGCGTTTACGGGTCGGCCAATAATGGAGGTGATGAAGCTGGACGGAAGGCTCGGCGCCGCTCCGTGCTCAAGACGCGTTCCGGTCGGATCAACCAACACAACGCTGCAGTGACACCCACTGGTCGCGCTTTCGACAAACTGGCAGAGCGCCTCGAGTATTCCCGGCATCGAATGGCCGCTCGTCACCATTTCGAGGAGCAGCTTCTCGCCAGCCGCCAAGTCCTCCTCGCGCTTGTGATCTTCGATGTCGGTCGCCGTCCCGTACCATCTCACAGGTTCTCGGCCTTCGTGGCGGAGCGGCTCGACGCGGCAGAGGAACGAACGAAAGGCACCGTCGAAGCGCCGTAACCGCACTTCGCACTCCCCCGGCTTATCAGCGTCGCGGAGCGCCTCCCACTTTTGCATCAGCATGGGGAGGTCCTCGGGATGAATCGCGGCCTTCCATCCCCAGCCGTGCGCCTCTTCCACGGAGAGACCCGTGTAGTCATGCCATCGTTGGTTCAGGAATTCGTTGGAGCCATCCGGCAGGTTGCACCAGGCGAGGCTGGGGATCGTGTCGATAATCCTTCGGAGCCGGGCCTCCGATTCCCTCGACTCAATGAGCGCGTTCTCTAAGTCTTTTCGGCTTGGACATCGTTTGGCAACATCGGTGACTTCACTTTCCCCAGACGTGCCGGCGCAAACTTCGGGCAAGACCTCCGCTTTAGCACCCGTGTGATCTGTTATGTGGCTAGAACCTGGTGAACTCATGCCCGCTCCACTAGCTCAGATTCCACTTGGTGCATTCGATGCGGATTTTAGGCTGAAAATCTCGATTTGCCAAACATTTGTGGGTACTTCGCCTGGTGTACTCACGGCAGCTTGTCGAAAAAGAGATAGACAGCGGCAATCCGTCCGTCCCGCGCAATGAGGAAATCCGTCCCGGCGTAAGCCGGCGCCTCACCGGGGCGGCCCGATACCCATCGTACCCGCGCGGCATTTCCCAACTGCTCGGGCTCGCCAATTGGCTGATATCGAAAGTCAGGGTGAGTCGCCTTGATGGCGCCCGCGACGCGATCGATCTCGTCGCACCCACGATGGGCGCCGCTGTTGGGGTCGTAGAACACGCCATCTTCGGCCCAGATCTCGTTGATAGCCGCGCGTCGCTGCGTAGGGTCGTTTTCACCGAACACGTCGCGAAGATTTCGGATCAGTAAGTTCGATATGATGTTAGACATGGCTTCTCTCCTTAATTCTTTGCAGACCTCGAGTAATCGTCCGACGGGTGGTCATCACTCTCACCTCAGCCGATGCGATACTGACCACCGTCAACGACAATTGCCTGCCCGGTGATAAACGCCGCATCATCGCTTGTCAAAAAGAGCACTGCACCCGTGACATCCTCGGGTTCTCCCAGCCGCTTGATGGCCTGCTGTTCCCAGGTGCTGCGTTTTTGCTCTTCGGATTGGGCCGCGGTTGCCAGTGTATTCGTTAGACCGGGCAATACGGAGTTCGCGGTAATTCCGTCGCTTGCAACATCGTTCGCCAAGCCCCTCATGAATCCGATGATTCCCATCTTTGTAGCGATGTAGTGGCTCATGCCGGGTATAACCAAGCCCACCATATTTGAAGATATGCCGACGAAGCGGCCCCATTTCTTCTTCCTCATTGCCGGCAAGAAATATTTCACGCTTAGAAAATGTGAGTCCAAGTTGGTAGCCATCGTCTTTCGCCACGTGGGTAGATCCAATTCGTCGATAGAGCGATTTGGAAAATAGCCCGCGTTATTCACAACGATATCCACCTCGCCCACATCTCGGGTCTTGTCGGCGACCGAACGCCACTGCACTTCCTGCGTCACATCGAGTTCAAGCGCGTATGCCGTGGGACCGATCTTACGTACGGTTTCGTGCGGGGGTTTGAGGTCGGTTGCAATCACCTTTGCGCCCCGTTCTGCCAATGCCAGCGCTATCGCTTGACCGATACCTTGAGCAGAGCCTGTGACCAACGCCACCCGTCCCTCGTGTGTTTTTATTGAGGTTTTCATCTGCTGTCCATCAGCGCTCGCGCGCGGCTTTTAGAGCTGCTGTCCACCAGAGTAGATCGTCAATCATGGTGTTCGCTTGCTTCTCCAATTCGGCTAGGCCCTTCTCCACATCTCCACCCTGGAAATGCGCCCAAAGCGTTGACACTGGAATATGGACCGACGATCGAATCGGCGCCATTTGAATTTCGATTGCCGTCTCGCGAAGCTGCTGGACGGCTCGTGCACCCATGGCGCTGCCATAGCTCACAAAGGCAGCGGCCTTGCGGTTCCACTCTGGGTAAACCCAATCGATTGCATTTTTCAGGACCGCGGAGGGACCGTAGTTGTATTCCGGCGTGACGAATACAAAACCATCCGACGCCGCGATTTGTCCCGTCCACTTTTTGACTACGTCGTGTTCATAAGGAGGCCGGCCCGGCATAGCTGGTGGCAGAGGCTGGTCGAAGAAAGGCATTGGGAAGTCGCGGAGGTCGAGCAGCCGTGCTGCGATCGCCTGCCTCTTTTGAAGCTCCTGATGAATCCATTGAGCCGGCTTTTCAGAGAACCGATTCTGGCGTGTGCTGCCAACGATTACAGAGATCGTCATCATATTTTTTGCTCCTTGATGATGGATATCTTGGTTGTACCCTGCGCTCCGGATAGATCTCGTACGCGCGATCTCTAGGCCACACGAAGCACTATCTTGCCGTGTGACCTGCTTCTTACAGCTCCCGGCCCGCTAGGCGACATCCCATGAACCCCTGGCAGGTTCCGGGCGATGTCCTTCCAGGCGTGCGCCGCATCCTGGAGCGAGTACACGATCGCGACATCTGGTCGTATCGTCTCCTCTTCCAGCAGTCGCGCGATTTTGCCGAGCATCTCTCCTGACGGCGCGAGCCTCATCATCGCGCCGGAAACATGACGCTTTGCCGTCTCTTCCTGCGACACGGGCTGGGTGGCAGAGACGAGATGTCCACCTTCCTTTAAGACGAGGAACGACCGCTTCTGTGTATCCCCACCGATCAAGTCAAAGACCACATCGACCTTCTCTCGCAGAACCTTCTCGAACGGCTCCTTTCGATAATCGATGACCCGGCTGGCTCCGATGGAGTTGAGATACGCCTCATCGTCGCCGCTTGCCGTGGCGATGACGGTAGCACCGGCATGCGATGCCAATTGCACCGCATAGGCGCCCACAGCGCCAGCCCCACCCTGGATCAGGATCGTTTGTCCCTTTTCCAGGTGGCCGTGGGTGAAAATTCCCTGCCACGCAGTTTGGGCGGCCACCGGCACAGATGCCGCCTCCTCAAAGGAAAGCTTTGATGGTTTCCTTGCGATGACCGCCGGCTTGACGGCCAGATACTCCGCGTAAGCGCCGCCGATTCCGTTCGCGCCGAACACGGCGTCACCCGCCGCATACCCCGCAACGTCACTTCCAATCTGTTCGACGAGCCCTGAAAACTCATGACCAGGTATCCACGGCAGGTCGATGGGGAGTACCTGTCTTATCGTTCCAGACGCCTTCACAAGATCCAGGTGATTGACGGCGGTACTTTTAACCTTCAACAAGATCTCGTCGCGTGCGATCGTCGGCGTCGGTGCATCGTTGAACACCAACTGCCCACCGTACTCCAATAATCTGACAGCTTTCATGCGTGCCCTCCTTGAGCCTGGGCAGTGGGCGCCTCGCGGCGTGCCCAGTCAGGGAGCTTCGTGAGCGCGCGGCCAAACTCGTGTTCCAGGCCAGCGATGTCGGCGCTGTAGCCAACGCGCTCAAACCACTCCAGCATCGACGCCGTTTCCTTGCTGTACTGCCGGACCTGTTCGATTGGCGTCTGCGCGAACGAGATCGGTCGACCCAGCACCTCCGTCAGGATCTCCGCCGCCTCCGGCATCGTTCGTACGTCACCGGCGAGATCGATCTCGCGGCGGTTCAAGGCTGCGGCATCGGTGAACGCGCGCGCGCCGAACCAGCCGATGTCATCCACGGCAACCATCTGTAGCTTCGTGTCTGGCCCAAGCGCCCAAGCCAACGTGGAGCCCTGAAGACTGAAGGGCGCTAGCAGGTTCTCCATGAAGAACACTGGACGCAGGATCACATGCGAGGGGAAGCGGAGGCTGCGCACGGTTTCCTCGATGCGCCACTTGTTGTCGAAGTGCGGTATGCCCGTCCGCTTGTGGGCCGATCCCACGGATGTGTAGACGAAGTGCTCAACGCCGGCCTCACGCGCTAGCGTCGCAAGACGCTTGCCCTGGGCTTCTTCCCGCTCGACGCCCGCCTCGAGCGTGTTCTGCACCCCGAAGACGCCCCACGCGCCAGCCAACGCACGGTGCAGCGTCGCCTCGTCATCGAGATCACCCTTGACGAGTTCTACGTCGTGGCGCGCCAGCGCCGTCGCCCGCTCGCTGTCCGGCTTGCGCGTCAGGCCGCGTAGATGGAACCCGGTGCCCCGCAGCGCCTGGGCGACCGCGCCGCCCTGATTGCCTGTCACTCCGGTGATGAGAATCGTTCGATCGCTCGTCATGATGTTTTCCTTTCTTTGAACTAGCGTTAGTTTGCTCTCGCGGGGACTTTCGTCAAATCGCTCGATCTTTTACTTGATCGCTCCACGCGCGACTGGAACAACCCGGCAAAGGCTGGTCTCACATCGACAAAGATCACCGCCCACAGTACGGCCACCAAGAGGGCCAGCGGGAGCCCGCTCGGGGCCATCAAAGCGTGGAAAGAGAGAATGTTGACGATCACCGGCGCCAGAACTGCTACCGCCAAGGGTACGTAGCGGTTGACCAGTAGTAGTACACCCGCGATGACCTGAAACGCGAAGATCACCCACAGGTAATGCGAGACATAAAGGGCACCCACAAACTGTCCAGCAATGCCTTCCGGCGGGGGCATGGGAATGAAGTTCAGGAAGCCGTTCAGGCCCATAACAAGAAAGATCACGCCCGTCAGATATCGGGCGATTACGGAAGCGGTTCTCATAACCAGGTTCTCCTTTTCGATCGGCGCCATTGTATGGCGTCAAGTATATTGATGTCAATATAGTTGATGATGGTATACTAGCGGGAGATTCAGGTTTTTTTATGACACGAGGCATTCAAGGGACGGATCACGTCTGGCTAGTAATGATGAAGGCGATGCGCGCCCTGACGAGGTACGCAGCCGCTGATATTGAAGACACTGGACTCGGCCTCTCCGACTTCGGCGTGCTGGAACTCCTGCTGCATAAAGGGCCTTTGCCCGTCAATACGATAGGCCCAATCGTCGATCTGACCCCAGGCTCGATCAGCATCGCTGTTGATCGCCTCGTCGCGAAGGGCTTGGTCAGCCGGGTCGAGAGCGCCGAAGACCGACGCGTTCGGATCGTTGCCCTCACCCCACGCGGCAAGGATCTCATTGTTTCAGCCTTTCGAAAGCACTCCGGGCAGATCAAGAGAGTATTCTCCGAGCTAAGCCCAGAGGATCTTCGTGGCCTTGAAGTGATGCTCAAGAAAGTCGGCAAGCGCGCTGCCGCGCTGATGGAGCAGAAGGGTTGAGACACGCAAGCAGCCGTCTACGAGACACAAAAGCCATCGTGGCTAGAGCCCTATGAATTTTGAGGTTTCGACATGGTAGCGCGTTCAAGCAGTGATCGTCCTCGGAGAGCAGCGACGCGATCATCGCCCGGCGCCTCTGGGATGCCTGAGTAGGATCGCCTCGTGACTCGAATCTCTCCATAAAAAGCGACGCTGCTAAATACTCCGAGCAGCATATTCCCGAATTGGACAGTTCTTTGTTTTTGGGAGGCAGTTGATGCCAAAAACCGATTACAAGATCTTTGGAGCTCTCAATCCGTTCTTTAAAGTCGTGCTGAAAGGCCTAAAAGGGCTTGTCGACGGCGAACACTATTTCGACACGTTCGCTGAGGATGCGATCTTTGAGTCGCGCTATCACTTCCCGGGCTGGCCCTCGACGATTCGCGGGCGCGCCAATCTGATGTCGAGCCTTTCTGGATATGGCAATACGATTCGCCTTCAGTCCGGCGACAAACTCCGGGTGCACCGCTCACAGGACATCCGAGTCGTGATCTTGGAGTACGAAGTGCACGGAAACATTCTTTCGACTGGTGTGCCGTATCACAACCGGCTCATTTCGATTATCACCATTGAGAACCGAAAGATTGTCCATTGGAGAGACTATATGGACTCTTTGGCCGCGTGGACGGCGTTGAATAGTTCTTCCTAGCCCAAGCATTTCTTTGAAAGCTGGGTATACCTTGTCCGCTGTTTTCGCCCGCCCGTTTACAGCTATCCGACCGAATATCTAGTTCGGTCTTTGCGTTTTAGGCGGTGGAGTGAACTATCCTTGCTTGCACGATGGCGCTTATGCGGCAATCACAAGATACGTGATCAGACGGTAGGCATAGTGCCGCCATCGATCACGTAGTCCGCGCCGTGAATCGATGCTGCACGATCGGATGCTAGGAATGCCACTAGTTCCGCAACTTCCTCCGGCTGGCCGGGTCGGCCGATGGGAATGCCTCCGATCATATTCATGATTTGCCGGCGCGCCCCGTCCTCGCTGATGCCGCTGCTCTGTGCGAGTTGCACAATCATTCCGTGTGCGCCTGAAGTCTCGATAAATCCAGGCGAGATCATGTTGACGCGGACGCCCTTCGGGCCAACTTCGTTTGCCAGGCCCTTATTGTAGGTATTCAGGGCACCTTTCGCCGTAGCATAAGCAAGCGTTGCGTCATAGAGCGGAAGACGGTGCTGGATGGAGGAGATGTGAAGAATGACACCTGATTTGCGTTCGATCATGCCGGGTAGAAATGCTCGGTCGAGACGAACGGATGCCATCAAGTTGACGTTGAGCGCCTTCTGCCAGTCGTCATCAGAGAGCGCCTTGTACCCGCCGTTCGGAGCATCCGACCCTCCGACGTTGTTCACTAGGATGTCGAGTCCACCCCACTCCTGCTGAATGCGACTGATTACATCTTGCACGCCTGCAGCCGTACCGATATCCGTCTGTACGAAGAGAGCAACCGCCTGCCCATCCCGAAGCGGCGAGCGTGCAGTCGTTGCGACGGAAGCGCCGCTCAGAGTAAAACGGCGCACCATAGCCTGTCCCATACCCTTTGTGCCGCCGGTTACGAGAACCCGCTTGCCCTTAAACTCATCTCCTGAAACGGGGAAAGGGTATGTCATCGTCATGATCGAATCTCCAGTGAAGCAATCTTGTTGTTGGAAAGTTTGAGGATGTGGTCCAGTTCAACGGGACTCCCTGGGAACTCGCCGGTGAGTCGGGCACGCACGGTCACCTCGTCTCCATGCGTTTGCGCGTTGACCATCTGCAGAACGTATCGGTATTTCTCGTCTGCCCCTTGCTTCCATTGGCGGATCGCGTCACGACCGCGATAATCCCGCCCCTCGTCATGGACAGTCCGTCTTCTACGAAGCAGCGGGAAAGCGCGTCCGCGTCCTTCGCCTCTTCGGCGGCCAGGTATGCGGCAATCGGTTCGGGTGCGTCGGGAGTCATCGTATTCTCCTCCGTGCCATTGCACAGTTTGGAGTTTCGCATCACACTGATAAAATAGGAAGTACGCACGAAAAAGTGCGTTAGGGAAATATCGATGGCGAAACGCTATACGCCCACATCCGCTGCGGCAGACGTAGAAGCGGTGCTCCGTCTCTTGGAAGGAAGATGGAAGCTCGTGATTCTGTTCCATCTATTCGGAGGCAAGGTGATGCGCTTCTCTGACCTGGAACGAGCGATACCTAACATCACTCAGAAGATGCTGGGGCAGCAGCTCCGCAGCTTGGCTGTGGACGGAATCGTTGTGCGTACGTCCTATCCTCAGGTGCCGCCGAAGGTTGAATACCGTCTGACACCATGGGGCCAATCCCTTTGTCCTACGCTTGACGCCATCCTGAAGTGGGCCGATCGACGGCCAGCAGCGAGAGGGAAGCGCAACCCGCTCTGACAGGTTGCTCTTCCTGGATAACGGGCAAACCGGAAGTAATCCTACGGGTTTGGCCGGTTGGTACCGATAAACGCGCTAGCAGTGACCGTCGTATTGCTGCCGAGATGCCGACTTATCGGGACTTGGAAACCGCCAAGCGAAATAAGGCTTAAATGCAGCCATTCCCAGGCCGCGAATGGTGTACACCGACCGATGCGGGCTGGACCTGCAGGCAGTGACTACGCCGACCAACCAGATGGTTGGCAATCCGTCTGAGACTAAGTTCGGGCGCAGACATCATGCGGCAATAACAGGGCCGGTCTTTCGTGGATAGCCTAAGAAGGTTCTCATACGGCGTTAGGCTCGGAGACGGCTGCCATGGCCACTCACGCGGCGCATCGAGGTCGCGGCTAGCGGGCGTCGGTAAGCACCGGCGCAAACTTCTGGATCCGCTTGCCACTGTCGACCTCGCCCACATAGATGTTGCCGCCCTTGTCGATCGCGATCGAGTCCGGAAATTCCATCTGGCCGGCCAGCCGGCCCTTCCCGCTGAAGTATCCCAGCGTCTTGCCGCTCTTTCGCTCGACGATCCAGACGACGCTGTTATGCGCTTCGGTCACGAACAGATACTTCTGCTCCGGGTCGTTGGATATCACCATCTTGTACATGGTGCCGCAGATGGATCGGGTAAACTGCTGCGGAGCGTAGGGGGATGTGGGCTTCCCGGCGTTCAGGCCGCCGCATTCACCTCGCTGCGCGGGCATGTTCGGCGCGATGTAAATGTCCTGCAGCCATTTCCCTTCCGTGGTGAAGACCTCGATCCGGTTTTGCCCTCGTTCGCCGACGTAGACGCGGCGGTCTTTCGAGATCTCGAGGAAGTGTATCGTGGGGACGAAGTTCATCTCCTCGGGTGGCGGCCCGCCAGTCCAGGTGTAACCGGGAATGTCCTTGTTCGATATTTCGCTGAGCGGCATCCCATGGCCTCCCCAGCCGCGCTTGAAGGCCCCGGTAGATGCGTCGTACACGAGCACGCGCTTCTGGGTGATGATGTACAGCTCGTTGGTCACCTCGTCGAGCTGGAAGCGTCCTTTGTTGAAGATGTAATTTGTCTCCTGATTGTTCTCCGGCGTCGCCTTCGCGCCGGGCGGGGGACGATGGTCGAAATCCCACACGAGCTTGCCGTCGCGGGTGAACTTAAGGATGCTGTCCTCGTTGGCTTCGCCGCTGATCCACACGAATCCCTTGGTATCGACAATCACCGTCTGCAGCGACTTGGGCCACTGCGGGATATACCCCGGTCCGCCCCAGGCGCTCACAACGTTCCCCTGCTGATCGGTCTCGATCAGCTCAGGCCCGCGCACGCAGCAGAGCGCCGGGGACGGATCGCCTTCGGCGGTCAGCTCGATCGGCAGCGCAGAGGTGCCCCGGTTCAGGTACCAGACGTGATCCATGGAGTCGACCGAAATCCCCACAATCTGCTGCATGCTCCAGCGGTTGGGGAGCGGCTTGGGCCAGAACGGATCGACGCGGTACTGGGGCGCGCCGCTCGCGTCGAGAGCCTGGCGCGGTATCACCTGCGCGTATCCGACGGACCCTGCGGCATACGCCACGACGAGGCACAGACCGGCAGTGACAGCTGCCCGGGTCTTGGTCATAGGAGTTCTCCTGTTGTTCCTGGCCGCTCGCCGATGGCGACGAGCCAGCGGGAAATTAGCACCCTCCGGAAGTTATGTCGAGACACGGCCGCAGACGGTTCGTTGGAGCGATGTTTCCACTCCGGGCTGGTCCTCGGATTCAATGAAGTCATCTCGATCCTGACTCCCTAAGACGGACGGTTTACTTGGCCGAAAGCGAGAAAGTCAAGTCCTCATAAGCCGTGCCAGCTCAATCAGTCGATGCAACACCATCTAAGCGGAATTTCCAATCTGGACCTCTGATTCGCGCATCGTACGCTTCGCCTGCCCTCGACACAACGAAGTTGTCACCAGAACAGGTCCAGCCTAGCAGCCCAAGTCCTGAACGCGCATTTCGTCAGTGCTTGATTTCCTGACGAGATGCCGACTTGTCGGTACCGATCTGGCGCACTTCCCAGAAGCCCGTTTCTGGCCCACTTCCGGGTTGTCGACCAACCGCTAACAATGCGAAGAACTCGTTCCGAAGAGCTTGGCGCGGTAGATTAGCCGGAATCAAGTCATCATCGTTGACTGGCACCTTCCGCCGCAACTCAGCAAGAAACACACGGGCGTGCTTAATGTTGCATATTTGGTCCGAATTTCCCTGAGCACGCCAATGACGATACCGCGTCAGGCAGACATCCCTTCAGTCTTGGCGAAGGCCAGCAGCTTCATCAATTCGCTGATCTGGATCTTCTCCAGCGAACACACGGCAGCTTTGATTTTTCGGCTTAGTCCATCGTCTATGCGCGCCGCGACCATCTTGTCGAATTTCGCGTCGATCTCCTTCCAGGTGAATGGCCGCGCAGGGGCCCCCGGGAAATCTGAGATTTCCTGGGTGAACGACGTGCCACTCTTGAGCCGGACGGTCACTCGGCTCGCGAGGTCGGCCGGGTAACGGGCCGTAAGGCCAGCGTCAGGTCTCACCGTGACCTTCTGCATCAAATCTTGGACATCTCTCTTTTCAATCCGGCTGGGCTCGAGTTGCGCCGGCTGCACATCGCCGTCCAAGAGCGCGACAGCCATGAGGTACGGCAGGCTGTGGTCGGCATCTTCCTTGGTGTGAACATCGTGCTTGGGACCGAATCGCCCGCCCCCGGTGAAATCGTAAGCGTCTTGGAAAACTTCAGCCTCGACGCTCACAATGTCCGCCGGATTAAATGGGTGTACCTTATGCAACGCGATCGTGCAGAACACGCCCGATTGTGCCGGAATCGCGGTGTTGTAAGTCTTTAAGGCCAACCGATCGAAGCAGTCCAGTTTCACGTTCTTCCACTCGATCTCGATCGATTTGCCCAGCGCATGCGCCAGCCCGTTTGTTCCCTCAATTACATACTTCGGGCCGGTCACCCCGCGGGACGCTAGTAAGACGCCGTGCATAGACGACAACGCAGTTTGGGACGAGTTCAAGCCCTTCCATTGCGAGATCGGCGTGGTGCGCACGACCAACAGCGGAATGACGTCACCGCAGATTTCGACGGCCGCCGCGGTTTTTGCCTCGTCCAGTTGGAGTGCCTTGGACGCCCCGGCTCCTATTGAGAATGAGAGCGGTGTTGTTAGGTCAAACCCCTCTTCCATGAAGGGAGCGACAGAAGTCAGTTCCGACTCGACTTGGTAGGCAACCGCCAGTGCGGTCAAGAATTCTTTGCCGGATCGCCCCGCGTGCTCGCAGGCGGCCAAGACCGCTCCAACATTGTCCGACGGGTGACACAGCGACACCGGACCAAGATAGCTGTCCATTAGGTCGACGTACCGCACCAGTGCCGTGTTGGCCGAAGCTGCATAGATGACGTTGGCATTTCCGCCGCCGATCAAAGTGCATTGCGCGTCCGAACCGCCGAACTGTTTGGCCTGTTCCACACAGGCCACCGTCGGAGCCGCGCCGAGAGCGTTGATCGCGCATGCCAAAGAATCGAGAACGCTCACTTTCAGGCGTTCCCGCCGCTCGGGAGTAAGGTCCTCGTAGCTCGCCCTGTACGAGAACATCGCGATTCCCTGCGCTTGGCTTTCGCCCGTGATGATCGGCTTAGGCTTCGTTGCATAGAGACCGGCGGTTTGGCCCACAGCTTGAACTGGAACTCCTGACTGCAGACGAGGATCACTCTTGGGGCCTGCACCTTGTGTACTCATTGAGCTTTTACCTCCTGCACGACGCGGACATTTTGACTCCCGTCAATCTCGCCCCGGCAGCGACCTTCGCGCTGCCAGCGTCGGTTTTGACGACACCTCGCGGCCGAGTTGTCGCAGAAATGTTATTCCTGCTAAATCGGATTCTCCTCGAAAAGGCGGGCAACGAGGACGGAATCGAGATATGCTCGAACCTCAACGATCGTGCCATTCACAAATCGACATACCCAGCAATACCGGTTATCGAACCTGAAACCGTTTTTGGCGGTGGCGTCGGAATGCAGCTCGACCACCGCCCAGTCACCACTGACGAGTGCATGTTCCACATGCAACTCTGCGCCTTTCGGTAGAACCTTGGCCAGCTTCTCAAATGTATGTGCCAGGAACTCGGCCTTGCTTTGATAGTGACCGGCAAGAGGATGCGTTCCCTCGACGATCCAGTCCACGTTGTCCGCGACATGGTCGAAGAACCCTTTGCCATCACCAGATTCCAGGTTCTTGAAAATCCCGCGAACGTAAGCAATGCTCAACTCCTGAGGTACAGCAGATCGTGCTGCGGTAGACATTTCTAAGTGACCTCCTTCAAATATCCTGACCATCCCACAAAGAGTACGGTTGAACCGATGCTCGAAAAAATGCAATGCGGGGAATCTAGTAGGCTGGCAGCTTCTGTCCGCTCGGGGCAGCCTTCAACGGTCGTTGTAATAATCAGCTCGCAGAATCGAGACAAGCCATCTAGCCGAAGGTAAGAGAAGGTAAGAGAGGAACCATGACTTGTTCGGGTTCTAGAGTCAGGGAGCCGTGCCAGTGACCGTATGACGGGTTACTCGGAAGTTATCATCTCTTTCCCCAGATTGGATAGATCCCGAGAAACGGATTTTCGGTAGCTGGCCCGCAGCTACCTAGCGAACCTGCTTGACTCCGGTTCCCGTCGCTGCGTTCGTTCCAGACAGAATAATCTTGCGAATGCGTGAAGCGTTGAGCACGTGCTGGGCATCACAGACTTTGGATAGGTAATTGGATATCGTCTGGAGTGTTCGTTGACCTTGTTATTCGCTCTGCGCCTGATCTGTGGCTCGTAACATTGTTTGCAAGCGGTTTGCGCTGCGGTGTTCACGTTTCCACATCGCGGGCAGATCCAAGCCCGAGAAGGCACCAACGTGTTCAAGGAAGGCCGAGCCCTGGGAGATCGTGATGTCTTGGTACTTTCAAATTCTAGGCCACAAACGTCAAGTCCTCGAACAATCTGACCCCGTATACGGCAGCCAGCGGGAAGCGCAATGGGCGGGTTATTGTCGCGTCAGAGACAACCCAGGCCGCGAGCCTTGGGTAGCGAGTGTGGGAAATATCACCGCGAAACGGAAGGGCGATTGAAGACTATTGCCACGATGACGTTTCGTCCTGTTTTTGTTGATCCGTTTCCGCGATTTCGGATCGCTCGCTGGGCTCCGATTCCGCTGCGCCTGATTGTTGGATATGGCTTCATGGAGCATGGTTTTGCCAAGCTGTCAAAAGGACCTGACGCATTCGCCGCGATCCTGCAAGCGCTGGCTGTACCTGCACCACATTTCATGACGTGGGTGACGATAGGAACCGAATTGCTCGGCGGCTTAGCGATACTCTTGGGCGCTTTCGTTGTACTTGTTAGTGTGCCGATGGCCGCGCTTTTGTTAGTGGCTATCTTTACTGTGCATCTGCCCTATGGGTTCAGTTCGATCAAGCTCATGGCCGTGAGTTCATCTGGTGCAACGTTTGGGCCAGTCGGGTATGAATGCAACTTGCTGTACCTCGCTTGCCTTGCGACGTTGGTCTTGGGTGGTTCTGGACCGTTCGCGGTAGATGGCCTTCTCAGTAGAGGCTTCGGAGCGCAACGTGCGAGCCCGGCTCCCGAAGGCACTGGCGTGTTTAATTGAGTCAGTCGGGCCAGTTTCCGGAAAACCGACTTATCGAGAGTTGGCTCTGCCCATGGCGAGGGATGCTCAGAACTCCACGTCAAAAACGCCATCCGTGCGCGACCTTCATTGCCTTGTGCCATTGTAATCGTGGGCGTTTTACAATGTGGTGTATGCGTTTGGGGAACTTAAGAAGCAGCAGATGTGAGCCGTAGCACTTAACTACATGGAGAGTGATTGAAGAAATGCCGCTCGAATACAAGAAAACGTTCAATCCTGGCGAGCAACTGTGGCCAGTGGCTGTGAAGCTAAGCCAGAGCGATGTGGCCCAACGACCGAATACGGAAATCGTTTCGTGTAAGGAATGTGGCGAACAATTTGGCATCCAAAACGCTATCGCTGCAATAAGACCCATGCAGCAGTTGAAAGAGCAACTGGAACAGTGGCTTGCAAGGAATCACAGTAATGAGAAGCGGCACGAGGAGCGCTACGAATTTCGTTTTTGAGCCAGCTGCCCGGGCCAGTTTCCAAACCCGACTTGCCGGGACTTGGCCATGGGGAAAATCAACTAAAGTATTGTCCGATCAGCCGATTAGCTCGTTTGCATCGACCGGTTGAGCTGGCAGTGATTATAGGAATGTATGGCCCGACGCAGAGTGCCTTAGCCTTGCTAAGGGCGCAGGAACCTGCCATTGTTGGGCCCGTCTGGAGGTAACGACATGGCGAAGAAAAATAGACTTAGAGATGCTGCCGTCAAAATTGGTTCAGCAGTTGGTAAGGTTGATGGCAGAGCTCACAAAGCAGCTCTTCAAGCTGCCCTCGTAGCTAGACAAGAATTTAACGATTTGACTAAGCAGGTAAAAGCACTAAAGAAACAGTTGGAAAAGAGCACTAAACGACTGAAGAGTGCGTTGAAATAGCGCAATGGTAGGTTGTCAGGACGGTTAGCAAAAAACAATCGGATCACTTGCTCTTGCCGCATCCTCATCGGAATTTTGATGTCACCCCAAAGCGATATCCTGTTGTTCGCGCGAATCGTGTTAGGCGATCCTCATCCTTGCTCAGCAGTACGGAAAGAATTCTCGAATAATCGCGCGGTAACGACACCAAAGATGAAGCCGCCAACGTGAGCCAGGTATGCCACCCCGCCTGTCTGCACGGTAGCAACCGAGCCAGCATTCAAAAGCTGCATGAGAAACCAAACGCCGATCAAAAGAGCGGCGGGGATGAACGTGACGCGCACAAAAATGAAGATGACTAGAAGCGAGCGAATTTGATCGCGAGGGTAGGTGACCAGAAATGCTCCCATAACGGCGGCGATCGCACCGCTCGCGCCCAACGTTGGAACTGTCGAGGTAGGGCTTGCTGCAACCTGAGCTAGCATAGCTAGCATCCCACCGATCAGGTAGAACGCCGAATATCGCAATGGATTCATGGCGTCTTCTACCTCTGGACCAAATGCCCACAGGAACACCATGTTTCCCAGGATGTGTGACCAACTGCCATGCATGAACATGGACGTCAAGATCGTGATCCACTGATGACCGGCGGTGATGTTCGCAGGGATTGCCGCCCATGTGAGTACAAACGCATCACCACCCATCAATTCTTTTATAAAGACAAACACGTTTATGACGATGATGGACAGGGTAACGAACGGGAAATGTGTAGGGCGCCGCGATGCGTCGGATAAAGGAATTAGCGTTGCCATGGCCGCCCCTTCTTATTCGCTGGTGCAGCTACTTACGCCAACCTTGGGGTAGCTCACCGCGTGCCACCAAAGACAGGATCGGGGGAGAAACACCAGATTGAAAACGGCGGGGGCCGTTTGGTATGCGCCCCCCACCGTCGTGAAGTGTCAGTTGTCGCTATGCCTCGATGTGCGCAGCTGCTTTTCTTAATTGCTCAGCAGCCAGGTTCCTCAGCTTCTTCGAACGCTCTTCGTATTGTCCGCGTATTTGGGCGACTCGGTCATTAAAGGATTTCTTGGCGTCACCCTGGGCCTTGGCCGCTCTATTCTGCAATGCTTGCACCTTTGCTTCTGTCTCGGCCTTGATCTGCTCCGATCTTTGTTTTGCTTGTTCTAGCTTTGTCTGGAGCTTGGCGTTGAGGCTGTCGATCCTGGCCTGGATCTTCGCCTTGCGCTCAGCCTGGGCCTGAGCATGTTCGGCCTTCAACTGGGCAATCTCCTGTTTGAGTTCTGCCACGTCTCTAGCTCTTAGATCGTCTTCGATCGCGCTCTTCAGTGAACGAAACACAACACCGCCGCCAGCCTCCATTCTTGTGTCCACTGGCGTGACCCACTCTTCGCTTACATCAGCCACCACGGCGTATTTCCCGGGCGTAAGGACTGCGGAGACGTCAGAGAGAAAATCCGTGTTGACTCCGGCAGCGTACAGGTCGCCCATCATGCCGGCAAAGGCTCCGGCTAGTGCGCCTAGGCCAAGGCCAACGGGTCCTCCGAGTACGCCGATCAGACTGCCGATGGCGGTACCTCCGACGGAGCGAACCGGGAAATCACCGTCCTCCCGCAATACGGACACTGTTCCGTTGCCGTCCTTCTTGATTACTGATTCAGCGTGAATCGTAATGCTCCCCTCGGTATCGAGTTGGTGGAGAGCACGCGAGCCTTCGTACGCTTTGGGTTCATCGTCAAACACTACAACTATCATCTCTTCCATAAGAAATCTCCTTTAAGTAAATTTTAGACAGCCTGGTAAGCCTTGGGCTTCGGGAAGATCTGGTGAATTGCCGTCCCAAAACCGATCAGTGATGCGCCGTCAACGATCAAGTCAACGCCGATCGCGAAACCGATGAACCAGATGCTTGAAAGTGGCATTTGCGCGAGCAGCATGACTCCGAGCACTACTGAAACGATCCCCGAAAATACGGACCAACCCCAGCGTGGGAACTTCACCATTCCAGCCCCGATCGCGCGAAAAATTCCGCCCACAACGAAAAAGGAAGCCAGAACGAACGTGAGACTTGCAGCTCCGGCGAGCGGATACCGGATCAGCAAATAGCCCGTAAATCCTCTGAACAGCGCACTGAGCAGGTGAATAAAAAACCCGTTCCAGTTCCTTGTTCGGAAGGCCTGCACGAGAGCGAAGATTCCGCCAATCAAGAGCAACCATCCGAAAACCAGGACGGTCGTAAAGGTGGCGGTAACATCACCCGCAATGCAAATGGCCCCCAGAATCATCAGCAGAATTCCCAGAGTAAAGGAACCAGGCCCAGGAATTCCGGATCTCTTCGAGACCTGCGGTGAATGGATTAAGGTTGGATTCCTCCTTTGACATGGGACCACTCCTTTTGACGAGCACTTCCGGCGGAATTGCCTAAGCTCCATCTTCGACGTCTGTAATGCACTCGTCTGTGACCGCCGTCACACGACATCCTGGACCGCGCGATGGCAATCACAGTTACCAGATACTTATTCCCAAGTCCTGAGAAACGGCGTTATCGGAGATTGGGAATCGGGTTCAGGACCTATCGGGAAGTAGAACCGGGAATCTCCTTCCTTCTCTCCCCACTAGCCGAAGCCGCGGTGGGCGGAGAATCCCGCTTGGTACGTTCTTGCTTCAACTGTTTTTCCGCGATGAGCCAATCCTCAACATGATGACCACCTTCGCAGCCGCGCTGCAGATAAAGCTCGAAAGCGCGGGCCTCGATCTGCTTCTTCGTTGGGTATGCTTGCTCAATCTCTGGCCTCACCCGGTATGAGGGACCCCAATTGACCCCACGGTGTGTAGAAGAGTGTGTTCCCGTATCCATACCTTGATTTAAATCTTGTTGTTCAATGCGCTCGCCTGTGAGGCGCTCCTCTTCCTTTAATTCCACCTCTTGTCGTAATTCCTCTTCCGCTTCCAAGCTGTCGGATTTAACCTTTGCTTTTCCTGTACCAGCCATGTTTGCCTCCTTGAGATTTCAGAACCCTCGAACTAGCCAATCTAGCAATTAGAGGTTCGAATCGTCTGTGCCAAACGGTGCAGGCCGGGTGCGACTGACCAAACGCCAACTCCGTCCAAAGGCTCAGGAGATTCAATCGCTGCGGCTCGTGCGAGGTCCTGAGAAACGCATTATAAAAGGGCGCCCCTTAGAGTAGGTTTTGATCGCTCGCATCAACACCTACAGGAAGGAGCACCCTCGTGAATGACGCCAAGTATATTGGGCTGGACGTTCACCAAGCAACGATCTCCGCAGCGGTTATGGACTCAACCGGTAAGCTTGTGATGGAATGCATCCTGGAGACGAAAGCGGCCACCATCCTCGAGTTTGTGCACGGACTGCGTGGAAGCTTACACGTGGCCTTTGAAGAAGGAACTTGTGCGGCGTGGCTACACGACCTGCTCAAACCACACGTCACGAAGGTGCTGGTGTGCGACCCGCGCAAAAACTCCCTGCTGAAAGCGGGCAATAAGAACGATCGGATCGATGCCCGAAAGCTGGCCGATCTGCTGCGGACTGGGCTCCTCTCAGCGGTCTACCATGGACAGAACGGCCTACGAACTTTGAGGGAGTTGGCACGCAGCTACCTAGCCGTCACTCGAGATCTCACACGGGTGATGAATCGCCTGAAAGCTCTCTACCGAAGCTGGGCCATTCCCTGTGCCGGCCAGCAAGTCTACGCACCACGCTACCGCTCGGAGTGGCTCAGCAAGATCGCAGAGCCCGGCGTGCGCCGTCGAGCCGAGCTCTACTACCAGCAGTTCGACGCGTTGGCTATTTTGCGTCAGGAAGTGCGGCGTGATCTTTTGGCCGAGAGCCGAAAGCACAGCGCGATGAAGTGGCTGCGCCAGATTCCTTCGATCGGACCCATTCGAGCGGCTTTGCTGATCGCTTTGATTCAGACGCCGCATCGCTTTCGTACCAAGCGGCAACTCTGGGCCTACAGCGGTTTGGCTTTGAAAACCTACAGCAGCGGGGAATACCGTTTTGTCGAGGGTCAACTCAAGCGCTCCAAAAGACTCCTGGCCATTCGCGGACTGAACACAAACCACAACCACGATCTAAAAAATATATTCAAGGGTGCGGCCATCCGAGCTGCAGTCGTACCCGGGCCGTTCCAGGAGTTCTACGCCAGCTTAGTTGCCCGAGGAATGAAACCGTCGATGGCGCGGCTCACCCTGGCACGCAAGATTGCGGCGATCACTCTGCTGGTTTGGAAGAAAGGAGTCTGTTTCGACGCTGAACATCTGAAACAACAAGCAGCTTGAGCGTCTGTCGAGGGCCCGCCCATTCCTGGATTCATCTCCAGCGGTGGCCTATCGGTTCTTCAGACGCTCTGGTTCGAGGGTGAGTATCCGTAATCCCGTTAGACCGAACGCGTGCTTTGGGTATCGAGTCTCTCGATAAACCGTATGCCCCCTCGGACAACCAGAAAAAGCTATAGGCGAACAGTCTCAGATAGAACCATGGTTGGCACTGCACAACCACTCTGCTTGTCTGCGTCAGAAACCGAAGGGCGTCGCTACGAAATGACGATGAACCTGGGGAAAAGCGAGATCACAGCGCCTCATAACAACGCCGGGCTGGATGACAAGATCCCTTCCAGTCGTCGGGGAAGTGTTTTTCTTGACATCCCCTTTTATAGAACGGGATTTTCGGTAACTGCGATCCGGACGGGGCACTTACGTATTAGCAGGATTGATCCTGACAATTTCTACCGAACAGGGAGCGTGATGGACCACCGCCTCCGATACACTTCCCATTAGAAAACGGTCGAGGCCCTTGCGTCCATGTGAGCCCAGAACCACTAAATCAGTACGCCACTCCTTAGCGGAGTCTACAATTTTCGATTTGGGATCGCCCTCCTCGACGGCGGCAGTCGCCTTCAGTCCTTTCGATTGCAATAGTTCAGCAGTCCTCCGGACCAGCGCTTGTGCCTCTTTCCTCTCCGCCTCCCACGCTGCGTCAAGAGCCGACTTATAACTGCCCATCTCGCGGGCCACCAATAGCGACTGGGGTTCTAGAACATACAACACTCGAATCTCCGTGTCCTGTGGTCGCGCTTGTGCGATGACAGTTTGTATCGCGGCATCCGAGAATGTCGAGCCATCGACCGCGAGTAAGATTCTCATTTTTCGTCCCCTCAATGGAGTTTCGTTGAACTATCGTGCAGTCTCGGTGAGATGTAGCTTACATGCTGATGCGGTTCAAAGGCGAGCCGCCGAAGTTACCTGAAACTCGCCAGGTCCCGAAAAACGCATTATAAAAGGGCGCCCCTTTGAAGTAGGTTTTGATCTCTCGCATCAACACCTACAGAAAGGAGCACCCTCGTGAATGACGCCAAGTATATTGGGCTGGATGTTCATCAAGCAACGATCTCGGTGGCGGTTCAGGATTGTGCCGGCCAGCTGGTGATGGAAGCGATCCTGGAAACAAAAGCCGAGACGATCCTCCAGTTTATCCATGGCCTGCGCGGCAGTTTGCACGTGACCTTGGAAGAAGGAACCTGCGCAGCGTGGTTGCACGATCTGCTAAAGCCGCACGTCGCGAAAGTGGTGGTGTGTGATCCGCGCAAAAACGCTTCGATGAAAGCTGGAAACAAGAATGACCGCATCGATGCTCGCAAGCTGGCCGATCTGCTCCGGAGCGGGCTGCTCTCCGCGGTCTACCACGGGGAGAACGGCGTACGGACTTTGAGAGAACTGGCCCGCAGCTACCTGACACTGACGCGAGATACCACGCGGGTGATGAATCGCCTAAAGGCCCTTTATAGGAGTTGGGCGATCCCCTGCGCGGGACAGCGCGTGTACGCGCCACTCTATCGCTCGGAGTGGCTGGGCAAGATCACCGAAGCTGGAGTGCATCGCCGGGCGGAGATCTACTACCAGCAGTTGGACGCATTGCGTTGGTTGCGCGAGCAAGTACGGCGTGACCTGATGACAGAAGGCCGAAAACACAGCGCGATGAAACTGCTGCGCCAGATTCCTTCGATTGGACCGATTCGGGCGGCACTGCTGATCGCACTGATGCAGACGCCCCATCGTTTTCGCACCAAGCGACAACTATGGGCCTACTGTGGCTTGGCATTGAAAACTTCCACGAGCGGGGAATACCGAATCGTAGAGGGCCAGCTGAAACGCTCCAAGAAGTTCCTGGCCATTCGCGGGCTCAACGCCAACCACAATCATGATCTGAAAAATATCTTCAAGGGTGCCGCGACCCGGGCCGCTGCCGTCCCTGGACCGTTCCAAGAATTCCACGCTGGTTTAGTAGCCAGAGGAATGAAGCCAACGATGGCGCGCCTCACTCTGGCGCGTAAGATCGCGGCCATCACTTTGATCGTCTGGAAGAAAGGAGTTGGTTTCGACGCCGAACATTTAAAACAACAAGCAGCTTGAGCGTCTGTCGAGAGTCCCCCCGGATTCATCTCGGAAAATGGCCGGTTGGTTCTCCAGACGCTCTGGTTCGAGGGTGAGTATCCATAATCCCGTTAGGCGTGTGCTTCGGGCACTGAGTCTTTCGAGAAACCCTATGCCCCCTCGGATAACCAGAAAAAGCGATAGGCGAAAAGTCTCAGATAGAACCATGGTTGGCACTGCACAACCGCTCTGCTTGTCTGCGTTGGGAACCGATGGGCGTCGTTAACGAAAGCAAGATGAACCTGCGGAAAAGGAAAACTCACAGCGTCTCGTTACATTACT
Organism: uncultured Acidobacteriota bacterium; assembly: GCA_963803735.1. GTDB lineage: Bacteria > Acidobacteriota > Terriglobia > Acidiferrales > UBA7541 > Palsa-189. The sequence continues at coordinate 168,271 of CAWDNV010000029.1, read as the reverse complement.
GGGGCCGGACGGCAAACACACTGTGGTTTGCTGTCGCAGGGGAGGCATTTTTCTTGACATCCCCTTTTATAGAACGGGATTATCGCTAACTGCGATTTAGGTGGAAACCGCCTGCGGGATCATTCGCCAGAACCACACCACCAGAATCACGTTGTACGCAATGACTATCGCGAGGCTCACCAGAAACGTAGTGCGCCCCTTACCAAGACCGGCGTATCCCCGCTTCCAGCGATAAGCACATAAGGAGATGAGTATCACAGCCAGTATAGTCAGGATGAGAACCATCACGCTTACTTGACTAGTAGGCCGTTGCCCCCGCATCAGCTTCGAAACCTGGCGCATTGCTCCGCCCAACAGTCCGACGCCGTACGCGAGGATCAACCACACGGCAGGAGCGACCATGCCGATCATGTAGGCCCATTTATCTTCGAAATAGAACAGCATCAGGACAATCGCTAGATAAATCAGCGACTCGTAGAAGTGCAGAAGGAAAAACTCCGGTTCCATCGCGCTAAGGATAAGGAAAGAGAGCATCAGTGCGCTCGCAACGGTGGCAATTCCCCGATGGGCTGACATGAGGCACCTCGCGGGGCTTACATTAGGCTCTCAAGTCGGCTTAAATCAAGGAGCAAGTACAGGCGATGGTTCAGCGAGATCAAGTGGGTGATCTGAGGGCCAAGTCCCGAAAAACGGGATTTTCGGTAACTGGGCGTGACGCCACTCTTTGGCCGTCGCTCCAAAGAATGGAATACGGACCTCGTGTTCGGCGAGCCGAGAAGCGACTCGCGTCAAAAAGCGAGTTTTGTCAGGCTGCGGCTAGAGCGAAGATCAGCCGAGCCACAAAGAAGCGATGGGCTGAGTTCAGGGTGCGGGCTAAGAAGGCAGCGGGATAGAGCTGTGACAGGGTGATGCTAAGGATTCGGAGTTGTTCCTATTTTAAAGTTGTTCAAGGTCCGCGTCTTGTAAAACGTGCCATCAAACTGATAGACGCTCGTCTCTGTTTCCAATGAAGACATCCAGACAACGCCGATGTCCTTATAGCCGTGCGTTTTCTTGTCCGTTACTTCAAGAGAGTCACCACCGCAAAAGAGAATCACTTGGGGGGTTTTATTGGCGGAGCGCACAACCCAAAACCAGCGATTCTCAGCTCCTCTCATCGGACCCAAGCCAATCACGACGAGGTCGACTTCATTAGAACTAGTTAAATGTACCTCGGCTGCCTGAAATAATTGAGATGGATCGTGCTTCTCCGATTCGTTCAGTATCTCAAATGTTTCCTTAGCTGGATGGCTTGCCAACAGAACCTTTAGAACCTCAGGGGAGAGACTTGCTGGGTGCTGGATAGTATCCGAGAAAACTTTCTGTTCGGGCGGAGTCGTTTGTCCGTAGGCGACGAAAACCATTCCGGCAAATGTAAGACCTAGGAAGACTGCCCGGAGCAATCTCATTGACATCCCGCCAGGGTTATTTACTTGCTGAGTATAGACCTAAATGGTGAGCAGTATTGCCCACAGCCTGTTGTCTTTAGGATGCCGGAATAAACAATTGTGATCGGTTAAAAGCAAGCGGGATGCCCGTCCAAAATAAGTTGATTACCGCCTCCGATTCCAGAGCGGCCCCAGCCTCCAGTCGCCGCCGAAGTGTTTTTCTTGACATCCCCTCTTTCAGGTTGCGATCCAAAATGGATGTCCTTATGAAGAATTGTATTGACGATTCCACCCAGTATCCCCTGTGGCCCTAACTCGAATTGGGGAAGCCAGACGTCTTGAGAAAACGCAGCTACAGTTTGTTCCGTGTAGCCCCTTCCTTGGCCAAATGAGTAATCGAAGAAAGAGACAGCGAGACCCACATGGTTTCCCGCCATAATGTTGCGAATTTGTCCATTCTTGCGTCCGAAGAGCGGTGTCTCTAACTGCGGCGATCGCGTGCCACGGCCCCAGTCCTCGCCTTCGAAACTAAGACCTAGCAGTTGTGCTGTGTCCCGGAGAGCCCCCTCGCGTCTTCGCCTGAAAACAATCTTTAGAGTGCCAAACGCAATAACAAAAAGGGCTAGGTGGGCTGGAAGCAGCCAGGAGGGAAGAGCGATCGCGTAGTGAATGCTAACCTCCCTGAATACGCGAAGGATATCCAGATTTTCTCTAGTGATCAATCACCAACGCGCCGAAACCGAGATAGGCGAGCCAACTCCCGAAAAACGGGATTTTCGGTAACTGGGAATCAGAGAAAGCCAGTTTCTGGAAAACCGACTTATCAAGACTTGGGAGGATTTACTTCCACTCTGCTCTGTGGGTACTCCACCAAAGCCGAGCGTTCCCGATTCCTTCCCCAGGACCGCAGAGCCCTCCAGTGCGACCACACTTTGGGAACCCAAAATCCTCCCCAGAGAACCTTTCGATGGCGTGCGCGGCGGCCTCAGCCACAGCGTCACTTGGGTCGGAAAGAAAAGTTGCGAAAAAGGGAACGTCTGCCTTTGATCCAAGGGCTTCCGTTGCGCCTATTATCCAGATACGCGTTTGAGGAGATGGTTGCATGGCCTTAGCCTTGAGGACCGGAATTGCTTGCCTTGCGCCTAGCATCTGTAGTGCCAGGGAGGTTTGCTCGATGACGCCGCTATCGTTCTCGCCTCGCAATAGGCGGATCAAATCAGGTGCGGCAGCAGGATCATGAATCTCACCAAGTGCGCGAGCAGCATTCGCACGCACGAAAGTTGACTCCGAAAACAAAGAGCGCCTAAGGAACGAGGAGGCACCCCTAAACTTTACCGATCCAATACCTCGGATAGCGAGCCACTCTGTCTCCGTATCCTTGGTTTCGCTTGCGACCTTCAGAAGCGGTTTACCAGCGTCTGGGTAACGGCGAGTGATAGCGTTCAATATTTCTTCCTTCGTAGCGTGATCGTGCTCAGATTCGAACTGCGAAAGCAATGTAGGAAGATCCTGGGCAACAATCGGACGTACACACACGAGGCAGGCCAGCAAGAGGATCGATCTGCAAGGACTGCGGTAAATCATATGTTTGACAGCGGCTACGCTTATTCTAGGTCAATAGGAGCGGATAAGGGTACCAAGTCATGATAAACGCATTATAAAAGGGCGCCCCTTAGAGTAGGTTTTGATCGCTCGCATCAACACCTACAGGAAGGAGCACCCTCGTGAATGACGCCAAGTACATTGGGCTGGACGTTCACCAAGCAACGATCTCCGCAGCGGTTATGGACTCAACCGGTAAGCTGGTGATGGAATGCATCCTGGAAACGAAAGCGGCCACCATCCTCCAGTTTGTGCACGGACTGCGTGGAAGCTTACACGTGGCCTTTGAAGAAGGGACTTGTGCGGCGTGGCTACACGACCTGCTCAAACCACACGTCACGAAGGTGCTGGTGTGCGACCCGCGCAAAAACTCCCTGCTGAAAGCGGGCAATAAGAACGATCGGATCGATGCCCGAAAGCTGGCCGATCTGCTGCGGACTGGGCTCCTCTCACCGGTGTACCACGGAGAGCATGGCCTACGAACTTTGAGGGAGTTGGCACGCAGCTACCTAGCCGTCACTCGAGATCTCACACGGGTGATGAATCGCCTGAAAGCTCTCTACCGAAGCTGGGCCATTCCCTGTGCCGGCCAGCAAGTCTACGCGCTACGCTACCGCTCGGAGTGGCTCAGCAAGATCGCAGAGCCCGGCGTGCGCCGTCGTGCCGAGCTCTACTACCAGCAGTTCGACGCGCTGGATATTTTGCGTCAGGAAGTGCGGCGTGATCTCTTGGCCGAGAGCCGAAAGCACAGCGCGATGAAGTGGCTGCGCCAGATTCCTTCGATCGGACCCATTCGAGCGGCTTTGCTGATCGCTTTGATTCAGACGCCGCATCGCTTTCGTACCAAGCGGCAACTCTGGGCCTACAGCGGTTTGGCTTTGAAAACCTACAGCAGCGGGGAATACCGTTTTGTCGAGGGTCAACTCAAGCGCTCCAAAAGACTCCTGGCCATTCGCGGACTGAACACAAACCACAACCACGATCTAAAAAATATATTCAAGGGTGCGGCCATCCGAGCTGCAGTCGTACCTGGCCCATTTCAGGAGTTCTACGCCAGCTTAGTTGCCCGAGGAATGAAACCGTCGATGGCACGCCTCACCCTGGCACGCAAGATTGCGGCGATCACTCTGCTGGTTTGGAAGAAAGGAGTCTGTTTCGACGCTGAACATCTGAAACAACAAGCAGCTTGAGCGTCTGTCGAGAGCCCGCCCATTCCTGGATTCATCTCCAGCGGTGGCCTATCGGTTCTTCAGACGCTCTGGTTCGAGGGTGAGTATCCGTAATCCCGTTAGACCGAACGCGTGCTTTGGGTATCGAGTCTCTCGATAAACCGTATGCCCCCTCGGACAACCAGAAAAAGCTATAGGCGAACAGTCTCAGATAGAACCATGGTTGGCACTGCACAACCACTCTGCTTGTCTGCGTCAGAAACCGAAGGGCGTCGCTACGAAATGACGATGAACCTGGGGAAAAGCGAGATCACAGCGCCTCATAACAACGCCGGGCTGGATGACAAGATCCCTTCCAGTCGTCGGGGAAGTGTTTTTCTTGACATCCCCTTTTATAGAACGGGATTTTCGCTAACTGGGATTTGGGGGCTAAAAGCCACTTTCCGGAAACCCGACTTCAGAGGCACTGGCGCTAGAAACCGTGCAGTCAATTCGGCGAAGGCTCCTCGACGTGGTCTACGACGAGAACGGTGATAGGGCCTTTTGTCGCATCTAGCTTGAGCCCTAGTTGTTCCTTCATAGCTTCCTGGATTGTTGGTCCGTCCGGGCGAGGCTGCGAGTTCGCGCCGGATTGTGGGAAATCGGGTCGCCACTCAAGGGACAGGTCAAAACCTCCGATAAGGCCCGTCCGGTCAACCACAGGATGAAACCCCGAGTCTTCCGGCCCCGTCAAGTTGGTCGCAAGCGTCTCCATCGTCTCGCTTCTTCCCCCTAGCCGCATCAGGCCGGGGGTGCTCGGCTTCATCCGCATCGCTCCGCACACCGGCGGAAACTCGTCGCCAATGCTAACCAACAGGACTAGTAGAGACGGCGTGACGAAGGGCCGAGAGAGTTTCATTGGCCACCTCAAATGAAATTACTGCCGTACTTATGTAACGTCTAAGAGGAGGAGGTGGTTTCGCCTGAGAAACGCATTATAAAAGGGCGCCCCTTAGAGTAGGTTTTGATCGCTCGCATCAACACCTACAGGAAGGAGCACCCTCGTGAATGACGCCAAGTATATTGGGCTGGACGTTCACCAAGCAACGATCTCCGCAGCGGTTATGGACTCAACCGGTAAGCTGGTGATGGAATGCATCCTGGAGACGAAAGCGGCCACCATCCTCGAGTTTGTGCACGGACTGCGTGGAAGCTTACACGTGGCCTTTGAAGAAGGAACTTGTGCGGCGTGGCTACACGACCTGCTCAAACCACACGTCACGAAGGTGCTGGTGTGCGACCCGCGCAAAAACTCCCTGCTGAAAGCGGGCAATAAGAACGATCGGATCGATGCCCGAAAGCTGGCCGATCTGCTGCGGACTGGGCTCCTCTCAGCGGTCTACCATGGACAGAACGGCCTACGAACTTTGAGGGAGTTGGCACGCAGCTACCTAGCCGTCACTCGAGATCTCACGCGGGTGATGAATCGCCTGAAAGCTCTCTACCGAAGCTGGGCCATTCCCTGTGCCGGCCAGCAAGTCTACGCACCACGCTACCGCTCGGAGTGGCTCAGCAAGATCGCAGAGCCCGGCGTGCGCCGTCGAGCCGAGCTCTACTACCAGCAGTTCGACGCGTTGGCTATTTTGCGTCAGGAAGTGCGGCGTGATCTTTTGGCCGAGAGCCGAAAGCACAGCGCGATGAAGTGGCTGCGCCAGATTCCTTCGATCGGACCCATTCGAGCGGCTTTGCTGATCGCTTTGATTCAGACGCCGCATCGCTTTCGTACCAAGCGGCAACTCTGGGCCTACAGCGGTTTGGCTTTGAAAACCTACAGCAGCGGGGAATACCGTTTTGTCGAGGGTCAACTCAAGCGCTCCAAAAGACTCCTGGCCATTCGCGGGCTCAACACGAATCACAATCACGATCTGAAAAATATCTTCAAGGGTGCGGCGATCCAAGCTGCTGTCGTACCCGGGCCGTTCCAGGAGTTCTACGCCGCTTTAGTGGCCCGAGGAATGAAACCGTCAATGGCACGCCTCACCCTGGCACGCAAGATTGCGGCGATCACCTTGCTCGTTTGGAAGAAAGGAGTCCGTTTCGACGCCCAACATCTGAAACAACAAGCAGCTTGAGCGTCTGTGAGAACCCGCCCATTCCTGGATTCATCTCCGGCGTGGCCTTTCGGTTCTTGAGACGCTCTGGTTCGAGGGTGAGTATCCGTAATCCCGTTAGGCGCAATGGGTGCTTGCACACCGAGTCTCTCGAGAAACTGTATGCCCCCTCGGACAACCAGAAAAAGCCATAGGCGAACAGTCTCAGATAGAACCATGGTTGGCACTGCACAACCACTCTGCTTGTCGCGTCCGAAACCGAAGGGCATCGTTACGACATCACGATGGACCTGGGAGCAACAGAACTCAAAGCGTCTCATCGCAACACGGGGCTGGATGACGAGATCGCTTCCAGTTGGAGGGGAAGTGTTTTTCTTGACATCCCCTTTTATAGAACGGGATTATCGTCAACTGGAAATCAGCGCAAAAGCCAGTTTCCGACAGCCCGACTTCTCGGGACTTGGCTCGGACTATTGAAGGAATTCGAGTAGACGGACCAGTCGTGTCGCTGCATTCACTGCGCTGTCACGATAGAACTCTTCCGCTTCCGCAATTTCGCGGTCCTTGCGCTCTAACGCCTCTGTGCTCCAGTGCTGCCGGACTTCACCAACTGGCAGGTCATCCGTCTCAGAGGCGATGGCGGTGAAGACAAGAAGTATTTCGCTCAATTCGGGCTGAGCGTCGTCGCGAAGGGAGGCTAATGCTCGTGCGGCTGCGATTACGCCTAACTGACCGGCGAGCAACTGTCTGGCCAGCGAGAGGACCCTTATTTCAGTCGCTCGATAATCATCGCCCACGGGCTTACGTTACTGCTTTCTCGTGGACTCTTAAAGTGAGCGATTGTGCTTTCCCACATGACGATAACAGAACTTCTCAGGCTTGGTCCCAATCCATCTCTGACCCTCGGTGAGAATTGCTTCATGGCGGAGATAGTGCGCTAGGTACAGGATTGTGACCGATGCGCCGCATTCTGACTCCGAAAAAGATCAAACACGCCCCCATCGAAGCTTCGAACGCGCCCCCCAACAAGACCGCCCACCACGGCCACTGTTGATAATAAAAAAGGTCTCCAATGGCTTCCCAAACCGTGTTGGCCAGAATCAAAATACCAATCGCAATTACAGCCGAGTCCACGATCTTATTCGACAGTCGAGAACGAATTGGGAACCGCAGCGCCAGCCAGGCCCCTATGGCATATGAGACTGCCGCATAAAACGGCAGCGAGAATCCGATTTGGTCGAAGCAATGGTCCTCAAGGCGACACCGGGCTCCAAAAAAGCGCATCAGAGTGATTCGAAAATCCAAGCCGATGGCACCCGGATACAAATTGGACGTTCGCGTTAAATCGTCCAGGACCCCGATAACCAGGGATAGGAGTGGAAAAACCCAAACCCAGAGCATTGCTCGGTGTCGGGACTGTTTCCAGACCAACCACCCCCAAAGGAGTCCCACGATGATCTGGACAGGGTAGTATGGTGCCGCCAACAAAACTCTGCGCGTATCACTCATACGGAAAAAATGTCCCCAAAGTCTGGGTATCCCGAAAGCAATACTGGTCAGGAGGAGCGCCCACAACAGCACTCCCATAGTTGCCAAAACCTGATGCATGACCAGTATCAAGGCTCGCTTCAAGATCATGGTTCCGTTTAAAGTTTCGAGGGACGCCCATTGTAGTGCTAACTCCCGAGAAACGCATTATAAAAGGGCGCCCCTTAGAGTAGGTTTTGATCACTCGCATCAACACCTACAGGAAGGAGCACCCTCGTGAATGACGCCAAGTACATTGGGCTGGACGTTCACCAAGCAACGATCTCCGCAGCGGTTATGGACTCAACCGGTAAGCTGGTGATGGAATGCATCCTGGAAACGAAAGCGGCCACCATCCTCCAGTTTGTGCACGGACTGCGTGGAAGCTTACACGTGGCCTTTGAAGAAGGGACTTGTGCGGCGTGGCTACACGACCTGCTCAAACCACACGTCACGAAGGTGCTGGTGTGCGACCCGCGCAAAAACTCCCTGCTGAAAGCGGGCAATAAGAACGATCGGATCGATGCCCGAAAGCTGGCCGATCTGCTGCGGACTGGGCTCCTCTCACCGGTGTACCACGGAGAGCATGGCCTACGAACTTTGAGGGAGTTGGCACGCAGCTACCTAGCCGTCACTCGAGATCTCACACGGGTGATGAATCGCCTGAAAGCTCTCTACCGAAGCTGGGCCATTCCCTGTGCCGGCCAGCAAGTCTACGCGCTACGCTACCGCTCGGAGTGGCTCAGCAAGATCGCAGAGCCCGGCGTGCGCCGTCGTGCCGAGCTCTACTACCAGCAGTTCGACGCGCTGGATATTTTGCGTCAGGAAGTGCGGCGTGATCTTTTGGCCGAGAGCCGAAAGCACAGCGCAATGAAGTGGCTGCGCCAGATTCCTTCGATCGGACCCATTCGAGCGGCTTTGCTGATCGCTTTGATTCAGACGCCGCATCGCTTTCGTACCAAGCGGCAACTCTGGGCCTACAGCGGTTTGGCTTTGAAAACCTACAGCAGCGGGGAATACCGTTTTGTCGAGGGTCAACTCAAGCGCTCCAAAAGACTCCTGGCCATTCGCGGACTGAACACAAACCACAACCACGATCTGAAAAATATATTCAAGGGTGCGGCCATCCGAGCTGCAGTCGTACCTGGCCCATTTCAGGAGTTCTACGCCAGCTTAGTTGCCCGAGGAATGAAACCGTCGATGGCGCGGCTCACCCTGGCGCGCAAGATTGCGGCGATCACTCTGCTGGTTTGGAAGAAAGGAGTCTGTTTCGACGCTGAACATCTGAAACAACAAGCAGCTTGAGCGTCTGTGGAGAGCCCGCCCATTCCTGGATTCATCTCCAGCGGTGGCCTATCGGTTCTTCAGACGCTCTGGTTCGAGGGTGAGTATCCGTAATCCCGTTAGACCGAACGCGTGCTTTGGGTATCGAGTCTCTCGATAAACCGTATGCCCCCTCGGACAACCAGAAAAAGCTATAGGCGAACAGTCTCAGATAGAACCATGGTTGGCACTGCACAACCACTCTGCTTGTCTGCGTCAGAAACCGAAGGGCGTCGCTACGAAATGACGATGAACCTGGGGAAAAGCGAGATCACAGCGCCTCATTACAACGCCGGGCTGGATGACAAGATCCCTTCCAGTCGTCGGGGAAGTGTTTTTCTTGACATCCCCTTTTATAGAACGGGATTATCGGAATGTGGGAATCGGACAAAAGCCAGTTACCGATAAGAGAAAACCTTCACATCCGTGGCGACGGTGAAGCTCTGGTGCTGGGCCATCTCCAGCCCGCGGTCCCAGGTCAACGAGCGCCGCAGCGTCGCCGGAAGCTGACGGACGTGCTGGCTCAGAGCGGCGACCACCGTCGCCGTCTCCTTGCTGGGCACCTTGACCAGCATGACAAAGCGCGAACGGCGCTCCACCAAGGTGGCCACGTGACTGTTGTGCGCGCCGCTTAACAGATCGCCCTCCCAATGCCCGGGAACGGCGCGGTCCTCGACCTCCGCAGGCCTTTCCCGGATGGAGATGGCATCGACGACTTGACCACGGTGATGTCCGCTATCACGGGAGTGCCGCGAGCGGCGGATCCGCCGCTTGCGAACGCAGATGCCGCACCAGTTCCTGTTTCAGCGCTCCCCGCGCTTGTATGAACAGACTCCGATAGATGGTTTCGTGTGACACGCGCAGGCTTCCGTCCTGTGGATACTGATTCTTCAGCCATCCAGAAATCTGCTCCGGCGACCAGTCAACTTATCAGACCCTATCCGAGATAGAGGGCGGTGATTAAACACTTCGCCCGGCTATGCCTCTCTTAGTAGTTCAGTGTGGTACTTGGGTGCGAGCGCCTTCACTTTCTCCATGAATGCGGCCTGCTCTTTTTCGTCTAGCTTCGGCGGGGGCGTTGTACGCGTACCGACAGGCACCCCGACCTCCATGAAGAATTTCTCCTGTCCTGCTGGAGAGCAGATACAGAGCATGCGTACCGGCCTAGTGGAAGCGTTGTGAAACTGATGCGGAGCATTGGCGGGAATATTCAGTGTGGTGCCAGGGCGCACCACCGACTTCTTGCCCCGGAAGGTTGCTTCCATCTCACCTTCGAGCAGGATAAAGGTCTCCTCGAAGTCGTGCCGATGCGGTGGAGGCCCGCCATCTGGCGGGATATGCATATCAATTACGCAGAAGCGTTCATCGGTCTGCTCGCCCGTCACGGTGATGGTGTAGGTATCGCCGACCAAACCGATGTGAGGGAGGTTGTCAGGTTGCGCCAGCGTGAGATTGCGTTTAGGGTTGTCTGGCGGGATCGTCGATGAAGTAGTTGACATTTCGCTCTCCTGTTGTGCTTCCTGCCATTGTTCCACTGCTGCTTGGGGAGGTAAAAAGCCAGATTCCAGCAGGACTTATCGGGAGTTAGCCGCCCCTGCTAGTGCCGGTCATTGCTGAAGCCGAATTGAAAGGAAAAGAAAGAACCTTGAGCCGTTCCAAATCCAGCCACTGCGTGGACTAATGCGCTCCGTAACCCGATGCAACTTTCATCTGAACTGACGTTCTCCATCACACTCTCTGAACAGGCCAAACGATCAAACAGATAAACAATATCGTGCACAGCACTCCGTATCCAAACATCGTTGACCTCCTCACTTTTAATAATCGCTAAGCGTAAGCCTTTTCAGATATCTACCCGGTAATGATCCCTTATTCCTTACCCAAGTCCGGTGCAAATTCGTCAGCATCTCAGCCGTTTTTGCGATTCCCCTTTGGACCTTCCTCGTTTCCGCATGACCTTCGGCTTGTAGGTAGGAATCGATCACTAGTTGTCCCGCCTTCTCTTTTACCTTTCTCTTCAAGTCGTGAAGCGTGCCCTTTATTTCATCTCTTCATCGATTGTCCCCTTAGCGCTTCTATTTTCTTCGGAACGTTGACATGGTAGGGGAATCGAAAATGCATATCTGTCTACATCGACACAGATACGCACCTGAATCACGAAAAGCTCGCGGTAGCCTCGCATAGAGGCCATTTGACACCTTCCGAGAACACCGAGATTCAGCTTTTTGGAGTTGCAAACAGCTTAACTCGAATTATTGGGAACCTTTGAGTGTAGAAGAACTCTATTCGTTGATTTGGCAGCGCTTGGAACCGAAACAACCCCTCCAAAATGACCATAGATTGACCACGAACATGGACCTGGAAATACAGGCGCTCGATGTTAGAAAAACCAGAACATGGATATCTTTTCACTTGGAGACAAATGAGTTGACCTGAACGAGCAATCCCAGCATATCCTGCACCATCCAAGTTATTGTTTGGAGCTGTTTTCGGAAGCGCGGAGGTCTTGGAACGCAGGACTTTCCTTGAATCGCTGAGGAAATCGTTGCTCGTAGGATGACAGGCTGGGACACCTCCAGCTGTGAGTACGCGAGAACCCAAATGCCTCCATCTCCTGCTTGGCCTCCTCGGCACTCCAGCTCTGTTCGGCCATCCGATAAGCGGCGATCTCCATTCCAGTGCGGTCCTCACCGCTAAGGCAGTGTACGAAAACCTTTGTGTCCGGGTTGTCACGAAGCAGCTTGAGGAAACGTGCGAAAACTGTATCTTCAGGGAAAGGACAGTGCCAGGGTATTGCGACATACTGCATCCCGAGCTTCGTCACTTGCTCCTGCTCGCTTCTTGATCCGCGCTGGTCTACAACGATTTTGACGCCCATCTCTGCGAGGTTACGGAATCCTACATCTGTTGGCTGGGCTCCTCGATACAGCGTCGGCGTGACTTGAGCGAAGACGGGCACTCCTTCTAAGCTAAGCTTCTGCGCGAAGGCGTGCCTTGTCCCACTCGTAACAGGAGTCGGCACTTGCGCACGCGTCACGATAAACATCGTCGCAACAATCGCGATTGTCGCGAAGCCGACACGTTTCTGATTTGAGAGCACCATATCGCCCACCGCAGTTCACAGACGCCCTTGGTTGAGCGCGATACTCAGCCGCGCCGCACTTAAGGACGACCTTCGGAACCGCCCACTATGCTCAAGGAGATGAGGATAGATTTCTGTCCTCTACGACACATTCGCATCGCAGAAGGGGACAAGCTCCAATATTGAATATCCGTGCAACATGTCCTAGTGCGGACAGACGTGCGTTTTCGATTCCTCTAAGGTGTTACGAGCCAAAGAAAATAGAGGCGTAAGGGCACGTTCGATGAAGCCAAGTTCGGAGGGCCTAATGAAGAACTTCAGCGTAGAAGACAACTGGGTCGGGTTGGATCGCCTCGCAACGTGGGAGGAAGTCAGCTGCGCAATAGCGTTCTGGTCCCAGGTTGCCTCTGAACTCGGTTGCGCCTCGGACGGTTACCGCGACTTGGAGTCTGACTTCACCGGTTGCTTTGGCGTCATCCCCGAAAGGCTCAATCCCAAGAGCAACTGAAGTCAGCGAAACAAAACATCCGTGCGTTGTAATCTGAAGGTCGGCCCGTTAGACGGTCAAAAAGCCAGTTTCCGAAAAACCGACTTATCGGGAGTTGGCTGGTCTTGAGAGACACTGAGCGATGACTCCCGGGGTAGCGTTGTCTATTCGAAGCGTCTGTTCCGATCGATTTGTTTCGATCTTCTACGCTGGTAGTGTTGTGAGGCGGCTGTCCTCGACGGGACCACCCACAGTAAAGTGGTAGAAGCTTTGCCAGTCTCGTGAAGAGATGCCAAAAACATCGTGAACGGAATCATCGAAGTAACAGCCGATCCCGGTCGAACGAATCCCTGCCTCTTCAGCTTCAAGGTACAGCACCTGGCCCATGAGACCTGCCTCCCAAAAGAGATTTCGGTAGAACGGAGCACCGTAGACAGCTAGGCTGGCCTGGTAGTCGACGATCATCCCTAGGCTGAAAGCCCCGTCTCCGGCGATGCTTTGACCACAGGACACGTTGGCGGCCAGAGCACGGAAGTCCCCTTCTTGGAGCAGATACAGCGGGAGCCCATGCGGGCATGATTGAGGGCGGCTCCACAGGAACTCGCGCCGCATCGCCTGCCGAAGTGGCTCAACCTTGTCCGGGTCACGAGCAAGCGCGTAAAGACCAGGAGAGAGGTCGTCCACCCGGTGTACGAAGAGCGCCAGGTGGATTCGTGGTCGCCAGGAAATAGAATCCCAAGGTATGGACCGCCGGTCTCGTGTGGGCACGAGACGAGCCAACATCCTGAAGAACGTCGCCGCTGAAATTGTAGTGGATCCGTCCATGCTCACCGCACTTCTGCGCCCTAAGATGACCTTTTCTGCAGTGGAGGCACCGGATCGGACTGGCGGCTCAAAGAGTTCGTCTTCCGAAGGGAACCCTGAGAAATCTTCATCAATCGCGACCGTCGGACCCGCGGTAGCTGCAGCCACCTGTTCGATCACCGGCCAGTCGACGCCGTGTTCGGGACTCAGTACATTGGCGCTGCCGTACCATCGTGAGGCGGCTTCTTCCTCTAACATCGCGTTGGACAAGCATATGCCCTGGTTTGTAGCCCCGCTGTCCCGGACGACAACTGCCAGCAGTTCGGGATGTTCTCGCTCTGCCCCAACGTAGTCGTTGTCACGGTCAAGTCCGAGAAGCCGCGACGTAAACGCAGGGTCCGCACGGTCGAGGAGAAAGAGTTTCCAGCCCAGTGCAGCAGCCGCCAAACGCAGCGTCCCAAGGGCATGGCCGACGTCGTGTTGGCAATAGCGGAACGCGCGCTCCCCGTATTTCCAGGCCTCTCGCCAAAAAATGGACGAGAGCCCCACGAGAAATAGGCAGCTCGGAAACCCGGCTATGAGGGCAGTCCAGACCGAAGGATCAATATCTGACCGGCGCTCCAGACCGTGTTCCTTCGGTGCGTAGTGGTAGACGCCGGGACAATCGTGGATGGCAGTGAGGGCGGGCAGGAGAACATATCCCTCCGTTGGGTGCAGGTTCCCGCTCGAGGGGTTGGCGCGAAGTGACCAGGTTGTTTGGCCGACACATTTCCAAGCGGTCAGCGAGAGAGCGTAGCGAAGGAACAACGAGACCGAGTCAACCGAAAGCGGGGCTGGCACTACGCTGCCGATGACATGAAGCTGCCAATACGGAAGTGCTTGCCCTGGCTCGGGGAAAGGGAGGTGAATCAGCGGCGCTCCCTCGTAGCGGCGGAACGGATCAGGCTGCGTGGCCCAATCGAGATAATCACGTGACGCGGCAAAGCGATAGTAATGGTGCTTAGTTCGCTGATGGTAGGCCGCCACGATTTCCTCGGCAGAAACGTCACTCTGGGGTTCTGCGGGAGCCGTCGCTGCGGGTGCGTATAACGGCAGCGGCGTTCCAATGTCGGGTTTCGTTCCGGATTGCTCACCGGGACGCCGAATGTATTCGAGCAAATTCCGTAGAGGCTGAAAACGCACAGGAACCGAGTTCTTGGCCTTTCGTTTGAGAGCCGAAGGTCTATTTGTTCCGATTCGTTCTTGGTTCAATTGTAGCCTACGGGACCAAGAACGTTGCGATCATTGAGAGTCAAGGGGCTCCATCAAGCGGGGCGACGCGATGTATCCCAACCAACATTGTCCTGCGGGGAGCGTTGCAGCAGGACAGCAAGGTAAGTCTGTTCTCACTCAAGCCCGATAAACGCATTATAAAAGGGCGCCCCTTAGAGTAGGTTTTGATCGCTCGCATCAACACCTACAGGAAGGAGCACCCTCGTGAATGACGCCAAGTACATTGGGCTGGACGTTCACCAAGCAACGATCTCCGCAGCGGTTATGGACTCAACCGGTAAGCTGGTGATGGAATGCATCCTGGAAACGAAAGCGGCCACCATCCTCCAGTTTGTGCACGGACTGCGTGGAAGCTTACACGTGGCCTTTGAAGAAGGGACTTGTGCGGCGTGGCTACACGACCTGCTCAAACCACACGTCACGAAGGTGCTGGTGTGCGACCCGCGCAAAAACTCCCTGCTGAAAGCGGGCAATAAGAACGATCGGATCGATGCCCGAAAGCTGGCCGATCTGCTGCGGACTGGGCTCCTCTCACCGGTGTACCACGGAGAGCATGGCCTACGAACTTTGAGGGAGTTGGCACGCAGCTACCTAGCCGTCACTCGAGATCTCACACGGGTGATGAATCGCCTGAAAGCTCTCTACCGAAGCTGGGCCATTCCCTGTGCCGGCCAGCAAGTCTACGCGCTACGCTACCGCTCGGAGTGGCTCAGCAAGATCGCAGAGCCCGGCGTGCGCCGTCGTGCCGAGCTCTACTACCAGCAGTTCGACGCGCTGGATATTTTGCGTCAGGAAGTGCGGCGTGATCTCTTGGCCGAGAGCCGAAAGCACAGCGCGATGAAGTGGCTGCGCCAGATTCCTTCGATCGGACCCATTCGAGCGGCTTTGCTGATCGCTTTGATTCAGACGCCGCATCGCTTTCGTACCAAGCGGCAACTCTGGGCCTACAGCGGTTTGGCTTTGAAAACCTACAGCAGCGGGGAATACCGTTTTGTCGAGGGTCAACTCAAGCGCTCCAAAAGACTCCTGGCCATTCGCGGACTGAACACAAACCACAACCACGATCTGAAAAATATATTCAAGGGTGCGGCGATCCGAGCTGCTGTCGTACCTGGCCCATTTCAGGAGTTCTACGCCAGCTTAGTTGCCCGAGGAATGAAACCGTCGATGGCGCGGCTCACCCTGGCGCGCAAGATTGCGGCGATCACTCTGCTGGTTTGGAAGAAAGGAGTCTGTTTCGACGCTGAACATCTGAAACAACAAGCAGCTTGAGCGTCTGTCGAGAGCCCGCCCATTCCTGGATTCATCTCCAGCGGTGGCCTATCGGTTCTTCAGACGCTCTGGTTCGAGGGTGAGTATCCGTAATCCCGTTAGACCGAACGCGTGCTTTGGGTATCGAGTCTCTCGATAAACCGTATGCCCCCTCGGACAACCAGAAAAAGCTATAGGCGAACAGTCTCAGATAGAACCATGGTTGGCACTGCACAACCACTCTGCTTGTCTGCGTCAGAAACCGAAGGGCGTCGCTACGAAATGACGATGAACCTGGGGAAAAGCGAGATCACAGCGCCTCATAACAACGCCGGGCTGGATGACAAGATCCCTTCCAGTCGTCGGGGAAGTGTTTTTCTTGACATCCCCTTTTATAGAACGGGATTTTCGCTAACTGGGAATCGGCAAAAGCCACTTTCCGGAAAGCCGTGCCAGCTCAACCGGTCGATGCAACACCATCTGATATAAATTTTTTTCTCTAAAGGTGCGGAAGGTGGGGATGTTTGAACATTTTGAGGACATAGCCAGCCACTACGAACGCCCTACGCGACGACACTACTATGTCCTCCGCATCTTCCACGTCATCTGTCGCAGCATGCCGATCCACGCCTCGGCATCCACAGTGGAGAGCTTCAGTCGCCGCGCCCATCGGCGTATTTTCGCTTCCGTGTTAGCGGAGGTCTTCGATTTTAGATATCCGCTGGTGCGCAACGCCTCAAACAGCACCGTCGTGAGCTGCTCGATTAATTCGCTGGGCGGAGGCGATTGCTCTTCTGGCTGCAGCGCGATTGTGCCGTCGCGAGCGATTTCGTAAAGGCAGACCGCCACCGCCTGT
This sequence comes from uncultured Acidobacteriota bacterium, assembly GCA_963803735.1. Classification (GTDB taxonomy): domain Bacteria; phylum Acidobacteriota; class Terriglobia; order Acidiferrales; family UBA7541; genus Palsa-189. Next base: position 151,381 of record CAWDNV010000029.1, on the reverse strand, counting down.
CCCAGGTTCATTGAGATGTTCGCTTCGCATGTGGGAATGCGCATCAACCAATGGCAGTGGCTGAAATCCTTGTTGCTGAGTCCGGTCTTTTCCGAGCCGAAGAGCAACGCGATATTACCGCCAGCGAGTCCTTTTCGAACCTGCACTGCGCCGTGCTCCAGCCGTGCGATGGTGTGCTTTATGCTGCGTTTGCCTACTGCCGTCGTGCCCACAACGAGCGCGCAGTCGGCCACGGCTTCGGCCACGCAGTCGTATGCTTCAGCAGTCGCGAGCACCTCTGCCGCGCCGACGGCTGAGGGGGCGTTCCGGAAGGCCGGCCCATAAGGATTCACGACACGGAGATGAGCGAACCCAAAGTTGCTCATCGCCCGCGCTGCGGCGCCAATGTTCAGCGGATTTCGCGCCCGTACCAGCACGACACACAAGCGGTCGAATTCTGGCCGTGTCGACGGACTGAATTCTTCGCGCATCATCGATACGTTACAAAATTCCGCCGATGGCGTCCACGAGCGCATAACTGCGGCCAGTTTCCGGAAACCCGACTTTTCAGGAGTTGGCGTCTTAGGCGCGCACCTTCGGGTTTGCGCCGGGTTTCTTCGTGCAGGGCACCTCATAGTAAGCTGCGAACGATGCGATTTGCGTTTTTGGGTTCTGCCGGTCGTAGAAAATCGGCACACGCATTCCAGCGACGAGATTGTCCCAGCTTATCCTCACCTTCGAAAATCTGTCGCCTAATTGCGTCTGGAATTCGTAGCGAACATACTGACCATTGCGTGCCCGCCCGTAATCTCTTGTTATCCGGCCAATGGCCACCTCTCCGTCTCTGACTAGGCGCTTGTGTCGAAGGTAGATGAACCACAAAAATAAGCCGAGTACTAGTGCAATTGCCCGCCAATTCCCGTCGGCCCCATTCAATGTGTCGACTTGTGGGCGAGCGTTACGCGAATAGGAGTACTCTTTACAGACACAAATCCCAATGGGAGGGATGAAACTATGTTGAACATGCGAAAGCCCATCTTCATAGGTTGTGCGATTGTTGTGATCAGTGCGCTCTGGTATGCCAAATCAACCGCCCAGGAAAACTCAGATCGCGGAGTTGTCACCGTTTTCGATCACGAGAAATTGGACGCCTCTTTTAACAAAGCACTCTCCAATGAGGGCAGTAATCTGCTATGGAGCCACACTTCCAGCGTAGGGACATATAACGTGGATACGCACAGTCGCGAATCTGTGAAGTCTGCCTGCAAACCTGAAGGGTGCAGCCACAAGGGCTTTACCGCCGTCGTGTACGTGGTGAGCGGAGCCGCAACCCTTGTCATCGGCGGTAAGGCAAAGTCGGCAGCGCCTGACGAGTTTGGCGGCGAGTTAATCCAAGGTGGGCAATCTCATCGCATCAGCAAAGGGGATGTCTATGTTGTTCCTCCGGACACAATCCATTGGTATAGGGACGTCGAAACGCCGTTCCGCTATATAGAGGTGCCGGTTCCTTGATATCTTCGGAACCAACCACGATCAGAATAATGAAGTGACACTCTTGCACGACCTAGTAATGGTGCCGTTTGCCGAGAGAGCTAGAATAGATAACCATCGGCGAGATAACTTCCTGATTCCAAGAATATTTGTCGAGGATAGCCCACATGAACCAGTGGTGGAACAGATTCTCTTACTTTTTGTTTGGCGTGCTGGTCCTCAGCTCAAGTTTCGCCCTTGCGCAGTCGTCAACCATGCAGCTTTGCACGGCAACGCCGGCAGCACCCGCATGCCAGGCGGTTCGAGGCGATCGAATGGAGGGCTGGCTGCAACAGACCCGATCAGAAGTCATGGCGCGAAACGGCATCGTCAGCACCGTGCAGCCGCTCGCGGCGCAGGCGGGTCTGCGCATGCTGCAGAACGGAGGCAATGCCATTGACGCCGCGGTGGCGACGGCAGCAGCGCTCAATGTGGTCTATCCGGCGAACACGGGTATCGGCGGAGATTTGTTCGCGATTATCTACGTTGCAAAAGAAAAGAAGGTTTACCAGCTCAATGCCAGCGGGATTGCGCCCAGCGGTTTGACGCTCGCCCACATGAACTCGCTCGGCTATAAGGCGCATCCGGCGAACTTCGGTCCCGGTTCAGGCATGCCGTCAGGCGGAATCCTCACGGTGACCGTCCCAGGGTCGCTTTGGGGCTGGCAAGAAGTCCTGACGCGGTTCGGCACGAAAACATTCAAAGAAGTTTTGCAACCCGCTATCGATTATGCAGAGCAGGGCTTTCCGGTGACCGAGGAAATCCAAAGCAGTTGGCACATGAAGAATGCTCTGCCGCTCGTGGGCTGTTGCACGCAGGTGGATCCGGACTCCGAGAAAACCTTTTACATCAACGGAATCCCGCCTGCCGTGGGTACGATTTTCAAGAACCTTGACTTGGCGAAAACGTTCAGGCTGATCCAACAGCAGGGACGGGATGTGTTCTACAAAGGAGAGTTGGCTCGGGCCATCGTTGCCAAATCGCAGGCACTCGGCGGCACGATGACGCTCGACGATCTAGCGAACTATAAGGGCGAGTGGGTGACTCCGGCTTCCACAACGTACCACGATCAGTTCACGGTTTATGGGACGCGTGCGCCCTCACAGGCCTGGGGGATCGTGGAAGCGATGAACGTGCTGGAACAGTGCGTGCCGATCTGGTATCCCGGACAGACGCTCGCCAGCCTGGGACCAGCGAGTCCTGTTTTTTGGCACGCGTTAGTCGAGACGAAGAAGGTGGTCTACGCCGACTTGTACGCACACAATGCTGACCCGAACGTTGTGTCAGTGCCAGTCGAAACGCTCACGTCAAAGCCGCACGCCGCGTCGCTTTGCGGGAAGGTTGACCCTAAACGAGCGTCCAGCACGGGATCTTCCAGCTCAGAGACCAGCGATAGCGGCGACACTATCTACCTGGCGACTGCGGATCGTTGGGGAAATATGGTGTCGTGGATAAACAGCAACTTCGCCGGCTGGGGGTCAGGTATTACGGTGCCCAGCTACGGATTCATCCTCCATAACCGCGGCGGGTTATTCACTCTCGATCCGAAGAGCCCCAACGTGATCGCGCCGCAAAAGCGTCCATACAACACGCTCTCGGCTGTTTTCGTCATGCAGAACGGCAGACCTTTACTCGTAACGGGTCAGCATGGCGGCGACCAGCAGGGCCAAGGGAACATGCAGGTGCTAGTGAATATCCTCGACCTTGGCGCGAATGTCCAAGCAGCGGGCGATATGGCCCGCTTTCATCACAACCAGGTGAGCAACAGGCTGGAGCTCGAGTCGCAACTGTTCAAGCTGGTTGGTTCGCAATTGATCGGCATGGGTCACAAAACCTCATCTTCCAACGGCTCACCCGTGGGAGGGTTCGAGGGGATTATGTTCACCCCTGATCCGGGCGCCTCGCCAGGATGCGCGCCGACGGATCTTCATTGTACCGACCCGATCGCTGGCGTTTATCGGGCTGGCTCGAATTTTCGCGAGGACGGCCAGTCAGTCGGGTACTAAACTTTCAGACTTGGTAGACCGTTGAGCCGCATACAACAGCATGGACGATGTGGGCGGCGTGCTTCGTGAACATAGGAAACCAGGAGAGGCAACATGAAGCGGAGAACATTTTTGAGAAATGGGGCCGCAAGCGGACTAGTTGCAGCAGTTGTCCCGGCTGTTGCTAGGAGCTCCGAACCTAGTCCCGCAGCTGCCTCGGGGACTAAATTGCGCGAGATTTCAACAAATCGAGCGCCGAAACCGGTCGGGCCCTTCTCGCAGGCGATCAAGGCCAACGGACTCATCTTTGTGGCGGGTCAAACGGCGCGCGATCCGCAAACCGGCCAGGTAATTGAAGGCGACATCACCGTCCAAACCGAACGGGTTATGGAGAACCTCAAGGCCATCCTCGAAGCTGCTAACTCGTCACTCGATCGGACACTAAAGACCACGGTATACCTAAAGGATATGGACGATTTTGACGTAATGGGTAAAGTCTACAGCCGTTACTTTCCTTCACATCCGCCCGCACGGGCAACGGTCGAGGTATCAAGGTTACATGGGGGGCGCGTCGAAATTGAACTAATCGCTCTCGCGTGAGACTTGATTTACTCAGCACAATCTGAGGACGCGCGCGAAATCACCGCCAGCGAGGAGGAACGATATGAGACAACACCGATGGGCGATCTTGTGGCGCATGGCGGTACTTGTGATCGTAGCGACCGTTCCGCTTACGGCCGATGTTCTCGACAAGAGCATGAATATCGGAGGAACGACGGTTCACTACAAGGTCGTGCTCCCAAAGAACTACGACCCGAGCAAAGCCTATCCAGGAGTCCTCGGCTTTGGTGGCGGACCGCAGACCATGAACGTAGTCGATAATGTCATCGCAAGGAATTTCCGTGATGAGGCGGAGAAGCGCGGCTACATCGTCGTGGTCCCCGCGGCGCCGAACGATCAGTTGTTCTTTGAAGGCGGGGAGCGCATCTTCCCTGAGTTCCTGAAAAAGATTCTGGCTGAGTACAAAATCCGGGACAATAAATTCCATATCGCGGGGCCGTCGAATGGCGGCATTGCCTCATTTCACGTGGCATCGCTGAATCCTGATTACTTCCTCTCAATCACGGCGTTCCCTGGATATCTGTGGGAGGAAACTCCAGCTCACATCCAGGCGATCTCCAAAATGTGCATCAACATGTTCGTGGGGGAACTGGACCCAATGGGGTGGCAGCCTCTAATGCAGAAGCAGGCTGCGGAGTTTCGAGCCAAAGGTATGAGCGCTACATACACTGTAGAAAACGGACAGCCGCACCGTTTGGACACTCTGGCTGGGCCGAACGCCAGCCGACTGTTTGATATATTCGACCAGGCTAGTCACGGTTGCGGCAAGTAAAAAGGTACCTGCGCCGGACCTGCAGTACGCTCCTTGCAGATCCTGTTCCCGATCTCAACTACGGCGCTTTGCAAACAAAGTTCGCCGCGTCGTCTGTGCTGCCGCTTCCTTTGTAGGCGGCCACCTGCGGGAACGGACAAAGCGGACGAGTGCGGTCCGCAGTTCCATTCGTGAGATGGGACGCGAGGATTTGCTTCGGCGCGGTGCCACCCGCAACCCATTGCTCGATGGCTGCCATCTTGTTGAATGTGTCGGTGCCGGGACCGCCACCGCAATGATTCATGCCGGGCACCATGTACAACTCAATGGATTTGCCGACCACGCCTTCGCCGAACTTTCTGACCACATCGTTGAAATAGTTGACGCTGTTCATTGGCGTAACTTGCGGGTCAGCCCAGCCGTGATACATCAGCAGTTTGCCGCCCCGAGCGAAAAAAGGCTTCAGATTGGGGTCGGTGAATTCGAGCAAGCCGTTATCAGCCTTAAGTGCAAGGTCAATATCCGTCGCAGGATTGAAGCCGTGCCAATCCCACGTCGGATTCTTGAATACTAGGTATTGAAATGTTTCGGTGGAATATCTGATCGGCTCGGGGCCAGCCAAAATTGCCCAACCCAATTCTGATCCGGGATGGAGCAGCGGTGGCATCACTTCAACGCCAGTTTTCGGATTCTTTATCGGAGAATACAGTGCTCTGGCTGTCTCCACTTGCGCCGGGGTGAGGCAGTTTGGACCATCCGCACCTTTGCAAACGAGTACCTTCGGGTCGAAGTGACAGACGCTGGGATTTTCGATAACCCCGTCTTTCACCCCATCCAGCCCATCGCACGCTTTCAGCACGGCTTCGTGAACCAGCGCATATTTCGCGGGAGGGATGTAACTGTCTTCGCTCCGGTGGGCGAAGACGTTAATCGCCATACGGGCGATCAGAAGGCGCATCCAGTTGATGCCAGAGGCACCGGCCACAATCCCGTCGAAGTCAGCCGGGTATTTCGCCGCCTCCGTGATGGCTTGCCGCCCACCCTGGGAGCAGCCGTTCCAAAACGAAAGGCTTGGTGCGCTGCCGTAATAGGCGTTCACGATTGCCTTCGCCTGTACCGTCATTTCGTGAACGGCACGATCCGCGAAGTCGATGACCTTCTCGGGGTGACCCAGTGCAAATGCCGCCGTGTTCCCTTGATGGCCGGTATCCGTGCTCGCGGTTGCGTAGCCGTCCCTCAGGGCAGCCGCCAATGCGGAATAACTGATAACTCCGGCAAAGCCACCGTTGCCGACTGCTTGAAACTTCCCGTTCCAACCGGAGACCGGTAGCCAGACTTCCACCTTGATGTCGGAGTCGCTCGAGGGTGTCAGGGTCGCTGCCACACGACAGAAGGCGGGCACATTTGAGAATTGTGAAGCGACGATGGTAGAGCCACCAGGCGCAGGCGGCATAAAGGCGCCAGCGGCCACGGTATTCGCCGAAGTGATAGTAGTGTTCGGCAATTTGAGAGAGGCTAGGCTTTCGCACGACGCTGCGGACGCCGACACCGCAGCAATGAGAACACAAAAAAGGAGGAGAAGAAGATGTCTGACGGAGGTTGATATCATTTTGTGTCCGCCTTTCTCATCCGGCCACTAGCTAGAGGATTCGCGCAAGCGTCGTGGTGATTCGCGAGATTGTAGCTTGTTCTTCCTTGCATGGTCCAGGCGCCTTCTGATGCAGAGCCACCGCCCGAAAAGCCAGTTTTTTGGAAACGATTGTGGAAACGCTATCTTCCTGCTGAAGGCAATTGCCGTAATTGCCAGATCTCGGAACAAGGCCTAAGATTGCGCCCAACAGACACTAAGGGAGGGGCCAATGAAAAAATACTTCTTGATCTCAGCGCTTTGCGCCGTGGCGATTTCGCTTTGTGCCGTCGCGTTAATGAACGCGCAGAACGAGGGCGAGAACGGTCAGGGGGGCCGCGGGGCCGCAGCAGCGATACCGCAACTGCCATTTCATCTGGTGGAGAACTTTTTCCACTATCCTGCGAACTCTGTCGTGGGCCGCACGACTGGCGTGGCGATCAATCCTAAGACGGGCAATATCGTCACGCTCAATCGCGGCTATCACCCCGTGCTGGAGTTCAAATCGGATGGCAGCTTCGTGCGCTCTTGGGGCGAGGGTTCCACAATGTTCGTAGGCGCCCATGTTGTGCGCTTCGATCCGCAGGGCAATCTCTGGTACGTGGATGCCGCCGATAACGAAATTTTCCGCTTCGACGCCGAGGGCCGCACGGTGGGCACGTTGGGAACAAACCCGGAGCCCTGGACTTGGCTGACGCATGTGATTGAGCGTGCCGCTCCCGACCAAGCCTCCTTCTATCAGGAGACGGACATCGCCTGGAGCAAGGATGGCAGCATGTTCGTCTCCGATGGGTATGGCAATTCGCGCGTGGCGAAGTTCGATAAGGATGGAAACTTCGTCAGGGACTGGGGTAGGCGTGGCAACCAGCCGGGCTCCTTCAACACCCCTCACAGTATTGTGATCGACAATAACGACGTCATCTATATCGCCGACCGTGGCAATAGCCGCATACAGGTTTTCGATACTGAAGGCAATCGGAAGGCGGTTTGGAACTTGCCGACTGCGCCCTGGTCGCTCTGCCTCACCAATGGACCCAATCAGGTGATGTTCGTGGGCAGCGTGGGCCGGGTCTACAAGATGGACCTCACCGGCAAGGTCCTGGGCGCCTTCGGCCGCCCCGGCCGCATGGCTGGCACCATTGACTCCGTTCACCAGATAGCATGCCCGGATGAGAAGGCCGTCTATCTTGCCCACACTTTTGCCTCGCGCTTCGACAAATGGGTCGCGCAGTAAGGAAGACGTCGGTTATGGATCCGGTCAGACGCAAATACTTGCGACGGGTGCCGCGGCAACGGCAATAGCCGCGGTGCCTCGCCTGTTTGCTCAGCAGACTGGGCAAGGAGCAGATGCCATGTCCTTCTATGAAAAGGGTCCCGTTCGCATCCGCTATGAAGAGATCGGTGCCGGCTTCCCGTTGTTGCTGATTGCCGGCGGGGGATTGAACTCGACCATCGCCGGCTTGACGAACCCGTTTGACGCGATGGGGGAGTTCAAGGGAGAGTACCGTTGCATCGCGGCCGATCTGCGTAACGCCAATCCCGGTCAGTCCACTGGTCCGCTTGAGATTGATCGGCCGTGGGATTCACACACAGATGACCAGCTCGGTCTGTTGGATCATCTGGGCATCAACAAGTTCATGGTGATGGGTTTCTGCATCGGCGGCCCATTCATCTGGAACCTCTTGAAGCGGGCGCCCGATCGCGTGGTCGCGGCCGTGCTGGCGCAGCCCAGCGGGTCGCGTCCGGAGATGCGCGACCTTTTCTACGAAACTAATATGAAGGACTGGGGGCCGGAATTGGTCAAGCGCCGGCCCGAGATCACGATGGATATGGTCGAGAAATATCTGACCAAGATGTACCGCACCAACGCCGACTTCGTCTTCACGGTGACGCGAGATTTCGTGCGCACTTGCCAGACGCCTGTGCTGATCCTGCCGGACGATATCCCGGCGCATCCGTACGCCGTGGCCATGGAGGCCGCGATGCTCGCGCCAAAGGCCGAAGTGAGCATGTTCCCCTGGAAGGAGCCCAAGGAGCGAATTCCGCTAGCGGTGCGCCAGATACATTCGTTTCTCCGGGCACATCGCCCCTCTTCTGCTTAGACGGCGGTGTCCATTCGGAAGGGCGCACGTCGACGAAAGAAAACTCTTCCAAGATTAGAAATGCTCCTGGTTTTAAGAGACGGGCGCCGTGGATATGCAGCAGATAACGCGGAATAAAAGCCTATCAGATCGGGCAGTCGTTCATTGTAGGGAATGTGTGGTCCTTTTCTTGACCGGCGTTTTCTACGACCGCGTGGGAGCGCGGACGCAAACGGCGCCGACATTCAAAGTCGATTTGAGCTGGCCACTGCCATTTAGATCATAGCCGTACCTCCAATCTAAAAGGCGTGTTGCTGTCCTTTCGCAGCCATACCGGTAGGCACCGCGAAGCTCGAAATGTTGTGGGCCCTAATGAGAGAATGATCTAACTTATCATTCATCGCGCAATCGGACTGGAGAATTCGTGACTACGCACGACGCAATAGGCGACATCATTCGGGAAAGCCTCTCGGTCAAACAAGCAATTCTCAACGACTCAGGATTGATACAGACAGTCGCGGTGCTTGGAGAAGAGATGAGCCGTGCGCTCCACGCTGGCCGAAAGGTACTTTTCTTCGGGAATGGCGGAAGCGCGGCTGACGCCCAGCACATGGCGGCGGAACTCGTGGGCCGGTTCCTGCGAGAGAGGCGAGCTTTGCCGGCCTTAGCGTTGACAACAAACAGTTCCAGTCTGACGGCGATTGGTAACGATTATTCTTACGAGAAGGTTTTCACCAGACAGGTAGAAGCCTTTGGGGCTAAGGGAGACGTGGCAATTGGAATTTCGACGAGTGGCAAATCGCCGAACGTAATCCACGGAATTCGCACAGCGAAAAACCTCGGAATGGTAACGGCGGGAATGACCGGCCGTTGCGGGCGAGAATTGGCCGAGGCGGCTGATTACTGTCTGCGAGTTCCGTCCGAAAGTACGCCTCGCATTCAGGAAGCACATACTCTCATCGGCCACATTCTCTGCCAAATCGTCGACGAATCGTTTTAGGGCGGCCGAATCAGATAGCCACAATTGACTCGCGGGTACTGCGGACGTATGGTTTTGCGCAGTTTCGAAGCGGAGGCATGGAGATGAAACGAGAAACGCTAAAGCTTGCGGTTATAAGCATGGCTCTACTGGCGATCGTGCTGGTTAGCAACCGGGTTGGAGTTCTCCAAGGCCAGATAAAGAAGGTGCCAGGGGAAGGGTTCGCGGCCGTTCCCGGACAAAAGGGCGGCGAAGATGTTTTCGGCCCTTACGATCCGGTGAATAATTGGCCGAGGCCGTTGGCGGAGAGCCTTCCCGAGCTTAAGGGGTGGACGTACTCGCAGGCGACCTATGTTTTCCCGGAAACTCCTGATCGGGTGTTTATAGCGCAGAAAGGCTTATTGCCTGAGCTTCCGAAGAATCTGAAGACCAGGTGGCTTCCTGAGATTGGCCCTAGCATCAAGTTCCCTGTGGGCATGGGCTTACCGCTGCGCGAGACCGCAAGTGCGACCCCTAGCTGTGGAGGCATGCAAAATCCTCCGGGAATGCCGAGGAACCCGAATTGCCCCGATGTTTCGGATGGACACGAAGGCCGGCCAGGCGTCGATTGGCGCTGGGACCATGTAATTGTCGTGCTGGATCGCAACGGCAACGTCGTGGAAGACTGGACCCAATGGGACAAAATCTGGGGACGTCCACATGACATTGAAGTCAGCCCCTACGATCCCGACAAGGCCGTCTGGATTGTGGATGCCGATAACCACTTCGTCAGCAAATTCACCCACGACGGCAAACAGCGCATCCTGACGCTGGGTACGCCAGGCGTGCCGGGCACAGACGACACGCATTTCGCGCGGCCCACCTTCATGGCGTTTGAGCCCGATGGCAGTTTTTATCTGTGCGACGGCTATGACGGCACGCGAGTCGTTAAGTATGACAAGAATGGCAAGAAGCTCTTCCAGTGGGGCGAAAAGGGCACTCCGCCGAATGAAAAGCGCCCGGGCTATTTCAGCAGCGTCCACGGAATCGCCATCGATCCGGAACGGCACTTCGTTTTCATCAACGACCGCAACGATGGCCGCGTGCAGAAATTCGACGAAAACGGCAAGTTCCTGGACCAGTGGGATATGGGCCCGCGACCGCCTATGAATATCCACAGCATCTACATGGGCCAGAACCACATTCTCTGGGCAGCGGATCAGGGCTCAAACAAGCTGAGTGCGTATGATGAAGACGGGCACTACCTCTATTCATGGGGCACGTTTGGCAACTGTCAGGGCTGCATGTGGGGCGTACATGGCTTTGTCACGGACACGGATGGGACTCTCTACACTGCCGAAGTGAGAACGGGCCGCGTACAAAAGTACACTCCGCGGAAAGACGCCAACCCCGAATTTCTCGTAGGCAAACCCTGGGGCTTGGTACAGAGAACTCAGGCAGCACGATAAAAATGCCTAAACACGAAGGGCGCCATGGGATGGCGCCCTTTCGTGTTTTCCGCATGGCAACGTGGCAGAAAACAGAAGTGAGATAGGTAGGACTCTTTTACTGACCCGAAAGATATCCGAGTTCGTTTCGGAATTTTCTCGCTAGATCTTCTGTCTGACCCGCTATCTGAAACTTATTAGATCTGACTGGCGGGCCGAGTCCAAGAATTTCGCAAGGAAGCACCACGCTTTGCATCTTCATACGTTCATCACATATGCACATGGAAGCCGTGGACTCGAAGGGCACCCTCTATACCGTATACCGGTGAGGTGTTCTACGGCGAGCGCGTGCAGAGGTTCCTCCCGGTCAAATAGGCGCCTGCAGGGAGAATGATGGCCTCAAATGAAGCAGATAAGGCCGTTCTCGAACCCCTGTTCCACTGAGATTCTATTTTTCGGGCCTGCCCTCGGCGTCCACCACGCTGACGGGGCCGTATTTGGCGAGAGCCTCCTGGATTAGCTGGCGATCACCGACACATATCCACTGCATGTGTGTCAGGTCAACGAACTTGCGTGCAGCGGCCTGAACGGCAGCAGCGTCCACCGCCGTGATGTGATCGGCGTATTGGTCCCAATAATCGTAGGGCAAGCCGTAATACTGCACGGTCATCCAATTGTCGAGCAGGCGCGCGGGTTGTTCGAGCGAAAGAGCGAAACTTGCCACAATGGCGTGGCGTGCGTCCTCGAGCTCGCTTTGCGGCACTAGCTCACTGCTCATGCGCTTGAATTCATACACGAACTGCGTCATAGAGCCATCGGTAACCGGGGTGCGAACGGCTGCGGCGGCCAACCAGTCCCCTGGGTAGATCTCAGCGTTGAAATTGCTGTAGGCGCCATAGGTGTAGCCGTGCTCCTCGCGCAAATCAAGAAACAAGCGCGCTTGGGGGCCGCCTCCGAGAATCTGGTTCATCATCTGGAGACTGTAGTATTCGGGATCGGTGCGGCGAATGCCGCGACTGCCGCCGATGATGTAGGTTTGCACGGATCCAGGACGATCGACGAGTGTGATTCTGGACGGCTGAGGCTCGCCTTTTGCTGCTAGCGAAGGCGGCGGCTCTGCAGCTCCAGACCAAGCGGCGAAATACTTCTCGATCAGCTCCTGCATATCGGCGGTTTTGAAGTCGCCGATGGCTCCGAGAATCGCATTTCCAGGGCGATAGTGCTGATCGTAGAAGCGCTTTAGATCCTCTGGAGTAACTTTTGCGATCGAATCTGGTGTAGGCGAAGCTACCGCCAAAGGCCCTTCGCCATAGAGGACCTGGCGAAAGGTTCGCTGGCCGAGAAACGCCGGATTGGCAAGTCGCTGCTCGAGAGCGGCTGCCTCGCGCTGCTTGTAACTGAGGAGTTCGGCCGGTGGGAACGCAGGGTGCAAAACGATGTCGCTCAACAGATCGAGGAGTTGCGGCGCGTTATCCGCGAGGCCTGCGGCATTCACCACGGTGTAACTCGCCCCGAACCTGGCGTTCGCGCCGAGAGTGGCTCCCAGCGAATCGGCTTCGGCGGCGATAGCAACGCTCGAACGACGCTCAGTGCCTTCGCGGAGCATGTCCGCAGTAAACGAGGCCACGCCCGGCACGTCGCTGGGATCAGCCAATTGGCCTGGGCGAATCCATACAGTGAACGCAACGGTGGGAAGTTTGTGATTTTCGAGGAGCAGCAGGATCAGCCCGTTTGGCAGCTTCGTCACCGTGGGCCGCGGGAGTCGCACACGCAGAACTTCCTTGCTAACCGGAGCGCGGTTGAGACGCTCCACTTTGCTGAGGGGCGTGGTCTTTTCCTGGCCACGAACAGCGGATGCCACGAGCGCCGTCAGCGTCAAAGCGGCGGCGAGAGCTATTCGTCGCAGAGTAATCCTGCGGGCGGCCGCGGGAATCGATAGGCCGGTCGTCATGGCGCCTTCCGAGTCACGTCGGCCGCTGCCTTGGCGGGCACCGTGGTCACGACGCTGCGCTGGTCGTGGACCAGATAAGTCCTGGCGGCGCGATTCACTTGCTCGAGAGTCACTGCGCTTTCCTTGTCCAGGATCGTGTTGATCAGCTCGGGTTCGTTGAACTTGACGGCATATTCGCCGATCAATTGGGCGGTGCCCAGAACGGTGCGCTGGCGGTCGACGAAGCGACGTAGGAGCTGCGTCTTCGACTTTGCCAGTTCGTCTGGTGTGATGCCGTCTTTCACGACGGCCGAAATTTCTTCATCCACGCCTTTTTCGAGGTCGGACAAACTTACTCCGGCCCGCGGCGTGGCGCTAATGTACATCTGGCTCGTGCCGATACGCGAGTCTGTGAAAATGCTTACGTTCGAGGCGAGTTGCTTCTCCTTCACGAGGTGCTGATAAAAGCGTGAACTCTGTCCCTGCGCCAAGGCTATGCTCAATTCCTGCATGACGTAATTGTCCGTGGTGTTGCCCGGGGGAACGTGATAGGCGATGTCCAGCCGTGGAAGGCGCGCCAGCGGATCGGAAATGGATTCGCGGCGTTCGCCATAGTGCGGCTCCTCGCGCAGATCGACCTTGGGCGGCGCGGACTGAGTGGGAACGGAACCGAAATATTTCCTGACCTTGGCCATGACTTCGTCAGGATCGAAATCACCGACCAGCGTGAGAACGGCATTGTTCGGGGCGTAGTACGTATGGAAAAAAGCCGCGACATCGGCAACGCTGGCAGCTTCCAGATCTGCCATGGACCCGATTGTCGGATGCTTGTAAGCGAAGTTGTCGTAAGAAAGGCTGTCGAGATCCAGCTCCGCGCGCCCGTAAGGCTGGTTGTCGATGCTCTGGCGGCGTTCCTCTTGCACGGCATTGCGCTGGTTGTCGAGATTTGCCTGCGTCACGTTAAGCGAGCGCATGCGGTCGGCTTCTAGGTACAAGCCGAGGTCGAGCTGGTTCTTGGGCAGCTCTTCGAAGTAGATCGTGCGGTCTTCACTGGTGGTGCCGTTCATGTTGCCGCCATTATTCAGCACGAGGATGAAATGCTCGCCTTTGCCAACATTAGCAGAGCCCTGGAACATCATGTGTTCGAACAGATGAGCGAAGCCGGTATGGCCAGGAAGTTCGTTACGACTGCCCACGTTGTAGGAGACGTTGATAGCGTAGACGGGGGCGCTATGGTCTGGGACTAAAATGACGCGCAGCCCGTTTTCGAGGCGCATATCGTGCAGGTCGAGCTTCGGCAGCTTGACTCCGGTATCGCTCAGTGCAGATCCGTAACCGAACGGCAGCACAAACCAAAGCGCCATCACAACACACCAGCGAATCTTGGCAAATGTCATTTTCTCAACTCGAAGATACTACCCTTGGGCGGACTTTCTGGCGAAATACGTATCGTCGGTGCACGCCCGGCGTACCCAGCGTCAATATACGCTGCATACTATTATGCGTGAACTCACTGACAAATGGTTGTTGGCATCCACGATCCGGATGTTCTTGTCCGGGTCGTAGGGGCTGATCTCGACGTCGTGCGGCCGGCGCAAGATTTTGTCCCATTGCGACTCGAACACCACAATGAAGTTCTCCCATCGCCATCAACGCCTGAGTGGCCGTCATGCCCATCTCGAGCGTCAGGGCAGTTCGGGTTCTTCGGTATCCCCTCGGGATTAGGGGCGCTTCGAGTCAATGTTCCACGATTGCGCCTTTAAATCGAAGCTCAACCCGCAAACTAATTTCTCGGCTACGGCGCAGGAGAACCGGGATTCTGCTGCTGCCGCTTCCATTCTTTCTCGAAGGTGGCTTCCCGTTCAGACACGTACGCCTTGTACCCCTCTGGGTCGATGAGTGGATTCGCCTCGCCTGCTTTAGCCTTCTCGTACTTGGCTTTCATCCCGAAATATGCCCCATGCGCCCCCAAAAAAAGATCGCAAGGCAATCCTTTGAGTACCTTGAAGGTCTTGACGTAATCTTGCGCGATTTGTGGATATTGCTTGTTTCCCACCAGCACATATCCAGGATTTACGTTGGGGCTGCCGATGATCACGGCGTTCAACGTTCTGGCGCCCTCATGAACCTGCATGGTCCATGTAGTGCAGCCTTTTGTGTGGCCGGGCGTCAGGTGCGCCGTCAGTCGAGAACCTCCAAGTTCGACCGTGTCCCCATCGTGCAAGACGCGATCCACGTGAGCGCCGGGCCTACTAGGCGCCGTGCTCTCCACGGCCGGAACATCCGCGTCCATAACCATCAACCTCGCGCCGGTCTCACGTTTTATTAATCCGACGCCCTCGTCATGGTCCGAGTGTGCGTGACTGATCAGCAGGATCTTTGTATCGCCATACTTGAAACCAAGCCCTTCGATGCTCTTGTGGATTAACGGGACGTCCTCCGCAAAATCTGAATTGATCAGGATATTTCCCTGTGGAGTGTTGATAAGGTAGACGGCCAGATCAGCGGTCCCAACATAGTAGAGGTTGCCCGCAATCTTGAACGCCGGAAACGGCCGATGCCAATCTGGATTAGCTTGCGCTCGCAACACCGAGTTTTCCGACGTCAGGAACATCGAGCCAAAAATGAACGTCAAAAACAAAAGGCGCCGAAACATTCTCGACATCTCCTCAATTGCTGTCGGTCTGGTATTGGGGAGTATATACCTCTTGCCTCGCTGCTAATGGTGGCAGTAATTGCGTTCACTTGAGTTTGTGAGTGAAGGAATACGCTTGAATATTCCGTGTGAGCGGCAGGACCTCCAGAGGCACTCCCAGGCGCGATCACCGCGAGCTAGCTGGTCACGGTGAATTGGCCTTTCGGGCCGGATATGGTAGCGCGGAGTTGCGGGCTCTCACCTTTGACAATGGGGATATCGAGACCGAGGAGAGCGAATTGCTTAGAGAGTGACTCTGTTTCGGGCGATGCAGCTTCAAAGCGCAGAAGCGAACAGCCTTTAGGAGAGTCCACTGATGGGTGAATCGAATCGGCAGACCATTCAATGAAGAATGGAAGGAGAGAAGCGGGATTTTCCTTGAGTGTGAGAGCCTTCCATTGAAGGACGCGACCGTCGGATCGCCTGCGGGAACCAGGAGTGGGGCCGTCGGCGGCGACGCCGGATTTCGCGAGTTTTGCGGCGATGGATTGTAGACCGCCGGGATGAGCGGCCCATCCGATAAGGCGAGGTTCGATCAGTTTAGTAATTACGGGGTATTGCGGCGTGCCGGACTGCTTGGGGTCGGGGGCGATGATTTCAAGATACCGTCGTGTGCCGAGCGAGAGGAGGGCGTTTTGCGTGCCGCGTCCAGGGTGGACGCCGCCGAACGCAGCGCGAATGCCCGTGCGCTGCTCGACAAAGGCAATGCCCCGGTCGAGATCACTGCAGCCCAAGAGAATGTGATCGAGCGAGGTGGGCACGTCATTCACAGCCCAAGCGAATGCCGGCATTGCTATGGCACAGCCGGCAACGCGAAGAAACAGTCGGCGAGACGTGAATCTCAGTACGGACTGCCTCTGAAGAAGAGGAGATGACATGCGATGGGAAGTCATTGCGAATGAAATTACGCCGCTGCCTGGAAACCCCGCTCGGCTTGCAGCCAGTCCTCAAAGGCATGGCCATCTTGCTTTCGACGAAGTGCTCGTTTCTCCTTTTGAACACGCTGTTCACATGAAAGGACGATATCATACCCGCTCACAGCAACAGCCTTCTCACCTCGGCGAGAAGGGCCTCCCGAGGGTCGGACTTGGAGACATAGCCCGCAGCTCCCAGCCGAAAGGCGTGTTGCCTCAGTTCCTCTGCATCATCTAGCGTGAAGATGACAATCTTTAGCTGTGGAGCACATTTCAGCATTTCCGGTATCGCTTGTAACCCATTCATTACGGGCATCGAAAGGTTGAGAATGGCCAGATCCGGCATGCACTCCTGTGTCCTTTCGATAGCGTGCCGTCCGTTAGCGGCTTCCGCACATACGTGTAGCCCTCCAGATTCCAACAACGACCGTATTCTTCGCCTCATCGGTTCGTGATCGTCCACCACGAGAATGTTATGCGGCATTAAGCAGTCTCCTGAGTTTGCCAGCCGTGGGGGGGACGATCCAAGGACTGAACGTCGAATTGCTGTAGAAAGCGGCGAGAGCTTAGGTGGGGGACGACTCAGAGCTCACAGCAGTAGGTATGTTACCACAAGTGTAAATAATCGGACCGTTAGCAGAATAATTTTGGGGAAGATCTCCCCGCGAACAAAAGTGAAGCGAATTGAGGCGAATCGCGTGGCGTACTCAGAAAAACGGCGCCACGGCGAGGTCGCGCCTGCATCGGTAATACCATTTCACAAATTCCCTAGAACATTTCTCATAGCACAATTTCTAGCCGGTGATGCGTCGCTTGTGTCTCGTAGTACGTGACACATCCATGGCCGCCCTAAGTTTATCCTCTCTCTGTGCCCGAAAGATCTCCCACCGATATGCCCGATGCACCCTAAGGATGTCTAGACTTGCCGTTGCCCTTGCACGCTTGATGATTTCTTCCACGTCGATGAATCCAGGTTTCGTTCGTATCATGCTTATATGAGCTCGTTCGTGATATGACAAGAATGCATTAAATCTGTCGACGGTGCTGGTGATGAATTCGATCGTTGCGTTTAATGTATCTTCGATGTTCCGGAACAGGATTTCATTCGACACCGACCATTCCGTGACTTTGAAAGCTACGATCACCAGTTTCGTCTGGACGAATCCGCACCCGCAAATCTATTTCGACGTGAAAAAGGGCGAGGCGGCTAAAGACAGCAAAGGAGTTGGTATCGTGGCCGACACTTCATTCGAGGAGGCACTTTGACGGGCCACGCCGGGATCGAATCCATACTTTTACAGACTTTAGGAGGCAAACAGCTTCTGGCCGACGAAGAATGTGTTGCCGAAAGCTGCATCGGCTATTGCGGGGTATTCAGCCAATTGGCAGCTCCTGGTCCCGCCAGACGGCTAATCACGGGAATCAGTTCAGTACCGGCAGACGACTTAGACACGAAGCCATGAGCGAAGGAACGCAAACTGTTGATGAGGACGGGCGATTCATGAATTGTAAAGAAGACGATCTTGGTCTCGGGGGTAAAGCGCCTGATTTCAAGTGCGGCTTGTACGCCGTTCATCTCTGGCATGTTGATGTCGAGAAGCACGAGATCTGGCTTCAGCTCGACCACCTGTTCAATAGCCTCTTTTCCGTCCTTCGCCTCACCGCACACCTGATAACCGTGCCAATCCAATAGCGAGCGGATTGTGTTTCGTGCGGCTAAATGATCATCGACGATGAGGATTTTTGCAGCCAATCTATGCTTCGACAAGCTCACGTGCCACGCCCCGCGCAAAACAAGAGGGGCTTTTCGAAGACACGGATGACAGTCTGAAACCACAGGCATTGCCAATGCAATACGGCAAGTACCCGAAGTGGCGTACGGTCGTGAGCTGAACATTGCAGGGATCGCGGGCTGACTCGAACTACACGGCCATTAGATGCCACCTGATGCTGCGGCGAAGCGAAATCAATGAGTGAGATGAGTAGGTTCGTTCCGACGATGCACCGCCGGCGAAGCTTGCTAATGGAATTATCCACAGATTGAATCGGGGTAGAGTAGACGCAATGGCCGGGAGAAGGAGCAAACCGGCCGCACAGCTAGAGAGAAGATATAGAATTGAACGCGCTGAGGGCCAGAGCCCCATTAAGACGAATGCAACAACTACACCCAGCTACAGCGGGAAGTCTCTCATCACCGCCCTCGGAAATCACCGCGCACCGATCCCTACGGTCTGTCAAAGCTCCTGAGCCGTGGCTCACCCCAAGGCCGCTTGCGGCAGCAGGATGCGCCATCATTCCACCAATCATTTCTCCCCGCATAACCGCCGCGATTTCATTGCTCGCTAGATGGACTTAACTCTGCGGCAGCCAGCCTAGGCGGCCCTCCTTTGCGCCGGTTCCGCCAGAGGTTCGTTGCTCAGGCCTCGAGCAAGCTGCGTCCGTTCTGTGAACTTTATGAAATGCAACATCCACCATATGCAACTCTGAACTTTGGACCCGGTATTTAGGCTCCTGATAACTTGCCTTGACCTGCAACTCCCGCCACCGCTGCTGCCGCGGTTGGAAACAAAGATACGATCTTGTCGACCTTGGTCATCTTCAATACTTCTTCCACGATGCCTCTGGCGCCCGCGACGCGCAAATCTCCCCCGGCTTTCTTCATCTTGCCGAAACACATCACGATGATTCCCACGCCGGTGCTGTCAATATGGCTGACACCAGAAATGTCGAGGATGACCTTTTTTTCGTCTTGGCTGAGGAGATCCGAGATCAGCCACTCAATTTGTTGGCATTCGGGCCCGGCAACGATCCTACCTAAGAGTTCCACCACAACGTTGTCGGGTTCGATAAGCTTTCTCTGGATATTTAGTTCTCTCTGCTGAACTACGGCTGGCCCTCCGAGTTCCTCCACAGATGATGTAAAGCGATACCCGCGTCGCGCCAAAGTTTCGATATATCGATGATCTTTTGCAGAGTCACCCAGGACTTCGCGCAACTTGCTTATCGCAGTGTTCAGACCGTTTTCAAAGTCGACAAAAGTGTCTTCCGGCCAGAGTCGCTCGTGCAGGGTTTCGCGGCTTACTAAATGTCCTCGTCGCTCAAGCAGAGCAATTAGCACCTGGAAGGGTTTCTCTTGCAAACGGAGCTTTCGGCCGCTCTTACGCAATTCGCCCGTTTCCGGGTCGGCCTCGAACGGACCAAAGCGAAATAAATGGGGAGATTGAACAGAGGCAGCCACCATGATGTCAGATTTTACCATTGTAGAAGACATTCCCGCCCCTCCGGCATGGCTTAGGGTGAGCTTGAACGCTGCACTGTCCTGCTCCAAATGGCTCTATTACGTAGAATGCAAATGACCACTAAATCTAACCCTCAAAATTCTCACGGGACAACGATCCCGCCAAATTTGCCACGACGCACTCAAGCATCGGTATCGCGCTCTTTTATGCGAGGCGATTCGTGTGTTTGAGTTCCCTCCGGGCATGTCGGTGAGAGGCGACCCTTCAAGAAATCGGCTGCTCGTCGCAGAAGATCGTCGAAATCCCGGTCTTTCAAATCCTGATCTTTTGTTCCGGCGGTACGAACTTTGGGAATGTATAGAGACGATGCAGACATGGCCGTTCTCCTTTCAATCTCTTCAGCGATTCTTGCCTTCGAAAGACTAAACAAAACGGAGCAAACGAAAGTTGATTTGATGGCGTTTGAGGGCTGGGGGGGATGGACCTGGCGGGTTCATCCCCCCTTTTCGATCGAAAGCAACCAATCGCGCTCTGCCAAGTCTACTTTTTGGCAACCATCACCGGCACGGTCTCGATTTGGTCTGTTTTGGCAAACAGTTCGCGTTCTGCCTTGGTAAGCGGTTTGTAGGTGAAGGACTTCCCAAGCTCAGGCAGGTTCAGGGATCGAACGATACGCTCCTTCCCGTTAACGGTCATGGTTATGGCCGCAGCGCCTTTCTGGCTATCAGCGATCATGGGCGGGGTCGTAAACATCTTCATCTGGCCGTGGGTGGACCAAACGAGGGCCGGAGCCGAAGGCGAACTCATTAATATTGAGTAGCTCCCGGCAGGGAGCACGACGCTGCCCCAGCGAGCTTCGTGAGGCAATGTAAACTTGCCGGTATAGCTCGTTTGGGCATTCGCTGCAGCCGCGAACGCACAAGTGGCCAACGTGACAATCACAACCAGGCTTGTCCATGACGTGTAATGAATTGTCTCGCTTTTCATGATCTTCCTCCTCCTTTGAGCATCTCTGGTGGCTGGGATCTTGCCTTCAAGCGAGCGCATTCTTAACTCCTCGCGGATAAGAAGCAATGGACACAAGCATGATTGGTTCTTTATTTCGCCTTAATCGCTAACTTACGGAATGGAGAGGGTTTCCAGCTTCTACGTGCATATAATCTTCGTCGGCGTAAGGCAACGGAATCCGAACAGAAGGACTGTGCCCCAATCGGGATCGTGACAGACGGGAGGTAGTTCTCTGCATAAGAACGGATTGCAATATCGCGTGAATTGAACATGAGCTGCTCACTATGTAGCTTCGAGCAGAAACTCTCCGGCGTGACCTACAAGCCCTAACTGGCTGCGGTTAGCTCCGCAAAAGCCCCCCCGCCGGAGATATCTGTGTCCGTTTTTTTGATCTAGGTTCGGTATCAGCAGCCGGTGGAATGCTGGGGTACCACGAACCGCAAAGGAAAAAACCAGCCATCGGCTTTGACAGCTAGTGCCATTGAATTGACATCTATGTGCCGCCCGATTGTGGTGGCAGCCAATCTACTGTGCCTCGCCAAAATTCTATCCACACCGAAATCAGTGAAATTCAGTGGTGCGTTTGCATGAACCGAGTGTGCTTGAGCCTAGTAGAAACAGGCCGAAGTCGATGTCCCCGACGACTAAACTGGGACTCCACACTCACAGGGAGGGGAACGACACGCAGACTGCGTCATCGCTCCTTGCTATTAGGCGGCTCGAACGCAGCGGTTGTGCAAGCCGTCCAGGCGCGCTCGAGACACGACTGCACCCCGATCCGTTGACCGAACTCGGCCCGCTGGCGTTTCCTTTCTTAGGCCCAGGTGAGTTCGGTCTTCATGGTAGTAGCGGATGTAATCGGCAAGCAGGCGCTTCAGGTGGCGTTCATTGAAGGCAGTCGAAGCCGACGAATCCACCCAACCCACGCGCGACGCGCTACTCGAAAATCTTTACAGCGCTCTTGCCGATCCGCGGCTTGATGGCAACTCCTGGGCTGAAGGCTACATCGCGAATGGCGTCGATGCGTACACGATAATCTGCGGCGGTGTGGCCGCGCGTGCTGCACTGCTGGACTTCCACCTTGAGGAATATCAATCGCGGCTTGAACAAGCGATGCAATCGCCGGACAGAAGCTTCGGCTCGGTACACTAAACTCCGGACTTGCTCCGGCCACACGCCGGAGCGAAGATCAAAATGCTATAGCAGGTCGTGCAAGAGAAGCGAAAGCTGAGCTAAAGCACCGCGTAGCAAAACATCGATTGGGGCGGCTCTCCACTGGGAGCCGCCTTTTTTTGTCCGTTTTCTGGAATGAACTGTGATGGGCCAAGTCGCTCGCCTCTAACGGTTCTTGCGAAGCCGTTCGTCCCCGAAACGAGCTTCCCAGCCCATGATTACGGTGCCGAAGTTTCCGGGCGACGATGATGGGCCGGCCGTACGGGTTTCCGCGCCCCTAGTCCTAGCCTATCAGTACCCTTGGGTCATTTCCGCAAAATGTGAGAGCCTTGCGTCAGTAGGCGGGACGTGCCGGTGTAATCAGCACCGACACGTGTAGTTCGCCAAATCGTTGCGCCCTTCGGTTTTTATTGCCGGCTGATTCTTCGACAGACGAAAGATGCTCGCTGAAAACGTGAACCATGCCTCGGCCGGGTTACAAAAAAGTTTGGTCTTCAGTCAGAAGAATCGCTCTTGAGTTTACGCTGCCAGCGCATAACGATGGCCCGCTCTTCGGAACGCCCTCGCAGGCGGGTCATGTACGGCAAACACCTTTGTGTGTGATGGCGCTAGTTCATTCTCTAATTTGGAAGGAAATAAACACTCCTCACTTGCTTTGAGCGAACTAAGTACAGATAGCAAAGAAGGGATATTCCGCATGCTATACCGGTTCTCAGCGCATCGGCTTGACCCAGATGCGCAAACTCAACCAGGGCAGCGATGACCCGAGTGACGAGATAGAGTTTGGCGAGCAGCACTCCCCTGCTATTTTTCATTTCGAGGAAGTAACACGCGCTCGCAGTTAAACCAGCAAAAGCCAGATTCAAGGCAACAATAGGAAAGCTATGGCGCGCGTTGATCGCGGACAATAAGCACAGTACGAAGGCTACCCGTAACCACAGAATTAGCAAGCTCAGGCAGTTGCAAGTGCCGGTAAGGTTAACATCCGTCACAGCGCGATTCTCAGCTTCAATCATGGTCTCTAGCGGAACCACGGCTAGAGAGCACCGCAAGTTCTTCGTCGCTGAGTCCACCGAAGGTGGCACTACATCTATCGGTAATAGGTAAGGCTCGGAAAAAAGTGCTAGATCGCCTTTCATACAGGGCCTTTCGACATCGTTCTGCGTTCTGCCCCGACAGCCGCATGTGCCCACCGAACTGGAACCTCTAGAAAGGGTGGACGAAGAAGGCATAGCAATAGAAGTTCCATTCGCTCTGCACTTAGAACCGCTTCTTGACCATTTTTTAATTCAAGTAAAGAGAACTTGATGCTCAAAAACGGAAATCCGGTTCTCACGCTAACGGACGAAACCGCGAAGTGTCAGCCCCTGCGGTCTGTCTGAGGAAACTCCTGGCGGCCGCCAGGGGCTGTCCCGGAATGCCCATGAATTGGGCAAATTACTAGTTTTGGGGTATAGGAGCTCCTTTAGTTTGAGTGATATTTAGGAACACAGGTCCAACCCCATGCCCGTTCGTATCTTGATTGCTGACGACCACGATGCGCTTAGAACCGCCATTCGTAATCTTCTGGAATCGCGCTCCGGATTCAAAGTCTGCGGCGAAGCTAAAGATGGCGTACAGGCTGTCGAGAGATCTGCCGAAATTAAGCCCGACGTTGTGATCCTCGATGTAATCATGCCTATGATGAGCGGATTCGAGGCAGCACGAAAAATCAAAATAGTCTCACCTGATTCGCGAATCGTGATCCTATCGGCTTTCAAGGATGAACGATTGCTGAACGAGGCACAAAATGTCGGCGCTATCTGTTACGTCCCCAAATCGGAAGCAGCGCGGGAGTTGATCGAAGCTGTCCAGGTCGCCGCGGAAGGCCGCGTCCCGTCCATGTTTCACCGGACGTAGTTTCGCAAATCTCGGTATCGTCCCCAGGGCCAGTCCTCCCAAGATATATAAAGTCGCTCGTAGTTGACGGTGTCTTTCCGATTCTATAAGTCGTGGAGCAGCGCTTGGTGTACAAAACATGAGGTTTCTCAACTGCATTTATAAGGTTAGCTTACGACGTGTTTATCGAGTGTCAGCTGCCGAGCTCTACAGACTGGACCTGAAAGTAGTGCGCTCGGACAAAGATACTACTGGGGCGGTTGTCCCCGATGCCATGGTAACCGTGCGCAATACGGGCACGGGTGCGGCACGCGTGGTGCAAACCGGGAGTGATGGAGTTTACACAGTGCCCGGCCTGGCACCGTCTCTGTATGACGTGACCATCAGAAAGACCGGCTTCGCTGACTACAAGACTCAGGCAACAATTACCGTGGGAAGTCACGTTACTTTGGATGCTGCGCTTTCTGTATCGCAAGTATCGACGACGGTGGAAGTCGTGGCCGTCGCAGGAGGCGGTGCGGAGATCAACACGCAGACGCAGGAGATTTCGCAGATCATCACGCCCCAGCAGGTCGAGAATCTTCCGAGCATCTCGCCAAAAATCTCAGGGATTAGGCGGGGTCAGCGCTACAATTTCCTTTCGCGGCGTCAGTGCTGTCTTAGGGGCGCATGCCAGGCTCCTTCTACGCGCGGTTTTAGTAACTTCGGCTGGGTCCATTCAGACCTTTTTCCTACCCGCGCAACAACTGCCGAATTCGTTCGATCGTCCGTCTGTATTCCAGCTGGCATTCTGCCGTTCGGGATTTCGTGTTTAGCATCATCTGCTGTTTGGTGGCTAAATCTAGGAGTTCCTGGAAATCCGATTCGCAAAACAAGCTTGTCCTCTGCGAACAAATAAAGCAGATTGTGGCTGATTCTGGAGACACGGGTGCACGGACTGCGCCCGCGCATAATTTTCCAATTTGCCTCATAGGACACCCTCCTCGTTGCAAGCAGCCAGAACCTTACGGCCCACCCCAACCAGCAGCCAGCTTCGTAAAGGCTCACGCCGAAGTCTAGTGCTGCCAATAATGGTTAAACTGTATAGCCGCTCGTAAGTAAAACAAAAAGAAGTGATCAGCCGATTCAATTTTCCATTGCAGGCTTCTCGGTGACTGGGTCGCGAAGGAGAAGAAACAACTTTTGCGGTGCTGCACCTATTTTTTCTTCCGAAAAAAGATGGCCGTCGCGGCGCTTAGCCGGACGGCCCTGGTTGGAGAAAGATTGAGTTGGCATGCGGTTAGAAGTAGAACTTGCCCGCTAATTCAATGATTCGCGGATCGCGCGCCTTCAACACTTGTCCGAAATTAGCGGCATTGACATCCGTGGTGATTCCGCCAGGGTCGAACTGGGTCGTGTTGAAAATGTTGAAAAATTCAATCCTCAATTCCAGTTTCATGCTTTCCGTGAAGCTGGTGTTTTTCGCGAGTGAAAAATCCCAATCCTTGATGCCCGGGCCGCGCAAAATATTGCGTCCCGCATTTCCCTGTGTGCCTAGCGCCGGATGCGCAAATGTGCTGGGATTAAACCACTGGTTCGTTGGACTGGTCTTGGGGTTTTCGTACTGTACCGGACCGGTCACATTGGGTATATCCCAGCAGGCTTGCCCCGGCGTGCAGTAGAATTGGAGAAAGCTATCCGTCAAGGAGGGAAGTGAACTGTCTACTACGTCCAATGGGAATCCGCTTTGGAAAGTGGTGATCCCGTTGATCTGCCAACCCTCGGCTACTTTGGCGGGGAGCCAGTGCATAGCGTTGAAGTGGCGCACACTGGGAATCATGTAGACATAGCTGATCACGAAGCGGTGACGGGCGTCGTAAATCGATGGTCCGTAGTCTCGCAGCTTCCGGTTAAAGGGATCCACTGATCGCGTTTGTCCGAACCCTCCAAATCCGCCTCCATTGAAACCGGAATTTTCAAAGCCGGAACCATCGTCGAAAGAATGTGAATATGTGTAAGCAGCCAGGAACTGCAGTCCATGGGAAAGACGTTTGTCCCACGTCGCTTGGAAGGCGTTGTAGTTGGAGTTACCGGCCGTGGAAACTTGTCCCACCGAGGCAAAAATATTTCCAGGGTATTTGTAATTCCCCGGAAATGCGGCCGGCTGTATTGGTGCGCTTTTGACGCACGTAGGATCGGCCGCGCAGCCCGTCGGATTGATCCCGGGATTTAACTCGTAGGCAAGCGGAAGACGGTGCCCCTCGGATCCTACGTAGCCTAGCGAGATGACGGAACTGCCGCTGAGTTGCCGCTCAAATGTGAGGCTGTAGTTCTCGGCGTAAGGAATCGAAATCTTCGGATCGTAAACGCTTATAGACAGCGGTGGCGGCACGATGTTTGCGGTAGGGGATGGCGCATACGGAAATTCATTGGGAATAGATACAATGCTGCCTCCGCCCGCGTATCCCGTAAACGGGGCCCCGAAAACGGGTGAGGTTCCGGGAATTCCGGCGTCACCAATTCCTGAGGAGATAATCGCGAACGGTGGCGATCCTTGGGTTTGCAACGCGGTCTCGCCGTTGAAACGATTGTAGTAGATGCCGAACCCACCGCGGATGCTGGTCTTACCGGGTCCTCCACCCAACTTTCCCCAATTGGGGCTGTAAGCAAAGCCAAGGCGGGGACCAATGTCCTTGTATTGAGTAGTTCCAAACGCGTTCACTCCGGGATCGCCCTGAAAGACGTAACCTGCTGGAGCCTTAGGAAAGACTACCGACTGCTGGCCCGGCCGAAAGGCCACGCCCGCGTGATTACCATGATAGTTATCCACCATGGGCGTATCGATCGACCATCCCAATCCATAGGTTATGGTCAAATTGCTTTTCATCTTCCACTGATCTTGAGCGTAGGAGTAATACTCTTGCGCCCGTTCGTTCAAGATATCGCCGCTTGCCTGCAGATAACTATCCGGGAGGCCCAGGAGGAAATCGGCGCCCGCATCTCCGGTCGAGAATGGACCGGCGGCTGCAAAGCTGTATGAACCGTCGATCAAGTGTAGGAAAGGGTTGTAAACCTCAAAGCGCCTCATATCGAAGCCGAACTTCAAGGCATGTTTGCCGACATTCTTTGAGAAATTGTCCGTGAAGTTATAAGTCTGATCGAGGCGCGGCTGAGGGCCGTTGCTTGTGAAGCCCAGGTTGAAGAACCCGGTCACACTGACTACCGGAAGGCCGACGCCAAGCTGCTGGGGGTTAATTGCAAAGCCTGCTGTGGAAGGATCCGTGGGGTTGGCGGGCTGAACATCCAGGAAGTTGTACCGCGTATAACCAACGCGCATTTCATTAATCGTGTTTGGGCCAAAGGTGTGGGTTAGGTCCGCGATGTACTGTTGCCAATGCGACTGGTCAATCTGGGGGAAACCCTGCACTGTGGCTCCAAAAAACGGGATGTCCTGGTGGTCGTGCTCGCGTTCGCCCAAGCCGTAGAACCAGAAGGTGTCCTTGGAAGTGATGTTGTAGTCGAAGCGACCAAGTTCTTGATCGTCCCCTGAGGCAAAGACAGGATTGAACTCAAAGAGATTCCCGACGGTCGGTGGCGGTACGAATTTCAAGAGACCGACGGAAGTGGAATTAAAGTCCGCCGTCGGTATCTGCCCGGTGGGACCGAAAATAGTAGAGTACGGAGTTCCTGCCGGAAATACGGTACCACCTACTCCAGTAAGTGGGATTGCCGAAACGCCTGCCGAAGTCGCTAGATCCGGGAAAGAGCCCCCAAGCTGAGCCGAAGTAAACACAGGCGTAGTGCCCGGATTACTGCATCCGCAATCCCCTGAAAGTTCCGGTCGACGCTGTCTGTTACCCTGATAAGAGAAGAAAATAAACATCTTGTCTTTGCGGATCGGCCCTCCGATCGTGCCGCCAAAAATGTGGCGGTGGAAAACAGCCGGCGTGGGTTGGAAGAAGTTTTTTGAATTGAATGCCGTATCCCGATAGAAGTCGAATGCGTCCCCGTGGAAGCTGTTAGTCCCAGATTTGATAATCGCATTGACGATTGCGCCCGAATTCCTTCCGTACTCCGGATTGAACGTCCCCGTGATCATCTTGAATTCGGCGATGGCATCGACGCTGGGCTCGACCTGAACTTCGTTTAGCGGCAGGTCGTTGTTATCCGTGCCGTTAATCAGATAGCTGTTCTGATCGGGCTGCGAGCCGTTGGTCGCGTAATTGCCATGTCCAGGACCGCCGCGGGCATCGGATGCGGCTACTACCCCCGGCTCGAGCTGCTGCAGTTGGTCAAAATCCCGGCCATTCAGGGGCATGTTCACAATCGTCGTTGCATCCACCACCGCGCCGAGTTCGATACTGGTGGTTTCCACCTGCGTCGGTGTGGCTTCCACGGTTACGCTCTCGGTGACGGCGCCGACCTCCAATTTTATATCCAGCACATAAACTTGGTTGACGTTCAGTTGGATTCGGCTGGCTTCAAACTTCCGGAATCCCGTCTCTTCTGCTGTGACTGTATACGGGGCGGGTACTGCGAGTTGCAAGAAGTCGAAGGTGCCATCGTCCGCCGTGGTGAGCGCTTTGGAGATTCCCGTAGCCGTATTGGTCGCCGTTACTTTGGCGCCGGATACTGCCGCCCCGGTCGGATCTGTCACCGTGCCGCGGATGCTCCCATAGACGTTATCCGCGCGAGCCACATTGGCGCTGACCAAAAGCGCCATCATTGCCATGGTGAACACAAATAGCAGGTTGCGATTGGTCTTACAAAAAAGGAACCCACGCAGCGGTGCAGCGGTACACAATCCCCGAATCTTTCTCATCGCGAAGACACCCTCCCCTTCTTTTATGTGCTTAATCTTGATGGTTTCCACCCGAAGTCCAAATACGACCTTAAAAACGCTGCATCATTATTGTCCTAACGTTAATGGTGTCAATAGGATTTAGTGGGATTCGGCGGCTCCGATCGCAGCAAAAAGCTGATCGGCCCGATGCAATTCACAAATCTCCAGTTTGGTTCCCCCCGAGAACACTCACACCCACGCTGTTGCCCGATTCTGCCGGGTTGAATTCGGGTACTTTTAAGACATCTTGGCGGAACAGGCGTTCGCTGCGGTGCGGAGAAATGAGACGCTTGAATTCGTGAACGCGAACCCAGTGAACCCGGCTGCTGCGATTTTGTCGCCGGAGGACGCGGTTCAAACCGGGCTGCGGTCGCCTGCAACTGCCGTGGCGCGGCGCTGCTGCTGCGTCTCGGCTTTCTCTATTTGGCTCATCAAGCCGGAGGCAACTTCTTTTTCGTTGGCCAGGAAGCGGGAAACGTGGCGTGGTCTCTCGCTTTGGGCCATGGCTTTTCGTCGCCCCTCGTCGGCATGCAAGGCCCGACGGCTTGGCCAACGTGGTTTTCATGAAGGAATACTCCCCATATTTATGGGAGGAGAGCCAAAATACGAAATGGCCATGGGTTCAATTATTATTCAGTGAATAGGGTTTTAGAACCGCCGCGTATAAGCCAGAAATCGGGGGCAGGCTCCGAGAATTCTATCCCTACTTCAGTTCGGCCTCCGTAAGATCGACCTAGACGGGTTACACGGCCATCTCGTTCCGCCCAATTTTCGGGATTTTGGATAATCAGTCTCTGACCTATTGTTACCGAAGCTGCTAAGGGCACGAGAATTCCATGGGCGTTTAGAGAGAAAGTGCAAGTCTGTTCTCGCAGCATGCCACCATCTCCGCAGGCCACAAGCGCTAGGCGGATAGTTAAGCGAGTGCTGCGGCGACGCTCGACGTACACAGCCCGCGAAGGCTGAGTGGACATATTTTTCTCTTCCAATAGGCCCACAGTTTAATTGCGGACCAGGCTGGTGGAAGGTACTACGAATTACCCCGGAAGTAAATCCGCGATCGGTTCATTTGACCAACCGAAGGTCATAGAGACTGGTTGGGCTAGAATGCGCAATAAAAATAAAATCGATACGGCGCTGATATAACTCTTTAGAGAACGTCCGAGCCAAGGAGCCCGTCATCAAGAAGCTTTGACGCCGGCGCTGAATTGCGCGCTTCTCGAAGAATCTGGCAACCGCATTTTAAATCAATGTTACTGGGCTGGGGCAACTAGGCTGCCACCGAAGACGCCAAACCTCCGCCTAGGGGCACCGCTGCATTAAAAAAGGAAAAAGAGTTTCAAAGCTCAATTCAGGCCTCGTTTACTCGGAAGCTGGCAAAGTTATGGGTCTGGAGCTAGGAACGCGAAGCGCCGATACCAAGATCTTAATCTAGATGACGGCAGAGCGCCGCAATCGGGGAGAGTCGCTCTCTGTTAGCTATGAGAGTGCTGCCACAGACTCGCAGTGCTCACTACCCTGCGGAGATCGGCGCGGAACATTTCGATTAATGGATCTCGCAAACGGGGTCGAGGCGGCCGTCTACAAGCAGGGACCAGGGAGCTTGTCAGCCGCCTCCGGCCCCGTTCTCGAACGCACCGCCGGGCCTCGTGTGGTTCATTCGATAGAAATCCTTATAGCTCACCGCTGCTCATCACTTTAATAATTCGGCGCCTGTCCAACGGTTTCTGCGGCCTAGGCTTGTGCTGTTTTCAGCCTCAGGGCCCTTCAAGCGCTACATAGGCCAAGGAGGGCTCCAGAACTCAGCTTGGGGACTTGACTAGCGAAATGGCACTTTAATTGAAAGTGACGCCTTACATGCTGGGAGGTGTGCACCGCTTTTACCAAATTTGGCATACGTCTACCCTTTCCTTTTGCGGTTAATGCACGGGGGATGAGATGTAGCGAATCCCGGGTCCCCGATTGGGTCGCGCAACTCGCGTGATTGGAATGCGGTAGCCAGCAACCCAGAGGCAAAGTCATTGGAGTGGGTGAAGAACTGTGATTTGGAACGGAACTTGCACGACATTAAAGAGGTGGGAGGTGTATGGTTATGAAGATTCGGTATTTCATCCTTCTTTTCAGTCTTACGCTACTGTTTGCCGGAGTGAGCTTCGCGAGCACGTTGACCGATCCGATGATCATCTTTGGTAACTCGCCTGCCGGCACGCCCCTGTCCGCATGTGCATCGGACTCCTGCGAAACAGCACTAGGCACATTTGCAACACCTTTCTCTGATGGCATCACATTCCCCGGTAGTACCCCTCCGGAGGATAGCACTAGCCCTAGCCCTTTACTCTTCTTTAACGACACCGGACTGACTGTTGAGACCTTCACTGTCCATGTGCAAACACCCACACCCTTCCTTCCCCCACTTAGCTGTGAAGTGACGAATTCCGCTATCACTTCTGGGACGTTTGACACTGGAACCCCTTCCAGCGATTCGTGCACCTTTTCTTTCACTGGTGGACTCCGCTCCCTCACTCCCGGAGAATCATTCGACGTACAGTTTGTAAACTTCACCGATATGTCCGGAACACCTTTCTCCTCTCTCCTATATGACTTTAGAACAACCACATCCTCACCTGTGCCAGAGCCAAATACGTTTGTTTTGTTCGGCTCGGGTTTGACGGCGGCGCTGCTCGTGGGACGAAAACGAATGAAGAGTGTCAAACCGACCTGGGCTTCGTGAACTCGGCCGCAAGCCTTGAAAATTTCGGACGATTACGACGTCCACAAGTGCGGGTTCGCTCATCGCCTCTGGGGGGAATATCCCTTCTGGAAGGTTTCTCGCAAGGCTTTTAAAGCCTCGTCAGGGCGACCGGCCAGGGCGTCAACCACGGCTTCATTGGACGTTAGCCACACATCGGACGGGTTGATCGAGCGCGCCCGACGTATGAAGCTCAGAGCCTGCGTGGCCTCGCCTTCCTTCGACGTAATAGAGCGCAAGCACTCCTAGCGTGGTCTTTTAGCGCGCCCGCACCTGCGCCAGAGCCAAGTTCGTTTGTTTTGTTCGGCTCGGGTTTGACGGCGGCGCTGCTCGTGGGACTAAAACGAATGAAGAGTGTCAAACTACCTGGGCTTCGTGAACTCCGCCGCAAGCCTTGAAAATTCCGGACGATTCCGAACGTCAACAAATGCGGGCTCGTTCATCGCCTCCTGGGGAGAATATCCCTTCTGGAAGGCTTCTCTCAGATCTTTCAGAGCCTCATCAGGACGGCCGGCCAAGGCGTAGACTACAGCTTCATTGGACGTTAGCCGCACGTCGGACGGGTTGATCGAGCGCGCCCGACGTATGAAGCTCAGAGCCTGCGTGGCGTCGCCTTCCTTGGCGTAGTAGAGCGCAAGTACACCTAACGTGGTCGCATTGCGAGGATTCACCTGCAATTCTTTGTAAGCCAAGGCAATGGCCTTGTCATAAGTGGCCTTCGCTTGCTGTTGTTCTCCAGTAGCACGATATGCATCTGCGAGATTGCCAATGAGCATCTGATCGCTGGGGTTCAACGCCGCGGCTTTCTCGAACACCGCAACAGCCTCTTTATAACGCTGGAGATAGAAGTAAATGGTCCCCAAGTTGGAGTAGTTCGCCGCGTCAGGTTGCATTTCGAGAGCCTTTTGGAAGTAGGGGATAGCGTTTTCAAACTTCCCCTCGGTGAAGTAGGTCGCTCCAGTGTTCTGGTAACCCCATATATTGTCTGGTTCCAGTTCCATGACGTGATGGAACGCCTCAAGCGCTTTGGCGTGGTCGCCTAATTGCGCATAGGTTGTCCCCAATAAATTGTAGGTTTCCCAATAATACGGGTTGATTTGGATGGCCTTCTGCAAAGCCTGAATCGCCTTGTCGCCCTGTCCGCTAGCCAGGTAGGCATTTCCGAGGCGCCGGTAGCCATCATCGGAATTGGGAGCCACCTCCAGAGCGCGCTTAAGCTCCACAATCGCCTCTGCTGACTGGCCGGTCGTGCTGTACACGTCGCCTAAAGAAAAATGGACTTCGGGCAGTTTGTCGTTCAGACGTTCGGCCTGTTGCGCTGCTCCGAGAGCCTTCTGGGTCCAAAAGCTGTCCTTCGTGTTGTTGTATATCAAGAGGCCGGCGTCGGCGATGCCGGCATAGGCAAGTGCAAACTCCGGATCTTTCTTTACGGCCTGATCAAACAGGGTGATCGCCGCCTGGATGTTCTTCGGGTCTTGCTCGCCTCGCATGGCGTTGCGGCCCTTTAAATAGAGGTCGTAGGCCTCGGTGCTTTCCGTGGGGTGGGCCGAGCTGCGAGCCTGTTCCTCAGTGGAAGGCTTCAAGGAGAGGGCGGCGACGAGTTCGCTGTAGATCTTGTCTTCCAGAGTCAATAGGTCTTGCACATTGCCGGAAAATGTGTCGGTCCAGAGCTTGGTGCCGTCGGCGATGTCCTGCAGATTGATGATGATAGCCATCTTCTCTGCGTTCCCCTGAATCGTTCCGTGTACGATGAGGTTCGCTCCCAGGTCGCGAGCTGCCTTTTCCAGCGAGTCTTTGTCCGAGACTTTAGCGACAGCCGTATCGGAGGCCAAGCGTAGATCTGCTAGCTGAAACAATTTGGCGGAGAGAGCTTCGTTCAATCCTTCGGCAACGTAACCCAGGGATTTCGTGTCACCTAGCACGCGGAACGGCAGGACAGCGACAAACTTCCCTTGCTGTAAAGACGGAACACCCGAGCGACTGGAACTGCTTGTGGCGCTTTTGCCAGGGAAAACCGTATGGCGCACCGACGGAATGACGAAGGCCAGAAGCAAGGCGCCAGCGGCACCCGCTGCAATCAGAACCCGGCGGCGCCCGCCCAGGTGAGGAATCTCGATCTGTACGGTCCGAGGGCCCTCCGCCGATTTCGCCCATGCCTGGAAGACCGCTAGAATCTCATATGCGTTTTGGTAACGAGCTTCGGGTTCCTTTTCCAGGCAGCGCATAATGATCCGCGCCAGCCAGTCTGGCAGATCCGGATTTGCCAGCTTCGGGCTCCTAGGTGCTTCCTTAGTGCGTTGGTACATCACTTTCACGGCGGATTCGCCTGTGAACGGCACGTCGCCCGTCACCATCTCATAGAGCATTAGGCCGTAGGCGTAGAGGTCGCTTCGCTGGTCTGCCGGCTTGCCTTCAACCTGTTCTGGAGACATGTAGCGCGGCGTGCCCAGGACGGCGCCTACCCTGGTCATAGCGATGGCGGTTTCCTGGAACGATTTCGCCAATCCGAAATCGGAGACGTAGATATGGTCCTCTTTATCAACGAGGATATTCTGCGGCTTTAGGTCGCGATGCACGACCCCCTCCTCGTGAGCGGCCGCTAGCGCCTCAGCGAGCTGACGAGCAAAACGGAGGACCCGCTCGATGGGCAACTTCGGGTTCTGTTTGAGGAACTGTTGGAGGTCTTGGCCCTCGACAAAGGCCATAGAGATGAACCGGGTATGCCCGACACTGCCCATGTCGTGGATACGCAAAACGTTCTTGTGCGAGATCTTGCTCGCGAGAAGAAGCTCCTGTTTGAAACGGCTGAGGATGTCGGCGTCCACCATCATCCCTGGCCGGATGATCTTGATTGCTACCGTGCGGTCGAGCTCCTTGTCGTAGGCTTTGTACACTCGGCCCATGCCACCCTGCCCCAGAAGGGCCTCTAGGCGGTAACGCGGCCCGAAATCACTTCCGACTGAAAGAGTTGTGGGATCTATCGTGTCAACCGTTTCCTGACCTTCTTGTCCTTTAGGGCCTGTGGCCCACGAAAGCTTATGAAAATCACTTGGAGGTAAGACCGCAACGGCCTGGGGCGGCGAAGTGGACCCTACATTGGAGGGGGGGACAGAGGTTCCGCAGTGCGAACAGAAGTGCGCCGCGTCGGGATTGACGACACCACATTCGACACACTTCATAGTACACGCTGCAACACTGGTACGTTGAGCAGAGATTATCTAGCATATCGGAGACGGGTGCAACTATGAGCTGTTAGATTACGCTCTCGAAATCAGTGACCGGCGAGAAGACTATCGGGCTATGCCTAAAGAACATCCCGGCCAGGCCACAAAGCGCGCACGAATTGCTGGCTCGCGATCTCCACGATCTGCCGCTTTCTGCGTCAATGCTCGACAAGGTCGAGTTCCGGGACGAACTATGCTGATGGCACGGGAAATGTCTCTGGTAACGAAATTCGTCAAAATGAATGAGGGTCCCCACAAAAGCTCCCACAAGCCGGGCGCTCGCGCACTGCGTATCACGAACTCACTTTTCGTGGTTCTTTTAGGCAACTCGATATCACCATTCACCGCTCAGACAAGTTACTCAGAGGCTAATCTACGTCCGCAGGAGCAGCACCCACGGGGCCGACTCCATATGCCAAAGCCAACGAGGAAGGGGGCTAAAAAGCGGACGAAGAACACCACAGCAACCAAGAAACCAATAACTAAGGCCGCCGTCGCATTTGGCGGAACGGGTTGGCACACGTAGAGAAACCGTTCCAGTTCCGGCGATTTGTACCAAAAGCTTGAGACCTTGGGAGCCAACCGCGAACTTCTCGCTGTTGTCGGCTGGTGGGGCGACACCTCAACGACAAAGAGGTGCTCGACCTACCAAAGGAAACCCGCACCGTTCCAGACGAGCATTGTTACACATTCCCTAACAAACGCGAGCTAGTGCGATCTTAGCTTGGTCGGCTTGGGATCGGCTCAATGACTACGTCCAGGTCGGCGTGTTCCTTCACCTTCATCTCATTGCCATTCTCGTCTTCCAATTCATTGTCGATACGAATCTCTCTATAGAGATGGTCAGCACCTTGGACTTCAATGTCCGCTAGTTCAGAGAGGCTTGGATGAATGGGTTTAATGATTTTGCGAACACGACCGAGCCTGATCGATTTTAGTCCAAGTCTCTCCCCTAGGTTGGATAACCTATAACGGAAAGAAGGCAGGGGACTTGCCCTGGATTCCTATCACGTACGGCTATTCGGGAGCCGAGTACTGAAACCATACTACCCTCGCCAAGCGATAAACTTTAGAAAGCCCTATATTTTGGATCATGAAGTAGAGCGTATGCCCGATTGTGAAGACGACAGGCGGTAAGTATTCTGAGGGTGAGTATTCTTATTAACACGGCAACACGGAAGTCGTCCCACCGACCTCGTCTTGCCCCGGACGGGCGCGTGCCGATACCAGCGACAATCCTAGTAGTCGATGACCAGCAGTGGGTACGCAAGACGCTACGTACCTTAATACGCCAGCAGTCGCATTGGAAAGTCTACGAGGCTGAAAACGGCAAGGACGCTCTGGATCGCGCACGTGAGATCAAACCCGACGTAATTGTTATGGACATCGTGATGCCTGAGATGAGCGGCATAGAGGCGACCTACGAGATTCGCCAACTGACACCCGAAACCAAGGTAATATTGATCAGCAGTTATTATACGCCAGAAGAAGCCGCTCACCTGGCCCGTCTGTTTGGCGAAGGCAACTTCATTCAGAAATCTGAAGCCGGAAAAACATTGGTCCCAGCAGTAGGTCGTCTCTTGTTGCCTAACGAAAGCAAAGCAGCGGTCTAGTAGATCTTCCGGCAGCGCCATTCACTCCGCAGCCCCGCCAAAAACTCACAATAGAAAATAAATTCGGCGGCCAATCCGGCTAATCGTTTGAGAGCACAAGTGAGCGGGTGCGCGCCTTTTAGTATTTGCCGCGGTTTGGCACACGTGTGCAAACGCACAGTGCGTTGTGTTCTCGTTCAGAATGATTGGTGACACTGGGAGTAAAGAGTCGCCATGCAAATTCGACGGTCAAAACCACCCGGAGCCTGCAAGCTTGCGGGCTCCGGGTGGGAGCTGAGCCGCGATGCGGTTCGGCGGCTTCGCTGGATGAATCACTACCTGCATCAGGGACGCAACGCAGCCTTCACCTGTCGCCATTTTGGCATCAGCCGGCAATGCTTCTACCGCTGGTGGCGCCGCTATAGCCCCCACAGGCCTGTCAGGCTCGGCAGTTGCCGCTATTTGTGCTCCCGCCGCGCTCGCCCAAACTCAACGGTCACGTCGAACGTGCCCATCGCACGCACAGCGAGGAATTTTACGAAGTCACTCCGCAGCGTTGGAACCTGCTGGAAGTAAATCGCCAGCTGCTGGCTTGGGAGCGCACCTACAATACCGTCCGTCCGCACCAAGCCCCGGGGTATGATACTCCGCTGGAATTCCTCCAGCATCACCATAAATCCAAACCCAAAATCCAAAAGTGTCACTAATCATGTGGACGAGTACACATTACTGCATAGCCTTCCTATTCCTGCTATCATCGACCCACGCAAGGGGGCCAACCTTGATCCCCAGAGTTCTTGTTCCGAAAGATGCGCGAATGCCTCAGACGAGCGGAGCAAATGACTCGGTCGTTGCGGTTCGGTACGGCGTCCTTCCCTCCAGAGTGGTCGTTCCAATGGATGCAAGGATGCCCCAGACCGGAGCAAAGGACTCGGTTGTTGCGGTTCGGTACGGCGTCCTTCCCTCCAGAGTGGTCGTTCCTATAGATGCACGGATGCCCCAGACGAGCGAAGCAAAAGATGCCGTCATTGCGGTTCGGCACGATTTCCTTTTGTCCAGATGTTTAGTTCCCGCAGATGCTCACCTCAGAGCGGCAAAGGCGATTGGCACGTTGGGCCTTTACCCAGATGCAGTGCGGCAAGACGTTTTCGAGGAAGCACTACTGGAAAAGGCATGGGTCGGCCATGAACGGAAGCCGGTAGAGTGGTTGATCTCTCTGGGGATTCATATCAGCATGGTGGCTGCGGTGTTGATAGTGCCTTTCTTCTTTACGGAAGCAATTGATCTAAGCCACTTCGAAAATACGAATTTGGTGGCTTCACCACCGCCCGGACCCCCGCTACCGTTTTCACCCAGCGCAGCGGTGGCACATCCGAAGCAAGAACGGTCCAAACCAAATTTGATCCAGGCTCAGGTGATTGCGCCAATGGTCATTCCGAAGACCATCGAGATATCACGTGCTGTCGCAGAAATTCCTTCGGAAAGCACCTTTGATGTTCGGGGAGGCGGAGTTCCTGGTGGACAGACTGACGGCGTACTTGGAGGTGTCTTCGGTGGAGCAGAGTCAGGCCCTCCCCCACCTCCAGCGCCTGCTCCACCAACTGCGCCGATCAAACCGCTTCGTCTCCATGGGGACGTTAAGGCCCCGCGTGTAATCTACAAGCCGCCGCCCGAATACCCCCCGCTTGCACTCCAAAGCAGGATTGTAGGCATGGTCGAAATCGAAGCGGTCATTGACGAGCACGGAAACGTCATCGAAATGCACGCCGTCAGCGGCCCCAGGTTGCTGATAGACGCAGCACTCGAGGCCGTGAGCAAGTGGAAGTACGAGCCAACCTACCTAAATGGCGTGCCATATCCCATTGAGTTGACCGTCCGCGTCAGTTTTCAGCTGCCGTCAAAGGGAAGTTTTTAACGTGATTCAGATCCGATCCATTGAGCTGACGGAGAAGGTACTTGTAACAGCAAGCCCATCAGTTGAGGCAAATTGGACTCCTTGACCGCCCGAGACGGCGCTTAACTCTGCCAATTCGCGACGCCGAAACGCTACCTAATCGAGGTAACTGTGACGATTACGACCGAGATCTAGATTTGGAACACTCCAGACAGGCCCCGCTGCTCAGGCAATCGCGGTTAGGCGAAATGGCGTGAAATCCTCTATGTTCACAAGCACATCCACGGTGCGCGGGTCTGCTTGCAGATGAACCCGGAATCGCACGACAACACTTTGAGATGGGGTAACTAGGACAAGCTATTGATGGGGCTCCAGAGTTGACAGGCCAGTTGATCCTTTGCCATGATTTCGCCTGAATCAGAAAAGTGCTATTGATCGATGGTGCGTGTGCCGCTTGATTGGTAGCGCATCCGTTGCCGTGCTCCACTATGCGTATCCTTCGTTCCTATCGCGATGCAGAAACCACGTCTGAGATGGCCGCGAATGACTTTTTCATAGGACGGGCCCACGAGAATTCACCGTTGCTTCTCGATTTGTCCCCCGACCACAGCGTCTCGCGCGTGCACGCCAAAATCTGGAAAGAGGACGGCGGCTATTGGATAGAAGACCGTCAGAGCGTGCACGGCACACTTCTCAACAACGTTCAAATTAAGGGAACTGGGAAGAAGCCCATTGGAACAGGAGATCTCGTTCTGGTCGGAGAAACGACCTTATGCTTCCAGTCGCTCGAATCCCGAGATGCTCCCGCGGAAACCAACTACCTCCGATCTGATGACACTCTGCTCCAGAAAGAGCCCCCAACAGAACTGCCCGTCCATATCGCGCGCGACGTGGATGCAACGATGTTCGATCCTGCGCCAGCTAAGGGTTCCGGAGATACGGGAAATCGTCGATTAAAGCTCATTTGTGAGCTGCCATTGCGGTTTGCGGCGAAAACTCGGCTCGAGGAACTCCTGCCCGCAATCGTGGACCATCTCGCCGAGCTTGTTCCCAATGCCGATAGTTGGGCGCTCGCGCTTCGCAACCCACAGACGGATGAATTGCTTCTCAAGGCTTATCGCAGCAAAGGTACTCCTCACGTTAGCGAAATGCTCGCGCGACGTGCCATGGCGGAGCACAAGGCGTTCATGTGGAACCGGGCTGGTGGAGACCTCACTCAATCGATCCTGCAGAGCACCATTAGCACGGGCATTTATGCGCCACTGCTCTGGCAAGAGGAGGCAATTGGAGTCATTTGCGCCGAGTCCAGTGGCTCCGCGAGTATTTTCAGCCAGGAGGAGCTCCGTTTGATCGTTTTCATGGCCCAGTATGCAGCCATGGCCTTGGGCAGTTACCGGCTCCAGGAGAAGCTTCGCCAGGAATCCGTTCTTAGGGCCAAGCTGCTTCGCCACTTTTCCCCGAAAATTGCCGAGAAGTTGCTGCGCCACCGCGGCCGTTTGCGATTGGGAGGTGAGCAGAGCGAAGTGACTATTCTCAATGCGGATATTCGTGGCTTCACGCAGCTAACGCGCGGCATGGACCCGGATGACGTCGTCGAAATGCTGAATGATTACTTCGCGGCTGAAGTGCCGATCATCTTCAACTATAGCGGGACCATTGACAAGTTCATGGGTGATGCGATCCTCGTGGTGTTTGGAAGTCCAGAACCTGACCCAAAGCAGTACGAACATGCTGTTCTTGCTGCGGTCGAAATGCAGGCGGCTGTGGCGAAAATCAATGAGAGGCGCCGTGCTGATGGCCTACCTTGCGCCGAACCGGGAATTGGAATCCATTGCGGCGAGGTGGTACACGGTTTTGTCGGTTCTTCCGAACGTATGGAATATACGGTCATTGGCGATGTTGTTAATAAGGCAGCGCGGTATTGTTCAGGCGCCAAAAAGAGCGAGGTTCTCATTAGCCCGGAGGTCCACCAACACGTTTGGCGAATGGTCCAAATTGAGGCGACGACGATCGACACCAAACACGAGGGAACCTTTCAGGCCTATCGCGTGATCGGCATCAAACCGGGCTCCACGCCAGAGGAAACGTAGGTGCGACGAAAGGGACAAGATGGTGCGCCGGTATAACGAAGGGTATTGGCGGTCAAGATATCGCTCAAAATTGTCTACAGCGAAATCAGGTCAGCGACGAACATAGCGCGAGGCCGAGCAAAGAGTGTTCCGACCGAATGGTTCGTTCCCTTCGCTCCTAAATGGCAGCCCGCAGGTAATTGCAGGGGACCACTTTCTGGTGTTCAGGTTTGCGGCGAATCGGTATTTCGCGAGTTTGCGGAAGACGTCGCCGAACGCAGGATATTATCTTTCAGCGATCGAAAGCGTTCTCGGAGAAACCCAGAGGATCCATGGTAGTGCGCCCGCGAACCGTTGTGTTCCTCATTAGCCATTGATGAAAGGCATTTCCCCGAAGTAATCGCCCGGCCACACCAGACACAAAGCGCTTCCTCATTCCGGTATTCTTCTTCCGGCTCAGATTGCCCAGAGACCAACTTCACCGACTCACCCGATTACGAATGCAGGTTCAGACATTAGTATCCTGCGAGAAAACAGCCGGGGAAGACCGGAGGTCTGCACCCCTGACGGAGAATTCTTATTTTTTCTTAAGCGTGCGCACGTACGCGATCACGTTGTTGATGTCGTTGTCGCTGATATCCTTCACCGGTTTCATCTTACTCTTTCCTTCGACGATGATCATTTTAATATCGGCGTCGGATTTGCTTTGGACCTCGTCGGAATCGAGTGGCGTTATGGTCGTCTTCAGCAACTTAGCCATCCCCTCGTTGCCTTGTCCACTGTCTCCATGGCAGGTCTTGCATTTCTTGCCAAATACGTCTTTCCCAGCTGCAGCATCGCCAGCGGGAGGGGACGAT
The DNA here is from genome assembly GCA_963803735.1 of uncultured Acidobacteriota bacterium. Lineage (GTDB taxonomy): Bacteria > Acidobacteriota > Terriglobia > Acidiferrales > UBA7541 > Palsa-189. The sequence goes on along the minus strand of CAWDNV010000029.1, from coordinate 110,357 downwards.
TGGGAAATAGAAGCCCAGCCCAAAACAAGTACACCAGCCATCAACGTGGCGCCTGCGAAACGTTTGATCATCGTGCGGATCCTCCTTGTCTCAATGAATAGACTCACTTTTCCGAGATTTCCATGGCTCTTGAACTCACAGTTTTCATGATGTCTTCTTGAGCGTGCGGCATCAACTTGAGCATCGTTAAAAAATTCTGTTTACCTAAGACGGCCAATCGAGTCACCGTGACCGCGCGAACCGTCGCGTTGCGGGGAGCGTCGCTAATCAACGCCATCTCTCCGAAGTACTGTCCTTTTGACAGTGTGGCGAACACATGTTGGGCACCGTCTTGGTGGCGTATTACCTCCACTTCACCGCTTTGGATGAAGTAGGCGCAATCGCCTTCTTCTCCTTGTCGAAAAATAACTCGACCCGCTTCCACATTCTCGATCACGAATAGACTGTGGCGTCTTCGAAATCGATACGTCGCCACGCCTGCCACCCCCGTGGCTGCAAGAAAAGCTAACACCGGCGCAATCGTGGAGAACAGAAAAAGCGTCCCCCCAGTTGTCTGCCTCAAAAATTCCAAGGCGAGAATGAAGCTTACCAAAGCAAGCAACTGAGCACCCACAAGTAGGGCTCGCGTCCAAGTGGAGTTCAATTTCCAGCGAACGGCTGCGTTTGTTGTCATTGCCCTAAAGTCTGGGCGAAGTTATGCGCCGGGTGGGAGTTGGCGTGACACTGCATGCACGTGGCCTCGCCGGAGAACAGTGCGTCCTTATAATCCTCATGATCTTCGCTCCATTTCGCCGAACCGGCATGACACTTCAGACAGTCGTCGTTCGGATACGGATGGCGCAAGCGAATCGGCAAATGGAATGTCCGAGTATAGTACCGATACACATCATTGAGCCCTTCCTTTTTTGCCTGAACGGTACCGAAAAGACCGTATGATGTATGACACTCGTAGCACTGGTTATCCGGAATATACCGATTGGTGTAATGCAGCGCCGCCAAACTACTGCTCCTAGGATTCTCCATATCGTCGATATAGGGCTTCATCGTCAGATGGCATGAAGCGCAGAATTCTACTCGCTCGGCTCTTTCGAAGACCAAAATCGTCCCCACGCCTGTGACAAGAAAGGGAAAGCCGACCGCACCAGCGATTAACAAAATCCAAGACGCAGAGCCCACCGCTGCTCCCTTGTATTTCAGTAGACTAACGATCACCACTGCTGTCCCCAAAATGGCGAGCGCCGCGACCAGACGCGCTGCGACGTGCTCTACTGGGTCTTGCTGGAAGCGGGCTGCCTCCTGTTGCGCCTGCGCAATCACGGGAAACTGCAGCAGGGAAGCCGCGACTAAGCGCTTTAAGCCAGTTGACCGCAGCCGCCGCCTCATATTGTTTTCAACTGTGTCCCACCCTGGAGCAGGATTGTGTGATCGGTTCATTTGAGGTTCTGTGAATGGCATTCTGCACAAGTATCTGCATAGGTGTGGCAAGTGAGGCAGCTCCTCTCGTTCAGCATCGCTAGTTGCGCGTGAGCACCCGCCTTAAACTGGGCGAGCGGAAAATGGCTCCGAGGAGTCTGATTGTGGCAACGGCTGCAAAAATCGGTAATGTGGCATACCGAACAGGTTGTCCGATCAAGCGCTGCATATTTTCCGTGCACGTCATCCTTCCATCGCGCAGTGTGCGTCACCGGCATCATAACCTGGTGGCAATCCGTGCACTGCTGCTGACCCACAGCAGTCGGTTCGACGCTTGTGTGACATACAAAACAGGGGGCGCCGGACTGGGAGGCTTGGTCAGCGTGATGAACGCGGAAACCCTCGGTGTGGGATGCGGGTTTTACGATGGCGGAATGGAACCCTGGCAAAGGACCAAGAGGCGTATCCAAATGACAAACTTGACAGTTCGACATGCGATAGTTTGAGGCGATTGTCTTTGACACATCATGACAGTTCACACAGTCGATCATCTTAGGCAAGGTCAAGCTGGCCAGGTTTGTACTGGCTGCCACTCCGTAATGACATGTTGTGCAATCCAGATGATACGCCTCCCGCGTCTTGAAATGTTCGGCATGTGAAAACCGAATTTGATCGTACTTTCCCGATGCGATGAATGACGCGAGTTGCCCGTGAATCGCCGTGACGCTCGGATTCTCAATTTGTTCTGGCTGATGGCAGCCTAGACAATCCGCGGTCGTCGATTTGTCGCTGAGCAGAGGCTTCATACCCATCTTCGAGTGGCAGGCTGCGCAAACGACGTGATCACCGAAGGTAGCGTAGGCCCCATCGGCCGGGAAGCGGTGGCAAAAGGTGCAATCCGCTCGGAATCCCGTGCGAGCATCGATCCTCGAATGGGGATCCACATGCTTCGCGTGAGAAAAATCGGACACAATCGGCCGCACGTTCTTAAAGCGGGGGAAGGGCAGTAGATCGTCACTGCTCGTTGGCGGAAAGGCCGAATGGCATTGGGCACAAACTTGCTGTTTGATTTCCTTGTTAAAATCGTCCTCGTGGCACGTTGTACATTGCCCATGTCCGGGCCGCTGAAATACCACCGAGCCCTGTTTTTCGGGGACGTGGCAGGCGTCACAGTCCAACCCGACCTCTTTCAGATGGTACTCATGCAAGTAAAACGGCGGTTGCGCCCGTTTTTGGGAATTGGAAGAGCCGGCAGCGGGGCCCTTCCCAGCTTGCTGGCCATTTACATTCAGAGTTGCACATAAGCACACGATCGCCAGACAAAGCATTCCCGAGGTTAAAGGCCGCAGATTCAATTAATAGCTCCAGGCAACGCCAATACGAAACGTCTGGCTGTTTTGAATATCCGGCCGAAACACGGCGTAATCCGCGTCCAGACCGTAGTCAAAAATGAGTCGAGACCGGTTATCCAGTTTGAAGGATGCATCCGCGAGAACACCTTTGTCGGCTGCATTGGTGATTACCGTGAATTGGTCGCGAAAATCCAAGTTCCGATAGAACCCGCCCGCCCGCAGAACCAGGCGGCCTTCAAGGAAACTGCGGCCGATTTCCAGGCTAACGTCCTGAACCTTTGTCTCGCCCGTATGGCTCAAGTCGTCGAACTGCAAAGGAGGAATGCTGCTTGTGCGATCGTCTGAATCTCTTTCGTGATAGGCAAAGAGCAGATCGACGCGCTTCCACGGGAACACCTGGCCGTAAGCCCGATAGTCCTGAAACGACGTATCAAAGGGTCCCACATCTTGAATATTGTTAAGATGACGGACCGCAACGCTCCCGCCCAGGCGAAGCCGCTCATTGATGAGTCGCGAAAAGTCGATAAAAAACTGTGAATGCGGATGCAATGCCTCTAAATTCAGCCGAAGCAAGGGATTGAAAGGGTCGAGATCGCGAGCGTTATACGTATAGTCGTAGAAGTAATCTTTATTCGTAAGTTTTTGCTCGAAGCTGAGCTGCACCGACGTCTTGCCGTCTTCCGGACTCCACATGGCATCCGCGGTGAAATCGGTTGGCGCGCTGCCGACCATTCGGAAACTGCTACTGAACAGCCAACCGTTCCCGAAGGCTTGTTGAAAACGAAAGAAATTCGTTCCCAGAATGTAATAAAGCGTGTCGTATTCGAAGCTGGCATTCTTGCCGAGCCGCACAAGGAAATTGCCGCCGCCGATGGCCCTCTGCAGCGGATCTGAGAAATACGTGAAGCGCCTCCCTGCATAAATGGTCCAAGAATATCGCGGACGGTTTACCGTGAACGAGGCTCCATCCAGCTCCGACAACTCTGCTCCGTAAACATCTTGCCGCCCCAGTCGTAAGTTGCCACCGGCAAAAAAGCCGTCAGATGACCGGCCATCGATCTCGATATACCCAGACACCAGTTCAAGCCGGCGATGGGAACCAAAGGTGTCAATGATGCTGAGCTGCGGGGAGGCATTCGTGACATGCGTCAAATCCTGCGCATAGGAAAAAGTGAAGTTCGAATTTACGCGGTCCGAAAGCCATCCACGTGTTCCCCAATTGAGAAAACTGTACATCTCGTTTGTGCTGGACTGGAAAGCATCCGGATACGGTATCCCGCTCGGATTGAAAACCGCAGTGACTGGGGCGTTAATCACGCCGGTCACGGTAGGACGTCCCGTGAAAGGCGTTTGAGTGTTCATGTACTCGGTCCGATTGTTCATGAAGAAATGATTGAGAAAATCGCCTGCGGGCCTAGCCTCGTAGGTAGCTTGCTCCGGTACAAGCGCCGCATCCGGGTTGTTCGGCGGAACTGCACCATTCAGCAAGCTGTCCCAGGCCTCCCCGATATCCGGTGATGGATTTTCGGGCCTCGAGGCAGGTCTTGCGCTGGCGACCAAGAGACAAGCCACAGCGCAAACGAGCGCAAGCGCCTGAACTGGCAGTCGAAAACGATTCGGCACGTTAACTCCCCCCGGGGAGAGCTATTTCACTACGGATGTAATGCCTGGATTTGGCTCTTTGCTAAAGCGATTCGCCACGGATAGACATCACTGTGCCACTGCGTTGCTTGCAAATAGGATTGCAGTTCACTGACGGCCAAGCTATTTTGCCCCGTCGCTTCATAGACTTGTGCGAGCTCCCAGTGCACTTTCGAATTGTTGGCTGAGTCGCCGGTTACAGCAGTGCTCTGCGGTGTCACGGGAGACAAGGCGAGTTCGGCTTGGAACGCTGTCACCGCATTCGCATACGCCTGCTGCTGGGTGGTCGGATCGGTCGACTGCTGCGCCTCAATCACATACGTTTCAGCAATCAGCGTATTCACTCCCAACCTTTGGGGATCGATTTGCAATACTTCCTGAAATAGCTGGATGGCCCTGCTGGGATTGGTCTGCTGGAGCAAATACCCGAGCCGCAGCCGGACGGTAAACATGCACGGGGCAGGAGTCAGTTGCGCAGGGGGTGTCCCGTTCCACGATTGTACTGTTGCGAGGGTCACGATCTGGCAGGTGCCGCTTTGAATGCTATTCATGGAAAGAGAAGTTTGGTAATCGTTGATTGCGTCGGGAATGTCGTTCAGGTCGTCTTGATTATGAATCCCACGCTGCAGGTAGTCCCACGCGTTTTGCGGCTGGGTGATACCCAGGAGGTTCCAATCAATCTTTCCCTCGAAATAAAAGGGATTAGGCTTAGGGTAGTAGGGATTGCTCGTTTGGAATTCTCCGGGAGTATAGGTCACGTTTTGCGCGAAAACAGCTATAAGCGTCAGCGCAAGGGTAAGCCCAATAAGTAATGAGTACTGATAGATTAGTTTCATGGCGTCACAGTTACACTTGCGTCATCGGAAGCGATGTTCTCAACATTCTTTAGGAACGTGTCGATACGGTGTTCGTCCACCAGATTCAAGTTATTCCCCGTGGGGCCGTTCGGACCCGTCACGCCGGCCAGGAAACGCAGGAACAAGGGGGGAAAGTGCTCATAGTTTACCTGGGCGTGAACGTGCAAAGGCCCTTGAATCGTTACCCCAATCGCTTGCAGCTGCTGCTGGGTCGGGAGCTGAATTTCATAGGTATAGGTTCGTGGATGCAGCGGCTGTAAAGAGCGGAAATTGTCTACGGAGTCTGCAAGCGCCGCCTGAAAAGTCTCCTCAAAATGCACGCCCTGCGCCTTCACAGTTGCTCCTGCCGACGTGGTTCGCCCGATTGGGTTCCCAGGCAGAAAGATATGAATCAGCTCGTTTCGGAACAGCACCAACCCCTCGGGAGCACCGACATACACACGCGCATCTGGCCCGTCGTCCGGCCCTGTTTCAAAAACCAAGTTGTTGCCGCCATTGGTGCCCGTTCCAGTTGTGTAAGTGGGGGTGTGCTTTCCCGGATCCACGACGGCGTGGAGATGTTCGAGATCTTCGTCATCCAGATTGCCGTCCGGCGCCAACTCGCCCGTATTCGGATGGGGTTTATCTACCTCATAACCAGATTGATAAAGAACAAACCCTTTGCTGTCCGTCACTGACAATTGAACGTAGGTAGTGCGCTCCTGCGAGAACCCTGCGGGGAATCGGTGGCCCGTCAGCGAAACCGCCTCCAGCCGCACGCTGAACTTTTGACCAAGTTGAGCTGAAGTATCGGTCTTGTTTAGCCTTATGCGCACGGCCGCGTCTAGCAAATTATGCCTTCGTGTCGCCAATCCTAGGGGGACGCCGTGAGAATCCGTTCCTGTTGCATAGGGATCTGGATATCCAGGCCCGAGACGTGCGCTTAGTTCATCCGGTGACGCCATAGGGACATCTACTCCCGTAAAGTAGTGTTCCACGACTTTGCGTTGCGGGAGAGAGGCGTTCTGATCGGTCGAAACCCCAGGCACGGCGGCGTAATCGGTAGCAAAAACACCGGGCGTTGGACTTGTTACCGTCATATCGCCCACTTGGTACGTCGAAGTGCCGGCATACGGAAACAGAGACATGTGGCAATCTTGACAGCGGACCACGGTTCCGAACGGGTTGTTGGCGCTGTTATACGGACCGACCTGCCACTCTGTGCTCAGATTCTCCAGACGGAAATAGCTCACATTTTGGCCGCCCGGGTTCATGTTATGTTCCTCGGCCGTCAAATTCCTGCGTGGCACTCGGACATCGTGGCATGCGTTGCAGAAGGCTCCCGCACGCAAGAATCCGATCAAGTTCTGATCGTTGCTGACCACATGAAAATGATTCTTCACCGCGACGGGAAATGCAAAGGGGCCTACTTTTGCGTTACTCTGGTTAAGCAGCAGGCTGGTATTGGCGAAACCATCCATTTGGAAACTTCGATTCAAGTCCGGCCCGTTTTCGTCATGGCAGAAATCGCACGTAATACCGGCCGCGCCCAAGGATGGCTGTGCCCCAGCCGGTGGGTCTTCTCCTGGTGCAGGGGGCAATAACTGATTTCCGTTCGCATCTACCAAGTGATAGTCACGTAATGGCCGGAAAATTTCCGGCTGAAAAGACGTGAGTAGACCTGGGAGTTGCGGAACTTCCCGTAATGCGGTGTTTTCGCCCAAGATTTCGACGTTCGCGTTGTGACAAGTAAGGCAGAACGCCGCTTGCGCCTGTCGAGTCTCAGTCAGGACCGGAGAGGAATACATATTCGTGTTAAGCGGAGTTCCATCCGGTAGAACGACCGTGCTGTCCTTATAGACTGGTCGCAGCAAACCTCCGTTCACCAAATTGCCGGCTGCCTCAAGTCCGTTGAACAGCGGACTCACATTCCGATATCCGGATTTCACAGAGCTGTGAAGCTCGTTATATTGCCGTTGATGGCAGGGCAGGCAGTTCTCGGGGCGCTGAAACTGTTGGTGCTGAAACTGAACTTGCGGAGTGTTGGGAGTGCTTTGAATCTGCGTGCTGCAGCCCGACACAAGGACACACAGAAAGAACAGGACTAACCCACTCAGGTAACGGATGCTCATCCGTTTGACCTCAGCATGTAAAGTGCGCCGTTATAGCCAAAAACGAGTGCAATTGTCAACACCTTTCGTTTAGCCGAATTGGAAGAACATCGGTACCCCTACCGGATTGAGGTATTGCGCGATAGAGGAGAGAAGGAGATGCTGGTGCGGCTGGGAGTCACCGCCACGACCGGCCCCTAGAATCGGACCGCCATGGCAGCCGCCCGCCACATCGGTCAGCGACCCGTACCTGCGTTACCTATCATGTGAATTCCTTGTCAGTGCTTCTCCGCTACGAGTGCTAGTCGTTTCGCGGAGTCGCCTCATATCGACTACTCCTGATGCGAAATTTCTACGTTCGGAGCCGCATACCACGGATCGTCCCTGCCAAATTTCCCGATAAGCTCCCTCCCGGATTGGATCACGCGGAAACCAGGCTTGACGCCAGTTTCGGACGGGCACTCCTTTCTGCTCTTGGTGCTGTTCCGTTTGGGGTTTATGATTGCCGATTCATTCGTTCGGCTAGTGGGGCGTGGAATTCAGCAAGGTACTCGCTCAGCGAATCATTCCGGAGCTTGAGAGTGACATCGAGCCAAGCTTGATCATGAGAGCTCGACGAACATTTTGATTCCCCGATACTGAAACCTGAAGACGAAATCTTGACCGTCGAGAAGGAGCGCAGTCATGCAACTCGGAATGGTTGGTCTTGGCAGAATGGGTGGAAATATGGTGCGCCGTCTCTTGAACGGCGGGCATCACTGCGTAGTCTTCGACTTGTCGCCGAAATCGGTGAAAGAACTGGTCAACGCCAAAGCCATAGGGAGCACTTCCTTCCGTGACCTTGTCGACAAACTAAACCGGCCCCGGGCCGTGTGGTTGATGGTCCCGGCGGCAGCCGTGGAAAAAACAATTGCCGAGTTTGTTCCTCTGCTTGAGGAAGGGGACATCCTCATTGACGGCGGCAACTCCTATTACGTAGACGATATTCGTCGGGCAAAGGACTTGGCGACCAAGAAGATCCACTATCTCGACGTGGGGACGAGCGGAGGTGTTTGGGGGCTCGAGCGCGGCTATTGCATGATGATCGGGGGCGAGGCAGATGTGGTCAAGCACCTCGATCCCGTCTTTGCGACATTGGCTCCTGGTACCGGGGGCATAACCCGCACGCCGGGTTGTGAGAAATTTGACGGCACTGCCGAGCATGGTTACTTGCACTGCGGTCCTAGCGGGGCCGGCCACTTCGTCAAGATGGTGCACAACGGGATCGAATACGGCTTGATGGCTGCCTACGCCGAAGGCTTAAGCATCCTGCGCGGCGCAAACGCCGGCAAACACCAACGTGCCGAGGACGCAGAGACAACGCCTCTGCGCGATCCCCATCACTATCCCTATGATTTCAATTTACGAGCCATCACGGAAGTATGGCGTCGGGGAAGCGTGATTGCATCTTGGTTGCTCGATCTGACGGCAGCTAGCCTGGCAAAGGATCCCTCACTATCTCAATTTACCGGTTGTGTCTCGGATTCAGGCGAGGGCCGCTGGACGATCAAGGCCGCTATCGACGAGGCCGTGCCAGTGCCCGTTCTCTCGGCAGCTCTGTACGAGCGGTTCACCTCGCGAGGAGAGGCGGATTTTCAGAATCGGGTACTTTCGGCTATGCGATACGGGTTCGGCGGTCACCTAGAGAAAGCCGAAGAAGAGAAATCCGCACTAAAAAGAAATCGAACTGCCGCCGGTCCGTCTGCACGGTGAAAGGAATCGTGCAGCAATCAGTTCCAGCACTCAAGGGAAACAAAGGGGGCAGCCGTCGGTTTCGCGTTTTTGCCGCGAGAAGGAGTGGTGGCCAACTCAGAACAACTCAACCATCGGAACGTCGCGGCCATGCGACTAGAGGTTGATTCGTGGTGTTACAAGGGCTTTCCTTTTATAATCCGCGAATTACATGTTGGAGTCTAGCGAACTGTCGCGCGTATCTTTGTCAGCGACAGGCGTTAGTAACGCGATTGCAGGAGGATAACTTATGGCACCCATCACGAGGGCTCTTGCCGAAAGTGCAACTCTCAAGCCACAGAGTTCGGTCGCTGTCGCCGACCCCTGCAGTATCGTAATTTTCGGCGCCTCAGGCGATCTCGCGCACCGCAAGTTGATTCCCGCGCTCTTTGAATTAGCGGAATGCCGCTCCTTGGCGCGGCGTTTTGCGATTGTCGGTTTCGCTCGCAGCGAAATGAACGATTCCGCGTTTCAGGACTCTGCAGCGGAGGCCGTACGAAGGAATAATGATGGCCGCGCGATCGATGGCAATGAACTTCGCAGCTTCGCGCAGTCGTTTGCTTACGTGGCTGGCGACTACAATCAGCCAAACGCATTCGAGAAGCTTTCGGATCGTCTCGATGAATTAGATAAAGAACGTCATTTAGAGGGGAATCGCCTCTTTTATCTGGCTATGCCTCCCTCGGTTTATCCCAAGGTGATCGCCCATCTCCAAAAAGCTGGCCTGGCACAGCCCAAAAACGGAAACTCCTGGGTTCGCATCATTATCGAAAAGCCCTTTGGTCGTGACCTCGCCTCGGCCAGAGAACTCAATCGTACGGTTCTCGAAGCGTTCGACGAATCACAAGTCTATCGCATCGATCACTTCTTGGGAAAAGACACGGTCCAGAATCTTCTAGCGCTGCGCTTCGGAAACGGAATTTTTGAACCCTTATGGAATCGCAATTACGTCGACCACGTACAAATCACCGCTGCCGAGAGCTTGGGTGTGGAGCAACGGGCCGCCTTTTACGAAACGACCGGCGCCCTGCGGGACATGGTCCAGAGCCATGTCTTGCAGCTCACTTCGCTCATCGCTATCGAGCCGCCCTCGAATTTCGACGCTACCGCCGTGCGCAACGAGAAGCTGAAAGTGTTACAGGCCATCCGGCCCTATCAGCGGGAAACCGTCGCCACGAATGTCATTGCAGGCCAATATGCTCCGGGTCAGATCGATGGGGAAGATGTGGCCGGTTATCGTCAGGAACATGGCGTTAGCCCCGACTCGAAAACCGACACCTTTGTCGCCGCCAAACTGCTGATCGACAACTGGCGGTGGGCAGACGTGCCTTTCTATATTCGCACTGGCAAGCGCATGCCGCGCCGCGTAACCGAGGTGGCCATCAAATTCCGCCGTGCGCCACACCTGCTTTTTCGCAGCCAGGGAGTCGATACCAATACTTTGGTCTTAAATATCCAGCCTGAGGAAGGCATCTCGATCGGGTTTCACGCCAAGCTACCTGGGCAGAAGATGCAATTGGCACACGTAGCGATGGATTTCAGCTATCGTGCCACTTTTGGCGAACGCGAACGGAGCGCCTACGCTACGCTTTTGAACGACTGCATGCGTGGGGACGCTACGCTCTTCGATCGCGCCGATGGTGTTGAGGGCGCCTGGGCCTTCGTCGATCCAATCCTCAATGGCTGGCAAGACCAGCGGCGTTCGGTGCACACATATCCCGCTGGGAGTTGGGGGCCTCAGGAAGCTGATCAACTATTGACTCGCGATGGCCGCAGCTGGCGCAGACCTTAACTTAATATGGTCGCCGCCCGCCACTTGCGAACTTTCTCTTCGCTTCTCGTATCGCAGATACCTGCCAATTGGTCCCGCTCAAGGGCGACCCTTGATCTGTATTCCGCCGTGCGGCTTGAATCAGACAGTCTGCGACTTTACTTAACCGACCATCGGAACTCGAGTCGGCGGCGAGCCCACGTTTCACTCACCCATACACCTTCCGAACTGCAAATATGGCACTACCTCAACCACCCGGTCTGGCCGTTCACGGCGCGATTTTCATCAAGGAAGTCACAAAGGAAGTTGCGGTGCCGATATTCGTCCGCCATCCATCTATAGTTGCGCATCGCAAATTGTCCGGTGGTGGTGAAATCGCTGGCGTCCCTTGTCGTGATTGACCTCCTTAGCTATTCAAGCCAAAGATTCGCCAGGTTCACGGAGCAACCCATAGCGGTATTTCAAATCCACAACTCTGCAAAATTGTGCACCATGGCTTTGGGCCGCCCCAGCCAAGGTCCTCATAAAACTCTAGTTAAAAAATCCCACAGATGGGCAATTAGATTGCCAGAAAAATGGTTAGCGTGCTTCTAAGGCATATAGAGCCCTCGATGTATCCACTCTGTGCTTTGGTATTCGGAGCTTTTACGAGAAGGCTTTCAGGTAACTTTTGGGGTTCTCGAAGTATTCACTTGACAATTTTGGCTTCGGGTGTAGTGTCGGCGCATTCAGCCGAACGTCAACGTCCCCAGCGTGCGGTTGTTGAGCGCGGCCGAGCAGGCGCTTCAGTTCGATCCCGAATTGACAGGTGTACGAAATCGCAAGTAGTTGCGAGATGAATTGATGTGACTTGCCGCCCTCTGCAAGCGAGGGGGCAGCCTGAGGGGGTACACCTTTCCCGTGAGCCGAACTAACGGTGTTAGCAATCCTCGCTTGTCCTGCTCGGATGGAATGCATATCAAGACAGAAATTAGAAAGGAGAAACTATCATGAATTCAGAATCGGGGTCTCCCGCAACTAAGGGCCACATTCCGCAGCGGCTCTGGTTTTTGTCTGTGATGGCCTTAGCCGTCGCGATTGTGCTGTGGGCTCCAGCTTTGAGCTGGGGGAATGACGACGACGGGGACGTAGTTTACGTTGAGAGTAATTCAGTCCACGGTAATTCCATCCTCGCCTTCCGCAACAACGGCAACGGGATGCTGAGCTTCATGGGCAGCACGCCGGCCGGCGGGACAGGCGTGTTCGACCCGACCTTTGCCCTCCCACCGGCGAGCGGCACCTTTGACACCGACCAATCGATCCAAGTAAGCCCCGATCGCAGTCTGCTCTTTGCGGTGAACTCCGGCTCGAGTTCCATTGCAGTTTTCCACATCAATAACGGCGGCAGCTTGGACCCGGTTTTCGGTTCGCCGTTCCCGTCCGGTGGCACCCAACCTGTGAGTGTCGGCTTGAAAGGAGATATCCTGGCCGTCGTTAACAAGGACAACCTTCCGCCTGTCGGCAATCCGGCTAACTTTCCGTTCCTGCCGAACTATACCTCATTTCGTGTTGGCGACGATGGCGGACTAACACCGATACCAGGTTCCAGGGTCTCCGTTGCATACAACAGCTCGCCTTCGCAGGCTCTCCCGGCTTCAGTAGGAGAGTTGTTCTTCGGAGCGGACACCCTGGGTGCATTGCTACACTCCTTCCGTATCGAGGACGGCCGCTTACGGCAGAATCCTCCGGTGGCTGCGCCGGCCTCTGTTTATCCCCCCGCTCCACTATGTCACCCAGTCCCAACGAACCCAAGCATTGTCGTTCCATGTCCCCACTACGTCATCGGATTGCAAACCCATCCGACAGAGCCCATTCTTTACGTGGGATTTACCTTGGCACCAAGAAGCGATACTCCGACGACTTTCAAGAGCGGTACCTTGGGCGTCTATCGCTACAGCGTAGGCCCAGAGGAAGAAGCGAGGGAGGATCGAAAGGACGAAGATCGGGAGCGCGGCGGGAAGCTTTCCTTCATCCGGGCGGTGGCAAACTCCGGAAACGGGCTTTGTTGGATCATTCTCAATCGTGCGGGAACTCGCCTCTACACGGTGAACACGTTTGATAATTCCGTTTCCGTGTATGACTCGACGGATCCCTTGAATCCCGTGGAGATTCAGAACCTCCACATGGTAGATAACACTGGCGCGCCATCCTCGTTGGTGCTCGACCGCTCCGAGCAGTTCGTGTATGTGGTGAGTCAGCGACTCGAGTCGTTTTCGATTCCCGCGATCTCCAACGCCATCCACGTACTGAAGGTGGGGGCGGATGGCAAATTGACCGAAGCGGCGGGTTCACCCACCCCGCTCGGTTTCTTCATCAGCGGGGACACAACCGTACAAGGAATTGCCGTATTCTGAATTGGCTTCCTAGGGCTTTGTTGTACCGGGGTAGAGGGCAGACTATGAAGGGACGTGTTGTTTTTGTGCTTCGGCTCAAGCCCGGCACGGAAGAGGCCTTTCTTCGGGCGTACAACCGCATTCGGGAGGATGTCGCCAGAGGAGTAAAGGGCCATTTAGTAGATCAAGTGTGCCAGTCGCCCAGTGATTCTTTGGACTGGCTCATCACCAGCGAGTGGGAAACTCTGGATCACTTTCTTGCGTGGGAAAAAACACCGGAACATCGCGACCTGGTTAAACCCATGCGTGAGTGTTTCGCGGAAGCAAAATCACTCAAATACGTGGTGCGGGAAGAAACGGCGCGCGGATGAGGTTGGCCGAGAAGGCTTGCTTCGCTACCTGAAGTTGCCTGCCGGTTGAAGGCGACATAATCCAGCTCCGGCTATAGGGCTAGTTCGAGGACGATGCTTTGGGCTCCGAAAATTACAACTAGGAGGAGAGTTATGAAATGCAATGCGGCAACAAGGTTCGTGCTTATTGCTGTGGCCACGTTCGTCGTAAGCATGGTGCCTACAGTGCAGGCTCGGCCGTGCTCGAATGCAACGGTGGCGGGAGAGTATGGTTACGTCGCTACCGGATCGCTTGTTTTTCCCACTGGGGTCATTCCTGTTGCGGGCGTCGGCCTTATCACAGAGCACGAGGACGGAACCCTTAGCGGGATGCAGACCAGAAGCCTGGGAGGCGTAATTACTCACGAGGTCCTCAAAGGAACGTTCACTACCAATTCCGACTGCACCGGGACCATTACTGCTCAACTCTTCGACCCAACGTCAGGAGCCTCACTTGGCACAGCGTTCATGAGCGTCGTCATCGTCGACAACGGACGAAAACAGCAGGGGATTTTCACGGGGATACTAGGACCGGCGGGCGAAGTGGCACCCAACGTCATATCTATCGTAGCCGACAGGTTGGATGAGGCTAAGGATAAGGATTAGAAAAAGGCTGTGCAGAGTTCGAAGGTGTGCGTCGTTGCGCAGCATTGCGCAACGCAGCGGCAACATCAAAGAGGCCTAAGGGGATGAAAGGCCGTTTGGCCGACGGCACTTCATCCCTAAAGGACTTATGCCGATACGCTATGGGCCACTTACGCATCCATCACCCGGGTGTAAATCCTGTCTCCAAGGAGTTCAGCACAATGAAACGAAATAAATTGTTTGTTGTCGGTGTTCTTGCGGCCGCAGCGGCTTTCCTCCTCGTTTCCACCGGACTTCGGGCCCAAGACAATGACCGTTCAGACGGTCCACGTGCCTGCTCGCAAGATCATCGAGAGGAGTGTTTCCTCGGTTCGTTTAGCGAAACCGTCCAAGCAAACGGCCAGACCTTTAGAGCTCTGCTTACCGTCAGCCCCGGGGGAGGCGCGGTCGAAACGAACACCGCTCAAGGACTACCAGTAACTGTGCACGGGAGCTGGGAAGCTACCAAGGAGGAAGGCAAGTTTGCGCTCACATTTATTACGTTCGACGTGAGAGGAGGGCCCATCACGGGGTTTACCAGGGAGACTATAAACCTCGATAAGTCAGGCAATAATTTCACGGAGGAGTTTAACGTCGAGGAGCTAGATACCAACGGAAATGTGATATTTACGATCGTCGGCACAGCCACAGGCAAGCGGATTGCCGTAGTGCCGCTATAAGTTGAGAAGCGCACCGTTGACAACGGCGTCTTGAATGATTTCGCGTTTTCAGGTGAATGGGGAGATTAGGCTGGGTGGAGACGGTCCGCCACTGTGCCTTCCGGCGACGGGCCCAGCGCTCGCCCTTACTCTAGTTTCTTCTTAGGTTGGGTCAGATCTGGGAATCGAAGGCGGAGTATTTTTGCTTATTGCCGAAGCCAAAGGAGGAATTCCCATGAAACGCGTTATCGCTCATCAGACGGCCATCCGCGTGGCACTGTTCGTTCTTGTGATCGCCGGAACGGCGCACGCGAAAAAAGAGAACCGATTCATCATCGACGAATGCACCACGATCACTGAACCAGGTTCCTATGTCGTGACTAGGAACATCACGGCCACACAAGACAACGTAATTAGTGGCGCCGCCGGTGCAACCAGTGCGTGTATTCTCATTAAGGCTGACTTCGTGACGATCAATTTAGATGGATTCGCCATTACGGCCAGCAATCTCGGTTCCACCGTTGCATCGGGCATTTCTACCGATGGCGTAGACCACTACGGCATTTACGTCCACTCAGGCACAGTTGCTAGTTTTTCACGCACGGGTGTCGTGCTGGTTGGGGAGGGCCATTCGGTAGAGCACATTCGGGCGGTGCAGAACGCTGGCGACGGGATTTATGTTGCGAGCGCACTCGGAGTCGTAAACGGACACCGGATTGTTGCTAATACCGCAATCTCCAATGGCTATCAGGGCATCTACGTTGCCTGCCCTGCCGTCGTGCTGGAGAACGTCGCCGCCGGAAATAGGGTTAGTGACATCGCAACCGGGCTCTCCCCCTGCAACAGCCAAGAGAACAGTCCCTTGCCGTAGCGGCGAACATAGACGACACGACTCGAGCAAGACAGAGTTCCGTGTCACTGACCGGCATTATTCAAGACTGCGGCAACAACAAAGAAGCCCATCGCCAAGACTCCGGCGCAGGTGCGAAGTAAGTGGAGGCGGCGCCAGCGCTCCACCAAATCGCGGGTCTCGGCTGGGGGATCCTCAGGGTTCCAAGACTTGACTTTGCGGTTCAGGGGCACGTTGCCAAACTGCGAAATGACCGCCACTGCAATGGCGAGGAGCACACCGGCCGCGAGCAGCTCGCGCACCACTCCTGTATGCAACCACGTAAGAGCCAAGCCCACAATGATGGCCAGCAGCACCGTCGCCGGCATAAATCGGTCAACGTAGTGAGAGAGGGTCTGGTGCAACTCTACATAGGCTTTGGGTGGCAGCGCGCGGAAGGTAGGCACGATCGCGGCGGCAACCATCACTAGACCTCCCGCGAAGATCCCACTGCTGGCGAGGAGCACCATTGTTAGAATTGGCACCATTGACCTTCTCCAAATCTACCGGCGGATGCGGGTCCGAGGTTGCGAGTGTACGATTGCTCTGGCATGCAGTCAACAGCACTTGGACAGCTTGGCATTCCTGTGTCTCTGCCGAGTTGAAACCTCACTTTTTGGGCGGTTCTCCTTGTAGCCACATCGTACCCCAGTAGGGACCGCGTCCGAAGTTCGGCGGGATCAACGTGAGCGCGAACTTGAAATCGCCGCGTGCATCACGGTATACGCCTGTGCTCCGTTCCCCGTCGAGCGATAAATTAGCGTTCAGCACGCCACGCTCCGCCGATTCCACGAACGTCATCACCACGTCTCCATCGGCAGTATTCAGCACCAAATAGCCTCCAATCCGATAGTTGGGAGCTGTGATCCTCATCTCGCCCGCGGCCCCGGCAAACACACCGCTGCTAGCCTCGGGGTCAATACGAACCGTGAGCTCTGCGCTAGGGCCGGCACGGCGAGGTTCTCCAGATGTTGTTGCCGACTCCCCAACCGGTCGGACAAAGCGGGCCTCACTACGCACTCCTGGCGACGGAATGGATGTTGGCGCGCTGGGCAAATCGGCGAAAGGATCGTTACCTCCGGCGAATGGATGAACTGCCGGCCGCGGCGCAAGAGGTGCATGAACTTCTTGTTTCAGGATCAGCGCAATCGTGCTACCGGCGAGCTGGGCGGTCGTTTTCTGCTCGTAAGGGCTGGTAGCGCCCAACCGGTATCCTTGGTAGAGTCCCGCCAACGTTCCTGCAAAGATCCCACTCGAACCCTCTCGAAATGCAATTGCTTTCATCTCTCCCTTTGCATCCACCTTATACATTCGACGCTCCCTAACTTCCGGTGACCAGCACTTCCCCCTTCCATCTCCCTGCACATGCGCTCTTCACGCCTGCGCCCTGCCTCCTCGAGTTTGTGACCGTGCCGCAATGACACCTTGATTCAATCAATCGATTTGTGGAACCTCAGTATGCTGACTGTGAACAACACGGGCGCGAAGACGGCCATCGCCGCAAGCTGCGGCCAGAGTATATCCAGTCCCACGCCTTTCAGGTAAACGTCGCGCAGCACGACCTCAAAGTAGCGCAGCGGATCCAGGTAACTTAGCCACTGGAGGGAGGCGGGCATACCCGCAATGGGGAAGCCAAAACCGGAAAACACGATGGCCGGCTGCTGAAAGAAGAAGGCAGACACCATGGCCTGTTGCTGCGTCTTCGAAACGGTGGATATGAACAAGCCGATACTCAGAACGCAAAATAGGAAAAGCACCAGACCCAAGAGCAACACCCACACGCTGCCTCGAAAGGGCACACCGAACCAAGAAGTTCCCACGATCGCGATCAGCACGGCATCTGCCAGCCCAATCAGAAAAAACGGCACGGTCTTGCTGACGACTAACTCCCAGCGTCGTATGGGTGTGACCATCACCTGTTCCAGAGTACCAATCTCGCGCTCTCGAACCACGGCGAAGGCAGTCAAACTCATTACTTGAATAAGAGCAAGCAGCCCAATGACGCCGGGAATAAAGTTCCATAGACTTTGGAGGTCAGCGTTGAATAAGGGACGACGCTCCAGTTCCACGCGAGGCAACAAGGAAACCAATTGCGGACTACTGCGCTGCAGCAGCAGGTTCTGGTAGTCTGCCGCAAAATCATCGGTAATCTGATTCACGTATCCCAGGGAAACCAATGCGGTGTTGGAATTGCTACCGTCAACGATTACCTGTACCGGCGCTGTTCTTCCTTTCCGCAGGGTGTCTCCAAAACCGGGCAGTATGTGCAGAGCAAGAGCCACACCGCCGGTATTCATGAGCTCGGTGATTTTCCGTTCATCGGACGGGTGGGCGACGATATCGAAATAGCGACTGGCGGAAAATTTCGCAATCAGGTCCCGACTTTCGGGGCTGTTATCCAAGTCCAGGACCGCAGTCGCGATGTGGCGTACCTCGAAGGTAACAGCGTAGCCCAGAATCAACAGCTGCAGCAGCGGAGGGACCAGCAGCAGAGACAGACTACGTTTGTCCCGAATCAATTGAATGAACTCTTTGACCACCATTTGGTGAATGCGTTGCCACATCTGGCGCCCTCAATCCAATCTTTTCTGGAAAGCCCGGGTGGCGAGAATTCCGACTACCGTAGCTAAGATAAGCAGATCGATCAGATCCTGGCGCAGCATGGGGATGGACGCGCCTTTCAGGAAAATTCTCTTGGTCATGTCCACGTAGTAGCGGGCGGGGATCACAAGCGTAATTGCACGAACGACCGGTGGCATCTGATCGATCGGATAAAGGAATCCGGAGAGCAGGAACGCAGGCAGGAAGGTGCTGACGAGCGCGGTTTGGCTGGCAGCCAACTGAGTTTTGGCAATGACAGAAATAAGGTATCCCATCGCGAGCACAACGGTCAGAAATAAGAAAGAACTAAGCAGGAATGTGCCCCAGTTCCCGCGGAAAGGGACACGAAACCACCAAATCGCTATGGCGGCACAGAGCGCTGTATCGAGCAGACCGATAATGAAATAGGGCGCCAGTTTGCCGACCATGATTTCGGACGATCGGACGGGAGTGGAAATGAGCTGCTCCATTGTGCCACGTTCCCATTCACGAGCGATCGTCAACGAGGTCAGAAATGTCCCAATCACCGCCATAACCAACGCAATCACGCCGGGAGCAATGAAGGCCTTACTTTCCAGGTCTTCATTGAACAAAGTGCGGCTCTCCACTCTTAACGGCCTTGGCGCCACCGACAGGCCCCGGCGGCGCGTCCAATCCAGTTGCACCTCGGAAGAAAATCCCCGCACCACGGTCTCACTGTAGCCGAAGCTCAAATTGGCTGTGTTGTCGTCTATACCGTCGACGAGCGCTTGGATGCTAACTGGACCCCCGGCGTTCA
Organism: uncultured Acidobacteriota bacterium; assembly: GCA_963803735.1. GTDB lineage: Bacteria > Acidobacteriota > Terriglobia > Acidiferrales > UBA7541 > Palsa-189. The sequence continues at coordinate 91,151 of CAWDNV010000029.1, read as the reverse complement.
GTTTCTTTGAAAAATCCGGCGGGATCACAATGGCAATCCGACAGTCTCCTTCGTCAATGGCTCTCAGCAGAGCTGGATAATTGTCAACCGTGCCCACCACCTTGAAATACCGGGAAGACTGGAATCGTTTCAGCAAATCCTGGCTCTTCTGGCTGGCTTCGCGATCGAACGCATAGAGGGGAATCCCCTTCGTGTCTAAGCTGACTCCGTATCCGAACATGAGCATCAAAATGGGCGGCATAAGCACCACAATTGCCAGGCTGCGACTGTCGCGCAGGATTTGAATGATTTCCTTCCGAGCCATCGCCAGTATCCTGTGTCCGCGCATTAGTTGTTACTCCCCTTGCCCGCAGCCGCAGGACCGGCAGTCAGCGCAACGAAAACGTCTTCCAAGCTCGGCTGAATGTGCTCCACTTTGCTGCAAGCTATGCCGCGTTCGAGGAGAGAAGCGCGGATCACGGGAATGGCGTGCTCCGCGCTGGACACAATCAGATGTAACCCGCCGCCGAAAATCACCGCATCGCGCACACCTTGGATCGTTCGCAAGCCTTCCAATGCCGGCGCGAGCGGTTCACATTCCACGGACAAAAGGTCGCCTTCGATGGAGCGCCTCTTGAGTTCCAGAGGTGTGCCCATCTCCACAATCTTCCCGCGATTAATCAGCGCCAGTCGGTGGCAGTATTCGGCCTCGTCCATGTAGTGAGTGGTGACGAAGACCGTAGTCCCCTCCCCAGCCAAGTAATGAATGAGATCCCAGAACTTCCGGCGTGAGATAGGATCAACTCCCCCCGTGGGCTCATCAAGAAACAAAATCGACGGGCGATGGAGCAGCGCGCAGCCAAGCGCCAATCTCTGTTTCCACCCTGTGGGCAAGACACCGGTGATATCCGCTTGTCGTTCGCGGAGGCCCGCCATTTCCAATGCCCATCCGATCCGCTCGGAAACTGAGTGCCTCGGCACGTTGTACATGCCTGCGAAGAATCTAAGATTTTCGATCACCCTCAGGTCGTTGTACAAAGAGAACTTCTGCGACATATAGCCGATTGCCTGCCGCACCGCTTCCGCCTGAGTGGCGACGTTCAAGCCCGAAACCAGGGCACGTCCTTCGCTTGGACGGAGCAAGCCGCAAAGAATGCGAATGGTGGTCGACTTCCCGGCGCCATTGGGTCCGAGGAAGCCGAAGATCTCCCCTCTTCGGGCTTCGAAGCTAATGTGGTCCACGGCCACAAAGTTCCCAAAACGCTTCACCAGGTCATCGACCAGCACAGCTTGCGCGGCATGATTCACAAATTGGCCTCTAGCGCACTGGCTTCGACAGTCGCCACCATCAGGTCTTCTATTGTCGGTGTAATCCGCTGGATGGCATCAAAGGACAGCTTCGCAGTTGTCATTCTTGTACGCAGTTCAGGGATGCGGCGTTCAGCATCATCCACTACCAGGTGTACGCCGTCTCCCACCAGGACCAGGCTGGAAATTCCTTCGGCACCCTGCAGCGCATCACGCAAACGCCGCGCCTCGGAGGAAATCACCGCCACCACTTCGCCGCGCAGGTTCTTCTTGAGCTGGGAGGGCGTGTCGCAGAGCAGCAATCGGCCCTTGTGCAGCAACGCGACGCGGTGACAACGCTCGGCTTCCTCTAGATAGGCAGTTGAAGTGAGAATGGTGAGACCTTGCGTCGATAATTCGTACAAAATGCTCCAGAAATCGCGACGCGAGACCGGGTCGACTCCATTTGTAGGCTCATCCAACACGAGAATTTTCGGAGTATGGATCAGGGCGCAGACCAGCGCTAATTTCTGCTTCATGCCTCCGGAAAGCCGACCGGCCAATCGCTGACCGAACTGTTGCAGTCCAGCCGCGGCCAACAGACGCGATGCGCGTTCCTTACGGTCTCGACTGCGCACACTGAATATATCGGCGTAGAAGCGAATGTTTTCGTCGACGGTCAAATCCTCATAGAGTCCAAAGCGTTGTGGCATGTAGCTGATGTCGTCTTTGACCGCATCCGCTTGGCGCACAACGTCGTTGCCGGAGACGCTGGCCCTCCCTTCATCCGGCGTCAACACCGCCGCAACCATGCGCAGAGTTGTAGTTTTGCCAGCACCGTCGGGACCGACCAAGCCGAAAATTTCACCGGCCTTTACGGTGAAACTAACATGATCGACAGCGCGGACTCCTGGAAAGTCCCTGACTAAACCCTGCACAACGATTGCCGCATCGCTGTCTTCCCTGCTTGTCATTGATGCGTTCCCTTCAGGCGGGCGCTCGCGGTCAGGATTTTTTCAGTTTCTTGTTTCGGACGTCCGCTGGCCCCCTGTGCACACCTGCAGCGGCCAGCGGCTGGCGCACCTTGGGCCTCTCTTGCAAGGTAGACTTCGCGCCTTCATCGGTATCGGACTGTGGATCGTTCGTCAACGCTGTCGCCGATTCCAGGACAGCGTCCGCCGGCATGCCCGGCTTCAATTCGTGATTGGTGTTAGAGAGATCGATCTTGATTCTGTAAACCAGGGTGACGCGCTCTTTCTGCGTTTCGATGCTCTTGGGTGTAAATTCGGCCGTAGACGAGATGAAAGACAATCGCCCACGGTAGGTTTTTCCCGGATACGTATCCGTCGTGACCTGCACCGCCTGATCGAGCCGAATCCGACCTAAGTCTGTTTCACTGACATAAGCCCGGAGCCATACGTCATCCAGATCTGCTAGGGTTACGACCGGTGTCCCCGGTGCAACGACCTCCCCCAATTCGGCTTCGCGGGTCACAATCACTCCCGCGACGGGCGCCCGCAGGACGGTATAGCCCAGCTTGATGCGGGACAGCTGGAGATTCTCCATGGCCTGGTTAACGGTCTGACGGTCAATGGCAATCTGCTCTTTGCGGTTACCCGCGGCAATTTCTTCATACAACTGTTTGGAACGCTCATACCCCGCTTGGGCGCGCTTGAGACTCGTGACGGAGATGTCATGAGTCTCTGCAGAAATCGCATCTTTCTTGTACAGATCCTCTTTGCGTTGGACATCAATCTTCTTCAATTCCAGGTCGGCCTCGGCATCAAGCATATTTTGCTGAGCGGCGTTGACATCCTCAGGCCGCGATCCCGCTTCGCTCAACGCCAACTGCGCCTCTCGCAACTGCAAGGTTGCTCCATCAGCGGCGACCTGTTGCCGGTAATCGTCATCGTCCAATCGCGCTAACACCGCATCCGCCTCTACCCACTTTCCCTCTTGGACCGGCAATTCCTTGATGCGCCCCTGTTCTTTGAAACTGAGGTCGCTCTGGTGTGCCTCGATGTTTCCGGAGACCTTCAGCACGTTGCCGGCTGGCGGCTTGTGCAAATGACCGGGCAGATAGATGACGGCCACGACCGCGGATATCAAAATTATCAAGGCCAAAAGCTTCTTCATAGTAGTTACCTCGAAAAGGCGTGACGCCTTACCGGGTCGTTCGAGTGGATTCCTGGATCAGTGTTCCAGGAACCGATCGTAGTTCTTTTCTGTGCTGCCCAAGGCTCGTGCCAGCGCAATCTTGGCATCGACGTGACGGGTCAGGGCTGTTACGAGATTCTGTTGGGCACGGGAAAGAGAGTCCTGCGCCGTAGTGACGTCGATATTGTTGGTCGAACCAGCTTGAAACAGGACCCGCGCCAGATCCAATTCCTGCTGGGACAAAGTTAATCCGTCCTGAGCCACGCGAACTTCGTTATTCGCGGAGTCGAGATTGAGGAGTGCCTCCCGAACATCTTCTCCAATCTGCAAGGTCAAGTCCGTAAGTTGATTTTGAATACGCTCGAGCCGGCTGTCGACTTCCCGTATTTCTCCTCCGCGATCCCGGTCAAAAAGGGTAAACTTCGCGACGCCTTCCAGCGTGCCGACGGTGGTAATTCCAGAGAGCGAGCGGCCGTTGGCTCCATAATTTGCGCTTAAGCTAATCTCGGGCAAAGATCTGGCTCGCGAGGCCTTCCGCAGTTCGGTTTGTTCATCCCGCTGACGTAACAGCGATAAGTAATCGGGCCGATTCGCGAGAGCCGTACTGACGGCCTCACTGAGTGCAGGAGGCTCAATCGGTTGATAGTTTAGCTTCTCGGCCAACTCCAAGGGTGTTCCCACATCCAAGCCGATGTTTCGTGACAGCACCAATAACGTTTGCTGCGCTGTGTTTTGAGCCACCAGAAGGGCTTGCTGGTCATCGGCAAGCTGTACCTTGGCCCGCAAAACGTCCAGGCCAGTGGCCACACCGGAATCGTGTTGATCGTTCGCTAGCTTCAACAACGCTTCTGACAGCATTATTCGCGATTGCGCCGAATCGACGAGGGCCGCCGCGGATTCAGCGTTCAGGTAGAGAGAAGCCACCGCCCGGATAACCAGGTCACGGCTATCCTGGTAATCATCGCGCGCTGCTTGTTCATGCGGCTCGCTCGATTTCCAACTATGATAAGCCTGTAAATCCAAAACCGGCTGGCTCAGATACACACGAATGTCATACGCAGCAAAAGGACCGACGGCTGGTTTAATAAATGGGATATCGATGCCCAGCGCCGCCAGGTTGATTTTTTCAAGAGTCCACGAAGTCTGGATGTAGGACTTGGGCAACAGGTTTGAGAACCGCCGCTCGCTTGTCCCCGCAGCTTCACGAAACTTGCTAGCGGAAGACAGAACACTGAAATTTGCCTTCAACCCCAGTTGGATTGCGTCCTTCAATGTTAAGCGGAGAGGCTGCTGTGCATTCACTGAAGGCACAAAGCTCACTATGGTCAACACCGCCGCACCCGCTGTCGCTAGATTGGAACGCTGCATCGTAGGTCTCACTCCTTGCAGGTAGCTTCCGAGAGTTGCGAGAACGTATTTGGCAGAACTTCCTCAACTAGCCGGGTCTAATTTCGCTATGCTTTGGCCTTGCTCGCCGGAATCTCCGCGTCATACTGGTAAAACAAGCGGGCGGTTGCGTCCTTCGGCGAGCGCCACGTTTCAGGGTTGTAAGGCGAAACGTAGGGCTCCAGTTTCTTACTGATTTCCCGGAAGAGCGGGTGGTCGCGAATGTTGTCCACGGCAGCCGCTGAATCTCCGTCGGTCTCAAACAAGTGAATGTAGAGGTCGTCCAAGATGTACAAGCTGCGGTGGCGGACGCCTGCCAGCTTCGGCAGCTGAGTCGCATCCGACTCGGCGAACAGCTCGGCCACCTTGGCCTCGGTGCCAGGCTTGATACGCGCCACAATCACACCACGTTTACTCGCCATAATCCCTCCCTGTCATAAGCGATAGCTCATGCGAGACTGAACCACCGTGTCCGCAAGCTTTTCGTACAAGTGAGCGTTGTCAATGGCAACGGCCGCCTGGGAAGCGAACGCACTGGCCACTTCGAGGTCTCGTTCGCTGAATCCTGTCTTTGTTTTCTTGTTGATGACTTCGATCACTCCGAGTACGCGATCACGGGAGTTCAGCGGCACCGCCAACAGCGAGTGAGTGGTCAATCCCGAGGCGCGATCAATGGAATCCGAGAAGCGTTTGTCCTTGTGCACCTCGCCGACAACCACAGGCTTTTGATTCTTGAGCACCCAGCCCGCAATGCCTTTGTCCGCCGGCATGCGCAGTGTTTTGACTTGATCTGCCGTGTCTCCGACGGCGACTTCAAACGTCAACTCCTTGTTCACTTCGTCGTACAACAGCAAAGAAGCAGCCCCCGCCTGCAGCAAAGCCGCAGCGGTCTGCATGATCGTCTGCAGCAACTCGGGAAGATTAAACATGGAGTTGAGTCGCACACTGGAATCAATCAGAGCGTGGCTGATCCGCCTCTCCTCTGCCAGGTCCCGTTTCAGGGCTGCCGCCTCGTTGAGATTTTTTTTCATATGGCCCTCCTCATGGCTGACTCCTGTGGCGCGATCAATGTGCCTTCCGGGGTCATGTATTTTTCGATGAAGTCCAGGTGGTAATCGCCGCTACGGAAAACGGGATGAGCCAGTAGCTCAAGATGAAAAGGTATGGTCGTTTTCACGCCCTCACAAGCAAACTCGCCCAGAGCCCGCTGCATAATATCGAGGGCATCCGTCCGATCCTTGCCATGCACGATGACCTTGGCCAGCAGTGAATCGTAAAAAGGCGGAATGCTGTAGCCAGTGTAGGCATGCGTATCCACCCGGACTCGGGGACCACCCGGCGGAATAAAACGCGTAAGCGTACCGCTGGCGCCCTTCCAGTTGTTCGCGGGATCCTCGGCATTGACTCGGCATTCAACCGCGTGCCCGCGTGGCTTGATATCCTGCTGTTTAAGAGGTAAGGGCTCGCCGGCGGCCACACGGAGCATCAACTCCACGATGTCCACCCCGGCGGTCGCTTCCGTCACCGGGTGTTCCACCTGGATGCGCGTGTTCATCTCCATGAAGTAGAAGTTCCGGTCGCAATCCACCAGGAACTCCATCGTACCCGCGCTCTCGTATCCGATCGCTCTCGCGCCAGCGGCCGCGGCCTCGCCAATGCGCTGGCGCAGGTCCTGGTTGATATAGGTGGAAGGCGATTCCTCGATCAGCTTTTGCTGGCGGCGCTGGATGCTGCAGTCCCGTTCACCCAGGTACACCACATTCCCATGTCGGTCCCCCATCACCTGCACTTCCACGTGGCGGGCGTCGCGAATAAATTTCTCCAGGTAAACACGGTTGTCTTTGAAGACTGCCTGGGCGGTGTTGCGCACGTTCTCGAGCGCGGAGGCGAGCTCAGACCGGTCCCACACCACCTGCATACCACGTCCACCGCCGCCGGCAGAAGCTTTCAAAATGATCGGGTAGCCGACCTCCTTGGCCCTTTGCGCAGCCTCGTCGTAATTCACCAGGGGCCTTTCCGTACCGCCAGGCACCGGCAGCCCCGCGTCGGACATGAGTTTGCGCGCCGAAGATTTGTCGCCCATCATTTCCATGACCTTGGGAGAGGGGCCGACGAAAACAATGTCAGAATCCCGGCAGATCTCGGCGAAATAAGTGTCTTGTGAGAGAAACCCATACCCGGGATGCACCGCTTCCGCTCCGGTCATCAAACACGCATGGATAATGGAGGGGATATGCAAATAGCTGCGGCTGGCGGGCGCCGGTCCGATCAATACCGCCTCGTCGGCCAGTTCAACAGGGCGTGAGTCTGTATCCGCCTTGGAGTAGATCTGCACTGTCTTGATGCCCATGTCATGACAGGTGCGGTTAATCCGCAGTGCAATCTCGCCACGGTTGCAGATCAGAATCTTCTTGAACACAGAGCACCCTCGCGGAAAGGACCTGTTATGTACAACCGAATCCGCTAGCTTTTTGAGGCGCCGCCGGACGTATCCACCAGTATCAGACGCTGCTCGTAACTCACCGGCGTGGCATCCTCCACAAGGATCTCGACCACTACGCCTCGGCAATCGCTCATTACGTCATTCATCAGCTTCATGGCCTCAATTATCGCGACCTTTTGTCCCCGTTCAACAGTATCCCCCACCTGAACAAGAGGTTTGCCTCCTGGTGAGGACGCTCGATAGAAAACGCCCACCAGCGGCGACACGATCGGCACCACGCCTTCTGCCAAACCGGGAGCGGGGCTGCTGCGAGCGGCACCGGCAGTTGGCGCAGCCTGGACGGCGACAACTGCGCCCGCTTCACGTTGAATTTCAATGTGAAGGTCGCCCGCCTTGACGAGCATGCGCGTCGTGGCCGTGCCTTCGAGCGAACGAACCAATTCCTTGGCCTCCTTCAACGCGAGGCGGATTACGTCGCTATCGGAGCCCTGCCCGGATTCCTTGATTGCATCCATCATTCGCTCTCTTGTGTGGATTTCATTGTTCCTGGTCCCCGTTACTGAAGCACCCGAAGGCACGAAATCGGGCATAACGCCGCTCGATCAGTTCCGCTCCGCTCACACCGACGAGGGCATCGAGATGCCGCCTGAGGGCGTCCTTGAGGGCAGCAGCCGTCGCTGCCACATCAGTGTGTGCTCCTCCGGCTGGCTCAGGAACCAATTCGTCGGCTACCCCCAGCTTCAACAACTCCCCCGCTGTCAGACGAGAGGCCTCGGCTGCGCGCGGGGCGCTGGCCGCATCCTTAAAAAGGATAGTTGCACATCCCTCCGGACTGATGACGGAATAGATGGCGTTCTCCAGCATCAGTACGCGATCACCGACAGCGATAGCCAGCGCTCCACCGCTGCCGCCTTCGCCAATGATGGCGCAGACGATGGGAATGGGCAGACGGGACATAACCAGGAGGTTTCGCGCAATCGCCTCACTCTGGTTCCGTTCTTCTGCTTGAATCCCCGGAAACGCACCCGGTGTGTCAATGAAGGTCAGGAGCGGCAATCCAACCCGCCCGGCATATTGCATCAGACGCAATGCCTTCCGGTAGCCCTCGGGGTGAGGCATGCCAAAGTTGCGTTCGATGCTCTGCTTCGTGCCACGCCCTTTTTGGTGCCCCACTACCATCACCGGGCGTCCGTCGAGCGAGGCCAAACCACCGATAATTGAAGGATCGTCCCGTTGATGGCGGTCCCCGCGGAGTTCAGTGAAACTGTCGAATAAGGCCGCAATGTACTCGGATAAATTCGGCCGATCGGGATGCCGTGCGAGCTGCACGCAAGCCCACGCCGAGCGGGTCTCGGTACCTGCCCGGGGGCCAGACTTCGGCTCGACGCTGGTTAGCGGCGGTGCCGGAGGCTTTACGTGATAGCTTAGTAGCTTCTTCAGCACCGAAGGGAGCTCGGCGCGCGGCACGATCATATCGATCTGACCCTTTTCCATCAGGAAGTCCGAAGTCTGGAAACCGTCCGGTAACTTCTGACGTATGGTCTGTTCGATCACCTGAGGTCCGGCAAAACCGACATGCGCTTTCGGCTCAGCGATAATTACGTCTCCCAGGGTGGCGAAAGAAGCGCTTACCCCACCGTAGGTCGGATCAGCAAGCAGCGAAAAATATGGAACACCGACTTCAGCCAGCTTTCCCAAGGCGGCGGCGGTTTTTGCCATCTGCATCAAGGAGACCGTTCCCTCCTGCATGCGCGCCCCCCCAGAAGCGCAGCACACCAGGACCGGAGTGCGCGTTGCGACGCCCAGTTCCACTGCCCTGGCAACTTTCTCCCCCACCACCGAACCCATGCTTCCGCCCATGAAAGGGAAATCCATGGCGCAAATGACGATTGGAAGGCCGCCAATTTCAGCCGTACCGTAGATGGCGGCGTCCCGCTCGCCTGTCTTGCGCTGGCTATCGGCAACGCGTTTTCGATACGCCATCGAATCCTCGAACTGCAACGGATCTCCCGCCGCCAATTCGGCGTCACGTTCCTGGAACGAATCGGGGTCCACCAGAAAACCAATCCGCTCACGAGCGCTCAGGCGGAAGTGATAGTTACACTCCGGACAAACCTTGAGGTTCTTTTCCAGGCGTTTGTGATACACGAAAGCGCTGCACTGCGGGCACTTGGCCCAGCGATCGGCGGGCATCGCCGCAATGCGAACAGTGAATTCGGGTCCTACCGCTGGCAACGTTCGAGACTGTACCGCCATACCTCAATCCCCCAATTCATCCGACAATCGCTTCTGAGGCGTGTAGTTCCGCATATTCCCGCATCTGATCGCGGAGATGCTGGAGAAGCTCGGCTTCTCTTTCAGGCGCGTTCGGCGGCTGCCTAAAAAGACGGTCCTTAGCGTAGGTCAGAAACTGGGTGGTTACGCCGTGCCGATCCAGCCGAGTTGCGTTCAGCGCCACGTCCAGCGCGCCCCGCCAATCCGAGCGCTTGATTCGCGACCAAATAATTCCGTGCTCGACCATAAGCTCGGCCGTGGAATCCCGCTTTCCCAAGGCTCGGAACGTCAACTCCGCTTGATCGTAGCGCTCCAGATCCAGCAATAGCCCAGCCAGTTCGTTCAAGACACGCGGAGATGCCAGGTCGCTAAACTTCTCAGACAAGACCTTGGCCGCCTGGGCAGGCTGACCAATCGCCGCATACATCTGTGCCAACGAATACTGGATTGCCTTGTTGTCAGGCTGCAAGGCTGCCGCCCGCTCCACAGCCTTGCGCGCACCGGTGCGGTCCCCATTTGCCAGCCGGACATATCCCAGGTCGATCAGGAGATCGGCTTCGGGGGGATCCTTGCGGGTCAAATCCTCCAAAAGCGCCACTGCTTCGTTGAGTCGTCCCGCAGTTTGGAGGAATTCCACGAATTGGCGCGCGAACCCCTTCTCCAGGGGAGAGAGGCGCATCGCGGTTCGAAAATGGTTCTCTGCTTCCGTGAAATTCCCCATGACGGCCGCGATTCTTCCCTGCAACGCAGCGTATCTTGCATCCTTTGTGGAATCCGCGAGCGCACCACACCGCTGCGCCCAAGCTTGGGCCTTGGTCACGTCTCCTCGTTCCAGCGCATCCAGGCCAGCCGCGTAGCAAGACTCGACCGTTACAGGCTCGCTTTGCTGCTTTGCCAGCCTTGCGTTCTCAAGACTTTCTTTACCCACTTGCGTACCTGACGTAGATCTTCTACCTTTCTGCCGAAGTCCGGCGTTGCCGTTCGCCAAAGTTCTTGTTTCTTGCAATGCGCTAAAGGTTAGGCGGCAGTCCCACGCTCACGGTTCTCGATCTTCTCCTTAATAATGGCCATCTGTTTCTTCGTATTGTTGTTGATGTGGACCTCCATCTGCGCATCATTGGCCGGGGCGCCCGGTTTCATGGCGAATTCTTGTATCCAGCGCATCCGCGTTCCGCCGTCTGCCGGTTCGTAATACCACTCGATATTCATGAACTCGAACGGTCCCGTCTCTACCCGCCGCGCCTTGACCGAATGCGCAGCCGGGTCCGTCGTTCGTTCCGAAACCCAACTCCAGATCTTTCCGTTTTCATCAGGGTGCATAGCGAGCCGGAACACGACAGTATTTCCTTTGCGCTCCAGGATCTCCGCTTCGGAATACTCGGTAAACAGTTTGGGCCAGGACTCCACATCATTGGTGATGTCCCACACAATATCCAGCGGCGCGCCGATCCAGATGGAATTATCAGTACGGACGGCCATGGCAATCACCCCGCTTTCTGCAGACGTCGATTGGTGTAGTCGATGGCCTGCCCGATGGTCGTGATCTCGCGCACATCCGCGTCGGGAATAGTAAACCCGTATCGCTGCTGCACTTCGAGCTGAAGTTCGACCAGAGCCAGAGAATCCAGGCCCATGGCATCGAACGATAACGCCGGGTCGTTCTTGATTTGCGATTCCGGCAGGCGAATACGTTTGACCAGAATGTCCTTGAGATCGTTAAACGTGAACACCTGTGCTGTTGCCATACAGTCCTCCAGAATTTACTGCCGCACACGGTTGCGGACTAGCGAGACGGCGCAACGCCGGCAGCTGCTCCTCCGCTGCCGCTCTGCCCGCCGCCAGGAAAAGGTCTGCCAGCTGAAAGTCTCGCCAGGTAGCGGGGCCGAAACGAGGAGTGATCACCACGTCCGCCGCCGCCGCGTGGCGCGTACTGCAGTCGAGTTGCATCAGATCCATCACTTCCAGCAGCGTGTCCAGCACCCGCGACCCTTTGGCTGCGGGTGCAGCCGGGGGCTGAGGGTTTGTCGGCCATGCCGGCAACGTATCCCAGCTCATGAGGTTGACCGACACGACGATGTCCGCGCCGGCGGCCCGCACTGCCTCGGTGGGTACAGGCACCAGCGCGATCGCGTCGACCAAACGCGCAGCGTCAAGCTGAACGGGTGGGTACAGCCCGGGGACTGAAGCTGCGGCCATCAAAGCCTCCCAGAGCAGGCCCTGGGTCATCGCTTCGGCCCGTTTTGCATTCAAGTCCACCGCCATGATCGTTAGCGGCGTTGCCAACTCATCAAAGGAAAGGCCGTCGGTAGTCTCGTAGCAAAGCTGTTTCAGCTTATCCGCGCCAGTCGCCAACCCGCCGAAGGACAGCTTGAAGATCGCCGCCACAGTCTCCGGCGAGAAAGCCGTCCTCATGGTCGTTTCGATTGCACGCGCATCTTTCCCCATCGCCAGCCAGCAACCCACGAATGCGCCGATACTGCTGCCGGCAACATAGTCAACGGCATACCCGGCGCTCTCCAGGGCGTCCAGGACTCCAATATGCGCGTAGCCCTTCGCGCCCCCTGCGCCCAAAGCCAGCCCGATTTTGGTTCGCGACAAATGTCGTCCGAGCCAGGTCACGTCCGCCTCGGACGGGTCAGCGTCAACCGTTCGGCGCACCTTGAGCCCGCCGACAGAGTGTAACGGGTGTGATCCGGTATTCCTGACGAGCACGACTTCACCCGCAAAACTGCTTCTCGCCGCCGCCGTCGAGCACTCGGCTTCGGTGCCCAATAGAAGAACTCGATCGACGTGCTGCACTAATGTGGGAAGCTCGGGTTGGTCAACACCGGCTACGATCAGCACAATATTGCGCGACCGCAGCAAGTCGTCGACAACACTCAGTGCACCCTCTACGGTTCCTTGCCGATAGCACTTGATCTTCTCTGGCAGCGAGCCCGTGAGATCAATACAGCAGACTTCGCGTGGGGTTGCAGCTTGCATGCTTTCTAAGAACTGAGGCAGCTGCAACACAATCGCTTTGCCGCAGACCAGGGCGACCGTTTCGCCTCGCTGTTGACTCCACCCTATCTGCACGTCCGCCAGCGCCAATCGCCGACTCAAGATTTTCGCCAGGTTCGCGAAAAGGACGGGGTGACCGGCCAGAATCGTTCCGAAGGCCTCCTGCGTCAATTCCAACATCGTGGTGGAGACAACCGCTTCGAGTGTCGCCGACCGCGGTTCGCCTGTAATCAGCGACATTTCACCGCCGAGATCCCCAGGCCTCAGCCGTGCCACAGTTCGCGGACCCTCTGGGTGATTCACGAGGACTCGGACCAGTCCGCTTTCGACAATGAACAGGCTCGAGCCGGCGTCGCCCTCGCGGCAAATCAGTTCACCGGCCGAGAATTGCCGCACCTGCGAGCCATGCCGGATCTCAGCCAGGGCCGCCGCTCCGAGGCCTTCGAATAACGATGTCTGCATGAGTTCCAAGTCTACGCCTCTTCCACCGTTGACTTCATGCGTCGTATTTGTGCAGCACCATTGCGGCGTTAAAGCCGCCGTAACCGCGGCCGTTCACCAGCACATTGCGTACGGTCATTCGTTGCTCCCGCGTCACAAAGTTCAGTTTGCACGCTTTAGCTGGCTCACTCAGGTTCACGATGGGAGGAACTACCTGATCCCGAAGGCTAAGGGCAGCGGTAGCCACGTCCAGCGAGGCACCACCGGCATAGAGACGCCCAACCATGGACTTCGGCGCTGTGACCGGAATTTCCGAGGCGCGCGCGCCGAATACCTCCCGAATAGCGTCAGCTTCCAAAGCATCGGCTTTCAGATCGCCAGCCGCGTCTGCGAAAATGACGTCCACCTCTTTGGGAGAGAGTCCCGCGTTCTGGATGGCTTGTCGCATTGCGCGGGCATATTGCCGCGCGTCTGGGGCCGGTTTCGCGTGATGGTATCCGTCCTGGGTTGCGCAATAGCCCAGTATCTCGGCGTACAGGCGAGGGGCGCCTCGCTTCTTCGCGTACTCGAGCTCTTCGACGATCAAGATTGCGCCCCCTTCGCCGGGCACATACCCGTTGGCCTTGGCATCGAAGGGGCGGTACGCCAGCGCGGGATCCTTCTCCCGGCTCATCAAGCCGTTCTGCAGCTGGCACACCAGAGCATAAGGACACAGTGGTGCTTCGGTTCCGCCGCTCACCACAACGTTGACTCCGCGACGAATGTTCCTCCAAGAATGCGCAAGCGCCTCCAATCCACCTGCACCCTCGGAAAGAACCACGCCGCACGGTCCTTTCATTCCCCACTTGATCGCGATCTGCCCCGTGGTGGCGGCATAGAACCAGGCGATCGACTGGTAGGCGCCAACAAACAGCACTCCCTTGCCCCACAGGTTGCCGATCTCCTTCTGGCCAAACTCGTTGCCGCCAGATGAACTCGCCGTGATCACGCTCATGTGGTACGGCTCCGCCTTGCTCGGATCAAGAGCGGCATCTTTAAGCGCCATATTTGCGGCCGCGAGAGCCAGCCATGTCCAGCGGTCGGTCTGCACGATCAGCCGCCCATCGACGTGGTCCTCCGGCTTGAATCCTTGTACTTCGCCGGCGAGCTGAGTCGCATACGAGGATGGATCAAAACTGGTAATCCGGCGCACGGCACTCTTGCCGTTTCGCGTTGCAGACCAGTATGGTTCCGTCCCGATGCCATTGGGGGCAACGACCCCAATGCCGGTAATCACCGCGCGCCGGCTCATGCTCGCGCTTCTCGAGGACGAGTGAAAATCATGGCCGATTGAAATCCCCCGAAGCCGCTTCCCGTCGAGAGTACCGCGTCAACCTTGTTTCGGCGTGCAACGTTGGGGGTGTAGTCCAGGTCGCATTCCGGGTCGGGGACCTGATAATTCGCGGTAGGCGGAATAACCCCGCATTCGATAACAAAGGCGCACGCAGCCATCTCGATGGCGCCGATGGCGCCTAACGAGTGGCCGATCATCGACTTGATCGAACTGATGGGAATGCGACGTGCTTGCTCACCCAGCGAGCGCTTAAAAGCAGCCGTTTCGTGCCGATCGTTTTGTTTGGTCCCTGAACCGTGCGCGTTTATGTAGCCGATATCCGAAGGTTGGACCCCGGCTTGCTGCATCGCATCGACAATAGCTTCCGCCATTTCCATGCCATCGGGGCGAAGGCCGGTCATGTGATACGCGTTGCCACGGTTAGCGTATCCGCCCACTTCGCAATAGATGTGAGCCCCACGGTCCAATGCGTGTTTCATCTCTTCAAGGATGAGAACCGCGCTGCCTTCACCCATGACGAACCCGTCGCGTGTGAGATCGAACGGACGTGAAGCATGCGCGGGATCGTCATTGCGGGTGGAAGTGGCCTTGATGGGATCAAAACAGGCCATCGCGATGGGTGAAATGGGTGCTTCCGAAGCCCCAGCAATCACAATATCAGCCTCGCCGTCCTGAATGAGGTAAAGGCCGTAACCGATGGCGTCAATGCCTGAAGTGCAGCCGGTCGAAACCACCGTAGCCGGCCCATGCGTCTGGAATCGAGAGGCCAGTTCGCTGGCCAAGCTGCTGGGAATCAGGGCATCATACAGATATGGCGAGGCGCGTTTTGCATCCACCAGCCATTCCTTGCCGCTGTCGCTCGCGCGCACATAGCCCTGCTCTAATGCCATCGTCGAACCGACCGCCGACCCCATGGTTACACCAATGCGGTCGTGATCCGCGCCTTTTAAATCGAGGCCGCTGTCCTTTATCGCCTCGTTGGCTGCAACCACGGCAAATTGCACCATGCGATCCATGCGTTTAACTTCCTCTGCGCTCAGCCCCGCGCCCAGAGGATCGAAATCGCACTCCGCTGCAATCTGTGATCGAAACCCGGCGGGGTTGAACAAGGTGATCTTGCCGGTCGCGGTTCGACCGGCCGTAATCGTTTGCCAGAAGGCCTTCCGGTCGCTCCCCCCCGGGGCTACTACGCCAATTCCAGTGACAGCGGTTCTTCGCGTAGACATGTTCAGCTCGCTTAACTCTGTCGGCTATCGGAACGCAACCTCTCGTCCGACACTGCTCGCGCGCGGGGTTTTCGCGACGGTTTCCAATGCACGAAAATCTATTCTGTGTCGACGTGGCCCTGATCGGGTCGGGGAGCCAACGGGCCCAAGTGAAATACTATAAATACTTCCTCGCTTCCCTCGTTCATCAGTCGGTGTTTGACGTTAACAGGGATCAGCAAAGCTTGGCGCTCGTCTACCTGATGGCGAACCCCATCGAGCCGAGCGATGAGTTTACCTTTGACCACATAGATGAATTCTTCGGAGTACGGGTGATAGTGTTCGGTGATCCGGTCTCCCGGGGGGATCGTCGCCACACCCATGAACCCTGACGTCGAACCTACCGTTTTGGGGGAGAGCAGCACGCGAACATCCCCGCCACGGCGAGTGTCGGGGGGCGCGGCATCTACAGCACTGATTCTCGCTACGGCTGTCCCCATAATATCCTCCAGTTTGGCTTGGAATAGATGATGGAAGCCTGCTGAGTGCTGAAGACTAGTCCGAGTGGGCCCGCGATGTCAATGGCTGTCAAACAGAAACTTGGGTCAGAAAAGGACGCGACTGCTTATTGGAGGGAGAAGCGATTTTGGAGGTAGGCGAATTAGGCATTGGTGACCACGGTCGGCGTGTTTGTCGAATCCTGACTCTCAGTTTCTGGATCACCGACCCAGATGTCTGAGTGCAGCACGCCGCGCCGCTACATCATCACCAAGGAACACAGTTACGAGTGATATTCGGCTCTACTAAACTGCAACTCAGGCGTTGGACTTGGACCTCTTTGCACATGCGCGGACGATTCCGCACGGCTAACGCGAAAGCGTGGAACATACATCGGCGGTGCGAAATGTCCAAGGTTAGAATCCGAGGTTAGAAACATCTCCTCGAAAACGAATGAGGGCCACCGACCTTCTGGTTTAATACGGCCACTTCCAATCGCGCACCTCAGGCATGTCATCCCCATACCGGCAGATGTACTGTTTGTGTTCAACAAGTTTGTTGCGCAAAAATTGCTTGAAGTGAGCACCGACCCGCCGCAGATGGGGGACGCGGTCAATGACGTCTTCGGCCAAATGATAGCGGTCGAGATCATTACATACCGCCATATCAAACGGCGTAGTGGTCGTGCCCTCTTCCTTATATCCCCTTACATGCAGATTCACGTGGTTGGGACGTCGGTAGGTCAGACGGTGAATCAGCCATGGATAGCCGTGATAAGCAAACACGATCGGTTTATCCGTGGTGAAAATCGAATCAAAATCGCGGTCGGAAAGCCCATGGGGATGTTCAGTTGAGGGTTGCAACGTCATCAGATCGACCACGTTAACAACCCGGATTTTAATGTCGGGTAAATGCTGACGTAAGAGGTCCACAGCAGCAAGGGTTTCCAACGTGGGCACATCACCCGCACACGCCATTACCACGTCGGGTTCGGTGCCCGCATCGTTGCTGGCCCATTCCCAGATCCCGATTCCCACTGTGCAATGTTGAACCGCGCTCTCCATATCGAGCCATTGCAAGGCTGACTGCTTACCGGCGACGATCACGTTTACGAAATGCCGGGTGCGCAGACAGCGATCGACGACCCAAAGCAGCGTGTTGGTATCGGGCGGGAGGTAAATTCGCACGACGTCCGCTTTTTTGTTGACCACGTGGTCGATGAACCCCGGATCCTGGTGGCTGAAGCCATTGTGGTCTTGCCGCCAAACATGAGAGGTAAGCAGATAGTTGAGGGAAGCTATGGGGCGCCGCCACGGAATGTGACGCGTCGTCTTGAGCCACTTCGCGTGCTGGTTGAACATGGAATCGACGATGTGAATGAATGCTTCATAGCACGAGAACAAGCCATGGCGTCCGGTAAGCAAATACCCTTCAAGCCAGCCTTGGCACATGTGCTCACTAAGGAATTCCATTACCCGTCCATTGGGAGATGTGTGTTCATCAGTCGGGAGAGTTGGTCCCATAAAAACTTTATCTGTGACTTCATACAATGCCCCGAGCCGATTCGACTCGGTTTCGTCGGGACCAAACACGCGGAAGTTGTTCGACTTCGCGTTCAAGGTCATGACGTCGCGGAGGAATTTGCCGAGAACGCGAGTAGCTTCGGCTACCTGACCGCCGGGTTTTTGCACCTTCAGCGCGTAATCACGGACCTCGGGCAAAACCAGGTCCCTCAGTAGCTGACCGCCATTGGCATGAGGATTCGCCCCCATGCGGCGATTTCCTTTGGGTGCGAGTTCCTGCAACTGCGCGATCAGCCTTCCCTCGGCATCGAACAGCTCTTCAGGACCATAACTCTTCATCCACTGCTCCAGCATTTTCAAGTGTTCTGGTTTTGACGCCAACTCTGATAAAGGCACCTGGTGGGAGCGCCATGATCCTTCCGTCGGCTTACCGTCGACAACTTTTGGCCCGGTCCAGCCCTTCGGGGTTCTCAGAATGATGACCGGCCAGACCGGAACACCGTCATGTCTTCCTTTGCGAGCTGTATTTTGAATTGTCTGGATTTCTTCTATCGCTGTGTCGAGTGTTGCTGCCATGAGTTGATGCATTGGTTCCGGGTCTTGGCCCTCGACAAAATGCACTCCGTAGCCATAGCCGTTGAAAAGCTGCGTCAGCTCTTTGTTGCTTAGTCGACCGAGCACCGTAGGGTTCGCGATCTTGTACCCGTTTAGATGGAGGATGGGAAGAACGGCTCCGTCGCGAGCCGGATTTAGAAACTTGTTCGAATGCCAGCTCGTAGCCAGCGGGCCGGTTTCCGCTTCCCCGTCACCCACAACGCAACCCGCCAGCAGATCCGGATTGTCAAACACTGCGCCGTAAGCATGGGCAAGGGCGTAGCCCAGTTCTCCGCCCTCGTGGATGGAGCCGGGTGTCTCGGGTGCGACGTGACTGGGAATACCCCCTGGAAAAGAGAACTGTCGGAAAAGTCTCTTCATGCCGTCTTCGTTCTGGGGAATATTTGTGTAGAACTCGCTATAGGTGCCCTCAAGATAGGTGTTGGCCACGATCCCCGGACCACCATGTCCAGGACCTGCTATGTAGATCGCATTGAGATCGTACTTCTTGATGATTCGGTTAAGATGGACGTAGATAAAATTCAGCCCTGGGGTGGTACCCCAGTGCCCCAGCAGCCGTGGCTTGACGTGCTCCAGCTTCAACGGTTCGCGCAGAAGCGGGTTGTCATACAGATAGATCTGTCCGACCGACAGATAGTTTGCGGCTCGCCAGTAGGAGTGCAACCTGCCCAACTCGTCAGTCGTAAGGGGACCCTTTAAAGTTGCCGTCTCGACCGAGTTCATTTTCATATCCTCCGTGCCGAATTCACAGCTAGGCGAGTCAATCAAGATCTCTATGCGTCTGCCCCTAGAGGCTCTAATTTGCCGCGTAGTACAAGCGCTTAGCTCTTTCGCTCAGCAAATCAGAAAAAATTAAAGATACGCTTGCCAGTTTGCCTCTGAAGTCGCGTCAAGGAATTCCGGAGTCATCTTCCCCCTCTAGTCAACAAAGCTCGGTGAGGCTCGTTTGCCGCAAGATCCGCTGATCTTCTTGCTCACGGAAAGTTGGTTCGCGGTTGTATTACGCGCCTTGGGAATCTTGTACAATACCGTCCCTTGAAAGGGTAAATCAAGCGAAAGGCTAGCTTAATGACAGCGGAGAATGTCGCTTTCTTGTTTCCCGGACAAGGCTCACAACGGGTAGGGATGGGTAAGGAGTTGGCTGGTTTATATCCAGAGGCGCAACAGACCTTTGAAGAAGCCGACGCGGCACTTGGATACAAGCTCTCCCAGCTGTGCTTTGAGGGCCCCGAAGACCAGCTCAAACTGACCGAGGTCACGCAGCCTGCGATCCTGACCGCTTCCATTGCCGTGCTACGCGTGCTTCGAAGGAACGGTATTCAGGCCGGCTGTGCCGCAGGGCACAGTCTGGGGGAGTATGCAGCACATGTGGCAGCGGGCACAATGAGCTTTCCCGATGCGGTGCGTCTGGTTCGAAGCCGCGGCAAGTACATGCAAGAAGCTGTGCCCGTGGGGATCGGCGCCATGGCAGCGGTCTTGGGCTTACCGCTGGCAACAGTAGAGAAAATTTGTAGGGAAGCTGCCGGAGATCAGATTTGCGCCCCAGCTAACGTCAATTCTCCTGATCAGGTGGTCATCTCGGGCCATACGGAGGCAGTGCAACGCGCTGCGGAACTGGCACGGGGGCACAGCGCTAAGCGGGTGGTACTGCTGCAGGTGAGCGCACCGTTCCATTGTGCACTGTTACATCCGGCGCAGGAGCGCATGGCTTCCGATCTCAGCCGCGTGCAATTCAATGCGATGGAAATTCCCGTGGTCAGCAACGTGGATGCTGCCTGGATCTCCTCACCGGAGGACGCTCGCGATGCGCTAACGCGGCAGATCACAGGCACCGTGCAATGGGTAAAGTCGATGCGCGCTCTGATCAGCCAGGGCGTCGAGACGTTCGTTGAAGTCGGCCCTGGAAAAGTACTCTGCGGGCTCATGCGCCAGATTGATCCCTCAAAGACGTGTCTCAATGTGGAAGACGAAGCGTCACTTCTAGCGGCGGTCAGCCAGCTTCGACAGGCACAGGCGGCCGCCGCTTCCAGGCCGTGATCGGCTGCATTGTCTCCTTCGTCTGCTGACCATTGTGGTCAGATTCTGCGGAGTGCGGAATAGTGCGAATCAATACCAAGGTCGGATACAGCGGCCGTGCACACAAGCATGGTTGGCAGTAGAGCGCCTGGTAGAAATCGTAGATGAACGTCAACGAGTTCCTCAGCGAATTACGTCGACGCCTCGCACAGAACGCCCGCGGCACTCTGCTTCGTATCGTCCTGTCGGAGTCTTCGGTTCTAGAGCTCACCGGCGAAGAGATCACGCGTCAAGCGCCCCAGGTAGCGGAGAAGTTCAGCCGATCGCAATCCGGTGACGTGGTTCTCATTCTCCTTCCGCATTCCCGGGAATTGTTTCTACTTCATCTGGGACTCGTTTTGACAAAGCGCATTCCCGCCATCCTTCCTTGGCCAACGCCACGCATCGATCCCGAGAAATATCAGCGGAACCTGGCACACCAACTTCGCAATCTCCCCGCCAGAGAGCTGATTACTCTACCAAGGCTGGCCCAGAACTTGAGACCGGCTCTTCCCTATTCTGTTTCTGCCTGCCCGATCGACTCCGGTAATCGTTGGGAAGAATCGATTAGGAATCCGCCGCTCGAAGCTCTGCCGCCTGGCGATGTTGATCTGCCAGGGGGTTCGCCTCCCACCGATGCCTTATTCCTCCAGTTTTCAGGGGGGACGACGGGAGCGCAGAAAGCAGTAGTGGTTACCGCGTCAATGCTCGCTTCCCAACTGGAAAGCTTAGGCTCCCGCCTTGCTTTTAGTGCGGAAGACTCCGTGGTCTCCTGGCTTCCCCTGTATCACGATATGGGTTTGATTGCTTGTCTTTGGCTGCCCCTCTGGTACGGCACGCCATCCTTGCACCTGTCAGCCACCGACTGGCTTTTGAATCCCGCTCTTCTGTTTGAGTTCATGGGCCGATATCGAGGGACATTCTGCTGGCTCCCCAACTTTGCGTTTTCCTTCCTAGCCGGACAGCGTCAGCGGATCCAGGATACCTACCCTCTGCATCATGTTCGCGCGTGGATCAATTGTTCGGAGCCGATACGTCTCCTCTCATGCAATGCCTTTGCTCAGCAATATGCGCATTGCGGCGTGCTCCCAGAATCGCTCCAGTCTTCGTACGCCATGGCGGAAAATGTTTTCGCTGTAACGCAGACCGATTTGGGAAGGACTCCAACCAGTTTTTCGCGGACTTCCCTCCATCGCAGTGCACGTTATCCCCAGCTGGCGTTTGATCTGGTCGAAGATGTATACGTGTCTAGCGGCAGGGTTCTGTCCGGAATGCGCGTACGAATCGTCAGCTCTGAACGAGCATCCTGCAAGGACGGAGAGGCAGGAGAGATTCAGATCCAGACAGAGTGCATGTTCTCGGGCTATTGGGGGAAGCAGGGATTCAGCGCCACCGCATTCACGAGCGATGGCTGGTACGCCACCGGCGATTACGGGTTCTTTTCCGAAGGAGAGCTGTTTGTGATTGGCCGCCTAAAGGACATCATCATTGTGGGCGGCCAGAACATCTTCCCCGAGGATGTGGAAGCCGTAGTGAACACAGTCCCTGGTATTTATCCCGGGCGCGTGGTTGCCTTCGGAATGCTGAACGAGGCACATGGCACCGAGGGCCTGGCGATTGTGGCGGAGGCCCGGGACGATTCCGCCGATGTAGGTTTACTGCAACATGAGATTTTTCAGTTGGTCTTAAGCACGATAGGGGTCGCTCCCCGCGTGGTCTCGGTTGTGCCGCAGCGCTGGATTGTGAAGAGCACTGCAGGAAAGATCTCTCGCCGCGAAACGCGTGAACGCTTCGAACGCGAAATTCTGCGCCTTCAGCAGCAATAAAGTGCGCCACTGCGCTGTTCCCTGGGGCCGAATTGGAGAACGATCTTCGATCAGGAGGGATGCATCTCGCACAGCGAGAGCGAAACATCAAAATTGTGCACTCCGGGCCTAAGGACGAGATCCAGGAGAACCCTGAAGGACCAAACGGTCCGCAAACAATTTTGGTACAATCTCGGCCTGAAAACCACTCACATCGGGGATCCGAAAAACAATGCAGTAGCTTTTCGGGCGGTCGCAGCGACTCTCAAAGGTGCTGAAGGAGCGCGCCGCACCGAAATTACGTAGGCGTTAGCACCGACGCATTTGCAATCGCTGCTGGTGAGTGAAGTCGAGGAGCGGCCGTGATTCAGTTCGAACGGGCAACATGCAGCGACCTGAATACCGCCCTTCGACGTGAGTGGCTGGAAACCAACGGCCTCGGGGGCTTCGCGTCCTCAACGATCATCGGCTTGAACACTCGCCGCTATCACGGCCTGCTGATCGCCACAACGAAACCCCCGGTTGGCCGTTTTGTAACGCTCTCGAAGCTCGAAGAGACCTTGGTCGTTGCAGGACAAGCGTTCGATCTCTCTGCCAACCGGTATCCAGGCGTCGTCCACCCGCAAGGATTTCGATATCTCAAACAGTTTCGTTTCGACCCGTTTCCAGTCTTTACCTACGAAGTTGAAGGCATTGAGATCGAGAAGTCCGTGTTCATGATTCACGGCGAAAACAGTACGGTGATTCACTATGAAGTGAAGAAACAAAATTCTCTGGAGTCGCCGAAAAGCCTGCAGCTAGAAATCCGACCTCTAATCGCATTTCGCGACTACCACAGCACGACCCACGAAAACGGGGCCATCAATCCCGCGGTGGGAGAACGTTCAGGAACGGCGAGCATCACCCCTTACCAGGGATTACCTTCCCTGCATATAGCGCACAACGCCGTCGAACTCACAAAATCGGGTTGCTGGTACCGCAACTTCGAGTACGATGCCGAACGCGAACGTGGGCTCGATTTTTCCGAAGATCTCTTCAATCCCCTGGTCCTCCGCTTCGATCTCGGCCTGCGCCCGGCTTCCATCATCGCGTCGACCGAACAACGTGAAGTCACGAAAGTGATCGAGTATCGACAATCGGAAATCGCGCGCCGCCGAAACGCAACGGTTTCTTGCGCAGTCGCACGCGGCTTCGCGCAGGCGCTGGCAGCAGCTGCCGACCAATACATCGTGTCCCGCGGAGACCAAAAGACAGTTATCGCCGGCTACCACTGGTTCAGCGATTGGGGTCGCGACACCATGATCGCCCTACCCGGCCTCACTCTGCTCACGGGCAAGCATGAGGTTGCGAGTAGCATCCTCCGCAACTTCGCCAAGCATGTGGATCAGGGTATGGTGCCGAACCGGTTTCCTGATGCCGGCGAAACCCCCGAATACAACACCGTAGACGCCACACTCTGGTTCTTCGAAGCCGCGCGCGCTTACCTCGCTTATACAGGCGACCTTGAGTTTGTGCGCGCCGAACTGTACCCGGTCTTCGCTGATATTATCTCGTGGCACGCCCGCGGAACACGCTACGGAATCAAAGTAGATCCAAGTGGACTCCTGACGTCAGGAGAACCCGGAGTTCAGCTTACTTGGATGGACGCCAAGGTCGGTGATTGGGTAGTTACGCCGCGCCGTGGCAGGCCAGTTGAAATCCAGGCGCTCTGGTACAACGCGCTCTGCATCATGGAAGATTTCGCTAGAAGGTTTGGCGAAGAAGCGGGGCGGAAACGCTACCGCGACATGGCAGCAGTTGCGAGCCAGAGTTTCAATCGCCTCTTTTGGAATGACGCCACCGGCTGTTTATATGATGTCGTCAGTGATGGGCCAGCGGATCCCTCGATCCGTCCGAACCAGATCTTTGCAGTCAGCCTGGCTCACAGCATGTTGGCTTCCAACCGAGCCAGGAGGGTGGTAGAAAAGGTTCAACAGCATCTGCTTACCCCGTATGGTCTGCGAACTTTGGCGCCAAGCGATCCGCAGTACCAGGGCCAATACACTGGAGGTCCGGTCGAGCGTGACCGCGCTTATCACCAAGGAACTGTGTGGCCCTGGCTGATGGGACCATTCATTACCGCTTACGTGAGGGTGAACGGCGGCAGCGAGGCCGCCCGCCGCCAAGCTGCCGAGTGGCTCGCCCCACTAGAGGATCACCTCACGGATGGTGGTCTGGGGCATATCTCCGAGATTTTCTGCGGCGACGCACCGCAGAGGCCTTGCGGCTGCATCGCGCAGGCCTGGAGCGTGGCAGAGATATTGCGGACACTAGTGGAGGATGTACACGGTCAGCGGCCGATGACACAGCCCCGTGCAGTGCCCGAAAAGAACCGAGACGCTCGAGCATCGCGGAGAGTTCTCACGCAGCCGATGCCGCCGAGGGGCAGAACCGACCGCTAGCCAGGGCCTGCAGCGGGTAGCGGCGATCACGGATCACAGGCCTTTCGCATTCGCCACGATGCGTGCACTCGCCTCTTTGTGTGCAATGGCTTGAATGGCGGTGATAGCGACGACGTTAGCTACGTCATCCGCGGAACATCCGCGCGAGAGATCGTTTGCGGGTTTGCCCAAGCCTTGCAGAATCGGGCCGAGCGCGACCGCTCCCCCAAGCCGTTCCACCAACTTGTAACCGATGTTGCCCGCGTCGAGGTTGGGGAAGATCAAAACATTGGCGCGGCCCGCCACGGGAGAGCCAGGCGCCTTGTGATCGCCGACTGCCGCGACGAGCGCGGCATCCGCCTGCAGCTCACCGTCTATGGCCAGGTTGGGCCTCGACGCTTTCACGATACGCAGCGCCTCACGGATCCTGTTGACACGCTCATGGTCTGCCGAGCCCTTCGTGGAAAAGGAAAGCAAGGCGACGCGCGGCTCTGTTTGCAAAAATATGCGGGCGTTTTCTGCAGTAGACAGGGCAATATCGGCCAACTCCTCTGCTGAGGGATCGGGCACAACGCCGCAGTCGGCGAAAAGCATCGCGCCGTTCTGGCCGAAAACCGCGCTCCCGCGTGGCGGAACGATCATGAGGAAAAAGCTAGAGACGAGTTTGTTTCCCGAAGCGAGACCGATGGCTCGCAGCGCTGCGCGAATGGTGTCGGCCGTGGAGTTCGTGGCCCCGCCGACCGATCCGTCGGCATCCCCAACCGCCACGCGCAGCGCGGCGAAAAAAAGCGGCTTGCGAACGAGCTGCTGGGCTTCTTCGAGGGTCGTGCCTTTGGCGCGGCGGCGCTCGAAATAGATACGAGCGTAAGAGTCCAGTTGAGGACTGGCTGCGACATCAATGACCTCGACACCGTCGAGTTTGACGAGGAGCCGCTCTGCGGATGCGCGAATGCGGTCGACACAACCGAGCAGCGTCGGTTTAGCATATCCCTCGCTTGCGACTCGCGCCGCCGCCTGGATGACGCGATTATCTTCGCCCTCCGGGAGCACAATCCGTTGCAGATCCGTCCGCGCACGTTCCTTGAGGGTTTCAAGCAATGGCATGTGGCCAAGAACTTACCACAAGATGTACGCGTCTAGCTTGAGGAAGTCGCTGGGCCGCCCAATTCATCACATGGGAACCGTTCGCTCTTCTATCCTATGCGTCCAAGGACAAGTGTCCCGGTCGGGGATATTGTGTTACGAGCCTCCAACAGTCTACGGGCGTTGGTCAAACATCCTTGATTTCACGGAGCAGACCGCTGGTGACCTCGTAGACGAAGCCACGGACGCCAACCGTTTTGGGGATCCAGGGATGGGTATGAAGCTTCTGCAGTTGTTTGCGCACATTTTCTTCGATGTTTTGGAAGGTATAAAAGAAAGAGGGAGCAACAACGGCGGTTCCGGTGCGATTCTCGACTCTCGTGCGCAAGTCCTGTTCGCTGGTGTGCATCAAACCGCAATCGGTGTGATTGATGACCATAATTTCCTCGGTGCCCAGCAGATAGTGCGATACGACCAGGGAGCGCAAGGTGTCGTCTGTAACGATGCCGCCGGCATTGCGGATGATGTGCGCATCTCCCGTTTTTAGACCCAAGGTGCGAATCGAAAGACGGGTATCCATACAGGTTAGGACCGCGAGCTTGCGCTCGGGACGCGGGGTCAGTCTGCGCAATTCATGCGTGCGCGAATATATCTCGTTTGCGGCGATGACTTCGTCGATGACGCTCATGGCCGTCACAGTTTAACCTATCCCAAAGTATTGGTCTTGGATGAACAGTGTGACCCATGTAACATCATCCGCTGGCATGGGTGCAATCCTATGCACGGGGGGACATCCCCATGAGGTACGCAATATTGAAGATGGGCATGCTAGTGGGGATTCTGGCAATGTTTGCCGTTTGCAGCTCTGCTTCAGAAGTAGGCGACGCAGGAGCAGGAAGCAGAGCCTCAATCTCAAGCGGCCCCGTCCAGCCCGTCAGGAATGATGGGCGGTGGCCACCTCCTCCGGCTCAACAGAGAGGCCATCCTGCTTGATGAACCCCCCGGGCCGCTTCCTCAGTGGACGTGTGACAGCTCGCGAAGCGCACGCCGCGAGACTGCAAGCGGAGTAATCTGCAGGAGAACTCATCCCATCGTCGAGCCCACAGCATCGCGTTACGCATCTTGACCGCCGTGCGGTAGCATGAGTGCGTGCTTGACAAACTGTTTAACAAATCATAGTTTGGCGCGCTGCAACCCGCGCCGACGGCCCGAAACCGCCGCACCCCATCCCGGACGAGGAGGTTTATGACGACGAAGGGAATGACTTTGAGTCGTCACTTGCTGGACGAAGAACAGCATCGCGGCTTGAATCCGGCCCTCTCCACTCTGCTGTTGGAGGTGGGCTTCGCGGCCAAGATTCTAGCGCGCGAGTTTACCCGTGCTGCCCTGGTGGGGAAATTGGGACTGATAGGAGAAAGAAACGCCACCGGCGACACCCAGAAAAAGCTCGATGTCTTCGCCAATGAAGCCATCGTAACCCTAATTGCCGAGACGGGACTGGTTTCGGCGATCGTCTCGGAAGAAATGGACGGAGTAAAGGAGATTACCTCTTCCAGCAGTGCCAAATACGTGCTTTGTATTGATCCGCTTGATGGCTCTTCGAATACGGACATCAACGGCGCGCTAGGGACAATCTTCGGGATCTATGAAAAGAAGAGCGGAACTGAGATTACCGAACAGACGCTGCGCAAAGGTTCAGAGCAGATTGCCGCCGGCTATGTGCTGTATGGCACGGGCACGATGTTGGTTTATACCTTAGGCCATGGCGTTTCGGGGTTCACGCTCGACCGCGACTTGGGCGAATTCCTGTTGTCGCACGAAAACATTCGCTGTCCCGCGCGAGGACACTACTACAGCGCGAACGTCGGCCGGTTCTACGAATGGCCTGCCGAACTGAGAAAGTATATCCAGTATTTGACGGCCCATGATCCCGGAACGAAGAGACCTTATTCGTTGCGTTATACGGGAGCACTGGTTGCCGATCTGCACCGCAGCCTAATGGAGGGCGGCATCTATTTCTATCCGGCCGATGCGCAACACCGGAACGGAAAGTTGCGTCTGGTTTATGAATGCGCGCCCCTGGCATTTGTGGTTGAACAGGCGGGCGGATGCGCCAGCACGGGAGAGCAGCGCATCCTGGATCTCAAACCGGAGTCGATCCATCAGCAGATCCCGTTCGCGATCGGAAGCGCGGCCGATGTTGCTCTGTACGAGCACTTTCTAGGAAGCGCAGCCGGCGCCAAAGCGGCAACCTGATTGTGTTTGAAGCGCTCTCTGTAGGGCCGCGAGGAACGCAGCCCTTCAGGCGAGGGTCGGTCGCCAAGCCGAGATAATCATTCGAGCAGAGATTGACGCCGCTATTGCATTCCAGCGTCGCAGTTGGGCGCGCATTTCAAGGCCGGGGAGCTCACTTGCATTCGCGCCATGAGGGAGCAACCTTCACGCCTGTCCACGCGTCATCGCCTTCATGCCTAAGTCTTCGAACAGCTGTGCGTCTTGGTGCGGAGGCGGATTGGCGGTGGTGAGAAGTCTTTCCCCAAAGAAAATAGAATTTGCGCCAGCGAGGAAGCAGAGCAGCATCGCCTCGCGCGTCATCTGGGTGCGCCCTGCGGCTAGCCGAATCATCGCAGTTGGCATCAGTATGCGTGCGGTTGCAACGGTTCGCACTATGATGAGCGGATCGAGCGGCTCGCGATCGCCAAGAGGAGTGCCTTCAGCTCGCACCAGCATATTGATGGGCACGCTTTCCGGGTAAGGCCGCAGATTGGCCAGTTGCTCCAGTAACTCTATCCGATCCTCGTCGGATTCGCCCATTCCTAAGATGCCGCCGCAACATAGCGTAATTCCCGCTTTGCGGACTGCCGAGATGGTTCGAAGCCGCTCCTCATATGTTCGCGTACTGATGATCTCGCCATAGAACTCAGGGGATGTGTCCAGGTTATGGTTGTAGGCGGTGAGACCCGCTTCTTTAAGCCGAAGCGCCTGCTCTTCACTGAGCATGCCCAAAGTGCAGCAGACCTCCAGGTTCAACATGGCGACACGACGGACGCTCTCCACGACGGAATCAAACTCCTTACCGTGCGGCACGTCCCGCCATGCCGCCCCCATGCAGAACCGCGTCGCGCCATCCTCTTTGGCTCTGCGTGCGGCAAGCAGAACTTCCTCGGGGTCCATCAACGGCTGTCGTTGCACTCCCGTGTTGTAATGCGCGCTCTGCGGGCAGTAGGCGCAGTCCTCCGGGCATCCCCCCGTCTTAATCGAAAGCAAACGGCACATCTGTACCACACCTGGATCGTGGTGCTCGCGATGAACCGTCTGCGCTCTAAACAGCAAATCTGGAAAGGGCAGATGATAGGTGGAGCGGATTTGCTCTCGGGTCCATCGCCGGAGCTCGATGCTTTCACGGCTGCCGGTTGAGGTGGTCATTTTAGGGTGTCTTATTAAACATCCGCCCGCAAGCTCTTACAAGAGAAAAAACAGTCGTCGCATGTACCCTGCGAGCCGATCGAACCGCCGCAGCCAACAACACCGGTGGCGTTGGGATCCTTGGCGTCTGAGTTTGACAGCACGCTTATACTTTGTTCCACGGTGCTGACAAGGGTGCCGAGGGCGTAGCCCGAACTTGTGCGGAACATGCTGCGATTGAGGCCGCACATGCCAAAGGGGGACCTTATGACGAGTCTCGGCTATGAAAAGCCTCTTTACATCCTGCCCTTCGACCATCGCGGGTCGTTCATTCAGATGTTCAGTTACCACGGCACGCTGACAGCAGAGCAGACTGCTGAGATCGCCGCGGGCAAGGAATTGATCTATGAAGGCTTTAAGACCGCCTTGGAAGGTGGTGTGCCTGAAAATAAAGCAGCCATTCTGGTTGACGAGCAGTTCGGTGCGGCCATCCTTCGCGATGCTGCAAAGCACGGCTACTCTATGGCTTGCCCAGTCGAGAAAAGCGGTCAGGATGAGTTCGATTTCGAGTATGGCGAGGAGTTTGCCAAACACATCCAGGCTTTCCATCCGACATTTTGCAAAGTGCTGGTGCGTTATAATCCGGAGGGCGACGAGGCATTGAACCGGCGGCAGGCGGCCCGCCTGAAACGCCTTTCCGAATACCTACATGGCGAGAGTAACAGCCTGTTCATGTTTGAACTGCTAGTGCCAGCGGCGAAGGCGCATCTCGAGCAGGTTAGAGGGAACAAGCAAGCATACGATTTAGAGATTCGCCCCAAGCTGATGGTCGCGGCAATCAAGCAACTGCAGGATGCACAAGTCGAACCCGACGTGTGGAAAATCGAAGGGCTCGAGCGTCACGACGACTGCGAGAAGGTTGTAGCTGCCGCCCGCCGCGGAAGTAGAGAGAAAGTGGGCTGCATCGTCCTCGGTCGGGGCGAGGATGACAACAAGGTTCGCGAATGGCTGACTACCGCGGCTGGCGTCCCTGGGTTCATCGGATTCGCCGTAGGTCGAACGGTCTTCTGGGATCCACTCGCTGCCTGGGTGGCGAAGAAAAGGAACAAGGAGGCGACGGTGGCGGAGATCGTTCGCCGATATCGCAGATTGGTGGACATCTTCGACAAAGGCTCAAATGTTTCAGACGGCTCTCGCCTCGTGAAGGAAAGAGAAAAGCGCGAGAACATTGAACGTTCGCTGCCGTCATGAGCGACTGAGACCACCATCTACGCACGCAACGAACGGATCTCACGGTCTTGCCGCCTCTCCTTCAAAGATGGAGTTATCCAGGCAGGTAGGAATCACGGGTCTTAGCAAACAAGGCTTCGGCTCTCCACATGATGGATTCGCTTGTGGTCGAGTTCCTTGCCGCGCCGGATGTCACTGATTGTTGGGACGTTGGTCCCGAAGAGCGGCGCGACCTAGGCCGAGACAAGCCGTGACTTTCTGAGGCGATGAGTTTAGCGCCGCCACTCATCAATAAGACTGGCGATCAGCCCGGACCAGCCGGTCTGATGACTGGCGCCTAATCCTGCACCCGTTTCCCCGTGGTAGTATTCGTTGAACAGCAAACAATCGCGCCAGTATGGGTCTTGCTGAAACTTCTTGTATTCGGCAAAGCACGCTCGCCTGCCGGACGCGTCGCGCACGAAAATGCGAATCATTCGATCCGCGATCTCGCGGGCCATTGCGCCTGGAGTCACGCCACACCCAGGGCTACTGGATGGAATGGTGAACGTCGGGCTCAGTGCATCATGGAAACGCAGCAGAGAGTGTATGAGCAAATAGGAAGTCGGAAACCAGACTGGGCCCCGCCAGTTGGAATTGCCACCCTTCAACTGCGCTTGGGATTCACCGGGCTCGTATCCAACCGAACTGTCGCCAAATTGAAAACGATGTGTCGCGTGGTACTTGGATAAGCTCCGGATGCCGTGCTCGGACAAGAACTCGTTGGGATCCAACAGCCGAGCGGCAATGCGTCGAAACTGATTGGCATCGGCAATCGAGAGCACATATCCCCGGCGGCCGCCGTCCTCACGTATGTAGCACGCATCGCCCACCAGGTCCGGACGGTTCTTAATGAACCATTCTACATTTCGCAGAAAATCTGGACACCGCTTCATCTCTTCTTCATCGAGGAGCTCAATAGCAAACAAAGGAATGATGCCCACCAAGGAACGCAATCGGAATTTGTGAAATTCGCCATTGGGATAGCGCAGCACGTCATAGAAGAAGCCGTCATTCTCATCCCACAACTGGTAGTTGCGCCCACCCATTTTCTTCATGGCGGCAACGATATAGACGAAATGTTCGAAGAATTTCGTTGCTAGTACTCCATAGGCGCGGTTGTGGTTCGCAAGTTCGAGCGCAATCCGCATCAAGTAGAGACAAAAGAAACCCATCCAGCCAGTTGCATCCGACTGCTCAAGGATCGCCCCGCCCGGCAGCTTTTGGCCGCGGTCCACCACCGTTATGTTGTCCAGTCCAAGGAATCCCCCTTCGAATACATTGTTGCCTTGGCTGTCCACGCGGTTGACCCACCAGGCAAAGTTGATCAGCAATTTGTGCAAGCACTTCTCGAGAAACTCCAGGTCGCCGTGGCCGTTCTCGCTCCGGTCGGTTTGGTACACACGCCAGCATGCCCACGCATGTACGGGCGGGTTCATATCAGAAAATTCCCACTCGTAAGCAGGAATCTGACCGTTGGGATGCTGGAACTGCTCAAACAACAGGAACCATAGGTTCTGCTTGGCAAATTCGGGGTCCACGAGCGCCAGGGTGACACATTGGAACGCCAAGTCCCAGGAGGCAAACCAGGGAAACTCCCATTTATCGGGCATGGAAAGGATCCGCATAGAATTGAGGTGTCGCCAGTGAATGTTGCGCTGTGTCTTGCGTGATTGCGGGGGCGGCCAAGCGGGGTTGTCTCCCTCCAGCCAGTGTTGCACGTCGAACAGGTAGATTTGTTTGCTCCAGAGCATGCCAGAGAGCGCCTGACGCTGGACCAGCTTTTCGTCGTCGGTCGCGTTCGGCGGATGAATGCAGGAAAAGAATTCATCAGCCTCTTTTTTCCGTAGCTGCACGACTTCGTCGACGGAGCCCAGCGGGTTCTCCTGCGGATGGGCACTAAGCCGTAGCCGTAAAACTACAGAACTCTTCGCCGGTATCGCGTAACGATAACGGATACACGCTTTGGTGCCCGCGTCATGTTTTACACACGCCTCACCGTCAATGATATATCGGTGAAAAGCGTCCTTGACGTGCGGTTTGCGGCTTTGAGCCCAGGAACCAAGGACGCGGGTTGCATTGGTTTCATTGTCCGTGAAGAGCACATCACCCTGTGTAGGTGCGTAAAGGTAGTAGCGACCTAACGCATACGGGAACTGAAGGTTAGGAAGACTGTGCGCCATCGAGTCATCTGCGATGAGCGTGACAAAATCTGCGCGTCGATCACCGAGGGTGATCGTTGGTTCCGAGCGAGGCGGGTCGGTCCATCCCCAGGTATTTCGAAACCACATGTGTGGAAGCAGGTGCAACTCAGCGACATCGGGACCTCGGTTAATAGCCTCAATGCGGATGCAGATGTCCTCGGGATCGGCCTTGGCATATTCAATGAACACATCGAAATAGCGGTCTTCATCGAACACGCCGGTGTCCAGTAACTCAAATTCGGGATCGGTGCCGCTGCGGCGACGATTTTCTTCAACCAGGCGCGCGTAGGGATAATGGTGCGGATACTTGTACAGCATTCGCATGTAACTATGGGTGGGCGTATTGTCGAGGTAGAACCAATACTCCTTGACATCTTCTCCGTGATTGCCTTCCGGACCACTCAGGCCGAACATGCGCTCTTTCAGGATAGGATCGTGACCGTTCCATAGCGCAAGCGCGAAGACCAAGAGTTGGTAGCGATCGCAGATGCCGGCTATGCCGTCCTCGCCCCAGCGATAGGCCTTACTCCTAGCCATGTCATGAGTCAAAAAATCCCAGGCTGTGCCATAAGCGCTATAGTCTTCACGCACCGTGCCCCAGGACCGCTCGCTGAGATATGGTCCCCATTTCCGCCACGGAGGAACATGCTGAGTGAAAGGCTCGCGTAGCCTTCGCTTCTCCGCACACATTAACGTAGAAGTCTTCCCCAGTCGTGGGTTTCTGCCAATGGATCGCGTCATTGATTCGGCGTTATGAATTGCTCAAGTCGAACAAAACAGTTTGCGTGAACCCGTACCCCTGGGAACGATGCCCGTCCTCAGCCCCAAACCGGTTTGCTCTTCGAGCTGATAGACTAAGTCGGGCGCCATTCCATAGCACAATCAACCGCAGTCCGCAACAACTTTGGTTATGCTTGGACCGGGGCCGCGTCGGGATACCGATGGGCGAACTCAAGGCAGTAATCTCACGACGCGCCGCTTGACAACCTCTAAAAAGGATTCATAATTTGCCGCGCTTACGCTGTCGGCGCCGATGGAATTGTCGCAACCCGGAGTAATTGGCGGCAAGCGCGGGCGATGGCCTGCGATGGAGAAGCAGGAGTCCGGTGGTTCTTGCAGGTGATATCGGCGGTACGAACACACGGCTGGCGTTTTTCGAGGTCGAAAGCCAGCGCTTACACCTCGTTTCAGAAGCTGTCTTTCCCAGTCGTAGCTATCAAAATCTACAGCAAATCATCAGCGAATTTACGAGTTCTCAAAGCTGTCGTGCGGAAGCGGCCTGCTTCGGTATAGCCGGCCCTGTGAGCAAAGGAGTCGTGCAAACTCCAAACCTGCCCTGGACCGTCGTTGCCGCCGCGATCGCCGATGAGATCGGGCTCACCTCCATCCAGTTGCTGAACGATCTGGAAGCGAACGCCCACGGCATTGCGCTACTCTCTGCCGGCGATACGATTTGCGTCAATCCTGGTTCGCCCGAGCCCACTGGAAATCGAGCAGTTATCTCGGCGGGAACAGGACTGGGGGAAGCCGGCTTATTCTGGAACGGTCAAAAGCACTTCGTTTGTGCATCGGAAGGGGGACACGGCGACTTCGCGCCCCGCAACGGTCTCGAAGTTGAACTGCTTTGTTACTTGGAGCGGCAATTTCAACATGTCAGCTACGAACGGGTGCTGTCCGGTCCCGGCTTGGTCAACATCTACAGCTTTCTCCGCGACACGGGCCGCACCGAGGAGCCGGACTGGCTGCGGTTGGAAATGCAAACCAGCAACCCGGCCGCCGTCATTTCCAGCACAGCTCTAGCCGGTAAAGATGCCCTTTGCCAGCAGGCGCTAGATCTTCTTGTTTCCATTTACGGGGCAG
Source organism: uncultured Acidobacteriota bacterium (assembly GCA_963803735.1). Taxonomy (GTDB): domain Bacteria; phylum Acidobacteriota; class Terriglobia; order Acidiferrales; family UBA7541; genus Palsa-189. Next base: position 56,909 of record CAWDNV010000029.1, on the reverse strand, counting down.
AAGCGGGAAATTTGGGTTTGCGCTTTATGGCTACGGGTGGTGTGTTCCTGGGCGGAGGAATCGCCCCAAAAATCGCGCCCAGGCTCGCTTCCGCTGTATTTATAGAATCTTTCACAGGAAAGGGACGCATGAGTTCGTTGCTTCAAGCAATGCCGGTCTACATCATTACAAACGAAAAGACTGCGTTGTTGGGAGCGGCTCTTGTAGCAGCTCAATCCACCCGCAATACTTACATCTGCGGTTAACTGATCGGGGCGGATGAAAACATTTCTCGGCGACAATAGAGCGTCTGGAGCGGTGGGCGGTTTAACCGGGAGGCAGTTCATTAGATACGCCCGGTGGCGGTTGGACAGAAAGAGATCCTGAACAAGAGCCAGACCGCCAGCTTGCCGACATAGCGCTTGACACTCCAGTTGCTTTTGCACCCCTGGCCTTATTCCAAAATTACAAGCCGCCAGCCAAGACAGCATGTCCGACCCGCTCATCCTTCGCGCAACTTGTGCCCGGCAAGATTTCCGAGGCCGTCATAGGCGGCGTATTTGTACATCTCGGAGAGTGTGGGGTAGTTGAAGACAAGATCAATGAAAGTATCAAGCGCGCCGCCGACTTCGAGAACGGCCATGCCGAGATGGATGAGCTCTGTGGCACCTTCACCGATGATGTGCACGCCTAGCAGTTGGCGCTTCTCGCGCTGGAAGACAAGCTTAAGCAGGCCCGTGGAATCTCCGACGATCTGCCCGCGGGCATTATTGGAGTAGTGAGCGCGGCCAACTTCGTAGGAAATTCTCTTAGCTTTACAGGACTCTTCGGATTCGCCCACCGAGGAGATCTCAGGGATCGTGTAGATGCCCATAGGTAATTGGCTGGCGAGCCGCTGTTTATATGTGAAGCCGAAAGCGTGGCAGACGGCCAATCGCCCTTGCTCCATGGAGACGGACGCCAGCGCCGGGAAGCCGATTACGTCACCCGCGGCATAAATGTGCGGTACATTGGTGCGGTACGCGGCGTCTACTTCGATGTAGCCGCTATCGCCAAGCGCCAGGCCCGATCGTTCGAGTGCCAGTCCGTCCACCGCGCCGCGGCGTCCCGCAGCGAAGAGTGCAGTTTCTTTCTCGATCGCGCGTCCGGACTGCAGATGCAGGCGCACGCCCCCATCGATGCGTTCGGACCGCAGCATCCGCTCCTTGGGATGAAACTGCAGCCCCAGACTAGTCAGGCGGCAGCGCAGCGTCTCGGAAATCTCCGGGTCGAGGAACGGCAGTAAACGGTCTCGGCTATCGATCAACGCCATCTCCACGCCCAGTGCCGCGAAAATCGACGCATATTCGCATCCGATCACGCCGCCGCCAAGTATCGCCATGCTTTTCGGAATGCGATCCATCTGAAGAATCGAATCGGAATCAAAAATGAACTTATCGTCGAAGGGAATTTCGCGTGGGCGGTGCGGCCGCGAGCCGGTGGCGACTAGGATCACGTCTCCGGAGAGACGATCAACGTCACCGTCGCGCGTCTCGACCGAGATCACGTGCGGGTCTTCGAAGCTAGCTTGGCCGCGCAGCAGTTCGACCTTGTGCATGGCCAGGTTCCGATCCTCTTTTTCGCGCTCGGTACGCACTACCATGTCCTTGCGGCGCATGAAATCGGGAATGGTAAGCCCTTCTCGCAACGAATAGTCGATGCCGTAAAGGCCGCGCTGGCGCAATCCTGAAAAATAGAGCGCTGATTCACGTAACGTCTTCGATGGTATAGTGCCGGTATTGAGGCATGCTCCGCCGAGGTCCGCGCTGCGTTCGATGAGCGCTACGCGCTTGCCGAAATAGGCTGCCTGGGCGGCGCCCTTTTCTCCTGCAGGACCCGAGCCGATCACGACAAGATCAAATCGCCTCATGGACATTTCGCGACCTTGTTGCCACTGTCTATCACGTTTCCTACCAGGTCCAGGCGGTCTGATCGCCGGCGCCAAGCACCGCGACTCTGCCGTGAACGTATTCGTAGAAGAGCAGGGTCCCGCCAGTGAGGATCCCGCTGAACGTTTCTGGCCTTTCCATAGATCCGCGCCGCCTTCTGTTTTGCGGACGAAAAACGTGATTATACGCCCGGCGATTTCGCGGGCTACGGCGGTGGCCGTGATAGTCTGGCCAGTTCCCCCGTCCCAACCGAGAATTCGGGCCAAATGCCGCGGAAAGGTTCAGACTCTTCTCGATAGCTTGAAAACCGAACAAGCGCTGCAAGACGAAGTGGAAAATGGATACTACGGGAGAGTTGAATGACAAGCCAATTGTTCGTTCGGAGCACGGATAAGAGTGCGAACCCACACCTGAACTCCACAACCGGCAACGCCAACTAGCGCTGCTCGGTTATTCTTTCTTGCGTGCCTAGGCCACATTACGATCGATTCTGCGGATCCGCCATAGCCGGTCAGAAACCTCGACGCGCTCTGGCTCACTAATCGCCCGAACGAACATCTTCGTCCCTCGGCGGCAGTTAACGTGAAACACGTGTCCAAAAGGGGAGATCACTTCGAACACGCCCTCTGCATTACGAAGAACGGCTGTCGGATTCTGGACTTGCATGGTGCCGTTGGGGACGTCGATCATTCTCGCCTCCTTGGGAGATGAGTCGAAGGTCCTAACCGAGGAGGGGGCAGAATCTAAACCGATGGAGTGGAAGTGTCAAGGGCCACCTCGCATTGGCCGACTAGGCCTTGCTCGTGCGTCGCAAGCTCCTTCAGGCCTAGATCATAGAATACCGAAGCAGAATTCCTTCTCCATTTTGGATGCGGCAGGGCTTGGGAGTCCTAAGCCGTCATCCTGTCTCTGACGAATGCGGCTCAGTCAAGCGACACCCCTGCGAGCAAGGGCAGGACGTGCTCTCGTGGTCGGTTTGTTTTTCCCTTACCAGAGTCTTTTGCCAATACCAGACTCGTTTACAGAATCAATCGGTGAAACGATGATCGCTCCACCATCCATCTCTTCGGTCTCTTACAGCGACCATGATTCGCTACTCCGAACTCCCTCGCTCGTCGAGGGAGGCAGGGTGCCCACTCAAGCGCTCGGTCTCAACCTGCGACCACAGAATGACTCGGGCGGCCCTGCATACGAGCGACCGGGCGCAGCGGGTACGGCCGGTTCTCCCGCAGCATCCAGTACATCCTTACCGCCAGCTTGCGCGCGACCATCACCTTGGCCAGCGCTCGATGTTGACGCGCCGCCAGCCGGCCATAATCCCGCCGCAACTCTTCGTCGAACCGCGCAGCGGTCTGCGCCGCCTCCACCAAAAGCGTGCGCATCATGGTGTTGCCTTGCTTGCTGATGGACCCCAGTCGCTGACGCCCGCCCGAAGAGTGCTCGCGGGGAATCAGTCCCAGGTAGCTGGCCACCTGCTTGCCGCGGGGAAATCGTTGCGGCGGACCGATGGTCAACACATAGGCCAATCCGACCACCGGCCCTACGCCCGGATGGGTCATCAACAGCCGCACTTCCGGACGTCGCAGTGCCTCGGTGCACACCGCCTGGTCCAGTTCTGCGACTTTCTCTCGTGGTGCCAATCAAGCCGACGACATCACACTCCTTCTCGCCCGTTATCAAGCCCATCTACCACCTCACGAAGCTGCATAGCGGTAAGAAGTGTTATATACTTCCGCGCCATTGAGACTCCGAAACGAGAGTGGAATAATCTGCAGTTGTTAGCCGGATATTTCGAGTTTGAGAGAAGGAGATACGCCATGGCTCTCAAGATAACGAACCACGAAACAGATGGGGTTGCGGTGCTGACGCTGGATGGTCGCATTGTGCTCGGCGAAGAGACTAACAAACTGCGCGAGAGTGTGAAAAATCTGATCGCTCAGGGTAAGAAGAACGTCATCCTCGACATGCAAAATGTGACGATGATTGACAGCTCCGGTCTCGGCGCACTTGTCGCGGCCTATTCGAGCGCAAAGTCAGCAGGCGCGTCCGTGCGGCTTTGTAACTTGGGAGCACACTTCAATCAGTTGTTGCAGATCACAAGACTATTGACGGTTTTCGACGTATCCAAAAGCCAAGAGGATGCCGTGCGGAGCTTCTCGAAGTCTCAGGGAAGCGCAGTCTAAGAACGGCCAATTCACGTCAGACGCATTTATCTTTGGGCGCCGCTCAAGGTTGTAGGTTCATCCGCCGCAGCAGGTCGGCGAAGCGCGGGTCCGAGCGCAAGGGGTCGAAGGCCGGGTCCACCTTGATGGGGACGACAAAGCGTTCTTCACAAGCCCTCTCCAACCACTCGAATGCCTTATCCTTTTCCGCAAGACCCACGTAGATTGTGGCCCTGTGAACTGCTGGAACATATCGTACCTTCGAGAGCGCGTTCAATTGATCGAGCACCTTCTGGGCCTCGCCTCTTCTGCCCGCCACCGCATAGGCGTATCCGAGCCCCGATAGTGCCAATGTGTTGCCAGGGGAAATCACCAACGCCTTTTCAAACTCCGCCATGCCTTCCCTGTACATGGATTTTTGAACATAGGCCATTCCGAGGGTGTCGAGCGCTGGAATGAAGTTTGGGTCTAACTCCAGTGTCTTCCGCTCCTGCTCGATCGCTTGGTCATATTGCCGTGCACTGTAGAATGTCGTTCCCAAGGTGGTCTCAATGGGTCAGCGCAACACTTGCTCGACCCGTCTACTTGCAGGAGTTCTCAGGACGAGAGTCGGTCGCGAGGGTTGATTCAAAAAAACACTACCCTGTATAGGTCTGATTGAATAGAGCCAGACAGATCGGCGCTCCGGGGTGAAGTATTGTCCGGTCAACTGATTGGACGGTGTTGCATCGACCGGTTGAGCTGGCACTGCTAATCGGGAGCGAGAGTGGATCAAGCTCCAGGGCTCGCTTGTGCTCCGCGATGGCTTCTTCAAGCCGCCCCATTTGCACTAAATAGACACCATACCAATAGTGGGCGAGCGCATAGCTTGGATTGAGCCCAATGGCTCGTTGGAATTCCGTCTCCGCGCCTGACCAATCCCAGTCGTAGGCCGTCTGGATCATTGCCAGCGAGATGTGAGCTTCGGCCAGAGTGTCATCTATTTCCAGTGCCTTTTGCGCGGCCTCCTTTGCTTTCGGAAAAACCTCCTTCGGGGGAACAAAACCGAGGGTTGCGTTGCTACTATAGCAGTCGGCCATGCCGGAATAGGCCTGCGCGTAGGTGGGGTCCTTTTCAATCGCCGCCCGAAAGTACTCGATACCCTTGTTGTTTCCCTCCTCGGTTCTTTTGTTCCACCAATAGCGGCCTTTCAGATAATCCTGATACGCTTCGGGGTTCGCCGTGTAGCTCTTGGCCATGCGCTTCTCATCTTCGCCGGTCAAGCGCATCCGCAGCATGCTCGTCATCTCTTTTGCGAGGTCACCCTGCATTGCGAATATATCCGCCGCTTTGCGGCTGTATTGCTGGCCCCAGATGTGGCTGTTGTCGCGAGCGTCCACCAACTCGGCGCTGATCTCCAAGTCATCGCCGCGTTGCATCACGTGGCCTTTGAGGACGGCGCGAACGCCAAGCGCCTGTCCAACAGTTCGGGCATCGAAGTCCTTGCCCTTGTACATAAAAGCGGAATCCCGCGACATCACCTTGAGATGGGGCAGTTGGGACAGGCTATTAATGAGGCTTTCGGTGATTCCGTCGCTCAAGTACTCCGCGTTTGGATCTCCACCGGCATTCACAAACGGCAGCACCGCCACCGAATCAATCGCCTCGCCGCCGTTCATGCGCGACCGGTACAGCCTGCCCGCACCCACCAGCACAATGACTAAGACAATCGCGGATACTCCTGGCACTGCCTTGCTGCGCCACCACGGCTGAGGAGGCGCTTCGGAGGCCGGTGCGCCAACGACTGAACGGCCCGAATCCGTATCGCGTTTTAGCCGGGATAGGTCAGCTCTCAATTCCGCTGCGCTCTGACAACGCAGTTTGGGGTCCTTCTCCAGAGCCTTGTTAATAATCTCTTCCAGCTTCGGAGGCAGTTCTGGATTCAAGCGTGTCGGCGGTGTGGGCGCTTTGCTGAGAATCGCATTGAAGATAACAGCAGAAGTGTTGCCCTGAAATGGCAACTTGCCAGTAGCCATCTCGTACAGCACCACCCCAAAAGAGAACAGGTCCGTCCGAGCGTCCAGTTCCTCCCCTCGCGCCTGTTCCGTTGACATATAAGCCACAGTACCTAGCGTCGTACCCGGACTAGTTAGGTCCTGATCGGATACTCCAGCTGTCGGCAATTGCGAAGCCACGACGTTCGCTAGTTGCTTCTCTCCTCGCTGCACCTTGGCCAAACCGAAATCGAGAATCTTGGCGTGGCCGCGATCGGTCACGAAGATGTTCGCCGGTTTGATGTCACGATGAACGATGCCCTTTGCGTGGGCGGCATCAAGGGCGTCCGCAACTGTATGCTCAGATCGAGGACCTCTTCGATGTCCAGGGGCTTGCCTCGAATCAGGTGCTTGAGGGTTTGGCCTTCCAGCAATTCCATGGCGATGAAGTGCTGACCGTTGGCCTCATCAATCTTGTGAATCGTGCAGATATTGGGGTGATTCAACGCGGACGCAGCAAAGGCTTCTCGCTGGAACCGTTCGCGAGCGGCAGGATCATTCTCCAATTCCTGCGGTAGGAATTTCAGCGCAACGTGGCGGTGCAACTTCAGATCCTCTGCTTCGTACACCACACCCATGCCGCCGCCACCGAGCTTCTCCAAAATGCGGTAGTGCGAAATGGTTTGGCCGATCATGCGATCATGACACTAAGGCTGAAGTTCATCTCGCGAAGCAGGTCGGCGAAACGAGTGTCGAGCGCGGCGGACGCCGCTTGCTATGCCGTAACCGTGAACTCCGCGGGCTGAGCTTCGCTATATTGCGACAAGATTCTACTGAGTTCCTCAGGCTGATCAAACATGGCCATATGGCCGCACGTCATTGTTAGCGTCCTCCAGCCCTTTGCCTTCGCCCTTTCCTGGAAAGGCGGAAATGGCGAGCGCTGACCGTAGCCGGTCATCAGAACGAACGTGACGTTCTTAATCTCATCAATTTTGCCGGTCAGTTTGATCCTTTCTTGGAAGCATCCTATTGGCTGCATCGTACACTGCCGACGCATCCAGTCGGCATCAGAAGCACTCTTGACGTTGAATACTTCGGGAGGAATTGGCGGAATTTTCCAGCCATCTCCCACGCTGTTCGCACAGTCAATGAATTCTTTCCAGCGAACTGCCGGCATGTGTTGGGCGACGTTTTCACCGTTGTGGAGCACGAAGGCATCCAAATAGACGAGCGAGCCAATGCGATCGGGAATGCGATCGGCAACACCGCTGATCACGGCCCCACCATAGGAATGACCGCAGAGCACGATATTGGAGAGTTCCTGCCATTGGATCAGGTTGACGACATCAAGAATATGCGTCTCGAGGTCGATGTCTCGGGTCAGGATGTGCGAACGCTCTCCCAAACCCGTGAGTGTTGGTGTAAAAACGTCGTGGCCAGCGCCGTGTAATCTCTTCCGAATCCGTTTCCAGCACCAACCGCCGAGCCATGCCCCGTGCACAAGTACAAATGTCGCCATGACGCCTTCCCTCCGCGCTACTTCTCAATGCGAAATAGCGTAACGAACTACCGTCCCAGGAATCTGAAGCTCTCCAAGACACCGTCACTCGCTTAACACTTGTGAAAGTCAGCCTCATTACTTTCCGGTCGGCACGCGGCGGCGGAGTTCGTCGAAGAAATTGAATACGAAGCTGACCTTGTTCATTGCCGCGGCCTGTTCTGTGCCCGGCGCCTTGAGCACGGCGAAGCGTTTGCCATCGGGGTGCAGGTCAAAGTTACGGGTAGCCCCGCGCTCGGTGAACTGGCCGGGCGACCAGAGCTGGGGCTTGTCGGCATGGAAGGAATCGCCGGAAGCTGTATAAGTAACCACCATGATCTTGCTGTCCGTCGTGCGATAAAAAAGCTCCCTGCCGTTGGGCGACCACCTGGGCGCTACGCCGCCGCCGGTAGAAATCTGCCACTTGCCTCCCGGGCCGGGGAACGGCCGAACGTACACTTCGTTGCTTCCGGATTCATTGGAGTGATAAGCAAGCCAGCGGCCATCGGGCGAGAAGGCGGGCTCCAGTTCGAAGAAGGGGCTGTTCACGAAAGGCTTGGGCTCTCCGGTTTTCCAACCGGACTTTTCGTCGCCTTCGATGGGTAGAGTCATGATGTCGTAACTCGTGCCGGGGTTCTGTTGGAAGAACGCCAAGACCTTGCCATCGGGCCGCCATGAGGTCGCGTATTGCGGGCTCTTGCTTTCAGTGAGGCGCTGGGCATCCCCGGCGCCATCGGCGCGTATCCACCAGAGGTTAAGCACGCCGCCTTTTTCCTGGGAGGAATAGACGATCCTCTGGCCGTCGGGAGTCCAGACAGGTTTGCTGTCTCCTTCGCCGGCAAAGGTTAGGCGAGTGAGTGCATCACGTTCCCACTCGTACACCCAGATGTCCCTCCTCTTGCCATCAAAGATTTCCAGCGCCAAACGCTTCCCATCGGGAGAGAACGCGGGATTGTAGTACCTGCTAGGAGTCTCACGGAGGGGCGTGAATTTACCCTCGCGGTCCATCCAGTAGATGGAGACATTCTGAACCCCGGCACCACCGGCGACATACACGAGGTTTCCGGTGTCGGAAAAGGAGAACTGTGCCCCGCCAACGCCGGGATTGGTGACCACGCCTTCGAGGATTGGCGCCGGCTGGCCGGTTACCTCCAGCCTCTTCAGATCGAAGGGGACGGCAAACAGCGTGCCTTCGTGCATATAGACCACGTGCCCGCTTGGCAAATAGCGGGCATAGAAGCCGCCCTGCTGCAGTGTCTTTCGCTGCCGGGAAGCCATGGAGTACACGACGATGTCTGAGTCTTCGTAGTAGTTTCCGTGGGTGTTGGACGTGAAAAGAACAGCCTTGCTTCCTGGCAGTACCTCGGGCCAGCGGTGCGTCTCTTCGCCCGCTTGCCTATCGAGGGTTGTTAGGAATTGGGGCGTTCCCCCCACTGAAGACACCTTCGATAAGGGCACCCCGTTATTATCGGACGTAAACACGATCGTGCCGTCTTCGCCCCAGCTTCCGCCACGGTCATCGACAACATCGCAGAGCGTGACCGCTGCGCCGCCTTGTACGGAAATCTTCTTCAGCTTGCCGTCGGCGAAAAAGCCGAGCCACTGGCCATCGGGCGAAAAGAAGGGATCGCGGGCATTCTCCGTGCCGGAAAGCGCGGTGGCCTGCAACTGGTCGAGCGAGCGGACGTAGATGCGCCGCTTCTGATCGGAACCGGCGGCCACGAGAGCCAGTTTCGTGCCGTCGGGCGAGAGGATCGCGGAAGGCCCGAGGCCGGTGTACAGGCTGGCGTCCGCGCCGATTTCTGCGCTCAGGCGCATCGGCTGCGGCGGCTTCGGAGCGCGCAGCACGAAGCCAATGGCCAACGCGATGGCAACCAGCGCGAGCGCACCCGCTGCCGCCACCCAGGCCAGCCGCTCGCGATTCCTGCGCTGCGCTGCGACTGGCTCGGCCGTCACCGGCGCAGTGAGCACTTCCTGAATTTCGATCTGTGCGTCTCCGGCGTCGCGCAAACGTAGCCTCTTGTCCTTTTGCAAGCAATGCCGCAGTAGAGTGCGTACTTGCGCTGGAGTGGCAGCAGGCAATGCTTGCCAGTCGGGTTCGGCTCTTACCACGGCTGCAAGAATGTCGGTGATGTCATCGCCAGCAAACGCCTGCTTCCCTGTGAGCAGCTCATATAACACACACCCAAACGCCCAAATATCGGTGCGCTTGTCTACTGATTTGCCGCGTGCCTGCTCCGGGCTCATGTACGCCGCCGTGCCCAGGAGCACACCTTGCATAGTCGCCACAGCACTCAGTGTTGGCGATTGGGAAGGATTGCTATCGGCCACATCACCCGCAAACGCTTTCGCCAAGCCAAAGTCCAGAACCTTTACCTTGCCTTCTGGCGTGACCTTCACGTTGGCGGGCTTCAGGTCTCGGTGAATGATGCCTTTCTCGTGAGCGGCTTCCAGGGCCTCGGCGATCTGCTTTGCGATTGACAACGCTTCTTCTACTGGAACCGGCCTGTCTCGCTTGACGCGGTCTGCCAGCGTCTCGCCGGAAACCAACTCCATCACCAGATAATTTGTGCCGTCGGAATGCTCTAGTCCATAAATCGTCGCGATATTGGGATGGTTCAGAGCTGCCAGCATCTTCGCTTCGCGTTGAAAGCGGGAAAGCCTTTCTGGATCGTGCGCGAAAGCTTCCGGCAGGACCTTGATGGCCACATCGCGCCCGAGCTTGGTGTCGTGCGCTTGATACACTTCGCCCATTCCGCCCGCACCGATGGCGCCGGTGATCTCGTATGGTCCGAGTTTGGTGCCGGCGGCAACGGTCATTTCTTCAACCCCGCGGTCCAGTTGACGACCACGGTGATCGGTGCCGGCGCTGCCAGGTTTTGCTGTGGGGCTGAATTGATCAAGAATTTCTGGCCGTCGGCAGATACGTCGTACTCACGACGTGGGCCGATTACGTGCGTCGAAAAGAGTCGCTTCACAGCACCGACCTGAAAACTTGAAGCTTTGCCGTTCACTGCCGCCGCCATTAGGGTACCGTCAGGAGCCAGATAAAACATCTCCATGCTGTCACGCCGCCAGCGCGGAAAACTTCCGCCGGCAGTCGAAATCTGCCACTTACCGCCGGGACCGGGGAAGGGAGCAACATAAATTTCCACTCTGCCAGATTCGTTTGAGGCATATGCAACCCATCGGCCGTCGGGAGAGAATTGCCCCTGGCCTTCGTTGAACTGCGTTTGCAGAAACGGAACCGGCTTGCGATCTCCGGAAAGCGGCAAAATAAATAAATCGTTGCCTGTTGTCGCACCGACGCTGACATACAGGATGAAACCAGGATGAAACGGCCATCTGGAGACCAGCTCATAGGATATTTATCAAGATTATCTTCGAGGAGTACTTCCTCCGCACCAGCGCCGCTGGAGGCCTTTTGATACAGGTCCATATGCCCCTTACGATTGGAGTTGAAAACTACCCTGCTGCCATCGGGTGACCAGATCGACCCAAACGCAAATCCCGGGCCGAACGTGAAACGCGTCGGGAGGGCGCGTGCCAAGTCGTATAACCAGATGTCCTCGCCCGTCTGTGATGATGTGCTGACAGATGCCCGCTTTTGGTCTGCAGAAAGTTCAAGGTCGGTGTACCCACGCGGATCTCCGACTACGCCGATCTGCTTGCCGGTGCGGTCAAACCATATGAGCTGGGAGCCAGCTACTCCTGGTCCGGTTTGATACGCTAATACGCCATTCTCTGACGCTGAGAAGACCGCGTACGGCGGATTGGTGTTTGTAGTCTGAATCTGTTCGGCAATCGGGAACGCTTCGCCCGTCACTGTCAGCCGCTGCGCGTCGAACGGCTGTGCCATGAGCGTGGTTTCTCGTAGAAACAGCAGATGCCCCTGGCTGTAGCTGACGTTTACTGAATCCGAATTGATCAACAATTTCCGTTCTGCCGAGTTGAGCGATGACACGTACACCCGCCCACCGCCCGCGCTGCTCGACGAGGCCGCGTAGTAGAGAAAGTGCCGGCCATCGGGCAGGAAAAGCGGCCTCCTGTGACCCACCTCGCCTGCACCGAGCGTGGTGGCTGCGCTAGGCACGCCGCCTAGAGCGGATACTTTCTGGAGCGCCGAAGTATTTGTCGGCGCAAAGACGATCACCCCATCTCGACCCCATGTACCGCTACGATCGTCCGGGGCGTCGCACAACATAATGGGCGGGCCACCTGAGACGTCGATCTTCTTAAGCTTTCCGCCCGCGAAGAATCCGAGAAAGCGACCGTCGGGCGACCAGAATGTGCGCCCGGCGCCTTCCGTTCCCGCCACTGCCTGTGCGGCCAGCGTGTCGAGCGAACGGATCCACAAGAGAGATCTGCGATCGGCGCTCATGGCGGTGAAGGTAATCCGATGGCCGTCGGGCGAAACCGCAAGGGAGGCCGGCGATAAAGCCGCGGCACTGGGACCGACGAGGTCCGCAAAGCTCCAGTTCTCCGGCGGGGAAACGAAAAAGCGGATGGATCGTATGTTGTCAGGAGGGCGTCGGAAATACCCCCAAGCACTCAGCCCCAATAACACGAGAAGCAAAGTAGCTGCGACTGCCCAGCCAACTCGTGCATTGCTCAGTCGACCCTTGCGGCTGGTGGCTACAGGCGCCGGCGATACTCCGTCGATAATCCACTTCAATGCATCCGTTAGGTCGCTTGCAGCTTGCCATCTTTTCTCTGGCTCCTTGGCCAGACATTTCTTCACCACGCGATCCAGTTGTGGAGGTGTCATTGGCTGCAGCGAAGATATCGGCGGTGGGTCGGTCTCAAGGATTTTCGCAATCAGGCTGGCCTGACTCTTACCCTCAAATGCTTTCTTCCCCGTGGCCATCTCGTAGACCACCACGCCAAACGCGAAAATATCCGTGCGTGGATCGGCTTCCTTGCCTTCCAGCTGTTCCGGCGCCATGTACTGCAATGTACCCAGAATGGTTCCCTGCGCGGTGATACTGGCATTTGCGGTGGGAAGTTGTGACAGAGGACTCTGAGGTGGTGAGGCCTTGAGCTTTGCCAGGCCGAAGTCGAGCAATTTCGTGCCGGACTTCGTGAGCATGATGTTGCCCGGCTTCAGATCGCGATGGGTCACACCTTTTCGGTGGGCCTTATCAAGGGCATCCGCGATCTCGATGGCATATTGCAAAACCTGATCGAGCGGCAGCGGCCCTTTCTTCAACCGTTCGGCTAACGTATCGCCCTCGAGATACTCCATCACCAGGAAGTCAGTTCCGTCCTGCTGGCCGACATCGTGGAGCGTACAGATGTGCGGGTGATTCAGATTAGCGACAGTACGTGCTTCGCGATCAAAACGCTCGCGCAATCCGGCGCGATCGGAAAGATGGTCGGAGAGAATCTTGATAGCGACAATTCGATCGAGGCGGGTATCTTTCGCTCGGTAAACTTCACCCATCCCGCCCGCACCAATAGCGCCGCTGATTTCATACGGTCCGAGTCTGGTGCCGGCGGCGAGCGTCATTTCTTCAAGCCCGCCGTCCAGTTTTGTACCAATGTGAGAGGCTCTCCAGCCTTCTGCTCCGGAAGAATGCGCAACAAAAAGTGCTGCCCATCCGCCGAAACATCGTACAAGGGATTAATAGTCTCGGACGTGTTGGGCGTAGCACCGAAGAGCGGCCGGACTTGGCCGATTTCGAGCGTCCCTCCACCGGAGTTCACTTCCGCTGCCATGAGTCGCCGGTCTAGCCCGCGGTAAAAGATCTCTTTGCCGTCCTGCCGCCATCGCGGCAAGAACCCTCCGGCCGTCGAGATCTGCCGTTTCCCCCCGGACCCGGAAGGCGGCAGCGGAAACGGAGTGACGTAAATTTCGGCGCGACGTGATTCATCTGACGTATAAGCGATCCACCTGCCATCTGGCGAGAATTGTGCGTCAAACACACTTAAAGGAGTCTGTAAAACCAGAAACTGCTTGAGCAACCCACCAGGCTTTTCGGGTGTCAGTGACAACGCCCACACGCCCGAGGCGGCTCCGGCTAAGGCGCGGTCGTAATACAGCAGAAATTTGCCGTCCGGCGACCAACTGGTAGGCGTCTTGTCACGATCGTCCGCATACAGTAGTTCCTCGGCGCCAGAGCCATCGGACGATTTCCGATATAGATCAAAGTGCCCTTTCCGGCCCGATGCGAAGGCGATGCTTCTCCCATCGGGCGACCAGACGGGATTGTTATCAATGGCAGGGTCGAAAGTTAACCGGGTACGAAGACCGCGAGAGACATCGTAGATCCAAATATCCGTATTCGAAGGATCCTGGACGGAGGCCGCAAGGTTCTTTCGATCCGGCGAGAATTGAAACCCAACGATGTTGGCAGGCTCACCAAGCGTCACCCCCTGCTTCCCACTCCGGTCAAACCACGTCAGCAGCAAGCCACCTGCGCCTACGCCCGTGTGGTACGCTAGCATTCCGCTCTCGGAAACCGAGAAAACTCCGACGCTCCCGCTGTTGAGCACGGTTTGAATCTGCTCCGCGATTGGAACGGCCTCTGCGGTAGTCGCTAGGCGCTTAGCATCAAACGGCTGAGCCATTAACGTGGCGTTGCGCAGAAACAATGTATACCCTCGCGCATAGATTGCATTGGAACCGGCTTCCATTACGACCTTGCTCTCTCCGCCGTCTAGAGAGCCGACGCGAATAGCTAGGTTCCCGTTCCCATCTTGATTGCCAGGCCGTCCGGGCAGAGCCTGGTAAAGGAAGTGACGCCCATCGGGAAGGAACGAGGGCATGCGCCCTTCTCCGGCGGGGAGCGGAGTCGATACGCCACCGGCTGAGGAAACGCGGAGAAGAGGACCAGCGGTGTTAGCCGGCGCAAAAACGATCACACCTTCCCGGCTCCAGCTTCCACCACGGCCCTGGGGCGCATCCGCCAGCGTGAGCGCAGGCCCGCCGGAGGTATCTATCTTCTTGAGCTTGCCATCGGCGAAAAATGCGACGAATCGGCTGTCAGGCGACCAGAACGGAAAGCTGGCTCCGTCAGTGCCGGCCAGAGGCAGCGCGGTCAGAGCGTCCAGGGATCGGACCCATAGCGGGGCCTTGCCGTCGGAAGTGCGAGCACCGAATACGATGCGCTTTCCGTCAGGCGAGAGAGTCGGCAGGCCCAAGCCGGTGGTGAAGTCCAGCGTGGTGTTGTCTGGAGGGAGAATCGTCGTGCGCATGATCGGCATTTCCGGCGGCGTCTCGCGGAAATGGAGGAACGACACGATAGCGAGCCCGACAAAGAGCACAGCAGCTACGATGATCGCAACCCTGCCGAAGAGGCGGTTAGGGGCCTTGCTCTGAAGTGGGACCGGTTCCGTAGCTGAGGAGCCGGACAGAGTGTCGCCGATGATGATGCGTGCTTCACCGATGTGCTGTAACCGGCGATGCACATTCTTTTCCAGGCAGCGGCGCAAGAGATTCTGAATGGGAGCGGGTGTGTTCTTTGGCAGAGCCTCGAGACCGGGCTCCTTCAACATCACTGCGGCCACTATCTCCGCCGCAGTCTCACCCGAGTGGAGCGATTTGCCCATGAACATCTCAAATAGCACGACGCCAAACGCCCAGATATCTGCACGGCGATCCACCGGTTTGCCTTTGGCCTGCTCCGGCGACATGTAGGCCGCTGTGCCCAAAATCGCGCCTGCCAGTGTCGGCGCCATCGACAGCGTGGGCGAGTCCCGGGGATCCGCGGCCACAGGTTCATCCATCAATGCTTTCGCTAAGCCGAAATCGAGCACCTTAGCTGTTCCTTCAGGGGTGACTTTGATATTCGCGGGCTTAAGATCGCGGTGAATGACTCCACGATCATGCGCGTATTCCAGCGCTTCCGATAATTGCTTTGCGATCGGCAGGACTTCATCGACTGGAATTGGGCCTTTAGCAATGCGGTCTGCCAGTGTTTCTCCTGCTACCAACTCCATTACCAGTGCGCGGTTCGAGCCAAATTCTTCTAGGCCATAGATTGCGGCAATGTTGGCGTGGTTGAGTGCACCCAGCACCCGGGCCTCGCGCTCAAAGCGAGCCATACGATCGGGATCGGCGGCAAAGATTTCGGGCAGGACTTTCAGAGCAACATCGCGATTCAAACGGTTGTCATGGGCGCGGTACACCTCGCCCATCCCGCCTGCGCCAATCGCAGAGAGGATTTCGTAGGGCCCTAGTTGGGTTCCGGTACGCAGACCCATCGGGCCACTCACTCCTCACAAGTGGTGACGCGCATTGTAGCGTCGATTACAGACTCGGGAACAGCGATTCCGTTCGCAGGAATTGCGCTACCGAAGCTATGGCTAAGCCGTGAGGACCGACCGGACGCGGTCTACTAACTCCGTGCCCGCTTGGCTCGCTTCCGCTGTCGAAAAATCGGACGGAAGAAGCAAGACCTGCACATTCGGAACGCTCTCGCGGAACTTCTCGATCGCTGACTCGCTCGTTTGCATCCCGGAACCATAAATCACGATACGGGGCTTGGTCGCACGTATGAGGATCATAGCATCGGACAGGTATTTGGTCGTGAAGACTTCATAGCCTGCCCGCTTCAACAGAACGTTCAGGTACGCCAGTAAGTCATTGGAACTGTCGATGCAAACGATTCTCGTTCCTCCAGATGTCTTTTCAGGAGGTGCTAGCGCCCAAGAAAATGCTTCAATCGCTTCTTTCTCCGATGCATACGTGTGGAACACGCCATGTAACTTCGTGGCTGTAAGGACCTGGAGAACAAATGGAGATAACTGGCAAAGTTTCAGATCACCGCCGTCGAACCGGAGCAGATTACGGAGACGAACCAGGGCTCCCAACCCGCCACTGTCTACGTAACTAACTCCTGCCAACTGCAGAACGACGCTCTTCCTAACGTGCGTAAGTTTTTCGACCTCCCGTTGGAGAGTGCGGACCTCGTCACCAAAGACGATATGACCCTGGCAATGAATGACAACCACATCTCCCATCATTCGGCTTTGCAGGATCAGTTGCATTGGGCCACCAACCTACCACAGCTGCCTCGTTCCCGTCTTCGATGTGAGCCATAGCTTGGTCAAGCCGAAATCGAACAGCTTCGCCCCCGACAAAGATGACCGTAACAGATGACCGTGTATGAAATTCCTTGACGCTCAGGTTTTAAGGGATAGAATCGGCCACCGTTAAGCGGCAGCGTCCCCAAGCGTAACCCTGAAACGTTAGGCAATTCACGCCGGAATGGGGGTAAATGGTATCCACTAATTCGGTACCACCCGTTCGATGGCTTTGGCCCTCTTGGTTATTCCTGGCTCCGTTATGGTTGCTGCTCAGCGGCTGTACGGGCGGCGGAGGATACAACTCGGCGACGCCCACCAATGCCAATAACACTACAAACACCACTAACACCAATTCTGGCGGCCCGCCTCCGGCAGCACCATCGATTTCCGCAAGATCCTTGTCCGATGGAACCGTAGGGGCAGCGTACACGGAGACGTTACAAGCCGAAGGTGGCGCGGCACCTTTCACCTGGGGCGTGCTCTCCGGCGGTTTGCCTGCTGGTTTTATGCTCGTGCCCACCACCTCGAGCGACTCAATAACAATTTCCGGAACACCGACAGTCGTACAATCAAACGTGGCATTTGTCATTCGAGTTACCGATGCGAACAATCAATCCGGCAGCCACGGCTACGTCATAAGCATCAAGGGCACGGTCGCACAGACGAATAACGGCACAGTGCAAGGGACTCTTGTTACGTGCGGCTCGCCGGAATGCGGCGCGAGCAACGTACTCGAGTTCCTCGGGATACCCTACGCGGCGCCACCCGTGGGCTCTTTGCGTTGGAAGCCACCTCAGCCGCCGGCACCTTCGCAACCCCAGCAACCTGGAGTCCGATGTATGTCGGCGAATCCTAAGGGCGTGGTGAAAGGCCAGGAAGACTGCCTCTATCTGAACGTCTTCGTTTCGTCACAGACGCCGCACGGGCAGCCGCAGCCCGTGATGGTCTACATTCACGGTGGGGCCAATCGGAAGGGGACTGGTAATCCTGGTTTCGATTACTCCGATCCGCCCGAACTGCCCACGCAGGGAGTCATTCTCGTAACTGTGGATTTCAGGGTGGGAATCCTGGGCTCCCTCACGAACTCAGGCCTGGATACGGAGAACGGGGGTTCCTCAGGCAATTATGGTTTGAGAGACCAGATTGCCGCCCTCGCATGGGTGCAGCAAAACATCGCCTCATTCGGTGGCGACCCCGCGCACATCACGGTTTTCGGCACGTCCTCAGGTTCATCGGACATCGAGACGTTGCTGAGTTCACCTCTTACCCAGGGACCATCGAGCCAATGCGGCGCAGGCCAGCTATGCTTCTCCGCCGCTATCATGGAAGGCGGCTCTATCGTCCATGGACAGTTACTGGATTTGGCAGCCAAAGAAGCTCAGGATGCGCCTCTCGTTAGCGGGTTCACCGGCACGATCGGTGGGCAATCCACTGTGTGTGACACGGTTCCCGCCGCCGAATTCCTTACTTGTCTCCGAAGCGTCGCAGCGGCCACTCTTGTAGCCCCATGCGTCCTGCCAGCAACAACCGGCTGCAATCCGAACGCGGCATATTCAACCTGGTATACGCAAAACGATCCCGTGCTAATCGTCAACCTGGAGCCCGACGTCGTTCCGGTAAATCCGTACGACTGGCTTCAGCAACATGGCGGCTCCCCTGTTCCGCTGCTCCTCGGCTCCAATAGAGAGGACGCATCTATGGCCGGCATGCCGAGCTGGTGTGCCGGTGTCACGCTGCCCGCTACCCAGTGTCCCAACGACGATCCGACCAGTTCGCAAATCGATGAGACAGGTTTCGATAGCACGATTCACGCCGAATTCGATCCACTCGTCACACCGTCGGGCTCGAACACACTGTTGAGTCTCTATGCGCCAAGTGACATCCTCGATCTGCCCGTCTGGCAGCTCATCGCGGTGGATAGCGATCTGACCGTGGGCGGCAGCTGCCCTTATCGCCAGGTCTCCCGCGCCGCCGTTGGCACGAGCGGAGGACCTGTCTGGCGTTACATCTATACCCACAGGTTCGAAAACAATGACCCTAACGTGACCCCTTATCGCGCTTTTCACGGGGCCCAAGACCACTTTTTGTTTGGCGATCCGTCGTTCGTCGATCCCGGTATTTACACGCCCACGCCTGCCGAACTCGCGCTGTCCAGCCAAATCATGGGTTATTGGACGCAGTTCGCCACCAGAGGCAATCCAAATCCAGCAGGAGCTAAGGTGTGGCCGCCTTACAACGCAAACACTGATCCTATGCTCCAAATTGACGATGCTTCTGTACAGATTAACGGATACCGCACGGGACAGTGCGACTTTTATGACGCAAACGCGACGGCGCTCGCGAACCTTCAATAGACGCGCAGTCCTTTGCAACTAGCCCCCGTCATCAACAGGGCGATGTCAATCAATTGCGTATTGATTGTCCCGACATGGGCAGCAGCTCACCTGGCCAGTAATCCCACCGGAAGATCCCATCCCGGTTGATTGATTCGGGGCTCCGCCGTTGCAATCAATGCGCTGTTGATTGCAACCATACGGCCGCGCCCTCATCGCCCACGACGAATTACAAGACGAACTCCATAGCTGCTCAATCGAAACAATAATATATGGCGTGAACACCTTCGACGAAGATTACGGCCATGAAGCTGCCGCTGCCTTCGTGGTCTGCTGGCAACGATCCTTTACACGGGTCGAATTGGATGCTGATCCAGAGACGAGTTGGTTGCCGGAAGGTTGTTGGTGCATTGATCGGGGCGACGAACTTGTGGAGGACTTCCCGCCTCAGTAGCTACGTACTGCAACTAGTCCCGACGGGATTAACTCCAAAAAAAAAGGCATATAAAGAGCTTGCCACACATTACACCATACGGTGTAATGTGTGGCATGGATCAGCTAAGCAATGTTCTGACCGCCATTTCTCACCCTACTAGGCGTGCGATTATCGGCCAGCTAGCAAGTGGACCTGCTCGATTCCTTGAAATCGCAAAGCCGTTCGACACTGCTTTAAACGCGGTGACGAAACACCTTAAGCTGCTCGAAAGAGCTGGACTAATTGAACGCAGAAAACAGGGTCGCGAAGTCCTCATTTCTTTTCGAGGTGAACCACTTCGGGAGATAGCAGGATGGGTGCACGAGTACGAGCGGTTCTGGAACAAACACCTCGATCAGTTTGAGCAGTATTTTAAGGACAAGAAAGAGAAGAAAAGATGAATACATCAAAGAACCATTGAACTTAAGTTTGAACGAACAATCCCCGCTCCTCCGAGTGAGGTTTACGATGCGTGGCTGAATCCAAAGATCCCCGGCAACCCCTGGAATGCGGCTGACAAGCTGATCTTCAATCCGAAAGTGGACGGGTTTTTATACTTTACCGTCAGGGGGACTCCTCATTTCGGGCGATTTACAGAGGTAGAGCGACCGGGTCGAATTCAGCATACCTGGATGTCTCCGAAGACATCAGGAGAGGAGTCGACGGTCACGGTGACGTTTAAGAAAGTGGGAGAAGACACTCTGATGACCCTCGTGCATTCCGACCTTCCGGACAATGACTTGGCAAGGACGCACGAGAAAGGCTGGAACTACTTCTTAGATATTCTCCCTGAGCAATTTGGAGATGCCTCACACAAAAAAGCGTCAATTGAAAGCGCCAGATAAGGAGTGATCATGGCAAAAGTAATTTTTGGAAATCATTCGTCGGTCATAGTTCCGCGACAAGTTCGGGACAGCATTCGCAAATTTTATTGTGATGTCCTCGGTGGCAAAATCACGAAAGAGGAGAACGAAAGGCACTTCCTTCGTCTGGGAGAAAACTTCTATATCGGGTTTCTCTATGGGGATGTCCCTAATGAGAGCGAGTTCTTACGGATTGCAAGATCGGTCTGGCTGGAAATCAAGTCCGACAACGTGGAAGAAATGACGCGGAGGATTCTCGATTTCGGTGTCAGGAAGCTTGATATACCGGGCCCCCATCTTTATTTTCAGGCGCCAGGGGGACAAGTCTTGCGGCTGGTTGGAATCGACGAGGACCTCTCATTTTATGAGGGAGCCGGAGAAGGCCCGAACGTGGCAAAGGTAAAAGAAGGACTCAGAAGAATGGGATAACAAAATGAGTTACGAGACCAATTTTGAGATAGGCGTTAAAGCTTGTCCAGAAGACTTAGCCCTTAGATTCCATTCCCTAATTCAGTGTTCCGCAATCCGGCGATGGTCGCTCTCGCGGTGCGCTCGTGGAACTTATCGAACATCTCCCGGCGTCCGCGCTTCTGGCTGTATTCAGGATTCAGGATTTTGAACCACGTCACCGGCGTCGGCTCATACGGCCCAAGCCGGTGCTTCGCCAGCCGTGGACGAAGTTGTCGCCAAGGTTGTCAAAACGATTGCGTCTCGTCTGAACTAATGAAGAGATCGTTGGGGCACCAGGCGAAAGCACTCGTCAGGTTATACCGCGCCACAACCAGCCACTAGTTGGGTTGTCCAGCGATGGGCACCCCGGTCCCTTCCTTAGGAAATTCTCCCCACCAATTTCCCCTCCTCATACCCAAGGGTACTGACTACTGGACATTCACCGGAATTGTCTTGATCAGAGTTGTCGAACCTGACGTCGCACTCACAGTAATATTAGCGATTCCTTTCGGCGTCCCTCCAGTCAGCGGTAGGGGGGTACTCGGATTCGAGCCGCCGCCACATCCGACCAGCGCCGTCGCGAGCACGACCGCCGCCGTTGTCCATGCGAACCGGCCGGAGCTGCGCGTGCACCGGCCGAACAAACCACCGATCGCGGCGAGCAAACCCACAAAACCCAACAAGGCGAAGTTCCCCGTTAAGGGAATTCTCTGACGCGGTATGTTTACCAAGGCCGAAGCTGCCTGAGTTGAGAACGTCACCTGCACCTGCGATCCATTGGGCGGCGGAGCTGGCGCAAACGGATTCGGGCTGAAACTGCACGACGAATTCGCCGGCAACCCAAGACATGCCATCGTAAACGAGAGATTCGAACCCGGGGCGGCATACATGGTCAAGGCAAAGGTAACGCTCTGGCCGGCCGTGACGGTCGGCATGTTGGCAGGAGCGGGGCCGAATGCGGCGGCATTCACGGTTTCGGTCAACGATGCGGACGTACTCGACGCGAATGTGGAGTTGCCCGCAAATTGCGCGCTGATGGTGTGAGAGCCGACCGCTAGAGACGAGGTAATGAAAGTAGCCTGGCCATTGTTCAGGGCAACTGACCCGATCTGAGTACCATTATCCAGAAAGTTGACCGTTCCGGTTGGTGCGCCGCCTGCCGAATTTCCGACTGCCGCTGTAAACGTCACGTTTTGGCCGCCGATAGAAGGATTTGGTGAAGCGCTGATCGTCGTGCTGCTCGCATTACCGCTAGGCGCCGGACCCAGAACGCGAATACGATGATTAGCAGTGTCCGTGATTATCAGCGTGCCCGAGGGCTCCACAAATACAGCTATGGGCGAGTCCAGCTCTGCCGCAAGCGCCCCGCCTCCATCGCCGCCAAATCCCTGAACCCGATTTCCTACGACAGTGTGAATATTGCCGCCAACCGTAAATGCACGAACGATGTTATTGATCGGATCTGGTACATAGATGTTGCCCAAGGTATCGCCATAGACACCTGTCGTGCCGTTGAGCGTGGCCATTGTGGCGGGTATATTGTCGCCGTTGTAGCCGTCGAGACCATTCCCTGCGACGGTCTGAATAATGTTCGTGCCTGCCACAACTTCGCGAATGACATTGTTCCCATCAGCGACGAAGATGTTTCCCGAAGGATCTACATACACGCCGCTGGGATAGGCCAGTTGCGCGTTAGTCGCTAGTCCGCCATCGCCGCTGTAACCGGGCGTGCCATTACCTGCAACGGTAACAATGTTTCCTCCCGGCCCGCCGATCACTTCTCGGATAACGCTGTTGTTCGCATCTGCAATAAATATGTTTCCCGCAGCATCGACGAAAACGCTACTCGGATAATTGAGCTGCGCGTTCGTGGCGGGCCCACCATCGCCGCTATACCCTGCCGCCCCGTTCCCCGCAACCGATCGAATCGTGCCCGTGGCGGCAGAGATTTCACGCACCTCGTTGAAGGCGTCTGCGACAAAAACATTTCCAGCCGTGTCCACGAAAAGACCGTTGGGACTGGTGGTTGCGCTGGCAGCCGGACCGCCATCACCGCTCAGCGAGGTCGCGCCGCCAACCCTTATTCCGGCGATCGTTTGAATTACGACCGTAGCCGCTACAACTTTGCGTACCGCCCCGATATCTGCAATATATATATTCCCCACTTTATCCGCGACAGCATCTGCTGGAAGGTACAACTGCGCTTGTGCGGCCGGCCCTCCGTCCCCGCCAAAACCCGTTGCACCATTTGCTGCGAACGTCTGGATGTTTACTGTCCCTGCTCGGATCTCCTGAAGTTCATCAACTAGGGACAGAAAAAAGAGATTCCCTGAGTTATCCTTAAACACTTTTAACGGAGAGGGAACAATCGCGCTGATCGCCGGACCTCCATCGCCGATACATTGGTCAAAGCTGGTGTTGCAACTGCTCGGATTTGCGGCCCCACTTCCCGCTATGGTTGTGATTATCCCCGCAGTGACTTGGCGGATACGATTGTTGGCTGTGTCGGCAACGAAAATGTTCCCCGAGTTGTCCACGAATACACCGTAGGGGTAATAGAGTTCGGCGCTCGTTGCCGTCCCGCCATCCCCAGCAAAGCCTGCTGTCCCATTTCCGGCAACCGTCTGGATGGCCCCTCCGAGACCTCCCGTCAATTCCAGGATGCGATGATGACCCGTGTCAGCAATAAAGACATTCCCGGAAGAGTCCACAGAAACGCCTAGCGGGAGCGAAAGCTGCCCCACGACTGTCTGGATGAACCCAGTTGATGCCACGATCTCCCTAACAAGATTATTAAGCTCGTCGGCCAAAAAGACGTTCCCCTGTGTATCCACAGTTATCGCGCCGTAGCCTCCAATGCGGCTGAATGTGGCCGGGCCGCCATCACCGCCGAATCCCCCGACGCCGGTGCCGGCAATCGTTTGAATGATCCCCGTCGACGCAGAAACTTCCCTTACTCGACGGTTGTGGCTGTCCAAGATGTATAAATTCCCGCCCGTATCGAGCGCGATGCTTTCGGGTTGCCCGAGGCTTGCACTAGTGGCCGGTCCGCCGTCACCGCTGAACGCATCGATACCGTTCCCGGCCACTAACGTCCAGGTACCCTGCATGCTCACTTTGTAAATGCGATCACAGCTTACGAGGTAGATGTCCGACCCGTGAGCCGCCGCTGCACGAATGGGAGTGCAAACATTCTCGGAGGGCGCGGGGTTGGGGCTCGCACCACCCGCTACCGTCAGGACCACTTGCGCATGCGCCGGCGCAAATATGCTGCCTACAAGGACGAGAATTCCTGTGCTGAACAACCATATTCCGGCAGGCCACCGCGAACGGAGTTTCTTCAAAAACGAGGCGTGCAAAATTAACTGTGCCGAAATCGAGCAGTTACGAACCGGGCTGGGTTTCATAACGTCTCCCCATAAGCACATGCATAACCCCAGGTGGCGAGCCCTTTGGCTGCGCTTACAGCATTTCGTCATCGGGGGGTACGGGCGATCGTTCGGGAGGGGGTAAATTAATACAACGGTTAACTTGTGCGCAAGAGGGGAGAGGCCGGAGACGACTGTGGCGGCTCGACCTTGAGACCGGCACTGTGTACACCATAG
This sequence comes from uncultured Acidobacteriota bacterium, assembly GCA_963803735.1. Lineage (GTDB taxonomy): Bacteria > Acidobacteriota > Terriglobia > Acidiferrales > UBA7541 > Palsa-189. The sequence goes on along the minus strand of CAWDNV010000029.1, from coordinate 32,574 downwards.
TTCAGCCGCGTTGCGCCGGTAACGGCCTGCAAAGGCAACGACGTTCTACGAGGCAGCGACGGTTTTACTAAGTACGATTCAATGTGGCATTCTTCCTCATCGGAGCTTCCTATCTGACCCCGCGCCCTAATCTCACTTGGACTTCTCCCTCGCTGTTCCAGCCACTTGTGAAACGCACGAAATTCCACAGTGTGCTCGACTGGCGTATCTCTGGCCAAGACTCGAATTGTGAAGCTCTGGCCGATGTCCTCGACCCAACTGCACTGGAGGATTGCCCGGAGCCCGAGCGCGACCGCTTCATAAAGGCTTTCGGCAGTTACTTCGGTGCTGTGCTCGATACCCTTGGTATCGCGGATCGTGACGCGGCATGAACGCACCGACATACGCGGAGGGTAGCATATTCGCTTTATTTCGCTAGGCATTGACGAAGCAAGATGACCCTACACTCGGTAAACTTAAAAGGGTGAACCGATGACATCGAAGCCAGCCACGAAACGAGATGAGCCTGCATCGGCGGATAACGCCACCGACGTGGTGAATGAAGCCTCCGAGGACTCGTTTCCCGCCAGTGATGCTCCTTCATGGACCGTGACAACCGGAGAAAAAGACAATAGTCAACTTGAGGTTGAGCCTAACCAAGAAGGCTGCCCTATGTCATTCATAATGCAGGAGCGAGGCGAAATAAGCGGAATCTGTAACGAGCAACCGAACCCCGCGGAACAGTACGTGCAGCCGGATAGTGAAAAAGAAGATGGCGGCGAAGGATAAGCTGTAGTCACTGTACGAGTGCGGCTTTCGCCGTAGTGAGCGTCTCTCTGTTCTTTCCGATTACGCGGATTTCCTTTCCGTAGATGCCCGCGAACTTCATAGCTTTCCCGAAGAGTGCATATTCTTCGTCCTGGTAGTCCGCCGCGAATGAATCCTGATGGATAATCACCACATCCTCGCTGCCACGACAGGAGCGGGCGAAATCCGGCAACAAGCGTTCAATCTCTGCAATTAGAGCAGTCTCTTTTTCCACCAGTTCTTTGCTTTGTAGGTCCGCCATGATGCTATTTCCCTTCCCGAGATTCGTGGCCGGGCTGCATAAAGAAAAACGTCAAGAAGTCAAAGCCAAAAGCGTACGTTCTCGTCAGCGAAACCAGGGCTAGACGGAAGCAGCTGCGGCCACAGAATTGTTGAAACCGAGAAACTGCTCTTCGTATTTCACTTGGCCCTGTTCTGCCGCAAACCGGAGAGGGTAGACCCGCTTCACACAGATTTCCTTTGCCTCTGGCTGCGTCTGTAGAATCTCTATAACTTCTGCGGTGAATTCGGCGAGCGGCATCGCACGAGGATCGTTCGCCTGACGAGCTCCCCCCAACTCAGTAGCTACATAAGGTGGCACCAACTCAAGAACCTCGACAGCTGTATCCTTGAGTTGGTAGCGAAGCGACTGTGTGTAGGAGTGGATGGCTGCCTTTGTCGCACAATAGGTGGGCGTCATAGCCAATGGCAAGAACGCGAGTCCAGATGAGACCATCATGATAGTCGAGCGTGGCTGCTTTTTCAGCAAGGGGAGCAGAGACGCTGTCAAGCGTAAGGGCGCGAGTAGATTTGTTTCTATGATCGCTTCGGCGTCAGTCAGGTTTGCTGGCGTCTTGTTAAGATTCTCAAGCCTCGCGATGCCCGCGTTGTTGATGAGCACATTGAGAGACGGAAAGTCCTCGGTGATCTGAGCCGCGAAAGTCTTGAGCTTCGCCGAATCCTGCACGTCGAGCACGGCTGATTTCATTCCCGGATTTTGTGCGGTCACTGAATCCAAAAGAACTTTGCGCCGACCCGCAATGATCACCTGATTCCCGAGCTTATGAAATGCCTCGGCAAGTGCCCGGCCAATACCGGAACTTCCACCAGTGATGAGAATCGTGTTACCTGCCATTTGCATGTCTTGGATCTCCTTAACGAGCAGAACAGAATTGCTTGAGGCTTTTCCTATTCATAACCTCTCGTGACACCATTAGGAGCGCTCGCCACGCCGTGTATCACTTGCTGCCAGCGTCCATTCAGCTTAACCCAGGTATCCCCAAACACGCGATCAGCGGTATCGACTTTGCCGTTGTAATGCAGGACCGAACTGCTGTGTCCAGTCACGACAACTACGTTTTCACCAAATGCGATCAGTCGAATATGGTCGTGCTTGAGGTGGTCCATATGCATTTGTCCCGATTTCGTGTCCCCCAGAACCTTGGCTTTGGTAAGTCTTTCGCCAACTCCAAACCTCTCGCTGACCTGGATGAAATGGTCCGCCATGAGACGGCCTCTTGCGGCGACATCGTTGATAGGAGAAGCATCGGCACTCATCTTAAGTACGTTAGATTGATAAAAGTCATCTAGGACCTTCCGTGCCTGTTGCGTCTCAACTTCTCCGACCGTGTCCTCAGAGCCGGGCAGCGGGTATTTTACGATCTCCAATTTGCTCTCGGTAGTAACTTGGCCCATGAGAAAGCCAGCAAATCCCGCAAACGCAATTACTATTAGTAATAAACTTTTTCTCATTGAAAGATCCTCGCACTTCAGGTTGCAGCAGGTATAACACAAAAACTGGTCCTGAGCCGAGGAGGCGCGGGAACTCTGACCGTCGCTTGACGCCCAGTCTCTCTTGCGATATCGAATTCAGCGTGCCCCGTGCCCACGACGTAAGCATCGGGGTCCTTGACTGCTGTTTCCCCATGGGCGTACAACAATACGCATTGAAATTTCTCGCACCTGCGGTTCAAAGCTATCCGCGCCGGAGTTGAAAATCATGAGAAAGCGCGTGGCTTCTTGCTTGCTCTGGGGAATAACCATTTTGATGTTCGCGCAGGCTGCTGTAGCTGATGACAGCAGCCAAGTCCTGACGATTGATCATTACGTGTCCGTGCGTTCTACCGTGCCATCGATAGCTGGTCAGGTTTCGCAGTTGTATTTGCGTGAACGGCTCCGTTCTGCCACTGCCCTTCGGGCCTCGTCTTTGGCCGACCGCGTTGTCTTATTCATTCACGGCGCGGGCACGCCAGCAGAGGTCGGCTTCGACGTTCCCTATCAGGATTACAGTTGGATGGCATATCTTGCGCAGGCCGGTTTCGACGTGTTCGCCATGGATGTCACGGGCTATGGTCGGTCAACCCGCCCGCTGGCAATGAACGATCCATGCAATCTTGCGAAAGAGCAGCAGGTCCAGTTTGTGCCGATCCTGCTTTCCGCACCCTGCGCGGCCCGCTATGGTCGCCATATGACCACCATCGCGTCCGACTGGAACGATATTGCCGCCGTCGTGGATTACATTCGAGCATTGCGGCACGTTGAAAAACTCAATCTTGTCGCATGGTCATTGGGTGGGCCGCGAGCAGGTGGTTACGCTGCCCAAAATCCAGACAAGGTTCAGAAACTCGTTTTGCTGGCACCGGCTTACAACCGCACGATGTCCGGGACTCCACCCGCTCAAGTGCCTGCCGAAGGGCCAGCCATGAACACGGGGTCACATGAAGAGTTCGTTGCGAATTGGAACCGACAGGTGGGGTGCCCGGATCAATATGACCCGGCGGTAGGAGAAAGCATCTGGTCAGAAATGATTAAATCTGATCCTGTTGGAGCAACTTGGGGCGCGGGCGTAAGGCGCTCTCCCAACGTAACCGTCTGGGGCTTTAATTCTGCCGCTGCAACAAAAATAGGCGTTCCAACATTGATGGTCTCCGGCGTACACGACAAGTAGGTTCCGCAGGAGCGCGTCCGCGACTTATATGCTGATTTAGCGTCGCGTCAGAAGGTATTCGTTGATCTAGCTTGCTCCTCACACAACGCAATGTGGGAACGAAATCATCTAATGCTCTTCAAAGCCTCACTCGAATGGCTGACCCAGGCTTCTGTGAACGGCAAGCAGGAAGGCATGGTGCGCCTCGGCTACGCGGATACTGCCGTGTCATCCCGATAGAGTGAAGTTTTGCCTCGCGACAACGACATCAGCATTTGCCCGGCTATTCGCGTGATTAAAGACTACCGCGTAAAGTCAATGCGATCCTATATTGCTTCCATTTGCTGTGGCTAATAACGAGGACCTCCGAAGCCTGCCACTGATCGAACGCAAACTCAGGTTACGGCAATTAATTCGAGCGAGTCGAAACCGAACCTGTTATATGCAAGCCACATGGAGAGGCACGGCGTCAGATTGTTCGAAGCCATATGCCAGCAGGACTGTGAAGGAATCGTCGGTAAATACAAACGCGGCATATACGCGCCAGCGCCAACTTCGTGGGTAAAAATTCTTAACCCGAACTACAGCCAGATGAGGGGGCGAGAGGAGATGTTTCACAACTCCACAAATCGCAGCGGGAATGTCTCAGGTCTCATAATTGCCCGTTTGAACGAAGCCGCCACCGCAGCCGATTAGCCCGATCATAAGGGTGAAGCACTGCGAAGCGTGACCAACCGGACAAATTACAGCCGTAGAAATAGGAGCAATCGCCATTGGCGGATCGCAGCGCAGGAGCAATAGCTACAAGTTCCTCTCAGAGGGTCGTTCCACATAGTCGATAACCAAAACATCGACGGGACCTGTTCGCGGCTCTAGCTTGAGTCTTAGTTGCTCCTCCAAAGCTTTGAACAGTAATGGCGGTCCCGAAGGGCCAGAGATAGTATCGAAGCCCGGCCACTGTGGTGCAAATTCAAGCTCAAGATCGAATTTTCCCTTCAGTCCTGTCCGATCCTCGATGGGACGGTCAAGATTTCGATTCATACCCCAGCGGTCAAGCTTCTCGTTCGACCCGAAACCAGCTAGGGTTGCAATAAACTGTTGAATGGTCATGCCCTGGCCTGAATATCTCAACGCACTGGCCGTCCGAGTAAGTGAGACGCGGCCACATGCAATGGACGCAGGTGTTCCCATTGCTGCTCCTGGGTCACACTTAGTGTCGTTCGGATGAAGCTGAGGGCCTAGCCTCCCCGGCGTTGCGATTACAAGTTCATAGAAGGGAAGCTGCCGCGTCTCGCGGTGCATTGTTAGTTTGAACTCGTCGGCGAGAACCGATTGCCACATCATGCTCGTCTGTTCCGGTCCTGGATTTCCACCCACTGTGCCTTGGATGTCAAAACGGTCCGAGTCGGCCCAGTCAGGCAGACCCAAAAATTGGCTCTCCGGTAGTTGATAAGCACTCACCATAAGCAGTCCTAGTGATGTATGGGCGGTTGTGGGGCCGACTCCTGGGGCTTTGTCTCCGCTCGCGTTAACGTGAATTGTGACGGAATCGAATTTCAAACGGATTGCACTCGATTCGGAAGAATTGCCCAATTGGCTCTGTGGGGAATCGTCAGGAGAGGCCAAAGCGTGATCGAGATTACCCGCCGCCAATAATAGGCACATAGCCGCACTAGCTGAAACAAGCAACGCCATCCGCACACGCGAAATACTCTCAATCAGCCTACCCTCAGTGATTCTTCGAATTCGTTTTGGCAAGGAACTGCCGAGCATATCAACACCGGCAATGTTGAGCCGCACTCCTGAGTCGGAGACAGAACGAGCCATCTGCACAAGGTATTCGGAATAATCGAGGGGACGATGGCCCCGCGATAGCACGAGATTGTCGCAGGCTTCCTCAGCAAGAGTAGAGAGGCGGGATTCGAGAGACCATGCCAGTGGATGAAACCAGTAGAGAGCACGGTTGAAGAGGGCGAGCCATTTGATTAGGGGGTCACGACGCCTAGCGTGCTCGCCCTCGTGCGTTAAGACAGCAGCCAGTTTCGCTTCCGGCCAATCACGCCACTCTTCCGGCAAAATCACTTTCGGATGAAGCAAACCCACGGTCACTGGTACAGTACAGGAAGAGCTGGTCAACCTCCCTTCGAATAACACTGCTCGGCAAACAAGCTTGTGCGCACGAACGGTACCAATTGCCAAGCGGAGCAGCAGCGCACCAAAACCCAGCAAATACACGCCCAAGAAGACACTTCGCCAATTCAATACAGGAGACGGCGTTCCACGAGAGTCCTCCGAGTTGGTTTTGCTCGCAATGCCAACCAAAAAATCGTGTCCATGAGCCGCCGTCGTACTTTTCTGCGCTTGGATAGGCAACAGACGCACAGACGCCTTGGGTCCCCAGGCAGTCCAAGCAGGAAGCATCAACATCAAAAACATGACGCCCGTCCAGATTTTGTGCTTTACCGCCGCATCCTTGACCCGCAACACAAGGATCACAGCTGCCGTTCCTGCCACAAGTAAGGCTGCCCGGATCGTACATTCAAGAAATAGACGTTCCATCACTTTCCTCCCTGCCTCCGGTTGCGCACAAATTCCCCCAACCGTTCGATTTCGACTTTAGTAAGGACTTTGGCGTCTACCATGCCCGTCACCAGCTCTTCAACGGATCCCTGGCAAAATCGGTCGATGATCTGTCGGACAGCGCGGGCCGCTAAACTACGCGCTGGTTCTACCGCCCGATACACATAGGCTCTCCCATCCGACTCATGCATAAGGTAGCCCTTGTGCTCAAGGCGGCGCAGTAAGGTGCGAGTGGTTGTTTCTTTGAGGTTGCGCTTACGGGCGATGATCCGATGGACCGCGTCGACAGTGCACGCCTCCCGTTCCCATACGGCATGCATCACTTCGTTTTCGAGGTCGGTGAGCGGGGGTCGCACGTGAGCGCCTGGTTCTTTACGATTTGTCATGGTACAGTATGTACCACTAGACAGAACTCACTGTCAATAGCAAGAGGACATTGCCCTAGGAATCAGGAGTATGCAGCAGCCGATCAGCGAGCACGTTGCTGCTGCGGGTGCCGGGGCTTAAAGTAGAGCCTTGGGAATTTTCTCCTGTGTCCAAGGCGTTGTTCCGTGACTGGATGTCTTTCGAAGCTACCAACTCAAATAAATCATTGCCGTTACTTTGATAAGAAGAGACAGTAGAGGATTGGTGATGCTGCGCGAGTCGCCGCTAAGCTGCCCGCGCCTTGAGCCGCGTTCCCCTCGCCAAAGGAGCTACCTTGAAGAAACTGTACGTGGGCAACTTACCATTCCAGGCTACGGAACAAGATATAAGCAACTGGGTCAAACAGGCGGGTGAAACAGTAGCGACCGTGAGCCTGGTGACGGACCGCAACACTGGACAGCCGCGTGGGTTCGGCTTCTTTGAAATCAACAATGATGAAGAAGCGGCCCGCGTTATCCAGGCCCTCAACGGCCAGGATTTCATGGGCCGCAATGTTGTAGTCAATGAATCCCGGCCGCGTGAAGGTGGTGGTGGTCGCGGCGGCTACGGCGGTGGGCGCGGACGTGAGGGAGGGCGAGGCGGTGATCGGGGTGGAGGTGGGGGCCGAGGACGTTACTAACACCAACGACTGCCTTTGCAGAGGATTCAGGAGGCTTTGCCGCCAGCTTGCATCCAGTGCCCATCGCGGCAGGCACAGAACACTTCAATAAAGTGATGCGGCCCAATGCCAAAACTTAGTTGCGAACACCACGCTCAAGCTACCCGTGACTACCTGGCTTGCGTTCACGTTATGAACGGTGAGCCAATTTCTCTTTTTGAAGAGGCAACAGAGCGCACGCCGTCGAAGGACGGGGAAGCTGGATGGATGGTCTGTAGTGTCTGTGCCGAACTTGAGGAAGAGCCGTTGCTAGCCACCACCACGTTGATTTGCGGGAATTGTGCGGATCGCGTTATGGCAGATCACGACTTTGTCAGGTGATGTGAGGAAAACGGCGGCCCGCTGACTTGCTCTAAGCCACACAACCGAGATTGCTGTTTGTTATGGTGTGAGAGTAGACTCACACCGTTGTAGTTCCCTCCTGGGTCCCTTCGGGTATTTCAATTGAAGGAGACACATCCATGAAACGATTTTTAGTCTTTGCTGCGGTTGCTGCTCTGTCTCTGGTTGCGTCGCACGTTCTGCTGGCCCAAAGCAATCCCTTTGTCGGAACTTGGAAAATAAACCCTGCTAAGTCGAAGTTTACGTCGGGTGCGCCCGCGAAAGAAGGGACGATGATCACGATCCAACGAATGGGTGATCAGGAGCAGTTAACCAGCACTATGCCAGACGGCTCGCCGCTGAAGTACGAGGTTCCAGACAAGGGCGGGGTGGGGAAATTTATAGCGGGTCCTTACGACGGTGTTTCTGAAAAGCGGACAGATGACAACACCAGCGATATCACCTGGATGAAAGGCGGCAAAGAAATGCTGCACTTCCACGCGGTGGTGTCCAAAGATGGCAAGACCATGAGGATCACAAGCAAAGGAACAAACGCCCAGGGCAATCCTGTTTCCGGTATGGCGGTCTGGGAAAAACAATAGCGTTTGCTTATGTTTCAAACTGAGCAAATCATCGACATCGCACGAACGATGGCACCGATAACTTCATCGCCGATTGAGTTGTGCCGAGACCGAGACAAGAGTACGATGCCGCCAGCCAGGTCCCAACCCCAGAACTTCAAATCTTTAAAGCAAGAAACGGAGGACTCCATGTTCGCACGCCTCACTCAAATCACCGCGAAACCGGGCCAGGCTTCGAATGTCAGCCAGGCCGCGAGAGACCTAATCCCTATACTCAAACAACGGCCGGGATTTATCGATATACTGAGCCTGAATTCAGACACGGACCCGAACCAGCTCGTAGGCATCACCCTTTGGAAAAGCAAAGAAGACGCCGAGAAGGCCCTAGCTAGCCAGCAGGGGCAACAATTTTTTCAGTCGCTTAAGCCATTGCTAGAGGGTGAGCCGATCTTCAGAACTTTCAACGTGGAAACCTCAACCATGCATAACCTAGGTATCACCAGGGCGGCCACATCAAGCTAGGAGATTTGCTGAACGATGCCGCAACGACGGGGCCGGGGCTGCAGGGTTCCGGCCTCTTGCTTTTGGGATCCGGCCAGTCGCATGAAAACCGTGTTGGAGGAGACGCAATGAACCACACAATCGAAACACTGCTGACGCAATTTGAGCGGGGCAGTTTGACCAGACGACAACTAGTCCAGACCCTGCTCATGATCGCGGCTTCGCCCGTACTGGCGCAAGAACGTCCAGCGGGTGCATTCCGTCCAACTGGCATCGACCATGTTCAGATTACGGTCACCGATCTGAAAGCAACTCAGCAGTTTTACGAGAAGCTGTTCGGAGTGACGACCACCTCTCCCAATCCAGCGCAATTGAGTCTTGGACTCGGGTCGGCGGGCAATACCATCAGCGTACATAGTGAAAGCGGCCCAATTAAGCCGATTGACCACTTCGGGATTGCAGTCGAAGACTTTTCCAAGGAAGCAGCCCTTGCGATCGTCAAGCGGGTTGCGCCGGGTTTCAAGACCGATATAAACGGCAACTCTGTGTTCGTTATGGGACCGGATGGTGTTCGCGTCCAGATTGTGCCTGCAAGGAAGTAGGTGCTCACTCGATGAAGCCTTTTCTTCAACGAAACGAATTGGTGTTTGAAAATCTAGCCGCAAGCTGTATCACATCGAGAACAATGTGAAACCAATGGGGAGGATACCGTGACCAAAACATGGTTTGTAACCGGAGCAACTCGTGGAATCGGGGCCGAGATCGTTAAGGCCGCTCTCAATGCCGGAGACCGGGTTGTGGCGACTGGCCGAAACCCTCGCAAAATCGAACAGAGATTTAGGATGGGATCAGACCGGCTCCTGGCGCTGCCGCTCGACGTTACCAAGACGGATCAGGTCACAGCGGCGGTGGAGAATGCCGTGAACAAATTCGGCTCCATCGACGTGCTTGTAAACAATGCAGGATACGGACAGCTTGGAGTCTTTGAGGAAACCAAGCCAGAACAGATTCGCGCCCAATTCGAAACGAATGTGTTTGGGTTGATGGCGGTGACGCGAGCCGTGATCCCGATTATGCGAAAGCAGCGGAGTGGTCGCGTCTTCAACATTTCATCCGTGGCTGGGCTCAGGGGCATCTTCGGGGCTACAGCCTATAACGCCAGCAAGTTCGCGGTCGAAGGCTTCTCGCAAGCACTGGCGCAAGAACTCTCTCCTTTTGGAGTGCGTGTGACGGTAATTTCGCCCGGCTTCATTCGCACGGATTTCCTTGATCAGAGTTCGGTGAAGTATTCCGAGGGCCAGTCCATCAGTGACTACACCAAGCCCCTCGCTGACTTCCGCACCTTCATGGAGAATTGTAGCCATCAACAGGCGGGCGATCCAACCAGGTTGGCGGCTGTAATCGTTCACTTGGCAGATGTTGAGAACCCGCCTGTGACTTTTGTCGCGGGCTCAGATGCTGTGGAAATGGCAACGACGGCGATCAAGACACGCCAGGAGCAGATCAATCAGTGGCGCGATCTCTCCATCAGCACGGACGGGAATTGGGCTACGGCGACTGCTCCCTAACCAGCCAAATGGAAATTATCTTAAAGTGACGTTTCAGGTGCCGGGAATCGCTCTGACGAGGGCTGTTGGCCCATTTACATTCCATCCACCAAAGTGCTCAACACGCGAATAATTTGGGCCTGCTCCGACGGATTTGAATTCGTTTGTGTGACGCCCGCATCTTGAGTTAGCAAAGCGAGCCGGGTTGCCAGTTGATGGACAGCCACATCACGTGGCACGTAGACGCAGTCTGGCTGTGCCAGTACTTCCCAGCCCTCAGTAGTGCGAACGAGTTTCCAGCGAACTTCTTCGTGGCGCCGGTTGCGCTCGATGTGCTGGCCAGTGAGCGCAACCCGAGAATCGATTCGGATTTTGGCTGAACCGCGTTGACCTTTTGCGTCCACGTGCTGGACCGCGAGTTCGTCGTAGATGACTATTTTTCGACTCAACTGTGCTAAATCCTGTCCCCGCAAAGCGCTGGCGGCGGCGTTGTTCAATTCCGAGACAGCCTCGGCCACATCCTCATTGGTGGGAAGGTTCCGTGCTGTGGCCACGAGGATGCTCGACGGAATTTCGACGGAGGAGTCGATTGAGGGTGAGTCGTAGCTTTCTTCCGCAGGGGTAGCCCTGTCGGAGTGTGGTTCTGTCGCGTCCGCCAACGTCGAAGGGCTTTCTGGTGAACCTTCGTCGGGCGCTGAGATAACTTTCACCGACTCCTTCGGAGTCTGTGCTGCTCGCTGCTGCACGAAAGTAACCCTTGCTGCCCCAACATAGCGGTAAAAGCGTGCCGGGCCCCGAGCCTTCCAATAGGGCGCATCGTAAAAGTCGGTGCCTAAGCCCGACCGCAGAGAACTGTAGAAAGAATGGTCAGTGGGGTTGATAACGACGCCCACGTGCCCGCGCCAAACCACTAAATCGCCAGGCTGTGGCCTTGTGACCCGGACAAAATTCTCCATCCCGGCATATAAGTCAAAAGAATCCGTATAGGGGTAACGGAGCCCTGCTATTGCGTAGACTTCGTGAACCAGATGCGAACAATCGGGACTTGGCCCACCTCGTCGCTCACGTGTCCATAAGGCGGCGACAATGGCTTCGCCCTGTCGTGCGCTCACCGTCGCTGGGGCCGTTCTCGGCGCTGGCACTCCGCCCTGAGCGAGGGCGACTAAGGAGCACACAAGTGACAAGAATACACAGAAGAGTCGAGGTGACATCCTGGTTCAAGTGTCGCAGATTAGATGTGCGGTGGTTGAGTGTGTGGCTAAAGTGAAAACTGTACTGTGGTGCAGGTGCGTCCATGACGCACGGTTCTGCACAGGAATGGTTCGGGAGGCTACCGTGTGCTCGCTACAACCCAAGACGCGAACACAATGGCCGTGAAAATCTCGATGGTCCAGGCCGCGCCTGAGCAGTTGCACCGAATCAAAGCGAGGCCAGCGACCGTCACCGGAGCGATGGCCGCCGCTGCGACTCCTGCACGCTGTCAGCAGGAGCAATTGACAGTTGCGGTTCGCCCCGACAATACTTGTTTGGTTGGTCGAGAACCAACTGATGACTCAATGAAGAAACCGGCGGCAAGGAAAGCCACTGCGAAAAAGGTCAGAAATCCTCGCTTCGCAAAGCGCGTGGCTTTCAAGCAAGCCAAGTCGGCAGGGACTCCAACTTCCACCAATCTACATTCTAGCGGCAAACTTACTTTCAACCACGCCATGATCTACGTTAAGGATGTAGATCGAGCGCTCCACTTCTACCACGATTTGCTGGGGTTCAAGCTCATCGAAGACTTCCGCTATGAAGGTACGCCAGTTTATGCGCGGATGAGCGCACCTGGTGGCGATGGCACCATCGCTCTGCATCAAGCAGGTCCAGGCGATTCCCTTTCTAGCGATGGCGTGCGCCTGTACTTCGAAGTCCGCGATCTCGACGAATTCTGCCAAAAACTCCAGCAGAAAGGCTTTTTCATCACCAAATTGCCGCGCATGATGCCCTGGGGTTGGCGGCACGCCTATTTGAATGATCCTGATGGGCACGAAATCAGCTTGTATTGGGCAGGAGAAAACCGCATGAAGAAAACCATGATGCGGGCGGCAGGCCAGCATGCCAAAGCCGCAACGCAATCCAGCTAAATCTGCTGACGGTATTCATGGTTTGCCGGTTGGCGTGATGTTCTCCGGGCGATTCGGCGAAGATGCGACTCTTTTCCGATTGGCTTCTCAACTCGAAAAGGCACAGCCCTGGAACAAGCGCAAACCACGGTTTTGAAAGATCAGCGGCACCTCCGGGGTTGTGCAACATAGCGGCATCGATTGAAACCGAGACCACCCGATCTGCATCGACCGAAAAACCTATCCTGATCCAATTTCCCCGCCATTATCGCTTTACATAGTAAAGGCGCAATGCGGACACAGCCAGGATAAACGGATGGCTGGATGTTTATTAGGGAGTAGAGCTATGGTTATCGAGGTCAAAAAGAACAACGAAGTTTGCATTCTGCGGTGCGAAGGACGTTTCTTGGCAGGGGCAGACCCTGAATACCTGCGTGTTAAAAAGGACGAAATCAAGGGGCAAAACTGCAAGAAAGTGTTGGCTGATTTCAGCGAAGTCTCTGATGTCGGTTCAGCAGGAATCGGCTTTATCGTCGGTATTTACACATCCACCAGGAATTCAGGTGGGCGTTTCATACTGGTGGGTTTGAGGCCCCGCGTGCGCGAGGTATTTGAACTTACACGCGTCAGCACGGTGATTCCCTCGGCCACAGATATCGCGTCCGGGCTGGCTATATTGTGTGACGAGAGTTTGATAGCGGAGGGTGTTCAGAACTAATGGTTCTGCCTCACTTCCGAACAATCCGATACTAAGAATTCGCCTGAGCAGAGAAACCCGATTTTCGAAAATCCTGCAGCAACCTGGTGCGTTTCGAGCCCGGCAAGCTAAGGAATCCTAATCGCTCAAGCTATTCTTGATTTGAACCTTGGCGCCAGGCACCAAACGCACTTGGCCGTCGATCACCACTGTCTCGCCGGGTTTGAGTCCCTGGTCGATGACCGCTTGTCCTTCGACGGTGCGGCTAGACACCACAGAACGCGGCGTGACGGTTCCGTCGGCCCGGACCACGTAGACAAATGCTCCTTGCTGGCCCGCCGTAATGGCTTGCGTCGGAATCACTGTGGCGTTTGATTGCTCTGCCAGAGTCATCAGAATATTCACATACAGGCCCGGCCAGAGAAGTTCACGCCGGTTATCAAACCTAGCGTGCAAGCTAATCGTTCCCGTCGTCGCGTCTACCGCATTGTCCACAAAAACGAGAGTTCCTAGTTCTGGCGGACCTGAACTGTTGGGCACGGTGGCTTCGACGCGCAGCGGTCCTGCTGCCAAATGTCTCTTGATCGCAGGCAGGTACTCTTGAGGCACGGTAAAATTGACCTCGATCGGGGAGACCCGTTTGATGACCACGATTGGCACGTCGGCCACCTTCACCAGATTTCCAGGTTTAACGAGAACTGCGCCGGTGCGTCCGTCCATGGGCGAATAGATTTTGCAGTACTCCAGATTCAATTGAGCTGTCTCGAGCGCCGCCTCATCGGCAGCGACAATGGCCTCCGCCGCATCCGCCGTGCTCTTAGAGGTGTCCGCGTCCGATGGCGATACGACTCCGTCGCTGAGTAGCTTCGAAATGCGTTGCGCCTGAGCCCGGCTGTTCGCGGCAACGGCCTTATCTCGCATCAGTGTCGCTTGCGCGTGCGCGAACGCGGCTTCGTAAGGCCGCGGATCAATCGTAAAGAGCAATTGATCCTTATGAACGAAGTCGCCCTCTTTGAAATGAACTTCGAGGAGTTCGCCGTCCACCTGGGCTCTTACGGAGACAGTGTAGCCGCCGACGTTGCCGATGGTCGCCAGTTGCACTGGCATGGCCCTTTGTGTGACCTTCGATACAAGGACTGGAATATCCGCCGCTCGCGGTGCCGGCGCGGCTTGCTCCTTCGAACACGCGGAGGCCGCCAGAAGGCTGAGAAAAAAGGCGGCCCAGAATCCGAGTTCAGAGCCGAACAGGAATTTCGATTTTGAGCTTGCGAGCACCGGGGGATGATCCTCCACGCTCAACTGTTTTGGCTTGATTTACCACTGGAGGCCCATCACATCTGGTCCGAAATTCTACACCCTTCGCGCAGACAACAACCTATCTTCCTTATGGCTATCGTGATCGGCTAAGGCAACAGCATTGTGCGCGGAGCGCATTGGGTATATGGTGGTGCCTCCCCCGGAAATCGCAGCCTCTAAGTTCGAGTGAGCTCAAGACTCACAAAGGAGAATTCCTATGAAGAGATCGCATCTATCCCTGGCGATCGGCGTGGTTCTTTTACTCGCGTCGGCTGTGGGCTTGGCCCAACAATCTCAGGGCATCAATTACCGGATAACGAATTACTTTAGTGTTGCGCCCGAAAAAGTCGCCACTATGCTCCAAGAGGCCAGAACCACGGAACGGAAACTGATGCAGGAACGCATCGCCTCTGGTGAAAACATCACGTCCTGGGTTCTGCTGCGGGAGGCCTATCGCGGCGTGCCGGCCAATAGTTACAACTACGCAATCTCCGTAACCTTCGATGGTGCCCCTCAGGCGCCAAACGTCGCAAAGCGCGACGAGGTGTATCACAAAGCTACAGGGATGAGTTTCCAGGAATACACGCAGAAGCTGAACGCGCTTCGTACCAATGTGGGCAGCGTGCTTTACAGGGTGGAGGCTGCCACGCCAGGTTCCCAAGCTAAGGACGGTAATTACCTCGCCGTCACGCGATGGAAGATCACGGCAGGCCGCGGCGGCGATTATGGCAACTACGTGACGAACATGCTTTTGCCATTGAACAGTCTGGCGGTTAAAGAAGGCCGGTCCTTAGGCTGGAGCGCTGCCCGGGTCGTTTCGCCTGGCGGAGCGGAAGCACCTTTCAATGCAGTACTGTCGAATACTGTGAAAGATCAGGCCGCCGCGCTGCCGACCACAGCTCCCAGCCCGGAAGTAGGGCAAACTCGGTTCGCCCAGGTATTTCCGAAACAGAACTTTGCGCTGTTTGAAGTCATGGTTGCCGTCGAGCGTCAGGCGACAGTGAGCTCAGCTCGTTAGCTCCCGGCCCGAGACAGGTCAACAGTGACAATTTAGGCTCCGCTAACTATGCCGTTGCAATTGCAGCCGTTTTGCTAGAAGGGCGGAGCGTAGGGGTTCGAGTGTGACTTTGGCGTAGCTGTGCAACGTGACGCATTTCACATCGCAACATAAAAGAGTGTCTGTCTCGGGCCTTTATTAATTCTTGATGAGGTCGGTGGGATGCTTCTTATGCCATTCCGTTGCTTGTTCGTATGCATGAGCCAACTGGAGGACGATGGCTTCACCGCCATGCGGACCGCTAATTTGCAAGCCGACCGGTAGTCCTTTACGTGTAAACCCGCAGGGGACAGATATCGTAGGTATCCCGTACTTATCGAATGGCCCCGTATTACGCAGTATCATTCTTCTGATGTCCGAGGGATCAGTTGGGAATGGCATATCTTTAAAGGCTGCGTCGAAGGCGGATATGGCTGGAGGCGGTATTGGACTTGTCGGCGTTATGATCGCGTCCACCGACTCGAAGGTCCCTTGAATTTCCCGGCGCAGGCGCTCAACCTCTCGACGCGCCAATACGTAGTCTCGGGCGCGTATGTCAGCCCCTGCGCGTATCAGTCCAAGGGTCGGTTGCTGGTATTTCTCCGGCGTCTTTGACACGAACTCCGCATGGTAGGCATACGCTTCCGCACCAATTACTCTTAGATCAGTGATGTTGTTTAGGGGAACAGTTGTAGCCTCTTTGACGCTTGCCGTGAGCTTGCGCAGCGTCGATAGAGCTTCGTTTGTGACTGCCTCAATGTCGGGATCGAGTGACTCGAAGAAGAACTCATGCGGTAGTCCTAAACGCAGTGAAGATGTTTTTGATCGAAGAGTCGCCGTGTAGTTTGGAATCGTCATTTGCCTGCTTGTTATTTCTTGCTGCGCAGCCTCTTTGGCCCTCGGATAGGTCTCCTTTGGAGGAACAACATCGAAGCCGGCAAGGAGGGCGTAGGAATCGGCCAGGCCGGCATAAGCTTGTGCGTCGGCGGGATCTTTTGCGATCGCCCGTTGAAAGTATTCGATGCCGGCCATCATCTTGTTCCCACTGCGATAGAAAAGTTCCCGCCCGTTCGGATTCCATACCGGCTCGGAACCGCCATCGGTCGAGATTTGGTACTTCTCGCCCGGGCCCGGATAGGGCCGCACGTAGACTTCGTAGCGACCGGATTCGTCAGAGACATACGCCAGCCAATGTCCGTCCGGTGAGAACGAAGAGAAACCAACATTGAAGGGTGCTTGGAGAAACGGCTGCGTCTTACGATCGGTGATCCGCAGTAGCCAGATTTCAGCTCGCTTATTAGGATTTAGTTCACCGAAGGCTAGTACTTGTCCATCCGGGGACCAGGAACTAGGACCTTTCACAGACTCACTGGTGGTCAGCCGCTCTAGGCCTCCGCTCCCGTCTGCCATTTGCCAGAAAATGTCCACCGGTCCTTCCTTGAATGACGAAAACGCGATCCGCTTACCGTCGGGCGTCCAAACGGCACCGAGGTTATCGTTCCCTTCGAACGTTAACCGCGTCAGGGTCTGCCGAGCGAGATCGTAGAGCCAGAGTTGAGTCTCAGGATCATCGATCGTTACAGCCAACTGGTTCCCACCGGGAGAGAGCCGGGGAAACCGATAAACATGCAAAGGAACTGCGAGAGACTGCTCGGTAGCGTTACGACTGACCCACACCAGCCTACGTTGCTCCGTCGCCTGAGCAGTCCCCGCAACATAGACCAATGATCCGGTTGCAGAAAAGCTGTACTGGGCGGCGCCCGTGGATGTCGATTGCAAGATCCCCTCCAGCACTGGAACCGCGCTGCCGGTCACGGCAAGCCGCTGGAGATCAAATGGAACGGCCATGAGGCTTCCCTCATGCGCATAAACCTTCTGCCCGGAGGGCGCGTAATGGGGGTGTGAGGCCCCTCTGATCAGATTGTGCCGCTCGCCGGTTCCAATCGCCTCGACGGCAATCTGTCCACTGGTCCGGTCTTCGCCGCTTGCAGCAAAAAGCACTGCCTTGTCACCGGGTAAGAACTCCGGCCAATCGTGGTCGGTCTCCCCTTTTTGTAGATGAGTCATCTGCTGCGGCGTCCCGCCGGCATCCGACAACTGCTGAAGTCCCGAAGCAGTTTCGGAGCCGAAGGTGATCACGCCTCGGCTACCCCAACTCGCCCCTTGAGGTTGCGAAGCATCAGCGAGGATGACTGCCGGACCACCACTGACTGAGACCTTCTTAAGCTTTCGTAGCTTTTCCCCTGCGAAAAACCCGACTCATTGGCCGTCAGGCGAGAAGAAGGGGTTGGCAGCTCCTTCGGTACCTGGAATGAGTTTAGCTTCAGGGCTGTCCATAGCTCGCAGGTAAAGCTGTGGTGGGCCATTACTCTGAGAGGCAACATAAGCCAGACGAGTTCCGTCAGGCGAAAGAGCAATTGCCGGTTCATCTAACTCCACCAGACGTTGGTCTCCAGGCAGAGATATCGTGAAGCGAGTGACCGGTCGCGCTGGTGTTGGCCTGAGAAGCCAGACGCCAATCCCTACGATGGCGCAAGCAGCTAGGAATGCTGTGGACCACAACAGCGTTTTCGGCCAGTTTCTCCGGCTTGGAGTAATGCTAGCTGTGCTGAGCGAGCCGCCCTCGGCAATCCACTTCAATTCGCGCTTCAGGTCACTGGCGGTCTGCCATCGCTCGTCGGGATCTTTGGCGAGGCACGTCTTCACTACATGATCGAGGGCGGGCGGCGTCATCGGCTGGAGTGAAGAGATGGGCTGTGGGTCGGTCTCCAGAATTTTCGCGATTAAGCTGGCCTGGCTCTTGCCTTCAAACGCCTTCTTCCCTGTGGCCATTTCGTACATGACGACACCAAAAGCGAAAATATCCGTACGAGCATCCGTTTCTTTACCTTCCAGTTGCTCCGGTGCCATATATTGCAGCGTGCCAAGAATTGTCCCCTGCGCGGTGATACTGTCATTCGCAGTGGGAAGCTGCGAGAGAGGACTCGCTACGGGTGAAATCTTGAGCTTTGCTAGGCCGAAGTCCAACAGCTTCGTGCCGGACTTGGTCAGCATGATGTTGCCCGGCTTCAGATCGCGGTGCGTTATTCCCTTGCGGTGGGCCTTGTCCAGCGCGTCGGAAATCTCGATGGCGTGCTGCAGGACTTGATCGAGAGGTAGTGGACCTTTCTTCAGACGCTCGGCCAGCGTCTCGCCTTCCAGGTACTCCATAACCAGGAAATCAGTTCCGTCTTGCTGGCCGATGTCGTAGAGAGTGCAGATGTGGGGATGATTCAGGCTAGCGACGGTGCGCGCTTCCCTCTCAAACCGCTCGCGCAATTCGGCTCTATCGGAGAGGTGATCAGGCAGGATTTTAACGGCAACGATGCGCTCTAGGCGGGTGTCGCGGGCGCGGTATACCTCGCCCATCCCACCTGCACCAATGGCAGAGAGGATTTCGTAAGGGCCCAAGCGCTGACCGGCCTGAATAGCCATGGGCTCCCGCTAAGCTGGAATTCGCAGAGTATAACGCGGGCCACTATGGACACGACTAAATTCTTGGTCTTTGCTGCTTCCCGATGAGCTGTGGAACAACCTACTTACTTCGTATCCCATGGGCTGTGGAATTGCGCCGCTGTGGCGGCAGCGGATCAAGCGTGTCGCCGCCGATAGAGCAAGGCCTGCAAACGGGAATTCGCGTTCGCTACTTCTTTCGGGATGAGGGAAGGACAGCCTTACTAACTTGGCGATTGTATTCGGCCATGTCTAATGGCGAGCAGAGCAACTCCGGGATATCGAAATCGGCTGGCAGCAAGTGGAGGGGGAACTCGTTGAGACCGATCCAGGGTTGTGTATACATCTTGGGGTCATCAATCGTAACCGTGAGCTCCATGTTGTCATGGTCCACCCGGTGAAACCGTTCCTCCACTCGCAAATCTGCGCTATGCGGACGGCCAGCATGATCGAGCCAGGTTCTTGGATTCAGCCCAACCGTCTCAACGACGAAGGTGTAGTCATCGACCCATTTGCCTACTGAGTACCCGTTCCAACGTGGGTCTGGGTCCTTGGGCAGTTCTCGCCCATCCGTCCAGATGATGCGCCAATTGCCATACCATTCATTCAAAAAAATCACTTTGTTGGCAGTTTGCACAAGGTCGATGGTCCTCAATTCAAAAAGCTCGATGCGCGGGAACCCGATCGGATCACATTGGTCGAGTGGATCGTTGGAAAGCGCGGCGGGGACTTGTCTGACTCCGGGTCCCGAGGGCTTGTTGGCTTTGAGCGCCGCGAGTCCCAAAGGCGTGTAAGGCAGAGGATGCTCAATACCTGTTTCGTCGAGGTGCCCTCCTTCGGCACCGGCTCCTGCTTCTCGGCCTCCTTGGACAGCCCCATCTTTTTGTGGGAACAGTGCTGGGTGTTCGAATGCACCGTTTACCTGAAATCCCCCATCCAGTGCTGCTGCGTCCCAAATCCCAGAGATGTCACGGCGCGGAGCGGGGGCTGATTTTTTTCCGGAGTATGCAGACTTGCGTGGCGGTATGTTATTCCATTTACTCACCTCACCTCCCGCTTGCGGCGCAGCCTTTTGAACAAGCAGAATAGGTGAGAACACCAATCCTGTAATAAGAGCGACGATCGAAACCACCCAGCGCTTGGACATTTCCGAAATCCCTCCGGTAGCTAGATTTCGACCTTTCGAATCCCACTACGACATGCGAAAGCTCACACAAGCCTGGTAAAGGTGAGTCCGCTTGGCGTTGCGGAACACTCACCTGAGCGGTTCCTTATGGCTTGAACTGTTTGCCATTAATCACGATAAGGCTCTCTTGTGTTGCCAGGCCCGCTGTTGCCCCCGCGGCACCGAAACGTCCGATGGGCTGCCCGTTCTTGGCTGGGATGACCTCCACGATGACTTCATCCCCAGGCTTGAACGTATTCTTGGTCCAGCCTACTTCGGTCTGGGATAGCGGATTTTGAGCTTCTATAATCCAATGCAACGTGTTGCCATTCTTGTCCTTGGCGTCGACCTTCAGGAAAACATGAGGATTGGCCCAAATGTAGTCCCTCACCGTTCCCTTCACCGTGACCGTTTTCGTCGAATCGTATGACGCGTTGCCGTGATGTGCAAAAAGCGGAACTGAAACTGCCAAGAAACCAACCATCGCGATGGAAATGGCCAGCAGTTTCTTTCTCACAGCATTCCTCCGTAATCCTTAAGGGACGAAACTCGATCTTGCATGGCCTGCCTGAGGCGGGAGCGATTCTAGACTTACCTGGAACCCATGGTTCGCTATCTGGGTACTTATACACCCGGAGCTCTTCCGGACAAACACAAAGAAAAGGACCACCGTATCGTGGTCTCATTGTATAGGCGAGGGAAAAGTCCATGATCTTCGATCGCACAATAGTTGCCGGTTTGCTGGTAATAATCGTCACTGGGGCCGTGTTTTTAATCTTCCGGCACCCTCATGTAAACAAGACATTCATTCAGAGTATTCCCGACCGCCCTCAGCGCCGTCTTTTCCTCGCCAGCGTGGCGTTCTTCCTAACCTTTGCAGGCGTACGGGTCGTTGCGTATTCCAACTATCATCACATCGGCCCTTTTCACGACATCTACTTTCATGGACGTCACATTCATCACCTGGTGTGGGGAATTCTCATCCTGCTTCTGGTCGGATACGGATGGCTCGTTGAAGCAGGCTCTGGCGGCCAGCAGACAAGTACTTTTGCCGGTCGGGTGCTTTCCCTACTCTATGGGGCTGGTGCTGCCCTCACGCTGGATGAATTTGCGCTCTGGCTCAATCTTGAAGATGTCTATTGGGCTCGTGAGGGCCGGGCCAGTATTGATGCTGTGGTTTTATTTGGTTCATTGTTGCTAATCGGTATTTGGGGTGGAAGATTTCTCGCAGCCGTGCTGCGGGAGTTTTCACACCTACTTCGCCATCAGGAGTCAAAATAAGGCTATTTTCCGGTTCGAGCCGAGCTTTCAGCGGCA
Organism: uncultured Acidobacteriota bacterium; assembly: GCA_963803735.1. Taxonomy (GTDB): domain Bacteria; phylum Acidobacteriota; class Terriglobia; order Acidiferrales; family UBA7541; genus Palsa-189. Next base: position 11,143 of record CAWDNV010000029.1, on the reverse strand, counting down.
AGCAATGCCTCGGCAATCAATTGATAGTTGATTGACACGGCGCTGTGGGCGCGCTTCGTATTGCCCCTTTAAAGGGCCAGACAATCAATAGCGGATTGATTGCAATCGGTCCTGTACTGAGCGGCAGCGAGCGGCTGGGTCAGTTGCCGATAACCCGGGTGGTCTCAAGGGGTCGATGCAACACTGGCCTGTAGTCTACTCTCCGGAGTTTCAAAGCCCAACGTCTTGCGTGGGCGTTGATTGAGGCGCAGCGCGATTCGGTCCAGGTCCGTTTGACTGTAGCTGGACAAGTCGGCCTTCTTCGGCAGGTACTGCCGTAAGAGCCCATTGGTGTTTTCGTTGCTGCCGCGTTGCCAAGGACTCTGCGGATCACAGAAGTAAACCTTCACATCCGTGGCGACGGTGAAGCTCTGGTGCTGGGCCATCTCCAGCCCGCGGTCCCAGGTCAACGAGCGCCGCAGCGTCGCCGGAAGCTGACGGACGTGCTGGCTCAGAGCGGCGACCACCGTCGCCGTCTCCTTGCTGGGCACCTTGACCAGCATGACAAAGCGCGAACGGCGCTCCACCAAGGTGGCCACGTGACTGTTGTGCGCGCCGCTTAACAGATCGCCCTCCCAATGCCCGGGAACGGCGCGGTCCTCGACCTCCGCAGGCCTTTCCCGGATGGAGATGGCATCGACGACTTGACCACGGTGATGTCCGCTATCACGGGAGTGCCGCGAGCGGCGGATCCGCCGCTTGGAACGCAGATGCCGCACCAGTTCCTGTTTCAGCGCTCCCCGCGCTTGTATGAACAGACTCCGATAGATGGTTTCGTGGGACACGCGCAGGCTTCCGTCCTGGGGATACTGATTCTTCAGCCATCCAGAAATCTGCTCCGGCGACCAGTCCAGAATCAGTTTACTCGCAACGATCGTTCGTAGCTGCTCGTGGATAGCCAGCAAGCAGGTCTTGGGCCGCAAGGCCGACTCCCAGGCTTGCTGATCGGCATCGTTGGCTCGATACAACGGCCGCCCGCCATGGCGGGCCACCTCCCGGCTCACCGTCGACACCGCTCGCTGCAGACCCTTGGCGATTTGACGAATCGACGATCCGCCAGCGATCCCGCGGGAGATGTCCTCTCGCTCCGCCAGGGTAAGTGTTCGCAGCGAACGCCGACGGGCGGCCGGAGCAATCCCGCCATGACGCGCCAACAAAAAGTGAATGACCACATGACTCTTGCCAAAGGCCCGCCCGATCTCATGTAACGACTGCCCCGCTTTCCAACGCCACCACAGATCGGCCCTCTGCGCAGACGAAAGCCGCACCCGGATTCGTTGCATCATAAACACCACCTTTAGAGAAAACATTTATACCAGATGGTGTTGCATCGACCGGTTGAGCTGGCAAGACTTATCAAGACTTGAAGAAAATCGGTCCGTTTAGATCTGGTTCTGCGGAATTCTGAAAAGACCGCCTACTGTAGTGAGGCAATATCGATGACAAAGCGATACTTCACGTCGTTCTTCAGCATTCGTTTGTAGGCCTCGTTGATCTGCTGAATTGGAATGACTTCGACATCGGCGGTGATGTTCTTCGAGGCACAATAATCGAGCATTTCCTGAGTTTCGGGCAGGCCGCCGATCAGAGAACCGGCGATGCACTTCCTGGCGAAGACGATGCTCAGCGCCGGCACCTCGATCGGCTTTGGCGGAAGTCCAACGCAAACCAGCGTACCGCAGCTCTTCAGCATCCCGACGCACAGGTTGTAGTCATGCGAAGCGGAGAGCGTATCCAGGATCAGATCGAAGCGGTTGGTAACGCGCTGGGTTTGTTTGTCGTCATTGGTGAGCACAAAATCATGCGCTCCGAGGCGGATGGCATCCGCCTTTTTCGAAGCGGACGTGCTGAGTACGGTGACTTCCGCGCCAAACGATGCGGCAAACTTCACTCCCATGTGCCCGAGGCCGCCGAGCCCGAGCACGGCGACCTTTTGGCCTTTGCCGACTTTCCAGTGCCGCAGCGGCGAATAGGTGGTGATGCCGGCACAGAGAAGCGGCGCGCTTTTGTCGGGCGCCAGTTTCGGAGACATGTTCAAGACGAATTTTTCGTCCACGACGATCTTTGTGGAATAGCCTCCGTAGGTGACGGTCTTGCCATCTTTTTCGTAGCCGCTATAGGTCAGGACGAAACCGTTCTGGCAGAACTGCTCGAGACCGGCGGCGCAGGATGCGCATTCGCGACACGAGTCCACGAGGCAGCCGACGGCCGCCGAGTCGCCGGGTCGGAATTTTTTCACCTGATTACCGACGGCCCTCACCCTTCCGACGATTTCGTGTCCGGGAACCAGAGGATAGATCGACATGCCAAAGTCGTTGTTGACAAAATGAATGTCGGTATGGCAGACGCCGCAATGCGAGACTTCCATGACAACGTCGTGAGGACCTGGTTCGCGTCGCACGAAGCTGAATGGGCCAAGAGTGGCTCCGGCGCTTTGAGCAGCAAACGCTTTGGTAGCAATCATCGGCAGAACCTCATTAGAAACTCCTGGCCAGTTTTTCCGTGTCGCCCCGAAGGGTTGCAGCATGCTACACCCAGACGCGCCGGTTGCAACGTCCTTCCTCTCCGGTCCCAGGTGCTGCACGGGCGTGACGGAGTCTGAGCAGTCAGCTTAGTGCAACTCCTCCTTATTACGACCCTAAACAAGCCGAGTTCAACTCTGGCGAGGAGTTCGCGTAATCCGACTTTTTCAAGATTGACGTTCCTCAACTCCCGAGAAACGGCGTTCTCGTACAGTGGGATTTTCAAGCAGGAGCCACATTCCGCGAACAGACTTCGGGAGTTGACCTATGGCTGTTCGAGCGCAGCTCCAGCCCACTGTTCCAGTTCAAGGGGTATAAGGCTCGTAGAACCGTATTCCGCGCAAGTGAGGCCTTGTTCGAAAAACGGGTACGTCGGTGACCCTGTAAGGTGCCCCACCTTCGACGTCAATGCTTGCTGTACGGCTCAGGAATCCGCGTTCATGCCTGCAATTACCGGCGATAACGGCCTTGCTCAATTCTCTGCCTCCTGCAGTAATTCCTCCTTGCCAGCCTTACGGTTCCTCCCTTCGATTGGCAACTCCCACGCGTTACCCCAGTCCCCAAAACCCAAATCAACTAGCCCAACACCTTTCTCGGCATGAACCCACAAGGATGCAGCCCAAGGGTTCCGTGGTGTAAGAGTAGCTTGTAATCCCTCTTTGTTTCGTCCTACGCGACGTACTTCAAGGGAAGCCACATTCGGAGGCATTTCCGCGAGCAGGCGCTCGAACAGCGCAACGAGGTCTTCCTCGATGTTCAGAAACTCGCTATCTGTACGTCGTATCATGGTTCCTTGCCTACATTCTTAATGAAACCTGCTCAAGCGACAATGGCTCCAAACTCCCACGTTCCGAAAAGCCGGCAGGCCTTATCGGCAACTGGGAATTGGGCGGAAATGGGTCACGTTTTGGATGCCCGAATCGTCGACCCGTATCTGTGAATCGTACGCCCAACCAGTAAATCAGCGTTTGGACAATCAATTGCGCATTGAATTGTCCCGACACGGGCAGCAGTTCAACTGGCCAGTAATCCCACCGGAAGATCCCATACCGGTTGATTGATTCGGGGCTCCGCCATTGCAATCAATGCGCTGTTGATTGCGAGTGGAGATTCAGGGCGGGATGGTATTTTCACCCGCCCCTAACGCTGGGTTTTTCGCCGAGTACCGGCGATACTTCCCATACGACAACAGTTTGTCAGCAGGTCAGTCGGCATTTAGCCGTTCTATTTTTCCGATACACCAGGGGAGTAGCCCCAAGTGTAAAGGGATGCGTGGTTCCAGGGATAAAGCTCACCCACGGCAAGGCAGCAGTTGCCCCTATCTGTTGCAGGGGTCGTATGCGTCCCGTCGCTGTCCCGCACTACCGACGCCAGGACGCATCAAAAGCTTGGTCAACATAGGACCTCCCTTCTGACCGTTCCCGGTTCAGGATTAAAGTATAAATCAAGCGGGAACGTGCTGGCGCTCGCGGAGGCGATTTGAACATCTTCCGGCGTCCGATGTGAACCTTGACCACTTGGAAGTGTTCATTTCAAAGAATGGCGTGTCAAGCGCTACTCGCACTTAACTTCAGTGCTTGCATCATGTGTTACGAAATGCAGGGCTTGCTAACTTTGCACGCGCTGCACACCGTCCACGCTCTGCACGCTTTGGATTCCTAGATGTACGTTTGATGGACAAAAGGCGCGGCGCTCGGCGTGACGACCGCGATGGCTATTACGCAACCTCTATTGAGACTTTACCGAAGAGAGCACATCTCCATAGGCTGGCGTGTCTTCAATGGTGAAGTTGATTGGCACCCGAAACAGCGATGGATCAGGTTCAGACCGATCAATGTCCGTGAGTCGCCACACGACGGTCGAACCCTGCAACCCGTCTGACCGCTTCATCACGATCACTTCTCCCAATTCCGGGGAGAACCATATCTCTTCGTCTCCCCTAGCCAGTAATTCGAGCCCAGTCGGGCGGCGAGTACCTTCGACCACCAACCCTTCGATTACCTCAGTGCCCAACGATTGCACGGTGGGTGAGGGCGTTCCGGGCTCACTACGCGGTCGAGACGTGCTCGGATTGACTGAGAGTTGGGGCGCAACGGCGGTGCGACCTGCTCTTCGCTGGACGGTATCGAGTGTATACCCAACCCCTTCGACCGGATCAAAGATTTCAATTAATGTCGGGGAAATTTCGTCTCGGCCTCTGCCGAGAGAGTCGCGGCACACCCGCTCCGTGTGAGCAACCTTCGCGCCGTCAGAAGGAGTCTCGGTGGGAAGATACTCCTTCGTGGCGCAATACGGAGAACCCGTTTTGTAAGCAAGCCCCGCCTGCATCTGTAACCCTATCGACACGGAAGCCGGGCCGGACTGAGCCAGAATTGCAGTTGGTAGAATGAACATTCCGCAAATCAGGAAGAACTTCATCGCCGTCCCTCCCTTCTTGTCTTGCGAGCAGACCCGAGAGCTATTGATTTAACATTATGCTCGGCATTAGCTTACGTCAATACTGGCACATCGAATTGCTCGTAACCTGCTGGCGCTCGCAGTCAGATACCGGATTTCCACCAGTGCTCATCTCCATCGATCTGCACATCGACCACGTCGTCATTGCCCAGCTTCAGTGTGTTTCGGAGATGAACTGGCGACATGATTTCGAGATAGGCCTTGCCGTGTCCGTAGCCCGGCTCTGTCTCGTGTTTCTCCGGCCTGACGATTATGGCTTTGCGGCCACCGATCAGGCACCGCTTCAGCTTGAGTGCCTCGCCGCCATATTCCTCGGCTGTTATCAGCTGCTCAGGCTCGACGATGTAGTCTTCTTGCAGTCTGAGGTTCAGCGTGCCCGGCTCCAGCGCGGCGAATCCCATTCGGGTCTGTATAAGGTCCATGACCCGATTCAGATTCGGAGTGGCAAGCCGGTAGCCGTCAACAACAGTCCCTGTAAAGAGCCGAACGGTCACAACGGACTTCTGACGGTCTTCGGTCGCTGAAACGGTGCGGGCACTCCAAACTCACGTTCATACCTATCGACCTCATCATGCTTGGCGTCCGCAAACTGCAGCGATGGAGGAGTTTCTCGCGTCCTGCCTTGGCAGCTGCGAAATCCCGTCAATCCCGTAACTTAGCTCTTAAGCCGGAATAAAGGCTGAATCATGCCCGCGTCCATTGCCTCTTCGCGGTAAGAAGCTGAGAATCTCCCGCGTTAAAGCAATCCACACGATTGATCCCGAGGAGGAGATCATGAAAAGCCAAGCGACCGATCCCCAGGTTCCGCGATGGGCCACGAGACTAGCGTTTTGGACCGCCGTCGTACTCGTCATTTGCGCTCTACCAAAGGCAGCTCACGCTCAACTCACAAGCTTCAGCGACACCGTGGGCGAACACGCCATATTCCTCGGCTCCGATGCCCACGTGCATCAACTCTTGTGCGCGTCTAACTGCGGAACGAGCAGTTGGAACAATCAAGATCTGACCCAGATGGCTGGAGGCACGGCCGCTGGCATGTTCAGCGCCGTGACCAGTTACAGCGACCCGATAGGCGAGCACGTTTTCCTTCTCGACGGCGCACAGCACATCAACCGTCTCTTTAGTTCGAACGGCAGTTCCTGGAGCAATACCGCCCTCGGCGTGCAAAGTCCCGGCGGTGTAGGTTCAATCAGCGGGTATAGTGCCGTCGGTGAGTTCAATTACTCCACGACAAACTTGGAGAGGCTTTTCTATGAGACCAGCGATCAGCACGTTCACATGGCGGTTTCATCGAATGGCGGCGCATTTGGCAATACCGATTTAACCGCTTCCACTGGAGGATCCCTGGCCGCTTATGGCACCGGCTTCGCTAGTTTCCACGATGGCACCGGCGAGCATGTGTTTTATGCCGGCGCAAACATGCACGTTTACCAGCTCTATGGAGCCTGGGCGAGCCGTGAAACTATTATCTGCAATCCCTTCACTCACCTTTGTGAAATCGTGACGATGGGATACATCACTTGGACGAATCAAGATTTGACCGCTCAGACGGGCGCGCCTCTCGGAAGCAGCCCAACGACCGGATTCAGTGATGCCACCGGCGAGTCTGTCTTCTACGAAACCCAGGATGGGCACATTCACAAAATGCATAACAGCGGCACCGGGTGGACTGACCAGGACGCGTCCAATGCCACAGGAGTCCTGCCGGCATATACATCTCCTACGAGTTTCAGCAACGTCCTGGGAGAACAATTTTTCACCACGGGTACAGATATGGACGTGCACGAAATCGTTCAGAGCAGCGCGAGCGGCATGTTATCCCCGACTTGGTCAACTGAAAACGTGACCACTGCGGCTGGCGCACCCATAGTCTCACCGTGCTACGGCGCGCAACTGGCCGGGTTCAGCCGCCCGGGCGGTAATCAGGTGGAATCGGATGTGTTCTACGCAGCAAATGACGGGAGCATTCACAGACTTTCTCAGACAGGCGTTGAAGTCGTCCTCTTCAATAGGGTCGAGTGGTTAACCACCGGTTGGGCGAACACGAACTTGATCCCTTCGTCCACCGAAGTCGGCCCAATGTTCCGCTGCTACAACTGATCTGAGCGCGAATCGAACAAAACCCGAGTAAAACCGAGGCTTCGCGACTGTTGTGCGCGGAGCCTCTGGCTTGTGCGCCGAGCATTCAGAGTGATTTTCAACGAGGCGGTCTACCAATCACGGCACGACTGCAGGGACCAAACGAGGATCGACTGGCCCTTTCATCCGACCTCTTCAAGATCAAGTCAGACAGGGACAACTTCTTCATGCGAATCAAGCTAAACGTGGAAAGTTAGATGTGCCGCCAAGGTGTGAGAGTGATCCGCCTCCAAAATGTCGGGCAAGCATCACAGTTCACAGATTACCAGCTAAATTGTGGTAAGGCGAATTAGTGGCCAGATGTGCCTAAGTGTTGCCCATATATCGAGAGTGGGAGTCGGATCAGGTCGGCCCTTTAGCTATGGAATTCTATTTTAATTGTCTTCATTATGGCTCGCGTAACCATGACGGTTAACGGGAACGAGCGTATCGTTCGATCCCTGAACCTTCCTGAGCTTGGCAAATCTTTCACTTACAAACGGCTCACCAAGGCAGAACGCGAACTGTTCGTCAAAACAGGCCAAATTGAGACCGTGCCAGTGGTCATTGCCAGAAAGTAGATTTCGCAGAGCCCGGTTGGTTGTCGTTGATCGAAAGGGGGGATGAACCGCCAGGTCCATCCTCCCGCAGCTTTTCTCGCAGCCCTCCACGCGGATACAAGAGCGCGATTCCGACGCTTGAGTGAGACTTAATGGGAATTAGAACTCTGCCTCTGCAAGCCTTTTGGAGCACGACAGTGGAGCGCTCAAGTTCACGGTTAAGCTATGCCGGAGGGACCGAAATGTCTTACACAGTGCTAGAATCTGACGGCATCGTGGCTGCTTCCGCCCAATCTCCCCATTCCTTTCGCTTTGGTCCGTTTGAAGCTGATCTGGAAACGGGCGAATTGCGGAAGAGCGGCCGAAAACTCCGTTTGCAAGAGAAACCCTTCCAAGTGTTAATTGCTTTGCTCGAGCGACGGGGAAATTTGGTAAGCCGCAAGGCCCTGCACGAGCGACTCTGGCCGGGAGACACTTTTGTCGATTTTGAAAACGGTCTGAACACTGCGATAAGCAAGTTGCGCGAGGTCCTGGGCGACTCTGCCAAAGATCATCGATACATCGGAACTTTGGCGCGACGCGGGTATCGCTTTACGTCATCCGTGGAGGAGCTCGGAGGGCCAGCCGCAGTTCAGCAAAGAGAACTAAATATTCAGAGAAGGTTTATCGAACCTGACATCGTTGTGGTGGAGATCGTAGGAAGGATTGTTGCCGGGCCCGAATGCCAACAAATTGAGTGGCTGATCTCGGATCTCCTGAGCCAAGCCACAAAAAAGATCATCTTCGATATTTCTGGTGTCAGCCATATTGACAGCACCGGTGTGGGAATCATCGTGATGTGTTTCGGCAAAATGAAGAAAGCCGGGGGAGATTTGCGCGTTGCGGGCGCCAGAGGCATTGTGGAAGAAGTATTGAAGATGACCAAGGTCGACAGGATCATCTCTTCATTTCCGACCGCGGAGGCAGCGGTAGCAGGAGTTGCAGAGCAAAGCAAGTTATCAGGAGCCTAGTGGAGAAATTGCTCCCCAAGTGTTGCGGCAAATGCCGAGCCTGACAGAACAAAGCTGTGTTGCCCGATGTACACATACCTTTGCTACTTTTGGGGTGTCTCGACCGAAGCGGGATTGCCGATGAGCTTGTTGTAATCCGCCGTCTCAGATGGAGCACAAAAGAACTCTTGAATAACTAGAGAGCCGGGCGCAGGAATCAGTGGTATCAGTGCTGCCGAATTGCACCCATTCGCAGGAATACCCAATCGAGTGCACCAACGACATCTGAGATCAGTTCGCTGTATCGACTGTAACTTGGTAGCGAGTCTTCAGCCTGATCTTGTTCCACAGGGTCACAAATTCTTCCGGCAATTCGTCCAGGGGTTTACGCTTCGCAACGTTTTTCTGGCGTGCATTGATCGGCTTTGGAGCGGCACCATCCTTGCCTATAACCCGGCCATTCCGATTGAGTTTTTCGATTTCATCGTCGTGGATGAGTGCCATCGCTCGATTTACCACCGAACTGCGCAAGAGGATGGGCCGGTAAGGACGAATGCTGCAAAGCACGCGATGTGGCAATGTCCTGAGTGCGGACACTCGCTGCGCTAGTCGCTGAACAGATCGACTCAGCCTAAACCCGGCGAGCCCAGCATTTGCGGCTACTGCACTACGTTCGTGATATTCACGGCTGACTTGGAACTGCGTGCTCTGGATTGGCCCGACTGGTGCCTGCTCACACATGCGCATAAGGAATTTGGTGGCGACCCGGGCAGTCGTACTCGCACGGATTCGAGCGGCAAGGCAATAGCGAGGAGACGTTTTGTCCCGCGCCCACGACATAAGCATTTCCTTGGTCAGCCTTGAAAGCCATAAGGCTCGACCCGATTTAGGCGATGACTCCGGGTTCTGGCTTCGCGTCAAGGCTGCGGATGCGCTGCCGTTCATCGAGGCTTTCAAGACTTCACCGGCAGTGTTCCATGAGTTTCGGATCGAACAGGAAGTCGGCAAAGAAATACGGTCTTCAACGCTGATTGCTCAGATCGTCAAAATCGAGGAAGGCCCAGCCGAAACACGGGTGCTGATCCACGCTGATCCCAAAGTCGAGACCGCTCTCAAGGCCCTCGGTTACTGAATCATTTGGAAACGAGCGTAAAATGAACTCCGGTGGAGGTCCACATGAGAGCGACATTTGCATTTGGTGTCGGAGCCGTTATCGGGGCAGCACTTGCCACATTATTCGCACCCAGAATCGGCAAACAAATACGGGAAGGTTTGGAAGACGTAACTGGCGGCCTCGAACGGGGCCAAGCCAAGGTTCGTGAGATTGCCGATCAAGCAATTCAAGTGGCTGATCAAGCGAAGGATCATGTTCAGCGCGTCCGGGACGCCGTTGATGCTGGTGTCCGTGCCTTTAAGGAGGTAAAGAACCTCACCAGTAGTCGTTCCTCCTGAACCGGCTCCGTCAAGCGACCCGTTCTCTTGCCATCTTGCGTGCTAACGCCAGCAGCACCTGACGGTCAGTTTCCTTGGTACGGCTCAAGGCGCCGCGTAATTGCATCAGCAATCGCGCATCCGCTCCATTGAAGCCCCACAAGGGCGAATTGGCTTTAATAGGCTTCGGCGATGGCAATGCAGGCGGATTCTCTCCTTCATAGAAAATTTGATAGAGGGGTACATCCAAGGCACGTGCCCATCACACGAGCGTTTGAGTTAGATCGGGAGAGACAGGCGAGCTATTTATGCCCGGCAGGAACATCAAGTCAAGTGTCGCTGAGCTTGGCTTGACTCAGTGGCTTCGGATAGAATCGCCGCCCTACGGAGGAACGAGTCAATGACAAAACGCACAGGATTCTTACAGCTTGAGGAAATACCGTTGAGCAGAGTCGGCGTATCCATACGGGCATACGGCAAGAAACGGAATTATGTGGGCCGCGTGGAAATTAATCACGCCGGGTTAGCCGCCTACACGGCGCCACGGGGTAAGGTCGTCGCGAATTTAGTTGGGAAAAGCTATTCGCCCAGTTGAGTACGCGGAAGCCACGCAACGGTCGCTAGAGTTCCCACTCGCCAAAGGAGCCACCTTGAAGAAACTGTATGTGGGCAACTTACCATTCCAAGCTACCGAAGAAGATATAAGCAATTGGGTCAAACAGGCGGGTGCAACATCAGCGAGCGTGAGCCTAGTGAAGGACCGCGACAGTGGACAGCCGCGTGGGTTCGGCTTCGTTGAAGTCGACAACGATGAAGAAGCGGCCCGCCTTATCCAGTCCCTCAACGGCCAGGATTTCATGGGCCGCAACGTGGTAGTCAATGAATCCCGCCCGCGTGAAGGCGGCGGTGGTCGTGGCGGTTACGGCGGTGGAGGGCGCGGACGTGAGGGAGGGCGAGGCGGTGACCGGGGTGGAGGTGGTGGCCGCGGACGCTACTAAGCGGCCTTGCTCGCCATCTTCCGCGCCAT
>CAWDNV010000028.1:0-57833 GCA_963803735.1 uncultured Acidobacteriota bacterium | reverse complement strand
CCTTAGCAGGCAGAACGGAGCGAAAAGATGACAGTCGCGCTCGACAAAAAAAGGTTCGGCCCCTGGGCACTCGTCACGGGTGCCTCGTCCGGAATAGGCAAGGAATTTGCGCAGCAAATCGCAGCTTCAGGAATCAATATTGTCCTCGTGGCGCGGCGGCAGGACTTGCTTAAGGAAGTAGGCGTTGAATTTAGTAAGCGTTACGGTGTGGAGCATCGAGTCGTCGTGCTTGATGTCTCTCGGGAGGATTTCATCGGGCGACTCGCCTCCGCCACTAACGATCTCGACATCGGCCTTGTCGTCTCCAATGCTGGCACCGGAAATCCCGGCGAGTTCTTGAAGCTTGATCGGCAGTTGCTTCAGGCGACTTTGCGGCTCAGTACGATGGCGCATCTGGACATCACCCACCATTTCGGTGCGAAACTCGCCAAGCGGAGGCGAGGCGGCTTGATCCTCGCGGGGGCAATGGGTGCGGAAAACGGCATTCCCTGTATGGCGAATGACGGAGGCGCGAAGGCTTATGTACACAGCCTAGGCGAAGCGCTTGATTATGAGTTCAAACCTCTAGGTGTCCACGTTACTGTACTGGCGGCCGGGTTTACGAACACAGCGGTGCTCGAAAAGTTCGGCCTCGATCCGAAGACCATGCCGCTGAAACCGATGAGCGTCGAGCAGTGCGTATCTGAGGGCCTCAGCGGTCTGCTCAAAAACCGCTCGATGATTATTCCTGGGCGCCTGAACCGCATCATGAGCGCCCTCGTGCCCGCTTCTCTTGCGCGGAAGATGTTGGCGGACTTGCTTGGTAAAGGGCTTGTCAGCAAGGCCGCTCCTGCAAACGCACGGGCGGCCTGATTAACGGGCTGCGAATGGGGCGAAGCATACAACAAGCAATCGGTCTCCTCACCGGAGGTGCCGAAGGCGCGGGCGATGCCCAAGATCCGAGTCGGACGATCGCTTCGGAGCGGGCGTTGAACGGTGCAATCGTGGCAGGGCTATTTTGTCCTCGTCGCGGTGTGCGGCGAGTCAAGAAGTGCTTTAGAACGAAGAGAGCTTCACCTGTCGGGGCGTAGCGCAGCCTGGTAGCGCACCTGCCTTGGGCGCATCCCGGCGGCTTCCAAAGCTTCTTTTAATTCTCCACACTTCTAATGGTTTCAACAATTTGGGGAATCTGCTTTTCGCTCAAAGCTAACCCCAATGGCTCCAATGAGAAGAGTTTTGACACGGTTTTGCCACGGTCGATGGGGTGGGAGCAGCATCGCCGCGCCTGTGATCCGTTATTTTGCGGTTGACGGTGTCGACGCACTCGGAAGCCTTGCAGCGAAGAGTGCTTCCGAGTAGAATGCGGAGTTGTGAGACTCGTCGAACTGCTGAAGCGCCACGAAGGGAAGACCCTCGAATACAAGCGGGATTTATCATCCCCTGAGAGCGTTCTCAAATGCCTGGTTGCGTTCGCGAACACTGGCGGCGGTATCGTCGTCATCGGTGTTGAGGACGGGTCAAAGAACGTCCGTGGCGTTCCCGACGTGCTTGCAGCGGAAGAGAAACTCGCAAACCTGGTCTCCGACTCGATCCGCCCACGCCTCGTTCCGGATATCGAGGTGGTGCCTTGGCGAAATCTGAACGTGTTGGCTGTTCAGGTCTACCCCAGCAACACGCGTCCCCATTACCTGGAACGGCTGGGACCCCAAGACGGCGTCTTCATCCGGGTGGGCTCAACCAATCGAAAGGCGGACGCGCTGCAGATCGACGAACTGAAACGCCTAAACTGGATGAACTCTTTCGACGAGCAGGCCATCCCGGACCTCAAGTCGGAAGCCATCGACTTCCGAGCTGCTTCCGAGTCGTTTGCGCCTTACAGGCAAATGACCGCCCAGGCATGGACCACTCTGCGCATCGTCACGGAGCACCAAGGCCGTCAGGTGCCGACTATCGGCGGACTGCTTCTTTTCGGCAAGGACAGGTTCGCCCGGTTCCCGGATGCCTGGATCCAGGCGGGGCGCTTTGCCGGAACGAATCGAACACGTCTACTGGATTCAGCAGAGATCCGCTCGTTCCTGCCTCGCGCCGCGGAAGAAGCGATTACATTTTCACATAAGCACCTGACGCGCGAATCGATCATCGAGGGCGTCCGCAGGGAGGATCGTTGGTCGGTTCCTCTCGTAGCAATCCGGGAGGCGCTCATGAATGCCATCGTCCATGCGGACTACGCCCAGCAAGGGGCGCCCATCCGTATCGCTCTGTTTGATGACCGGATCGAGATCGAGAATCCCGGCCTTCTGCCGTTCGGCCTGACGATCGAGGACATTATGCAAGGTGTCTCCAAGTTGCGGAATCGCGTGATCGGGCGGGTCTTCCACGAACTACACCTGATTGAACAATGGGGCAGTGGGATTCAGCGCATGACCGCAGCTTGCCAAGAGGCTGGCCTGGAGGCTCCCAGACTGGAAGAAATCGGGATGCATTTTCGCGTGACCATTTCCAGCGCGCGGGTGAGGCAACCCCATACGGACGAGACGGACCAGCGCATCCTCGCTTTGTTCAGCGATGGAGTTGCCCGGTCGACGGCGGCTGTGGCGAAGCACGTTGGACTTTCCCAGCGAGCCACTCTGACACGGTTGAAGTCGATGACGTCACGCGGCCTTCTTGTCGAAATCGGTACGGGTCCGCACGACCCGAAGCGCCAGTATATTCTGGCCTGAGAGTACCTGATGACCAGACGGATGATGGCGGGAGACCCTCTCGAGAAGGAGATCGAACTGCCCCTCAGATCGGGGGAATTCATCAGCGACTGCGCTTGCTTCTCATTGGCGAGCGGGTTTGAAGAGGCCGCGGCCAAGATCGAAGGTCTCACCGGAACCGACCCTTCATGAAGAAACGAGACCAGGCCAACCTCGACGCGGCAAGTTTGGACGAACTGGTCGAGGAGATCACGGTTGACGCCAACGGGGAAGACGAGCAGCTTTGGGCCTTCCGCCAAGCCTTCGAGGACAACGTCTCAGTGCCTTGCGAGGCGACCGTCATTGGCGAGCCGGTTAAAGTGATGAAGTTCGATTATGACGGGAACAATCGACGCGGGCTCACTGCGATGTGCCGCCGGGCGGATGGCACAAACTACGTAGTGGCGGCTTCCGATCTGGTGATTCCACTGAGCGCCTCAGGCGGGCGTTACCTGGCTGCGTATCGCAAATGGATGGGGCTTGCACCACTCCCACGCGGTACTCGCGATAGAAACGTGCAGCAGACCGCCGTTGCGGCCCCAGATCTCGACGGTCCCATCGAATTGGTGGTCCTGTCGGTCAAACAGAAGTCTGCGCGCTGCCGCTTGTTGGGCGGCGACCGAACCATCACTTTCCGAGCTGGCCGGCTCTGGGACTTAGTGCCCGGAGAGATCGCGGTCATACGGCCCGCGAAGCAGTGGATCTATGCGGGCAATCCCTATCTCTCCGGCGTAATCGAGTCGACTCGGCTTGATGCCCGGGCATTGAGGTTGGTCCCGCTGCGACTGGAGGAGCGGGGCCTTTGGAATCCCGCGGAACACTATTGGGGAGAGGAGGGTGAACCGATCGAGGACTGGGCGAAGCCAATCATCGCCCGTGGTCCGCGACCGGAATTTGAGATGGAACAAGTGCTGCCGGGGGCGAACTCTGATGATCCCTTTTCCGACCCGATCGGGGAATCCAATGACCGCAAGGACTCGGGCGATAGAGAGGGCGCATACAAGTTGCTGATGGATCTCTGCCATGCTGATCTTCGTTGCCTGGACGCCCACTCGCATCTCGGCAACTTCGTCTTCGACCACCGACCCCAGGACGCAATTCGTCACTACGAGGCAGGGTTTCGAATCGGCGAATTATCTCTCGGCGAAGGGTTCCACGGCGTACTACCGTGGGGTTGGATCGACAACCGGCCGTTCCTACGATGCATGAATGGCTTCGGGCTATGCCTATGGCGCCTCGGCCGTTTCGACGAGGCTGGGCGCGTTTTCGATCGTATGCTCTGGCTGAATCCGTCCGACAACCAGGGCGTGCGCTTCCTGATCGATCACGTGCGGGCGAAAGCCCCATGGGAAGGTAGTCGATGACTGGCTGCCCCGATACCTGCGAAGTGCGAACCAAGCACATTTGCCGCGTGCGCCGGCGTTGGCTGCGGGCGTGGCAAGCGACGCCTATGTACCCCTCGACGTAGTAGCGCCATTGGGAACACAATTTCTCTCCTGCGGGCCGCATCTTAGCGGACAGCAGGAAAGACAGCAAGCTAACTTAATCGACACAAAATGAAAGGCGCTGGGTAGAATCCCAGATTCTAGCACTGGCCATCATTGTCCTCATCTAACAATGAAATAGAGCAGAAATGCAAGGCAGGTCGGGTCAAAAACGGACACCAACCCTGCGGCCACTTTTCTCCCTCGCCGTAACGTGGCAACGGAAACTGTTCCAGACAAGTTTAGATTGGTGGTTTTGCGCCAACGGGAGACGATCCACCGCCTGGAACGGGCCAGGATTGGGCAACCTGCTCGCATCCCGGCACACACGCCGCACAGAAATCTCAGTTGCTCTCTCTACAAATCGAACAACACCAGGGCAGCCGGCATTGCTCGCACTGATTAAAGCGAATCAGTGGCCACGAACCCACGGGCAAGGGCGAAGTGCCCTCCTGTCCGAGATATCAACGACAGAGTGCTGGGGTGCAAGGGGTTCTGCTCGAATCCGCAGGCTTGGCTGCATGAAGATGCCTACTCGGCTACTGAGGTAATCGCGGTAGGCGCTTTCTACTGAAGTCGTTGAACTGCCATGGCTTCATGGCGCTGCCGTCCAACATGTCAGGCTGGCGTCTGGTTGATGCATGTTGCACGGGCCTGCCTGTTGCCAGCACGAGTGTTGGCGCCGGCGATCACTTGCAGCTCCTTGGGTTCAATATGACGCCGGTCGATCTGCGGCAATTGCCTCAAGTTCAGTTTGCTGCATTCAGTTCCCGGACGCGGATGACGGGATTGCAGGCTGCGGCAAGGAGGACTCCTTAATACTATTGGCCACATTGCGCGCCAGGTTGTGCGTTGCTCGCAAATTCGATCCGAAAAAACGGACATTGCCGTCCACTGTGCGTTCCCAAATCACTTGACCCTGCGGTGAGCAGAGCTGAGTTCGGACTTTCAACTTTGTCGCCCCGCTGACCGTCGTAACGGCACGTCGAGTTTCACTCCCGGGCGTGTAATTCTCCACTGTTGTTTTCAGGATCAGGAGGGCGGAAAGACCGGCAGCGTTGCGTTCACCGCTGCGGAATACTTTCTTGAAGTGGTGCGTCTTGGCCAGTTCGTCGAGCAGATTTTCGTAAATAGCAACTCGGAAGGCAGGATCAAGATTCACGTCGCCAGGCTCAACGTTGTCGACCTGCACGCTCCATTGTTCGTTCCGCACCGACTGTTGGGCGAATAACTGTGTCTCATATGCGCCGAGAAAAACAAGGGCTGTCGATTGTTGGACTCCAGACGAGCTCACTGTCGGCGCTTGATCCGACAGTTCGTGTGACCGCGCACCCCGAGCCTGCAGTTTGCTCCTAAGGATCTCGCCTTGACCTCTATTCAACTGGAAGATCGCGCCGTGAAGTCCTCCGTTGGGATCAAGATATTCCACCGTCAAGGTGTCGAATTTCTTGTGCGCAAAGAGGCCGATGACGCGACCGCCTCCGAACGGCGTAGCGGCCTGGCCCAAAGCCATCGGCACGCCGCCCACCTGCCTGTCCTGCTCACCGCAGAAGACGTTTTGGATGGAAGCTATGCTTATCTTCGCGTCTCGGCCTTCGTCCGGCTGAAATTGCAAAGAGCCCTCTTGAAGTGACAGGCGTCCGTTGGCGCCTTTCGAGATGCTTTCCATACCCAGGATGTGGGTCGCGCGAGCCTCGGGGTCCGAGGCTGAACTCTTCGCTCCGTTAGTAGTTTGGCCGACCAAGCCGGCGCCGAACAGGACCATCAGTGTCAAACACGTTCTTGCCGGACTCTTCAGCAAACGACCGACTCGTTTACGTTTGGGCATAACAAATCTCTCAATCATTTCTCTCTCCCCGCTAGACCTATCATTGAATCTGGACGTACATCTAGAAAGATACATACTGCACTTTGTTTTGTTTGGATCAAACTATCCCCAAGCGAAAGGAGCGCGCGCAATCACCGAAATGAGTTCGAGCTCCCGGAGGATGGCGTGGCATCACAACTTGACCGCGTCGGGCAGCCCGCAACCCTTGGGGCTCCTGCAATGACGCTCGCGCCGAAGCGCACGGCATCTTCGGTCTGCCGCAATGAGACTGCGAGGGAGGATCGCGAGACGCGCCGCACGATCGGTGCGACCAGCCAACGAACCGAGGCTGGTATATCGCGGCTCAGCGCAACAACCTCGAGATCCATGTAAACACCTCCGTCACGCTCCTCCAGACGGGCCACGCTGTAAAGCCGCCAAATCAATCCCATCCCTTCGTTCTCGGGCAGTAAGTGTTGGGTGGGAGTGCCGTAATTGGCGACCTCCTGCAGGTGGGTGGCCTCCGCAGTAACAAAGTAACGCTGATCATTGACTCGCGCGTACGAAGATCGGAATGTTCCCCGCAGCGCGAATTGTGAGATGACCGCTTTGTTGATCATCAGCATGGAAAAGCGGTCTTCAGGCGGTTCGCTTGCGATCAGCTCGGAGTCGATCACGTGGGGGTTATAGAAGAGCTTGTACCGTTCGTAATCTTTAAGGATCCGCAGTACATCGTCAAGCCTGGCGTTTGGAATAAAAGACGCGCCAGCCCAATCGTGGATGAGACCTCGTGGAACTCTTAGAGGCATCTGCGGGCCAGCTGGCGCCGTGACGATCTCGCCGGCGCGAAGCTTGGCGGCTTGGCCGGGAACTTGATCGGTCAACAGAAACGGTGCTCCGGGCGCGACGGGCTTCTGAATTCGAGCGTTGATTCCCTTGACATATTTGTCCCAGGCTGCGATTGTCTCTGGCTCAAGATCCGCAGCAACAGCGACCTGCGAAAGCGACACCAACGCCACGGCCAGTGCAGCGAGCCAAGAGCTATACCGAATTATGACATCGTTTATTTTTGCTGACTTCATGACGCCAGTATGCGGGTGGAATACGTTCGAAATCATCACGACATTGAGGACTTTTTGATTAACTCGTTCAGGAACCAGGGCGACTACTACGTTTGCGGTATTTCGACATAGCACTCTCGTCCCCAAAGAGATTCGCTCAATCACCAGCCCAGCGACTTTAGTGCTCAGCGGCGTGAGGTCCGCACGCAGGTAGGCGTCGTCGGTCTGCTGTGAGACCCGCCCACTTGCCCAAGTGTTCCAGTTGCCCGCAATAGAAATACGATTCCGGCCGCCATCAGGAGAATGGTCGTGGGACCAACAACGACATCACCCGCGTGGACAAACTCGACGGTTTGTTCACAGAATTCTGGTCAGGCATCTTTCGCTCTCCCTGAGTTTCACGGCGCAACGCTCGAGCGCCTTGCTAATGACGAAGCAATCGAGACGTGGTCGTGCATTGATGAGACTAGCCGCTCGACAGCCACACTCATATCGCTGGACATCTCGGCCACAACACCGGCTACCGAGCGCTGGTCCACTCTTGCTGTTTGGGACGCTGTGCCCTGCCAAAGCACTTCGCCGGTCGCTACGTTCATCAAGCGTGCGGACAACCCAACCTCGATGGAGACGGAAGCGCCGTCGTCCACTTCTTCCAAATGATCCAGCGTTCCCGTAAGCAGGCAGTCAGGCGACTCGCGGCCATCGAACGAGTCAACCGACTGAAACATCCCACGGGCTTGCAATTCGCGTATCACTGCCGCCGTCACTACTTTGCGCGGATCTTCAGCCCAGTGGTGATAGTTGTAGAAATCCACCTGTTCGCGCGATGGACGGTACACAATTGGACCGCCGGTTAAGAATGCGGGAGCTCTAAATTCACGTACTGCTACCGTCCCCAAGATTGGCGCCGACGGCATGGATGCAGGTACCGGAACAGGCATCTTTAAGACGTAGTAACTCGGGTATCTGGTTTTGCCCGCACACCCGACAAGGCTAAGCAACCCGGCGGCGAACGCGCTTGCAAGTACAATGTTACGGCTGTTCATCAATTGGCTCTCAGTCGAAGTGAACGTTCATCTGGTAGGAGCGGCTTCCGACCAAGTTTTGTTGGGGCGCGTAACGCTTTGTTGGGCGCTGCTGGCATGAGTGGCTTGCTGTCCAACAAGTGCAACAAGATTTCGCCCCTTTTTTTATGAAGCTGCCAAAGCGTGACCGCAAAAGGGGTCCGTTCTGGCGCCTACGCTGGCGGATTTGTCAGCGCACCTTAAGAGGACATCGTGGCCGCCTCCGATGAGCAGGAACAGTCCGTGGGTTGGTTGTGCTCCGGTCGGTTGCGCTCCAGGAATTCCTTTAGTACCGGTTCTCACTCCAACCGGGCGAGTGCATTTCATCGGTTGGGAGAGCAGCAAATGCGCCGCCGGCCGCGCTGCATCCATCTTCGACCGACGTCGTGAATATGCCGAGCGCCTTGCCGGTAAGCACGTCCTGTACCTGGAATTCGGGTAAACCGTCTTTACGCCGTAGATCCAAAAGGCCACGAGCTAGCTAGCAAAGGTCACCCATCTTTAGGTGGCCGGCCATATGAACCAACGCGACCCCCGATGCCAGCCCGTCAGTGTTGTCAGCGCTTCGGGTGTGATACAGAATCCAGGGTTACGGTGACTCCGGGTGGCAGGCAAAGTCGGTTGCAGGTTCCGTTCGAACAAGAGCGCCTGGCTCAGCAGATGTGCCTGATTTAGGAGTTTTGTAAAACGCTATCATCGGCAACGCACGCTCGGCATCTTTTCCGGACTGCCATGATGGCGCGAACAAGTTGGCGCCTCCGATGGTCGATGGTTGAGCCGAGATTACGCCGGTCCACAGAGCAATGGCGAGGAACGCAGTCGGATTTGTAACACCTTGACCGCGTGCCTCGCTTGGTTGCCATCTCTTTCTCGTCCCTACATCAACGAGGAGACCGCAGTCAGCCGCGTTTGTTTGAAGAGGCCGGTATTTGGCGGTCGGTCGCATCGCCCCAAATCAAACACCCGTGCGGGGCGATGTACTCATTTAGTAAGAACGCTACTTCTCCGCGAGAACTGTCGCTCGACACAAAAGGTGGTGGACGTGATCATCGAGGTATTGACACGGCTTGGAAACACCGGAACGATCGCTGTTGGATCACTCGGAATTTACGTAGCCTTGCGAAATCAACATCGTCAGTTGAACGCGCAAATGTTCATTGAGTTCTCGGGCCGATTCCAGGAGTTGCTACGGTTGTTTCCCACCGAGGCATGGCTTGCGAACCGTAATCCTTCGAAACCCCTGCCACCGTCAAGCCAAGAACTGACCGATTGCACTTTGTATGCGATGCAGTTCATCGCCGATGTGTATTATCTCCACAAGGGTGGGTATATCTCTAAGAGCTTGTGGAGGGTTTGGGAAAGGGAAATCCGAAACACCTTGACGGGCCCGGTCTTTCAGCGGGAGTGGCACGGAGTAGCGGCGGAGTTCGCTCACAGCCGGGACTTCGTCAATTACATTAACGCGGTGATGTGTAGTGGCTAGGGCGTGGGATTGGCGAGGGCGGCGAGATGAAAAAGGCCGTTCTTGGAGCGGCCCTTCAGCATCTTCTCGCTTCGCTCACCTGCCTCGTGGAAGAGCCGTGGTCTCAACTGTCTTGCGGGTTTCAATTAGAAGCGGGGGTTCGCAAAGAACGTTATCGATAAGTCGGGTCTTGCCAATCCACACTGCCAGCGCAGCTCGCACCAGGCCTATTGGGGGACCTTACGGTCCTTCGGCTGACGGATTCTGACCAAGCTCCACGGGCGCTGCTTCACCTGCTCAGTCAATTGGTCCAGATTCTGAGTTGCAACACGGAGATTTTCGATCGTTTCGCGGATGTTGTCATCGTTGCCGCGCACGACCGCCTGAACACTTGCCATCATGCTCTTGGCTTGCTCAAGTGTGGATTGCAATTGGGCAAGATCGTGCCGGATAGGCTCACGAAGTTGGTCGATGGTTGAATTCACATTCGCAACCGTAACGTCAGCATGTTCCACCAGGGGCTCGATCTTCTGGATGGCTGAATCCGCATCCCGGCTTACCAGTAATACCTGGTCCGTGATCTGGTCGATCTTCGGGGATTGCTGCTCCACCATCAAATTGACTTGTTGAAGGATCTCGGCGATTTGTCTGCGGTTCGTGGGTCCCGTGGCGTCGTTCAAATTTGCGAGAAGGGTTTGAGCCTGACCGCTGATCCCTTTCAGTTCGCCTTGCACCTGAGTCATCAGCACGGCGGCGCTATCCGCGATTCCGGAAAGCTTCCGAGTCATATCGTCGATGCTGACCGTTTCCTGCGAAGGAATCGCTTCTCCGGGGTGGAGCCGCCGCGCGTTTTGAGCCCCAGTGGTAATCGAAATGGCCGGGCTACTCATTAAGCTGACCGAGCCAAGCTTGGCCACGGACTTCTCGTTCACGGGCGTGCCTTCTTTCATCTCGAGCAAGATCTCAATGCGTGTTGGGTCCTGGGTCCAGGAGCGAACAGCGGTCACCCTCCCGACAGCAATCCCCCCGAAGAGGACCGCCGAACCTGGTGCGACTCCGCCGGCGTAACTCAGGTATGTCGTATAAGGCGTCAAATGATGACCCCACTGTTCGTTCCCGACGTAATAGACTGTCACGCCCAGCAGGATCAAGCAGACGATTACGAATGTCCCCACTTTGGCTTCTGTGTTCATGCTAAGCCTCCCTCCATGTACCGTTGAAAATACTGGTCAAACGCTGCAGTGTCCGCGATCTTGTCCGGCACCCGATCGAAAAACTGCCGGATACGGGGATGGGAACTGCTCTGGAGTTCCTCCTTCGTGCCGACGGCGATCAGCGAGCCCTTGTAGAGCATGGCCATTCGGTCTGCAATCCGGAATGCGCTCGCCATTTCATGAGTCACGACCACGACAGTCATATTGAATGCCGCCTTCAAGCCCAAAATCAACTCGTCGAGTTCCGCCGCCACAATTGGGTCAAGGCCGGCAGACGGCTCGTCGAATACCAGAATCTCGGGATCGAGCGAAAGGGCTCGAGCGACAGCCGCTCGTTTCTTCATTCCCCCGGAGAGCGCTTGCGGGCTGAGTCTTCCAAATTCCGCTAGGCCGACGACGGCGAGCTTCATCCACGTCATCAAGCTGATGGTCGATTCAGCCAGCTGTGTGTGTTCCCGGAGGGGAAGGGCGACATTGTCCTCCACCGACATAGAATTAAACAACGCCCCATCCTGAAATGCGACTCCGATCGAACGGCGCAGCCTCTTTAAATCCGCGGCGCCGCACTTCGCAAGATCCAAACCGTTTACGAGAATCTCGCCGGACTGCGGGTGCTCCAGGCCGATGATTTGGCGCAGCAGCGTGCTTTTTCCGGAACCGCTCCCTCCCAACAAGACCATCGTTTCTCCGCGGCGAACGTCAAGGTTGATCCCGTCGAGCACGCGCCGTCCGTTGTAACTGACCACCACGTTTCGAACCGAGATCGCCGGCTCGGCGGTTGCCGATTCTGGGGTTTGAGACATGCTCTCACTTCCCTCCCGTCAAGTAGAAGATTGCAGTGAATCCAACGTCAGCAAGGATTACCAGAAACGTGGACTTCACAACCGCAGCGGTGGCCGACCGGCCAACCGCATCCGGCCCTCCGCGCACGCGGAAACCTTCCAGACACCCGACATGCACGATGATCGTTGCGAAGGCCAGGCTTTTCACCAAGCCTGTGATGACGTCACGGAGGACCATCGAGTGCACGACGTCGCGCAAGTAAACTCCCAAACCCATCTCCGTGCTGAAACGCATGAAGAGGCCTCCAGCGAGAATTCCGCAAGCATTGCTGATGATCGTCAGGCAAGGCAGCACGATCAGTGCCGCTAGGAATTTTGGCGCAAGAACGAACTCCACGGGCTCTATCGCCATCGTCCGCAGAGCGTCGATCTCTTCGGCTACCACCATGCTGCCGATCTCCGCGGAAAATGCCGACCCAGAGCGGCCGCTCACTGCAATCGCCGTCAGCAATGGTCCCAATTCCCGCGTGAAGCCGATCGTCACCAGGTCGACTACAAATTGCATCGCTCCGAAACGCCGGAGTTCCGAAGCCCCTTGCATCGCCAGGATGAATCCGGCGCAAACGGCCATGATTGCAACCATGGGAGCTGCGTCTACGCCGACCGCGAGCATCTGGCCAATCGCCGATCGCCACCGACTCCGGTTTCCGACCACCGGTAACGTTCGTCCTAAGGCCCGAATAGATCCTTGAAGCTGGATCGCCAGTCCGCCGACATACTCTACATGACGGAGTGTTGCGCCGCCGATGCGTTCAACCAAGGAGACAGTCATAAGGAGCTTTCTTCGGCCGACTTCGCCACTGGCGGTTCCGCTGGGGTTGCATCGAAAAGGCGCAGCAGTCGCGTCGCCTCGAGCAGGTATCGCGGACGTTCCGTGAGCCCGGTCAGATGGAAAGCCTTGCCTTGGGTCCGCGCGGCCTTCAGTGTTTCAACGAATATGGCGAGCCCAGACGTGTCGACGTAGGAGACGCCGCTCAAATCCAAGATCAGACTTAGGCAAGGTTCGGATTTCAGCCGTTCCAGCAAGAGTGCGCGCAAGCTGGGAGAAGAATCAATGGTAATCCGGCCTGTCAGGCGGACCCGGCACGCGGACCCGAGGTCCTCGCTTACGGTCTGAATGTCTTCATGGAGCGACATTGAATCTGTTCCTTCGGCAAAGATCATCCGCGGATCTCCCTTAAGGAGGAGCAAAATAGGCCGGTTTTTGTTGGGCCGATTCAGGCTGCTTGCTTGAGACCGTCCGTCATTCTGAAGCTCGCTCTCGTGGCACCCATGCGATCCGCCTGCTCCTGGCAGCGAATACAGAATTCGGCCCATGGTATTGCCTTGAGGCGGTTTGGAGCGATTTCTTCTTCGCACTGCAGACAGACACCGTACGACCCGTCATCCACGCGCTGAATTGCCGAGCGAAGCTGGCGCGCCAGAGTAGATTCGCGGTCAAGATTCTGCACTGCCACTTCCCGGTCTGCCGCTTGTTGAGTAATATCAAGCGGGTCCGCCGCATGGTGGACGTGAATGGATTCACGCAATCCTCGCGTCGGAAGAGCTCCCTTGAGTCTCGATTCCAACATTCGCCGAACTCTTCCGAGATTCGATGTCATGGTCATGTACTCCTTCTATGGGGTCAGTTGTTCACCGTGGAACCGCACCAGGGAGCCGGTCTGCGATTCATGAGCTGAGTATGGGCGAGTGGATGCTCAAGACGCATCACGACATCGGGGTCTTTTTCATTAACTCAGACCGGCTAAGTACTCACTACCTCGTTCGTGGTAACCGCCAAGGCCTCCTACAGTTCCAGACACCTTGTTGCGAAAACTCGTCCGCCGAGTGCGCCAACAAAAGGATCAGAGCGAAGCTCATTTTAAGCGAGACCAGACGGCCTGGTGTTCGTCTTCCAACATCTCGGTCGTCATGCTCGATCCGAACCAATCGTCGCGGACATGAACAAGTGCCTACGCCCTCGTTCGTCTGGATTAGACAACGTATAAGGCGCAAGCGGATTTTCTCCAGGCGAAAGTCGGTATCTGCTCGGGTGAGCGGAGCTTCAGGAAGGTGTCGGAATCACTCCGGGACTTTAGGAGGCAAGTGAAAGTCGGTAATCCCCGCCATGACGGGCGGGCGCCAAAACTATTGTTCATCGTCAACACTGGTTAACCCCGGTAAGGATGCGGGGTTTGTCGATCCCATCCAACAAAATACGACGCGCTTCGCTCTTCGTATTTTGAGGAATCACAGAAAGAAGCAATGTCATGGCTTACCAAAGCGTGAACCCATTTAACGGAGAGGTGCTGCGTACCTTCGATCAACACACCGATCAACAGATGGAGCAAATGCTCGTGACCGCCGATTGGACGTTTCGCGAAGTGTGGTCCAGGAAGCCGATTCGCGAGAGAGCAAAGGTGATCGGCAAGGCGGCATCCCTGATGCTCGAGCAAAAGGAAAAGTTCGCCCGCCTCGCGACTTTCGAAATGGGAAAGCGAATCGCCGAGAGCCGCGGAGAGGTTGAGTTAAGTGCGTCGATCCTGAAATACTATGCCGAGAATGCGGAGACATTTCTAGCACCTCGTCCGCTCAACTCCATCGCCGGCGAGGCTTACATCGAATATTCGCCGCTCGGAGTCCTGATCGGCGTGCAGCCGTGGAATTATCCTTATTATCAGCTCGCGCGTTTCGCTGCTCCGCATCTGATGTCGGGAAACGTGATGCTGGTAAAGCATGCTCCTGGCGTGCCACAGTGCGCGATTGCATTCGAACAGCTTTTCGTCGAGACTGGCGCGCCGACCGGCGTTTACACTAACGTCTTCCTCTCAAACGATCAGGTCGCGAAGCTCATCGATGATCCGCGCACCAGAGGTGTTGCATTGACTGGGTCCGAACGTGCCGGCGAATCTCTGGCATCTCGCGCGGGCAAGAATCTGAAAAAGTCTACGATGGAACTCGGTGGCAGCGACCCGTTTATCGTGCTGGAGGATTACGACTTGGCGGAAGCGGTGAAGATGGCCGTCGTCGGACGAATCGGCAACGCGGGACAAACCTGTATCGGCGCGAAGCGGTTCATCTTCGTCGGCCCCAGGCTCAAAGAGTTTCTCGCGATGTTTCGCGCGGCACTAGAGTCGCTGAAAATCGGGGATCCTTTCGATGAAACTACTACACTCGGCCCCCTCTCATCGGAGGCAGCGCTCACCCTGCTGCTTAAGCAAGTCGATGAGGCAGTTTCTCATGGCGCGAAAATCCTCACCGGAGGCAAGCGCGCCGATCGCAAGGGGTCCTTCATGCAGCCGACGATCCTCACCGATATAACCCCCGACAATCCGGCGTACAGGCAGGAGTTCTTCGGGCCCGTCGCGCTCATTCTTCCGGCCAAAGACGAGGAAGAGGCGATCGCCATTGCTAACGATTCTCCGTACGGCTTGGGCGGTTCCATCTATACCAAGAACATCGATCACGGAAAACGAGTGGCCAGCAGAATCGAAACCGGGATGGTCTTCATCAATTACCCCTCGGTCAGCACGGCGGACCTGCCTTTCGGTGGAATCAAGCGGTCGGGCTACGGCAAGGAGCTTTCTGATCTCGGAATCCAGGAATTCGTGAACAAGAAGCTGATCTGCGCTGCCAATGGGTTCTCTCTGGTCGCGTAGGCTCGGAAAATGACAGGTCAGACCGACCAACAACCCACCCACATTCGCTTTTGTTTTCGGGGTTCAGATTCACGTCGGTGGACGGCCTGTGCGCATCCCGATGGCTGCGAATGTCGTCGGCGCTCTGCGACTCCGTGATGTCCGATAGAACGCGCCCAGCTTTCCGCAGATTATCTATGAATTCGCGCTTCCATGCCGGCCTCATTCTGCCGAGTGGCAACCCGCTGGCCATGTCAGCTTGAGGGACTCCTCATTGGGCCGCACCTTGGACATACCATCTGTATTCTTAAACCCTCAGAACCCGAGTGCGGTGCCAAGTGTGGGACACTGGCAGAACTCTAGACGCGAGATTGCGCGGGCATTGCACTTGACGCTTCGCCTGCAGGCGCCTTTGCACGCCGCCATCTTCGAGATGGAGCCAGTTCGCATCCGGGAGATTTCCGGGGCGCGCTACCATTGTTCAGCAGTCCGGGGATCTTCACCAAGTCCAACTTTCCGTGGACGTCGGTCGCGATGACGTCCAAACCGCGCGCCAGAAATTCCGCTGGCCAACTCGCACCGACCAGCCCTGTACGAATGATGGCGATTCGTCGTACAGGCTTGTTTAAGGACATATTCACGTCTCCCCCGCAGCGCCCGGGTTGGAATCGGTACGCGCTAATAGTAATCGATAAGAATCCGACGCGAAGGGGCGCCCGATTTCTGGGGTACTCGGCACGGCTGCGTGCTGCATGATCATTGGCCCAGCCTCAAATCCGGCGCGGCCAGCTCGGATGGCGTCGGCAAAGGCGCCCGCCATTTTAACCGGGTCAACGGCGCGCGAAACCGCAGTGTTTAGCAGTACACCATCGAAACCCCACTCCATCACCTGACACGCGTGAGATGGAAGGCCGATGCCTGCGTCGACAATCAACGGAACGTGCGACGCACGTTCACGCAGGTCACGAAGCGCGCCCGGATTGCGTGGTCCTTGCCCGGTTCCGATCGGAGCCGCCCACGGCATGAGGACTTCACATCCAGCATCTAAAAGACGCCGGCAAAGAACCCAATCCTCCGTACAGTACGGCAAGACTCCGAAGCCGAGTCTGATCAGTTCGACGGCCGCCTCGATTAGACCGAATGGGTCGGGCTGCAGGTTGATTTCATCTCCGATGACTTCGAGTTTTATTAGATTAGTCTCAAACAGCTCGCGGGCCATACACGCCGTTTTCACGGCCTCACGCGCGGAGAGACAGCCTGCTGTGTTGGGCAGAATCGGCCGACCGCTTTCCCGAAGCATGTTCCAAAATGGTTGTCCAGAATCGCGGGAACCCGAGACTTGGTGCCGCAGTGATGTGGTCAGCATCGCGGGATCGGCCGCGCCGATCGCATCGGCCAATAGGGACGGAGAATCGTAGCGGGCGGTCCCGAGCAGCAGGCGGCTCGTAAAACTGTGTCCGTAAAGTATGAGTTGGTCTCGGTCACAGCGTTTTTCCATTTCAACCTCCTGCCGCAGGATGCACAATGTCAATTCTGTCGCCCGACTGGACGCAGCACTGTTCATAGCCTCCGCGCGGAACAACTTCTGCGTTGCGCGCGACCGCGAACGGCGCCGGCGGCGACAAAAGACGTAGCAATGCCGCGAGAGTCAGAGGTTCGGGCAGGGCGTGAGTTATGCCGTTCACGATCACAAGCATGCCTGCACCTCATCTTCAACAGCATCAAGTATGATCTCCGACCGGCCCGCCGGCAGGCAGGGCCACCGGCCAACAAGCATGGATGGTTCCCGCAGAGACAGGAGAGCCGAGAACCTCTTCGACAATCGCGGGGGTTAACAAGAACCCATGCCGATAGAGGCCGTTGATGTGGAGCGTCTTGCGCTGGCGATCGAAGCGAATCGCTGGCGCATTGTCCGGCAGGGCAGGACGCACTTGGGTGTTGAATTCGAGAATGCGTGCTTCGGCCAACGCCGGCAGCACCGAAAATGCTGCAGTCAAGAGCTCGAGGGCTCCACGTACTGAAACGGGGGACGGATCGTCGCTCTCAATGCTGGTAGCTCCGATGACCAGTCGCCCTTCCGCGCGAGGAATGATATACACGGGGTAGCGCGGATGCAGCAGTCGCAGCATATGATGCAGTTCGATCTCGGGAGCAAGGAGGCGCACGATCTCACCACGAACGCCTCGCAACTTCGGCCAATCGTGCCTCGCGCCCATGCCTCGGCAATCCACAACGATTCCGGCATCTGGGTAGTCGCCATCCGCGACGAATGTTTCCCAGTGGCACTCGACCTCGCCTTCCTCAAGAGCGGAGGCAATCGCCAGCAAGAGTGCGCGATTGTCGACTTGCGCCTCGTCGGCAATGTATAGAGCCTCCGACAACGGCCTCCCCAGCGCTGGTTCGAGTTCGGCTACGCGCGCGCCTTCGACGCGCTCGATGTGCCCCTCGAGGCGACGCGAGGCGAATGTCCGCTCGACGCGAATTGCCTCTCCGACGTCCTCACGATGCCAGACCAGCAAAGTTCCACCGTCGCGATAAAACACCGGCATCGAGAGCTCCGCCAGCCATTGCGGCCATAGCGCAAGGCTGCGCCTCCCCATCGATTCAATTTGTGAACCGACCTGCGCACAAGCTTCGAGAGCTTCGAACGTTGGTGCGATCATCCCGCCTGCAACCCAAGCGGCTGAGCCTTCCCCCTGACTGCCAGCCGCATCGTAAAGGGCGACACGCGCACCGGCCTTCCAGGCCCGCCAAGCGAGGCAGCGGCCCAGCAACCCGCCCCCTACGATGCCGATATCCGGCCGTGTCACCGGTATACCTCACCGCCGCGATCCAGAAACTCGCGGGCTTTTTCTGCCATTCCCGCCTGTTGCTGCTCCCCATATGCGGCGCGAATTTCCTCGCTGATCTTCATGGAACAAAACTTCGGTCCACACATGGAACAGAAGTGCGCGGTCTTCGCGTTTTCATGAGGTAAGGTCTCGTCGTGATACTCGCGGGCGCGCTGCGGATCGAGACTCAAATTAAATTGATCGTCCCAACGGAATTCGAACCGCGCTTTCGACAGCGCGTTGTCCCTGAGCTGTGCCCCAGGCCATCCCTTCGCCAGGTCTGCCGCATGCGCGGCGATTTTGTAACTGATGATTCCCGTGCGAACATCCTCTTTATTCGGGAGGCCGAGATGCTCCTTGGGCGTCACATAGCAGAGCATCGCCGTTCCGTACCACCCGATCTGGGCAGCGCCGATTGCACTGGTGATGTGATCATAACCGGGGGCAATATCGGTAACGAGCGGGCCCAAAGTGTAGAAGGGCGCCTCGAAACAATGCCGGAACTCCTCGTCTGTATTTTCCCGGATGCGCTGCATCGGAATATGTCCGGGGCCCTCAATCATCACCTGTACGTCATGCTTCCAGGCGCGTGCCGTCAACTCGCCCAGAGTGCGTAATTCGGCGAACTGCGCTTCATCATTGGCGTCGTAAATAGAGCCTGGACGAAGGCCATCGCCCAAACTGAACGAAACGTCGTAAGCCTTCATGATTTCGCAGATCTCGTCGAAATGCGTGTAAAGGAAATTCTCCCGATGATGCGCGAGACACCACTTTGCCATGATGGAGCCGCCGCGAGAGACGATCCCCGTGAGTCTCTTCACGGTAAGAGGAATCCACGGAAGCCTGACTCCCGCATGGAGCGTAAAATAGTCGACGCCCTGCTCGGCCTGCTCGATCAGCGTATCGCGCATCAGTTCCCATGTGAGTTCTTCCGCGCGGCCGCCTACTTTTTCAAGCGCCTGGTAGATGGGAACGGTGCCGACGGGTACAGAGGCGTTGCGTAGAATCCACTCCCGGAGTTCGTGAATGTATTTGCCCGTTGACAGATCCATGATCGTGTCAGCGCCCCAATAGGCAGCCCAGATCATCTTGTCCACCTCCTCGGCGGGGGAAGAGGTGACCGCGGAATTCCCAATATTAGCGTTGATTTTCACCTTGAAATTCCGTCCGATGATCATCGGTTCGAGTTCGGGATGGTTTATGTTCGCCGGGATAATCGCACGGCCGGCCGCCACTTCGGCGCGGACAAACTCCGGCGTGATCTGTTCAGGAAGCCGTGCACCTAAGGGCTCTCCCGGATGTTGACGTAAGAGCGACGGGTAGGGTGCATCTTTATGAGTACGTTCCAGCCGCATCGACTCCCGCAGGGCAACGAACTCCATCTCCGGCGTAACAATGCCCTTACGCGCATAATGCATTTGGCTCACGTTCTTGCCATCACGGGCACGTCGAGGCCTGGCCGACGAAGGAAAACGGACGTTGAAGGTCAGGAGGTCGTCGTCCCGCCTGCGGGCATATTCGGAACTTGGCCCAATGAGAAGCTTGGTATCATCTCGCTCCTTAATCCAATCGCCGCGGCCGGTAGGCAATCCTCGCTTCACTTCAATCCCGATCTCGGGGTCTGTATACGGCCCAGACGTGTCGTAAACCGGTATGGGAGGATTGTCTTCGGTGTGATCGTGGTGGCGCGTGGCCGAGAGAACGATCTCCCGATAAGGTACGCGCAGGTCCGCACGGCTACCTTGCAGGTACCGTTTGTGTGACGCGGGGTAGGACGACGGCGTACGAATTGTCGAAAAAGTTGGAGCGGTCTTCTGCTGCATTTGATCCTCTTTTCTGTCAATGGGGCTTAAGTGGGGCTGAACGATCCTCCTTCAAAATGTCAAACTCAAGCGAAGAAGAAATACATTCGCGGCGCGTTCATTCTTCGCCACCTCAGCGGTCATAGGGTTCCAGATGTGCTGATAACTTGGAATCAACCTCATCGCCGGAGTGATCGCGACACTGTAAAAGACTTCCAGCCCCTCCTCGTTCTTGAGAGTGGATGTGTCTCCGGTGAGCCGCGCGATATCATTTTTCAAAAGCTGACTGATTCCATTGTGATAGATTCCCAGTCCAAAACTGTCGTTGCGCCTGTGGTCAGAGAGGCCATTGGCAAACAACGCTACGCTCGCATCGCGCGTGATAGGATTGGTTCCCTCTGGGGCATATCCGATGCGTCCGATCAGACCAATTCCTCTCAGCGGCTGGCCGCTCCCGAGTTTTCCGGCGACCGCGCCAGGGTGATCTTTCACAAAGAGATACTGCGAAAAATTCCCGATCGTGACCCAGCTCTCACCCTTATAGTTGATGGGCAAGGCCTGAGCTGAAGGAGTCCCCAACAGAACCCCGACAGCCTGGGGAACTCCCGATGGTGACAACTGGCCGAATGGTGACGTTAAGTCGATCTTCGGCTTGTTCGTCCAGTTGGCCTGGCCCCAGGATTGACCCGGCAAGTTGCCGATCTTGTATGAAAACATTACGATTCCATAAAGGTTGACCCGGTCAAAGGCGTTCTTCGCGAGATTATTTGCCTGGCTATTCGGATCGTACACGCCGCCGGAAGCGGTCAGCCATTTTAACGGCGTCCACACACCTAACGCTGCTAGCGAAGTGGTGTTATAGAAGTTGAGGGCCATCGGATTCTTGTTGAAGTTCAGGTTGGCGAAGTCGTACCTGTAGCTGTTGCCGAAAAGGGTTTGATCGGCGTGAGTGAGCACGTCGACCTTGCCTAAGATGACGGCGAATTTGGGAGTCAGTGATTGAAAAAGGAAATATTCTGTGGGAAGGACATTATGGACGAAGAAGGGACCCGGAATGGTTAGCCCGGTGTACTGAGGCGCGGTGGAGCCGACGGTAAAAGTGTCTTGCGGCGAAGAGCTTCCATATCTGGATTCCAAGGTGATGTGTAACACCCCGCCCGACCAGAGTCCGGCGCGCCCGGTGTCCACGTTGATCGAAAGCTGGGTGTCTTGTATGGAGGTGTTGCCGGTTTTGAGGCCACCTGACGCAACGCTTTGGTAGGCACTCGTGGAGTAAAGATCGAAGAAAAATCCGTGACGAGCTAGATCTGTTCGAATCCCGCACCAATCACCACTCAATTGAGTGCGATCGCGGAAGTCTCCGACTTCGGTTCCTGGTAGCCCAAACACGGGTCCGTTGTTGAAGAACGGCAGTAAGGCGGGCGCCAAATTAGCAACAGAAGCTTTTTTTGTTGCAACTGGGCCCCAAGAATCAGCTTCAGTCGTGCGGGAGCACGCGGTCTTTTCTTCGGTCGGACCATTGTCATGAGTTGGGTTGGCGATTTGGTCCTGAGCCGGATGCCCATCAGGCTTCATTGCATTCTCGGACGTGGCAGGGGTCCGCTCCGACGGCGACTGCGCATGACACGTTGTCGGGTCAGCGATGATCCCTGCTAACGCGAGGCAGAGCGCGATCGTACAGGCGACCCTACTAGAGAGGGAGGGCGACTGGCAAATTGATGCAGCTTGGATTGCTTGTCCTTGAATGCGCCAAGGCCTATCGAACTTGTTTTGAGGTGAAGGGACATCTTCTGCCAAGGGTTGAAGAAAGACTCCGGACTGGCCGTCCATATTCAAGGCCTGGGCGTCCATCCGTCCCGTGAAGCCGGACGCTGCCGGAACGACTGCCGCGGAAATATGCCGTGCGTGTATTCGATTGATCGTCACTTCTTGCTCCTTTGAGTTCGTGGGCCGCCTGCAGACTCCGCTCCGCGCGGCCCACGGAACGAACTCGTTAGTCTACGGGTGGCACCAATGGCCGCTCCTGACGAGCTATCGGGATCGCAATCAGCGTTGGACCGTCCGCTTTAAGCGCGGCGGCGAATGCTTCCTTGATTTCCTGGGTGGTTTTGGCGTGAACGGTGGCGCAGCCGAAGCCCTTGGCGGCAGAGATGACGTCCAGGCCCGGAAGGTCCAGGGCGGGGACATTCGGTGTCTTCTCCAAAACGGCGAATTCCTTGAGGATGGCGTACTCTCCGTTGCACGGCACAATGAAGACGACCTTCAGCTTGTTTTGAACCGCGGTGTAAACGGATTGAATCGAGTATTGAAATGCGCCATCTCCAATGACAGCCACCACCGGGCGACCCGTACCCGTCTTCTTCTCGGCGAGCCCAACCCCCACCGCAGCGGGCAGACCCCAACCCAACCCACCGCTTGCGAAGGTGTAATACGTATCGGCCTTCTCTATCGGCCAGAACTGGATCAGGTCGGCGAAATTCGAGGCCGTCTCATTCACCAGAATGGCGTCCTTGGGCCGTAACTCGCTGAGCGCAGCAAATGCCTCAAGCGCTGTTAGCGGATTATTCGGCGTGGAGGGAAGCTTCGGCGCCACCGCCACTGCGGTCGGAGCGGGACGCGACGTAACATTTGGAACCGCGTCAATGAAGGCTTCGAGTGCAAGCCGTGCGTCCGACAGCAGGCTGTCTCCGGCAACAGCCGCGGCGGCATCCCAAGGGTCGTTCGTGACTTGCAGCAACTCGGCTCCTTGAGGGAGGTAGTCTCCTGCGATGAACGGGTAATAACGGAACACCTGTGCGCCGATCACGATGATGAGGTCGTGGCCCCGAAGCTTCTTGCTCAACGGCCCGATGGCAATCGGAACCATGCCGCGAAATTGGGGATGCGTTTGAGGAAACGACGCTTTGTCACTGAGCGGCGAGATGTACACCGGCGCCTTGAGGCGCTCGGCGAACTTGACCCCGGCCTCCCAACCGCCCGCTCGCTCTATCTCGGGTCCGTAGACCAATACCGGATTCTTGCTTTTCTTAATCCGCTCCGCGAAGGAAGCGAGTCGCTCGGGATCGGGCGAGTAGCGCTCGCTCGCGCTTCGAATGACGGCTTCGCCCAGCGCCGGCTGATCCCAGTCGTCCAACGGAATGGATACATACACCGGGCCTGCGGGAGGCTGCACGGCGGTCAGATAGGCCCGGACGATTGCGCCGGGGACGTCCTGGGCTCTTACAGGCTGGTACGCCCACTTCACCCAAGGCTTGGGCAGGAGCGTCTCATCCCGGTTCGTCAGGTACGGATCGCCAAGGATCATCTCGCGTGTCTGCTGGCCGGCCGTGATGATGAGCGGCGTCTTGTTTTGAAAGGCGGTCATGATATTGCACATGCCGTTCCCAGTCCCTGCACCCGAATGCAAGTTCACAAGGACGGGCTTCTTGGTCCCCTGCGCGAAACCGTCGGCCATCGCGACAGCCGACGCCTCCTGCAGACCAAGCACATATTGAAAGTCTTTCGGAAAGTTCTTCAGGAACGGTTGCTCAGTCGACCCCGGGTTCCCGAAGACTGTCGTCAAGCCGAGGCGACGCAATAGGTTGTAGGTCGCCTCGTGAACCGTCATCTGAACTTCAGTTTGTTTGTCTTTGCTCATTGATCTCTCCTGGTGGAATATTGATGTTTTTCGAACTTGAATAGGTAAGCCAGGCCCAGTAGGCCAGATCGGCTTCTTCACAGTCATCTCTTTCGGAACCGAAACTGCAGAAGGTTCAAAACGTCAGCTTGCGACGGGCACGCAGTTCGCCGGGCAGCAGCGCGCTGTAAATGAACTCGTGCACCGGGGTTGGAAAATTCCTGGCGCGTCCTATTCGGACGACCGCCCCGCTCTGCGCTTCGAGTTCCGACGGCCGGCCCGCGATCAAATCGCGCTGCATCGAAGCTGTGCCGTCGGGCGGCAACGACTCGGCGAATTTCATCGTTTCTGCCACCGACTCGCTCCGCGCTGGAATGCCGCAGGCGCGCGCTAGGCCCATAATCTCCTGCATCGCGCGATCGAGCAGCGATTTGGCCTCGGGCACACTCCGCATCGCGCCCAAAAAAAGAGGGAAGGGGACGCTCGTTAAGGGGAAAAGAATATTTTGGGGGGGGGGGGGGAGGGACAATTTTTCCAGCGTGGTAGGTTCGCTCCCCGAGGGGATCAGGTTTGGGCCCAGCATGCCGGACGACGCCCGGCGCGATAACCATGGCCAAGATATGACACAATCCGTCCAGCACATGCCCCGAACCGAGCACAGCCGCCAGTTGGTCGTAAGCCTCTACGCCGTTTTGCAAGGGGACGACTACAGTTTCCGGCCCAACTATGCCGCGAATCTGCTGCGCTGCTTCCGTCACCTGCCAGGCTTTGGTAGTGACGAAGACGGCGTCCACGTGCCCCACGGCTGCGGGATCGCTGGTCGCGTGGACCTTTGGCAGCGCAAAATCGCCCAGCGGACTCTCTATGCGCAAGCCGTTCTTGCGCAGCGCTTCGAGCATCGCGCCCCGGGCAAGGAAGATAACGTCGTTCCCAGCCTTCGCCAACCGCCCTCCAAAGTAGCCTCCCAAAGCGCCGATTCCGATAAATGCAATCCTCATCGTGTTATTCCTTTCGTTTTTTGGGAAATAGCAACTGCGCCTGAAATCTCACCGACCAGGGTGTCGTACCATCCGGGCGCTCGACGTTACGAAAAACTTGTGTATACATGTTCACGGGCAGCTTCCCGAAATGAACGATCTTCCCGACTCCGCCGCCTACGGGCACTACCCATCTTTGGTTAGGATTAACTTCCCAGTTCGCGGTAATGACCGGTGAGGACGTTAGATACCACCCATGTTTGAGGTTGTAGTTTGCGAAGGGCTGCATCAGCATCTGATTTACATTGGGTCGTCCCGATGGTCCTGCGACAGAAAACAGATTCTGCACGAGCGTTCCGAACAGCCAATGACCTTGGCTTCTGAGTACAACAACAGTTGGTCCAACGCTCAGCTTTTTTGTCCCGAGGATCTCCTGCGATGCCGTGGGGAAGGAAACCACTGGTCCAGCACCCCAAATCACCGCACCGGCCTTGGATGGTGAAAGAAAAAGCGACAATTGGACATCTCCCACCCCACTGGTTCCATTCACGCCTGGAGCCAGATCAGGCACTTGGATTACGGGAATTACGGTCCGCGTAACAAGATTCCAATTGTTGGACAAGTTGAAGGGGACAACGGGCTTCATTTCCAGGACATAGCTGTCTTTCTTGTTGATGCCCGTTTGAGGATTGAAGTCATTTTCAATCGGCACCGAGATGAGGCTCGCGATTGGGTTCTGAGCTTGCTTGGCGACCTCTGACGTTTCCTGCGCGCTTACAGGTTGGACAACAGGGCAAAGTGAGAGGATACATGCGCCGAGAAACAATCCGACGGACCGTGCGGGCCGTTGAGGGATTCGGTGGTACTTCTGTGGACCGACGTTGAACAGCATGGGGCCTTCCTTTCTTCTTGCGGTGCCGGGATCGGTTTTCGTCCGCCATATGGGTTTGAGTGTGTCCATGCTTTTCTCTCTCTCGATGCCGCGGCATCGCGGCTGGCTTGTTTCTCTACTGAAAAGAGCTATGAGTAAGCCCTCTTGTTGGGACTTTTTCTGCGCAAATTCGTGCGCGCATCATTTAACACGATTGCGCTGTTACTCGATCGAAGAGGACTCGGCAATCTCGGGTCGATAGCGTTTAGTAATGCTTAGGCTGCTGATTCTGGACTCCAGGGTTGTTCTAGGAACCCACGCTTCGCGGCGGTTCCGTGCGGGCCCGAAATCCGCTGTATCAAATCGGCGGACCGCGATCGGTGCAACTGGCGCTGAAGCTCCTGTTCTGGGCGGCCTGCGTCCTTGAGGGCTGCATGCCGGTTTTCCAACTGGGTATTCCCGTCTAACACATTCCGGCGACAAACAAACCAGTCTCCGTCCGGCTCTTCTAAGATGAGCCGCCCTCAGCGCTCGTACAGGGAATACGGACCCGAAACGCGTTCTTGGCTACCTGCACGTCTTGTTCTACGCTCTGAGTGGATCGAGGCCGAATAGCGAGCGGTACATAAGAACACAGGAGACCATCCGATCATGAGCATTTTGGGGCGTGTCGTGGGGCCCTCAAGGCCTCGATTGGGTAAACAGATTTTAGTTTGCCTGCTGTCTTGGGCTCTGCTGTTCGCGGCGTGGCCGCAGAACCTGCCGGCCTACCAAGACCCGCCAGCCCCCGCGCAGGCCGCGTCAGCGCCGTCATACACGCAACAGACTCCCGAACTGTTGCAGCAGTTGGTAGCACCGATTGCGCTGTATCCGGATTCGCTTGTGGCGCAGATCCTGGGCGCATCCACGTTCCCCGAGCAGGTCGTCGAGGCCGACAGATGGGTGCAAGCGCATCCTGATTTGAAGGGCGACGCTTTGGGCCACGCTGTGGACCAACAACCCTGGGATCCAAGCGTCAAGGCGCTCACCGCATTTCCATCCGTCCTCGGAAACATGGACAAGAACCTCTCCTGGACGTCATCTTTAGGCGACGCCTATTACAACCAGCAACCGGATGTGATGGATGCCCTACAGGTGATGCGCCAGCGAGCCGAGCAAGCCGGCAATCTTAAGAGCACGCCGCAACAGACGATAGAGGCGCAAGGCTCGACGATCGTCATTCAGCCTGCTGCCCCCGAGGTCGTCTACGTCCCCGCGTACGATCCTTGGTTGGTTTACGGTGATCCCATCGTGGCGTGGCCGGGGTGGTACCCGTATCCCGGCATCTGGTATGAGGGACCTTACCTTTCGTTCGGAATCGGCTTCGGAGTCGGTTGGTTCGGAGGTTTTGGATGGGGCTGGGGTCATTGGGGATTCGATTGGCACCACCGATACGCAACCTACGATCACGACCGCTACTACTCCCACAGCAACACTTTTTATAACCGGAACAATTTCTACCGGGGTAGAGACGCGCGCGGCGAGGGTTTCAACCGTTCCGGCGCGGCGGCCAGGCCCTTCAACGGAGACACCCGGGCTGCTCGAGGATTCGCTGAACCCCGAGGCCAGAGCGGCGTCCGCTCGGGAGCCTTCAGCGGCTCCGAGCGTGGCGGAGAGGCAAGGGGATTTTCGTCACGTGGAAGCTCCAGCTTCGGCGGCGGCGGGCATGGCGGCGGCGGGGGGCATCGGTAAGTCATATGCGGCAAACTAACTTCGGCATTTCCAGAGTAGCGGCGGCGGCTATTCTTTTGGCGGCGTGTCTTCCCAACGGTTCCATGGCGCAGCAGCAGGGCCAGAAGACATTTTCATCGCCGCAAGACGCGAGCACAGCGCTCGTCGCTGCAGCGCAGAGCAACGACGAAAAAGCGATGCTCGAAATCCTGGGACCAGACGGCAAGCAAATCATCTCGTCGGGAGACGAAACCGAGGACGCTCAGAGCCGCGCTAATTTCGTACGGAGATATCAGGAAATGCACCGTTTGGTGAAGGAACCGGATGGATTCACCTTGTACGTCGGTGCGGAGAATTGGCCCCTGCCCATACCCCTCGTGAACAGAGATCATTCCTGGTATTTCGACACCGAGGCGGGCAAGAGAGAAATTTTGTACCGGCGAATTGGCCGGAATGAGATATCGACCATTCGCGTCTGCCAGGAACTGGTGGCCGCGGAAAAGGAATACTACTCCATACACCACGAGTACGCCCAGAAAATCTTCAGCGATGAAGGGCAGCACAGCGGCCTCTATTGGAAAGCTGCCGATGGCGAACCCCAAAGCCCCATTGGGCCGCTGGTGGCGTCGGCCGTTGCTGAGGGCTATGCCAAAAGCCAGAACGGCGCTCCGACTCCTTATCGCGGTTATTATTACCACATCCTGACCCGTCAGGGAAGGAATAGCCCAGGCGGACCGAAGAGTTACATCGTCGAGGGCAAAATGACCGAGGGTTTCGCTTTCGTAGCCTATCCGGCGGAATACAGGTCGTCCGGCGTGATGACATTCATCGTGAACGAGGATGGGGTGGAGTATCAGAAGGATCTCGGCAGGAAGACCGATATTCTCGCCAATGCCATGAAGGAATACAACCCCAATTCCGGTTGGCAAAAGGCTGAAGATCAGCAATGGGAGACTGCTGCCGAAGGGAAAACCAAGTAGAAGGCATTCTCCTCAGAATGGAAGCTTACGAGCCAGTTGCGCCGATCGGGGACCAGAAGGACTTCCCTCGAAGGAAGCTTCTGGCCAAGGTGATCTCGCCTGGGAACCCGATCCCCGCAACACGACGGCGTGATCGCTCAGAAAACCACTGAGCACGTGTTCCGTCGGGCATTGACCTCCGGTGCGCTCGAGCTGGAATGGCGTTTATCCACACGGATTTTTCGCCCTTGTCGAATATCTTTGTACGGTTGCGAATTCTCCATCCCATCGTCGCGGTGGCGTTGGGAATATGGCTGCTGGTCCTCGCGTGCAAACTGTACGCGTTCGCGAAGCGGCTCAGCATCGCGGTCGCGGCGTTGGTTTTTGCGCAATTCACTCTCGGCATCGCAAACATCGTACTTCTGACGCCTATCTGGCTTCAGTTTTAACGCATCTGCTCACCGCCGATCTTCTGTGGATTGCGTGCGTGCTCCTGGCCGATTTGCAGCCTGCCTCTGCTTCCCCTGCACCACCGCGCTAGAACCCCAAAACTCACTTCCACGCCGACGCTCGGCCGGGCAGCGAGTTCCTCGATGGCATCGTCCGTTACCTCTATGGAGGGACATGCATTGTCAGTCGGGTGAGGTAACGAAAAAGCCTTCTATTTCGTGATGTTTTCGCGGCGTTGATCCCGCATATTTAGGCTAGAGGTTCGATGCGCAAATGATCAATGAGGCTGTTACAAACAAGCACTACCTTCCTGAGGCGGCGATTGAGGCGTTCCTGGACGCTCCCAACGAAGAATCCTTTGCTGGCGTTGTTCAAGAGTCTGACCCCGCGACTAGTGGCATTCTTCAGAGCGCGCGGCTGTGAAGCGGTTGCCGAAGATCTCGCGCAAGAGGTCATGTTGACCGTGTACCGCAAGGCCGGTCAGGTCCGCGACCGAGCTTTGTTCCGCGCGTGGGTGTTTACGATCGCACGTAACGCGCTGTCCCGCCACTGGGGCCAGCGTTCCCGCGAAGTGGAAACGGTGGACCTCGCAGAAGTGCCTGAGCGCTTTGTCGCTTCAAAAAACCACTCTGCAGGAACGCCGGGCTTCGAATTCCACCGCTGGATGGCCTTCCTCGGCTCTCAGGAGCGGGAAGCGTTGAAACTTCGCTTTATCGATGAGTGCGAGTATCACGAAATTGCCGCAGCCCAGACGATCCCGATCGGAACGGCGCAGTGGAGGGTGTTTAACGCAAAGAAGAAGCTTGCGCCGCACTTGAAAAAAATCGAGATCAACATGACGCGCATGGCAGCTTGAGGGTATCCAAGTGCAACGCAACCTAGTTTTCATATTCATCCTGCTCGCCGGTAAAGTCGGCTTCGGCGCAACAGACCGGGCTGCTGGAACCCTTCATGGAACGGTTTACACGTCCGGCTCAAACGGAGAGCAGCTCGTGGTGCCCGGCGCCCGCGTCAAGCTTTCCGGCCCATCATCTTTTGATATTCAGGCGGACGGGACTGGCTCCTACTCTCTCTCGGATGTGCCTGCAGGTGTGTACTCAATCGCGGCGACAGCGCCCGGTCTTATCGGCTCGACCGTCGCCACTATCACTGCCGGCGAGACGACCGAGACGAAGGTACAGCTCGAACTTGAATCCGTGAAGATCTCGGTCGACGTTTCCGATAGTGCGCCACCGATATCGGCGGAATCGATGAGCCGGGACGTGGTCGGCGAGAAGGTATTGAACAACGCTCCGAACAAGGATGAACGGTTCGATAGCGTGCTGCCCCTCATTCCCGGCGTGGTTCGCGGTCCTGACGGCCTCATAAGCATGAAAGGGGCGCGAGCTTCACAAGGAGGATCGTTGCTAAACGGCGCAAACGTTACCGATCCCGTGACTGGAATCCCGGATGTCCGGCTGCCGATCGATGTTGTCTCCTCCGTCGAGGTCATTCCAAACCCCTACGATCCGGAATACGGCAGGCTAACGGGGGCTGTGGCGAGGACGGAGACGCGTACCGGAAATTACGAGGGCTTCCACGCATCGTTCCAGAACATATTGCCGAGGCCTCGAAAGCGCGGGGGCGATTTGGTCGGCATCGAGTCCTTCACGCCGCGCCTGACGGTGACCGGCCCGCTTCTCAAAGATAAACTGGCGTTCACCCAATCGTTGGAGTACCGATACGTTCGAACCGGGATCTCCACACAGCCGCCGCTCCAGCGAGACACCAAGCTCGAAACCTTCAATTCATTCACCCAGCTCGACTGGATCATCAATTCGAAGCAATCGGCGACGGCTTCTTTCGCCATTTATCCGCAAAAGCTCGATTACCTTGGTCTGAACACGTTCACACCGCAACCCTCCACGCCCGACCTTCACCAGCGCGATTACATGGCTTCCATGCAGCATCGCTGGGTTACTGGATCTGAAAGCATGCTGATCTCGCAGTTCAGTTACAAGCGGCTGAACGCCGATGTCACAGCTCAGAGCGATGAGCCCTACCGCTTGCTGGTGGAGACTACCGAAGGCGGGTACTTCAACCGGCAGCATCGCGACACGTATCGCACCGAATGGCAGGAAACCTATCAGTTCGCCCCCGTCAGCTTTTGGGGATCACACGAGATTAAAGCCGGCGTCAATTACTCGCACAACTCTTACGACGGCCGCGCCACTTACTTGCCTGTCGACATCGTTGGTGTCTCGGGATCTACGATTGAACGGATTCAGTTTGGACCGTCTTCGAACTTCAGCGTGAATCAGGACGAAATCGCATGGTTCGTTTCGGACAAATGGACGCCGCTCCAGCGGGTGACTGTCGATTATGGCATCAGGTTGGATCACGACTCGGTTACCAGCGCCACGAACGCCGCTCCTCGCGCCGGAGTAGCGATCGCTTTGACGCGCGATAACAAGACGCTACTCAAAGCCGGCGGCGGAATCTTTTACGATCGTGTGCCGCTGAACGTTCCCGTATTTCCGCTACTCCCTGCCCGGACGATTTTGAATTTCGATGCCAATGGTCAAGTGCTGTCCTCCACGCCCTATGTCAACCTGCTCGGGAGAAACCTCCAAAACCCTCGGAGCGCGGCATGGAACGTGGAACTGGACCGCCAGCTTCTGGATCGCCTCGTGGTCCGTGTTGGCTACCAGCAACGCAATACAAGCCGCGATTTCGTGATCACGCCGAAGAACGGCGGCCGATGACGCCGTGTTGGAGCTGAGCAATGGCGGGTTCAACAGCTACCGCGAATTTCAGGTCACTGGCCGTTATCAGCTCGGCCGGCACCTGTTGAATGCGTCGTATGTGCACTCCAAGGCGTTCGGCGACCTGAACGACTTTAATCAATTCTTCGGAAATACGCAGCAAGTAGTGATTCAGCCCGACCAGCGTGCCCGCCTGCCCTTCGACGCGCCCAATCGCTTTGTGTTCTGGGGCGATTTTGCGGCTCCCTATGGCATTACACTCTCTCCCGTGATCGACGTGCACACTGGCTTCCCCTATTCGGTCCAGAACCAGGAGCGCCAATACATCGGACCGCGCAATGCCGAGCGGTTTCCGGCGTTCGCTTCCGTCGACCTGCAGGTGCAGAAAAGGATCAAGCTTCCGCTAATTGACAAGCACGCCCAAGTAGGATTCAACGTGTTCAACATCCTGAATCATTTCAATCCACGCGATGTGCAAAACGATATCGACAGC
Source organism: uncultured Acidobacteriota bacterium (assembly GCA_963803735.1). Classification (GTDB taxonomy): domain Bacteria; phylum Acidobacteriota; class Terriglobia; order Acidiferrales; family UBA7541; genus Palsa-189. Next base: position 26,112 of record CAWDNV010000028.1, on the reverse strand, counting down.
TATCGCTTCGGCAGCGAATTCAACGGCGTCGGCCGGACATTCCGCGGAAAATTCGTTCTGGAGTTCTAACCATGAAGACGGCAATACTTTTGTTGGTCTTTTCGGCCTCATTGCTGCGGGTTCAGGCGGCGTCTGAAGCCGTTGTCATTCCATCCGCCTCCGACGTGATCGCCCATTTGATGGAGCGCGACGCAGACCGCCAGGCCGCGCTCTCGTCCTCGGGGTATACGGCAACCCGGCAGTACACGCTGGACAACAGAAGTCGACACGCGTCGATGGTCGTTCACGTAACTGTCGACCCCGACGGGTACAAAAGGTTTGCCATCGTAGATGAGTCGGGATCTAGCACCGTCCGAAAGCACGTGTTTCACAAGATTCTCGAAGAGGAATCCGTCGCCTCCAATCCGAAGCTACGCTCCCAGTCGCAAATCTCGCCCGAGAACTACTCGTTTCAGAGCGCGGGGGTTGAGATGATCAACAATCGTCGCGCTTATGTGATCGATCTGAAGCCCAGGAAAGAGAGTAAATACCTGGTTGCCGGGCACATCTGGGTGGATGCGGAAGACTACGCTGTGATGCGCGTTGAGGGCAAGCCGGCGAAAAACCCTTCGTTTTGGACCAAGAGCGTTCACTTCGTCCACGAGTATGAAAAGAACGGACCCTTCTGGTTTCCAGCCTCGAATCGCTCCGAAACCGACGCACGCATTTTTGGCAGAGCCGACCTGACCATCGAGTACTTCGACTATTCCGTGAACTCGCAGACGCTGTCCGCAGCTCTCAAGACTGAAAAGTGAGAAAGAACACTATCTTCGTTGCGGGCGGCCTAGCGATGCTCGTGTTTGTGCTGGCAAAGGATCGGCTGGCTTCCCCAAATGAAGGCAATCTGGACTGGCCTGCCCGCCATCATCGCGCCTAAGCTCTTTGCGGCTTGTTGATGCAAACGGCTCCTGGGCTACCGCGCTATGCGCAGAGGAGACTCGAGTCTCTGCTTTGTCGCTGATGGGGATTCGGCTCTCCGCTCAAGGCGCGGGATACATCTCGATCTTTGGTCCCGTTGCTCTCCGAGCCAATGAAGATCAGGCTGCTCGGGAACAGTGACTCCGTCGCCGTCGCGACTCTGGCTGACACGGGTGTCTACTGGTTTGCCTCAGGACTGTTTGGAGTTTTCGGATGCCTCGCGGCCGCTCTCCTCCTCTCGCACACCAAGGGCGGATCCATCGCGCTTGCGATCTTGTCAGCGGTTTTCGTCGCGGGACTTGCGATGATCGCACGAACAAAACCTCTGCTCCCGCCTCTGATTCGGCGGCTGGGCCAGCGCTGCCCCGATTGGCTTCGCCGCTCGTCGGAGCTCGAGGCATCTTTGAGATCGTTCGGATCCCGCCATCCCGGTGCGATCCGCAAGATGTTTTGGCTCGACATCGGATGCCAATTGTTGCTGGCCGCGGAGGTGGTGGCAGTGCTCTGGGTTCTCCGCATTCCTTTTCACGCCGGAACGATTTTTGCATTCGAAGCCGCCAACCGCGCCGTGAAGATGCTGACAGGCTGGATGCCTGCGCGCATCGGCGCCGACGAAGGCGCGTCGGCAGGTTTGTTCGCAGCACTTGGGTTAGCCTCCGGGGCAGGATTGGCTCTGGCGCTGACGCGCCGCTCGCGAGACTTGCTTTGCTGCGCGGCGGGCTTCGCCTGGCTTACGTGGCACGCCGGGTTCAAAACCTCGCAACGAGGAGCAGGATTGTTATGCAAGCCGTAATCGCAATACCGGATACACATACTTTGAACCAATACGGAGGCCCCACCGAGGCACTCTTGCGAGAAGTGTGTGGAGTCCCGCTGCTGGTGCGGGTGATTAAGACAGCTGTTCGAGCCGGCGTGAATTCGCTTCTAGTGATCTGGCCCTCCGATGTGCCGCAGTCAATCTGGCTCTCGGCGCAGGCGGAGCTCGTCCGAGATGTTTTGTGCGGAATTGTTATCGTCCAGCCCGAGGCATTTGAGCCTCGACAGAACTCGAACTGGGAGGCGCTCTCCGGACTGGTGGACGACCAGTTTCTCTGGCTCCCGTGGAATTGGGTGACGAACAAGAAAGTGCTCGCGAGATTGAAGCCCTCAGAGGTTTTTCCCACTGATTGGAACCTCCCGATCCTCCTGAACGCGGATCACAACGCTCGGGTTCGCCTCAGCATAGAACGGCGGCCCGAGGGCGCTTCCGTTACCTCAAAACGTACCGCCTCTCAGGCCGAGCGCCTCGTGGTGGCACGATCCGGCAAGCCCCTTGACGGCATCTACTCGACCTTCAATCGTTGGCTGTGCCGTCCGGTGGTTCGGCTGCTGAGCCACACGCCTTTCACACCAAACGCGGTGACCCTTGCGGGTTTGGCCGTCGCGATTCTCTCCTGCTGGGCCTACGCGCGTGGCTCCTATGCCGCCTACGTCTGTGGAGCGCTCCTTTTCTTCCTGTCTGGGCTGTGCGACGAAATGGACGGAATGCTGGCGCGCATCACGTTTCGCGAGTCGGCGTTTGGAACCTGGTTCGAGGGGTTCGTCGACAATGCGACTTATCTGTTGGTTTTTGTCGGAATGACGATTGGGCTCTACCGCCAGCGCGGCAGCGAGGAACTTATCTGGGGTGGCGCGCTTGTCGCGGGATGCGTGCTATCGGTAGTGGTCATCAACCTTCAGCGGAAAAGGTCTACGGACCCAGCTCGCCCTAATGAGTATCTCGGGAAGATGTACGGCCTTTTGGATGCCGATTCATCGAACTTCATCTCACGCGCCGTACGGCAAATTCACGTCTTTCTCAAGAAGGCTGTTGCGATCCACTATTTGTTGCTCTTTACCGTATTGGGCCAGCTCCTAATCTTTCAGCGCACCGCGGCGGTTGGAGCCAATCTTACGTGGATTCTTACCCTCTATCTCGGCCGAAGGTTCTTCCGGCGTCCGGCAGCGGCTGCCCCGGCGCCCGAAATACAAACTGCAGCCTAAAGGAAACTGCCATGAAAGCTCTTATTCTCGCTGCCGGACGTGGAACTCGCATTCGGTCTGTGCACGGTGAACGCCCCAAATGCCTCATCCGCTTAAACGACCACGGCGACACGATACTCGACCGGCAGATCGAGAATCTATTGTCGGCCGGCGTTTCGAACATTGGAATCGTAGTGGGCTACCAAATGAACCACATTTTGGATCATGTGCGAGCCCGCCATCATAAATTCCAGCACAGGATCCAATTTTTCAAGAACGCGCGATTCGCGGAAACGAACAACATCTATTCACTGTGGTTAGCTCGTGACTGGTTGATGGACGACTCGTTCGTGTGTCTGAATGCCGACGTGGTGTTCGACGCTCGGGTCTTGACGGCCGCGCTCAAATCGCATCGGCCAATTACAATGATCGTCGATCCGGAATGGCGGGACGAGACGATGAAAGTGATCGTCAAGGACGGGAAAATCGTGCGCATGAGCAAGGGCATACCGAGAGAGGAGTTCAGCGGGACCTACCTGGGGATCACTGCGTTTTCCTCCGCGATTCACCACCGGTTCTTCCGTAATGTCGAGGCCCTGATTGAATCCGGCCGCGTGAACGAGTTCTTCAATACGGCGGTTCAACAGCTAGCCGACGAGGGCGTTCACGTTAGCCCGTCCTCGACCGGGGGCTTGCCATGGGCGGAAATCGACGACCCCGGCGATCTCCAGTTCGCACGCGAGCACGTCTTCCCGAAGCTGCGCGATCTGCCAGTCGCAGCCTAACATGCAGGAGATTGTGACAGGCAGTTTTGCGCCTCCTACTTGGCGCTTCTGGCCGCCTGGCAGCATTCGCGTCGTCGATTGGAACATCGACCGCGGGGCAAAACTACCGGCCATTGTGGAATTCCTTTCCTCACAGAATCCGGATCTGCTGGTGCTGCAAGAAGTGGATATGAACACTCGGCGGGCGCGGCGTCTGAATGTCGCCGACGAAGTGGCTCGGGCGCTGGGGATGAACTATGTTTTCGGGCGCGAGTTTCAGGAGTTGGCGGAGGGTTCGCACGGTTCGCCGGCCTATACCGGTCAGGCCACGTTGAGCCGGTGGCCGCTATACAGCCCACGGCTGATCCGGTTTGAGCGGCAATCGGGCTTCTGGCATCCGCGTTGGTGGGTCCCAAACGCGCCTTTATTTCAAGAACGGCTCGGCGGGCGCATCGCGCTCGTTACCGAAGCACGGATCGCAGGCAGGCCGCTTGCGGTTTACAACCTTCACCTGGAAAGCCGGGGAGACGATCAACTGCGAGCCTCACAGTTACGGGAAGTTATCGCAGACACCCTGACGGTTCCGGCCAGCACACCCGTGATCGTGGCGGGAGACATGAATTTCGACGTGAGCCAACCCTCCTCTTCTGGTCTTATCGAGCACTCGGGACTGTGCGACCTGATCGGGCCGCACGCGGTCCCCACAACTCCGAGACGACGACTCTTCCACTCCGGCCGGGCAATCGATAGGGCCTTGGTGCGTGGTCCGGTGCGCGCGGAAGACATCACCGTCCACCGCTCGGTCGAGGCGTCAGACCACTATCCCCTGTCATTTACGTTGAGCTTTGACTAACAGCGACACTCACGGAGGCACGGCTTCATGGAACCAGGCGTGGGTTCCTTCCGCGCGCTAGGCGCAGTACGCCAAAACCACGCCGATCTAGCGTGAAGATTGTCTCTTCCCGGTTTGGCAGGTGCATCAGGGCCGCATCGGCGAGTTGCGCTGCAGTGGTAACACTATTCCCTAGTCGAGCACGAGCTGAACTCCCTTGTTTCCCAACGCCTCCGATGCGTTCGAACTGCCAGGGCCCGTCCTCATCGGCAATCCGAGAGCGTCCACTTGAAGTCCACATTGAATGCGAGGACAATCCACGCGAATCCGGCGAAGTTGCGGTGCGCAGCCCGTTGCAGTTCGCACGGCAATCGGCCCTCACGCCGCCAACCGCGTGATCGCGGTGGGGCTTTGTGATCTCGAAGGCAGTTCCAGAACCACTGCCGGAGCTTGCAAGGATGCGCAAACCATGCAGCGGGGCTGTTCAACCGGCGCCAAGGAGGTCGCCTCAAGGGTCTTCAATGTGGAATGAATGGCTGCGAGCACGGCTTCCTTGTAATCACTCTCTGGCCAACGTTCGGCGCAGTGCAATCGATAGTGCTCCACCTCTATCCACTGCTCAAGGTGTTTGTCTGCCCGGTTTAACCGTTGCATATGCATTACCTTCCGAATCCTGTGTGCGCGCCAGGGCTGAGCGTGTAGCCTTTCATGGCATGAAAAGGCGCGTGCGACGGCATGGCGAGCAGCATATGGGTCGACTACGACATCTAACCGCGAGGATGTTTATTGACTGAAAGTGCCAACAAGAAATGCCGCGGCAAGATCCTCTTTACTGAAGGGAAGCTGTAACTGATTCGGATTGTGATTTCGCACGCAGGCAAGAAGAACAACCGACGTCACGTGTTCGTTCCCTTCGAATCGTAGAAAGGAGATTCAAACGCGCAGATCGGAACATTCGCATTTGCGCGTGATAAGGAGGGCTACGTTGCAATGGGCCGTCCAGATACCGAAAGGAAAATATATGACTCAGCTATGGAAGTCCGCACTCTTGACTCTGCTCGTGGGCGCTGCCACTTGGTTCGCGCCTGTCGCGAAAGCAGATGAGTGGGACAAGCAGACAGTTTTGACGTTTAACGAACCAATCGAAGTCCCGGGGAAAATTCTGCCGGCCGGTACGTACGTTTTTAGGCTGGCCGACAGTCAGTCCGACCGAAACGTGGTCCAGGTCTTTACTGAAGATCAGAAGCAGCTTCTTGCCACGATCATGGCGATACCAGCTTACCGTATCGAGCCGACAGACAAGACCGTAGTATCATTTGACGAGCGCCGGTCGGGATCGCCCGAAGCACTGCATAAATGGTTCTACCCCGGCGATACCTACGGAATCGAATTCGTTTATCCAAAATCTGAAGCACAGCTTGCAGCTAAATCTGAACAGCCGGCGCCCCCGGCTCAAGCACCTACCCAACTAGAGCCTCCCCCTGCTCCACAGCAACTGGCGACGCCAGAGCAGCCCAAAACGGGGCCGGCCACGCCTGAGATCGTGAGTGAAGAACTGGTTGAAGAAGAGATCGTCATTGCCGAGGTGGCGACCGCCGAGGCGCCCGAGTCGACCGTGCCCGATACGCTTCCTAATACGGCCGGCAATCTCGCGATGTTTCCCATTCTCGGCGTCATGCTGCTGTCGGGCGGTTTCACGGCGTTTCGCTTCGCCAATCGGCGGAGTTAAGCGGTCGTGTTGATCCGAAAACACCTACTCTTCTATCTCGGGTGCGCCCTCATCATAGGGGGCGCACTCGCTCTTGCCTGGTATGCGTATATCCAAGTCGACATGTTCCGCACGAAACGTGCGGCCGAGTCGGCTCATCGATGAGCAGAAGGCGCATGACCGGCAGCTGTACGGCCACACTCTAGTGCTTCCACACACTCTCGTGATCGTTCCCCCTCGCCTTGGAGAGCCGATCGGACGACTGGAGATTCCCCGCCTTCATCTTTCCGTGGCTATTCTCGAAGGCACAGCTCCAAAAACTCTTCGAGTAGCCGCGGGGCATATTAACGGAACCGCTCTGCCGGGGACCACCGGGAATACCTGTATCGCCGCACATCGCGACACATTGTTCCGACCCCTACGGGAAGTGCAGCCGCAGGACGCGATCATCATCACCACGACCTACGGAACATTTCGCTACGTCGTAGATATGGTTGAGATTGTCAGCCCAAGTGATGTGCGAGTCCTCCGCCCGACAACTGATCAGGAGTTAACACTCATCACTTGCTATCCATTCACTTATGTGGGACCAGCCCCAAAACGACTTGCGGTCCATGCGCGACTCGCAGCGTAAACCCGGACAATTATGACTGAAGAAGCCAACGTGGTCGCCCTTTACCCTGACCACGACGCAGCCGAGCAGGCCGTCGCGAAACTGCGAGACGCCTCTTTCGATGTGACGAAGCTTTCGATTATCGGGAAGGATCACACGGAAGAAAGCGTTGTTGGATATGACACAACCTGGGAACGCATGAAGTACTGGGGCTTGCGAGGCGCGTTTCGGGGCGGAATCTGGGGGCTGCTGCTTGGAGGCGGCTTTTTTCTAATTCCCGGCGTCAGTCCGGCACTGACAGCAGTCCCCCTACTTGGAGCGCTTGTGACGGGATTGGGGTTGGCAGCGATGGTCGGTGGCCTTTCAGCACTCGCGGCCAGACTCATTCATCTTGGGATTCCGAAAGAAGATACGATCAAGTACGAAAATACGATCACATCCGACAAGTTCCTTGTCATTGCGCATGGCACGCCCGAAGAGGTCGCGCAGGCGCGCCGGATCGTCGGTGATGCCTTTGTTCCTTAACGGATTACCGCTGGATTTCCTACATGAGCCCAGGAGAGATTGAAAAACTCTTCAAGGGATATAATGCGAGGCATGGCTACCAATGGAGATGGTGCCGTCGGACGGGATCACACGTCGCACCTTCAGCTCCTTGTCGATTCGGCTCCCAGCCTGATTCACACGAGTAGGCCGGACGGCTACCTCGATTTCTTCAATCAAACCTGGCTCACGTACGTAGGGCGGTCGTCAGAGGATTTGCAGGGCTGGAAGTGGACAGCGTTCATCCATCCCGAGGATGTCGACGGAATCGTGGAAAAGTTGCGCGCTTCTCTGGCCAGCGGCGAACCCTTCCTGTATGAAGCGCGCGTCCTGCGGGCAGACGGCGAATATCGCTGGATGCTGCATCACAAAGTAGCTGTGCGCGACGGGTGCGGCCAAATTGTTAAATGGTATGGATCGAGTATCGATATCGAGGATCGCAAGCGAGCGGAAGTACAGCTCAGCCAAAGCACCCTGGAGCTGCAAAGAAGCGAGTTTTATCTCGCCGAAGGGCAGCGGCTTGCCCACCTGGGTAGCTGGGCCTTCAATCCTGCCGGATTCGACTACTGGTCTCCTGAATTATTTCGGATGCACGGTCTCGATCCGGACCGCAAACCGCCTACTGTTCAGGAATATTTGGATTTAGTCCACCCACAGGATCGCGAGTCCATGGTGAGCCTCATCGAGGGACTCTCGGTGAAAGGTTCGCCGTTCGATGCCATCAAGCGCATCGTGCGACCCAATGGTGAGGTCAGGTACATTCGCTGCGTCGGCGCCGTCGAAAACGAGAGCCTGAAAAAGTACGTTGGCAGCGCCTTAGACGTTACGGAGCACGAGCTCGCTACCCAGGAACTCCGACGGCGCGAGGCCTATCTGGCCGAAGCCCAAAGACTCAGCCTCACAGGCAGCTTCGGGTGGAAACCCGACAGCGGAGAGATCGTCTGGTCAGACGAAACCTATAGGATCTTCGAGTACGACCGCGCCGAGAAACCAACCCTAAACATGGCGTTCCAGCGCATACATCCGCACGATCGGGCGCTTGCACAACAGGTCATCGAAGGCGTATCCAGGAGTACAGACTTCGAACACGAGTATCGTCTGGTTATGCCAAGTGGGGCAATCAAGCACATCCACGTGAGAGCGCACGCTCTTTCCGATTCATCCAGCAACATCGAAGTTGTCGGGGCGGTGACCGACATCACCGAACGCAAGACAGCCGAGGATAAGATCCGGCGCGTGGTCGAAGCCGGGATTCTGGGGATTTACTTCGCGAACGTCGAGGGTGAGATAGTCGAGGCCAACCAGGCGTTTCTACAAATGCTGCAATACGACCGTCAGATCTAGTCTCGGGCCGATTGCGCTGGACGGATCTGTCGCCAGCCGAATGGCGCGAGCGCGACGAACGTGCTCTGACAGAGGCACTGGCAACCGGGGCTATGCAGCCAGACGAGAAGGAGTTTTTCCGGAAAGATGGCAGCCGCGCGCCCGTGCTGCTTGGAGCTGCGCTGTTTGAAGGTAGAAGCGATGGCGTCGCGTTCGTCCTCGACTTGAGCGAACAAAAGCGCGCCGAGGAAAAGATCCGGAAGCAGGAAATGGAGTTCCGGCAGATTCTGGACTTGGCGCCTCAGCTTGTTGCGGTGTACGGGCCTAATCGTGAACGCCTTTACGCCAACCGCGTCATGCTCGATTACCTCGGTCTTAGTCTCGAAGAGTGGCGACGGAGATTTAAATTTGGTGAGGCCCTTTATCCTGATGACTGGGAACGGGCGACCAGCCATTTTGACGGTTCGGTCTCTAGTGGAGCTGGTTTCGAGTTGGAGGTGCGCCTAAGGAAAGGCGATGGAAGTTATCGCTGGTTTCTGGCTCGTTGCAACCCGGTGTGCGACGACAACGGACAGATCATGCGCTGGTATCTTGCGTGTACCGATATTGAAGACCGCAAGCGGGCCGAACAGAAACTTCAGCAGGAGAACGTTGCCCTTCGCGAGGAGATCGACAAGGCTTCGATGTTCGAGGAAATTGTCGGCACCTCGAGGTCTCTGAAGGCCGTTCTTTCCCGGATTGCCAAAGTCGCTCCGACCGACTCCACCGTTCTGATTACCGGGGAAACCGGCACAGGCAAAGAACTCATCGCCCGTGCCGTTCACAAACGATCCCAAAGATCTGGTCGTCCCTTCGTTAGTGTGAATTGTGCCGCGCTTCCGCCCACGCTGGTTTCCTCGGAATTGTTTGGCCATGAAAAGGGAGCTTTCACGGGAGCCACACAGCGTCGGCTTGGCCGCTTCGAAATGGCTGACGGCGGAACGATATTCCTGGACGAAGTGGGCGAACTCTTGCCCGACACCCAAGCCGCGTTATTGAGAGTGCTACAGGAACGGGAATTCGAGCGAGTGGGGGGAGGGCAGCCTATCCAAGTCGACGTTCGCGTTATCGCTGCCACGAATCGCGACTTGAACGCCGCCGTAGCGAATGGGACCTTCCGCCAGGATCTCCTCTATCGGCTGAATGTGTTTCCCATCGAAATGCCGCCTTTGCGAGAACGGAAAGACGACATTTTGATCCTGGTCGAGTATTTCGTGCAGCGCTACGCCAACCGGGCGGGCAGAAATATCCGATCGATCGACCAGAAGACCTTGGATCTGTTGCAGTCCTACGACTGGCCTGGCAACATCCGTGAGTTGCAGAACGTAATTGAAAGGTCCATCATCCTGAGCTCCACTGATGTTTTTTCAGTTGATGAGTTGTGGCTTTCCAAAAGGACTTCTCCGCAGGCATCTCGGGCTGAAACGTCGCCGGCTTTGAATGTTGAGCCGCGAAGCGAGCGGGAGATTATCGAGGCGGCGCTGGCTGAGACCAGAGGCCGGGTTTCCGGACCGTCCGGAGCAGCGGCTAAGCTTCGAATTCCACCATCGACGCTTGAGACCCGGATCAAGGCCTTGAAAATCAACAAACAACAGTTCAAATTCGGCTAACGGTCCCTCACTCTCCAGGACTCCGATTCGCGGGATTCGCGGAATTCGCGGACTTCGCGTGATTCACGGGACGCGAGACCGCAATCTATTCTTTATTCTCGTAAATGGCAGTTGCCTTTGTTTTCCGATGCAGACGCGGAAGAGGGGGCAATGAGGAGAAAACTGCTTCGTCGGAGCATTGATTGATCGTAGGATCGATCCGACGAGAGTCTGGGGGCGCATGAGTCACGGTGCGCGGTCCGGAAAGGAGTCATGAAATGAAGGATTTAGCGGTCATAAAAAGACGAATTAGCTCACGGATTTCAGAGGGCCAGACGGGGCTAGCGTTGCTAGATGCCACCGTGACTGGAACGAAAGCCAAGGATCTTGAGACAAAACTTCATCGCCTCGTCATAGGGCAGGAAGAGGCAATCCACGAGATCGTTCGGACTTATCAGACTTATCTCGCCGGGCTTTCACCGGAAGGCCGACCGATTGGAAACTTCTTGTTCCTCGGGCCTACGGGGACCGGGAAGACACGCGCCGTGGAGGCGACCGCCGAGGCGCTTCTCGGCAACCCGCGGGCCGTCATTAAGATCGATTGCGGCGAGTTTCAGCACAGCCATGAAATCGCCAAACTAATCGGCTCTCCTCCGGGTTATCTTGGCCATCGGGAAACGCACGCTCTTCTCTCCCAGGAAGCGCTCAATCAATATCACACGGAAAACATGAAGCTCACCTTCGTCCTCTTTGATGAAATCGAGAAGGCGAGTGACGCTCTCTGGAATCTGCTCCTCGGGATCCTGGACAAAGCCACGCTGACGTTGGGCGATAACCGCAAAGTGGACTTTTCGAACGCGTTGATTTTCATGACAAGCAATATCGGTGCTGCTGAGATGAGCTCGCTCGTCAGTCCGAAGCTAGGTTTCCATGTTTCCACGCCGGACGACAGCAATTGCGCACCCACACTGACAGCTAAACTGTCGCGCACCGGCATAGAAGCAGCGCGCCGGAAGTTCACGCCGGAGTTTCTCAATCGTCTCGACAGAATCGTGGTGTTCAAAGCTCTTGGGCAATGAGGAGCTAAAGAGAATCATTGATATCGAGCTCGAACGCGTGCAACAGCGCGTCCAGACGGCTAGCGCCGGTAAGCCTTTTCTTATAAATGTGACCGGTAGTGCCAGGAAGTTCCTCCTGACCGAGGGCATCGACCTCAGATATGGCGCCCGCCCCCTAAAGCGCGCTATCGAACGACTGCTCGTCCATCCGCTCTCGAATCTGATGGCAAGCGGCCAGATTCAGCACCATGATCGGATTCGCGTCACACATAACGGCGAATCTCCGTCCCTAACATTCTTCCGTGAAACAGACGCCTGGGAGACTTGGAAAACCAATGGGGTTGCTGCGGCGTGAGTCGTGCGTTAAGAGTTCTCGGCAGACGTGTTTGCCAATCCAGTACGTCGCAACCCCGATCTATAGAAGGAATGGAAGGATTGAACCGAAAGCCCACAAATGAGCTGCAGAATCGACCGAGTCGTTAGCGCTGAAAGTCTCGTGGTGTTGTTCATAAGCGGCCGGATTACAGGGGAACATGTCGACATGCTTCGGGGCGTGCTGGAACAGGAATCGGGCGGCTTCGCCATCGATCTCAAAAACGTTCTTCTTGTCGACAGAGAAGCCGTGAAACTCCTTGCTCTCAGCGAGGCCAACGGAACGGAACTCAGGAATTGTCCGCCCTATATCCGTGAATGGGTCACGAGAGAAAGTGCGGAAGCGACGGCAAGCTGGCCCGACCAAGAAAGTACTTGATAGGAGAAGACCGATGAGTCAGCAACACGTTATTAAGATTCTAACCGTCGACGATCATCACCTCATTCGCGAAGGTATCGCTACCGTCATCGGCCGGCTGGACCCTGAGCACCCTTAGACCAAAGGAGAAAAACGATGTCATCCAGACATTCTGTCCTGATTACCGGCGCTCCTTCTGGGATTGGCGCCGTTTACGCCGATTGTTTCCCCAGGCGCGGCTCTCATGACGAATTCGTGCCAGGCGGCCGCACGCAGACGAAACCCGCGCTTCAAAAGCCGTTTCGGCTGACCGGTCAAAGACAACCGGCCCTCGAAGATGACATCCGCCTGGAAGAGCGTCGTAGAGAGCGTCCGCACAACAGTTCTGATATACGGATCTTGATCATCGATGGCCACCCCGTAGTTCGAGCGGGCATCGGAGCGATTATTAACGGCCAAGCGGATATGTCGCTGGCATCGGCCGCTGCAACGGGCAAGGAGGGTATCGAAGCGTACCGCGCTGCGAGACCGGATGTCACACTCTTGGATCTTCAGCTCCCGGACAGTGGAATCGAAGTTCTCATTGGGATCCGATCGGAGTTTCCCGATGCTCGAATTATTATCTTGGCGACATTTCTACGGGACGTCGAGATACGGAGGGCACTCAAAGCAGGGGCTTATGGGTACCTGCTGAAGAACGTGCCGGCGCAACAGATGCTCGAAGCGATTCGGAGGGTTCATTCCGGCAATAAGTGTATTCCGCGGGAAATCGCCGCCGGGCTCGCTGAACATCTGAGTGACGACAATCTCAGTGAGCGCGAAATCGAGGTTCTCCGCCACGTAGCTGACGGAAACCGCAACCGGGATATCGGAGAGAAACTATTCATTGCCGAGGAGACCGTCAAGGTCCATCTTAAGCGCATCATGGGCAAACTCGGCGCCAGAGATCGCACGCACTCGGTGGCAATTGCGGCGCGGCGCGGTTTCCTTTACTTGTAAGTTGAAGGAGGGAACGACGAACATCCATGGGGATGCGGGCAGCTTGGTATGAGAAGCAGGGGCCGGCGCGGGAAGTATTGGTGGTTGGCGAGATGCCCGAACCTCTTCCCGGATTTAACGAGGTGCGTACGGGGATCGTTTCGACAAACAGGTTACTAAAGACACTTCCTCCGCGGAGCGTATACCCGTCGCGACGACGAAATCCTCACCAGCGGGTCGAAAAAGCGCATGAGCTTTCACAAAGCGATCACGGACATCCGATGGTATAGGCACAGCGATCGATGAATGTCTACCCGGTGGACCCTCGGCTGCGTGGCCGGTATCTCGCATTGTTTTAGAGGGAGGTTGAACTGCATGAGAGCGGACATTGTAGCTGGCGCAGTATTCCCCGATTATGAGCTGACCGATCACACGGGCAAACACCGCAAGCTTTCAGACCTACAGGGGCCAGATCCCATGATCCTGGTGCTCGGCCGGGGAGGATACTGCCCAAAGGATCGGCGCCAAGCCGAGGGTCTCGTCCAACTTCACCACGAGATGGAAGTCGGTTACTCCCGACTCGTCACCATCAGTACTGACAACATGCTTCTGACGAATGAGTATCGCACCGGCGTCGGCGCTCATTGGACCTTTTTGTCCGATCCGGGACGCAAGGTTCAAAAGGATCTCGACATCGCCGAGTATACGGACCCCGAGCACGATCCCATGATCCCGCACGTCATCGTCTTCGAACCCGGTCTCCTAATATTCAAAATCTACAACGGCTACTGGTTTTTTGGCCGACCGACCATCGAAGAGCTTCGGCAAGACTTGCGTGCTGTGTTGAGGAAATGCCGTCCAGATTGGGACATCACTACGCCCGAATTGAGAGCCGCTTGGGAACGCGGTGAACGTGATCGCTTTTATCCCTATGGCAAGACCTACGGACAGGTATTCCGGGAACAAGAGTAAACGGCGATAGGGCTCCTCTTGCTGTCACAGAGCTACTAAACTTTACTGAAACTCGAGCATTACCATCTCGGGATTCGATCGCCAGTCCGCAAACTTGAGACCCTGCACTTCGCGTTGTTGCGGCTTAGCCCTAGCCGAACCAACGAAGCACTTGCTGTGTGACACCCCGGTCAGGCCAAAATGGTCTTTTCGCGTCAGGCGGGGCCATTGAAGATAGCCACTTTCAATATCAACAACATCAACAAGCGTCTGCATAATCTCATGGCGTGGCTGGCGAGGGAGCAGCCCGACGTCGTTTGCCTCCAGGAACTCAAAGTAGAACAGCGCGCATTTCCGGCAAGTGCGCTTCGTGACCTCGGCTATCGCGGAGTCTGGCTAGGCGAACGGTCCTGGAATGGCGTTGCAATCCTGGCTCGCGAATGCGACCCGGTTCTGACGCGATCCAGCTTGCCAGGAAACACTAACGATCGCCAAGCACGGTATATCGAGGCGGCGGTAAATGGTGTGCTGATCACTTCCATCTATCTGCCGAACGGAAATCCTCAACCCGGTCCGAAGTTCGATTTCAAATTGGCCTGGTTCGAACGTTTAATCGAGCACACCGCCGAACTCATAAAGGCCGGCGTGCCTGTCGTCTTGGCCGGCGATTACAACGTCGTACCGACTGTGCAGGACATCTATCCCACGCGATCTCTCGATAACAACGCATTGATTCAACCTCAGAGTCGCAAAGCCTATGCGCGGCTGCTAGCTCAGGGCTGGACGGACGCTCTGCGAAAACTGCAACCCGAGGGGCCGCTCTGGACGTTCTGGGATTACGAACATAATCGGTGGCCTTTAGATAAGGGGATGCGGCTGGACCATTTTCTTCTCTCTCCAACAGTGTGCGATCGACTCGTGCTCGGGGGCGTAGACCGATGGGTTCGCGGTGAGGAAAACGCGAGCGACCACGCTCCGGCTTGGATAGTGCTCGATCGTTGACTTTCAGTGCGATATTGGACACGAATCCGAAACGGTGCCTAGGCTCGGCCCCTCCGTCCCTCGCAGCAGGTCCGCAATCAGGATTCCGTCGATGGTGCATCCCCGGAGCATGCGCCATAGAAAGGCCGCCTTTGCGGCGGCCTCTCGAACTGGCGTCGGCCCGTTGTTCAAAGCCTTCCCTGCCGAATCAGGCGTGTCTGGATCTCCGAGATCCGAGTCTCGGCTTCACGCAGTGCCTCGGCGCTTGTATGCACGGAATGGGAGCCCAATACGAGGTCATAATCATGCGGGACAGCCGAGCCAAGTACGAACTCTGCATCGGATTGGGCCTCGAATTCGATCGTGGCGTTCGACGGCCTGAAGGCCACCAGTTCGCGCTGCTGCAGTTCGTCCGGAACGAGAACGGAGCCCCTCCGACAGCGGTCCAGAGCACCGTGTGCCCAGCGGGCGGCTGATAGGTCCAGCGTTCTCCGGCTTTCAAACGCACGGCGAGGTAATTCATCGGTGAAGGAGTCTTGATCGCACTTGTCGCGGTTCCGTAGCTACCGATGAGGACGCGCGCGGGCCCGTCGTGGGGAATGACCTCAGGCGACAGATAGATGCTCTCTGATGGCCCCAGCTCAAGCTCGGGCGGCAAAGCGATCCAAAGCTGGAATCCACGTGTCCGGCCCGGTTCGCCGAGCCCACCGCCATGCCAGACGCCGCCTCCGGCTCGCATCCATTCAATGACCGCCGGCGGGCAACAAGCCCGTCGCTCCGTTCGTGTCTTCATAGCGGACGCTTCCCTCGGCAATGTAGGTAAGGGTTGCGATGCCGGAATGTGGATGGAGCCCGAAACCAGAGAACGGTGTTCCCTGATTGTCGATCGAGGTCGAGAAACACGAAAGGTTTCAAAAGCCGGCCAAAGTCGGATGGCGACATGAGGCGCGTGATGGGCCCGTGATTCTGTCCGCGTGTCCGTCTGGCGATGCGAGTAACGGTTGTGTCCTGGGATTTTACATCAAACATGAGTTTGGCCTTTCTGAATTCGGTTGTCAGGGCTTGCGCGCCGCCTTGAGTGCTGCCGTCCACCACAGCAGGTCATCAATCATCGTCTGGCTTGCTTCTCAAGCTCCGCGAGTCCTTTGTCTACGTCCCCGCCCTGGAAATGCGCCCAAAGCGTCGCCACGGGAATGTGAACAGATGACCGAATCGGTGCCATTTGAATCTCGATTGCCGTCTCGCGAAGCTGCTGGACGGCTCGCGCACCCATGGCGCTTCCGTAGCTCACAAACGCAGCAGCCTTGCGGTTCCACTCCGGATAGACCCAATCGATCGCGTTTTTCAGCACCGCGGAGGGGCCGTAGTTGTATTCCGGCGTGACGAATACAAAACCATCCGAGGCCGCGATCTGGGCCGTCCATTTCTTCACCACCTCATGTTCGTAAGGCGGACGGCCAGGCATGGCGGGCGGCATGGGCTGATCGAAGAAAGGCATCGGGAAGTCTCGGAGATCGAGAAGCCGGCCTTCAATCCCTTCTCGCTTGTGCAGCTGCTGAAGAATCCACTGCGCCGGCTTTTCGGAAAACCGGCCCTGACGTGTGCTGCCGACGATCACTGAAATGGTCATCATGTTTTCTTGCTCCTTGACGATGGTTTCTATCGACCAGTTATGAAGCGACGCTGGGCTCAGACTCAATCCGCTCTGCGCGGCTACTCAGCCGTGAGCTCACGTTCGGCCTGAAGCCAGTCTTCCAGTTCACGGCCAGGTTGTGCCCCGCGAGCGAGATAAAGTTCGTAGGCGCGACCCCTGATTTCGTGCTCACGCCAGGCCACACGAAGCACGATCTTGCCGTGTGACCTGCGTCTTGCCGCTCCCGGCCCACTGGGCGACATCCCATGAACCCCTGGCAGGTTCCCGGCGATGTCCTTCCAGGCCTGGGCCGCATCCTGGAGCGCGTACACGGTCGCGACGTCTGGTCGTATCGTCCCCTCTTCCAGCAGTCGCGCGATTCTGCCGAGCACGTCCCCTGACGGCGCGAGCCTCATCATCGCGCCCGACACACGGTGCCTCGCGGTCTCTTCCTGCGATACGGGCTGGGTGGCAGAGACGAGATGGCCGCCTTCCTTCAAGACGAGGAACGACCGCTTCTGTGTATCGCCACCGATCAAGTCGAAGACCACATCGACCTTCTCTCGCAGAACCTTCTCGAACTGCGCCTCTCGATAATCGATAACCCGGCTGGCTCCGATGGAGTTGAGGTACGCCTCATCGTCGCCGCTTGCCGTGGCAATGACGGTGGCACCGGCATGCGATGCCAATTGCACCGCATAGGCGCCCACAGCGCCGGCACCACCATGGATCAGGATCGTTTGTCCCTTTTCCAGGTGACCGTGGGTGAAGATTCCCTGCCACGCAGTTTGGGAGGCCACCGGCACTGATGCCGCCTCCTCAAAGGAGAGGTTGGATGGTTTCCTTGCGATGGCCGCCGCCTTGACAGCCAGATACTCCGCGTACGCGCCCATTCCGGTGGTGGTACCGAACACGGCATCACCTGGCGCACATGCCGCAACGTCACTGCCAATCTGTTCGACGACCCCTGAAAACTCATGACCAGGTATCCACGGCAGGTCGATCGGGAGTATCTGTCTTGCCGTTCCGGAGGCCTCAACAAGATCCAGATGATTGACGGCGGTACTCTTGATCTTCACCAGGATCTCGTCGCGTGCGATCGTCGGCGTCGGTACATCGTCGAACACCAACTGCCCACCGTATTCCAACAATCTGACAGCTTTCATGCGAGCTCTCCTTGAGTCTGCCCATTTGGTCGCGCGTGGCGGCGTG
The DNA here is from genome assembly GCA_963803735.1 of uncultured Acidobacteriota bacterium. Lineage (GTDB taxonomy): Bacteria > Acidobacteriota > Terriglobia > Acidiferrales > UBA7541 > Palsa-189. The sequence goes on along the minus strand of CAWDNV010000028.1, from coordinate 8,200 downwards.
CCCAGTCGGGGAGCTTCGTGAGCGCGCGGCCGAACTCGCGTTCCAGGCCAGCGATGTCGGCGCTGTAGCCGACGCGCTCGAACCATTCGCAGCATCAACGCCATATCCTTGCTGTACTGCCGGACCTGTTCGATTGGCGTCTGCGCGAACGCAATCGGCCGACCCAGCGCCTCCGTCAGGATCTCCGCCGCCTCCGGCATCGTTCGTACGTCACCGGCGAGATCGATCTCGCGGCGGTTCAAGGCGGCGGCATCGGTGAACGCGCGCGCGCCGAACCAGCCGATGTCGTCCACCGCAATCATCTGTAGCTTCGTGCCTGGCCCGAGCGCCCAGGCCAGCGTGGAGCCCTGGAGACTGAAAGGCGCTAGCAGGTTCTCCATGAAGAACACGGGACGCAGGATCACATGCGAGGGGAAGCGGAGGCCGCGCACGGTTTCCTCGATGCGCCACTTGTTGTCGAAGTGCGGGACGCCCGTCCGCTTGTGCGCCGATCCCACGGATGTGTAGACGTAGTGTTCGACGCCGGCCTCGCGCGCCAGCGTCGCAAGACGCTTGCCCTGCGCCTCTTCCCGCTCGACGCCCGCCTCCCCCGCGTTCTGCACGCCGAAGACGCCCCACGCGCCGGCCAACGCACGGCGCAGCGTCGCCTCGTCATCGAGATCGCCCTTGACGATGTCGACGCCATGGCGCGCCAGCGCCGCCGCCCGCTCGCTGTCCGGCTTGCGCGTCAGGCCGCGCAGATAGAACCCGGTGCCCTGCAGCGCCTGCGCGACCGCGCCGCCCTGATTGCCTGTCACTCCGGTGATGAGAATCGTTCGATTGCTTGTCATGGCTGAAACCTCATTTCTTGCGCCCGTGTTCTTCACTGAACACGGGCTGTCTTTCTGTGCCGCCCCTCGTCAGGCTTGCGCCTGCGAGCGCGACTGGAACAACCCGGCAAAGGCCGGTCGGACGTCGACGAAGATCACCGCCCACAGTACAGCCACGAAGAGGGCCAGCGGAAGCCCGCTCGGGGCCATCAAAGCGTGGAAAACAAGAATGTTGACGATCACCGGCGCCAGCACGGCCACCGCCAACGGCACGTAACGGTTGACCAGCAGAAGTACCGCTGCGATGACCTGAAACGCGAAGATCACCCACAGGTAATGCGAGGCGTACAGGGCGCCCATGAACTGTCCCGCAATGCCCCCCGGCGGGGGAAGGGGAATGAAGTTCAGGAAGCCGTTCAGGCCGAAAACAAGAAAGATCACGCCCGCCAGATATCGGGCGATTACGGAAGCGGTTCTCATAACCGGGTTCTCCTTTTCGATTGGCGCCATTACATGGCGTCAATCATATTGATGTCAATATAATTGATGATGTATACTTCTGGGAGATTCAGGTTTTTTATGACGCGAGGCTTTCAAGGGACGGACCACGTCTGGCTAGTAATGATGAAGGCGATGCGCGCCCTGACGAGGTACGCAGCCGCTGGTATTGAAGAGACCGGGCTCGGCCTCTCGGATTTCGGCGTGCTGGAAGTCCTGCTGCACAAAGGGCCTTTGCCCGTCAATACGATAGGCCCGATCGTCGATCTGACCCCAGGCTCGATCAGTATCGCTGTCGACCGCCTCGTCGCGAAGGGCCTGGTCAGCCGGGTCGAGAGCGCCGAAGACCGGCGCGTGCGGATCGTCGCCCTCACCCCACGCGGCAAGGACCTCATTGTTTCAGCCTTTCGAAAGCATTCCGGGCAGATGAAGAGAGTGTTCTCTGAACTGAGCCCGGAGGAGCTTCGTGGCCTCGAAGTGGCGCTTAAGAAAGTCGGCAAGCGCGCTGCCGCGCTGATGGAGGAGAGTTGAGCGGCTGCATGGAGTTGTCATTCCCTCCGGCGGCATCGGATAGGCCGCCTGATACATTAGCCCAAGCGGCACACGGTCCAAAGAGGAGAAACAACAGCCATGTTCTACAGCATATCGACCTTGCTGACCCGCAATCTTCACGACGTCTTCGGTGAGAACGACCCGGCGCGTCGGCGCGCGGCGATTGACGAGATCTTCACCGAAGATTGCGTGTTCTACGATCCCAAGGGAGGCGTCTACCGAGGCCGCGACGAGATCGATCGAATCGCGGGTGCGGTCAAGGCTACTCACCCTGACTTTCGATATCAGCCAATAGCCGAGCCGGAGGAAGTGGGCAATGGCGGGCGGGTCCAATGGGTATCGGGCCGCCCTGGTGAGGCGCCAGCATACGCTGGTACTGATTTCATCATTGCCCGGGACGGCCGGATTGCCGCCGTTTATCTTTTTTTCGACAAGCTGTAATTCACCGAGCATCGCGACGCTGTAACGTGCCTAGGTCTCGTCGAGGAGCGCGCCGAGCACCGCGGGTCACCTGTTCCCGAAGTCGCTGTCCTGTTGGAGCCCGTGCCTGAACAGAGATTTGACTCGCTGCAGCGTTTCAAGTCGCGTCAGGGCGGTCTGAAAGGAATTGAGGGTGTCAAGGAGCCGGTCGCCCGAAGGCAAGGAGACTTGGTCAATGAGATTCTTCGCCGCCGCGATGGCACGCCGGGCGAAGGACGCGATCCGACGCGCGAGCGTGTCGACAAGGCCGTCCAGATCCGCGCCCATTGTCAAACCTGGGCTGCGGAGATCACCAGAACCACTGTTACGCAGCGCGAGTTCTCGCTAACCGGTGGATCCGTATGTCTAGCGCGAAAATGGATTGCGAATTGTAAGCCCGTCGATCACCTGGCCATCTCGCATGTCCTCCGAGTAAAGGGTGTCGGCGCCAACATGAAGCGCAGCCGCGATGATGAGTGAATCAAAGATTGAATACCCGTATCGCTCGGCAATGTGCACGGCTCTCTCGTGGGTCTCGACCGTAAGAGGCACAGGCTCTGGACAAAAGACGCGAAGTATGTCAAGGGCGCGGCGAACTTCCTCCCAGCTCTTGTCAAGCTTGCGCCGCGCCACAGCGACGAACTCGTTAAGGACCTGAACTGATAGTGCTCCTCCCGCAGCCAGCAGAGTTTCGGCCACCTGACCGCGCGTATCGTCTTGGCTGAAGGCGTATAGGATGACGTTGGTATCAAAGAACGGCTTATCGTTCATTGATCTCTTCGCGATTGAATTTGAAATCAGGAGGGAAGGACCACTTCATTTGACGGAGCTGCTCGATCGCCCTCTCTTTGGACCGGTCACGGGCCACCTTGAAGTCGCGTTTACCTGCGATGGAAATCTCGATTTCGTCTCCCTCTTTGAGATCGAGCGCTTCGACAACCACAGCGGGAAGACGCACAGCCAAACTGTTGCCCCATTTGGAAACCTGCATAAAAGATATACCTAGACTATTGTATATCCATACAAGCTTGGAAGCAAACGTCCCTGATTCTTACCATCCGCACAATTGAGGCGCTGTCAACACCTTTCCATATTGGAACTATATTGGACACGTGCCGCCGAAGCGGGCATCAAGCCGAGAGTGGGCAAATGGCGCCCGCCCCGCACCCTCCAAAAACCCTCCATTAGCACACCAGCCGAAACGGACCCTTCTTTTGTTGGCGTTTTCCATACCCTGAATCAACGCCATGCGCAGTTATATTACTGAAAACAAAACATTGCCCATTTTCCCAAGCTGGACGTTTCGGGTTTGAGGGACGCCGTCGTGCATATCCGTTGCAGCGACCAGTAGCGTCTCAGGGCCGAGCCTCTCTCATTCGGAGTTCCCGAAGAGTCTCGCGGTCCTGTTCGAAATCCGCGGCCGAGTAGTCGGAGACTTTGTGCTCCTTTAGAAAAGCGTCGACCTCCATCCGAGTCTGGAAACCAAGGAGCCGCCGAACCTGCGCAGCGGTGAGGGCACCCGACCGATATGCCTCGAGTGCTAGGCTTTCGAGCGCTGCACGAGGCAGGTCCTTCCACTTCGACTCAAGCCTTACGTCCTCTGGCAGCTCTATCGTAATCCGCATAGTTGCCTGTCCCTCGTGTCAATTGTCTCAGGAGCAACTCTCTTCGGCCACTCGGGCCAGCGGCGCATCCAGCACGGGCTCATGCGCAAAGGATCCGTATGCTCAGGTACCGGGTTTTAGCGCGTCGGCGGGTACCGGCCCTTCGGCGCGGGCATGCGATCGTCCTCCCTTCCGAAGGGAACGGTCTCGCGCGTGGGAGATTTTCGCGGCGCCGGGGCGGCCTTCCCGACGGACGGAATAGTCACCAGGTCCAACTCGTCGTGAACATCCGTGGCCGGCGCCAGGTAGCGCATCGTGGTCTCGAGGGACTTGTGGCCCATCCAGTGCTGCACGGTCCGTACATCGAACCCCCTTCGCAGCATTCCCGTGGCATAGGTGGAACGAAACGTCTTCAAATCAAATTTTGCCGGATCCAGTTTGGCGCGCTTCGCGATAGATTTGCAGTGGTCGAGCATGTGCTGTTCGCGGTTTCCTGTAGGGGATGGGAACACAAATTGGCAGTTCGGGCGATGTGTATGCTTCCGAAGCTCGTCGATGAGTTCCACCGGGGCCGGAATCTCACGATCTTCCCATCGCTTCGGGTAGAACCCCAGTTCCGGTTTCGAGGTCACCCGCACAGTCCGCAACTCGAAGTTCACGTCGCTCCAGCGCAGGAACATCACTTCCTGCTCGCGGAAACCGGTCAGCAGAAACGTGGCGAACAAGGCGCGTTCCTCATCGGAGCAGGCTGCAAAGAAGCGGGCAAGCTCCTCGTGGCGGTATATCTTCACAAGCGGCGTGATGCGCTCCGGTAGCGACAGCTCTTTCGTGATCCCGCTCCTGCCATGGCGCTTGAGAAATTGCGCGACGATGACCGCGTTGTGCAGGATCGTGTTGGATCCCAAGCCATGATCTTTCTTGAGAGTCACGACGAAGCGCGTTAGGTCGTCGCCGGAGATCGCGTCGATCGAGACGCAGTCGCGGAAGAACTCCCCGAAGCGGTTGAGCACAGCTTCATATTTGCGATGAGTGTTGGGCTTTTTCAGCGCGTCGATCTGCTCCAGGTATTTAACGATGGCGACGTGCAACGGAGGCTTCTTGACAGTTTCGCCGGCTGTTTCAAACCCGGGGATACCCAGTTTGCGGCCTTCCAGTTCATGGTGCTTGCGCCGCTGTACCTCAAGTGCCTGAGCGGCGGTGACGCCAGCACTCACACGACGGCGAGTGCCGCCCACGTACCACTCGACATAGTAGCGGCCGTCGGCGATGGCGTTCCAGTCGTAGTTGCCTTTGGCATTGCGGGGGATGGAAAACATCTTCCAGCGGCCGCCAATTTTGATGCGTTTGACGATGTTGACTCGCGACAAAATGTCTCTCCTGCGAGCCGCATCTTTGCGGACAGCATGGGAGACAGCACATGGTCTAAATGACAGAAAACAAAGGGGGTGGGTAGAAGCTGGCATTCTACCACTGAATTACTCCCGCTTTCAACGCCTTACAAGCACTACTGGCTCCAATGGCTCCATTTAAGCATACTTCCAATCCCTCGCTAGGCCAATGCCGCTTCTAACGTGTTCACGGCGGCCCTCTTCTCTTCGCGGTCTGATTGTGTGTACACGTCAAGGGATACCCCAATACCATGGCCCCGCTGATCGGCCCCAACTTTGGGATCGACATTATACTTCTTCATCAACGATGAATTGGTCCGCCGCATCACCTGGAAGTTGGCCCACTCTAACCCGACTGGCTCCAGCTTCGGCAGGAAACACCGACGCCATAAGTTGTCCTTCCCGACGGGCGTGATCAGCCTTTCGCTCGGGAACACCCAAGCTGTGGGTTCCGTGCAAAGGGCTTTCCTGCGCCATTCTGCGATAGCTTCGAGTAGGCCATCGGAGAATGCAGCCTCCCGTTCGGAGCGTTGCGTTTTCGGCGTGTCAAGACGTCCCCGGTACAGCCGCCGCGTTATTTCAGCAGATGCGCCGGTCAGCGACCCCCATGTTAACGCCAGAATCTCACCAGGACGCATTCCGGCAATAATTGCCAACTGAGCAATCAACCGTTCCCTGGTGTCGAGCACTTTGAGCAGTTTCTTCACCTCCTCTTTACTCATGACCTTGCGATTGGGGCGTCTTGCCTCGCGCGGAATGTACAGGATCTCCGCTGGATTCCGATCCAGGTACCCTTCCTCGACTACCATGCGGAAAATCTGCCGCAGGGTCCAGCGGAGATGAGCAACAACACTATACGAATATTCAGCCGCTTTTTGATTCAGGAGTTGTTGAAATTCATCGCGGTTGAAGCTGTCCACTGTTCGTGAGGCATACACCGGACTAAAATGAAATTTCAATCGTCCCTCGTTATCATTTGCCGTCGATACCTTCCACTTTCCTCGATAGAACGGCAAATACGTATACTCCACGAACTCAGCAAACGTCAGCTTGGGCTTGCGAATGGTTCGACCGGCTTTTAAAGCTGCCAGTATATCCGCGAGCTTCGCTTCCGCCTCGGATTTGGTCATCCCGGAAACCGGCCACCTTGCCTTTCGTCTGTGACCGTCTTCCCGCCACTGCGCTATCCACTGCCTTCCTACTTTCTTCAGACTTCCTCTTTGAAACCGTTTTCGCGTTTGGATCATTTTTTCTCCTTACGCGTTCACGGCGTCGTTTTTCGGCGATGGAGACATGATAGCGCGTTCGTTGTCTTCGATCCACTTGAGGAGGGCGGCTCGGCGTACGAGCTTGCGGCGGCCCATCGGGACAACGGGAAGTGGTGTGACATTCGGTAGTTTGCCGGAAATCGCTTTTGAGACGTGGGCCCTCGAACAGCGCAACTCGCGCGCGACTTCCACAACCGTAAGGATCTCGTCGCGGATCACAAGTCGCCTCCAGAGATGAGATTGGATGATGGAGTACGGCGCAGCGGGAAAGCGGGCTTTCTCGCCGACAAAACGGGACGAGTGGGGAGGTTTGCGCCATCGGCGAGTCCCTTCGGGCGTCAGCTACTTCAATTATGCACTAATCCAAGCACCAATGCAATGGTTTGTGTCGATACACTTGCATTTATCTATAACATATGCAACCATGGGTCGATGGAGCGAAAAGCCCAGCAACAGACCCTTTCCATTCGGATCTCTGACGCCCTTCGGGAGTACCTGGAGCGCGCAAAGAATGTGATGTCAAGCAGCCGCGGCGACGGCGTATCCACCTCTGATGTGGCGAAGATGTTGCTGGAATCGGCCAAGGATGACCGGCTGGACCATCGGCTGGAGGTAGCCGACCTACAACAGAGCGCCGCCGAATCGCTCTGGAACATTCGCCGGAAGTGGGAACAGACGCAGGGACTGTCTCATGCAGAATGGCTGTTCGTAGCCCAATACGTCCAGGTAGGATGTGAGGAACTGGCCGAAGACCCTGAGCATCCCAAGCCAGAATCATTCGCACAGGTGCTCGAAGCATTTCTTGCTGTGCGTGCATTGCGGGTGGATCGAGGAGTCGAGCTCGACAGATACTATCTGGGCAACCTCGGATTTACCGATGGCGCAACACTGAATCAGCGCCAACTCGATCCTGAAGTTGTTCCGAAAGTCACCAGCTAGTTTGATCCATGAGCTAGGCAGTCAGCAGGCCCCCAAGCCGGTATTCTGCGCGCGGAACTTCTATGTTGCACTGCGAGACGAAACCTTGCCCGGAGCCGCCGCTATTAATGATGCACTTTCAGCCTACTTGCCGACCCTGTTCCGGTTAGCCGCACGTGGTCATTGGCTCCGGGAACGGAAGCCCGTCCGTCCCCGCGCATTCCACACGACTTTGTCTCGCCAGTCTTCCCGCCGGTTGCCTGCGGTGATTACCGGCTCTCCATTCTCGTTGCAAGCGACGGCGAAATCGAAATGCTGCTTGAGATGGACCGCAAGGACGTGGCCTATCCGCTGACCCGGTATCCGCGAATTCGTGAGTTCGCCACCATGGTCGCGCGGCTGGAGCCTGGCCGTTATTGGAAGGGCCGGGAGTTCTTCGGATACACCAATGATGTCGTCCCCGAACGCGCATCACGTTTCTATTTTCGGCATCGCAGAAATGGTATTGCGATTTCGTTTACTCGCGAGGAGTGGCAAGCGCTGAAGGAGTTGTTTGAGAAAGCCCTTGCGATGCCGGAGCTACAACCGGTTTTGGAGGAGCTTTCGCTCGTCTATGGAGAGATTTGAGATAGGCCGTAGGGACGGACGGTGCTCCGCACCGGCTGAAATATTGACACGTCACCCCTTGCAGGGTGGCGTATGCA
>CAWDNV010000027.1:0-15722 GCA_963803735.1 uncultured Acidobacteriota bacterium | reverse complement strand
GAGGCAATCCGAGCTAGTCCTGCAAGGCACGCAGAACCAGATCGGCATAGAGGTGCGAACCTCCAGCATCAGCTTAACGCATGCCAAAGCGGTCGTCGCGGCAGCGGCATCAGCGGTGGACTTCAGCAGGCAAACTCTGGAGGCCGAGCGAAAAAAACAGGCGGCCGGGCTCTCCACGCCTTACAACATAATTCTGGACCAGAGAAACCTGCTCGAGGCTCAACTGGTCGAAGTGCAGGCACGCGCCAGCTATGCAATCGCGCTGGTCGAAATGCAACGGTCCACTGGCGTCCTGCTTGACAAGAGCCACATTAGCCCCGAGGACGCCCTCCGGGGCCGCGTCACGCAGTAGGGCCCCCAAAGAACTGGCAACTGCGCGATACTCCAACTCCACTAGCAGTGATTTCCCTCCAATCTCATCGTCAGGGAAGCACTATTTACAACCTTTAGAGCTGCGCCTGCGCTTGCGCACTCGTACCAGCCTTGATATCAGTAAGGAATGACGATTAGTGGATCAGTCAAAGCGAGCAAATGGCCGACGCCCATCTGGTTGGTGGTGGCACTCCTTGTAACGCTGCCTCTTACCGCCTGCCGCGGGACAAATCAGAGCCAGGTGCGGCGTTATCACCTGAAGGGTACTGTCGTTCAAGTAGACAAAGCGCAGCAGCACCTCGTCGTGAATCATGAAGAAATTCCAGGGTTCATGGGGGCGATGACGATGCCCTATCCGGTGGTCGACGCCCAAACGCTCGAAAAGCTTTCGCCCGGCGACCAGATCAGGGCCGATGTGGTTGTCACTCCGAATGACATCCATCTGGAAAATGTCGTTGTGGTGAAGAAAGCGGATGGAAAGACCTCGCCGACCGGAGCGCTGTTGCAGCCTTCGGACGGAGGAGCGCCCGTGCCGGATTTCACTTTGGTGAATCAGGACGGCAAACGCGTCCGTTTGACACAATATCGCGGCAAGTCCGTATTGCTAACGTTCATCTACACGCGCTGCCCTCTGCCGGATTATTGCCCGTTGATGAGCCACAATTTTGCTGAAATCGAAAGAACTATAGAGAAATCGCCTAAGCTCTACGCCAAAACGCATTTGCTCAGCATCAGCTTCGACTCCCAGTACGACACGCCAAAGGTGCTACGTAATTACGCGCGCGCGTTTGTGATGGATCGGGGCCAACAAACCTTTGAACATTGGGAATTCGCGACGATACCGGCGGCTGAAAAGAACGATGTGACGAAATTTTTTGACGTATTCGTGACGCAAGAGCAGGGGCAGATCACGCACTCCATGAACACAGCCATCATTTCTCCCGATGGACATATCTACAAGACCTACAACGGGAATGATTGGAAGCCGGCCGACGTGCTCGCGGATTTGACTTCCTGCGTATCCAGCGAGTCCTCACAAAATATCAGCCAGTCTCTTCAACACTGATCCCATTTCGTTTCTGGATGCCGACCGATCGGCCTGCATTTCCGAGCAGTGACATCAAATTCCAGCAGGCGCTTTGCCGCGGCTTATACTGGGGCCTAAAATAGAAATCTGAACCGGCTACCGGCGCGAAATGTACTGCGATGCGCCAAGAGTAGTGGGAAAAGCAGCCCGCATGAGCAACGAAAAGCCCTCAAGGTCATCGGCTGAAATCGAACCGCCCCGTTCCGCGGCGCGCCTGCAACGTTTCACCACCGTATCCGGGCACCCCATCCGTCAGCTTTATACCCCCGCCGATCTCGCAAACTGGGACCCGGAGCGCAACCTGGGCCAGCCGGGCGAACCCCCGTACACGCGCGGCATTCACCCAACGATGTATCGCGGCCGGCTGTGGACCATGCGTCAATTCGCCGGCTTTGGCACTGCAGACGATACCAACGCGCGTTTCCGATACTTACTTGCGCAGGGCCAGACCGGACTTTCCGTCGCTTTCGACCTGCCCACACTCATGGGCTACGACTCCGATCATCCGCTCTCGCGAGGCGAAGTAGGCAAATGCGGAGTAGCGATAAGTTCTCTAGCGGATATGGAAGCGCTCTTCGATCAAATTCCGCTGGCAGACGTCACCACCTCGATGACAATCAATTCTCCCGCCGCGATAATCTGGGCCATGTATCTGGCCGTGGCCGAAAAGCAAGGCGCGGATTGGAACCTGCTGTCAGGCACGCTTCAGAATGACATTCTCAAGGAATATATCGCGCAGAAGGAATACATCTATCCGCCCGAGCCGTCCTTGCGGTTGGTGATCGACACGTTCGAATTCGGCACACGCCACACGCCGCGATTCAATCCGATTTCTATTAGCGGTTATCACATCCGGGAGGCCGGTTCCACGGCAATACAAGAGCTTGCGTTCACCCTGCGAGACGGCATCGAATACGTCGAGCGCGGCATCCAGCGGGGTTTGGCAGTGGACGAATTCGCGCCCCGGCTTTCTTTCTTTTTCAACGCGCATAACGATTTCTTCGAAGAAATTGCCAAGTACCGTGCCGCTCGCCGCATCTGGCAGCAGGAGATGCGCGAACGGTTTGGCGCGAAGAACCCTCGCTCCTGGGCAATGCGTTTCCATTCGCAGACGGCGGGCTGCTCACTTACGGCACAACAGCCTTACAACAATGTGGTGCGCACGGCGATACAAGCGCTTGCCGCAGTGATGGGCGGAACGCAATCATTGCACACAAATTCTCTCGATGAAGCCTGGGCGCTGCCGACGGAATTTGCCGCCACTCTGGCCCTGCGGACGCAGCAGATCATCGCCTACGAAAGCGGTGTTACGAATACCGTGGACCCGCTGGGCGGATCTTATTTTGTGGAATCGCTAACCAATGAGGTCGAGCAGGGAGCACGCGAATACATTGGTAAGATCGATGCTCTCGGAGGCATGGTCCCTGCCATCGAGCGCTCCTATCCTCAACGCGAGATTGCCGAAGCCTCATATCGGTATCAGCAAGCCGTGGACCGCAAAGAAAAAATCGTCGTTGGCGTAAACGAATACGTAACCGAGGAACAGCCGATCGAGGTTCTGCAGATCGATGAAAACGTTGCACTGCGCCAGGAGGACCGCCTCCGCCGATTGCGCGCGGAGCGCTCGAGCGAAGAGGTGCACCGCCGGCTCGAACGTCTTAGGAGCGCCGCCGAAGGGACAGAAAATCTCATGCCGCACATCCACGAGGCAGTCAAAGCCTACGCGACTCTGGGAGAAATCTGCAACGCGTTGCGGACTGTCTTTGGAGCCTACGAGGAGGTTGCCATCACCTAGTAAACCGTTATTACGGGGCGCATATTTGAAGTATTCTCTTGGACCATGTCCGAACGCAAAATTCGCGTGCTTATCGCCAAGCCGGGCCTTGATGGTCACGATCGCGGCGCCAAGATCATTGCTCGCGCCCTTCGTGACGCGGGGATGGAAGTGATTTACACCGGCCTCCGCCAAACTCCGGAAATGATCGCCTCCGCGGCAGAACAGGAAGACGTCGACGTGATCGGTCTTTCGATCCTTTCAGGCGCTCACAACACAATTTGTCCGGAATTGATGAAGCTGCTGCACGCCAAGCACATGGACGACGTGACGGTCGTGCTCGGCGGGATCATTCCCGAAGCGGATATTCCTGGCTTGAAGAAAGCCGGCATTGCCGAGGTTTTTCTGCCCGGGACCTCCACTCAGGAAATTGTTGATTTCGTCCGAACTCATGTGCGCTCTCAAGACTGACAATGGCCCCGGAACATCCCTTCGGCTACCCTGAGAACATATGAGCACGCTTCTCGAGACCCACATTCACCGGAATTCGCCACATTTCGAGCAGAATACGCGCCGCATGGTAGACCTGCTGACCGAGATCAAAAACGAAGAGGGGCGCCTGCAGGAAGGCGGAGGCGCAAAAGCGGCCGACGCGCAGCACAAAAAAGGCCGGCTTACCGCGCGGGAGCGTATTGCACGGCTGATCGATCCGAAGACAGAGTTCTTCGAACTCGGGATTTACGCGGCGTACGAAATGTACCAGGAATGGGGCGGCGCGCCGGCAGCGGGCACGGTCACAGGCCTCGCACGCGTCGCCGGGCGATTGGTGATGATCATCGCGAATGACGCTACGGTGAAAGCCGGCGCATTTTTTCCGATGACCGCCAAGAAAGTCATCCGCGCGCAAAATATCGCCATCGAAAACCATATTCCGACGATTTATCTGGTCGATTCCGCAGGCGTCTTTCTGCCGCTACAGGAAGATGTCTTCCCGGATACGGACGATTTTGGCCGCGTCTTTCGCAATAACGCGGTTATGAGCGCCATGGGCATTCCGCAGATCACGGCCATCATGGGGATGTGCGTCGCTGGCGGCGCTTATTTGCCAGTGATGTGCGATCACATTTTGATGACCGAGGGCTCAGGACTTTTTCTCGCCGGCCCGGCTCTTGTACAGGCGGCCATCGGGCAGCGCGTCTCTGCCGAAGAACTGGGCGGTGCGAAAATGCACGCGCAAGTGAGCGGCACTGTGGATTTTCGTGAACCCGACGACGCGGCCTGCCTCGAACGTATTCGCTCGCTGGTGAGCCTGGCAGGTCATCCTAAAGAGGCTCGCTTTGACCACATCCCGCCCAAACCGCCGTCCTATCCTGCCGAGGAGATTTACGGGATTTTCTCATCCGATCCGGCGCGCCAATACGATATGCGGGAGATCATCGCGCGGATCGTGGACGGGAGCAGCTTCGAGCAATACCGCTCGGAATACGGCCAGACCGTGCTTTGCGGCTATGCGCGCATCGGCGGGTGGGCCGTGGGCATTGTCGCTAATCAAAAGATGCAGGTGCCCACGATAGATCCGGGCACCGGGCAGCGCCGCGTGGAATTTGGCGGCGTGATTTACACGGAATCGGCAGAGAAGGCGGCACGATTCATTCTCGACTGCAATCAGAATCTGGTGCCGCTTGTTTTCCTACACGACGTAAACGGCTTCATGGTGGGCAAGGAAGCGGAGTGGAGCGGCATCATTCGCGCCGGCGCCAAAATGGTGAACGCCGTGGCCAATAGCGTAGTGCCCAAAATCACCGTGATTCTCGGCGGCAGTTTTGGCGCGGGCCACTACGCCATGTGCGGCAAGGCCTATGACCCGCGTTTCATCTTTGCATGGCCGACCGCCCGTTATGCCGTGATGAGCGGGGATTCGGCAGCCGGCACGCTGGTCGAAATCAAGGTGAAACAGCTGGAACGTGAAGGCAAAAAACTTTCGGCGAAAGAGCTGGAAACTTTACGGGAATCCACACGCGCGACCTACGAGCATCAGAGCGACCCGCGTTACGCCGCCGCGCGTCTTTGGGTGGATGCGATACTCGATCCCGCGCAGACGCGCGATGCCCTGATCTGGGCCCTCCAGGCCGCCGCATTGAATCCCGAGGTCCGCGAATTCAAAACCGGAGTGCTACAAACTTGAGCTGCCCTGCCTGTCAATGAATTCCACCGAATCGGTAAAGATCATCGAATGCCCACGCGATGCCTGGCAGGGATTACCGGAGGTGATTCCGACGCAGGCCAAGGCCTCCTATTTGCGCGCGCTGGTCGATGCCGGCTTCCGGCACATCGATGCGGTGAGTTTCGTTTCGCCGCAGCACGTGCGCCAAATGGCCGATAGCGAAGCCGTGATGGAGGCGTTCCTTGCTTCCATAACCGCGGGTGCGGAGGCTCCTGAAATCATCGGAATCGTCGTAAACGAAAAAGGAATGGAACGCGCTCTCGCGGTGCCGGGAGTCGGTACTCTCGGCTATCCTTATTCCATCTCAGCCTATTTTCGCCGCGCTAATGCCAATATGTCGCGCGCCGAATCGCGCGCGTTAGTGGAAAAGTTGAAAAAAACGACAAAGGAAGCGGAACGCAACCTCGTCGTATACGTTTCCATGGCTTTTGGCAATCCCTACGATGAGCCTTGGGGACCGGAAATTGTCGAAGATACGCTCGTCTGGCTAAAAGACATTGGTGTCCGCACGATTTCTCTGGCGGACACCGTGGGAACCGCAACCCCCGACGCTGTAGGCAAACTTTATAGCGCAGTGAAAGATTGCGTCGCCGGAATCGAATTGGGTGTCCATCTGCACAGCCGGCCGGAGGGAACGGCCGAAAAGGTTATGGCGGCCTACAATGCCGGATGCCGACGGTTCGATTCGGCGCTCACCGGATTGGGCGGCTGCCCTTTTGCAGCCGACGAATTGGTGGGCAATATCGCTACGGAAACAGTCGTACGCACGCTGAGCGAGCATGGAATTGACACCGGCCTGGAGCTCTCTGCGCTTACCTCAGCACTCGCACGAGCCGCCGAAATCCGCGACCGGTACACGCACGCCTGAGCAGCAATGCCTTCCTACAACACCATAGAAATTGAATCTGACGGCACACTCGCGCTCATCACGCTCAATCGGCCCGACAAGCGGAACGCTATTTCGGCCACCATGATCGGCGAGCTCCTGACAGCACTAAACGATGTGGAATCCGGCAGCGAGCGCGTGGCAATGATCACTGGAGCAGGCAAGGCTTTCTGCGCAGGAATGGATCTCGACGCGTTGAAGTCCCTCGCGACGCAATCCCCGGAACAAAATCTCGCGGACGCGCGAAGAACGGCCGGGTTCCTTCGCCGGCTCTGGAGCTTTCCCAAGCCGCTGATTGCAGCGGTCAACGGCGCGGCGCTGGCCGGAGGCTGCGGTATCGCGACGCTTTGCGATTTCACGCTTGCCGTTCCCGAGGCGAAATTTGGGTATACGGAAGTTCGCATCGGATTTATTCCCGCATTGGTATCCATATTTCTGGAAAGGCAAGTGGGAGAAAAACTGGCGCGCGATCTTTTCCTGACTGGCCGAATTGTTGACGCTGCTGAGGCCACGGCCATCGGCCTGGTTACGAGAGTGGTGCCGGCCGACCAACTACTGGTGTCTGCGCGCGAATTGGCTGCGACGCTGATCGATAATAGTCCGGGAAGTCTGTTAGCCACCAAGCGACTGCTCGTGCGCGCCAGCGAAGCGGAAATCGACCGACTCATTGAACTCGCCGTTGCGGAAAGTGTAGCGATCCGTTCAACTCCCGACTTTCGCGAAGGACTCGCCGCGTTTCTGGAAAAGCGCGAGCCGCATTGGTCCGCCGGAAACAAAGGATGAGCGAATTTTCCGAAACGCTGGCCCGCGTCCGGTATAAGGACACCGATCAGATGGGCGTGGTCTACTATGGCAACTACTTCACATTCTTCGAGGTCGGACGCGTCGAGTACATGCGCGAGCGTGGCATCGCCTACAAGCAGATGGAGCGTGATGACGACAGCTACATCATGGTTACAGAAGCGAGCTGCCGGTATCTTCGTCCGGCGCGATACGATGATCTATTGCGGATCCGGACGCGGGTGAGCGAATCGCGTCGCCGCAGCATCCGGTTCAGTTACGAAATTTTGCGCCACGACAGCAGCGAACTGCTGGCGACCGGCGAAACCCTCCACATCATCTGCAGTCGCGAAGGACGGCCCAAGTCGCTGCCGGAAAAATATCGAGAGCTTTTCCCGCTTAAATCCCGAGCTGAGCCTAAGAGAGAGCCTTCCCTCCGCTAAAAGAAATGCTGTACCCGGAGGATCGGCCGCCTCTGGATCACAAGATTTGCAGCTAAACTGATCAGGTGAGGTTCCGAAACAGGAATGAGCCCATCCTCAGGGCGGCGGCGTAGCTGAAAGGCGCCAGCTCGAGTGAGTAGTGGCCGCAAGGCAGGAGCAACACCTCGCTTTCCATGCCGGTTTTTTGGACTTTGCGGATAATCTCGTCGGAAAATTCGGGCAGGAAGGTAGGGTCATAGCGCGCGCTCACCATGAGCATTTTCTGTCTGCTTCCATTCATGCGCGGGACATAGGGAAATGGACTGATGGGCGACCAGAAGTGCCGAAGTTCGTCAGCAGACACACTCGCGCGCAGCCCTTCCCAGACGTGCGCCGTATTCATCCCCGTTCTTACCACATCTGCAAAATATGTAGACACATGAAGGAAGACCCCGGCGCTGACGAGCGGCTCGTGCGCCATGGTGATGAATCCGACCGCCGAACCGATACTGGTGCCTACCAACCCCAATTTTCCGTAGCCTTGACGAGCAAGCCATTGCAGGCATCTGCGCACGTCGAGAATGGCTTGCCGGTTGGCTTCGAGCGTGAGGCCGATATTGGAACTCACGAGGTGGTCAGCCCGCTCGTGGCCCGGAATCATTCGCCGATCGTGATAAGGCATGGACAGACGCAGCGCGGTAATTCCCCAGCGGTTGAGCCACTGACAAATTTTCACTTGTACGTCCCATTTGGCATTCCACTGCGGCAGCACCACAACTGCAGGCCCGGAGTTGCTCGCCGCGAAAAGACGCGCGTGCACGCGATTATTTTCAGGCCAGAGCGAAGTTATCGCGCTGGTGAAAGTGAGGACGCGATCTCGGTGCGCGCCATTCTGGGGAACATCTAACGCATAGTCCGAGGCAGGGCTGGTTTCGAACCATTCCTCGCTATGCACCAGCGTCTCTGGAACCCAATCGCTCAGAAATTTACGAGGTTCGGGATCAGCTGCGTCTCCGCCTGTGTGCTCTAGTCCCCACGCGAATGGCCTTACGCGACGATTATTATCGGTAGTCCAGCGGCGATGCTCATATTGCCGAATTCTTTGCTCGAGCCAGGACATTGCCGAGAAATTATCGCAAATTCTCGAACTGATATAGACAAGCCATTGCGTTCCTGCTGCGGTTAGGAATCAGGCAACGGCTCACCGCCGCCGGATTGAGGAGGCGAGACCATTGTGGCACAGTGAACTAGGGCTTAAGGTGGAAACATTGACGGAGAACTCTTGATCGCTGGCACAGCTCTGATCTCAGTCATGATTGCAGTCATCATATTCGTTTTTGGTTTGATTATTGGCAGCTTCCTAAACGTCTGCATTCTTCGCATACCCGTCTCAGAATCGATCGTATTGCCGCCATCTCATTGCCCATCGTGCGGAACCTCGATTAAAGCCTATGACAATATTCCGGTGGTAAGCTGGCTCCTGCTCGCCGGCCGCTGTCGCAAATGCAAAGCGCACATCTCGGCAATGTACCCCATGGTGGAAATTGGCACAGGTCTCCTTTTTGTGGCTTGCTATTTCGCCTTCGGAATCAGCGCAGAAGCCCTGAAATGGGCGATATTCGCCGCATTGCTCATCGTGCTGACGATCACGGATCTGCGCGAACGTATTTTGCCCGACAAGGTAAATTTTCTCGGCCTCGGGATGGGATTGATGCTGAGCCTTTTCACCAAGCCTGTGGACGGCACGGCACAATGGCTCGCCGACCGTCTTTTCGCCTATCCTCCGCCGGAAGCGGCACTTTCGTTTGCCGATGCGCTAATTGGCGCTGGCGTGGCGAGCGGACTACTTTGGCTGGTTGCGGAGGGTTATTTTAGGGCTCGCGGCCGTGAGGGCATGGGCCTTGGCGACGTGAAGATGATGGCCATGGCCGGCGCATTTCTGGGCTTGCAACGGGCGCTGCTTACGATTCTGCTGGGATCTCTGCTCGGCAGCATTATTGGGATTGCCGTAATCTCCATCGGGCGTAAAGAACGCGATTTCGAACTGCCGTTTGGGACCTTTCTAGGAGCCGGGGCAATCCTCGTCATGTTTTTCGGCTCGCCGGCCCTGGCCTGGTACCGGGCATTCACGCATGTTTGATCTCAAAAGCGCGCCGCTGACCGGCTTGTGGGTGGCGTATCTCCAATCGTCGTCACTTCGCTTTAGCTGGCTAGCCGCAGCGGCCATGCTCGTGCTGTTTATCATCGCCGCGGCAGCGTTGGTTTTCTTCGTGATGCGCCGCGCTTTGCGTGGGCGAGAATCCCAGGAGACTGGTGATCCGTCTCTGCCTAAGCCTTCGCTCGATAATCCTTCAGCCTTTATGGCTGCATCGATGCAGGCCGTGATTCAGAAACTTCGAGAACAGGAAAAAGAACTCGCCGCTTTACATCGCCGCGATCGGGAGCGCGCTCAGCAGACCGAGCGCCTGAGCGAAGCAGTAACGCGCAATATGCCTGCCGGACTTCTGCTGATCAGCTCCGCTGGCTTGATAACAAGCGCCAATCCGGCCGCAGAAGCGGCCCTGGATGTACATGCCCTCGCCTATCGCCGTTATGCCGAGGTGTTCGGAAAAGAATCGTCCCTGTCGACGCTCCTGGCCACGTGCTTGAGTGAAGGCCGTACTTTTCGTCGCGAGGAGGTCCAGTATGCGACGCCACAAGGCGAATTGCGCCAGCTTGGCGTGACGATTTCGCCCATTCTGGGCAAGTCCTCGGTTGCGGGTGCGCTGTGCCTGCTGAGCGATCTTACGGAGCTGGCAGCGCTGCAGCGCCAGGTACAGGTCAAGGAGAATCTGGCCGCGCTGGGCGAACTCTCCGCCGGTATTGCACATGAGTTCAAGAATGCACTCGCAACGATTTCCGGTTACGCGCAGATGATCCGGCGGGAGTCCAAAGGCGAGACTGCGGAACATGCTCAGCTGATCGTGGATCAAACGCGGGCTCTGACTCACGTAGTAACCGAGTTCCTAAAGTTTGCCCGCCCCCTCGACCTCTCCACAGAAGAAGTTCCGCTGCGTTCGCTCGTCGACCGCGTTATTACGGAAATACAAGAAGCCATTCCAGGAGTGGTTATTTCATCGCATGGCGAATTCGAAAGCATCGGTGGCGATGAAGGTTTATTGCGCCAGGCGCTTCTGAATCTCACTCGCAATGCGGCGGAAGCCGCAGCAGGCCAGCCATTTGGCGGGCATGTCGAAGTCCAAGGCGCCATTGAACGTGGGCCGAGTGGTGAATTGCAGCGCATCACGATTACGGATAATGGGCCGGGCATAGCGGCCGACGATCTTTCCAAGATTTTTGTGCCCTTCTACACCACCAAGACAAATGGAACGGGTCTGGGCCTCGCCATCGTTCAGAAAATCGTCGTACAACATGGCGGCTCGGTCGAAGTCCGCAACCAACAACAGGGCGGGGCTGAATTCATCGTCTCACTCCCACTTAGCAGACAGGACACCCTCTCTGGCGGGGCCATTGATTCCCGCGTCGCCGGTATTTAAACTGTAGGTAGTTCTAGTACTCCACCAGCGCACTGAAAGGTGGTCCTTATGATTTCTAGAAGGCTTGTCTCCTTGACTGCTGTGCTTTTGGTTGCCGGAAACGTCTCGCTTGCCCACGCTCAAGACAGCGCCGCAACCATAGCAGGCTCACAGTCCGATTCTCTGGGGGATGCAGCGCGAAAGGCTCGCGCTCAGAAGAAAGATCCCAGCAAGCCTGCCAAAGTATTCACCAATGAGGACGTGGGAAGCCTGAAGGGCACGATTTCGGTCATCGGAAACGAACCCGCTCCGGGAACCGGAGCGTTCAAGACGGCAGAAAAGAACGACGACAAGAAGCCGGCAAACGGAGCCGACGCCAAAGCAACGAATGGGGCTGACCTAAAAGACGCGAAGAAGGAACAAGCCAAGGATGAACCCTATTGGCGCGCGAGATTTGCCGCGGCACGAAAGACCCTGGCTGATGACACCAAAGAATTGGACATCCTGCAGCGGGAATTCAATCTAAAGCAGGAACAATACTCTCAGGATCCGAACTGGGCCATGCACGAGCAGAACAGTCGCGCCGACATCAACAAGACACAGAGCGATATCGAGACTAAAAAACAGGATATCGAGAAGGATAAGCAAGCACTGTCCGATCTGGAAGACGAATTACGCAAGGCTGGGGGCAACCCTGGTTGGGCAAATGAACCTTCCGGCCCTTCGGATTCGAACGGAGCGAAATCCGGTACTCCCGCCTCATAGGACTCAGGAATTTCCAATTCTGAGTCTGGCACCTAGAACGTCGTAGAACAGGGCGGCTTGGCCAACCTATAGTCTTGATCGGTGCTGCTTCCATAGTTTCCTTTTCAAGCTCGCAATAAGTTTCATTGAGGTAGCTCACATTGCTAAAAGTTGCAACGTTCCCCTCTCCACACATAGCTGAGTCTCGAGGCAAATCCTCCGCGCCAATTCGTGATAGAAGAGAGCGCATGGAACCTCTTCTCCTGGTGGAGGACAAGCCGGAGTTGCGCGCTATGCTGCGCAAGGCGCTGGAACGTGAGGGTTACACAGTGGACGAAGCTGCCGATGGTTCAGCGGCAGTAAATAAAATCCGCTCGCGACGCTACCTGGTGGTACTCAGCGATTTGAAATTGCCGGGCTGCTCGGGCCTCGAAGTGCTCCACGAATCCAAGCAAGCCGACTCCACAATCCCCGTCATTCTCATTACCGCTTATGGTTCGATCGAAGAGGCCGTAGCCGCAATGAAAGACGGAGCATTTGACTTCATTCAGAAGCCCGTCGATCTCGATCATCTGAATCTGCTCGTGGCGCGAGCGGCGCAGCAGCAGGAATTGCTGCGAGAAAATCTTCTGCTGCGAGAAGAATATACGGCGCGGTACGGTTTCCCCCGGATTATCGGAGAACACCCGTCCATGCAGGCGTCGACGATGCAAGTCCAGCGCGTCGCGGCAACAGACTCCACCATCCTGCTGCTGGGCGAAAGCGGCACCGGCAAGGAACTCTTTGCACGCGCGATTCACGGGCTCTCCCCCCGGCGAACTCAGCCTTTTGTAGCCCTGAACTGCGCCGCGATTCCCGAGGGCCTTGTTGAAAACGAACTCTTTGGCCACGAGCGCGGCGCTTACACAGGCGCCGGCGCCCGCAAGATTGGCAAAATGGAATTAGCTCACCGTGGCACCATTTTTCTGGACGAAATCGCGGAATTGCCAATCGCGATTCAGTCCAAGTTGCTGCGCGTCCTGGAAGAAAAGCGTTTCGATCGAGTGGGGGGCACCCAGAGCACGGAGGTTGATGTCCGCATCATCGCTGCAACGAATAAGGATTTGCATGCGGCCGTGACGGCAAAAATGTTCCGCGAGGATCTTTTTTTTCGTGTTGCCGGGGTGCCGATCACAATTCCTCCGCTGCGCGAGCGCGGCAATGACGTCCTGCTGCTGGCGGACGCTTTTCTGGAACGCTTTCGGACCGAATTTCGCAAGCCTGAATTGGAACTGACGCAGCAGGCCCGAACCGCCTTGCTGGCTTATAGCTGGCCGGGCAACGTGCGGGAGTTGCAAAACACCATGGAGCGCGCGGCCATTCTCAGCGATGCTCAGAAAATTGACGCCGCCGAGCTGCAGCTTTCTGCGCCACGCCCCGCCGAAGGCGAAATGCCCACCGGAATGCTGGGGGAGAACTTCTCCTGGGAAGGAACTCTGCAGGACGTCAGTGCGCGAGCTATCGAATACATCGAGCGATTCAAGATCGATGCAGCATTACGGGCCTCGAAATGGAATAAGACGCGTGCCGCCGAACAGCTCGGCATTTCTTATAAAACCCTGCTCACCAAGATTCGCGCGTTAGGCCTCGAAGAGTAATACCTGCAACTCCAGAAGGTCCATCTAAACGCAAATCGTGTGTGCCAGTGGCGATGGCCGATGTCAGTCCGGACTTGTACTCGAATGGATCGATAGGTATATACTCTCAGCCACAGGACGACCCAAAACTTGCCCCGAGGTGAGCTATGCAGACACTAGGCCCAAGCTATCGCGGGTTGCGCGTAATTTTCTTGTCACTCGCCACTGGAGTCGCTCTCTTTTTCGCTGGCACCGTTGTCTGGTTAGGGATCGCCAGCGCTGCACCCAAGCCGAAGCCGGCGGCTGACGCCGATAAAGACAAAATGGCCGTGGACAATTTTCAGCGTTCACTGCAGCTTGACACTTATCGAATCGACGGCGATAGCGGAGCGGCGCGCGGGGAAGTGATTTACGCCTACAAGTGTTGGATGTGTCACAACAAATACACCAAGACCGCTCCGTACTTGGCAGACCTGTATAAGCGCACGTCATTGGTATCCGGCAGTCCGGTAACCGACGAAAACGTTGCCGCCAAGATCAAAGATGGCGGCCCTCTCATGCCCTCATCCGCTCATACTTTGTCTGATTCCGACATAGCTGACCTCGTCGCTTACATTCACTCCGGCAAATGCTGCGTGGAAGGCGAAAATCCGCCCATGAACCCATCGTACCGAGCGGAGACGCACAAGTGGCCGGTTCAAAGCGGGCTCACGGGCGGGGCGACCGGAGTTGTGCGGATCAAGAACGGAGATTCCCCCGAGGGCGTGGGCGTTCAGCTTATCGCGCCCAACGGCGTGCGAACCACGGTATACACGAACGGCGACGGAAAATTCGAATTCCCCAAGATGCAGGCAGGTTCCTATGCGCTGCGGATTCCGTCTCCCGTGCCTTTCAAGCCTTACGTGCGCGATGCGGTTTCGATCGACGGGGCAACAAAACTTGAAGACATCATGCTGGAAAAAGTGGCTGATTCCGACGACCTGCCCGCCTCAGCTGTGCTCGAGTCCCAACTCAGTGGCGCCGAAATCCTGTGGAATCTTCCCGGCAGCGCCGAAGAAAAAGCGATGCTGCAGAAGAACTGTTCCGGGTGCCACTCCTGGCAGCAGATTTTCCGGAACCGCTATGACGAGCGCAGCTGGGGCCTGATCGTAGATCGCATGATGCATTTCACGGGCACTGCCATTGCGGTTCGCAATAAGCCTATGAATGCTCCGGATCCTGAAGCCGCGATGCTCACGAAGTTTCTCGCGCGAGTCCGCGGTCCCGAATCGCAGGATATGCCGATCCGCACCTTCCCGCGTCCTCGAGGCGAATCGACCAGGGTCGTGGTTACCGAATACGAGCTGCCACGGAATTTGCTTATGCTGCATGATGCGGCGCTCGATGCGCAGGGGAACGTCTGGTACACCAGCCACAAGACTCGCTATGTCGGCAAACTCGACCCAAAGACCGGCATGGTCACGGATTACACCATTCCGTTGACTCCCGGCGCTATGCCCGGTACGCACCACGCAGTCATTGATAAGAATGGTATCGCCTGGATTTCAGAAAACTGGGCGCACCAGCTCAATCGCCTCGATCCCAAGACAGGCGAAGTGAAGCAAGCCAAAATTGATAGCTCCACTCCCATCAATGCTCCGAGCTTTGGGAATTTCACTCTGGACGCCGACGGTTATGTTTGGGATGGCCGTCACAGCTTGATCGTAAAGATGGATCCCAATACCGGCAAGGTCCTGCAGCAATGGCCCCTGCAAGCGGACAGCACCTACGACAACACGATTTCCTACGACGGGAAATACTGGGGCGGCAGCGGGCCGGCAAACTGGGGCAACACCCTAGAGATTATGGAAATTGCGACTGGGAAAATACTTAACCTGAATACCGGTTCGCACATGATGACCGCGAAGCGCGGCGGCTTTGATCCCTTCGGAAATACGTGGTGGGGCGGAGCCGACGGCTCTCTCATCGAGCTTAATTTCAGGGCGCAGCGCATTGACGAATTCACTCCCCCGATTGCGCCGCATCCCTACACTGATTTTTACGAAGCCATGCCGGATAAGAACGGCGAAATATGGGCTGGTGTGCTGCACGGCCGGCAGATGCTTCGGTACAACCCCAAGACGGATCATTGGACCGTCTATCAAATGCCGGAGCCATATTCGTATAACCGGCGAACTGTCATCGATACTTCGACGAAGCCGGCAACCGTCTGGTACGTGGATTACAACGGCTATCTCGTCCGCGTTCAGCCTTTAGACTGATTTTCCGGTTATCACATTTTGGGGATCAAGAAGAGGGCGAT
>CAWDNV010000026.1:0-66890 GCA_963803735.1 uncultured Acidobacteriota bacterium | reverse complement strand
AAACGAGCAAGTCATTTCGATCAACGCGCCTCCCGGTGGACTGCAGCTCGAAGTGCGCGACATGACCGGAGATGACATCCGCAACGATTTGGTGCTAAGGCCCGCGCTGATTCACTGGCCGCTGATCGTGCTACTCAATGACGGGCACGATCACTTCACCGTGGCGATTTCGGCCACCTCGCCGAGCTCTGTGGATTCCGGCAGCCGGGCATCGCGGTCGCGCCAAAATCCGGAGACAGCCGCGTTAGCTTCCTCAAGTCCCAAGGCGGGTCCTCAGGCTAGCAGCAGGCAAATACTGGGTTCCACTCTTCAGCGGGGCTTCCTTCCTCCGCTCGCGCAAAGAGTGGCAATCCAGGTGGCCCACAGATCCGTCTTGGGGAGAGCACCTCCCGCCTTCGCAACGCGTATCTAGCGAAATTTAGCTGGCTTTGAAAAATAAGTCGACGGTATCGAGGCGGCACGTATCCCACAGCCGCAAAAGATACGCTTACGCCAATTGTCTGCAACTTCGCGACGCTCGCGACGGACGGGAGTGTAGCTCATGATAAGGAAAACTAAGAACATTGCACTTCTCCTCATATGTGCTTCTGGGTTTGTAACTTTTGTCCGTGGCGGGGCGGCGACTGAAGTCACCGCGACGTCGGCCCTTAGTCCACGCTCCGAAAAATCATGAACTTAATGACGACTATCGAGGGAAAGACCACGTCGCGACTTTACCGAAGTGTGCGCAACGCGATTCTAGTGGCAGGTTTGTTGCCCGCTACTGTCCACGCACAGACGGCGTCAACTGTTTTAACTTGGGAGCAAGTCAAAGCGAAGTTCGAGGCTGTGAACCCCACGTTAAAGGCCAATCAGGCCAATATTGACGAGTCGAAGGCGGAGGAGATCACCGCGTTTCTTCGCCCCAATCCCGAAGTTTCCCTGGCTGCAGATGGAACTCAGATCACTCCTCTTAGCGGAGTCTGGCAGCCGATCAAGGGCACTACGATCACCCCTGGCGTCAATTATCTGCTCGAACGGCAACACAAACGCTATCTGCGGCGTGACGCCCAAAAGGAAACCACGGCCGTTGCCCAATCCACGTACACCGATCAGGAGCGTAGCCTAATCTTCAATCTCCGAAGCGCGTTCGTTCAGGTCCTGCAGTCGAAGGCGGTGCTGGAGAATGCCCGGCAGAACCTGGCCTATTGGGACCGCGAACTGGACGTGAACCGCACGCGCTTGGACGCCGGCGATCTCGCGCAGGTGGATTTCGATCGCTTGATGCTGCAGCGGGTGCAATTCGAGTCGGACTACGAGACCGCATTGGTAAACCTGCGGACGAGCAAGATCCAGCTGCTGACGTTGCTGAACGATCGCACGCCCATCGAGCAGTTCGATGTTACCGGACCCTATGATTTCATCGAGTCACTCATGCCGCTCGAGGATTTCCGGAATATCGCGCTGACCATGCGGCCGGATTTGAAGGAGGCCATGCAATCGGTGGAATTGGCGAAAATCAATCACAACCTCGCGGTTGCAAACGGGTCGACCGATCCAACCTTCAGCGTCTGGTATACGCACAATGGCTCTTGGAATAACCCAAACGCCCTCAATACCATCGGCGCCAGTGTCAGCATCCCCCTCCGCGTCTTCGACCGCAATCAGGGGGAGAAGCTGCGCACTCAGCTCGATATCGGCCGCAACGAGCAGTTGCAGGCAGCGACCCAAGCCGGAGTCTTCAGTGATGTGGATTCCGCCTATTGGACATTGATCCAGAATGTGAATCTCCTCAAGCCGTATAGAGGGACGTACCTACCATTAGCGACAGCCGTTCGCGACAGGACAACTTTTTCCTACCAAAACGGGGGCGCATCGTTACTGGACTTTCTTGACGCCGAGAAAGCCTACCGCGACACCCAACTGGCGTACTTGAATTTAATCGGCTCGTATTTGACCGCTGCCGCGCAAATGAATATGGCGGTGGGACAGGAGGTTTTGCAATGAATCGCTTACTTACTTTTGAGGCAACGATCTGTATAGGTTTGGGTCTTCTCCTTACAGGTTGCGGACGGAATGTGACGGCCCAGGAAAATTCCGCGGCGACTGCGCCACCACCGGCAACCGTGGTGCCCGGTTTCGACGTTACGAACGTCGCGGTGGATCATCCAGAGCAGTTCCCCTTGGCGACCGCGAAAGAGCACATGGCAGCTCCGCAATTGAACGTGACCGGAGTAGTCAGTCCAGACGTATCGCGGCAGGTTCCTGTGCCGTCGCTCGCGACGGGGCGGGTCATCGAAATCGATGCCCGGCTGGGAGATGAGGTCAGACAGGGCCAGCTTTTATTCAAAGTTAGAAGTAGTGATATCGCCGGCGCTTACTCCGACTATCGAAAAGCGGTGATGAATGAGCAGCTGACTAAGGTACAGCTTAACAGATCCAAAATTCTCTTCGACCACGGAGCGACTCCGAAAAGCGCCCTTGAGGTGGCTCAGAATGCTGAAGATAGCGCTCTGGTGGATCTCGAAACCACCCGGGAGCATCTTCATCTTCTTGGAGCTGACCCGGAACATCCCTCGGGAATCGTGGAAGTGCCGGCCCCCGTTTCGGGCGTCATCACCGACCAGCAGATCACCAACCAATCCGGCGTCCAGGCGCTGACGGCTCCAAACCCTTTCACGATATCCGATATGTCGTACATCTGGATTGTGTGCGATGTGTACGAGAACGACTTGGCCGGTATCCACATGGGTGATAGCGCTGATATCCGCTTGAACGCCTTCCCCGACCGGGTGTTCAAAGGCGCCGTCAGCAATATTGGAGCGACCCTCGATCCAAATATTCGCACGGCCAAAGTGCGCATCGAGGTCGCCAATGCGGGGATGATCATGCGCATCGGGATGTTTGCAACGGCTATGTTCCGCGGCCAAAAGGAGGAAATGCACACGCTGGTTCCGGCCTCCGCGATTATCCACCTTCACGACCGTGACTGGGTCTTCGTGCCTACGCCAGACAGAAAATTCAGGCGAATGGAAATCCGCAGTGGTGCCCTGCTGCCCGGTCAGATGGAAGAGGTTATATCCGGGCTGAAGGCGGGCCAACAGGTGGTCTCAAGCGCCCTGGTGCTCGAAAACACGGTCGAGAACCAGTAAGCGTCTACTGGAACGATTCTCGGTAGGAGCAGAAGGGGATTAGAAAATGATCCGCAAGCTTGTAGACTTCGCACTCAATTACCGGTTCGTTGTGATCGCACTTGCAATCTTGCTCGTTGCCTGGGGGGCGATTTCCTTTCACAACCTGCCGGTAGAGGCCTATCCGGACATTGCGGACAATTATGTGACGGTTATTACGCAGTGGCCGGGCCGCTCGGCTGAGGAAGTAGAACAGCAGGTCACAATCCCCGTCGAAATCGTAATGAACGGAATTCCGCATCTTTCGCATCTGCGGTCCGAGTCCATTTTCGGTCTTTCCTATGTGCTCATGGTCTTTGACGATCAATCCGACAACGACTGGAACCGGCAGAGAGCCCTCGAACGGCTCTCCCAGGTCACGCTCCCGCAAGGCTTACAACCCCAGATGGGGACGGACTGGAGCACGGTGGGGCAGATCTATTGGTATACGTTGAGAAGCACGAATCCAGAATACGATCTGATGGAGCTAAGGTCCATCGAGGATTGGACCTTGGAAAAAGAGTTCAAGTCCGTCCCGAATGTGGTGGACGTCTCCGACTTCGGCGGCACGGTGAAGGAATATCAGGTCCGCGTCGACCCGAACAAGCTCGTTTCGTATGGATTGAGCATCGGGCAGGTGGAGCAGCAACTGAACAACAACAACATCAATGCTGGCGGCAGTTTTGTGGAAGCGGGCATGCAGCAGATGAACATTCGTGCTCTCGGGCTTTTCAGGAACATTCAAGACATCGAGCAGACGGTGTTGACCACCAAAGCCGGAACGCCTCTTCGCGTAAAGGATATCGCCGAGGTGGTCCAAGGCCCGAAGATTCGATTGGGGCACATGGCCCGGGCCAACCACATGGTCGACGGAAAGATAATCGATGAGCCCGACGTGATCCAGGGCGTTGTGCTCCTCCGCAAAGGCGCGGACGCCGGGCCAACGCTGGACGCGATTCATGCAAAGGTAAAGGAACTCAACGAAAAAATCTTGCCACCTGGCGTGAAGATCGTTCCCATGCTGGACCGTGCCGACCTGCTTCATTTCACGCTGCACACAGTGGAGCATAACCTGGTCGAGGGGATGATCCTGGTAACCATCATCCTTTTCCTATTCCTCGGGAATGCTCGTGCCGCTTTTATTGTCGCGTGTACGATCCCCTTCTCGCTGCTCTTTGCAGCTATTTGGCTGGATTTGAGCAAGATCCCAGCAAACCTCCTCTCCCTGGGCGCGCTTGATTTCGGCATGGTCGTGGACGGCGCCGTCGTGATGGTTGAGAACATTGTCCGGCATCTGGCTCATCGCCAAAAGGATTCAGGAACTGCCGCAGGAGGCTCCTCGACTCCGGGACGCATTACAACGATCATAAAATCCCCCGGGGAGGCGATTCGTGAAGCTTGCCACGAAGTGCAGCGCCCGGTCTTCTACGCCATCGCCATTATCATTACCGCATACATGCCGATCTTCACGCTGCAACGAGTGGAGGGTCGACTTTTCCGGCCCATGGCCTTGACAGTAGCCTTCGCCCTTCTGGGCGCTCTGACGTTTTCAATCCTGCTCGCGCCCGTCTTGAGCAGTTGGCTGTTTCGCAAAGGAGTGCAGGGGTGGGGCAACCCGGTGATGGTTGCGTTGACCAATTGGTACCGCAAGGCAGTGCGGCAGACGATCGAGCATCGTTGGGTGACGAGTGGCGTGGGTTTGGTGGGCTTTTCTGTCGCCGCGTTTCTCATGTTCAGCGGGGTGATCGGCAGCGAGTTTTTGCCGCACCTTGACGAGGGCGCTATCTGGGCGCGCGGTACGCTCGCGGCCAGCACTAGCCTGACCGAAGGGTCTCATTTTGCAGACCAAGGGCGCATCGTCTTCGCCTCGTTCCCGGAAGTGACTACGGTCGTATCGCAAGCGGGCCGCCCTGACGACGGGACCGATACGGGCGGATTCGGCAATACCGAGTTTTTCGTCGATCTGAAACCGAAAGAAGAGTGGCGGCCGGCGTTTCATCAGAATAAGGACGAACTGATCGCCGCCATGAACCGCGAACTCTCAAAACTGCCGGGGGCCTTCTGGAACTTTTCTCAGCCCATCGAAGACAATGTGAATGAAACGATCAGCGGCACGAAAGGCGGACTCGCCGTCAAGATTTTCGGTTCTGATTTGACCGTTCTTGAAGAGAAAGGCGACGAAATGGTCGCGGCCATGGAGCATATTCCCGGCATAGAAGACATCGGCATCCAGCGCGATACGGGACAGCCAAATTTGGATTTCACCATTGACCGGCAACAAGCGGCTCGCTTTGGGATCAACGTCGCGGACATACAAGACGCCGTCCAAACCGCCGTGGGCGGGAATGCTGTAAGCCAGGTGCTCCAAGGAGAAGCTCGCTATGACGTCGCGGTGCGTTACCAGGAGCCCTACCGAGATACTCCGGAGGCCATCGAAAACATCCGCCTCCTTTCCCCTACAGGAGAGCGAGTTTCGCTTGCGCAGTTAACTAAGGTAGAGGTGAAGGATGGCGCGTATGACATCTACCGCGAGGGGAATTCGCGGTACGTAGCCGTGCGGTTCAGTGTGCGAGGTAGGGATTTGGGCAGCACGGTACGGGATGCTATTTCGGCGGTCAGCCAGAAAGTGAAGCTTCCAACGGGTTACCACATAGAGTGGGCAGGAGAATACGAAAGTGAACAGAGGGCCGGAGCGCGATTGCTTGTGGTGATACCGATCACGATTCTGATTATCTTCATCATCCTATACAGCATGTTTCGTTCCGCGAAATGGGGATTGCTAATCCTCGCTGTCGTCGCCATGGCGCCTGTCGGTGGGCTTCTTGCATTGCTTCTCACGGGCACGCACCTTAGCGTCTCCTCCGGTATTGGTTTCCTGGCACTCTTTGGCGTATCCGTTCAGACGGGCGTCATCATGCTCGAGTACATCAACCAGCTCCGTGCGCGCGGATATACGATCGTCGATGCCGCCGTAGAGGGCGCCGTACTACGGCTTCGCCCCATCATGATGACCATGCTCGTGGCTACGTTCGGACTCTTACCGGCTGCCATGTCCCACGCGATCGGCTCAGACTCGCAGCGGCCCTTTGCCATCGTGATCGTGGGTGGTCTGATCGCAGCCCTATTAATGGGCATCTTCATTCTGCCCACGCTCTATGTCTGGTTTGCGAGCGACGATGATACGTTGCCAGCACCGGAAGAATCTTTTGAAGCCTAGTCGCCAAGGTCGATATTCATACGGTCGGGCAAATGTAGCGGGTGACAGGTTGGTCGTCACATGTGAGGAGCTGGCCCCGTGAAGAAACACGAGGTGCGAGCCTGGATCGAGGAAATCGGTGTGATTCCGGCGGTTCGGGTACGTTCGCCAGAGGACGCGCTATTCGCTGTTAATGCCATCGCTCAAGGCGGGATTCCCATCGCGGAGATCACGCTGACTGTGCCAGGAGCCATAAAACTCATTTCGCAGCTTAGAAAAGAAAATCCCCACATGGTCGTTGGCGCCGGCGGAGTAATGGACGAGGCGGCTGCGCGGCAAAGTCTGGACGCGGGCGCGCAGTTTCTCACCAGCGACGGCCTGCATCGCGAGGTGGTCGAATTTGCCCAACTCCACGAGTTGGTCGTATTTCCGGGTGCCCTGACTCCTACCGAAGTTATCACCGCATGGCAAGGACGCTGCGACTTCGTCAAGGTCGTCCCATGCGCTCAGCTTGGCGGCGAGACCTACATTCGATCTCTTCACAGGATGTTTCCCCATCTTCCACTGATCGCTGCAGGAGGCATCAACCAACAGACTGCCTCACAATACATCGTCGCGGGCGCCGTCGCGCTCGGGATAGGCGGCGAATTGATCCCTCAGGATGCCATTCGCGGAAGGCAAGTAGATCGCATCGCTGAATTGGCACGCAGGTTCGTTGGCTTCGTCAAGAGTGGCAGAGATCATCTCATGGCGCGAAGGCCTATTGTTAGTGCTTGAATCTCTTGATCGGGTACGGCCGCTTCAAATGGGCTGCCCAAAAATCCGAAGCAAAGTACTGACGGAGTCCGCTCCCGTTGCACCAAAAGAAATGGTTTGGAACGGCGGAGAATGGCCTTGCCGCGGGTTGAAGAATCAATGAGTTGTGGAGAGGATAGAAAGTACCTTTTGGTACGCGAGCGCGCACCGCTGAATGCAACATTACGCGTGAAGTTGGCAGAACCAAAGAGCAGCCAAATCCCTTAAGATTCAATCTGGAATATCGAATAACGCAACAGAAGGGGTATCTTGTTGCGTTCGTCTTGGGAACGACGTTGCGAGACCTGAACATTTGAACTATGTTGCACCGATAAGCGGGAGGTGCACTATGAGCAAATGGCGAAAGCGGCCACGGTCTTCACCCAACAACCGACAGACCCGAACCCACAAAACAGCCGACTCTTCCCGCAGGAATTTCCTGCAGACGGCAGGCATCGCCGCCGGTGCGGTCATGATTCCGGAATCGCTTTGGGCCCAAGGCAAACACGCGACCGCCACGAATCGCAATTCTACTTTTCCACAAATCAACCAGCAGTTCATGATCACACCCGATCAAGCTTGGGACTGGGCTTCTTTCAAGAGCCAGGGAGGTCCGACTTATGCGGGCGGCACGGGCTGGAAGCGATACACAAATTTCCTGATATCGAGAATGCCTAAGTTCGGCGCCGTGGACTTGGACTATGTTGAAATTCCCTACGATCATTACATCGTGGACGATTGGCCCGATCGCAAAACCCACATATATGACTCCGGCATGGCGCTGGAGAAGCTCGTCTCTGACGGCACACCTGTGCCGATGGTGGCGTCGTACGGCATGACTTCTGGCTTTACGTCTCCCGAAGGTATTACGGCGCCGATGGTGTATTACGATCCGGGTCATCCGCCTGCCAATGCGCAAATTGCGGGGAAAATACTCGTATTCCAAACAGCGCAATACCCAGATCCCCCGTACACAAATCCGTTCTTGGACAACTACACCCTGACGGACTACGAATGGCGCTCACCGGGAAAATGGGCGCCGCTGTTTACGCCACCCCCCGCCAGCGTGACCAGTTCCTATCATTCCCGCTGGGTCTGGAGTCAGCTCAATCGGTTTGCCGCGATCGGCATCGATGGACATGCTTCCGGCATGGTCGTCGTCTACGACCTATCGCCTGGGGCAGCATTCGGGCTTGCTCAACGGAGCGTTTATATGCCGGACGGGAAGGCTGGACTCGGAGCGGTCTATATCAACTGTCCCACTCTCACTCTCGATCGCGTAAACGGAGCGAAAGTACTGGTGGACGCGAAGGCGGGCAAGACGGCCACCTTGACCCTGAGCGCCCGTTTTCAGCGAGACGTGGGCAAAGCCATCATCGCCTATTTGCCAGGCAAGAATTATGGCACACCGCTCGACG
Source organism: uncultured Acidobacteriota bacterium (assembly GCA_963803735.1). Lineage (GTDB taxonomy): Bacteria > Acidobacteriota > Terriglobia > Acidiferrales > UBA7541 > Palsa-189. Next base: position 58,332 of record CAWDNV010000026.1, on the reverse strand, counting down.
AGCAGGTCTTGCTCGCTACCCACACCGATGCCATGTCCTTGATCGAGGAGAACGGTGGCCTGGGCATGTTGGGCATAATGTCCTATTTCAATCACATTCCACAGTCGGCAAGGCCGCGAACGCTGATCTTCTACTTTGATTGCCGACACTTTATGCCGGGCGCTGAGGCCGCCTGGCCACAATTCGACTACTACACGATCCACCCCGAGCGCCTGAAGCCGATTGTGGCAACACTCGGGATGGAGCACATGGGAGGCCGACAGACCATCGAAGTCGGACCCAGCGGGAACGATTACGTCTACTCCAACGAGTCCCCAGAAAATGGCGGGGTCATCACCAGCTTATTGGACGTCTACAACAACAATATCTGGTTGGTCGAAACAATCGCGAAGGCTGCAACCGATAATCGTTGGCCCAGGGTTGATGTAAAGGCCGGCAATATCGAACCAGGGGTCAACGGCGGGTTTCAGGGGTCTGTAAAAAGTCCGATGAATAAGGGCAGGGCCTACCGTATCCCCGGAATCGGGCTTGCCGGCGACTGGCCTGGTGGCTGGACCCAAACTTATGCGCAACTCGACACGGAAGCGGGACTGCACGGCTTTGACAAAGACTATTTCGTGCAGCAGGTAGCCGGCTTGTCTCAACTGGCGGGCGAATTGATGTTGGTCAAGCCCATTGTCATCGACCTCGGATGGGGCGATCTCAAGTCAGCGTTAATCAACCTTCCGGACTCTGGCTTCGTCGCGCGGCAGAATGCCGCGACTCAACGGCAGACGCTCGTGAGCCAATACGTCGCCGCATTCAGAAAGGTTGAACTCGCCGCATACGATGATGTCAAGGGCACGCTCAAAAACTTGGCAGCCAATGTTTCCGCCTGGGTTGTGACTGACAAACAAGCCGCCTTGAGTACATTGGTGGGTGCCCAAATTTCCAAGTTGTTCTGAGCCGCCGCATCCCCCCCAGATGTACCGGCGGGCCGCGTTGCTCGAAGGAGCATTTTGTGAGCCGGCCCGTCCGGCGCTTTCACCGTCGCGCTCCATCGTTTACGACCCATGGCTGCGGACCTTGATTTCGGTTGTGATTCCGCAGGATTTCGCACATTTGAGTTCACAGCATTTTCCGAGACGAAAATGAAAATCCCGACTTAGGGTGGTCGCCTCAAAATAACCTCATCAACGCCGCTTGGGCGGCCTCGGCGGCCTGACCGTCGCTCGTTCCCACATACTGCATAGTGGAAGTGATGCTGCGGTGCCCGAGAGCCTGTCGGATCAGGGCGAGATTGACATTGCCAGCCACGAGGTGAGAGGCGAGCGAGTGCTTCAAGACGTGGGGATGTCGCTTCTCCCTCGGCAGGCCGGCAGATTCGGCAACGGATCGGAACACGCGGAAGAATTGCGTACGATCGAGCTTCCCGCCCTTCTGTGATGTGAACAAAAAATCAGAGCCATCTGCAGGGCGCGTTTTGAGCCAAGCTCGCAGCGCTGCCATTTCATCAAGCAACGGCTGGCCGCGGTGTTGGTAGAGCGGCTGGACCTGGCTGAGCGAACCCTTTAGTCGTCGGATCGAAACCGAACCAACTTTCAGGTCGATGTCGGCGAGTTTGAGACCACAGACTTCGGACGCTCTTAGGCCGTGCCGATAGGCCAGGAGCACCATCGCCCAATCACGAATGGAGCGGGCACGAGCGGCCTTGAGCACCGCCAGGATCTCTTCCGGCGAGAGATAGGTCATCGTCGAGCGGTGCGTCTTGCGGGGGATTGCTTGTGCAGGTAAAGCGAGTGGGATAACTTTCGTCGAAGCTGCCATGGGAGATAAACCCTCCTTTGGTGGTTAGCGTCGCGTCGGTGCTCGTTACACCGGCGCGGCGCGCTCTTGCTTTTACCGCTTGGACTTTGGTTTTCGGCCGCGGCCTTTAGTAAGGACCTTTCCCTTCAGTTGCTTCATATGCTTGATGCTCCCAGCCGTCCACAACCTTACAGTTCTGCCGTTTTTCACCCTAAGGGGTGGACCATCGATCCTTCCCGTTACCAACCAAGCCTGAAGTGTCGCGCGTGATATTCCGGCTTGCCGTGCGGCCTCGCTGGTTGTGAATAGTGCTGGGCTCATCGAATTCCTCAAGTTACCGCAGATTAGACATATGTCAATGTATTTTAGTAAGCTACCCGCGGCGAAGGAAGACCCTCCGGTTCGCGACTCGGGCCAAAGGATGCATTGCGATCGTTACGAAGAATATAGGGCAAGGAAATGCGTAGAGGCCTCAATAGCATGGACACCTCGAAAACGGGCAAAGCGAAATGGCGGCGCGCTTTGGATCCCCCAATCGTCCGTGACCACGTGAATTTCAGCGTGCCGGCGCCCTGTACCCACGCCGATATTGTCCAGAGAATTGCAGAAGAGCTTAAGCTACGCCTTGATCCACTTCCAGAGATGCTTACACGCCACGTGCTCGTGCGTGGCCCCACTATATTCGGCTCTGCGGCAGATGTTCTAGACCAGATCACTGCGAATTATGCAAAGCTGTACTGGAAGATTGAAGATGGCGCCTTGCGATTCGAAGTGAGAGACCTCCCAACGCCAGTTCATCGAAAGGGCCGTAGCCCAAGGCGTATGCCTCTGAGCGAGGAATTAACGGCCAATCTTCGCGACGAAGAGTGGTTGAAGAAGCAAAAATCACTTAGCCAGAAGGACGCCGCATATTCTCTGGGATACGACAGCGACCGGACGATCCGGAATTTGGTCAAGAAGGGAAAGCTGAGACTGACGCCCAAAAAGAGAGTTGCCATCGATTCCGCCTTCTTGTCCGAGTATCATCTCAGCCATTCGGTACCGAAATAGTTCTGCGCTTTCGCGCTCCCCGTCTGCTTTTTTCCGTAGTTTTCCGCGATATTCCATCTTTACGGCGTCCATGCCCGGTTTGTCGTTCGGTTACCACGAAGAGGTGAGCTAAGAATTACGGTGAGGTTATGACCACAACCAAAGAGATCGGGACGTCACAGGCAACTCGAACTTACGACGTACACCCGAATGCCCTGAATCGCTTGATCCTCATGGGCAGATTGAAGGCACGGAAGGACGCGAACGGTCGTTGGCTTATCGACGTACAGAGCCTAGAGCAGTGGAATCAGCAACGTGTTCGCCGGAGCCGAAGACAGCCCGCATGAACTCCCAAGGGTTATGAGTAAGTTAGAGCAAGAAGCCAACTATCTGAGCCTGGTTACTCTGCCGTGCGAAACCGAAAAGTTGAAGAAGATCAAGATCGAGGAAACGCGGCTCCGTGCACGAATTCAGGGCCGCACGATTCTCGATCCGGAATTTGGCCTTCCCGCGTCACCGGCGATGCTCGCCGAGCTGAGGCCATGAATTTGTTGCAACAGCGAACTTGCGGCGAGTCCATTCCAGATGCTCGCGCCGCAACCGGGCCGGGTAACCTGCCGAGGAATTCCCCGACCCGCAAAATTTTTGCCGGGCGCCCCGTGCATCCGTGCTGCGACAAAAAAGCGCGGATACCTCGACGCGCTCGGGCTGGGGGCGGCCAGCCGTCCGCCCCTGGCCGCGAATTCTGTTCACCGGACGTGCAACGAGGCTCTGGGACGCTGATTTTTAGCGGAGTTTTGAACGAACTGCCGTTTAGTTAAGCGAGGCTCAAAAAAGACCCCGCGGAGTTTAGCCACCACGCGGGGTCGGAAAGTTTCGACGACGACACATGCAGGCTACATCAACTCTGACAGCAAATCAACGAATCTCTGCGTCCGAAATCGCTGATCGTCTCAACGCACGGCGCAGTGGTCCTGGCTGGATTGCCCGCTGTCCCGCGCATGAGGATCGCTCCCCCAGCCTGTCTATACGCGAAGTCGACGGCCGCACACTGCTTCATTGTTTCGCGGGATGCACGATCGAAAACATCTGCGGTAGCTTGGGAATTACCGTCGCTGATCTTTTCTCGAAACCGGGCGCGACTTCATATCGGCCGCATATCGTAAGCAAGGCAGAAAAACAAATCGAGGATCTCCGCAGCCGACTCACCCCGCGCGAGCGCGTGTTGCTCATCACCATCGTGTATTGCGACCGCGAAAATCTCGACGCAGGACTCGCTCGCGCTCTTGCGCTCGCCGTCGAGCAGGAACTCGTACAAGTCGTGTTGGAGGAGTGTGCGTGACCATCGGCCGCATCGAGCGCGTGACAAAATCTGGTCCGCAAATAATTTATGACACAGAGCAACCGACCGACTGGCCGGAAGAGATGGCGCCGGAGGCATTCGTGGGTTGCGCTGGCGACTTCGTGCGCCTGGTAGCGCCGCACACCGAAGCGGATCCCGTCGCGCTGCTCTGCAATTTTCTCGTGGCCAGCGGGGTGCTGTTCGGGCGCGAAGCGTACGCCGTGGCTGACGGGAGAACGCATTATCCCGTGGAATTCTTGCTCATGGCCGGGCAAACCGGCTCGGGGCGCAAGGGAACCGCTACCGAGAGGACCTTGCCCGTGATGGAGCGCGTCGAAGACGGCTTCTGCGAGCGCAGCGTACTTTCAGGGCTCAGCTCTGGAGAGGGCCTGATTAAAGGCGTGTCTCTGAAAGAAGGCGAGACCGACACGGGCGTCGTGCGGCGGTATCTCGTGCAACTGCCGGAATTCGCCAGCCTGTTAACGGTTATGCGCCGCGAAGGCAACACCATGTCGAGCATCCTACGGGAAGCCTGGGACTGCTCGAGGCTGCGTGTGCTCACGCGAAAAGAACCGCTCGACGCGACCAACGTGAATATCTCGATCATTGCCCACGTCACTCCCGAAGAACTGCTCGCCAATCTGACCGCGACCGATCGCGCCAACGGATTCGCCAACCGGTTCCTGATTGCCTTGGTGCATCGCTCACAGCTCTTGCCCGAGGGCGGCGGCGACGTTAACGCGAGTGCCATTGTCATGCGCCTGCACCAAGCCGTCGCCGCGGCGTTTGGACGCGGGCGAATCGACCGAGATCCCGCAGCGAAAGAACTTTGGGCCGAGACCTACAGGCGAATCACGCAAGGCCGCGACGGCCTGCGCGGCGCGCTTTGTGGCCGGGCCGAGGCGCACGTCCTGCGTCTCTCCCTGACCTACGCGCTGCTCGACGCATCGGACAAAATCCGGCCGGAACACCTGCAAGCGGCAACTGCAGTGTGGGATTACTGCGACCGAAGCATTGGCCACATTTTCGGCGGAGCCAGCGGAGATCCCGACACGGACAAAATTATGAAGGCTCTGAGGGAGCAACCGTCTTTAACGATCACCGACCTGCACCGACTCTTTGCGAACAACAAGAGAACCGATTGGCTTATGGCGAAGATGAAGATGCTGGTCAAAGCCGGAAAGATCGTGCAAACGACTGCCTCTGGAGACCGCAAAGAGAACCTCATGGCCTGGGCTCTGAGGAGGTAGGTACGAAGATCATTTGTAATTTTCCGTCTCTCTCAAAGCGTCCGATTGTTCGTAATCTTTCGTACATTCGTCTACAGAGTGCAAATTTTCAGTGTTGCAAACAAAGGACTTGCTTTTTCCGTACATGGGACCATCGCGAATTTTCGCACGCACTACGAACTTACGAAGAATACGAACAATTCGCGAACCACGGTCTCATGAACCGACGCTCGCCGGAAGTGGTTGAGCGACCAGGGCCGCAAACGGACGGTGCACGCCGAGTGTGCACTTAGGGGGAGCGATGGAGCCGACAAACGGAGCGAACGTAATCTTGCTGACACCGGCGCAGCTCGCCGAAAAACTGTCCGTCCCGGCATCCTGGGTCAAAGAAAAAACCCGGACGCGCGCCCGCGTGCGCGATAAGGATCCGCTGCCAGTGGTGCGTCTCGGAAAGTACGTGCGGTTCCGCTGGGCCGACGTCGAGGCTTGGCTCGGCCGTCAGGCCGACTTGACCACGCGCCAATAATTGATATACGTTTATAGCCATGCGACCAAAGAAGAAATACTCCACGACGCAAGTGGCCCGGATGCTCGGCATCGTCCAACCAAACCTACAGCGGCTCATTCGCACCAAGCGTATTCCATTCCCGCCGCTGCAGAAGGTTGGCGCGATGCGGATTCGACTCTGGACCGCACGCGACGTGGCGCGGGCGCGCACGGCGCTCACGAAACCCGGTCGCCCGAGGAGAAAAGAATAAAAATGCAACGAGGTTCGATCTACCGCAAAGGGAACGCATGGTTCGGCAGATGGCGTCAGGATGAGATTGTCGAGGACCTGGCGCGCTGCCGGTGCAAACCAAAAAACGCGACGCCCCACATTGAACGCAAACTGCGCACGAAAAAACTCGCCGACTACGGCGACCGCTACCGCAGCGAGTCTGACGTGCAGCTCTTGCTCGATGAGAAACTCGCGCCGCTCAACAAGGGCCAGCAGTCGCCCGAGTCCACCATGACCGTCGCCGACTTCGCCGACAAGTTTTTCCTTCCGCATGCCGAGAAAGAATTGCGGCCGTCGACGGTTCACGGCTACCGCACCAACTGGAAAAGGTATCTGCGACCACGGCTGCAGCGAATCACCATCCGCGACTTCCGGTGTGTGGACGCGACGAAATTGCTCGCGGCCATAGCCCAAAGCCACGACGTGAACAAAACGACGCTCCACCATTTGAAGGCCCTGCAATCGAGAATCTTCGGGTACGCCAAGCAAGTCGGCGCGCTCGACGGTGTGAACCCGGTACAAGGAGCGGGGATCTCGCGCACGGTCAGAGATGCGGAGCCGACACACGCCTACTCCGTTCAGGAAATCTGGACCATGCTCGCCGGGCTCGATGGCACGGCAAAACTGGCAGTCGCCTTGACGTTTTTCACTGGTCTGCGGCCGTCGGAAGCGCAAGGACTGCGATGGAGCGACTACGACGCGAAGACCAAAACCATCCGCATCACACAAAGCCGCTGGCGTCGCGTGCCGGGCGAAACAAAAACCGCATCATCGAAGGCGCCGATTCCGGTACCGCAGCTCCTCGCCGATTTTCTCGACGTGGCACCGCGGCTATCGGAATATGTGCTCACCTCGCCGAAGGGAAAGCCGATCGACTTGCACAACCTCGCGGCGCGGATCATCCAGCCAGCGCTGGCGAAATGCTCCGTCTGCCGCAAAGCGAAGCACGAGGCAAACGGGCACGTATACCAGCCGTTCGGCGCTTGGGTGGGCTTCTACGCCGGGCGGCGCGGCTGTGCCACGCTAGCGACTTCGCTCGAAACGCCGCTTGCGGCGAAAAGCCTCTTGCGGCATTCGAACGTCCAGACGACGGCGGCGCATTACATCAAGTCGGTGCCCGAGGATGCGCAGCGCGCGGTCGAGAAAATCGACGCTCTGTTCGCCGCGCAGACGGTCACGCAATGAGCCAAAAACCGCACCTCAGACTCGCTGTGCACCACTTGTGCACCGCGCCCGCCTTCACTACCCCGCAAGTGATTGAAAAGTTGGAGCCGAGGCCCGGGCTTGAACCGGGGACCTACGGTTTACGAAACCGTCGCTCTACCAACTGAGCTACCTCGGCTTTGCGTTGTGGTGCATTGATGTTATCCGATCATTTTATCTGATGCATGCGAATTGCGCGGCACATTTCGAATAAGGCGCAAAAGCAGATCCCTCGGGCAAAATCCGGCCCTCGGGATGCCAACCTTATCGAGCGAGGCTAACAAAGGAGGAACGCGCATTGGGTCGAAACCCGGAGCGCGTCGGAATCTACTTCGCAGATCGCTTTAGCCAATGCGGTCTAGGCTCCAGATCAGCACCCGCAGCTCGCGAGAGAATGCGACAGCGAAAGGAGCGGACGGGAGTTGAATACCGGCCGCCTGGGCAACGGTGTTCTCTTCGATTTCCACGGATGCGGATTGGAGAGGCCAGGGCACGTGATGAATTTCGCCGCGATATGCGCTGCCCTTCCAAACCGTATAGAGGCAATAGCGCTCAGCGAGAAAATAGTCGAGCGAGCATGGCTCAGCGCGGCGCACGGGTGAATTGGGAGCATACGTTGCGCGCCACATGGCCGCTCCTCGTTTTGAGAAATACGAAAACGAATCGCCGCGTTTCTCTACTCGCATCTGCGAATGGAAATACGGCAGGTGATAGAACCTTCTCGCGCCCCACACGGCGGTTCGATTGGCCGTGTCAAGGCTGAAGAAACAAATGCCCGGTTTGCCTCCGACGCTGACATAGGTGCGGCAATTGAGTTCGGGAAAATCGAACATCCCCGGCAGCGGAGGCAGCCCGCGCAAGCGCAACGACATGTGGAAGGGCGTAATGCTGATCCAGGCATCTCCGCCGAATGTATCGAGCTCGAGCTGACGCGGAACGAGAGGCCGGATCGCGGAAGGCGGAACGTTCCAATGAGCGAAGAGGAGATCGCGCCACACCTGAACCATGATCCACGGCCGCTTCGGTACGGGCCACGGCCGATGATCCTGCTCAGCGAGCGGGTTCATAGCAAGCTCCATTAGAAGCCCAGAACGCGCTGAACGATCTTGACGCTCCCTTCTGAAAATGATAAGAAACGGCCCAGAATTCTAGGGGCATACGGCTCATGCCAACGGAGTTTGCATTCGCCTGACGGGCAAGTTGGCCACGTCAAGTCTCGAACCATGAGTTTCCGATTCAAGAGCAACATCGCTCGATTTTTTGTCTTGGCAGTCCTGCTGTCGGCAATAGCATGTAGCGAGCTTCCGGAATTGGCAAGGCTGACCGATAACGCCTCAAACGACTTCACCGCTCCGTCATACCTGATGGGGGAAATCGCCAGCACGGTAACCGCTCAGGTTATGGCTACAGTTGCTGGGTCGCCCATCGAAATGAGCCTGAATTCTTCCGATATCCCACAGACAAGCGAAGGTTTCGACGGCTCAGGCGATCTGCTTCTGCTGTATTCCATCCTTCGAACATAGAACCTCCGGCATAGATCCACGAATCCGGCAGCAGAGCGCTAATTCGACCGCGCAATCGGCGATTGTAAATGCATACCAGCGCGCTTCTCTTTGCGCCGATAAGCGAACTCACAACACCAATGCGTGGCAATTTCGGACGAGGCAGCCAAGTTGGCTTGAAACTGATGTTCTGAGATTGGGTTTAACAGCTCAACTCCGGCCGAGGAATGACCGGTAGACGAGGCTGTTAAGGGGAGGGGCCGACCCGGTACGGCCCCTCTTTTCTACAGACCAGCCGAGTGACAAAAAAGCAGTGCAAGGCTGCCGACCTTCTGAGATTGGGTTTAACACCTCAACTCCGGCATGGTCGGCCGGTAGATGAGGCTGTTAAAGGGGAGGGGCCGGCCAGGTCCGGCCCCTCTCTTAAGTTGGCAGCCGGGGGAAAAAAGTCCTTCAGCGGGAAAAGGGATACATCAGCCAGCCGATTCCGATAGCAACCACCAGAAAGGCGAGGAAGGCCCACACGGCGTAGCGAATGCGTTCGCTCATTTTATTCTTCGAAAGAAACGCGAAGGCTACCGACACGGTCAGCGCAAAAATCACCATCGCTTGAAAATGATTGATGATCATTCTGCAGCGTGCCCTTCTTCTTTGGATCCAAAGCCAATTTGCAACACTTCCAGAACGCACAGCAAATTCAAGACGCCGGCCGTAGCGAAAAGCCGAGTGCCGTAATCGCCGGAAGCTCTAGAAACGTCGCCTCCCGCGGGATTAATCGTGCCCGCCAGGAAGTAGAAGATGCCGTTGCCGATATCGGCGAGAAATCCGAGCATGTCAAAAGCGTCGGCGGCATTCGAACTGAACACGTTGCCGCGCATCCAGAGTCCGACGAGTGCGAGAGTTCCGACGGCAAAGAGGTACACGATGGCCTTGTCCCATTTCCGCAGCAAAACGTGACCCAGGCCGGGCACGAGCCAACCCGCGACTGCGGCAACCAGCGCCAGCGCGGGATTGATCGGGTTCTTTCGAGTTTCAGCCATATATTCAGGCAAGCAGCGCAAGTATGCCCTTCTGCATGGGCCCCGTGACTCGCGCTTCCTTTCCGTCTATGTAGACGTTTACTTCGCTGCGGATACCGAACTCCTTCAGGTAGATTCCCGGTTCGATGGAAAAGCAGGTATGCGGCAGAATCGTGCGCAGATCGTGGGTCTCGAGACTATCCATATTGGCGCCGTTGCCGTGCACTTCCTGTCCGATGCTGTGGCCGGTGCGATGGACAAAATATTTGCCGTAACCCGCTTCCGAAATCACGTCGCGGGCGACGCGATCGACCTGCCATCCTTTAATTTTGCGGCCCCCGCCGATCTCGCGTTGAATAAATGCTATGGCGGCGTCACGCCCTTCGCGGACATGCCCGAAAATGCGCTCGTACTTGTCGGGAACCTTCGCGCCCAGATAACCAACCCAGGTGATGTCGTAATAGACGCTGCCTGGACGCGTGAGCTTTCCCCAAACGTCGAGCAGAAGTAAATCGCCTTCGCGAATGGGCGAAGACTTGGCGGCCGTCGGCTCATAATGCGGATCGCCGCTGTGGCGACCGACCGCCACGATGGGCGGCTCGTCCGCGATGATTGAATTGGCGCGGAATTTCTCCAGGATCCACTGCTGCAATTCGTATTCGGTCAGATCCGCTTTTGCGCGAACCTGCGCGGCCGCATGCGTAAAAGCTTCCTGTACTACTCGATCGATCACTTTTCCGGCTTCCAGATGCGATTGAAACTGCTCCGCACTCCAGCAAGCTTCGAAGCGCTGCACCAGATCCGCCGAACTAACGACGGCGCACCCGTGGGACCGCACCATTTCTACCGTGCCGGCATCGACCAGCGAAACGTAAGGTATGGCATTCCGCGGCGAATATTGCATGGCCACTTTGCGGGCACGGCCGATCAGGCGCGGCAAATTCTTGTTGAGTTCGTCGAGGCTCGCATACACCAGCTTCTGCCCCGGCAAGCTATCGAGCGCTCCCGCTTCGATGCGGTGCACGAGCTTCCGCGGCGTGCCTCTGCTAGGAATCAGATAAAACCAGCGGCGCGTGCCCATGCCGGCGCCGTTCAACCCCAGCACACGCGAAGCAATCGGATCGCGGTGGTGAAAGTCGTAGAAAAGCCAGCCGTCCAGCCCCGCGGAGCGCAACTCTTTTTGTATGGTTTCGATTGGCGGCATTAATTATCGATCGTAAGCACGTGGTTTTTGGCTTGTGAAGATGCGACGGCGCGGATTTGTTCTGCCTTTGCCCCCTGAACTTCAATGCGCTTCAGACGACCGCGCTGGCCCGAAGCGATTTTAACAGCGGCCAGCGGCACATTCAAACAATGGGCCAAAAAGCGCCGCAGAGCCTCGTTCGCGCGACCATCCACTGGCGGAACATTCAGCCGAATGCGGGAGAGCGCCCTGCCATTCGCCATCGATCTCATTGCGGCTCGCGCGCGGCTGCACGCGAACGAGAAAACTCGGTCCACCCCGGCGCTCACGGATTTCGATCATCGGTTGTGCTGTCGCGCTCCAAAGAGCGCCGTGCCGATGCGAATCTGCGTCGCCCCTTCCTCGATGGCGAGCTCGAAATCGCGCGACATGCCCATGGATAATTCCGGCAATTCACAATGGAATTGCCGCGAGACGGCGTCTCGCATCTCGCGAAGCCGCCGAAAGACGGGCCGTGCTTGCTGCGGGTCGGCGGTCAGCTCCGGAACCGTCATCAGGCCGCGCAGTTCCAACCGAGGCATCAGGAGAACGCCTTCCACAAGCCGGGAAAGCTCGGCGGGATCGCAGCCCGTCTTCGTCGATGTCGGATCGAGCCGCACTTCGATCAGCACGGGCAAGCGGCGGCCCTCCCCGGCGGCTTGGTTCAGCTTTTCGGCGAGCGGCAGGCTATCCAGTGAATCGATGGTGTGAAAAAGGCGAATGGCCCGCGCGGCCTTGTTCCTTTGCAGATGCCCGACCAAATGCCAGGTCGCAGCGAGCCCCTCGACCACGGGCGCCTTCGACTCCCATTCCTGAACCCGGTTTTCACCAAAATGACGGATGCCCGATTCGAAGGCTTCCCGGATTCGTTCTGCCGGGAACGTTTTGGATACGCCCACGATCGTTACGTCGGAAGCCTTGCGCCGCGCCCGAGCGGCGGCTTGTTCGACTCGCTCCTGGAGGGCGGCGACATTCTCTGCCACAACACCTTGCGATGTTCCCATTCCGCGGATTCTAGCAGAGTTGCCCGTCTCGTCGTGAACCGCGTCCCCCACCGACCTCAGTCGCGAATGCCCATCCCAATCCCTATTGACCGTCCAACTATCTGCCAAATACGTTTTGTCGGCCCGTCTCAACCGACGCGCTACTCTACTCTCTACTGCTTGGCAGGGGAGAAATGATGAGAAAGGTTAAAGCGGCTAGCGCCGGCGAAAATGTCGTCGACCCGAAGTTTTTTAATTTTGTTGCCCAGGTTGCGCACTTTTTTGCCACGTACGGAATCGTCCTTACCTTTGGCAAATTCTGGCACTGGACCGGAATCGCCGTTGCCGCGGCCCTGTGCGTCGTATACGCAGCGGTCCACGAATTCTGGTACGACCCGCGCTATGAAAACCCGGTTACGCGCGGCTCGGATCTTGAGGACTTTTTGTTTCTCGTAGCCGGCGTTGCGGCTGCCGTGGTCATGTACGCGCTTTGAGCCGGTGTTTGCGACCTCAGGCGGTGGGCGTTACACTGGCCGCGCATGGCTCGCGGAAAATTCATCGTCATTGAGGGTATCGATGGGGCTGGCAAGGGAACGCAGACCGATCTGCTAGCCCGAGCCTTCGAGCAGCGGGGTATTCCCTTTGTGAAGTTTGGCTTTCCCCGATACGAATCTTCATTTGGCCGCTTGATCGCGCGATTCCTGAACGGCGAGTTCGGCCCGCTGCCCGCTGTTGACGCACATCTTTCAGCGCTTCTCTATGCTGGAGACCGTTTTGAGGCTAAGCCCGACTTGGAGGCAGCCCTCAATTCCGGCCGGACCATTGTGACAGACCGCTATATCGCTTCCAATTTGGCGCATCAGGCGGCGAGAGTGCCTGCAGAGAGGCGGGCCGAATTTACTTCCTGGCTCCGCCAGCTCGAATATGGAATTTATGGGCTGCCCGTCGAAGATCTGGTCATTTATCTTCGCGTGCCCGCGCAGGAGGGACACCGGCTGGTAGGCCTGAAATCGGCGCGCAGCTATACGGCAAAGTCTCGCGATTTGCAGGAATCGGACGTGCTGCACCTGAAAGGCGCGGCGGGCGTATACGACGAACTCGCGCAGGCACCAAACTGGGTCACCATCGAGTGCTTCGACTCCCGGTCAGAAAAACTCAGGTCAGCGGAAGAGATCCATCGAGACTTGCTCGAGGCGGTCGATGCTCGCGTCCTGTCACGGGTCGGATAACCTATATGCCATTCACAGAATTTCTAGGTAATCCGCGCATCGTTGCTGCCCTGCATGGGATGCTCGCCTCCAGGCGCGTGCCTCACGCTATGCTGTTCGCGGGGCCGCGCGGAGTAGGCAAATTCACGCTCGCGCGGATGTTCGCGCAGGCGGCGAATTGCGAGAGGCTGACTGACGATTTCTGCGGCGAATGCGCCCGTTGCCAAGCGATCGCCCGGCTGCAAGACACGCAGACGCTCATTCACCAGGGGCTTGCCGAGCGCGGCGAAAGCGCGGACTCCGCGACTGTCGAGCGGATTCCACTGATCCTGGAAACGCACCCGGATGTGTGGGCAATAGTCCCAGATCCGGTGCGGCTGAAAAACCCTGTAGTTCGGCCCGTCCTGCACGTCGGCCAATTACGCGCGGTGCAGCGTGCTGCATATTTCAAGCCTCTCGCGAAACGCCGCGTTTTTATTATCGACGGCGCAGACACGATGCGCTGGGACCATGCAAACATCTTCCTCAAAATCCTGGAGGAGCCTCCCGAAACTGCCACGTTGATCCTGCTGGCTCCCAATCCGTATTCCCTGCTGCCGACGATTCGATCTCGCTGCCTGCAGTTCTTCTTCAGCCCGCTCGCACAGGAGCAAGTCGAGCAAGTGCTACGCCAGCGAGACGACCTCCCTGCCGCGCAACGCAAAGTGGCCGCCCAATTAGCCGAGGGCAGTCCCGGCGTGGCGCTGGGCATGAATCTGGCCGAAGCTACGGAACTGCGGAAATCGGCCCTGCAGGTGCTGGCGGCCATGATCGATAAGCGTTCGTCGACTGATCTTTTTGCGGAGACAGCCCGACTGACCAAGGGACAAAAGATGCCCTTTGAATCTGTGCTGGAAGTGTTTTATAGTCTGCTTAACGATCTGCTGGAACTCTCCGCAGGTTTCGCAGGTCAGAGCCTGCGTAACCCAGCGCTCGGGAAAGAGCTCGCCAGACTGAGCCGGCAGGTTGACACCGCGTGGATTACAGGAGCCGTGGAGGCCCTCGATGAATTGGGCGGCCGCCTGCGGCGCAACGTGAACAGGCAACTCGGGCTGGACGCTATCGCTTTATCGTTATCCGAAGCCCTGCAAAAATAAGCTGATATCACGTAACTAACCCGGTGTGACGCGCATCTTAACCAGCGAGTCGCACCGCCCACATTTTAATTTTGTAATTTTAGAGCAGGAAATCATAGAAGGAGATGCGATGGTTAATCGCAAATTATTCCGTCCGACTTTAACTGAAGTTAAAGAACCGCCCGCGCCGCGCTCTCATGCGACCGGTCCGCAGCCGCACAAAAAACCCGCTCCGCCGGAACAAACGCACGCGGAGAACTTTTACTGGGTAAAGCAGATGCAGGGGCATACGCCCATGACCATCGTGCTGCAAGACGGCGAGACGCTGCGCGGAACTGTGGAATGGTATGACCGGGATTGCATTAAACTGACCCGCTTTGGGAGTCCCAACTTGCTGATCTATAAGCAGGTGATCAAGTACGTTTACAAAGACGGCGACGACGCAGCCCAGGGCGGCACTAACGGGCAATAACCCCAGCCGCCAAATTACAGGCGTGAAAGAAGTTCGTTAACGGGAGGAGTGTGCTCGCCGGGTTGCCACTGGCGGGCTCAATTCGCCGCGCCTCGCATCTCCGAAACCAACTCTGGAACTTCGATGCGGATGAGCGTGCCCGCACCCTCACGGCTGGAAATCTGCATACGGAACTCGTCGCCGTATAGCACGCGCAGGCGTTCGTGCACATTGCTGATTCCGATGCCGTCAACGTAGACTTGCGGCATACGCTCTTCAGATATTCCCGCGCCGTTGTCTTCTACCTCGATAACCAACCGGCCGTCGTTCAGCGAGGTGCGAATCGTGATATGCCCGCCTTCGAGTTTCGCGGCAAGACCGTGTTTTAGCGAGTTTTCGACGATGGGCTGTAGCAGCATGCTTGGGACAAAGGTTTCCAGCGTGTTCTCGTCGACGTGCTTGAAAATCTGCAGGTTGTCGCGGCCAAATCGCGCCACTTCAATGTCCAAATAGTCGTCGATAAAGTTAAGTTCCTCCTGCAAGGCCACAAAGGTTTCATGCTTGCGCAGGAGCCGCCGGAGGATATTGCTTAACTTCAGAACGACCACGCGCGCCTGATCGGGATCGTAGCGGATCAGCGAAGCGACTGTATTCAGCGTGTTAAACAGGAAATGCGGATTGATCTGGCTGGTAAGCGCATCCATGCGCGCCTTGAGCAGCAATTGCTGATGCTGCTCCAGGTTCATCTCAATCCTGGTGTTATTCCAAATCTTGATGGGCACCGCGATGGCCATTACCGTGGCCAGCATCAGCAGCAGCACGGACCACCAGCTGTGCGCGTCAATAAAAAATATCCAGGGGCGAGGCTCTATAGCGTGGCCGAGCAGCAGCCGTCCCACTTCCAGTGCGACGCAGCCGGCTAGCGGCAGCACCTCCCATCCCACGTCGGAGCCTTGCATCATGCGCCCCAGCCATCTCGGCAAATTCAGAAAGGTGAAGGGACCGAAGCTCCAGATGTCCTCTTTATTGGGAATGGCCTGGCGGATCAAGCCGCCCATCAAGCCCGCAAGCGCTGCGAACGGTGTCGCCAGCCACTCGTGATGAAAGAAAGCGGGCAGGCTGACGATCGAGCCTCCTAACGGCCCCACAACCAGGCCGCCAAGAAGTCCCAGAAGAAAGGAGCCTTCGGCCATGAGGTCAGCGAATTGATACGGGGGCCCGACCAAGCGCAACAATACGCTGATGCCCAACACCGGGGTAAGGAACAGCAGAAGCTTGACCTTCTGATCGGAGTCGCGCACTTCCGTAAAAAGGACGCGGCGGAAAATGGCCCAGCGCGCCAGCAGAGCGGCCATGGAGGCAGCGACGCCCACCTTTAACAGCAGGGTGAACAGGAGCCCCTGAGTGCTGGAGAGGAGGTTCATGGATTACATTCGTAGCTTACATCGAGGCGCTTGCTTACGTTAGCCAATCGCCCCGGGCAATGTAAAGCCAGGTTACTGCTATACTAATTGATTCCATGAAGGCGAAGCGTACAAATGGTGCAGGCACGGGCCGCGGCGCAGAAGGCGCAGGAAAGGTGCGCGTCGTAGCCAAGGCGAACCTGCCTACGCAATACGGCCGCTTTACGATTTTGGGAGTCGAGGGCGCTACGCCGGATGAAACCGCTGTCGCTCTCGTTCGCGGGCGCCTGAACAGCGGCTCCATTCCTCTTGTTCGCATCCATTCGCAATGCCTTACCGGTGACGTATTGGGATCTCAGCGTTGTGACTGCCGGGCGCAACTGGAGTTATCGCTGCGCAGGATTGCGGCGGCGCGGGCAGGCCTGCTGCTTTATCTTCCGCAGGAGGGCCGCGGGATCGGCCTGATGAATAAGCTGCGCGCGTACGAGCTTCAGGATGGCGGCATGGACACCGTTGAAGCCAACGAGCATTTGGGATTTGCCGCCGATTCGCGGGACTACGGTTTTTCCGCTGCGGCTCTGCACGCGCTTGGCGTCCAGCGAGTTCGCTTGCTTTCCAACAATCCCGATAAGGTCCGCCAACTCGAAGCGCACGGCATCAAAGTGGTCGAGCGCGTCCCCTGCCAGCCCCGCGGCACGGACGCCGCGCGGGATTATCTGCTCACAAAATCCCTCAAATTGGGCCACGTGCTGGCCGGCTTCTAATTACACGCACGCGCCGAATTCCACGTTTTCAAAAAATAAATTTCAACGCGAATTGAAGTTCTCTGGAGTCCTGCGCGCTGGTGATGACGCCAAAGTTGGCGGCCCCGAAAATCCGGCCCGGCAGATTAAAATTCGGATGGTTCAGAGTATTGAAGCCGTCCACTCGGAGTTCCAATAGCTGGCTCTCGCGCAAACTCAATTTCTTCTGCAACGACAGGTCAAGGTTCGCCAAACCAGGTCCCTTAACGACGTTTCGTCCCGAATTTCCGAAACTGTACGGCGCCGGAAGTGCGAAGGCACTAGTATCGAACCATTCTGCCGGCGACTTGGGACCGGTATTAGGGTTCGCAACCAAGGACGGACGCTCGACATTGATTCCATTGATTAAACCGATATTTGCGACGTCGTTCGCGGAAGACAGGTTTACCGTAAACGGAGCGCCGCTCTGTACGATCACGATGCCGCTCCCGGTCCAGTCTCCGAGCAGTCGATGCCGCCAGCCGGCAGAGTTTCTCGCAAACGGAAAATCATAGACCGCATTTGCCGTCAGGCGGTGACGATGGTCGAAGCTCGAAGGTCCCGCCTCCAAGCCTGGGGCATAGGCATTCTGCGGCAAATTGTACTCCGCATTGGTCGTGCCGGCGTCGGAGGCGTCATCCAGCGACTTCGAAAATGTATAGTCGGCATCGAACGACAGCCCCGAACTGAAGCGGCGGGTCACCTTGACCGTGAGCGCATTGAATGTGGCCCAGCCATCCCAGCGTATCGTGCTGAAAGCCGCTAAGCCCGGATATGGCCGGCGCTGCTGGACGGCCCCGGCCCCTGGAAAAGGAACGTTGATGCTTGTGGCGCTATCGGCATGAACGGTTCGCGAGCCAACGTATTCGGCCTCGACCGCGGTGTTCGGCGTGATGGACCGCTGTGCGCTGAAATTCCAGACTTCGTTGTACTCAATCCGGAAGTGGTGATTCACGCTGTTCGCCCCGATAGCTCCCGTTGGGCTTTGCGCAAGAATATTTTCAGTGGTTAGAGCGGCAGCGCTGGAGTTGGTGACCGTCTTCACCAAAAAGAAAGGCATATTTTCCGCGAGATTCTGAAGGACGCTGTAGGCCGCTTGGTTGGTGTATTTCCCAAATCCCGCGCGCACTACCATCTCCCGCAAACCCGGAATTCGCCAGGCCAATCCCACTCGGGGAGAGAGCCGCAAAGAGCGCGGCGTTAGCAGGCTGTCGTCCCAACCGACGGTCGAGGCCGAAACAATAGGAAGCGGGCTCAGTGAAGCAAGCTGCGCCACCGCTGGCGCCAAACTCGCGGGATTGCCGGCGACCACAAAAGCCGGGCCTCCCGGCGCGAAAAGATCGATGTTCGAGGTTTGATTGGCACGCGCAACGAGATTAGCGTTGTATTCATAGCGAAGCCCAACGTTGAGTGTGAGGTTGGGAGTGGCCTGCCAGCTATCGTCAACATAGAACTGCGCCCAATTCGTGTGCGCGTTTTCGGCGCCGCTGCCGATGCCCACTTGGCCCTGGGATGGATGGCCCAGCAGGAAATCGGCGAGTGGATTGCCGGTGCCGGCGCCATTCGCTGTGTACGAACCATTGTAGGTGTAGACGCCGCGCGCGTCGTTTGGAAAAGAAGGATGGAAGTCGAGGTGGAAGAAGTACGCTCCTGCACGAAAACTGTGGCGGCCATTGTGGATCAATACATTATCGAATAACTCGAAATTGCGATCGGTGCGCGACGTGAAGCCCGCCGGCGAACCGATGGTGCTGAAAGCATTGCTCAGCGAAATTTGGGGATAGCCCATGTCTGCCGGATTCGCCGTAACGCCCTGGAGCCCATTCTGCGAAGCGAAAGGATTACCGGCGTTGGGATCCCCTTGACCACCCGAAACTCCGAGCCAGCCAAAGCGAAATTCATTCACCAGATTGGGAGAAAACGTGTGTGTTTCGGCCGCGGACACATTGACGCTATGCGTGGAAAGGGTACGACCGAACCCGGGCAAAAGCGCCTCGTTGAGTACGCTCGAGCCGAACGGATCGAACTCATTCGCGTGGAAAACGGAGGCGCGAACGAAGCTGTTATCTCGATCGGAGAATTGATGGTCGATCCGCGCGTTGTACTCGTTATTGTCGTAGCTCCTTTTCTGCACTGAGATCAGATTGTTCTTACCCGATAAACCGGGGGTAGGCAAAGGCAGCTTGCCAAGCAAAACCACGGCCGCGGGATCCAGATGAAGCGCGGGATCGTTGGCGATGTTATTGCCGGGGATGGGCTGATGCGTGAACGGATCAAAAATCGCAGCCGTGCCTACGAAATTCCCGGCGCGCTCCGCAACAGTTGGGACGCTGAATAGGTCGGCCAGCGATTGGCGGGTTCTCTGGCCATCGTAATTCACGAAGAAAAACGTGCGGTGCTTTAGAATCGGGCCGCCCACGGCGCCGCCAAACTGATTTTCGCGAAATGCGGGAATGGGACCGGACTGGTCAAAGAAATTCTTGGCATCGAAGATATCGTTGCGCACGAATTCGTAGGCGCTGCCGTGAAACTGGTCGGTCCCCGATTTCGTGATGAGGTTGATCACCGCGCCCGATTTCCCACCGAATTCCGCGGCGTAATTGGTCTTGTCGATCATGAATTCGGCCGTCTCGTCCGGAGAAGGATCCAGGACCACATTGTTGAAGTACTCATCGGTGACGCTCACACCGTCTACCAGGAACAGGTTGTGCCCGGTACGCTGCCCGAGGACGTTGATCAGGTTGCCGGTCTGCTGCAAGGAATCGCCGCGGGTGCCCCCTGGCGGGTTGACCACGCCTTCGCTCAGCACAGTTAACTGCAGAAATTCGCGGTCCTTGAGCGGCAGGTCGACCACTTGCTGGTTCTGAATGACGTCCTTGATTTCCGCCGATTCGGTCTGCAGCAAGCCCGGCAATGCCTGCACAATCACTGATTCCTTGGCATCGCCCAGCTGCAGCGAAAAATCCTGGCGCAGCAAATCATTTGCATTCAAAGTGACATGTTCGGCGAGCGCCTGCTTGAATCCTTGCATGTTGGCCGTCAGGGTATATATGCCCCGCGGAAGTTGGGAGAGTCGGTACTGCCCTGAGGCATTCGTGAGCGACTCGAATTTCCGCTGAGTCTCGGCATTCACCGCGTGTACCGAGGCACCCTCCACTACCGCTCCTGAAGGGTCAGTTACCACACCGGTGATATTTCCCGTGTTCATCTGTGCAAACGCGTGAGGAGCGCAGAGGATTCCTACGGCAATCAGGAAAGGCAAAATGCGCACGGAGCATCCCTAACGACGAAGAACTATGCGCACATATTACGGTAAGAGAGAGAATCTTGCGAGGGTAGCGGTTTCCCAGGAACCTAGTCAGCCGCCGCCAACCAGATGCACGATTTCGAACCGATCGTTTCCGGAGACCACCGTCGTTCCCCACTGGGCCCGCGGAAGTAGTTCCAGATTTCGCTCGATGGCAAGCCGATTGGCGCTGAGCCCCAAATGAGCCACGAGCTCGGTGACCTTGAGCCCCTTTGGCACTTCGCGCGGCTCGCCGTTGACCTGTATGGTGACCATCTCGCTCATGATCGGGGCGGTTATCGAGTCGGGCGCTTGGGCTTTAGTTGGTAGCGCAATTCGCCAAGACTTTCGGCCGCGTGCGCGCGGATAACCAGCGCTGCCAGCGAAGGCTCGGTGAGGTTTGGAAAGGGAAACTGCAAAGAGGTGCGGCCCTCTCCATCCGTCTGCGCGAAATGGCTTTCAGGAGCACCCGCTCCATCCTCGATAAAAGCCTCGACCTTTGCGCCAGTCACGGGCTGGCCTCCGCCGGTCGAACTTACCTCGATATCCAACGACACGTTGCCCGACTCCAGCCAGGAGCCTGCGTTAAGGAGCTTTACCGCGATCCCCTCTTTCTTCACCGACGCTGCCTTATCCAACGACAAAGCTCCCGCGCGGAGTGCCTCCAATATGTCCCGGTGCTGCTTTTCCACTCGAGCCCGAAGAATTGCCTGGTCCAGCGCGCCGCTAGCGGCCAGATCCTCGTAGCTCGTGCTGTGGCGGTAGACAACCCGGCCTTTGATCAGGACCAAGGTGTCGATGAATGGATGAGATACGCCACGGTCCTCGGTCTGTACGTCATAGAGGTCGGGGCCGACTTGCGTCTTTGAATTGAAGCCGAATTTCATTTTTCCAGCGGCAGTTTATCCCTGTACGTCCCTTGATTGACCCTTCCCTGAAGCGTCGCTATTATAGCTTGTGCGCTAATGTCCGGGAACCTAGCCCAAGCTTACGCTCCGCTTTTAATACATCTCCTGGTAGCACTGGGGCTTGCCGCAATTCTCATTGCCCTTTCGAGTCTGATCGGCCAGCATCGTCCCACGCGGGAGAAAATGCAGCCTTATGAATGCGGTATAACGCCCGTGGGTGATGCGCGCGAGCCATTTGACGTAAAGTTTTACCTGGTGGCCATGATTTTCATCCTTTTCGACGTGGAAGCCGTCTTCCTGTACCCCTGGGCTTACGTCTTCCGAGAACTGCGGTGGTATGGCTTTACGGAGATGCTGGTATACATCTTGATCCTGCTGGCGGGCTATGTTTACCTGTGGAAGAAAGGGGCGCTTGATTGGAACCCCTCGCCAACGCAGCGGGACCGCCAAAAGTGACGGATAGACCCGTAGAAGAACATCCAATTGTCCAAAACTTGCGGGCCTGGGACGACAGGGCGGTCGCAGAAGTCTCCCAATTTCGCGGCGAACTCACTATTGTGTTGCCTGCGGAGCACCTTCGGAGAGCGGCGGAATATCTGCAGGCAGAGCCGGGGTTGCAGTTTGATCTTCTTTCAGATATTTCTGCGGTAGACCGCTTCCCCATCGAACCTCGTTTCGAGGTGAATTACCACTTGGTTTCGATCCCCTTGCGCCAAACGCTGCGGCTGCGCGTCTGGATTTCGGGCCAGGATCCGGTACTCGCTACGCTTATCCCCGTCTGGCCCACGGCGAATTGGCACGAGCGCGAAATCTATGATCTTTTTGGCATTCGTTTCGAGGGACACCCGGACCTGCATCGCATCCTGATGCCTGACGATTGGGAGGGCCATCCCCTTCGCAAAGACTATCCGGTGGAAGGGTTCCGCGCATGACCACGATTGAGACCGCCGCCGGCACAGCTCAAACGATGGTCCTGAATATGGGACCGCAGCACCCATCGACGCATGGCGTGTTGCGCGTCGTAGTCGAGCTCGACGGCGAAACTGTAGTCAAGGCGCGCCCGGAGATCGGTTATCTCCATACGGGCATCGAGAAAAGCTGCGAAGCGCTCACCTATTCGCAGGCAATTACTCTCACCGACCGCATCGATTATCTGGCGCCGCTTTCCAACAACCTCGGCTATTGCTTAGCCGTTGAGAAGCTACTCGGCCTGGAAGTGCCGAAGCGCGCCCAATACATCCGCGTTTTGCTGACGGAGATGACGCGGCTCAATTCACATCTGGTGTGGCTCGGAACCCATGCCATGGATTTGGGCGCGACGTCCGTAATGCTCTATTGCTTCCGCGAGCGCGAGGAGATTCTAAAGATATTCGAGATGGTTTCCGGCCAGCGGATGATGACGAGCTACTTTCGAATCGGCGGCCTGGCGCTGGAACCGCCGCCGGGGTGGTTGGACCGAGTTCGACGATTCATCGAGATGCTTCCCTCCCGCATTGAGGAATATGAAAACCTCCTCACGCGAAACAGCATATGGCTGATGCGTACCCAGGGGGTTGGCATTCTGGGGGCCAAAGACGCAATCGCGCTGGGCGTCACCGGCCCCATGTTGCGCGCCGCAGGCGTCGCTTATGACGTGCGCAAGGTCTTTCCTTACTCGAGCTACGACGAATTTAACTTTGACGTTCCCACGCGCACGGAGTGCGATTCCTACGCACGCTACCTCGTGCGCCTGGCTGAAATGCGCGAGAGCCTGAAAATTATCCGCCAGGCAATGGACAAAATCCCACCCGAGGGGCCGATCAAAGCCGACGCGCCGGGCATTATTCCGCCGCCACGCGAGAAGATGAAAACGGAAATGGAAGCGCTGATCTATCACTTTAAGATTTTCACCGAAGGCTTTGCGCCGCCGCCGGGCGAAGTCTATCAGCGCATCGAATCGCCGCGTGGCGAAGTGGGCTACTTCATTGTGAGCGACGGTTCGCCAAAGCCCTATCGCGTCAAGGTCCGCGCGCCCTCCTTTGTCAATCTTCAGGCGCTGCCTAAGCTTTCGGAAGGCGGCGTCGTGGCGGACCTGATCGCTTGCATCGGAACGATCGACATCGTCCTTGGAGAAGTGGACCGCTGATGGAGCTGCCTCCGGTACTCGAACAAAAATTTCAGACGCTCATCCAACGTTATCCCGTCAAGCGTTCGGCCCTCGTGCCGATGGCTCTCTACGCCCAGGACGCTTTGGGGTACGTGACCGATGAGTTGATCGCGGAAATTGCCAGGCGCCTCGAGCTGAATCCTCTACAAGTCAACGAGACGCTCGCCTACTACTCAATGATCCGGCGCAAACCCGCGGGCAAGTATCACGTTCAGGTATGCACCAACGTCTCCTGCATGCTGCGCGGCGGCAATGAGGTCTTTGATTTCGTGCAGAAGAAACTGGAGATCGGAAATAAGCAAGTGACCGCCGATGGCATGTTCTCACTCGAGGAAGTGGAGTGCATCGGCGCCTGCACGGGCGCGCCAGCCATGCAGGTGAATTACGACTTTTACGAAAACCTCGACCAACACCGCACCGACGATTTGCTGGATGCCCTCGACAAGGGCGCTCGGCCGGCAACTTCGGTGCCGACTTCTGGCTCCGTCCATGACCGCCATCCTGCCGAAGTGCCGGTGATCAGCCGCCTTTTTGGCGTTCCGGACTCGCACAAAATCGACGTCTACGTGCGACACGACGGCTATAAAGGACTGGAACGCGCTCTCAAGGAATACACGGCCGAGCAAGTGGTCGAGGAAGTGAAAAAGTCAAACTTGCGCGGCCGCGGCGGCGCAGGATTCCCCACCGGAATGAAGTGGAGTTTCGTCCCCAAGGAATCGGCCAAGCCCAAATACATTCTGTGCAACGCCGACGAAAGCGAACCTGGCACGTGTAAGGACCGACCGCTGATGGAGCTCGTTCCTCATCAGCTCATTGAAGGCGTCATCATCGCCGGCCGCGCCGTCGATTCTCATCGCGGATACATCTATATTCGCGGCGAATATCGTTATGTGCTGGAAATCGTCGATGCCGCGATCGAAGAGGCTTATGCCCGCGGCTATCTCGGCAAAAACATCATGGGCAGCGGCTTCGATTTTGATCTCACCACGCATACAGGCGCTGGTGCTTACGAATGCGGCGAAGAGTCCGCTCTCATGGAGTCACTAGAAGGCAAGCGCGGCTACCCGCGAATCCGGCCGCCCTTCCCTGCTGTCGTCGGGCTTTACGGCTCACCGACGGTGATCAATAACGTCGAGACGCTATCGTCTATTCCCGCGATTCTCCATCGAGGCGGCGAATGGTATTCGGGGCTGGGCTCCGCGAAAAACGGCGGAACACGGCTTTTCTGCATCTCGGGTCACGTGAATCGGCCCGGCATCTACGAATTGCCGATGGGATTTAATCTGAAACGCATGATCGATGAAGTGGCGGGCGGAATTCCGGGCGGCCGGAAGTTGAAGGCCGTGATTCCCGGCGGCAGTTCATGTCCGCTGCTGAAGGCCGATGAAATCGATTTGCCGATGGATTTTGATTCGCTAGCCAAGGCCGGATCGATGCTGGGCTCGGGCGGCCTCGTGGTGATCGACGAATCCACCTGCATGGTCGATCTGGCGAGGCGCATCATGCATTTCTACGCGCATGAATCTTGCGGCTGGTGCATACCTTGCCGCGAGGGCACGGATTGGCTGCGCAAGATGCTGGACCGCTTTCATTCCGGCGGCGGCCGCCGCGAAGAAATCGCTTTGATCGGCGAGCTATCGAAAAACATGCTGGGCAAGACTTTCTGCCCGCTTGGCGATGCCGCGGCATTGCCTACAATAAGCATCGTTAAAAAATGGGCTAACGAATTCGAGCAGCATCTTTCAGGCAAGTGTCCTTATCAGCCGGCAGAAGTCCTGACCGCAGCGCTCGGGTAATCTCAAGACATGGCAGAAGCACCACAAATAAAGTTCAAGCTGGACGACCGCGAATTGACGGTGCCAGCAGGCACACTGGTAATTGAAGCGGCCCGGCAACAAGGTATCGAGGTTCCGTCTTTCTGTTACTACCAGGGGCTTGCCCTGCAGGCCGCCTGTCGCATGTGCCTGGTGGAGGTGGAGAAAGCTCCCAAGCTGCAGACCGCCTGCACCCTGGTAGCTGTGAATGCCATGGTCGTGCGCACCAATACGCCGCAGGTGCACGAAGCGCGCAAGGCCATGTTGGAATTTCTGCTCGCCAATCACCCACTTGATTGCCCCGTTTGCGATAAGGGAGGCGAATGCGAGCTGCAGGACATGGTTTTTCGCTACGGCGCGGATCGCAGCCGCTTTGTGGAAGAAAAGCTTCACGTTCCTGAAGTGAAGTGGTCAAACCTGGTCTATTACGACGCGCCTCGATGCATCCTGTGCTTCCGGTGCGTCCGCGTATGCGATGAAGGGATGGACGTCAAAGCTCTCGGCGTGGGCCAGCGCGGGGCCAATTCGGTGATCATTCCCAATCGCGAAGACTCTCTCGAATGCGTTGAGTGCGGGATGTGCATCGATATATGCCCTGTCGGCGCGCTCACCAGCGGAACTTATCGCTATCACACGCGCCCGTGGGAGATGCAGTACGTGCCTACCGTGTGTGCACACTGCTCGAATGGCTGCAAAACGACCCTCAGCGTGCGCAATCACGAAATCCTGCGCGCCAATAATCGGGATCTTTCCGGATATAACGGCGACTTTCTCTGCGCGAAGGGTCGCTTCGCATTCGATTACACTCGGCATCCCGAACGGCTGACGCAGCCGTTGATCCGCCTGGCAGGCAGACTCGAGCCTGCGAGCTGGGAAGAGGCGCTGCAAACCGTGGCGTCGCGGCTGACTTCAATACATAAGCAGAACGGTCCGGACGCGATCGCCTTTTACGGTTCGAATCGGACGACAAACGAAGAGAATTATCTGCTGGGGCGCCTCGCGCGGGCCTCGATAGGCACGAACAATGTGGATCATCACCGCACCGCGGATTATGCCGGCCTGATGGCGCTTGCGGCCGAGTTGGCAGGCGCCTCTGGAACTGGCGGTATTTTCGCTACCATGCACGACCTGGAATCTGCGCCGGCGTTTCTGCTGATCAGCAACGATGCGACGGAGCAGAATCCGCTGGTCGCCTGGCAGATCCGGGCCGCCATCCGGCATTTCCGTTCGCGCCTGTACATTCTGGATTCGCGCGAACAGAGGCTTCATCGCAAAGCGCAAGATTTTGTGCTGATGCCCGGCGGACAGGAAGCAGCGGCAATAGCCAAACTTGCCGGGGTGAGGGGCGATGCGAGTGCCTCCGAAAGCGATTTGGACCGCCGTCTCGGCGCGCTTCGCGACGCGCTTGCCCGTGAAAACGATCTCATCGTGCTCTTCGGCGCGGCAGTTCAGGGCCCGGCGCTCACCAGGCTCGGCGATTTCGCGCGAGAACGGGCCGCGCAGGGCAAGCGCACGCGGTTCATGGCTTTGGGCGACTATGCAAATTCGCGCGGCGCCGCGGATATGGGGCTTCTGCCGGACTTGCTGCCGGGATATGCGCCTGTCGCCAACCCTGCCGCTCGGCAATTTTTTGGAGATCTCTGGGGCACACCACTGCCCGAAAAGCCGGGGCTCGATGGGCGCGCCATGCTGGATGCCGCGGCTGCCGGACGGCTGAAAGCTCTGTACGTTGTGGGCGCGAATCCCGCCAAGAGAACAGACTTCGCCGGATCGAAGCGAATGGGCAAGCTCGATCTGCTCGTGGTTCAGGACTTGTATCTTTCCGAGACGGCGCAGCTTGCCGATATTATCTTGCCCGCGCTTTCCGGCTTCGAGAAAAGCGGCACCATGACGAATACTGCCGGCGAGGTTCAGCTTGTGCGCAAGGGCGGGGATTTTATGGGGCCGCGCACAGACTTCGACATTCTGCGCATTCTTTCTTACCAATTGGCGCAGCAGCGCATCGGACAGCCGATCGCGTTGCGAACGCCTGACGCCGCCTTCGAGGAAATCTCTCGCATCGTGCCCGGGTACGACGTCTCTTGGACTGGCCTGCTTACCGGCGCTGCGGAACCGACCCAGCCGAAACCCGAAGCCACAAATGGCCATCGTCCCGCGGAAACGGCGGCGGGTGTCATCTTTTCGAGCAACGATTCGCTTTTCACGAGCGGCAGCCTGACTCCTTACTGCCGGATGATTCGCTCTCTCCGCGAAGCGGGCGCGACGCCGTGAACGGTACCTTTACGCAGTCGATCCTCGTCATTTCTCTAATTAAGGTCGTAGTACTGCTCTTTCTCGTCTTAACCGCCGTCGCTTATCTGGTGTGGTTCGAACGCAAAGTTGCTGCGCATATTCAGGGGCGTTGGGGACCCTACCGTGTGGGTCCGCACGGCCTTTTGCAACCGCTGGCGGATGGGGCCAAGTTTCTTCTGAAGGAAGATACGACGCCGGCCGGCGCCGACCGTCTCCTTTATTTCACCGCTCCGGCCATCACCCTGACTCTGGCGATCTCCGCCATAGCCCTGATTCCGTTTGGCCCCACAACTGTGCACATATTTGGAGTGGCGACGCCGCTTGTCATCGCAAATATTAACGTCGGCTTGCTGGCGATCTTCGCAATGACGTCGATTGGCGTCTATGGCGTGGCCCTGGCCGGCTGGTCTTCGAACAGTAAATATTCGCTGCTCGGGGGCCTGCGCAGTTCAGCCCAGATGATCAGCTACGAATTGTCGCTCACCCTTTCCGTTGTGGGCATCCTGCTGCTGGCGGGCACGTTTAATTTAAGCGAGTTGATCGTGCGGCAGGACGGGTTCACCTGGGGTTACTTGCCACAATGGAATCTGCTGAACCCGATTCTTCCTCAGGTCCTGGGATTCTTCTGCTATTTCATTGCTGCCATCGCCGAAACCAATCGCGCTCCTTTTGACCTTGCCGAAGCCGAATCGGAAATCGTGGCCGGTTACCATACGGAATATTCCAGCTTTAAATTCGCCATGTTCTTCATGGGTGAGTATGCCAGCATGATTACCGTTGCCTGTCTGGCCTCTATTCTCTTCCTGGGCGGCTGGCTTTCGCCTTTTCCCCAAACGCCGGGTATGGACTGGACCCGCTACATCCCGACTGCCGTCTTGGCCGCCTCCGGAGTGGCCTTGATTATCGATGGCCTGCGTCACAGGTCATTCGCACGCATTGTTTTGCCTCTGATGGGACTGCTCCTCGGTGCGCTATCGTTTCTGTGCTCGCAGCCGGGCGTAATCGATTACGTTCAGGGGCCGTTCTGGTTTCTGGCCAAGGTGCTCTTCGTACTCTTCGTCTATGTTTGGGTGCGCTGGACGCTGCCGCGTTTTCGCTACGATCAGCTGATGGGCTTCGGGTGGAAGGTCTTGTTTCCCGTGGCCCTCTTGAATGTGGTCCTGACGAGCCTTGCGCTGGTGATGCACAGATGACGCCTCAACTGGTGGTTTTCCTGATTCTGGCGGCCATCGCGGTCGCGGGGGCGGTAAGCGTGATCCTGCAACGCGAGCCGATCCACAGCGCTATCTCACTGATTACCGTGATGATTGCGCTGGCCGGGCTTTTCCTGCTTCTCGAATCGGAATTCATCGCCGCCGTGCAGATTATTGTCTATGCGGGCGCGATCATGGTGCTGTTTGTATTTGTGATCATGCTGCTCAATGCCGGTGCCGAAGAGCGCACCAATATGAGCCGCATGGCGCGTTATGTGGGCGTGCCGCTGGCGATCTTCTTGCTGATCGAGCTTGCTTATCAGGTTGGCACTGCGACCTTGTCGATGACGGCACAGCCGGCGGCCGACGGCGCGACGCGAGGTCTATCGATGCTTTTGTTCCAGGATTTTGTGTTTCCGTTTGAATTGACGTCCATTTTGATCCTCATCGCCATTCTTGGAGCGCTCGTGCTGGCCCAGCGCAGTGAAGGGGCGCCGGCCCAGCGCGCGCAACAATAGATTCGCGAAAAGACTGCTCCAATCGGCAGAAGGTAAGGAGAGAAACGTTGGTGCCCATTTCCTATTACCTTGCTCTTAGCGCCGTGCTCTTTGGCCTCGGGGTAATCGGTTTTGTTTTCAAGCGCAACATCGTCACCATTTTTATGTCCATCGAACTGATGCTCAACGCGGTGAACCTTGCGTTCATCGCCTTTGCGCGGGCTCTGGGGCAATTGCAGGGGCAAGTTTTCGTGTTTTTTGTAATCGTGGTCGCGGCGGCGGAAGCGGCCGTGGGCTTGGCCATCGTAATCGTGATCGCGCGGAACCGGCAATCGCTCAACATCGAACGTATTAATCTCCTGAAACTGTAGAGCCGGAATGCTGATACTCGAGCACCTGTGGATCATTCCGCTGCTGCCCCTGCTGGGCGCCGCGCTCAATGGCATTTTGGGAGCGCGATGGCCACGCAGTGCGGTCAATGCTGTCGCTCTGGGCAGCACCGGGCTCTCCTTCCTTGCCGTCCTCGAAGTCGTACGCGAATTCCTCAGGCTGCATGCGGAGCAGATTCCCTGGACGCGGTCGTATTTCACATGGATCGAGGCAGGCAACTTCCGTGCAACTTTTGCTCTGCAGATCGATCAACTCACGCTGATCATGCTGCTTGTCGTAACCGGCGTCGGCTGGCTGATCCATCTTTATTCCGTCGGCTACATGGCCGGCGACCCCGGCTACCAGCGGTTTTTCTCGTACCTGAATCTCTTCATGTTTTTCATGCTGACGCTCGTGTTGGCCGCAAACTATGTGCTGATGTTTGTCGGGTGGGAAGGCGTCGGCCTCTGCAGTTACCTGCTGATCGGCTTCTGGTTCTTGAAAAAGACGGCCACGGATGCCGGCAACAAGGCGTTCTGGGTAAACCGCGTCGGCGATTTCGGTTTCCTGCTGGGATTATTTTTGCTCTTCCGCCAATTTGGCACACTCGACTTCGCGCCTATTTTTCATGATGCTGCGGGGCTACCCGTCGAGACGTCAGGTCACGGCGTTCTCACAGCCATCGCATTGCTGCTGCTCGCCGGTGCCACCGGGAAATCTGCGCAGATCCCGCTTTACGTTTGGCTGCCGGACGCCATGGAAGGCCCCACGCCTGTCAGCGCGTTAATCCATGCCGCAACCATGGTGGCCGCGGGCGTGTACATGGTGGCGCGTTCGAACGCGATCTTCATTCATGCGCCGGTGGCGATGTTTGCCGTAGCCGTGATCGGCTGCGCGACGGCGCTTTTTGCTGCGACCATCGCGGTCGTACAAACCGATATCAAGCGGACGCTCGCCTACTCCACCATAAGCCAATTGGGATACATGTTTCTGGCTTGCGGTGTGGGAGCCTTCGGCGCCGGAATGTTTCATCTGATGACGCATGCTTTCTTCAAGGCGTTGCTTTTTCTGGGCGCTGGCAGCGTGATGCATGCCATGGGCGGCGAACAGGATATGCGCCGCATGGGCGGCCTGCACCGAATGATCCCGTGGACCTACAGCACCATGTTTGTCGCTACGCTGGCTATTTCCGGCACGCCAGGCTTTTCCGGTTTTTTCAGCAAGGAAGAAATCTTGCTCGCCGCGCGCACTGGTCCTTATGCCAATCCGGTAATTTATGCGCTGGGCGTATTCACCACGGGCCTCACCGCTCTTTACATGTTCCGGCTTCTCTTTCTGACTTTTCATGGCGCACCGCGTTTTGATCCGAAGAAAACCCACGTGCACGAATCGCCGCGCGTCATGCTTGTCCCGCTCGTGGTGCTGGCGGTCCTTTCGCTGGCGGGCGGCTGGTGGGCGGCGCCGCAACTGGTGGGCGGCCTCAATTACTTCGATAACTTTGTGAAGCCGGTTTTTGCGGCTTGCGAAACATCCAGTTCCACCGAGCCCTACACCGGCACGCGGCCAACTGATCGCCACCGTTTTCGGGCCTCCCGTCATCGCCGCGTTCATCGGATTTCTGCTTGCATGGTGGCTGTATCTACGCAGTCCGGAAACGCCCAAGCGCCTCGCCGAAAGGTTCCATGCGCTCTACCGTCTGCTTGTCGGTAAGTATTTCATCGATGAACTCTACGCCGCCACAATCGTACGTCCCCTCCTGTGGGTCTCGACTAATTTCCTCTGGCACACCGTGGATGAAGAAACCATCGACGGCCTCGTCAATGGCGTCGCTCACGAAGCGGGCGAACTTGGCGACCGCCTGCGGCATCTCAATTCCGGCAACACACGGAGCTACGCGGCTTGGGTAATTCTGGGAGCCGTCGTGCTTACAACCCTGCTCGCCTGGATGGCACGCTAAGATGCGCGGTTCCTATTTGCTCACTGTCTTGACCTTCCTTCCGCTCGCGGGAACGCTTGCGCTGTTCATGCTGCGGCCCGACGACCGCGAATGGATTCGCCGTATCGCGCTGGCCGTATCGCTTTTTGAATTCGCGCTTTCGCTTCTATTGCTTCGAGGCTTCGTCCCGAATTCCGTCGGATTACCAGTTTGTTGAACTCCACAACTGGATTCCTTCGCCGCCCATCCACTATCACCTCGGAGTTGACGGCATCAGCTTATTTCTCGTCCTGCTCACCACTTTCCTGACGCCTATCGCCATCCTGGCGTCCTGGAAATCGATCGAGCAGCGGGTCCGCGGCTTCTTCATCAGTCTGCTGGTACTCGAAACCGGCGTCATCGGCGTTTTTGTTTCGCTCGATCTGTTCGAATTTTTCCTTTTCTGGGAAGTGATGCTGATCCCGATGTATTTCCTGATCGGAATCTGGGGCCACGAACGGCGTATTTATGCCGCGGTCAAATTCATTCTGTACACGATGTTGGGATCGATTCTGATGCTCGTGGCCATGATCTGGCTCTACGAACTCAGCGGCTCCTTCGACCTGCCGCAGATCCAGAATATGCTCGTGAGCGGCCAGGTGGTTCTCTCTCTGCGTACCGAGCAGCTTCTTTTTGCCGCCTTTTTCCTGGCGTTTGCCATCAAGGTGCCGCTTTTCCCCCTGCACACATGGCTCCCTGACGCGCACACCGAGGCGCCCACCGCGGGTTCCGTGATGCTTGCCGGCGTGCTGCTGAAGATGGGCACGTACGGAATGCTGCGTTTCTGCTTGCCGCTTTTTCCCGAAGCGGCTCACCGTTTCGCTCCCTATGTCGCCGTTCTCGCCATCATCGGCATTATTTATGGCGCTCTTGTGGCCATGGTGCAGACCGACCTCAAGCGTCTCGTTGCCTACTCCTCCGTTAGCCACCTTGGATTTGTAGTGCTCGGGCTGTTTGCTTTCGATCCCACGGCGGTTCAGGGCGCCTTGTACCAGATGCTGAACCACGGAGTGTCCACGGGCGCCCTTTTCGTGCTCGTCGGAATGCTCTATGACCGCCGGCACACGCACTTGATTCGCGAATTTGGCGGGCTCGCCACTCCCCTGCCGGTCATCGCAGCTTTCTTTCTGTTTGTGTCGTTGTCCTCAGCGGGGCTTCCCATGCTGAATGGATTCATCGGCGAGTTCCTGATTCTGGCGGGCACCTTTGTGCACCACGTGAACTGGGCCTCTTACGCAGCGATCGGCATCATTCTTTCCGCTGTTTACCTGCTGTGGGCCTACCAGCGTGTTTTCTTCGGCGAAGTAACTCAGGATAAAAACCGCACGCTGCGTGATGCCGACCGCCGCGAACGCGTAGTTCTGGTTGCCATGGCGGCGCTCATTCTGTGGATGGGCATCGGCTCGGTAAGTTTCACCCGCCGCACGGAAGCCTCCACGCGAAACGTATTCGTGCTCATGCAACGGCCGCAGATTTACAACGCCCGAGCGGCGCTCAATTCGGCTCGCCCTGCCATCCCAGGTGGCGTCCGCTAATGTTTCCTCCGCGAGAAGACATCCTGCGCGTGATGCCGGAGATCATTTTGTCCGTTTCTGGCATCCTGCTGATGCTCATCGAGCCGCTGCTCACGCGCGCCCGCCGTAATGTGCTCGTCAGCCTGGCCGCGCTCGGCAGCGGATTGGCGCTCGTCTCCACGATCTATCCGGCGATTCTTCCCGGCACGGCATTTTCCGGCTTGCTGCGCATTGACGGCTTCAGCGTTTTCGTGCACGTCGTGGTGGAAGCGGTCGCGTTCCTGGTGATCATTGGCTCGGTCGACTATCTCGACCGCGAACACATCCAGCACGGCGAATACTATGCGCTCATCCTTTTCGCCACCGTGGGCATGTGCGTGATGTCCAGCGCCGCCGAACTCATGACCGCCTTCGTTGCCCTCGAAACCAGCTCCATTGCCACCTACATCCTGGCCAGCTACCGCCGGGACTCCCCTCGTTCCAACGAATCGGCCCTGAAATATTTCCTGCTGGGCTCTTTCGCTACCGCCTTTTTTCTGTACGGAATTGCTCTCACTTACGGCGCCACAGGCACTACTCAGCTTGTGCGCATGACTTTTCCCACCACAGCCGGCGGCGAACGTCTCCTCGATCTGGGGTTGGCACTTATGCTCGTCGGCCTCGCCTTCAAAGTTGCCGTGGCTCCGTTTCAGCTCTGGACTCCGGACGTCTATGAAGGCGCGCCCGCTCCGGTCACTGCGCTGATGGCTTCCGGACCGAAAGCAGCGGCTTTCGCGCTGCTGCTGCGCATTCTGGCGAGCGTCTCGGCGGCGGGAACGTTCTGGTTCTGGGCGCTGTGGATTTCGGCTGCGCTGACGATGTTCCTGGGCAATCTGGCGGCGATCGCGCAACACAACGTCAAAAGGATGCTGGCCTACAGCTCCATTTCGCATGCCGGGTATATTCTCGTCGCGCTGGCAGCAGCGGCGGCTTCCGATCAGGTCGAGCTCGGCGTAGCCGCCGTGCTCTATTACCTCGCCGTCTACGCGCTCATGAAACTTGGCGCGTTCATTTTGGTTTCTCAGCTCGGTGGCGAATCCGAACGCCACATGGATATCGACGATTTCCGCGGACTGGCTATGCGCCAGCCCGTCGCCGCGGCGTGTTTTGCGCTGTTTCTGCTCTCGCTGCTCGGCCTTCCGGTAACGGCAGGGTTCCTCGGCAAGTTCTACATCTTCCACGCGGCCCTTGCCTCGCGCTTGATCTGGCTGGCTGTTCTGCTAGCGATTAATACCGTCATCGCCGCGTTTTACTATCTGCGGGTGATCGTCGTGATGTATATGCGCGAGCCCAACCAGACCTGGCCGCCAGTACCGATGCCGTGGGCGGTAACGTTCGTTCTCTCGATCGCGGCAGCCGGGACCTTCTACCTCGGCCTGTTCCCCGGCCGAGTCATGGCCCTCGCCACCCAAGCGGCCCTCTCCCTCCCCGGCCGCTGACGAATCCCACCAATTTTACGAACAAGGTCGTTTAGCCCAGCCTTTGCGCCTTCACCGCGAGCGCCGCTCTTGATGGCTCGGCGTATGCCTTGTGGCGGCGTCCACGCGAAAAAAAGCCCGCGGAGCGCTTTCGCAACCCCGCGGGCCCGAACTAACTCGATCTACTTGGTTATTTAACTTTGATAAAGATGATGGCGAAGGTGTACAGCGCCATCGATTCGATCAGCACCAGGGCCAGAATGAGCATGTTTTGAATCACCCCGGCGGCGCCGGGATTGCGTGCCATGCCTTCTGATGCCGCCGCAGACGCACGGCCCTGAGCGATACCGCAAGCGCCCGAGGCGATGGCCATGGCGAACCCCGAAGTGATGGCCACCCAGTTAGTGGCCTGCGCTGCTCCCTGATCTCCGCCTTGAGCGAACGCGGCCGGAGCGATCAGGAAAAAAGCGATAGCCACCAGCAGCCCTATAGCGAGCTTTCTCATCGTGACGATTCTCCTTAGGTTATGAAATAGCCGCTCGGAGGTGGTTCCCGACATCCTCGTGCAGCCGGGCTCACGCAAGACGGCAAATGATGATGCCGTTATAAAAAAGTTTAGTGCGCTTCGGAAACCGCTCCAGCCAGATAGATGACCGGCAGAATCGTAAAAACGAATGCCTGCACGAACGCCACGAAGATATGCAAAATAATGAAAATCACCGGCGCCAGAAGCGGCAGCGGAGCCAGAACGTATCCCAAGGCGTTGAGCCTCTCCACGAAAACGAATAGGGCGAGCGTCAGCCCCAGGAAAATCCCATAAAGCAGCTCGCTGACCATCATATTCACCCAAAGACGAACGGTGAGCGAGAGCAGCCGCGCCAGATGGCTGAACGTTTCCACGACCACCATCAGCGGCGAAAGAGCCAGGTTCGGTCCCAGGAAATGCTTGCCGTAATGCAATGGGCCCTGCTTTTTCAGTCCCGACCAGTGGTAATAAAGAAACACAACGATGGCGCAACCCAACGGAACGGAAACCTCAGCCGTGGGCGAAGCCAGCCCCGGCACGACGCTGATGAGGTTCGAGAACAACACGAAGAGGCCGACGCTCCCGATAACCGGCAGATACTTCATCGCCCCGTGGCCGATATTGTTTTCGAGCAAGTCGGCAACGCCGAGCGACATCGGATTGCGCAGCAGAAGCTCCATCACCTGCTGCGTGCCGCCGGGTTTTTCCACCGAAAGCCGCGCCCGCAGCCACAAGAAAAACACAACGGCCAGGAGAAACACCAGCAGCTCCATGGCAACATGGTTGGGAATGGGATATTCGGGATTGCCGGGCTTGATGTGCAGAGCGGTTAACAGCGCCAATGCCAGTTTGCCGAGAACCGCATTCACCAGTTTCGTTATTCCCAGGATGCTCTCTTCCATTGTCCTTCCGAGTTAAAGATCCGTAGTTTCGGCCGATTTGCTAGGAGCCGCTTGCGTTTCGGTGCACGCCGCTCGACACCAACTCGTACACCAGGGCCAAGACCACCGCGGCGGCCGACGCAAAAAGTCCCGTAAGCACGGGGATCATCGGCAGCCACGAACGCGTGAGAATAACATAGAGAATTCCGAGCAGCAAAGCGAAGCGCGCAAAGAATTTAATATACGCGCCCACCGGTACACGCACGTTCTGCGAACCCGCCTGTGCCGTCGCGGATCGTCCAAATGCATGCACGCTGCCCTTCAGCCAGCGAAAATTGATCCACGAAACCAAGGCCCCGATTGCCAGCCCCGCACTCCCACGCCATCCCCAGCGCCACCCGGCCCAAGCCGCACCAGCGCCGCCGAGGACCAGCGTCAACCATTCGATTCGACGCAGCGCTGCCGTTCCAAATGGCTCGCCTGCCATCTTACTGTTTTCCAGTGGGGCGCCTTACCGAGAGCCGCCGGATCACTTCAAACATTCCGCCCGCAAATCCGAGCAATCCGAGGATCAAAGTCAAAATGGGCGAGGTGCCAAAGCGCTTGTCCAGCAGATAACCTAACCCGGCGCCGATCACCAAGCTGCCGACCAGCACAAACGGCAGGTCCATGACGTTCCCAAGCTGCCGGGCAAACCCGTCCGCATCACGCCGTGGCGCGGGGGGAATCTTCGAATCTCGATTGTTATCGGGCAAAGAGTACGGACGGCAAGGTCAACGAATAAGTTGCCAGACGAATGAACGGCTCAGGATAGATCCCGGCAATCACCGTGACGAAGCACATCACGGCCAGCGCCACCGACTGCCCTGGCGTCACCCGCGTGCGCACCTCGCCGGCCGGCTCGCGCAGCCAGGCATGCGCTACGATGCGGAAATAATAATAAAGAGCCGGCACGATATAGAGCGCGCCAAACAGCGCCAGATAATAATGTCCCGTCTCGATCAACGAGAGCAAGATGTAATACTTGCCCACAAATCCCGCCAGCGGCGGAATTCCGGCCAGCGAAAGCATAAAGATGAGCAACAGCACCGCCGATGCGGGACTGCGCTGGTAGAGACCGTTCAGGTCGTCGAGCTCGTCGCCAATCAAGCCTTGCCGCCGCAGCACGATGATGATGGCGAAAGCGCCGATGGTCATGAACGCATACACGAAAAGGTAGAAGGCGATGCCCTTGAGCCCGGTCTCATTGCCTTCGGGCCCGCTCATCGCCGCTACCAGGCCCAGCAGGATATAGCCAACGTGCGAGATCGAAGAATAAGCGAGCAAGCGTTTGACGTTGGTCTGCGTGATCGCGGCGAAATTGCCGAGCGTGAGCGACGCTATCGCCACCGCCGCGATGATTCCCACCCAGTTCACGCGTACCGGCCAGAAGGCATAAAGGAAGAGTCTCAACAGCAGCGCGAAACTCGCCGTTTTCGAAGCCACGCTGACGTAAGCCGTGACCGTGGTCGGAGCGCCTTCGTAAACGTCCGGCGCCCATTGGTGGAACGGCACCGCCGCCACCTTAAAGAAAAGTCCCGCCGCCACGGTCACGATAGCCAGAATTACCAGCAAGTCAGTTGGTCCCCGCAGCTCGAGTGCCGTGCGTATCACGTCAATATTCGTGCGCGGCACCTGCAGCGGCAATCCCAGCGGCCCATTAATTTGCGCCATGGCGCTGATTCCATACAATAGCGAAAAGCCATACGCCAACAGGCCCGAGCTAAACGCTCCCAGCAGCAGATATTTCACCGCAGCTTCATTCGAACGCCGCTGATGCCGCAAAAATCCGACAAGGATATAAAAGCTGATGGCCATCGTCTCCAGCCCGAGGAACTGCACGATTAGGTCGTAGCCCGACGCCATGAACATCATTCCCACGGTGGCAAACAGGAGCAACGCGTAATATTCGCCGTGATGTTCGTTCTCGATTTGCAGATAGCGCACCGAAAGCAGAATCACCAGCGCCGTGGCGATGAGAAAGATCATCCCGAAAAACAGAAAAAATGGGTCCACCACGATCGAACTGTTGAAGCCGCCCACCGCTTCCGGACCCAATGGTCGCAGCCTGTAAAGCGAGATGCCGCTGAAGATCACGCCCAGCATCGCAAAAACGGCGTTGCCGGCTTTGTCCTTCACGCCCAGCATGAAGTCGAAAAGCAGAATCGCCAAGCCGAAAAGCGCGAGTTCCACCTCCGGCAGGATCAGGAAGAAGTCGTGGCGAAATGCGGCAGTATCCATGCGGTTAGCGGTTCGCCGCTGTGTTCGCGGTCGTAGACGCGGAAGCCGCGGCGATTACCGCAGCCACAGCTGGCTTCACCGGCTTTTCAGATTTGGCCGAATCGGCCTTGGCCGGAGCGGTTGCCGTCACGATCGCAGCCGGAGGTTTTTCGCCCCAACGCTGGGCGGTCGCGGAATTGTAATAGTTCGGATTCACCTGCTCCACGATCTGCCTCACCGGCGCGTCCAGAACCCGGAACAGCGGCTTGGGATAAATGCCGATCCAGAAGGCCAGCAGCACCAGTGGAATCAGGGTCGCGTACTCGCGCATATTCAAATCGGGCAAATGCTCGTTCACGGGATTCGTCACCGGCCCGAACATCACGCGCTGATACAGCCACAAGAGATACGCGGCGCCCAGCACGATGCCAATCACGGCCCATGCCGTCCAGCGCAAGCTCACCTGAAAAACTCCGCTGAGGATCGTGAATTCGCCGATGAAGCCATTGAGCAGCGGCAGGCCCAACGAACTCAGCGTCGCAATCAGGTAGATCGCCGCGAAATTCGGCATGGGCGTCGAAAGCCCGCCAAACTCCGAAATCAGCCGCGTATGTCGCCTTTCGTACAGCACCCCGATAAGCAAGAAGAGCGCGCCGGTGGAAATCCCGTGGTTGATCTGCTGAATGACGCTGCCGGAAAGGCCGTGCGGATTCAGCGCAAAAATGCCGAGCGTGCAGAAGCCCAGGTGGCTGACCGAGCTGTAAGCGACGAGCTTCTTCATGTCTTTTTGCATCATGCAGACGAGCGCGCCGTAGATGATGCCAATAATAGAAAGCACCATCAGGATGGTGACGATGTGCTGCCGCGCGACGGCGTCTGTCGGCAAAAGAGGCAGTGAGAAGCGGATGAATCCGTATGTGCCCATCTTCAGCAGCACGCCCGCCAGGATTACCGAACCTGCCGTGGGAGCTTCAGTGTGCGCATCGGGAAGCCAGGTGTGGAACGGAAACATCGGCACCTTGATGGCAAAAGCAAAGAAAAAGCCCCAGAACAGCAGCCGCTGCAGGCTGGTCGAAAACTGCGGCACCGCGCCCAGCAGTGTGGGAATGTCAAACGTGTAGGCGGCCCCTACCCCCACCACCTCGTGCGCGCGATAGTAAAGCGCCAGAATCGCCAGTAGCATCAGCACCGATCCTGCCAGGGTATACAGGAAAAATTTGATCGCCGCATAGAGCCGGCGGTCGCTGCCCCACACGCCGATCAGGAAATACATCGGCACCAGCATCACTTCCCAAAACAGGTAGAACAAAAAGAAATCGAGCGACATGAAGACGCCCAGCATGCCCGTCTGCAGAAGCAGGAACAGAATGTAGTATTCCTTCTTGCGGGTCTGAATGGCGCTCCACGACGAGAGAATTGAAATCGCGCCCAGAAGCGTGGTCAGCATCACCAGAAGAAAGCTGATGCCGTCGATCCCCAGCGAATAGTGCGCGCCAATGGAAGGAATCCAGTCGTAAGTTTCGCGGAACTGATACCCCGGCGTCCCGATCTGAAATCGCCAGATCAGCGGCAGCGAGACAACGAAGCCGAGCATTCCGAATACGTTCCCGATCACACGCTGCGCGTTATCCCATTCGCGCGGCATAAAAAGCAGCACCATGGCACCGATGAGCGGCGTGAACAGAATCCAGCTCAGGATGTGAGTTTCGTTCACTTGCGTTCTCCCTCGCCTTCTAGTGCAGCATGCTGTGCAGCGTCACGCCGGTCACCCGCAGGTAATAGCCCAAAAAGACCAGCACGCCCAAAACAATCAGCAGCGCGTAATTCGAAACGCGTCCGCTCTGAATCATTCTTACGGGATAGCTGAAAATCCACACGATGCGCGCCGCCAGGTTCACCAGCCCATCGATGATCCATTTGTCCCAAACCATGGAAACACTCGAAGTCGCGCGCGTCACCCATCCCGCACCATTCACGAACAGGCCATCGATCACGCCGCGATCGAACGCCCCCAGCGTGGTACCCAAATCCTTCGAGCGGTTCACAAACATCGCGTCATAGATCTGGTCCACGTAATACTTGTTGTAAATCAAGCGATACAGCCCGCCCGATTTCTGCGCGAGCTTTCCGGGTATGGATGGCTTCCGCAGGTAGAAAAACCAAGCAAGACCGATTCCCACCAGCGCGACGAGCACGGAAACCGCCATTAACTCGTATTCGGTAGTGTGCTGCGTTGCCTCCGGAACCGCCGCGATCACTTCCGCGTGCCGCGCGATCACCGGATCGAGGAATTTCGCAAAATGATCGCTGCCGCCCAAAGACTCCGGCCAGCCGATCCACCCGCCCACAATTGAAAGCAGCGCCAAAATCATCAGCGGCACGGTCATCGAGCGCGGCGATTCGTGAATGTGGTGCTCGACGTCGTGCGGAACGCGCGATTCGCCGAAAAATGTCAGAAACACCAGACGGAACATGTAGAACGCCGTCATCCCCGCGGTTACGAACCCGATTCCCCAAAGCAAGGGCCGCGCGTTGAATGAAGCCGCCAGAATTGCGTCTTTGCTCACGAATCCGGCCAGCGGAGGAATTCCAGAAATTGCGATGGTGGCGAGCAAAAACGTCCACGCAGTAACGGGGATTTTGCTCCACAGCCCGCCCATCTTGCGCATGTCCTGTTCGCCGCCAAGCGCGTGGATCACGCTGCCCGAACCAAGGAAGAGTAGCGCCTTGAAGAACGCGTGCGTCATCAGGTGAAAAATTCCCGCCGTGAACGCGCCCACGCCCAGCGCCAGAAACATGTACCCAAGCTGGCTAACTGTGGAGTAGGCGAGTACGCGTTTTATGTCGTGTTGCACGAGACCCATGCTCGCGGCATAGATCGCCGTCACCGCGCCAACCGTGGCAACTGCGGCCAAAGCCACCGGCGCAAGCTGAAAGACCACGTTCATGCGCGTGATCATGTAGACGCCCGCCGTAACCATCGTCGCCGCATGAATCAGCGCGCTCACCGGCGTGGGCCCTTCCATCGCGTCCGGCAGCCAGACGTACAGCGGAATCTGGGCCGACTTCCCCGTCGCGCCCACAAAAAGCAGCAGCGCAATCGCGGTCATCACGCCATTTCCCACGGTGAATCCGCCCGCCTCGATGGCCGGACCGATCTCCGTAAAGCGCAGCGTGCCGATCGCATTCAGCAGAAGCAACAGCCCGAGAACAAACCCCGCGTCGCCGATCCGATTGACGATGAACGCCTTCTTACCCGCGTCCGATGCGGATTTGCGCAGGAAATAAAACCCAATCAGCAGGTAACTGCACAATCCCACGCCTTCCCAGCCGACGAAAAGCAACAGCAAATTATTCCCCAGCACCAATACCAGCATCGAAAACATGAACAGATTCAGATACCCGAAGAAGCGGTAATAGCCGCCCTCGTGTGCCATGTAGCCGGTGGAATAAACGTGAATGAGAAAGCCCACGCCGGTCACGACGCCCAGCATCACCGCCGAAAGCGGATCGAGCAGCATGGCCCATTGCGCGTTGAAGTTCACCAGGCGGCCGGACATCGTGTGCATTGCGCCGGCGGGCACCCAATCGAACAGGATAATCTCCACCACGCGCTGTGCCGGTTCTCGCGCAATGAGCTGTAGGATTGCTCCGAAAGCGAAGATCATCGACAGCCCGACGCTGCCCACACCGACCGCGCTCACGGCCCCATTCGAAAGGCGTCGCCCGATGAAAAACATCGTCGCCGCGCCCGCCAGCGGAAACAGCGGGATCAGCCAGATACTTCGCAGAAAGAATTCAGTCGGCATACGCGAATCCTCGAGCCACCGCTTCCCTGCCGCTTACCATTTGAGAATATCCATTTCGTCAGCCAATACCGTTTCGCGATTGCGGAAGAAAGCAATAATGATGCCCAATCCCACGGCCGCCTCTGCTGCGGCATCGGTAATAATAAAGATGGCAAAGATCTGTCCTTCCACCGAGCCCACCAACCGCGAGAAAGCCACCAGATTGATGTTGACCGCGTTCAGTATCAATTCAACCGACATCAGAATGATGATCACGTTGCGCCGCGTCACGATTCCCACGATGCCGATGGCCAGCATGGCCACGCTCAGAAAGATGTAGTGTCCGATCGGCACCATCGCTCACACCCTCTTTTTGGCCATGACTACGGCGCCAACCATGGCCACCAGCAACAGGATCGAGGCAAGCTCAAAAGGCAGCATATAGGTATGGAACAAATAGAAAGCCACACGCTCCGTATTGGGTTCGAGTGTTTCCGGAGCCGCCGCCGGCATGGTGTATAGCGAGTGCCGGCTGACCGCAACCGCTGCGGCCACCTGCGCCGCCAGTACCGCCGAGATAATCAGCGCCACAAACCACTGCCGGTTGAACTGCACCTGATGCAACGCCACGTCCAGGTTTACGAGCATGATCACGAAAACAAACAGCACCATGATCCCGCCCGCGTATAGGATCACCTGCACGATAAAGACAAATTCCGCGTTCAGGCTCAGGAAGATTCCCGCCGTCGCGAGCAGCGCTGTCACCAGAAAAATCGCGCTCTGCACGGCGTTTCGCCGCGTCACAACGAGAATCGCCGAAACGATTGCCAGCGCCGCGAAGAAGTAGAAGACGGCCTGATCAAGCATGGACGGGCGTCTCCTCCTTTTGTTCTTCTTCCTCTTCGCCGACGAACGGATGTTCGTGTTTCTCACCCGTCGCCAAAAGAAAGCCGCCCCCTATCAGCGTCAGCACGATACACAGGGGAAACGAAATCCAATTCGGCCAGCCAAATTGGCGATGCAGCGCGAGAGCCAGGCCGATCATCATCACGTTCACGATCGAAAGCGGCACCAGGAATTGCCAGCCCAGCCGCATCAATTGGTCGAACCGATATCGCGGAAACGTGAACCGCAACCACATGAACACGTAGATGTACGCGGCAACCTTGAAGAGGAACCAGAATGCTCCGTGTATGCCGGGTTTCGACGTGGCCAGAAAAGA
This sequence comes from uncultured Acidobacteriota bacterium, assembly GCA_963803735.1. GTDB lineage: Bacteria > Acidobacteriota > Terriglobia > Acidiferrales > UBA7541 > Palsa-189. Next base: position 15,154 of record CAWDNV010000026.1, on the reverse strand, counting down.
GTCGCGCGGTACGGCCAGCGGCATGATCAGCACCAGCGCCACCACGATGCAGAGCAATCCCACTGCGGCCATGAACATCTTCTGCACCTGCACGGGCTGCTTCGGCGTGCGCCGGAAGCAATATCCGGCCACCCAAAGCATCAGCAGCGGCGGCAGATAATCGAGGAAATTGAATGCGGGCGTATTCGCAAAGGGCCGCATCCAGCCGCCCAGAAACAGGGTTGTAGCGATGGACGCCACCACGACCATATTTGTGTATTCGGCCAGGAAATAGAGCGCCCAGCGGAAGCCACTGTACTCCGTCATATACCCGGCTACGAGTTCCGATTCCGCTTCCGGCATATCGAATGGAGCGCGATTGGTTTCCGCGATCGACGCAACCAGATAAATGAAAAATCCTACCGGCGCGACAAAGATGAACCACCAGCCGGTATCCGATTGTTCCTGCACGATTCCGCGCGTCGAGAGCGTCCCCGCTAGCAGCAGTGCGCCCACAATGGCCATTCCGGCTGAAGTCTCGTAGCTCACCAGTTGCGCCGCGCTCCGCAGCGCTCCCATCAGCGAATAGTGGCTGTTCGAAGCCCAGCCGCCGAGCACGATTCCGAAGATTCCAAGCGAGCTGATGCCGAGGATAAAAAGCAGGCCGATGTTCAGGTCGGCAATCTGAAAGAAGGGACCGATCGGCACGGCCGCCAATGCCAGCATCGCCGCAGTAACCGAAATGAGCGGGGCGCCCCAGAACACCAACTTGTCCGCGCTCTCCGGGATAATGTCTTCCTTGAGCAGCAACTTGACGGCGTCGGCAATTGGCTGGAGCAATCCGTGTGGACCAACACGCATCGGTCCGAGGCGGACCTGCATGTCCGCCATCACCTTGCGTTCCACCAGCACGATGTAGCCCGCCACAAGCGGCAGCAGCGCCACAATCACCAGCGCAAACAGCACAGGAAGAATGTAAGGAATGATCGCGTTAAAGTTCATCAGCGATCAACCTCGCCCAGCACAATGTCGAGCGTCCCAATGATGGCTACCACGTCCGCCACCAGATGCCCGCGGATCATCTGATCCAGCGCTTCCAAATTAATCAGTGACGGCGGACTAATACGCACACGATAGGGCTGCGTCGTGCCATCGCTCACGATGTAGTAGCCCAGTTCGCCTTTGGGCGCTTCGATCGAGTGATATACCTCTCCCGGCGGCGGCTTCAGCACTTTACCCACTTTGCCGAGAATCGGTCCTGCCGGAATATTCTCAATCGCTTGCAGGCAGATCTTCCGCGATTGCCGCATCTCTTCCATGCGCACCAGGTAACGGTCGTAGGTGTCGCCGTTTTGCCTTGTCGGTATGCTGAACTCGTATTGATCGTAGGCCGCATACGGCATCGCCTTGCGAATGTCCCACTCCACTCCGCTCGCGCGCAGCACGGGGCCGGTAACGCCCATCGCAATGGCGGCTTCCGCAGTCAGAATTCCAATGCCTTTCGTGCGGCCCACCCAGATGCGATTTTCCGTGAGCAGCGATTCGTATTCGTCGACGCGCTTGTCGAAATCCTTGCAGAATCTTTCGACGTCTTTTTCCAGCTCATCGTAGGCTTCGTATTGCAGGCCGCCAATGCGGAAGGCGTGCGTAGTGAGACGCGCGCCGCAATACTTCTCGAAAATTTTCAGGATCTCTTCGCGTTCGCGCAGGCAATAGAACAGCGGCGTCAGCGCGCCGATATCGAGAGCATGCGTGCCGAGCCAAAACAGATGACTGGCAATCCGCTGCAGTTCCGTGAGAATCGTGCGGATCACGCGGGCCCGCAGCGGCGCTTCCACCTGCATCAGCTTTTCCACCGCCTCGCAGTAGCCCAGGCCGTTCGAGACCGCCGCCACATAATCCATGCGGTCCACATAGGGCGCGAACTGCTGATAGCTACGATGTTCCGCAATCTTCTCGACGCCGCGATGCAGGTAGCCGATCACGCATTCCGAACCGACCACCTTCTCGCCATCCAGGCGCAGCTTCACGCGCAGAACTCCGTGAGTTGAAGGGTGCTGCGGCCCCATGTTGAGGATGATCTCGTCCGCGCCAAGAACTGTAGTCTCGACGTTCACCCCGCCGGCCGCTCCACCAACACTGTTGTATCGGTCTGCCATGAAAGCTATTGCCCGCTCTCGATGCCTAGGTTTTCGCGCACCCAAGCCTCATCCTGCTGCAGAATGTCGTAATCCTTCCGCAGCGGATAGCCTTGCCACTCTTCCGGCAGCAGCAAACGCTTAAGGTTCGAATGACCCTCAAAGACGATGCCGAACATGTCGTAGACTTCGCGCTCCAACCAATTGGCCGTCGGCCAGACGCTCTCCACGCTTGCCACCGGCTCGTTTTCCCCCACCAGCGCCTTGATGCGCAAGCGCTCATTCTTCGGAAATGAGTAGAGGATCAGCACCAACTCAAACCGTTTTTCGCGCTTGGGCCAATCCACGGCTGTAAGGTCCACTAATCAGATCGAAGCTTTCCTCGTCGCGGGTGTAGCGCGCAATTTCCAGAAGCCGATCCGCTGCAACCACGAGAATTGCCTGCTTGCGATCAAGCCAGGCTTCCACAATGCCGCCCCCAAAACGCGCTTTATAGCGCTTCACCAACTCGTTATCGAGTGGCGTCGGCTTGGCCGGCGGTTCCTTCGGAGGCGGCGGTGGCCCAGGTGGTTTCGCTGGCGCCCCAGGCGCCGCGGGCTTTGGCGGAGCTGCAGCCACCGGCGGTTTTGCCGGAGCTGCAGGAGCAGACGGAGCCGCAGGCTTGCCGGGCGCTTCGCCCGGCGGTGTTCCGCCCGAAGCAGAAGGGGAAGCTGAAGGTGCAGCAGGGGCCGCGGGCTTTTCTGCCTCGGGTGGACGAGGCGGCTGCTTTTCCTCAGAATCGTTGGTCATGAGCTCGAAAGGAGTGCAAACGCTTCATTCATGCCAAGCCCTCGCAGCACCAAAATTCAGCGCACACACGCACAAATCCGGTGCAAATCGAACCGTAACTTCTAACACACGCCACCATACAAGGCAACCGCGCAAAAAAATTCCCGGCCGCCAAATCCTGCCGGGAAAGCCTCGCAATTTCCCTGTTGATTTATACCCACTCCAGCGCGCCCTTACGATACAGCCATACGTAGCCGACGATTAGTATTCCGAGAAAGACAAACATGCTTGCCAGGCCATACAGCGGCGTCAGCCGGAAGCCTTCCTCGTGCGTGGAATATAAAACCGCCCAGGGAAACAGAAAAATCGTCTCCACGTCGAAGATCACGAATAGGATGGCGACAATATAGAAGCGCACCGAATAGCGGCCGCGCGCGTCGCCTTCCGCTGGAATGCCGCACTCATAGGGCTTGAGTTTCGCCCCCGTCGCTCGCGAGTCCGGCCGAATGAATTTGAAAAGGACCAGGGTAACGGCGGGAAAGGCCATCGCCAGGAAGGCAAAAATCAGAATGGGGACGTATTGTCTGGGCATCGTCCTGAGCCGCACATCCTAACACAAGCCGCAAGCCTCATCCATACTTGCGGTGTGAAAGTAGAGTGAAACTTTTCACGGCAGATCCGAGCTTGACAGTCGAAGAAGGCTGGCATAGCTTGCTTGCGCGAAGGCAAGTTCAAACGAAATTGGGAAGCCCACCGCTACAAAAAGGAGTAAGCCTATGATCGATGAGAAGCATTTTCCCGAGCAAAGTGACGAGGTCAGCAGTGATCTTTCGCGGCGCAACTTCATCGCCATGTCGGTGGCCGCTGGCATCGCCGCCACGGCGACTTCGGCGTCAGCCGCCGCGATGCCGGTAGTCGAGACCGATGTCACCATCAAAACTCCCGACGGCATGTGCGACGCTGCGTTCATTCATCCGAGCACCGGCTCGCACCCGGGTGTCATCATCTGGCCGGATGCGTTCGGCTTGCGCCCGACGATGCGTGACATCGGCAAGCGCATTGCTGCTGAAGGCTATTCGGTGCTCGTGCCCAATCCCTTCTATCGCGTAGCCAAAGCACCCGTGATCCCGGAAGACCAAGTTTCCTCCTTCAACTTTCAGACGGACATGCCAAAGATCATGCCGCTCATGGCTTCGATCAATGCACCGGGCAACGCGGAGAAAGATGCCGTGGCCTTCGTCGCGTTTCTCGACGCGCAGAAGGAAGTCAACAAGGGCAAGAAGATTGGCACGCAAGGCTACTGTATGGGCGGACCGTTAGTCGTGAAGACCTGCGCTGCAGTGCCGAATCGCGTTGGCGCCGGCGGCTCGTTCCACGGCGGCGGCTTGGTGACCGACAAGCCCGACAGCCCGCACCTGCTCGCGCCAAAGATCAAAGCGCGGATGTATTTTGGAATCGCTTCCAACGACGACATGCGCCAACCGGATGCAAAGGACAAGCTGAAAGAGTCTTTCGCCGCTGCGAAAGTTCCGGCAGAGATTGAAGTCTATTCATCCAAGCACGGCTGGTGCGTTTCGGATATGCCGCATGACGCCCAGGGACCGATCTACAACATGACCGACGCGGAAAAAGCCTGGGGCAAGCTCGTCGCCCTGTACAAAACATCGCTCGCGTAGCACTCCCACGCAGGCTTGGTTTTGCGGATGCCCCACCCTTGGTTTGCAAGGGTGGGCGGCTTTCCGCTTTGGGGGGGGCGCCCTCTGTGTTCTCCGTGCCTCAGTGACCTCTGTGTAGCTTTGACGTCATGGCAAAAAGGACTTAGCACAGAGCGCACGGAGACACAGAGTACACAGAGAGAATCTTTCTCTCACACGGCGTCGAACATCAATTCCTTTGCCCGCTCCGTGGCCTTTACGATCGCCTTGATCAGCGTTACGCGGACTTTCCCGTCTTCCAGTTCCATGATGCCGTCGATAGTGCAGCCCGCCGGCGTCGTCACGGCGTCTTTCAGCAGCGCCGGATGATCGCCCGTCTCCAGCACGGTTCGCGCCGCGCCTTGCATCGTCTGCGCGGCCAGTAGCGTAGCCACGTCGCGCGGCAGCCCCACTTTCACCCCGCCTTCTGCCAGCGACTCCAGGATAATGTACACAAACGCCGCGCCGCTCGCCGAAAGTCCCGTTACCGCGTCCATGTGCTTCTCGTCGAGCACCACAACGCGCCCAACGGCCTCAAACATGGCCTTCGCCATCTCCACGTGCGCCGCGCTGGCATGGCTGCCGCGAGCGATTCCCGTCATTCCGTACCCAATGGCGCACGGGGTATTCGGCATGGCGCGCACCACCGCGACTTCGCGCCCCAGGTGCTGCTCGATAAATTTCGTCGGCACGGAAGCCGCAATGGAGACCAGCACGCTCCCAGCCTTCAGCTCCGCCTGAATCTCCTGCAGCACTTCGGCCACCTGCATCGGCTTCACTGCCAGCAGCACCACGTCCGCGCCGTGCACCGCCGCGCGATTGTCCGTTCCAATGCGAACGCCCAGCTCTTTGCTGAGTTTTTCGGCACGGTCCGCGTGCCGCACGGTCGCGGCCACGTGTCCAGGCGACACCAGCTTCTGATTCAGAAATGCACGCAGCAGAATGCCACCCATCTTGCCTGCGCCGAGCACAGCCAAACGCTTGTGTGAAAGAGGATTAACCATATGGCGAGTATTCTTAGGCAGATTGGCACTGCGGTCAATCGCCGATCCAATCAGGATCGGCTTCCCGATAAAATATCGTCGGCGAGGACTCTCTGGCTTCGGGCGGGGGAGACTTAGCTTGCGGGCTTCGCGCGCAACGAATCTGATTCTGAGCCGACGCGCTGCACGGATGATTGCGGCGTCAAAGCACTGCCCACGCGCGTGGGATGCAGCAGGGACGCAAGCAACGCCACTCCTTCACTCAGGCGCGGCCCTGGCCGCGAGAAATTCGCGTTGGCATCTACCGCATAGACTCGGTCATTCCTGACTGCGGGAATGTCGTCCCATCCCGGCGGTAGTTTCGTCGACCGCCAGACATTAATGTTGCGTTCCAGGTTGTAGCCGCAAGACATCAACACGACGATCTCGGGCTTCGCTGAAACAGCGTCTTGCCAATCAATACGAAACGACGGCGCGCCTTCACGCCCCAGGACATCGACGCCGCCCGCCAGCCGCACCATCTCCGGAACCCAATGGCCGGCTACGTAGGGCGGATCGAACCACTCGAGGCACAGCACTTTGGGACGGAGCGATAATTCAGCCACCGCCTGCTGCACAGTTGAGACTTCCAACGCCAGCCATTCTGCCAACGCTTGCCCCTCCGACTCGCGTCCGGCAGCTTCTCCGATTTCACGAACGCCATTCCAAACGTCAGCCAGGCTGTGTGGAGAGAAGCTGACTACTTGAGGCCTGCTTTCCGCGGGAAAACGCGAGAGGCCAGCCGCGAGGTCGTCGGCTGATATCGCACAGACGTCACACAAGTCCTGGGTAACGATGAGATCCGGCTGCAGCCTCAGAAGCAGTTCGGAATCGAATGCGTAGATGTTTTCGCGCCGGCCGACCAGTTCCCTCACCTGCCGGTCTATTTCGGACGGACGCGCGGAAGGATCCACGCGCGGCCGAATCAGCGCAGGTTTCTTAGCCGCTTCGGCGGGAAAATCGCATTCGTGCGTGACGCCAACCACCGAGTCGCCCGCCCCAACGGCATAGAGAATTTCCGTGGCGGCGGGAAGGAGGGAAACGATGCGCATTGACGAGATTTTAGCTTTCCCTTCGACGCGGTGCAATCCGGTGGAATCTCGATCTAAATGGGGCTGCCCAGGCGATGGGCACTCAGAGTTCGCTGCAAAGCGCTGCTCTTACCACTTACGCGCGATTCAGCCCCGCATTTCTTGTGTGACGATTCGACGCCGCTTTATACTTTTTGACGCGGCACAGTTTCTTCTATTCGTAAACTCGCCGCTATCCGCACATGCAGCACAAACCACTCGCCGCTCGCCCATTCGCAATCGAATCTTCCGCGCTTTTCCTGCGCCCCGCCCGCTAATGCCAAGTTCCCGCCGCCCGCCAGCACGACGCTCCGCCGTCCGCAAAAGCACCCGCCAGCACCCTTCAGGCGCGGCCGAGTCCTGGATCAAGCGCACGCTCGCAAAAATGAGCCTGGAGGAAAAGCTTGGGCAGCTCGTCATGCTGCCATTCCATGGCGAATTCATGTCCTTTGACAGCCCGGAATATCGTGAGTTGCTGCGCGCGATTGAGCACAACCACGTCGGTGGATTCATGTTGGGCACGCGCGCCGGCCCCTTCGGAATCGAGCGCGGTAAGCCATACGAAACCGCTGCGCTCATTAATCTCCTGCAGAAAGCATCGCGCGTCCCCCTGCTCTTTGCGGCGGATTTCGAACGCGGCACCGCAATGCGCCTCGAGGACGGCACGTCTTTTCCTCATGCCATGGCCGTTGCTGCGACCGGCCGTCCCGAGGACGCCTACACGGTCGGACGCATTACCGCGGCCGAAGCGCGGGCCGTCGGCGTCCACTGGATTTTCGCGCCCGTCGCGGACGTAAACAGCAACCCAGACAATCCCATTATCAATGTCCGTTCTTTCGGCGAAGATCCGCAGCGGGTTTCTGCGTTCGTCGAAGCATACGTCCGCGGCGTCGAAGAAAACGGCGCTCTTTCCACAGCCAAGCATTTCCCCGGCCACGGCGATACTCAGATCGACTCGCATCTCGACTTGCCCGCCCTAGCGAGCGACCGCGCTCATCTCGACTCTGTGGAATTGCCGCCGTTTCGCGCAGCCTTTACAGCCGGAGCAAGCACGGTAATGACCGGGCATCTAGCCGTGCCGGCGCTCGAGCCCGAAAGTGGCAGACCTGCGACGCTCTCGCCGAGAATTGTCGGCGGCCTGCTCCGCGATGAACTCGGCTTCGATGGTCTCGTCGTCACTGACGCGATGGATATGGGAGGCGTCGCCCGGCACTTCACTCCCGGCGAAGCCGCCGTGCAGGCACTTCTCTCCGGAGTGGATCTGCTTTTGCAGCCGCCCGTGCCCGACGCGGCGTTGGCAGCGCTGAAAGACGCGGCAGACTCGGGCCGCCTGCCGCTCGCGCGAATCGATCAGGCCGTGACCCGCGTCCTTCGCGCGAAAGCGCGAGTCGGATTGCATCAGAATAGGTTCGTCGATCTCGAGTCTCTTCCGAAACTACTGGCCCGCAGCGAATTCCGCCAAGCGGCGGACGAAATCGCGAATCGCGGTGTCACGCTGCTTCGCGAGACCCAGCGAATTCTGCCTCTCGACGCGACGCGCCCCCTGAAGTTGCTGCTCGTAAATATCGCCGGTGATCCCGACGCCCACCCCGGCCGATTCCTTGAAAACGAACTCCGCTGCCGCGTCGATTCGCTCGATACTTTGCGCTTTGATACCCGGTACAGTCCGATCGGCAATCTCGATTTCTCCAACGTTTCAGCCTACGACGTTGTGATCCTGGCGCTTTTTGTTCGTGTGGCCGACCGCAAAGGCAGCGTGGCCCTGCCCGATGAGCAAGCGTTGGCAGTTCATCGCCTCCTGGCCATCGACAAACCGGTGATCGTAGCGTGCTTCGGCAGCCCTTACGTAATCAAGCACTTCCCTGAAGCAAAAACATGGGTAGGCGTTTTCAGCAACGCTGACGTAGCGCAACGCGCCGCCGCTCGCGCAATTTTCGGTCAGGCAGCAATCTCGGGCCGCATTCCCGTCAACGTGCCCGGTGCAGTCCCCATAGGCGCCGGCATGGTTCTCCCAGCCAATCCGATGAAGCTCACGCCCTCAAGCGACGAAACGCGCGCCAAACTGACGTCTGCCTCTGCCCTGCTCGATCGCGCGATTGCAGATCGCGCCTACCCAGGCGGAGTGCTCGCGGTGGGATACAAGGGCGAGCTATTCACTCACGCCTTCGGACGGCAGAGTTATGCCACACATGCCGGCAGCGCTAACGAGAACACGATTTACGATACGGCTTCGCTCACCAAGCCTGTCGTCACAACCACGCTTTGCGCCATGCTGAGCCAATCGGGTCAACTCGATATCGGCGCTCCTGTCAGCCGCTACATCGCCGGCTGGGCCTGCGGACCCGACCGCGCGCGGCGAGAGCGCGTGACGATCGCTCACCTTCTCACCCACTCTTCGGGACTCCCCGCTCACCAGGATTATTTTCTGAAGCTCAAAAGCCGAAGCCAAATCCTCGCGCGCGCTGCGGCCGAACCCCTTGTGTATGATCCCGGCGCCAAATCGATCTATTCCGATATCGGCTTCATGCTCCTGGCCGCGATTATCGAGCGCCTAACCGGCCGGCCTCTCGACCAATTAGCCCAGGAGCGCATCTTTGCCCCACTTGGCATGACAGACACGATGTTTCGTCCGCCAAAACCTTTGGGCGCTCGCATTGCCTCAGCGGAAAGAATCTCCGGCGCCCGCAAGCGGACGCTTCACGGTGAAGTCCATGACGAAAACGCCGTGGCCATGGGGGGAATCGCCGGCCACGCGGGGATGTTCTCCACTGCCCCCGACCTGGCAATCTTCTGCCAGATGATCCTGAACCGCGGCATCTACGCACATCAGCGAATCCTCCAGCGCCAAACGGTCACGCAATTCACTTCGCCGGCCGCCCTGGCGAAAAACGCGCGTACGCTGGGCTGGAACGTGCCTACGGAACCCTCTTCCAGCGGCAGGTATTTTTCCAAGCAGAGCTTCGGCCATACTGGGTTCACCGGCACCTCTATCTGGATCGATCCGCAAAAGGATCTTTTTGTTGTGCTGCTGACGAATGCGGATCGAACCCATGCCAATCACGACGACGACGAAATCCGGCGCGTGCAGCCGGCGATTCATAACGCAGTCGTGGAGTCCTTGGGATTGGCGTCCGGAAAAAATCAATGAATCGCCCGACGAAGCTACTCGCCGTTTCATTCGGCAGACACACTTTGGTCCGTTGAAAAACTCCTCGCACAAATTGACGGCTACAGAGCGGCGCAATCCGCGCTCGCAGAGCCTCGATCAAATGACCACGCCCGCTCTGCTGAAGATGATCAATCGTGAAGACCAGCTCGTCCCTCGCGCCGTCCAACGAGAGCTTCCTTCGATAGAGCGCGCCGTGGACGCCATCGCCAAAGCTATCGCACAGGGCGGGCGTTTGATCTATGTGGGCGCGGGCACGAGCGGCCGTCTCGCTGCTCTTGACGCCGCGGAATGCCCTCCTACATTTGGCGTCTCCTCTCGCCTTGTTCAGGCCGTGGTCGCGGGCGGACGTCGCGCCCTGACCCGCGCCGCCGAGAACGTAGAGGACTCCGCTGCCCAGGGGGGCCGTGATCTCGCCGTCAAAAAGATAGGCGCGCGCGATATCGTGACAGGCGTCACGGCCAGCGGCCGTACGCCGTATGTTCTGGGCGCGTTGCGTCTCGCGCGCAAGCGCGGCACTACTACGGTGCTAATCACATCGAACCGGAATTCGCCGGCCTCTCGCCTGGCACATATCACCATCGCTCCGCAAACCGGTCCTGAAGTGATTGCCGGCTCAACGCGCATGAAGGCCGGCACCGCCCAGAAACTGATTCTGAACATGCTCAGCACGGCCGCGATGATTCGTCTCGGGCGCGTTTACAATAATTGGATGGTGGACCTCAGCATGACCAATGCGAAGCTGCGCAGTCGAGGTTTGCGAATACTCGAGCAGGCTACTGGTGCAAGCGCTCCGGAGGCAAAACGCGCCCTCGCTCAGTCCGGCAGCCTGCGCATCGCGCTGGTTATGCTGAAAACCGGGATGTCGCTTTCCGACTCGCGCCGCTGGCTGCAACGATTTGGAACAAATCTGTCGCAAGCGCTGGCCATGGATTCAGCTCGCCCACATAAACAGAGCAAAACGAGCCGCCCAGTCAAAACCAATCCCCGGAAGAAGGGCTGATGGATCGTTTTCGCATCGAAGGCGGTACCCGTCTCGAAGGCACCGTCCGCATCAGCGGCGCGAAAAATTCCGCGCTGCCGGCGATGGCTGCGGCGCTGCTCACCGCAGAGCCCGTGCACCTTAAGAATATTCCGCGCGTGCGCGACATCATCACCATGGGGCGCCTGCTGGCGCACATGAGTGCCAGCGTGGAAACCCCGGATTTGCCGCCCACCGATCTCACCATTCAAGCCGAAAAGATTTCCGATGCCGAAGCGCCTTACGACCTCGTCCGCACCATGCGCGCTTCGATTCTCACGCTGGGGCCGCTCGTCGGCCGCTGGGGTTACGCGCGCGTCTCTCTTCCTGGAGGCTGTGCCATCGGCGCTCGGCCCGTCGATCTGCATCTGAAAGCCCTCGAGCAGATGGGCGCCGAAATTTCTACCGAGCACGGCTACGTGGCAGCCAAGGTCCCGCACGGCCGCCGATTGCCCGGAGGCCAGGTCACCTTTGAGAAAATAACCGTCACGGGTACGGAAAACATCCTGATGGCCGCAGTGCTCGCCGAGGGAGAAACCTGCATCGAAAACGCCGCGCTGGAGCCGGAAGTTACCGACCTGATCGAGTTGCTCACGAAGATGGGGGCTCGAATCGACGGCGCGGGGACCTCCTCACTTCGCGTGCGAGGCGTTCAGAAGTTGGGCGGCGCAACTCACAGCATCATTCCCGACCGAATCGAGGCTGGCACCTTTCTGGTCGCGGGCGCGATAACAAAAGGCGCCGTGGAGTTAACCGATTGCGCGCCGCATCACCTCACGTCGCTCATTGCCAAGCTCCGCGAAACCGGCGTCGATATTCAGCAACCCGACGATCACACTCTGCGCGTTTGCGGCGCCCGGAAACTCGTCGCCGCCGATGTGCGAACTGAAGAGTATCCCGGCTTCGCTACCGACATGCAGGCCCAATTCATGGCCCTGGCCACGCAAGCCGAGGGAACTTCGGTAATCACGGAAACGATTTTCGAGAATCGCTTCATGCATGCCAGCGAAATGACGCGCATGGGCGCGAATATCGCCATCGATGGCCGCAAAGCCATCGTCCGCGGACCGACCGCGCTGCAGGGCAGCACCGTGATTGCCTCTGACTTGCGCGCCAGTGCTTCGCTGGTTCTCGCAGCGCTGGTGGCACAAGGAGAAAGCTACATCGACCGCGTCTACCACATTGATCGCGGCTACGAGCGCATCGAAGAAAAACTCAGCCGCCTCGGCGCCCGCATCGAACGCGTCAGCTCAACGCCATCTTGAAACGTAGGAGGAAACTATGGCGGATATTACGATTCGGGTTTCCGAAAAAGCTCTCAGAATGGCCACGATTGGGATTGCCGGAACAATCGCAGGTTGCCTCTTTTGGTATCTTTGGTCGTCGGGACTCTTCATTCCTAAGTATCGATTCTCAGTCTATGTTCCAGAAGCCTTCGGTGTGGCTGTCGGTTCTCCGGTTTTACTGGACAATGTGCCGGTTGGTAAAGTCAACGCCGTAAAGCTTGCGGAGATATCAGCTAACGCAATGCGGAGGATTGAACTGATCCTCTCGATTGAGAAGCGCTATCAGAATGACATCCGTAGCGATTCCACTGCGACACTTATGACGCAGGGGCTGTTTGGTAATCCTATCGTCAGCGTCCAACGAGGCTTCAGCGGACCTGCTATCGACCCCGGGAGAGAAATTCCATTCGTCCAAACACCGGTCGTGGATTTTTCCAAGTTACTTGCGCGATCAGGAGATTGTCAGCAACAAATTAAACAGCCAACACAAGGAACATCCCGATAAAGGGAACCTGACCGCTAACGAAAAAGGGGAGGCGACTTCGCCTCCCCTTTTGCCTTTAGCAGCGTTGGTTACTGTGCGCTCGCCTCGCGCTTCTGTTTCTCGCGTTGCTCGCGCAGGATGGCCTTCCGCGAGAGACGTATCTTGTTCCCCTCGATCGCCAGGACCTTTACCAGCACCTGATCGCCGAGTTTCAGCTCGTCTCGAACATCGCGAATGCGCTGTTCGGAGATCTCACTAATGTGCAGCAGTCCATCGGTGCCGGGGAAAATCTCCACAAAGGCCCCGAAATCCGCCAGCCGGACAACTTTACCGAGGTAAGTCTTGCCCACCTCGGCGGTGGCCGTAACATCACGGATCATGCGCAGTGCCGATTCGGCCGACTCTCCGTCGGAAGCAAAAACGTGCACTTTGCCATCGTCCATGACGTCAATCTTCACGCCCGTCGCCTCAATGATGGAGCGAATCTTCTTCCCTCCCGGGCCGATCAGATCGCGAATCTTGTCGGTAGGAATGGTCAACTGGAAGAGTCTCGGTGCATATTGCGACATCGTTCCGCGGTGCTCCGTAAGCGTGCGATCCATGATGTCGAGAATCTCGAGCCGCGCCTTTCGGGCTTGCTCGAGCGCCTTGCGCATCACGCCAACACTCACGCCGCCGACCTTGATGTCCATCTGCAGCGCCGTAATCCCAGCTCGCGTACCGGCAACCTTGAAGTCCATATCGCCGTAGTGATCTTCAGCTCCGGCGATATCCGTCAGCACGGCAGTCTTGTCTCCCTCAATGACCAGGCCCATGGCGATTCCGGCACACGCGGAGCGCATCGGTACTCCTGCGTCCATGAGAGCCAGCGAACCACCGCATACCGTTGCCATCGACGATGAGCCGTTGGATTCCAGAATGTCCGAGACGAGCCGCATTGCGTAGGGGAAATCGGCTTCCGGAGGAAGCAGGTTGACCAACGCCCGTTCCGCCAGCGCTCCGTGCCCAATCTCGCGCCGCCCTGGACCGCGCAGAAACTTGACCTCGCCCACCGAAAACGGCGGGAAATTGTAATGCAGCATGAAGCGCTTGAAGGCTTCATCTTCGAAAAGCAGGTCCAGCCGCTGCATATCTTCCTTGGTTCCCAGGGTCAGTGTTGCCAAGGCCTGTGTCTCACCTCGGGTGAAAAGCGCCGAACCATGCACCCGCGGCAATAATCCCACCTCGCAGGAGATCGCCCGGATCTGATCAAAGGCGCGCCCATCCGGACGCCGGTGCCGGTTGAGCACGTCATCGCGGAAAAACTTCTCGCGTAGGCGTTCAAACGCCCGCAGGGCGTCCTTTTGTAACTCCTCGTCCTCTTCCGGGATCGTGGCCAGCACTTCATGTTTTAGCTCGTCCACAAGCCGGTAGCTTTCTTTCTTGGGGTGCTTTTCGGTATTGAGAGCGTCGTGCAATCGTTCGCCAAAGCGCTTCTCGATGTCCCTACTCACTTCTTCATTGAATTCCAGCGGCGGGACGACGACCTTCTTTGGCCGAACAAGATCGTGCAATTGGCGTATCGCTGCAATGATGCGGCGAATCTGGTCGTGACCGAAACTGAGCGCATCCGCGATCGTGTCTTCGGACACTTCCAGCGCGCCGGCCTCGATCATCACGATTGCATCTTCGCTGCCTGCGACCACGATATTGAGCAGGCTCTTCTTCTGTTCGGCTACGGTCGGATTGGCCACCAGCTGGCCTTCCAGCAAACCCACGCGTACTGCGGCAATCGGTTTGTCAAAAGGCAGATCGGAAATGAACGCGGCCGCCGATGCCCCCGTAACCGCAATGACGTCGGGATCGTTCTCGCTATCGGCGGATAGCACCAAACCGACGATTTGGGTTTCATTGCGCCAGCCTTCAGGAAAAAGGGGCCGGAGCGGGCGGTCAATCAACCGCGAAATAAGAATTTCGCGCTCTGAGGGACGCCCCTCGCGCTTGAAGAATCCTCCGGGAATTTTGCCTGCCGAATACGTGTACTCCCGATAATCGACCGTCAGAGGCAAAAAATCGCGATCGTTGGGACGCGAATCCATGCACGCCGTAACGAGTAGTTGGGTGTCTCCATACTTGAGGACAACGGCCCCATTCGCCTGCTTGGCCAGTTTTCCCGTTTCAAACGTCAGCATGCGTCCGCCAACTTCGACTTGTACTTGATGTGGAGCAGATTGGGACATAACTTCGATTCCTTTCGCCGCGTAAATCGCGGCTTCCCTGCATTGGGTAAGTAAATTCAATTTGCCGGAGAGAATACGGAAGAGCTTGGGAGGAGTACGAAATGCGGCAAAAATTAAATATCTCTAAACCGCCTGGCGAACACGCCTGGCTTCTAATGCCGCTTTCGCGGGACGCCAAAAATCTGAGGAAGCAGTCGCAACTACTTTCGCAGACTCAATCGTTCGACAATCTCGCGGTACCGATCGGGATCACGACGGTTCAAATAATCCAGCAAACGCCGGCGCCGGTTCACCATCATGATCAATC
>CAWDNV010000025.1:0-17600 GCA_963803735.1 uncultured Acidobacteriota bacterium | reverse complement strand
AAAATCTCCTGCTTTTGCTCTGCCTGCACACACAATGCGCTCGTCCAGCCGTCAAGACAAGCCCAAGGGTGTTGCAAGGGTGTCTCAGACACTTGGACAGCGCTGAAAACAAGAGGTATGCTCGAATGAATGCCCACCGCGGAACCCGACGTAGCCGCCGCGCGGCGGCAATTGAATCGAGTACTGGCGAGCGATGGTTTTAGCCGCAATGAGCGCTTAGCCCGATTCTTGCGGTTCGTGGTGGAACAGCATCTGGAGGGCAAGGACGCCGAGATCAAGGAATCCGTGATCGCCGTAGAGGTGTTCGGACGCGGGTCGGATCACGATCCCAAACAGAACTCGATCGTGCGGAACGAGGCCGCCAGGCTACGTGCGCGGCTGAATGAATATTACGTAGGCGACGGAAAGAACGATGGGCTAATAATCGAGCTGCCGAAGGGTGGATATGCACCCGTGATCCGTCAACCGGCGGTTGAGCCGTCGACGTCCATCCTCGGCCCAGGGATCAACTCGCCGCCGCCCCGAAGACGGCTGTGGCCTTTAGCTGCGACCGCAGGAGTCGCTATTATAGTTGGCGCCTTGGCTTGGTGGTGGTTTCAGCGCCCAAATGAGCCTATTTCGATCGCGGTTTTGCCTCTGACGAACCTGAGCCAAGATCCAGCCAACGACTACTTCGCCGACGGCCTCACCGACGAGATCATCCGCAATCTGTCCGTTATCGACGGGTTGGCGGTTCGGTCCCAGACCTCGTCCTTTGTTTTTAAAGGTAAGCCGCGGAATATACGTGACGCAGGAAAGCAGCTTAATGCCAATTACATCCTGGAAGGTTCGGTCTTGCGCGTCGGGCAGCAATTGCGGATCAACTCCCAGTTAGTCCGCGTGCGCGACGATTTTCCGTTGTGGTCGGGCCGGTATGATCGGGAGTTGCCGGACGTTTTGGCCATTCAGGATGAGATCTCCCGCGGCATAGTCAATAGTCTGCGGTTGAAGCTGGGGCGCGGCCGCCGCCGCTATGAGATCAGTTCTGAGGTTTATGATTCGTACCTCCACGCGCGCGCCCTATCGGTGGAGCGTGGCGGAGCGGGCGTAAACCAGAGTATAGGTCCGCTCGAGGATGTGGTTGCTAAGGACCCCTCTTTTGCTCCCGCGTACGCAGACCTTGCCGCAGCTTACGTATACCGGTCCGGTGTATTCCAGTTCGATATCTATAAGGAAATGTCGAAAATGCGGGTGGCGGCGGAAAAGGCGATCCAATTAGACCCTCTGTTAGCCCAGGCGCATTACGCGCAGGGGATGATGTACGCGCGCGATGCGCAATGGGAGCGATCTGAAAAAAGCTTCCGGCGCGCAATCGAGATCGATCCGAGTCGCTCCGAGTCGCACGCCGATTTCGCCTTGTACCTTCTTTTGCCGCTGGGGCGGATCGGGGAAGCACTCCGCGAGTCACGCGCGGCGGAGAAGGCCGACCCGCTCTCACCCGAGATTCACTACCGTCTGGCGACCGTGCTCATCTCGGCTGGCCGATACGATGAGGCAGTGAGCATTTGCAGAATGATGGAGGCGGACAACCCTGAAAGGAGTGAGTGTCTGGGCAGGGCTCGACTAGGCCAGGGGAGAATCGGCGAAGCAATCCAGATCCTCGAAACGGCCTTTAATCGGGGTGTACCGGCAGGCAATCAGGTTCGCGGCGAACTTGGTTACGCCTATGCGAGGGCCGGCCGCCGTGATGAGGCGGAGCAATTCGCGACCGCTACTCCATCGATCAATCCCTTCAACAAAGCCCTGATCTACGCCGGGTTGGGCGACAAGGACCGAACTTTCGCGGCCCTCGATCGTGCTACTGCCGCTGGGCCATTTCGGATCGGTAGAGCACTGACATATCCCGAATTCGGCCTGCTCAACGGCGATCCGCGGGTGAGCGCTCTTCGTAAGAAAGTTGGATTGCCAGAATAACATCTTCGCGATTTGGCAGTACGGACCGAGTGCGCCTAATTTGTCGGTGTGATGGCAGATGGCGATTACTGGGCAGACTCGGCTCAAGACCAGTGCCTTTGCGCGACATTTCGCTCGGACTCGTCGCATCGGTTTACCCAAGGCGGTTTCCTTGGCTTGCCTGTACTCTGCCCAGCGCTGTTTCCGGGCGGCCACGATGCGGCGTCGCGCCGCCTCCCTCAGCATCCTGCGGCTTGGGATCTGTATCTGAGCGGCAAGATCTTTGTGGAGGAAAAACGCATAATACTTTCCAACGTCAGGTATTGGGATCGCAAGCAGCGGAATGCCCGACTCTTTCAAGTGGCGCGCAAAAGAACCACTGTGGAGATGGAATCGCCTGGCAAGGACCGACATCGCCACGTAGCTTTCCGCGAAATGTTGAACATCCGCGGCAAGCAACAGTTTCGATAACCCGTTCCGATACTCCGCCGCAGGGTGCAGAATGCCCTGTGCTACCAGGCCGCGAACCACAGGCATCGCTACGCCCAAAACCTCTGCCGCCTCCCCGAAGGTGACAACGCCTTCCGGGGGCACGGTCATGCCTGGCACAGGGCGGTACTTCCGCAGATCTTCAGACCGGAACAAATACCCTGTGATCCCACGAAACCGGTTGGTGTGTCCGACCGGAACGAGACTGCCGTCGACGACGGCACGGATAACCGCGGCAAGCCCTGAATTGCGGCCGAGGTAATTCTTCATGGCATGGCGCAGCGCTATGAACTCGCCAGGCCTCGAGTATGCCTTCACCGGCACAGAGTAATTTTCAAAAGCGTCCTTGATCTTCATGACGTCTTCGCGAAGGAAGAAGAAACACCGCGCTGGGAATTTTCGCTCGGGTCCTTTCGCGTAGCGCATGGCTCCGGCGGCAGCGACTGTGGTCAGGGTGAAGTTCTTCAGACCGAGCGCATTCTCCGCCTCGGGCCGAGACATGTAGAGCGCGAGTTCCGCGTCACGAGCAGCAATCCATTGGTTCAGCGATTCCCGTCGAATCCAGCACTCAGTGCGGCTTCCTCCCCCTCGCACATTCAGAAATATGGCGTCGACTTGGCCCTGATGCGCGAGATCCCAAATCCGCTTGCCGGTCGTGCGCGCTATCCTTTCTGCCTCGTTTGCAGCCACCCAATGGGAACTCCGCCGCACGGCTGACGAAAAGTATCGGTGCTGGCCGCGGATCAGGCCCGGCCAGTCCTCGACTACAAACCTCTCGAAGACATCGTGCAGGAATCCGAACTCGCTCGCGCGGAAGAACTCGAAACAGATGACGGTAAAAATTCCCGAAGATCTTACTGAAGTTCAGAGCGACCAGATCGGTGACGTCCGGTGGGAGCATGTTCCTTAGTAATTCCCGTAATGGCCGAGGCCAGTCTCTCAGCACCGCGACCGCGCCGCGGTCGATCTCAGTTGCGACAGCAAGATCTGTCGCGGTAAAGGGCCGTTGCTTCGTGCGCAGCCTTTCCTTTTCACGGCTGGCACCAACAAAAAGCACGAGCCTTAGCAGATCCCCCAGGCCCAACCTAAACATTTCCGGCGGAAAGCCTCCAGCCGCTAGATCGAGTTCAGCATTTTCACCGGGTGGAAACCCAGCTGCCCTATAGATCGCTGCGTTGATTGCCACCAGATCGGGTTCCGCTGCTTCGGCGGTTAAAGTGCACAAATCGAGTCCGCAACGACATTTATGGACAGAGGGACGCTGCCACGCCAGCCTCCTCTTACATACCGGACATTGACTGACCAGTTGGCAACGATGGATGGGGCAGGTTGTGACAAGGCCCAAATCCCACACGGCCCACCAGATCGGGCTCTCCTTGAGGCAAGGGGGGCAAATCCGTGGCCGGTCGTAATTGAGATCATCGTCGCTGATAAGTTGGCCATAAAATGACCGTCGGTCGAATCGATTGCGTCCGCCGACGTGCCGGTAGAACATTCCCCGCCACTCCTCTGGATCGAGGCGTAGTACGTAGGCAATGTGTTTGGCAGTATCATCTCGCTCCAGCCCGGACGTTGGTAATCCCGCAATTTGGGCCAGAGCAAGGGGCCCGCAATAACCGTGCGTCTCGGCAACGCGGCAGAGGTACCCACGGGGACTCTCGCGGGGGAGTGGATCAACGCGGAATAGCAACCGGGCACCACGGAAGATCGGCATGCTCATGCGTGCAACTCCAGGCCCGCGCTGCGATTACCGCCCGTGGCGCGCGGGACACACGTCCTTGCGCTTGGCAGCGTCAGCGGCGGCGCCTTGTCACAGTCGAAGGACTCAATGAATGGATTCGGATCATCGAGACGTTCCGACCAGACATGCTCTGCGAACGACTCTGAGAGTGTGCGCAAGGTGATCTGCCGCCGCGGATGGCAACGGGCGATCCGCGCGGCGCCGCGAATGATCTTCATCGTGTAGCCGATCAGGCCGTATGAAGCATAGTGCATGCGGAAAGCCATATCGACGTCCGACAGGCAGGTCATTCCGTACTCCGGAAGCTGCTCTTGAACCGCGCGGAGGAATGCCCGGTATGTTGTCCGATCTTCTTTGGCGTCCCAGCGAAATGCCCCTACGCGCAGGGTCGCGCCAAAGCGGCGCCGGAGTTGTTCATTCTGCTTGAGGACTTCCAAACAGCGTTGTAAGCCGAGCACCACGATTGCCAGTCGCGCTTCCTCGACCTGTTCCTTCAGCCAGTCCGCGACATCGTTTGGAATGTTCGCCTGTCGGACATCCACGAAATGCTGGAACTCGTCGAGTGCCAGAAGGCGCACACGGCACCGCTTCATCAACTCCCGGAGGCGAATGCTTTTTGCCACGGTGTTGCCGCGCGACCAAAGCGGATCACCGAGCAGATATAGGAGCGTTTCGGCGAAACTCTTCACCGTTGGCCGGGCTGGCACCTTTGCGACGAGCACCGGCACTTCCAGACCCCACTTGTGGTCAACGCGTGGATGTAGGCTGGCGAAGTACGAAATGATCGTGGTCTTCCCACTGCCGCTCTCGCCAACGATGGGACAACAGTCCGGTTCGGCTGTGGCGTCATGGCTATCAAAGCAGGCCTGGACTCGCGCGACCGCGGTTTTGAATAACGGGTATTTGACCAGTACACGTTCCGACCGCTCCATGGATTCTGTCATGATCTTTCTTCCATCGCCACTGTCGAAATCACCGCCGCCGAGAGGCGAGGCAAGTCCAGATCGGCTTCGAATACCGGTAGGCTCTCGTCATCAGTGAAAGCATTACACCGGGCGGGTGGCGGCGCCGGTGGAGCCTTCTTCTGCGGGCGGCTTCGGACGTTCCCCTGGGTTGTGTCTCGCTGTCCGGATCACCGCTCACGGTTTCGGCGCCCGCCGCCTCCGAGGGAGTTGCGGCTGTGTGATCTTCCAAGAACCGCGCATGGCGCTTCCGGCCCCGCGTCGACTTGCGGTTGAAATCGCGCTCCACCAGCGCACGGATTTCTGCTTTGGCTTGCGCCAACTCTACGATGTCGGTGGGGGTATCCAACTGCCGCTGTGCGTACCGGCGAATGACCTTGTTCTGCCAGAACGAGAGGCCCTTGGCGTAGGCCTGATTCACCGCGGGAACACAGATATAGGTTCCCTTCTGGGGATCAAGCACATTGACGCGGCCCAGGTCGCCAGGGTCGAAAGTCAGCTCGACTTTCGCGCCCACACCCATTCGCCGCCGCAGTTCTCCAAGTTCTGGGCCATTGTATTTGAGGCCTTCCAGTTCAACACCGTAGTGGAACACAACCCGTTGGACGGTCATCCCCAGTACAACCTCCAGTTCGCTGGCGCTCGGCGGCAATGGAGGCGGTAAGTCGATCATATCGCTTTGCCACCGATGAGACGGAGTATCCTTGATGCCACGATGAGGCGTTTGCAAATAGACGTCGATGATCCACCTGTGGAGCATCTCGCGGAACGTGCTGAACAAAACTACGGCGTGCCGGCTTGGATTGTAGTCGTCACGCTCCAGGATGTTGCTGAATGTCGTCCCAGGGTTGCCGTGCATCAGATCGTGACACATTGTGCCCTGAAACCTTTCAAGCTTGCCCTTGTACCAGGGCACGAGAACCTTCGCGTATTGGATATCGGCGCCGATCTGTAAACACGCACGTTCGAAATGGCTGGAATGGAACTCTGGCGGATTATCGACGACAACGAGTTCCGGCACGCCGTAGCACTCCCAGCGATTCTTGATCCCTGGAAACTCGTGCTGGACATAAGTCTTTGGGAGAATCGCGTGTTTCAGGCACCTCATCACCGACAAGCAACTCGGCGGTTCGAAACCGGAATAGAAGCCCATTGGGCACCGGGAGTGCTCATCAAGCGCCGACGTGATTGTCGGCCGGCCCAGCGGCAACATGCTATTGTCGTCCACGACGATGATGTCGCTTGGCGTGTGATCCATCGATACGCGTTGAAGAGCGCGGCATGTGTCGGGACCGGCGCCGGACACCCTGAATTCCATGTCGGCCCGGCGTTTGCCGTACCGCGCCACCATGATGTTCGTAAGGTGACTTGCGCTGAATCTCACGATATATCGTGCTTCGGCCTGGAATCGGAAGGCGTTCAGTTTCTGGCCGAAACTTGTTGGCATCGCTGAGCCGGCGAACGATTTCCAAATGCACTTCAGGCACCCGCTTGCGCTCCGCCGTCATGTACAACTCCTGAATGACTTGATCGCTGATCGCCTTCACTTCTGGGGCCAACCTGGCACCTGATTTCCCCGATCGGCGTGCCTCAGAATGATTGCCCGAATGTCGCGACCCGCAGCCAACCATTTCCGATAGTCGCGGCAGACCGTCCGCCAACCCGGCGGCGTGTTGTCCTTGATCCGCTCTGCGACCGATCGGGTGAGAGGCTCAATCGTTGTACGCGTGATCGAGATCGGCTGCTTCCGGTCAATCTCCTTAAGATACTGGATGCGGTTCTTGGCCAGATCGACCAGTTCTGGAGGATAGGCAGAAAGGTCTCGAGTGAGCTTTTCAGACAGCTTGCTTGCGGAACTGGCGCCCTCATCAACTGCCACAACAAACGACAAATCGTTAGTGGCGAACTGATCGAGAAGACCGCTCTCATCAAAGGTGCGCCATTCACCTGTCACCGTGTTTTGCAACTGCCAAGCACCTTCCGTGAGCCGTTGCACAATCAAGAACACCGTTGCGCCAATCTTCACGTGATGCCCCGTCCTCAATGCATGCAGCGACATCCGGCCTCCTGAAGTTCCGCTGGCGGAAACGGCCACACCTGACGACCAATTGGTGATGTACTGATTCTGGCGTCGAGGCTGAGGGGCTCCCACCAATCGATGTGCAGTCTTCCATCGAGCACAAGTCGAAGCACGTTTTGAACCGCAATCGGAGTTTCGCAAAACGTGCGCAGGCGCAATTCTGGCGTCAAAGAAAACGTTCGCCTGATTCGTTCATCCTCTGCTGCCAGCACTTGCACGGAGCGGTAACGCAGGATGAAGGAGACATTAGCCAGACGGGGTTCGGCGCAAATTTCCGATTTCTTCCAGACACGGAAGGAAAGCCCATGTTCCGCCAGCAGTTCCCGGATTAGCGCGAAGCGCTTCTGATTCTCTTGTAAATCGGCCTCAGAGTCTTCCTTGACCTCCACGACTTCCTGATGCGAACCCCAGGCAACCAGAACGTCCGGCGTGTAGCGGTGTTTTGACCCTTCATGATGATATTCGAGGAAGAACGGCTGCTCCTGCCACCCATCGGAACGGGCAGTGGCCATCAAGACTTGGAATGCCTTGAATTCATTTTGGGACTCAGCATGCCGCGACCGGCCACTCGAAACGTCCGCCACCTTGCCCTGTACACCTGACTTCGATCGGCTCACTGGCTGCCGCACTCTCCGTAGCCTATCGAGGCGGATAGGTATAGAGCATTCCCCTGAAACCGCAAAGGTCAGATTGCTGCGGCGCGGCCCCTCAATCAGTTGTTGGAGTTGCTGTACCGGAGCGAACGAGAGCATTTGCACCTCCCTTTCTTTAATCCTTTATAAGGATCAAGTAATCCTACATAAGGAAATATCATGAATCAGTCGCCATGTCAACACAAAAAGGATGATAATATCCTTGGGAAGGACATAACCATAGGCGCTATGGCTGACATCTACGACCAGATCGGCAGCAAGATTCGGGAGTTGAGGACCACTCTGAAAGGGAAAGGGATTAGCCAGGAGGACTTGGCGCGCGCAGTGAGGACGACGGCCAACACCGTATCTCGCTGGGAAACCGCCACCTACAAACCGTCGATTGCCGACTTGGAGGTGCTGGCCCGATTCTTTGGCGTGCCGATAGCAGTATTCTTTCCCGAGGCACAACCGGCGTCACGGGCGAACGCACTTATAAGTGCAACTGCCGACCTTGATGATCGGGATCTCGAAGAGGTGACTCTGTATGCCCGATTCAGAAGGGCACAGCGACCAAAACGGAGAGCCTGAAGTTAACGCGACTTGTGCAGACAATGCCTGGTCGCCTTTATGTCATTAATTCTGACATTTTGTGTCACGTATTCTGACACGAATGTCACTAATTCTGAAATCCTACAACAGGAGCAAGCAATGACGATTGAAAATATGCCCCGAGTATTCAGGTATTCCGGATTAACGCTGCCCGATATTGATGGCCTTGATGTGGAAAGCGTCCGATCCCTATACGCGGCAACCTATCCGGAAATTGCGACGGCTGCCCTTACCGGCCCGGAAGCAGTCGACGGCAAGCTCGTCTATACGTTCACGAAAGCGATCGAAATCCGGGGTGCATCCGCTTTTTTCGGCGGCGTTCCCTTTCAAGGCTCTTGCGTTTGAATGCAGGCATTTCCGGGACCCGCCGACGCTCGCATTTTTCCGTGGAACTTCGTATCTGGCTGGCGCGTATCTGCTTTCAAAATCGGCAATCCCGTTGGGTTGGCTGAGGTTGTTGAGGAGGGGCTGCGGACAATCAATGAGCAGCGATGGCGCCATAAAAAGCAATCGCTCACCCGGCGGCCATCCCGATAAGGGAGGGGGGCGCAATCTCATCGTTGAGTTCGGCGCGGCGTTACCCGATGGGGATCCGCTCACGACGAACGCCCTCCCAGGGGGCTTCCCCTTCCTGATCGACGACGACACGGACGAGGTGGTTGAACCCGCATTGCTGTTTCTGGTCGACGCCTACCTGACCAAGACCGGCTTCTGGAATCGGAACACCACGAAGAGGGCCGCCTACGATCTTCTGGACTGGTGGCGGTTTTTGGACCACCAGGGCCGACCTTGGGATCTGGCGGATGGTGCCGATCTGGACGCATACCGCGATTCCATGATTGGCGAAATCAGCCCGAGAACTCATGAGGAGTACAAGGCGGAGACAATCCGCGCGCGCAGAATCTTGGTGAAGCACTTTTACGCGTGGGCACACAAAAGGGGATTCTACTTTGGGAAACTGCAAGAGGCGACAGAGATTCGAGAGGTCTATCTCTCCGCCGATAGGGATCCACTCGCTCATATTCATTCCGGCCCGCGCCGAATTGCGAGCGATCCCGGAGCGCCCAGGAGCAGCACGAGGCCGGGTGAAAAGGTTCGCCCCCTGATTGGCGGTGATGCGAAGAACCCCAGCTTCCCACGCATTGCCGGGCACCTCGGGCCACTCCCTTCCGAACGCGGTGCGGACGATCCTACCCCATCTCGCGACCGGCTGGCAGCTGAACTCTCAGTATCGACCGGGCTTCGCGTTGACGAGGTCGCCAAGCTCACCATCTTTCAGATCCTTGATCTCCCGGTCGGCGGCGATCCTGAGAGATTCACGACGATGCACGTAACGAGGACGAAGAGGCTGGTAGAGCGCGACGTCAATGTGCCGAACTACCTCATTCCGGATCTGCACGCCTACATCGATGGGGAACGGAAGGAGTGTATTGCCGTTGGCAGGCGCTACTGGATAAAGAAAAAGAGCGATGAGCCCAAAGCGCTCTTCGTGAACGGCGTGGATGCGCACCAAAACGCCGGTAAACCCGTAAGTGCGGACACGCTCTCGGGTGCGTTTCGCAGAGCCGTCATTAAAGCGGGCGTGACCGAACGGGTCACGAAGACGGACCCTAACACCGGCGAGGTTCGCCAGGTCCCGGTTCCCCGACACCGCTACCATGATTTACGCCATACCTATGCTCTTTGGACCTACCACGCGCTGGTCGGGCAGGGCATCTCGGAACCGTGGAAGATCATTCAATCGCTGCTCGGCCATGCGCATCTGTCCACGACGCTGGATACGTACCTCCGGGTTGTGAACGTGGAGAAAGCTCGAACGGCTGACGGAGCCTACGAGGTCATGAGGAGCATCATCCGTGGCAACTAGAGCGCCGCGTCCGACCCGTTTCTCCCGTGAATCGAAAGCGACGGCCGTCGATATCGATCAGGCGCGTGCCGAAGTTGGCCGCCGAATCGAAAAAGGAACGGAACAAGGCAAACCCTTCCTTCGAGTAGTCGTTCCTACTCCGCGCGAGCCCAAACCTGAACAAGTGATCGACTTGTCCTTTCTCTATGCTTTGCCGAATTTGGCTGATACCCTGGCGGAAGCTTTCTTGGATTGGACAGCCACCACACAAAGGACCGCGAGCCGTGGCGGAGAAGCGGCGCATCTTCGCGTGGGATTGGTGGCCTTCCTGGTTGAAACTGGGCGGACGGCGACAACTCCGGAAGGCCTCACCACCGAGTTAGCCAATGCCTTCATCGGCTGGCTGAACGAGAAGCGAACCGGCAGAGACGCGCCTCTCCAGGAAAATTCACGTGCCAAACTGTTTGCGACGCTCCGGCGGCTCATAAAGCATCTGCGGCAATTGCCGAAGTGGTCTGGACGGATACCGCGCGATCTTTATATCAGAGACTCGCCTTGGCCGATGCGACATCTCAAGAGGAAGGCAACAGAGATCCTCGAGTCGGAGGACCTGAGGCGCTTGTTGTCAGCCTGTGCGGAGGAAGTGACCAGTACGATTCACCGAATCGAAGAGGGCTGGAGGCAGCGCGACGCGGCACGGGATTCTGTGCCTTCATCCCCAGAACGATATACGGCTTATGCCGATTTGGGGGTTTGCCTCGCCGCGCTCGAGGCTCAGCTCGGGGGACAGATTCTCCGAACAGACGTCGTCCACGAGATCAACCGCGGTCTCGAGGAGGCCATAACGAAGTTGCACGGCGGGCTCATTTCGGTGGGTGAGTACTTTTACCCGACTCCACGCCTGCTCATGCCTTTTATAGTTCTCATGTCGCTCTACACCGGAGTAAACACGGGGAGCCTGGTGGAGAGCCAAAGAGGCGATTTCTGGGTCGCCAGCGCGCTCGGTCACCGCCGTTTTTATTGGAAGGTGTGGAAAGAACGAGCCAAGCGCTGGCAAACAGGTAGTATCGCCTGCGACGAGGATGTGACCCATCCGGCAAGGCTGGTGCAGTTTCTTATACGGTGGACGGAATATCTTCGCCCGCTGGTTCACCCCTCGGTCGCCGAGCGGCTGTTTTTATTCGTACCACCGAGAGGGAAAAGACCAGCCTCCTCGTTTCAGAGCAAATGGGGATCGTTGCTTAGCGGTTCATGGGAGTATAGCTATAACCAGTTCCTTAAGGAGCACGGCCTCGGCCCGCTGGACACTCGCCGATTCCGCGTCACCGGACTGGAAATAGTCCATCAGCTCACCGGAGGCGATCTTCGGGCCATGCAGGCATGGGCCAACCACGCACGGGCCAGCACTACCGAGAGGAATTATGTGGGCGATGGGGCGAAGCAGCGAGATGAAGAACGGCTTGGCCGAGATCATGCAGGTGCGTGGGCGCTGGCGGCAGACGCAGGGAAAGCTCGAAACCCGCGGCCGGCCGGAGCACACCGATATCGGCGCCGCCACGCCGGGCTGGACGTGTCTGGATCCGTATTCCGGCCTCTACGGGCCGAAGGATACGTTGTGCTCGGCCTACGCCCAGTGCCCCGTTTGCCCGCTGGGTAGCATCGACTTCCAATCGCCGTATGCCTGTGCACAGGCACATAACCTATTGGAGGCGGTGAGGCGCGCGGCAGAGACGATGGCGCCGCAAGCATGGCTCAAGCGGATGGCCCCTGTCCAGCAGAAGCTGCTCAACGCTTGGCTGTGCGAGTTCTCTGAACCGGTTCGCAAGGCGGCGGAGAAGTTGTCACTGCCTCCACTTCCGGCACCCGAGTAACCGCCATGCTCAGACCGCTCCAGCGCATGACCACCAGGGAGGCCGCGGCTAGCGCCGATGCGCGAGACATTCTCAAGCAAAAGGAGATCGGTGATTTCTGGGTGTCGAGCCAAAGCCGGTGGGGAGACCGGTTCTGGCAGCTCGACAATGAAACAGCAGGCGCCAGACCGGACGTATCCCGGATCCACTGGGATGTCGCTCTGCCCGATGGCGATCGTCTCACAGACCCACAATGGGCTCCACTGCTTGAGGCCTTCAAGCGGTTCGCGTGGTCGCTGTTCGCGGACGAAAGCAGGTATTACGGAAGACCCCTCAAGCCGGCAAACGCCAGCCTATTGTCCACCGGTATTAGTTGTCTCGCCCGCTGGATGGTCCGACGCAACTTCCTCTCATTTAGTGAACTCGACAACGCCGCTTCAGAAGTCTTTCTCGATGATATGGCTGACGAGACCGCGCTGGCGGACTTACAGCCGAGCAGCACTGAGGAAACGATTCCGGACCGTGAGAACGATGCGGCCCCAGACGCTGATGGCGAGGGCATGAGTGTTTCGCAAGTTTGTCGACGCGTCAGTATATGGCTGCAACTCTGGCGTCAAGCCGGCCCGTTGCGGGAGGTCGGCATCCCGACTCTGCCGGAGCCACCCTTCAACGGTAGGAGCGCCAGGCAAGTTGCGCGCGAGATCGCTACGCGGGCCGCTTCCCTCATTCCTCCGCTGCCGGACGAAGTTGCGCTTCCCATCATGAATGAGGCACACCGCATGATCGGGGTGCCCGCGGAAGAAGTCATACGACTTCACGAGATGTACGCCGAAGGTGTGCAGGCGGCAATAAATGACGGACAGAAATGGCGCAACCCGCAAAATGACAGAGGGCTTCGCGCTGTGAAGGGCTTTCAGTTCTCGGTTCTTCCTGGGGAGATGGAGCCTTGGCACACGCCTCCTGACCAAGCTGAGGTAGACGAGTTCTGGGCCGTCTATAAGAAGGGGTACACGCGTTCCACAGTTTCCGGATCGCAACTGTTGCGATCGCTGATCTGTTCGATTCGGGACGCTTGCTCCATTGTCATCCAGTCGGAAACCGGGTTGCGAGTTTCGGAGCTGTGCGGGCTCGATCCGGGTATTGACCAGGAATCAGGTCTGCCCACCAGCGTCCGAGTCCGCCGGTCGTATAGCGGACTGAACGAGCTGTTTTACGTTGACGGTCGTCTATTCAAGACCGTTCCCACCTCTGAGAGGGTGGAGTGGCTGGTTGGTTCGCGTCCCGTGGGTTCGAAAGAAATCCCTCCACCCGTGCGTGCGCTCGGTGTGCTGACCCGACTACTGGATCCCTGGCGCAAGCTGGCGAGAGATCCAGAGATAGCAAGAACGCTTTTCGTGCAGCCAGCAGGGTTCCACGGCATGCCTGGCAAGAGCGGGATCGGAATCACCTTTGAGGACATGATTCTCGTAGGGCAGAGACAGTTCGTTTATCGCTATGTCGATCTGAGCAAACTCCCGGACAGGAACCGGCGCGGCGAGGACCTGGCGGCCTATCGCGAGAACCGCGGCCTCTGCCTGCGCACGCACCAGTGGCGTAAGACCTTCGCACGGTACATTTGCGGCACAGATAGCCGTATGCTGCCCGCCGTGAGCCGGCATTTTAAACACCTGACTCTCGCAATGACGGAAGAGGCATATCTGGGCAAGAACCCGGCACTCCAGGATGCCTACGAGAGCAACATAAACCAGAGCACGGCTCGAATCCTTTACGAGAATGCGCGTGGCAAACCCGCACAGGCCGGCAGGATGGCGAAGGTCATCGATGAGCACCGCGCTGAGCTCCAGGCGCTCATTGCCAACAAAGACGAGCGCGATGGCCGGCGGGCCATCCAAAAGTGGGTTGAGCAAAACCGGTTGCAGATATTCTTTGCTCCCCATGGGAAGTGCTTCGTTCGGCTGGATCCGGTGGGCGCTCGCTGCCATGAGGTAGGCCAGGCGGTTCATTGGCTGAATGAGGAGCCCGACTACGCGATCCGCCATCCGTCCTTGTGCGCAGGTTGCTCCTGCTTCCTGGTTGACAAGGAGAATGAAGAGTTCTGGCTGCAGCGTTACCTGGATAATTACAGGGCCTTCCTCCAGGGAGCGTCGCTCGGGAAGGCGAGTGACTATCGCATTGCCCGGGAACGTGCTGACCAAGCCGCTGCAATTCTGCAGGCATTGAAGGTTCCTCTACCGGAGGTTTGACACATGGGACGCCGAGCGCTTCCGCCACCGCCGGGCGGCTGGGAAAAGGCGATCGGGGACGCAATCCAGCGTCTCAAACAGGGGAAGCCCCTCAATCCGCAGCTTCTCAGACAGGCGAAGCTGCGGAGGCTCCGCATCGGCCCTTCCACAGTGGCCCGCGAAGCCGGGTGCCCGCGCGATTACATCAGCCACCCAGGCTGCCGTTTTCCAGACCTCTACCAAGCGATTAAAGCTCTCCAGGAACCAGCGGTCGAGCCGCGCTCGCTCGCCGAGGTGAACCTGAGGCTCAGGCAGCGCAATCGGGAGCTGTTAGAGGCAGTCAAGACGGCTCGTGCTCAAGTTGCGGCGGCGCTGCTGCGGATGGATCAGACGGCCAAAGACTATGATCGGAAGCGGAACGAGCTCGAACGCATTCAGAAGCGGCAAGGCGCCGATCCAAACCGCGTCGCCGGCCGAAGCCGTGACCATGGAAAAGTGCTGGAGCTGCCCGCACCCAGCATAGAAGGATGAGGAGGAAGATGCCGGCGCGCTCGATTATTCCGGAGATTCTGGCGAAGCTCGAACCCTATTTGGAGCTGCTGGATCGACAATGGGAATCACAAGCCGAGGGATGCCGAACTCCCACGCTGCCCCATGATAAGGGTCAGGTGAACGTTCGCGCGATCACCAAGGCGGTGGGACTGCGTCAGTCCCAGGAGCAGCATTTTTTCAAGAAGCCCGAGCTCGCGCTGGCGATCAACGAGCTGGCCAGAATCCAAGGGCTTCGTGGAATTAATAGCCGGGAGTTACAGGACGCCGGGGACAGAGTCCACGCCGCACGGATGCAGAAGGTCGCGCGACACAATACTGACCTTTCGCGCTCGCTGGCCGAGCGTGAGGCTGTGATAGAGCGGCAGCGCCGCGAAATCGAAGCGCTACGGGCCCAGCTCGCTCTACTGGAAGAAACGGGGATGGCGATTCGTACCTCCGGAGTGCGGTGATGCTCGCCTGTGTTGAAAAACTGATCGCCGAGCGTGATTGGGGTGTGATCCTCTCGGTGCGGGCTGTCGAGCAACCGGGTGAGAAATTCCAGGTCAAAGCACTGACCAAAGTCTTGCTCGGACGGCCATCCGTCGGAGAGACGTGGTATTTCGAAGGAGAGTATCTTCAGTCCCCGAGGTATGGCCGGCAGCTCGTCGCGCAGTCCGGCTACCGCAAGATGCCCACGGGAAAGCTCATCTGCCGCTACCTGGCTGAGCACGCTCCCGGTGTGGGGCTTGACCGCGCCACCCGGCTTTGGAACAAGTGGAACGTCAACCTCGCCACCATCATTTCTGATGAGAACAACATCCCAGAAATCGCAAGGGTCCTTGCGCCGGACCGGCCCAACCTCGCGGTACGGCTTGCGGCGGCCGTAGTGCGTGTATGGAAAGACTCGGCGGCTGAGTCCAACCTGGTCGACTGGCTCATGCAACGCGGCGTGGAAGATCTGAAGATCGCGCGGCGCGTGGCACGCATTCTTGGCGACTCGGCGATCCAGGCGCTGGCTTCAAATCCGTACATCTTGGTACCGCTGCTCCCGTCCTGGACGAAACTGGATGAATTCGCCCGCCGCGTGATGCAGGAGACCGGAGCCAAGGCACCTGGGGCCGACGTGCGAAGGCTGGTCGGCGCCGTCGATGCTGTGGTGAAGGGCACTCTGGCGGACGGAGATACGGTGCTGACCCGAGAGCGCCTCCGAAGCAGCTTGGCAAAACTCCTGGAGTCCTCGGAGGGCTCCAATACAGTTGATGCCGCTATCGCCGCCGGCGAACGAAACGGCGCCATTCTGCCTGTCTCTGGCGGATGGCGGGCGCCGGGCGCGGCGCTACTCGAAGACAATGTGGCGGCGAAGTTGCGCCGGATGCTCGAGCCAAGTTATCCCAGCCCGGTGCGAATTCCGCCTCCTGATCAGATGGCACGGCTTTTGGACCGCATGTCGAATCCCTCGCGCCCGCTGCATGAAGAACAGAAATCGGCGGTGCTCAAGGTGATGGAGCACGCGATCGCATGCTTGCAAGGAGGCGCCGGCGTGGGCAAGACGTACACGCTGAAGATCGTGTGTGACCTTTACGAAAACTTCGGCGGCCGCGTTCTGCTTGGGGCCCTCGCCGGTAAAGCCGCTCTGCGTCTGGCACGATCAACCGGGCGGCCTGCCTTTACACTGGCAAGGATCATCGGACAACTGGCTGAGCGCGAACGTATCGAAAGCGCCTTGCACGATCCCGGGCTGGATGCACCTACCGCGGCAAACTTCTCGGAGCGGCTGAAGTCACTCATAAAGATCGACGACCGGACCCTCGTCGTGCTGGACGAAGCCAGCATGATCGACCTGCCAACGTTGCATGCGATTCTCCGGTACATGCCGGAGGGGGCACGACTGCTGCTGACGGGTGACGCAGCGCAGCTTCCACCGATTGGCTTTGGCCTCGTCTATCACGCTCTCGTGAGCGATGCGCAGATCACCGCGAATCTCACGGTAATTCACCGGCAAGCGCCGGAAAGTGGGATTCCCACGGTCAGTGCCGCAATCCGTGAACGCCGAATGCCGCTGTTCACCGACTACCAGGGCGTTGCAGATGGCGTCTCTTTTGTGCCCTGCGAATCAGGGCTGATTGGCGATGTAGTGGAGCGCATCGTGCTTCAACTCGGCGGGTACTCCAACGGAGTGCTGGTTGTTTCACCCACGAAGAAAGGCCCAGGGGGAGTTGATGCCCTGAATGCGCGCCTGCACGAGCGGCTTCGCCCTTCCGGCGCCCCGGCGCACGACATCAAGGGATTCAACGCACAGTACTACACCATCGGAGATCCCGTGATGTGGCTGCGTAACGACTACTCACGCGGGTTGTTCAACGGCCAGATTGGCCAGGTTAAATCGATTCCGGATAGCCTCGGGGAGCGATGGCTGGAGGTTCTCTTCGACGGCGAATCATCGCCTCGTACACTTCAACTGGAAGACCTCATGGACCTCACCCTGGCTCATGCGATCACCTGCCACAAGCTGCAGGGCAGTCAGGTAGCGCGCGTAGTGGTGCCGATCTACGAATCCCGGCTGCTGGACCCCTCTTGGGTCTACACGGCCATTACGCGAGCTGAACGTCAGGTCATTCTCGTGGGCGACCTGGCAGTGCTGCGCCTGGCTCTCAGAAGGCCCTGGACTTCCGAAAATCGGCGAGTTGGATTCGCATGGCCTCT
>CAWDNV010000024.1:0-12616 GCA_963803735.1 uncultured Acidobacteriota bacterium | reverse complement strand
GATCTTTTCCCACATCTCGCGATCGACAAACACGGGCTCTTCGAGCGGCGGACACTGAATGGTTAAACACAATCCCGCCCTCTCAATAGCGGAGCGAAAAACGCTCGCAAGGTCAGTCGTCAAGATTGCAAGGTCGGTTGGCTCGTAACAGGCCCGAACTCGCCCCGCTTCGATCTGAGAAAAATCGAGGAGAGTGTTCACTAACTTGAGCAACCGCAGACCATTGCGATGGACGAAAGTGAGCTCCTTGCGACACGCTTCCATCGCGGTGTCGGCCCGCGCGAGAATATCTGTTAGCGGTCCTAGTATTAGAGCGAGCGGAGTTCGAAACTCATGGCTGACGTTGCTGAAGAATGCGGTCTTAGCGCGGTCCAAATCAGCAAGTGCTTCAATGCGCTGCCGCTCCTCCTCGTGAGCGCGAGCATCGGCAATCGCGCTGGTAATCTGGCGAGCAAGAAGGGAAAAGAAGGTTAGATACTCATCATCCAGCCTCCGATGTGGGTTTACGGCCGCTACTAGGATCCCGACCGGCCGATCCTGCCCCAACGGCAGTACCTGTATAACGTCCGGTCCTTTTGACCAAGTTCCGCGAGGCAGGATACGGCAACACTCGGAGGTAATATCGATCGTCTTGGGTTGGCCGGTTCGCGCCACGACGTCGATTTCCCAGGGCGCAGCTTCACCGTCGGCGGACAACTTCACGGATGTTGGGCTGTTGGGGCCGTCGACGTCAATTCCGGCTGCTCCCGCCAATGTTGCAGTCGACCCACTAAGCAGATAAATGAGGGCAAAGGGCACATCCGACCCATTTTCGCCGAGAACTTCCGCCGAACGCTGACAGGCGTCGGCGACAGTCTTGGTTTCTGAGGTGCGTGCTCCCAAGTCGCGTAAAGTACGCAACCGTCGATCGCCGATCACCTGACTCGTGGTCTCTTTGACTGCGCAGAACACCCCGCCGACAACCCCTGCTTCGATTCGGACTGGACTAAAAGAGAACGAAAAGTAGCATTCTTCGGGATATCCTTGTCGTTCCAAGAACAGCAGCAGGTCGTCGGATCGGGTTGCCTGGCCGTTGGCGATAACGCTATTCAGCATGGGGCCGATCACGTCCCAAATCTCATTCCATACTTCGCGTGCGCCCCGCCCCAATGCCCAAGGGTGTTTATTGGCCAAAATCTCGCTGTACGCGTCGTTATAGAGTACGACGAACTCTGGACCCCAGTACATGACGATCGGGAAACGAGATGCGAGGCAGATACTTACGGCAGTGCGCAAGCTCTGAGGCCAGTGTGATAACTCCCCTAACGTATTGGACCAATCAAAGGACGCCACCAGCTCACTCATGTGACCGCCTCCAGAAAAAAGCGCCCACTCGGCGAGCTCGCGTGAAACCACTATTTCGATGCTTTGCTTCGAATCGGTCTTTTCATAGCTAAGGTTGCTCACGGAACCTCCTCGCAGCCGCTTGACCGGCGGTAGAATGATCGCGAATCGAACTCAAATCACGTTTTGCACCTTGGGGGGTAGTTCCAACAGTTTCTTAAGCGTCCCCCCGAGTGCCAGGAAGGCGTCCAATTCGATTGGCTTGCGAAGGTAAGCATCAACCCCAATTATTTCAGCCCGCTGTCGCTCGCTCGGAGAGTCGGACGACGTCAGAATCACCATCTGCGTCTCGATGAACGAGGGACTGCCGCGATATACTTTCAACACTTCGATACCGTCTTCCTTTGGAAGGTTCAGGTCGACGATGATCAGCTCCGGCTTTGCTCCCTTGCATTTTTCTAAATATTCAATAGCTTCCTCGCCATCTCCGACGACGACCATCTCATAGTCGACGCCATGCTCAGTAAGCGCCCGGCGCAGTAGTAGCGCGTCGGTTGGGTTGTCCTCCACCACGAGCAATCGTCTAGGTAACTTGTTGCGTTGCATTTGTCCTTCCTGTCCGGTTGGGCACCGTGAAGTAGAACGTTGTTCCGTGACCCACCTCGGAGTTCGCCCAAATGTGTCCTCCGTGGCGCTCGATCACTGCCTTGCAGATCGCCAGGCCCACGCCCGACCCCGGAACCTCCTTCCCGTGCAGACGCTTGAAGATCCCGAAGATCTGTTGAGCGTACTTCATCTTGAAGCCCTGGCCATTGTCCCTCACCGAAAAAAGCCAATTTCCGTCATCGCGCTCCGCTTTCACCTCGATTTCGGGCGTCACACCGTCACGATGATACTTGAGCGCATTGCTCAGCAGGTTCTGAAAAACTTGGCCCATTTGTGAGGCGTCAGCGAAAATACGGGGCAGCGGCTGATGAGTAATACTGGCATTCGCGCTCTCAATCGGCTCCTTGAGGAGCGTCAATATAGCGCCAAACGCTTCTTCGAGATCAACTTCCTCGTCGGCATGGCCAGTTTCAGCGGTTGTCCGCGAATACGATAGCAGATCAGAGATCAGCTGATTCATACGGCGCGCGCCATTGACAACGTACTCAAGATTTTGCGCCGATTCTGGGTCAAGAACTTTCGAGCATGTCCTCTGCACTATTTGAGAGAAGGAAACCACAGTGCGAAGAGGCTCTTGAAGGTCGTGCGCAGCGACATAAGCAAACTGAGCCAAATCCACATTGGCGCGCTGGAGCGTCTCGTTTGTCTTTTGGAGCACATCTTCGATGATCTTTCGCTCCTCGATGTCCGTACTTGTGCCGAACCAGCGCACTACTCGCCCTTCAGCATCTTTTACGGGTACGGCGCGCGTCAGAAATGACCGGAAAGCGCCGGTTCGCCCACAAATTCGAGTCACCATTTCAAAAGGTTCGCTCGAAGCCACGGCTGCCTCCCAGCGTATCGTCATCTCATGCAGTGTCACTGGATCATGCACGGTCCGCCAATCCCATCCTTTGTTTTGGTCAGGTACCATTCCGGTATACTCATACCAGCGATCGTTAAACCAGAAGAATGACCCGTCAGCGTGTGCCATCCAGCAAAGATGAGGAATTGCGTTAGCAAGTGTGCGAAACTGTGTTTCACTCTGACGGAGCTCGGTGTTTGCCTCTTCCAGAGCCTTCTGCGAGCGTTTGTGTTCACTGATGTCGCGAGCGATTTTCGAGGCGCCAATCACTCGACCCGAAGAGGTCCGAATTGGAGAAACAGTGAGGGAAATGTCAATGATTTTCCATCTTTTCGTCTACGACGCGTCTCATAGTGATCGATCTGCTCGCCGCGGCGAAGTTTTGGCAAGGACTTCCGGCATCTCATTGAGTCGATCTGGCGCCGCCAGAATGGAGATAGGTTGCCCGATTACCTCGGCGCTGGAGTAGCCGAAGATATGCTCGGCAGCCTTGTTCCAGCTCCTGATGATGCCGTTTAGATCCTTGCTGATAATCGCGTCGTCAGAGCCGTCCACGATGGCTGCCAGCCGCAGCGTCGCCTCTTCGAGGCTTTTGCAATCCGTGATGTCTCGCGCGATTGTCGAGGCGCCGATAACCGCTCCGGCAGCATTACGGATCGGCGATACGGTTATCGATACGTCAATCTCCTTACCATCCTTCCGTCTTCGTACCGTTTCAAGTAGCTTCACCGACTCGCCCTTGCGGACGCGCTCAAAGATTGTGGGCTATCTCGTCCTCTCGGCCCGGGACCGCAAGGATAGTCAATGGCCGGCCGATTGCCTCATCCGCCGAATACCCGAACATTCGCTCCGCGGCGCTATTCCAACTTATGATGAGACCGTTCAGGTCTCGACCTATGATCGCGTCGTCACTACTCTCGACGAGCGCGGCGAGATGATACGCCGCCGCTTGAGAGTTGGTTTCCAAGGCCCCAAGCTGAATGGACGCGGATAAAATACATTCGACCATCCAACTTCGCTGTGTGCATGCTCGCGGTTGAATAGAACCGGGTTCCGTCCCTGCTCATATTCAACCATTCGCCGCTCCAAAAGCCCTTCGATTGAAGGTCTGAGAACACTTCCCTAATGTGTTGGTCGTTCTCTTCATCTGGATAACCGCTCAGGTCGGCTAGATGCATCCCGATCAATTCGCCGGGCCCGAATCCGAAGGTTCGCTCCTCGGCCGGGTTCGCATACACAATCGTGCCTGCATCGTCAGTTGCGATCATTCCTTCTGGCATACCGTTGGTCAAACGTAGCATGCTGGGGGAAGACTGATGCAACAGCGGACCCGGCGGATGCGGCAGCGCTCAATGTGGAAATCTCTGAACCCGCGGGTCCGATCAACTGCTTGCCTGTTTCAAACGCTTTAGCAGATTCCATTGCGGCGCCTCCGCAGGGGACACAATTCTGGAGCCCAAGTATTTGGGCTACTCCGCTCCCGAGGGTCAGGTCTTCGATTGAGCACCCAGTTCGCTCCCGTCCGTAGTCATGTCCCGAGGAATGGTGAAACAGAACGTTGATCCGGTTCCGGGTTTCGAGTCGACCCAAATCTTGCCGCCCATTCCCTCAACGATCTTCCGGCAAATTGCCAATCCAAGGCCAGTTCCTGGCACATCCCTACCATGCAGGCGTTTGAAAAGTCCGAATATCTGATCGTGATATTTCGGCGCAATCCCGATACCGTTGTCGCTTACCTTAATGAGCCATTCCCGCTCCCACGCTTCGCTCGTAACGCGAATTTCAATTGGGGCAACGCTTCGATATTTGATTGCGTTACTTATAAGATTCTGAAACACTTCGATCAGATAACTCTCGCGGGCCTGCACGACCGGCAAGGGATCGACCGCCAGTGTCGCGCCGCTTTCCTTGGCGGCCTGCTCCAAATTCTTGAACGCTTGTTGCACGACGCGATGTAGCTCAACCGCCTCCCTCGAATTATCGAATTCCAGCTGCGTTAAAGAAAGCAGATCGTCAAGTAACGTCGCCATTCGAGTGACCCCGCCGATGATGATATCGGCGCATTGGCCTCGCTCCTCATCGGATTGAGCAATCTTAAGAAGCTGCGTGTAAGCGGCAACAGTTCTAAGAGGCTCCCGTAGGTCATGCGCCGCAACATATGCGAAATCCTGTAACTCTGCGTTCGACCGGGCCAGCTCTTGCGCCCTTTTCTCGTTTTCCTCTTCCAGATGTTTTCGCTCTGTGATGTCGCGGTAGTTCGAAACGATTGCTCGAACGTCCGGATCGTCCAGCAGATTAGTTGTTGCGCCCTCCACCCAGCAACAACGTTCGGACTTGTGAATCAAGCGTGCTTGCCAATGTACCGTGCGCCGCGGAGTTGCAAGGACGTCTTCTAATGTCCGGCCCATGATGTCGACATCCTCTGCATGAACCACGCGCAGCCAGTTGCACCCGACAAGTTCGCGAGGTCCATAACCGAGGATACTCGTCGTCGAGGCGCTCGCATACAGCACATTACCCTCGGCGTCGATGAGTGAAATTGCGTCGGCACTGTTTTCGACCAGTGCGCGAAAACGCTTTTCGCCATGGTAGTACGTGCGCGCCCGTGCGGCCACCGCGTCCGCCTTCTCAGGCACGTGATTCCCGATCCAAAGGATCGCAGCTTCCGCTGCGGGCACGGTCGCCCAAGCGGTCGGCTGGAAGCTGGTTCTCATTTCACTTCTGACATTAAGGATTTCCGCACCCAGCACATCGTCCATTGCCCGTCCTACGGCGCTTTCAAGATCGCCGTCCAAACCCGCGGGAACCACGTGGGTGTGGGCGCACAGTAGCGCATTCACGGAATCTGCTCGGAACTCCGGGCCAAAAACGTCGATTGGATATCCGCAGAAGAGCTTGAAGTTGCCGGATTCGAGAAGCTTGTTCCAGAATTCCTCGAGCCGAATCGCTGCGGAAAACTGCCCACGTTTCCAGAGGAGAGCGACAAGCTCCCCGTAGGCCCGGCACCCCAAATGATCTTCTCTACTCCGCACTTCCAGGAGGGCTGTTCCGATCACGTGTTCAAAACGTCGCCAGTCTGGTTGATCGCCCGTCATGCACCTGTCAAGAGTCTCTTCGGCGTCAAGGAACAAAGCACGCTTGTTGCGCACAGCCGCATCTGGATCTGTCCCGCACCGTTCGAGCTCCCGAATGAAAGCATCTGCATGCTCTTTAATCGCGATCACGAGGAGGCCTTCGTCGAGTTTCAGACCTTCCAGGAGATATCGTCCTACGTTCTGCGTAAGGACATGCTCGTCCGCCTCGTAGAATTGGACCAGGTGCGCCTCGGGCTCAGGTTTTTCAAGCAGCGGTTGCGGCGACATCGATCTCCTTAGATGGTCATCATCTGACACCTCTGATTCTAAGCCAGACCCAGCGCAGAGTCTCCAAAGGGTAGCCGAACTGGAACTGAAAAGGTGCGTCAAGCCGTTGTTGCAATCGAAGATCCGTTTCAGGAAAGCCGGGCGAATGTCAAGAGAAGGGATCGAACGTGTGTGCCCGCCTCAGAGGTGCGCAAATTCTGCGCGGGTACGCAGAAAATGATGGGACAAGTCTTGGCCTATCAAGCGACTAATCGGGTGGTGTGCTCCCTTCGTCAAGCACATCTGCAGCACGAATCGTATGGTCATACACGTGCTTTATCGTGACTCGTGATGAAATTTCAAAAGCGTTCGCAATCCTCCGCAATTGTTCTGGCGCTGGCGCTCTCTGCATCGTGGGTGGCGCCAGGCCGAGCACAGTCTGCGACGAGCCAAGCGCAGCCCGACAACACAAAGGTGAACAAACGCGACAAGAATCCAGATGAAGCTACAGCCGATCAGCAGAAGATGAACGCGGCAGATCGGAATCTGACCGCGAGGATCCGCAAATCGGTGATGGCCGACAAGACACTCTCCACATACGCTCACAACGTCAAGATCATCAGTCAAAACGGGATTGTGACGCTAAAGGGTCCAGTCCGTTCAGACGACGAAGTGCGGTCAATCATGGCCAAGGCTGTGGAAGTAGCTGGCGGTTCCGATAAAGTCGTCAACCAAATGTCGGTGAAGCCCTAACGCCTCGCCCGAAGTCCCACGTTCAATCAAAAAGGAGATCTATTATGACAGGTAAAAACACGGCGGTTTTCGGTATTTATCCAAACGCCAATCAGGCTGAACATACCGTTGACCGTCTCATCGCTTCCGGGTTCGCCAGTGACGACATTTCAGTCCTACTGCCCGATAACAAGAGTTCGAAGGACTTCGCCCACGAGAAGAACACCAAGGCCCCCGAGGGAACGACCACCGGCGTCACGGCGGGCGGCGCCATTGGCGGAACGCTGGGTTTGCTAGCGGGAATTGGGGCGCTTGCGATTCCGGGCCTTGGCCCATTTATCGCAGCTGGCCCCATCATGGGTGCGCTCGCCGGCCTCGGAGTGGGAGGGGCAGTGGGCGGTTTGATCGGCGCCCTCGTTGGAATGGGCATTCCCGAATACGAAGCGAAGCGATACGAAGGACGGATCAAAGAAGGTGGCGTTCTTCTGTCGGTTCATTGCGACACTTCCGAGGAGATCACGCGCGCGAAGGACCTGCTCAAGCAAACTGGCGCTCAAGACATCTCTTCGAGTGGCGAAGCTAGCGCCGACCATCCAACCGCCGACAAGGCTGGCCACGCAATTCGATAGTCGGAGGAAACCCCTCGGGTGCGCGTTTCAAACCGACGCTACCCGAGGGTTTAAAGCACGAAGAAAGGATACCATGTCAATTCTTGCTTGGATCGTCTTGGGTCTGATTGCGGGCTTCATTGGCAGCAAACTCGTCAATAAGTCAGGCGAGGGCGTGCTGCTCGACATTATCTTGGGGATCGTTGGGGCCGTCATCGGAGGGTGGGTATTCAACTTCTTTGGAGCCGCTGGAGTGACCGGCCTCAACCTATACAGCCTGCTCGTCGCCGTGATCGGATCTGTCCTCTTTTTGGTCGTATATCACGCTCTTAGGCGAGCATCGTGAACGGGTTGAATATGACACATCGCCAGGGCTCCGGTGCGGCAGTTCTCGCCAAGACGGCGATTGCGACATTGATCCTCCTGGGTGTAGGGTGCGCAGAACGCAGATCGTCCGTGGCGTCCGCTGCATTGCCGACGGCTCGCGGGACATCGTCCGCCAAGCCAGACTACATCACTCGAGAAGTTCGACACGAACTCGTGATGCTCCCCTATTACGGCGTGTTCGACAATCTTTCTTATCGAGTCGACGGAGATACTGTCACGCTGCTCGGACAGGTTACCCGCCCCACTTTGAAGTCCGATGCAGAGAAAGCCGTTAAGGGTGTTGAGGGAGTGGAGCGGGTTGTAAACGAAATCGAGGTGCTACCTCTGTCCGGCGCTGACGACCAAATTCGTCTTGCTGTCTACCGCTCAATCTACGGCTTCGAAGGTTTGAATCGCTACGGTCTCCAGGCAGTTCCACCGATCCACATCATCGTAAAAAATGGCAATGTCACATTGGAAGGAGTCGTGTCGAATGACGCTGATCGTAATATGGCGAACATCCGTGCGAACTCTGTTCCAAATGTATTCTCCGTTGAGAATCGGCTGCGCGTGGAACCGTGATGCCTGAGCTCAATCGAGACTGGCGCCTCTGAAAGGATTACTTCAGTGAGAAAACAGGCGGATGAACTCCAAAGATCGACCGACGGGAGACATTTACATATGGCTAACTCAAACCGGAGGCCGAACGGAGGCGATCCGGCTATTGCTCGGCACGGCACGATACTTCAAGACTACGGCAAATCCATTGATCTGCCGATCGGGCTGAGCCAGAAGGTGAGGGATGAATCGATTCAGCTCCTCAACCAGGTTCTCGCAGATACAATGA
Organism: uncultured Acidobacteriota bacterium; assembly: GCA_963803735.1. Taxonomy (GTDB): domain Bacteria; phylum Acidobacteriota; class Terriglobia; order Acidiferrales; family UBA7541; genus Palsa-189. Next base: position 3,889 of record CAWDNV010000024.1, on the reverse strand, counting down.
CGCTGCGAGATTTGTATAAGAAGCATCATTGGCAGGTTTCCGGCCGGACGTTCTACCAGTTACATCTTCTATTTGACAAGCACTACCAGGAGCAGGCGGAAGTCGTGGACACTCTCGCCGAGAGGATTCAGCTGCTAGGCGGCATCAGCATTGCAATGGCGGCAGATGTCGCCGAAGAGACCACCATCGAGCGGCCTCCGCGAGGCCGCGAAGACGTGCCCGAACAGATCTCTCGGCTTTTGCGGGCCCACGAGATTATTATGAAGTCCGCGAGAAAAGCCGCAAAGATCGTCGATGACAACGGCGACCCTGGTACTAACGATGTTCTCATCAGCGACCTGCTTAGGTTGAATGAATTACAGACCTGGTTCTTGGCCGAACATCTCGTCGATCTCTCGCCCGTTGGCTCCGATATGGCAACGCCTGAGAAGGCGGGAACGAGACCAAAGGCAGTTGAGCGGCCCGCCTAGACTCAGAGCGAATAGCGCTCCACGACGCTCCTGTGAGTATGTGCGTGCTATTGGTTACTGTTTCCAAGAGACAGGGGGAGGGCATATGAATAAAGACAAGCGGCTGATTACATTTCTCGCGGGTGTGGGCGTTGGCGCCGCCGGGGGACTTCTTGTGGCACGCTATTCCGGCGCAGACTTGCGAAAAGGGATTCGAAAGCACGCTGGCGAGGTGAAAGACCTCTTGAAAACCGGCGCTGAAGAGCTTGTGGATCGAGTCCAAACAGCGGCGGAAGAGGGGAAAGACAACCTTGGCAGCCAACTGAAGAAGGGTAAAGACGCAGCGCGCGAGTTCAGCAACAAGACGAGAGACGTCATCGAAACCGCGGCCGACGACGCGACCAACGCGGCGGAAGAAATCCTGGATAAATCGAGATCGGTAGCTTCCAAAAGTACCTAGGCGATGGAATGTCATGGGACACGTCTGCAAAACAATTCGATCCAGGGGTCCACTAAAAGGTCGCGTGCCGCACGCCTTGGGGCCTTCGCCAGAGAGTTCACGACGCCATCGCCCACCACCGGCACTTCGGGCGATCAGATGGTACTGTGCCGGCGCAGAAACGCACTATTTAACGACCACGACAGGCTCCGTTCGTTCGGAAGTCTCTGAACGACATGCTGGCTGCACGAGTCCAATCAAAAGAGAGGCCTCCCACAAGGAGGCAACACCAAAGGAGAACTACCTTGTCTAAAGAAGCACATCAGAAAGCTGCCGAGCATCACGAAAAGGCATCCAAGGCCCACCGTTCCGCCGTGGAGGCGTTCGGACAGGGCGATCACGAGAAGGCTGAAGAGCTTGGACAAACTGCTCATGATCTCTCAGAACAGGCCCACGAGGCATCTCGACAGGCCAGAGAGAAAAGCGGTAAACAATCTGGCGGACAGCAGCAGGAGAAACCGCCACAAGGCGGACAGCAGCATAGAGAACACTCAGGTGGACAGCCGACGGGTGGTCAACAAAGGAAGTGACGACCTGGAATTGGGTCTCAGCGTGACAAAAAACAAGCCGGCCGGAGTGGGCGCCCTGCTGTCGGGCGCCCAGGGTTGGCGAATCACCGAGTAAATGAGCTCTTCTTCGCTCGCTCCCACGGAGTGTGTGGATCCGAGTGTTCATTCGATTCAACAGGTTTATCGGAATAGCGAATCTTTTTCAACGAATCAGAAGCAGGAGAAGTAACAAATGCTTTGCGAATTGCTAGTAGAGGAGTTGCAAGACCTCCTACATGCTGAGGGTCAGCTCCTGAAGGCTCTACCCAAGATGGCCAAGGCAGCGCACGCGCCCAAGCTCAAGGCCGCCTTTGAGGCGCACCGCAAGGAAACTGAAGATCAGGTCGAAAGGCTGAAGCAAGCCTTCGAGTTGCTTGATGCCAAAGTCAAAACCAAACCGTGCAAAGCCATGCTCGGGCTGGTCGAGGAGGGAAACGAGACAATCGCTGAGGGAAAAGAGAAGGACGAGAATATCGCTGACCTCGCGTTGATATCGGCGGCTCAAAGGGTAGAGCACTACGAAATCTCAGCCTATGGATCAGCGAAGGCGATGGCCGAGCAACTCGGCAATTCAAAGGTTGCAAAGCTTCTCAGTCAAACCCAAGTCGAGGAAGAGAACGCAGACAAGCTTCTCACCGAACTTGCAAAGCCGATTCTCGCGCGCGCCGGCGAGGTCGTAATCACCGAAAAGCGGTAGTCTATCAGCGCTGGAGCGATACGTCTGCCTTTGTTATTGATTGCGTCACATCTCTAAAGTCGCCGTGTGTTCGTTGGTCAGTACATGCGGCTCGTAAGAACTGTATCGCTGGCGTCTGCCTCGATTCATGGCATCCGATTAGATTCGCATTACGTCGAACCGGGAGTGAGCATTGCTGGAGAATGAACCACGATCGGCGTGGCCGCCTGATGCTCGCCCTTCGCCCAAGCTTTTCGTTCGAAAGTCGCCTAAAATTGGTGATATGAAAAGCCCGTTCCAGCCCCGTGTGCTGATCGTGGATGACGAGGAAGGCCAGCGAACGTCTTTGGCTGAAATGGCTTCTGCTTTGGGCTTCGCTGTCGCGACCGCCTCCGATGGGGAAGAGGCGTTAGAGCAGCAAGCTGCGCTAGCCGCGGACGTCATAGTGACGGATCTGATGATGCCGCGGTTGGACGGGTTCGATCTTCTGAAGAGGCTGGACTCGATTGGGGATCGCACTCCGACTATTGTTCTGACTGGCGTCGGTGGAATCGAGCAAGGGATCTCAGTCGTCCACGATCTAAAGGCGTTCTGGTTCCTCGAAAAACCCGTCCAGTCGGACATGCTTCGGGCGCTACTCGAAAGAGCCGCCGCACAGAAGCGCCTCATCGATGAAACCAGACTTCTGAATCGCCAGTTGAACCATCAGGGCGTTCTCGGAGAAATCGTGGGCGGCTCGGTGGTGATGCGGCAGTTGTATTCGCTGATCAACCAGATTGCGCCTACGTCGGCATCCGTTCTCATTACTGGCGAAAGCGGGACAGGGAAAGAACTGGTCGCCCGCGCTCTGCATCGCCTCAGTCCTCGGTCGGGCGGTCCTTTCATCGCAGTTAACTGCGCGGCAATGCCCGAGACTCTAATGGAAAGCGAACTGTTCGGTCACGAGAAGGGGGCATTCACAGGGGCCGTCGCACGCAACGCAGGCTGCTTTGAGCAGGCCCACAATGGAACCATCCTGCTCGATGAAATTGCCGAAATGCCAATCGCAACCCAGGCGAAGCTCTTGCGGGTACTGGAAGATGGAAAGGTGCGCCGGTTGGGCGCCAAGACCGAGTTGCCGGTCAACGTGCGAGTGATCGCCGCCACGAATCGACGTCCCGATCAGGCCGTCAAGGATAACCGTCTGCGTGAGGACCTCTTTTATCGACTGAACGTATTTCATATCGCTTTGCCCGCACTTCGGGAGCGGAAGGAGGACATCCCTGCGATCTCCGAGGCGATCCTGTCCGATCTCAATAGGAAGCACGAATGCCGCGTCGTCGGCTTGCATCCAGAAGTGCTCGAAGCCCTCCAGAAGGCTGACTGGCCCGGGAACATTCGTCAGCTACGCAACGTGCTTGAACGGGCCGTTATACTTGCTGGCGAAGGTATAATTCTCGCAAAGCATTTGGTTGCCGAATTGAATGCTCCGTCGGGCACAATCGCAGGCCCCCTCATGGACGAAGAGTGTATTCGAGTCCGCGTGGGTGCCCAAATGAGCGAAGTAGAGCAAGCTTATATTGATCTCGTTTTAAAGCACACCAATAATAACAGGACAAGGGCGGCTGATATACTCGGTATCAGTCTTCGCACCCTCCAAAACCGGATTCGGGGAGTCCGGGAGCTCCCAGACGGCGAAGCAAAAGGCGCTTCTACCGGTTGATTCGAACAGCAATGT
>CAWDNV010000023.1:0-386219 GCA_963803735.1 uncultured Acidobacteriota bacterium | reverse complement strand
CCGCGGCGCGAGGCATGGTCTTTCGCGTGAGACTTGAGATGCGAGGTCAGGTAGTTGATTCGTTCGCTGAGCAATGCGATTTGTACTTCGGGGGAGCCTGTGTCCTTGGGGTGACTTCGATATTGCTCGATCAACATTGACTTTGCTTCTCTCAAGACTTTCTCCGTCGTTTCCCTACGCTCTCATTTTCTCTTCTCTTCGACGCTCTTAGCGTACCACACGCATCAACCGCTGCCTAAGGGGAATTTAGGATAAACGGTCAGAGGAAATCCCGGAAAACCCTTAGCGGCAGGAGTCGGTCGCCAAAGCCACTGAGTTTTCCACAGGTAAGTGAGCCCATAGACCGCTTGTGGTTCGTTTAGATCGACCGCCGGCCAATGAGCGATAAAAATTCCTCGCGCGTCTGCTGATTCTCGCGGAAAGCGCCCAACATCGCGCTGGTGATCGTCTCGGTGCGATGTTTTTCCACGCCGCGCATGACCATGCACAAGTGCCGCGCCTCGATCACCACGCCTACGCCCAGCGGTTGAGTGGCTTTCTGAATCGCCTGCGCGATTTGTTGCGTTAGCCGCTCCTGAATCTGCAATCGCCGCGAAAACATATTCACCAGCCGCGGAATCTTCGAAAGCCCCACCACGCGCTTATCCGGCAGGTACGCCACATGGCACTTCCCAAAAAACGGCAGGATGTGGTGTTCGCACAAACTGAAAAGATCGATATCTTTGACCACCACCATCTGGTCGTACGAGACCGAAAACATCGCTCCATTCAGCACTTTCTCCGGATCCTGATGGTAGCCGCTGGTCAGGTAACGCAGGGCGCGTTCAAACCGCTCCGGCGTGCGCCGCAATCCTTCACGGGACGGATCCTCGCCGATCCGCGCGAGCATCACGCGCACCAGATCGGCGATGCTCTCTCCCTTTTCCTGCTGAGGTTCTTCGTTCAGCTTGAGCTCTTCTATCTTCTTCGGCGAATCAGTCATGTTCATCACCATTTTTTTTGGCCGGCATATTCGAAACTGTTCCGGCCAGTCTCTTCCAGGCGAATGCGTACGAGACGCGCACCCGGGAACCGCTTCAGGCGCTCAAAAATCTCCATGCAGAAATTCTCTGTCGTCGGCACGCGCTCGCGGAAAGCCTCCACGTCTTTATTCAAGTAAGTATGATCGAATGGCTCGATAATCTCGCGGGTCACGTAACTGTCCAGGTCGCCAAGATGCGCGATCATGCCCGTGGCAGGATCAACCGGCCCCGTAACGGTTACCTCCACCACGTAGTTGTGCCCGTGCCCGTAAGGGTTGTTGCACTTCCCGTAGATGCGCTGATTTTCGGCTTCGTCTAAATGCGCGCTGTGCAGCCGGTGCGAAGCCGCCAGCGAGTAACGTCGCGTCAGTTCCAGCTTCACCGCGCGCCATCCCCATAGCAATCAACGTAAAGATCGGAGGACTCCCACAGCCTTACGCGCGTCAGCCGCCCCTTGTTAATTTTTGGCGCCAGCAGCTTCCAAATCAGAGCGGCTATGTTTTCGCAAGTCGGAATCTGGTCCGCCAACTCCGGTACTTCATAATTCAGAAATCGGTGATCCATGCGATTCATGATCTCGCGCTCGAGAATTTCCTTCAGTTCCTTCAAATCCAGCACCATTCCCGTTCGCGGATCCGTTTCTCCGCCCACGGTAACTTCGAGCACGTAATTATGGCCGTGCCCATTCGGGTTGTTGCATTTGCCGAAGATTCGCCGGTTCTCTTCCGCCGAAAACGCCGGATTGTGGTAACGATGCGCGGCCGAAAATTCGATTTTACGTGTCAGATAGACCATCGGTTCATGACCTGCGGGCTGGCGTGGCGACTGGATATTCTCGCCCTTTCCACGCTATTTTCCCGCGTGCGTATCCCCAATCCGATGCCAGCAATGCGGCGCAATATAGCAGCACCCCTACCAAGTAGTATAAGACGCTGGACAGCGGGAATCGATTCTTCCGCAGCAGCGCGGCATAGCTCGCATGGCGGCCTGCGAGCAGGAAGATGCCTAGGGCTCCGAAGACGAGGTGAAAGGGCGTAAGCAGCAGGCATATCAGCGGGATCCAGGGCATCACTGAAAGCAGTTCGCGAGTCACTCTCTGGCCGGACCACCTGACTAGCGGAAGCAAATTCTTCGACCAGCCTTCCCACATCGCTCCAAAGCTTGGGTACATCCGAACGCGGCAGATCTCGTCGCCCGGCCCGAAATGCAACCGAAACCCGGCCGCCTTTGCAAGGCGCGCCAGCGCCACGTCCTCGAGGACCTCTTCGCGCACCGCCGCATGGCCCCCGATCTTTTCGTACACATCGCGACGAATCAGCAGATATTGCCCGTTGGCCGCTGCCGCAGGCGACTTCGGATCGTTTATGGCGCTGTAAGAATAGAGTTGCGAAAGCCGGCAAAAAACGAACGGAATCACCGCCCGCTCCCACCACGTATGCATCTCCTGCCCCGGAGAATAGGAAATCAGATCCGCACCGAAAGATTCAGCGTCGGCGAGCGCTCGCGCCGTCGATCCCGGCAAATGCACCGCATCCGCGTCCGTGAAAAGAAGCCAATCGCATCCCGCTTTCTCCGCTCCGAGCCATGCCGCGTGGTTCTTCCCCACCCAGCCCGCCGGCAGAGCTGGCGATTCAAACGCGCGCAGTTTCGGTTCCTGAGCCGCAAGCTGTCGCAATATCTCTCCCGTGCCATCGCTCGACTGATCGTCAATTACAATGATTTCTCGGACTTCGCTTTGCTCCGCCACCGACCTCACCGCTTGCGCAATCGTGCGCTCCTCGTTTCTCGCGGGAATGATCGCGGATACGAATGCGTCTGGATTCATAGTGTGGGAGGGATGAAAGTCGCGCGGACCCGACCGGCGAGTTATTATAACTGACGATGCGACCAGCATCGTCATCCCGGGCAAATAGCCGGGGTCTCCGGGACACGCCGCTTATGCGTGTGCTGGGGTGGATAAGCGAGAGATCTCTCTTGAGAATGTGTCGTGAGTTTTGTGCCGCTCACAGTCAGTGTGTAAGGGAAATCTGCTGATGAAACAAAAACTCCTCGGCGGCTTGGCAATGGTGGGAGCTATCGCGGTGTTATACGTCTTCTCCATGCCCAGTTACCGCCAGGGCGAACCCAGCATCGCGGGTCGCCGTGCTCCCGACTTCACGATCGCGACCGATGGGAAGCAATTCCATCTCTCCGATCTTCGCGGCAAAGTCGTTGTGCTCGATTTCTGGGCTTCCTGGTGCCCGCCCTGCGTCGAAGAGGCAGCCTCAATGAATGCTCTTCAGCAACGCATTTCTACTCAGGGCGGAACGGTTTTGGGCATTAGCTGGGATGACGATCCCGCCGCGTATCAGAAATTCCTTCAGGAACACGGCGTCAACTTCCCCACTTATCGCGATGACAACAGAAAAATTGGCACGAACTACGGCACGGTGATGATTCCCGAAGTCTATCTGATCAGCCGTGATGGCCGCATCGCCCGAAAGATCGTTGGCCCGCAGGATTGGGCCAGCCCCGAACTCACGGCCGCCCTCGACTCCCTCCTCCGCTCAAACTGATCAGCGAGTTCCCCATGTTGTCATTCTCAGCGAAGTAGCCGCGCTCTCTCTTCGGACCGTCCTCTGGTCCGGGCGGCTACGCAGTCGAAGAATCTCTCTTCGATTTCGACTTTGGTCGAACGTTCTCGTTTTCAGATTGCCGCCTTCCGCAATCGCAACGCATTTGTGATCACCGATACCGAACTGAAGCTCATCGCCGCCGCCGCGATCATCGGACTCAGCAAAAGTCCAAAGAACGGGTAGAGTGCCCCCGCGGCAATCGGCACGCCAATAGCGTTGTAGACGAAAGCCCAGAAAAGATTCTGCTTAATGTTGCCCATCGTCGCGCGACTCAGCAGCCGCGCCCGCACTATTCCTCGCAAATCGCCCTTCACCAGCGTCACGCCCGCGCTCTCCATCGCCACATCGGTGCCGGTCCCCATGGCAATCCCAACGTGCGCCTGGGCCAGCGCGGGTGCGTCGTTGATTCCGTCTCCCGCCATTGCGACGAAGTGCCCTTCACTTTGCAGCCTTTTCACTTCGTCCAGCTTTTTGTCGGGCAACACTTCGGCGATCACTTCATCGATTCCCAGTTTGCGTCCCACAGCCTCCGCCGTCGTTCGGCTGTCCCCTGTCAGCATCACGATGCGGATGCCATCCCGGTGGAGCTGTTCGATCGCCTCCGGAGTGCTTTGCTTGATCGGGTCCGCAACGCCAAGCAATCCGGCAACTTTGTTGTTCGCGACCACAAACATTACCGTTTGCCCGTCCTGGCGTAACGCCTCCGCGCGTTCCGCCACAGCGCCGGCATCGACGCCGAGATCATCGAGAAGCTTCCGATTGCCGAGCACAACCTGAAAACCCTCTACACGCCCGCGCACTCCTTGTCCCGTGATCGACTCGAATCCATCGGCAGATCCGAGCACGATTCCTCGTTCGTCAGCGCCTTTCACAATTGCAGACGCCAAAGGATGCTCGCTTCCGCGCTCGAGCGTCGCCGCAAGACGTAAGATCGTTTGGGATTCAAACTCAGTGTTCGGCTCAACCGAGACGAGTTTCGGCTTGCCTTCCGTGAGCGTCCCCGTCTTGTCCACGACAAGCGTGTCCACCTTGCGCATCAGTTCAATCGCTTCGGCGTTCTTGAAAAGAACGCCTGCCGTCGCGCCGCGTCCCATCGCCACCATGATGGACATCGGCGTAGCCAGCCCCAGCGCGCACGGGCACGCAATGATCAGAACTGCCACGGCGTTCACGAGACCATGCGCGAGGCGAGGCGCCGGCCCCCACAAACCCCAGATCACGAACGTCAAGGCGGCCGCGCCAACCACGATGGGAACGAAGTATCCCGAAACTTGATCGGCCAGCTTCTGGATCGGCGCTCGGCTCCGCTGCGCCTCTGCCACCATGCGCACGATTTGCGCCAACAGCGTTTCGCTGCCCACTCGTTCCGCGCGCATGATCAGTGACCCCGTGCCGTTCACCGTCGCGCCCGTCACCCGATCGCCTTTCTGCTTCTCCACAGGTATCGGTTCGCCTGTGATCATCGATTCGTCTACGCTGCTCTTCCCTTCCAGAACGATTCCGTCCACCGGAATCTTTTCTCCTGGCCTCACGCGCAGCCGGTCCCCCGGTATCACTTGCTCCAGCGGCACGTCTTTTTCCGATCCGTCTTCTCCCACCAGGCGCGCCGTCTTGGATGCCAGGCCCAGCAGCGCTCGAATCGCCGCCCCGGTTCGGCTCCGTGCCCGCAGCTCCATTACTTGCCCCAACAGGACAAGCGTCGTGATAACCGCGGCGGCCTCGAAATAAACTCCCACCTGCCCCGAAGCGTCTCGAAACGATGCCGGAAAGATTCCGGGAGCCAGCGCCGCAACAACGCTGTATCCATACGCCACGGCCACTCCCAGACCGATCAGCGTAAACATGTTCAAGCTGCGATTGATAATCGACTGCCAGCCGCGAACAAAAAACGGCCAGCCGCCCCACAGAACAACTGGCGTCGCCAAAATCAACTCAACCCAAGTGAGGGCGCGCACCGAAATCAGCTTCTCCAGTGGTGCCCCGGGCAGATATGCGCCCATAGCAGCGAGCAGGATCGGTGCCGTCAACGCGACGCTCACCCAGAAGCGCCGCGTCATGCTCGTCAGTTCCGGGTTCTCCTGCTCTTCCGCGGTTACGACGCGCGGCTCGAGCGCCATCCCGCAAATTGGGCAAAAACCGGGCTCCGGCCGCACGATTTGCGGATGCATCGGGCACACATATTCGGTTTTCGTCGATGGACCAGCGGGAACGGCCGGCTCCAACGCCATTCCGCACTTCGGACAAGCCTCCGGCTTGTTCTCGTGTACTTCGGGATGCATCGGACAGATGTAATCGACGGCGCTAGCTTTGGGGCTTGCAGGAGCGCCTGCGCTAACGCCCGCAGCAGGAGCCGCGCTCGGATGCATGGGAACAGTGTTCCGGACCGGCGCACCGGGCGCAGCGGCCGGCGAGATCATGGTCAGCATCGGTCCTGAAGCCGCTGGCCGCGGCTTCAGGTATTGCTCCGGGGCCGCCTCAAATTTCTTCGCGCATCCTGCGCAGCAGAAAAAATAGCTCTTCCCGCCGTACTCCGCTTTGGCACGCGCCGAAGCAGGGTCCACCTGCATGCCGCAGACCGGATCTCGCTCCATCACTTTTTGTTCGGCCATTTTCTCCGCAGCCCCAACCTTCCCCTAGCCGAGCACGACTATATCGCGAACGCACATGGCTATATAGATGACGCCATCAGGCCCGAGGCTCCACATTTCTGTTGGAACCGCCTACCGCAACTCAAATCCACAGAGTTGCTATAATCCACCCATGACCCTCGTCGAGGTAACCTACGAATTGCAAAGCCCGCTTCATCCCGAGCAGCTCCGCACCCTCGGTCTATTCGCCAATACCTACGGCCTGCGCCGCTTTCGCGTCGACGAACAAACCAATCGCCTCTCTTTCGAGTACGACGCCTCGCGCCTGAAGGAATCCGAAGTCGCGCACGTCTTGCGCATGGCGCGAATCCCCGTCCAGCGCCGCGTCTGACATTTCTCAAATTAAAAATGATTTGAAGATGAGACTCGCCCGGCGAGTTTGTTGAGCGAGCAATCGATGAAGGTAAACCGCGATGGCGACGTTAACGGGGTGTTTCCCCACATTTTGCCGCCGCCACCGCTTAACGAAAATCGAAAAGCCGGAGAGCCGGCTTATTTCGCTTTGCCGCCTTTGGCCGCTTTCTTGGTTGCCTTTTTCTTGGCCATCGCGCCTCCTTTCCCCGAGGATGAAACCCTCAACGCGCGAAGACAGTTGATGCTGCCCACAAAATTCTAACCGGCGCCATCATTCGTCAATTCGCGCTACTCCGCGACCTTAACACAGGTTGCGCGCCGATTCTCACATAACTGTGCGAACGATCGCACTTCCACTCTTCGCAGCTGCCGCCATTCACGTTCATCTTTTCTCAAAGTCTTTGACAACGTGAGGGCGTCTGCATATGTTTAGCATCAAAATCAACAACCGAAGGGAAGGCTGGCGATGAAACACAGATTCGTATTCAGTTTTCTTGCTTCTTTCATTCTGTTGGTCGCTTCAGCACCGCTATCGGCGCACCACGGCAACGCTGCCTACGACGCAACCAAAGAAGTCACCGTGATGGGAGTTGTCACGGAATGGATCGTGGCCAACCCGCATAGCCTTCTGAAGTTTGATGTGACGGACGACAAAGGAAACGTCGCGCATTGGATCGTCGAAAGCGGTGCTGCCAGTGTGAACCAGGCGCGCGGCGTGCGTCTCACGAAAAACTTGCTAAAGCCCGGAGATAAGGTCACCGTCACCATGATGGTCGCCAAAAATGGCCAACCTGTCGGGCGCATCCATCAACTCGTTCTGCCAGACGGTCGATTGATGGTTAACGATCTACCATAATCAAAGCCAAGAATACGGAGGCTCCCCAATGCAGAACTTCTTAGCGCGAGCCATGATAATGGTTCCGGTCTTGATGTTGTCATCGTTTGCGCTCGCCCAGGCGCCTCCGCAGTCAAGCGACACCAAACAGCACAAGGGACTCCCTCCCATCTGCCAGGGAGAAGCCAATCGGTTCAACTGCGCCTCAGCCAAAGTCGAGGGTACCGAGGATGCACCCGCTGTCGATTCCTGGGGCCGGTCCGTAACTCCGCCTGCAAAAGTTCAAAAATCGGCGCCAGCCCCGCGGCACGACATTTCCGGCACATGGCAGGTGGACGGCGCCGACGAATTTGGATTCCGGATCATCGGCGTATTTGGAGCCGGAGCGATGCCGTCCGATGGGTATCCCGAACATGAACCGCCTTACACCAAAGAGGGATTGGAAGCCTATCACCGCAATAAGCCGGTATTTGGAATGACCGCGGTTCCCGCGGCGCAAACAAACGATCCTCTCGACAAGTTTTGCGATCCGCCCGGCTTTCCCCGTGACGATCTCCATAGATTGGACTCAATAGAGCTGCTTCAAACGCCCGCTCAGGTGGTCGTCTTGTATCCGCGTGACAAGCATTGGCGCGTAATCTGGGCCGATGGCCGGGAGCTTCCCAAGGACCCTGATCCCACATGGGACGGCTACTCCGCCGGCAAGTGGGTGGACGACACGACTTTTGTTGTGCAGACCAACGGCACGGATGAGAGGACTTGGCTTGATAACGCCGGTCGCCCGCATAGCGACGATCTGCGCGTCGAGGAGCGATTCCACCGCGTCGACCACGACCACATGCAGCTGACGGTGACGCTTGATGATCCGAAGATGTATACCAAGCCCTGGGTGGCACTGGATAAACAGGCTCTTAGATTGATGCCACCGGATTTCACCCTGAACGAGACGCGCTGCTCGCCATCAGAGCTGGCGAATTACGACAGCCTCGTCTCCACCCCCATCGTCAAGTAACACGCATCGCCGATCTCGTGATCTTCGGTTTTAATGTAGCGCCGGGCTTCAGCCCGGCATCCGTTTCTTTGCGGGTGCCCCACACTGCTTGCCCTGAGAATCGAAGGGAGCTGCGAAGGGTCGTTTTTACGTGTGGGTCCTGCCACAGGGCAACGCGAAGTCGTAGCGTTATTTGCCGCCGATTAACACAAGAACTTCTCCAGCAGCTATATTTCCGTTTTCTTGGTAGCGAGTAACCGGGATATTGGCGGTCTCGAACGCCTGTGCAACGAAATCGCCCAACTCTTTTGAGACTGCATCTTGCTGAGTGCTGATGAGTATTCCTGATAATGGCGTGGTCATGAAGCTTTGCTCGCGAGGAGGCGTAGTATTCCACCCTGCATCGCGGAATACCGCGGTTATCTTGAGCGCATACGCCAGCGCTTCCCTGCCCTCAGATACAAGCGACTCGACGGTTGCATGCTGGCCGTGACGCGTCTTAAGGATCGCCTGGAGCTTATCGCGTTGGGCACCGCTAATCGTACGATCGGCTAACTGTTGCTGGATCTTTACACGAGCGAGGCGCTCCTGTTCGGCTATTTGGTTTGCTTCTGCCGCTTTTCGCAAGGCTTCGGCGATCTGAGATTGGCGGTATTGATCTATCTGTTCGCTTACCTGCTGGAGTTTTCGGTTGTTCCACCACGTTCGTATCCCAAAAAACGATTCTCCCGCCACGCCAATTACGACCAATACTCCAAAAATGAGCAGCCAAATTTCAAACCTGCCGAGGAGGCCTTCGAGTTCGGTCCTGCGTTCGAGCAATCTGGTTAGGTCCGATGGGTCCATCGAGGATTTTGTCGGTTATTTTGGCATAAAAGTACTGCCACCCGAAGCTCGGAATCATGGCGCCGGATGAGCGAAACGAGATACCTTTTCGGCGCGCGGCCACGAAGTCGAATAATCTCTCTGCTTTTTCGCGTACGCTGTCATCACGAGGAGCGAAGCGACATGCGGGGTCCTCAACGAGACGCCGGTTCTGCGCTCGTTGGGGTGCAGGCGAGGGATCTGCCGTTGTCCTTTTGGTCGCGCGCTTCATTTTGGCTCGGCAGCTTGGGGCGAATCGCTGCTCGGCGTCCCCAGGCTTGACATTGTGAACCACGAAGCATAGTGTCCGACCAGTTTTGTCGGCCCCTCCCAGGTTCCCTTTTAGGCCAGCAGTACACCACATTCAGCTTTGAGGAGACACTCGTGAAGCGAACTCTGAAAGTCATCGTTGTCGTGTCATTGATGATGCTTTCCTCCGGCATGTTGCTGGCCCAGGAGAATCCCTTCGTCGGCACCTGGAAATTGAATCTTGCCAAATCGAAATTTACCGGCCTCCCGGCAATGAAAAACGAGACGCGGACTGTAGCGGCGCAAGGCACTGGCTTGAAAGTTAGCTTCGATGGAACCGCCGCTGACGGAAGCAAGTTCTCGTATTCGTATACCACCAATCTCGATGGCAAGGCGACGCCGATCACTGGATCGGGTGTCCCTGCCGGTGCGGATATGTACGCCAGCAAGCGCGTAGACGCGAATACGTACACAACCACATGGTTGAAAGGCGGAAAAGAGATCGGAATGTCTCGGAGCGTAGTCGCAAAAGACGGAAAGGTCACGACCATCACCCTTAAAGTAGCCGATACAGGCGGGAAACCGATCAGCGGCGTGACCGTCTTCGACAAACAGTAAGCACAAAATTACGCCAGGGCTCAGGGGCACGTGCAGGAGCAGATGTGCCGTTCGCCGCGGTGGACGTCGACATCCTTGCCGCTTCCTCGAAGAGAATAAGCTGCGAGCGGACAGAGCCTTTTTTGGAAAGTAGAAGAGAGAGGGTGCATTCCGACTTTCCGACTTTGCAGCCGGCGCGCGGGGTCATCCATCCTAGACCCGCGAAATCGGAAACAAAGGACTTATACGATTGCTATGAAGCGACGTGAATCGCTACCAAGTTACGTGTGCTCAGTATCTTAGGCAAGCTTCAAGCGCAATACGTCGCAATTCGTAGAGCTTCGCGGTAAGGTACAAAATCGGGCAAAGAGATCATACCTCAGTTGCTCGTATCCTCCGCCGGTTTCAGGATTAGGTGGCGCAGCATATCAATCAGGGAAGTCAGCGACTCCCCCTCTGCTGCTCTCGCGCCTAGGAGGCGCAACCTTTCAATTATGGTCGACCACTCGGCTTCTCTTTCGCTTTTGAACCTGGCGATTTCCGCGTCGATTCTCGCCTGAGCCTTACTTTTACGCTTTCGGCGGGGTACAAGCTCAACGCCTTCGATGCCTCTGCGCCGAAAAGTCTCAAGGAAGAGGCGTTTTCTCTCGTCCTCCGACGTTTTCGGGCTGGCGAGTTGATACGTTTCTTCACGCGTCAAGGTTGACGTTAAGGCTTCTATAGCACTTTCGAACCGCAAGGACTCGAACTCCCGACCAACTGGCTTGAACGATCGTACCTTGGCGCGCCGGACTTTCTTAGCTCGCGCGTGAATCTCGGCCAGAAGGTACATTACGGCCCGAATGTAGAGAACGCGGGGTTTCTTCTCTCCGAAGTTCTTGATCACCGTTTCGAGCTCCCGACATCGTGCGGTCATCGCTTCATCGGCGAAAGACATGTCCTGGTGTTGATGCGCGAAATCGTTTCTGATCTTTCTAATCAGATGAAGCAGCCGGTGGGATTCTTGCGAAAGTAAACCGGTCGCGAAGGCCAGGTCTATCCGAGATGAAAATGTCGCAAGCGGGCCATTGCTCTCGAAGAGCGCGTTCACGATCTTCGGACTGTCGACGAACATCTTGCTCAATAAAAGTCTCAACTCTTCGCCCAGGTAAGCTGCGCTGACCAGCGATACTCCACGGTCGGTTTCGCCGACCAAGGTCTTTTGAAAAAGCCTGTCTTGGTCGGGCGTTTGAGCAGTCATAAATGATGGGATTCTAACATCTGATCAGCTCACAGCAGGCGGAGAGGCGCGCGGCGCGGGTAACGAGGCAGCGTGAAAATCACATGTGAGCGAGGGATTTTTGGGCGGCCAGGAGTTGATCATGAACCATCCCGACTGGGTGCTGGGGTCCAGGTTATCTTTTAGGCTGATTGAGGCAGAAGCCACCAGCGGGGCGTCTGCCAGCGCATTCACGAAGATGCCGCCACGAGTGGCGGGAGCGGGTCGACTATTTAGCTGAAATTAACTGCGGGGGATTGAAAGTAGGAGAGAGAGGGTGCATTCCGACTTTCCGGCTGTCTCCGAGCCGGCGCGTGGGGTCATCCATCCTAGCTTCCCTCTCAGAGGCAGGTGGGGACGTCCTGCTTTGGTCGACGAGTAAGCCCCTTCCCCCTCACTCGTCTTCCTCTACAAAACGTCACTGGAATGCACCCTCGATCCTCTAATTGCAAGTCGCGCGCCAGTTGCTCCAAACCTTCCCGGCTACAACAAGTCCCCTGCAATCAGCAATTCCCTCGGCCCCTTAGATATTCGGCACCCGGGAAGTAATCCCAAAAGGGAACGGCAGCAAGGCCACGCAATCCCTCATCGGGAAAAACCTGTACGCCTCGCCCGCGGACCAGTACTCCCAACTCAAAAATACCGCCATCAACGGAACCTTTACCCTATCCCGTGCTCGCCCTTCGACGAATCAGTATTTATGAGATGAGGTTTCGTCCGAAACTTCAGCGATCAGCCGCCAGCTTACTCCTGGCGGCGTGGTTCACCTGCGTTCCCGGCTGGACGGACACGCAGTTCTACGTCTCCGCCCCCCGTAGCACCCCGCCTTGCGCTTGTGGATGTGAAAGCAGCGGCGATGGCAATGGCCACTCCAATGCCCACATCTGCACTCCGGCCTGTAATCTTGACCGATGCGAAGGAGAAGGGTCAGGTAGTTCCTGTAAGCCGAGCCCGAAGTCTTTTGGTTCCTCCGAACGCACGCCTCAATCCCGCCCGGCGTATTCGCGCAAGAGCAATCGAGCCCAACGCGCGCGACTCTAGAGCACTTCACGATTCCGGTTGCTGCAAGCTATCGCCGGGGCATATCATGGCTATGCCGCACTTAAGTTGTCAGTGGCGCTAAATCTTTACAAAATCAAGCTACACAGGCGGAATCTTCCCTATGAAAGCCCTTCTCGTGTATCCCGAGTGGCCCGATACTTATTGGAGTTTCAAACACGCGCTGCCCTTTGAAGGCAAGAAATCCGTCTTTCCCCCATTGGGATTGCTGACGGTTGCTGCGCTGCTGCCGAAAAGTTGGGAACAGCGTCTGGTCGACATCAATATCCGCGAGGTAAGTGATGCCGATTTGGAATGGGCGGATGTCGTTCTGATCAGCGCCATGTTGGTTCAAAAAGAGGGCATGCTGCGCACTCTCTCCCGTTGCCGAGAGCGCGGTTTACGCACTGTGGTTGGCGGTCCGATCAGCAGTTGCATGTTGGATCTTCCCTTGTATGCGGACCACGTCGTCGTAGGAGAAGCGGAAGAATTGGTTGCTGACCTCGCCGCAGGTCTCGAGCGCGGCGACGCCAAGCCGCTTTACCAGGCCCCGGAAGTGCCCGGCCTGAACACGACGCCCCTTCCAAAACTCGATCTCATCAATGCGAAATATTACAGTTCCATGGCCATCCAGTATTCCCGCGGCTGTCCATTCAATTGCGAGTTTTGCGACATCATCGAGATTTATGGCCGCAAACCGCGCATGAAATCGCCGGCGCAGATGGTGGCTGAACTCGAATTGCTTTACGCGCGCAAATGGCGCGGCCCGGTTTTTATCGTGGACGATAACTTCATCGGAAATAAGCGCAAGGTGAAGGAGCTTCTGCCAGTGATGGCGGAGTGGAATGTGCGGCATGACCGGCCTTTCAGGTTTTATACCGAAGCCTCGGTGAATCTCGCCGACGATCAA
Source organism: uncultured Acidobacteriota bacterium (assembly GCA_963803735.1). Lineage (GTDB taxonomy): Bacteria > Acidobacteriota > Terriglobia > Acidiferrales > UBA7541 > Palsa-189. Next base: position 372,838 of record CAWDNV010000023.1, on the reverse strand, counting down.
GAGCTGTTGCAAATGATGAAAGATGCCAGCTTCGATCGCGTCTTTCTTGGCATCGAAACGCCTGCGGAAGAAAGCCTCAAAGAGGCGCAGAAGATGCAGAACACTCACCGCAGCCTCCTCGAGAACGTCCGCCGCATCCAGCACTACGGCATGGAAGTCATGGCCGGCTTCATCGTCGGATTCGATAACGATCCCGACGACATCTTCGATCGGCAAGTGAAGTTCATTCAGGAGAGCGCCATCCCGCTCGCGATGGTCGGCCTGTTGCAAGCGCTTCCGGGCACTCAACTCTATCGCCGGCTGCAGAAGGAAGGCCGCATCGTGTGCGATGGCGATGGAAACAATTTCGATTTGCGGCTCAATTTTAAACCGCGTATGGATGCTCAGCGGCTTGTGGACGGCTATCGCTCCATCCTGCAGCGCATCTATCGGCCCGATATCTATTACGCTCGCGTGCGCAAATTCCTCGCCCAGTATCAGCCGCATACCGGCGGCCACACGCATCTCTCCTTGTCCGATATTCAAGCCCTGGGGCGATCTATTCTCAGACAGGGAATTTTCAGCAGGCACGCCTTCTCTTATTGGCGCCTGTTCATCGCCGCCAGCACTCGCTATCGCCAGTCGTTTGGCGCTGCGATTCGCCTGGCGATCATGGGCTATCACTTCCAGAAGCTCACGCAAATGACGCTGGAACGCGATTAGGCTTTTCCAGAGCGGCTCATGCATTTGGTCGTTCTCGCATCGCGGAACGCCAACAGTTAGAAACCCTAAAAATCTTATATTGTTAACTCCGTCGATACTGGCGCGCATTGTGTCTGAACCTGTCCTGGCTCGAAACGGAGCCTGTACGTCTTCTGTACCCTCGGGAAGTTGACGCTTCCAATCGTTTGCGATATTTATAACCGCATCAATCAGGGAACTCTTCCCTCCTATGCCGGGTTTCCCCGGTTCCTGGAGTTCCCGCCCATGAAGTTCCCAGCTCGTTAAACCCAGTCGCATCTCCAGGCCCAGCCATGGCCAAAGGAGAGGACTATGCAAACACGTTACAAGAAGCATGTCTGGACGAGCGCCATTTCTCAACTCGCGGTTGTGGGTTTAGCTGTCGGCCTCTTTTCAGATATTGCGCTTCCTCAAAACGCCGCACTGATCTCCGGTTCGACCGCCGGTGGCACCGCAACTCAGGCGAAAGATCCCGGAGTCCGCGGCGGAGCGCCGGGCGCCGGCGGCCCGCTCTCGGGCTTGACCTCAACGTATGGCGATTTTTTCACTGCCGCTCAGGCTCGATTTCAGGAGGTCGATTCGGTATCAGGAACCGTTCCCAACGAAGCCGGAGTGGGGCTCGGGCCGCGCTTCAATGCGAATAGTTGCGCTGGTTGCCACGCATTCCCGGCAATTGGCGGGACCAGTCCCGTTAGCAATCCTCAGGTAGCAATGGCCAGGCTTGACGGGGCGCATAATTCTCTTCCCTCGTTTATCACCATAGACGGTCCGGTGCGCGAGGCGCGCTTCATTCGCAAACCAAACGGCGCCGCGGATGGCGGAGTCCACGATCTGTTTGTGATCACCGGCAGGCTGGACGCGGGAGCCTGCAACATCTCGCAACCCGATTTCGCTACGGCCCTGGAAAACCACAACGTGATTTTCCGCATACCAACGCCGTTGTTTGGCGCCGGGTTGGTGGAAAGCATCACCGACGATGCGATTCTCGAGAATGCCGAGAATCCCGTCAAAGCAGGCCTGGGCATTTCCGGCAGGCCAAACCGCAGCGGCAACGACGGAACGATCACGCGATTTGGCTGGAAAGCGCAAAACAAGTCGCTCCTGATGTTTGCCGGCGAAGCCTACAACGTCGAACAGGGCGTTACGAACGAACTCTTTCCGAACGAGCGTGACGAAACTCCAGGCTGCAGGCTAAATCCGCTGCCGGAAGACGGCACAAACCTTACGACCAACGCTACAGACCTGCCCTCCGGCTACTCATCGGATCTTGTTAACTTCGCCATGTTCGCGCGGCTTTCCGCTCCCCCGGCACCCGCTACGCCCACGCAAACAACGGCCAATGGAGCGGCCCTTTTCAATCAGATCGGCTGCAATCTCTGCCACACTCCTCAGATAAAAACTGGCAGCACGTTTGGGCCTACCGGACAGACACAACATCCCCGTAAACGCGTTTTCTGATTTCCTCGTGCACAACATGGGGACGAATCTGGCGGACAACGTGAGTCAGGGTCTCGCCAGCGGCAACGAATTCCGCACTGCCCCTCTCTGGGGCCTCGGCCAGCGTATCTTTTTCCTGCACGACGGCCGTACGCGAGATCTTGTGGATGCCATCGAACAACACAAGAGCACCGGATCGGAGGCAAACCAGGTGATCAACAACTTCAACCAACTCTCTCAGACCCAAGCACAGGCCATACTCGATTTCCTGCGCTCTCTTTGAAAACGGGCGGCCGTGGAAAGCAACCTCCGCGGCCGCCTTTCCTACTCCCTACCGAAACAGAGAACCAAGCCGCAGAGCTTTACGTTTGGCCGCGCAGGATTTTGGCGGCGCGGGCGATGTTCGGCTCGTTGTCCGCAGCTTCGCCTTCGCCGTCGCCATTCGGCGCGACAGTATCGCCAGACGAATCGCCCGGACTATCTCCCCCTTCGCCCGGAGCGAGAAACAAGTTCGCCTGCAAGCCGTGCTGCTTGGTGTAAAGGTCAAAATAACGGCCGCCGCGCGCATAGAGCGATTCGTGCGTGCCCTGCTCGATGATTCGGCCCGCCTCGATTACGAGGATTTGGTCGGCCCTGCGAATCGTCGAGAGGCGATGGGCGATCACGAATGTCGTGCGTCCCTGCATGAGATAAGAGAGGCCCTGCTGAATCAGCGCCTCGGATTCAGAATCGAGGCTCGAAGTCGCTTCGTCCAGAATCAAAATTCGCGGATCGGCGAGAATGGCGCGCGCGATGGAAATGCGCTGGCGCTGGCCGCCGGAAAGCTTGACGCCGCGTTCGCCGACGACCGTGTCGTAACCTTGCGGAAACGATTCCGCGAATTCGTCCACGCGCGCAATGCGGCAGGCGGCTTTCATCTCCTCTTCGCTTGCGTCTGGCCGGGAGAAGCTCACATTTTCACGGATACTTCCGTCGAACAGAAACGTCTCCTGTAGAACCACGCCGAGCTGGGTGCGATAGCTGCTAAGCCGTACCGTGGAAAGATCGATGCCATCCACCAAAACGCGTCCCGAAGTGGGCGTATAAAACGCGGCGATCAAACCGATGATCGTGGATTTGCCGGCGCCCGAAGGCCCCACCAGCGCGGTAACCGTGCCCGACCGCGCACGGAAGCTGACTTCGTGCAGCACCTGCTTTCCCTCAGCGTAAGCGAAGTCCACATTCTCGAACGCGACCTCGCCCTCGATTTTCCCGATCGAGACGGTGCGCTTGGGGTCCTGGTCTTCCGGATTTTCCGCCAGAATGTCGGTGGTGCGCTCAAGCCCGGCCATTCCCTCAGTAAGCTGCGTGCCGATGCTCACAATCTGCGCAACCGGCGCGATCAGCATGGCCAAAAATGCGACGTAAGTGAGGAATGTTCCGAGCGTCATCGTACCGGCCAGGATGCGCGTCGTCCCCAGATACAGGATCATCGCGCTCACGATTCCAAAGAGAACCGTGGACGACAGGCTCATCACTGAAGTAGCGGTGAGAGTCTTCAAAACGTTTTCGAGCAGCCGCTGCACGCCGCCGGCGAAAACTTCTTCTTCCCTGCTCTCAGCGTGATATCCCTTCACCACGCGGACTCCGCCTAACGATTCGGTGAGCCGCCCGGTGACTTCAGCATTTAATTTCGAGCGCGCACGAAAGATCGGCCGGATCGTGCCGATGGCTTTGTTGAGCCCAAATCCGAAAGCGAGCAGAATGACGGAAGCCACGGCGGTCATGAAGGCGCTGATTCGCAGCAGCACGATCAGCGCGAACAGCGCGGTCATCAAGCTGCCGACAAGCTCAACCAAGCCGGTGCCCATCAGATTGCGCAGGCCCTCCACATCACTCATGATCCGCGCGACCAGATTTCCCGTCTTGTTCACGTCGTGAAAAGAGATGGACAGTCGACCGATGTGCGCCTGCACCTGCCTGCGCAGTTCCGCGATCATGCGCTGAGCCGCTTTGGAGAGCAGTTGCGTCAGCGTGAACGAGGTCACGCCTTGAATCGCGGTAGCGGCGATGATAGCCAGAGCCAGCGGACCGAGCAAATGGACCTGTCGTTTGCCGATTACGTTATCGACCAGAAACTTTGTCGAAGCGGGCAGAACCAGACCGGCTAAACGGTTGATCGCCATCAGGACCAAACCGAGGAGCAAGAGCATCCGCTGCGGACGGAGGAACGGCCAGGCTTCTTTTAACAGATACAGGAGTCCGGCGGATTTTCCCTTTACGGGCTGCCTGAGTTCCGACGCGCCTTCGCGGCCTGAGGTGCGCTCTCGGGCCCGCACCGGAGAGCCTGTCCTGCCGGGAATTCCTGTCATCGCCATAGCTTCTCTGTCATCACCGCTTCTATTGTCGTATATCTCTGGATGAAATGCCCGCCGGCCAGATTTCGGCGGGTTCTGCAATTTCACTGTGGACGCCACCCGATTCTGACAGGTAGAGGCTCGGTCGTCTTTGCCGCGAGGACGAATGCTGTGAGGGTCTACCGAGGCGGAACAGAACCGGCCCCGAGAATTTTTTTTGCAAGTGCTGATTTCAGTAGGGTTAAAGTCCTTTGTTTTTGTAAGTGCAGATTGCGCGGGAGTTAGTGCGAGCGTTTTTGTAAGTGCTGAATTCACAAGACTTAATTTCCGAGCGCGCGAAATGGAAGACGATTGCCACTCCATTCGAAATAATCGCGACTGAGATTTCGGTGGGTTGAGGAGGATTAATTTTTCGCGAGCAGTGAGCCTAGAACACATCGACTGCTATATGAGAGATCCCTCGGCGGCACAGCAGGTAAAACTGGCGTCGTGCTATCGCGCGAGAATCCCACTTCGATCTCGACGTCGTCTCGGAATGACGTGCCAGCCACATCGTCGATTCTCCGAGGGAGACATATCTATTTTACCTTACGAGTAAAGAAGAGAGATACCTCACTCACGATCTTCGCTCAGGACGAGCATTCTGATCGGATGCTCGTTTTGCCTCAGGAGTAGAGAGGCTATTAGGAAGGAGCCCTCGCTCCGGTTCGTCACTGCGACGTGTGTTTGTACCAGGTCCGATGCGTGGCTGAAGTAGCCTCGCATCGGACCCGAACAAACTAGAACGTGAGCTTCAAGCCGAGCTGGACATCCCGGGCGGCTCCTGAACCCACGATCGGGTTCCCGGCATTAACGTCTGGAGTGCCGCTCGTCCCGCCGAAACCAGAAGGCGTCGAGGGGTCATTCTGTCCGCCGCTGGTGCCAGAAGACGCGCCATACGGGTTGGCGAAGATCGGACGATTGAAGAGATTGAAGAACTCGGCGCGGAACTGGACGCCGAAGCGTTCTTTGAAGGTGAAGTTCTTAAAGATTGAGAAATCCACGTTCCTGAAGCCCGAGTCGCGGAAGATGTTGCGGCCCATGGTGCCAAAGGTTCCAAACACAGGGGGCACCATGACCGAATTTCCGGAGACGAAGCAGCCGCCCTCTGGTATTTTCAACGCCTTATTGCCTGCGAGCGTATTGAAATCGGGGGCCTTAGCAGTACATAGAGCCGCCATTGCTGCGGCGTTGGGAAGCACCGTGGTCACACCGGTCTGGCTACTTGTTTCCGAGCAAGTGACAGTGCCGCCAAAACCAGAGCAGTAGGGAATAGAATTCTGAGTACCCTTGAAATCAGCAGGATTCCCGAAGAAATCCCACCGATCAGCGCTATCCCCAGATCCACTGAAATTGTTGCCGTAGTCGTCCACGGTCCATGGCTGGGCGCTCTGAAGGGTGATAATGGAGTTGAGCTGCCAGCCTTCGAGCAACTGGCCAAAGCCCTTTTTGCCGGGCAGGTTGTAAGTGGTCGTAAAAGTGAAACGGTGCCGCACGTCGAAGTCGCTGTTGCCATATTCCGCAGCTACATTGTTGGAGTTCTGCGGGATGAGTCCAAAACGATTCAGGGAACCGTTGTCGAGACCATGAGCGAACGTGTAGCCAGCGATGAAAGATAGTCCCTGAGACATCCGTTTGGTCAGCGTGGCCTGGATGCTGTTGTAGTTTGAACGGACATCGTTGGACATCTGATTGATAAAACCAAAGTACGGGAATTTGGCGGCATAGGGAGAAATGCCGGTTGCGAGATCAGGCTGGTTGATGTCGCGGAAACCTGTCAGTCTCGAGCCGTGATTTCCAACATAGCCAACCTCCAACGAGAGGTTGCTGGCGAAGGCGTGCTGGACGCCAAGGTCGTAGTTGATTACGTAAGGGGTGCGCAGATTCGGGTCCACCGCCATGAGGTTGCAGGGTCCAGGGTCTGAACCGACGCCGTCACCACATTGCAGGTTGCCGGAAGCTGGCGGAAAAACGACGCTATTCCAATTGGCTGGAGAGGGAGTCGTACTGGCAGCCTTCACCTGGATGGTGCCGCTGCCGGGCGTGGTCACTCCGTTCACCACAAGGTCGGCTCCAGAGGGGTTGGCAGCGAGGCTGACGGACGAGCTATTCTGAAACTGATTTTGGTTCATCCACATGACGGCACTGAAACTCGAGTACATGATACCGAAGCCGCCCCGGACTACAGTCGTACCTTTACCCGTCATGTCATAGGCAAAGCCCACGCGCGGCGAGAAATCCCGGTGATCGGGTTTCCATATGGTGCCGATGCCTCCCTGGCCCTGCTGAACCAGGCCGGTCGGTGAATTCGGGTCGAAATTGGCCCAGAGATTAGTGGCCTCTTTGAGAGGCGATTTGTATTCATAGCGAAGGCCCAGATTGAGCGTTACTTTCGTGGTCAGCCGCCAATCATCCTGAACGAATCCTGCAGTCGAGGTCCAAGTCATCTTGCGGCTTGGATTTCCGATGAGGACCTTTCCGCCACTCGGAACTCCAGCGAAGAAGTCTTCGAGTCCGCAGGACTTCCCCCCCTTACAATCAGCGAGTGTCGGGATTTGGGCTCCCTTGAATATGATCTGGCCGCGGCCGTAATCCGGGATATTGGAATCGGCTTCGATGTGAGCAAACTCGCCGCCAAATTTGAGGGCGTGCTTGCCCTTCAAATACGAGACGCTGTCTTGAAGATCATAGTAAGGGTTGGGGGCTATCGATTGGGGGCGGTTGTGCCAGGTGCCAAACTGATTAAAGCTCCCGATATTGATTATCGGGAATCCAGGCACGCTCAGGCCCGTGTTAACGGGACTCTTAATGCCGGCGTCGTCCGTACCCGTGATGAAGGACATGCGGTTGTAGCCAAACCGCAATTCGTTCACCAAGCTCGAGCTAGGAGTCCAAATCCAGCTTCCGGAAGCCGTGTACGTTTTGATGATGAAGCTATCCAAGAAAATTTTATTGATGAAAGGGTGATCCATTCCATCCCCGAGATAGTTGCCGACCACCAGCAGGCCATTGAGTGTGTTTTTGCCGTTGATGTGGTAGTCGAGTTTCCCCACTCCGTTGTCGCTGCGATTCGTGTTTGGGAAATTGCTGACATAACCCGTATTGCCCGTTGGGTTGCTCGGGAAGAAGCCGCCCGAGCAGGTCACCGGCGGTCCCAATGTGCATCCCGTCAAGGACAAGCTGACGGCGCTTGGTGTCAAGCCTGCGCCTTGTACGGCTCTGATCGCGTCGACCATGCTGTTTTGGGGATCTCCGGCGGGTTTGGCGGCGGTAGCTTGCGTGATCGTTTCGGGAATGCCGTTGGTGCTAAGCGAATTGCCAATGAGGGAGCGCAGGCCTTCGTAGGCGCCGAAGAAAAACAGTTTGTCTTTCAGGATCGGCCCACCCACCGCGGCGCCGAACTGCTTCAACGCGGTTGGCAACTTATCGCACGAAGTCAAAGGGCAACTTCCATCTGCCGCCGGCGGGGGATTGAAATAATTGCGAGCATCCCAGGCTCCGTCGCGACCGAAGGCGTAAGCCGAGCCATGAAGAGTGTTGGTTCCGGATTTGATTCCCACGTTCACCACGGCACCGGGCTTCCATCCGTACTCCGCCTTAGGATTCTCCTCGAGATTGAATTCCTGGATGGCATCAATGGGCAGGATCGTCGCCCCATCGGTGATCGGACTTGGCATGCCGGCGATGGGGCGGGAGTCAAAGAAATTCGCATTGATTACGCCGTCCACCATCCAGGCGGATTCATCGGGGCGAACGCCGTTGGTGCTTTGGGTCCACGGTCCGCCGCCCGGCTGCAGCATCACTCCCGGGCGCAGGGCTAATAGGCTCTGGTAATTGCGGCCATTCAACGGCAAGTCGTTGATATCGGAATTACTGAGGGTGCCGCCGAGAGTCGCGGTGGAGGCGTCTACGAGCGGCACGGACTCGGTTACGGTAACGGTTTGTGTTTGCTCGCCGGGCTGCAGGGTGAGGTCGACCCGAACCTCTTTACCGACCTCCAGCACGACATTTTCGCGTGCCAACGTCTTGAAACCTTTGGCCTCAACACGGACCGTGTAGCTGCCGGGGAGGAGCGTAGGAGCGTTATACTCCCCAGCATCGTCAGTGGTCAGGGTGCGCGAAACGCCACGTTGTGTGTCGGTGACCGTCACACTGGCATTAGCCATCGCGCCGCCGCTCTGATCAGTAACGGTTCCGAGAATGCGGCCAAAATTGGCCTGAGAGAACAAAGGAAGGGAAATCAATAACATCCCAAGTGTTACAAGCGCGCTGAGCACAACTCTTCTCGCGGGGACCCAAACGGATGCACCAATCTCGAATGTAATGGGACTCATAGCCTCACCCCTAAGTAAATTTCATGTAGGCCCAGGACCCGACAGCCGGACGGGAAACAACCGATGGGCTTCGTGTATCCCGTCTCCGGAACAAAGTCAAGAAATGATTTGCAAAAAAATAATTTGAACGGTCGACCGTGGAAATTCACTCGCGGAGTGTGACCAAATCCTTCTGCTTGTTGAAGCAGCGGCGGCGGCAGCAGCATGCCACGGTCGCTATTACGCAGGCGGGAGTTTTCCGGCAGTCGCCGGGCAAGCAAGCTCTAAATGACATAGCGATTGTTCCTGAGTATTATCCCTCCTGGATTCTGGGTGGGCGGCTAGACTGTCGTCCACTGCTTGAAAAAATGGCACTGCTTGAAAATCTGGGCCACGCGAAGCCATCGAAGGGGCGTACGCGGAAGCCATTTGACAGAGATGGAGGAAAGATGAAGCGAGCACGCTCGATCAGCTCTTTGGCCTTGGTCGGTTGCCTGCTTGCTGTGCCAGCAGGGACGCTTGTGTCAGTGCCGCTGTTCGCTCAGCAACCAGGTGGCCGCGGCGCGGTTCAGCCAGCAGCCTGGAAGAACCTGAAACTCCTCGCCCCGAACTCCGATATTCCCTTCGTCATGCAGAACTTTAATGAGGCGCTGGGAGTGCAGTGTACCTATTGTCATGCGGAAGGCGATTTCGCGGCCGATAGCAATCCGAAGAAAGAAATGGCGCGCAAGATGATCGGAATGGTACGGCTGATCGATACGAGCTTCCCGAGCAGCGCCGGAGTTTTTCCCGAGGGGTATCACGAAGTGGATTGCATGACATGCCATCGGGGAAGTGTAAAGCCGGAGACAGTGGCGCCAAGGAAATTCTACAACCGGGGTAACTCCTTGGGCGACGCACCCCCAGATCAGAGACCAGGGGTGAGTTTAAAGCTGCTGCCCCCAGACACGCACGTACACGGCGCAGATTCGCTGATGGGCGAGTTCCGCGACGCCCTCAACGTGGACTGCAACTACTGTCACGGCGGCGGAAGGACGCAAGAGGTAGACATCAACCCGCGTAAGGACATCGCGCGGAAGATGATCATGCTGGTGCGGCAGATCAACTCAAATTTTCCCGGCACCGGCATCTTCCCCGTGGGCAACCAGGAGGTAACCTGCTACACATGCCACCGCGGCGACACGCACCCGGTGAGCGTGAGCAACCGGCGATACAACCCGCCTACGCCAAAGTAGTAGGCGGTGGAAGCGTTGTGCCCCGCAAAAATTCCGTACGCCAGTTCGTGATAAGTTGCCGTACGGAGTGACTGGGAAAGGAGTAAAAATGAATCGCCAACTTACAGTGCTGGTGCTCTCCGCTGCAGTCGGATTTGGAGTGCTTCACGTTCTAGCTCAACAGCCGGGAAACTCGAGCCAGGGAGCGCAGGCAACCCCCGCATCCGATCCCCATGCAGGAGCGACGAAGTTCCCGCTAGCAGCACCTGCCGGCAAGGATTCCGGCGCAGTATCCAAGGCGCCTGTCAGCGCTGTTAATCAAGGCACCATCGACGAGAAGAGCTGGAAGTACGGTCACGCGTTCGATTCGTCGCCGAATGCAAAGATCTGGAACCCCGTGAAGCTCAAGATGAAGCGGGGCGAGAACGTGACAGGCGGAACTGTGGCTGCGTCGTCCGATCCATCGACCTATTGCGCGATGGCGAATGCCGGATATGACTTCATCTGGACGGAGATGCAGCACAGTCCCTCGCGCGTGGGAAAACGTGGCCAAAATGTGGCAGGCCTGCCCGCATGCGAAAGCGGTGCCAGGAGTTCGTGTCGCTTATGCCGACGAGCGCGAGATTCAGCATGCCATGGATGAGGGGGCGCTCGTGATCGTAGTACCCACGGTTAGAACCGTCGAGGAAGGCAAAGCCGGAAGAGACTGGACCTATTTCCCGCCGCTCGGCAAGCGGAGCCTGGGCGCCGGACAGGCGTATTCGTCTGACTTCTGGGGCAACGTTCCGGGCGGCTATCGCAATACCATCAATGACAACGTGGTTTTGATCGAGATGATCGAGACGGTCGGCGGCGCGGCGCAGGCTCGCGAGATCGCGGCGATTCCCGGCGTGGACGCAGTATTCGCGGCGAGTTCAGACCTCGGCAACTTTTCGGGCTACAAACAAGGCGATCCCGACTACGAGAGGCTGATCAACGTTGTGCATGATGCCGCTTTGGCTGCTGGGAAGCGGCTGTGCGGACCATTCGCATGGCGCGATCGTCCCGATTTTACCTGTTTCCAGAACGGCAGCGAGACTGCGGCAATCGCTCGGGGAGTGGCCGCAGAGCTCGGAGATCTGATAGACACGCAGGGCAAGCCTGAAGTCGGTCCTTACGCTCCGAAGAAGTAATACTCCAGATGGTTCGAAAAATTCGCGCGCTCACTTAGCGCTAAATTCCGACACGGGATAGTGGGGTGCATGGCACCTCTCCAGGCTTCCTCTGGCCTGCGCATCGCGCGCTTCTCCTCTACAATGACGCTGCAACCACGTGTTTAGGGCAGGTCGGTACGGAATTAGCGAGGTGAGACCCGCGTAATGTTTGGACTCTTCCGCCTGGGCTATCTCTTCTATCCCTGGGGATTCATCGTGCAATTGGTGGCGCTGGTGCATTTCTTTCGCCGCAGGCCGGATGGATTCTGGCTGTGGGTTATTTTCTTCGGCGGTTTCCTCGGCGCCCTCGTCTATATCGTGGCCGAAATGCTGCCGGACGCCGGCTTGCTGCGGAAGGTCTTCCAGGGATACGGCCGGAAGTCGCGCATCGCCGTGGTGGAAACGGCCATTATCGACAATCCGTCGGCGGCGAATTTCGAGGAGCTCGGCGAGTTGTATTGGGACGAAAAGCAATACGCGAAGGCGCAGGAGGCATTCGACCGCGCCATCGCCACCCGAAGCGATTCACCGCACTGCTTTTACCGGCGCGGACTGTGCCTGATGGCACTGGGCCAGCCGGCGGCGGCCGTGCCGGACTTTGAGCGCGTCGTTCGCAGCGACGCGAAGTTCGATTCCTATCGCGCGAAGCTGATGCTGGCGGAGGCTTACGCGGAGACGGGACGGGAACAGGAAGCGGCGCCACTTTTCGCGGAGGTCGTGCAGCATTCCAATACTCCCGAAACCCTGTATATGTACGCGGCGTTCCTGAAATCGCAAAACCGAAGCGAGGAAGCGCGGGAATGGCTGAGGCAGCTTCTGCAAAAGAAACGGACGCTGCCGCGCTACTGGCAGCGGATCGAGCGGCCATGGTTTCAAAAGGGACAGGCTTTGCTCAAGCAGTTGTCCGCTTAGTACGCGTAGGCCTTGAGGAAGACGAAAACCACCACGCCGGTGATCGAAACATAGAGCCAAATGGGGAACGTCCAGCGTGCGATTCGGCGATGCATCGCGAACCGGCCCGTCAGCGAGAAGAAGAACGTGGTGATCACCATAGGCAGCGCAACGATGGAAAGTATCACGTGGCTGGCTAAAATCGAAAGGTACAGCGTGCGCACCGGGCTGTGGCCGGGAAAGATTGTGTCGCCGTGCAGTGCGTGATTCACGATGTAGCTGACGAGGAACATGGAAGAGAGCGTCAAGGCTACCAGCATGCTCGTGCGATGCGCTTCCCTGTTGTGATGTTTGATGAAATATAAGCCCACGCACAGCGCAATGGCGCACAACCCGTTCAGAATCGCGTTGAGGGCCGGCAAAAACATCCAGCGGCCGGTGAAATCGGCGGAAGCATGATGAACGTAAAGCAGCCACAGCAGGAACGACACAGCCAGGCCGCTGACTAAAATGATCGCTCCCACCACTGGGCGCGGACTGATTCCAGCCTGTTCCATGCCGATAATTAAAGCACAAAAATCGATGCGGAAGTCATATGGAGCCGTCGCAATGGCGGCAATATGACATCCGAGTGGCCCGTCAACCGCCCATGGTCCCTTTCAACCGCAACCTGATAGGCGGTTCGCCGACTAACTAGGCAACTCACATTCAAACCCACCGTTTTGGATTGGTCCACCATCCACCCCAAAATGTTGGCGTGTCGCGGGGGTTGACGACACGGGCGCATCGGGTTTATGATCTGAGTTAGTTACATAACTAACTCATCCGAGTCGGAGAATATGCGAACGGCACAACCGGACAAGCGAACGCGGCTGATTGAGACTGCGACGAAGCTGGCGTATGGACGAGGTTTCCGAGAGACGAGTCTGGCGGAGATCGCCGAGGCGGCTCGCGTGCCGGTAGGCAATGTCTACTACTACTTCAAAACCAAGGAAGAACTCGCCGAAGCCGTGGTGGAGCGGCGCCTCGAGGAGTTTCGCGCAGCCCGGGCGGAGTGGGACCGCTTGAGTTCTCCGAAGGAGCGGCTGTTAGCGTTCGTGGGTAGCGTCCAAGCGAACCGGGAGCAACTTGCGCGCGGAGGATGCCCTCTTGGCGGGCTGTGCACGGAGTTGCACAAGGAGGGCGGCGCTCTCGCGAAGAAATCCGCGGCGCTCTTCAATGAGCCCATGTGTTGGCTTAAGGAGCAGTTCCGGGCCGTTGGCCATGAAAAGGATTCACGAGAACTCGCGGTCCATTTGTTCTCCGCCTTTCAGGGTATGGCGGCTGTTGCGCTCGGCACCAACGACCGCGAGGTGGTGGTGATGGAGGCAAAGAGGCTTAAAGACTGGATCGGGACCTTGTGACACGCAATCACGATGCGTTGACTCGCGTTTGGGCGGCGGAACTCGGTCCCAGGGGCGTTACGGTAAACGCGGTGGCCCCCGGCCTGGTGGATACAGCGATGCTAAGGGCAGCTACCGCCCGGATGGGCGAGGAGGCGGTGAAGGGAATGGTTGCGCGCACGCCGCTGGGCGGCTCGGAACGACGTCTAATGTCGCCGATGTAGTCGCGTTCCTCGCCTCGCCCGACGCTCGCTGGGTTACTGGGCAAGTGCTCGACACTACTGGCGGATTGGCCCCTAAATTGAAAGTGAATAAATAAATCCTGAGATCAGAAACGAGAATGGAGTTTTTATGAAAATTATTTTGATTGGCGCAAACGGAAAGATCGGCGAACTGGTTCAAAAGGCATTGGCGGGTGCTGGCCATGAGATAGTCAAGGTCGGGCACAAATCAGGCGATTTTCAAGTCGAGATCGAGAACCGCGAAAGTGTCAGGAAGCTTTATCAAGCCATCGGCTCGTTTGATGCCGTGGCCATTGCAGCAGGCCAAGTCGCATTTGCTCCGCTTTCGGAACTCACCGCTGAAAAGTGGCAGTTTTCGTTGGGAAGCAAACTCATGGGTCAGATCAATCTGGTTCAGGAGGCGATCCCGTTCATCAAAGAAAAAGGATCCTTCACTTTGGTTTCGGGCATTCTCAATGACGACCCGATCATCGCCGGCGTCGCGGCTTCAACCGTCTCGGGCGCGTTGGAAGCTTTTGTTCGGGCTGCCGCAATTGAGCTTCCTAAGGGACTGCGTATCAATGTGGTGAGTCCCACGATGCTAAAAGAATCCGAATCTCAATTTGCCCAGTTCTTCACCGGCATGATTCCGGTCGAAGGATGGAAAGTTGGACAAGCCTACAAACGCGCTATCTTGGGCGCGCAAACCGGCCGCGTTTACAAAGTTGATTGAGCTTACTCAGCGTTTATTCGAAGACCGCCCATCAACCTTCTGAGCCGTCTCGTCGACGTGGAGTGCGATTTATAAATGGTCACATAACTTAGGAGGTATTTAATTATGAAACTCACGAGCAATACGATTTTGATCACCGGTGGTGCCGGTGGCATCGGTTACGAACTCACCAAACAACTCACGGCACTTGGTAACACGATTCTTATCACGGGCCGCGATCAAGCTAAGATGGACCGTGCGAAAGCGGCCTTTCCAAAAATTCACACCTTTCGAAGCGACGTTTCCGATCCGAAAGCGATCGCCACTCTTTACGAAGAGGTCACCAAACAATTTCCTGAGCTCAACATTTTGATCAACAACGCCGGCATCATGCGTGAGATCAATATTCACGACAAAGCTGGAAGCCTCGAAGACATCACTCGAGAGATTGAAATCAATTTGAGCGGGCCGATTCGCATGGTGAAACAATTCTTGCCGCATTTGAAAACAAAATCAGAGGCGGCAATCATGAACGTTTCATCGGGATTGGCATTTGTTCCATTGCCCATTTCACCGGTTTATTGCGCCACCAAGGCCGGTCTGCATTCGTTCACCGAGTCTCTTCGTGTGCAACTGAGAAATACCAAAGTGAAGGTATTTGACCTAGCACCGCCTGCGACACAAACCGAACTCTTGGATGACTTTAATGTTGAAGACATGAAAGGCACTTCTATCATGAAGGTGGAAGACATGGTTAAAGTCGCCGTCAAAGGAATGCAAACCGATCGATTTGAAATTCGTCCAGGTCAGGCGAATCAGCTCAAAATGATGAATCGCTTGGCGCCTGGATTTATTTTGAAACAAATGAGCCGATCGGTCGATCGTATGCTCAGAACACAGAATTAATTCGAACGAATAATTTGTGACACAACAACACAACAAGCCCTAAGCAGGCAGAACGGAGCGAAAAGATGACAGTCGCGCTCGATAAAAAAGGTTCGGCCCCTGGGCACTCGTCACGGGTGCCTCGTCCGGAATAGGCAAGGAATTTGCGCAGCAAATCGCAGCTTCAGGAATCAATATGTCCTCGTGGCGCGGCGGGAGGACTTAACGGGGCTGCCCTGCTTTGTGTTTTGCCCGTTTGACAAAAACGTGGTACGTGACGCTATCCCAGGCGTTATGAATGCCGATGAAGAGCAGCAGCGACACTGCCGCTCCGACGCCAAACAGGGCGCCGCCCACATGAGAGCGGGCGGCGTACGCCGATGCAGCCAGCACGACGTATGCAGCGAACGGCAGCAGAACGTGGAACAGCCAGTCCTCAAACTCGGGTTGGTATGCGGTTTGTAGTCGCATACGCCGGGCCACAACCACGGCGTAGACTACCCCAATAAGGCCAAGCAACCCCCAAAGAACTGCGACGGCGCTGATCGCGTGCCATGGAGCGCTGAGAACCAATGACAGCAACAGCACGGCTCCGAAATGAACGATGGTTGGCGTCCCAAACGCGCTGCTGGCCTGCGCCACACCTGCAATCGGCAACTCGGAGATGAGCGTTATGACGACGAACTGCAATCCGATGAGGGCGCCGGCAGACGATCCGACGATCACGTAAAAATTCTCCCAGGCAGCCAGTACGGTCATGTCGTCACCTACTGCGGTATTGTTCGTCGCTGACCTGTTCCATCCAATCGACAACTTTGCCGTCGCGCTTTTCCTGAATGGCGATGTGCGTCATGGCTGTGGCCGGCGTAGCCCCATGCCAGTGCTTCTCGCCGGGAGAGAACCAGACCACGTCACCTGGACGAATCTCCTCGATCGGACCTCCCCAACGCTGTGCCAGGCCACAGCCAGCCATGACGATGAGGGTCTGACCGAGCGGATGCGTGTGCCATGCGGTACGTGCGCCCGGTTCAAAGGTAACGCTGGCGCCTTGAACAAGTGCCGGATCGGGCGCCTGAAAAAGCGGATCGATTCGCACGGTGCCAGTGAACCAGTCTGACGATCCCTTGACGGAAGGTTGCGAGCCAACTCTTTTGATGTCCATTTTCTGAATTCCCTTAGTGTGACGGATCGGTCCGCTACAATACCTCAAAATTCGTCACGCACTACAAATCCTGCATCGACGGACATCGCATACCCCCAATCGAAAGCTCTGCAGGCACTATTTGCCGCCCAGACGTGTCGAATGATACGGTTGTGAGCCTGCTTCTGAGTAACTCTTTGTTATCTGTGACACTGGGAGGACAAGTGACCCGCATTGACCAAATCGTTGGCGGAATTTATCGCATCTCGACTATGCCCAAGGATTCGCCGGTGAGCTTCAACCAATTCCTGATTGACGACGAGCAACCGGCGCTGATTCACACAGGAATGGCCCCCATGTACGCGGACGTTTGCAAGGCCATCGGGCAAGTGCTCGACCCAAGTCGTCTTGCTTACATCATCCTCTTGCACTTTGAAGGCGACGAATGCGGCGGCATGGAGCGTTTTATGGCGCAAGCCCCTCATGCGCGGCTTGTTGGCTGCGAATTATCCGCGTCGCTGAACCTGAACAGTTTCGATTTCGCCTGCCAGGGTCGCGTGACCGGAAAGCGCGACGGGGAGGCGATTAGTCTCGGACGCCACACGCTGCGCTTCCTGGAAACTCCACATGTACATCACTGGGATTCAATGATGCTCTGGGAAGAGAAAACGAGCAGCCTCTTCCCTGCCGATCTCTTCATCCAGCCCGGCGACCAGCCACCGGTCATTCGCGAGAATATCAGTTCGGCCATGTGTGAACTGTATCGTCATTCGGGCATTTTCGCGCACGAGGATCCCGTCCGCCGCGTGGTCGATCGCGTGGAACGAATGAAGCCCGAGTGGGTTCACGCCATGCACGGAGGAACGCTCACCGGCGAGATCTTCCCGAGCTTCATCAAAGCACTCCGCGAACAGCCATTCGCGTATCGCGGCGAACTGCTCGGGCGTACCCTAGCGGCCGAGCAAGCGTTCGCCTAATCACGCAGCGACACTAGCAACAATTCGAGTTCGCCTTGCAGGGATCAGCCTTCGGACAAATAGCGGTGGACAAACTGCACGGCCATGGCGCCCTCGCCCACTGCCGACGCGCAGCGCTTCACCGAATTGTGCCGCACGTCGCCCGCAGCGAAGAGTCCGGGCACGCTCATCTCCAGGTAATAGGGACTGCGATCCAGCGGCCAACCGTTGGGACGCAGGCCGTCGCGCTCCAAATCCGGGCCCGTCACGAGATAGCCGGCCTCATCACGTACGATGCCCGCTTCCCTGGCCCATTCCGTACGAGGCATGCCGCCGATGCACACAAAGAGCCATCGCGTCTCGAACTGTCGTTCCTCGCCCGTTCGGTTGTTCCTCACGGTGATCGTTCGCAAAAACCGATCTCCCTCCAGAGCTGTAACCTCGGAATTCGTCAGGACCTCGATATTTTTCGCCGAGGAAATTCGATCCACCAAGTACGAGGATAGCGTGCTCTTGAGGGAGTCACCGCGGACGATCATGGTGACCTTTGCCGCCACCTTAGCGAAGTGCAGGGCTGCCTGTCCAGCCGAGTTGCCGCCGCCAACGATGAAAACGTGCTGGTTTCCACAGAAGCTCGCCTCGCTCGCGCCAGCGCCGTAGTAGATCCCCGCGCCCAAAAAGCGGTCTTCATTGGGCAATCCCAACCGGCGGTAGTCGATGCCGGTTGCGCAGATCGCAGCCCTGGCGATGATCTTCGTGCCGTCCGCTAGGTATCCCACTCTGGCTCCCGCGGTGAATTCACCGCGCACCCCCTCTCGTCCCAACAGTATCTCGGCGCCGAAACGGCAGGCCTGTTGGCGTGCGCGTTCCGCCAGTTCGGCACCAGAAATTCCGGAAGGAAAGCCGAGATAGTTTTCAATCTTGGGACTGCTCCCCGCTTGCCCTCCGATTGCCCACCTTTCCACCACAACCGTCTTGAGGCCTTCGGATGCGCCGTAGACCGCAGCGCTTAGACCCGCAGGCCCGGCTCCAAAGATCGCCAAGTCGTACTCCGAACGCGACGGATCGCGAAACCATCCCAGCTTCTCCGTGATCTGCCGGATCGTGGGGCACTCCAATCGAGTACCGTCCGAGAAGAGACAGATCGGAAGCCTGTGGTCGTCGAGGCCGGTTGCGCCGACGGCGCGGGCCTGCTCGTCGCTTTGCAGCTCCACCCAATCAAAGGGTACATCGCTGCGGTACAGGAAATCACGTATGGCGTAGGCCGCGGAAGAGCCTCTCGTTCCAAAAAGCTTCACCTTGGGAGGCTGTTCTTTACTGTTTTCGCCGTTCATGTCAGCCACCTAGCCGGTACTGTGGAGTCGTTGTAACCTTCGCAACAAGGTTACTTCTCCAGGACGGAATAAACTCTACTTGCTAGCCCGTACCAGCCCTTACAAACAGAACGATCACCAGCCTCAGTGAGCCAACCTGCGTCTGGTTTTCGCTGTATCAACTGAAGGCGCGATGCAGACTCCGAGGACTCCGCCCAAGCAATCGGCCGCACTGCATTACGGGGCATATCTTGGGAAAGCAGTTCCACAATATGTGCAAAGGAGCGTCTATCCGGAGATGGTATTTCGGTGCGTAAGCCCTTCTTGAGCGGCACTTACGCTGGCGGGTAGATTGCTGAGTTCCTAAAGGGGCTACTTAGATAACTGCAAGGGGGGCAGGAAAATGCAACGGATTAACGACGGTGAGTGGTTTTGTGCCAATTGTCTTCAGATGATCGACGTTTTGAGCAGACACGGGCGGTGCCCGTACTGTGACAGCAACGCGGTCGATATAGCTTACCGCGTTGAGATGACAGGGAGCGGCCGGCAAGCCGAGGCTAGCCCTGAGATCGTTCTTTCCATTAACCTCTAGGGCCATAAACATCCAGGCCATCTATCTCTAGGCTTCACACGGCGAATTGAGATTCGCAGCAGAATGGCTGTGCAGCGCAGCCTTGCGCTTAGCTGCGGCTATTCGCCTATATCTTGAATTCCTCCCGCCGCGAGCTTATGCTCCCAGCCACAAGAAGGGCCCAACTGGAAATTCCAAAACATTGTCGAGGAGGAGAGCCATGGAACATATCATCGCGAAGCTGCTGCAGAACTTCGAAGACGGGAAGATGACGCGGCGTCAACTGATTCAAAGCCTGGCGCTGGCGGCAACGGCGGCCGCTGCTACGGGCGCGGCTCCCGCAGCCGCGGCCGACAAATACGTGGTCAAAACCACGTACCTCAACCACGTGGGTTATCAGGTGGCCGACTATCGCAAGAGCCGCGACTGGTATGCAGAACTATTCGGGATGAAAGTCGCGCTGGACGACGGGAAAAAGGCCAATCTCGCAGTTGGCGAATCGCTGTTGATTTTTCATAACCGGCAGTCGCCAAGTACGCCGATCATCGACCACATTTGCTTTACGGTTGCCGACTGGGACAAGGATAAGAGCGTCAGAGGAGCTGTGGAAGCCGAGCTAAAGCGTCGGGGTCTGGAAGTGCAATCAAGCGCGAACAGCCTCGATATCAAGGATCCAGACGGCTACCGAATACAGTTAGGCGGAAAGGATCAGTAAAGTTTAATTGCATCTTTTGTGAGGCGCAGCGTTGCGGAAGTGGCGTGATCCTGGGTTACGTCCAGTGTCTCTGAACTGTCCGGCAGGTCAGTAGATTTGCGGCAAGGGAGGACGTAAATTTGGCGCATTCGTTCGAGATGGGGTGTGACTCCACGGAGAAGCACAACGGAAGGGGGACAATGCCGGACAATTCTGGTCTTGCCGAATTCAAACAAGGAGTCTCGCTTTTGCGAAAGGGGTACTCCGCTGAAGCGCTCGAATACTTGCAGCGTGCTGCCGAATTGAAACAACAAAACCCCTATTACCTCTCTTTTTTGGGTGTATCGATGGGCCGTGCCCAAGGGAAGTGGACGACCGCGGTCGATCTTTGCAAGACGGCCCTCGGGATGAGGCGCAATGAGCCGCAGCTATATCTCAATTTGGCTGAGGTCTATGTGTCTGCCGGAAGGCGCGACCGTGCGGTCGAGACACTTGATACGGCTGTGAACTACTGCGGAACAGATGCCCGTATAGGACGGATGCGCGGCAAGCTGGGAAAACGGCTCTCTCCTGTCCTGCCGTTTCTCGAGCGCGACAATTTAGTGAACCGGAGACTGGGCGAATTACGACAGCGCCTGTTGAAACGAATCAGCAAGGCACACAAGTAGAGCGCCTCTCCGGATTCAAAACCAGATCGGCTCCCTCCCCGGCAACTTGCTATTGGCTCTGCGCGGGGACCAGGTATTCGCCTTTTCGAGTAACAACCTTCCGCGGTGCCAACCATTACCGACGACACCGTTTTTCCGAAGCTCACCTGGGGTAGTCGTATAATGCTTTCGCTAAAGAATCCTCTCGGAGAAGGAGAGACGTATGCGCAAATATTTGCGTGCGGGGCTCGTCCTGGTGACATTGGCGATGGCGCTCTTGTTCGTGCACTTCGGGGCTTTCGGAAAAACGGCAGATTCTACAGATCCCATTTTTGGGACATGGAATATGGACCAGGCCAAATCCGTGAATAACCGAGGCGGCAACCACGCGGCCTACCCCACTCAGCACATGCGGATATTGGCATCGGAAGGCGATGGGCTTCGAAACACCCTGTCTTACAGTCCAACGTCGTCCCCGACCTATTCCTACTCGGCCAAATTCGATGGCAAAGATCACCCCGATCCACGCACCCCGGTCAAGGATCAGACGCTGGCTCACTGGCGGCTCGCTCCGGATTTGATCGTGAGATTGCAGAAAACAAATGGGAAAGCTTCAGAATGGGTGATCTATACCGTTTCATCGGACGGCAAAGTGTTTACCTCTGTCAGCTGGGTTCCCACCAATCCCGAACTTCAAGATTTACAAGTCTTCACGCGGGAAGAGTAAAGAATTTCTGAAATGGTTCTGGAGACCGAACGGCTGGTAGTGAGAAATTGGCAGGAGTCGGACGTAAACCACTATCTGGTGCTGGCCCACGACGTGGGTTACAACTGCTTCTCTTTACCGGGACGTTTTCTGGTTCATTCTCCTGAGGAGGCGCACGAGAAGGTCCGTGAGCGAATGCGTCTCTTTGATGAGCGCAAGCTGGGGAAATTTCCGCTTTTTCTGCGAGCCACGGGCGAATTCATCGGAACCTGCGGGATGGAGCCTTTCGATCTCGAGGGACAGCCTGAAGTTGAGCTGGGTTATCGGCTGTGCCTACACTTTTGGGGCAAAGGCTACGCCAAAGAAGCGGCGACGGCCATGCTTAGCTATGGCTTTGGCGACCTGAAGCTAGCCCGAATCATGGCCTTTGTGCTTCCGCAAAATAAGGCCTCAGTCAGGATTCTCGATCGGCTCGGATTTCGCTATCTGCACGATTTTGTCCAGGCCGGCCTGCCACATCGCCTCTACGAATTTCCTATGGCGCTATGAACCGGATCAGCACAGAGCCTCATTCCTAACCGCTTGCCATAGTTAGAAACCCGTAAACTACTTGTTGAGATTCTTGCTAGTTACGGCCCCAGGTTCCTAAGGATCCAATGACCACCCTAACGGAAGCCAAGCCTGCCGTGTCCGCAGTGCCCACGGCGCAGCTGATTACCGCAATGCTAAAAGGCCGCGAGCACATCAGCGATTTGATTTTTTCGCCCGGGCATGCTCCACAAATCGAGAGCAGCGGTCAGCTAGTGGAGCTTAAGTTTCAAGGCCTGGAGCGCCTGACTCCGGAACACACGCGACAGATCGCGAATGAACTAATGGGATCGCTCAGTTACGCCCGAGAAAAGTTGGAAAAAGAGGGCTCTACCGATCTCTCTTACTCGATTCCCGCGGTGTGCAGGTTTCGCGTAAATATTTTCCGACAGCGTGGGACGCATGCCATCGTGATGCGCGTGATCCCGAATGCAGTGCCAACTTTCGAAGATCTCAAGCTTCCCAGGCAACTGGCGGAAATCGTGCATCTGCGCAATGGCATCGTGCTCGTAACGGGGCCGACCGGTTCGGGGAAATCATCGACGTTGGCGGCCATAATCGATCGCGCCAACTCCGAACGGGCCATTCATATCCTGAGCATCGAAGATCCGATTGAGTTTTGCCATAACCACAAAAAGGCCACCGTACATCAGCGCGAACTCTACAGCGATACTCCGACATTCGCCCTGGCTTTGCGCGCCGCCCTGCGGCAGGCGCCCAAGATCATTTTGGTCGGCGAAATGCGCGATCGCGAAACGATCGAAATCGCGCTGGAAGCGGCGGAAACAGGCCACCTAGTCCTTTCCACGCTGCACACTATCGATGCTTCGAAAACCATCGAGCGCATCGTAGGCGTCTTCCCCCTTTCCGATCAGCAATCGATTCGCAACCGCTTTTCGAAAACTTTTCGTTTTATCATCTCGCAGCGCCTGCTCCCCCGCCGCGAGGGCAAAGGACGTGTGGCCGTTCTCGAAATCCTGAAATCCACGATGCGCACTCGTGAATATGTCGAGAAAGGCGAAGGCGAGGGCAAGAGCCTGACCGACGCTATGAACGATGGTGCCCAGGAAGGCATGCAATCCTTCGATGGCGAACTTGAAAAGCTCATTCGCGCCGGAACGGTCGATTTGGAAGTAGGCCTGAGTTACTCGAGCAATGCCGGGAATTTGAGGCTTTCCCTGACGGACTTCGTGGAGGAGCAGGCTGCGCAGGCGGCTGGGCAACCGGCAGAACAAGTGGCCGAAAAGGTTGAAACCAAGTGAAGGATGGCCGCGCCGCGTTAAAGCTTGCCTAACGATTTTACGGCAGCGCTCATAGACTGTCGGGCCCGGACAAAATCAGCCCACGGGTCCGATTGCTGCAGCCTCTTGCTGAAATTCCCAATATTGAATTTTGTTGGATCGAGGCCGGGAGTGACCTCGGACCACTGCAGCGGTGTCGACACCGGCGCCTTTGGGCGGCGGCGTACCGAAAACGGAGTGACTACGGTTTGCCCGAACGCATTGCGGAACGGATCGAGATAGACGCGTTCGCCGCGCGCTTCGATGGAATGCTCCACAGTGAGCTCGCGCGGATGGGCCCCTGCGAGGCGTTCGCAGAATTTCCGCGCGAAAGCCAGAATATCATCGGCATCCGGGCCTCTGCGAATGGGAACGAACACGTGCATTCCTCTGCTGCCCGAAGTTTTCGCGAACGAAGTCAGACGCAAGCCGTCGAGAGCCGCCTTGACCCGCAAAGCCGCCTGTGCCGCATCCCGGAATTCACCAGACTGCGGATCGAGATCGAAGCAAATCCACTCCGGCTGGCGCGGCGAGGCCGCGGTGGTCGCCATTTCGTGCACGGCGATGCAGCCGAAATTGACGAGCGCAAGCTGCGTTTCGAGGGAGCCGCCCACGACGTAGTGCGTGATGCCGGTCTTGTGACGGATTGCCTTCGTTGGCGTTCCGGGAGGCATGCCTTTGGGCATCTCCTTCTGGTAAAAGCATTCGCCAGCCATTCCATCCGGACAGCGCTCGAGCGTGAGCAAGTGGCCCTGCACATACGGGCGAAGTTTCGGGAAGACGGACTCGTAGAACTTCGCCAGGTCGAGTTTCGTGTAACCTTCGTCGGGCCAAAAAACCTTGTCCGGATGCGTGATCCCCTTCGGCGTATTTCGGTCGCCAGATTTGGCAGCGCGAGCGCGAGAGGCCATGCCTACACCGTCCCTTTCGCAGGCAAGCGAACTTCCTCGGGACGTTTGTCGTCGCGCAATCCGAGAAAGACGGGCTGGCGCAATTTGCGATCCGCAGTCCATTCCTGAAAGGAGATTTGCGCCACGAGCTTGGGCTTGAGGTAGGTCACGTCTTTTTCCCGCGGGGGATCCACGAAAGGCGGCTTGGACTGGATGAGCGGCTTGAATTTTTGATAGAGCGCCGCAAGAGTGTTTTCGTTGAATCCAGTCCCCACTTTGCCGACATAACGCAGATTGCCGTTCTCGTAGGCCCCCAGCAGAAGCGCGCCGAAATGAGTGCGAGAACCTTCAGGCTTGGTGAATCCTCCTATGACCATCTCCTCTTCCTGATGCACTTTGACTTTCAGCCACTTCAATGAGCGCCCCTCGATGTACGGCGAGGACAAATCTTTAGCCATTATTCCTTCGTAGCCCTTCTTTTTTGCGAATTTGAACGCCTCGAGGCCGTTATCGGCCAGCCGATGCGAGATCATCAAGATATCCGCCTTGCCAATCGCCGATTCCGCTACAGGACGGCGCGTTTCGAGGGGGTCGTGCCGCAGGTCACGGCCATCGCGGTAAAGACAATCGAAGACGGCGTACGCGGTCGGCGCGCTTCCCTCCTGCAGAAGCTGGAAGCGCGAGATACCCTGTTTGTCGAACGCCACAACTTCGCCGTCGAGAAGAAGCGTGCGCGCGCGAAGCTTCTGAACGGCCCGGGCCACCGACGCGTAGGTCCCAGTGCGGTCGTTGCCGTTGCGTGAAAGCAGCGTGACGCGGCCGCCTTCTTTGTAGGCCAGAATTCTGTATCCGTCGTATTTCTCTTCGTAGATCCAACCCGGCTTGTGAAATGGCCTACGAACCAGCGTTGCGAGCATCGGCGCAACGCGGAAAGGAATTCGGTCTTTGTCGGAAGCCATCGCGCACCCTTACAGGAGTGCGTTCGAAAATGCGGCTACGATCATTTAGCGCGAGCTCGCTTGCGTGCCGGCCGCCGAGCGGGGGCGCGTCGCGTTGACGGCTTTGCCTTAGACAAATCGGCAGGATCGCCTGCAGCCGCTTTCTCAACGTTTCCTCCGGCGTCACGCGCAATCTCCGCAAGCGTGCGGCCCGTCAATACGGAGCGCGGTTCTTCGAGGGTGATGTCTCGCTTTGAGGCAAACTGATCGCGGTGCTTGATCAGGAGCCACGAAGGCTTGCCGCCGAATCCGCGCGTGCGCACGAGCACCCAGGAACCTTTCAACTTGACGCCGTGCAGCGTGAACTTGAAATCGCCCTTTTGGAGCGCGGCGTCCACGTCGGTAACTTCCGGCGTCCAGGTGCCGCGGTCCCACACCATGACCGTACCGCCGCCGTATTCGCCTTCCGGAATGATTCCTTCGAAACTGCCATATTCGACTGGGTGGTCCTCCACCTGCATGGCCAGGCGCTTGACGGAGGGATCGAGCGACGGCCCTTTGGGCACGGCCCAGGAGAGCAGGACACCATTCCACTCGAGGCGAAAATCGTAATGCAGATGCGAAGCCTGATGCTTTTGGATGACGTAGGTGAGTGGCTTGCCTGATGGCGGCCGCGTTTCGCTACCACCCTCAGGCTCAGGCGTGACGTTAAAACTTCTTTTTTTTCGGTATTCCTTGAGGCTCATAGTCGTCGTCTCTTTCTGGATGCAATCAAGCGCACTACATGCGGCCTTTTGTAGCCCATCGTTTCCGCACTTCAGGAAAGGATGGGGAATGTGTAGCTCCGCCGCGGACGATCAGCGCGGATGCTGACAAGGCGTAAAAGCCCCAGCCTTTGCGCCTGAGCGCGAGCAAGGCTCGCGCGTTAAAAGAAGGCGCAAAGGCTGGGCTACAAAGCTTTCGGTATTCCTTGAGGCTCACGAGGGTTTTCTTTCCAAAGCCGATTTAGAGACCAACTATATGATGGCGGCAGTGCCTCGATCCAGCCACGAATCTTTAGCGCGCTTCGATGCAATCCAAGACCGCGGCGCCTTTGATTGCGTCGTTCTTCAGCTTGTTCAATGCCTGGTTGGCCTCGCGCAGGGGAAACCGCTGCACTTGAGTCCGGATCGGAATTTCCGCAGCGATGCGCAGAAAATCTTCGCCATCCTGGCGGGTGTTATTGGCGACGCTGCGAATCACGCGTTCACCATAAAGCAGATTGTAGTCGAGCGAGGGAATCGGACTCATATGGATGCCGCCGAGGGCCAACGTTGCACCCTTTTTCAGAGCCTTGAGCGCCGCGGGAACAATTTCACCAGCGGGCGCAAAAATAATCGCTGCGTCGAGCTTTACGGGCGGTTCAGCCAGAGTGCCGCCCGCCCATTTAGCGCCGAGATCGAGCGCTAACTGCTGGTGACGCACGTCGCGCGTGGAGGCGTAAACTTCGGCGCCCCAATGACGCGCTACCTGTATGGCCACGTGCGCTGCCGCGCCAAAACCATACAGGCCTAAGCGACCGCCCTTCTCGATGCCCGAAAGGCGCAACGAGCGGAAACCAATGATGCCCGCACAGAGCAGCGGCGCGGCTTGATCGTCCGAAAATCCTTCGGGAATGGGATAGACGAAATCCTGCTGGGCGACGACGTATTCAGCATAGCCTCCGTCGACCGTGTAGCCCGTGAACGAAGGATGGTCACACAAATTCTCCTTGCCAGCGCGACAGTATTCGCAGGTGCCGTCGGTACGATGTAGCCAAGCGATGCCCACGCGTGCGCCTTTGCTGAAACGCTGGGCGTCTGGGCCGAGTTCCTCTACGGTGCCCACAATTTGGTGTCCCGGAATGATGGGCGATTTCCGCGGCGGCAGTTCCCCCTCGACTACGTGCAAATCCGTACGGCAAACGCCGCAAGCGTGCACGCGGACCAGAATCTCGCCGCTTTCGGGCCGGGGAACGGGAACGTCAGTAAACTGGAGGGGATTGGTTTCAATCGGCGCCGGAGCTTGCAGTAGACAGGCTTTCATTGCCTTCTCGATTGTGCGTGTCGCTCTTTCATGGCCTGACCATCTCGCCCAGAAGCCATTCTAGCGCTGTTAAAATCGCAGAGCTGTAAGGGCTATTGCCGATATCAAATGTTTGAGTATCTGATGCGCAAAGGTTCAGCGAGTTAGGTCGGGATATCAGGCGTTGGATTTCAACCCGTTGTGGGTTTGGCGTGAGCAGACAGCACAGAATTTGCGGCACGACGTTGGCCCTGGCGCTTTCGTGCCTGCTGTGTGCTTCTCCGGCTGCGGCGCAAAGCGCATCAGCCTTGCCTGAACTATCGCGCAGCGAACGCCATGGCGCATTCGTCTCCGTGGTTGGGAGACGCGCAGCCCTGCTGGGCACCGCTGACGGCGAGTTCGAGGCTTGGGTCTATCCGCTGAAGATTTTGCGCGATCTTCACCTGCGATTTCATGTTGACGGGCAGATTCTGCCGGCCGAGCCACTTGCGCGGACGGTGATTACCCGGCCCGAGTCGACCGCCATCGTCTATAGCGATGGCCCGTTCCAGGTTCGCGAGACGCTTTTTGTTCCCGTTCATGAAGCGGGGGCAATCATCACTTTCGATGTTCAAACCGAGCGGCCTCTCGAGATTGAAGTCGCTTTCAAAGCTGACCTTCAGTTGGAATGGCCGGCGGATATGGGCCCTAGCCATTTGAGCTGGGATGCCGAACATCACGGATTCGTGTTCGACGCGCAGAACTTTCCCTATGTGGCCCTGGTGGGATCACCGACCGCAAGTGATTCCACAGTTGGAAAGGACGGGGACGAGGCCAGCCGCGATGAAAGCTCTTTTCTTTTGGGGGTGACGGAACGAGGAGCGGATAAGAAACTCGTTTATATGGCCGCATCGCTCGAAGGCCGCGATGACGCTGAGGGAACTTACAATCGCCTCATCCAGACCACAAGCCCGCTTAAGGCCGAAGCCGCGAACTATTACAGCGGCTATCTTCGCCACACTTTGAATATTGATGTGCCGGACGCGGACATTCGCCAGGCCTACGATTGGGCGCGCATCAATCTGCTGCAAGGAATGGTGGAGAACCCGCTCGTGGGCGCAAGCTTGATCGCGGGTTACGGCGTGTCCGACGAAAGACGACGCCCCGGCTTTGACTGGTTCTTTGGACGCGACGCTCTGTGGACTTCTTTGGCGCTCGATTCGGAAGGCGATTTCGCCGACGCACGGACCGCTCTTGAATTTCTCGCTAAATACCAACGCGCCGACGGCAAAATTCCACACGAAGTTCCGCAATCGGCGAGCCTCGTTCCGTGGTTCGAGAATTACCCTTACGGCTACGCGGCTGCCGATGCCACGCCTTTGTTTCTGATTGTGATGTGCGACTACGTACGGAGCAGCGGAGACGCGTCGTTTGCGCGGCAAGAATGGGAAAGGATTTGGCGAGCTTACCAATTTATGAATTCGACGCTCGATTCGGACGGATTTGCCCAAAATCTCGGCGTAGGCCATGGCTGGGTTGAGAGCGGGCCTCTGGCGCCTGTGCGGACGGAGATCTACCAGGCCTCCTTGGGAATCGAAGCCTTGCGCTCGATGGCTACACTCGCTCGGTTGGTTGGCAAAGACGAAATCGCATCTGAACTCGACCAAACATTTGAGCGCGAGAAAATTCGCCTGAACGAGGTCTTCTGGTCGCCGGAAAAGAAGTTTTTCGCGTTCGCCATAGACTCGAACGATCGTCGAGTGGACGAAGCGACCGTACTACCGAGTGTGCCGCTGTGGTTCGGGCTTATCGATCCGGCCAGGGCCGGAAACGAAATCGCGCACCTCGCCGGGCCGGACATGCAAGCCGACTGGGGCATGCGCATCCTCTCTTCTTCCTCCGACAAGTATGCGGGCGATGGATATCACTTTGGCTCTGTGTGGCCGCTCTTCACCGGCTGGGCCAGCGTCGGCGAATATCGCTATCACCGCGACCTTGACGCCTATTTGAATCTTCGCGCAAATGTTTTACTGGCGTTGGATGGATCCCCAGGGCACTTCACGGAAGTGCTCAACGGCAGTTACTACGAGCCGCTCGCCACCAGCACACCGCAACAGATTTGGTCGGCGGCTATGGTTGTAAGTCCGATCCTGCGGGGCCTGCTTGGTCTCGAAACGAATGCCGCCGCCGGCGAAGTCACCCTAAAGCCACACGTGCCTGCCGATTGGCCATCCTTTACGATCGCCAATCTTGACGTCGGCTCGACGACGTTGGCGCTTCGATTTCGTAAGGACGCCAATAATATTTGGCTGGAGACTACGCGCACGAGGGACGGAAAATGCACGCTGGATTTCGGTCCAGCACTGAGCCTTCGCGCGAATGTAATCGCCGTCACACTGAATGGCCGCGCAATTCCCTATCGCGTCGAACTGAGCGACGCCGATCAACATGTTTCGGTGCGATTCGAAGTGCCCATTGGCAGAACCACGCTGCGATTACGCTTCAACAATGATTTCGAATTGGGCATCGCGTCGCATCTGCCGCCACTGGGAAGTACGAGCGAGGGGCTAAGGGTTCTGTCAACGGTGTGGACGCCAGAGCGGGATCAACTCAATCTCCAGGTTGCAGGTGTCCCTGGAAACGCCTACGAATTCAGCCTCTCGGACGCGAGCCAGATTATTTCAGTCGAAGGTGCGGCACTAAATAAGAACGAGCACCGCGCGCCCAAGCTTGTGGTTCGTTTTCCTCCGGGCGCCGAAAGCTATGTTGAGCGCAGGATTACACTGCAATTCGTTCCCCGACGGCAGGCCGCCTCAGTTAGAAACTGACGCGATCAAAATGTGAACTTGAGTGCTAGCTGCATCAACCGCGGCTGCGCCGCGTTCACTACTTGGCCAAACAGGGCGCTATCCACGTTGCCGTTCACAGCTGCGGGACCGAAGAACTGCGCCTTATTGAAAAGGTTGAATGTTTCGAGACGGAATTGCAGCACCTTGGATTCGCTTATCTGAAAATTCCGCAGCAGCGCCAAATCGGTGTTGAACATTCCGGGCCCATGGAACGAGCGGCGTCCCGCGGTCCCGACGGTGCCGATCGCATTCGGGCTGAAAGCAGCTGCGTTGAAAAAAGATAATCCATTCCGCGGATTCGAATTGATCGCCAGAGAAGCGCCATTGTAATCCGGCAGGTCCAGGAAGCGATTGTTGACACCGTTTGGGTTGCTGCCCTGCAGCGAATTATCGCCGCTGGTGCTCAACGTAACGGGAAAACCCGTGCTGGCGCGAGTGATGCCTGAGAGCGCCCAACCTTCTGTGAAACGACGAGCGCGCCGGGAGAGACGTTCGAGCGGAAGCTGATAGTCATAAGTGGCAACAAAATTGTGCTTCAAATCCCATGCGGATAGCCCTCGGGTGGCTTGGAAATTATAGGGGTCCAGCGGATCGGCCATCGAGGAGGCCTGGTCTATGGACTTGCTGTACGTATAGCCGAGGGAGAGTGTGAGGCGCTTGCCCGAATGCTTGACGCTCACTTGGAGTGAATTGTAGCTGGAGTTGCCGATGGTTGCGACGTACGCGTCATTGCCGAAGAAATTGCCGGCCGCGTTATTGTTGACGAGGCTCGGATTCAATCCGAGGCGGGTGCCCTGAAGAGCCGTGCCTGCCGGGTAGGTGACCCCGTTAAATCTGAGTGGCGCAGCCAAGTTATAGGTAGTGTTCTCGCCCCCAGGGCCACAAGATTCTCCCGCTACGAGAATGCCGGGTTGATCCAGAGCCAGACAAAGAGCCGGATTGCCGGGGTTGGCGGAATAGACCGAGATCAGGTGATGAGCCTCGGAGCCGACATAACTCAGACTGAAAACAGTGTTCCCTGCCAACTGGCGCTCGATGGATAAGAAATAATTCTCGGTATACGGATAGGTATCCCACGGAGGAGGCGCGGTCATCCCTGCCTGAGGATTGAATATGTTGTTATAGATAATGCTCGAATTCGGGTGACTCGCCGATGCGCCATTCAGCGGAGGGAAAGTGATCGGGTACGGGTTGACGTGGACTGAGCCGTCCGTTCCGATAAAGGGAGTAGCAAAAAGCGGCGGTACCCCACTCGTGTAACTCAACCCATAAGGAGGCTGGGGTTCGTCGAAGGCGAGAGTATTGCCTTGGATCAGTGTGTTGAAAATTCCGTAGCTGGCGCGAATGCTGGTCTTTCCCGCGCCGCCCAGTAGCTTTCCCAGCAGCCCACCTAGTTTATCCGGCGAATAAGCCAATCCGACGCGCGGAGCGTAACGGAACCGCTGGGGCACGAGGGTATTTGGAACGTCACGATCGGTCACGTAGACCAATCCAGGGAATGCATTGGTATAAACCGCCGATTGTTCGCCCGGGATAAAAGTGGGCACCTGATTATATTTTTCCGACCAATACTGCATTAGCTCCACGCGCAGGCCATAGTTCAAGACCAAACTTGGCTTGACGCGCCAGGAATCCTGCGCAAACCAGCCCACATATTTGTGGCGCGGATAGTAAGTTTGCGAATCGGCTTGCGTATACAGGTTCGGCGCTCCGATCAGGAAATCCGCGAAGGTCGAACCGGTGGCCGATCCGTTGAAAAGAAAAGTGCCGTTGAAGGTCGCGTCCGGATTAACGTTCACCTGCTCGAAGCTAAGCTCGACGCCAGCCTTGAGCGTGTGATTGTGCACGACCTTCGAAAGGCTATCGTTCACGGCAAACGTGTTATTCGCCTGGGACAGATTGGTGATGGGTTCGCCCATGACGAAGGCATTCTGGAAAACTATGTTTTCAATTCCCTCGATCTTGGGCGCCAGAGGGAAAATGCCTGGCGTGCCCGCACCGGTCTGGAAACCCTGAGTGGCGAGGCTGATCCCTAAGCCGCCCTGAGGCTGGCCAACATTATTTGCAGAGCGTATGAAACTGAAATGCAATTCGTTGACGGCGGAACTGCCAAAGGTTTTCGTATCGCCCAGACTGACGAGCTGCGCGCGGCCCAAGTTCAGAGCATTGAAGCCGGGAACGTTTGCCCCGCCCTGCCCCGTGGGAAACGGATTATTCACGCGGTAATCGTCGAAGAAGTAGTAGGCCGAGAGATTGCCCCAGCGGGCGCTGACGGCATCCATCCGAAGGCTGGTCTTATCGTCCCGAATTCTTTCATTTTCCGTGCCTGAGAAAGCCGGGCCGGATGCGGTCTGCAGATTTGGCAGAGGTACATACGTCAGAAGAAATGTGGAGGGAGCCGTCCAGGCACGTGGTGGAATCACCGCATTGGGAAACACACAAGGATTCGCGCCACTCGAACTGCAGCCTGGAAAGAAATAAGGCTCGCCCTGGGAGACCGTATATCCCAAAGTCTGCGAGAGCTGGCTGGCAAGACACGGCACAGCTGTACATGTACTCACAGTTGACGGGACGGTGTTTCCGTTCGCATCCTTGGTGACGAATGAATTGACGAGGTCTGAAAGATTGCCGGCCCGATCGGCACGAGATGGCACGGGAAGCACGCCGGTATCGAGACCTTGAATGGTCCTCGTTCCCTGATAGTCGCCAAAAAAGAAGAGCTTATCTTTCTTGATCGGCCCGCCGAGCGTGCCACCGAACTGATTCTGCTGGAAGGTCTCGCGCTCGGGCGAGAAGAAATTGCGCGCATCGAGTGCCGTATTGCGCAGAAATTCGAAGACGTCGCCGTGAAGCGCGTTCGTCCCGCCTTTCGTCACTACAGTGACGATACCCCCGGCATAATTGCCATATTCCGCATCGAAGTTGTTCGTCAGAACGCGAAATTCCGCGATCGAATCAAGATTCGGAATGATACTGGTGCCGCCGTTCATTTCTTCCTTGGCATCCGCTCCGTTGACGAGGAAACCGTTGGCGTCCTCACGCTGCCCGCTGATCGACTGGTTCCCGGGATTCAAGGCGCCGGAAGGGTTGATCGCCACCGTGGCCCCCGCCATCACGACCGAATCGGGCGTTTGGGTAGACATGGGCACGATGCCGGGCTGAAGAGGCAAGAGATCGGTAAAACTGCGGCCGTTGAGGCCGACCGCAGTCATCACCGATCCGGCGACGACATCGCCCATCTGCGTACTTTCGGCTTCCACGTGGACGCCGGTGTCGGAGACGGTAATCTGATCGGACTGCTCGCCAACCTCGAGGGTTATATCCAACTGAAGCTTGGTTCCCACGTCGACGGCCACACCGGCATGCTTATAAGGTTTAAATCCGGGCCGAAAAGTTTCGATTTCGTAGCGGCCCACGGGCAGCGTAGTGAAGGCGTAGAAGCCGTCCGCATTTGAGGTGGCATTCTGCTGGACGCCCGTATCAACGTTACGCGCGATGACGGCGATATCGGGGATCACCGATCCGGTGGAATCTTTTACCGTTCCGGAAATGCTACCGGTAGTTTGAGCTTTGGCGGACCCGCAAACGAGAAAAAGAATAACAAGAGAAAGAATCAACAATTGGGCGCCGATTTCGAAGCTGCGTCTCATCTCAACAAGGTGCTCCACCCCTGGAACAGTCTAAGCATCATGCGGCACGGCGCCACGATAAATCGGTTAAATCGCGGTAAAACTTCCCCGCGGATTAGGGGGTGCAGGTACGCGGAGGATCACTCGGGAAGAATACTGCGGCACAGTGTAGTTCTTTACGGCTTTCGGCCAAGTTTTTTGCCGTCAGAAGTCACGAGATACTCGAGCCACATGATGTGCTGTTCATATCTGCCGGGGCGGCCCGTCAATGTGACTTCATCTCCGGGCTTAAGACTTTCCTTCGTCCACCCGGCTCGAAGCATCTCCGACGGAGGAAGGATTTCAGCATGCCACTCTTCGACTTTGCCCTTGTTGTCTTTGACGGCTATAGAGAGCACTGAATGCGGATTGGCCCATTCGTAATCGGTCACGACCCCCATGAGCATGATGCTTT
Organism: uncultured Acidobacteriota bacterium; assembly: GCA_963803735.1. Lineage (GTDB taxonomy): Bacteria > Acidobacteriota > Terriglobia > Acidiferrales > UBA7541 > Palsa-189. Next base: position 338,817 of record CAWDNV010000023.1, on the reverse strand, counting down.
TGCCTTCGTACACCTGCCGCGAGGCATGGTGGGCCCACAAGGCGCTGGAAAACGCGAAGAAGCAGGCGACTACTACCGGGGCGAGAATCAGAACCTTGGCTTTCACTGGGAAACCTCCAAGGCGCTTCGGTGCGGCATCCCTGCCGAAGCGTACCATATTCCGGCGCTGAGAAGCACCGGCGTGATACTCATTTCGCAACTGGGAAAAGCGATTTCGCGATGCCGGGCTCAGAGAAATGCGATCCATCGGCCGGCGGCAACGATGCCGAACCACAGCAGAATTGAGCACACGCCGGCGAACTTGGCGCCGAGCGGAGTTGCAGGTGAGTCGTCCCAACGTGCCACGCGCCGATAAACCGTCTGATGGAAGATCAAGGCATTCAGACCCGCCAGGAGTAGCATTACCATTTTTATGCGGAAAGCTCTGTTCTCGTAGCAGCGTGTGGCTTCGGAAGCAAACAGGCAAAATCCCGTCAGCACTTGTATCGTCAGTCCTCCCCAAGCCCAAGGCAGCAGCCGCCCGGCAATCCTCGATACCGGCTCTTCCTTCATCGTCAGGCCGATAAGGCGCAGGTCGAGTGCCGAAGTGGCGCCAACCAGCGAGACAATTCCAAATAGATGAGCGGTTTCGAGCATGGGGAAAAGCCATAATGACTGGTGAATGGCATTCGCCCAGCTTGAATTTTCCAGCCACTGACAGAACGCAAACATATTCATTCCGCATCACAAAAATCTCGAGACACGTTCCGCAGGACAGTATATGTCAGGAAAGATTTATTCCATCACGAGCGGCAGTTCGGTTCCGTTGGCTTTCACGATCTTGCGAATCCACATCGTACTCATGCCCTTCTTCGCAGGCAGACCGCTGATCGTAACGACTTCTCCGGGCTCCAGAGTATTCTTGGTCCAGCCAGCGCGCACCAGGTGATTGGGACTGGTCATTTCGCCTTGCCATTTCGCGATCTTGCCATCGCTTTGTTTCACGTCCAGATAGACCAGAGTATGCGGGTTCGCAAAACTAAATTCGGTAACCGTACCGGTCACGGTTATCCACTTATCCTCCTGATAGGCGGCGGTTCCGTGGTGGGCGAAGCTGGGCGTGGCTGAGATTAACAAAACCAGTCCCACAGTCCAAGTTCGGATCAAATTAGCTGTCATGGCTTCTCTTGATGGCAACGGCGCCGGAGCCGCCTCTTTATAAAGAGTTATAGCAATTAAGGTAGCCGCCGCGCCGCAAATTAATCATCGGCTGAAAGCCGGATCCCGGAAGTAAAATCGGCGCTAAATTTCATTCATAATTTGCCGAATCAAATGTCCCAATCAGCCGACGAATTTGTAGCCAAGCCCAACCATCGTCAGGATGAACTGAGGATTCTTAGGGTCTTTTTCGATCTTTTGCCTCAGCCAGGCAACATGCACATCGACCGTCCGAGTGGTTGGTTGGCCCCCGTAGCCCCACACTTCCTTGAGCAATTCGTCGCGGGAAAGCGTTGCTCCGCGATGTTCCACAAAATATTTTAGCAACTGAAATTCCTTGGCCGAAAGAGCCACCGGTCGCCCCTCCCGCGTAAGCTCAGTGCTTCGAGTATCAATCTGCAAATCGCCGAACTGATGGCGGACCGGCCCCGTGGTCTTCCCCGACCCCGCACGCCGCAACAGTGCATCCACACGCGCCAGTAATTCGACCATTTTGAATGGCTTTGTCAGGTAATCGTCGGCGCCGGTTCGCAGGCCGACCACTTTGTCCATGGTCTGTCTGCGCGCAGTGAGCATCAGAATCGGTTCATTCGAACCAAGCTGGCGAAGTTTCTGGCAAATGGTCAAGCCATTCTGCCCCGGCAGCATAAGATCGAGAATCAGGAGATCAAAGGGTTCACGCGTGGCGAGATCCATTCCGGAATTGCCATCGCGAGCGACGCTTACGGTATGCCCTTCCTTCTGCAAGCGATCTTTCAGGGTCGTGGCTAAGCCTGCTTCGTCTTCCACGATCAGTATTTTTGCATTCATGCGGGATGATTCAATTATCCGCCGGCGGACCTTGGCTACTCACTCTTCCTTCTTCAGAGAAGCTATTTTAGCTCCGTAGGTTGCAAGCGCGTCTTAACGTCGTCCTTATTCTGGAGGATGTAATCGTAGAAGCCCGCGGTGAAAAGCTTGACGGTTACCGGCGCACTGCTTTCATTATCCCAAAACCATCCCTGGATCCCAGTGCTCGGCGATGTAAAGGTGCCGTTCGATTGGTTTTTCCCAACCGCGTCGTCTTTCTCATAGCTCTCGAAGTAGTCTTCCGGCGCTCCTGCCGGTTTGACGTCAGGCTCCCCGTGAAATTCGTAGGAGATCTTTGCGTCGGAGGTCCATGAATACACCATGCCGGCTCCCTTTTGCATGTGGTACTTGATCTCCATTCCCTCTCCCGGGCCGAGCTTCAATTCGCGGGAGTCGATTTTATATCGGTCAGGTTGCGCAGAGAACGTGCCTTTAACGATTGGCGCTTCGCCCGCTGCTCCAACTTCACGTGTCGGAGCGGCCGGAGTGGCATCAATGGTTGCCGTTGCCGCCGTTGCCGCTGCATTGACGGGCTTGGAGAGATTCATCAGACCCAAAGCAGCGCCAGTATGAAGGGGATCTTTCCCCAATTCTGCTGGCATGACGATCGTGAAGAAGATAATTACTGCGATCAGCGCCGCTAAACCGGTAGCTTTCAGAATCCGCTTTTTCGATGGGGCCTCGACCGCAGCGATGCCGTCTCCGTTTGTCATTGTGCCAGATACCCCGCGAGCTGATAGCTCAAGAGAATGAATCCGCCCGTCATGAGCGCGGTATTCGTCGCAAAAGCATGTTTCAGGAAGCCGCCCTGCATGCGCCAATAGCTCAGTGCGATGAGGACTGCCGACAAAGCAAGGACTTGCCCGATTTCCACTCCGACGTTGAAGCTGATTATGTTCGTGACCAAGCCACTCTGCGATAGAGTCAATTCCTGAAGCTTGGTAGCCAGTCCAAATCCATGGAATAACCCGAAAATCAGCACTGCAACTTTTGTATTTGGCTCAAAACCGAGGAAGCGCTGGAAGCCGCCCATATTATCGAACGCCTTATACACCACCGACAGTGCGATGATGGCGTCGATCAGGTACGGATTCGCGCGCACGTGTCCAAAAACTCCCAGTAGCAGCGTAGTGCTATGGCCCAAGGTGAAAAGGCTGACGTACTGAACGATGTCCTTGAGGCGATAGAGAAAAAAGATGACGCCGACCAGGAACAAGATGTGGTCATACCCGGTGACCATATGTTTCGCGCCGAGGTAAAGAAATGGTCCGATCGCGGCTCCGCTATTTGACTGGACGAAGGACGCATCGCGCTTGGACACGTTATGCGCGGCCGCAATCGTCGGCCACAAAATTGACGCCATCAGGACCGCGACAGCTCCCAGCAACAAGCTCCGCCTAATCATCTTGCAGCCTTTCTTTTCGCGGCCGGATTATCGTTTCCAGTGAAAGAGATTGTGCGCCTATCAGGAAGATGAACAGAGTTAAATCGCCGTTAAGAGGCCTTAACCTCGAATTAGCCCTGATTTCTGCGAGCCGCCGCGGGTGTCGCAAGTCTGTCCGCTTTAAGCGGCCTAACTCTTGACTACCTCAGCTTTGACGGCGGGAGTGTGGTGTGGCTCCGCAGAATCGAACACCGGAAAATGCAGGGTAAAGACGGACCCCTTGGAGAGCTTGCTGGATACGCTCACGCGACCACCCATCGCTTCCATCATGCGTTTTACCAAATAAAGACCAAGGCCTACGCCTCTGACCTGGCTATCACGGACGCTTTCGGCACGATAGAAGGGTTCAAAAACGTGCGGAAGATCCGCGGGCGAAATCCCGATTCCTTTGTCTTCGACACTGATTTGCACTTCAGACGATCCCTGATTCAAAACGCTGCCCGCCCGCAGAGCCACCCAGCGGCTCTGGCCCGAATATTTCATGGCATTGCTAATCAAGTTTTCCACGCATTTGCCCAGCGCTTCAGGATCCGCGACGACAAAGGGCAGCTCTGGACTGATCTCTTTGTGAAACATGAAACCTTCATCGCGCAGCATCGCTTCGGACGCCGACAGGCTCTGCTCCAAAATCGGGACGACTTCGGTTGGCCGCAGATCGTATCCAAAGCGGCCCACGCGCCCTGCCGCAAATAAGAGCACCTCATCCACCAGGCGCTCTAGCCGCCGTCCCTGTTCTCGGATAATGGTTCCGTATTCTTGTACCTGCGCGGCGCCTTCGACGACGCCATCAACAATGTTTTCGGCCGCGGAGTTGATTACCGCCAAAGGCGTGCACAATTCATGGGAGACGCCCGCCACGAACTCCATCTGGAGCTTGGCCAACCGTTCGGCTCTACGCGACACAGAGAACAACAGCATCATTGTTCCCGCCAAAACTGCCAGCAAACCGAAACTGATAGCCAAGTTGCGATGCCGCCATTGTGCAACACCGACATCTACGGAGCCCGCCGGATCCTGCACCACGAGCTGCCACTGGTCATTTTCGGCGGTTGCCTGCACCTGGGCATGGCCGCGGCGCCGTGCCTCCTCGGCCACTGCTTCGACGAGATTCACGGCTGCATCGGGCGCAGAGCTGGAGGCGGCGGAATTGGCGCTGGATGTATATATGGTGCGGTAAGGAGCGTTCATTGTTCGAACGGCAACTCCAAAGCTCAGCAACCTCGGCTCGCCAAAATGCCTCAAGACTAAGTCAGGCACGTACTGCTTCTCGAGGAAATTCCTGTTGAACTCCAGGATCAAGAATCCCTGGAGTTGTACGTACATGTCTTGCGCATTTTCCACATGAAAGATCGGGCGAATAAGAGCCGGCGTGGAACCGAGAAAAGTCCAAGGATAGTAGAGAGCCTGGCGGTCCCCTATGACACGAGCATTCAGCAACTCGCTTTGTCTATCGAGGTAAGGACGCAACGAGCTCAGCCGCTCTTGCCAGGTTGTCTCGACGAAGCGCTTGCCGCCAGCCTCGTATGATTCGAAGCTGCCGTGCCCTTCTTCCAGCCTCCAGATATCTATCGCACCGAGCAAGGCCGGCCGCGATGCCGTTCGTTGCCAATCGCCCTGCTGGCGGACGATGCGGCTCTCCAGGTTGGCCTGCGGGACTTCGGGATCAATCTCAAACGCTTCACACAGCCGCTCGAAATCATAGGAAAATTCCTGATCGAATCCGCGAACGCTGGTCGTCAAATTGGCTTTCAGTCGCTGTTGCTCCGAGTGGCTGATCTCGCCGGTCCAGCGATACTGCAAAACGGCCAGAGTACAGACCACAGCAACCATTCCTAGAATGGCTGCCAGCTCTATCGCCGCTCTTTTGGACCACTTCATCGCGGATCCGCCATATTGTCTTCGCAAACGTATTCGAGCAGGTGCCAGCCACGTCTAAGAGTAAAGATCTGCTGGCCGTTCCAGGGCTTCAGGTAGGCTTTCGGATCATCAATGGTTATGTCGTCCACCAAAGTGTCATGATCTGGCCGGCGGAAGCGTTCGATCACGTGCAGCGCCTCCGAATGCGGGTGCCCTACCTGATCGAGCCAGGTTTTGTCGTTCAAGCCGATCGTATCGACCACTAAAGTATCGCCTTCCCAATGGCCGATCGAATCGCCCATCCAGGATGGGTTCAAATCTTTTGGATGCTGCCGCCGCTCCAGGTCGATAAAGCGCACGAAATGGTCATATTCGAAAACCATCATCACTTGACCGGGCAGCTGAATGATCTGCATGGGAAATGGAATTAACATGATCCGCGGCACGCCGGGCGGATAACACTGCAAAATCGGGTCTTGCGAATCCGGAGTCGCGTGCGGACCGTAACCTGGCTTCACTGACTTATATTTGGCTTCCGCCCACGGCTGAAAGGGAGGCTCTTTCGGACTGAAGGTGATCGGATTTTGTTTCTCGAGCCAAACGCCCGACAAGTCGGGGGCGGAGGCGCCACTTTGATTTCGCGGGGCAAAAGGCCGGCTCATATTTTGCCCAAATGAAAGCAGGGCCGATGAAAATGCAATCGTAATTGCCAGCGCCCCAATCGACCTGAGTGTTCGCCTGCGCAATGCTAAGCTCGCCTGCCCGTCAATTTTGCCGATATTTCCACACGGGGTCCCTATAACACTGCTTATCTATAGGCTTATTGTACTGTCAATTTGGGATGTTGGGCACGCGAGCGCGCGGAAGGAGGCCGCTTCAGAAGTCCGGCCGTTTATCTTTGCTGGCGTTATTTTTTTGGGCGGGATTCCGGCGGCACCATGCCATTAATTCTGTAATACACCACCAACTGGCCGTAGTGTTCACCCGAGTGTTCGATAACGCTATAAGCGAGTTCCGATACACGAAGCTTCTGGTTTGATTCCGGGTCCTGAACTACCGCCGTCATTCCCGCATCGCCCTTTGCTTTGATCAGAGTTGCTCCGTCTTCCACTGACTTTTTCACGAATGCCACGACCTGGGCCTTCGTTTTCAGCTGATCGCGGCTGGGATCGTCTCCATAACGCACTTTTTGGCCTTGCGCCACGTCAGTGAAGTAATACATGGAGGCTGACACATGTAAGAGTTGAGCCACAAACGTCCGCGAATCGGGATGGGGTTTGTAATCGTACTTGTTTTCGGGCAAATCTTCCGCCATCGCCACGAGCTTGCGGCCAATGTCGTTCCACTGTGCCAAAACTACTTGCGAAGGGCTCGGAACCGGCTTGAGCGCCTCCGCCTTTTTCGCAGACTCCTGGGCAACGGCCGGCAGCACAAGCGGACATGCGGCAAGGACCAACGCGCAAACGCAGAATGCTCGCGTCATCTTTCCTCCACATCCAAACCCCATGAGGGCGATGATAGTCTCGGAGAGCCGCCCTGTCACTTGCGTTCTCCTTTGGCACACGGCCTCGACGAAGTCGGGTGCGTCGCCGAAGCTCTGTTGTAAAATCGACGGCCGCGTAAACACATTGCGCCCGACTCACCACCGGGTGACTATAGAGCGCGGCTTACAAATTGAGGAATACGGAATTACGGAATGAACAGCAAAGGCCCCAACACTGAAATGGCTTTTCTGTGCGTTATGAAGTTCGGTGGAACCTCAGTGGGCGACGCGTCTTGCATCGCCCGAGCTGCCGCCATTGTGAAGTCAGCAGCGTCGGAAGGTTCCGTTGTGGTCGTGGTTTCGGCCATGAGCGGCGTTACCAATCGGCTGATCGATGCCGCACATCGCGCGGAAGCAGGTGACGCTGAGTACGCGACGAAGGTGGTTGGTGACCTCCGGAATCATCACAAAAAAGCCCTGGAAGCTTTGGTTCGCGACGCCCACAGGCTCGCTGAAGTCGATCAAAGCCTCGGCACGGTGCTCGCCGAATTGGAACGGCTGTTACAAGGCACTGCCCTGCTGCGCGAACTAACCCCTCGGGCCCTTGACACTATATCTGGTATGGGCGAACGCCTCTCGACGCCCTTGCTGGCTGCCGCTTTGAATGAACTCGGCGTCTCCAGCGTGCCCGTATCCGCAACCGAAGTCATCGTCACCGACCCACATCATGGACGCGCGGAACCCCTGATGGACCACACGCGCGAACGCTCAGAGAAACGCCTGCGTCCTCTGCTGAAAAAGGGAGTGGTACCCGTCGTCACGGGCTTCATCGGTGCAACAGTCGACGGCGTTCCGACTACGCTCGGCCGAGGCGGCTCCGACTATTCCGCCACTATCCTTGGCGCGGCGCTTGGCGCTCAGGAAACCATCATCTGGACCGATGTGGACGGCGTAAAAACAGCCGACCCCAAGCTCGTGCCCGAAGCGCGTACCATCGACGAAATCTCGTACAACGAAGCTGCCGAACTGGCCTATTTCGGCGCCAAAGTCTTGCATCCCAATACCCTGCGGCCGGTCACCGCAGCGGGCGTACCGGTGTGGATCCGCAACAGCTTTGCGCCGGAAAAAGCGGGCACGAAAATCACGGCCCGAGGCAACTCGAATGGCGGAGGCGTTAAGGCACTGACCGCTATTCGCGGCGTCACAATGATCACCGTCGGCGGCCCGGGCATCGTGGGACTGACGGATGTGCTGGCAAGGTCCTTTGCGGCAACAGCGGGGCTCCGCGCCAATGTGCTTTTCGTCTCTCAGTCATCCTCGCAGAACGATATCTGCTTCGTGATCTCCTCCGCGGACGAGAAAGGCACCGTCGAGGCTCTGCGTCAAGCCTTTGCTCCCGAAATTGCCGAGCAAACCGTGGAGCACGTCTCATCGAACTCCGGGATCGCCGTAGTTGCGGTAGTTGGCGAAAATATGCACGGAATACCCGGAGTTGCCGGGCGTACGTTTTCGGCATTGGGCCGCGAAGGGATCAACATCATCGCCATCGCGCAGGGCTCCTCCGAGTACAACATATCGCTGATTGTCGAAGCCGACGCCATGCAGCGGGCGATGCTCACCCTTCACCGGGAATTCCGCCTGCAGGAAGCGTCGGCGGCCCGAGGTTCCCACATCGAAGCCGGCGCCGCAGAGGGCATCTGGACCGGCTCACGCAAATAGAGCGAACCTAGGGTGTGGGATGCACGGGCTTTTCGAAGGCAATCTTCAACAATGGCGGCGTGAGTAGAGCGCTGGCCACGACCACAAACACAATCACGCTGTAAACCGCCGCGTTCAGAATCAGCATACTCAAACCGAGCTGCGCCGCGACCATCGCAACTTCACCCCTCGGAATCATTCCGACACCGACACGCACTGCGGTATGCCATCCTGCCGGAAGCGTCGCCAGTCCGCAGCCGAGAACCTTTGTGGCGATGGCCGCAACCAGAATCACCACCGCGAGCAACACGGTCGACGGGGATCGAAATATGCCGATATCGAAATTCAATCCGATTCCCGCGAGAAAGAACGGCACCAGAAGCTCTGTTACGCCCCGCGTCAAATTGCGGACGCGCGAATCGGCGCTGCCCGCAAGGGCCAGCCCAGCCAGAAACGCTCCGACAATCGCCGCCACACCTGCATAGAACGCCAGGACCGCCAAACCGAACAGAAGGATCATGGCCACGTCGAACTGCGCCTCATCAGCGCGAAGTCGAGAGTGGAAATGAGGAAAGATTCGTGAGACTACCCCCGTTCCCCACATCGCCGTCACGACCACAAACGCTGTCGCCAGTGCCGCGGTAAGGACGATCTCCACGACATTGAACCGGCCGCGCACCACACTGCCGACCACCGCGAGGACGATCAATCCCAACACATCATCGATTACCGCAGCCGCCAGGATGATCTGGCTCGCCGGGTGGTGCAGGAGATTTCTCCGCTTCAGCACCGACGCCGAGATACCCACGCTCGTGGCAACGAGAGCGGCCCCCATGAAGAGAGCCGCGTGCGGCGGCGCGCCCCACGCGAGCAGGATTCCCCATCCAGCCAGAAAAGGGATTACCTCGCCCAAAGCCGCCACGAAGGTCGAAAGCAGGCCCACACGCAGCAGATCCGCCAGACGCACATCGAGGCCAATACTGAATAGGAGAAACAGCACGCCCAAGTCGGAGAGCGCTTTCATCGTCTCGTTGGGTGATACCCAATGCAGCACGCTTGGCCCAATCAGGACTCCGGCCAGGATTTCGCCGGCAATTCCCGGCAGGCCGATGCGTTCGAAGAGGTCGGAGAGCAACTTGGCCGAGCCGAAAACGATCAGCATTGCCAAGGGAAGCGAAGAGGGCACGGGATCCTCTGTCTCGCAGAAAAATGCGCGTAGAAGCCGCGGCTACTTATGCTGCATTGCCACAAACAGCAGCAGCCCGAAAATCACCACGGGAATTAGCGCCAGGAAAATATAGAAGAGAATTTTCCGGCCCCAGGGCGACCGGCGCTTTCTCCAGTCGCGCAGTTCCGGCCGTTCGGCCACGCCCACCTGCGCTTGATTACGCAGATCGTGCGCAAATTCACGAATGCTGGCGTACCGGTTTTCGGGCTTGCGCTCGAGCGCGCGGTAAATAATCTCCTGTAACTGAGGCGAAATCTCCGGATTCAGCTCGCGGGGTGGAATCGGATTGTTGAGCAGCCGATCGTTCATGATCGCAAATGCGTTCGGCCCATGAAAAGGAACCTCGCCCGTCAACATCTCATAAAGCATCACGCCGAGCGCATAAATATCGCTGCGCGCATCGCCTCGTTTCGATTTTACCTGCTCCGGCGAAATATAGTCGGGCGTGCCCATGGCGTGAGTCAGCTTGGCGAACGTCAGCCGCCGCATCCCCACGCTTCCCGCGATTCCGAAATCGATGAGCTTCACGTGGTCGTTCGCGTCAACCATGATGTTTTCCGGTTTCAAGTCCCGATGCACGACGCCCTTGCTGTGAATGTATTCCAGCGCTTCGCAGATTCCCAGAGTAATGCGGATGGCGCGGTCGATCGGCATCTTTTTCTGCTCGATCAGAATTTGCCGCAGCAGCTTCCCTTCCACCCACTCCATGACCATGTACACGCGGCTGCGGTCGGCGTCCGCGTACACTCTCATCACGCCGGGATGGTCGAGCTTTTTGCCGATTTCCTCTTCGCGCTTGAAGCGGTCGTAAAAGAGAGGATCAGCTTCGACTTCAGGATGGGGAATTTTGATGGCTACAGTACGCTCGTTTTCGAGGTCGGTGGCCTTGTAGATGGAGGCCATTCCGCTCCGGGCAACGAGGTTTTCCAGGCGGTAATGGTCGAGTTGGTCGCCGGGATGGAGTGACGTCATCGAGAGCGCGGGTCATCGCCGGAAACGGCGCCGGCCCTGCTCAGCGCAGCTTATAGGGCCGCCCGCGATACATGCCCACACGTTCCACATTTTGAACGCGGACCACCAGGGCGGTGACATTATCGCTGCCGTCCTTTTCATTGGCAAGCGCGACGAGCCTGCGTGCTGCGCGTTCCAAATCCGCCGTTTCGCTCACCATGCCAGCAATTTCTTGGGAGGAGAGTGAACCGTGCAGCCCGTCCGAACACAGCACCAGAACATCGCCGGGGACGACCTGATGGTCGCTCACCTCGGCGCTTACGGAGAGCTCAGATCCGAGCGAGCGACTCAATATGTGACGCGTTTCAGCTTCGGCCACATCCTCCGAAGACATCAGCCCGAGCCGCGCATGCTCGTTGGCGATGGTGTGATCGCGAGTCAACAAGGTAGCCGCTTTTTGGCGGATCAGATAACAGCGCGAATCGCCTACATGCGCAATCACCGCGCGATCGTAGCGCAGCGCACAGGCGACTAAAGTCGTCGCCATTCCCGAATTCAATGACGCGTCGAGCACGCGATGGTTCGCCTTTCGCACCAGGCTCTGCAGTAAACCGCTGAGCGGCTGTGCTCTTGGCGCTTCCCGGAATCCATCCAGCAAAGTCTCTACCGCAGTGCGGGATGCCACCTCACCCTTTTCCTGCCCTCCCACACCATCCGCTACCACAAACAACCAGCCATGGTTCCGCGCCTGCTCCGCCGTATCGGGAGCCACATGGCCGACGTAATCTTCGTTTTCCAGCCGAACGCGTCCGACGTCAGAGAATTCGGCGAAATCGATCTCCAGCATGGAGTCGTCAAACGTGCGATGCGCGACCGAAATCGGTTCGGCGCGCGCCAGTCTCTGTCCTCTGTAACCCTCAAACATAGTAACTCCGCAAATGCGGACGGGGCGAACGTCCCTCGCGCTGATTTGCGCTGACGGCGTCCGCCCCGATCCGCTTACAACTCAGACTTTCCGCTCGATCAGGCCCCCCTCCCCGCGCGGCTCACGACGAACGTTGTCCGGCCGGTCGCCTTACTTGCGCGCGTGAAGTAGATTGCGCCATAGATGGCCCATACCGCCGCGATACCCAACGCGCCGAAGGGCTCCATCTTTGTGCCGTACCCCATGAATGGCCCGATGATGTAAAAGAGCATGCAAGCGAGGTTTGCCAGCACGCCGAAGACAGGAATGAAAAGGTGCTTCACGCTACTGAAGTTTGGGTGACCTTGATAAGCCACCATGCAGATGACGCAGCTCAGCATGTACAGCAGGAAGGTGCCGAAGTTGGACGCCAGCACGATCATGGTCAAGGTATTTGGAAGAGCCGCCAGCCGGGCCTGCGAGGTGGCAAACCAAACACTGGACCAAAGACCGTGAGGTAACGCCGCGATCGCCGAGTCTGTGAGGGTAGCCGCGCCGGAGTCTCCGAACACCACCAGCAGCGCGATGCAGCCGATGACGCAGGAGATGATCGCCAAAGCCCAAATGGCGCGGTGCGGGCTAAGGTTCTTATCATGCAGCATGCCGAAGTGTTCCGGCACTTCCTGGTCTTTGCCCATCGCGTAGGTCACGCGGGCGCCGGTGTTGATGCAAGAGAGTGTCGTGCCGATCAGAGCCAGAAACACGGTGATGGCCTCGATCAGCATGAACGTTCGCCCGTGGCCTTGGCCAAACAATGCATTACCCACAACGATCATCATGTCGCCAATGGGCGCTGCCGAACCTGTGGCAGTCTGCATCGTATAGCCGCTGTTTAAGAAGTAGTTGGCGGCGAAATACTCAAACAGGTAGCAGAAGCATCCTTGTACCAACAACGAAGTGATGACGGCGATCGGAACGTCGCGTTTGGCATTCTTCGCCTCTCCGCCAAGCGACGTGACCGACTCAAAACCTACCAGGATCAAAATGGCTACTGTGGCTTGCACGAACATCCAGCCGACGTTATGAACGCCGACCACGGAACGCGCGCTCGAGTGTGACAAGAAATTGCCCTTGTCATCGGCTGTGGGATAGCTGATCTGATAAGGTACCGGTTTCCCCGCGGCGTCCAGCTTTGGCTGCGGCACCATGTTGGCATCCCGCGTGATCGTGTCAGTCGTCTGCCCGTTGGCCGTTGTCTGGGTCGTAGCAAATTCATACGTGTAAGCTTCGCCAGAAACTGAATCAAACTGGAAAGCCACACTTCCGGGCGGGTGATTGATGCGATAGCCGATGGCCATCACGGCGAACACGATGAGCGCGCTAATTTGAATCACGTTGATAGCCACGCTGACTGCGGTCGACCCGGTAACGCCGCGGTGAGCGATGTACGAGACGCCGATCGCAAAAACCACGGCGACAACCATCATGAACAGGGTGCCGGGATTCGAAGCGCTCATGGCGTTCGGCCACAGCGTTCCCACCACGTAACCGCAAAAGATCCCCGTAACCGCCACCATCACTCCCGGATAAATCCAGTAGTACAGGTGAGAGGCCCATCCTACGATGAACTTCGAAAGCCGGGCGTAGCGCCAGTGCTTGTCATGGTTCAGGAACGATTGCTCGGCAAAGTAATACGAACTGCCAGTGCCCGGATAGAGCTTGGCCAGTTCCGCGTAGCACACCGCTGTTGCCAGGCAAAGCAATGTAGCGAAGAGAATGCCGATCCACATCGCCGGCGCTGTCGAACCCTCCCCTGCTTGGGCAACGAACGTCAGCCATAAGAAGGCCCCGGGTGCGATGAGCGCCATGGCGTTCATCGTTAACCCTGTGAGGCCCAAGGTGGCTTTCATTTCCGTGGTGCTTTTTTCGGCCATCTAAAATTGCCTCTTTCGTCTTGGATTTCCTGCCGCCCGGAGCGTCGCAGCCGCGAGCGGCGCAAGAATAGCCGTAGTGCCTTCCACTGCAAAACGCAACGTTTCGATCAAACCAATCGGGATTTTTGATTGGCTACATCCTGTCTGTATGGCATGAGTTGCGGTGGATTACGAGCCTACATCAGGGCGAGTTTTCAGTGCTCTTTGGTCAAAAACGCCTTAAATCTTAAACTTTTATGGCCGAAACAATTAAGTTATGTGATATTGCCGATGCCCTTGGGCGCGCCGCTTTGCCCTGGCAGATAAGGACATCCATGAAGCTTGCGGGTTTTCTCCTGCTGCTGGCCGGATGGGTCATCGTGGTGGCTGCGGTTATTCTTCTCATACCGGTAAACGCGAGAACGATTTTTGTGATCGCTGGAGTAGCCGTGGAGATTGTCGGCTTGACGCTGGTGATTCGTTCGAACCCTCTGGCCGTTGGCGAAAAAGATTAATACCGTGCTATTGCCTATTACTGAAATTGTTCTCATTGTCGTTCTGATCCTTCTCGCTCCCTTCACGATCGCCGGACTCTCGTTGATCAATACCGGGCTGGGCCGTTCGCGCAGCGCCGCTCACTCGTTGCTTAGTTCGCTCTGCATCTTCGCCGTTGCTTCCAGCGTGTACGTCATTTGCGGTTTTGCCTGGCAGGGATATATCGGGGCTCCGGCCCACACGTTCGCAGCTGCCGGCCGGCAATGGAATTGGCTCGGGCGCGGTCCATTTTTCCTTCGCGGGCTCGAATTCAACGGCACATCCATTTCGTTTGCCGCATGGCTGCAGATCTTCAGTGTCGGATTGGCCGCGCTGATTCCGCTTGGCGCCTGCCTGGACCGCTGGAGATTGTCAGCTGCTTGTGCTTCCACGGCTCTTTTAGCTGGATGGACCTATCCACTTTTTGCGCATTGGGTGTGGGGCGGTGGCTGGCTGGCACAACTCGGGATCAATGCCGCTATGGGTCACGGCGTTATCGACGCCGGAGGCAGCGGAACGATTCACGCCGTTGGCGGCTTGACCGCGCTCGCGCTCGCTTGGATCCTTGGACCGCGAAGTGGCAAGTACTCACTCGAAGGAATGCCGACCGCGATTCCCGGGCACAATGCAGTTCTCGTGCTGTTCGGGTGCTTTCTGAGTCTGTTCGGCTGGCTGGGACTGAACTCCGCAGGCGCGATATTGTTTACTGGAGCGGCGCCAGGCCGAATTGCGCTGATTTCGATCAACACGACGCTTTCAGCGGCCGCGGCCGTCCTGGTAGCTGTAGTCATCACGGGGGTGCGCTTCGGGCGGCCCGATGTCTCCATTAGCGCCAATGGCTGGGTTGGCGGACTCGTCGCCAGCAGTGCGTCTTGTGCGTTTATCAATCCGGCGGCGGCAATTCTAATCGGCGCGGTCGCGGGCGCGCTTGTCACGTACTCGGTGGAATGGTTCGAATTGCATCTGGGCATCGACGATCCGGGCGGTGCTATTTCGGTGCACGCTCTCGGAGGCATTTGGGGCTTGCTGGCTGTGGCGATTTTCGCAAGCTTTCCGGTTCCTCTCATCGACATCGGCGGAGGAAGCCTCAAGGCCGCTTCCGACACCGGCCAGGCGCTCGCGCAGATCGTAGCCGTTGCCACGCTAATTGGTTTTGTCTTGCCGCTCACCTATGGCCTGAACTTCGCGTTGAATCGAATCTGGCCCCAGCGTGTGGTTTTGGAGGGCGAAAGGCAGGGTCTGGATCTCTACGAGCTCGGTGGCGGAGCCTATCCCGACTTTGTCACTCACGGGGAAGAATTCGGCCAGTTCCGTTAGCTCCAACGTTCTTACCGGCTCTCACTCTCGGTCACCTCGACATCTCGTTTTTGTGAGCTCCCCGGCGATCGCGTTATAGAGGCTTTCGCTTCCACAGACATTTGCTTTTCCTATCAGGCGGCGCGGTAAGGTCTAATCGGCAACGGATGGCTTGCTTTTGGCGGGTGCTGCGGCCGGGTGCTCTTCAGAAGCTAGCACCCGGCGCACAGCGAATCAGTGGACAAGACTAAAGCGCTAACGGCCCTCCTTTCCTGTCTGTTTTTATTCTTAGAACATGAAGCCGGCTTCGATCACGCCCCTGACTTGTTTGGTCTTATCACCGAGCGCGCCAAACACTACGCTCGTTGCCGAGAGATTCCGAGCGTCGACAAGCGATACGTCGCCGCGTAGGAAAAAGCCGCCCTTCTGATAAGTGGGTGTCACGGTAAACGAAAATGCGGAGCTGCCCGGACCGTATCCCAGCAAGTTCAAAGCGAGCGGATCTGTGGTGCTGCCACTGCTGGTGATATATTCCGGACGGACAGCCATCGATATTCCGTGCTTGAAATTGTAATTGACTAGGAGCGCGCCGCCGTTCGTGGACCCACTCTCCGGGATTCCCAGGCTGGCCTTCGCCGGCACGCGCGTGTATTGCCAATAGGGCTGGATCATCCAGTTCTCATGGCTGTAGGTGTAGATGAGGTTGTAAATCTGGCCGTTGTTTTGAAGAAACGGTGTTGCGGCGCTTGTGCTCGTTGTTTGCCCAACGTTTCCTCCGCCCACGAATGCCAACGTGTTGGACGAATTGAACGCGTAAGACGCCGTTCCGGTGATCCAGTTGTAGACATTGGAATAGAAGCCGTCGTTCCAGCTCACGGACAAACTAAGTTTCTTGAATGTATCGCTGACTTGCACGCCCCGGCTGATCGCAGTCTCTTGGCCCCACAGCAGGCCGCGCTCGACGTTCATGTTTTCAAAGCTAAACGTGTACTCGGCTCCAATCAGCGTGGGCAGTTCGCCGACCTCTACGTTGAAATTGCCCTTCACCAATTTAAGATAGGCCGTCGGCAAAGGACCATATAGCCCTGTGATCGTGTTGACAGTGGAAATGGTCGGAAATCCCAAAGCCGGAATGTTGTAAGCGCCCGCTTGTAAGTAAAACTGGAACCAGCCACTCGTCTTTTGCAGAAAGATCTGGCCATTACTGAGGTCCCAGCGCGTCTGTTTATCCCCGGGGACCCAGTTCGATTGCGACAGGCCCATGCCGCTCAGGATTCCAGTAATCGCCACGGTTCCAAATGGGCCCGCATTAAACGTGTGCGGCGGTGCCGCCGTCGATAACGGCGCCGTCATGGAAGGATTCGGCAGCGGTTGAGGCGTGGAAGGCGCCGCCGCCGGCGCTTGTGCCGGTGCCGAGGCATCCCCAGCCGGAGCCTGCGCAGGTGCCTGCTGCTGTCCCAAAGCGGGCAGGCTTAAGACCGCCATCAGTACGAATGTAAGAAGACCACCCCATTGCTTCTTCAAGGTAACGCTCCTTTCAAGCTTGTGCTTTCGCTACAGCCACGAAGCTTCGTCGCTTCGCCGGGACTTTACGTGGCGCCTTAAGGAAAGACCAACGCAATTTTTCGATAGAACTTATCCAAAACTTTTTTTGTTTTTTTAAATGGACTCCCAATCACTGTCACTCGCGGAAAAATTGATTGGATTGATACACAAAACAGGCGGCTTCTTCGCGTATTACGTTTCTTCGCGTATCATTTGATGAGCGCAGAACGTTCGTTGAGCCGGGCGGCCACATGACAGAACAAAAGATCGAAGCGAAAGCAGAACCGAACGCTCGAGCGGCGCGAAATCCTATCGCCAATGGCGCAGCCATCCGCGCCCAAGAGCTCACCCGCCACTACCGAATGGGCGATTCCGTAATCCGAGCCGTGGATGGCATTACTTTGGAAGTGCCCGCCGGCGAATTTCTCGCGCTTCTGGGCTCCTCGGGCTCAGGCAAATCATCATTGCTGAATCTGCTGGCCGGCCTCGACCATCCGACCTCAGGGGCCATTTTTGTGCTCGGTCACGAACTTGGCCGCATGACCTCGCTCGAACTGTCACGGCACCGCAATCAAACCATAGGCATCGTCTTTCAATCGTTCAACCTGCTTCCGCGCATGACGGTTATGGAAAACGTGGAATTGCCTTTGCGTCTGGCGGAAGTGCCGCGCGCGTTTCGTCCACCGCGCGTGAAAGAAGCGCTCGAAAGGGTTGGACTTAGCGAACGCCTCGCGCATCGTCCCGGCGAGCTTTCTGGCGGCGAGCAGCAACGCGTAGCCATCGCGCGCGCCATAGTCAATCGCCCGCGTATTCTACTGGCAGACGAGCCCACCGGAAATCTGGATAGCAACACGGGTGAGGAGATTTTGCGTCTCCTCTCCGAGATCAATCGGCCATCCGATGGCGAAGAGCCCACCACCGTGT
Organism: uncultured Acidobacteriota bacterium; assembly: GCA_963803735.1. Taxonomy (GTDB): domain Bacteria; phylum Acidobacteriota; class Terriglobia; order Acidiferrales; family UBA7541; genus Palsa-189. The sequence continues at coordinate 320,994 of CAWDNV010000023.1, read as the reverse complement.
TGATGGTCACGCACGAACGCGCCCTGGCAGACCGTTACGCAAGCCGCATCGTTACTCTCGCCGACGGACGTATTGAGCGAATCGAGCAACGCTGAGAGACAAATATGAAAATCGGCGACCTTACTGAGCTGGCGACACAAAATCTGCGCGAAGCGATCCTGCGCAATTCGCTTACGACTGTGGGCATCGCCGTGGGTGTCGCCTCCCTCGTGGCGATGCTTTCGCTTGGCGTGGGACTACAGGAAATGATCAGCCGCCGTATGGAACGCAACGGCCTTTTCAACACGGTCCTCGTTCGCCCGCGAACCTCGTTCAACGCCACCGGCCAGATTCGGCGGAACCGCGATTTGGGCACGGATCAGCCCAACGATGGGAATCGCAACCAGGGCGATTCCAATCGCGACCCCGTGGGTGCCGATATCGTCTCGCACCCGCTCGATCAGGCTTCGCGCCGGGAGCTTGCGCAACTTCCCCACGTGCTCGAGGTCTATCCCGAATTTCGATTCACTGGCGATCTGCGTTTTGGCTCCGCCGGACATTTGACCCAGGTCACGAGCCTGCCTATGTCCGCGTCAGCCAGCGACAGTCTCGAAGGCATGCAAGGGCACTTTTTCTCGGCGCCCGATGGGCACGAAATTATTTTGCAGGCCGATGCCGCTGCCGATCTCGCCGATTCGCAACACTTGCAACCTGCGGACATGATCGGCAAGGATCTGGTCCTGCGCTACGCCGGCCGGGAACCGCTGCCTGCGACCCCGACCAACTCTAATAAGCGCGATCGTGCCGCAGCCGCTGACGATGCGCTGTCCGGCTTCTCGATCATTTCTTCGCGTATTTCACTCCGTGTCGTCGGCATCGTTGATGCCGAAACGGTCGCCTCCGGTGCCGGCGCCTTCTCACGCTCAGGGGCCTATGTCCCTCTCCCGGTCGCGGAGGAACTCGGCGTCGTACAGGGCAATGACATGGGCGAAGTTGTCCGTGAATCCGCGCTAGGCGGCAACGGCCAGCATTACACCAACCTCACCGTAAGGGTCGAGAAACCTGGGGACGTTCCCGCGGTCGAAGAGTCGGTGCGCAGGATGGGCTATGCACCCTTTTCGCTTCTCGATCTCACGCGCAACCTGCGCCGTGTGTTCGCGATTCTCGATCTGCTGCTGGGGATTTTTGGAAGCCTGGCCCTCGCCGTCGCGTCGTTGGGGATCATCAATACGCTGGTTATGGCAATTCTCGAGCGGCGCCGGGAAATCGGAGTTTTGAAGGCTCTCGGTGCCTCCGACAAAGATGTTCGCCAGCTATTCTTTGCCGAAGCCGGAGTGATGGGATTGCTGGGTGGAACTGGAGGAGTCGTGCTGGGATGGGGCATTGGCCGACTGATTCAGCTGGGCACAAACTACTATCTGCGGCAGCAACAAATTCCGCCAGAAAATATCTGGACCGTGCCGCCCTGGCTGGTCGCTTCGGCGATTGCTTTTTCTCTCATCGTCAGCTTGGCCGCCGGGCTCTATCCGGCGACCCGTGCGGCGCGTCTCGATCCCGTCGAGGCTCTCCGCTATGAGTAGCCGGGGCGGCCTGAAAAATAAAAACGGGGCATCCCGCTGAGGGTCGGAATGCCCCGCCTTCCCCTGCCTGCCTCCGCATAAAGCAGGCAAGCTTTTCAGGCAGCGTTTTCGCCGCCGCCGCGCAGAAATACGTATCGGTGAATTTCCGCCACTATGCCTGACCGGCCCGAACTGTCGTCCTCTGTGCGGTGTACACGTCCTAAGCAGCGTACGCGTACCGGCCCGGCCAGAGTGACTTCATGCGGCAACGTCAAAATAATTTCCACCGGGGAGCCATGGCTCACCTGCTTGGGCAGGAAAAAATAGACCCCGCGCGAACTGACATCTCTCGATTCGGTTTCTGCCTCGCCTACTGCCATTCCACTGGTCCAGCGGACCGTCATGGGGAGTTTGATTTGAAAACGCCGAGCCGTACGGCGTTCGGGATAAGCCACGGTAGCCTCCGAACTCACATCTTGTCGACTCACAGTAACGTAGCAGCGCAGGCCCGCTCAATAGACCGTTTGTTTTAGTCCTACGGCCTTGAATTTCAGTACTTGCGTACTATGGAATGACTCCATCGCGGCTTGGAGGCGCAGAGGCTTTCTGGCGGCGCAAAAGCAAATACGTTTATATATAGATTGTGTCCGGCGTTTTGCGTCATTCGACCGCGCTGCTTTTTATGATCGATGCGCGCCTGTAAGCCGCGAGTACATCATCGAGCGATAGCAAACCCACAAGGCGCCGCGCGTCCGCCCGATGCACCACCGGCAAGAACGGCGAGTCGCGCATCAAGCGTAGCGCCAAATCCAGCGACTGATCCGCATGCAGGCGAGGCAATCGCCCGCTCGGCAGCACCTGTGATAAAAGCTGCGCTCCCTTCCCTGCTTTCTCCGCATCCAGCAAGGCACTTTTTTGGATAAGCATCCATCGGCCATTATCGTAAGACACCAGAAGCGGATCCTCAGTCATGTCCGCAAGCCGCGAACACGCGTCCGCCACCGTATCGTTCGCCTTGAGAATCAAACCCATCGGCTTGCGCATGGCGTTTTCCACCAGCAAAGCCGTCTGCTCCCGCCCCTCCTCCATGGAGGGCAAATCGAGCCCTTCTTCTCGAGTCATCAGATCGAAGATGGGCGTCTCCTGGAAGCGTCTGCCAATGACGTAGGCGATGGCATTCGAAATGATCACCGGCAAGATGATCGAATAGTTCCCGCTTACTTCAAGCACCATGAACACGGAGGTCATCGGCACGCGCAGGAATCCGGCAAAAAGTGTCCCCATGCCGACAAGCGCATACGCGCCCAGGGGACCCGCTAGATTTGGGAAGAAATGATGCTGCACAGTACCCACAGCCGCCCCGGCCATCGCCCCGATGAAAAGCGTGGGCGCGAACATTCCGCCGGGCGCGCCGCTCGAAATTGAAAGTGTTGTTGCCAGCACCTTTAGCAAGGCAAGCGCCACCAGCGTGCGCCATACAAACTGTCCGTGCATGGCTTGATCGATGTATTCGTATCCGGCGCCCATAACTTGCGGGAATCGCAAGCCAATGAAGCCAATTGTCATTCCTGCCAACGCGGGTTGTATGTAAAGCGTCCAGCGTGGCATCCGCCGGGTTCGGCCGCGCACCCATCGCAGCAGTTTCACAAAGATCAGTGACATGATTCCGCCGACCACGCCTAGCACGGCATAGGAGAGCAATTCGGTCGGGTGGGCCATGCTATACGGAGGAATTTGGAAAAGAGGTTCCGCTCCCAAAAAAAGGCGCATGACAACCACCGCTGCCACCGCGGCCAACACCACCGCTCCCAGAATGCCCGCGCTCCAGGTGCCGATCACTTCTTCGATCACAAACAAGACCGCCGAAATAGGTGCATTAAAAGCTGCTGCCAATCCGGCCGCCGCGCCCACTGGAGCGATCAAACGCACTCTTTCCCGCGACAGATGCAGCCGTCGCCCCAGCGCCGATGCAATCCCCGCTCCCATCTGCAGCGAAGGATCTTCGGGTCCGAGCGATTGGCCGCTGCCGATGGCCAGGGCGCAAGTCAAGAATTTGCCGATTACAGTATTGAAGGGAATGTAGCCGTCGTAGATGTATACGGCGGACTTCGTCTGCGCGACGCCGCTACCTCTTACACGCGGGAACACACGCAGAACAATAAACGCGAGCAGCAAACCACACACCGTTGGCACAAGCACAACCCGGACCGGACCTGGATTAATTCCCGATCCCAGCAGCCATAGGCGCGTGTAATCGATGGTGATGCGGAAGCAAACGACCGCGAGCCCGGCGAAAAGTCCGATAATTACCGATAAGAGCAGAAAGAAATTATCTTCGCGCATCGAAAGCCCGGCGCGCGTCCGTTCCAATGCGTCGAGCACGGCTGCTTTCATGCGCTGTACGAAATTGTCTTTCGGAGCTCCGGACGGGGTCTCCGATCCGCCCTCGGGCGCATCCTCGGTCTTCACCTGCGCTTGCTCTACGTGTCGCGCCGACCAAGGTTCCGCTTCAGGCGATCTTTCGCTAGTTCGCTGCGATTCACTCATGGGTGAGATGCGTGCGTTTTTTCGCCAATTCGCACAATTGCGGCATTCGTCGGGTCTGAAGGCGGCCCGCAGTTTTCTGTGGCCGCGGACTCCATCTGAAAAACAAACTCCATCAAGGGATCCAATTGTTCGATGTGCTTCGACAGCGCCACCATAGCCAGTTCATCGCTGGCTGCGTCGGTAAAAGGAGCCAGGTTCACGCTCGGCGCGGGCAAGGCAATACCATGCTCCTTCGCACAGGATTCTATCCTTCTGACTGCCGCGTCGTAAGCGCGAATGGCGCGCCGCGCGCGTTCTATTGGATCGAGCCCCGGACGGTTGGGATCAAGTGCCAAGGTCGCCTGCGCTATCGCAAGATCCTGCATCACCTGCGCCTGTTCCGTTTCTTGCGCTGCGGTGTCCGCATCCTGCGGACCAGACCGCCGCCTCTGCTGCGCACCTTCCCGAATGGCGCCTTCCAGGTACCGAATTGCGTCTCGATCGTTGCCCAACTGAAACGCCGCCTCTCCCGCCCCCGCCAGGGCTGCGTAGTTGTGGGGATCAAGCCGCAGTGCCTGCTGGAACTGTTCGAACGCGGGCTGGGGATGGCCTCCTTCCAACATCAAACGGCCAACCAGAGCATGCAGCGACGGGTCAGGAGGAATTGCGGCAGCTGTTGCCAGAAGCTCCGACTGCGCTTCCGTCTTTTCTCCATGATCCATTAGATAGCGATAGAACTCCAGACGAGCATCCATCCGCCTCTGTAACACATCTCCGGCATTTGCATCCCAGATTCCGTAGATCGCGCCGTTGTAATAGCGTTTGGCGTCGGTATCGTTGCCGAGCTGCGCCGCCAAGCGCGCCAATTCAAGATTAATTCGGCTGTTCCCCGGCCCTCGTTCCCACAGATCAAGCAAGTAGGAGCGCGCTTCGTCGGTTTTCCCGGTGGCAATCAGTGCTTGCACAAAATTGAGTTCGAATTCCTGTTGCTGCTCGGGTGGAAGCTCGTGCTGCGCGTAAATGAGAGCCGTCCTAAAATCGGAGAGCGCCGCTTCCGCAAGGCCGGCCTTCAGCTCCGCATTACCGCGATCAAACCAGGATCGCGCCATTTCAGCACGTCGCCCGTGATAAAGCCGCGCGGCGAACCCGGTAATGGCAAACGCAATCACCAGCCCAAAAACGCAAAGGAGAAGGATCGTTTCCCGCGAATGCAGCCAATAACGGCGCGGCCGCATGCTGCACCGGCACACAATCTGGCCCTCGGGAATCGTGCGTCCGCATTTCGGGCAAATCTGAGAGGACTCCACCCCTAATCTCCTGTGCCGCAGCCGTAATAAGTATCGTAACGCGATAAGCCAGCCTTCGCGAGCCCTTCGCTGACAAGATGTTATGACCGCGTCAGCTTATGGAGCAGCGATGCCAATCGGTAAAACATTCACTGAGGTCGGAAGGGCAGGAGTGCAGACTTTTTGGATTTCAGTTGGGGCCGCCGGAGGGAGGTTTGGCGGTAATGTTTACTTTGGTCTCATATTCTCGAACATGCCTCTGCCGCAAAAGATGAATGACCGCCCGGCTTATGTCGAAAGAGGCGTAGATCGCGTTGGATCGCCAAATATCGTGAATCGAAAGCACCTGCGCGCGGGCGAACCGTTTGAGTTTGGAGTTCGGCCGCCAGGCGATCTCATTGCCGCGTGAAATCGCCACTCTTGCTGGCGCTTGGCAGTCAGTCAGTTCCAAAACCTCCACGCTGCCGTCGGTCCAAAGTTCATCGCCGCTCGGGTTTCTCTCTGGCTCCGGCTTTTCGGGACGCTGCACGCGATGGACATCGGCGACGCATCCGGCAAGGGTTAAGTCACGTACGACTCTTTCGCTCTCTGCATCGATATCGGCGTCGACGTGGTGGATAAATCTCCCCGTCCGAATCGACCAGGTGGCGCCTGTTTCATGGATAGCACTGGCGGCCCAAAGATCCGGGGCGAGCTTGTTTTCGTTCCAGATCCTGATGTGATCACGTTTTTGATAGCTATCGAGACTCTTCTGCAATCGGATATCTGCAGGTTTTCCGGCGAGCCATTGGTTCGAAATCGGCAGATGAGGATAGCTGTTTAATGAGCTGAAAGCGCGCATCTCACGGAGCACGGACCATGCCGAAACGGAATCGCCATAAGTCCAGCCTGATGCCTGGAAGGCCGCCTCAATTTGCTCCCGCGAACCTATAAAAGCCAGGTTGACCACGTCGGAAGGCCGTCCGCTGCGCGTTAAGCTGTGAGCCGGCAGGGCCACCAATTTTTCGCGGATATCTTCGTCGATTTCCGCGCTCTGCTGTGTATTTTCCTCTTGGCGTGCTTTTACGAACTCGGCAGGCAACTCAACAGGCGCCATCAATCTCAGGCGTAAATCCGTTCCCGCAGGCAAGAGAGTTTCCGGCTCGGGTGAGAATGGGAAGGCACCCCGCCGCAACAAAAATATCCAGTAAGCCTCTGTATTCCAAAAGGGCAGATGCAAAAGGCGTGTCGAAATTATTTGCTGCGGCGTCGCTTGGCCGCCCACTCCCTTAATGACGCCGGCCTTCACATTTTCGCGCCCGTTCGCGACTTCTTCGACCCTGGCTTTTATCGCGAACGTTTGTGGACCGGCCGCGAGCTTGTTAAATTCGATCGTCACTGCGGACGAACTGTGCCACACGCCGAAGCCCACACGGCGCACATGGGTAATGTGCCCTTCCACCGTTGTTCTTGTGGCGAAAGCAGCAGAATCATCGCAGTTCGGTGAGGCGATAAGGATTGCTGTTACTGTTGATCCGATTTTTGAACTGTAGGTGGAAACCGGGTCGGTGAGACGAATCCAGAAATCCTGGCCTGCGGGAATAAGTTTACAAGGCTGATCTTGCGCGTGGCCGCTGGCGCAAAACAGGCAACCAAGCGCCAAAAGGAAAATTCCCTTCGCCAACGGGCTGCGCTCCAGAGGACGCTGCAGACTCGGCGTGCGGAATCGCGCTGGTGCTGTGAGCAGGTCTCGCATTATGGCGCACAGAGGCGCCTTCCCCAGGAGCAGCAACTCCCCAATTGCCCTTGTGACGAGCCCTTTTTCTTGCAGTTTCTTACAGCTAGTGCGTGCGTTGGAGCTAAAAATGGTGCGATATAAGTTTCGGCTGGTGCTAAACCTCTGGCGTCGCCCATTCGATGCAGGCACGCGTGCCAGAGGTCATGAATAAGCGTGATAATTGGTTGCGTACTGCATTATGTATGAAAAAAGCCCTGCCGCGGAGATTTTCGGCAGGGCTTTTCCCAGTTGTTAATGGTGCTCGTGCTTCACACGCACGAGCCGCTCTGAGCTGTAGTTATTTTCCGCCGGCCTTGATGACCACGCCGATTCCGAAGCGGATTTGGCCCGTTGCCCATGTGCCAGGCACGGTTACACCAAGTACAGTTGTGCCCGCGATGTGCCTCGGAGTCCAATCGAACTGCGGAACGCGCAGCGCGAGCCGGTCAGAGATGTTGATGTCTAATCCACCGCCAATCCCCATTCCCAAACCGGTGGAGGCCACCGCAGGCGTAGTTACGTTCACACCAAGCACTGAAACGGTGGTGGCACCGATACCATCCCGGATGCCTCCGAACATAGCCTGGGCGAAAGGAGTGACCCTCGAGCCGCGGAAAACGACTCGCGGACCGAAAAGGAACTGATAAGAATTCATGCTATAGCCCGGAATCGTGACGCCAAGAACAGTGGCGCCAGCAATGCTGCCGTATTGGCCACCGAAGTCACCCACGATTGCAAAGTGATGGGTAAGGTTGTAGTTCGCGGACGCTTGCCAGCCCATGAGCGACTTCCGGGACACTGATGGCACCCCGGTCGTCGGGTCGAACGTTGTCACTCCTGGAATATTGGACATGGAGAAGCCGCCGAAAACCTCCGCCTTGGGATAGATCACTTCTTGGGCAAAGCTAGGAATCGAGAAGAGCAACAGCCCGATAGCTAGAAAGATCATTCGTCGCATTTTGTTTTCTTTCTCCTCTGAGAGATTTGGACCTGCCCGATAAAGCGGGGAACGGCTTCCTACACACCCGCTGGTAATACGAACCGCTGTACCCAAAGTCTATCGGTGCTGACCTCGGGGCTGAACTGAATAACTCGGCGGGCGTACCGTTCGGCTATTAACTGAATCAAGGCAGCGAGTACTGGTGGGCAGACGGCGACGCTGCCGCTTCATTGGGCGATGTTTGACGAGGTGTGGAGCGCATAACAGAAAGAAAAGGCGAGACTTAGTAGTACTAGGCCGTACCGGCCTGGAGTGCCATCGTCACGCGACGTGCTATCCATCTACAATCTGGCCCATGCGGCCCCCAGTGTCATCAAACGCTACGGGTAGTCCCCACCGGAGCAGCCATGAAGCAAAAGCATAAAATCGCCTTCCTTGTTCTGCTCGCCGCTACGATATTTCCTCTGCTGAGCGCTCGTGCGCAGGTCAACGGGCCAGTAACGCCGCACAAAGTTCAGACCGCGGCTGGCTCCATCCAGATCGATGTGGACATGGTGCTCGTCAACGCCAGCGTCACAGATACCTATGGCCACCCTGTCCCGAATCTGGAAAAGAAGAACTTCAGGCTTTTCGAGGACAATATCGAACAGGAAATCCTCACCTTTTCGAACGAAGATGTGCCGGCTTCGATCGGACTGCTCTTTGACACCAGCGGAAGCATGGCCGATAAGATGGACGCGTCGCGCCAGGCCGTAGTGAACTTTCTGAAAAAGTCCAATCCTGAGGATGAATTCTTCCTGATTAGCTTTAATAGTCATGCCGAACTCACCGGCCGCTTTACGTCCGACATCGAGCAGTTGCAGCGGCGCATGACGTCATTGAAGCCGGACGGCCGGACCGCCCTTCTCGACGCGATTGACTTGGGCATGGAGCAACTGAGGAGCGCGCGTCATGAAAGGCATATCCTGCTGGTCCTCTCCGATGGCGGCGACAATCACAGCCGGCATCATCTGCCAGAGGTTCGCAGGCTTTTGGAGGAATCTGACTGTCAGCTTTATGCGCTGGGAATTTTTGATCCGCGCGACATGAAACGCACCAGCGAGGAACGCGAAGGCCCCGGCCTGCTTTCCGAACTCGCCGAGATGACCGGCGGACACCTTTTCCAATCCGCAAATTTGAGCGAATTGGCTAATTTGGCCGGTAAAATCGGGACGGAACTTCGAAGCCAATATATCCTGGGCTACAGGCCGACTGACGTTCACCACGACGGTCGTTGGCACCCGATAAAAGTAAGCCTTCGGCCCTCGAACGACGCGCCTCTTACGACACGCGCCCGCATGGGATACTACAGCCCGCGCGATTAACGCACGGCGCAACCTAGAGCGTTGCGAGCCCCATTCATGCAGCGCGATTCCCTTGACAGGGAATTGCTATAAACATAGTCTTGAGTACATCCGCTGCTCATAGGTGTCCATGCGCGCCCATCTACGAACCATTGCTTCTTGTTTTGTAGTTGCAGCTGTTCTCGCTTTGAGCGCTGGCATTCAGGTCGCGGCTCAGGGTAATCCGGCTGCAGTTCAAAGCTCCGCCGCCCAGAACAAAATTCCAACCCCGGGTCAGTTCCCTCCCTACAAAGCGCCTCACGCCGCCGATGGCAAACCGGATTTCAGCGGCATCTGGCAGGCCTTTGTTACTGCGAACATCGATGTTCAGGACCATGATGCGCAAGCCGGCCCGCATCCGGATTTTATGGGCGCGTATGGCGCCTGGCCCGGCGGACAAGGAATCGTGGAGGGCGGCGAAATTCCGTACAAGCCCGAAGCGCTGGCACAAAAGAAGGCCAACGCCGAAAAGCGCATGGTCGTAAATATCACGAGCGACCCGCATCGGCACGACACCGGCGATCCCGAGCTCAAGTGTTACAACCCCGGTGTGCCACGCGCTAATTACATGCCCTTTCCATTTCAAATCATTCAGGGCACAGACACGATCCTGTTTGCTTATGAATTTGCACGGGGCGTGCGCACGATCTACATGAACCCGAACGACAAGACCATCCCCAAGGATGCTCCAGCCGATAGCTGGATGGGATGGTCGCACGGACATTTCGAAGGCGACACGTTAGTCATCGACGCGACCGGATTCCTCCCCTATTCATGGTTCGATCGCGCGGGCGATTACCACAGTGACGCCCTGCATGTAGTGGAGCGTTACACGCAGGTGAGTCCTTATCACATCATGTATGAAGCCACGATCGAAGATCCGAACGTGTTTACGCGGCCGTGGAAGGTCAGCTTCCCGCTCTATCGGCGTATGGAGAAAAACATCCAACTGGTGGATTTCAACTGCACGGAGTTCGTCTTGGATCTGCTGTATGGTCAATATAGCAAGCGGCCCAGCAAGTGAAGAGGAGATCCGGATGACTAATCGCATCGCGCATCGATCAAGGGCCCTCCAGATCGCTTTGGCGGCTGCTTTGTTTGCCCCCGCATACGTTGCAGCGCAATCCTCGCACGATGCCAATACTAAAACCGCCAATGGCAACACAAAGTCGTCACCGTCGACTGCGACGAATACAAAGAGTTGGACCATGCCTCGTACTCCCGATGGCCACCCGGACCTGCACGGATATTGGACGAGCGAGAGTTTTACACCCTTGGAACGGCCCGCGAAATACCAAGGAAGAGAGTTTCTGACTGACCAAGAGGCTGAGGCAGCGCAAAAGGCTGGCCTGCAGCGCGGCTATGACCGCACCTATGACGATCCCGTCGAGGAACCCGTTTACGACTCAACTACTTTCGGACTCACTCCCGCGCTGGAAGGATTCTCGCCAAACAAACGCACCTCGCTAATCGTAGATCCACCGGATGGCAGACTTCCTCCCCGCACGCCCGAGGCGTTGGCCAGGCCGAAAGCCATCGGTGACCGCGACTACATTGAACCCGACGGTCACGGCGGTGGAATCGTGCACGCGGATACTCCGAGGGATATCGGGATGCGCACGACCTGCGTTTCCATGAGCGGCGGGCCGCCCATTCTTCCGGGCGCCTACAACAACGGTCTCTACATAATGCAGAGTTCGAACTATGTTGTGCTGCAAGCCGAGTACGGATCCGAGCTTCGAACGATCCCTCTCGATGGACGCCCGCACGCCTCGGCAAATATCCGTCAGTGGCACGGCGACGGGCGCGGACATTGGGAAGGCGACACGCTGGTCGTGGAGACGACCAATTTCAGACCCGAAGCCACCTTCCGCAACGCCAACCCCAAAACTCTGAAGATTACCGAGCGCTTCAAGCGCGTCGCCGCCGATCAGATCGAATATAGTTTTACGATTGACGATCCGTCGACGTGGACGAAACCATGGACGGCCATCGTTCCCCTTCACACGATCAAAGGGCCTTTTTTCGAATACGCCTGCAGCGAAAGCAATATGGACGTGGTGAACATCATGGCAGGAGCCCGCGCAACCGAAAAAGAAGCCCAACAGCAGAATAAAGGTGTCTCGGCTGCTCCGAGTTCAAAGAAGTAAAACTGCAACAATCTTTCGTGTTGTCACAAAGGTTGGAAAAGGTCTCGTCACCTCAGGTTAGCTCGAAAATCGACCGTGGTCCCTCTTAGCAGCGCCCTCATAAAAGCCTCGTCTCGCTTCTGCCCTTCATAATGATAGGGGTATACGATCTTAGGTTGAAACGCCTTGATACATTCCGCCGTGTCGCCTGGAGTCATCGTCTGCGGCATGTTCATCGGCACGAACGCCACGTCGATATCCTTCACGGCCTTCGCCTCGGGCGTGCACTCGGTGTCGCCCATGAAGTACAAGCGCTTGCCTCCCAGCGTAATGATGTAGCCATTCCCACGGCCTTTGGGATGGTAGAGTTCGCCGGGTTTGGGCCCATGCTGCAGGTTGTACATAGGAACCGCTTCGATGCCAATTTCTGTCACGGTCTTGCTTTCGCCATTCGCCAGAACGATCGTCGGTGCAGCAATCTTCGCGCCCGCCTCGCTCGCCACAGCCATCGGCATGACTACCGGAGCTCCCGGCTTCCGCAACTTGGCGATCTCAGCGGGGTCGAGATTTTCTGGATGAATGTCGGTGACCAGGATCAAATCCGCTGGCTTTAGCGCGTCGAATTTCCCCAATAGCGGAAGCTCCACATTGTCGTATGCCGCCACGGGATCGACCTGTATGACCTTGCCCGCATATTCGAGCTGCACGCTCGAATGCATGATGGGCGTAATCTGAATGTCTCCTCCAGAAGCGGGAAGAGTATCCGCTTGATTGGCAGAGACCACCGCAGCCGCAAGTCCAATCACAATCGCCAGCGACAGCAACACTCTTATCTTCACGTTCTTTTCTCCTGACGTTCCCGGACCGCCCGTTAGCGGAACTTATCCCACCGCGAATTCCCGCCTGTCAAGTGGGCTTTCATAGATTGAGCCCCGGCGATTGGCGGCAAGTCTCGCCCTTGACACTCGAATGATTCAAGCGTAGCTTTTGGCCTAAGTGCGTGGCATTTCCAACGAGCTTATTTCTCGGGATACGACTTCGACATGACCAAGGCCGTTCTGCTTTCCCTCTTTGTATGGAGCTGCGCACCTCTGGCGGTACAAGCGCAGACGTCCAATCAACAGGCACCCGCGCGCAACGCCGCACCGGCCGCAGCCGCGGCCAAAATTCCTACCCCGGGTGAATTCCCCCCTTATAAGCCGCCCCACACTGGGGATGGCAAGCCGGACTTCAACGGAATCTGGCAGTCTTTCGTCACCGCCGACATCGATATTCAGGATCACGATGCGCAGGCTGGTCCTCATCCGGACATTATGGGCGCGTACGGCGCCTGGCCCGGCGGACAAGGCATCGTGGAGGGCGGCGAAATTCCGTACAAGCCCGAAGCGCTGGCTAAAAAGAAGGCCAATGCCGAAAAGCGGATGGCCGTCAACATCACCAGCGACGACCGGCGCCACGATACGGGCGACCCGGAGCTTAAGTGTTATCGCCCTGGCGTCCCGCGCGCCAACTATATGCCCTTCCCGTTTCAGATTATTCAGAGCACAGACAACATAATGATGGTGTACGAATTTGAGCATACGTTGCGCACCATCTTCATGAAGGAAAACGATAAAGAGGCTCCCAAGGATCCTCCGGCCGATAGCTGGATGGGATGGTCGCACGGACATTTTGAGGGAGACACCCTGGTCATAGACACGACCGGATTCGTCCCCTATACGTGGTTCGACCGCGCCGGCGATTTTCATAGCGACGTCCTGCACGTGGTCGAGCGCTATACTTTGGTCAGCCCTTATCACATAATGTACGAAGCGACGATCGAAGATCCGAACGTCTATACGCGGCCGTGGAAAGTAAGTTTTCCGCTCTATCGCCGTATGGAAAAAAACGTCCAGCTCGTGGATTTCGACTGCGTCGAGTTCGTCGAAAAGATGCTGTACGGCCCCTATTACAAGAACCCAGGCAAATAGATAATCGAGGAGGTCGCAATGGGTAATCGCTTTGGGGTCCCATCGAACACTTTGATGATCGGCGCAGCTGTTTTATTGCTGCCTACATTTATTCAGGCGCAAACAAAGCCGAGTTTCGCCGCAAAAGCGGACACGAAGACGGCGCCAGCTAAATCGCCCGAGAAGAAAACATGGGTCCTGCCGCGAACTCCGGATGGCCAGCCGAACCTGCAGGGATACTGGACAAGCCTGAGCTTCACGCCCATGGAACGCCCGGCGAAATATGGCAATCGAGAATTCCTGACGGACGAAGAAGCCGTCGAAATTCACAGAGAAGGCATACAACACAGTTACGAGTTCACGTTTAACGATCTTGCCGAGACTCCCGTCTACGACGCGACCGTCTATGCCCTGAGCGCCTGGCAAGAGGGCGTCGCGCCAAACAAGAGAACCTCGCTGGTCGTCGATCCCGCCGACGGCAAAATTCCTGCGCTGACTCCCGAAGCGGCGAAGGTCAGGGAGGCTGCCCGGCGACACGGTCCCAATCAGGATTACGCGGATCCCAATGCGCCCGTAAAGGCTGACGTCGCCGAGGATCTGAATCTGGGCGAGCGCTGCCTCTCTTTTGGCGGACCGCCAATCCTTCCCGGCGCTTACAACAGCAACTTCTTCATCGTCCAAGGCGCCGGTTATGTCATGGTCGAATATGAGTGGAATAACGAGACTCGCATCATCCCACTGGAGGGACAGCCGGCTCTTTCGCAAGGAATCCATCGCTGGCACGGAAACTCGCGCGGCCATTGGGAGGGCAACACCCTCGTCGTAGAGACCTCCAATTTTCGTCCCGGGGCCACCTTCCAGGGCGCGAACCCGAAAACCCTGAAGATCACCGAATACTTTACGCGCACCGATCAGAACACGATCGAGTACAAGTTCACGGTCGATGATCCGTCAACGTGGACGAAGCCGTGGTCGGCCATCGTCCCGCTGAGCCACATGGACGGCCCGATTTTCGAATACGATTGCAGCGAGAACAACAACGACGCAGTCAATATCCTTGCGGGCGCTCGCGCCACCGAACGAGCCGCAGAGGAAAAGGCCAAGAAAATTTCCCAGAAATAATTCGGGTGGTGACAGTCTGCCTGAACAGCAATTTTGGTTTTCAGAGGAGGAATACAATGCGATTGGCTTTGGCGATGGCCATGCTCGTTCTTGCCCTGGGTTTGTGCGTAACGGCAATGCCAGTGCAGGCTCATCACGCCTTTGCGGCGACTTTCGATACACAGAAGCCCGTCGTCGTGCACTGCACAATTACGAAAGTCGAATTGATCAATCCTCACTCCTGGTTCTGGTGTGACGAAAAGGCGGCCGATGGCAACGTCGTGAATTGGGGTTTTGAAGGCGGTAGCCCGAATTCCCTGATCCGCCACGGCGTGACCAAGGCCACCATTCCGACCGGGACGGAGCTCATCATTCAAGGCTATCAGTCCAAGGCCTTCGAACATAAGGGCGTTGGCGTCAACATGACCTTCCCCGACGGGAGAAAATTCCTCTTCGGCGGATCTGCTCCCGGAGCCGAGGGCGAAGTAGCGACTCCCACGAAGGACGAAGTCGCGCCGACAACGAAGGACGACTCCTCGTCCAAGAAGTAACGCGCTCGTCAAGGCCGGAGCCGTATAGTGCGACTTCGCGGTTGGACGCGCGAAGAATTGTCGCTGAAATGAAGAACCGTTTCCACGTCTCGTGAGGCGAAGAGCGCCCCACCGAGTCCGATCTCGCAGAAATAGCCTTTGCGGAATAGTCCGCGTCACTATACGCCTACGATTGTGACTTGGCGTTCGACTCAACATCCAACTGTAATGGCGACCGGCAACAGCCGCGCAGACTCCCTTAGCTTATGCCCAATCCTTCCGCTCCTCTCGCCCGCGTCGATTCGTTTTGCGCAAAATATGGATTGAAACTCCCGATACTGCTCGCGCCCATGGCTGGTGCCTGTCCGGCGAGTCTTTCCATCGCCGTAGCCAATGCAGGCAGCATGGGCGCTCTGGGCGCACTCATAAGCGAACCGGATGCGATCCGCGCGTGGGTGCAGGAATTCAGATCGAAGAGCAGCGGCCCACTCCAGATCAATACGTGGATACCCGATCCCGCGCCCTCTCGAGACGCGGCAGCCGAGGCTCGCATGCGGGCGTTCCTCGCGGCCTGGGGACCGGCCGTGCCACCTGGAGCAGGCGACGTTGTGCCGCCGGATTTCCGCGCGCAATGTGAGGCTTTTCTCGAACTGCGGCCCACAGCCGTTTCCTCGATCATGGGGCTATTTCCACCGGAATTGGTGACTCGATTCAAGGAGAAAGCCATCGCCTGGTTTGCCACTGCGACCACACTCGCCGAGGCGCGCGCAGCTCAAGCTGCCGGCGCGGACGCCATCATCGCCCAGGGCTATGAGGCCGGAGGCCATAGAGGGTCTTTCGATCATGCATCGGCCGAACGCCAATCGGTCGGCCTATTCGCACTGCTCCCGAGGCTCGCAGATCATATCGATCTGCCCATCATTGCAGCGGGAGGAATCGGCGATGGCCGTGGTGTCGCGGCCGCGTTGGTCCTAGGCGCCAGCGCAGCGATGGTCGGCACTGCATTCCTGCGCTGCCCCGAAGCAAAAACGCATCGCGCCTGGGCCGATGCTCTCAATCAACTCGAACCCGAAGACACCACATTGACCCGCGCGCTCACTGGAAGGCTAGGCCGCGCCATTGCCACGAATTTTGTCAAAGCGGTAGCCGCGCCGGGCGCGCCTTCCCCCGCTCCCTATCCCGTGCAACGTGGTCTTACAGCGGCGATGAAAACAGCAGGCGCCGAGGCCAACGATTACCACCGCATGCAGGTGTGGGCGGGACAATCGGCCGCCATGGCCAAACCCGTGCCCGCCGCAACTGTGCTCAAAGATATGTGGGAATGCGCTCGAAAATTACTCTAGCGCGCGCCTCCAAATGCTTGAGTTCTGAAGGTGTCATTCCGAGGGCGGTGTGTGCCCGAGGAATCTGCTTTTCGGTTTAGCAGCTGTCCGAATTAGTAGCCGTCGCGTTTTCGCGGAAACGGCATCCCAGACGTGCGACGGATTTGAGCGACGGAGCTAGCCTACGTCTTCCAATCGGGAGTGGCCACGTATTCGCGCGTGATATCCGCCACGGTTCGTGTGCCGCAATTCCCCATCGCCAGCTTCAGTTCGCCTTGCATAATCTCGATGACGCGATCCACGCCGGCTTGCCCGAATGCGCCCAAGCCCCACAGGAACGGCCGTCCGATGCCAACCGCTTTCGCTCCAAGCGCCAGCGCCTTGAAAACATCGGTGCCGCGGCGGAAGCCGCCATCGACGAAAATCGGAATGCGGCCGCCCGCTTCCGCCGCGACTTCCGGCAGTGCCTCAATCGTGGCGCGAAGTGTTTCGGTCGCCCGACCGCCGTGGTTGGAGACCAAAATTCCATCGATGCCATGCTCGATACACATCCGCGTGTCCTCGCGAGTGTCCACGCCCTTGATAATGAATTTCCCTTTCCAGAATTTGCGGATCTGATCGGCAAAGGCCCAGTCCATCGCAGGACTGGGCGCGCGCACACCGGTCATATCGATGCCGTTGAACATCGGCCGCTCTTTGATACTGGGGCCGGCCCCGTCCTCGTGGCACGTCTTGCACTGGCTTAAATCTTTTGGACGCGTGCGCAGAAACGTCTCGCTATTGCGGCCTGTGGTGTTATCCACAGTGAGGGCTATCACCGAGACACCAGCGCCTTGGACTCGCTGCAAAAGTTTCTGGCACGCATCCCACGTGCTCGGCGCATAGATTTGCTGCCAAACGGGACGGCCCAACTCCTTATTGACGTCCTCCACCGCCACCGACGTCATAGTGGAAAGCACCTGAAGGGTGCCGTGGGCTTTCGCCGCACGTGCTACCGCCAATTCCCCGTCGGGAAAGAACGATTTCTCGCCGCCCGTAGGGCAGGTGAAAATCGGGCTGTTGTACGTCCCGCCAAAAAGCTCGACGTGCATGTCCACTTTCGTCGCGTCGCGCAGCCGGCGCGGGCGCAGCTCGATATGCTTGAACCCATCACGATTGGCGCGCAGGGTGGCGTCATCATCTACGCCGCTCGCCATGTAAGCCCAGTGCCCCGGATTCACCTTGCGATGAGCGGGCTCCTCGAAATCGAAAACGTTGAGGGCCTCCGCAGGACTAGCAATAATATCCGCCACCGGGCGGCCGTTTTGCGCGAAGGCGAGACCGCTTCGCTCCAGAAATGCGCTTACGCCACCAAGAGCAGCGACGTAAGGGCTGGCGGCTAGAAATTTCAGAAATTCGCGGCGGGCGGTATTTGCGGATTCAGTTTTAGATTGGTTCATAGTGGCCGGATTCTAGCGCTCTCCGACGCCTTCTGGCTAGCTCGTTTTGCAGCTCTCTGTGTTACATTCCACATCCATCAGGACCTCACCGAATCCACTAGAGCGGAGGACATCATGTCAGATCGCCTCAAATTGTGGTTAATCGCTGGAATTGTTGCGTCCGGCCTTTGCGCCATTTTCATCGGGCGCGCTCCCGCCCAGAACAAGCCTGCCTCCTCAGCTACGCCGGCGGATTACCTTAAATGGCGCAGCCAATTCAAGAACTGGGGCCGCTGGGGAGCAAACGACCAGCGCGGCGCCTCTAACCTGATCACCACAGAAAAAAGTTTGAGCGCGATCAGGCTGGTTAAAAACGGTGTGGTCATTTCGCTCGCCCACGCCGTCCCTCAAAAAGTGGACTCCGAAGTTCCCGAGCGCAGCATCTTCCATCGCGTAACGGAGAATATAGGCGCTTTCAACACGATTGATCGCTATGAGGTGAGCTATCACGGCTTGGCCACCGCTCACATGGACGCCTTCTGTCATTTCTTCCTCGAAGGCAAAATGTACAACGGTTATCCCGTCGCCGATAACATCACGCCGCAGAACGGCTGCAAAAAAGACGACATCATGGCGTGGCGCGATGGCGTCGTCACGCGAGCCGTGCTTTACGATATCCCGCAACTAAAAGGCGTTGACTGGATCGAGCCCGGTACTCCGATTACTCGCGCCGACCTCGAAGCATGGGAGAAAAAATCCGGAGTCAAAGCCGGCCCTGGCGACGTGGTCATGCTCTACGTGGGCCGCTGGAAGAGGCGCGCGGCCAAGGGCCCCTCCCCGGACGCGATCCCCGGCTACTTTGCGGACGTCATTCCTTTCATCAAGGAGCGCGACATTGCCTTTGTCGGCCACGACTTCAATATCGATTGGGCGCCGCGGCCCGGATGGGGCGATGCGCAGGGCATTCCCGTCAATCCGATTCACCAGGCAGTGCTGAATTGGATGGGGGTAGGGATCGTGGAAAATCTTGACCTTGAGCGCGCGGTCGAGACCGCTCGGCGCCTGAATCGCTATGAATTCATGCTCACGTTCGCGCCGCTTCCCGTCGAAGGCGGCACGGGCTCGCCACTCAATCCGTTGGCAATCTTCTAGGCTTCATGAGTCACTTTCCCACGCGGCTGCAGGAGCCTGTCGCAGCAACGCAGTCTCCTCCGCCGCCACAAAAGAAAAGCCACCGTAACACGTTCGCACGAGCCGCCGCACCCGTCATCGTCGGCGTAGTGATTGCTCTTGCGCCCACGCCTCATGGCCTTCCGCTGAACGCTTGGCGTTACTTCGCACTTTTCGCCGCGGTGATGGTCGGCATAATCACCGAACCCATGCCACCCGCTGCTCTCGGCCTCGTTGGCGTCATCGTTGCCGCCGCTGCAGGTCTCGTCCGCTCCTCGACCGCGCAGGCCACGGCGTGGGCGCTCAGCGGCTTCGGCAACGCGACGGTCTGGCTGATTTTCGCGGCTTTTATCTTCTCGCTCGGCTATGCTAAGACCGGCTTCGGGAAGCGCATCGCCCTGCTGCTCATCCGAGCCATGGGGAAGCGCACTCTGGGGCTTGGATATGCCATCGCTCTGGCCGATTTGGCTCTCGCGCCCTTCATGCCATCAAACACCGCGCGCAGCGGTGGAACGATCTTCCCCATCCTCCGCAACATTCCCGAGCTATACGGCTCATGGCCCAACGATGAGAGCGCGCGAAAGATCGGCGCCTATCTGATGTACACGGCGCTCGCCGCAACCTGCGTGACGAGCAGCATGTTCGTGACGGCGATCGCACCAAATGTACTCGCCGCCGATTTGGCGATGCGCACCGTTAACGTGACGCTCTCGTGGATGGACTGGTTCCGGGGATTCGCGCCAGTCGGTTTTCTCCTGTTCGCGCTCGTTCCGATCCTGCTTTACAAAATCTATCCTCCCGAAATTCGCGAAGCACCGGAAGCGCCGCGCTGGGCCTCCGAAGAACTCCGCAAGATGGGTCCGGTTTCCGCCAAAGAGATAATCTTGCTCGGCCTTGTTCTTCTCGCCCTCACTCTGTGGACCGTCGGCGCGAAGTACGTGGACGCGACCATGGCCGCTATGGTGGTCGTGATTCTGATGCTTGTGCTGCAGATAATCACGTGGAACGACATCCTCGGTTACAGCGAGGCCTGGAACGTTTTCATCTGGTTCGCCACGCTCGTGACCCTCGCCGGCGGCCTCGTCGACACCAAATTTGTGGATTGGGTCGCACGAGCTTTTGCGCCGATCGTCTCTCATCGCGGCGCAACTATGGCGGCTGTCCTTCTGGTAGCCGCCTTTTTTCTGTTGCACTATCTCTTCGCGAGCCTCACCGCGCATGTCAGTGCTCTTTTTCAAGTCTTTCTCGTCGTCGCGGTAACGATTCCGGGCATGTCGCGCCTGTCCTGGGCGCTGCTCCTCAGCTATCCGCTTGGCCTCATGGGCATTCTCACGCCCTACGGCACCGGACCTTCGCCCATCTATTACGGTTGCGGCTATGTCAAAGGCAAAGACTTCTGGATTCTGGGACTTATCCTCGGCGCCATCTTCTTTGCCGTTTATCTCCTGATCGAACTCCCCTGGCTCGCCTTCCTGAAAATTTGAAGATCGCCGCTCGCTACGCCTGAACCTTCCCCTTCGAAACCGCGCCGGTATATACTGCGGCTCCGGAATTGAACCCGGAATTGAACGAAAATATCGCACTAAAATTCTGAGTTACGGACTCGCGGCCAACCCATTTGGAGGGCCCTTATGAAATTGAAAGCAATGTGCGCCATCGCTTGCTGTTTCGTTGCATCGGCTATAGCTCTGAGCGGGATCGCCGTCGCACAACAGCAACAACAGCAACGCAATGCCGGAGGCGGACAGGAATTCCGACAGCCGACCCCTGCCAAGGACGTGACCACTACGGAGATCCCCGGAATAATTGCCGGTGGCCTCAAATGGAAGCTCGTGTGGCAAGGACCCGACAATGCTGACGGGCTCGTCGGCGCCGCCGATGGGGGCATCTACTTCGCACAGGAACAGCCCAGCACGGTTGGGCGACTCGACCCGAACGACAAATTTTCCATTTTCGTCCGCGACACCCATGGCACGGGAGCCCTTGGGATCGACTACAAGAAGCGACTCATCGGCGTGGAGAGGACCTGCTCGGACCCCGGCGGACATCCTGACCAATGTCATGAACCGGCTGAACTGGTGGCCCTGTCTCCCAAGTGGGAGGTCCTGGCAAGCAAGTATCAGGACAAGACGTTCTGGCGCATGGGCGAACTCGTTTGCGATTCCAAAGGCGGCGTCTATTTCTCGGATGATTTTGGCACCTACTTCGTCAACGCCAAAGGCCAGGTGAGCCTTGTCGCGGGCAAAGACGTGCGTACCAACGGGATGATGCTTAGCCGGGATGAAAAGACCCTCTACGTGACCGACGTGAAGAAGCTTGTGGCCTGGGATGTCCAGCCGGATGGCACGGTCACGAATAAGCGCGACTTTGCCACGCTGGAAGCCGGTGGTTCGGGCGACGGCATGGCGATAGACTCAGAGGGTCGCCTTTACGTCACCTCGGGAGACCCCGGCATTCAGGTGTTCAGTCCGGAAGGAAAGTTTCTTGGCGTTATCCCGTTACCAAGGTCCTCGTCGAGCATAGCTTTTGCCGGCCCCAACAAAAAGGTGCTTTACGCCAAGGGCGCGGGCATGAGCAACCCAGATGGCACCGAATACCGAACCCCCGACGGCGTCAGGAATAACGCCAAGGCGATATACAAGATCGATGTGATCGCCCAAGGATTCATGGGCCGTCCGAAATAGCACTTCAAGGTTGCAACATCTGCGGAGCGGTTCGTGTGAACTGGGCAACTTTCTCCATTATTTTCCTGCTGCTCGGTTTGCCTGGCTCGGTTTTCGCGCATCATTCGAACGCCAAATATGATCGCGATCACCAGAGCAAATTGAAGGGCACCGTTGTCGAGTTCAAATGGACCAATCCACATACCCAGATTGTTTTTGACGTCAAGGGGCGCGACGGTGCCCTTCAACGATGGATCGGTGAAGGGCCTTCGCCCAGTCAAATGACCGAAAACGGATGGACGAAAGAAACGCTCAAACCTGGCGATCGTATTTCCGTAGTCGGAAATATGCCCAGAAGCGGCTCTTTAGCCGTCCGCCTGCGCTGGGTAACACTTCCTAACGGCAAAGATCTCTTCGCGTATAACAATTGAAACTCAGCGAGGTCTCAATCCATAGCAGATAAACGTACGACGAAGATCAACATGTCCAAGTTTGAAAAGCGACATTACAATTACAGCGAATGGGCCAAGGCGAGATTTTCGGAAGTCGTTACCGTTTCCGGGCCGGGCACCTTGATTTTTCTCGCCGGCGTCGGCGCGGAAGACGAAAACGGAATGATGGGCACCATTCTGTACCCGGGAGATGTGCTTGGCCAATGCCGCTATGCTTTTGACAAGATCAAGAGAACTCTGGCGCGGCACCGGGCGACCTTCGCTGACGTCGTAAAAATCGTGACTTACGTTACGGATATCAGGTCAGCAGGCCCTTACTTCCAATGTCTCACCGAGGCTCTGGGCGATGCGCCGCGCCCCGCACATACGTTCCTCAACATAAATCAACTCGCCCATCCTGGCATGTTGGTCGAAATCGATGTGACCGCTGTGGTCAGTCGAGAACTCACCTAGAATCGTCGCCTAACGCTTTGCAGGTTTAACGTCAAACTGCTTCTCGTAGACTCGGACTGCGTTCGCCTGCTTGACCGTCAGGGTTTTGCCGTCCTCTGAAACTTGCTCCGTATCCACTGAGATTTTCCCGTTTCGATTCTGCGTTCGCTCGATCGTCCTCGCGTCGACGCGTTTGTAGGAAATCTCGCGAGCATCGCCTCCTGTGGTCTGGTAGGGCTTCCCGTCGAAAGCGACAGGATGAGTTTCCGTGCTCGACTGATTGTCTTTGCCGATGGTGGCGCGGTAGCTTGTAAAACCTCCCGGCGCCGGCACGTTGATGATCATCTGGCTTTGTTGCTGATAATTCGAAGTTTTCTCGCCATTCAATTGCCAGATACCCAGGAATGGATCGTCTGCGGCTCTCACGGTTGCGCAAAACGCGATCATCGCAAGAAGCGCGCCTAACAATTTCCGCGACATGTTTGCCTCCCTGATGTTTGGATAATCCCAGCAGAACCAAATCGGGCGCTCCGCGCCACAACACAATCGCGATACTAGCGCCGCGCCCGACACTCGGTGCAAAGACACGGCTTCCCCGACACCTGCATTCGAGCATGTCTAATTTTGGTAAATTGCGGAAATCAGCTGCGCACGTACTTGTTGAACCACCCGATCGTGCGCCCCCAAGCCAAATCGGCCGCGGCCTTGTTGTACCGATCCGGCGTCGCATCGCAATTGAAGCCGTGAACGGCGTTCGGATAGATATAGCCTTCGTGCGGCACGTTTATCCCCGTCAAGGCTTTGTCGTACGCCGGCCAGGTCGATGCCAGCCGCGTGTCGAGTTCGCCGTGATGGACGAGAACCGCCGCCTTGATCTTCGGAATGTCCGCATCGGCAGGCGGCCCGCCATAGAATGGCACCGCGGCGCTCAAATCGGCGCCCAGGCGCGTGGCCATATTGTTCGACACGCTGCCGCCGAAGCAGAAACCCGTGATGCCGATCTTGCCTGTGGAGTCGGGACGCGACTTTAGCCAGTTCGCGCAAGCCACGAAATCCTCGAACATCTTTTTGCCATCGGCCTTCATGAAGAGCTGCCCGCCACGGTAGTCATCGCCGGGGAAGCCGCCCAGGGAGGTCAGTCC
This sequence comes from uncultured Acidobacteriota bacterium, assembly GCA_963803735.1. GTDB lineage: Bacteria > Acidobacteriota > Terriglobia > Acidiferrales > UBA7541 > Palsa-189. Next base: position 297,258 of record CAWDNV010000023.1, on the reverse strand, counting down.
GTCCGGCGCAAACGCCATGAAGTTGGCAAGTGCAAGCCGGCGCGCGACGTCCTCTATGTGAGGATTCAGACCGCGATTTTCGTGGATCACGATAATGCCGGGCAGTTTCGCCGGCATGGCATCCCGAGTGTCGGCGCTGATAGGACGGACCAAATATCCCTTGATGCTTCCGTTCCCCTGCGGTGATGAAACGGTCTCGTAGCTCGCCTTGATCCGGTCGTCATTCTTGGCTACCTGCTGCGCCTCGGCGTACTTCGGCATCAACGCTTCGACAACCGTAGCCGCCGTCAGACCGCCTATCGCAAGCTTCTGCACTTCGGTCATAAAAGCGCGGCGGCTGATCACGCCATGGATAAAAAGGTTGTAGAGTTCTATGGCCTCGCTTGGCAGGTTGGATTTCTTTAGCTCTTTTGACTCCATCTGCAGGCTCCTTTCAGAGGATATCTTTGCCGGGTTCGAGATGCGGCACGCGGATGTGCAGGGTAGCACGCCAAGCGCTCCCCGCGCTAGCGACTTTCTCTCGACTTCCCTCAAAATCCGTTTGCCGACGCACAATCTGAACCCTAAGGGCCTTGAACAAACGCGATTACTGGCAATGGGTACAGGCCGACGGGATAAGTGGGACAGCTGGCTTCACGATCAGGTGTACTATCCCGGGACTCCGCTCGTCGGACCAGTTGCCTGAGTCTCGACAAAGCAGCAAGATGTTACGTAGTCTGCGTTTGGCATTCCTCAGTAGCTTGTTGGAAGAAAAGCAGTCAGCCGTCCCCTCAGAAATAGCCATAACGCAGATTAGCTGTGAAAGTTGAAAGAAATGAAAAAAGGCGCGTGACTGTCGCCAGCGAATTTGATCGATAGAAAACGAAAATCAAATGCGCAACGAACAGAAAGGTTTCTCGCTGATTGAGCTGTTGATCGTGGTTGCCATTATTCTGATTATCGCCGCCATTGCCATCCCCAACTTCTTGCACTCGAAGATCGCAGCCAATCAGTCGTCGGCGGTTGGCTCCATGCGTTCCTTGAACACGGCTTGCGTTTCCTATAGCACCAGCTACGGGCAATTTCCCACGTCCCTCACCGACTTGGGTCCCCTCGGGTCTGGCGGGACGCCCAGTTCCACGTCGGCGGACTTGATTGACTCGGTGCTCGCGTCGGGAAGCAAGAGCGGCTATACCTTTGTGTACACGGCCGGCACAAGCAATCAGTCTTATTCCATCACCGCCACACCCATTATCGCTGGTTCGAGCGGACAGAATATGTACTTCACGGATCAATCGGGAGTGATTCGGACCGACCCTTCCGGCGCGGGGGCAACCGCCGCCAGCACCCCAATCGGTTAGTTTTCCGAAGGTTCCAAACTACAGAAAGTTCGTGTCTATTCCGTGCGCTTATCCCGGCGTTGCCCTTTGTGTCATTGTTCTGGCGCAAAGGCCAGCAGCACATTGCCAGCCATGCCACCGGTACGAGGATAACCGGAGTTGACGAACAGCATGCCGCCCCCAACCACCGGTCCGGCGCCGTCGAGCGAGCCTCCCTTGGCTTCGACTCCGTTCACGGCCGTGAAGTTCTTCGCGGTATCGAAGTCCCAGAGAACTTTGCCGTCTTCAGCCGCAAAGGCGCGCAAGTGCCCGTCGACAGACCCGGAGAAGACGACGCCAGGAATCGACGTGACCGCCTGCGATTGCGCGGGGCTACACCCGGCCCGCGGCGGATCGCACGGATGCGGCGTCGCAAACCAAATCTTGCTGCCATCGGCGGGGCGCAGCGCCGTCAGGCCGCCGGCCTTCGCAGGATCAAATTTGGCGCCGCCGACCGGTCCTTCAAAGTTCAACACGCCCGCCAAATCGGATACCGCCGCGAAGACGGCTTGCCCGTCACTGGCCATGCCCCACTGCACGCCTCCGTTCCTGCCACCCTGCCCGACGCGCGTTTGCCAGACAATCTTTCCCTTCTGGTCTGGATCGAGACCGTAAACCACGCCCGATTTCTGTCCCGCGACTAGAATATCTTTCCCGCCCGGCAATGAAAGCAGCAGAGCCGAGGAACCAAAATCGTAATCCGGCCCATTTTCTTCCGGACAATTGGCGCCGTGCTCACGGCACGCCGTGGTATATGCATCATTCGGAGTAGTCTGCTGGAACCAGCGAATCTTCCCAGTCGCAATATCCAGAGCCATCACCGCATCGCTGGTCGTGGTCGTCGGAGAAGAATAGTTGTCGCCCGTAGTCACGTAAACCGCGCCGCGCTTCGGATCGATCGTCGGCGCGGACCACACCGGCGCACCCGAAGGCCCCCACTGCTGCGTGCCCACTTTGTTGACGCCCATTTTCTTAGGCGGATCTATCGTGTAGGTCTTCCAGACCTGCGAGCCATCCCTTACCCGAAGGGCGGTCACGCTACCGCGAAACGTGCAGCACTCATAATGCGGTTCGACCGCGCGGCTTTCCTCCCAGGACGCCGCGCCGACAAACACCACACCTTGGTAAACGGCGGGCGAGCCCGTCAGCCGTGTGCCCTCATGCTCGTCCACGCGGTGCTTCCAAACGAGGTGCCCCGTCTTCGCGTCGAGCGAGTAGAACCAGCCGATCTGGTCGCCGAACAAAAGCGAATAGCCCGAGCCGTTCGCGACGGCCAGAATCGCCGAGCGCACCGGCCCATTGGCCTGAAAAGTCCAATGCAGGCAGCCGGTTTTTGCTTCGAGTGCTTGCACCACTCCGCCGGCGCTGCCGACGAAAACCGTGCCGTTCAAAACTGTGGGCGCGGCAAACGCAGTCACATCCCCTGCGAACCCATAAGCCCATTTCAATTTCAGGCGCGCGATTTGCTCTCTTGCGATTCCGCCTGCCGGCTGAAAGCGCGTATTTGCAGGCGACGGGCTCCAGCCATTCCAATTCTCTGCTGATTCAGCCGAGAGCGGATGCCGTTCAGCATTGCAGAAAGCAGCAGGCGGAGGCCCTGGCTCGGGTCCCTTGGTTCCAAGATAATTGGCCACAGCGGTGCGGTCGTCGCGCGTGAGCGGATAGGCCACGCCCATCATCAATCCGAAATCCAACGTCCGCAGAATCCGGCTCGCCGGCATTTTCTGCAGCGCATCGCGCGAAGGCGTCCGGTTGGCCGCTGCATTCTCATGACATTGCGCGCAGCGCTGCTGGTAGACGCCGGAACCCGAAACAGCCTGAGCAGATGCCGTCTGCGCACCGAGCGGCCCCCCGGCCACAGCCACGCCGATCATCGCCAAGCCGAACAGCACACAGTGTTTATTTCTCACGTGGTTCGCTTCCTCCTTGGCGCTCGCGATCAGTCATTGCCTGGGCGCAAAAATCGCCTTGGGAATAGCCATATGCACGCCGTTATTCCCGTCGACCACTTCCGTAATCTCCAGATCGGCGGCCACGCTCGCCAGCATATAAGCGTCGTCACGGCTCAGATGCTTTTCCTGCACCAGAAAATCAATCATCTCGCGCACGGCCATTTTCGTGGCCTCGGTCACGTCTGCATTTAGGCCCATGGTGATGTATCGCGTCGGCGTTTCAGCGCGAGGCCAGCGCAGATGCATGTCCTTTCGCACGATAAATTGAAATGTCCCGATCAGGGAAGTTTCCAGCGCGCTGAGATCCACCTCGCCGCCACCCTGGCCGGCATGGCCATCGCCAACCTCGAAGAGCGCCCCGCGCGCGTGTACCGGGATGAAAAGCGTCGTGCCCGCAACCAGATCTTTGTCGTCCAGATTTCCCGCATGAATCCAGGGCGGACCGCTGCTAATGCGGCCCGTGACCTCCGGCGGCGCCACGCCCATGCTGCCGAAAAAGGGACGGATCGGAATCTCGATGCCATCACCGAAGCGCGCCACCATGCGCTTTTCATCGAGCGGAACGACTTTGGTTCGCGCATATGGATAATCGTCCGGCAGAAAGCCGCGTCCGGGCAGAAAGGCGTTGATGGCATAGGGAATGGCCAGTCGGATCTGCTGGATGCGCACCTCCAGGACATCGCCCGGCTCGGCGCCTTCGATAAAAACGGGGCCGGTCAGGATATGCGGGCCGGGACCTTTTTCCTTGACCTCCCGGAAAATGTCGCGCATCGCCGGCTCGATTTGATCCGCTGCGATGCCGGCACTTTCAAAGCGCTCGGGATTTGACGCGATAAGCGTCTGAATTTCTACGGTATCGCCCGACTTGATCCGCAGCACCGGCGGCGTCTTCGCGTCGTAGTATCCCCACGCGACGGTCTTCGGCGTGGGCTTGAGCTGATATACCTGTCCTGCGGGCGGCGTTGACTGCTGCGCCTTTAGCGAGGCGCCTAGGCACGCGAGGAGAAGAATTGCGGGAACTGAGAATCGCATCATGGTTGTTCTTCAGACCAAAATTTGCGGGCAGAAGCCCGTTTTGTTTGCGCTGCGCCGGGATTGTAGCGCGCTTCACTTCCACCGGCCAATTTTTCCTTTCGGCCCGCACGGTCATCACGCCATTTTTCCGCTTGGCCGTGATAGATTCCTCAACCCGGAGGTCATAGAGACCAACAGATCATGAAGCACGCACGCAGAGTCGCCTCTCCGCACGTTGTCAATATCAATGACCTCCGAACTTTGGCCCGCCGCAAAGTGCCAAGAGTCGTTTTCGACTACGTGGACGGGGGCGCGGAAGACGAAATCACGTTGCGCGAAAATCGCCGTGCCTTTGAGGAAATAGTTTTCCGCCCGCGTCAAGCCGTAGCCATTCCCCAGTGCGATTTGCGCACTCGCGTCTTGGGATGCAATCTCTCACTCCCTTTTCTCCTGGCACCGGTCGGTTATAGCCGCGTCATCAATTCGAGCGGCGAAGCCGCCGCTGCTCGTGTGGCCGGGCAAGCCGGTACGGCGTACATCCTCTCGACAATCTCCGGCTATCCGCTCGAAGAGGTACGAGCGGCGTCAGCCGGTCCGGTCTTCTACCAGCTTTACATCCTGGCGGGCCGCGAAGCTGCCGAAGGCGGCCTGGAACGCGCGCGAAAGGCCGGATTCGCAGGACTCTTCGTCACCGTCGATACGGCGGTCGGAGGCATGCGGGAACGCGACTTCCGCAACGGCATGAAGGAGCTGCTTGGTCCCAGCTTGCTCGGCAAAATTCGATATTCGCCGCAAGTGCTTGCGCGTCCCGGATGGCTCACAAGCTTTTTTCTCGATGGCGGCGTGCGGCCGTTACCCAACGTTGTTGTGCCCGGCCGCGGACCGATGCCGCTGATTGATGTCGGCGCCGCTTTAGCTCAGTCCACCGTTGCGTGGGAAGATCTGCGCTGGATTCACGATGCCTGGCGCGGCCCCGTCTTCATCAAGGGTGTGCTTACCGGAGACGATGCCCGGCGCGCTATCGACGAAGGCGCCACGGCCGTGGTGGTCTCGAATCATGGCGGCAGACAACTTGATAGCGTCCAGGCCACTTTGCGAGCGCTGCCCGAAGTCGTTGCCGCAGTGGGCGGCCAAATCGAAGTCCTGATGGACGGGGGCATTCGTCGCGGCGCAGACATAGTAAAGGCACTTTGCCTGGGCGCCCGCGCAGTTCTTTGCGGCAGAGCTTACGCTTACGGATTGGCGGCGGCAGGCGAGGCAGGCGTAGCGCGCGCCGTCGAAATCCTGTGCGCGGATTTAGAGCGCACGCTCAGGTTGCTCGGCTGCCCCTCTATCGCAGCGCTCGACCGCTCCTACATCTCCTGCCAGCGCCTTTAACCACAGTTCTCAACTGCGCATCCAACGCAATCTAGATTCAGCCAAAGTCTGTGGAAGATGTCTGCCGATGAATTGAGAGATCATGACCGAACACAACTTGCAGCACACGATATCGCTTCTCACTCGCACTCCCGCTGCTCTCGATGCGCTTCTTCGCAATCTGCCGGAAATCTGGACGCTCCGCCATGAAGGCGACAACACATGGAGCGCGTTCGACGTCGTTGGCCACCTGGTTTACTGCGAACGCGTGAATTGGATGCCCCGCGTGCGGCAATTTGCCAAGTCCGAAGCTTTTAAGCGCTTTGATCGTCGGGGACACGTGCATGAGGTCAAAGGCAAGTCTATAGGGCAGCTGCTCGATGAATTTTCTCGTTTGCGATCAGAAAACCTGGAGGAACTCCGTGCACTGAATTTGCAGCCCGACGACCTGAGCATGCGTGCGGAGCATCCCGTCCTCGGAATGGTTACGCTGTCAGAGCTGCTGGCCACCTGGGCCGCTCACGACCTAACTCATCTGCATCAAATCTCCAGGGTCATGGCTCACCAATACCGCGATACCGTGGGTCCATTCAGCAGAAATCTCGGCGTGCTAAAGTGCGCCGGCCACAGCTCTCCTGGATGACCCTCTAGTTCACCTTCACGTATTTTCGAAGATTGTGTGTGCCCACGTCGGCGGCATAGATGCTGCCTTTATCGTCCGCAGCGATGCCCGACGCTGAAGTTCCCATGATCACTTTGTCCAAGTCCGAAGGATCGGGAATGAAAGCCTTGAGCGAGCCGTCCTTGGCATTTCCGATCACGATGCCCCGGAGCTCTCCTTTCTTAGCCGCCGGATCCGGAAACGACGCACCCACATAAATCGTGTCGTCTTTTCCGACGAATACCGAGCTCGGCTGGCCAAATTGTTTCCAGGCTGCGATGAATTTGCCCTCCTGATCGAACACCTGGATACGGCGGTTTCTCCGGTCTGCGACGTACACGCGTTCTTGCGAGCCGCCGATGAAAATATCGTGCGGTTCGTCGAATTCGCCCGGGCTTGCTCCCTTCCTTCCCCAGTCCTTGATAAATTTGCCGTCCTTTGAAAATTTCACGACGCGCGCGGTGTCATGATGATTGGGGTAATGGCCATCCGCCACAAAAATGTCTCCATTCGGAGCAATGGCGACTCCGGTCGGCCTGTCGAACATGTCCGGACCAGTCCCCGCCACACCTTCCTTGCCCAACGTCATCAGGATCCTGCCATCGGGGCTCAACTTCAGGATCTCCTGGCCCATCACGACGCCGTCCGCGTTTTTGGCTGACATCCCCAGCACGATTTCCTCGTCATTCACGTCGCTTGCCCATAAACTTCCGTCTCGATCCAGAGTGAACCCGTGCGGATACGCGAACAAGCCCACGCCAAAGCTTTTCAGCAGTTTGCCGGAGGGATCAAATTCCAGAATCGGCGGATTCGCATCTCCGCGATTGATACACGTCGCGCTCCCGGGCGGAACCACGTTGAAGCACCGATGAAAAACCCAAACGTTCCCCTTGGAATCGACACTCACCCTGATCACCTCACCCCAGTGCCCCCCATTCATACTCTTCGGCAACATCGGCCAGCCCGCGACCAGGCGATACGGATTCGCCAGCTCTGTCGGTTTCGGATATTGCCTCTCTTGCGCCCAGGCTGATCCGCTCAATGCGACAGCCGCGACGAGCACGGCCATTACCGTAAACGCCGCTTTACTGATGGGATTCATCACAAGTATCGCCTCCGTTGTGCCGAGGAATCTAACACACAGAACACGGAGATACAGAACACAGAAGAGCAGTCGCAGGAATTGTAGTCTGGTCAGTCGGCGGGACGAACGCGATTTCGGATCTATTTAACGCCAGCGGCCGAGGGCGTCACTTGGCTTACATCTTTCACCGAGGGGAGTTGAGCCGCGTCCCAACCGCCTCCAAGCGCCTCGATCAATTGCACGCTGGCAGTCATCTGATCCCGCCGCAGATTGACGGCGGTCTGCTGGTTGGTGAGTAGCGTCGTTTGCGCGGTGATCACATTGAGGTAAGGATCGATCCCGGCCTGATAACGCTGCGTGGCCGACTGCAAATTCCTCTGCGCCGAATTGACCGCCGTATCCTGCTGGCGGATCTCCTGCGAGAGAATCCGCAAAGACGCGAGATTGTCTTCCACTTGTTGGAATGCAGTAAGCACCGTCTGGCGATAATTCGCTACGTTGCGGTCGTAGAACGCCCGGTATTGCTGCACAGTCGCGCGCCGCAGTCCGGCATCGAAGAGCGTCTCCGCGAGCGCTGGTCCCGCAGACCAAAATCGGCTGGGCCACGTAAACCAATCCGTAGGCGAGGTATTCGAGAATCCGACCGAAGCGCTCAAGGTCACGGTCGGATAATAGGCTGCGGTTGCGATCCCGATCTGCGCGTTGGCCTGCGCCATCAGGCGTTCGGCAGAGGCTACGTCCGGCCGGCGTTCCAGAATCTGCGACGGAACACCAAAGGGAATAGCCGGCGGACTGGCTTCTAGCGGCGCGGCCGGCAACAAAAAAGCCGACGCAGGCTGGCCGAGCAGCATTGCTATAGCATGCTCGAATTGCGCCCGGGCGATGCCCAGATTGGTATCTTGGGCTTGCGTAGCCTCAAGCTGCGTTTCCGCCTGAGCCACGGCCTCGTCCGAGGCGATACCCGCATTGAACTGAATCTGCGTCACCTCCAGAGAGTCCTGGTACGCCGCCACGGTTTGGTCGAACAGCTGCTTTAGTGTGTCCTGGGCGCGTAGCTCAAAATAGTTTACCGCCACTTCAGCCTGCGCCGTCAGGCGCACATTTTCCAAATCGGCGGCACTGGCCTGCGCAGCCGCGGCATTTTGGAGAAAAGTGTTGCGAATCTTCCCCCAGAAATCGGGCACCCAGGAAGCGTCAAATGCCAGAGAGTAATCGGTAAACGAGGTCAGCGCGAAACCCGTGCCCGTGCTCGTAGAAGCTCCGCTCGTCCTTACGCCGCCGAATTGTCCCAGGGACGGCCTCGAATTAGTGATGGTCGGATTAGCCGAAATTGTCGGGTAGTATTGCGCGCGAGTTTGCCGAACCAGCGCCCGCGCCGCCAAAAAGTTCGCAGCCGCCGCGGCAATATTCTGATTGGAAACGTTCACCTGCTCTTCCAGGGCATTCAGCTGCGCGTCGTTGAATATCTCCCACCAATTGCCCTTGACGGTCCCGTCGCTCGGCTGAGATTGTTTCCATCCGTCGGTATCCTTGAAGTTTGCCGGCGTCAACTCTTTGTACGCAGGAGCCGCCGCCGCTGAGGGCCTGGCATATTTCGGCCCAACGGTGCAGCCGCTCAGGGATGCGATGGAAAGGGCAAAGATGACGGTGACGCAGCTCCAGATGCTGTTTGGCGCCCGGGACAAGGTGAACCCGGGCACGCGCTTGCTCGGTGCGTCTGCGACCGAAGCTGCTTTTGCTCTTAATTCGCGCGAGCCGTCAGTCATGCGAAACAAAGCTCTCGACGGCGTGCGCGGTCTGGGGCGCGCGTGCGCGCGTGGACCGGAAGAAGCTGGTTCGATCCAGGACCTTTTCCTGGAACTCTTCGAGTGAGAGATAAATCGCCGGGGTGACGTAAAGCGTAATGAACTGCGAAATGATGAGTCCGCCGACCACAACCAGGCCCAGAGGGCGCCGCGACGCGCCATCCGCGCCAAATCCCAGCGCGATTGGCAACGCCCCCATTAATGCCGCGAGTGTGGTCATCATGATCGGCCGGAAGCGTTCCATGCTGGCGTCGTGAATCGCCTGCATGTCCGGAATTCCCTGCTCCACGCGTTGCTGTGCAAAGTCCACGATCATGATCCCATTCTTCTTCACAATGCCCATGAGCATGAACATGCCAATGAACGCGTAGAGCGAAGCTTCCGCATTGAAAAGCCACAAAGTCAGCAACCCGCCGACCAAAGCTACAGGCAACGACGACAGCACGGTGATCGGGTGCAGATAATTCTCGTAGAGAATCGCCAGAATCACGTACATCACGAAAACCGCTAGGACCATCAGGATCGTCAGGCTCGAAACCGTGTCCCGGAACGTCAAGGCCTCGCCTTGTAGACTGCCCCGAACATCGATGGGCAGAATTTGCTTAGCCGTGTCCTCCACAAACTGCGTGGCTTGCCCGATCGTGTAGCCCGGCTTGAGGTTGAAAAAGATCGTAACGCTGGTGAATTGGTTGATATGGTTGACGGCCTGCGGACCAAGAATGGAGGTCCACTTGGTGACGGCGCGCAGTGGCACCATCCGTTGGCCATCGTCGCTCTTGATGTACAGCAGGTTCAAATTCTGCGGATCGGAGCGGTCTTTGTCCGCCACTTCCAGGATCACCTGATATTGATCGTTGGGCCGCTTGATGAGATAGGAATAATTCTGCGAATACGCATTGTGCAACAGGGTCAGGATGCGCGCTTCCGAAACTCCGTAGACCTTCGCCTGGTCCCGCAGGATATCCACTTGCAGATTCGGCGTGTGATTAAAGAGGTCCGAATTGACGAACAGAAATCCTGGGAACTCGTGCATCTTGGCGATCAATTGCCCGGCTACCGTGTAAACTTGGTTGGGATCGATGCCGGAGAGCGCATAGGCAAATTGCCCCTGAAAATTCGCGGTCGCGCCCGTGCTGATCTCCAAGACGGGATTTGGCTGCAGGAAGGTCAGGAGTCCGGGAACCCTCGAATTGACGGCACCCATCAACTGGCCCGCAACCGGCAGGATCGGCGGTCTCTGATTGGGATCCTTGAGGATCGCGAGCAATAATCCCTGGTTCGACGGAAAGAACGTATTGGTTCCGGCCATGGTGAACGTCATATCCACGGCCGGGTTCGCGTGCAGAGCTTCTTCGGACTGAATCTGATACGCATGCATCTGGTCCGGCGAAGAGCCCTCCTGCGCCACGAAGACGCCGCGTATAAAAGAGCTGTCGCCGATCGGAAGGAATGCTTTGGGAATGACGTAAAAAAGATATCCTGTCCCCGCCAGGCAGACTACCCATACCAGAACCGAGACCCAGCGCTGCCGCAGGAAGAACCAAAGCGAGCGCCCGTAGAGATCCACAACGCGGCGCTCGACCCCGCCGACGATGCGCTCCATCCAGGTCTTTTTCGCGCCTTCGCCCCGCTGGCCCAGCAACCTCGAACACATCAACGGCGTCAGCGTCAGCGATACGATTCCGCTCGCGAAGATAGATACGATGATGCTGATCGAGAATTCGCGGAAGATTCGCCCCACCAGCCCGGTCATGAAAACCAGCGGAATAAACACGGCCGCCAGCGAAATGGTCATCGCCAAAATCGTGAAGCTGATCTCCCGTGCCGAGTTCAGCGTGGCTTCCAGTGCCCCTTGTCCTTCTTCCATCAAGCGGACCGTATTCTCTAAAAACACGATGGCGTCATCTACCAGGAATCCGATCGCCAGCGTCAGCGCCATGAGCGAAAGATTGTCCAGGCTATAGCCCAGAATATTCATCACCACGAACGTGATCAGCAGCGAAAGCGGCAGCGCTACTGCCGGAATCAGCGTGTCCGTAGCGCGGCCGAGAAATATGAAAATGACCAGCACCACTAGCCCAAAGGCGATCAGCAACGTACTCTCGACGTCTTTTACGCTGTTCACAATGGTTTGCGAGCGGTCGTAGATCGGCACGATGTCAATTGAGCTCGGCAGCGTGGCGCGAATGATGGGGGCGGCGTCGCGCACTTCCTTGGCCACTTGCACGGCGTTCGAACCAGCCCTGCGGAAAACCGCCACCACGACCGTCGCTGCCGGCACTTGGTGCCCGCGCAGCCCAGAAGCGCATGCTGATGCGTTCGTCCTGGACGCTGTCGGTGGCCTTGGCGACGTCTTTCAGGTAAACGGGGCGCCCATTATTCTGAGCTGACGATTAGGTCGTTGTAATCCTCCGCCTTATTCAGTTGACCTTGCGGCTGCAGCAAATAGCTCCGATGCTCCCCATCGAACTGCCCTGCTCCCGTGTAAGCGGTCCCGTTCTTGACTGCATTGTTCAGGTCGTCGATGGTGATATTGCGGCTGGCCATCTCCGAAGGGTCGGCTTTGATGCGCACAGCCGATTGCGCCCCGTAAACTCTAATTTGGCTCACGCCCGGCAAAATGCTAAGCCGCTCGCCGACTTGCGTATTGGCATAGTCGTAGAGCTGTCCTTCGGTGACGGTATCGCTGGTCAGCCCGATGTAGATAATTGGCTGGTCATTGGGATTGGTCTTCGAAAAGGTCGGAGGAGATGGCAAATCCACCGGCAATTTCCCCGCGGCCTGGTTGATGGCGGACTGCACGTCCGTCGCCGCCGCATCGATGCTCTTGGAAAGCTCAAATTGCAGCACGAAGCTGCTGTGCCCCGTACCGCTGTTTGAGGTGACCAACTGCAACCCAGGAATTTGCATGAACTGCCGCTCGAGCGGCGTGGCCACGTTATTGGCCATCGTCTCCGGCGTGGCTCCCGGATAAAACACGTTCGCCTGAAGGACTGGATAATCCACCGCCGGCAAATCGTTCACCGGAAGGTTGAGGTAGGCCAGTACGCCAAAGAGAATCGCCGAGGCGGTCAACACGACCGTCATGACTGGGCGACGTACAAATGGTTCGGAAAGGTTCACGCTAACTTCCCTCAGCTCTTGCTTGTCTTGTCAGAACCCGAAGATTTCGGCGGGGCCGCATCGCCAGAAGATGCGCCGCCAGCTGGGCCGTTCGCGGGCCCGGCTTCTTGTACGTGTACTTTAGCGCCCGGCGCCACTGTTAGCTGGCCGGTGACCACTACCTGCTCCCCGGCGGCGACGCCTTTCGTAACCACGACGTCGTCGCCCTGTCGCTGACCGAGCGTTATCATGCGCAGCTCTGCCGTGCTGTCCGGCTTAACCACGAAAACATAGGAGCCCTGCTGGCTGATCTGCGTGGCCTGGTTGGGAATCAACACCGCGGCTTTCGCGGTCGCCAAAACCAGCGTAACATTCACAAATTGCCCCGGCCAAAAATGGTGATCGGCATTGGCGGTGGTCGCACGCAGGTTTACCGTGCCGGTGGCGTTCTGCACCGTGTTATCCACGAAGGTCAGCTTGCCTTCGCGCGCGCGGTTGGGCGGATCCGCTGGAATGCGCACCAGCGCCTGCAACGTCCCTCGGGCAAGCTGCCTTTGCACTTCCGGCAGATCGGCCTCCGTGATCGTGAAATCCGCATAAATCGGGTCCAGCCGCTGAATCAGCAGCAACCCCGTAGCATTCGTCTGCACGATGTTGCCTACGTCAACCAACCTCATTCCCGCGCGGCCGTCGATCGGCGCATGGATGTAGCAGTACTCCAGATTAAGCTTGGCGGTTTCCAGCGCGGCTTCGTTGGTTTGCACCTGCGCCTCGTCAACAGCTACCGTGTTCTTCCTCGTTTCCAAATCGAGCTGAGAAACCGCGCGCGTATTGGCGATGCTGGCGTACATCTTCAACTGGGTCTTGGCCAAATCCAGTGCCGCTCTGCTTTGCGCAAGCTGGGCTTGTGCCGAATCGAGCTGAGCCTGATAAGGGCGAGGATCTATGGTGAAAAGGAGCTGACCTTTTTTGAGCTCGGCGCCGTCCTCAAAATGTCGCTCGGTAATGCGGCCGGAAATCTGCGGCGTCACGGTAACTGACTCAAAAGCCCCGCTTCGCCCGATCTCTTCGAGATAAATCGGCACGTCATGCGCACTCGCCCGAGCCACCGTGACCAGCGGCGCAAATTGCGGCGGTCCCGCAGCCTGCGTACTCTTTTTGGAGCAGCCTGAGCTCGCCACCAAAATCGCCACCGTTGCCACCGCTCCAATTGCCTTACTCAATTTCATCTAGCTTCTCCGCTCCATAGGCAAAAACTCACATCTTCGATTCAGAGTTGAATTGTTGAATCAAAGACGTTTAACTGCCGGTAATAGTTAACGAGTGAGCTTGCGCCGCGCGATCGGGTCAAAATATAAACCTCGAAATGAGGGCCACTCGGCCCCGTATCGGTGCACGACAGGCACAGCGTCTTGCCCGCCCTGCCCTATTGCACAGCTTTATTGCACAGGCTATGGCCTTCGGTGTCGCTCCTCTCACCCTTAAATTGGTTACAGAAAGATTGGTTACAAACAGGTACGGAAAGGTTGGATGAGTGCTGCCGGAAAAGTGGCACATAGATAAATTGCCTTGTTGCCCACCTACGCTATCATTCTTGCGTGCCGCAGAAGCCGCCAAAACCCCCGAAGCCTCGCCTCAAAAGAACGCCCATTCGCCGCATCTTTCTCCTTTCGCCCGCAAATGCCAGCGGTATTCGGGCGAAGCTGATGTTGCGCGAAGAAGCCACTTTCCCGCTGGCATTGCGGCTCCGCGACGGCCGCCTGAGTCTCGGCGAAGCCTTCTCCTTTATCAGCGGCCTCTACTTCCGCGGCAAGCTCGCTTACGCCACGGCCTTCGCTCAGCCGCCGGCCGATACGGAGGGAGTCCTCGTGATTACAGCCGGCGGCGGTCTGCTTCCCGCCGACACGCTGCTCACCCGGGAAGAGCTCTGCAATATCTCTGTCGCCTCAGTTTCGTTATCTGACGAACGCTACCGCGTTCCACTCGAGCGCGATGCACGACTGCTCGCTGAGCGTATCGGATCAGACTGTGAAGTCGTGTTGCTCGGCAGCGTCGCCACGCCGAAATATATCGAACCCTTACTGAAACTTTTTGGAGAGCGGCTTCTCTTCCCTGCCGAATTTGCCGGACGAGGAGACATGAGCCGCGGCGGACTGATGCTCCGCTGCGCGCGTAGCGGCGAACAACTCACCTATGTTCCCGTGGCCACCGCGCAACGCCACGGCGCACGGCCTCCCAAATTGCCGCCGATGCCCTTTGCTTGGTCTGACTTCGGAGTGTGAATCGATGGCAATCTCCTCCTCCCCAGCCACCCGCCACGAACTTATCCGCATGGCAAAAGTGGCTGCAACATCCGGAAAAGCTGTGGATGCACCGGTTCCTTTTCCAGATTCACCTGTGGGTCGGAATGATGGCCGGCCTTTATCTTTTTGTAATGAGCATTTCCGGCAGCGCGATCGTCTTTCGCAACGAACTGGAGAATTCAGCCAACTTCAAGGGGAACATTTTTCGAGCGGTCGAATGGCTCGCCGACTTTCATACGAATTTATTGGCCGGAGACGTTGGCGGCAGCGTGAACGGCATCGGCGCGATGTGCCTCACACTCCTCTGCCTGACCGGAGCCGTTATTTGGTGGCCGGGCATCGACAATTGGCGCCGGAGCCTGACGCTAAATTGGAGAGCGAGCGTCGCGAGAACCAATTGGGACCTGCACAACACGCTCGGATTCTGGTGCTTTCTATTTGTACTTATGTGGGGAATCTCGGGGATCTACTTTTCCTTTCCTCAGCCGTTCAACGATGTCGTCGATTGGTTCGAACCGCCTTCGGACGATAAGCTCCGCTTCGGAGATCTGGTCCTTACATGGCTCTCGAACCTGCATTTCGGCAGATTCAACATATTCACGGAAGTGGTTTGGGCGCTGTTAGGCCTGGTGCCCGCCGTTCTGGTCTTCACGGGCATATTCATGTGCTGCCATCGTATCCTGATCCGCAAAGGCGCTCCCCTGCCAAGATGACGATGCGACCAGCTTCGTCATCCCGAGCGAACAGCGTGAGCGAGGGATCCCTCCTACTTTCGACTCTTAACAGGGTTGGGTGAGCCAATCACAGCAGCCCCAACGCCGATTGATTCTCCCGCACGACTTGTTTCATCGTGCAATCATGAGGAGCTTTCTCCGGCCGCCAGCGCAGAAATTTTGTCCCATGCCGGAATCGTCCCCCAGTAAAGTGATCGAATTCCACTTCGGCCACCAGCCTCGGCGCGAGCGGTTTCCATTCCATGGAGCGCTTGGTGCTCCAGCGGCTCAAACCGCCCGGCGCTTTGCCCGTGAAGCCCGGCGGCTTGACCATCGCTTCGAGATCCCTCGTCAGAGCCGCGCGATTCTCCCGATGAATGGAAGAAGTAAATCCCACGTGATCGAGCAGCCCTTGATCATTGTATAGACCGAGCAGCAGCGAACCGACGAGCGGCTCTTTTTCGAGATAACGAAACCCGCCCACAACGCAATCCGCCGTGCGCCGCTTTTTGATCTTCTGCATGCCCGTGCGCTCGCCACTTTGGTAGGGCAGATCGTCGCGCTTGGCCACAATTCCATCCAGCCCCACGCCCATGTGGAACCATTTGCGCGCGACGTTGACCTTATGGGTCACAGGAGAGAGCCGGATAACGTGATCTGCGTTCTTCGAAAAGTAAGCTTTCGCAAATCGCTCCAGATGTTCGCGTCTTTCTTCGAGTGGACGTCCCACAAGCGACCGGCCGCGCTCATCCACCAGCAGGTCAAACACGATATATACGCACGGCGTCTCTTTGCTCAATTTCCGGATGCGGCTCTCCGCCGGATGAATGCGCATCAGCAGATGATCGAAGGAGAGGCCG
This sequence comes from uncultured Acidobacteriota bacterium, assembly GCA_963803735.1. Classification (GTDB taxonomy): domain Bacteria; phylum Acidobacteriota; class Terriglobia; order Acidiferrales; family UBA7541; genus Palsa-189. The sequence goes on along the minus strand of CAWDNV010000023.1, from coordinate 281,050 downwards.
CCATCGGCGGGGATTACAATCTCACCATCCAGGACGAATCTTCGCGCCCGAAGTTGCAAAAGCGCCGCGGCCAATTCCGGGAAATAACGCGTCAGCGGCTTTTGCGATTTCGATTCGAGATCGACGCGCTCGCCGTCGCGGAAGGCGAGGCACCGAAAGCCATCCCACTTCGGCTCGTAATGCCATTGCGGGCCGACGGGCAACTCCGATTCCGGCATTGCCTCCATCGGACGATAGGTTGTGGAGAGCGGCAGGCTCATAGGAATCGGTCGAGGCGCACGCGATTGCGTTCCGCGAGCAAGGGCCGCCAAAGATCACCCAGCTTTCGCACGCGTGCCGGCACATTCTTCACCGTGAAATCGTCCATGCGAATTCCGCGTTCGACCTCTTCCCACGTCACAGGTGTGGACACCGTGGCTGCGATTGTCGGCCGCACCGAGTACACCGAGGCTAAAGTGCGGTTCCAGGCATTTTGGTTATAGTCCGCGAGAACCCGCCCCGCAGGCCTTTTCGCCACGCGATATTCCGCCGTCATAATTTGCGGATGTCTCTGCGCCAACTCTCGCGAGAAAGCTTTCGCAAATCTCCACACGTCCTTCTGCTCGGGTCCCCGTTCAATGGGAATGTAGACGTGCACGCCGCGCGAGCCTGTCGTTTTCGCATAGCTTTTGATCTTCCGTTCAGCCAGCGCGTCCCGCACCAGCAGTGCGGCCTTTAGTACGAGTTCAAAGGGCGTATCCGGCGTGGGATCCAGATCGAAATGCAGATAATCCGGCCGGTAGACATCATCGCAACGCGCGTACCAGGGATTCAGATCGATGCAGCCCAGGTTCACCACCCAAAGCAGAGAAGCCAAATGCTGAATCACCGGAAATTCGATGATGTTTCCCGAAGCATGCTCAATCGAGCAGACGGGAATCGACTCCGGCCTCGGGGCGGGCGCCCGCTTCATAAAGAAAAATGGCCCGTGGATACCGTTAGGATAGCGCTTCATCACCATGGCGCGATCCTTCAGGTGCGGCAGAAGCCACGGGGAAACGTCCAGGTAATATTGCAGAAGATCGCGTTTGGTCAGTCCCAGCTCGGGCCAGAAAATCTTTTGCAGGTTCGTTAGATGGACTTCTCCGCCGTCGACCTCGATATCCACATTTTCGACGCCGCGCGGAATCTCCAGAGCGCCAAACTGCTTCGCGCCAGCCTCTTCCGGGCTCGAATCCTGCCTCCGTCTTGCCCGCGGCAGCTTTTGTGGGGGCGCGTTTCTGCGCCTTCTTGAAGTCTTCTGTTTTTGGGATCGAATTGTGCGTGGCATCGGTTATCAAAGACAAAAGCAACGTTATCTTTTGTGCTTACCGTTTCGTCTTGCGGATTTTATGCCGCTCTTCACGATTTCCAACGCGCGCTCCGGCCCATGCATTCCGAGCGGCCGGAACTTCTTGCCTTGCAGCTCGTTGTACTTGATGAAGAATTCCGTGATGGCTTTGGTCAGCCGCGTGTCCAGCGGAATCGTAGGCAGCATAGGAGCGCGCGATTTCGCATCGATGGGCATTGCCACCAGGCGGTCGTTCCGCTGCGTTTCGCCGTCCTGAGTCTGCTCGCATTCCAACACAGCCACTAGCTTCCCCAGGACTACGCAGCCGAACGGCAGGCCCGCCTCACTCAGCACCAGAACGTCGAGCGGATCGCCATCCCCTCCTAGCGTGGACGGCAAAAAACCAAAGTCAAAGGGAAACACTAAACCGACCGGCAAAACTTTTTCCGCCCGAAAAACGCCGGTTTTCTCCTCGTATTTCATCTTCGTGCGCATGCCCTTGGAAGTTTCCACCACAATATTTACGAGCTTTGAATCGCCCTCGAAAGTGGGTAGATGTCCAAGATCCCGTTGCGGCATCGTTGACTCCTGACTGCTAAATCAACTGTGCCACGTCCCTCAACTGCCTGGACGCGCCACACTATTGTGATTCGGAAGCTTGGACCGTGGATTGCCGCAATTATCGAATGAAGAGAGGCAAGAAAAGGAAGTTTTAGGAAGGATTAGAACTGGTTCTGAGCTGTGCCAGCCAATTTTCGAGCACCTGCTGATGCACCGCTTCAATTGCGCCGAACCGAATGCCCATTCCGTTGGGCCGCACATTGGACACAAAGCCGAGGGCCACGAATGTGGTTCCGCGATGATTAATCCTGATGCGTATTTTGGTGCCGTGAGCAAAGGGGGCAGGAGTCTCAACAAAGCATCCAAACACGCTCAAATCGCCTGTGACCGATGAGATTTGCCTCTCCGATTCGACATCCACGACTTCCACCCGAGCCGCGAACGGGCGCCGCATCGCACGATGTTGCTCGACCTTCATAATCTGAAGTATGAACCTCTTCCAACTGTGACTTTGCCAATTTGCCGCGGATGTGTCGTTTTTTTTAACACCTTGCGGCCTTTCATGTGGCTTTGTTCGATATTAAACATTGAGCAATCCCCGACCAGCCGCATCGGCCGGCATCTACCGCGTCTTTCTAGCGAAATGCCATAAGCTCGCAATGGTAGTGATGATCGATGGCTCGTTGCCGTATTGTAGTCGGATAGACGATTCCAGGCCGCCCGATTTACCTGATTGCTTAATTCCAACTAGATTGCAATCATTTCCGAAGATGACAGATCACATCGCGATTGTCCGGCGAGGATTCGGCGGAGTGCCCGTGGAGATTCCGATCCGGCGCGCTGTATTAAGGGTGAACCTTGAACAAGCATCGTCCCGCTCTGTTTTGGCTCCTGATCCTGACACTGTCTGCATGCTTGCCGGCATCGGCTCAGCAGGATTATGTAAATCGCTATGACTTGTTTACCGGCTACTCCCACTTGAGTTCTCCCAGTGTCAGCCTGGAACAAAACGGATTCAATGGCTCCTTCGGCGTGAACGTACTCCGCTGGCTAGCGGTGGGGGCCGACTTCAGCGTCTTCAAGGGAGACGGTTCGATTGAGTTGGCGAAAACCAAGGTCGCGCCGTTGCTCGCTCCCTTCCTGGGCGGACTAAATCCTTCCATTCCTTTCAGCGCTGACACATATACCTTTGCCGCCGGCCCGCAGGTGAACCTTCGCAAGTTCAAGTGGGTGACCTTGTTTGTGCGTCCCGGGCTCGGCGCTCTACACGAGTCAGCCACTCTACAGATTCCAGCCGCGCTGGCACCACTTGCTTCGCTTGTGCCCGGCCTGGCTCCTAATCTGACGAATACTGTTGTGTTTTACGGGGCCGGGGGCGGTTTCGACTACAATTTGAGCAAGCGCGTGGCGATCCGCGTGTCAGCGGATTTCGTCCACACGCACCTTTTTGCGAATCTTCTGCAACCGCGCAACGCGGTGCGTGTTTCGGTCGGTCCAACATGGCGGTGGGGTGAATTAAAGTAGCAGCGAACCTGAATCTCCCGGCGGCGAGCCGACGATAGTTAGTTGTCGTGGTAAGTCGTGCGATGTCTCTCCACTGAGCACAATCACATAGACCCTTGCTTTTGATAGGCTTAACTGAAGTATAAGTTCGTCCGTAACGTCCCTGCCTCCTAGAGCCCGCATTCATAGCTGCAGCAATAGCTCTCTTCCGTTGAAGAGATTCTCGCAACGTCTCGTGCTCATGCTTCCGGGCTCAGTGCGGTCGTTTGTTCCTAATCTCTAAATACTTGTTTGGTGAACAGACGCATGACTGCAACTTGTGGCGTGAAACCTGGGCTTGCTACGGTGCTCGCAGAAGAAGGCGCGTGGCATCGGAAATTCCCGCTAGTTAAACGCTCAGAGATGAATGGGGGAGCCAAAAACATGCTCGTGAAGCCCTTGATAAAACCTCTCTTTCTTATCGTACTCATAATGGCTTCGGTCGTTCTGGTGGGCTGCGGCGGGTCAAGCTGCAATTCATCCCTTTCTAGTGTCTGCGCGAATGCGAGTTCCGGCTCTGGTTCCGGTTCGGGCTCGGGGTCTGGCTCCGGCACCGGTGCTGGCCCTGGTTCCGTCAGCTCCGGCCCTTTCACGATTGGCGGGAGCGTGATTGGTCTCACAGGAACCGGGCTTGTTCTCGAAGATAACGGCGGCGACGACCTCACCATCAACCAGAGCGGAGCGTTCACCTTTAAGACACCGATTGCGGGAGGCGGCAATTATACAGTCGTAGTGAAAACACAGCCCGCCAACCAGCCACTGCCCTGCAGCGTCACAAACGGCTTGGGTACCGCTAAGGCCAATGTCACGAACGTCCAGGTCACGTGCGGTAATACCTTCACCGTTGCAGGAACAGTTTCCGGATTGCAGGGTTCGGGACTCGTATTGCAGGACAACGGCGGTGACAATCTTGCGGTCGGCGGAACAGGAAGCGTCGGTTTTACATTCGCAACGCCCCTCGCCGGCGGTTCCTCCTATGCCGTGACGATTCTTACGCAGCCTACAAACCCGGGGCAAACCTGCTCCGTGTCGAATGGCTCCGGAACCGCGACGGGTAATATCACCACAGTTCAAGTCACCTGTCCTCAGACGGGTTTCACGATTGGCGGCAGTCTCGTTGGTCTGGTAAACGGTGCCGGCGACACCGTGGAGCTGATGAATAACGCCGGCGACAACATATTCGTCACAGGCAACAACACCAATTTTATCTTTCCGACTCTGGTTACCGCCGGTGGCGCCTATGATCTGAGCATTTTTGCGCAACCCACCAGTCAGCCACAGGGCTGCGCGATCATCGGTTGGGAAGGCGTGGCTACGGCTAACATCTCCAACGTGATCGTCGATTGCCAGCACAACGACTGGATATGGATCGATGGACCCAATAGTTCGAACAATTATGGCCTTGCTTCACTGCCTCCTGCTGCGCCCCCGTCGAAGGATACGAATGTGCCTGGAGGTAGACAATTTGCGGCCAGTTGGACCGACAACGTGGGCAGAATGTGGATCTATGGAGGCTGGGGCCTTGACGTGTCAGGCGCGACTCCGCCCAATCTTCCCGGTCTCTTGAACGATTTGTGGCTTTATTCGCCCGGTCTCCAAGGCTGGATTCCCGCAGGGCTGCCTATTAACTCCGCCACGACCGGCGGGGTCACAACGGATCAGGCAGACCTTACTGCCATTCAGGCGACGGACAACGGCAGTGGGAGCACTCCAGGTGGACGCTGGGGCAGCGTTAGCTGGAGCGATGGTGCCGGCAATCTATACCTCTTTGGCGGCCAATGTTCGTGTGGCCCGGGCGCAACCGGACTAATGAACGATATCTGGAAATTCGCCCCGACAGGCTATGACACGACGACTCCGTTGCCGCCTGCCCAACCCACTCACATTGGTTCGTATACGGAGACCGGGACTTGGACTAATCCGGGCGCAGCTGGCGCTGCCAATTATGGCACTCAGGGCGTAACAGCAGCCTCAAACTTGCCCGGCCGACGTTGGGGCGCGGCATTCACCACAGATCCCACAAACACCACGGTCTGGGTTTTCGGGGGGCAAGGGCTAGATTCCGGGGGCAATCTGGGATTACTCAATGATCTCTGGAAATACGATATAGGCTCTGGGCAATGGACTTGGATGGGACCTGTAGGTTCGACTGCCGGCCAGAACAACGGTGTATATGGCACTCAAGGTACGGCGGCAGCGACCAATGTTCCCGGCGGGCGCCAGGCAGCGATGCTCTGGGCGGACACTTCCGGCAACATCTGGCTCTTTGGCGGACTGGGTCTCGATTCCGCGGGCACGCGAAATCCAGGCGCCCTCAGTGGTCTAGCCACCGGAACGACTACTCCCGACGGCGCCCTACTGAACGATCTCTGGAAATACAATATCGGCACCGGCCAGTGGACATGGGTTTCTGGGGGCGGCGCCACCGGCCTTGCCGATCAGAGCGGTGTCTACGGAACGCAACAGGTTTCCGCGGCTGGCAACGTGCCCGGCTCTCGCTGGGGCTCGGTAGGCTTTATCGACCCCTTGAACAATATCTGGCTGATTTCTGGCTGGGGGTATGGTTCCACGACTGCCAAGAGCACAGGCTATGTGAACGACGTCTGGCAATACATTCAAAATACCGGCCAGTGGATTTGGTGGAAAGGATCGAGCGACGTTAATCAGGCCGGATTTTTCCCCACAGATATCCCTCCCTCGTGGGGCGTGCCCTACGTGAAAAACACTCCAGGCGGGCGCTTCGGTGCAGCGTCCTGGAAACAAGATGCACTCGACTACTTCTGGCTCTTTGGCGGCGAAGGCGTTGACGCCAATGGGACGTCTGGCCGCCTGGACGACTTTTTGACCTACTTGCCCTTCCCTCAGCCGCAGTAGGGCCGATGCACGGCGAGAGGAAACGAAATCTTCGTCGAAACCCGCACTGGAGTGTGACAGAGTTCCCCGGTAAATTCGGGGAACTCTGTCTGTCTGATCCGGGCTGGTGTCAATCACCCACCGAAAGTGATGCGGGATTGGCGGCAGTAGTAATTCGAAAATAAAGGCAAGCTGCCGACAGTCCTCTCATCCGAAGTCGCGCAGACTGAAACCCGGCGTCTGAAAATCCGGTTTAGCGGAGTTGACGACTGCAGACCTCATCTCGCCGAGCGTCTGCGGAGCGTTGTAAACCCCGATCTTAATGGCAGTTCACTGATTCAGCTTTTCTCGCATAAAACAACGCAGCCTTACCTAAACACGCATTTTCGTTCGAATATAACTTTAGAGCCTACTGGGCGATTGCCGCACACGGCGCTGCGGTGCAATCCAGCATGTATCCCATGACCGAGATTTCGGGAATGCCAACCGCCGTAGCTCCGGTGGCGAGGACTTCGACAATGTAAGTCTGCGATGCGTCGATATAAAACTGAACCAGTTGGTCGAATGTGACGATCACCGGGGCTGTCGTTGAGGTGATCGTAGGGGAAAAGGCGGTGATCCCGTGAAATCCAGAGTCCAGTACATAAATAGCGAACGGATTCGGAACGGCCGAGAATTCATACAAGCCGGCTATATGCTGGACCACCAAACGGTGGCCGGCAGGAACAGGACCAAACGTGAAGCACTGAAGCGACGGACTTACCACACAGGGTGCGCCCGTGTATTGTCTCGACTGATAGGCAATCCGTCCCGGGTTATCGGCGTTATTCAGAGCTGTAAGACCACTTACTGCAACCGTGCCTGTGACAGGAATACTTGCATTCGAGATGTTCACGTTTGCGGTTCCTTGAGCCGCCACGGGAACCGGCTGCGCCGCCGTATTCACAACCAGCACTTGAGATGAAGACGGATTTGTTGATTGGGCATGGCTGGGCGAGCTGCATCCCTCAACGAAAGCAACCGCGACAAACAACATCAAAACTGCGCACCCTTGCGCAAGGATCGGAAGTTTCATGAGCACCCTTTTCTCCTGAGGATCGAAAATTTCCTGCGGCCCCGGAATCTGCGGCTTTCTGGCGGGAATCAAGTCAGGGCGACCGATTTTCTTGTCCCGCCGCAAATCCTACTCGGAATCTTCAACTTTTAAATCAGAAAAGTGCAATTCTGTGGTCACTGGGTAAATCCAGTTAGAGCTGCGGGGACAAATACCCAGCTTCGGGAGCGTTGGGCGTAGGAGGAACTCAACCGGCGTCAATATCTTTCATCATGGTCGCTGCTCCGACTGGCCGAGTTCTCCTAGAAAAAAATACCGTCACGTCCCGATACTACCGACCATCGCTTGGGACTAGCGTGAACTTGTAGGTCGTGACGAACGTTCCTTCCAGGAGACACTCCTGCCAGGAAATGGGCACGTCCAGGCCATTCTTTACGAGCGCGGGAGGTAAGCCGCCATGCAAAATCGTTACTCCAGTCGCGATTCCTCAACTACAGATCGCCTGACGAAAGGTTTGGGATGGTTCAGCGTGGGCCTCGGACTTGCGGAGATCGTCGCACCTCGCGCAGTCGCAAATGCGGCCGGCGTTCGGGAGGATCCGAAGAACCGAAGTTTACTGCGCCTGTACGGTCTGCGCGAACTCGCCGCCGGAATCGGCATCTTGACTCAGGATCGTCCAGCGGGCTGGATGTGGGCGCGCGTCGGCGGAGACGTGCTTGATCTTTCGTCCTTGGCCTCCGCTCTGACGGACGAACGAAGCGACAAGAAGCGGGTGGCGTTTTCGATTGCGTCCGTAATCGGCGTCACAGCGGCTGACCTGTACTGTGCGCAGCAATTAGAGGAAACACCTAACGGACAGAGCACGACGAGCGTCGTCCGCACAATCATTGTTGAAAAGTCTGTGGAGGAGGCCTATCGCTTCTGGCATGACTTCCAGAACCTTCCCCGATTCATGACGTACCTCGAATCGGTGCGCCAAACAGGAGATCGTAGGACACATTGGGTTGCCAAAGGCCCCGCGGGCATGCGGATCGAGTGGGACGCTGAGACGGTGGCCGATGAGGCAAACCGGCTGATTGCCTGGAGGTCGGTAAGCAACTCGATCTTCGAACACACCGCCAGGGTGCAATTCGATAGCGCGCCGGGCGGCCGCGGAACGCTCGTGCGCGTAGAGATCAGCTTTTCATCCAAACGCGGCGCGGCTTTACTCCGGAAAATGGCGCAGATGGAGCTCGGTCGCAGGCTCAATAGTGACCTTCGGAAGTTCAAGCAGGTTCTTGAAATCGGCGAGGTAACGCATTCCGACGCCAGCATACATCCCGGTATGCACCCGGCACAGCCGGATCCGGTGCATGAGTTTAGCGGCCACTATGAGAAAGGAGCCACGCGATGAAAGCGCTTTGTTGGATGGGAAGGAATGACGTTCGAGTCGAAACGGTTCCTGATCCACAGATTCTGAATAAGCGCGACGCAATCATTCAGATCACAGCGACAGCAATCTGTGGGTCCGATTTGCATCTCTACGGCGGCTTTGTGCCAACAATGGAGAGCGGCGACATTCTGGGCCACGAGTTTATGGGCGAAGTAGTGGAGACCGGAAGTGAAGTTCGGAACCTGAAGAAGGGCGACCGAGTGGTCACAGCGTTTCCGATTGCGTGCGGAGTGTGTTTTTCGTGCCGGCACAAAATGTACTCATGTTGCGAAAATTCCAATCCGAACGCCGGGATTGCGGAAGCCATGCTCGGACATTCGATCTCCGGAGTATTTGGCTACTCACACATGCTCGGCGGTTTTGCGGGCGGCCAGGCCCAGTATGCACGGGTGCCGTTCGCCGAGGTCGGCACAATCAAGGTTCCCGAAGAGCTGCCGGACGAAAAAGTGTTGTTTCTTTCCGACATATACCCGACTGGATACATGGGCGCGGAGATGTGCGGTATCGAGCCTGGGGACACAATCGCGGTTTGGGGCGCCGGACCCGTGGGACTATTCGCGATGAAGAGCGCGTACCTTCTTGGAGCGGAGCGAGTGATCGCCATCGATCGTTTTCCCTATCGCCTCCAGATGGCGGCTGAGCGCGCCGGGGCCATTCCGATCAACTACGAAAAGACCAGCGTGCTGGAAGTTCTAAAAGAGATGACCGGCGGAAGGGGCCCGGATAAGTGCATCGACGCAGTTGGAATGGAAGCTCATGGGCATGGGTTCGTGTATGCCTACGACCGCGCCAAGCAAGCAATGATGGTGGAAACCGATCGTCCTATCGCGTTGCGGGAAGCAATTTTAGCTTGCCGGAACGGGGGGACAATTTCTGTGATAGGCGTCTATGGAGGCTTCATAGACAAGTTCCCAATGGGTTCGCTGATGAATCGGTCCCTGACGATCAGGTCAGGCCAATGTCACGTGCAGCGGTACATGCAGCAGCTCCTGGATCGCGTGATCAAAGGTGAGATCGACCCGTCCATGGTGATTACACATCGTCTGTCGCTAGACCAAGCCCCACGCGGCTACACAATGTTTCGAGACAAAGAGGACAACTGCGAAAAAGTTGTGCTCAAGCCCAATTGAGATGAACAGAACGCGATAATCTGAACTGCCCTACCGACGTGAGCTTTTGTTTGGACTCACGGCAGGCCCAAGCAATTCGCTTATTTGACCCTGGAATCTGTTCCAATTTTCACGCGTCATTTCAGACGCGCCCCGTCCATTAACGTTCCAGGGCAATTCCCGAGCGTTCAAACCAACAAAATGGACGCCGCATTTTCCTAAAGATGGAAGATGTGGAGGAAAGGGAGAGCAGATGGTCACATCCTGAATCGACACGGCAAGCGTCCTTCTCCAGCGCGAAAGCGCAGCGACCTGCAGGCCTTGTTCATCCAGCTCGGATTCGAGCTTGACCGGCATCTCCAAAAAGATCGTCTCGAGCGCGGCGGCCAAATCAAAACCGGGAGGGAGGCCTCGAATGCCTGCATTCCTGGACTCAGGTGCGCAGAGGGTTGTGTATTGCCCCATGCAAGTCTTGACGTCTTCAGCAAGAATGCACAATTCCTCCGCGGCAAGCCAATCTCGCATTGCACGTGGAAGCGCCCAAAGAATACAGTCATTATCCAAGGAAAGTTCATGGCGATCGGGAAAGACGCGCAGCGGTGCAAACTTCCACGCGACACCCTCGGCCATTGCAGGATCCAGATGATTCCGAAGAAATGCTGGTGCGTCAGCCTGGGTTACGGCGCGCCAGCGTACTGCACATGGGAGCGCTCCTGTCTTCTGTTGTACGACTGAGAGTGGCACCGAATTGACACAGACCACGTAATCTGCGTTATCTGCAAACAGATTCCATGCTCCCCGGATGGAGAACTGAAGCGCCTCAAAGCCTTCGAGACTTACATCACCCATCGTCCAGCGAATACCAATCGGCTTTCGTGCCGGTGTCATGCCGCTGAGCTCCCAACAGCGGCGCCCAGAGATTTGCGCAGAATCCACTGATCGGTGATCAAAACTTGTTTTGCTCCGCTTGCGTCGCGAAACGCCCGAGTGTCCACTTCTCTGCCAGTCAACTGATATCCCAGCTTTATGTACAAATCTCTGGCGTGGTTATTGCCGGGTTCCACGCCAATTTCAGCAATGTCGTAGCCCAGGTCTCGCAGAAACTGCTCGGCAGCGAAAATGAGACGCGACCCGATTCCACACCCGTGAAACTCGGGAATCACTCGCACTGCCCACAGAACGCCGGCGCCCTCATCTTTTTTTCGGATGAGATCGACCCAGGTCTGTCCGATCGGGAATCCTCTGCTATCAGCGACGATCATGATGCTCTCTCCGCGGAGGCTTTGGTCAAAAACGGATCGAATGATTTCACGATGGTTGCGATGCCAGCCCCACCATTCGAGAGCGGGCAAATCGCTCTCGGAAGCCCTCCTCAGTCTCACTTTTACTTGCGCTACAAAATCAGCCAGCATTTTGCCGTGCTTCTGTTCACGATTTCTTCCTGATAATTCTCGTGAACGTTGCCTGATCGCGCGCTCCCCATCGATATTTGTATGGCTCTTGTCCTCTTAGGAAGTCGAAGACGTGGCATTCGTCTCGAAGCGCCTGCTCAATTGCGTGACAGAGCAAGACGCTTCCGACACTCAGGCGCCCATATTCGGGATCAAATCCGCTGAGGTAGAAATAGGTCCGTTTGCTGTGTCGAAATGCATAAAGAACAGCGACAATTCTTTCTCTAACGCGCAGTGCGTACAGCTTCAGAATCTGTGATTTCAGGAAGAGGCCGGCAACCTGACGATGAAAGCTTCGATCCCTTTCGTGGGTCAGCGCACCGGCAAGGCTCTTCGCGCGCCATCGATCCTGATGCAATCGCTCTAATGCCCCGAACAACTCGTCGAGGGAATGCGCGGCGGCTTCCTGGATAAGGACCGGATGCATCTGGCGTAATTTCCGGGAGAAATAGCGCGCCTTTTTTAGCATTGAATTGGCTGGATTCAGAGCGCGGAGATCAAGGACCGGGCAGGGCTCCTGTTTTTGCCGTTCGATTCTAAATCCAGCATTGACGGCGATGTCTTGCAGAAACGGCGAGTCGCTACGAAGCCGTTGAAAATTGCACTCGTCCCAGCCGCCGCTGTAAATCCAACTCAGTCGCAATCTACGCCGCGAAATAACGTTGGTGCTCTTCGAATGGAAAGACGCGCCCTGCAAGAAACAGGCCGGTGTGCGCCTGCTTGGCGGCGCGGATCGCGAGATGAAAACCTTTTTCGGGGCAGATGCGTCCCAGCGAAACCGCGAAATCGCGCTTGCGAACATGCGCCGCCTCCCGAAGCAAATCGGTTCGGACGCCATTTTCGATATCTGGCAGGAACGGAAAATCTGAAGCGAAACACTCTCTTTGTTACGGTGAGACGCAATGAAAATACGTTTTCGGCCTCAAAACGCGCGGCGCGTCCCTCCTGTACCAATCCAGAGGGAGATGTAGCGTAACCAGTGTTGGCACATCCTGAGGCGGAAGGTAATTCGCGAAATCGAAGCCGTGCATATGAATGAGGTCTACCGAGTGGTGATCCAGGGCGGATGCAATGGCCTTTCGAACAGCCTGATGCGCAATCTTCCACGTGACGTCAGAGATCGGCCCGGGTAATGACAACGTTGGAATCAGTGTGCCCGCCACCTTCGATTCGGGACGAGCAATTACAAGAGACCTGTGCCCCCTCTGGACAAGGCCTTCGTCAATTTCTGAGAGAACCTGCTCAGCGCCGCCGACAGAATCAGGATCGACAGCCGAGAGCGAGAAAGCGACGCTCAAAATCGTGAGTCTCACAATGCACGTCTCCAGGGGGTCAGGTGGGTCACAACGTTACTGGCCAATCTTCGCCACGTTTGGCCGTCTATTCCCCAGTCGAAATACTCATAGAAGAGCTTGCCCTCGTGAGGCGCCCGGCTGAAATCATATTTTGGAGCTCTTCGGAACGTTTCAAATCGCGGTGACGAGAAATGCGCCAGTGTTCGCGACTGAGTCTCGTATTCCCTGAGCATATCTATCTTCAGCTGTCGCTCTTCGCGAGTGAGGCGGTAGCGATACTGCTTTCGGTCGCCGCAAGGAAGAAACTCGTAAGGCCGTATGCGGGCGTTCTCGGCGTGGTAGCTGGTGAACTCTAGGAAGTCGAATGCCGGCTCGAACGTGTGCGCGCGCTGGAGTTCGTACGCCAGGTGACACGTCAGCGCAGCAGCATCATGGTCGGGATGTCCTCCCTCGTATGCATGCGTCAGAAGCATCTCCGGCTTCGTCTCCTAGATCAGCGCCAAAATGCGGAATGTAAGCTCCTTCAGGTAAAACGAGACTTGCTGATCGACAAAGCGCAAATTCCTGATTTCGTGTTCACGAACACCTGCTTTTCTGAGGGCTTTAATGGCCTCTGTTCTTCTAGCTCTGGCGTATGCTTCCCAATCTGAAAATCCAGATGCGCGCGCGTCTGGACGGATTCTCCGGGGAGCCCTCGGTGACATGGACTATCTGGACGCTTGGAGTTCGACTGATAAGCACGCCGGCGCCGATGGTTTCGTCGTCTGGATGGGCGGCAATGACCAGCATCCGAGGGGTTCCTTGAATTTTCAGAGCTTCTGGGGAGAGATTGAGTAGCGGTTCTGACTTCGCGGTGTGCGCCGCTTGATTAACAGAAGTCCGATCCACAGCTTCCCAGCTTCCCAGCTTCCCGTTTTAATCTAACCGGGAATTGAAGAGCATTTTCGTCGCGACTTTGGACGGAGCCGATGTCGATTCACGAAAACAGTTTGGGTACTTTACTTTACGCATCCACCCTCGCCGACATGAACGCGCTTCTCTCGGCCGACGTCGGTCTCTAAGTCAAAATATTGACGCCCAACTGTCAGTCCGCGGCAAATTCCGTTCAGCAACTTGTCAGGCGTGAGAGGTACCAAATCACAGGGAGTGTTGATATTTCGGGGCGGAAGGAAAAAAGGAGAGAGGCGCTCGGTAAGAACTCACAAGCGCCTCCTCTACTGCGTCAGAGTAAACCGAACCTCACTGGATCACCTCCTTCTCGGCAATTGCGCCGATGTCGACAGAACCTGTCGCATAAACCGATTATAACGTCACCTTTATTTCGAGCAACAGGGTTCTGCAGCTTGGCCAAGCCCAGGATCGCAGCGTCCGAAAATCCGGTCTACGGGCTGGTTTTGGCACACCCGCTAGTTATCAATAAGCATCCAAGTTAGAGAACGGCTGCTTCTCCCTGGTGGGGGGAAGCTACTGTTGATAACGCAGTCGGAATTGAACGCGGGCAGGGTTGCCTTATGGTTATATTGCTTGTGGCGATCATAATAGCGGCAGGGTTGGTGATCCTCCTTCGTCCGTGGCCTTTTTTCCTCACGCGCGAGCAATCTCGCGAACTGAACGAGCGGAACGCGGCAGCAGAGTTCGGGAAGTGGGTTGAGCTGCGCGCCAGTGCACATGGTCTGAACGTTCGCGGAGTGGCGCGGCCTGTGCCTCTCGAATGTCCCAAATGCCGCAAATCTTCCAATTACTTTGTCTACCCGGACGAGGTTTGTGATCGTTGCTGGCGGGCCAGCTTAGGGCGGCATACCGTCTCCGCCCAGCAGCACCGTCCCGCCCAGTAGCACCGGGTCTAGCACACGCATCAGGAGGTTCCACGCTCGTGAGCCTACCTCGACTTCCTATTACAATTGTCGAACGGCAGACTGAGCCGTGCCTTGCGACGTAGGCCCTGATAATTCTTCTTTGCTGTGAAGACTAGAATTTCGGTTTATGCGGTGGGAACTCAGCGAAGAAAGCGATGACCATGACACGTAGGATTAGCCCAGAGAATAGCCATAGCCGGTTCGTCGCATAATACAGGGCTTCGAGGATTGCGATGAGTTCCGCCACACTTGATTACGCACTACCGCGGCCGTCAACCAACGCAGTTCCGGTGGGCGTCGCATTCGCGCTCATCGCCTCAGGCACGGCCTATTTGACCGCGGCGTTCGCGTGGAGACAAGGCGCATTGTTCCTGGTGGGCGCCGGCGCAGGGGTGGTCCTATACCACGCTGCTTTCGGCTTCACTTCCTCCTGGCGAGCCATGATCGCCGAGAGGCGCGGAGCGGGTCTGCGCGCACAGATGCTGATGCTGGCCGCAACTTGCGCTGTATTTCTGCCGGTGTTGGCTCGCGGACAGATCTTCGGCCAGCCGGTTCGTGGCGCGGTCTCGCCGGTCGGGCTCCCCGTCGTAGTAGGGGCATTCCTGTTCGGTGTGGGCATGCAGCTCGGCGGTGGTTGTGCCTCGGGCACGCTTTACACCGCGGGCGGCGGCAGTGTGCGCATGCTGGCGACACTAGTTGCTTTCATTGCCGGCTCAGTGATCGGCGCAAGACATATGCCGTTCTGGCAGGCGGCTCCAGCGCTGGAACCGATCTCGCTGGTATCTCGTTTGGGCCTTGCTCCAAGTTTGACGGTCAGCTTTCTGCTGTTCGGGGGCATTGCGCTTGCCTCGGTGGTCGTCGAACACGCCCGCCACGGAACTTTGGTTGAGAGTGCTCACAAGAGTACAGCCAGTACGGCTGTGGCGCCGCGCAACGGGAGCGCATGGAAGGGCCCGTGGCCGCTCGTCGCAGGTGCGTTAGGCCTCGCGGGCGTCAATATCGCGACGCTTGCGTTGTCGGGCCGTCCTTGGGGGATAACGTCTGCCCTCGCTCTATGGGGATCGAAAGTGCTTGCATCCCTGGGTGTAAACGTCGGGGCGTGGCCCTACTGGCAATTGGCTCCGAATGCTGCGGCGCTGCGCTCCAGCGTGCTGAGCGACATCACCTCGGTCATGGATTTTGGAATCATTCTCGGCGCGCTGCTGGCCGGCGGGATGGCTGGCCGGTTCGCGCCAGTCTGGCGCCTGCCAGCTAAGTCATTAGTGGCGGCAATCCTCGGCGGACTAATGCTCGGTTATGGGTCGCGCATCGCCTACGGTTGCAACATCGGTGCCTACTTCAGCGGCATCGCCTCATCCAGCGTTCACGGCTGGGTCTGGTTTGCCGCCGCTTTTGCCGGCAACGGGATAGGCACAAGGATGCGGCCCCTCTTCGGACTTCGCGTTTGAGCAGCAAATCAAAGATCTCCAATAGAAGCTCTAACGCCGGGATGTGTCGCGATAGCGAAATTCCGTTACCCGGCCCTCGCTAAGAAAAGCGAACCTGGGTTATCAGATCAACATCGAAGATAGATGTGAGGTGTTTTAATTGGAAGACCAGAGGAAAACGCCTAGGCGAAATTTTCTCCAGATGCTCGGAACGGTTTCGGCGGCAGCAAGCATCGATCTTCTGGCCAAGGGATTACTTCCAGGATCAAACGCTGCGCATGCCGCGGAGCTCGCAGAGAATCCGTTGATCGCCGACCGGCCTCTTGTCCGGTATCCACAAAAGACTGAGTTGATTTTGCTTACATCCCGCCCGCCCCAACTGGAAACTCCTATGAAGTATTTTGAGACCGCGATCACGCCCAATGATGCCTTCTATGTGCGTTATCACATCTACCCTCCGACCGATATCGATATGTCGCAATGGCGGTTGAGAATAGGCGGCCAGGTGGAGCAAGAGCTCCAATTATCCATCGATGATCTGCGGAACGGTTTTCCTCAGACGAGCATTGTCGCGGTGAATCAATGCTCGGGTAACAGCCGCGGTTATTCCTCGCCGCGCGTGTTCGGCGGCCAATGGGCCAATGGCGCGATGGGCAATGCCGAGTGGACCGGCGTCCGGCTACGCGACATCCTTTCGAAGGCCAGAGTAAAGCAGGGTGCGATGGAGGTTACCTTCAATGGGCTCGATAAACCTCAAATGCCGAGCGTTCCCGATTTTGTGAAGAGCCTTAGCATTTCACATGCGATCGAAGATCCAAACGTACTGGTCGCGTACGAGATGAACGGGCAGCCGTTGCCTCTTCTCAATGGTTTTCCGGCGCGACTTATTGTGCCCGGCTGGTATGCCACATATTGGGTGAAGAATCTTTCGGACATCAACGTACTCGACCATCCGTTTGACGGATTCTGGATGACAAAGGCTTACCTGATTCCCGATACGCCTTGCGGGTGCATCGAGCCGGGAGCGGCGCCGGCGCATTCGGTACCTATAAATCGCATGAATGTGCGATCGTTCCTTATCTCCATCCAAGAGGGTGCTCGTGTTCCCGTGAACCGGGAGACCATATTGAAGGGAATTGCTTTCGATGCCGGTTATGGCATACAGGACGTTTTCGTGTCCACGGATTCGGGCGCAACTTGGCAACGGGGAACACTAGGCCGGGATTGGGGCAATTATTCGTTTCGGGAGTGGTCGTTCAACTGGACTCCACGGCGTCCGGGCAAATACGTGTTGATGGTACGGGCCGTAAATCGAGTTGGTGAATCGCAGCCGGACCAACGGATCTGGAACCCAGCCGGTTATATGCAGAACTTCGTGGAGCGCGTGAGCGTATCCGCGGCATAATTGCGCATTAGTTCTCGGAGAGCAGCGATGTACAGCTGGAAACGACATCTCATCGCGGGCATGCTGGTGGCAGCCGTTGGCGCTCTAACCGCTATCGCGGCACAACGCGTTTCGATTCGACTTCCCGCCGACAATCCGGATTCTGCCCTTAAGCCGGCACCTGGGGTTGATACAGTGCGCAAGAACTGTGGCATTTGTCACTCGACCGACTACATCGTCCGGCAACCGCACCTCGACGCGAAGCATTGGAGCGACGAGGTGAACAAGATGATTCACGTATATGGCGCGCCCATCACGGAGTCCGATGCCAAATCCATCGCCGAATACCTCGGAAAAAATTACGGAACCCAAGAGACCAGAGACGACCAGAGATCTGTGGAAGGCAAACCTTAGTCAGTTGATTCAATCTGGATGATCAGCATCCCTCAGGTCCACTTAACGTGCGCTTCGTGAGCTGTCACACGCCCGTTGAGGAGGCGGCCCGGGGGTTCATCAAGCAGGATGGCCTCTCTGTTGAGCCGGAAGAGGTGGCCAAGGATATGGTCGAGCACGCGCTGCCCGGCGTTATTATCGTGCCGTCCTTAGCGGCGGCGCTGGCTATCTTCCAATGCGAGGACCACTATAGCTACATGGCAGCGTAGCATCGGTGTGAGAGCTACCCATTTCTGCGCCCAGAGGAGACGTCAGCCATGGGAGCGGTCGCTCCAAAGATAGCGAACGAACGTAGGTGGTTTTTCTTGGCGTTGATACTCCTGGGTATGGCAATTTTTGCGGAAGTTGCCATGCCGCTTCGTTCGACGGCCGCTCGGTCTCCAGAGGCTAACAACGAACGAAAACCGAGCGCGCGGGAATTATCCAGCGTCGATTTGAGAAAGGGCCGCCGCCTGTTCATGCGTGATTGCGCCCACTGTCACGGACGGAGCGGGGACGGCAATTCCCCGGTGCGCCAGACTTTGCATCCGACGCCCTTCGACCTCACCGGTTTCGACCTCAGCGACTCGTTCGTCTTGAACGTCCTTCATGAAGGCGTACCCGGATCGGATATGCCTGCGTGGCACGTATCTTCGGAAGAAGATCTCCGCGCCGTCAGCGCATATACGGCTCGGCTCGGCCGTGCCGATCAGTTGCCGGAGACGGACCGCTTCGCACCTCCTGAAGCGCTCCAAGAAGCGGGACGGCGCATCTATGCGATGCACTGTGCCCGCTGCCACGGAGAAGACGGAAGCGGCGACGGAAAGGACGCGACTCGCTACCCCCCCGAACCCTCAGAGTTTTCAAGGAATGCGGCCTTCCTACGCGGCGGCGAAGCGCATTATCGAGAAAGGAGTTCCGGGCACTGCCATGGCCTCTTGGCCATTACTCACGCAACCGGAAATTCAGGCGGTCACCTACTACATCCGTTCGTTGTATCCTGGAGGCCAAAGGGGATCGTCAGGTGCAACGGGAGCGACGCGATGAAGCGAAATGTGCTACACAAACTGCTGTTGATCCTAGCGCCCCTTACTGTTCTGGCCAGTCAAGGGGCTCGACAGAGTGTCCACCTTGTTTCTGCACAAACCCAGAAGCAAGCGTCGGCTCAGCCGCCAACGAGCCTACCCATTCTGCGGACATGGACGCCTCCGGATGCCAGCAAAATTCCCCCTGGACCCAGCGGCGAAAGTATTCTGCTCGGCATGCAAATCTTCACGCAGACCCCCAAGTATGCCTCGGCTTACGTAGGCGATCAGCTCAGTTGCAGCAATTGCCATCTCCAGGGCGGAACAATGAGCTATGGGATTGCGCTGGTAGGGGCCCCCAAGTGGTTTCCGATGTTCAGCGACCGAGCCAAGCATAATATTTCTCTTGAAGATCGCATTCAGGAATGCGTTACGCGCAGTGAAAATGGTTCTCCGCTGCCGCACGATGGTCCCGAGATGACCGCGCTGTTTTCCTATCTGGACTGGCTCTCGCAACAGGCAGAGTCGAGGAATGAGTCCCCCGCCCGTGGATTGGCCAGCGTGCCAGCCCTGGAAGGCGATCCCGCACGGGGCGAAGCGGTTTACAAGCAAAATTGCTCTACTTGCCATGGTGAAGACGGAGCAGGCGTCGCGGGGATTCTCCCGGCTCTGTGGGGCCCCGCCGCGTACAACGACGGGGCCGGCATGAATCAGGTGAGGAAGATGGCTGCATTTGTACTGCGCAATATGCCGCAAAACAATCCCGGTACGCTCACGCCGCAGCAAGCCTACGACGTTGCCGCATACGTCGCTAGTAAGCCGCACTCGCCCTACAATAAGGCGTATGACATTTATTGAAGGAAAGACCCATTCGTTTCGTAATTATGTATCGCTCGCCGCATCGAAGCCTCTTTGCGAAAATCGTCATTCGACCAATATGAAAAGCGATTGTGGATGGCGTTCTCTTGCTGCACTCGATCACGGTAGTGGAACGCCTGATACGTCTTAGCCGTTCTCGGTCAGCCAGCCGCGAACAATATTCTTATTCGCGTCGCACGCCAGCCGCCCGAATCTATCCGGGTCGCTCTGTAAAGCGCCGACCCATGATGATGTATATTGCAATTCCTCAATACGTGTAGCCATTTTTGTTTCTCCTTGTGAATCCTTAATCCTCCGGTCGTTAACCGGGTCCGGCTGGTAGCCGGGTTTGCACACACATCTTCGGTGCCGACGCCGTGTGCCTGCGCCGGTCAGTACTTCTTCAAACTGTTTGGGGTTACGCTGCCGTCAAACGCGGTCGCAGTGCGGCTCGTTCAACTGCATTGGCTCGGGTTTATACGAGCCGTTGAGAATTGAAGCGACTTCAACTTCAGTGAGCCCGTAATAAGTCGCAAGTTTTTCTTTTTTTACGCCGCCCCGACTGACTTGGCTTGGACCGGTGTGTTCTTTCCGGCCGCCTTTGGCGCGGTAAGTTCCAGAATCCCGTTACTTAGAGTGGCTGTGGCACGCGAGGTGTTCACTTCCACCGGCAGCTCGACAGATCTCAGAAGTTCGCTCGAGCATCGCTCGCTATAAAGCACGTTTCCCTTCTTTCCCTCGCCGCTTGCGCTTGACTGCTTCTTACCGCTAATTGTCAATCGACGTGGCTCCAGGCTTAGCTGCACCTCGTTAGCGCTGAATCCGGGGACTTCTGCCTCGATTGTGATCGCGTCTCCAGATTCCCTGATTCGGACGTGCGCGGGATGCAGCAGCTCGGATTCCGCTTGGAACCAATGATCGAGATCACGGCCAGCGACTCTGCCGTCTCCTTCAAATAGCTCGAACGCACGCCGCGAAATTGCGTCATACAATTCATTCATCCGATTGTAAATCGCTTGAGGCTCCACAAACCTCGGTGTCAGGGCCGCCGCCGAGCTTCCCTGGCTGGCAAGACTTCTACCGGTTGATTGTGACACTGATGCTCTTTCGGCCATTAAATTCTCCTTTTCCTGCGACTTAAGTCGCAGCCGTAATTTGGCCTCCGACTAAGGTGGCGGCTGGGCTCATCCGGGGGCCTCACGCCGAGTCTGCTACGGCATTCAGAAAAGAAGTATCGGGGAAAACTGGTATTTGGCCTTGCGCCCGGAGTTTTCTTTCCCGGGATAAGTTAGCAGGGGATAGAACGGACAGCGTATAGGCCGGACAGATATGCTCCGACTGTGCAAATCGCCAATAAGGGCCAATAAGGAAGGAATGTAGGGCGGGATGGCGCCCGCCCTACGCGTAGCTATTGATTCTTCTTAGCTGTGTCGACCACTTCGCCAGACGGAGCTTTGTTATCGCTTACGGCCCCTGCCGAGTCCGTCGGCATGCTCGCGGTCTCAGTTGGCGTGATCTTGTCCCGCGTCAGATAGAGAATGAATGGAGTAATCTCAAATGGCATTTTCTCGCGTTCTGCCACCGTGCCCACGGGCTTCGCCTTCAAGAGCTGCACCTGATCGTCCCAGGGATCAAATTTCAGGCGCCCGCCCAACGGCAACGCGGCGAAAATCACACCGGGATTCGGCGCAGTCTGCCCCTCTTGTAATGCAGGTGAGGCTGAAGCCGCTACAGTAGTCGGTCCGCTCCAAGTGATCGGCACTCTGTCTCCCAAATGCGGGCTGATCAGGTTCGGTATCTCTTTCGAGCGCGTCTGCAGCACTTGAACGAATTGCCGGGCGGCGTCGAGGTGATCCTTGTACGGAGATTTCGCCAGCAGCTCCAGCGCCTTCAGGTTGGCCGATTGTTCCTCTTCCGGGGTACGCGCGAACCCAAAATGACGGAACGTATCCTGGTCATCCCACAACATACGGTCAAAGAACGCGTACTTGGTATCGACCCGGTGCCCCAGCACGACGTGGCTCAGTTCCATTGCCAGAATTGTAGCCAGGCTTGCTTCGTCCGGGAGAACATCGATTAGCCCGCGGCTAAGAACTATGGTGTGGCCGATATCGAACGACTCCAGCGTAGAAGTCATGAGCACCCGGCATCGCATCTCCGGCTGGATATCTAGATTATTCGTCACTTCCAGATTGTTCACCACTGTCTCGAGCACCTTGTCTACGTCACCACGCGGCGCCAGCACGCCGAGTTTCTCCATGCGGTCCGCGAGGTTGTCCTCGGCTTGGCGCTCCCACAAGCGTTGCTCTTCAATCGGAGAGTAATCGTTCGCCGTGTTGGTTTGATCCTTTACCGGCGTCTTCGATTCCACCATCACCTTATTCAGCTCTTGCTCTCGCCTTATACGCACGCCATTCAGGTCAAAGCCCCACAACCGGACTTGCGCTTTGAACTGGAGCTTCCGCGCCACGCCGTATCTCAGGTCCGACTCTTCGGAATAGATGTAGGCCGGCAGCCATTGATTGTCTCCGGCAAAAAGGCGCCAGCTGTCGAAGTGGAAGAAATAACTCGCCTTGCTGGGGCGCTGATACGCACCGTTGAAGCGCACGATATGGAAGCCCTGATCCTCCACCCAGATGCGCCCCTCGAAGCGCCCGCGTTCGTTCGCCTTCGCGGGCGTGACGTCAAACACCAGGCAGCGCACTTCACCTAGAAACTCGCGGCGCACATACTCGAATTTGTAGTGCTGCTTGTCGAAGCCGTTCATGTCCAGGTAAATCATCTGCAGGAACCCGCGCGGCAGAAACTGCATGGACATCGTCAAGAAGGTTCCCAACCCGCCGGCGGTGTATTTCAGGTTCGGAGCTCCCTTGTCGCTGGTCAGCGGCTCCATTTCGAGGCCCTTGCCCAGATTGGCTTTGCCTAGATAGTACTTGTCTCCCGCCGGTGCGGTACCCAAGTTCGGATCGGGTCGCAGAATCTGAATATAGGTTTCGACCAGTGGCGAATACTGATGCAGCATCTGCATCTCCGCCTTTTCCTGTGCCACGATGCGATCCACCGCCTGATCCAGTGCCGCCGACGAGGTTTGTACGGAAGATTGTGCCCCTGCCACAAGGGGAATCGCTACAATCAGGATTACCGCAAAAAAAGTCGCTCTGCGCGAACGCATAGGGCCCTCCGAAAATTTAGAACGCCAGTTGGAACGAAATGTGAACCGTGGCTGGGAAATCCACAGCATGCCCTTCTTGCACTGCCGGTTTGAAGCGAATCTGCTGTGCAGCCCGGATCGCCGCCTCATCCAATCCGTGCCCCAATCCCTTCATGACTCCATTGACCTTAATCTGCCCACTCGCCAGGAAAACAACGTCCAACAGGACCTCACCTTCAATCCCTAATCTCCGCGCTTCCTCTGTGTAAATGGGGTTCGGTTTGGAAAGGAGCGCCACTCCGTCCGTCGGAGGAGGCACATCGGCCGCTTTAGCAGCGCTCTTCGCTGGCACCGGAGTCACTTCAGCACTCTGAAAGCCGCTTGTTTGCACCGCTCGTGGTCCTTCCGCGCTCTTCCCTGTTGCAAACGCAGAACCGTCGCCAAATCCGGAGCCAGCGACGCCGTTGCCATTACCTCGGCCGCCTTTTCCGCCTGCTCCTGTCCCATTGCCCGTTCCGCTTCCGTTTCCCGGGCCAACAGTCGAATCGAAAGCGCCTACGTGAGCGATGTTCACTTGCTTGCTCGGATCGGCCGCCCCAGGCAAGCCGTGAGGATCGCCAAAACCGCCGCCCGCCGGTGAATCTCCCAAGAGTCCTGTCTTTACTTCCCGTGGCTTAACCGGTTCCGAATCGGGAACGTCCAGCTTCGCAACAATCGGCGCCTGTTCCATCTTGGGAATCTCAGAAGTTCGCACCTCAATCGGTTTGGGCTTCGGCGCGGACAGCGGCCGTGGAGCGATCAACTTGGCAATGTGCTGCGGCTCTGGAGCCTGAGGCTGAACTGGTTGGGGCTGAACCTTCGCCCGCACGGGTTGGGGCTTCGTCTGAGGAATTTCGATCATCGGTCCGGCCAAAGGCATGACTTCGTATTCGACTTTGGTAATGAAATTTGGCGGCAGGATGATCTGCAGCAGCAGCAACGCAACTACAACAGAAACCTGGGTAACCGTGCTGGTCGCGAGAGCGCGCCAATTGGTGCGGTGCTCTGGCAAAGGTTCCAGCCGCGCGCCGATGGGCTTCTCGCCGATCAGTTTCTGCCATGCGTCCTGATTTCGAGGGGGCGCGGGCGGCCGGAAGCGGATTTCAAAATGCCCTGGGGCGAATGGCGTTACAGTGCTGCTCATTGGGGATAATCCTGGGTTAGAGTCTCGTGTAGAAAAACGGGAATCACGCTGCTCTCGTATCTACCTTCGCTTCTAACTGTTCTTAGCAGGCCGATAACCAAACTCATTCCGGCACTTCGGCAGTTATTTAACGAAAGTCGCCAAAGTCGCGCATCGAAATTCCTTCATGCTAGTCGTGTGCACGATAGCAGGCGGGGAGTGGAACGGAATACGGCCCAAGCAGGGAAAGGGAAGGACGTTTTACTGTAGGACTAAGGACTAGGCACCGATGCTATAAAGTCCTAGCGGGCCAGTAGAGTCTCGGGCTCTTGCCGGCCGGTTCGTCGCTGCATCGGGTCGAGACTTAAACCCGTTTTTTCGCAACGACCTTTAAAACGGATTCGCTATGATCATAATAGTGTTATGCACTATTTCGCTCTTGCTTGCGACTTTGACGAAACGTTGGCCGATAAAGGCGTCGTCGCTAAAAGCACATTGGCCGCCCTCGAGCGGCTGCTCGCCTCCGGCCGCAAGCTCTTGCTGGTAACCGGCCGGCAACTCGATGACCTGCTGCGAGTTTTCCCGCAAATCTCCATGTTTGACAGGGTCGTGGCCGAAAATGGCGCTGTTCTATTCCGGCCGGCCACGGGAGAAACGAAACTGCTCGCTGAGGCGCCTCCCCAGGCATTCATTGACGCCCTGGACCGGCGCGGCGTGGCGCCATTTTCGCGGGGGTTGGTCATTGTGGATTCTCGGGAGCCCGAGGACACCAAGATTCTTGCCGTTATTCGCGACCTCGGACTGGAACTCCAGGTTATCTACAACAAGGGCGCGGTTATGGTCTTGCCCTCCGGCGTCAACAAGGCTACGGGCCTGCTCGCCGCGCTTTCCGAGATATGCATTTCCCATCACAATACCGTCACGATGGGCGATGCTGAAAACGATCATGCCCTGCTCAAAGCCGGTGAATGTGGAATCGCCGTTTCCAATGCCATTGAAACCCTGAGACAGCGCGCCGACTTCACTTGCAGCTCGCCGAACGGCAAAGGCGTCGAAGAAATTATTGATCGCCTTCTCCTGGACGATCTCCGTGGAGTACAAAACCGGCTCATGCGCCATCCGATTCTCATGGGAACGGCGGCCGACGGTACGAAAGTCTCTATCGGGTCATATGACTCCAGCTTCGTAATCGCGGGTCCATCTTCCAGCGGAAAGTCCACAGTCATGATTGGGCTGCTTGAGCGGCTGACCCAATCTGACTTCCAGGTGTGCCTGATCGATCCGGAGGGCGATTATTCGCACCTTGAGAATATCGTCACTCTGGGTAGCTCGGAACGGCCTCCTGACATCACGGAAATATTCCAGATCCTCAATAATCCGCAATCGTCCCTGATTGTGAATCTGCTGGGACTTCCCCTCGCGGATCGTCCGCTCTTCTTTGCAACTCTTTTCCCCAAGCTGCTGGAACTTCGCGCCAAAACCGGACGGCCTCATTGGATCATCCTCGATGAAGCCCATCATCTTTTGCCACGAGAACGCGGCCAGACAATTTCCGTCATACCGCAGCAACTGAGCGGATTCATCCTGATCACGGTGCATGTCGAATCGGTACTTGAGGCCGCGCTCAAGTCCATGACAGGGATTATTGCCGTGGGTGCATCACCGGAGGAAACAATCCGCCATTTCAGCAATGCTGTGGGGGTGCCTCCGCCCATTTATAGCCCTCTGCCAAGCCGTCCGGGCGAGGTGTTCGTCTGGCTCCTCGGCGGCCCACATGGCCCGCTGGCCGTGCGCGTCCAGCCTCCCCAAAGCGAGGTTCGACGCCACCGCCGCAAGTATGCGGAAGGAAAGCTTGGTGCCGACCGCAGCTTTTTCTTTAGAGGACCGGCCGGCAAGCTCAATCTGCGCGCGCACAATTTGAATATGTTCATACAAATTGCCGAGGGTGTGGACGACGAGACTTGGCTCCACCATCTTCGCAAGGGCGACTATTCGCAATGGCTCCGCGAGGCCATCAAAGACGAAGCACTCGCCAATGAAGTACGCGAAATCGAAAAGGACGGCAAGGAAGGGCCACAGAAGAGTCGCTCCGCGGTTATCGAAGCCATTAATCGGCGCTACACCCGCTCCGAATAGGACGAATCGCTCGGACCGGCTTTTTTCCACTATCTAGGGCAACCGGTAACCAGAAATACTGCAAACGCCCTATGACGATGGTCTCGCCAATCCGCGTACCTTGTGAGCGGGATTTCACCCCGTTGGGCGGGATTTTAACCCCGTCACGACACAACCCAAAGGAGCGAATCAATGGCTAAAAAGTCTCCAACGAAACGAGCTTCCACTCGTTCTACGCGCCAGACCGGCCGCAGCCGGAGCAGCAAGACACAGCCGGGCCGCCAAAAACAATCCGAGACCCAGACGCACCGAAGCGAAGAAAATATGGATATGGAGGAGGAATAGTCCTCCCCCGCCCTGTTAGCTTGCGCAAGCGGCGGCGAGAGCGACCACTTCCGCGAAGAGGCTACCCACACGATGCGCTTTTCGCGATAAATAAAGTTGAGCTTTCGCCGCCTTCCAAACATCAGGCGATTCCCTCCCTACTTCCGCTCCTTTACCGCGCTGCACCCTTGAACTGGAAGAGGTCGGTCCAGGTATCTGCGATCTCTCGCCTGTGATATAAACGCATTCGCGGCTAGTGCGGAGGTGTAATCGTGCGCAAATCCAAAAAAAGCTCGCTCAAAGCGTCGCCCAACAAAGGATCCATAGACCGGCGCGCATTCCTCAAAAGCGCTGCCGTGGGCGCCGCTGCATTGGCAGCCAATCCCACGGCCTCACGCGCGCAGCAGATCGAAGCTCGCAATGCGCCTCCGCCGCCCCTGCCAGCGGAAGCCGAAATCGGCTCGCCGGCGAAACTCGACGTCCTCACTGAGACGCGCTCCGGCTCCGATTTTATGGTTGATGTCATCAAGTCGCTCGGCATCGAATATGTCTGTTCCAATCCCGGCTCGAGTTTCCGCGGCCTGCATGAATCCGTCATCAACTACGGCGGCAATGAGAATCCCGAGTTCATCACCTGCTGTCATGAAGAATCCTCCGCCGCGATGGCTCATGGCTACGCCAAAATCGAAGGCAAGCCATTGGCGATTCTTGCTCATGGCACCGTCGGACTCCAGCATGCCTCGATGGCGATTTACAACGCGTGGTGCGACCGCGTTCCCATTTACATCATCGTTGGAAATATCCTCGACGCTACCAAGCGTATCGGCGCCGTAGAGTGGTCACACAGCGTTCAGGACGCCGCCGTCATGGTGCGCGATTACGTTAAGTGGGACGATACGCCCGCTTCCCTGCCCCATTTCGCGGAATCGGCCGTGCGCGCCTACAAAATCGCCATGACGCCGCCGACGTTGCCTGTACTGCTCGTGGCTGACGCCGAACTGCAGGAAAATCCCATCCCCGATAATCTCGCGGTGCACATCCCCAAACTCGGACAGTTCACACCCCCTGAAGGTGATTCCGCCGCCATCGCCGAAGCCGCGCGAATGCTCGTGAATGCGCAGAATCCTGTGCTGCTCGCCGATCGCCTCGGGCGCACGCCTGCAGGCATGAAAAACTTGATCGATCTCGCCGAATCTCTGCAGGCGCCGGTGATCAGTCGTCCGGGCCGGATGAATTTCCCTAGCCGCCATCCGCTCAATCAGACCGATCGAGCCAATGCCTTGATCCGCGAAGCCGACGTGATCCTTGGGCTTGAAATGAGCGACTTTTGGGGAAATGTAAACAGCTTCCGCGACCAGATGCGCCGCACCTCCGAACTTTTGATCAAGCCCGGAACCAAGCTCATCAGCATCAATTCCGACGATCTCTATACGAAATCCAATTACCAGGATTTCGACCGCTTGCCCGAGGTGGATTTAGCCATCGCTGCCGATGGCGAAACGACGCTTCCCGCACTCACTGAAGCCGTCAAGCGCCTCTTGACCGACGACAAGCGCCGCGTCTGCGAAGCTCGTGGCGCTCAACTCGCCAAGGTGCATCAGCAAACTCTCGCGCGCGACCGCGAAGCTGCCGCCGTCGCCTGGGATGCCAGCCCGATTAGTACTGCGAGATTGTGCGCGGAACTATGGAACCAGATCAAAGACCGCGACTGGTCTCTGGTTTCTACGACCCCGTTTATTAGCAATTGGCCGCAGCGGCTGTGGAATATGGATAAGCACTATCACTACATCGGCACACAAGGCGGCTACGGAATCGGCTATGGCGCGCCCGCAGCTGTTGGCGCGGCGCTCGCCAATCGCAAATACGGCCGTCTATCTGTGAATATTCAATGCGATGGCGATCTGATGTATGCGCCCGGCGTGCTCTGGACCGCCGCGCATCATCAGATTCCGCTGCTCAGCGTGATGCACAATAATCGGGGCTATCACCAGGAAGTGATGCAGGTGCAGATTATGGCCGATCGCCGCAATCGCGGCATCGATCGGGCGACTATCGGCACCACCATCACCACGCCGAATATCGAATACGCCAAGCTGGCGCAAAGCATGGGCATGTATGGCGAAGGGCCCATCACCGATCCGAAAGATTTGGGTCCTGCGCTGAAGCGAGCGCTCGAAGTTGTCAACCGCGGCGAACCCGCCGTCGTGGACGTCGTTACGCAACCGCGATAAACGGAAAGGCTTACATGCAACGTAATCAATATGTAGGCGTCGGCCTGAAGTCAGTCGCAGCATTGCTCTTTTGTTTCCTCGGCGCGTATTTCCCCGCGCGCGCTCAAAACCGCCCGCAGAATGCCCCGGCAGGAAATGCGCAGAAGGGCAAAGACGCATTCGCAGCGCACATGTGCGCCACTTGCCACGGCCCCGAAGGCCAGGGCGCAGTCGGTCCCGCACTCGCTCCACCGCCGCGGGCTCTGCCCGACTTCACGCGATATGTTCGTCAGCCCGCCGGCAAAATGCCGCCGTTTACTCCGCAGGCTGTTTCCGATACCGACCTCGCCGATATTTATGCTTTCCTGCAATCGGCCAATCCTGCGCCGCCGAGCAACCTTGCCAACCTCACCGGCAATACCCAAAATGGCGGCCGCATTTACGTTGCCGATGGCTGCTACCAATGCCACGGCCGGGTCGGCCAAGGGTCTCAGTCAACTGCCGCGCCGCGCATCGGTCCTCCGGCACTCACGATTGACGCCTTCGCGCGCTATATTCACGCGCCAACCGGCAACATGCCTCCGTATACAAGCAAAGTCGTCTCGGACCAGGACGTCGCCGATATCTACACGTTCCTGAAATCGCTGCCACCCGCTCCTGCAGCCAAAGATATTCCGCTGCTGAACCAATGAGAATGAGGACCACTACTTTGCATCCCCTGCGTGCCAAGCGCGCCGCCTTGATTTCAGTCTGCGCGCTGCTCGGAATTGCGGCCGCAAGTGCGCGCGCGCCGCAGGCCAATAAAGACGAAATTAAGGTCGTCACTTCCGGAGCGTTTACTGCCGCTTATCTCGAATTAGTTCCGGAGTACGAACGTGCTAGCCACAACAAGCTGATGACTGAGTTCGGCCCATCCATGGGAACGACTCACAATGCGATTCCGGTTCGCCTCGAACGCGGTGAAGCAATCGACGTCGTCATCATGGCCGCGCCCGCGCTGGACGACCTGACCAGGCAAGGCAAAATCCGGCCTGGTAGCCGCGTTGATCTGGTGCAATCCAAAATGGGCATGGCCGTGAAGGCCGGCGCGCCCAAGCCCGATATCAGCACGCTGGACGCGCTCAAGCGCACGTTACTGGCGGCAAAGTCGATTGCGTATTCCGATAGCGCCAGCGGCGTCTATCTTTCCACCGAGCTTTTTCCCAAGCTCGGAATCGCCGATCAGATCAAATCCAAATGCCGGAAGATTGAAGCCGACCCAGTTGGCGGAGTCGTCGCGTCGGGAGAAGTCGAGATCGGATTCCAACAGATCAGCGAGCTGCGGCCCGTGAAGGGCATCGATATCGTGGGTGAGCTGCCGCCCGGCGCGCAGCGCATCACCGTGTTCGCCGCAGCCATCCCGAGAACATCGGAACATCCCGAAGCGGCGAAGGCGCTGATTCAGTGGCTCGCCTCACCTATCGCTTATGCCGCCATAAAAAAGAGCAGCTTGGAACCGGTGAAACCGAAAGCAACTAAGCCACAATCTTAGCCGGCAATTCTTTCCAATCGCTCCAGGAAGTAGCCGCGCCAGCCTTCTGGCAAAGCCTCCAGTCGTGAAGCCCGCAGCAACATGTCGCGATCGTTTTTCTCCGAAGCGTACAGCTTGTTAATGTCAAAAACTGAGAGGCTGTTGGCGTCGCGACTAACGAGCTCGATGGAGTCTCCCGCCTTAACTTCGCCTTCCTGCACGACCGCAAAGTAAAAGCCAGAACGCCCGCTATGCAGGAAGCGCTTGACCATCTCGGGCCTTCCAAACCTGATACCCAGCTTGTAACAAGGCGAGCGCGGCTGCGTGACAACCAATTCCGCCGTCCCGAAGCGGTAGCGATCTCCGATATACACAGCGCTTTCGTGCAATCCCTCGGTCGTTAGATTTTCTCCGAACATTCCCCACGGCAGCTCGTCTTCCGCCAGTTCGCGCCGCCAGTAATCGTAATGTTCCGCCGGATAGCCATAAACAGCTTTGTGAGGTCCGCCATGCACGGATAAATCCGCTTGCCTATCCCCAACCAGGTTCAAGCGCTCCACGCGGATGGCGCCCGAGACGGCATGTTTGAATATGCCCGTGCTCACCGTGCCGCCGTTCACGGTGACTTCACGGGGTAGACCTACATTAACGGAGATAACCTTCATATCTGTATGCGATGGCATATCCGGATTCGATGGGCTCATAGACGTGCCGGATTCATCGGTTTTCACTGCGCCACCCACAAATAAGTCTCAAATTTCCAGTCCAATGGATGAGGATGGTATGATGCCGCTCCTAGGGAGAACACTATGAACGCAAAATACGTCATTGTTTTTGTTCTTTTTGGACTTCTCGCCCCGGTCTTCGGTTGGGCCCAGGCGGATAATTCCAGTCCAACCAAAGTGGAGGGAAAGGGCAAGTCCACTTCTTCCGGGCTGCAATATTGGGACCTCAAGGAAGGCACAGGAGCCACCGCCACAACCGGGAAAACCGTGAGCGTGCATTACACCGGTTGGCTGGCAAAAGATGGCAAGAAATTCGATAGCTCGGTTGATCGCGGCCAGCCATTCATGTTTCAGCTCGGAGCCGGACAGGTAATCAAAGGATGGGATGAGGGAGTATCGGGCATGAAAGTAGGCGGCAAGCGGCAGCTGCGCATTCCGCCGGAGCTTGGATATGGAGCTCGCGGCGCCGGCGGCGTCATCCCTCCAAACGCCACGCTTATCTTTGACGTCGAACTCCTCGCGGTCAAATAGCCGCACGTTTTTATCTCACCTTCAGCGTCCGCCCGCGAGCGCTACGAAGAAGCCGAATCCACGCGCGGGTGGGCGCTGCCAAATGAAAAGGGAGGGGGTACCCCCCCTCCCTTTTTTGCGCAAGTGTTCATTACAGGAAACTTAGTGTGCTCTATTCGTGCACTTGTCGTACCGACATTTGCGCGCAACTGTTGGCCGAGTTGTGACGCTGAAACGACGTCCAAGAGCAGGTCACCAAAAGCAGATCCCTCTCTCGCATCCCAACGCGCACAGCCGTAGCGCCGCGTTGGGAACGGCACCTCGCTCGTGATGACAACGTCTTCAAATCGAAGTCCTCTGAGACGATGGGACGGAAAGCATTTGCCACTTCATTCGAAAGGAAGAAGGCCGAGAATTCAGCCGGTCGGAGGAGGGTTGTTTTTTGAAGGACAATCGTCAAAGCCGCAACGCAAATCAGGCGTATGTGTATTTTACCGCACAAGTAAAGAGGCTCACCCAGATAACCGTACATCAGTCTTGCGCGTCCTAAATGGCAACAGATCCCTAAAAACGGAGCCCCACGCGCCCTTGGCGTGGGTCTTTTCCTTTGTTAGGCGTCGTCGGCAGCACCGTCGCGCTTCCGGATCAAAGCGATTTCGCTGGACTTGCTTCGTCGTGGGGACCTTGCGCGCCAATTGTCGGGGCATTTGCCACTTGGCGATCTTCCAGCGGACGCAAAGTTTTCCCGCCGCTGATCCAGGCGCGAAAGCGATCCATGTAAAGATAGACGACCGGAGTCGTATAGAGCGTTAGCATCTGGCTCACCATTAAACCTCACCGACGATGGCGATGCCCAAGCGGGCGGCGAAGTTCCGAACCGTTTCCTCCGCCGACGGCGATAGGGAGGCCGCCAAACATGGCCGCCATTGTGGTCATCATGATGGGTCTGAAGCGCAGCAGGCACGCCTGATAGATGGATTGTTCGGGATTATTACCTTGGTTGCGCTCGGCATCAATCGCGAAATCGATCATGAGAATGGCATTCTTCTTCACAATCCCGATCAGCAGGATGATACCTATCAACGCGATGATGCTGAGTTCCGTGCGAAAGATGAGCAGCGCCAATAACGCACCGACGCCCGCCGAAGGAAGCGTGGAAAGAATCGTGACGGGGTGAACGTAGTTCTCATAGAGAATTCCCAAGACGATATAGACAGTAACCAGCGCCGCCAGGATCAGGTAGGGCTCCGTAGCAAGGGAATCCTGAAATACTTGCGCGGTGCCTTGAAAACCAGGATGAATCGTCGCGGGCACGACCATAGTACGTACCGCATTTTGAACCGCGAGCGACCGCCCCTCCGAGAGGGACATTCGGGGCGAGATTAAAAGTGAAAGTAATCGCCGGAAACTGTCCCTGGTGGGCGACGGCCAGCGAGGTCATTGAAGACTCATAGTGCGTGAATGCGCTGAGCGGGACCTCCTGACCGGTATTGGACCGGACATAGATATCCTTGAGGGCATCGGGACTCTGCTGGAATTGCTGCGCCACCTCCATTACGACGTGGTACTGGTTAATCCCCTTATACATCGTCGATACTTGCCGCTGGCCAAATGCATCGTAGAGCGCATTATCGATCGTCTGTGGACTCAGGCCCAGCCGCGCAGCGGTATCGCGATCAATTACCAAGTTCGCCTGCAATGCGCGGCTCTGCAAATCGCTATTAACATCCTGAAGTTCCGGAATCGTTCGCAGCTTCTGCTCAACAACCGGCGCAAACGCAAGTAGGTCTTGCAGATTGTCGCCCTGGAGTGTGTACTGGAATTGCGCGTTGCCGGCACGCCCGCCGATTTGAACATCCTGCTGGGGCTGCATGAAGAACATCGCTCCCGGAACACGAGCCACCTTGGGACGCAGCCGATTGATTACCTCGGAGACGCTGACCTTGCGTTCTGAGAGCGGCTTCAAACTGATACTGAGGAAAGCGGTATTCGCTCGATTGATGAAAGCCCGATACAGCTTCGACGGCTGGATCGGCTTCGACGATCGCCGTGTAATCGAGCAGCTTTTGCCGCATAGTTTGAAAAGACGTATCTTCGCTAGCCCGAGCGTTGCCATTGATGCGGCCCGTGTCCTGTTGCGGAAAAAAACCTTTGGGGATCACGACATAGAGATAAATCGCCAGGCACAAGGTTGCAAGCGTAATGCCAAGCACCAGCGGCTGGTGTCGCAATACCCATCGGAGACTGCTCGCATATCCGTCGTACATCGCTTTGAATCCGCGTTCGCTCGTCCGCCCGAGCCAGCCGTGTTTCTGATCTCTTTCTGATTTCAGGAATTTCGCACACATTGCCGGTGTCGTTGTCAATGAGATCACCATCGAGATGGCCACCGCCGCGCTTAACGTGACGGCGAACTCCCGAAATATACGGCCGAGGATGCCTCCCATCAGCAAAATGGGGATGAACACGGCGATCAATGACGTGCTCATCGAGAGGACCGTGAAACCAATCTCACGCGAACCACGCAATGCAGCATCGAGAGGAGAAAGCCCCTGCTCAAGGTAACGAGAGATGTTTTCGATCACCACGATGGCATCGTCCACGACGAAGCCCGTCGAAATCGTGAGCGCCATAAGCGAGAGGTTATCGATCGAGTAGTGCAGCAGGTACATCATGCCGAAAGTACCGACCAAAGAAAGCGGTACGACCAAGCTGGGGATGGAAGTCGCCCAAACACTGCGGAGAAAACAGAAGACGACCAGGATGACCAGGAAGATTGATATGACGAGAGTCACCTCGACGTCTTTAACGGACGCACGGATCATCCTCGTACTATCCTCCGTCACTTCCAGACGCATCGAGGGGGGTATTGATGCGCGCAGCATCGGCAAAAGCGCCAGCACGCGGTCAGCAGTGTCGATGATATTCGCCTGCGGCTGGCGGAATAGGTCGAGAATTACCCCGGGCTTCTCATTCACGAATCCAGCACTGCGAATGTTCTCCTGGCTATCGATTACCGTGGCGACATCCGACAGCCTAACCGGCGCTCCGTTACGATAGGCGATAATGAGCGGAGCATATTCCTTAGCAAGAAAAAGCTGATCATTACTGTTGAGAACGTGCATGCGGCTCTCGTTGGAAAGCGCACCTTTTGGCACGTCCGCATTAGCTGCCGCGAGCGCCGCTCGCACGTCTTCCAGCCCGAGGCCGAGTTTGCTCAGAAGAAGCGGGTTGAGTTCCGCACGGACTCCCGGCCGAGAACTCCCACCTATATTCACCTGCCCCATACCTGGTATCTGTAAGATTTTCTGCGCCAGGATGGATTCCGCCACGTCGTAGAGTTGCGGCGTCGTGGCGGTATCCGAAGTCACCGCGAGATTCATGAAATCCGAATCGGCGGGGTTCGTCTTGCGCCAGTTCGGGTTTGTGGGCAGGTTCGCTGGCAATTGGCCGCGTGCCGCGTTAATGGCTGCCTGTACATCCCGTGCGGCCGCATCAGCACTGCGATCAAGGTCGAACTGCATGGTGATATTCGTACTACCAAGCTGGCTGAGCGACGTCATTTGCGTTATACCAGCGATGCGGCCGAACATACGCTCAAGCGGGGTAGCAACCGCCGTGGCCATCGTTTCGGCACTAGCACCCGGCAGGTTTGCGAACACCGTAATGGTCGGGTACTCCACTTCGGGCAGACGAGCCATAGGAAGATAGCGAAAGGCCAGTCCCCCGAACAGGAGCAAACCCATGCTCAGCAGAGACGTAGCCACGGGCCGCTTAATAAATGGCGCCGAGATGTTCATAACCTGGGTCCGCTAATTGATGGTCGATCCTTCGCCACTTATTTGAGTACCGTGGCCCGCGATTCTTAGTCCTGCACCGTATAAATCCTAACCTCGGCACCGGCGCTGCTGCTGGCCGGGATGGCCAAATAAAAACGGTCGAAGCCTTTTCCTTGCCTGCCAAAGTAACCCGCCGTACGCCCGCCGAGAACTGTGGGAACCTTGGCGAGCGGCGAATAGTGGTCGGGATCATTCTGTTGAAACACGTAAATGAATCCCTCCCCACCCGGCATGAAAATGCGCTTGTGTTCGGCGCTGTAATACAGATCGTCGGAGTCCTGAACGCTCGGCAGGGAGGCGACCACATGTCCTGTGCTCGTATCAAAAACCGAGAGCGTGGCCGGTTCTCGCGAGGCTACGAAGAGCCGGTGATCCGCCTCATCGAGAGCCATGGGAAAGTTTTGTCCCACGGTCAACGGCCATCGCGTAATTTCCTTCGTCGTGCGGTTGATCACCGCGATTTGCTTCAAATCTGGGATATTCACGTAAATGTTCGGCCCGGATTTTTCTAGCTGAAACGATTCCGGTTCGCCTCCGATCTTGTACACCTCATCGAGCCGCTTGTTGGACATCGCGTCCACCGCGGCAATCGCTGAATTTTTATCGTCATCGCCGCAGCCGACGTAGACGCGCTTGGTGGCCGCGTCGTAGCGCATGTTGTCTGCGCCCCCGTCAAAGGTCAGGGTGGTGATCAGCTTGAAGGAGTCGCCGTCGTAGATGTAGACCTTGCCCTTCTCGCTGGCCACGAAGAGCTTGTTGGCCTCTGGGAAAAGGCCACGCCCTGCGGATTGGGCACGCCTGTAATTTCATGGCTTCGCCTTCCCTGGAAGAGATCGATCACTTCCACCGTGTTGTTCCCCAGCCCTGAAACGAACACCTTTCCTTTACCGGAAGCAAAATGGTCAAAACGCCCTTTTACGCCTTCGAGAGGAACTTGCCCTGTCAAGACCATCGGCGGTGTGCTTTCGGCTCCTGACGGGGCAGCCGGGGGAACACTGCTTTGCTTGCTCTGACATGCGGTGAGTGTCAGAGCCAAGAAGCAGGCGATCGCAAAAACGCTTCTCATGTTTACCTCCCACTGATTCGCGTAATTGGCCCCATTGCGTCACAAACTAAGTGACGAGCATTTTACTCCAGCCTTGGACTTACTGTGCCACATGCGGACGCTTTCATTCGAGTAGCGGAAGTAACGGAGCGATTCGTTGCCAGTTGGGCACCGCGGGAAGCGATCATCAGTTGCGGCGGGAATATTGGTAACCGATATTGACCATTTGCAAATCGCGGCCCCTAAAGGATGCGAGGCCGAGGCACGCCAGTTCTTCGGTGAGATTCTTGGGTTGGCCGAAATCGAAAAGCCTGAATCCTTGCGTTCCCGTGGCGGTTGTTGGTTCCGGGTAGGCTCGAGGCAACTTCATATAGGCGTCGAGGAGCCTTTTCGACCCGCAACCAAGGCCCATCCCGCCTTTTCGGTTACCGATATCCAGGCGGCTTTCGCAATTTTGCAGAACCAGGGAATCCTCTGTGTCTGGGACAAACCGGTCGCAGGACGTCGCCGGTTCTACGTTCGTGATCCGTGGGGAAATCGGTTGGAGTTCACACAGCCTTCGAGAAGCGATTTGCGCTTCAGATCAAGATCGAGGAAGCAGGCAGCAGTACACTTAATGCCGGTAGGCAGTAATTAGAAGTAATACCATTATGGCGATGGGAATCAACGCGAGACTTGCGTAAAACAAGGCCATCCTCGACCCTCTGGGACGCCGTACTTTCCAGTCTCGTAGTTCGTTGCGTTCGGCAACACCGACCGAATCCGGATTCCTAAGATCATTGGCAAATTCGCGCGCACTGGCGTAGCGGCTCGCCGGCTCACGTTCAAGCGCGCGGTAAATAATTTCCTGTAGCTGAGGAGAGATTTCCGGATCGCGCTCGCGTGGCGGGATAGGATGGTTCACGAGCCTATCGTTTAGAACGACGAGCGCGTTGGGGCCTTCAAAAGGCATCTCGCCGGTGAGCATTTCATAGAAGATCACTCCAAGAGCGTAAACGTCGCTACGCGCATCGCCCCGTTTTGATTTCACTTGTTCCGGAGCGACATAGTCCGGCGTGCCCATGGAGGAGGTGAACTTTCCAAAAGTCAATCGCCTCGCCCCCGCGCTGCTGGCGATACCAAAGTCGATCAACTTGATGCGATCTTCGGAGTCGACCATGATGTTTTCGGGCTTCAAATCGCGATGGACGACGCCATTACTGTGAATGTATTCCAATGCCTCGCAAATGCGCAGCGCGATGACCGTGGCGCGCTGCGGTGGGAGCTTTTTCTCGTCGGATAACACTTTTCGGAGGAGTCGACCATCCAGCCACTCCATCACCATATAAACCCGGCTACGGTCTCCGTTTCCGTCAGCGAGTACCTTCATCACTCCAGAATGATCAAGCCGCCTTCCAATTTCCTCTTCGCGTTTGAAGCGCTCGAAGAAGACAGGATCACTTTCGGCTTCGAAGCGGGGTACTTTGATCGCTACAGACATTCCAGTCTGCAGATCCAGAGCGCGATATATCGACGCCATGCCGCCTTCAGCAGCCAGGCTTTCGATACGGTAATGATCGAGTCTGTCGCCGACCTGTAGTGTGTTCATCACGGGAATTGTCGAGTTCGTCGCAGACTTTAGGGGCTTACGCATAAACAAGGCATGAAAAAGTGCTTTGGAATTCGTAAGGACTTAGTGGCCGAATGGTCACAGAACCTGCTTACAGGCCGCAGCCTGGGTTGCCCCGGGTGCCTTTAGACATGTCAGGGAACGGCTGTGCGGCGGCGGGGGCCTAGCTAACTTTCGAGTTTGAATCTTGTTGATGCCAGCGTATACAGGGGACGCCAGACGAGACGGTTAATCGTGAGAACGATGAGCGCCATCAGCATTGTCGCGACGAGAAGCACAGGATAATTCCCTGTGTCGGCGGCGCCGCTAACGACGGCACCTAATCCCGTGGTCGAAAAAGTCCGTCCATTCAGGTGGAAGTATTCGGCCAGGATGCTGGCGGATTCGCGGCGGCGGGCGCCGGCTCGAGGTGCGCATCTTCCAACGTTCTCATTACGGCTTGCCATGCTTCCTCAGGGAGCGCATCGAGGAATTGATAGCGCTCGCCGGGCTCCATCGCGCTGATGATCGCCGCGATCTGCGGAGCGCTGAGCGAATAGAGAACCGCGTAGGCGTGGAAATATGGGAATTGGCCGATCAGGGTGGCCGCTAGATCTATCGGCAGGCGGCGAAACAAGAGACGCTGTTGATCGAACGGCAAGGCCATTACAGTTTTGGACGCCTCTTCCGGGCTGTGGCGACGAAGCAATTCAATGGCGGCGTTCCAGCGAGCGTGGGCAAGCAAATCGCGAAGTTGTTGAATTGGTTCAGCCATGGCAGGGGCAATAGGCTACTACAGGTTCAGACGGATTCTGAGGAAGAGAGGATGCGCGGGCTGCGCTGGAAACTAGCTCGCTCGAAGAAACCATCCCAATAATTCAGGTTTGCAATTATTTTCTTGACTTTGCTCCGCAGAGGGAGTAATCCCTGCCCATCGCTTGTTTCCTTTCTGTTGTCGGGTTCACAGGGCCTATCTCAAATTTCGAAGGGGTGAGACGATGAGTTCTATTCCATCGGGGTTTCGCGCATCCTTTTCGGGCCTCACGAACAAAATTGCGTTCCTGGTGTTGGCCACGCTGGGTGTGCTGCTGTTTTCTGTACCGCTGTTCTCACAGGGAAGTAACGGACGTATTCTAGGCACGGTTACGGACCAAAGTGGCGGGGTCGTATCGGGTGCCACGATAACGATCATCGACAAAGATAGAGGTGTGGCACGAACCCTCACCACGGATGACGCCGGGGAGTACAACGCTCCCCAGTTGCTTCCGGGCACGTATACGGTCCGCGCCGAGGCCAATGGATTCAAGAAGCTGGAGCGCGAGAACATCGAGCTTGGCGTTGGCAAGGAGGTTCGGGCCGACTTGACCGTTCAGCCTGGCACGCAGGCGCAAACCGTCACCGTCACTGAGTCTATCCCGCTGGTGGAGACTACCAACGCCACCCTGGGCGGCACACTCAACAACGCGGACATCAACGACCTGCCCTTGAATGGCCGCAACTTCCAGAGTCTGCTGGGCCTGCGCCCCGGCGTGATGCTCCAGCCGGGTGGCAGCCCGTGGACCCAGAGCACCAACAACGTGCGGCCCGATGAAACCGCATGGATGATCGACGGCATTCTGAATGCGAATGCTTTCGACGCCCGCCCCGTAGCCGGCGCCTCGAGTCCATTCACGGACGGGGCCTTGATCCTGCCCGTCGACGCCATCCAGGAGTTCAACCTCATGGAGAATCCCAAGGCGGAGTACGGCGGGAAGCCGGGCGCCATGGTGAACGTGGGAATCCGCTCCGGGACCAACAATCTTCACGGCACGGCTTACGCCTTTGGCCGCGACGGCAGTTGGGACGCTCGCAACCTATTCAACCCGCCTCCCGCCAAGGTTCTCCCGCTGGCGTTGGAGCAGTTCGGCGCCGCAGTCGGCGGACCGATCAAGAAAGACAAACTCTTCTTCTTTGCGAACTATGAGGGCCTGCGATCCTCGCTCTCCAACGCGATCGGCACTTCCGTTCCCGAAACGGCTTCGACGGGAAGCCAAAAGTTCAGCATGGTAGATGCGATCATCGCCTTGCAAACCCACTCGCCAGCAATACCGGTGAGCCCACTCAGCTTAGCGTTGTTTGGATGCCCCTCGGGCCCGTTGACGAAGGCCTCTACTTGCACAGGCGGCGTCATACAGGGCCTAACAGCGGCGAACGCGAGCAGCACTACCTACGTCAGTAGTTTTCCCAATGTAAACACCAGCGACAACGGGATCGCCAAGATCGACTACCGGATCAGCGACAAGCACATGATCAACGGCATGCTGTACAAAGCAAACTACAGGTCCAGTGGAGAAGATTTCCCCATGGTGAATAGCGCCTGGGAGAATACGGTACTCGAACCGGCTTGGACAGCATCTGGCAACTGGATCTGGACGGCCAGTTCCCGCGTGGTGAACGAATTCCGCGTTGGCTACAACCGGTTTGGCTTTTTCTTCATCCCCAGCGACACTGGCGTATCCGCCGCCGCAGGCTATGCCCTCAATGGCACGACCTACCCCATCAATACGGGCATCACCAGTACAGGTGGGTTTCCCAGTGTCGTCATTTCCAATTTTGGCGCCACTCAATTGGGGAGCCGGCGCGGCCGTCCCCTGGTAGCATCCCCTAACCCATATTTAGACTTTCAGGATAATGTCTCGTACCTCGTGGGCAAGCACAGCTTTAAGTTTGGAGGGCAGTTCTCCCACATCGAGGGCGATTCCAACCCCCACGACACGCGCGGCCGGATCAACTTCAAGGGCAAACAAGCTTTTGCCGGCTCCACGGCCTTGGAAGACTTTTTCGCCGGACTTCCGTCCGACGGGTCTCAACTGGTCGGCAACCCGGCCGTTGTGGCGATTTCCAAGGTGTACGGGGTCTTCGCTCAGGATGACTGGCGCCTCACGCCGAAGTTGATCGTCAACCTGGGCCTCCGCTGGGAATATAGATCACCGTTCCATGACGTCAACAACAACTTGGGCAACTTCGATCCGACGTTGGGAATGGTGCAGCAAGGTCAATCGAGCGTAGGCAGCACTCTGGTCAAGCCTGACTACAAAAACTGGTCGCCGCGCATCGGCTTTGCCTACGATGTCACGGGCAAGGGCACCACTGTGGTCCGGGGCGGGTTCAGTGTCCTCTACTCCATGTTCAGCTTGGCCCCGTTCACCGGGAACCCCGGGATCGCCAACACACCGGGAACGAGCATCGCTGCCGTCCCGACGGGCGGCTGCACCACGGCCGTGCCCGCTGGAACCCCCTGTCCGGCCACCTTTGGGGGCACGACTCAGACCGGCAGCGCCTTTATCCCAGGCGGCAACCTCAACTGGAATAACGTTATTTTTCCTGCTGGTGCCGTGGTCGCTTGTACCGCCGCCAGCCCATGCAGCCTCGGGACCGTGGACCCGCACCTCAGAACTCCCTCCGTTGACACTTGGAGTCTTGGCGTGCAGCACTCCTTCACCAATAACCTCTCCTTGGACCTGACCTACGTCGGCACTCACGCCATAAATCTGATTGGCAACATCGACCTCAATCAGGCGCCGGCGGGCGCAGGTTTTTGTCTGAACGCGCTGACGGCGGCGCAGGCTACAGGTGACTGCGCTAAGGGGCCCATTGCCGCAAGCAAGGGCATCGATTCAAACGCCGTGCAGGAAGCCAGGCCCTACAATGTCAGCTTCCCCTATCTGGCGTTTATCAACCGGACAGTGAACGATGCCCGTTCCCGCTACAACAGCCTGCAGGCCACGCTGACCGAGCGGACTACTCACGGGCTTTCTTTCACAGTCGGCTACACTTACGGTCATGGCCTGGACAACGGTTCTCTGAATCGTTTCGGCGGCCAGCCGCAGGACTCCACTAATCCAGGGGCGGAATTCAGCAACAGCGACTTCGACATCCGCCATCGCGCCACGATCACGGCCAGTTACGAGATTCCGGGGAAGAAAGGCTTCGGGCAGTTACTGGAAGGCTGGAAGCTCAACACCATCGTGACCCTCTCGGGCTCGCAGCCGTGGAACATCATCGATAGCTCGGACAATTTCAGCGGAACCCAGGAAAACACCGACCGGTGGGATTTCTTCGGCAACCCCTCCGACTTCAAGGCAACCTCTAGTTCCATTCCTTTCTGCTCTGGCTTCGGCAGTAAAGCCGGTGTGAGCTGCTCGGAGACATCCGGCGTGAGCGGCATCGTGACCACGCTGCCCTCGTCCCTGGGTGCGCCGTGCACGGCGGCAGCTCCCGACGCCAATACGCTGGCTCAGACTGGCTGCTACGTGGAAGGGAGCTCGGTCCTGGTTCCTGCCAAGCTCGGAACCTTTGGCACCATGGCTCGCAACATCTTCCGCGACGCGGGCTTCAAGAATGTGGACTTCTCCATATTCAAGAACTTCAAGTTTACGGAGCGGTTCGGAGCTCAGTTCCGGGCCGAATTCTTCAACGTGCTCAATCGACCCATCATCGCTAACCCGTTCGGCTCAGTGAACGGCTACGCCGGAGGCAGCGATCCCTCGAGCTCTGGCACGTTCGGCTGCGGCTGCACGACGCCCGATATCGCGGCCGGCAATCCGATCGTCGGTTCGGGAGACGCCCGCACGATCCAACTCGG
Organism: uncultured Acidobacteriota bacterium; assembly: GCA_963803735.1. Taxonomy (GTDB): domain Bacteria; phylum Acidobacteriota; class Terriglobia; order Acidiferrales; family UBA7541; genus Palsa-189. Next base: position 238,659 of record CAWDNV010000023.1, on the reverse strand, counting down.
CTTTAAGCTGCTGTTCTAATCCATCCGGCGGGTGCGAGGGCGAATGTGCTCTCGCACCCGCCGTTGACAAAAAAACTTCCCTTTAGCCCGGCTACGCTGAAATTAGCCCAGGTAGTATGAGGGGAACCAGATGGGCAGGCACCGCGCAAGAGAAGAAAAACTTCAGAGAATCCGGCTTGGCTCACGCTACTTCGGCTTCAACCTCGCTCAATTTTATTGGGGGTGCCTGCAACTGGCTTCGGCCTCGGAAGGGCTAACGGAGACAGACATCCTGCGGCGCATCATACGATCGTGGAGCGAGACGCTACCGCCTACGATTCAAGAGAAGGCCCGGGCTGAGACTACCCGCGTGGAAGCGTGGAAAGCCGAGGAACGACGCGCCCGGAAAGAAGCCAAACTCCAAGCAAAGTTGAATACACGGCGGGCGAGATTACGGGCAAGAGAGGCTCCAAAAGTTCAAAACGCAGGAGGAACCGTGCAAGCTGTCGTCTCCAGAACCGATAACGGGATTGCCGGGTTGAGAAGTCGAGTGTCTCCGGGCGTCGATCAGCTCGAGCTGAAGTAAACTCGCCCAATCCGCACTGAAAGTAGCCATACAGGCTGGGGTGAAGCCAAATGGGCCATTACCGCGCAAAGGAAGAAAAACTCCAGAGAATCCAGCTTGGCTCACGCTACGTCGGCTTGGACGTCGGCCAATTTTATTGGGAGTGCCTGAAACTGGTGGCCGCTTCGGAAGAGCTAACGGAGACAGATATCCTGCGGCGCATCATAAGATCGTGGAGCGAGACGCTACCACCTGCGATTCGAGAGAAGGCCCGGGCTGAGACAACCCGTTTGGAAGCTTGGAAAGCCCAAAAACTACGCACCCGGGAGAAGCTAAGTTTGAAGCTGAAAATTCAAAATGGGGTGGATATTTTTTGTAGACCATGACGATGGTCTTATACCCGCAGAGCCTACGTGGCCGAGCGTCGGCGTGTCGATTGACCTCGCGGATTATCATATTCGCCGTCGGCTAAGAAAAAGGCCCCACGTCTGAGACCGGACGCAGGGCCTTTGCTTGTTTAATAGTGGTTGACAAGTTTGACGTACACAGCTGATGCGCCGTTACAACCGACGCTATCGAGCGGCGCGTGAGTGTGAGCACTCACCAAACAAGGGCGGGCAGTTCGACCCGTTTCGGTTCTCGGGCACAGTGGCTAATGTGGGCCTCGACCGACAAGGATCCGTCACATTTGCCCACTCGAACTGCCGAACTCCTTTAGAACAGCCGGGAGAACACCTGAAGAAGGGTTGCCTGATAGAGACTTGTCTACCTCAAGTTCAGAGTAAAGCGGCCACCCCACTATCGTCATCTTTACAGATTTTCGCTCTGTCCTAAAGTAGCTCTTCACACTAGCGAAGCGTAGCTGGTGTGCGCGTTTTTGGTAAATCATGGGGCGGCGGGTTGGGAGCGCTAACTGACTTCATTTTAAGGCGAATGCATCTCACTAGAGAACAGCCTTAGACATTCTGAACTGCTGTCGAACCTAACGGAGATAAGACCTGGAAATGGCGGAAACCTGCTCACCCACTGTTGTTCTGGCCTCACCTCCGATCGCTCGCGGCCTTTCGCTACGCGCAAATTTCAGTTGGACATTTGTCGGGAACACCATCTATTCCGCCTGTCAATGGGGCGCGCTCGTCGCCCTGGCGAAACTATCTTCCCCGCTGATCGTGGGCCAGTATGCACTGGGTATGGCCATAGCCACTCCAGTCACGAGCCTCACAGGTCTGCAGATCCGGCCAGTTATTGCTTCCGATGTGAAGCAAACCTACAAGTTCGGAGAATACGCCGGCTTCCGCCTTGCTTCGACTGCGCTCGCGATGCTGATTATTCTGGCGATTCCGTTGATCTTACACAGCGGACCGATGATGACGCTCCTCACATTTGCTATCGGTCTGGCGTTGGCTATCGAGAATATCAGCGATGTCTATTACGCTCGGCTGCAATATATCGATCGCATGGATCGCATTGCGAAATCGCAGATATTGCGAGCGCCCCTCTCGCTAGCGGCTCTGTGCTTCGGCGTTTATTTCACCGGGAAGCTAACCTGGGGAGTGGCATTAACAGTCTTGGTGCGGGCGGCCGTTCTCCTCGGATATGACATGCGGGTTCAGACACACTCTCCCGAACCGCTCGATAAGGATTCTTCCACTTCCCGGATTGCCTTTGAACGGCTGAAAGAAACGCTCCGGCCTCGATGGGAGCCGCGCAAAATGGCCCGCATTCTTTGGTTGGCGCTGCCGCTGGGCGTAGTGGCCATGCTGGTCAACCTGAACGTCAACATGCCGCGTTATTTCATCCAGTGGAAACTGGGAACACGTGAGCTGGGAATTTACTCGGCTCTTGCCTTTCTAATGTCGGCAGGAAATTTACTGGTAAGCGCCCTGGCGCAGGCTGTCTTTGTGCCCTTGGCAAGGTTTTATGCGGAGGGCCGGCGCCGGGCGTTCACCATGCTTTTGTTGAAATTGCTGGGCATCGGCACGGTCCTGGGGCTCGGCGGAATTTTCGTGGCTTGGATCGCCGGGGCTAAGCTTCTAGCAATCATCTATCGGCCGGAGTACGCAACGGAGTCACGTCTGCTCGTGTGGTTCATGGTTCTCGCATGGATGGGCTATCTGGGCCAGTTTTTGGGTGGCGCCATGACTTCGGCGCGGCTTTTTGTACATCAAATTCCGCTTTTCGCGATGGGCGTTCTGACAATTTCCGCAGGAAGTTATTGGCTGGTGCCGCGAATGGGTTTACGGGGTGCCATTATCGCTACGATGGCTGGCATCCTGCTTCAAGTGCTCGCGAGCATAGCAGTGCTCTCCTATGGCCTACTGAATGTTCGACAACTCCGAAGGGAGGCAACTACCCTTGCTTGACAACTCCATCCGGCAGCCGCTGTCCTCCTCAATGGCAGCGATTTCGCCTGTGGTCCGATACGGCCAACATGCGACTTCGAAAGTACAGGTCCGCAAGGAAGGAATGTTCCGAAAAGCCGCGTTCTTCTTCATTTGGATGTTGGTTTTTGTCATACCTTGGGAGAACGGCGTGGTCATACACGGCTTTGGCACGATCACCCGAGCGGTAGGAATTCCCGCTTTTGGGATGGCTCTCCTGGCGATTCTCGAATCCGGAAAACTGCGCACCTTGGCCGTGCAACACATCGTAATGTTGATGTTCTTCATCTGGGCAGGCTTGACCTACTTCTGGAGCTACGATCCTTCGGCAACAGCGACGTCGATTTATACCTTTATTCAGATGTTCGTCATGGTTTGGCTCTTATGGGAATTCGCGCAAACGGGTAGGGAGCAAATACTTCTTCTGCGCGCGTACATGGCGGGTTCATTGGTTTCGTCTGTGGGGGCCTTGGTGGGGTTTTTTAGAAATACGGGCCTTAACAATGGCCGCTACACGGGACTGGGGTTTAACCCTGGCGATTTGGCCTTCATTCTCGCATTGGCGATTCCTATATCTCTCTATTTGGCCGTGCAGGAACGCCGAAAACTTCTAGTATGGGTCGCTGGAGCGTCAACCGTGCTGGCATTTTGCGCGATTGTTCTGACCGCTTCCCGTGGATCCCTGATCGCCTGTATCCCAACCTTGCTCATCCTGCCGTTATTGTTTCCCAAGCTGCGATGGGGCCGAAACCTTATGATTCTGGTTTTTCTTGCACTGGCCGGAATCGGAGCCTGGCTGTTCATGCCCGAAACTTCCTGGTCACGCCTGTCCACGATCGGATCGGAGATAAGTTCGGGCACACTGAACGAAAGAACGATGATCTGGCAAATAGGCTGGCAAATTTTTGGAAAGGCTCCCTTTCAGGGTGTCGGATCTGAAGCGTTTGCAGGAACCGCGGAACATTCGCTTGGCTTGGCGTCCGATTCTCGTTCAGACGTGGGTACCTCGGCCTCGCGTCTGGCGGCACATAATACCTTCTTCTCGATTTTGCTGGAGGAAGGTGTGATCGGGTTTGCCTTGTTTTTCGCGCTACTCCTTACACTTATGCTTTCTGCCTGGCGACTGCCTCATGTTGAGCGCATATTCTGGTTGTGCATCCTGGCCACTTGGGCCGTCGGAGCGCTCGATCTAACCTGGGAGGATCGCAAACCAACTTGGTTCATTTTCGCCTTGCTCATCGCTGTGACAGCCAGGAGGCTTGCGCCCGAGGCACGCTTGTTTAGGAAGCAGGCGCTTCCACAAAGGGAGTACCAGCGCCCCTTGTCGGCAGAGAGCTCCCGATTCCAATTGTCATGAAATACATCGCATTCTTCACGTGTTTGCAGACCTCCGCGCTGGCCCCTAAAAAGCTAAGCGGATTGTCTTGCTCAAATTAGAGTGGCTATTACGGGCCACGTCCGTGTAGTACCTTCGCGAAGAACAGCTGGGGTAATTACGCACCTTTAAGTTTCGTCGGCTGGTACTTTTTCGTATCCCTCAGAGAAGAACGTATGTCTATCAAAATCGGATTTGCTGTCCTTTCCCACAACGAGCCAGAGCAAGTTCTTCGGCTCATCAGGGGCCTGAACGCAATGTTTGGAGCTCCCCCAATCGTCTGCCACCACGATTTCGGGAAGTGCTCCCTGGACGAAACAGTCTTCCCAAGCAATGTGCGCTTTGTTCATCCGCATTTTGCAACTCGATGGGGCCACATCAACGTGCCATTGGCTGCGTTGAGGGCATTCAGTTTATTGAAAGAGTTTGCACAACCCGACTGGTTTGTCCTGCTAAGTGGCAGCGATTATCCGGTGCGCCCCGCGGATGCGATGATAGGCGAGTTATCTAACAGCAATTACGACGTGTATCTAGATCACCGCGAAATTCTCTACCGCGCGGTCCCTCCCGGCCAAACGGCACGCGATTGGGGATTCGGACGTCCTGGTTGGATTTCCCTCGCATACGACAGGTACTGCGCGGTTCCTCTATTCTGGTGGCCGCGTCTTTCAAGAAAGTTACTATTGTCCGGCGTGTTTCCATTACAAAAGAAGTACGTTTTTCTTCGACATCCTTCAATTCTTCGGTGGATCGAGCGTGATCCTCCCACGCGAATCTACGGGGGAGACTTTTGGTTTCAGGCCAATCAAAAGGCTATTGATCGTCTCCTGAATGATCCTTCCCTACCGGGCTTGGTGAGTTACTACAGCAGGCGGCGAAATGTCGATGAATCACTCTTCCATACCGCCCTGTGTAATCAACCGGATTTGCGAATCTGCATAGACCACAAGCGCTATGAGGATTGGTCAGAGGATGGAAAACATCCGAGGTGGCTTGAAGCGTCAGATGTGCCCAAGATACTTGCCTCTGGTGCGCACTTCGCCAGGAAGTTCCGGCCGGATGGTATCGTGCAGGACCTTATAGACCAGACAGTACTTGGAATAAGAAGAGCTGCCTGACCTGGGCCCACGCCGCTGTTATCTCGCCTCTAAAAGACCCGGGCCATATTGAGCTGCAGGGTGCCGAGCCACATTGGAGTGAATCGGCAGTTTATGGATCGCTTCCGCCACGATTCCAGCCACGTGGGCACTGCTGAATTTCTCCCGGGCCCTCTGCTTCCCGCTCCGAGACATTGCTACTAGTCTCTGAGGATCATTCAGCAGCCGTACAACTTCGGCGGCGAGCTGTGGGCCCGATACATCGGAAACAACCACACCTGTAACTTCGTGAGCGACTATCTCTGGGATTCCATCCGCGTCGGATGTTACGCATGGTAATCCAAAGTTCATTGCCTCGATCAAGAAGGTGGGAAAGGGATCACAACGGGCCGGAGCTAGCACTAAATCCGAACTCAAAAACAATTCCTGCATCTTCGTCGGCGAGGAAACATATCCGTGGTTCTCTACGCCAGGATCGTCAATCTTCGAGGAGCAACCCACGACGGCGAGCTTTGCGTCGGGAATCTGCTGGCGCACGATCCGGAAGGCGGCGAGCACGCGATCGCCTCCTTTGCGGTAAAAATCGGAGCCGCCTCCGCAGTAACAAAGGACGCGTTTGCTTCCGAATGTCCTATGACCAGAACCCGGCTCGGTAAAATAACCGGAGCTTCCGATTACGGTAATTTTCGCGGGATCGACGCCGTAATCCTCTATCAAGGATCGACGCGTTCCATTTCCAAATGGGAAAAGGTGCACGGCATTGTGGTATGCGCGCCGCTCGCAGAGCAGCCGCGCGCGCAATGACGTCTCGCTCGCGAAAGGCGCCCATTCACGCCAATTTCGATTCGCCAGCGCCTCCGTATAGTCAAGCATCATCGCGTACGGAATCCTCGGCCGAGCCCAACATGGGCAATACATGCCGAACACGTGAAGGATAAGGTCGGGGGCGTTCGGAAGCGTGGCAATCTGCGATTCCAATTGCAACGACCGCGTGACAAAAACCCGCGCGTCCCACGGATGCATCGCGGCAAGCCTTTCGATGGCGGAGTTCACAGAGCGAGGCGCATGCTGACCCAAGATTGACCCTAACTTGTATACGGCGCGATGGAACTGCGAAACACGACGTGCGGGCAGATAATCAACATTGGCAAAGTGCGGTGCCAAAGCCTCGAAAATGTGCCTATGCCTGCGCACCAATAGCGAGGTTCCGGTCACCAGGACACGTAGAGAAGAAGATTCAAACGACGCGCTGCCCTGCATGCTTGGGCCTCCTCGGCTCGAAAGAGCCCGACTACGATGAGATGCTAAACAACACACCTGGAACAGCATTGCTGGACTAAATTCGGGGCTACCTCAGACTTAATTCCGGCCGACTGCATCAGGGCCGGGTTCGTCCATTCGGCGGCGGAAGATTACCAACGTTTTACTCTGACGACATTAAGCGCAGCGTATCAACTAATGTGATTTGTGCAGGTTGGATTGGTAGGGGCGGTGGGGGTCGAAACCAAGGAAGATATGGACTTACAAGGAGTTAGAAGGAATCAGGGGAAGCGTAACGCACTGAAAAGAAATGCTGAGGAACATAAATGTTCCCCAGTTGTTCCCTGATTTTCTTCGGTTCTTATCGCTGGAATCGATCCACTGGATCGAGAAACAAGACGGCTTCCGGCCCAAGATCCGACGGCACGGATGGCAAGCCGACAATTCTCAAATGTAGACTAGAGAGCATCACGAATTCTCCACCATCCGCTCTCTTGATGCGTCGGAGCTGCACTCGAAGCGCGTCCGCGAAACCGAAGCCGAAGCCGTCGCGTTTGTCGTGTGCAGCGCAATCGGCCTCGAAACCAGCACCGCCGCGCAGGATTATATCGGTCTGTACGGCGGGGACGCGAAACTCCTCAGCGAGAGCCTCGAATACGTCCAGCAAACCGCAACTCGAATCCTCAATACTATCGGCGCGGATGAATCGTCCGCGCCAACGGCCTGAGTCGGGTCACTATGTTTTACCAGAACTTATCCCCGCAAGGCTCAAACGCCGGCGCGACGACACTACTCAACCTTCCTTAAGTCCAGCGTGTCGTGGCCGATGACACTCCAGTATTCCAGATGGATCGTCATCAATTCAGGGTCAACCGTTCCTGTCACAGGGCTGTGAATTCTTTTAATATCACCTATGCGGCATCCGGTGCTCGTCTCGTCATTGCGATACGTTCCTTGAATCGTTGCACCGTTAAGTGTCCATTTCCATAGCTCAAGCTTTGTTCCATCGATGCAGCGGGGAGACACCCAGCGACCGTCGGCGCCCCAAGGGTCATCTAAGGGAAGTCTTTCTGCCACCACCCGCACCGTGAATGTATCTCCACTCCGGGAGATTTCGTAACGTACCGGTCCGCGTCATCGCGGATTTCGATCAGTGGCCAATTCCCATTGCCCTACCAAAAGCGAAGGGATGCGGTTAATCTGCTCCGCGCGACGTTGCTTCTCAGCCGCCTCGGCAGCGTTTCGGGCCGCCTGTTCGGCTTCTGCCTGGCTGCGGGCCTTCGCAGCCTTGTCGATCTGGTATTCAAGTTCCCCGATTTTCTTTTGCACTGTGATTGTGTCCGAAGCGTCGGGTGTTGCCAGAAGGTAAAGCTTGTAATCCCGGATTGCTTCGCTCGGTTGACCGGCTTTTTCGAGCACCACCCCGAGGTTGAAGTAATAAGGGGCGTACCACGGTGCCAGGCGCGAAGCAGCGCGGTACTCTTTCGCCGCATCAAGGAAATCGTTGGCATTATTAGCCGCGTGGACTGCGCCCTCAGCGCGCCCTTCGAACCGAACGGCGTCCGCCGGGAGTGTCGGTGGAGGCTTGAGCTTCAGCGCGACGTTTATGATCCTCTCCTGAAGCCGTGCCTCTGCGTCACTACCCTCGGTCGTGCCTTCAAGGGCAGCGACATAGTGCGTCAGCGCTTCGCGCAACTTGCCGGCCTGCTCAGCCTGTTGTGCCAGGGCCTCCTCTTGCTCTTGAGCAACACAAACTATCGCAAGCGTCATGGAGAGGAGGAACGCGATCTGTCCGAATACCCAGAGTTTTTTGGACTTGACGACATGCATCTATGTACGCCTCCCGTTTCTGCTACTGCTCGCGGTCAAGGTGGTCCCCTGGAGTCATCGGAGAACAATCGGGATTCGTCGCTGGTGCTTTGGCGCTGAACGTAACGGAGTCCTCTGTCGCGTTAAGTTCGCCTTGCATGGGATACTCTCCAGGCGGGTAATGGCACTTTGTGTGAGAATTCTGGACTGCGTCGTCTGAGTCATGTTTGATCCAGAAACCCCTTATCGAACCGCCTTCAATGGTTCCGTAAAACTCCCTCCTATTTGCGGAAACCCATCGAGAGCAATCTCCCGAGAAGCACCAACCAAGAACATATCCCTCGAATCGCGTACCATTTACTGTGATCTGATACCTCTTTGTGGTGTCTGGTGATCTCCAGTATCCGGCGAGAAGGCGTGGCAGCTCTTGTTTTCGTGATTCCTCGGCGTGGCGGCGCTCTTCTACTGCTCTGCCTCGCGCCGCCTCTTCCTCCTCGGCTTTCTTTCTGGCTTGGTCTGCTTTCTCGATCTGATATTCGAGTTCACCGATCTTCTCTTGAACTGCCACGCCATCTGGCGCATCAGGTGCGGCCAACAGATAGAGCTTGTAATTGTGAGTGGCCTCTTCTGGTCGACCACCCTTCTCAAGCACTACGCCTAAATTGAAGTAGTAGGGCGCATACCAAGGGGCCAACCGAGAAGCAGCATGATATTCCTTCACTGCGTCCAGAAAAGCAGTCGGATCTTGCGCGGCCTCTACAGCGGCTTTGGCGCGACCCGCAAATCGGATTGCGTCAGGAGGAAGAGTTGGGCGTGGACTCAGCTTGAGGGCAAGACTGATGATCTTCTCTCGGAGCTGTCTCTCTACATCACTGCCCTCGGTCGCGGCTTGTAACGCAGCGACATAATCCGTCAGCGCCTCGTGCAGCCGTCCTGCTTGCTCCGCTTGTTGGCCGAGCGCTACCTCCGGAGGGGACTGTTGTGCACTCCCGAGAGGTAGTGCGGAGAAACAAACTCCTAACAGCGTGAGTAGAATCCGATGAACGAACATGCCTCTCATGTAGTTCATGCAAAACCTCCCGCCCGAAGTATCTACCAACACTAGACTCAGTTCGTGCGCCGCCAGTCGCACTTTCTAGGATTCCACGCGTGGATAAAGGAAGTCTCCTCTTGAACCATGTAGTCACGGGAAAGCACCTTGAAAGTCGACTCCCGATATTCGTTCTTGAACGTCAGGAGGCCTGTGTCACTGTCGTAGTAATAAAGCTCTTGGAATCCAGAGGCGGCGGTCGGCCAAATTGCAAACCGTCCCTTGGACCCGTCCGATGCCCGCCATTCGAGGACTTCGCCGTTGACTCTGACCTCGACGGGATTCTCCGGCCAGCCGTTGCCAGAACTTCTAAGACAGCTATTGGACCACGTTCCCGGCAACTCAGCGATCAACTGCTTTGCTCTGGCGTTTTCCTGCTGAGTCGCCTGTTGTTGAGCTTCGGCCTCGTTCGTCAAGCGAATCTGTTCATCTCGCACTGCCTGAGCCGCCCTAACGGTTTCCTGCGCCGCCTTTTCGGATGCGTACTTAAGGCCGCCGATGCGTTCGCGGACTGCCTTCGCGTCCTGAGCGTCGGGAGCCGCCATCAGGTAGGTTTACAGGGCGTTTACGTCCAACCCAGCGCATCGTGAACGTATTTCCACTACGGGTGATCTCGAAGCGGGCGAAATCAGCGTCCACCCCGGTGATCGTCACCGCTCCCCATCGGGCCCACTAAGAGATTGCGCTCTCTCTCCGCGTCTTTGGCAGCGCGAATTTGCTCATCTCGCGCAGCTTGTGCCGCTTGTGCGGCCCTATCGATCTGGTATTCAAGTTCCCCGATCTTCTTTTCGATCACAACTGAATCTTGCGAATCGGGCGCGGCGAGCAGATAGAGCTTGTAGTTCTGGATTGCTTCGCTTTGACGGCCGGCTTTCTCGAGCACAACGGCGAGATTGAAATAGTCGGGCCCATTCCAAGGAGCCAAACGCAGCGCAGATTTGTATTCCTTTGCCGCATCAAGGAAATCGTTGGCATTATTAGCCGCGTGGACTGCGGCTTCAGCACGTCCTTCGAACCGAATGGCGTCCGCCGGGAGCGTCGGTGGGGGCTTGAGCTTCAGCGCGACGTTTATGATCCTCTCCTGAAGCCGTGTCTCTGCGTCACTACCCTCGGTCGTGCCTTGAAGGGCAGCGACATAATGCGTCAGCGCCTCGCGCAGCCGTCCTGCTTGCTCCGCTTGCTGACCTTGGACTTCCTCCGAAGAGGACTGTTGTGCACTCACCAGAGGAAGCGAGAGATAAGCGCCCAGCAGGATGACCAAAATTAGCTGGGCCAGCGTGTTTCTCATAGACCTTGCTCTGCCCGATGGACTTTCAAAGAGTCTCTCCCTCGACCTTATCGCTCGCGCGTCCAGCTGCAAAATTTGACCCTTCCGTTCTGGAATACGGTTTTTTCCATCAGAACGCTGCCTGAAGTCACCGTGAACTCGTGTGACTGCTCTCCTTCCGTAAGGTGCGTTTCAGCAAGGACCCCTTTAACCGTGTCGTATTTGAAGTAGTGACCGAAACGCTCACCCATCCATTCAGACCAATCCCAGTCTTTAACCTTGTGGCTATAGCGAATCACCCATCTATATTCAAAAATTCCATCTCTGACGCGTATTTCGAAAGGGTTCGAAGGTGAAACCGCGCCTCCCTCTGCGTAGCAACTATTTTCCCATTGCCCCCCGAGTGTATTGACGATTTGTAGTGCCTGCGCCGTTTTTACTTTTTCAGCTTCTGCTCGCTCGTGTTCAAGTTCTGCCGCACGCTCTTGTTCCCTTTGGGCTCTCTGGGCTGCCACTTCTTCCTCTTGTTGCCGTTGAATCTTGTATTCCAGACCAGCGATGCGTCCTCGCACATCCTGCGCGTCTGGAGCTGTCGGCGCGGCAAGAAGGTAGAGCTTGAAACTTTGGATGGCCTCTGTGTATTGACCGGCCTTGTCCTGAACGAGACCAAGATTGAAATAGCCACTCGCGAGCCAGGGCGCAGCTTTCAAGGCCTTTTGAAATTCGATAGCCGCCTTCTTGAAGTCTTCGGGGCCTTTCGAGATCTCGACAGCGGCTTGTCCACGCCCCATGTACGTCGTAGCGTCCTCCGGTACCGCTGGCGCTGGCTTCACTTTCAGCACCAGCCCCATGATCTTTTCTCGCAGGCGCAGATCTGCATCACTGCTTTCGGGTGCGCTCTGCAGCGAAGCCACGTAGTGAGTCAGGGCTTCTCGCAGCTTGCCTGCTTGCTCGGCCTGTCGGCCTAACGACTCCTCGTCCTGAGCGAGCAAAGGATCACACGAGAACAGGAGGAAAAATGGGAGAACGAGGTACCACCATTTTACTGAGCGCGCGACATGCATCATTCCAGTACCTCCATTCCTCGCGCCGCTTGGGTTAACTGCTGGCAGGCCGACGCACAATTGAAACGAATACCTTGAATGTTTGGATTCTTCTGTAAGTAATCCAACGACGCTTGCACGTTAGCGAGTTTTTCAGAAAGGATCTTCTGCTTAAGTCTGGTCACCGCACCTGAATCTAGCTTGGCCTGTTGCGTCAGCCACGCTCGCTTCGCTGGATCTTCTGCCATCTCTTTAGCAACCGTACGATAAATTTGGTCTTCAACTTTTAGTTCCGCTTCATACATGGCTTTGACGAGATCCACTTTGCTTTCCAAGTTCTTCTGCGCCCCGCCAAAACTCGCAATGATGGTTTTCTTCAGGGCCATTTTAAGCACCAGTTTTTCAAACTCGTGCGCCGCGTTTGGACCACTCAACGCCGCGAGCAAATCAGAGCCGTCAATCACATCGCATAGATCTCCAGCTTTGAGTTGGTCCGCAACAAGACAGGCTGCGGGCACGCTCACTGTCCGCCAGTAAATAGGCATGACTTTCGAAAGCCCCGAGACTTTGGCAGGTTCTTCGGTGCTCTTGAGGCCGAGGGGATTCGAATCATTGTCCTTGAGCGTGTCACTGTCCATGCCCTTCAGGCCCAAATCACCAGAAGAGGTGCCTTTGAGGTTACTCAGAGCGTCCGCCTTATTTTTCTCGAACTCCTCTTTTTCTTTGCGCTCCTTTTCGGCGGCCACACGTGCGCGCTCCGCCTCGGCAGCCTTTCTCGCCGCCTCGGGATCTACGTTACCAGGCGACGGAGGAGTTGGATTTGGGGGCGGAGGAGTATACCCTGGCTCGGAATTATCGCGCGGTTGATTCCTGCGGGGCTCAGGTTTCGACGCACTCGGTTCGTCGCAGCTGCCGCCCGGTTGGTAACAGTCTTCAACATCTACATCCCCTCGGTTGTAGTTGCTCTTCATTCGCGAGCGGGCGCTCTCACAAGAAGACTTCGAGTTAAAAGGCCCTTCCGTGCCTGTTGTGCGCGCCCCGATCTTAGAGCACCCAGAGCAGTACCAGTGGAAATACCAGGTACAATCCGCCATTGTCGGCGCAGGAGCGACCAACAGGGCGGCGATTAGCATCGTGACCGCAGGAAGTCGAAAGCACGAGAGAGCAGAGGGGCTACGGGGCGATTGTCGCCACCGGCGCGGAATCGTCGAAGCACATGGAACGGAGCCCGCGGGCCTCATAATCTGCCCTCGCTGGGTGGACGTAATCCCTACGGAGGTAACAACCTGATAACTGCAGTGGAAGCTATCACGGAAGGTACCACCTGTAAAGCATCGGCCCGCCGCCGTCACGCCCCCGCATTTGACTTGATACGTTTTCCTTTTCTGCAATCATTTTTCCTGGGGGCTTCGGGAGAATTACCACGCCCGGCAGCTTCGCGACGTCTGCTTTTCCGTCTCCTCCCAAGGAATCTTCTGAGACAGCGCTGAAGATTTCTCGTGCCCCTCCCGAGAGGCAGCCGCTCGCTTTGGGAGTGATCTCCACTCACTTCCGGGCGCCACGACTCATGAAGAAATGCGGAACGGAAGAATAGCCAAATCAACAGCGCGCTGGAGAAGGGGATTCGGTGCGTAAATTTGAGTGATCAATACTCAACTGTGAGTCCTCGATCTGTTCCCTTTCGTTTTCGATGACCCAAACAAGTTTCGCCACATCAATACCGTGCGGACCAGGGCGGCGGCCCTTTCACTTACCGCCCGAATCACCAAAATCGTGGCCGCTGCGCCTCGTGACGAAATCGGGCTCAGGTTGATCGAAGTTGTACCCAATGTACCCACATCGCGAGGATCAGCAGCTTCGACTAAGGCATTCGGATCCGCGCTAGTGTGTCGATCTGCAGGGGTTGAACTGGAGCAAACGACCGTTGGGTTATGAGAGATGAAGTCAAAAACTATATCTCGTTTGTCTGGTGTCGCTTCCGAAGGTACTCGCACCTTTTTCATGCTTTTACTTGTACCCAATCCTGTACCCAAAAGACGATTGCCGCGTGCGCAATCAGCAATTCCATGTTGACTGGCCCTACCGATTTATTCAGGATATCGAATCCAATCACTTATGCACGGCGAAGCTCAATCCAAGGTTTACTTGAACGACGAGGCTAAGCAACTGTTCGAGAGTCGCCGACCAGAACTTCTGTTCACCTGGTTTTGCGTCGAGAGAACAGATTTGCCTTGCGGAAGAGACGCAGAGGGATATTGGGTCTGTGAAAAGAGCCCCGTCAAATTCGCGGAATTTACGTTTAACGAAGATTTTGGTCGCCGCAGCGATTGGTGTCGTTTCGAATTATGCGCGCCTGTCGAATGGTCGAATCCCGTCTTCATCGTTCAGGAGTATTCCTTAGGAGGGAACATAGTCGACCGGGTGATAGTCACCTCGCGGAACGGCCATATCATGGAATTAGCTGACATCGATGAAGCAACGTTTTTCGAACGTACTTTCTTGGTCAAGCAATTTTGGAAGCGCCAGCGCCAAATCAGCTTTGCAAAATCCAACAGAAAGCCGGTCGTCTTGAGGAAATTTCTTCATACACACCGACTTGATCTAGATTGTTGCACGGAATAGCTCAACCGGGTTTCTTCCGTGCGTGCCGTCATTCGGGCACAAGTGAGCCCCCACAAACGAACCGCCTTCCCACATTCGAGGTGTTGCTTCTGGACAATCGTTACCGAGAGGATGTCTTTGGGCCCATCTCGCTATCTTCGGGTGTCTGAATCAGGGTCTGCCGTTGGTGCTATGCTGGAAGGCGTCGATTGCGGATGGCTTTAACGAACAGCGCATGGTCGCGCTCGGTCTGATCGGCATAATCAATAGCGAATTTCGCGATCGCCTGATCGAACGTATCGCTTTTTCCAAGGTAACCTGCGATCCGCGCCGCATCTCCCGTCCGAGCGTGCGCCCGCGCCAGCGCCCATCCGCATAGCTCGATATATTCGATCCAGTCCTGCTCGGACATATTCTCCACATCGATCGTCATCTTCATGTCGCGTAGCTGCCGGAAATAATAATCGCGCCCCTCGTCGTCGCGTGTCCATCCTAGGAAAATGTCGCTAGCCGACTGCATCATTCGCTGGCCAGTAACGACTCGTTCCCCGTGGTTGGCATACCGGCTCTTTCCTGCGTAGGGGTCGAGCACGGAAGGGAGCGCTTCTTTGAATTGCAGGAACAGCGGGTCGTGCTGACCCGCCATCAGCAAAATAACTGCGCAGCGGGTCCCGACGCTGCCAACTCCCACAACCATTCGAGCGATATCAACGATGTGATAACGGTCGAGAATCACACGCCGCTCTTCCGGCAGCGTCAGCCGATAACGGCGAAACATCTCTCTCACTTGCTTTTCGAGCTTTGTCATCTGGCGCGGGTGGTAAACAAGCGGGGGATTATCAATAATGCGAGGCCTGCCCTTCACGACATCCGTTATCCTGGGGAATATATGCTCCGCCGTCTGTAATTTTGCTTTGTCCTCAACCCGCTTCCAGTACTTCTTGGCTGTCGTGGTTTTCGCGTCTTCGATGAGGATCTCGGCCTCGAGTTCCGAATACCAGACTTCGAGCGCGCGCATTCTCGCGTATTCGCGCATATGCTCGCGATAGCTCTCGACTGCCACGCGTACCGCATCCGAGCAATGCCGTTCTCGCGCGCCGATCTGCCGGCCTACGAGCACGATACTCGTGGCCAGCCGTTTCACATCCCACTCCCATGGTGCGTGCAGGGTTTCGTCAAAGTCGTTGATGTCGAACACGAGCCGCCGTTCCGGCGAACCGAAACCGCCAAAATTGCTGACGTGGCAATCGCCGCACGCCTGAACGCGGATTCTGGTCTTGGGCGTGGCGGCGAGATCCGCCGCCATCAAGGCTGCGGCGCCGCGAAAGAACGCGAATGGCGACTGCCTCATTCGTCCGTATCGGATCGACAGAAGCTCGGGCAATCTTCCTCGGTCCGAATCCTTCAGCAATTCAATTGGGTCGGGACGATCGGCTGGGCAAACCCACTTGGCGTGGGAAGCTCGCGGCACACGTTCGCGCAGTGCTTTTCCTGCGGTCATCCTTTCCTTGACTGTCGGACCGAGAGGCTTCGGGTCCTCGCGCACAATGTTTTTGATCTTGGCCTGCCGTACCTTCGCGTTTTTCAATACATTCCTCATCGCGTGACGTCGCTTGCCGTATAAAATGCCTCCCGTGCCGGAGCCGGTCAAGTGGCGTTTTCCAAGTATGGAATTTCGTCCAATCAGGTAGAGCTCTGAAAATCGACTTTTGATACCTATAAGAGCTCAAGGGCTGGCGCGTATCTACGGCGCCATATAACAAGGACTTTTGAAGGGCTGTACTCGGCATTTCGATTCGAGCCACCACGCGATAACACCCGGATGGTCGCACACCATAAGTTATAGTCTGACCGGATTTGTCCGGCGGTCACGTAGACACATAGCGAAGTTACCCAAAACTGTCTCGCGTTCTCTCGAAATTGTCTCAATTTAACGGTTCACTCCACGGGTTGGTGAAGCTCTTATATGATGAACCTGTTTTTCTTACGAGATTTAGGGTCCGATGGACTAGCCACAGCAAGCGGGTAGGTGATGCGGTTACCCTGGACACGTCCAAATGAAGTGCGCAAATGAACCTGGGAACGTTTCCCGCTAATAATATCCGCTACGCGAATACCGCGAACGACCAGCGCGTCAGCGATGAGTCGAACGGTGACAACGCCATGGCACCGCTTCCGCGCACATCAAGGCGCTCTTTTTCTGCTTCGCTGCCCATGTTCGCGAATCGCGTCGCGCGTGGCGCAGGCCGCCCAGCTTGCGCAAATGCACGTAGCCAATCCTCGTGGAACGCAGCTTTGAGTTGATGGATTTGCTTTCGGTAAGACGACGTGTGCGGGTCACTCCCAGTTCTCGCGCCACCGCTGAAACTTCCTTGAATATCGCCGCCGCTATCATTC
The DNA here is from genome assembly GCA_963803735.1 of uncultured Acidobacteriota bacterium. Lineage (GTDB taxonomy): Bacteria > Acidobacteriota > Terriglobia > Acidiferrales > UBA7541 > Palsa-189. Next base: position 221,795 of record CAWDNV010000023.1, on the reverse strand, counting down.
TGTCCCCAGCTACTCTGGCATCCACGCGCGGCGTTGTCAGTCTTGTAGCCGTCCGCTTACTTCGATACGCGTGCTTAAGTCGGCGCAACCGACTCCGCCGCCGTGAACGCGATATTACATTTTACCGTGGTGCTCTATATGGGCCTTTGCACCCTCACCTGCATGGTGGAGCGCATGACCATGTGCCAAGTGTGCATGATGGGCCGCCTTTTCATGGTTGCCTGCTTCGTGGTGCTTCGCCGCTTCCTTGTGATGTCGTGCGGCGTGTTCGTGGTGTTCAGCGGCTTTGTGGTGGATGATAAACATCAAAGCGAGCTTTCGGTTCTTGCGGAAGGCATAGGGCAACGCCAGCAACCGTGAAAGTGCGCACCCGGCAAGACCCCAGTCGCTTGAAGAAAAGATCCTACAGCAAAATCGCGCCTTACCTCGAACATGGATCTAAAGAAGCGGACGGCCGCTTCTGGCCCCCTCGCTGCTTCGAGTTGCAAGGCTCGAATCAACGTAGTCTCTGCTTGCTTCCCATAGAACGTCTGCAGACGCTTCGCGTTCTCGATTACTGACTCGACGCCACGGTTAGATGCCCATGAGCTAGATGTCCATACAAAAAACCTCGGAGGTTTTGCCTTCTGCACTTGCTTGCGAACTTCCACGGCGCTCATCCGGGCCACCTTTTCCGGAATGAAGCCTTCAAAGACTTGAGTGTAGGCGCTGACGTTCGCCCAAGGAGAGCCGTTCGTAAGCAACTCAAGAGAAAGATGCGTAAATAAGTCGCGGTCGTTCTTCGGGAAGACACCGTGTTGGAGATCATGATACTCTAGCGACGGTTTCCAGCCTTCTCGGACCCAAAAACAGCGCATCTTTCCATCGGAATAGAGTGATGTACGCTCGTGCGTCTCTCGAATAGACCAGCCAATCAGCAACCCAACACTCACCCAAAAGCTGAGCGATCCCGTAATGCACAATTGCGAGAGAATGACGTCCGCAGGTTCATCTGTGTACTTTGAAGGGCTGGGATTCCCGGTCTGATCTGGCGGCAGATTAGCAGTGCCTAGAATCATTGTGGAGAAGGATCCCTGAGGGGTAAGCCCATTGAGGGTTTTCAAAATGCCTGAAAAACTCGCTCGCCCCAACAAGATCGGAGTCGTGATTAGACAAATGAAGATCGCAATCGATAGAGCAGCCAGTGGCCAGTACTCCTGGATTTCCTTCTTGATGATGATCTCGATGCTGGTTGCGACGAGGGCAACTACGGGGATGAGCATCAGCCAACCCCGTCCGTGAGCACCGACAGAGCCCGATCTGATGTAATAGATCCCCAGACCAGAAAGGGCAAAGGCCGTCAGCAACGCCCCCGCGGCACAGAATCCTGGCAACCTAGTGCCAGGTCTCAGCCATGAAACCGTGGCCCCTAACAATGCTCCCGGTACACTCCAAGCAATAAGGACTTGAAGGGGGAGCTTGACGCTGTCGACATCCGCAACTGGCAGGACAAGAACCGACATTGTAACGACTGATAGCCAACCGAACGGTTTCCAACTTCCGCTTTTCCAACTCCAATAAACCGACAAGATCACAAGCACGGCGATGATGATCAAGCCGAACGGAACTGAAGGCCCTAACGGTCGGACGTTGTCTAGCAGATAGTCCAGAGCCCGCGCTGGCGCATACATCTTTGGATGCTTGTTCAAAAGGCCATGCCACTTGGGATGTTCGATTGCGATCACTTTGGTCACCCAGATGACGCGGACTACCACCAGATAGGCTAGAACCATGCCGGCTGCGACTAGGCCGGCTGCAACGCCGCGTACCGCCCCGGACCATACGTCGCGCGATCGTGCGCTGACGCGCCCAAAGATGGCCTTGGAAATCTCCCTGGTGAGGGCCGCACCAATAATCATCCAAAGGAGGGCCAGCGTGGCAAAGTCAATCCAGGTACCCTGCCCAATATCCTGGAGAATGCGCTGTAGCTCCGCCGGTTGGTCGCCAGGAAGGTTGTGGGCGGCCAAAATAAGGATCTCGAACAATACTACCGTGAAAATGGATATAGCTAGGGTCTGGCGAGAAGGAAGCAGACGCTTCGTCCCATACTGGATAACTCCCTTCACCCATTCCAAGATGGCTACCATTGCAGAGGCAATCAAAAGCTCAAGAAACAGGGTACGTGCGCTCCCCTCCCCGTGCACGATCGGTTCTAGCGTGAAATAAAGCGTATAGCCGCTGAGTATTCCTAGGCCGCCGATGAGGGGAGCGTAGATCCAAACGGTATTGCGGACATATTTAGGATTGTTGATCCGATCGGGTCGGAGCTCGCCGAGACGCTCTAGTGTCTCGCAGCAAATACTATTGGAGTCGAGGGCCGATGGTGCTGGTGAACTCGCGTTCATAGTTGACGCCGATGCTCTTACCTTGCCAACGACCTGGCTCGCCTCGCAGCGCGTGGGGCCAGAACCGTTATGTGAAACTCGGTCGAAGCTAACGCGAGGACGGCCTCTGATGTACGCGAAAGTCCCAGCCCTAAGATGCTTGAGCAGCTACGGGTGTGGGGGCTTGATTTCTCGGACTTGGTCCGGGACAGGAGGTGCTACCGTCACCCGGGGCTCTATCGGTGGCGCTTGGCTGCCGTCCCGCTTGCCTTGGTTATCGGTCGCAGGGCGCCCTTCTGGGAGTCTTGTATCCTTAGAAGCCTCCCGCCTGGGTTCTGGGGGAGCCTGCTCGCGCACGCGTGGCTCTACCGGAGTCGCCTTGATGCCTTCGACCTTGCCGTCCGTCACCTTCCCGACCTTAATTTCTGGTAGCTTTGAATCTCTGGAGGCATCGGGTCTTACGGGGGCACGGCCCTCTGGCGCAGTCTGCCCGCGGGCTTCAGTGTCTATCCGCTTAGCAGCCTCCACAGTCCCTTTCGGAATTTTCCCTTCGCTCTCCCACATCTTTGCTGTTTCCTTTTCTACGCCGATTCCTCCGATGTCTACGGCTTCGTTCTGCACGTGCGCAAACTCCCGTACACGCCCCTTTCCTGGATGTTCAACGGTGACGTTGCTAAACTGATTCCCCCAAGCGTCTTGCAACACTATTCCTTGGCCCCCGGCTTTTTCGCTTATGATGTGGCCTGCCTGGACAAGGCCCGGTCGGTCGATCAATTCTGCATGTTTTAGACCCCTGGTGGTTCTAAAATTTCCATTCTCATCCAAGAGGAATTTGAGCGGATGTTTAGGCGTCTCCTTGATCAGTCCAGCTGCATCCCGCATGAACTTAGCTTTGTCCGTCCCGACCAGCGTGGGTTCCGGCTTCTGGTGCCCCCTGCCCTCCGATGAAGTCGCCAGGCGGCCATCAGCCTGCTGCGCCACGCTGCCGTCATGGATTGCCTTCGCTTCACTTCCTGCGGTCGCGGCCTTCGTGTCTTTGCTCGTCCCTTCGGTCTTCGAAGACGGCGTTCTTTGTACTTCCTGTGGTTCTGGCTGCTTGGCGGATTCTTTGACGGCCTCGCCGGCCCGCGATTTCGTTTCCCTTGGTTTACCAGCAGGAGGTTCTTCGTGTGGGACTCGAGGTTTGCCGGCTCCTTCGGCCACTTGTGGAGAACCACCAACCCCCTTGAAAGCTCCTTCGGTCGTCTGCCGAAGACCATCAGCCGCTATCACCGCATTGGCCGTTTCGAGCGAGACATCCACGACCGCGCCACCAAGCTTATAGTCAGCGCTGCGGACCTTTTCTTGTGCCCCCGGCACCTCGGGATGCTGCGCGTAATAAACGTGATCGGCTGCTGCTTCAACTGCGGTCTTTGCCGCTCCGCCCGCGGTTCGCAGGGAGCTAACAACCCCGCCCGTTACTGCGTCTGCGGCGCTGCCGATCTTCTGATCCGCGCTCCGGGTCTTCTGCTCTGCTCCAGTCTCGCTGGGGTGAAGCCGATAGTACGGCTCATCCCCCATCGCGTCGCCGACCGTCTTGACCGAATCAATGATTGTGACGGCCGCCTTATCAAGAGCTCTGCCGATCTTCGCATCCGCGATGTGAGTCTTCTGCTCTGCTCCAGGTTCGCTGGGGTGAAGCCGATAGTACGCCTCATCGACAACCACCTCTCCCGCGGTCTTCACCACGCCCACCACGCTTTCGACTTGCCCAGCGATGGCCTCGCCGCGGTGGGCTAAGTTATCCACCATACCCCGAAGGAAGGGACGCGCATTCTTGTCCGGGTTGACCATCTTGTCGAGGGAATCGAGCGCGGCATTGTCGATCTGCAGGGTCTTTGCGACCTCGGCGGCAGTCGGCTTCCGATCAACATGCTCATCGGGCATTTTTCTCACCTCCATTAGCTGGCGCTGTGTATGCGTCAAGCAAACGCTGCAATACTCCGGCATGAACTGCATGGAATTGACGAGACAGCATGTGTTGCTCAAAACAGAGCCGAATCCGTTTGATCGCGTCCGTTTGCACTTTCTCTGCTTCAATGAGCTCAATAGAGATATCGTCTGACACTGCCCAAGTGCTCTGTAGCCGGTCCTCAGGGGTGGCGCCGGCTATAGATGCTCGGTCCCACGTTTCATTCATGTCCACTTTCGACTGCGCGATGTAATCAGTTACCGCGCGTCGGTACAGGCACATGGGCGGATTTTGCGTGCAGATCTTTGCACAGCCGGGAAATGGCTCGAACGGACGGGCGTGCAGTCTGTGCATCACTGCGCGGAATGAGTGGAGAGCCTGAAGAGCGTCCCGACCTGCGAGCTTCGCGAGTAACATCTCGCGCAGTTTCTCTTCCAGTTCAGCCGTATCCGCATAAGACCACCCATCCTGACTGCCTCGCCGGTGGGCAAACCATGCTGAGGCATACGTCACCAAGGAGCGCAGCATAACACTTTCGTCCATATCGCCGCGGCGAACCGCTTGAGCGCGGACCACCAGGTCATTCCACAGCCTGTCGAGTGCCCCGTCGTCTTCGGTGATCGACACGACCAACCGCACGAAGTCTCTCCTAAAGATGGGGTCGTCAGCCAGAGCCCGTGCTGCGTCTCTGGCCCTGTAAGCAACAGGATTGGCCATGTCAACGTCGAGCAAAAGCGGTTGAAAGAGCGGCCTATTCGATTTAAGTATTTCGGAAGACGACATGTACTCTTTCACGCGCTCGTCAACTGGCGGATTCTGGCCTTTAGATTTCTGAACCTCTACCAACACGGGTGCATCATCGCCACTACTAAACACAGCAGCCTGCCCAAGGGTTAACGTTGCCAGGGAGCGCGCTTGGCGCTCATTCATCGCCATCGCCCCCGCCAACGCCGATCGGTCGTCGGTCGATACGACGCGATGCGCGATCTTGAGGTTGGTATTCTTCATAACCTCTGGAGCCAACTTTACCGGAACTTGATCCGCGACAATGATGCCCTGGCCATAAGCCCGGATCTCCGACAGTAGGTTGGTAAAGCTCTCCACAGCTTTGGCGCGCGGATTCCCCTCCTCTGCACTCGCTTGCAGGCCCACGTTCGTCAGTAGTCGGTGCGCTTCCTCGATGACCATAAGGTGCTGCAGGCCGTCGAATTCGTTCCCCGCGCGCCGGTATTCATACAGGCGAATAAGAAGAAGGCCCATGACGAACGCCTTGTCATCATCGTCGCCCATGCCTTGCATTTCGAGGACGGTGGGGTGGTCGAGGAGCGCATCCATCGGAAGCGAACGCTGCACATCTAGCATGCTCCCTTTGCCGCCGACGCGCAGCCCGTTGAGTCGCGTGAGCAGCGCCGCCCGCATGTCGTCGGTTATCTTGGCTTCGTAGCCCAGTTTCTGCAAGACCTCATCTACTTTCGCGACCAACTCAGCCAGAGTGGGGAAAGCGTCTCCGACGTTCGACTTGCCATCGAGTCGATGGTTAGTGTTTGTGGTGATGTCCCAGCCACGATCTTCGTAAACCGCGTACAGGCATCGTTCCAGAATCTGCGGCAGGGGCGTCCACATTCCGAAGCTCGCGGTGAAGACAGAGCGTAGCAGGTCAAGGTGGACGCCGACGTGTATTGTCGGCCAGCCTACCACTTCAAAGGGATTGAGCCGGAACGGGGCGGTCAACTCGTTACCGAGAGTAAAGACCTGCAAGCGACCACTCAGGCTTCGGTCATCGATCAAGGCTCGGTACTCACCCTTGGCAGGCTCCAAAACCAGGAAAGGAACGTCTAACGCAGTGGCTTGTTTGAGTAAGGAGAAGATCGTATTAGTCTTGCCCATTCCAGTGACGCCCGCGACAAACACATGACGGGTCAGGTCTTTGAGGCCAATCTGATATTCGGATTCTGTCGGACGCGTTCGCAGGATAACAGTACCGAGGCGTAGAGCTTTATCGTCATGGACCGACGGCGCCACAGCGTCAAAATCAGGTACAGTGCTAATGCTAAAACCGCTGGTCTCCAATTGTGGTAGGTGGACGTAGGCTGCCAACTGGTTGGACGTGAGAAGCGTTTGGTACCGCACCGGATGGTTATAGTGGCCCGGACCGGGCCCGCCAGGCGTGTCAGGTAGAACCCACCTAACCGCGAGCTGACCCGCTTCAACGCTCTCCCACACACGCACTGGTTCTGGCAGTGAGTCATCGCCGGAGAAGATGCCACGCCAGACACTGGCCAGCCGATCGTAGCTCTGTCTGTCGCCTAGCAGGTACACGCCGGTACGCCAGAGGCCAGCCTCAAGACCTCTGGTCAGCGCCTTCAAGGCTACCGTGAGGAGCTCTGAATAGTACGCAGCCAGAGGACTCGGCGTCCCCGCTGCCTGAGCGGCAGCCTGAACAGTTCTCATCTCGTAAAGTGTGCTGTTGCGCAAGTTACTGGTCACGTCTTCGGCCACTGGTTCAGCGAGCACGAGGCACGCCCAATTGGTGCCAGACAGGGCGCGAATCAGCCGATCAAGTGCGAGCGCCCCGTCGCTCGGATCGGGTGATTTGGCAGTGGGGATACCCAAAGCCAGGCCAGACTTGGGGAACCGATTCAGTTCCACTTCGGCACCGTCCAGCTCGATGGCGGGGTAGAGGGTATTCAGCATCGCCCTCAGCACGCCTTGTCTGTCGTCGGGCGTCTCGGCAGACACTTTTTCTCTGTTGGGCAACGGCCACGTTCCCAGATGGATCGCCACGCCCCCCGGTGTGCTTGAAACCAAGAACGCTAGCGGGATCTTCTTGCCGTACAATCCGACAAGCGCATCTTCACTGGCCAAGCGCACGCGCTCCCCGCGGCTCAGCGGCAGCCGCTTCTCGATGCACCCCACGCCGCGCACGCGCAACAGGCGGCGGAGGTCTGGAGACGCGCTCGTCAAGGGCGAGGTCGCGGAGAGCGCAGCCAAGTCGAGACTGGTGCGTTGCAAATAGTCCAGGTGTTGTGTGGAGAAAGGCTCGGTTGACATGACACACCTTCGGGGCCACGGTTATCGCGCGACCGCTATGCCGACTGCGACTGACACGAAGCGTCGCGGTTGTGTGGGAGAGAACCGCTTCGCCCCCGATCAGTGAGACCTGACTACCACGGCCGTGGTCAAGTTGTGGACCCGTTTAGCCCGGACGTCTCTTCCCTCTTTCCATCGGCCGTGCACTTCGACTCGGTCGCCTTCATTGATGAATCCGTCGAAGCGCTTGCCACGCATTTCCACCGGCAGAGGTGGCAGTTCATTACCGGCATCGTCGTAGCGTTGCAAACGGAACGTCCAGACGATCAAGTTTCCTGCGTTGCGGCCCTTATTTTCGGTACGTGTTTGGAATCCGCGGACTTCACCCGCTATGGCAACCTTGGCCCCCCACAACATGCTCCATAGTGATCTGGCTGGTGGTTGCGGGTGAACGTTAGACACACGGGATGAATCTTGCGATACCTCTCCTCGCAGGGGAGCGGAAGACCGCTCTACTGCGTCCTCAGTTTTGGGTTTCGGATCGGCTCCACTTGAGGGACGCCAACCGCCCCCACGAGGATCAGGCCCCATCGAAACGGGCTGTTGGATGTCACCGTTCTTGTCAAACATGGAATCCTCCTCCTCGTTGTCCTGTACGAACTCTGTGGCGAACCATCTCGTGCCTCGCTCTACGTGTTCTCAAATATTAAGATTAAGAAAATGCCCTAACTTGCCGTCGTCATAGACCGCGGCATCCGGGGAACAATTGAACTTCTCGCGTAGGATACTGTGTCTTGCCGTCAACTTGCACTGGGACGTCCTTCACGTACGTGCCGCTTTGCACTTGCAGCGTGTAAGTTCCCGCGGGAAGATTCGCAAGAGTGCACTGGCCCAAAGCATTACTGGTTCCGCCGGCACCATGACCCGGGTTGGAGCACGTGGCACTGAATTTGTCGTTAGTCATCGCCACAGCTGCGCCCGCTACTCGGCCTTTAACGTCTGGGTTATTTGGGCACATAACGACTTCTACGGTGTAGCTGCTGCCCGCGGGGATGGTGTGTGGGGGGCGATGAATCACCCCCCGCTTAACTGGGTCGCTGCTGGCCGCCGGCGGGATGTGCTGAGGATTGCGTCGATAGATGAGGTAGCCGCTGGCAATGGTCGCGCAAAGGGCCGCCAACACCGGAACGGCGAACCACCGAACTACAGAGGGCGGAGGCACTTGCGAAGGCAACAGAGGTTCACGTTGGCGGAAGCTAGCCAGCTGTGAGGCCTCAGCATTGGCATTCTGCTGCGTTCCGTCCGATGGACGCCACCCGACCCCACGAACATCGGAAACACTTGGGCCTTGAGGCTTCTGGATCTGGCTGTCCTTCTCACTCATGGAATTCTCCGCCACACTCTGCCTCAGCCGCCTCTGAACAACTTAAGCGGATTCGAAAGAGACCCGCGTTTGACGGCAATGCCTCTAAACGCAGCGCGTTACCTTCGTACGCGAGCCAGCCAGTTGCCCACCACTGCCAATAACGCTCCAGCGAAAAACGTAAAGAATCGAGGCAATGCCGGGATTGCCGGGATTTGGTCGGAGTTTTGAGCGCTCCTCCAGACGGAATTAAAGGAAGCGAACGCTTCAACAATGACCATCAAAATCAGCCCCCCCCGACTCCCTGGAGCACATAGCCAACCCAGACTACGACCTTGAAGTGAGCCGCCTCAGTGACGATGCCCGTGGCCAGATTACGAATCCGGCTCGCCCGGACGCCTGTTCCTCCTTGCCATTCACCGTAGACTTCAACACGGTCGCCTTCAAAGAGACCTCCCTTGTCTTTCCCGATGGGTATTTCCACAGGGAGGGGAGTGAGAGGGTTGCCAGCATCGTCGTAGCACTGCAAACGGAATCTCCAGCCATTCTCGGTGATCTTGGCATACCCCTGCAGACCATGGACTTCGCCCGAGAGTGGAAACGCCGGTCCGCTCGTTTGGACGGAAGGTGCAGGAGAACTATTTTCCCGGGCTGAATCGGTTTGTAGCCGGACAGACTGAGAGTGCTGTGAGACATTCCGGTTCTTCCCAGTCGGGGAATTTTCCGTCAGACTCCACGTCGTCAGATTTATGCCGCGCCAAAACCAAATCAGGGTAAAGATGGCCAACAGGTCGACGACAAAGTATGCGCCACCAACGATAAGGTCGCCGCCCGATATCCCATACTTGACTGTTCGGAGGAAGGAGGATATGAACTCAAAACTCGCGGCCAGGATGGTTAAACCCAACACGCACCTGACCGTCTGCGGTGTTTGATCAGCCGGTGTGCGGCCGCGCCACAGACTCCAAATGACTGCAAAAATAGCAAGCGAGTCTGCCGCGAGAGAGAACATTCCAGGATGCCCATCGAATCCAATCGAGAAATTGCGTTTTGGGAATTCGAACAAGCCTACCGCGGAAAGGATAACGAGAATCGTAACCAATAGCACCGTCAGCACTGCGCGCTGGGGGGGGCCGGCAGGGCGTTGGGATTCAGAGGTGGATATGGCGGATTCGGTTTGCAGTACAGCAGGCGGGCTCGGGTCGGGAGAGAAAGATTCCTGCGAAGCATCTCTGTTGGGTCTCGGATCCGCCACACTTGGGGGATGCCAACCGACTCCACGAGGATCGCGTGCGCTGGAAACTACTGGCTCTTGGGATTCAAAGTTTTTCTCAACCATGGAACCCTCCAGGGAATCCGCGGTCATCTAGTCCCTGCGGGGATGCTCGCGGCCCCTGGCTGAAGAACGTCGGGCAGTTGTACGTTTGTCGAATCCGAATGTAAAACGGATCTAGTCATGCGCCACGCAATAGTCTTGCTGGAAATGTGGCCGTGGCCGGTTCAGTCGGACTTACTCAATCCGATAAAAATGGCGGGATACGACTGAGCGCCATCATTTTATGCTTACTGAGACTCTAGTCAACAAGAAAGAGAACTCTCCATTGAGACGCTATCCTGTGCTGCGCAAAAATTAGATCCGCGCCTTCAAAACATTCGCGGTGGAGAGCTCGCGCCACGCGGCTGGCATCAACGCTCGTGTGGGCGTAAGGAGACTTCAGGCGTGACAGGCGCGACAAGAATGGAGGGCTCTATACGATTCTACTCAGTGCTCAAGATAATGCTGGGAATGCGCGTTCGTCGACAACCACGGTAAAAGGGTATCCCCTTGTCTAGAGGGCCGGGGCTGTGGCCCTTTCATGCACCGCCCGACTCTCGAAGAGCCTGGCCTTGACGCGCCGCCGACTCCCCTTCGAAGACTAACTTTCGCAAGCGGGCCGTAGTAATTCGCCCCACCGCCCCAATTAAGATCTTTGGTTTCAGTGCGCATAGCTGGCGATTGTTCCACGGCTGTTCCCTGAAAATTCTGTAAGGATCTGCATACAAAAGAGATGTTGGTAGGGGCGGTGGGGGTCGAACCCACGACCAACGGCTTAAAAGGCCGCTGCTCTGCCACTGAGCTACGCCCCTGCTGTTGAGAACATATTATACGAAAGAGAGTTACTGGACATGAGCCACTTGCGGTATTTCGGGTGAAATGCGCCGGCCGTTCTGGTTTCGCAGAAGCGGTCTCGCCCGTTTGTGGAAGGAGCTTCTCTACCGCGTTCAGAAGGAAATCAAGGCGCGAGGTGCGAGTGCCGCACCGTGATTGCGATGTCAATATCGATGGCAGCTACAAAGTCTAGTCGCAGTTGAGAAGCAGCGGTGGCTAGGCCTCAACGATATGATTGCGGACCGCGTAACGGACTAACTCCGTAACTGAATGGAAATGCAGTTTCCGCAGAATATTCGACCGGTGGCTTTCGACAGTTTTGACGCCGATTTCTAATACCGCGGCCACTTCCTTGCTGTGCTTGCCCTCCGCCAGAAGCTGCACAATTTCTCGTTCCCTTGCTGTTATCTTTGGTTCATCCTCACTGACCTTTGGCCCTTTCCCTAGATATCCTCTCAACACCATCTGAGAAACTTTAGGGGTAAAGAAGGCCTTAGCGGACAGCAGTGCCTTTACGGCAGTTATTAGATCAAACGACGCATCTGTCTTGAAGATATATCCGGCGGCACCCGCGTCTAGAGCTTGACGGATCAGTTGGTCTGACTCATGTACGGTTAGAATGAGAATTTTTGTGTGCGGACTGAGCTTTGCTATTTGCTTAGCCGCGTCAAGCCCATTCAATAAAGGCATCGTGATGTCGAGAATGGCCACATCGGGCTGGAACTCAGCCGCCTTACTGACGGCATCCCTTCCATCCTCTGCTTCAGCGACGATCTGCCATTCGGACTGCTCTCTAATCAAAGCCCGAATTCCCCGCCGGACAATTTCATGGTCGTCTGCGACCAACAGGCTCACTGCACACATCGAGTTTCCTCTTTCTCCAAGTTGACGTACTGAAGGCAAACGATAATTGTGCACGTCCCTTGGGGTTGCCGCTCAAACGGCCGTGGATGGACCTGGCGTACAATAGGGAAAATCGAGTTTGTCTATCTTGATTGCGTACAGAGCATCCAACGCGTCTCTTATCGCAAATTTTTCCATTTCTCGCTCTGGACGCCTTATCAATTCGGCAAGTCGGGCAACAATTAATGTTTCCGCTTGATCCACTCGCGCGCGCAGTGTTTCAGGCGACCCCGGTGCGAGCGCGACAAAATAAGGTAACTGCCAGGCAGGAAACATTAAACCTCGTTCTTCTTCCATTCGGACCTCGCAAGCGATAACCCTTGGTTGGCGATCGTTGTTATCGGAAATTGCGGCTCGGAATCCTCACGATTACGGCGGTGCCATGGGCGGGGCCAGACTCCAACGTCTCGAATTCCAGGCGCCCGCCCAGCATTTCTACCCTCTCTCTAATTCCCGCGATTCCAACACCAGTCGCCTCACCCTTCAGGAAACGATCCAGTACTCCGGCCGGTATGCCACTGCCATGATCGCTCACCGTCAAGGTGAGGGCCTCTGCGGTATGATCTACTTTAATTTTTACGTTGCGGGTTCCCGAATGAAGATGCACGTTTGTAAGGCTGGTCTGGACGATACGAAATAGGGCAACTTCCGCATCTTCGGTCAATCGCGGTAACTCCGGAGATATTTCCAGTTCTACTTCCAGTTCATTGCGCCGGTTCAGCTCGTTTGCGTACGCCTCAATCGCCACTCCTAGCCCGCACACATCCAGCAGGGGCGGATGAAGAAGGCATGAGAGTGTGCGGATTCCGCCTGAAATCTTTTTGGCAATTAAAAGAGATTCCGAGAGCATTTCTAATAGTTTGGGAGGAAGTTGAGCACCCCAGCGCTCGGCCCGGCCGAGCGTGATGAGTAGGCTGGCAAGATCTTGGCCAGTGCTGTCATGCAGGTCTCGAGCAATACGCCGCCGTTCGTCGTCATGAGATTGAAGCAGCCGCCTGGTGAGCGCGCGCATCTGCAATTCGTCTTGATGGTGCTTGATGGCGATGGCCGCCAGATGGACCGCGGTTTCCATCGGCTTCGGAATCTTAGCGGCGGTCAAGCGCGAGTCAGGATGAAAAATGACCACCGTTCCCAACGTTGTCCTCTTTGTTGACCAGATCGGCAGCGACCAGGCTGCTGTGAAACCGCTGCTCAAAGCCGTATCTCTTCGATCGGCAAAAAGAGAGTCACTTCTGATGTCCCATACCGTCACAGGCCTTCCCTGTTGGCGGGGCGCCGTACCGCAGGTACCGTCACAGGGTGGAACCTTCAAGCCGTCGAGGGCCTTACTTAGTGGCCCCGGGACTCTAGGGCCAGCGACAAGCCGGAATTGCATTTCGCTTTCGTCCAACATGAGAACTGCCGAAACGGCCCCTGGAGATTCGCCATCGATGTAATCACAGACTCGACTCAATGCTTCCGTCAGGGAAACACCCTCCGCCAGGTTCTCGAGGACCCGAACATGTGTCATTCGGGCCGGAATAGCCGGAATAGAAAGTCCTGCGCTCATACAGTGTTTCCTTTCTGCGATTCCGCAAACACGTCTGCCCTGGGTCGCAGGCTGGTTGAAGTGAAACTATAGGCCTAATTTGGCACAGCACGTGTTCCATTTCGGACATTCACTGCAAATTAATGTTTCAGATCGGAAGTGTCCGATTCAGGACACTCTGTTCGTGTGTTTCGCCCACCGATCCGCTGCGGAAGGGAGCACAGTAGGGGGAATGCCGTGCAATGCCGGCATTTAGAAAGCTACCTGGATAGCGAATAGGGTATTCGCCAAGCCCATCGCACTGATTGACCGGATTGACCGGGGGCACCAAGAATGACAGCCTACGTGCAAGAGAGGTTTCCTTTGACTCGGGTTCTTATTGCCGACGACAGCGTCCCTTTGCGATCTGGACTGCGCAAATTAATTGAAGACCATAGCGGGTGGGTCTGTGCAGAAGCACTAAACGGTCGTGACGCAATCACGCAAATTCAACGATGGCCCCCTGACATCCTCATCCTGGATCTTTGCATGCCCGTAATGGACGGACTCCAGGCGGCTCACGCACTCAGTAAATTCGTACCTGATCTCCCCATCCTCCTCTGTACAACTGATCTCCCGCCTTCCTTGGTTTCCATGGCACAACGTTGCGGCATACAAGGCGCGGTTTCAAAATACGACTACCGTCAGATTATCAGCGGGATTGAGGCGCTCCTCCGACACGAGACGTTCTTCTGTCGGAATTAAGATTTTCGAACGGCTTCTCGGATCAAGTTCCTCATACAAAGCCGGCTTGTATATAGTTTTAGGCTTAGAATAACGGTTGCCGAATCGCGGAGCCACAATTATACAAAAGCTGTCTCTTTGAGAACGCTCAATGCTGACAATGCTTTTCCTATCGCCTGGCGTTCTTTAGCTCCGTTGGTGCTGCCGCATATAGCTTGCATCCTTTGACGGATGGCTGCCTCGGCGGCGGCTATTCGTTCGAAAAGCTTCGCCCGGTCAACTTCTAAGAAGGTGGCTTTGTATTGAGGCTCCCAATCGGGGAATTGGAAGTGGAGTTTCATAGATGTTTCTCCGTTAGCCTCTCAGGCCAGGTTCCTTCTAGCCAATTCATCTCCGAGCTCCGGACCAAATCACTCTAGCCTTTACTTGCACACCTTCCTAGAATCGTCGACGCGACTGGGATGATCGTCTTTTACTCCTGCACTGTCGTTCGTAGAACCACTTGTTCTGAGGGAAATTTCGTCTGCGAGTCAGTCTCCGCCGTGATAATCACTTTGAAATTATTCAGAGTAGTTGTCGACTTGAGCTCACCCTTGAGGTCGTCTCCAATCTTCAACTGCCCCTGATTTTGCGGCTGAGAACCTTCCTGCTCGAACCAAACAACGTAGCTGTTTGCAGCAGGAGTGAGCATGCCCGGTTTCGCCAGATGCGTAACGTCTACATCGACCTGGATGTTGCCACTCTTCTCCTTAGCGACGTTAACTTCGCCCGCCGCGCCTGGCACTGTTGTCATGGAAGTCAGATGGTAGGTTTTTGCCGAGCCAACCGAGGCCACGGCCAACACGGCCCCGACCAATAACGCGAGGCGAGAAAATATTTGTCTGTTCATGTTTTTTAACTCCTTTTTTGGGAGACCGAATCTAGACGAGAGGCTGTTGGCTCCCAACCTTGAAATCATGTTAAAGCACGTGAACAGGAGTGTCTGTCTCGTTACGCACACAATTAATAGCATCTGCAGCTCCACTCATCGCCCAGCTGATGCGGTCGATGCCTTCTTCCGTGACGCGCGACGTAAAAGCGCAACGAGGATACGAATGTGTCCACAAGCGGACAGATACTCAGTTACAAGGTCGTTAGCATGGTGCAAGTGTACCGACTATGAAACGCATGAGGCAGATGGCTTCGCCCCTTGGTGGTTTTTCTTCAGGAGCCAGCCTGGGCGGCAGATATCGCGCTATTGGCGCAAGCTGAACATCTACACGCAAGGCGTGCCTGCTTTTACGCTCTTTTACATTCAAGAGGGAGGGGTGCGGCTCACTACCCGAACGAAACAGCAGCCATCAGCAGTTACCGCCATCCTGGGGGTGGGTGATTTCTTTGGCGAGATTTGCCTCGCAGGCTATCCCCGTCGTATGTCCACTGCTGTCGCGTTGACCGCCAGCTCCATACGTACCATCCAGAAAAAAACGATGATGCAAATGCTTCGCAAAAAGAACAAGGCGTCAAATGCCATGTTGGCCTATGTCCTATCCAGCGTCCAGAAGTACAAGGATCATGTCGCGGAACTAATAACTTGTTCTTCCGAACAACGCCTGGCGCACGTGCTCCTGCGGCTAGCGCTCTTGGATAAGAGAGGTCCAGCGGTGGTGGAGATTCCTACCCTAAGTCACCAAGTTCTGGCGGAGATGGTCGGCACCACGCGTCAGCGAATCAATCTGTTCATGAATCGGTTTAGGAAGCGACGATTCATCAGCTACAACAATGGCTCAACAGAAGTATACAAGTCCCTGAAAAAAGTGCTGCGGCCCCATTAGCCGTCGTCACTGTCTCATGAAATCCCGCCGATATGGGATTGGTCGCCTCGACGAATTCCGTACGTACTGCGTGAGGCATCCAAACGCTCTCTTCTTTTTGAAGTTCATGTCAAAAATGAACGGGCTTTGGGTAGTGGGCGACTTTGAAAGTCGCCCACTACCGAGTTTTGGTCTGCTGGCAGAGATCAGTTCACGTTGATCGGAATGCTCACCGTTTTCATTATCCCAGCTGCAGTCGAAGTAACTGTAATGATCGATGGTCCGGTTGGAGTCTCGGCGATAGATGCGCTGCCGACAGACGTGCCGGCCGACGTGCCGGTCGTCGATCCCCCGCAACCTGCCAGGCCGCCAGCGGTAACTGCCAGCAGCACGCCGGTCAGATAATAGGGTAAGAGGCGACGAGAAGTTGAATTGCGCGCAAAGCCGAGGAGTCCTGCCAGCGCGAAAAGGGTCGCAACGGATGCCCAGAGAAGGTACCAAGGCAGCCGAGCGCCGGGGCCGAAGGGAAGCAAATTCGAATTCGTCGTGCCCCGGATGGTGTTAATCGTCAGTATTGTGCTGCTGCCCGACGGGCTGCCCGCCGTAATTTTAGCTGGATTGAGTGAACACGTGGTCCCGGTAAGTCCAGCCGGCACGGCGCAACCGAAGCTCACGTCCATTGGGATGGGCATATTCGATGGATTCATAACTACGCCCACCGCGACCGTGACCGGCACGCCGCGGGTGATCTGCACGGTGCCTGGCGTAACCATAGCCAGGCTGAAATCTGCTTTGATCATGGGATTGGCGGTCAAGGTTGCGACAGCCGGTGCGGCACTGTTGCCTGTATCTGTCTGCAACGCGCCGGCAGGGAGTGAGTTGAAATAGCTGCCCGCCACTGGCGCGGTCACGGATACCGTCACGGTGCAGGAGCTACCAGCCGGGATCGTGCCTCCCGTCAATGTCACCGTTGAGACGGTCGTGCTGGCCGCCCCACCGCAGGTGCTGCTGGCACTGCCGGAGGGTACAACGCCGCTGGGCAATGTGTCGGTGAGCGGTGCAGTCAGGAGGGCGGGTGTGACGCCCGCGTTGCTCAAGGTAATGGTGAGAACCGAGACCCCACCGGCGCTGATGGTGGCCTGATTAAAGGCCTTGCCAAGGGTGACAGGGGAAGGAACGGTAACGGTCAAGGTCGCGATGGCCGGAGCGGCATTTGTACCGTTGCTGGTCGCCAAGGCGCCGGCGGCCAGTGAGTTGATGTAACTGCCCCCGTTAGCTGCAATCACGTCCACCGTCAAAACACAGGAACCATTGGCCGGGATCGTACCTCCCGTCAGGGTCACACTCGACCCGCCATTCCCTCCCAACCACTGGGGCCTAGGTAACCCGTGGGCTTGAGATGCCACAGCCGGCGCACCTGTGGAGGCCGTCCCGCCAGCGCAAGTTGTGCTGGCGCTGCCAGAAACCACGACGCCGCTGGGCAATGTGTCTGTGAGCGGCCCAGTCAGAGTGGCCGCTGTGGTGTTCGCGTTGTTCAAGGTAATCGTGAGAGTCGAGGTCCCACCCGGTGCGATGGTGGCCGGACTGAAGGCCTTGCCAAGCGTGGGCGTGACAACCGAAGTGCTGTTGACGGTCAAGGTCGCAACGGATGGAGCGCCATTGGCGCCTCCGTTTGTCTGCAACGCGCCCGCAAGGAGCGAATTGAAATAGCTGCCCGCCACTGGAGCGGTCACGGATACCGTCACCGTACAGGAGCTACCGGCAGGGATCGTACCTCCCGTCAGGGTCACACTCGACGCCCCACCCCCGCCGGCCCATTGGGGCGTAGGAGTCGCGGTCGACGCGCCAGTGGAGGCCGTCCCGCCGGCGCAGGTTGTGCTGGCGCTGCCTGAGGTCACGACGCCGCTGGGCAATGTGTCGGTGAGCGGCGCATTCAGAGTGACCGCTGTTGTGCTCGCGTTGCTCAAGGTAATCGTGAGAGTCGAGGTCCCGCCTGCAGCGATGGTGGCCGGACTGAAGGCCTTGCCAAGGGTGACAGAGGAAGGAGCGGGAACGGTCAAGGTCGCAACGGCTGGAGCGGAATTGGTGCCGTTGCTCGTCACCAAGGCGCCGACGGCCAGTGAGTTGATGTAATTGCCGCCGCCAGCCGCAACCACGTCCACCGTCACAACACAGGAGCCATTGATCGGGATACTACCTCCCGTCAGGGTCACCGCAGAGCTGCCAGCAGTGGCCGTGACCGCCCCGCCGCAGGTATTGCCAGCGTTGCCGGAGACCACGACGCCGGTGGGCAATGTGTCGGTGAACGGCGCACTCAGGCTGGCTGCTGTGGTGTTGGGGTTGCTCAAGGTAATTGTAAGAGTCGAAGTGCCACCCGCAGTGATGGTAGCTGGACTAAAGGCTTTGCTGAGCGTGGGCGGGACGGGAGTGCCCGTCGCCCCGCCGCATGCGGAGATGGAGACTGTGTTGGCATTCATCGTCACTGCGCCAGTCTGCGCCAGGAGCCTGCCTGCCACGATTGCGTTCGCATTGAGTGTAATGCTTGCGAGGGCAAAAATATTTCCTACGAAGTTGGTGGTTGTACCGAGCGTCGCGGAGGTGCCGACCTGCCAAAAGACGTTGCATGGTTGCCCCATGCCGATTACCGCCACGGACGAGCCGCTTGCCGTCGTGAGGGTGGTTCCTATCTTGAACACCCAGACCGCAGCGGAATTGCCCCCGGCGTCGAGAATGAGCGCTCCCGTCAATTGAGCGGAGCTGCTGAAGGAATAGACGCCCGGCACGAGCGTCTGTCCACCGAGATCCTTACCGGTCAGATCTTGGGTGACCGGCGTTTGGCCTGCCAGATTGAGGTATGCAGCGGTGTTATCGCTCTGGGCTTGAAGCGCAACCGCATCAGCTGCATGCGTGATCCCGGTCACGGTCCCGGGAGGGAAACCGGTGACCGCTGCCGCTGTGCCCGGGCTGATGCCAAGGTCTCCAGTTACGATGGTCGGGCCGGTGTTGCTCACCGCCGAGCCACCCAGTACCGCGAAGCTCTGCGTCGTACCAAGTGTAGGTGCCACCTGGGCGATTGCCGTGTGGAATGGGATTGCGCTAAAAAGCGCTGCAAGTAATGCGATTGTGGCAACTTTCGTTAAGGAACCGAGGAACGTCTGCATCCTAGTCATCAGGCTCTTCATGGTGTCTCCGTGTATCGCGAGAAGTGGCACGTTGGGCAGAACAGGGGTTGCCTGGTCCCTTGAATGGCTTGTCATGGAGTTGCTGGGGGGGATTCGTTTCGTTCGCGCCGCTGCGGATAGACGGAGGGGAATCGCCCGCTCAGAAGATCAACGGATTGCTCTGAAAGAACCATTCGCTAAAGACCTGACAGCGGGGCCGGCGATTTCCTTAAGGTTTTCTCCGAGCTTCGATCGAACGACAGTAAACTGACGTCGAAGATAACTACGGCCGCACACTGGCGCGGGTGCGTGGGCAACGGGCGCCTAGCGCGGCTGCCTGTTCCTGACAGGGTTTATTATTTAGGTAATCGGGCTGCCGCTAGAACGCGCATCGCCGTGCGGAGACCAGTGGCGACGGAGTCACCAGGGTCATCCACCAGCTCATGGGTTTGACGCGCTGGAAGCAGCCACTGGGGGCAGCAAATCAAGTCCGGAAAGGGTGTAAATGCCTAGAAAGTGGATGGTCGCGATGGCGTCCACAGAAACGGGTAACCACATGCCGTTCACGTCGGCGAATTGCACCGTGATGTGAAGGTCCTCGACCCAGATCGAGGGATTCTTGAGCGGGACTCCAATGATCTGGCGAATGCGGAACGTCTTGGCATCCACCCAGACGTCACCGAGGAGCAGGCCCCTTTCCTTGCGCTTGGGAATGATGTGGAGCACGTACTCTGGAACCACACCAAAGTTTTGCTCGCGAAGAAAGGCGAAGTCATAATTGGACGGGGTGATGTCGCCCCGATGGCCGTCATTGGCAGAATCTATTTCCTGCTTCAGAATGGTACTTACGATCTTTTTACCTCTTGGGCTGCCCTCCGCCTTGGTGATTTGGAATGTTTTGGTTTGAGGAGGAGTAAAGCTGATTTGAGCCGTTATGTCCGAGACGGGCATAGGATCGTCTTCCCGGAAGACCTTATATTCCCGCGTCACTTCGTATGGCTGAGAGAGGGCCGGGTTCTGCTCCGCGGTTCGTTCCAAAGAATTGAGAATCAAATCGAGACTGGGCGGGTTTGCTTCGGCTTCCTGTGCGTGTAATGGATAGGGAAAGACCACGGTCGCGGCGACCAAAGAAACAACAACAATCAGACTGTACCGCCTTGCTGCGTTCGAAACTGACCTTTCCATAATTCCTTCGAGAGAAAGTCGCATCGCTCCGAGACTAAATCAGGAGTCAATAAAGTGGGGCGATCAGTATCGGATGTTACGGTCGAAATAGTTCGCAAAAAACATACCAATTCAGCAACGCGATAGCTCTACCGCTTACGCTGTATCAGGATTTGTGAATGTAGCGGTCAGACCCGACCAGAATGCTACGAGGAAAAGGGGACACTGTCCGACAAGAGACACCTACGTCATGGAATGTAAAGTACACTCCCTGGTATGCCTGAGCCGGAACGAATCCTGATTTGGGCACATACGTCCGCAGAAGATCGATTTGGCTGTTCCGGCTGCTCTTGGACCTTCCCGAATTCCCCCATAGTAATTTGCAAAGAATTGGGTTACAGTACCACTGGGAGGCAGCTTGACCCTCTTACCCTATCCCTCCGGTTGCCTCTAACCTTCAAGAATGCCGCTACGAATCGAAACTAGAAGCGCCAAACCTCGAAGCCCTAAGCTCGAAGCCAGAAGCTCGAAAGTCGAAACTGGAACTGCCTCCGAGGTATTCGCCTTTCTCAATTCCGCCAGCGTATCCAAGAGACACGTCGAATTCCGTAAGAGGCAAATCCTCTTCTCCCAAGGCGAGCCGGTTAATAATATCTTTTACATTCAAACGGGTAGTATAAAGCTTGCCGCAACCTCCACCGCAGGCAAAGAGGCGGTCGTTGCCATTCTGGGGCCCGGCGATTTTCTGGGGGAAGCCTGCCTGGCTGGTCAGCCGCTATGGATCGCGACCGCGACGGCGATGACTCAGGGCAGCGCCCTAGTCGTTGAAAAAACCGAAATGCTTCGCGTCCTTCACGCTGATAACGAATTCTCTGACCAGTTCATCTCCTACATGGTTACCAGAAACATCCGGACCGAGGAGGATCTGATCGATCAGCTTTTCAACTCCAGCGAGAAACGGTTGGCGCGAACCCTGCTGCTGCTCGCCCGCTTTGGCAAACCGAACCAGGCATTGACGCTTCCAAAGGTTTCTCAAACGGTGCTGGCCGAGATGGTAGGTACAACACGCACGCGCGTGAACTTTTTCATGAACAAGTTCCGGAAACTTGGGTTTATCGAATACAACGGCACACTGAAGATCAACAACTCCCTTCTTAGCGTGGTCCTGCGCGATTGAGCAACGGATTATCGGCTTGATTGAGCCAACCAATTTTCGAGGACCGCTCGATCTCTCGGCTCCATCTCGATAAACTCGACACCCATTCCTTCTGCGTTCACGTTATCGGTTACCCTCCCTGTGGCAATGAATTCGGAGCCAGAATGCATGATGCGCAAACAGATTCGACTTCCCTCGGGGAGCGGGGTCGCAGTCTTGAGGAAACACCCGCCCGCACTGAGATTCCGGGTAATCAAAACCCGTTCCTTCCACGAGTCGAGCTCTTTTACTTCAGCGGGCGCGTTGGCCATAACGGTCAGACGCCTATTCCTTAGTTTTGTCGGCCACCTTATTGGCGCCCTCGGCCGTTTTCGACGCTGACTTGTTCACGACTTTCTTGGTACCACTTTTTACCTTATGGCCGGTTTTTTTAGTGGCCTCTTTCGTGGAGTGCCCAGCGTCTTTCACATCTTGTTTGACGCTCTTATCGGCCTGGGCAAACGTGATTGTGGGCAAAATAGCCGGCACAAATAAAAGCGTCACAAATAAGACGCCTTCCACAACATGTAGCAACCGTTTCATAACCTTCTCCTTTACCCGCTCCGTGGGAACAGGGGCCTGCGATTGTGATCAATACAATTTCTGGCATTGCGTGCACTGTTTACAGGCGCAACCGCCGCATAGATACCGCCACACTCATTTCGCCCGCCTAGATCAAACTTGAGTGCTCTTAGGCGTCGATGATGTGGTTGCGGACAGCGTAGCGCACGAGATCCGACACCGAATGGCAATCCAGGCGCCGCATGATATTGGCTCGGTGCGTCTCCGCGGTCTTGACTGTGATATTCAGCGCCGCCCCCACTGCCCTGCTACTCTTACCGTCAACCAGTAGTTGCAAAATTTGGTTTTGCCGAGTGGTTAGGCGCAAGCCGTTTTTGCCGTTGCTGTTATCCCCGTTCTCTTTGGGCGGACCGCCCAGATAACCTTCCAGAAGCATCTGCGCCACCTTGAGCGTGAAGAACGTCTTGTTCTGCCGCAGGGCATCGACTGCCGATACCAGATCCCCCGCCGCGTCGGACTTCAGCAGATATCCCTGCGCTCCTGCTTCCAGAACTTGCCGAATCAACTGATCGGAATGGCACATGGTCAGGATCAAAACTTTCGTCGAGACGCTCCTCAGAATTTCCCGAGCCGCTTCGAGACCATTCAGTTCCGGCATGTTCAAATCCAGAATGGTCACGTCAGGCTGCACGAGCTTGGCTTTCTCGACGGCTTCGCGGCCGTCCGCAGCTTCCGCCACAACTTCCCAGCCGGGTTTTTCTTCGAGCAGCGTGCGCACGCCGTTGCGCACGATGTCGTGGTCGTCTGCCACTAACAAACGTAGACTACCCATCATTCCCTCCAAGGGGATCGATTGCGTGGCGCCGAGTACGTTGGCAATATAGCCTCGCCGCCCCTTAAATGCCGCCGGCCTTTGTGCCTAGTCCTGGCTGGGTTTCACCATCGGTTGCTCCGCGGCCTGCCATTTGTGAAGTTAGACATTCAGAAATCGTTGCAAAGCCTTGATCAGAGGGAATATTGACACAATTCTACGAATCGAAGTGTCTCGAATGGGACAGGTCTATGTGCTGCAAGAACCAGCGTTTGTCTGGGCGCTCACTATCTTGTGAGTTGGAGTTGGGCCTATTTCAAAAGTCCTTGAAATCGCACTGACCTGTGAAGCACTCTCTGCGTTCCAAGCCGCCCCCAGAAAAATGAGTATTGCAGAAAACTCCATCCATACCATTAGGCCTATCGCCGCTGCCAAACCACCGTAGATAGGCCCGTATTGCGTCTTTCTGACGTAAACCCCAAAGACTAAATTGAGACCCCACCATAGAATCGTTGCCGCCGCGGCTCCCGGCAGGACGGAACTCCAAATCGCTGCCCCTGGTCCCGCAAATCGATAAATCAAGGCCAGGACAAGAGTCTGTAGGATCATCGCCAAGATCGGGAGGAGGATCGTCCAGAAGCCGTGAACCAACGGAGACGTGCCCAGTCCCTGAGTGATCCATCGGCCTAATGGCCAGCCGAAAACACTCACCGCGACGGCCGCGAACCACACCACGCTCGTGGCGGAGAACAAAAGCACACCGCGAATCTGCCTCCCGAAAAAGGAATCGCTGCCGGCGTCACCATAAATCAGCTCGATACCCTTGATAATCAGCTTGATCACCTGTGACCCTACCAGCAGCATTCCTGCCCAGCCGAAAGTGGCCAAGTACCAGGTGTTCACTTCCGGGCGCAACAGATTGTCGGATATTAGCTGCCAGCTGCCTGGTGGCAGGATCGCGGACAGCCGCATCGCCAGTTCCTGACCACCCTGCCCTTCGAGGGAGCCCTTCATCAGGCTCAACAGAATCAGCAGGAGTGAAAAAAAAGCCAGGAACATGTTGAAGGCGACCGCCTGAGAAATCATGGAGCACTGTGGAATAACTCTTGCCACCGTTCCGAAGAGCTTCTTTCCAATGGCACTTATGCTTCCAGAAACCTCTTCCGGTGACCGTTCGGCTTTAAAACCAGCAATGAGAGTCATTTCAGAGGACCATCGGCCGCGAGGTCGGGAAAGCGGTGACTGACTTCAACTGATCGGGCCCCGTAGGCACCTTTGCTAGCCATTATCGTGTGCTAGCCATTATCGTGTGCAAGCGTCAAAAGACCTCTGCTGGGACCCTCCCGTACGGACCGGGCCAAACGAGGTTCCGCCATTTCTTTCTTGACCCTGGCGAGTGTTACTTTGCCGGATTCCTTTTTTGATTTCTTATTAGGCATGTGCTCATGATGCGACGGAGCCAAGAGATTGAACTTCTTCAGGGCAGGGGACGTTCACAACCAGCACCGCCGTCTCCTGTAGGCCCGTCGTCTCTCCGTTTTCTGCTTCACAATGTCCCGGCCCCAAACTAAACGCCTGCGGCCTTGGCCTTGCTGAAAGCTTCTCGTCCCTTATCGACGGCCTCACCTACCTGCTGCTGGGCCCGATCGACCAATCCCGCAACCTGTTGATGCGTCTGCCTGACCTTCGCATTGACTGAATCCATTCCATCCTTGCACTTAGCCGCAAACCACTCACGAGTCTCATCCCCGGATTGCGGTGCTAGAAGTACGCCCGCGAGAGCACCAATTCCCAAACCGATAACTAAGTACGTAAATCTTGACCCTTGATGGTTACCTTGCTCTTTCTCATCGTGCTCGTTGCTACGGATTTTCATCTGTTTCTCCTTTGTACTTACACTTCCTGCGTGGCAGCCTGCTTACGCCCCAATTCCGTCGTCCTTTCGCCTACAGCTCACATCCTAGAAAGTTTGGCCGACGTTATCTGTTCCCTTAGGGACACTTTTTTGGTTTGTTGCGCATTCACGTTCGAGTGCGGTGCCAGAAAGGCAGGTTGGGTCTCGACCGAGATGAAGGGTATTAGTTGAGACTTATTCGATTTTGGCGATGCGAGATTTCCAGAGTTCCCAGGCGCGAGGGACTTGGGCATCGAGCGTGGCGGCGGACTTGGCGGCTTCTTCGGGCGAGAGAAAGTTAATCGAGCCGAGGCGGGCTGCGTCCATCTGCAAGCGTGCGTCTATTTCGGTGTAAATCAGGCGATAGACGGCTTGCGGAATGGAATCGCCAACCACGACGGAGCCGTGGCCGCGCATGAGCGCGACAGCCTTATCCCCGAGCACTTTGGCCAACGCGTCGCCCAGGTGATTATCGCGAATCAGCATGTCCGTCATTCCGGCGGCGTCGCGAATATCGAAGATCGGCGTTCCCGAACCCAGAAACGAAGTCAGGTGATAGACGGGACGCAGGCTGATGCCGGTTACGCTGAAGGCGATCAAGGAAGGCGAATGGCTGTGCACGACGGCCTTAACGTCCGGGCGAGCACGATAGATCGCAGCGTGAATGAAGCGTTCGAGGTAAACGCCGCGGCCGGCAGCATCGATGGGCGCGCCGTCGGCGTCGTACTCGAGAATATCTTTTGTGGTGACCAGGCCCGGCGCCATGCTGCGAGACATCAGGAAATGCTGCGGGTTTTTCTCGTCGCGCGCACTAACGTGGCCGAAGCCGTCGATGACGCCTTGATCGTAGAGAATGCGATTGGCGTAGACGAGATCCTCGATGAGAGCGGATTCCTGACTTGAAGGAGAATGTTGTGCCGCCGGTGATGATTGGCGCTCAAACGACGGCACTGGCGTGAGGAATAAGAGCGCGATGGTGGCGATTCGGAAGACGCGCATAACGTTCCTTTAGTTTGACGGCGCGGAGAAACGCGAACAGTATACGCGTCGTCGAGCCGCGAAGCTATGCGAGCAGTTCCGGTTTGTTTGAAACGCGGTGTACAGCGCAGAGCGGAAATGCGCTATAAAGCGAGATCGCGGGCCGTTTCGGGAGAATACGATGAGCACGAAGAAAAAATGTGGCTGCACGAATAGCTCTATCGGCGATGTATCGCGCCGGCAACTTCTGCAGGCCGGGCTTGCCGCCGCAGCTGCTGTCGCCGCCGGAACGCCGGCAGATTTGCTGGCCGAAAATCAGGCCGAAAGCAAATCGCGGAAGAAACAGGCGCTCCACGCCGCCGGTGCGCGCTCTATCGACATTCACGCGCACTATTATCCGCAGAGTTTTCTCGACCTAATCGCCGAACAGGGCCAGCGCTTCAAAGCTGAGTATCGCATGACGGCCGATGGCTTCTATTTGAGCTCGCCCGCAGGAAGCATTGGGCCGCTGCCGACGAAAATCATTGATTTGAAGCAGCGCCTGGCGGATATGGACGTGCAGGGCGTTTCCGTGCAGGCGATCTCTCTGACCACACCCATGGTGAGCTGGGCCGACGCCGATCTATCGCTAAAACTCTCCAGAACGTGGAACGATGCGGCGAGCGAGGCGCACAAAGTCTATCCGACTCGGCTGGTCGCGCTGATGATTCTGCCGATGCTCGATTCGGATCGCGCGATCGACGAACTCAATCGCGCGGCCAAGTTGCCCGGCATGCGCGGTGTCTACATGGGCACGAACATCAACAATCGCGATCTGGATGATCCTCTTTTTGAGCCTATTTTCGCGAAAATCGAGCAACTTGGCTTGCCCGTGTTTCTGCATCCGCTGCAGACCGTCGGAGGAGAACGCACCAAGCCCTGGTATCTTTCGAATCTCT
The DNA here is from genome assembly GCA_963803735.1 of uncultured Acidobacteriota bacterium. GTDB lineage: Bacteria > Acidobacteriota > Terriglobia > Acidiferrales > UBA7541 > Palsa-189. The sequence continues at coordinate 195,329 of CAWDNV010000023.1, read as the reverse complement.
TGGGCAATCCATTCGACGCGGCCCTCGCGGGCTGCCACCTGATTTTTGGCGGGGTTCTGGATCGCCATCCGAAATTGCAGATTTGCCTGCCGCACGGCGGCGGGGCGTTGCCCATGCTGATCGGACGAGTCGATCACGGCGCGCAGGTTCGCGCGGAGATCAAAGCGCTGCGCTTGCCCCAGCCGCCAAGTGCGTATATGCAGCGGTTCACGTACGACACGATCGTGCACTCGAAACCTGTGATGCAATTCCTCATACAGGAAGTGGGTGCGGAACGCATCATGCTCGGCAGCGACTACTGCTTCGATATGGGCTACGAGCGGCCGGTAGACTTCCTCGAACAGATCAACCTGAGCATCGCGAAGCGGAAGATGATTCTGGGCGAGAACGCGGCAAAGCTACTGAAGCTCTGAGGTCAGTAAACTCATCTGGTCGCGGAAACCCTCAGGTCTCCCGACACAGATCGTCGGCACGACTTGAGCTACAAAAGTCTAACAGCAGATCCCCCGCTCGTGTTACTTCGCCCGGGATGCACACGTGGAAGTCTCGCAATCTGTGCGACCCGCGCTAAGCGGGGGAGTGCTCCGACTTCACGATTCCGCCGTCGATGACCGATTTCTCCGGGTTAATCAAGAAAATCCAGATCAACGCGCCCAGCAGCATCACTCCTGCGCTCACGAGAAACGGCGCGACCCACAAGCCGCGATTGAAAAGACTGCCATACACGACAGCGGTGGACGCGCCTCCGAGCGCGCCGACCATATTCATCACGCCTGTAACGGTGCCGCTGAATTGACCACCCACATCCATGGGAACAGCCCAGGCGGGGCCAATCACCCATTCGAGAAAGAAGAAAGAGGCAGCCAAAAAGAGAATCGAGCTAAAGGTATTTGACGTTAGGGCGGCGGGAATTACGAACGCGCTGGCCAGAATGAATCCCGGAGCGGCAACCACGCGGCGCGCCAGCTTGGCCTTTCCGGTGGTCTTGAAGATCATGTCGGAAATCGAGCCGCCGACGACATCTCCGGCCATTCCCGCAAACAGAGGAACAGATCCCCAGATCCCCAGCGAGCGAATCGACATGTGGAGATGCTCGCGCAGATAAGTGGGATACCAGGTGAGATAGAAGTTCGTCCCAAAGAAGAAGCAGAAATAGCCGAGAGAGATGAACCACATGTTGGGCGAGAGAAGGATTCGTCGCCACGGAGTGGCGAGCTGCGTGACGGCGGGCGACTTTATGGTTCCGTCGGGATTGAGGCCGCGGATGCGGGCGAGCTCGGCGCGATTGACGCCTTTGTGATCTTCGGGAAGATTGCGATAAAAAACGCTGAAGGCAATCGCCCACACAATGCCCAGCGAGCCGAAGATGTAAAAAATCGCGCGCCAGCCGAACGCCAGCAAAATGCTGCCGGCAATGAATGGCGTAACGGCCACGGCGAAACGGCTGAAGAAATGCGTGGTGCCCTGGATGCGGCCGCGTTCCACGCGCGGAAACCAGAGCTGCATGCCGCGGCTGGCGACGGGAAACGCGCCGGCTTCGCTCAGCCCTAGTAAGAAGCGAGCGCCGAAGAGTGAACCGAACCCGAGCGCCGCGCCTGTCATCACGGCGGTGGCGGACCACAACGTCATGATGACGGTGAGCACGCGCTTGGGGCCAAAACGATCACCAAACCAGCCGGCGGGAACCTGCCCAAGAGCATAGGCCCAGGTAAACGCGGCGAGCACCAGACCCATGGCGCTTTTGCTGAGGCCAAATTGTTTGGCGATTTCCGGTTGGGCGACCGAGATATTGCTGCGATCCATGTAACAGATCAGGTACATCAGGCTGATCAGAAACAGGACCACCCAACGTGTTTTGGAGGCTTTGGCAGCCGCGGCGGCTACGCCGGCATACTCGACAACGGGTGTGCTGTCGGCACCCAAATTTGCTCCGTGCTGCGACGGATGGAGATCGATGCGCGGCTCAGCGCGCGAAGCCTGCGGGAACCCCTTCGACCACAATGTTCACCGGCCGGCCCTCTTCCGCAGACTGGTCGGCCGCCTGGTATACCTGCATCACCATTCTCGCGTGCTCCAGAGTTACCAGCGGCTGCCGCCCAGTGGCGACACATTCGAGAAAATGAATAGTCTCCGCTTCCATTGGGCCCGCATATACATGACCGACTTTTTCTCCCGGCATCGTCGAAATCGGGAATTCGATGCTGCGCTTCATGGTGTTCAGGGTCACGTCGCGATGCGTGTCGTCCACCATAATGGCGCCTTCGGTGCCCACCATTTCGATCCAGGTGGATGCGAAATTGGGATAAGCCGGGGGAAGAACCCATCCCGCGCCGATGGTGAATACGCAGCCGTCATCCAGCGTGACCATAATCCACGCGCAATCGGGAACGTTGTGGGTCGGCTGCATGATTTTGCTGACTTCCTGCGCGTAAACGCGGATCGGCTTGCGAGGGGCAAAGCACCAAAGGACGAAATCGATGTCGTGCGTCGCTTCCATAGCCGCGGGCGAAAGCTTGATGCGGCCGCCGATTTTCTTTCCCAGATTGCGCGTAATGTGCCTGCTGACCAGAGCACTGATGGGCTGGCCGATGGTGCCGTCATCAATCGAGCGCTTAACATAGGCGAATTTCGGATTGAAGCGCTGCGAATACCCGATGGTAAACAGCAATTGCATCGAATGCGCCAGCGCGATCAGTTCGTCGGCTTCGGAAAGATCGAGCGCGATCGGCTTCTCGAGCAGCACATGCTTTCCAGCCTGGAGGCTTTCCTTCGCCATGGGGTAATGAGTAGTTTCCGGAGTAGCCGAAATCATGATCGCGTTAATGGCCGGATTTTCCAGAAGGCGGTGATAGTCCGTCGTCGCAGTGACCGGTTTGGTCTTCGCCGCCACTTCCTTCAGGCGTTCCTCTCGGATTTCGGCGATGTGCAGTTCGCGCACGTATGGGCTCGCGGCGCAGGCTTCCGCACGTATGCCGCCGCACCAGCCCGTCCCGATGATTCCGACGCTCACTTCCTTCATTACGCCTCCGGCCAAATCAAGTGATCTTTAGAATTGGCATTATCTTAACACAGCGAAAATCGGACCCATCAGGCCTATGGCCGGCCGTTTCAGGCTGGTGCGACCGCAGCCCGGCGGCCCCCCTCGATCGCCAAGAGCGCGCGGTCGAAGAGATATTCCGGCAAGCGGTAATATTTGTGTATATTGACGTACTATATCGAGCTTTCCGTTCGTGCCTCCGCAAGAATCGGGAGATTCAGGAAAGAGAAGGAGACTCAGACGATGCGTTTTGCAATGGATTGGGATTCACGAAGACTGCGCGTAATCAGGTTGGCTCTGCTCCTGATTGCGGCCGCTCCCGCCGCCTTTGCGCAAGCTAAATGGGCCCAGTTGGCTCCATTTCCGGAACCGAACGAGGAGATTCTTGGCGTTCCGGCCAACGGCAAGCTCTACGTGCTTGCAGGGCTGGTATCCGCGCCGATATGGACACCCATCGGCTTGGTCTACGAATACGATCCTGCGACCGACCATTGGACCAAGAAAAAACCGATGGCCTTGCCCGCTCATCACGTCGCTCTGACCGAATACCACGGCAAGATTTATGCGTTCGGCGGGTTCGTTGCGCCGCAAAGCGGTCCTGCAGCCTGGGTGCCCATCAATAATTCCTGGGAATATGATCCGGTCGCCGACACCTGGAAGGCCCTGGCGCCGCTTCCGACCAAGCGCGGCTCACCAGTGGCCGCGGTGGTAAATGACAAGATCTATGTGATCGGCGGCGCTACAACTCCTCCGGGTTCGCACCAAACTTCTATCGATCAAATGCAGGCGCAAGTCTGCCTGGGAACTGTGGAAGAATACGACCCTGCCACGAACACCTGGCGCGACCGAACTCCCATGCCGACTCCTCGGAACCATGCTGCAATCGGAGTGGTGAACGGAAAAATTTACGTGATTGGCGGACGCACGGGAGCGGCCTTCATCGGACTCGCTTCGGACGTTTCTGTGGTCGAGGAATATGATCCGGCAACGAATACGTGGGGACCGCCGCGTGCTCGCATGCCTACCGCGCGAAGCGCGCTGGCGGCGGGCGTTTACAACGGCCGGATTTATGTCGCGGGAGGTGAATTTCAAGACCCGCAAATGATGGCCACATTCCGCGCTGTCGAGGCCTATGACCCAGCGCGCAACGCTTGGGCGACAATACCCTCGTTGCCTGTTTCGCGGCACGGATTAGCGGGCGGCATGATTGGGAGCCGCTTCCATGTGGTCGGTGGAGACGTGCAATCATCGGGAACCGGAGTTCACGTCTCCACCGCGGAACACGACGCAATGGATCTTTCGGTTTTCGATAAGTAGCGCTTAGCCTGAGCGCGGCAGGCTTTCGTGGAGAGCAGACCCTTAGGCGGGAGCCTGCTCGGCCCTTCCCCGCTTGCGTTTCCATTCGTAATCCTTACGCAAGCGGGACTGATGCTTTTTGATCTGACCCTCAAGCTCAACAAAAGCTTGTCGCACGCTTTTTGCCGGATCCGGTCCCTGCCCGTTGGCGTGCAAGGGGCCAGTGGGCAGCGAAAGATTCGCGGAAAAAATATATTCGGATTTGTGGGGCAGCTTCTCAAAACCTCCATGGAGCTGTACCAGGTCCGGGTTGTAGCATTTCAGCAGTTTTTTGATCTTCGCGAGGTGACGTTCCAACGCTGATTCAATGGCCTGAGGCGATTCGACGTGCCGATAACTGATGTTGATTTTCATGCTGGTACCCACAGAAAAAGATTTGAAGGGGATGCAGTCGCAGATCAGATCTGAGATGCAAGGCTAAAACCAGAATAACACTCCGACAGGTCAATTCAACTTCAAATCCACCCCAGTTTTTGGACCGAATCAGTGTATTCCGAAATTAGAATCGCTGCTGAGCGAGTGGGTAAACTACGTCTGCATCGATAGAAACGTAGCGCAACTTGACGACAACGCAAACCATGGCGGACCAGTGTGCGTTACGCTCAAATTCTCCAATACATTCGAAAAGACAGCTGGCGAGACCGATTTGGCGAGCAATGCTACGGAAGATGGCGAGCTATTTCTTGAACAGGTCGTCAAATGCCTTGCGTGCATCGTTAGGCCGGATGGAGGAGGCAAAACCTCGCGATGGCGATGCCGGCGAAACCGTTACGGTCGTTGGCGCAGTATCTTTCTCGATAGTCGTGCGGAACGTGTAGAAGGTGCAGTCGTTTCGAGCATCTTTTTTGGCAATGCGCTCCGCTATCGGCCGGGTGCATTCGAATTGTGCCGCCGTGTCGAAGTAGGCGCACTGCTTGCAGGAATGGAACTCGAAAGCGCAGCGGGGGCAAGCTCCCTTGGGATCAAACCCGGGCTGCAAAACGGCACCGCAATTTGAACAACGCGCGCGTGTGATGGTTCCCACCATTCGGGGAGTCCGCGGACCGATTTGCTCCTGATGCGGACGATGTTCTGGTGGGCGCTTCTCTTTCTTTTTGGGGCCATCGGAATCCATGTAGCCCCTGTGGCTATACTTCCGCTCCAATAGATACCTCCTTGGGGGTGTTTAGATAATAGTCTCGAATAGCAGTCTGCAACAGGAAAACCGGACACACGTTGCTTAAGAAGTCCTATCTTGCAATCCTTACCGTGGAGAGTTTCCTTACAGTCTCAAACCAGTGCCGTCTCGACCAAGGGATAGGCGGCGGGAAGCTTTCGAGCAGTCGCCACTGCCTTCTTACTCTTAGATGAGTCGAATAGCCTTCCGGTTTCAACTTCGAAAGCGAGGGTGCGCCCTCGCTTCCGTAGACCTCCTCAATTTGAGCCATCATGGCTTCTGTCCCGAGCCCAATAACGCGCTAAACCTTCCGCAGGCAAATCGGGCTTCAGCAGCCGCTTCGGTTCGCCACAGTCGGAAAGTATGGCTTCCGCAGCCAAGTATCCGCTGCGGACGGCGCCCTCCATCGTGGCAGGCCATCCGGTCGCCGTCCAGTCTCCGGCAAGAAAGAAGTTCGGCAGCGGAGTACGCTGCGACGGCCGCCAGCGGTCCACGCCAGGCCGGGGCGAAAACGTAGCGGCTGTTTCCTTCACTACGGTAGCTTTGATGAGTTGAGCCGTCGCCGCTTCCGGCAAAACTTGCTGCAACTCGCCCAGGCACAGGTTGATGATCTCCTGACGTGGGCGTTCCACGAGTCCGTAGGAAGCACTGATCACCGATTGCAGGTATCGTCCCGAGCCCTGCCCCTCACTCAAGCGCGACTTATTGAAAATCCATTGCGTCGTACGGTCGAGCAGCGTCACGAATGGCTCTGCCATCACGTCCCGGTCGAACCAAAAGTGCACGCTGGTGATTGGCGATACCTCCAGGTTCCGAATCTGGCGGAGCTGCGGCTCCGCTTCGGTAATGCGCTCCGGCAAAAGTTTGAGTGCAGCCTCATGCGGCACCGCAAGGATGTAGAAATCTGCACTATGCTGGCGTCCTCCGTCCGAACTCACGCCCGACATCCTGCCGTCATCCTGTTTCAAATCGCGCACCGCCGCCCGGCAAACCACTTCCCCGCCCCGCTGCTCGATGGCCGTGCGACAACCCTCATAAAGTTCGCCCAATGGCACTCGCGGAATCCCGACGACATATCCAGATCGCGAAGAAAGAAACGCCTTCCAGAAAACGTCGAGGCCGTAACGCGCTTCGGTGCGCGCAAGCTCCTCGTTCAAGGCGCTCACGAGTACGACAGACCAGAACCGCGATATGGCGCCCTCGCTTTGGCCATGCGCGCGGAGCCAATCCAGCATGCTGCACCCCACCGCATCGCCGTCATTGTTACGGCCGCCCTGCTGGGCGATCGAGAGCATCGCATCGGCAATGCCCCGTTTTTCAGCCCAGCTCAGCGAAGGATAGAAGGCCATGGAAGCGGCGAGATGCAAAGGCGGCGGCAATGCCGAAGCTTCCATGACCCCACGATGCCCAACGCAATCTACGAAAAGCAGGCGTTCGTAACGGGCGATTTTCCCCAGGGCGCCTACCCGCCGATAAAAATCGTCCAGATTGGTACAGCAGCCGAGCGTGACGTGCTGACAATTATCGATCTCCTCGCCATCCGGCAGGCTATAGGAGGACGCGCGGCCACCCAAAAAAGGACGCTGCTCGAACAGTTTTACCCGGAATCCGGCTTCAGCTAGCGCGACGCCCGAGGAGAGCCCCGCCAGGCCGCCGCCGATCACGATCACGCTCTTCGAGGACATCCGCCTCCGACCACCAGCCCAAACGAGCGCGCAAGAGGATGCGCGCCTTCTCCGCAGTATTCAGCCGCACACGCGCGGAAAACACATCAAAGTCGCGCTCTTCGATACGAGCCAGCAAACTGCTATAGATGCGTGCCAAGGCCCACAAAGCCGCCCTGCTGTCCGCGTCGACTTTGCCAATGAGCCGAGCCCCTTCGCGATAGAATTTCCACGCTCGTTCCGCTTCGAATCGAAGCAATTCCCTGACGGAAGGCGTTACCGCGCCGCACTTCAGTTCCGCTACGCTGCATCCGAAACGCGAGAGATCTTCGGCAGGAATATAAACGCGTCCGATCGCGAGGTCAGAGCCGACGTCGCGCAGAATGTTCGTAAGCTGGAAGGCGATGCCAAGATGCTGGGCCAACTCCAAAACATGCGGATCTTCGAAACCGAAAACATGCACGCAGGTGAGCCCAACCGTGCCGGCCACACGATAGCAGTATTCCTGCAAAGCCTCAAAGGTCGCGTAGCGCGTTTCCACCAAGTCCATTTCCGCCCCGGAGATCAAATCGTGGAAATAGCGCGAGGGAATCCCATAACGTTTTACGGCGTCGGCAAAAGCCGGAAGGATGGCGTGACCACTGGTATCGCCCGCCACAGACTTATCCAGAAGCACGCGCCAACGGCTGAGCGCCGCGCGCCTTAGCGCGTCTTCGTCTGCGGCCGCAGCAGCAGATACCGGCGCGTCAGACGCATCATCGACGAGCCGCATGAATGCGTAGATGGCGCAAAGAGCATCGCGCTTGGGCCGCGGCAGCATATAAAAGGCATAGTAGAAATTGCTAGCGGCATTTCGCGCGACGCCCCGGCAGTATTCGTAGGAGCTTTCGAGCTCCGTCCCACTTTTAAATTGTCGAGAAGGACTTCCGATGGGGGCGTCAACTTTGGAGATGGTCGCCGACGGCTTATTTGAATTCATCCCCGGGAGAACCTGGCTCGCCAGAGCACGGCTGAACAAAAGTACGCGTTTTGCTCCACCGATGGACGGCCGTTTCGCCAAAGTGTTGTAGCCCATCGATTCAATAGCATCGAGGACCGCCAAACCGCCCCGGCTGAATAGCTCAATATCCAGCCGCAAACGGGAATCCAGGGTTGCAGCCAGCGGCCACCCTTCAGCGAACAATTCTCGCGTGCGCGGGATTAAGTCACGCATCACGGCCGCGTAGCGCTCATCGAAAATCCGGGCTTCGATATCCTTCGCTTCGAGCCCGTGACGCTCCAGCGCATCGATGGGAATATAGATGCGGCCCTTGCCCAAGTCCCTTGAAACATCCTGCCAGAAATTGGCAAGCTGCAACGCCGTGCAGGTCGCGTCTGAAAGCCGCTGGCGCTCCGTGTCTCGATAACGACAGAGATAAAGCACCAACCTGCCGACGGGATTCGCCGAATAGCGGCAGTAGCCGAGCAGATTCTCCCAGGTAGGATAGCGATGGATAGTCTGGTCTTGCCGGAAAGCGGCGAGCAGATCACGGAACGGCTCTGCGGGAATATCGAACTCACTTATGGTTGGCGCGAGCGCCACGAACACCGGATGACTGGGCCGGCCTTCGTAACAAAGATTCAGCTCGCTCTCCCACCAGTCGAGCAGCTCCAATGCGCGCGCTGGATCCGCAACTTCATCCCCAAGGTCATCCGCCCAGCGACAATAGGCGTAAACGTTATAAAAATGCCGGCGCAGATGCCGCGGCAACATCCAGGACACTACGTGGAAATTTTCGTAATGGTGTGTCGCCAGCCAGGAGGTGTAGCGCTCCGCCTCCGTCACCGGGCAGCCGGGCGGCGGCAAGGGTGCAGCAATTTCGATTTCAGGTGAGCGCATGAACTTTGCTGAATACGAGCAGCCTGGGCCGGCCGCTTATGGAATCACCGCGACTTTCATTTCGCCATTCCGATGCTTCATGTGTTCGAACATAGAGGGAAGCTCGCGCAACGGAATTTCCGCATTGACGAAATCCCGGGCGCGAATTTCGCCGCGGGCAATGGCTTCCATGGCTTCTCGAATAAAGCGCGGCGTGTGATGAAAGGTGGATTTGATGGTGATCTCGGAATAATGCAGCGCCGTGGGATCGAGCTCGACCCGGGTACCCTGCGGGCAGCCCCCAAAAAGATTGACCGTCCCGCCGCAACGGACCATTTTTAGAGCCCAGTCCCAGGTACGCGGCGAGCCCACTGCTTCAATTACTGAATCGGCGCCGCGGCTGCCTTCGGTGAGCCGGCGTACAGCACTGATTGGGTCGGAAAGAGTGCTAACGTCAAAGGCGGCCCGCGCTCCCATGCGCTCTGCCGCTTTCACCTGGCCGGGCCGCTTGCCGAGGGCAATCACATGCACGCCACGGCACGAGAGCATTCGAATAAATTTCAAACCGATGGGCCCACAACCGATCAGCACCGTGGTGTCGCCGCGATGCACACCCGTCTCGTGAATGCCTCGCAGCACACACGCGAGCGGCTCGGCCATCGCAGCGTCCATAAACGACACGTGGGCCGGAATCTTCAGCATGTTCTTGCGGACGATACGGCCCGGGACGCGAATGTACTCGGCATAAGCGCCATTGTTGAAGAGCAAATCCTCGCAGAGGTTGCTGTGCTCCCTCCGGCAGAAAAAGCACACGCCGCAAGGCGCGGAGTTTGCAGGCACAACGCGCGAGCCCAGCGCTAGGCTGTCAACAAGGTCCGAACCAACCTGCTCCACCACGCCGGCAAGTTCATGTCCGAATACCGCCGGCGGCGTGATCATGCGTGCGTGGTATCCGCGCTTCCACACCTTGAGGTCGGTTCCGCAGGTAAGCGCGACCTTCACGCGCACCAGTGCCTCGTCGGGAGCCAGCGCCGGAATATCGATCTTCTCGATCTTCAGGTCTTCACTGCCGTAGAGAACAGCAGCGGTCATGTGCCCGCTTGATTTGGTTTCCGTTAATGGCTGTGTCAGAGTTCCCATGAATTCAAATTCCGTTCCGCAGGTCAGGCGAAGAGCATGTAAAAGCCATGAACGTCCTTAATTCTCCTTCTCAAGGGATGACCAAAATTTTCAAAGAGTTGTTCGGACGTGCCGCAAGCGACAACGCCGTGCCGAACTCCTCCAGTGAAAAGCGATGCGTGATGAGCGCGGACACAGGCAGCGCTCGCGAAAAGACAAGATTCGCCGACTCCTCCTGGCGATCCACCGCGGCGCTGTAACTTCCGAGAATCTCTTTCTCTTCCACACCGATTTCCGCGGCTGCGAATTCGATCTTCATGTGCGGATCGTTCTGAGCAAAGAGCAACACCCGGCCGCCGGGCCTTGCGGTGGCGAGCGCCTCAGACAGTGCCGCTGGGATTGGAACCGCGACCAGCACCACATCCGCTCCCCGGCCTGATGTGAGTTTCCGAACTTCCTCGGCGACCGAGCAGGCTCGAGGATCAAGCGCCGCCGTCGCGCCCAAACTCTCGCTCACGGCGCGCCGCTCCGCCATCGGATCGGTGGTAAACACGCGGGCGCCGGCCCGCTGCGCGAGCAACATCAATAGTAGACCGATGGGCCCCTGGCCTATAACCACGACGTTCTCGCCGCGCTCCACTCGCGCCTTCTCCACAGCTTTCAGGCACGTGTTCACCGGCTCCACAAACGTAGCTTCTTCGAAACTTACGTCGGCAGGAATCTTTACCATTCCGCGCTCGACGATCCAGGGCATCGCGCGCACGTATTCGGCAAAGCCCCCGCCATTGGGGTCGAAGCCCGCCGTAAGGCCCACTTTCTTGTAGGCCGGGCATTGCGAGAAAAGCCGACGGTCGCAATAGAAGCAGGCGCCGCAGGGTACGTGGTGGAAACTGACGACGCGGTCGCCTTCCTTCCAGTGACGCACACCCTCTCCCACCGCGGCGATCGTGCCTGCTACCTCGTGTCCAAAAATCTGCGGAGGCTTTATAAAGCCGTGCTGTATCTTCTTCAGGTCTGTCCCGCAGATGCCGCATGCCGCGACGCGAATTAAAACTTCACCTTCGCCGATTTCCGGGACGGGAACCGTCTCCGTCGCCACGCTGCCGGGTCCGCGATAAACACCCGCCCGCATTTTCAGAGGAAGCGTGGCGCGATTCGCAGAGTCTGCAATGAGATTGGTCGCCATGCTCATGTCGCGGCCACCATCTCCGATTGCGAGAGGTCCAGGCGGGCGCTCAGTAACTGCAAATAATGATCCAAAAACTCCGCCAACTGCCGCGCCGCAAACCTGCAGTCGCGGGCGAAACGCAATAACGCCGGCAACCGCTGAGGCTGCCGGATGATCTGGCTGGCCAGCGCACTCAGACTGATTTGCCCTCGCGTATCGCGCGCCTGGTCAAAATCGTACGGCAGAGAGTACGAGGCCGCGTCACTCACACAACGTATTGCCGCCGCGCGCACGCCATGTCGTGCCGCCTCGGCCAGAATGACAAAGCTCTCCATCTCCACGGCGTCTGCTTCGCCGGCCAAGGCGATTTTCTGCGCGGCGTCTGCAATCAGGTGTTCTGAAGTAAGGAATCGATTGACCTGCCTGGCTCCCGCATCTTCGGCAACGGCAACGAGCTGATGATCGCTCGCCACGGCCAGTTCGCGCTCCGCTCGCAAGACCACCCGCCCCGCTAAAACCGTGCCTACTTGCAATTCCGGATTTAGCGCGCCTGCAAATCCACTTGATATGCAAATATCAGCCGGCGAGGCGAGCGCCCAGCGTGTCGCGTCGGTCGCGGCAGCCGTGCCCATGCCAGTCACAAGCGCGCGCACGGCGTTGCCGGCAATCTCCGAGACATACAAGGCGAATGGTTCGTGCGCGACCTGCCGGAAATCGTGCTGCCGGCGCCACGCTGCGAATTCACTAGCCACCGCGAACGTTACCAGAATCTTCATCCTCGTACTGCAACTTCCCCAGGTATTGTTTCAATTCTTTCAAGCTGCTCGGAGAGCCGCCATGTCGGCCCCCCGCGCTCCACGCACAAAACCGTTGGACTCATACCAACGAACTGCCCGTTCGAATGCCGCAGCGAGCCGCCCCGCCCGGAATGCCAGCTCAGCGCGTGCCTTTTCCGTATTCACGAACATGCTGTGCCGCGCCATGCGCACGCCGTCGAGCGGAATTTGCGGCTCACGTCCAACGAGTCGCGAGAAGGCAGCGTCAGCGTACGCGGCACCAAGCGCCAAGAGATGCGGAACCCTTACGCGCGGCGCAGGGCGGCCTGAGACCTGAGAAAGAATCTCCAGCGCCTGCTTCAGCGTGAGATTCTCGCCGCCAAGAATGTATCGCTCACCTACGCGCCCGCGGTCGGCTGCAAGAAGATGGCCCGCCGCCGCATCTTCCACAGGAACAAAATTCAAACCTGTATCAACGTAAGCGGGCATACGGCCATTCAAGAAATCGACGATGATTCGTCCCGTGGGTGTCGGCTTGGCATCGCCGGGCCCGACCGGCGTGGTCGGATTCACGATAACCACCGGCAATCCCGCCGCGGCAGCTTTTCGCGCCTCTTGCTCCGCGAGCCATTTCGAACGTTTGTACACGCCGATCATTTCGTCGATCGAAGTATCGATGCTTTCGTCAGGCAGAATTCCATCGCGTGGCACCGCAATCGTTCCCACCGTGCTTGTATAAACAAATTTCTCGACCCCGGCGCTCTGCGCAGCATTGAGTAGGTTCCGTGTGCCCTGGACGTTCGATTCATAAATCTCACTCTGGTCACGTGCCCACAAACGATAATCCGCGGCGACATGGTAAACAGTGGACACACCGGCCAAGGCCCTATCGAGCGAAGCGGGATCGCGCAGGTCGCCCGAAATCCGCTCCACGGCCAAACTCTCGAGCAGTTTCGTCTGGCTCGACTGCCGCAGCAGCACGCGAACTCGCTCGCCGCGCTCCGCCAACAGCCGCGCCACGTGGCAGCCCAGAAACCCGCTGGCGCCAGTGACTAACGTCGTCATAACACGCGCAGCGTTCCGTCCGGGGAAACCAAATCCTGCGGTGGAGGCATTGGCGTTCCGCGCCCGTCGCCAAAGCCATCGCCGCCAACGCGACTCGCATCTTTCCGGTTTCCGCCCATGCGGCCGGAGAACTGCCACTTCAACATTTTCCAGGTGTCACCCAATTGGCGTTTTGCGCCCAGAATGGGCGAAGGCTCAAAGCCGACGTGCATCATGCAATCCGCGCAGCGCGGATCATTCCCGGGGCCGTATTTCTCCCACGGCGTCTTCTCAATCAATTCCCCGTACGAGCCGTAGTGATTATCCGTAATCAGATAGCACGGGCCCTTCCATCCGCGCGGATTGAAGGTTGGCGTGCCCCAGGCGGTGCAGTCGAGCTCGCGCTCACCTCGCAGGAAATCGAGATAAATCGGCGATACCATAAGGTTGAATTTGTCGAGCAGCGCCAGCGCCTTGCGGAATTTGTCGCGCACGTCTTCTCGCGACATGAAGATGTCCTTGGTCATGACCGCGGCGTAGTTGTAGGCCGGTGAAAGCATGTAACCGTCGACACCCAACGTGTCCAGATAATCGTATAGTTCGGCAATCTCATCCAGATTTGTCTCTTTATAAATAGTTGTATTCGAACAGACCGTGAAGCCCGCCGCTTTCGCTGCCTTTATACCCTCGATGGCCTCGCGAAAAACGCCGTCGCGCTCCACGCAGAGATCGTGCGTCCGCTCCATGCCGTCCAGATGGACGTTCCAGAAAAAGCTGGAGGTGGGCCGGAATTCATGCAGGCGTTTGCGGGTAAACATGCCATTGGTGCAAAGAATAATGTGTTTTCCGCGGTCCAGAATCTCGCCGGCGAGCTTTCCGATTTCGGGATAGATCATCGGTTCGCCGCCGCAAATCGAGACGACCGGCGCGCCGCAGTCGTCCACTGCCGCGAGACACTCTTCGACGCTGAGCATCTCGTTGATGGTCGACTTGTATTCCCGAATGCGGCCGCAACCCGTGCACGTCAGGTTGCATGCATGGAGCGGTTCGAGCATCAGCACCATTGGAAACTTCGCGGTTCCGTGCAAGCGCTTACTGGCGATGTATCGCGCCAGATTCGTGGTCATCTTCAACGGGTATCTCATCAATTACCTCGTGGGGTGCCCGAGAGATTCTCTCCCTCTGGACGGATCTCGAACGCGCGAAACTCCTTCACATCTTGCAGTAAATTGCGATACCGCGAGAGCGCGTACAATGGGAAATAATTCCGGTAAAGGTGATACTTCAAATAAAAGACACAGGGAAAACCGGTGCCCGTAAACTGCTGTTCGTCCCAGGAACCATCGGCATTCTGCTGTTCGAGCAAATGCCGCACGGCGTCGGACACCGCCGGATCGTCTTTCTCGGCCGCGGCCAAAAGGCCAATCAAGCCCCATGCGGTTTGAGACGGAGTGCTGGCACCCTGCCCCTTTAGCTTCGGATCGTAGTAAGACGCGATCGATTCGCCAAAGCCGCCGTCATCGTTCTGGACTGCGCGCAGCCACGCCACGGCACGCTGGCAATAATCGCGAGCGTTGAGGGCAATGGTTTCGAGGGCTCGCAAAACGCCGCTCGTGCCATAGACGTAGTTCACGCCCCAGCGCCCAAACCAAGGCCCTTCCGTACATTGTTCCTTCGTCAGATACTGCACTCCCCTTTTCACCACCGGCTGATTCACGGACCAGCCATTTCGGCCGAGGCACTCGAGGACCCGCGCGGTCACGTCGGCGGATGACGGATCAATCATCGCATTGTGATCGGCGAACGGAATTTCCGTGAGCAGCTGCCGATCGTTATTGTGATCGAAAGCACCCCAGCCGCCGTCGCGATTCTGCATCGAGAGCAGCCAATCCACTCCGCACCGGGCCGCTGCCGTCAGACGCCGCCGGTCCGGATAATCGACACGTTGGAGAGCCATCAAAACGAACGCGGTATCGTCCACGTCGGGATAGAAATCATTGCGGAACTCAAAAACCCATCCGCCGGGGCGTGCCTTCGGATTCTTCACTTGCCAATCGCCCGAACCGAGAACCTGATTCTTGAGCAGCCATTCCGCAGCGCGTACCAGTGCAGGATGATCAGGCGGCAGCCCGGATTCTTCGAGCGCGACCATGGCAATGGCGGTATCCCAGACCGGCGAGATGCACGGCTGCAAGCGTATGGTGTCACTATCCTCGATTTCGTAACCCGCGAGCTGGCCGATTTCGCGAGCTGCGAGCGGATCGTCGGGAGAATACCCCAGCGCCTTGAGCGCGAAGACCGCGTTCATCATCGCAGGATAGATAGCTCCTAATCCGTCGCTGCGCTCCAGGTGTTCCAGGAGCCAATTCTGAGCCTGCCGCAACGCACGCTGTCGCAGTGGCTTCCACGGCACACGCTCGTACAGCTTCAAGGCGCGATCAAGCGCCAGGAAAAAGTTTCTCCACGAGAAAAAGCGATCGCCCCAGGCAAATGCACTGGCCTTGGCCGATGAGTCGCGAAAAAGCTCGTCGAGAGCCACTGGTTCGCGCAATTTCCACTCGGGCCTGTGGGCGTAAATAATGGTCAACGGAATAACAATCCCGCGCGTCCATGAAGACATTTCGTAAATATTGATAGCAAACCAAGACGGCAGCAGCATGAGCTCGGGGGGAATCGCCGGAGCCATGTCCCAAACGACCGTCCCCACCAGCGCGAGGTAAAAGCGCGTGTAAGAATTCGTGGATTCCAACCCGCCTAGTTGCAGTACGCGCGTACGAGCGCGCTCCATGTGCGGTTGGTCCGGCTGGTCTCCAGCAAGCTTTAGCGCAAAGTAAGCCTTGACGGTGGCATTGAGCTCGGATGGACCGCCAAAATAAATGTTCCATCCGCCGTCCGGCAATTGACGCTGGCGAATGTAATTGGCGAGCTTGGCTACACGCTGGGGATCAGCCTTATCCAGGATATGCAAATAGAAAATGTAGTCTGATTCAAGCGTGGTATCGGCCTCGAGTTCGCCGATCCAGTAGCCCTCGGAAGCTTGCAGCGAAAGTAGGTGCTTCACGCCCCGACCGATAGCTTCGGTCAGTTCGTCATTGATAACGCCTGTCGCCGCAATTTGCGGCTGGCTTGCGGGAGCCTCAACGCCGAATCTCGTGCTGGACGCCATTTCCCCTCAGATGCATGCTCCAGCGAAATCGCTGCAGCAGGAACCACTCAGGGTCACACCCGTGGGTCGCAGGCTTACGTCTTTTCGGGATACGGTTGTGCGCTCGTTACGGATGGCAGGCAACCCATCCGTTTCCGTCCCCCTGACCTGACCACCCCTTCACCCTCAGTGCAGATCACATTATCAAGCACTATTGAGTTGCCGGTCAATAATGAAGATGCATGTCGTGAATCGGCAACCGGTCAATTTATCGAAAAAAGAAACACTCTAACCTTCCCGCGTCTGCTCCTCTAACTTGCGGACGCGCTCAGCCAACTCCGGAAGGCGTGCGAGGAATGCGTACTGTTCCTTAACCTGCTCGAGCGGGCGGGCGGGCGTGCCCCACACAATCTGTCCGCGGCGAATTATCTTCCTGCTCGGAATTCCTGCCTGAGCGCCGGCCACACATCCCGCTTCCAAGCGGCAGTGATCGGCGATGCCCACCTGCCCTCCGATCATAACGTCGCTTTCAATGACTGAAGATCCCGCAATGCCGGTCTGCGCCGCGACGAGCGTTCGTTCGCCAATTTGAACGTTGTGCGCCAGATGTACGAGATTGTCGAGTTTTACTTGGGTCTCCAGCCGTGTGATTCCGAGCGAGCCACGCGCAACCGTCGTATTGGCGCCGATTTCTACATCGTCTGCAATCTCCAGGCCACCGGCCTGCGGGAATTTCCAATGCTTGCCCTGATCGGTGACGTAGCCAAATCCATCGCAACCCAAAACGGCTCCCGAATGGACAACGACGTTGTTGTCGATTTTCACGCCGGCATAAACCGTCACGCGGGGATATAGCCGGCAATTCCTGCCGATCCGAATTCCTCGTCCGAGAAAGCAGTGAGCTCCTATCTGAGTCTCTTCGCCGATATCAACTCCCTCCTCGATTACGGTAAATGGCCCCACGGCCGTGCCGCGCGCAAGATGTGCGGACTCGGCTATAACCGCCGTTGAATGCACTCCACAGGCGATCGCAGAAGAAGGAACCAGCCAGGCCGCAGCCCGTGCAAAGGTCACCTTCGGCCGGGCCGCCAGGATCAGGGTTTTTCCAGACACGATTAGATCGGGCGAGGTGATCGCGCACCGCGCCGCCGATCTGTCAACTCGCTCGATATGACGGCTTGAATCGAGGTAAATAAGATCGTCCGCCTCGGCCGCCTCGGGACTAGCCACCCCTTTCAAGGACAGGCCGCTTTCGCCCTGAAGAGAACACCCAAGATAGTTCGCCAGATCTCCGGCCGTTCGATTCGCCATGATCGCCGCTCTCCTTCGCCGAGATACCTACTTCGTTTGTTTAGCGTATTCGTTCTGCTGGTCCGGATATATTGCCGATTCATTTGCGGGCCGGGTCTTCCATCGCCGATGTACCCAGAGCCATTGGTCCGGAAAGCGCCGCACGTAGTCTTCGATTACCTGGTTGAAACGCGCCGAAAAATTACGGATATCGCTTTCCTCGTCTTCGGTGCAAGGAAGTTCGAGTGCCGGGTCGTAGCGCAACACGTACTTGCGGATTCGTGGATCCCAATAGTTGAAAGCGGGAACCACAGCCGCTCCGGTGCGGCGTGCCAGGCGTGCGATTCCGCTGGTTGTGGCCGCGGGAATCCCAAAGAAATCGACGAAAACCGCTTCGGCTGGGATCGTGTTCTGGTCTGCAAGGACGCCGATTACGCCGCCTTCGCGAAGAATCCGAAGAATGGCGCGCGCGGATTCATTTTTCCTGATCGGCTGGTTTCCGGATGCGCAACGGTAGCGGTTCACCAGTGCATCCACGCGAGCATTATCGATCGGCCGCACCAGGAAATAGATCGGACGGACATACACAGCGTGCGCATACGGCTCGAGTTCCCAGGCGCCCATATGTCCGGTCAGGAAGAGAACACCCTTGCCGCGCCGTTCCGCTGCCTCGAAATTTTCGAGGCCGTCCAGAATCATTATGTTCTCAATGTTGCCGCGGTTGTAGCGCGGCAGGTGCGCGAATTCGGCAGCCAACCAGCCGACGTTTCGCACCATGCGTCTCAAAATGTCACGGCGAGCGGACTTCGGCAATTCCGGAAAAGCCAGGCGCAGGTTGAATTCCGCCACTCTTCGAAGCGGCGCGCGAATGAAGAACAGACAATTGGCAACGAGCACGCCCGCGCCTCGAGCCAGACTCCGAGGAAATAACCCCAGGAATTTAAGCAGGAGCCAACCGGCGGCATACTCGAGACGCTCGCGCATGAGGCGCCATTATGCGGGACGCAATGGCCCATTCGCCACCAGCGAAGATCGGCGAATCAACGCATCAAACAACAATTCAGCTACGCTCGGCCAGTTTTCTTACGTGTGATCGTCGCGGTCATAAATTAGCTGCGGGCTATCTCGGAAGATTCGAAAGAAAGAAGCTGGCGATGCGGTTTTCGTAGCTGCGTTTCTCCTCATCCAGCATTCCGGCGTAATTCCCGTGCACTATCGTCGCTTGTTCCTTTGGTTCCGGAGCCGCAACAAAAAGGCGGCTAGTGACCTTGCCGAGATCAGGGCTGTCCGAAGCTTCTATAAACAGCTTCGGCACTCCAGCCAAACGTGGCAAACGTTGCGCGAGCGGAGGAACCCCGGCATCGTTGTAATTCAGCCATGCGAAGGCTCTTTCCGAAAAGGTGGACAAAAGCGGCAGCGAGCCAATCCCGTAGCGGTTCACGAGGATGCGCAGCATCTGATTCGGCTCATCGTATACCGATTCAACTGCAATTCCTCGAACCCGAGGATCCGATTCCGCCAGCGAAAGCGCCGCGTAACTGCCCATGTCCGTGCCCCACAAGCCAAAGCGGGACTTGTCCACATCCGTGCGCTGCGCCAGCGCGGATAAGGCCGCGCGTAATTCCTGAACTTCACGGTAGCCGAGCGTCGTTCCAATCCCCGTCTTGGAGCCTTCACCCGTAAACTGCAAAAGAGTGACGTTGTACCCCTGCTCCTGAAGAGACGTCGCCAATGGCAATATTTCCTCGCGGCCCTCGCCGTACCCAGGGCATAAGAGAATTGTCGGCGCTGATTTCAATCCCGGAAAAAACCAACCCTCGTGCGTCCCCACACTTTCGCCCGAATAAGAGATCTGCTCGGGATGGCCCGGAAAATTCGCCAAATCGATAGGCTGGCTGCCCGTCCGAGGCGTGACAATGTTGTATACGACAAAGCCCGATATGATCGCAGCTGCGACAAAAGTGAAAAAAGCGAGCGCCAGAACTGCGGCAATTAATTTGGAGTACCAGCGTGTTGGATAACGCAGTTCCGAAAGAAGCGCCATGTCCGCCTTGAGAGGTCCCGGCCGCCGCATGTTAGCACAAGGGAACTCACTGAAACGTGCGCGATAAACTGGCGCGTGTCGCAATCGACAGTTTTCGGCGACGGCAAGCTCGGGCGGCGCTATCATAAGGCCATCCGCATCGCGGGTCGCTCTGGCTTAGGGAGCCTCATGACCATCGTGGACCTACGACAACTGAGCTCACGCCAAATCGAGCCGTTGCTGGCTGAAGAAGCGCAGCGATGGCAGGAAGAACTGCGCTGGGATTATCGGGCTTCGCTTGACTTGATCAAGAGGTTCGTGGAGGCCAGATCGCTCGCTGGCTGTGCCGCCCTCGAAGGCGGTGAAGCTGCTGGTTACGCCTTTTACGTCATCGAGGAACACAAGGGGCTGCTGGGCGGCTTGTATGTCTCGCCGCGTTTTCCGCAGATGCCCCTGGCAAATAGGCTTCTCACCAGCACACTCGAAACGCTCCGGTCACTTCCCTACATAGGGCGCATCGAAGCTCAGTTGGTCCCCTTCGGATGCGAGTTCGATGCCGCCCTGGCGAAGCACGGCTTCCGCCTCTATCCGCGGCAATTCATGCTGCTCGATCTCAGCCGGGCCGCGCTCAACTCAGGGCCAAATGGTGACACGCCAAAGTCAAACGAGCATTCAGGACTGCGACTCGAAGAGTGGAATGATCGTTACTTCGCGCCCTGTGCGCGGCTGATCCAACTGGCTTATGCGGACCACATGGACGGGGAGATCAATGACCAATATCGCAGCGAAGACGGCGCGCTCAAATTCCTGAAGAACATCATCATGTTACCGGGCTGCGGCCAATTCCAGGAGCATGCCTCCTTTGTTTTGCGCGCGCCGCACAGCCACGAACTTGTGGGCGCCGTGCTGACCTCCGCAGTGGCGCCGGGAGTGGGTCATACAACTCAGATTTGCGTGATGCCCGGTTATCAGCGGCAGGGGCTGGGAAGGCGGTTGATTCAGGCCACCATTCAAGCATTGCGGGCGCAGCGGTTCAGTGCTCTTTCGCTCACCGTCACTGCGGCTAATCAACGCGCCGTAGGCTTATACGCAAGTCTCGGATTTAACCAGATCAAGACTTTCACGGCCGGCGTCTGGAAATCCCCTGAACCTGCGAGCCGCCGCAACCTATTTTCGTGAGTGTTCCCGAAGCAGGCCCTTCAACTCGGTCATAAACTCCCGCACGTCCTTGAAATCGAGGTAGACGGACGCAAACCGCACGTAAGCGACTTTATCCAGCTTCTTCAGGCGGGCCATCAGCAATTCGCCAACCTCGCTCGTCGTACGTTCGCGCTCTGGAGCGTCGTGAACGAATCGCTCGACCTCATCCACCAGCGCCTCCAGCCTTGCCGTAGGCACGGGGCGCTTTTCGCAAGACTTCAGTAGTCCCTGCAGAATCTTCTGACGGTCAAATCTTTCCCGCCGGCCATCTTTCTTGATGACCATGTAGGGAATCTCGTCAATTCGCTCGTAAGTCGTGAAGCGCCGTCCGCATTTGAGGCATTCCCTGCGACGGCGGATCAGATCGCCCGTGCGCCCTTCACGAGAATCGATCACCTTATCGTCGCTAAACGAGCAGAACGGGCATTTCAACCGGCGCTACCCCCTCTCGCCTGGTCCCCTCGGGAACGGCTGTCGCCTACGCCTGTCAACGAAACATGTTCCCCTTTGTGTTCGGCCTCTTTCTCTGCCCGCGCAAGTTTGCGCAGCTCGCCCATCGACAATCCTTCGTGTATGAGCAAAGGGACACCAACCAATGTCGGTGACGCAAATGTAATAAGCCACAAGACGATAGCAAGAGCCGCCGCAGGCTCCTGCTCGACTCCAAAAATTGTGGTCAATGCTATAAAACTGGCCACCTGAGCCCCGCCGCCCACGCCCGGCAATTGCAAAACGGAACCCACCAACGTGATCGCCAATAGCAGCATCGCCCCGGGGAAAGTCACGTCGGATTGAACGAAGACGCTTTCGAACGCCTTCGCGATCCAAAAATACGACAACGTTACTAATCCCCAATGCGCAACTGTGTAGATGATCGTAATCAGTAGGTCCGAAGTCGTGCGAATCGCCTGCAGGCCTTCGCTGAAACCGGAGATGATCTCTGCCAGCCACCGCCTGAAGCCTGTCGCATCATGCCAATAATGCAGGCGCCGTTGGAGAACGCCCGCTCCATGCAACCGGAAATAAAACATCACCGCCACCACGGCTGCGAGGATGGCCAGCAAAAGCCAGCCGCCGGCCCGCGCATTTTCCACCCAATCCGTATTCAAACCCGCGTCGGCAAGTTTCTCTGCAAACACAAGCAGGCTCAGCGCCGCTAAGCCCACTGCGGCGCCGAAATCGGTGATGCGCTCGAGTACCCAAACGCCGAACATGATGGGGACGGGCTGATCAGTCTTACGCGCGAGCAACAACGGGCGAACCGGTTCGCCGGCTCGGCCGAGAATAAATATGGCGGCGAAGCCCATCAGCGTGGCGCTGTACACATCCAGGAATTTCGTTGGACCCAGATGACGCGAGAGCCTCTGCCAACGGAGCGATCGTAGAGCGTACGCACCGTAGATAGCGAGGAGCGATAGGAGCAGAAGCCAGATGTTTGCTTGGCCAACGGCGTGTGTGAATCGGCTCCAGGTAAAGTCGCCTAAGTGGATCTTGCGGCGGGAAAAGTAGGTGAGCGCGGCTAGCGCCCCTAATGCTAAAGCTACGACAAGAACTTTGCGAAAGAAGCCGCGCATCCGTTGGCGAGCCTAACCGCAGTGCAATGAGGTGTCAAGGAAACCCAGCCCTTGCAATTTCTGGCAGCGCTTAATGAAAACACATCGCAGGCCGGAATTTTATTCTCGCTTAACTTCTAATTAACGTTGAACTGTAATTGCGAGAACCTTAAAAAAATCCGGGTAGGAGATGCCTACGCAATCGCTATTGCGAATAACGGAGCTGCCTTCAGCGCCCAACGCTGCTACGGCAAAAGCCATGGCCATGCGATGGTCCCCACGCGGATCGATTTCCGCGCCGCGCAAACGTCCTCCGCGTCTTCCTTCTATCCGCAACCCATCGGGGCGTTCCTCCACTTGAGCGCCCATGCGGCGCAGATTATCGGCCAGCACGGCGATGCGGTCGCTTTCCTTCACTCGCAACTCTGCGGCGTCGCGTATCTCCACTCCTTGTTCGGTGTAAGGGCCCAGCGCGGCAAGCATGGGCAGCTCATCGATCAATTGCGCAATCAATTCGCCCGAGAGCGGCCCTCCCGAGAGATCGGCGTGGCGTACGGATATATCTCCGATCAATTCTCCCGATTCTCCCCGCAAGGCTACGATGCTTACCGGAGCGCCCCACCCGCCGAGCACATCGAGGATCGCCGACCGCGTCGGATTTAATCCGACATTGTGAATAATCACATTGGAGCCGGGAAGAATAAGAGCCGCCCCGAGGAAAAATACCGCCGAAGAAAGATCGCCCGGAACCATGATCTGCCGCGGTTCGAGGCTCTGCCTCCCCGAGACGCTCACCACGCGACCGACCTTCCGAACGTCTGCCCCAAAACCCTGCAGAGCCACTTCGGTGTGATCGCGCGTACAGACAGGCTCTTCGACCGACGTCTCGCCTTCGGCGAATAGTCCCGCAAGTAAGATTGCTGATTTTACTTGAGCGCTCGGCACCGGCAGCGTGTAACGAATAGGGTGTAGAGCGGTTCCTTTAATTTTGATTGGCGCAAAATTAGCCTCGCGCGCCTGAATGTCAGCGCCCATGCGCTCCAGTGGGTCGATAACCCGGCGCATAGGCCGTTTTCTCAGCGAGGAGTCTCCGGTCAGCGTCGAATCGAACTTTTGGCCCGCCAGGACCCCAGTCAGCAGCCGCATCGTCGTTCCCGAATTGCCTGCATCGAGCGAACGCCGGGATGATCGGAGTCCATCGATACCCGTCCCGCTGATTTTCACGTCGCCAGCGCCGTTTCGGCCGCTCTTTTCTACGTTCACGCCTAACCGCGCCAGACAACCAAGCGTGCTCTGGCAATCCGCGGCGGCGGAATAGTGGCTGATTTCGCTTCGCCCTCGTGCCAAAGCCGCCAGGATCGCGTAACGATGCGAGATCGATTTATCTCCGGGAACTTCAATCGTCCCGGAAATCGAACGCCCCGGCTCGATAGTGTGTTTTGCCACGAGTGGATTCTAACATGCAGCCAGAAAAGCATTTCCAGGCGTGATATCGATACCTTTGCCATTGGTTTGTGGCACAAAAGAATAAACGGTCGGCAACTCGAAGCCGCCTCGTGCCCTCCAAATAAGCAGCTTTAGGAAAGTTCTCGCAAGGAAGCGGGGTTCGTATTACAACTTACATATGAGGCTCCACTTAGGCAGGCAAACAATCGCTTTGGCCGGGGCAGTACTGCTGTTTGGCGCTGCCGCCGGCCAGTTGCACGCACAATCGACCTCGCAAGACACCGAGCACGCCAACCCGACGCCAAATTCACAGGAAAGTTCCGCTCCTCATCAGCACGATGGCATGCCAGGGATGCACCACGATGGCAGCATGCCCGGGATGAACATGGAAGACGATACGGGTAATCATGCTCAAGCGGGCGCGATGAAATCCATGACTCACGGCCATCACATGGATAGCGCTCACATGCTCATGACGCCGGATCGTCCGGCCACGGACGAAGATCGCCGCCGCGCAGATCAAATTTCCGCCGCTTTGGCCCAAGCTATCGAAAAATACAGGGATTATCGTGTCGCGTTG
Organism: uncultured Acidobacteriota bacterium; assembly: GCA_963803735.1. Classification (GTDB taxonomy): domain Bacteria; phylum Acidobacteriota; class Terriglobia; order Acidiferrales; family UBA7541; genus Palsa-189. The sequence goes on along the minus strand of CAWDNV010000023.1, from coordinate 170,914 downwards.
GCGGATGGCTTTCACATCTTCGCGCCCAACCTCCCGCAGGCTCAATATCACTTCACTAACTACTGGAATGGATACCTCGAAGGCTTCACCTTCGATCCGGCGCGGCCTACATCGCTGCTCTACAAAAAGACTAAGGATGGCTACGAACTAATTGGCGCTATGTACACCGCACCCAAAACTGCGAGTTTGGACGAACTGAACGAGCGCGTCCCTATCGGCGTAGCCCGCTGGCACCAGCATACGAACCTGTGCATGCCAAAACGCGGTGAAGGCGCGCATGCCGATTGGACAAAATTCGGCTTTACCGGGTCTATTTCAACAGAAGAGCAATGCCAGGAAGCCGGAGGGCGCTTCTATCCTGTGATTTTCGGCTGGATGGTCCATGTTTATCCGTTCGAATCGACTGTAGCCAAGGTTTGGGCGCAATAAGCTCGGCTGCGCGTCGTTGCTTCCCAAAGCTATGACGCGTATGATAGGTGTCTTGCTGAAAGTCAACCTCGAACGTCAGACCCCGCGGTCTGCTTTGGTGAATAATATGCCTTATTTGTCCTTGAAGCTGTCGCCTTCTAGACACTCATTCCGGCATCTGCTCCTTGCCGTGGTTGCCCTGATGCTTGGGTCAATTGCCGCGCCGGCCCTTCGCGCCGCTACCGACCAGCCTCCAATTCTTCCGCTGGAACAGGTCAAACCGGGAATGCGTGGGGTGGCCTACACCATCTTTGCCGGCGATAAGATTGAGCCCTTTGACGTCGAGGTCATCGGCATATTACCGAACCTGATGGGGCCTAAGCAGTCGATCATTCTTGTCCAATTACACGGAGAAAAAGCCGAACACACCGGCGTGGTCGCCGGGATGAGCGGAAGCCCTGTCTATGTAGACGGAAAGCTCATGGGAGCCCTCTCACTGAAATTTGGGGTGTTCGTGAAGGAACCGCTGGCTGGCGTGACTCCGATCGAGGATATTTTGTCGATACCCACCGGCGATTCCTCAACGCCCAAAACTCTGAGCGTCCGTTCGACAGTCACGCAGTCGCAGCGTTATCCAGTGCCCGAAAAATGGGCTCAGGCCGCTGGATCCTCTGGTGCGGCCTTCCTTGAACCGATTGCTGCTCCTCTAGTGTTCTCGGGTTTCGCTCCTGCCACGCTGCGCCAGTACGCTAATGAATGGGCCCCTTACGGGATGGTCGCTGCCGCGGGCGGGACCGCACCAGCCGCGAGCGATGACGCCAAAGTTGTTCCCGGCGATATGGTTAGCATGCTGCTCGTGCAAGGCGATATTTCCATGAGTGCTGCTTGCACCGTGACTGCCGTTACAGAAGATCGCGTCTATGCTTGCGGCCATCCTCTCTTCGGGCTTGGCGCGAGTGATATGCCGCTGGCGCGCGGCCGCACCCTCACAACACTCGCTTCTGATTTCAATTCCACGAAAATCGTAAATGCCGGTGGCGTCATCGGCACGCTCACCGAAGACCGGCTGACTGCGGTAATGGGCCGCATCGGCCCGACACCGCAAATGATTCCAGTCGATCTCACGGTGGTGACTCCGGCCGGCGAGAAACAGTTTCATTCCGAGATGATCTCGAACCCGAAACTGACCCCGCTCCTGATGGGCATCATTGCCTTCAACGGCCTGACGCAAAATACTGCCTATGGCGAAGGCAGCACCATGAAGCTCAGCGGCGATATTGATATCAACGGCCATTCCCCTGTGTCGCTCGAAGACATGTACGCGCCCACCGATCAGTTTGTTCCGGACGGCACCTTCGTCGCGTCCAGCGTGCAGACGACTTTTACGCGCATCTTCTCGAATCCTTACGAGATGCCTAAGATCAACAAGGTGAGCCTCCGCGTAGAGAGCATCCCGGAACGCCGGGTTGCCTCCATTCTGAATGCGTGGTCGGAGATGAGCGAAGCGCAACCGGGGGATCCCGTGACCATCAAGGTCCTTCTGCGGCCTTATCGCGGCGCACCTATAATTCGCGACGTGCCGATTACGATTCCAGCTCAAGTGAACCGCGGCAGCACATTACGAGTGCAAGTCAGCGATGCCGATTCACTCAATCGCATCCCCAATCTCGTTGCCGCGCAAGGGCGCCTGGGCGGCCTGGATCAATTGATCTCGTTGCTGAATCGCGAACGTCGCAATAACCAGCTTTACGTTACGCTGCTCAAGCCGACGCCCACGTTGCTTGTAGAGGATAAGGAGCTTCCGGACGCGCCCCTTTCGCAGATCAACGTCCTCGATCAGAAAAGGCTGCCGGGCAATTCAGCTTTGTTGCGCGAATCGGCGGCTGGCGAATGGTCTATCCACATGGACGAGATCATTTCTGGTTCAACATCGGTTTATATCAAAATTAAGTAAATCCAGTCCGCGGCAGACGCAGGTCAGATCCTCGCGGTTTTTCCCGGCTGCGGTTTGAAAGGAATGTATGTCTGATTTAATTGCGCAACCGCGAAGCGCGCGCGATCGCGTGTTCGCCTTGCCGAGAGCTTTCCGTCTTCTAGTCATCGCTGCCGGTTTTCTGGTATCTGTTTTACCGGCGGCCGCCGAGCATACCCGCTTCTGGCGCCAGTCAGATTACGACGCTTTCCAAAAGGGCGACGCCAAAGGCGTCGCATTGCGCAGCGACGGGAAGCTCGTGCTCGCCCCGAAGTTCGCTCCCTTCGCGGACGCCTCCCTTGCCTATCTTTGGTCGCTAAAGCTCGATTCGCGCGGCAATCTCTACGCTGCGGGCGGCTCGAACGCCAAAATCGTGAAGTTCGATAACAGCGGCGGTTCTTCAACGGTTTTCGATTCGCAGGAGATGACCGCACAAGCGCTCATCTTTGATAAGAGCGATAACTTGTACGTGGCCACCGCGCCCGACGGCAAGGTCTACAAAGTCACGCCAGCCGGGCAGAAGTCAGTGTTTTTCGACCCTAAAACCAAATACATCTGGGATCTGGCGCTCGGTTCTGACGGCACGCTCTTTGTCGCCACCGGCGATCCCGGCAAAATATTCGCCGTCGATCCAAGCGGCAATTCGCAGCTTTTTTATAGCGCCGAAGAGACTCATGTTCGCACCTTGGTCCTTGATGGCAAAGGCAATCTGCTTGCCGGCACCGAACCCAACGGCCTCGTACTGCGTATTGCGATAGCAGACGGATCCGCTACCGCACAGAATGGCAAAGCTCCGGCACCGCGACAGTCATCGCCGAAACGCGCCCCCGCCCAAGCCGCAGCTAAAGAAAAAGACGGCTCTGACGAAACTGGTCGTTCTGCCTACGTTGTATATGAAACGGCTAAGAAAGAGGTCACTGCGCTGGCTCTTGATCCTGCGGGCAATCTCTATGTCGCGGCAATCGGCGAAAAACGCCCTGGGACGCCACAGCCGCCGGCACAACAAGGCGAACAGGAAAACGCGCCAAGCGGTCAAACCATCACCGTGACGGTCGGCGGGGCCGGTGGACTTCAGCAACCGCAGCCGGGCAACCCCTTTGTCCCCTTCCCGGCGCTTTCGACCGCGGCCGTCTATCGCATCGCTCCGGACGGTTCGCCCGAGGAAATCTGGTCCTCGCGCGATACCTCGGTCTACGCCATGGGCCTCTCTCCGGAAGGCAAACTGTTACTGGGCACGGGCAATCAAGGTGCCATCATGCAGCTCGAAGGCGACCGGGTCTTTTCGCGATTGGCAAAGGCTGAATCCGAACAGGTAACCGCATTTGCTCGTGCATCAAACGGAAAGATCTATGTAGCCACTGCCAATCCTGGAAAAGTCTTTACGCTCGGACCCGAGCTCGAATCGGAAGGCACCTTCCAATCTGAACCTTTCGATGCGCGCATCTTTTCTCGTTGGGGAAGACTCACCTGGTGGGGCGATAACAGCGCCGGATCCGGTATCGAACTCTCCGTGCGTGCCGGAAATACCTCCGATCCGGGAAAGAACTGGAGCCCCTGGGCTGGGCCCTATCGCGATCCCAAAGGGCAGGAAGTAGATTGCCCGCCTGCGCGCTTTGTTCAGTGGAAGGCTACCTTGCATGGCGGTAATAATCCGCCGGACCTGTCTTGGGTTGAGATGGCTTACCTGCCCAAGAATCTGGGGCCGCAGATTTCCGGAGTTGTTATGCAAAATCCCGGAGTGCGAGTCGCCGGTTTCGGCCAGCAAGCCGGGCCGCCGCAGGCCTCGCCCGTGACGTTACGCATGCCGGCAGCGCCGGGATCGCAAAGCGGCTCATCCCAACGCAGCAGTGAATCGCCACGATTCGAACCGCCGCCTCAGGGCTACGCGCAAAAGGGCTATCAAGCCGTTTTGTGGAGCGCCGAAGACCCCAACGACGACGAGCTGACCTACTCGGTCTACTATCGCGGCGAAAACGAGAAGGATTGGAAGCTGCTGAAAGATAAACTCGAGCAGAAATTCTATTCCTGGGACACGAACTCCATGCCCGACGGCGCCTACTATGTGAGGATCGTGGCGTCTGACGAAAGAACGAATCCGCCGAATGAGGCGTTGAAGGCCGAGCGCGTGAGCGACAGGTTTGTCATCGATAACACGCCTCCCACGATTTCGGAAATTGCCTCGCAACCCGCACCGGGCCCTGCCGGAGATCCTTCGGTCACGGTGCGCTTTCGTGCCGCCGACTCAGCCAGCTCCATTGTGCGCGCGCAATACAGTCTAGACGCTGGTGACTGGACGATCGCTCCGCCGGAAGGCGCGCTCAGCGATTCCCCCGCGGAGCAGTATTCGATTACGCTGCGCGGAGTCATGCCCGGCGAACACACTGTCTCCGTTCGCGTCTACGATCAATTCGAAAACGAGGCGGCGGCGAAAGTTACCTTCAACGTTCCTGCCGCTTCCGCGAAACGCTGACCGTCGTCACGAAAAAACCTTGCTGGGCCGCGCGTGTTTATAACGCGCGGTTTCAGCTTGCCCAGTGTTCTCGTTCCGCGGTCGCGTGATAACGCTCGATCCGCAAACCGACGCCAATCAATCCTCCGGAATCGCTATCACCAATCCGGACGACGCGGGCCGTGCAATTAACTTCCGAACTCCCAATGCCGGAAATTTCACTGGGCATCCTCAATCTCAGTTCCACTTGCGTTCCCAGCTTCAGTGGATATGCCGTCCACATGAAAACGCCGCGCTGCGATAGGTTCTCCGACTCCGCCATTTGCTCTCCGGCGCTCTGATTGCCAATCAGCTTGAATTTGAGCGGGATTCGAACGTTCACACGGGTCTCATTGCGACGATCTGTAAGGGTATTCATGTCTTTCTCCGGCGCGGAGAGAGAGTTCGCGCAATTTTGGATTTGGAAGGGGGTAGAGAATCTTAAGCGGCAGTGCGGCGGAGCCGCAATGTTCTTTTCGGCACTCTTGCGGAATCCGTCAGCAGATCAGCATACCGCCAGCATACTGCTGCCGTCCCAATTCGGGGCCCGGTGGTATTCGGAATTGAGGCCACTGCCACCGCGCACACCAGGAAATTACGTGTGCGCTTCCGATTCAGCCCTAGAATGCGACGAACCCGTTGGGCACATTTACCCCGGTAGGTGCCGCTGTGCCCGCGATCCCGACAAAGACAGTTTTCCCCAGGAAGAACGGCATCCCCAAATCCCAGAAGTCGGTTGTGGGACTTCCGCCAGTGACACTATCGCTACCGAGATCGTTAAAAACCGCGTTATTAGTACTGAACAAGGTCGTGGCATTGTTGATGTTCAGCGAAATATTGGCCGACCCTACACCCCCAAACCCGATGAGGTTTATGTTCGAAAGAGTAGCCGTTGCTCCGCTTACGCAGTAAAAACCGAACCCAGTCGTCCCTGATAAGCAATCGGTGATACCGAACGTTTTGAGTGTGTTGGCATCCGAGACGTAGAGTGCATTCGATCCCGTGTCGAGAAACCCGCCCATACCCGCAGTATTGTTAGTGCATTGGGTATCCGTATAAGAGATGCCATTAAACGTAACCGTCGGGAAGTTGCCACATTGATCTAGCGCATAGATTGTCGCGTTGCCGAGAGCATTATCCGCTCGAGTTGCGATTCCGAAATTCATCGTGCCGGAGACCGTCACCGCCCCAGCAGAACTAATAGTCGGCAAAGTGATCATCACGCCATTGTTGTCCGAGGTGAACTGAGAGACAGGGTTTACGGCCTGGTCTGATGTTGGCACCGCCACTGCCTGGCAGGTACCGTTCGGGCAGATATAGTACGGATATCCCGCGGTAAAAGCGACTGTCGTGCAGTTGCTACCACAATCAAAGATAAAGCCGCCGATCCCCAGAATCCCGTTTGCGCCAAGGGTTGCGACGGTATCTTCATTTCCTGGCGGTGTGCCGGGAAGGTTCGAGTTGGGCGTGCTTTGGAGGCAACTCGCCCCGCCGGCTGTCGGTTGGGTTGCTGAAGGTGGCGGTGCACTAACTCCTTGCCCTAGAAGCTGCACGGGGATATTTAACGCCCTCTCGCCGGCAATCTGAACGTCCGCCAATTCCAACGGTCCCCAGGAGTAGGATGTATCACCATACTGGATGCATTCCTCCAGTGGCGAGCCGCTCACATTAATCGGCGTCAGCGTGACCGAGCCGAGTGCCGCGGGAACGAGGCGCAGGCCAATGGAGCCTGTATCCACCTGCACGTTGTTGATCGGGGTGCAGTTTGCTGTGCCATGCTGACACACCGTAACGGTAATGTAGAGGCCGTTCACGATTCCACCCGAAAGTCCGTTAGGCCCGGAGCTGGCCGTCAGAGTCGCCGTATTGTTGATAGTGGCTGTTGTCGCCGTGCTGGAGTTGCTGCCGCCGCAGCCAGCCACTGCAAGCAGAGCACATCATCCAAGCAGGAAAGGCGGAGCTAGTGCTGACGAGAAAAATTGGCGTTTCAACGCATCACCTCCGCAGAAACATTGCTTGGAAGAAGCTTGGGAGCATAAGCACTTCCGCTGCAGACTCCCATGCGACAGAAATTGGTGTAGACGAAATCGTTCGTTTTAATGGTGATGCCCCTGCGTTGCCGGATTTGCGTCTGATCTCGCGTGGCTGTTTGAAAATTATTAACGTAATTCCCTAGCAGTTGATTCATGTCTGGCGTGGAGCGTCCCTGCCAAGTGATCCCAAAAACCGTGCCTTCGGGAGACACGTATTCGCGAACTACTGAGCCTTCAGGATTGGCGAGTTCGTGAACCTTATACGCCTGGAAGTCCTGAACGCGATGTTCGCTCTTCATATGCAGTTGATCCGAGGTCACCGATGCTTCCGGCTGACCTAGCCCTGCCCAGGCCGGCATGTTTCCGAGGGCCAAAACGAGCAGGGCGCTCAAAATCGCTTTCGCGTAACTCATTGGGAATTCTCCTTCTCAGCTATAGCTTCGCTGCTCAAGTTTATTGAATGCCCACCGTAATCTGCGCCGTATGGCTGATCCCGCCGATCGCCGCAGTTACGTTCACGGCCGCAGACGCCACAGGCGCTGTCGCCGGAACCTGAACTGCAAAAGCGTACTTCACAACGGGATCGTTGCTGCTGCTCTTCGAAGAGCCGCCACAACCAATCATCAAAGTCAGCACCGTCACCATGGCGAGACCTGGAACCAGGCTGGACCACACACTCTTTCCGCCGCTCGCGTCGGACCCTCTCAAGACCACGGCCACAGCCGAGCCGGCGAAAAGGAGTGCCATTACTCCCCACCAGCCAAGTTCCCGATAATTTTTCGGTACATTAAATGCGGCGCTGATCGCAGGCACCACAGCGCACGTTGTGGTCCCCAAGGTGGCCGGCACGGTACACGTGAAGCTTGGAGTGCCATCGAATCCGTTCAATCGCGTCAACGTCAGTGTTCCGCTGCCGCACGTGCCTCTTTTCACGGTGACTTGGTTAGGCGTAAAGGCCAGCGAAAAATCCACTGATGTGGAGGCATTCCCCGTGCTGGCCGGGGCCACCGAAGTCCAGTTCGTGACCAGAAGGAAGGCGTCGATCGATCCTAAACCGGTTGCCAGATCATACCCCGGCATAGCTGCGTAGCCGATCTGCGTAGACGGAACGCAAGGCGGGCTAAACGGAACCTGATTGTTCCCGGTGGTCACGTCGTGAAATGCGGTCGGCAAGCTCGCCGCTAAGGGATAAAGAACCGGGTTGATGTTGCCGGAACCCGCAGCTCTCGTGAATTGATTGATCAGCGCGACGATGCTCGCCATTATCGGTGGTCCCACAGAAGTTCCGCCCACCACCGCCAGGTTGCCGCCCGCCGAATCCCGAAAACCAAAAGGGCTCACACACGTGGGTGAGAAAGTGTTTGTGCTCGAATCGAATTTCTCGTCGCAGATCAAATAGCCATCGTGAAGGAGCGAAGAGTTGAAGGACACGTCGGGCACGTCGCGCGCGCCGTCGTTCGGCACGCCCGTGCCCGCCTGCCACGCGGCCTTGGCTATCACCGTGCTCGCTCCGCCGCCTCCAGCCGATAGTCCAACACTGACTGCCGCAGTTGTGTCGTTCCACGCCTCTTCTGGAATATACGAATTCGCCGATGATATGAGGTCAGTGCCCACTGCGGGTTTCCAATAAGTGCCGTTACCTTCGTTGAATTCTGTCCCTCCGACCGCAGTTACGCTTTGTAGCGCACCGGGAAGATCGACTGCGAGCCCATGCGTGGACGCGGTCGTCACAGGACCAGTCGGAGAGCTATTAAAATCACAATCGGCCGCACCTGTGTCCCCGGTGGGAGCGAGCACGGTGATCCCTTCCGCGTTCGCCTGCTTCATCAGGAACTGCAAAGAGCTCACTACACTCGCAGGGAAATTAGCCTCGCAGTCGCCATAGCTTGTGCTGATCACTGGCGCCGGAATCGGACTAGTCGTAATGGCATAGTTGATCGCGCCCATCACTCCGCCGCCGTTCACCGGATCGCCTACGATGAAAATAACCGTGGCGTTATATGCGATCGCCCCGGCCCACTCGACGTCTAGATTCGCCTCATCTATGTCGCCTTGCTGCATTTTCGGATCTGCATCTCCAGGCACAATCAAGGCCACAAACGCAGGATTGTTGGGATCAACGGGCGTAGGATCATTTGCAGGCAATCCGGAATTGCTTCGAAATGCGCGAATATCGCTCAAAGCGACGTCACTTTGCCCCACAACCACTATCTTCTGCCCCGAACCCGTGAAACCCATCTGATACAGGTGGTTGACGTCGTAAATCGTGGCAAAGTCTGGGGGCGCGACGTAATGATTGTGGCTCACGCTCGACGTGAACTTCGCACTCGTCTGCTTGAGCATTCGCGGCTTCAACTCGAAATTATTGAGCCCGCGAAAACCCATTACTACATCGCTTAACGCCGCCGGCACAGCGGGATCGCCGGCATTGGCGAAATGCGCCTTGCCGTCAGCCACGTATTGATGGATTTCCGTGTGCAGCGCCGCTTCCACCTGCTGCGCGGTCCCACTGAACATAATCATGTTCCGGCTGGCGGGCACGCCTTCGACCTGAAATCCTTGGCCCTGGAGCCATTGAGTTACTTTATTGATATCGGCTTGGCTTAATCCAAAGCGGTTGCCGAACTCTTCCGGCGTAAGCCAGCGCTGATAATCGGGCGAACCGCGTTTCTGCTGGGCAGCGAGCAAGGCGTCGAGATCCGCCTGCTGTGCCGCCGTCATTTTAAAGATCATGGTCACGTGCATGCGCATGGCAGGGTCCACTCGCCCCTGGTCCTGTCCACGATGTGCCATCGGATGCACGTTTCCAGTGACTACTGTTATGCGTGAAGTGTCGACCGCCTCCATAATGCGGTCCTTCAATGGACCTTGGGCAAACACAGATCCAGGAAGGCAAAACAGGCCGAGCAGCACACCTAAAGCCAACGCAATGAGTGCATTCGTCCGAGTGTCCATAGATTCGATGTGCCGGCATTTTCCTCTTGTCGGATAGTCCGGGCGTTGGGTTGGATGCATTTTTACCTTTGAGTGGCTGTTCGGAGTCATTGGCCGTGTGCGTAATCGCAACACTCGCGTATTGTGATTTGATGACGATGTGCGGCGAAGCGACGAATACGATGTGATGACGAAAGAGGGATTAATCTTTTGGAGCGCCCTTTAGGCCACATCTACTGATAAATGAAACGAACTCGCAGTCTTAGATGCTCAGATTAATTTTCCAACGGCTTCCACCCAGGAGGTGGAAAAGAGATCTGCCAGAAACCCGGAGCCGAGGCGGAAAACGCCACGGGGATGAGGTAGCCCTGCTGATTTTCAGCGGCGGTTCGCGTCACTCGGCAACTTTGCCTCTTCGAAGTTCGGTCATTCACCAGCTCGAATTTTGTGTCTACCGCGAAATTCTTTGTGCAAATGAGCATGGCACCTTGGTCATTTACAGATGCGGTCTTGGCTTTCACGGTCACCTTGGAACCGCCTACCTCTAACTCTAGCGTGACCGGGACCTGAATAATCACCCGCTGGCTCCGGCGACGTTCTTCCGCCGGTTGAACTTGTGGTCCTACATCCACCTGCGCAGCTGGCTTGTTCACAGTTCTAGCCGCCGGAAAAACTTGTTTGATCATAATTCCAGCCCCCAAAAATTCATGTTCGGACGAATCAATTCAATTCCCAATTCCCAACCATCCGGCCGCTCCAATCCCTTCCAGACAATAACCGCCGAATTGGACTCATTCGTCGCAAGATTTACGATTTTCAACGATTGCTCGAGTTCGAGGCTCTCTCGAAGGACGACCAGACATCCATAAGGGCCCACTACGCGCGTGAATGCCTCTTCGCGGTTGGCCGGCACTGCGTCGTTTTTGTGCCACTCAATGGACACCGGAACTCGCGAATTCAAGCGAATCCCTCGACGTTTTCGCTTCACTTTTGGTGTCGATGCGGTTGCCGGCTGCGGTTGCACGCCTTTTGCCCCCAATCCCGAGATTCTGCGCGATTCTCTTGTTCTGAAGATGAGTCAATCGTAGGAAGCGGGGACGAATCGGGCAATGGTACGCAGGGACAGCCGAAAAAATACTGCGCTCGGGACCAGAGTACCTTCCTGGTTAACGGACCGATGCTTCTTTATATAAATTTGTTCAAGGCGTCTCGGAGCTAGCGCCGAAACATGAACGCGACCGATTGGGCTTTATTCTGAGGCGCGGCGTCAATTACCGGCACAGGAGCCCGTCATGTCCGGCGGACTCCCGCGACCAAACTTCAAACCGTCGACTTTGGACCTCGGCTAAGACTCGCTTACCAGTTGCTTCATGGCCCAATCGGGGAAGACCGGTGCGCGACGGTCGCGCGGCCCGCCGGCATTCGACGCCTGGGCGTGTCCTGTGCCTTCCACCATCTCCCGCTTGGAGTTCACCGCGGCCTGATAGAGTTTCAGCGCGCCCGCCGGATCCATAATGCGGTCATCTTTGCTGTATCCGATCAGCATGGGGCAGCGAATTTTGTCTGCCCGGCCGTCGAGGGTGTATTCACGAAGCATCTTCCTCGCATCCGCCAGATCGCGCGCGCCGATAATCCAGCGCACCCGTTCCTGAATCGATGGCAAGTAATCGAATAGGTCCTTCCCCAGGTCATAGGAGCCGCTGCTCATGAACGCGGCCGCCACCCGTGGCTCATTGCTGGCCGCGCGGGGCACGCCATAACCGCCCATGCTGATGCCCGTGAGCCCAATCTTCTTCGTATCCACGTCGTTGCGCGTCTCGAGATAATCAATCATCGCCTTGATGACGCGATCCGTATCGGGAGGCAGGTGCAGATCCTTTAGCCGCAACGCCCCTCCCTGACCGGGGAAATCCACCGCCATGAAAGCCATGCCCCGCGCCAGATATGCGCCCGCCATCCCCATGATTGTTGCTTCGGCCATGGTATCGGCGCCCTGGAACGCGATCACTACGGGATACTTCTTGGCCTGCTGGGCCCCAGCTGCGCCTGGTTTGCGGAAATAGCCGTCCAGCATCTGGTTTTCCCATTTCACCTGAATGCGCTCGAAGGGCGCACGTTGCAATTCCCATGCCCGGTCAAACGTTTGCCTTGCCTTTTTGTACGTCGGGAGCATGCGGTTGTCCGTCACAGGCATCGGCCAGGACGCGAAACGATAAAACTCCGCGGCTCGCACGTAGTATCCGTTCGCCGACACCTTCAGCCCCTTGGACGCAAATTCGTCCCCTTCTTTTTCGTTGCGCTCCGCCACTCGCGTCCACTCCGTGACCCACGAGTCCAGATCATAGGGCTTCATGCGCTGCGCCGCTTCAAGTTCGTCGGGGTCGCTCGTATAGATCGTTTGCGTTAGCCGAATCTCTAACTGTCCCCCGCCAGGCAGTCCCTTGCCCGGATAGAGATCGCCCTCAGCTCTGCCGCCCACTTCTCCGATCTTTCCGCTCTCCGAACCCGCGTCCTGCGCCAAGGCGGGCGTCCCGAACGCCTTGGAGATCGCAGGCAGTCCTGCCGAAACGAGTCCCCATTTCACCAACGCACGTCGACTCAAACTTGAGAGTGAACTCATGATTATTCTTGCCTCCGGTTCCGCTGATTAGTCCCTATGACTGCAATATCGTAGAGAATCCTGTCTCCCTGATAGGCCATTTTCGCCCTGATTGTCAAATAATATTACGCCGATCCGGCCGATTCTTAGAGTGTCTATCTGCTTCGGATTAGCGCTCCTCCTATTTCTGATTTGGAAACGATATCTCACTAAATAATGCCGTTCGTGGGCTAAGTTCGACAAAATCATGGCGCTTTCTGGCGGTAATCTCTCAATGTCTAAAAGGGGTTGTATTTCTATGAAGCGGTCTGCGAAACAGTTTTTCTCTCTGGTTTTCTTTGCGGCTGCAATATTGTCTGCGCCGCGCGTCTATGCCCAGGGCGTCGGCGCTTCCGGCGATATCACCGGAACAGTTGCGGACCCGTCCGGTTCCGCCGTTCCCAAAGCCAAAATCACGACCACGGATACGGCTAAAGGACTCAGCCGAACCACCGTCACCGACGAACGCGGCGAATATCGCCTCACTGACCTCGAGCCATCCACCTATAACGTGACCGCGGAATCGCAAGGTTTTCAGTCCATCGAACGACAAGGTGTGGTTTTGAATGTCGGTCAAGTCGCACGCGTAGATTTCCGCCTGGCGATCTCTCAGGTCACGCAACGCGTCGAAGTGACCACGGAGATCCCGGTTGTCGAGACCGAGCGCAGTCATTTGGCGGATACCGTCACTGACGATTACATCAAGGATCTGCCTATCGACCGCCGCGACTATCTCACCTTCACTTTGCTTATGCCCGGCGTCTCCAATGCAACGCGCCTCGCCGGCGATCAGGACTTCCGAGTTAAGCAAACGCCACAGAGCGGCCTCTCGTTTTACGGCAGCAACGGCCGTGGCAACACGGTCACGGTGGATGGCGGCGAAGCCAACGATGACGCCGGCGGCGTTCGCCTCACGATAAGCCAGGATGCTGTGCAGGAGTTCCAGATCAATCGCAGCGACTATTCGGCCGATCTCGGAGGCGCCAGCGGCGCAGCCATCAACATTGTCACCAAATCCGGTTCCAACCAGATGCACGGGAGCCTCTTTGGATTCTTTCGCAACGACGCCCTTGATGCGCGCGACCCGTTTGCATTCAGCGATGCTCTCGCGCCCGGCCAGTCCTTCAATCCGGCCAATCCCGATTCGTCCAGCCAGCCCCTAAAAGACACCTTAAGCCGTCAGCAGTTCGGCGGAAGCTTCGGCATCGCCCTCCAACCCGATAAAACTTTCCTGTTTGCGGCATTCGAAGGATTGCGGCAAAACGCGCAGAACGCCGTCCCTCTGCTAACGAATACTGCGATTTTTCGCCCCGACAATGGCCTCGTTACGCCGAATAACCAACAGGCCATCATCAATGGACTCGCCGCTTCGGGGGGCCCGGCGGTTCCCTGCCTTTCGCCGGTTCCGCCCGCTGCAACACCCACTTTTTTGTCCCCGGCCGCCTGCGCGGCAACGCTTCAAAGCCTCCTCACGCTCAGCTCGGCTTCCCCGAATCCCCTCGACCCTTTTATCATCGGCGATCTCGAAAATAACGGCGGTCTTTTCCCTTACACAACCCGTGAATATCTGGCCTCCGGCCGTCTCGACCACAAGTTCAGCGACAATAACCAGGCGTATCTTCGTTACGGCTACGGCCATGACCGCGAAGAAAATCCCGACGTGCAGTCGTTGACCGGATTCTCCCGGGGCAGCGCCATCCATACATTCGACAGCACGCTCCAGGGCGGCTGGCTCCACATCTTCAATGCTCGCCTGCAAAACGAAGCGCGCTTGCAGTGGAATTACAACGACTTCAACGTAATCCCGAACGAGCCAGGCCAGGTCGGCCTCGATATCCCCGGCTTCGCAAACCTGGGCACGAACATCTTCCTGCCCAGCGACACGATCTTGCGCCGCTACGAATTGGCCGATAACGTCACTTGGATTCGCGGCCGGCACACCATGAAAATGGGCGTCTACGAACTGATTCGCGGCGATCACAGTGACTCGCACACTTATATGCCCGGCCGCTTCGTTTTCGGCGACTTGCCCGGCGACATCATTAGTCCCTGCCTGCAGGCACCAGCCGCGTGCAACCTTCCCGCAACGACGTCCCCTGCCGTTATCAACGGCCTGCAGTCAGCTTCATTGGGCTTACCACAGTTCTATCAGCAGGGCTTTGGCTCACCGACCTACAATCTCACGCGCCCCTACACTGCTGTATATTGGCAAGACACCTGGCGAATTCTGCCCAACCTCACGTTGAACTACGGCCTCCGCTACGAACTCGATTCGCAGCCCAGCGCCATGAGTACAGATAAAGACAATTTTGCCCCGCGCCTTTCTATCGCCTGGGATCCCGCCAACGACCAAAAGACCGTGATCCGAGCGGGTGTGGGGATCTTCTACTCTCCGGTTTACGCCCAAATCCCGGACGTTGTGCAGACTCTCGGCAATATCAATAACGCGCGGCAGATCGCCCTTCTTCTGGTTCCTCTTACCGGTACAGTTACAAACCCCGCCGTCAACTCTGCTGCTATTTTCAAAACGCTCGCCGCCCAGCCCGTGAATCCCGCAAATCCGAATTCGCCTACTTACATCACCTGCACCACGCCGCCGCCGGGCCAGGCCGCCTGCATCGGCCCCGCACAGCTTGCGCAGTTCGGTCTGAACGTAACCAATTCGGGCCCGTTCCCGGGCACGGTGCCGTTTCCTGTCATCTTTGGCGCGCAGCCCGGTTACCAGAATCCGTACGCGCTGCAAGCCGAAATTGGAGTCGAGCGTCAGCTTTCGAATAATCTTTCCGTCTCGGCAAGTTATGTCTACATCCACACGATGCGCCTGCCTGTTGCCCTCGACTCCAATCTCTTGCCTGCGCCGCTGGCCACGACGACCCTCGCTAATGGTCAAAGCGCTTCGTTTCAAAACTGGAACGACCCGCGTTGTTTTGCGGTTCCGTCGTCTTGTTACGTGAATCCGCTCATCCTCCAAAACAATGTGTATTCTTCCGCTGCTTATGCGCTCTATCAAGGCGTTTCCTTCGAAGTGAAGCAGCGCTTCAGCCGTCACTTTATGGCCATGGCCAATTACACTTACAGCAAGGCTTGGGACACCACCACCGACTTCAATAGTGACTATGCTCCGCAGGACGAAACCAATCTTGCCGCTGATCGCGCTCTCTCCGATTTCGACGAAAGAAACAAATTCATTGCAACCGGTGTATTCCAAAGCCCCTGGAGTAACCGCGTGTTGAAGGCATTCGAGCTGGCGCCTATCTTCAGTTATCACAGCGGCCATCCCTTCAATCTCTTGGCTGGCACGGACGTCAACGGCGATCGCCACTACACAAACGATCGCCCGATCGGCGCGAGCCGTAACACGGGACTTGGCCCTGATTATTTCTCTTTCGATATGCGCCTCTCACGCACGTTTGCTCTGTATGAGAAAGCACATCTGCAACTCTTGGCAGAAGCTTTCAACATCACCAATCGCACGAATTACGCCAGCGTGAACAACGTTGTCGGTCCGAATTTCGGTTTGTTACCCGGATTCACACTTTCAATGTGAATGGGAGTGCCGCGCTTTCACCAAGTCAGCCCTTGGGTTTCACGTCCGCGCTTCCTAAGCGCGAAATCCAGCTTGGATTCCGTCTGGATTTCTAAATGACTGAAAGGGCTAGGGAATTCGCCCGTTTTTCGCCTATGGGCTCAGGCTTTTAGGGGCTTATAGACCTCGGGACATCCCAGTAAGCACCAGCCAATATAGGGTCACTCACCGATAGCGATCCCTAGTCGAAAGACCCTACACTTCTTACGGTTTTAGGGGGGAACATGCGACCGGTTCAAATCCTGTTAGCTGATGATCACGAAGTTGTGCGCAAGGGTCTTCGCGCGCTCTTGGAGGCGCAGCCCGGATGGAAAGTGATCGCCGAAGCCATGGATGGGCGTGAGGCGGTAGAGAAAGCCAGGGACATGCACCCGGATGTGGCCATTGTGGATATAGGTATGCCCTGCCTCAACGGCCTGGAAGCCACGCGCCAAATCGTGAAAAAAGCGCCTCGCACGCGCGTCTTGGTATTGACCATGCACGATACCAACCCGTTGATTCAGCAAGTCGTCAAAGCAGGCGCTCGCGGCTATGTGCTCAAGTCGGATGTGGCCAGCGACTTGGTTTCCGCCGTCGACGCTCTCTGCCGAGATCAAACGTTCTTCACCTCCAAAGTCTCCCAGATCATTCTCGATCGTTACGTCGGGAAACCGGAGGATGCCGAGAATTCGCCCGACGCGGATTCACCGTTAACCCCCCGCGAGCGTGAAGTCGTACAACTTCTCGCCGAAGGAAAAAGCAGCAAGGAAGTCGCCTCAGTCTTGGGTATCAGCGTAAAGACTGCCGAAACGCATCGCATCAACCTGATGAGAAAGCTCGATTGCCACTCCGTTGCCGAGGTGGTCAGATATGCGGTGCGCAACTTGATTGCGGAAGCTTGAGGACGAATCGTTTCTGCGCAGCAAACTGGTAAATTCAACGATTGTGAAGCTAGGTTAGAAAACACGCGGAGCACGCCTACGTCAGGTTTGCGCCCGCGTATTTTTTTGTGAAGAGACTTAAATGGCCGTAAAGATACTCATCGCCGACGATCACGAAATTGTGCGAGAGGGAATCCGCCGGGTCCTGGAGGCCAGACCCGAATGGCAGATCTGCGGTGAGGCGTCCAATGGGCAAGAGGCCGTCCGGATGGCGCAGGAACTCGCGCCAGACGTCATCATTATGGACGTCACGATGCCCGTTATGAGCGGTTTCGAGGCCGCCGAGGAGATCTCGCGCTTTCCCGTAAGCTCCCGCGTGCTTTTCTTTACTATGCACGATTCCGGCAGCATGGCCGGAACGGCGCGCCGGTCTGGGGCTCAGGGTTATGTGGTAAAAAGCCGGGCCGCACAGGATTTAATTCAAGCCCTTGAGCGGCTTCTGCACGGTGGAACTTTCTTTGATTCCTCGACATATACCAACTAAACCTCTTTGAAACAGCGCGATACGCCCACACCCCAGTCCAAGTCCAAGCCCAGGAACTTCACTCGTAAGGCGAATCCACCAAGCGAATCCATTGCTACGGGTATTTCGGTCAGATTCACTCTGCGATAGCCTCGTTCTCGTGTACACAATGGCCTTATACAGACAAGGGGATTTATGCCAAAGCGTGTTCGCGTTGCAATCTTAATGGCTGCGATGGTTATCTTTGCCGTAGCAATGTTGAATCTGGTTCGTTCCAAGGTAGAAGCGAGCGGACGTGCGTTGAAGACTGCGGCCGTGCAGTATTCTACGGTCAAAAGAATCTATACTGCACCCGCCGATCTGATTCGTGCGACTGCCGTCGTGCAGGATAAGCGTTAACTCCCACCTGCAACACATTCAAGGTCTCATTTTCGTTCTACTAGTGCCTACGCTGCGCTGGATGAGTGCGGGTGTCATTGACCCTGCCTGAGACGTGCGACTGCCGTCGAGCAGGTTAAGCGTTAACTCGCATTAACCACCAACACCTGCCATAAAACTGATTGTTTTGCTCTACTGGTGCGCTTCGGCAAGCGCGGGTGCCATTAACCCTGCCTGAGACTCGCGATTCATTTCCCGCCCATTCCAACGGTAAGCCACATCGACGGCATTACTGTCACAATAGGGACAGCGTCCGTGCCTACTGAGAGTCTCCACCATCCGCAGGCAATTCGCACAGAACCACTCGTAGTCGCTCATGCGTTCCATCGTGCTGCCCCCTTTTTATTCACCCATACCCCACATCGGTACATCAGTTGATTCGACGCTGCGCCTGTCCGTTAGGGTGCATCAGAGAGACCTGAGCCCACAATCGGGCGAAACCTTAGCCGGGCCATCAATCGGTAACGAAATACCCGTATGCGAACCTGGAGGAATCGAAAACCTGCGTGGAACAGTCGTGCCTAACTGGATCCGACTTGGAAACTACCCACAGGTTCGGAGTAAGTCGAGCTAGAAAAAGCCCCGCCGGTTCAGGGTGCCGGCGGGGCCGGTTCGCCAACTACCTTCCCCTGAACTTGATCTGTTGATGCGCATCCTGCCAGCAAGGGGCAGTTTCTGCTCTCAGTACTACTTGACCTGCTGCGGTAAAATAGATTCATCTATCCGCGACATTTGTATTGGTGCCCCTGGGGAGTTAGTGTTCATCCGACACACGGAGAGCCACCGGCGTGAAATGTGAATGCCCGATGCCGTCACCGTCAAGAGACGAGCCGGAGCGTCGGGAACAGTCACGACCTGGATTCCTGGCTCGAAAAGGATGCGCGTTGCTGGTTAGAGCTAAACTCTTTGAATTCTGCAGATACAAAAAGAGCGCAGTTAAGTGCCTTGTAATCTGCACTTACAATTTTAAAGGACTTGATCCCTTTTAGAATCTGCACTTACGAAAAAAAATCGAGGGCGGGGCACTCCACCGGCACGCAGCCTGATCCGAAATGTTTTAGCTAAGAGAACGGGCGCACATGCAACGAAGCATCATTCACGACTTAGAAAACCTGCTCGGAAAGCCCGGCGTGCTTTCGAGCGCCGAAGACTTATTGCTTTACGAATACGACGGTTCTGTTGAAGAAGCACGTCCCGATGTCATTGTTTTTCCCCGTCGTAAACAAGATGTGGTCGAAATCGTCAAGCTGGCGAATCGCCACGATGTTTCGATCGTAGGACGCGGCGCAGGTACCGGTCTCTCCGGCGGAGCGCTGGCCAGGCAGGGCGGCATCGTCCTCGCATTCTCACGCATGAACCATATCTTGGAGATCGACGCGGAAAATCAGCGCGCCGTGGTCGAACCGGGAGTTGTAAATCTCGACCTTTCGCGCGCAGCGGAGAAATATGGTTTGTATTTCGCGCCCGATCCTTCCAGTCAGAAATCCTGCACCATTGGCGGCAACGTCTCGGAGAATTCCGGAGGGCCGCACACCCTAGCCTATGGTGTCACTTCCAACCACGTGACTGGCTTGGAGTTGGTCCTGCCCGACGGCGAAGTTGTGCGGGTCGGCGGGCGAACCGTGGAAACGCCGGGCTATGACTTGACCGGCCTTGTTATCGGCTCCGAAGGAACCTTCGCATTGGTGACGGAAATTACCGTCAGGCTTCTGCGACTCTCCGAAGATGTGCGCACGCTCTTGGCTATCTACGACTCGCTTGAAGACGCCACCGATAGCGTTGTGGACATCACTGCTCACGGAATTATTCCCGCAGCGTGCGAGATGCTCGATGGCTGGACGCTCCGCGCCGTCGAAGCTTACGTTCACGCAGGTTTTCCGCTCGATAGCGCCGCGGTTCTGCTCATAGAAGTGGAAGGGGTGCGCGAATCCGTCGAGGCCCAAGCGGCGGAAATAATCGAGGTCTGTGGGCGTCACCATGCGCGCGAAGTGCGCCGCGCGCGCGACGCTCGTGAGCGCGCCCTCCTTTGGAAGGGCCGGAAAGAAGCCTTCGGCGCCGTCGGGCGCGTTTCGCCCTCCTATTACGTGCTCGATGGCGTCATTCCGCGCACCAAACTCACGCCGACGCTGCTCCGCATTGAAGAAATTGCCAAACGTTACAGCCTGGTCATCGGAAATATATTTCACGCCGGAGACGGCAACCTGCATCCGCTGATTCTTTTCGATCACCGCGATCCGGATCAGTTCCGTCGCGCTCGTGCTGCCGGCGCGGACATTATGCAGCTTTGCGTGGAGATGGGCGGCACACTGACCGGAGAACATGGCGTGGGCATGGAAAAAAATGAACTCATGCCGCTGATGTTCAATGAGGGCGATCTGGATTTAATGCGCAAAGTACGCGCGGCATTCAATCCCGTGGGCCGGCTCAACCCCGGTAAAGTCTTGCCGCTCGGCAAAGGCTGCGGAGAAACGCGCCTCCAGCCGTTTCCAGTTTCGGCCGGTGGAAACGCATGAGCCAGGTTGCCGTATCGCTCGGCTCGCGGCTTGGCGACTTAGTCGGCGCCGGCCACGTCGTCGCCGATCCGACTGCGCTAGCCGCGTACGAAGTGGACGGTCGGCGCCCTTCTGCCGCTCTCCTGCCCGGTTCCGCAGCTGAGATCGCCGAAATCCTGCGCTTCGCTTCCGCCGAACGTCTCGCCATCATTCCGATTGGCGGCAAAACCCATTTGCACATCGGCATGCCACCGCAGCGATATGATCTCGCGCTCGATTTATCGCGTCTGAACCGCATCCTCGCCTACGAGCCGCGCGATCTGACCCTCGGCGTCGAGCCGGGCATGGCCTGCGCCGATCTCGATCGCAGTCTCCGCGAAAAGGGACAATTTCTGCCCCTCTCACCTCCCTTCCCTGACCGCGCCACGCTCGGCGGTATCGTCGTCGCCGGATCAGACTCGCCATTACGCTATGCTCATGGCACGGCCAGGGATTTTTTGCTGGGCGTCGAATTTGTCACAGGCGAGGGCGTCGTTTCCAAGAGCGGCGGGCGTGTCGTAAAAAATGTCACCGGCTACGACCTGCATAAACTGCTGATCGGTTCGCTCGGAACCCTGGCCGTCATCACACGATTGAACTTGCGCACATTCCCATTGCCTCCAGCCCAAAGGATGTTCGTCGCAGCCTTCGCCGATCCCTCCAGCGCTTTCGCTTTTTGCAGCACCATCTCAAAGTCGCAGCTGCAGCCGAGAGTAGTGGACGTCTTTGATAGCGGCGCGGCTGGTCTGTTTGCTGGTCGCGGCGCCGGCTTCCTGCGTCGAGATTCCTCGTTCGTAGTCATTGAGGCGGCCGGGCACGAAGCAGTCCTGGAACGCCATGCACGCGATCTTGCGGCGATGTCACGGGAAGCACATGCTGTCGAATTCATCGCTCTCGAAGATTCCCAGCGAGACCAGCTCTTTGGCTGTCTCTGCGAATTTTCGCCCATCGCATTCAGCACGACTTCGGCCGCGACGTTTTTCCGAATCGCTGCTCTCACCTCGGCCATGCCCACGCTGCTCCCGAAGATACAAACGCTCGCCGAGCGCCATGCACTCGATTGCGCCATTCTGGTTCGCGCCCTGGGGGTCGTTTATGTCGCGCTGTTGCCGCCAGCCAGCCCTAAGTCATACCCGGCGTTACTAGGCTGCTCACGCGAGTTGGTGGACCTCTGCGTCGTCTCTGGTGCAATCCCGATGATTGAGCGCTGTCCTCTTGAACTGAAAAACATGCTCAGCATTTGGCCTCCTGCAGGAACCGAGCAAGAAATTGCCATGCGCCTAAAGAACGTCTTCGATCCGCAGAACATTCTCTCGCCAGGCCGTTTTCGAGGAGGCATCTGAATCCAATGTCGCAGATGCCGCCAGACACAGCGCAGCTTGAACACGCTGCTTCACTGCATCGCGAAAGCGGCTTCCACGGTCCCGATCGTCCCAAAGACGTCGACTACCTTCATTGCATTCACTGCGGCTTGTGCCTCAACCATTGCCCCACCTATCGACTGTGGGGCCTGGAAGCGGATTCGCCGCGCGGGCGCATTCGTCAGATGGTGTTGGTCGATGAAGGGCGGCTGGAGTTGGGCGAGTCTTTTGTCAGGCATATCGACCAATGCCTCGATTGCCGCGCCTGCGAGACGGCCTGCCCGGCAGGCGTGGAGTACGGCAAACTGGTGGAAGGGGCGCGCGCACAGATCGAGCAGAATTATCGCCGTCCATTTTTCTCGCGGATGGCCCGCAGCCTCGTTTTTCGCCATTTACTTCCCTACCCGCAAAGAATCGCTGCCGTGGCGCGCCTTGCCCGTTTCTATCAGCAGTCTGGGCTGCGAACTGTGGCGCGCCAATCGGGTCTGCTGCGCCTGTTCGGGATGGCCGACCGCGACAAATTGATGCCTGCAATCGAAAAGGAATTCTTTTTCTCCCGGCTGGGGCAGACCTTTCCTGCCCAGGGAAAGCGCCGTGCCCGCGTGGCTCTCTTTGCCGGTTGCATTTCGCAGGTGAGCTTTGCCGCCTTACATGAAGCTACAATTCGCGTCCTGACGGCAAACGGCTGCGAGGTCGTCGTTCCCGAGGGTCAGCTTTGTTGCGGCGCTCTAGCAGCACATGCGGGTGTGCGCGATATCGCCCGGCAGCTCGCGCGCACAAATCTCGACGTATTTTTGGGAGAGGATTTCGATGCCGTGATTACGAACGCCGCAGGCTGCGGTTCGACGCTAAAAGAATACGATCAGCTATTTTCAGCCGATGATCCCGCACAACAAAAAGCCCACGAATTTCGCGGGAAAATGCGCGACGTCACCGAATTTCTCGACGGGTTGGGAATGAACGCGCCTTTGCACGAGCTACGCATGCGTGTGACCTACCAGGATTCCTGCCATTTGGCGCATGGACAGAAAATTCGAGAAGCACCGCGGCGGCTGATCAGGGCCGTTCCAGGCGTTGAACTTACGGAGATGCGGCTCTCGGATAACTGCTGCGGCTCGGCGGGAGTTTACAACGTCACGGAAACGCAAACGTCGCTGGAATTGCTAGTGAGAAAATGCAATGCGCCGCAGAGACCGGCGCCGAAGTCATCGTTACGGCAAATCCGGGCTGCTTGCTGCAGATGCGCGCTGGAAGTGAGATCCATAAGACGGGACAGCAGGTGCTTCACGTGATGGAGTTACTCGATCGAGCGTTGGTCGGCGTTTCGGCCTCCGCGACTTCTCGCCGATGAGCGCCTACTGCCGCGGCATAAACATCCGCGCGGCGACGCGCGTTACGAGGCGCCGGGGAGCCAACCGCTGCGCTTCGACGCTGAGCCAGTTGCGCGCTCCCGAAATGACGCGGGGCTTGCCGGCCGCAAGTGCCTCAAGGCCTACTCGGGCGACCTTATCGTTCGATTCCTGAGGGCCGCCAATGCGCGGCTGTCCCGCAATTTCATTGAACTCGCTGGCCGTAGAACCTGGGCACAGTGCACAGACGTGCACGCCGTATCGGCGCACTTCCTCGGCTATCCCCTCGGCAAACAGCAGATCGAAACCCTTCGTAGCAGCATAAGTACTAATGTATGGAACGGGTTGGAACGCGGCCGTCGAGGCCACAATCAGGACGTATCCCGAACGCCGGTCGACCATCGCGGGAAGAAAAAGGTGGGTCAAATGCACGACCGCGGCGACGTTCACTTGCACCATGTCGAGCAGCCGCTGCGCTTCCACCTTGTGAAACTCGCCGTAGGCACCGAAACCGGCATTGTTAATGAGCAGTTCGATGGGTAACCGCTTCTGCTCGACGAACCGGAAGATTTCCCCCGGGGCTTGAGGCCGTGCGAGATCCGCGGCAAAGATTTGTGTTTCAACCTTGTAGCGGGTCGTGACATCGTCGGCGAGCTGTTTCAACCGGTCGGCACGTCGGGCGGTCAGAACCAGATTTGCGCCTTTAGCAGCCAACTGTTCGGCTAGCGCCCAGCCGATGCCCGAACTGGCACCGGTAACCAAAGCCCATTTGCCTCTCCAGTGCTCCATAGAGCCTCCTGCAAATGAGCATACTCCAGCTGATATAGGAAATGGACAGCCCGATTAGGCCTTCGAAATCCAGGATGGCATTACGGTTTGACGTAGACGTTCGCCCTGTGACTTCAGGCGATCAAGGAGGCGTCGGGCCCACACGAATTCAGCCGCGAGCATAGCCAAACCACCGAGAATCACTAGCCAGCCCGGCCCGGGCGTAACGAGCATAATGACGCCGACAAACAGGAGGGTAAAACCACCAAATATCTTGAAGAACCGCCTAACCTGCTGCACTGTCTCGAAAGACACCCGCAACCTCCCCGTACTCCCCAACCCTGATACCACATCCCTCAAACTACTTAGATTGAGAGAACCGCCTGCCGGTTTCACCTCAGCATAAAACTACAGCAATTTTCATTCCCATCTGCAGTCTAACCACGCTATTCACGAGAAATATTACCTTCTGATGAAAATCAAGAAGATGTCGACCGATTACTTACCATTGCTCCAGTCGATTCAAAAGTGTTCGGTTGAAAACTGCAGCGACACTCCACACAACTGCCGCAATATATCCGTCCTAGTACGACGTTTATGCCACACGACATTAATTCGAGCTTAAAACCAGCACTTCAGGCAGGGACGTTCGGGTTTGGCCTTGTAGGTTCCCGTGTCAGGATTTCCGGCACATGCTAGTCCGCTCACACGATCGCCGGTGAAGCTTCGGCCTTCGCCGCCGCACCGACCGCCCCCACTATTAACAGTGCTGGCGTGGGAGGCACCGGAACATCGGCTAGAGACGCCAAGTCGGTGCGATAAATCGATTCCCTTGGGGACGAGGCTTGCGAGACGATGAGGCATGGAGTTTCGGCCGAGATTCCCGCGCCGCGCAAGGCGCGAGCGAGGCGCTGGTAATCGCGCCCTGGCATATAAATCACCAGCGTAGCGCCATTGGGCGGGACGGACTTCAAGTCGCGCTCAAACTCTCCTTCACGGCGATGGGCGCTTAGAAATATGAGTTGCGAAGCGACCCGCCGGTCGGTGAGAGCAATCTGGGCGCTAGCCAGCGGCCGCGGAGGCCGCCGTCACGCCGGGAACGACTTCAAAATCCACGCCGGCATCACGCAAAGCGGAGATTTCCTCACCCGCGCGGCCGAAAACCAAGGGATCGCCTCCCTGCAGGCGCACCACAGTTTTTTCAGTCGAGGCATAGCCGATCAGAAGGGCGTGAATCTCTTCCTGAGTGATCGATTTTGCGCCGCAACGTTTACCGACGTCGCACAAAACGGCACCGGCTGGTGCGATGCTCAGGACCTCCGAAGAGACCAGCGCGTCGTGCAAAACCACGTCCGCGGACCGCAGAACGCTCCAGGCTTTTCGCGTCAATAAGTCTGGATCGCCGGGTCCGGCACCCACGAAATAAACTTTGCCTCCACTCTCACATCTGTGGCGCAATTCCGTCCGGCCTTGAAGTCCGGCAAAGGCACGCTCGCTCGAGATCTCCTTCAGAATCGAGCGCCGGTTTTCGGGTGAAATGTCCGGTCGGAATAGCTCTCGGCGCTGCCGGCCGATCTGCTCGACCCAATGCCCATACTCCGGCCCAATTTGCTCTTCGAGCTCTTGTCGCAATCGCTGCGCCAAGAGAGGAGAATGCCCGGCAGTGGAAATCGCAACTTGCAATGGGCCGCGGCGAACGACGGCGGGATAATAGAAATCGCAGCGGTCCGGCTCGTCCACCATATTGCATAAAATGCCCGCTCCCTGGCAGAGCCGAAAGATCTCCTCGTGCAATTCCGGAGAATTTGTCGCGCCCACGACCAAGAAAACGCCTTCAAGATCGGAAGGCAAAAACGGGCGCGCGTCCCATACAATTTGGTCCGCGCCGGCAGCTTGGCGAATCCCCGGCGTAGCTTCCGGCGCGACCACACGAACGAAGGCCTCGCACCGAACGAGGCTCTGGATTTTGGCTTCGGCTACCGCCCCGCCGCCGACGACAAGGCACTGGCGTCCTGCCAGTTTCAGAAACAAGGGAAATAGCTCATCCATTTGGTTGCTCATCTATTTTTCATCTTCTTATCAGCTTCCCGATGTGATTTGCTTTCAACCTCTCATCTGATTGCTGGTTCGGAATGCGTCCAAAAATAAAAAGCCACCGACCATGTTTTCCGGCGGTGGGCTCTGCTCGTCCGATTTGCAGAATGTTAAACGAGCAACCTCCGGGCGCCAGAAGGCACATAACAACAGGCGCAACGCAGAAGCCCGCAGGTCTTCCGGCAGTAGATCAACATGCTTTCATTCTAGGTTCGGGCGACGAGTCAAGTCAACGCATCCGGGGGACCTGGCACTAGCTCAGGGCATGGTGAATGCGGGGCCCAAATTCCTGAACTTCTCCGCGGACGGCGGGGAAATTGTGGCATTGTGCCATTTGCCACAGCAGTTATACTTCGGAAATCTGCTACGGGCACCGGGGACGGAGATCACAACGATGCATGCCTTCATTGGAATTCTGGGGTTTGCGCTCCTTGTGACCATCCTTTGGGACGCTTTCGAGAGCGTCATTCTGCCGCGCCATGTGCGACGCGATTTCCGCTTCGCGCGTTTTTTCTTCCGCACCGCTTGGGCGATATGGTCGGGAACTGCGGAGCATATTCGCACCGTTAAACGGCGCGAATCGTATCTCAGCTACTTTGGCCCGCTCTCTCTACTCCAATTAATCGCCTGTTGGGCTCTGGTGCTCGTGCTGGCGTTTGCGATGCTCCAGTGGGCGGCCGGGTCGGCACTAAATTCAACCGGGAACTCGACCGGATTCGGTTCCGATCTGTATTTCAGCGGGACCACCTTTTTCACGCTGGGGCTGGGCGACATCACGCCCAGAAGTGCGGCAGCGCGTGTTCTCTCCGTAATCGAGGCGGGCACAGGCTTCGGTTTTCTCGCGCTTATCATTGCCTATTTGCCCACGCTGTACGGCGCCTTTTCGCAACGCGAAGTGAATATCTCCCTGCTCGATGCACGCGCCGGGTCGCCTCCCACAGCTTCCGAACTGCTGCGCCGCCACAGCACGGAACGAATCTACGATGGTCTCTCCCATTACCTTCGCGACTGGGAAACGTGGTCCGCGCAATTGATGGAAACACACCTCACCTATCCCTTTTTGTGTTTCTTCAGATCGCAGCACGACAATCAATCGTGGGTCGCCGCGTACACGGCTATTCTCGATACGTGTGCCCTGCTGATCTCCTACGGGGAGGGTGAGGTGAAATGGCAAGCGCAGCTGACTTTTGCAATTTGCCGCCACGCCGTAGCGGACCTGGCACAGATCTTGTATATCGATTCCCGAATGCCACAGTCTGATCGCCTGCCGCCCCAAGACCTGCCAAAAGTGCGGAGTCTGCTAATCGAGTGCGGAGTCCCGGGATGTACGGAAGCGGGTGACGCAAAGCTCAAGGAACTGCGATTGCTTTACGAGCCGTACCTCAATGGACTTTCCGAACGGCTACTGATGCCGATTCCCTCGTGGGGAGTAGACGAACCCGTTCGCGGAAATACGGTATGGGCGCGCATTACGTCAAAAGCAGCGCCTCCACAAAAACATGAAGAGGTTGAGACGGACCATTTCTAAGGCTTTCGCCATGGCCTGGGCGGAACGGAGTTACAAAAAGAGCTTCAGGTAGGGGTAACGCCCTCGAAACGCATGTGAGGAAAGTCAGAGCCAAAGCTCTGCCCCCCTACCACATTCAATCATCACCGATCCCGCAAAACCTTTCATGAACCGATCCTTAAAGCTTCATTTTTCGGGGTCGGTGAGGCAATTCGCAATGCATTTTGAGGCGATCACTTCGACTTCGGCTTTCTTGTTAGAGGGGACGGTGCTGCCCTCTTCGGGGAAAGCGATGAAAGACTGCGGTCCGTCGGCAACGTCAAACGTGCACTCAAAGGCCGCGGAACGCACCGATTTCTCCATGCACGACCGCTTATTCAATGCAGAGTTGAGGCTATCTGGATTTTCACGCAGTTCATCGGCCACCCGCGACGGCACGATAGCCACGGTCATAGTAATAGGCGAATTCATTTTCACGCTAAACGGCTCCCCATCCCGCTCCGGCGCGATCCCGTCGTAAATCTTCGGCGCTGACGTCAGGTCGTACGTCTCTTTGAGCTCACTCATCCATTGATAGCGGGGAGGATTGCAATTCTGCACGCAAGCCCAGCGGTAATACTGGATGTGAATATCGTTGGGAGAGACGAACTCGCGGACCGTGCCGTGGTCGCTGAAAGCGGCTCCAAATGCCGAGACAGCGGTATGGGAGCTATCTCGCTCATCGCGGAGAACCAGCGTCATCGGGTGGCCCGGCGCAACGTCGCAGATGTACGTGGTTTTCGTCACGTGCTCGCGGACACAACGGAAAGTGACGCGCGGCAGCAGCTCCGGATGCCGCAAGACTTCGCTCCACTCCTCAGCAGGCGCCATCTCGACGGTTACGGGTTCCTGGGCCTCGATATCCACGTGGACGTTCCCGGCCTGATCAGCAGGCTTGAAAACTCGGCCCGTGTGGTAATCAGCAGGGTCCAAACGGGGACTTTCATCGCTTGACGGCAACCAGTCAAATGTGGATTCCTGGGGGCTTCGGGCGTGTGCGACGCCAACGCTCAAGCCGAAAACAAGAGCAAACGCGAGCAAGCCCCTTCTGTCCAGTAGCTTGGAATTCATTGGTCTAAACACTCCCCGCTAAAGTATTAGATTCCCGCAATGCCTAGAAAGGCGGGACGAGGCGCCTTCAGGTCATTGTACTAGTACCGGCCAGAAAGATAGGGGTCACGGAGGACAGGTGTGCGGTGTGAATTATCGGGAGGCTAAACGGCCCACGTAGAGCGCTAGGGCGAATAAGCGAAGGCAGCGTCAGGCCCCGCGGGCACGACGCTGCTCGCCGAAATCAAGTTTCACTGTGGGATTTTTCCGGGCTAGCGCCTATGGCTGCTGTTGCCACTCCGCCCGGGCCCTTGATGGGCCTACCTGCCGCCCTGCGGGGCGGCGCCGCGACCCCCTCCGCCACCGGGTGCTCCCCCGCCACCTGGACCGCCGCTCTCCCCAAGCGGGTCATTTGGCATGTTCGGGGCAAGGGGCGGCTGAGGTCCAAGCACCTTGATGAGAGCTTGATACCCGCATTGTTCGTCCGCATTCCCGCCGCCGACGCCAATTGCACCAATCATCTGGTCGTCCACTACGATGGGCAGGCCGCCGGAGACAAGGTACATATGCAGGTCTTCACGAATGACCCTGGCATCGAGTGTCCGGAAGCGGTTTGCTGCTGTGTGTGTAGAATCACGCAGATATAGGGCCGTCTTCGCCTTCAATAAAGCCGTGTCGGTATTGATTGAGTTCTGGCCATCCATGCGGTGTGCATCCACGATTTCGCCATCCGGACTGAGAACAAAAACACTTACCGGGGTGTTGGTCGATTTCGCATAGTCGACGCAGGCGTCCACCAGCTTCCTGGCGATATCAGCGGAGATTTGATACCTGGTCAAAGCCTTTTTCGCGCCCTCCCCACTGATTACAGCTTTCTCTAACGGGAGGTGCTGGTCGCCCTGAGCCCAAGCGTTGCCGGAAATGAATGCGAGTGCCGCCGAAGCCAGCACAAAGATCAATCCCTTACGATAAAGTCGCGCTTCTCTGATCATCTGTTTGTCTCCCTGTCTCGACGGCAAGAATTGCTTTTGCGCCGCCCCAAATTCGTCGGTTCGTCACAGATTCCGAACTGAAACCCCGGTTAGCCGCGACTGTACACGTTGAGGATAATCTTTGCAAGATTGCGTTCCGGCGACTAAGAATGAACTCTCGCATTTCTCGGAGCTAAGTACACGGGCCCGACCCCACGCGTGGATCGAGCGCAGGGACCCAAAGGCAGTCGGGCGTCGATTCCGAAGAACTTAGCTAGCTGCCGTGGCGGAGCGATACCCGGTTCCTGCTGCTTTCTTGATCGCCAGAACCGCCTCTTCAGCTGACAGCAGTGGAGTAGTCTTCACGTTTTTGCAGGCGCCGCCCGCCGCAAAAGCGACCGCGATCGCCGCAGCCTCGACATTGGTTGGAAACTCCGTTATGAGCACGGCGTCGTAATCGCCAAACGCAAACCAGCCGGTAACAATTTTTCCGCCAAGCCGCTCGATGGCCGGCCGAACGGCGTCGAGCCGATTTTGCGGATTTTGCACCAGGGCCTTCCAAGCTTCCGGAGTGTAGGACACTTGCTGCAAGTAGGTTGGCATAGAGCCTCCTTTATGGGTGGGTGTGAGCGAATGGTGTCAACCCAGCCCTGTAAAGTCAAGAAATCACGTTGGCTGTGGGCGAGCGCTCTTGAAAACTGCGGTTAAACAGGGCTAGAAGCGTGGCTGAGAGAATTTGCCAGCGGATGACACGCACTTGACGCCTTCGTGACAAAGCTTCCACCCGACTTCCCTACTATTTGAAGTACGCCGCAACAGTGCGCCTGGGCCGGTTTGCCACGGCAACCACGGATGAATGATTCGGGCGCCCGCGGCGGTTTGAGGAAGTGACCTTATGACAACAGCCTTGTGCGAGCCATGTGTTCCGACATTGGCACCGGTTTTGCCCGCTTCGGTCGCGGAGACACGTCAGAGGCGAGCGGCTCCCGCAGAACGGAGCGCGGCAGAAAATGTCCGCCTGGCTCAAGAGGGCGACGCATCGGCTTTTGAACAAATCTATAAGGCACATAGCCGGCGTGTTTATGGGCTTTGCTTTCGAATGACTGGAAATTCCAGCCTCGCGGAGGACCTGACACAGGACGTCTTTCTCCAGGTATTTCGGAAGATTCAGACCTTTCGGGGGGAGTCTGCGTTTTCGACGTGGTTGTACCGCCTTGCCTTCAATATTGTGCTGATGCGGCGTCGCATCAAGACGCTAAACGAAACATCGCTCGAAGCGCGGAACGAAGAGGAAGGCGAGAGTTTCGCTCGAAGAGAACTTGGCAGGGTCGACCTTGGAGTTTCGGGAGTGGTCGATCGCGTGAATCTGAACCGCGCGCTGAAGCGGCTTCCGCGCGGTTACCGCCGGATTTTTATTCTGCACGACGTCATGGGTTACGAACATCACGAAATTGCCGAAGCGCTGGGCTGCTCCGTTGGAAATTCCAAATCACAGTTGCACAAGGCCCGTGTACGCCTGCGAAAAATCCTGGGAAACACGGGCCTGGGGACCACGGGCATGGGAAAGCCGGGATACCAGGCGACGCAAGCGGCCAGCACACGCTAGCAGAAAAACGACTTCGTATTTACAACCCTACGACAACCCAATCCCGCGATTACGTTACTTGTATGTGACGCGCCTGTGGCGCAGTCCTGCATTCCCCAGATAGCTGGCCAGGAGCCAACATCACAACAGGCGAAGAGGAGGTCGTAATGAGGTTCGACACGAATGAAGGATTGCAAGTGCAGGGGGCGAGTATCTCGGATCGGTCCCGAAAGTGGACCGGGCAGGTCGTCCGATTGGCTGCTGTTTTGCTGCTATCGACCGCGGCGTTTGCGCAATATGGCGGAGGTGGGACGGTAGGCGGCATGGGCACACCCACGAGCTCAGGCACATACAGCCCAGCGGGCCGAAGTTACGGTCACGGTGCCGCTATCGGTGCGGGAGTGGGCGCTGCGGCGATCGGCGCCGGCGCGGTTTATCTGATGACTCACCGCTCGAGCAAGATCAGCGGCTGCGTTGAGACGTCCGATGATGGACTAAACCTGATCGACGATAGGACCAAGAAGACTTTAATGCTCGTTCCCGGCAAGGCCGACGTCAAAGCGGGCGACAGGGTCGAGCTCAAAGGCAAATTCAAGCAAGAACGCAACGGGCGATCAGAGGTTCCTGGTGAAAACAGTGGCCAAGGACTTCGGCGAGTGCCATACGCAGGCTGCTGCCGGCACTGGGAACGCGCTCGCTCCACAAATGAAATAAGGGTCAAAGACGTGGTAGAGGCTTTGACCGAGGGACGGCCTCACGCTTCGGGTGGGGTGGGGCCGTACACCTAATTGTAAACAGGCTGTAAACCTCCTGTAATGTGTTTGTCCCAAACCCGCATAAATGCCGCTTTTTATCCTAAAGTAATTTTGTAGACATTCAGACTAGTGTGAAGAGGGATCTCCTTTCGTTGAGAGTGGGAACCGAGATGATCGCCCCAAAATGGCTGCCTAGCTTTTGAAAACCGGCGCAAATCACCGCTCTTGTGGCAACATGAAATCTCCCCGTACTCCTTCGAACATGACAACGCTAGCCTCCATTCGCCCGATCGTTGCAGAAAGAGGAGATTCTATGTGTGCGACTATCGAAAGACCGCTGCGCTCATTCGTGCCGCTGGTGTGGGTTGTGATACTCGCCGGTGTATACGCCCATGCCCAAAGCCAGGCAGATCCTGAGCGGAAGGAAGGTTCAGCGGATATAAGCGCAAAGATTGAAGTGATGACGCATTCGATCGAGCAGATGCAGAGCGATTTGGCGCAATCGCGCCAAGAAATCCAGCAGCTCCGCGATATGCTTGCGCAACTGCTTCGAACTCAACCGAACGCTCCCAGTGCGAATCCTCCAGATGAGCACGCGGCGTTGCGCCCAGAGACCCAAAAGCCCGAAGCGCCTCCCGCCCGAATCGCGGAAGACGACTGGCAAGTCCTGAATGCCAGGGTGGAAGAACACGAGCAAGTGAAGGTGGATAGCTCTTCCAAATTCCGCCTGAAATTATCGGGGATCGTTTTGTTCAACGTGTTCGATACCTCCGGACAGCTCGACAATCTGGACGCGCCAACGGTGGCGGTACAGCCGCCGCCCTATGCCGGTACTGGCAGCGTCGGAGCCTCGTTCCGGCAATCGGTTGTGGGCCTGCGAGGCATTGGGCCGACCGTATTCGGAGCGAGAACGAGCGCCGACCTGGATCTAGATTTTCTCAACGGTGCGGCAGGCCCCTACGGTGGAATAGGAGCCGGTCAAGTGGGCCTGAGGACTGCGCGCGTGCAGTTCGATTGGAGCAACTTTTCGCTTACCGGAGGACTGGAAGCTCCGTTCTTTTCGCCTAACATGCCTACATCCTACCTGTCACTGGCGGTGCCCGCTTTTTCTTCCGCGGGCAACCTGTGGAACTGGACTCCTGAAATTCGGGCGGAGCGGAGGTTTGATTTCACTTCGTCGGAATTCAAGGTCGAGGCGGGCCTTTTGGATTCGACAGGCTATTCCGTCAGCGGTTCTACTCTGCGCTTGCCGACACCGGGGGAAAGTTCCAGGCAGCCTGTTTATGCCGTGCGGCTTTCCGGAAACAACAGAAGCGAAGATCGCGCCATTTCGTTCGGCGTTTCGGGGATATATGTCCCATTACGTTTTCCAAACACGGGGACGGTGTCTGGCACGGGTGCGATCGCCGATTGGAAATTTCCGCTGCCCGGAAGGTTTCAGGTGAGCGGAGCTTTCTTCACCGGAAAAGGATTGGATGGTTTGGGGGGGTAGCGCTGCCTGCCGTACAGGTCCAGGATTATCAACATTTCATCTATGTCACCGCACCGACGCTCGCAGGCATCCCTGTCATCGGCGGCTGGTCGCAACTGAAGTTCACACTGAATAGCCGCAGCGAGTTCAATGCGGCAGCGGGATTGGGCGAGCGGGAGGCCGGGCGCTTGCGGGCGAAAGCACAGTACGATCCCCTTCTACTGTCGGTTCCCCCGAGCAATCGGAGCTTTTTCTTCAACTATATTTTCCGGCCGCGCAGCGATTTGGTGTTCTCCGCCGAGTATCGCCGCTTTCATACCAACGAAATTCCGGGAGAGTCGTATAGCGCGGGGCAAATTGGATTGGCGGCGGGATTCCTCTTTTGATTATGGCGAGCAAACTTTTAGCGGCGTCGATGCTGGCGGTCTTGATTTTGCGTCCATTGGCTGCTTCGCCGCCGAATGCGGCTGGAGGTATGGTCGATGTGACCGGCGAAGTAAGATTGGTTGAAGGCAAGTCTCAGAGGCCTGCGACAGACGCGTCCGAAGTGGTGGTTTGGCTGGTTGCTGTTCCGGGCACCGGGGAAGGTTCCGCCACTGCAGCCGCAGCCTCGGCTAAGCCTCGCTACCGAATCCTGCAACATAACAAGACTTTCGAACCGAAATTATTGGTTGTGCCGCTGGGCAGTATTGTGGACTTTCCAAACCTGGACCCTTGGTTCCATAACGTTTTTTCGCTCTATCAGGGCAAGCGCTTCGATTTGGGGCTGTATCAGGCCGGGTCGGAGAAGGAAGTTGTGTTCGACCGGCCGGGGCCGTCTTTCCTTTTTTGCAATATCCATCCGCAGATGACGGCAGTCATTCTTACCGTGAATTCAGATTACTTCGCTGTTTCCGATAAGGCCGGCCGCATTTTGATTCCGCACGTCCCGGCCGGCCGATACGCGATGCATGCCTGGTACGAGGGCTCAGCATCGAACTTCGCCGACGTGCCACAACGACCGGTTGATATTGGACCCGGAGAAAATGCCTTACCGGCAATCAGCATTCCGGTGACAAAGCACGACTGGTCTCATAAAGACAAGTATGGAAACGATTACGATCCCAAAGCGTCAGTTCCGGCGTACTGAATGTCGAATAGTGAGGAATAATAATGGATACCGTTTTAGTGATTGAAGATAGCCGCGCGATGCAAAGGACATTACAACGCTTATTTGAGGCAGACTCTCTCGCGGTAGAAATCGCCTCGGATGGCGTGGAAGGGCTGGAAATTTTCAAGAAGCAAACGCCGCGGGTGGTGGTGCTCGATTTGAAACTGCCGAGGCTTTCAGGGAAGGAGCTTTGCCGGGCCTTCAAAGCTCACATGCCATCGGTTCCTATTGTAGTTCTGAGCGCGAATGCGGAGATTGAGGATAAGGTGCTCCTGCTCGAGTTGGGCGCGGACGATTACGTCACGAAGCCTTTCAGCCCGCGCGAATTGCTGGCGCGAGTGAGGCGAGCGATGCGCCGCAACGGCGCTAAGACAAGCATGGTGTCCAACGTTGCGGCTCAGGAGGTCGGTCACGAGATGCTCGTGTTCAAAGATGTCCAGATTGACTTCACGAGTATGGAGGCGACGCGTGGCGGCAGGCCCATTCCCATGACTGCCCAGGAGTTCAAGCTGTTGAAATATCTGGCGCGGTCTCCGGAACGCGTGATATCGCGCGAGGAATTGTTGAATGAAGTCTGGGGATACCAGAATTATCCCTCGACTCGTACCGTCGACAACCACATCCTTCGTTTGCGGCAGAAGCTCGAACCCGATCCGGCGAATCCACGCTTTTTTCTGACGATGCATGGCGCAGGGTATAAGTTTGTGCCGGCGCCTGCCGCTAACGAAAAGCAGAGCTAGGCCAAGTATTGTTAACGTCGCGCTTACGCCTAAAAACGCAGCTTCTGATCTCGACGCTGCTGATTATCTGCGCCCTAACGGGAGCGATGCTGTTGATCGTTCGCCACACGGTTCGGGCGGAGATTGACGATCAGGTGCGGGATAGTGTGGGGGCGTCTGTGCGCGCGTTCGAGAGCGTTCAGAACCAGCGGCAGGACCAGCTGTCTCGAACGACGGCCATGTTGGCCGAGCTTCCTACTTTAAAAGCGCTGATGACCACGAATCACGCTCCGACGATTCGGGACGGTTCACAGCCTTTTTGGCAGCTTGCCGGCAGCGATCTTTTTCTTCTCGCCAATACTAAGGGTGAAGTCATGGCCCTCCACGCGAAGAAATCAGGATTGAATGGCGCGGACGTTGAGAAGGATCTTACGAGATCGATCGAACAAAATGAGGATGCTGCGTGGTGGTACGCGGACGATCAATTGTTTTGGGTGTTCATACGCCCCATGACGGCCGGCGCGGGAAGCGACGTCAAACAATTCGGAGCGCTTGCCGTCGGATATCAGGTGGATTCGACCGTTGCGGAGCAGCTTGCCCTGGTATCGGGCGGCAAGATCGTGCTGGTAAGCGGTAGTAAGGTTATCGCTTCGACGCTTTCTTCGCGCGAAGAGAGCGAGTTGCAGGACCACTTGGGGCAATACACGGCCCTTTTAGATTCAGGAACGCAGGAAGTGAATCTGGCGGCAGAGCCCTACCGGGTGGCCGCTGTTTCGCTGCACGCAGATCCACGGACGCCGGTGCAGTGCTACGTACTGATACCTTTACGCCATCCCATGGACTTTATCGGCAAGTTGGACCGTACCATTCTCGCGCTTGGAATTTCGGCGCTCGTCTGCGCCACGCTGCTGCTCAGCTTTGTCGCCGGCACGATCACACGGCCGATGGACAATCTTCTCGCCGGGGTGCGTGCTCTGGCGCGAGGCGACTATGCGTTTGCTATTACACCACGCGGGAGCAGCGAAGTTGTTGAACTGGGGAACGCCTTTTCAAAGATGCGAGGGGAATTGCTCGCATCGCAGCGAAGGCAAATCGAGACCGAACAAGTCGCCGCATTAGGCAGGGCCGCCAGTTCAATTTCCCACGATTTGCGGCACTCTCTTGCCGCGGTTGTGGCCAATGCCGAGTTTCTCTACGAGGCCGATAAGCTCAAGCTGGATCGGGATGAGATTTTCGACGAGATCAAGATCGCCTCGGAGCAGATGACCGAATTGCTGGACTCCCTGCGAGAACTGGCGCGAGAACATCGCATGCTCTCTTTAGTCACCGCGTCTTTGGAATCCGTTGTGAGGCATGCCGCCGACGCCGTGCTTGCCCGACCCGAATTCCGCCACCGTCTAATCTCTATCCAGGCATCTTCCGATACGACGGGTCTTTTCGATTCCAAAAAGATCGAGCGGCTTTTTTTCAATCTGCTGCTCAATGCCTGCGAAGCGACTTCGGATCGAGGAAAGATCAATATCGAGATCAAGAGCTCGGATAGCTCATTTGAAGTGCGTATCGCCGATGATGGTGTGGGCATCCCCGCAGCGATTCGCAGTAACTTGTTTGATCCGTTTATCAGTTCGGGCAAGTCCAATGGCACGGGGCTGGGTCTCGCGATCGTCAGCAAGGTCGTACACGACCACTATGGATCGATAAGCGTCGAAGAGACCGGGGAAACCGGAACGGTTTTCCTGGTCAAGTTTCCGCGTTCGCAAAGTGGAATCGGCGATTCGCTGAAAGCAGAAGTGAACGAACCGAACCGCAGCCCCGCCTAGAACAGAGCTTTTTCGAATCGATGTAAAGGTTGACCCGCAGTCGGGGCCGGGGCGGCGCAGAGTGACCGCAACGCCTTAAGTTCGCGAGACAAGCGAATCGTGGCGGATATTTGCGATGGACGCCGCTCCTGTTTCACCCATGATGACCTGCAGTTCGCGCCGCAGCAGCTCGATCACCGTTTCAACGCCTTCCTGACCGAATGAGGCAAGGCCCCAGATGTGGGGCCTTCCAATTCCCACCGCTGTCGCTCCGAGCGCCAGCGCCTTGAAAACATCCGCGCCCGATCGAAAACCGCTATCAATAAAAACGGGTATCTTGCCTGCGACACCTGCCATAACCTCCGGCAAGCATTCAATCGTCCCCCGCCCGCTGGCATCCTCATGACCGCCATGATTGGAAATGAGCACTCCGTCCACTCCGTGCCGAACGGACAGCTCCGCGTCTTCGCGAGTTACGATTCCTTTCAGCACCAGCTTCATGCGACTCATGTCCCGCACGCGCCGGACGTCGTCCCAATTCAATTTGATACTGTTCTCTCCTCGGAGGGAACCGATTGCACCCAGCACGTCCATAGGCGTGCCTGGCGCAACTCTGGTAATTTTCGGCAGATTTCCGTGGCATCCCACGCACCGCGAGTCGGCCTCGCGGTCAAGATTTGCTACGCCGGCACGTTGGACCGATTTTGCCCCGATCGTGTTGCCTCCCCCGTCATCGATCGTCCACATCAGCGTGGGACATCCCGTTGCCTCGATGCGCTTGACCAGCGGCGCATCCAACGTATCGCCCAATCCTGCCACCCAGAGCGGTTCACCGCGCGCCGCGACGACGTCCTCGATGGCCTTGGGATCAGAGAGAATCACTTGGGATCCGGCTAGTACCTGTAGCGAACGCGTGGCCTTCGCGGCTCGAGCTACAACTACGGCTCCCTGCGGGTAATATGCATTCATTCGGCCGACAGGGCACAGGAAGATCGGGGAGTCCCAGTTAGTCCCGAAAATGCGAACCGATTGATCGACTTTGGTGATGCCGGTCAGGCGGCGCAGGCGAATCGCATATTTCGAGAAGCCCTCGCGGTTTGCCCGAAGAGTTTCGTTATTGAACGAGCCATCAGTGATGAAAGTGTAGTGAGCTGGCGAGAGCTTCGTCCGCGCGACCGCGTCGAAATCGAAGACATTGAGCGCCTCTTTGACGGACTTAATGATGACTTCATTC
Source organism: uncultured Acidobacteriota bacterium (assembly GCA_963803735.1). Taxonomy (GTDB): domain Bacteria; phylum Acidobacteriota; class Terriglobia; order Acidiferrales; family UBA7541; genus Palsa-189. Next base: position 132,651 of record CAWDNV010000023.1, on the reverse strand, counting down.
TGTCGATCCAGAGCTGGCGAATCCTGGGCGGCGGCAGTTTCGGCCATCAAGTCTTCAACCCATCGAGATGAGAACCCCGCATAGGCGAGGATTGGACTAGCCGCCAGGTAGGTTAAGAAGGCACGACGATCACCCATTCTGCTCGAAGGCCGCATAGACTCCTCTCCTTTTTATAATGCCTTTAGGCACTCCGCATTAAACGTTCATTATCGCCAGCGCGTTCCGATGCGCTGCGAAATATCGCAAACATTTAAGTCTATCTTCAGCTTGCGCCAACTAGCGTATTGCGCACTGCCCATCAGGGGCGGTCAATTCCCCTTCGTCAACTACGCAGAACTAAGGAGAGATTCTATGTCACAATCGAAATTTCTGGGCACCCTGGGTTGGGCTATCTTAGTTGCACTCCCGCTTTTGCTTCTTTCTTCCGTGATTGCTTCTGCCGCGCCGCAGGACTCCGGCTATAAGGTGATTCGAACGATCAAGCTGGGCGGCGAAGGCAATTGGGATTACGTGACGGTAGATGCGGATGCACGTCGCGTTTATATCCCTCGAAGTACACACATCATGGTGGTTGACGAGGATTCGGGAAAGCTCGTCGGCGACATCATGGGCATGAACGGATTGCATGGAGTTGCGGTGGCGACGGAATTCAATCGTGGATTTGTGACCGGCAACAAAACAGAGGATGAGGGCACGATCTATATTTTTGACTTGAAGACGCTCAAACTTACTTCGTCCATCAAGTCCAATAGCATGGATACCGACTCACTGATCTACGACCCGTTCACAAAGCGCGTTTTCGTGAACAACGGCGACGGAATGAACCTGACCGTGGTTGACGCCGCGACGGAGAAAGTTGTCGGAACCATGAAATTCAATGCCAACCCCGAAGCGGCGGCCGCGGACGGTAAAGGAAGCATTTTCCAGGACCTCGAAGATAAGCGCAGTGTGATGGAATACGACGCGAAGACGCTCACCGTCAAGAATAAGTGGGCGACGGGACCATGCGTTTCGCCTGTCGGCATGGCGATGGACAAGGCGAACCGACGCCTGTACGTCGGCTGCCGCGGTGAGGGGAACGTCCCCGGCGTGCTGATTGTAATGAATGCGGATAACGGCAAGGTGGTGGCTTCGATGCCGATTGGAATTGGAGTGGACGGGAACGTGTTTGACCCCGGCACTGGCAACATATTTGCCACGTGCCGCGACAGCGGAGACGGCAAAACCGGTGCAACTTATATATTCCACGCCGATTCGCCAGACAAAATCAGCCTGGTCGCGACCGTGAAGACAATCTACGGCGCTCGCACCGTGTCGCTGGATCCAAAGTCTCATCACATATTTACGATTGGCACCGAGCAAAACGACCCCGTGGCGCCCACGGCCAAGAACCCCAACCCACGTCCGAAACCGGTGCTCAGCACGTTTGAGCTTCTGGAAATCGGCAAATAGGTGTAAAGAGTAAGCCAACAAATCTGCGCTTCGGCGCGACGTCTGGATTCGCTGCGGGACGCCGACTCCTGGGTCGGCGTTCGCGTGTTCACGTTCGGAAAGGTTCGGCCGAGGAGGGAGCACCATGGAGAATCTCGAGCTTGAGGCGCGAGAAGACGGGATTGCTCGGCGAGATTTTATCAAGCTGAGCGCCGGTGCCGGTGCGATGATGGCGCTCGATCCTCTCGGGATATCGGCGGCAAGCCCAACCGAGCAGCCGGTTTCGATTGACCTTCATACTCATTGGGTGCCCGAGGCCTACGACAAGGCTCTCTCCCAATTGAAGCGGCCTGCGGCTCCCAGCACGAATCCGCTCGATTTCGATCTGGATAAGCGGCGCAAATGGATGGACGAGCACGGCGTGCGGCTCCACGTTCTGACATTGAGCGGCGGCATGCCCTGGCAGTGGGTGCCGCCGGACGTGGGCGCGCACCTCGCACAAATCGTTAACGATGCTGCCATGGAAGCGCACACCGCATTTCCTGAACGCTTCGCGGCGGGTATCGAACTTTCGATTCACGACCCCCAGCTCGCCCTGAAAGAGCTGAACCGAGTTGCAGGCAAGCCCGGTTCGCGCGCGGTTCACATTCCAAATTCGATTGAGGGGCGGGATTATTTATTCGAGCCTGCTTATGCGCCGCTTCTGGCTCGATGTGAGGAACTCGGATACCCGCTTCTATTTCACCCGATGGATGGAGAGGCGAACTATTACGCCGGAAAACAACGGCTGGCTGATCCGGTCTCAGCTTCCGCGGGCCTGAGCAATTCGCTCGGGTTCCCTTTTGAAAGCGCTACAACCGCGGCCAAGTTCATCGTCACCGGCACATTGGATAAATATCCGAAATTGGAAATTGTGCTGCCTCATTCCGGCGGGGTTTTTCCCTATATCGCAGGGCGCGGCGACCGCTACATGATGAACGCCAAGTTCAAGCTGCAACGTCCGATGAGGGAATACATCCGGCGATTTCATTACGATACATTGACGTTCTACCCTGAGACGCTCCGTTTTCTAATCAACCTGGTTGGAGCCGATCGCGTGGTGATCGGCACCGACAACTTCGCGCTCATGGACGTCGAAGCACCGAACGGGTTGGTGGAAGAATTGAAGCTCTCGCCTGCCGATCGCGAACTTGTTTTGAAGGGTAATGCGGCGAGGCTATTGCATCTTTAGATTCGGTGCCCCTTGAGGCGGTTCAAGGAAAGCAGGAAAGGAGTCCGAACATGAAGGCTTCTGAAGCTTTTTTGCAAAACCCGGAAATCGCGCGCCGAGACTTTCTCAGAATCGGCTCGGGCTCCCGTGCAGACGCGGTAAGAGCGGCGATAACGCCGGCGTCCGGGCAGGCATCCCCACTGGCGGTGCAGACGGCTGCGCAAACATCGGATCAGCCCTGGAATTCGCCTCCGCGCGGAACCATTCGCCCTGTTTCCGTCGATTGCCATACCCATTGGGCGCCGGAGCCTTACGTAAAGGCCCTCGCCGAGCTGGGGCGGCCGAACGGCGGCGATCCGCTGAACTTCGATCTGGACCGGCGCTGCAAGTGGATGGACGCGCACGGGGTCCAGATGCTGGTTTTAACGCTGAACGGCGGGATGCCGTATCAGTGGGTTTCGCCCGAAGAAGGCGCGCGCATCGCGCAGATCGTCAACGATGCGGGAATCCAAGCGCACAACGCATTCCCGGATCGCTTCATAACGGCCATCGAGCTGCCCTGGCATGCACCGGCGCTTGCTTTGAAGGAACTGAACCGCATTGCCGGAAAGCCGGGGGTGCGAGGAATTCATGCGCCGAACTCCATTCAGGGACGCGATTACATCTTCGAACCCGCCTACGCGGCTGTGCTGGCGCGCATCGAGGAACTCGGATACCCCATCATCTTTCATCCGCTCGACGGGGATATCAATTACTACGGAGGACCGGAAACGCGAGTCGGAGATGCGCTTTCGGTGGCGGCCGCGATGAACAATTGGGTGGGCTTTACCTGTGAGACAGCCACCACCGCGGCCAAATTCATCACCAGCGGCACACTGGATAAATATCCGAAGCTGGAAATTGTTTTGCCGCATTCGGGCGGCAGCTTCCCGTATCTTTCCGGACGGTTAGGGCATGGTCTGGAGAGGAACAAGTTCAAAGTGCAACGCCCGTTCAGGGAATACGTCCGGCGATTTCACTACGACTCGATCACTTTCTATCCGGAAACGCTGGGATTTTTGATAAGCCTCGTGGGCGCCGACCGCGTGGTGATTGGCACCGACAACGCTTTCGGCGCGAATCAGGCCATCGAATACCCGAATTCGCTGGTCGAGCAGCTAAATTTGCCGGCAGCGGACCGCGATCTTATCTTGCGCGGCAACGCCGCAAGATTATTTCGTCTGTAGAGCGGCTCGGGCCTGCCACATCTCCGTTTCTTCAGTTGCTGCAAAATCGTGAGGGTATCCAGTTGCACCGCATCGCGCAGACCCGCAGTGCATTACTCGTTTTCGAATGAGCATGTATCGTCGGTGCACGAGCAGCGACATCGGCGGCTAACTGATATCATTTGGGTTTGAGTTCCTATCTTCCATACCAGGCTGCCCGGCAGATTCGAAATACATGATTCAACTCTCTTCGGCTGGAAAACATTTCGGTTCCAAGACTCTCTTTCAAGAACTCAACTGGGTTATCGGCGAGAAAGAGCGCGTGGGGCTCGTCGGCGGGAATGGAACGGGCAAATCGACTTTGCTGAAAGTGCTGGCGGGAATGGAAACGCTGGACGAAGGATCCCGTTCCGCATCCAAGGAGACAACCACCGGATACCTTCCTCAGGATGGCCTGTCTCTTTCGGGTCGTTCGGTGCTGGAAGAATGCCTTTCCGTTTTTGGGCACCTGCTCGACATCGAGAAGGAGATGGAAGCGCTCACGCACAAGATGGCGGAGCTTGATCCGAACAGTAACGAATATGCGAAAGTTGCCGACCGCTATCACAGAATTGAGACCGAATTCCAGCGAAGCGATGGTTACTCGCTGGAAGCGCAAGTGGGTGCTGTGCTCAATGGCCTCGGATTTTCGCGCGACGACGCCAGGCGTTCGGTGGAGGAATTCTCCGGCGGCTGGCAAATGCGCGTTGGCCTGGCCAAACTTCTTTTGAGAAAGCCTAATCTGCTGTTACTCGACGAGCCGACGAATCACCTTGATCTTGAAGCCCGCAATTGGCTCGAGGAATACCTGAATAATTATCCTTTCGCCTACGTTCTGGTCTCGCACGATCGGTATTTTCTTGATGTTACGGTGGACAGGATCCTGGAAATCTGGAACCGCCACACGTATTTCTACACCGGAAATTACGACCGCTATCTGGAACAAAAAGCCGAACGCCGAGCTCAGCTCGCGGCAAGCCAGAAAAACCAGCAGGAGCAGATTCATCATCTCGAAACCTTCATCAATCGCTTCCGCTATCAAGCCACCAAAGCCAGGCAGGTACAGAGCCGGATCAAGGAACTCGAGAAGATAGACAAAATTGAGCTGCCCGACGAGGAGAGGGTAATTCATTTCTCGTTTCCGCAGCCGCGGCCAAGCGGGCGCATGGTGGCGGAATTGCGAAATGTCGCGAAGAGTTACGGCGAGAAGAGCGTGTTCGAGAACGTAAGCTTTGTGCTGAATCGGGGGGACCGCGTCGCGCTGGTCGGCGTTAACGGCGCCGGTAAATCCACACTGATCAAATTGCTGTCCGGCGCAGAGCCGGTGACGAAAGGCGAATTGCGCTTAGGGCACAACGTCGAACTCGATTACTTCGCACAAGACCAGTACAAAGTGCTCAATCCGGAGGCGCGCCTGCTCGATGATCTTACGAGCTTTGCGCCTACAGCCGTGAGCAATCAGACGCAACTACGCACGTTGCTGGGATCGTTCCTTTTTTCCGCTGATGACGTCTTCAAGCGCATTGGTGTGCTTTCCGGTGGTGAACGGAATCGCTACGCGCTGGCGCGAATGCTTTTGAGGCCGGCGAATTTTCTGCTCCTTGATGAGCCGACCAATCACCTCGATCTGCAAGCCAAGGACGTGTTGCTCGAAGCGCTGCGGAAATTCACAGGAACAATCGTATTTGTCTCGCATGACCGCTACTTCATCGACAAATTGGCAACCCGCATTTTCGAGATAGAAGGCGGCAAGCTCGAGGATTATCCGGGTAATTACGAAGATTACCTGTGGCAAAAGCAGCGCAACGGAACCGAAGCGGCCGATTCAGCCGCTAAGCGGAGAAGTCCTGAGCCGGGTGCGTCTGTAAGGCCAGGAGAGCAGCAGAAGCGAGCGAAAAAGACGAATCCGTCTTCCATCCGCAAGATGGAAAAGGACCGCGATGAATTGGAAGAGCAGATTTCGCGTAGCGAGGCGGAAATCACGAGTCTGGAATTGGAACTGGGGCAGTTCAAAAGTGCGGAGGAGTCGATTCGCATCTCTGAGCTGATCGAGACGCTTCGCGCTCGGCTGAAGGAAACGACGAGGCTGTGGGAAGAGCTTGTTGTCAAACTGGAAGGCGAGTGTCCTTCGGACGAATCACAAATCCCATCCGGAAAGGCAGATTAAGAAGTTCGCGGCCGATTCATTCGGCTGCGACATATCATACACTTATGAATTCTACGAAAACCAGCACTATAGAAGAAGCCAATCAGGTCCGCTGGGATCTCAGCATCCTTTATGCGCATATCGATGACCCGCGATTAGATTCCGATTTAGCCAAGCTCGCGGAAATGGCGAAGCATTTCTTCGTCACTTACAAAGGCAAACTGGCCGAGCTTTTGGGCGCTGCGATCAAAGACTACGCAGAGATCGAAATGCTCCACGGCAAGATAGCTTCGTATATTTCGCTGCGCGAGAGCACAGATCTTTCGAATGCGGCCATTAAAGCGAAACATGCGGAAATAGAGCGGGAACTGAGTGCTTTGGCAGGCGAGCACCTCACGTTCTTTGAGCTGGAATTGGTCCAACTCAGCAGTGAAGTGCTCGATGCATGGTATGCGAAGGAACCATTTGTGGCCAAGCATCGCCCCTGGATCGAGCACACGCGGCTTTTCAAGCCGCATTTTTTGTCCGAGCCGGTTGAATCCGCTCTAACAAAGCGTTCGCCATTCTACTCGGGCGCGTGGAGTGAATTCTTTGATGAGGCTGAGGCGGACCTGGAATTCGATTTTCGGGGCGGCACGAAAAACCTCACCGAATTATTGCACCTGCTCACGAAATCGAAAGATGCAGAGGAAAGAGCGGAAGCGCTGAAGTCCGTCAATAAGGGCTTGAGCGCTCCGTTTGCGAAATATGCGGCGCAGACGCTGTATATGGTCGCGGGGTCCAAAGCCGTGGAAGACAAGGAGCGCGGCTACGCGCACCCGATGGATCCGCGCAATAAGAGCAATCGCATTCCGGATTCCGTCGTCGATGTTCTGCACAATACGGTCACCACGTTTGGCGGTCCGCTGGCCCGGCGATATTACAAACTCAAGGCGCGCCATTTGGGACTGCCGGTGCTTCGTTGGAGCGATCGCGACGCGCCAATGCCATTTGCCGATACCACAGTAATTCCCTTCCCTGAAGCACAGAATATCGTTACGGCGTCTTTTCAAAGCTTCAGCCCGGCTCTGGCAACTATCGTGAAGAGCTTCTTTGCCGATCGCCGCATCGACGCACCAGTGGTAAAGGAAAAGCGTCACGGAGCATTCAATTCCTCTCACGTTCTGCCTGGCGGGAAGCCGGTGTCCTACACGCTCTTGAATTACCTGGGAAGCAATTCAGACGTCATGACGCTCGCACACGAACTCGGACACGGCGTGCATGGCATCCTTGCAGGCGAAGCTCAAGGGCCGTTGATGTTCCATGCTCCGATCGCTTACTGCGAAACAGCTTCTGTCTTCGCTGAGATGACGACATTTACTTTTCTCAAGGATCGGCTCATTCGTTCGGGAAACAAGAAATCTCTCTTGGCGCTGATCATGTCCAAGATCGACAAGGTGATTAACACTGTCGTGCGCCAGATTGGATTTTCGAATTTCGAACGGCGCCTTCACGGTATGGACGATTCCTACACAACGTGGACAACGCCCAGCAAGCGATCGGTCGAAGAGTTAAGCGCCCTCTGGTCGAATACTACGCGGCAGCTCTACGGCGAGGAAGGCGAGATCTTCGTGTACGACAACTTCGATCATTTGTGGGCGTATATCCCGCACTTTCACAGCCCGTTCTATGTTTATGGGTATGCGTTCGGGGAATTGCTGACGCAAAGCCTGTTCGCGCAACGCCAGCGTCTGGGATCAAGATTCGAGACTCTCTACCTCGATCTTTTGCGTTCCGGTTCAACGAAGAACGTGGTTGAGCTGCTCGCTCCGTTTGATCTCGACCCAAGGAGCGAAGCGTTCTGGAGAGAAGGCATCAAAGGGAGTCTCGGAGCCTTGATCGAGGAAGCAGAAGAGATGTCTCGCGATCTCGGCGTCGTTGGTTCTTGAAAATAAGCGAGCGGGTTCTATAAGCCGGATTGTGTAAATCGGCGTTGAGAGCATGTAGGTTACCGAAACTCCTGAGCGGATTTACTTCCATCACTCCTCGCAGCGTCACCGAAGTTCGTTGTTTTGGTTAGAAGATGGTTAGAATTTTGCGGTAACTTCGACTGTGGTCCGACTCGCCCAACTTACTACTCACATGGGCCGCAAGCCTGCATTCACGGGCTAGGAACAGGCGGTAATTTCTGGGCTGCTGCCAACTCGATGAGGCAGGCTTCCAGACGTTTCTTATCGTTTGCGTCAATCTCCGTAAACTCAATTCCGAGACCACGACTGCTTTGGCCGCCGACGCAATTCACAACGCGACCCATTGCGGAAATCTGAGTTCCAGAATGTGCGATCTTGAGCGCGACTCTGGCGGTCGTTTTGACGGGCATCTCCGTCTTCACAAGGCACCCATATAGGCTCAGTGCGCGAACCAAGGCTACTTTCATTCGTCCAGAGTCAAGATCGGTCAGTTCCACAACGCCACCAAGATAGTATCGAGGTGCCCGACGTTTGCCGAGGGTTTGAATTTCCGGCATCGTCAGCATTCGCGTCTAAGCATGGTCGCAACATTTTAGGTTGAGGTTTGTTTCGCGCCGATGAAAAGGCATTGCCGCGTCCGAAATCACTAATAAGGGATGCAGCACAGCTTTTTCGCTTCGCGAAATAGGAATACTACAGTAAGTCACTTATTGTGCAGACAGGTACGCTACCGTATCAGTAACATGGCATTGCTAGGGCCTCTATCCCACCTTCCGGCCACGCCTTGCCCCGAGGCGATGTGCCAAAATCGGCCAAAATCCTCGTAGTGGATGACCAGCAGTTGGTACGCGACACGCTACTTTCCTTGCTGCGCCAGCAGCCGCATTGGACGGTCTACGAAGCCGAAAATGGCAAGGAGGCTCTGGATCGCGCACGTCAGATCAAACCGGATGTGGTTGTTATGGACATCGTGATGCCTGAGATGAGCGGCATAGAGGCAACCTACGAAATTCGCCGAGAGGCACCCGAAACCAAGGTAATACTGATGAGCATTTATTACACGTCACAAGAAGCCGCTCACCTGGCCCGCCTGTTCGGCGATGGTAATTTCATTGAGAAATCGGAAACGGGCAAACGGTTAGTCCCAATCATCAGCCACATGCTGCCACCGGAGTGCCAGGCGGTGTGAATTACTCCAGGAGTTCAGGATGCCGAGTTTGCTTAATCATCTTCGGATATTGATCGCAGACGATCACGCCGTAACGCGGGCCGGTTTAAGAAACCTGCTGTCAAGCAGACCGGGTTGGCATTTCTGTGCTGAGCAGCTACAGGTCGAGAAGCTGTGGCGCTGACCGAACAGTATCGGCCCAATATTGTAGTGATGGACATCGTTATGCCTGAATTGAGCGGCTTGGAGGCCACACGAAGGATTCGCAGACTACTCCCGAGGACCGAGATTGTTGTCTTATCGCTCCATTATTCCGATGAGCTTGTTCGAGAGATTGTGAACGCCGGCGCCAGTGCTTATGTTTTGAAGTCCGATGCGAGCAAGGACCTATTAAGGGCCATCAGAGCCGTCTCCAATCATCAACCATACTTTACGTCGCCGGCTACTGAGGTTTTGACCAAGGGTGTTTGCGATCAAAATCCAGAAGCAGCGTCTTCGGTCTCGATCTATCAGAATCTTACCGGGCGCGAGAGGGAAATTGTTCAACTGCTGGCGGAGGGTCAGAGCTGTAAAGAAATATCGGTCGGGCTCGGGATCAGCGTCAAGACACCGGAAACGCACCGCACCAATGTTATGCGCAAGCTGAGAATGCATTCAGTGAGCGAATTGGTACGATTTGCCGTGAAACACCACATGATCGAGCCGTGATGGTCGCGCTTTCGAGTTGTGTAAGATTCAGTGAGATTTGGAGCGCTTCGTTGCGGCTGCGCGAGATTTACGTGCAATACCTTAGGTGTAAAAATGTCTTTGTTTGGACACGAAAATGCGCGATCTAGGACCGCCTCCCCGGCTTAGTTGATCTCATTTATCTTTCTCATAATGTTTGGATTGGAAGTGGGCCGATGTATGGAACAGTAGATGCGTGTGTTCAGGAATCATGGGAATCAAGGAACGCTCGTTACTTGGCATGACAACTCCGCGTACCGACATCTTCGAAGCTCAAATTCAACCGAGTAAATTGGGAGGCGTTACGATGACCCACTATCATATTCGCTGGTCGGCACAGGCACTGTTGGATTGGCAATGCTTCAGCACGCCCGAGGAAGCTAAGGCAAGCGCAAGACAACTGGTACGTCAGGGTGAGACCTACATTATTGAGGAACATGACGAAGCGTGTGCGCGATGCCAAGCCGCGATGAACGTAAAATCGATGCCCAGTTCTTGGCACGCGGCCAACGCGTAGAGATTGGCTGGGGCTGCAGATTCCAGCGACTCCTGTTTTATAGAACTGGAAGAAATCTCGTTCGCAATAACCACCCGCGTAGTTATCTACTGTCTGCCCTTCATGCAAACGAATGGAAAGCGATCAATTACGGTTAGACAACGCGGTTAGAATGTACAAAAATCGCCGTCGAAAATAAGCGAGCGGGCCTATAAGCCGGATTCTGTCTTCGCGGCTAAGAGTCATTGCAGCCCGAGAGCTGCGATCCTGAGCTCAGACGCGGAGGCGATCATTCCTCTGGGCCGCCGATCGCTCGACGGCTCGATGCAGCCTACCCGAGGGTTTGGTGAGAACGCTGTGAAGCGCTCCCACACTTAACGGGCCGGGCCGGCCCTCCCCTCCTATTTGGCCTTGCACCGCGCGGGGTTTACCGTGCCGCGGACATTGCTGTCCGCGCGGTAGGCTCTTACCCTACCGTTTCACCCTTACCAAGTGGCGCGATTTGAAAAGACCCGCACGAGGTTTGGCCTCGGGCTGATCATCGATTCGCGTTCACCGGCGGTTTATTTTCTGTGGCACTGTCCGTAGCCCAACGCCGGAATCCGGCGTTCGGCCCCCTGGCGTTACCAGGCGCGCCGCCCTGCGGAGTCCGGACTTTCCTCCAGGCTCTTCCCTTTCGAGATTTGCCCAGCGATCGCCCAGCCCGCTCGCTCGCGCCATTATAACGCATGGCGCGTTGGCAAAGTCCGAATCGAGAGTGGCGAATCAAAAAAGTGTTTGGGTGGATTTCTTCGCTGATTTGCGTTTGGAGGCTGACGCAACTTTTGCCGCGCGTCCGCTGGGCTTCTTTTCCTCTGCAGGAGCCGGCAGCGCAGCCAACTTTCCTTCGAGCAGCGCGTCAAATTCGTCCTCGATCAGAGTTCGAACGCCGAGAATTTTTGCTTTGTCGTATTTCGAGCCCGGATCGGCTCCCACGACGACGTAATCGGTGTTCTTGCTCACTGAACTGACTACTTTGCCGCCGTGCCTGCCGACCAACTCGCCTGCTTCCTCACGCGAACGGCGCGCCAGTGTTCCTGTAAAAACAAATGACTGGCCCGCCAAACGATTTGAGACCGCCTCCTGCCGAGCATGTTGGGGATCAATACCTGCAGCGCGCAACCGTTCGATTACTTTTTGGTTGGCGCGTTCGGAGAAAAACTCCACGATGCTGGCGGCAACTTTGGGTCCTACTTCGGCAACGTTGGTCAGGGCTTGCTCATCGGCTTTCTCGAGAGCCTCCATCGAACCAAAATGCCCGGCCAGCAACTCAGCCGTGCGCTCGCCTACAAACCGAATGCCAAGCGCGTAAATCAGGCGCGAAAGGTCGTTCGTCTTACTCGCGGCAATTTCCCGGAGCAGATTATCGGCCGATTTCTCCGCCATGCGCTCGAGCGCGGCCAGTTTTTCGGCATCGAGATGATAGATATCGGCAAAATCCCTAACCATGCCGGTGGAAACGAGCTGATCGACAAGTTTGTCGCCCAGTCCGTCGATATTCATGGCGTGCCGGCTGGCGAAATGTATCAAAGACTCTCGTCGCTTTGCGGGGCAAGCGGCGTTTACGCAACGGTAGGCGACTTCGTCGGGCGATTTGTGAATATGGCTGCCGCACTCGGGGCATAGTTCAGGCACTTTGACCGGACGGCGGTCCTTTCCTTGCTGAACGACCTTGACGACGTGCGGAATTACTTCGCCCGCGCGTTCGATGAGCACGGAATCGCCGGCGGCGAGGCCGAGCCGCTCGATTTCGTCCATGTTGTGCAGTGTGGATCGGCTTACTGTGACTCCGCCAACAGCCACCGGGTCGAGCAACGCCACCGGAGTGAGCGCCCCGGTTCGACCGACCTGGAAAACTACGTGGCGGACCGTAGTCGTTTCCTGGCGCGCAGGATATTTATAAGCGATGGCCCAGCGGGGAGCCTTGGAGGTGAAGCCGAGTTCCTGCTGGAGCCAAAGCTCATTCACCTTGATCACGATGCCGTCGATTTCGTAAGGCAACTTCTCGCGCTTCTCGTCCCATTTGCGGCAATACTCCTTTACTTCTTCAATCGACCGGCAACGCTTCGACTCGAGCGCGTTAAATCCCAGCGCGGAAATAGCCTCAAGTTCGTCCGAATGCCGCACGAAGGGCGTTCGCCCGCCCGCCAGCAGGTAGTAACCGAAAAAATCGAGCTGCCGCGAAGCAGTAATGCGCGCATCCAGCACGCGCACGGAACCTGCGGCGGCGTTTCGGGGATTGGCGAAGCGTTTGCCGCCCAGCTCTTCCTGCTGTTCATTTAGCTTTGCGAACGCCTTGAGCGGCATGATGATTTCGCCGCGCACTTCCAGGTCTCCGTCGAGACCGAGCTGTTTGAATTTCGCCGGATCGACGCGATGCGGGATGGCTTTGATCGTAGCCAAGTTGGGCGTGACGTCCTCTCCATTCACGCCGTCGCCGCGCGTCACCGCGAGCGCAAATTGTCCTTTCTCGTAATGCAGGGACATGCTCAGTCCGTCATATTTGTGCTCGGCGATGTATTCGATTTCCGGGCGGCCGGAAACTTCGCGGGCACGGCGATCAAATCGGTCCAGTTCCTCGAACGAAAAGGCGTTATCCAGGCTCAGCATCGGTGGATTGTGGCGGCGCGTCTCGAAGCCTTTACGCGGCGCCCCGCCTACCCGCTGCGTGGGCGAATCGGGCGTTACGATTTCGGGATGCTCTGATTCGAGCCGCTTGAGCTCATTCATCAGCCGGTCAAATTCGGCATCCGAAACAGAAGGCCGGTCGAGCACGTAATAGCGATGCTCGTGCGCGCGGATCTCCTCGCGCAATTTGGCGGCTCGATCGAGGAGTTCGCTATTCTTTCTGGATTTGGCCTTGACCATAACCTGCTGGCTGACGATTTAAATGAAGCTCTAGTAAAAATTATACAATTCGTATCTTGAGCTTGCCGCGGCTTCGGACGGCGATCTTCTTCACGCCTTCTGACCCGGAGCGCCGCGCATCGCGACCCTTGCAATCCAGTAAAAAACCAGGACAAAGGCTACCGTTGAAATCGCGAATGCGACGCTGTGTTCGATCAGGAAGCGCGTCGCTTGCGGGCCATACCGAACCGCCAGGTAGCCTTCGGCAAAAAACCGGATTGCGCGGGCGATGCTCATAGCAGCTAGGAACCCGCGAAATGGCATGCCCAGTGCTCCCGCCGCGAGCACAAAGAGCTTAAAGGGCGTCGGCGGTGGCAGGAGCGCGGCGATCGTGAGGGTTATGAATCCATTTCGCTCCATCCAATGACGAATCTGCGGCGCTTGGGAACCAGCCTTTTTGTGGAATGCCGCCTCTTCTCCCTTGCGCGCAATGAAGTAGAGCAACACGGAGCCCGCGATCGAGCCGATCGTTGCCAGCGCGGCGTAGTACGGCATGCGCAGGGGCGACTGGATGCAGAGATCGATCAGCAGCAGGTCGTTGAGCGAAGGCAATGGAAGCACAGTGGAATCTAAAAAAGATAAACCAAATAAGCTCAAGCTAGCCGAAAAGGCGATGGCCTTTAGTACCCACGCGGGAACGTGATAGCGGTTCATAAACGACGAAACGAGGATTCTATACTTTTGGGTGGCGGAAACTCACGGTATTAAAGCGGCACGATGTGCGCTAATGGATCCGGTTCGGCAGGCGCTTAGACGCTTTGAAAAGCGGCCGCGTTCCTTGACCATCGATAAACGCTCCTATAAAGTGTCCTTTTGCGTTTCCGGTGGAAGCTCGCCTGATAGCTCCCTGAGCAAGGTTAATGGAGGAATCATGGAATTAGCTGAAGTATGGTCGTTTGCTGCGAACGCTGGCCGGCGGCTCGTAAGGGGAGCTATGCCTCGCGGGCTCGCTGCGCGGGGCCTGCTGAAAGCCGGCATGGCACTGGCCATACTGCCTTTAGCGGCCATTGCAGCTTGGGCCCAAGCGCCGGAAGTCGGCGAGGCCAATCTAAAGCTTCCCGATCTTTCTCAGGTGGACTTTTTTGGCATTGACGGCCACAAGTTGCTGCTGTTCGGGATTCTCTTCTGCGTCTTTGGGCTGGTCTTCGGCTTGATTATCTACCAGCGCCTGAAAAATCTGCCTGTGCACCGCTCCATGCGCGAAATTTCCGAGCTGATTTATGAGACCTGCAAAACCTATCTGATCACGCAAGGCAAGTTCCTGGTTCTGCTGGAAACGTTCATCGCTGTGGTCATCGTGCTTTATTTTGGCGTGCTCCTGCATATGGACGCCTTCCGCGTCTTCATCATTCTTCTGTTCAGCATTCTTGGGATTGCTGGTAGCTATAGCGTGGCATGGTTCGGCATCCGGGTGAACACCTTCGCCAATTCGCGGACGGCCTTTGCCAGCCTGCGCGGCAAACCTTATCCCATCTACAAGATTCCGCTGGATTCAGGCATGAGCATCGGCATGATGCTGATCAGCGTCGAGTTGCTGATGATGCTGTTCATTCTGCTCTTCGTCCCCGGAGATTACGCCGGCCCGTGTTTCATCGGCTTCGCCATTGGCGAGTCGCTGGGAGCGGCGGCGCTGCGAATCGCCGGCGGCATCTTTACCAAGATCGCCGATATCGGCTCCGACCTTATGAAGATTGTCTTCCGCATCAAGGAAGACGACGCGCGCAATCCCGGAGTCATTGCCGACTGCACGGGCGACAATGCCGGCGATTCGGTGGGCCCAAGCGCCGATGGTTTCGAGACATATGGCGTGACCGGTGTAGCGCTGATCACCTTCATTCTGCTGGGCGTGAGTAATCCCACGACGCAGGTGCAACTCCTGGTGTGGATTTTCGTGATGCGCATCGCCATGCTCGTCGCCAGTGCGGCTTCTTACTTCATCAACGGCGCGATTGCGCGGGCGCGCTATTTGAATGTCGACCACATGAATTTCGAAGCGCCGCTCACGTCGCTCGTTTGGCTGACGTCTATCGTGTCTATCGCGATGACGTATGTGATTTCCTGGTTAGTGATTCCCAGCCTGGCCGGCGACACGACGCAGTGGTGGAAGCTAGCCACGATCATCTCCTGCGGAACTTTGGCCGGCGCGGTAATTCCGGAACTGGTGAAGGTCTTTACTTCGACGGAATCGCGCCATGTGAAGGAAGTAGTCATCTCCGCGCAGGAAGGCGGGGCTTCGCTTGGGATTCTGTCCGGTTTCGTCGCGGGGAATTTCTCAGCTTATTACCTGGGCCTCGCCATGGCTGGGCTTATGTCCATCGCCTACATGGTCGGATTACAAGGGCTGAGCAATATGATGATTGCCGCGCCCATATTCGCATTTGGTTTGGTGGCCTTTGGGTTCCTGGGCATGGGTCCAGTTACGATCGCCGTCGACTCCTACGGACCTGTCACCGATAACGCGCAATCCGTCTTCGAACTTTCTCTGATCGAGCAGATTCCGGGTATCCACCAGGAGCTCCAGCGAGATTTTCACGTCGACGCTAACTTCGGGCGCGCGAAGGATCTGCTCGAAGAAAACGATGGCGCCGGGAATACGTTTAAGGCTACGGCCAAGCCTGTGCTCATCGGCACGGCGGTCGTCGGCGCAACAACGATGATCTTTTCCATCATCATGGCGCTGACCTCAGGCCTCACCGAAAACGTGGACAAGCTTTCCCTGCTGCACGCGCCCTTCCTACTGGGAATTATCGCCGGCGGATCCATGATCTATTGGTTCACGGGCGCGTCAACACAGGCGGTGACTACGGGCGCGTATCGCGCGGTTGAATTCATCAAGGCCAATATCCGGCTCGAAGGTGTGGAGAGGGCCTCGGTTGCCGACAGCAAGAAAGTCGTGGAGATCTGCACGCAATACGCGCAGAAGGGCATGCTGAATATCTTCATCGCGGTGTTCTTTGCCGCACTCTCATTCGCTTTCGTGGAACCTTTCTTCTTTATAGGCTACCTGATTTCGATTGCCATGTTCGGGCTGTTCCAAGCCATCTTCATGGCCAATGCCGGAGCCGCCTGGGATAACGCGAAGAAGATCGTTGAGGTCGAACTAAAGCAAAAAGGGACCGAACTGCACGCCGCGACCGTAATCGGCGACACGGTTGGCGACCCTTTCAAAGACACTTCTTCAGTGGCGCTCAATCCGGTGATCAAGTTCACCACATTGTTTGGGCTGCTGGCGGTGGAGTTGGCCGTTCAGTTGACGGCTACAAGCGGGGCAATGATTACTCACGTACTCGCGGCGATTTTCTTCGTGATTTCGTTTATCTTCGTGTATCGCTCCTTCTACGGCATGCGCATCCGCACGTCGGAAGGTGCGAAGGAAGTCTCCCGCGCCACAGCAGATTAGGCTTTCAGCAGATTTGGGAATTTGCGCGCGTCGTTTTCGAAGCCGGGGAAAACCGTGCCGAGGTCCTTGGTGCCGAGATGCCGCGAAATGATTTCGCCGAGCACGGACCGGAAATCGGTGGTTAGCGCGAGATCGCGGCCGTCGTTAAGTTGCTCGGGACCGAGTCCCGGCCATTTGCCGTAGACTTTGCCGCCCTTCACTGGCCCACCCATTACAAACATGCAGTTGGCGTGGCCGTGATCCGTGCCGCGGTTGCCGTTTTCATGCGCGGTGCGGCCGAATTCAGACATCGTGACTACCACGACGTCGTCCATGCGGTCGCCCATGTCCTGCGAAAAAGCGGCGAGCGATTGGCCGAGATCGCGTAACAAATTGGCAAGCTGCCCCTGCGCTCCGCCTTCGTTGACGTGATTGTCCCAGCCTCCGGTATCCACGAACGTGACCTCTAATCCTACATTGGATTTGTGGAGCTGCGCGACTTGTTGCAGCGCCTGGCCCACGCGATTGCGCGGATAATCGGCGCCATTCTCTGGCTGGAAGCGCGAAGGGTCGGCCTTGCGGAGCATGTCGATGGCTTCGAAAGTCTCCGTTCCGGTGCCTCGCAGCGCTTCGTCCACGGTTTGCGCATAAAGCGCTTCGAATCCACCTTCGACTGCCGGCGATTGCGCGAACACGCGGAACTGGCGCACATCAGGCAGCGCGATGGCAGGCGCGGAACCGCGCAGCGTCAGAGGCAAGTTTGGTCCCATGGCTACGGCACGAAATGGCGAAGCGCCGGGCTCGAGATTCGACTTCAGCGCGCGATTGAGCCAGCCGTCGTCGGTGGACCTTACGCCGGGCGTGCCAGACTCCATGTAGTCCTGCGCATCGAAATGCGAACGTGTGGTATCGGGCGAGCCGGCGGCGTGAACGATCGCGAGTTGCTGCTTGCGGAAAAGCGGCATAAGCGGCGCCAGGCTGGGATGCAATCCAAAAAAGCCGTCGAGATCGAGTGCGGCCAATTCCCCTCCCTGCCGCGGCTGGGGAATCGCGATTGTGGGGCGGATGCGGTAGTAATTCGGTTCGGCAAAGGGAACGACGATATTCAATCCATCGGCCGCGCCCCGCTGAAAGAGTACGACGAGTTTCTTCCGATTCGGCATGGGCGTCGCCGCGATGGCCCGCCGCAGGAAACCGGGCAGCGTGCCCATGCCGATCATGGCTACGCCGCCGTTTTTCAGGAATGCGCGTCGTGTAAAGTTCATGCGGTTCTCCTTCCCAGCTTCTTCAGCGGCGTTGGAATTCGGGCGCGCCGAGCACCAGGCCCGCGATCATGCCTTCGTTGACGTGTGTGATGGGGTCATCCAGACTGGCCTGCAAGACTCGCGGATCGTTCATCTGCTTTTCCAGCGTTTCGCGCGTTTGCGGAGAAGCTTCCCCTGAAAGCAAGACGGCGATGGCTTGATCGAGCACCTGGACGGGCTCACCGGCAGCGCCGGCTCCCAGGAGGCTTCGAATATCCGTAAGCACGCCCGGAAGACGATTGGCTGTAAGAGCCAGCGAATAGTTGAGGCGGCTGAGCAACGCGCCTGTGTTCACCCAGGCATCAGCTTTGTCGGAATACCCGGTAGGCGGCTGACATTGATAGAGCGGCTCGCCGATCCGCCCCGTCCACTGCACCAGCGCAAGCGGCACGTCGATATCGGCTCCTACCGCGCGGGCCGCAGAAGCCACAAGTTCGAACGGCGTTTTGATTTTGGCGCGATAGGCCTCGCGCGACCAGAATTCCGGCGAATAGATCATGGTGTGCAGCACCGCGCGAATGTCGCCGTCCGTGCCCTCGTAGGCTTTCGCCATGCGGTCCACCAGTGCGTCCGGAGGATTATCGGAGACGAAGTGGCGTGCAATCTCGAGGGAAAGATGGTGCGCCGTGTGGGGATCGCGGGCAAGCAAATCGAGCACCTCTTCCCCATCCCTCATTCCGCCGGCATTGATCTTGTGCCCCAGAATCATCTTCGGATTTGGATCATGGAGGCGCTCGTTAAACCAAAACTGCGGATCGCGCTGAGGCTCTCGAATGGTCCAGCCGGTGAAACAGCGCGCCACTTCGACGACGTCTTGCTGCGAATACCCGCCGTCAACGCCCAGCGTGTGCAGTTCCATCAGCTCGCGGCCGTAATTCTCATTCAAGCCTCGCTCCTGCCTTTTGGCCTGATTCGGATTGGCAGCTGGAGCAGGCAAAGGGGGTCTGCCAAAAGGCCCGCCAAATCGGGCGCGATAAACGAGGCGCGCCGCCTGTTCCTGCTGAAGCCGCGCCCAAGCTTTCGGATCGACGCTCTGCCAGTTATCCAGATAAAAGAGCATGGCCGGGCTTATTGCCGTGGCCTCCAGGAGGTCGCGGAATTTACCCATGGCGTGCGGGCGAATCGTGTCGCGCTCATAGGAGGTCAGCAGCCAGCGATCCGCGCCTTTTCCGGCAAAGACGTTGAAATGGTTGAACCAAAAATCCACCATCTGCTCGTAGAGCTGTTTTTCGGTGTAAACGGCGCGGTCCATCTTGGCCATGGCCAACTCGGCGATGATGCGCTGGGGTGCTTGTATTTGGTCAAAATTCACTGCCGGAGCGCCAGGGCGATTCCCGGGGCCGTTCTGGTTCGCAATATTCTTTGCGCCGGGCAGGAGGATTTCCGCGAGCTCATCGGGAGCCATCCTCTGAGGTGAACCGTTACTTCCGCTCTGCTGCGAAGTCCCACTCGGCGTCATAGTTTCGTTCTGTTGCGCATCGTCATTCGGCCGGCCAAGAGCCTGAGCCGTCATTTGGTGTTGGCCGTCCGCACCCTGCTGGTTGTCTGCCGCTTGCCGCGCGGCCTGCAGCTTTTCTTGCTGCTGCTTGCGATATTCTTGCGGCGTTACACCCTCGCGCTTGGCGGCGACTGCCGGCCGCGGAAATTTCTCCAAGAGGGCTTCGGAAGACATGCTCAATGTTGAAAAGCGCGAGAGCCGGGCCTCCGCAGCCGAGTCGTTGATGGATTCAGGACGCAATTGGCGGTCGATCCACTTCGCGATCCCCATTTCTTTAATCCGCTGCACATCGCCGGGTCGTGGGCCATAACCCAACCGATTCAGAGCATGTACGATGGCTTGGTCTTCGGTGAGGTCCGTGGGCGGTAACCCTTTAAGACTAGAAGGCTGCGCCGACTTACCCTTTTGCGGATCGTTGGCGCCGTGTTTGTCGCCGCCTTCAGCCAAGTATGGCAACAGAACGACGAGACCAGCGCACAGCAGGCTCCAGACGGCCGCTAACAAAATGTGCTGCCGTGGCGAGGACTGGTTGCTCTGAAATCTTCGCTTGGCCATTTGGGCTCCCGGCGAACGGTGGATACACAAATAATAAGGGGAAACGCCTGTAATGCCCTGAATGGTAAACCCATTGCGGGAGCAAAAGTTGTGCGGCGCTCAGGCCGGGTACGAAAAAGCTAACGGCACAAGCGTTCGGAGCAGAATTGAACCGGCGAACCGGCCACCGAGCCTACTAGTCGCCTTGAAGCAGGATCAAGAATAAAACGAGATAACGTTTGAGATTGTGCGTCAGCAGGAAATGTTCTTTTACGTGCTGATGCCCATTTTCGCCAAGCACTTTGGCAAACGCCGGATTGGCGAGCAGAAACCGAATCTGATACGCCGTACCCTCTGGCGAGTGCACTAGCATTCCTGTGAGCTTGTGGATGACTTGCGAGGGAATTCCACCAACCGCGGAAGCCACTACTGGCTTCTTTTTCCAGAGCGCCTCGCTTACGGTAAGGCCGAAGCCCTCCTTCAGCGATTTCTGGATCACGATCGTGGAGCCGCGCTGCAAGGCATTGATTTCCACGTGGCTCCAGGGCGGCAAATTGAGGATATGAATATCCGGGTCGCCCTCAGCCGCGGCTTCCACTTCAGCTAATACGGCCGCGCCTTCAGGATCATCGGTCGCGCTGCCGCCAGCGAGCACCAACTGGCAATCCTCATACTTTTTAACCAGACGATAAGCGCGGATTACACCCACCGGATCCTTCAGCCGATCGAACCGCGAAATCTGCGTCAGGATGGGCCGCGCAGGATCAACCTGAAATTGTTCCAGGACGGAGCGCACGAACTCGTCGTCGAGATCGCGGTTTTTGTCAGCCAGCGGATCGATCGTGGGATAAAACAGATATTGCGGAATGCGCAGGCCGCGTGTGAATTGAGGAGATGAGAAAAGCGAAGCGTCATACCGATCCACCCAAGGCCTGAGAAAATCCCACACCTGCGGATTCGGGTTGGAAAGATCGATGTGGCATCGCCAAACCCAGTGCTGCGGCCCGGAATTACGCTCGGCAATCAACGCGACGGGCTGCGGATCGTGGATAACGATGAAGTCCTCGTCAAAATGCATGCGCCGGCGGTTCTCTTCATTTGTGGCTAGAAACGTTTCGAACCAATCCGGCGCTGCGTCGTAAGGAGCGCCGTGCAAGGCGTTGTGAAAGGCCTTCGTGACGTTATAGAATTTTTCGCCGCCGGTGATTACCTCCCAGCGGGTGGGCACCTGGACCTCTTCCATCAGGGGAACGAGCCGATTGAGGATTTCCGCCACACCGCCACCCACTGCGGTGGAGTTCACCATTTTTACGTGGCGCCCGGCCAGGCGACGGGCCAATTCCCGTAACTCGAGGATTTCGGGCTCACCAACAATTGGGGCGTAATCCTCTAGAACCGGCAGAACCGCTTTGGCGACTTCAGCTGTGCTCATAGAGTTTCCTGCGGCTCGAGAATGGCCAGGATGTCCTGGCGCAGATCGTCGAGAGTGTCGTTGTAAAAGTCGATGCGATTGAGCCGAGCAGCGAGCCAGGGATGATTCAGGCTGTGCTCTATCCAGAAAGAGAAATCGTTGGTCTTCAGTTGCAGCCGCAGCCTGGAGTTAATGAAGTGATAGTGAAGCGACTGGTGTCCCAGGTGCCGAATTCCTTCGGCTAATTCGGCCAGCGTCCAGGCCGGCGAACCCGACGGAACTGTGACCTCTCTTGCTTCGCAAAAATAGAAAGCCTCAAATGCCCGGCGATCCGCCGCCTGCGGGTGCTCCTTCAGGTAACCGCCGACGATATCGGCCAGCATGACGCGCAAATCCTCGACTGACACAATGTCACGAAGATCCACGACCGCCAACTGCTCCGCAAGGGCCGCCTCATTACAGGCCGTAAGCGCCCATTGGGCAAAATCGCTCGAAAACGACGTGTAATGATGGGCTTCCAGGCTCTGGAAGGTATGGTAAAAAATCGATGCTTGGGGACAGTTCCGCAAACTTTTGGCGAAGTCTCCCAAGGTCTGAACCGGTTCCGCTCCAATTCGGATCAGATAGGAGGCTGCTATAAACTGAAAGGGCTGTTCGGCGCGTTTCGCTTCGAGTGCTGCAGTCACAGTGCTGGAAATGGGCTCACCCCCTGGACGAAACGAATCATGACGCGTTCCAAACGCGGTCTACCACTAGGATGCAGCACATCGCGCAAAAGACATCTCCGAGTTTCGCACCGATCGGACATCATTTATGGCCAACCTGTCCGCTAATCGCTTGCAGTCCCTGGTTTTGGGTTCAACCTGCTGCTGAACTGAGCTGGGGGGAGTGCGGCGTAGGGCATTCTAGCGCGTTCTGCTAGATTCTCAAGAGCAAATCAAAGAAAAAGGCGAAGACAACGAACCCACTACGCAATCTGATTTTCTGGCTTTCAACAAAGAAGGCGGTGACGAATCGGATTGGGCGCCTGGGATTGAGATATGGCTTTGCCAGAAGATTCGTAGCCGGAGAAACGCTGGACGAGGCACTCCGGGCGGTACGCCCCTTTGCTCAATCCGGGCAGCCTATCATCCTCAACCACCTAGGCGAAAACGTCGCCTCAGCAGACGAAGCGCGCCGGGCCCGCGATAGTTACGTGCAGATGCTGCGCGCAATGCACGACGCCGGAATTAGCGGGAATATTGCCGTCAAGCTAACGCAGCTCGGACTGGATTTCGATCCTCAACTATCCCTTTCGCTGGCGGGCGAAATTGCCGCCGAGGCCGCGAGACTGCAGAACACCATTGAGATCGATATGGAAGGCTCAGCATACACCGACGCCACGCTGCGGATTTTCGAGGCCGTACAGCGCGAGCACGGCAACGCAGGCATTGCCATACAGGCATATCTCTTCCGAAGCCAGGCCGACCTGGAGAGACTGGCACCTCTGAAGCCGAAGGTACGCTTGGTTAAAGGCGCCTATCAGGAACCGGCAACTGTCGCCTTGCAGAAAAAAAGCGATGTTGATGCGAATTACCGGAAGCTCCTCGATCAACTGATCGGCAAAATGGTTCCACCGAGTGGCAATGGGCCCAGGATCGCCATTGCTACGCACGACCCAGCGCTTGTCGACTATGCTTTCGCAAAAATCCGACAGCTCCATCTGACAGCCCATCAATATGAGTTCCAGATGTTGCTCGGAATCAGGCGTGATTTGCAGGAGAGAGTCCTTTCCGAAGGGCATCCCTTTCGTGTCTACGTTCCATTTGGGGGGGCGTGGGTACCCTACTTTATGCGGCGGCTTTCGGAACGGCCCGCGAACCTAGCATTCGTCCTGCGAAGCCTGTTGGCGGAAAGTAATAGCACGAAGCCCTGAGAGCTGGGAATACCTGTGACCCGATACCGTGAACAAGCATATCCGTCGATGTCATAAGGTTCGGGAGCCCTTGAATCAGAGCCCGGAGTCGTGTATCAATAAGCGGCAATCAAAACGCGTGTGGCGTTGCCCTAAAGGGGCCAAAAAAGGAATTTAGATGAAAAAAGTTTTCTGGCTTTTGATACCTGCACTGTTAGGTGTAATTGCCATCGCCGCGGAGCCTCCGCAGCAGAATGGGGACCGTCCGACTTGGGCTTTCCTCGTTCCCGATGCTACTCCGCCGGCGGGCGCAGAGGCCCCGGGGCCGGTCAAGGTGCCGGGCAGCACGAAGAGCTATACGCAAAAGGAAATCGATGATTTGGCGAATCCGCCCGATTGGTTCCCGGACGAACACGGAACTGTGCCACCAATCGTGAAAAGCGGCGCATCGGACAAGGGGTTTGCCTGCGGCTCCTGCCATCTTCTTACCGGGTATGGCCATCCGGAATCCGCCAATCTTGCGGGACTTTCGGCCGATTACCTGGTTGAGCAAATGGCTGATTTTAAGAGCGGAGACAGGATCGACCCGGCCCGCATGAACACGATCAGCCAGGCCACATCGGACGAGGATGCCAAGGCGGCTGCCGACTACTTCTCCATGCAGAAACCCACGGTTTGGGTCAAAGTGATGGAAGCCGATATGGTGCCAAAGACGTGGGTAAACGCGGCTCGCATGCGCTTGCCGCTGCCCTCCGGAGGCATGGAGCCGCTTGGCAATCGGATCATCGAGCTGCCCCAGGATCCCGCACGCGCCACCGCACGCGACCCCAAGTCCGGGTTCATTGCCTACGTTCCGGCCGGGAGCGTGGCCAAAGGTGAAATGCTGGCCACAACGGGTGGCGGCAAGACGATCTCCTGCACTGTATGTCATGGCGATGGATTGAAAGGCTTCGGCAATATCCCTGAGCTTGCAGGACAGCACCCAATTTACATAGCCAGGCAGCTCTATGGCTTTAAGGCTGGAACCAGCAAGTCCGCCGCCGCGCAACAGATGCAGAAGGTGGCCGAGAACTTGACGATGGACGACATTATTGCTTTGTCTGCTTACGCGGCGTCTCAGGCCCCGTAAAAACCACCACCACTTTCAGTCAAGCGCAGCCTTCTTGGTCACTGCCGGGAAGAAGAGACGGTGCTCTTCGCCCGCGCGGGATACTGCCGTGTGAATCCGTTGCGCTCATTCGTCACGCTAAAACTGCCATCCGGGCGTACAGACATCTTTAGATAGTGCCCGTGGTCGGTTTCGTTCAGGTTAGCCAGAAATTGCTCCGGCGAATTGTGCTCGGCCCCACCCGCAGCCGAACGGTGCAATTGCCAGAAGTCCACCAGCCCCGGCGCATCGTGAACAATCTGCCAGTAGGTTGGATCGCCGCCTTTTCTCTCGCCGTTGTTCATGACCGCGACTTTTGCATGAATAGCGTGGACCAGTTGCGGAGCTCCGGCGTGAGGATCACCATGGCGCGTGGTATGGAAGACGTCGAAAGTGCCGATGAGATTATTGGGGCAAGCCAAAGCATGCTCCTGGTTCCACGTCAGGTCACCTAGGTCCAGCAGGCGAAAACTGCCGTAGCGGACCACAATGCCCACGGACTCAAAATTCTCCGGCGTGGGATCCTGTTCCTTTAATTTGGCATCGTGGCACAGCGGATTGGGCAAACCCGCGCCCGGCGCACCCTGCATCGGCGTAGTGATCAACTCGCCGGCCGACGAGACGACCTGTACGTTCACGCCGGCAAATGGAATTTTGTCTCCGGGTTTCGCCACAATGGCCCGGCCTTTATCTCGCACAGCCATGTAAGCCAGAAATGCCGCAGACCGGCCGGGCTGCAACTCCACGCTGAACGGCCCATGATCGACAAAGTGACGCACGGGAATGCGGTTCGCCAGTTCGGCAGCATTGCCGACATGATCCCCATGGTAATGCGAGATCACCATCCAATCGAGGACCGTAACGCCGGCCTGCTTGAAGATGGCGCTAATTCGGTCAGCGTCGCGCGTAATGGGCGCGCCTGAGGAGTTCGTCGCTGTTGCGTCAGGCATACCTTGATTTCCCGCGAAACCCGTATCCACGAGCATCGATTCGCCCGAAGACGAGACGAAAAGCGTGGCCTGGCCGCCTTCCGTATCGATGAAATAGATGTCGAGCGTGCGTTGTGGCTGGCTATTTGGCTTCGAACCTTGCGCGTATAGCGGGGCGATCCCAGAGAGTAACGCCAAGAACAAGAAAACGAGACGTCCCCAAAACCTACGCATATCCACCTCCATTGACTTGCGAAATCCTCTACACGTGGCAAATACGCTACAGCGCTGCGTTTTTTGTTGCAAGTCTCGGCAGGCCGCTTCTTTTCTTCGGAAACAGCCGTTCTCGACTGTGACGTGCCCAATAAATGAAGGAAATACCGCAGGGTTGAGCGGCTACCCAGCTGTACCGATACCCACGTAAGGTACACACGTGCCCTCGCTCAGCAATCCACCTGATTGTTGGGTTACTTGGTCCCGCGTAGGGTTTACGGGTGGTTGATGTAAGACTGATTCCTCTACTTAACCAATTGACCTTAATGGATTTTGTAAGAGCACTGGCCAGAGTTGGGTGTAACGGGGGCATTTTGACTGATGGTGGGGATACCGGGACATCGCTGGAACGAGCCAGCCAAGCAGGAAATCCTCCACCAAGGCTTGCTCGCCTTGCTTGACAAAACTGCAGCGCGCATCTCTTAGCGGCCAAAAGGCGCTAAGTGGCAATCTGACAGGCTAGTATGCGCGGGAGGTAAGAAAAATGGCAGCAATCATTGAGAAGATCGACCACATGAGCAAGACGCCGTGGACAGGGCTTGCGATCTTCGCGCTGGCGATCCTGATGCCTGGCTCCGCACCAGCTCAGCAGAACTCGGACAGAGCGCAGAAGTCGGATCAAGTCTTATTGGCGCGAACCGGGCC
Source organism: uncultured Acidobacteriota bacterium (assembly GCA_963803735.1). Classification (GTDB taxonomy): domain Bacteria; phylum Acidobacteriota; class Terriglobia; order Acidiferrales; family UBA7541; genus Palsa-189. The sequence goes on along the minus strand of CAWDNV010000023.1, from coordinate 106,321 downwards.
AGTGGCCAAGACGGTCCCCTACTCTGTAACGCCTAATGCTAACTATGTGATTGGCGCGGAAGATCTCCTGGATATCAGCGTTTGGAAAGAGCCAGAACTGACCCGTACGGTCCCTGTGCGACCAGACGGAAAGATCTCACTGCCCTTACTGAACGACATCCAGGCGGCAGGGGAGACGCCGACGCAGCTCTCAGCCCAGTTGACCGAAAACTTGAAGCGCTATGTTACCGATCCGCAGGTGACGGTGATCGTCACGGCAATCAACAGCCAGCGCATTTACCTCCTCGGCGAAGTGACGCGCGCCGGTGCGTATCCCTTGCTGCCTGGAATGACGGTTCTGCAGGCGATTTCCAGTGCGGGCGGTCTGACGCAATATGCGCGTCTCCAGAAAATCTATGTACTGCGAGAAGGCGACGCCGGCCAGACAAGGCTTTCTTTCAATTACAAAGAGTTTCTGAAGGGCAGTAACCCCGAGCAGAACGTCGCCCTAAAGGTGGGCGACACCATCGTGGTTCCGTAAAAACACGAGAAAAATGCTCACTTTGAAGCCAAAGATCGGTATCGCACTGTTGGCGGCAGCCCTAGGAGTGACGGCGGGCCATGCCCAAAGTCAGCTTGGGGGCGCGTCAGCACTTGCGGTGCAGCCGGTTGTTACGCCCTTCCACGCGGGGAATTCTGGGGCCACGAGCGGCGCTTTGGAAACGTCAACGGCGAATGATCGCGCCCTGGCAGGAGCTCAAGACCTTTCGCCCGAAGCATCTGAGTCCCGACGGAGCTACTGGCAACCGTTCTTCAACTTAACGTCAGTTCTGGATACCAATCCTCTCGGGGTGGGAAACACGGTTACCTTAGCTCCTTGGGGCTCTTTCTATGGCGGAGCAGACCTGCACTGGGCTTCGCGCAGCTCCGACCTGAATTTGAATTATCTCGGCGGCGGTGTGCTTTCACAGTACACGACCGAAGACGGGCCGATTCAACAGCTTTCATTGGGAGAAAAGCTGAGCTGGCGCCACGCCACAATCTCGCTCTTCGATCAGTTCGGTTATCTCCCCGAAGCGGTATCGGAGTTTTATGTGCCGATGGGCGCGGATCTTTCCGCCAATCGGGAATCCTCGCTGCAGCCGGCATTCTTGCCGAATCAATCCATCGTCAGCACACTCGGGCAGGAACTCACTAATTCGTTCGTAGGCGAACTAGATGTTCCTTTTGGTCAACGGTCCACGCTAACGCTTCTCGGATCTTACTCCCTGCTGCGTTTCTTCAAATCCAACTTCATGGATTTAAACGACACGACCGTTCAAGCAGGTTTCAATCGCCACGTTACGCGCAACAACACAGTCGCTTTGCTCTACCGTCTTACTGCCTTTCGGTTTAGCAATGTCTACCAACCGATGGACGGGCACATTTTCCAGCTTGCGTTCGGAAGACAGGTGACCGGCCGGATGGCATTTCAAGTAGCCGCGGGCCCTGAGCTGGCTTTCTTCCACACGGCCGCGAGCCAGACGTCTTTGGCAAGCGCACCAGTAACTGTCGTATCCCGAAAACTTTATTGGAGTCTCGATAGCTCGATGACTTACGACATAGGGAAAGCCGCAGTGAAGCTCAGCTATGGCCACAGCCTCACGGATGGAGCCGGCTTTCTGACCGGTGCCGTCACAGACCAAGGATCCGCGGCGGTGGACACTCCACTCTCCCGCACGCTCACTGCTGAAGTCATTGGCGGTTACGCCAGGAATCAAGGATTGATGCAGACGACGCAACAAGCAACAAACGAGATTTACCGGGACTGGTTCGCGGGAGTGACGATCAACCACGCCCTGAGTCGCAGGGCGAGCATCTTTTTTAGTTACCAGCTGCAACGTCAGGCCACGAATTTTGTCTGTGCCGGCGTCGCCTGCGGAGGCGAATTTATGCGGCAGCTCATATCAGTAGGGCTTACGGGCCGTTCACAGGCCCGCCCGATCGGATAGCGGCACTCTGGAAAGCTCAAAGGATGGCGAAAGCGGATTAATGGCGATGACCAAACAGAAAGAATTGAAACTTGAGGATTATCTGGCGATTCTCAGCAGGCGACGCTGGCTGCTGATCCTGCCCGTGATACTGGGCGCCTTCATCGGATATGCGCTGAGTCTCGCGTTGCCCGCCCGGTTTACTTCGCACACGGTAGTTCTCGTTGAATCGCCGACCGTCCCTGACAGCTACGTCAAGCCAGTCGTAAGTGAGGATCTGAACCAACGTCTCGCCAGCATGGAGGAGCAGATCCTGAGCCGGACTCGCCTGCAACATCTGGTCGAGCAATTCGGGATGTACAAGGAAGACGTAAACAAGGTGCCGATGGAGGTGCTCGTCGCCCGGTTGCAGAAATCTATTACCGTGAAACCTCTGAACCCCACGCAGGGAACGCAACCGACGGCGCTGCCGGGCTTCAACGTCGACGTTACGCTGGGCGAGCCTTGGCTTGCTCAACGCATATGCACCGAGATCACCTCAATGTTTATGGAGCAGAGCCTGCGGCTTCGTCAGCAGCAAGCCGAAGACACAACTCAGTTTCTAGGCGCACAACTGCAGGAAGCTAAAAACAAGCTGGACGAGCAGGACGCCAAACTGGCTGATTTCCAGGGCCGCTATGTGGGCGAACTCCCGGAAAATGAACAAAACAACCTCACTTTGTTGATGGGGCTCAGCCCGCAACTCGAAGCTGCCACGCAGGCTTTGAACCAGGCGCGCGAAGAAAAAGCGTTCGCGGAATCCTTGTTGAAACAGCAGGTCGCGGGCTGGGAATCTTCGCAGAAGGGCCAGAATCCCGAAACACTCGAACAGCAACTCGCGAAAGAGCAAGAACAACTTTTGTCGCTTAAAGCACGGTATACCGATGAATATCCCGATGTGGTGAAACTCAAAACGGATATCGCCGAGCTACAAAAGAGAATTCTGGAAACAGCTGCGAGGAAGCAAACCGAACCGGCCGAGCAACAACCAAAAGCGTCGTCCATCGAGCCGCTGGAAATTCAACAGCTCCGGGCCCAGCTTCATCAAGCTGAGCTGGCCGTTACCCAAAAGCAGAACGAACAAGCGCACCTGCAAGAGCAACTCAACACGATGCAAGGCCGGCTCCAATTGAGCCCCAAAGTTCAGCAGGAGTTCAAGTACCTCACCCGCGATTACCAAACGGCACTGGAGTTTTACAACGATCTGCTGAAGAAGCGAAATGAATCGCAAATGGCCACTGAACTGGAACATCGCCAACAAGGCGAGCAGTTCCGCGTACTGGACGCCCCAAGCTTCCCGGAGCGGCCGTCCTTTCCTAATCGTCCCCTATTCGGTTTTGGAGGACTGGGTGCCGGGCTGCTTCTCGGCGTGGGACTGGTGCAATTGTCCGAGTGGCGGGACAGGTCAATGCGATCCAAACAGGATATCGAGACTTATCTGCGGCTGCCAACCTTAGCTCAAATTTCCCTGATGGGGCCGGGTGGTCCCCGGAACAACGGCAACCGCAGAGTCGCACCATCGAATCGCCAGATCAAATTGAACCCAGCAGCCGGAAGGCAGTAGCCATGTACAACGAGTTTTTTGGGCTGAAAGAAAGCGCTTTCAACGTGAGTCCGGATCCCCGGTACTTCTTCCTGACGCCCGTCATGCAGGAAGCGCTGGCAGGCTTGGCTTACGGAGTTCAGAGGCGCAAGGGAATCATCCTTCTGACGGGTGAGGTTGGCACGGGGAAAACCACCCTGCTCAATCAGCTCATGGATTGGCTGCGGCAGAACCAGGCGGCGACGGCTTTTGTCTTCAATACTCGGCTGAGTGTCGAGGATTTATTCAATTACATCCTGACGGATTTCGGAATTCCCTGCGCGTCCCGCGCCAAGAGCGACATGTTGATCCGGCTCAATACCTGGCTGCTGGATCGATTCGTCGCCGGGCATCCCGAGCCTGCGGTGCTCATTGTGGACGAGGCGCAGAACCTCAGCCCGGAGCTGCTCGAAGAAATCCGGCTGCTCACAAACCTGGAGACCTCGAGCGAAAAATTGCTCCAGATCGTTTTATCCGGTCAACCGGAACTTGAATGGAAGCTCAGGGATCCGAAGCTGCGGCAGCTTCGGCAACGGATTACGCTGCGTTACCGGACAAGCCAACTCTCGCTATCCGAAACTATAAGTTACATCGAGGAACGGCTCCGTATTGCCGGCGCTACGGGCGAAACGATCTTTCCTCCGGAAGCTATCGAAAGCATTCACGAGTACTCGCGAGGAGTGCCGCGCGTGATCAACGTTCTCTGTGAACATGCGCTGATAAACGCCTTTGCCGCACGGCAGAAGCAGGTTTCGGTGACGCTGATCCACGACGTCGCGCGAGAATTTGAGCTGGATCTCATCGCCCCGATTGTTCCCCAGTCTAGCTACGGTGTTCCGGAGAGCGAGACGGCGCCCTTGATCCAGGCCATGTTGGCAGCCATGGCCAAAGCAGCCGCGAACTTCTCGCCAAGTGAATCATTGCTCAGGGATTTTGCCAAACAACAAGGTGGCGCCGATCCAGCTATGACGGCTTGGGCAAAATCAGAGGAGCCAAAAATATGAGCCGCGTCTACGAGGCACTTAAGAACGTGCAAGACCAACGAGCGGCCCGCCCTCCGCTGGAAGCAGAGGCGAGGCCGTTGGAAGCCGCCGTTGCTGAAGCCATTCACAATGCCTCGGCGGCACGCCGAATTCCAGAAATTCTGGCCGCCGTAAGACCAGAGAGCGTGCCTGCAGGCCGGCAGCCGGGATTCGAAGAACTGCAGCAGCGGTGCGTAAAGCCGGGGTGGAAACCAAAGCTTCAGTGGACCGTTTTCTCAAGCGAGGGGTCCAACAAGAGGCATGCCGAGCAGTTTGGTACCCTGCGGGCCCGTTTGTATAGCCTTCGCGAAGCACGAACGCTGCAAACTCTGCTTTTAACAAGTACGGCCATGGGCGAGGGAAAAACATTTGTGGCGCTGAATCTTGCTCAATCGATCTCCCGGCAACGCGGCAAGCGGGTTTTGCTGATCGACGGGGACCTGCGTGCACCGAAATTGCATTCGGCTTTGGGAGCGCCATCTGCGCCAGGCCTGAGCGATTACCTCGCCGGCGAAAGCGACGAGTGTTCCATTATCCAAACCGATACGCAGGGAGGACTCTTCTTTATCCCTGCAGGAAAGCCGCGTTCCGACCCGGGAGAACTGCTCGCCAATAACCAGCTGCGAGCATTGTTCGCACGGCTGGGTCCTCTCTTCGACTGGATCATTGTAGATGCGCCCCCTGTGCTCCCGATTTCCGACGCGAGCGTATTAGCAAATATGTGCGATGGAGTGCTCTTTGTCGTGCGCGCCGGAATGGTGCCCTTCAACATGGCGCAGACGGCGTGTGCGGAGCTTAAGAGCAAGAATTTGCTTGGTGTTGTTCTGAATGGAGTCGAGGACGAAGCGATTTACGGCCAGTATGGCTACTACTAGGTTGGACGTGGCACAGGCGCGGAAAAGTGATTTGTCGGCGGGTCTGGCCATAAGCAGGCGCGGCTTTTCTCGTCGTTGCTGTTAGTTCCGTAGTTTAGCGATTTCAGGTGTGGGAGTGTCAGGGCGGTAGCTTGTCCAAATTCGTTTCGTCGAAGCCGAAGTTGAAAGAAGCCTTTAAATAACCCCAGGGGAATGGAATGAAATCGGAAGCCAACACGTACTCGTGGTTTGCCCTGCAGACAAGATCGAGATATGAACATTTCGCTGCCGCTCATTTGCGCAGCAAGGGCTACGAACTCTTTCTGCCTGTTTACACTTGCCGCCGCCGTTGGTCTGATCGGATCAAAGAGGTTGAATTGCCTCTGTTTCCGGGCTACGTATTCTGCAAATTTGACCTTCTAAATCGCCTTCCCATTCTCGTGACTCCGGGCGTGATCCAGGTGGTAGGAATCGGCAAAAACCCCATCCCTATCGACGATGCCGAACTTGCCGCGCTTCAGGCTGTGGTTCAATCGGAGTTACCGCGGCAACCGTGGCCTTTTTTGCAAGTCGGACAGAAAGTCAGGATCGCTTACGGACCGCTCTCTGGATTTGAGGGAATCTTGGTCAATCTCAAGGGAAATCATCGGCTTGTTTTATCTGTAGGCCTGCTGAGGCGCTCTGTAGCTGTTGAAATCGACAGCGCGTGGGTCTCTCCAATTTCCTCTAAATTGCCCCAGATGTCCAACGCAAACGTTCCGCTACACACGTCTTAGGAGATTCGGACAACATGACCCAGCCGGCCCGCGATCCATACACCCGGAGCCATACCCCGATGACTCGCCTGGTAACAGAAAAGCTCGATCTCCGCGAGTCGTCGAGCACGACTACGGAGGCATACCGCTCTTCTTACCGGCACCCCTCCGAGCTCCTCACTCAAGATATGTTTCAACGGTTTCTGTGCTGGGAGCGTAAGAGAGCCGAGCGCTCTGGGAAATGTGTTCTTCTAATGCTCCTAAATGCCGAAAAGCTTCTTGCGACCAAGCAGTCGAACAAAGTATTGCCAGGTATTGTGTCGGCACTTTCTTCGCCAACCAGGGAGACGGACATTCTCGGATGGTACGAACGAAACGCTGTTCTGGCCATCATTTTCACGGAGCTACACAAGACTGACAGTGACCGGCTGCAGAATTTGATGAGTGCCGAGGTGAGCGCCAGGCTGCGGGCGAATCTAACTCAGGAACAAGCCGATCAAATTCGAATCTCCTTTCACTCTTTTCCGGAGGATGGAGATAAATCGAATGGCAGCCCTTTGATGGACGAGACAATTTATCCTGATTTGCGAGAGGCCAATCTCGCAACAAGGCTTTCACGGCTCGCCAAACGTGCCCTTGATGTTGTGGCTAGCCTGATGGCGATCATCCTGTTTTCGCCACTGTTCATCCTGATTTCCGTGGCCGTGAAACTAACGTCTAAAGGTCCAGTCTTGTTCAGGCAGGAAAGAGTGGGTCAGTTCGGCCGCCGATTTTGGTTCTTGAAATTCCGATCGATGAAGTGCGGGAGTGGTGCGCACATTCATCAGGAGTACGTCAAGCGGTTCATCTCCGGAGCCATCGGCAAAGAACAAGGCGTAACATATAAAATCACGAAAGACCCACGGCTCACGCGAATCGGCGGATTTCTCCGCAAATCCAGCCTCGACGAGCTTCCCCAGCTGATCAACGTCCTCAAGGGCGAGATGTCTCTGGTTGGTCCGCGGCCCGCGATTCCCTATGAGATAGATTTCTATCAGGCCTGGCACCGAACGCGATTCCTGGAAGTAAAACCGGGAATCACGGGCTTGTGGCAGGTCACCGGCCGCAGCAAAACCACATTTGACGATATGGTGCGGCTCGATCTGCGTTACGTGAGGCAGTGGTCGTTTTGGTTGGATATCAAAATACTTTTGCACACTCCACAAGCTGTGTTTTCCGGCGAGGGTGCTTACTGAAGGCTCTCGTCGTGCGCTTCCATCTCCGTCTTTCGTTCTAATTCATTCATTCCGGACGGCGCCCCACCGTACCCGACTCAAAAGGAGCATTCATTCTTATGAGTGAGAGTAGTTCAATTACGACCGTCCAGGCTGCTTATTCGGTTGGAACAGCGGAGTTGGTTGAGGGTATTAATTGCTATCTTCGTCCAAGCCCCGACAGAACGATACGTGTTGGCGCAATTGGCTACGGCTATTGGGGCCCAAATGTTGTTCGGAACCTCCACGCTCTTGACAATTGCCGGGTCACAACAATCTGCGACCAGAGCCCGGCAGCACTCCGTCGCGCAAGAAAAGCTTTTTCCGATATCGAGCTGACCACGGACCTGACGCAAGTCCTTACATCCCCGGACATAGATGCGATTGCGGTTATTACTCCGGTGTGGACGCACTTCGAACTGGCGAAACGCGCGCTCGAAAATGGCAAACACGTTTTTGTCGAAAAGCCGTTTACTTCGACGACGCAGCAGGCAGAGGAACTGATCGAACTGGCGGAGCGAAAACACTTAAAGATCATGGTGGATCATACGTTCCTGTTCACCGGCTCGGTTCGAAAGATTCGCCAACTCGTCGACGATGGAACGTTAGGTTCGCTGTATTACTTCGACTCGATCCGCGTCAATCTGGGGCTCTTCCAGCACGACGTCAACGTCATGTGGGACCTCGCTCCCCATGATCTCTCGATCATGAATTACATCATCCGCGAAAAGCCGGAAGCGGTTGTTGCGACCGGCGGCCGGCACTTGAACGGACTGGCGGACGTTGCTTTCATCACCGTCTACTTCCCCAGCAACGTGGTCGCCCACATCAATGTCAATTGGCTTTCCCCCGTGAAGATCCGCACCACACTAATCGGCGGCGAGAAGAAAATGCTGGTCTGGGACGATCTGGAAGCCGACGAGAAGATCAAAGTTTATGACAAAGGCGTGCAGATCAAGAGCGGACAGGGACTTTATGACTTGCTCGTGAGTTATCGGTCAGGCGACGTATGGGCGCCGAAGGTGGAACAAACCGAGGCCCTGAAAGTCGAGCTCGAATACTTTCTGGACTGCATCGCGAATGACCGCACGCCGATTAACGATGGTGTTGCCGGTTTGGGGGTTGTCAAGCTTCTTGAAGCTGCCGATCAATCATTAGAAAAGAGAGGACAAATCATCCGGCTATGAACCAGCATCAATGCGTATCTCCAGACGTCCGACTGGGAAAGGACGTAAGGCTGTCGCCATTTGTCAATTTGTACGGCTGTGAAGTCGGCGACAACACAAAAATCGGCGCTTTTGTCGAAATACAAAAAAACGCCAAGGTCGGCCAAAACTGCAAGATTTCGAGCCACACCTTCGTCTGCGAAGGCGTCTCCATCGAAGACAACGTCTTCGTAGGCCACGGAGTGGTCTTTATCAATGATCTTTTTCCACGGGCAACCACTGCGCAGGGCGAACTCCAAACCGAAAAGGATTGGAAAGTAGAGCGCACGCTCGTGAAAAAAGGCGCCTCCATCGGTTCTGGCTCAACGATTTTAGCGAACGTGGTGATCGGCGAAAACGCGATGGTCGGCGCCGGCAGCGTCGTAACACGCGACGTGCCCGACAATGCCGTCGTGGCGGGAAATCCGGCGAAAGTTCTGCGCGTGATGACGCCGGAGTTGAGGGTAGCATAATGGCTGGCAACGCTAAGATTCCATTCCTGGATTTAGTTACACCTCACCTCGAATTAGAAGAGGAATTGATCTGGGTCTTTCGCGGCGTCCTGGAAACAGCCGGATTCATCGGCGGACCGCTCGTGGAAGGCTTCGAGAGAGACTTCGCAGAATTTTGCCAAGCGCAGGATTGCATCGGTGTGTCGAGCGGCACGGACGCATTGCGTTTCGCCTTGATTGCCGCCGGCGTGAAGCCCGGCGACACCGTGATTACCGTTCCAAACACCTTCATCGCAACTGCAGAGGCGATTTCTCAGGCCGGAGCACGGCCCGATTTCGTCGATATCGACGAACGCACCTTCAACATCGACCCGAGAAAACTTCAGGAATATCTGGAGACGCGATGCGTGCGCGATTCCAGAACTGGACAATTACTGAACGAGGAAACGCGAAGCCCAATTTCCGCGATTGTGCCGGTGCACTTATATGGCCAGCCTGCGGAAATGGACTTAATCGTGGAGCTCGCCGAACGATACAACTTAGTTGTCATTGAAGATGCTTGCCAGGCGCACGGAGCCGAGTACTTTTCAACCAAGGAGAATCGGTGGCGGCGCGTCGGTTCCATGGGCCATGCTGCCGCTTTCAGCTTCTATCCCGGTAAGAACCTGGGCGCATGCGGAGAAGCTGGCGCAGTGACTACCAACGATGCAACGCTTGCAAAGAAGGTTCGTATGCTGCGCGACCATGGACAGGCGCACAAGTATTGCCACGAAATCGAAGGTTACAATGGGAGGCTCGACGCGCTCCAAGCCGGGATCTTGCAGACCAAGCTCAACTTCTTGCCCGATTGGAATCGGAAGCGCCGCGAGAATGCTCATCGTTACAATGAGCTCTTTGGTTCGCAGTCCGAACTTGTCTCTACTCCTTACGAATCTCCACGATCCCGGGCCGTATATCACCTGTATGTAATTCGGTCCCGACATCGCGATCAGCTCCAGAGGCATCTTGCGCAGGCTGAAATCGCGGCACAAATTCACTATCCGACGCCGCTACACCTTCAAAAAGCCTATGCGGGTTTTGGTTACGAATCGGGAGATTTCCCCGTAGCAGAGAGGATTGCGTCAGAGATTCTCTCTCTGCCCATGTACCCTCACCTTGAGGCGGCGCAGCAGAAACGAGTCGCCCAAGCGGCTCTCGAGTTGCTTTCCACAAAAGTTAGCGTAACAGCCAGCCGTATCTCTCCACAGCAACCTAGTTTCGAGATAGCCACTTCTTGAAACGAACTTGCGGTCAGCAACAAACAACAAGCAACAGTTGAACCTTGCCTGTTTTCAGCTCTACGAAGCTAAAGGTGGACGTGTGAGCGACAAATCATGAATTCTGGGCCTCGTCTTCGGCATGCGGGAAAAGCAAAGATCTGGATCGATTTGGATAACTCTCCGCATGTGCCGTTTTTCGCTCCCATAATCAATGAACTGCAGAACCGCGGCTATTCGATCATGCTTACGGCGCGAAACGCCTATCAAGTGCGAGAACTGGCCGATCTTTTTCATTTGAAATATAAGCTCATCGGACATCACCAGGGCAAAAACAAGCTACGCAAGCTTTTGGGTGTGGGTGTTCGTGGTATGCAATTGATACCCACGGTCCTGAGGGAAAAGCCGGATTTAGCGATCTCTCATGGCTCGCGTTCGCAGATCATGGTGTGTGCAGGCCTGAGAATTCCCTCTCTGTTGATACTCGACTATGAATGTGCAAAGAGGCTAGGTCTGATTGAGCCGACTTGGTACATGTGTCCCGAGGTCATTCCGAGCAGCGTTTTCCGGTGTGACCCCAAGCGGGTTCTGAAATATCCCGGCATTAAAGAAGACGTTTATGTCCCGAGGTTCGTTCCAGACCCGCACATAAGACCAGAACTCGGGCTCGACTATGACGACGTCGTTGTTACGGTGCGGCCGCCAGCTACCGAAGCTCACTATCATCGGCCGCAGAGTGACGAACTCTTCGAGGCAGTGATCGAATTTCTAAGCCGTAGGCCCGAGGTAAAGATCGTCATGCTTCCTCGCAATGATAAGCAGGCTGCTCATCTGAGGAATCATTGGCCAGCCCTTTTCGAGAATCGGAAGATACGCATCCCACACCAGGTCGTCGATGGCTTGAATCTGATTTGGCATTCCGATCTGGTGATCAGTGGTGGCGGTACGATGAACAGAGAGGCCGCTGCCCTGGGCGTGCCCGTCTACAGCACCTTCCGCGGCAAGATTGGCGCAGTGGACCAATATCTCAGCGACCGCGATCGTTTGGTACTCCTCGAAGGCGTCCAGGACGTGCAAACGAAAATCCGCATCGTCCGACGGAACACATTTTCCAAGCCGCAAAATGGCAACAATGACGCTCTAAAAAGTATCGTCGATCAAGTTGTAGCTATCGTCGGATCGAACTCTCCCGCGCCTTACCCTGACTCTTACTTGAAGTCCACGTCGGTCCACACAAACCTTTAAGGTCGCATTAAAAATGAGAATTCTTTCGGTCGTTGGTGCACGTCCGAATTTCATGAAGGCTGCCCCAATAATCCGTGCAGTTGACCGGCACAACACAAACATTGTCATAGGCGCGAGTGAAAGCGGCTATGAAGCGATCGAACACATCCTCGTTCATACCGGACAGCATCACGATGAGTTCATGTCTGGTTCGTTTTTTAGCGATCTCAAGCTTCCGCCGCCCGATATTCACCTGGGTGTTGGCTCCGGCTCACAGATCGTCCAAACCGCGGAAATTATGAAGAAATTCGAAACGGTTCTATGGGAGAAAAAACCTGACGTTGTTGTGGTGGTTGGAGATGTGACGTCCACCCTAGCCTGTGCGCTGGTTACAGCCAAAGTTTCCTTTGACTCCATAGGTTCGCGGCCTTTGATCGCTCATGTGGAAGCAGGCTTACGTTCTTTTGACCGGTGCATGCCAGAGGAGATCAACCGTATTCTGACTGACCAGATTTCTGACCTCCTATTCGTCACCGAGCCAAATGGCTTGCAGAATCTTCGGAGTGAGGGCGTCCCCGCCGAGCGAATTCACTTCGTCGGGAACACCATGATCGATTCCCTGCTCGCTTTCAAAACGAGAGCAGAATCATCATTCATCCTCGATGAGTTAGGACTTCGCTCAAGCGCTGGGAACAACGGGGACCAAAACGCGATCCGCCGCTACGCGTTGCTGACTTTGCATCGGCCTTCGAACGTCGATCATCGAGACTCCTTTCTGAATATCCTGGCAGGTCTGGAAGAGCTGGCCCGGGATCATCCTGTCATCTTCCCTGTACATCCTCGAACACAAAAGCGGCTTGAGGAATTTGGCCTGGCAGGCCGGTTGGGCGTGAATGGTTCATCAATTCAACCCGATCGGGGAAATTCGCGAAACGGTAGGCATGGAATCATCCTGACGCCGCCGATGGGCTATCTCGATTTTCTCTGTCTAATGATGCATGCGTCCGTCGTTGTGACCGATTCTGGCGGTATCCAGGAAGAAACAACATGCCTGGGAGTCCCTTGCGTGACCGTCCGGGAAAACACAGAGAGACCCATTACCACTGAAATTGGGACGAACGTCCTTGCGGGAACAAGCAAAGACAGAATCAGAAATGCTATTCGCCAGCAGATGACCAAGAAAGTCACTGCGTCTGTGCCGGAGAAGTGGGATGGCCAAGCGGCCATACGCATAGTGGATGCTTTGACGCGTATTCACGCCGAAAAGACCTTTCCCGAAGTATTTGCCTTGGGACGTAGCGCTCAGCAACTAATGCCCATGGGCACTTTCGACTAATCAACTATGGATCCTGACGTTAAGACCGCGATTCTGAAGTTGCTGGACTTTTGTCGAGCGAACGATTGGGCCGGCTATGACCCGTACGACGCCCTGAACAGCAAAGTCCTTGAGGTGCTGCCATTTCTGAACTCGAGGGTTCCAAGGATCGTGCTTACTCAAGCCTTGAAGCGCAGCCCTTTCAATATCCGCCCATTCTTATTCATTCCAAAAGTTCAGAATGCTAAGGCTATCGCGCTGTTCCTGGCGGCATTCGTAAAGCTTTCAAAAGCTGAGGAAATCAACCCGGGAGACCAGGTCCCAAGGATGATCGACCGGCTGATAGCACTCCGAGCGCCCGGAGTTCCCTACTGGTGCTGGGGGTATAGTTTTCCCTGGCAGACTCGCACGATCATAGTTCCCGCCGGCGCACCGAATTTGGTATCCACGACGTTTGTTGCCAACGCGCTCCTGGACGCTTACGAACAATCTCAGGATTCAGCATGTCTGAGCATGGCGGTAAGCGCGACGGAATATATCTTGAACGAGCTTTACTGGTCAGGAAATGGCTCCGCTGCGGGTTTCAGTTATCCGCAGCCTTCGCTTCAGCTCGAAGTTCACAACGCGAACTTTCTTGCCGCCGCTTTGCTATGCCGAGTATCCAAGCACACCGGCGAGAAGAAATTTATCGCCCCTGCTCTTCGTGTTGCCCGCTATTCAGCCGCGAAGCAACGTGCGGACGGTTCCTGGTGGTACGCCGAGGGACCTTCGCAGCGATGGATCGACAATTTCCATACTGGATACAATCTCTGCGCGCTGCGGTCCATTGGCCGAGATTCCAATACAAGCGAATTCGATTCGTGCATCCGAAAAGGTTTCGATTTTTATCGAGCGCACTTTTTCCGTGAGGATGGCGCGGTTCGCTATTTCCATGACCGTACCTATCCCATCGATACCCACTGCGTAGCGCAAAGCATCATTACACTCGTCGAGCTTCAGGATCTGGGCTCTGACAATATTCCCTTGGCGCGTTCGGTGCTCCAATGGGCCATGAACCGCATGTGGAACGACCGCGGCTATTTCTATTACCGTGTCCTGCGTTTTGGCACGATCCGGACGCCCTATATGAGGTGGTCGTTAGCGTGGATGTTGCTTGCGATGTCCGCGCTGCTCTGCGGTTCGCGTGTGGCGGAAAAAGGTCCACAGACGGAAACTTCACGCACTTTTGTTGCAGCCTAAGTAACGTTGACACAAGCATGTTAAGCCTGCCTACATACGTAATCGTGACCCCCGCCCGTAATGAGGCGCAGTACATCGAACTCACGCTCAAATCGGTAATCGCTCAAACCGTGCGGCCCCTTAAATGGGTGATCATCAGCGACGGGTCGACCGATGGAATGGATGAAATCGTAAGCCGCTACACCAATGATCATCCATGGATCGAACTGGTGCGGATGCCGGAGCGTAGTGAACGGCACTTCGCCGGCAAAGTGCATGCCTTCAACGCCGGTTATGCTCGAATGAGCGGACTGCAATACGACGTCATTGTCAACCTCGACGCTGACGTCTCATTTGACGAAGACTACTTCTCATTCCTGCTTCAAAGACTGACCGAAACTCCTAACCTGGGGCTGGTGGGAGGACGTCTTGTGGACGTCACGTCGAATAAACATTACAAAGTCGCGGATCTCGAGTACGTGTCGGGTCCCTGCCAGGTCTTTCGCCGAGAATGTTTTGAAGTTATCGGTGGATATCGGCCTCTTGAATCCGGCGGAGTTGATGTTGTGGCGGTGCTGAGCGCAAGGGCCACGGGGTGGCAAACCAGAACTTTCCCCGATAAGCCCTGTTATCACCATCGTCCAATGAACGGCGCCCAAATGAAGGGGCTCCGCGAGCGACTGCACCGCGGCCGCATGGATTATTTGCTTGGGAGTCATCCGATTTGGGAGATCGTCCGTGGTGTCTACCAAATGGGGAATAGGCCCTACATCATCGGAGGCGTGCTCATACTCGCTTCTTATTTTTGGAATTCTCTGAGCGGGGTTGAGCGAACGATACCACGGGACCTCATGGCCTTCCGCCGTAAAGATCAAATGGAGCGATTGAAATATACCTTCCGCGCTGCAACGGAAAGCCTAACGGTTAGTTTGCTACGCGGGCATAAAGCCGACGGCAATTAATTGTCGCCAATGATCTTTCATTCAACAGCGATCGATGTACAGCCGGCGGCCTCGCCTCACGCACCCATGGCATGCTTGCCTTGGGCTCAATCAGGCAAAAAACTCACAAAGGTACTGCTCCTCGACGGGTACTCGACACGGACTCTGGCGTGTGTGCGTTCGTGGGGGAAGAAAGGGATCCCATTCGCGGTGGGCGGCGAGACGCGGTGGGACATGAGTTTGCTGTCGCGTTATTCCAAGGAAACTTTTATCTATACGAGTCCGAAACGACATCTATCGAAGTTCATTCGGGAAGTGAATCACTATTGCCAGGAATTTGGCGCGGACTGCGTTTTCCCAACTTCGGAAGCCGCGATCATGGCATGCAGCCGTTATAGAAATGAATTGAAATGCGTCCCGATCGTCCCTCGTGAGCCGGAGATCCAGGCTGCATTTAGCAAGGCCAATACGTTGAAGTGTGCGCAATCCCTCGGTATCCCGATTCCGAAGACGGTTTTTGTCACTGAAAGCTATCTGCAGGGGTTCGACCCGATCGCTCTGGATTTTCCGGTGGCGATCAAATCGGAATCCAGCGAGGTGCTGGCTGACAATAAAAGTCAAACGAGTAGCAAAACAGCAGTTGTCTTTAGCAAAAGCGAATTGGAAGACGAGTGCAGGTCGCGGCTGGTGATGGGCGAGTGCGTTTTAGTGCAAGAATTTATCGACGGGTACGGTGTGGGCATATCTGGACTATTTGACGCAGGCCGTCCAGTGGCGCTTATTGGGCACCGCAGATTGCGGGAGAGCACCCCCTGGGGAGGACCGAGCGCCCTTGCGGAAACCATTGAGATTGATTCACAACTCCTGAATGCGACTACTTCACTCATGAAGCAGATCGGCTTCAGCGGACCCGCGATGGTTGAATATAAAATCGATCACAGAAGCGGGCAGCCCTACTTGATGGAAATCAACGGCAGGTTTTGGGGCTCGGTGCTGTTGGCAATCGCGGCCGGACAGGATTTGCCGTATCTCTATTGGAAAATGCTGAACGGAATAGAGATTCGGCCCGAAGAAAAGGCCTACCGGGTTGGCGTTAGGGGCCGATATCTTGTTGGCGACACAAAATCTCTATTCCTTTCACTAAAGGGCGCTCCTAAGGGATGGAAGGGCCACGTTACAAAGCGCGGGGCCGCATTGAGATCCTATATTGGTTCTTTTTTTGATCGCCGAACCGCAGAGCTGATCCTTACATGGGACGATCCCATGCCGTTTCTCGGCAGATTAATTCAGCCTCGATCCTAAATTTATTTTTGTTTCCCATGCAAGAAACAATCCAAGGCACTTTCCACTTTCATTCAACCTACTCTCACGATGGCAGAAGCACTCTTTCAGAGATTGCATCTGTCTTGAGCGCGGCTGGTTTGGCGTTTTGCATCCTGACCGAGCACTTCGAAGACTTCGCGGCCCCGACGTTCAATGAGTACCTCCGGGAAACACGCGAGGTTAGCGAAAAAAGCGGCTTCCTTCTGATCCCGGGCATCGAGGTGAACTTATCAGGATTGGACACCATCCTTTTTCCCGTGCGGGACCACAACGAGATCGCAAGGTTTGCGTCTGATGGCACGGGCAGTGCAAACCGCTTGTGTAAGGTTTTGGCTCACGCCTCGAAATATCCGTTTGAGAAAGTAGTGAAGCACCTGCAGCAATACCAGATCCAGGGCGTCGAAATATGGAATCAGCAGGCGGATGGCAGCCACATCCCTCCTTTCAAACTCCTTGACGAGTGGCAGACATATTCGCGGCGCAGGCAGCATCGATATTTCTTCGGCTGCGATCTGCATAAGGCAAATCTGGCGATCGCAAATATCATCTCGCTCTCCGCGCCATCTTCTGGCGCCGCCAACGCGATAATTCAACGCTTGAGGGAAGGAGATTTTGTGGCTCGGAATCTTCCGACCGGAATTGAATACCGCAATGGCGCCGCATCGAGCGACTTTGACACTTGGCTGCAAAGCCTTCGCGACAAATCTTACTACCGGGGCAGACTCCTCGGAACTGTGCGGTCAGGCCTGAAATCAGTTTACAAAATGCTTCCACGAGACACGCAAAGGTCCTTGAACGACGTCAAGAATTTTGTGCGAAACAAGGTTTAAGGGATAGCGCCGCCGAATGCGCTCAAACCACCGCCGATGATTGACTGCATCTTTACACTGGATTACGAAATCTATGGCAATGGCACGGGCGCGTTAAGCGATCTGGTCTATGAACCTGCACGGCGTCTCAAAGATGTATTCCACAAATGGGGCGCACACTTTGTCAACTTCGTCGAAGTCGCTGAATTCGAAAAGATCGAAGCATTCGGGACAGACTCGGCCATCGAACTCATTCGAAAGCAGGTTCGGGAGCTCTATCGCGAAGGTTTCGAGATCGCGTTGCACTTGCACCCGCAATGGTGCAATGCGCGTTATTGCGACGGACGCTGGCTTCTCGATTTCAGTGAATACAATCTTTGTACGTTGCCGAGAAACGGCATAGCCAAAATTGTCGAGTGTTCGCTCGAATATTTGCGCCACATGGTCGATGAGCCCCGTTTTACGCCCTTGTCGTTTCGTGCAGGCAACTGGTTGTTCCAACCTACTCAGCCGGCTGCAAGTGTTTTGGCCCAAAACGGCATTAAAGTCGATTCGTCGGTCTTCAAAGGCGGGTTGCAACACAAGCATGGTTTGGATTACAGGGCCGCTCTAAAAAATGGCTACTACTGGTCATTCGATCAAAATGCGAACCAACCAGATGCGGCGGGAGAATGCATCGAAGTTCCCATCTATACAGAGATGGTTCCAATTTGGCGGATGGCAACTTCCAAGCGCCTGGGCTTCGGCAAGAATTTCGGCACGGCAGGCCAGGATCGTATTGGCAAAGTGAATCGCTTACGCGATTTCCTGCGCTTTCAATGCCCTCTGAAACTTGATTTTTGCCGCATGACGCTGGGTGAGTTGACGTCCATGGTCGAGCGCGTCATTCGAAAAGACCGAGACGAACCTGAGTTGTACCGGCCTCTCGTAGCAATCGGTCACACGAAAGATTTAGTCGACCTTCAAACCGTGGACGACTTCCTCTCATTCTTGTGCTCCAAAGGAATAGCAGTTCCCACTTTCGCAGATATCTATCCTCGGCTGCTCACTGAATTAAGTGAACGACAAAAGTCGAAAGTCGTCGGCAAGTTGGACGCGTCCCCGGTTATTACCTCGCCAAGAGAATTCGCGTGACCGTCTACACTCTCGATCCTTTAAAAGATCAGCGCTGGAACGAATTTGTAGAAGCACACCCGGCTGCCTCTGTTTTTCACACGCCGTCCTGGCTGGAGGCGCTCCGCCTGACCTACGGATACGAGCCGGTCGTTTTTACCACTTCGCCTCCGCAATCCAGGTTAACGAATGGCATCGTATTTTGTCGCATTTCGAGCTGGCTCACTGGACGCCGCATCGTTTCTCTCCCTTTTGCCGACCATTGCGAGCCGTTATTGGACAACGACGACGCTAGCCAGGAATTGATCGATTTCCTCCGAGCGTTGATCAACGAAAGCAGATGGAAATACATCGAGATCCGGCCGCGGAATTCTACTCTGCTGCGGCCACTTAGCGGTCACGAGAAGGGCAGCTCGTTCTGCTTCCACGTAATCGATCTGGATGCACCCGTCGAGGCCCTTTTCAGCAATTTGCAAAAAAGCTCGATCCAGAGATCGATTCGGCGCGCTGAGCGTGAAGCAGTTACTTGCGAAAAAGGGCGCTCGGAAGCTCTTCTGGGCAAGTTCTATGGCTTGATGTTGAAGACGAGACGCAGACACAAGCTGCCGCCACAGCCGATTTCATGGTTTCGAAACTTAATAACCTGTTTAGGCGAGCGATTGACCATTCGCGTGGCTTCGAAGAACGGAGAGCCCGTCGCCAGCATATTGACGCTCTCGCACCGCGGCACACTTGTCTACAAGTATGGCTGCTCTGATGAGCGCTATCACAATTTAGGACCGGTTCCCTTCTTGTTTTGGGACGCGATTCGAGAAGCAAGGGAAAATGGTTTGCACGAGTTTGATTTGGGCCGCTCCGACCTTACTAATCCGGGATTGATCGCCTTCAAGACTCGCTTGGGCGCAAAAGCTTCAACGCTCGAGTACGTGAGATTTTCGGCCGCCCAGTCCGCGCCCGCAGTTGAAGACCGTGGAATGTATATGGCCAAGCGCCTTTTTTCCTGCATGCCCGATGGATTGCTAACCACAGCTGGAAAGCTGCTTTATCGGCACATCGGTTGAATCTTTCCCTTGTGGACCCCAGCCCAGCCACCCACAAGGCACTAGAAACAACAAAAACTCGGAGAACGCGATGGACCGTGCCTTCATTGATTATTATCGCTGCCCGGAGAACTTTGTAACGTTCGCCCCCAGCGATGGGTTGCCCTCTGGCGAGAACGGTTATTTCTATTTTGGTTCAAACGCGGTTTGCTACGGACGATGCTCTTCTAATTCTCCAGCCGAGCACGCTGCAGATGCAGTCTATGACAGCCTGCCGGACGTGAAGCTGGATAGAGGTCAGGTCTCGCTCCCATTCGATCCATCGGAAGTAGTCGCAAACCTGCGCTACGAGCGTTATGCCTCAAATGGTAACGGCAAACGACCTGGCAACGGCTCCATACTCAAAAAGGCCTATTACTCGGTACGCCCACTTTTGTCCGTACACGTGCGCAAACACCTACAGAGAATGCGCCTGAGAGACTGGAGAGAAATTCCCTTCCCCAACTGGCCTGTCGACTTCAATGTGGAGTCCATCTTTGAACAGCTTATGACTCTGCTTCTTGAGGCTCACGCCGTCGGAAGCCTTCCCTTCATCTGGTTTTGGCCGGACGGCTTGCCGAGCTGTGCCATTATGACACACGACGTAGAGGCATTGCCCGGCAGAAAAGCCTGCTTACGATTAATGGACGTCGACGATGTCTGGGGGATCAAATCCAGCTTCGAAATCGTGCCAGAAGGAAGATATCCCGTTTCGAACGCATTCCTGCAGGAGATGCGCACCCGGGGTTTTGAAATCAACGTACACGATTTCGATCACGATGGCCTTCTCTTCAGTGATCGGGAATTGTTTTTGGAACGTGCGGAACAAATCAATCACTATGGCAAGGAGTACGGGGCCGATGGTTTTCGCTCGGCCGTCCTCTACCGCAATGTAGATTGGTTCAGTGCCCTGGACTTTGCTTACGATATGTCCGTTCCGAGCGTGGGTTCCTTAGAGGCACAGAGAGGGGGTTGCTGTTCAGTTACGCCCTTTTTCATCGGCAAGATGCTAGAACTACCCGTCACTACAACACAAGACTACTGCCTCTTTCATATTCTTAATCAATACTCCATCGACCTCTGGAAACGCCAGATTGCGCTGATTAGTGAAAAGCACGGTCTGGCTAACTTTATCGTTCATCCAGACTACGTTTTCGAACCCCGTGGGCTCGATACATACAAAGCGCTGCTGGCTTACCTCGCTGAGTTGCGCGCCGAGAGCAAGATGTGGATTGCTCGTCCGGGCGAAGTTAACGATTGGTGGCGCGAGCGCAGCCAATTGAGCCTGGTCTGCCGCGACGACGGATGGGAAATTGAAGGCCCTGGCAAAGAACGAGCCCGAATTGCCTATGCGAGCCTGGAGGGCAATCAACTTGTCTACCGCGTGGAATCACCATCTTTCGTGCCAGCCAAAACCGTAAACGCTGCCTGAACCACCCTAATTCTTTACAGCTTATGTCGACCTCAACGCTTAGCGTACCGTTGAATTCAAGCGAAGCCTGCCGTTCAGACTGCGCCGGCGCAGTGGTCACCGGTGCGGATTACCGTGGACTAGGCATCGTGCGGAGCTTGGGACGGCGAGGCATACCCGTTTGCGTGTTGAGAGAAGAGGGGCACTTTCTCGGAGCGGCTTCGCGGTATACCTCTCGGAGCCTGCGCTGGCCAGTTGGTGACGGGTTGAAACAGCTCGAGTTTCTGGCGAATTTAGCGGTCAAGGAAGGGCTGAAGGGGTGGGCACTATTTCCGACCACGGATGAGCTTGTGATGCTGATCGCCCGTCATCACAAGTCCCTGGCCGCGCATTATCGGCTAACCATTCCATCCTGGGATGCATTGCAGTGGGTCTGCGACAAACGGCTTCTGCACCGGCTTGCGCAAGATCTGGGAATAAACCAGCCCTGTTCATTCTTCCCGCGTAATCGTGACGAGCTTGCCTCGCTCCAATGCCGGTTTCCTGTCATTCTGAAACCCGCTTTAAGGTTGGGATTCAATCGTTTCACCAAAGATAAAGCATGGCCTGTCGCAAATCGCGCGTCTCTGCTGACGCGCTATGAAGAGGCCTGTGAGCTCATCGGCCCGGATATGATCATGGTCCAGGAAGTCGTGCCCGGATGGGGCGAGGCGCAGTTTTCCTATGCGGCGCTGTTCAAAAACGGTCGACCCGCTGCCTCGGTCGTGGCTCGGCGCGTACGGCAGTTTCCGATGGATTACGGTAGATTCAGCACCTACGTTGAAACCGTGGACGAGCCGCAAGTGGTTGAAGCCGCTGTTCGATTGCTCGCACAGATTGATTTCACCGGCATCGCGGAAGTCGAGTTCAAGAGGGATATACGCGACGGTCAATACAAACTGCTCGACGTGAATCCGAGGGTCTGGGGTTGGCATACGCTGGGTCAACGTGCCGGCGTCGACTTCCCTCACCTTCTTTGGCTCCTGTTAAAGGGAGAACCGCTGTCGGAGTTGCGCGGACGCGCAGGTGAGCGCTGGATGCGCTTCTCCGCCGATCTGCCCATGGCTATCTCTGAAATTTTCAAGGGTCGCCTCTCGATTTGGGAGTACCTCAAATCGTTCCGAGTCCCCGTGGAGTCCGCGATTTTCGCTTGGGATGATCCCCTGCCCGGCCTTCTCGAGCTGTCTTCGCTCGCCAGTCTGTTTGGCAAACGAATGTCTTTAGGCAAAGGAATTTGAGCTTCTGCAGTTAGGTCCATTCGCTTATGCATCGAAATATGGGACAGACTGAACTCAAATCTATGCTCATCCAGCCGGATGACCTGATCCTGATAACAGGAGCCAGCGGCTTCATCGGATCCAGACTTGTGCAAATGCTGCTGGATCGTGGATTCCGCAACTTGCGGTGTTTTGTCAGAGCCTCCAGCAAGGTGCCCCAGCTGCAGGAGATCGCCAGCCGTAACCATGGAGCCCGGATTGAACTCGTAAAAGGCAATCTCCTGTCGCCCGTCGATTGTGAGCGCGCGACGAGAAATGTTGCCGTTATTTATCACCTGGCGGCTGCCAGGGGCGAGAAATCTGTTCCCGACGCGTTCATGAATTCGGTGGTAACCACCCGCAATCTGATGGAGGCGGCACTTCTGCAACAGACCCTGCGGCGATTCGTTAACGTCAGCTCCTTCGCGGTTTATACGAATCGAACGAAACGCCGCGGGCGGGTACTCGACGAGACATGCGCCACCGACAAACAGCCCGAAACGGCGGGAGACGCCTACTGCTTTGCAAAGGTCAAGCAGGAAGAAATCGTCACCGAATATGGCAAGAGCTACGGAATGCCGTACGTCATTGTTCGGCCTGGATACGTTTATGGCCCTGGCAACCCGGGCATCAGCGGACGCGTCGGGATCAATTTATTCGGCTTCTTTCTCCATCTCGGCGGTTCCAATCAGATTCCGTTCACGTACGTAGATAATTGCGCACAGGCGATCGCGCTGGCGGGCCTAAAAAAGGGAGTGGATGGCGAGGTATTTAATATAGTGGACGACGAACTCCCTTCCAGTCGCGAATTTCTACGCCTTTACAAGAAGAATGTCGGCCGGTTCACCTCGGTCTATATCCCTCATGTTTTCAGTTATGCGCTTTGTTATTTGTGGGAGAGATATTCGGCCTGGTCCAAGGGGCAATTGGAACCTGTATACAACCGCAAAAAGTGGCACGCCCATTGGAAAAAGACGCGATATAGCAACCAGAAAGTCAAAGGGGCCCTCGGTTGGACTCCGACAGTTCCGATGGCCGAGGGTTTACGCAGATATTTCCATGCCTGCAGAGGCACAGATTCAAATGCTTAGAGTCGCCATAGTAGGTTGCGGCAAGATCGCGGATTCGCACGCCGCGCAGCTCCAGCGGATTTCGGGATGCACGATTGTCGGAGCTTGCGACAGTGAACCGCTGATGGCCCAACAGTTCTGCCAAAGATTCGCAGTTAAAAGATCCTTCAGCGATTTGGCGACCCTGCTCAGGGAAACGAAACCGGACGTCGTCCACGTAACCACACCCCCGAAAAGCCATTTTGAGATTGCCAAGGCCTGCCTTGAGCATGGATGCCATGTGTATGTGGAGAAGCCCTTCACACTGAACGAAGAAGAGGCCCAAAGGCTGATTGCGATAGCAAACGATAATCGCTTGAAGATCACCGCAGGACATGACGATCAGTTCAGCCATGTGGCGCGACGCATGCGTACGCTCGTCCAGGACGGTTTTTTGGGTGGCGCACCAGTCCACATGGAAAGCTATTACTGCTACGAAATTGGCCGCTCCGGATATGCGGGTGCCTTGCTCGGCGATGACCGGCATTGGGTTCGCAGACTCCCCGGGAAACTGCTGCACAACATTATTAGCCACGGCATTGCCAGAATTGCAGAGTTTTTGACCGCCGCATCGCCGCACGTAATCGCTTATGGCTTCACGAGCCCGATGTTGAAGCGGATCGGCGAGAAGGAAATTGTTGACGAGTTGAGGGTCATTATCTCTGAAGAGGAGCGTGCGACCGCATATTTCACGTTCTCATCCCAGATTCGTCCTTTGCTCCACCAGTTTCGTGTATATGGCCCCAAAAATGGACTGATTTTGGATCAGGATCAGGAGACACTCATCAAAGTTCGCGGCGATCGTTTCAAGAGCTATGCCGAAAAATTCCTACCCCCGTTGATCTTTGCTAAGCAGTATCTCGGGAATACGAAGACGAATATTCGAACGTTTCTGAAAAACGACTTCCACATGAAGTCCGGCATGAAGTGTTTGATTGAGTCCTTCTACAGTTCGGTCCTTGAAGACACTGCGCCTCCCATTCCGTACCGAGAGATCCTCCTGACGGCCAGAATCATGGACACAATTTTTGCCCAACTCGACACGCAACTGCGAACCGAGCCCGGGATTCCGATGTCCATGTCTGCGCCGAACGCGGCCGAGGCAGCAGACGCAACCCCGGCTTGCGCTAATGCGGCAGTCTTCACCAATTCTCGACTCCAGAACTAGCCTTCATTCCAAAGCCAGAATGGGATTACGTGCAGGTGATCGCGGGACTCCGCCTCACAATCCCTGAAGAAAGGAAGACTCTTACAATCGCATGAATTCAATGCTAACGGTGTGCGGGAGAGCGGTTCGCGTCCGAGGGCGCTTGATCCGGCAGGCCCGGCTCGATGCGGACAAGTACCTCTTCCTGGACGATCCAAAATCAATGCTGGAGGGCCTGCGAAAATCTCGAGCCCGCATCGACATTTTTACGTTTTTACAGAGGCTGCCGGAGACTTCACCCAAATATGACTACCCGATGGAGTGGGATAACCTGGCCGCCATACCGATCTCCACTTTTGACCACTGGTGGAACGAACAGATTGGCTTCAAAGCCAGAAATAAAGCCAAGCAGCCCGAGAAGAAGGGGGTCGTCGTCCGCGAAGTGCCGTTTAACGATGCTCTCGTTAAGGGAATCTGGGAAATTTACAATGAGTGTCCCCTTCGGCAAGGAAAACCTTTCCGTCACTATGGCAAAGACGTCGAAACCGTTGGGAGAGAAGCGGCAACCTATCTTGATGACAGTATCTTCATCGGCGCCTTCTTTGGCCCCCAGTTGATCGCCTTTGCCAAGTTGACCTTCGACGAAGCGCGCGTGCAAGCAAACTTGATGCACATCGTTTCTATGATTCAGCACCGGGATAAATCTGCAACCAACGCCTTGATCGTCCAGGCTGTCCGTTCCTGTGCACAGCGGAAGATCTCCTATCTCGTTTACACGAATTTCGCATATGGCAAAAAGGAAAAAGATAGCCTCAGCGACTTCAAAGAGCGCAACGGCTTCGAGCGCATCAACTTGCCTCGTTACTATGTCCCCTTGACTCTCGCCGGTTCGGCGGCTCTCCGTCTTGGCCTGCACCGCAGACTTTTTGATTATGTCCCTGAATCTGTCGCCGCCAAGCTTCGTGAACTCCGCAGAAATTGGTACCAATACAAGTTCCAGCCCATGCTGAAAGGTGCGAGCGAGTAGGCCATGCCAGGGATCGTCGGACTAATCACAAAAAAGCCCAGCGAACAGGCTCGCGAAGAGCTGTGCCAAATGGTGAAGGCCATCCGGCACGAGCCTTTCTACACGACAGGAACCTGGGCCGATGAGTCGTTAGGCGTTTACGTGGGGTGGTCGGCTGCGAACAATTCGCCCTCCGGCCGAATGCCCCTCAGCAACGAAAAAGGAGACGTAGTTCTCGTCTTTTCGGGCGAGGAATTTGCCGGCGCTGAGACGGCTAAGCAGTTGAACGGGCGTGGACACGCTACCAATGGTCACGGTCCTGGCTATCTCGTGCATCTCTACGAAGACGATCCGTCATTTCCCGCGGGACTCGATGGGATGTTTCATGGATTGGTCGTGGATCGCAAACGAGGGACGGCCACCCTCTTCAACGACCGCTACGGAATTTATCGCATTTACTACCATGAATCGAAAGACGCTTTCTACTTTGCGGCCGAAGCCAAAGCCATTTTGAGCGTTCGTCCGGAATTGAGAAGAGCGAACGCTCGCAGCCTCGGCGAATTCGTTGCCCTTAGCTGCGTTTTGCAGGATCGGACTCTTTTTGAGGGCATCTATCGCCTGCCAGGCGCTTCCACTTGGACTTTTCGTGGTGGTTTAATCGAACGAAAATCCGCATATTTCCAGCCTCGTGAGTGGGAAGAACAGCCCGCCTTGGACTCAGAATCGTATTATCGGGATCTGCGGGAAACGGTATCGCGAACACTTCCAAAGTACTTCAACGGCGCGGATCGGATCGGAATAGCCCTCACAGGCGGGCTCGATACACGAATCATCATGGCCTGGCAGAGGTCTGCATCGGAGTCGCTTGCCTGCTACACATTCGGAGGGCCTTTCCGAGACTCAGAGGATGTTCTCGTGGCCCGCCGAGTGGCAAACGTCTGCGGACACCCTCACCAGGTGATCTCGGTCGACGGCGATTTCCTGAAGCATTTCCCCCGTTACGCCGAACGGACCATGTACCTGACCGAAGGCTGCGTCGATCTAAGCCGGTCGCCTGACCTATATGTCAGCGAAAGAGCCCGCAAAATTGCGCCGATCAAGGTGGTTGGCACTTATGGCAGCGAAATAATCCGCCAGGCACCAATGTTCAAACCCGTCGAGCCAACACCCGGGTTATTCCGCGCAGAAATGCTTTCCCAGGTTCAAAAGGCGGCGACAACATATGCCGAGCTTCGTCGCGAACATCCACTGACCTTTTCTGCTTTTCGCCAGTCGCCCTGGTATCACTCAGGTGTGCTCGCGCTTGAACAGACTCAACTCACGGTTCGGTCCCCGTTTCTAAGCAATGACTTCGTACGAGCGGTATTCCGCGCGCCTAAGTCGGCGCAAGAGAACGGCGACGTTCGCCTTCGCCTGATTGGTGATGGAAACGCGGCTCTCGGGCGGATCCCTAGCGACCGTGGCGTCGGCGGAACTTCGGGGCCGTTATCGAGAATCCTCTCTCGAGCGATCCTCGAATTCTCGTTCAGGTCAGAATACGCCTACGACACGGGCATGCCGCAATGGCTTGCGCGGATGGATCATTTTCTCTCCCCCTTCCACCTGGAAAAGCTTTTTCTCGGCAGGCATAAGTTCTATCACTTCCGCGTCTGGTACAGAGACGCACTCTCAGGATACGTTCGGGACATGCTGCTCGACTCTCGAACGCTTTCGCGTCCTTATCTCGAACGCAAGGGCGTGGAAGCTGCCGTGTTAGGGCACCTCAAGGGAAACCGCAACTACACGTCCGCGATCCACAAGCTCCTTTCCCTGGAACTTCTGCATCGCCTTTTCTTGGACGCCAGATGAGTTCAGCCTGCCCACTCCGAAATACTGAGGGTCAATAGAATGAATCCCTCGAGCGCTCTCTTTCTTTTTGCGGTTGGGATCGCGGGCCTCTTTTACCTTGATCGCGATAACTCCATCCGCACTTCCAAAGCCCTGTGGGTACCTGTCATATGGCTCTGGATCGTGGGGTCGAGGCCCGTCTCCTCCTGGCTGGGACTCTCGCCAGTTTCAGGCGATAGCCAACTCCTCGACGGTAGTCCGCTTGATCGATCTGTTTTCCTGATTCTCTTGATCGCAGGAATCCTGGTATTGGCACACCGAAGCTATCGGACAAAGGTTCTTCTCCGAGCGAGCTGGCCCACCCTGATCTTCTTCTCTTATTGTCTCCTTAGCGTGCTTTGGTCCGATTTCTCCGACATATCTTTCAAGCGCTGGACCAAAGCTCTTGGCGATCTTGTCATGGTCCTTATCGTTGTAACAGATGCCGAGCCACGCGCAGCGCTCAAGCGCCTTTTCTCTCGAACGGGTTTTATCCTTATGCCCGCGTCGGTCCTGTTGATCAGATATTTCAATAATCTGGGTCGCACCTATGACGCCTTTTCGGGCGAGCCGGCGAACATCGGAGTGGCAATCGGCAAGAATATCCTGGGCGTCACTACTCTCGTCCTGTCGCTCGGCGCGGTCTGGCGGATTCTCGCCCTTCTTCAAGATAGCCAGGAGCCCAATCGCGGCCGGCATCTTTTAGCGCAAGGCACTCTGCTTGCCTTTGGCATAGCCCTTTTGGTCACGGCAAACTCAGCTACTTCCGTGGCCTGCTTTGCGCTTGGAACTGGATTGATGCTCGCCTCGTGGCTGTTTGTGCGCGGACCTCGACCCGGGCTCGTGCATGCACTCGTCATGGGAGCTCTAGTTGCGGGTGGTGTCGTCATGTTCCTCGGCGGTGGGGCCAACGTAGTCCATGCTTTGGGCCGCCAAACGAACTTAACTGGACGCCTGGCGATTTGGGATGCCGTGGTTCCCATGGCTCCCAACCCAATGTTCGGTGCGGGCTTCGAAAGCTTTTGGATCGGGCCTCGCGTGCAGGCCTTATGGCGTGCGTTCCCTGTCCTTCATCCTAATGAGGCACACAACGGCTACATTGAAGTTTATCTCAACCTTGGATGGGTGGGAATAGCGCTGATCGCGCTGGTTCTGATCAACGGCTATCGGCGTGCCACCGCGGTTTTTCAGCGCGAATCTGCACTCGGCGCCCTGCTTGTGACCTATATAGTTGTCGCAGCCATCTACAGCATCACCGAGGCCGGCTTCAGGATGCTGGATGTTATCTGGATTTTTCTGCTGCTCGCAGTTGCCGCTTCGGATGAGCTGGTTTGGGATGCAGACGCACAGCAGGAATTTGTCGATCTCCCCGAGAGCGAAAGCGCGATCGTGTCCGCCGATGAGACCTCCGGCATCACAATGCTTCGGGAGGAGAATTGAAACCTTTCGACGTCAGCGGGACATTCCATCCCGCTGCTAACGGTGACGGTCTGCGCAAGACTGCCGTTCGCGGCGCTGGTGTCACGATTTTTTCGTCAGGGCTATCGTTTGCCATACAGATCGCGGCAACCATGGTACTGGCGCGGCTGCTCACACCAGCCGATTTTGGCATCGTTACGATGGTCACTACTTTTAGTCTGCTCCTCTGCAGCTTCGGCCTGAACGGATTCACAGAGCTGATCCTGCAGCGCGAGAATCTCACTCATTCTCTAACCAGCAATCTGTTCTGGATCAACCTCGCTGCGGGCGTCCTCCTCACCGTGATGTTCGCCGCTCTTGGACCCGTGATCGCAGCCTTTTATCACGATCCGGTTGTAAAAAATGCTGTAGAGGGGATATCTCTCACGATCATTGCCTCCAGCCTCTCCGTAATTCATGTTGCCCTTCTGAATCGCGCTATGCGGTTCACGGCGGTTTCGACGAACAACATAGTCAGCCGCCTCGTCTGCGTGGCGGTCTCGATTATCCTGGCCTTCAGGGGATGGAATTACTGGGCGCTGGTCGCAGGCTACGTTGCGCAACCGATTAGTATCTCGATTGGTGCTTGGATACTGTGCCGCTGGACTCCGGGCCCGCCCCGATCTAGCTGCGGTACTCGCGCTGCTGTCAAATTCGCAACGAACGTCTACTCGCGCTTCAGCCTCAACTATTTCGCGGGGAATGCCGATAACCTTCTCGTTGGTTGGCGGTTTGGAGCCCAAGCACTCGGATTCTACAAGAAGGCGTTCGATATTTTTTTCCTTCCCTTATGCCAACTGTTGTCCCCGATTTCAGCTGTTGTGGTGACGACTCTCAGTCGCTTAAAAAGCGAACGCGACCGCTACCAACAATATCTTTTGGCCGGCATCTCCGTTCTGGCCTTCGTGGGCATGGGCGTTGGAGCGGGTTTTATAGTAGTAAGCAGAGACCTGATCCGCCTTTTTTTGGGCCCTGGCTGGGAAGAGACCGGGCGTATCTTCGCCTTTTTTGGTCCCGGCATCGGCGTGATGTTGCTCTACTACACGCACGGCTGGATTCACCTCTCGATTGGGCGACCCGAACGATGGTTCCGCTGGGGGTTGATTGAGGTCATTTGCACCGTGGGGCTCTTCCTGATCGCTCTCCCTTGGGGACCTAAAGGCATCGCCCTGGCCTGGACCACCTCTTTTTTCGTTCTCTTAATTCCCTCGCTCTGGTACGCGGGCAGGCCAATCGGTCTGGGCATTGCTCCTGTCCTGACGATCATCTGGAAGTTTTTCGCGGCCTCGGTGGTAGCCGCCGGCAGCACGGCCTGGCTGATTCACATGATGCCGCAGCTCGAAGCTATGCCCGGAGCTGTGGGCGCATTAGCTCGACTGGTTTCGTATTCTCTGCTCTTCACGACGCTGTACCTTGCCGCCGTTGTTGCGCTTCATCGAGGCCTTGAGCCAATTCGCCATGCTGCTGGGCTTCTGGGCGACTTCCTGCCCCGGCGCTCTGGAACGCGGTCCGTCGCGGTCGCACCGCCGGCCGCCGCGACCAGTTAAACGGTTATCTGGTCTTGGCGGAACAACAAATTCGAATGATTACCTCTTGCTCGTCAGGTGTTGAGGCTCAGTTGCCTGCGTCACAAACTGAAATGAAGATCGCATTGCTTACAGGATGCCGAGACAGGCATTACGCATTCGGATTGATAACAGCGTTGATCTCCAGAGGCCTGTGCTTGGATGTCATCGGCGGCGAGGAAATTGATAGCCCCGAATTGCATGGCAGTCCGGGCGTGAGATTTTTGGAATTCGAACGTTGGCCGGCGAGAAATGTCAGTTTCGTTAAGAGGACCCTTAGAGTCTTGAACTATTATGCTCGCCTCCTTCCATATGCCGCGGCACCCAAGCCCGAGATCTTTCACATTCTCTGGAATTACAGGCTGGAATACTTCGATAGAACCCTGCTCATGCTCTATTACAAGCTGCTGGGCAAAAAGGTAGTTCTCACCGCGCACAACATTAATTCCGGAAAAAGAGATTCAAACGACTCATGGCTCAATCGCCTTACTTTGCGCGTTCAATATCGCCTTACGGATCATTTTTTCGTGCATACCTCAAAGATGAAGGCGGAGCTCGTCAACGATTTTCATGTCCCTGAGCAAAACATCACTTTAATCCCTTTTGGAATTAACAATGCTCTCCCGGACCGGGGGCTCACTCGCGCCGAAGCAAGACAACAGCTCGGGATTGGCGACGCACACAAGACAATTTTGTTCTTCGGTAACCTTGGACCTTATAAAGGCGTGGACCTCCTGGTTACAGCATTTCAACGGATTGCAGCCACAAATTCGAAATATCGGCTGATCATCGCTGGCAAACCAAGGGGAGGATGTGAGAAGTACGTGGCTGAAATCGAACAGGCCATCCGGAATTCCGGCATTCACAATCAAGTGCAGTTGAGCATCGGATTCGTTCCGGACGACTTGTTGGAAGCATACTTCAAGGCTGCCGATCTCCTGGTGCTCCCGTACAGGTTTATTTCCCAAAGCGCTGTACTCTTCATGGGGTACAGCTTCGGCCTACCCGTCGTCGCCACCGATGTTGGCTGTTTTAGCGATGATGTAACCGAAGGCAGAACCGGCTTCGTCTGCAAGCCGGACGATCCGGTCGATTTGGCCGGCGCTATCACAAAATACTTCGCCAGCGATTTGTACCAATCCTTGGAGAAGCGCCGTCAGGAGATTCGAGATTACGCCAACGAGCGGTATTCGTGGGAAAAGGTCAGCGAGTTGACCTTGAATGCTTACAAGGGATTGCTACAAAACCAGGAACCAGTCCACCCGCGGGCGGATAACCTTCAGACGGAGAACAGAATATGAACATTGCTCAGCGCTCGATCCAATTCATGCAGGGATTCCTGAAGAGTTACGGCCCTTCAAATATCAAGAAGATCCTCTGGGACAAGGAATTCTCTGGAGGCAAATGGAACTTCATTGATGACACGGCCGGAGACTGCGTGTATCCGCACCTCGCAAGGCATCTGCATAAGGGCAGCATCCTGGATCTCGGCTGCGGCCCCGGCAATACGGCCAACGAACTGGCTGCGAGTGCCTACCAGACCTACGTCGGCGTGGACATATCTGAAGCGGCGTTACTCAAAGCGAGAAGACGTACTAAGGAAAACGGTCGGACAGAAAAAAACCTCTTTGTGAAAGACGACTTTCTCAACTACATGCCCCCACAGCGATTTGACCTGATCCTTTTCCGAGAGTCGATGTACCACGTTCCAATTGGCAAAGTAAAAATAATCTTGGACCGTTATGCCAAGTATCTGAAGGACGGAGGCGTTTTTGTCGTCAGGTTGCACGGTGGCACAACGAAGCATAGGCCCAAAGCTATGCTGAACGTCATCGAGGGTGAGTTCGAAATTATAGAGAAATCTCAATATCCGGAAGAGGCAACCGTGCTCGTTTTCAAGCCAAGGCGTCCGTGTTAGCCCTTCCGTCACGGTATAGGCGCCCATCATTTCGATTGCCGAAATGTTTCAGATCAAGAGCAAATAGCGAAGGGAGCTGTAGAACGCAAGAACTTCTTGCGGACCGCAGCTCCCCTCGGAGCAAACAAAAGTTTAATGAATAGTGAGGCTGAGACTGGTTGGCGGAAAGGGTTGTCCCGAGTTCAACTGATGGCCGTAGCAAGCGTCCGCATTGAACGAATGAATTGCGTTTACGGTTGCGGTTCCGCCGCTTGCCGACCCCAGGCCAGCGTAAGCTGTAAACGTTATCGTATTCCCCGACGCCGAAGCGATTTGCCACAAACGGTTGTAACCAGCTACAGAGGAGCCTCGAATCCAGAACGATTGGTACTGGGTGAAACCCCCAGGCGCGCCGCTGGCCAGCGTAGCGGTCGCCGTCGTGCCATTCTCAATAATCGAGCTTATTGAATCAGAGATGGCGTAGCGTGTGTCGTAGCTCGTGTTGTTAAAACATACTTGAGCCGGAATCGCATTCACGAAACCGCCAGGACCGAAGCCAGTGACGTCCGGCCCGATTGCTGGGTAAGGAATCGTGGTATGACCGAGCCCGTCTACATACCAGGAAGGTTTAGAACCGAAATAGAAGGAAACGGGAAGCGTGGTGCTGTTCGGCACTGCTTGAGCGTACGCTGACAGCGCACTCGGGACCTCGGAAATGAGCGAGCAAATCGTGGACCATACGGCATTGCTTGAATTGCCGCACCACCGGACCGCTGCTGTCACCGTATCGTAATTCCCCCAGAGATACATGGTGGGTGCAGCCTTCGTGTCATTGTAGACAGTGTTAAAAGAGCAGCCCTGGCCGCCCGCCCAACCAACTGCGAAAATGCTGCGGTTCCCCGTGCCGCCACAGCCCGTATTGTCAGTCTGCGATGCAGGAGCGTCCTTGTAATTGTTGTGATATCCCGGTTCACCGAGAACGTTCCCGATCATGTTGAAGTAACGGGCGTAGGCTTCGATGTCCACCGCCATCGTGCTGCCGGTCTTGAAGGGGCCATCCCTTCCCGTCCAGTAGTTCCGAAATGCAGTAGCCATCCAGCTGGTGCCGTGAATGTCATCGGCCGCCATTTTTGCGCCCGCGTTGCCTTCAAACAAGTTTAAATAGGAGCCGTCTTGGTGGGAGGGGTAGGAATCGGACTGTTGCCAACCTGGCGCTGAGCCGTTTGCCGTGTAGTAGTTGTCTACGGAGAAGTTGTAGGCGAACACATTTCCCGTTCCGCCGTTAATGATCTCTGCGGTGGCTGTGTGCTGGAGCAGGTTGTTGGCTACTAAATTGTCGTCGCTCATAAACGCCACTTCGATGCCGTAGCTTAAGTCGTAGCCGTTCGATCCATAAATGTAATTGTTTTGAATCGTTAAGTGCGATGATTGGTATGTCCAGATGTTGTTTCGATAGGGCGGACTAGCATTGTTGATCGTTCTCACTCCTGTAGCCCAGCAGTCTCTCGCCCATCCAAAAAATATGAGTGCGCCTCCGGTCACGGGGCTATCAGTTGCTAGAGAGCTATCCAGCGTCAGGTTTTCCACGCCATCGTTTGTTATAGGCAGATGAGTTGGCCATCCCGCACGAGGCGAATAGGCGCCCGACCAGATCGGAGAGTATAGTCCCGGGCTGATCCCAACCGTGGTGCCCGAAACAGAAGTAACTGTCACAGTTTGCGTTTGACTGTTTCCGGACGGCCCCCCTTGGCCTCCTTGTTGCGAACAATTTCCCAGTGATCCCGTATTTTGGCAGTTCCAGATCGTTCCAGGATCGCTCGACTGGTCGGCCTGCCAAAGGATCAGCAGGGCACCGACACTTAAATTCGCGGTGTTCGATAACGTAATCGAGCTAGTCCCCGGTGCATACCCGGCCGTCCAGTTTGCCGTGTTCGGAAGTCCGCTGCGCGCATCCTGGGCATCTCCGTTGATTATGCAAACTCCGCCGCCCAGACCTTGGCAACCCGATCCCGGCCCAGACGTGAAACGAATGATCGTTTGGTCTGCGCCCATGCCCCGGAGAACGACGTTAGATTTTCCGCCGAAACTGATACTGCTGTTCAGGTAAAAGGTGCCGGCTCCAAGCTGAACGTACTGATTTGTGCCGCACGCACTGATCCCGTTGTTGATAGTCGATGCGGAGCCCGGAGCTCCAGTCGTTCCATAGGCCTGAATCGTGGATCCGCACTGAGTCCAGCTCGCATCCGGAATACCGCCGATAACACCGGCGTTAGACCAGTTAATCGCACGGCTCGGAGAAATGATTCCGGTCCAGGCCTGCTGCGCGCGAGCGGAGGTCGGCGCGATCAAAAGTAGTAAAAAAAAACAGAGACGCGATTGCAGCTTTTTCATTTGCCCCCTAAGTTTTCTAGAGAATTTAAGCCCTGGGCGTCTGCGATTTCGCGACCAATTCAACTTCTCAGGAGTAGGCTCCATCGATTGCGACTCTGCTCTGGATCAGGAGTATGGTGTGCGTAGACGAAGTTGGCGCTCGAGAAATTCCTGAGCTTGAAGGTCAAGCTGCCGTTTTGTCGCTTCCTAAGGCTGCAATGAACGCCGCTCTTGTCATGCACATATCGCCCAGATTCTATAACGCTTGTCCCGTCTAAACTTAGCTTTTGATTTGATTTGTTCCTACTGGCTTGTCGAACAATTGTGATCAGGACCGCAACCTGTACCCTTGGGCAATTCGTGGTCTTTTCGATACGTACCGCAACTAAGGCTCAATCCCGGACCATCCGTTTGTAGTGCCATTAATCCCTAGGTCTGAGGAGAAAAAAGCATGCAAACATTTAAACAGTCCATTCAGGCCAGCTTAGCGCGAGCGGGTGTTTATCAACGGTTGAGGGCGTCGAGGGTCTCCGATCTTTATTGGAACATTGCCGATAAGGGGCGGATCGACGCGCGGCACAAAGAGATGTATTTCTATCGCAGTCTATTCGATGGATTCCGTCGGGGTGACTTGATTTTCGATGTTGGGGCAAACGACGGGAGGAAGACAGACGTCTTCCTGAGGTTGGGGGCCCGCGTTGTCGCTGTGGAACCAGACGAGCATAACCAACAGGTGATAACGGAAAAGTTCCTAAAATTAAGGTTGGCTCGAAAGCCCGTAGTCATTGTCGGTAAAGCGGTAAGCGACAAAGTTACGACTGAAACAATGTGGATTGACCGGGCTGGATCGTCCCTGAATACCCTCAGTGAGAAATGGGTAGATACGCTAAAAAGCGACAAAATCAAGTTTGAACATACAAACAGCAGTCTAGAATTTGCGCAACATCGTCTTATCGAAACGACCACACTCGACGACTTGATCGTTGCTCATGGCCTTCCGTTCTTTATCAAAATCGATGTCGAGGGTTATGAAGTAAAGGTGCTAAGGGGTTTGAAGTATCGCGTTCCGCTTCTTTCATTCGAGGCTAATCTACCTGAATTCAGACCGGAAGCTTTGGAATGCGTGGAGCAGCTCGAAAGGCTGAGCGCTGACGGAAAATTCAACTACGCAGCCGATGGTCAGCAGAGTTTGGCTCTGAAGACGTGGCTGGATGCAGGCGCATTTTCACAGGAGCTCGAAAAGTGCTCCCTGAATACCATCGAGGTATTCTGTAAGAATTGCGTATCTAATTGAAGAGATAGCGGAGCTTCTTGGAGGTCAAGATTGTCTCTCCAATACGCGCCAACTCCGGTAGACTCGATGTTTGATGGGAATTGGTTTTGTGGCGCGTCAGCGCCAAAGCGTCGGCAGAATGGCTATTGGGACAATTTGCAGCCTACTGCTCATCCCGGCCGTTTCGGCATCGCACGGCGACAATCCCGGCCATTCCGATCCACAAACTGCAACTCACCCTCATTCTGTCGATCTGAAATGGAAAGCCAGCGTCTCGCGTGTGGTCGGATACAACGTGTACCGGTCCGAAACAGATGGAGGACCTTATATTAAGCTGACTTCAGCTCCGGTCCGGGCGACCAACTACACAGATCGTAGCGTTCAAAGCGGGCACACCTACTTCTATGCAGTTACTTCGGTTGACAGCAGAGCCAAAGAAAGTGTGCACTCGAACCAGGCCAAAACCCTAATTCCCTCGCCCTAAGTGCCATCTACTCCATCTAATCATTGTTTCGTACCAAACTAGCGAGTTCATTTCATGCCAACAAATGCCTTTGTATCAGGCGAATACATTAAGAAAGTCCCCCACTGGCACACAGACGATTCTGTCTGGAAGGCAAACTGCGTCCGGCAAGTGCTGCAGCGAAATCATTTGTCGCCTCGCCTTGTTGGGGAAGTCGGCTGCGGCACAGGTGAGGTACTTCGACAATTGCAGCTTGGCATGGATCCGCAATGCCTTTTTGTGGGCTATGACATTGCACCGCAAGCAATCGAGCTAAGCCGAGCGCGCCAGAACGAACGGTTGCAATGTCGGGTCGCGGACATTCGCAAAGACCCCGACGCACGCTTCGATTTACTGCTGATTCTGGACGTTCTGGAACATCAGGAAAACTACTTCAGTTTCCTGCGCAGCATAAGGTCGCTCTCGCCGTACAAACTCTTCCATACTGTCTTGGATCTCTCCGCGCAAGCCGTTTTACGCAAAGGCAACCTATCCAAGCGGCGGCAAATTACGGACGATCTCCATTTTTTCACCAAGGAAACCTTCCTGCAGAGTTTGCGCGACGAACAATACGAGATTCTCGACTGGTTCTATGTCCCCCGCTCGGCACACCGCGCCTCGGGTATTTCGCGGAAAATTCTGCAGTTGCCCCGCAAAATTTGCTTTGCGCTTGATTCCGATTTTGCCGCCCGTCTGCTCGGCGGCTACAGCCTGTTCGTGCTCGCAAAATGACACTCGCCGCTAATAATCGCCCTGGAGCTGCTGCCGAAATGCCCCAAAGCGTCTACGTTAACGGTGAGCACCTCGAAAAGAATCCGGACTGGCATGTCCACGCTTCCTCCTGGAAGGCCCAGCATGTCCTGCGGATGCTGAAACGCCACCAAATCGCCCCGCATTCCGTCGGCGAGGTGGGTTGTGGGGCCGGCGAAGTGCTCCGGCAATTGCAGCTCAGCATGGATACACAGTGTGTTTTTTCCGGTTATGACATCTCGCCACAGGCTATCGAACTCGCCCGGGGCCGCGAGAACCAGCGGCTCCACTGCAAATTGGCTGATATCTTGCAGGAGCCCGACGCATATTTCGACTTGCTCTTGATCCTCGACGTCGTGGAACACGTGGAAGATTATTTCGCTTTCCTGCGCGACTTAAGAGGGCTTGCCCGCGACAAAATCTTCAATTTCCCCTTGGACCTTTCCGTTCAGGCGCTCATACGAAATGACGGCCTGATGATGCGCCGGCGTACCTATGGGCATCTTCACTACTTCACCAAAGACTTGGCCCTTCAGAGCCTCACAGGCGAGGGCTACGAAGTGCTTGACTGGTTTTACGCTCCCTTCGGCATAGATTTCCCCGTTGGCGCGAAGGGTAAGGTCGTTCGTTGGCCCCGAATGCTCTTCTCCGCCATAAGCCAGGATTTGGCGGCTCGCCTCTTGGGCGGATTCAGTCTCTTTGTGCTGGCCCGCTAAGCTGGCGTCGCATCTTATAGAAGTAGCCCTGTCCCGTACTAGAAGGCTCGAGGCGTTTCGTTGCAGGGTTGAACTATAAAAGTTTCGTTCTTGGCACCAGTTTTAGATTTTAAGGCCGATTCTAGGAGCCGTTGACCCATGGACACGTGCGACGTAGCCGTCTTAGGCGCTGGACCTTACGGTCTTTCGGTGGCGGCTCATCTGCGCCAGGCAAAATTAATGGATCTGAGGGTCATCGGCGAACCCATGTCGTTTTGGGAACGCAACATGCCCGCGGGAATGCTTCTTCGATCTCCGCGCGTCGCCTCGCACCTCTCCGACCCGCAGCGCCGTTTCACTGTGGATGCCTATGAAAAGGCAAACGGAGCCTTCGCCGTCAAAGTGCCTCCGACGGTAACCGAAGACTTTATCGCCCAAGACATGGCGAAGAAGATTCCACTTCAAGACTTCGTAGAGTATGGCCGCTGGTTTCTCAGGCAGGCGGACTTGCCTATCGACACTCGCGTTGTGTCATCCATTAATTTGGTCCCGGGGGGATTCGATCTCGTCTTCGAGGGTGGAGAATCCCTGCGGGCAAAAAAGGTAGTGGTCGCGGGCGGCATAGCTCCCTTTGCCCGTGTACCGAAACCCTTCGCGGATTTGCCTCCTTGTCTCGTATCACACACATCGCACCACAACGATCTCAGCAAATTCCGCCACAAAGAGGTGCTTGTCATCGGTGCCGGACAAAGCGCCCTCGAATCGGCCGTTCTGCTGGACGAGGCCGGAGCTCGCGTACAGGTCTTGGTCCGCGGTCCCGTGATGCGCTGGTTGGGTGTAAAGCGCCATTGGATGCACGGAAAAGTCGTCGGCCGGATGTTGTATGGGCCGGCTGATGTCGGTCCGGCAGGAGTGAGCCTGCTCGTGCAACGGCCCAACCTGTTTCGTCGCTTGCCACGCGGGATTCAAGATTTGTGGGGACCACGCGCAATTCGTCCTGCAGCCTCATGCTGGGTAAAGGCGCGCACAGCGAATGTGACGATTAACATGGGGCGATTTGTCGTTCAAGCTCGTTCCCAGGGAGAACGCATCTGCGTGCAATTGAACGACAGTTCTGAGTCCCTCTTTGATCACGTGCTTCTCGGAACCGGATTCCACGTTGACATCGCTCGCTACCCGTTTCTTTCGTCGCAAGTTGTGGAAAAAATCGAACGCGTTGGCGGTTTTCCCGTGCTCGACGAGGGATTCGAGACCTCCTTGCCTGGCATGCACTTTGTAGGTGCTCCCGCGGCTTGGAGCTTCGGTCCTTTAATGCGCTTTGTTGCGGGTGCTGAATTTGCCTCTCCCGCAGTAGCGCATCGAATTCTGCACGTTAAGGAACGTCAGCCCAGGCTTAATTGGCTGGCCCATCTCAAGGAGCAATGCGCTCCCCTGCTGCCGCGATCTCAGGGAGCATCAGTGGAACAGCCAGATGCGGTCCCCGTTAGAACCGAAGTCTCGGACTGAGCGGCGAACCTATCTCCGCGATTCTCCCGGAATACGGGGGGATTCAGGGTATTGGTGCCATCACTTCGTTAGAGAACGAGCTCTCGACATTGTTTAGGCTGATTGAGGTGACAACATAGAAATAGGTTTGGCCGGGTTGAACGGCATTGTCGTTATAGCTGGTAATGGTAACCGCCGACGAGTTCATCCTGGCGTATGGCCCGCCGGACACGCTTCCACGGTACACGTTGTAGCCTTCGACTCCCGAAGAAACGCTGGCATTCCAATTCAACGTGACGTCGTGACCCGAAACGAAATTCGAACCCGGATTCGCGCCGCCAGCCGCAAAATTAGACGCCGAAGACGTTGACGGCATTGAAGAACAACCCGAAAAACATAAGCTGGCGACGATCGCGGCCACCGCTATCAGCTGGCGGAATTTTCGAGCTGCCGTTATAAATCGTGGACGAAAGCTTTCGTTTAAAGATGCAGAATAAACCGATGCTGCTGGATAAGTTTTCATGGCGCGCGGAGTCTACGGCGAATGGCCCGCGCGCCGATACTGGCCTGTAGGGAAAAAAAGGGAAGTATTGTTGTCTTTGAAAGTTTGCCCTCGCCTGGTTAGGGACAATATGGCAGGTTCGCACGGAACCTAGTTGCGGGCCACTCAACCAGGCTTGAGTAGTGGCACCCCATCGTCCTCTTTGAAGAGCGGTTCAGGTTGTTTCCCGGTCACCCGAGCCGCTTCTACGCAAATCGCCTCGAGGTCGGCCTTCGCAAAGCCGACGCAAGTGATGTGGATGCGGCCGTCTGGCATGATCAGGAACAAGGTTGGAGAATTCGTCAGGCCATACCGGTTCGAAACAGGGTAGCCTTTACCATCGATCAGAATCGGGAACTTGATACCATATTTTCGGATGAATTGCCTCGTATCTCTCGGGTGGTTTTGAGAAATTCCCCACAAACTGAAATTCGATCCGCCATACATCTCATGGATCCGCTGAAGGAATGGAAACGTGAGCTGAGACGTTACGCAGTTCACCTTGAAGAAGGCAACCAGCACGGGCCCTTTCTTCAGCGCGTCCGCCAGACACACTCGCCGTCCGTCAACATCCTTCAGCATAATCGCCGGAGCGGGTTGCCCTGCAGGAATCGCCGCCAGTGCCTTTCTCCGTACGAGACGACGAACTAACCCCAGAAAATTCAGATTTCGAAAGTCCGCCAGGTAAATGCTGCCTGCAGCTGTCATTTTCGAGGTCACAGTTAGAGCAGTTAAAGCAACGCTGGGAAAGCGCTCATTGGATTCACGAGCCGGCGCTTTGAGTTAACCACACCTGGCGGCTCCGTGAGGCCCTATAGTTCACCACAGGGCCGCATCGAACTTCGAACACGCCCGCATCGCCTCTTATTTCTTAGACCTGCCTAAGTCACCTTCTTCCGCGTCCAGCACCAATTCCTCGCCCAGGCACCAACTCCTCCCCTTTAACCTCCGACGCACAGAAATGCTGCCGTCATATGCATGACACCGCTTGACCTCCGATGGCATCCTTTGTGCAGCTTTGCCCCTCTAAAGCCGTCGGCTTGCTAGGGGTTAGAACGGATTGACCCAATCCTGAAGATGATCTAATCTTCCCGCCCATAAACATGCGGCGCGGCCCGCGAGGGTTGAGCATTCCGCCACTAGCCAAGTCCGCTTGGGCCAAAGAAACCAATCGGATGGCTTCTGGATCAGGTCGATGGTTTGAAACGAGTGGCGGCCGATTTGCTTTCATCTCCGTGCCGGTCGGCGAATAGATCGAGATCCTGAAGCTCACCCGGAGGTTCGGGCCATGCAATGTTCCACTGGCCGATCTGCCTTCCTTTTGAAGTTTTCTCTCTCCGTATGCCTCTGCTTTGTTGCTGGCCTTCTGAGAGCCGGCCTTCCTCAAACCGAGGAATCGATTCAGCCCGCGCGAACTGCTGACGACCAAACTCAGGTAGTCATTCCCGGTCCCCTCAAACCTTTTTTGCGCATGGCCGCAATCAGCCAGCAAATCGCACCGTCGGAAGTGCTGCCCCTGCTGGCCCGCAACGTCGTTATTGATGGCTATCGAGGATCGCCCGAGAAGGATCCAAAACCCACCGAGTTCCTTATCCTCCTGAAAAGATATCTGCAACAAGCCAAAGAGCTGCAGTCGCTTGCGGGAACCCACGAAGTCTTGAGCGTAACCAATTGCCGTGAAGCTGACCGCCTGTTGGCCGTCATTGGCTACCGCCTCAAGCAGGGATGTGGGCCGGATAGCGAACTCGAGGCCGGGGAACCCGAACGCGCCTTTGTCGCCAATGACTCTGGCTTCCCGATTGCCGAACTCGAACAAGCTCTGCGCGAATCCAAGCCCTTCGCTTACCCCTATCCTTCTTCACCGGTGCCCTTGATCTTCAAAGCCGAAGACTGGAAGCTGAACGACAAAAACAGCGAGAACGCGAATGCGGATTTCCTGACTTCCCTTATTGAAGACCCCCTCAAGTCACGCCTCTACTGGGCCCTAGCTCGCATGGATAACGAAACCCGCGAGTCGCTGCGGCGTGCGCCGGGATTGCCTAGGCTCGTACCTTCTACTGCCCTCCTTGATTTCTATGGCTCGGAAATCTCCATTCGCTCCGGTCACGTTGTCGTCCCCGGCGGAGCTGCCGCGGAGCCTGCATGGAAGCAGTTGGTGGGTGCCTCGCCGGATTCACCTGAAGAGTTTTTGAGCAAATTGTGGTCTAGAGATGAAGGCTGGCTTGCAGCGTATTTCGACGCCCTCTCTCGGTTGAAGCAAAGGCAGCTCGCCTATTTTACCGATTCGCGCAGGCTGCCGCGTTTTTATCAGGCTCTGCGCGGGAACGATCCTCATCCGGGACCCGCGAAATTCCTGGTATTTCGTCCCAATCCCGGGCTTTTACTCCTCGTTAGTCGTCTCCAGTTCGACTCAAAAGGCGAACCGCTCGTTCCAGGCAATGTTCAAGTATGGAAGGAGATCGTCAAGCGGCAAGCTAATTCTAAAGTCGCGTCCGAATGGGCCCACAAAGCCGGAGGCTGGAACAATTCCGAGCAGCTTGTAGAGGGTATGTTCGGACTTTCCCGCTCGCTTACGACCGGCCCATTGCAAACTTTTTTGACCCTCTCGGAAATCGACCGCGCGCGTCTCACTGATAGGCGTCTGAGCCCGCAGACAGTGCGGCTTCTTGCCGATAAGTTCGCGAAGTTCAACGATCAGTACCTCATTTTTTCCGAATTTCACGATCTGGATGATCAGTCCATCACGCGTTTCCTCGCTACCGGCGACGCGGTGGATCGTATTCCGGATCGCACAGTGCGAGCGAATGCCATTGGCACCTTGCAGGCAAACATCGGCCTCTGGGAAATCCTGGTGCGGCAAGGACAAATTCCCGCCTCTAATCTGAACGATTCCTGGGAACGCTTGCTCGCTCCTTTTGCACACGCCTCCACGCCGGCGCAAATTTTTGACGCGGCACATGCCGCGCTATTAGAAGTCGTGCACGACGCGAACGGCCCAGCCAACTTCTCGGAAAACGAGCTCATCGCCCTGCTTGCGGGACCTGGGCAATCAAGTGCCGATGGCAGACAAGTGCGCCAGTTGCTGGCCAACCGCATGCGTGCGGTTATGGAATCGCAGCGGCTTGCTTCGCTCGATACGCTCTTCTCTCTCGGGAGCGGCTTGAATCGGTTGTCGGAAGGAAAAACGACCGCCCAGGCTCTCGTTCCGGTTGCCAACGAACTTCGCGAGTTCGAAATGCCCCGCCCCATGTTCACCAATCGTGAAAGGACAGCTTGGGCAGGCGGACTCTACGATAATCGTCAGACCGAGCTGAAGGCCGGCCGCACCCTCGTGCAAATCATCGAGTCGCCAAAGTCACCGCAAGAAGTCGCCGACGCACGCGGCCAACTCGCGCCATTCCTGCGCGACACCCTGGTCGGCTTGAATTACGCCTACTACGAGCCGCCAGGCGCTCAGATGCTCCACAATAACCCTCTCTTCGTGCGCTATCACGATTTCGCGGGATTGACGATTGTAAGTAGTGATCAGGCTTGGCACACGCCGCTCCTATTCGGTCGCGGCTGGGCTGCCGGCGGTGGAGCTCATTTGGTAGGATCGCTCGCCGATCTACCCTACGTGCTCGCCCAGACCGAGCAGGATTTCATCGTTCCGGAAAACGTGCAGGCCCTCGTGTGGGAAGATCTTGTTCCCAGTCTGCTTACCAGTGCCATACTTCCCCGCTGGTGGCGAGTGACTCCAACGGAACTGCACGCCGTCACGCTTTACCAGCGCACCGGTGAAGAGCTCCTTTCTGCCGCGGCTGCCAATGCGGACTTGCGCCCGCGCGTCTTGGAAATCCTTTCCGACCGAACTCTGCCTCAAAAGCAGGAGCTGATTGGAAATGACCTTCGTACCGGTGCCGTTCAGCAGGTCTTGGCCGAAGTCACCCCGGCAGAGACGTTTTATCTCGCGGCGGAATTCCGCCGGCGCTTCCCTGGTCAGAATAGCTATTGGCGCTCCTCAGGTACGGAGTTGGAATCTATCGCCAGCCGTTATCCCGACGAGGTCAGTCCGGAACGGCTTGCCGACGACTTTGGTGTTCCCCATCCAGCCCTCGCGCAAACTTATGCTCGCGAACTGCTTAATGTGAAGCCCTTCCCCGCGATCATGGGATATTCGAGCCGTCTTATGGCGGAATCCTGGGAGTCCAATAATCTTTATTGGGCGCGACTGACGGATGAATTAGGCTATTCGCCTGTAATGTTGAATCGCTTGGTTCCTGAATTGACGCATCGAATGATAGAAAAGATCTTTGCTACGCATTTTGAAGATTGGCCGGCGGTGCTTCGGGCTATGCGACAAACCGGGGATGAATTCCGGCAGGGAAAAGTCGCTCCATTGCCGAAGAGCGCGGTCGCTTCTGGCTTTTAGTAGATTAGCAACGCCGTATCGAGATCAAGATTACGCTGTCGGCTCAGGCCCGTCGGAGGGATGATGAGAAGATACCATCTGGTCGGAACCTTCGTTCTTATATTCTTCGTTCTGTCTCTCAGCCCTCAAATCCGCAGCCAGCAGAGCGCCCCGCCTCCGCCCGCTCCCGATAACGCTGGCGCTTCCGATACCGATAACGACACGGTCTTCCGCGTCAACGTCGATATGGTGCAGTTGAACGTGGCGGTCATCGATCGGAAAGGAAATTATGTCACCGGTCTCCGCCCCTCAGACTTTGAAATAGTGGAAGATACCATTCCGCAGAAGCTGGCCACTTTTGAAGAAGGAAACCAGGGCCCTATTTCGCTGGTCAATCCTTCTCAGCAAGGCCCTACCCCGTCGGCCTCTGGCGTTTCCGATCCGAAGACTGCAACCTCGCCGTCGCCCCAGATCAGCTCCGCAGGTGCCAACGTTTTCATTCTTTTTGATACGAGCAATTATATGTACCGCGGATTCGTCTACGCTCAGGATGCGATTTCAGATTTCGTTCGCTCTCTTGATGGCACCGCGAAGATTGCTTTCTATTCTTACAGCCGGGACGTTGCGCGCGACGCTTTGCTCACTGCGGACCGCTCCCAGGTCCTGCGTGGTGTGCGTTCGACGGTCGCAGGGGCCGACGCCGCCCTCTATAACGCGCTTTTGCTCGTTCTGCGAGATGCCGGCCAGTACACCGGCCGCAAAGTGATCGTCGCCTTTTCGAATGGGCCGGATAACGCCAGTATGGTTCCTCCGGAAGGTGTAGGAGAGCT
Source organism: uncultured Acidobacteriota bacterium (assembly GCA_963803735.1). GTDB lineage: Bacteria > Acidobacteriota > Terriglobia > Acidiferrales > UBA7541 > Palsa-189. The sequence goes on along the minus strand of CAWDNV010000023.1, from coordinate 61,342 downwards.
GGCGCAATCGGAAGGCATTCCCATCTACATGATCAGCACGCGGGAAGCGAAACAGGACCCGGTTAGCACCGCCGTATTCGAGCGGATAAGCGCCAGCACGGGGGGGCAGGTCTACTTTGCCAAAAACTGGAATGAACAGCAGCAGGCCTTCGCTTCCGTCCGCGAGGACCTCTCACACCTCTATGCTTTGAGCTATTATCCGCAGCCTAATCCGAATCGAGGCTGGCGCACAATTAACGTGAAACTAATGGGCGAGAAGTTGAAAAACTTCCGGATTCGCACGAGAAATGGATATCGGCCGCGACCGACTGGTTTTACGACCGAGACGCCATCCGATACCGCACTGGCGCGTTAGTCCAACAGCGCGCGCTCAACTGTTGTCCGGCGCTTAAAACTTTCTGGCCCTATTTTTGCTGAATTTCCATGGCTTTTGTTAGTCTGAAGTTGAGTTTTGTCTCTGCCGCAATCGTGACGTCTCGATTGCCCGTCATCGCCGCGCCTGCGACTCCTGCCCCGCCACCGGCACCGGCACCGATCGCAGCTCCTTTGCCGTGACCCGCGAGTGCGCCAATGAGTGCTCCCGCACCAGCGCCTATGGCCGCGCCTTCGGCGGTTCTCGTTCCGCGCCCCTTGGTCGTCTCGCTGTAGTTAGTGGTATGGACCGGATAACTGTGTCCATCCACGTCAACCGAAGTCAGCGTGATGCCCAGTTCGGCGCTGCCCTTGAATCTGCCTGCTGATTTCGCATTGATCACTTTGGCTGTAACTTTCGCTCCCCGCCGAATTACCCCGCGACCATCTACGATGATTGGATCGGCCAGGGAAGCTGCCACCCGTAGGTCAGGCTGGCTATCCTTCGAGCTGACAGACTGGTCGATGGTGACACTAAAGGTGGTTCCCGCTGGGATGACGATTGGCGGTGCCTCTTGTTGCGGCGCTGGCTGTGCCGCCGAAGCGGATGAACTAGTGGTGCCGTCCGCAGCGTTGCCAGAGCTACCGCCGTTCTGTGAGGAGCGGCATCCGCACAAACCAACCAACGTCAACGCACAAATCCAGGCTGAAACTCTCGCTAAACGCATGTATTTCCCTCCGATAACATTCGGGGTGGTCACTAGACCATATCAGGGTGATGCTGTACGTTGTAGCGTAATCTCCGTATCAGGTGCCTAACCATGCATGTAACGGCGTATCGACCTGGAGCTTTAAGAGTTACACTCTATTAAGTTGGCAAGTTATCAACCTGCCCAGTCTGAGTCCGGAGGCGCAAAATGGCCCGTAAAATTATTTATATCGTCGGAGGAGTCGTCGTCCTTCTATTGCTCGTGGTCGTTCTGCTGCCATTTGTGATCGACGCCAATCGCTTCCGTCCCGAGATTGAATCCTCGCTGAATAGCGCGTTGAATCGCAAAGTCGACATCGGAAACATTCGCTTGTCGATCCTCTCAGGCGGTGTCACCGTCGACAACGTCAGCATCTCCGACGATCCATCTTTCGGCACGGAGCCATTTCTCAAGGCTAAATCTCTTAGCGTAAATCTGGAACTGCTCCCGTTGATTTTCTCGCGCGCTATTCACGTCACGGGTTTGACGATTGACGAGCCCAGTGTGACATTGCTTCGCTCGCAGGCTGGGACGTGGAACTTTTCTACCTTGGGAGCCAGTCAAAGCGAAACCAAGAGTGCCAGCACCGCAAGCTCGAGCGGCGCTTCCAGCAGCTCCAGCTCCGACCTTTCTGTCCGTAGCTTTTCTTTAAAGAATGGAACAATGGTCGTTGGCAATACGGGCGCTAACGCGAAATCCCACACCTACGACCAGGTAAACGTGAAAGCCTCGGATCTTTCTTATACGACGCAGTTCCCTTTCGAGCTGACCGCCAGAACGCCTGGTAACGGCTCGCTCAAACTCGCGGGGAAAGCTGGACCGCTGAATCCACAGGACAGCTCTACGACTCCCCTGAATGCGAACCTCGAAATTAAGAATTTGGATATGAAATCAACCGGATTCATCGATCCTTCTGCCGGCATCGCAGGCGTTCTCGACTTTAGTGGAACTTTGAATTCTGACGGTCATACCGCGACCACCAACGGCAAAACTATCGTCACCCATCTGCAGCTTGTTCCTGCGGGGTCTCCGGCTGGTCAGCCCGTAGACGTCGAATACGAAGCCACGTATGAACTAAAGCCTCAAACTGGACAGTTGCGGCGCGGCAACGTGCACATCGGCAAAGCCACCGCAGACCTCACGGGAACTTTCAACAACTCTGGAGCCGTTGCATCGGTGCAAATGAAACTGAACGGCCAGAATATGCCCGCTTCCGACTTGGAATCCGTCTTGCCGGCATTGGGCATGCAGCTGCCCACGGGAGCATCCTTAAAACAGGGAACTCTTAACGCCAACTTAGCCATCAACGGCCCTGTCGATAAACTCGTCATCACCGGCCCTGTCAATCTATCCAACGCTAAATTGACCGGCTTCGATCTTGGCTCGAAGATGGGTTCGCTCGGAGCACTTGCCGGCGTTAGTAAGGTCGGAGATACCGATATTCAAACATTCAGTTCCGACGTGCGCGTCGCGCCGGAAGGCATCCGCAACGACAACCTCAATGTGGTCGTGCCGTCGATCGGAGCAATGACAGGAAACGGGACCATATCGCCGGACCACAAACTTGATTTCAAAATGATCGCGCATCTGGGTCGCCAAAGCAGCAGCGCTGCCCAGCCCTTGGCCAAGGCAGCGGCAGGCGGAGGCATACCGTTCAAAGTTGAGGGCACAACCTCGAATCCTCAAATCGTCCCAGACGTGGGCGGAATTGTTGGAGGCTACGCCAACGGCCTTAAGAACGGCGCGATTCCATCTACCGGCAAGGACGTCGGGCAAGCCGCAGATAAGCTTGGTGGCCTGCTGGGCCGAAAGAAATCGCAGTAACAACCGGTAGAAAAATAAAGAGTCCGTCTAGCCCTTTGCCATTACGCCCTGATGGTGTTCCAGCGCTAATTGCAAGGAGCGCTCGAGCAATCTGATTGCGGTTTCCACGTCTTGGGCTCTTCTCAGAAATAAGCTGATCCAACCTGAATTGGGCAAGATGTGGTGCGGTTCGGCTTCGCCTGCGGCGACGATTTCATCGCGCACAGCCTTGGGAAACGGAATATCCACCAGGGCATCGCCATGAATGTGCCCGAGTTCGCGCTTACCTAGCCGGAACTCCAGCCCGCCGTAGCGGTGCGGTCGAATCTCAACTCCCTGCCAACTCCTTACTGCCGCGACGATCCGATCCTGCGCTCCTGCGACTGCCATTGCTTTACGCTCCCATATGTTTATTCTAGCTCTATATGACCGACGCGGACTCTTCTCTCCAATCTGAGGCTTCGCCTCCGCGGCCGGTAGCCGAAAAACCAACATCTCTGGAATCCGCCGAAGTAACGCCGAGGCGAGTCCGCAGGCTCGTCGTCATTGTTCAGTCGATCCTGCTTCTCGCACATTGGTTCCTCTACGAGACATGGGTCGCCTTTCATCCCGCGCTCGACACCACAACTCTCATCATTCTGCGAATCGTATTTCTGCTGGCTGCAGTGAGTTTTGTCATCGCGTCGTTCCTCGCCTGGCAGTATTTCAATCCCGCCGTGCGCGTCTTCTACATCATTAATGCGGTTTGGATCGGGTTCATGACCTTCTGTGTGTTTGCGGCGGCAGGCTGCTGGATTCTTCTCGGTGTGGTGCGTCTCGCAGGGCTGCAGATAGCAGCCGATCAGATCGCTAACGTATTTTTGGCTGCGGCGATTGTTGTCGGCGTTTACGGGCTTGTGAATGCTGCCCGCGTTCGCACAACTCGAGTCACGATCAAGCTGCCGAACGTTCCAGCCGCGTGGCGCGGACGTGTGGCTGCACTTATCAGCGATACGCATCTGGGGCACATCCGCAATGTCGGCTTCATGCGGCGAATGGTGACCCGGCTGAACCAGCTTCGCCCGGACATCGTCTTTATCACCGGCGATATGTACGACGGCACGAAAGCTAATGTCGGCGCCTTGGCTGCACCCTGGTCCGCACTCTCTGTACCCCACGGCGCGCTTTTCATAACCGGTAATCATGAAGAATTCACCGGCCGCGGCAAGTATCTGGAGGCCGTGTCGAAAGCCGGAGTGCGCGTGGTGAATAATGAGAAAGTGGAACTCGACGGAATGCAAATCGTTGGGGTGCATTACCGGGAGACGACCGATCCTGGGCATTTCCGCTCCATCGTTCGCGACGCCGGCATCAAGCCCGAGAGGGCAAGCATTCTGCTCGTGCACGCGCCTCACCGGCTGCCCATCGCCGAGGAAGAGGGAATTTCTCTTCAGGTTTGCGGCCACACGCACGGCGGGCAGTTCCCTCCAGGCTCCTGGGTTGCGTCCCGAGTTTATGGTCCCTATGTCCATGGCCTGAATCGCTTCGGCCGGATGCTCGTCTTCACCAATTGGGGTGCCGGCACCTGGGGCCCACCCTTCCGCGTCGGAACCCATGCCGAGATCGTCCTTTTCACTTTCGAGCAATCATAGACGGCGTCGATAAGGGTACCCACCCCCCCCATATATTTTGTGCAAGTGTTCATTCTGCGGCACTTCCATCTGACATCGAGTGTGTGCCCACGTCACGGAAGTGACTCGGATGGCCCGGAAAAACGAAACCTACACAGAGGCCACCGAGGCACAGAGAACACAGAGAAACACCCCCCGCTCGTGGGGATCTCGTGCTCGGGATAAGAACATCGGCTTCGGCAAGTCCTGGGGCGGTCGAGAAGGAAGTCGGTTGCCCTTTCATTCGAATCGATCGCAACTGGAAGTGTGGTTCGTAGAGAACGGATAATTTTTTAGCGAGCGTGGATAGCCAAATCAGAACAGCTCCAAGGTCCATTTGGCCGCTGGATCACGCTTCAAACGTACAGCAGATCCCTCGGCCTTCGGGCCTCGTGATGACAGCTTTAAATTGCGGCGTCGCCCGAGTTCGTTCTCCGCCAGTACGAGAAAGCTTAGCCGGCGGAGCAATACCGCAGAACAACCGGGAGCAGGCATACATCTATTCTAACGCGCGAGTAAAGAGGGCCAATAATCAGAGAGATCCCTCGCTCGCGATGCTCACTCGGGACGAACATCCTGATCGGATGCTCGTTTTAACGCGCGAGTAAAGAGGCTCAGCTTAGGTCAAAGCAAACAGACTTTCGCGCGGTTTTGTCGCTCGGGGCAGCGATCCTGGTCGAATGGCTCCGTTATCGCGAGGGCGAAATTGTCTCGGCTTCTTGATTCTGAGCGAACACGACGCTCTTGGCTTTCGTTCGCAATCCGGGAACGAGCCAGCGAAAGAGCATCGTGGCAGTAAGCGCCCCGAGTAGTTGTGCAACGACAAACAGGGGCGCATCACGCGGCCGAATGCCGGCAAAGGTATCGCTGAGGGCTCTGGCGATAGTGACGGCGGGATTAGCAAATGATGTGGAAGCCGTGAACCAATAAGCAGCGGTGATGTAGCTTGCAACCGCAAAAGGGACCAAGGGGGAATTGGAGCTTGATCGCGAGCATCCCCATATCACACAAAGCAATCCGAATGCTGCGATGAATTCACTGAGGAACTGGGACGACCCGGCTCGCACGTGTCGCGACAGGGATATCAGCGGAAGCCCAAACATGGCGTGTGCTGCAAGCGTTCCGCCTATGCCGCCGAAAGTCTGCGCGCCGATATAACCACCAAGGTCACGCCAGGACAAACCGCCTTCCATTGTGTCCGCGAGCGATACCGCGGGATTAAAATGCGCGCCCGAGATCGGTCCAAAAGTAAGGATCAGAGTGACGAGGGCGGCGCCCGTGGCGATGGTGTTCGCGAGCAGGGCCATAGCCACATTGCCGCCAGAGAGACGCTCCGCCATGATGCCCGAGCCCACGACTGCGGCGACGAGGAAAGCCGTCCCAAAGAATTCGGCGGCGATTCGCCTGTTGAGACTTGGCCTCATTGGTATCCTATCCGGTCGATTTGTTTTTGGATCGCCAGCTTATCGAGGCTCGCGAGGGGCAGGCAAAGAAACAAGCTGATCCTGCGGTCGAGAATCATGAAGGCGTCGCGGAACGCCTTCTCGATTGCTTCCCGCGAGCCATTCACGGCGGCGGGATCAGGAACGCCCCAGTGCGCGGTCATGGGCTGGCCAGGCCAGACCGGGCATACTTCGTTGGCGGCCTTGTCACACACGGTGAAGACGAAATCCAGCTTGGGCGCTCCGGCTCTTGCGAACTCATCCCAATCCTTGCTCCGCAATCCATTCATGGGCATTCGCGCGACAGCAAGCTGATCGAGTGCCTCTGGCCGCACAAGCCCCGCAGGATGGCTACCCGCACTGTAGGCTTTGAAGCTGGGCGGTCCTTTCTGATTGAGAATTGCCTCAGCCATGATCGACCGAGCCGAATTCCCTGTGCAAAGGAACAGGACGTTGTAGCGGCGCTCCATAGATCACGCGCTTTGCTTTTCGGCGGTAGAACAACAGGAGGGCGCACAGCAAGGGCTTTCAGCAATTCCCTTCTTGAGAACCGGCTTCCTGGCGCGAATGAAAGCGCTCGCAAACTTGTCCCCTACCTGCAGTGCAATGGCCTCGACATCAAGACCCACACCGGCGAGGAACTGGCGAGCGTCTTCGATTTTGTAGACGCGTGTCGGTTCGATCTCTATCGCTTCAAACCCCGCGGCGGCGAGTTTGGCGCTATATTCGGATTCATCCATGGCCCCGGCGATGCAGCCAATCCATAGCTCCACGTTCTTCCGAATCTCGGCAGGCACCGGCCCCCGCACGACTACATCCGAAACAGCAAAACGTCCGCCCGGCCGCAGAACGCGAAACGCCTCCTGCAAGACGCGGTTTTTGTCCGCGGAAAGATTGATGACGCAGTTCGAGATGACTACGTCAACGGCATTTTCGGGAAGCGGGATATTCTCGATTTCGCCCTTCAGGAACTCGACGTTTTGCACACCAGCTTTTCGTTGGTTTTCGCGGGCGAGTCCGAGCATTTCATCGGTCATATCCAGACCGTAGGCTTTTCCCTCCGGACCTACTCGCCGGGCTGAAAGAAGAACGTCGATGCCTCCGCCCGAACCCAGGTCCAGAACGGTTTCGCCCCGCCGGAGTGCTGCTAACGCCGTCGGATTGCCGCAGCCCATAGAGGCTTTGAGGGCCTCCTCAGGCAGCGCCGAGATTTGAGATTCGTCGTAGAGATTGCCTGTAATGGGATCGCGAGCATTCCCACTGCCGCCGCAGCAAGGGCTACCGCCCGATGCGACCTGGTTAGCAGCTTCTGCGTACTTATTTCTTACCTGATCCTTGGTTGCCATGGTGTCCTCGACATATCTGCGTTGTCAGATATGTCGCAGGTTACCGCTCGGCGAACATATATGTCAAGGCTTATGTGTTATGATTGGCGCATGGCAAATCGGCAGGGCACATCTTCACTGCATCTTCTCTTTCGGGCATTGGCGGACCCCACCCGGCTCCGGCTGCTGAACCTGATCGCGGATCGGGAGATTTGCGTTTGCTACTTCGTGGAAATCCTGCAAATGAGCCAGCCGAAAATCTCGCGACATTTGGCGTATCTCCGTAAGGCGGGGATTGCGGCGGCCAGGCGTGAAGGAAAATGGATGCATTACCGGCTTGTCGTACCGAAGGACGAAATCGCCGCGAGCATCCTGCGGGAAACACTCAAGCATTTGCGGGAGAAAGCCGAGATGAAACGGGACTTGTCGATACTCGGAGCTGCCTGCTGCTCACCGCAGAAGTTCGAATTACTGCAGGGAGCGCCCCAGCCGGCGCTAGTCTAGTGTGGACAGGCAGTGTGAAAGATAACCTTGCAACCAAGAGCGATCCCTCTCACGTGGGTCTCTGCCTGGATTGTGTGCACGCAAAACGAGTTGAGGGGAAGGAGGACACCTTCTACTTCTTGTGTGAACTCTCATTTTCCAACCACAACTTCCCAAAGTATCCGCGCCTGCCGGTTCTTCGGTGTCCAGGTTATGTCAAGCGTGGTGGTTGAATTCGGAATGATTTGTTCACGACGATAGGCCGCCTACCAATCTCGCGAAGCTGTTAAACGACTCCTCTTAACCGGCAGACCCAAAATGCGCGCAGCGGCACGGGAGGCGTATAATCCGGGCTGATCTTTATCGCGTCACCACATCGGGTGACCACATCGGGGCGACCACGTCGGGCGACCACTTGGGGCGAAAATTGGGAGGGACACCATGAGAAACAGGTCTGCGGCTATATTTCTCCTGGCTTTTGGTTTCGGGATCATTTCGGTTCCGCTGTCTGCCCACCACGGAAACGCGGCGTACGACTACGAGAAAACTCTCACGATAAAAGGGACGGTGGCGACCTGGATTTTTGCCAACCCGCACAGCCTGATGAAACTGGACGTGACCGATGACAAAGGCAACGTGCAGCATTGGGTATTGGAAGGCAATCCCCCATCGACGACCGACGCAAGTTGGCATAAGACTTCGCTCAAGGTGGGCGATACGATCGTGGTCGACGTGATGCCGCCCAAAAACAGCGCGCTCGTCGGACGAATCCGGCGGATTCTGTCGCCGGACGGCACGGTGCTGCTTGACGCGCATCTGCCCTCCACGTTGAACGATGTGGCACCTCCGGCGAAGAAATCCGATCCGAACTCGGATGGGCCGAAATAAACGCGCGGCGAGCTCGTAGACGCCGGAAGTGGAATTTAAGAGGCGAAGGATTTCGAGAATGGCGAACCGAACGACGATTTTCACTGCGACGATTTCGCTGGCTGCAGCGCTGATGGGTGCATGCCTTATGCGGGCGCAAACGAGTTCACCAGGCCAGCAGGGGCAAGCGGCGAGCGCGGCGGATATCGAGAAATGGAAGGCTGAAAAATGGAACACACCGGCGCCGCCGCCCAAAGGCTACTACGAAAAAGTGAAGCCGGAACCTGCTCCGAAGCGCGATCTTTCCGGAATTTGGGATGCAGGATTTCTGGACGGAGGAGTGCAGCCAAACGGCGCGTTCGAATACCCCGATGATCCGGAACATCTAGGACACGACGTGCCTTATTCGGCTTTGGGGAAGGAAGCGCGCGCGAAGAACAAACCGGGAACGGGAGTTTCGGGGCAATTCCCGGTCGCAGAGGTAAATGATCCGGTGGACTATTGCGATCCGGAGGGAATGCCACGCAACGACCTTTTCGAACTCCGAACGATCGAGATTTTTCAGAATGCAAAGAAGCTGGCGATCCTGAACCAAAATAACGACACTTGGCGGATCATCTGGATGGACGGACGCGAACTGCCCGCCGATCCCGCACCGAGATGGAACGGATATGCGGTGGGCAAATGGGCGGATGATTATACGTTCGTTGCGAACTATATCGGAATGGACCCGAGAACGTGGCTGGATAACGTGGGCCGCCCGCATAGCGACGCGCTGAAGGTGGAGGAGCGGTGGCACCGGGTGAACTCCGAGATCATGGAGCTGACGGTGACGATCGACGACCCCAAGTTTTATACGCAGCCATGGAAGGCGCTGGTCAAATACGTTTTACACCGGCTGCCCGACACTTTCGATATGACTGAGCGTATCTGCTCGGCGACGGAAATGGCGGAATACAACAAGCTGGTTGGCAAACCCGTCGACCCCACATCCGACGACGGTACGAACAAATAGCTTGAACCGTCGCGCTTTCGTCGAGCGAAACGAGGGCGGTTGCTGCGCGCTATTGGCCTTCGATGTTCACGGCGTAATAGGCGGCGGTCTTTGTCGGAACTTCCTTCCACCAATGCGGCGTCTTGGCGGGAATGGTGATGACGTCGCCTTTACTGAGGTGGTGGGTCTCGCCTCCGTCGATGGAGGTCGCCACCATCTGATCCGGGCTGGTGCGCTTGGCGCCGACCATGGTGCCGCCGGTTATGAAAGTGGCTTCCCCTTCCACCATGATGAAGATGTGGTTGGTGTGCTCGTGATACTCCACCTGACCAGCTCCGCGGCGATTGGCGAGCACGATCAGGCCGGGATCGTTCACGATCGGTCCGCCCTTAGCCATCACTTCGGCCACTTTGTCGTGGCCGATGTAATGAACTGCCGCCGGGACGCCACCTCCGATCGGGGCGGCAGCGGCGGTGAGGAAAACAGCCATCGTCAAGAATATAGTCAGCGTCAGCAATGACTTCATTCGAGCGTTCTCCTTTCAGGTGGAATTCTCATTTCGATTCGGCGACTTCCGCCGTTATCCTGATTTCCGTCTTGGCATCGTAGCTTCGGCAGCACGCTAACCGCCTGATTTACCAGCTCCTCGTGCTTGTGCCCTGTCCGAAGCGGCGCTAACGCTTCCCTTCCCGTTGATAGGGACGAACTTTTGAATCCGTTTGCCCGTCTCGACTTCGCCGGTGTAGATGTTCCCATGTGAATCCGCGGCCAGACCATCGATAAAATGGAATTGGCCAGCCATGCGTCCGTTATCGCCGATCGAGCCAACTGTAACGCCGTCTTTGCGATTAACGATCCAGACCTTATCGTTCGCCGCGTCTGCAATGAAAACGTATTTCTGCTCTGGCGCGGGCGAGAAGGCGAGATTCAGGATCGTTCCGCAGGGGCCGAATTTCAGGCTGCCGGGGCCGCCGCATTCCGGGCCACGGGCCGGCGTCGAAGGATGGACGAAAAATTCTTGCACGAACTTACCCTGCTTCGTAAAAACCTGAACTCTATCGCTGCCGCGTTCGCAGACGTAGACCAAACCGTCGTGCGAGATGTGGATACAGTGCAGGATCGCGAAACCCTTCATGTCGGGAGGAGGGCCGCTTGTGTCATAGGCCGGCACAGAGTCATTTGAAATTTCGCTCAAAGGCATTCCGTGGCCGCCCCATCCGCGCTTGAATGCGCCGGTGTCTTCGTCATATACGACGACGCGCTTATTCAACATCTCGCCTTCGGCGATGTAGATCTCGTGCACATCGTCGTCTATTTCAAAACCCGCCATGCCGCTGTAGAAAGTGTCGGTTTGCTGGTTATTGTCTTTCAAAGGCGGTGCGTTTGGTCCTTGCTCTATGTAAGGTCCGCGATGACCAAAATCCCAGAGCAACTTTCCGTCGGGTGTGAATTTGAGGATGCTGTCTCCACGGCCCATTCCGGATATCCAGACGTTCCCCTTTTTATCGGTGTTGATGGTTTGCTCGCGCGGCCATCCGGGCACGTAGCCCGGACCTCCCCAGCCCCTGAGAAGATTGCCATCGGTATCGAATTCGAGCACCGCGGGTCCCGCGATGCAGCAATCGGTGCGCGGAGGCGTCGTCGATGCTCCGGATTCGTCCGGCATGATTTGTCGCGAACGATTAAACACCCAGATGTGATCGTCTTTGTCGACGGTCAGCGTGGGAACCTGTTGCATAATCCATTTGTGCGGCAACGGCTTGGGCCAAAAGGGGTCGACCTTATACATGGGCTTGTCCTGCGCTCGCGCGGGCAGAGCGGCAGCCGCAGCCCAAACGAAGCACAGAATGATCGTCGCGGCAGGCATCCTGGGGCATTTCTTCCAGATGTTCACGGAATTGTTCCCCCTAGCATATTTGGTAGAACCTTGCCGTAGTGTACGCCGCAGTCTAGTCTCAGCTCGTGCGGATATCAACGGCGTGATGTATGAGCGCCCGGCGTCAAAGGCCGGTGTGGTTCCAAATCCTGGGAACCGTATTCTCAGAGGCTACTGCAGACGAAAAAGTGAGACACTATGCCGCGGAGGTCCAGCAGGGGAGGTCGACGATGAAGACGAAGCACCTGGCGCGGTTTTTTATGGCTGGCGCGATTGCAGCTAGCCTGTTTCTCGCGACTGCGCCAACTCTCGGCGCGCAAGAACTGACGGCACCGGATATAAAATCGAACCGGCCGACTCCTCGAACGGCTGATGGACACCCGGACCTCAGCGGATACTGGAAAGGCACGCGCGACACACATCCTGTCGGAAACATCGGGAAGGATCTGCCAGGCTTCAAGCTGCCTCTCACGCCCGCGGGCGAAGCCGCATTGCAGCATAATCTGACCGCGACCATCGATCCTGAGAGTCTTTGCATTATTGGCGGAATCCCGCGACACAATGCCAGCGGGCTACCGTTTGAGGTCCTGCAAGGTAATAAGAAAGTCGTTTTCCTGTATTTGTACAACTATTTTCGGCTCATTCCTATTGACGCGACTCGTAAGCATTCGAAAGAGGCCGATGTGTCTTTCTTTGGAGAAGAAATTGGCCATTGGGATGGCGACGTATTGGTGATCGATTCAGTGGGATTTAAAGACGAGAAGGTGTGGATCGATGAAAACGCAAATCCGCATAGCGATGCCATGCACGTGGTGGAGCGTTGGACGCGGCCTGATGGCGATCACATCCACGTGGAAACGTTGATCGAGGACCCGAAGTTTTATACCAGGCCGTTTACCTATTCGCGAACCTGGGTCCTGGGACCACCCGATGAGGAGACCAAGGAATTTTCGTGCAGCGAGAATAACGCCGATCTGGGTCATCTTCAGTTCGGGCCCGGGCCCATTCGGCCCGACGGCACGCGCGGATACGTCGATCCCGGGGCCGCGGCGCCGAACCGGTAAGAAGCAAGGCTTCGCGGGCTGAGAGCGTGTAAGCTTCAAACCTGCAAGCTTCAAAAAGGAGAGTGCATGCGAAGAATAGGTTTGGCCTTTGGTCTGCTCATTGCGACGCTTATTCCTGCTCATCTGATGGCCCAAGGAAACGAGGACAAGCCTTTTCCTCCGCACAAGGTGATCGGCAACATATATTTCGTGGGTACGGACACGCATTCCTCTTTTCTGGTTACGACGCCCGCGGGCAACATCCTGATCGACAGCACGTATGAGAGCAACGTGCCGTGGATTCGCGATTCAGTGGAAAAGCTGGGGTTCAAATTCACAGATATCAAGATTCTGCTGACCAGCCACGCGCATGTGGACCATTGCGAAGGCGACGCGCTCGTTAAGCAAATGACCGGTGCCACGGTGATGATCATGGACCGTGACGTTCCGGCTACACAGGCGATTCGGCCGGGAGGAAAAACGCATCCGATCGACAGAATCCTGCACCATCTGGATCGAGTCACCCTGGGAGACGAAGTTTTGACGGCGCATCTCACTCCCGGCCATACGGAAGGCAATACTACGTGGACGCTGAAGGCTACGGAGGATGGCAAGACTTACGATGTGGTGATTCCCGGTTCCATCGCTCCCAACGCGATGACGCCTGTGGTGAACAACAAAACTTATCCATTCATCGTGGAAGACACTCTTTTCACGTACAAGTATTTACGCATTCTTCCGTGCGATGTGATGCTTGGCTCGCATACGCCCTTCTATCACATGCAAGAGAAGTACGCGAAGATCGGCAAAGGGCCGAACCCCTTCATCAACGGCCAACAGGGCTGCCTGGCGGATATCGATGGGTGGGAACAGACCTTCAAAAAGAGGCTGGCGGAGGACCAGAAGAAAGCGTCCGCAGCGGCCGCGAAGTAACTTTTTTACGGGCGAAAAGCTGTGTTCTCGGAATGCGCTTGTTCGGCTCGACAAGCGGATGCCCCTCACGCTAAAGCAAAAGGCTCCAGATCAGAGCGTCATCCAGCTGGACGCGAAGAAGTAGAAGAAAGCCGATATCACTGTGAGGTATGCGAGCATCACCAACGTCCAGCCCATATTGTGACGGATCACCTGGCCCTCGCTGCGCACGAGCCTGCTGGTGGAAACACCGACGCTGGCCGTCTGCGGCGCGATGGGCTTCCCCACTTCGGCGCCAACGGAGTTGAACGAGGGCAGCAGCAGGATCGGCAGGTTCAAGAGCCGGCCGGTGAGCGCTTGCACCGGACCAAACATCGCGTTCGTAGCAGTATTGCTGCCCGAGAGCGCGACGCCAATCCAGCCGAGAATCGGCGCCAGGACTACAAAGAACACGCCGATCTTGGAGAGACCGTAGGCCAGCGAGTTGGCCATTCCTGTGAACACGAAAATATAAGCGAGCGCGAAAATGAAGAATGCCACCAACAGCGCACCCCACATTTGCTTGAAGGTCTTGGCAAAGACCTGACGGATGAGCTGCAATGATGGCCGCAAGATGAGCAGAAGCAGCAACCAGGAGGCCAAAATCGAGGTGCCGCCGGCATAGGGCGTGAAGTTGAAAACCGACAGAATTGGCTTCTGGGTAACCGAAGAGTTGGCCGACACTGACCAGCGGAACCAACTCACCGCCGGGAGATGGGACCACGGACCTGTCCAGGAGACAACGACGGCTATCAGTACGATATAGGGGAACCAGACGGCGAGGGCTTCTGACGCGGAACCCAAGTCCAAAGCGGGCTCGGACGGATTTCGCATATGCACCGCTTCCGGAGTAGCCAGGGCGGCGCCACCGAAGCCCCGGATTGTCTTCGGGCGCCAGATTTTCACCAGCAGAAATAGAACCCAGAAGGAAACGAGCGCTCCGCCTAAATCCGGAAGATACGGACCCAGGTAACGCGCCACAGGCCATTGGCCGGCGATATAGGAAAGCGAACCCACGATCGCCAACGGCCAGGCTTCGATCATTCCTTCCCAGCCGCTCACCAGATAAATCAGCACCCAGGGAGGCAGCAACGCCAGAACCGCAACGATGCTTCCGACGGAGGCGGAAAGCGCCATCAGCGGAAGCCCGGTCACGGCGGCTAATCCCAGAATTGGCGCGCCGAGCGCACCATAGGAAACTGGCGCATTGTTTGCCAAGGCTGCAACGCGGATCGCGTCGAGGTCCGTGATACCTAAGCCGACCAGAATGGGCACCACGACCGCCCACGGATAACCGAATCCGACCAGTCCTTCGAGCAGCGCGCCGAATGCCCAAGCGAGCATGATGGTTTGAATCCGGATGTCGGCGGTCGCGTGGTGGATCATCCATTTTTTGAACCTGTCGAACATTCCCGTGAGGACGAGAGTGTTGAAGATGATCAGACCCCAGAAGGTGATCCAGTCAATCGCCCAGAAACCGGTGAAGCCGCCGTACAGGTAGGATTTGAACGTATCGCGGACAGGCGCGTGCCACACCAACACGCCTAAAAGGATGGTGATGACTCCGCCGAGGATCGTGGCCAGCCAAGCTGTGAGGCGCAAAGCGGCCAGCATGTACAGCAAGGCCGCGAACGGAATCATGGCAATCAGTACGGTCAGCCACAAATTCCCTGCCGGATTGAGCGTCTGCTGAAACATGTTTTGCCAATTCTCCTTACAATCCCGTACAACGGTCGGACATGAGATCTGCGCTAAACGGCCGAGCGGTCTATCCGAGCGGGCAACGTTATATATTGCGGAGGCACACTAGTACAAGCAGCCATGTTGGGAGAACGGGCCACAGTTCCTTGGCGGGCGTGCAGATATGTTAATCTCCCGTCTCTGCTCGGAGGCGAGGTTGGATGGATCGTCCGAAAATACTTGTCACTCACCACTTATTCGAAGAACCGCGCGCGAAGCTTGCCGAGCATTTTGAAGTGGAATATTGGAGCGATTCAGACCGGCCGCCCCGAGCCGAAGTGCTGCGCCGCGTCGCTGACAAGGACGGCTTGATCTGCCTTCTCACGGAAAAAATCGACGACGAACTTCTCGCCGCCGCGCCCCGGCTCCAGTCCGTGGCCAATATCGCCGTCGGCTATGACAATATTGATGTGGACGCCTGCACGCGACGCAACGTGGCAGTCAGCAACACGCCAGGCGTGCTCGATGAGACCACCGCGGATTTTGCATGGACGCTGCTGATGGCCGTCGCGCGACGCCTGATCGAGGGAGACGCGCTGGCGCGTTCGGGAGAGTGGAGAGGTTGGAATCTCGATCAACTCTGCGGCGCGGACGTCTGGGGCAAGACGCTCGGGCTTCTCGGGTTCGGCCGCATCGGGCGTGCCGTGGCACGGCGCGCAAGCGGTTTCGGCATGCGGATCATTTATAACGACGAGGTTCGAGCTCCCCGAGAAATTGAAGTGCAATTGAACGCAGAATACGGGGAACGCGACGACGTTCTCAAAGAGGCCGATTTTCTGAGCGTGCATGTGCCTCTGCTTCCCGCTACCCGCGGACTGATTGGCCCGCGAGAATTGGCCCTGATGAAGCCGACCGCGTTCCTCATCAACACTTCGCGCGGCCCGGTGGTGCAAGAAGCTGCGCTTATCGCAGCCCTGGAGCAGCGGCAAATCGCAGGCGCGGCACTCGACGTTTTCGAGCGAGAACCTCAGATCGGTCACGGCCTGCTTCGGCCGAATGTGGTTCTGGCGCCGCACCTCGCGTCGGCCTCACTCGAAACGCGCACCCGCATGGCCACTATGGCCGCCGACAACACCATCGCCTTTTTCGAAGGCCGTCGACCACCAAACATTCTGAATCCAAGCGTGTGGAAACAATGAGAGGAGAAACGAATCATGCCCGCGGTAACTCGCAATAATCCCAAATTGACCCTGGAAGGGGCACAAACCATTCTCGCGGCTGCCCAAGCGCGCGCCGCCGAGATCAAAGTCCCCATGGATATCGCCATCGTTGACGACGGCGGTCACTTGTTCGCATTTGCGCGAATGGACGGCGCAAAACTTTCTTCAGTGGAAATTGCCATTCGCAAAGCGCACTGCGCTGCCATTCGCCGGCTGCCTTCCGCTCCCGCTCGCAGTGGAGACGAAGTCAATGTTCTGCTCTCCCTTGGCCTTTCCGTGGCCAGCCAGGGAAGGCAAATACCGCTGCGCGGCGGCCTCCCTTTACAAGTGGATGGCGTGTGCGTGGGCGCGATCGGCGTCAGCAACGGGAGCGAGGATCAGGATGTCGACGTCGCACAGGCAGGCGTCCGCGCGCTCGAACGTGCCTGACCTGAAGCAACTCGCGCGTGACATTTTTCACGAAACACTAGCGGCTCTCGATATTCCCTTGACCATGCGCCAAAAACTGGCGCGGAACGGCTCGCAAATCCGGATTGATGACGCTGAAATCGATCTAGCAACTTACGATCGAATTGTCGTCATAGCCATAGGCAAAGCATCGGTAGCCATGGCGCGGGGCTTTGCCGATCTTGTCGGTTCAGATCTTCCCTTTGAAGGCATTTTGGTCACGCCGCACGAAAGCATCGCTTACGTGCGCGGATTTCGGGTTATGGGTGCGGGACACCCCATCCCGGACGGCGGCAGCATCGCTGCTGCCCGCGCCATCACTGAGTTGCTTTCGCAATGCGAGTCGCGGACGCTGATTTTCTTTTTGCTGTCCGGTGGCGGATCTTCGCTCATTGAATTGCCGCTCGATCCAAACGTCACTTTGGAGGATATTCAGCAGCTAAATCGGCTGCTGGTGAATTGTGGCGCCTCGATTAACGAGATCAACGCGGTGCGCAAACACCTCTCCGCGGTAAAAGGCGGGCGCCTCGCCGCCCTTGCGGGGGCGTCCATGAAAGTGACCCTCGCGATCACAGATGTGCCCATGGGATTCGAATCGGCGCTCGCGTCCGGGCCCACGCTACCCGATCCCACTACGGTCGTTGACGCTTGTCAGGTGATCGAGAAATATGATCTCGATTCCAAGCTGCCGCCTTCGATAGGCTCGAAATTTGCTCATCCCGAATCGATCCCGGAAACACCAAAGCCGGGCGCTCCCCCCTTTTCGCGAGCTCATTTCTCGCTTCTGCTAACAATGCACGACCTTTTCCATCACGCTCACCATGCGGCCGAGGCTCGAGGATTCGTTGCGGAGTGTGATAATTCAACTGACGACTGGCCTATCCCTGCGGCTTCCGAGTACCTGCTCAGTGAAGTTGTCCGTCTGGCACAGGCGAATCCCGGCCGCGGTGTAGCCCTGATTGCGGACGGAGAACTCAGCTCACCCGTGCGCGGCAATGGTATTGGCGGCCGAAATTCGGCATTTGTGCTGGACTGCGTGGAAAAGATCGCCGGCACGCAGATCGCCGTCTTAAGTGCGGGCACCGACGGAAAGGATGGTTCGAGCCCGGCGGCCGGAGCCGTCGCCGATGGCAAGACCATGGAAAGAGCGCTCGCGGCAAACCTACATCCGCAAGAGTTCGCGGCACGAAGCGATTCCTACAACTTCTTCGATAAACTTGGCGATACGGTCGTGACGGGACCGACGGGAAATAATCTTCGCGATCTACGAATCTTGCTTCTTGCCGAATAACTACGGGCTTCTTCAGACTCACCATGGGCTTACAGAATAATTACGGCGTGGCTCTCGTCTGTTGCTGTTCGATTTTCTTCAGCCGCTCGTTCATTTCGGCCAGATTCTGGTCGATCTTATCGAGACGCTCGACAATCTGCTGATTGGGCTGCTGGTTGGCGCCATTCCCCGCAGCGGGCGGATTTCCTGAGTTGTCAGCCGACTGCCGATCACGTTCTTGGCCCTCGCCCGGATTCTTGATCCGTGCGATCTGTTGTTCGATCACCGGGCCGCCGCCGGAAGGGATGTCTCCGCTCTTGCGCAACGTCTCGAGAGGTTCGATGGCCGCCGAATCGCCGCGTTCGCCCAACGCATAGACGGCCGCAAGGCGAAGGTCGAAATCGGAATCGTTCAGCAGTGCGATGAGGCGCGATTCGATCGCTTCATCCTTCTTTGCGATCTTTCCCAGGCTGTCAATCGCCGCAGTTCGCAAGCGCATCGGCTTGCCCGGCTCGATCCACTCGATCAACCGCGGCGCAGCCTGGTCGTTACCCAACGCGCCCATGGCGCGCAGCGCCGCGCGCCTGATCACATCGTCAGGTGAATCCATCCTTGCCGCGCTCTCGAGGGTGGTCATCGCGCCTTCCGCCTTGCGTTGGCCGAGACCCAACAAAGCCGCGGCACGCACGCGATATGCGGTGTCTTTATTAGCAATTTCTGTCAGCTTCGTAGCGAGTGCCGGATCATCCGAAAATTTGCTGAGTTGTTCTACCGCAACTTCCCGAACCCAGGGTTCGTTATCCGCGAGCCCCGGCAGGACCGCTTTCTCCGCCTGGGTTCCGCCAATTTTGCCCAGCGCGGTAAGCGCCTGGACCCGCACGCCCCAGAAACGATCGTGCGCGGCGGCTTCGCCGAGCGCCGCGATTGCGGCGTCGTTTCCTTTCATATCACCCAGCGCTAGCGCCTGCGTCAACGCGGTCGGGGACATCTTCGGCATGCTGCAATTGATAGATCCACTGCGCGTCTGACTTATGAAATTCCACGGATTTGAGGATCTTGTCGCCCTTATCGAAAAGAACGAGCAGCGGCTCGGAATCGGCGGGAAACGAAAACGTTTCGTCGGCCTTCGAGACCGTGATGGGAAAGCTCTTCGATCCTGCGGTTGTAGTGACAGCCACTTCTACTGGTACATCAAACAGCCCCACATGGCCGCCGCGCACGTCCTGAGTTTGCTTCACTTCCATGCGCACTTGCTTAGCGCCCGAATCGTAGGTGGTGCTCACGGCAAAACGCGGAGCGCCCGCGCCGTAGATCCATTCTTCAAAGAAGCGATCGACGTCGACGTGGGTTGATTCTTCTATGGCTTTGATCAGGTCGGCAGTAGCCACATTCTGGAGCCGATTCGCTTCCAGATAATGCTGCAACGCGTGAAAAAAGGCATCGTCGCCGAGCTGTTCCCTGAGCATTTCCAGAACGAGACCGGCTTTGCCGTAGATGTTTCCCGCATACTCCAGTCGAGTCGCGGAATTCGTGCGTCACAATGGGCACGTTAAACAACCGCCGCTGCCGGAAATATGCCGTTTGTGAACGCCAGCGGGAATATGCGGCGTTGTCGACGCCATACTGGTGTTCTTCCCAGAGCGTGGCCATGAACGTGGCGAATCCTTCGTTGAGCCACAGATTCGCCCAATCCTTGGTGGTCACCAGATCGCCGAACCACTGATGGCTCATTTCATGGGAGATCAGACCGTCCGCGCCTTCCAGGCTCTCCTGTGCGAGCTCCGGATGCAGCAGGCTGCGTGCCGTAAGCGTGGTCGCGCTGGCGTTCTCCATTCCGCCCAGGCTGAACTGATCCACCGCCGTCTGGTCATATTTGTCCCAGGGGTAAGGCACGCCGAGCCGATCCGAGAAGAAGCTCAGCATCTCAGGAGTACGCGCAAACGTTGGCTCGATGCGGTCCGCCTCACCGTGCGGGACTCGATAGTCCACGGGAATGTTGCGCCAGGTTTTCTTGCTCTCATCGAACTCGCCCGCCACAAGCGAAATCAGATACGTGGAGATTGGCTGCGATTGCCGCCAGGTCCACGTTTTCATTCCCGGCCCGGCATCGACAACGCTCTGGAGCTTGCCATTCGAGACGGTGACCCAGTCACGCGGCACCGTGACGATCATCTCTGTGGTCGTGCGGTCGTTCGGGTAATCGTAAATGGGGATGTAGTAGCGGGTGTCTTCGGCTTCGCCCTGCGTCCAAATTTCCTTGGGCTGCGACGGATAGCCTTTGTTCGGGAGAATGAAAAACACACCCTTCTTCGGGCTTCCCTGATAACGAATCATCACTTCATGCTTCTCGCCGCTTTTGCTCGGCCGGTCGAGATCGACATGCAGTTTGGCGTCGTCGGTCGAGAAATGCGCATCCTTGCCGTCGAGCCGGGCGCTGAGAATTTTCAATCCCACGGAATCGAAGTCCAACTCGCGCAAGCCATCCTTCAATGTCGTGATCGTGTGCGTCACCTGACCGATTACCTGACGCTGATCCAAATCGAACCGCAATTCGATGCGCGCGTTCTGCAGGTGATAATCGCGGCTGCGCGCAAAGGGCTCGTCAGCGCGAAGCCGCAACCCGAGCAGCGCGCCCAGAGCGAGCACGAGAATCGAAACGACGGCGATACGTCCGCGCCGCCTGATTCGCTCGACCTGTTGAGTCACAAAAGACCGGCTGTGTTTTCGTTCGGTCATTCCACTCTCCTGAATTGCCTTGCCCCCTCGCTCAGGCGCTCTGTTCGCGCAAATAGGCGTCTTCTTTTCGAATCCAGTCTTCCCGCCGGGGCGCAAAGAAGTCGATATCCACCGTATCCTCAAGCGCTACGGCCGAATGGGGGACATTTGCGGGAATGTAAAGGACTTCGCCGCCGCGGACGATTACCTCTCGATCGTCAAACAAGAATTTCAAAGCTCCCGACAAAATGAGCGAGAATTGCTCGCTGACGTGAAAGTGCCGGGGTACAACCGCACCCGGCTTCATGAGGAGGCGCGCGACGGTTGCATTATCCCCATTCACCATTTGACGCGAGATGAGCTTATTCAGCTGCTCGCCTTCAAGCTTTTCCCAGGACGTCTTCTCCATCTCTAACCCCCGTTTTGTACTGGCGCTATGATAATCTGCGCATCGTCGCCCGAAAGTGCAACCTCCGTCAATGCCCGCCCCTGCTAAATGACGATTCTCGCGAGAGCCGCCCATCTTATTGCCATTTTCGTGCTTGCCTTCGAAATGCCAGTGCCTGTCTACTGGCTGATTCTGCACCAGCCGGTCTTATTCTGGCGCAAACACGTGCGCGCGGCTTTTCCGGTGGCGGTGGTCGCGGCGTGGGGAATCGTGGATTTCCTTCTTTACCGCTTCCACCTGGTACTCTTTCGGCGGGATGGCGTTTCCTGGCCTGCGCTTCTGGGTTTAGTCCTAATCGGCGTCGACGTCTTCACGTTCGCCAAATCCGAAGCCGTTCTGGGCGGCCGTCGCATCGTAGGTCATTCCGAGCTGGCCGGCAGCCGCGAATTGATCGCTCGAGGGCTCTACACGCGCGTGCGCCACCCTCGCTATCTCGGTATGATGTCTGGCGTGCTTGGCGCTTGTTTGATCATCGCGTTACCGCCGTTGTGGGCTGCAAGCCTGGTCTGGCTGTTTCTGGCGCTGCTTACAATTCGCGCCGAAGAACTGGAACTTCACGCACGCTTGGGCCCCGCCTACGCCGCCTATAGCGAACGCGTCCCGGCATTACTGCCCTTCCGCGTGCGGCCGCACGACCGGCGGGCGCCTCGGGGCCGCCACTAGTGTCTTTGACGGAATTCCCAGCAAAACGTCGCGTGGCGTTCCAAGGAGAGCCAGGCGCTTTCAGCGAAGAGGCTGCCGTCAAGCTCCTTGGCGGGCAAATCGAAACTGTTCCCCGCGCTACATTCGAAGCCATGTTTGCCGCGATCGCGGATGGCGCGGCCGACCTCATTCTCGCGCCAGTCGAAAATAGCCTGGCCGGTTCGGTATATCGGTGTTACGACCTGTTGCTCAAAAGCACACTCAATATCGTCGCGGAAGTGATCCTGCCGATTTCCCACAACTTGATCGGCCCGCCCGGCGCGACCATCGATCACGTGCGGTTCGTACAATCGCACCCGGTAGCCCTGGCACAGTGCACGCGCTTTTTCGAGGCACATCCCACAATCACGAGGGTAGCCGCCGAAGACACGGGCGGAAGCGTTCGTGAAGTTGTGCGCGCGGGTGATCCCCAGCGGGCGGCGATTGCGAGCCGTCGCGCGGCGGAGATTTATGGCGGCTGCATCCTGCAATCCCATCTCGAGGATCATCGCGAGAATTACACCCGCTTTGTTCTTCTCTCTTCTGAGCCCGGTATTCCCTCGGGAGCCAACAAGATTTCATTGGTAGTTTTCCTGCTGCATCAGCCGGGCGCTTTGCATCAGGCTTTGCAGCCGATCGCAGAGCACCACATTAACCTCGTCAAAATCGAAAGCCGCCCAATCGTGGGTCATCCATTCGAATATTGCTTTTATCTCGATTTGATGGCTGCGCCCCAGGCGCCCGCGACAAAGGCGGCGCTTGACGACTTGCGACAGCGCACCAGAGAAGTGCGCATCCTCGGGTGTTACGTCGCCGCCCCGGCCCCTGGCGCTTCGTAGCCTGCTTGCTGTCTACGTGCTATTGATTTTTATGGGTGTTTTGCCGTTTTCGGTGTGCCGCGTATAATCTTCAGACCGCTGCGCGCTCTAAGCGTGTGTGCACGCGAAGAAAGCGCCGCGAGAGGATCACGAACTGCGCGAATCCATGACTTCTGCTTTCCTACAATGCATCGAGCAAGGCTGCGAACGGCGCTATCCGCTGGACGCCAGAGAGCATTTGTGCTCCGCATGTGGCGCGCTGCTGGATGTTCGATACGATTTCTCCGGAATCGATCCTAAGCCGCTATCAACGCTATGGCAGCAACGCAAAATGAGCGGCGCCATCACCGACCAGAGCGGCGTCTGGCGCTTTCGCGAGCTACTGCCCTTTGTGCCTGCCGGGACCGACGTCATCAGTCTCTCCGAAGGCCGCACACCGCTAATAGAAGTGAATCGCACCGGCGAATGGGCGGGCGTGCAGCTTTCGATTAAGCATCAGGGAAATAATCCCACAGGCTCGTTCAAGGATTTGGGCATGACGGCCTGCATTACTCAAGCCGCAATTCTTGGCAGCCGAGTGACCGCTTGCGCCTCCACTGGCAATACTTCCGCATCCATGGCGGCCTACGCCGCACGCGCCGGAATGAAGGCCGTGGTCTTTGTTCCCTTCGGGAAGATCTCTACCGCCAAATTGGCGCAAGCTCTCGAATTTGGCGCTGTGGTCATCGAGATGGGTGACAACTTCGATCAAGCTTTTCAGATGCTTCGCGAGCTCACAGACGAGCTCGGTCTTTACCTCGTGAATTCGCTGAATCCATTCCGTCTCGAAGGCCAAAAAACCATCGTTTGCGAGATCCTTGAGCAACGGGACTGGCGCGTGCCCGACTATTTGGTTCTCCCGGGCGGAAATCTGGGAAATGTTTCCTCGGTAGGCAAAGGCCTGCAGGAACTCCGGCAACTTGGCGTGATTGATAAGCTTCCACGGCTCGTCGTAGTGCAAGCCGAAGGCGCCAGCCCGTTTTTCACGATGATCTCCAGCGGCGCGGACGAAATCGTCCCAGTTCAGCCGCGCACGGAGGCGTCCGCTATCCGCATTGGTAATCCGGTGAACTGGAAGAAAGCTCTTCGTGCCATTCGTTTAACCGACGGCTTGTGCGAGTCCGTTAGTGACGAACAGATCTTCGAAGCCAAGGCCGCATTGGCCAAAGATGGTGTGGGATGCGAACCGGCCTCCGCGGCTTCCGTAGCGGGCATTCAGAAACTGGTGCAGTCCGGCAAGATTGAAGACGGGGCGGACGTGGTCGCCGTCTTGACCGGTCACCAGCTTAAGGATCCGGAGATCGCGATAAAGCGGCGCAGTGAGCGCGAATTGGCTCAGCAAAGACTGCATGTCGAGCCTGACATCGATAAACTACGAGCAGCCCTTGAAAGCGTGATGTTGCAATCGGCTTGAGTTACTTGCGGCCAAAGTGACCGGCTAAGCGGCATATCTCTCTTAGGAATTCGCAAAGACCACGATCGATGCAAGCAGCAAAGCTATTCTCGCCTCGTGAAGCCGCCCAGGTGCTGGGCATCAGCTATCCGACACTCAAACAGTGGATCTATAAAGGGAAGATTCGAACGGTCAAGACTGCCGGCGGCCATCATCGCGTCCCCGAGCAACAGATCGACAAGTTTTTGTATCACGCGTCGGAGACCGGCGACGTCCGCGAACGGCGGAACAACTTCCGCAAAGTCAGCGGAAGAAACCAGCTGATCGGCCGCGTCACGGATATCAAAACCCAGGGATTGATGGCCCAGGTGACGCTCTCGATCGGTGGTCAGCGAATTACGTCCATCATCACTGCGGACGCAGTTCGCGAGATGCGCCTTCAGAAGGGACAGACCGTCGCCGCCTTAATCAAATCGACCGAGGTAATGATTCTTCGGGTATGAGCCGGCTACTTGCGGTCTGTAGTCGTCCCGCCCTTTTTGGTCCGTCCTTTGGTTCGGGGCCCTTCTTCGAGCTCCTCATCTTGGGCAGCCACCCTTCCCGTTAGGGGGTCTGGATCAAGATCCTCGACAGAGCTTTCCACAGGGACATCCAGGGGGGTGAAACCTGCGGTGCCTATCTGCGCGGAACTTCGACGACGTCTCGGCATTTTAGTTTCTCCTTCCGTGCAATCTCCCTGCAGTTTCGGTTTGCACCCATCAGGAATCCATCGAGCAAATGAGGTAAATGAGCGGGGCGATCCTGCGTATGCCGGTTGTTATTGCTTCGGTCAATCATTCTGTGCTAATAGCGTGTAACGATGGGTCTTTCGGCAGCGTCATAGTGTCCGTACGGCCCGGAGGAACTCATAAATGAAGCTTAAATCCCTAGTACATTTGGGTTTAATCGCCGGCCTTCTTCTCGCCGGCAGCCCGCTCTTCGCACACCACGGAACGGGAGTAGCCTACGACACGGAAAAGACGGTCAACCTGAAGGGGACCGTAACCGAATGGATTTGGGCGAATCCCCACTGCGGTATTCTGTTCGACGTTACCGACGATAAAGGTAACGTAGAGCATTGGGGCGCGGAACTTGGGAATCCTCACGCGCTCTCCATGTCTGGCTTAAGCAAGGATATTTTGAAGCCTGGCGACAAGATCACGATTTCCGGCCACCCCGCAAAATCCGGCGCTCCGCGTATCGAGCTACAGGAGTTTACGACCGCCGACGGACGGACTCTGCCGGAGAGGGGCCGCAAGGGCAACGGCGCCAAACTGACAGACGAGCCTGGCCAGTAATCGGACCCTACTCACAAAGGAGTTGTGAAATGCGAAATCGCTTCATGAATCTGCTCGCGACATTCGCGATGATGCTGGCATTCTCGGCCGTCACGTTTGCTCAGACCTACGGCACAAAGGGATACTCTCCAGGGGCATGGAAACCCGAGGAGTTACCAAAGGACTTGTCAAAGCCGAAGCCTTACAATTCACACGATTTCGGGGGCGTTTGGTCCTCCCCTACCCGGGCGGGTTATTTCGAGAGGCACGCGCTTAACGACAAGTGGCTGGACATAAAGGATAAGAGCATTCCGGACCAGATGAGGTCCCAGACTTATCCTCCCCCGATGACAGACTGGGCCAAAGCAAAATTCGAGGCGACCAAGCCCAGCTACGGTCCGCGGTCCGTACCTCCGGGTTTGGGGAATGACGCTGTTTCCACCTGCGACCCCATGGGCTATCCCCGTGACTTATATGAGGCGAACCTGCGGCCGTTTGAGATCGTCCAGGCTTCCGACAGGCTCTTGATACACATGCAGTATCACGACATATGGCGTACGGTCTGGACCGATGGGCGAGGACTGCCAAAGGACCCGGATGCCGCCTGGATGGGCTACTCCGTGGGAAAATGGGAAGGCGATACCTTCGTCGTTACTTCGACCGGTTATGACGACAGGACTTGGCTCGATCATTTTGGCAATCCTCATAGCGAGCAGATGGTGCTTGTGGAACGCTGGCGCCACCCTGACGCCGACACGTTGACGCTGGACGAAACAATCACCGATCCCAAGGCTTATACGGCGCCATGGGTCGGCGAGACGATCACGTTCGTCCGGGCAAAAGCAGCAATCTTCGAAGAACTCTGCGTACCGTCGGAAGAAGAGCACTTCAACGACAAAATCAGGGATGCCGCTGTGGGAACAGCAAAGCCCTGACGGGGCAGCATCGTTTTGCTGCGAACCGTTTTAGTTATGCGTTTGACCTGTAATTATAGGTAAACATAGGGTTAACGCCGTAAGTTCGCCGTGATAGCTACGGATTCCTTAGGGGCTTCCTGAGTTAAATCCCGTATTGCCAGCGCTTTGCGCTACCGCTTATTGTCTACCTCACTGGGCCCATACTGGGTGGGGCGCGCCAGAATGTCTCTGCACCGCGAGATTCCGTGTTGTAAGTGCAGAGGACGCAGTACGCATGAATCGGAGGTGAGGTCACATGGCACCTTTTAGAATCCTCTTGGCGGACGATCACGAAGTCGTGCGAGCCGGTCTCCGCGCTTTATTAGAGGAACAAAGCGGATGGGAGGTTGTCGCCGAAGCTGTCGACGGCCGCGACGCCGTGGAAAAGGCGACCAAACTGAAGCCCGACGTTGTCGTCATCGACATTGCCATGCCCTCGCTGAACGGACTGGAAGCTGTGCGGCAAATCGTTAAGACTGTGCCGAACACAAAAGTGCTCGTGCTCACCATGTACGACTCCGATCCACTGATTCAGCAGGTGCTTCAGGCCGGAGCACGCGGATATCTGCTCAAATCGGATGCAGGACGCGACCTCGTATCGGCAATCGACGCCTTGCGCCGGAATAAGACCTTCTTCACCCCCAAGGTCAGTCAGATGGTGCTGGAAGGCTATCTGGACAAAAGCCCCAAGGAAAAAGAAACCGAGGAAGAGCCCGAAAGTCTGCGGCTCACCAGCAGGCAGCGGGAAATCGTACAGCTACTGGCCGAGGGAAAAAGCAGCAAGGAAGTGGCCGCGGTATTGGGACTGAGCGTGAAGACTGCGGAAACGCACCGCGCCAACATCATGCGCAAGCTCGATTGCCACTCGGTGACTGAGTTGGTCCGCTACGCCATCCGAAATCACATCATCGCCGCATAAACAACGACACCACACGCAATCCAGGCAGCTCCGTTAGAATTCGCGCTTGCGTCTACGCGCGTATCCACAACACATTTTCGTAGTACGATTGATACATGGAGACCAATGCCTATGAAATCAGAACCACGTCGTTGAACCCCCTCGTCGCAACCCTGGTGGCAGTTCGCCCTTTGCGAAACTCTAATCCTTAATGCTACCGCTCGAAGGCCTCAAAATCGTCTCCGTGGAGCAGGCCGTAGCGGGCCCGTTTGCCTCGCGCCAATTAGCAGACTATGGCGCTCGAGTCATAAAGATAGAGCGCCGCGAAGAAGGGGACTTTGCGCGTGATTACGACCACAAAGTACGCGGGCTGTCGAGCTGGTTCGTCTGGCTGAATCGCTCGAAGCAAAGCCTTACTCTGGACTTCAAACGACCGGAAGCCGCAGAGATCATAGAGAAACTCACCGCAGACTGCGACGTCTTCATACACAATCTGGCGCCCGGAGCCGCGGACCGCGCCGGCCTGAAAAGCCAAGCCATGCTGGCCAGGAATCCGAGGCTGATCGTATGCGAGATAAGCGGCTACGGATCGGATGGCCCCTACAAAAACAAGAAAGCTTACGACCTCCTGGTACAGTTCGAGACAGGTCTCGTTTCGATCACGGGAACGCCGGAGACGCCAAGCAAGGCAGGAATCTCGGTAGCTGATATCGCGGCCGGCATGTACGCGTTCAGCGGCATTCTGATGGCGCTCTATAGGCGCGAGAGGACGGGCCGGGGAGGCGTCGTGCAGGTGTCGCTGTTCGACTCCCTGAGCGAATGGGTTTTGCCGGCGGCGTACTACGCAGTCTATGGCGGCACGCCCCCATCGAGAACTGGGGCAGAACACGCATCTATCGCTCCCTACGGGCCTTACTATACGGGCGATGGAAAGCAGATCAACATCGGCATTCAGAATGAACGAGAGTGGCGGCAATTCTGCGTCTCTGTGCTCTTAAACCGGGAAATCGCGGCCGACCCCCGCTTCGATAGCAATTCGAAGCGTTCCGAAAATCGTAAGGCGCTGCGAACCATGATCGCCGAGATTTTTCGGACCTTAACTCTGGAGGAGGCTCGCGAGCGTCTTGAGCGCGCGGGCATCGCTCACTCGCACACGAATTCGGTACAGGATTTGCTGGCGCACCCGCAGCATACCGGGAGAGGCCGTGCGCGCAATGTCGCTTCGCCGGCAGGCTCCTTGCAAGCCTTGTTGCCTCCCATCGATCTCGATGGCGTACAGCCTCGGATGGACGAAATTCCAGACCTCGGCCAGGATACAGACGCGATCCTCACCGAGCTCGGATACACACCGCAGCAGATCCAGCAGTTCCGGCAAGACGCAGTGATCTAATCCCGCCGGTGGATTTTAGGTATCGAGAAAAATCAGGTAGATAGAAAAAGCCCCACCGGCTTTAGGGGGGACGGTGGGGCTAGGTACTGCAAGTCAGGGGTCGTCACTTCTTGAGATAGTGCAGAGCGCTTCCCGGGACAATTGCGATTTCCGTATATGCGCGAACTAGAACCCTTAGCTACATAGAAGGTATCGCCGTATGCACTCAAGCAGATGCGGCAAAGGCTTGTGTCTGGTAAACAGCCGAAGGTCTGGCGCTAATTAAGCCGGTGCTTGACCAGGCAAGGGTGCGCAGGCGAGGCGATGCATCGTGGAAATCAGACGCGAGCCCATCTCTTCCTTGGGCAAAAAAGCGTTGGCGCCGCAGCGATCTGAAATTTGCTGGTAAGAATTGCTCGGGATTGCCGTCACAAGTATGACGATGACCTTCGGCCACCTCTCACGAATGGCGGAAGTAGCCTCCAAGCCGTTCATGAGCGGCATGGCAATATCCATTAAAATCAGATCCGGCTGCAGATGCGCCGTCAGACTGATGGCCTGAACGCCGTCGCAGGCTTCTCCGACCACTCGAATCTGCAGGTCGCCTTCGAGCAAATCTCGAACGGCCGAACGGAACTCGTGGTTATCATCGACAACCAGAACTCGGATCATTCTTGACCTGAACCCTAAATGATTTTACGGACCGGCACTAAGGTACTCCACCATTCGATGCTCCATGGTGCATGGAAAGACACCCTTTAGGGAACGTATAGCGGCCCTAAAGCGCCGCCTGCTTCCCTCTCGCGGTTTCACCTGGCCGGATCAGTGGCTTCGACGCCATGCTCAAAGCTGACGCCTTAGGATGCGGTGAGCCTCAAACCATGATGCCATGAGGGCTTCAGCCCATCCGGCTCAGTCCTCTTCCGAAGTAAAAAGTGGTGGGGGTTTGATCATCCCAGCCCACATTGCAGAATGGAATCGACCACTTCTGGACCTTTGTAGGTTCGAGCACCGGCTTGCCTAGGGCTGGGGAGGAAAGGCAATAGGTGCCTTCGTGCGTGCCGATCCAGATGAGGTTTCGATCCCACTCGATAAAGACGTTCTCCGTGGTCCCACGCCACCAGCTTATGTACTTGTCGATCTCGCCATCGCGCGGCGGCACAAACCAGGCGACCTCTTTCGGAGCGGTGGGATCGGAAATATCAAAAAGGCGCAGGCCCGCATTGAACCAAGTCATCGCGACGATATTTGGCTTGGCGGCGCCAGGCTGCAGCCAGCACTGTGTGTTGTGCGAACCGAATCGCCCGCGCGCGAAGCAGAAATCCGTGTACGGAGCGTCTGGGGGAGCCGCGGGGCGAGGAAACAAGCCGATGATCTTTGGATTGCGCGGGTCCTTCACATCGATGACATAGGGAGTATGGTAATTCTCGCGGCAGTCGGCTTCCACAGACTCATGCGCGGCCACAACGAGATTTTGCAGCCGCGGGTGTGCCGCATCGGCAGTGATAGGCAGGCAGGTGTGGAACGGAATCGTGCCGAACGTATCGAATTCGTACTGCACATGCCCATAAGGCTTGGGGTGCTTGATATCGGATAAATCCAAAGCGTACATGCCGAAAGCGCCAAAGCCGCCGTAGCCAACCGTGCCGCCGTCTTCCACGCGCTTGGGGACGCTTATTGCCCCATGGTTACCCGTCCAAGAGGTGTGGTCGCCGGCGAACCGATATTTTTTGTATTCCGCCTCCTCGCCTAACCGTTGCCCCGGCACCCACCATTTCGACACCTCTTTTACGTTGGCGGGATCGGACATATCGACAATCATCAAGCCATTGCTATAGGGCCGTTCGAGATTCTCCAGGCGCAACTGATCATCCCAGCCGCAATCGAGGTAAGCATACTGGCCGCCGTCATAGAAATTGTGATGCGTGCCGTTGCCCTTCACACCGGTGTTGTATTCCTGCAGAAGCTTGGGATTGCGAGGGTCGGTGACGTCGTAGTTGCGAATGCCTCGGAGGCCCTTGTACGCAAGGATTTTGTCGCGCAATTCCTTGTCATATTGGCCGTGCGGATATTCGGGAACTTCCATTGTGAGCGGCTGCGCCGCGGTCACCATCATGATCCACTTTTTGAGTTTGGTGTTGTAGGCCACAGCGGCGAAGGAACTCTGAGTGACGCCCTTGTTCAAGACAGTCGGATTTTTGGCGTCGCTGATATCCACAAAACCGGCTCCGCCAGGTAGCAATCGCTGCTTGCCTCGCGCCCACATGACGCACAGCGGCTCGCCGCCAGTAATCGTCACCCCGGGAAGGTGTGCGTGAATTTCCATGTTGTGGATGTATTGCTTGCGATCCAGGTAGGTAAGAGCGCCCATTGCCAGGGGAATCTCGGGCGGCTCACTCGAAGTATAAAGACCGGTGACCTGTGCGCGAGCCCCCTTCACGCCGGTGAGGCTCATTGCGGCCGCGCCGAGAGCGGCTCCGGCTACATTCTTCAGCAATGATCTCCTGCTCAGCTCGGCACTTTTCTGCGATCTCTTCTTTTTATTTTGCAAGATTTTAGAATCTTGGCGAGATTCGGACACAGATCACCTCTTTTTGGATTCGAGTTCGCCCTGCAGGAGCGCCCTATCGCCTGAACTGCGCAGCATCAGACCTTGGTTGCGGCATTTGTGCCACGAACGGCATGTATCATAACAGCGAAGAGCCTGTCAAAGAAAATGGGCGGCAGAATCTTTTGCGTAGCTTTTCTAGCGCGCAGATCTCAGGCGCAAATTGCGGCAATCTAAGGCCCGGCACCCTGCGCGTTAAACAAATTTGTACCTGCACCTGTGCCGAGTTTTTTCCATCTCATCATTTGAGGGTCGATGCTAGTGGAAAGGGACGCTACTCATGCTCACCGTATTGCTGGTTATTCTGATCCTGGCGCTATTGGGAGTGCTGCCGGCTTGGCCATACAGCCACGCCTGGGGATATTACCCGAGCGGCGGACTGGGAATTCTGCTGATTATCGTGATCATCTTACTGCTCTTGTGAGGCTGGCGGCATAAATGGTCTCACACGCTGGCATTGCTGCCCGCTAGGGACACTTTCTTAGCGGAGATTCCCTATCGAGTAGTTCAGCACGGACAATTGAGTGTCGTAGTCATAGGCTGCGTTAACCTGCTCGATTTGCGCCTGCGTAAGATTTAATTGCGCCTGCGTGAATTCAACGATAGAACTCAATCCCAACTGATATCGCGACTGAGCCAGGCTCAAAGCCAACGTCGCCTGATTCACAAGCTGCTGCACCACAGATAGACGCTGGTATCCAGAGTTCGCATCGTTCCAGGCCTGGGTCACATCTCGCACAATCCGATCGAGCAAGTCCCGATTATTCTGCTGCTGTGCGGTGAAGCGGGCGGACGCCTCGTTCCGAAGGGCGCCGAACAAGTGCCCATTGAAAATCGGTATCGTCATGTTGAATCCAGCAGCCGCGTACTCGTCGTTGAGGCCCGAAGCGGTGGTCACTACGTGCAGCGGGATGAGACCGGCGGCGCCGACGGCGCTGATGTTCGGGAGCCAGAGATCGCGCTCCGCCGTGACGAAGGTTTGCGCCGCATTTATTTCCAGGCGTCCGCTGACGAGTTCCGGCCGGTTCATTATCGCTTGCTGGATCAGGCCTGCGAGCTCGGTCGGAGGGCCGGCGGGTGGCCCTGGTTCCATCAATTGGTAGGTTCTCTGATCCGCAAAACCGAGCGCACGGGTTAGGTCCGCATACGAAGTCTGGAGATTGTTTTGCGCCTGAATCAACAGAAGCTGGGATTGCGCTAAGTCCACATTCGCAAAGCTCACATCCAGTTGCGACTTGAGCTGATTCGCCGCCAATTGGGTGACTTGATCGGATACAAGCTGGCGCTCCCCGACGGTCTGCTGCGCGACACGCAGCAAAGCCTGCGCTCTCAAGACGCCGTAGTAGAATCTGTCGACCTGCAGCAGAACGTCAGCGCGCGAGGTGACGATGTTCTCTTCCTGAGCCTGCGCATGCAGGCTCGCGCTCTTCACGAGCTGGTGTGTGCGTCCAAAATCCGTGAGCAATTGGTTGACTTGAAAGCCCTGGGCAAACTTGGGGAAAATCCGCGGATCGTTCAGAACTCCGGCGCCGATACGGTTCGTATCGTTGGCTTCCGCGCCCGAGATGGCTCCTGTAACGGTCGGATAATAGGAGGCCCGAACCTCCCGGCGTTGCGCATCGGCTGCCGAGGCAAGCGCCGTTGCAACTTGGATTTGCGGGTGATTCTGAATCGCGATTTGTTCGGCCTGCTGCAAGTCAAGAGTCTGGGCTGTTTGAGCTGAAGCCAGAGCCGGAAAGAATGCCGCTGCGGCAGAATAAATTAACAGCCGCCTTACGATTCTCATTGCGCCTCCACTACCGGCGTCTGCATTTGGATCTGTTCTCGACGGCGATAAATCAGCAGGTATGCCGCTGGAACCACAAAAATCGTGAGCACGATGGAAGAAAGCAGGCCTCCTATAATGGCGCGCGCCAGCGGAGCGTAAGCCTCGCTTCCGGCTTCGAGTTTGAATGCCATCGGCAGCAGGCCAACGACGGTAGCCAGTGAAGTCATAAGGATCGGCCGCAGGCGAATGCGACAGGCGCGAGCGACTGCTTCCGCGGCACTGTGGCCCTCGCCGCGAAGCACATTCGAAAAATCGACAATCAGAATGCTGTTCGAAACCACCATGCCTTGCAGCATCACAATCCCCATGAGAGATTGAATATTCAAGGTGGTGCCCGTCAAAACGAGTGTAAGGATCACACCGACGATACCCGTGGGAACGGCGAGCACGATCAGGAGTGGATCGATAAATGATTTGAATTGCGCAACCAGGATGAGATAGACCAGCACGATGGCGAGAAACAAACCAAACCCAAAACTCTTGAACGATTCGTTCATCGTGACAACGAGCCCGCGCAGGTCGATTCGAAAATTGGGTGGCAACTTGGTGTTTGCGATCACCGTGGAAATTGCCTTGGATAGCTTGCCTAAATCCTCCCCGGTAGGAGCCACATAGATGTCAAAGTTTCGCTCCAACTGATAGTGGTCGACTTCCGTGGGGGTCAGGATGGGTGTAACGGTGGCAACCTGATCGAGATACGTGGGCAACTTCAAGTTTGGCGCACGCAATGGCATAGCTTTGAGAGACTCGATGCTCTTTACCTGATTTTCGGGATACTGCACGGTCACGAAGTAGTTGTTCCCCGAACGAGGGTCAACCCAGTAGCTGGGAGCAATCATCTCGTTCGAAGTGAGAGCGGTAATCATATTGTCGATCACCTCCTTAGGCTGCAAACCCAATTCGGCGGCGCGCGCGCGGTTCACATCCACTTGCAATCCGGGATAATCGATGTCCTGCGGGATGAAGACGTCCGAGACTCCCGGCAGGCCCTTGATCTGCTGCACGAGCTTCTGGGCAATTTGGTTATCCGTGCTCATATCGATGCCGCTCACCTGCAGGTCAAATGGCGCCGGCACTCCTTGACTGAGCACTGCGTCTACAATGCCGCCGGACTGAAGGTAGGTGCGCAACTCAGGCAGTTGCTGCGCGATCCGGTTGCGGACCTCATCCATGTAAGTGAAGCTGCTGACAGCGTGATCTTCCTTCAGTCCCACCTGAATGAAAGCCGTATGCATTCCAGAGTTGGGCGTAAAGAGTGAAGAAAGATCGGGCATCACCCCGATATTGGAAACCACCGTTTCCAGATCGCCAGGCCGAACAACTTGCCGCACAATATTTTCAACTTTTGCCACGTAGTCGTTCGTGATTTCAATGCGCGTGCCGGTAGG
Organism: uncultured Acidobacteriota bacterium; assembly: GCA_963803735.1. GTDB lineage: Bacteria > Acidobacteriota > Terriglobia > Acidiferrales > UBA7541 > Palsa-189. Next base: position 26,735 of record CAWDNV010000023.1, on the reverse strand, counting down.
GGCCTTGAGATTGATCATGAACTGGCCTGCGTCTGTGCGCGGAAAGAACGACATACCCACAAACGGAATCAGGAGGAAACAGGCGAAGAAGCAGGCAAGGAAACCTAACACAGTGGTCCAGGGCCGATCGAGCGCCCGGCGCACCCATTTTTCATAGCAGTTCAACATGACTTCGAATTTGCGATTGAATCCGGCGTGAAACCTTTTTCCCCAGGACTGCTTTTCGTGGCCCTCGCCAATGCCGTGATGCTCAGCCTTCAGGAAATTTGCGCAGAACAAGGGCACCACGGTCATAGCGTCAAAGTAGGACGCAAAGAGCGCGATCACCACACCCAAAGCGAGAGCCGTGAACAAATACTTGCTTACGCCAAACAGAAATGTGACCGGGAAGAACACCACAACGGCGACGAGCATGATGGCCAGCACCGCCAATGCGACCTCATTGGCTCCTTTTTCGGCTGCCACTCTAGGTTCTTCACCCAACTCCATGTGCCGATACACGTTTTCAATCACGACGACCGAGTCATCGATCAACCGCGAAAAAGCCAGGGCCAGACCGCTCAAAACCATGGCATCGATTGACTTGCCCATCATGTGAAGGACGGTAAAAGCAATCAGCACTGAAAGGGGAAGAGATAGAAAAATCGCTACCGTTGCCCTGAAGCTGCCCAGAAATAAAAGAATCATCAATCCGGTGAGGAAGATTCCTATGCCGCCTTCGCGGAGCACTGTGGAGATCGCTTCCCGCACGAACACCGACTGATCGAAAACGACGCTGGCCTTCAGCTCCGACGGGATGTCTCTAAGACTCTGGATGGCTTTCCGGATTCCATTGACCACCGCGATTGTGTTGGTGTTTCCGCCCTGCTTCTGAACTCCCACATAGACCGATTTCTGGCCATCCACCCGAACGATGTTGTATTGCAGGTAAGAACCGTCCACCGCCTTGCCCACATCGGACACGAACACTGACTGCTGGCCCTCAGTCTTCACCGGAATCTCATTCAGAGATTGGGCATTGGGAACCTGGGCGTTGGTGTAGATGTTGTAATCCATCGCTCCCATACGCACGTCGCCGGCGGGCAAGATCAGATTGGAGGAATTGGTCGCACGCACGACATCCATGGGGCTCAACTCATGAGCCTGCAACTTTACGGGATCCACGTAAATCATCAGTTGCCGATACTTGCCACCGAAAGGCGGAGGAACCGTGGCGCCGGGAACACCCGCAATTTGGTTTCGTACCTGATACTGCAGGTAATCGTGAAGCTGCGTTTCATTCAGGTTCGGGTCCTGCACGGTTAACAGGACCACTGGCTGGCTCGAAGCGCTAACCTGAAGCACCACCGGCGGCAGCGTGCCTTCCGGCAATCGCCTTAAATCCGCCATGGCGAGATTGGATACCTGCGTAACGTCGGCATTGGCATCGGTGCCCGGCTGGAAATAGATCTTGATCAGGCTCACGCCCGTCAGCGAACGTGACTCCATGTGGTCCACGCCGGCGGCCAATGTGAAGAACCGTTCGAAGGTGTCCGTAATGTCTGCTTCAATCTGCTGCGGCGGCATACCGTTATAGAAGGTCGCCACCAGGACAACCGGAATATTGATCGGCGGAAACATATCCACGGGCATCTGCGCCATGCTGGTGATGCCGACCACTACAACTACGAGGCAAAAAACGATAATCAGGTAGGGATGTCGAATGGAAAAGGAGGGCATGGGTTACTGCTCCATTCCTTGAGCCTCGACGACTTTCGGGGAGACCAGCTCACCCGGCTGATACTGGCCCTGAGATCCAAAAATCACGCGATCATTTTCATTCAGGCCCGAGACGATCTCGACTTGCGTTCCCGTCTGCAGGCCAAGCGTGACGGTGCGTCGCTCGATCTGATTGGCGCTGTTTACGAACAGGACGGTCCCCTTATCGGCCCCGTTAGGCTGAACAGCTTGAGTTGGCAGGGTCAGCGCGTTCTGAGCTGTCTGCAAAGGGATTTCTGCAGAAGCGTACATTCCGGGTATGAGTTCGTAACTCGGATTGGGCACTTCCACTTCGGTGTGCATGGTGCGGGTTTGCATGTCGATTTGATCGGAGACGCGAATGACCTTTCCCGTAAAGTTCTTCCCTGTTGAAGATATTTTGACGTCAATTTTTTCACCCAGGTGAAGATCGGGCACGGCTCTTTCGGGTACGGGAATCACTAGACGAAGGAGATTGTTTTGCGATAGGCGGCAGAGCGCCTGAGTACCAATGTTCGAGGAGGTCCCCCCGGGCAAAAGGGCTCCCTTGTATGCGTACAGGCGGGTCACCACACCTTCGAAAGGCGCGGCTATGTGAGAATAGGAGTAAAGCGCCTTGTCTTTATCCAGCGTCGCTTTCGCTGCTGCGATGGCCTGTTCCGCCGATGCGAGGGCGTCCTTGGCGGCGGAGACTCCGGCGTTGGCTTCCACGTCCTTTCCTTCAGAAACGTCGATGTCTTGCTGGGCAATCAGTCCTGGCTGGGATTTCTGCACGTCGGCCAGACGTGAGTAAGTCAGATGAGCGACTTTATAGGCGGAGGTTGCTCGGTTGAGTTCCTCGTGAGCGCGGTCCAACTCACTCTCATTGCGGTGGATGGTAGCTTGGTCTTCCTGCAGTTGCTGCTGTAGTTCCGGAATCTCCAGATCCGCCAGCGGCTGCCCTTCCTTGACGTGAGTGCCCCAATCCACGTAGAGCTTCTGAATATATCCGGAGACTTTGGCATAAACCTCTATCTCCTGGTAAGGCTCGAATTCAGAAGCAATTTCCAGCGTGTTCGAAAGATCGTGGCGCGCAACCGTGACGACGGCAACCACGGGGGCGCTGGCAGCCGCATCCACTTTGCCCGTTCGGGCGCAGCCAGCGAAAAGCACAGGCACGTCAGAAATGCCAGCAGAGGCCAATGAGGCAGTTTAGAAGCCGAGACAATCTCGCTGGGCTCTCGCGAGACATTCTCGCTATGCAACGCGTCTTTTTTCGGATCGGCAGGACTAATCATAACTTTGTTTCCTCTTCTTGCCTTATGAGCTCTTGGAGCTTTTCCAGGGAAAAATCACCAGAGCGGCACAGATCTATAAGCCGTTTTCTTCGCTTTAGAATATCGCGAGCCTTGGCAGGAACCCTATCGGCGATTTCCAGGGGTATCGTTTGCACGCCATGTAGATCGCCTTGGACGAGTTCGCCCGGCGAGATATTCAATCCCCCTACGCGCACGGCGCTCCCGAAATCGAACACATGGGCATATGCGTGTGAGACTGCCACGTTAGCGGCAAATACCTGAAAGCCGGTCGGCCGGATATCGGGGACGTCACGCACGCTTCCGTTGGTCACCAGTGCTACGCAGCCGAGCGCGCGCAGAATGTTTGCGTGGACGGCGCCAACAAACGCTCCCAATCCCGCGGGGTCGTCGAGATCTTCGATAACCACGATTCGCGGCGCGGGAATGGTCAGAATCTGATTCCACCAGTCCGCGCGGTCGTAATAAAAATAGCCGCGGCTGTCCATTGGTGGATTCGCGCTGCGGATACGTGCCGTAGCCGCGTATCCCACCACTGCGGGAAGCTCTTTGAATTGGCAGCGAATGCTTGAATTTGCAAAGCCCGTATTGGCGAGGCGCTCGCCGAACGTTTCGATGGCGCTCGCCGTCACACACGTGCTGAACTGACGCAACTCATCCAATAAAGCTGGCATCAGGCGACTCGCGTTTCTTATCTGATCCATAGTCTCTCGAATATGCGACACGATTAGAGAAGCCAGAAATCACACCACGGTGCTAAGGCTATTTTTGGAAAAAAGGCGGAAAGCTAGAGGGAAGACGGGGGGGATCGATGCTGCAGAGCTACGGTTACGCCGATCGAAGGCTTAGGAGGCTGCCAATCAGGCTCACGCGTGCTTCGGATGACTTCCGGCGCCGGAATCAACATCGCGATCGGCTGCAGCGGCGCCTTATTCAAAACGACGGCAACTTGGGGCACCCGCATCTTGCTCGCGATGTTCAGATAATGAACAGGGTTTGATTGCGGTAAATACCAACTATTTTTTGCCAGCGTCGTGAGCGTGGGTACTGCAAACAGGAGCAGCGCAAACAACGCGCCTCTAACAAAAGGCGCGAGGCACTTGCGCAGGTGCAAGGAAGAGTTAATCGCCTTCTCCTGCCACTCGGAGTCGTCCTTCAGCTCCAAAGTCATTATCTAAAATTCTACGGTCGCTGCTAGTTTAAAGCAAGCACCGGCCCGTTTTGCCAGCCTAATGCGGCAACGCTTAGACGAAACGCACTCACAAACTCACATTTTGCGGACCGCGGCCAAGACATTCGCGGTTCATTTTGCAGCGCTAATCGAGTCCACCTGGATCGTTTTCGTCTTCGTGTCCAGCGTGCCTGTGACCTTCACCTTTTTCGCCGCGAATTTTTCCGCCTGACGCTGGTCACTCAGCATGTAGGCGTTCTTGCCGTCGTACAGAAGGTATGACGCGCCATGGACGCTGACGCACGCCATAGCGCAGGCGGCGTCCGTTGGCCCCATTTGCATTTGGGAATGATCTGCTTTGGGGCACATATCGTCGGTGATGGTGCCGGTGAAGGTCTGCTTGTCAGCAGCGGCGGTGAGCGCCGCGATAGCGAGCAGAGCTAGAAAAACACCAGAGGCCAGAGACTTCATAAAGTGGACTTCATAAAGTGATGCCTCGCCCCACGATGCTCAGTGCAGATCGATTTTGCACTTGCGGAACAAGCGCGATCCTAAACGCGGCTACCGCGCCGCCGCCAATTCCGGGCGACGCGGGGTCAACGAGAGACCATTGTAATTTATCGCTTCGAGGCGTCTATTCGCCCGGCGTCATGAGATGAGCAGTCGAAGTGCCCGCATTCATAATCCACACGGTGCCCTGCCCCGCTTTGTCCGCCAGCCCCATTGACTGACTCGTGGCGCCCGGCACGGCAATGGTCATGTGCATGCGCGCATGCTCCTGGTCGGCGCCCATCATGTGATACCAGACCGATCCAAATTCCGGCTTGATGCGGCTTCCGTCCTTTTCCTCGGCATCGAGCATCGCTTGCGTCTTGGCCTTGTCGCCAAGTGCTTCGGCCTTCAGATTCTGAGCCACGCGATCCAGGTTGGCGACGCTGGTGCACTCAATGGAGAACGCCTGCTGCTCGGGCAAACCCGATCGGTCGTAGCACACAAGACGGCTGGTGCCTTTTTTCAATGTGTCGTAGGTGAAGTCGGGCTTCCACTTGATCACGGTAGCCCCATCGCGCAGTTGGGCCGGGGCGGCCAGTACCGCTTTCGCGATGGCAGGGTCGTCCTGGGCTTGTGCCAGTGCGGGGAACGAAAGTGCCATTACACCGAGGGCAAACAAAGCAATGCGTTTCATTCAAAACCTCCAAATCGAAAATGCGCTCAAATTTTATCCGTAAAGAGCAGCGGCAGTATAACACGTCAGTGTAAATTGACGACTCACCCACCTGTCAGCTTTTCAGCGTTGCCGAGCCAAATGAGATTTGCGGCAGTGAGGTTAATTGCCCGCGGAAAGATGCTGCGCAAAATAACCGGTGCGCGTCCGTGCGGAGATGTTTCCGCCTCCAGGCGGCGGAACAATCTGCACGCGCACAGAACGAAAAGAGCCATCTTTGCGCGTATTGGTCGGATAGTAGGCGAGAGTGTATTGGTGCCGAATGTCGCGCGCAATTTGAGCACAGGTAAACTCCACATCTTCCAAATTTTGTGGAAAGTGGGCCGAACCACCCGTCGCGCGGGTCAACGCCAGCAGTGCCTGCCGATCACGCTCCGCCGATTCGGGCTTTTCTTCTCTGAGCAACCCGACGGCGTAGATCAAAGCGCTCGATCTTTGTGCTTCGTGCAGCGCAGCGTCCAGGCTGCGCTGGCTGGAGTTATCTTCACCATCGCTCACGATCAGCAGAACTTTCTTGTCCAAATAGCCCCTCTTCAGGCGATCCAGTGAGGTAGCGGTGGCGTCATAAAGGGCCGTGCTGCTATCGGGATCGGCTTGCTCCAGGGCCTTTTTCAACTCGCCGACGTCATTGGTGAAGTCGCGATCGAAAGTGTATTTGTCGTTGAAGTGAGCGACAAAAACTTCGTCTTCGGGATTGCTGGTCTTGACGAAGGTTAGTGCCGCGGCATTCACTTTTTCGAGCTTGTCCGCCATGCTGCCGCTGTTGTCGATCAGCAAACCCATACTCACGGGCGCGTCTTCCTGGCGCAAAAGGGAGATTTTTTGTTCGGAATCGTCTTCGAAAACGCGGAAGTTTTCTTCTTTGAGTCCCGGCACAAACTGTCCGCGCTCATCCGTTACCGACACGTGGAGAACAACCAGATCCACGCTCCTCTGGATTGTGTAGGCGCTTTGTAGCGGCGGTTCGGGAGTATTTTGCGGCGGCGGAGGCTCAGGCGGCGGAGCAGCAGGCTGAGTCGGTTGCTGCGCATGGCCGTACGTCCAAACGACCGATATCAGAAGCAACGCCCGCAGAAACACGGCAAGGCGCGAGCTGAAATTATGCCGGTCTGTAGTATCGGTCCGCATTTGACCCACTATTCTGATGGCTCTTCGCCCTTTAAGGGACGAGTTTGTAAGCGTCGCGTGTCATACAGAGAACCTGTCCCAATGGTACCAGCCAGCCTCGGCAAGATATGCGGTGCAGGCGGGAATGTGAATGCGCTATTTTTGCTGATGTTATTATTCGATATTCCGCCCAAGGCGGATCTCCCGGAGGAGCAATGAATCTCAAGAACGCGACGGCCCTGATTACGGGCGGAAGCAGCGGCATCGGACGCGCCATAGCCCAGGCGCTCGCCCAAAGCGGAGCGCGCATAGCCATCACTGGACGCCACAAAGACCGGCTTACGGAGGCCGCTCAGACTTTGAAAGCGCTGCCGATTGTGGCAGACGTGTCCAATGAGGCCGACGTGGACCGGACCTATCGCGAAGTTCTCAAAGCTTTCGGCGAGCTGGATATTTTGGTGAACAATGCAGGTGTCGGCGTGTTCAAACCCTTAGCTGAATTTGATCGTCCGAGTTTTGAGGCCGTTTTTGCGACCAACGTGACGGGGGCCATGCTCATGGGCCGGGAAGCGGCGAAACACTTCATCACGCGCCAACGCGGAAACATCGTAAACATCGGCTCGACTGCCAGTTTGCGCGGCGCTCCCAATGGCACCGCATACTATGCAAGCAAATTTGCCTTGCGGGGAATGACCGAGTGTTGGCGTGCGGAATTGCGCCGCTATAACATTCGCGTTTTTCTGATCAACCCGAGCGAGGTTCTGACAAATTTCTATCCGACGGCCGGCTTGCCACAGAAGGAAAATGCCACCAAGCTGCGCGGCGAAGAGATCGCTTATATGGTGAAAGCGGTGCTGGAAATGGATGATCGAGGCTTTACGCCTGAGCTATCCATCTTCGCTACAAATCCCAAGGATTGAGGTCCGCGCGGGCTAGCTCACTATGATCGAGTCTTGATATTCGGCAAAATCGGAGATCAACTTTTCGAGAGAAACCGATGGGTGCCAAATGATCGTGGGCGCTGGGATTACCTCAACCTCAAAGACGGGGTTTTGACGCCGGATCTTACCGCGACTTTTCTGCTGGGCCTTTGCCTTCATTTCTAAGCTTATAGCTTCTCGTGGATTACAAGGGCCATACTGCAACTTACTAAGCGCGTAGAGCCGGAATCATTCAATCTGCGGCGGGATTGACCCCAAAGCAAAAAGCGGCCGCTAGGGCCGCTTTTCGCTGGAAACAAAGTGCAAACTTACTATTTGCTTGTATCCGCTTTCTTTTCCGTGGAGGCCTTCGCAGGCTTCTTAGCCTTCTTGGTCTTCGCGGTCTTGTCCTTCTTGGCGCTGGTCGTAGTGGTTGTCGTCGACTTGTCAGTCGAGCTAGTCCCCTGGGCCATAGCCAAGCTGGCTCCCAACATAACTGTCACAACCAACATCAGTAGCTTCTTCATGTTTCTCCTTCACAGAGAGAGAGTTAGAGTCGCTGCCTAAAAACTCGTCAGGGCGATCTGCTTACGTGAGCGTATTAACATTGAACCACCACTGCAAGAACATTCTGCTGTGCCGAAACGAAACAGTTAAGCCACCTACCGGGCTGCAGGTTTAGCCGCCGCTGGGGCCGGCTTGGCGAATTGAGCGTTCGCGACCGGCGTATTTACCTTGATTTCGCTTAATTCCGTGTTCGCTTTTCCGTCTGTCCACGTCGTCATCCAACGGAACGGCATTTTGACGCCTGAGACGTCCCGATAATCCGTATAGTCAATCTGTGTCGGATTCAGCCCAACAGGCGAATTCGTATAACGCATCTGCCGCACGAGAAGACCCGATTCCTTGTCAAAATACAGCTTCACCGGAAAATTCCCGCCGCTGTTTCCCTGCAGCACCTCGACCTCTCGATCATTGACCATGGTCGGATATCCGACGCGCCACTGCGTGAAGCTCTGCTTGATTCGCGCAGGGAAAGCGAGGTCGGCGTCCACTTTGACAGCCTCCAAAAACTGCCCGGTCAGTTCGAGCAGCGGCACTGGCCTGCCCGGCTCTGCTACCCAACCTGCGCGGCCATCATAAGTTGTCGTCCAGTCACCATTAGATGTGTGAATGATTGTCACGCGTTGCCCGGGAGCTTTAGCCGCGATTTCGATCGGGCTTTTGTCGAGTTCCGCAAAACCCTGATAGGTGCCTTTGGCGACAAAGCTGGTGATCGCGGCCACCTTCTGCGCACCGCCAAGCGCCTGGATGTACTTGTCCAGAATTTGATCCCCCGACGGCTCCCCTGAAGCTTGTTCCGTAATTACGTCCGGCTCATCGACGGTGGGAGCGCTGTATTGCTCCGCCAGGTTTGGAGTGACCTTCGGGAAATCCGTGCCGCGGTGGCACGAATAACACGTTAGCTTGCGGTTTCCGCCAAAATAACTTTTATTGATGGCGTTCATCATCAGGACCATCTTGCGCGCGGTCTGCTTGTGCTCATTATCCTTGGCGTAGCCTGCCCAACTGGTCTCGTCGTCGTGGCAAAATTCGCAGCTTTCGCCTATTGAGGCAGAAAAGAAACCCATGGTCGAAAGAAATTGGTTCTCCGGAATGCCCCGCAGCACCTGAATATTCTTGTACACGTCTTCCGCCATCAACTCTTTCTGCGCCGGTGGTGGGGTCTGTTGTGCTGGCGGCTGGCCGCCGTTTTGCGCCCAGGCCGGTACGCCTGCCACCACAAAGGCCACGAGGAACCGGATGGGCGTTGCACGAATGGTCCTTATTACACGAATGGTCCTTATTATTTGTCGCATTTTGAATTTACTTGGCGGGTTTAGCATTACCAGTAGGGTGTCCAATGATGTTCATATAGGCGATGCCTTCGGATGGAATACAAAGTTGCTCCTCCAGCTCCTGGTTCGGAATCCACTTGAAAGTTACATCCGTAAGCTCTTCGAACGGCGAAATATAAATCTTGGGATCGTCGATCTTCACGCTCATGTGCAGAGTATCGTGGTCCACTCGCGTATAGCGTTCCTGGACACGCATGTCCACGCTGTGAGGATGGCCGGACGTATCGAGCCATGTCCGATCATCCATGCCGACGCTATCGATCACGAACGCGTAGTCCCCGTCCCAATGCCCCACCGAATAGCCGTACCACCTCGATGGCGCCCCGTCTTTGGTGTCGATGCTCTTGGGAAGCTCTCGCCCATCCATCCAGATTTCTCGCCAGACTCTTTGATACTGGGAAAGAATGATCATCCGGTCCGGCAACTGAGCGAAGCGCATACCCCTTGTCTCGTTGATGATATTGCGCGGAAAGCCCAGGGGATCGCACGTCATCAGCGGATCGTTCGTATTCGCAAGGTGGTATACCGGCTCGGATTTATTCAGTTTTGCACGCTCCGCGCCGAGCGGAGTATAGGGTGGAAAATGCCCAATGAAACCGACGGGGCCGGTCCAGGCGCCATTGAGATCACGTTTCGGAGCCGGTGCCGATGGTTTGTTCTCGGCAATTAGTTTTTCAAAAAGGGTTTTTGTCTTAGGCACGTGAATCGTTTCGTCATCCTGCGTCTGGGCTGAAGCAAACGAAGCCCAAACGAACACAACCACAAGCCCAATGGCGGCCCGACCAGCCATCCCTCGCATTTCGTGCTCCTGCGCTTAAAGCGATTACAGCTTGTTCAAGCCTTCGTTCAGCTCGATATACGTGCCCCAAGGATCCGTGATAAAGGCGAGCGCAATTCCCAGATCCGGCCGCGGAGTGTAGGGCATATCGAACTTGATCCCGGAGGCTTCAGCCTTCTTGCAAAACGCCTGCAGGTCCTTGATCTCGAACCCAATATGGTCGAGAGCCCGGCCTTTAGTTCCTACTGTTGGAGTGTCGGATTTCGCGAACGTCAGGTTCACACCCGGCAGATCCGCGGCCTCGAACTGCCCTCGCTTGCCTGGCTTGGCGCCGAACGTCTTGGCATACCAGGCCTGCATGGCCAAAACCGAGTTTGTACCGCCGGCGTCCGCCACAAAGAAATGGACATGATGAAACTTGATCGGCACCGTCTGCATTGCGTCTTCGAGAATCTCGATCCTCACGAGGTCATCCGGCGTATGCACGTAAATCTGCTTGGCGTTCGCCGGGTTTGGCGGCTCCATGATCAGCCCAGCGGCCTGCCATTTCGCTCGCGTCTCGGCCACATTGGGTACCAGGAAACCGATGTGGTTCACAACCGATCCCACCGTACCGGCGGGCGGGTCCATCGCTTTCCGGATCAGGACCAGGACGCCCGGAAACTTCACTCCTTCGTTTGCGCCCAGCTTGATGGGTGTACCGCCAAGTTTTAGCCAGAACTTTTTCGTGGCATCCACGTCCTGCACAGCCAGGTGCACGTGGCCCATTGCCACGCCAACGCTACCCGGATCAGCGAGCTGAGCCCATGCTCTGGTCGTTGGCAATATTGCGAGAAGCGCCAGGGCCCCGAAAATCCACATGATTTTCCTCATCTTCCCTCCACCAAAAATTTCCTGCGAGAGCGAGCTTCAAGTAATGAACTACTGCCCCAAGCCGAGTTTGTGCACTGGGGCGGAGATTCACGAACCGCCGCGAGCCGTACTCTTCCCTACTTGACGCCTTCGACGATGAACACGCGGCTCGTCGCCGAGCTATGCCGGATCGGCTTGATGGCTCCATACTCCGGCGAATCTTCCCAAGCCTTCGCTTTCTCCGCACTATCAAAAGCGATCACCACAAAACGATCCTTGGGCGCTTGTCCCTCTACGGCTTCGACCTTGCCGCCACGTACGAGGTAATGCCCGCCGTAGGGCTTCAAAGTATCCGGAACTTTGGCGCCATATTTCGCGAAGGTCGCGGCGTCGTGGACGTCAACTTCCGCGACGACGTAGCCAGGCGCACTCTTGGCTTCCTGCGCATGAATGATCATCGCGCCTGCGAGGCCAATCACGACTCCAGCCAGCACTGCCAATGCCAATTTGTGATTCGTCTTCATTGGTTCTTCTCCATTGTCTATTTGTGCGAAACGGAACTCGACACAGACCCAGGACAGTTCGCGGAGATGCTACACCAGTTAGGCGCATATGCGGAAGAGGCGCGCTGCCATAACAAACGGGTGCAATCGCAACTTCATTACTTCTTCACAAATCTTCGAAAATTCAGGGTATTGGTGAAGCCGCCGTAGACGTTGCCCTGGTCGTCCGCCGCGACCGCTTCCAGCGTATTCCCCTCCGGCCAGGGGATGAACTCCGCAACCTTGCCTTCTTTCACTTTCCCGATTCGAATGCCTTGTTTGAAACCGGGATTGATCTTGTCGGTTGAAGTCGAGTCGGAGACATAGATGATATTTTTCTTGTCGATGAAAATGCCGCTCGGCCGCCCGAATTGCCTCCACTCCTCCAGGAATTTGCCATTCTGGTCGAAGATCTGGATGCGGCTGTTCCCGCGATCGGCAACGAAGAGCCGCCCTGCGGCATCCATCGCCAGTCCGTGTGGCGTATCGAACTCGCCCGGGCCGGAACCTTTCTTGCCCCACGCCTTGATGAATTTGCCATCTTTCGTCAACTTCACAATCCGCTCGTTCGTATCGCCGCCATGTCCATCGGCAACGAAGATATCTCCATTCGGCGCCACCAAAACGTCGGAGGGTCCGTTGAACATGTCCGGGCCATCTCCCGCGACTCCGGGCTTGCCTAACGTCATCAGGAGTTTTCCCTCAGAACTGAACTTCATCACTGTTTCGCCCTTGCCGTTCTTGGCTCTTCCATCGCAAACCCAGATGTTGTCGTCCCGATCCACGAAAATACCGTGCGGATAATTAAACATTCCGGCGCCAAAGCTGGTTACGGGTTTGCCAGACGGGTCGAATTTCTGAATCGGCGCGAGATCGGACCCGGAGCAATCGTCTGCCGTGCCGCAGCGATCGAATACCCACACGCTTTTGCCGTCGCGATCGATATCCACACCGATTGCCGCACCCCACTTACGTCCCTGTGGCAGCTTCGCCCAGCCTTCATCAACGCGGTAGGGATTCGGCGCGGAGTTAGGATCGGCATCGCCGGCGGCAAATATTCCCTGAGCGAACATGACAATGGCCCCCACCATCGCAAGGCCCAGCGCATAGCGAATTCGGCTTGCATGTGACATGGCGTCTCCCTCCTTCAGTACTGCCCTTTCGGCTTGCTACGTCAGCGAGGCGGTAACGATCCCAGATATGCCGAGATCGAAATGATGTCGTCCTCGCGCAGATTCGCGACCACTTTCTTCATCAGAGCCGCCGCGGTTCCCGCGCTCGCCCCGTTCTGCATGCAGATCAGTTGGCGGGCGATATAAACAGGCTGCAAGCCTGCAAGCCGAGGCACTTCTCCCAAGCCGTGCAGGTCGTCGCTGTGGCAGATGGCGCATTGAATCGTTTTGCCGGAGCCGCCGGTCTTGACCAGGGCTTCTCCCTTGGCGATGCTGCCCGGAGGAACGTAAGCAATAAAGGCGGAGTGCGGATTGCGAATCGACGTCTGCATTGGGTCCGCCGGCGTTTCGATGATGCGATGGCCGATTGGCTCCGTGCCACCGGTGGGATCCAGCACGCGATGCCGCGCGTCACTGCTCACGTAGGTTTTTGGTGGCGTAGCGGTTTCAATCACCTTCACCCAGGGCATCGGCTTGATCGCCGCGAAATACTCCGCTGCTTGCCGCACATCCTCATCGGAAACATTCTTCGCAATCGGCGTCATGCGCTCATTGTCTTTCCGCGCTCCGCTCTTGAAATATTGCATCTGCCTCACGATGTAGTCAGCGGGCATTCCGGCGATATCGGCAGATTCGGGATGACCCTGACCGGACATCAGGTGGCACGTGCCGCACACGGCTCCCGGAGGCGCGTTCGGTCCTTTGACGATCTGCGGTGCCGCTGGATGTTCGTCGGGAAACCAGTCGGGCGGATTTGTCGTGCTGCGAACCTGCGCCGCGTCGTAGTCCTTAGCGCCGCCCGCCACGTGAATCGTCCCCGTCAGCGGCGTGGCCGCCGGTTGGACCTTATCTGGAATGTTGTAGGCCCATGTGGGCAGGCCGTTGGGAATGGCCGTCGGCGTTGGGGCTTGCGCGGCAACCGGGCCGGCCAGTAAAGCGAACAGCGCAGCAAGAGGCACAACTCTGAAGTTGCTCATAGATATTCGCTCCCGACTTACTCAAAAAGTGCGACAAGCATACACCCGGATGGCAAACTTCGTTTATCCCCCGTCTTAGAAGCTCGGCTCAGAACTCGGGTCTTCGAGCCTCGGCCCCAAATCCTGTACGAACGGACAGCTATTCATCACAGCATGCCGGTTCTTCGTACTTCTTAGGCTCTCGACTCCCGAATGCTAAGGTGAATTGACTCGGACGTCGAGTTTCCTGACGAGAAAGGACGCGGATTTGTCCACCAGCCTGAGATCTTCCGCGGCAGCGTTCCTGTTAGTGTTTGGCGTAAGCAGTGGAGTTTCGCTTGCGCAGAACCTCAGGAACAACGCTCTTCCAGTTTCCGACGAGCATACCTCCGCTTCACAAGCGATTCCCGACGCGCGGCTCAGTTCCTATGAACTCGAAGAGGGCAAGATTAACGACCTTTATCAGCAAGTCGTCAGAATTCACCTGCAAGGGGATTATGAGACGGCGGCTGAAAAGTACCGATCGCTCGTCATTCCCATGGCGGAGCAGACGCAATCGGACGCGATCAGGAGAAAATTCCTTTTCCTCAGCTACAGAGGGCTAGGCAATTGCTATCTGGCTTTGACACGGTTCACTGAAGCCGAAGAGACGTTCCAGAGGCTATTCGAATACCTTCCCGTTTCGGATGCTAGAGTTTCGGATGCTAGAGTTTCGGATGCTAGAGTTTCGGATGCAAGAGTTTCGGATGCAAGAGAAGATACGGATTACGCGATCAACTTCGAATCAATTGCCATGGCTCGCATGGGCCAGCAGCACTGGAAATCGGCTGAGGAATCGCTTCAGAAGGCCGTATCGATCTTCGACGACCAGATCGCTCATGCTGACACTGCAACCCCGGATTCCGATAAACGCGCGAATAAGCTTCGAGTCTCGGAAGATATGGCGCTCAATCTGGTCGCGGTGGTCTACTACCGTGAACAGCGCTACGACGAAGCGCTTGAAATGCTGGAACGGGCCTACAATCAGGGCCTGGCGTTCCGTGCGCCCGCGGATATTGTCGAGCAGATCGCGAACGACGGACGCGCGGTTTCCACAGCCACCGGGGACGTTGATGCCATTGCGCTCTGGTCCAAACGCGTCGCAAGTCCCAACTAAGACAGCCTGACGAAATAAAGAAGAAATGGCGACCCCGGTCGGGATCGAACCGACAACATTCAGCTTAGAAGGCTGACGCTCTATCCAATTGAGCTACGGGGTCTCGCCAGTGTTTCCGACTATAACATTATCGATGTAGGGTGAAAATCTGCCGCCCGGCTTCGTGTCCGATCCGGGATCTGGCGGAGGAGGAGGGATTGGAGCCTCCATTTATGACGCTTGTCTGCTGTTGGCCCAAAGCAATCCTTTGCTCGGAACCTGGAAACTAAACCTCGCAAGATCGAAATTCACCTCGCCCCCGAAAGAAGCTATGTTCACGCTCAAAATGGTTGATGACGAGGACCAGATTACCACGTCCGGCACTGCGGCGGACGGCTCGCCCATTTCGAATAAATTCGAGGTCCCAGACAAAGGCGGGGCAGGAAAATATCTAGCAGGCCCGCTCGACGCTGTTTCTGGAAAGGTTATCAATGACAATACCCGTAACCTCAGCGAAATGAAGGGCGGCAAAGAAATGGTGCACCTCCACTCGGTGGTGTCCAAAGATGGCAGAACCATGACCATCACAGTCAAAAGAACAAACGCTCAAAGACAACCCTGTTTCCGGTGTATTAGTCTTCGAAAAACGATAGTTTCAAATTGTTGAATTTCATCTCTGCAGGCGGGGAAGCGGGTGCGGCCCCTACCGGGAACACAAAATCTACCTGACCATTATTCGGGTTGACTTGCGCCTTTTACAGCAGAATAATGCCAGCCAATCCTTGGGCCCACGTTCGATGTTTAACTCCCGAATTGAGTGTGGAGGGAACGATGGCCGAAATCCTGGCAATCCCAGACCGTCGCCAGTCGAGTCTTTCCAAAGATGTGATTATTGGTGGAGCATTGCTAATCATCGCTGGCGTTGCTCTCCGTTTTCTCGTGCATTACGCCTTTCCTTATTTTCGGTTTGATCCCGCGTATTTCCGAGGCTATTGGCCACATCGAGCCCGGCTGATCTTTCACATCAGTGGAGGCATCCTCGCGTTGAGTTGCGGTCCCTTTCAGTTCTGGACCGGCCTGCGCCGTTCGGCGATGAGTGTTCACAGGTGGACAGGCAGACTCTACCTCATAGGAGTGTTGGTAGGCTCAATCGGGGCCTTCGCGATGGGCGTTTATACAAAGCCACATAGTTTTGGTATCGCTCTGATGTCTTTGGCGGCAGCCTGGATTGTGGTGACTGGCACGGCCTATGCAGCAATACTGCGGGGGAAGGTAAGCCTGCATAAGGAATGGATGGTTAGGTCTTATATAGTCACATTTGCCTTTGTGGCGTTCCGCATTCTCCGAGAATACTTCCCAGGCGTAGCAAATGGACTCGGAGGATCGGTCCCTGACAGTCTTGCAAACATCACCTGGATCAGTTGGGTGATACCACTCGCAATCTATGAAGTGATTCTGCAGACGCGGAAGATTTTCGGGACCGGGGCTTTGAAAAAAGTACTATCTTAAATCTTCGGTTGATTACAGCAGAGCCTCAGGGAGATGTGGCTGTACATTCGCAGCCTCCGTCATCGGGGTTGGCGTGGACCTGCTGATTTCTCATCGCAAATTGTCACGCGATTCTACAGCTAACGCAACGACGTAGACGGAGCATCACCTTTACTTTCTTGCAGGCACAATCTGGACGCGAACGCCATCCGGCCCCATAACGAACACAGAGTTGCCATTTATATCGGTTTTGAAACCCGGCACAACCCGCTTGACGGTCGCAAGGGCTGCTTCCTTGGAAAAGTCTTCGACACCAATCCCAAAATGGTCAATTGGTTTAATTGGGCCGCTTTCATTGTGGACGCTGATGGTATTGCCAGCCGCCCCGAGTCGAAGACTCAATTGCGTTGGATTGGGAGAGGTGGTCGTGACCCCGAACAGCTTCTCGTAAAACTGCTGAGTTGATTTCAGATCGGTGACTGTAATCTGAACATGGTCGATGCCCGTTGGACGGAATGCACCCGCTGGGCGTTCTTGCGCTAGTGCAGGCGAAGCCGCGATCATGAGCAGGGCCTGGACTAGCTGTCGTCTGGTCAGGCTTCCCCGTTCGAATTGACTCACCAGGGTATCGATTGTGTGCTCCATTGCGCCTCCTCAAAAACCTCAAGCGAGAATTACTTGAATTACTACGTCGCGCCCAAAAGTATTCAGGGTTTTGCCCTGGGTTCTGCTAGGCTTGCCACCAGCTTCTTCCAACCGAGACTTTAGTAGCAAATCGCAAAAATTAAAGGGTTTTTCAACAATGGCGGAGGAGGAGGGATTCGAACCCCCGGGACCCTTGCGGGCCCAACGGTTTTCAAGACCGCCCGTTTCGACCGCTCACGCACTCCTCCGTTTCCAATTCTATCAGCATGAGCAATTTACCGGGCCATTTGTGAAACTTGGGAGTTTCGAATGCTGCGTTTTAGTTCATATGTCACCAAAACGGCACATCATTCCTTGCCAACCCGTCTGAGGGTAACAACCGCTTAATTAATTTGTCAGAACGAGATTCGTCGATCGAGGGCGACAAAAATAACCGCTCTTTGTCGATCGGTTTGTATTTGTACAAAGAAACTTCCCGTACGATGCGCAAGACTTCGAGACCATATTCCTTAACCCTGCGACCCTTTGCGACTCGACATTCCGATCGGCTGAAGATCCGGGCCCAGAATGGGATTTGAAAGCTGTTTTCCGCCCGTTCTTTCTCACCTAACTCGCTCACTTTTAAGTCACTTCACAGATCTCTCCGTTGGTAGCAATCGTGCATTAGTGAACTCAAGTGAATAAATACAAGGCGAGCAAGTTGTGGGCCCGAATCCTAGGGATGGCATTCGTGCTAAGCATTGTCTCGTTCGGATGCAGCGGTACTGCCCAGAGACTCCTGAATCCACCGACACTGACCTCGATCAGCCCGAATAGCGGGATGCAGGGGCAGGGCGTGGCGGTCACGCTGACGGGAACAAACTTCGTAGTGGGAGCCACCATCGGCGTGAGCGGTGCAGGGATCACGGTCAGCAGCACGACGGTGGTGAGTGGCACACAGATCACGGCGACGCTCATGATCGCCGCGAATGCCGCGACTGGCGCTCAAAACGTCACCGTGACGACTTCGGGTGGGATCAGCGGTGCACAGGCGTTCACGGTGAACCTGGCTCCGCCGACACTGACCTCGATCAGTCCGAATAACGGCGTGCAAGGACAGAACGCGGCGGTCACGCTGACGGGAACAAACTTCGTAGCGGGAGCCACCATCGGCGTGAGCGGTGCAGGGATCACGGTCAGCAGCACGACGGTGGTGAGTGTCACACAGATCACGGCGACGCTCGCGATCGCCGCGAATGCCGCGACTGGCGCTCAAAACGTCACCGTGACGACTTCGGGTGGGATCAGCGGTGCACAGGCGTTCACGGTGAACCTGGCCCCACCGACCATGACCTCGATCAGCCCGAATAACGGCGTGCAGGGACAGGGCGTCCCGGTCACGCTGACGGGAACAAACTTCGTCGCAGGGGCCACCATCAGTGTGAGCGGGACAGGAATCACGGTCAGCAACACCACGGTGGTGAGCGCCACGCAAATCACGGCGACACTTACCATTGCAGCGAATGCCGCAACAGGCGCTCGAAACATCACGGTGACGAGTTCAGGCAGCCTTACAACTGCCGTGACTTTTACGGTGAATCCGGCGGTCGGGTCTCCGCCAACACTGACCTCGATCAGCCCGAATAGCGGCGTGCAAGGACAGGGCGTCCCGGTCACGCTGACGGGAATGAATTTCGTATCAGGAGCCACCATCGGCGTGAGCGGTGCGGGAATCACGGTCAGCAACACGACGGTGGTGAGCACCACGCAGATCACGGCGACTTTTACCGTCGCCGCGAATGCCGCAACCGGCGCTCAAAACATCACCGTGACAACCGCAGGCGGGACCAGCAGTCCACAAATCTTCACAGTGAACCTACTGCTTCCACCAACACTGACCTCGATCAGCCCGAATAACGGGGTACAGGGACAGGGCGTCCCGGTCACGCTGACGGGAACACATTTCATCACGGGAGCCACCATCGGTCTGAGTGGCTTAGGAATCACGGTCAGCAACACGACGGTCGTGAGCGCCACGCAAATCACGGCGACGTTTACCATCGCCGCGAATGCCGCGACAGGCGCTCAAAACATCACGGTGACAACCTCAGGCGGGACCAGCAGTCCACAAACCTTCACGGTGAATCTACTGCTTCCGCCAACACTGACCTCGATCAGCCCGAATAGCGGCGCACAGGGACAGGGCGTGGCGGTCACGCTGACGGGAACGAGGTTCGTTGCGGGAGCCACTATCGGCGTGAGTGGCGCGGGAATCACGGTCAGCAACACCACGGTGGTGAGCACCACACACATTACGGCGACGTTTACAATCGCCGGCAATGCCTCAACAGGCGCTCAAAACATCACTGTGACGACCTCGGGCGGGACCAGCGGGACACAGCCGTTCACGGTGAACCTGGCTCCGCCAACACTAACCTCGATCAGCCCGAATAGCGGCGTGCAGGGACAGGGCGTCCCGGTCACGCTGACGGGAACACATTTCATCACGGGAGCCACCATCGGTCTGAGTGGCGCAGGAATCACGGTCAGCAACACAACGGTCGTGAGCGCCACGCAAATCACGGCGACGTTTACCATCGCCGCGAATGCCTCAACAGGCGCTCAAAACATCACTGTGACGACCGCGGCTGGAACCAGCGGCGTGCAGCCGTTTATCGTGAGTCTGCTTGAGCCCACATTAAGCTCTACAAATCCTGTCAATGGCGCCGCCATTGTGCCAACCAATAGGGAAATCACCGCTACCTTCAGCAAGGCCATGACGGCACTCACCACCACAACTTTTACAGTGTCAGGCGGCGGGACGAGCGTCGCGGGAACAGTCAACTATGACGCCACAAACAACACGGCAATTTTTAAGCCCATGAATCCACTCGCAGCCAGTACCACCTATACGGCCACGATTGCCGCCACGGTTACGGACTCCGCAGGCAATCCGCTCGCGAGCAACGGCATGGCACCAGACCCATGGACCTTTACGACGGGCACAACTACAGACACCACCTCACCGACAGTGAGTGCCGTATATCCTGCTGCCAATAACGTCAGCGTGTTACTCAATCAGAAGATCACGGTAACCTTCAGTGAGGCGATGGACTCTTCAACCCTTACGGCAACAACATTCACGGTAAAGCAGGGCGCAAGCGTAGTTGCGGGTTCGGTGACTTACGCTGGCACGACTGCGACCTTTACACCGGCAAGCCCTTTGATAGCCAACTCTCCCTACAATCTGAGCATTACAGCTGGGGCTAAGGACTTAGCGGGAAACGGAGTGACCAGTGGCGGCCTCTCGCCGAATCCATGGACCTTTACCACGATTTCGGCCTCAGACAACGCCGCAACTACAGTGAGTCTTACGAACCCCGCCGATGGCGCCTCCGCTGCGCCGGTCGACGCTACGGTTAACGCGGTTTTCAGTCAAGGGATGGACCCCGCAACAATCACCACAGGAACCTTTACTGTGACTGGCCCCGGCACGACGCCTGTAAACGGAGCGGTCTCCTACGATGCGACAAGCAATGTTGCGACCTTTACCCCAGCAAGCAATCTCTCGCCCACCGTCGTCTATACGGCCACGATTACCAACGGAGCGCAAGACATGGAAGGCAAGCCTCTGGCGGGTGGCGGCGGCGCGCCCAATTCATGGACCTTTACAGCCGGTGCGGCAACGCAGAGCCCAACTCCAGTCAACCTGGGATCGGCCGCCAGTTACGCAATTCTTGCGGGCTCCACTGTCACCAACGCCGGAGCTACGTTCATTAACGGGGATCTTGGGCTGAGCCCAGGCACAGCCGTTACTGGATTCGGACCGGGAATAGAGAATGGGACGGCACGCGTCTCTCCCGATGCCAATGCAGCCTCGGCTGAATCCGATCTGACTGCAGCGTTTAACGACGTCGCTGGACGAACCACAAATCAAATCGTTCAACCCACTGGCGAGCTTGGCGGGCTGATCTTGGCTCCCGGCCTGTACAAAGCTCCAGCACCAGGCTCGTTTGCGATCAGCACGGGGGATCTCACGCTCGACGCCCAGGGCAACTCGAGTGCCGTCTGGATCTTCCAGATGCCCTCCTCCACGCTAACGGTGGGAAGCGGACTTCAGGTGATTCTGATTAACGGCGCCAAGGCTTCCAATGTCTTCTGGCAGGTTGGTAGTTCAGCGACCGTGGGAGGAACGCTCTTCCGTGGAAATATCCTGGCATCCGCATCGATCACGCTGCAAACCGGCGCGACGGTGGACGGCAGAGTATTAACACAAGTGGCCGCGATGACCTTAGTCACCAACACGGTTACGAAGCCAGCGCCATGAGGCGCGGGGCATTCGGCAAAGTTGACGCGACACAAAGAAATGCTGAAGCCCGGTTTTTGTGCTAGCGGCATGTGTGGAGAGCCCGTAGAACTGTGCTCAGTTCGCCACGTTAATTGAGCGCCACACGTGGGCGCGCACAGTCTTGCAGCACAGTTCGGCGGCGCTCACAATTGCTTCACTATGAAAATCTCGAAAATCTGGGGAATTCTCGCGTTTTCAATGATTTGCACTGTCTCTCTGCCTTCCTTTGGCCAGCAACGCGTCTTCAAATGGCTGCCCGCCAATGATGAAAGCGTCCGGCTCGATCCGGCAAACTATCATTCCGCACGCACCTACAATCCCGGCCCAAATGGCGGCAATATGCACGTGGACATCAAGGCGGAAAAGCCCGTAACAATATTCATGGCCGATGCGGGTGCATGGTCCGCCGCGTTGCAGCATCCTGAACAGATCGCAGGAGTGCGGCAACTTTGCACCCGAGATCGCATCACGGAAACCACATACACATGTGAACTGCCCCCGGAACCCATGACGCTTGTCATTCAGGACGAACGAACCTCTCCCGATCACGCCGTGTTCACGGGAATCGGTTCCGTGCTCGATCCCAACAATGGGGTAGTGGGCCCGGCAAATAGCGTGGCACGTGTTATGGGTATCGGCATTGGGAGCGTGTTGAAGGCCCAGGCCGCGGCGCCCCGTAAATTCGTCGCCCCGAACGACGTGCGCATCCAGTACTACCGCTGGGACTGCGTGGAAAACTGCGTTCAACCGGAATATCAGTGGTTCGACCAGGTCAAAGAGAAATATGAGCTCACGTCATTCCTGAAAGTTTACGGCGGTTTTGTGCCCGACCATGACGGCACGCAGGTGAGCATCAGGATAAAGTCGCCCATCCCGATGGCCGTTGCCATGCTGCCTTCGCAAGTCGCGGATCAATTGCATGCCCAGCCCGGCGCACTGGAATCCGCGCTCGAGAGGAACTCATGCCAGCAGCGCGGGGTGCAAACGCTGCAGTTCCAATGTACTTTCAATGCCGAGGACGGGCCGCAGTCGCTCATCGTCGTACCCGAAGCCACCTCGAAAGTTCCGCACAAAAAAGCCGAAGTTGAAATGCAGGCAGTGAAGTGCGTCGCCAACTGCATTCCGGCTCCGCCTGCAAACAAACAATAAGCACTGCGAGGTCCGGCGCGCGCACCAGGTACGTGCTGTTCGTCGCCGATGCTGATCGCACTGAAATCGAGGTGAGCGAGCGTCAAGGACGGATCTTGCGCTAACGAATCCCAGGTCTCTGATTGTTGGCCACTCTCCCGCCTCGGCTACGTTTTCATCGCCCCGATTGACTTACTGGCCCAAACTAGGATACGTATCCTCGGAGCGATTACCCGAAGAAGGAGACCCATCACATGAAACGGAAGTTTGGTGCATACCTCGCGGTTATTGCAGGAGTGCTTACATTTGTGTGTTTGGTCTCCGCCCGCGCTCAGCAAAAGCCTGATCAGCAGCATAGCGATCAGCAGAAGAAAGCTGGGTTCGCTGCCCCAGGTTATGCCAAAAAAGCGCCTTCCCAGCCGCTGCCCGATGGCGGGCCGGCTCCCCGCACGGCAGACGGCCATCCCGATCTTTCCGGGCATTGGTATGTGGGCGTTCTCGGAAAGGAAGATGCACTGCTGCGTGGGTTCCTTCGGAGTGAAAGACCCGAATGTACTGCCATTCGATCCTAAGACGACACATGAGGAGAAACCTTCCTTCCAGCCCTGGGTGACTGAAAAGATGAATTCGGACGGCAATTTCAAGGTTCTGGACGATACCCGCGACCCCAGTTCACTCGATAAATTGCCAAAGGCTGACCAGATAGCCGCGATCGATGTGGAGCTAATTCATCTTCAAAGGAATTGCATGCCCGGCGTCCGGGGCATGGGGGCGCATGGAACGCAATTTGTGCAGGGACATGACTTCTTTGCGCAAGTCACCGAAACCAATCACGACTATCGCATGATCCCCATCGATGGCCGTCCGCATTCCGATCGCCCGGACCCCTCCTTCAGCGGCGAAAGCAGAGGCCATTGGGAGGGAGACACTCTGGTCGTCGACACTGTCGCCGTCGATGAAAGGGTCTGGAACAGCGATAGCTGGCGAATCCACAGCGACCAGCAGCATATAGTCGAGCGCTTCACGCGTCCCTCGATGAACTACCTCACCTACCAGGTGACCATCGAAGATCCCAAGGTGCTGACCAAGCCCTGGACTTCCGCACCTCATCGTTACACGCTCAATCACGAGGAAATTCTTGAGTGGTATTGCCCGGCGGAAATTCATCCTGCGGACGATGAAGAGATTCGAGCGCTCAGGGCCACGAGAGAACGGCTGGTCAAGGAGATGCAACAAGAGAAGCAAGCGAAATAGGGGAACTGTTAATTTCTCTCCGCTGCCGCACTACATCATCGCCGGCGAATTCTCACCGTGAGGTTTGGGTTTTCGTGTCGCTCAGAGCGCCAATCGCGCGCAGGTAGCGATCCGCGGAACGCTTCAGAGCCGTCTTCGCATCGCCGCTCACAACAAACTTGGGCCATGCGCCATAAAGCTTCGAGAATTTGTAAGGCTCGAGTTTGCTAACGATGTCGCGTACCGTAGCGGCATCCACCGGGATGAGATTCGGATAGCTGTACATAAAACTGACGTACCTGCGGTCCGGAACGACTTGCGGCATGTCGCCCGTCATCAACGCTCCACTTCCCTTATCTCCAGAAGCCCAATGCAGCACCTGAAAGCCGGTGAAATGGCCGCCAACACGAATGAGAGTGATGTCATCGTTCAGCCGATGCGTCTCGCCTTTCCAGAACACGATTGCGGCATCCGGATACTGCACCCATTTGCGTTCCGCTTCGTGCAAATAGATCGGAATGCCGCCGAACGCGCGGCTCCATTCGACCATGCTCCCGTAATAATGCGGATGGGAAACGGCGATGGCGGTCAAGCCGCCGAGCGTTTTCACCAGCCCGACGGTGCTGGGATCGAGCAGACTGACGCAATCCCAAAGGATTCCGCCATTCCCAGTTTGTAGCAGCAGCGCCCGCTGTCCGATCCCAAACTCAGGCTGTGTCTGGATTCCCCACAGACCTCCGCCCTCCACAAAGAAAACGTTGCGATGCGACTTCTGCATCTCCTCGAGAGTGATCCACTCCTGCCCGCCCGGTCCGATATATTGGCGTTCATCCTTGCAGATCGGGCACTCCGCCGGAGGATCGTTCGCCGTAGGATATTGCGTTCCGCAGGTTACGCAGATGTGGCTCATAATCTTTGGCTCATAATCTGGCGACCTTTCTCGCACGAAACTTGTGCTTCGCGCAACTCCATCGGAGTTGCGTCCCGGTTGCGCCCCGAGTTGCAGCAAGAGCACTAGGCTGGGATACTCAACTTATGTATAGCGCAGTCGTGCTCGAACACTGCGAACATCCCCGCAACACCGGCGACCTGCCTGACGCGACCAACACCGTAAACGTCAGCAATCCCGTCTGCGGCGACGAATTGCGGCTGGCCGTGCGCATCGAAGACGGCCGCGTTGCCGCTGCGCGATTCCACACTCGCGGATGCAAGGCAGCTGTTGCCAGCGCTTCGCTCCTCACTGAACTCATCATCGGCAAAACCATTGAGGAGATTCGCGGCATCACCGCGGAGCAAATCTCTCAGGCGCTCGGCGGCTTGCCGGCGGCCACTCGCCATGGCAGCCAACTAGCCGAAGACGCGCTCGACGAAATCCTCGAACAACTCTGAGCGGCCGAACTGGCGGCGCGCCAAAACGGCCCGCCGTCAGGAACCGGCGAGCGCGCGGCGCAGCGACTCCGGATCGTTCAGATTCAACACCACGCCTTCCTCGTTTGTAGGCACTTCCAAAACTTCATCCTGATGCGCCCAGACGACGGTGCGCGCGCCCTGCTCCGCGGGAGCGGCGAGCAGTTCGGCATAAAGCCGCGACGCAAAGATCACCGGATGCCCGCGCTCGCCGCCGAACTTCGGCACCACAATAGCGCGGCCGGAGGCATAAAACTGGCGAACGAGTTCGCTCACCAATTCGGCGCTGACCAACGGATGATCCACCAGGAAAAGAATGATGCCATCGGTTTGCACTTCTTTAAGGCTGCGGATCGCCTCTTTGATGGAAGACAGTTGGCCTTCCTTCCACTGCGGATTCAGCACGATCGCGCTGTGATCGAGCGGAATTTTG
Organism: uncultured Acidobacteriota bacterium; assembly: GCA_963803735.1. Classification (GTDB taxonomy): domain Bacteria; phylum Acidobacteriota; class Terriglobia; order Acidiferrales; family UBA7541; genus Palsa-189. Next base: position 1,286 of record CAWDNV010000023.1, on the reverse strand, counting down.
TCCGTGATCTCTTTCGTGTGAGCGCCAAGCACGACACGCGTGCACCCGATTTCCTTGCCGCTTTCCGCATCTTTCTTGGATTGGTGGATGACTTCGAGCAGGTGCCCTAAAAACGTACTGCCGCGCATCGGAAGCAGCGCCTTCGGCGAGCCCATGCGCGATGATTCACCTGCGGAAAGAATGATAGCGGCTAGCACGGGGCCCGAGTCAGCGCGAAACGCTCTCCGCGGCGGCCTTCGCTTCGGCGGCCTTCGCCTCGGCGGACTGCACCGCCTGCTTCTGGCCTTGTTTTTCGTCGTCCTTCCGGACGACCGCCTTGTGCTTCACGTTCGCGGCGCCGCGCCGCACGGAAATTAATTCGGCCGCGATGCTGATGGCAATCTCCTCCGGCGTGAGTGCGCCGATTTCGAGTCCCACCGGAGCGTTCACGCGGTCGAAAAGTTCGGGCGCGAAGCCTTCGCGCTCGAGCGCCTGATATACGGAAAGCACTTTGCGCTTGCTGCCGATCATGCCCAGATAACGGGCGTCGGTTTTCACCGCCCAGGCCAGCACGCGCATGTCATCGCGGTGCCCGCGCGTGACGATCACAATGTACGTCGAAGGATTCGGCTGCAATTTGGCGAAAGCGTCTTCGTAGCTGGTGTAAACCTCGCGCGCCATGGGAAAGCGCTCCTTATTGGCGAACTGCTCGCGATCGTCGATCACGCCAATTTCAAAACCGGCGGTATGAGCCGCATTCGCGACGGCGATCGAAACATGGCCGCCGCCGAAGATGTACAGAGCCGGCTGAGGCAGAATGGGCTCGACAAAGACTTCCAGCGTGCCGCCACAGATCAGTCCACTGTCGTAGCTGGCTTCGTTATTGAGATTGAAGGTCATTTTGCGGGGCGCCTCCGCTTTGAGTACGTCTTTCGCAGCTGCCCAAACTTCGGCTTCCACGCAGCCTCCGCCAATCGTCCCCAGAATGGAGCCGTCCTCGCGCACCAGCATTCGGGAACTCTCAAAGCTGGGGATCGAGCCATTCGTATGAACGATGGTGGCCATTACGGCGCGCTTGCCTTCGCGCCTGAGCCGCAAAACTTCCTCGAAAAGATCCATGGCCGATCGCCTCCGGATTTCGTTCCATTATAGCGCGGGATGCCGAGTTTCGGTTCCCTACCCCCCGTACCTCTTTTCGCAAGTCTTCATCTCCAACGAAGCTTCGGTGCTATTACCTTGCTGCCGCAGGCAGTCGCGAAGGCGGGCGGGGCGTGCCGCGCCGTAGCGACTCGTTTATGCCGAAAAAA
>CAWDNV010000022.1:0-406877 GCA_963803735.1 uncultured Acidobacteriota bacterium | reverse complement strand
GATTCGAACCCACGGTTGAGTTTCCCCAACACACGCTTTCCAAGCGTGCTCCTTAAACCGCTCGGACACCTCTCCGGGGCTTACATTTTCGCAGCTTGGTGAGTATTAACCAAGCCCAGTAGTAATTTACGACTGATTGGGAGCGCGACCCGCTAAGGCGTCCCTAACATGCTTCGATGAACGCTACACATTAGACGGCCAACTTTCACTCGGGTCTAGGGCTTTGCAGCCTTAGTGGGGGCGGGTGGAGAGGGCTTGGCGAACTTGGATGCGTCTATCAGTGCGTTCATCTGAACCTGGTTCAAGTCGGTGATCGATCGGCCGTCGGTCCAGGTTACCGTCCAGTGAAAGGGTATCTTCACGCCGGAAACGTCGCGATAATCCGAGAAATCAATCTGCGTGGGATTTAGGCCGACGGGCAAATTTGTGTATCGCAATACGCGCAGCAAAAGTCCTGATTGCTGATCGAAATAGAACTTTACGGGAGATTCGCCGGGATTGATTCCCTGCACTACCTGGACATCGTGATCGTTAATCTTGGTCGCAAAGCCGACGCGCCATTGGCTGAACAGCTGTTTGATTCCGGCGGGGAATGCCAGGGCGGCGTCCACCTTGGCGCCTTGCAGATCTCCTCCCGTTAAAGGCATCACCGGCATAGGCTGATCAGTATCCGGCGCGGCAATCCAACCCGAATGACCGTCGTAGGTGGTGGTGCTCTCACCATTAGGACTATGCACGACTAGGGCGCGCTCGTCCGGAGCTTTCGCATAGATTTCCGCGGGGCGCTTCTCGGGATCGTCGTAGCCCTGATAAGTTCCTCTGGCGATGAAGCTGATGACGCCCGCCACCCGCTGAGCGCCACCGAGCGCCTGAATATACTTGTCCAGAATCTGATCGGCCGAAGGAACCCCTGGAGCCTGCTCGGTGATCTCGTCCGGCACTTCCAGAATTGGAGCGCTGTATTGCTCAGCCAAATTGGGAGTTACGCGCGGAGTTTCACCGCCGCGATGGCAGGAGTAGCAGGTCAACATGCGGCGCCCACCGAAATAGCTTTTGTTGATGTCGTTCATCATCAGAATCATTTTGCGCGCAGTCTGCTTATTGCCGTTATCGTCGGCGTATCTCGACCAATCGCCACTGCTCTCCTCAACGTGACAAAACGTGCAGTTTTCACCCAGCGAGGCGGCGAAAAAGCCCATCGTGTCCATCAACTCTTTCACCGAAATGCCGCGGAGGACCTGAACATTTTTGAAATACTGCTCGGCCATCAGCGGCTTCTGTGTCGATTCGGCCTGACCGCCTATCCGCACAGCCGCCAGCAGAATCGTCACTGCTACCGCCAACGCACTAGTTATTTTTCCTGCCGTTTTTCGCCGCAATCCCAAGATAAATTTCCTTTCCCGTCTAATCGTAGCAGAGGCTTCAGCCCGTTGCCGCTGGATGCTTGGGAATTCGGGCTGGTATTTTTACGGCCAGTCAAGATGGCTAGATCTAATCCCGGAAATTCACCGTGCCGCCAATCGCCCTGCTGCGCCGTAACGCACAAAAACGAACGCTAGCGCTGGGAAGCTTTGCCCGAAGCTACTTTGCTCGTAAACTCTTCGGATTTGCCGCGAGGAATGGTGAGCGAAGTCCAATTGGCGCCAGCGAAATGTTTTGCCAGGTAGACAATCTGCCCGACGTGATAGGCATAATGCGCAAGCTGCCGGTTGATGGCCTGCGTAACGGAGTGAGCTTCTGACCGGATATAAACTTTTTGGCTGAGGTGGGCATCGGTCAAGGGCGTAAGTGCGTTGAAAACGTGCCGCCAGCCGGCCTCCCACATGGCCAGCAACTCGGCTCGGGTTTTCGGGGGTGCTTCGAATTCGCTATCACGCTTTCGGTCGGGCTTTTCGCCATCGCTTGTAAGGAAATCACTAAAGCGCGAGCGCATGTTGCCTGCCAGATGCTTGACCATTATGGCGATGGAATTGGAATTCGCATCGGGTGCCGCTAGAAGCGATTCATCACGAACCTGCTCTATGGCACGCTCGCCCAGCCGCTTGTAGTAACGTAAGACTTCGATGGAATCTTTCAGAAAGGAAATTGTGAATCCGAGCGCCATGCTCGGCATTTTCCGACCGAACAGGACGGAAATGCAAGTCTGTGCGTTCGCTTTGCCGATGTTTGCAAACAATCGCGCGAACCGATAGAATCGCTCTCCCCTCTCAATGATGGACTTATCTCGGAAATCTTCGGCTGAGAAACCGCGAATCGCGCTGGGCGCCGACCATGCGGGCTTCCAGGCAAAAGAGAACGTTAAGAAATATCTGGAATCGGCTGGATACGGGGTAAGCGACACAGGAACGTCGTCAGAGGAATCAGTCGACTACCCCGATTTTGCCGTCAAGGTTGCGATGCGCGTACAGCAAGGCCACAGCGATCTCGGAATTCTGGTTTGCGGTACTGGAATCGGCATGGCCATCGCGGCAAACAAAATCGGCGGCGTTCGCGCGGCCGTGGCGCATGACGCGCTAACCGCGCAGATGAGCCGCGAACATAACGATGCCAATGTGCTGACGCTCGGTGCGCGAGTACTGAGCGAGGATCAAATTATCGAGGTGGTTGCGAGTTTTCTGGGCGCGCACTTCGCGGGCGGGCGCCATCAGCGCCGCGTCGATAAGATTTCCGAACTGGATCAGGAGCCTAAACACACGGCATGAGCAGCACAAAACAAACCACGGAACGTATATCTGCGGAACTCGAACGGATGAATCGGCCGCTGCGCGAAGTCGATCCGGAGATTGCGGAGATTTTGGAACTCGAGGCGCGGCGTCAGGCCACTGGCCTGGAGTTGATTCCTTCGGAAAACCTCGTTTCTGAAGCAGTTTTGGAAGCTGTGGGCTCGGTGCTTACGAACAAATATGCCGAGGGCTATCCGGGCAAACGCTACTACGGCGGTTGTGAATTCGTGGACCGGGCCGAGCAGTTGGCCATCGACCGCGCCAAACAGCTTTTTGGCGCCGAGCATGCAAACGTACAGGCGCATTCCGGTACCCAAGCGAATATCTCCGTATACATGGCTGCGCTGCAACCGGGCGACACGGTACTCGGGATGAATCTCGCGCATGGCGGCCATCTTACTCACGGTCATCCGCTTAATTTTTCGGGCAAGACGTACAAGTTCATCGCCTATGGCGTGCGCAAGGATACCGAAACGATCGATTACGACGAGATCGAGCGGCTCTCGGGGGAGCATAAGCCGAAGATGATTGTCGCCGGCGCGAGCGCCTATTCGCGAATCATCGATTTTGAACGCATGGCTCGCATCGCCACATCAGCGGGTGCGGTCTTTTTCGTGGATATGGCGCATATCGCGGGTCTCGTGGCGGCAGGTGTTCATCCCAGTCCGATTCCACATGCCGACTTTGTTTCCACTACGACTCACAAAACACTGCGCGGACCGAGAGCCGGGTTGGTGCTGTGCAAACAAAAATGGGCCAAGGATCTCGACCGGATCACGTTTCCCGGAACTCAGGGCGGGCCGCTGATGCATACGATTGCGGCCAAGGCCGTCTGCCTGAAAGAAGCGATGCAACCGGAGTTTCGGGAGTACCAAAAACAGGTAGTGGCGAATGCCACGGCGCTGGCCGCGGGCGTGGCGCAGCGCGGATTCCGCATCATCAGCGGCGGCACCGATAATCATCTTTTTCTCGTCGATCTCCATTCACGCGGGCTCACTGGCAAGGACGCACAAGCTTCCCTCGATCGGGCGACCATTACCGTCAACAAAAATGCGATTCCGTTCGACCCAACGCCACCGATGACTGCAGGCGGAATCCGTCTGGGTAGCCCGGCCGTAACTACGCGAGGAATGCGTGAACCCGAAATGCAGCGGATCGCGGGCTGGATCTGCGACGTGCTCGAACATGTGGGCGATTCTGCTACCGAACAGCGCGTGCGCGGTGAAGTCGGCCGACTGACGGCGGAATATCCGCTGTACATGCGGCGGTGGCGCGCTAGTGCGGGGATCGCTTAGCTTTTGCCAAGTTCCATTTTCCTAATACAAAACAACCATGCGCGTGGCCATTGATATTCGTCGAGCAGGCGATTACGGCCTGGGAACTTACATCCGCAACATCGTCAATCAGCTTGCGCGCATTGACGACAATTCGCGATACCTGCTGATTGGCGAAAGGCGCCACCTCGCGGAGTTCGATTCGCTTCCTAATAATTTCGAACTGCTGGAATATGCCCACCAACCTGGCACGTTCAGCACGCATTTGCACCTGCCTTGGCTGCTGCGCAAGCGCCGGGTGGACATTCTGCACATGCCGTGGTTTTATGCGCCGGCAATCGTTCCTTGTCGCCTGTTGATTACTGTGCACGATTTGAGTGACGTTCTTGCCCCCCCAGTCGGGGCAAGTCCACCGGTGCAAACCGGACGGCTTTTCTTCGCCCGCCGCGCACTGAACCGCGCCGACCACATTTTTGCGGTCTCCCACGCCTCCAAGCGCGATCTGGCGCGTTTTTTCCACATTCCGGAATCGAAAATTTCGGTGGTTTACGACGCCGTAGATGAACGGTTTCTCACTGAGCCACTTCCAGCCGACGCCGACCGCATCCTGGAACGCCATGCCGTGAACTCGCCGTACGTGCTCTATGCCGGGAATATCCGTCCTCAGAAAAATCTGCCTCGGTTGATTGAAGCATTCGCCGTTGCGAAAGCCGAACTGCGCGGAAATCCCGAATTCGATCAGCTCAAATTGCTGGTTATTGGGGAAGCGCTCAATCGTCACGCGGATTTACGCCGCGCCGTGGTGCGCGCGCGTGTGCGAGAGGACGTGCGCTTCCTTGGTTTTGTGCCCCGCCCAGTGCTGCGTGTTTTTTATTCGCGCGCTTTAGCGTTTCTTTTTCCATCGCTCTATGAAGGCTTCGGACTGCCCCCGCTCGAGGCCATGGCTCACGGAACTCCGGTGCTGACCTCCAATGTCTCTTCGCTGCCCGAGGTATTTCAGGAAGCCGCATTGCTCGTGAATCCCGAGAACGTCTTTGATATCGCACGCGGAATCCGGCAGATTCTCACCGAGAACTCTCTGCGCCAGACGCTTCGGCGGCGGGGCTATGAGCGAGCGCGAATGTACTCCTGGGAAAATGCGGCGCGTTTGGTTCACGCCGCTTATCACTCGGTTCTAGCTCGGAGCGCCGCCGCATAGTCCAGCGGCAATCAAAATCCATTAGGCTCAATAATCTGGAGAGAAAGCTCACGGGCCTGCGCTTCGAAGATGCGAAAAGCCCGGATCGGGTGAGACGCAGCTGGATGCATAGAGATTATCAGATAGGCAGATTCGGGATAGAACGCGCGCTCGATATCGAGCGGAGAAGGGGCGTTTTCGCCGTTGGGATGGGAATGATAAATGCCGAGATGTTCTAATCCCGCGGAGCGAATGCGGCGAAAAAGTTCAAATAGCTCCTGGGGAGCTATCTCGTAAGCCTTCGGGCTCCGCAGGGCATTTGTCGCGGGAAAAATTGCAGAGATGACCGCTTCGCGGCCGGCCAGTAACCCACAGCATTCGATATTCGGATTTGCGCGGGCGGCGGTGAGCAGACGATCGAAGACGCCGCGTTCGATTCTGACCAGATCATCCATCCGCCGATTGTCTCATTACTGAGCGATCGGCCGGTCCAAAGAGCGTCAAGTCTGGCCTACTGCTGGCCCGACCGAGCTACACGCATCGCCGACTTATGCTTTCTGGGCTTGACGCCGCAGGAACGTCGGTACATCGAGGTCCAGCGGGTCAGCAGCTGCTTCCTGAATTACCGTCGGAACAGGCCGAGGCGGCGGGATGATTATTTTTTCATCCTGCACTACCTCCGGTTGCACGGGCTCTGGTTCGGGCACTGCAGCCGCCTTCCACGTCTGCGCCATAAAGGAGGGCCGCTGCTGCTGTTTCTTGCCAGCCTCGCGGAAACCCGCGGCGATTACAGTAATCTTGACGGACTCCTTCATGGCATCGTCCATCACCGCGCCGAAGATGATGTTGGCGTTTTCATGCGCGGCCTTTTGAATGATCGAAGAAGCTTCATGGACTTCATGCAGCGATAGACTTGAAGAGCCCGTAACGTTGATGAGTATCCCTTGCGCTCCGTTGATGGAATTGTCTTCCAGCAAAGGACTGGAAATGGCACGATTGGCAGCATCCACTGCGCGATTTGAACCCGAAGCCACAGCTGTGCCCATGACGGCATAGCCCTGCCCCGCCATGATCGTTTTCACATCGGCGAAATCGCGGTTGATGATGCCGGGAATCGTGATGATGTCGCTGATCCCCTGTACCGCCTGGCGCAAAATATCGTCGGCAATGCGGAACGCTTCGAAAAAGCTGGTGCCCCGTTCGACGGTCTCCATGAGGCGCTCGTTGGGGATAACGATGACTGTGTCGACGCAACTCACCAGTTCGGATAGCGCGTGTTCCGCCTGCGTGAGGCGGCGCTTGCCCTCAAAAGCAAAGGGCTTCGTGACTACCGCGACCGTGAGCGCGCCAAGTTCGCTGGCGAGCGAGGCTACGACTGGCGCGGAGCCGCTGCCGGTGCCGCCGCCGAGTCCCGCAGTGATGAAGACCATGTCGGAGCCTTCCAGCGCCTCGATGATCTTCTCAGTGTCTTCGAGAGCGGCTTTGCGACCGACCTCGGGATTGGCGCCGGCGCCGAGTCCCTTGGTCAGTTTGGCGCCGATCTGCAACTTCACGGGCGCCTGAGACAATTTAAGCGCTTGTTGATCGGTATTGGCGGCGATGAACTCGACGCCCTCCACCTTGGCGCGGATCATGCGGTTCACGGCGTTGCATCCGCCACCCCCAACGCCGATGACCTTGATCTTCGCGCCTTCAAGGCGCTCCTCGCTGAACGACAGTCTGATTCCTGACTCCTTTGGCGTCATCCTGCTCCCCCTTTGCCCGCCAGTGGCGCGCTTCAGCTTACTGGCCAGCAAACATGCTTTTCAATTTCGCCACCAATGTACCGGGGCGCTGCGCCGCCATGCGGCGAGCATGCGCTCCGTACAGCAGCAGCCCTACAACCGTTGCGTACTCAGGCTGGGAAAGTTCTTCGGGCATATCTTCAAGCCCGCGCGGCGCCGCGCAGCGTACCGGCAAAGTGAACATGCGCTCCGCCAATTCGGGCAGCCCTTTCAAACGCGTACCGCCTCCCGCGAGGACAAGGCCCGCAGGTATCTGCGTGTCCATGCCAGCACGTTTCAAATCGTCGAGTACGAGCGTAAGAAGTTCCTGCGCGCGCGGCTCAATGATCTCGTTGAGCATGCGTACAAACACGGTGCGTGGTGGGCGATCCCCCACGCTGGCGATCTGTATCGACTGATCTTCGGCAAGCTGGTCGCGCAAAACGCAGCCGTGTTCGCGCTTAATTCGCTCCGCTTCGGGAATCGGTGTTCGCAAACCAACGGCCAGATCGTTGCTGAAGTGATCGCCGCCAATAGCAACGGCGCCGGTATGACGAACCACTCCGCCGGAATAAACGATCAGCTCAGTTGTACCGCCGCCGATATCAAGCAGGCAGCAGCCGAGTTCGCGTTCATCCTGCGTGAGGACCGATTCAGCCGAGGCCAAAGGCTCGAGCGCAGTGTCGCTGACGACTACGCCAGCACGATTGACAGCGGTCACAACATTTTGAGTCGCGGTGGTCGAGGTCGTAACGATATGAACATTCACTTCCAGGCTTTGCCCAACCATGCCGATCGGATCACGGATGTTGTCCTGGTGATCGACCAAAAAATCCTGCGGGAGGACATGCAGGATCTCGCGATCCTCGGGCAGCGTGATGGCGCGAGCGGCATCAACGGCGCGCCGGACGTGTTCTTTTTCGATATCCCGCGGGCGGGATCCAAGGGATATCCCTCCTCGGCTATTCACACCTCGCACATGGTTGCCCGCGATCCCCACTACGGCGAATTCCACGGGCACGTTGGCGACGCTCTCGGCTTCCTCGAGAGCGCGACGAATGGAGTTTACTGCGGCGTCCAAATTGACAATCAGGCCCTTACGCGACCCCTTGGATTCAGCCGCACCCATTCCGAGAAATCTGGAACTTCCGTTTTCTATATCCGCTATCAACGCGCACGTCTTGGAACTGCCGATATCCAGCGCGGCGAGATAGCGTTCTTTCTTACCCACTAATTGCTCCTGCGGCTTGACGAACGGTGCACGCCGGGGGCGCCCGAAGAACGAACAGCCGCCTCAACGGGCTTCGCCTGCTCTGGCTCGCGCTCCGGATTGACCACCACTTGCCGCGAAAATCTGAGATCAACCGATTCCACGCGCCCAGCGCTAGCCCGCCATTGCGTGATATTTTCAGCCAGCAATCGATACTTATTCACAAAATCGCTATTTCCGAAATGCACCCAAATCGGATATTGCCCTTCGAGTCCGGCCAGACCCGCCAACATGGCGCGAAGGTCCTGTGCGTCAGAAAAGTCCACTTCGCTGACGTGCTCTCCGGCGCCGGCGTGAGCCAGTTCAATTTCCTTAATAAAATTGACGAATAGGGCCATCCGCTCTTTGCGCTCGGCGATTGGGGTCGTCTCATCAAAGCCGCTAACGACCGGAAAATGAAAGCCGGCCTCAAGGGGGCGTTCGAGAACAACTCCCGAAGCGTCCACGAGCTGCAATTCACTGCCCGTACGCAAGAATGCGACCGGCGTTCGTTCCACAAGCTCGACACGAATGCGATCCGGCAGCGTACGTTCGACCGTGGCGGCTTCCACCCAGGGAATGGATTCGATCTGTTTGCGCCGAGCATCGAGCGGCACGCGCAAAACGCTTTTTCCCATATCGGAGGAAAAAACATCAGTCACGGCCGCACGACCGACGAATTGATTTCCGACTATTTCAACCTGGTAAGATCCGGCGAACTCAACGCTGGGAGAGAACAAAAGAAAACGGAAGCTGTAATAGCCGATGAAGCCTGCGCCCACGGTCGCCACAGCGATTAGCGTCCACCGGCGATAGGCCGGCCAGCTTTTTCTGCCGAATTTCCGGCGCCGAATCTCCAAAGGCTTCTGCCGCCGGAGATAACGCGGCTCGTCATCGGCCAGAGCCTCGGGCGGATAAACTCCGGGCCTCCTGCTCATTTATAAGCCGTTACTGCGTCCATAGAATGACCTCGTTCTCGAGCTCGACGCCATACGTCGCATGCACGCGCTCGCGTACCTGGGCGATGAGACCAAGCATGTCGGCACACGTGGCGTGGCCTGCATTCACGAAAAAATTAGCGTGCCGGTCGCTGACCCGTGCGTCACCGACGGAAAATCCCTTGAGCGCCAACTCATCGATCATCCTTCCGGCAGACCCGCCCGGAGGATTCTTGAAAATGCATCCGGCGCTTTTCTGGTTGAGAGGCTGGCTGGAGCGGCGTTTTTCGTTGCAGACGCGAATGCCTTCGACGATTTCGCGATATGGCTTGGAGGGGAGCTCCAGTTTCACCGCGAGCATAATATCATCAGGCGCAAATGATGTGTGACGATATTCGAAGGAAATTTGATTTTCCCACAGAGTTTCGATTCGCGAGTCGGCCGAGCGGTAAAGTTTCACTTCGCGGACATAACTGCCGATTTGGGTACCGTATGCGCCGGCATTCATGCGCAGAGCTCCGCCGACGGTGCCCGGAACGCCGATAAGGCCTTCCATTCCGCCGAGATCATTTTTGGCGCAAAAAGTGACGGTGCGGCCAAGGTCGGCGGCCGCATCGACGCGCGCCGAATTCCCCTCCAGGCGCACGCCAGGCTCTTGATGCCCCAATTGAAGAACCACCCAGGGCAGTTCGCCGTCTTGGACCAGCAAATTCGTGCCGCCGCCAAGGAATTTATAGGCGACACCCTCACCGCGAAGAAGTGCAATCAGGTCGGGCAGCGCGTCGTGCCGGCGAACCAGCAGCAAATCCGTGGTGCCGCCGATGCCCAGCGAAGTCCGCTCCGCCAGCGCAGTTCCGCCGACGCGCTCGACGCCGAGATCGGGCAGAGCCGAAAGGATGCGCGGATCGCTAAGTCTCATGGCTCAGGTTCATCACTAGACTAATCGCAGCTCTCATCGCTAACTTTCACGGCGGCTAGGCATAAAGTGCTGCGAGCCGAGAAGCAAAGCGAATTCTGCCAAGGCACGGTTTACGTTCCCTGCTCCAATCGCGAGCACGGCGTCGCCGGGCCGGACTTCGCGAAGCAGCTGCTCGATGCTCTCCTGCAGCGTGGCGCAATAAGCAACGTTCTTGTGACCGGCCGCACGAATCGCTTCCGCCAATGCCGCACCTGTGATCCCCCGAATGGGCGTTTCGCTCGCTGCGTAGATATCCGTCACGATCAGCATGTCCGCCTGATTGAAGGCGCGGCAGAAGTCGTCCCACAAGTGTTGCGTGCGCGAAAAACGGTGCGGCTGAAAGAGCACCAGCAGGCGCTCATAGCCGCAGCCGCGCGCGGCTTCGAGCGTGGCACGGATTTCCACAGGATGGTGGCCATAGTCATCGACCAATGTAATGCCGCGCATCGTGCCTTTAACCTCAAAGCGCCGTCCTACCCCCGTGAAAGTCTCGAGACCCTCGCGAATGAGATCAGCAGGGACGTTGAGATACAGGGCAACTGCTGCCGCGGCAGCGGCGTTTCGGACATTGTGAATGCCGGGAGGAGTGGGCAGGCGAAACCTCCCCAAATCATCACCGCGATAGGTGAGATGGAATTCGCTGGCCAAGCCGCGCAGGTCCACTTCGCTGATTACCAGATCGGCCTGGCTCGAGGTGCCGTAGGTAATGACCGGGCGGGTAACTTGTGGAATGATCGCCTGCACGTTCGGTTCATCCAGGCAAAGGACCGCCGCGCCGTAAAACGGGATGCGGTTTACGAATTGCGCAAAAACCGACTGTATCTCTTCGAGGGAGGAGTAATGATCGAGATGTTCGCGATCGATCGTGGTAACCACGGCAACCACCGGAGCCAGAAGCAGGAAGGAGCGATCACTCTCGTCCGCTTCGACGACCATGTATTCGCCGCGGCCGAGCCGCGCGGTCGTGCCGGCATGGTTTACGCGGCCGCCTACAACGAAAGTCGGGTCGAGGCCAGCGGCTCCCAAGATGGCGGCGACCATGGAGGTGGTCGTCGTTTTGCCATGCGCGCCGGCGACGGCAATGCCATATTTCAGGCGCATCAATTCCGCCAGCATCTCGGCGCGAGGAATGACGGGGATTTTGAGGCGCGTGGCTTCGACCAGTTCGGAATTATCACGGCGAATGGCTGAACTGGCCACCACCACATGCGCACCTTGAACCTGCTCTGCACGATGTCCCTGATAGATTTGCGCGCCGAGATTGGTCAATCGATCCGTGACCGGCGAAAGGCGCGCATCGGAACCGGATACAGCGTATCCCAGCGTAAGCAGCACTTCAGCGATGCCGCTCATGCCGATGCCGCCGATGCCCACCAGATGAATGCGCTTGAAATTGTGAAAGGGTCCGGTCATGGACGTGCCACCTCTTCGATCAAATCCACTATTTTCTCGGCGGCGCGGGGTCGGGCCAGTTGCCTCGCGCGAGTGCCGAGTTCAACAAGACTGGCCGGGTGATCGATGAGCGCAAGAATCTCGCGGGCGAGGCGGGATCCGGTTAACTCCGGCTCCGGAATCAACCTGGCCGCACCGGCGCGCACCAATTCCTCGGCATTGCGCATCTGGTGACTATCCGTCGCAGCGCCGAAGGGAATGAAGATGGCTGCCCGGCCGGCGGCGGCAACTTCGGACACGGTGATGGCGCCGGAACGGCAGACGATCAGGTCGGCCTCGGCGAAACGTTCGGCCATGCGGCCGAAAAACGGGGCTACTTCCGCTTCGATATTCGTGGCTGCGTAAGCCTGCCGCACAGAGTCGTAGTCGCGCTCGCCGGTTTGGTGAACGATTCGCAAGCGCCTGTTGTCGGAAGAGAGAATCTTCAGTGCTTCGACGACTGCGCGGTTCACAGCGCGCGAGCCCTGACTTCCACCAGTAATCAGAATTCCGTAAGGCGGCGCGGGATGCGGCGGCGGAGCATCGAAAAACTCGGCGCGCACCGGACATCCCGTCATTGCAGCGCGGCGCCCCAGGCGTTCGGCAACGGAGGGAAATCCGGCCGCGATTCGCGTGGCCATATCGGCGAGGACGCGATTGGTAAAGCCAGCTTCCGCGTTCGGTTCGAAAATAACGCTGGGCAATCCGGAAATTATTGCCGAGAGCATTACCGGCCCCGCGGCGTAGCCGCCGACGCCAAAAGCGGCCGCGAAACGATGCCGGCGCAGGATGGCCAGCGAATCCCAAAACGCCAAACGCAGTAACAAAATGTTGTGAATAAATTGCGCCGTACGCATACCCTTGAGTCCCGCCGACCGAATCAGTTCCAGTTTGAGTCCGGCTTCGGGCACAAGCCGCGATTCGATTCCTCGCTGCGTGCCCACGAAAACGACATCTCTTGTTTCATCACGTCTGAGCCATTCCCGCGCGACAGCGATCGCGGGAATCACGTGGCCCCCCGTGCCGCCGCCCCCAATCAGCAATTTCAAGCCGCCACTACCCCGGCTATCCACGCACTCCTTCACCAGTCTGCTGGCTGATATTCAAAAGGACGCCCGTGCCCACGAGCATTACAAAAAGGCTTGAACCACCGTAGCTCATAAACGGCAGCGGAATTCCTTTGGTCGGCATCAGGCCCAGCACAACGCCCAAGTTGATCAGCGCCTGGCTCGCGACCATGACTGTGATTCCCAAAGCCAGGAAACGGCCAAAATTATCGGAAGCGCGAAAGCAGGCTTCCAGGCCACGCCAGGCGTACACGGCAAACAGGCCCAGCACCAGCGCACCGCCGATAAAGCCGAGTTCCTCGCACAACACCGCGTAGATGAAATCGGTGTGGGCCTCGGGAAGATAAAAAAGCTTTTGGCGGCTTTCCATCAGGCCCACGCCAGTTAGACCGCCAGAGCCAACGGCGATGAGTGATTGCATGAGTTGAAAGCCGTGCCCCAACGGATCGGCGTCAGGATGCAAGAAAGCCATTACGCGTTCATAGCGATAAGAAACGTGGACTACCGCGAAATAGATTGCGGGAAGGGCGGCCGCCGCCGCGGCGCCGATGTACTTCCCCGAAAGCCCCGCTACAAACAGCATGGCCATGGCAATAATCATAATCTCGAGCGATGTGCCGAGATCAGGCTCCAAAACGACCAGGCCGGCCATCATCAGCACAAGCCCTAAGGCAGGCGCGAGAGTATGAGTCACGTCGTTTACGCCAAAGCTGCGCGGGCGGCAGCGCAATTCCAGAAACCAGGCGAGATAGAGGATGACAGCCAGCTTGGCCAATTCCGAGGGCTGCAAGCTGATAGGACCCACGCGGAACCAACGGTGCGTGGCGTGGGATTTATCCAGAAAGAAAACTCCTATCAGCATGATCAACACGAGAAAGAAATAGGTCAGCACGAGTTTTGGCTGGCGCAGGCGGCGGTAATCCAAATTGATCATGCCGAACATTGCAACAAGCCCAAACCCCAGCCAAAGCAGCTGACGAAGCAGAAAATGGTAACTAGTACCGTATTGCTCGCGCGCGGTCAACGCCGAGGCGCTGAAAACCATGACGGCTCCGGCCAGGCAAAGGGTGATCGTGGCGACGAACAACCAGCGGTCGGTTTCAGCTCTTCGTAGCATCGATCAGACCTCACGCCCACGTGCATGCAAGGCACGCGGCGCTTCCTCCAGTGCACGCACCAGTTCCTTGAAAGCGTTCCCGCGATGCTCGTAATTTTCAAACTGATCGAAGCTGGCGCAGGCTGGCGCGAGCAATACCGTATCGCCTTTTCGCGCGCGTTCGTGGGCCAGATCGACGGCCCTTTCCAACGTACCGGCGTGTACGAAATGCACAGCGCCGTCCAGTTGCGTGGCGATTTTTTCCGCCGCCGCGCCAATGAGCAAAACCGCCTTGGCGCGTTCGCGTAGTAGCGGAACTAATGGAGTATAGTCGCTGCCCTTATCTTTGCCTCCGAGAATCACGAATAGCCCCCCGGGGAAAGCCTCCAGAGCTTTTATCGTGGCATCCACGTTAGTGGCCTTGGAATCATTGAAGAAACTCACGCCGGAAATCTCAGCCACAAATTCCAGCCGATGCTCCACGCCAGGGAAGCTGCGGACACCGGCAGCGATCTCCTCGGGCGCAACGCCCGCGAGGAACGCAGCAGAGGCTGCCGCCAGTACATTTTCAAGATTGTGTTCGCCGCGCAAACCAATGTCGGCTCGATCGAGCAGCGCAATGTCTTCTCCATCGCGGCGAAAGATGATCTGGTCGTTACGCAAATAGGCTCCGCTTACAACGCGCTTTTTTCTGCTGAACCAAAATACCTGCGGCCGCGAAGGGGCGCGTTCAGCACTTGCGGGATCGTCCGCATTGATCACGGCAGAATCGCGCTCGGTTTGGTTCTCAAAGATTCGCGTCTTAGCCCGCGCGTAATCTTCAAACGAAGGGTGCCGGTCGAGGTGATCGGGAGTCACGTTCAATAAAACGGAAATGTCCGGCCGAAATGAATCGATCAACTCAAGTTGGAAACTGCTGAGTTCCGCGACGGTGATTCTGTCGTTTTTTGATTCATCGACGTGAGCGATTAAAGGCGTGCCGATATTTCCCGCGACGCTGACCGATTTGCGCGAAGTAGCCAAAATGTGGCCGATCAGCGAAGTGGTAGTCGTTTTGCCGTTAGATCCTGTCACGCCGATGAGGCGCCCGCTCAAAAACCGCCACGCAAGCTCGATTTCGCTCCACACGGGTATTCCCGCCTTGCGCGCAGCAATCAATCCAGCGTGACTGGAGGGAACACCAGGACTGGGCACGATTAGATCTTGTTGCCCGAAAAGATGACTCTGATCTGCGCCGAAAGCGAGCGTGCAGCCAATCTTTTGCAATTCGCCCACGGCTTCGCCAAACTGCTCCGCACCGCGGTCGTCGAATGCGGTAACGCGCGCTCCGCGCGCAATGCAGAAGCGCGCGGTGGCGATCCCAGTTCGCGCGAGTCCCAGGACCAGCACGCGTTTGTCTTTTAGTTCGATTCCCGGACGCATAGCTACCTCAACTTCAGCGTGGTGAGCGAGAATAGCGCGAACACCAGCGCCACAATCCAAAAGCGGACGATAATTTTCGATTCGCTCCAGCCGGCCAGCTCGAAATGATGATGCAGCGGCGCCATGCGGAAGATGCGCTTTCCCGTGAGGCGGAACGACGCCACCTGCAAAATCACCGAAATCGCTTCGAGAACAAAGACTCCGCCGATCGAAAACAACAGAATTTCCTGCTTGATGGCGACAGCAACAACGCCGATAGAGCCACCAATCGCCAGCGAACCCACGTCACCCATAAACACATCGGCGGGATGCGCGTTATACCAAAGGAACGCGAGCGCTGCGCCGACCAGAGCGCCGCAAAAGATCGTGAGCTCGCCGACTTGCGGGATATGTTGAATATCAAGGTAAGCGCTGAATCCCGCGTGGCTCGTGACATAAGTCAAGATCGTCAAAGCACCCGCAGCCACCACGACGCAGCCAATCGCCAGCCCGTCCAGGCCGTCGGTCAAATTCACAGCGTTTGATGAACCGACCATCACCAGAATCACGAAAGTCAAAAACGGCAGAAATGCCGCTGGCCAGAAATAACGGCTCCGCAGCAGCGAATGCACTACAAGGTCGGGACGAAAATTCTTAAGGAACGGGACGATCAGTTGCGTCGAATAAACGCGATTGATCGTCATCAACAAAAGTGAGAGCGCCGCAGCAAAGCTGACGAGCATTTGGAGGATTAATTTCGAGCGGCCGGTTAATCCCAAATTGCGATGCTTCACCACTTTGCTGTAGTCATCGGCGAAGCCAATGGCGCCGAACGCCAACATGGCAAAAATTGAGAGCAGCACATAGGGATTAGAGAGATCGGCCCAGAACAAAACCGGCAATATCGTGACAGTCACGATCAGAATGCCGCCCATCGTCGGGGTGCCGGCTTTTGCCTGATGTGAACGTGGCCCCTCTTCTCGGATGAATTGTCCGATCTGCAATTCGCGCAAACGCCGAATCATCCATGGCCCGAGGATCAGCCCGAGGAATAAGGAAGAGATGCTGGCCATCGCCGTGCGCACGGTGATATAGCGAAAGACGTTCAAGACGTGCTCGGCTCGCGGGGGAACATGATAGACAAGGTAGTAGAGCATTTCAGTAGTGGCCCCGAGAGACCGATGGAGCCGCCTCTTCATCCGCGAGCGGATATTTCGCGTGCAGCGCTTCGACAATGCGCTCCATCTTCACTCCTCGCGATCCTTTTACCAGCAACAGATCGCCCTGCCGCACGAAATCGGCAAGAAATGCGGCGGCGGCAGTCGAATCGTCAAAGAAATGGGCCTGTGGCGCTGACATTCCCGCTTCGATTGCGCCATTCACGATTTCCACGGCGTTGCCCTGGACGGCCACGACGCAGTCAAGCTTTCTCGACGCAGCACAGCGTCCCGCCTCGCGATGAAGTTTTGCGGAATCCGGGCCCAACTCCAGCATCTCGCCAGCGGCGAGGATGCGTCGCCGGTAAATCCCAGTCTTTGCATCCCCCGTGTTGGCCAGAAGTTCGATCATGGCCGCCAGTGCCACCGGATTTGAGTTGTAGCTGTCGTTAATCAATGCAAAGCCGGCGGCGAACTGGAGCAACCTGCCGCGCATTTCCCCAACTTTGATGTTGCGCAAAACGTTCGCCGCGTCCGCCGCAGTCAGGCCCCAGACACTCGCCGCCGCCAATGCCGCGAGCGCATTTTCGACGCTGTGGCGGCCCGGAAGGGCAAACGCCAGGCGTGCGCGTTCACCCGGACCGACAAATTCGAACTCCGAGCCGGCGGCGCCGTGGTCCTGAATTGTCTCGGCTCGAAACTGTGCCGCTGGGCTACATCCGAACGTGAGCACGCGTCCGCGCGCGACTTCGGCAAAGCGCGCGACGCGCGGATCGTCCGCGTTCAAGACCGCAACGCGATCCTGCCCTGCCAAACCTTCGATCAATTCGCGTTTGGCCAGAGCAATCTCATCAATCGAAGAAAAAAACTCCAGATGCACGGGTGCCACGCGCGTGACGACGCCCACTTCGGGCTCGGCAATTTCCGCAAGACGCCGCAACTCGCCTCGATGCGACATTCCCAATTCCACGACGGCGGCTTTATCTTCAGGCTCGAGCCGCAACAACGTGAGCGGCAGGCCATATTCGTTGTTCAGATTCCCTTCAGATTTCAGCACGCGGAATTTCGCGCCCAACAGCGCCGCCAGAATCTCTTTCGTGGTTGTTTTTCCCACCGAACCGGTGACTGCCGCAATCCGTTTTCCCCACGCGCGCCGAACCGCTCGCGCCAATTCCTGCAGCGCTGCAAGGGTGTCGGGAACGGAGAAGACCCGGCCGCGAATCTCTTCGGGATAACTGGAAATGCGATCGGCTGCGACGAGCGCACCTTCTGCTCCTGCCTGCAAAGCAGCGGCGACAAAATCGTGTCCATCGTGACGCGGGCCGCGGATGGCGACAAATAACTGGCCTCGGCCCACCGCGCGAGAATCAATCGAGACGCCGGCCACCCGCTCCACGGGGGAGAGCCCCGAGGGAACTGCGACACCCAATGCGCGAGCAATCTCTTGAACCGTCCACCGCATATCGTCCTCAGCGGTCTGCCCCTCACCGCGTGTGTTTCATTCCTTAGCCGCCATAACCGCGCTGGCGCAAAATGCGCCGCGCGACTTCACGGTCGTCAAATTCTATGGTCCGATCTTTCAGCACTTGCGTTGTCTCGTGCCCTTTGCCCGCGAGCAACACCATGTCACCGGGCCGGGCTTGTTCGAGCGCCAACTCCACCGCTCGTTCGCGATCCGGCTCAACCAGCACTTTTGCGGAAGTGCGCTGCAGGCCCACCGACGCGTCATTGATAATCTTGAGCGGATCTTCGCTGCGCGGATTGTCGCTCGAAAGAACGACCACATCGCTCAATCGCCCAGCAGCCTCGCCCATGAGCGGACGCTTGCTGCGGTCGCGTTCACCTCCGCAGCCGAAAAGCGTGATCATGCGGCCGGTGGGATGCAGCTCGCGCGCCGTCTCCAGCAGCTTTTGCAGCGCATCGTCTGTGTGCGCGTAATCCACGATGACCATGAAAGGCTGACCCAGATCGATGCGCTCAAAACGGCCCGGCACCGCGGCGAGCGCCGAAAGCCCCCCTTCGATGGCTTCGCGGGAAAAACCTAAAACAACGCCGGCCGCGACTGCGGCAAGGATGTTGTAAACATTATTGCGGCCGACGAGCTGAGACCGAACTGCGATTTTGCCTGCCGGAGTCTCAGCGGTGAAATCGAGCCCCCGCAGCGCCAGCGGAATTTTTTTCGCCGTGACTTCGGCCCCCGAACCCAAACCATATGTGATTGTCTGCTCCGCAAGGTTGCGAAGCTGCGGGCCATAGGAATCGTCGATGTTCACGATGCCATGAAGTGGGCGCCCGGCGCCGGTGCCTTCAAACAGACGGCGCTTGGCGGCAAAGTAATTCTCCATGGTGCTGTGAAAGTCGAGATGGTCCCGCGTCAAATTCGTGAATATGGCGGCAGCAAAGCGGCAGCCCCACACACGATCGAGCGCCAATGCATGTGAGCTACTTTCCAGCACCGCGTGCGTGCCGCCTTCCCGAACGATTTCGGAAAAGAATCGATGGAGGTCGAGAGATTCCGGTGTGGTGGTCTTTGCCGGGTAAGTTTCGAGCGGAGTGCGATATTCGATGGTGCCGAAAAGACCGCTGCGGAAACCGGCTGCGCGGATGATGGAATCGAGTAGAAAGCTTGTCGTTGTTTTGCCGTTCGTGCCGGTAATGCCAACCAGGTTCAGCTTGTCGGCGGGGTGCCCAAAAAAATTCGCCGCAATGGTAGCCAGCGCCTTGCGTGCATCCGGCACTTGCAGCCATGCCACATTTGCTGGCACAGCTTCCGCCGTTTTTGTGCTTTGGAAATAGCCGTTCGGATTTGGCGGCGGCATTTCGCTGACGACCGCTGCGGCACCGCGCTCTACGGCCGCCTCAATGAATCGATTGCCGTCGGTCTTCTCGCCGTGAATGGCAACGAAAAGCGAGCCCGCCTTGGCCTGGCGACTATCGTAAACGACCGAAGAGATTTGCACCTCGGCGTTCACCAAAGGCCCTTGCGCCCCCGCACCCGCTAGCAGTTCCTGCAGTTTCATTCCCGCGCTCGTAAGTATAGGCCGCGCACGAGGTGTGCTCAATTTTGGAGCGATCTGATGTTCCGAAGAGACCACTGGGGGTCTTCGGGGGGATCTTCGACGCGCCGGCGGCATTATCGGGCCGCCGCCTTACGGACCTGTTTTTGTGCCCTGAGTTGCGCTTTTTTCAACACAGGTCGCCCGAATCGGAAAATTACCGAAGTACCACGGCGAACCGGAGTATCGGGTGGCGGCGACTGCTCCTGAACTGTGCCCGCGCCAACCAGCACCGGGTTGACGCCGAGCTGCACGCAAATCTCCGTCACCTGCCGAACCGTTTTACCGGTCAAGTCCGGAACCGATATGCCCGCGCCTTCCGCCAACTCTACAGTGGGCGCAGTGGCGGAAACCGGCAGCACTGCGGCAGAGATCGGTTCGGCTTGGGCCGAATCGCTCAAAGTGACTGAACTCATTTGGGCCGCATCGAAATCGGAAACGTCGGCGGCACCGCTGGGTTGCGAACGGCGAGCGGCTCTGAGCGTAGCTCGCGACACAGGAATGTCGTGAGGCACATTGAGATAAGGAAGCACCTGCTCGGCAATGCGCTTGAAGACAGGGGCGGCCACCGATCCGCCCTCGTGCAGTCCGACCGGGGAATCAAGCTGCACAAGAATCGTGACAGCCGGATTGTTAATGGGAGCAAAACCAACAAATGACGCGATCAGTTGTGTGGCCGAATAGCGACCCGTGGCGGGATCGATTTTCTGCGCCGTCCCCGTCTTTCCTGCTGAGGTGTAGCCATCAAGCTGCGCCTTCGTGCCTGTGCCGTTTAGGACGACACCTTCGAGCATGGCTCGCATTGCTGCCGCCGTGGTTTCGCGAACGACGCGCCGCGGCGTAGACTGCGATTCCTGCTCAACCTCAGATCCCTTGCGCAGAGCCAGCACAACGTGAGGGTGATAGAGCAATCCACCGTTGGCGATTGCCGACACGGCGTTAATCATCTGCAAAGGCGTGACGCCGACTTCCTGGCCCATGGAAATCGATCCCACTGACACTGGCGTCCAATTCTCCACGTGCCGCAGCAGTCCACGATTTTCCCCGGGAAGATCGACACCGGTGGCATCGCCAAATCCATAGGCCCGTATGTATTCATAGAATTTGGGCGCCCCGAGGCGCAGCCCGATTTTGATCGCGCCTACATCACTCGAGTGCGCCAGGATTTGCGAAACCGTGAGGAGGCCATAGGCTTTGTGGTCGCGGATGCGGTGTCCCGCAATATAAATCGCACCCATCTGGCAATCCACGACTTCGTCCGGCGTGGTGATGCCCTGATCGATGGCGGCTGAGAGTGTCACAATTTTGAAAACCGAGCCGGGCTCGTAGAGCGCGCCGACGGCTCGATTCATGCGGGCTTCGGCAGGGCTGCCGCCCGGCGCATTGGGATTGAACTTCGGCCAACTCGCCATCGCCAGTATTTCGCCATTAGACGGATCCTGCACGAGCACGGTGCCGGCCTTGGCGTGCGTCTCTTCTATAGCGGCAGCGAGTTCTTTTTCGACGATGAACTGGATATTCTCATCGATCGTCAAAATTACGCTGGCGCCAGCTTCCGGAGTCTTGTCCGTACTTTCATACCAGCGGTTGTGCGCGTCAGTAAGGATAAGCATTCGGGAAGCTTTGCTACGGATGCGGTTATCAAGCTGGTATTCGATTCCGCCGATGCCCTTTTCGTCGATATCGACGTAGCCCAGAACGGCTGCGGCTAAATCGCGCTTCGGATAAAAGCGCTGATTTTCTTTCTGAAAGTAGATTCCCCGCAGATTGAGCTGGCGAATTCGCGCCGCCGTGGCCGGTGGCAGCTTGCGCGCAATCCAAATGAACGAGCGCGAAGAACTAAGCCGCGCCGAAATCTCATCGGCCGGCAGACCCACCAAGGGAGCGAGCAGCCGCGCCACAAGATCGTTATCGGAGATTTCCGCCGGCACAGCGAAACAAGAGTCGAGCGAGGTGCTCATGGCCAGCTCTTGCTGATTGCGGTCGAGAATGTCAGCGCGCTTGGGGCTGATTTCGACGATGTGCTGCTGCTGGCGTTCGGCGCGAGCGAGATAATCGCTATAGTGCAGAAGCTGCAAATCCGCGAGCCTCGCGAGAGCCGCGGCAGTCCAAAACCCAAGCGCCGCCGTCACGATCAATAAGCGGATCTGAGGGCTGCGGAAATCCATGCCCGTACCCCGGCCGTGCATTCCTTCAACTCAATTCAACACGGAATTCTTCAGAAAACGTTTCGCTTGTCAGCGAATTAAATGGGCCAAGCCACGCGTTTACGGGGCATGGCCTTGAATTCATTGAACGCGAAAACTTCCTGAGGGGCGGGCCTGGGCAACCACGGGCTCAACCGGCTGGTCGAGCGGCGCCACCTGGCCCGGAACCGGCGCCGTAAGCCTGAGTTGTCGCCGGGCAATCTCGTCTATTCTTGAAGGCGCACGCAAGCCAGCCATTTCCAATTTTAGTTGCTGGTTCAGTTCGGAAGCTTGCGAGCGCTCCGATTTCAGCGATTCCACGCGATACCGCAGCTGCAAGTATTCGAAGTGCTGCCACGCGTAAAACAGAGCCGCACCAGCGAGCAGCGCACCCAACGCAATTAGTCTCGCCATCTCTCGCAGCCGGTCCGACGCGATCGGGCGCGCCAGCCGCGAATTGTCTATGCGCTTGACGGTGTGGAACTCGGTACGTTTCGCTGTGCGAGATCGGGTCACGACGCCAACTTTTCCGCCGACGCAACCGGCATGAGTTTCTCGGCTACACGCATCTTTGCGCTACGCGCGCGCGGATTCGCCGCAATTTCCGCATCGCTGGGGCGCAGCACTTTACGCGTCAGCACGTTCAGCACTCCCTCGCTAGCAAGGCGGCGAAATTCTTGCTTAACCATGCGGTCTTCAAGCGAGTGATAACTCAAAACCACCCAACGTCCCCCGGGAGCTATTGTGGCAGAGGCACGCTTAAGAAACTGCCCGAGTGCCTCCAACTCTCGATTCACCGCAATCCGCAGCGCCAGAAACGTTTTTGTCGCGGGATGCAGTTTCTGCCTTCCCCTTGAAGTACGAGCCCCTGCCACAACCGTTGCCAGGTGTTCGGTGCTGCGAATAGGCCGCGCACGCACGATGGCCCTGGCGATTCTTCTGGAGTCCCGCTCTTCGCCCAGGCGATAGAGCAGGTCGGCGAGCTCTGATTCGGCGGTTTCGTTCACGATATCCGCCGCCGTCGTCGCCGATCTCGAATCCATTCTCATGTCAAGAGGTCCCGCGAGCCGAAACGAAAAGCCGCGTTCGGCCGTGTCTAGTTGCAAGCTCGAAACGCCCAGATCCGCCAAAATTCCTTGCACCGGCGGCAAGTTCAATTCCTGGGCCACCTCGTCGATCCTCGAAAAATCCGCTTGCACCAGCACGACTTTCCCCCCGAAATCTTTGAGCCGTTCGCTCGCGATTGCCAGCGCTCCTGCATCGCGATCCAGTCCAATCAGCCGCCCCGTCGTGAGCTGCGCCGCGATCTGCACGGCATGCCCGCCAAGCCCTACCGTTGCATCTACGTACGTGCCACCGGGCTCAATCCGCAGCCAGCGCAGAACCTCTTCGGCCAGAACCGGCGTATGACTTGCCGTCAAAACTTTGCGATCCCGTGTTCGCCAGGGCCGCTAGGGCCGCTAGGGCCGCGCTGCATAACTAAATGCCGAGCTCGTCCAGCGTCTTTTCGTCGTCATCCGTGATCGGGCTTGCCTTCAAGTTGTCCAGGAACCGCGTGTGGTTCCAAATCTGCAAATAATTCAAGTTCCCGAGCACGTCCACGTCGCCGCGCATCTGCGCGGATTCGCGCAAGATTGGTGGAACCAGGATGCGCCCCTGCCCGTCGAGCTCCACAAGCTGCCCGTAATAATTTGTTCGAGTCAGAAACTTCTGTTTAGTCCGGTTATGAGACGAAAGGCGCGCGAGCTTCTCCTCAATCTCGTTCCAAATCTTCATCGGATATACGCGCACGTAATCGCCGTTTTCGCTCGTCACGTAGAACTTGTTCCCGTATTCGCGCAGTGCTTCCAGGAAGGCAGCTGGGATCTTCACTCTGCCCTTCTCGTCCACCCTCGCCGGATAGTTGCCACGAAGCACTGGAGAAATCGCCACGCAACCGGGAATTCAGTTCGTTTCTCACCACTTCACATCACTTATCGCCACTTTTTACCACGTGGCCCCACATCTTAGACTGTCTTCAGTGCTTGTCAACAGGAAAACGAAGATGAGGGATGGAATGTGAGGAAATCGGCGCGGCTTGGGCCCAGTGCAGCGCAAAACTACTAGCTATTGTACGTAACTGCGCGTACGACGGAATATGTTGGTTGCGTGTTTCCGACGCGGATGAATCGGTGTGTGTCCAATGAGTAATATTTGGCAGCCCAAAGGTGAAAGCTTGTAACTGGTCACGATGGGAGCGCGGGAATTCGTGGGGAAGCTAGATTTTGGGGCTATGAGCGAATCATATTTCGGATCGCGCGAAGAAAATCGCTGACGTGAGGGATGTAAATCTTGCGTTCAGGGTCGTGCTGTCCAGCACCGCTGAGAATGCGAACGATTTCGCTCGCCGGAACCCGTGTCGCGACGTCATCGACTTTGGCATACTGGACGGTCCTATCGCGATCGATGACGAATACTGCAGGCTTGGCAATGCCACCCTTCTCCTTGGGATTATAAATACCCCAATCCTTGATCACCCTTTGGGTATCGCACAAAATGGGAAAGGGCAGCCGCAGCTCGCGGCGGACTGCTTCGGATTTGATTGGCGGATCGACGCACACGGCCACGACGTCGGCCCCGGCCGCGCGGATTTCCTCGTAATGATCGCGGTAATCCGCCAACTGGCGAAGACAGAATGGTCACCAATCGCCGCGATAGAAGACAAGCGCCAGGCGGCCTCGCGAAACCAGTTCCGATAACCGGCGCGGCGCTTGCGTGGAATCCGGGAGCTCGAAGTCCGATGCGACCTCACCCGCTGCGGGCATTTTTCCGGTGGCCATGGTCAAGTTACCTCCGAAACTCGGGGATCATCAGCAGCCGATTTCATGTGAGCCAATCAGCGGCCTCGATCTCAGCACATGGCTCATAGCTATGCTACGATGCGCGGTTCATGCAAACCGGTATCGTCGGCTTACCGCAGGTCGGCAAAACAACCCTCTTCCGCATTCTCACCCGAGCCCACTTGGATGAAAAGGCCGCTCGTGGCGCAACACATGTCGGCGTAGCGCGAGTCCCTGAGCCGCGCATCGATCAGCTCGCCGCACTCTACAAGCCCCGAAAAATCACATATGCCACTGTGGAGTACGTGGACGTCGGAGGCATCGTGCGGGATCGTGCACGCGATTCAGCAGTGCTGGCTCCCTTGCGGGAGGTGGATGCGCTGGCGCACGTCTTGCGCGTTTTCGATGATCCGGCGGTGCCGCACCCCGCGGGTAGCATCGATCCTCTGCGAGACGCCCAGTCTCTGGACCTCGAGCTAATGCTCTCCGATCTCGAACAAATCGAACGGCGGCTCGAGCGCCTCGAAAAAGACCTCAAAAGGAAAAAAGACGCCACAACGGAACACGAGCACGCCCTGCTTGTGCGCTGCCGCACCGCGATCGAGGGTGAACATCCGTTGCGTGAGCTCGAGTTCACCGCTGAGGAGCGGAAAATCCTGACCGGCTTCATGTTCCTTTCGCTTCGCCCGATGCTCTACGTTCTGAACCTCGGCGAGGACGAAGTCGACAAGTTGGATAAAGCCGTCGAACGGCACGGCCTGGAGAAATTGCGCGGACAGCCGCAAAGCGCGGTAGTTGCGGTATGCGGCCGGATCGAAGCCGAACTCGCGGAACTCGACGACGCCGCAGCGGCCGAACTCCTGACGGCCTACGGCTTAAAGCAACCAGGTCTGCACCGCCTTATCCGCGCCACTTACGATCTGATGGGATTGATCTCATTTTTTACAGCAGGAGAGCCCGAAGTTCGAGCCTGGACGATTCGCCGCGGCACTCCCGCCGTAAAAGCCGCAGGCGCGATTCACACCGATATCGAACGCAATTTCATCCGCGCCGAAGTGGTGCGCTGCGAAGATTTGCTGGCCGCAGGCAGCTGGCCGGCGGCCCGCGAAAAAGGACAAGTACGCCTCGAAGGGAAAGAGTACATCGTCCAAGAAGGCGACGTAATCCTATTCCGCCACTCTGGCTGATTCTCGTCCTCGCTTTAAAACCCCTGTCATCCGTTAGCTGCTGCGCCGCGTGCCGCGGTTGCCGTGCGAACGCCTCATGCGGGTTGAAGCGGCACGACGGGCTGCCTGCGAGCGGCTCGACCGGCTGCGACGCCGAGCCGCGCTGCGGCCCTGCCGTGATAAAGCCGAACGCGACGCGCTGCTGCGCCGCTCACCTTTCCACGCCCCCTCCGTAGCACGCGACCGACGACCTGATGGCTTGCGGCGGGGCGAGGTCCGACCGCGCCGGTAATCGCGTTCGGCGTGTGTCCGAGTATTCTCCGACGCTTGGCCGCGGCGAGGCGGCTTCAAAGGTATTCCAGCGCGGCGAGCTTTGCTTAAGCCAATTGCGATGGCTTGTTGGGGCGAGCGAGCGCCGTGTTTGCCCTGACGGACGTGCTCGATCTCTTCGTGCACGAATTCACCTGCGGCTGTTGAGGGCGATTTGCCCTCGCGCAGATCCTCTTTAGCCTTTTCTATGGTCGGTTTTTCAGACATTTTCGATCCTTTCTTCTTTGTTATCTCCCCTCAAATTGGATTCGTTGCCTGACGCCTCCGAGCCTCCTTTGAGGCAATAAATTCAATGGGATAGCGTAGGATCAAACGGTCGATACCTCATTGGACAGGGTTCCCCTAAACCACAACTTTTTGATGATTAAAGGGTTGGATACAATGTGGAGGCTATGGCCAGGTCCGACGTCCAATTGATGCTGGACGTGAAGTCCGGAGACGATTCGTCTTTCGAGCTTCTCTTGCGTAAGTATCGGACGCCTGTGGTCAACTTCCTTTACCGGATGGTGCGGGATACGGGAGCAGCGGAGGATCTCGCGCAAGAGGTTTTTCTGCGAGTGTATCGTGCTCGGGGCCAGTATGTGCCTACGGCCAAGTTCACCACGTGGATGTTTCGCATCGCTACGAACCTGGCATTGAACGCCCTGCGCGATGGCCGCCATCGACATATGGAAATTTCTATTGATCAGTCGGCAGGTGGTTATTCGGGCGATGGCGAAACTGAGCAGCCAGCGATGGAAATAGCCGACCGGCAGCCTACCATCGAGGTGGATTTGATTCAGCGCGATCGCGCCGATCTGATACGCCGCGCCGTCGAGTCGCTCCCCGAGAAGCAGCGCGCGGCGGTTTTGCTCCATAAGTATCAGGAGATGGATTACGATCAAATTGCCCGGGTTTTGGGCTGCTCCGAGAGTGCCCTGAAATCCTTGCTCTTCCGCGCTTACGAGACGCTGCGAGTGCAGTTGGCTCCGTTGGTGCAAGCGGCGCAGGTGCAATCTCAAAACAGCCGGACCGTAAAAATGAGGTCATCAATATGAACTGCGGACACATGGAGAAAAAGCTGGTCGCCTACCTGGATGGCAACCTTGCTATTGCAGAGCGGCGTCAGATGGAAGCTCACCTGGCCATTTGCACAGCATGCCAGGAGCGCGCCACGGAATTCCGCTCGGTTTGGGACGTGCTCGATGAACTCCCGGCGCTGGAACCTTCTACCGCGTTCGACAATCGCGTGAGAGCGCGCGTGCGGCAAGAGCCCATCAGAACAGGTTTCTGGAGCTGGATCGTCCCCTCGCCGCGCATGGCTTTCGCCGTGACGGCGCTCCTCATTGCTTCGATCTGGCTGTCTTCGTTTCAGCCAGGGCGGCTGGCTGTGACGCATCCGCCGGTCGGACCAACGGTTCAGAATACCGAGGCCGAGTTCGGAATGATCAAAGATTTACCTGTACTGGAAGATTACGATGTGGTAACGAGTTTCGACGCGCTCTCGGAGTTGCCGGCGCAGCAAACCTCGCAGTCGCAGCCGTCGAATCAAATGTAGGGAGACGGCAAGAAAAAGAGAGGAACCCAGCTCGTGCGGAGATTCGGTCAATTCGGAATGACGCTGCTGGCATTAGCATTTTGCCTGTCGGCAACGAATCTCTTTGCCCAAAAACCGCGTCCTCGCATGCCTGAAGGAAGGGCGCCCGTGGAAAGGCCCGCGCCTGAGGCTAGGGCCAGTTTGCCGCCCCGATGGGTTGAGCGCCTGCAGGGGATGACTCCGGAGGAGCAGGAGAAATTCCTGAGCAACAACGCGCGCTTCCGCAGTCTTCCTCCGGAACAACAGGCGCGGATTCGACAGCGGCTTCAGAATTGGAACAATCTCTCGCCCGAGCAGCGGCAAACTCTCCAGCAGCGCGAGCGCGTTCTGGCACAAATGACGCCCGAGCAGCGGCGCTATGTTCGCCAGACGCTGCTGCCGCAATGGCAAAGTCTCCCGCCGGAACGCCGTCAGGTGGTGTTAGGAAAGCTTCGCGATCTGCACGGCTTGGGCGACTCTGAACGGGCCGCCAAACTCAACGACGAATCCTTTATGAACGGACTCTCTCCCGACGAGCGAGAGATGCTGCGAGGCCTCTCCAGTTTACGAGTCGGCGCTCCGCCTGGCTAAGCTTCCGCGACTCCGGCCGACCATCCGTTGGGAATTGCGAGGGCGATACGCGGAACTTCAGGGAATGGGCTTAGACTTCGACCAGGGCGGGGGCGAGGCGCAGTTTCCCTGTTTGGACCACAGCCTCCAGCGCCGCCACTACCTTCAGGTCGAATTTGCTTCCAGCTAGCTTTCGAATCACCTGCAGCGCGTCGTCGATTTCCTTCGCGGATTGATAAGGACGATTGGTGGTCATGGCATCCAGCGTGTCGGACACGGCGATGATGCGCGCCATCAGAGGAATGTCCGCCTCTTTGAGTCCATAGGGATAGCCTTTGCCATCAACGTGTTCGTGGTGCAACTCAATTCCAGGCAGCATCTCCTTGAGTTGTGCAACCGGACGCATGATGTTCGCGCCTTTGCTCGGATGCTGTTTCATGATCTGGAATTCCTCGGCAGTCAACGCCCCGGGCTTCTTCAGAACGCGATCGTCCACCCCAATTTTTCCAACGTCGTGCAGCAGCGCAGAGATGCGCAGCTTGTCCAATTCTTCTGCTGATAGGCCCAGCTGCTGGCCGATCATGACCGAATATTTAGCGACGCGATCGGAATGGCCGCGCGTGTAGGGGTCCTTTTCGTCGATGGCCGCGGCGAGCATACGAATGGAGCCCAAGAAAAGCTCACGGTTTTCCTCAGCCGCCTGCTTAAGACGCGCGATAAAGCTTTCGATATCGCCGGCCATGTTGTTAAAGGTTTGCGCCAATTCGCTGATTTCCGCGGCTCCCCGCACTGGGGCCCGCTCGTGGAACTCTCCACGGCTGATGGCCCGCGTGGAAGCCGCTAGCGCACGGATCGGCGTGCTGATGCCGACGGCGAAAAGATATCCAAGAATAACGGCGGCGGCCGTGACGACCAGCACGAAAGTCAGCGCCTGGGCGTTCAGTTCCTTGACTCCGGCATCGTCGCGAGCCTCTTCCAGGCTGCGCTGAGCGATTACCGTCCAACCCAAATCCGGAATCGAGCTATATGTGCCGATCAACTCCGCTTTGTGCCCCTGTTCGATGTCGCTGAAGTGCTGCACAGTTGCCGTGGTGCGCAAATCCTTCGGAAGACCCGACGCCTGCGCGACGATATAGGAACTCCGCAGATCGGTGCCCGGAACAAATCGCCTTGTATCCGGATGCGCAATGACGCGCCCGCTGTGATCCACTACGAATACCGTTCGGCCGCGCACACTAGTCTCTTCCAGTCGCCGCAAGACGCTATCCAGCGAAACCACCGCTGCCAGCATCCCGCTGAACTGCTCGCCGACTTCCAAAGGGATGGCCATCACAAAGGCGGGCCGATTCTCGGGTCCGAGCGCCAACGGCTCGCTGCGGAATACGACGGACTGCAGACAGGCGGAAAATGCCCGCTGCAAGGCCTTGCCTACAAAGGGATCCTGGTCGGCCCGGAAGTTCCCCGCGCCAGCGCCTTTAGCGTCCGTGCCGACGGCCGTGAGATACAGAATATTGGGATTGCTGGCAACAAAGTTCTCGAGCAGGCGGGTCACCTGGGGCCCGCGCACCGGATCGTTCACACGATCGAGAAGTCCGGTAAGGGCCAGGATTTGACGCTCACTGATGAGCCCTTGATAAAGATTGACGTCGAAAAGCTGAATCTCCTGTCCCACAGACCGCGTCAGCTCCGTTTGTTGCACGCTTTCGGTATCGGTGAGCTTTTCCTGGCTAAGCCTAAGAACCTGAAAGTGATACAACCCCAGGGGCAAGGCGCTAACTAGCAGCATCGCGCCCAAAACCAATAATAGTAGGCGTGGACGATACCTACGGGCGGATTTGCGCTGCTGAAAGGGCATGGCTAGGCAACATCTATTTTACTTTGCACCCGGGGTCGCGGGCGAAAAGAGCAAGCGGCCGTTGCCGATTAGCTAAGACCGCTTCAAACACCGGCAAATCGGCGCCTGAAGGCCAGACTAGCCTGGTTGCGGGACCGATTGCGGCAGAGGCTGAGTGCAGTGGGCGCAACGTCGCGCGTCAATGGGAATTTCGCTCAGGCATTCGGGGCACTTCTTGGTGCTGGGTTGCGTCGGCTTGTCCTCACGCTGAACCCTTGCCATCAGCGCGTTCATGGGCAGCACGACGGCAAAGTAGACTGCGGAGGCAATGATGATAAAGGAGACCACGGAATTGACGAAGTCACCAAAAAGGAACTTACTGCCGTGAATCGTGAAGCTGATCGACGAAAAGTCAGGTTGCTTGACCACGGCGGCGATAAACGGCGTGAGCAGGCCCTTCACCAACGAATTCACGACGCTGCCAAAGGCCGCCCCGATCACTACCCCCACGGCCAGATCCACTACATTGCCCCGGAGCAAAAACTGCTTGAATCCTTTCATTGTCGGGCTCCGTAACTTGAATTTGTGCGACTACCAACTGGCGCTTGCTATTTGATGGACCAAATAGAAAATTAGGGAATCCTCAGCCTCGAAGACTTCTTTCTCTGCGCTGCGCCGCTGATCAGCGCAGAAGTCCCCATAGACCGATGGCGATTCCAGCCACGCCAAACAGAAACGAAACTTGCCAATAAACCTTACTCTTGGCCAGCAGCGAAATCGAGCTGAGTACGATCGCAACCTCCAGGAATAGCTCACTGCCGTCGTAAAATCCGGCCTTGCGGGTCGTCGCGGCTACTTCCCTGCCAAGTTTTTCCGCTTCAGCCTGAATCTCTTCGGAATCTTTTTTCTGCTGTGCGGATTTGACCCGGAAATCGGCCGCGGCTTGGGCGCCCTTTTCCGCAAAAAGGTTGGCAATCTCGGCGTCTGCGTCGTAAACGTGCGAGCGAATATTCTTGGCTTGAAAATAATTCCATTGATCGGTGGCGCGCGTTTCGAGCAGGACCTCCTCGGTATGAGCGCGGTGGCCCAACAAAGTGGAGACGGAGAGCAGCACCGCGAGAATCGCCATAGTGAGCCCGATGGCGCGCTGACCTGTTTCCTTCGCCCTCTCCGTGTTCTCGGCCAATTCTTGCGGTTCCATTCAGAATCTCCTTTGCGCCAATCTACTCTTTTGTGAGTGGCCGCTCCATAAGCTCGCGAATGGCGGCGCTTGGCGCGCGACCTTCGTGTAGGACGGCGTGCATTTGCTCGGTAATGGGCATGTCGACATTGTGCTTGCGAGCGAGAGCCAGGGTTGCCGAGGTAGTGCCTACGCCTTCGGCCACCATGCGCATTCGCGACAGAATTTCTGCGAGCTTGCGCCCTTTCCCAAGTTCCACGCCCACCGAGCGATTCCGGCTTAGCGTTCCGGTCGCCGTGAGCACGAGATCGCCGAGGCCGGCGAGGCCTGCGAGCGTATCGCGCCGGCCGCCCATCGCTACCGCAAGGCGAGTCATTTCGGAAAGCCCGCGGGTGATCAGCGCGGCGCTCGTATTGGCGCCCAGGCCGAGTCCCGCACAGACGCCGGCGGCCAAGGCGATAACGTTCTTTACCGCCCCTCCCAGCTCTACGCCGACAACATCGTCATTGGTGTAGAGCCGCAGAGTAGAGCCGGAAAATTCGTGCTGAATTTCTGAAGCGCAGTGCAAATCGCCGGAAGCGATGACCACTGCAGTGGGATCGCCGCGCGCCACTTCGAGGGCGAAGCTGGGACCCGAGAGAGCGGCCACGCGAGGCACAAACTTTTGTCCGATAACTTCGTGGATCACTTCGCTCATCCGCACGAGAGAGCCGTGCTCCAGGCCCTTTGTTGCGCTGACGAATATCATCTGTGCTGCCCTGGGGGCATCAAGACAGGGCAGCATCGCCGTATAGACAGCCCGGGCGTGCGCTGAAGGCATCACGCCGAGCACGATATGCGCGCCTGCCAGAGCTTCGCCGAGATTGCCGGTCACTTCGGTTTCATCCGAGATCCGCATTCCGGGCAGATAAACGGAATTTTCGTGGTGGTTTCGGAGTTCGGTGAGCACATCGGAGCCATGCACCCAAATCGAAAGCCGATGGTGCTCGCGACTGCGCTCCAGCGCAATTGCCAGCGCGGTTCCGCAACTACCGGCACCGATAATAGCGATTTTGCTCACGGTTTCGGAGAACGCGAGCCCCTTCTGAAGGTAAATTGAGGCTCGGTTCCACGGAGCAGCCGGATGATATTGGCGCGATGGCGAGCGATGATTAGGATCATGGCAAAGGAAGCTCCTGCGGAAATGGATTGTGGCGGCGCATGACCTGGGGCATAAAGCACGTAAACGAGGAAAGGAAGACTGGCCGCCGCCGAAATGGAAGCCAGCGAGACGTAGCGCCAGAACACCAACACGAGAACCCACACGATTAGCGCGCCCGCAACGGCTTGCCAGCAGATCGGCAAGAAAACGCCAGCGCCTGTGGCCACACCGCGTCCACCCTGAAATTTCAGCCAAACGGGAAAAGTATGGCCCACAAGGGTCAACACGGCCGCCAGAATCATCCAGCGAGGATTGCTATTGGTTAGACGGGCGGCAAGCCAAACCGAGAAATAGCCCTTGCCCCCATCGAGCAGGAGCGTGGCCAAACCGGGCAGCGCGCCAGCTTCGCGCGCAACGTTCGTAGCGCCAATGTTGCCGCTGCCGCGGAACCGGATATCACCTGCTCCGATCAGCTTCACGATCAGAAATCCGAACGGGATCGAGCCGAGCAGATAAGCGATAACAGGAAGCCACCAGAGTCCACCCGTGCCTTGGATTGGGCTGGTCTGGGCGGCAATGCTCGAAAACGCGCTCAGCGGCAAAACGAACAATGGATTCAAGACGGCGGTTCCCCCGAAAAAGGGTAGGTGACGAGGCGAGTGTACTCTGCCCCGGAACGTTTCAGCACGCTTTGGTAGAGATGGGATTCCCTGAAAATTTCCTCTCCGAATTCAGGCGTTCCCAAAGCTTCAACTGCTTCGCTAAGAGCCTGTGTACCTTGCGGAGGCTCAAAGCGCGCCAGTGTGAGATGAGGATGAAAGGGGCGCTTTTCCGAAGCGATGCCCAGCGGCTCAAGTTTCATCTCGATGGCTGTGACGAGTTCAGCAAGCTTCGGGTCAGCTTGGACGCCGGCCCAAAAGACGCGAGGGCGATGCGCCCCAGGAAAAAAGCCGAGCCCCGCAAATCGCACGGTGATCGGGCCGAAATTCGGAAGCTCGCCGAGCGCGCGGCGAATCTGCTCCAGCTTCTCTGGCGCAACCTCGCCGATAAATTTTAGCGTGATATGTACGCCTTCGAGGCGTACCCAGCGCGCGTTTGGGCAAACTTTCTTCAGCCGTTCGCTGAGCTCGGCAAGGCTCGCACGCACCGGTTCGGGAACGTCCAGCGCCACAAAAACGCGCACGCTATCTGTGCACCTTAGGTCTGAACCACGGTTGGCCAGGAGGGCTTGTTGTGGCGCGCATAAATGAAATAGCGGCGCAGCATGTCCAGCGCAGCCTGAGATGCGTGCCAGCGGATGCGTTCACGGTCGCCCGGAAAGCGCAGCGTGCGGTCTCGGCTGCCGTTGGCGTCTGCAAGCGCGATGTAAACGAGGCCGACGGGCTTCTCGGGCGAACCGCCGGAGGGACCCGCGACTCCGGTGATGCCGATCCCGAGCGTCGCGCCGATGCGACGGCGGATACCTTGCGCAAGTGCTTGTGCGACTTCCGGGCTGACGGCACCTTTAGATTGAATGAGCTCGGCGGGCACGTCGGCCCACGCAGTCTTCAAATCATTGCTATAGCAAACAACCCCGCCGAGAAAATACGAAGAGCTTCCCGGCACACGCGTGAGCCTTTCCGCCAGCAATCCTCCAGTGCAACTCTCCGCGGTAGCTACCGTCGCCTGGTTGAGGGTCATTTCATGCGCCACAATCTCTTCGAGTTTCTGGCCATTCGAAGTGAATACATTTTCGCCGAGCGCAAGGGTGATATGCTCGACCATTTCCTCGAGCGTGTGTTCCGCCGCGGCATAATCGGACGACCATAAGCGCAAGTGAAGCTGAATCTCGCCCGGAGCTGTGAGAATGGTGGTCTGAACGTTCTCGTATTGGGTGTAGATCGGCGCGGTGCGCTGCTCGACTTCCGATTCCGTAAGCCCTGCCGTCCGCATTTCACGATAAAAAAGTCGCGTCGCACCGGCCAGCCGTTCTAGGCGAGGCTCGACTTTATCCGTGAACATGGCCTGCAGCTCGTGTGGCGGGCCGGGCAAAAGTACGATAAAGCGTCCTGCCGATTCAAGCCAAAGTCCGGGAGCAGTGCCACGCGAATTTTCGAGCAGATCGGCGCCTTCCGGCACCATCGCTTGCCGTTTATTCACTTCGGGCATGGTGCGGCCAAGGCGGCGAAAGCGCGCTTCGATATTCTGCAGCACAGAAGTATTGAGCACGAGTTTGCGGCTCAGCAGTTCCGCGACCGCCTCGCGCGTCAGGTCATCCAAAGTAGGTCCTAGTCCGCCCGAGGCCACCACGAGTTCGACGCGATCGAGGGCGCAGCGGAAGGCGTCCCGAACATGCTCGTGCTGGTCTCCCACAACGGTTTTGCGGGCCACGGCTATACCCAGATGATTGAGCCGCTGGGTAAGAAAAAGTGAGTTGGTATCGATTCGGTCCGGCGTGAGAAGTTCCGAACCGACCGCAATGATTTCAGCTTGCATCGTTGAGAGTCATAATGGCCGTGAAGTCAATTGTGCGGATTATAGCGGGATAGGCAAGCCTTCGATATTCCAGTCAACACTGAAAAGCTCGCTGCTTGTGGCCAGCACGGCACGCCGCGTGGGCAAGAGCGCCAACCCGACGAGGCCCATGCCGCTAAGGACGAAATCTGCCGCACCCTCGGCGGTGATTCGAATGATTCCGCGCCGCCCATTGAGCGAAGCGGCAACATAAAGATTTCCCTGGCGATCAAACGCCAAGCCCTGCGGGCGCCCCAGACCACGGAAAAAAAGGCTCACCTCGCCCTGGCGATTGATACGCGCAATGCGATCGTAGCTGGATGTCGTGGGGCCCGATACGTAGAGTTCACCAGCGGGGCTGAAAGCCAGATGATAGGCCGCGATGGATGGCTCGAGTGTGGCGAAAACGAAGACCTGGCGGTCTGGGCTGATCTTAAAAATGGTGCCGCTACGGTCACCCACAAACAGATTTTTCTCCGCATCAAAGGCAATACCCGTTGCAATGCCCATGCCTTCTATCCAAAGCTGCGAGCGTCCGTCGGGCGTGACGCGATGAATCGTGCCGTCATTGCGGCAGGAGACGTAGAGTGTTCCCTCACGGTCCAAAGCCAGGCCGGTAGGGTTTACCAGCTCCGTGGCGAACGGCTTCACCTCGTAATTGGCCGTGATTTTGTAGAGCGAAACCGGAACTTTCTGGCCGCGCTGCCCGCTGTAGGTAACATATATATTGCCCTCGCCATCTACGGCGGGGTTCGCCACTGGATGCAAATTCTCTGCGATTTGTACGCCGAGCTGCATCTCGACTGGCGGGCTTGTTCCGCGCACAGTGGCCACACGGACGCTGGCTCCGGCAGCGGCCTCTGGAACGCGCGCCACCACATAACCGTCCGCAGCGATGACCACGCTCGCCTCCGTATCACCAAACATCACGCGCGGCCGCGCGTTATGGTTCGCGGCGAAGCCGGTGCCGCGGATGGCAATTTCGCCGCCCGGAATTGCGGCGGAGGGTGTAATGCTCTCGACGCGAGGTGTGGAATCGCTTATCAATTCCGTGCAGCCTGCTGCAATTTCTAGGATAAGACAGCGGTTTAGAATCTCAAAGCTCGGAGGAGCCAAAGTCCGAGGGCGGCATAAGCGCCTGCGACCCAGTCATCGGCCATGATGCCCAGGCCGCCGGGCAAAAATTCTGCGCGGCGCGCCGGAAACGGTTTCCAAATATCGAAGACGCGAAAAAGTATAAATCCTGCAACCAAATATTTCCAGTTAGGCTCTCCGTGCCACCAAAAACCCTCACGAAAATTCGTCATGCCTTCAACGTACCGCTCGGTCGACGCGAACGTAAATAGGAGCGCCAGCAGTTGTCCCGACACTTCGTCCACTACTACGACCTGCGGGTCCTTAGCACCTAAGTAATTTGATGCGCGGTCGGAGGCCCATAACCCCACCAGCGCAATCGATACAGTCGCAACCAGTGCCGGGACAATGAATGGGATCGGAAGGCCCGCGACGCTCGGCGGCGTTTCCCATAAAGAAGTGTGCGGCCAAAGCTTCAGCAGAATCCAAGCGAGTAGCACGCCCGCAAGCGAACCGAACGTCCCCGGCGCTTTAGGCAAGTAGCCCAGCCCGAAAGCCGTGGCAATTGCCAGCGCCACTTGGGGCTTGCGAGCACCGCTACTCTTGCTCGTCATCACCTTTTCGCTTATTGGGTCCAGGCGTTTCGTCTCCTTCTTCGTCGAAGAGCGGTTCGGAGACAACGTACTTCTCTGATGCCCAGTTTCCCAAGTCAAGCAGGCGGCAGCGCTCGCCGCAAAAAGGGAAATCGTGATCGACGTCGGAATCCACCGGTTTGCGGCAGATGGGGCAATTGTGCTTCATCGGACCAATCACACTACTCTCTATCAGATTCGCCCTTCTTTAATATTAGGCTGAAGAGGACCGCTATGCCAGGATGCGCAGCGGAGTACCAGTCGAGATTTGTCGCGCGGCGTGCACAGGCAGGGGTGCGAGAGGATCGGGCAGGCGCTCTTCTATCGAAACCACGCGCCCGACCAAATCGTAATCGAGTGATTTGGTGATTTCGACCGCGGCCATGTCTCCAGTACGCGCCGGAGCGACCGTCGGGCTGCGGCTGGATGTCCGTAAGATAGAGTTTGCCGTCGATCTCAGGAGCCATACCCCCAAGGCGCGCCTCCCAAATGAATTCCTGATCCCGTGCAGGGCCTTCGACTAAAGCGGTCAGCGTCTGACCTACAAAGCGGCGCAGGCGCCGTGCGGAAATTTTGCGCTGCAGCTTCATCAAAGTATCGCGGCGCTCGGCGATCGTTTCGGCGTCAACTTTCGCGCCCAGAGCGTGGCTGGCAGCATTTTCCACATCCGAATAGGCAAAGACGCCCATCCAGTCAAATTCA
The DNA here is from genome assembly GCA_963803735.1 of uncultured Acidobacteriota bacterium. Taxonomy (GTDB): domain Bacteria; phylum Acidobacteriota; class Terriglobia; order Acidiferrales; family UBA7541; genus Palsa-189. The sequence continues at coordinate 369,905 of CAWDNV010000022.1, read as the reverse complement.
GCCGCACGCACAAAATCGCACAGTTCGCGGAAATCCGTTTCGGTTTCCCCCGGGAAGCCGACGATGAAGGAAGTTCGCAGCATCACGCCAGGGATGGTGTGGCGAACGCGTTCCAGCAGGCGTAGGAATGCCACGCCGCTTGAACCGCGCTTCATTTGCGCCAGCACGCCTCTCGCGGCGTGCTGCAGAGGCATATCGAAATACTTCACCAGTCGCGGATGTTCGGCCACAGTCTCAAGCAAGTGTTGCGTGACGCGATTCGGATACGCATAAAGGAAACGCACCCAGCTCAACCCTTCGACTTGAGCGAGCCGCGCGAGCAATTCGGCAAGGCCGTCCCGCAGGGAAAGATCCTCACCATAAGAAGTAGTGTCTTGGCCGATGAGCGTAACTTCGCGCACGCCAGCTGCAGCGAGGTTTTCCGCCTCGCGCACGACTGATTCAAAGCGGCGGCTGCGAAAATTTCCGCGCAGCTGCGGAATGATGCAAAACGTGCACGGATGATCGCAGCCTTCGGCGATTTTGATGTAGGCGGCGTGACGCGGAGTGGAAAGCACACGCGGCGATGCATCGTGATAGAGAAACGCAGGCGCGCCCTGTGCCGTCTCCTGGAGTTCGCCTTGGAGTGCGGAGAGAATGTGCTCCACTTCGCCGGTGCCAATCACCGCATCGACTTCAGGAATTTGCTGCTTGATTTGCTCGCGGTAACGTTCGACCAGGCATCCCGCCACCACTAGCTTCTGGGCACGGCCGAACTTTTTGTGCTCGGCCATCTCCAGGATGGTGTCCACGGATTCCTGCTGCGCCGCCTCAATAAAGCTGCACGTGTTCACCACGAGCACGTCGGCATCGTCCGCTCGCGGAGTGAGCTCGTAACCACTCCGCTCCAGAATGCCCATCATCACCTCGCTATCTACGAGGTTTTTGGGGCACCCCAGGCTGATGAATCCGACTTTAGGCATGGCTCGATCTTCAGACAACGAAGTGAAGTTTACCATACGCGATCGGTCTGCCCCGGCCCGCACGCAACTCGTGGGGCGCGCTCCCTATCTGGCTTGGGCTTATTTCTGTTCGGTTGGGTGAAAGCGCGAGCCGCCACGGCTGGGTGCCCGAAGAGACGATTTTATCTCTTGCAACAAGGCTGAAAAGCGAGAAGCTTCGACGCTACGGCCGCCAAATCTGGCAGCCAGGCAAAGCTCAGTGAAGCGGGCGACCGGCGCAGCGATTTCGCCTGCCGTTAATGAAGCGGCAAACTCCGACGGAGTTTGCGAAGGCGATTTGCGCCATCCAGCCCTTTCGAGCAGCCGCAGCATGCGGTGGTAGAAAAGCGAGGCAGCTTGCGCTGGCGGCGTATCGAATCCCAATCTAACCCGGCACGCAAACACCAACCGTTCGCGCACCTGCCGGTTGCACACGACGAGTGCGCCCGCCAGGAGCAGCGTGACGAGGATCGGCATCCACGGCGGAACAGAACTCGCATCTTCCGCCCAGTAGCGCAAGCGCGTAGCGCCGGCCGAACGCGCTTGCTCAAACCTCTCGCGCAAATTTGCGGTCCAGCGCCGCGACACGCGCTGGACGCCCTGAGCCAACGTGAATTGGTGGATGAAGTCATAGTTCACCACCCAATCATTCCATTGCAGTTGGAACCAGTCCCAATAGAAGCCGAATTGTGACAGGAGCCCGGCTGGATGGTCGTCGCTTGGAGGTGTCGGGTCAAAGGTGATCCAACCATAGCCAGGGAAAAAGACCTCCACCCAACTGTGCGCGTCGCTCGCGCGAATGATGTAATCGCCGCCCACGTCGTTGTACTCGCCGGGAAGAAAGCCGTTCACGTAGCGCGCGGGAATTCCGAGCGTTCGCATCATCACCGTCATGGCCGCGGCAAAATATTCGCAATGGCCGGCGCGCTTCTCAAAAAGGAAATACGCCAGCGGATCGACGGGAGGCGTACCGGAAAGATCGAGCGTATAACCGTAGTTTCCGCGCAGGTAGCTTTCCACCGCGCGCGCCTTGTCATAAGGATTGCCTGCGCGGGAAGCGATCGTCTTCGCCATAATTGGTATCCGCGGGTCGAGCTTGGGCAATTGCAGGTAAAGCGCGCGCATCGATTCCGGATAGGTTTGAGGGGACTTGCGCAGGTTCTCTGCCGGAACGTTGGGCACGTCAGAGATGGCGTCGTAACGCAGGTCGGCGTAATTGTGGAAGGGGTTAGCCAGCGAGCCCGTTTTGTCCAGAGTGAGATAACTGCGGCGCAAACTCCGAGGTCCTCCAAGCGCCCCGCCAAAGAATTGTCCATGCACGCGGGCGGGTTCCGGGGCCACGAAAAGGGCATCCGAAGCGAGTGGCTCCAGCATCACCGTGTACTCGAAAGGCAGTGCGTAATGCCGATCGGCACTTGAGCTGGGAGGCACAATAATCCAGCCGTCATATCCCTCGGTGAGAGCCATCGGCTCGTGGCCTTCGGTGTACCAGCGCCGTCCGTCGAACGTGGTAAGGGCGATGCCGCGCCAATGCATGTTGCGAGCGACAACCGGATTGCCCTCCACCTTGATGCGCATCACCACGGCGCTGCTTTTCTTGATCTCGCCGATTTGGCCAAGTTCAACATCGTCTGTAAAGCCGGAAATCAAGGAAGGTTGCAGATTAAAGCCGGAAAGATAGCCGGCATTCAGGCGTGGGATGATGAAGAAAATTACCGCTCCCGCCAAAAGCGCTGTCACCGCAACAATGCCAGAGGTTATTCCCAACGCCGTTTGCAGCTTGCGCGCAGGCCTGGAACCCGGCGCCATGCGTGGATGCACCGTGCCTTCGGCGCTGCGTCGCATCTCCAGTCCAATGAACGTGGATATCGCCAGCGCGAGGAAGACCAGAAAAAAGAACAAGAACGTGGTGTCTACTGTGAGGATGGCGGAGGCCATCATCGCGCTGAAAGCCAGCAAAGCCAGAAAGAGGTAGTCGCGCGTGGTGCTGGCGCTGAAAAGCCGCACAATCATCGCGAACAGCAGTAGATGGATCGCCGCGAGCAGCGCGGAAAAAAGCACCGGATTTTGCGCGTCGCTCGAAAGCATGCGCGACACCCACCACAAATCCACGGGAAAATAAAGAAAGTAGACGACCACGAGGAAAGTGGCCGTGCCGTGATTCAGTTCGGTGCCGTGGCCGTGCCACCAGCGATAGCCTTTGACCAGCAAGGCCGCCGGCGCAATAACGATTGTGACCAAATCCAGCTTCCCGGTGGAAACGAGCGAGAGCACGCTCACCAGGAGCATGAGAAAGAGCGAAGTCTCAAAATAGCGATTCAGCGCAGAGGAAGACTGCGCAGAGATGAATTGGCCATCGATCGTTTCTGGCGCAGACATCGTTTCGTCCAGTTTAGCATCGCGCGCTGGTGGCGCCCTGCACCCCCGCGCCAATCAGTAATCGCCCAATGACGGCGGAGGAGCTTGTGATGACAGCGTGGGAGCCTAGTGTGCGAGAGCGGCGCGAGCGGCGGCGGCAATCTTTTTTGTGGCGCTGGAGACGGGCAGACGATCAATCTCAGCGAGCCGCGGCGTGCGCATGCTTTCGGCAGGCAGGCAGCTTGCCAGCGAGTCCGGCGCCGGCAATTTGGCGACGCGCGCTAGAAACGGGGCGAGGAGGATTCTTCGGAAGGTGACGGTGTGCCGCGCGGGAGGCAAGGGTTCGAGCGCCGCACTTATACCAAAGGCCGATTGCAGGTAACGCGAAAGTTCGTCGGGTGCGGCGCCCGCCGCTTTAACGGCGGGAAACTGCCACAAGTTCGAAAATAAGCCGCTGTGATCGCTTTGTTGCCGCAAAAGAAGCGTGCGGCCACGGCCATCGAGCAAAATGGCTGCCGATAGCGCAAGCCGAACAGGTTGGGGCTTGCGCCGCCGCGCGGGCAGGCGCAGCGCGATCCCAAGGGCATGCGCCCGGCACCAGTACGCCACCGGGCACGCAGCGCACTGCGGCGCGCGCGGCGTGCAGAGCGTGGCGCCGAGTTCCATCATCGCCTGGTTCCAGTCACCTGACGCGCTAGCCGGCGAACCTGCAGCCGTAGCGGGCGCGCCTGCAGCCCCAGCGCTTTGTGCCGGAAGCAGTCCATTCGCTGAAGCCACCAACGCGCGCCATCGCTTAGGCCGCCGCAAATCTCCGCGAATCACCCCTAAGCGCGCCAGCACGCGCGCGACGTTGCCATCGAGCACGGCGTGCGGCCCGCCGTAAGCGATGCTCAGCACGGCCGCAGCGGTGTAATCTCCGATGCCTGGCAAGGCCAGCGCCTCTTCCATTCGCCTCGGAAACTCGCCGCCATGACGGGCCACGATCTCCTTTGCCGCGCGATGCAGGTTGCGCGCGCGGCTGTAATAGCCGAGTCCAGCCCACGAGCGCAGCACGGATTCGCGGCGCGCTCGAGCGAGCGCGTCGACGGTCGGGAAGCGCGCCAGGAATCGGCGGTAGTACGGGAGCACAGAGGCGACGCGCGTCTGCTGCAGCATGATCTCGGAAATCCACACGCGGTAGGGATCGCGCGTTCTGCGCCAGTCGAGGTCGCGCTTTGCGTCGGCGTACCAGCCCAAGAGTTGCGCCTGGAAAGCCGGCAGCTCCGCGGCCGGAATGATTTGGCTTTTTGGTCGGGCGGCAGAGCGCCGGGCAAGAGAGGGCAGTGCGGCAGCGGCGGGCATCGCGCCATTGTCGCACGCGGCGCAAGTCTAAGGTCTCAGGTGTCGGCCACCCAACCCGCAGCCGGGACCTGGCTACGAAAGCGGGCTTTGTAGCTCAGGGCAGGCCAGCAGCCGGGCCAGACCCGTGGCTTTTCGCAAATTCGCGCTGTTCTGCCGGCTATTCGAGGAACGCGATGTAAGAGGTGCTCCACAGGCTGGTGGGAATCGAGCCACGCGGCTGGGCAGTGAGGATAATTTTGAAGGTTTGGGGCAAGTCTACAAGCTCGCTGAGCATGGAGCGATCAGACTCGGCCGGCGCGGCCGAAGCGAGGCAGCGCAGGATCGCGTAGATACTTTCGCCTGCAGGCGCCATCGTCGTTTCGAACGCGCCGCTGCGAAACGCCAGCACGGAATTGATCTCGTAGAAATGCCAGGCCAGGCTGGCGCAAAGCGCGACGCCGCGTTCAAAGATGACTTCATACGCTTCTCGCGGCTTGCCGGCGGGAATCGCCGTATCGAGCACCAGCAGAACCCGGCGCTCGTCTTCGCGGGCGAATTCGCGCACCTGCAGCGAACCGGTCCGCGCCGAAGCCTTCCAGTCCACGTGGCGCGCGCTGTCGAAAGTCTGGTATTGGCGGATAGAGTAGAGGTCGTGGCCGCGTCCGCGCATGAAGCTCTCAAGTTCGCCCGTCACCAGCGGCAGAATTTCGTAAAACTCCTCGCTCGGAGCTACCGAAGGATAGACCAGAGCTTCCATTCTGGATTCGACCTGGCGCGTTTTCTCCAGAAAACCGAAAGGAAACCTGGTTTGTAGCCCGATGCTATCCTGCCGATAAATGCCCCGGTGCGGAAAAACGAGCTCGACGGCTTGCTGAATTTTCTGCTGCGGCGGCAAATAAGGAAAATAAACCGGCGTGGTGAGAATTTCGCTGGCATGCTGCGGCTTACCTTTCTGCTTTGAATTCGCCTTTGCGGCACGCGACGCGCTTTCCCGCGCTCGCGGAGATTTCGCGCCCACAAGGCGCAGCGAAAATGACGGCAGGACTGTTTTGTGGTTCTCGAGTTCCGTCAGCGCCAACACCGGCTGGTTGGCGAAAATATTCTCGGGCAGATCGAGCCGCAACTCGACACCGCTCAATACCACCTGCGAAATGATTCCGGAAATCAGGATTCCGGCCAGCAAACATGCCAGCGTCATGAAAAGCAGATTGTTTCCCGTGTTGAGCGCGGCCAGCGCAATGACGAAAATTCCGGCCAGGTAGACGATCCCTTCTCGCGTCACGCGGTAATCCATGCGATAAGCGAGCCATCGCAGCGGCGTGCGCCGGGCCAGCGCGGGGACCACCGTGAAGGCAACCCACCCGGAGACCGCCAGTGCACTGAGCGCGGAGAATCCGGCAGCCCAGATCCTGCCATCTTCCGCGGCCACACTCGAATACAGCGCGAGAAGCAGCGCCGCGCCCAGCGCGACAACCGCTATCGCAAAGGAGCGCCACCCCGACCAGTCGATTTTGCGACTCGCTTTCGAAGCAAGGGAATCGAGATGCGTGCGTTTGGCAAACGTGCGCAGATTGCGGGCAATAGCGGGGCTATTCATGGAATGCTCGTCATTGGCGGCTCGCCCCAAAGAGTTGTCATCACGAGGCCCGCCTTTGGCCGAGGGATCTGCTTTTTGATTGAATCAAACCCCAAAAGCATCGGAAGCCTAGAGCGGAACGGGCGTGGATTCGACAATCTCAGCAAGGATGCTTTCGGCCTGCGACGTTTTCTTCTGGGTGGTGGCGTAGCGCGCGTTGACCACGACCCGGTGAGCAAAGACGGGCAGCACCAGTTGCTTGAAATCGTCGGGAAGGCAGAAGTCGCGCCCTTCGATGAACGCCCGCGCCTGCGCCGCGCGCTGCAGCATCAGCGAACCCCGCGGGCTCACGCCGAGGATTAGCCTTTCGTTCTGCCGCGTCTTTTCGACGATCTCCAGGGCATAGTCGAGCAGGCTCTCGTCCACGCGCACGCTGGCGGCGGCCTGCTGCATCCCCAAAACATCGCTTGCCTCCATCACCGGCTGGACGCCTGCGCCGCTGTGCGCGTTGGCTTGGCTGCGCAGAATCTCTTTTTCCGTTTCGCGTGACGGATAGCCCATGCGGATGCGGATCAGGAAACGATCCATTTGCGATTCTGGCAACGGATAAGTGCCGTGATGCTCGATGGGATTTTGGGTGGCCAGCACCATGAACGGCCGTGGAAGCGGATGCGTGTGCGCGTCCACCGTCACTTGCGCTTCGTTCATGGCTTCCAGCAGCGCCGATTGCGTCTTCGGTGTGGTGCGGTTGATCTCATCGGCCAGAACGATGTTGGCGAAAATCGGCCCGGGCTTGAATTCAAACTGCTGTTCGATCTGGTTGAAGACGCTGATGCCCACGACGTCGCTCGGCAGCATGTCTGAAGTGAATTGAATGCGCTGGAACGAGCAGTGGAATGAATGCGCCAGCGACTGCGCCAGCGTCGTCTTGCCTACGCCCGGCACATCTTCGATCAGCAGATGCCCGCGCGCCAGCAGGGCCACGAGCGCCAGTTCGATGGCGTCGTCTTTGCCGCGAATCACGCTCGCAATGGCGCGTTGCAATTGCGAGATCAACGATGACGTGGCCGCAGTGCTCATAGTGATGTCTGGCACCTTCATTGACGCTTCCTGAAGCTTCTGCTACAACGAGGAACGCGGGCGATTAGCTCAGTTGGTTAGAGCGCTCCCCTCACACGGGAGAGGTCCAAGGTTCAAGTCCTTGATCGCCCACCATCCGGATTCCCATGTCGTCCGGATTCTCCATTCTGCCATCGTTGCTCGCCGCGGGGAACCCTATCCTCACCCGGTTGTGCCCTATCTTTTCTGGCGGCGCCGACCGCGGACGCGCTCAGTTTGGATGTCATCACGAGGGCCCTTGGGCCGGGGCGATCCAGCCGCACCCGAACGGCCCACCCATGATCACATCAGTGGGCCCAAACTCGGCGAATACAAGCGCGGCACAGCCGGATATAATGGCGCGCGTATCCGCAAGAAATTTGTCCTTATTCCGAACTAGCAAGCGCAAGCGGGGGCGGCGATGACGACGATAGTTCGTTTCTTGCAGTTCTTAACGCTCGGGACGTGGATCGGCGCCGTGCTCTACTTCGGCGCGATTGTCGCTCCCGCAGCGTTCTCCGTGCTCACCCCGGACCAAGCCGGAGCGCTGGTCGGCCTGACGCTTGGCCGTCTGCACCTGATGGGCATTGTCGCCGGCGTGATTTATCTTCTGGTGACCGCGATCTGGGCGCGCTCGGCGGCGGCGCTGCTGCGTCCGGCGTCGCTGCTGGTGGTGATCATGGTGGTGCTGACATTCATTTCGCAGTACTGGGTGAGCGGCACGATGGACGCGCTGCGCGGCCAAATGGGTTCAGTGGCCGCGACACCGGCCACAAACGAGCTGCGCGCCTCCTTCGACCGCCTGCATCGCATTTCAGTGAACCTGGAGATGGCCGTGCTTGCCGCGGGGTTGCTCGCGCTCTTTTTCACCAGCCGCATTCCCAGGACCACTCCCTGACCGCCCGATGCGCCTCCGAGCGGCACCCCTGCCCTTCTGTTAGAATCGCATTTAGGTCCTCGCCCACACATGATCACGCTTTTCGGCAATAACGACCCGCCGCCGTCACTTCTCGACCGGCTCAAAAAATCGGTCGGCAAGACGCGCTCGGAAATCGCCGCGCGCGTGGAAGGAATGTTCGCGGGCGACCGTCGTCTCGATCCGGAGCAACTTCGCCGCCTGGAAAACGCGTTGCTGGCCGCCGATCTGGGCGTGCGCACAACGAAAGAGATGCTAGACGCGGTTCGCCAATCGGCCGACTACGAGCCAATCCAAGACGCCGGGCAATTGCGCGACGCGCTGAAAAAGCAATTGATGGGAATCCTGAGCGCGGTTCCCGCGAAATCGAATGGCGCTAATTCGGATGCGCATCCGCGCGTGATTTTCGTTGTCGGCGTGAACGGCACAGGCAAAACCACGACCATCGGCAAGCTTGCGCATCGCCTGCACGAAGGCGGTTCCACCGTCATGCTTTGCGCCGGAGACACCTTTCGCGCCGCCGCCATCGAACAGCTCGCCGTGTGGGCCGGCCGCACCGGTTCGGAGCTGATCAAGCAAAAGCCCGGCACCGATCCCGCCGCTGTCGTTTACGACGGGCTCGCCGCGGCTCGCGCCCGTGGCGTGGACTACGTCATCGTGGATACCGCCGGACGCCTGCACACGAAGTCAAACCTGATGCAAGAGCTCGAAAAAATGAAGCGCACCGCGGCCAAGCTTATTCCCGGCGCGCCTCACGACGTGCTGCTCGTGCTCGATGCCACCACGGGACAAAACGGCCTCGCGCAGGCGCGCGAATTCACTGACATCGCCGGCGTTACGGGCATCGTGCTCACCAAGCTCGATGGCACAGCGCGCGGCGGCATCGTCATACCTATTGTGCGCGAATTGGGCTTGCCGGTGGCGTTCGTGGGAACCGGCGAGACCGCCGATGACCTTGTGCCTTTCGACGCGCAAACGTTCGTCAATTCCCTCTTCGATTGAATCCGCGATGCCGCGCGAAACTGCTAACGTGAAAGTTGGCGCGAGCAGCACCGCAGACGCGCAAGTGCTCGATCGCTCGCGCGATCAGGAATTCATGGCGCGGGCTTTAGAGCTCGCCGCGCGCGGGCAGGGGCTCGCCAGCCCCAATCCCATAGTCGGCGCGGTGCTCGTGCGCGACGGCAAAGTCATCGCGGAAGGCTTCCACACCTACGACGGCCTGCGCCACGCCGAAATCATTGCGCTCGAAGCCGCCGGCGAGAAAGCCCGCGGCGCCACGATTTACGTCAACCTCGAGCCGTGCAGTCACACGGGACGCACCGGCCCCTGCACGCACGCGCTGATTTCAGCAGGCGTCGAGCGCGTCGTCGCCGCGATGATCGATCCGAATCCCGCGGTTGCGGGCCGCGGATTGAAAGAGCTGCGCGCCGCCGGAATTCAGGTCGATTGCAGTTGCACTTCGGGCGCATGTGCCGAAGCGCGACGCCTGAACGAGTCATTCGCTTGGTGGATCCACAAGCGGCGCCCGCTGGTTACGCTGAAGACCGCGCTGACGCTCGACGGCAGCCTCGTGCTGCCGCGCTCGCGCAACGGAAAGGAGTCGCGCTGGATCACCTCGGAGATTTCCCGCGCCGAAGTCCATCGCATGCGTCACGCTTCGGACGCGATCATGACGGGCATTGGCACAATTCTCACCGACGATCCGCTGCTCACCGATCGCAGCGGGCTGCCGCGCCGTCGGCCGCTGCTGCGGGTGGTGCTCGATTCGCGGCTGCGGCTCAGTCCGAAATTGCAAATCGTGCGCTCCGCGAAGGGCGACGTGCTGGTCTTCACGTGCGCCAGAGCGTCAAGCGCTCGCGCCAAAAAATTGAACGCGCTCGGCGTCGAAGTTTTTCCTATTCGCGCGCGCCGCGGCCGCCCCGACCTGCAGGCCGTGCTCAAAGAGCTCGGCCGCCGCGATATCCTGAGCGTGATGCTCGAGGCCGGCCCGCTGCTCAATCAGGCGGCGCTTGAAGCCGATCTCGTCGAAAAAGTCCGCCTGTTCTACGCGCCCACGCTCGTCGGACTCGGCAGTTCCCTGCCGGGCCTGCCTTCGCGCAAACGCGCGAACTCGCTACGCGTGCGCGAGCTTTCCGGCGTGCGCACCGAAAACTTTGGCCCTGACTTCGCCGTCGAAGGATACCTCCGCGATGTTTACCGGAATCGTTGAGCACGTCGGGCGCATTGAAGCGTTCGAAGAACGCGAGCTAAAAAAAGAAGCGCTCGATCAGAGTGCGTCAGGAAAAGTTGTCATCGACGGCGCTCTGAACGGCAACGCGCAGTCAAGCCGCCTGCGCGTGAACGCAGGCCCGCTTGCGGCTTCGCTCGCCGTATCCAACAGCATCGCCGTGAACGGCTGCTGCCTCACCGTTGTGGAGATCAGCGGCGAAACCTTCGCCGCCGATCTTTCTTCGGAAACGCTGCGCCGCACTTCATTCGGCGAGATTAAACCCGGCACGCGCGTGAATCTCGAGCGCCCCTTGACGGCCGGCAAGGAGTTTGGCGGCCACTTTGTGCAGGGCCACGTGGACGGAATCGGCCGCGTGACGCGCTGGGAAGCCGAAGGCGCGAACTGGTGGCTCGGAGTGCGCGTGCCGCGAGAGCTGGCACGCTACGTGGCCATGAAAGGCTCGATCTCGATCGATGGCATCAGCCTCACGGTGGCGAATCTCGTGGGTGATACCGTCGAAGCGGCGATTATTCCCTTCACTTACGCGAATACAAATCTGCAGTCGCTGCGCGTGGGCGACGCCGTCAATCTCGAAGCCGACATCCTGGCGAAGTATGTGGAACGAATTCTGGAAACCCGCCGCCCGGCTGCAGCCTCTGCTCTCACCGTGGAACGTCTCGTCGAAGAAGGCTTCTGAGGACAACCAATGCCGCGCGTTACCGGAGTGCTCGAAACCTGCATTCACGTCGAGGACATCGAGCGATCCGCGAATTTCTACGAGCGCCTGTTCGGCTTCCGCCGCCTGGGATATGACGAACGTTTCTGCGCCTTCGACGTTGCGGGAGGCGACGTCCTGATCCTTTTCCGTCGCGGCGGCACTTCGGAATCGGTGGCGCTGCCAGGCGGCGTGATTCCTCCGCATGGCGGCAGCGGCCAGCTGCATTTCGCCTTCGCCATTCCGGCGGAAGATCTTCGCGCTTGGGAGCAACGGCTCAGCGAGGCCGGCGTCAAAATCGAGAGCCGCGTGAAATGGTCGCGTGGCGGCGAGAGCCTCTATTTCCGCGACCCCGACGATCATCTGGTGGAACTTGCCACCCCCGGCATCTGGGCCATCTACTAACGCGACACACGACGGCTGCTCTAATTACCGTAAGGCTCGGCCCACGCTCTCGCGCTCGCGCGACCTGGTTCGCGCGCCGCGAGCGTAGAGCACAATCCCAAACAGCACGGCGAGCGCAGTGCCACTTGCGAGTTTGACCTCGAAGAGCACCTTATTCGCGGTTTCACCCGGCGGAATGAACGACAACACAATTCCCAGCAGCACAACCAAAAATCCTAGCCCGCCGGCGATCCACACGCCGAGCTTGCCGCCAGGAATCAGCACTGCGCCCGGCGTCTTCTCCCTATCAGGGCGATACGCCAGCTTGATCACCGCGGCATACATGTAGAGAAACGGCACGAAGTAAAGGATCACGGTCGCGTCCACAAGAATCTGGTAGGCGCTGACCGTGGTCTCACTGATTTGGCTCAGCAGCAGTATCGCGCCGGAGATAATGGCCTGCACGAGGATCGAAATGTGCGGCGTCTTCCAGCGAGGATGGACCTTGCCAAATGCGGGCGGCAAATACCGGTCCACGCCGACCATGAAGGGCACGCGCGAAATCCCCGCAACCGTGCTGCCCACACCGCCGGCGTTCCCCACGGTGACCAGCAGCGCGGCGATGATGCCGATCGCGCCGATCTTTAGAACCGCCGACGCCGCCGTGATGGCCTGAAAGACGCCGCTCTTGGGATCGACGGCGGAATCGTTGAGCAGCACCAGAACAGCAACCGTGCCGGCGATATAAATTAGCGCGATCAGCACGCCGGAGCCAAAAATCGCGCGCGGCAAAGTCTTGCGCGGCTCGCGCACCTCATCGCTCATCGCGGAAACCAGCTCCAATCCCGTAAACGCAAACGCCAGCTGCGGCCAGAAATTCGCAGTGTCCCAATTCCATCGCGGCAGGATGCCGTCCCAGGTGAAGTGCGTCACCGAGCCGTGCGTACGCCACATCGCGAATCCCACCGCCACCAGTATGAGCAACGGCAGGTACGTGCCCAGGCCGCCCGCATTCTGCAGCCATTTGCCGATGTGCAAGCCGATGATGTTCAGATACACAGCCACGAACAGCAGCACGAACGAGCCAACCAGCAAAAATGTGCGGCTCTGCGCCAGGCTCGCCGCGCCGATCCCGCCCACGTAAGCGCTCATCGAGGCGCTCGCAAAACACAGTCCGGGCAGGTAGAAAAGTGTGTAGACCCAATACGTCCACCCGGCCACAAAGCCGTGAAATTCTCCGAAGGCGTCTCGCGACCAGGCGTAGAGCCCGCCCTCTTCAGGGAAGCGGCTGGAAAGCTCCACGATCACAAGCGCCGTGGGCACAAAGAAGAAGACGGCGGCGATGACCCACAGGCTTATCGAAGAGGGACCGTTGTGCGCGGCCGCGGCGATCCAGCGCGGACCAAGCACCGTGGCGATATTGAAGAGCAGCACATCCCAAAAGCCCATCACCCGGGGCAACTGCGGACGCGCGGCAGACGTTGCGGATTCAGAAGTCGCAGCCATTGCCGGCGGGAACGATAGCAGAGTTTCCGCCGCTTTGTAGCAGCGACCTTACTGCTATAGGAACGAAGGTTGTCGTTCCGAGAAGTCCGCGCAAGGGGTTTCCACGCCCAGAGCGTGGGGAATCTGCTTTTGAGACTTACGACTAGACCGTCACATCGAGTTCCGGGATCAATTCGTCCTGCAGCCGGAAATTGCGCAGGAACGGGTCCTCCGAAGCCTCGAACCCTTCCCAGGTGCCGAAAAACGCCACTTTGCCGTCCCGCAAAAAAACGAGTTTGTCGGCGATCTTTTTGCCAAGGTGCGTGTCGTGCGTGACCACCACAGAAGTTTTGTGCGTGGCCTGCTTGAGTTTCAGGATCAGATTCATGGTGTGCACAGCCGCTAGGGGATCAACCATCGTGGTGGGCTCATCGAAGAGGATCGCTTCGGGATCCTGCGCAAGGGCGCGTGCGATGGCTACGGCGCGTTTCATCCCTGTGCTGAGCTCGTCGGGTAGTTTGTCCAGGAACTCGGTGATCTCCAGCATCTCCGCTAGCTCGGCCACTCGGGCGTCAATTGCCTCCTGAGTGAGGTCGGGACGCTCATCCAGAGGAAACTCGATGTTCTCGCGGATGGTGAGCGAGTCGAAGAGCGCGCCGGACTGAAAGACCATGGTCACGCGCCGTCGAATCTGGGCCAACTCCTTTTCCGGCCAATCCGTGATGTCCTGCCCCGCCACAATGACGCGACCCGAATCTGGCTTCAGGAAACCCATGATGTGCTTCAGCGTGACTGATTTGCCCACGCCGCTGCGCCCCATAATCACGCAGGTCTCCCCGGGATCCACTGTGAAGCTGACGCCATCGAGCACGACGTGATCGTCGAACGATTTACTGACATCGCGGAACTCTATGTAATGATCCATGCTTTTTGCCGTAGTCCATTCTACGCGCTGAGCACCATCTTTAGCGGCGAGGTTAGTTAGGCATGCGCAGTAAGCATGATCGCAACTGGCGGCCGAACCGCCTTAAGTGAAAACGGTCACCAGAAAAAAAACGAAATAAGCGGCGTATTTACAATACGATGAAGCGGGTATGGGCGCCCTAGGGTGCGCCAGTAAAGAAACTCGGAAATTCACAGGGCCGACCACTGCAAGATCCGAGTCTAGACTTGACAGAGGGGGTTCGTCTGCATATATTAGCAGTCGCCTCAGAGGAGTGCTAACAGTACCCTCGCAGGTCACCCCGAATATCGCACGGAGGATAACTTAAGATGGCAGTCAACGTGACTCCCCTGCACGACCGCGTGCTGGTGAAGCGCATCGAGGAGAAGGAGACCGTCAAGGGCGGAATCATCATCCCCGATTCCGCGAAGGAAAAACCGCAGGAAGGCGAAGTGATCGCAGTGGGCGCAGGCAAAATCGAAAAGGGCGAACGTGTTCCCATGGACGTGAAGGCCCGCGACCGCATTCTTTTTGGCAAATACAGTGGCACGGAAATCAAGCTCGACGACGAAGAGTATCTGATTTTGCGTGAAGAAGAGATTCTGGCCAAGCTCGGCGCGGCGGCTAAAGTCGCCTCGTCCAAGCGGTAACCGAGCATCCGATCAGTATGCTCGTCCCGAGCGAGTATCGCGAGCGAGGGAACTGTTTTAGCCTTTGCCTCAAAAGGTCGCGCTCGGTAAAGAGGGAACCAGATAGTAAGTCAGGAAGCAAAAATTCTTAGGAGGATGCAATGGCAAAGCAAATCGTGACTGGGGAAAATTCCCGCCAGTCCATTTTGCGCGGCGTCAATTTGTTGGCTGATGCCGTGAAGATCACGCTCGGCCCCAAGGGGCGCAACGCGGTGATCGAAAAGAAGTTTGGCGCGCCGATCATCACCAAAGACGGTGTCACGGTGGCCAAGGAGATCGAACTGAAGGATCCGCTGGAGAATATGGGAGCGCAGATGGTGCGCGAAGTCGCTTCCAAGACCTCCGACGTCGCCGGCGATGGCACCACCACAGCAACCGTGCTGGCGCAAGCCATCTTCCGCGAGGGCGTCAGGACCGTCGCGGCGGGAGCAAGCCCCACGGGACTCAAGCGCGGCATCGAGCGGGCCGTGGAAGTCTCCATCGAGGAGATCCGCAAGCAGCATCGCGACGTTAAGGGCGGGATGATTGCGCAAGTCGGCACCATCAGCGCCAATAACGACAAGCAGATCGGCGGCATTATCGCCGAAGCCATGAATAAGGTGGGCAAGGACGGCGTGATCACGGTCGAAGAGAGCCGCACGATGGAGACGACGCTGGAAGTCGTGGAAGGTATGCAGTTCGACCGCGGCTACCTCTCGCCTTACTTCGTCACCGATCCCGAGCGCATGGAGTGCGTGCTCGAGGATGCCCGCATTCTGATCCACGAGAAAAAGATCAGCTCCATGAAGGATCTTCTGCCTTTGCTCGAGCAGATTGCCAAAATGGGCAAGCCGCTCGTGATCATCGCGGAAGACGTCGAAGGCGAAGCGCTGGCCACTCTGGTGGTCAACAAGCTCCGCGGCACGCTGCAGTGCGCGGCCGTGAAGGCACCCGGCTTCGGCGATCGCCGCAAGGCCATGCTGGAAGATATCGCCACGCTGACCGGCGGCAAGGCCATCACCGAGGACCTGGGCATCAAGCTCGAGAACGTGAAAGTCGAAGACCTCGGGCGCGCCAAGAAGGTCACCATCGATAAGGACAACACCACCATCGTCGAAGGCGGCGGGAAGGCTTCCGAGATCGAGGGCCGAGTGAAGCAGATCCGCGCTCAGATCGAAGAGACCACTTCCGACTACGACCGCGAGAAGCTCCAGGAGCGGCTTGCCAAGCTCGTGGGCGGCGTGGCCGTGATCAAGGTGGGAGCGGCGACCGAAACCGAGCTGAAGGAAAAGAAAGCTCGCGTGGAAGACGCCATGCACGCCACACGCGCTGCGGTCGAGGAAGGTATCGTGCCCGGAGGCGGCGTGGCCCTGCTGCGCTGCGTCCCTGCGCTCGACAAGCTGAAGGCCGATGGCGACGAGGCTACCGGCATCAACATCGTCAAGCGCGCGCTCGAAGAGCCGCTGCGGCAGATTGCTTACAACGCAGGGCTAGAGGGCGCAGTGGTAATCGGCAAGGTCCGCGAGTCCAAGGACGAAAACTACGGCTTCAACGCCGAAACCGAGGAGTACGGCGACATGGTCAAGATGGGCGTCATCGACCCCGCGAAGGTCACCCGCTTGGCCCTGCAGAATGCCGCTTCCATCGCCGGACTGATGCTCACCACCGAAGCTCTGGTGGCCGACATCCGCGAGGACGACAAGAAGGCAGCCAGCGCCGGTCCGCACGGCGGCGGCATGCCCGGCGGCGGAATGTACTAAACCGCTGTCACCTTTCGGGCGAAAACAAAAGCCGGTCCGGTTTCACCCGGACCGGCTTTCTTTTTGCGGCGCTTTCTGTCTGGGCGGCATATTCGCGCTTTTGTCGCTGTGCGCTTTACAGTGGCACAGCCCTGGCTGTGCGCTGCTGAGCGCCTGCTATTGGGCCAGCGCTTCGTCCAGCTTCCAGAAATCGCTTCTCGGCGCGCCTCCCCATGGCAATTGTCAACTTCAGTAGGCCCCGGGCGGAGAGCAATTCACTTCATTCGCAAGCGGCCTTGGGTGTATAAGAGGCCATCTGGCCGATCAGACTGGAATTCCCAGTGCAGCCCATAAAAGTGCGTTGACGCGCTGCGACAAAAGTATTCCTAAGGAGACAAGCTATGAAAACGACTGGACGGATAAAGCTTGGCGCAGCCACGATTGCCGTAGCCGCGCTTTTATTCGCGTTCGGCGGTCGAATCCTCCCCGGCCACCACGGCGTCCGAGCCGCGTTCGCTGCGGAGAAGGCGCCGAGTAGCAGTGCTATCGCCCATCCGGTCGCGCCCGCGGCGATGCCTTTGGGTTTGCCTTCGGTGGACACCGCGAAGGCCGTGCTCGATGCGTCGTTGCCGCAGCATCACCCCCAATGGCTGGATGTGCCCATGGGCGGCGTAAAGGTTCGAGTTTTTGTCCTCTTTCCCGACTTAGCCGGCAAGGCGCCAGTGGCCGTGATCACGGCGCACAATCAAGGGCTGAGTGACTGGGCGCGCGCCGTCGGCACCGAAGTTGTGAACGAAGGCTACATCACAATCGTTCCCGACCTCCTGTCGGGCTTGGGGCCGAACGGCGGCGGCACCGACTCCTTCACCAACCCTGAAGCCATTGCCACAGCATTTGCGCAATTGGGCCCGGCCGAAATTCAGCGCCGCACCGAAACAGTTCGCAATTATTTCGTCGCCCAACCCGGCACTAACGGCAAGAGCGCGATTCTCGATTTCAACTGGACTGAAAATCGGCTCGACGCTGCCATCAGTAGTCCAACCGAGCAGCGTGCCGTCAAATTCGATCTCACCGAACATGCCTGGCACAATACTCTCGCGCTCCTCAGCAATCTGGCCGGCCCCGAGGCTTTGCCCCAAAGCAGCTCAGCGATGCCTCAATTCAAAGATGACGCTGCGTCCGCCGCTTCCGCCGCGCGTCAGCGCGATGCCGCCCAGGCGATCGCCAAACGGGATGACATCGTGGCGGGACGTTTCGGCGGCCCCGAGAAAGTGGTGGACCAATCGCCGCGTCACGGCGAGTGGGTCGATATTCCGGCAAGCACTTCGCAGGGGATGGTCAAGCTGCATGCCTGGCTGGTTCAGCCGCTCGGCAACGACAAAGCCGGCGTTGTCGTGCTCATTCATCCTGGCCCCGGCATGGACAATGCCGACACGCCAAGAAAAGGTGCAGGTGCAAACTGGATGCGCGGAGTGGCGGATAAGCTCGCCATGCAGGGCTTCATCGTCATCATGCCTGACCTGGCGTCAGGCCTCGGCCCGAACGGAGGCAATTTCGATTCGTTCAGGTATCCGGACGATCTGGCGAAGGCGTTGGGCATGCGTCCCGTCCCCGAAAAAATCGACCTCCTAAAAGCGGCGCGGGAGTATGCGCTCAAGCTGCCACGCGCCAACGGCAAAAGCGGAATCACCGGTTTCTGCAATGGCGGCGGTTATTCGTGGGAAAGCGCTGCGGAGATACCCGGCATCAACGCCGCCGTGAGCTTCTATGGCGCCCCTCCGGACCTCGCCACGATGGCCAAGATACAAGCTCCCGTGCTGGCCTTCGCGGGCGATCAAGACCCCGGCTTGGCTCCTAAAGTGGCTGCTGCCGCACCGGATATGCAGAAGCTCGGAAAGACCTTCGAATTCAAAATCTATCCCAACGTGACTCACGCGTTCCTGGAGCACCAGACTTTGGGCGAAAATGCCGTAGCCACCCTGGATTCCTGGCCTCGAGCCATAGCCTTTTTTAAGCGCTACCTGAACGCCCAAACCAGCACCACAAACACGCGAACCAACTAAGCCCGTCACCTAAGAAACAGAACCGCTAAAGCTCATTCAATAGAAGGAGGCTGCTCGAGGCTCGGTCTCTCGATGTCTTCGACCGTTTCGGGCGCGGAGTTACCCCTCGTTTGTACGGCTAGGCTATTTGCAAATAGGTCACAGCCGCGGGACAATGACGATAAGCAGGGGAACATCCCCGAACGCTTGGTGTCTAAGTTTTCAGAGGCTTTCCGCAGCGTCGGAATCAGGCGGCACAGGACCAACGAAAGGTTGGGCTCCTGTTTCGGTGCTGGCGGAGCAGAGAGGTGGCTGGCGTGTCTGACTTGGCGCGCGTCCTAACCTGGCCTGAGGACGAAGCCGAGGTCATAACGGAGCTGCGCAGCGGTTCCGAAACGGCTTTCGACTGGCTTGTGACTTACTATCACGCACCGGTCTATGCGGTCGTAGTGGGAATATTGCGCAATCCGAACGATGCGGCCGACGTGACGCAAGAGGTCTTTCTCAAGGCATTTCGCGGCATTGGCTCATTTCGTCACGGCAGTTCGCTAAAGACCTGGCTCTATCGCATCGCGGTGCGCGAGAGTTTGAATTACAGGCGCTGGTTTTGGCGCCATCTGCGATTCCAGAGTTCTATCGAAGATGAGCCGCTGGGGAGCTGTCTTGGACTCGAAGACCCCGGCATTTCGCCATTCGAAGAACTCGCCAGCCGCGAAATTCAGGTGGCTGTGCAGCACGCGCTGGGGGAAGTGCCTCCCGTCTTTCGAGCGGCGGTAATCCTGCGCGATCTGGAGGGCCTCTCTTACGAAGACGTGGCCGAAGTGCTGGACGTTTCGGTAGGTACCGTAAAGTCTCGCATCCTGCGCGGCCGCAGGCTGCTGCGCGAAATTCTCGAGCCGGTATTGGTGCCCCGAAAGTCGGTTGCGAGTGCGGGATTTCTGGCAGTCTCGCGCGCGAAGTATGGAGATTAAAATATGACCTGCCGTCGCATCGTTGGACTGTTGCCCGGGTATCTGGACGGCGCCCTGCCCGAAAGGCTGGGTTCCGACCGCCATGCGGATATCGCCTCGCATCTCGAGTCTTGCCTCTCTTGCCGCCGTGAACTGGAGCGCTATCGACACATACAGCGAGTGATGTCCGTCTCCAACCGCCCGACGCCTCCCGTCGATCTGGGCGTCCGCATTCTCCTGGCGTTATCGAATGCGCGAGCATTTGGCAGTTTTGGGGGATGCCTGCGCCGGACCAAGGACCGCCTCGAACTTCTCCTCAAGAATATATTTGAACCGTTGGCTCTGCCTGCGACCGGTGGAATCGTCGTGGCCTTGCTGGTTTTTGCCTTGGTCTATCAGGTCCTGGGCACCGGTATGCCCGTAAGTGCCGCCACACCCGACTCGCCGACAAATCTGCTTCAACCGGCTCGGCTCGAGGTCCTGGCGGGATTTCAGATGTCCAAACTTGAGGAGATGACGCGCACCGGCGGCCAACATCCCCTGCTCGTAGAAACCATGGTAAATGCCGATGGGCAGGCGGTCAGCTATCGTGTGATTTCTGGCCAGTTGGATGAAAACATGCAGCGCGAACTCGATCAGGTCCTGTTTTTATCGCGATTCCGTCCGCAGATGAGCTTTGGTCGTCCCACTTCCGGCGGCCGTGTGATCTTGAGCTTCAGCCAGATCCGCGTTCACGGCTGAGCTTCTTTGCAATTTTCAGCGAGTCACTGAAGCCGAAACCTGTTCCTGCACTCTTGCCACAGAAGACTTATGTCGTCCCTAGTTCGGCTTCAAGGGATCGATGTACGTTCCAATTCGCCCTAATTCTTGACCTTATGTAACCCGCCTTGTAAATTGGAAGCATGCGAGTGTTTGGTACGCATCGCGAGGTCAGAGTGGCCTGAGTGTTTTCGCCGCTGAACCTTGGTATGGCCCCTCAGCAAAGGCCCGTCACGAAAGCCCGGCAAAGGGCGATAAAAAAATGATCGGCGGCACGAGGTCGGATATTCCCGCAAGAATCAACCACGCTTTGGCATCGGCCCGATTAAGCTGGATCGGGACGTTCCCTTTGCTGGTCGTGTGCTGTTGTCTGTGCGCGACTCCTTCCATCCAGGCGGCTCCCCCTCAGGCCGAATCGACCAGCCCGATCGCAGTGGAAGCCAACCCTCAGATTTTTGCCACGATGTGTGCGCTCGTCGCCGCTGGCTTTGAAGCCGATTCGTCGCCGGCTGATCCGGATTTAGCTCAGTTGCGAACACATTTGCGTTCCCTTCACGGTCCTGCTGCGGAGGCATTGCGTGACTTCTATAGCCATCACGCACTCGCCGATTCCGGCGCCACTCTCTCCCGTTTCATGACCTTTGCTTTGGTTGCCGGCCCCGCCCCAAACTTCGAACCTGTGCTTAAGGGTGAGGCGCTGCCTCCAGGCGCGTTTGCGCTCAATGGCTTCAGCGAAGTTCTCGCAAATTTTTATCAGGAAGCGCAGATCGAGGAGCTCTGGCACAAATTCGAACCAATATATGAGCGCTCCGCCACCGGTATTCGCGAGCCGCTCGGGCAGATCGTCGTGTCCTCCACGGCCTATGTCCGCGAAATCCTCCGTCCGGGAGTGCGAACGTTCAGAGTCTATATCGAGCCGATGGTCGGCAACGAAACAAACGTCCGCAATATCGGCGATCGGTACGTTGTCGTAATCAATCCAGCGTCCCCTTCTTTCGATCTGATGCGCCACGCATTTCTGCATTATTTGCTCGACCCTTTGCCGATTCGGTATCGCGACAAACTTCTGGGTGAACAACCCCTTTTGTTCATCGCGGACCGCGCCCCCAACCTTCCCTCCGAATACCGTGCTGATCTCGCCTCCTTTTTCGACGAATGTTTCGTGCGTGCCGTGGAATTTAGAGTGCGTAGGTTGCCGCCTGCGCAACTGAACCAGGAAGTCAGCTCCGCGCAAGCCAATGGCTACGTCCTGATCCCGCCGTTGATCAAAGCACTCGCGAAATTTGAGAGCTCCGAACCATCGATGAGTCTGTATTTCCCTGACCTCGTGCGCTCGATCGACGTCGTGGCGGAACAGCAGCGATTGCAAACTGTCAAATTTGCGCCCGCATCCGATTCGCAGCAGGCCCGCGAACGGGCGGAAGGGGTCGGGACAAAAAAAGACAAAGCCGCGGATGCGCCCACCGATTTGGAATCGGAATTGAGTGCTGCCGAGCGTATGATTGCGGAGCAAGACGGAGCAGGAGCTTCCCGAGCATTCGAACGAATCCTATTGCAGACTCCGGGGCAGCCACGCGCGCTGTACGGATTGGCGGTTGCATGTATATTGCAGGGCGACGCCGAACGTGCGATCGCGTTGTTCGATCAGGTAGTGGCCGCGGCTCAGGCCGATCCTCCACAGATGAGGCCCGAACCGAGTGCCCTTGCGTGGTCGCACATCTATCTCGGGCGCATGCACGATTTGCAGGATGATCGCGAGCAGGCGCTTGAGGAGTATCGCGCCGCCCTGGCCGTTGGCAATTCGCCGGAAACGGCGCGTTCGGCAGCTCAGCGCGGCATTGCGGAAGCGTACCAACCGGCGGTAAGCCGTTCATTGCCGAAATGACGTGCGGCCAGTTATAAGATTGAAGAATGGGCCGAGGTCCGAATAGCGGGCCCCGGAAATTTTAGCGAAGGAGAGCTGTAAATGAGGCATTCCATACTGAAGGTGAGCGCACTCGTACTGCTGAGTTTGTCGTTGATCTCTGTAGCATCGGCGCAGAACCAGAACCAGAATCAGAAAAATAAAAAAGACCAGAAGGGCCAGGGCGGCACTTCGCTCGATCAGGAAAAGCCGGATGCCAATGGGGGCGCCAGTAAGGACGAACTCAAGGCCTACAAGGAAGTCTACGACGCCCGCGGTGCAGACCCTGCGCACCTGATCGAGGTCGGCGAGGGCTTTCTTACCAAGTATCCGATGAGCATCTACGCCGGGGCGGTCTATTCCGAACTGGCTTCGGCTTATCTGAACACGAACCAGCCCGACAAGATGGTGACTGCCGGAACGAAGGCTGTAGAGATTAATCCCGACAACGTCGACGTTCTGCCGCTGCTGGCCTGGGCCATACCTCGGCGTATTACCGCTCAGACGCCCGACGCCGCTCAACAGCTGACCAAGGCTCAGGATTATGCGAAACACGGCATCCAGCTGCTAACGACGATGCCCAAACCTGAGGAAATGGACGATGCCGCATTCACCAAGGCCAAGAACGAAAAGTTGGCGATGTGCCACGATGGCATCGGCGTTGCCGAGGTAAAGACCGGCAAATACGATGACGCTATTGCCGAGCTCAATCAATCGGTAGAGTTGTCCGCCACGCCCGATCCTGTTGATTTCTATCTTTTGGGTGTCGCCAACCAGCTTACGAGTCACTTTACAGACTCGATGGCTGCATTTACTAAGTGCTCCACCGCGGGCCCGCTGCAGGCGCAGTGCAAGTCTGGTCTCGATGAAGTGAAGAAAAAGTCGCAGAATAGCCTGGAGGCCCCCAAATAAATTCAGTCGTGCCGATGCGTGAAAACCGGGTAGAGGAACTGGAGCAGGCAATCGGCTACCGGTTCCTCCAGCCGAATCTCCTTGAGCGGGCGCTCACTCACCGTTCCGCCGTGCCCGAAGATGCCGCCACTCGGATTCGCAGCGATAACGAACAACTCGAGTATCTGGGCGACGCCGTCCTCGGAATGCTTGTCAGTGAGTATCTCACCAGCGCCTTTCAAGAATGGAGCGAGGGGCAATTGTCAAAAAGTCGTGCACGGTTGGTAAACGCGACTTCGCTCTATGCGGCCGCACGCCGTCTGTCCTTGGGGAATTACCTGCGCCTCGGTAAAGGCGAAGAAAAAACGGGCGGACGTGAGAAGCCGGCGTTGCTTGCAGACGCTTTTGAGGCCATCGTGGCGGCCATTTACCTGGATGGGGGACTGCCTGCGGCCCGGGATTTCGTGAAAAGCGCTTTGCTGGATACAGCGGTCGAGGTTGAGGGCAGCCGGCTTGGATGGTCGGACAATAAATCGGCATTGCAGGAATTGCTTCAGGCCAAAGGTTTGGCCCCGGCGCGGTATGCGGTCGTTCGCGAGGCGGGACCTGATCACCAGAAAACGTTCTGGATTCAAGTGGATGTCCCCGGGCTCGTAAACGCGACCGGCACGGGTAGTAATAAAAAAGAAGCCGAACAATCCGCGGCGGCGCAAGCGCTCGAACTGCTCCGCGCCGAGGACGTAATCAGAACTAAAGTTAAATAACCCAAGATCGTTTAGAGTTAAAGAATGACCGAAGCAGCCCCAGTTGCCGAACACCGTACCACCGCCGCCCGCGCGGAGGAGCGCCCCCACACCTCCATACGCGAATATATCGAATCGCTCCTCGTCACCGTAATTCTGGCGCTCTTTGGGACTACATTCGTCGTCCAGGCTTTTAAGATTCCTTCCCAATCCATGGAACCCACGCTGCTGGTGGGCGATCATCTTCTCGTAAACAAGTTCATTTTTGGCGGGCGCGATTCCTGGTATGAAAAGCTGCTGCCCTATCGTTCCGTTCGCCGCGGCGACATCATCGTATTCAAATTTCCGTTCCAGGATCATCCGCATTACGTGAAGCGTGTCATCGGAGTGCCCGGCGATCGGATCAAAATCGTTGACCAGCAGGTTTATCGCAATGGCCAAAAGCTCATTGAGCCCTATGCCGTTCACGACTCGGCCGCTCCCTATGACGCCTTTCTCTACAATTATCCCCCCGCCGGCCACGATGACATACTTTCCAGCATGCAACCGGAGTGGGCGGACCAGATTTTCAAGTACGTCCAAAATGGAGAAATCGTGGTGCCCCCCGGAAACTATTTCGCCATGGGCGACAATCGGGACCATAGCTGGGACAGCCGCTACTGGGGCTTTGTAAGTCGGGAAGCCATCATGGGCGGACCCGTGGTGATCTACTGGTCTGTGCAAAGTTCCGAAGAGGAATATAGCGAGCGCTCCTTCGGCGGCGGTATTGTGAGCATCCTGCGCACGCTCATCGAGATACCCACTCGAACCCGCTGGAACCGCATGCTCCGCACGGTCCACTAGAGCAGCCCCAACGCGCGCTAGCGTTTCAAAACGCCTAAATCTCTTTGTTTCAATCTCTTGATCTGCGACAATCCTTATCCATGCTACGCAATCGCCTCCTATGGTGTTCGGCCCTTCCCATTCTCTTGATCGCTGTCGCGAGTTGGTCTTTTTCCTTTGCCCTGCAAGCTGGTTGGTTGCGCCGTTCCCTTTCTGCGCGACTCACAGCAACCTTTGGGCGTCCGGTTGAAGTCGCACACTTCGGATTCACGATTCTGGGAGGCCCCCAATTCGAGGCCGATTCCGTTACGGTCAGCGAAGATCCGCGTTTCGGGCAGGAGTACTTCCTTCGTGCCGACCGGCTGACCGCCCGCCTGAGACTGGCGGCTCTGCTCCACGGGCGCATGGAGTTTGACCGGCTGTCTCTTACTCGCCCCAGCCTTAATTTGGTTCGGTCGGCAAACGGCGAATGGAATGTCCAAACGTGGCTTCCCCCAACGGACGCGCAAATGCCCATCCACGTTTACGGTCCTCCGGCTGAACTGGCCGCGCATGCTTCCCAAATTGATATCGACGCGGGAAGAATTAATTTCAAGAAGGGCGCGGAAAAGCTGCCTTTTGCTTTGGTCGACGTTTCCGGCTCTTTGAATCTGCAAAGCACAGGGCGTTGGTACTTGGACCTGCAAGCCCAGCCCATGCGCGCTGCCGTCGTTCTCCAGAGATCCGGCACGCTGCACATGCAAGGCACCGTTGGCGGAACTTCGGCACGTTTGCAGCCCGCCGACCTCAGATTGAGTTGGCAGAGTGCCTCCCTCGCAGACGCCGCCCGTCTCGCGCGCGGAACCGATTACGGACTGCGCGGCGTGCTCGACGCCGATTTCTCTGCCCACATCAGCCGCGCAGATGAAGGCGCAATGGGGAGCCCTTGGAAGATACGAGGCGGGCTTCGTTTCCAGGGCATTCACAGGTGGGATCTCGCGGGCCACCCTGATAATCCCGCGGTAAACGTTAAGTTAACGGCAGTTTTGCATCCGGGCGAGTCGCGCTTGGAGATCGACCATTGGCTGGTGGAAGCGCCCCACTCGAATCTGGTGGGTGACTCCGACATCGATTGGTCTCACGGGTTTAATCCAGAAGTACGCCTCCTCGCTTCTTCGATTGGCTTTCCGGATCTCGTCACTTGGAGCCGCGCTTTTTTCCCAAGCCGCACTGAGGATTTGGATATGAGCGGCACTGCCGCCCTCGAAGGAAAATTTAACGGCTGGCCGCTGCGCATCGAAGATTTGAGCGTCAGCTCCGACGGCGCGTCCATTCGGAGCAATAACGGCGGGCTGCCTCCGATTCGGGTCGGCCAGGTAGATGCCGCCTGGAGTCACTCCTCGCTCGTTCTCGAGCCAGTTGCTGTGCGACTCCTATCCTCGGCATCGACTAGGGTCCCGCGCGGCGCGCAGTCGGATCCCGTCTCCGCCGCTCTATTTCACATCGATGGTGTTCTCGGGCCCATTCACGCCGGTGTTTCCCTAAAAGAGTGGCCCTACCGCGCGACAATCTCCGGCCAGACTGCGCGATTGCAGGACGTAAGGGCAGTGCTCGCCGCTCTTGGTCGGCAATTCGCGCCCACCTGGAACGTGGAAGGTCCGGCCTCCCTGCTGCTGGTGGTCTCAGGTGTGCTGCGGCCGCATACTGCACTCGTTCATGGCCAGCTCGACGTTCATAACCTGCGCCTGACGAACAGCGCCATGGATGAACCCATAGTCGTCTCGGCAGCCACTGTGGAGTTCTCGCCGGGGGAGCGACGCGTGGAGATCGGTGGTCTAAAAGCGCTGGACGGAAGCTGGAAGGGCTCTCTGCAGCGGAAATCGGAAAACGAAAATTGGACGTTCGATCTTTCCGCCGACCGCCTGAACCTCGAGCAACTGGGCCACGGGCTTGCGCAGAGCAGGCAAGGTTTGCTCTATCGGCTCTTGCCGCTTGGCGGCTCTGCGGGATTGGCGCCTCAAACCGAAGCCGCGATTGCTCGAATCAGCGCCCAAGGCCGCTTGCATCTGGACGAACTGGCAATCGGGGCCTCGCGGCTGGACAATCTGGACGCAACGGCGGATTTGGAACACGGCAATCTGACTTTGCGCCGGGCCCAGGCCGATCTGTACGGCGGCCGCCTGAGCGGCGAATTCCGCGCCCAACTGGGCACGGAATTGCGCTACGACTTCCGAGGCCAGGTTGATCGAACCGACCTATCCGCCCTCGCCGCGATTACCTCGATTAAACATGGCTTCGGCGGGCTGGGCTCGGGTGAAATTGCCTTTTCGGCGCGTGGTTTGGGGCGGCAAGCGCTGCTTGCTTCGCTCGAAGGCGAAGGCTTCCTCCACGTTCAAGACGCGACAGTCGAACTTCCGGATTTGCCTTCGGACTCAGCGGATGCAAGCTTTCAAGAGATCGCGGGCAATCGTTTCAGAAACAGCACAGTCAGCTTCCGCGTCGAAAGCGGCCAGATTTGGGTCGATCCCTGGCTGCTCTCCGGGCGTGAGAAACAACTGGAGATCGTTGGCGATATTGATTTCAGCCGCCGCCTTAATTTGCAAGTTCGTTCCCTCTCGCAGTCGGATCGCATCAGTTCGGCTTCGGAGTCTGCCGGTGACGCCGACGTTTGGGTGCTCGGCGGCACGTTGGATGCCCCTCAGATCATTCGCGAGGAGCGCGTCTCCGCCGGCAATCAAACCGCGGTGCACACTAGCCGGCGCTGAGCCGTACGGCAATGCATCGCTTTTTCGCATCGAACTCACATGGTCCGCCGAAGTTAAAGATGCGCGCAAGCTCCCTGCCGGCTATTCGTTCGCTCCGTCTCGCGTACTTAGCTGCGCTCGCGATTGCGGCGATGCTCGCATATTCTGTCAACGCATCTTCGCAGACGCCTCCGGCCTCTAAGGCTCCGCCACAGCGCATCGATCTGCGGCCGAAGCTCGTTCCCGGCGAACTACTCCGCTATCAAGTCCAGCTCCAGACCGTAACAGACACAAAACGCACCGGCGCCATTTCTGATCCGCAGGGCCCCTCCCAGTTGGCGGTCACGTGGGGAGCCGCCATCAAACTGGAAGTGCTCGCCACACCTAACCCTCCGGCCGCAAGCTCGGCGGCTTCGAAGCCGGCCGAAAACAAAAAAGCAGGCACGGGTTCGGCTGCCCCCTCGATTCCCCTGCGCATCCGCACCACCTACGAGCATTCCGCCGCCACCGTCAAAAGCGATAGCCCGGATCCACAGGCGGACGATATCGAGCGAAGCTACAGCCGGCTCGAGGGCCAGGTCATCGAATTCACGCTGGGAACGGATGGCCACGTCTCGGATGTGCATGGGCTGGAAGGCATAATCGACGACGATAAAGTCCTGCAGGCCGCCGAGCAATGGGTGGCCCAGGTTTCCGGACCGACCGTAGCCGCCGCGGGCGTGGCTCTTGGCCAATCCTGGAATTCCGCGCAACCCGCACAGTCCATGCCGCTTGCAGGCCTGGTCTGGCGCAGCAATTCAACGTACGTGCGTAATGAGTCCTGCCGGCCTGCCGAATCCTCTCCGTCGGCAGGCGTCGGCGAACTCTGTGCAGTGATCCTGACGCGCCAATCCGTTGATCCGCGAAAACAGCTGCGCGATCCCACTCCCGAGGACTATCGCCGCAACGGACTGCACACCTCCGGCAGTTGGGCAGGTTCCGGAGAAAGCCTCAGCTATGTCTCTCTGCAAACGCACCTGGTCGTGAGCGTAACGCAGGATAGCTCTCAGCAAATCGATTTCACCGTGACCAACCCCTCCGGTCAATCGATCCGCTACGCCGGAAAGATCGAGACGCACTCCCGCGTTGCGCTCCTCCCGCCAGGCAACGGCGCTTCTCAGTAGCCGCCGGACACAACGCGCTCTCGGTTCCGCTGCGCTATAATTATTTGTTTAAGCGCCAGCCCGAATTCTCGGCTGTGCTTTCCGTCATGATGGACTTCCACAAATTTCACCTCGCCAGCGATTATCAGCCGTGCGGCGACCAGCCCGAAGCCATTCGGGAACTCGTCCGCGGCCTCGAAGTTGGCGAAAAACATCAGGTGCTGCTTGGCGTCACCGGCTCCGGCAAGACCTTTACCATGGCCAAAATCATCGAGCAGGCGGCCCGGCCCGCCCTCGTGCTCGCGCACAATAAAACGCTCGCCGCCCAGCTCTTCCACGAATTTCGGAATTTCTTCCCGAAGAATGCGGTCGAATATTTCGTCAGCTACTACGATTACTACCAGCCCGAAGCCTATATTCCGGCTTCCGACACCTATATCGAAAAAGAATCCACGATAAACGATGAGCTGGATAAGCTGCGCATGAGCGCCACGCGCTCGCTTTTCGAGCGCCGCGACGTCATCATTGTGGCCTCGGTCTCCTGCATTTACGGCTTGGGTTCGCCGGAAGCCTACTACGGCATGCTCGTCATGCTGGAACCGGGACAACGAATTGCACGCGAGGCGCTCCTCCGCCGCTTCGTGGAGATTCAATACGAACGCAGCGAAGACCTTCGCCGCGGCACGTTCCGTGTTCGCGGCGACATGATCGAAATTCGTCCTCCCTACGAAGATCACGCCTTTCGCATTGAGATGTGGGGCGACCAGATCGACCGTTTGCGCGCCATCGATTCCCTAACCGGTGAGATTCGCGGCGAGCCGCTGACCCGTTTGCCGATATATCCGAAATCGCATTACGTTTTGCCCACCGAACAGAAAGAGCGCGCTATCCGCGGCATTCTCGAAGAACTGGCGTGGTGGAAACCCGAGCTCGAAAAGCAGGGCAAATACATCGAAGCGCAACGCGTGTGGCAGCGCACCATGTTCGACGTGGAGATGATGCGCACTATCGGATATTGCCACGGCATCGAAAACTACTCTCGCCACATGTCCGGCCGTCTTCCCGGCGAAGCGCCACCCACTTTGCTCGATTACGTGCCGCAGGACTATTTGTTGTTCGTCGACGAATCGCATCAAACCATCCCGCAGGTGCGCGGCATGTATCACGGAGACCGCTCGCGGAAAGGGACGCTGGTCGACTTCGGTTTTCGCATGCCTTCCGCATTGGATAATCGCCCTCTCAATTTCGAGGAGTTCGAGCATCGCACCAATCAGGTGATTTACGTCTCCGCCACTCCCGGTCCATATGAACTGACACGCTCCGCTGGTGTGATCGTGGAGCAGGTGATCCGTCCCACGGGTCTGATCGATCCGGAAGTCGAAGTGCGCCCGGTCAAGGGGCAAGTCGACGATCTGCTCGAAGAGATTCGCGCTCGCGCCGAAAAGGGCGAGCGCGTGCTGGTCACCACGCTTACCAAACGCATGGCCGAAGACCTCGCCGAATATTTCGGCGAAGTCGGCGTGCGCTGCCGCTATCTGCATTCCGAAATCGAGACGCTCGAGCGTGTGCGCATTCTGCGCGACCTCCGCCGTGGCGTTTTCGACGTGCTGATTGGTATCAACCTTTTGCGCGAAGGGTTGGATTTGCCCGAGGTTTCCCTCGTGGCGGTTCTCGATGCCGACAAGGAAGGCTATCTGCGCAGCGCAACGGCCTTGATTCAAACGATCGGCCGCTGCGCGCGTCACATCAGCGGCCGGGCCATTCTCTACGCGGATGTCATGACCGGTTCCATGAAACAGGCCATCGACGAGACTTACCGGCGGCGTGCCAAGCAGCTCGCTTACAACGAAGCCAACAACATCACCCCGCAAAGTATCATCAAGAGCGTGGATATGAAGCTCGCCGCCATTGTGGAGGCCGATTACATCACCGTCCCCACGGACGATGTGCTGCCCGAAAAGATTCACAGCGAAGACGAATTGCGCCAGGTGATCGCGCAAATGGAAACCCAGATGCGCGAGGCGGCCAAGAAATTCGAGTTTGAACGCGCCGCGGGCCTGCGCGATAGAATTCGCGCCCTGCAGCAGCGCGAGCTGGGTGGGCTTTTGTCCGCAATCGATGCGTCGCCTCAGCCGCTGCCGGCGCAAACACCTGAAGCTCGGCCTGCCGCAGCGCCTGCAGCAGCAGAACCGGCGCCGGCAAAATCGAAAACCGGCTAACCATGCACGAAAAGATGTTTCTGTAGCGCCGCCCTTTAGGGCGGCATTGTCTTGTGCCTTTAGCTTGAGCATGACGCCAAGCCTTGTTGGACGGGAGGGCTGAGGCTTTTTGGGGCGGGACACATTTTGTAGCGATGTCTTCAGGGCGCCATCACTCGATTATGCGATCTAATTCCAGCCTGCCGCTCGTCGCCATCGTGGGTGCCGGGCGAGTGGGATCCGCACTGGGAAGGCTTTTGCATCAAAAAGGCTGGCGCATCGGGCCGGTAGTTACGCGTTCCGTGCGAACCGCACATGACGCTAGGCGTCGCATCGGAAGCGGGAAACCGCAGGCGGGCTTATCGGAAGCCGTGCTGGCGGCCGATGTAATTCTAATCGCTACTCCAGATCACGCGATTGCACAGACAGCGGAAGCTCTCGCCCAAATCGCAAACAGCAAGGCTGGGCGCGGGAAAATCGTCCTGCATACGAGCGGCGCGTTGGGCAGTGATGTTCTGAAGCCTCTGGCGCTTCGAGGTGCGGAAATCGGTTCCCTGCATCCGCTGCAGACCTTTAGTGGCCGCACAATCCCTTCATTCGCCGGTTGCACCTCTACAATCGAAGGAACTCCCGTAGCTCTGCGCATGGCGCGCCGCATCAGCCGCGAACTGGGCTGTGTCCCTATGGTGCTCCCATCGCGTCGCAAAGCCGCATATCATGCCGCCGCGGCCTTGTCGGCTGGGCACGTTCTCGCTCTAGTCGAAGCGGCAGTGCGCATTCTCGCGAAAGCGGGCTTTTCCCGGCCGCGTGCCGTGCGCGCCCTGTTGCCGCTCACGCGGCAAACCCTCGCGAATTTCGAGCGCGTCGGCCCTCGCGCTGCGTGGACGGGTCCCTTGAGCCGCGGCGATTTTGGAGTTATTGAGCGGCACCTTGAGGCTTTGCGCCCTTTTCCGCGAGAATATAGGGAAGCTTATGACGCGCTCTCGAGACTCGGCCTCAATGTCCTGGCAAATGGTAGAGGTTCGAAAAAGAGGCTGCTCAGGCAAACGCTGGCGCGAATCAAATAGCTTAGCTACAGAATCGGATTTTCCGGCGGCGTGCGAAGCGATGGCATAAACATCCGGGCACGAATGCGACGATACTAGTGAAGGAGCGAAATTGAACCAACTGCATATTCCTCTCGAAACCACCAAGCTCGAAAACGGACTCCGCGTCGTCATATCACCCGATCGCACCGCCCCGGTAGCGACACTGGGCGTTTACTACAACATTGGCTTTCGGCTCGAGCCCCGCGGTCGCAGCGGATTCGCGCACCTTTTTGAGCACATGATGTTCCAAGGTTCGGAGCATGCCGGAAAGATGATGCACATTAAGCTGATCAATTCCTCAGGCGGCGTTCTGAATGGTTCGACGCATTACGACGTCACCAATTATTACGAATCGATTCCATCCAACGCGGTCGAACGCGTCCTCTGGCTGGAAGCCGACCGCATGCGCGCGCTGAAAGTCGACGATGAGAATCTACGGAACCAGCGCGACGTCGTAAAAGAAGAAGTCCGTGTCAATGTCCTCAATCAGCCCTACGGCGGTTTTCCGTGGCTCGACCTGCCGCCAATCGCATTTCGCAACTGGGCCAATGCGCACAATTTTTACGGCGATTTTGCCGATCTCGATGCCGCCTCGCTCGATGATGTGCAGCAGTTTTTCCGCACTTACTATTCGCCGGCAAATGCGGTGTTGCTCATGGTGGGCGATGTTACGCCCGATGAGGGCTTTGTTCTTGCGCGGCGCTATTTCGGAAGCATTCCTCCCGGTCCGCCGCTGCCCAAGGCTGACGTCGCCGAGCCTCCTTTCGAGGGTGTGCGCCGCGGCGAAGTGGAAGAGAAATTCGGCACCTTACCCGCGTTTGCCGTGGGCTACCGCGCGCCTGAGCGGAGAACCGCCGACTGGTACGCTCTGGCCATGCTCGATCATGCGCTCCATGGCGGCCGCGCCGGGCGCGTTTATCGGCAGCTGGTGCTCGAGCAGCAGATCGCAGTCGATACCGGCGGCGGGATTCAATATCCGGTCGGCGATTTATTCGATTACAACGGGCCTACGCTGCTGGTCTCGCGTGTGCTGCATAAGCCGGAATATAGCCCTGATCAGGCGCTCGAGGCCTTTGACGCGGTTATCGACGCCGTCCGGCAGCACGGTATCGAACAGGGCGAACTCGAACAGATAAAAGTAAAGTTTCGCTCCGAATATGTGTCGTCACTTGAGGGTGGGCATGGAGCTTCGATTCCACGATATGGCCTGATGCATTATCTGGCCTGCTTCACACTTTTCGATAATGATCCGTCGCTTGTAAATTCCATTCTTGAAGGGTTCCTCCAGGTTACGCCGGAGCAGGTTCGCGCCGCCGCGCAGCGCTACCTTGATCCCAATCGGCGCGCTATCGTATTCCGCAAACCGACGAAAAAGGCGGCGGATTAATGGCTACTGTACAGATGCCCGATCCTTTCGCTCAAGTTCCGTCACTGGGCCCCGAACGTCCGGTTGTATGGCCCGCGCGCACGCGCCGCAAGCTTGCGAACGGCCTCGAGGTGGTTCTCGTCGAATCGCATACGATTCCCAAATTCACCGGCGAACTCTATTTCCGTAGCGGCAATGCAGTTGCCGCGGCTACCGCAAAGTCCCCGGGGCTCGCCGAAATTACCGCTACGGTGGTTCGCACGGGCACCGAAAAGCGCTCTAGCCGTCAAATCGAAGAGGATTTGCGGCGCATCGGCGCGGATGTCGGCACAAGCGCCGGCGCCGATACCACGGCTATCGGCTTTAACGGTTTGGCGGAGTTTTCTGGGGATTTGCTCAAGCTGGTTGCCGAGCTGGCGCAGCAGGCTTCCTTTCCCGCGGACGAATTTGAGCGCGAGCGCCGCCAGATGATCGAAGGCCTGCGTATCGCGCGCACCACGCCTTCATTCCTCGCCAGTGAACGCATGCGCCGCGTCCTGTTTGGTTCGCATCCTTACGCCATCATCGCGCCAACGGAAAGTCAGGTGAAGGAATACCGCCTGGGGCAACTTGTGGAGTTTTATCGCACCCATTACACACCCAGCAATGCACTGCTCATCGCCGTAGGCGATTTCGCTGCGCCGCAAATGATGGAGCAGATTGAGCGCATTTTCGGTTCCTGGAAACCTGCCACCGTCCCCGTCGTTCCGGATACAACTCTCCCCGAGCTTCACGGCCGGCGTGTGCATCTGGTGCATCTCCCCGAATCGGTGCAGACCCAAGTCGTGGTGGCGAATCATGCCATCACGCGCAAGCATCCGGATTGGCTGCGCCTGGCGCTCACCAACTCCATCTATGGAGGAGCTTTCAACTCGCGGCTAATCATCAATATTCGCGAACAGAAGGGCTACACGTATAGCCCGCGGAGCGGCGTGCATGCCCTCCGTCAGCATGGATATTTCTCCGTGAACGCGGCGGTGCGCAACGACGTGGTGGCCGCTTCCCTTACCGAAATCTTCTATGAGATCGACCGCATGCGCTCGCTCGCCGTCGGCGAAGACGAACTCTCCGACGCGCGCACTTACATGAGCGGTGTTTTCTCGCTCGGGCTGGCCACGCAAGACGGTCTCGCCTCGCAGCTTTCGACCGTATATCTGAATGAGCTTCCTGACAATGAATTGGAGACGTATCGCCAGCGCGTCCGCGCGCTCAGCGCCGCCGATGTGCTGACCGCAGCGCGCGCCTATTTCGATTCGCCCAATGCGCAGATTACTATCGTGGGCGATCGTGGACAGATTGGCGATCAGGCCAGGCTTTTCGGCGAGGTCACGGAATACAGTGCAGAGCCTGAATGAGCGAAGCGCAAACGAACCGACGCGGGGTGAAGAATCCCAGCGCGACGAAACTGGCGCCTCAACTTCGCCCGGCGCTCAGCGCGAGCACCGAAATGCGCCCTGGGGGATTCCGTTCGCTTTATTCTTGCTGGGTTTTGTGCTATTCGTCTTGTTGGCCAGGCTCAATCTTTCGCGTCTGACCACCGATGTGCTGCGAGGCGTCGCGGCGGGACTATGCGTAGCG
Source organism: uncultured Acidobacteriota bacterium (assembly GCA_963803735.1). Taxonomy (GTDB): domain Bacteria; phylum Acidobacteriota; class Terriglobia; order Acidiferrales; family UBA7541; genus Palsa-189. The sequence goes on along the minus strand of CAWDNV010000022.1, from coordinate 335,270 downwards.
GCATTCGTTATCGCGCGCCGCGGACAAAGAGTCGCACGATGAGATCTCGCCTGCGCGCGTGTTCGCTTCTTCTGCTTTGCTGGATTTTGCTTGCCGCTCACGCCGCCATCGGCAAGAAAATTCCTCCCATCACACCGCTCGATCTGAATACGGCCACGGCCACCCAACTGGCGCAGGTGCCCGGCATCGGCGCCTCCAGCGCGAAGGCTATTGTGCAGTTCCGCCAGAAAAGCGGCCCGTTCGAGCGCATCGAAGATCTGCTTGCCATTCACGGCATCAGCGCGCGCAAGCTTCAGCAGATTCGCCCTTACGTCAACGTCTCCAAGCCTGCACCCCGCCGGCCGAGCAGTTCCCGCGGATCGGCGATCTTCAGCGCTTAGCCAATTTTATTCAGAAGCGCTGGTGGGTGGTTCTTCCGCCGGGGGTGATCGGCAGCGGCTCCTGATCTGTAATCTTCAGCCCGTAAGCTTCGAGCGCGACCACTTTGCGCGGATGGTTGGTCAGCACGCGCAGACTCTTCAGGCCCAGATCGAGCAGAATTTGTGCGCCGATGCCGCTTTCATGTTGCAGCAGACGCTGCCGCGCCACGTCCTGATCGAGCTGCCCGCGAGTGTGATAGAGCACGCGAGCCATCTCGCCCGACCCCGCCAGTGGCTGTTCCAGCGCAAAGCCCCTGCCGGTATGGTGCAAATAAACGAAAACGCCGCGGTCTTCGCGAACAATGGCTTCGAGCGATCGTGCCACGATCTCATAACAGTCGCAGGAGCTGGAGCCAAAGACGTCTCCGGTCAGGCAGTGTGAATGTACGCGCACGAGCGGCGGAGCGCCGGACAAGTCGCCGCGCACCAGCGCGATGTGCTGTTCGCGGTCCACTTCGCTTGAAAAGACGATCATCCGAAAGTCGCCGTAGCGCGTGGCAAGAACGGTTTCGGCAACGCGCCGCACGTAGCGCTCGTGCCGCATGCGGTGGCGGATTAGCTCCGCGACAGTCAGCAGTTTCAGCCCATGCGTACGGCAGAATTCGGCGAGCTGTGGCAGGCGCGCCATGCTGCCGTCATCGTTCATGATTTCGCAGATCACGCCCGCGGGATAAAGGCCGGCAATACGGGCCAGGTCCACGGAAGCTTCCGTTTGCCCCGCGCGAACCAACACGCCGCCGCGCCGCGCGCGCAACGGAAAGACGTGGCCGGGGCGCGCCAGATCGGCCGCGCGTGTGCCCGGATCGATTGCCGCCAGGATGGTTATCGCACGATCGGAGGCGCTGATGCCCGTGGTGGTTCCACGGACGGCGTCGATGGATTCGGTAAATGCCGTGCCGAAGTTGGAGGTATTTACCGGCGACATCAACGGCAGGTTCAGCTCGTCGCAACGCTCTTCGGTAAGCGCCAGACAAATCAGGCCGCGCGCATGCTTGGCCATGAAGTTGATCGCCGCCGGAGTTACTTTCTCCGCCGGCAAAGCCAAGTCGCCTTCGTTCTCGCGATCTTCGTCATCCACCAGAACGATCTGGCGGCCCTGGCGAAATTCCTCGGCAGCTTCCTCCGCGGTTGCGAATTCGATGGGCATATTCATTATCGTAGCAGACGAAAAAGCGTCAGGGCGCCCCGATGGACTCGGAGCGCCCTGAGTGCAGGTGACAACTTCTGATTCTTGTGCCTCGGCCCTCGGTCCCCTGGCTACGCGGCGAAAGCTCGGAGAGATCCCTCGCTCCGGTTCGACTTTATCACGCGGCGAAAGCTCATCCTGTTGGTGACTTTCGCCGCCAGACGGGATGACGATCCTGGTCGGATCGTCATTTTGACGCGCTGCTCACCTCAGTTGAAGCGGCTTTTTGCAACTCTGCGTACGGCACCACAAAAGCATGCAGTGGCGCGACAGTGGCCACATCCAGCTTCATCTGCTGCAAGTCCTGATACAGGAGCACCGTGCCCGCGTGAGATCTAGGTCCCGGCGACGGCGCATTCGGAGGCGCCGGCGTGAAGTCATCGGCTTCTACCAGGATTTTTTCCTTGGGCAGGTACGCCAGGGACATGACGACATTGTGGGTATCGCCCGGGATGCGATAAATGTCGATCTCCCGTCCTCCATCACTGAGAACATATTTGTCTTTGAAGGTGACGAAAGTAGCTTTCTTCGGGCTCTGTGCCAGGTGGTCAGGATCCAAGGTGCGCGGCGCCTTCCAAGCCTGCTCGTAGAAGGACTTGTTCGTATCCTGAGTGATGACAGTCGCGCCCTCGGCGACAAAGTAGCGCACACCGCCCAGGTGATCGAAGTGAGCGTGCGTATTGATCAGATACTTGATGGGCTTCTCGGGAACGAGTTTCTTGGCCTCGGCCATTACGCCTGCGGCCCGGGCGTCGTTAAGCGGACTTTCGATCATCACCGCGTAATTGGGAAATTCCACCAGAACGCTGTTATGCGTTCCGCCCGCCAGGAACCAAACTCCGTCGGCCAGCTTTTGGTTGGTGACGTTTACCGGCGGGATCTTGGCAGCTTTCACGTTGTCGGGCACCGTCAGCGCGAGGTCTGAGTTGGCGTGCACATCGCTGACGGTAAGCTGCAGTACGGGTGAGCCACCTTCCTTCTGCACGATCATGCTCGGAAACTTCACGCCGCTGAAATCCTTGTAACCCGTATACGTGGTTTCCACGGCCATATCGCCGAGAACCGGGTTCGGAATCCAGGTTTCCGTCTTGGTGACCATGCCCGCACTGTCGATGGTGCCGTTTATCTTGTACTTGCCTTCGGTGAACGACACCACGGTGCCGCCGCTGCCTTTCTTGGCCGTGGCGTTATTTTCCATGGCAGCTTTCAGGAAGCCGTGCGGAGTGATCCAGATTTGCAGCTGGCGCTCTTCCGCCGCAGCCACTGCTGGCTGCGCGGCATTTCCGGGCTGGTTCCAGGCGTACTGCCCGCTTACAAGATTGACCTGCTTCTGCTCGCCCGCGAATGGCCCGCCGCCGCCCTTGCGGATGGGATTGGGCTCAACTAACGTCATCTCTTCCTTCGCGGACTTGGAGCCGTAGTCAATCGTGCGCGTATAGGACTTGATGTCGTTTACCGGCCAGGCTCCTCCGGGCGTGTACGCCTGCCCGAGGATGCCAAATTCGCCGCTGCCCGAATACTGAATCGATTTCACGTCGCCCATGGCCTTACTGGCCGATTGCAAAACGGTCTTGGCGTCCTGAGCCGTTGCCGAGAAGCACAAGCCCAGCAAAAGGCCGAAGAACAGCGCAAAGGTCAAAGATAGTTTTCTACCCACGGCTTCACCTCCGAAGTCTCGTAGCTGGCCGAGCATTATATCGCCGGGAAGGCGATAGGAGACAGCGAAAGTACGGGGCCCCACCCCCCTACCCTTTTTGTGCAAGTGCACATTATGCAGGAGATAGCCTTCGTGGCTCTGGCACAGTCGGAGCTGGGACGCCGCCCCAAGGCTTGCACAACGAGTACATCCAGATTTGTAAAAGGAAACCAAGGACGTCTGCCGCAAGAACGGGTCGAACGAAGATTTCAGAGAATCTTAGGGTGAGGACGGTCCGGGTGACGGGCTGTAACGCTATTACTAGGCGGACATCGGAAATGCCAGCTGTATCGAGTGAGGCCCGAGCGCACCCACGAATAGCCTTGCAGCGAGTGCCGGGAAGCATAAATTACGGTAGCATACCATTAAGTAAACTTCAACCGCGAGTTACTAAGCTATATTCAGAAGAACGGATCATTCGAACGAGCCGGAATTTTTTTTTCCAAGAGCGACGCTCGCGGCCTCGAGATCGGTGTCATTGCACAAAACTTGTTCGAATGAACGGGGGAGATTCGCGAATTGAGAAAGAGGTTCTCCGGCCGCGGGAGGGCGGCCGAAGAATCTCGACGAGCGGGCACCTTAAAAACAGATTTGCCAGAGCCTAAAGTGCCGGGCGCCTGCGAACCAATAGAACCACGATAAGGATCAAGAGAAGCAGGCCCAAACTGCCGCTTGGGTAGTATCCCCAACCAGCGCTATAAGGCCACGCCGGAAAGGCGCCTACCAGGGCCAAGAGCAAGATAATCAGAAGAATCGTCAGCATGAGGGTAGCTCCTCGCTAAGTTTTTACCTGGCAATGAGATGATTTATGAGGCAGGCGGAGACTTCAGAGAGGCGTCCATCTCTGAGCTAGATTTGGCACAAGAGAACGATGAAGTGGAAGCATCGGAATGCTAAATCATCCGCATTGACTGATTCCACAAGACTTATTCGAACAAGATTGTGCGTCTAGACATTTCGTACCTGTGTCGAAGTACCAAGGTTCTATTCCGTGTTCGTGGAAAGAGACATAAAAAGAGAAGCGAACATGCCAAAGATCCTGGTAGTTGAAGATAATGAAACAAATCGGGATCTGCTGCGCAGACGGTTGGAGCGAAAAGGCCATCAGGTAATCACTGCCAACGATGGCGAGCAGGGATACTCTTTGGCCCAATCGGAAATACCCGACCTCGTCTTAATGGATATCAGCCTACCCGGGATGAACGGCTGGCAAGTGGCCCAGCTTCTCAAGGCCAATGACGCCACCCGCCATATTCCAATTATCGTTCTGACCGCCCACGCATTAATAAGCGACCGTGAGAAAGCATTCGAAACGGGCTGCAACGACTACGAGACCAAACCGATTGAATTTGGGCGCTTGCATCAAAAAATCGAGAACCTTCTGCTCGAAAAGAAGCCAGCATAAATCTTTTTTCATTAAAGCGTGCCGTGCAAAGCGACCACCCACAGGACACCAGAATGGCCGGCGCCAAACTCGATCTGGCTGAGCAGATTCTTAGCTATTCCAACCGCAATATCGAACTCACGATGGGGATTTTGGTGGGATCTCCACAGGACCTCAGAACTCATTTGAAGGAGTTGTCTGAAAACGGCTCGATCGTTTCCAGCCTGATTGAACGAATCCTCAGCCTAGTCGAAGGCGATAAGGAACGCGAGCTACTGGCGGCGGCAAGTTCCTCATGGTCTCGCACTCACGGTTATGCGGAATCGCTGCACTCGGTAATTGAAGGAAAACGCTTCGACGCGGTGACCGCCACTTCCAACATAGTCCTTCCACTGCTGCTGGATAACAGTTCCTGGAAGGCGTTTGTACATTTTCTGCGGGCACAGGCGGATTCGAGCTGCCGCGAGACAAAGGGCGAATTGGTCGATCGCACACGGGAGCTCGTGCGCGCGCACCAAGAGATAAAAAGCGCGGTGGCGGAACGCAAACGCATCGCAGAGCGGCTTTCGCAATTGGCGTCAATTATCGAATATTCGAGCGACGCCATCGTTATCTTCACGCTAAACGGATCGATCGTCAGCTGGAATACGGCAGCGGAAACGATCTATGGCTACTCGGGCGGCGAAATCCTTGGCCGCCCACGCAGGCTCCTGATGCCTTCCGATCAAGCCGATGACCTGCCCGACATCGTGGAAAAGCTCAAGCGGGGAGAAAGAATCAAGCGGTTTGAGACCGTGCACGTCGCAAAGGACGGGCGGCGCATCGACGTGTCCATGACGATATCGCCCGTGAAAGACGCGCAGGAACAGATTATCGGCGCTGCAGCTATTACGAGGGACGTAAGCGACCGCAAGCTTCTGGAGAAGCAACTCCAGCAAGCACAAAAGATGGAAGCAATCGGTCAACTCGCGGGCGGGATCGCTCACGATTTTAACAACTTGCTCAGCGTCATTAATGGCCATTGCGAGCTCCTAGCCGAACAGCTGAACCTGAATGACAGATCACGCCAAAATTGCGAGCAGATCAAGAAGGCCGGGGAACGCGCCGCCCGTCTGACCCGCCAACTATTGACCTTCAGCCGCCAGCAAGTGCTGGAACCTACGGTTCTGAATCTGAATGCGGTTGTCGTCGATCTGGAGAAAATGCTCAAACGCGTGATCGGCGAGGACGTGGAGTTCAGAATCTCACTCGATTCCAGGTTAGGGTCTGTGAAAGCCGACCGCGGTCAAGTCGAACAGGTTCTTATGAACCTGGTGGTGAACGCGCGAGATGCGATGCCCAATGGGGGCCGCTTAATCATAGAGACATCCAACGTCGTATTGGAGGATGAGTTTGCGCAACAGCGAGGTTACCCACAACGGTGCTACGTGGGATTGTCGGTCACCGACGACGGCATCGGAATGGATGCGGATACGCAGGCGCGCATATTTGAGCCGTTTTTCACGACGAAGGAAGTGGGCAAAGGTACGGGTTTAGGTTTGTCAACGGTCTACGGCGCCATAACGCAAAGCGGGGGTCACATCGAGGTCCTTAGCCGCGTTGGAGAAGGCACGACCTTCAGAATTTATTTGCCGACGGTGAAGGAGCCTGTTCGGGAGCAAAAACCGAAAACTCGCGTCGAAAGACGGATGGGCAGCCTGGAGACAATTCTGCTTGTCGAAGATGAGGATGCACTCCGAACTTTGATCGGCGATCTACTGATCAACAGCGGCTACAACGTGCTGCAAGCGGAGTCACCTGAGAAAGCCCTCGTTCTTGTGAAGCAATTTTTGGGGCCAATCCACCTACTCTTAACGGATGTGATCATGCCAGGAATGAATGGCCGTGCGTTGGCACAACAGTTGACTGCGCTAAGGCCGGAACTCAAAGTCGTATATATGTCTGGCTACGCGGGTTTCAAGCAGTCGCAAATCCTGGAAGCTCCGTGCGTCCTTCTCGCAAAGCCCTTCGAATGGGACATGCTGCTCGCTAAGCTCCGGGACGCGCTTGTCTCCTCCCTGGAACCGCAGTTGTCCTAACCCTCGGGAATCCTCTCGGACCACAGATCAGCCTCGCACTACAAATACGGCGACTCCGAATACCCGCGCAGCCAGCAGGTTTGTTAGGCTGCACGCCGCTCTTGGGCGGCCTGGGCGTTCACGGTCGATCCGAGAGCGGTCAGCTTGGCGTCGGCGTCTTTTTCCTCCTGCAGCGTTTGCTTGAGCAGATTGGCGGCATCCTGAAGCCCGAGTTGCTGGGCCCAGGCGGCCAATGATCCATACAGCGCGATTTCGTAATGTTCGACTTCGTTGCCACTGGAGAGTAAAGCGGCGTCGCGCAGCGAAGGGGACTCAATGTCTTCGTTATCCTTGGCGGCACTGGCCATTTTGTCGAAAACATCATTTCCCTTCGTGTCGGCTTCCGTGCCCGCGAATGCGAATACTTCTTCAAGCCGCGTAACGTGCTCTCGCGTCTGCTCCAGATGCTGCTCCAGAGCGTTCCGCAATTCCGACGAGCTCGCTAGCTCGATCATGGTGGGCAAACCTTTTTTGACCAATTTCTGCTCGCAATCGTAGGCATAGCGAAGCTTAATTTCGAATAGATCACTTAGACTCTTTATTTTCATGTTTCCTCCTCAAATCTTGGCGTTAGACGCCTGAGCCGTTTTCAAGACATAAAGCGACGAACTTTTCTTATGTCTGGCGCGTTCGCTCTCGCAGTGTGCCTCTCAGCTTGTCCCACCGCTTTCGAAGGCGCCTTTTGTATTGCTCCCACTTAACTTCAATTTGACCCCAAGCCATGAATCCTCCGATCGGCGGGTCCCGGCATTGCGTAACATCCGCGTGCTGGAACCGCTTACCTTCAAGGAAACACCAATGAACGATGAGGCGAAATACCGGGAAAAATCCAAGCCACGGGGCAGAGCAGTGTAAATCGCGCTAGAGTAAGTTCGCTGAAGCGCCCGGTGCGCTCTCATTTGTTCACGCATTAAGGGGCGAGTAAAGCAAGGGCGAAATACCGGCGACGGCGCTGCGACTACCGGCAAAAGGGTAGGGCCTCTTACGGCAGATGACCGTCACCAACGTGTAGAATGTCCCAAGCAGGTATTGCAGAATGAAAACTTGCACGGGGCGCCGGGCCAGCGTCGCTAGATTTGCCGGGCTCGAATTCACTTCGTAACAACGGAGGGCTGCATGATTGTGGGAGTCCCCCGGGAAACCTTCCCCGGGGAACGGCGCGTGGCTGTGGTGCCAAGCTCGATTCCGACCCTCGCAAAGAGTGGACTGGAAGTGATTGTCGAGGCGGGCGCCGGCGCTCAGGCCGGATATCCTGACGCAGAGTACGTCGCCAAAGGCGGAAAGATCATCCCGGAACGCCGGGATTTGTTCGCCGCCGCTGACATTGTGGTTCAGGTGCTCAGCTACGGCTCAAATGATAAGAGCGGTCAAGCGGACATACCTCTGTTCCACAGTGGACAGGCACTGATCGGATTTCTCCGTCCTCTCGGCGCCGTGGAACCGCTGCAGGAGATTGCCGCCAAAGGCGTGACCGCGTTCGCCGTCGAATTAATTCCTCGCACCACACGGGCGCAGAGTATGGACGCGCTCTCTTCCATGGGCACGATTTGCGGATACAAGGCCGTCCTGATCGCCGCAGACACATTGCCGCGAATTTTCCCCATGCTCACTACCGCGGCGGGAACCATCACTCCAGGACGAGTGCTAGTGATTGGCGCGGGCGTTGCCGGATTGCAGGCCATTGCCACGGCGCGACGCCTGGGGGCGGTGACTTCGGCATACGACTTACGGCCCGCCGCCAAGGAGCAAGTGCAAAGCCTGGGAGGGCGCTTTGTCGAGCTGCCGATCGAGGCAAAGGACGCCGAAGACGCGCGCGGCTACGCCAAAGCGCAGGGAGAAGACTTTTATAAGCGCCAGCGCGAGCTGTTGGGAAAAGTGGTGGCGGAAAACGACGTGGTCATCACGGCCGCCGTCATTCCGGGAAAGAAATCTCCTCTGCTGGTGACCGCGGAAATGGTCAAGGGTATGGCGCCCGGCTCCGTGATCGTGGACTTAGCCGCCGAACGCGGCGGAAATTGCGAGCTCACTCAGCCGGGGGAAGAAGTTGTGGTGCACGGCGTCACTATTATTGGCTGGTTCAACCTTGCCAGTTCGGTGCCCTACCATGCCAGCCAGATGTACTCGCGCAACGTGAGCGCTTTTTTGATGCACCTGGTAAAGGACGGCAAGCTTCGGCTGGATACCACTGACGAGATTATCCGCGAAACGCTGTTGACTCAGGGCGGTGAAGTGGTGAACAAGAGAGTGCGGGAGTTTTTCTCGTTGCCGGCGCTTGCAGCGTCCAGCTAGCTGGAATAAAGCTGGCCCAAAACAAAGGCTTAAGAAAGGAGTATTCGGTGCCCAAGATGGACCTGCTGACCAGCCTGTACGTCTTCATGCTGGCTGCGTTTATCGGATTTGAATTCATTCGTCGTATTACGCCGCTGTTGCACACCCCATTGATGTCTCTGACCAACGCTCTCGACGCTATTGCCGTGGTGGGAGCAATCCTGCTGGCGGGAGAACACAAGAACACGTTCACCACCGTACTGGGCGTGATCGCGATCATCGCGGCCACCAGTAACGTGGTGGGAGGATTTTTGATCACCGACCGCATGCTCAGGATGTTCAAGGCGAGTAACACCAAGAAATCATGACCAACATGCCGGGCGCCGCGAACTTCATCGAGTTCACCTACCTGATCGCCACGGCTCTTTTCATTCTTTCCCTGAAATGGATGAGTTCGCCGGTAACGGCGCGGCGCGGTGTGCGCGCGGGCGAATTGGGCATGCTGCTGGCCATTGCCGGCACGCTGCTCAGCCATGACATCGTCGACTACAAGTGGGTAGCCATCGCGCTGGTGCTGGGCTCGATCATCGGCGTGCCGCTGGGTATGGTGCACATGACGGCCGTCCCGCAGCGGACGGCGCTCAGCCACGCCTTCGGCGCCCTTTGCGTGACACTGGTCGGCACCGCTGAGTTTTACCTGCGCGCGCCCGCCGTGCCGCGGTTCATGATGGCCGTGCTTTCGCTGGAAGTGATCCTCGGCGCGCTTACTTTTACGGGCAGCTTGATGGCCGCGGGCAAACTGCAGGAAGTGCTGCCGCAGCGGCCCATCACCTACAAAGGGCAAAATATCGTCAATCTGTCGCTGCTGGCGGTCGCAGTGGCTATCGCTGTGGAGCTGGTTCTTCATCCCGAAAAAGTGAGCCTCTTTCCGCTGATCATTGGCATACCCCTCGTTTTCGGAGTGCTAATGATCGTGCCAATTGGCGGCGCGGACATGCCGACGGTGATTTCGCTATTGAACTCCTACGCGGGGCTTTCCGCCGCGGCGATGGGCTTTGTGCTCGACAGCAAACTTTTGATCATCGCCGGCGCGCTCGATGGCGCCTCCGGGTTCATTCTTTCGGTCAACATGTCCAAAGCGATGAACCGGTCGTTTTCCAATGTGCTGTTTGGCGCCTTCGGACAAGAACAGGCGGCCGTGACCGGCCAAGCCGAAGCGAAGCCGGTACACAGCGCAACTGCCGAGGAAGCCGCCGCCATTCTCGCCGCCGCCAACAAGGTGGTCATCGTTCCCGGTTACGGAATGGCCGTGGCACAGGCGCAGCACAAGGTGCGCGAGCTTTACGATGCGCTGACGAAGCGCGGCATCGACGTCAAGTTCGGGATCCATCCCGTCGCGGGAAGAATGCCTGGGCACATGAATGTCTTGCTGGCAGAAGCGGATATTCCATACGACAAGCTGCTGGATATGGACGTCATCAACGGCGAATTCACGCAAACCGACGTTGCGCTCGTGATCGGTGCGAATGACGTCACAAATCCCGCGGCGCGCAACGAAGCCGGGAGCCCCATTTACGGAATGCCGATCCTCGACGTCGATAAAGCCCGCACCGTTATGGTTATCAAGCGAGGCATGAGCCCGGGCTTTGCAGGAATCGATAATCCGCTCTACTACCTGGATCGCACTCTGATGCTTTTCGGAGACGCGAAGGCCTTCGTGGGAGATATCATCCGGGAAATGAGCGGGACGCACCATTAGAGGTGAGCTGGATGAAGAAGCGCGCGTCGAGACTCAGTCCATTTTGGGACGCATTTCGAACACAGGGGCCTAGATTGAGACGACCTTGCCTGTGAACTTCATCGACTTTCCTGTAACTCGCTGATTCGACAAATCCGCAAGCAATCACAATGGCAGGCCGTGTGCTTAAGGCCAAAAGGAAGGGATTTAAAGGGATTTAAGAGGTCAGAAACCACACGTGTTTCTTTTCGACAAGATTAATCCAGAGCACTTGGATCGGCGTGAACTGCAGCTGACAATCCTGTCTTGCTCGGCTATTTTAATTTTGGGGACGGGACTGGCACTGCTGATGTATCCGATTGTGTTTTCTTATTCCAACGTCGTACTGCGAAATACATTTTACGGTTTCTGCGGGCTTTCGGCGCTGCTGGCGATGTATCTCGTGGATCGACAGATCACAATCCTGCATCTTCGGCGCGAGATTGCGGAAGCGGGCACGCGTGCCGCGGAAACCAAAATGGAAGCGAGTGCAGAACTCTTGAATGCCATACCGAACCTAAGCTCGTTCAAGGATCGCCTGGCCATGGAGTATCGCCGGGCGGCGGCCGCCGATCAGGTATTGTCGGTGCTGGTGATTACCCTGACCTTGCCGGAAGAGGTTTCCTCCACGCCCTTTGCCAAATCTCTAGTGAGTGATGCTGCCAAGGCAATTTCCCGCAAGCTGCGCGGGGAGGATTCGCTTTACGTTTTGCATCCGCACTGCTTCGGGACCATCCTGCCGGCGGTAAGCCGGAGTGTCGCGGAGCTCATCTCCAATCGCGTTGCGGAGGGACTATCGGACGCAGCCGGCGCCGCGAACCGATTTTCCTACAAAATTAATGTTGTGAACTCGCCCGCAAGCGCGGCCAGCGCTCACGATCTGCAAGAAGCGGTGTTCAACCTCTTGCCATCGGATAATTCCATGCAGTCCATGGCGGAAGAAACGCGATAGATCGAAGCCGCTGCAAGCAGTCCGCCGCTGACAGAACAGCCGGTGGTTATTTTTCACCCGCCGTATAGTGCACACCCAGCTGATCAAAGAGAAAGCTGAGGACATCGGCGTCCTGCTCGATCACTTCGTCGACGGCGGTGCCGAAGCCGTGTCCTGCCGTCGAGCTGGTGCGCAGCAATGTGGGACGTCCGGAACTGCTCGCCGCCTGTAAGCGGGCGGTCATCTTGCGCGATTGCATCGGGTTGACGCGATGATCGTTGTCTCCCGTCATGAAGAGAATCGCGGGATAGGCTGTTCCCTGTTTCACGTGCTGATACGGGGAGTAAGCGTAGAGAGCTTTGAATTGAGCCGGATCCTTCACGGTACCAAATTCGGTTGTGTTAAAGGCGCCGTTGGGATCGAGCTCGATACGCAGCATGTCGTAGATGCCAACTACCGAAACCACCGCACGGAACAGTTCCGGCCGTTGCGTAAACGCGGCTCCCATAAGCAGGCCGCCATTGCTGCCACCGTAGATCGCGAGATGCTGAGGCGAGGTGTATTTATGATCGATCAGGTATTGCGCGGATGCGATGAAATCGTCGAAGACGTTCTGCTTGTGAGTCAGCTTTCCAGCCTGATGCCATTCTTCGCCGTATTCCCCACCGCCGCGGAGATTGGTGTCAACGAAGATGCCACCTTGCTGGAGCCACATAACGGTGAGGAATCTGAATAAACGCGGAGTTTCACTGATATCGAAGCCGCCATATCCATACAGAAGCGCAGGATGGCTGCCATCGAGCTTGGTGCCCTTGCGGCGCAGGATGTTCAGTGGGACACGGGTTCCGTCTTTTGAGGTAGCGGATTCGCGCACGACTTCGAAGTCGTCGAGCTTAAACGCGGAGGTTTCACTCAGCGCGGTGCGCGCGGGGTTTCCACTGGCGCTATCGAAACGATACCAAGACGGCGGCGCCAGATACGTCGAAACGCGAAAGAGCAAATTCCCTCCGCCGATTGCAATAGCTTCATCGACGCCCGAGACAGGAGGGAGCGGCGGGGCCGGCAACGGTTGGTCATGATCATCGAAGACCCGCACGCGGGATGGGCCACCCATCATGTCTACAACATAGAGGCGGCCGGGCGCGGGGACGAAGCTCTCGATCGAAGCACGGCCACCCTCTTCGCTGGCCGAGCCCGAGCTCTCCGGAACAGCGACTTTTGCCTGCGAGAGCGGAACATCAGGCGCGGACAACCGGAGAATCTTTCCGCGCGGCGCGTCTTTGCGCGACAACAGGTACAACGCATCGTTCGGCCCGACTTTGGCAGCTACGATGCCATCGTCGAGGTGCGTGACTTGAGTCCAGTGGCCTGATACGTCCATCACGTAATGCTCAAACTGGCCTCCATCCCCATTTGCGACGGAAGCCACTAGCCAATGCCCATCATCGCTGGTGCGAAGCTGAATTTCCGCGATGCGAGGGAATTCTTTTCCGATCCTGTAGACGTCTTGCGCAGGGGACGTACCGAGTTTGTGAAAGTAGACCTGCTGGTAGAAATCAGCGTCTTCGGGTGGACGCTCTCTCCGCTGCGGATAGCGCGTGTAATAGAAACCGGAACTGTCTGCTTTCCAATCGATGCTTCCGCCGGCAGTGGCGAAATTAACGCGCGGAACAACATCGGCAAGCTTCTTGCCAGTAGCGACTTCGAAGATCACCGCGCTGCTGTCTTCAGAGCCATTTTCGGAGACAGCAGCCGCCACGTATTTGCCATCCAGGGACGGGACGTAAAAATCTACAGAGACAGATCCCTTACTGCTTGCGCTGTTCGGATCGAAGATGACCTTCGACTTGTCAGGATTTTCGGCAGAGGGCAAAGCGACAAGGATTGGCTGTTCCTGCGGAGGCTGGTATTTCATGGCGAACAGCATTCCCCCGCGGAACTGGAGATCAAAGTATCTCGCAGATCTGGACCTGGTTAGCTGCGTGAGCTGCTCTTTGATCGCAGGGCGCAGCGCAAGGTGGTCGAGATATGCGCGGCTGCGGGCATTCTGGGCGGCGCTCCACTGCTTCGTCTGTGGGTCGTCCCAGTTCTCCAGCCAACGATAGTCGTCCGTGACTTTGAGTCCCTGATATATATCCGTGACGGGGAGCTTGGGCGTATCCGGCGGCTTGGAAACTGGCGGGCTCTGGGCGAGAGATACCGTAATCAGACAAGTTGTCGCCAGGAACATCGAAAACGAAGTTCTCATCGAAGCACTCTCCGAGCCGCTAATTATTATGTTGCCCCGAATTATAGAGGGCAAGCTCTGGCGCTTCGTCTAAGGCCAAGAACACCTGAAAGGCGCCACGTCGTCGAACCAACTGGCATATTATTCGAAACTGAGAGGCATCGTTTTTCACGCTCTCGCTGAACGTTGAGCCGCGGCCCGATTGACTCATGAGGCAGCGCAGTAATACAGTTTGGACACCTTCACGCCCAAGCCGCAGACCGATGAAGAAGAAAGAGGAGGGCGCATGGCAAGAGAGCAGAGAATAGCCCGAAAACGTCGCGGATTTTATTCCTGGTCCGTGCTGGTTGCAGGCATAGTCGCGAGCGCGACCGTCTTATTAGCGCAGTACCCTTCGCGATCACAAATCGGCAAAGACGGCACGGCCGTGTTGCTGGAAGACTATGTCAGCCTGCCGCTTTCGAGTGGAACACATGGAGGCGCAGCTTCTCACGCGGTCGATTACAAAGCCCAATTGGGCCGGGTGAATTCGCTGCGCTCGGAACCTGCAAATGCCCCGCTCGCGAATTCCCGATTTTTTGTGGACGATCAGAGTTCCACTCTGTACATTCTGGATAAGGCCACGAAAAAGTTCACGCCCTACCTCAATTTCGCGGAGATTTTTCCGAAGTTTGCTTCCGATCTAGGCAACACGGCCGGTATCGTTTCGTTTGCCTTCGATCCAGCGTACGCAAAGAACGGAAAGTTCTATACGGTGCACACAGAGAAACCAGATATGGAGGGCTCGGCGGCTCCGACCAGTGCGCGGCTCTCGACCCTGGATCTGAAGGGCTACTCCACGACTCCCGTGGTGAATCCACCTGCGGGCCCTGCGCATTTGGAATCCGTACTCGTCGAGTGGACCGACACAAATATTCGCAATGCCACGTTTGAAGGAACGGCGCGCGAAATCCTGCGCACCGGTTACGACCGCAACCACCCCATGGCCGACCTAATTTTTAGCCCTTTGGCCAAAGCCGGCGACGCGGACTACGGCAATCTTTACATTTCGATTGGCGACGGGGCAGCTGGAGAAACTCCGGGGCCTTCCCACAGTCTGCCGCAAAGGCTGGACACGTTAGTAGGCAAGATTCTGAGAATCACTCCGGACATCAACTTGCATCCGAAGGACACGCTCAGCGCGAATGGGCAATACAGAATTCCGTCCAGCGGATCGGACCCCAATCCTTTCATCTCCGTGGCCAGCGCCCGCGGCGAGATCTACGCGTACGGTTTTCGCAATCCGCACCGCTTACAGTGGGACACGGAGACGAAAACGCTGATCACAGACGATATCGGCGTGCATTATTGGGAAGAGGTCGACATCGTTACTAAAGGCGGCAACTATGGCTACGCAGAGCGTGAGGGCGACGAACAGTTTTTCGTAAACGATGCGGGCAAGACGGGCAGCTTGATGAATCCGCCCGTCCCTTTCCCACCGAACGATCTGCTGCAGGTGGATGGGCTGAAAGAGCCTGTTGCGCCCATATACCCAGTCGCCGTGTACAGCCATCGCGAAGGAGATTCGATGGGCAACGGCTTCGTTTACCGCGGAAAGCTGATGCCGCAACTGCGCGGGAAATATATTTTCAACGACATGACTACAGCGAGGATATTTTACGCCGACTTTGCGGAAATGCTTGCCGCTCACGGCAAACGTAACCAGCAAGCACAAATTCACGAATTGCAGATCGTCTACAAAGGTCCGAAGGACTCCGGTCACGGAACCAAGCGCAGAATGTTTGACATTGTTGCGGAAACGTACGCGAGCAGGGGAGGAATGCCACCCGCTGACCACGTGCTGCCGGGCAATGCCGCAGCCACCACTCGTTCGCAGGATCCGGCGCATGCCGAAGCCAAAATGGATCCTGAGGGCGTCGCCTACGGCGGCGGACGCGCGGACACGCGCATGGCGCTGGGCGGCGACGGCGAACTTTACGTCTTGAGCAAGTCGGACGGAATGATTCGCAAGCTTACTGGTGTGGTCGCCCCGCCTCCGACTTCAAAACGCGGGACGGCTTCGAAGGAGACAGCCTCGCGGTGAAAACCTCGGACCTGAAGACGGACAAGGTGTACGTAGATACCTGGGAATAGCTATTTGCTCGCTGCCTTTTTGACTTTGTGCCGCTCGGCGCGCCATGCTTCTGTGACGAACTTATATTCGCGCTCTAAATCGTGTGAGACGCGAATTTCGCCCTCACTCACGAACCGCTCATGGTTATCTTCAAGCTCAGAAGGAACATACAGGTAGTTGGCTGTCAGACCGAAAGATGCTTTTAACCCGTAGGGCCGCACATTTCCAAACGCGTGAATGCGCTCGAGACGCGCGCCATTCGAAAGGTGAAAAGTCGCCACCGGATCGCAGAGCTTTCCGTTCTGATGCAGTTGCGTCAGATATGCGAGCGCCAGCCGTTCGAGAGGCTTTGCGAGTGCCTCTCGATTCTCCAGGGGCTGCTTCAGCAAACCAAGCAAAGCTTCGACGGGATCTCGCCTTCCGCCGGCAGCGGCCAATTGCTGCGAATGATCGCCGAGTAACCGTGACAGGCGCTCGCGCGTGAAACCATTCTCGTCCGCCTGATTTTGCAGTGCTTTGGATAGGTTGGGAAGCGGAGAGAGCGTGCCGTACGTTTTGATGTTCGAAAATTCGGCGGCGAGATCGGAGACCACCTGCTTAATCAAGAAATTTCCGAAGGCAATGCCTCGCAATCCCTTAAGGCAATTGCTTATGGAATAAAATATTGCGGTATCCGCCTGTTCCGGCGGAAGCACCGGCGCGAGAATATCCAACAATGGTCCCAGATCGCTGGTCAGCCCCTTAGTTAGCGCTACCTCCACAAAGATGATGGGCTCGTCTGCGAGCGCGGGATGGAAGAACGCGAAGCATCTCCGATCCGCTTCCAAACGCCGGCGCAAATCCGGCCAGCCGTTGATCTCATGTACCGATTCGTAGGCCATCAGCTTTTCGAGCGTCAAAGCCGAGGTATGCCAGGTGATCCGCTCCATGCGCAAGAACCCGCGATTGAACCAGGACCTGAAAAGATGCTTGAGGTCGGCGTCGAGCGGCTGGAAATCCGTTCCATTCGGGGCTGTTTCGAGCAGATGCCCGCGCAAAGCAACTAACGTCTCCGTTCCGTGCGTGGCGGTATTGATGCGGCGCAGCAACTCCTGGCGGGGCGCCTCAACAGCAGCGGAAAGTGCCGCGAGACTTGCCGGGCCGGGAGCCCGTTTGTAGGCTGCTACCGCGTTGAGAATGGCAGTCTCGTCGGGCCCGAAGTTTCGGCAAAGCATTTCGAAAAAATAATGGCGCTCGCCGGAGTTCATCGCGCCGTATGCTTTAATGATCTGCTGAGCCAGCACCGTCTGTGAAGCCTCGCCGCGCTCGGAGAGCAGATGATGGCAGAGAAAATCCATGTCCGTGCCGCGCCTTTCACGCAGAAGCCGGAGTAAATTGCTCAGGAAGCCCATATTCGTCGAATTATAGCTCGCTCGGCCGAGACTGCCGGTTCAACATAGGCCGTGAGTATTTTATCGTGAGCAGCTTTCTTGCCATCCTGCGGAATTAGATGCGCCCACCCGACCGGTAAGCTCGACATCCAACGGGCTCTCGGGTTCTCTAATTCACCCCACAGCAAGGCAATCTGGAATCGACATTCCTAATATACGCAAACCTTTTCCCTCAAAGGACTTCCATGACCGGCTGATGATAAGCTCATCGGTCGAAACTGCACGTTATTGAGTACGCGAAACTTACGCTGTAGCTAGGGCATCAGCCCCGGTTACTGTCATGGCTCGCTTGCATTGGCAGTTTGGTGTTCCGTGTGCTTTAGACTCTACCGGGCAAGTTTGAGGGGTTCCTTTCCTGGGGAGTTAAGCAGAGTGGGTTTGGCTAGTACACAAAGAGTTCCGCTCACGTTACGCACGGACGGTCTGCCACCAGAGGAAGTGATTTTTGGCAGTTCGGCGGCTATGCAGGACTTCCGCCAAAAGATCAAGAAATTCGCGGGCACGAGTGTTCCGCTTCTTATTCAGGGCGAAAGCGGCACGGGCAAGGGTGTTATGGCGCGTTACATCCATTCCCGGTCAAGCGTCGCCGCCGGCCCCTTTATCAATGTCAATTGCGCCGCCATTCCCGGCACCCTACTGGAGAGCGAGCTCTTCGGTTATGAAAAAGGGGCATTTACTGGAGCTTATGCCAGCAAGCCTGGACGCGTTGAGATGGCCCATATGGGCACGCTCTTCCTGGACGGAATCGACGAAATCGATATGGCATTGCAGGCAAAGCTACTCCAACTCCTGCAGGATTCGCAGTTTTCGCGGATCGGCGGAGCGGAAGACATTTCCGTGCAGATCAGAGTAATTTGCGCTACGGGTCGTCCGTTGGAGCATGAGATTGCCGCCGGCAGATTCCGTGCGGACCTCTATTACAGGATCAATGTTGCCAGGGTGGAGCTGCCTGCGCTCCGCGCGCGGCTTGAAGACGTTCCACAGCTTGCCGCGCACTTCTACGATCGTCTCCGCCAACGACACAAGAGCTCGGTCAGTCCAATCTCGGCGGTTATGCTAAAGCTCTTTGAGAAACACACATGGCCGGGCAATATTCGCGAACTCGAAAATCTGATGGAGCGGTACGTCATTCTGGGGTCGGAAGAAGCCATCGGTGAAGAACTGGCTAACTGGGAACGCGCCATCGTCACGCCCGAACTTCCGGCCACTGGTCCCATTCACCTGAAAAATGTGACTCGGAAGGCCGTGCGGGAGCTCGAGGGGAAAATTATCCTTAGCGCCCTGGAAGCAAACCGATGGAACCGGAAACGCGCCGCTCGCGACCTGCGCATCAGCTATCGCGCGCTGCTATACAAGATCCGTCAGGCAGGACTGCCCGCCAAACGCTCTGGAGAAATCGCCAGGGCGCCTGTGAACGTTCCTATGGCTTCGGACTGAAGCCATTTCCTCCTAAAATTTAAACTCTGCCCCGGGCCGTCTGCGCCCATTTAGCTTTTGCGCTTTGCTGAGGCGGGCTGGGTGATTTCAAAAAGCTGGATTTATGTCCAGCTGTGGGTCACTTGGATACTGAGGGCGCAATCTCACGAAGGGAAGAGTCGCGGTTCTCATAATATTTGGCGTAATAGGAGCGATATTCGCCGCCGTGCACGCCAGCAAGCCAGGAGGCATGGCTTCGATACCAGTCGATGGTATGGAGCAAACCCTCTTGCAAAGAAATCAGCGGTTTCCAGCCCAATTCCTTTTCCATTTTGTGGCAACGCAGAGCGTAGCGGCGATCGTGACCTGGACGATCTTTCACATAGCTGAGCAGCGATTCCGGCCGATTCGTCAGTTTCAGGAGACGCCTGGCCAAGCTTAAATTCTCTTCGACGTCCAGGCCGCCGATGTTGTAAACCTCGCCAGGGCGGCCCTTTTCGAGTACGCACAAAATTCCGCGGCAGTTATCTTCCACATGCAGCCAATCGCGCTGCTGCTTTCCGTCGCCGTAAATGGGCAGCGGCTTATGGTCAAGCGCGTTGGTGATCATCAGAGGAAGAAATTTTTCCGGAAACTGGTAAGCGCCGTAGTTATTTGAGGACCGCGTGATTAACGCCGGCACACCGTAAGTCCGAACGTAGGAAAGGACCAGAAGATCCGCGGCGGCCTTGGAAGCCGAATAGGGGCTACTGGGACGCAAAGGGGAGGATTCGTCCGCAAAGGCGTCCGCAGTAAGGTCGCCGTAAACTTCGTCCGTGGAAATATGCAGGAAGCGGCCGACGCGCAACGCGCGAGCTGTTTCCAGCAGCGTAAATGTTCCCTTTACGTTTGTGTCGATGACAGGCGTGGGCTCATAGATGCTGCGGTCGACGTGCGATTCCGCGGCGAAATGCACCACGGCATCGCACCCGCGCATCGCTCGTTCGACAGCGGCGGCATCGCAGATATCACCTTTGACGAATGTATAGTTCGGATGGCCGGCAACCTCTTCGAGATTGGCCAGATTCCCGGCGTAGGTCAGCTTATCGAAATTAACTAACTCGCAATTGTTGCGCTCTGCGAGGACATGACGGATGAAATTGGAGCCGATAAATCCAGCCCCGCCGGTAACCAGAATTTTCACCGGAGCACTTCCCGATCGGTTGCGAATTGCTCCTCAGCGGTCCGGCCGAGCTTATTTGCCCCTGTTTCCGCTACAAGGGTGTTCGCACGCAGCAAGGATTCGAAAGTGCCGGCATCGGTCCACCAGCCATCAAGAATCTCGTACGTGAGCTTTCCCTCTTCGATATAGAAATTATTTACGTCGGTTATCTCGAGTTCACCGCGGCCGGAAGGCTTTAACCTGCGAATCTTCGTGAATACGCTGGAATCGTAGAGATAAATTCCAATCACCGCATAATTGGATTTCGGCCGCTTTGGTTTCTCCTCGATGCTAACCACGTTATTCCCTCGGACTTCCGCAACGCCAAACCGCTGCGCATCGGTAACTTCCTTCAGGAGAATCTTCGCGCCTTCCTTTTGCTTGTTAAAGTTTGCAACGGCCTGGCAAATGTTATTTTCGATTATGTTGTCGCCCAAGATCACGCAGATGGCGTCCCCGTCGGCGAAATGCTCGGCCAATGCCAAAGCGTCCGCAATGCCACCCTCACCTTCCTGATAGGTGTAATTCAGGTGTTTTAACCCAAAATCCCGGCCGTTCCCCAAAAGGCGCAGGAAATCTCCCGCGTTTTTGCCGCCGGTAACCAGGAGGATCTCATGAACGCCTGCATTCACGAGGGTTTGAACGGGGTAATACACCATCGGCTTATCGTAAATGGGAAGCAGGTGTTTGTTGGTAACGCGCGTGAGGGGATTTAAACGGCTGCCCGTCCCGCCTGCAAGGACCACACCTTTCATTTCCACTCCATCTTCGAGTTTTTTGCACCCGGCTATCTTTACTCTCTACGATTCGCCCGAGCGCTCACGCAAAGAACGTTCAGTTTATCTAATACCTGTTATCTAATACGTGCTGGGCGGCTGCCTTAGCTGCTAGGTTGACTAAAGCCGAATATATCTCAATTCCACGCTATTCTAAAACTTTATAGGGACACACACATGCGCCATCCGCGGAATCATGCCGCACACGCCAACATGAGTCTCGCCGCAATTCAAGAATCAGGAATGCAGCTTAGTTCGCTTGCGCAATGGCGATCGCAGGGGTTCTATGCCCGCGTTCGCTGTTGAGCTGTGAGGTCTTCAGCCAGTCCACGTCCTTCACGTCCACAGCTCCCGGCGCGCCACTGGCCAGGACGTAATCAAGCTGCCCCCCATCGATTCGGTAACGCGCGACCGCATAGGTCTGGTCAGACTTGAGCGCGATGAGCGTATGGCGAGCCGAGCTGACTGCGTTTTGCGGCACGCCCTCAACCGGCAGTTGAGTGCGCAACGCTGGCGCTGCGGTCGGCGCAGGCGGAGCGACGGCAGGCTGAACTGCGGGTTCGGCGTTCAGCGATGGCGAGGGTTTCGCTTCACCCGACGACGGTGATGACGGTGCGCCGAAGTAGTGCCATCCTGGTTCGAGCATCGACAACTTGGGGATCACGATATCGTCCATGAGGCGAAGGGTAAGTTGCGATTCGCCCTTCAGCGCAGGCCGTGGTCCTCGCGCGGGCAAGGTGAGCACCTTCCACGGCCAAAGAGGCGGGAAGAGCCACTCCACGGCATCTCGCCTAGCGTGTCCCTTTCCGATGATATCGCCCTCATGGTCAACGCGGTATCCACGCAGCGCCACCACTTTGCTGGGCACCGGCACGTCCGTATTCGGCAATCCTATGCGATCGAATTCCAGCCTCAAAAATCCCTTGCCGACGAAGTGACCCGGCTCGCGGTCGGCTTCCAAATGCCCTTGCAAATAGGTGCCGCGTGGAAACGCCACGCGGCCAAACTCCTGCACGCCGCTTAGATGGCAGAGCACAGGATCGCCTATATCAGCGGTCGCAGAGGAGAAATTGGGTTCATTCATGGTGCAATGCAGCAGCGTTCCAGCAGGGACGAGAACCTCTTGGGCCGTTACGTTCACGCGGATCCCAAACAGCAACAGCGCGAAGATCGAGCACACGAACAATTGACGCATGGCCTGACCTCCTCCAATTATCGTTACACGCGGCCTAGTACTAGGCCGAGCCTAACGGAATCTACTCCTTACCTTTGGTCGAAGCAATGGAAGCGCGGCCGGAAAGCCGCCGGTCGGATTAAACCCCAATGCGCGGAAAAAGATGTATACGTGAGTTCAGGTAATCCTGGCCGGAATCGCAAGCGTCAGCGCATCTCTAACGATGCGAAACTCCGCCGGCAACCGTCCGGCAGCCTCGCCGTCCACTTGCACCCAGATTGGCTCCGCGTCGATCGGCTCGCAGCGCATCTCCGTTGCCCTCACAAAGCGGATGTCGCGAACATGCCGGAGCCCGCCGGAGAGGAGGAGGGGCATATACGATAAATATTTCCAGCGGCTATTCGTACTGCAGACCATCAGCTCAAAATCGTTGCCGTACAGGTCGGCGCGGGTGGTGATTTTGATCGGGCCACCGTAATGCTTGGTGCGGCCTGCGATGATGAGCGTGCCCTCGACGGTTTCGTTCTCAAACTTTACGCGGAATCGAGGAAATCTGTACGACGTGAGCTGCCGGAATCCTTCTATAAAAAATGCCACCGTGCCCGTGCGTTCCTTCAGACTCGGGTTCACGGCTCGAACGATGGCCCCATCAGGGCCCGCGCCGGCCAGCGACAGAAAATAACGTCCTTCCTTTTCCCCCTCTTCCGCCTTTACATGCCCCAAAGAGATGCGCCGGAACCGGCTGCCTCCAATGAGCGAAGCGGCTCGTTCAATATTCCAGGGAAGCCGCATTTCCTTGGCGAAGACGTTCGCGGTTCCGGCCGGAAGCAAAGCCAGTGGAACCGAGCTTCCAGCCAGCCCGTTTACCACTTCGTTCAGCGTGCCATCGCCTCCGCAAACGATCACCATCTGCCTTCCCTCGCGAACTGCCTGACGCGCCAATCCCGGAGCCGAGCCCGGCCCGTCCGTCGGCGCCAATTCGGACTCGATTCCCTGCCGCGCCAGCACCTTGCGCGCGCGCTCGAGCGCCCCGGATCGAACTCCGCGCGCACGGCCCGCGGTCGGATTAAAAATTAATAGCGCATCGCGAATCGGTTCCCTCACGAGGTCATTAGGCTCCGCTGACATTTTGAGGCAAAAGGGGTCGAGGCAAAAGGGGCGCCGCTAACTGTTAGATTGCTCCAGGATGCGAGAGAGGATCTCGGGAATTTCGAATAAAGCGCGGTTGCGCATCTTTTTCGCATTGCAGCGGAACTTGTCAAAAGTCGCCTTTTCGAGCAGTTGCTGGACAGCATCAACAATATGATCGAAATTCTTGACCACCAGGCCTACTTCTTTTTCGCGAACCCAAACCGCATTGTAGCGTTCCTGAGGCAACGTCCACGCATTTCTCTCCACGATCACCGGCAGCCCCATCTCCAGAGCTTCGGCAATGCTGCCGGGTCCCGGCTTGCCCACAAGACAATCGGCGAGCTGCATGTAATAAGGGATGTTCGTTGTAAACCCTTCGATCAAGCGGGGTATCGGCCGAGCCTGAGCACGCAGTTCGGCTTGCAAACGCTCGTTCTTGCCGCAGATGAGGATCAATTGAATGGGCAGTCCGGACTCGCTCAGACGACGGTCGATATCCAGCATCTTCTTGCGCGCTCCCTGGCCTCCAAAAAGCACCAGCACCGTAACGCGCGCAGCTTCCAGGCCATGTTTCAGCCTTTCCGCATCGCGATCGATCGGGCTGTAGTTGTAGAAGCGCGGATTGAGAATCATTCCTGAAGTTTGAAAGATGCGCTCGGCGGAATGGCCCAATTCTCGCGCCTGTTGCACGGCGCGATCCGAGCCACAAACCAAGAATTGCTCCTGCCTCTCGATCCAAAAATGCGGCGGGTAATCCGCGATGTCGGTCAGAATGGTTACGAAGGGTTTGCCCGGGCAGGCTTTGCGCAGGCTCTCGCAAAGCGCACGGTTGAAATGCGGGATGAGAGAGACAACCATATCCGGCTTCATTTCCCGCCAGTAGCTTTCCAGTAGCCGCACTGTTTTCCTGTGATAGGCCCAAATCAACGCTTGCAGCATGCGCATCAGTTGAGGACTGCCCAGCGTCCACCCATTTTGCAGCATGCGGTTATAGGCGTCCTGGATACGCAGGCCAGTCAACCTGCGGATAATGTCGAGGGAGTCGAGCATGTCCTGGAGATTTACTAGATGTGTTTCCCAGGGCTGATTCAATTGCTTGATTGCCTGCTCGAGAGCCATCGCGGCGTTTCTATGGCCCCCGCCCGCATCGAAGTAAATCAGGGCGATCCGCGTCATCTGGAACAGATTCTCGCACGCGGGTGCGGGGGAATTGGCCTTTTCGGCCTGACGATTTTATGCAAATGGGTATTATCCAATCGGTTTATTTAATTGCCCTTTATTAGGGCATTCTTCTGCCTGTAACATTACCAATTCATTGTGATAGCTGATGAAATGCGATCTGCACGTCCACTCCATCCACTCGGGGATGTGCACCGTTCCCCTGCTGAACCGTGTTTGCCGTGAATCGTACAACGATCCGCGGGAAGTCTACTCCGTTCTCAAGAGCAAAGGCATGGATCTGGTCACGCTCACCGACCACGATTCCATCGGCGCCGCTGAAGCTTTGCGCGGCCACCCAGATTTCTTCCTGAGCGAAGAGGTCACCTGCACGATGCCTAGCGGCACCAGTGTGCACGTCGGTGTTTACGACCTCACCGAACGCCAGCATATCGAGATTCAACGGCGTCGCGACGACTTCATATGCCTGCTGGCCTATCTTACGGAGCGTCGTTTGCTCTTTAGCGTGAACCACATCTTCTCCAGCCTTACGGGACGCCGCGTCTTGGACGATTTCGCCTGGATCGAAGCCTACGTTCCGGCGCTCGAGGTGTATAGCGGACAGATGCACCCCTTTCATAACCGCCAAGCCGAGCAACTCGCCCGCCGCCTGGGCAAGGCTGGTTTGGGCGGAAGCGATTCTCATGTGCTGCCTTCGCTCGGATCGGCATACACCGAGGTGCCTGGCGCTCGCAGCAAAGAAGAATTCTTCTCCGGATTGATAGCCCATACCGCCCTTACTCACGGCACTAGCGGCGGCTATTTTCGAATCACGCGCGACGTCCTCTGCATGACCGCGAAGATGTTTCAAGAGCGTCCCTGGACGCTGCTGCTGAGCCCACTTACCCTGCTCGTTCCAGCGGTCACGTTCGCCACCTTCCTGGATGAGGCTATATTCGCCCGCCGCTGGAGCTCCCGCGTCAACGATTCGCAAAGACCGCGCGCTGAGTCGATGGAATCGCTTGCCGCCCGGCCCGCGGAGGTTTGCGCATGGCCGTAGCCAGGGCCGTTTTGGGTTATATCGAACAGCGAGACCTGCGTTTGATGCGCCGGCTGCATCGCTGGCGCGCGCCGAGGCCCATTCGCATTTTTATGCTGATGATGAGCCGCCTAGGCAACGGCTGGCTCTGGTATTCGCTCGGTATCCTTGTGCTCATTTGCGGCGGACACGATCGTTACCGCGCCTTCTTTGCCGGAATGCTTTCGGCGCTCGTTGCGATCCTGATCTTTCAGCGGGTAAAACCGCTCAGCCGAAGGCGGCGCCCCTGCGAGATTGAACCTCATTGTTGGGCGGTGATTTCGCCGCCGGATCGGTTTTCGTTCCCCTCCGGTCATGCGATGACTTCCTTCGCTATAGCAGTCGCGGTGGGCAGTTTTTATCCTCAGTATCAGCCTTGCCTTCTGGCGGTAGCGGCGTCGATCGCGCTCTCCCGGATTATCGTGGGTATGCATTTCCTTACGGACGTGGTGGTTGGAGGTATGATGGGCGCGCTGATCGGATATTTGGCGTTTTGGCTTTTCCTCTAGTTTTACTCAAGTAGTTTTCGTGTATTTGGGCCTCGATTTAAACCCATAAATAAGCTAACTACTGTTAATTGTGTAAGATACTGCACGCGAGGTGAATCACTGCATGGCCTGCTTACTGCCATATACTCTCTAGACATGCTACAGTTGGGGTTGTACTATCGCCGTCCCCCTAGAGCTCCAATCCTTTGTCGGGAGGGTCGTATGACCCAGCAGTCCAGAAATGAAAATGCTCGAGTCGTCTGTCTTTTTTGTGGAGCCCGCACCTTTGTTCCCGCTTCCGCGACCCGCGATACGGCTCATCAGCCGGAGTCCGGCCCTGGGATCGCGCTCATTCGCTGCCATGTCTGCTGCAAAGAAGCGCCTTATTCCACGAGCGAAATCTTTGTGCCCCAGGAACTCTCGCTGGACAGCAACGCTCGGTCTCGCGCCGCCGGTCTCTAAAAGACGGAGTTGGCGGCTAACAGTCGTGCACCCCTCCTGCGCTAAATCTCTAGCTTAAGAAACGAATGCACGCGGTCAGGAACTGAGTTATCTAAGGTTTGGCTGCAGAGGCTTTGCGTACAGCGGCGAGACCTTTCCAATCTTCCAGGTCCTGGTCCGGCTTCTCTTTCCGGTACTTCGCATAGAAGGCTATGCCTTCGGGATCCTCCAAAATATCTACCTCTATGCCCTTTTGCCGAAGCATAGGCTCATTACCGGAAGAATTTGTGACATCCCCGACGACCAGTCGCTTGAATTGGCGCATGTAAATCAGGGAGGCACAGATATCGCAGGGGCTAAGAGAGGTGAACATTGTCGTTTGGCTGAAATCCTGGCGCCCGGCATCGCGCACGGCGGACGTCTCACCATGATTGTAAGGATGGTTCTCCTGGACTAACGTGTTGTGCCCTTTCCCCAGAATCTGACGCGTTTCATCGCTAATGATTACCCCGCCGATAGGAGAGCCGCCCTCCTCATATCCCTTCTTTGCCAAAAGAAAGGCGATGCGCATGAAGTCCCGATCCGAAAGCTTTTTGAAGAAACCGGCATCGATGATCTTGGGAAGACTCTTGGTCGGAAGATGAGCAATGGTGTTTAAGACTTCATCCGTCACAGGAGTATCTTTCGTGATGAAGGGTTTCATAACGGCTCCTTTCGGGACCCGATGCGATCAGGCTCAGCGATCGGGGACTCCATTCTCCAAGAAGAATAAAAAAAAAGAAAGGCAGCGGAAGCACGGGAACTTGACGCAAGGCCGATTTCGGCGGTGCAATAATGTCAATTTTGTGTTCTGCTGCGAAGGCGTGATGACTGAGCTTCCGGTTATTGATGTTTCTGGTCTAACCTCGGCGGAAGTCTCCCAACGGGCTGCCGTGGCCGCGAAATTAGGAAATGCCTGCCGTGAGACCGGCTTCTTTTACGTCGTAAACCACGGGATACCCGATGCGGCGCGCGAGGCGATTTTTGCGGCCGCGCGAGCATTCTTTTCCTTGCCGTTCGCGGCCAAGGAGGCGTGTTCCATCAAGCGCTCACGCCATAACCGCGGCTACGTTGCACTCGAAGCGGAACGCCTGAACGAA
Organism: uncultured Acidobacteriota bacterium; assembly: GCA_963803735.1. Lineage (GTDB taxonomy): Bacteria > Acidobacteriota > Terriglobia > Acidiferrales > UBA7541 > Palsa-189. Next base: position 307,720 of record CAWDNV010000022.1, on the reverse strand, counting down.
AGCGCTGTGCTATCGGATTACAAAGAAGCTTTCAATGTCGGGCTTGAACTTGCGACCGATGATCCAGAGGTGCTCGCCGGCAAACCGTTTCGCGGAGTCAATCTGTGGCCAGAGATCTCCGGTTGGCGCGAGACTGTCCTCGCTTATTACGACGCATGTTGGAACCTGGGCCGCCTGATTCACCGCGGCTTTGCGCTCGACCTCGGCGTCGCTGAGGATTTCTTCGAAAACAAGCTCGATGCTCCGTTGGCGATCCTGCGAATGCTGCACTACCCACCGCAGCCGCAGCGGCGCGATGAAGCTCCCGACAGCGGGGCCGGCATGCACACCGATTATGGCAACCTGACGATTCTCGCCACCGACGGAGTGGCGGGTCTTCAGGTACGCGCGAGAAGCGGCGCTTGGCTGGACGCACCGCACATTCCGGGCGCTTTCATCTGCAATATCGGCGATTGCCTGATGCGTTGGACGAATGACGTTTACCTCTCAACGCCCCACCGGGTTGCAATTCCCGTCCAAGACCGGTATTCCGTAGCGTTTTTTCTCGATACCAATCCGGATGCCCGCGTCGAAGTCTTGCGGAGTTGCATAGCGCCTGGCATCCCTCCCAAGTATGGGCCCATAACCGGCGCCGAATATCTGAAGGAACGGTTGACGGCCACGTACGATCATCTTAAGGAACGAGCGTGAGATAAAGTCAGGCGGTTCGCGGCACGGATTGCGCCGACCGCTTTCTGCTCATCAGCACGTAATACGCGACGAAACTCACCGCAAATCCGACGAACCAGGCATAGTCGTAAAGCGCTCGCAATGCCGGCACAAAAAGGCCGATGAATGCCACGGCTGCGCCCGCAGCAAGCGCAGCGATCGCGCGCAAATTAACGCCGCGCGTAAACTCGTAAAATCCGTGAAGCTGGTATAGATCTTCGACAACGATGATTTTCTTTCTGATTACAAAATAATCGCAGATCATTACCCCGGCGATCGGACCGAGAAATCCCGAATAGCCCACCAGCCAGCCCGTAATGTAGTTGCTGTAACTCGCCAGCAGCTTCCAGGGCTGAAATACGGCTGCGCCAATGACACAAGAAATCAGTCCCCCGGTGCGGAAGCTAATCACGCGGGGCGCAAGATTCGAGAAATCGTTAGAGGGCGAGACCAAATTCGCGGCCACGTTGACGTTGAGCGTGGCGAGCAGCAGAGCGAGCATCGCGATTACCACGGCAATCGGGTTGCCCAGCCGGGCCAGCACAGCGACCGGGTCCCAGATCGCCTGACCGAATATCAGCACGGTTGCGGATGTCACGGCGATGCCGATAAAGGAATAAAACGTCATCGTCGCCGGCAACCCCAGCGCCTGGCCCAGCACCTGTGCCCTCTGGCTGCGCGCGTAACGCGTGAAATCCGGGATATTCAGTGCAACGGTCGCCCAAAAGCCGACGACTCCGGTGAGCGACGGCACGAAAAATCGGAAAAACTCCCCGAAGCTGTGGAACTTCGATGGCGTCGCAAGCATCGGCCCAAACCCGCCTGCCTTCACGACGGCCCAGACCAGGAGTGCCATTCCGATCGCCAGCAGAAAGGGCGCGGTAACCCCCTGCAGCCAGCGGATGGTGCGGATCCCGCGCGCGATCACAATCACGTGGAGAAGCCAGAACGCCGCGAAGCACAGCGGCACGCCCCAACGAAACTCGCTCCAACGGGGATTGAGCGCCACCAGCATGGCATTGATCGCCTGGCCTCCGATCCACGTCTGGATGCCGAACCAGCCGCAAGCCACCAGCGCCCGTAGCAGCGCCGGCACATTGGCGCCGAGCACACCAAAGGACGCACGCGCGAAAACGGGGAAAGGAATGCCGTAGCGCGCTCCGGCGTGCGCGTTGAGCAGCATGGGAATCAGCACCAAGACGTTGCCCAGGAAAACCGTGAAGATGGCCTGCTTCCAATTCATTCCACCGGCAATCATCCCGCTGGCCAGCAGATAAGTCGGAATGTTGACGCTCATGGCGACCCACAGCGCCGCATAGTTATATGTGCCCCAACTGCGGCGTTCGGCGGTTACGGGCGCCAAATCGTCGTTGTAAAGCGAACTTGCGCGAATGGCATCGGCACTTAGAACGTCAGTGGATGCGGGCGGGTTCAGGCTCTCGCCGGTGGCCATGAATGGGTAGTCTCTGCGGCCTGCGTGTGAGGCCCTTTGCTATCGCGCCAAACGAGTGATCGCCTGGCGGCGAATGAATTCTCCCGACCCGGCGCGTCCGACGAATTTTCCGTTGTCGACAACGACGCGTCCGCGGGACAGCACGGTTTTCGGCACGCCCTTCACGCGTATGCCCTCGTACAAGGAATAGTCGATGCGCATGTGGTGAGTCTGGGCGCTGATGGTTTGCTTTTCGTTCGGATCGAAAATGACTATGTCGGCGTCGGAGCCGACTGCGATCGTTCCCTTGCGTGGAAAAAGACCAAAAAGTTTGGCCGGGGCGGTAGAGACAAGCTGCACGAACCGGTTCGGCGAAAACCATCCGCCGTGCACTCCACCCGTATACACCAGGCTCAGCCGATGCTCGATACCAGGCCCGCCGTTGGGAATCTTGGTGAAATCATCCTTACCCAGTTCTTTCTGCTCCTTGAAGCAAAAGGGGCAATGATCGGTAGAAACGACCTGCAGCGTGTCTCGCGTGAGTCCCTGCCAGAGCTTCTCCTGGTGCCATTTTTCGCGCAGCGGCGGCGTGAACACATATTTCGCGCTTTCGAATCCCGGCGCGTCCATTTTTTCGATGGACAGAAATAGATACTGCGGGCAGGTCTCCGCGTAAGCAGGCAGGCCGCGGTCCCGCGCCTCGCGCACCTTTTCGAGCGCGTCGTTGCAGGAAAGATGCACGATGTAAACGGGCGCACCGGCCATCTCCGCAAGCGCTATGGCCCTTCCCGTGGCTTCGCCCTCGGCTGTGGTGGGCCGCGTGAGCGCATGATATTTCGGGGCGCGTTTACCTTCGGCGAGTGCCCGCTGGATGATGACGTCGATTACACTGCCATTCTCTGCGTGAAGACAGATCATTCCGCCGTATTTGGCTGTCTGCTGCATGGCGCGAAAAATGGTGGCGTCGTCCACCATCAGGGCGCCGGGATAGGCCATGAAGAGCTTGAAACTCGAGACGCCGTCACGGATCAGGGAACCCATCTCTTCGAACTGCGAGTCACCAAGATCCGTGATGACGCAGTGGAAGGCATAGTCGATGGCCGCCTTGCGGTCGGCCTTGCGCATCCAGGTCTCAAACGCCTGCCGCAGGCTGGTCCCTTTCGTTTGGACCGCAAAATCAATCAGCGTCGTCGTTCCGCCGTACGCGGCGGCGATTGTGCCCGTTTCGAAATCGTCGGAGCTGATAGTACCGGCGAAAGGCATATCCAGATGGGTATGCACGTCAACGCCGCCCGGCATCACGAGCCGGCCAGCGGCGTCAATCACCTTACCGGCATTTTCCACCGGCAGCGCATCCGCGATAGCCGCAATCCGTCCATTCGTAAGGCCAAGGTCACTCGCGAACGTATCGTTAGCCGTGACGATAGTGCCGTTTTTGATCACCGTATCGAACTGCAATCGTCCTCCGGGTCCGCCACTCATCCGGCGTCCGATGAAGCCGGTGTTCGGCATTCGAGAGCCAAAATGATAACCTAAATCCTTTCGAAACCGTTGGACGACCGACATCTGAGCGGGTTTGTGCGGGTCAGCCGGCGGATGCCTATATGCCACTTCGCGAAACAGCAGCGAAACTCGATCCCGAGCAGTACGAGCGGAATTTCGCCGACATCAAACCCGCCATGTCTCCGCGGCAGGCAGCCATTGAAGCGGCGCGCTGCCTGTATTGCTTCGACGCACCCTGCACGATCGCTTGCCCCACGCACATCGACGTGCCAGCGTTTATCAAGAAAATCTACACAGGTAATCTGCGCGGCTCAGCTCGAGTGATCCTTACCGCCAATATTCTGGGCGAAAGCTGCGGCCGCGTATGCCCCACTGAAGTGCTCTGCGAAGGCGCCTGCGTGATGCACGAAAAAGGACAGGCACCCATTGAAATTGGCCGCCTGCAACGCTACGCCGTCGATTACGTTCGCGATCGGAAGATACAGCTCTTTCGGTCCGGCGCCCCAAACGGCAAGCGTGTCGCCTGTATTGGCGCAGGCCCGGCATCTTTGGCCTGCGCGGCGGAATTGGCGAAGTGGGGCTATGACGTTACGGTTCTCGACGCTAACGAACTTCCCGGTGGCCTAGGCACGTACGGCATAGCCGCCTACAAAACGCGCGCAGCGGATTCGATTCGCGAAGTTGAGATGATCCGCGATCTGGGCGTGACGTTCCGGCAGAAGGTGCTGGTCGGACGCGATATCGCCTTCGCGGATCTCGAGAAACAGTTCGACGGCATCTTCATCGGCGTGGGATTGGGCGAGACCGGGGAACTCAAGCTGCCTGGCGAGGATTTACAGGGCGTTTATGGGGCGATGGAGTTCATCGAGAAAACGAAAATCGAGCCGTTCACGCAGGTCGAAACTGGCAGGCGAGTAGCCTGCATTGGCGCCGGCAATACCGCCGTCGATGTCGTGACGGCCGCGCGGCGGCTCGGCGCGGAAGCGGTCTATCTCATCTATCGCCGGGGGCCGCAGGAGGCGTCCGCGTTCGAATACGAGCTGGAGCTCGCAAAGAAGGATTCCGTCGTTTTCCTGTGGCAGACGCAACCGGTGCGCATTCTTGGGCGTGAGGGCATGGTTACGGGCCTGGAATGCGTGCGCACAAGCCTTGGCCCTGGCGATGGGAAACGGCGCGGGACGCCGGAGCCGCTCTCGGGCACCGAGTTTACGCTCGAGGTGGACATGGTCGTGCGTGCAGTGGGGCAAAAGCCAGTGACTGAATTCCTGAAGGGCGTGAAGGGGCTGGAACTAAACCCCAATGGCACGGTGCGAATCAACGATCGGTATCAGGCCGGGAATCCGAAATACTTCGCCGGCGGCGATTGCACTAATGGCGGAAAAGAAGTGGTGGATGCCGTAGCGGAAGGCATGGCGGCCGCTCGCGGTTTGGATGCATGGTTAGGCTCGCCCCGCGGCGCGCAGCCATCAAGCGAGCCTGCGCGCGACGTCGCGCGATAGAGTGCCTTCTAGCCCACTGGTATTGCGTAAAGCGCATTGGTGTATCCGAGCAGAAAGGTGTTGATGAAAACATGGCGGACTTAACTGTTAAATTTGCGGGGATCACGAGTCCGAATCCGTTCTGGCTCGCTTCGGGGCCACCGACTAATACAGCCGGGCAAGTGATGCGCGCATTCGATGCCGGCTGGGGAGGCGCGGTATGGAAGACGATCGGCGAACCCATCGTCAATACCAGCTCGCGCTACGGAGGAATCGATCTGAACGGCGCGAAGTTGATGGGCTTCAACAATATTGAGTTGATCAGCGACCGCCCCATCGAGGTGAATTTCCGCGAGATTTATGAAGTCAAAAGACGCTATCCCAAAAATCTGGTTATCGCCTCGCTGATGGTCGAATCCAAGCGCGAATCCTGGCACGCGATGGTGCGCCGGGCCGAAGACGCCGGTTCAGACGCCCTGGAACTGAATTTCGGGTGCCCGCATGGAATGAGCGAGCGCGGCATGGGATCGGCAGTCGGCCAGGTGCCCGAATACACGGAGATGATTACATCGTGGGTGAAGGAGGCGACGAGGATACCGGTGATTGTGAAGCTGACGCCCAACGTCACAGACATTACGCGCATCGCCATGGCCGCAGAACGCGGCGGCGCCGACGCCGTCAGCCTGATGAACACGATCAATTCACTTATGGGCGTCGATCTGGAGACCTTTGCACCGCAGCCGAGCGTGGCAGGCAAATCCTCACATGGAGGCTACTGTGGGCCGGCCGTGAAGCCGGTTGCACTGCATCTGGTGGCCAGCGTGGCAAAGAAGCTGCGCATTCTCATCAGCGGCATTGGGGGCATCGGCTTATGGAATGACGCCGCCGAGTTCATGGCCCTCGGCGCATCCACGGTGCAAGTTTGCACCGCGGCGATGCATTACGGCTTTCGTATCGTGGAAGACATGATCGACGGCCTCTCGCAATACATGGATGATCACGGCTTCCGCACGATTGAAGATTTTCGCGGGCGTGCCGTAGCTAACGTGCGCGACTGGGGCGACCTGGATCTCAATTACAAGATCGTCGCTGAAATTCATTCCGAGCTGTGCATCGGCTGCCAGCTTTGTTACGTGGCCTGCGAGGATGGCGCGCACCAGTGCATCGCGCCTTACGACGTCGCTAGCAACGGCAAGAAAAACGTACACGGCATGGACGTACACGTGCCACGAATTCTGGACGAAGAATGCGTGGGTTGCAATCTATGCGCGCTGGTCTGCCCGGTCGAGGACTGCATCACCATGCGCGAAGTAGACACCGGAATGCAACCGATCACCTGGAACGAGCGCATGCGCCAGCAGGCCGCCTCATGGCCTCCGCCAATGCCAAGCGGAAACTAAATTTCGGAAGAGACAACACGTCCTGTCTTGGGCGTCAATCAGCGGCCTGGGCGGCGCTGGACGCCTCGATGCGCACGAGTTCGCCATAGGTCTCAGGCCGGCGGTCGCGAAAGAACTGCCAGGTGGCGCGCACCTGCTGAATTTCGTCGAGGTCCAAGTCGGCCACGAGCAGCTCATCTTTATCTCGACTCGCCTGCGCGACGATTTTGCCTCGGGGATTGCAGAAATAGCTCTTGCCGTAGAATTCGCCGATGCCCCAAGGCTGTTCGACTCCCACGCGATTGCTCGCTGCCACGAAATAGCCGTTTGCCACGGCGTGCGCGGGCTGCTCCAGCTCCCAAAGATATTCGGACAAACCAGCCACGGTCGCCGACGGGTTGAACACAATCTCCGCGCCGTTCATCCCGAGAATACGCGCGCCCTCGGGAAAATGGCGGTCATAGCAGATATACACGCCGATTCGGCCATAGCGCGTCTGGAAAACGGGATAGCCACCGTTTCCCGGCGTGAAGTAAAACTTCTCCCAGAAGCCGGGATGACAATGCGGAATGTGGTGCTTGCGATATTTGCCCAAGTAGCGGCCGTCCGCATCGATCACCGCGGCGGTGTTAAAGAAAACTCCGGCCATCTGAATCTCGTAGACGGGCACGATCATGACCATGTGGTGGCGCTTCGCGAGCTTTTGCATGCGCGCCACGGTAGGCCCATCGGGCACGGGCTCGGTCAGTTCGTACCAGCGCGTTTGCTGTTCAGCGCAAAAGTATGGGCCATAGAACAGCTCCTGCAGACCCAATACCTGCACCTTGCGCTTGCCCGCCGCCTCGATCAGAAGTTCGTGCTTGGCGGTCATTCGCTTCTTGATCTCCTCGAGCGAATGCTTTTCGGGCGACCACTCGCATGAAGCCTGAATCAGCCCGCAACGCACCAGTCTGGCCACAAATCACCTCTCCTCGAGAGTAACGGTCGAGTGTACTGCGCGCTTTTGACGGCCACAAGCAGCGGGCCGTTTAACGGCAATTACGCGAAATTATTGCGCTAACTGAGCCAAGGCGGACGTCAATACTTGCACGCCACGCTTGATATCTTCGGGGGCGGCGTATTCGTCCGGCCGATGGCTGACGCCGTTGCGGCAGGGAATGAAGAGCATGCCAGTCGGCGCGATTCGAGACATGAATAGCGAATCGTGATATGCCCGGCTGACCATGGGCATGAATTCGATGCCAAGTGCCCGGCACGATTGTGTCAGCGCTTCGGTTATCAATGGGCTCGCGTGCGCCGGCGCGTCGGCATTGATCAGCTCGACTTCCGCGTGCACTTGCCGTTTGGCGCCAACGGTTTCGCAGGCAGAGCGAATCGTGCTGAGCATGCCGTCACGACGCGCAAGATCGATGTCGCGAACGTCAATCTCCAACACCGCGCGACTGGGAATGCTGTTGACAGCACCAGGGAAGACGTTGCAAACGCCGGTAGTCGCCACCGAGTCTGCGAATCGCGTGGCTTTGGCGGCGGACTCCACGGCGAGAGCAATCTCGGCGGCCGCGAGAAAGGCGTCGCGCCGTTCGGGCATCAGCACCGCACCGGCGTGGCCGCCCGCGCCCTCGATCGTGACGCGAAGGGCTGCCGGCGCAGCAATAGCCGTAACGATGCCCACAGGAATTTCTTTACGCTCGAGCAGCGGGCCCTGCTCGATGTGCAGTTCAACAAAGGCGTGATAGTAGTCCTTAGCCAGCCGAACGTTCTCAAGCGACCCGACCTCAACCGATCCGTCCTCAACCGATCCATGCAGGGCCGCTTGGCGCAATATGTCTTCGAGGCTCTCGCCTTCGGCGTCCTTCAACAGCCGGGCATTTTCCGGCGAGAGCGTGCCCGAGAGCATGCGGCTACCAAGACAACCGATCCCGAAACGCGTCGGCTCCTCGGAGGTGAATACCAGCAACTCGATGGAGCGGCGCGGACGGAATCCGCCGCGTTGCAGCGCGCGGATGGCTTCCAGTCCGCCCAACACGCCCACCGTGCCGTCATACCGTCCTGCATGAGGCACGGCGTCTGTATGCGAGCCGGTCGCCACGGGCGCAAGGCTCGGATCGGTGCCTGTCCAGCGCGCGAAGGTGTTGCCCACGGCGTCCGTTCGCAATTCCAGTGCTGCTTCCGAAAACAGCTTGCGGAGGTAGGCGCGGGCCGCCACGTCCTGAGCCGAAAAAACTACGCGCGTGACAGCCGGAGCGGGAGCATCAGAGAAAGACGCCAGCGTTTCCAGTTCGCTCAGCAAGCGGCTCAGATCGACGGTAATTGGCATGGCGTGTCCGCGTTTTATTTCGTGGAGGAGTTAACCCAGAGGATGGCGATTCCACGGCTTGTAAATGAGATATTTGGCGGGCACTTTTCCCAGGGCACCGAACCACTGCAGGCAATACGGAGCCATCCAGATGAAATCGCCGGCGGCGACGGGATACCAGCGGTCACCCAGCCGGTAGATGCCCTCGCCTTCGAGCATGAGGAGTCCATGCTCCATGATGTGTGACTCGACCATAGGAAGCGCGGCGCCGGGCTGATACGTCATTGTGTTCACCGCAAAATCGAATGCGGGGTCGTCCGGCAGGAGAGCGCGAACCAGTAGCGATTCATCCCCCATAAAAGCCTGAGGCGCGATTGAACTTTCGTCTCCGATCAGTACATCCGGCGTACGGATACCCGGCCGCCCTCCTTTTTTTCCATCGGTTTGTGCCGCACCTGGTGGCCCACTTAATGGCTGATATACCTTTTCAATCACCGCAATCCGCGCCGCTTCTGGCGCGCGAACTGACGACGGCTCGGCCGCTGGCAAGTACGCATAGCCGCCTTTGGCGAGCACGTGTTTCCCGCCTGATGCTTCGAGTTGCACTTTCCCTTCGAGGACAAAAAGGAAACGTTGTGCCTCGGTGGGCCCGAGCGCGCCACCAGGTTCGATCTCGGCAGTGTATTGGGTGAAAGCCGCTCCGATCGCCGGGCCGGTATGAACGATTGCCGACGCGCGCTCCATTCCTGGCAGGGGAGCGCGTACAAACGAATCCGGTGTCAAGAGCGCGTGATCGGCTTGCAGCGAGCTTCGAGTTTGCCCGAGGTCGTGCAATGCCTTGTCTTGAGTAGGTGGCGCCTCGTTCATTGATGATTTCACTCGCCTCTCAGGCATGCAGTTTCTCCAACTCTTCAAGGAAACGCAGGCCAGTGTTCACGGCCGCCGCGACATCGTCGGGGAGAACCCCTTCATCGGGATGATGGCTGATCCCGCCGGGACTGCGAAGAAAGAGCATCGCCACGGGCACTTTCTGCGCCAGGATCATGGCATCGTGGCCTGCGCCGCTGGTCATGCGCTGGAGGGGGAAACTGGCGCGAGCCACTGCCTTCTCCATTGCGAGAACTAAATTCGGATCGCACGCGACGGTCTGTTGGTCCTGCGTCACGGAACATTCGAATTTCAGCCCGCGCCGCTCAGCGATGTCCCTGCCTGCTGAGAGGATTCGATCCACACCCGCAGTCCGCTGCGCGTCACTCGCGTGGCGGACATCCAGGCTGGCGCGGGCTTCGCCCGCAATCACATTGCTTGCTCCTGGAAGCGCTTCCACCTGGCCGACCGTCGCCACCAGACCCGGCGTAGCACGAGCTTCACTCTCGACGGCCAAAATCCATTCCGCCATCGCGGCCACTGCGTCGTGCCTCAAATGCATCGGCGTAGTGCCCGCATGATTTGGCCGCCCGCGAAAGGATACGCGCGCTTGCGTCTGCCCGGCAATGGCTTCCACCACGCCAAGCGGCAAACTGAGTTCATCGAGCACCGGCCCCTGTTCGATATGGAACTCGAGGTAACCCAGAACCGGCTCCTTTAAGATTGCCTCGGACATCCTGGATGGATCCAGACCGAAGTCTCGAATTGCCTGAGCCACCGTGCGGCCGTGAGCGTCCTTCCTCTCCAGTAGCACAGCGTCTACAGTCCCGATCAGCGCCCGGCTTCCGATGAACGGCACACCAAACCGCACGCCCTCTTCTTCGGAAAAGCCGATGATCTCGATCGCAAACGGCAGCCGCCGTCCGTTGAGGCTTTCGAGGACCGCAATGCCCAGTACCACTCCCAGGACTCCATCGAAAGCGCCAGCGCAGGGAACGGTGTCAAGATGGGAGCCAATGAGCAGCCGTGGGGCGTTCGGATGGATCCCCGCGTAGTAACCTCGCAAATTGCCCGCCGCGTCCACGGAACCGCTTATACCCAGCGATTCCATCCAAACTCGAAGGATGCGGTGCACTTCCCGCATCGGCAGCGATAGAAAGGTACGCGTGGTGCAGCCTGGCTGCTCGCTCAACTCCGCTATCGCTTTGCAGCGGGCAATGATTTCGTCCGGCTTTACAGTGTGAACCATGAGTCGAATCGGACTTGTCGTTGTAACATTTGTCGGCCATTCGCGCTATCAGATCGCTTCTTTTACGCTCGGCATGACGGTTCGGTTCTGTCTCCTATCTCTGCATGTGCTGCCGTCGGCGCCGAAAAGCGGCCACTTTCCGCTACAATCCTACGCTCGCGATGGAAAATGCCCTGAAGCGTCTGAATGCTCTCCCTGCCATGGAAGCAGAAGCCGAATTACTAGCGTGCTGCGGGGCCTCGCGTTGGGTGCAGGGCTTAGTGGCTCGACGGCCCTTCGGCAGCGTCGCCGAGCTTTTTGCGGCGGCCGACGAAATATGGCGCAGCATGGGCAGCGAAGACTGGCTCGAGGCGTTCTCGCGGCATCCCCAAATCGGCGAAAAAGCGGCCGAAAAGCACATCAAGTCCGAAGCGGGCCAGCAAATCTCGAGCCGCTGGTCGGCCGAGGAGCAATCCGGGGCTCAGCACAACTCGGCAGACGTCTTGGTGCGGCTGAGCGCGGGCAATCGCGCTTACCGGCAGCGCTTCGGATACATCTTTATCGTTTGCGCCACGGGCAAAACGGCCGAGGAGATGCTTGCCATTCTTGAACGGCGTCTTCAGAATGACGCCTCCGCCGAATTGACTATCGCGACGGAAGAGCAGCGCCGGATCACGCACCTGCGTCTTGAAAAGCTGCTGGGTGCCGAGGCGCGGTAGAAGAGGATCTCGCTAGAGCCGAGGAGAGTAATTCTGGAGAATTTTGAGCGGCGTATCCACTCACGTTCTTGACACCGCCCGCGGCCGTCCTGCCGTGGGCATATCTCTCTCGCTGGAGGTACGTGCAGGAGACAACTGGACGCGTCTTGCCGATGCCACTACGGATGAAAACGGCCGCGCCGGCAATTTGATTCCCTCCGACGTGCCGTTTCAGCGCGGTACTTACCGATTGCGTTTCGATGCTGCCGCTTACTTTCGCGCACAAGATCTCGAGACCCTTTATTCCGAAGTCAGCGTCACCTTCGAAGTGCGCAATCCCAGCGAGCACTATCATGTGCCGCTGCTGCTGAGCCCTTGGGGCTATACCACTTATCGGGGTAGCTAACGGATGCCGCCCGAAGTCAGCGAATGGTCAAACCTCATCCTCCGCTGGATCCACGTCTTCGTGGCCATACTTTGGATAGGCCAAACTTACTACTTCACTAAGCTCGACCTGCGCCTGAACGAGGCGGAACAGAATCCGCGCTCGGACGGCGGGCCCGCTCAAGTCTGGATGGTCCACAGCGGCGGATTTTCCATCGCCGAGCGTCAATCCACTCCCAAATTGCTGCCCACAAAACTGCATTGGTTCCGCTGGGAAGCGCTCCTGACTTGGATTTCCGGCTTCCTCCTGCTGGGACTGCTCTACTATTCCGATGGCTTATTGCTCGATTCCAGCGTCTCGCAAATCAGCATGGGCGCGGGCATCGCGATCGGTATCGGGACGCTTATCGTCGGCTGGATTGTGTACGACCTGATCTGGGTTTCGTCGCTCGGCCGTATTCCGCTTGTTTCGGGAGCGATCTGCTACGTTCTAATCGCGGGGCTAGCGTATGGCTTAACGCATCTGCTGAGCGGCCGCGCCGCATATATCCATATAGGCGCGCTCTTTGGCACGATCATGAGCGCGAACGTTTGGGCACGTATATTGCCTGCATCTCGCAAGATGCTCGCGGCCGTCAAACAGGGCCGCGAGCCCGATATGACCTTGGGCGCTCGCGCGAAAGCGCGCACAGTCCACAATACATACATGACGCTCCCTGTGATCTTCATCATGATCAGCAATCACTTCCCTGGAACTTACGGCAGCAGCTACAACTGGCTGATTCTTTCCGCGCTGATTCTCGCGGGAGGCATCACCGCTCATCTCGTGTACTACGCCTGACGATTCAGAAACTCGATTCAAACTCGCGGAAGCGTCGCTCGAGTTCCCACTGCTGCTGCGCTTTTTCGCTGGTCTTCAAGAATGCCACGCAGGCGCTCGAAGGCTTGTCGGCGCCGAGCGAATCCGCCGAGCAAGCCGCGAGTGCGTGCGCAAATATGTCCTTCGCGCTCCACAAACTCACGCCGGGCAGGAAACTGTGTTCCAGGCTTGTGCGCGCCATCTGCTTCAGGTCCGAGTAGGTCAGACCATAAGTTTCGGCAGCGCGGACGTACTCGTGCGTAATATCGATGCGGGAGACGCCTTCGTCGTCGGTGGAAAGCGCCACAGGAACGCCATACTGGCGATAAAGTGTCAACGGATGCTCCTTGCCGCTAACACCAAGAATCACGTCATTGCTCGTAAGGTTGATCTCCACCATTACGTGTTTCTGCGCCATTTCTTTTAGTAGCTCGTAGGGACGCTCTTCGTACATAACGTCGACGCCGTGGCCGATGCGCTCGGCGTGCGCCTGCTCGACCGCGAGTCGGATATGACAGCAAAGCCCTTCGGGCGGCACCAGGCCGGGGGCAAGTTCGCCCGCATGCAGGCTGATGTGAACCCGCGGATAGATATCATGCAGGAAGCCAATCATGCGTATGTGCGTTTCGTAATCAGCCATGGAGACGGCGCCGTCTTCCGGCATTACGAAATTGACGCCCACAACGCGCGGATCAGCAGCGGCGATTTCAAAGCCGAGCAGCGTCTGAGCAAAGACCTGCTCCTTTGGAAACCCCCGAAGCACTTGATACACGTAGCGCATTTGAACTTTGCAGGCGGCAGCCTCATCCGTTTGGCCGCAACGTTCACGCGAGCGGCGCAGATTTTCAGCGTTATCGAGAACGGCGCGAGCGACGGCAATGTCGTCGCGCAATCCCGCGGCAAGCAAATCGCCGCGAAGCCCGGCCAAATCCTCACGCCAACCGATTTGTTTGGCAATTGCAGCCGTGTGAGTGAAATCGAGCGTGGGCATGATTTCTAGATACTGTTCATTCTGCGCGGCGGCGCGAGTGGCGATCTCGTCCAGCCATTCGCCGATATGCGGTGAGTCTGTGCCTACGAATTTCGCAAAAGTGTCGAAGAAATGGTCGTGACCGGTGCGCCCAGGCACGGGCACGAAACCGCGCATCGAGAAGGCGTCAACGATCGCGTCATATAAGTGCTGGTCGCGAAAAGCCTGTGCGACCGGGACCCGACCATCGGCGCAGACGGGATTGGGGGGATCGCCTTGCGTCAGGCGCTCCGGTTTCCCGAAAGAAAGTCCTTCGAGCGCTACACACAGACCGTCTTGCGCACCGGTTCGAATTCTCGATTCTGCGTATACGGCTCCATCCAGATGATTGTGCAGATCGCCGCCTTTGGGCATGCGCGCAAGAAAGGCCCGTAGTGCAAGTGGATTGGCGCGAACCTTTGCAAAAGCGCGTGCGGCGCGCTGCTCGGGAGTTCGGGCACGATTCGAGGGAGGGGTGGTCGTCTGGGCGTAAGCTGGAGACAAAGACCAAAAGAGAAACCAAACCGGAGCGCTAGCGTAGAAATTAGGACGCCGCGTTCGCATCAGCACAACGGGTGCTTCCTGTTGCTATGTTGTCGGCATCCACTTCTAGTTTCGGCAATCAGGCAGCGTCACTCCCGCGCTACGAATTGCAGAGTATAAGCGGTGGCAGGGTCGAATGGTTTGTCAATTAATTTTAGGTCGGAAAGCTGCTTATACATCGTGGCCCAGCGTTCCGGTGTCATTTGTCCCAGCTGCGCTCCGGTCGAATCGTCGCCAGTGACGAAGTGGCCATCACGTAGAGCTTGCCAGCTGAACTGTATCCAATCCGGCTTCACAGCCGGATTCGCCTTGGAAATTAAGGCGTGAGCGGGCGCCGGATCATTCAGGTACTCACGCCATCCGCGAAGTGATGCCCGCACAAACTTGGCCACCACATCGGAATGTTGCTGCAGATAGTCACGCGTCACGAACATGACGCGATACGGATTGTACCCAGCATCGCTCGTAAGCAGCACCCTGGTCTCAACTCCAGCTTCTTGCGCGAAATACGGCTCGGATGTGGCGAACGCTTGCTGCACATAGTTCGGGTCCGCGATGAAGTTTGCTACGTTCATCATGGCCGGAACTTCGTGCACGCTGTTTAATTGATATTTTCGTTCGATGTATTCCCACCACGTGGAACCCGTCTTGATCGCCACCGTGTGACCATTTAGATCGGCGAACGAATGGATGGGAGAATTCTTTCGAACCATTATGCCTTGCGGATCGCGCTGCATCGTTGCCGCGATGGCGACGACCGGTTGTCCGTCGGCAATCGCTTCCAGAATACGGTCGGAAGTTCCCAGGCCGAATTGCGCACCGCCGGACGAAACTTGTTTGTCTACGCTCAGGTAAGGACCCAGCGGCTGGATCGTGACATCGAGCCCTTCGTCTTTGTAATAGCCCTTCACAAGTGCAGTATAGAAACCGCCGTGTTCCGGTTCGGGGTACCAGTCTGCCTGAAGAGTCACCTTGGTCAAGCCCGGTTCACTTGATGACACGTGCTGGCAGCCGACCGAGCACAGAACAGTTGCCATGACGATAAGAAAGCATGTACAGCCGCGCGAAATTAGTGCCATTTTAGTTCCCAAGAGGGCTTTCAGCTTAGCATGCTCACTAGCGCGCAAATCACGGCTTCCCCGATAGGTTGTATCAGCTTTTCGTGGGGTTGAGTGACCGGGGAGATGTGCTAGCGTACGCCCATGGAAATGGTGTCAATCGCTGCTACAAGCGTCACAGCAGTAGATGAAGAGCGCATGCACGAGGTCTGCGAATTCACCGCGCGCACGCTCAAGACTTCCCGGCCGGTACCTTTCGGCGCCCTCATCGTAAACACAAAGACGGGCAAACGGTTGATGATTGCCACAAATGCGGTGATGGCGGAAAACGATCCAAGCTCCCACGGTGAAACGCGCACTGTCCGACTAGCCTGCAAGAAGCTGAAAAAACCCTCCCTTGCAGGCTATACGATGTATTCCACATGCGAACCCTGTGCCATGTGCATGGCCAATGCTCTCTGGGCACAACTCGATCGCGTGGTCTATGGTGCGACCATTGCGGACGCTAACCGCTTCGTCCGGCAGATCCTCATCGACGCAAAGGAAGTTGCGCGCCGCTCCGACATGCATTGCATCGTTGAAGGGCCCGTGCTCCGCGAGTTGTGTGTCATGCTTTTCACGCATCCGAAAATGCAAAAGGCATTTCGTTCCTGGTCGACGCGCAAGGAGCAAACGAAATCGTAGGTTGTTCGAGCACCATGGATCCAACGGATATCGCTGCCTTGTCTTCCATCATCGGCGAAGAAGCGCGCGTAGTGACCGAGCCAGGCGTCGTCGAACAGCTCTCGCGCGATTTCTACTGGTACTCGCCTGTGCTCCGCAAGCAACTCGACGGCAAGCTGGGTGAAGTGGTCGTTCAGCCGCTCCATAAGCAGGAGATACAAAAGGTACTCCGCTATTGCCATGGACGAGATATCGCGGTCACAACCCGCGGGGCAGGGACAGGAAATTACGGCCAGGCTATTCCACTGCACGGCGGAGTCATCCTCGACCTGATGCGCATGGATAGAATCGAAGCTATCCAGCCAGATGGAGTCGCTGTTTGCGAACCCGGAGTGCGGTTGGGCGTTCTCGAAAACGAGGCCCACAAATGCGGTTGGGAGCTTCGCTGCTACCCTTCGACGATTGTGAAGGCTTCGCTCGGAGGCTTTCTCGGCGGCGGGTCTGGGGGCATTGGCTCAGTGGCCAATGGAAATCTAAGGGATTTCAATACCGTCCGCGCGCTGGAAGTCGTAACGATGGAGCCAGAACCTCGGATCGTCTTTCACGAAGGCGAAGCGGTCCACGAAATCCTGCATGCATGGGGCACTAATGGCATCATCACGCGCATCTGGCTTGCACTTGCTCCTGCTGTGGACTGGTCGCAATGCGTGGTGGCTTTCGGCTCCTTCGACGCGGCCTTCGACTTCAGCGAGAGAGTCGCCACGAATCCAAGCTGGACCAAGCGTCTCGTCACCACATTCGAATGGCCGATTCCTTCCTTCTTCACTCCCGTGAGGCAGTACGCGCCCGAAGAAAAATCGTTGATCTTTTTTATGATCGCCACTGAGCAACTCTCTGCGCTCGAAACCGCAGCCAGGCAATCGGGCGGCAAAGTCACCTACTCGGGCGCGTATTATGGGTTGCGAACGCGCCCGCTTCTTTCCGACTACACGTGGAATCACACCACACTTTGGGCCATGACGGCGGACGACGCTTACACCTACCTCCAGTGTGGATTCGATCCGGTTACTGTGCGCGAGCAGTTCCGGCAATTGAAGGAGCGGTTTGGCAAAGAGATTCTGTTTCATATGGAATTTATGAAGAATGGCGCGGGACAAGTCATCCCCGGCGCGATTCCGGTCGTTTATTTCGTCAGTGAAGAACGGCTCAACGAAATGATTGATTTCTGCCGCGGGATCGGCGTTTTTGTCGCGAATCCCCACGTGAATAACGTTGAAGGGGGCGGGCGCTACAGGGCGGACAACATTCAGCTTCTCACTAAGCAACGGTACGATCCCAAGGGTCTGCTCAACCCGGGCAAAATGGCGACGTTTCAGTCACAAAGTCACGCGATGGAAACGAAAAATCAGTGAAGACGTGGATCCCCGATTCGCGCAATTTCGCCTACCTGAATTGGAAGCAAGTCGACGCATTGCCGCGGGAATCTACGCTGCTTGTTTTGCCCACCGCAGCCATTGAACAGCACGGTCCCCATCTGCCGCTTGCGACCGACACTCTCATCAACAATCTTCTACTCGGGCGCGCTCTCGAAAAACTCGCGCCGGACTTACCCGTCTATGCGCTGCCGCCCGTGCACTATGGCAAAAGCAACGAGCATATTGGCTTCCCCGGGACTCTATCGCTGAGCGCGTCGACGTTCATGGCAGTCTTGCGTGATCTTGGCGCAAGTCTTTCGAGCGCCGGCTTCAAAAAGGTCGTGCTCTACAACACACACGGTGGCAACACTTCGCTAATCGACGTGATGGCCCGCGATCTGCGCGCCGAATTCGGCCTTCGGATGTTTGCGCTGCACGGCTCCGGCGGCGTTCCCTTCGAAGGTCTCAATCCACAAGAACGCGCTTACGGCTTCCACGCCGGGGAAGTCGAAACTTCATTTCTGTTGGCGTCCATGCCCAAACTCGTCGACCACTCCGCCTATACGACGAATTACATCGCGGACATTGCCAAACCGGAATTGCTGCGTCCAGAGAACGCGCCGGCGATCTTTTCCTGGCTTACTGCCGACATAGCTCCGAGCGGCGTACTTGGCGATCCGCGTCCGGCAACGCCGGAAAAGGGTGAGCGCTGGATCGAAGAAGCTTCTGCGCAGATCGCGAAGCTGCTCGAGGCCATGTTTCGTTATCCGGATCAGCGCGGAAAATGAACAGCTCGAATCGGGTCGATTGCGGCGACGGAGTGCGCCTCGAACGAGGCGTTCGCTGCCGCATGTCCGACGGCGTGGAACTCGTTTCGGATCACTATTACCCGCAACGCCCCGGCCCCAACCCTACTTTGCTGATGCGACAGCCATACGGGCGCGACATCGCCTCGACGGTCGTGTATGCGCATCCGGTGTGGTTCGCCAGGCATGGCTACAACGTGGTGATTCAGGACGTTCGTGGGCGCGGCGATTCCGACGGCGAATTCTATCCCTTTCGCAACGAGGGCCGCGACGGAGCGGAGACGATCGCCTGGCTGCGAACCCGCGGCGAATCGAATGGACGCATCGGCATGTACGGATTCTCGTATCAAGGCATGACGCAACTGCTCGCTGCCGCCCAAGATCCCGAAGGCCTGGTTTGCATCGCTCCCGGTATGACAGCCCACGATCTCTATCACAGTTGGTTTTATCATCAAGGCGCGCTGCGGCTCGCGTCGAGTTTGGGCTGGGGCATTCAGCTACTCAAGGAGCACACCAGACGGCTAAGGCTTCGCGAGGCCAGCGACCGCCTTGAGGCGGCCTGGGCCAATCTCGCGGCGCAAAACAGCGTACTTCCCTTCCACGCGCATCCGGCGATCCAAGGCGAAGGCGTGCCGTCCTATGTACTCGATTGGTTCGACCATGATGAGCCAGGAGAGTATTGGTCGTCCTTGGATATCAGCCATTGGGTCCACAAAATCGGGGTTCCGGCGCTGCACATCTCCGGATGGTATGACATGTTCTCGCATGGAAGTATCGACGGGTTTCTCGCGCTTTCTGAGCATGCGGCCACCGATCGCGCGCGCGAAAACCAATACTTGATCGCCGGGCCATGGGTTCACATACCCTGGGGAGACCGAATCGGAGCGGGAGATTTCGGCTGCCAGGCATTGCTCGACACCGACGGAATCCTTCTTCGATGGTTCAATCACTGGCTAATGGACTCACACGAGTTTGTATCGGAGCCTAAAATTCGCCACTTTGTTCTTGGCGAGAACCAGTGGCGCTACGCAGACAGCTGGCCGCGAGACGCGAAATACGCCATCTATTTACATAGTGGCGGCAAGGCAAATTCGCGAAAGGGGGACGGCGAACTTTCCAACGTCACGCCGCAAATCGAAGAGCCGCCTGACGTGTTCGTTTATGATCCCGAGGTGCCCGTTGTCGCACCCGGTGGGCCTTCCGCCGCCGCAGGTATGTTTGATCAAGCGACGCTGGAGATGGGCAACAACATTCTTGTCTACTCGACTGGGCCCCTTACCGAACCTCTTCGAATTTTCGGGACACCGCGAGTTTCACTCTATTGCTCCACGTCGGCGGTGCACACCGACTTCACGGCCAAGCTCGTTCGCGTGAAGCCGAACGGCACGGCGGAATTCATCTGCATCGGCATCGCGCGTTCGAGTTGGCTTTTTGCGGAGTCGGGATACGCTGCGGACAAAATTCATCTGTGGGAGTTCGATCTCGAGCCGACGTCCTGCGTTTTTGCGGCTGGCGAACGCGTTCGCCTGGAGATCACAAGCAGCGCCTTTCCCCTTTACGATCGAAATCCCTGCTCCGAAGTGCCTTCGTGCCGCGCTACTTCCTGGGATTGGAAGCGCTCGACGCAATTTGTCTTTCACGACCCCGATCATCCGGCCGCACTTTATTTGCCAGTAACTGAGTCTGGTGAATGATGCCTCCTCAAATCGATTTTGCGAACGTCAGTAAGGGCTACGACAAGAGTGGCATTGTGCTTCAGGGACTGGATCTCAAGGTTCAGAAGGGAGAGTTTGTCACCCTTATCGGCCCTTCCGGATGCGGCAAATCGACCGTGCTGAAATTAATTGCCGGGCTTACATCTCCAACACAAGGAACGATAACGGTCGACGGAATGGCGCCAAAGGATGCCCGCGAAACTGTATCGTTCATTTTTCAGGACGCGACACTTTTGCCTTGGCGGCCGGTAGCGCAGAACGTTGGTCTTGGTCTCGAACTTGACGGGATTAACAAGGCTCAAAGACGAGAAAAAACCGAAGCGCTGCTCAGGCTGGTGGGACTCGAGCAAGTCGCGAAGTTTTATCCGCGCGACCTTTCCGGCGGCATGAAAATGCGAGTCTCCATTGCAAGGGCTCTCGCGACCAGCCCGAAACTTCTGCTGATGGACGAACCCTTCGCGGCGCTCGATGAAATGTCACGGGATCGTTTGAATGAGGAATTGCTGCGCCTGAAAGTAGAGCAGGGATGGACAGCCGTGTTTGTCACGCATTCTGTGGAAGAGGCGGTCTTTCTCTCGTCTGAAGTCATTGTCCTCGCCACGCATCCGGGACGCATTCATAAGGTATTCGCAATCGATCTGCCGTTTCCCCGCACTGCTGCCCTTCGCGAAACGCCCGAATTCGGTGCGCTCGTCGCCAATGTATCCCACATCTTGCGCGGGCGCGATTGCCCAATGAAAGCGCGACTCATAAACGTGGCCAATGCGATCGCAGTATTTGCTGCGCTACTGCTGATTTGGCAACTCGTTTTGTGGATATTTCATGTCCCACCGTATATGCTGCCGTCGCCGCTGGCAGTAACCCGCGTGGCAATTAGCCGCTCCTCTTCGCTTCTCGCATCGCTGAGCATCACCGCCGTGGAATCCGCAGGCGGGTTAATCGCCAGCATTATTGTCGGCGTCCTGATCGCACTGGTTTTTGCGCAATTCCGGTGGGTGCGGCGGACACTTTATCCATATACGATCCTTTTGCAGACCGTTCCCATCGTTGCTGTCGCTCCGCTGATCCTGATGTGGATCGGTGGTGGAACACCGGCGGTCGCGTTCATCGCATTCATCATCTCCCTTGCGCCGATCATCGCCAACACAACGCAGGGATTGATCAGCGTCGAAGAGAACCTTGTGCATCTCTTCCTTATGCACAACGCGTCCCCGGCGCAAATACTGTTCAAGCTGCGCCTGCCGTATGCAGTCCCCTCGCTTTTTGTAGGGATTCGCATCGCCAGCGGTATTGCGGTGATTGGCGCGATCACGGGCGAGTTGTACGCGGGCTCGAGCCGCGTAGGTGCGGGAGGGCTCGGCTATTCGATCCTCTATGCTTCGTCCCAATTGCAGACCGACTACCTTTTTGCGCTGGTGGCCGCGGCCACGGTGCTGGGATTTGCGTTTTTCTTTCTGGTGATGTTTTTCGAATGGTATTTCCTTCACAGGTGGCATGAATCCGCTCGTGCGCAGGAAAGCACATGAGGGGACCGAATTCGATGAAGAAAGCCGAGACATGCTGCGCCTAGAAACGGAGACCGGATGGTGGCTGGTGACCCATCCCGATCATGCGCGGCTCGCCGGTGCTTTCGCCGAGCACTGGGGCAACGAGCGCTTTCTTCCGCCCGAGCCGCGGGCGAACGTCCTTAAAGGCATCGCCCGGCACGACGATGGCTGGGCGGCGCGAGACGGCTCGCCGCAAATCACGCGGCAAGGGAAGCCGAGCGCATTCTCGGTGGAGCTTGTGGGCAAGTATTCCGCTTTCGAAGAGATCGATTTGGCGGATTACCTCGCCGTGCGCGATCGCGCCGTGCGGCTGATCGCAGAAGAGGATGCCTACGCTGCGCTGCTCATTTCCATGCACACTTATAATTTGTTGAGCGAACATGCAGACCGCTCAACGATCTCGCCGGATCAGTTGCCGCTGCTCGACGAATTTCTTCAGCAACAGTTGCAATTGCAAAAAACTCTTCGGCTCCGAATTGCCGCCGAGCCCAAGTTCACCGCGGAACAAACCAGCGATGCGACGGTGCTCGATCATTTCCGATTGCTGCAAGCGACCGACAATCTTTCGCTACTGACATGCGTGGATTTTCGGCAGCCAGCGCATTTGCAGCACCCTTTGCCGCTACGAAGTGGTGGGCATGCGCGAGTGGAAGTGCGTTCGGCGGGTCCGCGAGAGTTCGTGCTTGATCCATACCCATTCGCGGAGCCGCTATTGAAATTCACATTCC
The DNA here is from genome assembly GCA_963803735.1 of uncultured Acidobacteriota bacterium. Classification (GTDB taxonomy): domain Bacteria; phylum Acidobacteriota; class Terriglobia; order Acidiferrales; family UBA7541; genus Palsa-189. The sequence goes on along the minus strand of CAWDNV010000022.1, from coordinate 285,404 downwards.
CCGCGCGTCAAGTGGCGGGAAAAGTGTTTGCTTCTGCGTCGGAACTGCAACGCGCATTTGCGGCCGCATCAATCGAGACGCTCTCGGTTACCGTGCGAGCCTCTTAGGAAAATATGGATTCACGACGATTTTTTCGGTCGGACTAAAACATTCTCCTGGCTGGCAGCACGCTTTTCGGTATTGCGGCACTCACGGTGAACATGGGCTCGTTGACTACCTGGCTGAATTTCAGATGCAACGCGACGCTGCAGAGCAGATAGGCATGAACGTCGCTAAAACCCCAGCGGTCCACAAGCAAATCGATCATCCGGGAGGTGGCCGCGCGGGCGGCAGCGGTCGCATCGGTCCCCGATTCGATGACGATCCACGCGGTTTCGAGATCCTGCTTGATATGCGGAGCGGATTCGACGATGGGCCCGGGCAATGGACGGCGCTTGTGCAGGTGAAAGCGCAAGGTGACGTCAACCGGGCACTCAATGCCATTGATGCAAACTTCGCCATCGCCTTGCGCGGCGTGAGCATCGCCGACTGAAAAAAGAGCGCCCTTATTCAGAACCGGGAGGTAAAGAGTGGCGCCGCTGCAAAGCTCGCGAACGTCCATGTTTCCGCCGAAAATGCCCGGAGGGCGCGTGCGGAACTCGCCGTCGGTATCTGGCGCGACGCCCATAATTCCACAGAAAGGACGAAGGGAAACAACAGCCGGAGCCAGCGAGCGGCTGATTTCGCGCTCGAGTTTCCATAAAAACAAAAATGGATCTGAGAATCGCTCTTTCAGAAATCCCAGGCCTTCGACGACGCTCGTCCATCCCCAGCCCTTGTGCGCCACTTCGAGGACGTCTATTTGGAGCACGTCGCCTAGTTCGGCGCCGTTCACGAACACCGGACCGGTGAGCGCGTGGATGAGTCCGCGATCGATTTTCAGGTACTCGGGCAGGGTCATTTGTGGATGAACCTGCGCGCCGCTGGAGTCGAGACATTCGAAATGAACTGTGTCGCCCGGTTCGATCGTAAGGCGCGGCGGCAGAGCGCGGTTCCAGCGGGAATGTGTAGGCCGAGCCGAAAGATTGTGTTCGGTCATGGCGCTCTAAATTTCGACGGTCATTTGGAGTTCGACCAGTGCATTGCGCGGCAGCGCGGAAACGCCTATGGCGGCTCTTACGTGCCGGGCAGATTCACCCAGGAGCTCGATGAAAAGATCGGATGCGCCATTAATAACTTTAGGAGTATCGGAAAAGCCTGGAATCGCGTTGACGTAGCCGTTGACGCTGACGATCCCTTTGATTTCGTCGAGAGAGCCAAGATGACGCTGCAGAACCGCCAATTGCGTGAGCGCACACGCGCGAGCGGCTGCGTAGGCGTCGTCCACGGTACGATCGAGACCAGCTGTTCCTGTAATCACGCCTTCGGGACCGGTGGAAATAACGCCTGCGAGAAAAACGAGATTCCCGATTGTTTTCGCGGAAAGGTAATTGCCACCGGGCGAGGGTAGCGTGGGAAGAGTAATGCCAAGTTTACGAAGTCGCTTTTCCGTTCCCGATGCCATGCTTGTTTTCGCCTCCGCTACCGAAATGGGAAGCACTTTAACACATGCGCGATCAGACTAATTTCTCGCTTACGCGCAAACGCGCATGCGTTAGGATACGCCATGCGATCAAGTTCGGCTGCCTTACTCATAGCTGCTGGGGTTGTACTCCTCATTTCGATCAAGATGGCTATGGCTGGCGCTGATGCGTTGACCGCATCTTCCGCCCGATCACTGCTGTCCTCTGAACGTTACGCGAAAGCTGTCTTCGGATCTTGAAGTGGGCGGCGATCTAGCAGGGCTTCCGACGGGAACAACGCGCTATGTGACGCTTGATTCGCTTCTGGCCGTGAGCCTTGTCACTTACACGGTAAAAGACGATCCCAATTTTTCCGGCCCCACTAAAATCAGCGGGATAGCCCTAGAGGATTTGGCGCCACTACTGGGTGCTGAACCTTCCGCCGATCTGGTCTTGGCGATTTGCGATGACAAATATCGGGCAGCCTACCCTCGTGCATATGTGAAAGAGCACCACCCGCTGCTGGTGCTGCTGGTAAACGGCGAACCTCCTTCACGGTGGCCCAAGGACCCCGGGACGCATCGCTACGACATGGGGCCCTACATGATTTCTCACCCGAGGTTCACGCCAAGCTTCAAGATTCTTTCGCACAGTGACGAAGCACAAATCCCTTGGGGAGTCGTGCGGCTAGAGTTTCACCACGAAAATGCCGTTTTTGGCGAGATTGCTCCGCACGGACCGCAAGCGGGTGATGCTTCCGTGCAGGCGGGCTACAAAATCGCGCAGCAGAATTGCTTTCACTGCCACAACTCAGGCCGACAGAGTGAGCAAAAATCGGGACGTCCCTGGCTGGCGCTGGGAGTCTTCGCGTCGGGCGCGCCAGAATATTTTTCGGCTTATGTGCGCGATCCGAAAAAGGAAAATGCACAGGCGCAAATGCCGGGAAATCCCGACTACGATGACGCGACGCTCCGGGCCTTGCGGGATTACTTTGCAACATTTGTTCCGGCGGAAAAACGATGACTCTGCGCGTCGCGAAGATGTTGCTGGTGTTTGCAGTGGCGTTCTACTACGCATTCGTCGTGTTCAATAACACGACCGATTACGATTCGAATTATCAGTTCGTGCGGCATGTACTGATGATGGATTCGACTTTCCCGGGGAACCGAGGGATGTGGCGTGCGATCAACACGCCGGCTTTGCATACCGCATTTTATGTGGCAATCATCGCCTGGGAAGCGCTCACCATGCTCCTGTGCTTTGTGGGTGGAGTGAAGCTCGCAGGCACGTTGCGGGGCACCGCGGCTAGCTTCCAGTCAGCCAAGGGGGTGGCGATCATCGGCCTTACGGTGGGCCTTCTGCAATGGCTGGTGGCGTTTCTCAGCGTGGGAGGCGAGTGGTTCCTGATGTGGCAGTCGAAGAATTGGAATGGTCAGGACGCCGCATTCCGCATGTTCACCGTAGTCGGTATCGTGCTGCTGTTCCTCGTGCAACAGGATGTGGAGGAACAAGCTTAGCTTTGCAGAGTTTCACGAGCCTTGCTATTCCCACGTAACAGAAGCCAAAGCATCCCCGAAGCCAGATACACCAGATATATGTAAGGTAATTTTCCGTACGGGCCTTCGGGCACCGGGTAGAGGTTGCCTGCGAGCGCCAGCAACATCGCCACGAAGGCGAGAGCCGGAATGGCTCGCGCGGCGGGATGGAAGACTCCGTGTTCGCGGAGATAACGTGGCAACGCAATTGAGACGACTCCGTAAGCGACGATGAAACCGTAGGTGGCCAGGGAACCCATCCAGCCGTAGACGTCCAAGCCGTTATCGCCGCGTATAGCCAGAATTATCACAGGAGCGACGGCTGCAATGCCGGTGATCACGATGGCGCGATGGGGAGTTTCGTGCCGGGAATGAGTCGCGCGAAAGGAATCGTGCGCGATGCCATTATGCGCCATCAGGAGCAGAACACGCGCAGCAGCTGTGATACAGGCGAGCGTCCCAGCGGAAAGACTGACCAGCAAACCGACATCGATTAACCGGCCCAGCAATGACAGGCCGCCCTCCATCGCGAGTAAGTGCATTGGGGCTTGGCTGGTTCCTAAGTCCTGCCCGGCAGCGCGAAAACCGAGCACTTCCGTGTAGGCACACACCGCGAAGAAAGCGCCGCCGAGGATCGCACTTTGCATTACTGCGCGCGGTATGGTCTTCAGGGGATCGCGCGCCTCCGCACCAAGTGTTGTGGCGCTCTCAAAACCGACAAAACTGAAGAGTGCAAGAACCAATCCCAATCGGAGGCCGCTGCCGCTCATACCTCGCAAGTGAAGTTGCTCCGAATCTATATGGAAGCCATGGCGCACGAGCACCAGCGCGACGAGCGTAATAATCATGGATACCGAAACAGCTTCGATCCACAGCATCAAACGAGCCGAAATTTTCACGTCGCGCCAGGCGATCCAGACGCAAGCGCCCGTCACCGATAGTGAGATCAGCACGGCCGATACAGGATGAACTCCTGATTTTCCGACGAAAATCGTTGCATATTGATACAGTCCCGCGATCACGCTTGAAGCGGTTGCGACGTAGGCGAGAAGTAAACTCCAGGCAGCGATCGAGGATAACCACGGAGGCAGAATCATAGAGGCATAGCTATAGAGAGAACCCGGCGAGGACGAATATCGCGCGAAACGTCCGACGCACCACGCGACGAGCAAAATTGCGACAGTTGCCAATACATACGCCAGCCAGGTGCCGTTGCCCGCGAGAGCACAGACCAGAGGTATCGTCGCGGCGGGCGTCGCAGTGGGAGCAATCGTCGAAACGGATTGCGCCAACGTCTCGAAAGGAGAAAGAATCCCGCGACGCAAGCCATATGCTTTGGAAGATGGCTGAGTTGGATCAAGGGGGATATGCGAGGAATGGTCTGCCGTGCCGAACTTCGTCCGACTAGCCATGCAGTAAAATACCGGGGTCCTCGTTAAGCCGCAAGGGACATCTATTTCAAGGGGCCGCTCGGATCCGATCAAATTTCTGGCGAGCATTCATCCAAAAATCTCATTTGGCGTAAGGCGGCAATAGCCTTATTCTCTCTCGATGGCGCAAACGCAGGCCGCGGCTTTTCCCGCTCAAAATGACCTGCTCGACCGCGTCTTTCACCTCACCGAAAACCAAACGACGGTTCAGCGCGAACTCTTGGGCGGCCTGACGACCTTCATGGCCATGGCCTACGTAGTCGTGGTAAATCCGCGCATTCTCGGGGAAGCGGGTATGCCCGTGGAAGGCGTGCTGTTTGCCACTTGTATTTCGACCGCAATTGCAACTCTTGTAATGGGAGTATGGGCGAACTACCCAATTGCTGTGGCGCCGGGAATGTCGCTGAATGCGTATTTTACCTACTCTGTTGTCCTTGGCAGGCACGTTCCGTGGCAAACAGCGCTGGGCGTGGTCTTTCTATCGGGAGTGATTTTTCTAATCCTGACGCTCACGAAAGTTCGGGAAAACATCGTAAACGATATTCCGGATTGTCTGAAGCACGGCACAGCAGCGGGCATCGGCTTTTTCATTGCGTTCATCGGAATGCGCAACGCTCAGCTGATCGTGGCGAATCCTGCGACGTTTGTGGGAATCGGGAAAATGGGCGACCCGCAGGTGCTACTGGCGCTACTGGGGCTGGTTGTAATCGTCATCCTGATGGTGAAACGGGTCACGGGATCGATTCTGATTGGGATCATCGGGATTGCGCTTGCAGGCATACCGCTCAAACTGACCAGTTGGCCGGCTCACCTTCTTTCCCTGCCGCATCCTTCGGGTACGTTCATGAAATTGGACCTGCGTGCCGCAGCCCATCTCGGTCTCGGCGAACTCATCTTTGTGTTCTTCTTCGTGGACCTCTTCGACAATGTGGGCACGCTGGTGGGCGTTTGTGAACAGGGCGGGTTTTTGCGGGATGGAAAATTCCCTCGCGCGAGCCGGGCCCTGCTTTCCGACGCATTCGGCACGATAACCGGTGCCCTTACGGGGACCTCCACGGTTACCAGTTATATCGAAAGCGCCGCAGGAGTTGCGGCTGGGGCGCGAACGGGACTGGGCAACGTTCTGATCGCTGCGCTATTTGCCGCGGCGATGTTTTGTGCGCCGATCGTGGCGGCGATTCCCTCCTATGCCACGGCGCCTGCGCTGATTCTCGTTGGCGCGCTGATGTGCAGCTCGATTCCGAAAATCCACTGGAATGATTTAACGGACGCTTTTCCCGCTTTTATCACAATGGTGGCGATGCCCTTGACCTTCAGCATAGCCACGGGCCTCAGTCTCGGGATGCTCTCTTACACCTTCATCAAGTTGGGAACCGGGCGGTACCGCGAGATCAGGCCGCTGATCTGGGTCCTATCGGTGCTTTTCCTGCTTCGGTACGCATTCCTCGGGCGCGAATGAGCACAGCCGCTGCTCAGAACCACCATTTGAAGCTGTTAGTAGAGGTAATCCAAGGGAACTTGTTCATGGTAAAGGGCTGAAGAAGAGTGCATCAAATGGATCGCTTCACGGGAATTCTGGGCATGCTGACGGTGTTGGGACTGGCCTACGCGTTTTCGGCCAATCGTCAGGCAATTCGTTACAAAACCGTGGCGTGGGGGCTCGGGCTGCAAATTGCCTTTGCTTTTCTGATCATGCGGTGGGAATACGGCCGGCTCTTCTTCGAAAAGCTAGGCGCGGCGGCCAACTGGCTGCTGGATTTCGCTTACTATGGCACGTCGTTTGTCTTCGGAGACCTGGGGCAGAAGAACTCCCCTCGGGGCTTTTATTTTGCATTTCAAGCGCTGCCCACAATCATTTTTATCGCGGCTTTATTCGCGGTTCTTTACTACTTGGGAATCATGCAACTGGTCGTGAAGGCAGCCGCGCGCGTAATGACAAGTCTGATGGGCGCAAGCGGAGCCGAGTCGCTGAATGTCGCGGCTAGCATTTTTATGGGCCAAACGGAGGCGCCGCTGACAATCCGCCCGTTTCTACCGAAGGTGACACGGTCGGAAATGATGACCATCATGAGCAGCGGAATGGCCCACGTCTCGGGCGGCATGATGGCCGCCTACATCGCATACGGAATTCAGGCCAAGCACCTGCTTGCCGCCGTCATCATGACGGCGCCCGGCACCATTCTACTCGCCAAAATTCTGGTGCCAGAAACGGAGAAGCCTTTGACCGCGGGCCGAGTAGAGAACGTGCAAATGGAGCGTGATGCGAACATCCTCGGAGCGATTTCGCGCGGAACGATCGACGGCTTGCATCTTGCGCTCAATGTGGCCGCCATGCTGATCTCCTTCATCGCTCTCATTTACCTGGTGGACGGATGCTTCGGCGCAGCGCACAACGTGCTCGCTTCACATGGAGTCGCATGGTTTCCTTCGAGCGTCGAGCAGATTTTTGGCTGGATTTTTTCGCCCGTTGCGTGGCTCATCGGCATCCCATGGCGGGACTGCCCAACGATTGGCAATCTGCTAGGCTTGCGCATGGTGACGAACGAACTGGTCGCGTTCCAGCGGTTGGGACCGATGCAAAGCACGCTCGACCCGCGCTCCTACACCATTGCCACCTTTGCGCTTTGCGGTTTCGCGAACTTCAGCTCCATCGGCATCCAGATTGGAGGCATCGGGGCTCTTGCTCCAAATAAACGCACAGAGCTGGCCCAACTTGGGATGCGCGCTTTGATGGCGGGCACGATGGCCAATCTCATGTCCGCCTCCATTGTCGGGATCATGATGTAATGAGCGCCGCTCGTGCCCGGCGGGACCCACTCAGTGACTTCACGCGCTCGCAGCGAGCAGCTAAATACATACTTTCGAAATCCAGATTACGTCCAAGAATTGCGGTGGTCCTCGGTTCCGGCCTGGGAGCGTTTGCGGACGATTTGACGACGCCAACTCACGTTCCCTACGAAAAAATCCCCGGATTTCCCAAGCCCACGGTCGAAGGACACGCCGGCCAGCTCGCGATCGGAAAAGTGGATGGAATTCCCGTCGCAGCCATGCATGGGCGCGTGCATCTCTACGAAGGGTACTCGATTAAGGACGTTGTTTATCCCATGCGTGTGCTGCGGCAGGTGGGAATTCAGGCCGCCATCTTGACCAATGCTGCCGGGGCTATAAATCTCACCTTCAGCCAGGGTGCACTGGTGGCCATTCGTGATCACCTCAGCCTGAATGGCATCAATCCGCTCATCGGCCCGAACGAAGAACGCTTCGGCCCGAGATTTCCGGATATGAGTCAAGCCTACTGCCCGAAGTATCGTGAGATCGCCTTTGCGGAGGGAAGGAAACTTGGCATAGATGTAAAGGACGGCGTGTATGCGGGCCTTTCGGGGCCGAGCTTCGAAACGCCCGCGGAGATTCGTTACCTTCGAACCTTGGGAGCCGATATGGTGGGGATGTCTACCGTTCCGGAAGTCATTGTGGCGCGCCACATGGGTATTCGCGTGCTTGGAATTTCCTGCGTAACCAATATGGCGGCAGGTATTCTGGACAAACCCATCAGTCACGCCGAAGTAATGGAAACCGGAGAGCGAGTGAGGACTCAGTTTGTCGCACTGCTTCGACGTGTAATTCCGCGCATTGCCGAGGATTTGGAAAAAGCGCCCGCAACCTAGAGTTAACAGCCCAAGCCTCCCTCGTGATTTCCGGCGTCAGGGCTCACTTCACCAACAAAAATCTGGTAAGATTCGCAATGGCTAAAACGCACCTCGCGCGATTTAGTCCTGCCTTTTCAGCGACACACTGTGGTTCTTCCCATTGCCGTCCCATGTGCACGCGCCGGCATGCCCGTGACGGCGGGATCTCCCATCCGAAGGGGATAGGAGTTCCGGCCAATGAATAGCGCAGATTTGCTTGTTGGCGGCGGCACGTTTGTCACCATGGACGCAAAGAGCCGAGTGATCGAGAACGGCGCGGCCGCTATACGCGATGGATTTATTGCAGCGATCGGCGAGCGAGCCGAAATTGAATCTCAGCATCGCTCCCGGAGAACGATCGACGCCAGCGGCACGCTGGTCCTCCCGGGGCTAATCAATGGCCATGCGCATGCGGCCATGAGCCTGTTTCGCGGGTTCGCCGACGACCATTCCCTGAACGACTGGCTGCAGAAGTACATCTTCCCCGCCGAAGCACAGAACGTGACGGAAGACTTCGTCGAATGGGGGACCCGCCTAAGCATGGTCGAAATGATCCGTGGCGGAATCACGACCTACGCGGACATGTACTACTTCGAAGATGCGGTCGCCCGCGTCACCAAAGAGGCCGGGATGCGCGGAATTCTTGGCGAGACGATCGTCGATTTCCCCGCGCCAGATCATCGGACGCCAACCCAAGCGCTCGAATACACGCAGAAGTTCATCGATAAATGGAAAGATGATCCGCTGGTCACTCCGGCGGTGGCGCCGCACTCGATTTACACGCTTTCGGAGGCGAATTTGCAGGCTGCGGGCGCCCTCGCGCGCCGCAACGGTGTGCCAATTCTCATTCACATCGCTGAAGCGCCGTTCGAGACGGTGCAAAGCCGATCCAGGCATGGTCTTTCTCCTGTCGCGTATCTTTCCAGGATTGGATTACTCGGGCCCGACCTTGTGGGCGCTCATTGCATCTGGGTGGATTCAGCCGATATCGCAGTGCTCCGTCAATTCGACGTGGGTAGTGTCCACAGCCCTTCCAGCAATATGAAACTTGCTGCCGGCGTGATGCCCGTCGTCGAAATGCTGGCAGCAGGCAACCGCGTTGGCTTGGCCACCGACGGCGCCGCCAGCAACAACAGCCAGGATCTTTTCGACGAAATGGATCTCGCCGCCAAGCTTCAGAAAGTTGCGCGAATGGATCCGCGCGCGCTTCCCGCGAAGCAAGCCCTCGAAATGGCCACGATTAACGGCGCCCGGGCACTACATCTTGAGAAGCAGATCGGCTCTCTTGAGGAGGGCAAAAAAGCGGATCTAATCGTCGTGGACACAAGCGGGCCGCATGCTACGCCGATGTACAACGTCTATTCGCAGCTGGTTTATGCACTGAAAGGTTCGGACGTGAGAACGGTTGTGATCGATGGGAAGCTGGTGATGGAAGACCGCCGTATGCTGACGCTCAATGAGAAGGAAATTCTCGAGAAGGCGCACACATACCAGAAAAGAGTGGTGGCTTTGCATTCCGTGCCAGTAATGACCGGGCAATCGAGATTCCTATAGTTCAGTGGGGCGGATCGAATTGAACGATCACGACAATTCTTTCATGGCTCGCGCGATCGAACTCTCGATTGAAAATGTGCGATCGGGACGAGGGGGCCCATTTGCGGCCATTGTGGTGAAGGATGGCGAAATCATCGCAGAGGGCGTGAACCAGGTGACTTTCACCAACGATCCTACGGCGCACGCTGAAGTCGTCGCGATTCGAGAAGCTTGCAAAAAGCTGGCGGATTTCGAACTGAAGGATTGCGAGCTTTACACAACTTGCGAACCGTGTCCCATGTGTCTGGGAGCCATTTACTGGGCGCGGCCAGCGCGAGTTTATTTTGGCAATACCGCCGAGGATGCAGCCAAAATCGGTTTTGCCGATTCGCTGATCTATAAGGAGGCAGCGAGGCCGCACTCCCAACGTACGATTCCTATGATCCCGCTGATGCGCGAGCAAGCCCTGAAAGCTTTTCGTGCCTGGGAAGAGAAAAGCGATAAGACGCCTTACTAGAGCTGCAGACGATGGCAACGCACTTCATCGGAAAATCGGTGCAACGAAAAGAGGGACGGGAAAAGGTCACTGGCGCCGCGCGGTATGTCGATGACCTCAAATTTCCTGACATGCTGTACGGCATCACGGTTCGCAGCCCTGCCGCCCGCGGACGAATTCAAGCAATACAGTTCGGGGAAGATATCTCCTGGGACGAGTTCACGATCGTGCGGGCAAAAGACATTCCTGGAAAAAACTGCATTGCCTTGATTGTCGATGACCAGCCCTGCCTCGCCGGCGAAATCGTGAATCACGCCGAAGAACCGATTCTCTTGCTTGCCCATCCGGACAAATATCTGCTCGAAGAAGCGCGGCGCTCCGTGCAAATCGATATCGAGCCACTCCCGGCAGTTTTCACGATGGAAGACTCGCTCGCACAGAAGGAAATCATCTGGGGCCGCGACAATATCTTTAAGTCTTTCCTCATCGAGAAGGGCAACGTCGATAACGTATGGGCTTCCGCAGACTTAATCGTGGAAGGCGAATACGAAACTGGGGCGCAGGAGCAGCTTTACATCGAGCCGCAAGGAATGATCGCGCGGGCCAGCGAAGCCGAAGGCGTCACGGTGTGGGGTTCGTTGCAATGTCCTTACTACGTGCATAAGGCGCTGGTGCAGCTTTTTGGCCTGCCGAAAGAACGCATTCGCGTGGTGCAGACCGAAACGGGCGGTGGGTTCGGAGGGAAAGAAGAATATCCCTCTATGCTCGCGGCCCATGTGGCACTGCTGGCGTGGAAATCGGGGAAAGCAGTAAAAATGATCTACGATCGCGCCGAAGACATGGTTGCCACCACCAAGCGCCATCCCTCGCGCACGCACCATCGCACAGCTGTCTCGCGGTATGGCAAAATCCTGGCGATGGACATCGATTTCACGATCGATGGCGGAGCGTACGAAACGCTTTCTCCGGTAGTCCTTTCGCGCGGAACGATTCACGCTGCGGGCCCCTATAAGTGTCCCAACGTTCGCGTTCGCAGCAGGGCGGTTGCAACGAATACCCCTCCCCATGGGGCCTTCCGCGGCTTCGGCGCGCCTCAGAGCGTTTTCGCGCTGGAACGTCATCTCGATCGAGTGGCTGAAGCTGCCGGGCTCACTCCGGACGAATTGCGGCAACGAAATTTCCTTCGCGAAGGCGACACCCTCGCCTTTGGCCAAATTGTGCGCGAGAAAGTTGATATGGAGCGCTTGATGAGGCGTGCGTTCGAGATGACTGATTACTACGCCAAGCGCACCCGGTTTGAAAACGAGAATGCCGGCTCGCTGATTAAAAAAGGAATCGGATTTGCCGCTTTCTTACACGGCGCCGGCTTCACAGGTTCAGGCGAGGAATATTTGGCCTCCGAGGCCGGGTTGGAAGCAACTCCTGAGGGGTGCGTGCGCGTTTTGGCCGGGAGCACGGAAATGGGCCAAGGCACGAACACCATCTTCACCCAGATTGCAGCAGAGGCGCTCGGGATAGGATGCGATCAAATTGACATCGTGCAGCCCGACACGGCAGATGTTCCCAATAGCGGACCGACGGTTGCTTCGCGGACTGCGATGATCGTGGGAGGGCTCGTCGAATCGGCAGGACGTGCCCTGCGTGAGACGCTACTGCGAAGCGAGTTGTTGAAGCCGGGATATGACTCCAAGGCTTTTGCGGAGGCGTGCGGTCAATATATCGCTCGCTTCGGACCGTTGAGATCATTCGTCAAATACGAACATCCCCGCGATTTGCATTGGAACGACGAAACATATCAGGGCGACGCCTACAGCGCCTATGCCTGGGCAATCTATGTGGCGGAAGTTTCTGTGGATATGCGCACGGCCGAAGTACACGTCGATGATTTCGTGGCCGTGCAGGAAGTGGGAAAAGTCATCAACCCTGTCCTCGCGGAGGGACAGATCGAAGGCGGAGTAGCACAAGGAATCGGCCTCTCCCTGTACGAAAATGTTGTCTGGCAACAAGGACGCATGCTGAACGGACAGATGACCAACTACGTCATGCCGACTTCCATGGATGTTCCGCCGATTCGCGTGTTCTTCGAGGAAATCCCCTACGGACGAGGACCGGCAGGCGCAAAGGGCATTGGCGAGCTTCCTCTGGATGGGACCGCACCCGCAATCGCGAATGCCATTGCCCACGCCACTGGTGCGGACATTCGTCGAATTCCAGTCACGCCGGAAGTACTGCTCGAGATGTTAGAACACGTTCATGCGTGACTGGGCCGGTAAAATCCGAGTGACTTGTCGCGTGAATGGGCGTGCTGTAATACTTGAAGCCTATCCGATGGCGCGTTTGCTGGATGTGCTGCGCGAACAGCTGTGCCTCACTGGGACAAAAGAGGGCTGCGGCGAAGGCGAATGCGGTGCTTGTTCGGTGGAAATGGATGGCGCGCTCGTGAATAGCTGCCTGGTGCCCATCCTGCAAGCGGAGGGCACTGACATTCTGACGATCGAGGGGCTTGCTGGAAAGCATCTGCACCCAATTCAGCAGGCATTTCTTGCACATGGCGGCGCGCAATGCGGAATTTGCACTCCAGGCATGATTCTTGCGGCTGTGAACCTGCTGGCGCGGCACCCTAAGCCCACGGAGGCTGAAATTCAAGAAGGACTTGCCGGCAATCTTTGCCGCTGCACAGGCTATACAAAGATTTTCGAATCGGTTCTTCAGGCGTGTCGCGAATCGGAGCGAGGTTCATCGGAGCGAGGTTCGTGAGGGCATACCTCCCCGGTTATCACCTCGAGCCAGTGCGCGACCTGAATGAAGTTCTCGACCGGCTCGGCCGGGATCCAGGCAGATGGAAACTTTTCGCCGGGGGAACGGATCTGATGGTCCTGCTCGAAGCAGGAAAGCTCTCGCACCGATATTTTCTGAACGTTTGGAAACTGCCGGAGTTGAGAGGAATTGAAGTTACACCTGACTTCGTCGCCATAGGAGCCGCGACGACCTACACAGAAACACGGAACCACGATATGCTGGCACGCGAGTTTCCGATGCTCTGCCAAGCCGCATCTGAAACGGGCGCGGTCGCCACACAAAATCGTGGAACGATTGGCGGAAATATCGCCAACGCTTCGCCTGCCGCTGACTCCCCGCCCGCACTGCTTGTCTACGATGCGGAAATCGAGCTCGTTTCCGCTCGTGGCGCAAGATGGCGACCCTTTCACGGATTCTACTCCGGATATAAAAAAATGGATCTTCGCGGCGACGAACTCATTCGGCGAATCCGGCTGCCCCGCAGTCAACGAGGCTCGCGGTCCCTTTATCGGAAAGTAGGAACAAGAAGAGCGCAAGCCATCTCAAAAGTCTGCTTTGCGGGAGCTGCGAAAATAGATGGCGGCCGCATCGCTGACATCCGGCTCGCCTTTGGCAGCGTTGCTCCCATCGTTTTGCGCGCAACGCAAACTGAGCGATTATTGCGCGGCGAGAAAATCTCTCCCGCTGTTGCGCGCACCGCCAGCGAGAAACTAGCGCAGGAAATTGCGCCTATAGACGACATGCGTTCGACGGCCAATTATCGGCGGCACGTGGCTCAGAATCTTTTGAGAGAATTCATAGAAATGCTGTCCGTTCAGTAGCACTGTCATCATGACAGATAAATTGATTTCTAAAGACGAACTCGCTCGCAAATTCGACCACACCAACTTGCAGCAGGAGGCAACCGAATCGGATATTGCGCTCCTATGCAAAGAGGCAGCCGAAAACGGCTTTTTCGCAGTTTGCGTGAATCCTTTCTATGTTAGGCGAGCTCGGGATCTATTGCGTAAAACTTCTGTCAAAGTCTGTACAGTTGTTGGATTTCCTCTGGGCGCTAATACAACCGGAACAAAATTAGCGGAAACAGAAGAAGCGCTTCGCGACGGAGCCGACGAGATTGACGTCGTCATGAATGTTGGTCTCCTCAAGAGTGGAAACATTGCGGAAGTTGAAACCGAGTTGCAGCACGTCGCAAGCAGCGTCCAATCGGCCGGTGCTGACAGGATCTGCAAAGTGATCGTGGAGGCTGGGCTATTGAATGCCGCGGAAATCGAACTCACCTGCAAAATTGTGAATCACAGCGGTGCGGATTTCATCAAGACGTCCACGGGCTTCAGCAAGGCTGGCGGCGCCACTATCGAAGCTGTGGAGATAATGAATCGCCATCGGGGCAGGTTGAAAATAAAAGCTGCCGGCGGAATCAGGAATCTCAACACGGCTTTAGCCCTCTTGCGCGCAGGCGCGGACAGGCTGGGCGCCAGCCAAAGTGTGTCGATACTGAAGGAACTTCAGCAAACGTACGCCGAGCAATCATCACGCAGCTAAGGTGCCTTCATTCGTGGTTCCCTTACAGATTCGATAAACTTGGGCGCTCTAGTCTATGCGCGTCGCTGATCTCATCCGCCAAAAGCGCGAGGGTGGCGAAATCACCCCCGAGCAAATCAATTTTCTCATCGACGGTTATACGCGCGGGGAGATTCCGGATTATCAAATCTCGGCCTTGCTGATGGCCATTGTATGGCGCGGAATGGCACATTCGGAGATCGCGGCCCTCACCGATGCCATGCTTCGCTCGGGACAAACGCTGGACCTTTCCGATCTGCCTGGCAAAAAAGTAGACAAACATTCGACGGGCGGAGTGGGAGACAAGACGTCGTTGATCATCGCTCCCATCGTAGCTGCCGGCGGCCTCGTCGTGCCTATGATCAGCGGCCGCGGGCTTGGCCACACCGGCGGCACACTCGATAAACTTGAATCGATTCCTGGCTTTAACGTGAACCTCTCGCTTGCCGATTTCAGGCGCGTGCTCGGCAAATGTGGCTGCGCGCTGATAGGTGCGACCGACGAAATTGCGCCGGCTGACAAGAAGATCTACGCTTTGCGCGACGTCACCGCCACCGTGGAGAGTCCCGGCCTGATCTGCGCGTCAATTATGAGCAAGAAACTGGCAGAGGGAATAGACGCCTTGGTGCTCGACGTTAAGACGGGTTCGGGAGCCTTTCTAAAATCTGAAAAAGAAGCCGTCGGCATTGCAGAGCTGATGGTCGAAACGGGCAAAAGGATGGGCAAGCGAGTCGTGGCGCTGATTACGGACATGGACCAGCCACTCGGCCGCGCTGCGGGCAACGCGATGGAGGTTGCGGAATCGATCGAGATTCTTAGCGGCGAGGGCCCTGCTGATCTCCGCGATCTATGTCTCGAGCTCTCCGCATGGATGTTTTATCTTGGCGAGCGCGTCGCCTCAGTAGCCGAAGGCAAGCGGCTTGCGGCCGATCAGATTGCCTCTGGCCGCGCGAAAGACAAATTCCGTGAGATCATCCGCCTGCAAGGCGGGGACGACAGCGTTGTGGATCATCCGGAGCGCTTGGCGAAAGCGCAATATACTGCGGAGGTCACCAGTCCGGCCAATGGCTACGTGCAAATCACCGATTGCGAAAAATTAGGGCTCGCATGTATCGCCATGGGCGCCGGTCGCAACACCAAGGAGGATACCATCGATCCCGCGGTCGGACTGGTCTTTCATCGAAAACGAGGTGATGCCATCCGGCAGGGCGAGGTTCTTTGTACAATCCATTACAACTCTCCGGCACGCCTCGATGATGCGCGATGTTTGATAGCGGCCAGCTTTCAGATCACGCGCGAAGCTCCAACCCCGCGGCCGCTCGTGCGTCGCGTGATCGGTGCCCCAGGTGCGAACGCATAGTGAAATGACGGACAAGGAACGAACGGAACTTATTGCTGCCGCGTCGAAAGCGCGCGAACACGCGCACGCACCCTACTCCCATTTCCGGGTCGGTGCCGCTCTTCGAGCGAATTCGGGACGTATCTTTACCGGCTGTAATATCGAAAATTCGACTTTCGGATTAACGCTTTGCGCAGAGCGTGTGGCTGTTTTCAAAGCTCTCTCTGAAGGCGAGCGCGGGTTCAATGCGGTGGCCCTCGTAGCCGACACAGAGCGGCTAACTCCTCCGTGCGGCGCATGCAGGCAGATTCTGTGGGAATTTTGTCGTGATGCTGATGTGATTCTGGCAAACCTCGGCGGTCAAACTTTGGTGTGGCGGATGTCCGATTTGCTCCCCGAGGCTTTCGACGGATCCTTTTTCTGATCGCCGCCGGCCGGAATCGCTCGCGCGATAGAAAGTGAGGATTACGGTGAGCACGTTTTCCATGCAGCCCATCGGATACGTGGGAAGTCCTTACAAGAACGCTCGAGAAGTTCCCAGAGGCTTAGGCACACAGCATAGCGCGGAAGGCGTTCTCGAAATCAAGCCGGAATTCGAACTTGGTCTCAAGGATATCGAGGGTTTTTCTCACCTGTTCGTGATCTGGGCCTTTGATCGTTCCGAAGGATTCGAACTGGTTGGCATGCCACCCAGCGATAATCGCCCTCACGGTGTATTCGCAACGCGATCACCCAAGCGCCCGAATCCGATTGGCTTGACTGTCGTCGAACTCATTCGCCGCCAGGGCCCGCGCCTTGACGTCCGCGGAGTCGATATGCTCGATCGCACCCCGATTCTCGATATCAAACCCTACCTCTCAAATGTTTCGCCGGAGCGTTTAAGGCGTGGTTGGCTGGCGGAAGCCGAAGCGCGAAGCCGACCTTAACCGCGACCATTCCCTGATCGTGGACGTTCCCAAAATCGTTGTGGTTCCAAACCAAGTCCCCTAGTTCTCCGTCCATTCCGGGATGCGGCCGATTGGCCGCACTCGGGGCGCACGTTCTAGCTGTGAAAGCCAATCCATGCCCAAAGGCCGGCGCTCGCGATGAGCAGGATCCCCGAAACTGATGCGAGGACCATGATGACTCGCTTTAGCCGGTCCATTTTTGTGATCAGAACCCTCTGCTCGGCCGCCATCATGTGATCTTCTGCCCGGTTCAAATAGATTTCATCGTCTTCGCGAATCGAGAGCGTATTGCCATATATCACCAAGGCCAACAGCACGGCGGTGATCGTACCCCAAGTGATCAGCAGATAAGATAATGTAGCTGGCATTCCATTCATGACATCCTCCTTTTGAGTTTGAAAGTGCAACTGAGTGGGTACTGCATAATTTCTCTCCTTACGCGCAATTGCCGACATGACGACGAAGAAGGCTATCTTCGGCCTCCGCCTCCGTGAAAACCGCCTCCGCCATGGAACCCTCCGCCACCATGAAAACCTCCGCCAAAACTAGACTGTCCACGAGAGGAGTTGGACCTGGCGATGCCACCGTGATCAAAACCGCTGAACGCACCGGAGTGCGTCCCGGGCTGGCTGTGTGGCGCCGCGGACCCATGTTGTGCGCCCGCGAATCCTCTCGCAGCTGGGCCGCCATGAAAATCGCTGGCGCGGTGACCTAAATTGTTGCGATTGATGAACGTTCTGCTATGGGAGATGTAGGTGTCGTGGTTGTACATGACCGCATGGTTATGCCGGTCGAATCCCCAATGGTGCCATCCCCAACCAAAGCCGCCGAAGTAGCCAATTCCAAAGCCTACACCGAACGCAATCGCCGGGCCGCCGATGAAAATGCCGGGAACCGGATACCACCCGGGCCACACTGCTAGGGGCGAGCCATACACGAGCCAAGGATCATAAGCGGGCACATAGACGACGTCTGGATTGGCTGGTTCAATGACAATGGTCGTGCCCTGCGTCGTTACTTTCTGTTGAGTCGTGCTCTTCAGATTTCCCGCCTGCTGCGCACGTTGGCGCATAACCTGGACGGCGTCCATCACAGCCTGCTGCTGGTTGACATATGCATCTCCCAGCGATGAGGTCCAGGAGAGATTCTTGTCCAGGTTGGCCAGCACCGAGGGAAACTGTGTGAGCGCCTTAACACTGGGATCCCAAGACTGCTTATTCACCTCGTCACCCAGTTGCTGTCCCTTTAAGTCAGAATGCTGCTGCATCCAGCGATCTGCTTCGACAATTTCAGTGGGATATGTCGAGGCCGCCAGGATCTGCGCAACCAAAGCATCCGGATAGAGTGCGATGGGTGCTACCAACTGTTGCAATTGCTCGGGAGTCTGCTGCGCGGGCTGAACCGGCGCCGCTGTTGACTCATCTGTCTGATACGCGAACCCTCCGGGTGCCGTGGCTAACACGAGTGAAAGGGTTACTAACAATGCCAAACTCTGCTTTACCAATTTCATGATGAATTCTCCTGGTTCCGCGGACGTCAGAGATCCGGATTTAATATGAAAGTTCATGGTTTCCTCCGTCACTGCGCCTGGTGCCAGGTGGAATCCGGGTCATAGGTGGTCATTCCTTCTGCGATATTTGTTGTGTCAGGACCAAGATCTTTTTCGTAGGTGACTCCCGATTCGTTGACGATGAAGGTCATCACTCCTGACGAGCGATACTCGGCAGGGTAGGCAACGAAAGCGAATCCCGCGGTCATTTTTCCATCGACGACATAATTCTTGGCTCCGCCTTGTGCATGCGGTCCTTGGCTGGTGAGGATGCGGAAAAAATAACCATTGAATGGATATTGATCTCTGCTTTGGTCATTTAGGCTTTTCCCATACGCATAGGCGATAAGAGGGTTGATTGGGCTGTCGAAGTCGTTCGAAGCATCTTGCCAGTACAGACCATTGTGCCGGCCGTCATCGCTGACCAGTTTCTGCGCGAATTGCTTAGAGAGGTTTCCCACCGGACGGGCGAAATATTCCTTTTGCGCTTCAACCAGGTCTCGGCAAGCGTCCATGGCAGCAATTTCATTACTGCCTATGCGGCGGAAGAGGATTTCGTCTCTGCCGGCGAGCGTGTCGAAATAGCAGGAACCGTGGTTGCTTACCAAAGGGATCGGAAAGGGCCAGTTCTCTGCACCGACAACCAGCGTTAACGTTCCATCCGGTTCTGTCACAAATCGATGCATCTCCCGGTACTTGATGACGAAGCTGATACGCGCATTCGCGTCCTCCGCTGGATCTCCGGAAGAGAGGACATCTTTTCCGGCTGGTCCAAGAATGCTCAACGGAAGTTGCTCGTCCTGCGTTTGCATCGCGGCAAAGAACGCGCTGGCGGCATCATTAGGAGAACCAAAATCCGTTGCCCCGGCTGCTGGGCGAAGGCTGGCGCAAACCAGGAGCCCAAGAGAAGCGCGGATAGAATCAGTGCAGCAAATCGACCAACGCTCTTCTTTTCAAAGTGACTTGCAATCGAGTTTCTCTGCAGCATGGCATTCCTCTCATTCCTTCGAATAATCCTGTTCGCTTCAAAACCACTGCTTAAAAACTCCATAAGCTCCTCTGACTGTCCGTTTTTGCGTGCGACCGTTGGCCGCACGCAAAAACTGGACAAGCGTTATTTCTTGGGCTCGGGAGGGAATTTCTTAAACATTTTCTCCACGCCCTTATCGAGGTTGTCGATGTTCTTTTCAGATTTGTTGGAAAGCGTGTCGCTGGCCGAACCGCGCCACTCGAGTTTCTTTGTGTTTGTGTCGAAGAGGTCGACGATGAGGGTTCCAACTTTGTAGTTGTCGGTGGTTGTGGTGGCGTCTCCAAATCCTCCCCAACGCCAACCTCCGCCGAAGCCGTTATAAAACGTGTCGAGCGTCTGCTTATTCTGGGTAGTCTCCATGGCCATGGCGGAGAGGTCCCCACCTGACGGAACTTCGGTAAAACCCTTCGCCGCCAGAGCGCCATTCACTGCACTCTTGATCCGGTCGACCATCAGCGGATCCTGTGTCTGGACCTGTTCCCAGGAGTAGGTCTTGTATTGGGTAAAGTTTGCATTGCGATCGTAGTCGGTCTTCACGTCTTGAGCTGACGACCTGCCCGCGACCAACAACATCATTCCCATCAAAACGAGTACGACTCTTTGAGCTTTCATATTTCCTCCTTGTTGAACTTCTGAGATAAATTTCTGTCGCGAGATAAACCGGCCCGCTCGCGCTCAGGCGATTGCTGTTGCGCGATCATTACTTTCCCTGTTGCCCCTGGTGGTATGCAGGCACGTGTGCCTGAGCTTCCTCCGCCGCCTGACTGGCCTTTTTTTCGTACGGAGATTCGGGAACCCTGCTGCCGTCCGGGTTGCCTTCGTCAAAAACTCTCGCGAGGAAATAGCGATCGCCATACTTGTTGAATATCAATTCGCTCTTACGAGGGGCGGAGTTCGCTTCGGCGTCCTCAACTTCGAAGAGAGCAGACGTGGAGCCGTCCGGAGTGCTGATCTCCATGGTCCTCAGATCGGAGTTGTCGAGCATGTGGAGGACATACTTGCCGGCGGGTAGCTTGGCGTTCCCGGCATAGAACTGAAACGGGACGGTAACTTCGAGCTCTCCAATGATCTGCGCATGCGCTTTGGCGGGGTGAAGCGATAGCGCGAAGACGAGAACAGCGAAGAATGACAGCAATTGGAAAGGCTTGGTTTCCCTGTGTCTTGGGTGAACCTTTTCGATGGCTTCCGTGAACATTGTTGTTTCTCCTCAAATTTGTATTTGCTAAACGCTTGACCAGCTCAAGCGACACAATGGAAAAGGGCAAGCCGGTTGCCAAACTTTTAGTTGTAAGTGGCGGGAAATAGAGGCGGGGTACGAGCGATAGCAAGATGTGTATGCCAGCCCGCGGACGCGATGTCCCCATGCGGACAATCGGGGCCAGTCTATTTGTTTGTATATCGAATGGTTTCGCGAGAACGGCAACTCTTCAAACGTGACGGAATTAATACCTGCAAATGCCGGCATGGATTCCGCCCGATGCGCTCAGACGGTCGGGAGATGCACTCACGATCGAAGCCAGAGTTTTGTTTCTGTGGCGGTACGTGCGTAGTTCTGATGGCTAAGTCAGGGCGACCACGCCAGTTCGCAGACTACCGTTGGATTTGAACGGAGTGAGAATTCCACGCTAAGCTACGGCCCAGACTTCGGCGGCTTCCCAGGCAGGTGGTCTGGTTTCGTTCTCGTAGCGTTCCAGCAGGCCTAGGCTCAAGGCTCCCTCCGCCTCTTTCATAAAGGTCATCCGGCCGTCGGGGCTGAGATCAACTCGCACGACATCTCCGAATTTCAGCTGAGCGGTCGCCACGAGATTCGCCAGCGGGAAGACAATATTCCTCTCGATGGCCCGCTTCAGATGGCGAGCCCCGTACTTCGGGTCCGTTCCTTCCTCTAGCAGAAAGTTCTTGACGCTTTCGGTGCAATTAAAGACAAATTTGTTCGTGCCAGGTGCGCTCAACACGCGCTGCTGCACCAAGCTCAATTCAATGTCCACGATCCGCCGCAGATGCTCTGGACGCAACGTCTTGAACACCACCATCTTGTCGATGCGGTTCATGAACTCAGGTGAGAACTTGCGTCGCGCCGCTTCTACTGCAGTGCGGCCGATCTTTTCATCGAAGCCGCCCTCGAGCACGTCGGTCATCTGGAAAAAGCCGAGGCGGCCGTGCACCAGGTTGGCCATCTCGCTAGCCCCCAGGTTCGAGGTCATGACGATGATGCATCTCGAGAAGTCAACCCGGCTGTTGTCACCCAGGGTCAGACTGCCCTTATCCAGGATTCCGAGCAAGAGCTTCCAGAGCGCGTCCGAGGCCTTTTCGATTTCGTCAAACAGCAGGATCGAGAGTTTCAACTTTTCAGTGTGCCATTGGTCGAGCGTTTCCTGTGACAGCAATGGCTGAGTGTCACGGTGGCCCAGGTATCCTGGAGGAGAACCAATCAGTTTGGCAATCTCATGGGGATGCTGAAACTCTGCACAATCGATCTTGGTGCAGGCACGAGGATCGCCGAACAATGATTGCGCCATAACCTCTACGACTCGCGTTTTGCCGGAGCCGGTCGGTCCCAGAAACAGCAGATTAGCCACGGGGCGTCCCGGCGCATTCAGTCCAGCGAGGAATGTCTGGTAGATCTCCAAGACGTTCTCGATGGCTTGATCTTGACCGATAATCTCCCGGTGCAAGGCTTTCGCAAATTCAGTCGCGTCTTTGCTGTGACGCGTTGGGTCCAGCGTGGAGGTTAGATTATTCTTCATTGCATTTGCCTCTTCTGGCCAACAATGATGCATTTGACCTGCCAAAGAGGGGTTTAGTCGGCGTGAACGAAGGTATAAGAGATCTGCCTGCGTGGCCGGGATTCGGGCTCTCGATAGTTTGATACGGCGTGACTTCGAGCTATTTCTGCGGCACTCCCTGAGGTTAACGCGTAAGCGCAAAAATGGCCGATCATCCAGGTAACCCGTTGAGGACACGTGTCGAACGAATGACGCGAGCTCACTGAATGGATCAGTGTGATCGCTACGGGGAAAGCGGCCTAAGGAGACTCGTTCGCGGGCAATTAGGATACTCGCAATGAACGGCACAGCTCTGCCAAATCAATTGGAATTGCTGCTCGTCAGCTTGCCGCAGCACTCGGGGCGTTGTGGCAAACTGGAACGATCCCACCCTCCGCCGAGAGCCTGAATCAGCAAGACGGCGCTTGCAAGGCGCCGGCCCAGGATATTGACTGCGGTCACTTCATCAGAAAGGGCGACACTTTGCGCAACGGTCACCTCCAGGTAACTGGTGACACCGCCCTGATAGCGCTGAATGGAAAGCTCGAGTGAGCTCTGTGCTGCATTCACCGCCTGGTCCTGCACCGCAGCCTCATTCTCCAGAATTCTCAAAGCCGCCAGATTGTCTTCCACCTGCTGAAATCCGGCCAGGACGGTTTCCCTGTACGTCGCGACCTGCGAATCGTAGGCGGCTCGCGCCTCGTCCGTAAACGCCCGGCGTCTTCCTACGTCGAAGACGGTGACCAGAGCTGAGGCTCCGAAAGACCACAGCCCACTCGGTCCATTGAGCAGGGTGCTGATGTTGGCACTTTCAAATCCGCCCGAACCACCTAGACTAATCACCGGGTAATAGGCCGCCTTTGCAACCCCGATCTGCGCATTTGCGGCGGCCACGCGTCTTTCCGCGCCGGCGATGTCCGGGCGTCTTTCCAGCAGCTCCGAAGGCACACTGACCGGAATGGGTGGGGGCGGCGCGGTGAGCGGCAGCGGCGGAAGACTGAACTCCGCGGGAGGCCTGCCGATAAGGATTGCAACTGCGTGTTCGTATTGCGCGCGTAGCACCCCGACATCGATGGCCTGTGCTTGTGTTGTTTCCAGTTGCGTCCTGGCCTGCTGGACCTCTACCTCCGAAGACAATCCTCCTTGGAAACGGTTAAGCGTCAAATCCAAATACCGCTGGTACTGCGCGACCGTAGAATTGAGGAGCTGTTCCTCGGCGTCCAGGCTGCGCGCTTGGAAGTAATCGACCGCCAAATCAGCGTGCATGCTTAAGTTGACCGTCGCCAAGTCTGCCGCGCTGGCTTGCGCCTGTTCTCGAGCCGCCTCGACCGTGCGTCGAACTCGTCCCCAAACGTCGACCTGATAAGAGAGGTCGAAAGGCAGCACAAAATCGTTCTCGGTGATGCCATTAAAGATCGAATTCGGTGGCGGACGATTGGCAGAGATCCGCGTACGAGTTGCCGACGGATCGGCTGTGACCGTCGGGTACAAGTCAGCACGATCGTAGCGGAGAGCCGCGCGCGCCTCCTGATACTGCGCTTCGGCGGCTTTGAGATTCTGATTCGATACATTGACCTGGAGTTCCAGGTCATTGAGCTGCGGATCTTGAAATAGGGTCCACCAATCGCCACCGAGATTTTGGTCGTTCGGTTGCGCGGGCTTCCACCCCGCCGCTTCTTTGTAGGCCGAGGGAATCTGTGCCGTGGGAGTGTGGTAGTTAGGCCCGACCGTGCAGCCGCTGATCTGGAGCAAAACCAATCCCAGCAGAGTTACTCGCCAGGCTGGCTTAAACAAGTTCCCCCCGATGGCGGTGTTCGGAGCCGGTTTCATTTGGTATCTCCCGGCAAAGTGGCCTGAACGATTTGGACTTGCTGTCCCGAAACTATCGAGTCGGGCGGGTTAATGATGACTTGATCATTCGCCTTAAGGCCGGACACAATTTCGATTTGATCGCCGAAGTCGTGGCCAGGGGTCACGGCCGAAATCTCGGCTTTCCCATCCTTAATAAGGCCAACACGTAAACCTTCGGAGCGGAATAACAACGTATTGACCGGAATAAGGTAAGTGGAAGCCTGCGTCGGAACCTGCAAGTGGACTTCGGCATAAGAACCGGTGAGTAAAGTGCCGGTGGGATTCGCCACATCAACTTCGATCAGCAATGTGCGGGTGGTGACATTGATAGCATCGGCGGTGCGGACCAGTCTCCCCTGAAAAGTGCGCCCGGGAAACTCGGCCAGAGCCAGATTTGCGGTCATGCCGACCTTGACTCCTTGCGAATATTCCTCGGGAACGTTTACGTAGACACGCAACGTGCCAGGTTGAGCGATGTGAAACATATCGGTTTTCACGCCCCCACTGCTGCCTGAATTGATCAGATCGCCGATATCCGTATTTCGCGCTGTGACAACGCCGTCGAACGGAGCATAAATTTTCTCAAAAGATTGCAGCGCCTGAAGCTGTTTGACGTTTGCCTCATCCGCGGCAACGATCGCCTCGTTTGCTTTGTATGAGCCCACCGCATTGTCGACGTCCTGCTGGGCAACGGCATTCGTCTTGATGAGCCCCTCGTAGCGATTCTTGGTAATCTCGGCAAGCGCGAGATTGGCTTTTGCCGTGTTCAGGTTGCTCAGCGATTGCGCCAATTGCTGATCGACCTCCGGAGCGTCGATTACAGCAAGCAACTGCCCTTGCTTGACCGGCGTTCCGATATCGACGTACCAATTCTTCAGATAACCATTTGTGCGTGCATAAATCGGCGAACTGATGAAAGGCTGTACGTTCCCCGGCAGGATGATCTCCTGGGCAGGGGCAGTTTGCTTGGGCGATACGACGGATACTTGAGTGACAGCCAGTTGCGATGTCTCCGCTCCCAACTTTTTGCTGGCTCTCACACGGGACCACATCCCATACGCGAGCACCGCGGCAACTGCGAAAGACACAACCGCGAGCGCGAGCCATCGCCTTCGAGCCGACTTTGCCGGCTTCGGATCATTCTGCGGGCCCGAATGGCCGGCGACTGCTCTGACATTGTCTGTTTGGCTCAACATAGTAGCTCCCATATTCGTGGCGCCTAAATGCTCACTTGCTGCTCACAGCTGCCGGCCGGCGTGAACGCTGCAGCAGGCTGAAAAATGCCGGTACAAAAAAGAGCGTCGAAGCTGTCGCGAAAAGCAATCCGCCAATGACCGCGCGACCGAGAGGAGCGTTTTGTTCCCCGCCGTCACCAAGGCCGAGGGCCATGGGCACCATACCGATAATCATCGCCAGGGCGGTCATCAACACAGGCCGGAAGCGCGTGAAGCCCGCTTCCAATGCGGCGCTGACGGAATTGCTTCCTTCCTCCATTTTTTCCGTCGCAAAGCTTACGACCAAAATGCTGTTTGAGGTTGCGACGCCCATGCACATGATCGCCCCCATGAGTGCGGGCACGCTCAGCGTCGTCTTCGTTACAAATAAAAACCAGGCAATCCCGGCGAGCGCGGCGGGCAGAGCCGAAATCATGATGAAAGGGTCCAGCCAGGATTGGAAGTTGACCACGATCAGCAGGTATACGAGTACGATCGAGAATGCCAATCCGCTCAAGAGTCCGATGTAGGATGCCTGCATAGTCTGAGTCTGCCCGCGAACGACGATTTGAGAACCCCGAGGTAATTGCCCGCGCGTGTTATCAATAATTTTGTTGATGTCGCTGGATACGCTGCCGAGATCCCGCCCGGCGACCACACCAAAGATGTCGATCACCGGTGCGACGTTGTAATGCGAAACCACCGCCATGCCGGTTCCGCGTTGCATAGAAACCAGACTCGCCATAATTGATGGCGGCGCATTGGGATCTGTGCCTGTGACCGGAATGTTTTCAATATCCTGCAACGTGTCCGCGCGGTATTGCGGCGTCTGTGTGGCGATCTGGTAGCTGACGTGGTCTTGGGGATCCACCCAAAACGAGGGCGAAGTCTGGAAGCTGCCGCTTAGCGAAACCAGAAGATTTTGCGCGATGTCGTGAGCAGTGAAGCCAAGCTCTTCGGCTTTCGTGCGCTCGACTCTGAAGCGCAGGTAGGGCTCATCGAAGGGCTGCTGAATCCGCAGGTCTGCTGTTCCTGAGACGTATCTCATCTTCTCGAGCAGCGCGTCTGCGTACAGCCGGTTTCCCGCCAAGTCATTTCCCACAATCTGGACATCAATTGGAGCAGGCAATCCGAAATTCAAAATCTGGCCGGTCATGTCGGCTGGCAAAAACGCGAATTCCACTCCCGGAAACTGCTTGGGCAATGTCAGACGCAGTTGGTGGACGTAGTTGTCCGTTGGATGGTGGTTGGCGGAGAGCGTCACAAGAACATCGGCGTCCGACGTCCCAACGGGTGCCGAATTGCTATAAGACAGATTGATGCCGCTGTAGGGCAGGCCGATGTTGTCGATGACGCTCTGTACTTCGTTCGCCGGGATTTCCCGTCGAATGAACTGCTCGACCAGATCGCATAAATTAGCCGTCTGTTCAATGCGCATTCCTGTTGGAGCGCGCAAATGAAGTTTGAAAGTGCCGCTGTCCACACTGGGGAAGAAATCTCGGCCTAACCAGGGGATCAGAATCGCCAGAGAACCCAGACAGAGCGCGAAGAATACAATCAGGAAAATTCCGCGGTGATGGAGGCAACTCTCTAGCAGCCCGCGATAACGCACGCGAAATGCCTCAAAGGCTGCCTCAAAACGCTTTTGAAGACGCACGAACGGATTGCGGCTTGCGGAACCATTCTTCTCGTTGTTATCTCCGCGCAAAAGGTACTTCGCCATGGTCGGAACGATCGTGCGGGATAGCAGATACGATGCCAACATAGCGAACACCACTGCCTCGGCGAGCGGGACAAAGAGGTACCGCGCCACACCTGACAGAAGGAACATAGGCGCAAACACGATGCAGATCGAAAGAGTGGATACGAACGCGGGTGTCGCGATTTGCGACGCGCTGTCCAGAACAACTTCATCCATGTCCTTATCTGGTTCGGCAGCGCGATTTCGATTGATGTTTTCGACTTCTACAGTGGCATCGTCCACTAAGATGCCGACCGCGAGGGCAAGTCCACCGAGCGTCATGATGTTGATCGTTTCTCCGATGGCGCTGAATACGATGATGGAGGACAGGATCGCCAGAGGAATCGAGGTCGCAATAATCAGCGTGCTGCGCCAACTACCCAGGAACGTGAGAATCATGAAAGCCGTCAGGCATGCGGCAATGAGCGTTTCCCTCACCACTCCGCTGATCGCGCCCCGGACGAAAATCGACTGATCCGCGAGAGGACTGATCTGTAGTTGAGGTGGAACCGTTGTTTTAATCTGCGGCAGAAGTGCCTTGATGCCTGAGATTACGCTCAGAGTTGACGCATCTCCCGCTTTCTGAATCGTCAGCAATACGGAGCGCTGCCCATTGACCTTCACGATATTTGTCTGCGGGGGAAAACCATCGCGTACCCAGGCGACGTCTTTTATGTAGATCGTAGTCCCGCCAATCGCCTTGATCGGAATTCGGTTCAGATCGTTGATCGTCTGTGGTGCTGCATTGGGGATGGAAACGTCGTACTCCTTCGACCCGATTTTGGACGTTCCTGTGGGCAGAACTAAATTCTGCAAGCTGATCGCGTTCACTACATCCAGCGGAGACAGCCCCTTCGACTGCAGTGCCGTCGTATTCAGATCCACCTGCACCTGGCGTTGTTTGCCGCCGTAAGGGTAAGGAACCGATGCGCCAGGCACGGTGATGAGCTGGGTGCGTATGAAATTCAGGCCATAGTCGTTGAGTTGTTGCTCCGACATATTTTGGCCGGAAAGGGCTAACTGCAGGACGGGGACGCTCGACGCGCTGTAGGCCAAAATGAGGGGCGGCGTTGTTCCTATAGGCAATTGCCTTAGCTGAGTCTGAGAAACCGCCGTGATCTGTGCAATGCCCTGCTGAATACTCGCATTCGGCTGCAAGAAAACCTTGACGACTGCGATTCCATACAGCGACTGGGACTCGATGTGCTCGATATTGTCAACTGTGGTTGTAAGCGCTCGCTCTGTGATGCTGACGATCCGGTCCGCCATGTCTTCAGGCACGAGACCGTTGTAACTCCAAATAATGCTCACAACGGGTATGTTGATATTGGGAAAGATATCGGTTGGGGTACGCACGATGGCGAGCGCACCCATGATCAGGATAAGTATGGCCAATACCACGAAAGTATAGGGCCGCCGCAATGCAAGTCTTACGATCCACATAGAATTCCCCGTCCTTCAATTACCGCGAATTACTGACGGCGGCCACTTCGCCGTCTGCGACCTGGTGATGGCTAGGCCACCTTCCGGCCGGCTTCAAGACCTGCTGGAATCTGTCTGCTTGATCCTCTACGCCGCGGTAGTGCTCTGCGATTGCGATCTCGCGTACTGCTCGTAACGCGCGTGCGAGTATTCTCCGCTTCAATCATCACAACCGACAAAGGAGTGCGCGTCCGCAATGAACTGGGTTTTGCGTTGAGCGATCGACGCATAAGCTGGCGGAGCTTCGCGCGTGCCCGAGTGAGCTGAGCCTTCACCGTTCCCTCTGGCACGCCCAGAATGAACGCTGCTTCGTGAGTTGTGAGGCCCTCCACACCACGCAACTGAAGGGCCTTGCGCAACGGGGCTGACATCTGCGACAAGAATTGCCGGACTCGCTCATGCAACTCCGATTCACGGCAGACGTCTTCAGGGCTTGGGCTATCGTCGGCGATTCGTTCCGCTAGAGAATTCTGCTGGTCGTCGTCAAACGGCTCGTCGAGCGACACTTGGATGTGGCCGGACCGCTTGCGCAATTGCATCCGTGCGGAATTGATGACAATCGTGGTCAGCCAGGTGGACATTTGCGCCCCGCCCCGGAATTGATCCAAGTGCTTGTAAGCAGAGAGAAGTGCATCCTGAACCGCATCCTCCGCGTCGGCTGCATTACCCAGTTTTCGAAAAGCCATTCGCTGAAATGAAGGAAGAGAGCGCGAGAGGGCCTCATTGAACTGTCGTGCGTTTTCGGAGTTCGAATTCATTTGCGATCTCTGTTCGCCTGCAGTGTCTATGTTTGCCGGTTGCATTTGTGCTTCCTCCCGATGACGACAAACTAAGAAATGCAAGCGTCCCTCCAAACCACCTGAATAGCTCGAGTCCCGCGCATCCTCTTTCAACTAAGAGATTTAGGTGATCGGCAGATGCTTAACAGTCAGAGAAAAAAGTGTCCTTCGGCGGACACAACGTCAACACTCCGACTTAAGTCCCACCACCGCTATTTGAAGATTCGTACGGATTTCAGATAGTCCTGGCCGTGAACTGAGGACGGACGCCTCGGACTGTGGTAGCAAGAGGTTAACGCGAGGGCGATTGCGAAAAACCATTGTGTAGACGAAGGGCGCCCGGGTGAGCCAATCCGCGGCTCAAAAAACTTTCAAGAATGTTGTTGATTCAAACGATTACCTTAATTCTCGGGCTGATTTTTGCAGTTGCTTTGGATACTTTGCGGCGCCGGACGACTTTAAAAAGATCGCTGCGGTTATGACCACCGCGACTGTGATCACGAATGGCAGAACGGGAGCATAGATCTGCGCATGCACCAGGAGCAGGCCTCCTGCAGTGGCTCCGATAAACAGAGACACGAGCACGCCCGTAAGCCGACGTCTCTCTGCAACTGTGTCGCGCCAGTTGACGAGGTCCCCCACGAGGAATATGACGGTCGCTGTTGCAGCGGTCGTAAACACACCGTTCACCTGAAGGCGCCGAACAGCAGCACTCTGCATCCCCATCGCGACTCCCCATAAACCGAGCAGGATGTGGGCCACGTCGATGGGAGGTTGCCCCTTGGTCGCGAACCACACGTCCAGGAAAATGGCATGCACAATCAGCGATGCGCCTAGGGCGACCGTGACTCGCTGAGACCAGATGCCACAACTTTCAAAAGGGACTATTCGCGTCGAGAGGTAGACTCCGACCGCAAAGGCAGCCATCGAGACGAGAATAGACACGATTCCGGGCCCGGGAGCACGTGCAATCCGGAGCCCGAGAAAGGCGATGTTTCCGGTCATGAAGGCCGAGAACACCTTACCCAGCGCGAGAAAGCTGATCGCATCGACAGCCCCAGACGAAACTGTTAGCGCGTGGAGCAGCAGGTCGCGAAGCCCGACTTCGCTGATCCCGGCCGAATTTGAGGTCGTCGTGACCGCAGCCCCGTCGATTGTCGCGTTGTGCATGAAACTTTCCTTCTCATCTTGCTTCGATCTAACAAAGGCGTGGCCGCCGTGACCCAGCACGGCGGCTACGCTTGGCTATGCTTAGCGAGCGATGATGGGCTTGTCCTTGCGCAGGAGATCCATCGTCTGGTCGTCCAGATCCAGATGGGTCTGTACCAGCTTCGGTGTGGTCAGCGCCATCCATTGGTTCAACGACAGGTCAGCAAAGTACGAACTGCGGAACATTTCCAGAAACACCAATGGCTCGTCGCCGGTGTTCTCGATGTAGTGTCCAAACGCGAACGGCACGTAGCCCACGTCGCCCCCCTGGTAGTCGAAGGTCCTCGCCTTCCCTGGAGAAAAACACGCTCATGCGCCCGCGCCCACTGATGTAGTACTGCCACTCGTCGACATTGGGGTGCCAGTGCAACTCGCGCATGGCGCCGGGCTCGAGCTCCACCAGGGCCGCCGCAATCGTCTTCGCGGCCGGGAAGTTGGACGAATCGACGATTCGCACCTGGCCGCCCGCGACCTTAACGGGCTTCTGGGCCTGCAGGCGGTAGCTGTAGGTCACAGGTACAGAACCCGCCGGGGCCTGGACCGTGTCTCCCGCCAGCGGGCCGGGCACGTCCCCTGGGAAGATCCACCTCGTTTGCTCAAGGTCCCGCGGCAGACGGCCAAAGGCGGACTCGGCCAGGCCGAAGTTCTTGGCCAGTACCTCGCGCGGCGTATGAGCGAACCAGTCGCTAATCAGGAAAGTTTCGTTCTCCGAGAAGTTGCCGTCGTCGAACACCAGCAGGAATTCACAGCCCTCCTCGAGGCCTTGAATTGAGTGAGGGATGCCCGCCGGGAAGTCCACAGGTCGCCCACGCCGACGTCGTCGATGAAGTTCCGGCCTTGCGCGTCGACAGCAGTAATCCGGGCGCGGCCGGCCAGCATGTACGCCCACTCAGCCTCCTTGTGCCAGTGCAGTTCACGAATGCCACCCGGCTTCAGGCGCATGTTCACACCCGCCATGGTGGTTGCCACTGGCAGCTCGCGCGCCGTCACCTCGCGTCCCCAACCGCCTGGCGTGATTCGGTTGCGCGCGGCGGCAAATGAGAACTTGAGGTTAGGGATGGTACCCGCGTCAGTGGAGGGCGACCTCAGCAAATCGGGATTTTCGCGCTCCATGGGTACGTTGCGGGGCCCCAGAATGGACGCGCCCCGATCGCCGCGGATCGGTTGAGGCCCATTGGACAAATCAATTCGTTCTTCGGTCTTAGACAAAGCCATTAGAAAAACCTCCGTTTTGATAAGAATAATGAGGCGTGGAACCTCTCCTATCCGCAGGCGCTTTTTGCAATCCTCATCAGCTCCACGTCTCTAACCGAGAAAGTGCATTCGCAATGCCAAAGTAGCTTTCGACCAGATGAGTTCAATCATTGAAAGCATTGGGATTGAGGATTCTGTAATCCAGAGCCCGTCTGAAAAGGCTTCTTTAATTTCGACATCCGTCCGCGGCTCGACACTTGAACACAGCTCTCGTCAGTTTCACGTTAGGAAC
This sequence comes from uncultured Acidobacteriota bacterium, assembly GCA_963803735.1. Lineage (GTDB taxonomy): Bacteria > Acidobacteriota > Terriglobia > Acidiferrales > UBA7541 > Palsa-189. The sequence goes on along the minus strand of CAWDNV010000022.1, from coordinate 253,429 downwards.
TGTTCAGTGGCGTGCGGAAAGTTTGACAATGGAAACAAATCAGAAGCTAACGCTAGGCGACGGGCTGATTCTGGCCCGCCTCTCTTGTATCGCAAGGATGACGAAACGTTTTACGATTCGACTGACGTGCCGGCCCGCCATGAGCCAGCCAGGTTTTCGTGACGGAAGACCATCGGCATTCACCTTGACGGCGCGCTCGACGATGGCGAGTAGCCATCCGTTAGGGTCTTGAGAAATGCCACTAGGAGGTCTTCTTGTTGGTCGCTCAGTTTCAAATCGCCGAGTTGTTTTCGATTCATCGTTTCCGGGTTTTCAGGCGCCGGCCAGCAGGTCACTTTTTCGCCCGGATCTCCGGGTTTGCACCTCGGCACCGCGTCTCGTGTGTTGTAGAAATGGACGACTTCTTTGAGTGACTTGAGATATCCGTTATGCATGTAGGCTTTCACGAAGTCAGGACGCGGTCGCTTGTCTACATTCCGCAGGGTGGGCGTCTTGTACTTTCCGGCAAAAGAACTGGCCATCGCCGCCCATTCGCGATTCGGATTTTGCTTGCTAGCCAGGAAACCGCCCACTCCGGGGTCCCGATATTTAAGGCCCTCCGAGTTTGCCGCGTAGCCGAATTCGTCGGGAGCATTTTCCTGATAGAAAGGAAGCGCCGGGTTCGGCGGCACGCCCAAGTTGGACGCGGTGAAATCCGTGAATAGCGGCTCCTCACCCGGGCCTCCATCTCTATGGCATTCGTTGCAATGCGTGGCTTTGCTGCGAAATAGTTCGTAGCCCATCTTTTCCTCTGGGGTGAACTCCGCCTTTCCGGCCATAACATAGTCGTATTTTGAAGAGAACGAATTCACTTCGGGCGAAGTCTCGAAAGCCGCAATCGCTTCCGCAATTCGATCGAATGTCGTTTGCGCAATTCCTCGCTCGACCGCTCCGAGATGAACCGGCAAGAGATCCGCTTCAGGCGCTGGTCCGGGGCGATCGCATACCTGATTTGTGTTGGCCGGCCAATGGGCGGCAAATGCTTGCGTTCCCCAGAGTCTTTCCGCCATGGCACGGTAAGGACGCTGGGACATCCGATAGACCATGCATGCCGGGTCGATCAAGCCGATCTCTACCGGATCGAGTGGAGGATCTTGTGCCTGCTCGGCAAGCGCGCTGTCCAGGCGTAGTCCTGTAGAGCGCATGTCCCAAAACTGGCCGCCAACAAGATCGCCTTGTTCCGGATTGTAGTGAAGAACCGGTGCGAAGCTCGAGTAGGTATGAGATTGAGGGTTTCGTTTGCCAAATCGTGTCCGAACCGACCCAGGATAGGCCACTGTCGTTTGATTAAGAGCGCTGACTGGCCCAGTAAACCCGGTTTCCGGCATGTGACAGAAGGCACAGGATTCATTCCTGTTCACCGCAAGTTTCTGGTCATAAAAGATTAATTTCCCGAGGAGAATGTTTTGCTGAAAGCCGTCCAACGTCTCCGATTGGGCTCTTTTGAGAGACTCGTCCTCGATACGGTCAATCTCTGATTCGACAGACTTGATCTCCTCATGGGCCGAGGCTGGAATCGTTTGACGATCCCTTTGATTATCCTCATTTCCGGAGAGAAACCTGCTTGCGGCCATCACCAGAGTTATCACAGCTATCCCTGCGAGCCACGCTTTGTGCTTTTTCAAAGTGTCCCCTCCTGAGCTGAAGTGCCGCGTGCGTCCGCTGCGGCGCGATTGTCTCTAGACGCGAGAATGCATTCGCAATGCCAAAGTCATCTTTGAGCTAGGCGATTTCAATCGTTGAAGGCATGGGATTTTGAGTATCCTGCAATCTAAAGCCGCCTGAGCAGGCTTAGCTAATTTCGACATTCCGTCCGCATATCGACACTTGGACACATCTGCTTCTTACCTTTAGTTGGATAATGCGAGGTTTGCGGCAACGAGCAGGCTCCCCACCTGGCGATCCATTTGCAAGTTGGTTGTGCGTGTCGTCCTCGACTGAAAACGAGACACTGTTCGACGTAGCCAGCGAATTAGGCGCGTGCCTCTCCTTTATTTCCTTTATTGCCAGCAGCACCGAGGGTGCGAATAAATCCACAATGAAAACCAATCAGAAACCGTCGTGGCTTAGCCTCGGGCCAATTCCAGGCCTGGTCTCATATTGCTGTGTGGCCAGTGTGATCTTCTTGTCTATTACGCCCGCGCTTCGGGCGCAGGCCCCCTCGCTGCCGCCTACTGAAAGTGACGCCACCCTCAGGTCCAATTCCTCCGTAACAACTACTCACAGCCAAGACGATTGGGTGAGCCGTTGGCTCCAAATCGTAGATAAAACGCGTGCCGAGCAACCGCATTACGTAGCGCCGCTAATCACAACGCACGTTCTGCTCGTGCAGCAGTTTCGATTTGACTCCTACTTTCAGCAGGCGGCCGGCGTTTGGTCACAGGAATACGGTGCAGGAAAAGGCCTTGAGATCATTCCGAACACACGAATGGAAGTGCAAGTTGGCATTCCGCCATACTTCAGCCACGGCGCATCGAACGTGTCCGACGGGTTTGGAGATGTCTCGATTTTCCTGAAGTTTCGAGTCTTCTCGGCCCCGGAAGGCAAAGGTGACTATTTCGTGGGTCTCTTCCTGGCAGGTGATTTCCCCTCAGCCGCCACGCCAAACGGACTGGGACACACGGTATGGTCGCCAATGATCGCCGCAGCCAAAGGCTGGAGTTTTTTTGATGTACAAAGTACGTTAAGCGGAAACTTGCCCCAGAGCGGGACAAACGTGCTCGGACGACAGATTCTCTTTAACAACGCATTTCAATTCAAAGTGGCCAACATATTTTGGCCAGAAGTTGAGACGAACTCTACATTCTTCGTCGACGGCCCGCTCTCGGGAAATAATGAGACGTTTCTCACGCCTGGCCTGATCACCGGGCCGTTCCAGATTGCCGAACGGCTACACTTTGCGGCAGGTTTCGGAGTTCAAATCGCCGCAACGCATTTCCATCAGTATGATCACCGCTTGATCTGGAGTATACGTTTTCCCTTTTGAAGCTCATCGTTCTGGGCCGGGCAGCACCTTCAACTCTGCCTTGAAACAAGGCTATAGTTACAAAGTTCGTAGTGCAACCGCTTTTCGGGAGCGCGAGCACCGCCGCAAGGGCTGGGACAATGGGCTACCTGCGTAGGGAAAATCAGATTGCGAATTGGCCTCTTCGGCCGCCCGCATCTATCGCTCTGCGTTACGGATTAGCTTTGATTTCTCTTGCAGCAGCTCTCGGCTTGGCGCAAGGCTTTCTGCATTTCCATTTGCCTCAGCCGTTTACTGCATTTGCGCTATCCGCAATCGCGATCACGTTTTGGTACGGCGGCACTGGACCCGGAATTGTCGCGGCGGTGCTTGCTTCGCTTGTCCGCACTTATTTCTTCGAAGCTGAGGCGAACGCGGTGTCTCGCCTTCTCTACGACCTGGTCTTTCTGGTGTTTGCGCTGCTAATGAGTCAGGGCACGCGAGCACGAAATGAGCTTGAGTCAAGAGTCTCGGAACGAACTGCGGATCTGACTCGCGCCAACGAAGAACTGATGCTGGAGATTGCCGAGCGCAAGCATGCAGAGAAGGAACTCCGCGAGAGTATTACCCAGCAGAAGCGGGCTGAAGAAGCCTTGCGCCAGGCGCAGGCAGATCTCGCACATGTCAACCGGGTGACCACTATGGGAGAGTTGACTGCCTCCCTCGCGCATGAAGTGAATCAACCTATTGCCGCAGCAGGCACCGATGCCAGGACCTGCTTGCGCTGGCTTGCGCGCGATCAGCCCGATCTTGAAGAGGTGCGCGAAGCTGCTTCGAGAGTCGTCAAGGACGCGACTCGAGCCGCGGAAATCGTCAGCCGGATCCGGCTGCTTTTCAAAAAGGATACTTCGCAACGGGAGCTGGTTGATGTAAACGAAATTATTCGCGAGATGATCGTTCTGCTGCGCGGCGAGGCAACCCGGTATTCGATTTCGTTCCGCACAGACCTTGCCGCCGATCTTCCCCAGGTGATGGCGGATCGCGTTCAATTGCAGCAGCTACTGATGAATCTCATGATCAACGGCATCGACGCGATGAAGCAGGTGGATGGCATGCGCCAGCTCACCGTCAACTCACGGCGGTCCGAAAATGAGCATCTGCTGATTTCTGTCAGCGACACAGGCGTGGGGCTTCCCCCGCAGCAAGCAGACCAGATCTTCAATGCTTTCGTGACCACCAAGCCTAGTGGGACAGGCATGGGGCTATCGATTAGCCGCTCCATCGTTCAAGCGCATGGCGGCCGATTGTGGGCTGGCGACAACTCTCCACGCGGCGCAAGTTTTAATTTCACTCTTTCCACCAAGGTTGAGGCACATGAATGATCTGATCGTTCTAGCTAGGGGAGAATTGGGGCTGGTGCTACTTATGACGGTTGAACTCTGATTGAAGCGTAGCGTGGCTGTTCCGCGTGGCAACCAGAACAGAGGAGCATGGCCGCTGTGAACTTGATTGGCTCGTACAACCACACACTTGTGGCGCTTTCAGTACTGATCGCCATATTTGCGTCGTACGCGGCTCTGGATCTTGCAGGTCGCGTAACTGCCGCAGGCGGGTGGACCCGCGCGGTCTGGCTGCTGGGCGGGGCTGGTGCGATGGGCACCGGCATTTGGTCCATGCACTACATTGGGATGCTGGCGTTCATCCTGCCGATTCCCGTGGCCTACCATTGGCCGACCGTTCTGCTGTCACTGCTTGCGGCCATTTTCGCTTCCGTCGTTGCACTGGGCGTGGTGAGCCGGCAGAAAATGGGTCCGTTGCGAGCGCTCGCCGGAAGTGTCCTGATGGGTGCGGGTATTGCCAGCATGCATTACATCGGCATGGCCGCCATGCGTTTACCTGCCACATGCCAGTTTAATTCTTTTCTCGTTGTCCTGTCTGTCGTGTTCGCGGTTCTGATTTCTCTCGCGGCGCTATGGATTACCTTTCACTTCCGAGATGAGAAAACGGGAATCGGCTGGGAAAAGTTAGCCGGAGCCGTCGTGATGGGTGCCGCGATCCCGGTAATGCATTACACCGGCATGGCCGCCGCCAGTTTCACCGCCTCCGCCATGCCGGCGGACCTGTTTCATGCCGTAAACATCTCCACACTTGGCACCGCCGGAATTGCCGCCGTCACCTTTATCGTTCTCGGACTGGCTCTGCTGACGTCCTGGGTTGATAGGCGATTCGCTACGCAGGCGTTGGAAGTACAAGAAGAGAAGCTGCAGCAAAGCGAGGCATATTTATCAGAAGCACAGCGATTAAGCCATACGGGCAGTTTTGGCTGGAAGGTTTCTACCGGCGAGATCATCTGGTCAGAGGAAACCTTTCGAATCTTTCAATACGACCGAACGACGATCCCAACCGTGGAGCGGATTCTCCATCGGGTTCATCCCGAAGACGTGGCTGCTGTGAAACAGACTATCACCCGGGCGTCACAGGATGGGAAAGATTTTGATTTTGAACGTCGGCTGTTGATGCCCGACGGTTTAATCAAACACGTTCGAGTTGTGGGGCATCCGTCACCACGAGATGAATCGGACGAGCTTGAATTTATCGGCGCGATTACTGACATCACTGACCGGAAGAGTGCCGAAACCTTGCTGGCTGGGGAGAAGCGTCTTCTCGAGATGGTGGCTCGCGGCGACTCGCTTTCTCAGATACTGGATAGCCTGTGCCGTTTGGTGGAAGAGCAAACCCCTGGTGTCCTGGCATCGATCCTTTTGCTGGATTCGAACGGCAAGCAACTACGCCACGGGGGAGCTCCCAGCCTCCCGAAGGCTTATACCGATGCCATCGACGGAAGCGAGATTGGTCCTTCGGTAGGTTCGTGCGGAACCGCAGCTTACTTTGGGAAGCAAGTGATCGTCACCGATATCACCAGCGATCCGCTGTGGGTCAATTTTCGTGGGCTTGCGTTGACTTATTCGCTGCGGGCCTGCTGGTCTACGCCCATCTTTTCCGCGGAAGGTAAAGTGATTGGAACTTTTGCCATGTACTATCGCGAGCCACGAAGTCCCAGTCCGCGTGACCAGGACATCATCGGACAGATTACGCACCTCGCAGGCGTGGCCATTCAACACAAACTGTCGGAGGACGCTCTGCGGCGGAGCGAACGCTATCTGGCAGAGGCGCAAAGACTCGCACATAGCGGGAGCTGGGTCTGGCGCGTAGCGGACAAAGACGCGTTGCATCTCTCCGACGAGTGGTATCGCATCTATGAGTTCGATCCGAAACACGGCATGCCCGATCGACTGCAACGGCTAGAGCGTATCCATCCGGAAGATCGAGCGAAGTACCAGGCAGCAATCGATCGAGCCGTGGCAACAAGTTCGGATTACGATATCGAATTGCGGCTTCTGCTTCCGGACGGTACGGTTAAATACATCAACTCGGTTGGCCATCCTGTTTTAGACGCGTCCGGGAAGGCGGTGCAATTCCTCGGCACCACAACCGATATCACGGAACGCAAGCAGGCGGAAGAGGCGCTGCGCCAGGCGCAGGCGGACCTCGCGTACATGAACCGGGTTACTACCATGAGCGAATTGGCGGCTTCGCTGGCTCACGAGATCAAGCAACCAATTGCCGCGGCAGTGACGGACGCCAATACCTGCTTGCGGTGGCTTACACGTGAAAACCCCGATATTGAAGAAGCTCGCCAAACGGCTACAAGAATAGTCAAAGACGCGACACGCGCGGCGGAGATCATCAGCCGAATCCGCCTACTATTCAAAAAGGGTACTTCTGAGCGGGAGTTGGTTGATGTAAACGAACTGGTTCAAGAGATGATCGTCCTGCTGCACAGCGAAGCGACCCGGTATTCCGTATCCGTGCGGGCCGAGTTGGCGGGGGATCTTCCTCAAATCATGGCAGATCGGGTGCAATTGCAGCAGGTCATCATGAACCTCGTGATCAACAGCATCGATGCCATGAAAGATGTTGAAGGAATACGTGAGCTCGCCATAAAGTCGCAGCGGTCGGAGAACGAGCACCTTCTGCTGTCCGTCAGCGATACCGGCATTGGGCTGCCTCCACAAAGAGACCAGATCTTCAATGCGTTCTTTACCACGAAGGTTTATGGGACGGGCATGGGACTGGCCATCAGCCGCTCCATCGTTGAATCGCATGGTGGCCGTTTGTGGGCTGAAGACAACTCTCCGCGCGGCACAAATTTTTACCTCACGGTGCCCACGGCAACTGAGACACGTCAATGAGGTCCCCTGACGCTTCCACTGTGTTTGTCGTTGATGACGATGCCGATGTGCGAGCGTCCATTCAGGGACTGCTGAAGTCGGTGGGATTGCGCTCTCAGTGCTTCGGAACGACGCAAGAGTTTTTGCACAATAAGCGACCGGACGAGCCAAGCTGTCTGGTTCTGGACGTAAGACTTCCCGGAATCAACGGTCTGGACTTTCAGCACCAGTTGGCCGATGCGGGTGTTCAGATCCCAATAGTCTTCATTACCGCCCATGGCGATATCCCGATGACGGTGAGGGCCATGAAATCCGGCGCCGTAGAGTTCCTGACCAAGCCCTTCCGGGACCAAGATCTTCTCGATGCGATCCATCAGGCGTTGGATCGCGACCGGGTAGCACGTCAACGGCATGCTGAGCTTGCTGACTTACGAAAGCGCTACGAGTCGCTAAGCCCTCGCGAGGGCCAGGTCATGAGCCTTGTGGTTTCGGGTATGCTCAATAAGCAAATCGCTTCTGAACTCGGAACCAGCGAAATCACCGTGAAGATCCATCGCGGGCACGTTATGCGTAAGATGCAGGCCGAATCGCTGGCTGAACTGGTGAGAATGGCGGGCAGGCTTCAGGGTCCATCGAACAACAAGACGTGAGGGCCGCTGCTCTTCCAAAATCTTAAAATAACCAAAGACCTTTGTTTTCAAACGTTTTAAACCTCATCTCCGCAGCCTTAGCAGACCTCGTTATCGCTGATCTAGCAGTATTAAAGACTCATACCAAAGCATAATTGCGCTGCTGTCCGCAAGATTGTTAGGCTCTCCCCATGGCCACCGAAGAAAAGCATGGATTGATTGCGATCGTCGATGATGACGACTTAGTACGTAACGCTGTACAGGGACTGCTGAAATCCGTTGGATTGCCCGCCCGGGCGTTCGCGTCAGCAGAGGAATTTTTGCTATCGGGACAACTGCGCCAGACTGCGTGTTTAATCGCAGACATCCGCATGCCCGGAATGTCTGGTCTGGAATTGCAAGCCAAGCTCAACGCCGAACGCTGCAGGATTCCAACCATTTTCATTACAGCACACGGGGACGTAAAGATGAGGATGCAAGCCTTAAGGGCGGGCGCAGTTGAGTTCCTCGCAAAGCCCTTCGACGACGAAATCCTGCTCGAGAATGTCCGAGTGGCTCTCAAGAATGGCGCCCGATAAGTAAGAAAGTACGTAGTTCCGAACCAGGGGGTCGTTCCTATGCAAGCGCTTCAAGACTTTCAAGTTTCTGATCAGCGCAGATTCGAACAGGTCATAGGCAAGAGCCCTGCTCTGGAATCCGTGTTGGAACAGGTCGAGCGAGTGGCGCCGACCCATTCGACCGTATTAATCCAAGGGGAAACAGGCACCGGAAAAGAGCTGATTGCGCGAGCGGTTCATAACATCAGCTTGCGGTGCGGGCGTCCGTTCGTAAAACTCAACTGCGCCGCAATTCCCCTCGATCTGCTGGAAAGCGAACTCTTCGGTCATGAAAAGGGCGCCTTTACGGGCGCGATCGCGCAAAAGGTCGGTCGTTTCGAAATGGCCAATAAGGGGACGCTCTTCTTGGACGAGGTGGGTGATATTCCTCCGGCACTGCAGCCCAAGCTGTTGCGTGTCCTACAGGAGCAGGAGTTCGAGCGCCTGGGCGGCACTCATACCCACCAGGTGGACGTTCGGCTCGTGGCGGCGACGAACCGCGACCTGATGAAAATGGTAAATCGCGGTGAATTTCGCATCGACCTTTACTACCGTCTGAATGTGTTTCCTATCTCGCTGCCGCCATTGCGCGAGCGCCGCGAGGACATTCCTGACCTCGTGGCGCATTTCGTGGATGTCTACTCTCGCCGGATGGGCAAGCAAATCGACGAGATCCCCTCGGAAACGCTGTCTGCACTCAGCTCTTACCAATGGCCAGGAAATATCCGCGAGCTTCAGAACATTATTGAACGTGCGGTAATTCTTTCAAACGATGGAGTGCTTCCCAACCCTTTGCCTAAGGCCGGGGCGCAAGACAGCATCATGCCTCCAAGTACAACAACTTTGCGGGACTCCGAGCGTTCTCTGATACTGAACGCGCTTGAATCGGTCGGGTGGGTGATCGGCGGGCCCAAAGGCGCCGCTGCCAAACTTGGTGTGAAGCGCACTACGCTGATCCACAAGATGCAAAAACTGGGGATCTCCCGGCCTCCTCTCCAACGCGGCCGGGACTCCATGGGATCAACTCCGCAGGAGGGGGATTCTCTGCCACAGTTGTACTCGCGCTGGCCTTCCAACTAGTGTTTCGCCCGTCTTCTTGGTGCACATTTCTACTTAATACACGTCGCGGATTCGCTTCCTAGCCTCCCTGCGCCTGCCGAAGCGACCCGCGTTCGGCTTGGAGCCAATCGTCCACCTCACGACTTGGCTCTGCGCCGCGTTCGAGGTAGATTTCGTATGCGCGAAGCCTGATTTCATCCTCACGCGCCAAGTTCCTCACCGAAACCTTTACCGCCTCGGCCTGGGTGGAACTAGCTTGCGGCTCCGTGCTTTCATTTTTCTTTGGTTTCGATGACCTATTCAACTCCTTCCTTGTGACCGGATTACTGTTGCTCCTCGCAGCTGCGTGCATCCGCTCAATACAACGAATCTGTAGGAAACCTGGACGGATGATTTCTGCTCTCATGCGGCATTCTTTACACCTCGAGCCACTCCGTCCTTTATGACCAGCACCATGCGGAACCGTGCTTTGCCTTGCATCATCCGAGCGTAAGCATCGGCAGCCTGTTCGAGAGGAGCCGTCTCGATCATCGGTCGGATATTCTCCAGGACGCTGAACGCAAGGGGGTCCTCGCTATCAATTGCAGTGCCGGTCAGGCTCCCATAGATTGAGCGCCCTCCAAAAACGAGCGGGAACGCATTCAATTCGATCTGGTCCCCTGGCACACCCACCACGACGAGCTTCCCGCGGGCTGCAAGACCAGACACAAGCGGTCCCATAGCGCCACCGCTGGTGCCTGTCGCGAGAATCGCTTTGGCACGCCCCCCACCGCCGCGCATGTTCAGCGCTGTTCCGGTCGTCAATGTCAGTCAACAGCATGTACCAGCCGGTGATACAACCTGCGGTGTCTCGCGTGGGGAGAGTGCGAGCTTGGAACCAGCGGTACACGCCATCGGCACGCCGATGACGCAGCTCAAGTGGGTAAGGCTCGCCGGTCCACCGAGTTCTTCCACACATCAATCACGCGAGGAAGATCCTCCTGATGGAGTGGCGAGCAGCTGAGTTGCGGGAGTCTCCCGATGCTCATTGATTCAAATCGAGCTGCCAAACGCTTGGCTGGCGGGTAAGAGCAGTTACTTCTTTAGTTCGTCGGCGTAACGGACAGGAACCGCCAAGTTGGAGCCGCCAAAATCTTTGAGAATGGCGAAGTTCACGCCGATGACCTTGCCATCGCGGTTGAATAGCGGTCCGCCTGAACCGCCGACCGTTGTCGCTGCATCGTAGACAATCTTATCCTTTAGGACGTCTCCGATATGTCCCTGGGTAGTTGTTGGTCGAATTAGGTCTTGCGCTGCTAGTTGCGAAACAATCTGGGTTACGTCTTGTGAGTTTTCCGCTATCTTTCGTGTGATGTCGTTTCCTGCCCGGGCGAGAATGCCTTCGATTCCCGTAGGGTAGCCAATCAGGACGACGGCATCGCCAGTCACACTGGCTTCACTCCGATCGTCGAGCTTCAGGAGCGCTGCGTGAGCCGGCACCGGAGACTGTAGCTTGAGAGTTGCTAAATCGGCCTGCGTCGAAATGCGATCCAGCTTGGCCGCGATGCCTTGTGAGATCCCTGGGAAATATGCCGTGTATGAAGCGGTAAACCCTTCGGCACCTTGGTTGACAAGTTCCTTTAGTTTCTCATCGCTCGACCAAGGCTCCGCGACGTGATGATTCGTGAGCAGACGTCCATCGCTGTCTATCAGAAATCCGGTGCCAAAAAAATCAAACTGCAGCGGCGGTCCCGTTCCGCCCGTTCCCAGAGACACCATCCCCTTTTCATCCACCAGCGGCTTACCTGTGGCATCGGCAACAATACGAATTACCTGTCCAGAATCCTTGTCCCGAAATTCCACCACAACATGCAGCAAGCAGACGCTGGGTCCGTAAGTGTGAACAATTGTTTCCGCAATCCGGCCCTCATTCTCCAGTTGGTTCAGGCGCTTTTGCGTCTCTTGAAGCTGCTTTTTGAGTGGTTCGCTGTCTCCGTCACCGTCGGTTGCCATTTTTTTGCGAATCTGTTCAGTCTGCGCTCTCAATGCCTCACGAGTTACGGGCCCGTTGCTTGCATTCAGTGAGTCACGCGCTACCTGTGCCCGGCGCACGAGTTCCCCGTCTTGCAGGAGTCCGCCGTTCAGCCGGGCTACTTCCGCTTTCAGTTGGAGCGTATCCTTGCGGCTGTGCCGGTTCGAAACGATCGTTGCGAATGCTGCTAAAACCGCTGCCGTACTCAGAACAACAATCACCGAGATTAGCCCAATGGGCCTTTTGGCGGTCGTGCCGCCACTCAGGGCTTCCACGGCACTCTCGGCCAGGTGTTCTCTTTGCAGTGCATCTTTCAACTTTGCTTCGAGTTCTACTTCTGGCTGTCTCTCGCGAAATTGGGTCCTGATCCTCGCCGCGAATTCCAACGGTTCAAATGGAAAGGAGACCACGTCGTCCGCGCCCAGGTCCAGCCCGCGGGCTCGTTCGAGCGCCCCTCCGTGAACAATCATCACGATCTTGAGCGTTCGCGGATCAGGACTTGCCTTGATTTGGCTGATCACACCGCAGCAGCTAAGGTTGGATGGCGTTGCCTCCGTGATCAGGAGTTCCGGGGAAAGTCCGAGAATCTCATCAACGGTCAAACTGCGTTCTAAGATGACTTCATAACCTTGCCCCGATAAAGCTTGCTTTACCTCCTGCGTAGACTCTGCACCCAGGTTGAGGAGAAGAATGCGCATCCCTGTCACCTTGTTATCCATCGCTGCCTGGATCCCACAATCCACCAATTAAGCTGAAGCGACTCTAGGTGGGTTTGATGTTTCATCGGGCGAAAAAGGAACGAACGCCGCTCAGGGCCACTCGAAGCCCTAGCCACGGCCACCGGCGCGGGCTACGCGAAGCTGGCGGGCCGTCCGCTTCTCCAGCTATTCCCTGTCCTCGGCCGTTTGAAAGCGGTGTGCTGTAAAGCAAGCGGTTCCGGTACTATAACGCCTTCCGACGAGAGCACTTCTCGGGACATGACTCCGCGTGAATCAAGCTTGTACTTCGGGGCCATGAGCGTACACTGAAAGAGCCGAGAACAACCTTCAGCTGAGTTCGTTGGCGTTCCCCTACTCACTTCAGCAGAACAGGTTTAGCGATGGCTCTACAAACAAGGAGAGACTAGTGACCGACGCTTGGACGAATGACGGTGTGCAGTACACGATAGACGCGAAAGCCGGTGTCGGGGGTGTAGTCACAGCCCAAAGGCAAGACGTGAAGACCGCGCATAGCCGCATTGTTTCAAAATTGGTGAGCCGCGAAGAAACTGAGAAGTTATTTGAGAACGATCTTTGCGCGACCAAAGTCCCCGCAGGACGTTCGTAAACCCGCTTTGCCGATTACCTCCGGCCAGCTCGTTCAGCGTGGTAGACTCAGCGCATGGGTAATCCAGTAACAACGCCTAGCGTTCGTGGTGCGTGGGTCGGGAAGTGCCCACGCTGCGGAACGTGTTGCTTGTTCGCGGGGCTTCCGGCCACCGAGTATGTGGGCCAACAACTCGTTCGCCCTGGCAAGTTTAATTCGGTTTCCGTTCCTTGTTCTTGCGGTCGCAGGTTCCAGACCGATATCGACGCCTTGATGTTTGGCACCATTGCATCGTTGTCGATTCAGCGATTATCGACCGACGCATTTGCCGTAGAACAAAACTATGCGGGAGCCAAAACCGACCTCGGACCGATGAACGAGATGGAACTGTGGGCGTATCTCAACTCGCGCACCTTGATCGACATTATTCCCTCCCAGGTTCTCACCTTCCTAAACGTGTCCAAGGCTCTCGATATGGACATGATTCTTTCGGTTGTGCGTCCAGCTGTAGCCGATTCGGGAGTCGCGCGCTCCTAAATGGTGGCTAATGAAAGGTGGCACTTGGGACGCCAGAGAGTTTGTTCGGCTCTAAATCCAACCGCTTGAACGTGCTTCAACTGGCGATTATAAAGAGCGACGGCCCGGCCATAGATTTCTGGTGAGATGACGGCGATACGACGTAAAGGGAGTGTCCATGCGCACGATGAGTATGTCCGCAGCGAAAAAGGCAATCAAAAAAAGAAAACTGAAGGCGGCTCACAAACGGGCCTTGAGGACGAAAAAAAGCAAAGCCGCCACCAGACGGGCGGCACTCAAGAAAGAGCAGGCTTCCGTTCCCGCGAGCTGAGAGGCCGTGAACCAGCCGAAAAACTACTCGCAGTAAATCAAGCTTAGATCAGCTCGAATTGCCGATTGGATGGCAACGTTGGCTGACTCGGCGAATTGGCATTGGATTGATCGTCGGGCATCAGCCCGGTGCCACGCGGGCTGTTCCACGTCAGTTACGCTTGAGCTCTTGGGGAGCCGGGTCAAAGCACTCGGCGTCGAGGTAAACGGTTAGTCCTTTTTGGTTGTCGAAGGTAACCCCATAACGGGAATCGAGCACAATCTCCCGAATCGTTCCAAGTCGCGCGAAGTATCCGCCGGGTGCCGCGTGATTGACGACGACGCGCGCGCCCACGCGAAATTCTGAATTTGTTTTTCTATTTGTCATGTAGTTCCTCGCTGCGATTCTGCCTTCGCGCCCCAAAGCGCGATAATCCTCGTTTGAGAATCATTCGTGGCCGCCTTCCGTACGACCCAACCGTCAGCGGCAAGGCCCACCGCCTTGGGTGGGCCGCACCGTGATCTGACGGCCACGATTCACATTTTCAGCGGTGGAACGGTCGTCTAGTACATCCCACTCATTCCGCCGCCTTGCCCTGCACCCGCCCCAACTGCTGCGTGTTCCTCTTCCGCGATATCGGCGATCAATGCTTCCGTGGTTAGCATCAGACTGGCGATGGACGCGGCATTCTGCAATGCCAGGCGGGTAACTTTGGCCGGGTCGATGATACCAGCCTTGAGCAGGTCGGTGAATTCGCCGGACTCCGCGTTGAAGCCGAAATTATCATCCTTTGATTCGAGGATGCGGCTGACGACGACGGCGCCCTCGTGCCCCGCGTTCTGAGCAATCTGGCGCGTTGGCTCTTCGAGCGCTCGCTTCACGATATTCACACCTACGGCTTCATCTTCATTATGGAGCTTAAGCTTCTCCAGGGCCGGCAAGCAGCGCAGCAGAGCGGTGCCACCGCCGGGAACAATACCTTCTTCCACTGCAGCACGAGTGGCATGCATGGCGTCTTCGACGCGAGCTTTCTTTTCCTTCAGCTCCGTCTCCGTCGCCGCTCCCACCTTGATCACCGCAATCCCGCCGACCAGCTTCGCCAGGCGCTCCTGGAGCTTTTCCTTGTCGTAATCGGAGGTCGTCTCTTCAACTTGTGCGCGCAGCTGCTTTATCCGGCCTTCAATTTCACTATTCTTGCCGGCGCCTTCGATAATCGTGGTGTTGTCTTTATCGATGGTGACTTTTTTCGCGTAACCTAGGTCTTCCATTTTCACGTTCTCGAGCTTGATACCAAGCTCCTCGGTGATTGCTTTGCCGCCGGTGATTACGGCGATATCCTCCAGCATGGCCTTGCGGCGGTCGCCAAAGCCCGGTGCCTTGACCGCTGCGCACAGCAGCGTTCCCCGAAGCTTGTTCACAACCAGCGTCGCGAGCGCTTCGCCCTCAACGTCTTCGGCGATAATCAACAGCGGCTTGTTCATTTTGGCGGTTTGTTCCAGCAAGGGCAGCAGCTCCTGCATCGAGCTGATTTTCTTCTCGTGGATTAAGATGTGAACGTCCTGGAGCACGCACTCCATCCGCGCCGGATCGGTTACGAAGTAGGACGAGAGGTAGCCGCGATCGAACTGCATTCCTTCCACTATTTCGAGCGTCGTCTCCATCGTCCTTGATTCCTCGACGGTAATGACACCATCCTTGCCTACCTTCTTCATTGCCTCGGCAATGAGGTTACCCACCTGTTTGTCAGTATTGGCGCTGATGGTGCCCACCTGCGCGATCATGTCGCCCTTCACTTCACGGGAGAGCCTCTTGATTTCTCCCACGGCAACCTGTACAGCCTTATCGATCCCGCGCTTAAGCGCCGTCGGGCTTGCGCCAGCGGCAACCGTCCGCACGCCTTCGCGGAAGATGGCTTGGGCGAGCACGGTTGCAGTGGTGGTACCGTCACCGGCCACATCCGAAGTCTTGGACGCAACTTCGCGCACCATTTGCGCGCCCATGTTTTCGAGCGGATCTTGCAGCTCGATCTCTTTTGCCACGGTTACGCCGTCTTTGGTGACAGTAGGCGCGCCGAACTTCTTTTCGATTACCGCATTGCGGCCCTTGGGGCCTAGCGTGATCTTGACCGTATCGGCCAGAATGTTGACGCCGCGCAGAATAGCCTGACGAGAATCCTCACCCGTTACAATTTGTTTTGCCATTGGACTTCACCCTCCTGGGTGAACGAGCACTTGTGCCGTAAGAGTTTGTATTTGTATTGAGAGCTACTTCTTGCCGCTTGCCGCTTTGGCGATCCCACTGACCTTCGCCAGGATTTCTTCCTCACGCAGGATCAGGTATTCCTGCTCGTCAATCGTGATGTCGCTGCCGGTGTATTTGCCGATTAAGATCCGGTCGCCCGGTTTTACGTCGAGCGGGATTCGTTTACCCTCCTCGAACTTGCCGGCGCCAACGGCGATCACTTCGCCCTGTTGAGGCTTCTCTTTGGCCGTGTCGGGAATGATGATGCCGCCCTTCGCAGTCTCCTGCTCTTCCAGTCGCCTTACCAGAACACGGTCGTGTAGAGGTGTTATTTGAACTGTCATCTTCAGATCCTCCCTCAAAATCGCCTTAAAACTTTCCCAAGCAATCTCGTCGCTTGCGCCCTGATGTTAAGGGCGAAGCGTCTTGATGTTCTTCTGTCGTTCTATTTCCACATCGTCAGCGGTCTTCTTAACGCGTGCGGCTTCCTTCTGGGGAGCCTGTCGCTCTTCCACCTTCACGGATTCAGCAATGGAGCTCGCCGCTTGGGCATCCACGTCTTTTGCAAACATGACTACAGCAAACGTACTCACGTAGGATCGAAAAAGGTTGAGCGAATATTGCGAATCTTCCCACCGCGCGATGACTTTTTCGCTGGCCTTGTACGATGGGTTCATGGGGAAAGCGACCACGGTCGCGAGCGGCCTCGTTGCCATTCCGTACTTCGCGGAGACGATCCGTATCATATCGTCGTCGGTCAGCCCTTTAGTGGCGGAATCCTCATACGTCAGCAGCATTCTGTAGAGAGCCCCGTTGTAGAAGGAGAAGAGAATCTCATTAATCGGCTCCGCCGGCCGCCCAGAGCCGTAAGGTTGCGGCGGCAACCAGCTCAATTCCTGGATCAGCGCGGGATCTTCGTGCAGCACCGCGGCATTGGATGGTTTTTGGTCAATCTGCTTGGCAATGTCGGCCACAGTCATCCCGAACGAAAAGTTTCGGTACTTGGAAAGATCCTGGGCGTGAACCGGAGAAGTTGAAAGCAGGATCACGACGATCGCGAGGAAGGAAACCGCCAGATTGCGCATGATTGTTCTCATCGAAAAGCTCCTTTAAACGCTTACGGGTTCAAGATTTGGCTTTTTGATCTCGCCCACAGGTAGTTCCTTGCTTGGCGCAACGCCTTGCTCCGGGCGTAACGCAATTCCGTTTGGAGCCGCCAACTCAACCTCTTTGGCGTTAGGACGGAAGAGAAAGGGACTCTCCTGGATATGCCGCGATTGGGCGGAGACAGCTAGATGGCGGATTCCGAAAAAGCGGACCGAGGTCCACCGGGCCACTCGCGCAATTTCCAGGGAATTGAATTTCTCCGCCTCCGACTCGCGGTTTGCCAGGATCCGCTCGATCGCCCGGTGCATCATCTTTTCTTCGTCCATACCAAAGACAGCAGCTTTCGTTTCATAAGCCAGGCAGAAGAACGTCCATCGCGCGTCGTGGATTTTTCGACCCAGGCCGTATCCGTCAAGATTCTTAACCACTCTCCAGCCGGGCATATAGAGCTCGCTTTCGATTTGCAGAGTTTTCGGCAGCTCTATGCCGTCCCTGACGAGGATTCTTCCGGCTTCAATTGGGTTTAGCATTTAGCTTTCCTCGACTAGGCTGGGCTTGCTTCAACTGCCAGGGGCTGAGCCCGCTTCATCCACGTGGCGGCTTCGGTACGATCCTTTGCGTCGGGTGGGTAAAGGAGAACCAAGCCATGACGGCCGGCATCGGCGGCACGCGTGAACTGCCCTTGGTTCTTCATAATAAAATCGAGGTTCGCAGCCAATTTGTCGGAGGAGTGCCTGTTCCCGAAGCTTGCCCCGCTGGCATGAGCCACGGAAGTAGATGCCCAGAAGTCGCACACCAGGTCCTGATAACCTCCGGCCCGAACCGACCAGACGCTTAAGTGATCCACCGGGCTTCCAGGTTCAGATAAGTATTCAACGCGTATTGCGCGTGGCTCGATGGGTGTCTTCAAATCTTCCCAGGCTAGAGTCACTGCATACTGAAAAGCTCTATCTAATTCCACAAGGCTGCTATTGGTCTTGGTTCTCTCTAACATGGCGCTTCTCCTTGCTCTTTCACGTGGCTCTCTCGGACCGCCACACTCGCCACACGCTTGATCTGGCACAGGGCTGTGACCTCAGGCGTATCGCTTGCGGGCGCTGGCATAAGCATTGACCCCCGTCACGATCGCGGCGCCTAAAACCGCCGCAAAACTCGTATAGACCAGCCCGCCATGATCCGGCGAGCTTGCGAGGAATCCCGCTGCAACTGCTCCGGCGATACCCATTGCGATGTTGACGACTGGCCCGTATCCGCCTTCGCTTACCAGGTTTCCCGTCATCCAACCGCTAACCAATCCAAGGATGACCCAAGTTAAAAAGTACACGTCGCCCCCTTTTCGCGGACCCTCGCTTACACGAGTCCAAACATGAGCTGCTCTGCTTCCTTCGAAAGGGGATTCAGATAACCGGCTTCGGTCAGGATGGCCTGAAAGACTAGCTCGGTACTTAACTAGAATAGGTGAATTCACTTGACTCTGTCAAGCTGTATCTGCGACTCTTATATATATTAATCAAGCGTAGTTAATCGCCGGAGGCCATTCGTGGACGTTTGTTTAGTGATTAAGCAGCGGCTGGAAGATTTACATCTCGAGCAGAGAGATCTGGCGGCAGCCGCCAATGTCACCGAGTCTTATATTTCCCAGCTGCTGACGCGGAAGAAATTGCCTCCCTCGTCTGGCCGGACGGATATCTATGCCCGCATGGAGAAGTTCCTGAAACTTCCGAGTGGCAAGATCTCGAAGCTGGCGGACCACGAACGCAAGGAGGAAGTGAAAAAGAAGCTCGGAGAGCCGGCCACGCCCTTGCTGAAAGAGGTTCGAGAATTAATCCTTCGCAAATGCGCGCCGGAAAAAGAGAAACAGGTGCGGCCGATTTTTGAGAAGCAGCCCTTCGGTGAACTCGAACGCCTGGTCATACAAAAGCTCCTGGACGTCGTAAAGAACGTCGCCAAGGAAGAACTGGAAAGCGAAGAGTGGCTTCGTTTAGTGGCCCGGCTGGTCGGACGGACCTATGAACACATGCGTGTCATCGTATTGGAATTCCTGGACACGGATGTTTTCAACGTGTCTGTGCAGGACTGCGATTCTTTTCTAGATCCGCTGATCGAATCATGGGACATCGACCTCTCAACCTTTGCTATGAAAGTTGTTTTGAACAGAAGACTCGCTCCGGGCCACCCCAGAAAATTCGAGTTTGTGGAAAGGGAGGCAGAGTGGTCGGAAGAAGAGCCGGGGTTCAAGCGGTTCCTCCGGGACCGGGTTCTGAGCGGTGATGCTACCGAGGAGGAAATGACCTTCCTGAAGAGATTGAGGTTCAACGGAAAGCGGCCCACTCCGCTCTACTATTACCGCGAATTACAAAACCTCAGAGACCCACTGAATTTCCGAACGCCCATGCCCGTCGGCGCACGTTCCGAACGATCGGTCGCCCCAATGCACAAACGTATGGAGGCAAAGGGCGTTGAAAAGCAACTCCAGATCCATGACAGAAAAAAGGCCGTGGAGCGCTGGACTGAGAACAAACCCAAACTGAGAAGGAACCGAGAGAAGTCGTAGGAAGACCCGCTCTTACGAGTCCTTGGTATGTTGCGTGCCGTGTAGGGTTGTGGGGAGATTCGCCACATTCCAATAAGGGCGGTGAATTCGTCCGCATTCAATTCCGGATTCTGCTGAACGGCTTCTTTCACTTCGTCATCGGTCAGATCTGTTCATCGCCAAAACGCGTTGACCTGAAATGTTTGCAGCGGGAACGCCGTGTTCCATAAAAAAAGGAGGCGCGGCACAGGCCGCACCTCCAGGCATCCGGCGGTTTCAGTTTTAGCCGATGGCGATCCTATTCGTCTTGGTTACCGTTGTCCTTATCCCGGTCCTTATCCCGGTCCTTATCCTCGTCCTTATCTTTGTCTTTATCCTTCTCATCGTTATCGCCCGCTTGGCAGCTGGCCAGTGCCTGGCTCGTTAGTGCGCAGGAACCGTGAATGTTGGTGCCCGTCATGGTGATGGCGACGTTCGCCAAGACACGCCCGATCAAGCTTCCACCGGTAATAGTGACGGACCCGCCGGCGGCGTCACCTGCGAGAATATTTCCTTGGAAAAGCGGTTGCAGCGTCGAAGTCGACAGCGTCACCGCGGCGCCGACCGACCAAAAGACGTTACACGCCTGCGCGCCGTTGGCCAGGACCACGTGGAATCCACCGCCGGTGAGGGCTGCCCCGACTTTGAAAACCCAGATCCCGTTCGGATTCGTGGACCCATCGAGCGTCAACGTTGTGTCTGTAAACGTCACCGCCGCGGGGAAACAGTAGACACCAGGCGCGAGCGGCCCAAGCGCCGGCACATTGCCCGTAAAGGCAGCAGTTGAGAAAGTCTGGCCACATGGCATGAGACCGAGCGCGTTGTACGTGCTGAGGAAGGCAGCGCGCGCCAAGGCTGCGGCCACGTCGGTCGCAGGGGGCGTGTTGCCCGCAATCGTGCAGCCGGCATTCGTGAACGCGGGAGTGGGGCTGACGCCGACGTCCCCGGTGATCACGGAGTTGGTGCAGGTCACCGCCTGGCCGCCAAGGACCGAGAAACCCGACGCCGCACCGAGTGACGGCGTGGATTGAGCCGAGGCTGGCTGGAACGAGGCCGCGGAAAGAAACGTTGCGATCGCAAGCAGACACACGACGACGTACTTGTTCTGATGATTCATGAGGACCCTCCTTTGTGGGTCTAACGGCGTTGCTACTTTCCTGAGGAAGGGACCTGCAAGCCAGGAAAGTTCACATTGCTACAACAACGGAACAAAAAAGAGCCTGTATCACAGCTATCGAGCACTTCGCGTCCAGTTTCGGCGAATCTCCTGCCCTGTAAGGAGCAGGGCTATAGCGGTACGGGGACAATATCAGTCCAATGCACATAGGCTGACGGAACAGTTTCTTTAACTGCGCCGCCTACTTCTTTTTGGTCGCCCTTTTATTCGTTTCTTCGCCTTGCGTGCTGATCAGGGTTAAGGAGTCCTGAACATTGAAGGGAAACACGCGAGTCGACTGTTGCCCCGTGGTACTCAGGACGACGTCCACGCGGCGGTTACTGGCCAAAATAATCGAGTGCATGTTGTTCAGAACCTTTTGCCGATCCTCTCTATTCAGCTCGGGATTCCGCTGAACCGCTTCTTTCACCTCGTCGTCGCTCAGATTCTGTTCGTCGCCAAACGCCTTGACCTCAAGATTTGCCGCGGGAACACCCTGTCTGATCAAGAAGTTCTTTGTTCGATCGACACGCCGTTCCGTAAGGATCTGGTTGTATTTGGCGGAGCCACGCGGGTCGGCATGGCCTTCCAGAGTCAGGTGGGCTTCCGGCCTCATGCCAAGATATTCTTTGAAATCGCTGGCCAGCGTTTTGAGGATTTGTTGTTGACTATCGAGCAGGCCGCCGGTGGGATCGCGGAGCGTAGGCCGGGCCGTTTGAAAGTAGATGCTGTGAAGGGCAAGCCTCGTTTCCAGGACAGCGGCCCTTTGCGGGGGCGGAGGCGGCAGTGGTGCAGGTGGTGGTGGAGCTTCGACTGTCACGGTCGTCGCCGCGGTAGCCGTCAGCGCAGGATTGCGGTCATCGCTTACGGTGCAAGTCACCCTAATCGGGCCCGGCGACGCTCCTGCTGTGTTCAGCGTGGCGGTCTCATCAGTGCCGGAGACGTTGCCCGCGCTCGCGCTGTAGCGGTAGGTCAGCCTGCGGTTATCGGGGCTATTGGCGTTTGAACGGATCGTAGCAGTGCCGCCCGTCCTTACGGTTCTGGGGTCTGACGCGCATGCAATCTCCGGCGAGCGCTCCTGCTTGACACTAAACCTGGCCTTGCAGGAGGCAACGCCATTCTTACTGCCATCACTCAAGTTTGCATTCAACTGGTACGAGCCGGGCCGCAATCCCGTGGTGTCAATGCGGGTGGAAGCATTCGTACCGGCAACTCTCACGCCGGTGCCACTCCAGTTGTATCGGACAGCGCGTTTGGCATTGAAATTCGATCCAGTGGCAGTCCCCGTTACAGGCTCGCCGGCAAAGACTTCCACCGGTTCCGCCGAGCAAGCGGCAGATGCTGACGCTGACTGTTCGCCATTAGAGCCGAAGTGAACGACGAGTCCCGCCGAAAGGCGAACGTTGTTCTGGGTTATTTTGTCTTCTGTGTTGGTGGTAGCATCCGGGAACCGGGTCATCAAGTATTCGGCTTGAATAAGACGAATGGCGAAACGGTGGCTTAACTTAACGTCCAAGCCGCCTCCGGCGGTCATGGCAAAAGCGTCATCGCCGGCGAGGGACGCACAACCAACGGTACAGCCGGAGAGCGTCACCTGGCTGGCGTTCACGCCTCCCAACAGAACTTGGACGAACGGAGTGAACCTATCGTGCCGGAAGGATACGCGCGGACCGAAGAGGTAAGAGAAAACGTCCCCATGAGCCGCCACTATGTTACTCGCCGCAGTTCCGGACCTGGTGACTCGGAAGGCACCAAATTCGCCCACGACCCCCAGCCAATCGTTTAAGTTATATGCGACAGAAGCTGTGCCGCCGTGCGTCCAGGCGATTCGGTTTCCAGCACTGATGGGCACAGCCCTCCAAAACGAATAGCCAGCAGACAGGTCAACCCTGGGGGTATCGCCGCTTCGCCTTCCTACTTTTAATATCGGTAATGCCGGCGCGGGCGCCGGCGTGGGAGCAGCCGGCGTAGCCTCGCCCGCGGCGTCGGGTGCCACGGGGGAATTGACAGCCTCGTCCTTATTCGTTTTGGTTACCGCTTTTTCCGCGTCGTCCGCACGGAGTGCCGGCACAAGTAAAAGAGCAACCGCCATTGCGGCCAAGAGCCGCCATCCTAACTTCATCGTCGCCTCCTCAATCGTGCCTACTCACTTGAGAAGTGGGGCTCTTCGGCCCCGCTTCTTCAGCCATCGAGCCTTGCTGGTCCTGCTTTTTTCACACCGAGCCTGTAGTTACCCTGGCCGAGACCGCTGGAAGCCGTCTCAGCGGCGATCCTATGGGACAGTAATGCTGGCGGCGTTTACGGTCACCGAGGCCGCACCTCCGCCCGATCCAGCAAACATTCTGCCCTGCACTACTGAGCCGGTATTCAGGGTGATGGAAACAGCGGCCAGCACGTTTCCCTTGAATGCGGTGGTGGTATCGATGGTTGCTGAACTGCCAACCTGCCAAAAGACATTCTTAGCCTGAGCGCCGCCGGCCAGAATCACTTGGGAAGCGGGTCCCGTGGTAAGTGTGGACCCCATCTTGAAGATGAAGACCGCATTCGCGTCGCCCCCGGCATCGAGAGTGACGTTGTTGCCCGGTCCCGCTCCCGAGATCAAAACCGAGGTCGAGTTGGTATAGAGGCCAGGCGCAAAAGTTAGCCCGCCTAGATTTCCGGGCAAGGTTTGAGAATTCGTTGATCGGCTAACGGCGTCGTTATACGCGGTCAACAAGTCGGCTTGGGCCTGGAGTACTTGAGGGTCGTTTACGTGTATCGTCCCGTTGACCTGTGCCGGAGGGATTCCCTGTGAAGTACCTGGATGCAACCCAACGTCTCCGTTAACCTGCACAGAACCGGTGCTGCTGATCGAGGAGGTAGCCATAACAGCGAAAGTAGA
Source organism: uncultured Acidobacteriota bacterium (assembly GCA_963803735.1). Classification (GTDB taxonomy): domain Bacteria; phylum Acidobacteriota; class Terriglobia; order Acidiferrales; family UBA7541; genus Palsa-189. The sequence continues at coordinate 229,831 of CAWDNV010000022.1, read as the reverse complement.
GGCCGATCTGAGGTTTACTGGCGCTTGACCTGTCGCTGTTGCGCCTGTTGTAAAGGTCCATGGATTCGGTGCCGTGCCACTTGCCAGCGCATTGCCTGACACATCTTTGACTCCAGTTAAAATCGTGGCCGTATATGTGGTACTGGGTGCGAGATTGCTCGTTGGCGTGAAGGTCGCCACGTGACTTGGTACATCGTAGGCAACGGTTCCGGTCACGGGAGCTGACCCAGGTCCTGTCACCGTAAAGGTTGCTGTGCTGATGGTTGCGGGGTCCATGGCCTTACTGAAGGTCGCGTTGACTGCCTGGTTGATACCCACCCCAGTGGCAGCATTCGCGGGAACTGTGGAAGTGATAGTCGGTGGCGCGACATCGGCGGCTGTCCCCGTTGTAAAGGTCCACGGATTCGGCGCCAAGCCCCCGCCTGCCAGTGCAATGCCTGCGAGGTCCGTAGCTCCGGCTGTAATCGTGGCGGTGTATATCGTACTGGGTGCGAGATTGCTCGCTGGCGCGAAGGTTGCAATTGCGCCGGCGTTACCGGCGTAGGTAACCGTTCCGGTCACGGGAGTTGCGCCAGGCCCAGTTACCTTAAAGGTTGTTGCGGTCAGCGTTGTAGAATCCATCCCCTCACTGAATGTTGCGGTGATTTTCCCGTTAATCGGCACCGCTGTGGCAGTATTCGCGGGGACCGTGGAACTCACCGTCGGCGCCGTGGCGTCTGCCGTGAGACATGATTCGAAACTCCATGAGAAGTTACTTGCCAGTGGATTGCCCGTGGTGTCTTTGGCCGAGGTGGTGATCGTGGCCGTGTATATGGCATCGGGAGCAAGATTGCTGCTTGGCTTAAAGAGGGCAATGTTGTTCGTTGCATCCCAGACTACCGTTCCGGTTACAGGACTTATGCCCGTCACCAGAAAGGTTGCTGTAGTAATCGTTAAGGGATCCATCGCTTTACTAAAGGCTGCCGTGATTTTTCTGTTGATGGGTTCGCAGTCGAACAAATTAGCAGGATTCACAGAACTGACCTGGGGCGCACTTCCCGCACCTGGGGTCACGGTGGGTGTCTTAGCCACGCTGGCCGCTTGCTCGCGACCACATCCGCCCAAAAACATCATTAGTCCTAGTAGAAGTGCTAGGCCGAGGGCCTGAGAGCAAATCTTCTTAAGCTGGAAATTCCGCATTTGAGATTCCTCACTTTTCGTCCGATTCACCCATGACGGTGTAGTGCAATACCCTTTGGAATTTTGCGGCGACCATGCGCAAGGCCACTGACAACCAGGTTGAGTAGGGGTAGAGCCGCTCCCAGCCGATTTGCTGGATCGTGTAAAGGTAGACGCTGCCAATCGACGCGACGACAAAGAGGTTCAAGCGCGTGGAATGGAACCCATATGTCAGGGTGTTTCGCTCCCGGAAGTCAGGAGCGGGCCAGACGTCCGCCGATGTCTTAGCATCCGTAAGCATCGCTTTCATGAACACCCATTGATGAATCGCCAATCCGGCGATTCTTGAACGTGACGATGTCTTCTGGGCCGTGTGCCCAATCGTCAGGAGAACTGCGTCAGGGCACCCTTCGGGCCTGCCTGAATTTCGAGGACGACAAATAAAGGAAAAACATCAGGCCTTGCCGTGATTCGCCTAGCCATGTGTAATAGCGCGGCGAGACTGAAGACTGCACGAATACAGCCACATCGGGCAGCAAGCTAACCCTTTTGCTTTGGTAACTTGCAGCAGTCCTTACAAAAAACGGTAAGAAATCACGCTATTTCGGGACCGCGTTTCGTCGCAGAGTTTCAAATCGGAACTTTGGCCCTAGCCTTTTTCTTGCGATTTCGGGGCTCGGTGATCCTCACCGGGCCTCTAAAACCTATTTTGTTTCCGCGCCGAACGCCTCCTGGCTCATGTCCCTTAAATCGCACTCCTGCGAATGTGTTCCGAAGCGAACAGATATTCATCTGCGCCTCTCTTAGGATGTTGTTCTGTTGGGAAGCACAACGGGATCGAGTTCAATGGCTACGGCGTTCGGCCCAACGCAAATAGCGGCGTACCAGCTCGCGGCGATTCCGGGCTGATCCCCACGGAGAGAAGAGGAAGCAGGCAATGCCATTACTTCAAATACTAATGGTTCTTATCGCGGTCGGCGTTTTGCTTTGGCTGGTCAATAACTTCATACCGATGGCGGGATCGATCAAGTCCATCTTGAATGCTGTCGTAGTGATCGGCGTGATTGTGTGGCTCCTGAACATTTTTGGATTCATTCATTCTCTTTCCCGAGTCCATGTAGGAGCGTAACAAACCGGCATTCAGGCTGGCACGTTGGTGTGCCAGTGTGCGTTTGGCCGCAAAGACGTCCCTTATAGCCCCGGCGTCCTACAAGACAAAATGCGAGAGGCCAGGGAGCTTCGCGAAATGAATCCACAAATACAAAGTAGGGCCGCCCTGCTAGTTCCAGCCGCCACCACCCGGAGTCGGGGTCTTTTGTGTATGCGCGCGTTATCGTTCGTCCTTGTATTCCTGATGTTCAACAGTAGCTCGCACGCATACTCCGTCCTGACGCACGAGGAAATCGTGGATCTGGTGTGGACTTCGGAGCTCCGTCCTCTGTTGCTCCAGCGATATCCAGGTTTGTCGGAAAACAATCTGACCGAGGCGCATGCATACGCCTATGGCGGCGCCGTCATCCAGGATCTCGGTTATTACCCGTTTGGCAGCGCTGAGTTCAGCGACCTGGTGCATTACGTTCGCAGTGGCGACTTCGTTCGCGAACTGCTACTGGAGACCCAGGACGCAAATGAGTACGCCTTCGCGCTGGGCGCGCTGGCACACTATGCGTCCGATATTACGGGCCACCCGGCGGTCAACCAGGCTGTCGCAATCGAATATCCCAAGCTGCGAGCGAGATTTGGTAACTCCGTAAGGTACGCGCAGGACAAGACCGCACATTTGAAAACGGAGTTTGGATTCGACATGGTGCAGGTCGCCAAGAATCGCTATGCGTCGCAGCAGTACCACGATTTCATCGGGTTCAAGGTCTCCAAACCACTGCTGGAGCGGAGCTTTCCAGTTGTATATGGAGTGGAATTGAAAGACGTGTTGTCGCACGAGGATCTCGCGGTTGGCTCTTATCGCTTCTCGGTCAGCCGGCTGATTCCGGAGATGACCCAGGTCGCATTGCAGACCCATAAGAAAGACATAATGCGCGAGACGCCCGGTCTTACAAAACGAAAGTTCCTCTACCGTCTTTCGCGCTCCAACTATGAAAAAGAATGGGGAAAGGACTACGAGAAGCCGGGATTCAGAACGCGGGTGTTATCCACACTCCTGCGATTTATGCCGAAAGTGGGCCCTTTCAAGGCGCTGGCGTTCAATAACCCAAACCCTAAAACAGAAGATTTGTATTTCAAAAGCATCAATACCACCGTCGATCGATATCGGGCTTTTCTTCAAAAAGTGCGCATGAACTCACTTGTGTTTCCCAACTGCGATCTTGACAGTGGCAACGTGACGAAAGCAGCGGAATATTCGCTCGCGGACAATACTTATGCAAAGTTGCTGGCAAGGCTGTCCCAGCGAAAATTCGATCAGACTACGGTCGACCTGCGCGACGATATCCTGGATTTCTATTCCGACCTTTCTGCGCCCATCGAAACGAAGAAGGACAAAGTTCGCTGGCAGAGCGTATTGACCTCGCTCGATCAGTTGAAGTCGGTGACTCCCGAGCCAACCGTCGCAAGCAGCCCGGCACAGCGATCCCCATCCTTGCCGAATTAGATGCGCAACTGGCTTTGCACTTTTCCCCTTATGTCGGCTGCCGTTGGCTAGACCGGCTCGGCGCGGCACCGACATTCTGGAGGTCACTATGTCCATCAGTCGAAGAACCCGTCTGATCTTGGTTGGAATCGCCGCGTTACTCTTGCTCGCCGTGATTTTTGTCAGCCCTGCACTCATCAGAGTGGATCGCTATCGACCAGAGTTAATCTCCTACCTGCAAGAGAAAACTGGAAAGCAGGCCGAAATCGGGCGACTTGGCACTCACCCTTTCTCCGTTGACGGTTTATATTGATAGATTCGGCGTAAAGAACCCTCCAATATTTCCGCAAGGTTACATCGTTCAGGTCGCGCGGATCGATGCCGAACTGAGCCACACTGCGCTCCTGAGGCGGAAAGTCGCGGGCGACTTGTCCTTTAACTTAGCAGGAAAAAACGCAAGCTTTCAGACCACCGCGCGATTCGGCGGAATTAATGGGACCCAATTGCTCGCGACCTTCCCCGACGGCGGCGGAAAGATGACCGGGAAGATGGAAGCAACCGTGAAATTAGGAGGAGAAATCGAGCACTCGCTCCTGCCGCTGATGGGAATACGAGGATCGGGGCATGTCACAGTGAGCCATGGTCCGGTGCCGAGCCTGAAGCTCAACGCGAATTTAATGAAACTTGCGCACTTTAACGATCTCGGTCCGGCTAAAAATGATCCTTCCTCTTTTAACTTGATAACCACCGATCTGGAGCTAAACAATCAGCGAATTTCGAGCAGCGTTATAGACATTGACGGTTACGGAGTAGATGTCGATGGCTCGGGCAGTGTTAGCGTCTCAGGCTCTGACGACCTTGCCTATCGCGGGTTGGCGGAGATCACTACCAAGTTAGGGCTTCTTCACCAACACCATCGCCGGCTTCCGGAGCCACATTAAAGGATGATAAGCGGCGGAACGATCGAAAACCCGCTATTTTCCAAAGGGAAGGGCGATAAGGACGTAGACGCTTTACAAAAAGCTCGATGATCCATTCCCTTTCTCCCTCTGTTTATTACCGGGAAAGAGAAAAACGGATTCCAACGACCCTGCTTATACCGCCGATTTAATCCTTGTGTTTACTAGGGATGGCGGAGAGGGTGGGATTTGAAGAGCCCGCCCTGCGCGCAGCGCCTCGAACAAAGTCCCAGGCCCGCCGTCTCGCTCTTGGACTATCTCACCGGAAGATGGCGGAGAGGGTGGGATCATACCCGACCGCGAATTTTCGTTGATCGCTGTTGGACGCTGTTGGTTTTTACTACGCAACAAAGGACTTGCGCGATATGCCCGAGGATCGTTGATTCTTCAGTGCGATGAAACGGGCTGAAATCGGGCCGATTTAGTACATTTAGAACATCACTTTCGTGATCAATTGCGTTGTTGGATTGCAATCGGCGGATTCTATTCACGGTCAAGTTCGCGTTCGTGCTGCTGTTCTAATCTGTGTTCAAGTTCGGCTTGTTCGCGTTCGGTGGGTTGGTGAAACAGGCCCTGCCCACCCGGATCGAATTCGAGATTGTTAAACCCATCCCACCATCCCTTGCGATATAAGGCAGTGCGGTGATCCTCGAACTGCGGGTCAGGCACGTCGCGTTCGTCAAAGAATTCCGCTATCCGTTGTCCTTCGGCATATCCGTCACTGTAATCCCGAATCTTCATCGTGCTTTGCTCCTTGTCGGATTCTACATTGTCACGGTCAGGTGATCCACAGCCTTCCGCGATTTCCACACTTGCAATCGTGGTACCCTCTTCTAAACGATAAAACACATGCCTGAGCAGAATCCCGAGCACGCATTTGATATTGATCCGGTGGACCCGTACGAATTCAAATTCTGTTTTGTACTGCTAAACACGTCGTCTCCGAAAGAAAAAGTACCATCGTGGACGCCGTCGCCAGATGACGTGGTGCTCCGTGATGGTGATCACATAGTTAAACTCCGATTCCGAAAGATTCCACCGAATAACGGCCTGATAGCCGTGCATGAACACTATGGTCAGACCAGAAGTCATGAATTGCGAGCAATGACGATGCGTCTGATCGAATTTGTCAAGGTCGTGAGGGAATGCCTGCGGGAACGTGACGTACGTGTAGCAAAATATGTCCGCATCGAAGACAGCGGAATCACCACAATCGAACCTGCTTTGGCAGAAGCTGCCGCTACGGTTGAGTTCGGACCGAACGGCTTCAACATATCCACGATGTTCGCCGTCGCTGAAGCTCTCTCGTCACAAGAGACTCCCATATACATCACGAGTGAGCGCAAGCCGAAGAAGAATCCGAACGGTGGCCGTCCTCCAAGTGATGCTTCTTCCGAACAGCTTGCCGAATGGCACAAAGACATGAACCGCCGAGGATATGTCCGCAAAGGCGCTGAGCTACCATCCGAACTGCGCCGTGCAACGCGGGAATGAAAATTTTGAAAGGCCAACATGGAAGACAATCGGACACCAGATCAGGTAGCCCAGAATGTAACGCAGATGGCGGCTCTCAAGAAGGTAGTGCGTGAGCGTATGAAATACCCTTACGTTCCTAGCGATCCTCCACTGTTCTACGCGGTGGAACAGTTTATCCAATAGCGGCGGCAGCACGTCGTCGGCAAGATGATCCATGAACTGTGTCATGGTTTGAATCCGCTTCCGGCAGGCCGGGCATCCGGGCACAACGACGCCGGGTCCGCCGTCCGCCATGCTTGGGGTCTCTGTTAAGAATGTGCTGAAGTCGTGACGACGAATCTCCGTCTGGAGCGCCCGCAGTAGATCAGTTTTCTTCATTCACAGCGGCTTTTTTGTGGAATCCCCAACCGAACTTAGATGAGTGGTAGACGTGGCACCCATTATCGACCGGGATATAGGCGAACGTAGTGCCTTCAGGAAACGGAGCCTTCTTCGCCGCTTCGACGGACATAAACCGATCTTCGGTGTGCTTTCCGCCGTTCGGGTTTCTGTGAAGGCGAGCTTCGGTGAAGTAGATAACTCTTACCGCAGAACGTGTTTCATTCATGGTTTCTCTCCTCAGACGATTTCCTTCCCTATAAAAAGCCTGAACTGAAAACTTTGCGCTTGCAAGAGAAATCTGAGGACGGAGACGTGTTTTTCGGCACAGTTTCGGAAGTTGAGAAGTTATAAGGTTGCTGCTCGAACTCATGCGAATAGCCTACTTTATCGGTGTAGCAATCTTGGCCGGAGTCATATTCTGGCCGCGATCCGATGATTTCCATCCGAATGGCATTACAACTGGGGTCGGCGCTATCGTCTGTCCCGATTCGGTCGATGCACGATCAGAATTCCATAAAGGTATTCAACAGGATAAACAAGCGCATCAGATAAAACAGCCGCAACACAACGAAGACGGGAGCATATCTTTGGCTTACACAGAAGCCTTAGTGGCAGTATTCAAAGATAAGCCAAACTTTGCACCTTACGGGTGTTCCGAGCTTGAAGGAGAAGTACCTGTCTACATTGAGAGTGAAGATACAACCGGGATTGCAACCATCTCTGCTGAATTGCCGAACGGGACTTTGCTGCATGGGATCACATATGCGCAGGAAATTCAACGACAGCAATGAGGGCGACTACTTCGCCGCCCGATTCGCTCCATTTCGATGGCCAGCGCAATGCATCTCACCCTTGCCCGGTTCGGAGCCTGACCAAGAGTTTACCGATGCGAGCGATCCTCCGTTTCCTGAAGCTGTCAAGATTGCCCTTCTCATCTCGGGCGCAGTGTTCGTAATCCGCCAATAGCTCCGGCAGTTCCTTAAGCAATTTGGCGACGATCTGGTCCTGTGCTGGGGCGGTCATTTCGCCGCCCCTCGTTTCTTCATGAATCCCGGCAGTATCCCAGCCTCTTTGCGCGCCTGCGCCGTGGCCTTGGCGGCCTTGCTGCGGCTCCGGCCCGTTAGCTGATCATACTGACGATGGATGATCGCCGCGACCGATGGCGGTATGGCGATTCTCACTGTGCCGTCCTTATTGGTTCTTTCCAGAAAGACAGTGTCACCGAGTTCCTTCTGTCGATATGTCTGCACACTCCATGACTCTGACATGCCGTAGACCGGGACATCCCTGATGACTCGCGGCTGCGTCTGAAGTACGTCGGGTATTCCGTGCAGATCGGCAATCCTCTTATCGAACAGATCGGGCGTGATGTTGTTCTCGCTCATCGAGTGCTTCCTCCACGATGGATTTGCATTCGCCCTTCCGAATGCGCGCCCAGAATAGCAAACGGCACTTTCAAAAATCGGTGAGGAGTCGTGCCGAAGGTTCAAAAATGCGGTGTAAGTTTATGAAAGATGGTCTTGCAAAATAGTTCTAGGTGCGATGAACACTGGCGAAGGAGAGCGTCGGCAGCGAGTTACGCGCCTACAAGTTGTGTAGGATCACCGGTCGAAACTATTTTTCTGAGTAACCGTTCCTTAGCCGGTGAGAACACAAAAGTTTCGTCTTCGATAACTCTACCTACGGGATCAGGATCGTTCAGACCAAAGTCGAACTTTGAGAAATAGTCATCACTACCTTCAACACAAATAATTGGACTAATGCATAATCCTTCACCGCCGAAACCGCCGAATTCCTCTTCGAATTTATGCAAATCGGGGAGAGAATATTCTTGCAGCGGTTCGTGCAGCCACGGTGCATCGTCGCCGAATGTTCTCCAGTTATAGAATTCGGCTACGAGATCGATTATGTGGCCGTGAAAGGAAGTCCATCCATGGGGAACAGCAGCGATGTCCCCCGCAATCGGATTCTCCGGCGCTCTTTCCCAAACTCCTTCGACATAACCGAGTTCTCCGTCGGCTGCAATAGTCAACGCTTGAGCGATCTGCCAGCATGCGCATGCTCGGACTCCTGTACGCCGACGGATCTTCGGAAGTGCTCTGTTTAGCATGAGTCGAGCTTCCGGACGAAGGTTCTCTGGTAAATCTGGTAGCTGAAGATCAGCGGATGAAGGATGCCAGACTTCCGTACTCTGTCGGACATAATCATCTCGGTGCTCTTTTATCTTCTTTTGTGTGGACTTTCTCACGAGTTTCCTCAGCCAGCTTTCCGCGCCAGAGTCACGGTTCCACTTCACAGCCGAATTCGGCTTCGACATCATTCTCAAAAAGCTCCGCGATGTTGGATAGCTCGCGATTCTGTTGCTTTAACTCGTCATTGTTCATTTCCACTAATCGAGGATTGCACTTCGGATGGGTGAACCCAAGAATCTCTCCGGTTTCATGATCGTGGTGGAGATGCGGCGTTGTTGCGCGTCCCAAAATTGTCCAATCCAGTGAACCTCCACACCGCCAACAATGTTTCTCCATCATCTCGCGAATAACCGAATGAGGGATCATCTCTGCGTTAAATTTGTAGCCGCGCTCTTTAGCTACTGTGGAACCTGTGTGAAGATTTGAGAAGACTCGGCATCTAAAGCCAAATTTTGATGGTCCCCATATAGCGAACTTATTTGACTTCCTTCTCGGTGGCAGAATGCCCGAGCAGCCGCAAGGAAAGGTGTGTGGCTTTCCGGGTTTCTGAAACTCGTAGTGACATCTCTGGCATCGTCTGCCAGCTGAGTGGCCGTCAACTGTTTGTCGGTAAGGTCCGTGAATAGGACAAATAAAAATCATTTTAAATTTGCAGCCTCTATACCTTTGCCCCGGTTTTAGATCGGACCATCGACGGTAGATTTCTTCGGTAGTGAATTTCTTGATGCCACTTCCGCCGCATCGAGCACACCCGCGATGACCGGTAAAATGGCTGTGTAAACTTTGTTTGTAAAGTCCGTGGGAGGGGCAGACAAAAATCATTTTAGAATTACGATCCCCCGGATATATCTGGCCGGGCTTTAAATCCGGACAGCGTCGATAAATTTCTTCAGTCGTAAGCTTACTCATGTTTCCTTCGGCCAGCTTCCCGCGCCCTTAGTTGGCTTCTGCCAGCGCGGCGGCGCGATTAAGCTTCGTGCGCCCTAAGCGTCGGCAGAGTGAACAGCGAGTGAGCTAGTTTAACTGCTTCGGCTACTGCGCCCGCGATGTCGACGGAACCATTCGATCCAAACGACCGGACTATTTACGTCGCAGCGATGACGACGCCCGACGGCGGAAGGACTAAGCAACAGCTCGTGTTTGCATTATCGCTGGACGATGGCTCGATTCGGCCGGGATGGCCAGTGAATGTTTCCAGCATGAAATACGGAGGATTCTCGTTCAACTCATCAGTGCAGAACCAGCGCGGTGCCCTGCTCCTAAATTCGGGAATTCTTTATGTCCCCTATGGCGGCCATTGGGGCGACTGCGGCGATTACCACGGTTGGGTCATCGCCGTTCCCCTAGCCGATCCGAAGAACCCGACCGCTTGGTCGACCGAGGGGCGCGGAGGCGGAGCCTGGGCGCCGGGCGGAATAGCAACCGATGGCCGTTCCGTCTTTGTCGCTACCGGGAACACCTTCGGTGCCCGCACCTGGATGGGTGGCGAAGCAATCATCCGCCTTGGTTCCGGAGCAAAGTTCAGTGGTAACGCTAGCGACTATTTCACTCCCTCGAATTGGCGCCATCTTGACGATGACGACGCTGATCTTGGTGGCTCGGGGCCGGTTTTGTTTGACGTGCCCGGAGCCACGCCATCCAAATTGATCGTTGCGCTGGGAAAAAATGGGGTGGCTTATCTTCTCAATCGGGATGATCTGGGAGGAATAGGAAAAGGCAATGGCATTCGAGGCGAGGGAGTGCAGAGCAACAAGGTTTCGAGCGGCGAGATAATCAATGCTGCGGCAACGTACAGGACCGCATCTGCGAGCTATGTGGTATTCGAGACGAGGGGAAGCGGAATCGGATGTCCGGGACGTGCAGGAAATCTCGTTGCCTTGCGGATCGGCGCATCGTCGCCTCCCTCAATGACTATCGCTTGGTGCGCGAACAACATGGGCGGAGGATCGCCGATTGCGACTGCGACCGACGGGAGATCGGAACCAATTGTATGGACGGTTGGCACTGGAGCCAGCAACCGTTTGCATGCGTTTGATGGGGAAACTGGTGAAGTGTTGTTTGCGGGTGCCGGTCAGGACGAGCAGATGAGTCGCGTGCAAAATTTTCAGACTCCTATTGTGGTCAATGGGCGTATTTTCGTAGCGGCCAACGACCGAGTATACGCATTTACTAGCAGATGAACTCTCGCTGAGCCCTTGAACTCAGCCCCTTCGTGACACGGCGGCGCGATGATGCACGACAGGTCAAACGTCTCCAATCGGCCCGAAGAAACTAGATATGACAACATGACAGCACTCGCCGGATGGGAGAACTTCTACGTGATCCTCGGGTCTTCTGCCGGTGCCCTGATCGGTTTGCAGTTTGTCGTCATAACCCTCGGAGGTGACACGCCGATCGCACAAGGTCTGGCACAGGCCAGCAGCGCGTTTGTAACGCCAACCATCGTTCATTTCGGAGCCGTGCTGCTGCTGTCGGCGGTTTTAAGCGCTCCATGGCACGGGATCGCCGCCGCCGCAGTTCTTTGGGGCTCACTGGGCCTCAGCGGGATGGTGTATGAGGTCATCGTGGCTCGGCGTATGCGAGTCAAATCTATATACACGCCTGTGTTCGAGGACTGGTTGTTTCACGTTCTGCTGCCCCTCGCCGCATATGCAACGCTTGCGGTATCGGCGTACGTGGCTCGCTCTTATGTGGAGGAGGGCCTGTTCGGAGTTGGGACGGCGGCGCTGCTGTTGCTCTTCATCGGCATTCATAACGGCTGGGACGCCGTCACATACCACGTCTTTGTCAAGAAACCGGGACGCCATCAGGGTGGGCCGCGTCACTGACAGCCCATCTTTATAAGGCACAGAAAGCCTTCTCTCACTCTGAAGCGATTCCCCCACCCTTACCAAATAGGGCCTGAGAAACGCATTATAAAAGGGCGCCCCTTTGAAGTAGGTTTTGATCTCTCGCATCAACACCTACAGAAAGGAGCACCCTCGTGAATGACGCCAAGTATATTGGGCTGGATGTTCATCAAGCAACGATCTCGGTGGCGGTTCAGGATTGTGCCGGCCAGCTGGTGATGGAAGCGATCCTGGAAACAAAAGCCGAGACGATCCTCCAGTTTATCCATGGCCTGCGCGGCAGTTTGCACGTGACCTTGGAAGAAGGAACCTGCGCAGCGTGGTTGCACGATCTGCTAAAGCCGCACGTCGCGAAAGTGGTGGTGTGTGATCCGCGCAAAAACGCTTCGATGAAAGCTGGAAACAAGAATGACCGCATCGATGCTCGCAAGCTGGCCGATCTGCTCCGGAGCGGGCTGCTCTCCGCGGTCTACCACGGGGAGAACGGCGTACGGACTTTGAGAGAACTGGCCCGCAGCTACCTGACACTGACGCGAGATACCACGCGGGTGATGAATCGCCTAAAGGCCCTTTATAGGAGTTGGGCGATCCCCTGCGCGGGACAGCGCGTGTACGCGCCACTCTATCGCTCGGAGTGGCTGGGCAAGATCACCGAAGCTGGAGTGCATCGCCGGGCGGAGATCTACTACCAGCAGTTGGACGCATTGCGTTGGTTGCGCGAGCAAGTACGGCGTGACCTGATGACAGAAGGCCGAAAACACAGCGCGATGAAACTGCTGCGCCAGATTCCTTCGATTGGACCGATTCGGGCGGCACTGCTGATCGCACTGATGCAGACGCCCCATCGTTTTCGCACCAAGCGACAACTATGGGCCTACTGTGGCTTGGCATTGAAAACTTCCACGAGCGGGGAATACCGAATCGTAGAGGGCCAGCTGAAACGCTCCAAGAAGTTCCTGGCCATTCGCGGGCTCAACGCCAACCACAATCATGATCTGAAAAATATCTTCAAGGGTGCCGCGACCCGGGCCGCTGCCGTCCCTGGACCGTTCCAAGAATTCCACGCTGGTTTAGTAGCCAGAGGAATGAAGCCAACGATGGCGCGCCTCACTCTGGCGCGTAAGATCGCGGCCATCACTTTGATCGTCTGGAAGAAAGGAGTTGGTTTCGACGCCGAACATTTAAAACAACAAGCAGCTTGAGCGTCTGTCGAGAGTCCCCCCGGATTCATCTCGGAAAATGGCCGGTTGGTTCTCCAGACGCTCTGGTTCGAGGGTGAGTATCCATAATCCCGTTAGGCGTGTGCTTCGGGCACTGAGTCTTTCGAGAAACCCTATGCCCCCTCGGATAACCAGAAAAAGCGATAGGCGAAAAGTCTCAGATAGAACCATGGTTGGCACTGCACAACCGCTCTGCTTGTCTGCGTTGGGAACCGATGGGCGTCGTTAACGAAAGCAAGATGAACCTGCGGAAAAGGAAAACTCACAGCGTCTCGTTACATTACTGGGGCCGGACGGCAAACACACTGTGGTTTGCTGTCGCAGGGGAGGCATTTTTCTTGACATCCCCTTTTATAGAACGGTGTTATCGGACACTGGCTTTTTGCGTGCCGAGCCAGTGTACGAGAACAGGACTTCTCGGGACTTGGCTCGAAGGTTTGGGGAAATCAGTGCTATTCCTCGCCCTCCCTGCGGATGATCCAAGATTAACCAGTCGCAAAAGATGCTTTCCGATCAGACGTGATTTCCTGGGGTTCAGCCGCTAACGGGAGAACTGCTCTCACGCGAGTGCCGCTCTGGTCGGAGGTGATTTCCAGCACGCCGCCGAGCTCTGCCACCCGTGCGCGCATTCCCGTAATCCCGACTCCTTGTCGAAACTGGCCAGAAGGGACTCCGTTATCGCCTTTGGGTTTGCCCTGATCTTGAACCTCCAACCATGCCTGGCGTGCGTCCGCACCGATTCGGATGGTCGCGGTCTTGCTGCCCGAATGGCGATGGATGTTTGTCAGCGACTCCTGCAGGACTCGAAACAGCACCAACTCCACAGCATTCCCCAGGCGGCGGAGATCTCTCGGCACTTCTATTTCTACCCGAATCCCACTGCGCCCTGCGAAGCCCTCGACGTAGGAGCGAACCGCTGATCCAAGCCCCAATTCATCCAGCAAAGGCGGATGCAAAAGTTGCGCTACGGTCCGAATCTCCGATATGCAGGCATTGGTGATCTCGACAGCTTCGTCCAATTTGCGTATAAGCGAAACGGACGCGTCTTGGGCCTCCCCTTTGATGCCATATAACACCATGCTCAGGGCGGCGAGATATTGGCCCGCGCTGTCGTGCAATTCGCGGGCGATCCTGCGCCTTTCTTCATCTTGAACCCGCAGCACATGCACGATTCCTTCCGCCCGCTTCACGATTTCTTCCGCACGCTTGCGCTCGGTGATGTCGCGGATGGCGCTGGTAACCAAGACGCCCTCCTCGGTCACCAACGGGCTTAAGCTGATCTCCACCGGAAATTCGTGGCCGTCCTTGTGCAAACCATATAGCTCCTGGCCTGCGCCCATAGGCCGCGCTCGCGGTTCGCCGAAAAAACCGGCCCGGTGACCGAGATGCACGTTGCGGAAACGCTCCGGCACCAGCATCTCAATCCTCTGCTCCAGCAACTCGTCCCGTCGATGACCGAATAATTTCTCGACTTGGGCGTTGACCAGGACAATCTTGCCCTCCCGATTCACCACCACGATCGCGTCCGGGGCCGCCTCCAGCAATCCTCGGAACTTCGCCTCCGCCCGTTCCCGCTCAGCGGCGGTTTCCAGGTTGACGCGAAGTTGCGATTCCGCAAGTAGCCGCGCTTCAGCCTCCCTCTCTGCGGCCGACTGTGCACGGCGATTTGCTTCCCCAAGCATCACGACGAAGCCGGCCACAAGTAGAAAGCCCATAACTCCAAAAATGTCCCTGCGATCCCTCAGGGCAAACGAGGAAGAATATGGCAAAAACAAATACCAAACGCCCAGCGCTCCCGCCAGGACGCTGAGGATGGACGGGCTTAGTCCACAGTACCAGGCAGAGAAGACAAGGGCAGCCCAAAGCGTGAGATAGGGCACCGTATCCCCGAGAAGCGGGGTAAGGAGCCACCTCAAGCCCAGGGCGGCCACGACCGCCAGTAACGCGTAGATGTAACGAGTCACGACGCTCTTTGGAATTCTCAACGCAGATGTGTCCATGGCGGCTACTTCGAGGCAATTCGAGTTGTGCGGAAAGTGTTTTGATGCTTTCACGGACCTAACATAGAGCCGACATCGAAAGGAGGTATGTACGCACGACCACGGCAATGGGTGATGAGCATCACAGGGGCACACGCCGTGGGGCCTATATAGTCGTGGCCATCTCCCAAAGATTCATTTCCCACACGCGGTACCAACTCAACTCCTGATAAACGGCATTCTCAGAGACTGGGAATCGGCGAAAAAGCCAGGTGCCGATACGGCGTGCCACCTCAACTGGTCGATGCAACACCATCTCGACTAGAGGGCGTTCGGACAAGCGCCCATACGCTGCATGACATGAGCGCGAGAGTAAGCGCCGGCCCAGCAATTTTGAACTTCATCTAAGCCTCCGATCTAATCGTGCTTTCAGTCTTATCACTCGTGCAGAACAACACTTAGAAGTGAACTGTTGATGTGGAGCCCGCCATTACTGTGAATGAAGCCCAGTTTCTTGAATTTATTCATGAACATATTAACTCGGGAACGCGAAGTGCCAATCATTTCCGCCAAAGTCTCTTGAGATATCTTGGCGAGAACTCTTTGCGGTTGGCCTTCCTTTCCGTAGCGAGCAAGCAGTAGAAGAGTCCGAGCGAGCCTTTTCTCAGTCGAGTTAAAGAGTTGGTCGATTAGGTCCGCCTCGACTCGAATGTTCCACCAACAATAGCGGCACGACCGTCTGGTCCGCCAGGGCGCAGACTGCCAAGGAACACGGAAACGGTAAAGCGTCCACAATTGGACAGTTTCGGACTATGGATTTCGGTACAAATTACGGCGTGAGGGGATATAAGCATTTGTGAGTTTATGCCTCTAGGAAATCGAAGAACAAACATGCTTTCGATGCCCAAGCTCTTCTCGACTGGGCTGCGTGGCAAAAATTAAGGGCTTAAATTAAAACGGATTGAGGAACTCGTCGACTCGGTCGCCAACCGACGACTTAGGGCCGGGAGGGCCGAGGATTATTCTATGCCTAAAACTCGTAAGAAGAAAATTGCCTCTAATCATCATCAATTACACAAGTGCCCCACCGGAATCAAAGGCTTTGACGAAATTACAAAAGGCGGCCTTCCGAAAAATAGAACCACTTTATTTAGCGGAAGTACCGGCACTGGCAAGACCCTTTTGGGGATCAACTTTTTAATTAATGGCGCGAGCAATTACAACGAGCCAGGCATCTTCATGTCCTTCGAAGAAACAGAAGATGAACTTTATAAAGACGTAGCTTCTCTCAACCTGGATTTACAAGGGCTTGTTTCACGGAAAAAGATTCTGCTTGAACATGTGTTTTTGGAGCGCCGAGATATTCAAGAGAGCGACTTTAATCTTGAAGGACTGCTCATTCGTTTGGAACATGCCATTGATTCCGTTGGCGCCAAACGCGTTGTTTTAGATTCCATTGAATCCCTCTTTTCAGGCCTCAAAGATCTCGGCATCCTTCGCCTAGAGATAAAAAGACTTTTCCGATGGCTTAAGAAAAAACAAGTTACGACGATCATTACCGGAGAGCCGGTACGAGGCGCTTATACTCGTCATGGCCTGGAGGAGTACGTTTCCGATTGCATAATTTTCCTGGATAACAGAGTTCATGAACAAATTTCCGTCCGTAGAATTCGTGTAATTAAATATCGTGGTTCAAATCATGGAACAAACGAATACCCTTTCGTAATTGATAAAGATGGGCTTTCCGTAATTCCCATCACTTCCGCGGGACTCGATCAACCAGGCACAGCCAAGAGAGTTTCGACAGGAATTCCGTCGTTAGACAACATGTTCAGGGGTGCAGGTTATACCAGAGGCAGCACGGTACTCGTTTCAGGTACCGCAGGCACAGGAAAAACAAGCCTCGCGGCTGCATTCGCAATAGAAAGGTGTAAGCGTGGGGAACGGTGTCTTTTCTTGTCTTATGAAGAATCTGCAGGGCAACTGATTCAAAATATGAGTTCTATAGGTTTTCATTTTGAACCATTGATCAAAAAAGGGCTCTTAAAGATCGTGTCTACTAGGCCTTCCTTTTTTGGTTTAGAGATGCATCTACTCGATTTATACAAAGTCATTGCAGATTTCAAACCAACATCTGTGGTCATCGATCCCCTGACAAGTCTCATTGGAGAGGGGAACCAACGTGAAATTCAATCCATGGTTACTCGCATGATTGATCTTTTAAAATCCAAGGGCATAACCGGGTTTTTTACAAGCCTTGTTTCTTCAACGGCACAAAACTTCACTAGCGGCGAAGTCGGCGTCTCGTCTTTAATTGACACTTGGATCGTGGTCAGAGAAATAGAAGAAGATGCAGGTAAAAGACGAATTCGAGGACTTTATATTGTTAAGTCTCGGGGCATGGGCCACTCCAGTGACGTCCACAAATTGATTTTGAGTGACGATGGAATTGACATAGAACCAATGAATGTTGCCGCGCTCCCCAATCAGGGGGACAAGGTTGGTAAGAATATTTCCGAGAGAGACAAATTGCTCACAGGGCCCGAGCAACGGTGATCTACCGTGGGTGTGAAACATCCCAACTTCATTGTCGGTATTGGCGGCTCAGCTGGAGCTCTTAACGCCTATAAGGCGCTCTTGGACGCCCTGCCGTCTAACACAGGTATGGCCTTTGTTATTGCCTCTCATATTCACCCCACCGCCGATAGCCGGTTAGCGCAAATTCTGTCGAGTCACACAAAAATGCCAGTAATGGCGGCTTCCGGGGCGATGCCGATCCGGGCGAATCAAGTCTACGTGATTCCTCCGAACGCGGATCTTCTAATTGAGAACTATACCTTCAAAGCGGTCTCCCCGCGCAGTAGGAGGAACAAGCAAATAGATCTATTTTTCATTTCTTTAGCAGAGGCTATGGGGGCGCGTGCGATCGGCATTGTCCTCTCTGGGTATGATGGCGACGGTACTGAGGGATGCAAGAGCATCAAGGAGAAGGGAGGAACGACCTTTGCTCAGGACATGTCCGCCGAAGTAGGCGGCATGCCCCTTAGTGCTCAGGCTTCAGGCTGTATTGATTTCGTTCTGCCACCCGACGAAATTCCAGATGCACTCAGAAGATTGGTAAGAACTCTTGCAACTGAGAAGAAACGCGGTTTCGACCCGAACAGGTTCCTTGCCACCATCGGTGAGGGCCGGAGAATTGTGCTGGTTCTCAAGAAAAGAACAATCTTCGAGCAGGGTAATGTGGCTGACGCGATCTTCTACATCCAGAAGGGCACCGTAAAACTCACCGTCCTCGCGAAGAACGGCAAGGAAGCTACGATAGGCATATTGAATCCGGGCGATTTCTGCGGAGAAGGTGCCCTGGCAGGACAGCTTCTACGCATGGGGTCTGCCACCGCGATGACAGATTGCGAACTCATGCGAATCGACAGGGAGGCAATGATGCTTGCGCTTCGTCGCGAAAGTACATTATCCGAGATGTTTACGGCATATTTGTTGGGGCGAAACATCCGATACGAAGCGGACTTGGTTGACCAACTCTTTAGCTCCAGCGAGAAGAGACTAGCTCGGATTCTGGTCTTGCTGGCTCACTTCGGAAAGGAAGGCGCATCCGAGACAGTAGTCGCCAAGATCAGTCAGGAGACTCTCGCACAGATGATCGGCTCAACGCGGACCCGGGTCAATTTGTTCATGAACAAATTCAAGAAGCTCGGTTTCATCAAGTACAACGGCGGTCTTCAGATCAATAGGTCACTCTTAAGTGTTGTACTCCACGACTAAGCGGCTAACTTTCGCATGGCGCTATGTGGCAGTGTTAGATCCTCGCTCTACTACCGTCACATCGAGAGAGAGTGTGTGTGAGTGAGTCTAGTGTTGCCTGGTTAAGTTCGTTATCTTCGTGGACATTCAAGACCTCACCATTTGTTTTGCCGCTCGACTTCACCCTCGTTTTCAAAGATCGCCAAGACTTTGTGATGTTAGACGTACCGCCTTCTGGCGTTCGCATAACCAGTGAACCCTCTCAGGATTACAGCACCAAGAATCGCCGCCAGGATCGAATACACGGGCCCCCCCATGGCCCGGGAAGCTTGCGACAAGCACGATGAAACCTCCTGCCACTGCCCCAGCAAGACACATTACGAGGTCCACAATCGCCCCGTATCCGCCTCCCTTCAGGAGTTTCCTGGTTAGCCAGCCCGTAACCAATCCAACGATGATCCAAGATAGAAAGTACATACATCCTCACTTCTAGCGAATTCTGGCGTACGTGGCCGTCTGTTTGGGTGTGACAGTTTTCCCGCCGCGGCTCTTTATCCTTCGCAATTCGCGGTCTGCCACCCGAAGCAAAAGCCGCTCTCCCCAACAAGTAAACATCGCAGATTCAGTGGTGGTGGCTAACATGCGAAATTTTGTGTCACTTGCCCTGAGGGCTTTATCTCGGAGCGGCAACCCCTCAACGCGTTCTCTAGGTTTTATAAACATCGGAAAATCTCGTGGGTGCTTGGCTTGCCCATTTCCCGGAGAATTGAGGGGCGGACTTCGCTCCCCCACCGAGCGAAATACCTAGCGGCTTAGGCAGTTACTGCCGCGGAGCGGAGCGGCGGGGCGGGCTGTCGTCTCACTCGCCCCGCTCGCAGGAGAGATGGTTGATCATTCATGCTGCATCAATTTACGGCCTGACGCCTCGCTTGGGCAGCTCTGGCTTTGGCTGCTTCCACGACAAGTTTGTCGGTCAGGTGTTTTTCAGCGGCGATCCAATCTTCGACATCCTTTCCATGTTCGCCGCCGCGTTGAACATACAGCTCATGAGCGCTGCGAGCGATCTCTTCTCTTGATAGTTCTCTCTGTTTGATCATTGGCAACCTCCTTACTTGTACCCACTGCGGTTAAGATTACCCAGGAACGCCATCAAATACTTAACCAAACTAGGTTAATTAACCTGTAATGTCAAGTGTAATCTTTAGTGTAGGCTGTGATGCTTAACCTATCTAGTTAGCCCGCCCAAGCCAAGTGAATGGGGTGAAGCCGAGGCCAACAGTTGTGGCCGCACCATGGACACAAGATTGTTTTAGTAGACGGAGACGTTTTGCTGCCTCGGTAATGTACTACGACTGGTCTGCTGCACCGGGTACAGTGCTCTCTCTCCTACACACAGTCTCGGGGCTCAAGCAAACCTACGCCGTGGATGCTTCCACAACAAACAGCCATTCCTCCGGGCCATTCAGCACCACGTTGTAATCGGCAGGTGCCAATCGTTGCTCATATGGTGGATTCAGGGCGAGTATCTCGACCTTGGGATATTTCTCCTTGAGCCAATCGGCCATTTCCTTTCGCACCTTCAGAGTCGCCCCGTGGCCGACGATGAACAGGGCATAAACCTGATCCTGGGGCTTTGCCAATGCAAACTTAGCGGCCCCGTTACCAAGCACAGAGACAACAGCGAAACCATTAGCTTTTAGCAGTTCAGCCCTACTCGCAATCAATCGCCCATCGTACGCAATCTGAAAGATAACAGGCTTGGCCTTCTCTTTCTTCGCTGGCAACGGTTTGACAATTAAACCGTGGTGCGTGGAATGACTGTGGATGAGGTACTCGCTCGGCGAAGATTTAATTAAAGCCTTCACGGCGAGCCCAGCGGATTTCCAGTCCGCCGCCGACTTTACCCAGACGACCTCGCAATGAGCTTCAACTCTAAAGATGTCGAACGGCGGCAGCATAACTACGGAAAAACGTAGCACAACCCTCACGGCCCGACAATCCGGGGTGATCGATTCCACGAGCGGCGCGAGCTTCCCGCTAGGAACTGGCGGGCGCGAGCATTTCGATCACGTACAAGTGAATGACTTCGCCAGTTTCTGGATTTGTCTCTGCCGTGATCCGATACGTATCTCTTCGAGCGACATAACCCTGCTTCTCATATTCCAGGACGCGACGATGGAAATCGTGGGCGTTCCACTCGCGGACTATGATTGGGTCACTCATGTGGTCTGTGGGTTCGTACCGCAAACGTCACACCAGATAACGGTGTCAACCGCTCGACTGCCAGCGTTTACGAATTTCTCCGCGTGAACTAATCCTAAACAGCTTGAACTCCCGAAGCCTCGATGTGGTCGCGGCCAGCGGCTGGCACCGTCAATGCGCTCGCATCCCGCACATTGGGCGTCGTACAGGCTATGGTCTCGTCCACCTAATCGGAACCGGACGATGTTGTTTGTACTTTCACGCACGGCGTCAATACTCAGATTTAATCGGATGAAGATACCTAAAGGAGAGTCAGGTTGATGTGATGCAGGTCACAGCCTTTTTTCAGCATATCTATTAGACATACAAGCGGGACGCCTCCTTCGAGATCGACTTCATCGCTGGTGAATTGAGTTGAATCTATTGGGCCGTTCGGGCGTTTACCTCGCCGATGCTACCAAGCGCTTCGCTTTTTTCGTCGCCTCGCTATTGATAAACGGCGTTCTCGGAAGGTGGTTTCAGTAAAGGGTAGGCGCAGACAACTGTGGCACAAGCCTATCGCGAAGGTGCAAGAATTTGATCATAAATCTCTCAAGACTAAAGCGTAAGTGCATTCTTTCGAGTAGAGCCGTAGCGTGGCAGAGCAATTGCACAAATCACAGTGTGCCAGACCGGACATTCTTATGTTCGATATCGTACAGTCTTGATATCTTCTGAGCGGTAAACGACCTTGACAAAAAGTGTCCGATTCAGGACACCTGTTTACCTTGACGGAAGAACGCGACACAGTAGGGCAATCACGTGGGCAAATAAGGGTATTTAACAGGGCCTTTGACCTGTTAGCCTGATCGACTGCAGCCCGTGAACGATGAGAATCTTCTATCTAAGCTTCTATGACTCGTGTCCTAATTGCCGATGACAGTGAGCTTGTACGATCTGGGCTGCATGAACTAATTGAAGAACACGCTGGGTGGGTGTGTACGGAAGCGCTCAACGGCCGTGATGCAGTAACGAAAATTCAACAACGAGCCCCAGACATCCTGATCCTGGACCTTTTCATGCCCGTAATGGACGGACTCCAAGCGGCACGCGCAATCAGGAAGCTCCTGCCTGATCTCCCAATTCTCCTCAGTACAACTGACATCCCGCCTGCTCTGGTTTCCATGGCACAAGGCTGTGGAATCCAGGGCACGGTTTCAAAATACGACTGTCGTCAAATTATCAGCGGCATTGAGGCACTACTTCGACGCGAGACCTTCTTCTGCCGGAACTAATTACGGCGGTCAGCCATCGTGGTTCTGGTGTCCATTCTGGCTAACGCCCGCACTCTCCCGAGCTTTGGATTATGCTTTCTTCCCGACCGCCTTGATTAAGGCTTGACGCCATTCGTCCTCTGACCACAGCGGGTGGCGTCGCCTATTTTCCACCATTCGTCCGAACACGATACCGGCTTCAAATGCGTTCTTCTTCCGATGCATCTACCCCGATTGTCCTTTTATCCTTAACCATCCCGCCTCCAATGCGATTCTAACGTCGTGGAGACGGAGATCTGTGCCATTACGAACACTTCGCGTTTTTATTTACATTCCAATCTTCCATGAAGCCGTTTGACACTCCGCAGTTTAACGTGACGGAATGGAATGCCGGATTCCGTTGAGAAGCCGGTCCAAGTGGCCAAGGGCACAATTGGCGCAATTTCTGGCCGACGTAGAATCCTTGTGTAGCCGAGAGCCTTCCCACGTTCTTTTAGTTCCGCTAAGGAAAGCCGTTCATCGCTCATGACGCGGATTCTGGCGATGTCTGTTGTACACCGACGCGTTCGTGGAATCGGTCAAACATCTCCCGGCGTCCGCACTAAGCGGATTCAGTTCACGATCTCCAGACATCGCGGGCAATCGGCATCAAGTTCCTCGATGGTGTAGGTTTCGCCTGGGCGCGTCAGTCGTATAGCCCTCACGTCAGCTTCGGCGTTTGTCTTGAATCGTTGCCAGTAGAGTGAGGCGCTTGACCAGCGAATATGGTAATGCAGCGTGTTACGGTCCATTGAGCCTCCAATCAGCGAAGGGCCTATGTCCCGCACTCTTCCAGGAAAGGGATTTCAGGGCAGGGATGCACTATAACACGGGGAGAAACACTATTTTATGGGGACAATCACCTAAATTAGCTTCGCGATTCGTAGCCGGATTGGTTTGCGCTACAGTTCATTCGGTATCGCATGCTACACTCCGCGCCATCCCGCGCAATCAGGAGATGTGTCGATGAGAAGCGTCACGTTTGCGGCCCTCATTGCCCTGCTCTCTGTTACCGCATCCGCGCAAGAGAAACCTGATTGGTCTCCCCGGATATTCGCTGCCCCTCCGACAGCGGCCTACCATGCTGCGGAACTTACCGTTGCCAGGCATTACAAAATCGAGTCGCGTGAGCCTGATCTCGGAATCATCAATTTCCATGTGGGCGTGACGGCTTTCTCTTGGGGCTATAGCATTTCGCTTCGCGTGGAGCCTAGCGGCCAAGATCACTTCCTTGTTTCGGTAGAAATCGAGAGAGCTGGCGGGGAAAGCAGTGTCCTGGGGTTCCGGGAAGGCTGAGGTCACGCGTATTTTCAAGGAAATGGAACAAGAACTCGGCAAGGTGAAAGCGGCAATTTGAACGTAACCCCGTCGCCCTCAGTAGACACACTCCACAAGTAATCGACCACCTTCTGTGCCCTGTGGAAATCTGTTAGCATTGTGGATAAGCCGGCGTTTTTCTTGACCACTGGCGCGATGGGCACTAGCTCTCTACAAGCTCCGTTTGACCATGCTGAGTTTGTCTATGAACTCAAAATGGATGGCTGGCGCTGCCTGGCTTACGTCGAAAAGGGAGTCTGCCGACTGATTACGTGCCAGCCGTTCAGTTGCGCGACAAGAACTTATCGAAAAACCTGAGAAACAACTCCAGACCGACAATCCAGGCGACCCCAAGCACTCCCAGTGCGACAGACGAAATCAGCCTCAAGCTGCCGGAAAGACCGGCGACTACAATTTGGAGAGAATTGACAATTGCAATGGCAACCAGTATCCATCCTATCGATCTGCTAAGCCACACGATCGTGCGAAGTGCGCGTCCATTCTTGTTCGTCATAATGGTCATCAATCTCGATGCGCATCCGACTTCTGCTGAATGGATTGCAAATACTTCACCAAGTTCTCCAGTCTCACATTTCCCCAATCCTGATCCGACTCGATCTGGTGAAAGATCGGCCCCCAGATCGGCATCTCTCTAGAACCGTGCGAAATCAAAACGTCTTCGCCGACAATGATTTTGCGCACAAGAGCAGTCGGAAAGTCGCCACTCGCTAGCACTGTCAAATCAGGCACTTTAGTCTTCAAAACTGATGCTAGCGGTCCGCGGCCCCTGCCATCTTCTCCGTGGCAAGCAGCACAATGAACGCGAAATAAGTCTGGTCCCTTCACCGAGTAAATTAGTGTTTCAAGTTGCTCTCGCGTCTTAGGAGGCACTTGAGCACACATTGCAAGCGCCAGTAGAAGGACTGGAAGGGAAATCATTTTCAAATACATTCTCATTCGCCCCCTCCCGATGCTCTGGCGCGGGGTAGTCCCAACGATCGCGGTTTCAGAACTACTCCTTGCTCTTGCTCGTACACGAGTGTGAACAGATGAGAGCAACGCTCGCAGAGCCAATAATGCTTTACGCCGTGGTGCTCTGTCGGAGAATCTCCTTTTGGCTGAGCCTCCTTGGAGGAGGTCTCTTCAGGTCGGAATCGAAAGAACTTCCCTCCCGCGAGCCAATGAAACGCAGCTGGACACGCAGGATTTGCACACTTGGGATGAAACTTCTCATACAGAGAGATGCCTCTGCTTTCTTGACTACCGAGAGGCGTGCGTTCCTCTTGCTCACGATGACTTGCACGCTCTTGCTCCAAACGCTGAATCGTTACTTCCAGCCAATTGCAGACTACCTTTTCAACCTCTGCTTGATCGCAGTGACGATAAAGCGTGTCCAGCGTTTGCCCCATAGCATCCAGCGGAATATGACGGCAGGGGAATCTCTGGGAACGATCCTGGGGCGGCACGAAGTCCATCAAGACGCAGTCACTGCAGGAACTGGGGTTGTCTCTGTGACCGAAATTCAGGCATGTAGGAGAATCCTCAAAAATAAAGCGTGGTGCCCATGATTCCTGCTTGGAATAACCTCCGCTTCTGAGGTACTCAAGTTCGGACTTGAGGACCCCCAGCGCATCTCGTTCGTCCTTGAGCATTTCAAAACCCTCATGCACAGCAACAACATGTGCCACTGAGAGAGAGTCTTTCCGTGACAACCGTCACCTGGCTGGGTGGCATGTATCACGATGATCCCAGGCGCACATGCCATACGCCTCGCGGTGAAGCCTGCTGGCTCATTACGCTCTTAATGTTGCCGAAGTTCGCCAAGCGGTTTCCTCGTGCTGCATCGAGGATCGTTTGGCCAACACTCGCGTCAATTAGGGAGATTGCACAAGAGGTTAGCCCAGGCGAGTCGAGTGTCCTTTCCTCACCCCTTTTCTTGCGCTCAGAGCGTCGTCTCGAATGGACTGGTCATCCGAGCATTGCATCGCCGGAACGAGCAAATGCCAACTTGGCAGCGACATTCTCGACTGAATGCTCCTCGCCCACCGTTCTGCGCTGACGCGTTAGATCGCCATAGCCCCTCACCGTTAAGACCGGACATGGTGCTTGCGAAACGACCTTGTGAGCCGTGGTCATGGGCAAGCGTGTCTCGGTCTGCAGCGGCCTACAAGGGGGATGCACGCCAAGAACGATAAGGTCAGCATTTTTCTCGGCCGCAGTCTCTAGGATCTTGTTGGCAGCGATCCCTTCTTCGACCAGAAACTCTGGCTCGCACCATAGCCTTGCTTCCTTAGGAACGACCCGGCAAAGCATCGGAAGTTCAGGAGGCACTAACTGATCGGGGTTACCCAGTCCGCTTTTCGGGTCTTCAACGACATGCAATAGCGTGAGCTTTGCCTGGTTTTCCTGAGCAAGAGAAACGGCATAGGGTGCTGCAACGAGCGACTCTGGACTGAAATTAGTCGCGAATACGATCTGGTGGAACTCCACGCTGCGCTTCGGATCTGCTGAACAATGTGGGCCAACGGTGATTACCGGACATGGCGCTTTGCGAAAAATGGTTTCGGCTACAGAGCCGAGAAAGACTTTTCCCCAGCCGGTGCGGCCGTGCGTTCCAAGTACGACTAAATCAATCTTAAACTTTTCGATTACGTCCTCCACGGCGGTCCAGATATCTCCAGATCGGACCAAGACGTCTGTCTCGACTCCCTCCAGGTGGGAAAGCAGTTCATGCACCTTTTGTTTAGCTTCTCTCAATGCCCTCTTAGCCAAAATCGGCCGTGTTTCGGGGGCGGTAATAACGTAAGTATCCGAAGGCACGACGTGCAACGTGTATAACTTCGCCCCATATCGCTGGGCGATTTCAGCGGCATAGGGCAGGGCCGCATTCGCAGCCGATGAAAAATCTGTTGGAAACAGAATACTTCTAAGCTGTACGTGGATTCGTGTGTCGAACATGACGGTCGACCTTCTCGACGCCTTTTCTCGCGTCGCAGATTAGGTTCGGGCTTTCATCGCCCCTACTTTCGACCGATATTCTTGGGAAAGCGGTGACGGTTATAGCAGCCGATTGTGAGGAGTATCACAAATCAAGGGCAACTGCGCAGGGCGGTTGCTCGACGGACCGTTCGGCGAAAATGCAGACGGGTTGAGTCAATGGATTATCAGTTTACGCACATCTATGAGAGGGCTGTGACGGATATCACGGGCCGAGACGGCAGGAGGCAGTATGGTGTTCTTGTGAAAGCGACTGCCAAAAACAAAGAGAAAGGCGGTATGTTATGCCTCTTCATATGCACAGCCAAGAAACGAACAGCAATATTGGTGCCCCCCGTAGCCTGGTACCGAAAGTCTCTGACGAAGCTCGAATTCTGGTTGTCTGTGATGACGATTCAATTGAGCAGCGGCTAAACACTGCCCTCCAAGGAGGGGGTCTGAGCTCGGAGCGTGCTCGGAGTATGGCGGCGGGTTGTACTCTGGCAAGATCCGGTCGGTTTCAGGTGGTCTTTACGACGCCCGTTTTGAGCGATGGATCGTGGCGGCGCCTGGCCGACATTGCGAGCTACTATGATCTAGGTTTTGTTCTCATTCTTGTGGCCAACAACTCTGACGTCGAGTGTGCCGAGGCATTGGAGAACGGGGCGTTTGACGTCTTAGATGCGTTGCACGAGCTGCCAACAGCCGCCGAGGCCGCCAAACGCGCTTTGTGGGCAGCTTACCTGAAGGGTGCAGGCCCCTGTCCTGAAGTCGTCAGTCACGCGATGGCTGCATGACCATTCGTTCGAGGAAGGGTGATTTCACTGCGGTTGAGCCGGATCGGCTTCCGGAGCTAAGGAGCTCATGGACTGTATGCGGGCGGCGACGTGCCCAGAGCGTGACATGCAGCCGAAGGTTCATGTGAGGCAATCGGCGAATAGCCCGAGCAGTTGAACATGACAGAAGTAATCAGCGCTGTGCATTCAGGATGGGCGACTGGTCGACCTTGCCTTTGAGGAATGCGACGCACCCGTGAGCGACCAGAAACGGAGAGATCATTCACTTGCATGCAATTGAGCTGTCCCAGCCCAATGCAGATCAAGACTAAGCTGCTAACTGGCCGGATACCGTCATGACCAGCGGCGACCGAATGCATCTAGAGGGGCTGTATGAGCTACCAGCCGGAAACACCATTTGACAATATTGAGAGTGCTCTGGAGTACGTGAATTACTTCCTTGAGGCAACACAAGAAGCCCACAAGCAAATTGAGGCGGAAATCGAGCGTACCAGGGATATCAAGCTGGCGCGCCGAAAGCAGGCGCTGCAACTCGTGAGTTACAAATTAGCCAAGCTTGCGTCGCACATCACCACAAGTCGCCATATTCTGAAAGACTTGAGGACGTTGCGCCGTTTATTGTTGGAAGAACGAGGGACCCCCAAGACCTCTTGAAGAGCGGTTCGGCTTAAGATTGCGAAGTAGTATTCGTAAGCACGATAGTCTCCATAAGTTCCGAGCGGCCCGTTACCCGGGAACAGCCGTCAAGGCGTTAGATCTTTTGGAGTCAACGGAAGAATACAATGTGCGAGTCGCAGGACCAAAACGCAAATTCCTGTTCCCAAGGTGCCAAGTTCCATGCCAAGGAACTATTCGCAGAGCTGACGCAACCCAAGGGCACGGTGTGGGGGCAATAAAGTCGGCATTTCTGCTTTCGTTACTCGCGATTATCTTTGGTTCGGTCTCCGCGTGGGCTGGTCCTCCCTTTCAGACGGATGATCCCGAACCGATTGATTTCCGGAACTATGAGTTCTATACATTCGCCACGGCTGACGGCACCCCCGTAGAAATGGACACGGCTGGACCCGCCGCGGAATTCAATTGGGGTGCGCTTCCGAACGTCCACCTGCACATCATCGTTCCTGTCGCGACCATCCTGCCCTCGAACAGTCCGAGCTTCGCTCCGGCTGGGACCGGCCCGAGCGCGTTTGGCCTGGGCGATATTGAAACCGGAATCAAGTTCCGGTTCATACAGGAATCAAAGCATCGTCCTATGGTGGGGACATTTACGATGTTTGAGCTTCCCACGGGCAGCGCCGTAAAGGGCTTGGGCGTGGGCAAGACTTGGTACAAAGTGCCTATTTGGGTGCAGAAGAGTTTTGGCCCGTGGACCACGTACGGAGGAGTTGGAGAAACGATTTTCAACAGGGTGCCCGGTTATCGCAACTTTCCATATGCTGGCTGGCTGGTGCAGCGCGATATCGGGAAGAACTGGACGCTGGGCGCCGAGACCTTCTATCACGGACCAGAAGGTTTGGCGAGCGCACAGACGAGATCCGCCGAACTGCTGGATTTTGGAGGTTACTACAAATTCCGGGACCCCGGCTTTCAACTGCTGTTCTGCTACGGACACACGATTGCCGGCCAAAGCGAAAACTACGCGTACCTGGGACTTTATTGGACTTGGGGCCACAAAGACACATCGCCAGCCAGAGAAAGCAATAACGCCGCGAATCGACTCGGCCTGCCCATAGGACCGAGTCGCTTGTAGCGGAATTACTCGAATTTGCCACATTTTTCATCGTGGGCCTGAAATCCCACGCTCCGATAATCAGGAGTTGGCTATCAAATCCGCCTAGCCTCGAACCGTGAGGACTGGGCACGTTGCACCAGCAATAACCCGGTGCACAGTGGGCTGCAAAAGATGTGTTGCCGCGGCCACAGAATGCGGACGGATGCCCAGCACAATCATGTCGGCCTTGCACTCACCCGCCGTCTCTAAGATCTTCTCTGCCGGATCGCCGATTTCAACAATGCAATACGGTTGACGCCCTAGCTCCACGTCCGGCGGGATAAGTTCCTGCAGGCGCCGCAGGTTCGAACTCTCAAAGCGCTTCGCGTCGACAAGTTCTCCCGTCTTGGGTTTGAGTTGGACGTTCAAAATGATCAGCCGTGCTTGGTTTTCTTGTGCCAGAGAAATAGCGTATTGCAGTGCAGCCTCGGACGATGGGGTCATGTCGGTTGCATACAAGATTTCCTTGATTTTCAAGCTCCCCTTCGGGTTGGCAACCAGCCGCGGGCCGACCGTCATAACCGGACACGGCGCTTCGCGGACAATCGTCTCGGCTACCGATCCGATAAGGACGCGGCCCAGGCCGGAGCGCCCATGGGTGCCCACGACAATCAAGTCGATATTCTTCGTCCCGACCAGACCCAATAGCGTTGTCGGCGTGTCCCCGCTTTCCCTCAGCGCTGTCGGACCTCCGGGAACAACCAAGAATTCGTGAGGAACTCCCTTCAGGAACTCGCTCAATCGATCGGACTCTTGTTCCTGCACTTTGTCCCATTCCCCGGTCTTAACGTGGACTGCGCAAATCCTTGCTCCGTAGAGCCCGGCAATCTCCAACGCGTAAGTTATGGCGGGGGCGGATGCGTGCGACAGATCGGTGGCAAACAGCACATTCTGAATCGGAACTCTCGCTTTTCCCTTCGCGGCTTCTGGCATTTGGACCACCTCCTTGAACGATTTATACATCAAACTCCGCGGCGCACCAGTGACCGGCGTCACTCCGCTCCGTCGTTTGCATCACAGCCATCTTCAATTAAATCTGGGAACATAAATGCCATCGATGATTGTTGAGAGGCATGACATGAAGCAAACAAGTTGGGGACTACACTCACAGCGTAACACCATCCTGAAACTGGTCTCAGTTTTGGTCATTGCGGGTATTGGCGCGGTTGCCGGTAGCTCCGCAGCGACCTCTATCATCGGGAAGCAGGACCAGTCCGGCATCGCACTAAGCGGCATAGTGACGGATTCAGTGTGTGGCGGTACACACGGGACGAAGGCACATGGCGATGCGGAATGTACACGCGTGTGCGTGGAACTGGGAGCCGGGTACGCTCTAGCGATCGGAAGGAAGACATACGCCCTGAAAGGCCATGAACCAGAGCTGAACCGATTTGCTGGCGATAGGGTTTTGGTAAAGGGAAACGTAGTTGGCCGCGATACCGTTGCGGTCGAATCGGTCGTTCCTTGGGTTGTCGACGCTGCGTGCGGGACGCCAGCACAGGGTACCCTTGACGGTTGTGGTGGACGCTAAGGAGATGATGATGAAAGAGTACAAGAAAAGAGTCCTGATCGTAGACAACAACGAGAACGTCCTAGGTACGCTGCAACGAGTTCTTGAGAACACCGGGTTTGACACACGCACGACCTGGAGCGGCTTCGAAGCGCTGGACCTTCTCAAGACTGAAGATTTCCAAGTTCTCCTGGTAGACGATTACTTGCCGGACCTGCATTCGTCTGATTTCCTCAGCCGCGTGGCCAGCTTGCCGATACAGCCGTGGGTAGTTGTGATGCAATCCTCCATGCCAACCAATCGCGACGTGCACCATTACGCTTCGCTGGGCGCTGTGACTGTTGTACGCAAGCTCCAGCTGAGTGAGGTTTTCAATGCGGTCTCCTCGTGCTGCTCAGAAGAACCGCTGGCGAAGGTCCGGATAAACTAAGGCAGTGTGACAAAGGTCACATTCAGACCCTCGAAAAAAAGAAAAAATGCCGCTCGTGCGACTACTTTACAGAGGAGGCTAATATGAAGTGCTCATCGGTTTCCTGGGTTGTCTGTTTGGCCACCGTCGCGACGATCTTGGTCGGTTGTGGGACGACACAACCACCTACAACAGCTCAGGCGGATACTCGTGCGCAAGACGAGACGGCCATTCGAGCAACGGCTGCAGACTGGGGCAAGGCCGTTGAAGATAAGAATCTCGACCAAACTCTTTCCTATTACGCCGACGACGCCTGGGTATACCCGCAGAACGCGCCCATCGCAAAGACGGCCGACCAACGTCGTAGCGCCTGGACCGCCTTCTTTGCCACGCCCGGTGCTTCCGACATGGAGGGTAACATCGAGCGCGTCGAAGTGGCTCGCTCTGGCGATCTCGCGGTGGAATACGACACCTTTGCCATGACCATAAACGATAAGAAAGGCAAGCCGATCACGGAGACCGAAAAGTCCGTCGTCACCTGGAAGAAGCAGGCGGATGGCAAGTGGAAAGTCATCGCCGATATCTGGAACACGAACAAGTAAGGCGATCTGGAAGTGATTGCCCTTCATACCTTGGTTATAAGAGGCACTCGGAAGGAACGCAGCAGAATGGTCTAAGGCTAGAGGTCGTTGCGGCAAGCAGCTACAAAGTTCATAAGGGTTGGGTCAACAACAGAACTACGCCGACACAGGCAGCCATTGCGCAGTTTAACGTCGCAAACTGGTTAGACAGACCAGCTCGTGAATTGGACTTGCTCAGCTACCCCAAGCTGAAAGACAAGAGTACGTAGTGGGGCCGAAGGCCGCATGGGAAGTAATCCTGTGCCGTTATCCTTCGACACGATAGCAGCCGCCACGAACGTAGGCATCTCTTTGCGTGGGGTTGGGTAGTCTATCGTGATATCTTTCAGGGAACGCCCCCACGCCTTACCAACTCAAGTTCATCCTCTTTGCACCATTGCCTATCGTCAACATTCTTTCCAAACTGAACCCAGTATCTATGTTCCTTATGACGGGTCTCTTCTACGATGCCGGTCTTGTCGGTTCCGATCTTGCGTACAGTGTCTCTCAGATTAAACATAACTACCCTCCGCTTACAGGCTATTACTTACGCGGCGCTATCATCAGTCGCGCTGTCACCTCCTTCCTTT
Source organism: uncultured Acidobacteriota bacterium (assembly GCA_963803735.1). GTDB lineage: Bacteria > Acidobacteriota > Terriglobia > Acidiferrales > UBA7541 > Palsa-189. Next base: position 197,787 of record CAWDNV010000022.1, on the reverse strand, counting down.
GATGAATCCGGGCAGCTCGCCGCTCTGCTCGGGCCTGCGCCGTTGCCTTCGCTGCCTTAGGATTAAACTGCGGCTTCGCGCTCCGCTTCTCGGCCATGACTGCCGCCAATCCTGATAACCAGGCCGATGCCGATTCTGGCAACTTTATTCGCCCAGATACCGTTGAAGCGTTCTGGCAAATAGTCGGTTTGCGTGCGCAGCGCGAAGTGCCGCCCGAAAGTCGAGGCGACCGCTGGCTTCGTAGTCGCGGCCGAGATTCCCATTATCTGGGAACGAGTTTTTACACGAGCCGAGTTGGACGCTGATGAAGACACCAGTTGGCTGCCGGAGAGTTGTTGGTCGATTGATAGAGGCGATGAGCGGGCGAAGGACTTTCCGCCAGAATTATTAGCCCTGTCCCTCTCGCCCATGCGTCGAAGTGCGCGTTGGTTTGCGTCGTGAAGCAACGGCATTAATCGCCCATTTATTTCGAATTCTTCCCCAAGCTTGGTAGGCCACCCTGTACGTTCGGATGGCGCTTTCCGCCGATTGCATAACGTTCGGCTTCTCGGAGCTTCGCCTTTATCTCTGAGCGCGTTTACCGCTTAAGGGAAGAGTTCAGTGATGGGAGAAAGAGTGGCAGAACTGCGTCAGTTTGGTCGCGACCGGGGACCTACTTGCGACCGATTGAAGCTGTTTCCCAAGCTTCTCGAATTGAGGTCCGGCCCTCCGCGAATGGTTCCTTGCGCCAAACCAACACCAGGAACATTCCAACACGCGGCCCGAACATCAAACGCAGCAGCATCAGTCCGTTTCTTGCCATATCCGGCATTCTAGCTCAATTGATCCCGTTACTCAGGTCTCTGGCGGGGGGCACCGCCAGCGCCAGCTACGGAGGGTTGGGGCACTACCGAAGTTACGCATCATAGTTAGACACCGCTACTTGTCAATCTGCCCTGTTCAATTTTGAACAGGCTACAGAAATTCCTGTATAGCACCTCCGTAACTCGGCTGCGAGAATACATCACCCCCGCACGAGACACTCCCGGAATTTCAATCATCGATGAGCACGTCAAAGAAGAGTCCTGTTCGTATTCTGATCGTTGACGATCACCTTCTACTTCGCAAGGCTGTCCGACGCTTACTTGAATCCAGGAGCGAATTCGAAGTCTGTGGAGAGGCTGAAGATGGCGCACAGGCCATCGAAAAAGCTGCTGAATTGAAGCCGGACGCGTTGTAATCCTGGATAGACCCGGCTGAGGATTGGTGATCGGCGGCCTGTTCGCGTCGTCGATCTCCGTAACCCTCCAAGCTCCCACGAGCGGATTTCGCGTTGCCGGAGATTGACCATAGACGGTCATCGCAACAGCAAACAACACGAGAAGTGTAATTCCGATCAGTCGACGCACTGGAGCCTCCTTTCCGTGTTTCTAGCCCGCCGTTACTAAAGGTATTTGTTAGCCCTTCGCTTTCGCGGCCTCGCGTTTGCGCTGCAAGAACGCCTTCCGAACGCCACGACCAATCCTTGCCTTCATAGCCGCCGACATCGGCTTTGCTACGCGTCCACGCGTCGTACTGCCGTTAGCACTTGCACCGCTGCCATTTGAGAGAATCGTGATGGCCTTGTCGATGCGCCCGAGTTCGAGGGCGAGTTCGTTGCGCCTGCTTTTCAGAGTCGAAATTACATCGTTCATTTCGGTTGTTGCCTCCACTGAGTTCTATCCTAACGCGACACCAAATTAAGAAGTGAGCAGAAGTCGATGAATCGTGGCCATAATTGACTCTCGGCTCCGTGTCGGCGGCGCTCGTGGTACGCGCCGAACCTCACCGCTTTCGATTTCAATATTTAATGGGCAAAGCCCGCTTTGGTGGAGCCCAATCGGCCAGAATTGGGTAGCGGGCTGCGTGAACTCGACGGCTACCTCAGTCCATTGACTGTGTAGTGCCGCTAAGCGGCTCACGCGAGCCTCTGTTTCGTTCCACGTCTGCGGATTCATCAGTACTACCTTCTGTCCGAGCGCTACGTCCGCGGACAAGGCCAGCAGAGCCCCATGAGAGTTTAGGGACAGGATCACGGTCTCTTCCCTGAACGGGCCCCTCTCCGTAGATTGTCCGCAGACCATAACCGTCACGCGGAGGGGAAATCGTTCACTGCGGCGACGTTCCGTGTGTTCTACAGCGAGAGCTTTGGCTGCGCTTGCCATCTTCAGCCCTCCATTCACTCACCCTCCATCACTCAATGGACCATAGCTGGCCGCACGCTTTTCGATTCTGGCCTCTCCGACCAAAGTTGGCGCATTGGCTTTCCCGGAAGGTTAGCTTGAGAAGTGATGCTACGCCCCTGGCGCAGTGGTCCGTCAAAAGAAAAGGCCCGTGGGCCCCTGTGGAAAATGTGTACTGCTGTGGAAAACTGGCTGCCCGCCGCATGCCCAGTGGATCACGCTGAACTGAATCATTCGAGGAAAAATAAAAGGGCCCCAGACATAGCCGATCCAGAGCCCAAATGTGAGAGATTTTCTGCAGTCAGCTATTCGATACGCGTGCTACGCTCGCGGGCCTGGAATGAGTCCAGTAAAACATTCGGCTTTTCGGCATATGATCTTGTTATGAGGTGTTTCCGGCCCGGGGCCGCAAGGTTCCGGCCTTTATTTCTTTTTGTCCTATAGGCGACATTGCGGAGCCTAACTCTGTGCTACGGTAAATTGCCCCGAAATTTCTTTTCCAGAAGAGTGCGGGACATGAGGCCAAGCAGGAGGCCCTATGGACCGCAAAGAAACAATCCATTACCACATCCGCTGGTCGCAGATACCACTGCTGGATTTCGAATCCTTCAACACTCGCGTGGACGCTGAGGCAGGCGCGCAAGTACTTGCACGCCCAGGCGAGACCTACACTATCGAGGAACAGGGCGACGGATGCCAGCGATGCCGGGATGCAGCGAAAGAGAAATCCGAGCGCGATGTTGCCCAGGTCTATCGAGAACCAGAGTGATGGCGCGGCCATCTATCGGCAGTAAGGAGGTAATTCGAAATGGATGAAGAACGTTCCTCCACGGCGAGAATCATGTACGCGACTGAAGCATTCCTTCACAAGAACAGGAGCGGCGGAAAGCAGACTGAACCCGTAGAATTCAAGTCTGTCGAACAGGCGAAAAACGCTCCATTTCCCGAAGGCTTTGCGTTCGCGCATGTGTCGGTCACTGATGGTTACCATATCTACTCGCCAAAACGGGGTTGGATATTCTACGGATAGCAGCGACACATCGACCGCCGTTTTTCTTTTGAAAGTTGCTTCCCTTCGCTATCTCAGGTCTGGGCTGGAGCGTAAGGTTCCGGCCCTTTGGTTTTTGAGATAGAATCTCGGCCCCGCCCCTCGTGGGAGGAAACTGCCAATGACGAAACGAACTGGATTTCTACAGCTTGAGGAAATACCTCTGAACAAGGTCGGCTTGTCCATACGAGCGTACGGAAAGAAAAAGAATTACGTGGGCCGCGTCGAAATTAATCATGCGGGTCTGGCGGCTTTTACTGGGCCAAGGGGTAAGAAGTGCATTGCGAATTTGAGTTGGGAAAAGCTGTTCGCCCAGTTGAGTACGCAAAAGCCACGCAACGGTCGCTAGAGTTCCCACTCGCCAAAGGAGCTACCTTGAAGAAACTGTACGTGGGCAACTTACCATTCCAGGCTACGGAACAAGAAATAAGCAACTGGTTCAAACAGGCGGGTGCAAATGTCGCGAACGTGACCCTGGTCACTGACAAGTTCACGGGACAGCCGCGTGGGTTTGGCTTCGTTGAAATCAACAACGATGAAGAAACGGCCCGCGTTATCCAGGCCCTCAACAGCCAGGATTTCATGGGCCGCAACGTGGTAGTCAATGAAGCCCGGCCACGTGAGGGCGGAGGTGGTCGTGGCGGTTACGGCGGTGGAGGGCGCGGACGTGAGGGCGGAGGGCGAGGCGGTGAACGGGGTGGAGGTGGTGGCCGAGGGCGCTACTAAGCGGCTCTCTCCTTCGCCATCTTTTGTGCCATCGCCAGCAGCAGTTGCCGGTCGCTCTCTTTGGTTCGGCTCAGTGCCCGGCGCATCTGCATCAGAAATCGCGCATCCGCTCCACTGGAGCCCCACAAGCCATTCGCCTTGACCGATTGCGGTGGAGTAGGCGGGGTCTCTCCTTCATAGAAGATTGCGTATAGCGGTATTTCCAGAGCCCGAGCCCATTTCTCCAGCGTGTCAAGACTCGGGACCGTGTGGCCGTTCTCGACTCTTGAGACATAGCAGCGGAGTAGCCCAGTGCGTTTTTAAATGTGACCTTGACTTACATTCTTCTGCTTCTCGCAAGGCCCGGAGTCTGTCGCCGACAAGCATCGAATCTCCTAAAAAGTAGGAAGGGTACGGGGCTGTCGCAGACTACGCCAACTCGTTTTTGCGGGCAAGGAATTGTTACATCATTCACGCATTTTCTGTTGGAATCGGAAGCTAAGGACGGTGCTGATGAACATGATTCCCGCGAGCAGCACAATTAGCGTGGAGTAGTTTTCCGGTGAGACTTTTCCCGCCCGAAGCAGAACGTAGCCAATCACCAGGTTTATCCATGACCAAATCACATTAACCGTTGGCGACGAAAGGCCACGTCCAGGCGGCTTGGCAAACGGCGTCGGGAAGCGGTCACCAGAGATACCGTGAACGAAGTGAGGGACAACGTTGGCGAGAAAGGCTCCGGCGAAAAAGCAGGCGAGGTAGTTATACCAGTTCATCTCAACACTCCACGCTAACTAGAGTTGTTTCGATTGGGTGAATTAGGACCTGTGTATGCCGGATCAGTACATCAAGTCAAGTCTGCTTGGCTAACTTCCTGACACGAGTAAACAATCCGTGCTGCATCCCCTATTAATGGTTTCGAGCGCGGCCATGCCCGGTTCCTTGGGCGAAGCCATACCTCAACGGTCCTGCCTGACTGAGTTGGCGGCAGCCCAGAAATTACCGCCTGTTCCTAGTCCGTGAATGCCTGTTTATCCCGCCTAAGCCTGCCAGTCGCTCAAGTAGCGTGAGCGATTAGTTTTCGCGCTGTCATGGAGAGCATCAGACGACTGATTCCGCTAAACAGCATACTGACTCCCACAAGGATGCCGAGAGCCCAGGCCGTGCTGAACGGCCAATCGCGCCAAATCATGACCCCCAGAATCAAGGTAATGACGCCATCCACGAATAGCCAGCCGGAGCCAGGACGAGGCCGAAGTTGGAATCCCAGGACGAATTCGAGGACGGCCTCTGCGAAAAGGTAGATAGCGAGGGCTAGGGTAAGGCCTACCATGCCCAGCAGGGGGTGGTACAGCACCCAGCCGCCCACAAGCGCGTACGCGATCCCGACCAAAATCTCCCAAATGATCGCGCCAGTACCCCGCGTATGCCAGGCGTAGACGAAATGCATGATCCCGCTGAAGACGAGCAGCCATCCCACGAGGACTGTGATGGCAAGTCCACCAACCAAAGGAATCACGATGGCAAGAACGCCAGCCACAATCATCAGCACACTCAGGATGATCGACCAGGACGTGGATTTCTTAATCAAGGCTGGCAGGCGCATTGAAGTGGTGTTCATGACTTCACCTCTCTAGTTCAATCCGACAACGCGGACCTTACATCCTCCGCTAGCCAATGTCCTTCATGGGAAAACGCTACCGTGTTCTGGTTGCTGCGTAGTTTACTGCTTATTGAATCTCGGGTCCGGGTTCCTAGCGAGAACTAAGTAGGTTAGCGGATATACATAAACGCCGGAGCGGTGTCGTCAGCAATGACGACATAAGGCGAAGTACAAGGTCTTACCGATAGGAACAGCAAAATCGCGGGTTCATATTCCAGGGTTAAACGACATCAGGCAGAGGGTGGCTGCCCTGCGGCGATCCCGACTGCGACAACAGAAAAAACTGAAGGAGGAAATTAGATGTGTGACTATTCGCTCATGGGAGTTCCCAATCGTTTGGCATGTGAAGGCGAAGACTTGGTTGTGTACGAGTTTCGGACTGGGTCACGAGGATTAACGCCAGGCACTTTGATGACGAATGCGGATACACAAAAGCGATATGAAAGATTCGGCGTCGTGAAAAGGCTCTTTGGAAACTTAGAACGAGAGCCAGTTGCAGTCTGCATCCCGCCAGGTGCGCGATTGCTATTGAGTGATATTCCAGAAGATGTGCAGAAATCGTTCAGTGTGGCCGCAAGCGAAGAGGTGACTTTCACGCAGCTGACGGCAACCGCGAACGCACACCGTGACGCCGTCCGCTTTACGAATGGTCGCGAAATCCTGCTCCAGCGTCTAAACCAAGGCCAGCGAGTTCGAGTGCTACAACTATCTTTAGTGGAGGAACCTGTTCAGTCGGATTGGAAAGCAGTCGAATTTTTCCGATATTAGAACAGGAGACGGACTTCACCGCCTGTTGAATCTCGGGTCCGGGTCGGCTGCCTCTTCATCTTTCCTAATGCATCCTGAAAATGCTCGGGGCACCTGGGTTGTGGGCCAGCTTCCGATAAATCCCGTTCTATAAAAGGGGATGTCAAGAAAAACACTTCCCCGACGACTGGAAGGGATCTTGTCATCCAGCCCGGCGTTGTTATGAGGCGCTGTGATCTCGCTTTTCCCCAGGTTCATCGTCATTTCGTAGCGACGCCCTTCGGTTTCTGACGCAGACAAGCAGAGTGGTTGTGCAGTGCCAACCATGGTTCTATCTGAGACTGTTCGCCTATAGCTTTTTCTGGTTGTCCGAGGGGGCATACGGTTTATCGAGAGACTCGATACCCAAAGCACGCGTTCGGTCTAACGGGATTACGGATACTCACCCTCGAACCAGAGCGTCTGAAGAACCGATAGGCCACCGCTGGAGATGAATCCAGGAATGGGCGGGCTCTCCACAGACGCTCAAGCTGCTTGTTGTTTCAGATGTTCAGCGTCGAAACAGACTCCTTTCTTCCAAACCAGCAGAGTGATCGCCGCAATCTTGCGCGCCAGGGTGAGCCGCGCCATCGACGGTTTCATTCCTCGGGCAACTAAGCTGGCGTAGAACTCCTGAAATGGGCCAGGTACGACTGCAGCTCGGATGGCCGCACCCTTGAATATATTTTTCAGATCGTGGTTGTGGTTTGTGTTCAGTCCGCGAATGGCCAGGAGTCTTTTGGAGCGCTTGAGTTGACCCTCGACAAAACGGTATTCCCCGCTGCTGTAGGTTTTCAAAGCCAAACCGCTGTAGGCCCAGAGTTGCCGCTTGGTACGAAAGCGATGCGGCGTCTGAATCAAAGCGATCAGCAAAGCCGCTCGAATGGGTCCGATCGAAGGAATCTGGCGCAGCCACTTCATCGCGCTGTGCTTTCGGCTCTCGGCCAAAAGATCACGCCGCACTTCCTGACGCAAAATATCCAGCGCGTCGAACTGCTGGTAGTAGAGCTCGGCACGACGGCGCACGCCGGGCTCTGCGATCTTGCTGAGCCACTCCGAGCGGTAGCGTAGCGCGTAGACTTGCTGGCCGGCACAGGGAATGGCCCAGCTTCGGTAGAGAGCTTTCAGGCGATTCATCACCCGTGTGAGATCTCGAGTGACGGCTAGGTAGCTGCGTGCCAACTCCCTCAAAGTTCGTAGGCCATGCTCTCCGTGGTACACCGGTGAGAGGAGCCCAGTCCGCAGCAGATCGGCCAGCTTTCGGGCATCGATCCGATCGTTCTTATTGCCCGCTTTCAGCAGGGAGTTTTTGCGCGGGTCGCACACCAGCACCTTCGTGACGTGTGGTTTGAGCAGGTCGTGTAGCCACGCCGCACAAGTCCCTTCTTCAAAGGCCACGTGTAAGCTTCCACGCAGTCCGTGCACAAACTGGAGGATGGTGGCCGCTTTCGTTTCCAGGATGCATTCCATCACCAGCTTACCGGTTGAGTCCATAACCGCTGCGGAGATCGTTGCTTGGTGAACGTCCAGCCCAATGTACTTGGCGTCATTCACGAGGGTGCTCCTTCCTGTAGGTGTTGATGCGAGCGATCAAAACCTACTCTAAGGGGCGCCCTTTTATAATGCGTTTATCGGGAGTTGGCCGTCTCCCTTGTCACGTCGGAGAAATTCCAAAACCGTGCAATGATTAGCGGAGTTGCAGATGACGGCGAGGGCAACGAGTGTCACTCTTTCACCCGCGCTGGGTCGCCCTCGTCTGCCGTGCCGCCCTATATTGTGTACAGTGACACGAGGGCGTCTTGCATTTGCCGAGGCAATGATGCCTGCTCTTATGATGGCCGCATTGCTCGCAGGGTAATTTTCTCAGGCTCACCGGCGCAGCTTTTTCGTTCGCCATGAATCTCCTCGGCTTTTCTGGATGTTTTACCTTTACCGCGAAGAGCCTCGGTTCCGCAAACCCTTCAGCTTGCGCCCTTCTGCAACGTCTCGGTCATTCCATCGCCAGACCTTACGTCCGTCGCCCAGTTCGATTCCGAACGGTCGAATCTTCCCTGCCGCAAGCCAACGGTGCGCGGTTATGACGGAAACACCAATCAGCTTGGCGGCTTCTGGCGTGCTGTAGGTTTTCGGCACGATAGCGACTGGCGACACGAAAAGGTATCATAACGGCTGCCCTCGACGGTGAGCGCCTCGTTTCGCAGTTGCAATGAGGAAGGCTTCGTGGCGTGTGCTGATGCCGAGCTTACGGCAACTATTCAAGCCGTTGTTAGGCAGTAACCATGCAGAGACTTGCCTTATTAATTTTGACGCTAGTTCTAGGTAGCGTGGTTTCGAGCAGCGCCGAGACTGATCGGGTTCTAAATACAGCGCTGATCTCAGAGCAGCAGACAACCCTTCGAGTTGGCGAGTTAGCAGTGCTTCGGATTCCTTCTGATCATGAATAGTCGATTGTAAGTGCTGGTGATGTACTGGTGCCTGTTCGCCGTTCACAAATCGGCGAGATATACCGCGCCGTACGACCCGGCCAGCAAACAATCCTTCTCACTCCTCATGTATCAGAGGCAGACTGTGTTAGCTGTGCAACTCACCACTATTTCATTACCGTCGTTCCCCGGCGTTAGTCCGAGAGTCCAGGAACCGGTAGGATTGCCCTTCGTTCAGTAAAGCGGATTCGGAAAGTGGCTCCGGCATTTGCGTGATCACGAACGATTGACGCCGCCAACAAGAAAGTTTGGCAGTCTCGTGTGCACCTGAAGGAAATAATGGATCGGGGCCAACTACAGATCACCGAAGCTGTGATTGCAGGCCGAAAATCATTCGGGAAGCATGAAGCTGAAAGTCCCGTGGCGGTGCTGTGACAGTGCTATGTCAGAGCGTATTTTGGAGGTCGATCATGCTCCACCATGATTATTTCTTTCTCATACTGATTACCTTTGGCGTCTACTTGATGCTTCAGTTTTATGGGATGGGCGGGCACTTCTGGCGACACTGAAATTGGTCGGGCGAAGTCAAAACTTCGCTGCATCAATCCACTTTTGGACCTCAGTTTCGACTGAGAAGCTATTCATCGGTGCGGATGCAAACCGTTCGTCCAATTGGTAGGCGTTCATTTCCAGAGGATACGAGCCGCCGCTCAGGAAACCCTTGACATATTTGGCCGCAAAAGCACCCAACCCAAGCTTTGCGTATTGGACGACATGGACGAGTTCGTGGAAAAGAGTTCTTTCACTCACCTTCCCATGCGAAACGATTGTGTCCACGAACGTAACAGCAGCCATCTGCGAAAAGTCCGGAAGAGACTCCGGTGTGAAACCGATTGCTAACAGTTACGGATAGAAATATGGATTGGGAACTCGTTCTATCGGAAGCACAACCACCCGAGTTGAATCCAAAGCGTACGCCGGAAAGAATGGCTGCAAGGCAGACCGTTGATTCGGATTCAGAAAGGCAGCACGGGGATAGAAGAAGTGTCTTTGTTCATGAATATAAGCTGCAACTTCCTCTATTATCCACGCAACCTGTTCATCATGGAGTTTTGGCAACGGCATAGGTTCGTTTGCTAACGCTCTTTGTCGTCCTGAACGTACCCGGCCACATTCAAGATACAAATAACCACGATCACCGCCAGAAGCAGGAGCAAATGGATAGGAGAAAGTTCAAGCGTGAGTCCTCTGAAAATGGAAAGCATCTTGATTTCATTTTGCAGACAGCTTCGAAATGTAGCTAACGATACTATTTGAGGGTTGCTTTTATAATTAATAAGGCGTAGGTTTCGAGCACCAGCCCGGCTCCAATCACTATTGGTTGGTGACCGATGCAAGCCCTCGATTTTTGCTCCGCTGAAGTCGGAAGTATGACCTGCGTTGCTACTCGCTGGTGAAATAGGCGTGGCGCTTCAGGAATACGACGAGTGGATTAAGAAACTGCCTGATGGGAAGAAAATACGATATAGCTACCAACTATTGACCACCGGTTTTACGGCAAGTGCGGAAATCCTTGAGCCTGTCGATGCCATGATGGTCTACACCCACACTCATATCGATCGTCCAGCGCCTGCCGACCGTGCTCAGATTGAATCTGAATTTGCCGACGACCTTGCAAAAGCGGAAATGCACCGAAGAGGTGACGATGCGCCTTTGGGAAGATACCGTTCTGCGGGTTGAGCCTTCGGCGAGTGGCAAGCCGCCCGAGCTACCGGACCGGCCAAAAAGAATCACGGTCGATGAGCTGCTCCAGCCTTGGATAGTGATGACTGTCAGGCGAGCTTGGCGAAGGCTACAAAGGGCACGGCCAGCTCATTAAGCGACCGTTTTCGTAACGCCCGTAAATTTAATAGGGGCCGTAGAATTACCTAGTCAACTCGTGGTAATCCAAAATCATTCGGGACTGAGGCAGAACAGTCGTCGGATACCAGAGGTAGCCATTCTTTCCGCCATCAGAAAAACTAATCGTTTCCTCTATCCCCATGTTGCGATAACCACGGTCTATGCTCTTTACCTGTTTGGAAATGCGGACCGGTGCGTGATGCTCATGTAGTGCGATCACATCGTGCGCCAAGGGGAGAGTCTCAACGTCGACGACGAAAACGCTGAATGCCAGCACAACATACGGATATTCCGCTCAATCGTCGGGCGAACATTGTCGAATTCTGGTCGAAACAGTTTTCCACCCGGACGGGTCATCTGTGATTTGAGAGCGAACCAAACTGTTGCGACAGGGAAGCCAAAAAGCCACATAGATACAGCGATGCCACGAACCAGAGCCTGTGGAACCGCCAAAGACAAAATGAAGCGTGGAGCGAAAACGATGACCATAAATACGAGGAACTGAGCCATACACAAGGGTAACTAGCAATTTGCTGTCTATGATTCGTCCCCGAATTCCGCTTGTCTTATAGATAAGGTTTAGTTTTTGAATCTAGGGCCAATTCGGGCGTTTACCTTCTAGGACCGTACCCAATTAAGAGTGAATGATCAGTGGTAGACTGCCCGAATGCCAAAAAAGAAGAGGCAGACGACACGGAAGAAATCCGCTAAAAAGACCACACCAAAGAGTAAAGCTCGCAAAAAAGCACGAGTTTCCAAGCGGACGACGGCAAAGAGAAACCCGAGAAAGATAAAACCAGCTTCCAAGCGGTCTCTCCCTAGACAAAAGAAGTTCTCAGCGAAAAAAAGGAGAGTAACGAGTACGGGCTTGGTTGTGGAGACTGTACCGTTTCCGGGCGGGGAACGGCAAGATCGTCTCGACGGACAGGCGGGTGATTTACAAAGTCTATCCAATCGCCCAACGGCTAATTCAGAGAGTGTTGAGGAATTGCCAGAAGAAGGGAATGCCTTCGAAGCCGAGGCGATACAGAGCGTAGAAAATGCTCTCAATGCCGATCAGGGCGAGGTAGAGCACGAAGTGCCGGAAGATGATGCGCCTGAGTATCTGGATAAAGATCGGTGAAGGTCATAGCGAAGCCAAGTCAAAAACCTGACACTCAGCGCAAGGGGATATGAACACAGGCTATCGTGACACTCTGCGGGTTCCGATCTTCGGTATAGCCAAGACGCTCAATAAATTCCGAAGCGCCACAAAATGCGCTCGAATGTCACAACTGCGCCACAGGGTTTTCAGCACCTTGGACTACTCACTGCTTCTCGGCCTGCGGCCACAACCTCATTAATCTGTCGTTGACCTCGATTCAATATCTCCCTGAACTGTACACGAGATTGCCAGACCTTCCCATTTGCGGTTTCGATTCCATCAAGGCATTTGTTGGCTATCCATTTCCGGGTGTCTTTACCCGATTTCGGAGCGAAAAATATGCTTATGGCAGCGCCAATCGCAATCCCGGCTGCCACATACTCACATGCTGTTTTCATGTCTCACCTTTCTCGACGCACGTTTCGGCGTCATTGTCTCTTTAAGGGGTCTTGTGCTGCGTGGCGGGCACATCCATTTTTCCAGTCGCCCTGATCAGGTGCTATACAAGAATCGCTGTAGAGTGTCCAAAATTGACACGCCATGCATTGCGCCGGATGGGATCGGGTGAGACGGGTCGAAAACTCATTTAATTGGAATTTCACGTCTTCGCAGGTAATCCGGAAAAGGTTCGGGAAGTATATTAAGTTGATAGTCGTTGCTGGAGGGCATCTCGTGTGTCGCCAGCAACGGTCTAATCGACTTCACAATGATCGCATTCTTTGTGGTGTCAACTCGAGCAGTGATCCTGACGTGGTGACCAGCATGACCCTTGAGGACCTTGGGATTCGTTACGCTCCAAATCTTCATGTCCTCGTCGCTGACAAAGAGCTTTTCATCAAAGCTTGTGCCTGTGATGTTGATCGGTTTGGCGTTTGTGGCGGCGGTGCGGGGCGTCTGCTGTGTTTTTGATTGAGGCATCAAGGAAAACGTTAGCAGACCAAGGACAACGAATAATTCGCTCATCGTAGCCCTCCCGCAAACTCAGTATTTAGGGTAGTTTACTCCTGAACTGCCTGTCCGTAAGCCGAAACAGCGTGGGAATCAGTTCATCGCCAGCTAAGAACTTAGACACGAACGCATCCGACCACAACCGGGCTATCTCCAAAATCCCGGGAGAGTCGAAGATGGACAAGAACACTATTTTGGTTTCCGGTGAGACTCGCCGGATTTCTGCGGCGGCATTGAAGCCGTCCATCACGGGCATATTGATGTCGAGCAGAACGATGTCCGGCTTGAGCCTCTCCACCTTCTCAACGGCCTCTTTGCCATTTTGGGCTTCCTCACATATTTGGAAGGAATGCAGGTGTGCAAGCAGAACGGTGCGAATCACCCTCCGTATGACGGGGTGATCATCCACGACGAGTATTCGTGCTGGCATTTGGCCCCAACTCTGAAACGCCGACAACGGAGGATAACCGGTGCGGCCAGCCTATATTGAGTATGCAAAGAAGGGTTGTCCGTACAATACACGTACGGTTGTATTCCACAGCTCAGCGTCATACTAGAACGACGTGAGCGGAATCATCATTCGCTTCCCTCTGCGAACGCATCGAAGGACGGAGGGGCAAACCATGACAAGAAAGCCTAAAACCATTAAGCCAAGACTTAGTTGCGAACACCACGCTCAAGCAACTCGTGACTATCTTGCTTGTGTTCACATTATGAATGGTGAGCCAATTTCTCTTTTTGAAGAGGCAACGGAACGCACGCCATCGAAGGACGGAGAAGCCGGAATCATGGTTTGCGCCGTCTGTGCCGAACCTGGCGAAGAGGCTTTAGTAGCGAACACCACATTGATTTGCGGAAATTGTGCAGATCGGCTTATGGCAGATCAGGATTTTGTTGGAGACTCGTGAAAGTCGGCAACAGGCGGGCGATCCAACCAGGTTGGCGGCTGTAATCGTTCACTTGGCAGATGTTGAGAACCCGCTGTGTCTTTTGTCGCGGGCTCAGATGCTGTGGAAATGGCAACGACGGCGATCAAGACACGCCAGGAGCAGATCAATCAGTGGCGCGATCTATCCATCAGCACGGACGGGAATTGGGCTACGGCGACTGCTCCCTAACCAGCCAAATGGAAATTATCTTAAAGTGACGTTTCAGGTGCCGGGAATCGCTCTGACGAGGGCTGTTGGCCCATTTACATTCCATCCACCAAAGTGCTCAACACGCGAATAATTTGGGCCTGCTCCGACGGATTTGAATTCGTTTGTGTGACGCCCGCATCTTGAGTTAGCAAAGCGAGCCGGGTTGCCAGTTGATGGACAGCCACATCACGTGGCACGTAGACGCAGTCTGGCTGTGCCAGTACTTCCCAGCCCTCAGTAGTGCGAACGAGTTTCCAGCGAACTTCTTCGTGGCGCCGGTTGCGCTCGATGTGCTGGCCAGTGAGCGCAACCCGAGAATCGATTCGGATTTTGGCTGAACCGCGTTGACCTTTTCCGTCCACGTGCTGGACCGCGAGTTCGTCGTAGATGACTATTTTTCGACTCAACTGTGCTAAATCCTGTCCCCGCAAAGCGCTGGCGGCGGCGTTGTTCAATTCCGAGACAGCCTCGGCCACATCCTCATTGGTGGGAAGGTTCCGTGCTGTGGCCACGAGGATGCTCGACGGAATTTCGACGGAGGAGTCGATTGAGGGTGAGTCGTAGCTTTCTTCCGCAGGGGTAGCCCTGTCGGAGTGTGGTTCTGTCGCGTCCGCCAACGTCGAAGGGCTTTCTGGTGAACCTTCGTCGGGCACTGAGATAACTTTCACCGACTCCTTCAGAGTCTGTGCTGCTCGCTGCTGCACGAGAGTAACCCTTGCTGCCCCAACATAGCGGTAAAAGCGTGCCGGGCCCCGAGCCTTCCAATAGGGCGCATCGTAAAAGTCGGTGCCTAAGCCCGACCGCAGAGAACTGTAGAAAGAATGGTCAGTGGGGTTGATGACGACGCCCACGTGCCCGCGCCAAACCACTAAGTCGCCAGGCTGTGGCCTTGTGACCCGGACAAAATTCTCCATCCCGGCATATAAGTCAAAAGAATCCGTATAGGGGTAACGGAGCCCTGCTATTGCGTAGACTTCGTGAACCAGATGCGAACAATCGGGACTTGGCCTACCTCGTCGCTCACGTGTCCATAAGGCGGCGACAATGGCTTCGCCCTGTCGTGCGCTCACCGTCGCTGGGGCCGTTCTCGGCGCTGGCACTCCGCCCTGAGCGAGGGCGACTAAGGAGCACACAAGTGACAAGAATACACAGAAGAGTCGAGGTGGCATCCTGGTTCAAGTGTCGCAGATTAGATGTGCGGCGGTTGAGTGTGTGGCTAAAGTGAAAACTGTACTGTGGTGCAGGTGCGTCCATGACGCACGGTTCTGCACAGGAATGGTTCGGGAGGCTACCGTGTGCTCGCTACAACCCAAGACGCGAACACAATGGCCGTGAAAATCTCGATGGTCCAGGCCGCGCCTGAGCAGTTGCACCCAATCAAAGCGAGGTCAGCGACCGTCACCGGAGCGATGGCCACCGCCGCGACTCCTGCACGCTGTCGCCGCGTCACTCTGCACAGCCCGCAAAACCAGATTGCGCGAGTTTCGCCTTAATTGCGTCAATGGCTTCGTCAGGATTTGCAAATGCGGCGAGTGGAACTGCAAGAGTTGGTAACGGTCGGCTGGAACAAGACGAAATCTGGTGCTAGGCGCGAAGCCCGCTCAAGGCTTGACGGAGACCCTCACCTCAGCATTGGTCCAGCAACACGGGAACCCCCCTACGCCCACTGCCGACCAATTGTTAGCCACGACACGCAAAACGTACTCTCCAGGCTCGCTGAAGGTGGCCGTCGTGGCCGCAACGCCAGTGTAGGCCGTCGGCGGTGCGGTATCACTCGCTGCTTCTTCGACCGGGGGCTTGGCATTAGTGAACGTCACCACACCTGGTCCGCGAAATTTGCTCCAGGTGAGGATCACGGGAGGGATCTTGGGGCGCTGCATTCCTGGAGGAA
This sequence comes from uncultured Acidobacteriota bacterium, assembly GCA_963803735.1. Classification (GTDB taxonomy): domain Bacteria; phylum Acidobacteriota; class Terriglobia; order Acidiferrales; family UBA7541; genus Palsa-189. The sequence continues at coordinate 181,937 of CAWDNV010000022.1, read as the reverse complement.
TCTTCGCTTCGTCGGAGACCCGTACCTTCAGCGTCAGCGGATTCGCCGCAGTAGTGGAAAGCGAGGTGCTGATCTGACGGGGACCGCGCACAGAAGCGCTCCCTTCAAAGCTGATCGACGGCGGCGTCATTCCAGTGGCATCGAGGAAAGGGGAAATCTCCCAGAGAGGATCCAAGTTGGCAGGAATAACCGCAGTCTGACCATTGGCCACGAGCGTCCAGATAAGTTTGTTGCTGCCAAAATCCTTGGGCACGGTTATGACGAAGACGCCCCATTGCCGCCCAGGAAGGAAGTGCGTGGGCTGGCCTTCGTCTGGATCGCCCGGGTCGATGCGGTTGTTGGGCCCGATAGGAATATCCAGCTCTTGCTTCTGATTACGGTTGTAATAACCGAGCAGAATACAAAAGCTGCCGTCTTGATTCTGAAACCAGCCTTCAAAGGCGCCGGTAATGCCCTGCCCGGCGTCATGCAGAGGCTCCGAGGGCAACTTTTGAGCGCGGAGGAGTGCAGCAGTTCCCAATGCGATGGTCGGCAATAGACTTATAAGCATCAAACGCTGAACTTTCATATTTCCGATCCAGAAACTCGGATGGACTGCTTATCGCGATGCCGACACGGCCGAGGATGCAAGTTGCTGTGACTTCTTATTTTTGAGCCACGTCTGATAATCGTCGTCGGTAATGAAGGTCACGTTCACCCACGCGTGCGCCATTTCGTCAACGGTGCGTTCGCCCCAGCCAACCCACTGGTTCGGAGCCGGATTGTTCGGGTTGTTCACAGTGTTGTCATGCCAGGCGGTAATGTGTAGAACCGTACCTGCTGGCAGCACGGGTGCCGCGTCATCGGCATAGATATAGTTCGTCATCCAATTAAAATTGAATTTGTCGACGTAGCTGAGCATTTGCGTGGTCCCGTCTGGCAAGATCGCTTCCATGGACATCGCTTTCCCGCGAAGATGCATGTGCGGCTGGAAGTTTTCGAGGATAGCGGGCTGTCTCAATACGTGAAAAGCTTGCGTCTCAGTGACCGTATTAGGCGGAATATCCAGAACCGCATGTCCGTCCGCAACCGGCGTTGAATTGTAGGACATTAGGTAGGTTCGATATTTCGGTTCTTGTCCCTTGGGATAAAGATAGATGGCGAGTTCCGCCTGGCTTGTAATCTCCTCGCCAGCGGCGTGCAGGTGGAGTTCCCACCAAATATTTGCCCCTGGCAGCAGCAACTTGCCTGTATTCGGCCGGTAAACATCGTAGTTCTTGCCGATCGCCCATTCCATCAAAAGTCCGGGCCCGTCATTGCTGGCATCAGCAGGGGTAAACAAACTCGACCGAAGGTCCGGTTCATCCTGTTGCAGGCGAGCCAGAACATGATGAGTGATCCGGCGGCCTGCAGGGGTAGAGGGACGAATCTCGACAGCGCGCACCCAGCGCGGCTCAGTCAGTGGCACCTCGGTCAGCGGTTTCCACCATACGTCTTGACCATGTGCGGGCATGGTGTAGGGTTCGGACTTAACTACAAGGTCAGGCGGCCCAAATTGTTTGGTGAGTTTCCAGCCGTTATCGTCCGACCACTGCTTGGCTGGAGGCATGTCCTTGAGATTTCCGAGCGGCGCACCTTCATCCACCCAGTGCACGATGGTGGCGATTTGGTCATCGCTGAGGGAGATATCATTCTGGAAACGCTGGACTCCTACAGTCTTGTCGATGTGCCATGGCGGCATCATGCGCGTCTCCACACGCTGCTTGATAGCCCTGACCCACGGGCGCGTTTCGTCGAACGTCACCAGAGACATTGGGGCCATTCCGCCGGCGCGGTGGCAATCCTGACACTTCGCTTGCAGAATGGGGGCGACGTCCTTGGCAAACGTGACCTGTCGCTCAGTCGTAGCCACGCTGGCCGGCGCCTGTGCACGGAGCGCAGTTGCCGTCGCCATGATCGCGATCATAGCCATGACCGCCGCCAAAACTGCACCAAAGGGGCCGAACTGCAAGGATTTCCGGATGGCCTTCATCTCGGTGCCTCCTGCAAGGCTATAAGCTTTCAAGGGTCTCTGAAACGGATTTAACCACACTTTCACCTGAGTTCAACACGCGATGCAAACAGTGTCAAGCGGATAGTTTTTTTCGGCAAAAACACGCGGGGTAATCCGAGCTGAGAATTTTTTCGGTCGGTCACCTAGAATTTTCCAGCGGCGTCCACCTTCGCTCTGTTGCTCGAAGTCTTGGAATAGCCAAGGTAAATCTGCGTCGTCTCCAAAGACTTGTGCCCCAGCCAGTTTTGGATATCGAGGAGGTTGATTCCGTTCCGCAGCCATCGTGTTGCAGCCGTCTTACGGAGCCGATGTAGGTAATGCTTTTCGCAAACGGGCCGATCCGCGCATGAGACCTTGACCTTCTTATGCTGGTGGTATTTGCCTTCAGCTATTTCCGTCTCGCACTGGCCGCAATTCAATCCCGCCCGCTTTGCTATCACTTTAAATTTTCGGAGGAAATGCCCTTCAGGATCTCCGTTCTCATTCGTGAATATCCATCGACTTGTTGCGCTCTTCTTGCGAGCCCTGAGCAAGTCGAGCAGCTCGCTCGTCAGCGGCACGGCGCGCTCTTCGAAAGACTTCGGCACGAATCCAACATCGTTCTTCGGCCTGACCGTGTACGTGCCTTCTTCAAAATCGATGTCATCCCACTCCGCGTATTGAACCTCTTGCTCGCGGCAGCCGGAATGAACGAAGAACAGATAGCGGATATATTCCTCGGGGTCCATTGCCCCGAATAGTTTCTTCAGTTCTTCGGAGGAGTACGGCTTGGCGGTCACCTTCTGAAGCCGGGGCATTTTGACGAGTTTCGTCGGGTAGGTGACGCCGGTCTCTTTTGCAAAGTGTTTCAGCAAGAAGCAGACAATCAGCAGCCGGTTGTGGATGGTCTTTGGCGCATAGCCCTGTTTCTCCAGTGCGGCTTTGTAGCCATCCAGGGCTTTTGTTGTGGCAGCCTCGTCGATGAATCGAACTGAACTTGGCAGGCACTTCAGGAATTCTGTCACGCCAGTCGTATAAGCCTGGACACTCCTGGGTCGCAGGCCACGATTGAAGTTGAGGAATTCCTCGACTGCGGTTTTGACGGTCTTGCGGTTGACGTTTGAGGCGTTGGCGGCCTCGGCTACGGTTAGCCCACGCGCCTGAGCATCAAGAATAGTCCCAATGTTGGCGGCGGCTTCCTGGGCCTCTTCGACTGTATCGTAGGGCTGGCTCCAGGTTTGCTTTTTGCGAACGTCGGTGTAGCGGACGTGGAATTTAGCGCCTTTAGGAGGTCTACCTCGGCCAATGGCCCTGTAGCGCCAGGTCCCGCCGTCCTTGATCCTGAAGTAGACGCTCGCCACGGATTCCTCCAAATAAATCGAGGAAAACAGTAGCACGGCAGTAGCAGAGCGTAAATAGTACCGATTTACTAGGTAAAAATAAGATGGCGGAGAGGGTGGGATTTGAACCCACGAGCCCGGTTTTGCCAGGCTACCCGCTTTCGAGGCGGGCTCTTTCAACCGCTCAGACACCTCTCCGACCGGGAATTTTAGCGGAGACACATGCTTTCAGCAATCCGCGCGATCCGCTATCGCCGAACGGCAAAAAATGTCTGCATTGCCCCTGCGCATTCGTTTGCCAGCACTCCGCCTAGAACTTCGACTCTGTGATTCAGCGCAGGATGGCTGAAGAGTTCGAAGCAGCTGTGCACCGCACCGCCTTTCGGATCGTCGCACCCGTACACGACACGTGCAATTCGCGCCTGAATCATCGCTCCGGCACACATCGCGCACGGCTCGACCGTAACGTAAACTGTGGCGCCAATTAGACGGTAATTCCCTACTGATTTGGCCGCAGCCCGCAACGCGACGATCTCTGCGTGAGCGCTTGGATCGCATGCGGAAATCGTCTCGTTTCCCGCGCGTGCCAGTACGCGGTCCCCAAGCGCGATGACACACCCGACCGGCACTTCGCCGTTTCCTGCCGCGGCTTGCGCCTCGGCGAGCGCTAGTTCCATATAGGCAAGGTCATCCATTCAAGATCGCCAACATTATTCGGTCCCAGTAAGCGTCGGAAGTAGCAACTCAACAACGGTAACATCCCGCAAACGGCTGCCATGCCGGGCATGTCTTTCGTGCACACCCACCAGCCGCCATCCGCTGGCTTTGCAGAGCCGCAAACTGTCCTCGTTGTCAGAAAGCACCCGCCCGATGAGCTTGCGGTATCCCAACCTTCCAGCCTCTGTCTGCGCTACGCGCATCAGTTGACGGCCAACCCCATAGCTCCGAAAAGAGCGGCGCACAAATATGACAATTTCGGCGATCTCGCCGTTGTGGAGCCGTTCTTCGTAAGCCTCAATGGAAACGAAACCGCAAACCAAATTCCGCACTTCAGCGACGAGCAAGAGACGCCTCGCATCTTGCCCCGCCTCGGCAATCAAGCGTTTCTGATCTTCGATCGAACGCAAGCCGCTGTCGAAGGTGGCGAGTCCGTCTTCGACAGCATCATTACAAATTTCACGAAGAGCTGGCGCGTCATCCTCACGCGCTGGGCGGATGTTCAGATGGGGATGTTGCTCGGGAGTGGCCATCGCGTGATTCTAACATCCGAGCTGCTAATGATGATGGACTCACCATCTCAGCCTGGGTCTCTGGCCCACGCGGGTAAAACCCGCAACACGGGTAAAGTGCAATAAACAGGCTACTGAGTATAGCCTTCGAGGGCCGCTGCGCCTTGACAAACCGGTACTGAAACCACAGACTAAGCGCTTATGATCGAAATACTTCGGCGCATGTTTATGGTGGACTTCTGGAAGGGTCTGTCGCTCACTTTCCGGTCGCAAAACCCAAAGTACATCTATACCGAGCAATATCCACTCGAGCGTCCGATGGTCGCGGAACGCTATCGCGGCGCACCACGGCTTAATAACAATCCGGAAACAAGCGAAACCCTATGCATTGCCTGCAATCTTTGTGCATTAGCCTGCCCGGAAAATCTGATTGTAGTCGGCTGGCAACGCGACGACGCCACCAGGCGCAAAGTCTTGACCACATTTACTTACGATACGTCGCGCTGCATGTTTTGCGGCCTTTGTGAGGATGCCTGTCCCACGGATTGTCTGGAACTCACGCAGGATTTCGAGATGGCCACCTACACCCGTGAAGGTGCCATTTGGGACCGCCATCGGTTGGAGGAAGGACCTACGCCGACAAGATATGTCCGCTGATCTCGCTCGATTCGGCGCTCACACCGAATCCTGCATCCTTGCGTCCCCCAAGCACCCGGCGTTATAAAACAATGTATACGGCATTTCGCTCGGCCTTTAAATTCCTGTATGGAACTTCGTAAGGACCCGATCACGCGCAGTTGGGTACGTGTGGGCCATCGTGAAGATTCGATCGCCCAGGAAGGTTGTCCCCTCTGCCCAAATCATTCACAAAGCGTGAAACCTTTGTTGGAGCTGCCCGCAAACGGCTCCGCCCAGGTTCGCGTCATTCCCCATTTTCAGCCGCTTTATCGTATTGAAGGCGAGCCGGGCCGAATGCCAGACGGCATCTACGATCGCATGAGGCCGCTCGGTGCGCACGAAATCATCATCGAATCGCCCGATCATCAATTGACCCTTGCTCGAATGAGCGACGAACAAATCGAGCGCGTCTTGCAGGCTTATGCGCTGCGCATTGCCGATTTGAAGCGCGATTTGCGATTCAAATACGTCACGGTATTTGAAAATAGGGGCGCTTTATCCGGTGGAGAATGGGAGCACCCCCATTCGGAGATTACGGCGACGACCTTTGTGCCCCGCCGTGTTCTCTATGAGCTCCGCTCTGCGATGGCTTGGTTCGAAGAGAAAGAAAGATGTGTTTTCTGCGACATCCTTCGCCAGGAAGAAAAACAGGCGCGGCGCATCGTCGATTCCCAGGGCGATTACGTCGCTTTTTGTCCATATGCTTCGCGCGTACCTTTTGAGGTCTGGCTGATTGGGCGAAAGCACAGTCACCTATTCGAACAAGCCGCCGCAACGTCAAATATGAGGCATCTGGCCGCGCTTCTGGGCCGTACACTTCGTCGTCTTACCCAGCTTTCGGGATCCTACCACCTGGTGGTCCACACCGCGCCAAACACCATCCATCCAAAGGGAGCGCTCGCCTCATATTGGGCTACTTTAGCCGACGATTTTCATTGGCATATCGAGATTCTTCCCATCGTCCAGCAGAGCGGCAAGTCCTACAGCATCAAGGAAGTCTACTTTAACGCGCTCATGCCAGAGCAAGCCGCCGAACGGCTGCGTCAGCTTGACCCAAACAAATGAGGAATGGCCAGCGCGGCGGTATCATCTTCCGCCTGCTGGGGCTTCTGATGCTTTGCCTGTTTGCAGGCATAATTTATCTTGCACGAAATCCCTTGCTCCGTGCCGCTGGTGGATTTTGGATCGTCGAAGACCGCATGGAACCCGCCGACGTCATTGTCGTCATTGGGGACGACGACTTCACTGCTGATCGGGCTACCGAAGCTGCCGCCCTCTTTCACGGAGGCTGGGCTCCCTTGATTGTAGCCAGCGGCCGCATGCTGCGCCCCTATTCCACGGTCGCTGATCTGATGACGCGAGATTTGGAATCCCGCGGCGTTCCCGCCAACGCAATTGTGCGTTTTTCCCATAGAGCCAACAACACGCTCGAAGAAGCAAAGGATCTGCAAGTTCTAATTGAGCAAAACCGCTGGCGGCGAATTCTTCTCGTCACCTCGAACTATCACACGCGTCGCGCCAGATATATCTTTCGGAAGGTGTTGCCGGCCAATGTTACCTTAGAGGTGGTCGGCGCGTTCGACGCCGAATTCGAACCGGCCACTTGGTGGCAATCGCGACAAGGCAGGAAGACGTTTCTTCTGGAGACGGTAGGGTACCTCGTGGCCATCTGGGAATTACGCGACCAGCACGCCGGATCGTCTGCCGGCGGAGCGGCTCCCGAACTCATCTCGCCCTCGCCATAGTGACTGCCAGGTCACCTAAATAGGCGAATAATCAGTCACTTTTCCGTTTACATCAGTAAAATCCTGTACTATAGTCACGGTCCCAGCCAAGCAGTCTAATCCGCGACTATTTAGGCATTTAGCCGCCTGCAAGGAGGCGCTTATGTGGCGAAAGGACGAGCCAAAAGCTCCTTCTCTGCCTGCACATACGAAATCCGCTCCCGTGAGCACCGCTTCGCAAAACACGTTCGATCAGGCTAAGCCCACAACATTGCCGGCCAGCTCAGCGTTGGAAGCACGTCTGACTCGATCGCTTGTCGTTGAAGGCGAGATTTCCGGACAGGATGATCTCGTGATCGATGGCGAAGTACGCGGCAGAATTCGCCTCCAGGGAGGCAAGCTGACCGTTGGACCCGATGGCCGCATTGCCGCGGATATCGAGGCTCCGGAGATCGTCGTGCACGGAGAAGTCTCAGGAAATATCAAAGGGCATGATCGCGTTCATATCGGCGCAACAGCCAAAGTGAAAGGCGAGGTTCGCACACGACTTATCTCGATTGACGAAGGTGCCGTAGTTCACGGCTTGCGAGTGAACCTCGATCAGCAAGAACGCGCTCGTCTGGTGACCGCTACTCCGGCCAATCCCCAGCCCGATAGCAAAGCTTCCGATACCAAAACTCAAGTTCCAATGTCCGAAAAAATTTCACAGGTGCACGTATGAGCTTTCTTGGCAAGTTTCGCCCCATAAGTTACTTAGGCAATCCTACCGCCCCTGCGGTGCGACCGTCCTACGGCCGCGATCTCCGAGTACCGCCCGTTCCTCTACATGCTCCGTCCGGGGCTCCGGCGCGGGCTGGCGAAGAAACCACGGGTCGCTTCTCCAATGGATTAAAGGAATTCCTCTGGCAGCTCGAAGGTATCGGACGAGGGAGTCTTCTTGATCTCGGTGCCGTCTCTCAGGCTACTCTCACCTACTTTATTGAACATAATTTCAAGGTCTACACGGACGATCTGATGGCCGCCTGGGGTGCGTTTCTGGAACAAGATTCCCAGCGCATTGCGTTGCTCCCACCAGATGCCGAACGGCCCGATCTCTCGCCGGCAGCCCGCGCCGGCCGTTTCCTTGCCTCCAACCTTCGTTATCCCGCGGATAGTTTCGATGCCGTCCTGCTATGGGATTTGCTGGATTATATGGATCGCGATGCAGCCAAACAGTTCTTGCCCCGCATCGTGCCCATGGTCCGTGAAGGCGGTGCCGTTCTGGCCATTTTCCACACGCGCCCTCCCGCAGAATTTAACCGCTACCGTGTCATGGACGCGCATACTTTACAGCTCGTGCCCTCGCCCGCTTTAGTTCAGCCGCAGCACGTATATCAGAACCGCGAGATACAGGAGCTCTTCGAAAAGTTTCGCACCTCCAAGACGTTCGTAGGACGCGACCAACTGCGTGAAGGCGTTTTCGTCAAATAGGGCTTGGCTCAACGTGGCTGAGCAGGCAGGAAAATCTTCCTCTTGCATCCGTGCGCAAATGGCGTTAGAAGAAGATTAGGCTCTGAAGCGGGAGGGAAAATGAATCCACCGGCTTTAGAACATAGCCAACTTTAAAGGGCACCGCTGCTGCGGTGCTTTAAGCCGGCAGCCTTTTAGGCTTGTCGAGCACAACAAAAAGTAAGGCAACGGGAGCCGCCAGGCTCCCGTTGCCTTTTGGGGCGTCGTCTGCCTGAATTTCAAGAGTTAAGGATGCCGGGGGGGGGGTTAGCCCGCGAACTTTGAATTCCACAGCGCCCGGATCATTTCCTTCTGGTAATTGATCACGTTGGCTTGCCAAAGGATGCCGAGCAGCAACGCCGCCATCATAACCAACGAAATTGCGAGCGTTAGAGCGAGCTGAGACTCGGTTGCTGGGACCTGCAGGCGGCGGAGAAGTTTCACGGGCACGCTCCTGATTGACGAGAAACGCAATTTCGGTTCCACAGTTTAACCGTCAGACCTCCCCTGTAAGCTAAACAATACAAGGGACGCAGACGCATTTTGGTAAGCCCTCAAGTCGTTTAAGGCGCAAAAGATTGCTCTTTCTGCTCGGAAATTGCTCACATAAGCGCCATTCAAACACGACTTAGGAGCTCCAGCACCGTTTGATTCCAGCCAGCAGCTCCTGGGACATCAATTCGGACGGAATTCGGGATTTTTGACATTAGCCTCTCATCGAAGTGGGCTGCAGTTGACGGTAAGATGAAGGCTTGATCGCTCGCCGTTAGCAGGCTGAGGTCTTCGAAAGATGCGCCGATGCCTACGGATCGCAGGCGCGAGCGTAGAGCTTCCCGATACAATCGCGTCAGATAGCGAACCGCTTTACCCTCATCGTTGCCCGAATAAAGCTCCCAGAAGGGCTCGCAGTGACGAATCCGCCAGTTCTGCTCGGTGGCTATCTTTTCGAACGAGGGAGCGGCCAGATCGGCATTCCCCGCAAAAAAGAAGCGTTCGCTGAATTCTCGTTCGCGAGATGCTTCGGCCTCGCGTTCGCTTATTCCGGCATTGCGGCTGATTTCCCGCGCGTTCATGTCCGCATAACGAACAGCTTCAGCCCCTGCTTGCTCCGCAATATCTTGCACGGCTGCGCCCGCTTCTTCCGACGTACGCCCGAAGGGAACGCATAAATAGCGGGCGGCTCGCTTCGCGCCTTCGAGGCGCAGGGCAAAGTATCCGTCAGGCAGGAAGAGCCCCCCTCCGCCTTCGGTCACAAAGGGGTGAGCGTGCCCGATCTTGCGCCTAAGAATTTCCAATTGCGCACGCGTGCCGCGCGTTAAAAGCACCAGGGGAATCTTGCGTCTTTCAATCTCGGCTAGTGCCTCTGAAGCCTGGTATTCCGTACGCGTCGGAGAACCGAGCAGGCTTGCGGGCGTGAAGATGATGACTCGAGGCGCTAGCATGTCGCAAGAAGTCTAGCGCGATGGCGGAGCAGCCGCCTGAAAAGAAAAATGGCGGCGAGGTCCCTCGCCGCCATCATCGTTTACCTTCAGCTAACTCTATTAACCGCCTGACGCATTGGCCGTTGTTGCCGGCGGGTTCTTCGGCACGCTGATATATCCGCTGATCTTGTCCTTGGCCACCGAATTCACTACGAATTCGTCGGCTTGGTGCGAGCCATGCGGATAGAAAACCACTGGTTCGTCAACCAATCGATCCTTCTTCTCGGTGCGATTGTCGTCCACGGTCAAGGCAACGGTGAACTTGCCCTTCTTGGTATCCACCGAGCGAAGTTCGATGGTGACGGCGCCCACCTTCTGCGGCTTGTTCTTGCCGTCGATGGTGAACTCAACATAGTCGCGTTCACCCATGCGGCGGAGCACATCGATCTCCTCATGATTACGAGCGATCAAAGTGCCCAGCTCGCTGCGGGCCATCTTCAGATCGTTCTTGGTCCCCTCGAGGTCGGTCTTCACGTTGTTGACGCTGCCGTTCACGGTGTTGAGCTCATCCGTGCTGGCCTTGGTAGCAAGCTGGCTCTTTACGTCGGTATCCATTTGCGCCAGCTTCTGCGCATCTTCCTCGCGAATCTTGGCCTCTTCGTCGCGCGCTTTCTTCAGATCGCTCTGGGTTACCCGCAACCGCTTCTCCACAACTCCCAGATCGCTCTGCAATCCCGTGCTTGTAGCGTTAGCCTGCGTCAGCTTCTGTTCCAGCGCAGTCACCTGTTCGCTACTAGCCTGGGCCGCCGTCTTCATCTGTCCCGTGAAGCTCTGCTGCGCCTGTTGCAACTCCGTAGAGTTGTGCCAGGCGAGTCCGAGCCCTGCGATCGAAACGATCGCTAGAATCACGATCGCTGCGGTCACCCAACCTGGGGTCCCGTGATTTTCCTCTACTACCTGTTCCGAATTATCGATCATAAACCTCTCTCCCCATCATACTGTCCTCACCCTGGGCTATGCCCACATTGAACTAAGCACGTGAATCACCAAGTCAATTCCGCCCGCGCGTTGGAGCTACCATTAAGAGAACTGAGGATTTGTAGTCGGCAATTATGCCTTGACTGGCCAAATGGGCAGTACTAATACCAGAAATCTTTACGCACTTTCGTAGTTTTCACTTTGTGTTCGTCGGCTGGACTCCAACCATTCTAGGGGTTTTGCCCGATGGTACAGGTCAGAACGCCTGTACTTCAGCACAGATGCCGATGTTGAAGGTCAACTTCCAGTAACTCGCGGGTTTTAAAGCAAATAGCATCCAACCCGATTTTCCGCGCCGCCTCGGCAAATTCTGGAATGTCGTCTACATAAAGTGCCTCGGAAGCGGCCACTCCTAACGATTTCAACGCCGCCCCGTAGATAGAAGGAGAGGGCTTCGTTGCGCCCACCTGGCAGGAATAGATCCGAACGGGAAAGTGACGCCAAAAGCCAAACCGCCGCTCCAGACATTCGGCGTGAATCGGGTCGGTATTGGAAAGGAGCGCGAGTCGGCAGTGCGCGCTGAGCCGAACGAAGAGCTCTTCGGGCAAGATCAGCTCCGGATCGAGGACCCGATTCCAGGCATCGCGGAATTCGCCATAAGTGAGCGAGAGCTTCAGGCGCTGCATGAGATGCCGATGCCATTTTGCCGGAGAAAGTCGGCCTTCCTGCCATTCTTGCCAATGCTCATCGGCGGAGATGAGCTTCCAGACCTGATCAGCTGATAGCTGTTTGGCTCGCGAATTGGCGGCATCGGTAATCCTCGCAGCGATTGGCGCGAAGGCACGCTTTGGATCTAAGCGCACGATCACACGTCCAATATCGAAGATCACTGCTTTTGGGATTGAAACCGCGCGCTTGACGGAGGGACGCCGCGATCTCTTCTGATTTTCGGCCTTATTCTTGCGTCGAGCGGCCAAGAGGAAGGGCTTCCGGCTTCGAGATTCGGCGTGACCGTGCACGCAGCGCCCCAATCAGGGCAGGAAGGAAAGAGAGGAATATGACGACCGCAATTACCCAGTGGATATATTGGCTAACGTTAGGAATCGCTTTGCCTACGAAATAACCACCTAAGGTCAGGCCACCACCCCAGCAGCAGGCACCAACAATATCGTAAGCGACATAGCGCCCATAGGGCATCCCTGCCGCTCCAGCCACCGGAGGACAGAACGTTCGCACGATGGGTACAAAGCGCGCAAGGATGACTGTCTTCCCGCCATATTTCTCGTAAAAAGCGTGAGCGCGCTCCAAATGGCGGCGTTTGAAAAAGACTGAATCCTCGCGACGATAAAGGGCCTGCCCGGCACGGCGTCCGATCCAATAGCCTAACTGGTCTCCCGCAAAAGCACATAACGTAACCAGCGGCACCAGAGAGCCGATCTTCACGATTCCCGTTGCGCTAAAGACTCCTGCCGTGACCAAAAGCGAATCGCCCGGCAGGAAAAAACCCACAAACAGGCCGGTTTCCACGAAAACGATAACGCATACAGACAGGGTTCCACCCCATTGGATCAAACCCTGCACATCGTAGAGGTTATGGAGAACGGTTCGGATCAGTTCGAGCATGCCGGCGGTGGGTTCCCGCCGCGCCACAATTGGCAGATAGGAGCTAGCAGGTCCCAGCCGATACGGTAGCAGAAAACAGCCGGATTTTCCGCAGATTCCAGCCACCGAAGATTCAGCATGGCAACAAGCGAGAGAAAGCGTGCTGGGGAGGTAATTTGTATGTCCCGGACGCCTACCAACATATTGGGCTCCTGGAAGCGATCCTTTTGCTGCTGGCCCGTTTGGTGAGGATCGCCGTCATATGGCGCATGATGCGCCGCGCGGAAGCAGAGGCCAATCCACCCAAAGTACCGGCGCGATGAAACCCGCGGCTAGCTTGTGCCGGATCAACCAACAGTACCTTTGTCTCATTACGATGACGCCTGCGTACCATTGGCCGCGGCAACGCTCCTGCCCAAAATGTGAACTGTTCGAGGGCAACTGAACTGCGGAGGGGGAGCAACATGCAAAGCGCATACGCAGTCTGGATCGGGCAGCCAGTGGTTCTCCAATTAGCGGCAGCGGATTTGCGAGTTCCTCTGCGCGGAATGATCCTCGAGGAAACCGACGACTTCATCCGCTTTCGCGTCGACCAAGCCTGGGACATTGATATCTACAAGAGCATGATTCTGGCGGTGGAGCAGGACCGCTGGACACGAGTTCTGGTCAATTAACGACCATGCAGATACAGGCGCAAGCGATGGAATCGCGTCCGCGAACCGAAGGCAAAGTGAACGAAAGCCGCGCGGCCGAACTGCTGGGCCTGAGCGCGCAAAGATTGCGACGGCTTTCCGAGCAATCCGGGTTAGGTCATCCCGACGCTGATAATGACGGCGCCGGACTCGTGTTCACCTATGCCGAACTATACCGGCTCTGCCGGTTGGTAGCGGAAGTTCACACTTAGAGCGGCTTTTAGCGCCATCGTTATCTGAAACATTTCAGGCGAATTCCTTCCGGCCCAGCACACCCCCACAGCCCCGGGCTCCGGTCCCCCCTACCGGATCCGGGGCCCCTCTTTTAGCAGCCTCGCACCACGAGTTTCGATTCGCATCCAACAGACGATCGCATCGTCGAGAATAAGTTGACACCGGCTCTGGCCTCGCACAAACTTGGGCCCACAAATTCCCAATGACTGCCGCACTGAACGTCGGCCGCAGAGCTCAGTTCCACGCCGTAGCCGCCGGATTTCTCGGCTGGACGCTGGACGCCTTTGATTTCTTTGTCGTCGTTTTCCTCTTCGATTCGCTCGCGGCGCAATTTCACGTCACCAAAGGAGACATCATCGCCACGGTCTCCTGGACGTTGCTCATGCGTCCGGTTGGCGCGGTGATTTTCGGCCTCCTGACGGACCGCTATGGCCGCCGCATTCCGCTGATCGCTAACGTCGTTTTCTTCTCGGTTGTCGAGCTTCTCTGCGGCTTCGCGCCAAACTACACGGTGTTCTTCATTCTGCGCATTCTCTACGGCATCGGCATGGGCGGCGAATGGGGCGTTGGCACATCGCTCGTAATGGAGGCAACTTCGAGCCGCTGGCGGGGGGTGCTGAGCGGAATTCTGCAGAATGGCTATGCGGTGGGGTATCTGCTGGCCGCGGTCGCGTACCGCTTCGCTTTTCCGGCGTGGGGCTGGCGGCCGATGTTCTGGCTCGGCGGAATTCCCGCTTTGCTTGCCTTCTATATCAGCGCCAAGGTGCCGGAGTCTGAAGCCTGGAAGCATCATCGCGCGCCTTCTACGGGTGCTGTCTTGCGGGCTGTCGCTCAGCAATGGAAGCTGTGCCTGTATCTGCTCCTGCTGATGACATTCATGATGTTTCTCTCGCATGGCACGCAGGACCTTTACCCCGACTTTCTGCAGTCGCAGCATCACGCCGGCGTGGCGATCGTCTCCTACATCGTGATCCTGGGAAACATCGGCGCCATGCTGGGCGGCATTATTTTTGGCCAACTCTCGAATACAGCCGGACGCCGATTCAGCCTGATCGCGGCGCTGCTGCTCGCGCTGGCCGTAATCCCCCTATGGGCCTTCGGCAGCTCTCTGAAGATGCTGGCGCTGGGCGCCTTTCTGATGCAGGTGGGCGTGCAGGGAGCCTGGGGCATCATCCCCGCCCACCTCAGCGAGCTTTCCGCCGACTCCACTCGTGGGCTTGTTCCCGGGCTCGCGTATCAGCTAGGAATTGTCCTGGCCGCGCGGACGCCGGTGGCGGAACATAACCTGAGCAATCGCGTCGGCTATGGCTGGGCCCTGGCCGGATTCGAGATATTCACCATCGTTATATTGGGTATTGCCGTTGCGTTCGGACCGGAACGACGCGGGCGCAGTTTCGTGGAACCAGCCCGCGTTGAAACTCCGGTGAGCGCCTGAAAACGGCTGTCCCACCCCCCTCCCCTTTTTGCGCAAGTGTTCATTCCAGTAGAGTTAGGTCGCATATATTCTAGGTGTCCTTGCGGGCAGTTTCGGCCTGCAAGCCTTCGCCTTTGGGCTGGTAGATACGCCAGACTGAGGCGCGAGTCGTGGGATGAACCGATGAGTCGGAGCGCATGAGTTCGTCGGGTCGTCCGCGCGGGGCGCACGGAGGTCAGGAGAAAACCGCCGAGGCCCGGGCAGATCGCGGGATTAGCGAAGAACATGTGCGATGTTATCAACGGGTATCTAGTTAGTATTCTACGGAACACATCGTTCGAATGAAGAGATTTCTTCGAATGACACTGGTTTTATGAGAACTACAGATCCTGGCTCGTGATGACAACGTTTGTTGTGACGTTTCGAAACAATATCCCAGCGGCTTCCACCACCCCAGGCCGACCAAGCGGCAGAAAAGTGCACAGGCAGAAAATGCCTCAGGGCCGCGAGCGCGCCCTGGGGCTACAAGTAAGCAAATGCGTTCGGTACCAACACGACAAAATGAAGGAGAGATCCTTCGGGGCACAGACCGCCCCTCAGGATGACACGGTCCGGGATGATGGCGGCAGATGCGTCTGTTTTCATAGAAGGATGACAATCGCAATTAATTCCGGTGACGACGAACACAGGGAAAACGAGGAAGGATGCTTCGGGGCAAAGGCGACCGCTTCGGTTTGCACAACGTGTCCGGGGAGGGGGGACCGGCATCTTTGGTTTAGGGCCCGAAGCACGGGCAGGGCTGCGTGGCGGTAGCGGATAGCGTATGCTAGACTTAGCGCCGTAACCGCATAGAAGAGTGTGCGGCTCACTCTTCTTTTTTCTTCCTGCCCTTCCGTTCAATTGATTGGTTTGGGCCACAGTCACTTGATGACAAGGCAGCGACATCGTGCGTCGAGGACGCCCATGGAGGAGTTGTTCGAAAGCCTTCCGATGGGTGTAGCCCTGCTCGATTTTCCCGATCCAAGCGACATATCGACGTGGCAGCTTGCCTCAATCAACAACTTTGCCTCGAATTTAGTCGCACCGTCGATTGAAACGTTCCTTTCCAGTGCGCGCCTGCGCCTAAGTTCCGTTGTAGACCTGCCGAACGTCTACCGCGAGGTCCTCAGCAAGCGGCGCCCCAGAACGCTTGGAATCGTCGAGACCAGAGGATCTGCTACACAGAATGAGCGCCTGTCTATGGTTTCGGCATTCCCATCAGGCCCGCGCAGCGTCGGCATCTTATTTGAAGATATTTCCGGCCGCAGCGCCCACGCCCTGGCCGAAAGGCAATTGGCGCAGACTTGCAAGTTTGTGGGAGCGATCCTGTGGAGAGCCTTGCCCGAGACGCTGGAGTTCACGTACGTGAGCGCACATGCGCGGGCGATCCTGGGTTATTGGCTGGAACGATGGACGGGAGAGACGAATTTTTGGAAAAAGCATCTTTTCCCGGATGACCGCGAACGCGTGGCAAGCATATGCGAGAACATCTTACTTGAGCGAAGCAGGCTTGACTTCGAGTTTCGGATGATCGACGTGCACGGCCAGATCGTCTGGTTCCACGCGGCTGCCGAAGTTGCGGAACAACCCGGCCGGCCGCCTGAACTGGTCGGCGTGATGAACGACATTACAGACCTAAAGCGGGCTGAAGAACGGATCCGCGCGCTCACTTCGCGCCTGATGCGCTTGCAGGACGATGAGCGCCGCCATATCAGCCGGGAACTCCACGACAGCCTGGGACAGTACTTGACCAGCATCAAGATCAATGTAGAGCTCGTGAAGAGGGAAAGCACAGTGCTCGAGGAGCGGCATCGCGCACTGCTAGAGGAAAGTTCAGAGACGCTGGAAAGATGCGTACAGGAAGTGCGCTCGGTTTCCTATCTGCTGCACCCCCCACTGCTCGATGAGTTGGGACTGCTCGCCGCCTTGCGCTGGTTTACGGCGGGATTTGCGGAACGCAGCGGAATTGAAGTGCATCTGAATGCGCCTGACGAATTCAGCCGGCTGCCTGGGGAGATGGAACTGGCGCTTTTCCGCATCGTGCAAGAATCGCTGACAAACGTGCAGCGGCATTCGAAGAGCGATGCGGCATGGGTGAGGCTTTCGGAGCACAAGGACCGAGCTGAGCTTCGGATCACGGACAGCGGAGTCGGCGTCTCCGCGGAGATAATCGAACAGATCAAACAGGGCCGGGCGATCGAGGGAATCGGGCTTCGAGGAATGTACGAGCGCGTGCGCGAGTTGGGCGGTCAGCTGGAAATTGAGTCGAGTGGGATGGGCACTGCCGTATCGGCCGTGTTTCCACTGCAGCGAGCACAAACAGCACAAACAGGAGAGGAGGACGAAGAGCGCAAATCAAGGACCGCGGGCAAGCGGCTGGAAATAAGAGACCTTCGCATCGACAATGCAGCCATTGGAACGAATGGGAGAGGAGAAGCGAGAAGAGAGGGCCGGGAATTCCGAGCGGCGCACGCAAGGCGCCGGGCTGCCTCCCGGAGGTCAAGGTGAAACGAAAGACATCGACCAAGAACAAGAACAGGACCCAGGACGATAAGCCATGGAAGTTAGTCGCTGCGAACGCACGCCCGGAGGCTCACCACGAAGAGGGTGTAGTGGTAGTCGCTATCGGGGCTTCCGCAGGCGGGCTGGAGGCCTTTACCGAGCTGCTCTCCCATCTCCCTCCGGACACCGGAATGGCCTTCGTGCTCGTCCAACATCTCGATCCCAAGCACGAAAGCATGTTGAGGGAGCTCATCTCCCGTTCAACGAGAATGCCCGTACTGGAAGTGAAAGACGGAATGGGCATCGAGCCGGACCACGTGTACGTTATCCCTCCGAATGCAACGATGACCATCCACAATCATACCCTGCGCCTCACCGCGCGCGAAGAAATGCAGCGACAGCACATGGCTGTCGATTATTTCATGCGGACCCTCGCGGAGGCGCACGGCAATAACGCCATCGGCGTGATTCTCTCCGGATCAGGGACTGACGGAACGCTGGGTCTGGCCGAGATTCAGGCGCAAGGCGGAGTGACGTTCGCCCAGGATGAAACGACCGCCAGGCACGACGGCATGCCGCGCAGCGCCATTGCCGCGGGCTGCGTGGACTTTGTACTGCCGCCCAGCGAGATTGCCCGTGAGTTGACGCGCATTGCGAGCCACCCGTACATCGCTCATAACGGAAAAGAAACGGCCGCCGACCTTGTGCCCGAACAACACATTGGGCTGAACACGATTTTCGAGCTGATCCGCAAGAGCACCGGCGTGGACTTCACGCATTACCGGCACACCACGATTCGGCGCCGCGTCCAGCGGCGCATGATCGTTCACAAAATGGACACGCTGCCGCGTTACGTCAAGTACCTGCAACAGAACCCAGCTGAGCTCAAAGCCCTCTACCAGGACATGCTGATCAATGTGACCAGCTTCTTCCGTAATCCCTCGGTCTTCGAAGCCTTAAAGGCGCGCGTTTTCCCCACTCTCCTGAAGAAGCACCCCGCGAACTCCCCTATCCGCGTCTGGGCGCCCGGCTGCTCCTCAGGCGAAGAAACTTACTCACTGGCCATCGCGCTGCTGGAATTCCTGGGCGAGAAGGTTTCCTCCCTGCCTTTGCAGATTTTTGGATCGGACGTGAGCGAGACCAGCGTCAACAAAGCGCGTAACGGCGTTTATCCCGAAAATATTCAAAGCGACGTTTCGCCGGAACGGCTACGCCGGTTCTTTACGAAGGTGGAGGGCGGCTACCGCATCAATAAGATCGTTCGCGATATGTGCATCTTTGCCCAACAGAACGTGCTGGTCGATCCACCGTTCTCGCAAATGGACCTGATCTGTTGCCGAAACTTGCTGATCTATCTGGAAGCGCCGGTTCAGAAGAACGTCGTCTCTCTTTTCCATTACGCACTCAAACCTAGCGGATTTCTCACACTGGGGAGTGCCGAAAGCGTTGGCACACTGAGCAATCTGTTTTCTCTGGAAGATCGAGCGAACAAGATTTACGCGAAGCGATCGACGGCCATCCGGCCCGCGGTGGCGTTTTCCCTGGGCCGCTATGCGGAGAGGATCGGGCCGGGCACAAAGCCTCACCTGGTAGCCAGGAAGGAGCCGTCATGGAACGCCGCCGAGGCGCAGAAGGAATTCGACCGTCGGCTGCTGCAGCAATTCGGACCCGCAGCGGTTTTCGTCGATGAAGGGCTCGAGGTGGTTCATTCGCGGGGAAACGTGGACCGCTATTTGAAGCTTTCCTCGGGGCGAGCCACGCTGAGCATCCTGAAGATGGCCCGGGAAGGGCTGTTGCTCGAATTGCGCAATGCCATCACGCGCGCAAAAAAAGAGAATGTGACGGTGCGGCGGGAACACGTGGACGTCAAGACCGACGGCTCCGTTCGCGACGTCACGTTCGAGGTGATTCCGCTGCACGTGGCCAATACGCGCGAACCCTACTTAATGATCGTATTCGAGGAAGCCGGCGCGGAATGGGAACAACGGGTGGGCAAGCGCCGCATGGTGGCGCTCCGAAGGGATAGCTCATCGAAGCGTCTGGCCAAACTGGAACAGGAATTGGCGGCGACGACCGAGTATCTGCACACGGTGATCGAAAATCAGGAGGCGACCAACGAGGAGCTGCAGTCCGCCAACGAAGAGATCCTTTCCAGCAATGAGGAATTGCAGAGCACCAACGAAGAACTGGAGACTGCCAAGGAAGAGTTGCAATCGACGAACGAGGAACTATCGACGGTCAACGATGAACTGCGCAGCCGCAACCTGGAAATCACACAAACGAATAACGACTTGCTCAACCTGCTGGCCAGCATTGACGTCGCTGTGGTCATGCTCGGAAGCGATCTGAAGATTCGGCGGTTCACCCCGGAGGCGCAAAAAATTCTGGGGTTGATTCCCGCCGACGTGGGCCGGCCCTTCGAGGACATTAACGCGGGTCTGAATGTCCCCAATCTGCATGGCCTGATCGTGAAGTTGGTTAGCGAGCTAATCCCCTTTGAGCGCGAGGTGCGCGTGCGATCCGGAAAGTCCTACATTTTGCGGGCCACGCCTTATCGCACGAGCGAGCAGAAAATTGAAGGAGCGGTGATCACGTTTATCGGCATGCCTCAGACGCTGCGAGAGGGGGCGGGCGCGGAAGATATTGCGGCGGGTGGGGCGGCGGAATTTATGCTGGTCCTCGACCCGCACTTGCGAGTCAAGGCGGCGACGCCATCGTTTTATCGGGTGTTTCAGGTCAGCCCAGAAACGGTGCAGAATCGCCCGCTGCACGAACAGAATCGTTTCCTCTCCGATAACCCGGAGCTCCAAAAGGCCCTGCAGAAGGCTCAACGGACCGGTGCCGCGAGCGCTCCCTTTACCGTGGAGTTGAAGATGGACGGGGACGCGCGCAGGAAGTTCGAGTGCAGGCTCGAGCCCATCACGCTCGATGGCGGAGCCAAGGTGATCACGCTTTCCCTGCATGCGTCATTCGGACAGGAGAGACAGGCGCAAACGAGAGAGTAAATCTTAATTCTGATTCCGGGCCCGTGGCGACCATAGGATTTGCTTCCTGAGCGAGACGACATACCGGACGGATGAGGACGCTACGTTTGGATACGAAAATCGCTCAGCAGCGGGTGGAGTGTTACTACTATCGGAATCTTGAGGCCGAATTCTAAAGTGGCGGCCCCGGGGAGGGTCGAACTCCCAACCTCCTGCTTCGTAGGCAGGCGCTCTATCCAGTTGAGCTACGGGACCCGCAGTCTTTCGACTATAGCATTATATTTGCAAAGAATATTTCCGCAAAGACGAACCGCGGGGCTTTTTTGCGCGCTTAATCAGGCTCCCAAAAACGGTTTGAGCTCGGCGATCAATTGATCCGGGACTTGCTCCGGAAGGAAATGGCCGGTGGGAAGAGCTCTGCCGGCGACCTGGCTGGAGCGCTCTTTCCAAGTCTGCAGAACGTCGTACATGCGATGGAACGGCCCTTTTTCGGACCAGAGGACGAGAAAGGGGCACTCGATTTTCTTGTTGAGGTCCTCTTTGTCATGAGCCAAGTCGATGGATGCGGCCGCGCGGTAGTCTTCGCAGAGAGCACGAATCGCGGCCGGGTCGCGGAAGCAGCGCAGATATTCGTTGTAGGCGGACTGATCGACCCATTCGGGAAGGCCTTCGCGGGGAGTTTCACCGCCAAGACGGAATAACATGTATTTGAGGAAGAGCTCGGCGCTGTTGCCGAGCATTGTTTCGGGGAACGGCGGCGGCTGGACGAGCAAAAACCAGTGGAAGAAGACCGTGGCGAAGTCCTGGTTCACGGTTTGGTAGCACTTGTAGGTGGGCACAATATCGAGGATGGCGAGCCTGGTGACGCGATCGGCGTGATCAAGAGCCATACGATGGGCGACGCGGCCGCCGCGGTCGTGCCCCACAACTGCGAATTTCGGGAATCCCAGATGCTGCATCACTTCGACCTGGTCCTGCGCCATGGCGCGCTTGGAGTAGCCAAAGTGGTCGGCGCCGCCGGGAGGTTTGCTGCTATCGCCGTAACCGCGAAGGTCCGTAATTACTAACGTAAAATTTTGCGACAGGATGGGCGCGACTTTGCGCCAAAGTAGGTGCGTTTCGGGGATGCCGTGCATAAGCAGCACGGGCGAGCCTTTGCCGCCGTACACGAGGTTGATCGTCGCGCCGGTCGTCTTAATCTGCTCGCGTTTGAAGCCTGCGAAGAAATCGTGGGTGGGCGTTTGAGGTTGGGCAGCCACGGCGGGTAGCGCAGAAGAAAAAAGCGCGTTTTCCGCAGCCACAGGGCCGAGCGCGAGCAGCAAGGATTTTTTCGTGAATTCGCGGCGACTGGAGTTGGACATCTTTACCTCCCGAGGAGAGAAATACGGTCAATGTTAACGCTGGGACTCTGGATTCAAAAGATCTCGAGATTCCGAGGACAAGCAGGAGAATAGCAGCGCACGCGCGACAGTGCTCGCAGCCCAAATAAGCTCGGTGAGAATCCGAGAATGTATCGCGCATGTAACCATTTTGTAAACTTCGGGACCGAGTAGTCGCTTCACGATGTTCCGTAT
The DNA here is from genome assembly GCA_963803735.1 of uncultured Acidobacteriota bacterium. Lineage (GTDB taxonomy): Bacteria > Acidobacteriota > Terriglobia > Acidiferrales > UBA7541 > Palsa-189. The sequence continues at coordinate 160,027 of CAWDNV010000022.1, read as the reverse complement.
TGACTTTCCTCCTGAAAACTTCTAGCGTTTCTGCCATAGCTGTGGGGCTCTTCCCTGGGGCTGCTGGGCCAAGTCTTCCGATTTCCAATAGGGGTTTAATGGGGTGCTTCTATGAATTCCTTCCAACGAGGATTTCCATTTTGTATTTGTAGGTCGGCGAGGCGAGCCGTAGTGCTGCTGAGTGCAACACTAGGCGCGCTTCTGATTTGCATTCCGCTTTTCTCGCAAGGTAGTTACGGTCGTATTCTTGGAGCCGTTACCGACCAAACTGGCGGCGTGATGGCTGGCGCTACGGTCACAGTTTTGGACGTAGACAGAGGCATCTCGCGAACACTGACCACGGATGATGCTGGAGAGTACAACGCTCCCAACCTACAGCCCGGAAAATATACAGTTCGCGCCGAGGCCAAAGGTTTCAAGACGGTGGAACGTCAGAACATCATCCTCGAGGTTGGCAAGGAGCCTCGGGTGGACCTGAGTCTGCAGCCCGGCGAGCAGACTCAGACACTTACCGTAACTGAATCGATTCCGCTGGTGGAGACGACCAACGCCACTCTGGGCGGCACGCTCAACAACGCGGATATCGCTGATCTGCCGCTCAATGGGCGGGATTACCAGAACCTGTTGGGCTTGCGCCCGGGAGTCATGCTCCAACCGGGCGGCGGACCATGGACCCAAAGCACCAACGGCGTCCGTCCCGACGAGTCGGTCTGGCTGATAGACGGCGTGATCAACGCCAATTTCTTTGATGCCCGCCCCGTCATCAATATGCCGAGTCCGTTCACGGATGGAGCGACGATTCTGCCCGTGGACGCCATTCAAGAATTCAACCTCATGGAAAATCCCAAGGCGGAATATGGCTGGAAGGCCGGCGCGATCGTAAATGTGGGGATCAAGTCGGGGACCAACACCCTTCACGGCGACGCCTATGCGTTTGGCCGCTATCAAAACTGGGATGCCAGAAACTACTTCAACATTGCTCCGCAAAATGGGGTGTGCGCTCTTAACCCAAACGTCGTGTCTGTATGTGATCAGACACCGGCGCAATTGAAGCAGTTCGGTGCCACGGTTGGCGGGCCGATCAAGAAAGACAAACTCTTCTTCTTCGCGGGCTATGAAGGCTTGCGTTCTTTCATCGGCTTCGTCGGTGGTCTGCCGGTTCCAGCCACGCAATCGGTGGGCGACGCGTCCAAGAGCATGGTGGATGCTATCGCGGCTTTGCAGACCGCGACTGTACCTTTAAGCGCGGTCAGCCTGAAACTTGCCGGGTGCACAGCAGGCGCGTCGCCAACTTGCACCGGCGGATTGTTCCCAAACAGTGGTACATCGACCTCCTTCCTTAGCACCTTCCCCACCAGCAATCAGAGCGACAACGGAGTCGCGAAAATCGACTACCACCTCAACGACAAGAACACCATCAATGGCATGTTCTTCCTCGGCAACTACAACGCCGTGGGAGAGGATCACCCGTTTGCTCAGATACAGTCCACGGACACTGTACCCATCCGCGCTTGGTCCGATACCGTGAGCTGGGTCTTCACTCCCAGCTCCAACGTGGTGAACGAGATGCGCTTTGGCTACAATCGCATCTCCTTTAACTTCGTTAATATCGACGTCAACACACCGGCCAGCACCTACGGGATCAACACGGGCATAACAAACCCGCTTGCGGGCGGCTTGCCGAGCATCACAATCGGTAGTTTTGGGAATGGCGGTACACCGGTCGTGGGCACGGCCTTTAACCGGCCCCAATATTTTACTCCCAACCCGTATTACGACTTCCAGGACTCAGTTTCGATTCTGAGGGGCAAGCACGCCCTCAAGTTTGGTGGCGAGTTCACACATATCGAGGCTGATGCACAAGTTTTTAACAACGGCCGAGGCCGATTTGATTTCAACGGCAAAGCTCAGACCATTGCTGGCGCACCTAGCACCTCACTCGAGGACTTCTTCGCCGGAACTCCCTCGGACGGAGTACTTCTCACGGGTACGCCACTTTCGAAGTTGAGCTTCATGAATTTCGCTGGGTTCGTCCAGGACGACTGGCGCGTGACCCCGAGGGTGATTGTCAACGCGGGACTGCGCTATATGTACCTCACGCCGATGAAGGATGCCAACAACAACCTCGGCAACTTCGATCCCACATCGCCAACCGGGCTCGTTCAGCAAGGGCAGGCAGGGCACAGCACGATATATAAGGCCGATCCCTACGACTTCGAGCCACGCCTGGGTCTTGCCTGGGACGTGAAGGGCGACGGGAGGACCGTTGTCCGGGCAGGCGTTGGTCTTGTTCACGAGACCTGGAGCTTGGAGACGTTCGAAGGACAGTTCGGGATGCAGAACAATGGTTCAACCGCGATTAACGCGATACCAACCGCAGCTTCGATCTCTTGCGGGATTTCTGCCCTGATTCCATCGATTAGTTGCCCATCTTCGGGAGGTGGGACGAACGCTCTCGGCTCTGCCACTTTTGCTCCCAGCGCACTCTGCTGGGATCCCGCTGTCACGTCAGGTCTGGCGCACACTGCGGCTTGCAGTGGCGGCCAGGCTACCGTTTTCCCGGCAGCGACAGGCGGCCCGAAATGCGGGGATGGCGTTAACGGAGCCCCTTCCCCCTGTGACCTTATGGGTGTCGACCAGAAACTCAGGCTACCTTACGTCGTGAATTACAACCTCAGCGTTCAACACCAACTCGGCTCTAACTTTTCTATTGAAGTTGCCTATGTTGGCAATCATGGCTTCAGACTGCTGAACTTTGCGGACATCAATCAGGCACCCCTGGGCGCAGGATGGTGCCTGAATGCGCTCACGGCGGCGCAGTTGGCAGATGCGTGCGGGCCCACTGCAACGCCCGGCTCGTATAACGGGGTAGCCACGCAGGAAGCTCGGCCGTTTTATACCAAGTTCCCCTATCTGGGATTCATCAACTTTGTAACCAACAAATCGTATTCCAACTACAACAGCGCCCAAGTAACCCTAATAAAGCGGATGTCTCAAGGGCTGTCTTTCACTGCCGGATACACCTATGCTCACGGCCTTGATAGCGGTTCCCTGAACCGCTTCGGCCTGAATCCTGAGAACAGCAACAATCTGGCAGGAGAGTATGCCAGCAGCGACTTTGACATCCGTCATCGCGTCACTTTCACAGTCACTTACAATCTTCCCGGCAAGAAAGGGTATGGCCAGATGCTGGAAGGCTGGCAGATCAACTCTATCGTGAACTATGCCACGGCCCAGCCGTGGCAAACATTCGATAACTCGGACAATTTCAGCGGGACCGGGGAAAAGGCTGACCGCTGGAGCTTTTTCGGCAATCCCGCCGACTTTCCATCCGGCAAGAACAGTATTCCCTACTGCAGCGGATTCGGAGTTGCTGGTGGGGCCGTTACCACCGGCAGCGCCACATGCGGTTTTGCGGACCCATACAACGCAGGCAGCAATACCGATCCCTTGTCCGCGGCCGCTACCGCAAGCGCCATTGCCGGGTGCGCGGCTCATGCTCCTTCGCCCGCCACACTGGCAGCCGCTGGCTGCTACGTGTCCACGAACGGCAGCTCGTTCATGGTTCCTCCAGGGCTTGGAACCTTCGGCAACATGGGCCGCAACATCTTCCGCGACTCCGGGTACCACAACTTGGACCTGTCCCTGTTCAAGAACTTCCACTTCACCGAGCGTTTCGGCGCCCAGTTGCGGTGGGAGGTCTTCAACGTATTCAATATTCCCATCGCCGCCAATCCCTCTGGTGCATCCAGCTTTGTCAATACCGGCAATACCCCCGGTCCGAATGCCGTGTTCGGCGCTTCGTTCTTGACGCCCGACTTCGCAGCCGGCAATCCGTTGATCGGCTCGGGAAGCCAACGCGTGATGCAGCTCGGGTTGAAGTTAACGTTCTAGTCAAAACCAGTTCGAGGGGGCGTGAAAATCGCCCCCCTCGAATAAAGTCTTCGCGGATCGTGCATTCCGAAGCATACCCCCCCCGACAATAATTTATTTTAAGTTTCATTGGGGCGTCGTCCTGACGGCGCTCGCAACAATCGTGAGCTATTCCGGCCAGCGGGAGTGTGAACGCTGGGTGAGTATTGTGCCGTCTCGGATAGACGGGCGTCTTGACAGTGCCGCTCTCGCAATGGTCCAATGTGCTTCATATTTCGCCCTCAGCACTAACAGATGCTGTGGGCGGATGCTCAAAATCTTCTCAGCTCATCCGCGATCAGCGTAGAGAGTTGTTGCTGGGGCGAATCCAGAGGGAGGGGCAATGGTCTCGACTAAAGTACGAGTAGGGTTGATTGTGAGTCTTCTGATGACGTGCGCTCCGCTATTTGCACACCATGGAAGCGCAACGTATGACACGCAAAAGGTGGTTGTCCTGAAGGATGCCACGATAACAAAATTCATTTGGGCGAACCCTCACTCGATCGCCATGTTCGACGTCAAGGATAATAAAGGCAACGTCAGTCATTGGGCGGCGGAAGCCGGCAGCCCTTCGGCGCTCACCCTTATCGGATGGACCAAGAATTCGCTGAAGCCCGGCGACGTCGTGACCGTTTACACGTTCCAATCGAAGAACGGCAACCCAGTGGGACGTCTGAACAAAATCGTTCTGACCGACGGGACAACGTTAAAGGATAGCCAACTCGGGGACGCCGACAGCAAAGAGAAGTCGGAAAAGCCGTACTGACAACGTTTTCGCCCTTGACTGGGCGGGCGGCCTCTCTTGTAGCGGCAGGGCAAATCTTCCCCCTGCCGCTTTTTCTTTTGGTGCGCGGTGCAATCTTAGGGCAGGCAGTACGCGTTAGCATCCTGACAAACGCAAGCGTTCCTCTTCGCGAGCAGGGTTATTCGAGGAACCTGCTCGCGCTTAATTGGTAGGCGGAACTGAGTTACCGGCAGGATCTCCCACCAGGTTCAAATACTGCAGCATTTCTGAAGGTACGCAAAGCTGTTCAGCGAGTTGCTGATCGGGTACCCACTTAAAATTCACGGTCCCGAGGACAAAAGGCTTTGTGTATATCTTTGGATCGTCTACGGTGATCGTCAGATGCAGGTCGTTGTGGTCAGGGCGCGTAAAGCGTTCGGTCACGCGCGCATCCATGCTATGCGGATATCCCATGCGTGTCAGCCAAGTTCTATCGTCCAACCCAGTGGTCTCCACGACCAACGTATTGTCGCCCTCCCAGTGACCAACCGAATACCCGTAGTATCGCGGATCAGGCGCATCTTTCGTGGTACCACCCACGTTCTTGGGGAGTTCGCGCCCGTCCATCCAGACTTCCCGCCACGCGCGCTGGTACTGATTCAGAACGAGAATTCTGCCCGGCATTGTAGCAAACGCAAGTCCCCTCAATTCAAACACCATATTCCGAGGAAAACCCAAGGGATCGCAGACTCTGGCAAAAGAATCATTTGTGCCGGCAATGTGAAAGGTGGGCTCGGGTTTATTCGCGGCCATTAGTTTCTGGCCCAGCGGCGTAAGAGGAGTCACCTCCGCTTGTCTGTCGATCGCCACAGGCCCTGCCCACGAACCACTGAAGTCTTGTTTGGGTGCAGGACCACCAGGGCCGAGATTCAGTTTGTCGTATTCAGTATTCCGATAGACGTCCTGCGCGAGGGTAAAACGCGAACAGGCGAGCACGGCTATGAGAACTAGAGCCGCACTCTTAAAGGAATTTCGCATGTGTAGACGACTACTTCTTGTTTGCTTTTGCTTTCTGCTCCGCCACGGCCTGCTCGGCAATCGTCTTGTTATATTCTTGTGCTTCTGAAGCGGAACAAATCATCTCCCGAATATCGAACCATTCGGGTTGCAATCGCATGCGGAACTTGTTCAAGGGATTCCACGGCTTGGTGTACATCTTGGGATCTTCAATCGTCATCGTGAATTCCATGATGTCATGGTTCACGCGGTGCCAGGTTTCGGTGACCTTCAATTCATCGCTATGGGGCCGGCCCACGTTATCGATCCAGGTTCTTTCATCCAAGCCCACTGTTTCCGTGACAAACGTGTAGTCGTCCGTCCACTTGCCGACGGAGTAGCCATACCAGCGCGGCTCCAAAATCTCCTTGGGGAGTTCTCGGCCGTCCATCCAAATGTTGCGCCACACTTGGTCATTCTGGTAGATGATGGCGACCTGGCTCTTCGTTTGAAAGATCTGAATGGCTCTCAAGTTAAAAAGCTCAAGGCGCGGGAATCCGATTGGATCGCAAATATCAAATGGATCGTTATTCTGCGCGATGGGGACGGCGGTGGTTCCGAATCCGGGCTTATGCTCCTTCCAAGTCTTCAGACCCAACGGAGTGAAAGGCAACTCATGTTCGGGTTTGGTATCAGAGGGGTATTCTTTCGGGCCAGTGGCAAAGACTCCGTCCCGGTAACCTGGGGTGGGCTCCCAGATTCCGCTCAGGTCGCGAACGGGAGCGGGTTCCGACGTTTGATCTTTCGGGGCGTTGGGGACAATCCGGTCCCAACCGTCGCGATGTATATTCTTGCCGGACTCCCTTTGCTGGGCCGTTTGAGCGCGTGTAAGCGGCAAAAACGCTACGGCTGAAAGTAAGATCGCTGCGGCCAAAAAGCGCTTTGACATTTCTGAATTCTCTCCTCGATGAACGTGCTTACTTTCGGATCTCGTTTCGGAATTGTGCATCAATCAGCGTTGGGGGACAACAGCACGCGCGCTATCCCAGTTTAGCGCTCACTACCCATGCTGAGTTCCTGACCATCGGGAAGAATGACTTTTGTCACGCGCCCGACCGGCTGGCCTGTTTTAGACATTCCGACCATCGTGACAGTGACTTCCTCGCCGACCTTAAACGACTTTGCCGTAATCCCAAAATTGACGAGCGTAGAGGGAGCGTTCCATTCGCCGAGCCAATGCACGACATTACCCTTTTCGTCCTTGGCGTCGAACTTCAAAAAGCTGTGCGGATTGGTCCAAACCCAAGCTGTTATGGTTCCCTTGACGGTGACGGTTCTGCTGTCATATGCGGCGTTACCGTGATGCGCAAAAAGCGAAGCTGAAATCATTAAGAGTGCGACAGCCATGAGTGAACTCTTCAGCAGCGATTTATTCATAACTTGCCTCCCTAGTTTTTACGCGAACGGCTCGGCATTGGCGACTTCACGATGGCGGGGATTCTAACAGGAAGTTCTCCGAGGTCGCAACTCGTTGTAAATGTAGACGCACGGCAAACTTCGCTGGCGCGGTGGAAGACCCATCACGTGCGATAAGCTGATGCTGCGTTCAGGTTAGCGCGAAGCGCTGGTGGCTTTAGGGACGGCTGGAGCCGGTTTGGTGAACTTGGCCGCGTCGATCGGCACATTCGCCTGCACCGAACTCAGATCCGTGGTCGATTGGCCGTCTACCCACGTCGTCGTCCAGTGGAACGGCACCTTTACTCCGTTCACCGCTCGATAGTCCGAATACTCCACGTGCGAAGGCGTCAGCCCGATGATCGTGTTGTTGTAACGCACCTGCCGCACCAATAACCCTGTTTCCTTGTCGAAGTACAGCTTGATCGCCGAGCCGCCCGGCGATGTCCCCTCAATCACCTGTACCGGCTTATCGTTGACCGTGATGGCCGGAAATCCGCTCCGCCAGTTCTTGAACTCCTGCTTGATCTGTGCTGGGAACGCCAATCCGGCATCCACCCGCGCCCCCTCCAAATCGCCGCCCGTCAAAGGCATCAGCGGCACCGGCTTATCTACTGCTGCTACCCACGCTTGCTGGCCGTCATAGACCGTGGTGTTATCTCCGGCCAGCGTGTGGACCACAGTCGTGCGCAAACCCGGCTTCGCGTAGTAATCGATCGGCACCTTGGCAAAATCGGTGTCGAATCCAGTGTACGTTCCCTTGCCCACCAAACTCGTCAGCTTGGCGACTTGCGCCGCTCCGCCGAGAGCCTGAAGATACTTATCCAGAATCTGGTCCGCGGTCGGCTGGTTGGATCCGTTCAGGTTCAGGATCTCCACTTTGTCGGGATCTTCCGGCGGCGGCGTCCCGTATTGCTCGGCCAAACTCGGCGTCACTTCCGGCCTCTGGCTACCCCGATGGCACGTGTAGCAGGTGATCTTGCGCTCGCCTCCGAAATCCGCCTTGTTGATGGCGTTTACCATCACCACCATTCGGCGCGCGGTGTTCTTCAATGCCGTATCGTCGGCATAGCGCGCCCAACTGCCCCCGCTTTCCGCCGTATGGCAATCGGTGCAGTTCAAGCTCAGCGACGCGGCAAAAAAGCCCATGGTTCCCAGAAATTGATCCACGGAAATGCCTCGCAACACCTGCACGTTCTTGAAGGCATCTTCCGCCAGTTGCGGCTTCTGTTCCTGGCCACGCGCCCATCCCACTGCTATCAGGCAGACTGCCAGCGTGGTCGCCGCACTGCGGATCGCTCCCCTCGATCCGAATTTCATGTACCCTCCCTTTTTGCCGAGTTTGCGGAGCTTCGTCCCGCTGATCTCATCGCTCGCATGCGCGATTTTCTCCAGCTCTCGATTGTGCTGGACGAGTCACCTGCAAAATTTTTCGCTACGCCGGTTCGACACTATACACTTGGCTCCCCCTACGCGCAATCCGCCACCCGGAAATAGACGAGACTCGCAACGGACCTTCTTCTACCCATGAACATTGACCGCCGAAGTGGCCGAGCATATGCTACGGCCACTCGTGCCAAGACAAAAACGAGTGTCGTCATTTGTGTACGCTCCATTTTGAAAATCTGACGTTGGGCTGTAAGGCTTAATCCAAAGGGAGAACCGGTCATGAAAAACCTATGGAGCACCACCATAATAGCCCTGATGGCGGGACTTGCCTTTTCTTCCGTCCTACTAGCTCAAATGCCCCAGCGTCAGCGATCAACCGGTGAAAATTCGAAATGGATGTATGACGGCCGTAACAGAATTGTGGGCTCCGGCGGGCCTGCTTCGGTTCACGATTTGAACGGGACCTGGGCAGGGCCGCGTTCAGGCGCGGGTGTGCCTGATTTCAAAGAAGGAGAGATACCTTCGCTAACCCCCTTAGGACAAAAGCTGTTCAGTGAACGTAAGAGTCTTGGGAAATTCAGTCCTGCCTCTACCAATGACCCGTTTGTGAGGACATGTGATCCGTTGGCGTTTCCGCGAGCCGATGTCGATGAAATCAGGGGAATTTCCTTCGCAACGATGCCGGATCGCATCGTTGTGCTTTATCAATTTCAGCAGGCTTGGAGAGAAATCTGGATCGATGGGCGCGCGCTTCCGAAGAACGTTGGATCTACGGAGAAGGGTTCACCCGATCCCCGATATTTCGGATATTCGGTGGGTCATTGGGAAGGCGACCACACGCTCGTGGTTGATACCTCCGGGCTGGACGACAGAACCTGGCTCGACCGCGACGGACATCCACATAGTGTCCAAGCGCACATACAGGAACGCTTTACCCGTACTGACCACAATGATATGGAAGTGGCCATTACAGTGGACGATCCTACGATGTACGCCAAGCCCTTCTCTCTGGGAACCGTCTATCTCAAATGGATTCCCAATCAGATCTTCGACGAGAAGCTGTGCATACCGTCTGAGACCATCGAATACTTGAACGCAGTCGGAGATCCCGCCGGCGCCGGCACATCAGCCAAATAGCCAAGCAGCCCTCATCCGGATGGGGACGCTGGGTCGTTGGCCCGCTCGGTTGACTAAGGCCAGCGGAGTTTTATATTCTGTTCTGAGTTTTATCGCCGCAAATCCAGCTGCCGAGGTGGCGCATGCGAAATAAACTTATGCCCTTTTTATTGGTCGCTGCATTCCTTACCCTGTCTAGCGCTGCCTTCGCACATCATGGGGCCGCTGCTTACGACATGAGTAAGCCTGTGGTCATGAAAGACGCTGTTGTAACGAAATATATCTGGGCGAACCCCCACACGCTTGTTTTCTTCGATGCCAAAGACGACAAGGGTGAAACGAGGCATTGGTCCGTAGAGCTCGGCAGCCCTTCGGCCATTGCCCTGATGGGCTGGAACAGGACTTCGCTTAAGGCCGGCGATGTCGTCACGGTTTACATGTTCCCTGCTAAAAATGGTAATTCAGTAGGGCGCATCAATAAGATTGTTCTAGCCGATGGCAGCCTGCTAAGGGATAGCCAGACGGGCGCAGACAACGGCGGACGCGCCGATAACGAGGTTAAGTAGTTCGCGAATTTTACGCGATTTCAGTTCTTTGTAGCTAGCAAGGGACCGGGGCCATCCGGTCCCTTGCACTTTTTAGAAGTATCCAAAGGCGTGTTCCGAGGTATTAACGGCAAGACCCGCCAGCTAAGGTGCACCTAACGCCTTCGGTTGCCAATCCAATATGAGGGACGGAATGAATCTCCAGCGCACTTCGCGAACGGAGCAGCGTATGCATCCATGGCACGATCTCAGTCCGGGCGAAGACGTTTAGTTAGGCCTCGACTTCACTTCAATTTGTCAGCGATCTTGGCAAGCCCGGCAGCGGCGCACGCCTCGTCCTTATCGCTTCCAGGGGCACCGCCGACTCCGATCGCGCCGATCGTGTCGTTTCCGACTTTGACCGGGACTCCTCCGCCGACCATGAAAGTATCCGGAATGATGCGGCCGGCCGACATATTAGCCATCGCTTTTTCCATCTCGCTCGACGGCCGTTTATAAGTTAGCGCAGTGTAAGCCTTACGACGGCTCACCTCGTAATTGACCTCACTGCTCCCATCATCTCGCGCTGAGGCTTTAACCTGGCCATCAACGTCGAGCACATGAACGCTGACGCGATAGTTATCGGCGCGGCATTTCTCCAGGGCACCGCGAACCATTGCAAGTGCCATGTCGGCGGAAATCGCTTTCTGCGTCAGCAGACCCTGGTCCTGGGGAAGCACCGACAAGGAACTTGCCGCAAACAAGAAAGTGATCGCCGCGCTTCGAAGAAAGAGCCGGTTAACCATGTTCGATCCTCCAGGCGGATATTGAGGGCTAGGGATATTGCCCGTCGACTTCTTCAGCCAAATTGCGTTTTCAGTTTGAGGCGGCTTCCCTTTTTGTTATTTCGCTGGGCGATTCGCGGAGTCTTCTCTACTTCGCCCGGCCCTTATATCCGGTCGGTTCGGTACGGATTCGATAGACGACGCCGCGTCCGACAACATACAAATAGTGCTTATCGGGACCTGCGAAACCACAGTTCTGCGGCGGCATTTCGTAAGGCGCTTCAATGTCTGCCAGGTGTTCGCCTTTGGAGTTGAACACCTGAACCCCGGCCGGCGTGGTGGCGTAGAGATGGCTCTGGCTGTCAATGCAGAGGCCGTCGGCTCCACTCACCATTCCGTGATCGGTCTCCTGCTTGAGGGTATACTTGCCGAAATTCTTACGGTTCTTTAACATTCCGTCGGACTGCACATCGTAGGTGAGCAGATAGGACCCATCCCAGTCATTGACATAAAGGATCTTTTCATCCGGACTAAGCGTGATGCCATTGGGACGATTGACGTCGTCGGCCACACGGACGACTTTCTTACTGTTGGGCTGGATGTAATAGACCGCCTGGGGCAAATCGTCCGGTGATTTTTTGGCGCCAACCTGATAGCAATCGGTGAAATAAATCCCGCCTTTTTTGTCGACCACGAGATCGTTGGGCCGGATGTACGGTTTGCCGTCAAAGCTGTCGGTGAGCGTTTCGGCGCCATCTTTGGGATAGATCAGGCTGACCTTTTTGCTGTATTGAGCCGCAAAAATGCGGCCTTTCGAGTCCATCGCCAAGCCCGCGGCCTGCTCGCTGTTATCTACTAACGTGGTGACGTTCCCATCGACATCCACTTTGGCGAGACCACCATTTGCCGTCACCAGAAGGCTGCCGTCGGGCATACCCACTCCACCGTCGGAGCCACGCAATCCATTTTTCACGACTTCGATCTTTGTTCCGGCCTTCACAACGCCGGGGATGTCCGGTGTGACTTTATCCGTCGCGACCACAGTCTCCTGTTGTTCGCCGCGGCCCGCACCTCGGCCTTGACCTTGACCCTGACCGCGGGCCCGCCCGCCGCCTTGGTCGCCTTCCTGGGCGAAAACCGCCATCGAACACGCGAGCAACACCGCAAGCACTAAAATTGCTTTCGACTTCATGAACCCTCCTGACTGATGGTCGTCGCTCTGCGAGCGTGATGTTTAAGACAAGAAGACAGCCTACATTCCTTCGGCAGCGAAGAAATACCGCAAAGCCGATAGACTCTGAATCCCCGCAGCTGGTTTCAGATTATCTGCAATTGCTAACGCTTCGCGCTGCTGACTTCCTTTTTGTCGGCTGTAACCGGACGCGAAGAGACGTACGCAACGATCGCCAACATATCATCGGTGGTCAATTTGGCGACAACAGGCTTCATTAACTCCGTCCAAATGCCGTGCCGATCGCCTTGTTGCATGTCATAGAGCTGGCGCGCGAGATAGCTGGGCGAACGGCCAGCAATCCCTGGCACCGGGCCCAAGCCTTGCAAATCCGCGCCGTGGCAGTTCGCGCAGGCGATCGTTTTGCCGCCGCCACCATTGGCCAGCGCTTCGCCCTTTTTCACGCTTCCCGAAGGGACATAGGCGGTGAAGGGCGAGTGGTCGTCGCGCAGAAGTTCGGTGCCCTCGGTATTATCGGGAGCTTCGATGATGCGCTTGGCGATGGGTTCCTTGTCGTTGCCTTCGAGTTTCAGGAACATGCCTCCCGCACTGCGCGTCTTTGGAACGGTGTTCGTCTCCACGACTTTGATCCAGGGAGTCCATTTCATCGAGCCAAAATAATCGGCGGCAGCTTTGATCTCATCGTCCGTCATGGCCTTTGCGAATCCGATCATCAGGTTCGTGTTGCCCTTCCTGGAATCCGCGCTCTTTCGGGCGCCGTTCTTGAAATCATTCATGGTTTGGATGAAATAGCTCGTAGGCAGACCCGCGACACCGGCATTCTCCGGCCGGCCCTTGCCGTTTGGATAGTGGCAGAGGCTGCAGGCCCAAACATTCGCTTCCTTGCGCCCGTGCGCCACGACGGGTGGCATCGCAGGATGGTCGCCGGGATACCAGTCGGCCGGTCCGCCATTATCACGAATCTGAGTCAGCGTGAAAGCCAGAGTGCTGCCGTTAAGATGCCGGAGCGTACCATCGTCCTTTACGGGTGCGGCGGCCGGCGGAGCGCTGGCCTGTTCGCCGGGCGGCGTGGTAAACCCATAAGCCCAAGGCGGAGGCGGCTCAGTTGCAGCTATGAGCACGCCGATGGTAATAACGCAGGCGAAGCCGAGGGCCAAAGCCAAATTCACAGCACCGCGTAAATTTCTCATAGATCGCCTCCGGATGTTTCAGATCGCGGCAGCACAAAAGAGCGGCATGGTGCGGCCAGTGCCGCACATGCTAGCACGTCCGGTATTGGCGCGTCACGGTTCCAGAAAACGATTTGGGCGTCTCGGGAGAAGGCCACGTTGCAGTGGCGCCAATTTGCGACCGCCGAAGTGCGCGTGCTAGCATCCCCAATGTTCTCCAGGAAATTCCAACGGCCGAGAAAAGTTCTAAGGGTAAGGAACAATGACAAGCCAGTCCAGCGGGAATCGCGTTTGGTTCATAACCGGCACTTCGCAAGGGTTTGGCCGCGAACTCGTGCGTGCCGCGCTGCAACGCGGCGACTCCGTTATGGCGACTTCACGAAACCCGCAAGCGGTGACCGCAGCATTTCCGGGTGCAGCGGATCGCTTGCTAACAGCGTCAATGGATCTGCGCGATACGGGTGAGATTTCGACCGTTGTCGAGCGCACCATTAAGAAATTCGGCCGCATCGATGTTTTGGTCAACAATGCCGGCTATGGCGTGACTGGCGCCGTCGAAGAAGCCAGCGACGTAGAAATCGCCAATGTTTATGAGACGAATGTTTTTGGGCTCCTTCGCGTTACCCGGGCGGTTTTGCCTCACATGCGGAAACAGCATAGCGGCCACATCGTTAATCTTTCCTCGATTGGCGGGCTCACCGGCATGCCTGGGTGGGGCATCTACAATTCCACCAAGTTTGCTGTGGAAGGTCTTTCCGAGGCACTCGCGGCAGAATTGGCTCCGCTAGACATTGGCGTAACGATTGTCGAACCTGGCCCCTTCCGAACGGACTTTCTCGGCGGCTCTCTGGTGAAGGCAGCAAACAAAATGCCGGATTACGAAGCCACCGCTGGAAAAACGCGCGCCAGCGCCGCTGAACGCAATCGAAAGCAGCAGGGCGATCCCGCGCTCGCCGCGGACGCCATCGTTCAGGCTGTCACTTCTCCGAACCCGCCGCTGCATTTAATACTGGGGAAATTCGCCTACGACCGGATGACTCAAAAGCTCCAAGACTTCCGCAAGGAAATGGAAGCCTGGCGGGAACTCGGTTTGCGCACCGATTTCAAAAGCTGATCTTCTTTTTAGAACTTAGTTTTAAAACTCAGTTTTTAAACTCACCTGCGGCAAGAACGGATTACAGCAGCGCGCCTGAAGGCCAACGCTTTCCGCGAGCATAATCGGGGTGCGACGATTCACGCCCGGCGGACATCGAGTTCGGCGCGGAAAGCGCTCGGCTGGCCGCGAAGGCGACTGCTGCCCAGGATGGCAATCGAAGCGCAGAGCGCGGGCGCCATTCCCGCGAGGAAGATTCGCTGCGGAGTCCAGCCCATCGTGAGCAACATCCCACCGATCACCGGGCCGACGATGGAGCCCACGCGGCCGACTCCCAATGCCCAGCCGACTCCTGTCGAGCGCACACTCGTAGGATAGAAGCCTGCGGCTAGCGCGTTCAGACCGGCCTGCGCGCCTTGGATGGCCACGCCGAGCACAAATGTGACCGTCATCATGATGGCAAATGAGTGCGTCAAAAACGCCAGCGAGCCGATGAGCAATGCGGAGATCGCGAATTGCGCCAGCAGTGTCGCGTAGGCGCCAAAAGAATTCATCACTCGCCCCTCAGTGAGCGCTCCCGTAATTCCGCCGAGGCTGAAAAGCGAGACCGCGATCACTCCCGCAGAGGCGGCCAGACCCGACTGCCGCAAAAGGGCCGGCAGCCAATTCACAATGAAATAGAGAATCAGTAGATTCATGAAGAATGGAATCCAGAGCAGGATCGTTCCGGCGGCACGATCTTGGGTGAAAAGCTGGCGGACGGGAAGGCCTTCGTTCCGCTCCTCGCCTGCCGCAACAGCAGGCGAAGAGAGATTGAGCTCCGCTGCGCTGATTTCAGGAGCGATTTTTCGCATAATTTTGGAAATCTCGCGTGCGTCCTTTCCGCGCGCGGTGAGGAAACGCACGGATTCGGGCAGAGCTTTGATCAAAATGATCGCAATGGCGAGCGGCAACAAGCCTCCGAGATAGAAAACGGAGCGCCAGCCCCAAAGCGGAATCATCACGGAACTAGCCAGACCGCCGACGAGAGCACCGAGCGGCATGCCGCAGAAAAGTGCCCCGACGAAGACGGCCTGCAGACGCTTGGGCGAATATTCGGAGGTAAGCGCGACGACGTTGGGCATCGCGCCGCCAAGTCCCAGTCCCGTCAGAAAGCGGAAGAGGATCAATTGCTGGAGCGAAACAGCGCGGGCCGTGAGCAGCGCGAAAACAGCAAAGGTGAGCGCCGAAAGGACAACCGGCCATTTGCGCCCCCAGCGGTCCGCGACCGGGCCCATCGCCATAGCCGCGATCATCAAGCCGATAAGCCCAGCGGAGAACACAGGCCCGAAATTTCTGAGAGGAATGGCCAAGGTTTCTGAAATGGAGGGCGCGAGAAAACCGATGCACTGCGTGTCGAAGCCATCCAGCAAGAGCACCAGGCCGCACAAGGCAATCGTGGAGATTTGAAACCGGCTTAGCGGGCGCTCGTCGATAATCTCGTTTACGGTGAGCGCGCGCGTGCGAGCGCTATCCACGGATGGTCTCCCTTTGAGCACAGAGTGTATAGCGTTCGCGAAGTTACTGCCAGAAGCGCTGCCTTCGCTCTCGTCAAGGTGGTTTTACGGCACCCGGGTTCGCGCATATACTGGGCCGCCTAGATGGGCTCGAAGGCTTATGCATCGCTCTAAAGGTTCAATGCGATGACCACCGCACCCAGCAGCGCACATCCCACGGAAACCTCACAAGTCCAGGGCGCGCCGGCCAAAGTCAAGATTTGGCAGATGACCGCGACTGAATGGCTGATTTGCGCGGTGGCTTGCGTCGGTTTTGCCTTCGATACGTACACGCTGCTCGTTTTGACACTGATCGTACGACCCGCTCTCAACGAAATGCTGCCGCCCAACGCCGGGCCTGCCGTTTTCAATCAGTGGGTGGGAATTCTCTTTTACGTTCCGGCGATTTCGGGCGGGATTTTTGGATTGCTCGGCGGCTACCTGATCGATTTGCTGGGGCGCCGGCGCATCCTGATGTGGAGCATTTTGCTCTACGGCGTTTGCACGTTTGGGACCGCTTACGTGACGAGCCCGCGAGAATTTTTACTGCTGCGCTGCGGGACGTTCATCGGCGTCTCGGTGGAATTTGTGGCGGCGACGGCATGGCTCGCGGAGCTGTTTACGCGTCGGGAACAACGCGAAGCGATTATCGGCTATACGCAGGCCTTCGCTTCGACGGGCGGCCTGCTGATCAGCGCCGCCTATTACCTCGCCGTGACCTACAGCCTGCGCCTGCCGCCGATTCACGGCGGACACGAAGCTTGGCGTTATACGGCCATGTCCGGACTGATTCCGGCGATTCCTCTGATCGTGCTGCGACCATTTCTCCCGGAATCGCCGATCTGGAAACGAAAGAAAGCCGATGGGACGCTGAAGCGGCCGAGCTTTGCAGAGCTTTTCCGTCCGACATTTCGCAAGACCGCACTGATTACATGCCTGATGATGGCCTGCTCCTATGCGGGATCGTTTGGGATGCTGCAGCATTTCGCCAGAATTATTCCCGGCACACCGGGCGTGCGGATCCTGCCCGTGGCGGCGCAGGAACAACGCATCGGCTTTCTGCAGGGCATGCAGGAGATGGGCGGGTTGGCCGGGCGCTTCCTGATGGCTTTTCTGGCCGTGCACATTTTGAGCCGGCGGCGCTTGCTGCGGTTGTTTCAGATTCCTGCATTTGTGCTAATTCCTCTGGTGATGTTCCTGCCTGCCATACGGGATCGAGATATGTCCACGGCAGGAATATTTGCGGTCGGGTTGTTGACCGTAGCCCAATTCAGTTATTGGGGAAATTATCTGCCGCTGGTTTATCCGACGTACTTGCGGGGCACGGGTGAAGCTTTTGCCGCGAATATCGGTGGGAGAATGCTGGGTACTTCGGCAGCTTTGCTTGTTACTTCGATGGTGCGATTCATGCCCGGCGGCAACGCCAGCCGGCAGTTGGCCTATGCCGCAGGTATTGTGGGATTGCTGTCTTATGTGGTCGGGTTTGTGGCCAGCTTCTGGTTGCCTGAACCGTCTCTAGAGGCGACACCGGATTAGTTCATTTCCTATGGCGTCTTCAGCCGAATGAGACGGCGGATGTTGCCCTCGTAAATTTTGCGGCGGTCTTCCTCGGAAACATCCAGGAGGTCCAGAGAGCGAATCGTTTCCCGGATATAACCGGCACCTTTTTCGGGATCGAACGGAGAGTCGGACGCGAATAGGACCTGGTCCACGCCAAAGAAATCCAGTCCGCAGCGAATTGCAGGACCAGAACCAAATGTCGCCGTATCCGCATAAAACATTTTGAAGTACTCCTGGGGCCGTTTTTTCAGACGGCGCAGATAAACCGTCAGATCTTCTTCCTCGGTGCGCGCGCCAAGCTGATCGAGCCCGGGGCCGGTGCGTCCTGAAAAATAAGGGACCATGCCTCCCAAATGGTGCGTGATGATTTTGATTTTGGGGAAGCGATCGAATATGCCGGCAAAAACCATGCGCGCCATAAAAATACTCGTCTCGTAAGGCCAGCCGAAAACCCACCACAACTCATATTTCGATTTTTTCTCCGTCTGATAATCGGGGAAGCCCGAACCGCGCGCCGGATGCACCCAAATCGGCACATCGAGTTCGGCCGCTTTCTCAAAGATAGGCAGGAAATCGGGCTCATCGAGCGGGCGACCATTCACGTTGGTGAAAATCTGCACGCCCACAGCGCCAAGTTTTTTCACGGCACGCTCGATCTCTTTCACCGCGGCAGCGGGATTATTCATCGGCAAGGAGGCCACAAATCCGGCAAAGCGATTAGGGTGCTGGGCGATCAACTCGGCTAAACCGTCATTGGCGATTTCGGCGAGTTCCGGCGATTTTTGCGGATCGGCAAGGGCTTCGATCGGCGGCAGGGGCATGCAGGGCACCTGGATATAGTCGCGGAACTCATCCATGATGCGGAAGCGAACATCGAGATCGACGAGAGAAGGAATTTCCGTCACGCGCTTTTTGATCGTGACACCACGCTCCGGGAGAGCCAACATGCGGTCATAAAACTTTTTTGGAAACACGTGGCAGAAGATGTCAATTTTCATCGAGGCCTCGGGCTATTTCATCCCAAAACGGCAAAAAATGTGTAGCTATTGCCAGCGCGGTGGAAGCTATCAGCGGCGCTGAGATAAGTCAATCCATCGGCAGGCCGACGTAATTTTCGGCGAGCGACTGCGACGCCGCTCGCGAACTGGTGAGATATTCGAGCTCGGCAAGCTGGCGGCGCTGATCGAAAGCATTGTCGTTGTGGAAGCGATGCAGCATCGAGGTCATCCACCAGGAGAAGCGCTGCACTTTCCAAACGCGGTCCAGGCAGGTTTGCGAATATTTTTCGAGCAAGTCTTTCCGTCCCGAACGATAGGACTCAGTGACGGCACGAGCCAGGACCCGGACATCCGCTACGGCCAGATTCAAGCCTTTGGCACCGGTCGGGGGAACTATGTGGGCGGCATCGCCGGCAAGAAAGAGCCGACTGTATTGCATGGGCTCGACAACGAAGCTGTGCATTTTCGCGACGTTCTTCTGCAGGACTGGCCCCTCGATCAACTTCCAGCCTTCCTTGGAAGACAAGCGGATTTGAAGCTCCTGCCAAATTTTCTCGTCCGGCCAAAGGCTAAGATCCTCGTCGGGCGTGCACTGGATATAGAGGCGGCTGATTTGCGGCGTGCGCATGCTGAGCAGGGCGAATCCGCGCTCGTGGTAAGCGTAAATCAACTCCTCTGACGATGGGGGCGCCTGGGCGAGAATGCCCAGCCAGCCGAAGGGATAATCGCGCTGATAAACGGTGAGAGCGCTTGCGGGAATCGACGAGCGGCAGATGCCGTGAAAGCCGTCGCAGCCACCGATAAAATCGCAGATCAACTCCGTTGGCTGCCCGTTATGCTGGAAAAGAATTCGGGGATGCGCAGATTCAAAATCGTGCACGCTAGTGTTTTCAACTTCAAAGAAGATCGGGCCGCCGCTGGCGTGACGCGCATCGACGAGGTCTTTAATGACTTCCCCCTGTCCGTAGATCGTGATGGAGCGGCCGGTCAAGTCCGCGAAATCGATGCGATGCGTGCGGCCGCAGAAACGCAGGTTGATGCCGTGGTGCACCAGCCGTTCGCGCTTCATTCTCTCGCCGACACCCATTTCGACGAGCAAGTCGGCGGTGTTTTGCTCAAGTAAGCCGGCGCGAACGCGCTCCTGGCAATATTCGCGGCTGCGTGATTCGAGCACCACGGATTCGATACCCTGCAGATGCAGCAAATGGCCGAGCACGAGCCCGGCGGGACCGGCGCCGACGATGCCGACTTGAGTGCGGATCTGCTTCATATGGTCGGGGCGCCCGATTTATCCCGCAGGAACGGCGGCTCCGGAAAGAAAATCGCGGAGAGCAGAAGTGAATTGGGGTGCGGCTTCAACATTCGAAATATGCGATGCATCCAATTCGAAATAGCGGGCGCCACGAATCGCCGAGGCGAGCAAGCGTCCTTGCGCGGGAGGAGTGGCGGGATCGTGCGTGCCCGAAATGACCAAAGTGGGTGCGTTGACGCAAGAAGCCTGCTCGGTGAGGTCGGTATCGCGAATGGCTTCGCAGCAAGCGATGTAACCCTGCGGCGGCGTTTCGAGAATCATCTGCCGCACCCAGGCGACTATGTCCGGCGATTGCGCAATAAATCTGGCCTTGAACCAACGCTCGATCGCGCCAGAAACAATTGCGGGCATGCCGCCTCCCCGAATCGCGGCGATCCGAGCATTCCAAATGTCGGGATTGCCAATGTGTGCGGCCGTATCGCAGAGGACGAGGCGAGCGAAACGGTCCGGAGCATTTGCGCCCAGCCAGATTCCCGCCTGCCCGCCCATGGAAAGACCGCAGAAATTCGCGTGGCGAATTTCGACCGCATCCAAAAGCGCAAGAATATCGTTGCCGAGTTGTTCCTGCGTGTAAGGCCCGGGCGGAACAGCGGAAAAGCCATGGCCGCGAGTGTCGTAGCGGAGAATTCGAAATTCGTCGCGCAGCGCGGCGACCTGAGGATCCCACATCGACAAATTTGTGCCCAACGAATTGGAGAAGACAATTACGGGCGCTCCCGGCTTCCCTTCCAGGCGGTAACGAATACGGACGCCATTCGCTTCTATAAAAGGCACGAACGATCCTCAATCAATTTGCGATCGCGCATTCATTTCTTTGCGCTGATGCGAGCGGACAAAACTTTTTCGGTCATCTCCTCGGCAGAACCGAGATAGTTCGCAGGATCAAGCAAACGAGAGAGTTCGGCTCGAGAGATATGGCCGCTGACCTCCGGGTAGGACAGAAGCACGTCAGCGAAATCACGCCCGTCCTTGACGGCACGCCTCGCCGCTTCTTCGACGATCTTGTGCGATTTTTCCTTCCCCAGTCGCTCCCGCAATGCAAAAGCGACCGCCTCGGCAAGAACCAGACCACGGGTGACATTAAGGTTCCGCGACATTTTTTCAGGATGAACGTCGAGGCCGGCGACAATCTCGTTGGTGCGCGCGAGAGCTCCTGCTGCGAGACGAAAAATCTCGGGCAAAGTCTCCCATTCAGCATGCCATCCGCCCAAGCCGCGCTCATGCTCCTGCACCATAGCCGTCAGCACAGTAGACACCAGCGCTGGAACGCGAAGAGCGGCGGCGAGGATTACTGCGGAGCCCACGGGATTGCGCTTATGGGGCATGGTGGAAGAACCGCCACGGCCAGGCCCGGAGGGTTCAACAACTTCGTCGATTTCGGTTTGCGACATCAGGGAAATATCGCGTGCGATTTTGCCGAGCGAGCCCCCCAGCAAGCCCAGCGACGCGGCAACTTCCGCCAGGCGATCACGGTGCGAATGCCAGGGGACGTCAGGCAAGTCCAGCTTCAATTCACGCGCAAGCGCAGCCGCTAATTCCAAGCCACGGTCCCCAACCGCAGCGAGCGTCCCGACGGCGCCGCCAAACTGAAGAACCAAAACTTGCTTCCGCGCGTGGCTCACGCGTTCGCGGTGCCGTTCGACGGCATCCAGCCAGCCGGCCACTTTCAATCCGAAGGTGACGGGCGGCCCCTGTTGCAGCCAGGTGCGTCCGGCGATCAGCGTTGACTTGTGAGCTTCAGCAAGCCGGGCCAGAGACGTTGAGAGACTCACCAAATCGCGGTCGAGAAAATCGAGTGCCTCGCGCATTTGCAGCACAAGGCCTGTATCAATGGCGTCCTGGCTCGTTGCGCCCCAGTGGACGAAGGAAGCGGCTTGTGGATTGGTCTTGGCTACGAGCTCGGTCAGGGACTTGACCATCGGAATGGCCACATTGCCTGAAAGGGCGGTCGCACGGGCCAGCGATTCCATATCGAATAATTCGGCACGGCATTGAGATTCGATCGCCGCAATCACACTTTTTGGAGCGATGCCGCTTTCGACGAGCGCCCGGGCAAGGGCAGCCTCGAAATCGAGAATGCACTGGAGCCGGTGATGATCGGAAAAGACCTGACGCATCGCGTCTGTGGTAAACAAATGGTCAAAGAGGCGGATAGATTCGGGAACAGCCAAATTGCTCATCCCTTGAACTATAACTGCGGACGGATTCTAGTAGTCGAAAAAGACGGTCTCGGCATCGCCCTGCATCACGATATTCCAATCGAACACGTTTTCGGGTACGTTCTGAGCGCCACGCTTTCCGGCACGCGTCGCCATGAGTGTCGATCGCCGCGCCGGTGGAACCTGCCTTAGAACAACGTCATCGACATTGCCGGCTTCATCCGGGAAATAGAGGCGAGTCCGCAGCGGTTTGAGCAGCCCGCGAGAAAAAAGTGTGACCACGAGGTGCGGAGCCTGCAAAGAGCCGTCCGGCGCAGGCGTACGCCCGGGCTTTATCGTCGTGAACCTGAACTCGCCATGGTCATCGGTCTCGATACGCCCGAATCCCAGGAACCGCGCAGAGGCTGAATTCTGCGGAGAAAACTCGCTTGGATAACGGCCCGTGGAATCGGCCTGCCAGATTTCGAGCACAGCGTCAGGAACGGGTTGCGCATCTCCGTCGAGGACCTTGCCACGAATGGTTATGCGCTCACCGGCAACGCCCTCAGCAACGAAATTATCTCTTTCGAGATAAACCATGCCGAGATGAAAAAATGGGCCCACGGTCTGAGACGATGTTGGCGGCGCGGTCATTCCGATTCGCCGAATGGTGCAGAGGTGCTCACGCATGTACCTCGACGGGCGTAGCCAGACGGCCGCGGAGAACGATGTCAAAGTGATATCCCAGCGCGTGACCGGGCATCGTGGTGTCCCAGTCAAAAAGAGAGATCAGGCGATTGCGCGCGTTCTCGTCGGGAACGCTGTTGAGAACAGGATCGAACCGCAGCAGAGGATCTCCCGGAAAATACATCTGCGTGACCAGGCGCGAGAGCAGCCCGGCACCAAAGAGCGAAAAGTGAATGTGCGCCGGGCGCCAGGCATTCGGATGATTCTGCCAAGGGTACGCGCCGGGCTTTATCGTAACAAAACGATAACGGCCTTCCGTATCGGTCAGCACACGTCCGCAGCCCGTGAAATTCGGGTCCAGCGGGGCATCGTGCTGATCCACGCGATGGCGGTAGCGCCCAGCCGCATTGGTTTGCCAAACCTCAACGAGGGCTCCGGGAATCGCGCGGCCTTCTTCATCTAATACTCGCCCGCTCACGATGATGCGTTCCCCAACGGCTTCACCGCTGTGCTGGCGCGTCAGATCGTTATCGTTTTCGCCGATGTCACTATGGCCGAAGACGGGGCCGGTCAGCTCAGACAAGGTGTGCGGCAACAAAATCAGGGGCTGTTTCGGGTGACGTTTGGACGTCGAAACGTACGGCGGGTAGAAATAGTCCGGCTGCGTTCCGGCGACTGCGCGCTGATAACTCGCGGCTTTCATGAGCTTCCGAACGTGAATGTAACTGGCGAAGGAGCCAGTGGTCAAGCGCATCTGAACAGTGCAAACAGCGGAAGGCGAGGCGCAAAATGAAAGCCAAAACTACGGGCAGAGAATTCAGGAAGGCTGCGGGGATTTAGGGTAATGCATATCGAATTCTTCCAAAGTCTCCACGATGATCCGAGAAATCGCGAGATTGCGAAACCATTTATGGTCAGAGGGGACAATGAACCAGGGCGCATATTCCGTGCTGCAGTGGGAAAGCACAGCTTCGTAGGCGGTAACGTAATCGTTCCACCGCTTTCGCTCCTTGGGATCCGCTTTTGAGTATTTCCACTTTTTGCGCGGATCATGAAGCCTTTCCTGAAAACGCTTCTCCTGTTCTTCCTTGCTGATATGCAGAAAGAATTTCAGAATCTTGACGTCATTCTCCGCAAGATTTTTTTCAAACCTGTTGATCTCGCCATATCGAGCTTTCCAGACTTCCTTCGGAACGAGCTCGTGTACCCGAACCACCAGAACGTCTTCGTACTGCGAACGATTGAAGATCCCGATCATGCCTTTTTCGGGCACTGCCCTGTGAATGCGCCAGAGGAAGTCGTGGGCCAACTCTTCGCTATTCGGCACTTTAAAAGAGGTGACCGAACAGCCCTGCGGACTAACGCCCGACATCACATGGCGAATGGTTCCATCCTTGCCGGCAGCATCCATCCCTTGCAAAACAATCAGAAGCGCACGTTTTTTTTCGGCATAAAACAAATCCTGCAAATCGTCGAGGCGCTTAAGCGTTTTTTCGAGTTTGTCGTCAGTTTTGTGGTCGTTCTCATAACCCAGGGTGTCGGCTGGATCAAATTTTGTTAGTTTGATTTTCTGGTCCGGTGGGACAATCAATTTGCGGCTGAAATCCAAGCAAAGAACTCCTGAAATGAGCAATGGAAGTTCGGAGTTACTTATCTAGTTTGCACTAATGTGGCTAGACCAGGCTAGAGAGCGCTTCGTCAAGGCTTCAACGGTGCTTGGAAGGAAGGACCGGCGCCGCGAGGCTGGCTTCCATTCCCCAAAAATCCTCATCGGTAACAAATTCCACCCCAGCCTCGGTTTCCCCGGAATCCTTAGCGCGTGCCCAAGCTACCCGCCCACCCAACCGGCGGCCATTGTCGAGACGAACACAGGTAAGGACATCACCTGCATGCAGTTCATGCCGGCACAGGAAGCAGAAGCCGTGCACACTCAGTTGGAGCGTTTCGGTCTTCTCCTCCCACGGCCGATCAGCATCTTCCGAGCGAACGAGAATCGGGATGCAGGCGCGCACGCGAGTTCCGCGGCGCAAGCGTCCATAGAGGTCCGAGGCCCACAGGAGGATATCAAGCAGCTGAGCCCTCTCCAAATTATTGAGAACTTCCGCGGCGCAAGCGATATTCGTCGCTTCCCGCATACACTCTTCCAGGAAGCGGCTGGCCAATTCCCCGTGCTGGGTGTGGAATTGTGGCTCCTGAATCTGCCCTGAGATGAACTCTAGATGCCGGTAAGCCCCTGCCAGAAAGTGCGTGCGGCACACTTCACGCTCATCGAGCGAAGCCACCGAGGCTTCGGGACACGTTTCGGCTGCGCATTTGAGAGACACGTAGTATTACCCGCGGAGAAGTGCTCAGAATCGGCGAGTCGCCCCATAGTACAGCAAAGAAACCTGGATCAGAATGGCTTGAAAGTTTGGCTTCTCGAATGAATTACCGGGCCTCGCCCTTTTTTAATGGGCCCCGGCATTTGCAGCGAGCAATTCGCGTGCTGCCGCTTCGGCAGCGGCTCCGAGAAGAGGAGCTTCCTCGTTGAGCACAACATGAATGGGGATCTGCGAGAGCAATTCCTGGAATTTCTCTTTTTCGCAGAAGGCGGCAAAAAAATTGCCATTCTGGATCTT
Source organism: uncultured Acidobacteriota bacterium (assembly GCA_963803735.1). Lineage (GTDB taxonomy): Bacteria > Acidobacteriota > Terriglobia > Acidiferrales > UBA7541 > Palsa-189. Next base: position 134,824 of record CAWDNV010000022.1, on the reverse strand, counting down.
GGGCATAATCTTAGGCGCAATACCGCCAGCGACGAAGACGCCACCGCGCGCGAGCGCCTTGAGCGCCAGGTTGCCGGCCTCGGCCCCGTACAAGGTGACGAAGAGATCCAGTGTTTCGACGCAGACGGGGCAAGTACCATCGAGACCCAGGCGCGTGATTTCGGGCGCAGAGTCCGCTCCGGGCTGATCAAACGTGGAATGGCGGACACTTTTGTTCAAGAATTCGTGCAATGTGAGAAAACCACGGCCGGAGACGATCAACTCGAAGCTGACGAATTTATGGAGGGTCTTTAAATAGCGCAGCAATTCGATCTCTCTTTCGGTTCGCGGAGCAAAATCCGCATGCCCACCTTCGCTGGGCATGACGATGTAACGGTTGCCGTTCCACGTCAGCATGGCTTCCCCTAACCCCGTACCAGCAGCGATCAGCGCTTGCGTGCCGTGAGGAGTGGGCAAACCTTCATTGAGAGTCAGAAGCTCCGCAGGTGCGAGGCAGGCAAGAGAATAGCCAGTAGCCTCCAAATCATTGAGCAGCACAACGTGGCGGGTGCCAAGCTGGCGTTCGAGAGCATTGCCGTCGATCGCCCAAGTCAGGTTGGTGATGCGGACTCCGCGGCCAATTACGGGGCCGGCCACGCCGAATCCCGCAGCGGCAATCTTTCCCGGAGGCGAAGCGGAGAGGAAGCTTTTTCCGCGAGCGAGAAAATCCTCGACGATGTCATCGAAGCATGTGAAGTCGTTACTGGGATAACGGTGAATGAAAACTAGGCGGAAACCATCGTCATTTTTTTCCATTAAGGCAAGGTTCGACTTCGTGCCTCCAATGTCCCCCGCAAGAATCACGATTTTCCCTTCGGAATTGGCTGCGACTGTCCGGCGATAATCTTCGCTGCCGCTGCCTGATCCACAAAAAAAAGCCTTTCACCATCGCGCGGCTTGACCATCTGCGCGGGCAAAGGTGGATCCGAATGTTCGCAAAGCACTGTGTGCAGGATCGAGGCCTTTTCGGCTCCGGCAACCAGGAAAACTATACGGTGAGCGCTTTCGAGGACAGGAAGAGTGAGCGTCATGCGCCGGGTGCCTAGTTTCGGAACCAATGGAGTGCTAACCCAGCGAGATGTTTCGCGCACAATTTTGGAACCCGGAAACAGAGAGGCGGTGTGCCCTTCGGTTCCCAGACCCAGAAAAATCAAATGAAAGCGCGGAAAGCCGCGGTTGTCGATGGGCAGAAATTTGCGGAGTACGGCCTCATAATTGTGAGCGGCGCGTCCGATATTGGGATCTTCCGCCTCCATGCGGTGAACGTTGGCAGCCGGTATGGGCACGCGGACGAGAAGTTCACGGCGGGCCATGCCGTAATTGCTTTCGGGGCTGTCCGGCGGCACGGCGCGTTCGTCGCCCCAGAAAAGATGGACCCGAGGCCAATCAACTTGGGCGCGGAATTCGGGTGTGGCGAGAACGCGATAGAGCTCGCGGGGTGTTGAGCCGCCCGAGAGCGCGACATAGAAGTTGCCGTCCTTGGCGATACTTTGCCAAGCCCAATCTACGAAGCGGCGCGCTGCCAGGCGAGCCAATTCGGCCACGTCAGTGCAAACGAATACGCTGGGCAGGATTTCGCGCGGAATCATCTCAGGGTTTGCGCCAGTGCCGTCCATCGCGGCTCAACAGCTCGTCGGCTTCACGCGGTCCCCAGCTCCCAGCGGGATAGGGATATACGGAGCGATTTTGGTTTTCCCATGCATCGAGTATCGGCTGCACGAAAGCCCAGGCAGCTTCAACTCCATCAGCACGATCAAAGAGGGTGGCATCCCCACGCATGCAGTCATTCAAAAGCGTAGCATAAGCGCTGCGTTCGCTGGCGCCAAAAGCGGCCAGATAGCTGAAATCCATCGAGACACTCGACAAGCGTAATTTTTGTCCGGGCACTTTTACGTGAAAGCCGACCGAGATGCCTTCCTCGGGCTGGATATTCAGCACCAGGGTATTGGTATCAAGCTCCTGACCGCGAAAGAGCAAATGGGGCGCGCGCCGGAAATTGATGGCGACTTCTGTAACGCGGCGGGCCATGCGCTTGCCGGTGCGGATATAAAACGGCACGTCGGCCCAGCGCCAGTTATCGATCAATACTTTGGCGGCGACAAAGGTCTCCGTCTTCGAATCGGGTTTGACGCCGGGTTCCTGGCGATACCCCTTTACGTCTTCACCATCGATCTGGCCCTCAGTGTATTGGCCGGCGACAACGTTCGTCGTGACCGTCTCCAGCGTGAACGGCCGCAGGGCCTGTAAGACTTTCAACTTTTCATTGCGCAGCGAAGTGGCATCGAAATTTGAGGGAGGCTCGATCGCCGTCAACGAAACCAGTTGCAAAAGATGGCTCTGAACCATATCCCGCAGGGCGCCGGTCGTTTCATAAAAGGCGGCGCGCTGCTCTACTCCGAGGGTCTCGGCCGCCGTGATTTGAACGTGGTCTACGTAATTGCGATTCCAAAGCGGCTCGAAAATTCCGTTCCCAAATCGCAGCGCCAAGAGATTTTGGACCGTATCTTTTCCCAGGAAATGATCAATCCGATAGATCTGCGTCTCGTCGAAGACTTCGAGAATTGTGCGGTTGAGCTTTCTGGCAGAGGCAAGGTCGTGGCCAAAGGGCTTTTCGACGATGATACGAACCCACGAGTGATCGGTCGCTGGCTTCGCCAAGCCCGCTGTGCCGATTTGGCCGATCACCTTGGGATAAACGGCGGGCGGCGTCGCGAGATAATACAGGCGGTTGCCCTCCAGGTGGCGCTCGCGGTCGAGTTCTTCAAGGCGGCGCGAAAGCTTTGTAAACGCGTCCGGCTGATCGTAATCCCCGGCGACGTATACAAAGGACTGCGCGAAGTTGCGAAGGTCTTCATCCTTGACGTGACAGGTGGCGTTCTCGCGCACGGCCCGCGCTACGGACTCTTGAAAAGCGGCGTCGCTCATTTCACTGCGCGCGAAGCCAATTATGGAGAATCGCCGGGCGAGCGACTGGCAAGCCGCCAATTCGAAGAGTGCAGGGATCAACTTGCGGCGGGTGAGATCGCCGGAGGCGCCGAAAATCACGATCGCGCAGGGATCGGCTGCAGCGACCGAACTTCGCGCGTCCAGAGCTGTAGTTTCGGCGATGTCATTTGTAATCGAAGCCATGAGATCATCCTCCTGCCAAGGCCGATGTGACGCCCTTTTCCCCCAATGAAGCGCGCAACTGTTCCGCAGATTGGAAAAGGATAGTAACCATACCCAACGCTTTGGCCGGTTCCAGGTTCGCAGGGCGGTCGTCTATGAACATGCAGGATTCCGGAGCACGTTGCGTGATTCCAAGCACAAGTTGATAGATGAGCGGGTCAGGCTTGCGGATTCGCAGATAACAAGAAGTAAAAAAGCAAGCAAAGTTCCGGGTCAGATCGAATTTGCGAATACGGTAGACGTTCAGCTCTTCCGATTCGTTGTTCAGAGCGGCAAGGAAGTAACGACGGCTGGCAGTCAGCTCGTCCAGAAGAACGCGCGTCTCTTTGTTCTCGCGCGACTGCGCAAAGATGAGGTTTTTGAACTCATCCTTGGTAAAGGGCCGCTCGCGGAAAAATACCGTTCGGTCAAGATACGTTTCGAAGGTTATTTGCCTAGTTTCAAACTCGACTTCCGCGGCGCGGTGCCGTTTTTCCAAATCAGACGCATCCAGAGAAAAACGCTTTGCGGCCTCAGCCCGCGCAGACTGATCCCAGCCATTCGAAAGTACCACTCCTCCGATGTCCCAGAATATTGCGGCGATATTGTCCATGGCCTAGTCAATCGGCATTCTTTTCAGTGTTCCCTGTTCCCTTTCGGGCGTAAATTTCCCCGGCATCATCAATTCCAATCGTCAAGTAGCTGACCGCGATGCAGAAAACACCTGCTCGATAGATCCGCGCAGCGTGGATAATCCTGCGGGAGCGCCCTCTTTGAGATGCAGACGCAACACCGGTTTCCCGACTCTCGCCAGCGCCTGCATGTCACCCAAGGCTTGGGCCATTTGCAACTGGCCGAACGTATACTTCGCGCCAGGTATGGGCAGGTCCTCGGATTTCTTTGAAGTGATCATCAAGAATATGCCGGAGTCCGGTCCGCCCTTATAAAGCTGTCCGATCGAGTGCAGGTAGCGTGGCCCGTAACTGAGGAGCACCGGCAGGCTAAGACGCTCCGCGAGTGTCGCGCGAAGCGAATTGAGCTCGGAGCTGTTAGCTGCATCGCGCGCCACGTACGCAAGTATCGCGACATAGTCGTCAGGGCGGCGTTCGGAAAAAAACGTCCGCAGCGCGGCGCTAAGTTGCAGAGTCGAGATGGCGGCGCGCGCGGCGCCCTCGGCATAAAGTTCGATTCCCGATTCTGCCAGGCGCGGAGAGCCAAGGGGCATCTCCCCGGTGCTTTCGAAGATCTCCAGAATCCGTGCGGTATTATCTTTGCTTTCTTGGACGTTAGGTTCATCAAACGGATCGACGGCTAGCGAAGCGCAGGCCAGCGCGCTTGCTATCTCCCACTTGAAGAATTCGGCGCCCAATTGCACCGGAGACTTTAGCTCAATCTCCACGACAGGCGCGCCACGCTGTTTCAGAGCGCGCAGTATCGGTTCCAACCTTGCTCGATCGTCGCCCTCAAGGGAGAGAGCGGCGATAACACATCCTCTCGCAAGAACATCGAGAGGCAGGGCAGCGCCTCCCGCAACTGGGACAATCCCCCGTTCCTCTTTTCCCGTACTCTCCGCGATGAGTTGCTCGATCCAATCACTCAAGGGCGTCAACTTCGGCGTAGAGAGCAAGACCAGTTTGTCATCGCCCCTTCGGGCGGCCGCACCCAGCAAAGATCCCAGCTGTAGTGCCGGATTGGCATCGGCTTCGGGTTCCGGACTGCAGGCAGCACGCATTTCGATGGCGCCATCCAGCACTGCGGAAATATCGACTCCCCAAAGCGCGGCAGGCACCAGCCCAAAGTAGGAGAGTGCCGAATAGCGGCCGCCAATGTCTTCGGGATTGCGAAAGGTCAGGCGGAAATCATATTCCTCGGCCAAATGGTCCAAATAGGATCCGCGATCAGTAATCGCAAGGAAGCTGCGGCCTACCGGCCGAATACCTGCCTGAACAAGACGCCGGTGAAAATAAAAGAATTGAGACAGCGTCTCGATTGTTTTGCCGGACTTACTGGCCACCACAAATAAGGTATGGGGCAAGTCAAGGGACCGTTCCACTTGCTGGATCGCGACGGGATCGGTTGAGTCAAGTACGAAAAAACGCTTCGCTGAGGGCGTGGGAAATGTCAGGGCGAAAACTTCTGCCCCGAGGCTTGAGCCGCCCATGCCCAGCAACACGATGTCGCTCACGCCCGAATCTCTGATGTCGCGCGCTAAATCCTGCAGCGCGGGCGCTTCGGCGCGCATGGAATCGAGTACGCCGATCCATCCGAGCCGGTTGGCAATCGTGCGAGCGTGTTGGGAGTCGTCCTTCCAAAGGCCGGGCTGTCCGGCCCAGAGTTTCTGAACGGCTTCGCCCGCTCGAAGCCGATTCAACTCTTCGTGGTACACGTCCGCCAGATAACCCGGTGAAATTCGCTGCGCTGTGAGGGGCATGGTGTCCTCTGGGCCGCCGCAAGAGGCCCGAGCCAGATTATCTCTTTTTGGCAGAATCAGCAGAATATAGCAACATGCGCGCCTTGCGTCGGCATTCTCAACGACTCAAAAATCGGCCATTCTGCCGGTCCTAGGAATTTCTCCATCAATGCAGTATGTTTAGAGAAGGAAACTGGAGATTGGTTATCTCGATTGGAGGCGGACATGGCTGAAACCCAGCCTGCGGCGCACACAGTGATGTGTGTGAAATTCGGAAAGAAAATGGAGGGCCTTGATCGGGTGCCCTGGAAGGGCGAACTCGGCCAGAAGATCTATGAAAATGTCTCCAAAGAAGCCTGGAAGATGTGGATCGAACATTCCAAGATGATCATGAACGAGTACAGGCTGAACCCGCTGGACCCACAGTCCCAAAAAATTATGGAAGAGCAGATGGACCAGTTCTTTTTTGGCGAAGGAGCCAAGCTGCCCGAAGGTTACGTCGCGCCGCGTGCGAAAGGTTAGGCCTTCCGTATTTCTCGCTTCAAGTCGTCAAGTAAATTAGGGTGAAAGCTAAGGAGACGATCAGGTAAGAGTTTGCCCCGACACCGGATGCGCCACTGGCAATCGGGGAGCAATCGTGAATCTTAATGCGTCGTGCGCTTTTCGCAGGGCAGCCTCGGCCAAGTCTGGTGTTTTTGCCCGGGCGAAAATGAATCCCAAGTAGCTCGAACCTTCAGGCCAGGCGGCGACAAAGTCGTGCAGTCGAGCCGTGATTTGAATTTCGCAAATACCGGCGATGGCGAGTGCTTCCTCCGTTCCTTGAACTTCCTCGAGCACCCCGCTTCGAGGCACAGGGATCATCATCACGCCCGCGGCATCTGGCTCCCTCTGCCATTCCGCGCCGGGCAGTCTCAACGCTTTGCGGATCAGCAATTCTTCCAGAAAGATTCGCTGCGGGCCAAAGCGAAGCACCCTCGAGCAAAGACCGCCAATGGGACGCGGCGCTACTTCGAGCACCCAAGGCCGCTGGTCATTCACGCGAAATTCTGCGTGCACGGGTCCCTCGGTAAGGCCGAGCGCTAGAACGCATTTGGCGGCGAGTGCAGAGATTTCTTGCTGGATCTTTTCGGGCAGGCGCGACGGCGTCACATAAATAGATTCCTCGAAGTAAGGACCTTCGAGCGGGTCGGGCTTATCGAACAACGCCAACACCCGCAATTGGCCGTCGTCGAGGACCCCTTCAAGCGCAACTTCAGTGCCGGGGATATAGCGCTCCACTAGCAATCGATCGAGATCGGCCTCCCTGGTGACTAGTATTTCGGGCGACGTCAGCAGTCGTGCAACGCGCTCAGCAGCTGCACCGAATTCAGCGGGATTGTCAGCTCGGATTACGCCTTGGCTTGCCGCGAGCCGCAACGGCTTTAAGACGCACGGGAAAATAACGCGCTGCAGCACGGAATCGATCGGCTCCGTTAGTGCAAAGGAAAAGAAATCGGGAATGAGCAGGCCCGCCTTCCGCAAAACCTCCCGCTGACGGAGCTTGCTGCGGCAATTTTCGATCGATTCAGGCGAGTTGTAAGTCAGGTGCAAGAGGCTGGCGGCATAGGCAGCGGTGGCGGTCTGTCGATCGCCCAGCGCCAGAATCGCCCCGATCTTTTGTTCATCCAGGCGGCGCTGAACGGCCCGAACGAGATGTGATGCGGCGTTTTCAGGCTCCTCGAAATGAAGCGAGACGGCGCCGTCGGCCCACGGATCGTCGAGTTGGTGGCACCGATCGCTGCCGATGATCACGCTAACGCCCATGCGCTTCGCCGCTTCTGCAAAGCTTCGCGTCTGGTAGCCCAGCTTGCTGGCAAGCAGGATGAGCGTAGGTCGTTCGTTGGAATTCATTCGCCTCGGCCGGAAATCAAAAAAATGTATCGGATTGTGTCTGCGGCCGAGTATTCGAGGCGATCGAGACGAATTGATCCTGGGTCGGCTCGGCACAGCAGTACCACGGTTCAGTGAAGTGGGGAATCCCGCGCATGGAGTTCTTTGGCGTTCTGGGATGAAAGACCTCATTCTCTCCGCTCAATTCGTTTGTAGCGCGCCATATCTGCGTAAATGTCTCAGTGCGCGAGCGCTTCAGCCGGTCGCCGGCATTGGCTAACTCCTGGACGCGCTCGGACAATTGGTCCAAGCGGGCATCGGCATGTTTCCATGGGTAAACAAGTCCGCAGGCTTCGAAATGGCCAATCGTGTTGCGAATCCCATCGAGCTCCAGCAAACGTGAGCCTGCCGGAATCAGCAGACGGATGCCAAGCTGGATGGGCGCCACGTTTTCGATCAAGTCCTGGTCGGCGATGACTGCCAACAGTTCGCGATAACTCGAAGGTGACGTCCAAGGTGTGAAAGGCACGAACGTCGGCTGCAGGATTAAGCCTAGCTCCCGAAAAAGCCCGACGACCTCGAGAAAATCCGCACGCGTATGGCCTTTTGCGAGACGTGTGAGGACAGAGTCATCGACGGATTCGACGGCGCTGGTAACAAAAAGACAGCCAGTATCGCGGAGCCTCGGCAAAGATGCTGCATGCTGCAGCAAGTGTTCGATCTTGATCGTGACGTCATACGTGAGTTGCGGAAATTCCTGGTGCAGCGACTCAACGATGGCGAGCGCGTGCGCCGGCCCATTGAAGAAATCCGGGTCGCCGAACGTAATGTGCTCGGCGCCGGCATTTACCTGCTGGCGAATATCTCCCAGCACGATTTCCTTCTGCACTATGCGGAAGACCCCGTTGTAGACAGGAACGATGGGGCAGTGCCGACACAGATGTTTGCATCCACGACTGGCTTCCGTGTAGCCCGAGACTTTAAAGCCCCCTTCGGGCATCAACAGATGTGCATATTGGCGGAGGGGCGGAAGCTGGCTCCGATCCGGGGTAATGAACGGCAACCGCTCCAAAGCGATTGACGGATTGCACAGCCCTGTGGCCCGAGCGTTCGCACCCGAGCCGATTCCATTGCCGTTCTGCTGACCAACCCGCGTGACGAGATCCGCTAAAAGTGCCTCGAATTCCCCGCCAACGATCGTCTGCACTCCAAGCTCTCGCAAATAAGCCTCGTTGACGGGAGCGTACAAACCGTAGAAGCATAAATGCGCGTGAGCGTTCAAAAGCCGGACGGGCTCGATCAAACGAATCGCGAGCCGGGTAGCTGTGTGCATTGGAACGTAGAACGCCACGACATCGGCGGCACGCACTGCGTCTTCATCTGAAAAGGCTGGCGCGATAAATCGAGCAAGTGACCCTAGCGCCGCTGCGTTGCAGCCACGCGGCTGGCGAAGCCAACCCGAAAGGTTGGTGACCAAGCTCATACGTTGAGATCAGGACGACCTTCACCTAAACTCCGCCTTGAAAACGCGTGCCGCGACAAGTCCGATGCGCCGCGCTCATGTCATTCTAATCGATCTGCATTGACATCGACGAAAACCGTCGGCAGGACCTGCGAAGCGACGCCTAGGCTGCACACGTACCCCGCTGTTTGCGTTATGATGCAATGTTAAATTAACCCTAATAGGTCCAGTGGTCAGAGAGGATTAGAACATGCCTGCGTCTTCGAAAAATTCGTTCGGCGCGCGCGGTACGCTCACCGTAGGTGATCAATCTTACGAGGTCCACCGCCTGGAGGCGCTGCACCGCAGAGGAATCGGCCACGTGGCCAAGCTCCCGTTCTCGATTCGAATTTTGCTGGAGAACCTGCTGCGCCAGGAGGATGACCGATTCGTTTACGCCAAAGACATTGAGGCGCTGGCGGAATGGCAGCCAGTCACCCCAAAGCGCTCAGAGATCGCTTTTATGCCCGCGCGAGTGCTGCTGCAGGACTTCACTGGCGTTCCAGCCGTTGCTGACCTTGCGGCGATGCGGGACGCCATCGCGAAGATGGGCGGCGATGCAAAAAAAATCAATCCCCTGCTTCCCGCTGAATTGGTGATCGACCACTCGGTGCAAGTCGATAAGTTTGGCAGCGACATGGCGTTTGCCTTCAATGCGCAAATGGAGTTTCAGCGCAATGTGGAGCGTTACCAATTTCTGCGTTGGGGCCAGAATGGGTTCCGCAATTTTGCAGTTGTGCCGCCAGACACGGGCATTTGCCATCAGGTCAATCTCGAATATCTGGCCCGCGTGGTCTGCGATCACGCACCGGATGGCCGAGTCGCGGCGTATCCGGATTCGCTGGTAGGCACCGATTCCCACACCACGATGGTCAACGGACTGGGCGTTTTCGGCTGGGGCGTGGGCGGCATTGAAGCAGAGGCAGCAATGCTCGGCCAGCCGCTCTCTATGCTGGTTCCCGATGTAGTCGGCTTCAAGCTGCACGGCCGCTTGCCAGAAGGCGCAACGGCAACCGATCTAGTGCTGACCGTAACTGAGATGTTGCGCAAAAAAGGCGTCGTGGGGCAGTTCGTCGAGTTTTACGGAACCGGCCTTTCGAATCTCACGTTGCCGGATCGCGCGACCATCGCCAACATGGCGCCTGAATACGGCGCCACGATGGGATTCTTCCCTGTCGACGCAGAGACGCTGGCCTATTTGAAATTTACCGGACGAAGCGCCGAGCGCCAGGCATTGGTCGAGGCCTACACAAAAATGCAAGGTCTCTTCCGCACCGACGAAACTCCCGATCCTCTGTTTTCGGACACCCTGCAGCTGGACCTTGGCAAAGTCGAACCAACATTGGCGGGACCCAAGAGGCCCCAGGACCGCGTGCCGCTGCGCCAAGCCAAGAGCTCCTTCGCGAAGGCTATGGAGGGGACTACTTCGAAGCACGTCGAGGTAAAGAACAACGGAGACCGATTCGAACTCTCGAATGGTTCGGTGGTGATTGCCGCGATTACGAGTTGCACGAATACCTCAAATCCTTCCCTGATGCTTGGCGCGGGACTTGTGGCGAAAAAAGCGGTCGAGCGCGGGCTGGAATCGAAACCCTGGGTTAAAACGAGCCTTGCGCCCGGATCCAAGGTAGTGACGGACTACCTCAAGGCAGCTGGGCTTACGCCCTATCTCGAAAAACTGAAGTTCAATCTGGTGGGTTTCGGCTGCACGACATGTATAGGCAATAGCGGCCCGCTTCCCGAAGCAATCGGCTCAGCCATTAAGGAAAACAGTCTCGTCGCGGTCTCTGTGCTCAGCGGCAATCGTAACTTCGAGGGCCGCATTCACCCGCTTGTCCGGGCAAATTATTTAGCTTCACCGCCCCTTGTGGTCGCCTATGCTCTTGCCGGCCGCATGGATTTCGATATGGCTACCGAATCTTTAGGCAACGACCGCAACGGCAACCCGGTCTATTTGCGCGACATCTGGCCGACTCCCAAAGAAGTGGAAGAAATCGTGCGCAAGGCGGTAACCACAGATATGTACCTTAAGGAGTACGGCGCAATCTTTGAAGGCGATGAACGCTGGCGTGGACTACAGGTGCCGGAAGGCGATCTGTACGCCTGGGACGCAAAATCCACATATATCAAGTGCCCCCCCTTTTTCGAAGACATGCCCAAAAATCCTCCCGCGCTTTCCGATATTCACAACGCGCGTGTGCTGGCTGTGCTCGGGCATAGCGTCACGACGGACCACATCTCCCCCGCCGGCTCAATTCAACCCGATGGCCCGGCCGGCAAATACCTCATTGCGAATGGAGTGAAGCCGTCGGACTTTAATTCCTATGGTGCTCGCCGCGGAAATCACGAAGTAATGGTGCGCGGGACATTTGCAAATATTCGTCTGCGCAACCAACTTGCGCCTGGGACCGAAGGCGGTTGGACTCTGCATCAGCCCAGCGGCGAAAAAATGACAATCTATGATGCGGCGATGCGCTACAAACAAGAAGGCGTGCCGCTCATGGTCCTGGCCGGCAAGGAATACGGCGCAGGCTCTTCACGCGATTGGGCTGCCAAAGGCACGCTCCTGCTAGGCGTACGCGCGGTAATTGCTGAAAGTTATGAACGGATTCACCGCAGCAATCTGGTGGGCATGGGCGTGCTGCCGCTGGAATTCAAGCCGGGCGAAACTGCGGAATCGCTCGGGCTTACGGGCCACGAATCGTTTAGCGTAGAAGGCGTCAGCAATCTGGCGCCGCGAGCGAAGCTTAGCGTACATGCGCGCGACGATAAGGGCAGAGAAAAAACTTTTGAGGTCATAGCCCGGGCCGACACACCGGAAGAAGTTGCTTACTACCGCCATGGCGGGATTCTGCCTTACGTCCTGCGGCAGATGCTCTAGATCTGCTCGAAGCGGAAGTCTCGGCCCGACAGGCGTGTTCAGATCACCGTTTGCGGGCGAATCCTTCGAACCAATTCCAATAGCAGGATTGCTCCGGCCAGAATCGAAGCGATGCTTGCCGCCTGCGCGTTGGTCAAACCGAAAAACGAATGCGGATTGATGCGAATAAACTCTACCAGGAAGCGCGCCACTCCTGTCAGAACCAAGTAGTAAGCGAAGACTTCTCCGGCGGGCCGCAATCCACCGACGGCGCGCGCCCCAATGCGCCACAAGATATAGCCAATCAACATAGCTACCAGGAATTCGTAGATCGGCGTGGGGTGAACTCTCTCGGTCGTGGGCACCAGGCCGTTGGGGAAACTCATTCCCCACGGAAGCGAGGTAGGAGTACCGTAATCTCCATCTCCGGAAATCAAACAGCCGATGCGGCCGACTCCGTATCCAATCGCGGCGGCTGGGGAGGCAATATCCAGCATCAACAGAATTTTCATCTGGTAGTGCCGCGCCAGTAGAACGAGAGCTACGAAACCACCAATCACCGCTCCAAACCAAGCGAAGCCCATCGTGCTGAAAAGCAACGGTAAGGGGTGCGCGAAGAACTCCGACGGCGACTCCAGTAGATGATAAAGCCGTGCTCCGAGAAGGCCAGCCAAGCCTGTGGTGCCAATAATATTCTCAGCGTCGGCACCGTAGCCCCTGCGTCGCAGGTCGGCGCGTATAACAAAGAACGCACAGATCAGGCCCGTGGCGACCATGATTCCGTAAGTTCCCAGAGTCAAAGGACCGATGTGGATGAAAGGATACAAGTCTGCACCTTCTAACTAACATCGCAGTATAGCGGACGATAAGACGGGAGGGCATCTAGTGTGCGAATCGAAGCTAAAGCTGCCTCTAAAACGCCGCGGCCTTCCGGAGCCGGAAGGCCGCGCCACGCTGCCACTGCTCCGCTTCTACTCACTTACCTGCCGCGCGAGGAGCCTCCGGAAGAATGCCCGCCGGAGGAACCGCCGCCGTGGGATCCTCCGCCGCCACTGCCTCCCCTAGAACCGCCGCCTGAATAACTGCCGCCTCCGCGAGAAGCGCCGCCGTAGCTGCCGCCACCACCGCCTCCTCCATACGACCGCGGCGCGGGAGCGCTACGATAAGTCGGCGCCGGATTCGAAGGATAACTGCGATAGTTCGGGGCCGAATAGGATGGAGAGCTGCGAGACGTCGGCGCCGAATAACTTGGCGTTGGACGATATGACGGCGCGGAGCCTCCGCGATTGGTCCCGGCGTAGCTATCGCCATTGTTGCGATACGAGCGTTCGTTCACGATTGGCTTGTTCATATCCAGCGTTCGCCGGCTACCGGCGCCGCTGGATGGCGGACGGTAACCGCCGTTCGACGGAGCTGCCGCGGGTCCATTGGACCCAGCGAAGCGCTGCCAGCCGGATGCCTGGCCAGCATTGGCGTTAGGGGCTTCGCGCCCGGCAGGAGCGTTGTTGCGAAATTCCGGCTGAGCGTTCGAGCGAATTTGCGGCTGGGCTACCGGCGATTGATTATTGGTAGCGCCGCGCTGTGCGCCAAACCGCTGCCAGCCATTTGCACCTTGCGCCTCCTGCGGACGCTGCCTTGTCCCTCAAATGTCTGACCGCTGCGCGTCTTGAGACTGGACAGGACTGCGAACTCCCGCCGCAGAGTTGGACTGCTGCCCCACGTTCGGTTGTGGCCTTGTTGCCGATTGACCTGCGAAGCCGGGGCGATTTGCGCCCGGATTTTCGGCGGGTCTCGACCCATTGACTGCCTGGAACTGCCCGTTGCGCTGGATCGATTCATTTACCCGCGCGGCTTGCGAAGAAAACGGCTCCGGTCGTGCTGCCGGTGTGCTCTTAGACAAAAAGCTGTGCGGCTCGCTCATTCGCGCTGCGGCTGTCGAACTCACGGGCCGATCAGACACACGCAGACTGTCACGAGTGGGAACCACAGGCAGATTGCCTGTCATCATGTGCCCGTTACGCAAGTCCGCGGCACCCACGCCTCGGGCTAGGGTTGTGCCACGACCGAAGCTTTCCGCCGGCACTCCGGAGACACCTGCACGAATGCGATTGTTAACGAGCACGTTGTGAAGATTGGAAAATTGATTGCCGCCATGCAGCGGCCCGATTCCATCCCGGAGGCCGCCGATTCGGTCGAATCCTACAACTCCGAAGCGGTCGCGAAAACCGCCCCACCAAGGATGGAAGAAGTCGCAAGGTCCTATCGGCAACCAGCCAATGGAGCCGAACCCGAACCCGACGCCGAAACCCACGCCTCCGCCAAATCCGAAGAACGAAACGTATGCAGGAGCCCAAATCGGGCGGTAAGCCGGATAAATCGGACCCGGCCACCAGGCCCACGATCCTTCCCAGTCGAACCATCGGCCGTAGTGATAGGGCGCCCAACCCCAGGGCTCATAAGAAACCCAAGTCCAACCCCAATATGGCTCCCAGACCCAGCGGCCATCTCGATAGGGCGCCCAACCGGAATCAACATGAGGCACCCATACTTGGCCATAGTCGGGAACTTCGGTCCAAGTGCCGTGCGCATCCAGATCGCCAGCACCGGTGTAGTAGCGGTTCGTCTTCCGATACCCGGTCGCGTTGTAAATGACGTTGTCGCGATCCTTATTCCATTTATCCCAATCATCGCCGTCGCGAGCCTCAGTGACCTTGTACTGTGCATCCGTGCCCGTTCCCCGGACCGTAATGACTTGATATTTCTTTACTGTGGTGCTGCCTTCCGAGGTCGAAACCTGCGCTTCGCCGTCATTCACCGTTACGAAAGTGTCGCCATCCGGATTCACCTGAATGCGATAGCGCCCTTCCCGAACTGGATGGACGGAAACGTTGGGCGTATCGATCTCCACATCCGCCTCAGAGCCCTTTAGCACGGAATAGCCTGCCAATCCCTGGCCGACCTGGACTTGAATGCGGTTTTTATCGAGCGTTGCGATGGTCGCTTGGGCATTTCGATCCAAGCGCAGGATATTGGCATAATCAAGCTGGAGTTCTGTTCGGGAGGCATCGCCCGTCGAAACCTTATCGCCGGCCATCAAGGGCGTGTTCAACGTGACCGACGAAACGTCGCCGGAATCGCCGCGCTGCATTGTCACATCGCCGTGGATGAAACTAACTCGGGCTACGCCTTGCTCATTCTGCGTTCCCGACTGGCTAGAACCTTGGGCTCCCTCTGGGCCCGGAGCCGGCAGCGGCCCGTTCGTTTGCGCCCCCGCGGACGTTAGTGCGAAAACCGCTAGAATCGGAACGGCTAACCAGCTTGTTGTGTTCGTCCTCATGGGCCACCTCGTTCAATATCCCGCCAATACAAGGGCAATCCCTATGCCAAACCGCCAGCGAGGACGATTATTATCTTCAATTTCTTCAGTTGTTTACAGCAAAGCAAGCAGTTGGGAATTTCAGGGTCTGGCCGGAATTCACCAAGTGGTGGTTTTCAGCCACCGGCATTAGTGATCGGAGGCGAGCCTGGCCCTTGCGGCAGCTTGAGATTCCTTGCGAACTATTCCTGTGGCGCTTTCGAGGATTCGTCCGGGATGCCTATTTTCTCTAATCGATAGCGGAGCGCATTGCGGGAAAGACCGAGCATGCGGGCGGCTTCGCTCTTATTTCCATTGGCGCGCCGGTAGGCCTCGCGAATGAGTTCGTCCTCCCACTGGTCTAGCGTCTTACCTTCGGGCAGAAGCGGGGATTGTCCCGAGTGGTTTCGGCTCACAACGTGGTCTATTTGGATATCGCTCAGTTCAATGAAGGGGCCCGGGGCCAGAGCGCACGCACGCTCAACGATGTTCTCTAATTCACGAACATTCCCTGGCCAATGAAAATCCATCAGCCTTCGTACCGCTTCAGGCTTAATGCCTTCCAGCTTCTTTTGCGATTTCTGCGCGAGCCGTGACAGGAAAAGATTCGCCAGATCCGGAATATCCTCTTTATGCTCGCGCAGAGGCGGTACATCGATCGGCACCACGTTGAGCCGGTAATAAAGATCTTCGCGAAAAGTCCCCTGCTCGAGTGCAGCACGGAGATCGCGATTGGTGGCTGCGATAAGGCGCACGTCCACCTTTACGGTGCGCGTGCCGCCCAGTCGTTCGAATTCGCGCTCCTGCAAAACTCGCAGGAGCTTCACCTGAGTAGCGGGAGGGACATCGCCAATTTCATCAAGGAAGAGGGTTCCTTTGTCGGCAAGCTCGAATTTTCCAGGCTTGCTGGTGACCGCACCGGTAAAAGCTCCTTTTTCGTAGCCGAAAAGTTCGCTTTCGAGCAGGTTCTCCGGTATCGCCGTGCTATTGATCTTCACAAAGGGTCCCGAGGAGCGGCTGGATCGCTGGTGAATCAGGTGCGCAATCAAGTCTTTCCCGACGCCGCTCTCTCCTCCAATGAGCACCGTCGAAGGCGTCGCCGCCACCCGCTCAACCAAGGCGAGGACTTCCTGCATTTTTGCGCTACGCGCGACGACATTGGGATGGTTGTATTGCCGCCCCAGGGCCTCTCGCAAGTTGCGGTTCTCTTCACGGAGACGCCGAACGTCTAACTCCTTTTGAACGACTAAGCGCATCTCCGCTAGGGAAAATGGCTTCAGAACATAGTCGCTCGCCCCAGCTTTCATGGCTTCCACAGCGGTTTCGACTGAGCCGTACGCCGTCATAACCACAACCGGCAAAGCCCCGTTCAACCGCTTGGCGGCCTGAAGGAACTCCAGGCCGCCCAAACCTGGCAACTTCAAATCCGTGAGCACCAGATCGATCTGCTCCCGGCGCAGCAGGTCGAGACCCTTTTCCGCATCGGCAGACGAGAATGTCTGATACCCGGCCTCGCTCAGGTCGAGTTCGAGCAGCCGGCGCATTCGGGCCTCATCTTCAACAATAAGGATCGTTGCCATGTGACTATGCCCTGGATGCAGCTTCCGCCTCAGAGATTACTGCCTGTTCGGCGAGCGGCAGGAATACGATGAAGCAAGCTCCGGACTCACCGGATCTCTTCTGACGATTGACAAGTTCAATAGAGCCGCGGTGCTCGTCCACAATTTTCGACACGATTGAAAGCCCGAGACCTACACCGGTTTTCTTAGTCGTAAAAAATGGATTGAAAATTTGCTCGTGCAGCTCGACAGGAACTCCCGGGCCAGAATCCGAAACCCGCACCTCAATGCCTCGCCTATCTCCTCTCACACCGTTCGCGATGGAAACGCCGAGCTTGCCACCTGTCTCGCTCATGGCATCGTATGCGTTTTGTACCAGATTGACAAAAACCTGCTCGCAGAGATTTTCATCAACCGCCGCCGGCGGTAGCTCTCTGTCATAACGGCGGTCTATCTTAATCTCCGGCCCATTCCAATTGGCGGCGACAGCCCGCAGCGCCCGATCCACAATTTCAGCAACCGAACAAGCCCGCGTTTCGATACGCAACGGCCGGGCAAAATCAAGAAACCGGCTAACTAAAGCGCTGAGGCGATTCACTTCGCTGGAAATGTATCCCGCAAGTTCGGCGACCAACGGTTCGGCAGTTCGCATCCTTTGATTCAGCATTTCCGCCGAGCCTTTGATGATTCCCAATGGATTGCGAATCTCATGCGCCAAACCAGCCGATAGCTGGCCGAGGGCGGCAAGACGTTCCGAACGGCGAGCTTCCGCCTGAGCTCGCTCGAGTTCTCGATTCGTTTTCGCCAATTCCTCCGCAAGCATCTGGTAGCGCCGTGTCTGCCGTTTGTTCTCTGTAGCGAATCGATTCACCACCATGGCGGCGAGAAAGAAAAACAGTATACGCAGCGCGAGTTCGGCCATCGCACCTGGCGCGAGTTCGTATTCCTGCAGAGCGGGCAAGAGATAAGAGCAATAAGCGGCTGAGGCAATGCAAGTCCAAGCGAGCGTTAACCATGCATCGAAATAAATCGCGGCGGTGACAATCGGGAGATAAAAGATTGGATAGTAACTGCTGTTGATGCCGACTTCTCCTGTGTGGCTGATCAGGAGCATGGCGAGCAGGATCTTTAGCAGCACCGCATAGCTCTTGCCTCTGGCGGGTAACTGCTCGACGAGGCGACCTTCTAGGAGCTGAAGAACGCCGATCGCCAAGAGAATGATCTGCTTGTGAATCTCATCAACGGGAGGGAGTAGTGCCAATCCCAGTAAGAACAAGAGCCAAAGCAAATCCATCCAGTCGAGTTTGCTTTGACGCTCGGCGGCCAAGGTTGCTCCCGAAAGAAGAATGGGTCGCGCGATTATGGACTATCTGTCGGCGCGACCCATTATTCTATCCCTGGAGCGTGACTTAAGTGAGTGGACGCCTATTTAGAGGCCGCCCTGGCACGGGATCGCTGTTCGCGGCTGCCTCCCCAGAAAAGCTCCTTTATTTTCTCGTTGAACTTGGGGATATCGCTGGGCTGCCTGCTGGAGACCCAATTCCGATCCACGACAGCTTCGGAATCCACCCAATTCGCGCCGGCATTCACCAGGTCGTCTTTAATCGTGTGATAACTGGTCATCGTTCTTCCTTTGACCAGTCCGGCCGAAACCAATAGCCAGGGACCGTGACAGATTACGGCGATGGGTTTGTTCTTGCGGTCAAAGTTGCGCGCGAATTCTTGGGCTTTTCGTTCCACTCGAAGGTTATCTGCATTGAGGGCTCCGCCCGGAAGCAAGAGCGCATCAAAGTCCTCGGGATTTGCCTCATCCAGGGTTTGATCGACTTCATACTTTTCTGACTTTTCGTCGTGGCGCATGGCCTGGATTTTTCCTGGATGTGGTGCAATCAAGACTGTCTCAGCGCCTTGAGCGTCCAAGAATTTGCGTGGGTCGGTCATCTCCACTTCTTCGAAGTCATCAGTAGCCACGATGGCAACCCTTAAGGTGTTTTTATCGTCGGCCATTTATTTCCTCCTTTCTGAACCGAACAACCCCTCGTCCAAGCGTAGGCGTGTCTCGCGACTTGCCCAATCAACTCTTCAATGTAGCCACCATTGAAAAGTTGCTGCGCGTCTTGAAAGATCTGCGGGCTAAGAGGGAAAATACAGTCTTCAACGGATAGAGTCCGTTCGGGGAGCCAGTAAGCTTTTTGACGGGAAATTCTCGATGGCGACGACGGTATGGAAGGGCAGCATCACTTTTGGCTTGGTTTCTATTCCCATTCGCCTGTATGCAGCGGCGCGGCCTCGGCGAATCCCGCTCCATCAACTTCACAACAAATGTCATACGCGACTTAAGCAGCCGCTCTTTTGTCCTACCTGTAATCGTTTCGTTGAGCGCTCCGAAGTCGTAAAAGGCTTCGAATACGAGAAAGGACAATACGTCCTGATAGAGCCTGACGAGATCAAGAAAATCACCCCCGCTTCGGCCCAGACGATGGATATTCTGGCCTTCGTCGACGAGAGCCAGGTTGATCCTATCTATTTTGATTCCTCGTTTCTTGCCGTTCCGGAGGCTCAGGGCGCAAAGGCTTATCGTTTGCTTACCAAGGCGCTTGAAGATACCAGCCGCATGGGTGTGGCAAAGCTAACCATGCATCAGCGCGAGTACACCGTCTTTCTTCGGCCCCGGCTGCATGGCTTGATGCTTCATACGATGTATTACAGCAATGAAATCGCGAATGTCGCGGAGTACGGAAAAAACGGGGACGCGAAGCTGAATCCACAGGAAGTGAAATTAGCCGAGCAGTTGGTGCAAAGCCTCGCCGCGGACTTCAATCCAAAAGAATACCGGGACGAATTTCAGGAGCGGCTCAATGCGTTGATCGAGGCCAAATTGAAAGGACGGTCGATTGCCGCAGCGCCGGAAGCGCCGCGGGCTCCCGTGATCGATATCATGCAGGCCCTGAAAAGGAGTTTGGCCGCCAGCAACAAGAAAGAAGAGGCTCGGCCAGAGATGAGTCGCCCAGCGCCCGCCGCCGTGGCACGCAGGCAGCGTCGCAAAGCCGGCTGAGGTAAAAACGTCGTCGGCTGCACTCGAACTGGAAGCAGCAAAGCTTCCTTGTACCCAAACAGCTGTTTAAATCATCTCCCCTCGGGGACAATCCACGTGGAATCAGATCATCTCGATGGAGCGGCCGAAATCAATCAGCCACCGGTGATCGAGCCGGGCTATACGATCTCGACCGTAAGCGACAAGATCAGCTCGATTGTTTTGGGTCAGCGAAGGCGGCCCGGATGGTTTCTGGGGTTCGCCGTCTCTTTTGTGCTGCTCCTGGTGCTTCTCTATGCAGTTACTGTCCTTTTCGCGATTGGTGTGGGGATTTGGGGCGTAAACATTCCCGTCGGTTGGGGCTTCGCGATTGTGAACTTCGTCTGGTGGATCGGTATCGGGCACGCCGGTACGCTGATTTCCGCGATCCTACTGCTGCTGCATCAGAAGTGGCGCACGTCCATCAACCGTACCGCCGAAGCGATGACCATATTCGCAGTACTCTGCGCGGGTATGTTTCCGGTGCTCCACCTCGGACGTCCGTGGCTCGCCTATTGGCTGTTCCCTTATCCCAATACGATGTGGTATTGGCCCCAGTTTCGCAGTCCCCTAGTGTGGGACGTATTCGCGGTCTCCACGTATCTAACCGTTTCGCTGTTGTTCTGGTTCGTCGGACTCATCCCGGATTTGGCCACGTTGCGCGACCGGGCCCGCACGCGGTTGAAGCAGGTCGTCTACGGCTTCCTAGCCATGGGCTGGCGCGGTTCCGCCGTGCACTGGAAACGTTATGAGACGGCCTCGTTACTCCTTGCCGGACTGGCGACGCCGTTGGTCATCTCCGTTCATACTGTCGTGAGCTTCGACTTTGCCGTGGCGATCGTGCCGGGTTGGCACACGACAATCTTTCCTCCGTATTTCGTCGCGGGCGCAATCTACTCGGGCTTTGCCATGGTGCTATGCCTCGCGATTCCTCTCCGCAAATTTTACGGACTCGAAGACTTCATCACCATGCGCCATCTCGACAACATGGGAAAGATCATGCTGGCGACGGGGTTGATCGTGGCTTACGGCTACATGATGGAAGCCTTCATGGCCTTCTATAGCGCGGAGACATATGACCGTTATGCGACGCTGAACCGCATGACCGGCCCTTACGCCGCCGTTTATTGGTCATTGATTGCGTTCAACATCGTCATTCCCCAGGCACTTTGGTCGCGTCGTGTTCGCAGCAGTGTGCCGGCCCTTTTTGCCGTAGCGCTGATTGTCAATTGCGGCATGTGGCTCGAGCGCTTCGTCATTGTGGTAATCAGCCTCCACCGCGACTATATGCCCTCCATCTGGCGCATGTACGCGCCCACCAGATGGGATTGGATGACCCTTTTCGGATCCATCGGACTTTTCTTAACGCTGCTTTACCTATTCATCCGTTATTTGCCAATGATTTCGATTTTTGAAATGAGAAGCCTCGTCGCTGAAACCGAAGGAGAAAGAACTTAGAACCGGACTGAGACAGGGATATGGCCCAGGTCTTTCATCACAGCACGAATTTGATTTCGCGGCTCACGATTTATGGCTTCTTTCTGTTCGTGATGGTAGCCGGCCTCATTCCCTACTGGATTGATGGTTCCCCGTACGTCACGGAAGCTAACGTGCCGAAAGTGCAGCCAGTGCCATTCAGCCATAGGCACCATACCGCCGAGTTGGGAATCGATTGCCGTTACTGTCACACCTCGGTCGAGCAATCCTCGTTTGCCGGATTGCCACCGACGGAAACGTGTATGACCTGCCATTCGCAGATTTGGAGAAATAGTCCGATGCTGGAGCCCGTTCGCCAAAGCTTTCGGGAGGATCGGTCGATCGAATGGATACGCGTGAACGCGCTTCCCGAGTTCGTTTATTTCGATCACAGCATTCATGTGGCCAAGGGCATTGGCTGCACGACGTGTCACGGCCCCATCGGGTCTATGCCTCTCACTTGGGCTCAGAACTCGCTGAAGATGTCCTGGTGTCTCGATTGCCACCGGCATCCGGAAAACAACGTGCGCCCGAAGGACGAACTTTTCAGCATTGCGTATCAGCCGCCCTCTGATCAGAAGGAGCTCGGTACGAAGCTGGTCAAGGAATACAAGATCTATTCGCTTACGGACTGCTGGACGTGCCATCGCTGATGGCAAACGATTGTCAAAAGGAATCGCCGCCGAATTCAAATTGAAAATGACTTCAGGATCAAAAACGGCTCTCGATTTTGAAGCGATTGCTGCCAAGCTCAAGCGCGACGGCGCGCGGCGCTTGTGGCGCAGCATGGAGGAAGTTGCCTGCACGCCCGAATACGAGGCATTCCTAAACGACGAATTTCCAAACGACCCCGAAAAAGAACCGAACCCTGCCAGGAATGGGCTGAATCGGCGCGAAGTTTTGAAATTAATGGCCGCGTCAGCAGCTCTTTCCGGACTCACTGCCTGTACGAAATTGCCAACGGAAAAAATTGTGCCCTATGTTCGCGCTCCCGAGGAAATCATTCCCGGCAAACCTCTCTTTTATGCCACGTCAATGATGGATCGAGGCGTCGCAATCGGTCTCCTGGTCGAGAGCCACATGGGCCGGCCGACGAAAGTGGAAGGAAACCCGGAGCATCCCGGCAGTTTGGGCAGCACCAATATTTTCTGCCAGGCGTCCGTGCTTTCACTTTGGGACCCGGACCGTTCGCAAGTCGTTTTGCGCGAAGGGCGCATCAGCGATTGGCCGGCATTCCTTGCGATCGCAAACGATCTTCGCGGCAATTTAACGAGTTCAAAAGGCGAGGGACTGCGAATTCTTACCGAAACGACCTCGTCGCCGACTTTCGCCGCGCAAATGCGATCCCTGCTCGAGCAATTCCCAAATGCAAAATGGTATACGCATGAACCCTGCGGCAACTACGCGGCACAGCAGGGGGCGCGGCTAGCCTTTGGCCGCAATGTGAATGCCGTATACCGATTCGATAAGGCCGCCGTCGTCGTTTCTCTCGATTCCGATTTTTTGAATGACAGCACGGCGAGCGTCCGTTACGCGCGCGATTTTTCGAACTGGCGCGGAATCGAAACGCCGCAGGCGCAGATGAACCGGCTGTATGTGCTGGAAAGCACGCCCACCCTGACGGGCGCGATGGCCGACCACAGGCTTCCGTTTCGTTGCGGCGAGTTGGAAACTTTCGCGCGCGCTCTCGCCGCTGGTCTGGGCCTTCCAGTACGGAATGCAGGCTCGGGTATCTCGAATTCTCACGTTCCGGATCAATGGCTGAAGGCTGTGACGCGAGACCTGCAAAACCATCGCGGGACTTCTTTGGTTGTGGCCGGCGCTTCGCAGCCGCCGGTTGTGCACGCGCTTGCGCATGCCATGAATGCGGCTCTCGGAAACGTCGGCCAGACCGTCATTTATACCGATCCCATCGAAGTAAGCCCGGAAAACGATTCGCTGCCAGAATTGGTGAAAGAAATCGAAGCTGGGAAAGTTTCGACTCTGTTCATCCTCGGCAGCAATCCAGTCTTTACCGCGCCTGCGGATCTGCAGTTCGCGCAACAGGTCTTGAAGGTCCCGCTGCGCATTCACTTCGGCCTCTACGATGACGAGACCGCCGAGACCTGCCACTGGCACATCCCGCAGACACATTTTCTGGAATCCTGGAGTGACGCTCGCGCCTATGACGGCACCGTGGGCATCGTTCAGCCGTTGATTGCTCCCCTTTATCACGGCCACTCGTTCCATGAAGGTCTCGCGCTGCTCACGGGCGATATCGGAAGATCCGACCACGATTTAGTCCGCGACTATTGGAGAACGCAACGCTCGCAGTCTTCTGGAGACCAGTTTGAAAGTTTCTGGGAAAAGACTTTGCACGATGGCGTAATGGCTGGAACCGCTCTTCCCGCTCTTTCTCCAAAACTAAGCATCGATTACGGAAAACTGCCCGATCCCGCGCCCAGCGAGCAAGCAATTGAGGTTGTCTTTCGCCCCGATCCAACCATCGGCGACGGCCGCTGGGCCAATAATGCCTGGCTCCAGGAGCTGCCAAAACCACTCACAAAATTTACCTGGGACAACGCCGTGGCGCTCAGCCCTGCAACTGCCTGGCGTCTGGGGCTTACGACCGGAGATATTGTGAATCTGGATGTCGGCGGTTGGAAAGCCAGCGGCCCGGTGTGGGCTATGCCGGGACACGCCGACAATTCTGCGACCGTCACATTGGGATACGGGCGCAGGCGCGCGGGTCATGTTGGTACAGGCTTCGGCCTCAATGGCTACCTGCTGCGCACGTCCGCTGCGCCGTCGATCGCAAACGGCCTACACATCGAAAAGACCGGCAGAAATTATCTATTTGCCGAAACGCAGATTCATCACCCAATCAATCGCAACAATCAGCAAGTCGAAGAAGAGAGCGAAAATGCTTTTGCGCGCGACCTCGTGCGCATCGCCACGCTCGAGGAATTTCGTAAAAATCCGCAATTTGCAAAAGATCCAGCGGAAGATGTCGCCAGGAATCTCTCGCTCAATCAGCCATACAGGTACGAAGGCTATGCCTGGGGCATGTCCATTGACCTGAGCCGCTGCACCGGTTGCGAAGCCTGCGTGATCGCGTGCTACGCGGAAAATAACATCCCCGTCGTCGGCAAATACGAAGTCATGGCCGGACGCGACATGCAGTGGATTCGGGTGGACAATTACTATCGCGGCAGCCTCGAAAATCCGGAAACGTATTTTGAACCCGTGCCGTGCATGCATTGCGAGCAAGCCCCCTGTGAACTCGTCTGTCCCGTCGGCGCAACGCTCCACGATCACGAAGGTCTCAACCAAATGGTTTACAACCGCTGTGTCGGCACACGCTACTGTTCGAATAATTGCCCTTACAAAGTGCGGCGATTCAATTTCAAGCTTTATTCCGATTGGGTGACCCCCAGCCTTTATGGCCTTCGAAACCCGGACGTAACCGTGCGCAGCCGCGGAGTAATGGAAAAATGCACCTACTGCGTTCAGCGCATCAACGAAGCAAAAATCAACGCCGAAAAAGAAGATCGGCCAGTGCGCGATGGTGAGATCCAGACGGCATGTCAGCAGTCCTGTCCGACGCAAGCGATCGTCTTTGGCAACATCAACGATCCCAACAGCCGCGTCTCCAAACTAAAGCACCAGACCCGCGACTACAGCTTGCTTGCAGAACTGAATACGCGGCCGCGAACGACCTACCTCGCAAAACTACGGAATCCAAACCCGGAGATTTCGACTACATGACTATCAAGCGGCAGGAAATATTCAAAACCAACTGACATGGCCAGGAAACGAATTTACGGATTGGTGGCGGAGTTCGAAAGCCCTGACCAGCTTCTCAACGCCGCTCATCGCACACGTGAAGCCGGCTATCGGAGCATCGATGCTTTCTCACCTATGCCCGTGGAAGGACTGGCGGAAGCCGTCGGTTTCGGTAACACGCGGCTACCTATGGTGGTGCTGTTCGCGGGAATGTTTGGCGCTGCCGCCGGTTTTTTTCTGCAGTGGTATGCGAATGTTGTGAGCTTTCCAATCAATGTGGACGGCAAGCCACCGAATAGTTGGCCTGCCTTCATTCCCATCACCTTCGAGATGACGATTCTCTGCGCAGCCCTGGCGACCGCGTTCGGAATGCTGGCAATGAATGGATTGCCGACACCCTATCATCCGCTCTTCAACGTGCCGCGCTTCGCGTTGGCCACGCGCGGACGCTTTTTTCTTTGCATCAAGGCGAGGGACAAGAAATTCGATATCGGGTCCACGAGGCAATTCCTGGAGAACCTCAAACCATTTGGGGTCTATGAAGCCGAGGTCTAAATCGCTTGGAAGCGTTCTGCTCGTCAGAGTAGCGTCCTGCGTGTGCGCGCTTGGTGCTTCAATCGTCCTCGCCGGCTGCCGTCAAGACATGCATGTTCAGCCAAGATACGAACCTGAAGATCCCAGCACGTTTTTTGCGGATGGACGCTCCGAGCGGCCGCCTGTCGAGGGAACCGTTGCTCGCGGCCAATTGCGCACCGACGAACTTCTTTATTCCGGGCGGGTTAACGGCTCCGTACCCGACCTCTTCCCATTTTCCATTACAGCCTCCGACCTGAGCCGCGGCCGAGTGCGATACAACATCTACTGTTCCCCTTGCCACGATTACACCGGAGGCGGAAACGGCATGATCGTGCAACGAGGCTTTCCATCGCCCCCTTCGTTCCACATTGAACGCCTCCGGCAAGCTCCCGCTGGGCATTTCTTCGAAGTGATGACCAACGGGTTCGGACTCATGTACAGCTATGCCTCGCGAGTTTCGCCCGACGATCGCTGGCGCATCGCCGCTTACATCCGCGCATTGCAGTTAAGTCAGCACGGTTCGGCGGGAGACGTTCCCGAATCTCAGAGGCTCGCCCTCACGGGACAGCCACAATGACTCCAACCGAAACCCTCGCCGGTCGGTTCGACCGCATTCAGCGCCGCGCCTTCGTCCTCGGGATCGCCGCGCTCGTCCTGGCAGCGCTCGACGGCATACGAGCGCCCGAGCAGTTTTTCCGATCGTACCTATTGGCATTCGTTTTCTGGCTTGGCTTTCCGCTGGGATGCGCCGCCTTTCTCATGGTTCACCATCTAACGGGCGGATTCTGGGGCCTTCCGATTCGCCGTCCCTTGGAAGCGGGTACGCGCACCCTTCCGCTGATCACAGCTTTAGTTCTTCCGCTTCTCCTCGGTGTCGGCCGCCTTTATTCCTGGACGCATCCAAGCCTCGTTGCCGCAGATGTGGTTCTCAAATCCAAACAGCTCTATTTGAACCTGCCGTTCTTCCTCATTCGTAACGTGATCTATTTCGCGGTGTGGTGGGCTCTGGTCCGTGGGTTAAACCGCTGGTCCGACGAACAGGATCGTACCGGCGATCCACGTCTTGCTTTGCGTCTTGAAAATATGAGCGGGCCGGGATTGGTGCTTTACGGCCTTACCGTGACCTTCTTTTCGATCGATTGGATCATGTCTCTTGAACCGCATTGGTTCTCCACAATTTTTGGCATGATCTTCATGGTCCTGCAGGTGCTCAGCGCGCTCGCCTTGGCAGTCTTTGTGGCCGGGTTCCTTTCCCAATACGAGCCGATTGCCAGTGTAATCACCTCGGACCGCTTCAACGACCTAGGAAACCTGGTGCTCACATTCGTGATGCTGTGGGCCTATCTCTCGTTCTCTCAATTTCTGATCATCTGGGCGGGAGATTTGATCAACGAAATCCCCTGGTATCTGACGCGAGCTCGAGGCGGCTGGGCGATGATCGCGGTTCTTCTGATCTTCCTCTCGTTCGCCATTCCCTTTTTTCTTCTGCTTATGCGCCCGATCAAGCGCCGCGTCGAGACTCTTTCCGCTCTTTGCGGCGCGCTGATTCTCATTACTTTTGTGGATGTCTACTGGATGGTCGCGCCCGCTTTCGAAAAGGCCGGCCCTCGTTTTTATCTGCTTGATTTTCTCCTGCCGGTCGGGATCGGTGGCATTTGGGTGGCCGCTTTTGTCGGTCAGCTCAAGAGCCGCCCCTTGCTGCCTCTGCACGATCCCCGATTTGAGGGGGCGCTCCAACATGGCGACTAACCCCCCTATCACACGCTCCGGAGGCTACGAAAAAAGCGATGCCAATCCCCGTAGCTTGGTCTATTTCACACTTACCATGGCGGTGATTCTGGCTGCTACTTGCGTGTCGCTAATCTGGCTGTTCAAGCATTACGAGAAAACGGAAAACCCCGGATCGTTCGTGGCAGCGCCCTTTTCCGGCACGCGCCCTTTGCCGCCACCACCGCGCATTCAGCCAAATCCCGCCCTGGACATGCAACGTTATTTGCAATCCCAGCAGAGCCTTCTCAACTCTTACGGCTGGATCGATCGCCAGAACGGGATTGTTCGCCTGCCCGTTGATCGCGCCATGGAATTGCTTCTCGAGCGTGGCCTGCCGACCCGAGCGGCCAACACACACCAAACTGAAGCGCCGGCTCTGAAAACAAAAAATGGTTCGTTCAATAGCGCAGAGCCTGAAGGAGCGGCACGATGAATTCGCTAGTCGTGCGATTAGTGACAATCGCGATTTTTGTTTTGGGTCTTTTTGGAGCCGCGCCAGCGCGTGCTCAACTGGACGACAGACCGGTCCAGACAGCCGGGATACGCCCTGCGCTGTTGCGCGACGTCGGATTAGATCAACGGCTTGGAAACTCTATTCCTCTGGATCTCACATTTCGTGACGAGCACGGCCACGACGTCGCGCTGCGCCAATTTTTTGGGCAGAAGCCGGTCATCCTGACGCTCGTGTACTACCAGTGCCCGATGTTGTGCACTGAGGTGCTGAATGGGCTTCTCCGCAGCGCAAAAGACCTGCCCCTGGAAATCGGGAAGGACTTCACTGTCGTAACGGTGAGCATCGATCCAACCGAGCGGCCGGTCCTCGCAAGCGTGAAGCACGAACTCTATGCCGGGCTTTATGGGCGACCGGGAGGTCCGCAGGGTTGGCATTTTTTGACGGGCGATGAGCCTCAGATAAAAACGCTCGCTCAGGCCGTTGGATTCCGTTACGCGTACGATTCCACATCAGGCCAGTTCGCGCATCCGAGCGGAATCATGCTGGTCACGCCCAAGGGTAAATTGGCGCGCTATTTTTATGGAATCGGTTATCCGTCGCGTGATTTGCGGTTGGGATTAATCGAAGCGTCGCAAAACAAGATTGGCTCTCCCATCGATCAGATCCTGCTTTATTGCTACCACTACGACCCGGCAACCGGAAAGTATGGTCTGTTGATCTCTCGCGTGATCAAGGCCGCGGCCACATTGACTGTGTTGTGCCTCGGTTTCGTGATCGCCATTCTTTTTCGTCGCGAGAACTATGGCTTGCGCGGGCGGGGCGTTTAAACGTGAGGCGGAAATAGCAGATAACCATGTTCCTTAGCCTCATCGAGATAATTTTCATGGCTCAATGGCCGCAGTTTCGCCCCGCGGATGCGTCCACGTCGGCTGACGGTGTCGATCATCTGTATTTCTTCCTAACCGGTATCACACTATTTTTCACATTTCTCATCTTCGCGACGATTTTCTATTTCATGATCAAGTATCGCCGGCGCTCCGAGGAAGAGCGCCCGCCGGCAACCGAGCAGTCCATGAGTCTCGAGATGACCTGGATTGTGATTCCCAGCCTCATCTGTATCGGTCTTTTTTTCTGGAGCACCAGCCTCTTCTTTGCAGAAGCCCGGCCGCCCCAGGGCGCGATGGAAGTTTTTGTCGTGGGCAAGCAGTGGATGTGGCACCTGCAACATCCCGAGGGACCGCGCGAAATAAATCATCTGCATATCCCCGTGGATGTTCCCGTACGGCTCACGATGACCTCGGAAGATGTGATCCACGATTTTTTTGTGCCTGAATTCCGCGTAAAAATGGATGTCGTACCCGGCCGTTACACCTCGGAATGGTTTCAAGCGACCAAGCCCGGCAGTTACCACCTTTTTTGCGCCCAATACTGCGGAACTTTGCATTCGGGAATGACAGGAACGATCGAAGTGATGACTCCGACCGATTATGCAGAGTGGCTTCGCGACAATGCGACCACAGAATCCATGGCTCAAACAGGCCAACGGCTTTTCACGGGGCTTAGCTGCGATACCTGCCATCTTTCGGACGGGAGCGGCGCCGGGCCCGCGCTGCAGGGAAGATTTGGAAAGCAGGTGACGCTGCGCGACGGCCAGAATCGTGTGATGGACGAAGCATATATCCGGCAATCCATCCTTGACCCCAGCTCGTTGCCGCTGCCCAATTATCGGCCCGTCATGCCCACGTTTCGCGGACAAGTCAGCGAAGAACAGATTCTGCAATTGATCGCTTACATCAAATCGCTCGGTTCGGGAGAAAGGAAGCAAGTGCCATGAGCACCGCCGTAGCGGAAGTCCCAGTCGAATCGCGCGTTCATTACCTGAATGCCAATTATGGAATCAAGTCGTGGCTCTTCACGACCGACCACAAACGCATCGCGCTGCTCTATCTCGGTTCGATCACGCTGATGTTTTTCATCGGAGGCGCTGCGGCGGTCATGATGCGGCTGCACCTGATTGAACCCGCGGGCGCTTTGGTTCAGCCCGAAACCTATAACAAGCTCTTCACCATGCACGGCGTTGTGATGGTCTTTTTCTTCCTGATTCCTTCCATTCCGGCGACCCTGGGCAATTTTCTCGTGCCTATGATGATCGGCGCTCGTGACCTCGCCTTTCCGCGTCTGAACCTGCTTAGCTGGTATGTCTACATTACGGGCGCAGCCTTCACTCTTTATGCACTGATTTCTGGCGGAGTGGACACGGGCTGGACCTTTTACACTCCCTTGAGTACGCACTATCTCAACACCCACGTGATCGCTACGGCGCTCGGTGTGTTCATCACCGGATTTTCTTCCATCCTCACGGGCCTCAACTTCATCGTCACCATCCACAAAATGCGAGCTCCGGGTATGACCTGGAAACGCATGCCTCTTTTCCTTTGGTCGATGTACGCCACGAGCATCATCTTCGTTCTGGGTACTCCCGTGATCGCCATCGCCTTATTCCTGGTGCTCCTCGAACGGCTATTTCACGTTGGAATTTTCGACCCGGCCATCGGAGGAGATCCGGTCCTGTTTCAGCACCTCTTCTGGTTCTATTCCCATCCGGCTGTATACATAATGATTCTGCCGGGAATGGGTGTGGTCAGTGAACTGGTCACCTGCTTCTCCAGGAAGAAGCCTTTCGGCTACATGTTCATCGCTTATTCAAGCCTGGCGATCGCGCTGATCAGCTTTTTCGTCTGGGGTCACCATATGTTTGTGTCCGGACAATCCGTGTATGCAGGATTCATTTTCTCGGCACTCAGTTTCGCGGTTGCCATTCCATCGGCTATCAAGGTTTTCAATTGGACCGCAACTCTTTACAAAGGTTCCATCTCCTACCAGGCGCCGATGCTTTACGCGCTCGGCTTCATCGGACTTTTCACCATGGGCGGTCTCACGGGCCTCTTTCTGGCTTCACTCGCAACAGATGTCCATCTGCATGACACTTACTTCGTTATCGCGCATTTTCACTACATCATGGTCGGCGGAGCCGTCATGGCTTATCTCGGAGGCATTCACTTCTGGTGGCCGAAGATAACAGGAAGGCTTTATCACGACGGCTGGGCGCGCTTCGCGGCGCTGGTGATTTTTGTGGGCTTCAATCTCACCTTTTTTCCGCAATACATGCTCGGCTACTTGGGAATGCCACGCCGGTATGCGGTCTATCCAGCGGAGTTTCAAGTGCTCAACGTGATGTCCTCCGCCGGCGCTTCGATTCTCGGCGTTGGCTACCTGATTCCATTTGTTTATCTTCTCTGGTCCATCCGCTACGGGCCTGTGGCCGAAGCGAATCCCTGGGGCGCGAAGGGCCTGGAATGGGAGACGCCATCGCCACCTCCCACAGACAATTTTGAAGAACCGCCAATCGTCCCCGAAGAGCCCTACGGATACGCCGATCCGGAGCGCGCGCATGTCTGAAAGCGCAGCCAGCAGCCCTTTGGCCGTACCGCCGCGCGAGTCAGTGCATAGCGCCAGTCCCGCGCTGCATCATCAATTCGAAGATATCGAACAGCAGCGCGACGCCGGCAATTTCGGCATGTGGGTTTTCCTGGCCACCGAGATGCTGTTTTTCGGTGGCGTCTTCACCGGCTACATCATCTACCGATCGCTTTATTACTCCGGATTCGCTGCCGGAAGCCACGGCCTCGAAATCGATCTCGGAGCTGCAATGATGTTTGTGCTGCTGGCCAGCAGCTTTACCATGGCCATGGCTGTCCACGCTGCGCGAGAAGGTAAGCACCGGCCACTAATCGGATTTCTCACCGCCACCATTATTCTCGGGGTCGCTTTTCTCGGGATGAAGTTCACCGAATATTTCCACAAATGGAACGAACACATGGTTCCCGGGCTGAACTTCCACCCTGCTCTGGAAAGCTTGCGCGGCGCACCGGAGCACACCGTTGAGTTGTTCATGTGTTTTTATTTCTTTATGACCGGCCTTCATGCGCTGCACATGATTATCGGCATCGGTCTATTGACCGTCATGGCGATTCTCGCTTGGCGGGGAAAGATTTCGCGCGAAAACTACAATCGCGTGGAAGTCTCCGGACTCTACTGGCACTTCGTGGATATTATTTGGATCTACCTTTTTCCACTGCTTTATCTCATTGGCGGGCGTTACAAATGAGCGAAGAAAATCCTTCCGTGGGAACTTACATCCTCGTATTCATGGCGCTTTTGGTGCTAGCCGCGCTCACCACAGGGATTGCTTACGTTGATCTCGGACCATTCAATACCGTCATCGCCTTGGCAATTGCGGTCATAAAGATGACCCTGGTAGGACTTTTCTTTATGCACCTGTGGTACACCCCAGGGCTCACGCGAATTGTCGTGCTGGCAGGATTTTTTTGGCTCGCGCTGATGATCTCGTTCACGCTTGCCGACGTCCTTACTCGCCCGTGGATAAATACTTCAGGTCCCTGACCAAATTTCCGGTACTCCATTTCCGGATTTTCTTTACAGGCTATTGCCGATTTGATGTCTCGGAACCGCTCCCTACACTTCACGCAGCACGCGGTGTAGCACTACGTCGTTAGGCCGCAGGAGATTACGCGTCATTCGAATCTATTGGCGGAATTGAGAGGACAAGATGGCCCGTACAAGTGCAGATGTTCTGGTCGATTCGCTCATCGACTGGGGCGTTGACGTTATTTTTGGCCTTCCCGGCGACGGCATAAACGGAATCATGGAATCGTTGCGCAAGCGCCAGGACAAAATTCGATTCATCCATGTGCGCCATGAAGAATCCGCTGCTTTCATGGCCTGCGCTTATGCCAAGTACGCCGGAAAGTTAGGCGTTTGCCTGGGAACTTCCGGCCCGGGCGGCATCCATCTCCTCAATGGACTTTACGACGCCAAGCTGGATCACCAACCTGTGCTCGCGATCACCGGCCACACATTTCACGATCTGATTGGCACCTATACCCAGCAGGACGTGGACCTCGATCGCGTCTTCGTAGATGTCGCCGCCTATAGCGAGCGCATCATGGGCCCTTCGCACGTGAAAAATGTCACGGACCTGGCCTGCCGCACGGCTTTGAGCTATCACGCTGTGGCCCACATCAATTTCCCGAAAGATACGCAGGAAGCACAATGCGACGAGCGATCCATGCGCAACGTAAAAAATCACACGGCAGCCGTTCTCGGAGCCAGCGCACGCATGCCGGGCGAAAAGGAACTTAAACGCGCCGCTCAGGTGCTGAATGCTGGCAAGCGCATCGTGATCCTGGCAGGCCAGGGCGCGCTCCACGCCACGGACGAGCTGGAGGCAGTTGCTGAAAGGCTCGGAGCTCCCATCGTAAAGGCTCTGCTTGGCAAAGCTGCTGTGCCTGATGACTCACCTTATACGACCGGTGGTGTCGGTTTGCTCGGAACGAAAGCATCGCAAGAAGCGCTCGAAGATTGCGATACTCTGCTGCTCGTCGGCACATCGTTTCCTTACATCGAGTTTTATCCCGACCCGGAGCACGTTCGCTGCGTGCAGATCGAGCTCAATCCGGCAATGATCGGGCTGCGCTTCCCCATTGAGGTCGGCTTGGTTGGGGACAGCCGCGTAGCGCTCGATGCTCTGCTTCCTTTGCTCGACCGCAATACCCATCGGCGATTTCTGGAAAAGGCGCAAAAGGAAATGGCCAAGTGGTGGAAATTAATGGAAGAGCGCGGCACGCGTCGGGATAAGCCCATGAAGCCGCAGGTCGTTGCCTGGGAGCTGGGCAAGAGACTGTCCGATACCGCCATTGTCTCCTGCGATTCCGGAACCGTAGCCACATGGTTTGCGCGGCACATCCCCGTCAAACGCGGCCAGAAACATTCTCTTTCGGGAACGCTGGCGAGCATGGCCAACGGAGTGCCGTATGCAATCGCCGCTCAGGTGGCTTTTCCAGAGCGGCAATCGGTCGCCTTTATCGGCGACGGCGGATTTTCCATGCTCATGGCCGAGTTCGCCACGGCTGTCAAATACAAGTTGCCCATCAAGGTCGTCGTGGTCAATAACAATACGCTGGCTATGATCAAATGGGAGCAGATGGTCATGGAAGGCAATCCCGAATTTGGCACCGACCTGAGCCCCATCGATTACGCCGCCGTTGCGCGCGCGTGCGGAGGCAAGGGCTATCGCATCGAAGATCCTTCGATCTGCGGCGAAGTGCTTGACGAAGCTTTAAGCGAACCGGGCCCCGTAGTCGTCGACGCGATCGTGGATCCATTCGAGCCGCCCATGCCGCCGAAAGTCGACTGGAAGCAGGCCACCAAACTAGCTGAAGCCATGGCCAAGGGAACTCCCAATCGCTTGAAGACCGCTCTAACCATCGCGTCCGATGAAGTTCGCGAAGTGATTTGATCCGTATATTGCGCGGTTGCGGCGACCGATTGCAACCGAGTTCCATTCTGAGGACTTCCGGCTTCTAGCATTGGGGCCTGATAAGGACGGCTTTCGCTGTTATTCAGTTTGCGCACACATTACTCAAATCTTTTAGATACAGTTGTTTACGGCCTGTATTCAGGCAAGAACATCTGATCCCATCTTTGTGATGCGCGTTGTTGCGCCTATCCGCTGAACCCTTAAACGGAGAGGGGAACTTACTGTATTGAGAGGAGCCCTTAATAGGTGTATAGATGACACTTCCAATCGCAAATTATTTTTAAGGTAGATGGATGAGGCTTCCTGAGGAATCACCGTTGCATCCAATCGAAAGAACGGAATCCCGCTCCATGATTGAAGACGAAAGACCCGGTCAGACGGTTCTCATGAACCATACGGAACGCAGGAAGAAGCCGCGAACTCCAATTCGTCGGCTCGCGTATGTCAATCTGGAGCCCTACGATAACGGCGGCGTGATCACCGACATCTCTCCCGATGGTTTGCGGTTCCATTTGGTCAAGCCCGTCGAGCATGGCGGAGTCGTTCGTCTCTCCATTCTGCTGGGAGCCGCAAACCACGTGGATGCGGTCGGCGAACTCGTCTGGATGGACGCATCCCGCAAGGTCGGTGGCGTGCGATTTACTGTTCTGCCGGCGGGAGCCGCTGAAAAGATTCTCGATTGGGCAAAAGCATCAAACACCGTGAACACAGCAACCGCGGCGCGGCGGAGCGGTGCGAACGGGGCACCTGTTCCGAATCAGGCCCCCATGCCCCCATCGCAAGCAAAACCCGATGTGGCGCCCAATGTAACTAGGGATCAGCACAATGTCGCGGTGAGTCCCACGTTGAACCCAGGGCCGGCACAGACTGCACAGCCGCAAGCTGCTCCTGAAACGAATGGGCGGCCGGCTTGGGTGACTCCCTCGGCGCGGCCGCCGGTTCGTCCGGCGACTGCTGCGCCGCCATCGCATGATTTGCCCAGCGCGGCAAGGGCGATGCAGCAGCCTTGGGCAAAACCGGACGATTCACAACAGCCCAATGCCATGCCGTGGATCACACATTTTGATCCCGACCCTCCGGCGCGAGAGGGATCTTTTCTTCGCGGCGTACTCGGCGGATTCTTAATTTGTGCTTTGCTGGGCTCTGCGGCATGGTTCGGCTTCCGTCATTATGTATCGCCGAACGGCCTCAACCCATTCGGTAATCGGCTGGCGCAAAACCCAGTCGTTTCCAGCCCTATCGTGCCTCACGACGATCCGGCGACATCCGATCAGCCGCCCAACGCAGGCACAGCAAACTCACTGGCAGCAAACCAGGGACAATTTGCGGCTCCTGAGCCAACTTCGCCCTCCACTGCGCCAAACTTCCAACCCAACCCTAATATGCAGGCCCGTTCGAACACCGTGTCGCCAGCTCCTTTGGCTCCTAAGGCTGCTCCTCGAGGCGCTGCTCCTGCTCCTCAAGCCTCAGCTTCGGCGCAAACTTCATCGCAGCAAGCTCCCATAGCGCAACTTGCTCCGCCTACGACGGCAGGCGCCGACAGAGCATCGCCAGCCCCTGCTCCGCAGCAAAATCCTAAAGCCAATGCCTCTCAGCCTCCTCTGCCACCTGATGCAGGCGAATCGCAACTCATGCTCGCGCGCCAATATCTGGACGGCCGTGTCCAGCCGCGCAATCCAACGGTAGCTTCTCAACTCCTTTGGTCAGCGGTCGAGAAGGGGAATTCCACTGCCGAAATGGACCTTGCCGATCTGTATCTGCACGGAGACGGCGTGGCCAGAAATTGCGATCAGGCCCGCGTTCTCTTATCTGTAGCATCCGAGAAGGGCAATCCCGAAGCGATGCAAAAGCTCCAAGAGCTGAATCGGACCGGCTGTCGCTAATCGATTGAGGCCATCCTCACAGCTTTCTTCCGCAAAACCCTGCTACCCTTTTCATTTTGCCAATTAGCAGATA
Organism: uncultured Acidobacteriota bacterium; assembly: GCA_963803735.1. GTDB lineage: Bacteria > Acidobacteriota > Terriglobia > Acidiferrales > UBA7541 > Palsa-189. Next base: position 98,614 of record CAWDNV010000022.1, on the reverse strand, counting down.
GCCTGAGAGGGTCAGGATCCTAAACTCATCGGAAGGAAGCGTGTAGATGGCTCAACCGGCCCAAACAAAGGGACTTTTTGACGAACTCAAAATCCGGGATGTCCGACTCTCCAACCGTATCGCTGTTTCGCCTATGTGCCAGTATTCGTGTGAAGACGGCTTCGCTACAGACTGGCACTTGGTTCATCTCGGCAGCCGCGCGATCGGGGGTGCGGCGCTCGTAATAGCAGAAGCTACCGCTGTTTTGCCCGAAGCCCGCATTAGCCCTCAAGATTTGGGCATTTGGAGCGAAGCGCATATTGAACCGCTCGCGCGCATCGCGAAATTCATACATTCCGAGGGGAGCGTGGCGGGCATCCAACTCGCCCACGCTGGCCGCAAAGCGAGCACCGCGCGTCCCTGGGAGGGCGGTGGCAAAGTTATCCCGCAGGACGGTGGCTGGAGCGACATCGTCGCGCCGAGCGCCGTTGCTTTTGCTCCAAATTATCCCATGCCCGCTGCGGTGACAGCCGAGCGTATCTCCGCAATCGCGGACGCCTTCGGAAAGGCTGCGCAACGAGCGCTCGAAGCAGGGTTTCGCGTGCTCGAGATTCATTCCGCGCACGGATATTTCCTTCATGAGTTCCTCTCGCCGCTTAGCAATCACCGCTCGGATCTGTACGGGGGCTCCTTCGAAAACCGCACGCGAATTGTCCGCGAAGTAGTGGCCAAGGTCCGCCGTTTTTGGCCGGAGCGACTGCCTCTGTTTATTCGCATCTCCGCAACCGACTGGGTGGAGGGCGGCTGGGATATCGAGCAAGCCGTTGAATTGTCCCGAGGCCTGCGCCCTCTCGGTGTGGATCTGGTGGACTGCTCCTCTGGAGGAAACGTCGCCGACGCGAAGATTCCGATGGGGCCTGGCTATCAAGTGCAGTTTGCGGAACGCATTCGGCGCGATGCAGGTATTCTTACCGGAGCAGTCGGCATGATCACCGATCCGGATCAGGCCGACGAAATCATCCGCAAGGGCCAGGCGGATATCGTTCTGCTGGCTCGCGAGATGCTGCGTGATCCCTATTGGCCGCTCCATGCCGCTGCCGAGCTTGGCAAGCCCATATCTTGGCCCGCGCAGTATCTGCGGGCCGCGCCGCAAGGAACAGTTGCGCGCCAACCGGTAGAGGAAATCGAGCCAGCTCAAACCTTAGCCGAAACGTCAAAAAGTGGCCGCTAAATATCCTCTACCGTCGTGCTTTTCCATGCGCCCTCGGGTGTTGCGGTTCACTGAGTGAGAAGAGTATGGTAGCCCCGGGCAGCTCGATCTGCGTTTTCTCCAATTGAAACCGGATAGTTTTTCTAGTTAGGAGGCAATCATGGCACCTGCAGTCCCAGAATCGTCCCGCCGCTCCTTTCTTTATCGCTTAGGGTTCGCAGGTGCCGCTCCGGCCCTCCTGAGCGCTGTCGCAAGAGAAACGCTGGGTGCGCAAAAATCAGCTGCTCAAAAAGACGATGAGGCGCCCTCCGCTACACCGGATAAGAAAATATGGAGCAATGAGTATTGGGCACAGCGCGGCAATCTGAAGCTTTACCTGTTTCGAAAGCGCCCCAATCCGCCGCATTCGCGCCAAGGCGTAGAGCCGGTTCTGTTCCTCGTGCACGGCTCATCCATTTCCGGTCGCCCCACCTTCGACCTCAACGTTCCCGGGCACGGTGAATATTCTCTGATGAACAAATTCGCCGAATATGGATTCGATGTCTGGACCATGGATTTTTCGGGCTATGGCCGATCGTCAATCGGCGAAGGAAACTCCAACATTGCCGATGGTGTGGAGGACCTCAAAGCGGCAGTAGAAGTAGTGGCTCGCGAAACAGGCCAGCAGCGCTATCATTTTTTCGGGGAATCGTCAGGCGCGCTTCGGGTGGGCGCGTACGCGATGGAGCAGCCCAAGCGCATCAGCCGACTTGTTCTCGCGGCTCTCACCTACACTGGCGAAGGCTCACCGACACTCAGCGACCGCGCCAAGCAGCTCGAGTTTTATCGCACTCACAACCGCCGTCCTCGCGACGGCGACATGATCCACAGCATCTTTACGCGCGATAAGAGCGGTACCTCCGAGCCCGCCGTTGGAGATGCGCTCGCGGAGGCGGAACTGCGTTTCGGTAACAGCGTTCCTACCGGAACGTATCTCGATATGACCGCCAACCTGCCGGTCATTGATCCGCAAAAAATTCATGCGCCGGTGCTCGTCGCGCGCGGCGAATACGATGGCATCGCCACCGACGAAGACTGCCTCAATTTTTATCGCAAGTTGCCCAATTCAGACCGGCAGTTTGCGATTTTGCCGGGTATGGCGCATTCGCTCGTTCTCGGGCTGAATCGTCACCAGCTGTGGCACGTCACGCGTGCCTTTCTGGATATGCCGCCGCGGCTGGACACACTGAAAGCTTGATCCCCGCTTGCCGGCGGAGAAAAGTTCCGCGCCAGTTTGGCCGCCTCTCGCGGACGCAGCGTTTCCTCAAGGATTTACGAGCGCGCTGAAGCGCGTTGTTCCCGTGCGGCCGTGTATGTATTAAGGAACGCTAGTGTGAGCGGCCAAGCCTGTGCGGCCGCGATCGGGTTATAGCTCGGGCGCGCGTCGCAGAAAAATCCGTGGTCGGCATCGGAAAATTCCACATTGACGTAGCTCTTTCCCGCCGCTTTCAAAGCATCTACCACCGCGCTTCTTTGTTCTGGCGTAATGTGTTGATCTCGCCCGCCCCAGAAGAGAAGGACCGGAGCCTTTAGATCATTTACGCGGCCCAGCAAGCCCGGATTCATGGGATTCGGCGCAATGCCGCCGCCGTAGAATGAAACGGCGCATTCAATCGGTAGTGTTATCGCCGCCAGAAACGCCGCCCGCCCTCCCATGCAGAAACCGACCGCGGCGATTGGCGAACCAGCAGCGACTCCATTGGCCCGCAGCCAATCGTATGTTGCTCGAAAGTCCGCTTCGAGGTTCGTATCGCGCAGTTCCTTCAGGTGTGTCATCGCGGAGGGGAAATCGTCGTATCTACCCTCGAATCCGGCGCCCGTTCGGTGGTAGAGCTCCGGCGCAACAGCCAAAAATCCCTCGCGCGCGAACCGTTCGGTAACATCACGGATATGTGCGTTCACGCCGAACGCCTCCTGCATTACCAGAAGGCCACGACCGGCGGCCGCGCCAACTGGACGCGCCACATACAGCCGCATCGAGTTCCCGTCGCTCACTTTTGTCGTAACAAACTCGCCCTTAATTTCCATCATGCTCCTCCCGAGAGAATCTTAGAATTACCGCTTTTCAGATGTGAACTTACAACTCGATCCGTGGCCGGAGGCCGAAGAATACACACCGCTAAGGTGCATTGTCCATACCTCGAGGGAAATCAGACGAATACACTTTACGAGGAAGCGTTAGCGGCTCATTGGTACAGAACGCAGGTAGGCGATGACGGCCTGGGCGTCGGCGTGGCTCAGGTGGTAGCGGTGCATCGGAGGCTGAATCTCTCGCCCGTTTGCCGCCTGGCCCTTTTCCAAAACGCGTTCCATCTGTTCGTCGCTAAGTGCCGGCAAACCCGCGAGCGGGGGAGCAAATTGCGCCCAATTGGGGATGGAGTGAACTGGCACGATCCAGATCGAAGCGCCCTGAAGCCATCGCGACGGATCGAGCTGAAATTCAGCATCGCGCGGCGTGTGGCACTCCGAACATTTCGCTACTTCCTCAACCAGGTAGCGTCCTTGCGAAACTTGAGCCTGCGGATTTCGCGACGCGGCATTTTGTGCGCCGGTTACGATGACGGAAGATCGAGCGCCGAGAAATAGCAGGAGAAAAAAAACCGCCAGGAGAGTCGCTCGCATAATTAGCTCTTTTCGATTGTGAATATCTGGTCCCGTGAGGTTCCGTTTTGCATGATGTGACTAACCTGATCTTAACTCTAAAGCAGAAGGTTGAAGCCGGGCTTCTCAAAAAGAAAGTGCCGGCTTCCAGTAGGTGAAAGCCGGCACAATTCATACGCAAGCGATGCAGCCAGAGTGACTACCTAGAGGGCGAGTTCCCCGATGTCGTCCCTGGGTTCGTTCGATTATTAGTGGGATAGCCGGTACCGGAATTGCCGCCGTAGCCGGTATTGCCGGTCCCGTTGCTATTACCGTTTGGTCCCGAATTCGAAGATTGATTTACCGCCTGTTCCATATGGCGGGCCTGATCCAGATGGTTTTGCAGCGTGGGCAAAGTCTGAGCCGCAAAATTCTTTATGGACTCGTCCTTACCGTTTTTCGCTTCCTTTTGGAACTCGGAGACGTCCTTCGAATGGTCTTTCACCATGTCTCTTGCGTATTCACGGTCGAAAGCGTCACCAGAAAGTTTGGACAGACGGTCGTATGTGGCCTGGTCTGACTTATCCAGCTCGTTCGGCAGAGGAATATTCTCCTGCGAAACAACATCCTTTAGCTGATTGTTAGCTTTCGAGTGATCCTGCACCATCCGACGTCCGAAATTCTTCACCTCTGGACTAGAACCCTTCTGTTCGGCAAGCTGACCGAGTTTTACTTCGGCCATTCCACCTTGTGCCGCCTTCTTGGCGAAATTCTCATCGGCGGATGACTTCGTAGTATTTGCCGAATTCGTGTCCGTGTTGTCTTGGCTCGTCGTGGAATCCTGTTGGCGTCCTGGCGGCTGCCGCGTCGTGCCGCTGCTGCCGCCGTATTGAGCGAATGCCGGAACTGCGCCAAAAACGAGCGCTAACGCTGTGACACCGGTAATCATATTCATCTTTTTTGCCATAGTTCGCTTCACCTCCTGGCAATTCCAGCCTAGAGGCGCCTTATGCATCGAACAATCAGGTGATGCTGGTAAAGACTTTCAACTTCCCTCTAAGCTGCAGATATTTGATTATTAAGCGTTTAGGCTCGCGGTCGTTGCAAAGCTCTCCGGCTTTTGCTTTTTCTTGAACCCCGGAATCTGCCCGTAAAAATCACCACTCGTCCGGCGCCAACTTGCTGTCGGCGTAGGGCTCGCTCCACAACGCGATTTGTAGTTGCACAGACTTGCACCAGGCCCGATGCATGCGCTCGATATCCTCGGGTGAGTGTCCTTTCGCGCCCAGAAATGGCTGAACGCCATCGTTGATTACTGCCGTAAACGCGATCACGTACCGCAGTGGAATGTGCGCGGCGGATTCCACGTGGTCGGTTCGGTTCTTTTTTACGCTGGTGTGGCGCAGCGCTATTTCCTGCTGATAATCGAGCCAATCTTGATCGTAGCGGCGGAAACAGGTGTCCAGAATCCATTGCCGGAATCTCAACCCGCTCTCAGCTGAGTAGTGCGCATCCGGTTTGCCATCGGGTCCGAAAGAATATTGCGCGAGGTGCGGGTTGGAGGCGATGACGCCTCGCCACTTCTTGATGACTTCTTCGGTTTGGTCCGAAAGTACCTCGCCGGCCACGCGCAGGTATCTCTGGTCCTCCTCAGTGAAATTCACGGCCTTCTTCAACAATTCCATGTCGGCGAGCGAAACAGGGGATCTGGCCGCTTCTGGAGTGCCGTAAGTATATCCGGGAATTTCTTTCGCCACTTTCCTGGTTGTTTCCGGCTCGAATGCTTCCTTCGGATTCATAAGTTCATTCCTCCGCTTCCATCCATGAGAATACGCCGAATTGCCGATAAGCACGCGAAGCAAAAGCAGGCTATGGCCATCTTGCCGTGTCAACGCAAAGTAGAAATGTCCGGTTCCCTGCCAAATAGAAATGTCCGCTTCCAAGGTTTCCTCCAGGGATGATCGGGCCGGGGAATGTATTTGGTTTTGACCTGGGTGGCTGCTTTGCGTTTTTGATCGGCGACTCCTGCAGGCCGTAGGCCGGAAGGAGTTGCCGATCGCGGCGCCGCCGGGCAGGGATGCAGCGGCAGGTAACGGCCGCGGAAACGCAGCCAGTGCGAACCATCCAGGCGTCTTTCGATCTCCACCCGAGCCCCGCGTAATCCCGGGCAAACGTCTTCGCGCCAGACTCCCCAGCGCTGCCCTTGCCAACTCACGGTGTGATCGGCCGCCACCGTGCGGGGTTGGCGCACGCTGAGAATTTCCTCCAGCCGATGGGTGCTCCCCAGTGGCCGGTGGGCATTGACGGCCATGACCGGCTGCACGGCAAAACGCTCTTGCCAAGCGGGCCAGAAGGTCATCTCCAGAAAACGATTGCCCTGCTCCAGCGTGGCGATCTGTTGGATACGCATCTCCTTCACCAGACGATCTTGCAGGGTGCCGAACAGCCGCTCGATGCGTCCTTTGGCCTGCGGCGAGTGCGCGGCGATCCACTCGATGCCCAACTCCCCCAGGGCCCGTCCGAACTGCGTGCGCGCCGGTTCCCCCCGCAACTGCTCCTGCCACTGCACCGGGCGTGAAGTCACAAACAGGCTGTTTTTATCCGTGTACAGTGCCAGCGGTCGCCCGTGGCGTTCCAGCCAGTCCTGTAAGGTGCGCAAGTTCTCTTCGGTGGAATCGTGCTCTACCAAGCGGCCCCAGGCACGACTGCTGGCATCATCGATCAGCGCGATCAGATGGCAGGCCGGCCCGCGCTCTTCCAGCCAGCCATAGGGCGAGCTGTCCATCATCACCAACTCGCCGAAAGCACTGCGCCGCGGTCGCCATACGTGCACCGTTTTCAGCCGCCGATTTCGCGGCCGCCACAATCCTGCGGCGCTCATCCATTTCCGCAGCGTCTCGCGGCTGACGCTCGTGCCCCGACGCGCCAGATGTTCGGCCGCCAGCGTGGGACCGAAACCCGCATAGCGCGCCTGGCGCAAGTGGCGCAGGGCATGCTGCTCCACCGACTCGGGAATCTTCCGGTTCGATCCGCGACCTCGCAATCGATGCACGATTCCGCGATCGCCCTGGCTGCGCAGCCGGACCTGCAAACGCCGCACCTGCCGGTCGGTTAAATGCAGTCTCCGGGCTGCTTCGGTTTGTTTTAGATGGCCTTCTTCGACCTGCTGTAAAACTTTCAACCGTTCCCGTTCTTTCGCGCTCAACTCGATTCGCTCCGGTCCCATCCCTCCTCCCGCCCTGGATGAAACCGGACATTTCTACTTTGCACAAACCGGACATTCTCATCTTGCTGTGACATATGGCCATCTTGCCGTTGACATCAGTACATCGAACAAAGTAATCTCTCTCGACCGACTTTATGATGCCCTTCGAAGCAACCATCGCTTCTTCTTACGCCCCTGCGGGCGCAAGCCGCTGTTGTTGTCGCTTCTAGTCGCTGTCCGTCCTTCGCCGGCAGATTTACTCTGCCATCATCCAAGCAAGCACTAGCAGTTGTTTTGTAATCGAGGAACCTGATCGTGAAGCTGTACAACGAATTCAAGCTAGGCCCAACTCAGACCGTTTCCTTCCTCTCACAAGGACACCTCTCGGCGCTGTTGTTGAACCACCATTCAGTGGCGATTCCATCGCCACGTCGGCACTCGGCGCCCCAGCAATACAAATTCAGCTACTGAGAGGAATTGCGAAATGCTAAGCGGCAGATCAGAAATGGCAGCACGTAAATTGCGGTATCCCGCGCTTTTATCTTTCGTGGCTGTCTTGATTTCAGGTTCTTTCAGCACGACACCGTCCTTTGCCCAGGATGACGCGGCCATTCGCGGGACTCTGAGCGACGCGACGGGCAGTGCCATCGCCGGCGGCAGCGTAAAAATCAAGAATCTTGAGACCGGCTCCCTTCGCTCTTTGACCACCGACTATTCCGGCCGTTATGACGCGCCCGCTCTTGCTGTGGGTGGCTACGAAGTCTCAGCCGAAAAGGCCGGATTTCAGCCCGCGCGTGCCAAAGTGAACCTGGTATTGGGGCAAAGGGCCACCGTCGATCTTCAGCTTGCGGTCGCGGAACTGCAGCAGAACGTACAGGTTCAGGAGACCGCAATTTCCGCCGATGTAACCACCACCGAAACCTCCGGATTAGTTGGCGAGCGGCAAGTGAAAGATCTGCCGTTGAACGGCCGCAGTTACGATCAGCTGGTGACGCTCAATCCCGGAGTTGTGAACTATACCTCGCAGCGTGCGGGAGGTATCGGTACTTCAAATTCAGTCGTGGGCAACATGTTTTCCGCCTCAGGCCGCCGACCCCAGGAAAATCTCTACTTGCTCAACGGCGTCGAGTATACGGGAGCTTCCGAGATCAACAACACTCCGGGTGGAGCGAGCGGCCAACTTCTGGGCGTCGATGCTGTCCGAGAATTCTCCGTGGTGAAAGACGACTATGGAGCCGAATACGGCAAGCGCCCCGGGGCGCAAATAAATATCGTCACCGCTTCCGGTTCCAATGGGGTCCATGGCAGCGCGTACGAATTTCTGCGCAATAGTGCCCTGGACGCGCGCAACTTCTTCGATCACGGTGACATTCCGCAATTTCAACGCGATGTGTTTGGCGCGTCACTTGGCGGACCGGTCAAGAAGGACAAGGCTTTTCTCTTCGTGAATTACGAAGGGTTCCGCCAGAACCTGGGCTTAAGCGACGTTACGCTCGTGCCGGATGCCGCCTCTCGCGCCACTGCAGTGCCCGGTATTCGGCCCCTGCTCGCTTTGTGGCCCATCGCCAATGGCCCGGAACTTCTGACCTCGACGGGAGCACCGAGCGGAATTGCCGAAGCTTTCACCAATCCCGTGCAGCACGTGCGGGAAGATTTCGGAACGGCGCGCTTCGACGAAGCGCTTTCGAGCAAAGATTCCTTCGCCGCCGTTTACACAGCCGACGACAGTACGGCGCATTCACCGAGCAACAATCCTTTCACTCTTGACGACCTTTTTCTGCGCGAGCAGGTGGCTTCGCTCAGTGAGACGCACATCTTCTCTCCCAGTGTGCTCAATCGCGTCACGTTTGGCTTTTCCCGCGGCGGCTTCTACTTCAATAGCGGAACCACAGTGGACTTGCCTTCCTGGGTCAATGCCGGCCAGCCCGTAGGCGCTGTAGTCGTGGGCGGAGGCACCACACTGAACGGAGCCTCGCAGATCACCAATGGTGGCACCAACGCCGGAAGCAATCTCCGCGTGGCGCGCAATCTCTTTACCGCCGAAGACCATTTGACGCTCACGCATGGCAATCATCTCTTCGATTTCGGTGTTTGGTTTCAGCGTCTGCAATCGAACGACAGCCTTGTGCAGGATCAGTACGGCCAGATCTCCTTCAGCAGCCTGAAGACATTCATTCAGCAAGGGATCGTAAGCACTTACACGTATGCACCGTCTTATACGCCGCTGGGCTGGCGTTCTTCCGAAGGCGCGTTCTACGCCGAAGATGCCGTCAAATTGAAGCCTTCGCTCGAGTTGCGCATCGGTTTTCGAGGTGAATTCACCAACGGCTGGAATGAGGTCGATGGCCGCGCGTCCAATTATCTCTACAACTCCGCCGGCGTGATTCTTTCTCCGCCCGCTGTAGGCAGTTCTGCGCTGGCGGTAAACAACGCCAAATTCTTGCCGGCGCCGCGCCTGAGCCTCGCCTGGGCTCCCTTCGCTTCAAAAAAGACAGTGATTCGCGCCGGCGTTGGGGTCTACTACGCCTTGCTCGATAACCTGAGTTACCGCCTGGACCAAAATCCGCCTTACAACACAGTCTACGCGGTGAAGAACGTTCCGTTTTCCAGTATCGCTCCCGACAAAACGTATACGGGGGCGAAAGTCATTCCCAGCGGCGTGCAGCCAAACCTTCAGACGCCCACAGTGGAGTCCTACACAGTCAAAATCGAACAGCAAATCGCACCGAACACAGTCTTGAGCGTGGGCTATATCGGTTCACACGGCTATCACGAATTGCTTTCGCTCGATACGAATCTCCCTGTTCCGACGATTTGCCCTGCGTCGCCTTGCCCCACGGGCTATCCCGCAGGTGCCTTCTACTTCCCGGCTAACGCGCCACTGGCGAACAACTCGGTTTGGAACACGACGGACTGGTTCTCCGAAGGCGTCAGTTCTTATAACGGTCTCCAGGTCGACGTGAATCACCGCGTCGCTCGCGGTCTGCAATTCCGCGGCGCATACACTTTTGCCAAAGCGCTCGACGATGGGGACAACATGAACACCAGCGTGGCCACGAATTCCCCGGCATTCGTCGCTAATCCGCTTCAGCCGACAGCCGATTATGGTCGCGCGTCATTTGACGTTCGCCATAGCGCGGTCATCAACGCAACTTATGATCTTCCGTTTGGGCGCAGTGTTCTTCGCACGCGCGCATGGCTTAACCGCCTGATTGAAGATTGGCAGCTCAGCGGAATCGAAACGATTCAATCGGGCCTGCCGTTCACGCCCCAACTTTCTTACAACCCGTCGAACGACGGTGATACCCGCAATCCTGTGCGGCCTTCCTGGAATTCGGCCTTTTCCGGCCCGCTCATCCTTGGCCTTCCCGGCAAATACTTCAATCCCAACTCGTTCATTCAGCCGTTGCCCGGCACCTACGGAAATGTTGGCCGCAATGTCCTGCAGGGTCCCGGTTTGACGGAACTGGACCTGTCACTCGCAAAAAGATTTGCGCTCTCAGAACGATTCAACCTGCAGTTCCGAGCTGAATCTTTCAATTTGCTCAATCGCGCCAACCTCAATGCTCCGAATCCGGTCGTTTTCACCGCGGCTACAGGAGGGCCCTCCCCGACGGCTGGCGTCATCACCAACACGTCCACCACTTCGCGCCAGCTCCAATTCGGGCTGAAGCTGCTTTGGTAATGAATCAGGAGTTCCGCTAAAAGGTGGGGCCGCTGCTGCGGCCGCATTGTGGAATTCGCCGGAGTTCTTACGACGCGAGGCTTCGCTTCAAGGCGGTAACGGTGCCGGGGTTCGCCTTTATCTTGAGGCGCACACCCTTTTCCTCGTAAGACTCGCTGAGCACCTGGATGTTCTTGCGGATGTCGGCAAGCACGCCTTCCTTGCCGTAGGGAACGACGAGCTCCACCTGAGCCATGTTATCGAGAAAGAAACTGACGAGACGGGTGCGAAGTGCCTCGATGTCCTTGGGGTTCAGCGCGGACATCGCAATGGCCTCGGGGAACTCTTTTTTTAATACTGCCTTTTGCGAAATATCGACGACGTCAATCTTGTTTAGAATCAGAAGAGCCGGGAGCTTTCCCGCCCCAATGCCTTCGAGCACTTCTTTCGTCACTTGAATGTGGGAGCGAAACGCGGGATCCGCCGCATCCACGATGTGGAGCAGGAGGGAGGCGTCTAGCGCCTCATCGAGAGTCGACCGGAATGAGGCCACCAGATCGTGGGGAAGATTTCGAATGAAACCCACTGTGTCGGAAACGAGAATCCGAGGTTGAGTCTCCGGCTGTAAGGCTCGAACGGTGGTATCCAGGGTCGCAAAGAGCTGATCGGCCACGAGCACTTCGCTCGCGGTGAGCGCCCGCATGAGTGAAGACTTTCCGGCATTGGTGTAGCCGACGATGGCAACCTTGGGCAAACCTTCGCGATGGCGACGGCGCTCGACTTGCTCTCGATGGACCTCTTTGAGTTCGTGTTGCAGTTCGCTGATTCGATCCCGCACTTCCCGGCGCTCGGTCTCGTGAAAGGACTCGCTGACCCCTCGGCCGCCCCGTCCTCCACCCCTTCGCTCTTTGGCCCCCGACACGCTCTTGTGGGGCGCGAGGTACTTGAGCCTTGCCAACTCCACCTGAAGTCGCGCTTCTTTTGTGCGAGCATGCCTATGAAAAATCTCGAGGATGACGGCCGAACGATCGTAAACCTCCACGGCGGTCGCTTCTCTAATGTTTCTCACTTGCGTGGGGGTTAGTTCGTGATCGAACACTACACTTTCGGCCTTGCGGGGCGCTTTCACGAGCTCGCTCAGTTCTTCGAGTTTTCCTGGCCCGATGAGAGACGCGGCCGTGGGGGAGTGCAGTTTCTGCGTGAGAGCTCCGACGATATCCCACCCCAGCGTTTCAATGAGTTGCCGCAGTTCCTGAAGCGACGCATCGTGCTCTTCGGCGGGCGTCTTCTGGAGCTGCATATCTATAAGGATAGTGGCCGGTCTAACTTCGGACTCTGAAGGATGGGTCATCTTCAAAGCATATCGCAATTAAGCCGGAATCTGCGATTTGGACCTCTGTCTCATGCGTCGTACGCTATTACATTACGCGGCGGCTCCTCAAAATAGTCGTAGCGACTCAGTCAGGAAGTCAGTCCTCCGAGAGTTCCCACTTCCCGGGCCATTTTTCTTTCAGAGACGTGCTGTATGGGACAGACGCTGGCATCGTCAGCAGTACAAACTAATCTTCTCTTCTGTCCGCCCGGGCCTCTGAGCCATCAAAAGAGTGGTTCCCGCCGCGCCCGCAACCAGCCTCCACGGGCGAAACGGACAGAGTAGAATCAAAAGTCTGGGACTGCACTCGCAGAAATCCTGGAAGAGTATGGAGTTTGGCATGATTACCCGCCGCAAGATCGCTCTTAGCCTGATTGTCATCGCCGGCTGTCTTTTGGCTGCCTTGATTTTATTGCCTGTTTTCTTCAACCTGGATCGTTACCGGCCCCAGGTGATTTCCTACTTCGAAGAGAATACCGGAAAGAAAGTGGAAATCGGACGCCTGGCGCTGACCTTCTTTCCCCACGTAACGATTCACATCGAGCAGTTTGGGGTGAAAAGCCCTCCGCTATTTCCTCCCAGTTACATCGTTAAAGTGGCGCGGGCTGATGCCGTACTCGACTTTTGGGCCCTGCTGCACCGGCAGATGGTCGTCCGGTCGCTCGTGCTGGAGAACCCGGAGATCAACCTGGTGTCGGACCCTGATGGCCCCTGGAACTTCGAGAATCCTAAAGCAGCGAATTCGAAGAACACCTTTCCCCTGGGCATCATCGACAAAGTGGTGATTAATCGGGGGCAGTTGATCGCGTCGAATCTGCTGGACCCTTCGGATGCGCCGGGCCCTGTCTTTTTCGAGGCCCACGACATCACTAGTGAACTGGATCGGGTGGACGTGGCTGCAATCGTCAATCCGGCTTCTCCCGCGCTGGCCGGCCAGGGCAACTGGAAGGCGAGCCGCTTGCGTTTCGGTGCAGTGGAGACGACAAATGTGAACTCCAAGTTCCGGCTGGAGTCGAGGGCGGCTTTTTTCACGGACGTAAGAGCAGACGTGTATGGCGGTAAAACGACAGGTGACTTCTCCGTAAACGTGGCGAAAAAGAACGCTAGCTTTAAGGCCGACGCGCGAATGAGCGCAATCAACATGACCCATTTGTTGGCGGCGTTCCACGAAACGCGCGGGAGAATGACAGGAAGACTGGAAGGAGACCTGAAGCTCGGCGGAGAGATCGAGCACACCCAGAGCCCGCTGGCGGGAATGCATGGGACGGGGCACGTAAAGGTGACTAACGGTAAGGTGCCGAGCCTGATGCTCAATGCAAACTTGATGAAGCTGGCGCATTTCAACGATCTGGGCCCCGCCAAAGAGAATCCCGATTCGTTCTCGTCGATTTCCACGGACCTGGAGCTGGCGAACCAGCGGATTACGAGCAAGACGATTGATATCGACGGCTATGGAGTGGATGTGGATGGGTCGGGGAGTGTGAGCGTCTCTGGCTCTGACGATCTGAACTATCAGGGCGTGGCGGCAATTACTACGAAGCAGGGCTTCTTGACCAACACGTTCGCTCGGTTTTTGGCGGGAGCCAAATTGACCGAAGGCAAGTTGTCGTTTCCGTTCCGGATCGAGGGAACGCTCGAGAGCCCGAAATTCTCGAAGGGAACGAAGAACTAGGGAACGTATTCGTTTCCACTGGGCTGTCGCGATTTTTTAGGGCACCGTGACGGAAACTGTTCCCACCTCGACTACGCTCGCGCCTGATTGAGCCATCACCGTCAGAGGAAACGTGACGGACGTGCTTCCAGGCATGTTCACACCGCCGCTCGTAGTACCCCCGGCGCCCGCACTTCCTCCCGTGCCACCGACGCCGCCTGTTCCGGGAACTCCGGCGGTATCGCCAGTGGTTACTGAGGTGCTATTTGTTCCGGCGGTGACTCTCGTCGTCGTTGTCGTGCCGCCGCAGGAAAGCATCACTGCCGCCAGTGCCACGGTCGCTCCCATCCTCACGACGATGCTCGCCATCATTCGCCCGCGCACGATGTGGCTGCTATCGCTTCCGCGCAACCACGCGAACGCCATAGCGCTCAAGAGGAATAACGCCAAACCTAAGATCATCACAATGTCCTGCGTCAACGGCGGCGAAGACGGGGCGTTGTCCCGCGGATCGTTAGACGGGATGGCTCCGGCCGGTAAGCTCAAAACTTGCGCCGTCATTATCGACTGAACCCTCCCATTGATGGGTAGAAAGGCTGAATTGGGAGAAAACGAGCACGTTACGCCCGCGGGCGCGCTGCAGAAGAGATTGAATTGTCCGGCGAAGCCGCCAGTGCTTGCGACCATTACTGCGAAGCTCGCTCTCCCCCCGAGGGGGATTATCGCCGCCGTGGGTATCACGGAAGGCGTCATCTGCCCCACCGTGATCTGCATGTCCTGAGACTGGCTGACCATGGGAGTCGCCACGTTGACGGTAAAGGGGAAACCCGGTGTCGAGAGCGTGCTCGAAATCGTTACCGTCAAAGTTACGACCGTGCCCAAGGTACTGGGCGTTACCGATGCCGGCGAGAAGGAGCACTCCGCGCCTGCTGGCAACTGGCCGCAACTCAGATTCACGGCCTGATCGAACCCGCTCGCCGCCGTCAGCGTCACCTTCGCCGTGGCCGAGCCTCCCGGCAGCGCCGTCAACGACGCAGGCGTTGCACTGATCGTGAATCCATTTGCCGCGTTCGTCGCATCGCGTTGGGAGATGAACACATCTTTCTCCGACCACAGCACTAAAACATGATTGCTCGCATCGGTGGCGATTTGAACGCCTGAGGGAGCGGCTTTCACATCAGTGGAGACTGCAACCGGAGTGGAAAAGGATGTGCCCTGAATGTCAGAGCGGCTGAAGATAATACCCTCAAGAGCTTGCGGATATTCCCAGGTCAAATTCACCGCGCCAGTGGAATCCGCCGTCATTTGCGTGACCGCCGGAGAACCGAGCCCTGAGAGCGATGGCGTTACCGTCACCGGCGCCGAAAAATTGTTTCCACCGTCTGTCGAGCGGCTGAAAAGAACGGCGCCTCGCCCGGCCCAGTAAGCCAGATCCAGATTCCCGCTCTTGTCGACGACAAGTTGCGGGTCATATCCGGCGAAAAGAGTCTTGGGCGCCGAAAACATTCCCGTTTGCCCCGTAGAGCGGCTGAATTCGATCGAGCCGCCAGAGCTGGGTTCAGCCCAAACTACATTGACGTCGCCTTCCGAATTGACCGCGAACTGAGCTTCGCCACCCGGTCCTATCGTAATCGGCCGCGCACCATTCACTGAATTGAGAAACTCTACATTGCCGTCGCACCAAACGATGTCCGTGTTGCCGCTCTTCGGCACGGCCGCTGCTTCCAGACACTCCATTTCATTGGGCGACGTAGCCAATGCCGTCGGCAGGGTAAAACTGCTTGCCAAATTTCGTTGTGCGTAAAGCAGGGTCGTCTTCGTGCTCGTTGGATCAGTGGTGGACGCCCATACGACTTGCGCTATTCCGTTGTTTATGACGAGCTGCGGCCCGCGATGAGAGTAGTAGGTGAGCGCGCTATTCGTGATGTTGATGGAGGTAAAGCTCGCCCCGCAGTCGCTGGATTGCGCGAAGAAAATGTCGCCCTGACTGCCAAACGGCGACGCCTGGTCCATGTAGGCAATGTCGATGACGCAACTCGATTCCAGCGCCATGCTGAAAGAGCCGCCCGCGTTTTTGGAAACCCTGACCGGCGAAGACGCGGGATGGAATGTCCCGCTGCTGAAAGACCCCCGCACGAACCACACTCCGTTCGTAGGTTCTCCGCTGACGAAATCCAAATAAGCGATATTCACGTTGCCGTCTGGATCCGCAATTACCTGGGGGAAATTGCCTGCCCCGTCGCTGGAAACGTTCTCCGGAGGAGTGAAGCTTTGTGCCCTGGCCGCGTCCCCAGAAAAGGCAAGAACGGCGGTCGTCAATATTGCGATCCACAGCGCCCGCGCGCCGGCATGCTTACGGCGGATGACCTCGGGGGCCGTGCGCAGTGGCATTCGATTCATCTGGATGCGGTCGGAAAACTCGAACGATGGGAGAATTGCTCAGGCCGGGAGGGAACGAAATACCTCGAATCTCTCAGGGAGATGCAGGGAAGACATTACGCTCCCCTAAGGGGAATCCTATCTGATGCATTTGTTATTCGGGATCAATTGAGGCGTCCGCTACGGCACCGTGATGGTAATAGTTTGCAGATTCGAACTCGTCGAATTCGACCGTGCCTGCAGCGTCAGCGGCACCGTGATCGAGCCGCCTCCCCCGCCGCCCCCGTCGCCGCTTTGCGTTCCGCCCCCGCAAGACTGCATGCCCGCGGCCACTGCGGCGAGCAGCAGCGTCAACGCAAACGCGCGAACCAAGTCAGCGCAGTTGTAACGAAGGGCCCTAGTGATCAGAGGCTTTGCAATTAAGATCGTCGCAAACAGAGCGAGACCAATTCCCCACATCCAGATAGCCGTCGTCGGCGTCGCGTCCGGCTGAGGCCCAAAATTCGAACTGGGACCGCGCTGCGCAGCCGATGCTGACGGCTTCAGAGACACGCTCACACTCAACGCCGAAGATGCTGTCCCGTTCGATGCGAGGCTTAGCGAGCTCGGGTTGAAGCTGCAACTCACTCCGGACGGTACGCCGCCGCAGGCCAAACTCACAGTACCCGGAACCGAGTTCGTCGAATGCACTGACAAATTGAAAGTAGCCGAACCGCCCACATTGATGACCGCCGATGCGGGCGAGACCGAGGCTGTCACTGCGCTGAGGTTAAAAGTAGCGGACGCCTGGAGCCCGGCAGAATCGCCGTTAAGAAGGACATCGCTACCGCTTCCGGAACTTCCCTGCCAACTCGCATAAATACTGCCGCTCGCATCCGCGGCGATCTGTGCGCTGCCGCTTTGCGTCGTGGGCACGCTATTCAGTATCGTATTCGTGAAACTAATGCCATCGGTCGAGCGCGCCAGAACCATATCAAACGCGCTGCTCGGATTTGTGGCGCTGGCCTGCTGCCAGATGACGTCAATTGCGCCGCTCGCCTCCACGGCGATCTGCGGAAATCCAGTAGCCAATGAATTCGAGGCCGGCGGATTGGTAAGCGGCTGTGGATTGGAGAAACTCTGCCCAGCGGGCTGCGGACTGCTATTCTGCGAGCGGCTGAAATAAACCAACTGCGTCGAATCGCTGTTCGAGACTTCTCCCATCCATACCACATCGATATTCCCGCTCGTGTCTATGGCCATCTGCGGCGTGTAAGGCGCTGTGCTCGACAGATTCTGAAAACCCTTATGGTTCAGCTTGTCAAACCCCGCGAAGGAGTTGCCGCTATCAGTTTGGTAGGTGGTGATGAGGTCCCTGATACTCGAAGTGTTGGAATGATCGTTGGCCCATAGGAGATGGATCGTGTTGCTGGCGCCTAGAGCGATCTGCACGTCATAAGTACAGCCGGTCTGCTGCACTGTATTTACCGTGAGCGTGTCGTCGACGGGATAATCTGTGAAGTGAGCACCATTGTCGGTGGAGCGCGCAAAAGTTATCGTCGGGCAGTTGCCCGCATTCTCCCACACCACATAGACGGTGCCCGAGCCACTTATAGCCAAACGCGGGCTTACGCTCGCCATCGGCGAAGTGGATAAGGCCGGGGTCGTAACGGTGAAGCTACTCCCTCCATCGGTTGTGCGAGCAAAGTAAGCGGCGGTCTGTCCCCACACAATGTCCACGCCACCATTCGGATCCACTGCCATGTGCGGCACTGGCGCGTTACTGCCAGAAGCAATTCCGCTTCCGCCCGACACGTTCACCGGAGGAAGCCAACTGCTCGAGCCATTCGCAAGGCTGCTAAAGAAAATGTCGCCCCCGCCGCTGCTGTTGGTTCCCGCCCACGCGACATATACGCCCGCGGAATTCACCGCAATCTGTGGCTGCGACGCCTGTGAAGAAAGATTCGTTGTGGCGACGGTCATCGTCGCGGAAAACGTTTGCCCGCCGTTAGCCAATCGCTTGAAGAAAATCGCCCCGGAATCACGCCACGCCACATCAATATCGCCGCCGGGCCCCACCGCAATCGCCGGAGCCGAACCATGGCCGGTTCCCGATAGATTAATTGGCGTAGTTAGAAAGGTTTGCGCGTTGAGTGCGGCGGCCGGCACTGCCGCCAAAAGCATCAGCCAGACAATCGCTCGCATGAGTAGGTAGGGAAATCGATCCATTCTTCGCAAAATTCAGTCGGAGACCTAAAGGAATGTACCGGGAAGGACTTAAGGGCGGAATACTGCTAAGACCCGGGGTGACACCAGGGGATTTAGGTAAAATTCATGTGAGCCGGACTGAGGCTGCCGCCACTCTTAGTTCTCGCCCCCCGCATAAGGCCGCGAGGGCGGGCACTTTGCCGCGGAATCTGCCAGCTTTGCTTCCCTCCGAACTACCTGCCAATGACTAGCACGACGAATGTATCCGGCAGCACGTCGTTGTGCGTTGACCCATGGCCATGCCTCGCAGTAACAGTAATTACATTGTGTGTTTTTGTATCCAATGTGGCCGTGCGGGCTCCTGATTGAGTGTCAATTTCCTCCAGCACGCTGAACTTGTCGGGGGAGTCTTCGTGAATGACGGTTAGAGTCCCTGCACCTCCGGCCGGCGCGAAGGCATTCATCGTATCCGGATCGAAGACGCTCGCGTCCGTTCCTGCCCCCGTGCGCAACGCCGCCACCACTTTGCCCGTGTCCGCGTTCATTACGATCATTTTCTGATTGTCGCATGCTGAGAAGAGCCGCCGATTCTTTCGGTCCATCGATATACCAGAAGGTCCTTCGCCCGGGGCGAGCGCCCATCGATGAAGCACCTTCAGCGTCTTGCCGTCGACTTCAACGACCTCGTTCTTGTCGGTAATGTTGATGAACACGCTGCCCTTGCCGTCGGCCACCACGAATTCTGGCTGCCCGCCAAGTGGTACGGTTCCAGCAACCGTGCTCTCGGAAGCGTTAATGGCGGTCGCACTCGCGCCGGCACTATTCATGATGAAAACGCGCTTGCTGACAGGTTCGTAGGCAAAGGAATCCGGAGCTTTGCCTGTCTTTACCGTTCCGATTTTTTGCAGGGTCTTAAGATCAACGATCACACCCTCGCTCTTGTCTTCATTGGTGGCAAAGCCGCGGCCAAGCTCGGGCACCGGCAGTAAGCCATTTGTTCCGTCCAAGCCGGTCACTTTGCCCACGATAGCGCCCGTATCGATATTCACCACGTCGATATGGTTTTCGCGGCTGATGTACAGGATTCGCGCAGCGCTGTCTATCGTGAGATAGTCCCAGCCCTCAGTGCCGGGCAGGTGAATCGTTTTCACGATGTGATAGCCAGATGGCCCGGACCAAGCCGATATCGCACCGGAGAAAACCGCGAACAAACTTCCAACAACGAGAATAGCGATGCTCTTCCCTCGCATCATGCTAGGCCTCCTCGCTTGAATTCTTGACAGCCCCAATTACTTGGTCGAATAAACCAGAATCTCCGCTCCCTGCTGGCCGTGGTGCGGAATGGTTTCGAAAAGTTCCCCCCGATCCGCCACAAACAAGCCAGTGCGCCCGTCAGCGGGGGTCGGATAGCGCCCACTGCGCTCATAGTGGTCGGGATCCTTCTCCTGCCAAGCCTCGATGAAGCCTTCGCCGAGAATGTAAATCCGGCCCTTGCTCGCGTCGAAGAAGAGGTCATCGGTATGTTCGACAATCTCCGGCGAAGCCACAATTTTCCCGGTCTCCGTGTCGAATACGGCCAGCCGTGCAGGAATCCGGCAGCCGACGAACAGCCGATGATGCGCTTCGTCGAGCGCCATGGGGAAATTCGTGGTGCAGCTAACTTTCCAGTGCGCCAGGACCGTGCCCTTCCCAAGATCGGCAACTTCCACTTCCTGCTTATCCGGAACGTTCACGAAAACCCGCGTTCCCATTTTTTCCAGCTGAAAGGATTCCGGATGAGCATCCGTCGGAATTTCCGCAACTCTTTTCCCCATCAGGTCCAGAACCTCCAGCGCGCCTCCCCCTCCGGGTCGCGTTACTTTGCCCCCGAGAAACTTCTCTCCTCCGAAGCCGACCACAATGTGTTTGGCTCGCGCGTCGTATCGGACATTGTCGGCATCGAGGTCGAGCGTCACCGTTTGCAGAAGCTTAAATGTGCTGCCGTCGAAGATTTTTACCGTGCCGTCCCCGCCACACGCCACAAACAGGCGATTGGTCTCGGAATCAAAATACGCGCCCTGAGGTTCGTCCAGACTGGGAATGGTGTGAATTTGGCGGCCTGTCTTCAGATCGATAACTTCCAGCGTGTGATTATCAAACGCAGTTGCGAAGAGGCGTTGCCCCTTCACATCGATGCCGAGGTGATCCATGCGTCCTTCGACCTTGGTTAAAGAGATCGGAGTCTTAGGCGTCAAAGCAGCAGAGTCTTGCGCGGCCAATCCAGTGACGACGGCAAGGCAGGAAAGCGCCACACTCGGGGAAAGGAGCCCTGATATCCGCTGTCTCATGCTCCTCCCTCCTGCGTTCAATACAACTTTGTCGTGTCGGCCTGAGCAAATAAGCCGGAATTAGGAAAGGCCGGACGAAGATACCGACCCCAAACTTGGTCGAGAATATAGTCCCTACCGGAATGGCGGGCAAGTTCTTCCGGAGCTAACGAAGCGTGTAATGCGTTTTCAGTTGGCGGGGTCGCTGCTTGCTGTAGCGTTCGCTTTCGTCCGAATGGCCCTCAAGCGCGCCTCGGCTTGTGCAGCTTCTGCAGTGTGATTGGTTTTCAGCAGCAGGCTGGCATAATTATCGAGGATAGGAACCAAGGCTGCATCATCCCGGCCGAGAGCTTTTTCCTGAATCTCGAGCTCGCGTTGCAGCGCTGTCGTGGCTTCCATGTAACGCCCCTGCAAGTACAAAACTTCACTCAGCCCCCCCAGAATGGGTGCAAGTCGCGGGCTGTTCGACCCGAAATTCTCTTCTAGGATGGCGAGAGCGCGAATATCCAACGGTTCGGCCGAAGCATAATGCCCCTCAGCTACATCCAGCTTGGCAAAGTCAGTGAATATCGTGGCCGCCAGCGGCTGCTTGGCGAAATTTCTCTCCGCCAAAGCCGTGGCGCGTTTATAGAGTGGCTCGGCGTCCGCGTACTTCCCTTCGGCAATGTAGACGGTTCCGAGATCGTCGAGTGTCGTCGCGATTTCCGGCTCTTCCGGACCGAAAGTCTTTTCATCGATGGCTAGCGCCCTGCGATACAGCGGCTCAGCCTCCGAATATCGACTCTCTTCGCGGTACACGCCCGCGAGATTTACCAGACTCTTGGCTACTTCGGGATGATTCGGTGCGAACGCTCTTTCGCGAATCGCCAGCGCGCGCTCATAAAGCGGCAGCGCGTCTTCTTCACGTCCCTCGAAATCGTAAAGCACAGCCAAATTATTGAGGCTCGTCGCTAGATCGGGATTATTCCCATCAAGCGCTTTTTCGCGAATCGCCAGAGCGCGTTCATAAAGCGGCTCGGCCTGCGCATACTTGCCCTGATCGGCATAAAGCGCCCCAAGGTTATTCAGGCTCGCAGCTATCTCCGGATTGTCGGGCCCCGCAGACCGCTCGCGAATTTCCAGCGCCCGTTCGTAAAGCGGCTCGGCATCGGCCAAATTTCCCACCTCTTCATACAAAACAGCCAGCTTATTCAGACACGCCGCGACATTAGGCGCCTCGGCCCCGAATTTCTCCTGCGCAAAATCCACAAGCTGGTGAGCCGCGGCGACCGCCGCTCCGTATTTGCCCTGTTGATAAAGCGAATCAACGCGCGCGTTTAGCTCATCCCAATTGTTTTGTTGCGCGGAAGCGTTCTGAAGCAGGCTAAGAATGAAAATGAATGCACCACACCCATAGGCCATTTTTCGAAAAGGGAACACAACGCTCTCCTTGGCAGATGCTCGCGCGGACCAGGAGCAAAACCGGAGCTGGACGCGGCCGGCGTAAGAGACAGCGCAAGTTTATAAAGGGTAGACCGCACGGCAGGGCCGGTCAATTAACCGGACCGACACATGTTCCAAAGGGATATACCGTAACTATGACGAGTTATAGAACTATTTGGAGTTAGCTGACCGGGCGCTGGAGCCGAAGTGCGATACCCAGCCGGTGCGCAGAAAAGTGCTCTCGGTTTTTCGTTCGATTAAATCGCTGCCGCACCTGCCGGCGCACGAATTCGGTCGTCAAGCCATAAACCAGATGTGAAGCCCAAGCGTATAAATGCGATGCCGGACTCTCCGCGGCCTCGGACAGACCCAGTGCAGGCACCGACATCTCGTCTGCTCCCAGAAAAAGAGCAGATCCGAAGAGGCTGCCAAACACGGGAATGCGTTGCGCCCGCACCCCGCGCGGCGATGTTTCCATCGCCATGCCGTAGAGCGCGCCCATGGCCGTCCCGAATCCGTAGTGAACGAGCGGCGAAACTCGCTTCTTTTCTTCGTGCGTCAGTTCCCGGCCGGCTGCCTGTGCCAGCTTCCCAGCGGCCTTCATCGTCGCATCTTCCTTCTCCTCGAAAGACCGTGCGCGCTCCTCGAAAGACCGTGCGCGCGACGTTTTCTGCTCCTTCCGTCGATCGCCGGAGAGCCTCTTCTCGGACACTTTTTGCCAGCCCTTTTGAAACTCCGTCATCGCAATGGTTCCGACCAATCCCCCTACGGCGCCCGCCAATAACCCCTTCCACGCACTGTGCTCGTTTCTCCGCATCAACCGCCTTACCGGTCTCGGCAATAATTCGAACGCTCTCGAGGCCATCTTGCCCTCCGCTCCTGCACCAGCGCATCAATAATCATGAATCATGTGCCCGTCCCCTCGGCCCTCATACTGGCCGGGGGATCTGCCGTTGATGTTGGTTTTCGAGCTGTGACTCTCGGCTGGACTGGCGTGAATTACTGCGTCTTGTCTTGAACCTTCCCTGCGCCCTGCTCGGTCTTTTGTGCGCCCTTCTTCACGCCCTTGGCACCCGTATTGGCGACTTTCTTGCTTCCCTTTTTCACTGCGCTGCCAGTCTTCTTCGCCGCGTTCTTCGTGTCGTGGCCGGCTTCCTTAGCATCCTGTTTGGCCGTCGTCCCAGTATCCTGCGGAGTGGTGGCCCGAGCCTCATATGCTCCCAGCCCAAACAATGCGGCTAGGGTCACGATAAGTGAAAGACGTTTCATTCCTTGCCTCCTTTTCGATGCCTACTCGAAATAGCCGAGAACGTCCACCCTGTCGATACCCGAAAGATATTAGGCCACGCCGACAAATACCCTAAGCTGCAAGCAGTCGTCGGTTGCGGCTGACTGCCCCATGTTTGCTCGGACGCTCGGTGGGCCGACAGCCTAAGGACTTGACGAACGCTCGGCAGCCTAGATACCATTGTTCATCCGCGATGCAGTTGCGCGGAGCGATCTTCATGCAGAGTGGCTGAGGGGTTCGGGCCCGACGAAGCCACGACAACCGGACCGGCGCTGTTGGCCGGTCGCAGGTGCCAATTCCCGCCCGGTTTGCGGGGGACATGAAGCTCGGTAATAAGCTTTTCGCCTCGTTCCCCCACACCCGGAACGAGGCATTTTTTTTGGCGCGCAGGGGCCCAGCGTAGCCTGGAGACCGCTATGAGCGAACACTACACGTTGCGCTGCCGCGAATGTAACCGCGACTGGGGCAATCGTCCCAGCTCGATCTGTGAAGACTGCCTCGCCCCGCTCGACGTCAAATATGACTTCGATGTCGCGCGCTCGACGTTCACGCGCGATAATATCGCCCGCCGTCCCGTAAACCTCTGGCGCTATTCGGAACTCTTACCGATTCCGGCAGGATACAAGCCCGAAATTCCCGTAGGCATGACGCCGCTGGTCTCAGCGGCCCGGCTCGGCGCTCAGATTGGCTCGCGCCGCCTATATATAAAAAACGACGCCGTAAATTTCCCCACGCTTTCTTTCAAAGATCGCGTCGTGGCCGTGGCTCTGGCAAATGCCAAAGCCTTCGGATTCCAGACAGTCAGTTGCTCCTCTACGGGGAATCTCGCCAACGCCGTTGCGGCCCAGGCCGCTCGGCAGGGCTTAGACGCGTGGATCTTCATTCCCGCTGATCTCGAGCCCGCGAAGATTCTTGGCACTCAAATTTTCGGCGCCCGCCTGGTCCGCATTGCCGGAAATTACGATCAGGTCAACCGCCTGTGTTCGCAGATTGGTGAGCGTTTTCAGTGGGGCTTCGTGAACATCAATCTGCGACCCTACTACGCGGAAGGGTCAAAGACCGTGGGGTACGAAATTGCCGAGCAGCTCGGCTGGCGGCTCCCCGATAACATCGTCGTTCCGATGGCCGGCGGTTCGCTTATTACCAAAATTTATAAAGCTTTCAACGAATTGATCGCGCTCGGAATCGTGGAATCCAAGACGGTGCGATTTTTCGGAGCGCAGGCCACCGGCTGTTCACCCATCTCCAGCGCTGTAAAGCGCGGTGCAGACGAAATCGATCCGCAGAAGCCCTCTACCATCGCGCGCTCGCTGGCCATCGGTAATCCCGCGGATGGGCTCTACGCCACCCGCGCCATTCGCTCGAGTGGTGGCTGGTCCGAGGATGTTTCGGACGTAGAGATCGTAACCAGCATGGAGCTTCTCGCCACTACAGAGGGAATTTTCGGCGAAACCGCTGCGGGCGTTACCGTCGGATGCGCGAAGTCGTTGATCGAACAGGGACGCATACGGCCCGATGAAGAAACCGTCCTTTGCGTCACCGGTAACGGCCTAAAAACCACCGACGCGCTCGCCGGCCGTTACGCTATCGAGGATGCCATTGAGCCGCGCCTGGCCGCCTTTGAGAAATACATAGGACAGGCTATGGCCGTTTCTGCCGTCTCGTAGTCGTGCCGTCTGATTCTTCCATTTCAGGCGGCTCCGTTTTTTCTGTTGTCGTTCCCGCTTCCTGCGCCAACGTCGGATGCGCTTTCGATTGCGCCGCGATCGCGCTGAATCTTTATTTGCGCGCTTCAGCCACGCCCGCAAAATCCGCCCTGGTTTCCTATCGCGGTCCGAATGCCGATCAGATTTCGCTCGACGCAAGCAATCTGATCATCAAGTCAATGCAACGCGCCGCGTCCACCGTGCACGCCTCACTTCCTGCTGTGCAGCTCGACGTGCAGAACGACATCCCGCTCGGCGTGGGCCTTGGTTCCAGCGCAGCCGCGATCGTCGCGGGAGTTCTCTTGGGCGGAAAACTCTCCGGTAACGAACTCTCGTTCGCGGATGCTCTTCGCGTCGCAGCCGAAATCGAAGGCCATCCTGACAATGTCGCCGCCGCTCTGCACGGCGGCTTTGTGCTTGCCGCAACACCGGAAGACGCCGCGAGCGTATTGGTCGCCAAGACAAATGTCTCGCCGGCTCTGGACTTCATCGCCATAATTCCCGATGTCCCGCTGCCAACAGAAAGGGCGCGCGCCGTCCTTCCCGCGGAATACTCCCGCCGCGATGTCGTCGCCAACCTGCAGCGCACCGCTTTACTTGCGGCGCACTTCTTCTCCGGCGGCGAGCTTTCGCCGGAACTGTTCAACGATAGGCTCCACCAGCCTTATCGCGCGCTTTTGGTTCCGGGAATTGCAGAATGTCTCGCGTTCCGGCATGCGGGTCTGGCCGGAATATTCCTGAGTGGCGCGGGCTCCGCAGTAATGGCCATCGCACGGCACAGCTCCAAAGAAATCGGCGAAGCATTAGTAGAAGAATTCCAGCGCAAGGGAACCACCGCCCGGTCTGTCACGTTGAAAGCGGATAATAGCGGCGCAAAAGTTTTATCGGGAGATTTGCACGCGGTTGAAGCGGCTGAATCGCGCGTTCGAACGCAGCGTTGAACGATTAGCGAAGCAGATCTTCGAGTTGGGTACGCAGGTCGGTCTTGGCGTCGCGGTATTTCACGATCACGGGCGTGTAGAGGGAAAGCCCCCAATCTTTGCCGCGGCCTTTGGAAATGGCGCGCGAGCCGGCCACAACGACGGCTTTTTCGGGAATGATCAAAGGCTGATCGTCGCTCGCGGTCAATACATTTCCGCTTGTGACGTCGTAAACCGGCGTGGAGCGATTCAGAATCGTTCCCGTACCCAGAACAGCCCCGCGTTTGACGACGGTACCTTCGTAGACTCCGCAGTTTCCGCCGACCAGCACTTCGTCCTCGATGATAACGGGCATGGCGCCGACTGGCTCGAGCACTCCCCCGATCTGCGCCGCCGCGGAAATATGGCAGCTTTTGCCCACTTGCGCGCAGCTTCCCACGAGCGCATGCGAATCAACCATCGTCTGCTCTCCGACGTATGCGCCTACGTTGATGAACATCGGAGGCATGCAGGTGACGCCTTTGCCGAGAAAGCAGCCGTCGCGCAGGCTCGATCCTCCCGGAACGATGCGCACTGCATTTGTTAAACTCACGCTTTTGAGCGGATAAGTGGCCTTATCGAAGAATGCCTGGCCCCCGCCGTTATGCGACATCGCCACAACCGCGCCCATGCGAAAGCCGAGAAGAATCCCTTTTTTCACCCAGCTGTTTACGCGCCAGCCCGTGGGTGCACTCGCATCGGGCTCGGCAGCACGGATGCTGCCGTCATTCAAGCCATCTTTGAATCGCTGGAAGAGTCGAAGGTGTTGGTCGCTATATCGCTCTGGAGGCTTATCGAAGAGCGACTCAATTTGCTCTTGCAACATGCCTGTCTCCGACAAGCCCTAAGCACTCCAACACCCCGCGGATTTTCTCCTCATTTTCGGGGCGAGGAGGACACAGCGGAAGCCGCCATACCGGATCGAGCAAGCCCATAGCGGCCATAGCCGATTTCACTGGAATGGGGCTCGTCTCCACGAAGTTCACTTCCATCAGCGGCAAAAATCGTCGCTGCAAATGCCGCGCTCGCTCGAAATCGCCTTCGAGGCAATAGTGAACGAGCTGAGTCATCTCCGCGGGAATTTCATTGGACACCACGGATATCAGGCCTTTGCCTCCGAGAGCGATGATGGGCACCGCAAGCGCGTCATCGCCCGAGAGCAGCACAAAATTTTCCCGCAGATGTCCGAGTATGGAAGCGATTTGGCTGATGTCGCCGGAAGCTTCCTTGATTCCAACTATATTCTCGATTTCCGCGAGCCTCTTGAGTGTGCTGACGTCGACGTTAGTGGCCGTCCTTCGAGGCACGCTGTATACAATTACAGGCAGCGAAATTGCCGAAGCGATCACCTTATAGTGTTGATAAAGACCTTCGGGCGTCGGTTTGTTGTAATACGGAGTTACCGAGAGGATTCCGTCCACGCGCATCGATTCGAGTTCCTTCGCGAGCGCCACAACTTCCGCGGTGTTGTAGCCTCCCGCTCCTGCAAGTACAGGAACACGGCCTGCCGCCTCTTCCATCGTGATTTTTACGACCCGCAGGTGCTCTTCCCGGCTTAGCGTGGGATTTTCGCCCGTCGTGCCGCAGGGTACGAGAAAATCGATCCCCGCATCGATCTGGCGGCGCACCAACGCATGGAGCGCCCGTTCATCAAGCGAAAAATCGCGCCGGAATGGAGTGACTAACGCCGTGCCGCATCCTCCAAACATTTCCCCTCCTTAGCGCCCGTTGAACAAAACTTCGCTGAATTCAAACCAACCCTTTTTTCCGATCACCCACTTGGCCGCGGTGAGCGCGCCGCGCGCAAAGCCTTCGCGGCTCCTTGCAGAATGGCGCAACGTAATCGTCTCAGCCGCGGAATCAAACCCGATCTCGTGCGTGCCCGGATGAGCACCCGCTCGGTTTGAGCTTACATCTACGCGCCGGTTTGGGTCGGCCTTTTTCATCTCTTCCACCAGTTTCAGCAACGTGCCGCTGGGTGCATCCTTTTTTGTTGAGTGATGAATCTCCCAGGCCCACGCTCCGTATTCTTTGTAGGGAGCAAATTGCTCCGAAGCTTCCCTGACGAGATGCAAAAAGATATTAACTCCAATCGAGAAGTTCGGACTCCAAACCAGACCCGTGCGGCTCTTTTCCACCGCCGCTTTGGCGCGATCCATATGATCGGTCCAACCGGTCGTGCCGATCACCGCGTTGACGCCGGCCGAAGAGAGCCGCTCGATATCCGTCAGTACAGCCGCGGGAATAGAGAAATCGACGGCCACATCGATGCCGCGAAAAGCCTCGCGAGTTATACCTTTTCCATCTTCATTTTCGGCAATATCGAGGCGCAGCGGAACCGCAAACCCGTACTCCGGGGCAAGCTGCTCGACCATATGCCCCATTTTGCCGTATCCGATGATCGCCAGATTCATAACTTTTCTTAGTCAAAAACCGTCGGATCTGCACACTGGAAAAACTCCTGGTGCAAAAGTTTCACCGTTTTCTCCGCATCGCGCGCCGCCACGACAAAACCAAGATTCAGCAGCGACGCGCCCTGCGAAATCATGCGGATATTGATCCCCTGCAAAGCTCCAAACGTCCGCGCGGCCACGCCGGGAGTATCCCGCAGATTATCACCGACAATGCAGACGATCGCCTGGTCCTTTTCAACGCTGACTTCCGAAAAATCCCGCAACGCCTGGCAAATTTCAGTAAGCCGCGCCGGATCGTCTATGGTCAAGGAAACGCTCACCTCAGAGCTTGCCAGCATATCCACTGCGGTTTCCGCCCGGCTGAAAATTTCAAAGATGCGATTAAGAAATCCGTGCGCCATCAGCATGCGAGTGGAGCGCATATTCACGATGTAAATGCTGCGCTTACAGGAAATCGCTTTGATCACGTTCGAACACGGCACCGCCTCCGCTACGATTCGCGTCCCGGCGATCTCGGGACGACGTGAATTCAGCACCACCACGGGAATATTCTTTTCGATCGCAGGAACCAAAGTCGAAGGATGCAACACCTTGGCGCCGAAGTAAGCCAGCTCCGCCGCCTCCGCGAAGGAGATCGTTTTCACCCGCCGTGCTTCGGGAACGAGTTTCGGATCGCAGGTCATGACGCCATCGACGTCCGTCCAAATCTGAATCTCCTCGGCCCCGATGCCCGCGCCAATAATGGCGGCGCTGAAGTCGGAGCCGCCGCGGCCGAGCGTGGTGGTCACCCCGCTTTCCGTTGCGCCGATAAAGCCTCCTAGGACCGGCACTTTACCCTGGCTGATGAGCGGCAGAATTTTGTCTCGAGCGCGAGCGTAGGTCTGGGGATACAACGGCGTGGCTGCTTTATGCCGCGCATCGGTAAGAACCACGCAGCGCGCATCCACATGCGTAGCGTTCATTCCTACATTTGAAAATACCAGCGCGATCAAGCGGCTGGAAAGGCGCTCGCCGTAGCTCGAGAGCGCATCGACGGACTCGGGAGTGAATTCGCCTTCAGCGGACAACTGTTCGAGCAGGTCACCCATCTCGCCAAAATAGCCGTCGAGAATCTGCCGGACCTCGCTCTCGCCCGACGCCGGAAGCAGCGCGCCCATTTCGCGCTGATGCATTTGCCTGAGAGTACGCAGACTTTCGAGCGCCCGTTCTTTCTTTCCGGCAGCCGATTCCTCACCCATATTCAAAAGCTGCTGCGTCGTCTTCCCCATCGCCGACACGACTACAACCGGATTGCGGGCCACCGCCCGCCTGACGATTCCCGCAACGCGCTCGATAGCGGAAGCCGATTCCACAGACGAGCCGCCAAATTTCATCACAATCATGCTGCTATCACTGTCGCCGTATGTGCCCCAAGTTCACTTATGCCACTGCCAGAAGCTTTTTAACCATCTCCTGATAAATGCGGCTCGCGTCCAGGAGCTCTTTCTTGGGTACGCGCTCCTCGCCCGTGTGCGCCAGATGGATATTCCCCGGACCCAACAAATAAGGTTTGCCCCAAGTATTGCCAAAGACCGGCACATCGGTCGTGTACGCAACAACGGATGTCTCGAAGCCATCAAGTCGGTCAAAACGAATTGCCGGGATGGCGAGCACTTCGCGTAGCTCGGCTCGACTGCCAACTGCGCGCATGATCGCTTCCCGAATCGGCGCGGCATCGCCCACCAGGCGCACGGCTATTTCGGCCATAGCCGCATCGGGAATCACATTGGGCGCTCGCCCGCCGGAAATCACGCCGATGTTCATAGTGCTTCGGCCCAACAGCGGATCTTCGGGCAAACGGATTTTCCGAATCTCCTGGAGCACATCGAGGAGCTTGTCAATCGCCGATTCACCCAACTCCGGATAGGCAGAGTGCGCCAGTCTTCCGTGTGCTTCGACTTCGAAGCGCACCAGGCCCTTGGTCGCCAGCGCCAATTTGTTTTCGGTCGGCTCTCCATTGATCAGAAAACGCGAGCCTCTTGGGCTCTCGGCAGCAGCAATGGCCCCGGCGCTATTGCGCTCTTCGCCGACCACGAAAAGCAGCCCAAAATTGCGCACGCCGCTTTCGAGCAGCCCCTCTGCGGCTCCGATCATGGAAGCGATAATACCCTTGGCGTCGGCGGAACCCCGCCCCCATATGAACTCCGCATCTTCGCGCGAAGGAAAGAAGGGCGGAACCGTGTCCATATGGGTCGAAAGTGTGACGACAGGTTCTCCCCAATGCGCGAAAACATTAAAGAGGTCTGCCTTGACTGGGCAGCGCTCCACCTTCCCCGAAAAGCGGGCACCCAGTGACGAGAGGGTGTTTAGCAGGCACTCCCCTACCGCAGCCTCGTGGTTGGTCACCGATTCGATATCAACGAGTTGGCGCGTAAGTTTGAAGACGTCCGTCATGGCGCTTTGTGCCCGCTGTTCCGCCAAATTCTAGATGGACGCTGAGAAGGAAGGACGAGGAGAAAAGCCGCGGTCTTCGCTTCCCGATAGCGCTCCATCCGTTCAGTCGGCAAGTCACCTGCAGGTGCCTTGCGCCGTATAGCGGATGACAGTCGACGAGTCTTAGGCGCGTCTACCAACCGCCCCGGAACGCGCCTCCGGCGGCGATTTCGGCGGAACCTTTGGCGGGAGCAGACTTTAACTGCCTCCCGGCCCCTTTCGCGCGGACCTCCGAAGCGCCTCGGAAACGCTGGCCCGGGCTACTGATGGCCTCCGCACCTCTACCAAGAACAACTCAAAACTAACAGCTACGCCGAAGAAGTGTCAAGCAACCTGGATGCACGCGCCGATAGAAAACCATTGAACTGCGGCTGTTAACTTTGAGATGATTACCCCTCATCCGAGTTCAGCCAAGTGGCTTGGCCGTCGCAGAAATCTTGATCGAAACTGCGATAATTTTCGGTCCGTCTATATTCGGAGGAAGTAACCATGAACACCAAAAAAATTCGCAAGCTGGTCTGGCTCGCTCCTTTTGCGCTCGTGATGATTGCCTGGCAGCCAGTGGCGAATTTGTCCGCACAAGCAAAGCCAGCGGCACCCGCCGGCCAGGTCAACATAGTCAAAGAGATTATGGACCATAAAGACATGCTCAACTGGAAACCGGCCGCGAACGGTATCCCGTCGGACGTATGCTCCATCCTCCAGGTCTGCAATGGCGCCGTCAAAGTAGTTGCGCTGCCCCGGTCAACCGAGAGCGGCCAACCCGTTTTACGCGGTGTCTTCCTCACACAGGACGACAAAAAAACCGACGTGCTGGTGCTGGAGCGCGATACCGCAGTAGATCGGTACTACTTCCTGCTTACGCCGCAAGGGACGTTGGCAAAGGCCGCCTATGCGCAAGTCGGCGCAAGGTCCTGGACTCCGGTAGGCATGGCCCTATCCGGACCGATCTTCGATAAAGATAAAGTCGTGTGGCACAATTGGGCCTCGAAGCTCGGAACCGCTGCAGCCGCCGATAAGAAGCCCGAATCCTAAGTGGTTTCAGAACCGCCTTACCCATAGCTCCTCGAAAATGCTTACGGCAAGGCCGTCTGGGCAGTAACTTGCTTTCAAGACAGCCCGGCTGCCCCGAACTCTCACCTGAACGCCCTCTGATCTGAGGGCTACTCAAAACCGCAGCCGGTTTGAAATAGGAACTCCCCCAGTATTTCCGCTTGCCTCGAATACTGTCTCCGCAGTAGTATCGTACCACGATATACTTAGGCCGATTACCCGAGGAGCTTCTCTCTAAACCCAGATTGAGGAGGAAAGATCAGATGAGAATTCGATTTGGCAATGCACTGCTGTTGGGTTTGCTCGGTTTTCTCGTTGTAAGCGCCGGATGCCGCCATCAAGTAGCCAGCAAAGCTCCGGCGGCACCTGCGGTAACTCCGCCGCCAGCGCAACCCACCGTGAATCTGCAAGCGTCGCGCAGCGATATTTCCCGCGGCCAGTCCATCACGTTGCACTGGTCCGCCACGAACGCAACTTCGGTGAGACTGACGCCAGAGATCGGTAGCGTCGCGGCGGAAGGCAATACAAGCGTCACGCCGAGGCAATCCACAACCTACATCGCCACGGCAACTGGCCCGGGCGGCACGGCCAACGCGAGTGCAAGCGTGAACGTGTCGGTCCCGTCGGCGGCTGTCGCCACACCGCAGCCTTCACTCGAAGAGCTGTTCACCAAAGAAGTGCGAGACGCGTTCTTCGATTACGATAAAGCCAGCATTCGAGACGACGCTCGCTCCGCGCTTTCCTCAACGGCTGAATTTCTGCGTTCCTATCCCAGCGTCGGCATCGTGATCGAGGGACATTGCGACGAGCGCGGCTCCACCGAATACAACGTGGCTCTGGGCGATCGCCGCTCAGACGCCGCCAAGGATTTTCTGGTATCGCAGGGTGTGGCGGCCAGCCGCATTCAAACCCTCAGCTATGGAAAAGAGCGGCCCTTCTGCGCTCAAGAGAACGAATCCTGCTGGCAGGAAAATCGGCGAGCGCATTTCCGGATGGCGGGAACGAGCTCATCCCAGCTCAGCGGCAACTGAAATCAGCGGTCCCACGGCGGACTGCTGACCAATGTCGAAGTCAGCGTCTCGGACCTAGTCGGTTACGACAGCAAAGGTGAAGCCGTCGTAACCCTTCGCGCCGACGGTCTGGATCACGGTGCCGCTCACGCGCCGCTCAGCGGCGACTGCTTGGTTGAATCGGAGTACCCCTGGGACTCGCGGGTCATCGCTTTTGGAGGGATCGATCACGGCTCCTCTGCGAATAACGTTATCGCCGATGATTATGGTCCCTCGGCGCGATAGCTTGAGCGCCCAGGCAAAGTAATCCGCGTAGCTGGGCTTATCTGCGTCAATGAAGATAAAGTCAAAGGGCCCTCGGCCTTCAGCGGCGAGCTGAGGCAGCGTGTCGAGGGCCCGTCCCAAACGCAACTCAACCACGCCGGAAAGCCCTGCACGCACGATATTTGTCCGTGCGATTTCCGCGTGTTTGGGGTCCGCCTCCAAGGTAATCAGGCGTCCGCCGGCAGGCAGCGCCCGCGCCAGCCAGATTGTGCTGTAGCCGCCAAGCGTGCCCATCTCCAGAATTGCACGGGCCCCTATAGCCCGCGCCAGTAACTGCAGAAATTTGCCTTGTGGCGGCGACACGTTGATCGCCGGCAGGCCCGCCGTCTCGCTCGCCTGAAGCGCAACATTCAGCGCGCTGTCAGGTGGCACAAACAGGTCGGTGATGTAGCCGTCGACAGCAGTCCAAACCTCTTGAGTCATAAAATAAGCCTCAATTGAAAAATGATTCCGTACAGAAAAATATCCTACTCTTACGTTCGGCCGGAGAGCACTACTCCATCGTTTTGCGGGCGAAGTAGAACTGTGAGGCTGCGAGCAGCAGGAACATGAATACGGCGAAAACGTGACTATCGGCCAAGCCGCCCATAATTTTCGGGCCGAACTGGAACAAGCCAGGACGGAAGACGTGATAGCGGAATTCCTGATCCTCGAGCAGAGCGACCACAATACCGAGCAGTCCGAAGACGCCGCCGCCCGCAATCAAGCCGCTGGCATAAAGAGGACCGGGGCCGACATCGTTTCCGGCCGCAGTTCCCCGGCTGCGTTCCACGAGCCAGCGCACCGCGCCGCCGGCAAAAATCGCCATCGTCGTGGCGATGGAAAGATACGCGCCCGTCGCGAAGGGCAGCGAACGAATTCCGAGCAACTCCACGGTAAAGACCAGAAAAACTCCCAGCAGCACGAGCCGCCACGGGAGTTGTCGGTTGAGGATACCGTTGATCACCGTAGCCATCAGGCGCGCCTGAGGCGCGGCGGCTTTGTCGCTGCCAATCCCCTGCACCCATTGAATCTCCACGCGATGACTATCCGGATCATAAAGATATTTGCCATCTGGGATGATCCCCGAACCAAGAGCATTGATGAGGGTGTAGGTCTTGCCTTGATAGACGTAACTTGGATCTTCCACCTGCACACCCGAAGGCAGGTGCGCGATATCCACCTCGATTTGTATCGGCTTGTATTCCGCCAGGCCAAGATTCATCAGCTTGAGCGTGCCGCCGATAACGAAAACCGAAGCCATTGCTCCGATGATCAGTGCGATTTGCTGCTTTGAGGGCGTCGCGCCAACCAGAAATCCCGTTTTCAAATCCTGCGAGGTGCCGCCCGCATTTGCGGCCGCGACGCAAACCACGCCGCCGATCGTCAAGGCCAGCGCCGAATAGGTTCCGCCAGTCCAGCCAGCCACCAGAAAAATCGCGCAGGTAGCCATCAGCGTGGCGATGGCCATGCCGCTGATCGGATTCGACGATGTGCCGATCAGCCCAGTGATACGCGAAGAGACCGTGGTGAACAAAAATCCGAAAACAAGAACAAAAATGGCCGCGAGTAAATTAGCAAAAAAGCCCGTCTTCGCACCAGGAATGGGTCGGAACGTAAGCAGGGCCCAAATCATGACCGCTACTGCAGCAGCACCCACAACCACGAACTTCATCGGCAGATCGTGTTCGATGCGGCTGGCCACCCGCCCCTGTCCTTCCCGGGTAGCCTTCATCTCTTTTAGCCCCGTCGTGAGCGCCGACCAAATCGTCGGCATCGTTTTCGCCAGAGTAATAACTCCCGCCGCAGCCACAGCGCCCGCGCCCATCGGACGAATATAACTGGCCCAAAGCTGGTCGGAGGTCATTTGCGGAATGGGGATTGTGCTGGGATACAGCGCTTGGTTCGGCGCAAGCGAGCCAAAGAAGCGAATCGCCGGCATCAGCACTAGCCAGGAAAAAACACCGCCGGAAAGGAGAATGCCCGCGATGCGCGGGCCGATGATGTAGCCGACGCCGAGATATTCCGGCGTGATATTCGCGCGGAAGGACGCGCCCGGCAGCCACTTGGGGTTGTACATCGGCGTATCGCGCCAAGCGCCAATCGTATTCATCAGCACGGAGTACAGCCCGCCAAGCCCCAGTCCCCAAAAAACGCGGCTGGCGAACGAACCTCCGCGATCACCCGCGACCAGCACGTCGGCGCAAGCCGTACCTTCCGGGTAGAGCAGATTGCCATGCTCTTTGACGATCAGCTGGCGGCGCAGAGGAATCATGAAGAGCACGCCCAGCCATCCGCCGATCAGCGCCAGAAAAAAAACGCCCCAGTATTCCAGCGGAAACCCCAGAAAAATAAGCGCCGGCAACGTGAAGATGACGCCGCCGGCAATCGATTCGCCTGCTGAACCGGTGGTTTGAACGATGTTGTTTTCGAGGATGGTGACCTTGCCGAAGGCTCGCAGGATGCTGATCGACAGCACCGCGATGGGAATGGACGCAGAGACCGTAAGCCCGGCGCGCAAGCCCACGTAGACTGTGACGGCGCCGAAAAAAAGGCCCGCGACGACGCCGGCCAGGATGGCGCGCAAAGTAAATTCGGGAACGCCTGCTTCCGAATCGATGTAGGGTTGAAACTCTTCAGGAGGTGCCGTCGAGCTCCATGTTTTTGTCGCCAAGCGTCACCTCAATGGCCGACGAAGTGTTTCGCCGTGAACTGCGGCCACCGCCGCCGCGCATTATCACCTAAAATCGGTGTGTGAAGTAGAAGATTGGCGTCCGCGTTTCTCGCGCGCTAGCAAGAAAGTTGCTACCAGACGTGATAAAAGCCGTCGCGGCAGCCCACAGTCACAGGCATTCCGAAAAGTTTTTGCAGCCGGTCTTCAGTGAGCAACTCCGTTTTAGGCCCATCGGCAAAGATCCGCCCCTCGCGAAGCATTACCACGCGATCAATCTCCGGGAGGATATCGGCCAGGTGATGCGTGATCAGTACGATTCCGACGCCGTGCTGCGCGAGCCGCCGCAAGCTCTGGCGCAGCTCGCTTTGCGCGGCAAGGTCGAGCGCATTGCTGGGCTCGTCGATGAGCAGCATCTCCGGACTGTGCACGAGCGCGCGCCCAATCAGCACGCGGCGCATTTCCCCTGCGGACATTTCTCCCACCGGCTTATCTGCAAGATGGCCCGCCTCGAGCTGATCGAGCACGGCGGCGGCGCGCTCCCGCATGGCGTCAGTCACATGCAGTTCAGGCCAAATCGTGGAGCTGGAGAAAAAGCCGGTAATCACGGCGTCCCGCCCCTTAGTATGCAGCGTTCGTTCGCTGGGGAACTCGGCGGCGACCACGCCGAGCCTTTTGCGCAGCGCAAAGACATCCCAGCGCTCGCGTCCAAAAATGCGGGCGCGGACTCCTTCGCCGGCGATGGGATAGCATTCGCAGGTCATCGTTTTGATCAGGGTGGACTTGCCGCAGCCGTTAGGGCCGAGGATTGCGATGTGTTCGCCACTCGCGATTTGCAGAGAGATATCGCGAAGCACAACTTTCTCCCCGCGAGCGACAGAAGCGTGTTCCAGGTCAACGAAAGTGCCGCGATCTGAGGTCATAGCGAAATCACTGAAGTTAACCGAAACATTGCCGCTTGTCACATGCCATTTCACGGCTCATGTCCCATTGTTGTCATCACGACGAGCGGAGCGAGGAGGGATCTGCTTTTAGCATGAATAAGCTGTGTAATCTTACGCGCTCGCACGAGGGCAAATGAAAACGATTCGCGCAGCCTGGCCGACGGCTTGCAGCTCTTTGCGCATGGCTCGCGGAGCGAGCGACGCCGCGGCAGATGTGAGCCGGGCACGGGATTCCGCAGTTAGTTCCAGCCCGTAAAGATCGGCGTGGTGTGCGAAGGAATATCCCTGATAGGCGACGGGGCTCAAGGCAACCTCCGCGAGCAATGCATCCCAAAAACTTTGGCGGCGAAATAGCCCCGAGCGCGAGATTGCCTGCTTTGCGATTTCGATCGCGGGCCGTGGAGGCGTAGCTCCGGATTCGATCGCGATCGTCGTGCACTCCCCGCTGCGAAATTCGCGCGACGGATCGGGATCTGGAAAACGGGCCAGCAGGCCATTCAATTCCGTAGCGTCGATATCGAAGCCTGTCCACCAATAGCGGTAAAAATGAAAAACCACCGTGCCTGAGCGAAGAATCTGCTTGATCCGCGCGGCGTCCTTTCCCGTGACGCTCAGCACCATATCGAGAAGCTGGTCGGGCCGAAAGCTCTGCCGCACGACGGGGCGAAAGCTGACGTAGCCCGCTTCTTCTTCCGTGTAGCGGACGGGAATCGCCTCGGGCAGCGGCATAGCTGAATCGTAGCTCAGGAATCGCCGAAGGCGAAGTCAACGACTAGAGGGCACAGCCTGTCATTCGGAGGAGCGACGCAAAATCGATTGCGCCGTCGTGGGAGGCGACGCAATGCTACGTGCGGGAAAGTCGCTCGCGCACGCGGTCGGAAAGGGCCTTGCCATCAACCGTTTTGCCTTCGAGGCGCGCTCGCGCCGCCTTGATCACGGCACCCATTTGCTTGGGTGAATTAGCGGAGGTCTCGGCGATGGCCGCTTCGATGGCTTGATCCATGTCTGCTTCGTTTGCGCCCGCGGGCAGATAAGTTTCAATGATGGCGATTTCTCGGGTCTCTTTGTCCGCCAGATCCTTGCGGCCGCCCTTCGAAAACTGCTCCACAGACTCTTTGCGCTGCTTCACCAAAGTCTGCAAAACCTGAAGCGACTCGGCGTCATCGAGCGGGCGGATCTTCTCGATTTCCTTGTTTTTCAGCGCGGTCTTCACCATGCGCAGGACGCTTAGCCGCAGCTCGTCCTTCAATTTCATCGCTTGGGTGAGATCTTTTTGAATACGATCGATGAATGCCATCTAATTTTGTGTCGCCAGCCCTTGCCGCGACCGCAAACTATAACACATGAGTTTGACAGCAGAGGGCGTGGCCGATAGGCTTTTGACCCATGAAAATTATTATTGCTGATCGCATTAGCGAACACGGCGTCAAATTGCTGGCCGGCCCGGGCTGGCAGGTGCTGCAGCCGGCTGCGGCTTCGCTCGCAAGCGAATTGGCTGACGCCGATGCGCTCGTCGTGCGCAGTGCCACCCGCGTAACCGACGAACTGCTGAATCACGCGCGCCAACTGCGCGTCATCGGACGCGCCGGCGTCGGCGTAGACAATATCGATCTGGATGCAGCCACGCGCCGCGGCATTCTCGTAATGAATACTCCGGGAGGCAACGCACCGAGCGTAGCGGAGCATGCCTTGGCCTTGATGCTGTCGATGGCGCGCTCGATCCCACAACTGAACGCCAGCATGCACGCCGGCAAATGGGAAAAGTCCGGCTCCGCCGGCGTTGAACTTCGCGGCAAAACGCTCGGACTCATCGGCCTCGGCCGCGTTGGCGCGGAAGTAGCGCGTCGCGCGCGCGCGCTCGAGATGCGCGTGATCGCGTACGATCCTTACGTCAGCGTCGAACGCGCCGCCGAATGGGGCGCCGAGCTGGCGCCTTTAGCGGAGCTTCTCCCGCAATCTGACTACGTCTCGCTTCACACCGCACTCTCGCCGGCCACCGAGCGCATGATCAATGCGGATACGCTAAAGCAGATGAAGCAGGGCGCGCGCCTGGTCAATGCAGCCCGCGGCGAGCTCGTCGACGAAGCGGCCCTGGCCGAGGCGCTGCGTTCCAAGCACCTTGCCGCGGCCGCGCTGGATGTCTTCGCCGAAGAGCCCCCGCGCAATTCGCCGCTGCTTCAGATGGCCAACGTAATTGCCACGCCTCACGTGGGCGGCTCCACGGCCGAGGCGCAGGAAGAAGTCGGCGTGCAAATCGCCCAACAGGTGCGCGAATACCTGCAGGACGGCACCATGCGTAACTCGGTGAATTTGCCGCCAATTCCGCCTGAACAATATCGCCGGCTTCGTCCGTATCTCGACCTCGCCGAGCGCATGGCTTCGCTCGTGGCCCAAGCCGCACCCTTTCCCGCGCGGCGGCTGCGCCTCGCCGCGGCTGGCGAACCAGTTGAATTGGGCACTCGCGTCTTGCGCACCGCTGCCTTGGCCGGCGTCCTGAATGCCGTGCTTGACGAGCACGTCAATCTGGTAAACGCCTCAGCGCGCGCTCAGGAACGCGGCTTGGAAATCGAGGAGGGCCGGCGGCCACGCGAGCGCGGTATCGCCGACGTGCTGGAGATCGCCGCGTACTCGGCGGCCGACGGAAAGCGGCGGGAATTCTCCGCCCTCGGAACGATTCTTTACGGCACCACACCCCGCGTGTTGCAAATCAACGGCATCGCCTGTGAAGCTCCGCTCGAAGGAAATCTCCTGGTGATGACCAACCGCGACGTTCCCGGCGTGATCGGGCAGGTGGGCACCTTACTCGGCAGCCAGGGCCTGAACATTGCCTCATTCGCTCTCGGAAGGCGCGAGGCCAGCCTCGGCGCCGAAGCATTGGCGATTGTGCAGCTCGATGGCGAAGTCTCTGAATCGATTCTGCCCCTGCTCCGCTCGATTCCAAACGTAATGGAGGCTCGCATTGTGCGCCTGCCGCTCGCGGCTCCTGCTGTCACTTCCGCGGCAGGCTGAATGGCTTGCCAAGGAAATCGCTTCCCCTGTCAATCGGAGCGAAGCGAAAAACCGCGGACAGACTATCTCGAGAAAGCAAAAGGCCCGGCGCCATTGAGCGCCGGGCCTTTCTCGTATCAGTAAGGAGCGTTGCTGTTCTTATTTATTGGGAGTGATGACCACGTATTGCGTGTTGCCGCCGCGATTCACGAGCAGCAGTAATGGCTGGTTCGAAGCACCGCGAACGGCCGCGCGGAACTGCTCCACATTGTTAATGGCCTTGCGGTTAACTTCCTGGATCACGTCGCCCCGCTGCAGGCCGGTCTCAGCCGCCGTGCTGTCGGGATCGACGCGGGTGATGATCACGCCGTGCGTCCCAGGCGGCAGATTCAACTGCTGTGTGATCTCCGAGGTGAGATTTTCCACCTGAACACCTTCCAGCGTCGGGGTTTCCCCCTGTCCTGGCGTATTCGCAGCGGTTTGCGCCTTCTCCGGGAATTCACTCAGCGTCGCGCTCATTTCCTGCTTCTGGCCATTGCGGTAAACCTCAAGCTTCACCGGTGTGTTAGGCGGTGTCTGCGAAATACGCAGCCGCAAATCATGGTAATCGGAAACCTTCTGCCCGTTGAGGGCGGTGATGACGTCGCCCTTCTGGAGGCCCGCCTTCGCGCCGGGGCTATCCGGTGTTACGTCGCCCACGAGGGCGCCCTCCGCCGAAGGCAGATTGAACGCCTTCGCAAGGTCCGGCGTTACTTCCTGAATGCTTACGCCCAGGAATCCCCGGCTAACCTTGCCGGTCTTGAGAATCTGCTCCATGACCGTGCGCGCCATATTGACCGGCACGGCGAAGCCAATTCCCTGATTGCCTCCGCCTCCATTGCTGATGATGGCGGTGTTGATGCCAATCAGCTCGCCGCGCGTATTGACCAGCGCCCCTCCGGAGTTCCCGGGATTGATCGAAGCGTCGGTCTGAATGAAGTCCTCATATCCCTCGGGGCCTTCCAGCCGCAGGTCTCTGCGTCCTTTGGCGCTGACGATTCCCATGGTCACGGTTTCGCCAATACCGAAAGGATCGCCAATCGCAAGCACGATATCGCCCACCTTGGCCTTGGTCGAGTCTCCGAGAGTTACGGTCGCCAGATTGGAAGTGGGGATCTTCAATACTGCGATATCCGTGCGGGGGTCCGTGCCGACGACTTTCGCCTTCAGCTGGCGCTTATCGCTCAGCGTAACCTGCACATCGCTCGCGCCGTCCACCACGTGATTATTCGTCAGGATGTAGCCGTCGGGATTGACGATTACGCCCGATCCCAGGCTGTGCTCGCGCTGTTCCCGCGGCTGCTGCTCATCTCCCTCACCACCAAATGGATTTCCGAAGAATTGGCGGAAGAAGGGATCGTTCGAAAACGGATTCTCACCACGCTGGGACGACTTTACGACCTTGGAAGTCGATATGTTCACCACTGCGGGAAGCAGTGGCTCGACCACCGCTGAAAATCCTTCGTTGAGATTCACCGGACCCGCCGGTGAACTCCCCGCGATGCGCAACGTTACCGGACTGCCGGCGCCGAGCACGGTGTGACCGCCCGAGCCGGCCACCCAGGCCAGCGCGCCGCCGATAACAACAGCCGCGGCCAGGGAGACCAGCGCTATGGAGCGTCGAATCTGCAGAAATCGTGTGTTCATAATCAATGGCCTCCTGCCACTTGATGAACTGAACCGTCCCTGGCTGCGAACCAGGGTTGATGTGTGACGTAAATTTCGATGTTGTTGGTAGAAGCTGCGTTAATCGCGCCGCCCTGCGCAGGCCGCATTCTCAGGCCAATCCTACAGGAAACGCGCGCGGCCCCGCCACTCATGTATTTTAGATGCCATTTATTGCCGCAAAGAAACATTATCTTCCGGAGCGCCTATCGCTTGAGGCGCAGACCGTGACGAGCGGACCAGCAACTTCCTCCCTGCATTATATAACGCGCCACCCTGACTTATGGTTGCGCATTTCTACCGGGTGTACCATTGAATTAGACGGACCGAAGGCGAAAATGTTTTTGTTACTTTTTCGCGGAGTAACAATCTAATATGTCCTTGCTTTGAGACTGTGAGTCATAGACTGTACTGGCCGGTTGCCCCGTAGTTCAGAATAGCGATTTCTTTTAGATTTCCCTTCATTTGTGGCTTGACGATTTCGCCGGGGCAGTTAAAATGGAATGTAGACTAAGTTAGTCAAGATTCAGGGGTGCACGGCAGAGGGACAAAGAGCTTAGGAAAACCGATGTTTCGGCTGAACAAACTCACGGATTACGCGATTGTGCTGATGACGCACATCGCCCACAGTCCCGACGATTCCCTGCATACGGCCCGCGAATTGGCGGGAGGCACGGAATTGCCGCTGACAACGGTTGGGAAGGTCCTCCGGGGACTTTTGGACCACCATCTCGTGACCTCGCATCGAGGGATGAAGGGTGGCTACGCTCTGGCGCGGCCCGCCCGAGAGATTTCGGTGGCTGAAATTATCGGCGCCTTCGAAGGGCCGATCGGCTTTACCGAGTGCAATACGACGCCGGGATGTTGCGACTTGGAGCGGTCTTGCACGGTCCGCTACAACTCAGGCGTTATTGGCAAAGCTCTGCAGCACGCGTTGGAGGGCATCCGGCTCTCAGACCTGACCAAACCGATGCACGAGTCTGGGTCGAGAAACGGCGGCACCGTATCGATTACCTTTGGCTCAGGAGAAAATCATAATGAGCACCATCAACACCATTCAAGACCTTACCAATCAAGAATATAAGTGGGGCTTTATCACCTCGGTTGAAGAGGACAAAATCCCCAAAGGTTTGAATGAAGACGTCGTCCGGCTGATCTCTGCAAAAAAGGGTGAGCCGGAGTTCATGCTGGAGTGGCGCCTCAAGGCCTATCGCTATTGGGATTCGCTGGAGAAGTCGCATGCGGAACCCAAGTGGGCGAATGTGAAGTTCGGGCCCATCGACTACCAGAATATGGTGTATTACTCCGCGCCTAAGAAAAAGCCGAACCTGAAGAGCCTGGACGAGGTCGACCCCGAGGTCCTGCGAACCTACGAGAAACTCGGAATTCCTCTGCTCGAGCAACAGAAGCTGGCCGGCGTCGCGGTGGATGCGGTCTTTGACAGCGTCTCGGTGGCTACGACCTTCAAGGAAAAACTGGCTGAAGCCGGCGTGATCTTCTGCTCGTTTTCGGAAGCCGTACTGAATCATCCCGAGCTGGTGAAAAAATATCTGGGCTCGGTCGTGCCCTACACGGATAACTTCTACGCTTCGCTGAACTCGGCTGTATTCAGCGACGGTTCGTTTGTATACGTGCCCAAAGGCGTGCGCTGCCCGATGGAGCTTTCCACCTACTTCCGCATCAATGCCGCGGAAACAGGGCAATTCGAACGCACGTTGATCGTCGCCGACGAAGGCGCCTACGTCAGCTACCTCGAAGGCTGCACGGCGCCGATCCGCGATGAGAATCAGCTTCACGCCGCAGTGGTCGAGTTGGTCGCC
Source organism: uncultured Acidobacteriota bacterium (assembly GCA_963803735.1). Classification (GTDB taxonomy): domain Bacteria; phylum Acidobacteriota; class Terriglobia; order Acidiferrales; family UBA7541; genus Palsa-189. The sequence continues at coordinate 55,288 of CAWDNV010000022.1, read as the reverse complement.
CTCGAGAACGCCACGATCAAATACTCCACGGTTCAGAACTGGTATCCGGGAGATAAAGAGGGCCGCGGCGGGATCTACAACTTCGTCACCAAGCGCGGCAAGTGTGCCGGCCGAAACTCGAAGATATCTTGGACGCAGGTCGAAACTGGCTCCGCCATCACCTGGAAATATCCGAGCTGCATTCTGGTTGGCGATAACTCCGTCGGCGAATTTTACTCGGTCGCGCTGACCAATAATTATCAGCAAGCTGATACCGGAACGAAGATGATCCACATCGGCAAGAACACCACGAGCACCGTGGTCGCCAAGGGAATTTCCGCCGGTCACGGCCAGAACACTTATCGCGGCCAGGTGAAAATCCAGAAGGGCGCCACCGGGGCGCGCAACTACACTCAGTGCGACTCGCTGCTCATTGGCGATAAGTGCGGCGCGCACACCTTCCCATATATCGAAGTTCAGAACTCCAGCGCGCGCATGGAGCACGAGGCCTCCACTTCGAAAATCGGCGAAGACCAGATCTTCTATTTACGGCAGCGCGGGATCAGCGCCGAGGAAGCCGTCTCCATGATCATCAACGGATTCTGCCGGAAGGTATTCCGCGAATTGCCGATGGAGTTTGCTGTCGAGGCACAGAAGCTGCTGAGCATCAGCCTGGAAGGAAGCGTGGGATAAAGGGACATGAACATACTCGAAATCAAAGACCTGCACGCGAATATACATAATCACGAAATCCTCAAGGGAGTGAACTTGACCGTGAAGGCCGGCGAGATGCACTCCATCATGGGACCGAATGGCTCGGGCAAAAGCACCCTGGCGCAAGTGCTGGCACGGCGCGAAGCGTATGAAGTTACCCGCGGTCAGGTGCTACTGAACGGCAAAGACCTTCTGGCGATGAAGCCCGAAGAGGCTGCCTGCGAAGGCTTGTTCATGGCCTTTCAATATCCGGTGGAGATTCCCGGGATCAGCAATGCGTATTTCCTGCGCGCGGCGTTGAACGCCATCCGCAAGTACCGCGGCGAAGAAGAGCTCGATGCCATGGATTTCCTTCCGCTGCTGAAAGAGAAAATGCGATTGCTGGAAATGGACGAGCGCTTCCTGAACCGGCCGGTCAACGAAGGCTTTTCAGGCGGCGAGAAAAAGCGAAATGAGATCGTGCAGATGGCCGTTCTCGAGCCGAAGATGGCGATTCTCGACGAAACCGACTCCGGGCTCGATATTGACGCGCTAAAGATCGTCGCCAAGGGAGTCAACGCGATGCGCAGCCCCGATCGCGCCATTCTTGTCGTCACCCACTACCAGCGGCTCCTGGATTACATCGTTCCGGACTACGTCCACGTGCTGGTGGACGGCAGAATCGTGAAGTCCGGCGGCAAGGAATTGGCGCTCGAGTTGGAGGCAAAGGGCTACGCCTCGACCGAACCTGCCTCCGCCGCTGCGCGTTAAACCGCATTAAACGAGGATCAGTCGAATGGCCACCGCGGCAACAGAACGGCTTCGAAACTATCTGGACGCATACCACACGCTTGGTGCCAACGCCTCGCGCCAGCCTGCGTGGCTGTGCGGGTTGCGCGAGCGTGGCTTTGCGCGTTTCTGCGAAGTTGGTTTCCCGACCACGAAGAATGAGGATTGGCGCTTCACAAACGTGAACGCCATTGCCCAAACGCCTTTTCAGCTCGCACGCGACGCGCGCCGATCCGAAGCAACTTACAGCGACACGCTGGACGCCTGTCGGATTCCCGGTGCAGCCTGTCAGCTCGTCTTCCTCAACGGCCGGTTTGCTTCCGAATTGTCGGACTTGGGCAATTTGCCGCCGGGCGTGCGCGCCGGGAGCCTGGCCCAAGCGATTGCCCAGGATGTGGCGTCGCTTGAACCGCACCTCGGCCGGTACCTCAACATCGAACGCGATGCCTTCTCCGCGCTGAATACAGCCTTCATTGAAGACGGCGCCTATGTTTACCTGCCGCGCGGGACCGTCCTCGAAGCTCCCATCTGCATTTTGTTCATCTCCCTTCCCGGCAACGATCCGGAAATGACCAATCCGCGCAATCTGATCGTGGCGGAAAATGCCACCGAAGCCAGCATCGTGGAAGATTACGTCTCGCTGGGCAGCGGCGTTTCCTTCTCCAATGTCGTGACGGAATTGGTCGCGGGCGAAGATGCCGTCATTTCGCATTACATGATCGAGCGCGAGGATCGGCAGGTCTTTAACGTCTCGACGCTGCGTAGCCAGCAGGCGCGCAGTTCGAACGTGAGTTCGCATTCGGTCCTTCTCGGCGGTGGCCTCGTTCGCAACAACATCCATCCGGTGCTGGCCGGCGAAGGCGGCGAATGTCTCATTAACGGGCTCTTTATCGGCAACGGCCGCCAGCACATGGATAATTACATGCTGGTTGAACACGCCAGCCCGCATTGCGGCAGCCGCCAGTTCTACAACGGTATTCTCGATGGCCATTCGCACGGCGTGTTCCACGGGCGCATCATCGTTCACAAAGACGCGCAAAAGACCGACGCGAAACAAACCAACCGTAATTTACTGCTCTCCGATGACGCCCAAATTGACACCAAGCCGCAGCTGGAAATTTACGCCGACGACGTGAAATGTACCCACGGCGCCACCATTGGCCAAGTCGAAGAAAATGCGCTCTTCTACATGCGCTCGCGTGGCATCGAGGAAACTGAAGCTCGCAGCTTGCTGCTGCTCGCCTTTGCCAATGAGTGCCTGGATCGCATGAAGTCCGCACCGGTCCGCGATTACCTGCGGGACCTGGTTCAGGGTTGGTTGCCCGGGACCTCTGCCTCGACCAACGGTAAGAGCGCGCCTGCCGGTGAAGTCGCCAGACGTTGGGAGGAAGTGGGATGACCCCTGCCGCAAACACGGCTCTTCGGCCGCAGGCGGCCGTGCAGCCGGATTTCGATGTGAATAAAGTGCGTGCCGATTTTCCGATCCTGGCACGAAAAATTCACAATAAGCCGCTCGTCTATCTCGATAACGCCGCCACCACACAAAAGCCGCAGGCCGTCGTCGATTCCTTGATCTACTACTACACCGCGCAAAATTCCAATATTCATCGCGGCGTGCACACTCTTTCTGAAGAGGCTACGGCAAGTTACGAGGAAGCGCGCGCGACCGTGCAGCGGTTTCTGAACGCCGCCGATCCTCGGGAAATTATATTCGTGCGCGGAGCCACCGAGGGCATCAACCTCGTGGCCCAGACGTGGGGACGCGCCAACATTCGGAGCGGAGACGAGATCCTTATCTCCGCCATGGAGCATCACTCCAATATCGTCCCGTGGCAGATTCTTTGCGAGCAGCAGGGTGCGAATCTGCGAGTTGCTCCAGTCAACGATGCGGGCGAGCTTTTGTTTGACGAATTCGAAAAGCTGCTCGGACCGAAGACGAAGCTAGTCGCCATGTCCCACATGTCGAATGCGCTGGGAACGGTGAATCCGGTGCGCAAAATCGTTGAGGCCGCTCGCCGTGTGAATGCTCGCGTGCTCTTGGATGGAGCACAGGCTGTTCCGCACATGCCCGTGGACGTGCGCGCCATCGATTGCGATTTCTACGCCTTCTCCGGCCACAAGATCTATGCGCCCACAGGCATCGGCATTTTGTACGGCAAGGCCGAACTGCTCGAAGCCATGCCGCCCTATCAAGGCGGCGGGGACATGATCAGCTCGGTCACATTCGAAAAGACTTTATACAATCGTCTGCCCTACAAATTCGAAGCGGGCACGCCGCACGTCTCCGGCGCCATCGGACTAGGCGCTGCGCTGGATTACGTCAACTCCGTCGGCCTCGACCGGATTGCCCGGCACGAGAAGCAGGTTCTCGCCTATGGCACCAGGCGTTTGCTGGAGATTCCCGGCCTGCGTCTTGTGGGCACAGCGAAAGAAAAGGAAGGCATCCTTTCTTTCGTGCTCGAAGGCATTCATCCCCACGACGTGGGCACGATTCTGGACCAGGAAGGCATCGCCATTCGCACGGGTCACCACTGCGCCCAGCCGTTGATGGAACGTTTTGGCGTGCCGGCCACGGCACGCGCGTCTCTCGCGCTCTACAACACCGTCGAGGAAATGGACGCGCTCGTGCGTGGCATTGAAAAAGTCAGAGAGGTTTTTGCCTGATGGCTGAACTGGGCGATCTATATCAAGACATCATCCTGGAGCACAGCAAGCGTCCGCGGAATTACCGCATGCTTGAAGCCGCCAATCGCAAGGCCGAAGGTTTCAATCCGCTCTGCGGCGATCATTTCACGGTTTATCTCGAAATCGGAGACGGCCAGATTCGCGATATCTCCTTCCAAGGCTCCGGTTGCGCCATTTCCAAAGCGTCTGCGTCTATGATGACGCAAGCAGTGAAAGGCAAGCGCACCGAAGAAGCCGAAGAGTTGTTCCAGAAATTCCACCACGTAGTGACGGGCAAAAACGGAACCGAATCGCACGATGACCTCGGGAAGCTCGAGGCGTTCGCGGGAGTTTCGGAGTATCCCGTTCGCGTGAAGTGCGCGACTCTCGCGTGGCACGCTTTGCGCGCGGCGCTGCAAGGCGAGGCGCACGCCGTTTCGACCGAATAGAACAGTAGAGACCCCGATGCAAGACAATGTCATTGAACTAACCCGCGACTGTGAAGCCACCGAAGTGCCCTACGGCGGCACACAGATCCTTCCCGCAGGAACCAAAGTAAGAGTCATGCAGTCGCTCGGCGGCACCTACACAGTCTCCACCGAACGTGGCTCCATGATGCGCATCGAAGCCAAGAATGCCGATGCGCTGGGCTTCACGCCGCAACCAAGCGAAGCGCAGGCGGCGCCCGCCCAATTCAGCGAAAAACTGGTCTGGGATCGGCTGAAAACGGTTTTCGATCCGGAAATTCCAGTCAACATCGTGGATCTGGGGCTCGTCTACTCCTGCCAGATCGCACCAGCGGAAGCCGGCGGCCACAGAATCGAAATTAAAATGGCCATGACCGCCCCAGGCTGCGGTATGGGAGACGTTCTCCGTTCCGATATCGAAAGCAAGCTCTTGCAGTTGCCCGAAGTAAGAGAAGTCCACGCGCAGATCGTCTTCGATCCGCCCTGGACTCCCAGCCGCATGTCTGACGCCGCCAAGTTGCAACTGGGACTCGATCTCGATACCGGTTCCTCCCTTCCCGTGTACGACCGCTGAAGCCTTCGCTGAAGGCACTTGACGGCCTTCGGGATTCGCCACAAATGTCCTCAGCACGTCCCGATGATGGGCTAAGCGTCCGTGACCATTTAACGACCGTCTCCCTCTGCTAGACCCCGCACTGAAAAATCAAGATAATGGAACCCAACGCGCAGACCATGAAACAAAAGCAGCATGCCACTGTTGCCACTGTTACCCTCGCTCTTCTCGCGCCGCTTGCGCTTTTAGCGGCTACCGTGGCTCTGGCGCAGCAACAAACACCCGCCCATGCCGCGGTAGCTAATCCTTCGGCAGCGGATCTTCCGCCCTGGAACGCGCCGCCCTCGCCGAGGCAGATTCAGGCGCTGCTGAATCGCGCCATCGAGAATCAGCACCGCAATGACCTCGCCCTGGCGCAATTCGAGCGGAAAGAACGCATTGTCAGTCAGCGCGGCAAGGCTCCAGTTGCAACCGAGTGGACCACCGAAGTTATTCCCGCAGGCGATCGTCGCATTCGCGTCGAATTGGAACGCGATGGAAAACCGGCCGACCCCGCCAGTCTCGAAGAGCGCTGGCGTCAGGCCGCACAGTCGCTAACAAAAGACTCCGAAACTGACGTTCTGAACGCAAAGGAAGAAGATGACGACCGCCAGGATCGTCGCGAGCACGCCCGGTATCAAGACCGATATGAAATGGTTGATGCCGTGGCCCACGCCTTCCGTTTTCATTGGGTAGGCCGCACGGAGCAGGACGGTCGTGGCATTCTCGAATTCTCTTTCGAGCCCGATCCTTCCTTCAAGTCTTCAAAACTTTTTGCGATTGTCTATGCCCACATCGTGGGAAGGGTTTGGGTAGACGAAGCGAATAGGCAGGTCGTTCGCATTGATGCCAGCCTTAGGGATGACGTTTCCATTGCAGCGGGTCTGATCGTCAAAATTGATCGCGGTGCGCAGGCCAGTCTGCGGCAGCAGGAGGTAGCATCCGGTATCTGGGAACCGGTGCAGTATTCGTACGATTACCAGGGCCGCAAGCTTCTATTCGGCGCGTTGAGCGGGTATGCACGGATGGACGCCAGCGACTACCGTCACATCGCTTCGCTTGACGAAGCCATCGCCATTCTTCGCCGCGAACACCCCAGCGCTATCGCGAGCAGCCATTAGTCGATTCTCAAGAATGTGTCGATTCTCAAGGATGACTCGATTCTCAAGGAGCACATAAATATGAACCGGCTTGTCCGATTCCTGTTGTATTCCTCGTTGCTGCTTGCGATTGTCGCAGTCTTTTCCCGGGCACAAGTGCCAAGTGCAACGCCAGGCGCAACCCCCAGCTCAACAGATGTGGTGCGATTTGATCCTGCCCTGAATGCGATTCTTTCCCCAGATGCCAAGCTGGAGATGCTTCCTGCCGAAGGCTTTCAGGGCGGCGAAGGGCCCGTCTGGGTTTCGGAGGGCAAGCCGGGATATCTTCTCTTTAGTGACGTTCCTGCAAATCGCATCTATAAGTGGGCGCCCGACTGTGCGAAGTCTCCCTGCGCGCCAACAGGAAAGCTGACCGTATTCCTCGAACATGCCGGCTATAAGGACGCGTCCAAAGTCGGAGCAACGGATTCCAGCGGAGCGCCGCTTCGTGGCAGCAATGGTCTCACGCTTGATCGCCAGCATCGGCTGCTCATCGACGCCAATGGAGATCGCGCCGTCGAACGGGTCGAGAAAAACGGCGACCGCACCATTTTGGCCGACCGTTACGAAGGGAAGCGCCTGGGATGCCCCAATGACATCGTCGGCAAATCCGATGGAGCCGTCTACTTCACCGATGGTCCCTCAGGGTGTCTCGGCGGAGAGAATAGTCCACAAAAGGAATTGCCCTTCCACGCTTTCTACTTCGTAAAATCCGGCAAGGTGACCCTGCTGGACAAAGAACCCGGCGGCGCCCCGCCCAATGGGATCGCGCTTTCTCCGGACGAAAAAACCCTGTACGTAACCAACGCCCCGATGTTCAAGCAGATTTTTGCCTATGACGTCCAGCCCGACGATAGCGTGAAGAATGGCCGCCTGTTCCTGGATCTGGCCGGCGAAAAAGGTTTGGGTGGACCGGATGGCGTCCGCGTCGATCGCCAGGGCAATGTCTACACCGCAGCCACAGGCGGCTTGTGGATTGTTTCGCCCGCGGGAAAACGCCTGGGTAAAGTCCCCGCTCCCGAGGGAATCCGGTTCGCCAATCTTGCGTTCGGCGATCCCGATGACAAGACGTTGTATCTCGTCAGTGCCAAGAATCTCTGGCGCGTCCGGGTAAATATCCCCGGCCTCAGGCCCTAGCGTCCTAACCGAGGGTGATTTAGCTCAGCGTTTTCTAAAGCAGGAATGAGACATATTGCAGCTGACCGTAGCGCTCAACCAGTAGCGCGATCGGGTCTCCAGGTTTCAGCTGTGTCAAGGCTTCGCGTAACCCGTCCAAAGTAGTAATGGTCGTTCCGTTGAACGCGTGGATGACGTCCCCGCTTTGAAGCGGAACCTCTTGCTGCGCCCCCAGAGTTTTGGCTGCCACGATAACGCCCGTAGGAATACGTAAATCCGGCAACGACTGGGCTAGATTCAGATCGAGCTCAATTGCCAGAATACCTAGGCGCCTGACAAGGTTTTTCTCCGGGTCGACCAAGTCCGTCAGATTGTCCGTTTTGTGTGGCCGCTCCATGAGCGGGACCTGTAACTGCACTTGGTCGGAGCCCCGCAGGATCTGCAGATTCACACGCTCGCCGGCTCCGTGCATGTAGAGGCTGTTAGTAAATAGAGGCAGGCTTGCTGTCGGTGCGCCGTCCACGCTTATGATGATGTCCTGAATTTTTAATCCTGCGCTCTCCGCGGGGCTGCCGGGCACGACGTCGGATATAATCACCCCGAAATCCCTCTTCAGATGTAATCCCTCCGCCAATTCTGGCGTGATCGTTTGAACGATCACCCCGATTTCAGGTTGATGAATATGGCCATACTTCAGAAGTTGTGGATATGCAAATGCCACCACCCCGGCGGGTATGGCAAAGCCCAGGCCCTGATTGCCGCCCGAGGTGGAAAAAATAAAGGTGTTGATTCCCACGAGATTGCCGTCTGCATCCACCAGCGGGCCACCGCTGTTGCCCGGATTGATGGGCGTGTCTGTTTGGACGTAGACGAGCGGACTATCCGGATCGGGTTGGCGTGCCACTGCGCTCACCACACCCATTGTCACCGTATTCCGGAGCCCTTCCGGACTGCCGAAAGCAAACACCATTTCGCCCTGGGCCGGCAGGCCAGGCTTGCCGAGCGATAGCGCTGGCAAGCCATGCGCTTCGATCTTGATTACGGCAAGATCGAGCTCTCGCGTCACTCCGACGATGCGACCTTGGTAGCTTTTTCCTTGGGGCCCGTAATTCGCATCGACCTTCCCAGTCGTTCCGGGTTGGGGCGGCACGAACACTTCGATTTTTTCCGCGCCATTCAAAACATGCGCATTCGTAACGATATATCCCTCGGCATCGACGATTACTCCCGAACCGATGGCTCGCTGCCTCCCAATGACCACACTCGTCTGCCCACGATCGCTCTGCTCCGTCGAGCCGTAACCGGTAACAATGATTTGTACGACAGCCGGAGACACGCGCTGAATCAAGGCTTCGATCGAAGCATTCAGTTGATGCAAGGCATCGGTTGCAGGCGCCTTTTGCGGGGTTTGCGCCGCTATGCTGCCAGACGACAAGAGTGAGGCAATTCCTAGAAACAACATGCCTGCATTTCGTTTTGTGAATCGCTTCTTGCCGTCTCTACATATGGCGTTCATGAGTTCACCCATTCCGTACGTTGCCATAAGGTTCGAAGCTAAACCCACTCGCCCGCGCGCATCACAGGCATCGAATTTCCTTCTGCGCTGATCCCATCCACGTCGATGTGATTCGATCCGATCATCCAGTCGACGTGAATCAGACTCTCGTTTGCGCCGCGCGACGCCAGTTGTTCCGGCGTGAGGCTGTCGCCATTTTTTAGGCAGGTGCTGTAGGCCTGCCCCAAAGCGATATGGCAGGCGGCGTTTTCGTCAAAAAGCGTGTTCATAAAGAGCAATCCGCTCGACGCAATCGGCGAAGAGTGCGGCACCAGGGATACTTCGCCCAGCCGCCGAGCCCCTTCGTCCGTCTCGATCATCCGCCGCAGGACCTGCTCGCCGCGCGCCGCATGCGCCTCCACAATCCGGCCGGCTTCAAACCGCACGGATATGTTTTCGATCATGGTCCCCTGATGAGACAGCGGCTTGGTGCTGGTCACTCGTCCTTCCACCCGATCTTTATGCGGTGTCGTGAAAACCTCTTCGGTTGGCATATTGGGAATGCAATACCGCCCATTTCTGGCCGTTGTGCCGCCGCCCAGCCAGAGGTGATCGTCGGCCAGACCGACGCGCAAGTCCGTTCCAGGCCCGCGAAAATGCAATGCTGAATAGCGCTTCTCATTCAACCGTTCCGCCCGAGCATGCAAGTCCGCATCGTGCTTTTTCCACGCCGCCACCGGATCCGGCTGGTCGGCGCGCGATGCGGCAAAGATCGCTTCCCAGAGTCGGGCCAGCCCTTCGTCTCGCGACAGATTGGGAAATACTGCGGCTGCCCACGCAGGAGTGGCGCAGGCCACGATCGTCCAGTTGATCTCGTGGCGGGCAATCAACTCCAGCGCTGGCCGGTATGCCTTGGAGGTGGCGCGATTCATCCGGCTCACTTTTTCCGGATCCTGCTGCGAGAGCAGAGAAGGATCGTCGCCGGTGATCGCCAGCCGTGCCGAGCCCTTCCGGAAAGCCTGTGCCATGCCTTCATAAAGCCAAGCTGGAGCCGCGTCGAAGCTGGCGTCTGGGGCATAGTTAAAGCGCAGCAGCGTCAGTTCTTCGTCGGTCAATAAAGTGCTGACGAGCGAGGCGCCCGCTTTATAGGCATGCGCCGTAATGAGCCGCGCCAGCGGAACCGCATCGAGCGTGGCGGTCATCACCAACTCTTGCCCCGGCGCGATCCCCAGGCCGACTCTTACGGCGACTTCGGCCAGACGTTCGAGATTTCGGTCAAATTCAGGTGTGGCGATAAAACGATTCTTTGCAAACGCAGTGCTCTCGGCCATGATCCATTATCACGCCGAGTACAGCGCAGTGACAATGCAGGATCAATCGGGATTCTCGTCGTGTGGAAGACGCGTTTGGCTGAGGCAAACGCTGCAGGGGCAGGACTGCGCTCGGCGCTGATCTGATGAAGCGATTCCGGAACTTATTCAGGCTTTGGCGTACTGAAAGTTCTTCTCTCGCTTATGCTGCACGACGGAAATGCGCACCGCCTCGCGTTTCTCCCGCGCACGAGTGCGAAGGGCTTCCTGCAGTAATACACGAAGCCGGCAGCGCGCTTTGAAAAGCTGAGATTTGGAATTCCCGACCGAACATCCCAGAATCTTCGCGATCTCCTGGTGTTCGTATCCTTGGACGTCGTGGAGGATGAAAACCTGTTTGTATCCATCCGGCAGTTGATCGATAGCCTTGCGCAAATTCACGTGATCCAGCATGCCGTTGAGCCGGAGGTCCGGTACGCCGAATTCGATGGGAGGAGCGGAACTTTCGTCCGGGTCGAGCGCCGCATCGAGCGATGTTTCCAAATGCCGTTTCTTGCGAAAGCTCATGAGAACAACATTGACGGTCAGCCGATGAAGCCACGTTGAAAAGCGCGAATCTCCCCGGAAAGTATGCACTTTGCGGAACAGTTGCAGGAAGGCTTCCTGGGTTAGATCTTCCGCTTCGGCCGGATTGCCAGCCATACGAAGACACAAACTGTACACTCGGCGGCTGTGCAATCTATAGAGGCACTCGAAGGCATGAGCGTTCCCGTCACGAGCCATGATGATCGCGTCGGCTTCGCGCAACTCGCCATCGCTTTGTCCCGATCCACTGAAGGCATGTGCCATAACGTAAGAAATAGCAGCAGGGCTTATGCCAAACAGTGCCCGGGCAGAGCGATGTGCTCTAAGTAACTGTAAGTTAGTAACTTAGCCTAACGGTGAGGTGCTGAAAGGATGCGGAACCAGCGGTGTTGTCCGGTGGATTTTGCGCACGTGCGGTGGTTTTCAGCCACCTGCCTAGGTTACGAAAGCCACGTCAAAAAATATCGAGGTGCACTGGAGAAGGGCTGAAACCTTCGGTGAAAAAGTCCCAACTCCCAAGATCGAAACTTAGGAGTTGGGACTTCTCGTTAATGATCAGTTGGCGAGCGGATCGGGCCGCATCTGGAATTTCACGAGCTTGGCAGTGGTTCCTTTGCCGCCCTCCATGTGGAATGGCGCTCGCGTGGAGATCGGCGTGTAGAGGCCCTTCCCTTTCCAGCCGCCGTTCGGATTATCGATTCGGCCGTCCAGGCCCTTCGCGTAATAGCCCATCGGGTAAGGCACACGCAGCGTTATGAATTTGCCGTTGTCCAGCACAAGCAAACCCTCTGAGAGATTGCCGGTCGCAACCGGCGTATCCTTGCCGGCGCCGAGCGTGTCAAAAACGTCGACAAAGTTGTAATACGCCGAATCTGCGCTGCCGTTTTCCACCGCTCCCTTGTAGTTCGGACCCGGGAACGGATAGAGCGTCCAGCCTTCGGGGCAGTGCTGCCCAGTCGCGGTTGGGCCGTTGAGTGGGCCTTTGCACTTGCTGCGGTCAAAGCTCGCGTAGTGTCCGCTCGAGAGCACCGTCCAGACGACGCCCTTGCTGTCTACGTCCAAGCCGCGCGGTGCGTAGCCTTGCACGGAAGCCTTGGGATTATTCCAAGGCACTTCATAGTATTCGGCCAACGCCGTCTCGGGAGGATGCGATCCGGGAACGAAGCGAACAATCGCTCCCGGGAATCCCATGGCAGTTCCCCACACCGAACCGTCCGGCGCGGGCGTAACCCCGTAGAACGTCACGTTGATGCGCTTGTCTTTCTTCGGATCGGCGGGTTGACCCGGCTCGGTATAGTCGTCGCGCTTTCCGTTTCCGTTGTAATCGAGCACAAACGCGCTCCAGCCCTGGGCCTTCTTTTCATCGTGCGTCTTGTCCCATATCTTCGTATCGAACCAGCCCTCGATTCCCGCAGGCCCGAACGATGACCAGAGCACATCGTTGTTATCGAAATTCACGTGGCCCCACGTGTAGCACGTATCGATCGTGGTCAACTCTTTCGTCTTCGGGTCGTAGAGTTCCAGCCCGCGCTGGCCCTCAGGGATTGGCATCAACTTCGCCGATGGTTGGTCCGATCCCGCTTGGCAAAATGCCGGCGTCTGAGGCTTACGGACGCGCGCCGCGGCCCACACGCGGCCTTGCTTATCCATCGCAAAGCTGTGAACGGTCGTCTTGCTGTTCCAAATCGTTTCGTCGCCCCAGAATGGCGAAGGCGCCATTGGCGGCATATCCCCGGAACTCGGCGTCTGCGGATCGCGAACCTTGAGCTTGATCATGCTGGTCGAAGTGTGCATTGGATCGACGACGGTCAGATAATCGCCGCTCTCTTCGAGCGCCCCATAGATGGGGCCGTTGGCGTTCACAGTGGGATTGCGCTTGTCGGTGGAAATGTCGTCATGCAGATAGACTTTAGGATCTGCCCAATCCCACATCGTCACCACGACGTTCCGCTCCTTGCCCTGAGGACGCGACGGAGCGGCATCCGGCAGCTCTCCTTTGGCGATCCGGTCGCTCCAGTCCGCGTACATCGCGGCAGCGCGATTAGAGCCAACCTGGTTGAAGCGTGAAGCCATCTGCGGGCCGGCCTGGCCGGACTCAATGCGCCGCACCCACGCAGCCTTGGAGTCCTTTGCGTGATGCATGATGCTGTCGGGAATCTCGCGTGTGGCCTTGTCACCCATCTGATGGCAGCCGGTGCAGCCGTCGGTGTTCACGATCTCGCGAATCCATTGCCCCTGGCTCTTGATGCTGGAAGAAATACCGTTCCCGCTCGGCCCCGTGCCGGGGAAGTCGCTCTTGGGCGGAATTTGCAGCAACGAGAACCAGTACAGCGCGGGATAGTAGTCAATGGCAGCTTTCTTGTCCGGCGCCGGCACCGCCTTGAGGTTCATGGTCATGCCCGGCGTGCCTTTGGATTTCGGCGAATCCACCAGACCATAGCCGCGAACCCATACGTCGTAATTCGCCTTGGGAAGATCCGGCACAAGGTAGCGTCCCTGATCGTCGGTGACGACGATTTTTACCAATTTCGTGGGCAGCTCCGCGGTTTCCGCGATCACCCACACGCCAGCCTCGGGCCCCTTGGGGCTCGTCACCACGCCGCCGATGTCGGTATTGCCGACGTGCAGAGTTCCGCCCTTCGTCTGGGCCGCGCGCACTCCGCCCAGCGTAGCCGCCAAAACCACGCCAAGTACGATCACCATTCCCGAATACAAAAATCGAGAGAAAGATCTCTTGCTCATGACCTCAGACCTCCTCGCATTGTCGAACCACGCCCGTATTTGTTAACGCCGGAGCCGGACTCAGGGGATACGTCGACCAGCAATACGCGTCGAAATGGCACTGGGCCATATTCGCCTCTTGCTGCTGATCAGTTATACGCGCCCCGGCCCATCAAAATCAATCATGGTGATGGGGCATCGGCGATGGGGCACGGATGATCGCAATGAGTCAGGCACGGCGGTTCGCTATATAATCCCCAATACCAGAAGAGCGTTGGCCGCGGGCGCTGCTTCGGTACGAGGCAAAATGGCGAAGCACGCAATCTTTTTGAGCTTGGTTCTGGCGCTTTGTTTCGTTGCCCCGTCCGCAAAGCCCCAAGCTCTGTCCGCCAAGCCTCAAGCTGATAATCCAATCCCTCGATACACCGGACAGAGTCTGATCCGGCCTGAAAACTACCGGGAATGGATCTTTCTTTCTTCCGGGTTGGGAATGAACTACGCCCCTTCCGCCAACGGACGCGAGATGTTCACGAATGTATTCGTTCCACAGTGGAGCTACCGTCAATTCCTGACCACCGGAAAGTGGCCGGAGAAATCCATCTTTGTTGTCGAGGAGCGACAGTCGGAAACCAATGGCTCCATAAACAAGACGGGCCATTTCCAAACTGAATTCGTGGGTATCGGCGTGGAAGTGAAAGATGAAAGCCGATTCCCCGAAAAGTGGGCGTATTTCAATTTTGGAGCCGACGCAAAAACTGCTGCAGCAAATCCGAAAGCCGCGTGCTGGCAATGCCACGAAGATCATGCCGCGGTCGAACACACCTTCGTGCAGTTTTATCCCACGTTGAAGGAAGTGGCGAAAAAATTCGGCACCTATCGCACCGCCGCGGAAAACGCTGCACCTTAGCCCATTCCCTCCCGAACGCGCAGCCGCTTTAGACCGCACTGGGTTGCTGAAGCCGATGGCGCCCCCTCCCCGTTTTGTGGCAGCCTATGATGGCGTCCAAGCGCCTGATCCGGGCGAAGCCAGAGGTTCGCGTAAGTACCCGCACGGCATCTCCTACACAATCTCACGGATTGTTGGTTAGAATGGTTACCGACATATTGCGCCTGACAATTTTATAGTCATCGGTTTCGTCCACGGAGAGTGTTCATGTGCCCAGCACGAATACTTGTCGCAGATGATCATGAAGTCGTTCGGCATGGACTTCGCTCACTTATCCAGGAGCAGCCACAATGGGAACTCGTCGCAGAAGCCACGGATGGCAGGGATGCCGTTGAAAAGGCTAGTGAGTTGAAGCCAGATATAGCCATAGTCGACATCACTATGCCCTCGTTGAATGGTCTCGATGCCGCGAAGCAAATGCTGAAGCTCAATCCGCCTACCAAAATCCTGATTTTTACCATGCACGATTCCGAACTGGCGATGCAGAAGGCGGTGAACGCTGGAGCACAAGGATATGTCCTGAAGGCAGACGCGGGGCGTGATATCGTCCGCGCCGTGCGAGCCCTGCTGAACGGCCAGACATTTTTCACGCAGAAGGCTGCCCAAATCATTCTTGACGAATTCACAGGAAAACGGCCGTCAACACCAGAAGGCTATCCTCAGGCGTTAACCGCAAAAGAGAGAGAAATCCTGCAACTGTTAGTGGAAGGCAAGACCATTAAACAAGTCGTTGCTCTGCTTGGCCTGGCTACCAAGGCCGTTGAAACGTATCGCACAGACCTCATGCGCAAATTCAGTTGTAATAGCGCAAGCGAACTGGTCCGATATGCTGTCCGCAACCACCTAGTACAGGCATAGCCATTAGCTTCGGTTCCCGGGAGAAAACATACTGCACCGATTCATTTTTTCCCCTGGGCTTCGATCTGAGGACCTGCAAGCATAGTCCCCATAAGTGCGGTGGTCTCAATGGATCAGCGCAACACTTGCTCGACCCGTCTATTTGCAGGAGTTCTCAGGGCGAAAGTCGGTCGCGAGGGTTGATTCAAAAAAACACTACCCCTGTATAGGTCTGATTGAATAGAGCCAGACAGATCGGCGCTCCGGGGTGAAGTATTGTCCGGTCAACTAATTGGACGGTGTTGCATCGACCGGTTGAGCTGGCAGATCCTCTCGGAAACAGACCCACCGCCGGAAACTGGGAAGATTTCTAGGGTTCTCAGATCCCGCTACAACGACCCGCACGGACACCGCAAGGGACGCGACGACGGCAAGGCGGATGTGGTGTATATTCGGGCGCAGCTTCGGCCGTCCAAAGGGAAAATCCAGGCGTAGGCAGAGATCCTGCGAGGAGTGTACTTCGCGCTTGCTCTGGCAGCGAGATCGAGGTGCTGGTCGGCAGGATTGACGCAGCACGAAGCTAGAGCTTTGAGGAGGATGAGATGAAGAAAATTATCATGATTTCAATGACCATCGTTGGATTGGCTCTGTGGGTACCCATGCAATCGCACGCTCAGGCGTCCTCTGCGCCGGCCAAGCAGGCAACGAGAGATATCAAGATCATCTCGAGCGCCGGCGCACGCGCTTTGGTGGACGCGTGTTCGGCCTGGGCGCAACAGAACAAGCAAACGGTGGCGATAGCGATTCTGGATTGGGGCGGGAACCTGGTTGAATCGCACGCCATGGAGGGCGCGCCGATGAACGCGATCGACACGGCGCTGCTGAAAGCCAAGTCGGCGTTGCGCTGGAGGCGCGCTACTTCGGAGACAAACAAGATGGTGCGCAGCGGCGAAAATCTGGCGCCGACCTTCATGCGCGACTTCCCGCAACCCGGCGCGCTTCCCATCACCGTCGACGGCCAGGTGGTAGGAGCGATGGGCGTCTCGGGCGCCGACGGCGAGAAATGCGCGCAGGCGGCGATCGACGCGGTGTTCAAGGGCCAAGCGATGTCTTCGACTTCACGATAGCGCGTCTGTGTGGTGTGCTGCCGTCACGTGCTGCCGTCACGTGCTGCCGCCACGGATTGCCGCGACGCATTCGCGCCTCTGCCGCGGGCGGCCGAAATTGCCGGATGAAGCCATGGTGTCTGCCAATAACGCCATCGGCGGTAATTGTTTTGTTCTAAATCCCGGGAAGCGTACGATGCTTAAGGGAAGCACGCTGGATCGAAACTAAATTGTTCAGTGCGAATGGATACTCCTCTTAAAGTGTCACGGGTCGAAAGGGCCGAGCAACTCCTCGCGCAACTTCTCCCGCATAGGGGGTCCTCAGGCGCCCCCAATGCTGTGGCAGAGGAAGGTGACGGCGAGCGTCTCGATGCGGCCAGATCTCCGGAGATTCCGGTCGAGTTGGCGGTAGTTATCCCCACCTATAACGAGCGCGGGAACGTCCGTCCCATGTTAAGCGCTCTGGCGAAGGCCCTCACAGATATCGAATGGGAAGTAATTTTTGTGGACGATCACTCCGCGGACGGCACAGCCGACGCAGTGCGAGAGGTGGCGCAAACAAATCGCCGCGTTCGGGTGATCGAACGCATAGGACGCCGCGGCCTCGCCTCGGCCTGTATCGAGGGGATGCTGGCGACGGCGGCGCCTTACGTCGCCATTCTGGACGCGGATCTGCAGCACGACGAAAAGCTTCTGCCAAGAATGCTGGAACGAATCAAAGCTGAAAAACTCGACATCGTCATCGCGAGCCGCGCGCTTCGCGACGGAAATGCAGGCGAATTCCCGAAGCATCGGATTCGGCTGAGCCGGCTGGGCACGCGGATCAGCCGGTTCGTTTGCCGGTATGAAGTAACGGATGCAATGAGCGGCTTCTTTTTGGTCGATGCGGGCTTTTTCAGGCGAGTGGCACCGCGTTTGAGCGGCACCGGATTCAAAATCCTGGTCGATTTGCTCGCTACGAGCCGGGAACCTATCCGGATCGGCGAGGAGCCATACGAATTTCGCAAACGGCATTGGGGCGAAAGCAAGCTCGACACGCGGGTGGAAGCGGAATATTTGTATCTGCTCCTCGATAAAACACTAGGTAGAGTTCTGCCGACAAGATTTGCGATTTTTGCGCTGGTCGGGTCGATTGGCCTGATCTTTCACCTCGGGATTCTCAACCTGCTTTATCATCGGACCAAAATTGGATTTGTCGAAGCCCAAGGGGTAGCGACATTTTTCGCAATGACCTTGAACTTTCTGCTGAATAACGTGCTGACATTTCGAGACAAGAGGCTCAGAGGCTGGCACATCTTAACTGGCTTGCTAACTTTCTATGCGGCCTGTGCATTGGGCGCGTTGATCAATCTGAGCGTTGCCGATTCCCTCTTTCGGTCGCATGTGATCTGGTGGTTTGCTGCGATTTGCGGGGTTGCGGTGAGCTCGGTGTGGAATTATGGAGTGAATACAGTTTTTACGTGGCGACGAGAGAAAGAACAAAGCTAAACATATCCCGGCCTAACGATCCAGCCTCCGACCGATTGCATCCAGAAAACCGCAAGCTGTCATCCGCCTGGTCCGGCAACCGGGGCAGCCGATACTTCAAATGAGCGACTACTCGTTCGTGCCGGATCTTCCGCCCGGCGCGATCGCAGCCAAACGGCCAGGAGTCCAGCGGCCAGAAGGCACGTAGCCCAGCAATCGACACCTGCGGCCTGAAAGAAGCGCTGCATCTGTGATCCCGGAGTCAGCGGCTCAAGCGCTTCGAGCAGCACCGCGGCCCATAGAAGAAATCTCGGCCATTTCGGGAGCGCTTCCCGGCGCGCCAAAAGCGCACCGGCCGTCATTGCGGGCCATAGCAAGACAACCATCTCGGGGCGGTACGCAAACGGCTGCAGAAGTGGCAGCGCGCAGAACGATAGCGCGTCTGTTAGCGAGTCAAGACGGGCGGGCGCCGCCCGGGCCAACAACAGCAAACCGCCATAGCCGACCACGGTCAGCAGCATCCAGATGACCCGCACGATGCGAGGGTCCATAGCGACGAAATTGACGTGCGGATAATTCGGATCGGGCCAGTTCGAAAAATCCATCGCCGTAAGGTATCGCTGCAATACACCGCCGAGCGACTGGCTTGGGAACCACGCCTGCTGGCCAAGGCTGCCCGTTCCCCACTCCTGCGCAGTCCATTGCCGCAGCAGCGCAATATTGCCCCGCCAGCCAAAATGGACCGCCGGCAAAAGCGTCAGTCCGATGACGAACGCCCCAGTCAGAAACGCCACGCGCATATGTCGCCGCGCGGCTACGTAGGGCAGAAAAAACAGCGGCCAAACTTTCAGGCTCACTGCGAGCCCCAGCAGAAAAGCCGACAAAACCGGGCGTTGCCGCAGGCTCCAAAGGGCCGCCGCCACGAGCACAAAAATCAGGAACTGAGCGTTTCCGAACCGGAACTCCTGCACAATGAATCCGCCACAAACGCATACGGGAATCAGCCACCACCATCCGGTTCGCGGAAACTCGGTTTGGACCGCCAACGCCTTCACCACAAAAAACAGCGCGGCGCATTTCAATGCTACCCACAGGACCAGGGCCGCCTTCAGAGGCAGCAGCGCGAAGGGGAGAAACACGAGAAGAAATAAGGGCGGATAACGAAAGATTTGCGGCCAACCGATGCCGCTCTGCGGGCCATACAGCGCGCCGTGGCCGTCCGCCAGCACTCTCGCCGCATGGTAATAAACCAGGAAATCCACCGAATGAGCGGTGGGCTTGGATAAAAATACGACCAGGGCCAGGGCAACCACGAGTAAGAGCAATCCAAGGTTTCGGCTCAAGCGCAATTCATTTCCTAAGCTAGTCGGATACCCGCTCGACCAGCTTGAATTACTTGACCGGCGTGTGACCTTCAGAGTGTACCGTGCTTTCTAGTAAGCTCGCGGCGACAATCTTCGCCGGTTGGTCGCTATGTGTCGTTATCTATCCTCTTTGCAATGCGGCTGATAGGACGCTTCGACTTCGCGAAAAAGCGTGTCGGCCAGGGCTTCACGCTTTGGACATTTCCCAGCGTAGTGATTCACACGATGGGTCGCCTCCGGCGTATCCTTTACTTAGATTACCCTGAAGTATTTGCCTTGAAAGACCGGACCGAAATTGAGGAAAAGGCGGAACCATGTCGCTAAAAATCATGGTCGCAGACGACGAACCAAAGACCACGCAACTCATGAGGTCTCTGGCTACCCCCTTAGGTCATATCGTGTTGCCGTTTGGGGACTATCAGGAAGCTGGGAAGAGGGGGGAGACGCAGCGGTTTGACGTAGCCTTTGTGGGCATGCGATCGCCACAAGTCGGCGGGCTCGAGTTGGCCCACCGAATCCGGCAGTCCCAGCCCAACCGCGAGACGATCATCGTAATGCTCAGTGACACGGACGATGTTGCGAGCCTGCGGCAGGCTTTCGGCGAAGGTGCCGACTATGTTCTCAGAAAACCTGTTCTCGCGGATCGCCTGCGCCGGATGCTCACCGCCATGGACCTGCCAGGGTGGAAAGCCAAGAGGCATGCAGCCCGATTGCCCTTTCTTGCCGACGTGAGTTGCACGTGGAACGGGAAGCAGTTTCCCTTGCGAAGTATGAATATCAGCGAGAGCGGCATGTTGCTTCAACCAGCGATTGATGCCGAGATAGGCCAGGAAGTAGGCTTAGCGTTCAAGATTGCCGAGATTCGCGCCTCGCTCGAAGCGAAGGCGCGGGTCATCCGTAAAGAAGGAAGCGAGCGCATTGGCGTGGAATTCGTCGGGTTGGAATTGCAGGATCGAAATGCGATTCAAGTTTATGTCACGGGGCACCTGGAGAAACTTACACGAGGAGAATCTCCGAAGTTCGGACCGCGCCGGATGTTTCAATCCTAAGACCGAAATTCGTATACATTCTATTCTCATTGGATGGCGAAGCGCGCCGGCGCCTGATCAGTTAGCGGAGCCGGTAGTGAAACGCTCGTCTTCCTTTGCTTTCCTTTGCGTCAATCGTTCTAGCAGTGAAGAAGCGGCCGTGAAATACGGACCGGTTCTCTTAATGCTTGTGCTAGTGGCTGTGCCTTGCCGGGGCCAAACCGCGACTGGCGAGGCCAGAGAATCGCAGCCGCCACGCCGTCTGTCCGATATGACAAAGAGCGAGTTGGCGGCGTGCTTAAAAAAGGCGCGGGGGCGATTCTCGATCATGTCCATAGCAGACAACGAAGAGGCATATAGGTATGCGGAGGATTGGCGCGACGTATTCACCTCAGCCGGATGGCAGATCGAGCGCAAAGATCTTCCCATTCAAACGTTCAGAATCGTTGGCGGCATGTGGCATGGAATGCGAGTGCGTGTGCACGATGCCTCGTCAACTGAAGGGCAGACGGCGTTACTAGCAACCGGTTCTCCGGAAGAGAATTTCGCGCAGTGCGTCAACGGCAGGCGCGATATTCCAACCGGGGGCCGCATCATCAAGTACAAAGACAGGCCAACAGGTTCGATTTCTATACAAGTCAGCGAGCGCCCGTAAGTAGAGACGTGGGCCTGCCACACGCCCTTCACTCCCGCCGTCGAGATCCATGCAGCTGTCGCAGAGACATACAGGTGTACAATGGCGCCCAGTCTTCAGAGTCAAAGACGAGATTCAAGCTAAAACCAAGGGAGGCTGGTCATGTCTAGGGCGAAGCTTCTTTCCGGGATTCTTGCGGCAACGGCCATATTGGGCATGACCCTTGCCGGTCTTGTGATGGCGGAAACGCCCGCCCCGTCTGCGCATTTAGCGCTGACGGGCAAGGTGACGTCGCAGGCGGAAGGCGCGATGGAAGGCGTGATCGTTGGCGCAAAGAAAGATGGCTCCACGGTCACGACTTGGGTGGTGAGCAACTCCCAGGGTCAATACAGTTTCCCGCATGACAGGATGGAACCGGGCAAATACGCGATTAGCATTCGGGCAGTAGGCTATGAGCTGCCGAAAACTTCCGTAGACGCTACCGCCGAACTCACGCAGCAGGATTTACAACTCAATAAGGTAACCAGCAACTCGAAACTCGTCATGCAGCTTTCGAACGGTGAGTTACTCAACAGCGTGCCGGGAACCTGGGACGACAAGATGGCCCTCGGGAATTGCGTCAATTGCCACACGCTGCAACGCGTGCTGTTTTCTCGCTATAACCCGGAGGAGATGGCGCCGATCGTGCAGCGGATGGCCATGCACACGAATAACTCTTCGCCCTTACATCCCTGGATGCGTCCTCCCAGGCCGGCAAGCCCGCCGACAGCACGACAGATCGCGGCTGCCAAATATTTCAGCACGCTTAATCTGAGTTCGCAGGACACCTTTGAATTTCCGTTGAAAACGATGCCACGGCCAAAAGGCAAGGCCACCGAAGTGATCTACACGACCTACGACCTGCCGCGAGCGGATGCGGCGCCGCATGACGCCGCGCTCGACGCGCAAGGGAACGTCTGGTATTCCGATTTCGATTCCCAGTTTCTTGGCAAGGTCGATGTGAAGACCGGCAAAGTGGTGGAGTATCCGGTTCCGCTAGCACGGACCGGGCCGGTGGCCCAAGGCGGTCTGCAGATCGCTTTCGATAAGGAAGGGCGCGTTTACTTCGGCAACATGTCCCAACTGCAGATCGTCCGGTTCGATCCCAAGACGGAAAAGATGGAGACGTTCAAGCCCCCAATCCCGGACGCGAATATTGGAGACGGGCATCTCACGATGATCGATCCCTCCTTCCAGCAAGTGGACGGCAAGATCTGGGTCAACGTCGCCGATGGCACTGACGAGTCCGGTGGCACCTGGCACGTAGACCTTGCGACGAACACGTGGACTAAGGTTACGTACCCTTCCGGTAGCCCCGCTGCACGCGCTTACGACGTCGTCGCCGACTCCAAGAACGACATGTACGGGATGAGCTTCACCAATCCCAGGATATGGAAGACCGATGGCAAAACGCTGAAAACTGTGTGGTATGACATGCCGGCTGGGGAGACGGGCTGCCGGCGCGGCCACATAGACTCGCAAGATCGACTGTGGTGTGGCGGGTTTAACGATAACGACCTGGTGATGTTTGATCCCAAAACCGGGAAGATCACACAGTGGAAGGCGCCCACGCAGTGGACGCGTCCGTATGACGCGGAGTTCGACGATAAAACTTACGACTGGGGCGCGGGAATGGACAACGATATTGCTTTGCGCTTGAATACCCAGACCGGCGAATTCACCGAGTACCTGCTGCCACACGAAACGAACGTTCGCCACGTGGAAGTGCAGAGATCAGGAGTTCTCTCCAGCATGTGGCTGGGGGACCAGCACGGCGGCACAATCGTTCATATCGAGCCGCTGGCGCCCTAAGCGAAGAGCGCTTGAAGTTTCTTGGATTCGGCCTTCGTCTTATTGGGATGAATTGTCGTTGTCGTCAGAATGCCGTTTAAGGACCGGGCGGTTCGGGTCGGAATCCTCACGGTTCTGCTGCTTTTGTAATGACGTGGGAACATCGTAGACATATCGGATGGTGATGGGCGTTCCCGAACGGCCGTTGTCGATATGCAGAGTTTCAAAAAGCTGCCGGCCGTCGCGGGACAACTCGAACGTGCGGCTCATCTTCCCGCCTAGCGGGCCCTTTTCATCCGAAACGAGCATGCCGCCCTCCCAATGTGCCGCTACCTCCTGATGGTTGTCATTCGTGGATTTCGGAAGCTGGCGCCCGTCGGTGTAGAGAATTAATTTCCGGGATTGATCGTCCATAACGTCGACTTCCGGATTCTTCAAATCCACCATCAGCGACCCCGCCGGGTAAATGAGCGACTGGATTCTCGGATTATCTTCGATGTCTTTCCCGTCGTATCTAGGCCCGCCGTTGGGACCTCCGCCACCGCCGCGCGGAGAACCTCCTCCCCAAGGGCCTCGGGGATAACCGCCACCGCCTGGATAACCACCGCCGGGATAACCTCCGCCAGGGTAGCCTCCGCCCGGACTACCTCCTCCCGGATAATTATTGCCAGCGCTTTCCGCCACTCGAACCCTCTGCCGCCCGTCGTCGCTCTGATCGTGATTCAATTTCCAAGCTCCGGCCAAGGTCGTTCTGGGCGGCGCGGCCGGCTCCTGAGGCTTGGCTGCGGACGCCGCCTGGGGCTCTGCCGTCTGCCCCTGCGACTTTGATTGTCCTCGAGGCAACGGGCCCGGCGCTGCCTGCGCCATGGCGCGACCAGGGACGAGAAACGAGATTGCGCCCAGAACTCCGAAAATTACGTAAATTGAGGTGTTTGTAATTTTCATTTTGCTTTGCTCCACCATTGCTCGCTCAGGCTGGGACGCCCGTTTTCAAGCGGGATTGCTCTCCTTCAACCATACACCGTATGGATGTCGATGCAAGGTGCAGCCTAATGAGTTGCAGCGCATATTCGTAAATGGCAATCGCTACACCCGGGGAAGCCCCTGGGGAGACAAGATAAGTCGTTCGCAAATACAACGATTACGTTCTTAAATACAGCAATTAAAGGAGATGGATTGGCAGGTTTATTTCAGCGGCATTTTTCCAGGGCCGTTACCCGCTAAACACAGGTTGCGGTGGATCACTGCGCCGGCACTGCTGTCAAACCAGGGGCTCGCCGCATCTGCAAGTTCCCAGGCTCCCGAATAAAAAGAGCTGCGAGAAAAAGCACTACGGTGCTGGCCGCACCCATCAATAGCGGCATGCCCAGACCGAACTGTTGCGCGATTGCCCCTCCGGCGGCCGGCGCAATTGTCGCACCGATGATCTCCCCCACCAGGGTTGCGAGCCCGATGGCTGTAGCCGAGAACTGTGGCGGAACACTTTCCGCCGGCACCAGCACCATGATCAGCGCCGCTATCGCCTGACCTCCCTGCGTCACGAACAGAATCGCGGCTAATAGCCACAAGTGCGCATAGAGAAAAGGCAGATACAGCGCAATAGGCAGCAGCGTCGACAGCACGGCCAGGAATAAAAGCGTAGGCTTGCGTCCCCAGCGATCGGACAAGCCCGGAAAAACGAAGCCAATGAAGAAACTGCCAAGCCCGGCGGCGCCAAGCAGAAAGCCCGCCGTCGTTCCAGGTTGGTGCATGACTTCCGTGATATAGAGCGGAGCAAATACATTTTGCAGAAACAGCCAGGAGATAAACCCGCTGGCGCCGATGCAGCACAGCCAAACGTTGCGAAAGCGCAGAATCGAAAAATAACCTCGGATTGTTATGCGGCCGTGTCGCTGGCTCTCTTCTTCCGTTCGCTTTGGCTCACGGACGAATTTCCAGATCAGAATCGCCATAATGATCCCGGGCAAGCCAGTGACGAAAAATCCCCAGCGCCAGCCCCAACGCGAGGCAACCTGAGTGGTCAAAATGGGGGCTGCGCAAAGTCCCACCAGGACGCCGGCGCTTACGACGAATCCCACATTGCGTCCGCGGCGGCTCGGTGGCGAAGACTCTTCCGTAATCGCGTTGATCACGGCCCAGCAGGGCCCTTCGGCAACACCCATCAGCGCCCGGATCAGCAACAGTTGCTCGAAACTATGAGCAATCCCCGATACCCATGACAAAGCTGAAAATAGAATCACACCCGGGATCAATACGATTCGCCGCCCGAAACGATCGGACAATGCGCCAAAGAACAAACCCGACACCGCCCACGTGACCGAAACGACCGAAGCCAGAAAACCGATTTGCTGGCTCGTCAGATGAAATTCAGGAACGAAATACGGCGCCAGATAAAGCTGCGACATGCGGTCAAGAAAGACGGTGCCCCACGTAAAAAACAGGATCAGGACAAGCTGGTTTTCGTAGCGTCTTGAATGTTCCATAAGGATCGGAGCGTTGTGAGCAGGCGCTATGTACCGCTGATCTATTTCACCTGTCAAGCGCCGGCAAGATCTGTGTCACAGCAAGATGAGAATGTCCGGTTTGTGCAAAGTAGAAATGTCCGGTTTCATCCAGGGTGGGAGGAGGGATGGGACCGGAGCGAATCGAGTTGAGTGCCAAAGAGCGGGAACGGTTGAAGGTTTTACAGCAAGTCGAAGAAGGCCATCTAAAACAAATCGAAGCGGCCCGGAGACTGCATTTAACCGACCGGCAGGTGCGGCGTTTGCAGGTCCGGCTGCGCAGCCAGGGCGATCGCGGAATCGTGCATCGATTGCGAGGTCGCGGATCGAACCGGAAGATTCCCGAGTCGGTGGAGCAGCATGCCCTGCGCCACTTGCGCCAGGCGCGCTATGCGGGTTTCGGTCCCACGCTGGCGGCCGAACATCTGGCGCGTCGGGGCACGAGCGTCAGCCGCGAGACGCTGCGGAAATGGATGAGCGCCGCAGGATTGTGGCGGCCGCGAAATCGGCGGCTGAAAACGGTGCACGTATGGCGACCGCGGCGCAGTGCTTTCGGCGAGTTGGTGATGATGGACAGCTCGCCCTATGGCTGGCTGGAAGAGCGCGGGCCGGCCTGCCATCTGATCGCGCTGATCGATGATGCCAGCAGTCGTGCCTGGGGCCGCTTGGTAGAGCACGATTCCACCGAAGAGAACTTGCGCACCTTACAGGACTGGCTGGAACGCCACGGGCGACCGCTGGCACTGTACACGGATAAAAACAGCCTGTTTGTGACTTCACGCCCGGTGCAGTGGCAGGAGCAGTTGCGGGGGGAACCGGCGCGCACGCAGTTCGGACGGGCCCTGGGGGAGTTGGGCATCGAGTGGATCGCCGCGCACTCGCCGCAGGCCAAAGGACGCATCGAGCGGCTGTTCGGCACCCTGCAAGATCGTCTGGTGAAGGAGATGCGTATCCAACAGATCGCCACGGTGGAGCAGGGCAATCGTTTTCTGGAGATGACCTTCTGGCCCGCTTGGCAAGAGCGTTTTGCCGTGCAGCCGGTCATGGCCGTCAATGCCCACCGGCCACTGGGGAGCACCCATCGGCTGGAGGAAATTCTCAGCGTGCGCCAACCCCGCACGGTGGCGGCCGATCACACCGTGAGTTGGCAAGGGCAGCGCTGGGGAGTCTGGCGCGAAGACGTTTGCCCGGGATTACGCGGGGCGCGGGTGGAGATCGAAAGACGCCTGGATGGTTCGCACTGGCTGCGTTTCCGCGGCCGTTACCTGCCGCTGCATCCCTGCCCGGCGGCGCCGCGATCGGCAACTCCTTCCGGCCTACGGCCTGCAGGAGTCGCCGATCAAAAACGCAAAGCAGCCACCCAGGTCAAAACCAAATACATTCCCCGGCCCGATCATCCCTGGAGGAAACCTTGGAAGCGGACATTTCTATTTGGCAGGGAACCGGACATTTCTACTTTGCGTTGACAGCGCCGGCAAGATCTGCCAGCGCAGCGGAAGCGTTGTCCTTCAAAGTCAACTGGGTGAGGTGATCGGCTCGCTCCTGTTGTTCGAGCCCGAGACATGTCGCGATAATTTCTTCGAATCGCTTACCCGAGATAGGCAAACCGGGGATGACCTCGCGAATCCGGCGCGCCTCTTCGCTGAAGTCCCAAATGAATTCGCGCCCCGTGGCCTGCTTCGTATGACTCTTGCCGTCCTTGGTGAAGATGGTAATCCGCGGAGCGAAAAGGGGCATATCGTGAGACGGAATAATCGTCACGCGTTTCATGAGGTCGAGAACTTCCGGCGGATCGGCCCCGGTGGGCAGCAGCGGGAATCCGCGTTTCACAACGCCATACGCGCTGTAGTAGCGCGTGCTCCCCGGCTTTGCTTCGCCGATGTCTTCCCTTCTTGTTGGAAAAGCGGGGCTGGGATACTGCGTCTCGAGCCAATTGACCACGGCTTCCACGCGATCGACGTCTTCGTACCGGATGTTGTGCTCGTCGCAAAGCTTCGCCGTCACATCGATATGCGCGATGTTGTAACCGGAAATCGAATAGATGCGATAGAGCGTCTCCAGAAATATCCATTCTTTGCCGAGATTGGCCGTGATTTTGGCCATGCTGGTCTGCGTGTCGCCGACAAAACTATAACTGAGCTGCCCTCGGTTATTGCCGGCATAGGCGTGATAGAAGCCCGCTCTGCCTTCGAGCGCTGTTTCACCTCCCGGATGTCCTTGCTTCGCCAGAAGAACCGCCAGCATGGCATTTCGCGCTGCAGCGCCCTCGCGCAGTGCCGCGCTTTCGAGATTCCCTCCGGCAAGATTCACACACAGCCCGATCGTGTCTGTAATCTGGTTCTCGGTGAAGTGCATGATTTTAGCGGCGGCGACCGCAGCGCCAAAAATGCCAAACACAGGGCCGGCGTGAAAGCCTCGCGCCATCACCGTAGGAATGAAATCCGATGCCATTCGCTCCATGACTTCGTAACCAGCGGCGAGAGCTGTGACGAACTCTTTTCCGGACGCGCCTTGGACCTCCGCGGCCACTAATGCGCTCGGCACGATGCTCGTGCCCGGATGCGTAAGCATGCGGAAGGTGTCATATTTGCCGCCGGCGAGCATCATCTCCGAATTTGCAAATGCCGCCCCGCCCTTCGTGACTTTGGCGCCGTTCACCATGACGGTCGCGCCGTTGCGCACGCCCGCTTCTTCCTCGAGCATCAACCGCACAGCTTCTTGTCCGGCCGGCAATTGGAAACCGAGGAGCGCCGAGGTGAGCGCCTGGAGCGTCACGCCCTTCGCTCGATCTACGACTGCCGGCGGCAGATCTTCATACCGCAGCGCAGAAACCCAGCGCGCGAACTGCCGGCTAAGGGATGGCGTTGAAGTCGCGGCTTGCCTGATATCTTGCGGAATCCCGCGCGGAGCGTTTTGCCCTTCCTGAGCCAATGAGGAAAACGGCGCTAAGGCGGCGATACTCGCGACGCCGCCAGCCGCCAAACTGGATTTGCGCAGGAAGCTTCGGCGATCCAGGTGTGATTTCATTTTTCAGCAACCATCTTTATTGAACCTCCAGACCGGGCCAATATACACCCAGCGAAGCGCTGTCGCAGGTGAGGGCCGAGGGCGAAGGAAACAATGCATTACCCAATCACAGATTGCGGTGCATCCAACGATTACTTGAAATCCAAAGCTCAACTTAAGGAGATCACATGGCCGAACCCAAATCCGTCGCCAGCGAAAACGGAATTTCCCGCGAGGGCCTGGCACAACTTCTGAACGAGGATCTTTCCCGCGAATATCAAGCCATCATCGCCTACGTCGTCTATTCGCAAGTCTTGAAGGGCGCGGAATTCATGAACATCGCTGATCAGCTTGAAGAGCACGCGAAGCAAGAGTTGCAACACGCGCTGATTGTTTCTCGCCAGATCGATTACCTGGGCGCAATGCCCACCGTAAATCCGAAGCCCGTGAAGATTTCGAAAGATCCTCGTGAGATGCTCCGTTTCGATCTGCAAAACGAGAATGACACCATCCGCAATTATCGCGACCGCGTTCGCCAATGCGAACAGCTTGGAGAGTACGCAATGGCCGAACAGATCCGCCAAATTCTCGTGAACGAACAGGATCACCAGATTGATTTGGCCACCGCGCTTGGCGAGGAAGTTCCCGACGCCAGTTCAGGAGGCGAGGCAAAGCGCCGCAGCGCTGGGCGGTGAGTTGCGCAATTCGGGATCAAGCGGTAACAGAGTTGCCCATTGGGCGAAAAAGCAGCTTAGCCTTTGTCGCTGGCGTGGCAGGCGTCTTACCTGGGGGCCGGCCTATGGGACTGAGCGCCCGCATATACCGGCGCGCATAAAACCTCAACGGTTCGGCGTTGGCTAAGAAGCCTCACTCACAAGAGTGGTATCCGATCGATTCACGCGTCGGGGGTGGAGGGCATAAAGGGCCAATTCGAGACGATTCGAAGTGCCTAGCTTATTAAAGATCCGAAACAGATAATTACGGACGGTGTGCTCACTCAGATTGAGCCGCCTGGAAATGTCGCGGTTGGTTAGGCCATCGGTAACCGAGTCAACGATATCTTTTTCCCTCTTCGTTAGCAGTGTCTTTGCCGCCTTTGACGGATTTCTCTGAGATTTGGAGATCAAGGGCGTCTGAGCCAAAGCTTCGAGCGCGAACCGCAGCACCTCGCTACCAGCCCATACTTGTCCCTGGTGTACCGACTGTATGCACTTGCAGAGCACATTGAAGGGTTCGTCTCGGCAGAGGATACCGACGGCCCCCGCGCGAAAGGCGTTGACCGCGGCGGAGCGCTCCATGGAATCGAGCAACATAATAATGCTCATGTCAGGGTTAGAAGCTCGCAGTTCACGCACCACATCGAAAGTGGCTCTATGTCCATCCTTGAGCGCTCCGATAAGCGCAACGCTCGCAGCTTTCTTGCTGAGGATGGATCGAATCCCGGCCTTGTCGTTAGTGCAGCCAATTACTTCCATCCGGTAGCGGCTCCGGCGCAAGGCTGCAGCCATCAGTTCGGAGCTCATTTGACTTCTCTCGACGATCAAAACAGAGGGAGATCTTTGCCCGTTTGATTCTGACATTGCGCCCCGGCTTAGTTTTCAGTGGGCCCGTAGTGCACAAGAGAATTGCAGGGTTCGAATCCCAAATACGAACCAACATTCAGCAAGTCTATGATCTTTGCTGGATTTAATCTCCGCAGTAAAGGGCCCGACAAAGAGCTTTAACGCCACAAAAAGTGGCCCGAATAATTACGATTAATGGGCTATAGACATATCCGTTAATGCGAAACGACGCAAGAGAAAAAATTTCAACCATGCCGGCGCGGCCCGACCGCCGCCCAAGATAACAGCAAGGCAGAAGATCAATTAGTTCGATTTCTTGCCGAAGTTGCTCGCCAGATAGGATGCCATCGTCGAAATTTCTTCCTGCGTTGCGACGTTTGTGCCTGCGCGCGCCATCATGTTGCCTACGGTGTTATTCCACTCGTCCTTGGCTCTCCCGATAGTCGTGATTCGCCCCAAGTCATGACACAGGGCACAATGTGACTCGACAAGTTTTTGGCCGTCGCCTGCGGGAAGGGCTTCAGTTTTCAGCCCGCTTTGCATCGGCGACGTACCTGGCCCAAAGTTTTTTGCGAGGTATTGCGCCACGGTATCTGCTTCCTGGGGCGTCACCTGCGCCCCCCGCAAGACCATGTCGTCAACGAAGTGCTTCCAACCCACAGGCCCGTCGCGTAGCGCCACGATCATTTTCAAGCCGTGGCACTGCGTGCACGCTACGGCCACGATGTCTTTTCCGTTTCCTGCGGGCAAGGTGTTCGCGGGCGGCTGCGATTGCGCATGGATCGGCGTTATAAAGCTGATTGCCAAAACCGCGAGCGCACACAGCCGCGCGACATACGTTCGGAAGCGGAGTGCCACGTCTGAACGCATGTCACACCTTCCTTTGCCGCAAATCCGCAATGGAATACGGCGGATACCACGTCGACGTTGCACCTATGCCGTTGCGCTCAATGTGGACATCGAGCAGATAGGGCCGTCCATCCGCAGTGGCACGTTTCGCGCGTTGCAGCGCCGCCTGCAACTGCGCGGGTTCGGCGACAATTTCCCCTTCCACTCCGAATCCCGAGGCAAGTTTCGCGTAATCGATATCCGGATCGCCGAGGTAGCAGGTCATGTCGCGGCCGGTCTGGAATTGCCTTCCGCCGATATTCCAGATGCGGTTGCGTTCATTGTTGTAGCTGCGATTGTTGCAAACGACGATCGTGACCGGCGCCTTGTAGCGCGCATAACTCCACAGAGGTTGCGGGCCGGCAAAGAGGAACGCGCCATCCCCCACCACCGACACCACCTGCAAATCGGGATGCGCCAGTTTCACGCCGAACGCCGCTGGCAATCCCCACCCCAGCGCCGCTCCGGTTGTCGTGAAGAATTGTTTGTCTGATCCGCCGAAAGACATGAAGTCTTCCATCTTTCGTCCCGAATCGCTTTCCGCGACCACGCAAGCGTCTTTGTCCAAGGCGGTCTCGAGCTCCATGCCCAGCCGTTCGTAGCTGACGGGGCTGTGATTCCATGTTTCGCGCCCAAGCGATTCGCGGAACTTGGCCATCGTCGCCGTGTACTCGTGAGTCTTCGTAGTGCGGTCCTGGCTGATCTGCCGCAGCCGGTCTGCGGTGGCCATACTCTTCAACGCGGCAATCAGGTCTGCGGTCGCCAACTTCAAGTCTCCGAAAATCGCAACGTCCGTCGGCGCAGTGCGGGCGAGGTTAGTGGGATCCATGCGCACTTGAATCAGTTTTATGCCCGGCTGAATTCTCTCGCCATAGGCAAGACGGCTCCCTAGGTTCAAAATCACGTCTACATTCGATGGATAACGCATCTGCCGGAGGGCCGTGCCGAGGTACAGAGGATGGTTCGTCGGGAAGGCCTTGGACCAGCCGATCGTGCCGCCGTCACGCGTTACAGGCATTCCCAATAGCTCGGCCAGCTCCACAACGTCTTTCTGCGCGCCGCACCGAGCGACTTCGTCTCCCACGTAGAGCAGAGGGCTTTGCGCCTCGAGAAGCATGCGCGCGGCTTTCTCGATCAAATCCGAATCAGGACGCACTCTCATCGACACTTCGAATTTAGCCTGATCGATTACGGCTGCCTGAGCTTCATCGTCGAGAATGTCTTCCGGGTAGGCCAAAAAAACGGGGCCGCTTGGCATTGTGGACGCAAATTTGAAGGCACGGCGCGTCACTTCCGGAATCTTCTCCGCCGATTGCGCCACCCAATTCCATTTCGTGATCGGGTGCGCGATGCTTTCCAGATGATCGGCATCCTCGAAGCCGTCTTCGCCCTGCGTCGCGCGGTTCACATAGTCCACCGCGACCACCATAGGAATCTCGTCTTTCCAGACGTTGTATAGCTGCGTCATCGAATTCGGAAACCCCGGCCTCGCGCAAATCACAAATGGAGTCTTGCCGGACGCTTTCGCGTATCCGTCTGCCATGGCCACCAGCGCTCCTTCCTGAAGCGCCTTGATCAAAGTCATCTGGGGTTCGTCCACCAACGCATCAAAGAAAGGAGCGGCTCCGGAAGAAGGATTGAAGAAGATATGCCCGACGCCGGACGCTTTCAGCTGCGCCACAAGCAGGGCGCCGCCAGTTCCCTGGACGTTTCGAGATGCCGCCGATCCTGTTGGCGGATTTGCGGCAACATCTTCCGCAGCCGCTGGAAGAAATGGAGCGAGCGACTGCGCCATGGAATTTGCCGCGGCGGCTGTGATTCCAAGGGTCCCTAAACCTGAGAGCAGTTGCCTCCGGGATATTCGGCTATCGAGGTATTGTTTGATCAGGTGCTTCATTGCGTTTCTCCCCCTGCCATCCGAGTGATCTTCGGAGCTAGATGATGCTGAATTTCGGTTGGACCTCTGTTTCGCGCATCGTACGCCTCAAGCGGCCTTGATTCAACGAATTTGCGTGCCAAACGGCGCGACGCGACCGTCAACTCCCGAGATCATCGCCACGGAGCTTTACGTTCGATTGGAAGGAAGGGTTTGGCACGACAGGGAATCGAACCCTGGTCTACGGATTATGAGACCGCCGCTCTGCCATTGAGCTATCGTGCCGCCGAGTCAAATTGATACTACATTTTGATACTACATTTCTCGCGAGCTTTGGACAACTCTTGACCAGCTTTGAGGATTTCATGCCGGGCGATTGGTCACGGTTCGCCTTCAAGCTTCCGAACTCGAACTTCAACGCCCGTGCCCTTCAGCGCGTCCGCGAATTCCTCGGGTTTCGACCCGCGATAGTGGTAGGGATAGGCGATCTTCGGCTTGAACGCTTTCACGCACTCCGCCGCTTCGAGCGTTGATTCGGTTCGGGGCGGATTCATCGACAGGAAGGCGACCGTGATGTTTTTGAGCGCCTTCATTTCCGTCGTGCATTCCGTGTCGCCCGAAAAATAAACGCGCGTGTCGCCAAAATTCAGAATGTAGCCGCTTCCGATGCCCTTGTGGTGGAAGGGCTTCCCCGGCCCGGATCCGCGCACGATGTTGTACATCGGCACCCCCTCGAATTCGATGCCCATAACTGTTTTCCGCTCGGAATCGCTGATCGCCTCCACCTCGCCACAGGCGGGCGCGCAGTTCAGCGTGTCGATAACCGCAGGTGGACCAACGATGATCGTTCCGGTCTTCCTCAGCTTGTCGATCATCATGCGATCCAGATGATCGGCGTGCGTGTGTGTAACCACGATCAGATCGGCCTGCGGAACGCCCGTGTAGTCCCCCTGGCTCCAGGGATCGACGTGAATCACTTTCCCGTCGAATTCGAGCATCACGCTGCCGTGATAGAGCGGCCTAAGCCGCAGCTCGCCTCGCGATGTATGCATGACATCCACTTGTGCATTCGAAGAATCAGCGCGTAGAAGCACAGGAAAAATCGAGAGCGAAAGAGCAATCGCCACCGCGCCTAAAACACTAAGCACACCTGCAGTATTTCTATGCATGAGACGAACTCCTCGAGTCCTTTTGCGGCGAGCAGTATACATCGCCGACACTCGGCTCGAACGAGTTAGAGCATTGCGGGCCAAACTCCTGATTAAGCTGATTCGAAGCGGCCCATAACACAGCCGGGACACGCCGTGTCGTGAGAAGCAAGGCTAAGTTAGCTGCTAGTACCGGCGGCTGCGGTCAATGGGAACGACTCCAAATGATTACGGTTAACGCCTCGGCTACGCCATCCATTAAGCCCCTCAAGAGCACCCAGACCCCCTAGGTAAACTAGCCCTACAGGGAGCCTCAGCTGTGCAACAGATCGGCAGATACGAAATCCTGGAGGAGATCGGCCGCGGGGCCATGGGCGTGGTGTTCAAGGGGCGTGATCCGCTCATTGGACGCGCCGTGGCCGTGAAGACGATCACGTCCGGCGTGGCCGAAAGCACCGATCTGCTGGAACGTTTTTACCGCGAGGCCAGGGCTGCGGGAGGCTTGCAGCACCCCAATATCGTCACCATTTACGAAATGGCGGAATCGGGCGGCTCCCCCTTTATAGCCATGGAGTATCTGGAGGGCGAGAGCCTCGAGAAATTGGTCGCTCGCAAGGCGGCGCTGCCTCTCGGCACGAAGGTCAGCTACGTCATCCAAACCTCCCGCGCGCTTGATTTCGCTCATCGCCGCGGCGTCATCCATCGCGACATCAAGCCCGCCAATATCGTGGTCACCGGCGACGGGGTGGTCAAAGTCGTGGATTTCGGCATTGCCCGCATCGCCGACACCTCCAAGACACAGACGGGATCAATGCTCGGCACGCTCGCCTATATGCCTCCGGAACAGCTTCGCGGCCAGCACGCCGATGCACAGGGCGACATCTGGGCGCTAGGCGTGGTTCTCTATGAACTCCTCGCCTATCGGCGGCCGTTTACCGGAGACAATCACGCAGCTGTGCTTCTGAGCATCCTGCAGAACGAACCGCCGCCAATACGGCAGATCGTGCCTGAATGTCCCGTCACACTCGAAAGCATCCTTTCGCGTGCTCTGCGCAAAGACCACAGGGAACGATATTCGACGATGGCAGCGTTCCTCAAGGATCTCGAAAAAATTGCGCCGTCACTCGACCGGCAAGTCTCTGGGGCAGCCGCCGCGAAGGCTACTCCGCTGCCGAATGCTCAACACACGCCGGCTGCAACGCAACGCATCGATATGCAGGCGCCGAACGATGCGGAAAAGATGCGCGGTTCGAAGCCCAACGCGCCCGCCGCTCGTTCTCTGCCCCAGCAGCAGAGCCCGGTTTTTTCCACGCCGCGTGCCTCGAATGGAAATCCGATCTCAAAGCCCAGTGCATACTCTAAGGCCGATGCGCCGCAGGCGCAGAGTCGCTCGACGCCGCCTGGGAAAACTCGGTCGCGAATCAAGGCGGCGGCCATTTACGCCGCTGTGGCGGCAGTTTTGCTTGTCGCCCTGGGCGTCATTCGCCACCGCAAAATTGCCACCGCGTCTGCAGATCCGGACATCAGGCTTAACGTAACTACGCCCGCACCGCCCGTACCTGCAACACCGGCATCGGCGCCCGTGCCGACGCCGGCATCCACTTCCATTCCCGTCGCTGAATCGTCCTCGCCCTCACTCCAGGACCAGCAGCGTCATCTCATCGACCTTGCCCATGAAGCCGCGGATAAGCACGACTACAAATCAGCGCAAACCGACCTCACCGCCGCCACCAAACTGAACGGCCCTCTCAATGGCCTCGTTGCCGATCTGCAGCGCCAATTCGGTGAGCAGGCTTATGGCGTGGAGCTGGAACGTGCAGCACGCGAGGGGCAAACGCTCTGGGATCAGAGCATGGCCGATTTGCAGGACGCCCGCTTCGATCAAGCCGAAAGGGCGCTCCGCGACCTTCTTTTGCTCCCTGAAGCAGGCCACCACTGGGCCGACGCAGAGCGATACGTGGACCAGGTGATTCCCGAGCGCCGCCGGGAACAACAGCTTTGGGCAGAAGCCCAAATGGAAGCCAGCTCTGAAGAGCGCGGCCATCTTCTCAAGGAAATCAAGGCGCTCGACGACGTTATGGCCGTGGGGGGAGCGCACGAACAGCAGGCACGCCAAAGGCGAAATGCCGTGATCCGGCAAATGGTTCGCGAGAACGCCCGTAGAAACGGGTTGGTGGACCCGACGCTTTCCGAAGGCTACGAAGGCCAACTGGCCGAGTTGGAAACTCAATTCGGCACCTTGGCCTTAAAAGGAGACGCTTCCGCACTCGAAGGACTGCAGGAGTTGCGGCCGAAGTTCAAAGCTCTGGCCGACGCCGGTGGCCCTCTGGCGATGGACGCCCGCGATTACCTCACGAGCGTAATCCCCAAGGCCCAGAAACAGATCGAGGATAACCTCGCTGCTGACGCCGCCGATTTATCCGCCAATGCGGATTACGAGCATGCCGTTAAAGACTACGACCGCGCGGTCGCCACGCAAAATACAGGCATGCTCCGCGGCCGCGTATTGAGTGCCTTTCAGCGAATCGCGGACTCGGGTGGCCTCAGGGCAAAGGAAGCCGAGCGGTACATAAACGTACTGATTCCTTCCACCCTGAAGAAATCTGGAACTTAAAGATGGAAGCGCTTTCTTATCAGTTTCGCGGTGGCTTCTAAATTGAACGGGAACATTCATTTGGACGTTGCAGCCTGCACGGACACGGGCCGGGTCCGGCCGATCAATGAGGATAGCTATCGCATTTCGCCGGACCAGAACCTGTTTGTGCTCTCGGATGGAATGGGTGGCGCTGCCAAAGGTGAAGTCGCAAGTGCAATCGCCGTCGAGACCGTTATTCGGTCGCTTCGCGAAAATGCCTCGAATGCCATGCCGAAGCTTTTCACTTCATATGCGGAATCTTCTAACGGGACAAACTCTTTGGTCCGTGCCATCGAGATGGCCAATCGAGAGATTCATGAACACGGAATGCGCGATCCGGGCTGCCGTGGAATGGGATCCACAATCGTAGCCGCGCGTATTTGCGGAACGCGTTTGAGTCTCGCCCATGTTGGCGATTCCCGCGCCTACTTGTTCCGGGCCCATGCGCTGCAGCAATTGACCTCCGATCATTCTCTTGTCGCGGAACAAGTGCGCCACGGGCTGATGAGCCATCAGCAGGCCGCCGCCAGCGAACTGCAGAGCCTGTTGACCCGGGCGTTGGGAACCGAAGAAAACGTAACCGTGGATGCTGACGAAATTGAATTGTTCCTCGGCGATTCTCTGCTGCTCTGTTCGGACGGACTGACGCGAATGGTGCCCGAAAACGAGATCGCCTCGATTCTGACTCAAATTCCCAGCGTTCGCATTGCCGCAGAACGGCTGGTAAGCCGCGCAAATGAACACGGCGGTCAGGACAACATTACCGTCATTGTCATTCGCATGAACAAGCCGAGAAGTTGGTTTGCCAAGTTCATTCCCTGGTGCAGTTCGAATCTCGTTTGATCCAAATTTGGAGGTTAGGAAAATGCCCGTGCTGATCGTGAAATTTGAAGGCTCAGTTCTAAAGAAAGTCGCTACAAACGGAGGCTCGATTACGATTGGAAGGGCCCCGGACAATTCCATCGCCATCGATAATCTGGCCATCTCCAATCGCCACGCCGAAATCAAGTCCGAACAGGGCGGCCTCGTGGTCGAGGACCTCAACAGCCTGAACGGAACCTTTGTAAACAATCAGCGCGTCAAGCGCAGCGCCTTGAAACATGGCGACGTGGTTTCGATCGGCAAGCATTCGATTCAGGTGGACGAAACGGCTCACGGCGAAGCGCCGGCCGTAAACCGGCCCGCTGCGAACGCTAAGGCAACTCCTCGGGTCGACGAAACACTGGTCCTCGATACAGAAAAACGCCGCAAGATGATGCAGGATATGGCCGCCGCTGGCGAACGCTCGCAAATCACTCCTTCGCGCATTCGCGTCGCCACGCTCGTCCGCGTCAAGGGGCAGATCGACCAGGCCGAATATGCGCTCACCGGAAAGCTTACCGTGATCGGCAAGTCCGAGATGGCTACCATTCGGCTCCGCGGCTGGTTCAAACCGAAAATGGCCGCCCAAATCAACCGCCGGGACGATGGCTACTATCTTGTTCGCGGCGACAAGGTGCCATCCATGAACGGCATCCCTGTCGGGGCTCCGACGCTGCTTGCCGATGGCGACTTGATCGAGGTTTGCGGCGTGCAGCTCAGGTTTTCGATCAAGGAATAAACTGAATCAAGCGAGTGGCGCGTCGGCCTGAGCAGTCGGGGAGCTCGATAAGACGTACTATTGGGTCCGCTTCGATAGGGCCAGCGCCTGTTTGCCTTTGTCGGTCAAAACATAAAAATCGCCGCCGGCAGATTCCAGAAGCCCTTCCCGTACCAGGCCGTCCACCGCGTCAAGGACCTGCGCTCGTGCCGCTGGATCATTGCCCGAGCTTTCGAAGATAACGTGCAGGTCCAGTCGCTCGCGTTGCATATCCGAAAATATCTTCAAAACATCTGCTGAGTTTTGTTTCAACGATTCCTCGATTCACGGAATTGCGGGCGAACCATTCTCCGTTAGGTTGGATGCTTAGCCTCTGCGGACAAGTACCACCCGACCGACTCAGAGCTCCCTTTCAAAACCAGGATACCTGGGCGGCACGTAATTTGTGCATCTAACTGAAAAGGGAGGCAAGTCATGCCCACTAAAAGGAAGTGGAGCGCAAATGTTAAAACGGACTCGACTCATCCACCCGCTGGATTATTCAACAAGGATGCGGCCACGATCGCCCGGACGTTAGCATCCAAAAAAGTCTCACCGAAAGGACCTGGGTCCGGCATGCGCATGCTCACCTTTTTCATCAACCGCGCGGGACGTAATCTGAGCCCCAAAAGGCGTGCCGTCCTGAATCGCGCCAAATCGCTGCTTTCCGAACGTGTCCGGCGGGCTCGCGAGGCAAAGAAGCGCAGGACTTCGTCCTGAGAACGGTCGCGCGCTCCGGCCGGGACCTTTTGGAGGCAGGCTCGACGGACACGTACCCGTTAAGGACGGAATCCTTAAAAACCTCGGTCCAAACTGGGAAGCGCAATTAAAATGAGCGTTTGCGCCCAAACGAAACAGGGCCTGCGAGCTTCCGTGCGACATGCAGGATAAATCGCCCAACAAAGAGTTGACCGGCTGGCGGCGTTCGCTGGCAGCCTATACGGACCGCCACGTGCTGCAAGTGCTGGCGCTCGGCTTCTCGAGCGGTTTACCGCTGATGCTCATTTTTGTGACCCTTTCGGCTTGGCTTGCCACCGCCGGCATCAAGCGCGCTGCGATTGGGGCTTTTGCTCTGGTCAGCTCTTTCTACGCACTGAAATTTCTGTGGTCGCCACTGATCGACCGACTACCCCCGCCGCTCCCTTTTGGGCGACGCCGTGGTTGGGGGTTGAGCATCCAGATCGCCCTGGTGGCGGCAATTCTTGCGTTGGGATCGTCCGATCCCAAGCGAAATTTAGGCACCATGGCTGTTTTGGCTGGCGTGGTGGCCTTCCTCTCTGCGAGCCAGGACATCGTCATAGACGCCTGGCGAATCGAAATCCTCCCGGTCGACCTTCAAGGACCGGGCGCCGCGATGACCCAGACCGGCTATTACATGGGCATGCTGGCTTCCAGCGCGGGTGCCCTGGCCATCGCATCGCGCTTTGGCTGGTTTGCAGCCTACGCCACCATGGCCGTCCTGCTTGCAGTCAGTATGTTGACGTTTTTGCTCGGACCCGAGCCTGCTGTACCAGCGGCAGTTTCTGATCGTCAACATCGGAGACAGACCAATCGGTGGAAGGCCGTCGAAGAATGGTTCTCGACGGCCGTAATCGGCCCGTTCTCGAACTTTATGCGCCGGCCCTACTGGCTTGTGATCATGCTCGTAATTCTCGATTACAAGCTGGGTGAGGGCATGGCCGCTGTAATGTCGACGCCGCTTTATATTGCCGTCGGTTTCACACTGAACGAGATCGCCGTAGTCTCAAAGCTCATCGGTCCTTTCACCGTCATTTTAGGGGCGCTCCTGGGCGGAGTCGTTACGGTGCGATTTGGGCTTGTCCGCTCGTTGATTCTCTGCGGAATCATACAGGCGCTCGGAAACTTGACTTACGTGCTCCAAGCCGTGGGCGGCCATAAGATTGGGTACCTCGCGTTCTGCGTCACCGCGCAAAATATAACCACGGGCATGGCAGGCACTGCTCTGGTCAGTTATATCTCTAGTTTGTGTTCGCCCGAGTTTACGGCAACTCAGTACGCACTGCTCGCTTCGCTCGCACTGTTAGGACGCACCGTCGTAGGGTCAACGAGCGGCGTGATCTCAGAAGCAACGGGCTGGGTGCTCTTCTTTCTACTCACCACGGTGGCTTCTCTGCCGGCCCTTGTGCTGCTGGTATGGGTTGACCGGCGCGGCGCCAAGCAATCCCGCCGCGCGCAAGCAATC
This sequence comes from uncultured Acidobacteriota bacterium, assembly GCA_963803735.1. Taxonomy (GTDB): domain Bacteria; phylum Acidobacteriota; class Terriglobia; order Acidiferrales; family UBA7541; genus Palsa-189. The sequence goes on along the minus strand of CAWDNV010000022.1, from coordinate 15,089 downwards.
TCTTCGCTCGCCGGCCAACGCAATTTATGACCGGATTTGCAGACCCAGAACATTCCCGGTCTCGGGATTTTGATATGCACGGTGCTAAGCTAACTCGCAACTCGTTCGACGGCGCAATCTCGCCCTGATAGGCTGTTTAGCCCTGATAGGCTTTTCGGCCCTGCTAGGCTGTTTGGGAGGATCGGTCGTGTCATTTATCGAACGTCGCCGCGCTCATCGTTTTGAACTCCAGTCGCCTCTGGTCGTTCGTTGGAAAGACGGCGCTGGCATGCGGGAAGCCCTCACCGTCTCCGAGGATCTGAGTTCCAACGGCATCTATTTCGTTTTGCCCGAGGGCATCAAAGACGGCACACCGGTCGAGGTGGAGATGACTCTGCCGAACCAAATCACCTTGGCCGGACCTGTACGAGTGCGTTGCCTGGGACGCATTCTGCGCTGCGAACCGACGCCGGGCTCGAAGTCTGGCATGGCTGCGGCCATTGAAAAATACGAGTTTTTGCCCGGCAACGATGCAACTCCTTTGGAGAACGACTCACCCGCAAAATCGAAGAACTAATCGTCGTACGAATTGCTGTGGCGGCCAGTTGTAAGGACCCGGTAACCCGAAAAAGACGATCGCCCGAAAACATTCCATGGACGTGCTAAACAAACTGTTCGAAGAACGCTTCCACTCATTGCCGAATCGGGTGGAGCCGGTCGATGACCGCCTGGGCGGTTCGGGACGAAAGCTCGTGCGCCTCACAAACGGGAAGGTCAAAGCGATTGGAGTTCTATATAACGTTCGCGAAGAAAACGCCGCGTTCATCGAATTCTCTAAATTTTTCCGCTGCCATGGGCTGCCGGTTCCCGAAATCTATGCGTACGATCTCGACCAGGGCGCCTATCTCGAAGAAGACCTCGGCAACACCACGCTGTTTGAGTTTCTATCCGCAAATCGAGCCGGCCAAAGGATTGCCGAACCCGTAATCGAAGCCTATCGCAAGGTGATTGCCGTGTTGCCGCGCTTCCAGGTCGAAGCCGGCCGCGGTTTGAACTATAGCGTCTGCTATCCGCGTTCCAGCTTCGATCGCCAGTCCATCGCCTGGGACTTGAATTATTTCAAATACTATTTTCTAAGGTTGGCGGGCGTTTCCTTCAACGAGCAGGCGCTCGAAGACGATTTCGTCCGCCTCGCGGACTTCCTGCTGCAAGCCGACGGCGATTACTTCCTCTACCGCGATTTTCAGTCACGCAACGTCATGTTGCGCGACGGCTGTCCCTGGTTCATCGACTATCAGGGCGGCCGCAAAGGCGCATTGCAATACGACATCGCTTCGCTTTTGTTTGATTCCAAGGCCGACCTGCCGCCCGAACTCCGCCAGCAGTTGCTCGACAATTATCTTGACCGGCTCTCGGCTTTTATCGACCTCGACCGCAATACCTTCATGCGCTACTACTACGCCTACGTTTACATCCGCCTCATGCAGGCGTTAGGCGCGTACGGCTTTCGCGGTTTTTACGAGCAGAGGACCCATTTTCTGCAAAGCGTCCCTTACGCGTTGAAAAGCTTGCGCTGGCTGCTGGAACACGTTGACTTGCCCATCGCGCTGCCCACGTTGATGGCCGCCTTCAGAGGCATGCTGAATTCCGAGAAATTGCAGACATTGTCGGCGGAGTCGGAATCCACCGCCGAGACAAAAAACCTGACCGTACGAGTTTTTAGCTTTTCTTTTCACCGAGGCCCGCCAAAAGACGAGAGCGGAAACGGCGGCGGATTCGTTTTTGACGCCCGCAGCCTTCCGAACCCCGGACGCGAAGAGCGCTTTAAGCCTCTCACCGGCAAAGACGCGCCGGTGATCGACTATCTCAACGGGCAAGAAAGCGTGCATCAGTTTCTTAGCCGGCGCCGCTTCGCTTGTGGACGCCAGCTTGAGCAACTATCAGAGCCGCGGCTTCAAGCATCTGATGGTCTCGTTTGGCTGCACCGGAGGCCAGCACCGCTCGGTCTATCTAGCCGAGCAATTGGCAAAACGCCTTCGCGCCCGCAACGGCATCAACGTAGTCGTCCGCCACATCGAACTCGAGAAGCAGGGCAAATGAGGGCCATGGTTTTGGCCGCAGGCCTGGGTACGCGTTTGCGGCCGCTCACGGATCATCGCCCCAAGGCTCTGGTGGAAGTCGGAGGCCGCACGCTGCTGGAAATCGCGCTTGCGCGCTTGAACTCCTTCGGCATTCGCGAAGTGATCGTCAACGTGCATCACTTTGCCGATATGATCGTCGATTACCTGAACGCGAACAAAAATTTCGGCATGCGTGTCGAAATTTCCCGCGAGGACGACGTTTTGCTCGACACCGGCGGCGGCCTGAAAAAAGCCGCCTCACTTCTTCTTGCAGAATTCGCAGTCTCCCGAAGAGCCATTCATTCTGCACAATGTCGATGTGATCAGCACGATCGATCTGCGCCGCATGGCGCAATTTCACGCAGAAAATCGCGCTCTCGCGACTCTTGCAGTGCAAGACCGCCCCACCAGCCGCTACCTGCTGTTTGACGAGCAGCTCCAGCTTTGCGGCCGCAAATCGGCCAAGGACGGCCAGGCCGAACTGGTTCGCAGCTCGTCGCACCCCAAGGCGCTGGCTTTTTCCGGCATTCACGTCATCTCTCCGCGCCTTTTCTCGCTGATGACGGAAGAAGGCGTGTTTTCCATCATCGCGCCTTACCTGCGCCTTGCCGCACAGGGCGAAAAAATCATTGCGTTTCGTTCCGATGAGTATCAGTGGCGTGATCTGGGCAGGCTGGATGACGTGACGCAAGCCGATCAAGAGGCGAAGCATCTTTCGGGCCGGCCAAAGTAGATTCAACCGTCGCCATTTATCAAGACGCGACGGCGAGAGCCGGCTTACTTTTTCACGAATGCGGGAGCTTCGATTGAGTCATGCGGGGCGCTGAGCCGGGCTCCTCGGCAGGTGAAGACGAAGGCGGGCGGCAGGTTCCGCCAGGTAATCGTCCGTTTCACAGAGCGAAAATAGCGCACCAGAAGCCCGAACATATCGAACTTGCTCAGTTGCCGGTCCCTGAATTGCAAACCATGCAGGTATTGATACTGCGTGAACGTGCCTTTCTTCCTGAGGCTGAGACTGATTTCGCTCAGTAACGCGTGCCTTTCGCGATCTGACATCAAGCCCATCGCCAGTGAGGAAAGCATCGCATCGACGTGCCGGTACCCGCGCCGGCTCAGCTCTTCGAGCAGCTCTTCCGCCCGCGCGTGGATGACCACGAGGCGAGGGTCCTTGATAGTCGATCTCAGGTGTCGAGCAAACCGTGGATTGATCTCAAACGTCAGCAAAGTCGCGTCAGAAGGCATGACGTCCAGCATGGCGCGCGTCATGACGCCGGTGCCCGGCCCCAATTCGACCACCACCCTCGCATTTTCCAGTGGCAGCGGCCGCAGCATGGCCTGCGTCAGATACCGCGAACTGGGCGCGATCGCGCCTACTGTGCCGAAGTCGGCTATCGCTTCCGCGACAAATGCTGCCGGATTCATTTTGTCATCCCCGCCATATAGACCAGCTTACCATGCTGGCGCGGTCACATTTTGCTTTAAACTTTTTTGATTTCCCCGACGCATATCTACAATCCTGGCACTACATAATCATGATGAAGCTGAAGCCAGCCTTAATCCGGGTTCCTTGGATTGCATTCGCGCCGATTTTTCGTGGTATTAATAAACCTGATTAATAGATACCGGAAAGGTGGATTTATATGCCACATGAAGTGCAAACGACCGAGGCGCGCTATCGCCGCGCGGATCTAAGCCGCCGTAGGCTTCTGAAGCATGCGGGCTGGGCGATGATTGCGGCGGCATGCAGGCCCTGGCGGGCGCTGGCGGCGGACCAGGTCAGTCCCGCGATGTCCAGGCTCAGCGCTTACATGGCCCAGGCGCGCGCTCGTGCGCTACCGGAAGAAGTCATCGAGAAAACGAAGCATCACCTGCTGGACACCGTCGCTTCCATGATTTCGGGCTCCGAACTTCCTCCGGGCCAGGCCGCCATTCAATTCGCCCGCGCATATGGCGGCGAGAAAGTTGCCACGGTAGTTGCTTCCAATGTGATCTGCGGCCCGATCGAGGCCGCGCTCGCCAATGGAGTTCTGGCGCAGGCGGATGAAACCGATGATTCGCACGCTCCGTCGCTTTCGCATCCGGGCTGCGCCGTTGTGCCCGCTGCATTGGCAGCGGGAGAACGCTTCCCCACGGATGGAGCCCAGTTCTTGCGCGCAATTGCGCTGGGATATGACGTTGGCACGCGCGTCTCCATGACCTTGGGCGGGCAAAATTTCATGGACGAGACGCACCGCGATACCCATAGCCTTTCGGAAGGCTTCGGCGCGGCCGCTGCCGCGGGCTGCGCGGCGAATCTCAATGAGCAGCAGATGCGCTGGCTGCTCGATTATGCCGCGCAGCAATCCTCCGGCATCGCTTTCTGGATGCGCGACTCCGAACATATGGAAAAGGCTTTTGTCTTTGGAGGTATGACGGCGCGCGATGGCGTCACTGCGGCGCTGCTGGTCCAATCCGGTTGGTCCGGCGTCAACGACGCCTTCTCAGGCGCCGATAATTTCCTCGTTGCCAGCTTGCCCAAGGCCGACCCGGCAGGGCTCGTCGACAAACTGGGCGAGCGCTACGAAGTCGTGCGCACGAATATAAAGAAGTGGACCGTCGGCTCGCCCATTCAGGCGCCGCTCGACGCGCTCGAAAGTATTCGCAAAAAGCGCGCGTTCGAGCCGGACCAGGTTAAGCAGGTCACGGTGCGCATCGCTACCGATGAGGCCAGCGTGGTGAACAACCGCGATATTCCGGACATTTGCCTGCAATACATGCTGGCTGTGATGATCATCGACAAAACAGCGTCCTTCCGCGCCGCGCATGAAAAAGCCCGCATGCAGGATCCCGCAGTCCTTCGCGAGCGCGCCAAAATCCAGCTCGTACCCGATGCGGAACTCGAAAAACTGCTGCCTAAGCGCGTGTCCATCGTGGAAGTCACGTTCACTGACGGAACTCGCCTCAGCGAGCGCGTGGATGCCGTCCGCGGCACCGCACAAAACCCCATGGGCCGGGATGAGGTCGTGGCCAAAGCGCGCGACTTGATGGCTCCGACACTCAGCGCGACAACGACCACAAATCTCATCAACAAAGTCCTCACGCTCGAAAGCGTCAAGGACATTCGCGAACTGCGCCCGCTTTTGCAGCGCACGTGATGGAATCTTGTGACGTTCTCGTTGTGGGTGGCGGAAATGCGGGCCTCTCCGCGGCGATCGCCGCCCGCGAAGCGGGAGCGTCGGTCATGGTCCTCGAGCATGCGCCCAGAACCTTCCGCGGCGGCAACAGCCGCCACACCCGCAACCTGCGTCTCATGCATCAATCCCCTACCGCGACCCTCACCGGCAGCTATTCGAGTTCCGATTATTGGCGCGACCTGCTGAGCGTAACCCACGGCAAAACAGACGAGCGTCTGGCTCGCATGACCATCGATGCGACCTCCGAGTTATTGCCCTGGATGCACGCGCACGGCGCGCGCTTCCAGCCGGCATTGGAAGGCACTTTAAGTCTCTCCCGCACCAACGCTTTTTTTCTGGGCGGCGGCAAAGCTCTCATGAACGCTTACTACGGCGCCGCCGAACGCCTGGGAATAAGCGTCGCCTACGACACGGAGGTGCGATCGCTTTGCCTCGTCAACGGCGCGGTGCGGGAAGTATCGACCGCGACAAATGGCGCATCCGGCATCGTGCGGCCCAAAACGGTCGTCGTCTCGTCGGGAGGATTCCAGGCCAATATCGATTGGCTGCGTGAGTATTGGGGAGATGCCGCCCGCAATTTCATCGTGCGAGGCACGCCCTATGCGCAGGGCGTGGTTCTGAAAAATCTTCTCGATCAGGGTGCCGCGCCGGTCGGTGATCCGACGCAATGCCATGCTGTCGCAGTGGACGCCCGCGCGCCCAAATTTGACGGCGGAATCGTCTCGCGTCTGGACTGCGTTCCTTTCAGCATCGTGGTCGACCGCGCAGGGCGCCGCTTTTATGATGAAGGCGAAGACATCTGGCCCAAGCGCTATGCGATTTGGGGGCGGCTGGTGGCTCAGTGCCCGGAGCAGATCGCTTACGCCATCACCGATGCCAAGTCGGAGAAGCTCTTCATGCCCTCCGCCTTTCCTCCCATACGCGCTGAAAGCATGGGCGAATTAGCCCGGAAACTTGGCGTCGATGCAGCCGGCTTGGAAACGACAATACGGGAATTCAATCGGGCTGTGCGTCCCGGCAAATTCGATCCCGGCATCCTCGATGATTGCCGGACAGAAGGAATTGCTCCGCCGAAAACGCATTGGGCGCGGCCGATCGATGTGCCGCCCTTCATCGGCTACCCGCTGCGTCCCGGCATTACCTTCACGTATTTGGGCCTGAAAGTGGATCAGAACGCGCGCGTCCTGATGCAAGACGAGCGGCCTTCTGCCAATCTGTTTGCCGCGGGCGAAATTATGGCAGGCAACATCCTCGGCGAAGGCTATATCGCCGGCATAGGTATGGCTATCGGAGCCGTTTTCGGCCGGATCGCCGGAAGAGAGGCGGCCAAAGTTGCTCTCGGCTGAACTCGAGGAACGATCGCGGCGTTTCGTCGAGATCTGCAATGCGTGCAGATACTGCGAGGGATATTGCGCCGTCTTCCCTGCCATCGAATTGCGGCGGCAATTCACCTCCGGCGATCTCAGTTATCTCGCGAACCTTTGCCATGACTGTCGCGGCTGCTATTACTCCTGCCAATATGCTCCGCCACACGAGTTCGCCCTGAATTTGCCAAAAGCTTTTGCCGATCTTCGCTTGGAAACATATGAGCGCTATGCCTGGCCCCGGCCTCTCACCGCATTATTTCGGCGCAACGGTCTGGCGGCATCTGTTTTGGCCTTACTCTGCTGTATGTTTTTCGTCTGGCTGGCTAGACCATCGTCCGCTGCGGCAGCGCAAAAAAGCGTGGGAGCCTTTTACGCCGTCATACCTGAAGGCATAATGATTGCCATTACCGGTGCCGCATTTGTTTTTGCAATGCTGGCGCTGGCTATAGGCGCGATTCGTTTCTGGCGCGACACAAGTAGCCCTTCGTCTCTCGATGCTCCATCGTTTTTAGCGGCGCTCACCGATGTTCTCACTCTGCGAAACCTCGGCGGTGGCGGCGACGGATGCAATAATAAGGACGAATCCTTCTCCCAATCCCGCCGCTATTTTCATCATGCCCTGTTCTACGGATTCCTTTTTTGTTTTGCTTCCACCTGCACCGCCGCGATCTACGAGCACGTCTTCGGATGGGTCTCCCCGTATCCCTTCTTTAGTCTTCCCGTTTTGCTCGGCACGGTAGGGGGCGTCGCCATGCTGATCGGTATCGCCGGTTTGGTGCAAATCAAACTCACGGCCGACCGGACGCCCGCCTCGAGGCTTTTAATAGATATCGATTACTGCTTCCTGGTGTTATTGTTCGTAGCAGCGGCGACCGGCCTCTTGCTACTTGCCCTGCGGAGCACCGCCGCAATGGGCGCTCTGCTGGCGATACATTTGGGCGTTATTGTGTCGCTCTTCCTGATGTTGCCCTATTGCAAATTCGTCCATGGAATCTATCGGGCTGCCGCATTGTTGCGATATGCCGTCGAGCGCCCGCGTCGCCCGAAAAGTGGTGCGGCAGCCACGGAAGGTGTTGCCACTTGATCCTCTCCGGTAAAACTAGCGTAGCAGCCTGTCATTCTGAGGAGCGTAGCGACGAAGAATCTCTCCGTATTTTGCTGGGCATCAGAGAGAATCCTCGCTTGTAGGCGCGCATGATGAAAACTTCCGACGCCGGTGCAACCGTAGGCTCCGTTGTACGCGTAGCCAGCGGCAATTTCCTCGAGATGTACGACCTCATGGTGTACGCCTACTACGCGTCGTACATCGCCAACGCTATTTTCCCCTCGAACAATCACTTCGCTTCCCTGATGCTGACCCTGGGGACCTTTGGCGTCGGCTATCTCATGCGCCCGCTGGGCGCCGTAATTTTGGGTGCATACATGGACCGGCATGGGCGTCGCGCCGGTCTCATACTCGCGTTGCTTCTCATGGCCGTTGGCACCTTCACTATTGCTTGCACGCCCGGCTACCGGACGATTGGCATCATCGCCCCGCTGATCGTTGTCATAGGCCGGTTACTCCAGGGATTTTCCGCGGGTGTGGAGTTAGGCGGCGTCTCCGTATATCTGGCGGAGATCGCCACGCCGGGGCACAAAGGTTTCTACTGCGCCTGGCAATCGGCAAGCCAGCAGGTGTCGGTGATGACCGCCGCTTTGCTAGGTGTGGTCCTTAGTTTGATTCTGCCGCCGCAAAGCATGGCTCTTTGGGGTTGGCGAATACCTTTCGTGATCGGTTGTCTCATCATTCCGCTTCTGTTCTGGTTGCAGCGCTCGATGGAAGAAACGAAAGTCTTTAAAGCCCGTAAGACTCGCCCCACGATGTCCGCGATTTTTGCTTCGCTCGCGACCAATTGGAAAATCATCATCGTCGGTATGCTGCTCTCCACAATGACCACCGTCTGTTTCTACTTCATCACGGCGTACACGCCGACGTTCGGAGAGAAGGTCCTGCTTTTGACCAACCGCCAGAGTTTGATGGTGACCCTGTTTGTGGGCCTGTCTAATTTCATCTGGCTGCCGATCGGTGGCGCCATCTCCGACAAGATCGGGCGCCGGCCGCTGCTTTACTTCTTCACTGTGGCGACGTTGCTCACGGCTTATCCCGCGATGTCGTGGCTGGTCGGCAATCCTTCGACAACCCGCCTGCTCCTCGTCGAACTCTGGTTCTCCTGTATTTTTGGCTGCTACAACGGGGCGATGATCCCGTTCCTTGTCGAGATCATGCCTATGGATGTGCGCACGTCCGGCTTTTCGCTGGCATTCAGCCTGGCCACAGCGATCTTTGGCGGCTTCACGCCGGCGATCAGCACTTACCTGATTCACGTCACCGGCAACCAGGCGGTTCCCGCACTTTGGCTGTGTGCAGCGGCGGTCTGCGGACTCGTTGCAACCGCAATCACCGGTTGGCGAAGCTCTAGTTGGCAGCCCGCGGAATCGGAAGCATCCCACCTCCTGACACAGGAGCGCGCAGAGGTTTAGGACGAATGACCATCGCACTGGGTTTGCCTTCGCGCGAGGGCTTGCTGATCTGCGCAGACCAGGAGGTGTCAGCCAGAGGCGGAGATAAGTATTACGAAGAACGAATCTCCTGCGTAGACCTGTTTGGTTCGGCGCTGGTCTCTAGTTATGGCGGCTCGTCCGATCTGTGGAAAGAAGCCGTGGAGAAAATCTCGCGCAGGCTCCTGGAACTCCAGGGCCCCGAAGAGGAAGGCGACGTCTGCGTAATTCCACAGCAAATCTACGATACCGCGGATGAAGTGTTCACGGGCATGGGCCGGCCGTCGAACCTGCAGATGCTTATCGGCGTCGGCGGCGTCTTCAACTCTCCGGAACTGTTCGTTTTCGATCAAGGAGCAATGCACCGGGCCGCCGGCATAACGTGCGTCGGTGCGGGTGAGTCCTCTCTGATTCGTTATCTGGCCGAAAATCTTTATTCGCCTTCCATAACTCTCGAAGCGGCCAAGAATTTAGGCATTTATCTCATCTCCAAAGCCGCGCAATACGTAAACGGCGTTGGCGCGCCGATAGATGCCGTTGTGATCACGGGCCACCAGCCCGAATGGCTCGGCGACACCGAGATCAAGCAACGGGAAACAGCTATGCTGGCTCGCGAGAAATCGCTGCTGAAACAGATCCTGACGCCGCCATCCTCGCCCGCCACTTGGCCGTGACTGCAAAGTTGAATCGGGTGTAAGCTAATAGAGATTTCCCCCAGCCTCAAAGGAGACGCGAAATGAAGTTGAACAACTTTCTCAGGTCCACGATGGTAACCGCTGCTTTCACGTTGATTGCGTTCACTACTGCCGCTCCTCAGGGCAAGCAAACCACTTTGACCGGCAAGGTCAGCGACGCCGCTTGCGGCGCCGAGCACAAGATGAAGAACATGAGCGCTGCAGATTGCGCTCGCGCTTGTGCCAAGAAGGCTGGTTACGCTCTCGTCGTCGGAGACAAGGTTTACAAGCTGAAGGGCCACGAGGAAGACCTCGATAAATATGCCGCCGAGAACGTGACCGTAAAAGGAACCCTTGACGGCGATACGATGATGGTGACTTCCGTCGCTCCGAAGTCATAACCGTAGCGCCCCCTAGCACCATAAGAAAATCGATCCAAACAATCAGCCGTCAAGCAATGCGCTTGGCGGCTGTTTCTTTTGTGCGGCGTAATGTGCCGGGAACTATTTCAGCGATGAAGTGGTTTTGCGGTTTCGCTCCGCAAGCCATTTGGCCTTGAGCGCGGCGCGATCGACTTTTTGACCGCGCAGATAGACTTCGTTGATACGCCGCGCATTTTCGATCTTCTCCAGCGGATTTGCATCGAGGACGATGAAATCGGCGCTCTTGCCTGCCGCCATCAGCCCCGCATTGAAATGCGCGATGTCTGCTGCGTCGCGGGTGGCCGCGACAATAGCCTCGGAAGGCGTCAGGCCCATGGCGACCATGCTTTCCATATCCAAATGATTGAAGTATCCGATAAAGAATCGAGTCTGGCCGGTGTCGGTTCCGCTCACGATGCGCATGCCTGCCGCTCTCAGTTTCATCGCGTTGCTTGCCTGTAGTTCAAAATCCTGCCGCGCGCGCTTAACTTCTTCGGGTGTTCTCTTGGCTAGAGGCCGTCCCCAGTATTCTTCGACCTGATCCGAAGAGTAGAGATCGCGAAGCAGCGGATCATCGAGCCAGTCCGGCCGTGTGCCGCCCTGAGTGTCCATCCATGCCGTGATGAGGGCCGGCGTCATCCACATCGTCGGGCGATTATTCTGGGCTATGCGTTGTTTCACTATGCCGATCAGATCGTCATCAACAGCCTCACCGCCGCGAACCGGCACGTGAAGCCAGCCATCCACTCCCGCGCGCATCAGTTCCTTGGCATCGGCCAACTTGACGTTGTGGACGCCTACGGGAACATTGTGTTTGTGCGACTCCTCGATGACTGCCCGATACAACGGAGGCGTGAGCGTCTTCTTGGTTCCTTCTCTATCGTCCACCCAGATCTTGACGAATTCGGGTTTCATCTTCACGTAATCGTCAACGGCTTGGCGCGCCTCTTCGGGCGTGGTGATTGGGTAAGGCACGTCAACTCTGGAGGGATCGCCTTGGGGACCCGATCCCGGCCAGGCGATGCCGGTTCCGGCCGTACGAAACAGCGCGGCGTTGGGAATAACCTCTTTTCGCACCTGCAGAGGAACGTCGCCCCAATGCGTTCTTCCGCCATGCATATCGGAACGGTCCTCAAGGTCGCCAATGCTGACCGTGGCGCCTACGCCGTTGTATGCGAGGCGCTCAAGGTGGTCGATCAGATTCTCGCGAGTGTAGGTGGATTTGGACATCGTGCCTTCGACGATGTTCTGAAATCCGATGTGTCCGTGGAGGTCTACCAGCGCGGGCATAACGGTCTTGCCGGTGAAATCAACGTGCGCGGCGCCCGCAGGGACGCGCAGCTTACCTTGCCGGCCAACCTGAGTAAGTTTGTCCCCAGTAACAATGAACGCAGAGTTCTCGATGGGCGCGCTGCCGTCGCCTTTGATCAGACGGGCACCTTCAAAGATCGTGGTGTTTGACTGGGGAGGTTGGCCTTCGAGATTCCAGGTCCAAGCAGATGCAAGGAGCAGACATGCAAAAGCGAGCAGATAAAACGGTATCCTCACGCGGGACATGGGATCTCCTCAGGAAACCTGAAGTTTCCGGATATTCGCGGCGGAGTTTTCGGTTGGCCTGCGATCGAAAATTAGTCCGCGGTTTGCGTCGGCAGCATTCCCGTGGTGTTTCGCTTGGGGACGTAGCCGACCGGGATGCGCGCGATCTCTTTCATCGACTTGACGTCCACGGCCGAGACGTCGTTCGTGACCGCCATGGCCACATAGGCCGTTTTGCCGTCCGGCGTCAGCGTGACCCAGGCGGCGCCCTTCCCACCCAAGTAGGCGCGCCCGATCACTTTCAAATCCGGCAAAGAGTAAGCGAACAGTTCGTTGTTCTCCCGGCTGCAGACGACCAGCGTTTTCTGGTCTGGCGTGACGGCCATGCCGTGAGACGGATCGGCGCCGGCGGTAACCTTTGATTTTCCGGGAAGGAGATCGGGATTATGAATGCGATTGATCTCTTTGTGCGTCTCAAAATCGACGACCGCGAATCCGTTGAAGTCGGAAACTGAACGAAGATCCACTTGGTCGAGCCGTCAGGATTTCTAGCGAAAGCCATCGGCCGGACACCCAGATCCATCAGGAGCGTCCATGCGGTCTGATCAGTTTGCGTGTCAATGACGTTGACCGATTTGCCCCTAATCGAGCCAGCCACCACATACTTGCCGTCCGGCGTGACGTAGGGGTTGTGGATGGGCCCCTTCGTCTGCAGGGTTTTGATATCCGTGAGAGAAGTGGTGTCAATCACGTCCACACCGCCAGGAGCCTCGGCAATTGCGACGTAGACCCGCTTTCCGTCAGTTGCCACGGCAACATTATTGGGATGGCCGGTCAGAGGGATGCGCTTCGTTACTTTCAAAGTTTTAGCGTCGACCACGTCCAGCGTGCTTTGCGCCTCATCGCTGACATAGATGCGGGTGCCGTCGGGCGCCACGGCGGCGCCATGGTTCACTTCGATGCCCTCGATCAGTCCGACGACTTTATTCGTGGCGGGATCGATGACGTCAACGCTGTCTCCAGCGCTATTGGTCTGAATGATGCGGGCCACTCGGGTGCCCGGATTCGGCTTGCCCGCCGCGCTCCACGTCACGCCGGACAATGCGACAACCGCAAGGACCATGGCACACAGGAGAAACAGCCGCTTCGTGATCATCGTCGCCTCCGCAAAAAGAGAAACCCTAAGAGGAACCTTTACCTAATTGCGCGCCTGAGTTTTGCTGCCCGTTTCACCCATGATCCAAGCTTTCATGGTTTTCCATTCCGGGTCATTTTGCGATGGAAACTGCTTGCCGCCGCTGTGAAAGAAATCGCCGCCCGCATCTTCCGCCAATGGATGGATGAGCAAAGGGCTCTTCGGATTGCCCGGCAGTGCGACAACCTGGGTCACCGACTCGAAGTTTTTGCGGGACTGTTCTTCATTCCAGGTGGTTTCTCCCGGCGCGAGCTTCTGCAACTGGAAAACAGCACCAGTGGGGGTCACGTGACAGGAGATGCACCGGGCGCGGCCGGTGCGCTTGGCCAGAAGAATTGGCTGCACTTTAGCCTTGAAGTAGTCGTAATCGAGCGAGCCGGGCTTGCCGGCCTGTGCGCGCACGGGAATCTGGCTCAACGAGCCCAGCAGTAGAGCGAAAAACAGCGCAATTTTGGACATAGATTGATCTTCCCTAGCTAGTGGTACTTGGCCGCTATCTGATGGGGAGACTAGCACTCCCCCCATTCAACCGTCAATACTACGCCTGGCCCCGGGCGGACACCCGTGAGTGCCACTGAAAACGCACCGTTATTCGACCCAGTCGGCGATGAAGATGTTCGTCTCGTGCTCGACGGTGCCGTTGCGATTCGAGGCCCAAACGAGCCGCTTGCCATCCGAGGAAAACATCGGGAAGGCGTCGAATCCAGGATAGTAGGTGATTCGTTCAAGCCCGGAACCGTCTTCATTGACGATGTAGAGATCGAAGCCCGCGGGGTCTTTTGTGTTCGTCACGTTCGAGGCGAAAACGATGCGCTTGCCATCCGGCAACCAATACGGAGCGAAATTCGCAGCGCCATTGTGAGTGATCTGATGCTTGCCGGAGCCATCGGCGTTCATGACCCAAATTTCCAGATTGCCAGGACGAATCAACCCGCGCGCGTAAAGATTTTTGTAGTCGGCAATCTGCTCTGGCGTTTGCGGATGCTCGGCGCGGTAGACGATCTTTTTGCCGTCATAAGACCAGAAAGGGCCGCCGTCGTAACCCAGTTCGTGCGTGAGCTGCTTCACATTTGTGCCATCGGCATCCATGGTGAACACATCGAGGTCGCCGTTGCGCGTGGAAGTGAAGACGACGTGCTTGCCGTCGCGTGTGATGGTGGATTCAGCGTTATAGCCGTGCGCTGTGCTGAGCGGACGGATGTCGCTGCCATCAGGCTTGGCCGTATAAATCGTGTAGCTATCGTAAATCGGCCAAACGTACCCGAGTGAATAATCGGGCGGGGGCGGGCAAGCGGGATTCGCGGCGAAAGTGGAGGAATAAAGCATGCGGTCGCCGGAAGGAAAGAAATAGCTGCAGGTGGTGCGGCCTTTGCCGTTGCTGAGGATCTTTGGAGTGGCGGGCTTACCGTCGGGAGTATCGACGGGGATGGTGAAAATCTGGTCGCAGGGAAAGTTGGGTCCGACGGGGCTGTGCGTGGCCGGATCGAAAAATTGTCCCTGATGCTGAAAGGTCAGATATTTGTCATCGGCGGAGAAGTAGGCTTCGGCGCTTTGTCCGCCGAAAGTAAGCTGGCGAATATTAGCGAGATGCTTTTCGCCTGAGAATTGCAGGCCATGTGAGTTTGCGTCGGCAGATTTTTTGCTTTGCGCCGTCTGGCGGGCTCCGCTGCGAAGAGCCAAAGCGAAAAGCAGAGCTATCCCCAATAGCAGCGATAGGCCGATCAGCGAGAAGCTTAACTTTGTGCATCGATTTTTCCTTCGGGGATGCGTCCCAAATCTGGCCCGCCCCAAAAAAATTTTCTGCAAGTGCTGATTCTAAACGTACTTTAAGTCCTTAAATTTCGTAAGTGCTGAATCTACGGGACTTTGTATTGCAAATTATGCAAGTGCTGATTCTGTTGAGCTTAGCAAAAAATGCGCTTTGGCCATCGTCCAGGACACGTGAGCCAGACCGCCCGCTCCAAGGGCCGCGCTCGAAAGCGCCGATCACGCTTCAACCGTACCAATTTCGGCGCAATTCGAAATGGCACGTTCAATTCGGCTGGACAAATTTCGAGCCTGATCTATTTTACTCCACGAGTAAAG
>CAWDNV010000021.1:0-31501 GCA_963803735.1 uncultured Acidobacteriota bacterium | reverse complement strand
GGGCCAGACTGATCCACCATGTCCCGAGGCTTGAATCCCACGCGCATCGTCGAGTCCGCAATTTTGCAGGAAAATTGCACTTCGGTCTCGTCGGCGGAGACCGTGGGAGCGCCCGAAGAGGTGGTTTTGGGAAAGAAAAAGATGGCGTCCGCTACCAGTTCCTTCGAGTTTCTTTCATAGACGACATGAGTGGGCGAAATCTTGTCTTTGCCCTTCTTCATCTGAAGAAACGCGTTGTCCTGGAAAAACTTTTCGTCATGCTGTTGGAAAGGGGTCATGTCCTCCATGCGAAGGACAACTTGATACTCGCCCTGAGGCTCACTCGCATATTTGTCAACATCCACTTTCTCGCCGTGCAGAACGGCCTGGCGAGCCGTGGCAGCTCGCATCACGCGAGACGATTGCCAGTAAATCTGGACGTTCAACTCTCGCCACGTGTCCTCACCGACGCGCACAGGAGCAGTAGTCGCTGTGCTCGCATTGGGCATTTGTCTGACGCCGCCGTTCATCTGGGGTTCACCCGGAACGTCCTTCTCTGCAATGGGAAGCCACGAGCGTTGGATCGGAGTTACCTGCACCCATGGTGAATCGGTGAGAACAGCTTGCAGCTCCTTCTCGTTCCATTGCTGGTACGGTTTGGCCTTCCAGGGTTTATCGCCAGCCCAAAGCAGAGTGGCCCCCAGAAGCAGGCCTAGAAGCAGGGCAAGTGGTTTTGAGAGAGTGTTCGAATGGAAAAGAAAGCCGGTCTCCGCGTTCATCGCGCCCCCCTAAAACAGAACCGGGGCCCGAAGGCCCCGGCGTTGGAAATATGAGCTGTGGTCAAGACAGCAAACCCAAATCTAGCCCGTTCGCACCGGGACTAGAAGTATATTCTAAACTGAGCTTGCCCCCTCCTCGGTGTGTTCCCCTGACAATTTGCTCCGTTGACACCGGCTAAGCCAAAAGTGTTGGCGGCCGCACCGTACTGCGTCTGGTCCAAGAAATTTCCATCGAAACACGCAGGTTGGAGTGAATTTGCAGGGCCGTTATTCAACAAGAAGCGATTGAGCACGTTGAAGAATTGGATGGTCAAATCGGCGCTGAACCGCTCGCCAAAGTAGAACTTCTTGCCAAACGAGATATCCTCATCGAAGTATGGTGGCGCACGGAAGGCGCTGATGCGGGGCCTCGCATTTCCAATGGTCCAGTCTCCCGGTGCGGAGAATGCCGAATAATCGACCACTGGGAGCCCTTTGTAGTAGTTGTTCCAGTTGAGGTGGAAGTTGTTTGAAACAAGGTTGGGCCGATTGCCTACAAAGATGTTGCCAATTAAAGGGTCACAGTTGAACTGGTTGCCTCCGCAGGCGTTGATCGGCAACGGAGTTCCACTCTCGTAATAGTTGGTCGTTGTAAACTTCCAGCCGCCGAGCAGGTTCCTCCCCAATACACCAGGGCGGTTCAAAAACTTCTTTCCGGGGCCGATCGGCAGTTCATAGACACCGGCGATGGTGAGCACATGAGTCTGATCATTGTTGCCTACGGACCATTCCTGGTTTGGGTTGTTGGGGTCGATGCCTCTAAAATTAAAGGTCGAGAAACCGCTGTCCGTATTAGTTAAATACTTCGACAGCGTGTATGACACCAGGTAGGTTAAGCCGGCCCCTGTGCGCTTCTGCAGGCTGACCTGCAGCGCGTTATATTTATCCGCCCCAGTAGTGTCAAAGTTGTTGGTCACAAAAGGCATGTGCGGATAAGGAAGCTCCGCCACAAAAAGCTGAGCCGAGGCGCCCTGCTCCTTACAAAAGTTGGTATAAGGGGCATATAACGGGCCGGGCACGGACCCGCAGCCTCCCGGAACCTGCCCGAAAATACCCTGGCCTGCCATAAATGACTGGGATAGCGGGTCGGTCCACGGGTGGGCCAGTTGACAGTCGAGCGTGTTCTCCACGCTGGGGCCTTGCGGGCACACGGATTTCACGAAGCTGTAGTTCAGCGATTGCTTCGCAGACTGGAGCGTAGCCGGCAAGTGGAGATCATGCGTGTGTACGTAGTGAACCGAAAGGAATGTGTTCCAAGGCAGTTCGCGCTGAACACCAATGACAAATTGTTCATCGTAAGCTTGGTTGACCGTCTTCGGCAGCTCGTGAACCTGGGCACCACCGAGAATCGACACGCCATTGAAAAACGTCGGACTAAATCCAACCGCTGGCAACCCTGGCAGCGGATTTGTGTCCCATTGACCCAAGCCCGGAATTGTGGCGCCCGGCTGACCAATCGAGACAACGCCATTCAGGTTGTTTCCGTAGTTTACTGCGACCTTGTTGACGCCATATTCAAAGGAACCAGTATCCAGCCAGTACCACGAGGCACCGCCGAGCACCACAGTCTTGGGGGTTAGCTGGTAGGTGAACCCTGCGCGGGGGCTGAAATGGTGCCAGTTCATGGTTTGCTGACTCCAGCCGGCACACCCGTTGCACGTTCCCAACTCCGCCATGGCGCCGAGAAGCGGCTGGCCAGTTTTCGTGCTGATCTCAGCGGTGTTCACCGCATTGGGATCGAAGTAAGTGAGCTGGTTGGTGTGAAAATCGTTCTTGAAAGGAAATGCCAGGTCCCAGCGAATCCCCCAATTCACCTTAAGCTTGGGTTTCAGCTGAATGTCATCCTGGAAATATGGAGCAACGTAGGTGTTGCTCAGGTTGGTGTTGCCTGCACCGCCTCTTCCGCCCAAGCTGGCATCGCCGAGCAGGAAGCTCGCAAAACCATTTCCGCTAGTGGCGCCGGGGACGGCTTCGGTGGGGTTTGCCGTTATGTCGGACGTGAAATTGATGACACCCGAGCAACCCGGCTGGCCCGGGATCCGCCGCATTCGAAATCATCCTGGTGCGTCGTTCGAATGTCCACACCGGTGTTCATGGTGTGCCGGCCCTTTAAGTAGAGCACGTTACCCAGGTACGAAAACCCTTTTTTGTGGTTAATGGTAGACGACAGGCCGTTTCCGGGTCCAAAGGGTTGCGGCTCCCACCCGCCGCCGCCAAAACCAATGCTTGGAAAAACAAGGGGCTGCCCCGTGACACCTGACGGCAAGACTCCAGCGAACTGTCCCTTGAGCAGATTCGTGGGCAAGAAGTCATTGCCCTGATAAACGTACATAAACCCGCCGGTGATCACCAATCTGGAATTGATGGCGTTCGAGTATGTAACGTTAAGCCCTCGCCCTAATATGGTGGTAATTTGTTCGCCGTTTAAAGGGCTATTGACCCAGTCGGTGCCGCTCGGTTGCGGGAACTTCTGCTGCCAATAGATGCCATGGAGGGCTTGCTTCGTGGTTAAATTGTGGTCGATATTGATGCTGTAATCTGTCTGTAGGTTCAGCAGGATGGTCGTGGGGGCGAAGTTGTTTATTCCGTTATGACCAGGGGCGTTCGGCGCGGGAAGCGGGTACTGTGAGAGTACCCCGGCCGACACCTTACTGAAACAACTCGTCGGAATTTTGTTACCGGGGAACTGGGAACCTGGCGCGGCGCCAGGATTGCAACCCGCAGGTATGAGCGATGAATTCGAAGCCCAAGCGATGGGGACGTAAATGGGTATGGGAGCGCCACTAATGGCGTTGACCAGGCCGCTGAAATCACCTCCAACTTCCGCTGCCGTTGGCAGCGTGATCGGAGTTTGCCCAAAGGACTTTCTATACCTGTCATAGGCGAAATACCAGAAGGTCTTGTTTCGCCCGTTGTAGACCTTCGGGATGTATACTGGCCCGCCGAGAGAAAAAGCCCAGTTGGTTTCGATGTCCGGGCTGGGCACGTCAATCTTGTTGCCGGCACTGGGGTTTGGATTCGTATCATAATAAGCGCCCGGCGCGCCAAAATACTTGTCATCCCGATAAAGGAAGAGGGCATTCCCGTGAAACGCGTTGGTTCCGGATTTCGCGTGATACTGCTCTACGCCTTGCCCTAGGCCGTACTGAGCCGAAAAAGTCCCCGTCAATACATCCACGTCCTTGATCGAGTCGTACGGCGGCTGATTCCAAAAGGTGTAGCCTGCGGTTTCCGAAAAGGCTTCGGGAATGCCGTTAAACATGACCTCTGTCTGCTGGTCTACACCGCCATTGATCCGATGGCTAAATCCGTTGCCGGTAACACCCGGTACCAGGAAGATGAAATTGTCGATCTGGCGATTACTCCCGCTCACCAACTGCGGCAGGTCTTGCGCGAGCTGCTCGGGCAGCGTTGTGCCAATCTCCGGCTGCTCCGTCTGCAATTCAACAGAAGGAGCATTGACCTCAATGGTTTGCGATACGGTGCCCGGCTGCAAGATGGCGTTGGCAGTCGATGTGGCACCTCCCACCACGACGACGTTGTTGGTAACGGAGATCCTAAACCCGCTCTTCTCCACCTTGACGACGTAGGTGCCGGGTATAAGATCAATGATCAGGTAGGTCCCTGCGGAGGTGGTAGTGGTCGTCCGGGCCACGTTGGTGTCCACATTCGTGACTGTCACTTTCGCGTCCGGAACAACCGCCCCCCCTTGGTCTGTGACCTCGCCGTTAATTCTGCTGACCGCCTGGCCATACACATTGAGCGGCATGAATAGCAACAAAAAAGCTGCCGCCATAAAGCCCGGCACCCACATCCCCCGCGCTTTGCCGGCAATAGCGTGGACAAGACCTGTCAAATTGTTCATTTGTGATCCTCCAGGCTTATTTCGTTGCAAACGATCTGGACAGACACGTTTTGCGCTAGTCCCCATAAAGGTGTCCGCGAGTTTTCGACAACGAGGGCAAAGAAGTCAATGCACCTCCGTGTGATCTTCCCATTCCCGCGTAGTCGATTGAGAGGACGTGGGATAGCTAAGATCATTCCCTGGGTTCGCTGCCGCTATCAGGGGCGAGTTGGAGGTTTGCCTTCGGTCAACAGTACGATGCAGTCGATGCAGGGGAGGGTGACTTCTTCGCGGCGGCCGCTGGGCCAGAAGATTTCGAGTTTGTCGACTCTCGAGGCAGAGCCAAGGCCGAAGTGGAGACGCGGGTCAGATGTGGAAGAGTAGCTGCCGCCACTGAAGACGTCGGCGCGCTGGCGGACGCTGCCGACCGTGAGGAAGGCTTTCGCGCCGATGGCATCGCGCGGGCTCTTCGAGCCACCCACTAACTTTAGGGTAATCCAGTGGTTGCCGTTGTTGACGACGTTGCGAAGAAGTGTGGGAGGAGAATCCAGGTTGTTCAAAACGATGTCAATGTGACCATCGTTGAACAGATCGCCGAAGGCCGCGCCCCGCGCGCTGTAGACTGCAGCGAGCCCGCTGCCTGTGGCGGGCGCCACTTCCTGAAATTTGGCGCCATCCAGGTTGTGAAAGAGCTGCGGGCGCTCGGCCCAGGTGATGCCCCAGTCGCGTTGGTCGGCAATGGGATAGACGTGACCATTGGCGACGAATAAATCGAGAAAACCGTCATTGTCAAAATCGAGAAAGCCCGTACCCCAGCCAAGAAACGGAATGGTGGGACTACCGAGCCCTGCTTTGAAAGAAATATCGGTAAAGGCGGCATCTCCTTCGTTGCGATAGAGAGTTTTGTAGTCGTCGGAAAAGGTGGTGACGAAAAGGCCGAGGCGGCCGGTGTGATTGAAATCTCCGAGGGCGATTCCCATGGAGGCTTGCGCACGGCCTTCTTCGTTAAGGGCGAAGCCGCTCTGGTAACTGGTGTCCTCGAACGTGCCGTCATGGCGATTGCGGTAAAGATAGTTGGGAGTGGAGTCATTGGCGACGACCAGGTCGATCCAACCGTCATCGTCCAGGTCGGCGAAAACGGATGCAAAGCCATAGCGGCCTTCGCGATCGGCTACTCCGGCTTTGAGGCTAACATCGGTAAACGTGCCGTCGCCGTTGTTGTGGAAGAGATGGTCAGTTTCGCCCAACAGTCCCACGGGACCGCAGAAAACGTTGACGCCACGATACTGACAAGCGCCTTCGGGAACACCATTCTTGCCCGCGAAGATCGGGCGATCGAGATCAAAGCGCACATAACCGGGAACGAACAAATCGAGCAGGCCGTCGTGGTCGTAGTCGCCCCAGGTCGAACCGGTGGACCATCCTCCGAGCGCGACACCGGCTTTTTCGGCAACATCGGTGAAGGTGCCATCGTGATTGTTGTGATAGAGGCGGTTCTTGCCGTAATTGGAGACGTAAATGTCGGGCCAGCCGTCATTATCGTAATCAGCGACCGCCGCGCCAAAACCCCAGCGCTCATTGGCGACGCCGGCCTTGTCCGTGACGTCCGTGAAGGTGCCATCGTGATTGTTGTGAAGGAGGGCGGCACGAGGAGCAGGTTCGGAACCTTTACTGGCGGCGACGGTAGAGCCGTTGAGAAGGTAGATATCGAGCCACCCGTCGTTGTCGTAATCGAGAAGGGCGACGCCGGAGCCAGGAGCATCAATAATGGTAGATGTCTCGGGAGAACCGGAGCGGTGGTGAAACTTGCCGAGCCCCGCTTTATGGGTGATATCCACATAAACGACCGGCGCGCCATCAACAAAACCTCCTGCGGTGATCGGCCGGAGATGGGAATCCTTAACGGGGGCGTGAATTCCGCCCGTAGACATGCCCGAGGGACGAGACTGTGGAATATCTTTGGATTTGCCGGAAACCGAAGTTGAAGGTTGCTGACCTAAACCGAGCCGCGATAAGGCCAGACCCGACAACAGCAGTAACGCTAGGACAAGGAACCGCGAGAACAAACGATACACAGGAAAAAGCCTCATCTTCGCGCAGCTCCGCGAGCGGGTTCGTCGATCTGGAGGACTTGATCACAGGAGATGTTTTCCGGAGTTTGAAACGTGCCGCTCGGCCAGTGGATTTCGATGGACTTGGCAAGGGATTCAGAGCCGAGGCCGAGGTGCACGCGCTTGTCCGACCGCGGCTCGGGAGAAAAGTCGGACCAAAATACTCGAACTACCTCGAAGGCAGGATTCGAATGCTCGGGAACGGCTAATCCGGCCAATAGCAAGCCTAGAACGCTAGAAATCGCGAGAGCGCGCATGCGGTCTTGATAGTACAGCAACTGAGCGCGGCGTTGAGACCACAGGGCCTTTACCATCGCCGGTACGAGGGAATGGAAGGAGCTATGCTTCCGGCTGTGAACAGCTTAGCCGGGAAGGTTCTGATGACATGCAAGTGCATTGACAACTCTTGGTCATTCAGAGAAGAGTCCCGTGGGAAGGCGTTATTGAAGGCATTATCGAGGATAAGGAGTGGGTGCGTCTCTAGCTAGGCGTTCATTATCGAGCAATCGGCGCTGAACCATTCTGGGACTGGAGACTGTCTTATAGGTTTGGCTCCATAAGCTACGAGGAGGGATGGAGTAGGCCCGGGCGTCCAACTCAGGGGCATGTGGAAGTTGGGGGAAACTACATGGGCGGGCTCGAGATCACGATCGGCACACAGACACCAGGCTTTGGTGATCACAGCTCTGCCACGCGCAATTCGAATAATAGGATTTTTTTCGAGCCTGAAATCCCGCGGGAGCGCCGGCGCTTAGGAAGGCATAAATGAAACACACTGTAATCGAATCTAGTCTCCGAGAAGGTTTCTTGCGATTCCCAACGCCATCTATCTTCACAGCTCTCTCCGTGCTCGCTACATTTCTCGTATTTCTAACATTACCTGCAATCGCGTCAGCGCAATCCAGTTCGAAGCCAGACCTCAGCAAGCAGCCCACGCTCTTCGTGGTTGGTTACGCCCATCTCGACACGGAGTGGCGCTGGGAGTATCCCAAGGTCATCAACGAGTACCTGCGCAATACCCTCCAGGACAATTTCAAGCTGATCGACAAATACCCGCACTATATCTTCAACTTCAGCGGGGCCAACCGATATCGTCTAATGAAGGAGTATTACCCCGCCGACTTTGAAAAGCTCAGGCAGTTAGTCAAAGAGGGGCGATGGTTCCCGGCAGGATCCTCGATGGAAGAAGGCGATGTCAATACTCCGAGCGCTGAAACGATCATTCGCCAGATCCTCTATGGGAACGATTGGTTCCGAAAGGAATTTGGCAAGGCAAGCGCCGAATATATGCTGCCGGATTGCTTCGGATTCCCTTCTTCCCTTCCCACCATCCTCGCCCATTCCGGGGTGAAAGGGTTCTCGACACAGAAACTCGTCTGGGGCTCCTCGGCTCCCGGAGGCGGCCCCGAGTCTCGGGAAAAAACTCCCGAGGGCACGCCGTTCAACGTTGGTGTCTGGGTTGGCCCGGACGGCGAAAGCGTTCTGGCTGGCCTGAATCCGGGAAGCTATGGCGGCGGGATCGATACCGACCTTACCAAGCCTTTGCCTCCAGAGAAACCCGATGCCGAGCTGGCCGACCTCCAGAAAAAAGCTCACGAATTACGCGCCAAGCTAAGACAGGATGACGAGGCAAGAAAGCCGATTGATCAGAGCGAAGTTCGCGAGTACATCCGGCTGCACAATCAAGCACAAGACCGTGGCCACGGCGATCAAGATCGTACGCTCGAACGGTATCAGGATGATTGGGCGGCTCGGGTCGAGCAGAACGGTAAGGTCAGCGGCGTTTTCACCGACTACCACTACTACGGCACCGGCGACATCGGCGGCTCTCCACGCGAGGACTCTGTCAAGCGCCTGGAGGCAATCGTAACCGGGGGTACAGCCGGCTTCCCGCCCGAAAACGAATACTATTCAGACGATCGACCCGGACCAAACTTTCCTGCGGTAAAAGTGGGCGACGGTCCGGTGCGAGTCGTTTCGAGCAATGCGGAACAGATGTTCCTTGCCATCACTCCAGCGGAAGCCGCCGGACTGCCGCACTACACCGGGGAGATGGAACTGACCAACCACTCTGCCGGCTCTCTCAGCTCACAGGCGTATCAAAAACGCTGGCTGCGCCAGGAGGAACTGCTGGCCGAAGCCGCCGAAGAAGCTTCTTTGGCCGCGGAATGGCTGGGCGCCCGCCACTATCCACTCCAGCGCTTGAACGACGCATGGACCCTTCAAATGGGCGGCCACTTTCACGATCTTGCCGCCGGAACTGCCACTCCCCGCAGCTACGAATTCGCCTGGAACGACGACGTTATCGCTCTCAACCAGTTCGCCGCTGTCTTCACCGATGCCTCCGAGGGTGTCGCAGCTGGCTTGAACACCGAAACCAAAGGGATTCCGGTCATCGTTTTTAACTCACTGGGAATCCCACGCGAAGATGTTGTCGAAGCGAGCTTGGAATTTCCTCAAGGAATGCCCGGCGCCGTTCACGTCGTCGGACCCGATGGCACGGATGCTCCAGCACAAATCTCCAATGGAAAGGTTCTCTTCTTGGCCCGAGTCCCATCCGTTGGATTCGCGGTCTATGATGTCCAGCCGGGAGAGGTTGGAACAGAATCCCAGCTGAAAATTTCCGACAACTCCCTGGAGAACCAGTACTATCGGATAAAAATCAACCGCGACGGCGATGTCGAGAGCATCTTCGACAAAAGCCTTTCGAAAGAATTGTTAGTCGCCCCCGCGCGTCTCGCCATCTCCTACGACAATCCTAAACAGTGGCCCGCCTGGAATATGGACTGGGACCAGGAACAGGCGGCACCGAAAGGTTACGTCAGTGGGCCGGCGAAGATAAGAGTGTTTGAAAGCGGGCCAGTTCGGGTCGCGATCGAGATCTCGCGTGAGACGGCCGGCTCCCATTTCACCCAACTCGTCCGCCTTTCCGCTGGAGACGCGGGCAAGCGCGTCGAATTCGCCAACGTCATCGATTGGAACACCAAGGAATCGAATCTGAAGGCGGCCTTTCCGCTTTCGGCCTCCAACGAGTTCGCTACCTACAATTGGGATATAGGAACTATCCGGCGCCCTACCGCCAATCCCAAGAAGTTCGAGGTTGCTTCGCACCAGTGGATTGATCTGACGGATATGAGCGACGAGTTTGGTGCCACCGTCCTCACCGATTGCAAGAATGGATCCGACAAGCCCACCGACAACACCATTCGCCTCACGCTAATCCGAACTCCTGGGACGTCTGGAGGCTACACAGATCAAGCCACGCAGGATATCGGCCATCACGAATTCGTTTATGGCATTGCGGGGCACGACGGCGATTGGCGCCACGGGCAAACCGACTGGCAAGGTCAGCGCCTCAACCAACCCCTGATCGGGTTCACGACGGCGCGTCACTCGGGCGTTTTGAGCAAGGAATTTTCACTTGTAAAGATCGACAATTCTCGCATCCGTCTCCTCGCATTTAAAAAGGCCGAGCAGGGCGACGAGTGGATTCTCCGCCTCGTCGAACTCGACGGCCGTCCCCAAACCAATGTTCACGTCTCATTCACGGCTCCGATCGCGGCTGCCCGTGAGGTAAATGGACAGGAACAACCGGTCGGTTCCGCGACACTAGAAGACGGCGCTCTGGTCACCTCATTCTCCGCTTATCAGCCCCGCACTTTCGCACTAAGACTCGGTTCGGCTCCGGTCAAGCTTCCCGAAGTACACTCCGTGCCAGTCGATCTTCTCTATAACGCCGTCGTCGTCAGCCACAACGGCGAGAAGTCAGGCCCCGGATTCGATGGCAAAGGCAATACCCTTCCCGCCGAAATGCTGCCTTCAGAGATCAATTTTGACGATGTGAATTTCCGCTTACCAACTGCCAAGATGGGCTCGCCCGACGCAATAGTCGCCAAAGGCCAGACGATCAAACTACCTGCAGGCAACTTCAACCGAGTCTACATTCTTGCCGCTTCGAACGACGGCGACCAAAAAGCGACTTTCGACGTCGGAGGAAAACCCGTTGAACTCAACATCCAAGATTGGGGAGGTTTCATCGGACAGTGGGACGATCGTCAATGGACTTCCGTCGACTCTGATCACGACCATTATGGTGAAATGACGGGCCTGAAGCCTGGCTACATCAAACGCGGCGATCTGGCATGGTATTGTTCTCATCACCACAACCAAACCGGAGAAAATATCCCCTACGCGTACTCGTATCTTTTTGCTTACGAATTACAGCTGCCACAATCAGTTCAAAGCATCAAGCTCCCAAACAACCAGAATGTCTTGATCCTCGCAATGTCCGCAGCCGAGTTGAACCCGAAACTCCAGCCAATCCAACCGTTATACGACACTCTTCCATTGCCAGCACTGGGGACCCGCTGAGTTCGCGGTTCGTCTCGCCATTACGTTGCTTGCGGAAAGGACGTTCCACTGCGCCAGGAGTTTGCTTCCGGCGTGTGCCTTAGCCACGTAGCTGGCAGGCAAACCAGACCCCGTGAAAATCACTTTCGGCGGACGGAAACTCTTCGTTGTGCGTCTGCAGTCCCCCTCCGCATACACGTAGTTTGCCTCCAAATCAATCCGTGCGGACTTTGCAGAGCCCACTTCAGAGCTTATTTTGCGGGGACGACTTGCAGATTATTGGTCACCGAAAAGATTCCGGGGACGCTGTTGGCGCGAAGGGTGACCAGGTTCTTGTCGGCTTCGCTGTCCACGACGCCCTCCAAGGTAACCTGACCGTTCTTCACGATGATGCGGATGGGCTTCTGCACGCCGAGCGCGTATTTCTCTAGCGGAGGGTAGCCGTAAATGGCGCGGTACAGAGCAAGGCGCAAACCATCATCCATGGAGGATGGCGGTAGGACCTCGATCTTGTTTTCGACGCGCTCCACGCCTTCAATGCGTTTGACCGCATTCTCGGCGTCGGACTTGAGTGACGGCCGGACGACTTGGCCCATCAAAGTTACAGTGCCTCCATCGACCTTGAAGGCGATGTAGTCGAAAACTCCGAACCAGGGGAGCATCAGCAATTCGTGGCGAACCTCTCGTGCAATCCGCTCCTGAGAGCGTGCATCGGCTTGCGCCGCCGCGTTCTGGTTGACTGCTACTGCGGTCAGTATCGCTAGACTGATGGCGAGTGCTAACAACCTGTGTTTCATGTCGGCTCTCCTTGCCGGACAATTCCCATTAAGGACTTCTTTGTTTTCGACAAATGGCGGACGCAACGGGAAGTATCAATGTTCCTAACGGCTCTTACTACTGCCCGTTGCCACCTGGCTAGACGTATGGCGTTATTGCTGTGGAACCTCCACCTGAATGATGTGCAGGTCACCTGTATCAGGATCAACAGCCACAATCACCGCCACGTGTTGATCTTCGTAATCCTTCAACGCGTAGGGGTTGTTCACCTGGTACTTCTTGCTATCCGCCGTCATTGGTAAAGGTCTTGCCGTCGGAGCTGACTTTGCCAGACATGTTCTTATCATTCTTGGCATTGGCCTGGTTCTGCTGATCTGTTCTGGTTGTCATTCTGCTTGGTCGTGTCCTGAGCCACGGCCATGATTGGCAGGGACAGGGCGAGAACCGCAACGCTTACCACTAAGGTTTTCATGATAGGCACTCCTTTTTGCGCCCGGTTGGAATTAGCAACGCGAGCTCACCTTTAAGCGCCAGACTACTTTTTGATAGGTGGTGAGCACAATTCCTCGCAGGAATGAAAGAGGATTACGACTTTCGACGTAAGGATTTTCAGCGTCGGCTGGCTAGCCCTGCCCAGTTGCCCCATTGCGGACGAGAGCCTGGCCGACAAAAAAATCCCGCCACGAATGGCTGTTAACGTCGCCGTCAAGAAGATATGTAATTGCCGGTCGCGGACGCTCCACCTGAACTGATCAGCCAATCGAATGTTCGGTCGATCGTCGCAGATCAGGCCGTGTCAGTTAGCTCACCTACCTCTAAAGTCTTATAAGCCTTTCACTCTCACGAAGAATTGTTATCACTAGCGGCCCTGCCTACGATGCTTTCCTGGAGACAGATTCGATGTGCCAGGGGTCTATGCGATTAAAACAAACCTGCCAATTCGCAATCGTGTTCTTTCTAATGCCGGTGGTTTTCGCAACGATAGCTCAAAGTGCGAGCAAGAGGGCGGATCAGAAAAGCGGAGCACAAGTCCAGGTTCCCAATCGGCCAACCTCACCTCTATTCAACAGCACGCAAGGCAAGCAGAAAACGGAGATCCGTTTCGATCCTGCGACTGGCATGGTTACGCTCAAGCTGCTGGTACAGGATCCGAACGGATACTTCATTCCCAATCTTCGGCGCGACAATTTTGTTGTCTATGAAAACGGAGTCAGGCAGCAGAGCGCGACGGTCGACATCGAGCACGCGCCCGTGACCTTGGCGGTACTGATGGAATTCGGGGGGCGGGCTCCCGGATTGAACCGCCAAATGGGCGACGAGGTGGCCAGAGCGGCGCAGCAGTTACTGGATGAACTCGGTCCGGAAGATAAAGTGACGTTCTGGAAATATAGCGACCAGGTTCAAAAGCTGGCCGACGCAAATCAAAGCCACGACGCCGTTAAGACTGAACTGATCGCGATGGGGACTCCGGCAGTCTCCGAGACTAACTTGTACGACGCGATCCTAGCGACTGTAGCGGAAATGAGGCCAGTGAGGGGTCGAAAGGCAATCGTTCTGATCACTTCGGGTATCGACACTTTCAGCAAAGCTCACTATGAGGACGCGCGGAAAGCCGCCGAGGAATCCGATGCGCCAATCTACGTTATTAGCCTGACTCAAGTACTTCGCCAGATTATGCAGATGCAGGATCGCCCGCTCGTGAATGTAGATTGGGACAAGCTGGAGCACCAACTTCAGGAGATTGCTCGCATATCCGGTGGACGTGCTTACACTCCGTCGAACACGATCCAGTTGTCTCCGGTTTACGACGACGTGATGGAGAATCTCAAGGTTCGATATGTGATCACGTACAAGTCGTCCAACAATGTCGATGCGAATTCCCCGCGGACGGTTCGCGTTGAGCTAGTCGATCCACAAACCGGGGGGCCGCTTGTAATTCGAGACGCCAACGGCCGAATTGTTCGTGCTAGCGTGATTCTCCAGGAAAATTATGTGCCGAGCCCGGCAACCAGTCACTAGAAACAGTCTCAAAAGTGATGTGGCAGCTGTGCCCGTCGAGATCGATCCCCTCTATTTGTTCCTGTGCGCTGTAGAATGCAGCAAACGAGGCAGCGGCGAAGCCGCCTGGGAGTTGTTGGGAGCCCTGACGTCCACAGATCCGGCGACCCGAAGCGTCGCTCGCGTTCTCTTGAAAAGATGCTAACTCGCGGCTCAACCTGGAAAGGGAGTTCCTTCTGGCGATTTCCGCTGAGCGCAGCCATGACCGGTGTATACGACCCGCCGCAGGCCGCGCTCTCGGTCCTGATTGCGGTTCCGCTTCCTACGCACTCTCGATCTCGCCGGACCGGTGACAGCGGCGAGCGGTCGCACACGGCTGGCCTGGCTGATCGGCGGAAGCACCGCGATGGGCATCGGCATCTGGGCGACGCACTACATCGGATGCTGGCTTTCCACTTCCCTCAGGAACCCGAAAGCCGTCCCCCTGCAGCCTACGACAAGCCTTTGTCGCGATATTACTTAGTCTTCAAATAGACGGTGGAAAATGGTCAAACATCTTCTTCCACCGATTTATTGAGATCCTTTAACGCTTTGGCCGGTTTGTCGGGTACGGTGTCGGTTGCTGATCCTCGCCAAATCAGTCTCTTGCTTCTGCTATCGAACATGTCGACGACCAGGGAGCCAATCTCATAGTTGTCGACGTAGGTGGTCGCCTCCCCGAACCCACCCCAGCGCCATCCCGGAAACCCGTCGTAAAAAGTTCGCAGTGTGGGCCTTTCGTGGGTGGTGCCTACTGCCATAATCGTCACATCTCCGTCCGACGGAACCTCTGTCCAGCCTTTCTTTGCCAACTCCCTGTTTACCGCCTCCTTAATGCGGTCATCCCAGAGAGGATTCGGTGTCTCGATCTTGCCCCAAGAGTAGGTCTTGTATTGCGAAAAATTTGCGTGGTGGTCGTAGTCGGTCTTGACTTCGCGAGAAAATGCCGGAAGCGTGATGGCCAGCAGGACGGTGACAAAGAACAGAAAACGGACTTGGACTTTCATATTTTCTCCTTCGTTTTTCCTGTCCGACTCACGACTGCCGGCCGGACGAATCTGCCAGGATCCCAGACTGAACAACTCAGGTTTCGACCCTCGACGGTCTAAATTCCAGGGTCTTCAGCTAGCGATCTCTAGCAGGGATGCTAGCGATTAGGGGTGCTTGGGACAATTCCTCAGTAGCACGAACGGGGAATCCGAAACAACGCGTAGCCTCAAATCAATCCCACGTTAGAGATTTCCATAAGACTGTAGCGGTAGGTAGTCGTTCGCACTCGCGGCTCATCCCTGAATGCTTTCTCGCTTGCCAGTTGGTCCCTACAGCCAAAGTCCTACAGGGCGTTCGGACTAGCGGAGTAAGAGTATCTACATGCCCTCTCCGAGGTCCGGTTCCGCCTCCCGACGAATTGTTTAAGGACCGCTCTGTCACTACCATCACGAATGAAAAAGCACTCTTGGTCGAATCGCGGCAGCGGTCCGGCGCAGAACTTGCGGAAGTTAGGGCTAAACAGATGTCAAAGGAGAATCGATCATGGCAACCGCAACACTCGTACACAAAGATGAAGAGATTCAGAAAGACGTGCTTGCTGAACTGAAGTGGGATGCTCAGGTCCAGCCCAACGAGATTGGCGTTTCCGTCAAGGACGGAGTCGTTACGCTCACCGGCTGGGTGGATTCTTATCTCAAGAAATGGGCTGCCGAGGACACCGCGCACCGGGTCGCAGGCGTAAAGGCTGTAGCGAACGATATTGAAGTGAAATTGTTCAGCGAGCGCACGGACGCGGACATTGCCGAGGCTGCGATCCGTGCGCTGCAGTGGGATGCCGCGGTGCCTGCGGACAAGATTCATGTCACGGTTTCTAAAGGTTGGATCACGCTCAAGGGCGAAGTGGAGTGGCAGTTCCAGAAACAGGATGCCGAACGCGTGGTGAGACGCCTGACCGGGGTGACAGGAGTCAGCAATCTCATTACGGTAAAGCCCAGCACTACGGCTACAGAACTGAAAAAGAGGATCGAGAATGCGCTGGTGCGCAACGCCCAGGTCGACGCGGGCAAGATTACCGTTGAGGTCCAGGGTAGCAAGGCCATTCTGAAGGGAAGCGTTCGTGCATGGATTGAGAAGGAAGAGGCGGAGCGGGTCGCGTGGTTGGCGCCGGGAATCACCTCGGTGGAAAACCGGATTACGGTTGAGGTTTAGCGAGTTGAATCGGCGGTTAGGGGGCGGAGACCTCGCCCGCCCACTAGTGAATAAGTTTAGGAGCCATGATGAAAAAACTGATACCACTCGTCGCGATGCTTGCTCTCGCGGGACCCTTGTGGGCAAGTGCAGCCAATACGAAAGTCGAAGAGCGTCTGCAGAATGCTGCTGAGGTTTTGCAGGAGGTCATGAACGCGCCTGACAAAGGGATTCCGCTGGAAATTGTTGAACACGCCAAGTGCATTGCCGTGATTCCTCACCAGATCAAAGCGGGGTTCGTGGTGGCCGCGAAGTTCGGAAAAGGGGTAGCGACCTGCCGTACAGAAAGAGGATGGAGCGCGCCGGCCTTCTTCACGATTACAGGCGGCGGATGGGGCGCTCAGATCGGGATTGCGAGCATCGACAACGTCCTCATGATCATGAACCAACGCGGGATGGATCATTTGCTCTCGGCAAAATTCCAAATTGGCGCGGACGCATCCGCCGCCGCGGGTCCGGTGGGACGACATGCCGCTGCGGGAACCGATTGGAAGATGGAGACCGAAATTCTGAGTTATGCACGAGCCAGGGGTGTCTTCGCCGGTGTGTCGCTCGATGGAGCGGTCGTGCATCCCGATCAGGAAGCCACAAAAATCGTGTACGGCAAGTTGCTTCCGCCCCGAGAAATCCTGACTGGGAAAGTTCAACCTCCTGAAACTGTCCGCTCGTTTCTAGCCGCGGTGCGGGAAGTGGAGGAGAAAGCAAAGAAAGAGTCTTGAGAGGTATAGATCACAAACGACAGAAGGAGATCCACATATGCAAACTTTGCACAAAACGACGACTGGTTTGATGGTAGGGGCCCTGATTGCATCGATGCTATTCCTATTTTCAACGCCACTATCGGCACAAAAGCAGGAAAACCCCGAGATTACGCAAACTTCTTGCTGACGCTCGCGACAAAGCGGCGGAATTGAGCCGCGATGCGGACGAGATGGAAGCTCTGATTCGCACGGATGTGAGCTGGCAAAGTCATGCCGAGATGTTGGAATCAGTGAAAGAACACGTAAACCAGCTGGGTCGCATCGCCGCACAACTCGAGCAAAAGCGCGACTCGGCGTCGGCGTGGCAGCAGCAGGCAGTCGATCGTATGCTGCCGGTTCTGAAGGAGTTAGCCACGAATACGACCGCGGCGATCAACCATCTCAACGAGAACAAGGGCCGTCCGCTTGAGACCTCATCGTACCCACAGTATTTGAAGGAGAACGCGGAGGCGGCCCACAATCTGTCGGACATGATTTCGTCATTTGTAAAGTATGGAGATTCCAGAGCGAAAGTGGAAAAGCTGGAACAAAAGCTCGAGATTGCCAGTCGATAAGATGCCGCGATGATCCTCCTGTGCCCGCAGGGCCGGTTCGGCTTTTCCCGACAGGCTGAACCGGCTTTTTTCAGGCGCAGGGCCGAGTGAAAGTAGGACCGCGACCGGGAACTGAGGGATCCGAACACCCGGAAGAAGAAGAAATAGGAGGAACGTTGCTATGAAAGATGTGATCAATGTTTTGCTGGCTCCGGCGATCGCGATCCTGCTCGCCTTGTGCTTAACGTTGGCTTCGTGTAGTTCAGCCAAGAACTCTAGCGAGAATTCGACGGTTAACGCGGCGACGCACACCCAAAACCAGACGCAGTCTCCGCCTAACCTGCAGAAACAACGGCAAGAGGCCGAGCAGCAGGCGCGACCTGACGTCGAAAAAGAGCGCAAACAAGCAGAGGACGAAGCTTCAAAAAATCTGGATCAGGAAGCCAAGGCCGCCATCGACGAAACTCAGAAAGCGATCGATGCCATCGCTGCAAATAAGAATGACCAAGCCTTGGCGGCGATCGAGCAGGCCACCGGCAAGATCAACATCTTGCTGGCTCGCAATCCGGCCACGGCGCTCATCCCCGTCAGCCTTGAGGTCGAAGTCATTGACGCGGCGCCACACGATAGCAAGGCCATTGCGGAGATTGCCAAAAATGCATCGAAGGCGGTGGATGACAAGAACTACCCAGCTGCGCGCGTGTTGCTCTACGCTTTGACGAGCGAGATTCGCGTGCGCACCTATAACCTCCCGCTGGCGACGTATCCCGGCTGCTTTGCAGGAGGCTGCACATCTGCTTGACCAGAAGGAGCCGCTGGAGGCCAGCAAAGTGCTATTGACCGCACTTGACACTCTGATGGCCGTGGATCGAGTCACTCCTCTGCCGCTGGTTCTGGCGCGCGAAGCGATCGAGCAAGCCAAGGCAAAGAGTCAGACCGACAAGGCCATGGCACAAACGCTGGTGCAAACAGCGAAGAAGGAAACTGAGCGAGCCAAAGAACTCGGCTACGCAGGCCGGGATCCGGAATACGCAGCCTTGAACACCGACATCTCGAACCTGGAAAAACAGCTTAAGGGAAATGAAGATGCAACCTCCGTTTTCGCCAAGCTCGAGGATCGATTGTCGGCGTTCCTGAAGCGGCAGTCGCAGCAAGAGCGGCGCTGATGGCTGCCGTTCCCGCGGCCGGACTGGCTTCGATTAGCCAGTCCAGCTTTTTTTGTAACTGGGGAGCTTCACCTGGCCTGCTACTCAGGCATCCTTCACATTGGCAGGATAACGCCGCAATAAGGTAATCGAAAACACCAGGACTAGAACGAGCAGACTCAGCAAACCAAGTTCAATCATGGAATTGCGGAAAACGCGCGTGTTGTCGCCCGTCCATGTCAACTCCTTGCCGAGAGTGGCCATCTCCAGGCTGATTACGAGAATGCGTCGAATCGAGGCGATCAGGCCGACAACGAGGAATGGCTCAGTGACCAGAACGTGCGAGCGAATGGAGATGCGAACCGTATGCAGAATCTCCGCGAGCATCAGCACGATGAGCAGTTCGTTTAGAACCCGCAGTGTCTGCGTTGCCACCGTCCAATGAATTACGCTGTCGAGAAGCAGCTTGCATGCGCTGGCGAGGGCAGCGAGGATGGTTAGGGAAAGCAACCCCGCCAGCACGGAATAGATTCCCATCTCAACAACGCCGAGAGAATCGTCAAAGCGCTGACGCACGGTGCTTTCTGCCATGACATCAACCTCCGCCGCCTGAGTCGCCCATCGTCGGCGATGGAACCGCGTCTGTCAAGCAGGGAAACCCCGGTTTAGCCGCGTGTTTGCGATGCAGGCCCCGGTACTCCCAAAGTCGTACGGGTTCCTGTGACCAGGGCTGGAACAAGTTCTAAGCCACCTTTCTCAATTCATAGTCGCTCCCTCGTTCAATTGTTATTCAAAGGCCTGGACGGTAGCCTCAGCCTTGAGATCGAACGCGGCATAGAGCCGCGATTGAGTGTCTTTTCGCCATGAATAAACATACTGAAAACCCCAAAGGACAATTGCGGGGCTGGAAATGCAGCTCTTGCGGCGACCTCATCACGAGGATTGAGGATGGATGGGTCGAATGGCTTGCGAGTGAAGATGAGCGCGGTGAGCGGCTGAAGGGTCTAAGGCTAGTTCATCGTTTATCGCGTTCCGCGGGATCGAACGGACCGGGCTGCCGGTACGATAGCGTCCGGGAGTTCCGCAACGATCGCAGCATTGCTGGAAGGTTTATCGCTCGAAAGATTTGTGGGATCGGATGGTTTGATGCTCCTCCTCTCTTTTCTGGCCTCCGGTGAAATGCCCTGCGGAGATGTACTCGAACTCGCAAAGCGTGTGCAGATCCCAGGATACGAACAGGCTCGGGAACTCTTCCCCGAAGCAATTGGCATGGGAGTACTTTCTCCCACGATCGGAAAGGGGTACTACATGCAATCTGAGATTCGAGAATTGTTGAGTTGGGTTAACCGCGAAACGAATTCTTAGATAAGACTTTTGTCTTATCAATTCCTCTTGCCTGAAGCGAATTTTCCAATAAGCGTTGTCGTCGAATTTTCATTCGCTCTACTGATGAATTGTTCTCGGTGCCACATGTCGCTAGTCTCAGCAATAAAGGGCGGCGGCAGACCGAGTCGGCAATTTCCGCAGGCAACCTCCGGGAGGTTACTAACATGGGCAAAACGATTGGCATTGATCTTGGTACTACGAATTCGGTGGTGGCAGTCATGGAGGGCGGTGAACCCAATGTCATCGCCAATGAGGAAGGCGGGCGCACGACTCCGTCGGTGGTGGCGTTTACCAAGACCGGCGAGAGGCTGGTGGGCCAAGTGGCCAAGCGCCAGGCGATCACCAATCCCGAGAACACGATTTTCTCGATCAAGCGTTTCATGGGGCGACGCTATGACGAAGTGAAAGAAGAGCTGAAGATGGTGCCGTACAAGGTTGAGCCCGAGGGCGACCACGTGGTGATCGTGGCCCAGGGCAAGAAGTATACGCCACAGCAGATCTCGGCCATGATTCTGCAGAAGTTGAAGAAGGCAGCTGAGGACTATCTGGGACAGCCGGTCCAGGATGCGGTGATCACGGTTCCGGCGTATTTCAACGACGCACAACGCCAAGCCACCAAAGATGCCGGGAAGATCGCTGGGCTCGAGGTAAAACGCATCATCAATGAGCCGACGGCAGCGGCCCTAGCTTATGGTCTGGACAAGAAAAAGGATGAGACGATCGCGGTCTACGATTTTGGCGGCGGGACATTTGATATTTCGATCCTGCGAGTTGGAGAAGGCTTGATCGAAGTTGAGGCTACGAACGGCGATACGCACCTGGGTGGTGACAACCTGGACCAGCGCATCGTCGACTGGCTGATCGACGAGTTCAAGAAGAGCGAAGGTCTCGATCTGCGCGGCAGAGGAAACGAGATGGCGCTGCAGCGTCTTCGTGATGCGGCGGAACGGGCCAAGATCGAACTTTCCACCACGATGGAGACGGAGATCAATCTGCCATTCATTACTGCGGATGCTAGCGGACCGAAGCATCTCGTAAAGAAACTCACGCGGGCGAAACTGGAGGCCATGGTTGAAGAACTCATCCAGCGCTCCGTGCCGCCAAGCAAGCAATGCATGAAGGACGCGGGCGTAGATGCCAGCAAGATCGACGAAGTAGTGCTGGTTGGCGGACAGACTCGCATGCCGCGTATTCAGCAACTGGTCAAGGAGCTCTTCGGGAAAGAAGGCAACAAGGGAGTGAACCCGGATGAAGTAGTCGCAGTGGGCGCCGCGATCCAAGGCGGCGTGCTAGGCGGCGAGGTAAAAGATTTGCTGCTGCTGGATGTGACCCCGCTGACGCTCTCGATCGAAACACAGGGCGGTGTGGCGACGCCGATGATTCCGCGGAACACGACCATTCCGACCCGCAAGACTGAGACGTTCTCGACTGCAGCCGACAGCCAAACTGCGGTTGATGTTCACGTGCTGCAAGGGGAGCGTCCGATGGCGAACCAGAACCGCACATTGGGCAAGTTCCAGCTTACTGGCATTCCTCCGGCACCACGGGGCGTTCCGCAGATCGAAGTTACGTTCGACATCGATGCCAACGGCATCCTGAACGTGACCGCGAAAGACCTGGCGACGGGAAAGGATCAGACCATCAAAATTACATCGTCTTCCGGCCTATCGAAAGAAGAAGTCGAGCGCATGGCCAAGGAGGCAGAAGCACACTCGGCCGAGGACAAGTCGCGGCGTGAGCAGATCGAATCGAAGAACCAGCTGGACTCATTGGTCTACAGCGTCGAAAAAATGCTGCGAGAAAATGGCGACAAGATCTCTGGATCGGAGCGTGGCGATGTCGAGAACGCTGATTGCCGATGCGAAGAAGGCCTTGGAGTCGAATGACAAGGCGAGCATGGACAATGCTCGCGAGCGTCTGACGCAGGCTTCGCACAAACTGGCGGAACAAATGTACCGGTCTACGTCCACGCAGTCACGAGGATCGTCGGGAGATGGAGGCGCGGCGGGTACGGGCGCGGCTTCGTCATCGGGCGGGCAAAGCAAGAAGGATGAAGGTGTGGTCGATGCGGAATATGTAGATGTGGATACGAATCGCTAAAACGCCGTTTCTGGCCTGGGATCGCATGTGAGGACTCGTCTTGAAAAGCGACATTACCGGCGGTGCCTATCACGAGAGTTCAGGGACGCGCGGCAGAGCACGGGAAGACGTCCTGGGTCCCAAAGAGGAGGAACTGCGCAAGCTGGCCTCCGAAGGGAAGAGGGATGAGTTCTTTCGAGAGATTATTCCGCGCTGAAGCTCGCTCCGGTCGTACATCAAGCGTCGTCTTCGTGGTGCTCGCCTGACCCAGCGAGCCAATATCCCTGTACTCAGCAGCGTGGACATGCTCGACGACGTGGTGTTTGAGGCCTAGAGAAGTTCAATCGCAAGCCGAAACGTTTGACACTCGAACAGTGGCTCTACCGGCTGGCAAACGAAGAACTCGTCCGCCATGTTTCGAGCGAAGGCCGACCTGAAAGTCGTCGAAAGAGTTTAGAAACCTTAACCCAGACTGAGTTGCGCACGCTGGAGGAGATGCCGATCACGGCTGATGCCGAGGGAGAATTCTCGTTTCCCGAGGAATTGGACGATAGCGAATATCAGGCGCTCGAATTTTTGCCGCCGGCTTTTGACGATACTCCTGAGCAACAGCTCGAGAGGAGAGAACAGATCCTCGAGATCATTAGGACTCTCGCCAAACTTTCCGAGCGCGAGCGAACGGTGTTCGAACTCTACGTTGTCGAAGGTTTCTCAAAAGGAGCTGTGGCCAGAATCTCTGGCGTGCCAACGGACGAGGTTCCGCGCATCGCGGAAAAGGTCAAAGAGCATATTCGGCAAGCGATCGCGGCGAATCAGGAATCGAAGGAAAGAAGCGAAAAGGCCTCTTGATCAAGAACGGCTGAGCAGCTACCCATTCATCACGTAGCGATGGACGAACGTCACTGCCATTGCTCCCTCGCCAACCGCTGATGCGCAACGTTTGACTGAACCGTGGCGCACATCACCAGCTGCGAATACTCCCGGAATGTTGGTTTCCAGGTAATAAGGATCCCGATCGAGCGTCCAGTTGTCAGGACGCCGGCCGTTCTTCAGCAGGTCCGGCCCGGTGACCAGATAGCCGCCGTCATCACGAACGATGCCGACTTCCTCCGTCCACTGAGTATGAGGAAAGCCGCCGAGGCAAAGAAACAGCCAATTGGTTTTTGCATCCGATTGCTTGCCCGTTTCATTGTTTCGTAAAGTGATCGATTGCAGAGAAGAATCGCCATGGAGAGCGACCACCTCAGTGAGCAACAGCACCTCAACTTTGGGCGATGATTGAATCCGATCAATCAGATACTGAGACACAGACTTCTTCAGCGAGCTGTCGCGCACGACCATCGTTGCTTTTCCGGCGTAGCGGGAGAAGTGCATGGCGGCCTGCGCCCCTGAGTTGCCGCCCCCGACAATGAAAACGTGATCTGTTGCGAGGCAGAGCGACGCCTCGCTCGCGCCTGCACCGTAGTAAACGCCGGCGCCGCGGAAACGATCTTCATTAGGAAGATTGAGTTTGCGGTACTCGACGCCGGTCGCGCAAATTGAAGCTCGCGCAATAATCTTGGTTCCGTCTGCCAGGTAGCCGATTCCTCTTCCTGGCTTGAACTCGCCGCGGACGCCTTCCCGAAGCAATAGAATCTCCGCACCAAAGTGACAGGCCTGTTCCCGTGCGCGCAGAGCAAGGTCGGCTCCGCTGATGCCACCCGGAAAGCCGAGATAGTTCTCGATCTTCGGACTCGTGCTCGCTTGTCCTCCGACCGCAAAGCGTTCAACCACAACTGTCTTCAGACCCTCTGAAGCGCCGTAAACGGCGGCGCTAAGACCGGCGGGCCCCGCTCCATATATCGCCAAATCGTACTCTGATCGCGAGGGATTGAGGAACAATCCCAGCTTCTCGCTGATCTGCCGAACCGTCGGGCACTCGAGCCGGGTACCGTCGAGAAAGACGCAGAGCGGCAATCGTTTTGCATCGTACCCGCCGGCGTACGCTCGTAATGCGTCCGGCTGGTCGGGGCTGACCTCAATCCATTGGAAAGGTACGTCGCAACGATGTAGAAAATCGCGGATTGTGAATGCCTCTGCAGATCCGCGAGTTCCAAACACCAAGACCTTTGAGTCCGATTGGTTCACGGTTCGTTCTCGCTGTGGGCGTTCAGGTTTGCGCACTTCGCTCGTTCTTCAATTTTGCCTGCTAACAAATGCTGGCCGCCCATACCTTGAGCAGCCAGCATCTTTCCGCAATTCTGTTCCAATCACGCTGCCTTTTGCGTAGTTTGTCCAGCAGTCTGTGACTTAGCGGGCTGAGACTCAGATTTAGACTGAGATACGCCCGTTTCAATGGGTATCTGACGGGCATTGCTCTGCGGTTGCGGAGCTGGAACACTGATTTTCAGAACTCCGTTCTGGAATTCGGCACGCGCCTGATCAGTCTTAACGCCCTCCGGCAAAGCAATCGCCCGATAGAAATGTCCATAACGGCGTTCCGTTCTTTGAATGCCACCTTCGTTCTCCTCCTGTACGAACTGTCGTTCGCCCTGGATGACGACGGCATCATCCGTGATCTCGACGGTGACATCCTCGTTTGACAGGCCCGGCAGTTCAGCTGACACGACAAAGTTACCGTCTCGGTATCCCACTTCAACCGGCGGTATCCACAGAGGGCTGGCACCATCGGTCCGGCTGAGGGAATTCGGCCCTGGTTGAGCGAACGCCCGGTTTATTTCTTGCTGCAGCCTTCTCAGTACGGTAAAGGGAGAGTCGTCGAAAAAACCAAGAGGATCAAGCAACAGGGACGGAACTGAAGGGAGAATATTTTGTCGCGCCAGAGAGGTCTGTTGGCTGTTCCGCTCTTGCCGCGAAGTTGTCTGCGAAGAGGATGGTTGCTTAGTTTGTTCTGCTGTTTGTGCTGACATCATCTGCCTCCATATATGGCGATTCTTAATCGCTGGCTAGAATTGCGTGCGCTCAACTCCGCACGAAGCCTGACCGCTCGACTGGTCGTTTCTCGTGTTTGTCATTGCGCCGGTGAGATTGCGGCAATTTACGCAGGCGGGCAACTCCCTGCGCAAACATGATTGAGGACCAACCTCGCAGAATCATTGAAGTGCCGACGGAGAAGCCAAAGACCCATGGCCCCAGCCGAGGTGAATTCGTCCAGAAGACCGCGGCGAGGAGGAGTGAAACGATTCCTTCGAACGCCGCCCAAATCCAAGCTGGGAATTTGAACCAGAAAGCGGAAATTGTTCGAAACAGTCCGACAACAGTAAAGTACGATGCGAACAAAAGCATCCACGCGGTTCCACCTGCCGATGGATGCGTTGCAATGAGCAGGCCGATTGGAACGCCCGCAACGCATGGCATCAGGTGCAGAAGAAATCCACCCCAGCTGCGTTTGTGAAAGGCATGAACGGCCTCCATTAGCCCACTAACGACAAGGAGCCAGCCGAATAGCATCGGCGAGGCCCCGGTCGAATCGGCGGCCCTGAGGGTGCCCAGAGCAACTGTTCCCAATAGGATCAGCGCGATGCCCAGCCGCATGGACCAGGCTTCTCTGCGACGGAATCGTTCCATCTCGGCGGCCTCTGTCCATGCATCGGAGGCCCTTCCTTGCTCTCGGTGTTCGATCACACGAATTCTCCGCTTTCACTCTCTGGACGTAGATTGATCAATGTTCTGCCGAGCCTTAGACGATGCTAGCGATGGGAGATGCGAGCGGCAATTGCAAAGGAGGCGGAACTGCTCGTCAGAAATGAGCGCTAAACGAGAGTCCGTCTAGCGTTACAAAGGACCATAAGACTTAAGACGTAGGCAACCGCAGTTCGGACAGGACTCTTGTGAGCTGCGCTGGATGCGCCCTGAACGGGCATCACACTCAAGCCGTGTTTCGCGTTTGGTGGCGAAACACGTAAAGGTACTTATCGTCGGAGCTGGTGGCCAAGGGCACGTTTTTTTCTGAGCGGCACGGTGCACAGCCGCCCAGCGCACTGTACCGGTCGAGTTTCTCCAGGTCGCTCAGGATCTGCGAGACCATCTTATAATGCTTACCCATTCGCCGGTTGGCTGCCGCGGCCAGAGGAATGGCCGCAAAATGAAGTCGCGGAGGGGGATTCTTCTTGTCTTTCACACGCGATCCTTTTACATTCGCTGCGAACTGCAGCGTCGCCTACCGTACATAAGACGAACTACAGATGAACATATTATTGCAATTTACGTTTTGTGTAACGTATCGCAGCGTATTGTACTAGACATATCGCTAGCGTAGGGGTATTTATAACCTAGACACTAACACGC
Organism: uncultured Acidobacteriota bacterium; assembly: GCA_963803735.1. Lineage (GTDB taxonomy): Bacteria > Acidobacteriota > Terriglobia > Acidiferrales > UBA7541 > Palsa-189. The sequence goes on along the minus strand of CAWDNV010000021.1, from coordinate 5,156 downwards.
CATCCTTGAACTGGGGTCCGTTGCTGCAAAAGTAGCTGAACATCCACGATCTACGGTGGACGTTTGGGGCCGCTTGCGCCTCCCTGTTGCGCTCGTAGCTCGATTGCTCGTAGCTCGAATCGATTGCTGGAGGACTGCGATGGAATTCCTCAGAACTCTGTTTTCTGCCAATGATTTCATGCCCCATGGATTTTGCTATTCGTGGAATGCCGGCCTTGTCTGGCTGCATGTCATCTCCGATTCTTTGATCGCGCTGTCCTACCTCTCAATTCCGGTGACGCTGGTTTATTTCATCCGCAAACGGCGAGATCTGCCATTTAACTGGATGTTCGTCGCCTTTGGAGTATTCATTCTGGCATGTGGAGCTACCCACGTCATGGAAGTGTGGACGCTATGGCACGCCACTTACTGGCTTTCCGGCGCGGTCAAAGTTGTAACTGCTATAGCTTCGCTCACCACTGCGGTCCTCCTGGTCAAGCTAGTTCCGCAAGCGCTGGCGTTGCCAAGTCCAGAGGAGTTGAGACGTGAGATCGGCGAGCGCACGCGGGCTCAACTGGAACTGGCACAGGCGAAAAGCAACCTGGAACTCAGGGTAGAGGAACGAACTGCCGAGATCACTGCTACGAATAAAGTACTCACCCAAGAAATTCTCGGGCGTGCCAAGACAGAAGCTCAACTGCGCGGAAGTGAGGAGCGATTTCGCCTGCTCATTGAAGGGGTCCGCGACTATGCTATTTTTTCACTGACTCCGACGGGATACATCACGAGTTGGAATGCTGGCGCTGAACATATCAAGGGCTACCAAGCGGCTGAGATTATAGGCCAGCACTTCTCCCTTTTTTACACGCAAGAAGATCTTGAACGTGGCAAGCCGCAGATGCATTTGCTGAGAGCGGCGGACGAAGGCCGGTGCGAAGACGAGGGCTGGCGTGTACGAAAAGACGGATCGCGCTTCTGGGCTAACGTGGTCATCACGCCGTTGCGCGACCAGAAGGGAACGCTGATTGGCTTCTCGAAGATAACCCGTGATCTCACCGAACGGAAGCAGGCTGAGAACGCCGTGCAGGAAGCCAGGTCAGAGCTAGCGCGCATAGCCCGGGTAACGACGGTGGGGGAGTTGACCGCGTCGGTCGCGCACGAGATTAACCAGCCCCTTGCGGCAATCGTCAATAACGCAAATGCCTGTAATCGGATGCTGGCGAACGCAGTCGCCGGATATCGAGGAGTTGCGCGAAGCTGTTATCGATATCGCACAATCCGCGGCGAGGGCGAGCGAAATCGTCTCGCACATCCGCGCTTTTTTCAAGGGAACAAGCCAGGACAAGGCCCAGATCGATCTAAATCAGATTATTCACGAGGTTCTTTCGCTGACCGTTGCAGAAGCGGAGAAAAATCGCGTTGCGGTCAAAACTGAATTGGGGAGCGGACTGCCACCAGTCTTGGGCACCCGGGTTGAACTGCAGCAGGTTGTCCTGAACCTTGTGATGAATGGTATTGAGTCAATGACCTCCGTAAAAGGAGAGCGAAAATTGCAGATCAGCTCTCAACAACAAGAACCGGGGAAATTACTGGTCACCGTTCAGGACTCTGGCGGGGGCCTCGACCCTCAACATGCCGCACATATTTTCGATAGCTTCTTTACTACCAAACCCGAAGGAATGGGCATGGGACTGCCGATCAGCCGATCGATCGTGGAGGCTCACGGCGGCCAATTGAGGCTTGTCCCGTTGCCGCGGCAAGGAGCCACCTTCCAGTTCACACTTCCGGCGTGCGCCTAACGCCGGCACTTGCGGTCCAGCATGAACGAAACTCTGCCCATTGTGATTTCCTGGAGCGATAAGGGCCATATACTTTCCCGTCCCGATGTCCCGCACACCCACCAGACCGTTTCCCGCTCCACCGATACGTTGCGTTACGACTCCCTTGCCGTCACCGGTGACCGCCAGCGCACGCTCTCCCCACACTTGGTCTCCTTCCTCGGCGAGCACTTCAAACTCCTTGCCGTTCCATTTGATCGCTGATCGGTGTTGCTCCGAGTCCGAAACGCCATCGGGCATGGGATCACGCACGGATTTCACAAGCCTGCCTTCCCGAAAGTACTGGATCAACCGTCGGTCGGGATGCTTCGCGTCGTACATATAGGCCGCGAGGGTGACGCCATCGTCCAAGAGCGACGGCGCAGGGCGGCTCCCGAGCTTTATCCCCAAAAGCGAAAATCCACAAACCAAGTATCGCTTATCACTGAGGATTATCTCCGGTGGTTCGCCGCCCTGGTCGTAATATTGCCAACAGATGCTGAATCTCTTCTCGGTCAGCATGGTTCACATTCTCATCTTCGACGACGTAGATATTGTTTCGTTTGTCTGCAATGGCGGGTGGTACCACTCCTCACTCTTCCGAGGTTGCACGTCTCCACCAGGCTGCCGCTTAGATCCCGAAGTTCTACAAACAATTGCGTTTGAGGAGACCGGTTCCCATCTTTTGTAAAAGGACGAATTAATCGCGTTCCGTCCAGATTTACGGATAGAGGTGCGGCCAGATAACCTCCCCAATTCAGTTCCTTGGTTTCTGCACTTCCGAATTGCCAGAAGAATACTTTGTAACCGCCTTCGTTCTTGGCTTCATACCAACAGTCCGCGGCGAATGCCACTCCGTCCTTTGTCATCCCCGCCCAACCAACTGCACAGTCTTGAAGGTTTGTACTGCTAAAAATCAACTGGGCGGATGCAAACCCATTTGTTAACGTCCACACTTCTAAGGTCCGCCCGCACCGTTGCGATATACTTCAGTTGCGGGTCGAGTACGAACGCAGGCCACTTCAGTGGAATATATGTAGCTGAATATGACGGGGTCGCCACCAGTTCCATCTTTTGTCCGGCGGCGGGTTGGTTTAGTGCTGTCAGCGTGACGATAGACAGCAGAAGGAAGCTTTTCGCTTCACGGTATAGTCGCATAAGCGCGTACCACAGTTGGAACATTCCTGCCACCGATGCCAGGCACGCGCCATGAGAACGGCACGACAGTACCATCCTGGGACACTCGGAGGTCGCTTAGTTGTGTGCTAAATCCACCGTCGAGCATCACAGCATCACCAATCTGAAATCCTCGCAGTTCGGGCCTGCCCCTTACTGTCTTCGTAAAGGTGTCACTGAGAAACGCGATGGTCTGATTCCACGTAGGCCCGGAAATTGCGAGCGAACTCTGATACCCGATATTGACCATGAACAGGTTATTTCCATCTAGGCTCCATACGAGCATTGAGCGAGGCCGAGCCGTAGCGTAATAGGGCCAATTCGTGTTCCCCGTTTGCGGTACACCGCCGAGAAACAATGCTCCGATATTGTTCATCCCGTACGGATATAGTTGGACCGAACTCGCGGGAGAATACGTACTCCCGTTGGATACGTCTTGGGCAATAACATGCTGCGCAGACGAAGGGCTAAAACCGAAGCCCCACCGCTGAAAAGTCGAATTGCTGCCGCACGTCCAAGGAGAGGCTCCGGTCCCCAAGAGTCCATCCAGTTGGCTGCAGCTAGTTGGGTCACCGGAAATATTCCTAAAGAAACCACCGTTAATCGCCGCCGAATACTGAGCCGCTCCTGGCACATTGGTCGGCGTCGTTTGAGTCAGGTAGTTATCGGTTGAAGTGCGCCCCGATGCAAAATCGGTTTCGATGCTAGCGCTGATCTGAGGTGCAGGCAAAGCCAATTTACACCATACCGCCGACCAGTTGTCGCCATTGTACGTGAAGTTGTTCGCTAAGACCTCAATAGGCTGAGTCTGGTTGTGGAAATTCGTCCACATCATCCAGTGGGCTGTGGTTGTGGCAAGAAAGGGAGCCGTGGGGCCCATGCTAACATACGAATAGTTATTGGTGGACCAGCCGAAACTGTCCTGGTTGATGGTATATTCACGACCTCCGTCTACTGTGATCAAATAGCTTACGGTCTGCGCCTCATTGCTGTACGCTACCGGGCTCTGGCCGCGATATGTGATCTGTGACAAATCCAGCGGTGCGCCATCCGCTCGCATGTAATCAACGCCTTCAAAGGTGAAAATGACACTTGTGTTGGTGCCATAAGAGCGCGGGGCACGAAAGGTCAAGGCCCCGCGGTCGTGTTCACGAAACAACTGTAATCCCTGATAATGCTTCGTCTCGGAGTCAGAGCAGTAAGCCGTAAACCAGCCTGATCCGTCGACGCTATAATTGCCAAACCATAATTCTTTCGGCAACTGTACGCAGCTGCCGCTACAGCCGAACGGGTCAGAAAAACTGGTGTGCCAGGAAAGCGTTTCGGGATGTGGATCCGCCTGGCAACTGCCGCCTGTAGGTGCTAACGTTGTATCCAGACCGTTTTCAACTGGGCCAGCGGAAAACGACTCATCATCCGTTAGGATTCTGATCATTCGTGTCAGCCAGTTGCCCGCACACCCATCCGTACATGTAAAAAGATTATAGCTAGGGCGTTCTGCGTAATCGCCCGCGGAAAACGAGGTTGTCTCATCAGTGTGCTCTTGCCAATGCAGCACTTCATATTCCTGGATTGTGCACCTCCGTCTGTGGATCGGTTGGGATGCCTCCACTGGTGGAGGAATCCGATAATCGGTACGCCCAACGGAATGGCGTTTGTCGTGGTGAACGACAGGTTGCCGTTGGCATCCACATTTGTACCCAGGACAGCCGCGACACCGTTGATGAGCACACTGGTGACATTGGTTTGCGTCGGTAAGCCCCTCATCAAAGAGAGCACTTACGTAGCCGCTGACGTAATTGGAGAACGCGGTGGAATACTGGTCAAACGCCTGTGAGGTAATCGCGAAGCGATAGCGATTAGAACGAACAATCATGAAGGCGTTCGATGTGGTGTTCCCGCCGCATTGAAGGCCAACAAGAGGAGTTGGTTCGTCTCGATTCTCAACGGCCACGAGTCCTTCAAACTGAAGGTCACGCACATTCAACGAGTTGGTGCTAATCACCCGTGTTTATGGCATTCACAATGGCGTTTATGAACGCGTTGCTGTCATCCACAGCGCCTTCGACCCAAATCTGCTCCACATCGGGCAGCAGCGTGTTGGTGGTAATGTTGAATCCCGACAGGTGCGGTGGGGTCGTGTCTCCGCTCGAATCTACTGTCCACGTCTGTGTAGCTGTATTC
>CAWDNV010000020.1:0-37407 GCA_963803735.1 uncultured Acidobacteriota bacterium | reverse complement strand
ACGATGGCTGGTCAAAACATCGGAAGGCGTGGTTTTCTTCAGGGCGCCGGGCTCGCAGCGTTGACCGCTGCCGGAATCCTTCCTTCCGAATGCCAATCACAAATTGCCGTGCCGAATTCCAGCGGCACAGAGCCGCCCAAGCTTAAAGCGCCCCCGCTTGCCTGCGACTGCCATCATCACATTTATGACACGGCGCGTTTTAAGCCCATTCAACATGCGGAACCCAATTCCAGTGTGGCGGACTACCGGTTGTTCCAGCGGCGCATCGGCACGACACGAGATGTGATCGTCACTCCAAGTGCTTACGGTACGGATAATCGCGTCACGCTTGACGCTATCTCTCAGCTGGCACCGAACGCAAAAGGTGTTGCCGTCATTCACCCGACGATCACGGACGGCGAGTTGAAGAGCCTGGATCAAGGCGGAATTCGCGGCATTCGGTTCTCGTTGAACTCGAGTCCCAACGGCAACAAGGCTGTAACGACGCTCGATATGGTCGAGCCGCTGTCAAAGCGGGTGGCCGCGCTAGGCTGGCACGTGCAGATCAATATGGAAGGCGAGGGAATCGTCGCGGCCGAAGATTTGTGGAACCGAATTCCTTCGGCGATCGTGTTCGACCACATGGGGCACATTCCGCAGCCGGTTGGCACAAAGCACCCTTGTTTCGCACTCATCCGCAGGCTGATCGACAAGGGCCGGACGTGGGTCAAGCTCTCCGTGACCTACGACAACACCAAAGACGGGCCGCCGGCATATGCCGACATAACCAAAGTTGCTCAAGCGTATGTGCAGGCCGCGCCGGAGCGAATGGTATGGGGAAGCAATTGGCCGCACCCGAACGAAACGAACAAGCCCGATGACGCCGTGCTATTAGACTTGCTCGAGAAATGGGCTCCGAACGAAGCGACCCGTCATCGCATCCTCGTTGAAAATCCGGAAGTGCTATACGGTTTCGTGCGGAAGGCATAGAGTAGTGGCTCCCGCATCGAACCCTCGCAGCCGATCATTTAGCAAAAAAGGCTAGCAAAAAAGTGCACTGATTCGTACGTGAGTGGCCACGCCTATAGTTGTGGCGCGGTGGAAGGCGTGCGACCAAACCGAAGTTCGCTCATCTTACCTTGTTTGAACGAGCTTGTTTAAGTGGCTCGGAAGCTTAGAATTACTTCTTAGCGGTGGGACCGATTTATGGCGAAACCAGTTTTGCTGAGTGTGGATGACGACTCCGATGTTCTGCGGGCGATCGAGCGCGACCTGCGATCAAAGTATGGCGCCGAATACCGGGTGATCGGAAGCGATTCTCCCGACGGCGCACTTACGCTTTTGAAGCAGTTGAAGGTGCGGAACGACAGCGTGGCTCTGCTGCTAGCGGATCAGCGCATGCCGCAAATGGATGGCGTGACATTTCTGCAAGAAGGAATGCGGATCTTCCCCGATGCAAAGCGGGCATTGCTCACTGCCTATGCCGATACGAACGCTGCGATCAGCGCGATCAATGAAGCCAGCATCCACTACTTTTTCTTGAAGCCATGGGACCCTCCGGCCGAGCATCTGTATCCGCAATTGGATGATCTGCTCGATGATTGGCAAGCTTCCTATCGCCCTGTATTCGAAGGAATCCGGGTGTTAGGGACCCGTTGGTCTCCGAAATCGTATGAGTTGCGAGACTTCCTGGCGCGCAACCGCGTTCCGTATCAGTGGATTGACGTCGAACTTACCGCCAATGACCCGGAGACCAAGCGTCTGTTGGACGTGCTGGGCCCGGAGGCAGCCAGTCTTCCGGTGGTACTCTTCCCGGACGGCACAAAGCTTCTCGAAAGTGTACCCGCAGATGTGGCTCAAAAGGTTGGCCTGCGGACACGCGCGCAAACCAACTTTTATGATTTGGCGATCGTGGGCGGAGGGCCCGCCGGTCTCGCCGCCGCTGTCTATGGCGCGTCCGAGGGCCTGCATACAATGATTATCGAGCGGGAAGCTCCGGGTGGGCAGGCGGGAATGAGTTCCCGCATCGAGAACTATCTTGGATTTCCGATGGGCCTCAGCGGAGGCGATTTGGCGCGGCGCGCTGTGGTGCAGGCGCAGCGTTTTGGCGTGGAAATTCTCGCCCCGCAAGAAGCTGTGACTGTGCGCGTGGAAGGGCCTTACCGGTTCTTAAAATTGGCGGACGGAAACGAGATCTCGTGCCACGCGTTGATGATCGCGACGGGAGTGCAGTGGCGGCGACTGGAAGCTCCGGGAATCGACCGGCTGCAGGGCGCGGGTGTCTATTACGGCGGCGGCGCGAGCGAAGCGCTGTCCTGCAAGGGCGAAATTGTCTACGTGATCGGGGGAGCAAATTCGGCCGGTCAGGCGGCGATGAACTTCGCGAAATATGCGGACCGGGTGGTTATTGTGGTGCGCGGCAGTTCTTTATCGAGCACCATGTCGCAGTATCTGATCGATCAGGTCAAGGAGACGCCCAACATCCAGATTTGGCCACACGCAAGCGTATCCGAAGTTCACGGCGAGACGCATCTGGAAGAGATTTCCTTCCTTTGTTCGGATACCAACAAGATTGAGCGCGTGCCGGCGAGCGGCATGTTCATCTTTATTGGAGCGCTGCCGCGAACGGACTGGCTTGCCGGAGTTGTCGAGCGGGACGAGCGCGGGTTCATTCTGACTGGTCCCGATCTCATACGGGATGGTCAGCGGCCGAAGGGGTGGGCGCTGGACAGAGATCCCTTTTTGCTGGAGACAAACGTCCCCGGAATTTTTGCGGTTGGCGATGTGAGGCATGGTTCGGTGAAACGCGTGGCTTCCGGAGTGGGCGAAGGATCGGTGGCCGTGCAGTTTATCCATCAATATCTGAGCAAGGTATAAATGGTCGACAAATCGGATTTACTTGCGGTCCCGGTATTCGTCGGTCTGCCGGACGACCAGATCGCGTGGTTTATCAGCCAAGCGGAAGAGCTGCATTTCAAAAGCGGCGACGCGTACTTTCGCCAGGGCGATCCCGCCGACGCGATGTTTGTGATCATGGAAGGACAACTCCAGGGACGCGGCGAAATCGGCGGCGAAACGATCATGTTCTCGATGAAGCCGGGCGACGTGACTGGCGTGCTGCCCTTTTCGAGAATGAAACAGTTTACGGTGGGCGTACGAGCCCTCACCGATGCGACCGTCTTGCGTTTTCCTTCCTCTCTATTTCCCGAACTCGTTCAGAAGATGCCGGAGTTAGCCCAGCGTCTGGTGGGCCTGATGTCCGACAGAATTCGTGAGACCACCCGGATCGAACAACAACGTGACCGGTTGGCTTCGCTAGGAAAGCTTTCAGCGGGGCTCGCGCATGAACTCAATAATCCGGCTTCGGCTGCCAAGAGGGCCGCAGGCCAGCTGCGAGATATCCTGATAAAAATCCGGGACGCGAGCCACGAATTAGGAAGGCGCGACCTGACTCCTGCCCAGAAATCCGAAATCGAGAAGCTGGAAGCTTCCTTCGTCCAACACAATGAAGTTCCGCTCGATCCACTGGCGCTCAGCGACCTGGAAGACCAAATCGATTCCTTGCTTCGCAGTCACGGGCAAAACGACATGTGGCAAATGGCTGCGGAGTTAGCGCGGAAGAACATCAAACCCGCGGCGCTCGAATCTTTATTTGCCAACCTGGATGCAGGCACTGCCCGGGCTGCCCTTGTGAGGATCGCGGCTTCGGTTGAAATCGCAACGCTGCTGAATGAAATCGAAAACAGCACGGCGCGAATATCCGACCTGGTGCGCGCCATCAAGGAATACACCTACATGGACCAGACTCCGGTCCAGAACGTCGACATCGTGAAGAGCCTTGAAACGACGCTTACGATCATGAACCACAAGCTCAAACGCGGAGTCGTCGTGGAGCGTGACTACCAGCGAGTGCCTCTGCTTGTGAATTCATTTGGCAGCGAACTGAATCAGGTTTGGACCAACATCATCGACAATGCCATCGACGCAATGAGTGGCAAAGGCGAACTTCGAGTGCGGACCTATCGGGACGACGATTGCGTTGTGGTGGAGATCGGCGATAACGGGCCGGGCATTCCAGAGGACATAAAGGCGCACATCTTCGAGCCTTTTTTCACCACGAAGCGCGTCGGTGAAGGTACAGGGCTCGGACTTGATACCACTTTGCGAATCGTGAAGAAGCACAGGGGCAATATTCAGGTGAGCTCAAAACCGGGCGATACGCGGTTCCAAGTCTGGCTGCCGTTGGCTGAAAAGCAGGCTGAGGAGCGCGATTCTCCGGCAGTTCGAGCACAGCAGTGACGACTTTTCTTCCAATCAAGTCTTCCCATCAGGCCGCGCGGACTCGTTCGGGGTGAAACCGCACGGTGGCGAAGACCGCGAGCGTAACGAAAATCAGCAGCGCCAGTATCTGTGCGGCCACGAATGGAGGCTCCGTCTGGGTCGGAGCGAGTTCTCTCAATGCCGGGACCTTCTGAAATGACTGCACGATCAAAACGAAGACGTTGAACCATAGCGCCATGGCGGAGCCAATCACATAAATCCAGCGCCACGGACCAGCGAGGTGGAACGCATAGCGCGCAGGAATCACGATCGCCAGTAGCACAAGCGAGATGATCCCGACAATGTGGGAGGGCAAAAGACCATGGAAGGGGAAACCGAATCCGGTGATGCTCGTCAATGCAGTGGTCGTCAAGAAGAGCCCTGTCCACCCATCCAAACGTTTTTGAGCAAGGAGTCCAAACATTACGACGAGCCCCGAGGCGATTCCCGCCAGACTGATTAGCACGTGCAGCAACGTATAAGTTGCCGTGCTCATTCCTAAAATCATGAGGGGTCTCCTTTCGCGGTCAGTGTTGTGGGCCTAGTTCGGAGAAGAGAAAGGTATCACTCCTCGACCCTTATTGCGCGGAAGATCACAGGAATTTGACGAGCGCGTCGGTCGTTTCTTTTGGATTTTCCTCCAACACCCAATGTCCAGTGTTTTTGAGGACGACGACGGTCACATTTGTAGCAACGAGTTTCGTCTGCTGGCCTAGCGGTTCTCCAAGCGACTTCTCGCCGCCAATGGCCAGCACCGGAAACGTCAGCTTCGTCTGAGAGAGTTGAGCGAAATCCTTGGCCGCTTGCTGGAACGAAACGAAGTAGGCCCATCCCGCGTGCATTCGTCCCGGGCGTGAATAAGCCGCCGTGTAAGCTTTGCGATCCGACACCGGGATCGAATGAGTTTTGTCGGCGGCGAAGTCATTCCAAAAATAGTCGAAGTAGGTGCGTTCGCGACCTCGAACCAGAGCTTCGGGCGTCGGGCCATTGAAGCGGAAATGCCAAATCCCGGGATTGTTGTAAATTGCCTCCCAGCCACTCACGCCGGGCAGGAAAGCATCCATCAAGACGAGCTTTGTCACTTCCGCTGGAAACTGGGCAGCATAGGCATAGGCGACCATAAGACCGATGTCATGCCCAACGACTTCTGCTTTCTGAACGCCAAGAGATTTGGCCAGCCCGTGAATACGGATGGCGGCACTCTTCACGTCCAGACCGTTGGGGGGAATGTCTGAGTCTCCGATGCCTGGCAAGTCCGGCGCGATTACGGTGAAGCGCTCGGCCAAGACTGGAATGATCGGCCTCCACATCAGCGACGTCTCCGCGTAACCGTGCAACAAGATAAGCGGCGTACCGTGGCCGGCGGTCAAATAGTGCAACTTGGCACCATCGACCGTGGCCGTGCGTGAAGCGATTGGTCCAGCTGTAGTCTGTCCGTAGGCCTTCGAGCAGAAGGCAGTGAAGGGAAGGAGACCGAGCAGGGCCAGCGCTATAAGCACGTTCAAAGGTCGTTTCACGAAAGGCTCCTTAAAAAGAAGGGCGAAGGACAACGTTCCCGGCGGTTGGTTATTGGCGACAAGGCATTCCAGGGCACCCTGCCGACTAAAATATACACCCCGCTTAGACGATTAGCGCGGGGTGTATTCAGTATTTGCGGCTGATTTTAGCGATGCTTGATGAAGTCACCGGTGTGCAGTTCGGCCATTGCCTGGCGTAGTTGTTCCTGCGTGTTCATGACAATAGGGCCGTACCACGCCACTGGCTCCTCGATGGGCTTGCCCGAAACCAGCAGGAACCGAATTCCTTCGCCGCCGGCTTGTACCACGATCTCATCTCCTCGGTCAAAGAGCACTAAGGAATGATTGCGGACGTCGTAGACGGGCGCGGCGTTTGGTTTTGCCACATCGTCAGTGAGCACGGCTCGCGGTCGCGAGGCGTCCCGGAAAGAGCCCGAGCCAGCGAACACGTACGCAAAGGCGTTGCGCGTGGTCTCGACCTTGAGCCGCTTGCGAACTCCAGGTGGCACCGAAATGTCGAGGTAATTGGGATCGGCTGCGACGCCTTCCACCGGCCCTCGCTGGCCCGCGAAGGTTCCGCAAACGATGCGTACTCGGGTCCCGTCATCTTCGGTAACATCGGGAATCGCGCTCGCTGGAATATCCTGGTAGCGCGGCTCGGTCATCTTCAGCGCTGCGGGCAAGTTGGCCCACAGCTGAAAACCATGCATGCGCCCCTGGGTATCTCCCTTGGGCATTTCCTGGTGCAGGATGCCGCTGCCGGCTGTCATCCACTGCACGTCGCCGGCAGACATTTTGCCCTTGTTACCGAGGCTATCGCCGTGCTCCACGGAACCTGCGAGCACGTAGGTGATCGTTTCGATCCCGCGGTGCGGATGCCAGGGGAATCCCGCCAGATAGTCTTCCGGGTTGTCGTTACGGAAGTCATCAAGCAGCAGAAAAGGATCGAAATCCCTGGTTTTGCCGAATCCGAAAGCACGCTGCAGCCTGACACCTGCTCCTTCGATAGTGGGCTGCGGTTCAATAATTCGTTTAACTGGCCGGAGTGACATAAGGTCTCCTTTTTGCGGCCGCGCGGCAGACAGATTCGATATGCGCCGCGCGGCCTGGATCGTTCAAGCCTTTACAAATTGAGCCTCGAGCGTGATGGTCACTTCGTCGCCGACGAGAATGCCACCGGTTTCGAGGGCCGTGTTCCACGTGAGGCCGAAGTCTTTACGGTTGAGCTTCGTGCTGGCCGACAAACCTAAGCGGGTATTCCCCCAGGGATCTTTGGCCGAGGGCGTCGGTCCTTCCACAGCGAACACAACGTTTCGGGTAACGCCGTGAATCGTCAGGTCCCCATCGATGGCCAATTCTCCGTCGCGAGCGCGACTTACGCGCGTGGACTTGAATGTCAGGGTAGGGAACTTCTCCACATCGAAAAAGTCGACGCTCTTGAGGTGGGCGTCGCGCTGGGTATCGCGCGTGCTAATCGAAGCAGCATCGATCGACGCCTGCACGTGCGAGTTGGTTAGATTCGCTTCATCCAGTGTAAGGGCGCCCTGAAGGCCTGTGAATTGGCCCTTTACGTTGGAGATCATCATGTGCTTGACCTTGAACTCGGCCACAGAGTGAACGGGGTCAATATTCCAGGTGGTAGTTGCCGCTTGCGGTGCCGCCAGTGTGCTCATATCCGTATCCTTTCTCAAGTGATTTGATGCGCTACTCCGGGATTAGATGCGTTACACCGATAATCGTTACAACAGCTATTAGACACAATAAATCAGCCTAATTGGCTGCGCGCTTCCCGCAAAAGGCCCGTCAATAGGCGAAGGCGCCCACGACCCAGATGGCCCAACTGTTTGCGGTGGGCCGCCTGCACCGGTTCGTCGAGCCGGGCAAGCAGCTTTAGACCCGCGCCTGTGATGCGGGCCATTACTGTCCGGCGGTCCCTGGCCTCGCGGGACCGCGATATGAGGCCGCACTTCTCCAGCCGATCGAGCAAGCGAGTGATATCCGGGTCCCGCGTAATCATTCGTTTGGCGATTTCGCCACACGGGAGCCCTTCCGGGGCACCGCGGAGGATCCGCAGCACGTTGTATTGCGTAGACGAGAGATCCTCAGGCTTGAGAATCGTAACCAGCCCGCGCGAGAGCATGTCGGTCGTACGCAGCAGGTCCAGGAAGGCGGCTTCCTCTAGAGAGGGCATTCTGGGGCGCCTGTTCTTGGGCTGAGTTCCTCGCTTCATCGGATCCAATAATACTCGTTATAACGACTATTGTAAACACAGACATTACGGTGCAGATTTGCGAGGCCGGCGGCGACTTACATGCAGTTTGTGGGATTAAAGGGGGAGCAGCGTCTAATGTTCGTTGTCGTCATATTCGGAAGGTACATCGTCTTCCGGAACTTCGTGAGTGACGACTTCCGATTCTTCGGCGTCCTCGGCTTCCTCGACACCGGCTACCGCATCAGCCTCGAAAGACTGTCCTTCTTCCGCCAGTTCCTCCACACTTTCTGAATTGGCGCGCGCTACTTTCCGCAATCCTTCGATATCTCCCGACTGGCCAGCGGTTTGCGCGCCCGGCCCCTTTGGCCTGAACGGGATTGAACGACCCTGGCCTGCGGCTGCACTGGCACCACGAATCGTCCTGCTCTTCTTAGCGGGCTTCGTGGCCGCAGGTTTGCGTCTGGGTGCGGCCTTCCGAGTACGCGCAGAGACCTTCGCGCGTGGCTGCTTGGTCGTTTTCTTGCTTTTTGTGACTTTTCGCCGGGCTGGTTTCTTCTTGGGCATGCGCGCAGTCTACCATCGACTCAGCAAGTGGACAACGGCACCCTCTCTGACAGGGAGGGCGATTGGTCATTTTGGATTGGCACGTCGTACGCGCCGCTATCTCAGGGACGACGAGTTTTATCGAGCCGAGAGGATGAGCGCGTCCAAGCCTTTCCAGGCGATTTGCACTCCAATACAAAGCAAAATAAAGGCGATCACACGTAAAATTCCGTGAACCGTCTGTCGCGAAATCTTGAGGGTAATTTTCTGGGCATAAGCATAGCTGAGGTACACAAGGACGCAGTTCAAGACAATACCGCCCAGAATGCCGATATGGGCGAATGCTTCATCAAGCAGATTTGTCTGTGAAGCGTGGGCGCTTAAGGTCAACGTAACCACAATCGTGCCGGGGCCCGCCGTGACAGGAAATGTGAAAGGATAGAAAATCTGATCGGCCAGCGAGCTTCGATCTCCCGCTGACGGCGAAGCAGTATTCTCAGGCGCCACGTCGTTCTGATTCAGCAGATCCCAGCCCATGGCTGCGAGAACGAAGCCTCCCGCAAATTGAACCACCGGCAGTGAGATGCCAAAAAAGGAGAGAATCGCCGCTCCAGCCAGGTCGATGGCAAGCAAAAAGAAAACCGTGCTGAGGGCTATTTTGCGCGCAAGGCTTCTAAACACCTCTGGCGGGGCGGGACCTACCAATCCCAGCAAGATCAGGGCCGACCCGACAGGATTGATCACAGGCAACAGAGCACTAAACGCGAGCGGCAGAAATTTCAGAGCCAGGAGCATTGCGATTCCTTCACCTCTTGACTGACCGCTCACCCGGAATATCGTTGCTCTTTGAAGGGGTCCCCGTAGATGTGATAGCCGTTCTCTTCCCAGAACCCGGGCAGTTCGCGCTCAACCAATTCGATCCCGCGCACCCACTTCACGCTCTTCCAGGCGTACAGGTGCGGCACGACAAGGCGCAACGGATAACCATGCTCGGAAGCGAGCGGTTCGCCGTCGTGGCGCAGAGCGAAAATTGTGGCCGGGCGCAAGAAATCCACGAGCGGCAGGTTCGAGGTGTAGCCCTGCTCGGCGTGGACCATCACGTGGCGCGCCTCCGGCCGCAACTTCACTCCGCGCATGAGTTCTGTGGCGAGCACGCCTGCCCAGTTGTTGTCGAACCGGCTCCAACGCGTGACGCAGTGCATGTCCGCCAGCACCTCGCTCTGTGGGAGGCTGGAAAATTCCTGCCACGAAAGGCGCACGGGCGCTTCCACCAAGCCAAACACGCGAAAATCCCACGTTTGCGGATTGAATTGAGGCACCGAGCCTTCGTGGAGAACGGGCCACTTGAGCGTCAGTGACTGCCCGGGCGGAAGCCGGCCTGCAGCACGCATCTCGCGCTCTCGTTCCCGCCGTTCGCTCGATTGTTCAAACAGCACCATCGCGAAAGTATAACGTGCCAGAGTTGACGACGTCATGATCCGGGGCCTTACGTGAGAAGCGTTGGTCGGCCCACGGCGATTCGATAAGATAGGCCGCTACGCGCAGGTGTGAGGCATATAGGCATGGAGATCGCAAAGCCGGAATGGCTCGAGCAGATGGAAGCGGTTCTCGAGACGCTCAACGAAGGCATCGTGATTTCTGACGATTGCGACCATGTGCTTTTCGTAAACTCCGTTTTCGAAGAGATGACGGGAATAGCGCGCGCCGATATTCTGGGTCGAGACCCGGCGGAACTCTACAGCCCCGAAGATCTCCTGGTCCTTCAGGAGCTACGCAAGAAGACCCGGGAAATGGGCCGCAGCACGAACGAATTCTATTTACCGACGCGCGCGGGTGGACGCTTGCCGATCCTTGCCAGTGCCCGGTCCATCGAAGACCCCGATGGACGATCGTTCGACATCGTGTCGGTCATCGACATTTCCGAGCAAAAAGCCGCCGAGCACGACCTTCGCACGGCGAACACGCTGCTCGAGAATCGCCAAAAGGAGATCGAAGACGATTTGGCCCTCGCGGCGCGCGTGCAGCAGAGCCTTGCGCCGAGGTGCATGAAGTGGGGCGGCATTCGAGTGGAAACGTTCTACCAGCCGGCGCGCGCCATCGGCGGCGATTTCGGTCTGGTCACT
The DNA here is from genome assembly GCA_963803735.1 of uncultured Acidobacteriota bacterium. Classification (GTDB taxonomy): domain Bacteria; phylum Acidobacteriota; class Terriglobia; order Acidiferrales; family UBA7541; genus Palsa-189. The sequence goes on along the minus strand of CAWDNV010000020.1, from coordinate 26,713 downwards.
CCGATTGACGAAGATCAACTCAACCTCCTGGTTTGCGACGTCTCCGGACACGGCATCAGCTCCGCGCTAATTGCCAACCGCATCTACTCGGAGACGATGGCACAGTTGAACAAATGCGCGCCGCTGGGCGAGATGCTGCGCCAACTGAACCAAATGGTGATTCAGAATATCGGAAGCTCGCTTTTCTTCTTTACGCTTTTCGTCGCTCGAGTGGATCGCAGCGGAAGACGTATGGCTTTTGCCGGCGCCGGCCATCCGCCGGCAATGATCGTCAAGCCAGGAGAGGAACCTCGGCTGTTGGAATCGCGCAGCACCGTGCTGGGCGTGCTGCCTGATGCCGTAGATCCGGAACCGGCGCTGGAAGTCCAATTAGAGGCGGGCGAGCGGGTCCTTCTTTACACAGACGGGATCACCGACGTGTTCAATGCGCAAGGGAAAATGCTGGGTGTGGCAGGCGTTCGAAGATTTGTTCAGGAGACGGCGACGCTGCCGCTACGTGAAATGAGGAATGCGATTTTGGAGCGGGTCGCGGAATGGCGCGAAGGCCAGCCTGCCGACGATATCTCACTCATACTGGTCGAAGTCTAGCCGAGTCAGAAGGCCGGAGCGTTTCGGTTCGATCTACTGGCCTGACTGTGTGTTGGGCTCGGGATGAGCAGAAAAATACTGATCAAGACTGGCTCTGAACTCCACGATAGCCTGTTGGACGTCGTGGTCGAGCGCAGCGACGACAGCCGCTACATCCTTGCCCGCCACGGGCTGATCATGGCTGTAGAAGTGCGTCCATACGGTTGCGCCTGTCCGGGCATCGCGCAATTCCAGTTCGAGCGTGACGCGACCGACCAGATTACCCGCAGAGATCTCCCGAAAATCATACAGGTGCCCTCGGAGGATATAGTCGCCTCGAACGTTGCTGCCCCAGGTGTAGACGCCCTGAAAGCGATCCGAGGCGCGGAGCTCTCGAAGTAATACATCGCGAATCATTTCCGTGGGCGGCTCTGCCCAGCGCTGGTATTGGTAGACTCCCATGTATTGGGCATTGTCCGTATACACAATATGGTCCTCGCGATAGAGATGCGAGGAAGTTATCGGGGCGAGCATAAGGGTTACGTGATACGGATTCGAAGTATTAGCCGCCGGTGCGTCGGTGGCGACGGTCAGCTGATAGAACTTGCTGGGCCGAGCGGCCCCACACCCAGCGCCAAGACTGATACACAGCAGAAGCGCGCAGAAAAGGGTCGCGGTCTTCATCGGTTCTCGCCGGGTTTGTGTTCCGGAGGATTCGTCGAACGAATCAGGGAGGACGGCCGATTCTTGATGGTGGCCGTAAATTCATTCAAGTTTTCCGTGGCCTGACGAAGATTATCGAGAAGTTCGTCGATGCTTTCGGAATTGACATCCAGCGTTTGATCGAGCCGGCCGGTGACATTCGTTACCGTCGTCAGTGAACGCCGCAGTTCTGCAATGGCTTGGCGGACATCGGGGCGATTTTCTCCAATGAGCGCGTCAACATTATTTAACGTTTGATTCGTCTCCGCGGAGGTCTTGCGCAAGTCATCGAGCAAGGGGCCGAGCTTCTGGCTTCCACCATTCAGGTTTTGCAAGGTGGACTTGATCTGGGGCCGGTTTTCTTCCAGCAATCCACGAGTATTCGCAAGCGTCGCAGACAAGTTCGCTCGATTCGACGGACCCAACAGATCATTTACGCGTGCGACGGTCTCTTTAAGATCGCCGAGACGATCCGAGAGTGTGACGAGCAGTTGCTGCGCCTGCGGCGCTAGATCATTGAGCTGTGCCAGGAGCGAATTCAAATCAATGTAGGCCTGGGAAGGGAGAAGAGCGCCGTTGGGGGCTTCGGCGGCCTGCGGCGTTCCCGGCAAAATCTCCAGATGGTTGTCCCCAAGAGGCGTTGTGCTCATGATCTTCACAAGGCTGTCAGACTTGACGGGCAGATCCGATTGGACGCTGAATATGATGTCCAACCGTGCCACATTCCGCGGATCGATTCCGACCTTTTCGACCCGCCCTACTTTAGGGCCGCCCGAATAACGAACAGCCATACCCGGCTCGATCCAGCCAGCGAAAGGAAAGTAGGCGTGATACGTTTTCGTGTTGCGCCCAAAAGCACCGCTCATGGCAAAGATCGTGCCAATCAACAACGCAGCACAAGCAAGTACGAAGAGGCCCACTAATGTCTGCTCCGTTTTGGACTCCATCGTACTCCTTGGCCGGACGGCTAAGTCCGTCCTAACTTGCGTTCCTCAGTAAGCGCTCGGAGATAGTCCGATTCTTTCGCCGTCTCTATTTCCGGGACGCGATCCAGAAACTGCCGGACTCGCGGTTGGGCGCTCGACTGCATTTCCGCAATAGTCCCGATCGCCAGGATACTGCCCCTGTCGATCAAAACGATGCGATCGGCGATCAGAAAGGCGCTCGCCAATTCGTGGGTCACGATAAGGATGGTCATGTGAAATGCGCGTTTCAACTCCAAAATCAGCTGATCAATTCCCGCTGCAATAATCGGATCCAGTCCAGCCGATGGTTCGTCAAAGAACAATATCTCCGGATCCATTGCCAGCGCGCGGGCGACGGCTGCGCGTTTTCTCATCCCCCCGCTGAGCTGGGAGGGCATGTAGTATTCAAAGCCCTCCAAACCCACCTGTTCCAGCTTGAGCCGTACCATAATTTCAATCGTGGAGTCTTCCAGTTTCGTGTGCTCACGAAGAGGCAGGCCGACATTCTCTCCAACAGTCATCGAACCGAACAGCGCTCCTCCCTGGAATGACATGCCAATCTTCTTGCGAACCTCGTCGAGATCAGCTTGACCGATGGCTGCGACGTCCTTGCCCTTGATCAAGACGTGCCCGGAACTGGGCTTCTCGAGCCCGATCAGCGTTCGGACCAATGTGCTCTTTCCGGAGCCCGAACCGCCCATGATCACCAGCGTCTCACCGCGTTTTACGTCGAAGCTGACGCCGTGAAGAATCTCAGTGGCCCCATATTTCACGTGGAGATCCCGCACAGAGATCATAGGTACGGCGCTGACGGATACGGGATCGTCTCTTTCCATTCGGTGGAGCCCCGTTTTACGGCGTCCCGACAAAAAAGAAGAGCACCGTGAATACAAGATCTTCCAGCACTACCAGAAAAATCGACTTCACCACGGCGGCTGTGGTCGAGCGACCCACCTGCTCGGCGCCTACTCCTGTAGAGAGGCCCTCCAAACATCCAACCGCGGTAATTGTGGCGCCAAACATTACGCTTTTAATCAGTCCAGTTGTGATGTCGCGCAGGATGAGCGCATCCACAGAAACTTGCAAGTACCGTACAAACGTAAAGCCAGCTTGCCAGACACCAAACAACGATCCGCCCAGTATTCCCATAGCGTTGGCCCAGATGGTGAGACAAGGCAGCATCACGATCATGGCTATGAGTTTCGGCGCGACCAGGAAATCCACGGGACTGATGGCCATGGTTTCCAGCGCATCGATTTCCTCCGTGACCCTCATCGTGCCGATCTCCGCAGCGAAGGACGAACCTGAACGCCCGATGACCACAATCGCCGTGATCAGAGGTCCAAGCTCACGCGTCATGGAAATGGCGACAGTCGCAGCGATGTAATTCACCGCTCCGAATCGGCGCAGCTCATAAGCGCCCTGAAGCGCCAGAATCAAGCCGATGAAAAACGTAATGAGAGAAAGGATGGGCAGCGCCCGAACGCCGACGTCCATCGCTTGCGATACAGCACGCCCCAACCGCAACGGCTTGCCATGAAACGGCCCTATGAAAATGTCACGGGCCGCGCGCCCCCCGAGCGACGCGAGAGAGCCGATGTACGCGAGTCCGTCCGTTACGCTACCGCCGATTTGAGAAGCGAGCTCCATGTTTCAGACGCGCGCCGCCAGTGCTTCCACTTCTGTATCGTAGATTTCGAAGACCTTCACCAGGCGCGAGAGCTGAAGGACCTCGCGGGCGGGACCATTCAATCCGACCAGGATGAAGCGTGAGCCGATATCGCGAGAAGCTTTGAGGCCCTCTACCAAAGACGCGACGCCCGAGCTGTCAATGTATCGAACCGCAGTCAGGTTCATGACTAGCCGAGGCTTGCGGTTGTCGCGGACCTCGTGCAAAAGGGCCTTTCGCACCTCGGGTGAGCTCGCGAGATCGATATCTCCCGAAATGTCGACAATCGTGGCGTTATCCACGCGCCGGATGGAAATCTGCATTACGTTCGCTCCTCAAGCTCCGCCGTCTAGGCTTTTCCGACGGTAAGTACTTTACCAATCTCAAACGATTGGTATGGCCCACGCGTTTGTAACCAACCGAATCCATCGCTTCGCGAATGAATTGCAGGCCCAATCCGCCCGGCTGCAATTCGCCGGACGTTTTCGGATGCAGCTTGGATTTATCAACCGCCGGTCCACGATCGCAAAGCAAAATCTCGAGCCCTTTCTTCCGCCCAGCTTTTGAGTGACTACCAAGCCGCCGGAAGGATAGTTCGATAGGTTGATCGAGGCGGCCACAATAGCAGTGTCGCATGACGTTTGTTAGAGCTTCGTCCACTGCGCGAACAACCGACCGGCGTTCCTCGGCCGCAAAGCCCACCGTCTCCGCGAGGCGTTCGACGGCTCCGCGCACCACATAGAGCGATTTGGGATCGCTGAGCAGCTCAATTTTTAGCAGGAGGTCGCGGTTCAATCCAACACTCCGGGCCAGAACTCTGCGCCAGAACTCGGGGTCTTAGTATCGCGGTCTCGCATTGGAAGAGTCAACGAACGCAACTCAGAGGCACCGGCGGGACACCGGTGGGCGCCGGGTCCTGCGTTCGCATCGCCTTGTTCGCTCCTGCTAACAAAGTTCAATTGAGGAAATCGATCACAAATCCGTCGAGGCGTCGATCGAAACCGGCAAAACGGCCGAAGAACGGAGACACGACTTCGTTATAAACATCATGAGGATTCTGATGATTGGTCACATCCAGCGAGTAAAGGCCAAACCGAAGCTTGCGACTTGCCGAGCGGCCCAGGAAAGGAACGCGCAATGAGAATTCCCGATAAACCCTTACATCCAGCGAAAAATAAGTCGGGAACCGCAAGCCGTTTGGCACACCCAGATAGTTTTGGAGCACATCGACTTCGGAAAATGGCAGCCCGCTGTGCACATCGACGACCGGGCTGAAGCTTAGCTTCCAAGGCAACGGGGCAACTCCCCACATCACAACGCGGTGGGGAACGTCTGACGATAGAATGCCCGAAACATTCGGCCGGATTACCGGCTGTTGAAATGGCACAAAAACGTCCGAGAGCGTGTTCAGGTCGCCTCGAGCGCGGCTCCAAACGTAAGACACATTCAACTCGCTGCGCTCGACGGGCTTGGCGTGCACGGTGGCCTCTGCCTGCTCATAATGTGCAGTGCCGTTATTCGCGAGTCCCAAGAATGAATTGGCGGCGGTGGAGCCGATCAACGGATTTAGGGTGAAGAGATGTTGCGTCTGACTTTCCAGGTAGCTGAGGCGCACGATGAGATTTCGTCTTAGCTGTTGCTCAACCTGGAGATGTGCGTTGAACGTGCGGGGGCTGGTGCCCAAGTCATTCTGAACCGATTGAGCGACGCCGCCAGACGCTGAAGGCAAGTAAGCATTCCGCAGCAATATCGGTGCTCCTACGAGCGCACGCGCCGGATCGAAGAAGCTGATCAGCCGCGCAGGGTTGTCGCTAAAGTCCGCCGCCAGCAACGGGACGTGACCGTAGAAGACGCCCGAGCCCGCACGAATCACCGTTTTTCCGTTTTGCCAGGGCGAATATGCCAGGGCTACATGCGGCCCAAAAGCCGCTGAGCGGCCGATTGATTGGCTCACCAGGCGCCCGCCAAGGTCTATAGCCAGATGGGTATCGAGATTCCAATGGTCCTCGATAAACTCGGCGGCTTCAGAGGCAGCGCCGCGCAAAATTCCCGCCCCTTGAAAGGCAATTTGTTCGGCAATCGAGCCATCTTGTCTCAAGAGTTGAACGGGACGAGATATGTTGCCGCCTGTGTAGCTCCGGCGAGACAGAGCCGTTCCGATTTTCAACTCGTGCTGACCGTGCCAGGTTTTGGCAGGGAACTGAAATGAAGGCCGAAGCTCAACCTCATTACCGGTCCTGGACCACGAGTTGAAGAAATTTCCTCCCCAACCCTCGGGAGTGATCAACATATCCGCCACTCCCTGGCCCTCGGCGTCACTGATGAATCGCGTATAGCGGACGACTGTGTTCAGCAGCGCGCCTGAGGTCCATTGATAGGAATCGGAAATGCCGACCGAAACTCCGTTTTGGTTGTAATTGGAGGATGCGGTTTGCGGAATCAGCGCGTCGATATCGGCGAAACGCCTTCGCAGCGGGAAAGCGTTGATATTTACGTCCAGTACGTGGTGCGGCGATAGAATCGCCTGAAATTGTGTAAATGAGGTGGCGGCTCGGGTCCTCGTTTCGTTGTATGGCCAAGGCAGGCCACGAACCGGTTGGTTTCGTACTTCCCAGGTCAACTCCTCGGTGAAGTTCAGCTTGCCCTTGATCAACGGACCGCCGAATACGACCCGCGGAGTGAAATCGGCGATTCCTCGGAGAACGCCGTTCTTGCCCCGGAAGCCGGGGATAAAGTCGTGCACTCTGTAGTTCCACGAATCCGATGGGGGCTTGGTCTCGATCTGAGTCAAACCTCCGGAGAAACCCCCGTATTCGGCGGTGTCCGGAGCGTCATGAACAACCATGGATTGAATCACGTCGATGGGAACCGAGATGGAAAAGCTTCCTGTGACCGGATCGACGTTCTCGGTCGAGTTGAGGAGAAGGAGCCCTTCGCTTTCGGTTTGGCCATTGAAATTCAGCTTACCTTCGTTCGTTCGAATCACTCCGGGATCGAGAGACAAAGCGTCCGTGAATTTTTGTTGTGCCAGCGGCAGGGCATTGAGCAGCTCATCGTTGAGAGCGGCGGTCGTCTCGGCGTTTTCCGTTGAGATTTCGGAGGCGTCGCCGTGCACCTCGAGCCCCTGAACCGAAGAATTTATATGTAAGACTACGTCTTGCACTGCGGCCTGTCCGTCTCCCAGCGTTATGGTTGCGACCCACGGCTGGAAGCCCTCCGGACTTGCGTCAAGACGGAATACGCCCGGCGGCAATTGCAGAAACTGAAAGCGGCCATCGTCATCCGTAACAGCAGAGCGAGAGGGGGACTCCGGTTGGGCACGGCTTAGCCTAACCTCAACTCCCGTAACCACGTCGGTTTGGCCCTGCCCGGTAATTGCTTTCACTTGGCCGCTGATGGAACTGTTCCCTGATTGCGAAGCGGCAGTACGAGGTTCCTGCGCGAATCCGGGAACGGAGCCGATTAGAAGCACGATGACCGGAATCAACCGAAGTAGAGTGGCTGCAGCGTCAGCCGAATAGATTTTATGCAACAATCGGTTTGGGCCGCCTATGGTCAAGTTATGCTCTCCGCATTGCCCTTCTTTTGCTTTCGGGACGTTTGAAAAGCGAATCAGCCGACATTTTTAGAGGATGCGCGGCGGCATCTGCAGTAACACGAAAACTAGACTGCGCCCACATCATCTGCCCCGAGATCGTTGGGCACACGCAATGCCAAACATGGCCTCGCAAAGTGTTTGTCAAAGCTCTTGAATCAGCGAAAGATACGAAAGTGTTTGAGGGCTTCTACAGGAAGGATGGCAGGATCTCTTTGCCGAGAGGGCAGCGGCCGTGCCAGTATTCTGGCAGTGCCAGCATGGAGGGCGATACGGAAAATTAAGTTCGGGGTCGGTGTACAGAGTTTGAGCATCACGCATCAAAGCTCGTTGCTTGTTGAGTTTGACTTAGACAATTAAAGTGAACCTCTGTCAAACCTACGGCATCAGTAGGTTACGGGACTCGACGATTAGCTTCGGAACGAGAGCGACGAGCCGTAGGTGGAGTCGAAGGCCCTCTGAATCCCGCGAGCTGTGCTTGCAGATTTCTTTCAGTTGAGGTGATAAGTGAAGGTGAATGCGGCCGCCGGAAAGCCGGCTGACCCCTCGATCCTGGTAAACGTTCCGAAACTTGTGACCGCTTACTACGCATTGCGGCCGGATCCGAATGAAGCAAGACAGCGCGTCATGTTCGGCACGTCCGGCCATCGTGGGTCCGCCTTCGATTGCGCATTCAATGAATGGCACATTCTGGCAATCACGCAGGCGATCTGCGATCACCGCAAGCTGCAAAAGATTGCGGGGCCGCTCTTCCTGGGAATTGACACTCATGCGCTGTCTGAGCCTGCATTTGCAAGCGCAATGGAGGTCCTCGCGGCGAACAATGTCGATGTAATGCTTTCGGAAGGGACCCCCTACACGCCGACTCCTGCCGTCTCCCATGCGATTTTGCGCTACAACAGCGGACGAGAGTCGGGTCTCGCCGACGGCATCGTAATCACGCCATCTCACAATCCGCCGGACGATGGCGGCTTCAAGTACGATCCTCCGCACGGGGGACCTGCGGATTCACGTGTAACCAAGTGGATCGAGGCGAAGGCCAATGACTTCTTGCGAAGCGGACTGGAAGGTGTGAAGCGAACGCTGTTCGGGCAGGCAGTTCGGGCGTCCACCACGCATCGCTACGACTATCTGCACACCTATGTCGGCGATCTCGAAAGCGTTATCGATATGGCGGCGATCCGCGATTCCAAGATCGCTCTTGGTGTCGATCCGCTCGGAGGCGCGGGCGTCGATTATTGGCCGCTGATCGCCGAGCGGTACGGGCTCAATCTGACGATTGTGAACGAATCGGTCGATCCAACCTTTCGATTCATGACCGTGGATTGGGACGGCAAAATTCGCATGGATCCCTCGTCGCCGTATGCCATGCGAAGATTGATTGGACTGAAAGACAAATTCGATATTGCGTTTGCCAGCGATACTGACCACGACCGACACGGCATCGTGACCAGGGGAAGCGGGTTGTTGCCTCCTAACCACTATCTCTCCGCCTGCATCCATTACCTGTTTTCGAATCGGCGCGATTGGAAGCAAGACGTCGCCGTGGGGAAGACCGTGGTGAGCAGCAGCATGATCGATCGCGTCTGCAAACGACTGCAACGCCGGCTTTACGAAGTTCCAGTCGGTTTCAAATGGTTTGTCGAAGGACTACTGGGAGGTTGGCTGGGCTTTGCGGGCGAAGAGAGCGCGGGTGCGTCATTTCTCCGCCGGGACGGCGGAGTCTGGGCCACGGATAAAGATGGAATTATCCCTTGCCTGCTGGCCGCGGAGATCACTGCGCGCGCGGGGAAGGATCCAGGCGAAATCTATCGCGGGCTCACCAGAGATTTGGGAGACCCAGTGTACGAACGGATGGACGCTCCAGCCACGCCTGAACAGAAGGCGGCGCTCGAAAAGTTGTCCCCATCCGATATCCACACTACTGAGCTTGCGGGCGAGAAGGTTCAGCAGATTCTGACTGCTGCTCCTGGAGATGGCAACCCAATCGGTGGAATTAAGGTGATTGCCGACAACGGCTGGTTTGCAGCACGCCCCTCGGGTACGGAAGAGATTTACAAGATTTATGCTGAGAGCTTCCTCGGGCAAGACCATCTCAGGCGGATCGAAGAGGAAGCCCAGACGATCGTTTCGGAAACGCTCGTACGGAGCGCCCGAGCGGTGGCTAGCAATTGAGCCCCAGTAAGGAATCAGCTATGAGCAGTCCCGTCCAAGGCACTCGTCCTTCCGATCCAGCTATTTCGGATGTTCTCGCCGACTTGGCTCTGGACCTTAGATGGTCCTTCAACCATTCGGCAGATCAACTCTGGGAGCGCATCGACCCGGAACTCTGGGAACTGACTCACAATCCGTGGGTTGTGTTGCAGACAGTGTCGCGGGAGAGACTGCAGGCGGTCACGACGGAGCCGGAGTTTCAAAGGCTGCTCGCTCAGGTCAATCGCGAGCGACAAGCCGCTGAGCGCCCGGAAGGCTGGTTTCAAAAGGCTCATCCGCGTTCTGACCTTACGGGGGTTGCGTACTTCTCCATGGAGTTCATGCTCAGCGAAGCCTTGCCTATCTATTCAGGCGGACTCGGGAATGTTGCCGGCGATCAACTGAAGGCCGCCAGCAACCTTGCGGTGCCTGTTACCGGCGTCGGCCTTCTCTATCAACTTGGATATTTTCGTCAGGAAATCGACGCGGCCGGACACCAGCAGGCTTTATATCCCTTCAATGACCCCGGTCAATTGCCAATCAGACCATTGCGTCAGCCAAATGGCGAGTGGCTGCGGCTCTCCCTGGAATTTCCCGGCTCCAGACTCTGGCTACGCACCTGGCAGGTACAGGTTGGCCGGACGAGGTTGTATCTGTTAGACACCAACGATCCGGCGAACATCCCCGCCTACCGCGGCATTACGAGCGAACTCTACGGCGGCGGGCCGGAATTACGATTGAAGCAGGAGCTGGTCCTGGGAGTTGGAGGCTGGAGGCTTCTGAGCGCACTGGGCTTGCAGCCGGAAGTCTGTCATTTAAATGAGGGGCACGCGGCGTTTGCCGTGCTTGAACGAGCGCGGTCGTATATGGCCAGCGACAAAGCAACATTCGATTTTGCCCTGACGATAACTCGCGCCGGCAATCTTTTCACAACCCACACGCCCGTTGAAGCAGGCTTCGACCGTTTTTCCCCTGACCTGATGGAAAAATATTTCAGGACGTACGCGGAGAAAGAGCTTTCAATCCCGTTCGAGGAACTGCTCTCTCTTGGACGGCGTGACCGCGCGGATTCGAGGGAACCGTTTAACATGGCTTATCTCGCCTTTCGCGGCAGTGGCGCCGTAAACGGCGTAAGTCAACTGCACGGTCAAGTCAGCCGAAGAATTTTCCAGCCGTTGTTTCCGAGATGGCCGCAAATAGAAGTGCCAGTGACTCACGTGACGAATGGCGTGCACACGCCTACCTGGGATTCGGCCGAAGCAGATTCTCTGTGGGAACACACCTGCGGAAAAAACCGCTGGCGCGAAACCATGACAGGCATGGAGGAGTGTGTTCGAAAGGGTGGCGACTCCGATTTCTGGAAACTGCGAGCGAGCGGACGCAAGTCTCTCGTGCAGTATGTTCGCAAACGCTACGCTCGCCAATTGGCTGAACAGGGAGCTTCCACGGAGGAACTGGCAATGGCGGCCCAAGCGCTGGACAACGATGCGCTGACTCTGGGCTTCGCGCGGCGTTTTGCCACGTACAAGCGTCCCAACCTTCTACTACATGATCCACAGCGCCTCGTGCGCATCCTGACGAATCGAGATAGACCCGTTCAACTCGTGCTGGCGGGGAAGGCTCATCCCCAAGACCTGGCTGGCCAGGACATGATCCACCAGTGGGTGGAGTTCTCCCGCCGACCCGAAGTGCGGTCTCGCGTGATTTTCCTGAGTGACTATGATGCGCTCATGGCGGAGCAGCTCGTGCAGGGCGTCGATCTCTGGGTGAACACGCCGAGACGACCTTGGGAAGCCAGTGGCACAAGCGGCATGAAGGTGCTTGTCAACGGCGGACTGAATGTTTCGGAGCTGGATGGTTGGTGGGCGGAAGCATATTCGCCGGAAGTTGGCTGGGCTCTCGGAGACATGCGCGAGCACGGGGATGATCCCGCCTGGGACGCAGCAGAAGCAGAAGCTCTCTACGGGCTGCTCGAGCGAGAGATCGTCCCCGAGTTCTATTCGCGCGACGAGCATGGAATTCCGCGCGGCTGGGTGGCTCGCATGCGGGAAAGCATGGCCCGACTGACGCCGCTTTTTTCGACGAACCGCGTTGTTCGTCAGTACACCGAAGAACATTACCTCTCGGCTGCATCTGCTTTTAAGGATCGTGCCAAGAACCAGGGTGCGTTGGGAGTGGAGCTCGTCAAGTGGAAGGCCGAAGTCGCGAAGCGCTGGTCGATGCTACGGTTCGGCTCCGCAACAGTTGCACAGCAGGACGGCCAGTTTCTTTTCGAGGTCCAAGTTTATCTTGACGATCTCGATCCTGACGCCGTGAATGTGGAGCTTTACTCTGAGGGACAGAACGGTAACGCACCCGTACGTTATCCGATGAAGCGCGGCGAGCGTCTCGTGGGTTCTGTAAACGGGTTCTTATATTCGGCGCGTATCTCGGCTACACGGCCGGCGGCCGATTACACTCCGCGGGTGATTCCGCAGCACGCCGGAGCGTTGGTGCCGATGGAGGCTCCGTTCATTTTGTGGCACGAGTCGCCTTCGTGGAGATAAGAAGGCGGCTTCAATGAATTCGTGAAATTCGAGGCAGAGGTGAAAAGATGAAAGCGACCAAGCAGCTCCATGATTTGGGCCAGAGCATCTGGCTCGACAACATCACGCGTAATCTTCTTGATAGCGGCACTCTTAAACACTATATCGACGAGCTATCCGTAACCGGGCTTACCTCTAACCCGACGATCTTTGACCACGCAATCAAGAATAGCGCTGCTTACGATGACACGATCCGCGAGAAACTGAGCAGGGGAAAATCGGGCGAGACGCTATTTTTCGAGCTGGCGTTGGACGACATTACTCGCGCGTCCATGCTATTTCGAACTGTTTATGACCAAACGGAACGCGTGGACGGATGGGTATCGTTAGAAGTTTCGCCGTTGCTTGCGCACGACACGAACAGCACTCTGGCTGCAGCCAAGGATCTATACACGCGTGCCGGGCAGCCGAACGTGTTCATCAAGATACCCGGAACCAAAGAGGGTTTGCCGGCAATCGAAGAGGCGATCTTTGCAGGTATTCCCATCAACGTCACACTGTTGTTCTCCCGCGAGCAGTACGTGGCGGCTGCGGACGCGTTTCTCCGTGGCGTCGAGCGGCGCATCGAGGCGGGACTGAAACCTGCGATTGGTTCCGTGGCTTCGCTATTTATCAGCCGCTGGGACGTTGCCGTCGCAGATAAAGTGCCGGATTCTCTGCGCAGTCGGCTCGGCATAGCCATCGCCAAGCGTACCTACAATGCATATCGAACGCTGCTTGATTCTCCGCGATGGCAGCGCGCCTTCAATGCCGGGGCGCGACCTCAACGGCTTCTTTGGGCCAGCACTGGAACGAAGGATCCCAAGGCGTCCGACCTTCTCTATGTCAAGTCGCTCGCTGCGCCTTTGACAGTAAACACGATGCCGGAAGCTACGTTGAAGGCTCTCGCCGATCACGGCGAAGTTGGCGAGATTCTACCTGCCGATGGTGGCGACGGCGAGGAAGTGTTGGCGCAATTCGGCAAGGCGGGAATCAACGTCGATGCCTTGGCGGCCCAACTTCAGGACGAAGGCGCGAAATCCTTCGTTCAGTCCTGGAATGACTTGATGGCAGTTATCGCTGCGAAAAGTGCAGCGCTCAAGCGAGCCGTTGCCCAGTAAAATGGCAGGGAAGCAGACGTAAGTCATGAGCACCGTTCGCGAAAGCTCATTTGTTGCAAAGGAGAGAGCTTTTGTCACTGACCGTGACGTGAACCGCGGGAGCAGCACGCCTCTTGGCGCCACTGTTGTTCCTGGGGGCGTCAACTTCAGTATTTTTTCGCGGAGCGCTTCGGGCGTCGAGTTGTTGTTCTTCGACAGCGAAGACGATCCCCGCCCAGCCCGCGTAATCACGATCGATGGGACGACCAACCGTACCTACCATTACTGGCATGTATTTGTGCCGGATCTGAAACCAGGCCAGCTTTACGGGTACAGGGTCCAAGGCCGCTTTGATCCCGGCATCGGCATGCGCTTTGATCCGACCAAGATTCTACTGGACCCGTATGGAAGGGGCGTTGTAGTTCCCAAGAATTACAGCCGCGAGGCGGCGCGACGTGAGGGTGACAATGGCGGAACCGCGATGAAGAACGTCGTGGTGGACCCTAGTGCGTACGATTGGGAGGGTGACGCTCCACTGCACAAGCCCGCGTCTCGCACCATCATTTACGAGATGCACGTCCGTGGTTTCACCCGGAATCCCAATTCCGGAGTCTCGGAATTTAAGCGCGGCACCTATGCGGGTTTAATCGAGAAAATTCCTTACCTCAAGCAACTCGGAATTACAGCCGTTGAGTTCCTGCCGGTTTTTCAGTTCGACGGGCAGGACGCCCCACTCGGACTTGTTAATTACTGGGGATACGCGCCGATCTCGTTCTTTGCTCCTCATCAGGGGTACAGCTCACGCAAAGATGCGCTCGGTCCAGTGAATGAATTTCGGGATATGGTGAAGGCGCTGCATCGGGCGGGAATCGAGGTCATTCTTGACGTCGTTTTCACTCATACGGCTGAAGGCAATCAAGACGGCCCAACCCTGAGTTTCCGCGGACTGGAGAACAGCGCGTACTACATTCTTGAACAGGACCGTTCGCGTTACGCGAATTACAGCGGGACGGGGAACACGCTTAACTCGAATCACCCGGTTGTGCGCCGGATGATCGTTGACAGTCTCCGCTACTGGGTCGAGCAAATGCACATCGATGGTTTCCGATTCGATCTGGCCTCAATCCTAGAGCGAGACGAATCGGGCAATTTGCTGCCGAGTCCGCCCGTGCTCTGGGATATCGACTCGGACCCCACGCTCGCAAGTACCAAGCTCATCGCTGAAGCGTGGGACGCAGCCGGGCTCTATCAGGTCGGCAGCTTCATTGGTGACAAATGGAGGGAATGGAACGGGCGGTTCCGCGATGATATCCGCAGTTTCTTTCGCGGTGATGAAGGCACGGTCGGGCTGCTTGCCGACCGATTGCTCGGCAGCCCCCAAATTTACGGCCACAAGGAACGCGAAGCCGAGGCAAGTGTGAATTATGTGACGTGTCACGATGGCTTCACACTCAACGATCTCGTCTCGTATGACCACAAGCACAACGAGGCGAACGGTGAAGATAACCACGACGGCGTTGAGGACAATAAAAGCCATAACTGGGGGGTTGAGGGTCCGACTGACGATCCTGTCGTGGAGAAGCTGCGAAATCGACAGGTGAAGAACTTCCTGACAGTGACGATGGGCTCGCTGGGTTTGCCGATGATTCTGATGGGCGACGAGGTGCGGCGTACTCAGGCGGGAAACAATAACGCGTGGGATCAGGACAACGAAACCAGCTGGTTCGATTGGTCACTAGTTACAAAGCATGCAGACTTGTATCGGTTCGTCGCGCTCCTTTCCCGGCATCGCCTGATGCAAGACTTCGAGCCGGAGTTCGAGGGCCTCAGTTTGAACCAACTCCTGCGCGAGGGACAGGCAAGCAGGGCTTGGCACGGCGTGAAACTTGGGCAGCCAGATTGGAGCATTCATTCGCACAGCTTGGCGACCAGCGTGGAGTGCCGGAACCAGAATCTACGCCTGTTTTTGATTCTGAATGCTTACTGGGAGCCTCTTGAGTTCGAGTTGCCGCCGGTGAGCAACCACAATGATTTGTGGCACCGATGGATCGACACCAGCCTCGCCTCACCCGACGATATTATGGAGTGGCGGAATGCGCCAGCGGTTGCGAGCCCTGTCTACTTAGCCAGGCCCCGTTCTGTGGTAGCCCTCTTTGCTCGAATCGGAGATCACGTAAGTCCAAAGCGGTAATCAGTAGTTCCTTTCACAAATTCCGCGCCGTTCCGCGGAACTTTCGTTACCAGCGGGCCGCGGAAATCATCATACCGGCAACTCGGATTAACAAATGGCAGACGACGCTGAGGACCTTTCTAATCCGCGAGCGGGTGATGCTGGTGGCGGTGGCGCGGCATCGTCCCTACCGGCCGAACCGTGGCGGCCGAAATTCAACCCGTGGGTGATCGCGGTGGTCGTCGCGCTTGCGGCGTTCATGGAGGTGCTCGATACCAGCATCGCCAACGTCGCGCTGCCTTACATGGCGGGCAGCCTAGGGGCCAGCAACGACCAAAGCACATGGGTACTCACGTCTTATCTCGTGTCAAACGCAATCGTATTGCCCATCAGCGGATGGTTTGCCAGCGTGCTTGGGCGCAAGCGGTTCTTTATGATCTGCCTGACGATCTTCACGTTCAGTTCTTTGCTGTGCGGAATTGCTCCTAGCCTGGCCGCCATCATTTTCTTTCGAGTGTTGCAGGGGGCAGGCGGGGGTGGACTTCAACCTTTGGCTCAAGCGATTCTGGCGGACACTTTTCCGCCCGAGAAGCGCGGTCTCGCGTTCGCCCTGTACGGCGTGACCACTGTAGTCGCGCCTACCATAGGCCCCACTCTGGGCGGCTGGATTACCGACAACTACACCTGGCGGTGGATTTTCTTTATCAACCTGCCGGTAGGCATGGTCACCTTATTTCTGGTTTATCGCCTGATCGAGGATCCTCCGTGGGTGAGGCGCGCCAAGGGCGCGGGAATCAAGTTTGACTACATCGGGGTAGCGCTGCTGACGCTCGGCGTGGGCGCGCTGCAGATCATGCTCGACAAGGGGCAGGAAGACGACTGGTTCGGGTCGCGTTTCATCCTGACCCTTGCCATTGTTGCCGGCGTGAGCCTGGTTTCACTGGTGATATGGGAATGGTTTCAGCAGCATCCGATTATTGAAGTCCAGCTTTTCAGAAATGTCAATTTTCTCGGCGCGAACGCGATGATGTTCATTCTGGGGATCATGCTGTTCTCCAGCCTCGTCATGATGCCTCTCTTCCTGCAGACGCTACTGGGCTACACGTCCGAGTCGGCGGGATTGGTGCTTTCGGGCGGCGGCCTTTTGCTGCTCGTTCTCATGCCGGTGGTTGGAACGCTTGCCAGCAAGATCCAAGCGCGCTATTTGATTGCCTTCGGCTGGCTGGCGCTCTCGGTGGCGATGCTGTATTCCAGCAGGCGACTCGATCTGGAGATCAGCTTTGGGTTTGCCAGCTTTTTGCGTGTCATCCAAGTGGTCGGTCTCGGTTTCCTGTTTGTTCCCATCAACCTCGCCAGCTACGTCGGCATGCCATTGGAAAAAAGCAACAGCGTGGCGGGCCTAGTCAACTTTATGAGAAATATGGGGAGCAGCGTAGGAACGTCGATGGTGACGACACTGATTGCACGCCGATCGCAGGTTCACCAAATGTACCTTGTGGCCCATGCCGGACCCGGGCAGCCGGTTTTCACTCAAGCGGTTGCGGCCCTGACTTCCCGGCTTTACGTCGCCGGCTTCGATGCGGAACTGGCAGGGAGGAAAGCCTACAGTCTCGTCTATCAGAGTTTGGTCGGGCAAGCCAGCACACTGGCGTACATTGATACTTATGCGATCCTCGGCATAGGAGCGGGAATTATGTTTGTGTTCTCTTTCCTGTTGAGAAGGAACCAACCAGGCGCTGGTCGCGTCTCGATGGAGTAGGGGCGATTAGACGGTGACGGCATTCAAGCGCAGGTAGACGTTCCGGCTCTAAACGGATGTCGAGGCGACAGTGATGATTCGAGTGATTACGATCGATCGGGAATACGGGAGCGGCGGCGGCGTCATCGCGAAAAAGGTAGCAGAGCGTTTAGGTTGGAAGTTCTGGGACCAGTTGCTGACCAACGAAATCGCCCGGCTGCTGGATTGCGACTGCGGCACTGTAGAGAAGCGTGAAGAGAGGCTCGATCCCGTCTTCTATCGACTCTTCCGGGCCTTTATGCGCGGCAGCTATGAAGGAAGCTTGAACGCTCCGAGGCTGAAAATCGTGGACGCGGATTGCATCCGTGAGGTTGCGGAAAAAGTCGTGAAAGCCGCCGCGGACGAGGGCAACTGCGTGATCGTGGGACGCGGTTCCGCCTACTACCTTCAACCTCGCACAGATGCGTTTCACGTGTTTATCTACGCTCCGTTTGAGAGCAAGGTGCGCCGTCTGCAAGAAGATGGAAACAGCGAGCATGAAGCGGTTCATCTTGCTGAGACTGTGGATCGCGACCGGGCAGATTTCATCAAGCAGCACTTCAGCGTCGAGTGGCCGGACCGCCATCGTTTCCATCTCATGATCAATTCCAACTTAGGGGACGAGTGGGCGGTCGACGCGATCCTGAAAGGCGCCGCCTCGTTTCAGAACCGCCAGATCTCATCCGCATCGTCGTCTCACTAACTGGAGGCGTAATGGCTCGTTACCGGGGCGTTTTACAGTTTGTACATTCTTTGGCCATCATTTTGCTGTTTTTGCTCTGCACTCAGGAGCCAAGCGCGGCGCAAAGCGGCCAGGCCGGCGCATCACCACCCACGTTGTCACAGAATCCACTTCTCGGCAGCGTACCGACAGGTCAAGCTACGTCTACACCTCTATCTCTGTCGCTCAAAGACGCGCTTAACCGAGCCCTCAATTACAACCTCGGCGTGATCGAGGCTAATGAAGACACTCGCGCCGCGCACGCCGCGCGCTTGCGCAATCTGAACGCGTTGTTGCCGAATCTTTCCGCGCGGGTCACCAGCACAGTCGAGGAGATCAATCTCAAGACCTTTGGATTCTTCGTTAATATTCCCGGAATCAGCATTCCTACCATCGTCGGGCCTTTTGGAGCCGCCGACGCTCGCTTCGTGCTGACCCAGGAAGTATTCAACTGGGCGGCCATCAAGAGTGTGAAAGCATCGAGCGAATCCGAAAAGGCTTCGCAGCATTCCTACAAGAATGATCGTGACCTAGTCGTACTGACTGCGGTCAATTCCTACCTGCTTGTCATTGCGGATGCCGCTACGGTGGATTCGACTCACGCTCAGGTCGATACCGCCCAGGTTCTCTTTCAAAGGACGGCGGACCAGCACAAAGCTGGGGTAGTCGCGACTATTGACGAACTTCGCTCGCGGGTTGAATTGCAGAACCAGCAACAGAGATTGATCGCTGCCGAGAATCAATTTGCGATCGACAAGCTCACCCTAGCCAGGGTGATCGGACTGCCCAATGGGCAAGAGTTTCAGTTGATGGACTCGGTTCCATACGCGCCGCTGGCTGAGATGAGCATCAACGAAGCATTGCAACAGGCGTATGCGGCACGGCCGGACTACCTTGGTGCCAAGGAACAGGTACGCTCCGCCGAGCTTACGCTGCAAGCAGCAGGTGCGGAAAACTACCCGACACTCTCGGTTTATGCAGATTTCGGCGATGCGGGCAGCCCGAACTTTGGTACCTCGCATGGAGTGTTCACTTTCCAGGCGAGCTTGAATGTGCCGATTTTTCAAGGCACGCGCGTGCGGGCAGACAAGCTACAGACGAACAGCGCCTTGCGGCAACGCGAAGCTGAACTGGAAGATTTGCGAGGCAAGATTGACGATCAAGTGCGGACCGCGTTCTTGAACTTGAAGTCCTCGTCGGACTTGGTGGCCGTAGGTAAAAGCAACGTTGATCTTGCCAATCAGACATTGAAGCAGGCGCAAGACCGATTTTTGTCTGGCGTTGCGGACAACCTGGAGGTTGTCCAGGCTCAGGAGTCAGTCGCCTCAGCCGAGCAGTCCTACATTGCCAGTGTGTACTCCTACAACGTGGCGAAGGTTTCGCTGGCTCAAGCGATCGGTATCGCCGAGCAGTCAGCACTGCAGTACTTGGGAGCATATTGATATGGCTACTAACACAGCGCCCCAAATCGCCGAGCGTGGATTAACCGGGCCCGGCACGTCCGGGCCGGGCGGGGGAAGATATGTTGCGCGGCGGAAGAGATTACGCAGAATCCTGTTGTTCGCCGTGATCGGCCTCATCCTGGTCGCGGGTGGCATCCTGCTTTATCGCTACTTTGCTTCTTATGAATCGACCGATGATGCGGAGATCGACGGCTACATTTACCCGGTGAGTACGCGCGTAACTGGCTACGTGGTGCGCGTCACAGTGGACAACAATCAGTTTGTGCAGGCGGGCACCGTGCTGGCCCAACTCGACCCCAAGGACTATGACGTGGCCGTCGTGAACGCGAAGGCAACCTGGGCCAACGTCCGAGCCGCATCCGAGGCGGCTCGTATCAATGTGCCGCTCACGTCGGTGAATACTTCCAGCCAACTTTCGTCGGCCCAGTCGGACGTGGAAAATGCCCAGTCGGGCCTGGCCGCTGCAGAGAGACAGTTTGAAGCCGCGCAAGCCACGCTGCGACAGTCCGAAGCGAACGATCTCAAAGCGCAGGACGACGTGACTCGCTACAAACCGTTGGCCGAAAAGGATGAAATCCCGCAGCAGCAATACACTCAAGCGGTAGACAGTCAAAAGGCCACCGCCGCGGCCATTGAAGCCGCACGCGCTTCGGCGGCGGCCGCAGAGCAGGCCGTGACTGGGGCACGTACGCGCGTGGCGCAAGCCGAGGCCGAATTGCACTACGCCGAGACTCGTCCACAACAAATCTCTCTGCAGCAATCGCGCGCTCAGGCTGCCGACGCTCAGGCAGAACAAGCACAGGCTGCCCTGCAGCAAGCTCAGCTCAATCTGCAATACACGACCGTCGTTGCACCCGTAAGTGGAGTCGTAGGTCAGCGAAGTGTGCAACCGGGCCAGAACGTTTCGCCCGGTCAGCAACTCATGACCATTGTTCCCCTCGATAGCGAGAACATCTGGGTTACGGCTAATTTTAAAGAGACCCAGTTGACCTATATGCAGCCGGGTCAGCCAGTAAGGATTTCGGTGGACACGTACGGCCGGTCCTATGACGGACACGTTCTCAACATTGGCGGTGCGACGGGTTCTCGCTTCAGCTTGTTGCCCCCTGAAAATGCCACGGGCAATTACGTCAAGGTGGTGCAGCGCATCCCAGTGAAAGTCGTATTCGAGAAGGGCCAGGACCCGCAGCATCTCTTGCGGCCCGGTATGTCCGTTGAACCCAAAGTACGAGTGAAGTAGGTGCTCATCGGGGAGTATCCCACCACCACTCGACCAGCCGTGTCTTAAAACTTCTTCTAAAGGGAGAAAGCATTGGAACAACCGATCTCGGGAATTCATCACGTTACGGCAATTGCTTCGGACCCGCAGCGGAATCTGGACTTTTACACCGAAGTGCTGGGGCTGCGACTCGTAAAGCGCACCGTAAACTTCGACGACCCGAGTAGCTATCATCTCTACTTTGGCGACGAAGTCGGAACTCCGGGCAGCATTCTGACTTTTTTTGCGTGGCCGATGGCGGGACGAGGCAGCCCTGGCGTGGGACAAGTGGAAGTAACTTCGTTCAGTATCCCTGAACCATCTCTGAGCTACTGGGAGCAGAGGTTGCTCTCTGCAGGAGTCCCGGTGGAACGGTCGGGAAAACGATTTGACGAAGAGGTATTAACGTTTGCCGATCCCGATGGCCTGAAATTAGAGATGGTGGCGGATTCCCAACCCGCCGGTGCCAATCGGGCGTGGAAGGACGCGTCGGTACCGGCACAGCACGCCATCCGCGGCTTTTATTCCGTTACCTTATGCGAGCAAGGATACGAGAGCACGGTTGAAGTACTCGAAACGATGGGATTCAGGAAAGCTGGCGAGCAAGGGAATCGCTTCCGCTTCGAAGTCGGCAAGGGAGGCGCAGGCGCCCGACTCGATATTTTGTGCGCCTCGGAGGCCTCTTATGGGAACGTCGCCGTAGGCATTGTCCATCACATCGCATGGCGAGTGGCCGATGACAACGCGCAGAAATCCTGGCGGACTCGGCTGGTCAACAAGCACATGAACGTCACGCCGGTAATCGATCGCTGTTACTTTCATTCCATCTATTTTCGCGAACCAGGTGGGGTGCTGTTCGAATTGGCCACGGATCCTCCCGGCTTCGCCATTGACGAATCGCCAGAGAAGCTGGGTGGAGCGCTCAAGCTGCCGCCATGGCTGGAGCCAAATCGAAAGAGAATCGAACAGGTTCTTCCGCCAATCGATCTGCACAAACCAGCAAAAAGAGTAGAAGCATGAGATCCAATGCGGACGACCCCCACCGCAACCAGCCAATTCTGCAGCGGGGGGCAGCGCTTGATTCGGCAAAAGGCGCCGTCGTGCTCCTTCACGGCAGAGGCGCCTCCGCGGAAGATATCCTGGGACTAGCGCAGGATTTTGACCTCCCGGAATTGGCCTATCTTGCTCCTGAAGCTGCTGAACACACGTGGTACCCATATTCATTTCTGTCACCGATCGAACAGAATCAGCCGTGGCTCGACTCAGCTCTCAAGCTGGTGGGAGAAACGATTCAACGTGCCACCACTGCCGGAATCGAACGGCAGAAGGTGGCTATCGTTGGATTTTCTCAAGGCGCGTGTCTGGCGACGGAGTTCGTGGTGAGAAATGCAACGCGTTACGGTGGTCTGGTGGCATTTACGGGCGGACTTATTGGTCCTCCCGGAGCTAAATTCGTCTATTCTGGCGAGCTTGCGGGCACGCCCTGTTTCCTCGGCGCGGGTGACCGTGATCCCCACGTTCCATGGAAAAGAGTCGAGGAATCGGCAGCCGTGCTCTCGGATCTCGGCGCCGCCGTAACGTTGAGACGCTATCCTGGTTTGCCGCACACGATCAATCAAGACGAGATCGACCACGCCAAAATCATTTTGCGGCGGATTGGCGCCAGGGCAGCGGTGTAGGAAAGCGTTCAGGACCGACCGCACTCTAGCATCACAAATAAAAACGCCGAGCAGTCCTTCCAGAGTGAACTGGTCTGCTGGCTTATGAGTCGAAAGCAATCGAGGTCAGATAATGAAAGCTATTGTCGTTCATGAATTCGGCGGGCCTGAAGTTCTAAAACTCGAAGACGTTCCGACACCGCGTCCCGCGGCGGGTCAAGTGCTTGTGCGGGTTCGCGCCGCGGGCGTGAATCCATACGACACGTACATGCGTAATGGCACATACGCCGTCAAGCCGCCATTGCCTTACACGCCGGGCTCCGATGCTGCGGGCGACGTCGAAGCGATCGGCGAGGGCGTGAGCAAGGTTAAGCGGGGCGACCGTGTTTACACCGCAAAGACCCTGACTGGAGCATACGCGGAGTATGCGCTAGCGCTGGAAACCCAAGTTCATCCACTGCCGGCGAAGATTACTTATGCTCAAGGCGCGGCTGTCTGGGTACCGTATGGCACTGCATATCACGCTCTGTATCAGAGCGCGCGGGCACGCGCCAGCGAAACTCTGCTCGTTCACGGAGCAAGCGGAGGCGTGGGCATCGCAGCCGTTCAGATTGGCCGTGCCATGGGCCTGACGGTTATGGGCACGGCAGGAAGCAAGAAAGGCCTGGAACTCGTCACGCGTGAAGGGGCGCACCACGTCTTTGATCATTCTCAGCCTGGGTATTTGCAGCAGATTCAGAAAGCGACCGGGGGGCACGGTGTCGATCTGATCCTGGAAATGCTTGCGAACGTGAATCTCGGCCAAGACCTAAAGCTGCTCGCTACTCAGGGCCGCGTCGTCGTGATTGGCAGCCGAGGTGACGCCACTATTACGCCGCGCGACTTGATGAGCCGGCGCGGTTCGATTCACGCCTTTACGATCTGGGGTTTGACCGAATCCGAAGAAAAAGAGATTCATGCAGGACTGATCGCCGGGATGGCGAATGGCACGCTCCGGCCGGTGGTCGGGAAGGAGTTGCCGCTCGCTGAGGCCCCCCGAGCTCATAAAGAAATTTTGGAGCCCGGATCCTACGGCAAGATTGTTTTGATTCCGTAGCTGCGAGCTACTGCCTTGGGCGGACAAATTCAACCCAAGGCCTAGCGCGGCCTCTCCAAAGTTTATCTCTGCGAAGCGCCGCCGTATTCACGTCATCCATGTTGTCTCGCCTAGAGGAAATGGTACGAGGATGGGATGTAAGCCGAGACCCTCGGCTCGCGGCTTAACCCCATCCTCGCCCGTTCCCTGAGGCCTGTACTGTCTGTTATTTATGCTGTTGTTGTTCGAAGCGGCTTAGAGCCGACGGGTGGCCTCATCGGCCTGTTCTGCCAGGCGCATAAGGGTGTCGACGATTCCCGTATTTCTGTTTGTTGCCGGATCTCGGAACAGCCCGTCTTCAACAAAGCTGACGACAGAGGCCACAGCGCCCCCCTGTTCTGTGGATGTTGGGCGAATGATGGATACAGGACCGAGCTTCTGGCTGAGAAACAATGTTGGCTCGGGCATGATCAGATTGGTCTGGAACTCATCGGCGGCGCCCGAGGAACCATTGTTCGGATCGACGCCAATGTTCAGATTCGGAAACGTAAGATCACCATCGGTTATGTTGGGCGCATTGCCAGCCTTGTCGTGCCAGACCTGAAAATGCATGATCTCCGATCCGCCGATGCTCAAGAGGACTCTGAGCACTTCCAGATTTGTGACCTTCTGAGCCAGGGCTGGATAGAGGCTGCTGCCGCCTTGTTCGATGAAGCCAAAGTGAAATCCCGCCGTGCTAGCGATGGCCTGTAGGTGGGTCGATGGCGTCCCGTCTTGATTAAGGACGAGATCGCCGTCGTTCACGGGAATTGCCGGATGCTGCCCCCTTGCCAAATCCGGCACTGCATTCTCGAAGCTGCCTCCGAAGTCGGGATTCTGCAGCGCGTCGCGGTATCGGGTCCACCACTTCGTATCCACCGTCAACTGTTTCAGGTTGGTGAGTCTTCCGTTTTGCGGCACGCCCGTTACTCGGCTCGGCGGCAGAATGGCAAACTGGCTCAGGTCGATCGGTTTCGCACCCTTGGACTGCAGGTAATTGTTGAGAAAACGATGGTGGCTGATCTCGTCATCAGTGTTATCGGCAATGTACTGAGGCATGTCACCATCGAGCACTTGAAGCGCGATAATGTAATCTGGAGCAAGGCCGGTCGTGATTGACTTTCCATTGAGCTGCAGATCAATCGGGGAGAGCCCTTGGGCGCCGGGCACTTTGGGGTTTGGCCCGCCTAGTTCTGCGTATTGAATCCATAGATCAGCTTCCACCTGCTCGAGGGCGCTCAGGAACGTCAGAATGGCGATGTCGCCCTTGGTAATTGGCGCGCCGTCGTCTTCCGCTTGCCCGAACGCAGCCAATCTTCCCGGAAGCAGACCTGCGGCTATCGCTGTCGCTCCTGCCCCGAGGGCTCCTTTCTTCAGAAATGACCGCCGACTTCCGTTCCCCTTCATAAGACTTTCAGATTGCTTCATCTTTTCTCCTTTGTCTTTCGTGAACACAGAAAATGGATTTTGCACTTCACCTCATCAATCAGTCGGAGTGGCAAGTCAGCATGCCTTTTTATGAGGAGCCACTTGTCACCACGACGTCACAAATTCCCAAATTCGCCGTTACCTAAATTCGACAATTCAAGTGCGAGTCGTCGCGCGGTTGGTGATTACTGACTAGAGAAAAGGTGCAGCGCCGGAGCGCGGACCGGCGCTGCACCCATTGGCGGACTAAAAGCGATAAGCAATGCTGAAAGCGGGTTCGTACGTAAAGGTAAACGCGTTGGTATGCAGCGCGTTCAGTTTGAAATCCGGCGCTTCATACCCCAAGCCCCGGAACTCGGTCCTGAAGGAGAGGTGCGAAGATGCGGGTATCTCCAGACCTGCGCCATACAGAAACATGCCTCTGGCCTGCGTTCCGATACCGGCGGATGAGCCGCTATATACGGGACCATCGACAGCTTGGGCGGAAGTTGTCGCGAGAGCGTAGCCAGAAAGAATTCCGCTGGGAGTGCCACTAGCTGTTCCACCGGTCGTGGAACTCGTTGGTGTGTTGTAGTTCCCGGGAATGAAGAGAACGACGCCTCCTCCGCCTTCCAAAAACGGTCGGATGTGCTGCGATTTTGAGAACGTATAGACGTAGCTGCCACTAATATCAGAGAAGTACGACGGAATGGAGGAAACTACGCCACCGATCGTGTACTTGTCCGAGTTGCGGCTGAAGCCGTAACGGCCCTCCAACGCGCTCGACGCATTCAGATGGAAGCGGTACCCGACCGCGACCCCACCTGCATCGGTTTGCTCCTCGGTGATCGCGTTGCCATTGGCACGGCTGCCTACCAAACCGAAGCCGGTTAGGAAAACTTCGGCGCGGCTCCCGTAACCCTCCGAGCCGTGCCCCTTGTGCGCGGAAGCCGGCGTGGCAGCGGTGCTTCCCGGCTGGGGCATGGACGCATCGCCCTGCTGTGCCATCGTTGAGCTTTGATCGGCGCCCGATTGAGCCGGCATCGTCGAATCCTGAGCGGCGGCGCTCACGGACATCACCATCACGAGAACAAAAGCTGATAGCAGGCCTTTCATGTTGCATCTCCTTTGGAGATTCACGATTTGGTTACTTGTCGCAATATGGAGACGTTGGCTTGATGTTTTTTATTCCTGGTGCGCGATGGTTGCGTTTGATGAGGGCGTAACAGTTAGAATGTTGGCGGTTTCGTGCGGCGTTCTTTATTACGATTACGCCGAGAAGAGCGATCGATTGTACGGTTGGACCGATCCTTTCTATTTGCGCAGAAATCAGCGGAAGCGTGGAAATAAACCGGGAATAAAAACAGTCGCTCTGGAGTCTTATCAGCGAGAACGCAAACGCCTCAGCGGCCGACAAAATGGGAGAACTGGGGGAGATGCCTGAGCGTTTCGAGCAGCTGGTGCTACCGCATCTGGATGCGGCTTACAACCTTGCGCGCTGGCTTGTCGGTCTCCTACCACCGACGCACAGGACATAGTGCAGGAGGCGTTTCTCCGGGCACTGCGGTTTTTTGGTGGTTTTCGTGGAGGAGATAGCCGCGCGTGGCTTCTTAAGATCGTACGCAATACGAGCTATTCCTGGGTAAGGAAGAACCGTCCCGCACAACTGACGGACGAGTTTGACGAGACCAAACATAGTGATGAAACGGCGACGGACAATGCGGAAACGAGGCTGCTTTCTCGCGCGGAAAGCGAGCGCGTGAGGAAGGCGCTCGAAGCGCTTCCGCTAA
>CAWDNV010000019.1:0-493911 GCA_963803735.1 uncultured Acidobacteriota bacterium | reverse complement strand
GGAGGCGTCATCGGCTGAAGTGTCGAAATTGGCTGCGGCTCGGACGACATAATTGCCGAGATCACGCTCGCCTGGCTCTTGCCTTCAAACGCTTTCTTGCCCGCCACCATTTCATAGACGACAGCGCCAAAGGCAAAAATATCCGTGCGCGCATCGACTTCGCCGCCTTCCAATTGCTCCGGCGCCATGTACTGTAGCGTACCCAGAATCGTCCCTTGCGCTGTGATGCCTTCGTTCGCAGTAGGAAGCTGGGAGAGCGGACTGCCGGGTGCTGCATCTTGCCGCAGCTTGGCCAGTCCGAAGTCCAGCAGCTTCGTGCCGGACTTGGTGAGCATGATGTTGCCGGGCTTGAGATCGCGGTGCGTGATGCCTTTGCGGTGGGCTTTATCGAGCGCGTCCGAAATTTCGATGGCGTACTGCAGAACTTGATCGAGAGGCAGCGGCCCTTTCTTCAGGCGCTCGGCTAAGTCTTGCCTTCGAGGTACTCCATCACTAGGTAATCGGTTCCGTCCTGATGGCCTACGTCATGGAGAGTACAGATATGCGGATGATTCAGGCTGGCAATCGTTCGAGCTTCGCGCTCGAACCGCTCGCGCAAGTCAGGCTTGTCAGCAAGATGGGTGGGCAGGACTTTGATCGCAACGATGCGGTCGAGGCGCGTGTCGCGGGCGCGGTATACCTCGCCCATCCCACCTGCGCCAATTGCAGAGAGGATTTCGTAGGGCCCTAGTTGGGTTCCGATACGCAGACCCATCGGGCCACTTACCTCAAGTGGTGATGCGCATTGTAGCGTCGATTACAGACTTGGGAACAGCGATTCCGTTCGCAGGAATTGCGCTACCGAAGCTATGGCTAAGCCGTGAGGACCGACCGGACGCGGTCTACTAACTCCGTGCCCGCTTGGCTCGCTTCCGCTGTCGAAAAATCGGACGGAAGAAGCAAGACCTGCACATTCGGAACGCTCTCGCGGAACTTCTCGATCGCTGACTCGCTCGTTCCGGAACCATAAATCACGATACGGGGCTTGGTCGCCCGTATGAGGATCATGGCATCGGACGGGTATCTGGTCGTGAAGACTTCATAGCCTGCCCGCTTCAACAGAACGTTCAGGTACGCCAGTAAGTCATTGGAACTGTCGATGCAAACGATTCTCGTTCCTCCAGATGTCTTTTCAGGAGGTGCTAGCACCCAAGAAAATGCTTCAATCGCCTCTTTCTCCGATGCATACGTGTGGAACACGCCATGTAACTTCGTGGCTGTAAGGACCTGGAGAACAAATGGAGATAACTGGCAAAGTTTCAGATCACCGCCGTCGAACCGGAGCAGATTACGGAGACGAACCAGGGCTCCCAACCCTCCACTGTCTACGTAACTAACTTCTGCCAACTGCAGAACGACGCTCTTCCTAACGTGCGTAAGTTTTTCGACCTCCCGTGGAGAGTGCGGACCTCGTCACCAAGGACAATACGGCCCTGGCAATGAATGATGACCACATCTCCCATGGTTTGGCTTTGCAGGATCAGTTGCATGGGGGCACCAACCTAGCACAACTGCCTCGTTCCCGTCTTCGATGTGGGCCATTCGCGCTCGGTCAGAGACAAATGGCGTCCTTCGCACTCGGAAGTTACGAGAGTGGGCTGCCGGGCGCTGCCTTGCCGTAGCTTGGCCAAGCCGAAATCGAGCAGCTAGCTTTTTAGGGCGCGAGGGGAAGCTGAACTCTACCTCAAGATTGAGGCTATATGGCTTTGGCACACACTAGCACCAAAACGGCCTCATAATCGTGGGGCGCCAAATCCGAGTAATGCCGGTACAAGGAAGCAGACAATGTTAGTGATGAAAACGAATGCCCTCTTCGCGTCGATCTTCGCAATTCTGGCGTTATCCCTGACGACGATCTCAGGTGAAGTTCTCCAGCATCATCTCAATGGAACCCGCGATGGTGCGTACGTCGATCCGCTCATAACGCGGAAAGCAGCAGCCGCAATCCACCGGGACAGAGCTTTCAATGCACCAGTACAAGGGCCCGTTTATGCCCAGCCGCTGTATGTGGATAACGGTCCTGGCGGCAAAGCGGCATTGGTCGTGGCTACAGAGCGGAACACGGTCTTGGCGCTGGATGCCGCCACTGGAGCGCAGATTTGGACAAAAACGCTGGGAAATCCGGTACAGCGATCGCAACTCCCCTGCGGAAATATCGACCCGCTCGGCATCACTGGCACTCCGATTATCGATCCAAACGACCGGACTATTTACGTCGCAGCGATGACGACGCCCGACGGCGGAAGGACTAAGCAACAGCTCGTGTTTGCATTATCGTTGGACGACGGTTCCGCTCGGCCGGGATGGCCGGTGAGTGTTTCCGGCATGAAATACGGCGGATTCTCGTTCAACTCATCAGTGCAGAACCAGCGCGGTGCCCTGCTCCTAAATTCGGGAGTTCTTTATGTCCCCTATGGCGGCCATTGGGGCGACTGCGGCGATTATCACGGTTGGGTCATCGCCGTTCCCCTAGCCGATCCGAAGAGCCCGACCGCTTGGTCGACCGAGGGGCGCGGAGGCGGAGCCTGGGCGCCGGGCGGAATAGCAACCGATGGCCGTTCCGTTTTCGTAGCTACGGGTAACACCTTCGGTGCGCGCACCTGGATGGGTGGAGAAGCGATCATCCGCCTTGGTTCGGGCGCAAAGTTCAGTGGCAACTCTACCGACTATTTCACTCCGTCGAATTGGCGTCATCTTGACGATGACGACGCGGATCTTGGTGGTTCGGGACCGGTCTTGTTTGACATGCCCGGAGCCACGCCATCCAAATTGATCATTGCGCTGGGAAAAAATGGGGTGGCTTATCTCCTCAATCGGGATGATCTGGGAGGAATAGGAAAAGGCAATGGGATTCGAGGCGAGGGAGTGCAGAGCAATAAGGTTTCGAGCGGCGAGATAATCAATGCTGCGGCAACGTACAGGACCGCATCTGCGAGCTATGTGGTATTCGAGACGCGGGGCAGCGGAATCGGTTGTCCGGGACGTGCAGGAAATCTCGTCGCCTTGCGGATCGGCGCATCCTCCCCTCCCTCAATGACAATCGCCTGGTGCGCGAACAACATGGGCGGAGGATCGCCGATTGCGACTACGATCGACGGGAGCTCGGAGCCAATTGTATGGACGGTTGGCACTGGAGCCAGCAACCGGTTGCATGCGTTTGACGGCGAAACTGGCGATGCGTTGTTTGCGGGTGGCGGTCAGGACGAGCAGATGAGCCGCGTGCAGAATTTCCAGACTCCCGTGGTGGTCAATGGGCGTATTTTCGTAGCGGCCAACGATCGAGTATACGCATTTACCGGCAGATGAACTCTTGCCTGGCCCCTGCGATGACGCACGACAGGTCAAACGTCGGCAAAATCAATTTATTCTGTTGAAAAAATCGCGGGAAACAAGCACCTAGGCGGGGATTTAATTCTTCCTTTATGTTCTAGTGTGAGCCTCACCCTTTTCGATTTCGCTTCCAGTTAAGTGGAACATGGAATCGGCGCAGACCCCTGTTGTGAGAGGAACCGAACTAGCCGTTTGAGATTTTGGGCCGTGGCCGCCAAATAGAACTGCTCAGACACATTCCAGAGCCGCCGCAAACGCAGACGACGCAATCCCACGCGCAGCTTCAATTCGGAGAACAGAGCCTCGATCTTATTCCGTTCCCGCTTCGCGCAGGCATACGCTGGAGTTTGCGCCAACTCTCTGGCCCTTTGCCGTGCCGGTTCATGCCAGTGAACGAAGATCCGGCGAATTGCTCCGCTAGTACAACGATTCTTCACTGGGCAGCCGCGACACTGCGACTCCGTGGTTTGATAAATATAGCCTTGTTTTTGGCGGTACATGCCGCTGTAGTGCAGAGTTTGGCCCTGCGGACAACGAAAGGCGTTCTCGGCTGAGTTATACTGGAACTGGTCACGCGTGAAGTGCCGGTGCGTTTGGTGGCGCCTGTCGATCACCGGGATGTACGGCTGGATGTTTCGCTCCAGCAACCACGCCAGAAACTCTCCACTGCCGTAGGCCTTATCCGCTCCGACGCTCTCGGGACAGATGCCAAACCGCTCTTTCACCTGCGCTAACATCCGGCGAGCGGCTAACGTCTCTTGTCGAAAGCGTGCCTTCGTCCCTTCCACGCCCAAAATGATGCAACTGGCGTTGTCAATCAGGTAGTTATCGAAATAAGAAGGAACACCACGTCCTCCAGATTTGCTCGCCCAACAAGCCTCGGGATCGGTCGTGGACACGTTGCGTGCGGCCATCGACTGCGCCGCTGGTTTTTCTTCGTTCTCCGACACGGGATTTTCTCGCGCTAGATCCGCCAGATACTTGCGCACCGTGCGTGAGACCTTTGCCACTTCGTGCAATTGCTCAGGCTTCGTCCCACGTCGTGGACTCGCGTTAGCAGTCACCAATGTTCCATCCACGGTCAGGCGCTTACCTTCCACCAACCCGGCCTCCAAACAGCGTCGCACAATCTCTTCAAATATTTCCAGGAAGATCCGCACACCGCGGAATCGGCCATGACGGTTCTTGGAAAAAGTGGAATGGTCGGGGATTTCTCGCTCGAAGCCCAGCCGGCTGAACCAGCGATAGGCCAAGTGCATGCGCACCTCTTCCATCAATCGCCTTTCGCTGGTGATTCCGTACAAATAACCCACCAACAAAAGGCGCAAGAGGACTTCTGGGTCAATTGAGGGACGGCCGATGGCGCTATAGGTCTCTCGCAAG
The DNA here is from genome assembly GCA_963803735.1 of uncultured Acidobacteriota bacterium. Classification (GTDB taxonomy): domain Bacteria; phylum Acidobacteriota; class Terriglobia; order Acidiferrales; family UBA7541; genus Palsa-189. The sequence continues at coordinate 489,159 of CAWDNV010000019.1, read as the reverse complement.
CGTTCCCGCACGAATGCGAAATCGATGCAGCGGTCCAGGCGCTTCAGGAGATGTTCCTCAGGAATCTGATCCTCTAACCGGAAGTAATAAAATAGCGGCTCACTCCGTGGCTGCTGTCCCATCATCGTCAGCGTTCCTCCTGAACGCTCACGTAACACAGCAGCCTCTAGTCGCTCCAGAAAAATCGTCCCTCAAACTGACTTTTTCAACAGAATAAATTGATAGTTGATTGGCAGAAGCTAGGTGGCGTCGTTTGGCATACGATTCCTTCAACTTCGGGGCACAGACCGGCTGGAACAGCGCCAGTCTCCAAAAATCCCCGCTTATCAGGCCCTACGTCATTGGCAGTAAGCGCCAGTGGAGCTTCCAACTTTCCACAATCGGACTTCTAGCGAGTTGGGCTTATAATCTAGCCCTACTGAGGAGGACAATGAAACCGTTAGCTCGAGCAAGCTCGGTTTTGGTTGGATGCATCCTTGTCGTCGCGTTAACGAGATCGGCCGCGGCCGAGACTTTCAAGCTATCGGGGCATGTTCTCAAATCATCAGGCAAAAATGTCGTCTACGTCGCGTTGTGGCCGGCGGATGCTTTCCTCAAGCATCCGCTACAACAGATTCGGATCGAGCCTGGAGCCGAGCCTGTATTCCAGTTCGAAGTCGCTGGGGGCGTTACGCGCTCAGCGCTTTCGAGGATCGCAAAGGCAACGGCGTCCTCGATACGGGCTTGTTTGGGCCGAAGGAGCCCAGCGGGTTCTGGCACCCTTTCACCGGACACCATAAGCCCCGATTTGAGGAGGTTGCTTTCGTACTCGATCGAGACATCGAGAATGCGGACATTAGCCTGAAGTAGTTGGCGGTGCCTGAACGCGTTCGTTCCGCGTCCTAGGATCAGACGTCGAAATCGGTACCATCTGCGGGCGTTGCTACGAAACGACAGAGTCCACTCCTTTGAGTTGATTGCGAGGTTTCAACGGTTTTTCGCATCGTCGGTGCGACGGGTGCGTCAACTCCTGAGTAGTCGGCCACCCGGAAGTGAATGAATAGGCTACCGTAAATGGTCTCGTGGGACGCGCATGTCCACTGATTTGGACAGAGAACTAAACGAGAGCGAGCTTCCCACTGACGACGATTTTCCTGCGCCGTCTCGTTCGCGATCGCGGCGCGTGGTCCGTGCTCTACTTTGGGGGGCCGTCGTGGCACTGATTTTGGGTGCAATCGCGCTAGTCTATTACCGCCGCACGCATTCTGCGCCCGTGATGCACTACGAAACGGCCGGTGTGGATCGGGGCACCATCGCTGCAAAAGTTACAGCCACAGGAAATCTTTCCGCCCTGCTCACTGTTCAAGTGGGCAGTCAGGTCTCGGGCCGGGTACAGGAGTTGTTCGTCGATTACAATTCGACAGTGAAAAAAGGCGAGACCATCGCCAAACTGGACCCCGTCCTCTTCCAGGCAGCACTGCAGCAGGCTCGCGCCAATTTGCTGAGCACCGAAGGTGTCTTGAAAAAAGACCAGGCGCAAGAGATCAACATGCAGGCCATCTACAACCGCACGAAGCTTTTGCAGGCGGCGCTGGTGATGGCGCAATCCGATTTGGACACGGCAGAGGCGAATTACGAAGCGGCGAAAGCGCAGATCGAAGCGGATCAGAGCAATTTAGAATCGGCGCGCGCCTTGCTCAATCAAGCCCAGGTGAACCTAGACTACACCACTATTATTTCGCCGATCGACGGCACAGTGATCTCTCGTAATGTGGACGTCGGTCAAACCGTGGCCGCTTCGTTTCAGGCGCCTACGCTTTTCGTGATCGCGCAGGACCTGCGGCGGATGCAGGTGGATACAAACGTCGGCGAGGCTGATGTCGGCAGGCTGTTCGCCGGAATGACGGCGACCTTCACCGTAGACGCCTTTCCCAACCAACAGTTCACCGGGAGACTCCGGCAGATTCGCAACGCAGCTCAGACGACCCAAAACGTGGTCACCTACGACGCGGTCATTGATGTCGAGAATCCCAAATTGCTTCTGCGGCCCGGCATGACCGCCAACACTTCGTTCGTCGCGGCTCAGAAAGATAGCGTCGTGCGTCTGCGCAATGCGGCCTTGCGCTTCGAGCCGGATACGCAGCTCCTGACGCGCATCGGCGTCAAAGATCCCTTGGAAACCGTTTCTTCACAAGATCCCAATCGCAAGAAGGTCTGGGTACTTCGAGATGGCAAACCTGTGCCGGTCGCTGTTTCTACCGGCGTCTCCGACGGAACGTGGTCCGAGCTTGTAGAGGGAGATGTCCGGCCAGGGGATGTTCTAATCACCGACATGACCCTGAACCGGCGAGGCGGTTTGTTTTAAACAAGACTCACGCGCGATGGTCCCCATCGTTCAAATCGAGCACGTCTCCAAAATTTATCGTATGGGCGACGTTACCGTGTCGGCCCTGCTGGACATCTCGCTGAAAATCGACGAGGGGGAGTTTGTCGCAATCATGGGCGCCTCGGGCTCCGGTAAATCGACGCTGATGAACATTATCGGCTGCTTGGATTCGCCGAGCTCAGGCCGTTATTTTCTGGGTGGGCACGCGGTATCGGACTTCGACCGCGATGCCCTCGCTGATGTCCGAAACCGCAAGCTGGGTTTCGTCTTTCAAAATTTCAATCTTCTCCCCCGTGCGAGCGCGCTCGAGCAAGTTGTCCTTCCCATGTTGTATGCGGGCGCCGCTTCCGCAGAGCGCCATCGCAGAGCAGCTGCAGCTCTTTCCCGGGTCGGGCTCGAAAATCGTTTAGACCATCGCCCAAACCAGCTCTCTGGCGGCCAGCAACAGCGCGTGGCTTTGGCCCGCGCCCTGGTTATGAATCCCCGGGTTATTTTGGCCGACGAGCCCACCGGAAATCTCGATTCGCGGACGAGCATGGAAGTAATGGCTCTCTTTCAAAAACTTAGCGACGCGGGCATCACCATCGTTCTCGTCACTCATGAGTTAGACATTGCCGAACATGCCGGGCGCTGCGTGGTTTTGAAAGATGGGCGGATTCTTTCCGACACACGCCGTGCGCCCCGCCGCGCCGAGACATTGCTGGGCGCGGAAAAGGCGGAAGGCAATGTCCGGCCAGTGACACGCAGATCGTCATGGAATCTTTCACATACGCTTCAGATCGCGACGCAAGCTCTGCTGCGTAACAAGCTGCGATCGTTTCTGACCATGCTGGGCATAATCATTGGAGTGTTCGCTGTGATCGCCACGGTGGCTGTAGGAGACGGAGCCACATCTCGCGTACAGAGCCTGTTCGCCTCTATTGGCACGAATATGCTGGTCGTTCTTCCCGGGGCGAGCCAGCAAGGCGGAGCCTTTGGTGGATTCGGGACTCAGCCCACCCTAACCTGGGACGACTTGAAGGCTATGCGCACGGAAGTGCCTACGGTCCGATACGCTGCCGCGCTCCTGCACAAGGTCTCGCAGGTGCAGAGCGAAGATCACAACTGGAATACAAGCGTCAACGGAACCTCCCCTGATTACTTCGCCATTCGCGATTGGCCCGCAGTCAAGGGTTCGCTGTTCGCACAGTCTGACGTCGACGGGCAGACCAAGACCGCAGTTCTCGGTCAAACCGTGGTGGGAAAGCTTTTCAGCCCCACCTTCGATCCCCTGGGCCAAACCATTCGCATCAACAACGTCCCTTTCATAGTGATTGGCGTGCTAAAAGCCAAAGGGCAATCGATGCAAGGGCAGGATAGCGACGATGTGGTGTTCGTTCCCGAAACCACGTTTCAATCGAAGATCCAAGGCGGCCTGCAGAAGTACGTCAATGGCTCCATCACTCTCGGAGCCGATTCCCAGGAGCACACGGAGCGCGCCCAGTCTCAGGTGACCGCGTTGCTGCGCGACCGCCATCATATTCAGTTTGGTATCGAAGACGATTTCAACGTTCGTAATCTAGCGGATATCGCGAGCACCCTCACCGCCGCCACAGGCGCCTTGACGGTGCTTTTGGCCGCCATCGCCGCCGTCTCGTTGCTTGTCGGCGGCATTGGCATCATGAATATCATGTTGGTAAGCGTTACGGAGCGCACCCGCGAGATCGGCCTGCGCATGGCCATCGGCGCAAAAGGGCGCAATATCCTGGCCCAATTCTTGACCGAATCTCTGGTTCTGGCGGTATCGGGAGGAATCATCGGGATTATACTTGGCATCAGCACCACACAGATTTTGGCGCACCGTTTTGGCTGGGCTATACCTATACGCCCCGAAGTGATCGCCTTGGCGGTAGGCTTTAGCGGTCTGGTGGGCGTGGGCTTTGGTTTGTTTCCCGCGCGCAAGGCTTCACGCCTCGATCCGATCGAAGCTCTCCGTTACGAATAGCCGTTTCCGAAATATCCTAGATTACGTTCTGGGGCCATTTGTACCATCAGCGTTCGCAGGTAACGGTCTCCTTCCTTGCTGATATGCAGCTGGGGCTGGCTGCGGCCCGAATTCCTGCGCCCGGGACGCAACCCCAGATAACAGCCCACGTCACGGCTGCGGCGAAATCGGTGCGGGTCTTCCAGCGTCAGCACATAGGTCAACGCGATCAAGGTTCCCACGCCTTTCACCTGTTGGAGCAGGCTGACCTGGGGGTAGTCTTTCTTGGCGATTTGCTCGATCTGCCGGTCGTATGCGGCGATCCGTTGGCTCAGAGATTCGATCTCCCCCAACAGCGGTTCCAAGGCGGCTCGCAATTCCACGCTTAAGCCCGCTGCGAGATCCGGGCGCACCTGCTGTGTGCCACATTTGCGCAGCCGTTCTCCGTAGGACTTCGCTAACCCTCGCGCGGCATTGACCAGAGCCGTGCGCGCCCCCACCAGTGCGGCCCGCGCCCGGATCACCGTCAGGTGGACTTGTGCTTCCGCGCTGCGGTGTCGAACCGGGCATTTTCTCGTCGACTTTGGGGCCAATATAAACGCTCCGGCAGTTTTCCTGTTCCCGTCGAAACCATAAGTTCGCCATCCGTACGATCCGTCCCTTGGCCACCTCTCTGGAGAGCGTAACGATGGCGCCATGGGCATTCACGATCAGCGTCTCGGTATTTTCAGCGAATATGCCCCTCGCCAGAATCCTTACAGGGACTCGGCGCGGTACGCGTGTACTACGGCGTCGTCCTGGTTGCGAGCCGGAGCCAATAGGCGAGTGGCTCATCGAATTGAGCGTACCGCCTGCCGCGTTTGCGGAACAATCTCAATCAATCCGCAGCTTCTCTCACATGACAACAGCGGCATTTAGTGAGGGCAACCTTTAGTTGTGCAATCAGGAAATAGTAGCGAGGCTTCGATGACTAATGGCGAACGTCGGTTTTTCAGCAGAAACTTCGCGCGGCACAAGCGAGATGGGGACAACTATTAGATACAGCAAGGCGAATGCTCAAGAGCCTGACAGAGACGTACTGCCTGAGAGTCGAGTACGGTGATCATGCCACCGACCAGACTTCTCAGTGAGGTATTCATTTTTGACCATCCGGCACAGGAGACGTTAAGGCTGATTCTGCCAGGGCTTCACGAATTTGACCCTGCTGCGGCTGAGGAGGATTGAGAGCGAGTGCACGTTCGAATTCCTCGCGAGCGTGCGCCGCGTCATTGTCTTTCTGGTAGGCGACACCGAGATGATAATGATAGATCGGATCGGCGGGCGAAGCAGTGATCGCCTCGTGCAGAAGGTTGACAGCGGGCGCAAAAACGCCCTTTTTCACGTAGGCCCACGCGAGCGTATCGTTTACATTCGCATCTTCAGGCACCAGCAGGTGCGCTTTTTGGGCGAGCGTCAATGCAACATCAATATCCCCGCCGTGCTCCACTAACAGATAGGCGAGATTATTTGCGGCTGCAGCATTGTCCGGCTGAATCGAAAGGACTTTCTGATATTCCTGCTCTGCTTTCTGCCAATTGCCTTGTGATTGTTCGAGAAAACCGAGAAGCAGGTGGGGCCTAACATCTCGCGGCTTCTCAGTGATTGCATGCTGATAGGATTCTCTCGCCTTGCCGATCGACCCGCGGGCGATCTGTACATTTGTCAGCAAAAGAACGGCGTCCATGCTGTTGGGATTGAGTTCTACTACTTTCGTGAATGACTGCTCAGCGGCCCCGTAATCCTTGGTCGCCATTTGCACTTGACCTCGGAGCAAGTACATACCAGCCGCATTCTTCGGCACGTTCGTAATCTGCTGGTCAATACGCTCGACAGCGGCAAGGGGATGCTTTTGAATTAAGCTTAGTTGGACAAGTCCTGCCAAAGCTTGCAAATCAGCCGGATTTTTTACTAGCGCTTCTTCGAAAAGTACGCCTGCCTCAGGGAAGCGTTTCTGAATAATCCGCAAGCCGCCCAAGGCTACGTATCCTGGAGAATTCTGCGGAGCCATGTTAATGGCCTGTTGCAGGTTCTTTTCCGTTGCATCGATATCCTTGGCAGCGATGTCGGCCTTCGCCTTCATCAAGTAACCATCCGGTGAACCTGGTTGGGCGCCAATGAGTCCGTCCGCAGTCTTACGAAGTAGGTCGAGATCACCTTTCTGTAGAGCCACCGCACCCATCGATAGGTAGGCTTGGGTCATTTGTGGACTCAGGTGTATGGCTTCTTGCAGTTCACTTATGGCCCGCGTGGTTTCACTCCGGCCTACCAGCGCAACGCCAAGGCCGTAATGGGCCCCTGGGTTTTGAGGATCTTGTTTTAGGGCGGCTTCCAAGTAACCTACGGCTTGCTTGGTCTGCCCTTGGGCATTCAGGATTTGTCCTTTCAAGACGAGCGCGTCTACATCCTGGGGATGATCCTTGATAAGTTGATCGTTCAGCTTGGCCGCTTCTTCAAGTTTGTTACTGAGCACCAAGACCTGAATATAGGCCTTGTGGAGGCGCTCATCTTGGGGATGCCGCTGAACCAAGGAAGCATACTCGACGAGGGCATGCGGTAGATCATTACTAGCGAGGTAAAACTCCGCAAGCAATGAATAGCTTTCGGGCACATCGGGCATCGATTGCTTTGCTTGAATCAGGATCTCTTCTGCATCGGCGTGCTTGCCTTCGGCTTGAAGTAGCGAGGCCAGAGCTGCATAAGGGCTGGGATCTTTCGGCGCGCGCTCAATTGCATGACGGAATTGCTGCTCTGCTTCAGCCCAGCGTTTTTGCTCGAGATAGAAATTTGCCAGGGCGAGGCGAGGCGGGATCGATTTTGGATTAAGTTCGATCGCTCTAAGGAGATTCTGTTCTGTAGCCGCGGATTTTTTAGCGTTCAGCTGCAGCTTAAGGAGATCAAGTGCATTCCGACCCCGACCACAGCCCACCAGTAGTGGGAGAGCCGTGGCAAAAAACAGGGTCATAAACCTTCGGCGGTAGTCTCGCGAACTCACCATTTTCGCTCTTGAGGGAACGCAATTAGTGCCCTTCAACAACTCTGATAGAGCAATTGGGCAGCCAAGGTCACGAAAGCAAACGGCTTTCGAAACAACATATTATAAGTCCCCTAAGGTTTTATCGCCTCTCCACGCCGCGCTTGTGGATATCGCAAGGCCAAAAGTGGAAAAGAACCGGGTCTCATTGGATAAAAGTTTTCCACATCGAATATGTCCCACGTTCTCGGCGAATACGGTCGGGGTCCTGCCCTGGATTGCCCGGAAGGCAGTTGCCACAGGTGTGCAGGAGTTTTCCTAAAAGGCCAATCGGGCGTCAGATAGCTGGCCATAAGCCATTGATTATCAATGTCTAAACACGAGGACCGATTGGAACGTCAAATGCCCTAAGACAAGTGGAAATATAAGGATTAGCTATTCGAATGCAAGCCTCTTAGCTAGGCATACAGTTGAATAGCATTCCAACGGAGAGGGAAGGGGAAAGAAAAAATGAAGAAATTAAGCAGTTTTCTAGGGGTGCTGGCTTTGTTAGCTTTCGCCCCGTTAGCACACGCCAACTACGTGATTAGCTACTCACTAAATGGAGCTGCAGCGGTCACGTGTGCCAATAGCATCGACGACACTTTCGCCAGTTGTTTCGCCGTGCCTACGTCCCTCGGGAGCGGAGTAACCGTGACCCAGATCACGGGTTCTTCTAATTCACCGGGCACTCCCAGCTTAAGTGATCAGTCTGGCTCTGTCGTGAAGATATCCGCAGCCGCGCCCACCACGCTTGACATTTGGCTGGCGGCCCAGGACTTCGTCGCGCCGACCGCTCCGCCGGCACTCATCTACTCGAGCAGCCTTACCCTAATCACGGGGACGGGCGCCGGCACAATCGGTTTGGAAAGCTGTGCCGATACGTCCAACGGTACTGCACCCCTTTCTGGCTCGTTCTGCAGCGGGGTGGGTTCGCCGACGCTCAACAACTCCTTCATCTACGCGGGGTTGACACACGGCTTGGCCGACAACAACTCGGCTACGGTCTCGTCCCCCTCAGCGAGTCCATACTCCCTTTCTCAGGAGGTTACGTTATCGTTGAGCGCTGGCTCGACAGTAGAGCTACAGACTGCGCAAAGCCTGACGCCCACTCCTGAGCCAGCTTCTCTTACAATGGTGGGGGCTGGTCTTATTGGCCTCGCGGGTTTGCTGCGGCGTAAGCTTCTGCAAGCCTAAGACGCCCAGCCGCCCCTAGAGAGTCTAGAACGGTTATCCTTCTCCGTTTTTGCCGCGGCAGCGCTAGTTCCCCACGCGCTGCCGCGGATAGTTATTTCTCCATTATCACATGCCGAGGGTAGTGACCACGGATAGCATCAACTGATAGGCCGGTTTCAAGCTTCGATTCTTTGCGGTCTCGACCATCTATTCGTTTCTTTCAGTAGGCATCCAGCAAAGTCTACCTCACAACCCACATGCGGACAGCGTTCTTGCCGCTGCGCAGATCCCCGAAGGGCTGTCGCTTGAATCGGATTAAGGACTTTGGCACTCCTATGAACATCCGTCATCTCATCCACCACACCCGCGGCCTGCGAGATCAGTGGGAGTTGCCTCGTGCTCGCGGGTTGGCGGTACTCGCTCGACCTCATCACAGACGACGATGTTATGTCGATCGTCACCCGTCAGAAAGAATTGAATTTCAAGCCCGGTGACCGATACATGTACTCCAATACGGACTACACACTTCTGGCCTTGATCGTCAAGCGCGCCAGCGGCATGTCGTTTCGTGAATTCACTAAGAAAAACATTTTCGAACCACTGGGCATGAAGAACACCCACTTCCGCGACGACCATGCCGAGATCGTGAAGAACAACTCGGATACGAAGTAGAAAAGGACGGTCGATTCCGCCTCAGCAACACGAACTTTGACACGGCGGGCGCGACTAGCTTGCATACGACGTCGAAGATCTCGTGCTCTGGGACGAAAACTTCTATCAACCGCGCGTGGGTGGACCCGGCTTCGTATCGCAGATGCTTCAGCGCGGCAAACTGAACAGTGGTGATCAGATCGACTATGCCTTCGGCTTATCCCTCGGGAAGTACAGGGGACTATCGACAGTGGACCATGCCGGCGGTGACGCCGGCTATCGCGCAGACATGACCCGATTCCCCGAGCAGCATTTCTCCGCAGCGGTGCTCTGCAATTCTAGCGATACGGATCCAACGAGCTTGGTCCGTAAGGTCGCTGATATTTATCTCGCTCGAGAAATGAACTCCGCCTCGCCCGAGCCTAGTGAGCCCATCTCAGCGATCCAGCTCACCGTACAACAACTCTCTAGGATGGCTGGTTTGTATTGGAATCGCGAGGACGATCAGTTTGTGAAGGCATATATGAAAGACGGCGAACTCCGTGTCTCTTTCGGCAGCGATGGAGACTTCAGGCTCAAGCCTGTCAACGAGACTCGGTCCATTTGACTGACGTGTCTTTCGGCGATCAAGTCAGTTTGACATTCGAGCGCGCCGCGCAAGGCAAATCGCGACTTCTCTTTCAGAGCTTAGGCGATGAAAAACCCTCAGTCTACGAGCCAGTTGATCGAGCTACTCCGAGCAGCGCTGAGCTCTCCGAATATGTTGGTGAATATCTCAGTGAGGAAATCGATCCCATCTATCGGGTGATTCTGGCAGACGGCAAGCTCATGCTCACGCGATTGAAATATAGGCCTATGGCGCTTGAGCCCTGCGTGCGCGACAGTTACTCCAGTTCACTCGGCACGATCCGTTTCACGCGGGACACGAGCCAACACATTTCTGGTTTTGTGCTCGACGCTGCGCGAATTCGCAATTTCCGCTTCACTCGGCCTACAGAATAGAATACATACAGATCTGCCGCTCGGCCGATAGCCGCAACGGAAAAAAAGCCGCGGCGATATCCGTAGGTTTTAAGCCGGATGGAGCTCCGCGAGCACGGTCCTGACATCAGCGGCATGCTCGAAGGCTGGATTCAATTGTAAGGTACGCTCCAAGTGAGCCTTGGCCTTGCTCTTCTCGTCTATCTTCTGATAGGCCAAGCCAAGGTGGTAATGGAAAGATGGGTCATTGGGCGCTTTTTTGATTGCTTCCTCTAGAAGATCGATCGCCGAGTTATAGATTCCCTTCTTGTAGTAAGCCCAAGCGAGGGTATCGGCGACACTAGGATTATCGGGTAGCTTCTGACGAGCCGTTTGGGCAAGGGTGAGTGCCACGTCTAGATTTGCGCCGTGTTCGAGCATCGAATAAGCCAGGTTGTTGGAAGCCAAAACAAGATCCGGCTGGAACTGAAGGGCCTTTTGATAGAGGTCTTGGGCCTTCTGCCAGTGCCCCTGACTATCTTCGATTGCGCCCACCAAGAAAGAGAGCTGGGCGTTTTTGGGATTATGCCGAAGAGCTTCTTGGGCGCTGGCTTCGGCTTTATCCGCTTCTCCTCGGGCGGTGTAGATCTGTGCCAAAAGGAGCAATGGAGCCGCATCTGATTTATTTAGATCGGAAGCCTTCAAGAGAGCCGCTTCAGCTTTGTCAAACTGCGGTGGTTTCCTGCTGAGGAGCAAGTTCGCTTCCAACGTGTAGTACCCGCCGTTGCCTGGCGCCTTAGCGATCATTTCAGTAAGTTCGGCCATAGCTTTGTCGGGCTGCTTCTCTGCAACCAGCAGTGCAACCAGACCTTGGAGAGCCGGCGTGGCATTCGGGTCAATTGTCAGAGCTTGTCCGTACAATTTTTCAGCATCGGCGTAACGCTTCTGGGACGTGCGGAGTTGGGCCATGGCGGTGAACCCGGACGGATTGTGCGGTGCGATTTCCATAGCCTTATTTAAATCGGCTTCCGCGCCGACCTGATCGTGCTTGGAGGATTTGGCAATAGCACGCAAAACATACCCATCAGGTGCGCTGGGGCGCGCAGAAATAATCGCTTCTGCTGTATTCGTGAGATCTTCAGGATCGCCCTTTCTCAATGCAACAGCAGCGAGCGCGGTCTGCGCTTCGATGAAATTCGGATTCAGACGCACTGTTTGTCGCCATTCCGTTTCTGCTTGCCCTGAGTCCCCAGTCGCATTGAACGCCAGACCGAGATAATAATGGGCAAGAGCGTTGTCAGGTTCATTCTTGATTGCGGTCCGCAATTGATCAATCGCCTCGGCTGCGTGACCCTGTCGTATCAAGATCTGGTCCCGAGCAACGATACTGCCCTGATCTTTAGGGTTCGCTTTCAGAATCTGGTCATTCAACGTGGCAGCTTCGTCCCAATGCCCCTGGAGAATAAGCAGTTGAATATAGTTCTTTTTTACTTGGAGATCTTTCGGATGCTGTTTGTACAATGAAGCGTACTCGTCGAGTGCTTTCGGCAACTCGCCCACCCGAAAATACAAATCGCCAAGCAATCTGTATCCTTCAGGCGACTCTTTAAATGCATCCCTTGCTTCCTTTGCGGCTTCCTCGGCCTGGGGGATCTGCTTTTGGGCCAAGAACAGGTTGCAGAGAGCAATCCGAGGAGCGATATTCTTGGGGTCCGCGTCGATCGCCTGTCTAAACTGTGTCTCAGCATCCGGCCAACGTTGTTGCTGAATGTAGAAAGTTCCGAGTGCCAGGCGTGCAACAGTCGACTTGGGGTCGACTGAAACGGCCTTCTTAAAGCTCTCCTCGGCAGCGGCAGCTTGCTTTGCCGAGATCTGCAGGAAGGCCATGTTGAGATACGACGGACCTCGTTCCGGACTGAGTTCTATCGCTTCCTGCATCTCTTTCAGAGATGCTTCGGTTTGTTGGAGCTGGGCCAGAGCGTTTGCGCGGAGGACGTGCGCATCGACATTCTTGGGGTCCTTTTGGAGCACCAGGTCGGCATGTTGCTGTGCTTGATCGAACTGGCGAGCGGCAAGCAGCAAATCGCCCATATCGACCTGAGCCTTGAAATTTTCGGGTTGGAGATCAATGGTGCGGGTCAATTCGCGATAGGCGGTCCTCCAATCGCGCAACTGTAAGTAGCTCAGAGCGAGCTGATAGTGAGCGTCAGCATATTTGGGATCGACCTGTATCGCGTTCTGGAACTGAATGATTGCTGCGCGGTAATCCTGCTTCTGAAAATATCGATTCCCGCTCTCAAGATATTTTTGCTTGCGGATGTTGGGATCCCGCGAGCACCCTGCCAGCAGAGCAAACGCTAGCAGCGCAGGGAGAATAACTTTATTGAATTCTATTTTTTTCATATTTCGTTCCTTCTTGTTGAGCTCAACGAGGAATATAGGAATCGAGCACCGGTAGAGAACTCTCTGTGAATGCCACAGCGCGGTTTTCGGCTGCTATTTCGGTCTCCCCCGGGTTGATAGAGGTAACCACTCTTACTAGGGCTCCATCGCTGCGATTCATCCGAATCGAATCCGCCACTAAGTAGAATTTCGCTGCATACTCACTTGCCACGACACGACCGTGTGACTGATACCAGTAGAGCACTAATTGCCGATCCAACCCTTTTGCGATGACGTAACGATTGACAATCATTGAGCCCCCACTAGGCCGCGGCAGGGGAATTCTATTGAACTCAACGGGCGTCCACCCCGCTCCCGGCAGGCAGTTCTGCGGCGAGTGAATGGTACTGCCGGTTCGCTGCGTCGGGAAATAAGCCACGAAGAGATCGACGAAAGGCTGAGAACCGGCCTGATACGATCGCTCAACAAACTCCCCGTTTCCCAAAATGCTGATAACGTCAGCTGGGATGGGTACATTCCGCCCAAAAGAATCGCCGACAACCAGGGGAAATGAAGATAGGGTTTGGCGCGACGGTACATTTTCGGGCCGACTTCGGGCATTGAGAAATGCATAGCTGCCGACTAGGAGTGCAGCCGCACAAACGAAACGGGCCCAGAAATCTTGAGCTGCACTCAAGCTGTTTTCCTCCCATTTCCTGTGCGCCATCGCAAATTCATCAATCGGTGAGCCGCATATAGCATGATTAAAGAGAAGAGAAAGATTACCCACCCGGAAAACTCATGAAAGAATCCTTCTGCTTTGTCGGGATCCCAGTACTGCACCAGGAGGCCTGTGCCCATAATACGTAGGCTGTTTGCAGCCACAGCTATGGGTATGGCTGCAATCACCAGAGCCACTCGCTTCCAAATGCGTGCTTCAAGGAAATAGGCAAAAACAACAGCGAGGCTCGTAAGGGATATCAGGGAGCGGATTCCGCTACAGGCTTCGACGACCTCCAAGCTCATCGCCGGCAGATTAATTACATTCCCTTCTCTCAACACGGGTACGCCTGCAAATGACAAGAGCGCAGTGGCGAATTTGGAAGCCAGGAACTGCAGAGGAAACGTAATCTGGTTATAAAGAATTGCGGGAATGGGAATCATTAGGAACAGAACGGCCCATGGAAACCAGATGGCAGCGAAGAACCGCCAACCGAAGAACAAGATCGTTAGGCCAGCGAGGAGCAGAATGAAGGAGGAGCGCGAAAGGAAAAGTTCAGCCCCGAGGACCCCGACGATCATCGTGATCAAAGCGGCGCCGACAATTGGCACACCGAACCAAGAGGGTCTTGAATCCAAGCGCGCAAGCTCATGACGCATTCGCCAAGCGACGAATCCGGAAAAAATAGGCACGAAGAAGCCATGAGAAAAATCCGGATCATTCCACCACTGAAGAGCAAGATTGGCCAAAATGCTGTAATACAGTATGCTGATGAGTACGGCGATCGCAGCGAACTGCGCCCACTGCTCCAAACTGACCGGAGCTTCCTCCAAACCGGCCACAACAGCGGAATCTGAGCTTACTTGATTCAATTTTATCTCGTGGCTAAAACCGGCTCTATAGGGGTAAGCAAGCTACCCTCCATAAGGCAGTTCGCTAGCGGCGAATAGCAGGCGGTCAGCCTAACCTCTGTGTATTTGTCTGTTAACGCAGGAGTTGGTTGGTATCTGGATACTCAACAATGAACATGGGCGGTCGTATTTTTGGCGGGTAGTGCACACGGTGAGGCGCCCAAGAATGCTGCCAAACGGCATTACAGTGAATCCGACTGCCACGAAGTGGAACTATTTGGGAGTTTTTTGTTAGGAATTTGTCACGCGCAAGAGACCACCCCTATCCTTTAGTCCCGTAGTTTCAATAAGATAACTGTCCAGGTGCCTTACCAACTCTGCCAATGGTCACGGTAGCAAGCGTGCTTTCCAATGGTCCGAAGTCTCAGGCGCGCTTTCCAGCGAGTTGAATGTTCGGAGCCTGTGACCCTCGCGTGTGTTGGTTCCAGTGAAGTTTCCTGGTTCCTTGTAGCCACAGGTTGACGACCTCGAAAGCGCAAGCCGAATAAGGCCCGGTTCACTATGGTTCGTCTATTTCATGTCTATTATCCGGTCCGCACACTGGTTCTCCTGGCAGGGGAAGCACTCTTTGTCTGCTTATCATTTCTGGCCGCAACCCTGATTCAGTTTGGTCCAGATTCCTACCTGGTCCTAAATTACGAAAAAGGTCTTTACAAGATTTTGGCAATTACGGCTCTGGTTCTGATCTGCTCCTACTATTTCGATCTTTACGCGCCTCAGTTACTAACGTCAGGCGGGGAAACTTGGTTCCGGTTGTTGCTGGTGTTGGGAACGTCTTCGTTTCTGATGGCTGGGATCGGGTACCGTTTCCCCGAAGTTATGTTGGGAAGGCGTGCTGATCTGTTCGGCCTCATCATCCTGACGGGAACTCTTCTATTGTGGCGCGGAGCCTATTCATGGCTCTTACGCCAACCATACCTAACTGAGCGCATTTATGTGCTCGGCTCTGGCGATCGAGCACGTCGATTAGTGGACGCAATCCGTAGCCGCAAAGACCTCGGAATGACTGTCGTGGGCTGGGCTGGAGCGTTCGGCAACGGTGGATCTGACCGGGAAGACCTCGCCGCGACCGTCCGTGGACTCGTTGGAAAGGGGCATGTGGATCGCCTCATCGTCGCCCTTTCTGACAGACGTAACGCTCTGCCGGTTCGCGAATTGCTGGATCTGCGGTTGGGTGCCATCAAGGTCGAAGATGTAAGTTCAATCCTGGAGAAGATTTCCGGAAAGATTGAAATCGAAAACCTTTACCCGAGCTCACTGATCTATTCGGAGGGCTTTCGCCTCGGAGTCGGTTCCCTATTCGTCCGTCGGTGTGTGTCTCTTGTGATGGCCGCGATCGCCTTATTACTTTGTCTGCCGCTCATTCCCATCATTGCATTGGCCGTGAAGCTTAGTTCGAAAGGTCCCGTTCTGTTCCGGCAACAGCGGGTTGGCCAACGCGGAGAAGTGTTTACTCTCTACAAGTTCCGCACCATGCACCAAGACGCGGAGGCACAAACGGGTGCCGTGTGGGCCGGTAAAGATGACGCAAGAGTGACAAGAGTCGGAAAACTCCTACGTGCGACACGTCTCGATGAAATCCCCCAGCTCTGGAATGTCCTTATCGGTGATATGGGCTTTGTGGGCCCACGGCCAGAACGGCCCGAATTCGTTAAGTGGCTGGCCGAAAATATTCCTTATTACAACTTGCGGCACATCATTCGACCCGGCATCACTGGTTGGGCGCAGGTCCGATATCGCTATGGTGCATCACTCGAGGAAACGCGGGAAAAGGTCCAATACGACCTCTATTACATCAAGCACATGTCGCTGTCCCTGGACCTGCTGATCATGTTCGGAACCATTAAGATTGTTCTATTGCAGCGAGGCAGCCGCTGACGTTGCGACAAAAGGAGAACCCCACTCAGGTGGAGAACCCGCAAACAAGAAAAGCCCCGAGGAACATCTCTTGAACTGGATTTTTTGGATCGCCTTATTCGTAGTGATCTATTCCTACTGTGGTTACCCCTTGTGGTTGTGGCTACGGCGCCAGTACTGTTTCCACCCCATACACACGAGCAAGCTTACGCCCTCGGTTTCTATCGTGATCACCCTCCATAATGAGGCGGCAATCTTCCCTGGGAAGTTTAATTTCATCTCCTGGAGGAGGGCAGTATGGGTTGGTCCTTAAGTACTTGCCCTAGCGGCGAGTCGACTGCCAGACAGCAGAGTAGAACGGTAGTTCTTAACTATCACCGGCTTTACGAGGTTGATACGGATACCCTTCCCTGTTCGCGTGAGAACTTCTATGCCGTCGGAGTGGAGAAATTCCGTCGGCAATTGGCTTTTTTGAAGCGAAGGAACTTCAGGACACTTCTTCTTGAAGAGTTTCTGACGTCCCCGGGTTTCGGAGATCCTAGAAACGTAGTGATCACGTTCGATGACGGATACGAATCCGATATGAATGTTGCTGTTCCCCTCCTAAAGAGGTTCGACTTTCGCGCAGTTTTCTTTATTTGTGTGGAGTATATCGGGAGGCCTGGTCATTTATCCCGGGATCAGGTGAGGCGACTGCTCGAATCAGGTATGTCAGTTCAGTCGCATGGTTTTCTCCATCATGACCTGACAAAGCTCTCGTACGACAAAGCCGTTGAAGAGTTGGCTGGTGCGCGTCACTGTTTGGAGCAAATAACTAATACGAAGGTAACTTACCTGGCCATTCCGGGTGGCTTCACAAACGAGCGAGTTTTCGCTGCCGCCCTCGCGGCTGGCTATAAGGCAATCTGCACGTCATTACCTGGATTGGCGCGGCGGGGACGGAAGTTGAATCGCATCGCCGTCCGGCACTCGACAACCCAACCGGAGTTTGAAGCTTATGTTCTCCGCAAACAGATACCAATTCTTGCAAACTCGATAAGATATCGGGCAGCTAGTCGGCTAAAGCAAATCATTGGCATCGACCACTATGAAGCACTGAAACTAAGAGCGTGGCAACGAATGCAACCGAAAAATCAGAGCGTCGGTTCGGCGGAGTGAGCACTGAATGTTAGGCACCGGACTGGGAGTTTACATACCGATCGCGCTCTACGTCGTGTTCCTCGTTGGGTGCGTGCTATCGATTGGGTGGCGCCCCACAATCGGTCTATACATACTCATTCTGATAATACCCCAGCAACGCTTACGCTATCGGATTGAGGATATGCCCCTCGGGAGCCACATCATCCTCATTCTATTGCTTAGTGTCCTGGCCGGAGCCTTGATCCGAGGTCAGTTTGTCCGAAACTCACGGTTGAACAAAGTGCTTATCCTATTTTGCGGTTTAGTGTTTCTGTCGTTTTGGTGGGGAGCGTTTTCTCCGTCGCTTTCCGCACCTTTCATCGAGCGTTTCTATCACTGGAAGGATTATATGGTCCTGCCGGGGTTGTTCTTCGCCACTTCGGCGTGTATCCGGACCAGAAAGGATTTGAGAGTCGCATTGATGATGGTCTGTTTCTCCGTATTGTTGGTCGGCCGAGGTTATGCGTTGGAGATCCGGCAGCACGACTTCGCCCACTTTGACGACAACAAGCGCGACTCTGGACCGCTAGGTCTTGGCTCGAACAATACAGCGGCATTTGAAACCGAGATGTCGATTGTCCTCCTGGCCTTGGTGGCTAGCCAGAAGAAGCGCACTACTAAGCTGCTGCTTTACGGGCTAATCGCGCTTTCCTTGTTCTGCGTCCTTTACTCCTTCTCGCGCGAGGCCTATGTGGCGTTTCTGGCAAGTTTAATGGCGCTGGCTCTTGTCCGACGACGACTGCTCGGCATAGTTGTGCCATCGTTCGTGGTGTTGTTGTTGGCCTGGCAAATTTTCTTGCCACAAGCCGTCACGGAGCGAATTAATATGACGGAAGACCCGAGCGGGCAACTGGATAACTCGGCGGCTTCCCGTTTTGAGCTTTGGAACGACGCTTTACAGCTGATCGCTACCAATCCTATTTTCGGTTCTGGCTACGACACCTATGAGTATATGGGAAGAGTCGGCTCATTGCGGGATACTCACAACTATTACGTCAAGGCCATGGTGGAAACCGGCGTCATCGGCTTACTGATTTTCCTAGCACTGTTGGCTAAGTTCTTTCAAATCGGATGGACTTTGTTTAAGCGAACCCAGGATTCAATGTTCTCATCACTCGGATTGGCTATGGCGATATGCACGATCTGTATTGCAATCGTAAATCTTTTCGGAGATCGGTGGACATATGTAGAAGTAAACGGCCTTGTATGGGTGCTGTTTGGACTGGTGGCCTACGCGCACTACGAACTGGATTCCGTAGATTTGGCTGCGGTCCACGAAACGTCTGTCCCTAGGACCTCGGTGGCAGTTCCTGAGCGTTCGCTGTCCCAGGCGTAAACGTGTCTCCTGCCAACGATCGACCGGTTATTGATCGGCACTGCCCAATCGTTCAAGTCAGCAACGCGACAGAATACGAGCAAGTTAGTGGGCGGCGAATCGCCCAGTCCGTCACTGACGTTTCTAGCCCCAAAATGCCAGGGCACGTTCTGTTCATCATCGATCAACTGAAAAAGCCGTTTGGCGGCGCGGAACAAATGCTGCTTAAGATAACTAGGAACCTGCCGCGTGAGAGATTCCGATCTTCCGTTTTGACTTTCGCCACTGACCTCACAACCGATGAACTGAGTTCCTTCCCATGCCCCTTGTACGTTTTTCCCCTAACGCGCAGCTACGACCTGAACGCCGCGCGCATGGCGATCCGACTGACGCGGTTAGTCCATTCCGAAAATGTGCAGATTGTTCACTCCTTCTTCGAAACGTCAGACCTTTGGGGAGGTACGATTGTCCGTTTGACATCAAAGGCGAAGCTTGTCTCTAGCAGGCGCGACATGGGCATCCTACGTTCTGCCAAGCACCGTGTTGCGTATCGTGTGCTGGGACCGCTTGTTCACAAGGTTCTGACAGTTTCCGAGGAAGTACGGCGGTTTGTTCTTGCGACCGATCACCTCCCTCCAGGGAAGGTCGTAACTCTCTACAATGGCCTGGAAGCATTCGACCCGGTTTCTGTTGACGTTGCTCTTGCGACGCGCAGACGTTTGGGATTTTCCGCCACAGCGCGGTTGATTACGGCCGTGGGAAATATTCGGCGGGTCAAAGGCTTTGACGTGCTAATCCGGGCCGCTGCCGAGGTTTGCGCTAGCACGCAGGAAGCAAACTTTATCGTTGCGGGAGACATTTTGGAAACCGATCATTACGACGAGTTGCTTCACCTGATTGAAAACTTCGGCCTTCGGAAAAGGTTCAGGTTTATTGGTCACCAGAGTGATGTTTTTCCGGTCCTCTGCGCCAGCGACCTATTCGTGTTACCTTCCCGCAGCGAAGGTTTCTCGAACGCGTTACTGGAGGCCATGGCCGTTGGTTTGCCTTGTATCGCGACCCGCGTAGGTGGTAATGCAGAAGCAGTTCAGGATGGCAAAACAGGTTTGCTCATAGAACCTGAAGATCCCTCTGCTATCGCCGACTCCATTTATCGACTGATTCGTAATCCTCGGAAGGCCAACGAGATGGGCAGTGCTGCAAAAAAGCGCGCTATAGAAAACTTCAGCCTCGAAAGCATGATCCAAAAACTTAGTACGGTTTACGACGACTTGTTATACGGGTCATCATGACCGCGGTCCAGAACATTACCGAGGGCGGGGTTATCTAGGCTTGCGGCGATACCCATGATGCTCGCGCAAGCCTCTCATTTTCAGAAGTGAAATTGGATCCATTGCGGATTTGCTCAGTGACAGGAACTTACCCGCTCGCGAGGTGCGGCGTGGGAGACTCTGCAGAGTTACTCGTCCACGCCCTTGCCGCGCGCGGCGCCAAAGTCTCTGTAGTGACCTCGGCGTATTTGATAGCTGCGAATCCTCTGGAAGAGTGCGTCAAGATCACGGGCCACGTGGATCGCAGCTCGGTAGCGGAGTACCTAGATTTCTTCCTCAATGTACTGAGTTCTAAAGGAGTGAAGGTTTCCTTACCCTTCTCCGAACCCGCACCGTGATGATGTGCAGTATTGCAGACTTTCACCTGTTCAATCCTCGACAGGTCGCGACATGGTAGCTAATACTTCTAAGCAGGGTAGTTCGGGATGCCCAGTCGAACTGCGTTCTCACACGGCGGAGGCCGGCCGCAGCTAGCCGTTGTCGAAGTTAACTAGGCGTCACCAGGTTGCGGATTGCAACGCGTAGTTCATCGTCATTATTAGGATTAACTAGGAACCCCGTCTCGCCATCTATAGGCTCGCTAACGTAAGAGGCGTTAGTTTTGGCGGACGTAAAAACTCTACTTCCAGGCCATATTGCGACCGGAAGATAAGGCGTGATAGATTCCGAGGAATGCCGCCATGTTGATCATCGTAAAATAGTACGGCACGCGAAGGATTCTCGGTTTCAGCGGAGCCACCGCACCGAAGCCGGCGAGGAAGTATAAGGCGAACTGCATCACGAACGCGATGCCATACAGCGGATGGCGGACCAGAGCCGCGGACGCGACCAGCGCGGCAAACATCGCGAACGGCACTACAAGCCGGCCGACTTTGTGAGACAGGAAGAAAAACAAAGGGATGGGCCTTCGCAAAAGCCGAGGAATTTCACGCAACTGCTGAACGTTTCCCGCCATAATCCGTACTCGCCGGCGAAACCCGGCCATTTCTTCCGCTTGCTCCCAGCCGACTGCTTTAGGCTCACATACCACACGGTAACCACAGGAAACGATCCGCAGAGGGATCACATAATCGTCATTGATGGTGTCCGACGGAGGAAAGAAATAGAGGTTCTTGCGAATCGCGTAAAGATGGCCATGCCCACCCAGTAGCGAACCAAGCGCGGATTCCTGAAGTCGGATGAACGTCTCATATTTCCAGTACAATTGTTCTGAAGTTCCGGCCAGACTGTGCTCTGCCTGTTTAACCTGGTAAACACCGCTGACGGCTCCAACGGCTGGGTCGTGAAAGTTTTGAGCGATCTCACGAACTGAGTCCGGCAGGAGCATCGCGGAGGCGTCCGAGAGTACGACCACCTCGCCATTCAATTCCGGCCAAGTCTCGTTCATGGCGGTAATTTTGCCGCGATTGCGCGGATATGCAAAAACGCGGACGCGCTTGTCGTCGGCGAGTTCCTGCGCGGCTTCGGCCGTGCCATCTGTGGATCCATCACAGGCAATCACGATCTCGAGCCGGTCCGGAGGATAGTCCAGATCGAACGAATTGCGGATCTTTTCGCGAATGACCGCCACTTCGTTGTACGCTGTAATCAAGAGTGACACCATGGGGAAATACGGCTGCTTATCAATCGGCCGCTTAATTAAGCAACTCAGTGCGCGGAGGATCACGGGGTAGCCGAGGTATACGTACACACTCACCGCGACCGCTGCCCAGAACACGATCTCAGCCATTAAGAACATCGCTAGAGCCCTCAGGCGCGGCGACTCTCGACGCAGAACAGCTTTCCGATCACTTCGCAGGAAACGACTTGAAATCCTGCTTCTTCTAGCAAGCGGGTCACTTGGGCACGCGTGAAGAAATAGACTGGGCAACCGCGCATGGCCAAACGGAGCTTGCGAATCGGCATGCGCCAAGTCCACAGCCGCGGCCACGCGGACAAGAACGTATGTCTCGTAACTCTTTGAATGACTTGCAGACGGCTTCGAGGGTCGGCGATATAGTCCCAGAGTCCGATCGCAATTGATATGTCGAAAAGTTCGCTGGTATTCCAGTCGAGCAGGTCCGAGTTTACGAAATTGCACCGGGCGGAAACGCCTTGCCTTTCCGCCAGCCTTGATGCCAGCTTTAACATATCGGGCGCAATGTCGACCCCTGTCACATCTGCTCCGTTCCTCGCCAGCGCAACCGCAAAACGTCCCGAGCCGCAGCCCAAATCGCAGATGCTCTTACCGCTCGCATTTGTCGCTTTCCGCATCACCCAATCGAAGCGTTGGTACATATCGCGGCGTAGCCAGTGATCCAAAGTCCGACCCAGGAGGCTTTTATTGCCGGAGTAAATCGTATCGAAATCTGCAGCAACTGCGTTCCAGTATTGTGCGACCTGCGTAATGTTGTCTTTCATGTGATCCTCCCAGAGGTCAACTCGGCGAAATCCGCGACCCGCTCCAGCCCGCTCTCGCGAAAGGCCAAAAAGGGTGCGCTGGAGACTAGCAGCCCTCGTAACCGGCTTTCGGTGCACCGGAGATTGGTGTAGTGCCGCAGTCGTGATTTCCATTCGCTGGCGATGCGCGGCTGCTCTGGATCAATCTCCCAAGGATGCACGTACACAATCAGCGGCATCTCCTCCGCGCGGAGTCGTGCGACACCAAGTCGTGTGTACCAATTGGGAAGTATTCGCAAATAGCCGCCGCCAGCCACAGGGAAGTTTTGCCCCGCCCAGCGGAACGTTGTGATCGGGTATTCGATCAATGGTCCCGCAGATGTGTGTATGCGAAACGGTCGACGCGGAGCTTTGGGGATGCCGTAGGTGTCGTGATGGATCGGGAACATACTCGAGTCATAGGAAAACCCAACTTCCACCAATATCTCCAGAGCCCATAGCGATTGGGGCGTGATGGAATAACTCGGCGCCCGGTAGCCGGACACTTGCATGCCGGCACTTTGCTCGATCACGTTTTTGGCCCGTAAGGTATCCTTCCGGAATTCCTCGCGACCCAGCCGGTACACTAAACGATGCCAATAGGAATGGCAGGCCGGCTCATGCCCGCGGCGAACGATCTCCTGGACCAATGCTGGAAAGCGCTCGGCAACCCAGCCCAATATGAAAAAGGTGGCGCGAGCTTGACACTCGTCCAGCAGGTCGAGTAAACGCAGGGTGTTATGCTCCACACGACAAGAAAATGCGCCCCAGTCTGAAGTTGGGATCTCATTGGAAAAGGCTTCGACGTGAAAATAGTCCTCCACGTCAACCGTAAGAATGCTCTGCTTCAAGCTTCCTCCCTCAAAGAATAACGGGCAAACATTTAATTGCGGAGCGTGGAAACGTAGCATTCCTTAGTTCGTTTCGCGATTGCTTTCCACGTGTCATCACCGCAACTGAGCTCTCTCACGCGTGCAGCCAAGCCAAAGCGAGTTTCAGGCTCATTCACTAGCCTAAGAATGGCAGCTGCTAAGTCCTCGGTATTGCCATAATCGACCAGGAGTGCGTTTTTTTCGTGCTCAAGTACCTCGGAAAATGCAGGCAGGTTAGTAGCGATAATTGGCTTGCCCATGGATATTCCCGTGAGTAACGCTCCACTAGTAGTAACAGCCTTATAGGGATAAACAACGATATCCCCTACGCTGTAAAGGCTCGTTAACTCCTCCAAGGGCAAAAAACGCGAATCGAATGTCACTGAATCTGAAATCCCAAGTGATTCAGCTCTCCGCTGAATAGTTGACAATATTTGAGAGTTACCCGTGCCGGCAATGAGTAGCCTGGTTTTCTTCCCTGCTCTTTGCACGTTGACCCAGGAATCGAGGAGAAACTCTAGTCCTTTGTATGGAAAAATAAGGCCCTGCCACAACACCAGGCATTCGTCAGGTTGAATGTTATATTTAGCTCGGATCTGTTGAGCAAATGACGCGGCGCAATCATAAAAAAGAGGACCGTGCGGAATAACCCAGATCCGCTCAGGTGCAATCTGGAAATCAGCTATCAACTGCTGTTTCGCCGATTCGGAATGAGTGATCAATGTGTCCATCATCCTATACAGCCGACTAAATCTCTCCCGGTAACGCTCCCCTGTGTCATGAGGCATCAGGTCATGAACGGTATATACAGTTTTGATGCCCAAGAGCTTGCCATACTGCAAGAACCAAGTTTCGAAGGGAAGCCCCCACTTGAATAGGGGAAGAAACTGCACGTGTAACACATCTGGACGCGCGAGCAACATCCTCACCGCACTCGCAAACATGTTGAGCATTGCCTCGGCGAATTTTAGCGGCCTGCGTAACGACGTGGGAAGATGGAATTTGCCGACTAGATCGAGCAGTCCAGGGCTGTTGCGCAGCCCACGCCCTGAGAAGCATTCTGGATCGAGATAATAGGTAATCGACCCCAACTTAATCTGCACATTTCCGGCCAGCAGAGCCCGACAAAGATACGCAACATAGTAGGGTACGGTGGCCCATAGATCCATCATGAAGACCTTAATCGGGTCCGTTGGCTTGCTTGCTCGACCGTGCCACCCTGAATCCGTCAGCATGGTACTTGCCCGGGAACTCGATGTGTTGCTAGTGCGCATCAGTTTGCAACGCCGAGGGCGATCGCTTCGGTATAAAGCTTCAGATACTGTGTGGTCATCGCTTCCGCGGAAAAACGCGCGCATACGATTTGGCGGCCTCGGGTGGCAAGCATCTCACCAAGTTCGCGGTTATTCAGCAGACGGATGATTCCATGTGCCAGCTCCCCAACATTGGCGGGTGGGACCAACAACCCAGTTTGCTCATGCGTAATCACCTTAGGCACAGCGCCGACGGCAGTAGCGATAACTGGTTTCTTGGCTGCCAGCGCTTCCAAAATAGTCATGGGCAATCCTTCTTTCAGAGAGGAGGAAACCACGATATCAAGGGAGCCGTATGTCTCCGCCATATTCTCAAGCTTACCGGTAAAACGAACCTTGTCTTGGATGCCAAGCCTGCGGGCAGTTTGTTCCAAATAATTGCGTTCCGGGCCGTCTCCGATTACGGCAAATTCCACGTCCGGATGCGAGCGCGTGACAACGGCGGCGGCTTCCAAGAAGTACTGGATTCCTTTTTCCGGAGCAAGTCGGCCTACTAAGCCAATCAAGCGCTGATTTCCTCGCTGGTCAATCGGTAAAATCGGCCTAGCCCCTGAGAACGCCTCCACGTCAATGCCGTTATCAATAGTTCGGATTTTCTCTTTTGGCACGCCCGCGCCGCGCAGCCGCTCCGCCACTGCGTCTGATACAGCTATGGCCATCTTGAAGTGGTGCAATACGAAACGGTCTAATATGCCGTAGCTATAGGCTTTCAGATCTTCATCCAACCAACCGTGGCAAGTGGAAATGAGCGCGGCTTTTGAAGCCCTACCAGCTAAGTAGCCGTACAGATCTGCTTTATATCCGTGGGTGTGCAAGATTTGTGGCGCTGTCTGTTCCATGACAGTACGTAAGGTGTGTACTGCAGTCCAGTCGAACCTTGCATTGCAGTGAATCAGCTCGACCGGCAGATTGCGAGACCGCGCATTAACTGCCACTTCTGTATTGGGGCGATGCGAATTGTGAAATACGGCCACGGTGCTTTCGTGCCCCATCCTGGTCATGCTCTCCGAAAGCGTGACAATGACGCGTTCTGCTCCATAAAAGCCGCCACTACTAATCAAATGTAGGACTTTCATCTCGCTTTTTCCAAATTCGATGGAGCTCTACCTCTTACCTACTAGCCTCGACTCAGATGAGAAGCCCGCATTTCTTGCGAATCGACATGCGGCCGTTGGTGGCTTCTTCGCCGACACGATATAGAAGCGATCTTTCGAGCTTAGTGCAAAAATCATGGTCAAGTCAGGACCGCTGAATCGTCATTTTCTGCTGCTGAGTTTAGTGCAACTTCGAAGCCGTTGAGAACGTCCTAACCAAGGATAAGTGCTCTATAACCGACTGATTGTAAAGTAACTTAGCGTGGGGCATCAGGGTGAGATTTGTAAGAGAGTGGCACACGGGTATCCTAGAGACGACTGTGGCAAAAATTAGGTAAAAAAGGGAAAGAAGTTTCACGACATCTACCTTGTGCTAGTGCGTGCGATTGGAATGTCTTACGGCAACCGGTGTACTTCTCTGTTGTGAGTAGCGCAGACAGATGAGAACCGCACGACGTTGTATTTTCGATGTGTTAAATTTGTACGGGGACACGGCCATTCCGGCTTTCGAAAGACGTAATGTTTAAAGAGATCAAAGCTGATGTTGCACGTTATCGGCGGGATAACGGCAGATGGGGTGAGATTTTATCTAATCCCGCGCTCTGGGCATTGGTCTGGTATCGGTTCGGTCACTGGCTCTACAAGGAGAATTCAGACAGCTGGGGACTCATTCCATTAAAAGTTGTATATGCCGTTGGCTACAAATTCTGTGAAGTGTTCATGGAAATGTGCATAGACCCTAGCGCCGATATAGGCGAAGGTCTCTATCTGGGCCATATTGGTGGCGTTCACATCAATCCAGATGCTGTCGTTGGAAAGAACTGCGATATCGCTCATCGAGTTACAATCGGGACGTCGGCTATGGGTCGAAAAGGGGCTCCTCGGTTAGGTGACGGCGTTTATGTAGGGACGGGCGCGGCCATCATCGGCAATATTAAGGTGGGTGACAGGGCAAAAATCGCAGCGAACACATTGGTTATCACTAACGTTCCGGCGGGTGCAACGGTGATGGGTGTGCCGGGAAGGATTGTCATGAAGGAAGCTAATGTAACGCCTGACCAAACCCTGCAAGCTGCTGCGGAGGTCTAGCAAATTGC
The DNA here is from genome assembly GCA_963803735.1 of uncultured Acidobacteriota bacterium. Lineage (GTDB taxonomy): Bacteria > Acidobacteriota > Terriglobia > Acidiferrales > UBA7541 > Palsa-189. The sequence goes on along the minus strand of CAWDNV010000019.1, from coordinate 462,505 downwards.
CAGCATCGGCAGAAAAGGAGTTGCGCCCAAACCTTCGCGCGCAACTGACGACCGCCATTGATCGATTGGATGCCGCTTTGGTTCGGCTCACTTTAGCGGATTTTCTGAAGTCGTCGCCCAACCCAGGCGATTTTGCTTTTGCAGCAATGCGATTGAGGTCAATAGGCAGTGACAAAGCGTTACAGGCCGGCTTCAAGGTGCTCAGAACATATATTGCTCGTTCGGTGACAGTGGAGCCCTTCTTGCCTCAGTTAGCAGTCCATTCGGCTGCCAAAGGACTCTGGCTTGAGTTCACGGTGGGAGGCTACGGAAGCTTTATCGATGATCTCACAAACCCAGGGGGGGAATTGGCCCGCGCTAAGCCGGACCTTGTGCTCTTCCTGGCCGACATCGAAGATCTTGCTGGGAGTCTGACGGACGTATGTGCGCGCGCCGCGGAGTCCGAAATCAGGAAGGAAGTCGAGCGGGTAAAAAATGGACTAAAGCAGATGCTGTCCTCCTTTCGGCGCTACACCAATGCTAGTGTAGTAGTGCAAGGGCTAACGGTACCGGCTCATCCGATACTGGGCGACGTGGCGGATTCAAACCTGAGCTTTGGTGAACAGCGAGCGGTCCGAGAGATCAATGCTTTTCTAGTTGAGATTTGCCGCGAGCTGACCGACTGCGTTTTTTTTGATCAGGACCAAGTGGCCGCCAGAATCGGCAGGATGCGCTGGCGCGATAATCGGATGTTTTACTCTTCTCGCGTGCCAATCGCCACTGGAGCCTTCGATGAGTATTGCCGCGCTCTCGCCCAGGCAGTTTCAGTTCTTTACAGCTCGCCAAAGAAAGTTCTGTGCACCGATTTGGATGACACTCTCTGGGGGGGAATCGTCGGTGAAGACGGACCCGAAGGGATTCTGACTGGCGCGACGTTTCCTGGAAGCCCTTATTTTTCCTACCAGAAGTTCCTTAAACAGATCTCCGCCCGGGGCATTCTGCTGACTATAGTCTCAAAAAATAACCTGGCGGATGTTGAGGAAGCCTTCAGGCTCCGGGGCCTGGATCTGGCTGTTACATTGGACGATTTTGTCGGCAAAAAAATCAGCTGGCACGATAAAGGCCGGGCGCTAAAAGAATTGAGCAAAGAATTATCGTTGGGCCTCGATTCATTCGTGTTCATTGATGACAGTCCATTTGAGTGTGATTCTGTTCGCCGGCAGCTCCCTGAGGTGACAGTCATCGAAGCTAGTAGGGAAGAACCCTGGGGCCTCGTGCCTCGTATCATGAGCGCAGGATTATTTGAGACTCTCGCCATTACTGAAGAGGATCGGATTCGGAGTAACGAATACCGGATTCAAGTGAAGAGGGCGGACTTAGAGAACAGCAGTTCCTCGCGCGAGGAGTTTCTTAAATCGCTAGACATCAGATGTAAAATCGTCAGCGCCCTCGATGGCTCGCTGGACCGCACCGTACAACTGATCGCTAAGACGAACCAATTCAACTTAACAACGCGAAGATATTCGCCGGGCGAAGTCCAACAATTTGCGCAGCGCCCAAAGACTCAGTTATTGGCGCTTCGAGCGCAGGACCGTTTCGGAGACAGCGGCGTTGTTGGTTTAGCGCTATGCGAAACACAAGAAGACACCTGTAGGATCGACACGCTTTTACTCTCTTGCCGGGTCATCGGCCGGGGACTCGAATCGGTTCTACTGCATCACATTGCCCGGACAGCCCGTGAGCACGGTGCTATCCGCCTCCTCGGTGAATACCGGCCGACCAAAAAAAATCAAGCTTGTGCTGACTTTTACCCTTCGCACGGGTTTCAACCGTTGCAATCTCCAACAGCAGAAGGCACGTCAATGTTCTACGAACTTAATATCAGTTCCTCTCTTCCACAGGCGCCAGATTGGATTACGATAGATGAATAAAGCTCTTATGCCGACTAACTCCATTCCACAGTCGCTACGTCAAGTTCTCGCTGACATCTTTGAAATCAAACCATCAGACGTCACACCTGAACTTGCCGCCGGCAGCATAGAGAAGTGGGACTCTTTTGGGCATTTACAGGCGATTTTGGCGTTGGAGGCGGAATATGGGGTGCAGTTTGAAATGCAGAAGGTCCCAACGCTAACTAACGTAGCCCTTCTTCTCGCTGAACTGGAGTCGAAAGGCGTCGTTTTCCACTGACTGAGATGAGCCGCTTGAAGCTCATTTTCCACCATATTGGAGTTGCTGTACCCGACATTCAAAAAGCACTGCCGATCTATCAATCCTTATTTGGCTATGAAGTGTTGTCTGGGCCCTTCGATGATCCCCTCCAAAACGTTACGGTTTGCTTTCTGGGTTTGCCAAATTCCCGAAACAGCTTCGAGATTGAGCTTGTTGCTCCCCTAACGGACGGTTCGCCCATCAAGAATGTGCTTGCCAAGGGCGGCGGGACTTATCATCTTTGCTACAGCGTACTTGATCTCACTGATGCACTTGCCGAGGTTAAGGCTAAAGGGTGCCTCGTGCTTAGCGAACCCGTTCCAGCGGTCGCCTTTGGAATGCGACGCATAGCCTGGTTCTTAACTCCAACTCGTCAACTAATTGAATTAGTCGAGGCTGAATCCGACGCCAAAAAGATCGCTCAGAAGTAGCCGAATCGATGGACGCCGCCCCGAGGCGTTCTTGCTGGGTCTATAAGTCCAGTCATCAAGTGAAGCGCAAAAATGCATGAGTGAAAACGAACGTCTGAAGTTCGTGCTACTCACAGATACGTTCTTACCGGGTGGCGGAGGGTCTCGCCACTACTACTACAATCTCTTTAAGCGCATCGCCGAAAAAGGCGACCGCGTATCTATTCTGACCAGCAAAGTTCCGGGTTGGCAGTCTTTCGACGCTGGAGTACAGACAGACTTATTTAGGATTAGTCGTTCATTTAAGCCGCATCGGAATCTCAGTTATTCGCAACTACCGAAGCTGGTGATGCCATCACTTGCAGCGGCGGTACGTTTAACTGTGGAGAAGCCTGACATACTCCATTGTGGCGATCTTTACCCACCTGGCCTCATAGGTGTCATACTGCGGAAAGTGCGCGGTCTGCCGTTCATCGCTTATTGTCATGGAGAGGATATAACGTTGACCGACCAGAGGCGATTCCAGCCCAAGGTACGGGACCTCGTCTATCAACAGGCAGCCGCGATTATTGCCAACGGCGATTTCGCAATCAAGAACCTGCTGCGAATCGGGATGCCCAACCGAAAAATTTATAAGATCACTCCTGGCGTCGATACGGCTGTCTTTCACCCTATGCCTCCAGATCCGGAACTGCGACAACGATACGGCATTCGAGACGAAGTAGTACTGATGACCGTGGCCCGACTGACTCCCCGGAAAGGGCAAAGCCGGGTTCTGCACGCGTTAGCGGCGCTTGGTCCGACGGTGTCTGCCGTCAAATACATAATCTGCGGTAAGGGCTCTGATGAGGGGAGCCTCCGGGCGCTTGCAAACGAGCTTGGGTTGCAAGACAGAGTGGTGTTTGCTGGCTTTGTTCCCCAAGAGGAGCTGAACCGTCATTACAACTTGGCAGATATCTTTGTCATGCCGAATCGCGTAGACTCAGGTGACATCGAGGGTTTTGGAATGGTATTTCTGGAGGCCAATGCTACCGCAAAACCGGTTATAGGCGGGCGTTCAGGAGGGGCGGCAGAGGCGGTGTCACATGGCGAAACGGGATTATTAGTGGATCCTGACGACGATGGAGAGTTGCGCAGTGCGCTCCATGCGCTGATCACCAACGCCGATCTCCGCCGAACTTTAGGCGCGACGGGCCTCTCCAGGGTGCGCTCGGAGTTTGCCTGGGAATCACGTGCTGCACAGACTAGGGAGCTCAGCTCCGAAATCGTAGCCGGCTGTAGGCACAAAATTCAAACTTGAATTTTTTTGTCGGCAAATTGCAAGCGCAGTTAAAGCATTCGGGCGGCTCCTTTTTTTGCGGAGAAGAGCAGCAGGATCCCGACAATCTCAAGAATAGACAACACTGAGACCAAGAAAGATGCTAACTGATATTCAATATCGAATCCTTAAGAAAATATGTCCCAAAGTGGGGGACTGTTGCAACGGAAGCACGCATAAGTCGAGTTCGAAGCTCGTGCTCCTCGGCGAAGAATTCCCTCGTCAGATTATCGGCAAGACGATAATTGACTTTGGCTGTGGAGAAGGGACAGAAGCCGTCGAGATGGCGCAGAAAGGCGCCAGGCGAGTCATTGGCATCGATCTGCGCGAAGACGTGTTGCAAGCAGCGAGGCAGAGATCAGTAGCCGCTGGTGTTCAGAGTACTTGCCTATTTACAAACTGTACGAAGGAAGTGGCGGATACAATTATCTCTCTGGATGCGTTTGAGCATTTTGAAGACGCGGCTGGAATATTACGTACGATGAACACGCTCCTTCGACCCGAAGGAGAAGTGTTTGTCAGCTTCGGTCCGACTTGGTATCACCCATTGGGAGGACATCTGTTTTCGATTTTTCCATGGGCGCATCTTATGTTCAGCGAGAAAGCACTTATCCGTTGGAGGTCGAGTTTTAAGGCAGATGGCGCGACGTGCTTCGGGGACGTGGCTGGCGGTTTAAATCAAATGACTGTGAGAAAGTTCATCAAGCTTATCGATGACAGCCCCTTCGAATTTGCCAGCCTGCAACTCGTGCCCATCAGAAAGATTCGGCTTCTTCACAACCGTTTGGCGCGCGAGTTTACGACGGCGACCGTCCGGTGCCGCTTAGTCAAACGTATGGTCAAGGCTGAACGATCGTACTAATCAAACAATCAACGAAGGCCTTGAAATGGGACCAAAAGACCTCAGTGCATATACTCGTAAGCGCCGATGCTGGGCGGGTTGAGGCGCATAGTTCCTGCATAATCCGTCGTGAGCCCAGTAATCACGACTCCCGCGCCGATGGCTGGGCTGCTGGCGCTTAAGTGGAAATTGAAGTTGTCCAGTTGTGATTCGCTGGTCCAAGTCTGTGGTGGTTCGTTGACGAACAGAGGATCACTATTACATAACTCCCCACCGTAAGTGCAGTTGCCCCCGCCCGAGCTGGTGTTGAACCCATAAAAGCTATTGTTCGTGCGGGTCGTCCACATCGTATCGTTGGTAGTTCCGTCAGCGGGGTTGCTTAAGCAAGCCGTATAACAAACAAAGGTCATCGACTGCCCCGCCACGGCGGGGTTATTCGGGTCAACGTAGCCAAGGAAGATGTTGTTTCGCATGATGCGTTTGCCGCCGTTACAGGTATTCCCCGCAAATGAATTATTTGTGGTTAGTCCTGTTCCGTGACCGCCGCTGGTTGGGTTGTTAGTGTTTGGCCCTGGACAATAGGCGCTGCCGGGGCCGCACGTGCTAAACGATCCTGCTGTTGTTAAAGAGAGGCCGGTGACAACGCCGCTGGATACCGAGGTCACAGTGAACGTAGCCTCTAATTGAGGCGAACCGTTAAAGTACACCACGTCACCGACTTGATAACCAGTCCCACCGCTATTCACGGAGACTGCAGACACCCCTATAGTGCAGCCAATGTCCATTCCGGTTTTGCTGCTCGCCATCACGAAGGAGTTATTGTCGAACTCCACTGATCCGTTTACGGGCCAATTAAGCTGCAACGTAGTTCCATCTGCTCTGCATGGGGTTTTAAGATTTGCGTTATAGCCTGAGGGAGCGCCGGGAAATGCCGCTTGGAGGCGGTCACAGTTGGATATAATCAGATTGTTTTGCAGCAAGTAAGAACCGTTGGTTTGCGCTCCTGCTTTGATCGCCACTCCCTCATTCCCATACCAGATAGAATTCTTAATCGTCGTACTTGCTGCATACGTATGAGGACCTATCCAACCATCCTTAGTGTTGTAGCGCGTGATGCAATGGTTACAGATAATTGAAGCAACACTGGCATCCTGACCGCTCCACGCATCACCAAACCCGCCGCTGTTTTGGTCATAGCAAGCCCGAGCGGGAACCGAATCCACGATTGGGTATTCTTCGGAGCATCCATTCCATTCCATCGTGACGTATTCATTGTCGAGGCTGGCGTTGGTGGCATTCTGGAGGTCGCTGGAATTATCCATATCCCAACCAGCAAAAGTGTTAAAAGCGACCCGTACTCGATTTAGAGTAATATTGGCTCCGAAGCACCCAGCAAGCCCTGTGTCCACCAATCCGTGAATATTTAAGTCTTGAAGCAAAAGATCGTGGGTATAAGAAACGAAACTAGAATTGTGGCATAGCAGGATTCCGTTTAGGGCGTAGTCATCATACGGTGTCGAGTTGTGGCATTGGTTTGACGCGCCAGATATAATCACGCAACTTCCGTGGTCAGTTATTTCAAGGCACTCCATGTCCACGAAGGAAGTGTTTTCTAAGTTCCAGGTATTTCCTTGGCCGAAGCCGCCGAAGGTTTGCGTTTTAGCCGAAGGACTTGAGCAGTTGGCGTAGTTCTCACCTAGAAACCGCGTATGCTGCCCTGAAGTTCCCGCCGGAACATCGAGATTGCCACAATACTGCGGGACTCCCCCAAAGCATCCAAAATTATTGAATTTGCCTCCGACTCCATCAGGGGCACCTGTCCTCCAAGGTCCGCCACGAATGAAGGCTGTATCTCCGCCGGCTAGAACCCAACTTCCGGCTGCGCTGCCATCCGACCACAAGTAGCGCACATCATTGAAAGCGCAGGACCGGTTCGTACCGCTGCCGGGATAAGAAGCATCGGCTTTACCGTTACACTGTCCGGAAGGATTGTTCGTCGCGTCATACCGCGATCCACCGTCATTGCGAACGAACCAGATGGTTCCAGGTCCGGTTGGGGCTGCGGCGGGGACTGCGGCGGGGGCTGCGGCTGTGGGAGCGGCTGTGGGAGCGGCAGTCGTCTTCGCACCACGTGCCGAGGTAACACCGGTACAACCATTTAACGAGAAAGCGGCAAGCATGGCTGAGCACAAAATCATAAATCGCGTCATTATTTCACCTGTGAGCCTTTCCGCAAAGGGCAGAATTAAATAGTTGTAAAATCAAATACTTACATGGAGCGGGAAGGGGTTCGTGGTGGTTGACACGAGGTATTCGATTAACCCAAGGGTGTTCTACAATCACGCACCCATGCTGCGCCTATGGGGTCATTTAAATCGCCTGCTCGGAGGGCTTAAATTGGTACAGTAACTAAATCGCTGTGGGCATTACCGATACCTGTACCAGCACCGTCAGTTCAGGGAACCCGGTTGGCCAATATTTGTGAGAGCGTTTTTTAGCAGCCTTTAATCAGTGCGCCGAGTGAACACAAAGGAGACAGACGAGCCGGAATTTCTGTTGAGGTTCTGCACGCTTTGCCTTTGGCACATGGGAGCGAAACGGAGCGGGACCGAGCGAGCCGCAGTGCAGTTGCAGCCCAAGGCGGCTCTGGATTTAAGCACGCAGTCGCCTGGCCTCTGCGAGAGTGCCTATGATCGACAGAACCTGGAGCTTGTAGTAGAACCGACGCTTGGAGTCGATGCTGACGATCCACCGCAGAAGAGCCGTGGTCAAGCTTCGAAATAGATAGCGAGGCAGTCCAAAGCAGCGGGCCACATGGAGGGGAAATCCAACCATCCGGACCTGAGACCGTGCCGCATTGAAGCACCATCTCTCAAAATAAGATCGTTGCGTTCTCTCGGGGGCCACGGGATGAAATACGATGGCGGTCGGAATGTACAACACTTTCTCGCCGACACTCGCCAGGCGTTGGAACAACTCAATATCTTCGCCACCCATCAAGACATCTTTGGTTCGGCCCAAATCCGTCCGAAACATCCCATGTTCTTCGAAGATTCGCCGGCGGAAAGCCATGTTGGCGCCATAAGGAGCGACGCTTGCCGGACAGACTTCCTGGCCGAGGTCAAATGCCGTGATTGCCTTGGGCGTAGCAAAAGGGCCTTGATCCTCGAACCACGGAGGTTTCGGGCCAGGCCACACGGGAATGATTTTGCCTCCGACGGCCGAACAACCGAACTGCTGAAAGGCGGAGTGCAAACGTTCGATCCAGTGCGTATCGACCGTCACATCGTCATCGGTAAAAACGATTATCTCGCCCTTTGCGTGTTTGATTCCCGTGTTCCGAGCGTAGGACAACCCGCCCTGTCTCTCTACCACGTAACGCACCGTCAGGGAGCTATTCGCAATAAATCCCTGCACAAACTCCTTGGTCTCATCGGTGCAATTATTATCCACGACTATAACCTCCCAGGGTACGCCGTGACATCATCGCTCGGTTTTTCTTCTGGCATCGCACTACTCCATTCTAACGTCAAGCTTCGGAAATACGGGAGCGCCCCGGCTTGACGGCCACGCGCACGCTCCCCGCCCGATCCACAAGTTCGCATTCAAGGACAGTTTACAAAATTCCCCGAACCACGATTTCAAAGGGCTATACTCGATGAATGGCTGATCCGAGGGTGGAGGGGTGGTCTCGGCTGGCTTCCGGCGAGAGCCTCGAGGAAAAGACAGTGGAAGAGTTATTGCGGGCTTCAACCGATAACTTCCCTTTCAGGCTACTAATTTGTCCGGATTCCTTCTCTCATGGCTTGGGCCCGTTTTCCCGGAGGACCTCCTGATGGCCCTGATCGGAGGGCGCCTCGCGGCGCTCATCCTCAAACGTTATGACTGGCATGATGTTGAGGCGCAGCCGGGATATTCAGGCGGAGAGAAGCTCAATTCTCTTTTTGGCCCTGAATTCTGGACCCAGATCCGTGGAAAAACGGTAATCGATTTCGGCTGCGGCTATGGCGCTGAGGCGATCGAGATGGCTCGCTGCTCGGCGGCGCGTGTCATTGGAGTCGAAGCGCTCGAAAGAGCCCTTACCGTTGCCCGAAAGAATCTCGCCCTTAGCGGGGTTAAGAATTGCGAGTTCGTCGGGCGAACGGATGAACTGGCTGATGTGATTCTTTCGCTGGATTCGTTCGAGCATTTCGATCACCCCGACAGAATCTTAAAGGAAATGGCTCGCTTACTTAAGCCAGATGGCCGCGTAATCGCCTCGTTCGGACTACCCTGGTACCATCCGCTCGGCGGGCACATGCCCCTGTTTCCATGGGCGCATCTCATTTTCTCAGAGCGGGCGCTGATGACTTGGCGGTCCAAATACAAGACCGACGGGGCGACTCGGTTTGAGGAAGTCGATGGTGGCCTCAATCAGATGAGTATCGGCAAGTTCGAGCGTATAATTTCTGAAAGTCCGCTCAGAATTGAAGCCATGAGGACGGTGCCCATCCGCAAAGTGCGACGCTTGCACTCCCGTCTGACGCGAGAATTCTTTACCTCCGTGATCCAGGCTGTCTTGGTACATCGGTAGACAATCAATGATTCCAATTTAAAGGAAGACCTTCCTTCTCGCCACTACGCCCTGAAGCACCGCCTGATATTGGTTCAGCATTCATCTATTCGATACCCACGGTCTGAAGGCATGAGGCAGAAGGATAACGTACGCTATTTTTCGCACTTTTGAAGAGAGGCTGGTTTGGTTGGTAAAGCAGAAGCCCTGAGGAGGGGCCGAGAGGAGGGGCGATGGAGCCCCAACCAGGGAGAAGGCACCGCAACAAGTGGCGAAGCTGAGCCAGGTGATCCAGTTCGATGAAGGGAAGATTCAGGCGCATCTGTGAGGTGGTTCGCAGCAGCGTGGAACAGACACTGAACGCCATGCTCGATGCCGAAGCGGACCGCTTGTGCCGGACGGAACGTTACGAACGCACCGAAGTGCGCCAGGATAATCGGGCGGGTTCCTACCAACGTCACCAAAGTCGGTGAAGTCCGCCTGAAAGTTCCGAAGCTGCGCACTTTGCCGTTTGAGGCGGCCATCAGCAGGGTGGATATGAACTTGCAAGGCCACGCTTCGTATAGAAATGAAACTTGTGCTAGATTCGTTCGTTCCTGCCATCAATGAATATAATTATACGCCCCAATGCTGGGTGGATCGGGACGCATCGTGCCCAAATAATCCGTTGCGAGCCCCGTGATGACCAGTCCCGCGCCGATGGCTGGGCTACTAGGGCTCAAATGGAAATTGAAATTATCCAATTGCGATTCTCCGGTCCACGTCTGGGACGGCTCGTTTACAAGGAGCGGAACCTCCTGGCCTCTGCGAGAGTGCCTATGATCGACAGAACCTGGAGCTTGTAGTAGAACCGACGCTTGGAGTCGATGCTGACCATCCATCGCAGAAGAGCCGTGGTCAAGCTTCGAAACAGATAGCGAGGCAGTCCAAAGCAGCGCGCCACATGCCGGGGAAATCCAACCATCCGGACCTGAGACCGTGCCGCATTGAAGCACCATCTCTCAAAATAAGATCGTTGCGTTCTCTCGGGGGCCACGGGATGAAATACGATGGCGGTCGGAATGTACAACACTTTCTCGCCGATACGCGCCAGGCGTTGGAACAACTCGATATCTTCGCCGCCCATCAAGACATCTTTGGTTCGGCCCAAATCCGTCCGAAACATCCCATGTTCTTCGAAGATTCGCCGGCGGAAAGCCATGTTAGCCCCATAAGGAGCGACGCTTGCCGGACAGACTTCCTGGCCGAGGTCAAATGCCGTGATTGCCTTGGGCGTAGCAAAAGGGCCTTGATCCTCAAACCACGGAGGTTTTGGGCCAGGCCATACGGGAATGATTTTGCCTCCGACGGCCGAACAACCGAACTGCTGAAAGGCGGAGTGCAAACGTTCGATCCAGTGCGTATCGACCGTCACATCGTCATCGGTAAAAACGATTATCTCGCCCTTTGCCTGTTTGATTCCCGTGTTCCGGGCGTAGGACAACCCGCCCTGTCTCTCTACCACGTAACGCACCGTCAGGGAGCTATTCGCAATAAATCCCTGCACAAACTCCTTGGTCTCATCGGTGCAATTATTATCCACGACTATAACTTCCCAGGAGACGCCGGGGCGCACAGACATCACCGCCAGGCTATTGAGCGTCTCCTGTAAGCTCTTGCAGCGATTGTAGGTGCAGATAATGACGCTGATCGCGGTTTCAGACATCGGGGCGTCCAAGAATCCCACATTTTTTAGCACATTCTGGGTGCGTCAATTCCACTTCAAGGGATGGTGCGCTTGCGAAACGTTGTGGCCGTCGGCCGAGAGCTGCTGCGCCGTGATGAATGAGCGGATGAATCAGGCGCTTGAGACTCAGGTCGTAGCTAAGACTCTGTACAGCGCAGCGGAGCCCATCCCGGTAGTCCCCGATTTCGAAAAAATAGCGCCGCGCCAGATCCCACAGATTTTCCGCGTAAATCCGGGCCACTTCGCGGTCGCCGGCATCCGCCAATCGCCTGTGGTGTTTCCTCATTAGCTTCTCGGTGTAGGAATAGACCTTTCGGCGGTTCCCGGTGGTGATGCTTCCCTCGGTGCGGGAGTAGAGATATAGCGCCTCTTCAATCGTGATGAAAGGCTTTCCGGCCGCGATCATCCTGATGTTGATATCCCAATCCTCCCGCATGCGCATCGCTTCGTCATACATGCCGATCGCGAAAAAATCCTCACGACGATAAAATGGGCTGCGTGTCACAAAGTCGTTTTGCAAAATCGCGAATAGGAGAGAACCTTCTGGAACTCGCGCGCGCCTTAGGATTTTGTTTTGTCCGTCGACTTTGATAAGGCTCACGATCGACCACGCCGCTCCTGATTCCTCGAACCTTTGGTGCACGGTCGCGAGAGCAGTTGGTGCGAGAAAGTCATCCGCATCGAGAAAAGCAAGGTAGGCGCCGGTGCTGGCCTTGGCGCCCGCATTTCTCGCACCGGGAAGGCCGCGATTCTGCTGAAAGATGTATCGTATCCGGGGGTCGGCCAAATAGGGCTGGACGACGTTTGCGGTGTCGTCCTTGGACCCATCGTCCACCACAATGACCTCAAAATCCTGCCACGTCTGCGCCAGTACCGAATTCAACGCCCCCGCGGCGAATGCGGAGGCATTGTAGGCTGGTATGATGATGCTAACCTTGCTCATCTGTGCCTTGCTGGGCTTACTGCTCTTACTTCTCGAGACTCGCCAAATTTCGGTTTACTCATCGGACGGTAGTCGGTGTCACGCCCCGTCAGCTTTCTTCCTCCGTAACTCAAGGCCTCCATCATCTGACCCAGAGAACAGTACGTTTGCGCTTTGAAGTAAAATTTCTTTCCCCCATTAAAAGCCATTAGCCATCGTGCGACATTGTCCGCCAGATCGCGAAAGAGGTACCGTGGAATCCCGAAATACAACACAGTCTCCGATGGCCAAGAATTCGTTCGAATATTTGTCCTGCCTATGCAAAAGTAATAGTCAAGATAGTAGTTCTTTGTAATTCTCTGCGGCACCACGGGGTGCAAAACAACAGCCTTCGGCGAATAAACAAGCGCCTCGCCACCTCGAATCAACCTATTCCCAAACTCAGTGTCTCCACCTGCTATGCGACGTCGGGGGCCTGAGGTACCGAGATCAGTTCGAAGCAGCCCATATTTTTCAAAAGCTGTTCTCCGAAACGCCATATTGAGACCCCATGGTGCCACGTACAGTTCCTTCGCTTCTTCTCCCAGGTCGAAATGCAGGATTGGTCCAGCACTCAAACGATAAGAACCAGAAGTGATAAGCCAATCTGGCCTCGTGAGCCCGTTCCAAACGGGGATGCTCTTTCCCCCGACGCCCATGCAATCAAACTCAGCGAACGTGCCTACGATCTCTCGTAGCCACTCGCGCGAAACTCTGACGTCGTCGTCCGTAAAGGCAATTATTTCACCCGTGCTATTGGCGATACCAGTATTCCGGGCACGAGAAGATCCCTGCTCCGGCTCGAACAAATATCGGACGTTCAAACCCGAGGTCCGGGCGAATTCCCCGATAACCTGGTGAGTATTGTCTGTGGATTTGTTGTCCACCACGATTAGTTCCCACTTCAGGTCTGATGGAACGGTCATCTCTCTCAGACTTTCGAGCGTTTTCACGAGGCTCGCAGCGCGGTTATAAGTGCAGATGATGACACTAATCAAAGAGAGGTCCTTCCATTGGTCCAACGAATTCTTCTCATAAAAGCCTCGAGAATCCTCGCGGGAAGGCGCTTAATTACTTCCGGCAGCCAGACGTGATTTTCGAAGATTTTCCTGTGGATTAGAACTAGGTCATCGGTCTCGGATATGGCTTCGGTAAGGCCTGAATATGAAGCAATGGAGTCCTCACGGACGTATAGAAAAATATTCTGCCGGTACCACCAGTCCACTCGACGGTCCTTCCATATCAGCTTGCGCACGGCGTCAATCCTCACATAACCATGACGTCCGAACAGAGCCGACCAGTATTCGGGCCATTGTTCGTTTACGTGATGCGTTCCATCTTGCGTGGGTAGGGCTGCCGAAAACAACACAACTGGTGCGAGGTTGCACAGGAAACCAATAAGCGGCTGAGCGCACGCGTTTGGAAGGTGCTCCGCAACTTCAAGGCAAACTGCAAGGTCAAACTTTTCATCGAGAGTGATCGGATGACTTAAGTCAACGGCTCGAAAGCAATCGCTTGGGATTAGTAGGGATGAGGCATCAACATAATCGCCATCAATGCCAAGAATTCGGTCGGCTCCCTCATGCTTGAATACGGATAGCCACGTCCCGCATCCGCATCCCACATCTACAACCGCCTTAGGCCGGACCAGTTGAGTCACTATAGGAACGACCACCTCCGCCGATTGCAGCGAACCGACCTTCTGCGTTTCGAAAAAGCCGGAATCGTAAGTTTGACTTTCGTCCATGATGATTTCCTAAAGTGCGAGAGGACCTACTTACGGGCAAACGCCCAAACAACAATCGGGAATTGCGGCTCGTTCTTCAGACTATGAAATAGTGGATTGTAACGAGTCCACTTTAGGCCGGCTGACATATCCTTGAAGAGACAGCGCCGATTTCCCCAGGACCCACTCTGAACACTATGGAAGCCAGCGCTTTCAAGCAATGTACGCATGCCATCTTCGGTCCAGCGGTAAAGGTCCAGCGGATAACAATGGATTTTCAATAAAAAGGGCGTATCAACGATAAAGAGTCCACCGGGGCGAAGCATTTGATAAACACTTCCAACCGCCCGATCTGGACGAACGACGTGTTCGAGAACCTGCTCTGCAATTACAAGGTCGAATGCCTCTTGCGCGAGTGGACCTGAACACACATCGTATTCAGGGTATGCTGCGGCTCGATAGGAGCAGAAACCAAAATCACTGAACTTTCTGCCACTGATTTCGAGCACGTCCATGCGCGTGTAGTCAAGAGACCGGATGAACTCAGCAATCTGGCCGTTCATAACTACTCGGCACCAGTGCACTCCGTCTAGATTCAATAAGTGCTTAAGCTGTTCGTGATAGCGGGTTGGAACCAATCGCTTACAGGCAGTGCGAATCGACATCTCGTCATACCCCGGTTGTACGTAACTGCTTTATAGTCCCGACGTCGGAGCCGACCTCCACAGTGCCACGAGGCTGCACTGGCCCGCTCACTAGCAGGACTACCATCTTCGCTGATCTCACCGAACCCTCGTTTTCCCTTTCGAAACGCTCGGATTCTTAGATTGGCTCACCCATGACCATTTCCTAAGGTTGGCGCCAAGTGTGTCACCCCTTGCCAGCTCTCGCTCTCTTCCACAAAGAAATTCGCGGCACGGTCGGCATGAACGATAAATCGCGCCGTCGGGGAATGGTAGATGTACAACGAAACGACGTAAGCACCACGTAGAAGATTCATCTTCAACCCTACGTGCAACGGAATGCAGCCTGAATTGTCGGGCGTGAATGGTGCTGCTTGGGAAAGCGGCAGGTTGTAGTTGCAAACCGAGAGCCCATCGGTGGCGCGGTGCACGACGAGACAGAGCTGGCAAAGCTCAAGCGGCTCGCTCGGACGAACGCTGAAACGGAGATGAGCCCTCTCGCCGGGATTGAAGCTCGTCTTGATGCTACCGTCGCCGCCGTAAAGCGAAATGCCGCCAATCCATGTTGGGAATTGCGACGCTGGAGTTTCCACGGGGGTGCAAAGATACTCCCTCATCACGTCGGCGGTCGGGCCATCGACGGCAGGACTGCCCGCTTTCAAGAGCAGGGCGCGGCTGCAGAGCATTTGCACTGCTTGAAGATTGTGCGAGACAAAGATAACCGTTGTACCGTTTTTAACGACCAGCCGCATGCGATCGATACATTTCTCCTGAAATTGCATGTCGCCGACACTCAGAACCTCATCGACCAACAGGATTTCAGGATCAACGTGTGCCGCCACCGCGAAACCGAGCCGCGCATACATACCCGACGAATACCGTTTGACGGGCGTGTCGACAAAATCACGGATTCCCGCGAATTCGACGATTTCATCGAACTTTCGCGCGATCTCCTGCCGTTTCATGCCCAAGATGCAACCGTTCAGATAAACGTTTTCCCTGCCGGTGAGGTCGGGATGGAACCCTGCGCCGACTTCGATCAAAGCGCTCAGCCTGCCCTGTGCAGTGATCCGGCCCCGGTTGGGGCGCAGGATGCGGCTCAACAGCTTGAGCGTCGTGCTTTTCCCGGCACCGTTAGCACCTATAATGGCGAAGGCCTCGCCTCGCCGGACCTGAAAACTGAGATCCCGAAGTGCCCAGAATTCGCGCTCGCGGAGTTCTCCGCCATCACTCGAAAAGACTCCTTTCGTGAGTGCAGGGATAAGGTCGCGAAGGGAATCGTAAATTTCTCCCTTTTTGAACTTTTTCCACACACCGTGAAATTCGAGTGCGATTTCGCTCATATGAAGCTTTCTAGATGCTCTCGGCAAAAGATGCCTCAGCACGATCAAAGATCCGCCAAGCCACAAGTAGACCGAGAATGGCCCAGCATGCCGCATACCCGAGCCAAGGCAGCGAAGGACCTTCATGGCGAATGACCGTGTTATTTAATGATTCGAACAACGAACCCAAGGGGTTCAGCAGCAGTAAGGGAGCCCATTTGCCCATAGTCCGGGCTTCGTAAAAAACCGGCGTAAAAAATATTCCAAACGTCAGCACGACATCTACAAGGTACTTGACGTCACGGAAAAATAGATTGGCGCACGAGAGGAACATTGTCAGGGCTGTGGTGAAAAGAATGATCAAGGCAAGAATGACGGGCGCCCACAGCAAATGTATCGTGACGCCTACCTTGCCGATAACCAGCAAAACGACGACTACTGATGATGCGATGGCAGTATCGAAAAGACTGGCGAGCACGGCAGCGAGGGGAAGAACCTCCCGGGGGAAATAGATTTTGGTTACAAGATTCACATTCCCCACCAAGCTGTTGGTCCCGAACTTGACGGCGCTTACAAAAAACGCCCACGGAAGTGATTTCAAGGCGATACTTGAAAGGTTATTGAAATTAAGGCGGTTCCCGGAGCTCATTGAGAAAGCGATACGTACCACCACCCCCGCTCCCACGATCAGCAAGGGCATGAGAATCGCCCAGAAAAACCCCATCACGGATTGCTTGTACCGCGCCTTGAGGTCTCTCCAAGTCAACATGTACAGAAGATCCCGAGACTGCACAATCTCATGAAATGATTCTTTTATTGTCGGTAGTGTTTCGTTCATGGGTTACGCTTTGCGCTTATTTTAGCTAAGCGGTTGCCTGATCCGATAGGATCGAAGTAAGAGTAAAGCAATGTCCAGTTCAAACTCTCAAGGAGCATCTTTCGATACGCACTCCTTCTTCCATAGAAACCGCTGTATTCTTTATTTACCTAGTTGATTATAAGGCACTTATTAAGTGCGCCAGGTTCTGTTCGCTCGAAGGTGCTGGAAGGGGATTATCCAAAATAGGCAGTAAATTGGCACTTTGAGGCGTCGCGCCCCTGTTTTTCCTCGAATGCTAGATTATCACGCAATCGACGATCACCGGCCCAGCTCCTACTGACAGCCCGGCGCTCCCGCTCCTTCTGAATCAAGATGGTGTGAGGTATATCAACTGCTTCTATTTGAAAAATGCTCCGCTGATCACAGCGTTAGCCCCGCCAGCCCTGGTGACATTGATTTTCACGTGGCCGGAAATGTTCCAAATCAGGTAGATCCCGTTGTTGAACGAAGCAATATTTCGGGTGTCCAGCACAGCACTGCTGCTCGCGTCCACAATCTGAATGGTTTCAGCCCTACTGGTGGTATCCCAATCCAAGGCGTAAAGGGCAAACCGATGCGTGTTGCCATCGGTGAAATTCACATCAAAATTAAACGTCGAAGTGTTGAACCAGGTGGCCGCAATCCGCCCGCTACCGCTCCCTGTTTGCAGGGCTCGAGGATCGGTGGTACTGGAGGCCCAGGTATAGTTCAGCTGATTCTGAACGGCAAACAAAGCATAGGCGGGCAGACTCTGTGAATCATTGGCCACCGAATACCCATCCACGCCATACACTCCATGCCAACTGCCTTCCGTGGTCGTATCCGAGCTGACGAAGTTGGCGACCGCACCGGTGGTCAAATTGACAGTGGCAATACCAGATGCGGTCCCATCTGCACTCGTCGCTTTTATCGTTACCTGTGCCGGCGTGATCGTCGCTGGTGCTGTATAAAGACCGGTGCTCGAAAGATTGCCCGAGGGCACACTCGGTGGATTAACCGAACTAATTGACCAGCTCACAGTTTGATTTGAAGTGCCAGTGACGGTTGCAGCAAATTGTTGTTGTTGATTGGCGGTCAAAGTGACGTTGGGGGGCGTTACACTGACGGTCTCTGAACCAGCGCTTCCACCGAAAAATGCTCCGCTGATCACGGCGTTGTTCCCGCCAGTCCGCGTGATATTGATTTTCACGTGGCCGGAAATGTTCCAAATCAGGTAGATCCCGTTGTTGAACGAAGCAATATTTCGCGTGTCCAGCACAGCGTTGCTTTTGGCATCCACGATCTGAATGGTTTCGGTCCTCGTGGTGGTATCCCAATCCAAGGCGTAAAGGGCAAACCGATGCGTGTTGCCATCGGTGAAATTCACGTCAAAATTGAAGGTCGAACTGTTGTACCAGGTGGAGGCGATCCTGCCTGTACCGCTCCCTGTTTGCAGCGCGCGAGGATCGCTGGTGCTCGAGGCCCAGGTATAGTTCAGCTGATTCTGAACGGCAAACGAAGCATAAGTGGGAAGATTCTGGGAATCATTGGCCACCGAATACCCGTCGGCTCCGTACACGCCATGCCAACTACCTTGAGTGGCTGTATCCGTTGCAACGAAGTTGGCTGTCGCACCGATGGTCGTGCCGCTTCCGCCAAAGAATACTCCACTGATCACAGCGTTGGCTCCGCCTGTTCGGGTGACGTTGATTTTCACGTGTCCGGAAATGTTCCAGACCAGATAGATTCCATTGTTGAATGAAGAAATGGTTCGGGTGTCCAGAACGGCATTGCTATAGGCATCCACGATCTGAATGGTTTCAACTCTCCCGTTGCTGTCCCAATCCACAGCGTAGAGGGCAAACCGATGTGAGTTGCCATCGGTGAAGTTCACCTCGAAATTGAAGCTCGCAGTGTTGTACCACGTGGAGGCAATCCTTCCCGTCCCGGTCCCTGTTTGCAGCGCTCGGGGATCGCTGGTGCTGGAGGCCCAGATATAGTTCAGCTGGTTCTGAACAGCAAACGAAGCATAGGCGGGAAGACTCTGGGAATCGTTGGCTATCGAGTACCCGTCAGCTCCGTAGACCCCGTGCCACGTACCTTGAGTGCTCGCGTCCGAGCTGAAGGTGGCCACTGCGCCAGGAATAGAAGGCGTCGTGCTAGCCTGATTGGAATCTCCGCTCTCTCCGCACGAGTTGACCGCGGTCACCACGTAATAGTAGGTGATCCCGTTCGTCAAGCCCGTATCAGTGTTGCTGGTTGTGGTGATCCCTGTGACGACAGTTGTGTAAGGGCCCCCGCTGGTTGTGCTGCGTTTGATGTTGTAGCTGAGGGCGCCTGAACTTGCCATCCAACTCAATGACACCTGTGTGTTGCCGGGTATAGCTACCAGACCCGCCGGGGCGGCGGGTACAAAGCACGCGCTTAAGCCATAGACGTCGACTTCGGAAGATGTGCCTATATAAACCTTGCCATTGACGACCACGGGAACAGTGAATTTCACTGCGTTGCCGGCCTGATCGCGATTGTTGGGAGCTTGGGTACTGTTGTAAAGCTCGTTCGCAACATTAGTCGCATCGTAGGCATGCAAAACTGCCGGACCTGGAGTTGAATTCCCAATGCCGCCGACTCCGTTGTTGGTGTTATCAATCGCCCAAACGATGCCGTTGGAGTTTCCATTGGAGGAAACCACGGGTGTGGCTCCGGGAAAGCCCAAGGTAGTCGTAGACGAGGAACTTGGGGTGCCGCTCAGGAGTCCATTAGTGAGTGGAAAAGCTTTTAGCCGATCATTGGTGGCCCAGAAATAGAGTGAATTGTTCCAATAAGCGGGCATGCTCCACATTTGCCCTAAACCCGGCGTGAGGTCTTGTACAATCTGCGGATTGCTTGTGCAACCACTACAATAGTGGTTGTTACTTGCCGTCATCTGATCGCGATTAACCAAGTAGACGTGTCCGTCTTTGCTGTTTTCTACCAGCTCGTGCGGGTAACTCCCAGGCTGATCCGGGAGCAGCAGTACTCCACCAGATCCTAAGTCCGCGTCTCTGTCGTTCAAATCCGCCTGGTTGAAGGGAGTGAAATAATCAACCAACTTTAGACTGCCGCTATTCAGCGCAATCTTTAAAATACTGTCGCCGAGCTCTGTTGCCGGAACGTTGGTCGTATCGAAGGTACCATTCCCAACCGCAACGTAAATGTTTCCATTAGCGTCCGCAGCCACGCCGGCGCCAGACATCCAGATGCCTCCCAACCCGCCGTTTGGCGTCGTGACGAATACGCTCTGATGGGTAAAGGTTGCTGCATCGTAGCCAAATAACCATCCGTGGTAAGGACCGAGATCGCAGTGGGAAGCATAAGCTATATAAATGGTCCCGTTCAGTAGCAAGAGTCCAGGTCGATTGAGCTGGTTCAACGCGATCAGTTGGCCCCCTGTTGACGGGCCTCCGAAGGTGAGCTGGCTACCGGAACTGCCGTCTCCGGTACCACTTACTGTAGCCGTAATCACGATAGGACCCGGGGACTTTTCGGCGCCCGAAGTGATGTCGATGGCATGCAGGCGATGGACGAAGACTTCGCTTTCTTTCGACTTGGCCTCGACGTACATTGTTCCGGTGCTTAGATCAATTACCGGCGTGCTCGTGATACCGATATTCGGTACCAAATTATCGCATCCCACGTCCGCGTCGCTTACCGGAGTTGCGCCCGCTGCCGCACCATGCGCCGTGTCTATCAAGCTGGCCCTCCACAGATAGCTGGAACTGGCTCCAGCGTAAGTATCGGCGTCGAAGGCGTAAAGACTGTCTGCTTCCGTGGCCACGAAAACAACATTGTGAGTGCCGCCTCCAATCGTCAGATTCGAGACGTAAAGCGGCTGCGCGTACACTGCGCCGTCGACCGGCAGCGCGAAGAGCTTCCCAAACTGATTCGCTTTCACGTTCGAGGGCGTAAGTAACGTTTCGGAGGTATTTTGTCCTGTCCGGCTGTTGTCGTAGTGATAGGTGGTCACGTTCGTCTGCGCCGCGACCTGAGTAGCGAAGACTAGAAGCGTTGGAAGAAGCACAGCTCCGAGGGCACAAATGCGCAGACGACAGCACAGCCGTGCGTGGCCTGTCTTATTCAAGTCGGTTTGCCCGCTTTCTGGCGGCTTCTCTGATGACCCGATGAAAGTCAGCACAAGAGTGCGTGAAAATGAACGGTCCTTTGGCGACCAGTTGGCTCCGCCGCAAGACCAAATGCCCCCCTGGTTGGCTATCGGTCATCGCAGCTGTTCGCTTCGCACGCCATTTCTTTTATTGAGGAAAGGCGGCAACACAAGAGCTGCGCAGTTTTCATTCCTAAGCGATTCCTAAGGAGACCGAAGAAGGATTGGATCGTAGGCTCGTACATTGCTGATAGCTATGACTTTAGCTACGATGGATGGGCTCTCGGCACGAGATGGAAAATTAGATCTATTTGCGCACTGAAAAGCTTTACAACAAAGAAGAAGGAATCTGCCAATTTCGTCCACTAAAGGAGAAGCAAAAACAGGTATCTCGAACCCGACTTCTTGCTTAGGACCATGGTTCCCAGTCCTCATTAACAAGATTAACCAGCAGTGCTTGCTAGCAGTTAATGAGGTCATTCCGCTGATCATTGAGAGTTGCGAAGATCGAGCTTGAGAACCCGACGTGCTGCCGAATAATATTTCCTCCTCTGATAAGGACTAGGCAAGACGATGCGGCGATTCCGAATCTCGTCACACGTGGTAGTAGTTATAAACACGGGTGCGTTATTGGCAGCGCTGGCGATTTCCACCTGGTCTGCACTCCCCAATCCGTTACGCGAAAGGGCTCCAGGAATCAAGAGTCCACAGAAAATATCGGGCCTTAGCCGATCTCTTATCTTTATGCCTACGGCGTCACAGTGTGAAACCTCTGGGAGAAAAGAAATTAAGATCATGTGCGAATATGCAGCAACACCGAACGGGACCTCCGAAGATGGCACACCGACCCGGATAGTCCTCAATCGCATCCTGATCTCGTTCGAGCCGACTGATGAAAGCCACATGCGTGTCGATCTGACCTTTACCAATGGAGGCACAACGCGAATCTCGGATGCGCACACCCCGTATCTGGTCATTGACGATGAGGCCGGCCTGAACCATGTGCGGCGTGTCTTGCAGCAGGTTGATTTTCGCAAGATCGCGCCAGGCCAACAGCTGACCTTCTCGAATCACCTTCTTATCGGCTCTTTCAGGCCGGGCCATTACACGATTTACCTGTGGATACCGGATCCGGATCCTTCTCTAAAATTCAGTTCCGCACACAATTTCCTGCTTAGTAGCGTGGGTGTAGCCAATCCTCACACCGGGCTGAACACGCTGGCGGGCTTCACCGTTACGCCCTGACACGACACTAATGCTCTTCGAACGATCATAATCTTTATTCAAGACGCGCGATCAGAGCACCTCAGCTTTCTCATGAACTTATGTCTAACGAGGAGTGGCTAACGGAAATCGGTAGCGTCAGAATTCATTTCAAATGAATGTGCCGATGGCATTCGAAACAGAGAGTGATGAGATTCTGCTCCTCGTCATGTCCCAGATGACTTCTCGGCGTTATGTGGTGAACTTCGAGCCCCACACGCGAACCGCACGATTGGCAGCGCCAACCATCGCGCTCCAACACCGATTGATGCAAGAATAAATATGACTCTCGAATAAGCCGGAGGCGCGGACGTTTCCGCGCGATCATGGATTTGCAGCCTTGCTATCTAGATTAGCTCCTGCTAAGAAATCTGCGCAGATCATCTCCAAGCTATAACCTCGAGATTTATCGTTCCCGAGCATCAATGCCGCTATCTCTAAAGCCCGCTCAATTACCGGCAACTGGCTCTTATAGACTTTGAAATAGATGATCTCCCATGGCTCGGTGTCCTGCCCTGTGAGGTGTTTTTCCACCTCTCGTTTGAATTCTTCCTTCGGAAGCTCGGTCGCTTTGTGCAACCAGGTTGCACAGTCAAACTGGTCTCGATCTCTGCGTGCCACCTTCACGAGTTCCGTGGCTTTGCTCCAGCCGACCGCTTTGAGATCTGGCTTGGAAATCCGCGGTAGGTGTTCATGAATGGCCATGAGGTAGTATGCTTTGCGCCTCGATTCGGGGAATTTCCTTTCCAGATACTCATCGAACGACTTGAGGTTATCCAACCGCCAGTATTGGCCCGCACGGACTTCACACAGGTAGCGGCCCAGTTCCACAAATTGGGTGTCACGTTCATGGTCCGAGCTCTTCTCCCACGCCAAGATCGCATCGATCTTCGACAGCACGAGAGAGGCTCGTCTGGAATTGAGTGTCGGCGCCACGAGAGGCCTTCCGTTAATCCACAAGCTGGTCAAGCCAATCAAAGTCACTCGCTCCAGGACGACGGACAAGCTTTGATTCAACAAGTTGCTGGTTCCCGAGACACAGTCCTAGCTGTGGGCAGCTGATGCAGCCGTTTTGCGGAAAGCGAATGCCACTGTGCGGTAGGAACTCGCCAGCTTCGATATGACCGGCCGTGGTTTCAACCATGCGGCCAAATTCTTCCCTCTGTACGTCGGTGATGGTGGTCTTTAAGTACTGAATTTCAGAGAAACGCTTTCTGACAAATGCGATTAACGCCACGTCGGCGATCCCGCTCATCCACGAGTAGCAGATCAGCTGAGGATCAAGAGCAAGCAGACCATCGGGTTCTTCTGGATATCGGGATGTTGTGGTCTTCCACTCTAATAAACAGCGGTTGCCATCGAGTTTGCCTATGGCATCGATGTAGGCGACGAAGTCGTTTCCATTTGGAAGAGAACGCAACAGCTTAGTCTGCATGTTGCGGCTAGGTTGGCTGATTTCAATGCGGTTGTCTTGCGCCAGCCTCTCCAATAATTGAACGCCTTGGCGAAACATTCGTTCCCAGCTATCTCCGTGCGAGTACTCAACCTGTGCGTCCTGGTATTTCGCCCATTCAGTGAATAGCGCAGCAGAGCTGTCTTCACTGCGAAAGTACGCGCCGAGAGCCTGCTCAAAGCAGCGGCCAAACAGCAGTGTTGCCCGACTGTCCTTTTCCTTCCAGCCATCAAGATATCGATAGCGATAGCTTCTCGGGCAGCGCAGGTACTGAGCGATTTGGGTGTAGCTATAGGTCATGATCGGCCTATTGGCTCGCTGCCGGAGCAAATTCTTCCCAATCAGCAGCAGGAGCGAATCCGTCCAAATTCAGGAAAGAATGACCATTCAACGTGGTGTGTGATACGCGCACAATTCCTTGCAATCCAAGCAGGGCTTTTTCGTCGAGTTCGTCTCGGCCCAGCAGATCGGTGTTGTAGTTGAAATCTCGAAGGAACCAAGTCAGCCGCCATATTGCTTTGGGTGTGCAGTAGATCCGTCCAGTCAGGGAATGGCCGTTGTGCGCTTTAGGCTCGAGCACAGAGAACCGCACGAGATAAAAAGGTCTGGTGGGATGCCAACGATAGAACGCCCTGTCCACGCGGACGAGGAAAACACCTTCAAGGCTATCTGCGCTATTTCCGTTTTCACGATGCAGGCCGGGAATGTGCCGTGTCACGAGGTGACCTCTTGCGATCTGGAATAGCTGTTGAGCTTGCAGAGAAGCCCTGGGCGGTCTTTCGTCGCCCAGTCGGCCAAGTTGCCAATGAAAGTTTCAATCTGTTCTCGCGTGGCGTCTCGCAAGTTGGGAGTACCGCAGGAATCGGTGGCATAAGCTTTGACGAGATTTGCATCGAGCTGATGCTGGCGGATCAGAAGGCAGAGGCGATCGCGGAGGCGTGGGTTCCCATTCTGATGGCCATTGTTGTTGTGTAAAGCGGAATGGGCTTTTTGCGGATCAGATGGATTGAGGGGCTTCGGTTCCCACCCAAGTTCCTCGACGGAGCAGAGGCCAATACCATAGGCCTTGCGAAGAGCTCGATTGACTGCTCGGGTCTCGGCCACACGTAACTCGGCGCCACGAACAAGTGGCGACACATTTGAAGGATCCGCATCGCCGTAGCCGACGAACCCGTCGCGGGAACAGCTTTTATAGACCGTTGCCCTAAAGGTCCATCGCCTTGAATTCGGTTCGCAGAACTTGTAGACCGGCTGAACGCGTATGGAAAAACAGCGACGCCGGGAAGCCAATCTGAGAAGGCCTGTATGGGTCACGTACCAAAGCCCGTTCAGCAATAGCAAGTCTCCGAATTGGACCGAAAATGAATATGTATCTGTCAGTTCGGCGAGAGTGTTAAGGACGATCCGCGGCAGCTTGCCCCAAAGTCTCTGCGCTACCCCTGTGTTTTTCACGTAGCTTTTTGATTTCATGACCAGGGTTTCCTCTCGGTGCATTCCAGACCGCTCTAGTATGGTTAATGTACTAAAGCGGTCTTGTATGTGTCAATAGCGAAAATTATGCAGGACGGGCGAGCTTTCCTCTCTTGCTTTTTAGAAGCCTATTTGGCACTGTCTTCGTGGATGGCGAAGAAAAAGAACCCTCATGCGGTTGCTCTCGGTCGCTTAGGTGGGCTGAAAGGCGGTAAGGCTAGAGTATCTAAGCTCACTCCTCAGGAAAGGCGAGAACTAGCCCGAAAAGCAGTTCAAGCCCGTTGGGCAAAGTACAAGAAAGATCAGCAAAAGCCAGAATAGACCACGAAATCACAAACGTCTCTAATCACAGCACTGAATTACCATTGTGATCCCGTCCGATAGGTACCACCGGCTATCTATAAGAGTTGGAGGTCACTCGCGGCTACATCGAGCGAGTATCTTTCCAATAGTTCGTCAAGAGGTCGCAGCGCATTCCCCGATAGTCCTCCTCATATTCTGTGCGCTTGACGGACATTTGACGGGAATAAAAGCGGCACGGATTTGAGAAGATGATCGGCTATTCCGCTTGAATAATTAAATCGGTCGACTGAAAAAGCTTGTGTTTCTAGCGTTGCTGCTATAGTTTTAATGGGTAATCCACAGCGCACCGCGTGCGCTCATAACCGAAACGGCGGGGGCCGGAGGTCGGGCTGTGCCGTACGGTTATGGGTTTGTAATTAGTACCCTCTTCGTTTTACAACATATCAAACCGCTCGAAACTTCCGAATGCAGTCTCATTTTGTATTACGAGAATTTCCTAGGAGGAACTCTTCTATGGGAACGAGAAAGTTGTGTAAGGCAAGCAAATCGGACGGTTCGAAATGCAAAGTGGCTGCACTAACGGACTCAGAATTTTGTTTTTTTCACGACCCATCCAGAACCGCAGACCGAAAAGCAGCCCAATCTCTCGGCGGGCATGGCAATCGGATGAAAACTCTGGATCCAGGGATTCCTGACGTGAAGATACAAAACAGCGGCGATACGATCGCGCTCTTGTCCGAAACTATCAACCAGGTCCGCAAAGGCATCATTGAACCTCGAGTTGCCAATGCGGTGGGATATCTAGCGAATATTGCGATGAGAGCGCTGGAGCAGAATGAGTTGGAGGCCCGAATTAGAAGCCTTGAAGCGAATCTTGAAAACCGAATGGCGCTCGTGAGCGGAAGGTAAGTATGTCCATAGCTTCACAACAGAGGAGCCTTGAGAAACTTGAAATTTACTTGTCTCCGAAAGAATGGATTCTTCGGCTGGTCCAAAAAATACGCTCCTGTCAAAACGAAAATGATTTCAGGAAGGCGATTGCAAAAGAAGACTATCGAGAATGCTTAATGACCAAGCCCTTTGTAAAGCTCGACCAACAAGCTCAATCGGTCTATCCCGGCAAGAGTAGTCCGGACATCGACCAGCGTATTGAGCTCAGCCGGAAACTTCAAACGGAGTTTCAGGAATTGAGTATTTTCATCTCCAGGTTTAATAGGATCATCGAGGAGAACGCCAAGTCCATCATGATGGCGGCCGCCCTGCAAGACTCGCGCCTAGAGAATCTGCTTCAGAAACGTCTGTTTTGCGAAGTTGCCAGCGGCGCGGCCTCATGGATCAGGCGAACGGCCAGGAACCATGGAGAAAAAGCCCAATCCATTTTAGGGATACTCAGATCCCCCGCTTACATGCCAAATCCAGCTTCGCAGATTGAACGGTTGTCTAATAATTTGGCGATGCTCATGAAGAATGCCCTTACGCATGAGGCTGCCCTAAAACTCGCTCAGGATCGATATTTTGACGGCCATTCAATCCTGTTTCGGAATATTGAAGATTTACTAACGCAAGCGATCGAATTCACCACGATCACCGTCAAAAGACACGAGGAATTCTTTTCAATTCACGAACGAGCTCACATACGGGCGATACGAGAGAAACCTGGATTGATTGATGTGGAACGAATCATGAAGGATGCAAGGAGAACTGCAACTCTGGATATTTTCGAGGTGCATGGGGCAAATCGGTGGGAGGCTTTTCGGACCCAGATGGCGAGCGAATTTAAGTCCGAAATGGAGGCTTCGGGCGGTACGAGAGACAAACAATAAAGCGTCTTAATTTACAGGTCGTGATATTCGAAGCCCGCAAGGAACCTGTCAAAAGGACTTCCAATTTGGGCCTGACCGCCCGCCTTACCACTGATGTTTAAAGATGAGTTCCTTGCTCTTTCAATGTCTACTTAAGAAGACGGGTACTCCCCTTACGCTGGCTGCGACACAGCCGAAAGATCGCCAGGAACAACGCGCAAGTGCTCGTATCGATTACAGCTGACGTGGCGTGTCATGAAGAATTAGAACGGGTCTAACGGATGCGCCTACCGTCGGCACAGCTGCCAGGTAGTTCCTTGTGCGACTCCCGAATGATGCGCAAACTCATTTGGTAAGGATAAGCGCCATCTCCGGCATTTTCTTTTGACGCGGGCTAAAGCGTCATTGCGTGGTCACTTGCACGTCGGCTGTGGCGATCTTGGTCCGCACGATAGGGGTCGTTCCTCCGTCGCTCTTCTCGAAATACAGCGTGAGAGAATGCGCTCCGGGACTATAGGGGAGGCACCGCAATTGCTCATCGCAGATGGAGATATTCACCGAACAGGAAGTGTCCCCCACCGTGCATCCGTGAAAAACGGAAAGCGCGGCTTGATCCACAGAGAAACCAGAGAGCAGCATTCCCAGGCTCATCCAGGGCGGCAGAGGCGGCGGCACGGGCGTCCCGAAGAAGGCTCCGCTGATTACGGCGTTGGCCCCAGCAGTCCTAGTGACGTTAATTTTCACATGTCCGGAAATATTCCAAACCAGGTAAATCCCAGCGCTGAACGAGGAAATGCTTCGGGTGTCCAGCACAGCACTGCTGCTCGCGTCCACAATCTGAATGGTTTCAGCCCTACTGGTGGTATCCCAATCCAAGGCGTAAAGGACAAACTGATGGGACTTGCCATCGGTGAGGTTCACATCAAAATGGAAGGCGGAAGCGCTGTACCAGGCCGCGGCGGTTCGTGTCGTCCCGGTTAACGCGGCGAGGGCGTGAGGATCCGTCGTGCTATTAGCCCACGTATAATTCGTTTGCCCCTGAATGGAAAACGATGCGTAAGCGGGAAGCATCTGCGGGCCGCCGGCTATGGCATATCCATCGCCTCCATATCTTTGCAGCCAATTACCCTCGGTACTTGCGTCCTGCGATACGAAAGTCGCGGCCGCGGGCGTTTGCGCCTGAGCGATGGAGGCCAGAAGGATCAACAAAAGCAAGAGTCGTATCGTCATTTCGATCTATCTCCCGCCAGAAAGCGCGAAGCAATGCCCCACTCCCCGAGTGAGAGTGATGCTGTAAAAGCTTGAACCGCCACCGCATACTGGCTTGAACGCAATTCCAATGACCTCATAACTTCCGCTCAACTGTGTGTAGTTCGCATTTGCCGCTGTGCTTCCAGCAACCTGATTCTCAAGTATGCTGGGGGCACCTGATCTTACCCTCCCTGAAGCAAACGGCTCACCATACGGGGATGCGTCCAGCTTCAATGGAATCAGCCAGTTACGAACTGCCTAATTGCCGAAGAAACAGAAACGGTGTCGATATAGTTCGCCCAGTTCCAAAACGAACAAAGCAGACCTGTTGTGTCGGTCGGCATCACGGTGTCATTCTGCCGCTTTTCGTCCGTGGGATGATGCGGGTGGACCTGCCATCATTCCGCGGATAGACCGCTGACGTAGACCATTAGAGATCCAACTACAAAACGAACTGAGCCATCCCCTTGGATTTGAGGCATTTGGCGAGCTAGGCTGGTCAAAGGTCCGATAGAATGGCACGAAGCTTCTTCGACTGTTAGACCCAAACCTGTACACCTATTGCCCACACCCCTGTCCTCTAATTGAACCAGCCGCCAGTAGAGTCCTTTTGGCCCGTCTTCTAAGCTAGTCGCCGTTCGGATCCCCCCACCGAATTGAGCTGCGCCCGCACGGTC
Source organism: uncultured Acidobacteriota bacterium (assembly GCA_963803735.1). Lineage (GTDB taxonomy): Bacteria > Acidobacteriota > Terriglobia > Acidiferrales > UBA7541 > Palsa-189. Next base: position 433,578 of record CAWDNV010000019.1, on the reverse strand, counting down.
GTAACGGGAGCAGGCCAAAACTTACTTCTTCTGAATGACTGCACAACTACGTCAATGCATTAGCGAAAGCCCAAATCGCGCCGAAGGGCACACGAAAAGCATCTCGCGCGTTCTTGCTCTTTTCATGTATGCGCTGAGCGTATTAGGTGTCATCAGCCAATATGGCAATGTCGCGTGCGCAGCTACCACTAACACCGCTGCAGTCGCTAACTTCGTCGCTAGAGATACGAGCACGGAAGGTAGTTGGCGTGGGGTGTACGGAGCCGACGGGTATTCAGTGGCCAATGATTCGCAGAGCCTCCCTGCCTATGCTTCATTTGCCGTTCAGAATCAACAGAACTATACCTGGGCGTCCAGTACCAACGACCCCAGAGCCCTGCAAACAGGGAGCGGCACGGGACGGATTGCCGCCACCTGGTACGGTTGGCCTGTGAGTTCAAGTTTTGATTTTGACGTCAATTTCACTGACGGCAAGCCCCATCAGTTTGCCCTTTACGCTGTGGATTGGGATAGCACCAGTAGGGCTGAAACCATTCAGATTGTGGATGCGAGTAGTGGCGCTGTGCTGGACAGTCGAAACATTTCCTCGTTCAAAAATGGACTCTACGTCATTTGGAACATTTCCGGACATGTGAAAATCAACGTCACCCGGACTAGCGGGGCCAACGCAGTAATCGGTGGAGCATTCTTCGGCGGACCCACCGGTGCGGTTGCTAGCTTCGTCACTACGGATACGACCACAGAAGGTAGCTGGCATGGGGTGTACGGAGCCGACGGGTATTCGGTGGCCAATGATTCCCAGAGTCTCCCCGCCTATGCTTCATTTGCCGTGCAGAATCAGCTGAACTATACCTGGACGTCCAGCACCAGCGATCCTCGAGCCCTGCAGACAGGGAGCGGTACGGGAAGGATTGCGGCCACCTGGTATAGCAGTTCGAGCTTCAGTTTTGACCTCAATTTCACCGATGGCAAGTCGCATCAGTTTGCCCTATATGCTTTGGATTGGGATACCACCAGTAGGACTGAAACCATTCAGATTGTGGATGCGAGTAGTGGCGCTGTGCTGGATACCCGAAACATTTCCTCGTTCCACAATGGAGTCTATCTGGTTTGGAATATTTCCGGACACGTGAAAATCAACGTCACCGGGACTGGTGGGGCCAACGCAGCGATCAGCGGAGCATTCTTCGGAGGAAGTACCGGGGTCATCCCTGTTCCTGGACCGCTGACTGCCAGCGCGTCGACACTGGCCTTCGGTAACGTGAATATCGGTAGCAGCTCTATTCTGAGCGTAACTTATACTAACTCGGGCAGTTCAAACATCACTCTTTCAAGTGTCAGCGTGTCAGGTCCAGGGTTCAACGCAAGTGGCATGTCTGCTGGACTTATAATTACGCCGGGGCAAACCGTGACCTTGAACGCAACTTTTGCGCCGGCAGCAACCGGAAGCGTAACAGGAAGCGTTTCCGTAACCAGCAATGCTTCGAATTCCCCAACATCAATCTCGCTGTCGGGGATCGGGATCGAGCCACATTCGGTCACTTTAACTTGGACTCCGAGCACATCTACCGTTATCGGCTACAACGTATACCGCGGCACAACCTCCGGAGGGCCATATGCGAAGATCAATTCTTCTGTGGACGCGATCACAACCTTTACTGATACGACCGTCCAGGATAGCCAGAAATACTACTGGATTGTAACCGCAGTCGATTCGAGCGATGTAGAGAGCGCGCATTCCAGTGAGGTATCGGCCACCATCCCAACCCCTTAAGTCTCGCATCGCGCGCCGCCCAGAAAACCTTTTTTTGCCTTAAGCAAAGCACACCAGAGTCGGTCTTAAGACGAAAGAATCCGGCATAGAACTCCTGAATCCAGCTCACTGGCGCTCAACCTATAGGGATGACTGGTTCGCTCGAAGTTCTATACAAGCCTTAGCCACCACCCTAATCTAATTTGAGCCGGCCGCATCGCGCTCACTTCCGGTGCTGCTTCGTTTGAACTGAAACCGTGTCGCTACCTTTTCTAGGAAAACAGTTGCACAAGCGACTTCGCTGGCTACTTCTATCTCTCATGATTTGAGTGATCTCGGCAACCCAAGTGGATGGCATTCCTCTTGCAGGTTTATCTCGGATTTCCGGGGCAACCCAGCGCACTCGGGGGAGTACTACTATGACCGCCGTGCCTCTCCCATGAGCCTGAAGAAGCTAAGGAACTAAGGAGAGGAAGAATGCGACTCAAGCTCGCCATCATAGTCATAGGTTCAAGCCTGCTGCTGTCTCCAGCTGTTGAGGCCACTACGCTCTCTTTCAACTTCAACAGCCTCGCGAATGGCGCCCCAGATATTAATGTCCAGAATTATATGAACGGCATATTAGGCCCTGGCTCAGTGACCGTGACTGGTGCGCAGGCTTCCAACAGCTACACTGGGGATGGACATGTCGTTGGACCCCTTGTTGGCCCCGTCGGGCACCAGGTGGTTACTCCGCTCACCCTAGCCACTTCAGATGGAACTACGCAGCACTTGAATAGTCAGGACACGTTTATCGATAACATAAGCAGTTCCACTGAGATCTCTATGGTCTTTCACGGACTTCAAATCTACAGCGTGAGCTTCGATTACGAGATCTTTCCAGATGGAACGTGTCCGAATGGTCACAACAGTTGCGGCGCAAACTGGCCCGACTTCACTTTCGATGCTAACGGCAATCAGATCTTCCAAACGCTCGCGGTCATGCCAGGGACGAGCCCCGGTGCTCCGTACCTCCACTCTCCTGCGACCGGCGTTAGCGGTACTGAGCTGGCGCCGCAGTTTCTGGGGCAGAGCGGCATCTGGGCGTTCCCGGCTGGGGTCACGAAGCTAGAATTCATCGACTGGCCGGCCACAATCGGCATCGATAACCTCACCATCAATACAACACCACCAACACCGACGCCTGAGCCTAGCACGTTATTCCTCTTCGGTACTGGTCTCTTCGGCATGGCTCTGGTCAGCCTCCTTGGCATGAAAAGAAAGAAACAGAAACAGACGTCGCAGATGCGCATGTGCTGACAGCAGACAAGGGCAGCGGACCCTCCCGGCTGGGATTTGTACGTGGCGTCGGCGCGACCGCATGTCACTGGAGGACTGCGATAGTTATTGTGGGAGGCGCGGCGTATGACCGAAGCCCTCGTATACTCGTATAGAGGTGCACGGAGTGCCATTGCGCTTGACAGTCTTCATTACCGGAGAGTAGAGTTCGCCCCGCTTGATCATCCCATTTGGGCATTAAGGCATAAGTCGGCTCAATTCTGTCGGCATGAAATCCTGTGAAATGAACATGCTCGTAAAGCCCGTGCACCCACTGGAGATGAATTGTGAAGATCATCACGGCGCATTTCTGGGCTCGATGTTTGTTGCTCTTCTCAGCCAATTCACGCTCACGTCTGCTGCGCAGAACCGCGTCCTCGGCGGAGGTAGTTCGAACACCGCGGAACCTGCCTTGTTCACAAGCGGCCGATGAAAAACCCGTGCGCCCCCTGAAAGCTCAGATCGCAATCTTCTTCAGTACGCAGGCTCCTTCAGGAGACCCACTAGAGCTGCCGTTGTTCCGCACGGCCAGCGAAACTAGTTCCCGTACAACATCCTGTTGCAAATCTTGATCTTCATCTTTCACCCCTACATAAGTTTGCGTTGTCGTGGCAGGGAAAACTAGTTTTGCGCATCATAATCCAGGCTGGCCTTTACCCGACACGTCAGTCTAGGCAAATTGGGAGAAAAAGGAAATTTCTTACCACTTTTTAGGCGCTGCTCGGGATGCCCTACCCGATCGATTTGAGCATTCACCACCCGCCAAGAGCAAGCTAACACTCAGAAAGAACAACCCTTAGTGTTGAACCATTATGCCGACGATGGATACGCCCGTTGGTATGTCCTTTGCTCTACGTACTACTGAACTTGCCGAGTTTTTCCTCGAGGGAACGCAAGTATTTACGATTTTCCAATGCAAAAGACATCTCTAACTAAACCTATCCCCGTATCGGGCGAGAATCGCTTCCAGCTGGGACAAACCAATAGCCCGGCGATGCACGCGCTCGAGCGGATGGTCGCCAAGCTCGCGCCGACGAATATCCCTCTGCTGCTCATTGGGGAAAGCGGCACAGGAAAGGAAATTCTCGCACAGCAAATTCACCAACTGTCTCCGAGGGGCAGTCAGCCTCTTGTTAAAGTAATCTGTGCTTTTCTGAGCGGTGAATCTTTATCCGCCCACTTCAACGGACACAGCAATGGCGACGGACACCGGGGAACCTTATTCCTTGAGGAGATTAGCGAACTCGACCATACCAGTCAGCGCAATCTTTTGTACTCTCTACCACAAGAAGGCTGCAATCCCTCGGACGACTTCGGCGGGCCGAGATTGATCTCATCGACCACCCGGAACCTGGAAGAAGAAGTCAGGGCCCGTCGATTCCGAGCTGACCTCTACTACCAGATTAGTGCAGTGAGTGTGCCTCTTCCTCCCTTGCGCCAGCGAAAAGAAGACATTCCGGCGTTTGTAGAGTTGTTCCTGGTGAAGTATTCGACTCTTCTCGCTCGCCCGCGTCCTCACCTCGACTCGCAAGATTTCGCTGCGCTGCAGGAATTTTCCTGGCCTGGCAACATTCGAGAGTTGGAAAATCTGGTGAGAAAGATTGTGGTCATGAATGACTCCAAAGCTGTCGTTTCGCAACTTGGCCTACAGATGAATGAATCTCCCGTCAGCGTGACCAGTGGGAAAGCATCTCCATTGAAGACGGCCGCCCGTGCCGCTTCTCATCGAACTGAACGACAGTTGATTTTAGAGACCTTGACCAAGACTCGTTGGAACCGAAAGCGCGCAGCTCAGGAGCTGCAAATCAGTTACAAATCGCTGCTCTACAAACTGAAGCAAATCCGCGCCGAAGAACAGGAACCCGCATAGGTAAGACGTCAAACGAGGATGAAATGAGACAACTGGACTTCGACGACTATATCGAGATTTTTCGGCGGCGATGGTGGCTGGTAACGGCCCTCGCCATTGTTGGCGCGGCCGGAGGATATGGGGTAGCCCATTTTCTGCCCAAACGTTACACCTCTCAGACTTTGGTTTTGGTGGAACAGCCTACGGTTCCTGGGGACTACGTCAAACCTGTGATCACTCAAGATGTGAATCAGCGCTTGGCAACCATGCAACAGCAGATCTTGAGCCGCACGCGTCTGGAGCCTGTCATTCAGCAGTTTGGCCTTTTTCCTAAGGACATCAAGGACGCATCCATGGAGGATCTAGTCCAACGTCTGCGCCAAGCGATCAGTGTTACTCCCATTCGTGCTATGACCGGGACCGAAGGCCGGCAGCTCCCAGGATTTAATATCACTGTGGTTTTCGATGATCCTCACCTTGCCCAGCAGATTTGCTCTACGATTACTTCAATGTTCATGGAAGAAAACCTTAAACTGCGACAGCAACTCTCTGAACAAACGACCCAATTCCTAAGCAAACAGCTGGACGACGCTAAGGGACGACTCGACGAACAAGATAGTAAGCTGGCAGCATTTAAACGTCTCCATATTGGTACTCTTCCTGATGAAAGCAATACAAATCTTAATATCCTTACTGGCCTTACCACCCAGCTCGATGCCGTAAGTCAGGCACTTGGCCGCGTCCAGCAAGATAAGAACTATGCCGAGTCCGTGCTGACACAGCAGATCGAGACCTGGCAATCCTCTCAGGTTGGGCAAAATCCGGAGACGCTTGGACAACAACTCTCCGTGCGAGAACTGCAGCTTTCAGAGTTGCAGTCCAAATACACAGAGGATCATCCGGACGTCATCAAGGCAAAGAACGATATCGAAACTCTGAAGAAGAAAATCGCGGACAGTGAGGTTAAAAACAAAAATCTTGCGGAAACTGACAAGTCCGCCAAGACGCCGGCGGAACCGCTACAGATTCAGAATTTGCGCGCGCAGATCTTCCAAATGGAACAAAGCATAAAAGAGAGAACAGCACAGCAGGAGGAGATTCAGAAGCAAATCAAGTTATACCAAGCCCGTGTAGAATCCAGCCCCACGATCGAGCAAGATTATAAGGAACTGACCCGCGACTATCAAACAGCCCTGGCATTCTACAACGAATTACTAAGCAAACGAGACCAGTCAGCCATGGCCAACGATCTTGAGCGTCACCAGCAGGGAGAACAGTTCCAGGTACTGGATCCAGCCAATCTTCCGGATAAGCCGTCCTTTCCCGATAAACTGCTTTTCGCTCTAGGAGGATTCGGTGGAGGCTTAAGTCTAGGCATCGGTCTCGTTCTGATTATCGAAATGCAAGATACGTCACTGCGATCGAGCCGGAACGCCGAACTCGCTCTTAGGCTACCGGTGCTCGCCATGATACCAGTCATCGAAGTGTCGGCGAGTAAGCGGGCGGAGAAATTGCCTTTAGAAACATCCAGTTCATTGCTGAAGACCTAGAACTTTAATCAGGCACCGCAGATTGAAGCGCCCTGATTGGGTTGCTGAAGGGAAACCATGAGTCGCATTCACGAGGCTATGCAAAAGGCTGCACAAGAACAGGCCGGCGCTCCGGACATTGCTCCATTTCCGTTCGATTCGGAAATAGGTCCTGAGCGGGAATTAAAGAACGGGTCTCCAGCCAGTTTCATCAGTCCCCTAACTCAGGTAGACGCCTCGGTCCCCGCTTTCGCTGGGCCTCTTCAATTTGAAGATCTGCAAAAGCAGTGCGCACGCTCCGAGTGGCACCCCGGTCTTAATTCGACTGCTTTTTCGAATCCAGCCCTGAGCACTCTTGGCGCGGAGCAGTTTCGCACCTTGCGCTCGCGGCTTTATCAGCTTCGGAAAACTCAGCATCTTCGAACAATCTTAGTAACTAGTGCCGTGTCGGGAGAGGGGAAGACATTTGTCGCTGCCAACCTGTCCCAGGCCATCATTCGACAGCGCGACCGCCGCGTCCTTCTCATTGATGCCGATCTGCGTTCTCCGCAGCTACATCTCGTCCTCGGCGCGTCGGCCGGACCAGGGCTAAGTGATTATTTGCGCGGAGATATAGACGACGTGAACGCCATCCATTCGGAACGGGAAAGCAGCCTGTATCTTATTCCGAGCGGAACAAAAATTTCTAATCCCAGCGAGTTGCTTTCGAACGGACGCCTTAAACAGCTGCTGGATCGCGTCGCTCCCCTCTTTGACTGGGTCATCATCGATTCACCACCCTGCCTGCCGGTTGCGGATGCGCATGTTGTTGCCGATTCTTGCGATGCCTTGCTTCTTGTCGTGAGGGCGGGTTCGACTCCGGCAGAAATTGCTCAAAGGGCACGCCAAGAAGTGGAGGGGAGAAACGTGCTGGGAGTGGTTTTGAACGCCGTGAATGGAAAAGCTCTGGCATACGGCTCGTACGACTACGCGGATCACGCTCACGATTCGCCAAAAGAATCTCCCAATCAGATCTTGGATTAGACGATGGATTCTGAATCAATCTGCCGCAGTTGCGTTGACGAAATCACCGTCCGAATCGCGGGGAGGAAGCGGGAAATGCTTGAGCGCATACAGTTGTGGACCGTCCTTATTTTGTTGTTTTTTGCGCTTCCGACGTTGGCGCAAGAGAGCGCCAGCACGCTACAACGACCGGACGCGCCCGCTTCCAGCGACACTAAGAAGTCGGCGACAACAGATCCCAATTACGTGATTGGTTCGCAGGATGTCCTCGATATTAACGTTTGGAAAGAACCAGATCTCTCCCGTACCGTCCCGGTTCGTCCCGACGGAAAGATTTCCCTTCCGCTGCTCAATGATATTCAAGCGACCGGATTGACTCCTTCGCAATTAGCCGCTCAGGTCGCGAAGGATCTGAGTAAGTTCGTAACGAACCCCCAGGTCACAATCATTGTCAGTCAGATTAACAGCCAACGTTTCTATATTCTAGGGGAGGCCGCGCGCCCTGGCGCGTACACACTGATTCCCGATATGACGATTCTACAAGCCCTCTCGAATGCCGGCGGTTTTAGCGCGTATGCGAATCCCAAAAAGATCTATCTGCTGCGACAAGAAAATGGGAAGCAGCAAAAGCTTTTCTTTAACTATAAGGATGTGATTGCTGGAAAGCGGGTCGACCAGAATATCGTCCTAAAGACGGGCGATACGATCGTTATACCGTAACCTAGATGGCGGAATCGGTCGAAAAATCAATATGAAACGTCCGTGGATCTTACGCACACTTATCCAAACCTCAGTGGCGGCCACGCTGCTGTCCCTCGCTGTCGCACGGGCACAGCAATCGCCGAACCCTCCTCCAAACGACTCGGCTCCTGTCCAGCCATTGGCGCCCCTCGCGAACGGTGGCAACAACTCCATAACGGGCGCAGTTCGTGACCAAGGCCAACAAGACGCACAACCGGAAGCTTCGGCTCAGGAACAGCCTGACACGCACGTACTCTCGAGCGCGGAGACTGCCGGTTTGGGCTCCCTGCGTCGTCTGAACCGTATCTTTGATCCCGCACTACAATTTTCGGAACTCGGAGAAACCGGGGTCGTCGCTGGACAAATCGTTTCCGTTAGTAGTTTAGGCGGCAGCCTTGATGTGGCCCATCGATGGCGCCGCTATAGTCTCACGCTCTCCTATCACGGTGGGGATAGCATCTATCAGCCATCCTCTTATGGCGTTTCGAACTTGCCTTATCACGAGGGCGGCATCTCGCAGGAAATATCCTTAGGCCGGTGGAGATTGCGGTTGCGCGACGATGCACAGTATTCACAGGGTTCAGGTTTCGGCAGTCTATTCGCAGGTGGGCCTGTTCAGGTGGGCCAGAATAGTTATCTTGCCAGCATCCAGCCATCTTTATCTTCTGGTGGAACCATCCAAACAGGTCTGGCGCGGCAGCTCTCTAACACCGCAGTGGCCGAAATCGATTATGCGCCCACCCGGCGGACGACACTAACCTTGGTAGGTTCTTACGGGTTATTGCACTTTTTGGATCCTGGCTATCTTAACAGTCAGACAATCACTGGGAGCGCCGGATATAACTACGCCCTCAGCGCCAAGAACGATATCGCCGTGAGTTACGGTCGCAACCTCATAACTTTCGTCGGATCCAGCAGCCGCCTGCAAAGCGATTTGGTTCAAGTCGCCTTCGGCCGCAAAGTCACCGGGAGACTGGCTTTCCAGGTATCCGCTGGCCCACAACTAATCCATTTTGATTACTTGGGTGCGGTGAACAAACCGCAGCTATCTTGGAGCGCCTCCAGCTCGCTGACCTACCAGCGCCGCCGCACTGGCTACTCTCTCGCTTACTTCCGCGGAGTCAACGCAGGTTCGGGCGTGTTCTTCGGCAGTGAAAGTCAAACCGTCACGGCTACGGCAAAACACGAATTCACAAGAATCTGGTCTGCCTCGGTCAATGGCGGATACGCCGTAAACAAAGCTTTAGCATCCGTCGCCAATTTTGCCAGCCAATTCGACAACTGGTTTGCCGGCGTCGGCTTGAACCGTCCGTTAGGACGCCAGTTCCATATGGGCCTGAGCTACGCGTTCGAGCAGCAAACCAGCGGAGGTGGGGCAGGCTGTCCTGTCTCGAGTTGCGGGCTCCCAGGATCATTTAGTCAGTTCGGTATTACCTTGCAATGGCACCCACTGCTAACCCGAGCTAGATGAGCAATAGCTCCAAATGATTTCGGCCAAGCATTTTGGGGTTTAAAAAGGGCTCACTGATAAATGGCGAGGCAGCACCTCAAAGACAACGGAAAAGACAGGATGAGGATTCGATATGTATAACAAATTCTTCGGACTGAAAGAGAGCCCCTTCAATGTTAATCCGGACCCCCGATACCTATATCTGACGCACCACATTCAAGAGGCGCTTGCCTGTTTGATCTATGGAATCCAAACCCGGAAAGGTTTTGTCTTGCTTACCGGCGAGGTGGGAACCGGCAAGACCACCGTACTCAATAAACTCCTTGAGTGGTGTCGCCAGGAGCACATCTCTACAGCCTTTATGTTCAACCCCCGGCTCACTGAACTGGAATTTTTTGACTTTATGATGGCCGACTTTGGCATCTCCTGCGATTCGACATTGAAAAGCCGCACATTGATGAAGCTAAATGAATGGTTGCTCAATCAGTACCAGAGTGGGAATAGAGCCGTATTGATTGTCGACGAAGCTCAAAATCTCTCTGCCGACATGCTCGAAGAAATTCGCCTGCTGACGAACTTGGAAACAGCGAGTGCGAAGCTCCTCCAGATCGTGCTCGCAGGTCAACCTGAGTTGGAAGACAAGGTAAATGACCCACAACTCCGCCAACTTCGCCAACGCATAACATTATGGGCGAAGACGGGTCCACTGACGCTACTTGAGACAGAGGGCTATATCAGGCAGCGCTTGCGCGTGGCCGGAAGCACAGGGGAAGAGATCTTCGGTCCCGAGGCAATCGAAGCCGTGCACCGCCATGCCGGAGGCATACCGCGGATTACCAATTTGCTCTGCGAACACGCTCTTATTACGGCTTTTGTTGGACACTCCAAGACGGTGTCAGCGAAAATGGTCGACGAAGTGGCACGGGATTTTGACCTCCAAGAGCCTGATCGCCAATCGGTGCCTAAAGCAGCGAATGGCAGTGGGCATCCCATTCTGGTCGAGCCTCCCGTGCCTCAAAATCTGAAGCCATCTTCTATCTCGTTGACCAAAGTCGCGGGCGAAAAAAAAGGTTAGGCCGAGACAGCTGACTTTCGTCATTCGCAATATCTGTGGATTTCACCCGGTTGCCTCGTCGGACCTCCACCCCTCCTAAAGATTAGGCTTCAGCTTTTATGGTGTGCACTGAAGAGGAATCAAGGTGCTCATTTTGCGCACATTTTTAACCCAAATCCATCAAGGGCTAGGGCCAATTGTCGCTAAGCGCTTGAGTCTTTAAATAGAGGCATGCTTCAAAGTGGACATCTGCATGCGGCCACTTCGTCACGTTCCTGTCTGTTCCCACACCCTAGAGAGGAAAGTCTGGAGCAATGGGTCTCAAACCGCTTCGGAAAGCGCCTCTATCGAACCTTTTTCAAGACCTATACAGAGAAAGTCTGGGGCGTACCCTGTGCAGACATTCAAGCGGAGTGGGCGACCCAGCGGATCAAACAGCTTTCGCTGGGCACTGTAATCCGGAACGCTCTACTTCGGACGAATGAGACGCTGGCGAAGACTTTGATTGACCGTTTCCATTATCCGAAGCGTGGACCAGGGCAGATGTGGGAAACACTGACGGCACTGCTTGCAGTTGAATCCCGATCTTAACGTGCGCGTCGTCTAAAAACGGTTGGACGGCATCATCGTTCGTGGGGCGAAGGTGCATACTTCATGCTCACCCTACGTCGACGAAATCGTCATACTGCCCAGCAGAAGCATGAGCGCGGGCGACGATTCCTGGTCGCTGGCTTTCGCTGTACCTATGGATTCGCGCGGTCTTCGCTGGTACGCATCCGATTTCCTGCACGGCACAGATGATCCGTTTACGCGCCTCATCTCGACGCAACACAAAATGATCGAGACGCTTACAGTATTTGAGGATGTATTCGTTCCATGGGAACGCGTGTTTTTCTGTGACCGGCCGGATTTGGCCGGCACTGCCGCGCTTGGGTAAGTCGAATACCATCGCTTCACCGCCGCGAGCTCCCTTACTGGACGCTTTGGTCGACGCGGCCATCAGCATCGCGCAAGCGAACGGAATCGACCGCGCCGGACATGTGCGCGATAAGCTGACTTGGCTCGCCGGTTACGCGGCTGAGACGGTCCGAGCCCTGGTGGAGCTAGCATAATGACTCCCGGCGCTAATCCGTAGAACGCTACAGGATATAAATGCAGCTCGCGCCGAAGGGAGTGTCCGCAGTGTTTTTCTAACGAGCCCGCCTTTCGGGGGGCCATTCATCTCATCTCCATCTCCATCTCCATCTCCATCTCCATCTCCATCTCCATCTCCATCTCCATCTCCATCTCCATCTCCATCTCCATCTCCATCTCCATCTCCATCTTCATCTTCAATATAAGAGCCTGCCGCGGCACCGCTTTCACTGACTGTGATGGGCTGGACGCTAGTTCGGTGTCAAACGCAAAAGCCGTTGTAGAGCTGCGTTTCGGGCGCGTCCGGTGTTCGGTGCGCAATCGGACCGCTCAACTCGGTCTCGGCGGAGCCTGTCGAGCCGGCCCACATCGGAAATCGCTGCGGCCTGCATTGCGTGCGGGAACGCCGGACTCGGCTCCGCCTGGGACTCTAAGCCAAGCCCGCTAACCACCTTCCGGAAGTATGCAACGATTTGAACATTCCCTTATAACCGCCGGCCAAGGTCCTTTGTTTTCAATGCGGACGCCTTGGTACCCAAATTGCCCGATAAGTGTCAGGCGTTTGTGTGGTCTTGATTGAATGGCGAGAAGCTCTAGTTACTGTCCCCTCGAATTCTGCCGTTTGCTCCCTCTTCGGCGGAAGCTCGCTAGCGACCTCACTCTCCCAGGACACAGTGAATCGGAGGATAGATAATGAATCGAAAATGGTTGAGATTGCTTCTCTTCCTGGTACCAATTGTTTTGTTCTCTCGGGCGGCATCTGGCTCGACTATCCCAGTTGGGTTACTTACTTACGACGTCATCGCTCCGGGCAATTCGGCTCAATTTGACATTACGAATCTCACGGGCCCGAATTCGTCTCTTAGCGCCACCTGGCCCATTACGACAACGGTAAACCTCTCCAGCTTGAACCTGACCGTAAGCTTTACGGGCGGCGGAGTCGTTACGGAACCACCGGGTTATTTCAGCTTATCGCTCGACGGCATTTCCTGGGACGGTACGCCTTTCGGCATAGGCGGAACTAATCCCCTGCCTACGCAAGCGACCTTGACCGGAACCTTCAGCCCCACCACCATTGTGTTGTTCGACGGAACGACGCAAACCATTAGTCCCACCTTCGCTACGACGATCCTCCCCTCCGTAGGGACGACCCTGACGAATGGAGATTTCGCCATTATCAACGCCACCACCACAAGCGCCGCGCCCGTTCCGGAACCCTCATCGATCCTGCTGATCACGACGGGTATGCTGGGCCTCCTCATCGTTGGGCGCAAGCGGTTATTGGTGGGACTGAGCTCGGGTGCTGGCCGCGTGGTTATGCCACTCGTCTTGATCGCGTGCACGCTGTTAATTCCGGCGGCGCATGCTCAGAAGCAGACCTTGGCCACAACCCCATCCTCGGGAACGGCTGGAACCGACGTTAACGTCACTGAAATCAATGGCTGGCCGGCAGCAGACGTCACGGCTAGCAATATCACTGTGACCTGGTCGGCAACCTGCGGCGGAATCGCCTTGGTCACCAACACTGCGAATAGCCTGAAGCCGATTGTGGCTGGCACCGAGCGTGTAGGCGTGACCATCCCGGCTACGCTCGCCAGTGGTATCTACAATGTCCACCTTAGCGACTCGGCCGTCGGCGATAGCCCTTTCTCCAGCACCAATTGCTCTCTCGTGAAGGTCACCGCCTCCAGCAAGATCCTTGCGTCTTGCGTGCCGGCCAGCTCACTCGGCGTTATTGCTCCAACGACCGGACCGGCTCCGGTGAACGCCATCGCTCCGAACGGATGTTGGTCGTGTGGAACGACGGGAATTCAAGTGGTTCAATTGGAAACCGGCGGAGGGCCGCCAGTGCCACCCGCTTCAGTGCCGACAGCCCACGCCGTGAACTCTTGTGCGGGCAATCCGGCTACAGGTGAATCCGTCTGCGTCGCCAACAATACCGATGTTTACCATCTCAACTCCTCCAACGTTGTTACCACGTTGACCAGCGGATCGAACACAACCGCCGGCTTCTCTGGCGGTAGCTGCGAAAACTGCGGCGTGGCCATCAATGCACTGAATGACCAGGCGGTCATCGCCATGGGCCACACCGGCGGCTCGGGCACTGCTCTACAGACGCTCGATCTCATGACCAATACATTTGGTACTCCGTTCCAGTTGGCCAACCATGTGTCGGAAAATGTCGTGGTCAATCCCATTCAAGGTGGTGTCCTTTCCTTGAATGAGAGGAATGTCTACGACTTCATCTCCGTCGATGCGGGCGGAAACTTCACTACTGAATACGGGATGAATATCACCTCTACTGGAGGCGAGGGGGACGCGTCTGCTGTGGATTGCAACACCGGAATCGCCGTGGGCCCGTTCGAGTTCACCAACAACCTCACGCTAAGTGATATGAAGCAGGCGATATTCGTGCCCGGTGCCCCGGGCTCTTGGACTGCGCCAACGTCGACCACCACGCTTATCGGCAGCTACTCGGCCGGGCTTTCCGGAGCTGCAGTTGCTCCCGGATCGAGCGATTTAGGCGTCGTAACCGGTGAGTTTGGCGGCAGCTCATTTGCAATCTTGAAGCTTCCATCTACCTCCGGCAGCGGAACCCCGGCTCTGACCGATTATGCCTTCGTGCCGTGCATAACTGGCGTCAACGCCGGCCTCGACCCGCACACCATGACCGCTTACGTCAGCCCGAACGACGGTAAGTCCTACACAGTGTTTGCGAGCGGCGGGCCGCCCCCCTCGACGCTGGCCGTCGTGGATATGGCTGCGGTTCTGGGGAGGCCCCGCGCAGTCGATGGTCACACGGTCATAGGCGATTCTGGGCCAGGATCCTGCTTGAGTAATGGCGATGGCATAGTTCGCTTCGTAGCAACGCACTAAAATCTCTAACCGACGCGACGATAGCGGGTCTCCCCGCTATCGTCGCTCGTCTGTTTCCCAGTCCGCAAACTGCCTCGCTTAGCGTTTAGATTATGAGAAAAAATCAAACTCACTTGGGCTCGTTGTTGTCCATCCTCGCATTCGCGTTCGCATGCACGGCGGCAGGGCAGAGCAGTCCCGCGACATCAACGCCGGCCTCAACTCCCCTGGCTACGTTCGGCGGAGAGCCCATCTTCGAAGAGCAGCTTCAGCCCCAGGTGCGGGCCCAACTCGAAAAGCTCCACCAGCAGGAAGACGACCTGAAGCGCAGGGCGCTCGATGCGCTGCTGGTACAAAAGCTGGCGGAGGCGGAAGCCAAAAAGCATGGTGTGACCTTGGCGCAGTACTTGCAGTCCGAAGTCGATGGAAAGCTCGCCGACCCCACCCCGGGTGAATTGAACGCCTACTACCTTGCGCGTCAGGATGAGATCAAGCAGCCCTTCGAAAAGGTCGAAGATAACCTGCGAGAAACGCTCAAAAATATGAAGTTGCAGCAGGCGCGCCAGATTTTTGCCGACGGGCTATTGGCGCGCGCCAAAGAGAGCGGCCAGGCAGTGGTCCTGCTTCGCCCGGCCCGCACTCAGTTGGATTTTGATGCCGCCCGTCTCAAGGGGAAGTCCAGCGCGCCGGTAATGATCGTCGAATTTTCAGATTTCGGTTGCCCGTTTTGCCGCAAAGCGGAGGCCACCCTCAGCGAGGTTCTCTCGAAATATGCCGGCAAGGTCAGCCTGGCCTATCGCGATTACCCGCTGGTAGAGCTTCACCCGACAGCCGAAGCCGCTGCCGAAAGTTCCCGGTGCGCGGCCGAGCAGGGGAAATTCTGGGAGTATCACGATCTGCTCTTCGGCAATCCGGAAAAGCAGGATCATCAAAGTCTGCTGCTGGATGCCCGCATTCTGCAGTTGGATGAGCCTCGCTTCTCGGCATGCCTGGATAGCGCGCGCTATAAAGCCGATATCGACAAGGATCGGCAGGAAGGTTTGCGTGCGGGAGTTATCGGCACGCCCGGGTTTTTCATCAATGGCATCTTCCTAGACGGCGCGCAACCCGCCGAGACCTTCGAGAAGCTTATTGATCAGGAACTCGCTGCCAATCAAAAGCCTGCAACCGCGGCGAACTGACATATCTTCAAATCGCCGCCCGTAGTCGCACAGCGGAGAACTCGCCGCGTGGTCATCCAACACCGAGTTCACCTCGCCGAGCTAATGGACAGCCAGTTATTACCGCCCCTAGGCCCGCGGTCGCATTGTCAGGTAATGATCCCGGTATTAGCCATCCTACTTCTGCACTTTCCAGCAATTCCACGGAATCTGAATTCTAAAGCTTTCTCACCTAAGACTGAGGGCTACCCGCACCCCGAAGGCGACTACAAAAGGGGCCGCTTCGGATGCGCGTGAACCGTCCGTGAATCCGGCTCCTTCTTCCGAAGCTTCCGCCGCCGAGTGCTTAACGCTGAGCACAAACAAACCTGCCACAGAATCCCGGGTAGCTGAGGTGTCTCTGTCCCGGATATCCAGCTTGCGCGATCGTTCCTGGGGAGCTTCAGCTTCGCAAGTAGACAGTGTCCTTTCCCAATGAGCAAGCCCAAGGTGCTCGCACGAACAAACCTGAGTATCTGTACCTCATCGGTGCGCCCGACCAGTAGAGCGGAAACGTATGAACTCTCTAGACTGTCGCGTTGTGTCTGCATCTTCGCAGTCACGGTTCCTTTCGACCGACCCACACGCGCGCCCCAGTTCCCGCGCCCTAATTTTTTTCCTCACTTCCACGCTCTTTGTATCAGCCATAATCCTCTCAGGTTGCGGAGACGTCACGAGCGTCAAAGGAAATTCGACCCCTGTGGTCATCAGTTCCCCCTCCGCAACGCCTAATCTCGTACCTTCCGCGCACTAAGTGCCAGCCCCGCTGCCGTAAGCTTCGGCAACGTCCCTGTAGCAGCACCAGCAATTCGACTTCAGATCGTTCTCGCCGGTTAATCTGAGCTGGAAGAGAAGTCGACGACCAACAACTTCGACAGCTTCGCCAGCGCATCACACTCTGGGCCAAGACCGGTCCGCTAACGCTGGTTGAGACACAGGGGCATGTCAGGGAGCGCCTGCGTATCGCCGGAAGCACGGGAGAAGAGATCTTCGGCCCGGATGCAATTGAAGCAGTGCACCGACATGCCGGCGGCATACCGCGAATTACTAATTTGCTTTGCGAACATGCGCTGATTACGGCGTTTGTCGGAAACAGCAGAACTATCTCGGCGAAAATGGTCGAGGAAGTGGCGCGAGATTTCGATCTGCAGGAAATCCGTTTCGCGCCTGCCCCCCACCTGCGAATACCAGCCATCCCATACTCCTCGACCATGGCTTGCCCCAGACTGCGCGCCCATCTTCGGTGCGTTAACCAAGGCGCGTACATTAGGTTTAGTTTTCGGTAATTTAGACGCTTCGCACTTAAACCGAAAAGAATCCGCCACTTATTCCGGTCAGTGCCCGGATGGACCCGGACTGCACGCAAGGACACTGCACACCCGTACCATTGCCGGTTTCTGTGCCTCCCCTGAGAATCACTTTCAAGTAAGAACCGGGTGAACTCAAAAGGGGGGTCATTCCAATGTTTGACTCAACCCATCTCGTCTTATGTACGGGCCAAGAGCAGAGTGGGTCTTGGCTTCACGGCTCAGACTACTTGGGCGGGACTGTCGATTCCCGACGTGGCATGGGGGGCTTCAGCGTAGTCGAACTCCTGACCACGATAATCATCCTCTTGGTGGTTTCGGCCATGGCCGTGATCCAAATGCAACCCATGTGGCAGCAGATCCAGGCCAATGCAGGACTGGATCAAGTGAAAAGCACGTTGCGGCAGGCGCGCGAGCTGGCGATCTCGGACCGGCGCACGATCGTGGTGCAGTTTCTAACCGCAGCAACTGGCACCTCCTGCCCACCAGATGGTGGCATTCTGAACTGTATTGCCCTGACACAAATGATCGTCGTTCCAGGTATCCCTCCCGCTCCGCCGACACAAGTCCTTGCTACGACCCCGTTGCTTGTGCTTCCGATCGAGAACAGGGTGCAGTTACTGAGCTTCGCCGGTGAGCCGGACACACCCGATGGATTCATCGGCGGCTCGCCAGCGGCTCCGAATGGTCTTTACTCTGCCTCGACCCCCGGCGCGCCGACCACAGGCATGGAATTTCAGAGTGACGGAACGTTCACGGACGGGAACGGGAGTCCGATTAACGTGAGCATATTTCTTGGGGAGGCAGGAATACCCTCATCGGCGCGCGCAGTCACCATCCTGGGCAACACGGGCCGCGTCTTTGCATATCACGGCACTGGAACGGCGTGGTTCCGATGAGTAAAAACGCACGTATGGGAATTCTCCGATACGCTTCGTCGCAACGCGGCTTCACGCTGGCGGAGACCATGATCTCGCTAGCTGTATTGCTGATCGGGGTTCTCGGTTTGGCCGCCGTGCTCGCAGATGGCATGGCCTACATGAACATGTCTCAATACGACTACATCGCACAGCAGAAAGCCGCTGAAGCTGTGGAATCGATCTTCACGGCGCGCGACATCGGCCAAGCAACGTGGTCCACCATCTGCAACGCCGGCACCACCCTCTGCACAGGCGGAATTTTCGTCACCGGTGCCGTGCCGCTGTGCGGTCCCGGCGCCGATGGGATCCTCGGTACGGCGGATGATTTTACTGGCGGCTCTTGCGCGGGGCCGCCACTGGCGGCGCCCGACGGGCTTATCCTGCCGAACGGCACCGGGGTCGTCAACAGCACCAGTGGAAATCTGGTGCCCCTTTCCAATTTCAATCGCACGATCGCCATCACCCCTGTACTCGACAAAAGCGGAAGTCCGATCGCAAATCTTCGGCAGATTCAGGTGACGGTGACCTATGTCTCTGGCCGTTTCGCCAGTCGCGCGTACACCCTCACGGCCTATATTTCGAACTTCTCGTGATGAGACGGAGAAACGGCATGAGACCCGAAAAGGGATTCACGTTCATCGAGGTGCTGGTGGCCATAGCGGTGCTAGCGCTCGTCGTGGCGGCGACCCTGGGCGCGCTGACCAATAGCCTTCATGCCACCGAAGCAGTGAGCTTGATGGCGGACACACAGCAAAATTTACGTGCCGGGCTGAACTACATGGTTCGGGATCTTCTTCAAGCTGGAGAAGGCATCCCGCTAGGCGGGATTACGCTACCCAACACCGGGGGCACGTCGGCGGTACAACGGCCTGGTCCCGGTACGCCGGGGGCAAGTTTCGGCACGTTCAATACGACTTGGACAGCTCTGCCCGCAGTCATCTCGGGATATCGGTTGGGGCCAACCACAGCAACGTCGGGTGTGGGTTCGGATATGGTTACCGCGCTTTATGCCGATACAACACTGGTAGACGCGAATGGGCACTGGCTCAATGAATTCCCAATCTTTTTGAGCGCGGGCGGAGGCACGGCAGGGTGCGCGGCGAGCAACCCCACACCAGCGCCCGCCGGGAGTATCGTGACCGCCGGCCCGACGACTACCGTCACTTTCGATGCTTCTTGTATCGTGATTAATAACGGCAACACGGGTCTCAGTCCTGGCGACCTGATCCTTCTCCAGAACAATAACACGCTGGGAGACGGCAGTATTACCGGTACCGACACGGCCACCAGCGATTCGAGCGGTCACATGGTGCTGCTCTGCGTATCGTCAGTCAACGTAGCCGCTAATTCGATTACATTCAGCCCAGCGGACTCATTTGGCCTGAATGCATCGGGCGCGACTTCGGGCACCATCGCGCAGATCCAGTCTCCGCCGAGTTCTGGGGCTTATCCCACGACCACGGCCACTCGGATCTGGATGATCACATATTTCATCGACAATTCGAATCCGAGCCGCCCGGAACTAATGCGCCAGGTGAATCTAAAGCAGCCTCAGGCCGTCGGCGAAGTGATCGAGAACGTGCAGATTTTTTACGACATCCTCAACGCCGGTTCGAGTCCAGTTACGGTTACCGCTGGACAGGAAAACCCCACCGACGCCCAACTGCCCGATATCCGAGATGCCTACATAATTCTTTATGCGCGCTCCGAGAATCCCTATAGCCAAAACAAAACCTATTTCCGGAACAATCTGGAAACCGTCGTGAGCATTCGAGGCCTGGATTTCTACAATGAATTCCAGTGAACGGCCATCGAGGAGCACGAGCATGATGCCAAAGCGTAATGAATCCATCGTTTCAAGAACGCAAGGGGAAAAATCCGTGAGGAAACATGGCGATCAGGGAATAGCGCTGATGACCACGATGATCGTCCTGTTGCTGCTCTCAGCCATGACGGTCGGCGTCTCATGGCTCGTACTCGACGATCAGAAACTCGGTGGCAACAACAGCGACCGCCAGCGTGCTTTTTATGGCGCCGAGGCGGGCATGGAGTCCCTGACAGCGAGCCTCGAAAATCTGTTCAACGCCAATTATGCTCCGGACAAGACGGCCATTAACAAGCTACTTACTAGTCCCGGTCCGCCCGCCAATATTTCAAGTGTGCAATACATTGCGGCGGGCAGCACTTCCCCAGGATCGGGTTACCAGATTACCTTCACTCCGAATCCGACCAGTCCAGCCTTGCCCGCGAGCAGCTTCGGCACGATTCCCAGCGGCACATATGCCGGCTTGGTGGGCCTTATGACGCCGTACACTCTCACGGTCACCGCTCGCACCACTCCAGGATCGGAGGTCAAACTCCAGCGCGTCGTACAAACCGTGGGCATTCCCGTCTTTCAGTTCGGAGTTTTTTCCCAGACCGATTTGGACTTCTTCGCGGGCCCTAATTTCAACTTCGGGGGACGCGTGCATACCAACGGAAACCTGTGGCTGGCGGAGGGCGACGATAACACCCTCACGATGAGCCAAAAGGTCACGGCTGCTGGTGAAATCATTACCAAGAATCTGGAGAATGGCTGGCTCACGAGCTCCAACTACAACGGCGCCGTCAAGATCACTACCGGGTCCGGTGTGGCAAACCTGGTCGCGCAGAGCCCTAACCAGAGCGTCATCGGCAACGCTAATTATGTCGGTAGCATCGGGCCGTATGACACCGCTTTCAAGGGGATGGCCAACAGTAAATACAACAACGACATTGCCGTCAAAGAGACTGGCGTTAAGCCACTTAATATATCCATCGCAACCCCGGCAATCGGCGGACAGCCGATTGATCAGATTCGGCGACCTCAGCCAAATGAGAACACCAGCAATCCCGCCAAGCTTGCAGAGAGATACTACAGCCAGGTGAGTTTGCGCGTCCTGCTATCCGACTACGGGCCGTCCGGTGGCTGCACGGATAGTGATATCAGCAGCACCAGTTCTACCGCACTGCCGACTCTGGCTACGAACGGCACCAGTCCTGCTACGCCGGTTGATCTGGCCACGCTTGCCTGGGACAGTTCTGGGGGGGCTGGGGCGCCTCCGTATAACGCGGCGCCTTCATGGCTCAGTGGCGTAGGTACGAGCACGTTCCCTCTACCCGTCTCGGGTGCGACGGGAGGTTCTTCGTATACCCCGGGTGACGGTTACTGGATCAAGCAGTATTATCCGATTATCACAGGCTGCATTAAGATCGACTATCAAAGCAAGACTACACCCGGCACATGGGTGGATGTAACCAAGGAAATCCTGAACTTGGGTTACACCGGACGAAATATCAACCCGCTGGGCTCGAGCACACCGGCCCCGCCAAGTCTTCGGGCGTTGCCAACCTCGCAGATCAACGCCCAAGGTCCTACCGCTCATAGCGGGGTTGCGACAGTAGGGTGCGCGGATCCCAGCACGAACGCCGTGATCCGGCTTGCACGGCTGCGGGACAATCCCCTCTCAGGGTCCGGCTGCGGCACGGCGTCACAGCACGGGACTGATTACTGGCCGAACGTGCTCTATGACACTCGGGAGGCGCTGCTGCGCGATACGGCTCTGGGCGGCGACCAACTAACTTTGGCTGGCGCCATGCACTACGTCGAGCTTGATGTGGCGAATCTCGCCAAATGGTTTACGGGTGCGATTGGCACCAATGGAGCGAACGTTCTGGCCACTAATGGCTACTCGATTTACTTCTCCGACCGGCGCGGCGAAAGCCCGGACACTACCCCCGGGGGCCCACCCCCTTCGGTCTCCACTACGGCGGCCCTGACGGGTGGCTTCGGCTATGAGGACTTCGTCAATCCAGCGAGCGGCGGCGCATGCCCTAACGGCACGCTTGACCAAGGGGAAGACGTCGAAGGCGATTACGTGAATGGCGTGGATGCGTCTCCGGCCCTGCGCACGTACGGCGGCAGCCCGACATTGGACAACTCCGCCGCCGCGAGCATTGTGGTGTCGATCGCGACACCTGCAACAGTTCTCTCGAATAACCCCGGCTGCACGGCAGCGGGGATTTCATGGCCGTTTGCGATTGCCAATCAGCCTCAGGACTTGCGCGAGAACCCGCCGGCCCTTTTCCGTGGCGCTCTCAAGGTCATTCACGGCGACACCATCAGCCTGGGCACTTGCAACAGCGTGTCCTGCGGCTTGGCCGTTGTCTCCGAAAATCCGATCTACGTGCAGGGTTGTTACAACAACCCGGGCCAGTGCGGCATGACTTCAATCAGCTGGAGCGCCACCAGCGTGGGCGCTTCCGTCATCGGCGACGCCGTCACGTTGCTCTCGGATGACTGGAACGACCTCAACTCGTTCGCGTTTCCCTATAACCTCGGCGGGCGCACTGTGGTGACGACCACCTATCGCATGGCGGTTATGGCCGGAAAAGGCGTTCCCTTCCAGCAGCCTAGTGGAACGACGCGCGACTTCGGAACTGACGGCGGGGTGCACAATTTCCTTCGGTATCTCGAAAATTGGGGCGGCCAAACCCTCTTCTACGAAGGTTCGATCGCCAGCATGTACTACAACCATCAGGCCGTCGGCGTCTATAAGTGCTGCAATACTGTGTACACCCCCCCAACTCGTGGCTACCAGTTCGACACGAACTTCTTGACGCCGAGCTTGCTGCCGCCGCTCACGCCGATGCTGCGCACCGTCAACACGGTCGGCTTCACGCAAATGATGTTGCCAACACAATAAGAGGGAATAGCGAGACCGCGTATCTTTTTTAGCTAGGTTTCCCTAAACCAACGAGGCGGATTTATTGAAAGACAGTTATTGCCGCCCCAAAATGGTACCGCGATCGCATTCTCAGGTGCACTGATCCCGGTATTAGCCATCCTACTTCTGCACTTTCCAGCTTTCTCACCTACGAGTGAGGTTACTGGCCCGCACCAGCAGGCGACTACAAAAGGGGCCACTCACAAACAAACCTGCCACAGAATCCCGGTAGCGGAAGTGTCTCCGTCCCCGGAGGTTCAGCTCCGCAAGTGGACAGTGTCCTTTCCCAATAGGCCAGCCCAAGGTGCTCGCACGAACAAACCTGAGTACCTGTACCTCATCGATTCGTCCGACCAGTAGAGCGGACACGTGTGAACTCTCTAGACTCGCCGCGTTGTGTCTGCGTCTTCGAGAAACTCGCACCCACGGCTGCTTTCTATCGATCCAGAAGCACGCCGCAGTCCCCGCGGCATAGTCCTAATTCTGATTTCGACTCTTTTCGCATTAACCATAACCCTCTCCGGCTGCACGGGCCTGACCGCCGCTAAGGGAAATTCCACGGCTGCGGCTATCACTTCGACATCCGCCACGTCCAATTCCGTGCCGTCCGCCATAATAAGCGCTAGCCCTGCCGCCCTAAGTTTCGGAAATATATCCGTGGGCAGCACCAGCAATCAGAGTTTGACGATCACCAATTCCGGCACGAGTGCAGTCACGATTTCTCAAGCCAGTGCTTCTGGTGCAGGTTTCGCGATCGGCGGAGTGGCCTTGCCGGTGAACCTGAATCCAGGCAATAGCGCCACTTTTACAGCGAGCTTCGCACCCTCTAATACGGCTAATGCATCGGGTGCGGCTTCCTTCAGTGCCACGCAGCTGAGCTCAACGTTCGTGGTTCAGATGACCGGCGTGGGTACAGCCGTAGCGCCTTCAATTACTGCGCAACCAGTCAGTTCGTCCGTTGTCGTTGGGCAAACCGCCATTTTCTCCGTCTCCTCCTCAGGTACGGCCCCTTTGAGTTATCAGTGGCGTAAGAACGGCACCCCCATCGCTGGCGCGACTTCAACCAGCTATACCACGCCGGCGGAAACCACATCCGATAATGGCGCGCAATTCAGCGTGGCGGTCAGCAATTCGGCTGGAAGCTTGACGAGTAATGCGGCCACACTGACGGTCACAGCCTCACCGGTGGCTCCCTCGATTACAGGCCAGCCATCCAACCAAACCGTATTTGCAAGTCAAAAAGCAACATTTTCGGTCACCGCGAACGGCACTTCGCCCCTCAGCTATCAGTGGCGAAAGAACGGAACCACCATTTCCGGCGCAAATTCGGCTACTTATACAACGCCAGCCGAAACAACATTGGATAGCGGAGCTCTTTTTTCTGTCGTGGTGAGCAATTCAGTGGGTAACGTTACCAGCAACAGCGCGACACTGACAATCAATCCCGATCCTGCGCCGGCGATCACGAGTCAGCCGGCCAGCCAAACCATTACTGCGGGTCAAACAGCCACCTTTTCAGTGACGGCTTCGGGGACGGCGCCGCTCAATTATCAGTGGCAAAAGAACGGAGTTTCGATCAGCGGCGCGACTTCGTCCAGTTACACCACACCGGCGGAAACCACTTCCGATAATGGCGTGCAGTTCGCCGTAGTCGTGAGCAATTCGGCCGGTACGGCAACCAGTAACAGCGCTGTGCTCACGGTGAACCCGGCTCCTGTGGCGCCTTCCATCACCACACAGCCCTCGAGCAAAACCATTACTGCTGGCCAAACTGCTACGTTTTCCGTAAGCGCTTCCGGTACGGCGCCGCTGAATTACCAGTGGCAAAAGAACAGTATTGCAATTAGCGGTGCGACTTCGTCCAGTTACACCACTCCAGCTGAAACCACTTCCGATAATGGAGCCCAGTTCACAGTAATAGTGAGCAATTCAGTGGGTAGCCTCACCAGCAACGCTGCAACGCTGACGGTCAATACTCCTGCTCCAGGCACGCTCACCTCCAGTACGAACAGCTTGAGCTTCGGCGATGTGATTGTCACCAAAAACAGTAGCCTGAGCGTGAACTTCACCAATTCCGGCAGCATCAACATCACCGTCGCAACCGTCACGATTTCCGGCGCCGGCTTCACCGCCTCCGGCATTTCCAACGGGCAAATCATCACGCCTGGCCAAGTGGTGACGCTGAACGTGACTTTTACTCCTGCAGCAACCGGCACCGTAACCGGCAGTAGCATCACCATCGCAAGCAATGCGTCGAACTCACCGACTGTGGTTGGACTTTCGGGCAATGGCGTACTGGCTCACACGGCTACCTTAAACTGGACCGCGAGCACATCAACTGTCATCGGTTACAACGTTTACCGCGGGACCGTGGCGGGCGGGCCCTACACTTTGGTGAATTCGTCGATCGTGGGAGGCACTCAGTACATCGATTCCAGCATCTTGGCCGGTCAGACTTATTATTACGTTGCTACCGCTGTAGCATCGGGCAACGTGGAGAGCACTTACTCGAATCAGGTCACGGCGGCTGTCCCCGTGCCATAAGGCGGAACCAGCACAGTTCTCTGGTTATCGCAAAGCAATAGCGTAAAGCCGTACCGTCGGGATCTGGGAGTCTAGCGATTAAGGACAGTCATTTCGAATGAATTTGCCGGTGACATTTCCAATAGAGTGCTGAGGTTTTCGTAGTTCACTCCGGTTGAAGTTGGAAACCGAGCTGTTCTCCAACCCGGCGAATGCGATCATCAAGGCTCAGAAGTTCTACTCCTGGGACGGCGGAGCGTGCGGCCAATGCCGACGCCAAGTGAACCGCATCGAGAGTACGGACGGGTTCTGCGGGAAACGGGTGCCTCGCCCTCTCAATAATATCTGAAGTGATTCGCCACACGTGCCAGTGGGCGGCCGCCGCATTCAGCTGTCCTCGGCGATCGGCAGCCGTGGCTTCATCGATTTCTCCGAGTTTGACGGCGCGGATCAACACGCGATCGCATTCAAGCAGTGTGAGATCAGACGCTGTCACCACGGCGGCGCGGCGAAGCACGTTGCGCACCCGATCACCGACCTCTTCTCCCAGTAACCACCCTAACACTGCGCTGGACTCTGCATAAATGTTCAACGCGGGCCACGCTCCTCATCAAGGAGGTCAATGGCACGACGTTGCTTGAGCAGAGGCGCGAACTTCGGATAGAGCACAGCATCATTGGAACTACCGAGCGTCAGCTGCCCTCTCTTCGCAAGCGCCACCAGGCCCGAAGTGGCGCTGCGCTCATCGAGTCCCTGGCCCGGCCGGACGAGTTCCGCCACGACCTCGCCCCGATCTGTTACTAAGACTTCCTCCCCGGAGCGGACTTCCCGAACATACTCGCTTAAATGGTTTTTCAATTCCCGAAGACCTACGCTTTTCATGGCCAGAATGTAGCTCCATGGAGCTACATTGTCAAGTGAAGGGAGCATCAACGATGCGGTTGCGCGGGTATCTGGGCAACTCGATGTTGTCTAGGCCGATGCGCGTGTGAAGCGTTCCCAACCCGGAAGTATGAAGAGACCAGAAAAGCTCGTCACGCGTTTTCCAGCTTCAGGGGTACAGGGGAGGCGGCAAGGTGACGTGACACCCAATAACTTGAGGAAGTTCGGCGCTCGAATTACGCCCGGTCAAGTGCTTGACCATAGAGTTGATGCGAAGAGTGTACCTCTAAGAGAGGACGAAACGTTGTAGACAGATACTGCTCAGCGTTCGCGCCCGACATCGGTTCAGCAAACCGTCGAAGAGCCAGATTGAAAAACTCCTGTACGACGATTCCTGCGTTCCTCTCGGGATCAGTATGGCCGCACGGTCAGCCTTCTTCGGGGCATTGCGATCAAATGATTAGACAAACACATTCGTGTCGAGAAAGAACCTATCGCTCATTCATCTCGTCGCGGGCGAAGCATCGACCAAGTCTCACATGTTTGAGACGCTTCATTAAGGAATCAAATTCTTGGGCATTTCCCGATTGCCGAGTGAACTGTTCTAACCATTCCCGAAATGCACTGTTGAGCGTTTTGCGCTGAGCTTTTGCGATAAGGCGAGCTTGTTCGATGAGATTCTCGTCGGCACTTAGAGTGACGTTTTTCATACGACTATAGTGTACACTATAAAAGTGTAGCTTTTACATGTTCTGGCTGCGCCGAACCAGCGACATCAATAGTTCTGAACAAATATCCCCGCGAATCTACCGCAGCTGCTGACGAAGCACGAGCATGGCCAGCGCGTGTTAGAATCTCAGCTTCGGTTTGTCCCCATGGCTGATGCGATGGTGATTGGCGATGCGATTTTGGAGATTATCGCTCCCGATGAACCACCTCGTTCGGTCCGCATCGATCAATCTCCCTTTCTCATCGGGCGCGGCAGCGGAAATCAGCTCGCGCCGACCGATGGACGTATCTCCCGCACTGCGGCGGCGATTATTACCGATAAGGGTTACTATCTCGAGGATCGTGGTCAGCGCGGAGGGATGTTCCTGGATGGTAAGAAGATAGTCAAACACGTCTTACAAGACGGCGACATCATTACCTTTGGTCGTGAAGACTCCTATCAACTCGTCTTCCACACATCCGCTTCCATTGCGAGCGTCGATCATCTCCTCTCACGGATAGAAACTATAACCCACGGCGACTCTTCCCCCGGAGGGCTCAGCAAGATCAACCTCCTCCTCGAAGCCACGATGCTTTTGCATTCCCAGCTTCCGCTTGACGCGGTGCTTGGGACGATGCTCGATCATGCCGTATCGGTAACTGCGGCGGAGCGAGCATTGTTGCTTGAGACCGATGCATCTGGATCGCTGCGTGGCCGCCTTGCCAGAGGGAGCAAAGGTCTTGCGATTCCACCCGAGAGTTTCGCTCCCAGCCAAACGGCGGTACGTCTCGCTATTCAGCGGCAATCGAGTGTCATCACTGAAGATCTCAATAGGGACGATCTGAATCTGCAAGCGGCTGAGAGCATCGTCTCCCAGCGCCTCCGCGCTGTCATCGTGATCCCGCTGTATGTTATGCCTCGTGCTAATTCAGCAGAATCTATGATCCGTGCCGTGCATGGACAGTTTCTTGGCATGTTGTATCTGGACTCACGTCGGCCGGCTGCATTTTCGAGGCTCGACCGGCAGATCCTCGACGCAATCGCAATTGAAGCCGCCAGCATTCTAGACAACGCGCGGCTGGTCGAACGCGAGCGGGAACGCCAACGCCTCGAACAAGAACTCAGCATTGCCCGCGAAATCCAGCAGGCACTATTACCAGGAGGGTTCCGCAATTTTCCGCATCTCACTATCGCCGGGACCAATTCGCCGTGCCTCGCGGTCGGCGGTGATTATTTCGACGTATTCCCCGTGAACGACGACCGCACTGCCTTTCTCATCGCGGATGTCTCCGGCAAAGGGCTGGGTGCGGCCCTTCTCACGACGATGCTGCAAGGCGCTCTTTCTGGAATGAAGATGGGAGGCAATCCGGCAGTCGTATTCAATCACATCAATCGATTTTTATGCGAACATTCGGAGGTAGGTCGCTATGCCACTATGTTCTTCGGGATTGTAGACAGTGACGGCCATCTTGAATTCATCAACGCTGGCCACCCTTCGCCTCTGCTAGTTCGTGCAGGTGAAGTGGTCGAGGCGTTCACTGAAGGTGGTTTCCCGGTCGGATTGATACCCGAGGCAAGTTATTTCTCGTCTTCCCTGGCTCTCCGTTCCGGCGACACCCTCGTGCTGTACAGCGATGGTGTTACCGAAGCCATGGACCCTGACCACGAGATGTTCGGGGTGGCTCGGCTGCGCGAGCTTCTGCTTGGCCAGCATGACGCACCGCTAGAAAATCTTCAGCGAACCATTCTCGACGCTGTGCGAACCTTCTCTCGGGGTGCAAATCAAGCCGACGACATCACGTTGCTTCTCGCCCGTTATCAAGTCACTGATGCGAAATACGATGTTTCACATCCCAGTTGAACTGCAGCTTAGGCTAGCAAGCGATCAAAGCTGCGCAGCATATAGAACTGGTATACGCCCGCCCCACTGGAACTCCGAAACCAGAGACTTGGCTAAATCCCGCCCTCGTCGGCGGGATATTTTGAGTTCGCGAAGGAGATACAACTATGGCTCTCAACATAACGAACCGCGAAACAGATGGGATTGCGGTGGTGGCGCTCGATGGTCGCGTTGTGCTCGGTGAAGAGGCTAACAAGCTGCGCGAGAGCGTCAAAAATCTAATCTCTCAAGGTAAGAAGAACGCGTGCGCTGCGGTGCGAGTCTGCTTAAGTTAGATCCTTTGAGGATGCTGCGGGCAGAGGTGAGCCTCGCAATTTCGGCGTCTATCTCCTGCACGATCCTGGCTGTATCCACTTGAGTTATCCCTTCGACGAGAACGACGAGCGTGCTACTCCTTCGATCTGACCTCAACCATGCAACAACCCATCCTAGCAGAAACTCTTCTCGGGGAATCCGAAGAAATAGACTACGTATATGCACGACGCGGGTTTCCTTACGCGGCCCCTTGGCGGCGTGGTGATCGGGGGATCGGCGATCGGTTGAGAGGGTGAACCAGAGACGGCTGGAGGTGGCGTAGGCGGTGCCTACGCCGTCCTTATCTCCGCATCTCCACGCGTCCATCGAGGTTCAATATCTGGGCCGCCGAAAGCGGTTCGATTGCCACGAAACTTTGCGCAGAGAGAATGCCAGAAGAACCGAATCACACGGGGAGCGCAAAAGTGTTACAATAGTTACATGAGTTACGCGCCGAGGAACGTGTGAAAACCCGTTCGATGGTGGTCAGTATGCGTCTGCCGATGGAGAGCGGTACTAGGCTCAAGCGTCTGGCCAACCGGCACGGATGGACACCCAGCGATGCGAGCGCGCGTTTGGTTGAAGAGGGTCTGAGGCGCTCGGAATTCGCCTTCATCGACTTTCGTGATTCCGCCGCCGGTCGACAAGCCTATATCCAAGGAAGCAGCCTCGCAGTTTGGGAGGTAATGCTATTGGTTCGAAGCTACAAAGCGGACGTCGAGGCGGCATCTAAACACCTCAAATGGCCGGAGGCCAAGGTTCAAGCTGCCATCAACTACGCAAAGGCCTTTCCGGAAGAGATCGAAAGCGCGCTCTCAGAGAACGCTGCTATTGATTTTGAGGCGCTAAAGCGAATGTTGCCTCAAGCCGTCAAATTCGGTCTCGTATCTGACACAAAAAGCTGAGATGCTCAGGCTCCTTTTGGATGAGCACATCTCGCCAGCGGTCGCAGGTGGTCTTCGCCGTAAGCATCGAGCGCTCTCAGTCGTCTGCGTGGTTGAATGGAAAGATGGAGAATTTTTAGGACAATCAGATTCGGCATGCCTGCGACAGGCCGCGGCGCAAGGCCTGACGCTTGTTACTTATGATCGAAGAACGATCCCACCGTTGCTCAAGATCTGGGCCGAAGAAGGCAGGCGGCACGGAGGGCTAATTTTCGTAGATGAAAAGACTATCCCGCCAGATGATGTAGGAATCCTCGTGCGAGCCCTAAGCAACCTTTGGCTCAAAGCTAGAAGGTGGGACTGGGCTGACCGAATCTGCTTTCTGCAAAGCTGAAAGAGTTCTGGGAGCCAAGGACGGTCTCAGTCAGCAGAATCGGCGATTGGATCCTACGGCGGTTCCACCACGCCGGGCGCGGTGGGCGATGCTGGTGATCCGCCGCTTACTGTTAAATGGGACTTGGCCGCCTCTCAAGTCCTTGATCCCGAAGGTGGGGTCAGCAGGCGCTTTCACCGAGGCGGCGTTCTCTGTCGGGACGGCACTAACCAGCCCGTGCCCACCGGCCACCGCTCCGGCGGGCAGCCGTCGCGATTACAAAGGGGGCGAGCCATCGGTTTGCCGATGGGACCAAAACGCACGGTCGAGTGGTCGCGGCTGTGGATGTTCGTGCAATGTCTCGGCGGTATCAGCCATAACAAGCTTGAGGATACCCGCGAAGACCACCTCGAGCTTTCTGTCGCCGCACTTGACCGACTGGCCTCTAAAACCGTCGACTGGGTCCTGGGTGGCCAGCACGATGCGCTCTCTGGAAACTGATAGGAACTTCCGGTTATAGAAATGTAAGCATGAGTGACACAAACACCCTGCCAATCAACTACCAATTTATTCTGTTGAAAAAGTCAGTTTGAGGACCGATTTTTCTGGAGCGACTAGAGGCTGCTGCGCTACGTGAGCGTTTCAGGAGGAACGCTGACGATGATGGGGCAGCAGCCACGGACTGAGCCACTGTTTTATTACTTCCGGTTAGAAGATCAAATTCCTGAAGAACATCTCCTGAGGCGCCTGGACCGCTGCATCGATTTCACATTCGTGCGGGAACGCTTGCGAGATACCTATAGTGCCATCGGCCGTCCCTAGATTGACCCAGAAGTCCTCTTGCGCCTTTTGTTGGTGGGTTATTTGTACGGAATCACCAGCGAAAGGCGATTGATGGAAGAGGTGCGCATGCACTTGGCTTATCGCTGGTTCAGTCGGCTGGGATTCGAGCGAGAGATTCCCGACCACTCCACTTTTTCCAAGAACCGGCATGGCCGATTCCGCGGTGTGGCGATCTTCCTGGAAGTATTTGAAGAGATCGTGCGACGCTGTTTGGAGGCTGGGTTGGTGGAGGGCAAGCGGCTGACCGTGGATGGCACCCTAGTGACGGCTAACGCGAGTCCCCAACGTGGGACCAAGCCCGAGCAATTGCACGAAGTGGCTAAGGTCTCGCGCACAGTGCGCAAGTATCTGGCGGATCTAGCGCGAGAAAATCCCGTGTCGGAGAACGAAGAAAAACCAGCGGCGCAGTCGATGGCCGCACGCAACGTGTCCACGACCGATCCCGAGGCTTGTTGGGCGAGCAAATATGGAGGACGTAACGTTCCTTCTTATTTCGATAACTCGTCACATTGGACGGGTGCTGCGATCATTGTGCAATACCCGCGGACGAAGACTTGCATCGTCACGCGATCGAGAACCTCGACCAAGCCGATGCCCTCCTCTTTGGCCGGGTGACTTACGAAATGATGGAGGCAGCGTTCCGGCCGCCGGCGCGGGCGGTAGCGAGGCCTGATTGGATGGAACGCTTCGCCCGGACGATCGACGCGGCAAAGAAGTACGTGGTGTCGAGCACCCTGAACCGGGTCGATTGGAACGCGGAGCTCGTGCGCGGGGATCTAGGGAAGGCCGTTCAGCAGCTCAAGCGGGAGTCGGGTAAGGGGCTGTTCGTGGGAGGCGTAAAGTTCCCGCTGGCGTTGGCGGAGTTGGGATTGATCGATGAATACGAGTTCGTGGTGCACCCCAGGCTAGCGGGCCACGGGCCGACGTTGTTCGCGGGGCTATCGAAGCGTATCGACTTGCGGCTCGTGAGCCGGCTGGAGTTCGGCTCGGGGGCAGTGACGATGCGGTATGAGCCGAGAAGGTAGCCATTGGGCTTGTTAGCCCGAGTCGGCCGCATCATGGAGCATCTCCGGCAGATCCAGTGCAAATATTCCGATTGACCCGCCGCATCCGCATTAACGTTGTCTCTGCGACATGCCACTAGCCGCCACGTACCTTTCCGGAACGCCTGCATTCGGTAATGAAGGAACTTCTTTCACTGGCATCACGCTGGATAGTCAGTCGAACGTGTTCTTGGGTGGCATGACTGGTCCTGCAGATTTTCCTTTGCAGAATCCTTTCACTCCAACTCTACAGTTCTCGACGATCGCTGAGGATATGATCCTGGCTGAGATGAGTTCCGATCTGAGTCAGCAACTTTCAGAATCCATGCAGACGGCTATTTCGGGAGAAACACAGAATGGCCACTTGCAACCACTTTATTTGCAATGACTTGCGGGTAGCCAATTTACGATTGCGCTCTGTATACTTCAGGCGGGAGGAAACCAAGTGTTGAAAAAGAAATTCATCCGCGATGGCACCCGCAGAATCATCGGCTCCGTCACGACAGGGTACAGCGACACATCCGCTGACGTCCGCGACCAAGGGAACCAGATCGCAGGGCGCACTGGTGACCGTTTTCACACGACCCGCGACAGTACCGGCAACCTCGTCTCGATCAATTCTGCTGATCCCGGTCTACTGATCCGAAGGAAGTAACTGTCCGGGGTCGCTCGTGACGAACCGAACTGAATGGTGTGAGCCGTTACCTCGCTGTCTACCGCCAGCCCAAGGAGAAAAAGGAAAATGTGCAATATCGGCGAGCCTCTTGAAATCCTCAACGTCGAACCGCTGAGCCTCCCCGCGCCCCTGCGCCGGGAAACGGAACATCCAGCGGAGCAGCCCCTGACCGTGGAACCCCCGGTCGAAGTGGCAGAGAAAGTCCCGGTCGAAGTCGAAGGCACTTGAAACGTTCGCAGCGACGATTGAAGGAGAACAACCGTGACCCGCTCCAGCATAAAAGAGGAGCAACAGCTTTTGGAGGAAATCTACGCGGCGGGGCAGTGCCGCCCTGCGGCGAAGCGGTCCGGTGTGCGTCGAGTTGGCATCTTCTTTGTGGTTCAGGGCAAGCCGTTCATCGACAGCACTCCGGTAACCGAGGCGGAGAGCTATGAGCATTTCAAAATCCATGGCCTTGACCATTATCAATATTGGGAACAGTTGCAGCGAATCAAAGCCGCGCCCTCCGATGTCGAGTATGACGAAGTCCCGCGAGGGTCGTCTATGACGTCAGTGCCCGCAAGTACACCCTGTTCTTGGATCGCTGCATCCTCAAGGACAAGAAGCAGGTGTCTCGCATCATGGCGTCGATGAACCTCCCCGACAACACGCACACCAGCACCGATTCGCACTATCGCTGTCCGGCTTGCCTGCACAAAGCCGGGCGGGAGGAGTGAGGGTGATGCCGGGAGTTGCAAGACGCGGCGGTCGCGCTTGCTCTTTTCCTCACGCTCATTACGGCGTGGACTCTGCGAAGGGGCCCGACACCTACGTCGTGCCGTTCACCGCATACCGCGCTTGGAACTGGACCACCGAGGGCATCACGTCCTTCAACGGGGCGTTGTGGAATCCCAAGGTCGCGTTCGAAGCCACGTGCCCACGCGCCGCAGACCTGCGCTCGATTCAAGCGGCGTGCTCCTCGGAAGCATCGAAGAAATTCTGGCGGAAGCAATCCCACGACGCCCCCGACCCCGGCTGCACCTGCGGCATGTACGCTGGGATCGACCTGCAACACCTGATCGACATCAACTACATCCGGCGCGGCATCCACGGCGAGGTCTACCTGTGGGGGCGCTTGATGCGCCATACGCTCGGATGGCGTGCTCAATTTGCGTATCCGAAATTCTTCATCGTCCCGGCGAATATGGTGGCGTCCCAGGTCGAGGAAGCGCAGGAGCGCCTCGCGGCATTGGTCCAGTTCGACGTGGACATTTATCTCCAACCGGAACGCGAGGCTCGCGTCGGGCAGGAAAGAATACCGCTGTGGGTGCGGGACTACGGCTTCAGCCAGCAGGGAATCTCATTTTTGATCGAGAGGTGGACGAAGTGGGCTTCCTATAAGATCACCCCCACGCTTGCGGCTGGCGACCGCGTCGCAGTGCTCGGCGAGTGCGGCGGCATCGGCGTGGTCAAAGAGATCGGCGGCGGAGAAATGTACTACAGCCTTTTCAGCCCCAACGTGATCTACCGCAAGAAAATTAAAGACGTGGTGTGGAACGAACGGAACTGGCGCTGGGAGACGAGCGGTTTAGGCTGCATGCGCAAGCTCGAACAGGCGGTGGGGAAATAACATTCACTCGTAGCTTCACCACCGAAATAGCGTTTCTTTTGGCGTGGTGGCCGGTGCCGGCTGGCACGGTACGCTCACTCTCTTCCCCTTTGCTTGCTACTTTCCGCTGTTCGTGACGTGGGCTTGGAGGCGTCGGCATGTCTAGGGAGATCCCGATGGACGTCCGCAGGGAAGCGCATCGCCGCGTGTCCGCTGTGCTCCGGTGCCTCGCCGTGCTGGTGCCGGACGCGAAGTCTCGGCAGAGAAAGCGCCTCGCGAACAAAGTCCTGACTCTCGCTGACGGAAAGGACCGCAGTGTGCGGATCACTGAGGCACAGGCACGCGAGTTGATCACTCCGCACCTACAATGTATCCGCGAAGATTGCCCGCAGCTTTGCTTCTGGGAGCCGATCAGCAGGTCGCTGAACATGTTCTTCAATGAGGAGGAGTAACGTGGACACGTTCGACGACTTGGTCGAGACGAAGATCTCGGAAGACGGGAAGGTCACAGCGAAGCGCTACATCACCGATGAGGAGAGCGCAGCGGAGGTGGAGATGCGGGAGGCGAGCGAGTTTCGCTTGGTCGCGCACGGAAGCAGCAAAAAGCTTCGGCGCGAGATGGAACAGCATACTGTTCCTCGCCGATTAGAGTTTTCTGGAGAGAGCCATACGATCTTAGAAACTAAGTTTTAGACCAAGTTGAACGTTCCGAGCACCACCACTGCCTAGCACTGGATCTGCATTACCTACGTCTGGTGTACTACCTGAAACCCCGAGTCCCACAAAACTCGCGTTGGACGGGTTCAATGCTCCGATAGCGCCGCCAGGACCATTGAATGGATTCGCGAAGTTTGGATGGTTGAGAACATTGAAGAAATCAGCCCGGAACTGCGCACTCAGATGCTCGGTTATTTTGAAAACTTTTGTAACCGACAAATCCCAGTTGCGAAAACCTCCATCGTAGAACTCATTCCACTGCGTGATTCCGTATCCACCATAGGGTGGAGGAATCAAAACTGAACTCCCGAGCCCGTAACAACCTCGTAGTCGTAGCGAAGCTATAGCCAGGCGGCCCAGTCCCGCAGCTCGCTGATTACATGTCGAATTGGCCGTAGGAGGTTCGGACAGATCGGGACTGCCCGGAAAGAACGGAATGCCTGGTCCGTCATTGACGCACTCTGTTTGCACCGCAGGCGGGTTGCACAGCGTGTAGCCTCCCGCCGTCGGTATCACGTCTGTGAAACCATGAACAGGCGTAAAGTCGCTCGGGTTTCCAAAGAAATCCCACTGACTGCTCTGATTAGAAGTTGAATTCCCCTGCTGCTCGCCGGTTCCTGCGAAATCGTTGGATGAGTCGCTCACATGCCACGGCATCCCGGTCTGGATTATGGCCACAGTGCTGATCGACCACCCTTCAGCAAATACAGCATCCGTTTTGCACTCACGCTGTCTCAGCGCCTTTAAGGGCTGATATTCCGGGTCGTTGTACATCGCTTGTGCAGAAGCCATGTCAAGGAACCGCCGTAGGACAACGCGGCTCGGTTTCCAGTCGCCTTCGACAATGACGAAGTTTCCACCGCGAACTAAATACTCTCCGCCATACTTTCGTCCGAAATCGACGGAGATTTTCTCAGGATCACTATTCCAGATTGGTTGGCTCTTTGCGCCCTTGAGCAAAGCGGTCACTCTGCAGTCAATTTGAAGCACGCCTTCACGCGAACTCCTAATGTCCGGCGAAGGGCCTCAGGCGGGGCGCTCTGGCCTCATGATAATTCGCGATGAGTAATAACTATTTGGTGGCTTGTCCCCGCCTTATCCGATAACGCGCAACATCTTCGTTTACCATCTTACCAATCCGGGAATGCCGAGTTTGGAACAATATGGTTCGTAAGCCGAGATACGACTCCAAAGCGCGACGCATCATTGAGACGGGCTTTATAGAAGGACGCGCATGGTGCGCCGACCTAGCTCGTGCAATGAGCGGCGAACTCGTTCTAATAAAGTACGAACGCAATAGGAACGACGATCATTTTCCCCAACGCACCAAGGAACTCGACTGTGAAGGCTACATCGCATGCCCACCCGGCGAAGACGAGATCACGGACCGAATCTGCTTTGCTCCGGTGGAGGGCTCTTGGGGCCAAGCTCCTTCTGTTTCGATTTTATTGGATCGAATCGAACGGTTTCTCTCTTGCTGCGTTGATGTGGAACACGAATATCTATTTCCATTGGCATGCTTCGTCATCAGCACCTGGTTCATCGAACGGCTTCCTATAGCTCCTTATGTCGCGGTGGTGGGCCTCCCAGGGTCGGGGAAATCGACACTTTTGCATGCGCTCTCTTTGATCTGCCGCCGTGGCATGATCACCACAGATGTTTCTTCGGCAGCCTTTTACCGAGCCTGCGACCGCATGGCCCCAACTCTATGCATTGATGCGGCTGCTACAGAGAACAAGCAAAAGCTATTTCGTCTTCTGCGGTCGGGGGGTATCAGGCACGCTCTCGCTTTTCACCAAGGGCAATCCTATGGTGCGTATGGCGCGAAAGTGGTCGCTTGGAACGAAATGCCCAGCGACGACGGATTCAGCAGCCGCTGCATCGTAATTCCGATGCAGGAGAGTTCCCGAGCAGTTTTGAGAACCACCGATCCTGTGGTGCTCAAAAAGGCGACTGAGCTTCGAGCCAATCTTCAGATGTACCGTATACAGAGTTATTGGCAACCCCAGTGCCAACACATTCCAGGAGCTGACCAGCTCCGTTCAAGGGAACGTGACCTTTATGAGTCCCTCGCTCTGCCAATTGCGAAGGAATCCAAAGATTGCCAACGTTTGCTAGAGTTCTTCACAAATGAGGAAAACCGCCAGCGAGAACCCTTGCCGCCGGACCAAACTGCCATATTGGAAAGTCTCTTCAGGCGGATCCATGTTCAACCCGATCAGAATACCTATGCCCTCGGCGAATTGAAAAAAGACATCGACGGCCTTCTGGCAGAGGCAGGCGAACCGTTTCACTTGAACGAGAGGGCTATAAGCGAAGTCTTAAGGACGTTGGGATTTCGCCGCCGTAAGCGTACCAATGCGGGTTATCTCGTTCTGATCGATCGCCAGGCGCGACAGCTTGTTCATCAACTGTCATCCAGGTATGGTGTTCAAAGCCCATCTGCTCCTGAAATTGTCATTGGACAATGTGAATTTTGCACGACGGAGTCCTCGAAACCAGCCGAGACGAGCCCGCACTCCGAACTTCGCGACTACAAACAGCTGTATCAGCGAATCCAAGCGGACACAGGTTGGTCAAATCTGGTGCTATGGTCACCCGAAAATCCTCCCTCTCTCCCACCCTCAGTGGAGGATCTGCTCGGGCCAGAATGGCGTCAACAGGGTAGGCCTAGTGACGATAGTGAAGGTAGTGAACGTAGTGAAGATAAAAGTAAGGTAACCGTAATCGACGGAATAGACGTAAAACCGCCTGTTCTAGAGCCCAACAACGGTGCACAGAGCGACAGTAGTGAACGAGATGAGCGTAAAACTGAGGCAGAACATACCGTAACCGAAGGAAAGCAGCCGAATGGGGATTTTTCAGAAGCGGGTAACGGCAGACAGGTTGAACCTATTAACACTGAGAAGTAGCTAGCCCTCAAACGGTCATGAAGCCGATGATCCTGGGCCGGACTCTCCCAGGAAAGACGCAAAACTGCGTAAAAGGATTCAGAAGAACATTCAGACATCCGTGCCGCCCGAAGAGGACGAGCCAGACGAAAATCAGCTCGAAGAAGAGAGATCTTGGCACGAGCAAGCAGCGACGGAACAGGCTGAAACAGCGGCAAACGACTACGATCCGAAGAGGATGATGACGAAAACGAGCGCGACGACAGCGACGACGAATAGCTGCTAAAAGAACTGTTTTAACTGACTTGCTGCAGAGGAGATGTTTAATCATGATCGGGGAGGTGGTGTCTTAGGTTTCGGCAGTGAGGCGGCTATTCCGCTTAGCCGTGCAAACAGTTGTCGGCTACGTTCTGTTGATGGCACCTGTCATCTGTATGCCTTCTATGATATGCTTTGATGCATGAGAACGACCATCAATCTGCCTAATGACCTGATCTTGCAGGCAAAGAAGGCCGCCCTTGAAACAGACACAACGCTTACCGAAATCATCGCGAACGCTGTTCGCGAAGCACTCGGCAGACGCGAGAAAAAAACCCGGCAAAAAGATCTCCGTTTGGTCACGTATGGGAAGGGCGGTGTGGCGCCAGGAGTTGATTTGGACGATAGCTCGAGCTTGCTTGATCTGATGGACGCCGATGATTCTCGTCGACGTTAATATCCTGGTGTACGCACACAGACCCGACTCCGAAAATCACAACCAGTACCGGAAATGGTTCAAGGAAGCTCTGCAAGCGGGGTCACCGTGTGGCCTATCGGAACTGGTGCTTGCCGGCCTGATACGGATCGTCACTAATCCACGTGTTTTTCCCGATGCGACACCAATCGGCATAGCTTTGAAGTTTGCCAATCAATTGCGTGAGCACCCTGCTTGCGTCATGGTTTCGCCCGGCGGTCGGCATTGGGAAATCTTCACCGGCCTCTGTATGAAGGTTGGCGCGAAAGGTAATCTCGTGAGTGATGCCTACTTCGCTGCCCTGGCCATCGAATTAGGAGCTGAATGGATTACTACGGATCGGGACTACTCGCGTTTCCCCGGTCTGCGCTGGCGCCATCCACTATCCCAGAGCACTTAGCGTTCTCAAGACCGCAGCACAGCATTCGCTCGCCAGTACTCCTGGCTCGCTTGTGCCGTGGGGTAGAATCGCGGCCTCGCCCGCAATGCGTGATCTGCCGTGTGCCCCGGTGTTTCGAGCGCCTTGAGGCGCACCCGTCCGAATTCTGGAATGGCGCCATCGCGAAGAGGAGTAAATGCATACGCCGCTCTAGCAGCACCGACCTAAATTATTGCACCTACGCGATCGCGCAGCTCCAAATGTCCGGCGACAAAATCGGCGTGCAGATGTGTCAGCAATACGTGCTTGATCCGGCGTGCGTGTTCGGCGGCAAACGCAGCGTATTGGTCGCTGTCACGTTGCGGGTCAACGACGGCTGCGCCTGTCTGTTCGTCTCCGATAATGTAGGAGGCGTGCGCTAAGCGCGGCAGATAGAACTGCTTGAAATCGCTGTAAAGCGTCCTCTTGCCGGACCGCGGCGTTGCCGTGAATTATCCGCAGATAGGGCCGGTGCACCGGCCGGGACGGAGATTTATCCGCTTATACATCTTCAGGAAGATGCAGAAAAAAGCCAAGTCCCATGTATAACGTCGTCGGCGCCGTCAAGGGACACCCGCGTCATTCCTTCCGTGTCAAGGCAGAGAGGATTTCTTAGGGGCCCAAGCGCTGGCCGGTGCCGATAGCCACTAGCTCCTACCCAATTTCCAATTGGGCGAACTATCGGCAGACACTAGCACCAAAACGGCCTGATAATTATCGGGCGGCAGACGCAACTGAGACGGGTATGAGGAAGCAGACAATGTTAGTGATTAAAAACGAATGCCGTCTCCGCATCGATCCTCGCAATCCTGTCCGGGACGGGCAGGAAATCTCGTCGCCTTGCGGATCGGCTCATCCTCGCCTCCGTCAATGACGGTCGCCTGGTGTGCAAACAACATGGGTGAAGGCTCGCCGATTGCAACTACGATCGATGGGAGGTCGGAGTCAATTGTATGGACGGTTGGCACTGGTGCCAGCAACCGGCTGCATGCGTTTGATGGCGAGACCGGCGAAATATTGTTTGCGGGTTGCACTTAGGACGAGCAGATGAGCCGCGTGCAGAATTTCCAAACTCCTATTGTTGTCAATGGGCGTCTTTTCGTAGCGGCCAACGATCGGATATACGCATTTACCGTCAGATGAACTCTTACGTCTGCTGCGATCGGCCGCATTCATAATGCATGGAGACTTGGTCGTTAGCGTCGAAAAGGCAGGCGTTACTATAGGGTTGGTTCTAAACGGTGTTAGTGTCGCAAAGGGCCCGGCGCCTCTAGGCTAGCGCCGTGACCCTGGCGATCTCTCCAATTGTTTCTGTTTATGCTTTGAATGAACTGACTTACTTAGCCTTCGCCGCAGCTTTCTTCCTACGATCGGCCCAGCGTTTTTTCATCAACTCCGAAAGCCTTCTTCGCCCCGCCGCGCTTAGCCTGCTAGTCGGTTTTGCACTAACAGCTCTCTTGCGCGGCGTACTCTTCGCGTGCTGTGGTGCAAGTCTGCTTAAATTAGATCCTTTGAGGATGCTGCGAGCAGAGGTGAGCCTCGCGATTTCGGCGTCTATCTCCTGCACGATCCTATCTGTGTCCAAATGAGTTGTCCCTTCGACGAGAATGACGAGCGTGATCCGATGCTTATTCTTTCAATCCGACCTGAACCATCCTACCAGAAACCCACCGCCCTAAGCCCCGAAGAAATACCGTAGTTGGCAGCTACAGTGATCGCTAACGAGAGCTCGGCTCTTATTCCGCGGCCCAACCCTCTAGATCTGAACATCGATATCGTCCAACTACTTCTAGAAGAGAGAAACCCGTAATCCGCCGGCCCTGAAGAAGATCTAGCTGAAAGGTCAGCCTTCGCATCCACGTCATTCGAGGATAGTCACGTTAGCGGCAATAAAAGTCTCCTAACAGTCGTCAGGAAGACGCACCACACTACGTCTATTCCGGGCGGAGATAGTTTTGCACGTACCAATCCCTGATCTCGCCACCGGTCGTGACCCACACATCCTGCCTCGAGGTAATATGCGCGAGCGCCTGAGCGAAGTACTTGCTCCGGTAGGGATGCCCGATAAGGAAAGGGTGCAAGCAGATAGCCATGACTCGCCCCGTCTTGGCTCCGTCCTCGTATAGGACGTCGAATTGATCGCAAATCATGCGGCCGAACGTCTCGGCACTTTGTTTCAGATCTACAAAGGCCGGGATGTCATTGATCTCAACTGAATAGGGAAGCGAAATCATCGAGCCCGTATTGACTCGCATCGGGTAGGGTTGCTCATCATTGACCCAGTTGCAGACATACTCGATTCCGCATTCAGCCAGCAGGTCAAGTGTTCTATGTGATTCGCTTAACGCTGGACTTAACCATCCTCGCGGATGCTTTCCCGTGCCTTTTTGGATCGTGTCGACGACGTCGCGAATCAGCGCGCGTTCCTCCTCCTCGGTCTGCCGGTTGATCAGGATTGAGTTGCTCGTCCCGTGTCCCATCCACTCCCAGCCAAGTTGGTTCCCGCCCTCGATGATGCGCGGATAATGGACGCAAACGTCCGAGTTAAGCGCAACGGTTCCCTTGATGCCGTAACGCTCCATGATGTCCATTAGCCGCCAAATTCCCACGCGCACACCATAGTCACGCCACGAATAATTCAGCACATCGGGAACGAGGCTCGTAGTGGCATTTGTCACGGAAGTAGAAGGGCGATCGAAAAGAAAGTGCTCGATGTTGGGAATTACCCAGACGGCGATGCGAGCGCCGTTCGGCCAGTGCAGAGGTTTTCGGTCCACAATTGCGGAATAAGGAAAGCGGGTTTGTTCTTGAGGATTTCGAGTACGCATCTCTCCCATGGGCGGATGCTCTCCGATCTAGGCGCCTGCGCCACCCGAGGCGGCGGCCGCGCGAAGCGTGTTCAGATATTGCAGTGTTTCTTCGAGCGACACCACATCCGCGTATTTGGCATTCAAGTCAAAAAGGCTTTGCTCATGAGCTGCCTGCGAGCGGTCGCCCACGGCTTCACGCACGACCATTGGGCGGAAACCAGTCTGGCACGCGTCGACCGCGGAAGCGCGCACGCAGCCACTCGTCGTGCATCCTGTGATGATCAGCGTATCGACCCCGCGAACCAGGAGGCGCGAAACGAGATCGGTTCCAAAAAAGCAGGATGCATACTTTTTGACCAGTAACGAATCGGGCGGGCGGAAGTCGAGGCGAGAGTCAATACGCACGCCTTCGGTGCCCGCGCGCAGAGTGGATGACCCCTTCTGTTTCATTCCAAACACGCCGGCATCCTTCAGGTTTTCATCCTCATAGGACACAGTTGAAAAAATGACAGGCACGGCTCGATAGTGGGCGGCACGCAGCAGAAGTTGGATACCTTCGATCTGGCTGTCCAGCTTCGCGCCAAGCGGCATCTCAGGATTGGTGAACGCCTTGACCATGTCCACA
This sequence comes from uncultured Acidobacteriota bacterium, assembly GCA_963803735.1. Taxonomy (GTDB): domain Bacteria; phylum Acidobacteriota; class Terriglobia; order Acidiferrales; family UBA7541; genus Palsa-189. Next base: position 390,813 of record CAWDNV010000019.1, on the reverse strand, counting down.
ACCAACAAGGCCGGACGCTGGCCGAATCCGAGCTTTTGCCCAAAGCCTCGCTGCTGAAAAAATTCTGCATCGGAGGAATTCGGCGGTGTCATGAAAGCCTCCCGTCTTTTGTGGGGCAACTTTAGCTGAATGAAAACGCCGAATACAAGTTTCGAACGCGCTAACTTATGTACCCTTTGGCAGGCTCCTTGAAGTTCAGCAACGAAGCCTGACAGTCAGAACTAGTGTCGAGCATTTGGAATCGATAAACCGACGAGCTCGCGCGGGGGGCACTATGCGCTGAGCTCATCGCTTGACACCTGTGCGTCTTCACTATAACTTTGGCCAAATTTCCGGTTGATACTCGATCCAAGGAGCGGACCAATGAAAGTTAGGTTCCCGCGTCTCCCGTCGATGTTGATCAGTAGCCTGCTCTTTGTGAGCGTTTCCATGTTCGCCCATCACGGAACGTTTGTTTCCTACGACACCAAGCATCCGGTCACCTTGACCGGCGTCGTGGCCGAATACCACTTCACTAATCCGCATACGCAGCTGTATTTTGACGTTACAGACGACAAGGGTAACGTCACACGCTGGGCCGCCGAAGGCCCCGCGCCGGAAATTTGGGTCGAAGCCGGCTGGGGCAAAAAGCGCACGGAAGCTACCCTTGCGCCCGGGACGAAAATCACGATTACACTTTCTCCCGCGCGCAATGGGAAACCTGTGGGCGCGGCCGCCAAAATTTTCCTTGCCAATGGCGAGCAAGTGGGCCCGGCCGGAGCAGGCGAGCCTCCGAATCAGTAGCGGCTGAATTGGGCTTGGGCCTTAGATCGGCGAAGAGGTGTCGCTGAATCGGTCGACACCGAGGAGTTCGAACATGAGAATCGCTCGGCTCCGTCTGCAAATTGCGGGCATGTGGCTGTTCCTCGCTTTGCTCACACCTATGATGGCGAAGGGACAGGACGAGGAACCAGGTCCGCCGGATGCGGCTGCGCGCCAGGCGCGCGCCCGTGCGCTTCCAAGGATTCAGCCCTCCGACAAGAAGTTCGATCCCCGCGACCTCGCTGGAATATGGACTCGCAGTTCCAGCCCGAGGGGATTCACCGGTGGCGGGACCTGCGCAGACTGTGGCGATCGTGGATACGGAAAGAATGTGCCCCCCATGACTCCTGAGGGCAAGAAGTTGTTCGATGCCAACAAGCCTTCGTACGGACGCACCTTGGGTTCAGCCGATGCGGCCGCGCATACGGAGGAAGACATCGGCCGGCGGCGAGCCGTTTCACCCGCCAACGGAACTGACCCTTATCAATACTGCAATCCCATGGGAATCACACGGGCTCTGATCTTCCCGCATCCAATCGAGTTCTTCGTGCTTCCCGATAGGATCATTCAACATTTCAGTTGGGGTGAAGGTATCCGCACAATTTGGACCGACGGCCGCAAGCTGATCGACGATCCAGACCAGCCGCGATGGTGGGGATACTCAGTCGGACACTGGGAGCGCGATACGTTCGTTGTTGAATCAAACGGGCACGATGAACGTACCTGGATCGATCATTTTGGTTATCCTCACAGCGATCGGATGCATCTCGAGGAGCGGTACAAGCGCACCAACTACAACGTCCTCGAACTGAATTGGTCGATTACCGATCCGAAGGTTTACACAAAACCATGGGTCGGAGACACAAAGCGTTTCCATCTTATACAGACCAAAGACATCACTACCGTCGATGGCTGGGCCGGAATGATGGAGGACCCTTGCGCGCCCGCCGATGAAGTGGATCAATTCGACAAGAGAATCCGGGATCTTACAGGGACCAAACCAAATTAGTGAGTTCCAAACGCCGCGCGTCCACCTACTGGAAGTGCATTCGCAAGACTCCATATGACGAACCGAGCAATCCTCTGTGTCATCGCCACAGCGTTCTCTTTCTGCGTCGGGAATGGGTTGGCGCGAGCGCAAACCCCGCCCGGCCAAAAGCCGCTGACCGCTGGCGAGTTCTTTAAGAACGTTAAAATTCTGACCAATTTGCCCTTGAACGAGTTTATGACGACGATGGGGTTCTTTTCCGCGTCGCTAGGCTATTCCTGCGAGAACTGCCATGGGGCCGATACCGGCTGGGAGAATTACGCGGCCGACAATCAAGCCAATAAGCAAACCGCTCGCAGGATGATTCTCATGATGACGGCGATCAATAAGACCTATTTCGGCGGGAAACAGGTTCTGACCTGCTATACCTGTCATCGCGGAGGTGATCAGCCCATGATCACGCCGAATTTGGCTGCGCTCTATAGCGCACCACCAGAAGAACCCAAAGACATTGTCCAGCAAGCCAAAGGGGCGCCTTCTGCCGATCAAATCTTTGAAAAATATCTCCAAGCTTTGGGCGGGCCCCAGCGCTTGGAAAATCTCACCAGCATTGCCGCGAAAGGCACAACGCTGGGTTACGGAGTAGGCGCCGAGAAGCAATCGCTCGAAATCTACGCCAAAGCTCCAGGTCAGCGCACGATGATCATCCATTCACCCGAAGGAGACAACATCACCACTCTCGACGGTCATTCCGGTTGGATCGCTGGACCGCAGATCGCAGGGCCGGAGATACCCGTCCCCGTTCTCACGTTGACGGGGGGCGACCTGGATGGTTTAAAGCTCGAAGCAAATCTCACTTTTCCGGGCGGCATCAACCTGGCTTTCAGTCAATGGCGAGTGGGCTTGCAGACTGAGATCGATGATCACCAGGTCCAGGTCGTGCAAGGAAGCACCCCAGGCGGTGCCTTTGCAACATTGTATTTCGATGCCGATTCGGGCTTGCTGATCCGAGCTATGCGCTATACCGATTCGTTCGTGGGAAGATTTCCGACACAAATTGACTATTCCGACTACCGCGAAGTCTCCGGCATAAAAGTGCCTTTTCGATGGACCGTCGTCTGGCTCGATGGACAACAGACATTTGAGTTGACTGAAGTGAAGTTGAATGCTCCGATTGAAGCAACCAGATTTGCTAAGCCGAGCCTCCCGCTTCCGGCCCTTCACTGACGTTGCTTATCGCTTACTTTGGGAGGTGCTCCCAACCGAAGTAGTGGACGGAAGCGCGGCGAGCCAGGAATCGAGTATTTTTAACTGGTCCTGTGGTGGATCAACAAAGGCTATGCCCATTCCTATTTGTTCTTGCACGTGAATGACGTCTGCTTTCGCCACAAATGTGCGCTGATCGCGGGAAATGATCACTTTGAGCGATGTCCCGACGGATTTGTGTGGCAAGCCCTCGGGCTTGGCAGAACGAACTACTCGCAGATATCGGGAGAACTGACACCTAAAGCTCCGCTTTGGCTTTGGGATGTCGCGGTTGAAGCCACGACCCACACACATTCCAAGGCGCACGGCGCATGTGTTGTTAACCTAATTATTAAGTAGGGAACGGAGCGCTAGTGTCCCTGTTGTTCCTGTCCTAGACGTCTCCTATTGTCGTAAGGAAAAGCGTAGGGAGCGTCCTCTTGACAACCACATTACGAGGCTCGGGGCAGTGTGTGTCCGCTCTTCGACGGAAATCTCCTCTGGCGCGCAACGTGATCTTCTCCAAAACACTTTATCTTGCTGCTCTGGGGGCTTTGGCACTAGCAGGCTGCCAATCAAGCTCGCCTTCGGCTGGGGCCAACGGAGCTGTGACGACGGGAGGCACAGGGACAATTGTCGCGAACCTCTCGCCGAGGAGTACGCAGGCCATCGACGACGGGCAAATTCTGAACATCTCGGCGACGCTAACGAACGACTCCAGTGGCAAGGGCGTAACCTGGAGCATGACCGGCGTCGGCACTCTCACAAATGAGACCACGACAGGGGCCGCTTACAATGCCCCGGCGACCGGAAGCGGAACTGCAACGATCACAGCGACCGCAGTGGCTGACACGGCGAAAACCGCTTCACTGACTGTGACGGTCACTGCTGCTCCTTCCATTACAACGACGCCCCTGCCGGATGATACGGAAGGTACGGCCTACAGCCAGACGGTTACGGCCTCTGGCGGGGCCGGAACGCTGACATTCTCGCTGTTGAGCGGAGTACTACCCGCGGGTTTGACGTTGAGCGGTAACGGCGCAATTACCGGGATTCCAGCCGGCCCAAACAACACCTCAAATTTCACCGTGCAGGTGACGGATTCGAGCGCGGCAGGTCCGCAATCGAGCATACAATCCTTGAGCATTACGACAAACCGGCCTCCCGCACCGGCAGTTACGACAAGTTCGCTGCCAGCCGGAGTGGAGGGCAACGCATATAGCCAAAGTGTTCAAGTGAGCGGGGGCTTGAATCCCTTTTCGTTCACAATCAGTGCAGGTGCATTGCCGGCGGGGCTGAACATCAGCACCGCAGGGACCCTTTCCGGCACACCCAGCGGTCCGCAGGGCACCTACAATTTCACAGTGAAGGTGACGGACGCGAGCAACCTCACGCAATCGGCGACGCAGATTCTAAGCATAGCCGTCAACCTGCCGGCACCGCCGACGATCGCGACGACATCCGTGCCCGATGGCGCAGTGGGATTAGTCTACAGCCAGCCTCTCGCGGGCACGTGTCCCTCTGCCGCTACGCTTGGCGCATGCACGTGGGCCATAAGCTCGGGTTCGTTGCCGGCTGGGCTGAACTTGGACGCAACCACGGGTGCGATCTTCGGCCAGCCTACGACAGTCAGCGGCATACCGTTAGGTTTTACTGTTTCCTATACCGATAACGCCATTCCGCAGCAGTTGGCCACGAAATCGCTGACCATGACTATCAGCAGCAACACATGCGCGACTGTGACAGATGCAGGGAATGAATCGCTGCTGAATGGGTCGTACGTTTTTCTGCTCAAGGGTTTTGACGACGGTACAGGTGCCGGCGAACCCGGCCCGGAACCTGTGTTGATCGGTGGCGTGCTGGCGTTTAATGGCGCCGGATTGATTACCGCGGGCACGCTGGACATGAACCTCAACGGAACTGGCGGCGTGCAGTCGAATCTCGTTACCTCAGGCTCGTACGTCATGGATGCCTCTGACGGATCACATCAGCGCGCCTGCATGACGATTGCAACTGCTGCGGGAACCCAGCATTACCGGGCTTCGCTCGGGAACATCAACGGAGGGGTCGCTTCGATCGGTCACATGATCACTTTCGACGGCGCGGGCCAGTTCGCCGCAGGCACCCTGCGCAAACAGACGGCGACCTCGCTATCGGGCGGCAACTACTCGTTTGGCGTTTCGTCGGCCCAAAATGATGCGCAGTGCAATGTCAGCGCCACCTGTGGCGGCAAGTTCGGGGCGGTCGGCTTCTTCCAATTGGCGGCGGGCGCAGTAAATGGAGGAGCGCTCGACAACAACTCGAACGGCCTGCTCGACGATAATTCGGCGAACGCCCTCTGGCCGACCTCGCCGGAATCCATTAACAGCGGCGGCACCTACAGTTTTGCGGCTAACGGCCGGGGCACCCTGACCTTCACGCCGAGCGGCATCACAAGCGCGGTGCACGCCATCCTTTATTCCGTGAGCTCCACGGACACTCTTATCATCAGCAGTGATGACCAAACGCTGAACAACCTTTTCGGCGGAGAGATGCTGCAGCAAACAGGAGGGCCGTTCGCGAATTCTGCCCTAACAGGCAGGAGTGTCGTTTATTTCTCATCGCTCAATGGCCCCGCACCGGCGACAGCTAACGTTACTATCGGCACGCTGACCGCCGATGGGGCGGGCAATTTCCCTGCGGGAACCTTCTGGCAAAACAATAGCGGCATGATCGGCAGCCAGGACCTGAGCGGAACGATCTATTCAGTCGATCCCAGCGGGAATGGTCGGGTGCTACCCACGGGCGGCGCAACGAACCCGCCCGTATTCTGGATGCTGACCGCGAATGAGGCATTTCTGCTCGGTCCGAGCGGTGGCGTTGAGTCGGGGATGATCGAGCCTCAGACCAGTATTTCCGCTCCGAGCGGGACCTACGTCTTTGGAACCATCAATCCCGAGGGCTGGATCGTTGACGATAACTCCGGGGTCGCCAGTTTTAGCGCCGGCGGCATCTCAGGCACGAGCGACGATAATGCCGGCGGTTTTATGAATGCGAACCAGACGTTCAGTTCGATGAGCGTCTCGGTGGACGCGAGCGGACTAGGTTCGATTGGTGCCGCAGGCTGTACAGTTGGAGCAACTGGCTCGAATGGGTGCCAGATGATTTTCTATGTCATTTCATCCAGCCGGGCGGCTGTACTGAATCTGCTGGATAGCCAAGGGAACGTGCCGAACATTTTGGCCCAGCAGCTAGCCGATCAGTAAGATGCCGATTCGGGCTCGCTGATCCGAGTTATTCGTTAGGCCGATTCGTTCCTGGGAAGATTTCCGACGCAAATTGACTATTCCGACTACCGCGAAGTCTCCGGCATAGAAGTGCCTTTTCGATGGACCGTCGTCTGGCTCGATGGACAACAGACATTTGAGCTGACTGAAGTGAAGTTGAACGTTCCGATTGAGGCAATCAGATTTGCTAAACCGAGCTTGACGTCACCCTCTCCGGCTCCTCACTAAGGCTGTTTATCGCCTACTACTTTGCGCGTGCTCTCAACAGAAGTAGTGGACGGAAGCCCGGCGAGCCAGGAATCGAGTATTTTTAACTGGTCCTGCGGTGGATCGACAAAGGCTATGCCCATTCCTATTTGTTCTTGCACGTGAATAACATTTGCCTTCGCCACGAATGTACGCAGATCGCGAGAAATGATCACTTTGAGCGATGTCCCGACGGGAAATGTTTTCGGGCTGTCTACATAACATCCAGTGCGGCTAACGTCGGTAACCTTTGCCGAAAGCATCTTCGCGTCACCGGGGTCTGTAAGTTCGGCAATTGCCACCACTGTATAGCGTGGAGCCTTACGTCGCTCGGCGAACGTGAAGTAGCGTTTTGAAGAATCAGCAGCGGTCTTCGATAGCATAAATTCTAAAAGAATCTTCATACAAAGCGGTCCATACTTCCACTATCCTGAGTCCCGCCTGACACAAAAGAATAAACGCCAAGCTTCGGTAGAGAACTGGCGGCATGCTCTAACTATTGCCGAAGCAGGTCGTAATAAAGGATGCGAGGTGCGTGCTCATGGCTCTTCGAACCGTTGAACAATTCCTGAGTGGCCTGCGCGATGGCCGGGAAGTTTATTATCGAGGTCAGCGCGTGCCTGACGTTACGGAGCACCCCGAATTAGGTGTGGCGGCGCGGCATGCCGCAATAGATTTCCAGTTGGCCGAAAACCCTAAGTTTCAGCAGCTAGCCAAGCGGCGCGAGGGAAATTCGGTCTACTCGACCTACTACCACATCCCTTGCTGTGCGCAGGATCTCCTCGACCGGAGCAAGCTGATCGAGACAGGCACAGCTCTAGGCGGCACTTTAGTTCTGCTCATAAAGGAAATCGGAACCGACGCGCTCTTCGCACTGATGCGTATGCTGTCCCGCGCTGGCGAGACACAGGGTTTGGAACGAGCCCGAACCTTGTATCGGAAATATCGTGATGGAGATCTCGCTCTGGCAGTGGCACAAACCGATGCGAAAGGTGATAGAAGCAAGCGTCCCTCAGAGCAGACGGATCCCGATCTCAACGTGCGTGTCGTCGAAAAGCGCTCGGACGGCATCATCGTTCGCGGGGCGAAGATGCATACCTCATGCTCACCGTACGTCGACGAACTCATCGTACTGCCCAGCAGAAGCATGGGCGCGGGGGACGAGACCTGGTCGCTGGCTTTCGCTGTACCTGTTAATTCTCCCGGCCTTCGCTTGTACGCATCCGACTTCCTGCACGGCACCGATGACCCGTTTACGCGTCCCATCTCGACGCAGCACAAAATGATCGAGACGCTCACAGTATTTGAGAATGTCTTCGTTCCATGGGAACGCGTGTTTTTCTGTGACCGGCCCGATCTGGCCGGCAGTGCCGCGCTTGGCTTCGTGGAATACCATCGCTTCACCGCCGTGAGCTATAAGCTCCCCTTGCTGGACGCTTTGGTCGGCGCGGCGATTAGCATCGCGCAAGCCAACGGAATCGACCGCGCCGGCCATGTGCGGGATAAGTTGACCTGGCTCGCCGGTTACTCTGAGACCGTGCGCGCCCTGGTGGAGCTCGCAGCCTTGCGTTGCGAAGTAGTGGACGGATTCGCTTGCCCGCACGTCTTTACGACCAACCTTGCGAAGTGGACGTTTGCCCGCGATTTTCATCGCGCCATCGAGATCGTTCAGGATCTCGCGGGCGGCCTTTTGGTAACCGGCCCGTCGGGCGCGGATTGGAATTCCAGCGATGTACGGCCGATCCTGGAAAAATATCTGTGCGCGGCTTGGCCTGCTGACCAACGACTGGCCATGCTCAATTTAATCAGCGAGCTGACTACCCGCCTCTATGGCGGCTACCAAGTGGTGCTTGCGGTTCACGCCGAAGGCTCGCTCGAGGCTGAGAAGATGGCGATGTTAAGGTCTTACGACGCGAAGCGCGCTCAGAGCTTGGCGATGCGATTGGCCGGCCTCGCATCTGAATTAGAGGCGGCTCGCGCCACGGATAAAGACTAGGGACCACGAAAGGAGAACAACCCATGAAGAAGCTGATTCTGCTTACCCTCTTTGCCGCTGCCATATCGTTTGCGCAGCAACCCGCCACTGCTCAGGCTTCCAGAGCAAAAGTGCTAACCCGCGTCGAACTCGACAAATTGTTAGCGACACCAGACCGGGTGTTACTCATCGACGTCCGCAGACCGGATGAAATTGCCTCGAACGGAGGTTTTCCTGTCTACCTCAGCATTCAGGCCGCGGATATCGGCAAGCATCTATCCGAAATTCCGAAGGATAAACTGATCGTATTAGTTTCCAATCACGCGGGCAGAGCTGGACGCGCCGCGGATCTGCTGGAGAGCAAAGGGTTCAAAGTCGCTGGTGCCGTTGGCGCACAAACCTACGAATCCGAAGGTGGCAAACTGTTGAAGATCGAGCCACCCAAGCCGACTGCGACGGAGAAGAAGTAGAACGGTTTAATTCAGCCAAACGAAGATTCGTACCTTGAGAAGACGGGCCACATCATTAGAGCCGAAGCAAGAACCGCCGGCTAAACGCCGCCCTTTTCTGTATCTCCCGTTTCTGTATCTAAAGAAGAATCTACCAAAGCAGCTTCAGGCCTAACTGGATCGAGCGGTTGGCTCCGCTGCCCAGCACGGGATCCGGAGCCGCTTGATCGGGTGTGTTGCAGCCACAACCAAACTGGCTTCCCGACGGATCGTTAAAGCCGGCCCCAGCCGGGCCGCCGGGATTGGTGAACGTCGAATGATTGAGGATATTGAAAAATTCGGCACGGAACTGAGTGCCAAAGCGTTCGCCGAACTTCCAATTCTTAGTGACGGAAAAATCCCAGTTACGGTAGCCAGAATCGCGGAAGATGTTGCGACCCGCGGTGCCAAGTGTTCCAGCTACCGGGGCCACGAGAGCGGAACTCCCTTTGGCGTAGCAGCCGAAGCTGAGATCGGTTCCAGGATGCCCCAGGCAAGCAGCTGGGAATGGAGCAGAGACGCCATCGTAAAACGGGAGCGGGTTCGGGCCGCTGGTGAAGTCTTTGGGATTGCCAAAGAAATCCCAAGGCTGGCCGAAGCTGTTAAGTTCGGTTACTTGGCCATTACCGGCGAAGTCATTGCTGGTATCTTGCGCACTCCAGGGCAGACCGGTTTCCACTGTAACTCGTGAATTGATCGCCCAGCCCTCCAGGATTTGCCCCGGGGACTTCCTGCCGGGCAGAGTGTAAGTTAACCCGAGTGTGAAGCGGTGCCGAAGATCGAAATCGCTGTTTCCGTACTGCAGACCGGGATTGTAACTATCGGGAGGAAGTGGGTTCGCGTTCCAATTGCTGGACGCGCTGTCCAGGCTATGCGAGTAGGTGTAACCGATATTTAAGAGGCAAGGCCATGAATAGGGCGCTCGGTCAAAGTGACTTGCAAACCGTTGTAATTAGAGCTGTCAATGTTCCCGAGTTGGTTGATTTGCGCCAGATATGGGAATTTGGAATTGTAAGGACGTGCCGCCTGCTCACACGCCGAGCCACCCGTGGGACATGCCCCAATCGGCGTCTGATTGATGTCCTGAAAACCCAACAGCCTTGTACCATGTGTGCCAACGTAGGCGACTTCTAAGGACATGTTAGTAGTAAGCGAGCGTTGGAGGTTAATGGTCCAGGTATCAATATAAGGCGTTTCGAAATTTGCGTTTATGGCCTCTGTGTTGCAAGGACCAGGATCCGTGCCAACGCTGTCGCCACATTGAACCGCAAGCGAACCCACCGGAAAAACGGTACTCGTGCCTCCCGCCATCGATGATCCGCTGAAATTCATCTGTTTGCCGTTGATATTGATCGTTGCCACCTTGATCGTGCCTGGCCCCGGAGTCGCAACACCGTTCACGAACAAAGTCGCGCCGGTTGGGACCTGATTTAAACCGAGCACGTTGGCGACGTTATCGAAAACATTGAACGGTAATTGCTCGTACATGATGCTGCCGCCGGCGCGAACGACTGTTTTACCGTTGCCATTGACATCCCATGCGAGTCCAAGGCGCGGAGAGATATTGTCGTGGTCGCCATGATAGGCGGCTTTTTCCCCCGCGCCTACCTGGACCAAACCAGTGGGTGCATCCGGGTCGAAATTGCCAAGAAGGTTATTGCGGTCCTTAAGGACGGTAATGATCTCGTAACGAAGTCCGAGGTTCAGAATCAGTCTCGGCTTGATTCGCCAGTCGTCTTGAATGAAAGCGGCATACTGCTCATTGGAATAGTGGCGCAGGGTTTCACCGACAAGAAGCGCAGACAAAGTCCCGGAATCTCTGGGTAAACCGGCAAGAAAATTTACGAGGTCAGTATTGTTGGCGCCACCCAGCGCCCCTGTTTTGTTTTTGGCGAATCGGATGGTGCCCTTAGCGCTAGCGGTGACGAACGGCTCGGCGGTGTTGTTGATGATTTCGCCGCCTAGCTTGATCGCGTGATTGCCGCGCAAGAACGATACGTGATCCAGAATTTGCAAACTGCCATCGGGTCCGCGCAGCTTGGGCCAGTTGCCACCGAGCCGCATGTTGAAAGTTGAGAAGCGAATGAAGGGGAACCCGAAATAGTTGGGGTCCGTTATACCCGTATCGATTCCGTAACTCACGGGATTTATGTTGTGATCCACGGAAAGGTACTGCTGAGCGTAACGGTCGTAACCCACGCGGAGTTCATTCACCCAGCTGGAAGTCGGGGTCCATGTCCAAGCGCCATAGCCCATCTGAATGTAACCGAAGAGATTGGACATCCATGGCGAGTTGTTGGAACCGGGAAAACCAACCTGATAGGAGCCATCGTTCCAGATGCCGCCGCCTCGTCCATTGAAATACATGCCGCTGAGCGTGTTCTTATCGTTCAAGTGATAGTCAACTTTGGCGACGCCATTGTTCTGGGAATTGTCGCTGACCAGGCCAAGAATCATCGTAGTTGGGCTGACCGGACTATTTCCTGGATTGGTTGGGAAAAGAGACTCCGTCGGCCCCGGCGTGAAATTCGTCGGAGCGACCGCGCAGGTCGTGGGATTGAGGCCGGCGATCTGAGCGCTGAGCGGACTGATTTTTGCCGGGCCCAAAGCCTTGCAGGCGTCCACGAGGCTGAGCTTCGGGCTCGGCGCGGCCAGGCCGCATCCCGGCGTGCCGCCACCGCAGGTCACCGGAGCTGTCAGGGAGAGCGTGCTTCCAACCGTATAGCGTTGCCCTTCATAACTTACGAAATAGAAGAGTTTGTCTTTCTTGATCGGCCCACCGAGACTCGCGCCGAACTGCTCAAAAGTTACGGGAGCCTTGGGACAAGGCGCGGTGCATTGTGGCACTTGCGGTTGATTGAAATAGTTCCGCGCATCCATGGCTGTGTCGCGTCCGAATGCAAACGCGGTGCCGTGAATGCTGTTGGTCCCGGATTTGAGGCCAGCGTTCACAATCGCGCCGGGCTTCCAGCCGAATTCGGCTTTCGGATTTTCCTCAGTGTTAAATTCCTGGATGGCATCGATGGGCAACGACGTTGAGGCATCGCCAGCGGCGATCGGGGCATTCAACACGCTTTGTCCGGTATAGGCTTCATCACCCTTCAGGCCGTCCAGCATGTAGCCAACATCCTCGGCGCGGGTACCATTTGCGGACTGCACATACGCGCCTCCCCCCGGAAACAGGAGGACCCCTGGGCGCAGAGAGAGCAGACTCTGGTAATTCCGGCCGTTCAGCGGCAATTCATTGATCGTCTCGTTGCTGAGCGTGCCACCGAGGGTCGCGTTGGTGGTTTCGACCATGGGCAATTCGCCCGTCACGGTGATCTTCTCTGCCTGCTCGCCTGGCTGCAGCGTCAAATCGACGCGAACATCTTTGCCGACCTCAAGCGGGATCCCGGAGCGCTCGGCGGTCTTGAAGCCCTTGGATTCGGCCCTGACTGTGTAGGTACCAGGAGTGAGGTTCGGCGCGTTGTACTCGCCGGAGTTATCTGTAGTTAGGCTGCGCGAGATGCCACGCTGTACGTCGAGTATGGTTAACGTCGCCCCGGCCACAACACCGCCGCTTTGATCGGTTACGGCACCCAGAATACGCCCCAAATTAGCTTGCGAGAAAGCCGGCAAACTCGCGAGGAAAATCACACACACCGCAAGCAAGCCGCGCCTGCACACACGTGAAAAAGCCCAAGACATGAAGGTCATAGTTCACACCCCTCCGGAAATCAAGAATGGGGCCCGGTAAAAGCACGCCTGCACCTTGAGACGGCATTCGCCACCAGCTTTCGTTGCCAACAAATTGTGGAAGGGCCGGTGCGATACCGGCAGACATGCAAGCGTGCTAGCCAATATTCCAACAAACCTGAAGAGAAGCTTAAGGCAATGCCAGCCGAGCCTGCCACGAGAAACGAACTCGGCTCATTCCCTTGTTATAAGCATCTTAGCTTTTCCACCAAGCCTTCGGTCGAGCTAAGTAAGCGCGTATTATCCCCTCACGTATGGTGGCGGCCGTCACGGCCGCGCGCTCCAAACCATAATGGTCGAGAATCGCCGCTAGGATTACTGCGCCCGATATTAGGAGCAGTACTCTCCGAGGATCGAAATCATATTTTTTGGCGATTTTCTTGGCAGGTTTCTTGAGGAGGTGCCGCAATGCCCGCTCCAGCGCCGCGCGCGTCAGCAGGTGCCGAGCGGTCCCCGCGACATCGCAAACGCGATGAGCAGTCCCTCCAGCGAAAACCGCGGTGCGCACGTTCTGGGCTGATGGGGCTTTTCGCATCGCATCGCGGATGGGCACCATGAGCCGGGCAAAGCTCAAGAGTCCGGGAGGGTCGCCTTCAAGCAAAACCGAAAGTTTAGAAGCGCCCACCGGCAGCGAGGCAGTCTGACGCGCACTGCGGCCTTCGCACAGGGTGATTTCCGTAGATGCGCCGCCACTGTCGACAAAAATCTGCTTTCCTGTGGGCCGTAGACCATGGCGGGCAGCCAGAAATCCGAGTTCAATCTCTCGTTGTTTGGAGATGACGTGTACCGGCAGCCCCACAGCTCGGCTGAGACGAGCCGCTATCGTGCTTCGTCGAGGATCATCTCGGAGTGCTGCGGTTGCGGCAATGAGGATTTCGGAAACACCGGCTTCACGTGCTTGGCGTACGAAGGACTCTAATGTCCGACGAATCGTACCTTGCGCGTAGTCTGGCAGACTTCCTTTCCGCTCTTCCAGGAGTCCGAGTTCCAGTAGTCGCGATTTTTCCAGAACATGCTTCAGACGATCTCCACGCTGACGCTGCACCACAATCATGTGGATGGTGTCGCTGCCAATATCAATTGCCGCCAGCCGGCCATCGCTCATCGCGATACTTTCGTACGGCTTCTGGCAGTGGGCCAATTGGGCATAATGCGTGGGCTGATTTTAACAAGGACGCACAGAGGTAGGGGTTGAATTCACAGAACCCGTGCCGGATTTCTGAAGGGTAGCCACCAAATATGTCGGATTCAAACTCCCGAAGTTACAGAAGATGCATTTAGCGCAAAGTGATCGGCAAGGGGAGATGACCTAACGTTTTTCCGAACTAATCCGTCTAGAAAATTCTCGGCAGAAATCTCGGCTTGCCAGCCATCGCAGCGCGATACGCGGGAACGGCATCGAGCAGGCGCTCCTCAATGCTCAGCCGATTTCGCAGAACGACAATATCGCCTACCGCTGCAAAGATCGCGGTGATCCATGCAGTGTAGATGAGCGGGAGAGCAATCAACTCAACGAATACGCCGAGATAATTCGGATGACGTATCCAGCGAAACGGCCCATCACTGACAACGCCGAGACGCGCCGAATCCACGACCTCGGTATTCCAGTGGATTCCGAGCGTGCGTATCACCCACCATCGCAGCGCGGTTGCCAACGCGAAAAGTACCAGCGCGGGAAATGCCAGCCACGCAATAAACGGGCGCTGCAGCAGAGTTACTTCCACCGCCGCACCGATCAGAACGCCCGTGTGCAACGCGATCATCCAGCGATACTGAGGATCACCGTGCTTCCGCGCTCCGCTGCTTGCCAGCTCGTGTTGATGACGGCGCGAAAGCTGCAGCTCCACAAGCCGCTCGAGGCCCACGCCCGCCAGCAGCATTAGGAATGCGATCTTCGTTAGGTCCATTCCAGCAGCAACATCTCCGCGCTGAAGCCGGGGCCGAAAGCCGCCAGCAAACCGCGGTCGCCTGTTTTGACTTCGCCGCGGCCCATCCATTCGTTGAGCACGAAGAGCACCGAAGCGCTCGAAAGATTTCCATAGTCCCGCAAAACATCCCACGAAGGCTGGACCTGGCAATCACAGAGTCCCAATTCTTGCTCCATAAAGCTGAGCAGCTTTTGGCCGCCGGGATGGAGGACAAACGCCCTGATCTGTTCGCGCGTGAGCGCATGCCGTGAGAGCATGCAGTCAACTAAAGCTCCTATCTTTTCGCGAATGAGTTGGGGCACTTCTCTCGAGAGCACAATATGAAAGCCGCTATCTTTTAGATCGAAACCCATCGCGTCGATAGAAGAAGGAAAAAGGTAACTTTGGCTGTCAAGTATTGCGGGCCCGCTGGCGCGAGCGCCGGTGATTACGGCTGCCGCGGCCCCATCTCCAAATAACGCACACGAAATCAAATTAGCTTGCGTTAAATCTTTGCGCTGAAACGTCAGTGTTGGTAGCTCAACAGCGATCAGGAGCACTGTCTTACCGGGATTAGCGCGAACGTATTCCCAAGCGCGCGTCAATCCGACGGCACCCGCTGCGCAACCAAGTTCAGTGATTGGCAAGCGCCGCACGTCTGAACGAAATCCCATTTCCGGGATCAGGTATGCATCCACCGACGGAATCATGAATCCCGTGCACGAAACGGTGATGATCATGTCGACGTCTGCGGCTTTGCGATTTGCGCGCGCTAACGCTTTCTCCGCGACCTCGCGCGCCAATGCTATGGCGTGTTCTCTGTATTCGGAATTCTTCTGCGTCAGCGACCGCGTCTCTACAAGATAGTCGACGGGAAATAAGGAATAGCGCCGCTCGATTCGAGAGTTGTCCAGCACTTCGAGCATGGCGCTGAGGCGTCGCCCGGAGAGCGAAAAGGTCCGCCCGAAATACTCCTTCACCAACTCGAGCGAGAGCACATTTTTAGGAACAGCCGTGGCCGTCGAGGCGATAGTAATCATAGAGTGAATTCGGATCCGAACTGCTTCAGAACCGCAGCGCCAATCTTAGATGCCTCGCCTCGATGAAAGATGTATGGCGTGGGCGCGCCCAGCCAGAATAAAAACGGCGGAGCTTTTAGGCTCCGCCGTCGTGCTATGAATTCAGCAGTACAGCGAACTATGCCTGTTTTGTGTACCAATCGGCGTTGATTGGCGTGAAGTTCTGCCACTTTTCCGGCAGATCGTCGAGAGCGAAAATCGCGGTCACAGGGCAAACGGGAACACACGCTCCGCAATCAATACACTCCACCGGGCTGATGTAAAGCTGGGGCTCGCTTTCGAACGCCGGTTCGTCTTTGCGCGGATGGATACAATCGACCGGGCATACATCCACGCACGCGGTATCTTTCGTTCCGATGCAGGGCTCAGCAATCACGTAGGCCATCTTGCTCTCCTTGAGCGGTTTCGGCGCTTCAACCGGCTTTCTGGGGACAGGGAAGCGCTACCAAAGCACTAAGATATAACACCAAACCATCCGAGGCACAAGCCGCTCCAAACCTGCACTCATCTAGGGCGCCGTTGTCTTGACTTTGGCGCGAGCGGCTGCCTAAACTCGCTCGTTCTCCGCTAAAAAGCGTGAGGCTAAAGACGCGGCATGCTTCCGCAGAGACGGCCTGCGCATGAAAAGCGCCCCTGTAAAATCGATGCAGTCGTCGGAAGGCAAAGTCGTTATCGTCGGGGTTACAGGCGCTTCGGGCGCCATCCTGGCGCAAACCGCTTTGCGCATGCTCGATGCCGATCCGCGCGTGGCACGCATTCATCTGGTCGTCACCGAAACCGGCCTGCGCCTGCTCGAACACGAACTGCACATCACCGGGCCGCTTTCCGAACTGCCGCGGCGAATGCTCGATTCGAGTGGAGCCAAGCCCCGAAGCAAGGTTGAAATTCTTCCGAATTCGGACGTTGGCGCTTCCATCGCTTCCGGCAGCTATCCTGCGGATTCGATGTGCGTCATACCTTGCTCGATGGGAACGCTCGCCGCGGTTGCCGGCGGCGCTAGCAACGATCTCGTTTCCCGTGCCGCGGATGTGACGCTCAAAGAAGGCCGGCGTCTGGTGCTCTGCATTCGCGATACACCGTTCAATCGCATCCATCTCGAAAACATGATGCGCGCGCAGCAGGCCGGAGCGGTGATCATGCCGGCGATCCCATCCTTTTATCATCAGCCGCAGACAATCGATGACCTGGTAACACAATATGTGTGTCGCGTTTTCGTACACATGGGGCTGCCCCAGGAACGCCAGTTTGCCTGGAAAGGCCAGACTTTGCGGAAGACAGTCAAAATATGACTGCCGAAGCTCACGTGAAAGTCGCTCCAACCGCCAGGCACGGCCGCATTCGTACTGTGCTCGAAATGATCAATTTCCAGAACACGCTTTTTCTAAGTTCTAGATAAGACAGTGAAATACGCATTATCGCCAGTGTTTTTGCGGGTTCCAGAGCGTCACAGTTCTGCCAAGCCTTGCCATGCTCTGACACGATTTTCCCTGCTTTTTGACCTTATTGGTATACACCGGCAACAGTCCAGAACCCTGCTCGAAATCAGAGTTTCGGGCTGCTTCTTTCGGACAAATTGACTGATCGGAGGGAGCCGGAACCACTCAGATTCCGGCCCATCCCGAACTTACGTGTTGATTATTCGCTCTTGTTCTTGAGCCGCTTCGCCAAACGCTTGGTCAAACCGGCTTTCAGGTCAACGATGATGGAAATGCGCTTTTGCTTCACGCCGATCCGCACGTTGGCGGTACCGGCCTGAAGCCAGACCGTTTTGTTAGCCAAGAAAGCGTTCCTTTCCCAACGAAGATATTGTAAATGTGCGGGTAACTGTGCTTGCGGGTGACTGTAGGACTACGCCTCCAGATTATTTCAGGGCTCGAACGCTGTCAATGGCCTGATGGCAGGCTCAGCCTTGGTCCTGAAGTTCTCGAACATCTCCTGTCGGCCGCGCTTTTGGCTGTAGTCCGGGTTGCGAACCTTCCACCAAACTGCCGGGCTACTGACGTACGGCGCGTTCCGGTGTTTCGCTACGATGCCTTCGCAGTCCTTCTGGCAAATCGCGCGGAACAAATCCACTCCGCAGCGTTCGACATGTTCGGCATAGAGCAGACCGGCATGACCGTTGACTAACTGGCGCAGCCGTCGCTTGCGATCGATCAGCGGCAGGCTCCGTAAATCTTCACCATCGTGCCAGAGCAGATCAAAGCAATAGAGAATCGCCTCCGCCTTTCGCTTGCGCATTAGGTCAAGGAAGACACTCTTGCCGTCCTGATCGAGACAGACCACTTCGGCATCAATAATTGCGTTTTTGACCGGCAATTCCGCCAGAGCCTTAGTGAGCCGCGCGAAGGATTTGTACGTGTTCCGGTTGCGGGACACCAACTCGCACCGGCCGTCTTCCACGTAGGCGACACAACGCCATCCGTCCATCTTCAATTCGAAAATGAAGTCCGAATGGTCGAAAGCTGCGGCGAGACGTTTCGGATTGATCGGTGTGACGCGCGGTAGCATGCTTTAATTATCGGGGCTGCCGGAGGGTCCGTCAAAGCTACGTGACGCGCGGGCCACTCTGTTGTCCTTTGCAATTCCGTTAAAAATGCGTATTCTCCATCTCGGGCGATTGTTAAAAACAACCGCAAAATGCCAAGCCAGCCGCTGAACCGAAGCTTTCGCGCCGCGAAGGCGTCGAAACAGGATGAGTTCTACACGCAGCTTTCTGACATCGAAAAAGAGCTGCGGCATTACACCAAGCATTTCAAGAACAAGACGGTCCTTTGCAACTGCGATGATCCCAAGGTCAGTAACTTTTTTCACTACTTCTCGCACAACTTCGAGAAGCTGAAGCTCAAGAAGCTGATCACCACCTGCTACAAGAACTGCGACGCTGATGTGTTCAGCAAGCACACGGGGGAAAAGGGAATCTACCTCGAATACGACGGCGATAAGAGCGACAACCGCGTCCCCGACCCGGACGAAATCGGCATCCACAAACTCAAAGGCGACGGCGACTTTCGCAGCAAGGAATGCGTCAAGCTACTCAAGCAAGCAGATATCGTCGTCACCAATCCGCCGTTTTCGTTGTTTACGCCGACAACGCGGAAGCGGGGGTCATCGCCTACGGCGGAAAGCTCGACATTCGCCCGCCGTTTCAGCGAGAGTTCATCTACAAGGACAAGCAACGGGACGCGGTGATCGATAGTGTCCGCAAGGACTTTCCGCTGAATGTGATGTACTGGGCGGTACGCAATGACGGCCATTTTGAGGTGATCGACGGGCAGCAGCGAACGCTCTCCATCTGTCAGTACGTCAACGGTGATTTTTCCATCAAAGGGCTGGCTTTTCACAATCTCAAGAACGATCAACAGCAACAGATTCTTAACTACAAGTTAATGGTCTATTTCTGCTCAGGGACGGACAGCGAAAAGTTGGATTGGTTTCGAACCATCAACATCGCCGGCGAGGAGCACACCGATCAGGAATTGCGCAACGCGGTGTATGCCGGACCGTGGACGGCCGATGCCAAGCGCTATTTCAGCAAGACGGGTTGCCCGGCGTATGGACTGGCGAGCGATTATCTCCGAGGCAGCCCGATTCGGCAGGACTATCTGGAAACGGCGATTGAATGGCGCTCAGAGGGAAAGATCGAAGAGTACATGTCGAAGCATCAGCACGACGAGAACGCGACGCCGCTGTGGCAATACTTCCAACGCGTTATTGGTTGGGTCAAAGCCACGTTCCCGAAATATCGCAAGGAAATGAAGGGTGTCGATTGGGGCGGTCTTTACAATCAGTTCAAGGACAAATCGTTCGATACGGACAAGCTGGAAAAGCAGGTTGTCAAGCTAATGATGGACGAAGATGTGGAGAGGAAGTCGGGTATCTACCCGTATGTGCTGGATGGGGATGAAAAACACCTGAACATCCGCACATTCTCCGACAACATGAAGCGGGAAGCGTACGAGAGGCAAAAGGGACTCTGCGTGAAGTGCAAGAAGAAGTTTCAATTGGATGAAATGGAAGGCGATCACATCAAGCCTTGGCACGAAGGCGGGAAAACGACAGCGGCGAACTGCCAGATGCTGTGTAAAGACGACAACCGAAGGAAATCTGGGACGTAATGCAGGGTGGTCGGATTAACTGTGCGAGAGTGCTGCGAAACGGTGATCGAAATGAGATTGCGCGTTTCCTGCTGCCTGTCTTTGGAATTGGGCCGAAGGTACTTTCCAACTTCTACTTACTGCGGCAGCAATGAGTCCTCCGCGTTCTTGGCAGGAAAGGCGAGCCGCCTGCACCGGCCCGCAAGGCTACTTTCTCAAGTGGTGCGGTATAAAAGGTGGGATTCCCGCTGCCACTATCTTCTCCCGCTTAATCTGCTCAGCCTTCTGAACGTCCTCTTCAGTTTGACTTGCGCGTGTCTTCCGTGAACCTTCAGCGCTTGCGTTCGGGTCGAAGGGGATAATGTGGCCGCGGCGTCTCGTTTTTATGTTCATTGTTCTCCTTTGAAAGAAAAGGGGCGCAGCCGATACTACGCCCTTGTCGGTTATTCCGAAAAAATCTGAAACTGCGTGAGCGTGACAGTCAGAGCCGAAGCGGGGAGTGTCGCGCCTATGACAAGACCAGATGTCACAGCGGGTACGGAAAGCGGCATCGTTCCGCTTCCTACTGTCGTGAGCGTCACCGTGTTGTCCAAAACGGACCACGCGGCTGAACCGTTCGTGTTGTGATAAGCGCCGTTGACTATAGCCGAATACTGCCCCGACAGAGTTGAAATCAGTCCGCTGGCGGCTTGGAAACTGCTGGAACAGAGAACAGCTTCGATGGACCAGTCCACTCCAAAACCGCTCTGCGAGCCTGTTCCGGCAATCGCTGTGTAAACCGGTGATGTGATTGTTCCCGTGTTCACGTAAAGGGCTATTGTGGCGGTACTGGTCCCGTTAATACCAGCCGCCCGGACACGAACAATCTGCTCAGTCATAACATTCGCGGCGGCTCCGGGAAGCTGCAACTGCCCTGTGGCGTTCGTTGCCGAAGGTGTTGAAGGCGTTCTCCCGATTGCACTGCCAATGACACGAGGGAAATAATGAACACCCGCCACAAGCACGCCGGGACCGGGGACAACAGAAGGGTTTAGACCACTAACTTGAAAATCTGCAAGCAACATAATTTAATCTCCTGTGAGCATCGAGTTTGATCGAGCTACTCGTGCTACTCGTCTAAAATTTGAAACTGGTACAAGCTGGCTGAATTGGCAGAGTTGCTCGTGCCGAACGTTACGCCGACAACAAAGAACGGGTTATTAAACTCTGCGCTGTCTAAAATGACCCACGGGTTGGCATTATTTGTGTTGTGAAACGCGCCCGCAAACATCGCAGAATACTGACCGACAATCTGAGACTGACCGATGACCGGACTACCCGGCACGGCAAAGCTCGGCATGGAAATCGCTGCTTCGATCATAAAAGGCTGATTGCCCGATTGCGCTCCGGTGCTCGCTATCTGGGTATAGCTTGGACCGGGGTTAGCCGGGCTGGAATCATTGAAGAGCGACCCGTTGTTTGCGTAGAGCGCGACAGTAGAGGTACCTCCCGACGCTTGGTTAATCTGACCTGCCACTACAACGCGGAACATCTGACCCAACAATTTGCTATTTGCGGTTTGACCACGGAAAGCATCGCGGTTTTGAGGGGTAGTAGAAACCGCCAATTGCCCCGTCGCGTTCGTCGCCGATGGCAGCAAAACCTGATTTCCGGTTGAGACGTTAGGACGAGGGAAATACTTGACTGTACTCCCGACACCGCTAACAACCGATTGCAACACACCACTTACCTGAAAATCTGCTACTGGCATGGGAAAATCTCCTTTTGCCACTTTGTGGCTACGCCTTTTAGGCGTGAAATTTGGTTGTGAGAAAGGGAAAACTGGTTAGTCGATGATTCGGAATTCGGTCAATTGCGCGAAATTATTTACGCTGTTGACCGAGAAATTGGCACCAACGAACAATCCGAACGGTGCCGCTGTGGTCGGGTCAATGCCGTTCACGGTGTTGTCGAGCGCGACCCAAGGTGTGCTGCTTCCTGTGTTGTGGTAAGCACCGTTGTACATCGCTGAATATCTGCCGCTGAACAATCCAGAAGCAGAAAGCATGACCGCCGCTTCAATTGTCCAAGCACCGGAGGCAGCCTGTGCCCCGGTTCCAGCGATGGTGGTGAAGTTCGGACCCTGTGGACTCTGACCTGTGACGAACGTAAACGGCGGCGTGCTTGCAATCAACGTCACTGTGCAGGTGCCGCTAAGGACGCTGCTAGCACCGGCGATACGAATACGAACCATTTGACCGTTCAGGACGCTCTTACCGGGGTAGGGCAACTGACCAACTGCGGAAGACCCAGATGTTTGCGTCGTTCCGATTGGCGTTGACATCTGAAGACCGACCCCCGCTCCGGAAGGTTGCGGCAATCCTGTGGTGTTGGCGGCGACCTGACGACCTCCCGGCCCTCCTCCGGGTCTGGTGAAATATTTTATCCCCGCGAGTCCTCCCGCGAATGACGGGTTCAAACTGTTAACTCCGAAATCTACAAAAATGGACATAAATCTCCTGTGCGGCTTAAAGCCGTGTGCAGACACACCTGTCCGGTGCGCTGGTTGGGGTTGATGTTTATGGTGGGACTGCGACGTTACTGCGTATTACGGAAGACGGTTGCGTTACTTCGCGGCAGCTTTAGAGAACAACCCGTCAATCATTTCCCGCCAAGTCTGCCGAATGAGTTGGAGCAACTCTTCGCGGTTGATCACTGCGTCCTTGCCGTCTTTGCCTGCAATGGGAACTAGTTCGGCAACCTTTTTACCGTCGTTGAAAATGTCTACACGATTCTCTTTCGTGTCGGTCTTAACAATCAGGACGGCATCACGCCCGGAATCGCCTTTCGGACCTTTCGGACCCTCTGGGCCGCGACGACTGGACTGCTGGCGGCGCAACTCCAACACCTCGTTCTTCAAAAATTGAATCTCTTCCTCTACGTCGAACATGAATGCTCCTTCCGCTCGATGGCGGTAATTGATTTTCGCCGCTGTCGGCGAAGTTCTTTCAGCCGGCGACGTTCTAGACGCCGCTGCTCTTTCTGTCGCTTACGAGAGTCGGGTCTATCGTTCATGACCCAACCTTCGCAATAAGGGCATCGATCTTGTCAGTGAAGTCCGGGAACCGAGTCTTCAAGCCTTCGTATTCTTGGCGTTGCTTATGCCAAGTAGCAGCCCAATCCGGTCCGTGGTAAGACATTTCACGGATACGATTGATGCGGTAACACTCTTGTAGGAGCGCCTCTGGACTTTTAGCTTGTTTCTCTAACTGACGTTCTCTTGCCTCTCGCCGCTCTTGCTCGTATTGGGCGCTAAGTTCGCGGTCCGATTTACGACGAACTGGCTCTGGAAGCGGCAAAGCTTTACGATGTAAATCTGGCATGACGTACCAGAACTGACGAACGCCTTCCTCGTCCAAGACGTTGCCACGCTCGGCCTTGATGAATGCCCACAACTTGTCAAGATTGTGCTGGTCCCAGATCACTTCATCGTTTTCTGACGCGAAACCTTCAAGAATGCGACGGAGTTCGGCCTGATTCTTCTGTTGTGTCTCGTGCGCGGCCCGTTGCTGCGCTTGCTGCCGCACTACTTCTGCCGGGTCTGGAAGCCAGTGGAAGGCCTGCCAGCCGAGAGCATTGACGGCTTTACGGATGTTGTCGCCGGAGAAGATCGTGCCGACTGCGTCGATCTGATTCGCAATCGTCACGAAGTTATGGCTATCGTCAGCCAACTCCCGGATTCTTTGAGCACGCATGGCGGCGAGGAACTCGCGGAAGATCACGTAACGCTGTTCCACGGTCTGATTGTTGATGATGGTCGGCATTTAATTCTCTCCTCGCACTCGGGATGTGATCGCGGCATTGACGATTCTTTCGGTGTAGCCCTTGACCACATAGCCGCGGATGAACTTACGCATCTCTTTCGCGGTCCATGCGCCGATTTCCTGTCGGGTTACGAACTCTGGCAAAGTTAATGAGGTCGGATTCGACTTCTGCCTCGGCTCGGTGAAACCCTGCTGTTTGGCGAACTCCTCCGCGGAGAGGTTGCGCGAGGCACGTGCTAGACGCCGGGATTCTGCTTCACGGCGAAGATCATCCGTACTCCAATAGCAGAACTTGCCCTTGATCAGTCGAGCCTGCATATCTCGATCGGAGGACCAGAACGCAGCCACTTCACGAAGCAATCTCTCGCGCTCGTTGGCTTCGGCGATTACAGCCCGTTCCTCTTCCTCTTTACGGACGACTTCCGCGCGGGCTGCGTCCTGCGCCTCCGATTGCTGGCGTGCTGCCGCGGTGAGACGTTCTTGCTCCGCGTGGTCGTGGATGTTGTCCACCTGCCGTTCTACTGATACGACGGCAAGCGCGTTGCGAATCGATGGAATCTGCAAACAGCCTTCCAACGAGACGAGGCTGACTTCCTGTTGGCCGTGGAAGTCCTTCAAGATTTTCTGATTCGCCTCGCATCCATACTGCGGATGCTGGCAGAAAAACTTGTAGAAACTGTCCAACTCATTTACTCGACGTACTGCTTCTTCCATTGTGACCATTGCTTTACTCCTCCGGTCGATGCCGGGTCTCGGCCGAAATCGCCGAGGAATTCCAATCAGTGATTGGTTGGCCTCTAAAAACACTGCACCGAACAGCGCAACGAAGCCATGCCTGCGCCGGCCGGTTTACAAACTTGTTTAGGACTGACTCTTATCGCCTAGAGGCGAAACGGTGAGTTTGCGCCGAAGAGTTTTCTGGCCGCTTCATCTAACGGACCGCCTTGCTGAGGAACTTCCTCTGGTGACGGCATACGCATCGGACTTGAGAAGCCTTCAAAAATGCGACGATACTGGGCCTGAGTCTTCGCACGCTCAAAAGCGTCGGCCTGTAGCTTAGCTATATCATCGTCTTTTTCCATCTGATCGCCCAACAAGTGCAGCCGGAAAAACTGACAGCCGATGCTGATCGCATCTGCTAAATCGTTTTTCTTGTTGCGTGGCGAGTCGGTTGCCGACAAACGCTCCAATTGGTTGAAGAGGTCGTCAATGTAGGTACCGCTGGCGAAGAACAGGCGCGAGCCGACGAGCGGCTCGATTGCCTTGATGCGCTTCAGTTTGGCGTCGCGCTGGTTTGACGGCGGTATAAAGAACAGAGGGACGCTAGCTTCATACCGAGTTGCCGCACGCTTGACCTCACTTTCCAGTAGATCGAAGTTGGGCGGTTTTTCGCAGATCAGCAATCTCGGCGACCATTGCTTGCAGAGTTTCACGAACTGGTAGGCCAACTCTGAACCACGGAAGCGACCGGATACCAAGTCCATCACGCATGCCGCCTTCAGTCCGCCTGCGGTCGTGAACTGCCGCATTACAACAAGGGCTGAAAGATCGGCGTACGGGCTCGTGCTGTACGAGGTGTCGGCGAAAATGATCGTGTCGCCGGACTGAGGCGCCGCCGTCATTGGCAGGACCGCGCTAGCCAAAATATCTCTGTCGAAGTTCAACTTTAGTTTGTCGTCGGCCGCATCTAGAAACTCCACCATATTCTGCGAGCGGAACGTGCTCTCGCTATTTTTGCGAATTTCAGAAGAGAGGAATCTCCAATTCAACACCTCCGGAAACAGATAACTTTCGATGTCAGATTCAACGAGGTCTTTGAGTGCTTTGTGCTGCGCCTCCTTTTTGATAATCCAACACGGGTCGATGCGTACGCCGAGGAACTTTTCAGAATTCTCGTCGTTTTGGCGAATCAAACGCGCATAAGTGTCGTCCTTATGCCAAGGAGTGGCCTGCATCAGGGTGAGCCCCGAGGTTGTTCTTAGCTTCCCGATCAATGCCCATTTCTCGGCACCCGAATCCCGCGTGTCTGGTGTTGCGGTATTGAGGTTGTCACAAATATCGTCCCCGACGATGATGTGAGCACGCCGGCCTGCAACCGACGAATCCATCGAGGTTGATTCAACTGGCTCGATTAGGCTTAGATGCGACATCGGGTTGCGGAATTCCAGTACGCTGCCGTCATCCGGCTTAATACAAAACTCAGGGAAGTATTGCTGGAACTTTGTCGGAGAGTTTGGATTCTGAACTTCAAAGAACGAGCGCAGAGCGCGAATAAACCCCTTACTGAGGCTTCTGGTACTCGACACCATGAGGATCGATAGGTCAGGCGCAATTACCAACGCGGCCACTAGCCAACAAATCGCTGTGCTCGATTTACGCGAGTTGCGCGATGCCAAAAGGAGAAAGTCTTTTATCTCGGATTGGGCAGCGAGCCACTCTTCGAGTTCGGTTTGCGAATATCCCTGCTTGAGCGTGCTGGCGTCGAGGCGCGGCCAGAAGTCGAACCAATTTTTATGACACGACGCGCTGAAGTCTTTTTGAAGGACTTCCTTGCCGAAACGATATCCATCGGACTTGAGCGCACGAGTTTCTAGGAACTGCTCGAACGTAACGTCGGGCGTGCGCCAAAGGCCCGCGTCCCACAATCGAAATAATTCCAAGCTGGTGCTCAGCTCGCCTATGACTGAGCTGTGCTCAGGCGGCGCCGGCTGTTTTTTAGCGAGCGCAGCACGAAGGCCGTGTCTAACGAGAAAGTCGTTTACGACCAGCTTGTTCTGCCGGGCGGCGATCTCTAGAAGGCTCCAGACCGTCTCCATGACGTGGAAGTTTTCCAATCCAATTTCAGAAAAAATTTCCAACCCTTCGGCCTTTTTAACCTCTACGAGACTGGCGGCTTCGCGACTGAAACCTTCGGACTTCAACTTGGCGTCCTTACGAACCTTTTGCTTCATGAACCGCTCGTAGGCACGCGCTTGGTCCTGATTCATCTTGCGGCGAGAAATGGCAACGCCGTTGACGATCCAAGGTTTCTCCGGGTCAACGACCTCGGCCGGCACTTTCTGTTCAATGCCGGATTCCAGTGCTCCCGGCTGCTCGACTAAGTTCTGTTCGGTCATGGTTCTCCTGAAAAAACAAAAGCCGCCCGAGTGAGGCGGCATCTCAAAATGAAAAGGGCGCCCAACGCAGGGCGCCTCATAGAAAATCCGAACTGTTAAAATGTGCTTGCTGAGGCTACTTTATTTCCTCAATGACGCTCCTGCTCCGCCAGAAAAACTCGCAGGTCCGGGCGGTGTCTTTAGGAACTCCTCGCCCCACCTCCTATCCCCCTGCTGCCGGCAGCATAGCGACCAACCTAGGATGAGTCTTTGAGATACTCCACGTCTCGCCTAATCTGTTGACGTTCAAGTTGCGCCTCCAAACGGTCTTTCAACAGTCGCGTACTTGCGCGGCCGACCAACCTTGCGTGTAGGCACTCCTAGTCTCTCAAGCGCCTGTCGGCATGCCTGACGCTTTAGCCGCTGACGCTCTACCTGCGCCTTAAGCCGATCTTCGGCGGTCTCATACTTCCGCGGCCGGCCAATCTTCTTTATCTCGATCATCACGCTGCACTCCCGAATATCACGTCCGGCTCTGGCTGTTCGATGAGGTCCTCGACAGTCGTTGCAGACTCGCGGACCCGCGCGAGCAGTTCTGGCGACGGATTAAGCCGGAAAACTCGATTCTTCGTATGCTTGTCGGTCTGGATTTCGAGCCCATATCGCATCGCGTACGCGCCCTCGTTTCGAACTAACGTTGTCGCTAATGTTTTGGGCGCCTTATTCACCCAAAGCCCCATTGAAACTTGCTTCATACGTCCGGTTCTTACGAGTAGGTCTTTGAACTCGCTAGACGGCAGCCAAGCGGGTTTGAAGTCAGGATTTCGAAGAACGTACGTGAAGAGTTGTCCAACATCGTCGTCTTCCATTGCTGCTGACGACTGCTCATCGTCCCAAGCCGTCAGCAGTTCTCTTGCCTGATTCTCCCAACCCTCGTGCTTCGAGACGCGGAGCAAGAATGTTGCGATATCGGCCAATCGAACGTTTACGGCTGGTTTGTAATCTCGTTGAGCATCGATAGCGGTTAGGACCATCCGAACGCGCTCGATAATCTCGGTCATGAGTTCATCGCGCCGGCTATCCAATTCAGCCATCAGATCGACGGCCGACTGAAAACTACGCCGCTTCTCCATCTTCAGGACTAATGAGCGATTGTTTTGCTCGACCTCGGTCAGGACCGACGTAATGCCGGAGATTCCGATCGTCGCCACAGCCGGATGTTCGACCTGCCCCATTGTCGTGAACAACTCGCGGCGGCGGACTGTCAGACCGGTCGCCGCTTGGCATAGAAGGTCTTTAATATCCGGGCTGATGTAGTTGACGTTGTCGTACGCGATGTAACTATTGTTGATGACCTGATTTTCGAACTCCTTTGGATCGCTCGGCATTGGCTGAACCGAAAATTTCGGCCCCATCACCAATCGACCGAGCACTTCAAGGAAGAACGATTTGCCCGATCCGCTAGGTCCAGTCAATTGCAGGATGATCTTCGATTTGTTTATGCCGGGCAGGAACAATAAGATCAAGTAAACGGTGAGCAGAATGCACTTCTGCTCAAATGTCATGCTCGATTCTTCGAAGGTCAGGCCCTTGAAGACCGCGTCGTACAATGCGGACCCGGATTGTGGAATAAGGCTCTTCGCGATACGCGGCGCTGGTTGCAGTGTCCACGGCTTATACGTCTCCGGGAACGTGAACAAAATTCCGTCGTCTCCGTTATCAATGTTCGAGACGCCATCCTTGGTCACTTTAAGCAGTCGCCCGGACGCTTCTGCATAGTAGGCCGTGTTCCTTGCAGGATCGTAATGGAATGAAATATGCAGGTCAGTTCGCTGTCCATCCATGTACGATCGCACCCCGAGGAACTTGCCAACGGCGTTAGTGGCATCACGGCCGGCGTGCAGATTGTACCGTTGGAGTAGATCGAGACACTCCGCACTGCCGGGACTGATCTTCACGGGTGAATCTTTCTTCTTGTTGTCGAGCAGGTAGCCCAGACCTCCGACGTTGAAGAATTTGCCTTTCGTCAAAAGGTCTGCGTAGATCAGCGTGTCGGCTTTATTCAACGCTTCCAGTGCATTCGAAGGCAAACCGGCTTTGACGCGATCTTTACTGGACGAGAAGATCAGGCTGCGAACCTGCTCTGGGACTGGAGGCGGCTGATCAGATGGTTCCGGCGCCGCAGTTCCGTCATGCTGCGCTGACCCGACCCGCTTCCCGTCAATCAGAACGGTCTCATCCTTCCGATCTTCTTCGCTGACCTCGCTTAACTCCCCGAACTTCAAGAAGCCTTCGAAACCGTTCTCTTTCGCTTGCTCCTCCATCCACGGACGATAGAACGTCTTCCAGTCAAGGTTTTGGCAGTGTGCATGGAAGCAACCGTAACTGATACGGCCGCTGGCATGAATCTTGACCGACCCGCCGCTCTTCACCATTCCGGTGTGTTGTTCGTAATTTGGGCAATCGACTTCGTACAGATAGCCGCCTTCCCACTGTTTGCAGTAGCCAATATCAACGCCGGCATCTTCGCAAGCCTGCTCATAGCAACCGACGCGCACCGCTACTTTCTCTGGGTCCGCGGTGTGATCGACACGCGCCTTGACGTGGTACTCAATCTTGAACTCATCGAATGAATGACGATCTGCCAGACCTTCTTCGATAATCTCGACTACCGGCGTCGTGGCGTACTTAAGATTTCGAGTGCCCGGCAGACGCAGCACGCGAGCCGCATCTACTGAGGCCGGGTCAGAACCGTATCGTTGCTGAAGAGCGGAGTTGAGCGCCTCTTGTTGCTCGACCGTCACGCCGGCGACGCGCCAGATGACGTAAAACTTGCCCGACGAAGACTGCAAAATGAAATCAGGTGCCGGAACCAGTCCGTTTGTGCTGTCTTTATCGATCGCGTCAAGTCCGGCTTCGCCTTTCTCATCGAACTCGATGTAAACGTTGCGGACTGTTTTGACATCCTTCTTGCGACGACGTGTCAGCCCCGGCGTGAAGGCATTCATAGCGACATAGGAGTTCCAGCCCTCATCCTGTGCCTTCTTGATGGCGTCGAGAGTCGCTGGCTTAAGAGCGTCCTCCAAAGTCAGAAAATTGTTATCAATCTTCGCTCCACCATCAGCACGTTTTTCGGTCTGATGGATGAATTGCAGGTTAATCCAATCTCCGGGCTCGAAGAGCCGTCTGAGGTAGCCAAGCGTGTCCGTAGAATTGAGGAAGTCGCTCATGAGCGCACCTCCGGCAGAATCTTCGCGTTGATTGCTACTGGTAATTTCCCGTTCTTGAATGCCGGAGCGACTTCGAACTCGACAATCGAGCCGCGCTTTGGAATTGCCGGACCCTCTGCAATCCCTGATACGTGTAAAAAGAACTGCTCGCGCGTCTCGGTCATAACGAATCCGAAGCCGCGCTCAAACCAC
Source organism: uncultured Acidobacteriota bacterium (assembly GCA_963803735.1). Classification (GTDB taxonomy): domain Bacteria; phylum Acidobacteriota; class Terriglobia; order Acidiferrales; family UBA7541; genus Palsa-189. Next base: position 360,666 of record CAWDNV010000019.1, on the reverse strand, counting down.
GAGGTTAATGTTCCTGTCATGTCGTCACCGATGTTGTGGAATGCACGTCGCCGCTGCGAACGTGGCCGAACCGTTTTGTTTGTTGGCGGCGATGAACCCGAGGAAGGCTGTGAATGCTGAAGCCTGATTAGCGGGGAATGTTATGCCGACTACGATTTGCTTAAGCCGCGCTGAATTCCAAATCTTCTCCCACCTCCTGAACAATCTTGCGAACATCATCACCGCTGACTGCCTTGTAGTTAATTAAAGCCGTGCTGACCACGTAAATGCGCCTTGTATTCATTTTGACGAACCTCTCAACATTCACGCCGGACTGGTATACGAGGCGCATTTGCTCGTCGCGAGGGATATGACGCTTTTCGCAAGCCTGCCTGAGTGCATAGAGGTCTCCACTTGCTCCTAGTCCTGTGGTCTCTTGACCCAATCCACCTATCAGGAGATGCTCTGCTCCGGCTCCCGAGAAGATGTACTCTCCAATTAGTCCTATCGGTAGAGTTTCCATTTGTTCGCCGACGAAACGTAACGACTTGCTCCGTCCGGCGCTGATCGGAAGGGCAAACCGTCCGTCGTCTAGCGGCATGCGTTTGTTGCAAGTAAGTACGGGTTGGATGCTGACGTAATCCACGTAAGGAGCATCGAAGACCGCGTGCCCGGCTTCGTGCGTGGCTGTTTTAACAATCTCCTGCTGCAATGGGTCAAGTGTATTTATATCGTCGATCGCGATAGCGTGTTTCAATGCGAGCGGAAGAGTGTCATAAGCCGTCTGCCATCCTTCCATGAATTGAGCGAACTGGTCTTTAACGTCCTGCTCCTGACGGCGAGCCTGCGCCTCCAGTTGCCGCTCTCGCTGCTTTTGCTTCCAACCCTTCATCACGCCGCCTTTCCGCCGTCAAACGTGTCTGCTTTCGACTTCGGAGCAACCTTGATGTAGCCGTTTTCTTGCATCTTCTTTTTGAACCCCAGAAGCGTCTTCGTTGGTACATCGTTCAGTTCACACGGCTCGCCGGGTGCCTTGATTCCGATCGGGTACGTGTTCTGGCCGTCGTCAACGATATCTTCAAGTTGTGAAATGATTTGAAGACTTTGGTCGTCATAAACGACAAACTCAATCCGGTCTTCGCGGCCGTCGCCATCATTCAACTCATCTGGGAAATGGCGGGAGACCACGGCTTGCCCGACGATAGGCGATGAGCAGACCATCAACTCGCCATCCTGAACCAGATAGCAATACCGCCAGCCGGGCTCGATCGTGCTGATTTGTTTAATGCGCGTTGGTACCATGTTTTTCCTTTCGCATACTTTCTTCTTCATCCTTCAAACGATAAATTTCCTCGACTACATCCCGAGACAGTTCAGATTCCGCGATGGCAACCTCCAACTTCTCGTCTTCGCACCAGCAGCACTCCGCAACGGCAATCTGCCAGTCTCGGCGGCTGCGAAGTTCTCCGATACTTTTGTTCAACTGCGACTGCAATCCCTGCATGGCCCGTCCAACCTTCCGGCTCCCGCCGTCTTCGATTTCCTCCTCGTCGCGGTCTATATTGACTGCCTGCGACTGCCGAAAAGGTTCCCTACGACAACTATTGAATCGCTGATTCCGGCTCTGGGTCGCTGCCCCAGACGCGCAGATATTCATCAGAGGTTCGCGCGTTGGCGACCGTCTCTAGATCATCCGCCGCGGCATCGATATGCTCAGGGCGTGCCGGACGGCCTGCGGAGGTGCAGACAATCGCATCGGCGTAACCAAGGTCTCGGAGATTCTTGACGACCTCCAATGCGACCGGGTAGGACATCATCCAAGCCGCCGACTGGAAAAAAGTGCCAAGCGGCTGTTGCAGCGGGTCTCTGCCAACATAAAAATATCGAGCCGAAAATCGAACGGTGAAAATTTCAAGCATGGCTGCTCCTTGTCGCGTAATAGCCCTCCATCTATGCAGTGCATGTGTTATGAATTTGACGGCATTTTGGCCTAAAAATCGCGGTAAGTGACTGAAATAAAAGGTGGTAGGCGGCTTCTAACCTTTCCAGAAATCTTGCTCGTCTGACTTGAGGCCGGCCCCGGAAGGTCTGACTTCACGGATTGAAGTATCGGTCGATCGAACCACTTCTTCGCGTTGAGCATTGACATCGCCCACGCGGTAGTTTTGGTCTGCATCGTCTCTCTGGGTTCTGAGCGCACGCTTATGTCCGTACCGAACCGTCACAAGAGATGCCCGTATGGGCGCTTCCTCCTTTTGGAGCACGTCCCAAAGGCTTTGTGCGGTCAAGAGTGCTCTGGACCGTTCGGACTCTGTGACTCTCCACTTGGGGCAGAACACGTTCGCCAATACTGCTCGATGGATAACCTCATTTTCGAACTTCTGCCAATAATGTCTCCACCAAGTCGGAGAGACATGCGGCATAGCACCCCATGCGGTTCGAATATATTCACGGACAAGAACCATATCGAAAGCAGGCTGCGTACCCTCGGGACACAGCGGTACTTCAACCATAAAGGATTCTGCGCCAGTACCCGGAACCTCAACTTCCCTGCATTCGTCCCAACTCTTAATGTCCTCCTTGAGCGCCTCAATCCTTCGGTCCCAGAAACGCTGTTGTATGAGCAAGTCTTTCCGGTCGGTACAACGCTGCTCAAGAGGGAGTCTCTTCTGCTCTGAAGATTCCAGCCGCTTGCGGTTGGCTTTGGCATTCTTCAATGCCTCCTGCATTGTTATCGTTCGAATTTCTCCGTTCTCTTTCCATGTGATAGTCGGTTCCGTCTTTCTCATCTCTCTTCGAGGCAGAATCGAGTCGGTCTGAATCTGCTCTGGCTCTGACGCTTCAATCTCTTGAGCACTGACGGCCGCGACACCATCCGCAGCCACTCGGATTATTTTGATGCCAGCAAACTGCCATGCTTTCCGGCTGCGCTTGCGCCCCTTCCGAGATGTTGTGTCGTACGCAGTGCGAGATGTCAAAATTCTAGGCTTTAATCGATTGTTCTTATACTCCCCATAATCGACGTAGAGAACTTCCGGCATCGTCAGAAACATTGCTATGTTCATGGGCGACATTCCGGCCAGTGTGGTCTTGTCCTTTGCCGGCCGACTGCCCTTGAGGGCTCGTCTCTCTTCCAGAGACAACGAATCCTGATAATAAAATTCACGCCAAACCGGATGGAACTTTGGCTTAGGCGGGTTGCTGATGCCGAGTTCCTGTCGTACTTTCTCCAAGTCCGCTTCCGAGGGGACTGGCGGAACAATGCTCACATCTGGACGGACAGGAGCAGGCGACCGCGGAACAACTTCGACAATCGAGTTGACTCTGATCGAGAAGATAGAACTTGCGGTCTTCGGCGGGTCTGAAGAGTCTTTAACAATAACCTTGAAATATGCTCGTCCAGCGTGGTTCGGGGTGCCGCTCAACACTCCGTCCGAAGACAGGCTTAAGCCTTGGGGTAAGGGCCAACCTGTGATCGCCTCGACAGACCAGTGACATGGCTTGTGAAAATGTTGCGGAGCCAAAACGCGCCTCGAATAACGGAGACCAACAGTTGCGTCAGGAAGATCGTCTGATTCCGGCGGCAGCGATTTTCCGGCAGCGCGAAGTGACTCAGCCAGTTGCCGACAAGGCGTACAGCCGGGTGTGCCGTGAAGTTTGCAGCGTTTTTGTGACTCGGTGAGTTTACGGGCTCGCTCTGCTATTTCGGCTTCGGTGAGGGGAGCCTTCCGACGTTGGCCGTCTTCTGTGTAACCATATGGCGCATCCGGCGTCGTTACTTCGAAAACACCAATTCCTTCGGCGCTTTCCGAGGCCGACCGCTCTTTGATCGAGGAATTCCGCCTCAGATTTTCTTCTGATTGCTCGGATAAAAACCGTTCATCACTTGTCTTCATTCGGACTCCGCGGAAAATGAAGTGAGCCGGGCGCTAGCGGGGAATGCCAGCGCCACGGGTTTAAGTTGGAGATACGCTTCCTATGCGCGGTTTTCGATGGCTGGATAACCGCTAACCTTTAGCCTGTGCCCACGGCTTTTGGGGTATTAACTCGATTTATGCGAATTCAATTTCCAACTTCAAAACACGTCCATCGAGGATGGTTGCGTAGACTGGATAAGTGCCGTCACCATATCCGGTGTGACTGGCAACAGCCAATCCGTTGTAGATAGGACCCGCCGGTCTTGCTTCGCCGGTCTTTTCATCGATAGCGCCGATGTCCATGACTTCATCCATTCGCTTCTCTTCGATCCAACCTTCTGAAGCATGCTGTAATCCATATTCGTCGGGCGTACCATTAGGGCCGTGCTTGCCATCGTGGAGATAGCAGGGATCAACGATGACGACGTTTCCGCTATCGACGCATACATGGCCCACTTCGACTCGACGGACCTTGCCAGCGTGTTTCCGTCTAAAGTCTTCGTCGAGCCGAATGATTAGAGCAAACCTCTGCTTCTCGTCCTCCGTAAATTCTTTCTTCACTTCAACGTCTGTTGCTTTCATCTCATCCTCTTTTTCGCGGGCATAGCCGCGTTCTGAATTTGGTCTTGTTACCGTCAAGACCTAACGGTCGTTCGGAGCCGAAACTGTTCAATGTCGCCGAGGCACACCGATACGGATTGCCGGCGAGGGGTAATTCGTGGCCGTTTACTTCTGTTCGGAAATGTTTGTTACGGCGGGCTGGCCCGCGGTTCAGGGCGGATCGTTACGCGGCGTGGATACAGATCATGCCTTCGCGGAGTCGTTGTCATTTCACAATCTTCCTCAAGCACGACACCGTTGCATTTAGCATCACCATCGCTTCTTGGCTTCCGCCGTGGTCGGGGTGTCGTTGCTTGGCGAGGGTTCGATAGCCTGCTTCGACTATTTCAGAGGCGGTTGGTTTCAACTTGTCTGGAACACTGTCTCCGCTGAAAAATTCCGTTAATCGACTCCAGTCGGGTTCAGGTTTTTCCTTCATCCTGTCTGCAATCCGTCGTAAATCTTCTTCTTCCTCTTTCGTAACTTCAAAATCTGGTATTTCCTCCCCGGTCTCGACGATCGGATCTTCATCTTCATCCGGCTCTTCGGACTCTTCAGCAATTGCTTTCCGAATCGCGCTGTCAGTCCGGTGCAGCACCTCGTTGCAGAACTCGGTCCACGTACGACAGCCCATGATGTTTGCTTTACCGCGCGGAAGTTCGGCGAACCGCGAGCGCAGTTCAATAATGTAAGGCAGGGCCGTTTTCATCTTGGCAAAGGCATCGGCGACGAAATGCGCCAACTCCTCGGTTGACATTTCCTTCGGCTTCGCATCAGGGGTGGAGATTGAGCCGGGAAAAACTCCCGGTTCGTCGTGGGTGAGGCTCGTCTGACGGAGGCTCATGCGGCCTCCGAAACGGGAGTGTTGATGCGAGCAAGGAGGCGTTCGCTGGCTGGCTTGAATACAATATCGTTGACGAATTCGAACGCGCGTTGGTGGTCATCGTCGTCGCTTTTCACATCCTCTCTTGTCGCTCTTGTCGGCAAATGCTTTCGTATCTCTTCAGGCACGGTTTCCCGACCGCCCTTGGCGAGCCAAATATCAGAACTTGCACAGTCCCAATTTGTATTGAGGGCATGAAGATAAATTTCTTCCGGGGAATATACCTTGAGAGGTTCGTGCAGCCATTTCGCATCCTCACCGTTTGAATCCCATCCATAGAATTCAGCCGTGATGTCAACAATGTGGCCTTCAAATGAATTCCACGCATGAGGTGCAGGGCATACTACGTCGTCAGGGGTTCGCCACGGGTTATCCAAAGCACGGGTCCATACCCCTTCAACGTAATCGAGTGTGGTTGGTCCGACATGCGCCGACAATAACGACATCAAGAAGGCAGTTTCCCAACAACGTCCACCTCTTACGCCACCTCGTCCTTTTTCACGAAGATATCTGTTCAACTCTCGGAGAATCGGAGCGAGACATCTCCGCGCTTCGGGACGGACGTTTTCGGGCAGATCAAGGAGTTGAAGGTCGTTGGCAGCCGGATACCAGAACTCAGTGTCTTGGCGATCTTCGATTGTTGGCGTAGCGGTAAGCGCGTTGGTGAGGCAGCACTTTTTGTATTTCTTACCACTACCGCATTGGCAAGGGTCATTGCGACGGATTTTGACGCTCATGCAACCCGCCTTTCTTGACGCGACTGCTCAAGCCAACGATCGATTTCTGTTTTGCGAAAACGCATGAATTTTCCGCAAGGAAGATACGGGAGAGGAATGCGACTACGCTTCCGCGTCAGTTGATAAATCGTGGCGGGCTTGATGCGGAGATAGGCTGCCGCCTCTTCGCGGGTCCATAGGGGCTCAGAAGCCGATGCAGAAATTATTACTGGGGACTTCTTCGGGGTCGGACCGGGTACTTCAAGTGCATTCTGCTTTTTGAAGCGCATAGACAGAGAAATCCTTTTTGGATTTCCGTCCATGCCCGTTTAGTCAAGGATGGATGCCAATCCATTGACCGAAGAATTCCTTCTTCGTCCTAATTGGCTTACAAGGAAGTCTGAGACAGGTGCACCGAATGCTGCACGCAGCAACTCTCAGAGAGTCCGCCGCCACGGAGGTCTTCAACCTTTTCAGGTTCCACCCGGAGCGACGAATTGCTTGCAAGTAATCCAAGCACTATTGCCGCTCAGACCTTGCAACGCGAGATGAACGCTTGGAGTTTCCGGCTCTCCTCGTCCCGAAGCCGGGAGCGTCTATCCCTGCTATTTAGTTGTCAGGCTAACTGCGAAAGCCTGTGTTTCTTATCCATCTTTACCGCGGTGCTCCGGGCAGCCAAATTCTGGCAGCCTGCATTTCTCGGTTACCGACACCAGCACGGATCAGGAAGAACTGTCGGGTTTCGTTCTGACTTACCTGCCGGACCAAAACTGCGGAACAGCGAGGTCAACCACTACACCGTACCAGAAACCGTGTATTTTTGTCAAGCGTTAAATTTACAGCGGGTACACGTGGCCTTACGCCTGAGCAAGAGCGTACAATGAAGACCTGAGGGCTGTCAAGCGGAATCTCGGCCGACTTCCATCCAGCGCGGGCGGCGCCGACCTTGCGTTGGCTTTGAGTGCACAAAAATTTATGTTTTCTGTGCACCCCTTCTCTAGTGGCCTAGCTCAGCACGGAGGAGTCGGCGAAGGCCAATCTGCGGCCACGAAATATGGGTCGAGACTTTCTCAATATAATTTCTGAGTTTCTCAATATAATTTCTGAGTTTCTCAATATAATTTCTGAGTTTCTCAATATAATTTCTCAATCAGACGCGGGTGCTTCTCGGCAGACTTTCTCAATATAATTTCTCAATCAGATTTTTGGGTCGGCGGAGAACAAAACGACCTCGCTTTTGCGGTGAATGCGGTGATCGTGCGGTGAAAAAATAAAATTCACCGCAGACTTAAGTGATTCAGCGAACGAGAGTTCACACATCTTGCGGTGAATGCGGTGAATATTTCCCCTATATATCGCGTGGGGAATTTTGATTAAGAAATTAAATTGAGAAAGTGGGGTGTTTAGTTTCTCAATATAATTTCTCAATCAAAAAGGAGGGTAGTAGTATAACCCCTCGTTATTCACCGCATTCACCGCTTCAACCGCAAAGCTGCTGGATTCTTGCCGCCACTCGGCAGAGCGCCGGATCGAGTTCGGCCGTCGCGCCTGATTACTCCTAAACGGCGCGGAAAGGCGGTTCTGCGGTCTCTGTAGCTCAAGTGGCGCTCACCACGTTGGAAGGGCGAAAATCGCTTATAAGCCGATTCTAGGCCTTTTTTCGAGATCGTGATGCACCCTTCTTCTTAGGTGGCCGGCCGGTCCGCTTATAGACCGGTTCCTCATACCTCGCGCCATTCTCTTGTAGCCAGCGAGTCAAGATAACGCGCATCTTCTCTGCCAGCTTCATCTGGCTCCAGACATCTGCCGGAACGTCCTTCGGGGCAGTTTCCCTAATGGCCTCGATCATAGGCTCCGACATCCGAATCATGACTTGCATCTTGCTCACGATGCCCTCCGGAGGAACTCCCGGTGCCGCCGTATGGTTCTGGGGGAAACTCCAAGCCGAAGGGCTGCCTCCTCCGCCGACAGGCTGGATAGGCGGGCGACCGCTTCCCGGCCCAGTGCCGGGCGCCCTAGGCGTGTGCCGCGCGTACGGGCGACCTGTAGGCCGGCTTTGGTGCGTTCTCCGATCAGGCTGGATTCGAATTCAGCCATCGCCCCGAGGACGGTGTAAAGCAAGCGGCCGGATGGGCTCGTTGTATCAATCTCCTGTGTGGCCGCGGCAAATGCAATGCCGAGGCTGTCCAGTTCATCGAGGATCGCAAGGAGATGCTTCGCGCTCCGGCCTAATCGGTCTAGTTTTGACACAACTAAAATGTCAAAACGACCTTTCCGGGCATCCTCTAGCATCCGGGATAGTGCCGGTCGCTCCGTCTTTCGACCGGAAATTCCCTCATCCACGTAAGTCTCAACGACGCTCAGAGTTTTGAAAGTGATGTAACGGTCGAGATCGGACTGCTGGTTCGCGGAATCTTGCCGGTCGGTAGAAACGCGCAGGTAAGTAGCGCAGCGATCCGCCATAAGATGCCTCCACGCGAGGAGCCTATCACAGTACAGTAAGTCTGTCAACTGTTATTGTTATGGTTCTTTAACGGAGGGGCGGGGCGGGTACCGGGTGGGCCGTCCAACGGGTCAGAAAAATCAGCTTTTACGAGGCAATGCGGGTAGGTACCCAAGCGCCCTCCGGGGCGGGTCGCATGCCGGCAACCCCACCCTCCACTTTTTCAGCGACCAATCCACGCGATTTCCCCAGACAACCAGAACCGGTCAGAGCCGGGCTCGGTTTCTCGGCCGCAGAATCGCACATCATCTCGAAAATGATGAGCAGATCAGGCTCGAATTGCCTGCCTATCTTATTGCCTCTGTTGGATATACCGTTGGAATAGGTTTTAGACAGCGTTGTGGGCTCAAGTCGTTGGACGGTCCAAAATTAGCGTAAGTCTCAATGCGCTCATGGACATAAAGGGACGATTTTGGCCGAAAATCGCCTCTTCAATAAGTACAGTTGACAGACTTATGTACTTTCGTGCCGATATGTCGGCAGTTCTAACGAATTTGCCTCGTCCACTCGCTCGCCCACTCGCTGCCAACGCTTGCCTTTTATTCTCTTCTGTTTCCATAATAACAGTTGACAGACTTACTGACTTATGCTAATCTCCAATTAAGCTAGAACGGGAACCGCTCCGGCTCGAACCGAAACGGCTCCCTAACTCAACACGGAGGCAAATCTCCATGTCAGGCTCATCCGATTCTACATCTATCCAGAAGTTAGCCTCAGACCTCAGCGGAGCCCTAGAAACAAAGAAGCGCAACGACGGAGCCGAATTCGTCTGCCTTAAGGATGGCTCGCCACAGTGGATGACGGACGTTATCCACGAAGCGCACGGCGACAAACTTCCCGATGATACGGTCTATGCCTTCATCGAAAAGTGCGCCGACGCCTTAGCCGATGCCAGCGAAGACGCTGAACTGTCAGACGTAATCCTCGAAATAGAGCCTGATCCATACACAGCCAGTCTTACCTCTTGGCTGAATTCTCGCGCGGATCACGTCTACTACCTAACCGAAGTTTTAGAAGAATCCGGCGGAATTACAGACGGTTTCCAATTGCTGGCAGTCGCGCAGCAAAAACAAATCCACGAAGTAGGTTATGCGCTCATATCGGCTCTTGAGAATGCCGCGGAACAGATAGAAGACGCCATGCCGGAAGAGTCCGAAGCCAGCGAGACGGAGGAAAACTAAATGTATACCGTCACGCGCCAACGTCAATTCCCAGACGGCGAGAACGTCGTAGAAGTCTCAGCGGGAGACCACAACTACACAAACCCGGATGCTCTGGTCGCGAAGTACGCGGGCGAATTCGAAGAATTCACTGACCCGCGCGAAGCAGTAGAGACAGCAATTCAAATCGTGCGGGATTGGCGCAAAGACACCCGCAACCCTGTTCACATCGGCATAGGTTGCACTCTCGGCATGACTATGCCTTTGACGCTACGACGTTCAAAGACGCACGCGAATGGGCTCGTAAAGCATACGAGCAGGCTCCGAAGTGTGCCGAATGCGGAAACCTTCTGCCAGCAAAACGCGAACGCTTCAGGCATGAACTGTCAGACGGTGAGGAATTCTGCCGCGAGTATTGCGCAGAAGAGAACTACCGGAAACAAGTCGAGCCGGAGCCTGAAGAGTAGTGCTCTACGGTCTGCGGATGGCAGCGAACCATCCGTAGGACGGAGCGCATTCGCTCCCAAACGGAGGAATTATGAACGGCTGCCCTAAGTGCGGGAACACGAACGAATGGGCAGGCTATATCTACGGATTCTGCGATGCTTGCGCCAAGTCTGTATTGACTGCGGCTGCCAAGCGCTACCAACGCAAGGCTGCCAGCGTCGCTCCGAAAGTGACAAGCGACTAGAGCAGGATATCGCTCGTGCGCAGTCAGCCATAGCAGCACTTGACACGGCAGAGAATCGAATCCTGTTTCGCTCATTCAATGAGCCGATGCCATCTCCTGAAGCTAAGGCGTCATTCCGTCAAGCAATCGAATCCGAGACGCGACGCATGCAACGCGCCATAACTGACCATCGGCTCCTTTGGTCAATCTATAGGCGAGCCGACAAAAGCGCGCCCTACTTCGACGCTGTTCCGTCGCGAGCCGATGCCCGAACCTGCGGCCATCCCTGAATTTAGTGGTTGCAGCCTAACTCGTGCGTCACAGTCTGCCCATTGGCGACAGTGGGCAGCATGAGCCGCACGGCTCAAACATAGGCGAGTTTTCGGAGACCGGGAACTTCTCCCGGGACAACGTAGGGCGCATTTTTGAATTTCAAAAGGAGAAACCGCGATGACAAGCAAAGAGATTGCCAAAGCATTACGTAGTGCAGCATCAGCCATCGAACACGGACGTTCCATGACGTTCCGCAAGAAACTTGTCACGGTCGCGAAGGACGTGAACCTGTGGCCCGGTGATGGTGAAAGCAGCGCATTGGCGCGTGTTGCAACTCAGGCAGTCAAAGAGGTTCGTTCTGCGAAAGTGTTATCCGAGGAACTCGAAAACCTAGTTGACGCTGCCAAGGTCGTTGTTGAACGTTGGGGAAACGGCAATCTCGCCGACGCAGTCAACGGTTTGCGAGTAGACGCCAAGCACGCAGAATCCCTGCTCGGCAAAGAAACCAACTGGCCCGGTGATTGAGTGGGCTTGTGGACGCCCCTAAATGTCAGGTGGATTCGTGGGAGGAGCCGCGATGCTGCATCAGGTTTTGCCGGTGCGTGGGTTAAGCCGTGATACAGCATCGCAGCAAATGCGCAACCACATAAGTCAGTTTACGTGAAGAACACTAAATATCGTGCCTCGATATAACGGCTGTGCTCATTCTCTAACGCTTGGAAAAGTGGCCGCGAGGGACGGTAGATTCGGCCGTATATACGCACGTATATGCGCCGAACAATTGATTCCGTGAAAAATCGGCCCGAGCAGATTTCTCTCATGAACTCGTAGGGCGCGTTATCAAAATCGAGCGGGACTCGGCAGCGCGTCAACGCCGCCGAATCCCTAACCAAGTCGCACATGGAGGTGCAACGTGGCTTCATTCAGTTTATCCCGTCGTCAAAAAGCTGTCGCATCTGCCGCGGCAATTATTCCCGTAACAATTGCCGGATTGATGTTGCTCAGATGTGGATGCCCGTTCGCGGCATTCACAATCGAGATTGGTGTCGGCCTGCTCTACTTCATCTGGATTTTATTTTAGGAGGAAGCAATGAACGAGGATGGCTACAGCGTTTTGGAACTTCTCCTAGTCGTGGCGGTTCTGCTCATCCTCAGCAGTCTTGGGGCGTGGAAATTCATGAAGGCGTTGCAGGTAATTTCTGACCTTTTGGCACTTTTGAAGTAGGAGGAAAGAGCACGCCCGCACTTTCTGGGCGAGAGGCGGGCCACTGCTCCTACGAGCGGTTCCGCCCCAGAGAGAGGTTGTAAAGCCAGCCGAAGACAAGGCCTGCGACGGCTCCGTCTATAAGAGCATACGCGGTGCCCGTGAGAACATCAGCGATGGTCCGTGACACATGAAACCCCGGATACACCGAACTTACCATTTGCAGAAAGCTTAAGCCGAAGGACGGGCTGGCAAGGTTGATGAGGCCGAGAAAAAGAATGGCACCGCCCCACAGCACCCCTGCGGCAATAGCGATAGCCCTAAGAGAGACTTTCACGTGCATCCTCCCTTCACTGCGGAGTTGTGTGGGCTGAAGTGGACTTTCCGATTTAGCCCTTTAGTTCGCTCTCCCTCCGATGGGAGGACGATTTTGGTCTAGAACCAGTCGCTGCGATATGTCAGCCACCAACTCGCGAGGCCAATCGGAACTGTTGCAGCCAGTGCCCACCACAGTGGCAGACTTAATTCCGCGACCGCGCCTAGGGCCATGAAAACGGTCCAGAAGACCTTCCGTCTCACTCCCAAGCTGTCCGTCGTGAAGTCCATCGGACTCTCGCTCAGTCATTCTCTTTGAAGCAATGCGGGAACCCGTGAGGAAGGAGAAAACTCGACAGGTCCCCGCTATCGAGGCTCCGCATTTCGCGGAGCCAACTTGGGAGCAGGTTGTGGACTCTGCTGCTTACAGTTGTTTAGGCCTATGATTTTTTGGGCGCGGGCATTACGATTTTTGACACAGTAATCGTGTCGCCCTTCATCTCCCCGGTGAGCTTCACGGTGTGACCTGCATGTGTTTGCAAATCTGCGTCGTCCTGATTTGCGATATTGTAGACTTTTCCGCCCGTGACGAACACGTACTTGCCTCCCGCCTTGGTGCAAGCCAATGTGCAATCTCGGTCAGTCATTTTGCCCGCGCCGCCGTGAGCGGCAATCATCTTCGCGTGGCTGGCACCGCACATACTGTCGCTAATCTTACCGGTCCATGTCATGTCAGCGGCCGATGCGAAAGCGGTGAGACCCAAGAGCAGGCCGACACAGGATAAACTTCTAAGAACGTTCTTCATATCTGGCTCTCCTTACGCTCGATTCCATTCTGGTATTCCGGTATCGAACGGGTTAAGTCGTCAACCGAAATACCTCGGGGGACGATATAATCGGACATAATGTAACATCCAAAGCTGTTATTGAGCCATACGTGATTTTACGGGGATAGTTCATGGCCTGCATCCTACTTGCGGATGATTCGAAGGAAATTCGAGATACTCTCCGCCGTATCTTCCTCGAAGAAGGCTTTGCCTTTTGCGTCGAGGCGGCCAATGGAAAAGAGGCGGTAGAAGAAGCGAAACGAGTGAAACCGGATATTATCGTTCTGGCTTATCGCATGCCGGAGATGAATGGCCTACAAGCGGCTTACGCGATTCGCCAGTTTGCTCCAGCCACGAAAATTATCTTTTACAGTGCCGTCGATTCTCCCGAAATTGCAGCGGCAGCACGGGTCATGGGTGCGAATGCGTTCGTCTCCAAAGCAGCGCCCGGCGAAATCCTTCTTGCTGTAAGACGTTTGGTACACGGGCAGAATCCGATTGGGGTGAGAATAGCCCCCTTGAGCGACAAACCTTCCAAAGCGTGAGAGCTTGCACCAGTCTCAATGCGTCTCAAAAGTGTTCCACTCGCAGGTGTTCAGTTCCATCGCACAGTAGACCTCAAAAAGATAGAGTTCTAGTGGATTCGCAATCTCAACGAAGGCAACGTTAGAGTCTCTGAGTAATTGTTGCGCCCCATCAAAGGCTTGGCGGAAGGTCGGGTCCTTCATCGCCTCGTCACGCGTCATTTCATGATGCACTTTCTCACAGGCCATTCGATACGCGAGACTGGCATCAAAATGGGTCGAGCCTTTACCGTGCTGACGCAGCCGGCCGACAACGCCACGCGAAATCCCAACATAAAAGGGTTTCTCCTGCATCAGCACATAGCATCCTGAAAAATCGCTATGCCGGCCTAGTCGTCCTAGCATGGTCTTGGTTCCAACGCCCGCCGTACAGAATTCCGCGAGGCTTCGCGGCTGCGCCATCGCCGTGCGCAATCCCGCCATATAACGGGGCAAAACTTCTTCAGCGAGTCTTGAAAACGTGCTCGTGCAAGCGTCGATCATGACGTGGATTGTAAGACAAAATATTGGTTGGAAATTTACGCTGCGAAGTAGGCGTTCGTGACCGACATTGGTCGATAGAACACGAGTTGCATGGTGCCAGTACAAATCACTCTCAACTCCCATCTTCGGATCAGAACGGAGCGTCTTTGCTTGGCGGAATCAACTTTATAAGCGACTCCGCCAGATTCGGAGTTTCCAAAAACTGTTTCGCGGAACCAGCCCACACTATCACTTGGTCCTTCCGTTCTCCGTCAAGTTCCAAGAGCGTCAGAACGTCATTTGTTTTTGCAGCGCTGTCCTTCTCTTCGCACCGCTGAATGACTAGGAGACGACGTTCCGCGTCCGTACGTAGGCTCTGCGTCAACATTTTGTTGATATGTGCGTCACCGAAACCATAGCCCAGTGTGACGATCAGCTTTGTGACCAATGACAAGTCTCGGAACTTATAAGCGAAAAACAGATACGGGTCAGCAGCTTCAAGCTTGAACTCGCGCCCAAAGATGACTTCCATTTTCTCTGCATCAACGCTCTCGATTTGCTGTACGCAGAATAACTCTTTGGTCTCGGGATGACGTTTCCAGTTAATGGACCCATGCAGCTTATAAAGGACAAGCTGAGGAACAATATTGTTGCCCGTTTCCATATCCCCGAAACGTTCCCAGTCCCAACAATGTTTGGGGCCATAGCTTTCAAACCCCGTTTCCACGCGAAAATCCGCACTGTTCAAACTTTCAACGCACAGGTCGTAGTTCAAAGAGAAGACATGCAGAGGATAATTGAGGTCTCGCTGAAGGCTAATCAGGCCCTTGTAGTAATCGGCTTTGGCGGAGTCTTCAGGACACATCCATTTCTTCAGCTTCGCGAGGATGCCCTGTCGGAATCGACGGACCTCGCCAAAGTCCGCGCCCGCAAGTGCGACAAAACGCGAACTCCAAACTGCAATAAAAGGATACAGCGGATGCTCTTCATTTCGTTCTAACTCGTATAAGGTGTTTACCAGCGTTTCTATATTGAACGGAACCGCGTTGCCAAAGTGGCCTTTAAGACCAGCCGAAAAATGAATTGCGCTTTTGACGTGATGGTATAAGCCTGCTTCGGTCCCTGAGTTAAGCGATTCTTCCACGAGGCTGATCATCTCGCCAGAAACTGGAATGCCGGCTTCGGCGCTCGCCCCGGCTCCCAACAGAAAGATAATGTCTTTAGAGCGGCTCATCATAACGATTCATAGAAACCACGGTCGAATATCCTGCACGGCTGGCATCGGGAGCCCACGCTCGTGAAAATCATGAACGAGATCGGCGACCAGATGACAATAGAAGACCGACACGGGAGAACTTTTAGCATTGAAACCTCGCCAATTGGCGCCGGAAAGGTTTACCAAATCCTGCAATAACTCTCTCTGCTCCGCGGCTTCGGCCGGAGTCTCGTCGTTTACACGAAGGAATTGCAGATGCGTGGGACCGGGAAAAGCTTTCGTGACGTTTGGCTTGTCCGGGTAAATACCTTCGAACCACACAAGATGCTCATGCGGACCGAGTCGAACCTTCGTCGCCTCGAAGGGGACGAGGCTATTGACGGAGCGGTTGATGCCAAAGAACCGGCTCTTTTGATTTACCTTGATGACAGAAAATCTGCATTTCGCCCGATCGGTAGCGGCGGCGACATCGTGAGTGGTTTGTTGTATGGCTCTGATTTCTTCATGCCTCAGTTTGAAAGACGTATGGATAACGACACGATTGAAATGGCCGGCGCTTTCCTCCAAGACTTTCTTTAGATTGTCTCGAAGCGCTCTGATGTAAGTGACGTGATCCGGAGAATCACCTAACACCTGAATCTGCTGAAACAGACCGCTACTGTCCGTCAGTACGGAGAATGCAAAATATTTTTCGGTATGCGTTTTGTTATCAATGACACGGCACTTATGGGACTGGCTAATCCCGATTATGAGGGAATGCTCACTCGTCGGGCGGACCTTCCAAGGCTTTCCGCCGGCCTTACAAAATATTTGAAGCGCGAGATTCCCGATTGCCCATTTTAACGATTCTTCATCCTCCAGAATTCGGAGCGTGCAGACCTGAGTAGGCATCGCCGCGTGCGAAAAATGCGCCTTCTGATCGAGGTAGCCGTTGTTCTCGTCGTTTGGCAAAACAATCACCGGCAACACCTGCGATGAATCGCTTCGCACAGCCTCCGCGTGCTTAAGGGCCGATTCCATCGATTGCGCACTCAGATCAGGAAGAATTACCGGGTCTGCATCGATGTCTAGTGCGACCTTGAACAAATCTCTAAAGCCGGGGAAGTTATATTGGCCCCGTTGCTTCAGCCCTTTCAACGAAAGCGCCAATCGACGCGCCGCCTGCCTGTCCTGCTCTCGAAATACGAAAAGCAATCTGGGAGGCAGACTGAGGGGTTGTAGAGGTCCAAAATCGCGCAGACCTGCGAACTGACTCCTCGATTCTTTTTCGCCAGCGAATACGTAAACCTTTGAGCGCAGGCGCTCGGCAGGCAATACAACAAAGTCTTTGGATGTCCGCAAAGGCTCAGAACTGTTGGGCTGCGTCATCCGTTCGAAGATTGACCACCTTCTGTCAAGAAACTGCTTAATCTTCGATGATCGATCAACGTAATAATCAAAATTCCGCCGACCGTTCTTATCGAGGCTGAGACTTAATTGCATTATTCGGCGGCTATAGGGAACGTCCTCGCCAAGCCTGAAGTGGAAATCCACGAGAAAACCGATTTGACGAGAGACCTTAAGAGCGTACGGTTCAATGACCAACTCCTCGTTGCCTTCCGGATGCGATTGCATGACGAGAGACACTTCGTGAATGAAACTTTTGTCAGGAAAGCGATATTCCGTGGCCTTTAACTGTGACTCAATGGATCGTCTTAGGCATCCAAAAATAATTCGTCGCGCAATGTCTCCATTCCATCCGGGCTGGAAGTCAAACGCTTCAAAACCTTCTATGGGTTCCGGCACAACCCAATAGGATTCCCATTCTTTTTCATCCGCGCTGACTGCCGGAAGTTTGTAAGCATTTGCTTCCGGTGTCGGCCGCGGCTCTTGAGGAGACGTGCGTTTGCGACGGTAGACAGTAAAGATCGTCCCACTCATCTCAACCGGCAAAAAGTTGAGATGGATGCGATATTCATCCTTTCCTCTGGGGTTAGATTCCGGTCGCGTCATGGAAATGTTCCGCCGCGGAAGACGCGGAAGACATGATCCTCGGCAACTTCAAGTTCTTGCGCCGTAGCCGTTTGGACCACCTTTTTAAGTAGGGCCGGAATAGGCGAGATTCTACCATAAATTAGCCGTGGGGGCGAATATGAGGCGAAGCTGCTATACTCCGGTTTCATGGGCAACTCGCGTCGGTGCGTAGTGTCTTTCCGCGATTCGTGACGGCGTCGAACACGTCGCCGAAGTCACGGCCGAGAGCCTGTTCGAGGCGGCAGCCTCGGGCCTGAATCAATTCCGCCGTGCTGACTGGAGCCGCGAGGCATCACTCGATACCGGGACATTGCGCGTCGAGGTTTGCGAGTCCACCTTCTACCATGTCAAGATCGAGGAGCTAGAGGCGTGGTTGAAGAGAACCGGAGGGGCGCCGAGAGACATCATCGCAAGGCAGAAGGTGAGAAGCAGGCTGGCCTGAAATGGAGACTTCATTTTCCACAGGCCTATAAAATTTACACACTCACCAACATAATCACGCTCTTGACTGCTTTTTGCTTGCTTGTTAGCGTATTCGTGGCGCCGTGGATCGGTTGCACGATTAAGGCTTAAGTGCCAACTACGATCTCCGATCCAGCGACGGGAAAGCATCAGCATCTTCCCTGATAATCCCGCCTGCTGTTGATTAGAACGCCCACACAAGGGTTCCCTGAAGCGAGACGCTGTCAAGGCGTCAAGGCGGGCATCCGAATTGGCAATTTCTACAACGACGGTTCAGACTCTCTGTTCCATATTTGGGAATCCCCATCAGCCTCTACCCGTGTTGCTTTTAGGGGCAGGGGCATCGGTTAAATCCGGCATACCGTTAACCGGAGAAATCGTCGAACGAGCCGCCAAGTTTGCGTTTTGCCGTTGCACCGGTAGACACCCGCAGGATGCAGCCGTAGTAAGAAGCGATTGGTTGTCTTGGCTACAAGGGCACGAGTGGTATCAACGTGAAAAGAGTGCAGAAGAACACTATTCTGAAGTAATTCAAAATCTACTCGTTCCGAGACAGGTAAGAAAAGACTTCTTCTTGCAGATTTTAAACCCGGCCGTGCCAGCGAGTCCGGGATATCACAAGCTCCTCGATCTCATGGATTGGGGACACATCACGACGGTATTAACAACTAACTTCGATCGCGTGTTGCCCGATTTGAAGGTACATAGGAGGCGACCTCACCACTTAGAGCTAATCAGAACGCCCGCTGATTATTCGACGTTTTCAACCGCTCCTAACTATCCGCAGCTTCTTTATCTGCACGGCTCCGTAGAGCATTACACCGATCAAAATCTGATCGAAGAAGTGAGTCGCCTTAACCCGGAACTGGTTCAACTCCTAAGTCCGTTCCTTCGTGATCATCCTCTGGTTGTTATCGGTTATCGAGGGGCTGAGCCGTCGATAATGAAGCATCTGCTGATAGATCAACTCGAATGTACAAAACGATTTCGGCAAGGCATCTACTGGTGCGTTCGTGAGCCTCTGAACCCTGCGACATTGCATCCTCTCGTTGATGAACTAGCAGCACAGAGCAATCCGAATTTCCAATTTGTGCCGATCTCTGGATTCGACGAGGTTATGGATGCGATTTACGGACATTGTACAAAACACTCCGTCAGTAAAGCGCCTGCTGAAATGGAAACGGCCATTGCACGTCTTCCTCATGACATGAGGCCCCTCGAAAATGCGAGTTTGGAAGCTTTTGATTGGACAAGGATACGCGAAGAGGTGGTGACGTATTGTCAGCGAATGCAGATTGCGGTTCCCGAAAATGTGTCACGAGAGTGGTTGGTCGAAAGACTATGCGATTTGGATTTAGCTGCAAGGTCCGGCTCCAAGGTTATCCCCACAGTTGCAGGTTATCTTTTGTTTGCAGCGGCTCCCCAAACTGCCATTCGAGGCGCATTCACACGGGTTGTCATTGACGACGGCGACAGCCAGCAAACGGAATCTTTGGCGACGGGCAATCTGTGGGTCCAGTTAGAGCAACTAAGCGAATTGATCGAAGACTTCAATCAGCCGTTTATTGTGAAAAGCACTCGTTCGGAAACAGTTTACCCTTATCCAAAACTAGCACTTCGAGAAGCGTTAATAAATGCTTTCGTCCATCGCGCTTATGACAACGATAGCGCACTCCTTGTTGAGGTCGGACCCGGCCATTTGAGAATAACCAATCCGGGCGGCCTCGTAGACGAGGTCGCCGAACGCGCACAGCCGTCACTTCAGCGGCAAATCGAAAGTGGCATCCGGGGACTAAAGGGTTACAGGAATCCCGTCTTGGCTGATCTTCTATACGGTTCGGGAAGAATGGAAAAGCGAGGTTCGGGATTGCCCGATGTTTATGAGAGTGTGAAAAGAAATGGCGGGCGCGTTGTGCTCGGCCCAGATCAGGAAAATCGTAACTTCAGTATCACCATCTTTAGTCGGCCGGAGCTTGTGAACGAACAGACGAGGACTGCCGTACCGGCAACTAATCGAATTCCGTATTTTGCAAATCTGCTAGAGCTTTCACAGTTGCCGAAGTTCGTCTCTGTCGCGAAAGCTCGCACAGATGCTCAGTGGGACCAGATAGGTCGTCCGCCAGTCTTTCACAAAAGGGACGGAACTCTATACACGTTCGCCGATCTATCAACGCATGTTGACAAGCTAGGAATCATCGATCTCAAACAAATCGCAACCGAAGATTGGGTTAGTTCCGACTTAGGCTCGCGGGATTGCGTTGGACTCTTGAATATCTGTCTATACCATCACTTTGAACAGAAGTGTCACTTAGTTGTGGATCGTGCTCGAAAGCGAGCCTATTTTCCTCGTACATCGGAGGGGCCTCGCGAATTAAAGTATCAAGCCGTATTTCGGCGACCCACTCGAACAGTAACAAAAGTCACGATCTCGGCATCGACTCAACGAGTGCTGTATTGGGTTCATGAGGCATTTTGGTTCGGAATTGAGCGATATTCGAACGCTTGGGCTATACGGATTTTGCCGGGATACGTATTTACGATCGATGGGAAAGAGAAATTGCTCGATCACAAACGAGTCGGCGCACTGGCGACAAAAAGGGCAGCGCGAGATTTCAACTTACAGGTCCACAATGACCTCGTTTTCTGGGCTTGGGTACTATCTAGAGGCAAAGACCCCTTTACGATCGATACCGGAGGCGAACCTCTACTGACTCAGGGAAGGCTGGCAAATTGCGAAATCGAGTTGCCTGCTCAAGCGGATGTTCAGATGGCCGCCGAGTCAGCGGCAGTAGGTTCCTAATATGGCTTTGAATATCGATGTTTCGGAATTAGAAGTTCCCAGATTGGAAATGGGAAATGGTGCTGAATACAGCGACCCGCGCGTTGGTTTGCTGCATGCTGGCCCGTTCAGTCTGCGGTTCGGGAGTGCGCACAAGTCTGAGGTCAGAATTGGGATGGTCGGCAGCGATGACATGCTTAGGTTGGCGAACAATTGGATCACTCGCTGTCAAGAACCCATACTAACCGGCCGTGATAACCAACGAATGTATCTTGAATTCCCCGGTTTTACCGCTGCTTTCCGAAGCACTTTGGTGACTACTTCGAGTTGGCAGCTTGATGTCTCGGATCAGCTTCGCACTGCTTTTTCCAAAACTGGGATTGAGCGTTTTGAGTCGGTATTGGCGATTTTCAGCGAGGCGGTTGAGCGACTCACGAAAGAATTTCGCCTCGATGTGATTATGTGTTGCTTATCTCCAGAAATCGTCACGACTTGCGGCTCTGTAACGCGCCGCTTAACTCGCAACGAGCGCAATCGAATCGGACATACCAAGCGTAGGCAAGACAGCGCTCAATTGATGCTGTCACCTCAATGGGAAATTGAAGATACCAGCGAAGACCTGTTGGAAAGAGATTTTCGGCGGGCTCTCAAAGCGCGAGTAATGGCGACCTCCGTTCCCATTCAGATTGCGACTTCCAAGCTTTTTGTGGATAACTTCGGTGATCAAGACCCCGCCACGCGGGCGTGGAACTTCACAGTAGCTCTGTTTTACAAAGCGGGAGGCCTTCCGTGGAGAGTAAGGTTCATCGGGCCTGAGACTTGCTTCATTGGCATCAGTTTTCACCATTTACGAACTACCCATCGAGCGATCGTTTATTCCGGTCTCGCGCAGGCTTTTTCAAGCGAGGGAGAAGGCTTCGCTCTCCGAGGAAATGCGACCTTACGCCCCCACCAACACGAACGTTACCCTCATCTGGAGGCGGAACAGGCGCAGGCGCTTGGAGAACGAGTTTTGCGGGAATATCAGGAAAGAACTGGGCGCCAACCGAAGCGGATTGTCTTACATAAGACAACGCGGTTCGATCAAGGCGAACGTGAAGGGTTGACAAAAGCATTTCGGCAAATACCGATGTCGGAATTCGTAAATTTAGCGCCCTCTGATTTCAGATTGGTTCAACGGAGCGCATATCCGCCCAAACGCGGAACGCTATGTAGAGTTAACGACACTGCTGCATATCTTTTCACCTCGGGCTTCATGACGGAATGGGGCACTTATCCGGGCGTACATGTGCCTGTTCCTGTCGAAATTGATGCCGGCGAAAGTGCCGACACAGTCAGATTAGCTACGGAAGTCCTTGGTTTAGCTCGCATGAATTGGAATACGGCATTCGATACCACCGGCGCCCCTATAACCTTGAGATTTGCTAGGCAAATAGGGGGAATCATGGCCGAATTCGGAACGATCAGCACAGAGGAACCACAATCCTCGTATCGTTTCTATATGTGACGCCGCCGATCAGAGCAGGTTCTAACTTCAGCGAAAGTTCGACCGAAGATGCTATAGGTGGGCCGGGCTGTTGAACCCTTTTCCAGCGTGCGTTATCCTCAGCTTCCCCGGCTATTCCCTAGTTCAAGAGGTATCAATGATTATCGGCGAGCGTTTGCGGGCATTGCGTGAAGAGAAGCACCTGTCACAAGGCCATATCGAAAAGCGTACCGGATTGTTGCGCTGCTACATATCGCGCGTCGAGAATGGTCATACCATTCCATCGGTCGAAACTCTTGAGAAGATGAGCCGGGCTCTTGAAATTCCGATGTATCAATTGTTCTATGAAGGTGACGGTGTGCCCGCGCCTCCGCCTAAGAACGGTAAGTCGTCATCGCGGGGCGCTTCAGGGAAGGAAGCGCGTCTGTTCGAAAAGTTCCGCGGACTATTAAGCCGCACCGCTGAAAGCGATCGGCAACTGCTCCTGCACATGGCGCGGAAAATGGCGCATCAGGAGCAGAAATCCGCCTGAGCCCTCGGGAACAAAGCCGATAAAACTCTGTTCTTCAAATCACTTCGGTGTGGCGAGCGAATAGGGTGTTGCTTTTGTCCAGTTCTTTTCAGGGGCGGTGCCCACGTCTCCGATGTAATGCGAGCCATCATCTTCCGCAGAAACCTTTGCAGGACGTGTCGCGTAAAGCAAAAACATCCCGAAGATGAACCGCTCGCGCTCATCTCGTGGGCACCGCTCACGCCGTACGATCGCTTCCATCTATTCCTCCAATGGCAACGACAAGAAGAAATTGAGTCGCAAACTACCTTCGAAGATGCCAACAAACCAACTGAGTTCCCAACCGAGTCCGGGCACTCGAAATACAGGAACCTTGGAGCCGCGGGCGATCACGGTTTCACGCCTGATTCGGAGGAAGCCTTTAATCATCCAGCACATCCTTGCTCAGAAAAGTCCCGTCTGCGTCCTTCTCAACACCTTCAAACAATAAACGGGCTTCTTCGTCGCTCAGTACCCAATATGTTTTAGTCTCGGTCAGGGTGACGGCTTTGCTCCGGCTCATATCCGTCAACTGCATCAAAACTCCGCCGCCGATTGCACGCCTTTTCAGGAAAGCCGCCACGTCGTCCGGGTTAAACAGCAGCATGCCGTCTAACTTGTAAGCGCGAATTTTGCCCGCGGCTATATACCGGTGAATGGTCCGTTCTCCAACGGGCAGCCATTGGAGAACTTGTTTCAGCGTCAACAGCGGCACTTTCCCGTCGTGAGTGCGTTTGACTTTGCGCATCAATCACCGATTTCCGCAAAAGCCTTTGCAGATTTCTTCTGATACTCCCTCGTCGTCATTTCATCGGCTGCCAGATATCGCTGCGTCGTGGCAATATCCGAATGGCCCAACCATATTCGAGCCTGCTCGATGCCGTAGGTTTTAGCGATCAACGTTCCGAAGGTCCGGCGAAATGCATGCAGACTGATTCTGCCTTCGAACTTTGCTGCCTTCGCAGCCCGCCGCACGATCTTGATTAAGTGAATGTTCGGATTTTCGCGCGGGGTAGGGAAGATTAGGTCTGAGTCCTTGGCCCGCATGCGCTTTTTGCGTTCGGCCATGATCTTGACAAATTTTTGATCGAGGACGATATCCTGTTCTCGGCTCTCACCGTCTTTTGGTGCCCACCCCCGGTCATCGAGCCCATACCGATTTGCGAATTCCGGTTTTGGGTGAACGTTGATGCTTCCTGATTTCAGGTCAATATCACTCCATTTTGCGAATGCAGCCTCTTCGTCTCGGAATCCGGTATTGACAAGAAAATGAATCAAGTCTTTTTGCTCCCGAGTCGCGTGCTTCAGAAGCAGGTTTATGACATCACTGCTGTACTTCCAAGGACGGGGCTTAACCGGCTTTTTGATCTTCCGCATGGGCAACGGACACTCAACTTTGAAGTCGTGCAAGAAGACCGACAGATGCCGGATTCGATTACGGTATGCGTGCTGCGGGTCGCCTACTTTTGACCGTCTGAGATTAGTGCGCATCCAGACCAGATAGTTCATGATATCTTGCCGGTCTATGTCATCGATGGAGGTTTTGGTTTTGGTGTACAGAGCGACAAAGTCGTCGATGGCGGTTGCATAATGGGAGATCGTTGACGGCCTTATGCCTCGCGTCACAAGATTGACTTTGTACTCGGCGGCACAGGCCCGAATGTCTCGGTCTTCTTTGCTTGCAGGTTTTGGCTCAGGGGGATTTAGTGGTAAGAGTCCATTCTGAATTCTTGAAAAGTCCTGCTCCTTCTGCTGGAACTGAGCATAGGCGGCGACGGGGTCTTTGCCGAGGGGTTCAACTTTACGTCTCCCATTCTCAGGATATCGAGCATAGAAGCCGATGATGTCTCTTAGCTCAAAGAAGCGACCATCGCTCTTACGCTCGATCGGGAGTTGGATAGCCCGGCGACGGATTACAGCCGGGACTTGGGGAAACCGGCCTGTGCCGTCATTAACTCGGGCAAGTAGGCTGACCTTTGGCTTCACTTGTTTCCCTCTGGGAAAGCCATGAAAGGCATTCTACCACTGGCATACAGGACTGGCAACAATAAAATTGACGTGTCACAAACCAGCCAAACATGCGGGCGTTTGCGCGTTGTTCTCGAAATGATCAAGTTCGAGCACTCCATTTTTGCATTGCCCTTCGCACTTACAGGAGCGCTGCTTGCTGCTCGCTACGGCGCAGGCGAATCGTGGCCCTCTCTGCGTCAAATTCTCTGGATCATCGTGGCCATGGTCGGCGCCCGCTCCGCGGCCATGACCATGAATCGCATCGTGGACGTCGATTACGATCGCGACAATCCTCGCACCAGTAATCGGGCGCTGGCCACCGGCGCGCTTTCCATCAGCTTCGCATGGATATTCACGTTCGCCAGCGCAGCCGTTCTGGTGCTGGCTGCGTGGCGTTTGAATCGCTTGGCGCTGGAACTCTCGCCCGTTGCGCTGGCAATCCTTTTCCTCTACTCGTATACGAAGCGCTTCACCATGTTGTCGCATCTCGTGCTGGGGTTCTGCCTGGGAATGTCGCCCGCCGCCGCGTGGATTGCAATCACGGGCGCCTTCGATCTACGCATGCTGATTTTGTGCGCTGCAGTGACCCTGTGGGTCGGCGGCTTTGACGTGCTCTATGCTTGTCAGGACCTCGATTTCGACCGGCGAGCCGGACTCTATTCTGTTCCCAAGCGCTTCGGCATCGCGCGAGCTTTGCTGATCGCACGCGCCATGCACGTGATCATGGTGGCGCTGTTAGCCTGGCTGGCTGCTACTTTTCAACTTTCATGGCCTGCATGGGCCGGCATCGTCGTGATTGCAGCACTCCTCGCGTACGAGCATTCGCTCGTGCATGCCAACGATCTGCGTCGGCTGAATGCTGCGTTTTTCGCGGTGAACGGTTATATTAGTCTTTTGTTTCTGGTGTTTTGGGGCGCCGCCGTAGCTCTCGCGCGATGAGAGTCGAATTCTCGGCGCTGCGAAATTGAATACACTCGGTCGATCAATGAGCGTAGCCCAACATTCCGAAATGAAAACCTCGGCCCCCGTAATCGACGATGCGCGCCTCGAACCTATCGCCGCAAAAGTCCTCGCCGGCAAACGGCTCAGCCTCGAAGACGGCGTCGCCCTTTACCGCTCGCCCGATCTGCTGGCTCTCGGTTGGCTGGCAAACTACGTCCGCGAGAGGCGCCATGGCAACGTCTGCTACTTCAATGTCAACCGGCACATCAACCCGACCAACGTCTGCGTGGCGCATTGCAAACTCTGCGCGTTCGGTCGCAGCCCGGATACGCCCGGCGCTTACACATTTGCCCTGGAAGAGATCTGGCAGCGCGCCGAACAGGGTCTGCGCGAAGGCGCCACGGAATTCCATCTGGTCGGCGGCCTGCACCCCGATCTCCCGTTCGACTATTTTCTCGACCTGATTCGTGGCCTAAAGGCGCGTTGCCCGGGCGTGCACCTGAAGGCTTTCACCATGGTCGAGGTCGGCTATTTCGCGCGAATCTCCAAGCTTTCCATTCGCGATACGTTGCTCGCCCTGAAAGACGCGGGAGTGGACTCCTTGCCCGGCGGAGGCGCGGAGATTTTCAATCCACGCGTTCGCAAAGTGATTTGCGATCACAAGGTCAGCGGCCAGCAATGGCTCAATATTGCGCGCACCGCGCACCAAATCGGACTTCATTCCAACGCCACTATGCTTTACGGCCACATCGAAACCGATGAGGAGCGCGTCGAACACTTGCTGGCTTTGCGGTCGTTGCAGGACGAAACCGGCGGCTTTGTCGCCTTCATCCCGCTTGCATTTCACCCCGAAAATACCGGTCTCGCGCATTTGCCCAAGCCGACGGGGTTCACTGATCTAAAGACCATCGCCATATCGCGCCTGCTGCTCGATAATTTCGATCACATAAAAGCGTATTGGATCATGCTGACTCCCCGCGTGGCCCAAATCGCCCTCCGTTTTGGCGCCGACGATCTTGATGGCACTGTCGTCGAAGAAAAGATTTATCACGATGCCGGAGCCACCACCGACCAATTCACGCCACGAGCCCAACTCGAACGGCTGATTCGAGAAGCGGGCCGCATACCCGTCGAGCGCGATACGCTCTATCGCCCGATCGATCGATCCAAGATGCCGGCGCCTCCGCCACGACCCGGCGCCAGCCTTTCCATCATCGTATAGCTGGCCGCTTGGCAAAGGGTCGTTTTCTGCGCCATCTCAAGCCGTTTCTCGGGCTGCTTCGCTTGGCCTTTCTTCCGCCGGCGCAAACGGAGCTTGCGGGCCACGGCGATTCAGCCACGCACTACCGAGGAGCAGCGCATAAAACGGCGCGTATGTCAGCCATTGGAAATACGGATCGAAATGCCAGATGCCATTGATCTGATATTCGATGAGCACTTTATAGGAAAGAAATTGCAGAATGGTCAGGAGCATCCAGGCGGGATTCGGAAAAAAGCAGAGCAACGGAACGATCCAGGTGAAATACCAGGAATACGTATTGGGCGCGAGCATCAAAATGGCTCCGATGATGAGATACGCCGCTCGCAGCGGCTCAATATTTCGAGCAGCGGCCCAAATCGCCAGCCCGAGCACGACGCCTTCGCCGATCCCCGCGGCGAACTCTGCGTGTCCGGAAAACCACAGGAGTACAGCGTAGAGGCTGGGATTGTAGTTTTGCCAGATCGCCTGGTAACGAGCGAATATCTGCGGGAACTGCGTGATCGCGGAACGATACGGCCACACGCAAAGAGCCGCGAGCAGCGCCGAGCCCCCGAATGCTTGCCAACCTCGAAGCTTTCGGGGCCAACCCGAAAGGCGGAGTGCCAGGGGCAACAGAGTGACCGGAAAGAGCTTCGCCAATGAGCCTGCAGTCAAAGTGAGCGTGGACGCGCCGGGTCGTTTTTTTATGATCGCGAGCGCCGCAACCATGGCGGCAATCGTTAGCGCGTCGTTATGCCCGCTCGCCGCGAACTCAACGATGACCAATGGATTCCAGGCGTATATGGCGAGCCGAAAATTCCCGTCGGGGTACGATTGCAGCCATTTTGCAAGCATTGCCAGCACCAGGAGTTCGGCCAAAACGAAAGGGAGCTTGAACGCCACCGTGCCCGACAGGAAGCGCGCTCCGGCCCGGAAGACGAGTTGCGAAAGCGGCGGATACATGGAGGGAATGTCCGGACCCGGCATTACCGCATAGCCGGGATCGCGCAAATAGCCCAGCTGGGGATCGTTCGGCGCCAACGCATATGGATTCCAGCCCTCATTCTGGACCCGGCCGTCCCAGCGATACCGTTGAATGTCAGTGGAAAGCGAGGGCGTGAGCGAGTAAAGTGTCAGGCGAAAAAGCACCGCTGCGGCCAGTATGATCCAGAGCGCCGTGCGGCTTTTCGCGGAGTGCTCGAGCACGTATAAAGCGATGAAATAAACGACGCCCGCGGCCAATGCCAGGGCGATGGTCTCGATGACCTCCGCTTTGAGGTCGCCCGCGCGCGCCATCAACACGAACAGCGCTTCGAGCACCAGCGCTCCGGCAAGTGCCGCGAATGTCTGAGAAGTAAGGCGAGAACGAAGCGCGGACGAAGACTCAGCAGCGCTAAGCATCGAGTTCGGTGGGAAAGAGTTCACGTTCACGTTGACGTTGAGGAGGAACGCACGGCTTGTTCAGCGCTGATCTCATTTTGTTGATAGCGGCTCAAAGCTGGCGGATCGATAACTGGTCGCGCCTTATGGATCCCGCTCGGGATCCATTCCGCGGAATTTATCAACTCAACGGCTTCGACCTCGCCATAATGATCCCTTACTTCCTTATTCTGGGAGTGCTCGCGGCCTACGGCATACATCGTTATTGGCTGGTCTACTGTTATTCCAAGCATCGCGCCAATGTCCCCGCCAAACCCGCAGAGCCGGCCGCCTGGCCGAACGTAACTATACAGCTTCCGATCTTTAACGAACGTTATGTCGTGGAGCGCCTCGTCGAGGCCATTTCGCGGCTGGACTATCCGTCCAGCTTGCTCGAAGTCCAGCTGCTCGACGATTCTACCGATGAGACTCAGGCAGTCGCGCGCGCTTGCGTCGAGCGCTACCGAGCGCTTGGTCTCCAGATTCATTATCTGCACCGCACGAATCGCGAAGGATACAAAGCGGGAGCGCTGGCCGAGGGGCTCAAGTCGGCTACTGGGGAGTTCGTCGCCATCTTCGATGCCGATTTCCAGCCCAGTCCCGATTTTCTGCGCCTCACCCTGCCGTATTTCAGCGATCCTAATTTGGCCATGGTGCAAACGCGCTGGACATATCTCAACCGCGATTACTCCGCTCTCACCGAAGTCGAAAGCATCCTGCTCGACGGCCATTTCGTCATCGAGCATGGCGCTCGCGCTCGCAGCGGTCGCTTCTTCAATTTCAACGGCACCGCCGGCGTCTGGCGCCGAAAGGCCATAGACGACTCGGGCGGCTGGCAGCACGACACGCTCACTGAGGATACCGATCTCTCCTATCGCGCACAGCTTCGCGGCTGGCGATTCCTCTATCTGCCGGATATCGAGTGCCCTTCGGAGTTGCCCGTCGAAATGAACGCCTTCAAAGCTCAGCAGGCGCGCTGGGCCAAGGGCCTCATGCAGACCGCTAAGAAAATTCTCCCGCGCGTCTTGCGAGCCGATTTGCCCTTCGGCATCAAGTCGGAAGCCTTTTTTCATCTGACCGCGAACATCAGCTATCCCTTAATGGTGCTGCTCTCCACTCTGCTTTTGCCGGCGATGATTGTGCGCTTTTATCAAGGCTGGCTGCAGATGCTGCTGATCGATTTGCCGCTCTTTCTTGCCTCGAGCTGCTCGATTTCCGGTTTCTATCTCACGGCGCAGCGCGCTCTCTATCCTAAGTCGTGGACGCGAAAAATCGTCTACCTGCCTTTTGTCATGGCGGTAGGCATAGGGCTTTCCGTCCGTAATGCCAAAGCAGTGCTGGAAGCAATCTTCGGTGTGCAATCCGAGTTCGCGCGCACACCTAAGTACCGCATCGAAGGTCACGACGGCACCTGGCAGCGCAAAAGCTACCGCAATCGCGCCGGTTGGATGCCCTTCATAGAAGTAGGCCTGGGACTCTACTTCGCGGTCACGGTCTACTACTCCGTTCAGAACGAAAACTATTTCACGGCGCCCTTTCTGCTGCTTTTTGTTTGGGGCTATCTGTATACCGGCCTGATGTCGCTTGGGCAGGTATGGATAGAACGCCTGCGCTTCGGCGTGCGCGCCCCCGAAGAGATTCGTCCAGCCGCTTCTGGCGTCCCCGGTTTTTGACGCCTATTGAAACGTGTCCGAAATCATGGTCAAATCGGGCGCATTGATTCAGAGGGTTCACAGGAATTTGGGAGGCAATTGATGAGGAATCGTTCGGGGATTCTTCTCCTTACAGCGTTTGCATCGCTCTGCGCGCTGGCGATTAAGGCCGCGCCGCAGCAAGACGGAAAAAACACGAACCACGGCATCCCGTGGGCCTACGGCTTTGCGACGCCCTACGTCCCGGCGCCCGGTCCTGGTGGAGCTGGAGGGGCAGGGGCTAGAGGCGGTGCCGCCGCCGCAGCGCCCGCTCCCGCACCCGCAGCTCCTGCTGCCGAACCCGAAGACCGCGATACGCCACGGCATCTACCCGGTGCCGCAGCCGCCTTCGCATTGAAAGAAGTCGATAACAATTACGGGCCGGCCGATTGGTTTCCCCAGGATCATCCCAAGATGCCCGAGATTGTGGCCCACGGCGATAAAGCCGCGATGGTGAACGCTTGCGGCTTCTGTCACTACCCGAATGGCAAGGGCCGTGCCAATAACGCAGGGCCCGCCGGCCTGCCTGCCGAGTACATCCTGCAGCAGATCGAAGATTTCAAGAACGGCGCGAGAACCAGTTGGGATAAGAGAAAGCGGAACACGAATCAGATGATCGACATTGCCAAGGGCCTCTCTCCCGAAAAGGCGCAGGCGGCAGCGGAATACTTTTCCTCCATGAAATGGACGCCTTATATCAAAGTCGTCGAGGCGGACATGGTTCCGAAGGGCCATTTTGTCGGAGGCGGCGGAGGTCTCAATATGCCGCTGACTGGGGCCGACGCTGGAATGGAGCCCCTCGGCGACCGTATCGTCGAAACGCCGGCGAGTCCCGAAGATACCGAACCGATGCGCAATCCGCGCTCCGGCTTCATCGCCTACGTCCCACCCGGCTCGCTTAAAAAAGGCGAGGCCCTCGTCCTTCACGGCGGCCCGGGTAAGACGGTTGCCTGCGCTGCCTGTCACGGTGATGGGTTGAAGGGCAACGGTAACTTCCCCTCACTCGCGGGCCGCTCTCCGAGTTATCTTGCGCGGCAACTCTACGATTTCCAGCACTTCACGCGCGTTGGCCCCGGCGCCCAAATGATGCAGCCCGTCGTTGCGAATTTGAGCGAAGACGATATCCTGGCGGTCGTCGCGTACATCTCTTCGCTTCAGCCCTGACGGCCGGCGTCTGGCAATTCTTCGCAGGACGGCAGGCACGCGTCATTCCTGAGCTAGAATTCCAAAACTGGCTGTGTCTCGGACTGCGCCGCTCTCGGCAGCCGCAGCATGACTTCCTTCAGAATCTCGTACGAGTAAACCCTCGCGGAATGGTCAAAGATCTGTCCGGTCACAATCAGTTCATCGGGCGAAGTGCGGCGGATGAAGTCGGCTACGCCCGCGCGAACCGTATCCGGCGCTCCCACTACCGCCGCCGACAGCCTGTCCTGGAGCTCCGCGCGTTCGATCGGGGTGAGCCCGGCTTGGAAATGATTCGGATCAACCGGCGGGGGCAGAGGTCCTAACTCGCTGCGGCGCAACCCCAGGGACATCTGCTGGTGAGAAGTGAAGAGCCGCTGCGCTTCATCGTCAGAGTCGGCCGCCACGACGTTGAGCCCCATCATCAGCCGAGACCGATCAAGATACTCGGAGGGTCGGAACATGCTGCGGTAGATCTGAATTGCCGGCATCATCTGGGCGGGCGCGAAGTGCGACGCGAAGGCGTATGGCAACCCAAGCTCCGCAGCGAGTTGCGCTCCGAAAAAGCTCGATCCGAGAATCCAAACCGGTACGTTCAGACCCGCACCGGGGACCGCTTTGACCTTCTGCCCCCGAACAGGCTCACTGAAGTACGCGAGCAGTTCCACGACATCCTGTGGAAAGGTATCGGCGCTTGTGCTCCGCCGCAGAGCCATTGCGGTAATCGGATCCGTTCCCGGCGCCCTGCCCACCCCAAGGTCGATGCGTCCGGAGAACAATGACTCGAGAGTGCCAAACTGCTCCGCGATGACCAGCGGCGAATGGTTCGGCAGCATGATCCCGCCCGCGCCCACGCGAATCGTTGAGGTACCGCCGGCAACGTGCGCGATCACGATGGATGTCGCTGCGCTCGCCACGGCCGGTATATTGTGATGTTCTGCAAGCCAGTAACGCCGGTAGCCCCAGCGCTCGGCATGCCGCGCGAGATCAAGCGTATTCTTTAGCGACTGCGCGGCGCTGCCGCCCTGGGTAATCGGCGAAAGGTCGAGGACCGAAACCGGAATCATCACCTAATCCTACCACCCTGTCCGCGAGCGATTCAGATCTGTCCCTGTCCGCCGTCCACGTTGATTTCCACGCCCGTGATATACGAGGCATCTTGCGAAGCCAAGAACGCCACCGCACCCGCCACTTCCTCAGGCTGTCCAAACCGCTTCATCGGGACTCTCTCGACGATTCTCTTCGTGAATTCATCGATCGCTTCCTTCGGCAGTCCGGTCCTCCCAAGGATCGGCGTAACAATCGGCCCCGGCGCAACGGTGTTCACGCGAATGCCGCGCCCTACCAATTCCGCCGCCGCAGTCCTCGCCAACGATCGCAACGCTGCTTTCGTCGCCGAATACGCACTCGCCCCGGGGTTGCCTGTACTGCCGGCTACGCTGGTATTCAGGATGATCGACGCGCCGTCATTTAGAAACGGCAGAGCTTTCTGAATGGTGAAGTACGCGCCCTTGATATTGATGTCAAACTGTTCGTCATAGAGGCTCTCGGACGTTTCGGCCAGCGGCGCGAATTTCGCGACGCCCGCGTTCACGAACAGCACGTCAATTTTGCCCAGTTTCTTCGAAACTTCCGCATACAGCTTGTCCACGTCGGTCAGTTTCGCCACGTCGGCCTGCACCGCCACCACGCCGTTTCCTATCGCGCGCACCGCGTCATCCAACGTCTTCCTGCTTCGGCCCGCGATGGCCACTTTGGCGCCTTCTTCCTGCAGGCGCTTCGCCGTCGCCAATCCGATGCCGCTGTTACCGCCCGTCACCACTGCCACCTTGCCTTCAAGTCGCTTCATATCCCCTCCTTACCTCAGATCGTTGACCTGACCAGCCCTAAGGTTCAGGTCGGCCACGTTTCTACATTTAGATAAGTATCTAACTATCTGGTTACATTCCGGCGCCAATTTATTTGAGGCGGCACCTGTCTTGTGGACATTGCGGAATCGGTGAGGATCAGCGTAACTGCTTCCAATGGTTGCCTTTTCAGAAAGAAAAGTATTCCGAGACTGGGACTCGCATAGGTCATCAAAGAATGAGGGAGCAAGCCATGAGCAAGACTTTGAGTGTTACCAACCAAAAACCGGTCGAAGGCCGCAAGCAACCTACAATTCAGCGGCCTCCACTGCCACCGTTCACTCGCGAGACCGCGATTCAAAAAGTTCGCCTGGCAGAAGACGCCTGGAATTCTCGCGACCCCGAGAAGGTAGCCCTGGCTTACACAATTGACTCACGCTGGAGAAACCGCTCGGAATTTGTGAATGGAAGAGAAGAAATCGTCGACTTCCTCCGGCGTAAATGGGCGAGAGAACTGGACTATCGCCTGATCAAGGAACTCTGGGCCTTCGAAAGAAACCGCATCGCAGTGCGCTTTGCCTACGAATTCCACGACGACTCAGGAAATTGGTTTCGTTCCTACGGCAATGAAAATTGGGAGTTCGATGAAAACGGGCTTATGCGTCTGAGGTTCGCTTCTATCAACGATCTCCCCATCAAAGAGTCCGAACGCAAGTATCACTGGCCGCTGGGCCGCCGTCCGGACGAGCATCCGGAACTCAGCGATCTCAGCCTCTAATGCGGCCGGTCAATTCACTTGCGAGCTCCCACTTTGTCGAGCTGGCGATAAATGCGGTGAATCCGCTAGACTTTAGTTAGCCCAATGGACCATTCGGAAGTTGAAAAAATATCCAAAGCCTTGGCAGACGAGACGCGCCTTAAGATCTTCGAAGCTATTTCTGCAAGGAATGACATGACCTGCGGCGAAATCGTTTCCATGCGCGGCCTCACTCCAGCAACGGTTTCCCATCACCTCAGAATCCTCAGCGAGGCTGGCTTGATCGCCTGCCGCCGGAAGGGGCAGTTTGTCTACAGCAAGGCCGTGCCTGAAACCATTGCGGCGTACTCGCGGGCCCTCGTCAAAATCGCCAACGGCAAAAAGACCATTCGTCGCCGCTCACCCGCCTGAACTGCTGGACACACTTAAACTGCTGAACGCACGGCACACTCGTGCCGCATGTGAGAGTCACTTCTTCTGAGTATTCGGAGCCGGCTGCGCCTGTGGCGTTTCCGATGGCGCACCCGGAACCTCTCTGGATTTTCCGATCTGGATCGTGGACCCAAACCGTTTGTAGTTCTTGTATCGCACCGTCATGCGCATGCGCACGTCGCCCTGGCGGAAGTGCAATATATCGTCCGCGTGCGTGTAGGTCGGAAACCAAAAAGTGCTTTCGATATTTTCGCGGTAAGTCACGAATCGCGGAAAAAGGTTCTGATTATCGCCCTTCAGAATGTCGGGCACAGCCTTGCCATCCGTCTTCACAACAGCCAGATCGCGTCCATCCACCCAGACCGTGCCCTGAAAATAGCGCTGGTTCTTTTCAATGCGCTTCGGGCCAACGCAAAACTTATAGGTGTTCAACTCGTCGAGCTTCTCCGTGCCCGCGAACTGAATGTCGTACTTGGGCAGATCCTCCGAGGTCAGAACAAATGGCTGAATGTTTTCGAGGTCCTTCATATCTTCGGGCGAAAGTGTGAAATCGTGCAGGCTCGGCTGAGGAGCATATTTAATCTGTTCGAAGCGCCGGCCCTGCGGCGTGAACACAATCTCGCTTTCCAGCCGGTATTCGCCTGGATTCGGCGCCACGTCCTCTACCAGCACCTCTTGTGAATAAGTGTAGTTGTCGCGCGCGAGCTTGAAATCCGATTCGTGCTGCGCGAATTGCCGGACGATCTCGTCGGTGGATATTGAAGCAGGCACGGAAGTGGTTGCCGTTCCGGAAGCATCCCCCGTTCCAGGTGCGCACTGCGCTCCCGTCTGTGCATATTCCTGATCCTTGTCTTTGCCCTTATCCTTCGACTTCTGCGCTCCAAATAACGCCGTTTGCATCAAAAGCGCAAATAATCCTGCGATTAGGAACGCGGCCGCTGCGAGCCGCCCAATTCCGCTTCGAATTCTATGAGTCTTCATTGCCATACCTAGTGATTATCGTTAAGGATAGAACCCGCGCTTCCAAACAAGGTTGCCTTAGTCGCGCTGCGCATGACCACTTCGTTAAGTATATCGCTGGCGCGCAAGTTTGGCGCGCGACAATGAATCACGCAGCCTTTAATCGCATCTAACACGCTTAAGAAGTGAGCTTATTTCGGCCCCATCCGGCGAGTCCTCGTAGGTCTTACTTTGTGGAAATTCCGAAGATTCGCGTTCTTCACCTTGACATCTTCCGTCCCGGTGTTACACTTTCTGAATCCGCTGTTGCTTTCCTGCCAGACAGGAAGCCTGTTCTTTGACAACTGAATGAGACATGCCAGAACCCGTTCGGTTTTGAGTGAACCGAGCGATATTTTCAAAAGTTCGTTCTGAAATCACTTCCCGGCTTCGGTCGGGTCTCGATTACAGAACAACCAGCTTCAAACGAGAGTTTGATCCTGGCTCAGAGCGAACGCTGGCGGCGTGCTTAACACATGCAAGTCGAGTGCGCAGTCTTCTGTAGCAATACAGGAGATCGGCGCACGGCGCACGGGTGCGTAACACGTGGGTAACCTGCCCTCCAAAGGGGGATAACCCGCCGAAAGGCGGGCTAATACCGCATGACATTCCGGTGGCTTCGGCCGCTGGAATCAAAGCCCGCAAGGGCGTTGGAGGAGGGGCCCGCGGCCGATTAGCTTGTTGGCGAGGTAACGGCTCACCAAGGCTTTGATCGGTAGCCGGTCTGAGAGGATGGCCGGCCACACTGGAACTGAGACACGGTCCAGACTCCTACGGGAGGCAGCAGTGGGGAATCTTGCGCAATGGGCGAAAGCCTGACGCAGCGACGCCGCGTGGGGGATGAAGCTTCTCGGAGTGTAAACCCCTTTCGACCCGGACGAAACGCCCGCAAGGGCTTGACGGTACGGGTATAAGAAGCCCCGGCTAACTACGTGCCAGCAGCCGCGGTAAGACGTAGGGGGCCAGCGTTGCTCGGAATTACTGGGCGTAAAGGGTTCGTAGGCGGTGCGGTAAGTCGGAAGTGAAATCTCTGGGCTTAACTCAGAGGCTGCTTTCGAAACTGCCGTGCTAGAGTGCGGGAGAGGCGAGTGGAATTACAGGTGTAGCGGTGAAATGCGTAGATATCTGTAGGAACACCCGTGGCGAAGGCGGCTCGCTGGACCGCAACTGACGCTGAGGAACGAAAGCTAGGGGAGCAAACAGGATTAGATACCCTGGTAGTCCTAGCCCTAAACCATCAGGACTTGGGGTGGCCCGCGTTGGCGGGTCGTCCCGGAGCTAACGCGTTAAGTCCTGCGCCTGGGGAGTACGGTCGCAAGGCTGAAACTCAAAGGAATTGACGGGGGCCCGCACAAGCGGTGGAACATGTGGTTCAATTCGACGCAACGCGAAGAACCTTACCTGGGCTTGAACCGCCGGTGACCAGCGGTGGAAACACCGCCTTCCCGCAAGGGACACCGGTAGAGGTGCTGCATGGCTGTCGTCAGCTCGTGCCGTGAGGTGTTGGGTTAAGTCCCGCAACGAGCGCAACCCCTACTCTTAGTTGCCACCCGCAAGGGGGAACTCTAAGAGGACTGCTCCGGATAACGGAGAGGAAGGTGGGGATGACGTCAAGTCAGCACGGCCTTTATGTCCAGGGCTACACACGTGTTACAATGCATGGTACAAACCGTCGCGAACCTGCGAAGGGGAGCTAATCGGAAAAAACCATGCTCAGTTCGGATTGCAGTCTGCAACTCGACTGCATGAAGCCGGAATCGCTAGTAATGGCGTATCAGAACGACGCCGTGAATACGTTCCCGGGCCTTGTACACACCGCCCGTCACATCACGAAAGTGGGTTGTACTAGAAGTCGCTGTGCTAACCGCAAGGAGGCAAGCGCCCAAGGTATGACTCATGATTGGGGTGAAGTCGTAACAAGGTAGCCGTAGGAGAACCTGCGGCTGGATCACCTCCTTTCTAAAGAATCCGGCTCGTCGGTCCTGTTTTTGCCAAACGAAACGCTGTTCATTCAGCGTCTTCCGAGGTAATGCTGTAAAGCAGGATTCGGCAGCCCACGAATCTCAGACCCTGAGTTACACAGGTGTTCTGAGATTCACCCTCGATCCTTTAACAAGGTCGAGGCCTCTTCGGCGTACTCACACGCCGAAGAAAAAATATCGCTCATCGCCCCTCGCGGGGCTAAAAGTTCACTTGTTCCGTCCGGGTTCTGGCAGGTCTCATTCAGTGTCGATTACGCAGTTCGGGTTTGCTTTATCTGATGCCGGGTTTCCGCCCGGCATTTTTGTTTTGTGCCTTAATTACTTCCCCGCTGTCGCTCTTGCTTTCTTGATGTAGCATCGGCCCCCACATTGCTCTCCACTTTCGTTTGGGTGTGCTTGGACGTGCCAAGTGCCCCGAATCGTCATTCCGAGCGGGTTTACGCTTTACACCCGAGGAATCCCTCATTCTTTTTTCCTGCCGTACCGTTTATCTCGCTCGCCTCCGACATTCCTTTCCCCAGCCCCACTCCCCGCCTGTAGTAGACTCCTCCCATGTACTGTCCCCTCTGCGGCGCGGAATATCGCCCCGGCTTTACGGTTTGCTCCGATTGCCAGGTCGCTCTCGTCCCTGATCCTCCGCGTGCCGGATCGCCGAATGCGTCCAATGACACTTCCGACGAGAAGTCGTTCGCATTGGTCTGGTCAGGGAACGATTCGCGCCTGCACGCTGAAATCTGTGAGGCTTTGGATCGTGAAAACATTCCCACGCGCACACTCGGAAGCGAAGATCATCTTTTCAATCTCGCGACACGTCCAGCTCTTGAGGTCTACGTGCCCGCTGATCTTGTGAATTCCGCGCGAGAAGCCCTCAAGCAAGTAGCTGCCATGGAAGAAATCGCAGAGCCCTCGGAATCCGACCTTCTCGAAATCCCCGCCGAGGAAGGTTCTCCAAATGATAATGATGAAGATGAGGAGGAGCGCCGCGATTCTCGAGGACTCGACCCGCAGGACGCCACCGTCGAAATCTGGTCCGGGCAAAACCGTGAATTGGCCGCCATGATCGCGTCCTCGCTGCGCGAGAATCACATCCCTTATCGCTCCGATCCCGATTTATCCCCCGATCTTGCGGAGCCTCCCGATATCGCGGGGTCCGATATTGCGGAGCCCGATATTCCAGGGCCCGATAGTGCAGAGAAGAGCGCGTCAGACCAAATGCGCCCCACGCGGCTTTTTGTTTTTCCCGAGGACGAAAAATCCGCCAAGGAAATCGTTCGCGAAATCGTCAACGCCGCGCCCCCCGAATGACGCTTTACGTTGTCATCCCGAGCGTCGGGCTCTGGCGCGAGGGATCTGCTTTTTGTCTTTTACGTAGCGCCGCTTCGCCTGAGCATCGACCTGGGATTCGCCCCAGCACCCCACCGTCATTCCGAACGCAGCGAAGCGTAGTGAGGCGCGTATTTTGCCGCCGATGCTTTTCGGCGAATCCCTCGTCGTCTTTTTATTAATTCTTAACGCTGTCATCACGAGCGCCGCAGCGCGAGGGATCTCTTTTCCCTGCCGGCTCCCTCGCTGTCGCACACCGTCGCATTGCATCGCCGGCTTCAGCCCGGCAACCCGTCGTCATTCCGAGCGGGTTTACGCATTACACCCGAGGAATTCCTCATGCGCCTCTCTTTCTTCTTGTGGCTCGAGCCCGTCGCCTTTGCCTCTGCGCTGTCATCACGAGCGCCGCAGCGCGAAGGATCGCCTACCTCGCTGTCGCACACCGTCGCATTGCATCACCGGCTTCAGCCCAGCAACCCGTAGTCACGAGCTCCGCAGCGCGACGGATCTGCAGTTGGTTGCTAGGGTTTTCGTTGTCATTCCGAGCGAAACCAACTGGAGCGAGCCGCGTATTTGCCGCCGATGCTTATGCCAAGTTTTCTCGTCCCCCAGAATATAAGAGCCGCGTTGGGCCACATTGACAATATCGTTCGAACGATTCCCGGGCGCCCGGTAGCAAGCCCCTCGGATGCCACTTCATTCGAATGGCTCTCCAGTAAACATGCATTGACTTGTGTTTGCAATGATATCGTTCCAGAAAAATGGGGGGTGGTGGGGGTGCCCTCAAGAATTACTTGAAAATCCGGGCAACGCTAGCAAAGCCGCGCGGCGGCAATGCGTTCGAGGATCCGGTATGGCGCAGACTCCGGCGCCACCAGCGCCTCCGGCGGGATCAGCAGCGTCTGCTCCATGGCGAATTGGCCGGACATAGCGGCGTGGGCCACGCCATCGGTAAACACCATCCACGTCGCGCCCGGAGGAAACTCCAGCCGCACTTTGGGGGAGTTGCGCTGAAAGTCGTCGTTCTCTTTCAGGTAATCATGGAACCGCAGCATAAAACGGTCGTAAGGCGTGCGGCTCAGCCGCGCCAGGCCCAGCCCCGCCGCCCAGCGCGACACGCTCCGCCGCAGCGCGCCGTTTTTTGCCGCGAACCGGCTGACCCCCGCGTCGGCGGCGTATTTTTCCGCCACGTAGCCGAAATCGCCAATCGCGTACCACACGCGCGGCTTCGTGGCGTGCAGATTCGTAAACAAGCGCAGGATGCGCCCTCCGCGCGTCGGCCGCAGCCGGAATGCGTCCACGTGCAGCAGGTCGTTGCGCTTATGCAGCGAAAGATCGCGTCCCTCTTCCTCGAATGGACGGAAGCTCGCAAAATCCAGCTTCCATTTGCCTGCGTAGGGCCGCAGAAAATCGCGCAGGAATTTCACCACGTGCGCGCTGTAGTTTCGCACGATGTGATGCAGATGCGTTCCGGTGTCATGATCGCCGGAAAATCCGCGCATCACGTCGTCCGCCGGCCGGTACGACACGTTTTTGTGCAGCCGCAGCTCGTTCCATTCGCGCGAAAGCAGAAATTCTCGCTCGTCCGATGGAAATTCGTATGGCAGCTTCGGGAAAAAGAGAATCTTCCCTGCTTCGAGTTCGCGGCAAAGCGCCCGCGCGCGAGCGTCTTTGTCCCCATCCGCGGAATTTCCCCTGCCGGTTGCGGACTCCGTCCAGCCGCCCGGAAATTTGTAATCTTCCACCGCGATCCAGTTTGCATTCCGCATCATGGCGGTTTTGGTTTCTGTGTTGGACATGGCCCATCAGGCGTACGGCGCGGGCAGCCCCATTTTTTTGCGATGCACGCGCATTTCCGTCTGCATGTGCGTGCGAATACGCAGATTCGAGCGTGCTTTCGCCGTGCACAGCAAAATGTAGCCCGCTTCGCGGTCCTGAGGATAGTAGCTAACCGCATCGCTGGGATCAAATTCGCCGGGCTCGAGCAGTTGCCCGGCGCAGGTAAGGCATCGTCCTTGATGGCAAATCGCGGGGAGATTGACTCCCGCAGCCTTGGCTTCGTCCCAGATATGTTCGCTGGCCCGCGCGCGAATCGCGCGCGGCCCGTACGGCGTGACCAGCGTCACCTCGAAAGCTTGCGCCTCGACGTCGCTGCCGCCAATCTCAGCGGCGTGCGCTTCTCTGTCAGCCGTTCTTTCTCTGGACATCTCAAAACGATGATGAAGCCACCGCCGCAAACACGCAAGTTCTGCTCTCAAGGCCGTGTTCGACAGCGGCACTTTATTTTTGGCGCGTGGAACTGGAGTGAAACACTTGTAGCCCAGGGCGCCCGCGCCTCATTGCGGGGCCCTGGGGAATTTCGATTTGGGGTTCCAACTCAGGGATTATAGAAATGCGAGTTCTTGCTGTACGGCGCTTCGCCCGGCG
Source organism: uncultured Acidobacteriota bacterium (assembly GCA_963803735.1). Lineage (GTDB taxonomy): Bacteria > Acidobacteriota > Terriglobia > Acidiferrales > UBA7541 > Palsa-189. The sequence continues at coordinate 319,816 of CAWDNV010000019.1, read as the reverse complement.
TGCCGCGGCGGAAGTGGCCCGAAGGAATCGACTTGCCGTCGCGTTCGTGTGCCAGCAGTTCGATGAACCAGGCTTCGTGTTCGATCTCTTCGTTCAAAATTCGCGAAGCCATATCGTAAGTCCGCGGATCTTTGCCAAAGGTCATGTCGCAGATTTCAATCCAGCTGCGGATGGCGCAGCGCTCGGATTCGAGCAGCAACGTCAGAATGTTGACCGTGGTCGGCGGATCGGGCAGCTTGGCCGCCACGCAGCCGGCCTGGTCGTGGAATGCCTTCAGGTCGTTGGGCAGCTCGCCGCCCAACTCGTAAATGCGCGGGACGATGAGTTCCCAGTGGGCGCGATCTTCCAGGCGCGCATCCTCGCAGATTTCTTTGTAGTCTTCGTGGCCCGCGAGGTGCATGCGCAGAATCGTGTAGTAGTAATACGTGCTGGCGAATTCTGCCGCCGCGTTCGCGATCAGCATTTTGATCAGTTTCGGGACGTCCACGCCGCGTGCGCTAATCACTTCCACGCCTACGCGTTGCGACACGTCGCCGTATTTCACAACTTGTTTTTTATCGGCCATCGTTCTAGCCCTCCAGCAAGCGAGGGTAGAGTTTCCCAAAGCCAAGGTCTAATATATGAATTCTATGGAATTCATAGGCGAAACACATCGCAGCTCGCGCCGGAGCCTTTGACGAAATGGAATTACACCAGCTGCGATATTTCTGCGCTGTCGCTCGCGCCGGAAACTTCACTCGCGCCGCCGAAGACCAGCACGTCGCGCAGCCGTCGCTCTCACAACAGATTCGCAAGCTCGAAGACGAACTCGGCGCCAAGCTCTTCGACCGCTTTCCGCGTTTCGCCCGGCTCACGGATTTCGGCAAGGCATTTCTGCCCAAAGCAGGCGAGATTCTGCGCCAGGTCGGCCAGGCGCGCACCGAAATTCAGGAAATGTCGCAGGCCGAAGTGGGAACCGTTATGGTCGGCGCGATTCCCACGATCGCGCCGTATTTTCTCGGCCCCGCGCTGGCCCGCTTCGCCCGGCGTTATCCTGCCGTATCGATCAGCGTAGTGGAAGAGATCACACCGATCCTGCTCGACCGGCTGCACAACGGCCACGTAGATATCGTCGTCCTGGCGCTGCCGGTTCGCGGCGAAGAGCTCATCTCCGAGGAGCTTTTCCGCGAGCCTTTGTTTGCGGCTTTGCCGCAAGACCATCGCTTAGCCGAGCGCAAGTCCCTGACGCTCGGCGAAATCCGCGAAGATCCATTTCTCTTGCTCAAGGAAGGGCACTGCTTCCGGGAGAATGCGCTTTCGGCTTGCCGCAGATCGCGCGTGAGCCCCAACGTTGTCTTCGAGAGCGGCCAATTCTCGACCATTGTTTCGATGGTGGCGACGGGCATGGGCGTTTCGGTCGTACCCGCCATGGCAGTGGAGCGGCATCCGGGCTGCAAATTCGTGCGCATTAACGACGAACGGGCCGTCCGCATCGTCGGGTTGGTGCAATTGAAGCATCGCTTCAAGACTCGTGCGCAATGCGCCCTCACCGAGCAGTTGCGCCGTTATGCCCAGACTTGCCTGGTTGGATTGGATTGACCCTGACGCAAGAATTTTCGGGCCTTCGTGGAACGGTGCGGAGCCGGGTAGTGGGACATAAGTGCCACAATTAGCCCACTACCCGGAGCCGCCAAGTCTTGCGGGTCTTGCTAAAAAAAGGTAACTTAATGGCGTTTTCCTTCGTCGGACGTACACAGGCGCGCAGTCTCGTCCATGGGCGGGAACAATCTTGCGCTTAGCCGATTCCCAAAATGGCCATCCCTTGCCCCCAATCTTAACGAGATCGGACGAGGACGCTGGTGTGTCGCCAAATGGCGCTCAGAATCCGCCAGAATGGCCCGTCTTCTGGCGTGTTGAAGGCAGCCTGGCGACACTAACTGCAGTTCGTCCTGTTGCCTACTTCACCTGGAATGCGCACACCTTTGCCGAGCGCTGGGCACGCCGCGGCGGCCTTTTCCTGCAAGCCTTGTTTCGGCCGGCGTTGTACGCGAGCCACAGGGTGTTGGCAACCAGGATTTTGCACACGCTGTTACGAGGTGTGAGCCGCGACCGCTTGGATCTTCTCGGCGAAGAGTATTTTCAATACGTCCTCGAACGCCAACTCAGGCCCGAAGGTCTGGCGAAGCTGCGCGAAGGGATGGCACTACACGGCCAAGTCGTCCTGGTCAGCCAAGGATTGGATCACCTCATGCGGCCGCTGGCGCAGCACCTTGGGATCGAACGGATTGTAGCCAACCGCCTAGAGTTCCGTGACGGGGTTTCCACCGGCCGCCTGCTGAATCCAGTTATCCGTCCGCGAGGGCCTTTCGCGCTTTTTGGCGGGCAAGCGGACGGGCGCGTCAGCCCCGAGCAATTGCTGCGTGACCTGGGCCTGAAGAATCATCCAGAGCAGCTCGCCGAGGCAATTTCGCCCGCTCAGAGACCATCGCCTCAAAACCACAATGCACTGGTGGTTTTTGACCGGCAGCAAGTCCGGCCGCTTTCTGTGCGCCAAGCCTTGCATGGTAAGCAGATTCTGTTGGTCGGCGTGACTGGTTTCATCGCCAAAGTCTGGCTGGAACATCTTCTTTCTGAAATTCCGGAGATCGGCAAGATTTATCTGCTGGTCCGGCGGCAACGCACGAGCACAGCCCGGCGCCGGTTTGAAAAGATTGTCGAGTCCTCGCCGGTTTTCGACCGCCTGGAAGAACGTTACGGGAAGAATCTCTCCGCGTTTCTAAATGAGAAGATCGAAGTGGTCGAAGGCGATGTGAGTCAGCCCGGACTTGGGTTGGACGATAAAACTCGGCAGCGCCTCGCCCACGTGATCGATCTGGTCGTAAATAGCTCCGGGCTAACAGACTTTAACCCCGACATTCGCGATGCCCTGGCCGGCAATGTCGATCCCGCAGCGCATCTGATCGAATTCCTCCGCGCGTCGGACCATGCCGCGCTACTCCACCTTTCCACGTGCTATGTCGTGGGTGCTCGCGACGGGCGCGTTGTCGAACATCTGAAACCAAACTACACGCCGGCAGACGTGGAGGATTTTGATTTCGAGCGGGAGTTGCGTTCCCTGCAGGAACTCGTCCGGAAAGTTGAAGAGCGTGCCAATAGTCCGGAATTAGAAGCGGCATTGCGCCGACTAGCGCTTGGCCGCCGGCACGAAAATCAGCGCCCGCCGGGGCGGGAAGTCGGAGAGTTGATTCGGAAGAACCGCCTGCGGTGGGTACGCAATCGCCTCACGCGGGCAGGGACACGACGCGCTCGGAGGCTTGGCTGGCCTAACACGTACACGTTCACAAAGAGCTTGGCGGAGTCGCTGCTGGCGACGCGAGGCGCCGGGCTACCCATCGCCGTCGTGCGGCCGTCCATTGTGGAAACCTCGATCGGGCACCCGTTCCGAGGATGGAACGAGGGAATCAACACCTCCGCGCCACTTTCTTATCTGCTGGGAACATATTTCCGGCAACTGCCATCAAACGAGCGCAAGCGGCTCGACGTGATTCCCGTGGACATGGCCTGCCGCGGCATGACGCTGATTGCTGCGGCGCTCGTCGAGCGGCGTCATAAGCGTTTGTATCAGCTGGCTACCTCAGCGAACAATCCTTGCAACATGGGGCGTTCGATTGAGTTGACAGCGCTGGCGCATCGCAAGCACTATCGCGCTCAACAGGGGCTGGAGCATTGGGTGCGGATGCGATTTGACACTATTCCCGTATCGAAGCAACGCTATCGAAACTTATCCGTGCCGGCGCAAAAGTTTGTCGTGAAAGGCATCAACCGCGCGGCATCGGCGCTTCAGTTCAAGCGTCCGCCCCTGGCTAAAGCGGAACGAGATCTCGAGCGCGTCGAGAAACTCATCGAGCTCTATGAGCCCTTTATTCTCCACAACGAGCAAGTCTTCGAGTGCGAAAATGTGCAATTGCTCTCCGCCCTGCTGCCCGTGGATGAGCAAGACAAATTCGCTTATGAGCCGGGAATGATCGACTGGTGGGATTACTGGATCAATATTCACATTCCTGCCCTCCGCAAATGGTGCTATCCGCTAATCGAAGGGCATGCGCTGGAAACAGCGACGCGTCGCGAGTTCCACTTGCCAGACGCGGCGGATGTCTCGTCGCAAATTGACGCCAGCGGCACCTGAGCCACATGGCTATCTTCCTTACCGGCGGAACCGGTTACATCGGATCCTACCTGGCAGCAGGACTGCTCGAACAACATGGCGAATCCCTGAATCTTCTAGTTCGCGCGGAAGATCCCCAGGAAGCGCAGCGACGACTCTGGCACTCTCTGCAACTGCACTTCGACTTTCCCGTTTTTCGCGAACACCTGGCGACACGTATCCGCATTTTCTGCGGCGATTTGACCTCACCGCGATTCGGCCTCAGCGACGAAGAGTACGATTTGCTGGTCGCTTCAACAGATTCGGTATTGCATTGCGCGGCTTCACTCAATCGAAAATCCGAAAGAAGTTGCCTCAACGTAAATCTGCGCGGCACGCTGGAAGTCATTCAACTCGCGCGCCGGGCGCATGATACGCACGGACTGCGGCGCTTCAGTGAAGTGAGCACCGTGGCTGTGGCGGGCCGGCGCGATAATGAACTGGTCACCGAAGGCAGTGCCATCGATTGGGACCGCTCCGATTACGATCCGTACGCGCGCACAAAGAAATTCGGCGAGCACATGGTACGGGAACTTCTTCCCGATGTGCCGCACACGATTTTTCGTCCCAGCATTGTGCTGGGAGACAGCCGCCGGCCGGAAACTACGCAGTTCGACATGGTGAAGGCTTTCGTGTTTTTAGGAAGCCTGCCCGTGCTGCCGTTCCGTGCTGAGGACTGCGTGGACATCGTGCCAGTCGATTACGTGGCGGATGCGATTGTCACTTTCCACCAGCGCCCTGGCACGGAGCATGAGATTTATCACCTCTCTTCTGGCGTCCACTCACAAAGCTTTCGCGAATTGACGGCAGCGCTGGCCGAGGCGCGTGGCAAGATGAGGCCATTGTTCTGGCCCGAACTGCAGGGACCGTTTCGCGGAATTGTGGAGCGGCTGTCACGGCGCCGCGACAACCTGGGCTACGCAGCTTCGCTGCTGAAGGTATTTTTGCCCTATCTTGTTTGGAACACAGTGTTCGATAATACGCGCGTGGTGACTGAGCTTGGCCGCTCTCCCGCGCCTTTCTCTTCCTATTGTTTCCCGTTGTTCCGCTTTGCAAAAGAAAACCGATTCCGATACCCCTATCGGGAATGGCCGCAAAGCGCGGCGCTTTCGAGCGCACCCGAAAACGCGCAGGATTCAGAGCGGCACATAAGCGCCGGAGCACGCGCTAAATGACCGATCTCCTGCTGCAAGTGTGGACAGCCGCCTTGATCGAGCGCACGAAGCTCGAATGGATGCTGGGTCGCGGCAAAGCGTGGAAACCGGGCGAGCGCCTGAAATTGCTGTTTGCGGGGTACAACGGCAATCGCAATACGGGTTCCGATGTGCGCGTGGAAGAGATGCTGCGGCAGGTGCGGCAGGTGCTCGGAGCAGACCGCTTGCAACTGACCGTGACTGCATTGGATTTCGCGCTCACACGCGGATATTTCGGGGATGCTGCGCAGGTGCGCCTGCCGGATTTATTTCCGCCGTTCCTTTACAAGGAAGTGCGGCAGCATCATGGCGTGATCGCTTGCGAAGGCTCGATGTTCAAAAGCAAGTTTGCGAATGCGCTCACCACGATGTTCATCGGCGCCCTGGGCATGGCAGCCGGCGAGAATAAGCTTTCGATCGGGTATGGGGCCGAAGCGGGTTACATGGACCCTTCGTTGGCGCGGCTTTGCGCGCGCTATTGCCATCACTCCGTGGTGGTCACGCGAAATGCGGAATCGCAGGCTGTTCTCAGTTCTTTGGGAGTGGAAAGCGAACTCGGCACGGACACGGCCTGGACCTTCGAGTCGCATCCGGTGGAATACGGGCGCAAGGTGCTGGCTGATGCGGGTTGGGATGGAGTTGCGCCAGTTCTTATTTTCTGCCCCATTAATCCGTTTTTCTGGCCGGTGAAGGCCTCCGTATTGAAGTGGGTGGCCCGTGGAATCGCCGGCGCATACAAAGAGAGCCACTATCGCGGCCCTTACTTTCACAAATCGGGCGCGCAGGTAGACGCAAGCTACGAACAATACCTGAACGCGTTTGCCAAAGCGGCGCAAGCGGCCCGGCAGAAGTATCGAATGTTTCCCGTGCTGGTAGCCTGCGAGCGGCTGGATGCGCACGCCTGCCGCGCCATCGCGGAACGCATCGGCGGCGCGCCGGTGTTCACTTCAGACGACTACGACATGTATCAATTGGTGAGCATCTTGCGGTCGGGTCATCTGATGATCTCGTCGCGCTATCACGGAATCGTCACGTCCATGCCGGCGCTTGTGCCTTCAGCGGGAGTGACTATGGACGAACGCATTCGCAATCTCATGCAGGAACGTGGCCACAGTCATCTGCTTTTTACTGTGGACGATCCATTACTCGGAGACAGACTCATTCCTGCGATTGACGCCCTCCAGCGCGAGCGCGAAACGATTGCCGACGGGATTGGGCGCACAGTAGTAAGAAATCTGAAGACGATGGCGCGCATGGGCGTGTTCCTCGAGCGCACGGTGCACGAACGCTATCCGGAATTTCCCGTCCAAGGGGGGCTGCGAAGCTGGGAAAACTATCTGCCACCATTGCATCCGGGTCTGAGGAAACTGCTCGAGTTATACGACAGCCGGACACAGGCAATGGCGGCGAACTAAGAAGCCGCGAGAATTCAGCAGTGAATTTTCTGCAGAGTATTTTTGGACGGCTCGCCGACTCGCCGGGCAACATGGTGCTCGAGGAGATGCGGCCGGAGAGGCGCGTCTCGGCGACGGCGGGCGCGCTGCTCGAACGCGTGGCAGTAGCGCGCGCATTTTTGTCCGCAGCCGGTTTGCGTAAGGGCGACCGCTGCGCCCTGCTTTCAGCCAATAGCATCAATTGGGTCGCTCTGGATCTGGCGGCGATGGCCGAAGGGATCATCGTGGTGCCGCTTTACGCGCGGCAGGCGCCCTCAGAGCTTGCGGCGATGATCCGCGATTGCCAGCCGGCCATGGTCTGTTGCGGCGATGCCGACTTGGAGCGAAACCTCCTCGCTGCGTGGCCCGCCGGCGAGGCGCGCACGGTGGTACTGGAGGAAATCTTTGCGCCAGGGCTTCAGGGAGCCGGCATTCGTACAGAGCCAACTCCGCTGGCTGACTCTGATCCGGTCACGATTATCTACACTTCGGGCACCTCGGGCGAATCGAAGGGCGTGGTGCTTAACGTGGGCAACGTCACGTATATGCTCTCTTGCACCACCGCGCGCCTGGAACAACTTATGGGGCAGCGCACCGAACCCGACCGCGTGTTCCACTATTTGCCGTTCTGTTTTGCGGGCTCCTGGATTCTGCTGCTCTCGAGCCTTATGCGATTGAGCGAACTGCGGCTCTCGACTGACCTGACGCGCATTGCCGACGACTTGCGCGCCTCCACGCCCGACTACTGCCTGAATGTACCGCAATTGCTCGAGCGCATGCGAACCGCGGTGGAAGCGCAGATTGCGAAGCGTGGCGGATTCGCGAATACGATCTTCACTAAGGCGAAAGCGGCTTCGCTTGGGAACACGAACGGGACGAAAGGCGGCGTGTCGCTGCTGCTGGCGGAGAAGCTAATTTTCCCGGCGATTCGCAAAAAATTAGGGCCTAATCTCAAAGCCCTGATTTGCGGTTCGGCGCCGCTGGCGCTGGAGACACAACTTTTTTTTCAGATGCTGGGAATTCCCGTGCTGCAAGTCTACGGGCTCACGGAGACGACCGCCATTTGCACGATGGACGATCCCAGGCGCGTGGAGCCGGGCGCCGTCGGCCCGGCAATTCCCGGTATCGAAATGAAGCTGGGCGACAACAACGAAATTCTTGTGCGCGGGCCAAATATTTTTTCGGCTTATTGGAACCGGCCGCAAGAAACAGCGAAGACAATGTCGAATGGCTGGTTCCACACAGGCGATCAAGGCGAACGAACTCCGAATGGCAATTGGCGGGTTGTGGGGCGCCTAAAGAATTTGCTGGTGCTCAGCTCCGGCCATAATATTGCGCCGGAACCACTGGAGGAGAGGTTGGTGCGCGCACTTCCCGCCGCGCAACAGGTGGTGATGTTTGGTAATGGGCGTAGCTTCTTAACGGCTTTAGTGACCGGAGACGTGGCACTCGGCGAAGTGGAAGCAGCTGTCTCAGAGCTGAATTCGGGGCTTCCCCACTATCGTCAGATTCGTGCGTTTCACATCGAACCGCAGCCCCTGACGATTGAGAGTGGACTTCTGACGGCAAACGGAAAGCTGCGCCGCGATGCGATTGCCGCGCACTTTCGGGACCCCATCGAATCGATGTACCGTAAAAATCCATCGTGACCGCTTCCAAAACCCATCTTTCCGAGAAAACCAAGACGCTTTCCTGGGAGCTAAGGGACGGCGCGATCGAGCTTGCGCTTCACCACTCGCCTTGCAACGAGATTGGCACGGCGATGCTCGAGGATTTGGAGCAATTTGTAGGCGCGCTCGAATCAGCGGAAGTAAAAGCCGGCGCTCTAATCATATATAGCCGGCAAGAAGCAGGATTTTCGGCGGGCGCCGATCTGCGCGAACTCTATGCGGCTAGCGCCGGGCTCGCGGCGACCGAGCGCGTTTCGGGTGTGCGTAGATTTCTCGAACGCATCCATCGCGTTTTGAATGCGATCGATGCTTCACCGCTCACTACGATTGCGGCGGTGCACGGCGTCACGTTTGGAGGGGGATTCGAGCTGGCGCTCGCATGTGACCTGATTATTGCGGACAAGATGGCGCGCTTTTGCTTTCCGGAACTCAGGCTGGGTCTCATCCCGGGCTTCGGCGGGATTCCGCGATTGCGGCGAGATGTCGGGAACGCGGTCGTGCGCGACCTGCTCCTCACTGGCCGCAGCATCAATGCTACGAAAGCGTTGAACGCAGGACTGGTGAGCCAGGTGGCTGCCGAAGGCGCAGTGTTGCGCATGGCGCGCGGGACCGCCGCGCAAATAGTTAAATTCGACAGGGCGACGAGTGCGGCCGCAAAACGCTTTCTCAAACCCATTCCGCACGAGGAATTGCGCAAGGAAATCGACGTATTCTGCGAGCTATTCGGGCGGCCCGCGGTGATGGAGGGGCTACGCAAATTCGTAGAGGATAAAAGCGCGCATCCTTACTTGCCGTAATCGGCATGCCGTAATCGCGCGCATAAGCTGCCGATGTAAAATAGCTGGCATGAAGACCATCGAACAGACCACCGACGAGATTTTGGGATTGGCAGCCCAGCATTTTAAGATTCCACGCAACGAGCTTGCGCCTACGGACGATTTTTACAAGAAGCTGAAAATCGATAGCTTGAGAGCCCTCGAATTGATCACGAGGCTGGAAAATCATTTTGGCATCGAGCTTCCCGACTACGAAGTTCAGGGCGTGACGGACTTTCGCACTTTGGCTAGCCGCATCCAAGCACGCCTCTAGTTGGCATGGTGGACTTGAGCCAATACGAATCGCTGGGCGCGGCACTTAATGGCGCGATCGAGCACTGGCCGGACGAAGTCTGCCTAATCGAGGCAGATCGCGAAAACGAGCGCTGCCGCTTGACGTACCGCGACTTCGGAGCTGCGGCGCTGCGGCTCGCGGGAGGTCTCGAAGAGAACGGATTTGCTCCGGGGAATCGCGCGGCGATCCTGATGAGCAATCAATCCAAGTGGCTGATTTCGGCATACGCCGTTTTCTTCTCCGGCGGCGTGCTCGTGCCTCTGGATTATAAGCTCACTCCTGCGGAGCACCTGGCGCTGCTGGCGCACTCGAAATCGCGTCTGCTGATTGTGGAATACCCTATATGGCGGGCGTTGCGACAAGGGGATTTCTCTTCGACGCGCGTCGAGACCATTCTGGTCACAGAGGCACCCGCGGGCGCCGATCTTGGAGGCGCGGAGCGATGGGAGGAATTTCGCGGCGACAAAGCGCCCGAATTTCGCCCGCGAAAACGCACCGAAGCCGCCTGCATCGTGTATTCTTCCGGAACCGGCGGCCGGCCAAAGGGCTGCGTGCTGACCCACGACAATTATCTCGAACAGTGCGCCGCGGTTTCTCCGCTGTGGCCGTTTTCGCCCGGCGCGCGATACCTGAGTATCATTCCCACAAATCACGCAATCGACTTCATGGGCGGCTTCATCATGCCGTTTACCGAAGGCGGAACCGTGGTGCATCTGCGCACTTTGCGGCCGGAATATATCCGCGAAGCGTTTACCCGCTACAAGATCACCTACATGGCGGTCGTGCCGCTGATCCTGAAAAATCTGGAGCGCGGCTTGCGCGAGCGATTCGGGGCTTTGCCGCCGATGAAGAAGCGGATTCTGAACACACTGGTGCGCATAAATCGCATGGCAACGCGTGGGCGTCCGCGTTTGTGGTTGAGCCGAGCATTGCTGAAGGATGTTCACCAAGCCTTTGGCGGCGAATTGCGCGCGCTCCTGGTCGGCGGCGCGTTCACCGAACCCAAGACGCTAGAGTTTTTCCATGACCTCGGCATTCAAATCGCAAATGGTTATGGCTGCACAGAAGCATGCACGGCGATTACCGTCAACGACATGAAGCCATTTCGGCCGGATACTCTGGGCAAGCCTGTGGCCGGTATGCGAATCCGGGTTGCCAATCCGGGTGCGGACGGCGTAGGCGAAGTGGCCGTGCGCAGCAAAACAGTGATGTCACATTACCTGGACGATCCGGAACTAACAGCAGAGACGATTGTCGATGGCTGGCTGATGACAGGCGACCTGGGAGAAATCGACGCCGGCGGCCATCTGCGGCTTCTGGGGCGCAAGAAGAATTTGATCGTCACAGCAGAGGGGAAAAACATATATCCGGAAGACATCGAGAACGTGTTCGACAGCCTGCCAGTGAAGGAGTTCTGCGTGTTTGCGGCGAATTATTTGTGGCCGCAGCGCACCATGACAGGCGAGCAGTTGGTGCTCGTGCTGCATCCGGATGCAGCGCAAAACGTAAATGGCGCGATACACAGCGAGGTTGAGCACCGCAATCAGCGCCTTTTACCGTACAAGCGCGTCAGCGGATACGTTCTGTGGCCGGAGGATTTTCCGCGGACGGCATCGCTGAAAATTAAGCGAAATATTCTAGCGGAACAGATCGGCCGCCAGCTCGATCGCAACGCCGTGCAACTCCTGTGAGTGACGCATTTCTTGCCATAATTAATCCGGCCGCAGGCGGCGGCCGCTGCGGCAAATTAGCGAAAGCGGCTCTGGACAAACTGCGTGCGGCGGGAGTGGAAGTAGAGGTGGCGGAAACGTCAGGGACTGGAGACGCGACACGCATTGCGCGGCGGGCATATGCTCGGGGACAGCGCCAATTCATAGCCGTTGGGGGCGACGGGACTGCATACGAGATCGTCAATGGCCTTTTCCCGGAAGCCGAAACAGGGGGCAAACCGGTTCTCGGATTTCTGCCGCTGGGAACGGGCAACTCCTTCCTTCGCGATTTCACCACCAACGGCGCGGAACATGCGAGAGAAGCCATCCTTGCGGACACGCGGACATCGAGCGACGTCCTTTGCCTGAAGCATTCAGGTGGCAAGCTCTATTTCATCAACCTGCTGAGCGTAGGATTCACGGCAAACGTAACGGCGGCGGCGAATCGCCTGTTCAAAGGGCTCGGGGAACTCGGCTACCTGTTAGCTGTGCTGATCTGCCTCGCAAGACTCAGGCGCCAGGCTTTCCCACTGCGCGCAGATGGCGACACGGAATTCGACGGCAAGCGCTGTCTTTTTCTCAGCTTCAACAACAGCAAATACACGGGCGGCAAGATGAAAATCGCACCGCAGGCCTCCACTGCCGACGGTTTGATCGAGTACGTTCGATGGGGCCCGATCGGAAGATTCGGACTGTTGCGGAACCTGCCGACACTGTTTGACGGCACGCATATCGATCACCCGCTCGCTTCGCGCCGGGGAGTGCAACGAATCGAGTTCGCGCTCGACGATCGGGTCGACGTGATGATTGACGGAGAAGTGCTCACGTTGAAATGCGAGAGCGTGGAAGTGCTTCCTGGAGTTCTGGACGTTTTGGTATGAACGTTCACCCCAAAGAGCCCAGCACGACAGAGAAGTCTGTAGCCACCAATGAACAGGCTTCGATGTATTTATGGGCGCGAAGTATTTTTCGCTGGATGTTGTCCGGATTGTTCTTCTTTTCGGTCTGTCCGGTGCTGATTCTGCTCGGGATTTTTATCGATCCCCGAAAGAACGACGCACCCCAGCGCTGGCTATCGAGGACTGCGGTACGGCTGGCTGGCGCCCGCGTGGAAGTGCGGCGTTCACCAGGATTTGACCCGAACCGGACCAGTTTTTTCGTTTCCAATCACGTCAATCTTTTCGATCCATTCGTGCTTTACAGTGTTGTTCCTCAATTTATGCGGGGCCTGGAGCTCGAATCGCATTTTCGCGTTCCGGTGTACGGCTGGCTGATGAAGCGCTTTGGCAACGTGCCGGTTCCTGAGGTCAACCGGCCGGCGGACCTCAAACGGATGTGGCGCTTGACTCGCGCCGCTCTGGATCGAGGCGTGAGCCTGGTCGTTTTCCCAGAAGGCGGCAGGACGGTCACCGGGCGCGTGGCTCCCTTTCACGAGGGTGTTTTTCGCATGGCTCAAGACTTCGGAACGCCCATCACGCCGGTGAGCATTGTCGGCGCGTTTACATTCAATCGCAAAACGAGTTGGATCTTGCGGCCTTCGACGATCTTAGTTTGGTTTCACGAAACGATAGAAACGGACAGCTACAGCAAACGAGACATCCCTGAACTACGCAACAAGGTATGGAGAGCAGTGGCGGGACCAGTTCATTCTGCCATGGGCGAGGCGCTTCTCACCGAGCCAGAACCGCAGGCGGAAACAAAAGCCTAAGCGACCAGATGGGTGCCGGGTAACGTGCGGCCGGCTTTGGTCTCCTGCCAGGTGTAAACGATACGATGGATGACCGTGATCGTGGAAACCACCGCGATTACCCAGAGTACTGGGGCCATGCGGTCGAATGTGCCTCCTATTATCAGCAGCACAAGGCGCTCGGGACGTTCCATGAAGCCGACTTTGCAGGTGGGAATCAGAGACTCGGCACGGGCACGCGTATAACTCACCATAACCGATCCGGCAGTGGCCACGGCCGCCAGAATCACGTAGGAAGCCCTTCCGTTGACCGCATAGTAAACGAGCAGCCCCATGTACAAGGCCATATCGGAATAACGATCGAGAGTGGAATCGAAAAAGGCGCCAAATGCCGTGACGCGCCGCTCGCGGCGAGCCACCTGGCCGTCGAGCATGTCCAGAAATCCCGCCAAAAAGATCACCGCTGCGCCTGAACGGAACATGCCTTCGGCAAACAGCAGCGCCGCCCACAGGTTCACGAATAACCCGAAGGCCGTAAGAACATTTGGATTGATGCCGGTGGCCGCAATGGCGTCCACAATCTTTTCGAGCAGCCAGCGTGAACCAGCACCGATGGAAGCAGTAATCATGGATCGGGCAGGGCATCATACGTCAGGGCAGTACGCGCCCTCAAGCGGAAGCTCCTTGTAGAAATTGGCACCGCGCAAGACGTCGGTAGAAACCGAGATCGCGGATCCCTCTGCTTTCTTTGTCTTTCCATGTAAAGTAGCGAACCATGTCTGTGATTGATTTTCTCTTTGGACGGCCTCTGCGCTCGTCCGATGAACTCACCGAGAGGCTCGGAGCCTCCGCTGGAATACCCGTCTTCGGCCTGGACGCGCTCAGTTCGGCGGCATACGGACCCGAAGCCGCCCTGGCTCTACTCATTCCTCTGGGTGTTGCGGGCGTTTCGTACATTGTGCCAATAACGATCTGTATCGTGATTTTGCTGACGATCGTCTACTTCTCCTATCGGCAAACGATAGAAGCTTATCCCCAAGGCGGTGGCTCGTACACGGTCGCGGGACAAAACCTTGGTCCTTTCGCCGGGTTGCTGGCGGCTACGGCCCTGATGATCGATTACGTCCTGACCGCGGCTGTAGGAATCTCCGCGGGCGTGGGCGCGCTGATTTCGGCGATTCCCAAATATCAACCGCATACGCTGCTGATCTGCCTTGTGATTCTAGTGCTGATCACGCTGGTCAATCTGCGCGGTTCGCGTGAAACCGGCGTAGTTTTCATGATTCCCACGTATCTTTTCCTGGGCAGCCTGGGCGCGGTCATTCTCGCGGGAATCGTAAAATCCATCATGTCAGGAGGTCATCCCTCGCCGGTTGAGCCACCTGCAGCATTACCGGCGGCCACGGCGGCAGTGAGCCTCTGGATCCTGCTCAAGGCTTTCGCGAGCGGTTGTACGGCCATGACCGGCGTCGAAGCGGTGAGCAACGGCGTGACCGCATTTCGCGAACCGGTGGCGCAAACTGCGCGGCGGACGCTTACGACAATCATTGCGTTGCTGGCGGTCATGTTGCTCGGCATCGCCTATCTCTGCCGGGCCTATCACATCGGCGCAACGGAGGCAGGTCCCGGATATCAGAGCGTGCTGTCGCAACTCACGGCAGCCGTCGTCGGACGCAACTTTTTTTATGTGATAACGATCAGTGGGGTGCTGCTAGTGCTCTCGTTTTCGGCAAATACCGCATTCGCGGACTTTCCGCGGCTGTGCCGCATGATCGCGCAAGACGGCTATCTTCCGGTCCCGCTGGCGGAGCGGGGGCGGCGGCTTGTGTACACCTGGGGCATCACGGCGCTCGCCTTCCTCTGCGGCGCGTTGCTCATTTTATTTGACGGCGTGACCGATCGGCTGATTCCACTTTATGCGGTGGGCGCCTTCCTGGCATTCACGCTATCGCAGGCGGGAATGGTGGCGCACTGGCAGCGCAAGGGCGGCTCGCGCCTGAATATCTTTCTGAACGCGCTCGGCGCGGTCGCGACCGGGGCAACGCTAATCATCGTGACGGTAACGAAGTTCGTCAGCGGGGCCTGGATCACCACAGTGCTGATCCCGCTCATCATGATCATGATGTTTGCCATTCGGCGACATTATGACCGCCTGCGCGGTCAGATCTCGCAGGCGGCCACGCTCGACGTGACCGACCGGACCGCGCCCATCGTGGTGATGCCCATGATGGCGTGGACCAAAGTCTCGCGCGCCGGATTGCAATTTGCATTCAAGATTTGTTCAGAAGTTTACGTTGTGCACGTGAGCACCGGAGATACCGATAAGGAATTTCTCGATAAGTGGCACAAAGCAGTTGAGGAACCCGCGCGGCAAGCAGGCTTGCGACTGCCTCACGTGAAAGTCTTGAAATCGCCTTATCGCTTTGTGATCGGGCCCATTGTCGATTACGTGCTGGAGTTAGAAAGAAAAAATCCGGAAAGGCAACTCGCCGTGATTATTCCGGAATTGGTGGAAAAGCACTGGTATCACAATTTCCTCCACAATCAGAGAGCTACCTGGCTAAAAGCGGCGCTCTTGCTGAGGGGAAACCGGCGGATCGTCATAATCAATGTGCCGTGGTATCTCGATGACTGATTGGCCAACTCCGGCACGGGCGTGCAAGTCCCTCGCCGGACCATGCGCTATCGCTCCGTTTTAGTGAACCGCACTTCCAGGTAAAACTATGCCCTTGCCCGCCGCTACTTGGCAAAAATCAGCAGCGTGAACGTATTGGGAATAATCGCCGGCCGTGGCCGCGGATTTTCGGGCGTCGCCGCGGGAGCCGGTCCGCGATCCGATGTGACCGTATAGATATTGTGATTGCCCGTGTCCAGCGCCATGGTGCGGGCGCCATCTTGCGTCTTGATGGTGTCCACGACGGTATATTTGTTGGGGGAATCTTCGTGCGCCGCGGTAATGGTGCCATCGCCGCAAGATGAGAATGCCAGCTGAGTGCCCGGATCGAACCAAGTGGCGTCAACGCCGTCGCCAATCGGTATGCTGGCGACTGCTTTCCCGCTGGTGTAATCGACAACGACCATTTGCTTGTTGTGGCAGCCTACGAAAACGCGCTTGTGCGCAGTGTCAATTGCCAAACCCGCGGGCGAATCGCAGCCCTCGATGGGCCAATTGTTCAGCACTTTGAACGCTTTGGAATCAAGCTCGACCAGAATAGATTTGTCTTCGTTGTTCACGAAGATGTGTCCCTGACCATCGGCGACTGCTGCTTCTGGCTTGCCACCAACAGGCACCATGCCGGCCACTTCGCCCGTCTTCGCGTCTATGCCGGTGCCATCCTGGCTGCGTGCGTTAAAGACGAAGACGCGCTTGGACGCCGGATCATAGAGATAGCCGTCAGGCCCCTGAGCCATAGGCAGCGGAACCTCTTTGATCACCTGGAGAGTCTTGAGATCGAAGATGGTGACGGAATTCGACTGCCCGTTGCTGCTGAAACCGCGATTTAACTCCGGCACCAGTGCCGCACCGTGAGTGCCCTTCAAATTCGGGATATCACCCACCACGTTGCCCTCGGGATCGACAACCATGATGTGTGTTCCACGAGAGATATAAACGCGATGTGTTATGGGGTCGGCGCTCAGGTAATCCCAGCCGCCTTCTCCGCCCAGGACGATTTTCTTAACGAGGTGGTAACCTGAACCCTCGGGTGCGGCGACCCCGTGAGTGACAAATGCTGCGATGCCGGCGATTAAAAGAAGAGCCCAAAGCGTGTTGCGCATGGCGCACCTCCGTGTTGATTTACAAAGTTTCAGAACGCGGCTGGATGACTGGAGCTATAGACGCGCCGTCAAGTGCTCCAGTTCCGCTTATTTTCGACACTTCAGCCGCGGTAGAGCCATCTTGCCAAATCCATGTTGTGCTGGAAGTAGTCGCTCGATGGCGCTTTCTTCGCATTGTAGACGAATAAAGGAATGTTCAGTTCGTGCTCGGATCCGTGGGAGCGCAGATTGCCGGAGAAATTCTCTTGCTCGGAATCCATTTCTCCGAACAGAGTATCCTTATCGCCCCACACAACCAGATCTCCAATGCGAGATGCCATAAGCCTGTATTCGCGGGCGGCCACTTCGCGCGTAAGAACGCGCTCGCAACCTTTCAGCTCAGCGACAATTTCGCGAACCTTGGCCGCATCCTGAGCGCTCTTGAGATACACGTATGCCCCTCCAGAGCAGCCTCGGTTGTGCTTTACGTAGCGGTCCCGGCCCACGGAAAAAGCCTTCCGAAGCGTAACTCCGCGCCGGGCGCAAACTTTCTCGAGGTCATAGCAGCGGGTCTTGGCATTCATGCCGTGATCCGCGGTGACCAAGAACGCCGCGTCGGGAGCCGCCTTCATCGCTTGCCCAAAAAGTTCGTCCAAGCGTGCGAGGTGCTCCTTCGATTCCGACGCCTCGGGTGCCCACATATGCATCGGATAGTCGGTTGTGTGGACGTAGAGGCAGCCGATATCCGGACGATTCCGCAGAACATAGATGGCGGCGCGCAGCAACCAGTAATTGATCTCGCTGCTGTAGATGGAAGGCGCGGGCCCGAGCCTTTGCACCCATTCCGGAGTTGGCTCCTCCGCCGTGAGCACGATTTCAGCCCCGCGCAGGAGGAAAGTGACAGTCTTTGCCTTGCTCGAAAGGAGCGCCGACTTGACACCGTGCTTGGCAGCTCGTTGAAACAGCGTGGGGGCAAGCAAGAGGTCGGCCGATTCCATGTAGTCCTCCACTCCGCGCTTTTCGTCGAAGTAGGAGTTGCCGATAATCCCATGCTCCTCGGGCCAAACACCGCAGCAGATCGAGGCGTTGTTGATGTTGGTAACCGAAGGCATCAAGCCAGTGACAGGCTTGTAGAGCCCGTCGCGCTTCCATTGTGCGAGAACTGGCATCCTGCCTTCGGCGAGGTAATCGAGCCCAAAACCGTCGAACATGATCACAACAGTTCTTTGGACAGGATCTTGCTGGGTTTGTCCGGAGAGAGGTCCTAAAGCCGCTGATGCCGCAACGGCTGCTCCGTATTTAAGTACGGTTCGCCGGCTTGGCAGGTGGGTCATGGCTTCGCCTTTTTAGGATAGATTCTGCTTCTAGTTTCGGACTTCGCACGATAGCGATACCGCGGCGCTGGATACTTCTACCATGGGTCGTATAATCACTCAAAACATTAAAGGTGACTAGCGGGGTAACCGATATCTCGACTCCCAAGACCACGTCCGCAAAACAGATGGCGGCACTCGGATCGGTGGGTTCGGCCGTTGTTCTTTTGACCCTAAAGACTTTTCTTGCCGCGTCAACGGGAAGCCTCGGCGTGCTCTCCGAGGCGCTGCATTCGACGCTGGACCTGGTCGCGGCGGTCATTACGTATCTCTCCGTTCGGGTTTCGGACCGCCCGGCCGACGCCGACCACACCTACGGTCACGGCAAGGTGGAGAGTTTCTCGGCGTTCATCGAAACGGGTCTGCTCATGCTGACGGCTGTGTACATTATCTGGGAGGCCGTGCAGAGACTGTTCTTTCGCGAAATCAAGATTCGGCCTAGCCTGCTGGCCATTGGGATTCTCGGAATCGCCCTGGGAATCGATCTACTGAGGTCGCGGACCCTCGCGCGAGTTGCTCGGGAGCAGATGAGCGAGGCGCTCGAGGCTGACGCGCTGCATTTCTCCACCGACGTGTGGAGTACGTCGGTGGTGATTCTTGGCGTGGTGCTGGCCTGGGTGGGCCAGCGAACAGGCATTGCCTGGCTACGTTACGCAGACCCGGTCGCCGCGCTAGGCGTGGCTGGCGTGGTGATCTGGGTGGCGGCGCGGCTGGGCCGACGCACGGCTGAAGCTTTGCTGGATACGGCTCCGGCGGGTTTGCAGGAGCGCGTGGCGCATGCGGTGGAAGAGCTGGATGGCGTGCTAGGCACCGAGCGGGTGCGCGTAAGGCGGGCCGGCAATCGCCACTTTGTGGACGTGACGGTGAGCATTCCGCGAGCGGTGAGTTTCGAGCAGGTGCACGCGATCAGCGATGCGGTGGAGCGGCGAGTGGGCGAGATCATTCCCGCAGACGTCATGGTGCACATGGAACCGCGCGCACAGGCGGGTGAGCACGTGTTCGATTCCATTCGTGCCGCAGCGCAACGGCGGGGATTAGCGGTTCATGACCTATCGGCGCATCAACAGGATGGTCATCTTTTTGTTGAAATGCACCTGGAAGTCGATGAACATCTAAGTCTTAGCGAAGCGCATCGCCAAGCCACCGATCTCGAAGAAGAGATTCGCAAGCTCCCATCACTGACGGGCAACGCGGGGACAAACGGCGTGTTGGTAAATATCCATATTGAGCCCATGGGCGCGCATATTGCGACGGTCGATCGTTCTTCGGATGAACTGCGGGGGCTGGCGCACGAAGTGGAAAAGTTCGTGAACGGGCTGCGCGGGGAATTCCCCGCGCTGAAGGATTGCCACGAGGTTCGGGTCAAGGAGGTGGAGCGAAGGATTCAGCTATCTTGTCACTGCGCCATGGACGGCAATTTGCCGATCACGGCGATCCATGAGGTCACGGCGCGTCTCGAGGACCGCGTCAAGGAGCGTTTTCCGCTGATTTCAAGGGTGACCATTCACCCTGAGCCTCCCGAGGCTCGGGAAGGATAGGCGCTTGCGTGGCCAGCGAATGCACTTCCGCGCCGCTTGATGTGGTTAGCCGGAGGGATGGTCATTTGCATCGAATTTTGTTAGGCTTTTAGTAGGGAAACAGGGCTGTATCCCAACAAGGGAACGGCACCGGAGGATCCGATGAGCACCGCTTTCGATGCGGGCAACGGGAAGATTACCGTGCCCGACATACTTCGCCGCAAAACGAACGCTCCATCTAGTTCCACTCAAAATTTCGATTCCGGCCGTGATCGAGGTGAATCAGGCCGGCGGAAAATCGTCTGCCTGACCGCCTATGACTACCCAACTGCTCGCCTTGTGGACGAGGCGGGCGTCGACATTGTGCTGGTGGGCGATTCGCTGGGGATGGTGGTGCTCGGGTATGAGAACACTCTGCCCCTCACAATGGAGGAAATGCTGCACCACACGCGCGCGGTGCGGCGCGGCGTGCGCAAAGCATTGCTCGTCGCGGACATGCCGTACGGCAGTTTTCACACCGATCGGAACGAAGCGGTACGAAATGCGGTGCGCTTCGTCAAAGAAGCGGGAGCCGAAGCGGTGAAGATCGAAGGCGGTGAGCGCCGCATGGAATTGATCGCGCAACTCGTGGAAGCCGAAATTCCGGTGATGGGCCACATCGGCCTCACTCCCCAGTCGATGCACGCGTTCGGAGGCTTCCGTGTTCAGGGCAAAACTGTGGAGACGGCCGATCAGCTCCTGCGCGACGCCCGGGCGGTGGAGGCGGCTGGAGCGTTTTCCGTGGTGCTGGAGTCGATCCCACGCGAGCTTGCGACACGAGTCACAAGCGAATTGCGTATTCCCACCATTGGCATCGGCGCCGGTCCCGAATGCGATGGCCAGGTTCTCGTGCTGCACGATATGATCGGCTTGTCCCTGGGGCACACGCCCAAGTTCTCGCGGCGTTATGCGAATGTGGGCGAAGCGATTTCGCATGCGGTCACTGCTTATGCAGACGACGTGCGTGAAGGGCGCTTCCCGTCGGACGCAGAGTCTTACCATCTCTCGAGCGAAGTTCGCGAACGGCTGCTGGCCGTTCGCCGCAGCTGAGCGCAAAGGAAGCACATGATCACACCGGAGGATACTCGTACCTTGTTCGCTTACGACGCCTGGGCCAATCGGCGCATGCTGGATGCCTGCGCCGCGCTGGCTCCCGAACACTTCACGCGAGACCTTGGCTCGAGCTTTCGCTCTGTGCGGGACACGATGGCGCATATCCTCGGCGCGCAGTGGATCTGGCTCGAACGCTTCCACGGCCGCTCGCCTGCTTTGCTGCCGAATGGCGATCCGTTCCCCGATGTAGCCAGTTTGCGAGCCCGCTGGACGCAATTCGAGAGCGAGCTTCTTTCGTACGTTAACGGGCTCTCCACTGCGGATCTGGAGCGCAACTTTGATTACAAGGACATGAAGGGCAACGCCCACAGCAATTTGCTTTGGCAGACGCTGCAGCATCTAGCCAATCACGGCACCTACCATCGCGGACAGGTAACCACGATGTTCCGGCAGCTTGGCGCGAAGCCCGTCGGAACGGACATGATTGGCTTCTACCGCGAGCGAGCCGCACAGGCCGCGCATTAGCAATCGCGCCAACGCCGCGTGGAAGTCATTCACACCGTTGAGTGGATGAAGCAGGTGTCGCGGCAGGCGCGCGCCGAAGGTCGGCTCACCGGCTTTGTGCCCACCATGGGCGCGCTGCATGCGGGGCACCTCTCCCTGATCGAAGCAGCCCGGCGCGATGCGAGCCCGGTGATCGCTTCTATTTTCGTCAATCCCAAACAATTCGGTCCGAGCGAGGATTACAAGAAATATCCGCGCGATTTGGAAGGCGATCGGCGGAAATTGGAACAAGCCGGTGTGGATTTTCTCTTTGTTCCTCCGGTCGAGGAAATTTATCCTGCGGGTTTTCGCACTTCAGTAAACGTGGAAGGGCTGGGCGATCGCCTGGAAGGCAAGATCCGGCCAGGCCATTTCCGCGGGGTGGCCACTGTTGTCCTGAAACTGCTGGAGATTGTCGCGCCGCGATTCGCCTATTTCGGGCGTAAAGATGCTCAGCAGGCGCGCATCATCCGCCAAATGGCAGCCGATCTGGCGCTGGATAGCGAAGTCGTTGTTTGCCCCATTGTCCGGGAGCCCGATGGCCTCGCGCTTTCCTCACGCAACCAGTATCTTTCGCCGGCCGAACGCAAGGCCGCAACCGTGCTCTATCGCGCGCTCGCACGAGCGCGAAGCGCGATTGAAGAAGGCGAGCGCGACAGTATGCGAATCGTCATGGCGATGCGGCAAGAGTTGGCCGGCGAGCCGCTGGGTTCACCGGATTACGTCGAGATCGTGGACGCGGATTCGTTTGAGCCGATAATGCGGCTAACGCGCACGTGCCTGGTGCTTCTTGCGGTTCGTTTTGGCGCCACTCGGCTGATCGACAACATGCAGGTGGAAATTGCGGAATCGCGCGCGGGTGCCGCGAACCAGGTGGTTTGCAACCTCTAAGGCACTTGAAGCCTGCCAATCGCTAGTGAACCTGAGCTGTACCCAATTGTTTTACGGTTTCAAGGACTTCAGGGGCATGGCCTTTAGATGGCGCTTTGTCCCAGATTTTGGCAATGCGCCCGTCCGGACCGATCAAAAACGTGGAGCGCACGATGCCGAGAAACGACTTGCCGAGGAATTGCTTCATTCGCCGCGCGCCGTAAGCTTCAATGGCTTTGAATTCCGGATCGCTCAGCAATGAGAAATTCAGATTGTATTTGGCGGCGAACTTAGCCTGAGTCTCCACGTTGTCGCCGCTACAGCCCAGGATGACCGCGCCGAATTTGTCAAACTGCGGTTTGGCGTCGCGAAACTCGGACGCTTCGTTGATTCAACCCGAAGTAAGCGCTTTGGGGAAGAAATACAGGACCACAGGCTTGCCGCGCAGGCTCGCAAGCGCAATCTCCTTCCCGTCGGCCGCTTGCAGCTTAAAGTCCGGAGCTTTGTCGCCCACCTTGAGCATTTTTGTTTTACTCCTAAGTTTCCTGGCCGCGGCCTTAGTCTTCATGCCAGCAGTCGTTTGAGAATTTCGTTGACGAGTTGCGGATTAGCGCGGCCGCGCAACGCCTTCATGACTTGCCCGACGAAGGATTTGAATACGCCTTCGTTGCCCGCGCGATACTTGGCAACGTTTTCGGGATTTTTCTCTACCACTTCCCGGCACAAACGCTCGATCTCCCCGGCATCCTGGATTTGCGACAAGCCTTGGGCGGAGATGACCTCTTCCGCCGATTTCCCGGTTTCAAACATGGTCGCAAAAACCTTTTTGCCCGAAGCCCCGGTGATACTCCCGGTTTCGATCTGCGCTAGCAATCCGGCTAAAGCCGCGGGAGTGACCGGGCTCGATTCGACAGGCTGGCCAGAGTCGTTCAGCCTGCGCAGCAATTCCGTCTGGATCCAGCTCGCCGCTGCTTTTGACGGGGTGCCGGCGCGAACCACAGCCTCGAAGTAATCACCAAGCGCGCGCGTCGCGGTGAGCACGCCCGCGTCGTAGTCGGAAAGTCCGTATTCCTGATCAAACCGGCGCCGGCGCACGGAGGGCGATTCCGGCGTGCCTCGCTGAATTTCCGCCAGCCAACTCGTGCTCACATGGACAGGGAGGAGATCGGGATCCGGGAAATAGCGGTAGTCGTGGGCGAATTCCTTGGAGCGCATGGATTCGCTGCGGCCTTCGGCCACGTTCCAAAGCCGCGTCTCTTGTGAGATGCGGCCGCCGGATTCGAGCACGGAGATGTGGCGTTCGATCTCATATTCCAGGGCGTGCTCGAGATAACGAAACGAATTCAGATTTTTGACTTCGGTTTTTGTGCCCAGGCGCTCGTCGCCGCGCCTCCGCACGCTCACGTTGGCATCGCAACGCAGCGAGCCTTCTTCCATGTTGCAGTCGCTCACATCGGCATACTCAAGGAGCTGTTTCAGGGCGCTCAGATAAGCATGAGCTTCTGACGGCGAGCGCAGGTCGGGCTCGGAGACGATTTCCGCCAAGGGCATTCCGCACCGGTTGTAGTCGATATAGCTGTTTCGATCGGAATCCGGGAAGCCCTCGTGCAGGTTTTTCGCGGCGTCTTCTTCGAGATGCAGACGCGTGATACCGATTTTCTTCGCCGCGCCATCGTGCTCGATTTCCAAAAAGCCATGCGTGGCCAGCGGCAGTTCGTACATCGAAATTTGATAACCCTTGGGGAGATCGGGATAAAAATAGTTTTTCCGGGCAAATCGCGACTTTTGCTGGATTCGCAGATTAAGGGCCAACGAAGCGCGGATTGCCAGCTCCAAGGCTCGTTTGTTGAGCACCGGCAAAGAGCCGGGCAAGCCGAGGCAAACCGGGCAAGTATTCGAATTAGGTGGGTCGCCGAATCGCGTAGAGCAACCGCAGAAGATTTTGGTCGCGGTCTTGAGTTGCACGTGGACTTCGAGCCCGATTACGGGCTCGTAAGCCGCAGCGACTTCAGGCGCGACTCGGGCGATTGCAGATGTGGTTCGAGCCATGGCGAATCCGGAGATTATAACATTGCCGATTAGGCGATTCGGGGAATCAGCGGCGACGGAACGGAAGGTTCTAGTCTCTCTACCGCGCTAACCCTGGGGATGCGCGGTTTCCTGCCTTCTTCCTTGAACGATCACACGCGGGCGGCCCGCGGGACCGGCTTCGATCTCGAGTGGGACCTCGAAAACCTGCTCGAGCAGTTCCCGCTGATAGACAGCGGCGGGCGGGCCGACCCGCAGGCATTTGCCCCGGTGCAGCAGAACAACCTGATCGGCGAATTCCGCCGCCAAACCCAGATCGTGGGTGACCTCAATCACGGTGTAACGATGCTCATCAGCCAGACGGCGCAGGCGGCAAAGCAGGTCGATTTGCGCCCGGATATCCAGATGCAGCGTGGGTTCGTCCAGCAATAGCACAAGGGGCCGCTGAGCCAGCGCGCGAGCCAGTACGACCCGCTGCTTTTCTCCGCCAGAGATTTCGTGCATCCAGCGATCGCGCAAATGTTCGGCGCCTACTTGAGCCAGGGCGTTTTCGGCGATGGCGAAATCCTCGTCTTTCTCGAACCACAGCGAGCGGCCGTGGGGATGGCGCCCTTGCAAAACATAATCGCCGGCGCGGATCGGGAAAATAAGCGGACTTTCCTGCTGCACGAAAGCGATGCGCTGGGCCCGGGTTCGCACATCCAGATGGCACGTCTCGAAGCCGTCGAGTTCCACGCGACCGGAAAGCGGCGCGATGGCCCCTGCGATCAAGCGGAGCAGCGTGGATTTACCGCTGGCGTTCGGCCCGAGGATCGCGACGAATTCGCGCTCGCGCGCCTGAAAGGTAGTCGCCTCCAGCGTGAAAAGCGGCGCTGCCTTTTTCCGTGCCGAGTAGGCATAGCTGGCTTGCTCGACATTGATGCGCAGGTGCGGAGGATGGTGCTGGGTGCTGGGCGCCGGGCGCGCTTCGATGAGGCTCGTCGTTTCGCTCACGCCAGTCTCCGGCGCAGCAGATAAATAAACACGGGAGCGCCGGCCATCGCTGTCATAGCGCCGACCGGCAGTTCGGTTGGCGCGATCAGAGTGCGGGCCAGTGTGTCCGCTAAAACAATCGCAATGGCCCCGCCCAGCGCCGACGTCGGAATCAGCACGCGATAGTCGGAACCAAAGAACATGCGCATGACGTGCGGCACGAGCAGACCCACGTAACCAATAGCTCCGCTGACGGAAACGGCCAAGCCGGTGAGCACGGAGGCCGAGATGTACACCACCAGCTTAACGCGCGTCACGTCCACGCCCAAATGCATGGCTTCTCGTTCACCAGCAAGCAAAACATTCAGGTCCGAGGCGGTGGTCAGGATCGCTCCCGCAGCAGCGAGAAAACCAACGACCAGAACCCACAGCAGGCCGCGAGGAAGAGAAGTGGAAAGGTCTCCCATCAGCCAGAAGGAAATGCCGCGCAATTCACGGCTGGCAAGCGTGGTCATGAGAAACATGATCATGGCGGAAAGAAATGACGCCATGACAATGCCGGCCAAAAGCAGCGTGCCGCTATCGAGCTGTCCCTGGCGGCGGCCGAGAAAATACACGCCGGCTATGGTGGCGGCAGCACCGAGAAACGCCGCTGCCGGCGTCATCAGCGGAATCGCCGGCGCAGCCAGCAGAGCCAGAATAGCACCCAGAGCGGCGCCGCTCGATACTCCCAGTACGTAAGGGTCCGCCAACGGATTGCGCAACAGCGCCTGAAAACCTGCCCCGGCCACCGACAGCGCCGCACCTACGACAATGCCAAGCAAGATTCGCGGCAGGCGTATATCCACCATGATCAGGCGGAAATCGGTGGAGATTTTTTCGCGATGACCGCTCACCAGCCACCACAAATTCTGCCCCAGATCTGCGAATGAAAATGGGACGGCGCCCAAGCGCAGCGCTAGCAAGACAATGCCGAGCAGCACTCCGGTAAGGAGCGCGCAACTCCACAGCACGCGTCGCAGGGTCAACGGTTTCATAGGCATCCGTCTGGCTGCGGAAGTGAGAAAAACGGCTGAGAAAAGCGGGCCATGATGGTTTCTAGGCAATTTCGCGGCAAAGCGCCGAGAAACGCGGCATCGGCGGCAAACGCATCAGGATAAAGTGCGCGCGCGAGTTGCTCGATTCCGTCGACCAGGCGTGGCGAAGGATGGCTCATCGCTTCGGAAACAACAACGAAGCGCCGCTTGCGCACCGCTTCGAGTTGCCGCCAGCCTGGACGCTCCTGCAACTCGGTAAGTTCCCTTTGGACTTGCCGCGCATTGTCGTTGGAGATGATCAGGTAATCGGGCTGCAGGCGCACGACTTGCTCGAGATCGATCGTCGGCCAGGACTGTGGCGAATCGATGACGGAATGCGCACCGGCGCGGCGCAAAGCGTCGTCAAGAAAGGTATTTCGGCCGACCGACATCAGAGGATCAAGCCAAACGATCATCAGCACGCTTTTCGCTGGCAAATACGCAAGCCGCCGCTCGATTCCACTGAGCCGTCGGCGCAGATCCGCCGTGAGCATACGGCCCGCACCCCCTGCGCCCAACAGGTCGCCCAATCGCTCAGTCGAGGTAAAGACCTGCTCGACTGTTTGTGGGTCGGTGGCGTAAACAGCGATGCCTAACTGCTCCAGCGCGTGCACAGACTCCGGCCGATTGATCTCGCGCGTCGCCACGACGAGGTCGGGATGCAGTGCGGCGATCGCCTCGATACTGGGGCTTACCGGACCGCCAATGTGTGTTTTTTGCTTGGCTTCGGGCGGGTAATCGCAAAAATCCGTGTCGCCGACCACCCGGTCGCCGGTCCCGAGTGCGAAGAGAGTCTCGGTAACACTGGGCGCGAGCGAAACGATGCGGCGCACCGGTTGTGGTATGCGAACGGTGCGGCCCGTTTCGTCTTTCACCTCAATACGGGACGGAGATGAGGTTAGATTCTCTCGCGGCATGCTCTGTGCTCTAGCGGCACCGCCCAGCAGGAGCGGCGCTATTGCCAATACGAATAACCATCGAACCAAAAATGCGCGGGTGAGCGCAAGATGGATTCTTCTGCCTGTGTCTTTAATGAAGATGGGGCCACGGAGTGGCAAATGGTTCGACCAGGTCATACATGCGCATTTCTGTCGGCTTGCCGGGGGGGACTGCGAAGGATCGCTTGCCGCAGGGCCATTCGGTGAGCGTATTCGGCGCCGCTGGCAGTGTCAACCTCGTCCGTGATAGCCTGACAGGCGAAAAGTCGACCACAAACGCGGAATTTCTCGGAAGGCCAGCGCCACATTCGACGGCGTTTGAAAAGATTTGAGCGATCGAAGGAGAAGAGTATGCCGAATCGCAGAGATTTCATTAAGGGCGTGGCGGTGCGACGGCGGGGCTGTGGGCTGCAAATCGCACCTTCATGCGTGATGCATCCGCGCAAGGCCGTGGACAGGGCGGCGGGCAGGGTCAGGCGGGCGCCTCCGATGCCCCTGTCGCATCATCGCGATATGCGCGTAGGCGGCAAGCGCGTCAAAGTGATCGATGTGCACGCGCATGCCAGCATCCCGGAGGTCGCGGACGTCGTCAAAGGGACGCCTCTGGAGCGCTACGCGCAAGGTGGACGCGCGCTGGGTCCCGACCGCATTCGGGAACTGGACAAGCGCGGCATCGACATTCAGGTACTCGATATCAACACGTTCTGGTGGTACAACGCGGCAGATCGCGACTTGGCTGCCAAGATCGTGGATGTTCACGATAAGGGTCTCGCGGCATGGGTAAATAGCAACCACGATCGTTTCCTGGCATTGACGTCACCGACGTTGCAATTCCCCGATTTGGCCGCGCAGCAGCTCGAACACGCAGTAAAAAATTTAGGACTGGTCGGCGCTGCCGTCGCCGGTCACGTGCAGGGCGAGCCGCTCTCCGATCCCAAGTACGACCCCTTCTGGGCCAAAGCGCAGGAACTCGATGTGATGGTCTTCATGCATCCGAACAACGCCGACAACGTCACTAAAGAAGGCCTGAAGGGCCGCGGCGATCTCGGGAAATATCATCGGCAATCCGCTCGAGACGACTCTCTTCCTCTCTCACATGATTTACGATGGCGCGTTTGATCGCTTTCCGAACCTGAAGATCTGCGCCGCTCACGCGGGCGGCTACATGCCGTCTTACCTTGGTCGCACCGAGGTGGCGTGCGACGTGCGCCAGAATGCCGGCTGCTTGAACAAGAAAAAACCGAGCGAATATCTCAAGCAGCAGGTCTATATCGATTCCATGGTCTTTTCGGCTGAGGGCGTACGGCACTTGGTGGCGGAAGTGGGCGCCAGTCAGGTCGTCTACGGAACTGATATTCCGCTTGTGTGGCCCGATACCATCGACGCGATACTCGGCGCGCAAATCCCGGATGCAGACAAAGAAGCGATTCTCGGCGGCAATCTGACGAAACTGCTCCGCATCAAGACGTAAAACTTTCGCGGCTGTAGCTACGATTTGAAACCAGAGCACTAATTCCGCTAACTGCGCCAGCGCAATGTGACTGGACCTTCCATCGGGTGCTGCATCGGCATGCCAGTCTGCTGCGAGGCAAGATAAGCCGACTTCAACTGAAAATACCAGCGCGCTTGCCGGTCCGCATCGTCAATCAGCATCATGCGCGGCTGCACCGCGAGCCCGGGCTTCTGCAGTTCGATCACGCGCTGATCCTGCGCGATGAAACGCTTCCCAAAGAAGTGAAGCAACGGCGTGACAAAGTGGAAACCAGGAAAATAAATTCCACGCCGCGCAAAAATCCAATCGGCACAGGTCGCGGCGGATTGGCGTGACCGTGGTGCGATTCGTAAACCAATATCTTCCGCAGCGAATTTCTTCGGTGCGCATATTCGGCAGCACGAAATCGATCTGTGTGGTGACCGCCGCGCCATAGATTTTGAGCAGCTTGTACGGGGCGCTGTTTGCCGAAGGGCTGTGCGGGCTCATTCGAAAGCCCCGCGGAATGGGCTCAAAACTCTTTTGCTTGTCGCGAATGCTGTGCCGGCTGCGCCACCACCACGAGCGATGAACAAATGGGCCATGCGCTGGATCCATCAGCCCGATGATGGCGGTATCCATGCTGCAGTCCAGAGTCGCGGAAAGATGCGCGATGCGGTAGCGGCCACTGTATTTCGGCAATTCCGGCGCGGGTGGCACGCGGCCAGCCTGTGAGCGTCCTTCGGCATTGCCGAAAAAAACCCACACATAGCCGTCGCGTTCCTCGCAGGGGAAGCTGCCTGCGTAGATGCGATCGCACTGGAGCTTGGAATCCTGAGTGACGGAAGGAACAACGCGACACTGGCCGGTATGCGCGTCGAAACACCAGCCATGATAGGCGCACTCGACGGTTTGGCCATCGTAGTGTCCCAGCGATAGCGGGAAAGCGCGGTGCGGGCAGACGTCGCGAAGAGCAAACGGCTTTCCGGAGGCGTCGCGTCCAAAAACCAGCGGAACCTCAAGGCGAATAGAGGTCGCCAGCCTCCGGCCGCGAATCTGGTTGCTGCGCAGGACCGGGTACCAGAAACCCCAGAGGAATTCATCGCCGCCTTGCGCGGGATTTGAGACTCTGACTGGTGCGGTTTGCTCCATTACGGCGCGCATCCCATGATAGCTGCCGCCATGATATACGGTCCACGCGGAGTTGCCCAACTCCGGCTATTCTTGCGCCATTCGTCAGCTGTGGGTTTCTTGTGCCGCGCGGTTACGGTATTCTGTCCGGCCATGCATGATCTCAATTATTTTCGAGAACACCTGCCCGAATTCGAAAAAATGGCCGCAAACCGCGGCGTACGCATAGATTTCGAAGGTTTCCGCGCTCTCGATCGAGAGCGTCGTGAACGCATTACTGCCGTTGAACGCCGCAAGGCCGAGCGCAACAAAGCGAGCGAGGAGATTGCCCGGCGCAAGCGGGCAGGCGAGAAAGCCGACGATCTGCTGGCGGAAATGAAACGTGCTTCGGATGAGATCAAGAGGGCGGATGAAGAGATTGTCCGGCTCGATGCCGAGCTGCAGAGCTTCATGCTTTCAGTGCCGAATCTTCCGCACGCTTCGGTGCCGATCGGTCATGACGCCAGCTGCAATATTGAAGTTCGCCGCTGGGGCAGCCCGCCGAAATTTGATTTTGCGCCGAAGCCGCATTGGGACGTGGGCGAGCGTGCCGGAATTCTGGATCTCGAGCGGGCGACGAAAATAGCCGGAGCGCGTTTTGCCCTCTATCGGGGTCTGGGCGCACGGCTCGAAAGAGCTTTGGCGAATTTTTTTCTCGATGTCCACACGCGGAATGGATATACGGAGTACCTTCCGCCTTTCCTGGTAAACACCGCGTCATTAACGGGCGTTGGCCAACTTCCGAAATTCGCCGCAGACATGTTTCACATTGAAAACACGGACCTCTGGCTCACGCCGACGGCCGAAGTCGAGCTGACGAGCCTTTATCGAGACGAAACGCTCGATGCGGATCGGCTCCCGATCAAGGCCTGTGCGTGGACGGCGTGCTTTCGTTCCGAAGCGGGCGCCGCCGGCAAAGACACGCGCGGCATTCTTCGCCAGCATCAGTTTCAGAAAGTGGAAATGTTCAAGTTCACGCGACCCGAGCAGAGTTATGAAGAACTAGAAGCTCTAGTACGCGATGCCGAATCACTCTTGCAGAAGCTCGGGCTGCATTATCGAGTCGTCTTGCTCTGCACGGGCGACATGGGTTTCGCCTCCAGCAAGACCTACGATATTGAAGTCTGGCTGCCGTCAGCCAATGAGTTTCGCGAAATTTCTTCCTGCTCGAATTGCGAAGCCTTTCAGGCGCGACGAAGCGACATTCGATTCAAGCCCAAGGGCGGCAAGAGCGAATTCGTGCACACGCTGAACGGCTCCGGCCTTGCGGTGGGCCGCACTTGGCTGGCTTTGATCGAAAATTATCAACAAGCGGACGGGTCTATCCTCATTCCCGAGATCTTGCGGCCCTATATGGGCGTTGACAAGATCCCGGCGGCAATTTGATCGCAAAGCACATAAGCGACTTAGATACATTAACTTACGTACCTAGCGAACGGCCACGCGTGTCCTAAGTTGAACCAACCAATTAGACAGAGCCTACCAGATTCAATTGACAAGCCCTTTTGCTAGTCAATAAACTGCGCGCTTGTTCGACTTTACTTTAAAGATCAGATGAACCCTCTCAGCCGCATATTCCGAGTCGTCCTCTGGGGAGTTGTGACCGGGGGATTGCTCTCATTTGTGCGGCAATTTAGCGTGGCTGGCGGCCCTCAGATGACACGCGGCCAGCATCCAGAGAAATCTTCCACTCCAATTCATTTATACCGGGACCCCGTTTGCGGCACGTATGTTTCCCCGGAGATTTCGCTCAAGCTGGAGAAATCGGGTCAAATTACGCACTTCTGCTCCGCCAAATGCCGCGAACGTTACGGTCAGCCAACCGCACGCGCGGCCAGAGCCTAGAGGCAAGGCGCTTCAAGCGCCAAGACTAAGGAGATCCTGGATGGGAACGGTCGCCAAGATTATCCCGCAACCGGTGATTCCGAAAGTGGCTCCTCGGGAGGATCTCAATCCTTTCCGCATCGCGCAGATTCAATTCGATATGGCAGCGGAATTTCTGAAGGTTGATCAGGGATTACGGCAAATTTTGCGCACGCCTAAACGGGTGATGGAAGTTTCCATCCCCATCAAGCTGGATAACGGGCAGGTAAAGGTTTTCGTCGGCTATCGCGTGCAGCACAACACGGCGCGGGGCCCGGCCAAAGGCGGTATTCGCTATCATCCCAATCTGACACTCGACGAAGTCAAGGCTCTGGCTTCCTGGATGACGTGGAAGACAGCCACCATAAATATTCCGTATGGCGGCGCCAAGGGCGGCGTCATTTGCGATGCCAAGCGGATGTCGCGCAGCGAGCTCGAGCGGCTGACCCGGCGGTTCACCTACGAGATTTCTCCCATCCTGGGGCCCGAACGCGACATTCCGGCGCCCGATGTGGCCACTGATGGCCAGACCATGGCTTGGATGATGGACACGTATTCCATGCTGACAGGCGAAGCCGCACTGGGCTCCGTGACGGGCAAGCCGATTTCGCTGGGCGGTTCGGAAGGCCGCGCCGATGCCACCGCCCGCGGTCTCCTGTTCGCGCTCGAAGAAGCTTGCAAATTGAAGAAGATCAATTTGCGTGGCGCCAGTGTCGCAGTCCAGGGCTATGGCAATGTCGGCTCCGCCGTCGCTCGCATCCTTTTCGAGAAGAAAGCCAAAATTATTGCCCTGAGCGACTCGCGAGGCGGCGTTGCCAATCCTCGGGGAATTGATCCGCTGAAGGCTTACCGATACAAAGAGCGAGCAGGAACGGTTGTCGGCATGCCTGGCGCCTCTCGCATCTCCAACGAAGACCTGCTGGCGCTGAAGTGCGACATTCTGGTTCCTGCAGCGCTGGAAAATGCCATAACGCTGCACAATGCCGACCAGATCAAGGCCAAGATCGTTGCCGAAGGCGCCAACGGACCGACCACGCCCCACGCCGACGAGGTTCTAACCCGCAAAGGGATCTTCGTGATCCCAGACATTCTTGCCAATGCCGGCGGAGTAGCCGTCAGCTATTTTGAGTGGGCGCAAAATCTGCAGGGCACTCATTGGCAGGATACCGAAGTGAACCAGAGACTGGATGTCGTAATGCGTCGCGCATTCAACGATGTGTACATGGCCATGCGTAAGCACCGCACGCATTCGCGCGCAGCTGCTTACGTGCTGGCGGTGAGCCGCGTCACCGAAGCGATGCTCGTGCGCGGGCTCTTCCCCTGATAACTTTTTTGCCTGATCGCGCGTCCCACACCTCCTCCGCGCATCTTAATAATTGATGCGGCCCGCATTTGAGTCGGCGAAAACTTTTTGGATCCCGCGAAAACAACTTGCGTGAGCAGGTCGAGGCGCGTACATTCTGCTGTGCCGGTTTACTCCGGGATACGGAGTAGTCGGCATTTGTGCCTCGCGCGGAGGGCACGACGAGTTGAATAATCATCATCACGCTTCTTTCCCCATCGTCTTGACGATTGCCGGATTCGATCCTTCCTGTGGCGCAGGAACCGCGGCCGATTTGAAAACTCTGTCCGCCAATAATTGCTATGGCGTCGCGGCGATCACGGCGCTCACCGTCCAGTCGACTCAGGGTGTGAAAGCGGTCCACGTGACGCCGGCGCCGACTTTGCGTGCGCAACTCGATACGTTGGCGGAGGATTTGCAAATCGCTGCAGTAAAAATCGGAATGCTCGGCAGCCGCGCCAACGCGGCGGTGGTCGCTGAATTTCTGGACAGAACGAATCTTCCGAACATCGTGCTGGATCCCGTCGTGCAGCCGACGGCCGGCGGACCAGACTTGCTGGATGCCGCAGGCGTGAAGTACCTCGCCGACGAATTGATGAAGCGCGCCTCGGTGATCACGCCAAACGTTCCCGAAGCGGTGTTGCTTTCCGGAATTGAGATCAAGGACCTCGCGGGCATGGAAGCTGCTGCGCGGAAGTTAGTGGAGCGCGGGGCCCGCGCCGTAGTGGTCAAGGGCGGGCACATGGATAAAGCCGTCGATCTTCTTTTCGACGGCACCGAAGCGATGACGCTCGGCGGCGATCACGTCCGCACCGAGCACACCCACGGCTCGGGTTGCACCTTCGCGTCAGCGATTGCTGCCCAGCTCGCGCTGGGGCGCGGCTTGCGCGAGGCAGTGATGCTTGCAAAAGCTTATGTCCTGAAGGCCATTGAAAATGGCTTCGCCATCGGAAAAGGCCCCGGTCCGCTCGATCATTTCTATCGCAGTCACCACGAACCGCCGCCGCGCGGCATCCACGAAGTACCGCAGCACGGTATGCATCCTGCAGCCGAACCGGCTACCCGCTAAGGTCTTTCCCCATCGCTTTTTGGCACTTCAGCCGAATCTCGCCGCTCACGCCTCCCGGCGAAAGGCCACGCGTCCGGCGACAATTGTCAACATCGGGGCACCGCGGAAGTTACGCTGGTCAAAGGGCGAATTGCTTGACTTGCTCGCGGATTGTTTCACGTGAAACGTCCAGGGATGATCGGTAGAGAAGATCGTGAGGTCGGCCGGCTCACCCGCGGCAATCGACCGCTTTCGGCCGAGTACTCCTGCCGGGCCGGTAGTGAAAAGTTCCACCATGCGCACCAGCGACAGACGCCCGGCATGCACGAGTTGCAACGCCAAAGCCAAAGCGGTTTCGAATCCGGTGACGCCAAAGGGAGCGCGATCGAATTCCACCTCTTTGATCGCCGCCTCATGGGGCGCGTGGTCCGTAGCGATGGCATCAACAGTGCCGTCAGCGAGCCCTTCGATCAGTGCCGCGCGGTCTTCCGCAGAGGCCAGCGGAGGATTCATCTTGAAACGCGAATCGTAGACAACATCTTCGTCACAGAGCGTGAAGTGATGCGGAGTCACCTCGCAGCTCACGCGCAAGCCGCGCTTTTTTGCGGCGCGCACCAGATCGAGCGACTCGCGCGAAGACATGTGCGCGACGTGGAACCGGCAGCCGGTCAGCTCCGTCACTTGAATATCGCGTCCTACTGCGATCGATTCGGTCGCCGCAGGCATCCCGCGAAGGCCCAGGCGTACCGACTGCCGCCCCTCGCGCATGACCGCGCCGGCAAAAAGTGAAGAATCTTCGCAATGATCGATGACAGGCAGATCGAGGGCGCGGCAATAATCCATCACTTGGCGCAGCAGCTTGGCTGTGGCGATGGGATGTCCATCGTCGCTGACCCCGACGATCCCTGCCTTCTGCATCGCGCCGATTTCCGCCAGAGCTTCGCCCCGGCTGCCTAAAGAAGCCGCGCCGATCGGCCAGACGTGGGTGAAGGCTACCGCCGCGGCGCGCTCCAGGATGGCGCGCGTCACGGACGCGTTATCGTTGACGGGCCGCGTGTTGGGCATCGGGCAAACCGCAGTGAAGCCGCCCCGCGCCGCGGCACGGGTCCCCGTTTCGATCGTTTCGGAGCTTTCGCCGCCTGGCTCGCGCAGATGACAGTGCAAATCGATAAATCCAGGTGCAACTACAAGTCCCGCGGCATCGATCGTCTCGCCGTTAGGGGCCGAGGAAGAATCCTTCGGAGCCTCCGTCGGCGCAATCCGCGCGATACGCTCGCCGTCAATCCAGATGTTCCGTTTTGCGTCGGTACCGCTGGCGGGGTCGATCACCCGGCCGTTCTTAATGAGCAGCATGGGCCGATCCTCTCGCATCTTCGGCTTCCGAGCCGGTCGCGACCATGACAAAGAGCACGGCCATGCGCACGGCGAGGCCGTTGGTAACCTGCTCCAGAATGCAGGACTGCGGGCCATCGGCAACAGCCGGATCAATTTCCAACCCGCGAATCATCGGGCCGGGATGGAGCACCAGGGCGTCCGGGCGGGCGATCTTGAGCCGCTGCGGAGTAAGCTGATAGAGCAAGACATACTCGTCGAGCGGCAGCGCCGGCTCATGCAGCC
Organism: uncultured Acidobacteriota bacterium; assembly: GCA_963803735.1. Taxonomy (GTDB): domain Bacteria; phylum Acidobacteriota; class Terriglobia; order Acidiferrales; family UBA7541; genus Palsa-189. The sequence goes on along the minus strand of CAWDNV010000019.1, from coordinate 284,155 downwards.
GCTCCTGTTGCACCCGCAGGACGATTACCACATCCGCCCCTTCAAGCGCCTCTTCGATTCGCGACGAGCGCCGCACGTGCTTGCCCAGGCATTCGAATTCGCGCGGCAGCCACATCGGCGGTCCACAAAGAGTGAACCGGCAACCGAATTTTCCCAGAAGGTGGAGATTCGAACGGGCCACACGGCTATGCAGAATATCCCCAATGATTGTGATGTTCAGATTTTCCATCGTCCCGCGACGGTCACGAATGGTGAGCGCGTCGAGGAGCGCCTGAGTGGGATGTTCGTGCGTGCCATCACCGGCATTGATGACGGGGATCTCCAGATGCCGCGCCACAAAATCCGCTGCCCCCGAAGAGCTGTGGCGCATGACGATGCAATCCGGCTTCATGGCGTCGAGCGTGCGGGCAGTATCCAACAACGATTCGCCCTTCTTCAGACTGGAGGATTCGGCCTGCAGATTCATGGTGTCCGCGCCAAGCCGCGAGGCCGCGGTGGCAAAGCTGATGCGGGTGCGGGTGGAAGCTTCGAAAAAGGCCAGCCCAACCGTCTTGCCGCGCAGCGTGGCCAGTTTTTTCAGGGGATAGCGCTGAAATTCCTGGAAGGGTTTGGATTCATCGAGAAGAAAAGCGATCTGCTCCGCGGTCAACTCCTCAATGCTCAGCAGGTCGCGCAAGCGTTCTGCCACTTCGACTCCTCGAAGATATTTAAAACGCGCGCCAATTCGCAATGCCGCAGGCGGGCCATTATTCCACGCGCTCCACGAGCATGACGCGCTCTTCCTTATCGGTCTCTTGCAACCGGACTTCGACGATCTCGCGGTCGCTCGTCTGGACAGACCGGCCGACGAAGCTGGCTTCGATCGGGAGTTCGCGATGGCCTCGGTCAATCAACACCACCATTCGCACGCGGCTGGGGCGGCCGAGATCGAAAAGACCATTCATGGCCGCGCGTGCGGTGCGCCCCGTGTAGAGGACGTCGTCGACCAGGAGCACGTCCTTATCGTCCATGGGAAAGGCTATTTCGCTCGAATGAAGCACAGGCTGGGAGGCGATCTTGGAGAGATCGTCGCGGTAAAGCGTGATATCCAAGGTTCCCACCGGCACTTCGAGGTTTTCTATGCCGTGCATCGCTCGGGCGATCCGCTGCGCCAAGGGCACTCCCCGCCGGCGTATCCCGATCAGCGCCAGGTTTGCCGCGCCGCCGCTTTTCTCCACGATTTCGTGCGCCAAGCGTTGCAACGTGCGGTCAATTTCGGTGGCGGACATCAATTGAGTTTTTTCGACGACGCGCATCTCGGGCGAACATCCTAGCATAGGCGACCGGAAGCGCGGCAGCGGCAGTCTGAGGATAAATTTTGCGCAAATTCGCATGGTAGACTAGCCCGCAGTGAATTCGGCGAAAGCAGTTGATCTCTCCGTAGAAATCGGCACCTTGCATCTCGCGAATCCGGTTATCGCCGCCAGCGGCACCTTCGGATACGGCATCGAGTTTGCGGATTTGACCGACCTGAATCGGCTTGGCGCGATCGTGGTAAAGGGACTCTCGCTCGAGCCTATGGAAGGCGCACCGTCGCCGAGGCTTTCCCCGACGCCTGCAGGCATGATCAACGCCGTCGGTTTGCAAAATGTGGGTGTGCGTGGTTTTATCTCCGAAAAACTGCCGGGCTTGCGGTCCTTTCGCGTTCCCATCATCGCGAACGTCTTTGGCCGAACGGTGGAGGAGTATGCTGAAGTCACCCGGCACCTCGAAGGCGCCGACGGTGTGGCAGCGTACGAACTGAATATCTCGTGCCCAAACGTCGCTTGCGGCGGAATTCAGTTCGGCAGCAATGCCCAGCAGGCCGCGCAGGTGGTGGCGGCGGCACGGAGGGTAAGCCGCCGGCCCTTATGGGTGAAGCTTTCGCCAAACGTGGCCGACATCGGCTCGATTGCCAAAGCGGCACAAGACGCGGGTGGTGATGCCTTAACCGTCGCCAATACCTATCCCGCAATGAGCGTCGACTTCAGGACCCACCGGTCGCGCATCGGAAACCCAACCGGGGGGCTATCCGGCCGGGCCATCAAACCGATCACGCTTCGCCTCGTTTATGAAGCCTCGAGGGCGGTGGGAATACCGGTCATTGGCTTGGGCGGGGTCGAAACTGCGGAGGACGTCCTGGATTACTTCGTGGTGGGCGCCTCCGCCGTGCAAGTGGGGACAGCTAATTTCGCCGACCCCAACGCATGCGCGAGGATAATCGCAGAGCTGGAGCGGCTCTGCACGTCAGAGAACATCCCTAATATCAATGGTTTGCAGGGAACATTTCGGACAGAAAAGCATTGAGTCGTTACGGACGGATGGGGTAAACTTTGAGCTCAATTCCGGCCGTTTCTGCTCATGCGCAACAAACACTCCATCTCGTCGGCCGCCCTATCTTGGCCTGTCGTGGTGTTGCTAATCACCCCTGTGGTTCAGGCACCACTCGCCGCGCGCCCATCCAACCCGCCAAAACCGATCAAGGTCTGGTCAGGGGTCGCGAGTTGGTATGGCGGAGAATTCGACGGGCGGACGACCGCCAGCGGCCAGGTGTACGACATGTTTGCGGCCACGGCGGCTCATCCTTGGCTCCCGTTCGGCTCTCTGCTGCGCGTGACAAACCCAAGGACTGGCCAAAGCCAGATAGTGCGAATCAATGACCGAGGTCCTTTCATGGGCGATCGCGAGCTGGATGTCTCCTTTATCGTCGCGTCGCGGCTCGGTCTGATAGAATCCGGCGTGGCGCGTTTGCGCATCGAACTGCTCAAGGAGCCTCAACTCCCATAACCTCTTCGGCCAGTCAAAAGATAATTCTGGCGCTCGACTTCAGTCGCCTTAACGAAGCGCTGGACATGGCACGCAGCTTGGTGGTCCTCGTTGGGATGTTCAAAATCAACATCCACCTCTTTACAGCCGAAGGGCCGGAAGCGGTTCGCAAAATCGGCGCGCTTGGGCCCGACATCTTCCTCGATCTGAAATACCACGACATTCCGAATACCGTCGCAGGTGCGGTTTCCGCCGCGGCAGAACTGCCGAAAGTGCGCCTGCTGGACCTACACACGACTGGAAGCGAGGCCATGATGCGCGCTGGCGCGGATGCCCTCGCGAAGCTTGGCGCGGATCGACCGAAACTTCTTGGCATAACCATTCTCACCAGTCTGAAACAGTCGGATCTGCGGCGCGTAGGTATCGGGGGCACGCCCGGGTCGAGGGCGCTTAGCCTCGCGCGAGCAGCGAAAAAATGCGGATTGGATGGGGTGGTGGCTTCGCCGCAAGAGGTGCGCCAGATTCGCCGAGCCTGCGGCCGGGATTTCCTGATTGTCGTACCGGGGATTCGGCCGATTTCAGGCGAATCGAAGCGTCGTGACGATCAAGCACGGGTAGCTACGCCGGCCGAAGCCATTCGTGCCGGCGCTGATTACCTCGTCGTGGGTCGCCCGATTACGGCGACCGCCGACCCACCGAGAGCGGCGCGAGCCATTGCCGAAGAAATCGCCGGAGCCTTGCCGCCGGCCTGAACTCGCATTGTCGCGATTTGATCCTCTTCCCCGCTCTTCTGTAGCATCAACTCAATCATCCATTCGGCCATGCCTATTCGAAACATCGTTGTCGGAACAGCCGGGCATATCGATCATGGCAAATCCGCGCTGGTCGAGGCCCTGACCGGCACGCATCCCGATCGCCTTGAGGAAGAGAAGCGGCGGGGAATCACGCTGGATATTGGCTTCGCGTTTCTCAAACTCGGTGAGATCAGTATCGGCTTTGTGGATGTGCCGGGGCACGAGCGCTTCGTGCGCAACATGCTCGCAGGAGCCAGCGGTTTCGATTTGGTGCTGCTGGTGATTGCCGCCGACGAATCGATCAAACCGCAGACGCGCGAGCACTTCGAGATTTGCAAGCTGCTGGGGATTCCGCGGGGCCTGGTCGTGCTCACGAAATGCGATCTGGTTGAACCTGAGGTCCTCGAATTAGCGCGTCTGGAGACGGACGAATTTATCCGCGGGTCGTTCCTTGAGGGGGCGCCCATTGTTGCGGTAAGCGCAAAAACGGGCGCGGGGTTGGACGAGCTTCGACTGCAACTTGCGCGCATCGCGGCTGAAACGCCTCCGAAGGACGCCTCGCGCTACTTCCGGCTGCCGATCGATCGCGCCTTTGCAATGAAGGGATTCGGCACGGTCGTAACGGGCACGCTCATCGCCGGAGAAGTGAAAGCCGAAGACGAAGTGGAATTATTCCCCCTGGGGCGCTGTCTGCGGGTGCGGGGCGTGCAATCGGGCGGCAAAGCAGTAACGAGCGCCTCCGCCGGGCAGCGTACCGCCTTGAATCTGGCCGGGATCGAACACCACGAGGTGCAGCGAGGCATGGTGCTTGCCCCGCCCAGGCGCTTCGAAGCGACTTCGCGGCTGGACGTGCGCATTGTTCTGCTCGCTTCGGCAAAAAAGCTTAAGCATCGCGCGCGAGTGCATTTTCATCACGGCTCGGCGGAAACGATTGCGGAAGTGCATCTACTCGGAGCGAAAGAAATAGCTCCGGGGAGCACCGGCTTGGCGCAACTGCGCCTGGCGGACGCCACGCTCGCCCTGCCGGGTGACCGGTTTATCCTGCGGCAATTCTCGCCGGTAGTTACGATCGGCGGTGGCACGGTCTTGTACATACCGCGCGGACGGCGGGACCGCGATCGGCATTCGGCGAGTTTTCTGGAAGCACAGGAACGCGGCCTCAACGGCGATCTCTCTGCGCGTGTGGCTGCACTCAAGGCCATCGTTTCTTCGAATCTTGCGGGAAGCACTCTTGCGGATCTGGTCATGCGCACAGGCTGGCCGGAGAAGGAAATTCGCGGGATGGTGGCGGATCTAGCGGCACAACGCGGGGCGCGAGTCGTGTCGGAACAGTCATTCCTGGTAGTTTCTCCCGAGGTTGTTGCGTCCTGTGCGGACCGGCTTTCGAAAGAAGTCGAGCGATTCCATCGCGCCAATCCTTTGGCGGAGGCCATCTCCAAGGAAGATCTGCGCACGCGCTGCGCCTCGGCCCTGCATCCGGATATCTTCCGAGCCGCGCTGGAAGACGCCGTCTCGGCTGGCAAGCTCGCGCTCGCGGGCGATGTGGTAAAACGCGCCGGGCGGTCCGTCGAGCTGCAACCCGGCGAGGCCCGGGCAAAAGAGCAGATTGAGCGGGAATTTGCGCGCGGCGGGCTCGCTGCGCCAGGAATTGAGGCGGTGCTCACCACTCTGCCAATGGAAATGAGCCAGGCTCAGAAGATTTTCCAATTGCTGCTGCGCGAGCGGGTGCTTTTGAAGATCAGCAGCGATGTAGTGCTTCATCACCAGGCTGTCGATCACGCCCGGGCGCTGCTTGCCGAATACAAACGAACCCGCGGCGATCGCTTGGGTGTGGCAGATTTCAAAGAACTGGCAGGTGTCAGCCGCAAATATGCCATTCCACTGCTGGAATATTTCGATCGGGCTGGAGTTACACGACGGGTGGGAGATTACCGTGTTATACTCTAGCTGCTGGGTCTGAGTGGTAGTCTGCCTAGGGTTCATTTGCTTCTTCGGCAAAGGCGCAATTCGCGGCTCAGCAGACATAGTTTCAACAGGCGAGGTTAATTATGGGTGAGTTTAGCCCGATTCATTGGCTGATCGTTTTAGCGGTCATCGTGATTTTGTTCGGAGGCAGGCGCATCCCCGAAGTTATGCGCGGGATGGGCGAAGGCATCCGTAGCTTCAAAGAAGGAATGCGGGGCGGCGATTCAGGCAACACTACGCCGCAGAACCCGGCGCCACCGGCAAACACTGTGGTTTCGAGTTCGGCCGACAAGAAGTAAGCCTTGCTGGGTGGGGGCTTACAATGAGCGGGAAGTTTTGCGCTCCCCACGTTGTGGCGCACGTCTCCATCCTAGCTCGCTGAGCATGTGGTAAAGCCGCGCTAGAGGTAGTCCCACCACATTGAAGTAGCAGCCATCAATCCCCTCGATAAATCGGCCGCCAATGCCTTGCACAGCGTAAGCGCCCGCCTTGTCGAGCGGTTCTCCGGTCGCCACATATTCGGCAATATCATCTGCGCTCAGGGGCGCAAACCGAACTCGCGTGGATTCTGTCGCGATCGCCTGGGCATGATCGGGAAGACGGATCGCCGCAACGGACGTGACTACGCGATGAGATTTCCCGCTTAGTTTTCTCAGCATTTTGCGAGCTTCCGCGAGAGATCGTGGCTTCCCCAATAATTCGCCTTCTACTTCCACAGTTGTGTCTGCACCAACGACAATGGCTTCCAGATGCTCCTTCTCTAGCTTCCTGGCGATGGCCTCAGCTTTGGCTTGTGCGAGGCGGCGGGTCATAGCCACAGCATTTTCACCGTGCTTGCGCCGCTCGCTCACGTTCGCTCGCGCAATCTCGAAGGGTATGCGCGCATCGCCCAGGATTTGCGCGCGGCGCGGCGAAGCCGATGCCAGAATCAATTTCATTGAAATCTTACTTGGTGCGGTGGCGATAAAACATGCGGCCACGTAGATAAAGGCTTTAAGACCTTACAGCGCGAGCGTCTCCTGATGCTCGCCGAAGACTCGGCGCATCGCGTCGGAGATCTCGCCCACAGTGGCATGGGCCTCAACCGCCGCCAGAATCGCCGGCATAAGATTCTCGCCCGAGCGGGCCCGGGATTCGACTTCAGCGACTGCCGTGTTCGCGCGCGCAGCATCCCGACGCGCTCGCAGGGCGCGCACGTGCTCGACCTGCTCCTGCTCGATGGCGGGATCGATGCGCAAAATGGGAATGGGCTCCTGGTTCGCGGTGCGATAACGGTTCACACCTACGACGATGCGTTCCTTGCGCTCTACGCTTTGCTGATATTCGTAGGCCGCTTTCTGAATCTCGCGCTGCACATAACCGGTTTCTATGGCTCGCAACATGCCGCCGAGTGCATCGATACGCTCGATACAGGCGCGCGCCCCGGCTTCGATCTCATCGGTCAAATGCTCGATAGCGTAGGAGCCAGCGACCGGGTCAACCGTATTGACTACTCCGCTCTCGTGGGCCAGGATCTGCTGCGTCCGCAGGGCGAGGCGAGCGGCTTCTTCGGTAGGTAGCGCCAGTGCTTCATCAAGCGCATTTGCATGCAGTGACTGGCAGCCGCCCAGCACTGCCGCCAGAACCTGAATGGCCACGCGAACGATATTGTTCTCCGGCTGCTGCGCCGTGAGCGACGACCCCGCCGTCTGTGCATGGAAGCGCAGCATCATCGAGCGCGGGTCGCGAGCGCCGAAGCGGTCGCGCATCAGCCGCGCCCAAAGGCGGCGAGCCGCGCGGTATTTGGCGATCTCTTCGAGCAGATCGTTGTGCGCGTTGAAGAAAAACGAAAGCCGCGGCGCGAAGTCGTCCACGCGAAGGCCTGCAGCAATTGCCGCATCCACATAGGCAATCGCATCGGCTAGCGTAAAGCCAACTTCTTGCGCGGCCGTCGATCCGGCTTCGCGAATGTGGTAGCCGGAAATGGAAATCGTGACCCAACTCGGCAGTTCGTCTTTGCACCAGGCGAAGACGTCGGTAATGATGCGCATTGCCGGCCGGGGCGGGTAAATGTAGGTACCGCGTGCGATGTATTCCTTAAGAATATCGTTCTGTGTGGTTCCCGAAAGCTTTGCGAGGTCTGCCCCTTGCTGCCGGGCCACGGCTACGTACAAAGCCAAAAGGATCGCCGCCGTGGAATTTATCGTCATCGAAGTGGACACTTGCGCAAGGGAGATGCCTTCGAAGAGTATCCGCATGTCTTCCAGCGAAGAAATGGACACGCCAACCTTTCCGACCTCGCCTCGCGCGCGAGGATGGTCCGGATCAAAACCCATCTGTGTGGGCAGATCGAAGGCGACCGAAAGGCCGGTTTGCCCCTGCGCAAGCAGGTAGCGATACCGCGCATTGGACTGACGCGCCGTTCCGAACCCGGCGTACTGCCGCATGGTCCAGAGTTTGCCGCGATACATCGTCGGGTAGATTCCGCGTGTGTAGGGGAATTCCCCCGGTGAGCCGAGCGATGATTGCGGGTCGAAATCCTTCAGATCTTCGGGCGTGTAAACCGTTTTGATCGGCGTGCCCGACAAAGTGGTTCCGGTGGACGCAGGGAAAACGGGCTGCGGTGAATCAACAGAATCGGCCACTTCTGCGCGGTGTTTTGAGGATGCGGTGTGGTCCGAATGCGGCATGTCGTCTCGAAAAGGTCAACGCACGCGGCGCGCGGCGCAGAATGATGCCACGCCGAAAATCGCCATCACCAACGCCATTCCTACGCTCGTCCTCCACTCCCAATTCGGCGCGTGCTGCCGCCAGTAGCGCAGCGCGCCATTTGCCCAACCCAAAGCCAGAATGAAAAATACGGCGCCCGTAGTCTCATGAAAGACCTGCCGAGCGGCGCGCCAGAGCGCACGAAAGAAGCCGCGCGGCTTGGTGGCTGCGGGAGTAGCGCTCGCCATGAAGTGATTTTACCGCAAAATCCGAGGGGGAAGCTTCTGATCACAGCCCGGTTACACAAGGCTTGTTTCGGTTGCTCCGAGCGCCTACAATTCCGGTAGATAAGTCACGGAGGGACTCACTTGCAACTTGACGATCATCTCAAGCGGCTCCTTCGCGAGTTGGGCCACGCCATCAACGACACAGTTTCGGAGTCAGACCGTATTACCGAAGCCATTTCGGGAGTCCGTGCCGCGGGCTATGACATTGTTTTGAAACTGGATGCCACGATTGGGCTGGCGCGCCGCGAGCAAAGTTCTGGCTTGATCACTTCGAACGACCGCCGCTTTCTGGAGTCGCTCCACATTCAGGTGGATCAGGAGGTACTCGAGGAAGACAAGCACGAGACGAAACTCGAGATCACGCCCCAGGACTTACGCTTTCTGAAATCGCTCAAAATTTCGTTCGACGAACCGAAATCAGAACAGAAGTAGGACGGAGTCTCCGCCGCCGAGTTGTTTTTTCGAAATCGAAGGGTGGCACATTCAGTGCTTCGCCCGCCCGCCGTTGCCGGCCGTTTTTATCCTGATGATCCTGCGGAACTCACACGCCAGATCGCTAGCTTCGCTTTCTCTGCGGAAGAAACCCTCCGTCCCGCCTTAGCCTGTCTAGTTCCGCATGCTGGCTACCGCTACTCAGGACACGTGGCCGGAGCCGTTTACGCCCGCCTGAAATTGCCGCGGCGTTTTCTTTTGCTCGGGCCCCGGCATTTCCCTCGGGGCAAGCCGCAAGCCATTCTTTCCGAAGGCGCTTGGGAAACTCCTCTCGGCCAAGCGGAGATCGATAGCGAACTCGCCAGCGATCTCAAAAGCGCCTACCCGCAGCTTTGCGAAGACGGCCTGGCACACGAGACTGAGCACGCCATCGAAGTGCAGCTTCCATTTTTGCAATCCCTGGCGGGTGATTTTCGTTTCGTTCCCATTGCTCTAGGACCGACGGACTACGCCCTGCTCGAATCTTTGGGGCATGCCATTGCCGACGTCTTGCGGCGGCAGCGCGATCCCGTCCTCATGATCGCCAGCTCCGACATGAATCATTACGAATCGGATGAAATTACGCGCCGCAAAGACGGCCTGGCCATCGAGCGCGTGCTCGCTCTCGACGCCGCCGGCCTTTTCGAAGTCGTGCGCCGTGAAGCAATTAGCATGTGCGGTTTCGGCCCGGCCGTAAGCATGCTAACTGCAGCGCGCTTGCTGGGCGCCACGCGCGCTACGCTGGTTCGCTACGCCACTTCCGGCGACATTAACGGAGATCGCAACGAAGTCGTGGGCTACGCAGGCGTCATTGTGGAATGACATCGTCACATTCTGAACCACCCACGGCGTTCGAATATTCAAGAGAGCTGGCTAAGGTTTTTACGGATGATTACTGGCGGGTTGGGGCGCCGCGCCCTCCGGCGAGCCACTCGTGCGGATTCTCTCGGCGAGCGCGCGTGAGAGCTGACGCGCGACGTCCACGACTCGCGAATCCGCGGCGATGCGATCCAGCACCGGCAGCAGCCGTTCAGGTTCCGGAATCGTGTGCTGCCCCAAGTCTTGCTCGAACTGATGCAGTGCGTCATTTACCCCCAGGCGATCATATTTCAGCTTTTGCTGCAGCGTGATGAGGTCGCGCTGCTGTTGAAAGAGCCCTTCGAAAACAAGCGCGAGTTGCATCGCTGTGCGGTCTAAGGTGTAGTTGTAATGCGTTTCGTGCACCTCGGCGCCCTTTTCATAATGGAAGGTTTTTTGCCCAAGATCCGCAATTTTACGGTGGACGTCGAGATCGAGCCCCTCAAAATTGTGCAACTCGCCCGCAAGCTCGAAAATCTTGGCACGCACCGTGTCGCTCACCTGAAACGGCTGAGGATCCGGATCTTCGGTTAACTGCCGGATATCGTAGGTCGCCGATCCATCTTCGCCGATCTTTATCTCGATGAACTCGGGATTGCTGCCCTTGAAGATGCGGCGATAGGTGATGGTGGCGCCGTTCGCAGCGCGCAGAACGAGCGGACCAATCAGCATTACCGCGACTGACAAAATCGCGCACCGATAAAGCATACGTTTACAGAGGCAAATAGGATTCATGGACACGTCCGGCCGAACCTTGGAATGATATCTTGAATTCGGTCGCGATTCACATTCGACAAAGCGAACCTGGGGAATTTGAGCCCTGCACTCATTAGCGCTAAGCTAATCTTTACTGCCGTCTTCAACTCGACGGCTTTTCACAATGGTCACCTGCCGCGAATGCGAACACGAAATTAACCAGGCGACGGAAATCTGCCCGCACTGCGGCGCAGACCTGACCAGCCTCCCTGGAGAATCTGCGGCGCCGGCGAAAAAGCCGACAATCGCAAAGATTCTGCTGCGCTGGGGAATGCTGTTGGGCGTGCTCCTCGCCGCCATGTGGAGCTTTTTATGGTTCGTAGTTTCCCCACGCACTGGCAACCTCACCGCTGAAGCCGAAGGCAACGCTGTCGTCGCCATCGAGGATGTGTATTCCCAATTGCATTCCTACGCTCAAGCGCGCGGCGGGGCATATCCATCAGACTTGGAACAGCTCGGCCCACAGGTGCGTCAAGCTGCGCAACTCGCCCAGAGCGATGGCTATCAGCTGCAATACACGCCCGCACCGGCGGAGGCCGACGGCTCCATTCATAACTACTCGCTCGAGGCGCGCGCCGGCAACTACGGGTATCGCAGTTTTTACGTGGATATCAGCGGCGTGGTGAGAGCCACAAAAGAAAATCGCGAACCCACCAGCTCCGATCCTCCCATCCATTAGGCCTTCGTTTTATCGCTAACGGCAATTTTCACGGGGCCGTCTGTGGAGGCACAGGCTTGGGTCCTGTGCGATGCCGAACACTCCAATCTCACGGTCGTCTTTGTCCTTAACATGTTCACGTTCTATGCAACGAATCGTCGTTTGCACTCGCTCCGACGTCATAGAGATACGAGATACCTACGTAAGAATAATCATTGACTCTTACTATGCCGGGGATGATAGTGGTTCTACCCTTCAACAATCTCTTTCTCAAGCTGGCGCGTCGCCTCTCTCTCAGCTTATAGGAACTGAATGTCCCACATGTAATTTTGCGTCGTGCACCTGCAAGCGGGTGTGGGCGCATTGCCTCGGTGTCATCCCACTTTCTAGGAGAGTGTATTGAAGACGAGAACCGGCAAAATCCTCTCCGGGATAGCGACGGATTTAGCAAAACTGGAGAGCCGAATCGGCGTACATTTTGTCCCGTCGCGACCTCCCGACCTGCGTGACGCGCGGCGATCTTCTGGAAGATCCCGGCAATTTGCTGACATCCTGCCCGTCTTCACGGCTTCCGATATTAACGGCGGAAATCTTGAGAGCCCTCGGAGGTCGGCATGCAATTGAGATCGGGGCTGGTAAGAAAGCATGGGGCAACGAAGATCCTCATTGCCGAAGATGACGCTGTCACACGACGCCTTCTGGAAAAAACGTTGGAGCACGCTGGTTATGAAGTTGTGATCGTCGAGGACGGGCGCAAGGCTCTGGAATGTCTGTCCCACACGGATGGGCCCCGGTTGGCACTCTTGGATTGGCTCATGCCGGGGCTCAACGGGGTCGAAGTTTGCCGTGAGGTGCGCAGGCATTCCGAACATCCATATACTTACATTATTTTGCTGACGGCGAGAACTTCCAAGGAGGACGTCGTCACTGGTCTCGAAGCGGGCGCCGACGACTATATTACTAAGCCCTGCGATGCGGAAGAACTGAAAGCACGCTTGCGCGCCGGTGAACGCATTCTGAAACTGGAAGACAAACTGACCTACGATGCTCTTCACGACCCGCTCACGCATCTGCCGAACCGCTCTTTTCTTCTGGAGCGATTAACGCTGTGCGTGAGCTGGGGAATCCTCCATCCGGAGTATAAATTTGCGGTGTTATCCGTCGACATGGATCGGTTCAAAGTCGTGAATGACAGTCTGGGTAATTCGGCGGGCGACCGGCTTCTGGTCCAGATCGCGGAACGCCTGCTGGGATCCACCCGTCGGGATGACGCGATTTTGCGTACAGCGGAAGTGGGAGGCATGGCCATTCGATCAAGGAACGTTGGCCTAGTAGCGAGAGTGGGAGGCGATAAATTCAAGATCTTGCTGGATGACATCCGGAACGCTAGTGAAGGAATTCGGGTGGCCGAGCGAATCCAAGAAGCCATTAAGGCGCCTTTCGAGATCGACGGACAGACGGTGTTCACCACGGCGAGCGTCGGTATCGCGTTTAGTGGCACTGGCTATAGCACGGCGGAAGATATGCTCAGCGATGCAAACACTGCCATGGCGCGGGCCAAGACTCTTGGCAAGGCGCGGTATGAAATGTGCGATCCATCGATGCACGCTACGGCGGCGGGCCGACTCCGGCTGGAAACCGATCTTCGCCGGGGGACGGAAAACCAGGAATTTGTCGTTCATTACCAGCCGATCGTCTCATTGATCGATTTTCGCATCACAGGGTTCGAAGCGCTGGCGCGATGGCAGAGGCCGAAGTTTGGGCTGGTAATGCCAGACGGGTTCATCTCGGCTGCTGAAGATACCGGCCTGATTCTATGGATCGGCCACTGGATTTTGCAGGAAGCCTGCCGCCAGATCTGCGCCTGGAACCTGCAATTTCCATGTTTTCCCCCGTTCACGATTGCCGTAAATATCTCTGCCAAGCAGTTTGCGCAGGCCGATGTAGTCAGCCAAATCAACCAGGTCTTAACCGAGACCGGCGTTGCCCCTGAAAACCTGACGTTGGAACTTACCGAAACCGTGACCATGCGCGACGAGCAGCGCACCACGCGAATTCTAAGCGAACTCAGAAAACTGGGTGTTCGTTTGTGCATCGATGACTTCGGAACCGGATATTCGTCTTTGAGTTACCTGCGCCGCTTTGCGCTGGATATTTTGAAAATCGACCGGTCCTTTGTGACCGACATGCTAAACAACAGCGAAAGCCAAGAGATCGTAAAGACCATTTTGAGCCTTGGAAGAAATCTTCGCATGAAGGTCGTAGCGGAAGGCGTGGAGACCTCTGAACAGATGACCCTGCTGAAATCGCTGGGTTGCGAATTCGCCCAGGGATATCTTTTCTCTAAACCGCTGGAGTCGGCCGCCGTCGCGCGAACCCTTGTGGTATCGGAAACACACAGTTACAACTTGCCGCGGAGCTCCGCGGTGCAACTCGTTGCGAGCGACGTGAGTGGAGGATAAGCCCGTAGCCCGGTGGTCACCTGCGAGACGGCTTTCAACGGACAACTGCCGACTTTTCCACTTCACGGCATAGGCCGTCAGGGTCTGCTTTTTTCGCTTTCGTTGGGAGAATGTACGCTTCATCGACGAGAAGCGAGCCGTGTTGATCGTGCCTGCACCAAGACCACTGCCTTCCTTTGACGCCACGCCTGCGTGTTATACTCGACCAGCGTTAGACGCAGGCGGAAAAGCCGAAAACGGGCTGGGTTTTCCCAGCAAAGAAAGCAAAGGCTGGGCACATCGTGGACAACACCGTATACAGCCACATACAGATGCCGTGAAGAAGAGCAGCATCGGCGAACGCAAATTCGTTTTGTACTCGGTGCGCCACACGGGAGCAACGCCTGTTCTTAAGGTTGACTCGAAATTGCTTGTGGGAACCATAAACGAAGGTCTTAGCAGACTGCGGAGAGGTGCTGGAGTGGCCGAACAGGGCTGCCTGCTAAGCAGTTTCACCCCAAAAGGGTGACGGGGGTTCGAATCCCCCCCTCTCCGCCAACCCTCCAAATAGTGGACGTTGTTGCTTAGGAAATCATCAAGGCAATTGCGGCAACCGCTGCGGCCACCAGAAGAAATAGCCCCCCGACTAGAAGCTGCGTATTAAGACCGTCGTGCTTGCTCATTCGCCAGCCACTTTTCGAGGATGGCTCGGTCTTTCGGCTGGACCTCTACAAATTCGAGTCCCATTCCCTGAGGGCTTATGTTGTCGGTTACTCTGGCGACTGCTGTAAACTCATCGCCACCATGTTTGATGCGCACCTGGATTCGCGCTCCCGGCGGTAGTGGAGTCGCTGTCTTGACAAAGCAGCCGCCCGCACTCAAATCGCGGGTGCTGAAAACATGTTCGTTCGGGGACCCTAGCTGCTTTACTTCAGCAGTCGCGCCAATGCTGTAACGAGTTGACTTCCTCGGTATGCGCGAGAGCCACGCTTCAAGAATCGCCTGATTATCGGGTTCGACTATGCTGAATATGACGCCCATTCCTTCGCTCGTGACATAAGCAACCGCCCCGGATGCTACGAACGTGGTTCCTGCCTCGGACATCTCGATATGTACTCTGGTCCCCTTGGGATATGGCTTAATCGTCTGCACGAAACATCCGAAGCGGCTCAATTCGCTGGTTTGCGCCACGACGATCTGAGCGGACCCTGTTTCCGTGACCACCGACGTTGCGTTGAAAGGAATGCGCGGCACTCGCCTGCGCTCTTGCTGGCTTTTCGCAACGTTCGAAATCGTTGACGTTGGTTGCGGCATATCGCTGGCGTCGGCCACCAAACTATCTTGGGGAGTAGACTTTCAGTAATCCGGCTATGTTAAGCGTACAGTAAATATGCGGTCCGCCGTCAATGTATCCATCGGGTGCTTAGCCTCCAAGTAATCACTCGGGGGATCCCTGTAGACAGTAGCCGGCGCTTTGCTCCGCGCTGGATTCCTTCCTTACGAACCTTTTCGGCACATCAACCAGCGCCTCTCACCCGCAGTCATTCTGCCTCGGGCATACTTGCATCCGAGGAATAATTTGGGTACGGGAACGGATTTCGAGCGCAATGATGCGATGGAGAGCAGGAAAACCACTCTCCTCGGCTGCCTCCTCCTGCTCGCCTTTCTCGTCTATGCCAACACACTTGTGAACGGCTTCGTTTACGACGACCACTCGCAAATTGAGCAAAATCCTTACGTCCACAGTTTTCTGGGCATCGCAAAGATCTTTACGATGCGTTCGCCAAGCGGGAACTATTACCGGCCCCTGATGAATTTGGGTTTTCTGTTCTCTTTCCAGCTTTTCGGGGCTTCTCCTTACGGCTTCCATCTCATCAACGTGCTGCTGCACTGCGTGGCCGTGTGGCTGATCTATCAGGTTGGCGCCGCGATGACGTCGGACCAATCCCTCGGCTTGATCGCAGCATTGTGTTTCGCGATCCATCCTGTTCACACCGAATCGGTCTCCTGGATTGCGGGCGTGGTCGATATCGAAATGACGATCTTCTATCTCGCGGCATTCTGGTTATTCCTGAGGCTGGAGGGCGCGAAAGGCCGCACCGTCTGGATTCAAATGGTCATGCTGGGAAGCTTTCTGCTTGCAACGCTCTCCAAGGAACCGGCCATGACCTTGCCGGCCTTGGCGACCATTTATGAGCATCTTTATCGCAGCGATCGCAACATCACTACCTGGAAGCAAAAAGTTGCTCGATATGGCGGATTCTGGGTCATCGGCTTCACATATGTTGGCGTACGATTCCTTGTGCTGGGCGGATTTGCGCCTGTGGCCTTCCATCGGGACGTGAGCTGGCGTGAAGCAGCGGTAATTGCCGTGGGTTGGATCGGGCAGTACGCGGCGAAGCTAGTGTGGCCTTCGCCGCTCACTGTCTTCTATGCAATTCCGAGGAATACATCTTTCCTCAACTCCCATGTACTACTCGGAGCCGCAGTATTGACGGTGGCCGCTGCGTCCGTAATTTATGAATGGAAGCGAGCGCGAATGTACCCATTTTGGCTCCTATGGATTCTGTTTACGCTCGCGCCGGTCTTGAATGTGCGCTGGCTTCCAATGGACGTTTTTGCGGAACGATTTCTTTATTTGCCCTCGGTAGGGTTTAGCTGGCTTATCGCTGGAATTACGCTCTGGTTCTGGAGAAAGAATGGGTTGGCGGCCGAGAGACGCTGGGCCCTCGTTTTTGCGGCAAGCATCTTGGGTCTCTTGGCGAGCGGCGAGATCATGGCCAGGAATCGCGATTGGAAGGACGACTACTCGCTGGCGCTTCGGACGATTCAAACGAATCCTGATAACTCGAATATGCGTTCGGACGTCGCGATGGCGGAATGGCGCACCGGAAAACGTGACGAGGCTCTGCGTCAGTGGCATCTCGCGCTATCTTACAGGCCGGATTCTCTGCAAGCGCTCTCCGACCTCGGCTTCGCCATGATCGAAGAGAAGAAATATGACGAGGCCATCCCGTATTTACAGAAAGCAAACGAACTCAGTTCCCGGTTCGCGGCTCCGCACGTCCATCTGGCGCGCGCATATGCGGCACTTGGGAAAACTGCCGAAGCAGAAGCCGAATTCCGGCGCGCGGTGGGAATTTCTCCGATGGATCCGTTCGCGCGGAAGGCCTTGGGTCATTTTTATCTGAAATCGGGACGGTTACAGGACGCACAAACCGAATTCCGAGCCTCAATAGCGATTGTCCCTGATTTCGATGGCTGGTCTGGCCTTGCTGAGACGTATTCATTGCAAGACGATACTGACCAAGCTGTAGGCGCTTGGCGTCATGTACTCGCAATTGAGCCTTTCGATTCTCATGCCCATCTTGTGTTGGGACGCATTTACGTCACCAAAGGATTATTCAGCGAGGCCGCCAAAGAATTCGACCAGTGCCTGTATACAGATCCGCACAATGCGGAAGCGCTCGCCTCCTTGCACAAGCTCCGGCCCCAGGGAAGCTTCGCGCAGTAAGAAAAGCGGCAGGCGGCCCTCCCCGTCTGAGCCTCTCCCTCTGATTATGGCGCCTCCGCTAACGGCATGTGCCTGTTCGATCGAGATAGCTTCCCCGCATCTGCACGCGCTATTCGCTCTCTCCCGCCAATTTGCTATGATTTGAATGCTTGCTGTTCGGGAGGAACAGCCGGACCCCCGCCCGGCCGGATCCAGGAACAACACCGTAGCTCAATCCATTCACGTTTATCGGAATGCCCAGGACGAAAGCTTACTCCAGAAAAGACAAAGCAGAACCGCCATGAACAACGACAATAACGACCCACTTTCCAAAATCAAGCACAAGCTTCAGGAGGAGATCGATACCCTGGAGCACGAATTAAATCTCGAGCTGCCCAAGGAATTGATGAAGGCGCGCGCGCACGGCGATCTTTCGGAGAACGCCGAATACAAATACGCCAAAGAGCGCCAGGGCTTCGTTTCTGCTCGCTTGGGCCAGCTCAAGAAACGCATGGGCGATCTCGGCATGTTGAACCTCAGCAATATTCCGCACGATCGCGCCGGATACGGGTCGCGCGTATGGCTCCGCGACGTGGCTAAGGCTGCGGAAGTAGAGTACAAGCTGGTGACCAGCGAAGAAGCCGACGCGGCGCAAGGATTGATCTCCACGACTTCGCCGATTGGCCGGGCGTTACTAGGCAGGCGGAAAGGCGACGAAGTAAAGGTGCAGACGCCTGCGGGCATAAAAGAATTCGAGTTGATCGGTCTGAAAACGATTCACGAAGACGCCTAGAGGTAAGCTGTACTCAGAATCTGAAAAAGCTCCGCGCGAGCCCAGCGGCAGCTCCCCCCAATTCGCCCACCTAATTTGAGGTACTCCGGGAATTGCCGCCTTGCATTCCCTCGTGGTAGCATCCGCGTTATCGAGTAACCACGCACGGCGCCTGGGTATCCCGCCTGTGCTTTCGCCCCGCGAGATCGGCCCTAGGCCCGAAGAGGGGAAAGCCATGAAATCCTACACGACACAGTTCCTTCGCAACGTTGGCATTGTCGGTCACGGCGACACCGGGAAAACCCAGCTGGTGTCGTCGTTGTTGTATACGGCTGGGATGACGCCAAGGCTCGGAAAGGTGAACGAAGGAAACACGGTAACCGATTGGGATGAAGAAGAGATCGCGCGCAAGATTTCTATTCAGACGGGATTGGCGTTTGCGGAATGGGCGCCGGGCGGTCAAGGCGAAAAAACAAAGATCAATTTTCTGGATACGCCGGGCTACAGCACTTTCGTGAACGAAACGCGAGCCTCATTGATCGGCGCCGATGCGGCGCTGGTGATCGTGGATGCCGTGGCTGGCGTGCAGGTAGTCACGGAAAAAGTCTGGGATTATTGCACCGAATACAGCCAGCCGCGCGCCATCGTGATCAACTGGATGGATCGCGAACTCGCGAGTTTCGATCGCGCATTGGAATCGGTGCAGGCAGCATTTGGCCGGGCAGTCGTGCCGCTCGAACTACCCATCGGCTCCGAAAAACAATTTCGAGGCGTGGTGGATTTGCTCAGCATGAAGGCGCTGGTTTACGCGCCCGACGGAGATGGCCGCGCCAAGATAGGAGAAATCCCGGCAGATATGGCTTCTGCGGCTAAAGATGCGCACGAAAAGCTGGTCGAGATGGTCGCGGAAGGTGACGATGAGCTGATGGCGGAATTCTTCGAGAAAGGCACGCTGCCGCTCGAGGATCTCAAGAAAGGTCTGCGGCTGGCGTTCCAGGAGCGCCGTCTGTTTCCGGTGGTGCTCAGTTCGGCGCTGCACAATGTTGGCAGCGACGCAATCCTGAATCTGATCATCGATGTGTTCCCCGATCCCGCCGCGCGCGGAAAGGCCAGCGGATTCAGCGAGGCCGGTGGCAAAGGCACTCCAGTGGAGCGCAAGATCGCTGATTCTGAGCCGCTTTCGATTTTCGTATTCAAGACGCTCTCGGATCCTTTCGCCGGACGCATCAACTATTTCAAGGTGATGTCCGGCGTGCTGAAAAACGACGCTACGCTGACGAATTTTAACCGCGGCACCAGTGAGCGCTTTCAGCACGTGCAGGTCATGCAAGGCAAATCGGGGATGGAAATACCGGAAGTGCATGCGGGCGATTTAGGAGCCATCGCAAAACTGAAAGACACGGTCACAGGCGATAGCGTGGGCGACAAATCCTCGTCGATCTTTTACCCTCCGGCGCGCATCCCTGAACCGGCGATCACGTTTGCCATCGAACCGAAAACGCGCGCAGACGAGGATCGCATTGGTCTGGGAATTCACAAAATACTGGAAGAAGATCTCGCTCTGCGCTTTTCGCGCGATCCTCAGACCAAGGAGTTCTTGCTCGCCGGTTCGGGCCAGCAGCACATCGAGGTCGTAGTGGCCAAACTGCGCAAGCGGTTCAGGGTCGATGTCAGTCTAAAGCCGCCAAAGGTTCCTTACCGCGAGACGATACGGGCCAAAGCCGATGCCGAAGGAAAGCACAAGAAGCAGACCGGAGGGCACGGCCAGTTCGGCGTTTGCCGCGTTCGCTTGGAGCCGCTGCCGCGCGGGGCGGGATTTGAGTTCGTGGACGACATCTTCGGCGGCGCAATCCCCAAGAACTACATTCCCTCGGTGGAAAAGGGAATTCGCGCTTCCGCCGATCGAGGCTATCTGGCGGGTTATCCCATGGTGGATTTTCGCGCCGTGCTCCACGACGGCAAATACCACGATGTAGATTCCTCGGATATGGCCTTCAAGATTGCAGGTTCCCTCGCGTTCAAGGAAGCCATGAAGACCGCCAGGCCTTCCCTGCTCGAACCGATCATGCACGTGGAGGTTTACGCGCCGGATCAATATTCGGGCGACGTGATGGGCGACCTAAGCTCCCGGCGCGGACGGATCAACGGCAGCGAAGCGCGCGGAGCGAACGTTGTCGTGAAGGCGCTGGTGCCCTTCGCGGAGATGCTGAGCTATGCGAATGACCTGATCTCCATGAGCCAGGGTCGCGCCAGTTACAGCATGGAATTCTCGCATTACGACTTTGTTCCGAACGAGATCGCCGAAAAGGTGATCGCTCATGCCAAGGCGGAACGGCAGGGCGAGCCGATAGAAGATCAGGAAGTGGCCTGACAACCATCCCAAAGCCGGGGAGATCGATTCGTTACGGCGCGCTTGAAACTAGTTGCGCGAAAACTAGTCTGAAGATTCGTTCGTGAATTGATAGCGGGCCACGATTTCCTTGATGATTTTGGAACTCGATTGCGTGTCGATGGTCGGAATTAGAGCCACGCGTCCGCCGTATTTCTCCACTTCTTTTTGCCCGACGACCTCTTCCAAGCTGTAGTTGCCGCCTTTGACCAGAACATCCGGCTTCAACTCTTCAATCAGGCGAAGCGGGGTAGAATCTGAAAAAACCGTTACGTAATCCACCGATTCCAGCGCGGCGATGATTCTGGCGCGATCGTGTACCGAGATCAGCGGCCGGCCATCTCCTTTTAATTGACGCACGGAGGCGTCGTCATTGATCGCCACGATCAGAATGTGCCCGAGTGCTTTCGCTTTCTGCAAAAGATGCACGTGCCCGGAATGGAGCAAATCGAAGCACCCGTTGGTGAAGACGATCTTCCGGCCTTGCGATCGCGCCATACTGACGAGCTGTTTCGCCTGAGCCAATTCAACAAGCTTCTGCCTTCCAGCACTTTCTCTTTGCCGAATCCACGCGGAAATCTCTTCGAGAGAAACTGCGGCAGCTCCCATTTTCCCGACTTTTATCCCCGCGGCTACGTTCGCCAGGCGGGCCGCCGTTTCCAAATCCTGCTCGGCGAAGAAAATGCGCGCGATCATACTGATCACCGTATCGCCCGCTCCCGTGATATCGAAAACGTGGCGCGCTTCTGTTTGGATGTGCGTTTCGGTTCCCGTTTTTGTGTAGAGGGACATTCCCTCTTCACTGCGCGTGACAAGAATTGCTTCGCATTCCGTTCGAGCAAAAAGAGAGGCTGCGGCCGTGCGAATCTCGCCTTCGTTGCGAACCGGCAACTGTGTGGATCGTCCTAGCTCGGCTTTGTTAGGCGTGAGCAGGGAAACCCCTCGATATTTGGTGAAATCGTCCCCTTTAGGATCGACCACCACGCTCCGTCCTGCGGCTGAAGCCATATCGATCACTGCCTTGCATACAGCGAGGCCTAAAACTCCTTTGGCATAATCGGAAAGGATCACGCCATCAACCAAAGGCAGAACTTTCTTCACAAAGTCCAGCAATCTGGCTGCCGAGTGCTCGTTCAATTCGGAACGAGTCTCTTTGTCGATGCGCAGAACCTGCTGGCCATGCCCAATGACGCGTGTCTTCAACGTTGTCGGCCGATCTTCAACAACGATGCCTTCGGTGTGCACGCCAGACTGCTTTGCCAGCTGCAGTAGTTCCTGAGCCGCTTGATCCCGGCCCACCACACCGGCCAGAAACACCTCGCAGCCAAGGTGCGCGAGATTCCTCGCGACGTTGGCGGCGCCACCAAGGCAAGCTTCCCGTGAAGTCCAACTCAGGACTCCGACGGGCGCCTCAGGCGAGATGCGGTCGATCGTGCCGTAGAGATATTCGTCCAGCATCACGTCCCCGACGACCAGGACTGACACCTTCTTCAAACTGGACAAGATTCTATCCAGCGCTTCCCATTCGCCTTGAGTTTGGTCGATGCTGCTCAGAGGACTGTCTCCACAAAGACGGACTTAATGCTGAGCCGATTACCTCTCGCAGTACTCTACTTGCATAGGCAAACCCTCGCAACGCTTTGCTGAGGCGCCTGCACATTGTTGATACTCTGAGTAGGAGCGCGGAGATGACGGGGGTACCCCCCCACCCTTTTTGTGCAAGTGTTCATTACACACGAGTTCCACCCGAGTTTTTCGTTTCTCCGAATCGCAATTGGTCACGCTCGCGGAACGCCCAAAGGGCACAAACTGGAACGCCGCCCGGGCATCAGAGGGCGCGAACTGCACGGTCTGGTCACGGCTAATTTTGTTAGCTGGTGTAGGCCTGCTCTTTCCAATAGGTGAATCGGAAGTAAATTGCCGTCTCGTTCGAACAGAGGGTCTCTGAGAATCCGGTCCGGCGAGGAGGGTTAAATTTTTAGCGGCAATTAGCAAGGCTGAAACCTATTGCAACGCCGTCGCGGGAATCGGGTACGCAAGTCGCCGGATTCGCGCGCAAATAAGCGTTGTAAACATTATATCGCCCAAGTAAAGAGACGCGGCGCGTGCATGAGGTGAGGTGAGGGCCCGCGGGAAATTCTCGGCGTTACTTGGTTGAGGCTGGGGCTTTTTCTTTGATGGATTGGTATTCCTGCGGTTCCGCGTTGTTCGTGCAGTAATACTCTTCGAGATCTTCGTGGCCGAGGGACCATTTGCGGGGAGCTGAGGTCCACGGCTTGGTCAGGACCTTGGGGTCCTCGATGGTGACCTGATAGATCAGGTAATTCTCGCTGGGACGCGTGAGGCGTTCGATGACGTGTTCCTGATCGCTATGGAACCAGCCGATGAAGTTGTTCCAGGTGCGCTCGTCGATGGCGATCACGTCGATCACTAAAGTATCGCCCTCCCAATGTGCGGTGGCGTCTCCATTGAAGGTAGGATCGGGATCTTTGGAGTGCGGGCGGCCGTCGGTGTGTACTACGCGAAAGTTGGTGTTCAGCTCATTCAGCTCGATCAGTTCGTCACGCGTTTGCACCAATTTTATGGGGTACGGGTTCCCCAGGAAGTTAAGCGGCGTGCCGCGCGGCAGGCAATTCACTGAGGCGCGTCCGAGTTCAAAATCGACCCGGCTCATGGAGGCGATTTTCGCTGCCGCCCAGGGCTGGAACGGCGGCTTTTCTTCCGGCGTCACCTTTGGATCGAACTGGCGCTGCGCCCCGGAACTGGTCGTATTGTAGCCACCGGCACTGCCCGGAAACCACACGCCGGAAAGATCCGGATGGCCATCGGCGGTGCGCGGAGTTGGTCCGCCCGGCGGCAATGCCTGCAACTTGGGTTGAGACGAACCGGCTTCGGGTTTCTTTTCCTCTTGTGCAGCGGCGATAGAAACGCACGCTGCCGCCAAAACGGCCAGCGCAAAAACCCAACGGGCGGACGGGAGCTTTAGTCCCGCCGTTTTAATTCTCTCCATGTTCGTAATCGCTTCCGACTCTCAGGGTACGGCCGTCAGGCATCTTGACAGTCTCAGCGGCGGCCCTTTTTGCACTGGCGCTTTTCCCCATGCAGGCCCTGACGGTGACCATTTTGCCCATGTTATCGTCAAAATCGTGCTTCTGGATCCCGCTTCTTTTTAAAAATGCTACCGAAACGGCTTCAAAACTCCACGAACTGACCTGGCTATCTGAATCTTTTACGTCCATATAGAAATAGACGTGGGGATTCTGCCAATCCACCTTCGTGAGGGTGCCGCTCATGTCGGTGCACTTCGATGCGTCGTACTCGACGGAAAATGTGTGGTGCGGGAAGGCCGGCGCGGCCATAAACAGGCCCCCCATAAAAGCTAAGAAGAGCGGCAAGCCCAGAAGCACTCTGTGCCTCACGGTCGTGTACCTCCAGATGTGGATCGACTCCCCGGATTATAACCGTGACCGTTACATAGGCGCATTCCGGTTGTCAAGTAGAACCAAATGGAGGCGGCGGGTCAACCTCCAAAGTCTTCCTTAACGCTGTTCCGTTGACGATATCGAACAGAGTTCGACTTGCCAGTGTCTCTCCAATGGACATGCCTCTCCCCTCGGGGCAGGAGTAAGAAGTTCCACGCGAGGATTCCTGGTTTGGTTGTATAGTTCGCGAGAAGGGAACGCCGCTCACGTGCAGCTTTAAGGAGCCAGCTATGAAAACGCTATTAAGAATTGTTGGAGCAATAGTGATTTGCATGGTCTTACTGCTCGCGACACTGCGCGCCACCGGACTTAATCCTCACGGGGATACGCCAGGTCCCGGGAGCTATCCCGGTTTATGGCTCAGCGGGAATGTCGTAACGACTCCGGTTGCCGACTGGTCATTCACTGACAGCATTAAAACCGTGAAGGTTCAGACCAACACCTGGTATCTGATTCCTCATTCCGTAACGACTTGGTGTATCGCCTATAATGGCCAGCTTTATCTGGCTACTTCTGGAGCTGCAGTGCGAGAATGGCCTCGAAATGTGGCCCGCGATCCCCATGTGCGTCTGAAGGTAGGCGACAATTTGTATGATCGTACCTTATCGGTTGTCACCGATCCGGCCGAAAGGGAAGCCGTGCTCCAGGTGAGAGCGAAAAAATACTCTCAAAAGTACCCGCCAGTGGGACAAACATTTACCGTATATCGCGTAATGCCTAGCTAGTCGCTTACTCGATTTTTGGTGCAACGTTGGTGGTCGGCGAGGTGGATTCCCACGACATTGAGGAAGATCGGAAAGGACCGGCAGACATTAAGCCGGGAGTAAGCCTAGAAGAACTCTGCGCCTCACCGTTGTCTAACTCCTGATGTAGAACGACTCCGCGTGGTTATAACCGCGACCGTTACATAAGGGCATTCGGGTTGTCACGGAATACGAAGGTGCGGGAGCAGCCTTAATTTGAGCAACCAAGTACTTGTGTGGAGATGGATAGAATTCGCATGACATCATCGAGCTGTCAGAATTCCGAAGTCTCTTGCCGTCCTTCACAGGCCACTCTTTTTCCATTCATCCGCAAACGACGCAATTCGCCCACGCTTTACAAGTTTTAGATGATCAGCTGATACTTTTTTGCTGAGTTCTCCGACCCAAGTAGCGTCACGCAACTTGTCCCGATAATCGAAATCATCTCCGTATTCCTCTACCTCAGCATTAAGGTCGACAACCAGATCCCCAACAATCTTGCGGACGCACTCACGAAAGTGATCCCTTGCCTTCTCAGTTCGCACAAATCTCTTCGGGTTTTCGAGTATTTCCTTAGCCAATGGATCGTTTTCAACGATTACTCGGACCACGTACAAAAACAAATAACGAGTAAGGCGATAACGCGCAAACAACTGATTCTTGACGTTCGGAAGGGCTTCATCAACTGCCTCGACAATTACCTCGCAAAGAACTATGCGATCTGCCGTGACCTCCGGACGCCCAAAAAGATCGGCATATTTGTCTTCAAAAACTTGGTACTTTCGATGTGTTCCCCAGGGTTCTTTAAGATCAAAGGCCATCAAAAAAAGTCCCGCGTCTTCGTTTGAGATCACTTTTTCAGAATTGGTGGCTTCGCCGCGCTTAATCTCAAAAGCATATTGGCCTGCGTATTCTTTTTTGAATTCATTTTGAAGCCTGATCTGCATTGGGTTATTCGACATAAAATCACGGGGCTTGACGCCATTCTGATTATTTGAAAATTCCGTTACCTGTTTGGCCAACGGAGACGACGGCGGCATCTTAATAAACTTAGTGAGCACGCGAAGGTTATCTGTGACTTGGTCTTTATTATCAAAATTATCAAACAGTGCTGTAAGGCTCTGACAACCATTCACGACGAAATAATCCTTCGCAGAGAGAGTTTCCCCTTTCTTGTCGATGTCTAGCTCATTCGTGATAATCGTGATGCCGTTGTGAAATAGAGGAAAGAGTTTGTGGCTCTTCTTTTCTCTAATACTCGCAACAATATCCTTATTGACTTGCGTTCTCCCCAAAGGTCCGCGGACGTTATAGGCAAAAATTGACTGGTCACCAATGCCCTGTAGTTCAACTAATTCCGTCGCTTTGATAGGCGCAATAACAGCCTTCGTCTTTGCATCAACTGTATATTCCGTGACTCGAAAGCCCCCAATATCAAACTTAACCGGCTTGTGGATTTTGACATCGCGCTCGTCTGAGATATACGTTGACTCTAGGGCCGTCTTTCCAACAAAATTTATATTCTGATGCGTTTTTAAGAAGCTGGCCCCATTGGTATCTAGATCGACGTTGGAAAGAAATTCTCCCCGTAGATCATGCGTGCTAATCTTGCTGACCAAATCAAGGCGCTTCGCTAGCGCCGCGACCTGCGCGTTACCCGCTGAGGTGATGAGGTTCTGAATCGAATCAGCATTTTTGAATTGGGAGAGTGTGCCAGCAAAGGAGCGCAATGAAGCATCGCCGATTGTTGTGTCACTACTTTGATTGATCCGGGACTGAAAAACCGTAATCGTCTTATCGTTGTCGTTAACGAAAATCCCATCGACCCCCTTGTCGCCGCGCTTATCGCATACACAATCGACTGCTTCCAAACCATCCAAACGGTAGTAGTTCTCCAGATACCAGATAAGAAGTGACGCGCTTTCAGACCTTTTGGGATTGAGATATTCGGGAAATAGCTTCAGCAAACCCGGATAGTCAACTTTGATCTTCGCCACCGATCCTCCCTGATTTTACGCGACTGGGCCTACAATTTTCGGTCATACGGGTAGGTAATTTCGGAAGGGGATAATCCCGCCCCGCCGGGCGGGAATCATACTACACACCTCCCCGTGACCAACTCCTGATTAACGCGCTAACCGGAAGCTGGCCGACCACTGAAATACGAGTACCGGGCTAAACCGAAGCGGGTGCGTTTGTCTGTGCTATATTTGCTGGCTAACTCCAGTGTGCGGATCTGAGGGTTCCCGGGCGCCGCAATGTTGCCGGTAAACGCCCTTTAGCGCACAAATATAAGGTCCATGAGCAAACTGCGCGTCTCCATCGTCGAATTCCTGAATACGGCGCCGCTCGTCTGGGGCTTCACGGACGGACCTCTTCAGGGCCGCTACGATCTTTCTTTCACGGTGCCCTCGCTCTGCGCCGAAGCATTGCGTGCCGGTAAGGTGGACGTCGCCATTATTCCCGCCGTCGAATATCAGCGCATCGACGGCATGGTGGTGCTGCCGGAAATGGCCGTGGCCGCCAAGGGCGAAGTGCGCAGCATTCTGGTGCTGGCGAAAAAGCCGATCGAACAGGCCAAACGCATCGCCCTGGACACGAACTCCCGCAGTTCCGTGGCGCTTACGCGGCTTCTGTCGAAAGGTTTCTGGGGCATCGATCCGGAATTTATCGACTCGCCGCCAGATCCCGCGGCCATGCTGGCGCAAGCCGACGCCGCGCTGGTGATCGGCGATCCGGCGCTGCGAATCCGACTGAAGGTCGATGCGCTCTCAGCGAAAGCCCCCGACGCAAAAGGATGCGGCTGCGATGAAGCCGTCTCGCATCAGCAAGACCAGATCGTGCCCGGGATCGATACGCTTTTTGTTTACGACGTGGCCGAGCAGTGGCGCCTGATGACCGGCAAACCGTGCGTTCTGGCGATCTGGGTTGGCCGGCGCGAGCTGATCACGCCGGAGGTGGTCGCCGATTTTCTGGCCTCAAAGGAGTATGGCCTGGCGCGTATCGGCGAAATCGCCGAATCCGCGTCTTTGAAGCTGGAGTTGCCGCCGCGCGATCTGGAGATCTATCTGCGGGACCACATCGATTTTTCCCTGGATGCCGCGAATCTCGAAGGGCTGGAGCTTTACTTCCGCGAATGCGCCGCCGCCGGTCTTATTCCGCGCGCCCGGCCCATCGAATTCGCGCCTTTGCCGCGGACACATGAGGCCGCTGAGCGCGCCGGAAGCGCGCAAGGAGGCCGCTGATGGGCCTATCACAGCAGGAAGCGCTCGATCTTTTCCAGTCCGACGACCTGATCGGCATCGGCATGGCCGCGAATCAACTGCGCAAAAAGAAAAACGATCCGCGCGTAGCCAGCTATCAGATCGACCGCAACATCAACTACACCAATTTCTGCACGGAATATTGCTCGTTCTGCGCCTTTTACCGCCCGATGGGCTCGAAGGAAGGCTACGTCCTCTCGCTGGACACGATCCTGCAAAAAATCGAAGAGACCATCGCGCTTGGCGGCACGGGCATTCTGATGCAGGGGGGACTGCATTCCGATCTGCGCATCGACTACTACGAAGACCTGCTGCGCTCGATCAAGCACAGCTTCCCGAAAATTCATCTGCATTGTTTTTCGGCGCCGGAGGTGCTCTGCATCGCCGAGGTTTCGGGGCTCAGCGTGCGCGATACCATCGCGCGCCTGCGCGACGCGGGCCTCGATTCCATTCCGGGAGGCGGCGCGGAAATCCTGGACGACGAAATTCGCCGGCGCATTTCGCGCCTGAAGTGCAGCGCCGACGAATGGGAGCAAATGCATCGCACCGCGCACGCGCTGGGGCTGCGCACCACGGCGACCATGATGTTTGGATGCGGCGAAGAATTCCGGCATCGCGTCAATCATTTCGAGCGCGTCCGGCGCATTCAGGAAGAGACCGGCGGATTTACTTCATTTATTCCGTGGATTTTCGCGCCGGAGAATACTTCGCTCGGCAAACGCGTTCCGGAAGCGACGGCGGCGGATTATCTGAAGACGCTGGCCATCAGCCGGCTTTATCTGGACAATATCGATCACATCCAGTCGAGCTGGCTGACGCCCGGGATCAAAATCTGCCAGATTGGATTGCAGTTTGGAGCCGACGACGTGGGCAGCATCCTGATCGAAGAAAATGTCGTCTACGCCGCAGGTGTACGCAACCGGACCAATGAAGCCGAGTTGCGGCGCATCATTTCCGATGCGGGTTACATGCCCGTGCAGCGCGATACGCTCTACCGCTGCTACTACCTGAAAAACGAAACCTCGGCAGCCGGAGCCGCAGTGGCAGGTGCGGCGCTCCCCGCGTGAAAAGCCTTTGTTACCGCGGCTTCTGTGCCGCGAACCTCAGCCGCACATAATCCGCAGTCCAGTTGCCGTCCGCGTCACATAATTTCGGGCGCACCGCTTCGCGCACTTCATTCAGGTATGCGGGCCTCTCCGCAGCCGGCAATGCACGCAGGAAGTTTTCGGCGAAGGTTTCCAGCCATGGAATTACGTCGCCCGGAAGCGGCGTGGGACGCGGAAACAGCGAAATATAGGAAACCACGAATCCCGCTTGCCGCAATCGCGCGGAGTAATCCTCGATGGTGGGGAAATACCAAGGCACCAGAGATTCGCCATCGATGCCACGGCGATGAAGGGCGTCGATCAGGGCAGCTTTTATCGTCTGCACGCATCCATATCCGCCCATCTCGGCGACGAATCGGCCGCCGCGCTTGAGCGCGCGCCAGACCCCGGCAATGACATCGTCTGGACACAACATCCAATGCAGCGCGGCATTACTGAATACAGCGTCGAACTCTTCGCGGAATGGCAGCGCTTCGCCGGGCATGATGCGAGCGTCCACTCCTAATTTCTGCGCCGCGGCAACCTGCATTTCGCTGGCATCGACTCCCACAACTTCGCAGCCCATCGCGGCCAGCTTGGCCGCGAGCACGCCATCACCGCATCCTAAATCGAGGATGCGTTCGCCGGGACGCGGCGCCAACAGATGAACGACCGGCATGCCGAGATCGCTCACGAATCGAGCGTTGCGCGCGTAACGCTTAGGATCCCAGGTTTGCGTGCTGCTCATCGAGAGTGGCGGTGTCAGGAGGGATTTTTCGGGCGGCGGATGGAGATGTCGACGATTTCGCCTTCGGCGAGATCGAGCGCATCGAGAGGATGCAGCGCGCCGCCGGTATAGCGTGCGCGTATCTTCTTCTCGGCGCGCTCGGTGCGCGCGGACGGCTCTGAACCGCCGGTGGTGCTGCTCGGAGCAGCTTTGATATTGCGGCTGGCATCCGGAGCCGCGCTGAATCCTGGTTCCGGCGCAACGTTTCCGCCGTGGGAACCGGTGCGGTCTAGGGCAAGATTGGCGAGCGCGTCTGCTTCGCTATTTTGTTCGCGGGGCACATGTTCAACGGCGAAATAGGCGAAACCGTTCGCCAGCTTACGCGCGCGCTCATATAGCGGCCGCAAGTCGGGGCTCTTCACTTTATACCGGCCCTGCATCTGCCGAACCAGCAGCTCCGAATCGCTGCGCACGAGCAAACGATCGATTCCTTGCGCGGCGGCGTAATCGAGCGCGGTGATCAGGCCGTAGTATTCGGCGACGTTATTGGTTGCGCGTCCGATATATTTGCCGACTTCGAAACGAGGGGCGCCGTCGGGGCCGCGCAGAATCACAGCATATGACGCTGGTCCGGGATTGCCGCGCGAAGCGCCGTCCACATTAGCTACGAAGATGTTCGTGGGTTTGGCAGGCGAATCGAACAGAAGCTTGCCGGAGGGAGGTTTGGCTGACCAGCTCTTCATGCGAATGGGCATTCGAACGGAAATGCGCGGAACTCAGGCGTCATTTGCGGATATTCCCGCCGCGCTGGCCTTGGGTTCGGCTTCTGGCGCAGCGGACGCGGGCGGCTCAACATAATAGAGGATGCGGCTGCAAGTTTCGCACTGGAAGATTTCGTGGAGATCGTTCCGACGCAATTCCTGAAATACGTGGGGGCGAATGCGCACTCCGCAGAGACCGCAGGCTTCGTTACGGACTTCGGCAACCCCAATCCCGTGATGGCGGCCGGCTATCTTCTCGTAGGTGCCGAGGAGTTCCTCGGGAATTTCTGAGGCGATCGTGCGGCGCTCCGCTTCCTTGGCTTGCAGCTCTTGCTGCAGCCCAGTTTGTTCCGTCTGAATGTTCTGCCGTTCGGCTTGCGCTTCGCTATCGACAACGATCACGGAGCGCTCGGCGGCTTTCACCTGACGTTCGTAATCTTCGCCTGAGACCATGCGCTCGAGCAAACGGTCTTCGGCCTGCGCTACCTGAGTTTCGGCATGCTGAATTTCGTGCTGGAGGGCCTTATACGCTTCGTTGGTCTTTACTGCAAAGCTCTGGTCCCGGTATTTGCGCGCCTTTTCTTTCCAGGAGTCCACATCCATTTCGTACGTTTTGCGGTCTTTGAGGCTTGTGGTGAGGGCTTCTTTGGCGGTGGCGATCTGCTGCCGGGCAATGCTGACCCGTGCATCCGCAGCGGCAAGCTGCCCGGGGATGGCTTGCAAGCGGGCGCGCAGTGCCGCCAAACGGGCGTCGAGGACCTGCAAATGCACGAGCCGCTGAATCTGCGCATCCATCTGTACCTTGATTTTAGCACACGCGAACGAAGTGTTCCGGCAGCAGAGATTTGAGGGCGGGGAGCCGAACCTGGCCGAGTTGGAGGCGATTACTCCTGGTGCATTTGCATGTTTTGGTCGATCGAAATCGCGGGATAGTGCAAAGGCGCAACGCCGCTGACGGCGGGGCTATCGGAGTGGCGCGCGCTCGCCGTGAAACCATTCCCCGAAGTTTCAATCGAATACGTATAGCCATCGCGGCCGCTGCGCGCCATGGTGAGCGCGCCGCTCGAGGTGAGCTGGTCGAGATCGGCGTACGAGCCGTTTTGCGTGAAGTAGGTTCGTTCGGCCTGGGCGATGGCGTTTAAGTCCATCTCCACACCGGTGGTGGTAATGGCTTGAGTGGCGACCATGCCGGGCGCAGGCGCGGCTTGCTTCAGGTAGAAGTAATAGATGCCCATGGCGATCACGGCGGCGAAGAGCAGTCCGAGCATTCGCATAACGATTCGATTATTGCCGCTGGGCAGCGCTTTTGGCGGGAAATTGAGCCTTGAGGCGTCGAATTTGTCACCTGCGGGAACCGTAAGCGCCGTGCTATAATTCACTGTGACTAGAGAGCGCATAGGACAGGTGACAAGACAGCCCCAGGCAACTAGCGCGTTGCCCCAAAAGAACCGCGCGAAGGCGCAGCCAGCTTCGGGCGGCACGCGCCGGCGACGCATCCTCGAATGGATGCGCGCGCAGAGCGGTCCCGTCCCAGGAACGGGATTGGCGCGCCATTTTCGGGTCAGCCGGCAATGCGTGGTGCAAGACATCGCTATCCTCCGCGCGGAGGGGAACGACATTCTGTCGACGCCGCAAGGCTATCGGTTGCCAGCCAAACAAGCGGCAGACACGCAGCGTGCCGTAATTGCGTGCCAGCACAGCCCGGAAAGGACCGAGGAGGAGTTGCAGATTCTGGTGGACAACGGCGTGCGCATCCTGGACGTGATCGTGGAGCACGCGCTTTATGGCGAAATGCGCGGGTCGTTGATGATCGAGTCGCGCGCCGACGTACAGGATTTTATACGGCAATGGCGCAGCACAAAGGCCAACCTACTTTCGTCGCTGACGCACGGCGTGCACCTGCACACGGTGGAAGCGAGCAAGCCGGGCATGATTGCGCGCGCCAAGGCGCAGCTGCAGTCGCGGGGATTCTTACTCAAATGACACAGCAAGCGACACAGACCGCGGCGTATTCGCTCCGGCAGGAACGGCTTAAGCGAGCATTTTTCCGGGGCGACTGTCTGCATTTGGGGAATCACGAATATCTCCGGAGCGTGCGCACGCTGTTGAACGAACTTTTGGGCTCGGATGTCGGCCTGGGGGATCTGACGGTGACCGCTCTCCACTTAGCCGATCAACATGCGAGCGCGAAGATCCTGGCGAAGGAGTCCGGCGTAGTTGCCGGCGTCGCGGAATTTTGCTGGCTGGTGATGCGCGATGATCTCGAAGTGAGGGTTTGTAAAAACGATGGCGAGACCATTAACGCTGGAGACGTCGTTCTCGAAATCGAAGGACGACGCGGAGATCTGCTGGCGCATGAGCGGGTGGGCTTGAATCTTTTGCAGCGCCTGAGCGGCATTGCTACCAGCACGCGGCGTTTTCAGGAACTGCTGCATCGGCATAACCCAGAAGCGCACGTGGTGGCCACTCGAAAAACTCCCTGGGGTTTGCTGGATAAGCGCGCCGTGCACCTGGGCAGAGGCGGAACCCATCGGCTGGGCTTGTGGGATGCGATTTTGGTGAAGAACAACCATCTCGCACTGCTGGCGAATCGCGAAGAAGACGCAGTGCGTGTGGCCGTAGAGCGCGCGTGGCCGGCGCGCCAGTCAGCAGCGTTTATAGAAGTGGAAGTGCGAAGCCAGGCCGGCGCGATTGCGGCAGCACAAGCATTTCGGCGCGTGCAGGAATCGTCGCAAGAAGGACCGGACGGCGACTGCCCCTGCCTGTTGCTGCTGGACAATATGCCGCCGGCACAAATTGCCGCCGTTATCGCAGACCTGCGTACGCAAAACCTGCTCGACCACATTCTTACCGAAGCCAGCGGAAATATTTCTGAAAGAAATCTCGCAGAGTATGCCGCCAGCGGAGTGGACGCGATCTCCATGGGCGCGTTGACGCATTCGGCGCGCGCTCTCGATCTCTGTGAAAGACTCTAGAACCCCAAAAGGAAAAAGGCCATGACCCCAGTAGCCGTTAGCAACGAAACCTACGAAAGCCGTTACACGCTTCCGCCGATCGAAGAGATCCACGACAC
Organism: uncultured Acidobacteriota bacterium; assembly: GCA_963803735.1. Taxonomy (GTDB): domain Bacteria; phylum Acidobacteriota; class Terriglobia; order Acidiferrales; family UBA7541; genus Palsa-189. The sequence goes on along the minus strand of CAWDNV010000019.1, from coordinate 250,665 downwards.
AGCGGAAGAAATTCTGGCCAAGCAGGACCGTGTGAGGAAGCTTTGCCAGGAACGCAAAGCGATCATCCTGGCCCATCATTATCAGCGTCCCGAGGTACAGGAAGTGGCGGACTACGTGGCGGATTCGCTGCGGCTTTCGCAAAGCGCGGCGGCTACCGATGCCGCAACGATCGTGTTTTGCGGCGTGCATTTCATGGCGGAAACGGCCGCGATTCTGTGCCCTACGAAAACGGTGCTCCTGCCCGATTTGCGCGCGGGCTGCTCGCTGGCCGCGGCGATAACGGCGGACGAGTTGCGCGCCTGGAAGGCGCGTTTTCCGGATGCAGTCGTTGTGGCTTACATCAACACTTCGGCTGAAGTGAAAGCAGAGAGCGACTACTGCTGCACTTCTGCAAATGCCGCGAAAGTGGTGCGAGCGATTCCCGCCGAGCGGCCCATCCTATTTATCCCCGATAAATTCCTGGCCCAAGTCGTGGCCCGGCAGGCGGAGCGAAGCAACATCATTGCTTACCCCGGCTTCTGCCACGTACACCGCACGATCCGGCCAGAAGACGTGGACGAAGTGCTCGAAAATCATCCTGATGTGGAACTGCTGCTGCACCCAGAATGCGGATGCGTCAGTTCCTGCATGGCCAAGGCGCTCGACGGCAGCTTGCCCTTCAATCGCACTTTCTTCCTATCGACGGAAGGAATGCTGCGGCACATTAGCGGATCGTCCGCCCAAGAGTTCGCAGTGGGAACGGAAATGGGCATCCTGCACAGGCTGAACAAGGAATTTCCCGACCGGTCGTTCTATCCGGTGAACCCGAACGCCGTTTGCGCCTTCATGAAGACAATTACGCTCGACAACGTTATTCGCTCTCTCGAAACGCTTTCACCGCAGGTGACGGTGCCCGCGGAGACAGCGAAAAAGGCACGTCGCGCCATCGAGAGGATGTTGGAATTAGCTTAATGTCGGCAGCTCTCAAAGTCGGACTGCTCGGCGTGGGCGCCATCGGCCAGATTCTTGCCACGGCGCTCGATGCGGAGCCAAGCCGCGCCGTTCTGGTGGCTGTTGCCGATCAGGATCGGGCGCGAGCGGAGAGGTTTGCAGCGCAGTTGAAAGCACGCCCTCCCGTGGTGGAGATCGATGAACTGGTGCGCCGTTCGGATTTGATTATCGAGGCGGCGAGTCAGGCGGCTTTGCCGGACATCGTTCCGCGGGCGCTGCGCGCGCAGAAAGATTTGATGGTCATGAGCGTGGGTGGCCTGCTCGAGAACGAAGAGTGGTTTGAGGAGGCGGAGCGGCAGGGGTGCCGGATTCATGTTCCATCGGGTGCCATCGCGGGCCTCGATGGCTTGAGGGCCGCGGCGATGGGACGCTTGAGTCTGGTGATTCTAACGAGCCGGAAGCCCATTGCGGCTCTGCGAGGCGCGAAATACGTCACCGAGAGGCGAATCGATCTGGATCGGCTTAAAGACGAAACGGTTTTGTTCGAAGGTCCGCCGGAAGATGCTTGCCGCGCCTTCCCCACGACGTCGAACGTCGCAGCCTCACTGCGGTTGGCTGCGGGTAAATCGGTCGAGATTCGCGTTCGCGTGATCGCCGTGCCGGGCGGAACCGAGAACGTGCATGAGATTCAGGCGGTCGGTGATTTTGGGCGCTTCCGAATCGTCCTGGAAAACGTGCCCTCGCCCTCGAATCCGCGCACTTCGCGTCTCGCCGCGCTTTCGGCGCTAGCTACCCTCGAAGAGATCATCCGCAACCAGAAAGTGCGAGTCTGACGGGCAACGATATTAGTCGGCTTTCCGGTAGGCAGCCCGAAAGGTTCACCCTGCATCCGAATTACCGCGCAACAAAACGCGCCGGTCTCATTTATTTGTTCTGTTCGCAGGCAAATCAGAGCATCTAGCCATATTGCGGTCTGCGCCTGATTGCGCTGCGATCGGCAAACCTCCTGGAATTCAGGTAGTGGGCTAGAATGTTGTTGCTAGTGAGGTACTTTGTGGCGAAGGGTAACGATGGAAACTACTTTCAACACAGCGTGGAGGTTGCCGTTGCTCTGTGCCTGACGAAAATGTCCACGCAAAGGACTCTTCACCTAGCTCTCACACACGGCATGGCTCCGCTTGAACCTTGCGACAGACCTCCGAACGGCCAGACCAAAAGCCTGCTGCAGAAAGCTCTTCAGGCCGCGCGCAACCCTCCGACCTGCGGCGAATCCCCAATCGTCGCGGCGTACCGAGCGACGGAGGCATCACTGGAGAGCTATCCCAACACGGGCGAACTGTTGGCCGCGACGGTCGGCCGAGGCAGGCTCTCTGGTGGAATCACGGAAGTCGACCTACAAAAGCACGCGAAATTGGTCGAGATGTGGTCGGGCTCGGGTGTCACGCCGGTCAATTCATCTTGGCGACGCGAGGTTCGCCCTGGTGGCGTTCTGTCGTGCCCTGCCACACTTCGTGCGCCGTGGTTGTTTACCGCCGACCCCATGACGTTTCGGGGAAACGGGTATGCTGACGATGACAAACTGTACCGGGAAGATCTTTCGCGTCTGTCGACAACGCTGAGAGGGTTCATCGCTAGCGGCGAGCCAGGGGTGGCCGCGCTTTTTGTGTATTCGGTGAAGCCTGATGTTCAACCGCAGTTCTGGACTTTTGCAGACAGCCTCGCTGCCAATTCCAGCATACCTATGGTCTCCTGTTGGGTGACGCATCAAGGCGGGAACCGCAACCTTGCAGCCGTGCTCTACTCGGGAGTCGTGCTCCCAGCAGGCTGGCCGCCTCACGGGGTCCATGACGGCAGATAATCGCGTTCAAGGTGGCACGAGTGGTTGCTCGATCAGAAATCAGCAACAACACGGAGTTAGCCCACTACCGGAATTCAGGACACAATTTCTGATTTGCCAGAAACAAGCGTAGACTGAGGGGATTCGTAGCCCGCGATTTGGGCTTAGGGAGTGATTCGCTTGAAACTAAAACCTATCTTCCTTCCGATTCTTGCGCTTCTCATCGCGTCGAGCGCGTCCGCTAAAGGCAAATCTCCTCGAATGCCTGCCCCTCCTGCGCAGGCGGCACCCGCGGGCCAGGCAGCGCCCTCACCCATATTAGGAGCGGTGCAGCAAGAACTCGACCGGGAGATGGCGGTGATCGGCAAATCCGATCCGCCAGCATACTTCCTTAGCTATACCGTCACGGATAGCCAACGTTCCGAAGTAACTGGTTCCAACGGCGCCCTGCTTTCCAGCCAGGAACAACGCAGCCGCTGGCTGGAGGGACAAGTTCGCGTCGGCAGTTATCAGCTCGATAATACGCATCGTGTAGGCAATGACGGTCCGGGCTTCCCCGGCAGTTTTGGAGAACCCGTGCCGGTGGATGACGATCCCGCAGTGCTCAAGCGGGCCATGTGGCGAGAGACCGAAAGCCAATATCGAGCGGCCGCCGAAGCCTTCATCAAGGTAAAGACCGGAAAAGACGTCCAGGTGCAAACGTTAGAGCAGGGCGCTCCGGATTTTTCACAGGAGAAGCCGCAGGTCTTTTCCGGCGCGCGGGCTTCGTATACGCTCGACAGGCATCCGTGGGAAGACAAGGTGCGGCTGTACACCCACTCTTTCCGCTCATCCGCTTTGATCCTGAATTCCATAGTGACTTTCAGCGCGCAGGCGCAGAACCAGTATCACGTGACGACTGAGGGCACAAAACTTCAATTCGGCCAAGTGCGGTATCGGCTCGAGCTTTTCATTCAGGGCAAGGCGTCTGACGGAATGGATCTCGAGCGTTACTACAACTTCGATTGGACGGATCCGGCGTCGGCTCCGGACGACAAAACGGTGCTCGCACAATGCGGCGTGTTGCAAAAAGAATTGGAAGCATTGACCAAGGCACCGCTGGCGGATCCGTATGCAGGGCCGGCCATGCTCACCGGACGCGCCGCCGCCGTTTTCTTCCATGAAGTTTTCGGGCATCGTGACGAAGGATTTCGCCAGAAGGACATCAATGAAGGCCAGACGTTTGCGGACAAGGTGGGCCAATTGCTTCTGCCGAATTTCATCAGCATCGTCGATGATCCCACGACAGCGAAACTAGGCTCGACGGTGCTACTGGGCAATTATCCCTTCGATGATGAAGGCATCGCAGCTCAGAAAGTCACGTTAGTAGATCATGGGGTGCTGAAGAATTTCGAGATGTCCCGGCAGCCGCTGAACGGCTTTCCGCAGTCGAACGGGCACGGACGCCGCCAGGTGGGCCTGCCCCCGGAATCCCGACAGGGAAACCTGATTGTCGAAAGCAGCTACAAGGTCACGAATGCGCGGCTGCGCCAAATGCTCATTGACGAAATTAAGCACCAGAACAAGCCATACGGCCTCTTCTTTGACGACATTTCGGGAGGCTTTACGTTTACCGGCCGGGCTCAGCCGCAGGCCTTTCACGTAGAGCCGCTGGTCGTTTATCGTGTTTATGCCGATGGCCGGCCGGATGAATTGGTTCGGGGAGTGTCTATTGTGGGTACGCCGCTCGTTTCGCTGCAAAAGATCATGGCCACCGGCGATACCACCGAAGTGTTCAACGGTTACTGCGGCGCGGAATCGGGTTCGGTCCCTGTTGCGGCAGCGGCCCCCCCACTGCTGGTTTCGGAGATGGAAGTTGAGAAGAAACAAACCTCCACCGACCGGCCGCCCATTCTGCCACCGCCCGCGCATGATCCGCAGGCGTCCGATCCTCCAGCGAGGGGCAATTAGCGATGATTGGCGAGCCAATGATGAAAACACCAATGTGGATTGCGGTGAGCATTCTATTTGTGGGCGCCTTTCTAGCGGCGCCTGCAGTGGGGTTCGGACAAAATGCGGCGCCCGGCGCGTCAGCGGTGGCAATGGGTCAGATAGCGCCCGTTCCTTCCGGGGATGCCGACAAAACGCTTGCGGCGCTGCATGACGAACTCCAGCGATCGAAGGATCGGCTTGTCCTGCCAGGGCAGCAGCGCCCTTACTTCATCGAATATCGGCTGCTCGATCTGGACGAACGCGTCATCAGTGCGGAATTTGGAGCGCTGCTGACAAGCGGCACCACGCGCAACCGATTTATGAGCGTGGACGTGCGCGTTGGCAATTACAAGCTGGACAGCTCCAATTTCCTTTCCGCCGAGGGATTTCGGGGGTTTCTTGGTTCCACGGGGACCGTAGGCATCGATCGCGATTACGATTCTTTGCGACAGGATCTGTGGTTGGCGACCGATCAGGCTTACAAAGAAGCGCTCGATTCGTATTCGAATAAGCAGGCGGCGTTGCGCGCTCTCGCGAATGCTCCGACGGTGGACGATTTTGCGCAAGAGCCTCCCGTACTCGCAGTCGACCAGCGGGTTGAGCCCGACTGGACTTCACGAAACTGGGAATCGGAGGCGCGAGCGGTATCCGCGATTCTGAAAAATTATCCCGAGTTATACAACTCGCGCGTCACTTATCACCTGATCTATGCGACGAGCTATATCGTTACGACAGAGGGGACGCAAATTCGCACAAGCCGCAGCCTTGCAGCAATCGAATCCAGCCTGGGCACGCAAGCCGATGACGGCATGCCGTTGCACAACTACCTTGCGCTTTATGCCAATCGTCCGTCGCAGCTTCCCACTGCCGACGCCGTGCGGCAGCAGCTTGAAGGCAAAGGCAAGGAATTAGCAGCGTTGCGTACAGCTCCCCCGGTAAAGGATTACGACGGCCCGATGCTATTCGAACCGCGGGCCGCAGGCTCGCTTTTGGCGCAAGTCTTGGCGCCTTCAGTAAGCGGAGCACGTCCGCCTCTTTCGATGAACACGCGTTTCGAACAGATGATGCAGGCATTGGGCGGGCGGAGCGAATGGATGGGGCGCATCGGCCAGCGCGTTTTGCCTGTGACCGTAACGCTTACCGATGATCCGAGCGCGCAACAATTCCAGGGGCGCGACTTGATTGCATCCTACCAAGTCGATCAGGACGGCGTCCGCGCCCAGAAAATCGCGTTAGTGCAGGAAGGCCTGCTGAAGGAATTGCTGATGTCGCGCCGGCCAGGGCCGGACTTGGATCACTCCAATGGCCACGGCCGGTCGGCATTTTTGGGCATGCCGCGGCCCATGGTCAGTAATCTGTTTTTCACGGCCAGCAATGGGGAAACGCCCGATAATCTGCGGAAGAAATTCCTCGACGCTTGCAAGCAAAATGGGCAGGACTGGGGACTGCTGGTGCGCGAGATGGATAATCCGGTGATCGCGAGTTCCACCCAGGAGGAGCTCTCCGACTCGCTGGCCACGCTGGCTTCGGGAGCGCCGAATGGCATGCGTATGCCGCTCATGGTCTATCGCGTGAACGTAAGTGACGGGCACGAGGAACTGGTTCGCGGAGCCCTGATTTCACAACTGACTGTCCGGAATCTTCGTACACTGCTGGGCGCCGGCAACGACAATGCTGTCTTCTATTATGCGCAGAGTCAGGACGCGGAAACTGCGGGCACTGCCCTGGGCGCGTTCGGCAGCGCCAACGGCGGAGTTCCCAGCGACGTGATTGCGCCATCTTTGTTATTCGAGGAGGTCGAAGTCCGTGGCCCGCATGGGGAGCCGCGACGTACGCCGCTGGTAAGTCCCCCTCCGCTGCAATAAACGCGCTGGGCGCCAACAAGCCTAGTCAAAGCTATTTTCTAAGCCGTCCCGATTATGTCCGTTGCAGCCCAATTGAGGCTTCAGCTCTGCGGAAGTCTCCAGCCGCCAGCAAACGGCGCGAGCCATTTAACACCTTGACATTCGATCCATCCGAAGTAGATCATGCCCTCAGAAACGCGTCTTTTCTGGGAAAATTTCGTCTTTACGCTGGCGGGCGTCGAACAGGGATATGAGTTTTCGTTCCTCAAAACTGCGGCTGATGTGCACCGTTTCGAGCCTGCTTTTTATTGGAATTGCCGGGGCGGGGCGGTTCGCCTATTCACAGCAAGCTCAAACCCGCGGGCGTCAGAACGGCGCTTCAAATCCGGCGGGCGAAGATCAGAAGGCCAAGAGCGGTGATGTCGAACTTTTGCCGGTGCAGGGTAACGTCAGCATGGTGGCAGGCGCCGGCGGCAATATCACCGTGCAGGCGGGCAGCGACGGAATCGTGCTCGTGGACACCGGGCTTGCAGCGATGAGCGACAAGGTTCTGCAGCTGATCCGGCCATTATCGAAAGGCCAGGTCACTTACATCATCAATACCGACGACCGAAGCGACCATGTAGGTGGTAACGAAAGCTTCGCGAAAAGCGGCCGGCCATTGGCCATCGACCGCGCTTCGGGCGCGAGCGTGATGATCGTCGCGTTCAACACGGTTCTCGACAGGATGAGCGCGCCGACCGGCCAGGCTGCTCCCACACCGGAAAAGGCATGGCCCAACGACACGTATTCAACGCCGCAGAAAAACCTCTACTTTAATGGCGAACCCATTCAGGTATTTCATCAACCGGCAGCCACCGACGGGAATAGCTTCGTGGTTTTTCGGCATTCCGATGTAATCAGCACGGGCGATCTTTTCGATCCCACGGAATACCCCATCATCGATTTGAAGAGCGGCGGCAGCCTGCAGGCAGTCATCGAAGGACTCTATCGTATCAAGCAGATTGCGATTCCGGCGGACCATCAGGAAGGCGGGACGATGCTCGTCCCCGGCCACGGCAGGATTTGCGACGTGGCCGATTTGGCTGTGTACCACCAAATGCTGGTGATCATTCGGGACCGCCTGCAAAACATGATCAAGCAAGGCATGACACTCGAGCAGGTGAAGGCGGCCAAACCGACCCGCGATTACGATCCGGTTTACGGCAGCGATACCGGCAGCTGGACGACGGATATGTTCGTCGAGGCGGCGTACAAGAGTCTCACTGCCAAGGCAGCCCCGAACTCGAGTCGCAAAGCGAATTAGGCAACTGATACTTTCGTTGGTTTAGGGAAAAACCGAATGCTGTGTGGAATTACAAAGTCACGCGCCAGCCGAACATTCCTGCTCGCCGGGACATTGTTCATGTTGCTCCCTGCATGTGTCGCTGCCCAGGATTTCAGTGCTCCGACCCGGGGTAATGCTCCGCCCGCGCCTCCGAAAACGCCGCGAGAAGCTGCCCCGAAGGATCTGACTGGGTACTGGGTTTCCGTCGTAACCGAGTTGTGGCGATATCGTATGCTCGTCCCGGATAAAAACGATTATCAGTTCGTGCCCCTCAATCCCGAAGGCCGGAAAGTCGCCAACACGTGGGATCCGGCTAAGGATCATGCCAGCGGCGATGAATGCAAGTCATACGCCGCGCCCGCCATCATGCAGGTTCCCGGGCGGCTACACATCTATTGGCAAGATGACAGCACGCTGCGCATCGACACAGATTCCGGGACTCAGACGCGTCTGTTTCACTTCGGTGGCCCACTGCCACAGAACGATCCGCCAAGCTGGCAAGGGTTTTCGCTAGCTTCCTGGCAGGGAGCCGCAAATATCGATACGCGCGACGGCCAGGGTGGACCAATACAAGACGCGAGCGGCAAGCTCATTCCGGGGAGAATGATGAGACAGGCGGATTATCTCAAGGTGGTTACCACCCGTTTGCGTCCCGGATACTTGCAGAAAAACGGAATCCCTTTCAGCGCCAATGCCATGTTGGAAGAAGACTTCGATACCTTTCCTGACCCATATAGCGGGAATGCATGGCTGACGGTGACGGCCGTGGTTAACGATCCGCAATACCTGATCGAGCCTCTCTTTACCCATGCGCATTTCAAGAAGCTGCCGGACAATTCCGGATGGGATCCGACTCCATGCCGCGCCAACGAGCCGCGATAGGTGAATTTCTTCGGAGGTTGAGCAGATGAGATCCTCGAAGATTAACTGGAAGATGAACGCGCTGTGGTTGCTTCCGCTCTTGCTGTTGCTGCCGAGCCGGTCTGCCTGGGGGCAGTCGGATATCCTCGGCGAATGGTCGCCGCGGGTTTACAACGACGGTATGGACATTGGCGACTACACCGGAATTCCGCTAAATGACGCGGGGCGGCTCAGAGCAGAGAGTTGGCATCCGGATCAGATCGACCTGCCGGAAAATATGTGCAGGCCGCATCCGATCGATATCGGACTGCGTGTTTCGGTTTCTCAGCTGCGGATTACGCCCGAACTCGACCCTGAAACAAAACAACAAGTTGGCTATCGTCTACACGTGGCATGGCAAGAGCCGGAACAGGTGATCTATACCGATGGGCGGCAGCATCCTTCGCCTAATGCTCCCCACAAATGGTCGGGATTTTCGACTGGGCACTGGGAAGGCAACACGCTGGTCTACACAACCGATCATCTCAAGGAAGCTTATCTGACTCGCACCGGCGTTCCACGCAGTTCGAAATCCACCGTGACCACGCGCATTCACCGCTACGGCAACTATCTGAACGTGACGTTCATCATCAATGATCCGGCGTATCTGACGGAGCCTTACATTCGCGAGTACAGCTGGGTCTATGCTCCCGACCAGGTGATCCCTCCGTTCCCGTGCGAAATGACTCCGGACGGAACCATCGTGCAGGCCGGCACCGTGCCGAATTATCTGCCGGGGAAAAATGACGTTCTCTACGACTTTGCGACCGAGTACGGGATTCCCCATGAGTCGGCTTTGGGCGGTGCGGAAACGACGTATCCCGAATACATCAAGAAGATGAAGACGATGAAGGTCGCTCCCCGCACTACAACCGAGCATTTTAAGCGCGCGGGTTGATCCTGTAGTCTCTTGCAGCGATTCTTTGTGCTCCGCTCTCGGATGGTCAACAAGACTCTACATATCCCAAGGAGGGATCGATGTTAAACACGCGGATTTTAAGGCGAAGTGCGCTCGCGGCAGCCGGAGCGCTCATTATTGCGTTCGCTGCGGCGTTTGCGGCGAGCGATATTGTCGAGGATTGGGATAGCGTAAAGCCGCCGCCCAAGCCTGAGCTTAAAGCCGTCACGCTCGATCCTTCGACTACAGCTCTGCTGATTCTGGATATGTCGAAGGATGGGGCATGCAAGACACGCCCGCGCTGCGTAGCCACGATTCCCAATGTCAAGCGATTGCATGACGCGGCCCGAGCCGCGGGCGTGATGCTCTGGTACAGCATTGGCGGGACCTCCGAGCCAGCAGAGATGATCGGCCCGGGGTTTGCCCCGCACGACGGCGAATGGGCTCATCAGCCCGGTCCCGACAAATTTCTGGGCTCGAATCTGGAGGAAAAACTAAAAGGGCACGCCATCAAGACGGTCGTCGTTTGCGGCACGTCATTTCAAGGTGTCGGGGTCGGCACCGGCACCGAAGCGGCGCAGCGAGGCTACAAGGTGATCGTGCCGGTCGACTGCTTGTCGTCAGAGGATACGTACATGGAGCAATATTCGTCGTGGCATTTCTTCAAGGGCGGACCGGCCGTGGTCACAAGCAATTCAACGCTGACCCGCAGCACGATGGTGAAGTTCGGGAACTGAGAATCGGCTGCGATCACGTCGTGAAGCTACTAGGAAGCGCGAAAAAGGGGGGACTGCCGAGTCCCCCTTTTCCATCTTGAACTTTCGCGTAGATTTAGTCCGCTCCCCTAATAAGTAGAAATCGCGGCAGCCCTCGCCAGCGGCCCTGACTCGCGGCTGTAAAATACTTTTGTGACGTCCCCGCCTTCTTTATCGACTTTATCCAGGCGCATGATCGTTACCTTCCGAAGCACTGCATTCAATACGTCCACGCCTGAAAAGCATTTCATAAGCCGCCGCGCTTACGGGAGTGACTTGGCCAACTGGCTTATATACGAACTCACCCGGCACGACGCCGCTGTTGAGCCAATGATTGGTCAAAGGGATAGCGGATGGATTGTCCGGTTCAGGTTCGGCGGAGCCACTTATGATTTCTTGGCTCGGTATCGAGGTGGCCCTGATTGGGCAGGCTTCTTAGAACGCAGGCGAGGTCTTGTGGGTCGTCTCTTTCAAAGGCCGCAGAAGAACGTGGAATTTGCCGCTGTAAAGTTGATTGACGCAGTGCTGTCATCCTCTGAACTGATTTCCGATATTCGCTGGCACTATGATGACGCAAAGTCGATCTGAGGATCTGCAGGTCGCTTAGTCGCCGCACGGCCAAGGCTCATTTCACATGACGTTGTTCGCGTTCGTGCAACGCATTCGGGCGATCTGGTTCGTTCAACTCAAGTCCAATCGCTCCGATGCGACCGCGCCTCCTGCTCTGGATGACACGAGACATTCTCATCTTGCTGTGACAAATTCCACATAGCTGTGTCAACGCAAAGTAGAAATGTCCGGTTCCCTGCCAAATAGAAATGTCCGCTTCCAAGGTTTCCTCCAGGGATGATCGGGCCGGGGAATGTATTTGGTTTTGACCTGGGTGGCTGCTTTGCGTTTTTGATCGGCGACTCCTGCAGGCCGTAGGCCGGAAGGAGTTGCCGATCGCGGCGCCGCCGGGCAGGGATGCAGCGGCAGGTAACGGCCGCGGAAACGCAGCCAGTGCGAACCATCCAGGCGTCTTTCGATCTCCACCCGAGCCCCGCGTAATCCCGGGCAAACGTCTTCGCGCCAGACTCCCCAGCGCTGCCCTTGCCAACTCACGGTGTGATCGGCCGCCACCGTGCGGGGTTGGCGCACGCTGAGAATTTCCTCCAGCCGATGGGTGCTCCCCAGTGGCCGGTGGGCATTGACGGCCATGACCGGCTGCACGGCAAAACGCTCTTGCCAAGCGGGCCAGAAGGTCATCTCCAGAAAACGATTGCCCTGCTCCAGCGTGGCGATCTGTTGGATACGCATCTCCTTCACCAGACGATCTTGCAGGGTGCCGAACAGCCGCTCGATGCGTCCTTTGGCCTGCGGCGAGTGCGCGGCGATCCACTCGATGCCCAACTCCCCCAGGGCCCGTCCGAACTGCGTGCGCGCCGGTTCCCCCCGCAACTGCTCCTGCCACTGCACCGGGCGTGAAGTCACAAACAGGCTGTTTTTATCCGTGTACAGTGCCAGCGGTCGCCCGTGGCGTTCCAGCCAGTCCTGTAAGGTGCGCAAGTTCTCTTCGGTGGAATCGTGCTCTACCAAGCGGCCCCAGGCACGACTGCTGGCATCATCGATCAGCGCGATCAGATGGCAGGCCGGCCCGCGCTCTTCCAGCCAGCCATAGGGCGAGCTGTCCATCATCACCAACTCGCCGAAAGCACTGCGCCGCGGTCGCCATACGTGCACCGTTTTCAGCCGCCGATTTCGCGGCCGCCACAATCCTGCGGCGCTCATCCATTTCCGCAGCGTCTCGCGGCTGACGCTCGTGCCCCGACGCGCCAGATGTTCGGCCGCCAGCGTGGGACCGAAACCCGCATAGCGCGCCTGGCGCAAGTGGCGCAGGGCATGCTGCTCCACCGACTCGGGAATCTTCCGGTTCGATCCGCGACCTCGCAATCGATGCACGATTCCGCGATCGCCCTGGCTGCGCAGCCGGACCTGCAAACGCCGCACCTGCCGGTCGGTTAAATGCAGTCTCCGGGCTGCTTCGGTTTGTTTTAGATGGCCTTCTTCGACCTGCTGTAAAACTTTCAACCGTTCCCGCTCTTTAGCGCTCAACTCGATTCGCTCCGATCCCATCCCGCCTCCCGCTCTGGATGAAACCGGACATTTCTACTTTGCACAAACCGGACATTCTCATCTTGCTGTGACAAATTCCACATAGCTGTTGACTTTATCTTTGCGCAATGTTAAACCGCATCCACACGTCGGGGACCTTTCCCACGGCAAGTTCGTAGGCCCTTCCCAAGGTGCAGTTCCAGGCCCTTTCTTCCGGTTCTTGTGAAAAGGGGGCGTAAATAAAATCCGTAGCGTTGCAGATGGCCCGAGCCAATAAGAGTTACATGTGCGCTCGTGCGACTGTGGGTGTGTTGTTCCCGGTAGCGCTGTCTAGACAAGCTAATTTCGGACGCATCTTCGGAATCTCAAAATAAACCGAAGCGGTGGCGTCTAACGGTCACCGCGGCAGCCGTCATTGACAAAGATGGGGCGGTTGGCTTGCTGCCCCGCCAGAGGAGGAAACATGGGAGTGTTTCGTGAGTGGATAGGGAGAAAGACAATTGGCGTTATGGCCGTGCTCATTTTGGCTGCGATTCCGGTGGTGGCCCAATTGCCCACAGGCGCGATTCTGGGGACGGTCAAGGACTCGTCCGGCGCGTCAATCGCCGGCGCCACGGTGACCGTGAGGAATACGGATACCAACCTCACGCGTACGCAGATGACGGAGCAGGACGGCAGCTATCGCTTCCCGGAATTGCCAGTGGGTCACTATGAAGCGAAAGCCGAGGCCGCCGGGTTCAGGACCGAGAACCGAACGGGCATGACTCTCGAAGTCACCCAGCAGGGCGTGGTTAACTTTGCTCTGCAAGTGGGTGCTACCGCGCAGCAGGTCACCGTCAGCAGCGAAATACCCCTGGTGAATACACAGGACTCCACCCTGGGAGCCACCGTCAACGAGCAGAGCATGGCGGAGTTGCCGCTCAACGGCCGGAACTATATTGACCTGGCTCTCTATCAGCCGGGCGTCAACCAGGACAAAAACCAACGTAACTCGTCGGGCACGACCTTTAGCGTGAACGGAGCGCCGGTGCGATCCAATAATTTCACTTTGGATGGGGCCATCCTGCAGACCAGCAACGGCCGCAGCCCCGTAGCCGGCGATTCCGGTGACGCCCTGGGTTTGGACGGAATCAAGGAGTACAGAATCGTAACCGGCACTTTCCAGGCTGAATATGGATTGGCCATGGGCAGCCAGATGGTGGCCGTCAGCAAGGGCGGAACGAACCAATTCCACGGCGATGTCTTTGAATATTTCCGCAACTCCGCGCTCGATGCTAATGACTTCTTCCAAAACGAAGCGGGCAGCCCCATCGCGCCGCTTAAAAAGAACCAATTCGGGGGAGCCTTTGGCGGCCCCATCAAGAAAGACAAGACCTTCTTCTACGCAGTCTACGAGGGAGTTCGGCTAAACCTGGGGGTCCCCATCAACAACGTTGTGCCTGCACCGGGATGCCACCCGGCGGGCGCCAGCGCCGCAAACAACTACGGCGCCGGCACTTTCATCTCCCAGGCGGCCTGTCCGGATCTAGCCCAATCTTCTGACCCATTTTTATCCGCGAATGGCGGCGTGGTTCTCAGCCAATATACTGCTCCGCTGCTGGCGCTTGCGCCTATGCCCAATTTCTTGGATGGTTCAGGCTCGTCCCATCAAATCGGCAGCGACGGTAGCACCACCGCGGAGAACTACGGCCAGATGCGCGTGGACCAGAATTTCTCGGCCTCAGACACATTCTTTGCCCGCTATACCATTGACAACGCGCTTCAAAATAACACCCAAGGAGACTACTCCTTTTTCCGCGTCTTAGCACCCGCTCGAAATCAGTGGATTACGCTTGCCGAGAACCACACTTTTTCGCCTACCGTGCTCAACACGGCGCGGTTTTCGTTCAGTCGCACTCGTAGCAGCAACACCCTCGATAACAATGGCCTGCCGGGCGGTACCGGTCCGCAACTCGTGCCGGGTTTTTCCACCGGCGTAGTCGACATGAGCGGCTCCGGCGGCGGCGGGTATACCGAGTTCGGATCGGCCAATACGTCCCCCACAACGTTCAGCATTCAGAACATCTACACCCTGAGCGACGACGTGAACTGGACCCGGGGAAAACATTCCTTCAAATTTGGCCTGCTGCTTAACAGATACAATATAGGAGACCAGGCTACCAATTCGTTTAATGGGCAGCTCCAATACAACCAACTGTCTGATTTCTTACAGGACATACCCGCCGTTGTAGAGTTCGCGCCCACCTGGGCCAATGAAAACCGCTTTTTCCTCTACAACACCTATGGCTTCTACGGTCAGGACGACTGGCGAGCCACACAGAGGCTGACCGTCAACCTGGGCTTGCGCTATGAAGTCATGAACACGCCGCGCGAGTTGCAGGGAAAGCAGTCGCACCTGGTAGACGATTACAGCAGTCTCTTTTCTCCCGGGCCAGTGATCAAGAACAACACGCTGAAAGATTTCAGCCCGAGGGTTGGCTTTGCCTATGACCTCTTTGGAAACGGAAAGACCGCCATCCGCGGCGGTGCCGGAATCTATTACGATTTGGGGAACATCGGGTCGGCCCTCGGAGGCACTACGAACGGAGGCCTCCCGTATGGGGCGTTGATTGATATTCTGCCGCCAGGTTGCGCATCGGGCTTTTTGAACGCGAACAACAATACAAACCCTCTGGGCACACCCGGTTTCCTGCCATGCACAACAACGGATTGGCAGAGCGTGTTAAACACCACGAATGCCGCTGGCGGCGGGTTTCCAATTCCGATTCCCCCGCAGGTACTAAACTTCTACCAACCCACGTGCTCGGGGACCTTCGCCCATTCTATCGCCACGTGTACGAGCAACCCAGGTATCGTTACCCCTACGTTCATCGACTACAACTACCAGAGCCCGTACATGATCCAGTACAACGCAAGCGTTCAGCAGCAATTGCCCTGGAACATGGCCCTCGCGGTCGCCTATGTAGGCAACCACGGAATTCACCTGCCCATGGTCCGAGACGGCAATCCGATCCTGCCCACCTCTTTTGGTCCCTGCGGCAATCCTGCCAGCGTGTGCGTCGCCGGCAAGGTGCCATTCTGGGATAACGGCTGCGTCGGAACTCCGCTACCGGCGGGTTGTTCCAGCCCCTATCAAAACATTAACCCCAACTATGGCAGCGATATCAACGTCGGCACATTCGCAACGTCTCGTTACAACGCTTTGGAAGTGGAGCTGCAAAAACGGACCAGCCATGGACTGGAATTCTCAGCCGCCTACACGCATAGCCGTGTGACCGACGAAACGCAGGGCCAATCCAATATACAAGACTGCATCGTTTCAGGCGGTCTGCTGGGCGTTTACCCGCTGGATCCCACGGTAGACAAGGGCCCGGCCTGCTTTAATATCCCCAACAACTGGGAATTTAACGCGCTGTATCACCTCCCGAACCGCATGGCAGGGAATGGCTTTGTGGCCAAGGCGCTGAACGGCTGGTACATGAGCAGCATCGTGAGCATCCAGAGCGGCCAACCATTCTCGCCGATTAGCAATGCCAATAGATCGAATTCCGGAGTTGCCCAGGCCCAGCAAGGCGACCGGGTAAATATCAACACGCCAGCTCTGCTGGCCGCCTATCCTTGCACCTCCACGCCGACGCAACCAGCGACCGGCCCCGATACGAACCCGTGTGCCTACACCCCGATCGTCTACAATCCCAAGACGGTCATCACCGGCGACCCCAACCAATGGTTTAATCCGGCCATGTTCTCGCTGCCACCCATAACGCAGAGCCCTAACCAGCCGGCTTGCTTTTTCCTGCCTCCTTCCGATCCGAAGAACTGTCCTGCTGCGAACTTCATCGGCCAGTTGGGCACAGCCGGACGGAACATCCTGAGCGGGCCACCCGAAAGGAATTGGGACTTTTCACTGGTGAAGGAGACAAAGCTCGGCTTCCTGGGAGAAGGCGGGATGCTGGAGTTCCGGGCTGAGTTTTTCAACATCCTCAACCATACAAACTTCACCGGCGATGGGCTGCGGACCAATATATTCAACGGAGGCACGGGCAGCGTGAGCCCATTCTCGGAAGCGCCGAAAGCGACCTCAGGCTTGGTCCAAAAGCAGTTGGCAAACAACCAACGGCAAATCCAGTTTGCCCTGAGGCTTGAATTCTAAAGTATTGCCTGCGGGAGCCTTCGCCGGTTTCAAGGGCGACGGCTCCTGCAGCCTTTGCTCGAACTGCGAGGCAATTGAGAACCGGCTTCGCAGACTTGCGGAGTATGTTGTTTGTGGTGCGTAAGAGAGAGCTTGAATCTCTTGGCTCAAGCAATTAGGCGGTACGAGCCATGACCCATGCTGGCAGATTAAAAACTTTGGATGTGTGGGCGAGAACCCAACAAGCCCGACATACAGTCGCACGCCCGAGGGATGACGACAATGACCCAAATATCGGTGGTGCGCTGCTTCTTTTCGGAGCCGAGCTGCGTAAACTTCGCATGAAGCGCAACCTCTCCCAAGAAGGATTGGCAGAATTGGTGGGACTGCACCGGAATTACGTCGGAATGGTGGAACGCGGTGAATGTAACATCAGCCTAATCACCGTCGTCGCCTTGGCCCGCGTTTTAAGTGTAAAACCCGGCAAGCTGATGGCCTCCATCTCCTGATAATTTCTGCAGCACTAAGACCGACAAACCCAAACGCAGTAGCATTGGCCGAGATCGTTCATAAAAACCGCCAGCTTCGGAAGCACGAAAACCCGCGCTTTGCGGCTGCGGGGAAATTCAATCCAACTGCGGACGTGCGCTTGGCGGATTTGGACAACGGCTGCAAGGGTACCGTCCGGCGCTTTTGAAAAGCCGTGGTATACTCTAAGTGCGTTTGTTGCTCTTGTAAAAACCTTTTGATTCGTTTAAAGGGGCTGCGAGTCACAACTCGTGGCCTTTTTTGTTGTTCGCCAGATTAGGGAAGCACCAGAGCCGCGCCGGGGCCAAGGAATACACACAATCAGGAGAAAGTACCATGAAGAATTTATTTGTTGGGAATATGAGCTTCCAAACCACGGAGACCGAACTACGCGCCCTCTTTGAGCCTTTCGGACAAGTTACGCGCATCCACATCGTGAACGATCGGGAAACCGGTCAGCCGCGTGGATTCGCCTTTGTTGAAATGGCGAAAGACGAAGAAGCCGCAAAAGCCATGAGCGATCTAAACGGAAAAGAAGTCGCTGGCCGCGCTCTGCGGGTCAATGAAGCCACGCCGAAGACGGCTGGCGGCCCTCGCAGCGGCAGCGGTTTCGGTTCGCGTGATGCTGGCGATAAAAGAGGCGGCGGACCACGCGGACGAGGTAGATTTTCTACAGAAGACTACAGCGGAGCGGCCCGCCAGCCGAAAGAGCCGCGCTGGTAGCGCCGGAACATCCACCAAGAACTTCTTCAAAAGAATGGTGGGCCTGGACTGACTTGAACAGTCGACCTCACCCTTATCAGGGGTGCGCTCTAGCCACCTGAGCTACAGGCCCGTCATAACTTACGGAGAGCCTATTTGGGCGGTGTCACTTCTGGTGTCAGTCGGCCCTTCCGAGAGGATGGGCTCTCACCGATGTACGAACAAGCGACAGAATACCAGCGCCCATAACTTTTTCGTAAAGCCTACGAATTATATCCGGCCAGTCGCTCGACAGCAACGAGCTTGTGTTACGCAATGGGGCATCGTCAGGAGGCCAACTCGATGAGGGTAGTTGCAACCTCGGATGGAGCGGTGATCATAGCGTCATGGCCAGTTGCAAGTTCACGATAAGCGAATCCTCGCTCGCGGGCACGAATCGCTGGATCAATGCTCCATGGATTGTAGCGAGGCGATGTGCAAGCAATGTAGGCACGCGGAATGCGCCGTCCGGCTGCGCTCTGAACCGAACTGCGATCCTCAAAACTGCGCCAGGTCTGCGGCGTTAGTTTCGCGCTCACCCACCCCCGGTCCGCCTCAGCGCTGATACCGAACATCTCGGGAGGCAAGGGGGGCATTTTCCAGCCATCCCCGTAAGTGCGCGTCAGTTCGCGGCCGGCCTCTACAATTTCTGGCCTACAGGCGTCGAAGAACGATTGGCCACCTTCGAGAACGACCGCGTCGAGATAGATCAAGCGGGTGATTCTTTGGGGAATGGCCTCGGCTACACCATCAATGACCATTCCGGAGTAACTGTGACCCACAAGAACGAGATGACCATTCAAATCCTCGAATTCGATCACCTGCCGGATATCGTCAATATAGGTAGCTAAGCCGACTTCCGGCCGGAGCAAATGGCTGCGCTCGCCCATGCCGGTCAGGGTGGGAGCAAACACCTCGTGGCCTGCGGCGCGCAGTAGAGGAATGACACGACTCCAGCACCAGCCGCCGTGAAAGGAGCCGTGTACAAGAAGAAATATCACTGCCGCCCCCTATCTTGCGACGCGAGCACAGAAGGTAGGATCCAGCGTGGAGCGTGATCGGGCTGTGAATCGCGGGGCGCTTCAGTTCGCGGAAAGTTAATCTGCTTTCGCATTGCGCAAACCGTCCAATGGCAAACCGGGGTCAGCATGGACAAGTCCTTCGCATGAATCACTTCCTCCAGGCACGGCATTTCTGACGAACTCACAAACAGACTGCAGTTATAGGGCTACGGTTGGTGCGGCAAAAATGGACCATTCGTACTGTTTCAGCACAGACTAAGCGAGCGGACTATTAGCGCCTTCGATACAACCTTGCTTAGCTTCGTCTACGAATGCGATCCCGGCAGGAAGGGGTTGTCGCCGCGCGCAAGATTTTACGCTATCGTGCGTCGAACCCATGCGACCAATGGGAGCTTCAACTGCGGATTTCGTGCTGCCGGAGCGATCCCCCAAACGCGATTCGGCATCGTCTTAAGTCACTTCCATTCTGTCGCTTATGAGCCAGTTAATCATTCCCATTTAGGCCTTCCGAAATCGCTCGAAACAGCGTGGACTCGAAAGACGCTCTCGAAGCTGTAGCGAAGCTGTTAATAGTTCGTTCGAGCGCGACCCGAGAAACAGTACTAACGGCCCATTCTGAAACATCGGCCATAACCCCTATACCTAAGTGGTTCGTAAGCCTGAACTAGCTGGCTTTCTGTGCCTAGTTCTCGATTTTTTTGAATGGAAGAGAGGGGCTGAGGGGTTGCAGCAGGCAATTTGAAATTGGGGTTGCCGGGCGAGACGCCCGAGAAATGGCCCAAACATATGCCGATTGATGCTCGAGACCAGGAAATCATCAACAGCTTGCCACGATTGGCGGACGTGTACGAGGCGTACGGCGTCCAGGTGAATGCTTTGCCCGTTGATGAGATCTTCGCCCTCTACGAGCGCACCGGCTTTCTTTATCCAGACAAAGCGGCTCGGCTTCTGCCTCATTTGGAGCAGGTGAAAGACAACTGGCGGCGCATGTTAAAGAGCGGAGACTCGCTTCTCTACGTGCTCACTGCCGGCGATCAAAAGCGCGGCCGCGCATCGATTGCCGTGTGGCGCACCGCCCGGAATGGATGGACCTCCCAGCACCTTGTCTCCGAAAACAATCCATACGCCTCACGCGCGGTGATGCTTGCCGGCTCGGCGGCCAGCTTTTTAAAGGGCACCGATGAGTCCTCCCAGAATTGGTTTCGGCCCGAGAACCGCTTTCCCTCACGGGTATTCGGCTCCATGGTCCAGACGATTGGCGACTCTTTCTCTTCGGTGCAGCGGCATATGTATTTTGCACTGCCGAGAAAACTAGCTTTGCCGGCGCAAAAAGAAATCCGCGTCGTGCCCTACAGCGCTTCCCACAAGGAACCGCTTTGCGCGATTGCCACCGCCGCGCGAGGCAGTGTTTACGTAACTGCGGAGGAATTGAAAGAGGACGTGGAGTTCAAAGCTGTGGACGAAATGTATCGCAAAGTGGGGCTCCGGCGAACCCGCCGCGTGTGGCTGGCGTATCGCGGATACAAGAATGAGCCGATCGCGGCGGCCATTGCCTATCGCGGTCCTCTGGGGGTCAACTTCAGCTACATAGAGAATCGCTGTGATCTATTGCTGCATCCGACGCTCCCAGACTCGAACGTTCCCGGTGTCGTGGCGTCTCTGCTCAAGGCAGCCTCCAGCGCGTATCAGGGCTTTGAGCTCAGCGCCATCCCCGTCATCACCGATCAGATTGCCGCCGCCGCCCTGACGCAATTAGGCGCAGAGCCTCTTCGCCATTATTGCCAGGGCATATGGCTCAAAGGCGGGCAGCTGCGCTTTTATCGCCATGTAGAGGGCTTTTATTCGAGATTGCTGGCTCGGTCCGAAAGACACGCAACACAAATGACGTTCGTAAGCTAGGGCATTCGAATGGCTAAGGCCGCAACAATTGATTACATCATGGACGACCCGCGGGAGGCCGCGCGGCTGGAAGCAAAGGTCGATCCGGAGGCATGGGTTCAAAAGTACATGGCGCGCCATATCGCACCGGGCATGGAAGTGCTCTCCGTGGGCTGCGGGCCGGGCGTCATTTTGGGAGCGGTCTGCGCATTGCATCCTTCGTTGCGCGGGACGGGCATAGACATCAGTCCAGATCGCGTCGAGCAGGCAGTTCGGAGAAATCGTGAGAATCCGCGACTCAAGTTCGTATGCGGCGATGCTCACGCAATGCAATTTCCGGCCGAGAGTTTCGATCTCGTGTATTGCCGCATGTTGCTTCAATACCTCCAGAAGAAGGAGCGTGCGGTTGCTGAATTGGTCCGCGTGTGCAGGCCGGGCGGACGGGTGCTGTTGCAGGACTTGGACGGGCAACTTCTGTGGCATTACCCGGAAGATCCCACGCTGCAGCGCGCTGTTGAGAAAGCCATGACTGCTCTGGGGGAGACGGGGTTCGATCCGTTCGTTGGCCGAAAGCTTTTTTGGCTGGCACGGAAGGCCGGCCTTGAAAAGCTTCATGTGCAGGTGGACTGCTACCATTTGATCGCCGGAGAAGTCGCTCCGGACATTCGGAAGCAATGGGAATTAAAGCTGGAGATTGCGCGGCCGCAGATGACTCGCGTCTTCGGAAGTGAAGCCGAAGCCAAAGCATATTCGAGGAGGTTTCTGGAATATCTGAGCCGCCCGGATACGCTCACTTATTCCACGGTTTTCACTGTCACGGGGGAAAAGCCGTCATGAATTCTGGGCCTTTTTGGAATTGCTGGCGCATGTTGGCCTTTCAAATCGCAAAGGACGCATGTAGAAGTAAATCGAAATAGGGCAGGAAATCCATTTGAGTTACTGGGAAATGAAATTTAGCAGGCCCGATAAGCAGCGCCCAAAAATTCGGATTGGGGATCCCACGCCAGCTTCGCTGGCTATCTCCTAGAGGGGGATTTGGATATGTCGCCGATACACAAGAACGAAATCAGCTGGATGGCCCGCGCGGGCCGGATGCTGCTGGCCGGCACGCTCGCCGTGTGTCCACTGGCCAATGCATCGGCGGCAGGACCGCAAAGTGTTCCCGACGTCACCAGCATGAGTCTGGAAGACCTGATGAACATGCAGGTCACGTCGGTATCCAAGCGACCGGAGAAGGTGGCTGACGCGGCGGCGGCAGTCTTCGTAATTACCCAGGAGGATATCCGTCGTTCAGGCGCTACCAGCATTCCCGACGCACTGCGGATGGTCCCAGGCCTGGAAGTGGCGCAGATTGATCAGAACAAGTGGGCCATCGGCTCGCGAGGGTTCAACGGACGATTCGATAACAAGCTGCTGGTTCTGATCGACGGACGAAGCGTCTACACACCTCTTTTCTCGGGCGTCTACTGGAATGTGCAGGACGTCGTGCTCGAAGATGTAGACCGCATCGAAGTCATTCGCGGTCCCGGGGCCACATTGTGGGGCGCTAATGCCGTCGACGGCGTGATCAACATTATTACGAAATCGGCCAAGGCTACGCAGGGTGGACTGGTATCGGTGGGAGCAGGATCACAAGAAGCCACCGCTGAGACCGTGAGGTACGGCGCTAAGGTGAAGGACAGCACCTATTATCGCGTGTACGGCAAATACTACGATTGGTACCCCTCAATTGACACCGCAGGTGCAACAGCTTCCGACGGGTGGCACGCATTGCGCGGGGGCTTCCGTGTCGACTCCAACGCCACGACGAGAGATTCCATCACCGTCCAAGGCGATATCTATCACGATAATTTCGGCGAGACTGTAACAGTTCCTTCATTAACCCCGCCCACATTCTCGAGCACCTATCCAAACAATGGCTTCGAAACCGGAGGCGATTTACTTGGCCGCTGGAACCACTCCTTCTCTTCGCGGTCTTCGACTTCACTGCAGATGTACTACGACCGGACCAATATCGCGGACCCTTCGGTCTTTGCGGACCACGAGTCGGTATATGACATCGATTTCCAGCACGACATTCACCTTGGCGAATCCCAGGAACTGATTTGGGGCTTGGGCTATCGCTCGATTCAAGATACCAATAGCTCCAGCTTTACCGTTTCCCTCCAGCCCGATCACAGCAGCTTGAATCAATACAGCGCATTCGTGCAGGACGAAGTGAGCCTGCTAAACAATCGTATGCATATTACCCTCGGTTCTAAATTCGAGCACAACCCGTTCACGGGTTTCGAGTTTGAACCGAACGTGAGAGTTTCGGGAACCGTCACCAAGAATCAATCCGTCTGGGCGGCCGTATCGAGGGCCGTCCGAACGCCTGCACTCACCGAGGAGGGCCTGCGCTTGACGGAAGCCGTCATTCCTCCCGGGACGCCTCCGTTCAATAGCCCTTTGCCGGTGATAGAAGCGGTTTTCGGCAACCCTCAGTTCCGACCCGAAGACCTCATGGCATATGAACTCGGATACCGCGTTCAGGCCACCAGCTCCTTCTCCGCGGATATTGCCGCGTTCTATAACAATTACTCCAATCTCCGCATAGCGGAACCGGGCACACCCTTCGTAGAAGGGAACCCCATCCCTAGGGATTTGGTCGTTCCGTTTGTGGCCTCCAACAACATGAGCGGGGGAACTTACGGCATAGAGCCGTACGCCGAGTGGAGGGTCCTCCCCAAATGGAGGCTCCTCGGCGCTTACACGTATTTGCAGATGAACATCCACAAAGATCAGGCAATTTCAACTCCCGACGATACGGACGGCAGAAGCCCTAAACATCAGTTCTATTTCCGATCCTCCCTGGACCTGCCGAAGCATCTCGAGCAGGACCTGATGCTTCGCTATGTGGATAACCTGCCGGGCCTGAATATTCCCAGCTATTACTCGCTGGATCTTCATATCGGTTGGAAGCCAGTGTCGCAGGTCCAGCTCTCGTTCGGCGCGCAGGATTTGCTGAACAGCCAGCACCTAGAATTTATCCCAGAGTTTCTCAATACGTTGCCCACCCAAGTTCGCCGTACTTTTTACGGTGGCATTGCTTGGACTTTTTAGCCGGGAGCCAGGTGATTTCGCGTGATGCCGATTTTAATGCAACGCGATAAGACCATAATGAGAGTTCTGCGACCAATTATCGCGATCGGAATCTGCCTGAGCCTGGCGCTCGGGGCCAGCGCGCAGGCGCTCGATTCCACCGATTCGTCGGAATACCTCATCAAGGCCGGCTTTATTTACAATTTCGCCAAGCTCGTGGGATGGCCGCAAGGCGCTTTCGCACAGTCGGATTCCCCAATCGTCATAGGAATTCTAGGAACTGATCCCTTCGGTGGAATTATCGATCGCATTCTGGCTGATAAGCAGATCGATGCCAGGCATTTCGTCATCAAGCGCCTGAAGTGGGGAATGGACCTCAAAGGCTGCGACATCTTATTCATCGGTACATCCGAAGCTACGCACTTGGAAGAGGTTCTTCACGCTCTCAAAGGCCAGCCTGTCTTGACGATTGGAGAAACACCGGGATTTGCGAGGCGCGGCTGCATCATTAATCTTATCGTCGAAGACAACAAGGTACGGTTTGAGGTCAACCTCGATGCCGCGAAACAATCGGACCTGAATATCAGCTCGAGGTTGCTGGCGCTGGCACGAATCATCCCGCAAGCAGCAGCGGACGCCAGGTAGACAAAATGAACCTCCAGAACCTATCCATCAAGGGCAAGTTGATGCTGATCACGATGTTGACCAGCAGCGCAGCCCTGGTCCTTTCCTCCGCCAGCTTCCTCATTTATGACCTGATCTCTTTCCGTCATCTGCTCACGCTGGACCTGATGACCCAGGCGCAAATCATCGGATACAACAGCGCTGCTGCAATGGCCTTCCGGGACGAAGCTGCCGCTACCGCGACCTTGTCAGCCCTGACGGCAAAA
This sequence comes from uncultured Acidobacteriota bacterium, assembly GCA_963803735.1. Lineage (GTDB taxonomy): Bacteria > Acidobacteriota > Terriglobia > Acidiferrales > UBA7541 > Palsa-189. The sequence continues at coordinate 225,836 of CAWDNV010000019.1, read as the reverse complement.
GAAGATATCGTGGCCGCAGTCCTCTACAGCCCCGATGGAACCATTTTTGCGCATTATTTTCCGAATGGCAGCGCACATCCATCCACTCTGCCCGGCCGTTCGCAAGAAAATGGTTATCGCTTCGAAGGCGGGTATCTGGAAGTCTTTAGGGACGTCACGCTCAATGGCGAGCGCGTCGGAACTCTATTTTTACAATCGGACCAACGGCAGTGGAGCGTGCGGGCCAGACGATACAGTGCCATCGTCGGAATTTTCGTGCTGGTGTCGGGATTATTTGCTCTGCTTGTCTCTTCCCAGCTGCAAAGGCTGATTTCCCGGCCGATTTTGCACCTGGAAAACGCGATGAGAATGGTTTCCACGAACAAAAACTACGAGGTTCGCGCCACAAGATTCTATAGCGACGAAATTGGCAGGCTCATCGATGGCTTCAATACCATGCTATCCGAAATTCAACACCGGGACACGGCTCTCCAGCGCGCCAATGATGAATTGAAAACAAGAACCCGGGAACTCGAAGGCGAAATCATTCACCGTAAGCAGACTCAGGAAGAGCTGCTCAAAGCCAAGCATGCGGCCGAAGATGCCAGCCGCGCGAAAAGCGCATTCCTTGCCAACATGAGTCACGAACTGCGCACTCCTCTCAATGCCATCATCGGGTACAGCGAGATGCTGGAGGACGAAACGCGCGACTCAGGGAAACTCGAAAACCAACAGGACCTGCGGAAAATTCAATCGGCCGGCAAGCACCTTTTGTCCTTGATCAACGATGTGCTCGATCTCTCCAAGATTGAGGCCGGGAAGATGGGCTTGCATCTTGAGACCTTTGACGTATCGCTGATGGTGGAAGAGATGGTTACCACGTTGCAGCCGGCGATCGCCAAGAATGCTAATAAGGTGCAGGTTCGCATGGCTGACGACATCGGGATGATGCGGGCCGACGCCACCAAAGTACGGCAAATTCTGTTTAACCTGATGAGCAACGCCTGCAAATTCACCGATCACGGCACGATCTCGCTGGACGTAAGCCAGAGTGCGATGGAAGGGCAGGAATGGATTCGCTTCCGCGTCAAGGACACCGGTATTGGTATCAGCGCCAAGCAACAGGAAAAGCTATTTCAGGAGTTCTCTCAAGCTGACGCAACGATCTCGCGCAAATACGGAGGAACCGGCCTCGGGCTCGCGATCAGTCATAGATTTGTGCAGATGATGAAGGGACGCATCGGCGTGGAAAGCCAGGCAGGGCAAGGCTCTACGTTCACGGTATATCTGCCTGCCCAAGTCACATTGGATGTAGCGGAGACCGCGCAACTTGAGGGAGTCGGCGGGACTCTAGCGGGGTCCATCGCAGCATAAACCGGAAGTCGACACTGTCCTCGTGATTGATGATGATCCGGCCGTCCGCGATCTGATGTCGCGATTCCTGACGAAGTCAGGATTCCGTGCGGTCGCCGCAGCAGATGGCGAGGAAGGTCTGCGGCTCGCTCGCGAAGTAAGTCCGTTGGTAATCACCCTGGATGTAATTATGCCGGAATATGACGGGTGGGACGTTCTACGAAAACTCAAGAGCGATCCTCGTCTGGCACAGATTCCCGTGATTATGGTGACCGTAGTTGATAACCAGGCCATGGGGCTCGATCTCGGCGCCTCCAACTATTTGATCAAGCCTGTTGATCGTGACCGCCTGGCAGTCCTGATCGAAAAGCATCGCCTGGCACGAAATTTGAGCTCGAGCGAGAGCAAGATAGCTTCTCGCCCGGCGGAAACAAAGAAGAGCGACAGCTAGTCGCAGCGGAAGTTTCCAGGAGAACGTGATGATGCCAAAAATTCTGCTCGTCGAAGACAACGAAATGAACCGAGACATGCTCTCTCGAAGACTACAGCGGAAGGGCTACCGAGTAGTCACCGCTCAGGATGGCGAGCAAGGCCATGTGCTGGCACGGTCCGAAAGCCCCGATCTGATTCTGATGGATATCAGTCTTCCGGCGATGGACGGCTGGGAACTGACACGACGCCTCAAAGCCGCCGAAAGTACGCGACATATCCCGATTATCGTACTAACCGCTCATGCCTTGGTTACAGATCGGGCCAAAGCATTTGAAGCGGGATGCGACGACTATGACACGAAGCCGATCGACTTCGAACGGCTGACCGACAAAATTGAAAGCCTGATTGTCGAGAAAAAGCCCTCATGAATTCTCGCCCCAGCCGTCTACTAATCGTCGACGATAACGAGATGAATCGGGACATGCTGGCCCGCCGGCTGGCCCGCAAGGGCTATGTTATCGGCCTGGCCGACAGCGCAAGGGATTTGCTGCCGCGAGTCAAAGAGGACGGCATTGACCTCGTGCTATTGGACATCGAAATGCCTGAAGTCAGCGGGCTGGATGCACTGCAGTCCCTCCGAGAATCGTACTCTCCCAACGATTTGCCGATCATTATGGTTACGGCAAAGAATCAGAGCGACGACATCGTCAAAGCCCTGGAGTTGGGCGCAAACGATTATCTGACGAAGCCGATCGACTTCCCTGTGGCACTGGCGCGCATCAGCACGCAGCTGTCCCATAAAAATGCGCAAGAAGCCTTGAGAGAGAGCGAGGAGCGATATGCGCTGGCTGCTCGCGGCGCCAATGACGGCCTGTGGGACTGGAACCTCATGACTGGCGCGGTCTATTTCTCTCCCCGCTGGAAAGCCATGCTCGGTTTTCAAGAGAACGAAATTGAGGATCGCCTGGAGGAATGGCTCGATCGCATCCACGATGCTGACCGGGAACGCGTCAATCAAGAAATTGATGCCCATCAGAAGGGCTTAACGCCGCACTTTGAAAGTGAACATCGCTTACTGCACAAGGACGGAGGCTTTCGCTGGATGCTCAGCAGGGGACTCGCCGTTCACGACGCCACGGGAAAAGCCTCGCGTATGGCGGGATCCCAAACAGATATCACCGAACGAAAAGTCTCCGATCCCCTGACGGGCTTGCCCAATCGGCTTCTGTTCATTGACCGCCTGGGCCGTCTGATCAAACACTCGAAACGCCGTAAAGACCATCTCTTTGCCGTACTTTTTCTGGATCTCGACGGCTTCAAGATGATCAACGACAGTCTGGGCCACCTCGCTGGAGACCAGCTCCTGGTTGGCGTGGCTAGCCGATTGGAGAAGTGTTTGCGTTCGTCCGATACGGTGGCGCGTCTGGGCGAGACATTTACGGTCGCAAGGCTTGGCGGAGACGAATTCACGATCTTGCTCGACGACATCAAGGAACCCGACGACGCGAATCGAGCCGCCGAGCGACTGATGAAATCATTGGCGCCGCCTTTCTTTGTGGCCGGCAAAGAGATTTTCACGTCCATCAGCATCGGCATTGCTTTGAGCAATACGGCCTACGAAGAACCGGAAGACATGCTGCGCGACGCGGATACGGCGATGTACCGGGCCAAGTCGCTGGGCAAAGCACGTTTTGAAGTGTTCGATGCGGATATGCGCGCCAGCGTGATGGCGCGCCTGCAGCTAGAGACAGACATGCGCCGTGCGCTCGAACGGAACGAATTCCGGAATTTCTACCAGCCCATCGTAGCTCTCGACTCTGGACACGTTGTCGGATTCGAGGCTCTTATGCGCTGGCAGCATCCGACCAGAGGAATGATTGGGCCGGAAGAGTTCATCTTTGTTGCCGAAGAGACCGGGTTGATTCGTGACCTGGGCTGGTGGAGTTTGCGCGAGGCCTGCCGGCAAATGAGTACTTGGCGCGCCCGTTCCAAAGCCTATCTGGATTTGACTATGAGTGTGAATGTTTCCGCCAAACAGCTCTTACAGCCGCATCTGGTCGAAGAAATGAAGAAGCTATTGGTTGAAACGGCCCTGCCGCCGGAAGCCTTGAAACTCGAAATTACCGAGAGCGCCGTTATGGCGGACCCGTCCGCCGCTGCGGAAATGCTGCAGCAAATCAAATCTTTGGGTATCCGACTTGCGATCGACGATTTCGGGACTGGCTATTCCTCTTTGAGCTACCTGCACCGCTTCCCGCTGGATACCTTGAAAATTGACCGCTCTTTTATCAGTGGTGACGGAGAGGGAAGCGAGGGTATGGAAATAGCGCGAACCATTATGCCCATGGCCAAAACCCTTCGCCTGGATGTTGTTGCCGAAGGAGTCGAAACGATTGAACAGGTCGGACTCTTAAGAAGACTGCAGTGCAAGTATGCGCAAGGATACTTTTTCTCGAAACCGCTCGCGCCCGAGGAAGTGCCTCCGGTACTATCGTATGAAACGAGCTGGGAGCTGCAGAAACAATCGAAATAGAGCCGCGCTTTCTCCTAACACCCACAACTAGCGAATCTCAGCCTCTGAGAGCATTCGAAAATTCCGTTCCGATGATAGACTGCCTCCCGGAGGCTTACCTGACTCCATGGTTGCATGGCTATTAGTCTTGCACGTCCTCGGATTTACGCTGTGGATTTCCGGCCTGCTCATGGCCAGCCTGGTTTTGCTTCGCCATGTAGGGGTTGCGGATCCTCAAGCACGCACCAGCCTGGCCGGAATCGAGAAGCTCAGTCTGCGGGCACTCGCTGATCCCGGCGCCACTTTGGCCATTCTGGCGGGAATCCTGCTCATTATGACCAATAGCCCCTACTATCTGCACGCCCGCTGGCTGCACATCAAATTTATTTTTGTACTCCTCTTGATCGCGCTGCATGTGATCGTCGGAACGAGAAGCAAGGCCTTTTCATCAGGACGCATCACGTTGGACCGCGGATACGTTCGCCTGCTTTCGATCGTGATAGTGTTGGTCTTTATTTCCATCCTTATCGCCACATTGCCGGGCGAAGTTCTCTTGACTCACTAAAAGAATCGCTAGGTTCGCGCGTCAGGCAAGCGCAATCACATCAATCTCCACGCGAACATCTCGGGGCAGCCGCGCAGCCTGTACCGTCGAGCGGGCAGGAGGGTCCAGCCGAAAATAGCGCGCATATACCTGGTTCATGGCCGCAAATTCGTTCATGTCGGTCAAAAATACGGTGGAACGTACGACTTTTTCGAGCGACGAGCCGGCCGCCTGCAAAATGCCTTTCAGATTTTCCAGCACGCGTTCGGTCTGAGCCGTGATGTCCCCCGAAACCAACTCCTGCGTGCGTGGATCGAGAGCGATTTGACCCGATACGAAAACGAATCCATTCGCGCGAATCGCTTGCGAGTAAGGGCCAATGGCCTTGGGGCCTGAATCCGTAACAATCGCGTCTTTCACGAAACCTCCCGCAATCTCATTTTCTTCTCTAAACTGCTAACTCCAATTCGGTCATCGCGCACCCTCATAATGGGCACGAAACTCAGCAGGAAGTCCCGCATGATCGAGCCAATCACGAAACACACCAGCCAGGTTCCGGCCTGTCTCCGCCTCGACAGCCGAGCGCAATTCAGCGCTGCCGATTTCTTGTCCCGCCATGTCTGTCAGAATACGGCGCGCCGCGCTATGGAATTTTTCTTCCCCGGCGATCTCTTCAAGCGAGAGTAAAAATAGAGCTCCCTTGTACGACTTGGCTGTTGCCTCCTGGCGGCTATAGCCTGCCGCCGGCCCGAAGCCAGGCTTCTCGCCGTTTGCCGTGCCCAGACTGTCATATGTCGCGATAAGTCGCACGATCTCCTGCTGGCGAGCCGCGGCGCCTCCTCGCCTTTCCGCTGCGTGGAGCGCCGCGAAAAGAGCCATACCTCTGCCTAAAAGGAGCTCCGCTTCGGGCCGAGGACGCACATGCCAGCCAAACCAGGTGCGTGCGAGTTCATAGTCTGCCATGTCCAAGACGGGACCGCTTGCCAAGCCCAAGGCAATAGCACGATGGTCGAAGAGCACGCCTTCTGGGAACGAGGCGGCCGAAATATTCGGAGTCGCCACGAGAATAGGGGCGAGTTCCGCCGAAGTCTCGACGACATGAACTGGCAAATGACTCCTTGTGATTGACCCGAACACCTCCTGGTATGTGTTATTCGTAGCCGCGAGACGTTGTGCGGCCATCCTTGCGGTCTTTTCATCGAGCGATTCGCGCGTCCAGAAAACAACTGCACCCGTTTGGGTATCTATGCGTTGTTCCTGATAACGTCCGGCGACCAGATAAGGAGGAAATTCCGCTCCGAGCATCTCAAAACGGTGCCTTACCGAGTCTTCGTGCTGCTCGATGCGCAGTTCGCGGCCCACGGCCAACACACGGAAATCCGCCGGTACCGTCACTTCGAGTTGTTCTGTTTGCGCTCTAAGAGAACCCTGCGCGAATGGGCCCAAGGGGGGCCGCCAAGCGGGGAAAACATTCGGGTCGGCAAGATAGAAACCTTCGACAGTGGCGGCCACAACGCCGCGACCTTCTGGCGTTGGGTTCAGATCGTATGCGAAGGCAATCTCGCGCCCTTCGCCCTGTGGCCAGGACGGATTAAACGGGATTCGCAGGGATGAACCTGATTCTCGGGTTATCCTTAGGTCCGCGACGTCCTTTCCGCCAACCTTTACGCTGACGTTGCTTGTTCCGAAGGATGGGCCGCTGGGCAAAGCAACATCGAGGTAAGCGAGACTACGGTCTCCAATATTTTCGAGCTTATCCGAAACCTGCACGTGGACATGCGTCGGCTCAATTGAGGTTGCGGAGACGTCGACCGAACGATAGGTTTGATTAAAACCCGGCCCCAAAGCAACAGCGCAGCCGAACAAAGATACGGAGAGCAGGGCCACACCAAGTAAGCGCATTCGATAAAAGGTCTCAACAGAATTCTAGCGGCAGGCGCAGCACGCGGTCAAAGAAACAGGTTATGTGATTGCAGAAAGAGACTTATAGAAAAAGCGGCGATTGATCTAGTGCCTGCGCCCTTGCTGGCGCACGAACCTGTGGCCGCCGACGGCGTAATTGTGGCGAGCGATGATGTCATCCGCCTGCTTATCAGTAATCCCTCGATCCACTGCGGCAACAAGCTGTGCATTCGAGAGACCCGAATCCCGTAATTCAGCAAGCCGCGAACCTGCAAGCACAGTTTCGCCTTTCGACCGCTGGCGCGCGACCTCCAGGATGACGTCATCAGACAGTCCCGCCAGGCGCATGGCCGCGGCCTCGCCTGCAAATAGTGTCAACTGATCCAGTCGCACCAACTGCATTACGGAATTTTCATTCATTCCCGCGCCAAGCAGGTTGGCAATGGCGTCGCCTTCGCCAAAAACACGCTGCCGCGAGCGAGCGATGCCAACCAATTCCACGCAGCCCTCCTCGCTCATCCCGGCCCTGCCCGCGATCAGAATCTGCCGCACCTCTTCGTCGTTCACGTGATATTTCTGGAGCTGATCGAGGCTCTCCGGATGCATGCCCACTGCATCGAGCTGCGTCATATTGGCCTGGTGAACTTTGCTGCAGCCTGCCGATAAAAGCAGGCATGCAGCCAAAGTGAATACGGATGGAGCTCGCCCCAGACAAGCCGATGCTGCATGGCGTGCGGTCTTCATAAGTTCATTTTAGTTCTGTGCGCGCCTGTGCGGACCTGCGCGGGTCGTGTTGTGCCTGGAGAATCAATGCGGCTGGCCTGAAGAACAGGAGTCTGAAGAACTGTCCGGAAGGGTAATCGCTAAACCTGATACACGCGCTCGACACCGAACACCCCTGAAATTCGCTTCATATTCCTAAGAATGCGCTCCAATTGGTTGCGGTCGGTGATGTCGACGGTGGCTTCCACACGCGCTTGCAAGTTGTCCGGCCGGCTATCGAGCACCTGAATGTTGGCGCCCACGCCACTGATGACGCCGGTGATGTCCGCGAGCAGCCCAGGCCGATCTTTGCCGTGCACCACCAGCGTAACGGGATAGGTTCCTTGCGCCACATCGCTCCATTGCACGTTGATCCGCCGCTCGGATTGATAGAGCAGCTTCTGCACATTCGGGCAAGAGGTGTTGTGCACGGCCACTCCTCGGCCCCGCGTGACATAGCCAATGATAGGGTCGCCCGGAATCGGATTGCAGCACTTGGCGCGATAGACCATGAGGTTATCGTGGCCCAAAACAAGAATCGAGGAATCACGGATGCCTAGCATCCGCTTGACCGACGATACGATCTTTGTGCCGTCCTGTCCGTCCCCTTGGGGCTTTTCCTCGATCGATTGTCCCGTCAGTTTCGCCAGGACCTGCCGAGCGGAGTATTTCCCATATCCGAGATCCGCGTAGAGATCTTCCAGTTTGTGTCGTCCGTACTCAGTAGCCACGCGGAGCATCTCTTCCTGCGAAATCTTCTTCAGGCTTACGCCGGCTTGGCGCGCTTCGCGTTCGATCAACCGCCGCCCCACTTCCGTGGCTTGCTTGCGTTCGTGCAGGTTGATCCATTGCCGGATCTTGGACCGTGCGCGTGAGGTGCGTACAAAGCTGAGCCAATCACGGCTCGGAGCATGGCCCTTTTGCGTTGAGATCTCCACGACATCGCCATTGGAAAGCGGATGGCGCAGCGGCACCATTTGCCCATTCACCTTCGCTCCAACACATTGGTTGCCAACGTCGGTATGAATGCTATAAGCGAAGTCGACCGGAGTGGCGCCGCGAGGCAACGTCATAACCCTGCCCTTTGGCGTGAAGATGTAAACCTCTTCAGGATAGAGATCCACCTTGAGAGTGGACAGAAATTCCGAAGGCTCGCGCATCTCGCGCGCCCATTCGATCAATTGCCGCATCCACACGACGCGTTGGTCATCGCCATCGGAAACATTGGCGCCATCTTTATAGCGCCAGTGGGCCGCCACGCCTTGCTCCGCGATCCGGTGCATTTGATCGGTGCGGATTTGCACCTCGAACGCCTGGCCTCCATGGATAACAGTCGTATGTAACGACTGATAAAGGTTCGGGCGGGGCATCGCAATGTAATCCTTGAATCGCCCCGGCACCGGCCGCCAAATTTGGTGAACCACTCCGAGTGCGGCGTAGCAATTTCGCGCAGAATCCGTGATGATCCGGACGGCCAGCAGATCGTAGACTTGCTCCAAACTCCCTTTTTGGCGCTGAACTTTCTGATGGATCGAGTAAAGCCGTTTGACACGGCCTTCCAAAGCGGCGTTGATGCCATTCTCTTCCAGGTGCTTGCGAATCGCCTCTTCAACCTCGCCAAGGAATTTCTCGAATTCCTTGCCCCGCAGGGCAACGACTTTCTGCAACTCGGCATAGGCTGAAGGCTCGAGATAAGCGAACGCCAGATCTTCCAGGTCGGCGCGTATCGCGCCCATTCCTAACCTGTGGGCAATGGGAGCGTAGATGTCGAGGGTCTCCCGGGCAATGCGCTCCTGTTTTTCGGGTCGCAAATAGCCCAGTGTGCGCATGTTGTGCAGCCGGTCGGCCAATTTCACCAGCACCACGCGCACGTCTGTCACCATGGCCAGAAGCATCTTGCGAACGCTCTCCACCTGCCGCACTTCCGGAGAGACAAGGTCCAGGCGGCTGATTTTGGTTACTCCCTCCACCAGCCGGGCTGTATCGGGACCAAACTCGGCCGCAATGTCGGAGAGCGAGATGCGAGCGTCTTCGACGACGTCATGCAAAAGGGCGGCGCACAGTGTCGTCATGTCGAGCCGAAGTTCGGCGAGGATATGGGCTACTTCCAGAGGATGCGAGAGGTAAGGGTCGCCGGACTCGCGTACCTGGGTTTGGTGTTTATCGGCAGCAAAGGCAAAGGCGCGTTTTAGCTGGGCGAGGTCCTCACCGGGGCGATTTTGCCGCACCTGTTCCAGCAACTCCGCAAAGCGTGTCTGCAGCCCACGCTCGGCCAATACACCCTTGCTGGCGGCTACCAGGCGGGGTAACCGGCTGGATTTATCTGCCGTTGCCATGAAAGCTTATTCTAGGGCCTTCCAATAAGGCGCGCTACTCCGGGTTACTGGACGACCCTAGTTAGGTGAGCCTAAAGCGAAAAGGGCGTCCGGAAGCCGGACGCCCTTAAAGACCCAATTCGGTAAGTGCTTAGGACTTCGACTCTTTTTCGGCGATCCGCTGTTTGATTTCCTTTACCTTATCGAGCAGATCGTCAGCCTGCTTTTCGATCGACGCCCGAGTGGCATTATCAGACATATCAGCCTTCTGGCGCAGCAGCAAGCTTTGGTAGGCAACCGCATCGGCATAGTCGGGACGCAGTTCCGTAGCCTTCTGCAGCATCATCAAGCCCTCGTCGATAAGCTGCGCATACTGTTGTGTGAATTGCTCACGCACTTTGTCGGGCAGGGGATCGGCTTCCTTAACTTGCTTTTTGGGGCTCTGAAGATTGTATGCCTGGCGTGCCTCGGCGTTTCCCCGATAGGTTAGGGTCCAATCGATCACCCCGAGCCAGTAATACGGCTCCGGATCGCTGGGCGCCAGCTCAATATGCTTCTGATGATACTTCTTCGACTCGTTGTACTTCTCAGGGTCAAAGGGCGTGCCCGCCATGTTGTAGAGGATGGAACCAATGCCGTCCAGCGCAGACAGATTCTTCGGATCCACAGAGAGTACATCCTGGAATTCAGTCACGGCTTGCTGGCCGACGCGTACGTTGTCATCCGAAGGAGCGCCCGGGATGTACTCGGTGGCGTAGGCGGTCGCCAGATAGAGGCGGGCGTTGAGCAGACTTGGGTCGAGGTCCTTGGCCTGCTTAAAATCCTCGATGCTGGTGTCGTATTGTCCATTTTTAAAGGACGCTACGCCCTTATTCAGCAGATCGCGAGCCTTCAGCTTGCTGCATCCGGTCACGCCAAATAGCGTGACCACCACAGCAACCATACCAAACACTCTCGCGGCGGTTCTATCACTGTGAAACTTCCGTTGTGCGTTCATGACAAAGCTTCCATCCTGCTCTTTCTGAGATTCTCCAAGTTCGAGGGCTTGGCCCTCGTTCCCATTAATACGGCAAAACTCTCCAACTTTATTGGCCGGCTTCCAGCTTCGCCGTGATCAGACCGACTTTATCCACGCCCGAAACACGCATGATGTCAATCGCGCGTGCGACCTGCGCGAAAACGACATTGTCATCGCCTTTGACGAAGGCAACCTTTTCGGCTCGCAGCTTGAAGATGTCGTTCAGGCGGGGGCCCAGCGTATCCCAGTCAGCATTGTCTTCATTGATTTTCAGCATATTGTTGTCCAGGACCTGGACGACGATCGTCTTCGCCTCGATATTCTTCTGATTTTGCGTATTCGGCGGCGCCGGCTGAGGCACCAGCGCATCCAGCCCCTTAGGCGTCAACGGTGTGATCACCATGAAAATGATGAGCAACACCAAGAGAATATCGATCAAAGGAACAACATTCATTGAAGCGATGGATCCCTTTTTCGCTCCGACTTCCATTCCCATCTTCGTTCTCCCTTGCGCTACAGCGCTAACGTCAAGCTAGCCCGTTTCAATTCCAGCCAGCTTTAGGCGCCCGGCCGTACTGGCGGTGGTGGCGGAGTGCGTCCTTGTTCCGCTTTATCCGTCAGCAAACCGACGTTATCCACTCCGGCCGAACGGACCTCATCTACGAGTTTGACGACATCGCCGTACTTGGCGCGGCCGTCACTCTTGACGAAGACCGTCTTGTCGGTGCGGTTGGAAATGCGATCCCGCACCACTGAAGAGATCTGGTCGAGCGGCGTCTTTTGGTTGCCGAGGAAAATACTGCCGTCACGAGATATGCCCACGATAATCGCGTCGTCGCGGTCGGCGTTGGGCATGTCCGTCGGATTGTTAACCTTGGCCATCTCCACGCTCATGCCTTTCTGCAACATGGGCGTAACGACCATGAAGATAATCAGCAAGACCAGCATGATGTCGGCCATGGGAATAATATTCGGGGTCGCCATCACCGGCGCTGCTTGAGGCTTGAAATGCGCCATGGCTTACTTCTTTCCGCTTCGCCGTGTGATGAAGTAGTTGATCAACTCCATCGAAGAGTTGTCCATCTCCACGTCGAATGCTTCCACTTTATTGGTGAAATAGTTGAAAGCCCACACTGCAGGCACGGCCACGAGCAGGCCTAGAGCCGTGGTCACCAGCGCTTCAGAAATTCCGCCGGCCACCGCCGAAAGTCCCGTCGCCTTTTCTGCTTCGATTCCTTTGAACGCGTTAATAATCCCGACCACCGTGCCGAACAATCCGACGAATGGAGCCGTCGAACCGATCGTAGCCAACCCGCTGAGCCCGCGCTTCATATCCGCGTGCACGATGGCGATGGAGCGATCGAGTCCGCGCTTGGCCGCCTCGACGACTTCAGCTTCGGAAACCTGTGCGGACGCCGACTGAAACTCCGATAGCCCTGTTGCCACCACCTTCGCGATATGGCTCTTCTTGTTGCGCTCCGCGATGGAAATAGCCTCGTCGAGCTTGCCTTCCCGAAGAGCTCCGGCCACCTGCTGCACGAACACCCGCGACTGCTTGCGCGCCGCGCTGTACATCAGAGCCCGGTCGATCATCACGCCCAGCGACCACGCAGAAAGAATAAACAGAATGAACACGACCGCCTTGGCGACGATGCTCATGCTGCCCCACATTGTACGCAAATCCCACGTGCCGGCTTGCAACGCCAGCAGGTTTACTGCCGATACAGCTACGTTCGCAACCATACGGTTTGCTCCTTTTTCTTTCGCACACTTTCGGCCGGGGTCTTCCGACGAGCCGACCCCGACCGGATATTTTTAGGGGCTACTTCAATTCGCCACCGAACAACTAACCGCCAAGAACAAACGTAACGGTGATGGTGGTATCGACTTCTACCGGATCACCATTCAATTGAGTCGGCTGATACCGCCAGTTCTTGACGGCGTCCAATGCAGACTGAACCAGAAGCGGGTGCCCTGAAATCACTTGTAATTCGCCGACGCGGCCATCCTTATCGATGATGGCATGCAGAACAACGTTGCCTTGAATGCGGGCCTGCCGCGCGAGTGGCGGATAGACGGGCTGCGGTTGCGCGAGGAGCTTCGCCGCTACGACCTGTCCGCCGAGCTTGATTCGCTGCTGCTTCGGAGGAGGCGGCGGTGCCGCTACTGCGGGCCCTGCGCCGAGGCCACCGAGCAATCCTTGATCTACGCCGCCAAGTACGCCATTACCGGTTACAGGTGCTTCCGGCGGCAAATCAGCTTCCTTGAAGACCGCGACCTCTTTCGGAATCGCGCGCGGCTGCATCAGCTTTCCTTGCTGGATCAGCCGAGCCACAGGCTTGATTACCTTCGGAGCTTCCGCCGGAGGAGGTGGCGGAGGCGGTGGAGGCGGTGGCGCAATCAACAGCGTTGCCATCATCGCCTTCGGCAAAGCCTGCGTATAAATCAAAGGAATCAACACCAGCACGAGCAGTACAAGAAATTGAACAGCCGTCGAGAGAATGACTGCCCATCCGGTGTTCGTCTTTTTCCTCACTACGCTCGATTCAACAAGTTCGTCAAACATGTTATCTCCTGCCGGCCGGGGCCAAGCGCCCCTGCGCCTCTCCTGTTCGAGTTTTCGAACCGGATGTTGTCCCGGAAACAGGCACTGCGCCCTGACCTCTCCAGCGGTTCCAGGCGACCACCAACGGAGCGGCAATGCCGAAACTTGAATACGTTCCTACCAAAATTCCAACGACCAGCGCAAATGAAAAACTGCGGAGCACCTGACCGCCCATCAAGAAAAGTACCAGGACTGTCATGAACGTTAGTCCACTCGTTAATATCGTTCGTGACAGCGTTTGATTGATTGAACGATTCACAATCGTCTCGAACGGCTCGCGGCGCATCAGCCGCAAATTCTCGCGAATGCGGTCAAAGATGACGATGGTGTCATTCATCGAGTAGCCCACAAGAGTCAGCAGCGCCGCAATCACCGTTAACGAAATCTCAAAATGTAGTAGCGAAAACAATCCCAACGTAATGAGTACATCATGGAAGACTGCTAGAACGGCGGCGGCACCGTACACCAATTCGAATCGAAGTGCAATATAAACCAACATTCCCGCCAGGGCGTAGAGGGTGACGTAGACTGCCTGACGGCGCAAATCAGCGCCAACCTTTGGTCCCACGATCTCCACGTTCACTACAGCAAACGGTCCCGTATAGAAAGCATCGCGAAGAGCGGAAATAACCGCTGGCGTCGCACCAGCCTGCCGCAGATCGTCGAGATTTGAAACCACGCCGCGAGCTTGTTTGTCACGGTAGTCAGTCAACTGCTTCGCCAATTGTTGATAACGCGTGGCGCCTGCGGCACCGGCAGAGAGCGGATCTTTGCGCGTGAGAAGCTCAGCGACCGTCTCCGGCGAAGCTTCATTAAAATCCTGCTTGCCTGCTTCTCCCGCTCCGAGAGTTGCGTGCAGCGCATTCAGGATAGCGCCCTTGCCTGCGTCGAGTGCTTCGTTGCCCTGTCCACGCTGCGGCAGATAGATCACCACTTCATTCGCATTCGGAGTGGCAATATCGGAGATCTGCTGGATCACGCTGTCACCCAGGCCCTGCTGGACAAGCCCTTGACGCAATTTGTCGACTGGGGGCGTGCTGGCAAATCGTACATAGACGAGAGTGCCGCCTTTGAAATCGATGCCGTAATCCAGAGTGCCTTTGTGAATCCATGACGCGGCGCCAACGATAAGCAGCGTCAGAGATAGGGCCACGAAGTACTTCGTCTTGCCCATCCAGTCGAAGTTAACGTCGTGACGAAAAAAATCCATCCCGAATTGGTCCCTTCAATTAGACACCGCATGGGGCAACTTAGTGCCCGAAAACGGCTTTAGATACTTAGGGCCGCCTGGCGCTGCATCTTCGCCAGGTGCCAATCAAAGATCACGCGAGATACGTAAACCGCTGTAAATAGGTTCGCAATCAAGCCGATGGTCAGGGTCACGGCAAAACCCCTCACCGGCCCCGTCCCGAATACAAAGAGGAAAACGGCTGAAACCACCGTGGTTACGTGCGTATCGATGATCGTCAAAAACGCCCGCTTGAAGCCCATGTCCACCGCCGAGGCTGGCGCCTTCCCGGCACGCAACTCTTCTCTAATGCGCTCGAAGATCAGCACATTTGAATCCACGCCCATACCGATGGTCAGAATGACCCCCGCAATTCCGGGCAGCGTGAGCACCGCGCCAAAGTACGCCAGCGCAGCCATCAGGATGACCAGGTTAAGCAGTAACGCGACAACGGCGTTCACCCCGGAGAGTCGGTAATAGAAAACCATAAATATAAGCACGACCATCAGGCTGATGACCGAAGCTTGTACGCCATGGCGTATCGAATCGGCGCCGAGCGACGGTCCCACGGTGCGCTCCTCTAAATAGCGGATCGATGCGGGAAGTGCTCCGGCCCGCAGCACTAGCGCCAAATCGTTGGACTCTTGCTGGCCGAATCGCCCGGTAATTCGTCCCGAATCTTCGATGCGGCTTTGAATCACCGGCGCCGACACAACCTTGCGATCCAAAACGATAGCCATGGGCCGCCCAACATTCTGCTCAGTGAAAGGACCGAATCTGCGCGCGGCATCGGTCGAGAGCGTGAAGTTCACTTCATAAGATCCGGGATTATCCGTGCTGGGCGTGGCCACTGCATTGCGCAAATCGCGGCCCGTAATGATCGGCGAGCGGTCCACCAGATACCAGCTTCCTTGCCCCGTGGCATCGGTTGTCTTGGATGGCAGCAGTTCCGTTCCCGGCGGCAAAATCCCTCCATGCGCGCCGAGGGCCGCCGCCTCAGAAGGATACGGATTCGGATCCTCGACCCTGCGCAACTCTAGCTGCCCGCCAGCCTGAATAACGGACTTCGCGCGGTTCGGATCGCCTTCGCCAGGTAGTTCCACGATAATTTCGTTATCGCCTTGCCCGTACGGTGCGACGATAGGCTCCGTCAAGCCGAGCGCATCGATCCGGCGCCGGATGGTGTCTTCGGATTGCGCCATGGTCTGAGCCTGAATGGCCGCGACCGTCGATGGCTTAAGCGTGAGCAGATAGCCGGATTGTTCGCCGGGAGCCGGCGCGAGATCCCATTCGGGGAAACTCGAAGCGACCAGGTCGCGGAACGTCGCCGTCGCATCAGGAGCTAGATTGTGTACCAGAATCTGCGTGTCGCTCACCTTGCGCAGATCGTCGTAGCGGATGTTCTTATCGCGAAGTTGAGTGCTTAGATGGTCGATGGTTTGGTCGGTTTGCAGGCCGACTGCCTCATTCACCTGCACCTGCAAAATCAGGTGGGTGCCGCCCTGCAGGTCTAAACCAAGCTTGATGCGCTTGGAGAAATTATCGCGAACCTGCGCTAGCGAAGTGGGGACCGTGGGCAATCCCACCAATCCAAAAAGGCACAACAAAACGACCAGCGTAATAAAGATGACTTTCCATTTGAGATTGGATTCCATTGGTTCTTTTTATCCGCGCGAGAGCTCCTGGAGCTCCGCGGTCACGCTCCCTAAATTATGCTTCCTTGCCTTCCATCTGGACCCCGGATACCGCCGAGCGCGCCACTTTCACCTTCACTTGGTCGGCGATACGCAGCTGTACGGCATCACCGTCCAGTGCCACAATCGTTCCGTAGAGCCCTCCGCTCGTGATCACCTTATCTCCGGTTTTGAGGGCGCCCAACATGGCCTGGGTTTTCTTCTGCCGCCGCTGCGCCGGAAGAATCAGCAATACGTAGAAAATCACCATGATGATCGCCAGAGGTAAAAAAGCGATCAGGCCGTTTCCTGGGCTTTGGGCAGCGAAGAGTATTGCTGACGCTACGCCACTGAACATCATTGCTGCTTCCGCTCCCGGTAAATTTCCCTAATTATTACAGGATCACGCGGAGAAAGGAAATCCTGCCGCGATTTTCCCGGCGGCAGGACCAAAGCTTCTCCGCTCTTGTGCGCGCAACTTCATGGATGAGGACCGCTACTCCGCTACGGATGACCCGCTTCCAGACGCGCCTGAAGCTCAGAAGAGAACCGCGATAGGTTCCCAAACGCGATAGCCTCACGGATTGCCTTCATGATGTCAAGGAAAAAGTAAAGGTTGTGGTGGGTGTTCAGGATGGCGCCCAGAATTTCATTTGCGCGGAATAGATGGCAAAGGTACGCGCGCGAATAGCGGCGGCAAACCATACAGGCGCAGCTTTCATCAATTGGGCGTGGATCGGCCATGAATTCGGCATTCTTGATATGTAGCGGGCCTTCGCTCGTATAAAGGTACCCATTCCGTGCGTTGCGCGTTGGCAGAACGCAATCCATCATGTCCACCCCGCAGCGCACGTAGTCCACCAGTTGTTCCGGCTTACCCACGCCCATGACATATCGAGGTTTCTCCGGCGGCAGACAGGCCGCTGTCTCACCGGCGATCTCCCATGAGATCTCGTGAGGTTCGCCCACGGCAAGACCGCCGATGGCATAGCCAGGGAAATCAAGCGCGACGAGTTCTGCGGCGCTCTCGCGCCGAAGGTCCTTGTGCATTCCGCCCTGCACAATGGCGAAAAAGGCCTGCCCCGGATTCGCTTCGCTCGGCGATGTAGCCTCAATCTCTTTTTTCGATCTCTTGGCCCATTCTATTGTGCGTCGCGTCGCCGAGGCCGCGCGTTCATGCGTGGCCGGATATTCAGTGCACTCGTCGAGCACCATGGCGATATCCGATCCGAGCGCCCGCTGAATTTCAATCGCTTTCTCTGGCGTGAGCATGTGTTCGCTGCCATCGAGATGGGAACGGAAACGCACGCCTTCATCGCTCACTTTTCGTAAGTCCGCGAGGCTGAAAACTTGAAAGCCTCCCGAATCCGTCAAAATGGCCCGGCGCCACGACATGAACTGGTGCAGCCCGCCCATGCGGCGGATCAGTTCGTGCCCGGGCCGCAGATACAAATGGTAGGTGTTCGCAAGCAGCAAATTGACGTTTAGCCCTTCGAGCGCCTCCTGAGTCATGGCCTTCACCGTGCCTGCCGTGCCCACAGGCATGAATGCAGGTGTGTCGATCGTTCCGTGTGGCGTGGTCAAGCGGCCCAGCCGGGCGCCTGATGGATCGACCTTAAGGACTTCAAAGCGAATTGCCATACGCGCAGTTTAGCAGGCTCACTTTGCGAATTTGCTAACGGCCCCGGCTAGGCAGGACCCATCACTTCGGAAGCACCGTAGCAATGCCGATAACAGCACCCCTCTCGTCGCACAGACCTCTCGTTTTTTCCTTATAATGCTGTAGGCATATAGGGCTCACAGGTATCGGATGAATTCCCTTCGGTCCTCAAAACCTGATTGGCGAGGGCTCTTCGCCAATCCCGGCTTCCCCTTTTACTTCGTCGCCATGTTTATCTCCCTGTTTGGCACGGGAATGAACTTCGCTGGAGTGACACTTTACGTCCTGGCAAAAACACATTCGACGGTTCAAGTGAGCTTTACTGTAATTCTGCTGACGCTGCCTCGATTGCTCGTTCCTCCGTTGGGGGGTGTCCTCACCGACCGCGTCGATCGCCGTTATCTTTCGATCGTTCTGGATCTTGGGCGTGCTGCCGTTGTGCTCTTGGCCGCTCTGCTGGCCTGGCGCGAACGCCTCGAACTTTGGCAGCTTTACGGCATGGTTTTACTCCTCGGAGTGGGCTTCGCCATCTATTGGTCTTCGAGCCTGGCCTTGCTTCAGGAACTGATTCCGGCTCCTCAATTAGTCACCGCCAATTCCGCGGTGCTCATTGCGGTGCAGGGAGGCATGCTGGCGGCCGGCGGTTTGGTAGGCCTCGTTTACGAGCGGACCGGCTTGGCGGGAATTCTGGCCATTGACGGTATAACTTATGTCCTATCGGCCCTTTGTTTCTACCTGCTGCGGCGGGGATATTTCCCGCCGCAGATCACGGCTTCACCGGCTCTGTTCGGCTCAGTCCTCGAATCGCGTCCCTCTGAAAATTACCTGGTCGGAGGTGCTCAAAGCGTGCTGGCCGATATTCACGAAGGGCTGAACTATCTGCGAACCCAGCCCACGGTGCTCGCCCTCGGACTGACGTATGCCTGCATGATGGCGGGAGTCATCAGCGCCAATGTGCTGGTTGTGGCGCTCGCGAATAATGTGTTGCATGTGGGTGCTCGCGGCTACGGCTTCATCGAATCGGGCTGGGCACTGGGTGCTGTGATCGGCGGATTTGCGGCTGCTCCGCTCTCGCACAGGCGCCCCTTTCAAGTTCTGATCACTGCCTTACTGTTGCTGGCCGTGGGTCACGCTCTCTTCCCGTATGCGACCTATCTATTCATGGCCATTTTGATGAACGCGGTTTTCGGCGCGTGTCGCGCGATCGGTGCCGTGCTCACGCAATCGTCTATTCTCGGCTCGGTGCCAAATCGCTTGATGGGCCGCACACAATCCGCCTTTGCGTTTATGGCTACCGTGCTGCAGGTCGTGATGAGCTTCGCACTCGGTTGGCTAGCCGAACATGCCAGCCTGCAGCTTGCCTTTCTTCTTCTCGGCGCGATCTATGGCGCGGCGTTATTTGCCGCATTGCGCGTGCGGACCCTGGACAGCACACTTCCAGCCACTGAGCCCACCGCAGCTTGATCGGTTTGCGCTTTCTTATTGAGGAAACGAACCCGCTCAGGGCCGAGCTTCGTAAACGATATTGAAGGGCGTTTCGGTGGCTCGCCGGAAACGGCCGAAACCGGCAGAGACGAAAAGGACGACAGGATTTTCGATGCGTTCTTACGGAGGACTGAAAATCGCGATGCGGATCGGCTTTTAGAGGTATTCCCAGGAAGAGCCTTCTAAAAATGCCCGCAACTTCCGGGAACGCGATGGATGCCGCAGTTTCCGCAGCGCCTTGGCCTCGATCTGGCGGATACGTTCCCGCGTGACCGCGAACGACTTCGGGGTTTGAGACTCCGGCAAGTAGACTTCGAGCCAGTGTTGCATCGACCCCTTGAGACCACCCCGTTTTTAGGGAGTTGGCCACGCCCCCTAGCCTGGCCACCACCTATGCTAGATACACCCATCCTGGAACGAAAGACGTACCTCGTGAGCGAAATTCTCAAAACTCCAGACGTGCATGAAGCGCGATCATGCGTGGCGAGCTATCGGCTCCTAAACCAACGCCGAGCAGCCCGGTCGGGGGGGAGGCGGTGTAAGTAGACGCCCCAAATCCCGTCTGCGTCGAAGACTTTCCCGGAATTCCAGCCAGCACAATGCTCGGAAGTCCAAAATTGGGATGATTAAACACATTAAAGAACTGGCCCTCGATCCGCAACTTCAAGCGCTCGTTTAAAGAAAACAGCTTCGTAATGTCGAGGTCGCTCCAAAAGAAATTGGGGCCGCGCAAAGCGTTGCGACCCAGATTCCCGAATTGACAGTTTTGCGGGGTGTCTCCTCCGTTGCAGGCGCCGGTGCTGGGATCGACCGCCGAGACGAAAGCATTCGGATTGAGCCACTGAACCGAACCTGGTTGCGTAACTCCGGGAATAGGGTTGTGCTCGTAAAGGGGTACGCCAGGAACTACACTCGCGAATTGCGGTCCTCCACCCTGCACAATGCCATTTCCATTTGCTGAGTACGGCGTACTGAGCACCGTGAAGGGAATTCCGCTATGCCAGAAGATGGTCCCGGACAATTGCCAACCATTCAACGCGTAACCCAGCTGGTGACTCTTCACTTTGATCGGAAGCTGATAGATGTATTGAGCATTGAAGTTATGCCGGATGTCGTAGTCGCAGGGACCGTAATCGCGAGCGAGATTTCCTGGCAGCGGGGAAAGAATTCCTCCGGCGGAAAACGGCAGGAATCCGCCGTTCGAGACAGTGTCCATGCAACGGCTGAAATTATAGTTAACGGTGCCCTGAAGACCATGTGCGAAGCGCTTCGTTGCCGTCAACTGAAGCCCGTGATAGTGACTGTTCGCGCCGGTGGAGAACTGTGTCACCCCTGCGAGTCTGGGATCCGTCGCTTGCAGATACGGAAATGGTGCAAAACAACCTTGGCAGACGGTTTGATAACCGTTTACTTGCGTCAGATACGGCATGTTTAGAGCGCGAGTGCCGACGTACTGCGCACGAACGCTGGTCGTGCTTCCAAACTGATGTTCGATCCCGAGACTCCACTCCATATAGTACGGCGGATGCAGTTGGCCATCGGGCACGGCCGTAAGAGCGACGGGCTGAAGACAAACTGCAGGGTTCGCCCGCGGCGATGCGCAGGAAAGTTCGCCTCGCGTGAACCCCGAACTGAACGTTTGATTAGCAGTAACGGCGGCATCGACCGCGCTGTTCGGCACACCAGGCGCGATGGCCATCCCGCCCACGGTACCCAGCAGACCGCCCTGGAATGTCTGCACGTACGGCGGGTTCATCCCGATGGGGTCGGCCACGCTGCCCGGCAAAATGTCGCTGAAAAGTCCGAACCCAGTGCGCAACACGGAATGGGGCGCAAACTGCCAGGCGATTGCTGTCCTCGGCTGCAGAATTGCCAGGGGCGTCGAGGCGAAAAGATTCTTCAATCCGGTTTGAATCGCAGCATTTAGCGGCTGATTGACGTCGTGGGGGATCGCATCGAAAGAACCATTCAGGCGTGCCACTTCAGCGTGTGGATTTATGGGATTCGAGTTGAACGAATCGCGTATGCCGATGGTCCACGTCAGCTTGGGAGTCACCTTCCACGTGTCTTGCACGTAGAAATCGAGATTGAGAAAGTTGAACGGTTGGTTTTGCGAAACGGGAAAAGTCTCCAGCGCGGTTGAGGCCACCCCATGAACGAACTGAGGCAACGTCGTGTACGTTACCGTAGGGACGTTCCCTTCGCCGAAGTCGTAATCATTTAGTCGCAGGATTCGCATGTTCGTCCCAAACCTTAGTTCGTGCGCGCCGCGAGTCCAGGCAAGATTGTCATTGATGAAAAAACGGCTCGCACGCCTTCCTTGTACCCACGTGTTGTCCTGCCCGCCGATGTTGCTGAACGGCGCGTTCGCTCCCTGGCCTTGCAACACGATCGGAAAGGCCGCGAGCGTTTCCGGATAATTGCTGGGTGCGAAAAGACTCTCGTACCACGTGAATCCCGGATTGAAATAGTTCACCAAGTTCTGTGAGAAAACGTGCGTATACCCCGCCCCGAACGAATACTGCGGCTGCGAAGAGATTGAATTGAATAAGGGATTGATCGGATCAGTGAACTGGGCCTGCACTCCCGTATCGGCCTGAAAGCGGAACCACGCGGTGTTGTTCGCGTCGCTGTTGTAATCCATGCGCACCGTTTGGACCTGTTCATGATCATTGCTCGTGTGCGAAGCAACTTGGCGGTTGGCGCACCCGTCCCCGTTCGGAGGATTGCCCGACGGATTGCCTGCCACCGCAATACCTTGAGCATTGAATGGACAGCCAAGAACGGCCAGAGGCGTTCCGCCCGTATTGCCATAGAGCGAGAACATTTTCTGGTAAAACGGTACCAACTGCGGTGCCGCCGGATAGCTCGATCCGGTTACACTGTCAATTCCGCCTAATGGAAGTTGCTGCAGAACGTATTTTTGAAAGGCCGGAGTCGGCACCGTGGCCTGCGTGACAATCGGAAGCTTAAGGCGCACCCATTCGAAATCAGAAAAGAAAAAGAGCTTGCCATGCAGGATCGGCCCGCCCAGGCTGCCTCCAAAATGATTCACCGTGGATTGCGGCTTCTGGTTTCCCGGCGTCGCATTCGTAAAGTAATCCGCCGCATTCAAGGACGCGCCGTTCCAGATTTCGTAAACATTGCCGTGAAACTGGTTGGTGCCAGACTTGGTGACGTAGTCGACCTGCGATGCCCCATACCGCCCTTGATCCACGGAGTAAGAGAGCGTGTTCACCGTCACTTCAGAAATCGCATTCATCCCCAGCACAAGGTTGGTGGCGAGGCCTATATTCAGATTGGTCAGCGGGTCGTTAGTTTCAAGGCCATCGACGATGTAACCATTCGAGGCAGCGGGGAGGCCGTTAAACTCCACGTTGCCATAACCATTCGTACCCGAAACGGCATCGCTGCTGCTCCCGGCTGTATTGATCAGGGCGCCGGAGGCAAACTGCAAAGGGTAGGTCAGGTCGGCACCCGGATTCGGAATCTCCGCCAAAACTGCGCCGCCAAGTGTCGAGGTTGTATTGGTGTTTGCCGGGTTCATGAGCGGCGCTTCGGTGGTCACCTCCACGGTTTGCTCGGAATGCGCTACGTTGAGTTTGAAATTCGCTTCCTGCCTTTGCCCGAGACCAGAAGAAATGTTGGCATTCTCCTGCGCGTCGAAACCATCCGCCTCCACCTTCACCGAATATGTGCCCGGCTGCAGTTGCGTAAAATTGAATCGGCCCTCCTCATCCGTCTTGGCGCTGCGCTCCAGGCCGGTCGCGTGATTTTTAACTCTGACCGTAGCGCCCGGAATGGCCGCGTTCGTTGCGTCCGTCACTTGCCCGACAATTGCACTTGTGGTTTCCCCTTGTGCCTCCGTTTTTGTCGGCGAGATAAAGAATGCACCGATCAGTAAAGAAAGTAAGAGAAGTGCTCGTGTGTAGCCCGAGAACCGAGCGGCTCTGAAGTGCAGTAGCTCCGCAAATGTGCTTCTCATTCCGAGGCGATGGATATTAACCATGCTTAATCACAGAACTATACTTCACTTTACAAGGCCCGGGCTGGAATATGGAAGAGTTGAAGGTGTATTGGGTAACCTCAGGATGGTATTCCGGCAGTAACGCGAGAGTTCTGTGCCCCCGGCCTCGGCCTATCCGGCGCGGATGGTCGGACACCGGAAGTTATTACCGGGGCCGACCGCTGCGTTCCAAGGTGGAAAACTCCGGAAAACTCGGGTGATCTCAAGGGGTCGACGCAACACTGGCTTGCAGTCTATCCGCCGGAGTTCGAAATCCCAAGGTTTGTCGTGGCCGGGTATTGAGTCGCAGAGCGATCTCGTCCAGCTCCGATTGCGAGAACCTGGACAGGTCGGCGTTCTTTGGCAGGTATTGCCGCAGTAGGCCGTTTGTGTTTTCGTTTGAGCCCCGCTGCCAGGGACTCTGCGGATCGCAGAAGTAAACCTGCATATCCGTCGCCATCGTGAAGGTTTTGTGTTTGGGCCATCTCCAGTCCGCGGTCCCAGGTCAGCGAGCGACGCAATTCCGCCGGGAGTTGGCCCACGTGCTGGCTCAGAACGGCCACCACCGTAGACGAGTCCTTGCCCGGTGACTTCACCAACATCCAGAAGCGCGAACGACGCTCCACCAGCGTGACCACGTGACTGTTGCCGGCCCCGCGCAACAGATCGCCTTCCCAGTGACCGGGAACGGCGCGATCTTCGACTTCGGCTGGCCGTTCGCGAATGGAGATCGCATCGACAATCTGGCCGCGCGAGTGCCCGTGAACACTGGAATGGCGCGAGCGGCGGATCCGCCGCTTGGATCGCAGATGCCGCACCAGTTCCTGTTTCAGCGCTCCCCGCGCTTGTATGAACAGACTCCGATAGATGGTTTCGTGAGACACGCGCAGGCTCTCGTCGTTCGGGTACTCCATCTTCAGCCACCCGGAAACCTGTTGCGGCGACCAATCCTGCATCAGTTTACTCGCAACCATCTGTTGCAGCTCGCTGTGCGTGGACAGCCGACACGGCTTGGGCCGCACGGCTGACTCCCAGGCCTGCTGATCGGCTGCGTTGGCACGATACTGCGTGCGCCCAGCATGGCGGGTGATCTCCCGGCTGATGGTGGATGCCGAGCGATGCAAACCTCGTGCGATGACTCGCATCGCGCAGCCGCTGGCGATTCCACGGGAGATGTCTTCGCGCTCGGCCAGGGTAAGCACTCGCCGCGAACGGCGACGAGCGGGCGGAGCGATCCCACCATGACGCGCTAAAACGAAGTGAACGACTACGTGGTCTTTACCCAGGGCACGGCCAATCTCATTGAGCGACTGGCCCGCCTTCCAACGGTTCCACAACTCGGCTTTCTGCTCCGCAGAAAGCCCTCTTCGCTTGCCTTTGATCAACATAAACACCACCTTTGCAAAGAGCTTCTAGCTCAGATGGTGTTGCATCGACCGGTTGAACCGGCACGGATTATCGGAAACCGACCCACTACTATGAAGATGAGAGGATTTTCGATGCGTTCGTACGGAGGACTAAAAATCGCGATGCGGATCGGCTTTTAGAGGTATTCCCGGGAAGAGCCTTCTAGAAACGCGCGCAACTTTCGCGAACGCGATGGATGCCGCAGTTTCCGCAGCGCCTTGGCCTCGATCTGGCGGATACGTTCGCGTGTGACCGCAAACGACTGCCCGACTTCTTCGAGCGTGTGTTCGGAACCGTCGTCCAGGCCGAAGCGCATCTTGATCACTTTTTCTTCGCGCGGCGTGAGCGTCTTCAAAACCGACGCCGTCTGTTCCTTGAGGTTTAGGTTGATCACCGCATCGGAAGGTGAAACCACCGCCTTGTCTTCGATGAAGTCGCCCAAATGCGAATCTTCCTCTTCTCCAATGGGCGTCTCGAGCGAGATGGGCTCCTGCGCGATCTTCAGAATCTTGCGCACCTTGGCCACAGGAATGTCCATGCGCTTGGCGATCTCTTCCGACGTGGGTTCGCGGCCAAGCTCCTGTACCAGTTGCCGCTGCGTGCGGATCAACTTATTGATCGTCTCGATCATGTGCACAGGGATTCGGATGGTGCGTGCCTGGTCCGCAATGGCGCGCGTGATAGCCTGGCGAATCCACCACGTCGCGTACGTGGAAAACTTATAGCCGCGGCGCCACTCGAATTTATCGACTGCCTTCATCAGGCCGATGTTGCCCTCTTGGATCAAATCGAGGAATTGCAGGCCGCGGTTCGTGTATTTCTTGGCGATGGAAACGACTAGCCGGAGATTGGCCTCGATCAACTCCTTCTTGGCCTGCTCGGCCTCCATTTCGCCGCGAAGAATAATTTGCAGCGTGCGCTTGAGTTCGGTCAGCCCAACTTCGCTGGCGTCGGAAATCTCTTTCAGTTCGGTGCGGCGCGTGCGCAATTCCCGCCGCGCTTCTGCCGCGGTGTCGCCTTTGGAGACGTCCGCCCGCCGCTCTAGCTTGCCCGCTTCGCGCTCGAGCGACTGCAACCGCTCCACGGTGTGCCGCATCTTGTCGATCAGGCGCTTGCGCTCGAAAGGATTAAATTCGATCGAACGCGCCAGTTGAGACATCTCGATGCGCGTGCGCGAAATGGCGTATCGGCCGTGCAGATAAGGACGTTTCTTGGCTTTGGGGACCTTTTCCAGCTTGGCCGCTTGCTTCAGTGCCAGATCGTATAGGCCGGCAATCTTGTCTAGAATCTTGAGGGTCTGCTTCGTCTTATTCTCAATTTTCTCTTCGGTCAGCTCCTCATCGTCGAAAACCACAATCTCTTTAATCGAACGCGTACCGCTGCGCAGGTCTTCGGCGATGGCGATGAGTTCCTTGACGACGATCGGTGAGCGCGTGATGGTCTTCATCACGAGCAGTTGGCCGCGCTCGATGCGCTTGGCGATGGCCACTTCGCCTTCGCGCGTCAGCAGCGGAACGGTGCCCATCTCCCGCAGATACATGCGCACCGGATCGTTGGTTTTTTCCAGGAGTCCCGGAGTCAGGTCGAGTTCGACTTCTTCGCTTACGGCGGCAGGCTCTTCCTTGATTTCGCCTTCAGCCGGTTCCACGGCTTCTAACGCAGCACGCGCCGCCTTGGCGGCAGCTACATCTTCATAGATGTCAATACCGTATCGCTCGAAGGTCGAAAGCAGATCGTCTATTTCTTCCGAGGAGTGAACTTCTGCGGGCAGGATATCGTTGACTTCATCGTAAAGAAGGTAGCCACGCTCCTTGCCCATGTTGATGAGCTGGCGTACTTGATCGTATTTTTCTTCTAGCGCCAGAGCCAAGAGATTCCTCCGTGCGTCCGCAAGACGTCAGGCTTCGGACCGCCCGTTAGCGCCAAGGGCGCACTTGGGTCCAGTGAAAATAATGTTGAACGCTCGACTGTGAGGTAGAAAACACGCTTTGCTGCTTCTTCCGCCCGTGCCCAAGTTCAGAACCCTACAACGTATCCCCTATTTGGATGCGCGACATACCCTACCCGTTACTCGTTAAACCGTATCACGTTACACGCCGGAGTTCGCGTCGTCAAATCGATCATTGTGCAAAATTGCACGATGAGAAACCAGCGTCGCCGGCCTCAAGGAGCCGCGCTGGCAAGGCGCCGTCGCAACTCCAACTTCCGCTCTTGCAACACGCGCAGTTCATTTCCATTCGCACCCGATCCTGATCCGCACGCCTCGATCTGCCTCTGTACGGACGCCAATTCTTCCTCCGACTTACGGCGCCGCAGCACCTCGAGACAGCTCTCCGCCTCTTCCCAACTCGTCTCCGCGCCGCTGTCGAACGCGATCTCAAACAGCACCCCCCGGTCGTATTCCTCGAGTTTTGGAGCGATGCTGGTCGCTTCTGGCGGAGCACCCGGGGCCGCCTCGAGCAGCACCGCGAGAATTCTCTCCGTCTCCAACCCCACGTGGAGTTGATGGGCGCGGATCTCTTCGATTAATCGGTCGCGAAAATCGCTCTGCTCCATGAGCATCTGTACTAAACGCCGCTCCGCCGGCCTCGCCGCCTTGCCGGCAAGCGGTTGCGTTTTAATTTCGTTCCGCCGCTCCGCCGCAGCTCGTTTAAGCGCTTCTCGCAATACCGGTTCGTCGACGCGCAATTGCTGCGCAATCCGCGAAGCCCATTCCGACCGCAACAGCGCATTGGGAATTCGTTGCACGAAGGGCATGAGAAAATTCATCGCGCGCAGTTTCTGCTCGGCGTTCGCCACGCCCAACTGTCGCGCCCGGCCGATCAGATAATCGAGATACGCGGGCGCGCTTTCCAGCAGCTTGCGATAGGCGCCCGCGCCTTCCGTGCGGATGAAGGTATCGGGATCCTTGCCGCCCGGCAGCGCCAAAACCCGCACGTCGCAATTGTGCTCGAGTAAAATTGCCAGCGAACGTTCCGTCGCAGCCTGCCCCGCCGTGTCTGGATCGTAGTTCACGATAATGCGGCGCGTGAAGCGACTGATCAGCTTCACCTGCGCTTCCGTCAAGCTGGTGCCGCAGCTCGCCACCACGTTATTGATCCCGGCCCGCGCCACCGCGATCGTATCCATATAGCCCTCGACGAGAATCGCCGCGTCCGCCGTGCGAATCGGCTCCTTGGCCCGATCCAGGTGATAAAGCACGGTGCTCTTGATGTAGATGGGCGTCTCGGGCGAATTCAAATACTTGGGCAGATCGTCTCCCAGCGCCCGCCCGCCGAACGCGACCACTTTGCCCGATTCATTCGCGATCGGAAAAATGATGCGCCGCCGGAAACGATCGTGCACACGCCCGCTTGGATCGCGGCTTGCCAATCCCGCTAGCTCCACCAGCTTCTCGGAATATTTCGTTTTCAGGTGCCGCAGCAGCGCCTCGCCACTCGCAGGCGCATAGCCCAATCCAAAACGCGCGATCGCTTCGCCATCCAAACCGCGATCGGCCAGATATCCCCGCGCCGCTTTTCCTTCCGGAGTGCTCTCCAGTTGCCGCGCGAAAAATGCCGCCGCCTCACGATGCAGTTCCACGAGCGCAGTGCGCTGCTGCTGCTCCTTCCGCTCTTCGGGCGAGCTTTCTCGCGCTCGCGGAATCGCGATGCCGCATTTATCGGCGACCGTGCGCACCGCCTCCATGAAATCGCATTTGTCCATCTCCATGATGAACTTGAACACATCCCCGCCCACACCGCAGCCGAAGCAGTGATAGATCTGCTTCACAGGGTGCACCGCAAACGACGGCGTTTTTTCGGAGTGGAAAGGGCAGAGTCCCGTAAAGTTTTGCCCGTTTTTCTTCAGGCGCACATACTCGCCCACCACGCGGACGATGTCCGCCTGCTGCTTCACGCGATCGGCAAAGGAGCCCGCTTCCGCCATTCTGTCGCTTTCGCCTCGTTATTCTAGAACACAGCCACGCCGCTCAAATCAGTCGCGCAGCTCGACTACCGTCACCGCCGCCCCGCCGCGCTCTTGCGCTTCCGCGTGAACGCTTTCCACCAGCGGATGCGCTGAAAGAAATTCGGCCAGGCCGCGCCGCAATGCGCCGGTGCCGTGCCCGTGAATCACGCGCACCTGTGGCATCCCGGCCAAGGCAGCGCCATCGATAAATTTGTCCACGCGCCGCGAGGCTTCTTCCACCGTGCAGCCAATCACATTGATCTCGTCGCCGGCGGCGCCTGGTTCGCGCGCTGTGGGAACCGTATGCACTGTGACGCCGCTGCGTGATTCGCGCCCAGGCTTCGCCCCGGCATTTTCTCGGGGCCCTGCACTCGGCGCCCGCTTGGCATCCGCTTCGTTCGCCAAGCCGATGATCTCCGACAGCGGCACCTTCATCCGCAAAGGGCCGGCCTCAACCTCAGCGCTCGTGCCATCTCGCCGCCGCAGCAAAACGGCCGACGGCAGCCCGCGCACTCGCACGCGAACGCCGGGA
This sequence comes from uncultured Acidobacteriota bacterium, assembly GCA_963803735.1. Taxonomy (GTDB): domain Bacteria; phylum Acidobacteriota; class Terriglobia; order Acidiferrales; family UBA7541; genus Palsa-189. Next base: position 196,475 of record CAWDNV010000019.1, on the reverse strand, counting down.
ATCAGTTCCTCGGGCGAAGGCGGCCGCCCCTGATCGGCGGCGATGCCCAGGTCCGCCTGCGATTCCGAGAGATGCACCACCACAGCTGCGTCCGCTTCGCTGCGCGCATCGGCGCGTGCGTCTGACAATTTGCGTCGAGACTGCTTCTCGAGTTGCGCTCGCAACTCGCGGTCCTTCACAGCTTCGATGGCGCGCGTCATCTGTCGTTCATGTTCGGCTATGGCAGCTGTGAATTGCTGCTCCAGTTCCGCAATCCGCCCGCGCTGCCGCGCGATCCATTCCTCGCGCAGTTCACGGCGTTCGGTCTCCAGTTGCCGCGCCTGCTCCCCCAAATCGCGTTGCATCTGCTCGAGCACATCGCGGCTGCGATGCAAATACGCGATCAGACCAGCCGCCTCGCGAGCCTCGGGAGTCATAAGGTCCCGCGCCTGCGTAACGATTTTTTCCGGCAGGCCCAGCCTCTGCGCGATGGTGATGCCGCTCGATCCGCCCGGCACGCCAACGCGCAGCCGGTAAGTCGGGATCAGGCGTTCCTCATCGAATTCCATCGCCGCATTCAGCACGCCGGGCGTATTCGAGGCATAAGCCTTCAGCCGGTCGTGATGCGTTGTCGCCAGTACCAGACAGCCGCGCGTGCGGAATTCTTCGAGCAGCGCCACCGCCAGCGCAGCCCCCTCTTCAGGAGCAGTGCCCGTGCCCATCTCGTCCAGTAGCACCAGCGAACGCGGCGTGAGTATTTCCAGAATCGCTTTGAGATTCAGCACGTGCGCCGAAAAAGTCGAAAGGTCCGCGGCGATGGATTGTTCATCGCCGATATCGGCGAGCACGCGGTCGAATATCCCGAGTCGCGCCGCCTGCGCCGCCACGGGAATGCCCGATTGCGCCGCCAGCACCGCAAGGCCGGCCGTCTTCAATGCCACCGTCTTGCCGCCAGTGTTTGGCCCGCTGATGACCAGCACCGTATCGTCTTTGCCTAACGTCAAGCTGAGCGGCACCACCGAACGCCCTTGCGGTCGCAGCGTGCTTTCGAGCACGGGATGGCGGGCCGCATCGAGCGCGATTACGGCTTCATCGGCGAACTCGGGAATGCAGGCGTCAAATTCGCGCGCAAACCGGCCGCGCGCAAAAAGCGCGTCCATCTCTGCGATGGTCGCCGCCCCGTGAGAAAGCGGTCCGCGCTCCGCCACAATCCTGGCGGTCAACTCTTCCAGAATGCGCGCGATCTCCGCCGCTTCCTCTTCCCTGAATTGCACCAGGCGATTGTTGATCTCGATCGTTTCCAGCGGCTCGACGAACACGGTCTGGCCCGTCGCGCTTGCCGCGTGGACCACGCCTTCGAGATTCCGCCGCTCAGACGCGCGAACCGGTATCACATAACGGTCATTGCGTTGCGTGACGTAATCGTCGCCGCCCTCGCTGCCGCGCGCGCGCAGAATGCGCTCGAGCGTCTTCTGCAGACTCTCCCGCGTCCGCGCGGCTCCATCGCGAACGCGCCGCAGAGCCGGCGATGCATCGTCGCTGATCTCGCCGTTGGGCAGAATGGCGCGACGGATAGCAACAGCAAGAAAGCGCAAATCCGCAAGCGATCGGGCGCGCTCGGTGAGCAGCGGAAAATTTGCGGAGGTCTCGCGAAATATCTCGCGCAGCGCAGTCACAGCGTCGATCAGCGACGTGGCTTCCAGCAGTTCTGCCGGCGCCAGCACGGCGCCTGGCATGCTCAAGCGCCCGAGCCACGTTTCCGGATCGGCCAAACCGCCGAAGCCCAGCTCTTCGCCGGAACGCAAATACGCAATCGCTTCGGCAATCGCGGAAAACTCCCGATCGAGTTGCCTGCGTTCCGTGCGAAATTCGAGCCCTTCGATTGCGCGGCGGCCAGGCGCCGAAGTCGTGCGGCCCCGCAGCAATTCGCGCAGCCGGTCGAATTCCAGAATCTCTTCGGCGCGACGTCCCATAATATTTATCGCTTAACGGCCAGCACCTGCGTGAGATACTCCGCCGCTTCTGCCGGATTCTTCGCGCTATGCACGAGGCGCGCTTTGGCCTCTTCCCAGCGCGAGTCGTGATTGACTTCTACTTCGCGCACCCGCTCGATGATCGGTCCCCAAAAATCGCCCAGCGTGACAAATGGTTTTCCGGCCATCACGCCCTTGTTCAGCATCTCCCAAACTACCGCCAGTTCCACCAAAGTGCCCGTGCCGCCCTTGCACGCGACGTAGCCCTCGCCAAAACGAACCAGCTCGAATAAGCGCTCCTGCCAGGTGCTTGCGGCGTGTTCCTCGTCCACCCACGCATTGGCCCGGCTGCGGAAAAATGTCGAAGTGATCGCGATCGTGCGGCCGCCCGCCTCTTTGGCCCCACGCGACACCGCCTCCATCACCCCTGCGTATCCGCCGGAACAGACTTGAAAGCCGCGTCGCGCCAATTCGCCACCCAAGATGCGCGCCTCTTCATAATCTGATTCGCCTGGCTGCGGTCGCGAACTGCCAAAAACAGTGATGATGGTGCTTTGCGAAGCCATGCAGGCAATTATCTTAGCGGGAGATTTGTCTCTGTGCTTGGTTCGGGGTCGCCGCCCGCTGGACGCAGATTAATTCCTGAGCGTGCCGCGCGAGTCTCGCGATGCGGCGCCAACTCTTCCACCATGGCCACGCAGATTGCGTCCACTGCGTGAAGCGCTTCCGGCCCGTGCGTCCCCGTATTGTTGCCGAAAATCGCGAAGATCAGATGGGCGCCGCGCCGCGTAGTCGCATAACCGGATAGGGAATTCACGTGTTCCACTAATCCGGTTTTCGCATGAACCTGCCCGGCTGCCGCCGTGCCGCGCATGCGATTCTCGAGCGTGCCGTCCTGCCCTGCGACCGGCAAGCTGGCTACAAAGTCGGATCCCCATGGCTGTCGCGTTGCGTAGCTCAGCAGTTGCACCACGCTTTGCGGCGTCACCAGGTCGCCGCGCGAAAGGCCCGACCCGTCGGTCAACTGCACTTCGTCCTGACCGATTCCAATGCCTTGCCGAAACGCAGTCGCGAAGGCGACGGCGTCTTCCATCGTCATCGCTGCGCCTTTTTCCCGGGCCGCCACGCGCAGCAATAGCTCCGCGTGCAAATTCATGCTCAGTTTGTTGGTGAGCCGCACGTCTTGCACCAGTGCAGGCGAACTGTGCTCAGCCAGCACGTGCATCGGCGGAGCCGCCTGCGGCTGCGCGTTACGGTCGCCGTGTCTTGCCCGGCTGTGGCCTTCCACGCGCACCCCTCGTGCCTGAAGCAGTTGTATGAGAACCGCCGCCGCGTTCTCGGCAGGCTGCGTGACCGCCAGCTGCAGCTCACGCGCTGGCGCGTCCAGCGGCAGCGTTCCAGTCAAACGAAAGATTTGCGAATCGAGATCGCGCTCCAGGCGCAGCTTCGGTTCCGTTCCCGCCGAGCTAGTCACCGCGTCGTTGCGGAATTCGTAAATTCCCGGCCACGGCGCCGCACTGTATACAAGCGGCGCGCCAAGTGTGGCGCCGGGTCGAAGGATCACGGAGATGTAGTTATCGTTGATCGCCAGCGCCGATACCGCCGCACCATAGCTCCATACCGCATCGTCGATGCCCCATCCGGGTGGATATCGCTCAGGAACGAAATAACTGTCGTCCGCGACCACGTCCCCAGAGATTTCTTTTATTCCTGATTTCACTACCTGGTCCGCCAAATCCGCCAGCGCTTTCTCTGGTGGACCATTGCGCTCGGGGTGCTCTGCAAATGGAATCACGCGGCTGGAGAGATTTGCATCACCCCGGCCAACGAGCACAAGGTCGCCTTGCAGGTGACCTGACGAATCGGGCTCCGCTACGCTCTCTACCGTCGTGCGAATACGAAAATCCGGGCCGAGCGTGGCCAGCGCCATCGCCGTTGTAAACAGCTTGACGTTTGAGGCCGGCATGAAATAGTGGCCGGCGTTCACCGAGTACAGCACTTCGCCATTGTCTCCGTCAGTGATCAGCACCCCCCAAAATGCCTTATCGTTTCCTGTGGAAACCAAGGCAGCCTGCACACGTTCGCTGAATCGAACTACATCGCTGCGCCCTTCTTTTGGTCCGACTGTTGAGTGAACTCTGGTGACCCTCTTGGACGTTTGCGCAAAACCCGATGGCGGAATTGACAGCGGCTCTGAAAGAAGTAAGCAGAAGAGAATCAGGTACAGCGCTCCGGCCTTCATTACGGGAGTTCGATGCGCGCGAGTATTCATTGCGCCGCGTTGCCTCATGCCTGCTGCTCGGCTGGACTGATCGCGATTATAGAGCCTGCACTCCAATCCGGCCAGAATCCACACTTCGCGCTGGCGCCTACCTCTAACTCTGAATACACATGGGGGTTACTTTTCTGGCTCCTCGTAATTGCGTCGCACCAGTGGAAAACTTATGATGTGTTCGCCAAGCCTAGGAGGAACGGTAAATGAAGAAGGCTTTTTCTGCGTTTTTGGCCGTCGCGCTTAGCGCCTTGCCAGTCGCTTCCACGGCTGCCGATAAGGAAACCAGCCGTTTGGAAAATTGCGGCGTGGTCCTCGAGGAAGTTCTCCGCATTCCGGACAACCTTCCCCAGGACCTGCTGGATAAAGCCGAATGCGTCATCATCATTCCTTCGGTGCTCAAAGCTGCATTTGGAATCGGTGGCGCTTACGGACGCGGCGCCATGTCCTGCCGTTCCGGGGAACACTTTACGGGCAAATGGGGCGCGCCAACCATGATCGCCCTGGAAGGTGGCAGCTTCGGATTTCAGCTCGGCGGGCAGGCCACCGACTTTGTCATTCTAGTAATGAACCCGCGCGGCGCTACTGCAATTCTTTCCAGCAAGGTGAAACTTGGAGCCGACGCCTCTGCGGCAGCCGGACCGAAAGGCCGCGATGCGTCAGCTGAAACCGACGTGACGCTTCGCGCTGAGATGCTCACTTATTCGCGCTCGCGCGGTCTTTTTGCAGGCATATCGCTCGAAGGCTCCACGCTGCGCCCGGACAACAACGCCAACGAGAGCATCTATCATAAGAAGATGGATGCCACCAACATCGTGCGCAAGGGCGGCGTCGCCATTCCTCCCGCGGCGCAGAAAATGGTTTCTCTGCTCGATCAACATTCCCCCAAGAACACGTCGGATCCAAAGTCGCTGAAGTAGCGCAGGGGCGGCGTTCCCATTTCGGGTGGTGTGGTTCACATCTCTCTGCGAGTTATGCGAGTTGAGCACTTGCCGGGTGGCAGAGCGCTCCGGCTTGGGTTCAAAGCGCTCCCATCGGATATACTGAAATGTTCTTCCTTAACTTTGAAGACCTCCTGACAAATGGCGGAACGACCTCTCTGTGCAATTTGCGGCAAACGAAGGCCCGAGCGATTTTGCCCGGCGAAGGGCGAAAAAATCTGCGCGCCATGCTGCGGCAAGGAACGTGAAGTTACCCTCGATTGCCCATCCGATTGCGCCTACCTGATTGCCGCGCATCGCTACGAGCAGGAACATCGCAAAGCGCTTTCCGAGAGCGAGACCCCATTTCCTGGAGTAGAGTTTTCTTCCCGCGTAATTTACGACCGCGAACCATTCGTTTCCGGCTTGGCTTTCAGCATTTCACAATTTGCGGCGAATCATCGTGATCTGACCGATGAGCAAACGCTCACGGCTATCACAGCGCAGGGCGAAACCTATCGCACTCTCGTCTCGGGCATCTATTATGAGCGCCCGCCTGCTACTCAACCCGCCGCGGGCCTCTACAGCGCGCTGGCCGCGTTCATCCAGGACTACAAGAAAAAGGAAAATGAGCGGCTCGGATTCTCGACCCTTAAAGACTCCGAAATATTTTACGCTCTCGTTTTTCTGGCTCGCCTCATACGCAATTGGACGAATGGGCGTCCTCGCGCCCGTATCTATCTGCAACTTCTGAGCAGCCAGTTTCCCCAACAGGAAGTCCAGGCGGAAACCTCTCGCATCATCGCTCCCTAACTCCCTAAGAAGATTGGTCGGTTCGCTGTAGGTTGCGAATTTCGCAATCCAGCCTGAGACTACAGACACCGCTAAAGTCCAAGCGTCAGCTGTTCCTGAGCATGAGCCGAGCCCCGTTCCGGGGGTTCCGGTCGCGTTTCCAGATCATACTTCTTTCGCAGATAGGCAAATCGCTCGGCGATCTCTTTTCGGTAGGACTCCGGCGCATAGCCGGATCGGGCATACCAATCTTGATAGCGGCTCGCGAGCCGCGGAAATTTCTCAGCTAGAAAGGGAAAAAACGTCTTGCGCGAAGCCGGCATTAGAAAAAGAACATTGGCGGCAAACCAGCATGCTTCGGCATCCCGCGCCGCTCGCGCCAGGATTTCCAAATCCGCAGTGCGATCTGTCAGCCCCGGCAGCACAGGCATAACCAGAATCCCCGCACGGATTCCGGCCTGACGTAAAGTTCGCACCGCCCCGATACGCAAGTCAGGACGCGGCGCTCTCGGCTCGAGCAATCTGGCCAGACCACGCCGCGGAGTTGTTACCGACAGATTCACACTTATTCTGGATCGCTCGTGGATGCGTTTTAGAAGATCGATATCTCGAAGCACCTGATCCGATTTGGTTGTGATCGAGACGCTCAGCCCTTCAAGTTGAGCCATCTCTTCGAGTATCGCGCGTGTCGCGCCGAACTCACGTTCGGCCGGCTGGTAAGGATCGGTCGCCGTGCCGATGGCGATATGCTCGCCTCGGACCGCGCTCGATCGCAACTCCCGAAAGGCCATTGGGCCTGCGTCCTGTTTGATAAAAATCTTGCGCTCGAATTCTCTGCCGTCGAGCTCCATATATTCGTGCGTGTAACGCGCATAGCAATATTTGCAGCCGAATTCACAGCCGCGGTAAGGATTGACGGTCCAGGTGAAAGGGACCCGCTCGGAATCACAGCGATTCAAGATCGACTTAGCCGGTAAGAGAAAATATTCCGCGCCGCGCTTGCTGTCCGCTAGCGGAGAGGAAGCGGCGAGGCGTGCAATGCCAACTCGATTGGCGGCTGGCTCCGGTGGCGACGGAGTCTGCCGCTCGGTGTCCCGGTGGGGGACTGGGGGAAAAAGAGGCAGGGAATCGTTAGCGCTCGAAGGCTCGTCGGAGCCATGGAAAGCACGAAGAGTAGCCCTGCGATCTGTAAGAGTGGCCATTGCACGCTCGCCATTGGTTTAGATATATTCGCCTTTTATTCGCTTGTCAACACTTATTTCGCCTTATCTTCGCTACAGCGTCTCACCTGTTGTCGAGTCCGCCGCCGCAGGCCCAACCGAGAACAGTCCTCTGCGAGACCGGCGGCTATACTCGTTATTTCAGCCAAAGGCCAGGACCGTGGACCAAGTCGGCATACTCATCATCGACGATGACGCCTCGAGCCAGGCCGCCCTGCGCCAGGTGCTCGGATCCGAAGGCTGGCTCGTTGAGGGTGCGAGCTCGACCGCAGAAGCTTTCAAGGAGCTGGCCAGCCGAAAGTGGGCTCTGGTGCTGGCGAACACAGGCACAACAGGCAACACCGGCCCTCTATTCGTTACCCTGAGGGAACTGGCACAGCCTCCCGAGGGCGAAGCGACCAAAGCGCACGTAAGGGTCTTATTCGTGGTGCCAGAGTCGGCCTCGGCCGAAGCCACGGCGCTGCTCGAAGAGGACCACCTGCCCTACGTTGTGAAACCCTTCACCTTTCACGATCTCCTCGAACGCGTGAGCGATCTGCTGATGGAAACCCAAGCCATCGGCGCTCCACTTCGTAAGGTGAAGCAGGAAGGCCTCAAGTCCACCCGCAGAACGCGCAATGCCGGCCGTGATCCCGGCCGCGACGGCGCTCGAAATACGGGCATGTTTTCCAATCACGACTATCAGTGGAGCGAAGAGGAACTCGCCGAATACGAACAGCAGGATACAGAAGCGATGCGGAAAAAGAAGAAGAAGCCGCTCACGCTGGGCTGATCCGCTGTAGAGACTGCTCCTTGTAAATTCGATCCTCTTCTCTCAATCCGGTTCTCTCAACACGATTCCCTTCGTAAATCTTGCCTTATGCTCTTGCAGCTGCGTGCCAGAGCCGCACTTCACTTCGGTCGGGCGTCTCTGCGAGGAGCTGCGTAACACTTTTGTGCAGGGCGGGATGGCGGAACTCCGGAGCGATCTGCGCCAGTGGCACCAGAACAAAGCGCCGCTCGGACAAACGCGGATGAGGCAGCTGCAATTCTTTGCTGCGAATCACGCTCGAACCATAAAACAGTATGTCGAGATCGATGGTGCGCGGGCCATGCGGCGTAATGCGCCGCCGGCCCAATTCCCGCTCGATTCTCAGCAGTGCGTGCAGCAATTGCAGCGGCAATAACGCTGTTTCCGCTTCCACTACGGCATTCAGGAACCACGTCTGGCCGGGCGAATCGACGGGCTCGGTGACGTAGAAGGAAGATTGCCGCAACACCTGAATGCCGGCCGAATTCATCGCGGCGATCGCGCGCTCGAGCATGGCGACGCGATCGCCGACGTTCGATCCCAGCGCGATGTAGACGACTTTCTCGGCCAAACGTGTGCCTCGTGCTCAAGATTTGGCTTAGAACAGGGCGTGCTGGGCGCGTGGCGGCTCGAAGCCAAAATGTTTGTAGGCCAGCGGGGTGGCCATACGGCCGCGCTGAGTGCGGTCGAGCAAGCCCATCTGCATCAAGTACGGCTCGTAAATCTCCTCGATGGCATCTTCTTCTTCGCTGAGCGAAGCCGCAATGGTATTCAGGCCCACGGGACCGCCGGAAAATTTCTGAATGATCGTGAGCATGAGATTGCGGTCTACTTCGTCGAGGCCGTGTTCATCGACGCCGAGCCGGTCGAGCGCTTCGCGGGCGACTTCGGCAGTGACGCGGCCCTGCGCGCGGACTTCAGCGAAGTCGCGCACGCGGCGCAGCAGGCGATTGGCAACGCGCGGAGTGCCGCGGCTGCGGCGGGCAACTTCCTCGGCTCCGCCGTCGTCCAGAGCGATGGAGAGAATTTGCGCCGAGCGGCGCAAAATCTCGACTAGGTCCTCGGGCCGGTAATACTCGAGCCGATGCACGATGCCGAAGCGCGAGCGCAGCGGCGCCGTGATCAAACCGGCGCGCGTGGTCGCGCCCACCAGCGTGAAGCGGTTCAAGTTAAACGGATGGATGCGGGCGCCGGGACCCTGCCCGATGACGAGATCGATCCGGTAATCCTCCATGGCGGGGTAGAGAATCTCTTCGATTGCGGGAAGCAGGCGATGAATCTCGTCAAGGAAAAAGAGTTCGCGTAATTCAAGCGACGTGAGGATCGCGGTCAGGTCGCCCTTGCGCTCGAGCAGCGGGCCGGAACTGATTTTGATCGAGACGCCCAGCTCATTGGCGATAATCTGCGCGAGCGAAGTTTTCCCGAGGCCAGGAGGGCCATAGAGCAGCACGTGATCGAGCGAATCGCCCCGGCTGCGCGCCGCTTCGATGGCGATCAAGATATTCTCTTTCACGCGCCCCTGGCCGATGAAATCCGCCATGCGAGTCGGGCGGACGCTGGCATCAAGCCGCGCGTCTTCGTCGAAGGCTCGACCGGAAACGATGCGTTTGGGCGTGTCGGTCATATTTTAGGCCGCGAAAAGCGCGTCCTGTAGGTAGCCTTTTCGCCGCTCGACAACTTGATCATGAGGTGCTTGTGCCCGAAGCCCCAGCCTTCTTGGCTGAATGGCTCAAATGCTGCAGCGTAGCGCGGAGGAGCGCCTCAAAACTTTGCATAACGCCTTCCGGCGCGGAAGTGCCGCGGCCATTGCCGGCGACCTCCTCGATAGCGTTTTCCGCCGTGCGGCGATCATAGCCGAGATTGAGCAGCGCGGAAACGACGTCGGATTCCAACTGCGTGCGGCCAGACGCTGTAACGCGCTCGGGTTGCGGCGGTTCCATCGCTGCAAGCTTATCGCGCAATTCGAGCACGATGCGCTCCGCCGTTTTGCGTCCTACGCCGGGGATGCGCGTGAGGCGCACGAGATCTCCGGTGCGAATGGCGGGAAGCAATTCATCCACGCTCATTCCTGAGAGGATCTTCAGCGCCAGCGAGGGCCCGACTCCGGAAGCCGAAATCAGCAGCTCGAAAAATTGCTTTTCGCGCGCAGTCAGAAAACCGTAAAGAGCAATGGAATCTTCGCGGAGGTGCGTGTGCACCAGCAGCGTGACATCGTCGTGCAAGTCGCCAAGCGAATAGAACGTAGACAGCGGGATGGAGACGACGTAGCCGACGCCGTTCACATCCACCAGGACCTGGTTCGGCCGCTTGTCCACAAGTTGTCCGCGGAGATATCCGATCATTGGTTACCCGCGATTATACTTTTTATGGCGCAAAAGCGGCATGGACTTCGTTAGCGCGCGAAAGCTCCTGATGCGCATGACTTTCGCGCGAGGAACGCCCTTTTGCCGTTCGACAATCTCAATAATTAGGTTGCTCGGCCCGCCTGATGGCGGCCGCCAGAAAGCACGCGTCCCCTCACGATTTTTTTGTAAGTGCTGATTCCAAAGACTTTTAAGTGCCGAGAAAATGTAAGTGCTGATTCTGCGAGAGTTGCAGGCGCGTTTTACGTAAGTGCTGATTTTGCGGTGCTTAGCAATTTTGGGCAGGCGGACAACAGTGTTTGGTTTCGGGACCGACACAAAACTGGCGCCGGGGAAAAGATCCGGGAAAACGCACCAGGAGGGTGATGACGCGACCGGGCGGAAAACGGGCAGGGAACTCCGACGAAACATGCGCGACGATAGCATATTATCGATTAGTTAGCAACGTAATTGTACTGTTTAACGTCTAGTATTCGCAACGGCAGGTCGTTCGAATGGAAGGGAAAAACAGATCCCTCGGTCGCCAGGGCAGCCATCGCGCGCAACAGCGCGCGCGGACGACCTCGTGATGACAACACGGTAGTGGGCGCTTGAGTGGGAAGGAGCGGCTGCGGCGGGTTCGAATCAAAATACACCTGCAACGGAGCGGGCGACCTCGTGATGACAACATTGGAGTGGCGCGTGCTTCGAAGGAGGAATGAGGGGCAGCGCTTCAAGTGCGTATACAAGAGCTCACACAGGGCGGTTTGATGCGTGGCGGTTTCGAATGAATTTCGCGTACAGCGCGGCGAGAATCGGGACTACGACATGAAAGGGAGGGGCGGCTGCGGGTGCGTTCGAACGAACTTTGAGCTTTGGGGACTACGAAGCGTTAGCCGACGTCGACCCAGATGTCTTCGCCGCGAAGTTCGACAGCGAAGCAAGCGACGGCGACGGCGGGATTCATTGCGGCTTTGCCGGTGGTGACGTCGTATTGCCAGCCGTGCCAGGGGCAGGTGACCACTTTGCCCTTGAGCTCGCCTTCGCCGAGCGGTCCGCCGCGATGGAGGCAAGTGTTGTGAATGGCGTAGAAGGTTCCGTCGACGTTGGAGATCGCCAAGGTGCTGCCGTCGACCTGGAATTCGCGGACAGTTCCCGCGGGGATTTCATCTTTACGCGCCGCACGCAAAAACGCCATTTCTGGAAGCCTCCTCGTTCAAATTATTCGAAGGATGCCGCACTGAAGGGCGGCGGTACATAAAAACGCGCCAGCGCGCAAGCGATGGATTTGCCGAGCAAGCGGCTAACGGGGCGAGGGCGTCTGCGCAACCATGACGCCGCGCTTGAACTGGTCGACCATATCGGGCTGCAAGCGCACTTCGGTGGGCCGCTTCGCCAGAGACATCTGGTCGATCTTATCCTGCAGCTTGAGCAAGGCATAAAAGAGGCCCTCGGGCCGAGGGGGGCAGCCGACGACGTAGACGTCCACGGGCACAATGCGATCAACACCCTGCAAAACCGAGTAGGCGTTAAAAGGACCGCCGACGCTCGAACATGCGCCCATGGAAATGCACCATTTCGGGTCGGGCATCTGTTCCCAGACGCGCTTGAGGACGGGGCCCATCTTCAGCGTGACCGTGCCGGCGACGATCATTAAATCCGCCTGCCGTGGCGAAGGCCGAAAAACCTCCGCGCCAAAGCGCGCGATATCGAATCGCGCTGTAGTGGAGGCGATCATTTCAATGGCGCAGCAGGCTAGTCCAAAGGTGAGCGGCCAGATGGCGGACTTGCGCGCCCAGTTGAAGACGTAGTCCACCGATGAAATCATGAAATTCTTTTCGAAACGCTGATCGAGAACGCCCACGGTGTTCGGATGCCTCCAAAAAGCACGTCAGTATAGCTCTGGCAGTGGATGGAGTCAAAAAGCAGGTGGCAGGAGTTGGAAAAACTTCAAGTGCTGCCACAATTCGAAGCCCTGGACTCGCATATTCCATACAACCAGGTGCACGGCTCTCGCTCCGCGACGTTGAGGCGGCAAGGGCAGAGCTTTCCGCCGCAATTGAGAACCCTTTGCGTTATATAACAAGTATTGTTATAATACTGGCATGAACGAAATAAATGAGCTACTGAGGACAGCAAGACTGGAACGTGGCTGGAGTCAACAAGCGGCGGCTGCCCGCCTGGGTGTGACCCAGGCATATCTCTCCATGTTGGAAGCAGGCAAGAGAAGGCCGTCCCTTAGATTTACACGCAAATCGATGCGGGCTTATCAGTTGTCTCCCACTGTCCTGCCGGCTCATGAAGTCAAAGAGAACGTACCTGCTGATTCTCTAGCCCGTAACCTAGCTTTGTTGGGATACCCTGGGTTTGCTCAAATTCGCAAAACAGGGCGAAAAATGAACCCGGCTGAATTTTTGTTGACAGCTTTGGCTCAGCCCAACTTAGAGGCCCGGGTTGCGGAGGGCTTGCCCTGGGTTGTTCTGCAATATCCCGATATGCCTTTTAACTGGCTAGTTAGCACAGCACGAGCGAAGAACCTTCAAAACCGTTTAGGTTTTGTTGTGACTTTGGCGAAAGAAGCAGGTCAAAAGCAGGAACTTCAGCCACTCGAACAAGCGCTGGCCGACAGTAAGCTAGCAAAGGAAGATTCCTTTTGCCGGGAACTCAACGAGTTTGAACGCCGCTGGCTAAAAGAGCACAGTTCCAAGGAGGCAAAGTGGTGGAATCTTTTAAGCGATTTGCGGCCCGGTTCGCTTCGTTATGTGGCCGCCTAATCTCCACTATCCCTGGAATCAATTCCTGGCGGAGCTTGACGCCCTTCTGACCGAGCGAATCGAGTTGCACTGCATTGGTGGATTTGCTGCTGTTGCTGCCTACCATTTGCCTCGAAGCACAAACGACCTGGATTACTACACTCTCGTTCCCGCTTATTGCAGGCACGAACTGGAGCGATTGGCTGGCGAAGGTTCTACATTGGCGCGTAAGTATAGAGTACATGTTCATAGGGCGGCTGTAGCCTCTCTCCCAATGAACTACGACGAGCGATTGACAGAGCTCTTTGCGGGTCACTTTCGCAAGATTGGACTCTTTGTTCTCGATCCTTATGATCTTATCCTCTCAAAGCTGAGCAGGAATGCTGACCGCGACAGAGAAGATGTTAAGCACTTGGCTCAGGACCAGAAACTTGACCCTTCAATTTTGCGCGAACGGTACGCTGAGTTACGACCCGCCCTGATTGGCCCTGCTGAGCAGCACGACAAGACCCTTGAGTTTTGGTTGGAAGCCTACTTTCAACAATGATATGGGTTTCAGTTCCACTCCCTCATCTAAGACTCACCGGTATACGCGGTTGACAGCCTGGGCCCTGCCCATCAGGCGGCGGCATATTTCCTGGCGACCGTTTGGGCTTTACAGAGGGTGTGCGGAAGCGGGATGATTGCACGGCCCTTTTCTTGCAAAACGGAATCCCTGGACGAGCGCTCCCGCCCTGCTTGTCAGATCCGATGGAGGATAAAAGTGTGGCGGAATAAGGAATCGCAAACTACGGCGCCGGGCGCGGGTTCGGCACGCGTGGGGTATTCAAGCTCCTCAAAGGCGGCAACCAACAGCGCGGACGATACTACAGCGCAGGGCAGTTCCTGGCTGACGCCAACCCTGAAAGTGAAAGGCCAAATCTCCGGCAACGAAGACCTGCTCGTAGATGGCAAAGTCGAAGGGCCAATCTCGGTGGGGGAACACAGGCTCACCGTGGGGCAAAACGGCCATGTGACCGGCGGACTCGCGGGACGGGAAATCATCATCTGCGGCAAGGTGGACGGCAATCAGGCTGTAGTGGGCGAAAGCATCGAGATCAAAAAGGACGCTTCGGTGATCGGCAACGTGACTACGCGGCGAATCGTGATCGAGGACGGCGCGGGGTTCAAGGGCAATATCGAAATTCAGGAGGGCGATAAGCAGGCCAGCCCGAAGGCGGAAACAAGTCCGAAGGCCGACAGCTCAACAGGGCGAGCACTTTCGAAGTCGGCCTGATCGACACTTTAACTTCACTTTAACTTCTACTTCCGAATCATCACCGATCACGAAACAGAAGACGTTTCTCTCGCTTCAGCTCTTTTCGCTGTGCTTCAGTTCTTTCCGGAAGCGATGCGGCAGAGCCTGGACCCACGCGGGCGTGGCAAACACGCCTTCGGTTAGGTCACTGACCCAATGCACGACGGGACGGATGCCCGCCTCGGCCCAAATTACGATCTGCTGACTGAGGCGGTCCACAAGGAAAACCGCAAGCGCCACGATAGCTACGGCCGCAAACAAAACCGAGAAGATCACTAGAGCCGCGATCATTTCCCGAATGTAATAGACGCGCAGTGCCAGTACCGCGGCGAGGCCGATCCAAATCCACTTCGTTCTCGCGATCGTTCTAAGAAGGGCCAGTAAGTTGTGCTGTAACTGCTTTAGTGAAATCACTGGCCTAGGTCCTTTGCCATACTTTGTCTCAGGTGCTTAGATGCGGGATATCAGGGGAAAGACGCAAGGACCGGCTATTCAAATCGAGGCGGGCAATGCTAGCTGTCCGGACTGGGGACAGACTTCCTAATCTTCAAGATACAAGCCGATCACTTCTCGGACGCGCTTCATTAGGACATCCTGACTCTTCGCTTGCGTATGGCAACCGCGCAGAGCTGGCACGGTGGCGACATAATAGCCATCCTCGTCTTGCTCGATGATGACCGTAAAAGTGTGCTTCTGTTTCACGGGTACCTCCGCGCACGCTAAAAAGAGAACTGGGGCGGACCCACGAGGGTGCTTAGCGCTGAAAAAAACCGCGCGGCTTGCTGGAAAACAAAAAAGGCCGAAGCAGTTTGTAGCTGCTCCGGCCCTTTGTTTTTATCCTGGCGGCGACCTACGTTCCCACACAGTTGCCCGTGCAGTATCATCGGCCCTGCGGGGCTTAACTTCCGTGTTCGGGATGGGAACGGGTGTGACCCCCGCGGTATGACCACCAGAAACTCGAGATGCTAACGACGCTTGGGAAAAACCCAATGCATTAGCATCGACAAACTGAAGAAGCTGAAATCCGCAATTGCTCTTGAGAGCATCCGCACGCCTTGTGAAAGATCCTTTGCGCTAAGGCAGCGCTCCGGATTCGCCATCCTTGCGGGATGGCGACGTGCTGGGAAAGTTTTATGGTCAAGCCGAACGGCCGATTAGTACGGGTCAGCTACACGCATTACTGCGCTTACACCTCCCGCCTATCAAGGTCGTAGTCTTCGACCGGCCTTCTTACGCCGCCGTAGCGGCATTGGGAGACCTTATCTCGGGGTGAGTTTCTTGCTTAGATGCATTCAGCAATTATCTCGTCCGGACTTCGCTACCGAGCAATGCCCCTGGCGGGACAACTCGTACACAAGTGGTCCGTTCATCCCGGTCCTCTCGTACTAGGGACAACTCCCCTCAAGTCTCCTGCGCCCACACCAGATAGGGACCGAACTGTCTCGCGACGTTCTGAACCCAGCTCACGTACCGCTTTAATAGGCGAACAGCCTAACCCTTGGGACCTTCTACAGCCCCAGGATGCGATGAGCCGACATCGAGGTGCCAAACCTAAGCGTCGATGTGAACTCTTGGCTTAGATCAGCCTGTTATCCCCGGCGTACCTTTTATCCGTTGAGCGATGGCCCTTCCACGCGGGACCACCGGATCACTAGACCCAGCTTTCGCTCCTGCTCGACGTGTGTGTCTCGCAGTTAACCCGGCTTATGCTCTTGCACTCCACAGCGGGTTTCCAATCCGCCTGAGCCGAGCTTTGGGCGCCTCCGTTACATTTTGGGAGGCGACCGCCCCAGTCAAACTACCCGTCTGGCCATGTCCTCCGACCCGTCGAGGGTCGTAAGTTAGACCGACAGAAGAATCAGGGTGGTATTTCACCGACGCCTCCCCCCGGCCCGAAAGCCGAGGTTCATAGGCTCCCACCTATGCTACGCAGATCCTCCCGTTAATCATGACCAGAGTGCAGTAAAGGTGCACGGGGTCTTTCCGTCTAGATGCGGGCATCCGGCGTCTTCACCGGAACCACAAATTCGCCGAGTCACTCGCCAAGACAGTCGCTCTATCGTTACACCATTCGTGCAGGTCGGAACTTACCCGACAAGGAATTTCGCTACCTTAGGACCGTTATAGTTACGGCCGCCGTTCACCGGGGCTTCAGTTCAGGCCTTCGTTGCCTTGCGGCAGCTGAGCCCTCGCTTTAACCTTCCGGCACCGGGCAGGTGTCACCCCCTATACGTCGTATTCGACTTTGCAGAGAGCTGTGTTTTTGTTAAACAGTCGCAGAGCGCGATTCACTGCGGCCGCTTCGGGCTATAAACCCTAGTGCGGCACCCCTTCTCCCGAAGTTACGGGGCTAATGTGCCTAGTTCCTGAGCGAGTGTTCTCTCGAGCGCCTGTGGAGATTATCCTTGTCTACCTGTGTCGGTTTGTGGTACGGGCACCTTGCGGACTCCTTAGAGGATTTTCCCGGCAGCGTGAAATCAAGGACTTTGTGGCCGTGTGGCCTGGGGCCCTGTCTCACCGTTGAATGACCGCGTGGATTTTCCTGCGCGATCCGGCTTACACAGAGCCATCGGGAAATCCATCTCCCGACTCCCCTATCCTTCTGCGTCACCCCATCGTAATAACGTCCACTAGGTGGGGCAGGAATGTTGACCTGCTGTCCATCAGCTACGCCTTTCGGCCTGGCCTTAGGACCCGCCTAACCCTGAGCGGATTAACCTTCCTCAGGAAACCGTAGACTTTCGGCGACACGAGTTCTCATCGTGTTTATCGCTACTTATGCCGGCAGGGTCTCTTCCGTGGCGTTGAGTAGTCCTCTCGGTCTACCTTCAGACTCCACAGAATGCTCCCCTACCAAAATGTGCAGCTTGCGCCACACACATTCCGCAGCTTCGGTCGCAGGCTTAAGCCCCGTTGGATTGTCGGTGCATGATCGCTTGACCAGTGAGCTGTTACGCTTTCTTTAAAGGATGGCTGCTTCTAAGCCAACCTCCTGGCTGTCTGAGCGATCACACTTCCTTTCCCACTTAGCCTGCAGTTGGGGACCTTAGCTGGCGGTCTGGGTTCTTTCCCTCTCGACCACGAAGCTTATCCCTCGTAGTCTCACTCCCATGTTGCTGTCCACGGCATTCGTAGTTTGATTGGATTCGGTAACCTTGGTTGGTCCCTAGTCCATTCAGTGCTCTACCACCGTGGCAGATCACATGAGGCTGCCCCTAAAGGCATTTCGGGGAGAACGAGCTATCACGGAATTTGATTAGCCTTTCACCCCTACCCTCAGCTCATCGGAGCTATTTTCAACTAACACCCGTTCGGCCCTCCAGCAGCGGTTAAGCCGCCTTCAGCCTGGCCAAGGGTAGATCATCCCGCTTCGCGTCTATTCCCACAGACTATGCGCCCTATTCGGACTCGCTTTCGCTACGGCTCGCTTACGCTTAACCTCGCCTGTGAGAGTAACTAGCCGGCTCATTAAGCAAGAGGCACGCCGTCAGGCGGCTCCAACCCGAAGGCTGGAGATCGCCCTCCGACTGCTTGTAGGCATATGGTTTCAGGTTCTATTTCACTCCCCTCGCAGGGGTGCTTTTCGCCTTTCCCTCACGGTACTAGTTCACTATCGGTCGCCAGAGAGTATTTAGCCTTGGAGAGTGGTCTCCCCGGGTTCCCACGAGATTTCACGTGTCTCGTGGTACTTAGGATACCGCTTCGAGTCCGGTAGACTTTCGGTTACGTGGCTATCACACTCTGTGGCCCCGCTTTCCAGCAGGTTCACCTAGCCTCCGGATTGGTAACTCTACTCACGCGGTCCTGCAACCCCGCCGTGCAAGCACGACGGTTTAGGCTGTTCCGATTTCGCTCGCCGCTACTATCGGAATCTCTGTTGATTTATTTTCCTCCAGGTACTGAGATGGTTCACTTCCCTGGGTTAGCTCGCACCCGCCTATATATTCAGCGGGCCGTATACCGGTTTTACCGGTATGGGTTTCCCCATTCGGAAATCCCCGGATCAAAGCCTGCTTGCGGCTCCCCGAGGCTTATCGCAGCTAGCCACGTCCTTCATCGCCTTCTGGCGCCAAGGCATCCACCATACGCCCTTAGTAGCTTGACCATAAAACTTACCCGGCACGTCGCCGCCGCGACTTGCTTTTTCGCGGAGTTTCGTGCGGATAATTCGCCTTTTTTTCTTTCCACAATTCGCTCTCTCGAGCAGAACTTGCGGACTAAAAAAGCTTCGCATTCGTTCCGACAAAAGTCGGAGCGAAACGCTTAGCATTTTTGCCAGCTTCTTCAGTTGTCAAAGA
This sequence comes from uncultured Acidobacteriota bacterium, assembly GCA_963803735.1. Classification (GTDB taxonomy): domain Bacteria; phylum Acidobacteriota; class Terriglobia; order Acidiferrales; family UBA7541; genus Palsa-189. Next base: position 177,839 of record CAWDNV010000019.1, on the reverse strand, counting down.
GCCTCGGCCCTGGGTACCGCCCAGAGCGTTCCGCGCCTGGCGGAACGTTCGAAAACATTTCGAACCGAAAATAAAAAACCCGGCGTCGAGCGCCGGGCCAATCCGCCTGTAAACAAGCACAAGCGGCTTCGCGCGATGCTCGACTAGAGATTATCCGGTATTCGTAACTGACCTCACCTAGAGCCCGAGAGGGCTCGACGAAAACTCATCGTCCCCTGGAAACCGTGTGGCCGGACCGACGAAGTATAGCAGTTTCTTCGATAGCGTCAAGCGCCGTTTACAATCCCGCCAAACCGACGCTGTGGGAATCCCAAAGCTTGTGGAAATCGGAAAAGAATCGCAATCGAGGGACGCTACCGCAGCTCGATCTTACCTATCAGATTCAGATGTCCAGAGATTCAGATGTCCAAAGTTCAGATGTCCAGAGCCAACCGTGGATTCAAAACAAGTCTCAAAAAATGATGGCCGAGCAATTGTCTTCGCTCGGCCACCGTTAATGCATTCACGTTGAAAGCGGAGTTATTTCGGATCGGCAACGGAAGCGCCAGGGTCTCCGGGAACGGCGCCGGGATCGGCATTCGATTCTGCAGCTACTGCCGGTGCTTCCTGCTGCTTCACGCGAGACTGCTCGCGGCTCAGGTAGAGAACAAAAGGCGTCACCTCAAATGGCATCTTTTCGCGTTCTGCGACGATGCTCACGGGTTTGGCTTTCAGCATGGTCATTTCATCGTTCCACGGATCCATTTTGATGCGGCCGCCCAGCGGAAGCGCGGCCAACACTTTATTCTCAGCTCCGTTAGTGGCGGGAGTCGGCGACTGCGGCTGCGGGACTGCTCCTTGTGTAGCAGGCGTTCGCGTTGTGTTTGAGGGCACCGAGACGGACCAATTGTTGGGAATGCGATCGCCCAAGTGCGGGCTGATCAAGTTCGGAACATCCTTCTGCCGATCCTCCAGGGCCTGAATGAAGAGCTTCGCGGTGGCAAGCTGATCTTTGTATGGCGAATTCTGCAGCAATTCCGCGCCTTTCTGGGCAGCGGCTTGTTCTTCTTCCGGCGTTCTGCGGAATCCGAAATGCCGGAACGTATCTTTTTCATCGAACAGCATGCGATCGAAGAAGGCATACTGCGTATCAATATGATGAGCGAGCACGACGTGCGCAAGTTCGCGGGCCAGCAATGCGGCCAGGCTGGCTTCGTCCGGAAGAACGTCAATCAACCCGCGGCTGACAACGATCGTATGGTTGATCGTAAACGATTCCAGCGTTGAAGTTGTCAGAACGCGGCAGCGGACCTCGGGATCGATATTCAAATTGTTCGTGACTTCCAGATTATTCACGACCGTTTCGAGAACCTTGTCGATTTCACCGCGCGGGGCGAGCAGGCCGAGCCTTTCCATGCGATCTACGACGTTGTCCTCGGCTTGAAGGTCCCAGGTGCGTTGCGCCTGGAGGGGCGAATAGTCATTGGCGGCTTCGGCCTGATCTTTCACCGGCCGCTCGGACTCCACAAGAATCTTGCTCAGCTCCTGCTCTTGTTGGGCGCGGCCGACGTTGTAACCCCACAGGCGGGTCTGCGACTTGAACGTGAGCTTCCGCGTCATGGCGTACTTTACTTCGCCTTCTTCGCTGTAAATGTACGCGGGCAGCCACTGCTGAGGACCGGCAAGAACGCGCCAGCTATCGAAATGAAAGTAAAAATCCGTGCGAGACGAGCCGTTATAGGCGCCGTTGAAGCGAACAATGTGATAACCCTGATCCTCTACCCAAACCCGTCCCATGAACCGGCCTTTGCCGGCGGTCGCAGTAGGCGTGACATCGAATACGAAGCAGCGGACCTCACCCAAAAATTCGCGGCGAACATAATCAAAGCGGTAGTTTTGCTGGTCGAATCCATTCGTATCCAGATAGATCATCTGCAAAAAGCCGCGCGGCAGAAACTCAACCGTAAAAACATTACCAAGGCCGCTTAGCTTGTGGCGGACGCCGCCCTTGTCAGCGGCGAAACCCTCGAGGTCCACGCCGTTTGCGAGTTGCGCTTTGCCTAGAAAATATTTATCGCCAGCGGGTACCGGCCCGAGTTTGGGGTCAGGTCGCATCATCTGTATATAGGTTTCCACCAAAGGCGAGTATTGGCGGAGCATCTGCATTTCCGCCTTCTCCTGGGTAACGATGCGATCAACCACCTGGTCGATGCTGGAAGCCTGCGCTTTTGCGCGAAGCGGCATTACGCTCAGGATCAGCACCGTCCCCACGATTTTCCATGCCCGCATATATCCCCCTTCAGTAAGCGAGTTGAAAGATGATGTGTGCGATGGCAGGAAAATCCACCGCATGCCCCTCTTGCAAAGCCGGCTTGAAGCGAATCTGCTCTGCGGCGTGAAGAGCGGCTTCGTCCAACCCGTGACCCAATCCCTTCACTACGCGAACCGCCCGTACCTGCCCCGACGCAAGGAAGTTCACTTCGACCAGCACTTCGCCTTCGATTCCCAGCTTCCGCGCCTCATCCGAATAGGCGGGGTTTGGCTTGGACAGAATCACCACCGGCTGAACCGCGGCTTCTTCGACGTGCTTTGAAGCGGGTTTTGCCGCAGGCGCGATGTCTACGGTCCCGAAGCCGCCCGACTGAACTGCGCCGCGATTGCCGCTCGCAGACGCCTTCCCAGCAGAGTTGCTGGCGAAACCGGCACTGGCCACAACGCCGCGTGCTCCATTTGCTCCGCCGGTACCGTTCCCGTAGCCGGGGCCTGAAGGAAGTTCGAACGAACCCAGGCGCGCGACGTTACCGTGTTTTGCATCAGGCGCGCCGCCGGCAAATCCTTTCGGATCGCCAAAGCCGCCGGTCTGCACCTTTTCGCTGGCAACCTTCAGCGTTGGTTCTGGTGCGTTGCCTGTGTTTAACGTTCCAGTCTTGACGGGCTCGCGAGGGCGTTCGGGCTCAGCCGTGGAGGAAGTATCGAATTTGGTGCGCGCCAGGACTGGCTCTAGTTTGGGCACATCGGAGTTCAGCTTCTCGGGAGCTTTGGGCTTCGGTGCGATCAGCGGTTGCGGTGCGAAAAGCTTCGCGACACGCACCGGCTCGGGCGGCTTAACTGGGGCCGGCTCGACTTTCTTGTGAACCTCGGGCTTTTCAGGGGGCTTTTCAGGCTGCACAGGAACTTCAGTCTGGGGAGCCTCAATTGGCGTGACCTGATAGATCGCTCGGATGGAGATCTGTTCAGGAAAAATCAAGGGCAGCGAAATCACAATCAAGGCGAGCGTCAACTGCACGACGGAGCTGACTGCAAACGCGCCGCGGCGTAGTTTATTGTCCGGCAACGTTGCCAGCCGGGCTTCCACTGGCTTCGTGCCGATGAGTTTCTTCCAAGCCTGCGGATCGCCCGAGGCATTTTTGCGTGCGCTCGCTTCTGAGTCCGCTATCTCTAAGCTCTATCAACCTTCGGCTCCTGTCAGTTCTTGCATCCAGAGTCTTGCATTGGGTCCCAACGCCCAGGTCCTTCCTTATCGAAGGGCCTTATAGAAGCGCGATGACGCTCATCAATTGTGTTAACCGATTTGTTTCGGCGCAGAATCCGGACTAATTCGCTCGAGGCTGCCCACAAGCGAGCCTAAAGGGGAGAGTTGAGCACTCGAATAGGAAATTCGTACTACTGTGCTTAATGAATGATTATTGCTTCGTTGGCGGCTGACTAACTCGAAGAGTGTTCGCCGTGGGTGACGATGTGCACATCGACGGAGGGCGCTTCGCGCAGGAAACGGTGCACCGCAGAGAGATAGAAAAGACGATGGAAGCCTTTGACGGCGGACCGTCCGAAGATCACTTGAGTGATGTGTTTCTCTTTGACGACGCCGGCGACGGCGTCTGCGATGTTTCGCCCGCGAACCCGAATCACCTCAGCATTCAGATCTTGCGCAAACTGAATATTCGCCTCGAGAGACTTCTGCCGGTCAGGGCTGGAGTCATTTCCCGTATCCACATAGATCACATAGAACTGCGCGTCGAGCCGGCGGGCCATGCGTGCACCTCGAGCAATCAAGTATTGCGCCGCAGGATTCGAACTGATGCAGACGGCGAGCCTTTCGCGCACGGCCCAAGTCTCTTCGATATCCTTGGCCTCCATGTAGGACTCCAGACTTCGGTCCACCTGTTCAGCCACCTGCCGTAGGGCAAGTTCGCGCAGGGCATTCAGATTTCCGCTGCGAAAGAAATTGTGCAGCGCTTGCTCGACTTTTTCGGGGCTGTACACATCTCCCCGCCGCAGCCGATTTTGCAGGGCCTCGGGCGTGAGATCCACCATCACCGTTTCGGTGGCCATCAGGGGGACCCAATCCGGTACCGTCTCCCTTACGGTAATTCCGGTGATCGAGTGCACGGTCGGGGCAATGCTTTCCATGTGCTGGATATTCAGCGTGGATAAGACATCGATTTTCGCGGCAAGGATTTCCTGGACATCTTCATAACGCTTGCGGTGTTTGCTGCCGGGCACGTTTGTGTGCGCGAGTTCATCGATGAGCACGACTTGCGGATGCCTCGCGATGATCGCGTCTACATCCATTTCCTCGAACGTTGTGCCCTTGTATTCGAGTTTGCGGCGAGGAACAGCTTCGAGCTTCTGAGCTAGTTCGGTGATTGCCTTTCGGCCGTGCGTTTCCACGATGCCGATGACCACGTCTTCGCCGCGAGTGTGACGGCGCGTGCCTTCGCTGAGCATAGCGTAGGTCTTGCCCACGCCCGGCGCGTAGCCGAGGAAGAGTTTGAATGTTCCCCGGGTTTTTTCCGACGGGGAGACCTCAGCGAGCCATTCCTCTGGGTTTTTAGGCATAGGGCGTCACTAGAAACCAGTCGTGTGGGGCTAGAATAACGCAGTGTCGCGCCGGTTCATCCTTCGAGTTCTGCCGTTCGTTGCCGCGCTCATCCCAATCGTCATTATTGTTTTTCTCTACCGCAGCGTTCTGAGGGTCAATCAGACTACCGTAGCGCTCACATTATTGCTGGCAATCTTGGTGATATCGACGATCTGGGGTCTGGCCGTCGCAATAGTCACCTCTGTTGTGGCCATGCTCGCCTTCAATTTCTTCTTCCTGCCACCTGTGGGCACATTCACGATTGCCGATCCGCAAAATTGGGTTGCGCTGGCGGCATTTCTGGCCACTTCGCTGATCGCCAGTCAGCTCTCCACTCGCGTGCGCCGCGAAGCAGAAGAGTCCAAACGGAGGCGCCGCGAGGTAGAGCGATTGTATGTTTTCAGCCAGCAACTGCTCGTCTCAGGAAATGTGATAACGCTACTCAATGCCATCCCAAATTACATCGTGGAGACATTCGGCGTGGGAGCAGCCGCGCTCTATTTGGATTTTAAGGACAAATTTTATCATTCAGGCGCCGCAGACCACTTCAGCCGCGAAGAGATGCGGCGCGCCACGCTGGGAGAAAAGCCGCTGCTTGACCAAACACGTAGCCTTAGCTTTGTTCCGGTGCACATGGGTAGACGTCCTCTGGGCAGCCTGGCGATTTCGGGTCCGTTACTCTCGCGAGAAACGCTGGAAGCCTTGGGGACCCTGATCGCCATATCGTTTGAACGAGCGCGAGCCGTTGAAGAACTTGGCAAAACGGAAGCGGCACGCGAGGGGGAGCGGCTCAAATCCGCCCTTCTCGATTCTGTAACGCATGATTTCCGCACGCCGCTAACCTCGATCAAAGCCTCGGTAACCAGCCTGCTTTCCAGCTCACGATGAAATGAAAGCGGAACAGCACGAGTTGCTCACTGTTATCGACGAAGAGTGTGACCGGTTGAATCAATTGGTCGGAGATGCGGCCGAGATGGCGCAACTCGATGCCGGCGAATTTGAGCTCGATCTGCAAGCGACTTCTATAAACGCGATCGTCAGCGCTGCGCTCGAGTACCTTAAAGCAGCCCTGGGCTCGAGGCCTGTTCGCGTGAATCTTTCCGACGATTTACCGCTTGTGCGGGCTGATGCGGGCCGTGCCCGCGACGTTTTGGTGCGCCTCATTGAAAACGCCAACGCGTATACGCCCGCCGGCCGCCCGATCACAATTTCCGCCGAAGTGAAGGGCGCCTTCCTGACCATCTACGTGGCCGATCAGGGTCCGGGCATCGACGAGATGGAATTGGGCTTGATTTTTGATAAGTTCTACCGGGGGCGCAATCAGCGTTATCTCGTGCAGGGAACGGGAATGGGTTTGCCGATTGCAAAAGCAATTGTGGAGGCCCACGGAGGCGCACTCGGCGTCACCAGCCAGCTCGGCCAGGGGTCCGTCTTTTCGTTTACCTTGCCGATTGCGTCGCGCGGCGATTCACGATGAGTTCCGCGACCATCCTCGTTGTCGATGACGACTCGCAAATTCGGCGCGTCATGCGCACGGCTCTTTCTTCCCACGGCTATACGATTATCGAGGCACGCAATGGTGAGGAAGCACTCAAAACAGTTCGCGCGGAGCGCCTCGACCTGATCATTCTGGACTTGAATATGCCCGACATGGATGGCATCGAAGTGTGCCGCGAAATCCGCGTGGTTTCGAATTTGCCGATCATCATGCTGACCGTGCGCAGCGCCGAAAAGGACAAAGTGCGCGCGCTCGATGCGGGCGCCGACGATTATGTTGTCAAACCTTTCGGCATTGACGAATTGCTGGCTCGCATTCGAGCGGCCCTGAGGCGCGCACCTGGCGAGGCCGTTGAGACGAGCGTGGTAACCAAAGAGATGCACCTCGATTTCGATAATCGCACTATCATCGTGCAGGGCAAATCCGTACACCTGACGCCCAAAGAATTCGAATTGCTTCGGGAATTGGTCACGAATGCGGGAAGCCAGTCTCACACCGGCGCCTGCTGCAGGCTGTCTGGGGACCGGACTACGGAGAAGAAACCGAATCGCTGCGCGTGATGGTGAACCAGTTGCGAAAAAAGATCGAACCGGACCCAGCGAACCCCCGCTTCATTCGCACCGAGCCTTGGATTGGCTATCGTTTTGTGCTGCCCCAGGAATCTATGGTCAAGCAGCCTCGATGATTTTGTAAATCTACCCGTCGTCTTACGCTGACACACGCTCGGCCGAGCCGCGCAAATACGCTCGGACTCCTACGGAAGTGTGTAGCGAAAATCAAGATAGACCATGCTCAGGTGCGCGTTTTTCGGGCTCGTGGGAGCCAAAAACCACGGGTTCCGGGATAAATAAGAGTACTGCATGATGATCTGGACTTTGCCGTAGTTCTCATTTGACCAGAGAGTTGGGATTACGTCAGCGGAAGCCTCCTGAACCGTACGGTTATTGGTGTTCTCGGAACCGGGAAAACCAAAACCCACGCACGTGAAACCGGCGATGCCCGCGCAGGAGGCGCCCGGAGTGGTCGAAGGCAGTAACCCAAAGTTACGTCCGAAGTAAACGCCGCCGTAATAACCGGAGACCGAGAGTTTGGGGCTGGTTTGCCATTCCAGCCCGCCGAGGCCGGCGCCGGAATGAACTCCTGAGAGCTGCCCATTCGGCTTCACGATGACGTCCGGACCGAGCCCGATCGTGTAGCGGCCGCCGCCATCACCCCAGAAAGAATCGCCGATCACGCGGAGGTTCTTGACGACTTCGAGATTCACGTTGATGGATCCGGCGCCGCCTGTGATTGTGTTTGTCACGGCGGGGGTGGCCAGGGTGTTGAACACTCTAAAGGTGCGTATCAACCCGGCAGCCTCAACGTGAAACAAACGTTCGCCGGGATGAAAGTCATATGCCGTTTTTACAACGAAATCGGGGAGCAGATTGGGAACGGCCGTATTCGTTGCGCTGCTCGCCGCACTTGTACTGCTGCTGCCGTTATCGAACTGAGTGGCGAACGATGCGGCAGGGAAAATCACCGAAGCAGGCACGAATTGCTGCGGGTTCTCAACAGACACACCGATCGCCCAATCTTTGGTTGCGTGATAGGTGAGCCGGAACTGTGGCTGCCGCGCCCAGATCAGGCCGACCTGAAAGTTCGGATCCTCGTTCAGCGTATAGAAGATGTCTGCAGTATTAGGCGAGAGGCCCACTCGGTTGGGTTGCAGGAGTGACCATTCCTGCCCGCCGAGAAATTCCCACTTGCCGTGCTTCACATCGGCCCAATAGACGCGCAATCGCAAACTATCGCTGTTCGCCGTTATGTTTGCGTTGGGAGGCTGGAAGCCGAGAAAATCAGCTTCGACGTATCCGGTGATGGCTGTGGAGGGAGTCATATTCGCATCGACTCTTAAAGACAAGCGCGAATATTGAGCGGAAATGTGCGTCTCGCTCAAGTGCCCTTGCGGCACCACATTGTTAAAGGGAACAGTTCCAAAAGAAGTCGCGAGCCCGCTCCCGAGGTTCTTTGTGCGGTAGAAGACGGCCGCATCGAGAAAGCCGCCAGGCGTGAATTGCGCTGCGCCGATCTTGAATGAAAGCGGCGACTGCCCTCCCTGCGGAGCGGCTTGTTGGGGCGCTGTGCCTGGAGCTGGATCGGGTGCAGGGGCCGACGGCCCGGTGCTGGGGTCGTCGGGTTCGAGTAGCGTTGTCGATGAATTTGTTTGAGTGCTCGGATTCATGACGCTTATCGTCATCGTTTGCTGCTAACGCACAGTTTCCGATCAACAGGATCGAAACGATCACTGAAATACCGAATGCGCGCATAACCCCTCACTTTCTATTTTTTGGAATTTCGACGTGGAGCGAACTAACACTGTTTTCCCCTGCAGGCTTGACAAAAAAGCCCGCGTAAAGGAGTGTGATGTTGGAGAGCTGCAAACGGAAATACCGTGCGCGAAAAATACAGCAATTTCCTTGTCGACGCGAACGGACCAACCGCATCTATACTTCATTGTCAGCTCGAATTTTGAGCACTGACAAAAGCGCCAGACAAAAGCGCCATAGGAGGCTGACCTATGGAAACCAGCCGGCGAGATTTTTTGAAGGTGGCAACGCTTGGGGGCGCGGCGGTTACCGTCTTCGGGTTCGACCTGCGACCTGCTTACGCTCAGCTTCGTGAACTAAAAATCGCGCGCGCCACAGAGACGCGGTCTACTTGTCCGTATTGCTCGGTAAGCTGCGGCGTGATCATCTACACCCTCGGCGACAAAGCCAAGAACGTCACGCCTCAAGTAATTCACGTTGAAGGCGACCCCGACCATCCCATCAATCGCGGCACGCTTTGTCCGAAAGGTGCTTCGCTCGAGCAGGACATTCTCAATGAGCGCCGGCTGCTGAAGCCCCAAGTGCGCCGTCCCGGGGCCACCGACTGGCAGGACATTTCCTGGGATGATGCGCTCAACGAGGTCGCGCGCTGGGTGAAGAAGTCGCGCGACGATTCGTTTGTCGAAAAAGACGCGCAGGGGCGAACGGTCAACCGCTGCGAAGGCATCGCCTGGACCGGCGGCTGTACAGACACCAACGAATTCAACTATCTGGTCGTCAAGACCATGCGCAGCCTGGGGGTCTGCTACCTGGAAAACCAAGCCCGCGTTTGACACGGCCCCACGGTCTCAAGTTTGGGACCTACATTCGGACGCGGGGCGATGACCAACGGCTGGGTCGACATCAAGAACACCGACATGATGTTGATCATGGGCGGGAATCCGGCCGAGAACCATCCGTGTGGCTTCAAATGGGCTATAGAGGCCAAGCGGGAACGCAACGCTAAGATGATCGTTGTGGATCCGCGGTTCACGCGCACCGCTTCCACCGCTGATCTCTTCCTGCAGATTCGCGCCGGTTCCGATATTGCCTTCCTGGGCGGGCTGATCAATTACGCCATCGAGAACAATCGCATCGCCAAGGATTATCTCGTCAACTTTACCAATGCCGCGTTTGTGGTGAAGGAAGGTTTCAAGCTGCCGGAAGATGGCTTGTTTTCCGGCTTTGATCCCGCGACGCTCACATACGATAAAGCCACCTGGAACTACGAAGAGGGTGGCGATCTATCGAAGAAGACTGATCCTGAGGCTTCGACTCAGAAGGGCAGCACGACTGCGGCAGCGCCTCCGGCGCTTCCAGCAAACGCCGCCTATGATCTCGATCTCCAGCATCCTCGCTGCGTCTTCCAGCTTTTGAAGAAACAATACTCCCGCTACACGCCCGAAATGGTTGAGCGCATTACCGGCATTCCGCGAGACCAATTTCTGAAGGCGGCGGACCTGTTTACGTCGATTCGCAAGAACGGCGACATGGCAAAAGCGGCGACTATTATTTACGCCGTCGGCTGGACCCAACACACCTTCGGCACGCAAATCATACGTACGGCGGCGATGTTGCAGCTTCTGATGGGCAACGTCGGGCGCGCCGGAGGCGGCGTGAACGCGCTGCGCGGCCATTCGAATATTCAGGGCGCCACCGATATGGCCGGCATTTTCGATAACCTCCCTGGTTATCTTAAAGTGCCCCTCCCTACAGATACGGATTTGACGACTTTTCTGAAGCGCACCACGCCAACGGCTTCGAAGCCCGGGTCCTGGCAATCCTTCAATTATTGGTCCAATACGCCGAAGTTCATGGTGTCGTTTCTGACGGCCATGTACGGAGATGCCGCAAGGAAGCAAAGCGACTTCGCATTCCACTACTTGCCCAAGATCGATCGTAATTATTCCTGGACCGAGATCTGGGACAACATGTACCGCGGCTCAGTGAAAGGCATGTTCGCTTTTGGCATGAACGGCGTGATGATCGGCCCGGACACTAATAAAAACATCAATGCGCTGAAGAAGGCCGACTGGTTAGTCGTGGGCGAGATTTATCCAGACGAAACCAGCGAGTTCTGGCGCGCTCCTGGTACAACCGCTGACGAAATGAAAAAGATCAATACGACTGTGTATCGTCTGCCCTGCGCGGGTTTTGCCGAGAAAGACGGCAGCATGACCAACTCAGCGCGCTGGCTGCAATGGAAGAATGTCGCGCTACCTCCGCCCGGCGATGCCCGCCTGGACCAGGACATTGTGGCGCAGATTTTTCTGCGCGTACGGGACCTCTATCGTAAGGAAGGCGGCAAATTCCCCGACCCAATCCTGAATCTGACCTGGCCGTATACCGATGCCGAACATCCGGCGCTCGCCGATCTCGCCAAAGAGATCAACGGCAAGGCGCTGACCGATATCACCGATCCAGCCACGAAGCAAACTCTAAAGGCCGGCCAGCAATTACCCGGCTTCGCGTTCCTGAGAGACGACGGGACGACCTCGTGCGGGAACTGGATTTACTCCGGGTGTTGGACCGAAGCCGGGCCACAGCTTGCGCGGCGCGGAACCGAAGATCCCTCCGGGCTCGGGATTTACCCCAATTGGGCATGGTCTTGGCCCGCGAACCGGCGCGTTTTGTATAACCGCGCGTCATGCGATCCCGCAGGGAAGCCCTGGGATCCCGAGCGACGGCAGATCTGGTGGAACGAAGATGCACAAAGGTGGGTGGGCAACGACATTCCCGACTTCAAGCCCGATTCGCCTCCGAAGGATCACATGGGACCTTTCATCATGAATCCCGAGGGCGTTGGGCGGATCTTTGTACCGCTTGCGGGGATGGCAGACGGGCCTTTCCCGGAACATTACGAGCCTGTGGAGAGCCCCGTATCAAATCTGCTGCACCCGAATCAGTCCAGCAGCCCGGTTGTCAAGAAATACACCACGCCGTTGGATAAATTCGGCACTCCCGAACAGGGTTTCAACGTCGTCTGCACAACGTATCGTTTGACCGAGCAATACCACTACTGGACGAAGAACAATCCCATGAACGTTCAGTTAATCCCTGAACCCTTCATCGAGATTCCGGTGGAATTGGCGGATCAAATGGGTGTGCGCGGTGGAGAAAACATCAAAGTGAGCAGTGCGCGCGGCACCTACATCGCCAAGGCGTTTGTTACGCGGCGAATCAAACCGATGACGATCGACGGCAAGAAGGTCTTTCAAATCGGGCTGCCGATTCATCAGGGTTTCCGCGGCATTCAAGAAGATGCGGATCGAAACGCGCGCACGCCGGCGAATCTACTCACGCCGACCGTTTACGACGCCAATGCGTACACTCCCGAATTCAAGGGTTTTCTCGTGAAAGTGGAGAAGGCCTGAGGCGAGCGGATTATGAGCCAAGCAATCCTAGAAGTTCGACGGATCTCAGGACATGCCGGCTCCGTTCCAGGCGCCGGCATCAGGCGCGAATTCGAAGTCTGCAAACTGATCGACACGACGACCTGCATCGGTTGCAAGGCCTGCGAAGTCGCCTGCCTGGAATGGAACGGCCTCACCTTCAGCGAGACGACTTTCAACAATTCCTACCAGACGATGCCGGAGACGCAGTGGAATTACTGGAACCTGATCAAATTCAACGAGCACGAGCGCGAAGACGGCACGCTGCAGCTCCTGATGCGCAAGGATCAGTGCATGCACTGCGAGGAGCCGGGATGCCTGATCGCCTGTCCGGCCGACAGCGCCATCGTGCAATATGTGAATGGCATTGTCGATTTCCAGCAGGAACATTGCATCGGGTGCGGGTATTGCGTCACCGGCTGCCCGTTCAACATCCCGAAGTTCAGCCCCACGGCGCGCAAAGTTTTCAAGTGCACGCTTTGTGTGGACCGCGTCACGCAGGGGCTGGAGCCCGCCTGCATTAAATCTTGTCCGACCGGCTGCCTGCATTTCGGGACCAAACCCGAGATGAAAGCGCTTGCCGAAACGCGAGCCACACAGCTTCGTGAAGTCTCGGGATTCGAAAACGCCGGCGTCTATGATCCCTCCGGAGTTCAGGGCACTCACGTCCTCTACGTTCTTCACGACGCCAGCAAACCCGAACTTTACGGCGGCCTGCCAAAAGATCCTCACGTTCCCTGGGCGGTCAAATTATGGAAGCAGCCGCTGAAATGGATCGGCAACATCGCCATGATCGGCGGTCTGCTTGGCGTCTTCGCCCATTACCTGCGCTTCGGACCAAAAGTCGCGCCACCAGACGATGACGAAACGTCGCAGCCGGCGGGCGCCGCACCGCGTGCGGGCGCTCCTGACCAGCGGAGCAGACCATGAGCTCAACGCCGATCCTTGCGAATGGACGAGTCCTTCGCTACTCGTTTCACGAGAGGCTAGTCCACTGGCTGGCTGGCTTTTCGTATCTTTATCTGTTGCTGTCGGGACTCGCGTTCTGGTCGCCGTGGCTTTTCTGGCTCGCGACCGTGCTGGGCGGCCCTACGATTTCGCGTGAATTGCACCCGTGGTTCGGACTGATTTTCGTATTCGCCACATTCCTTATGTATGGGATGTGGGGCAGGCAAATGCATGAGACGGAGACCGATAAGCAATTCTGGGGCGCCGTCGGGCATTACATTCGCAACGAAGATGAGTTGGTTCCTTCGGCCGATCGCTTCAACGCCGGGCAGAAGCTGCTCTTCTGGGGATTTTTCTGGTGTGGAATCCTGCTGCTGCTATCGGGGCTGGTTCTGTGGTTCCCCCATCTGATTCCGTGGAGCCTTCGCTACGTCCGCTACGCGGCCGTGCTCGTCCATGCGAGCTGTGCCTTACTTACGATTGGCCTTTTCATCATTCACGTTTACATGGGAACGGCCATGGAGCGCGGCGCCTTCGGCTCCGTGATTCGCGGCGACGTTTCGAGAGGATGGGCGAAGCGCTATCACCGTCTCTGGTACGAGCACGTGCTGCGAGATGCCGCAGCGAGAAAATGAGCTCGCCATGTGGGATGCGCGCATCCAGCGCGCGAGTGAATTAGCTTCTTCTTATCCGTTCGCTTCCGAAGGCCTGCGTTTCTATGAGCGCCTCGCTCGCTTTCAGAAATCCCTTTACGCGGAAATCAAAGCAGAATGCGGAAACGATAAGCGCAAGCGCCGCGCCGGCACGCTACGGGACGAATTCGATGCTTTCATTCTTTTGCCACGTTTTGCGGGCTTCGTCTCCACGCTCGAAGAAATCGCGCCGGCTCCGCTGGCGCGCGCGGCGCACGAATTGCGCTCGCGCGGCTCTGGCCGTTGGCAGGGGATTCTTCAACAGTTTTGGGAGGGCGACTCGGCTGGCGCTGATCTGCAACCGGCGGAAGAGCTCGTCTCATGGCTTTTTCTGCAACCCTACGCCGAATATCTCGCGGACCACAGCGAGTGGAGTCCACGCGAGGGCACAGCATCGACGTGCGCCTTTTGCGGCAGCAAACCGGTGGTGGGCGCGTTGCGTCCCGAAGGCGATGGCGGAAAGCGCTCCCTGATCTGTTCGTTGTGCGCGGCGGAATGGGATTTCGGCCGAATCGCCTGCGCCGCATGTGGCGAAAACGATCCGCACAAGCTGGCCGTATACTCCGCAAAAGAATTCGACTATATGCGCGTGGAAGCCTGCGAGACCTGCCGGCGCTACGTAAAGACCGTGGATTTAACTAAAGATGGGCATGCCGTGCCTGTCGTGGATGAATTGGCCATGATTCCCCTCGACCTCTGGGCCACCGAGCACGGCTATCAGAAGATTCACCCGAATCTGCTCGGAATCTAGCTTGCCCCCAGCCACCATGTTGCGACAATTGCTCGCATGCACTCAGGAGCTCGCGAACACTTATTAGAGAGTGACCTCAAAACCTGTATCGCGCTGAAAGGCTGCCGCCGAAGCCGGTATTCCAGTAAGGACCCATGCGAAATTGGAAACCTCCCGGAACATCAATTTGAATTCCGCCCTCTCCGCCGAAAATAGGGATGATCCTTGTTACTCTGTCCGCCGCCGGTTCGATTATGGGAAAGGAGCATCCTAGGTCTTGTGTTGAGCAGCCGTTGAATTCTCCGCGGAAATTGACGTCGAGTTTCCCAACTCCGAATTCAGCTCGCCAGAATGGATGGACTCTGCTCCGAAGAAGAAAAGTTTGGCCGACACTAAGCGTGGCGCCCACAAGCTTCCAATTAGTTCTTCCGGTAGTAGAACCGGAAACGCCGTCTGCTGCGAGTTGTGCATCACCATCTTTGCGGGCCCACGAGCCATTTCCCGCAGCCGTTGCATTAAAGGCCTGAACCCCGAGAAACCAGCGTCTGCTTAGATCAAAGCCAACGCGAAAATTGCAGTTGAATCCATTGAGACTCGTTGGGTGTTGCGTGATGGAGCGATCTAGGCCGAGTATGAAACCAGGAACTCGGTATGAGCCGCATCCGGTTTCAAGAGAGAGTCTGTGCGGCCAAGTCAATTCTTGTTCCTGGCCGAAAGCCGCCATACTTGTGAAGAAGAACACCGCGCATATCGTAAGTCTTAATTTCATCCGACCTCTCGACGATCAAGGTGTTGTTTCAATTGAACTGGTTCTCGATACAGCTATCGAGATCGAATAGCGCAGAAGGCAGCTCGAACTTGGTCGCTTCGATCTTGGAAAAGTCCGGAAAGTGGCTGATGAACGTAAGAAGCGAACTTCCATTCATCAATACGCGGGCAGGCTCAGAAGGTCAGCTCGTGGTCTCTGCCACGGACGAACGACCAACCCGTCGGCGGAAGGCAGGCCACCTCAAATGATGGATAGGCATTCCAGTCACCAATGCTGTGTTTTTCGAGCAATGGAATCGCAATGGCGTGCAATCAGCGACTTAGCTCAAGCACGGGCATGAGAATCTCGACAGCTTTATTCTGGCAATTCAAAATTGGGATTGTGTCCGACCAGGTTGGAACGGGGCAGTCGTAATAGATAAAGATCAGGAACTTATTCAATCCCTCCCTATATCACGGTCGCACACAGCTATCGCTCCACGCACAACGTTCGTAGGGGCTGTGGTGGAATTAGCGAATCAAGCCTCGGCTAAAACCGCCTACTCAAGCCTAAAACGAAGGTTGAGCAGAGGCTAAGCTTCAAGAAGTATCAACTGCCTCGAGAAGAAAATGGCGTTTTTATTGGTGTTTTGGTGGACGTGGGGGGACTCGAACCCCCGACCCCCTGCTTGCAAAGCAGGTGCTCTGCCAACTGAGCTACACGCCCTTCCAAATTTGATTTTCAAGCAGAGACAACTATTTCATGCTACAGAGACTTAGCTCTGGTCGCAACTGAGTCCAACTCGCTGAGTGAGTCCATCACGCAATTTAGGTGCCAGCTTTTCCACCACCTGGCGGGCATACGCTTCGTCAAAGTGCGTATAACCGCTCGTCGTGCGAAGGCTGGAGTGGCCCACCTGCCTTCTTGTGAAATCAGCCGGTGCGCCGTTTTGTTGCAGATGGCTTATCCGACCGTGACGGAATGCGTGCATACCGCCACGTTCAATCTTGAGACTGTCGCAAATCGGATAGAGAGCGTCTCTAAGTACATCATGATCGGATAAGGGCGTGCCACAACGCGTCTGAAAGACCCGACCAGATGTTCGACTGCCGAGGTGATCCTGTAAGACTTGGGCAGTAGCCGAATCAATCCACACGTCGCGATAGCCTCTCTGAGTTTTTGGTGACACTTCCCGTCCCCGCCATACGGAGCGCCGGATGTGAATTAAACGCCGATCAAAATCTAAGTCTTCGACGTGCAACCCGAATAGTTCACCGGCGCGTAATCCTGTCGCGGCGACGACGTGAAAAAGTACCCTGTACTGTCCCTTGGCTGCGTTCACAATCTGGCCGATTTCCTTCTGAGTGAACCAGCGTTGTTCATCGTGGGCCAGCACGGGAAGAATGGGATACCACTTTCGCGTCGGCTCATCGATTTGTTGCGCGTGCCAGTTCATCATCGCTCGGAATATTTTCCAGAGATTGTGGACCGTCTTTGACTCCAGCCCGTTGCTCTGCAAACCCGAAATCCAGTCATTGACGTTACCGGTTTTAATTTCGGTAACTGCCATTTGGCCGAAAAACGGACGCAGATACTTCGCAATCAGCTTTGGTGCCATGTACCGAGTGCTTTCCTTCAATTGTGGAAGGCGCTTCAATTCCCAAGAGTCCGCCACATCGTTGAAGGTCTTGAGCGGCCCAAGAGACCGTTCCAGGTGATTTGGTGTATTTATGCCTTCTGCGGTGATAATGCCTAAGAGTTTGAGTTTCGCTTCAGGCTTCGTGAGTTCCCTCTTAAGTCCGAGGACAACAGCACGTCGCTGTCGCTTCGACACTCCCGGCAGATCAACGTAGTACCTGCCAACCCATCTGTTATTTCTCAAGAGCACTTGTCCCGTTTGCCCTGACCGTTTCGACATGTACTTTCGACCTTTCTGTCGAAACGGCGTCGCAGCGACAACATTATTCGCGGCCTCTTCCGAATGCAAGAGAAGTCGAGGTTCGCGGCTGTTTGCGTCCTGATCCAAGAACGGTGCCTCAGAGTGAAGTCTGCGATCTGCTTACTTGCTTGGCTCCGTGTGGTCCTTCAGGTAACGAATCAGCAGCATTGCCGCGATTATTGCGGCAGCTATCAGCACTGCTCCAACAACAGTGATCCCTACGCCTTTGTTTTCCATGGGACGACCTCATCACATTTAGGGCAGCGGAAGCCCTGAAGATGTCCATCGAATACGCTAGTTTTTGCTAACTGCGGTTCTGCCCAAAATGTGGTTCCACAGTCCGCGCAATTCAGGTGATATCGTTCTTCGATTTCCGACAACGTCTCCATAATCGTTTTGCCGCGTGCAACCAAGCGATTGAAGGCACTGATTCCGGCGGGGCCGCGTACAAAGACTTGAACGCCACACGGATCACACGTTATGTACGGCTTATCTTTCTTCGTTATCCGGACGTCAGTTGCTACGCCACAGACAGGACATGGAAACATTCGTTTCTCGTCTAGGATCGCCATTTTCCCCGTAACCCTCCGCACAATTGTTCGCGCCAGAGCTAATACTAACCCCTGTTATATGAGCAGTTGCGCGGATATGGCGAAATTAAGCTTTTCGGGAAGGTGGTTGGTTCCGCATAATTCTGGTAGATTTCCCGGGAAGCTTCCGCGAAACTTTTTCCACTTTGCCAAGGAGTTCCGCAGAAATGCACGAAGCGAAAAACGGCCAAAACAGGGCCAAAAAGGCTAAAAAAGAACTTGACACGTTTTCTCTAAAAAGGCCTGTGGGACGACCATACCGGGTAAGAGCTTCGGAAGTGGCGGGCCGCAGCTACAATCTTAGATTACAGTTCGGGCAGATTTGGAAGATAGTTGGCGAAAGCTTAATCCACGCACAGACGGAGGAAGATATCCTTAAGGCATTTGATTTGGCCGGTCAGTATTGGAGAAATGAATTCGATAGGCCTGGCATCCGTTTGCTGATTCTCAAAGTTCTTCACGATCCGAAATTTCCGAGGAAAAGAATACAGCAGCAAATCAATTTTCTAGCCGATTCACTGGCAGCATGGGGAAGCGTTAGCGCCCGCCGCTCGCGTGACATTTGCGAGCAGGAAAGAAGAAAGGAAAAGATCGGCCATCATATTATTAGGCGAGAATTTTATATTGAGTGCTCATGCGGATATCAGGGGCCGGCACTTAACAATGCGTGTCGCAAATGCGGCGCACAGATTCCCGATCATTTTGAATCAGAATAGTGCCGGATCTAAATCAATCTTCTCTCTACGTGACGTAACATACGTACGTAACGTTATTTTTCGTGCCCCGATGTGATTTGGTGCCTGAACTCCAAGTTTGCGAGCTTTAACATACTCTGCATGGGGAGCCTCCTCGGTTGAATCTGAATCAGCGGGGTCGCTGAGTTCAGCGTTTCTACACCAAGCGCTCCTCCACGACTTATCCATTCAAACATATCAGGAGTTGGCATTTAGCTACGCCGGGCCGACAGGTTGTTGGAAGTACTGTGAATTCTACCAGTCCTCAAAGAGCTATGTGAATTGAGAACATTGAGTTGCCGCGACGACCTCAGACTGACGTTGTGTCGCGAGATCCGCGTAAAACATTCTATGAACGTATTGGCCATCGACGTAGGCGGTACCAACGTGAAAATTCTCGCCTCAGGGCACAAGCAGGAGCGGAGGGTTCCATCGGGGCCGAGCATGACCGCCAAGCGAATGGTCTCTGAAGTACACGAACTTGCCAAGGACTGGAAGTACGAGGTCGTGTCGATTGGATACCCAGGACCGGTGCGCGAGAATCGCCCCAAAGCCGAACCTCACAATTTAGCCAAGGGATGGGTCGGTTTTGACTTTGAAAAAGCGTTCGGGTGCCCCGTCAGGATCATCAACGACGCGGCCATGCAAGGACTGGGCTCCTACAAGCGAGGGAAGATGCTCTTTTTGGGTTTAGGCACAGGCCTTGGTTCGTGCCTCGTCATCAACGGCCAAGTTGAACCTCTGGAGCTTGCTCATCTTCACTACAGGAATGGGACGTACGAGAACTATGTTGGGCGCCGGCGCTTGGAAAAGCGGGGACGCGCAAAATGGAGCAAGGACGTCGCAGAGGTTGTGACGCACCTCAGCAACGCGTTGCAACCCGACGAAATTGTTCTCGGTGGAGGCAATGCCAAGAAGTTGAGGGAACTTCCGAAGGGCTGCCGTTTGGGAAGTAACGCAAATGCATTTCGCGGGGGCTTTCGCATGTGGGATAAGACCGAGAGGAATCAATTCAGGAAAACGAACCGGACCACAATGCGCAAGCGATCCCGATAAGAGTCTTTCGCTGCCCCCGATAAGCGTCTTTCGCTGCCGTTGGCCGGTTCAGCTTTTTGGCGCCAAGCGCTATTTTTTGGACCCGGAGGCGGGATTCAGAGCGGCCATGCTCGACATCAATCATGTAACTCAAGGTTCTCTCGCGAAGGATACATCTTTTCTCGAAAGCCGTAACAGTCGAGGACAAGGCCAAAAGAGTCAACTGCTGATAAACGGGGTGGTCTCAATCGGTCGACGCAACACCAGGTCAAAGTCCACGTGCAGGAGTCTACGAAGCTAAATTCATTCCAAGGGCGTTCATGTGAACGGAACACTGCCCTGTTTAGGTTCTGATTGAGTACTGCCTTATAGATCGGTCCCCTAGAGGAAAGTATTGTCGGATCAACTGGTTAAATGGTGTTGCATCAACCGGTTGAGCTGGCAGGACTAATCAGGACTTGGCCATACGGTTAGGCGCTGTGCTTAGGTATCTTCGAATTGAGCAGCGAAACTAAGCTCTGGCCGCCCGGTGTAGCTTGTACGGCATTCCCCGTGACGATCTCCGTCGCCGTGAGAGGCTTGTCATACAGGCGTTTGTTAGCATCGTTGTCCACTTCGAGCGCAGCCGCACCCAATGTCGCTCCGGCAAACAGCCCCTTCGCCCGGCCATATGTAAGTATGTCGGTTCCTGTGCCTGTGCTGGTAGCGCCACTGGGTCCTGCTGCAGCACTTGCGTTGGTACCGAGCTGGGTCTTGCCTTTTAAGAGGGCATCCACTCCATCCTGCGTCATTACCAGCAGCACGAAGTCGCTTGATGAAGCACCGATCTGTAGTCCCACGCTCGCTCCGCCAACCGAATACATCGCCGGCGCGGACCAAGTGCCTCTGAAATCCTTGCCCCCGCGGCAACTCATCGGACCACGGCCACCGCTTCCGCCAACGCCAAAGCCAACCTTCTTCACTCCTGGCAGAACGACGACGCAGTTCGCTTTTGCTAGTAGGTCAGTCGGTACGCTGCCACCTTCAATCATCGCGCTCAAAACAGTGGATGCATTCCGCAACGTTTCTTCATCTTTCGACTTATCATCACCCAAAGCGGGCATCATCAAGAGAAGTGATGAGACAAGGCAAATTAATAATCCAACCATATAGAATACCGATCGTGGAGCTTGATTCGGAAACATGGGTCCTTCCTTTCGGGGTTTTGAACAGATTATCTCCACCAGTAAATGGCTCGTATGCTGATAGAAGTTACAGTTGGCCTCTGCACCCCGCTGGCACTCTCGAATGCAACCGTTAACATTTCTTCTTGCAGGAGGGAGGCCACACGGGCGTCAGAGCTTGGGTGCTGACACTGTCCCATGGGAGGGTTCCTTTCTCTGAGCCCTAGCTAGTCACCCCAAGTGATGTTGACCAATTGCCAAGGATTCCCATTGAGATCGAGCGAGAGTTCATTGTTCTTGTCGAGCCTTAAGCCTGGCTGCGGGGTACAAGACGCCCGTACTCTTGCTCCTGTCCTGGTCATTCAAGTCTAGTTCGCCTCCGGTCAAGTTGTAGTACGTTTCAGCCGAACTCGTCACCGGCGGGACCGTGCTCCTTTCGTTTTCCACCTTCTCTGTCATAAGGAAAGGTCGTTGCCGGAGCAATGTGGCGATCAACACTGTAGGACCGAAGACCGAGATTAAGCGCCAACAGGACAGTCTTAGGGAAGAAATACTCTTTTAAAGCTGTCAAACCTGACAGGGAAGACGCCACCGGAAAAGGCGGCTCTCCGCGGTTAGTCGGTCACTCCATTGGAACAGGTAGCTGCGAGGGCACCCTCGCCGGACGCATTGCTACTAGCAATACTCCCAGTAGTCGCCTCCTCGAGTTGATCGGGAGAATCGTCGAAGGAATCAAGCGAGGTTTGGGGCACAGAGCACGGAGCACGCGCCTTTGGAAATGCATCAGGCAATGAAGACGCCGCGCGCCGCCGCCATCGCTGGCATCATCTCTTCCGTATTACTAATTATAAGCCAAGTGTTAATCCGTATTTCCATTCCAAGCAATCCGCTGGGACAAGCGCTTGAAGTTATAAATCATTCGAAGACCATCTCTCTCGCTTTGAATCTGTTGCCATTTGCTGGTATTAGCTTCCTGTGGTTCATCGCCGTGGTGCGTGACCGCTTGGGGGAGCTTGAGGACCGCTTCTTTGCCACCGTCTTCCTCGGCAGCGGGTTGCTGTACATTGCAATGATGTTCGTCTCAGCCGCACTTGCAGGAGGGCTCATCAGGGTCTTAGGCAGTGGAACGGAAAACCTGATACTGTCTGGCGGCTATGCCCTTGGCCGCGCCGAAATTTATCAAGCCACGCAAGTTTATGGGATAAAGATGGCCGGGGTGTTCATGATCTCGACCTGCACGATCTCGCTGCGAACCCGGATCGTCCCCAGGTGGATGGCTGTTCTCGGTTACGCGCTGGCGCTATTGCTTTTGCTGAGCATCGGAACGATTGAATGGATTCCTCTGGTCTTCCCGGCATGGGTATTGCTGATTAGCGTATACATCCTGATTGAAAATCTCCGGTGAAATTGCAGCCGATTCGATGCTGTGGCCCTCGCCGATTTCTCGACCGATAGAAGCAAATAACGTCAGCCATTATTGGAGGTTATGCCAGCCTCCGATGTCAGTCGCCAAGCGGTCTGCTTCCGCCGGTCCCCACGACCCCGGTTCGTACATATGCGTCGGAGTAACGTTCCCCAAGAGTTGTTGAACCACTCTCCATGACACCTCAACCGCATCCTCTCGGACGAAAAGAAGCGAGTCGCCCTGCATGGCGTCGGTGAGCAGTCTCTCGTACGCTTCTACTTCGTCGCTCTGCGCGTGGTGGACTGCGGCCAGTTCAACGGGCATGGGAATCATCTTGGGGCCGGGGCGCTTTACGCGAAGACCACTCGCAAGCGAGATGTCGGGCCCCAAACGAAAACGATAGTAGTTATTCTCCGCGCTGACGTTCGCCAAGGGCGGCCGCTTAAGTTTCACGAGTACCTCGGTTGCGGTGAGCTTCAGGCACTTGCCGGCCCGGATGAGGAAAGGCACACCCGCCCATCTCCAGGAATCCACTTCGAAGCGAAGAGCAGCGTAAGTCTCCACCGAAGAGTCTGGCGCCACTCCCGGTTCCTTCAAGTAGCCGCGAAACTGCCCGCGCACCAGGTGGGAGGGCTTGATCGGCGGGATCATGCGAAAAACCTTGACCTGTTCGTCGCGGATGGATTCCGGGTACAACGACGTCGGGGGTTCCATTGCAAGCAGGGCAACCACTTGCAACAAGTGGTTTTGCACGACATCACGAATGGCGCCTGTCTCCTCGTAAAACTTGCCTCTTCCGGCTACTCCGAAGTCCTCGGCCATGGTGATCTGCACGCTTTCAACGTAGTTCCTGTTCCAGATGGGCTCGACAGAGGTGTTGGCGAATCGAAAAAAAACGAGATTTTCCACCGCCTCTTTCCCTAAGTAATGATCGATTCGAAAAATGCTCGCCTCCGGAAATACGGCATGCAGTGCTGCATTCAGCGATTTGGCCGAGGCGAGATCGTGTCCGAAAGGCTTCTCCACGATGATGCGCGCCCCTGTGGCACAGCCGGACTGTTCCAAGGCCTTCACTACGGTCGCGAACAGGCTGGGTGGAATGGCGAGATAGTGAGCCGGGCGTTGCGCCTCTCCAAGCTGTGTTCGCAGGGCGGAGAAGGTCGCCGCGCTCCCATAGTCTCCGTCGATGTAGTGAAGCAACTGCAGCAGACGGCCAAACGCGGCATCATCCACGCCGCCTCCGAACTTCTCGATGCTGTCGCGGGCCCGATTACGCAACTGGTCAATAGTCCACCCTGATTTTGCCAATCCGATCACCGGGACGTTTAGGGTTCCGTGCCTCACCATGTTGTGCAGAGCCGGGAAGATCTTCTTGTGAGCGAGATCTCCGGTCGCTCCAAGAAAAACAAAGGCATCGGACTCGGAATTGGCCGCAGACCGATCTTCGCTCTCGATCACAACTTGTGACGTCGTCATGGATTCTTTGTCACTTGATCACTAGGCTTCTTGTCCGGAGTGGGTGCTTTGCAGAACCGTGAGGAAATAGAACAGCGGCGTGCCCACAAGAACGCCGAGCCATTCAAACAGGGCTATACCCGCGAATCGAGTCTTAACCAGGAATTCGGGAACAACGGTCCTTTACTTCTGCGCTAGACGTTCCTCAGCCTTGCTCATCGTTTCCGGAACCGCGTACGTGTAGATCTGCAGTGCGGTTCCGATGTCGGAATGGCCGAGGACTCGGCTTCGGCGGGCGCCAGAGCCTTGCGTGCTGGCGCCGGTTGCGCTTTGTCCCATGAGGGTTCCTTTCTCTGAGCCCTAAGCTAGTCACCCCAAATGATGTTGACCAATTGCCAGGGATTCCCATTGAGATCGAGCGAGAGTTCGTTGTTCTTGTCGAGCCTTAGCTTGGCTGCGGGGTACAAGACGCCCGTACTCTTGCTCCTGTCCTGGTCATTCAAGTCTAGTTCGCCTCCGGTCAAGTTGTAGTCGACACTGCGGGTGCTGTAGTACGTTTCACCCATGCGAAGGAGGCGATTGGTGACAAATCGAATCTTCCGGCCCGTCGGAGTGGGGATCATGCGAATGTAGCTGACGTCATAACCTAGCGTGCCTTCAATCGCAACCCGACCTACGGCTCTCATTTTTTCCAGCGCATTCACCAACCCTTGATTCTTGCCTTTCTCGAACGCCTCGATGAGGATCTGTCTGTCCTCTTCAGTGGAGTATTCGTTGATGATCATCCTCACTTGAAACAGCTTCCCGGATTGCGTGCTCGTACCCTTGGCAGTGGCTTGAATGATCTCCGGCTTTGACTTGTCTTGGGATAGACCCGGAATTCCTCCTACGATCAGCAATCCCAGCACGAGCAAGCTGCCGAGAACGAAGTTGTGAATCTCTGGGGCCCCATTTCTTATTTGAGACATTGGCTTGCTCCTTTGGCTGTGCCCTCGCCAAGATCGAATATTTGCCAGAACAGGATCCTGTGAGCGGAATCCACTTCCCATCGACTGAACAGGACGATAGCGGCAGTCCTGGGGCTGAGAACACTGGTAGTGTTGACAGGTCGAGGAAAGCCTGCGTAACGCTTCATACATGAGCGCCTTCTCACCGTTCAATTTGAGGACATCCGGATCGAGCGGAACGCCTTGCGCATCTCGTCGATGAATAGGGCAGGCTGCTCCCACGCAGCGAAGTGACCGCCGCAGTCCACCTCGTTCCAGTAGAACAGATTGGGCCACAGCGCCTCGGCCCAGGCCTTGGGCGCGCGGTAGTAGTCTCGAGGAAAGATCGTGGCTGCCATCGGCAGCTCAATCCGGCCGACATGGAAGCCGCCACCCGGCTCGTTGCGGGCGCTCTCCCAATAAAACCGCGCGGACGAGCCCGCGCTGTCGGTAAGCCAGTAGAGGGTTATGTCGTCGAGCATCTGGTCGATAGACAGCGCGTCCTCGGGCTGGCCTTCATTGTCCGTCCATGACTGAAACTTCTCATAAATCCAGGCCGCTTGTCCCGAGGGTGAATCGGCCAGGGCGTAAGCCACGGTTTGGGGTTTCGAGGACTGCAATTTGAAATAACCAGACTGCTCGGTGGTGTATTCCGCGCCGCGGTCGATGGCCCGCTTCTCTTCGGGCGTTGGATTGGACGGAATGTTCTGCGGGAAGACAAAGGGCAAGTTCACATGGGCGGCCAGCAGTTCCCCTGGTCGCATCAGGCCAAGGATGTGTGTGACACCGGAGCCCCAGTCGCCGCCCTGTGCGACCCACTTGCGATATCCAAGCCGCTCCATCAGCACGACCCAGGCTTGCGCGGTCCGCTGCACGCTCCAGCCGACCTCGGTCGGCTTATCGGAGAAGCCGAAGCCCGGCAGCGACGGGACCACAACGTGAAAGGCGTCCTCCGCTCGCCCGCCATAGGCGGTCGGATCGGTTAGTGGGCCGATGACGTCGAGGAACTCGATGATAGACCCCGGCCAACCGTGCGTCAGGATGATTGGGAGGGCTTCCGAATGTTGGGACTTCACATGGATGAAGTGGAAGCCAAGTCCGTCGATCTGGGTCCGGAATTGTGGGATGCTGTTCAGTTTCGTCTCAAACGGCCGCCAGTCGTAACGGTCGCGCCAGTGCTCAACGAGCGCTCGCGCCTTTAGCAACGGCACACCTTGGCCCCAGTCGCCGACTGTCTGCTCATTTGGCCAGCGGGTCTGCGCCAAGCGACGCTTGAGATCGTCCAAAGCGGATTGGTGAACGGTGACCCGAAACGGTTCGATCACCTCGGTCGCTGGCGCCAGCTCTATGCCACCGATTTGGGCGATATCTTCCAAGCGATCGGACGAATTCTGGCGCGACATGATCACTTTTCCTTTCGTGTATCGTTGAGCCGAGCCAAAGCCGGTGCGCCGGGACCCATGGATCGTCGAGGGCCGCGAGGCTCACGGAGTCCCGCCTACCCGTTCGGTAACATGACGGCACGTCCCTGGATCTTGCCGTCGTGCAGGAGATGGTACGCCTCGCTTGCTCGCTCCAGAGGAAAATGCTCGACCAGCATCTTGATCTTTCCTGCCTGGGCCAGGCTGACGACCTCCATGAGTTCGGGGATCGAGCCCCAGTAGGGCGAGGCGACGGAGCATTCCTTCGCGGGGCTCTGGAAGTTGACCGGCAGCGCTCCGCCGCCGAGACCCACAATCGTCAGATGGCCGAGCACCCGCGACATCTGCGCCGCCATCTGCATCGTCGGATTCACGCCTACCATGTCGAGAACGAGGGTGGCGCCCTGACCGCGGGTGATCTCTTTTACCCGTTTGACGGCGTCATCGCCCGAGATCACTGCCTCGTCAGCACCCATTTTCTTGGCAGTTTCGAGTTTGGCGGCCGAAGTGTCCACCGCGACGACGGTTGCGGCACCGCTTAGCGCTTTCAGCATCTGGATCGCCATCTGGCCGAGACCGCCGGTACCGATCACAACAGCGGTGGATCCCGGTCCGAGCAGGTGGATCGATCTCTTCACGGCGTGATAACTCGTAAGCGCCGCGTCGGTGAGCGGAGCAGCCTCGCGCGGGTCAAGTTTGCCCAGTGGGAGGAGAAAGCGCGTGGATGGAACGACCATGTAGTTCGTCATGCCGCCATCCCGTCCGAGGCCGCCGGGTATGGCTTGCCCGGCGTCCTCGCAGTAGTTCTCCATCCCTACCCGGCAGTTTGCGCAAATGCCGCAGCCCCAGGGGCCATAGACGATCACTGGGTCCCCGACGGCAAACCCGGTCGCGCCGGACCCCAGCTTCTCGACCCAGCCCGCGTTCTCATGGCCGAGAGTGAAGGGAATTCTGAACGGTTTCTTGCTCGCAGGGGCCTCCAAGACGTGAAGGTCAGAGTGGCAGGCGCCTGCGCCCCCAATCTTGATCAGGATCTGCCCCGGCCCGGGCTCGGGCACCTTCACTTCACGGAGCTCGGCCGGCTTCTGGAACTCGACGAACTGGTATGCTTTCATGATTGCCTCATCAGTCTCTAGTCTTTGATCCGGCCGTAATCGATAAATAGGTGTCTCGGGCCGCGAAAGACATTGCTCCGGCGGTACTCTGGCGGGTCCTCGACGAGCCGCGGGTTGTCCACGCGTTTAAGGAAAGCCTCCACCGCGAGGTTCACCTCCAGCCGCGCGAGTGGACCGCCGAAGCAGGCGTGGATGCCGCTGCCCCAGCCGAAGTGCTCGTTGTCCCGGCGTTCGGGGTCGAACTTGTTCGGATCGGGGAACCTTTTTGGGTCGCGGTTGGCGGCGCCGTACATGAGGTGGACCTGCGAACCCTTCGGGATTACCGTCCCATCGATCTCGATGTCGTCAGTAGCGCTCTTGGTGGGAAAGAACTGGACCGCCGACTCAAGGCGCAGGACCTCCTCGATGGCGAAGGGGACCAGATTCGGCCGTGCGCGCAGAAGTTCGACGGATCCAGGGTTCCGCAGCAGAGTGAGCACGCTGTGGGAGATCGTGTTCACCGTGGAATCATGACCGGCGATGAATATCAGCGTCGCATTGGTCACGGCTTCTCTCGGCGTCATTGGTCCGTCCGGGCCGCCGTCGTTCACCATCTTCGAGAGCATGGCGTCGCTGGGTTCCTTGAGGAACCCCTTGATCAGATCGGTCATGTACTGCACCATCGCCTGCCGCACCTGCTTTTCCCTTCTCAGCTCGTATCTTCCCTTCTTTGGTGGCTGCCTCCGGACCCATGTCCATGTTGCCCGCCATAAAGTCATGGATCCAGGCGTGGAATTGCGGTTCGTCCTTCAGCGGCACGCCCAGAATCTTGCAAATCACCATCACCGGCACTGGATAGGCGTAATCGTCCACGATGTCGATCCTGGTCTTGCCCTTGGCCTTGTCGAGCATTTCGTTGCAGAGCTTGCTGATCCCCGGCCCCATACTCGGAATGAGATCTGGTGTGTGGGGAGGGCCAAAGCCATACATCGATTGGCGGCGCATTCGATCGTGTTCTGGCGGGTCGGCCACGATCATACTCCCATGCTCACCGTATGCTTCTAACGACGGATCGGACTCGGACCCGGCGTTGGCTGCCGCCCGTGCCTTCGCCCGCCGCGGGTCGGAACTGATGCGGGGATCATGGGTTAGCGCCTGGAGTTCCCGGTAGCCCGTGACGACGTAGAGTCCGTTCCCCACGTGCGCCACTGGCGTCTTCCGCAGTTCGTCGAAGAACGGGTACGGGTTGGCGCGGTTTTCGAATTTCATAGCCTCCGCCCAGGCGGTCTCTGGTGTCATGATGTTCCTCTCTACTCTTTCAAATTCCCTCCTTGTGGCTGTTGTCACCTTCCCTCCTTGGGGCTGTGCAGTCTCGCACTTCGTCCCTCTCCATCGAATCAGCGGGGTCGCGGCCGGAACTCGGCACCCCGTTCGGTGGGGTCGTGGCCGGTCAAGACGACGTCCGGAAGCGTCGTTGGGGTGCGCGGATCCGGGAACCGGGCGGGGATTGGCTTCATGCCGTCGGCCCGATCGTAACCCGGCGGAGGGGGAGGGAACGGTGCCGATCGCTCGATCATTGCCCCGTAGTACTCCAGCCACTTGCCGTGATTGAAGGTAACGGCGGCCACGATGCGGCCCCGGCGTCCATAAGCGGCGGCGAAGCGGCGTTCCTTGACGGATCCTTGCATAATGACGATCTCTTCGCCGAAGGGGCCAACGCCGACGCCCTTGATGTTGACGCCGAACTGGCCTGACCAGAAGGCAGGCAGCGGGAGGTGAGGCCGGCGGTCGGCCTCGATGCTCACCATGTTGTGCGCAGCGACCTGGGCCCCGAAGACGGCATTGTCCCAGTGTTCCAGTGAGAGAAACTGGTACTCGTAGAGCACGTGGGGGGCGCGCGCGATGTCGCCCGCGACAAAGATGCTGTCGGTCACCAATCCGTTAACGTCGAACGCGCGGCAACCGGCGTCGCAGGCAACGCCCCAGAAGCCGGTGGCAAGCCCAGCACCCTCCAGCCATTCGGTGTTGCGGATAGATCCGAGCGACGCTACCACCACGTCGACGTCAAGCGTGGTCCCGTCGGAGAGTCGGGCGCGCCGCACGTGTCCCTTCGCGTCTCCCTGCAGCGCCTCGACTGCGACGCCGGTGCGGAGGTCAACTCCATGGTCACGTTGCATCTCTGCGGCGATCTCGCCGATCACACCTCCGAGCGCGCCGACGAGCGGCGCCCCGCCGCGCTCGGCGACGGTCACGGCGAGACCGAGCTCGCGACAGACCGAGGCCATCTCCGAGCCGATGAAGCCGGCGCCGATGATCAGCACTCGCCGCGGCCCGGCCGCCAACGCCGCTTGCAGCCGGCTCGCGTCATCGGATGTTCGCAGAGTGAACACCCCCTCCAACTCAGCCTCCTTGGGGTTGAACCATGGCCGCGCGCGAGTGCCGGTGGCGATCAACAAACGGTCAAACGGAACCAAGTCACCATTGGCCAGGCGTACCTGCTTCGTGGCGCGATCGAGACCGGTGGCGGCTACGCCGAGCCGCCACTCCGCATCGACCTTACGTGTGCGCGGAAGCTTGGTGTGGTCGGCCCTCACCCACCCCTTCAGCACCTGCTTGGAGAGCGGGGGACGATCGTACGGCTCGTGCTTCTCATCCCCAATAAGGGTCAGCTTCCCGTTGAAGCCCTCATCACGTAAGGCTTCGGCTGCGCGGAGCCCAGCCAGGGAGGCGCCGACGATAACGATCCGGCCGTTAGTCTTAAATTCCGTTACCAGGTTTGCTGCCACTGCCGAAGTCTTCACGATTCCTCGCCCTTCTCGTCGAGCCGCTCCACCAGGATCGCCTGCACCGGGCAAGACGCCGCAGCTCGCAGGACCTGCTGGCGTAGTGAGTCGTCGGGGTTCGGGTCGTACATGAGCGCCTCCTCACCGTTCAGCTTGAGGACAGTCGGCGCGAGCGGGACGCATTGCGCGTATCCCTGGCACCGATTCAGGTCAATCACAATTCGCATATCCGCCCCCACCTTTGATATGTCCCTTGGAACGCCAGAAAGGGTAGCGAACCCTGCGGGTTGTTAGAACTAGCAAAAGTGACAGGCTAGAGATGACAAAACGCATCGGCATAATTAGCGGACCGTCGGTGAAGAATGAATTCGGCTAAAACTAGCCTTTTGGTTTTCTGTAGCGCCCTGTTGGGAAAGCATTCCAGGCCACGTGTACTAGGCATCGTGGTAGCGTTCGTAACGTTCTTCCCTGTGACGACGTGGGCTCAATCGCCGCGCGACTACCTCAACACGCCAGTAGATGCAGCCTCGTTTTTCCTCGATTTTTTAGACACCAACTCGGAGACGGCGGCCGAGTCGGATCTTCCCTTGCCCAACAACGAAGCAGTCAGCCGCTTCGGGATCGCCACCATCCTGTGGTCCTTCCCATTGGCTGACAGATACGGTGGTCTACAGGTGACTGGGGGCTACACCAGAGTAAAGGTCACCGAGCCTCTCGGCCAAATAAGTAAGTCCGGATTCAGCGACCCGTCCGTTACCTTCCATGCAAACATTTTCGGATCTCCAGCGCTCCATAAGGATCAGTTTGCTGATGCGATTCCAAAAACCTTCTCGAGCTTCCACCTTACAGTCAACGCTCCACTCGGTTCGTATGATCGCAATTCCCCAGTGAATACAGGAGCGAATCGTTGGGCCTTCAACACTCTCGTTAATCTGAGCATCACGTTAGATAAAGGAGTGTCATGGTTCGACTTGTACGCTGCGGCACGTTTCTTTACCAACAATAATGCGTTCCAGGGAAACAATCAGCTCTCGCAAAACCCGCTGGTGGCATTCTCGGGGTTTTACAGTCACAACATCGGCAAACGTATGTTTGCAGGAATCGGCGTGAGCTACGACAATGGCGGCGAAACATTCATCAATAACATTTCGCAGCACAATGCCGCAAACGGCTTTCGACCCGGCGTGTCCCTTAGCAGAGCGAGGACGATCTGGAAATACCGGCTCACCTTGCGCTACGAACTCACCGGGACGACGCCCACAGCTGCGCCCACGAACTCGTTGCTGTCGATCAGGCTGTCCGGCCCGCTTTAATGCTGAGGTGCTCGTCCGGCAACCACTTGAATTGCCCCAGATCTGCCGCGTATCCGGTCCGCTCGTGTAGTGAGGCGAAATACTCAGCCGACTGCCGCGTAACGATCCGTCTCAAAGATGTTCACAAACTCTCGGTAGCGCTGACCAATCTCAGCCGCCGCGGTTTTGGGCGAGGTCTTCCCCGCCAACCAGCGACCGACCGGATCCGCGAAAATCGTTCGGCCCACAGCGAAACCGATGGCCTCTGCGCGGTAAGAGCAATACCTTTCCCCTGCATGCACACGGCCCGAACCTGCGAAAACAGGTAAGACGGAGGAACTCAACAACGAAACCTTTTTCCGCTAGTGGCGACCCTATAACTCAGAGTCCAAAGTGAGTCCAGGAAAGTGAATTTGGAAGGGCGTCTTTTGCCGCTAGGCGACGCCGTTTCAACGCTGGAATGGAATGCTACACGCCCACAGATGGAATTTTTTCGATTCTAAGGTATTTGCAGTCGCTCGAAAACTCCCGAAACGTACTTTTCGCCGCTTAGTGCGTCACGACGTGTCAAAACCCATCTGCTTGCTCGTTGGGGTTATCCTTGGCCGAAAAGCAAATGCTCCGAGTTATTGCAAACAACACGAGCTAAAGAGCAACCAAGCATTTGGATTCATTCGGCAGCTACTGGCTGTCAACGTATTGACTATATTTGACTTTCGCCTAACCCTGAAGACGTTCTTCTTGTCTCGGCGTCCGCTAACCCGCTTAAAAGACTCAAGATGCCTAGCCTGCTAACAGCCAAAGATTTCCCTCCCTTTGGAGACCAAGGTGCGCCTGATTTCCCAAGGTATTCTGCCATGGCAACAGCGAGAACACCGCAAGCGGGTCAAGACAAAGGCGCAGAGCGGGCTGTGTTGCGGTCCGTCAATCCGTATAACGGGCAAACGCTGCATACAGTCCCCGAAATGACGGAGGAAGAGATTGATGGAGCCATCTCGAAAGCATGCGAACGCTTCAAGACCTGGCGCCACGTGGCGTTTTCGCAGCGTGCGGCTTTCCTCCGCCGAGCGGCGGTGTTGTCGCGCGAGCGCCTCGAAGAGCTGGCTAGATTGATGTCGCTCGAAATGGGCAAGCTCATCACCGAAGGCCGAAAGGAAGTGGAACTCTGCGCGCGCATCTTTGAGTATTACGCGGACCGCGGCGAGAAACTTCTGGCGCCCGAGATCCTCCTCTCGCCGATGGGGGACGGTACGCTCGTCAAAGAACCGCTTGGTGTCCTCTTCGGCGTAGAGCCCTGGAACTATCCCTGTTACCAGATCGTCCGTTTCGCGGCGCCGCAACTGATGGCCGGGAACGTCGTGCTGATGAAGCACTCCTCTAGCGTTCAGCTGTGTGCCGAGGCTCTGGATAGACTATTCCGTGATGCGGGTTTCGGCTTCGGAGCGTACACGAACCTCGCCATCACCGCCCGCACTTCGGAGAGCGTGATTGACGATGACCGCGTGCAAGGCGTCTCGTTCACCGGCAGCGACGCGAGCGGTGCGAGAGTCGCCGAGCGCGCCGGGCGGAACGTCAAGAAGACCATCCTCGAGCTGGGCGGCAGCGACCCCTTTGTGGTGCTCGAGGATGCAGACATGGAGCTCACGATCGAGCGGGCCGTCTTCGGCAAGATGACCAACATGGGGCAATCCTGCGTCGCAGCGAAGCGGTTCATTTTGCACCGATCCGTTGCGGCTGAGTTCGTCGATGGCTTCCGGGAACAACTTGCCGAATTGAGGATGGGAGACCCGCTCGATGAAACCACTGGCGTGGCGCCGCTGTCTTCGGTGGATGCGGCGGCGAAGCTCGAAGACCAGGTAAAGCGCTCAATTGCCCTTGGAGCTCAGCCGGTCCTCGGCGGCAAGCGTCCCAGCCCCGACAGCGCCTTCTTTGAGCCGACCATTTTGACGAATGTGAAGAAGGGTATGCCTGCGTATGATGAAGAGCTCTTCGGTCCGGTGGCGGCCGTAATGGTCGTTCCCGACGAGGAAACCGCGATCTCCATTGCGAACGACACGAAGTACGGCCTCGGCGGATCCGTATACA
This sequence comes from uncultured Acidobacteriota bacterium, assembly GCA_963803735.1. GTDB lineage: Bacteria > Acidobacteriota > Terriglobia > Acidiferrales > UBA7541 > Palsa-189. Next base: position 144,661 of record CAWDNV010000019.1, on the reverse strand, counting down.
CGCGCGATATCGACCGCGGGCGGCGCGTAGCAGCCCGGATCGAAGCCGGCATGGTGTTCATCAACCACCCGGCGTGGATCTACGAGGACATGCCATTCGGTGGAATCAAGAAGTCCGGGTACGGCCGGGAATGTGGCCCGATCGGAATCCAGGAGTTCGTGAACCAGAAGCTCGTGCGCGTGCTCTGATCCGGGGTTCGGAATGACGGTTACTTTTCTTCGCCGGAAAATGGACGCAATCGCACGAAAATAGAAACGCCCACCGGGTGCTGGCCATAGATCGCTTGCAGTTGATTTGGCACGCCATATGTTGTCACCTGCGCTCCAATAGCTGAGGCCAGATGTGGCACGAGCTTGACATCATGATCGTAGCCAAAAGTGTAGCCCTGGACCCGGCCGATCGGCCGTTCCTGAAATCCGGAGGGCAAAGGATTTTCGCCGAGGATCAGTTCGTTTGATCGCTCGGCACTCTCGATCCGAGTCCATACGTAATTACTGTCGCGGAAACGCACGGTCGATTCGAAAAGATAGCTGTCGAAGATAGAGTTATCGCTAAGCAACCGCGTGCTTCCCCACAGAATCGTGCTGGCCCAATTCCCTTTGTCGAACGGGCGGTTGTACATGACGGAAGCCGTCATGCGCTCCTGATCTTCGTTCGGGAAAAGCGCTTCCAGGCTCTTGATCCGCGCGTAGGAATACTGCCCGCTCCAATTCTTTCCCGGTTCGATGGTCAAGCGCGTCGACCACGAATCGATTTTCCCCTGGTCGACATCCCAACGAAACTCGTCCGGCTCGCGGCCGTGAAATCCTGAGGCCTCGATTCTGGCTATCCGGTGGGTGAAACCAACCGTCACCACGTCGTCCGAAATGTGTGTCGAATCTTCCTGGTGATGCCCCAATGTCGCGACCGGGTTCTCGAGCGCGGAGGCACGATGCGGATATGCCGTAGGGCCAATGGCCGGATCGCCTACGGGAGCAAAATAAAAAGAGAGCAGGCTGTTCTCGCTGAGCTTCAAATCGTAGAGAGCGGCCAGCTCCATAAAAAGATTATGCGGGTGCTGGCCGTCGGCAATAGGAAGGCCGAAGGCCGTCTCGCCCTCCTGAAAGAGCAGCGGATAACGTTGCTGCGTCACCGTCGCGGGTTCGAGGCTGAGCATCGCGCGGGCGGTAAAAACACCGGGGCCAAGTTTGCGCTGGGCCATTCCCATGAACCAGTTCGTCGAGAAAAATCTGTCCGCGCCTCGCGCGGTCGATTGCTGCTCATCGAGGATGAATACGTTTGCGTGAAACATAAGCACCCAATTACCCGTTCTCGTCATGAGCATCGGCGCAGGAGTGGAAACCGGCTCTGCGCTGGTACCCGAGCCCGTGTGACTGACGATCTTCTGCAAGAAATTCTGCGGCCGCATAGCCATCACGTCGCCGCCCGCGCATCCCGGCATGTTCATCCCCGGCATGCATGGCTGCACTTGCGGGCCAGGTTGCTGCGCGAAAGCTACGGCGTGGCAAACAAAAATCAGTAGCAATAACCAGAGAAATGGCCTCATGAAGATCTCCCCTATCAGGTTCGGTTAGTGTTGAGTACGGAGGCGCGCGAGCAGCCGTTCACAACGCAGCGAGCGCGCAGCGATTCGAACCGTTAACTACGCGGGAGAGTTCTAGACTCTAAGTGTGAGGAGAAGATCAAACAGGACGCTTACAGGCGGAGACGTTTCGGGAGCAGACTGACGCGTAGTCGTCAAAGGCTTAGCAAGATTCAATGCGTGAAAAGCAACGAACTGAAGATTAGCGAGCTGAGCATGGCCGGCACTGGGAGGCGAAGAAGACGTCGCGGATTGAGCACATGTCCCATGAACACATGGGGAGAGCGTGTTCGAATCATCGAACCTGGCGCTCGAGCTCGCGTCCGATTTCTGCATGGCCTGGAGTGAGCCGCGGCGCATATTCATTTGCGTGGACATCGAATGATGCACAACGGCATTCGCGGCGTGATCTGGAGCCGCACTCGTTTTCGCATTGGTAGCCCCGTTTTCCGCCTCGGAGCTCATATCCATATCTGAGGTTCCAGACATCGCCCCTTGCGCATTTTCGGCGGCGGAGCCGAGCCAGTGACAGTCGGGAGCGTTTCGTTGTAACCAGCAGGATAAATCGCAGGCGGAAGCGGAGAGCGGCGCGAACGCCAGCAGGAGCGAAAACAAGATCGGCAATAATCTTGCCACGGTCCGCATAAGATTATATTACCTCAGCCTCCGTTCGAACTGCACATTCTGAACTGCCGCGCCAACGAATTCAGCGAGTCAATCCGCAGCCTGCGGCGCGCCATACCATATCTCCAGCGCGAGCCTGCTTGACTGCACCCAAAGCTGTCTTTAGAATCGGCCCAGAAGATCGGCCCGGGATCCAATCTAACCGCAAATCATGTCCTCGCAAAGAGGAGGTGGCCCTTGAAGCGCAATTTCCTAATGTTTTTAGGTTTCGCCATCGGCGTTTTGATCCTTTCTCTTCCGCTGTCTGCTCATCATGGCAACGCGGCATACGACACCGAGAAGACGGTTACCCTCAAAGGGACTGTTACCCAGTGGTTCTGGGCCAATCCCCATTGCGTGCTCGAGCTGGACGTAAAGGATGAGAACGGACAAGTCGTGCACTGGGGCGCGGAGACGGAGAATCCCACCACCATGAGTCACCAGGGCTGGGCCAAAACCTCGTTCAAGCCGGGCGATGAAGTAACGGTGACGATGATCACGGTGAAGAATGGCAAGCCCATCGGCCGCATCACAGAGGTTGTGCTGCCCAACGGGCAAAAGCTGGCGGGTCGTATAGTTGCACCGCTGCCGGCCTATAACCCGCAAGACCCTCCGAAACAATAAGGGGCGGTCAGCCGCGCGTAGCGATCCGTCAGGGCGCGTGCATGGATGCTGAATTCAAGGACGGCTTTAGACCGTGGACAAGCTTCCCGCGATGCTGAAGCGCTTTGTGGTCCCGGAACTCCTACTCGCGGGGTTGATGTTTTCACCTCTCGCGCACGCTCAAAGTGCTCCGCCACGACCAGAAATTCCGAAAACCCAAAAAACTGCCCCTGCCGCAGCGGCGAGTGTTGATTACGATGGCTGGGGCCGGCCCATACGCCAGCCGGCGAAGGACCTAAAATCGGCGCCCGCGCAGCAGCACGACATTTCCGGCACCTGGGACCCGGCCAACAGCCCCGAGGATGGCGGCCAGTTCCTGGGAGCGAAGACCTTACCGGTGGACGGCAAGCCAGGACACGAGCCGCCTTACACTCCTGAGGGATTGGAAGCTTATCTCCGCACGAAACCGGGCAACGGAGCCAGAATGGTTGCCCCTACGGACACCAATGATCCTGAAATCATCTGCAATCCCCAGGGATTTCCCCGCGAGAACCTTTTCCAGCTAAGGACCACGCAGATCGTCCAAACGCCCGTCTCGGTTGTGATCCTCTATGAATTTGACCGAGTCTGGCGGGTCATCTGGACCGATGGGCGCGAGCTTCCCAAGAACCCCGAACCGAGGTGGTACGGCTATTCGGTCGGGAAATGGGTGGATGATTACACGCTCGTCGTTGAGAGCAATGGCATGGATGACAGGACCTGGGTTGACCATGCCGGTCGGCCTCACAGCGCCGACCTGCGCGTCGAGGAGCGGTTCCATCGCGTCGATCAAGACCGCTTGGAATGGACCGTGTTGATCGATGACCCGAAGATGTACACCAAACCCTGGCTGGCCATGGATAAATTCCCGATGAGGCTACAGCCGACCGATTTTGATGTGCGGGAATTGATTTGCTCGCCATCGGAATATACGGAATACAACAAACTGGTTGGTAGTGGCGCCAGCGAGGCCGCTGACCCGCCAGCCAACAAAAAGGATCACCAATAGGATCGCTATGCGAAAGCTCTTCCTTGTCCCCAAGCTGTTGTTAGTGCTGTTGATCTTCAGCCGGCTCGCGAGTGCTCAAACCGCGCCGTCACAATGGGGGACGGGAACGTCATCACCAGTCCAGAACGAGCACAACTCAGGTCTGGCTCCGAAGCATGATATTTCCGGCATTTGGGATCCGGGCGACAACGGAATCCAGCAGCTCGGCTCAAAGGCCATGCCGGAAGATGGCAACCCGAAACATCAGCCTCCTTTAACTCCTGAGGGGCGCGAGGCCTTGAACCAGAACAAGCCGAGCAATGGGCTTAGAGCCGTTCTTCCCGGGGATACAAATGATCCGGTGGTAACTTGCGATCCACAGGGAATGCCGCGCGAAGACCTTTATGAAATGAGGACCACCCAAATCCTTCAGACTCCCGAGAAGATTTTCGTCCTCTATACGTTCGGCAAAGTCTGGCGGGTCATCTGGACCGACGGGCGCGAGCTTCCCAAGGAACCCGAACCGAGGTGGTACGGCTATTCAGTCGGCAAGTGGGTGGATGATTACACGTTCGTCGTGCAGACCACGGGTCTGGACGATAGAACGTGGATCGATCGCGCCGGCCGCCCGCATAGCGACGCGCTGCGCGTGGAGGAACGATTCCACCGCGCGGATCGCGATCACCTGGAGATCTCAGTAATGATTGACGATCCGAAGATGTATACGAAGCCTTGGCTGGCACTCGATAAATTGCGATTTGATTTGCAGCCGCGCGATTTCGACGTACGCGAAATGATCTGTTCGCCCTCGGAATTTGCGCAGTACAACAAGTTAATCGGCAATCCCGCCAGCGAAAAGAATAAGTAATAGGTCGCCTAAGCGTCCTTCAGAATTGCCGCTGTCCAACTAGCCGTGCGCTTCGACGCTTGTGTCTCAAGACGCTTGTGTCTCAAGACGCTTGTGTCTCAAAATGAAGTTTCCACGCGGGCGAAAGCCGCTCGTGGCGTCGCTACTGCATTGCCCGAAAATAGGCCGGCGAAGTCGAGGACGTTCAGGTGATTGGTGATGTTTTGCACATCCGCTTCCATGCGTATGCTGAGCTCGTTTCTGGTCCACACGGTGAATCCTGCGCCCGCATCCACCGAGAAATTCGGCCTCACCCGCCCGCGTACGAAATCGACCTGATCGACAATGGTGGCGCTGTATTGCGCCAGGGCCTGCTGCTGCGTGCCGTCAAACGCTACAGGAAGACCCGATCCGTACTGCCCTCCGCCCGCCACCCACAATCGCGGCGCGAGTTGATACTGGAAGCGAGTTCTTACGGTGTTCCGCTGATCCTGCGAAGACCAAAATCGTCCCGTCTGATTCAGCGCATTCGTGGCGTCCACACCGAGAAAAAGTCCGCCCGTCACCGGCAGATTGACCGAACTCACCAAATATGAGTAAGCCACGTACCCGCTGAGCCGTCCCCAACGGGGGAAATCCAGCTTCGCTTCCGCGCCGTAGATATCCGCATTGCGAAAGGCAATCGGAAAGCCCACAGAAGTGTTGAGCAAAGGATCGTCATCGGCGAAATTATTTACGCGCCGTAGAAAGTAGTTCGCATCGAGCTTGAATTTTGCGAAGAAGCCCTTGGTCGCTCCCACCTGATAGTAATTTCCCAGCGAAGGCTCCACGGGCAGCCGCAGCACGTTGGGATTCAGCACCGCGAGCTGCGGAGAGCTCGACAAGAGAATATTTTCGAACGCCGGCGTCTGAAAAATTCGGTCGTAGGAAGCGCGTACAACGAGACCAGCCGAGGAGAAATAGCGCGCCACGCCCAGCCGGGGGCTCACGGCATTCCGATTGACGAGCAGATCGTAGTGATCCCAGCGCAGGCCCGCATTTATGGTCCAGGCCCCCAGGCGCACCTGGTCCTGAACGAACGCGCCTTGCTCCAGGTCCCATCGCCTGCCAAAAAATTGAAAGGCCCCAGGGGTTCCGGGATCGAACTGCGTAAAATCGGTAATCACATCGCTGAAGGCTTCGCTCAGATGCGTGAAATCCGCCTCGATCCCGGCCTTCCACTCCTGGCGCCCACGGTGATCCGAAACGCTGCCTTTTAGGTAACCTTCGCGAAAGCGGCGGTCCTGCGAAACAACTACCGGCGTGGCGAAGTCGTTGGACCACAGCTTCTGCGTATCGTCCCGGAACATCCCGCGCAGATTGCCGAGCACGTTTGGCGAGAAAATGTGCTGGTAAGAGAGCGTTCCCATGGTTTCCGAAATGCTCCGGTCCTGCCGCTGGCCCGCCTGTTCCTGAATGAATTCATTGGGCACGCCGAACCGTGAGAGCTCCTGCCGGAAGCTCACAGTGAAGTGGTCCTGATTGGCGAAATCGTGGTCGTAGCGCGCCGAAAAATCCGCCGTGGTGCCATTGTCGGTGAAGGCCTGCAGAATCGGCGGGTTCAAGAATCGGCTCGTCGCCGCGCCTTGAGCGCTGAAACTCAGGACGTTTTTTCCCCAGCCGTATTGAGTGGAGTCGTAGGCGTTAACGGTGTCGAAGCTTCCGCCTCCAATCACGGCCCTCCCATGCCATCCCGGCCGCTCGTTTTTCTCCGTGGTTATTTCGACCACTCCGCCCATCTTGCGCCCATACTCTGCGGGGAAATCGGCCGTGTAGACGGTCATCGCCTGCACATCGTCGGCTTCAATTTCGGGGCCAGCCGAAGGCGAGCGGTTATCCGTCAGCGGGATTCCGTCGACAACATACTGCGTCTGATATTCCGAGCCCCGCGGATGCAGCACCGCGCTGCCCTCATAGAGCCATCCCGGCTGCGAATTCACGAGCTCCGCCAGCGATCGGCCCGGCAGCGAAGAAACGCGGTCGTCAATCATTTGGGAGCCGACCTGCTCGGTGCTCCCGGTACGGTGGGGATCGACGAGCGTCTGCTCGTCCTTCACGACCACGCTTGTGTTCATCTGAGCCACGGCCAGCCTGATCTCGAATTCCATCGGAATCGCCGAGCGGATCTCCAAAGAGCCGGAAAATGGCGCGAAACCAGGGTGTTCCGCCGAAATGTGGTAAATGCCAAGAGGAAGGTGATTGACCGTCAGCGCACCGGAATCGTCCGTCACAAAATTTTGCCGGTATTGATTCGCCTCCGAGGCCAACTCGACCGAGCTCTTCACTCCCAGCCCAGAAGGATCGTTAACCTTGAGTCGCAGTTGGCCCTCGTTGCTTTGGCCCAAAGCGGCAACCGCCAGCCACAACGCAAAACTCAGCGCCCCAAGCGTCCTAATCGTTATCTGCTTCTCGCAGTTCATTCCGCCAACGGTTCGATTGCCACCAATTCTACCTTCACTGCTCAGCCTGTGGCTGTGAAACCTATGTGGCTTTTCCAAATTCCCTTGTTTGCGGCCGAAAGTCGGCACACAATACCGGCAATTCGAATCCGCCACATGATAATGCGGGCAGGGAACCCGCATAGGAGGACCGCCATGCTGAAGTCTTCTCGCTTGAATTCGGTGTTGCCCCTGCTTTGCGTTGGCCTGCTTTCCGTCGCGATAAACGCGCGCGGCCAATTGGGCACAAAGAACGGCGAGTGGCGCAATTACGGGGGCGACCAGGGAAGCACGCGCTACGCGCCGCTCGATCAGATAAACGCCGATAATTTCAGCAAGCTGGAAATAGCGTGGCGCTTCAAGACGGATTCGCTCGGTGCGCGTCCGGAGTTCAAGTTCGAATCGACTCCGCTGATGGTTCACGGCGTGCTTTACTCCACGGGCGGTTCGCGCCGCTCAGTAGTGGCCCTGGATGCCGCTACCGGCGAACTTCTTTGGGTCCATCGCGAAGATGAAGGAATGCGCGGCACCTACGCGCCGCGACAGCTTTCCGGCCACGGTGTGGCTTATTGGACCGATGGCAAAGAAGAACGGATTCTCTACGTCACGCCGGGCTACCGGCTGATCGCGCTGAACGCCAAGACCGGCCAGCCCGTCCCCGGCTTCGGCAAAAGCGGCGCGGTCGATCTCAAGCTCGACGACGATCAGGAGATCGACCTCGTGACCGGCGAGGTAGGCCTGCATTCGACGCCGCTCGTCGCCAAAGATGTAGTGATCGTTGGCGCGGCGCATCTCTCCGGCGGCGATCCCAAGAGCCGCAAAAATGTCCGAGGCTATGTTCGCGGCTTCGACGTGCGCACCGGCAAACGCCTTTGGATTTTTCACACCATACCCAAGCCCGGTGAATATGGCGCCGACACGTGGGACAAAGACTCCCTGACTTACACCGGCAATACCGGCGTATGGGCGCAAATCTCGGTCGACGAAGAGTTAGGGCTCGTCTATTTGCCCGTGGAGCTGCCCACGGGCGATTACTATGGCGGCGATCGTCCCGGCAACGGCCTCTTCGGCGAAAGCCTCGTCGCCGTCGATCTGCAAACCGGCAAGCGCAAGTGGCACTACCAATTCGTCCATCACGGTCTGTGGGACATGGATATCCCCGCCGCGCCGATCCTCTGCGATATCACGATCAACGGCCGCACAGTGAAAGCCGTCGCTCAGCCTACCAAGCAAAGCTTCCTTTACGTCTTCAACCGCGAAACCGGCCAGCCGATCTGGCCCATTGAGGAACGGCCCGTCCCGAAAGGCGATGTGCCCGGCGAATGGTATTCGCCGACGCAGCCGTTTCCGACAAAGCCACCGGCTTATGACAGTCAAGGAGTTTCGATCGATCAGCTGATCGATTTCACGCCGGAGCTCCGCGCTGAAGCCGCGAAGCTCGTCTCGAAATATCGCATCGGGCCGCTGTTTACGCCGCCCTCCGTCAGCAAAGCTGACGGAACGCTGGGCACGATCACTTCGCCGGGATCCACCGGCGGAGCGAATTGGCCGGGCGGCTCCTACGACCCCGAGACGCACAAGTTGTATGTCTACTCGCAGACCGCGATCGCACTGCTGGGAATGGTTCCCTCGCCGGGCCCTCAATTTTCAGACATGGAATACGTCCAGGGCGTGGCCGGCAAAGAGCCGCGCAACAGCACGCCTATGGGCGCGCCGCCCCGTCCAGCTCCTCCCGGAGAAGCAGCGCGCGGTGGCGACGAGGGCCCGACAGTGACCGTCAGCGGCTTGCCATTGCTGAAGCCTCCCTACGGCCGCATTACGGCGATCGACATGGACAAGGGCGAAATTGCGTGGCAGGTAGCGCATGGCGAAACTCCCGATAACGTTCGTAATCATCCGGCGCTCAAAGGCCTGACGATTCCGCGCACCGGTCAGCCGGGGCTGGTTGGAGTGCTGACGACGAAGTCGCTGGTCATCGCCGGCGAGCCGATGTTCACCACAACCGCCTCGGGCGCACGCGGCGCCATGCTGCGCGCTTACGTCAAGACGACCGGCAAGGAAGTCGGCGCCGTCTACATGCCCGCGCCGCAAAGCGGTTCGCCCATGACCTACATGGCGAATGGCCAGCAGTACATCATCGTTTCCATCAGCGGACGGGACTACCCCGGAGAACTCGTCGCCTTTCGGCTCCCGTCCGTAGCCATCTCGCAGCGCGAGTAAGCTCTGACGCAGCGCAGAAAAATGCGGTTCACCGCCCGAACTGTTTCTGTGCGGGCTAAGAGCGTTTCCCTCGCCGCCGCAGGATTCGCACTCGCCGTATTGACGTGCGCGTCCCTCGCGCATTCTCAGGCCGCGCCACAATCAGCCGCGCCGGCCGACCTCGACCCTTGGGGCCGACCCGTACCGCCACCCGCACGGAATCAGAAGTCTGTCCCTGCTCCGCGCCACGATATTTCCGGCACTTGGGACCCCGTCAACGGGCAGCTCGATGGAGTTCAGTTCAATGGCTCCAAGGCCTTTCAAGAAGACGGCAAAGCCGATCGCGAGCCGCCTTACACCGCGCTGGGCCGCGAGGAATGGCAGCGCAATAAACCGAGCATAGGATCGAGAGGCGTTGTCCCCGCGCAAGCCGATGATCCCGTGCTCGCCTGCGACCCTCAGGGATTCCCGCGCGAAAATCTCTTTCAATTGAGAACGACGCAGATCGTGCAAACGCCCGTTTCTGTGGTGATTCTGTACGAATTTGATCAGATTTGGCGGGTCATCTGGACGGATGGTCGCGAGCTTCCCAAGGATCCCGAACCGAGATGGTTCGGGTATTCGGTGGGCAAGTGGGTCGATGATTACACGTTGGTCGCCCAGACTTCCGGCATCGACGAAAGAAGCTGGATCGATAATGTCGGCCGTCCGCATAGCGACGAACTGCGCGTCGAGGAGCGTTTCCACCGCGTCGATCGCGATCACTTGCAATGGACCGTGATCATTGACGATCCCAAAATGTATACCCAGCCATGGGTGGCGCTCGATAAATTGCCATTCTATTTGCAGCCGCCAAATCTCGATGTCCGAGAGATGATCTGTTCGCCGTCAGACTCTGCTGCATACGACAAATTGATTGGGAATCCCGCCAGCGACAAAGGCGATAAATGACGTGGCGCCTGGCGCAAAATAAAAAGGGACTCCGAATGGAGTCCCTTTCGTTATCTGTCTTACCGTTTATTTTTCGAAGCTGACGAAATCGCCGTTATCCGCGCAGACCTGTTCCTGAATAGTCCAGTCCGGACGGAGTTGAAATCCTAGGTGTACATTCCAGGGCTTCGCTAAAGCTTTCGCATCTTCCATCGTAACGTCGACTTCCAGATCATTCTGGTTCACGCGCTGAAAGCGCTCGGTCACGTGCAGCTGATCGCTATGCGGGCGGCCCGCGCGATCGAGCCAGCTTTTGTCATTGAAACCAACGGTATCGACTACGAAAGTATCGCCGTCCCAACGCCCGATCGAATCGCCCATGTAAGTCGCTGTGAGATCTTCAGGATGCTTCCGCCCGTCGGTGAAGACATGACGAACTGTGTGGTCGTACTCGTAAAGGATGATGGCTTCTTTCGGAGTTTGTACGATTTGCAACGGGAAAGGCTGCAGATAGATTCGCGGAACGCCTGGCGGGTAGCACTTGGTTATGACCGGATCGTTGGTCTCCTGTAGGGTGTATTGGCCACCGTTAGAGGACTTCGCCTTTTTGAATTGCTCTTCACCCCACGAAGTGAACTCCGGGGCGCTCCCAACGTAACTATCACCGCCGTATCCGCGACGCGCGTTCCAAATCCCAGTCAGATCGTGCGGATCGTGGGCCGGGCCCTGCACGGGAGGCGCTGGCCCTCTTCGCATTCCCTGCTGAGCAGGCGGGTTAGCTGCTGGCTGATTACCTTGCGTGGGACGCTGGCCGGCGGGCGACTCCTGAGCCCTTGCGTTTGGACAAATCGCCCACGCCGCGACCAGCAAAAAGGTAGCCCAACCCGAAGCCTTTCGCATTATCGAAACTCCTTGAGTCGCTGGCGCACGCTACTGCAAATCCAAAACGCAACCTCAGTTATCTCCGCCACCACCGAGGGAAACTTCCTGACCGTCTTTCTCGATTTTGCGGATCCACATCGTTGGCTGCCCGCTCTTCGCTGGCCCGCCGGTAAGCGTGACTTGATCACCCGGCTTTATGGTGCTCTTGGTCCAGCCGGCTCGGGCCAGATGGTTCGGGCTTGTCAATTCGCCCTGCCATTTCTCCATCTTGCCGGACGGATCCTTCCCGTCCACGGCTATAAGTACGTGAGGATTGACAAACTGAAAGTCCGTCACCGTGCCGGTGACGGTGATACTCTTCGACATATCGTAGGCGGCCGCCCCATGATGGGCGAAGGCCGGCCCCGAGAGAATGCCCAAAATGCCGAGAGAGATGAGAGCCAAAATCAACTTATTCCGCATGTGACTGCACCTCCAGCTAGCGTGTGAAGTCTCGCATTAGTCCCGATGCCTGTCAACGGCTGCAGGCCCCGACAGCCTGTTAAATCGATGTTAAAGAAGCCCTTACCAGCCTCATCGGACCGCTTACGTTGATCGGCGAAATGGATCATTCGCTGCTAAAGAAATTTCGCAAACGCCGCGCACCCTCCTGAAATTCAGCCTCGCGTGGGATCAGGCTGACGATCACGAAGCCATCGCGCGGAAAATCGAAGAAGTGCCCCGGATGCACAAGTACGTCGCAATTCTCGAGCAGCTCGATCGCAAGGTCTTCATCTGAGCCCCTAGCGGGAACTCGCAGAACGGCGTACCAGCCCCCTTCTCGGTTCAGGCGATCGACCGAACTTTGCTGCATAAGTGCGTCGAGGAATTTGAGATTCGAGCAGAGCCTCTGCTGCATTTGTTTTTGCAAATCGCCGCGCATGCTTAACATTTTGCCGAGCGCGAGCTGCCCAGGCGTGCTCGGGGAAAGGTATGTGTCGCCAATCACGTCTAGCCGCTGCATGGCTGCGTCGACGAATTCATCTGGCCCACTCACAACGATCCATCCGAGCTTCACCTGCGGGAGCAGAGAAATTTTGGAAAGGCCGCTGAGTGTGAACGTAAGCGCAGAGGAACCGGACGCAAAAGTGCACGGCGGCCCGGCGCCATCGGCGTAGTCTAGAAAAACTTCGTCGGCAATAATCGCCAGATTTCTGCGCGTGCAAATCTCGGCAAGCTTTTGAGCTTCTTGTCTCTTAACGAAAGAGCCCGTCGGATTATTCGGATGCACCACCATTATGGCTTTCGAACGCGAAGTCAGAGAAGCCGAAAGGCCAGCAAAATCGATCTGCCAGCCTTGATCGTAAATCAGTGGATAGGGCACCGGACGAATATCGGCCAGGTCAGCCAAATATTCAAAGAGCGGATAGCTCGGCGCCGGAACGAGCACTTCGTCTCCCACTTCGCAGAGCAGGCGGAAGACGTAGTTATAAGCTTCGCTTGTGCTCGAGGTAAGAACGATGCGCGAGGGATCAACCTGCGAACGCGCGGCGAAAAAGCCGGGCCGGCCACTGTAGTAATCTGCCATTGCCTCGCGCGCCTGACGCAAACCCTGGCTTTCAGGCTCATAGCGCAATACGCGGCGATCCGTCAGCGCGGCAAAAAGGCGCTCCTCGGGATAGCTGAACCCGCAGGTTGTAGGGTTTGAGTTCGTCAGGTCAAAAAGAAGTTTGCCGGAGCGCCGATGCTCTTTCAGAGCCTTTGCGAAACGATTCGGTTCGAGATTCCAATTTGTGCGCGACGCAAACATGCGTAAATGCAGGCAACCACGTCAGGGCATATTCCGGCTTAGGACCGCTAATTCGCCTACTAGTGCCTCACGATCTCGTCGCATTCAATCTGGCCGTCCCTCAGGTAGATAACCCGGTCGGCGTGTTCCGCGATGTCGCGCTCATGCGTTACCAGGATTATGGTGTTTTTCTCCCGATGCAGGCGTTCGAACAAAGCCATGATCTCTTTGCCGGTGCGGCTATCGAGATTGCCGGTGGGCTCGTCGGCGAGCAGGATCGAAGGAGAATTCACCAGGGCTCGTGCGATGGCCACACGTTGCCGCTGGCCGCCGGAAAGCTCACTCGGCTTGTGCATCATGCGATTCCCCAGTTCTACCGCTTCCAATGCAGCCTTGGCCCGCTGCAGTCGCTCTTCGGCTTGCACTCCTTTATAAATCATGGGCAGTTCCACATTGTGAAGAGCCGTAGCCCTCGGCAAGAGGTTAAAGGTCTGGAAAATGAAGCCGACCTCTTGATTGCGAATACGCGCCAATTGATCCTCATCGAGATCGCTGACCAGTCTTCCGGCGAGCCAATATTTACCGCTGGTGGGCGCATCCAGGCAGCCAATCAGGTTCATCAGCGTGGATTTACCCGACCCCGATGGGCCCATGATAGCGACGTATCCGCCGCGCTGAATGGATAGGCTCACGCCCCGCAAAGCGTGCACTGTCTCCGCATCCATCGCGTAGCTCTTTGAGAGATTCTCGGTTTTGATGGCCAAACCTTGGTCCAGCAGGTCAGTGGGAAGTGAAGCGGGACTTGCTGAGCTGACGGCCATCAGAGTCGTCCCCAAACGTTAGCGTATTCGGAGAGTGGAACTTGCAACATCACGAATCGCGCTGTCCTTTCACGTCTTCGCGATCTGGAGCAATCGCCTGACGCTCCATTTGTATTCTAACATTGCCTCAACTTATCCTCCCTGTCGAGACTCCATCTGTTTCAAGGGAGATGGCTGGCTCTGCCCCGCGCTATGGTGGGCAACCCTTACATGCCTTCTAAGATTCTGAAGGGATTAAAGTATGCCACCGGGCGTGGGATTCTATCGTTGACGCATGTTGCACTCTGGGACTAAAATTCAGGTCTACCTAGGACGGGGTATCCAATGAAGAAGTCGCAACATCTTCGATTTTCCATTTTGGGAAGTGCGCTGTGCCTGCTTGGAGCCCTTCCGGGCATGTCTGTCGCGGCTCAGGAGCAGCCGGCAACCCAACAGCAAGCCCCTCCTAGCCAGCAATCAGACCAAAAACAAGACAGCAATAAGAAGAAACAGAGCGATAAGCAGGTTCTGAAGGAACTCGCCACCCCCTACAAAAAGTGGCTGAGCGAAGACGTGATTTACATCATCACGGACGCCGAGCGAAAAGCCTTCTTGCAGCTCCAAACCAACGAAGAGCGCGAGCAGTTCATTGAGGAATTCTGGCAGCGGCGCAATCCTGATCCGGATTCGGTCGATAATCCCGTAAAAGAAGAGCACTATCGGCGCATCGCCTATACCAATGAGCATTACGCGTCCGGCGTTGCCGGCTGGAGAACCGATCGCGGCCGCATCTACATCATGTACGGCAAGCCTGACGACCTTGAAAGCCACACCCAGGGCGAGACGTGGAATCGGCCTCTGGACCAGGGCGGCGGCGAAACCCAAACTTACGCCTACGAAGACTGGACGTATCACTACATTGAAGGCATCGGCGAGAACGTAGAGCTGGAATTTGTGGATCCTTCGGGCACTGGCGAATTCCGCCTGACCACCGATCCGTCGGAAAAAGACGCGATGCTTTATGTTCCTGGCGCGGGCCTGACCCTCGCGGAGCAGCAGGGTCAGTCTTCCAAAGCGGCCCGATTCACGAATACCGATGGCACGCACATGGCGCCTTCACCCTATGGGGCGCGAAGTTCCAATTTAGATGAATTCAGCCGCCTTGAACTGGAGGCGAAGATTTGGACGCCGCCTGCGGTCAAATTCAAAGACTTGGAGGAAGTTGTCTCCTCGCGCATCGTTCGTGATCAGATCAAGTTCGACTACCGCTTCGATTTCTTGCGTGTAGCCGGCGATACCGTGTTGGTCCCGATAACAATACAGATACCCAATAACCAATTGAGCTTCCAAAGCAAGGATGGCGTGCACACAGCTACCCTGAACCTTTTTGCGCGGGTAAGTTCACTTAGCGGGCGCACAGTGCAAACGTTTGAAGATACGATCCGCAAGGACTTCCCGGATTCGCTCCTGCAAGGCTCCTTGCGCTCTTCTTCGATCTATCAGAAGGCGGTGCCCCTGCGTCCCGGCTTATATCGCCTGGACGTGGTACTGAAGGACACGACAAACAACAACGTCGGCGTGGTAAACGCGCGTTTGGCCGTGCCGCCGTTCGATGACGACAAGCTGCAGGCCAGCACATTGATCCTGGCGGACGAGATTTCTCCCGTCGCTTCGAAGGACATCGGTTTAGGTATGTTTGTGATCGGTTCGATGAAGGTCAGGCCGAAGCTCGACCAAAGTTTCCTTGTCACTCAGCCGATTGGCGTTTATTTCCAGATTTACAACCTGAAGATCGACGACAGCACACACAAAAACAACGCCTCAATCGAAATAAAGATTCTTCAGGGGGACCAGGCCGTCAAACAAGTGGTCCAGAGCTCTGAACAACTGCACCAACAGGGCGAGCAATTGACCGTTCAGGAATCGGTGCCGGCGCAAACGTTGGCGCCCGGCAAATATCGGCTCGAGATCAAAACGACGGATGCAGTGGCCAACCAGAGCATCACCCGGACGGCGGATTTCACAGTTACACCTCCGGCGAACGAGAAGATTGCGGCCCAGACCTCTTCCGCGAGGTGATGAGTAGTGAAGTTTTTGCGGAACACGACTTTCATCCTTTGCGGGCTGTTCCTGTCCGCCAGCCCGTCGCTTGCAGCGCATAATTTCGGCAAACTCACTGGACTCGTAGCTGACCCTTCCGGCAACCCTCAAATGGGAGCCAGCGTCTGGCTGACGCCGGAGTCTGCCGGTGGACGCGCCATTGAGCTGCTTACCGACGAGAACGGAATCTTCGTTAGTCAGCGGCTCCGCCCGGGCCTGTATTCGGTGAAGGTAACTCTCGCCGGGTTCATGCCCTCGTTTCAAAATCACATCAGCGTTGGTGTGGATGTAAATACGTCCCTCCACATCGAACTTGACTCCATCTTTGCCTCGCTGGATCAGTTACGGAAGAAATCAGCCAAGCCTGCTGAGCCCGACGATTGGAAGTGGGTTCTGCGCACAGCGAGTTCTTCGCGTCCTGTATTGCAGCTCCGGGACGGCACTGTTGTGATTGCGAGTAGTTCGGACGTCGAGAAAGACAGCGAGCCACGCCTCAGTGTGGAAATGAATAACGGCTCGGTTCGACCTGGTTCTTTCTCCGGCACCCCAGGATTTATGGGCACCGCCGTCTCTTACGATCAAAGCCTGGGACGCGCGGGTAAGTTGTTGATGGCCGGCGAAGTCAACTATGACCAGGCGATTCCTGGAGTCTTTGGCGGCTCAGTGGCGAGTATCTGGCTCCCAAGTGGGCAGTTCGGAGAAGGACCGGAAACTACGCTTACTGTACGGCAGGTTCGCCTCGGCGACTCAGGCAGATCCCTCCGGGCCATGCGCTTTGAGCACTCAGAACAAATGGCTTTGACGGAACGCGTAATCCTGGAGTATGGTGGCGAATACCTTTCGGGCGGCTATGTTGGTGCGGCGACTTCCTCATTGCGGCCGCACGCCCGTTTAGGCGTGCATCTGTCGATTCATTGGGACGCTGCGTTTTTGGTTGAAACGGATCCGGATGCATACGGTTTGCGCACGCAGGCTTCCTCAGAAGGTGGGGAACCCGCTATCGACGCTCTCCAGGCGGGGCCGGCCCTCATTTGGAGTAACGGCAAGCCGATTCTGAATGGTGGCTGGCACGAGGAATTTGCTGTCCGGCGCAATGTGGGGACCCGAGGTCAGTTCGAAAGTGCAGTCTTTCGCGATGACTCCAGGCATCAGGCTGTTTACGGGAACGGCATGGACCTAACGGCGCTCGCTGGCCAGATTCCAGGTCCCGTCGCCAGTGATGCCGGCGCTGCCGGTTTCTGGGGCACCCGGATGGTTTACCGCGAGAAGCTCTCCAATAATCTCGAAGTTGCAGGGGTGTATGCCTGGGCTGGCGCGTTGGCTCCCAACGACCAATCCGCGCCGCTTGCAGAACTGCGAGACATGGTGCAAACCCGCTATCGCCATAGCGTCGCCGCCCGCGTTGCCGGAAAGGTGCCAAAGTCCAAAACCCAATTGGCCGCAAGTTATAAGTGGGTCGATGGCACCGTTCTTACGCGCCAGGACGTGTATAGCGAAACCGCCATGTCCATTGATCCCAACCTTAGCCTCACAATTCGCCAGCCGCTGCCGTCATTCCGAAAAGGACACTGGGAAGCTTTGGCCGATTTTCGAAATATGCTCGCGCAGGGTTATGTATCTCTGGAAGGCGCAGACGGGCGCATGCTGGTGATGCCGGTCGAGCGGTCCTTCCGCGGTGGCGTTAGTTTTCAATTTTAGCGGCATCTACGAAATAGCGTAATCTCCTACCAGAAACCGTATACCAATGGCAGCCGGAAGTCTGGCTTGATGCATCTCGCTGCCCCCAAATGACTTAATCGTAATTAAAATCCATATACCGCGGTATGGAACGTGCTACCCTTTCTCAGCAATTATTGCGGAACCTGATCGATCATATGACTCACGACAGCCAAATCGTTGGGGCTCGTGTTGGCGCCGTTGCTCTTGTGTTGCTCACGATAGGCGCAATAGTCTTCGGTGCGATCAATTTCCAGCAGCGCCTTTCGTTCGACGTGCCGGACGACGGAGTTTCCTGGTCAGACAGCGAACATGGCGTGGCGGCAAAATTCGTTGCGCCTAATTCGCCGGCCGAGCGCGCGGGACTCAAACCGGGCGATGTGCTTGTCTCCATTGACGGACAGCCCCTGACTCGGGCCATCGATGTAAGCAAGCGCCTCTGGGGATTGGGAATATGGTCGCAGGCCCGCTATGAAATCCGGCGCCAGAATCGCACCTTCGATACCAGCATAATCACCGCACCGGCCCCCAAGCCCATCTCCATTGAAAATTATCTTCGAGTGGTGGGCCTGCTTTACCTGCTCATCGGCTTGTATGTTTTCGCCCGGCGCTGGAACGCCTCGCGGGCGGTCCACTTTTATACGTTTTGCCTCGCGTCGTTTGTACTCTTCTCGTTTCACTACACCGGCAAGCTGACCTCCTTCGACTGGGAAGTTTATTGGGCCAAGCTCGTTGCGCTGCTCGTTGCACCTGCGCTCCTGGTCCATTTCTCCCTCGTGTTTCCGGAAACAGTGTTTCCGGAAAGAAGTGTCGCGCGTGGCACGATACGTCGCATCGTCCTTTGGGCTTGTTATCTGCCGGCAGTCGCCCTGCTCACGCTCCAAATCTCTGTGGCGCTCGGCGCAATAGGTTTCGTGGCCTCATTCCCCGCGCGTCTCGCACTCGACCAATTGGAGCTGGTCTATCTGGGAGCCTACTTCTTGTTGGCAGCGGCCATTTTTCTGCGCAGCTATTCGCGGACGCCCAACGGAGTGGTGCGCCAGCAGTTGAAATGGCTCACCGGCGGCACGCTGGCCGGCATTTTGCCCTTCGCCGCGCTGTACATTCTGCCGTTCTCGTTGGGAACCGTCCCGCGCCAGTGGATGAACTTATCGGCGCTCTCGCTGGCACTGATCCCATTGTGCTTCGCGTACGCGATCGGGCGGTATCGGCTGATGGATGTCGACATCATCTTCAAGCGCGGGCTGACGTATACAGCGGCGACTGGTGCGGTGATCGCGATCTATGTCGCGCTGGTAACGATCATCGGTGGGGTGTTCCACACGGCGTGGCCGACGGGTCTGTTTGGCGAAATCGTTGCCATCGTCATCGCTGCATTCCTCTTCCAACCGTTCCGCGAATGGACGCAAGCCCGTCTCGACCGCTTTTTCTATCGTGATCGCCTGAATTATCGCCGCACGCTGATCGAATTCGGGCGCACGCTCACCAACGAAGTTCGCGTGGAGCCCATGCTCGCATCGGTCATGGATCGAATTTCGCAAACTTTGCTGTTAGATCGTCTCGCTGTATTTTTCGATGACGAGTCCACACCAGGGCGTTATCGTTTGCTCACCTTCCGCGGATTAGGTATCTCCGAGTCGGCGGCCGACGCGCTGGACTTGAGTTTCCTCTCGCCCAATCGACCTGAATTTGCACGTGGCTATTTCTTCTTCGATTCCTATCGTGCGGCGCGCGAAGAGAGCGAATCCGTACGGCGTTCACTCGAACAACTGGATCTCCCCTATTTCATCCCGTGCCGCATTCATGACCGCACCGTCGCCATTCTCGGCGTGGGTAAGACGATCGACGGTGACTTCCTCACGAGCGAGGATGTCGAGCTGCTCTTCACAATAGCCGGCTACCTCGCCGTGGCGCTCGATAATGCCCAGCTTTATTCCTCGCTCGAGCAAAAGGCGCAGCAGGTCGAGCGCTTGAAAGACTTCTCGGAAAATATCGTCGAATCGATGAATGTCGGCGTGCTTGCAGTGGACTTCGAGGGCCGCATTGAGTTCTGGAACACGCAACTGGAGCAGTCCATGGGAGTGCGGCGCGCCGATGCCGTCGGGCACACCCTCGAGGAAATTCTCCCCGCCGATTTAGCTGTGGAAATAGCCGCGCGCGCGCAGGAAGAACGCGTCACGAATCTCTACAAGTTCCCATTGCGAAATCGAGATGGCCGCATTCTGGTCGTGAATGTCTCCATCGCTCCACTGGCGGGCAAATCGGAGGAGCGCCTCGGCCGGCTCATCCTCGTCGACGACATTACCCAGCGCATGCAGCTCGAAGAACAGCTGGTGCAGACAGAAAAGCTGACTTCATTGGGTTTGCTGGCTGCGGGCGTAGCCCACGAGGTGAATACGCCGCTGGCCGTGATTTCCAATTACATCCAGATGCTCGCCAAGCAACTGCCCTCTAACGATCCTCGGCAAAAATTGACCGACAAGATCGTCAAGCAAACTTTCCGCGCCAGTGAGATCGTCAACAATTTACTCAATTTCTCGCGCACCGGCGGTGCGGCGTTCAAAGAAGTGAATCTCAACCAGGTGATCGATGAAACACTGACGTTAGCGGCTCATCCCTTCCGTGCCGGCAACGTTCAGGTGATTAAAAATCTGGATGCCGATTTGCCCGGCATTCTGGGATCGAGTAATCGTTTGCAGCAGGTTTTCCTGAATCTTTTCCTGAACGCCAAAGACGCCATGCCTTCCGGCGGGATGCTCGAAGTGCGAAGTAGCGCAAATAACGGCACTGTAGAAGTCGAAGTATCCGACACGGGCATGGGCATTCAGCGCGAAAATCTCGCGCGTGTTTTTGATCCCTTCTTCACCACAAAAGCCACAGGACGCGGCACCGGTTTGGGCCTCTCGGTAAGCTATGGCATCATCAAAGAGCATGCCGGCAAAGTCGAGGTGCGCTCAACCCCTGGCAAAGGCACCTCTTTCCGCTTGGAATTTCCGGCGGTAAGGAAAGCGGTTCATGCCTAATGGCTCGATCCTGGTCATAGACGACGAAGCAGAAATTCGGGAAGGTCTCGAGCTACTACTTTCCTCTGAAGGCTACTCCGTCACTTCAGCAGAGACCGGCGAAGCCGGGCTCGCGCGCCTCGAACAAGAACCTTTCGACCTTCTGCTTCTCGACGTAAGCCTGCCCGGCCGTAGTGGCCTCGATCTGCTCCGCGATATTCGGCAGCGCGATCCGCATCTTCCTGTCGTGCTCATCACAGCCTACGGCTCCATCGATATGGCGCGCCAGGCATTCAAAAGCGGCGCTCAGGACTACATCACCAAACCGTGGTCGAATGACGAACTGCTCGCGCAGATTGCCTCGGCCATCGAGGGCCGCCGACTGCGGGAAGAAAATGTTCAGCTCAAGCGGGCTCTCAAGCAGCGCTATAACTTCCCTAACATTATTGGCAAAAGCGATCGTATCGTTTCGCTTCTCGATCTGGTGGCGCAGGTGGCCCCTTCACGATCCACTATTCTTGTTGTGGGCGAAAGCGGCACCGGGAAAGAACTCATCGCCAAGGCCATCCACTCTGCTTCTCCGCGCGCTGATAAGCCCTTCGTGGCTGTGAATAGCGGCTCGATCCCCGTCGATCTTCTCGAATCGCAACTGTTCGGCCACGTAAAGGGTGCCTTCACGAGCGCCATCTCTTCCAAGAAGGGGCTTTTCGAGGTCGCCGATCAAGGCACCATCTTCTTCGACGAAATTTCCACCATAGGCGTGGAGACGCAGGCCAAGCTGCTGCGTGTGATTCAGGAACGCGAATTCATGCGCCTTGGCGGTACCGAAAATATCAAGGTAGACGTGCGCATCGTCGCCGCGTCGAACGTAGATCTGCTGGGGCTTGTGCGCGATGGCCGCTTTCGCGAGGATCTCTATCATCGCCTCAACGTGATTGCTCTTAAGCTGCCGCCTCTGCGTGAGCGCCGCGAGGATATTCCCTCGCTCCTCGATCATTTCTTGCAGCAGTTCTCCAGGGAGAACAATCGCCCCTTGGGACAATTTACTCGGGAAGCCATGAAGCTGCTGATGGACTATCCTTGGCCTGGAAACGTGCGCGAGCTCGAAAATGTCGTCGAGCGTGCCGTCGTTCTCTCTTCGCGCGAGGAAATCGACGTTGATCTGCTGCCTGAGCCAATTCTCACGCGAGGAATGCTCGGCGATGCGCGGCTGCAGCTCTCCGATCTCCTGAATTCTCTCGCCAAAGAAAGCAACCAGAGCACGCCTGCCGGTCAGCCCGCACCCTCACTTTTCGAAATCATGGAGCAAATTGAACGGCGCGTGATCCTGGATATGTTGGAGCAATCCGGTTGGAACCAGACCGAAGCTGCCGAGCGATTTCAGGTCCCGCTATCGACATTGAATCAAAAAATTAAGCGATTGGGGATCGAGATTCGCCGCCGTAACGTCGGCTTGCCGGCCCATGCTGGGGAAAGTAGGGGCTAAGTCCGTATTTCTGCCCCCAGGGTCGCGTCCTTACGGCTGATGCGTTGAAGCGGGCGCCGCCGGTCGCGTATAACCCTTGGGAAGCAGCGTCGTCGTAAGGTCCACACCCGAAAGATCGACGCCTTCCAGATTCGTTTCGCGCAGAATTGTCACGCCCATATCCGCGCCGGCGAAAAGCGCGCCTCTGATATTTGCCAGGCGAAAATTGGCGTTGCGTAGATTGGCACGGCGGAAATCCGCGTTGCTCAAATCGCATCGGAAAAATTCCACACCGCTGGCCTGCGCTTCGCTCAGATTGGCGCCTGGCAGATTAGCTTCCGTCAGGTCTGTGCTACGCAGATCAGCGCCGCGCAGTTGAGTTCCCGCCAGGCTGGCGTGCGTGAGTTTCGCTTGCCGCAGATTAGCACCTTCCAATTTCGCCCGGTCGAGAATCGCCCCACTCAGATTCGCATGGCGCAGGTCCGCAAGCCTCAAATCCGCCCCCGTCAGGTCGGCACGCTGGCCTCCCTCTTTACCCAGGAAATGGTTGTTGTGTGCCTCCAGAATCTCGGATAGTTTTTTGCCCTGGTGGCGAATTCGCGTGGGCTTGCGCAGCCCCTTGCCTCCAGTAATCAAATCCAAAAGTCCCATTGCCCGTCCTCTGGACCGGAAAGTTCGTCCTGCACGTATTCTACTGAAATTCACCGCGATCGATCAGCTGGCAAGCCGAAGATGCTTTGAAGTTATGATAACGTGAAGATGGTCGAGTGGCTGTGCGAATTGTGAAGAGCGTCCAACCTGCAAGACTTATGCGATTCGCTCCGATGGCAAATCGCGGCCTTACGCGCTTTGTCCTGCTGTCGCTGGGGTTCTGTCAGCTGATTGTTCTGCCGGCTGCGGTGCGCGCCCAGCAAAATGCAGGCGGCGAAATCGTAGCCAATTTGGCGACCGGGCGCGCGATTTTTTGCGTCACGAAAGATGCCATCATCGTCGCGGCAACCAGCGGCGGCGGAGAAGTCGGCTCGCGGCCTCCCGCCGTGCTGCCAGTCAGTTCCGGACGCATTGGTATTTTGCTTGGCGCCATCGACTGGACCGCTCCGGATACCGCCAAGGCCACTCGTTTTGATGCTGAATTGCCGGCCGTGGCGGCGAACGCCCTTCGCCGTCCCTCCCAGAAACCTTCTGAGGAACCCAGCGAGATCGAAGATATCGGCATCGGAGTGCTTGAATTGATCCGGCCGATCGTGGATCAGATCCACCATAAGCTCGACTTGGCTCCTGATGAGCCCCTTGTGGAACTGATCCTCGTGGATTACGTCCAGAATTACGGGCCCGAAATCTGGAACCTGCAGTATCGCGTCCGCCAGGAAAATCTCGCCAATGATTTTTGGCAGACGCGCATCCTGCGTCCTGCGTACGTCCAGCTCTACCCGCCGGAAAAAGGACAGCCGCGCACGTTTATAGAGGCCGATTATCCCGCGAGTCTTCCGCAGCTTCAGTTGGCTCAGCGTGTCGCTCAACCCGATCCGCAGTTCGACCGGATTGCCCATTCCTCGCACAACGTTTCAGACGCCGTCGCTTTAGTTGCTGCCGGTAACAGCATCAAAGCTCAGTCGTCCCCCATTTCCGACTTCATGCGCGCCGCAATCCCCGCGGCTGGGGGAAATGAGCAGAACCTGGTAATGGCCGCATTGGATATGAATCGCGGATTCCAATGGATCCTCGCGCCTCAGGAACCCATTCCGCCGGGCAAAACGCAAACCCAGCCCAGCGAACCCGACGCGCCCTCACTGCGTAATCGCGGAGCGCGCCCGCGATAGCTCGTCTCCCGACCGGTTTTTACGGATTATTTTGCGGCGGCGGCGCTACTTCGCGGCGGCTTTCTCCGCGAACTGCTGCTTCACGCGCGCGCTCTTCTCTGCTACCGAGCGCGCCAACTCCTGCTTATAGGCGACGAGTTGCTCGGCAACTCGTCGATCGAACGTAGCGATGATCTCCGCTGCATAAATCGCCGCATTGATGGCGCCGGGCTTATCAATGGCCATGGCCGCTACAGGTACGCCGGCCGGCATCTGCACACTCGAAAGCAGTGCGTCAATGCCCGATAGCACCGTGGTGGCCATGGGCACCGCAATCACTGGCAGAGTTGTAAGCGCCGCCACAACGCCAGCCAGATGCGCCGCCCCGCCCGCGGCGACGATCACTACCTTCAGCCCTCTCTCGATCGCCGTCGTCGCGTATTCGTGCGTACGCGCCGGCGAACGATGCGCTGAAACCACTTCAATTTCGAATGGGATCGAAAACTTATCCAGCATTTTCGCCGATTCGTTCATCACCGGCAGATCGGTGTCCGAACCCATGATGATGCCAACCTGCGGTCGTTCCTTGGACGTCTCGCCTTTGCTCAACGCGCTCCTCCGACATTCTGAATGGCCTTAGCGGCCTCACGAACCTCAATCACATCTCCGCGCGAAATTCGCCCGCCCTCTATCACGCGGCACAACACTCCTCTGCGATCTTTCAATGCTTGTTGCAGCCCCATACGAATCTCGTCCATCTGATGGCATGGCTCGCATGGGATCGTCACCTCGAGCACCGCGCCGCCCATCGCAAGCCGCTGCCCTAATTTTAGGTTCGCGACATCTAGGCCCACCGTCGTGATGTTCTCCCGTACGATCCCCGGTTCCAGGCCAAATTCGGCCAGCGTCTCGGTGTCGACCAGCAGAACTTGTCGCTTGCTGCCGTGCCGTCCGTGGATGCAGCCTTCAAATCCCCGATTCGCTACCGCTGTGGCCTGATCAACAGCCTTCATCGGTTTGCGGTGCTCGACTGCAATGAAAAGATTCAAGACGTGCGCCATTCGTTTCAAGCCTCTCCAGCATTTGCGACAAGAGGCGCCGCCAAAGCAATGTCCCGGCGGTAATGACACTCGGAAAACTGAATGCGTCTGACTGCATCATAGGCCGTCCGCCGCGCCGCGTCTAAAGTGTCGCCGACAGCGGTGACCCCAAGCACTCGTCCACTACTAGTGTAGTAGTTATCGCCTTCGCGCTTCGTACCCGCATGAAAGATGGTTACGTCCGGAAATGCTGACGTCTTTTCCAGCCCATGAATCTCTTTTCCGGCTATATATTCTCCAGGATAGCCGCCAGACGCCATAACCACGCAAACACTCGCACCAGGATGCCATTTTAGGGGTTGCCTCGCCAATTTCCCCTCTGCAGTTGCCGCAAGGACCTCGACGAGATCGAAATCCATCCGGGCCAAGATCGCTTGTGTTTCTGGATCCCCCAGACGGCAGTTGAATTCAAGCACTTTAGGGCCATTTGACGTCAGCATTAGCCCGAAATAGAGGAAGCCGCGATAAGCACAGCCTTCTCGCTCCAACGCGGTGAAGGTTGGCTCAACAATTTGCCGCCCAATTTCCGCCTCCATTGCTGGTGACACGACTCCATCGCAGGAATAAGCGCCCATGCCACCCGTATTCGGGCCTCGATCTGCGTCAAACGCCCGCTTGTGATCACGAGTCGGCACCAAAGGCACAAAATCGCGGCCGTCACTAAGCACAATGAAAGACAGCTCCTTGCCCTCCAGTGCTTCCTCGATCAGAAGATTTGCGCCGCCTTCTCCAAATTCTCGTTTTCCAAGGACGCGATCTGCGAATTCTGCCGCTTCGCCGAAGGATTTCGCTACCAGGACCCCTTTTCCACCACAAAGTCCATCAGCTTTGAGAACCAGGGGATATTTAAGGCTTTGGAGCTCCTTTAGAGCACCAGACGCCGAAGCAAATACGCCGTAAGTGGCTGCTGTCGGTATGGCGTGGCGATTGAGGAACTCCTTCGCAAAGACTTTACTGCCTTCAAGTTGAGCGCACTTCCTGGAAGGAGCGATTATCTTTAATTCCCGGCGATCGAATTCGTCGGCAATTCCGTCGACGAGCGGTTGCTCAGGACCTATAACCGTTAGATCCGCCCCCAGCTTTTGAGCCAGATCGCCAAGTGCCCGTATATCTGCCAGATTGGCCGGAATACATTCGGCTTGCTGCGAAATCCCGCCATTTCCGGGAGCGCACCAGATCTTTGAGACCGACGGACTCTGCCGCAGCTTCCAAACCAGTGCGTGCTCGCGGCCGCCACTTCCGATGACCAGAATCTTCATATAAATCGCCAACATTATGTCGGAGCTTTGGGCGATGTCAACGTCTGCGTGGGACTCAATAACACTTGTGTAAGGAGGCAATCAGTGGTTTGATTCGAGGCCTCTTAACGCAATGTCAACAAGCGAAAACGCGACCGGACACCTTTCTCTCGACGAAATCCGCCGGATTCTCTTACCTTACGGCGGCAAGGCACTTACCGATTCGCAATTAGCGAGTCTGGCCAAGTATCTGGAATTGCTGAAACAGTGGAATCAGACCATCCCTCTGACATCCATCGAGAATGATACAGAAATCGTAGCAAGGCATTTCGGCGAGAGCATTTTCCCCGGCTCACTCCTGCCCATGAGCCGTGGTCGGCTCGCCGACGTTGGAAGCGGTGCTGGATTCCCCGGTTTGCCCATAAAAATCGCTTTTCCCGAGCTGCAAGTGACTCTCTTGGAGCCCAATCTCAAGAAATGCGCTTTTTTGAGGGAAGTTCAGTCTACTTTGGGATTGTCTAGCCTGGAAGTCGTCCGCAGCCGGTATGAGGATTTGCATGCTGCGCCCGGTTCTTTCGATTTCGTCTGTTCTCGGGCGCTCGGGGGCTACAAAAGGCTGCTGCAATGGTCCAAAGCGCTCCTAAAACCAGATGGGCACGTGATTTTATGGCTTGGAACAGAAGACTCGAATTTGCTGATGAGAGCAAAGGGCTGGAATTGGGCGCTGCCCGTCAAAATTCCCGAATCTCGGCAGCGCGTTCTTTTAATTGGGACACCTAAGCCGTAGCTATACGAATTTTGTTTCACGTGAAACAATTTTGCGAAGCACAACCCTATCGCTTGTGATTCTAGGCATCTTCTCACCATGAAATTGTTTCACGTGAAACAATTTTAGTGCCTGATACCGTTCGCTCCACCACAAGACGTCCCCAGGCCTGCGAAACATCTTGCACATTCGCTTTGCGTTTGCTAAATTGCCGCCCCAAAAGCACGGCCACTAAAGGAGAGCATTTGGCGCGCGTAATCGCTGTGGCCAATCAGAAGGGCGGCGTAGGCAAGACCACCACGGCAATTAATCTCTCCGCTTCGATAGCACTGGCCGAAAAACCCATTCTCCTGATCGATGCAGACCCCCAGGGAAACACCACCACCGGATTGGGATTCCGGAAAGATCCTTCGCGCCGAACCCTCTACCACGCCCTTTCGATGGGCGAGAGCTTAAGCAAAATCATCATAAAGACCCAAGTCGAAGGCTTGGATCTTATTCCGTCCGACAAGAATCTCGCCGGAGCCGGTGTTGAGCTCGCCACCGCCGAAAACCGCGAATATCGCTTGAAAGAGCTCATTCAGCAAGTTCGTTCGGATTATGCCTTTATCATCGTTGACTGTCCGCCGACACTCGATCTGATCACTCTCAACGTCCTGGTCGCCAGTGACTCAGTTCTGGTCCCGATTCAATGCGAATATCTAGCTCTTGAGGGTGTCTCGGAGCTTCTGGATACGCTGATGCGAATTCGACGGGAGCTCAACCCGGATCTAGCCGTCGAGGGGATCGTCCTGACCATGTATGACGATAGGACTACGCTGTCCCGCCAGGTCTCCGCCGATCTCAGAAGCTTTTTTGGGTCCCAAGTATTCGAGAGTGTAATTCCTCGAAACGTGCGGCTAGCGGAAGCGCCCAGTCACGGTAAGCCGATCATGTTCTACGACATTCATAGTAAAGGTGCCGAAGCCTACATTCAACTCGCAAAGGAGGTCATTGCCAATGGCCAGAAACGCGCTGGGGCGGGGGCTGGGAGCGCTCATTCGTGAGCCCAATCCGCAGCCTGTAGACGTAACCAGGTTTCCTGCCGCGACCAACGTCGAGCCAGCTTCAGGAATCACGGGCTCGCAATTCGTAGACATTGATTTGATCGAGCCAAGTCCCTATCAGCCGCGCACTCATTTTGCGGAAGAGGCCTTGGCGGAGCTCGCTCAATCGATCCAAGTGAGCGGGATTATTCAGCCTTTGGTGCTGCGACGAATTGGATCGCGCTATCAGCTCCTCGCCGGCGAACGCCGATGGCGAGCAGCGCAGCGAGCAGGCCTGAGCCGTGTGCCGGCGGTCGTCCGCGAAGTCACCGATGAGGCTGCGCTCGAGATAACCCTCGTCGAGAATATCCAGCGCGAGGACCTCAACCCGATCGAAGAAGCACGCGCCTATGAGCGCTTGATGAGCGAATTTCATTTGACCCAGGAAGAAGTAGCCGCAAAAACCGGAAAAGATCGGGCCACCATTGGCAATGCCACGCGTCTTCTGCGTCTGGAAAAACACATTCTTGACTTCATCGAAGATGGACGTCTCACACCGGGGCATGGCCGGGCGCTGCTTGCAATAGCCGACCCGCAGCTTCGGCTTTCCCTCGCGCATCGTGCGGCCCGCGGCAGAATGACTGTGCGGCAGTTGGAACGAAGCGGCACTCGGCGCGCCCGCGCCGCAGCTCCTGAGACTGCCGACCCACAACTCGACGCAAATACGCGCGCGGCGATTGAGGATATGGAACACATGCTGGGAATGCGCGTGCGTCTGCGCCAGCCGACGAAAAATCGGCCTGGCGAACTGGCTATCGAATATCACGAGGATTCTCAATTGGTCTGGCTCTATGATCGGCTAGTTATCCAAAAGTGAACACTACAGATGTAGTATTACTGCCGTGAGCTTGTGCTCGCACGCCGCGCTCTGAAACAATTACGCTCGCACAATAATTTCTGAGGTGATTTCTGCCCTGGAAGTTTCGAAAGCGAGAGTCGAAACACGTCCCCGAATGGACCGGGTTCCTCGATAAATCCGTCCGTTTCGAAGGGACGCTCGAGTGCCCCGGCACCTTCCGCGTCGAAGGCGAGTTGAAGGGCCTCATAATTTCCACCCACGTTTTGATTTTGGGCGACGAGGCGCGCGTAGAGGGTCAGATCGAAGGCAACGATATCGTGATCTCAGGCCATTTCAACGGCGTAATTTTCGCCAAAGGAAAAGTGGAGATTCACAAAAAAGGCACCGCAACTGGAGAGATTCACTCGCATTGTCTCGTCATCGAACCAGGCGGAATTTTTGACGGCGAGTGCCACGTCATTGCGCCATCGGAAGCGACCAAGGCGGTAACGATCCCCATCCGCACCGCACAAGCCAGCTAATCACGCAGACAGAAGGTTTCTTGAATTACCTAGTTTGAATTTATTTAATTAAGACCGCAACGAACCAGCCATAGGTGGGGGCGCTGGCTGCCTCGTGCTCGGTTTGCCCATGGCGGTGTCCACGCCTTTGCGAATTGTGTCGTTCCAGTCCTGGTGGGGAACCGGCGAGTTCTGCGCCGCGATGTAGAGTCGCAGCGCCTGCTGTGGCTGATTGAGTTGTCTTTGCTGGATTCGCCCGGCGGAGATTAGCGCCAGCACCGAGCTGCGGTCCTCGGGCCACGCTTCAGCGAGTTTCTCGTATTCACTGGCGGCGCGCTCCCATTGCTGGATGTTCTCAGCGTGACGGCACAGTTCGAGCCAGATCGTCGCCGGCATTTTCGCGCCGCCGGCCTTCACGTAATCCTCATAGTCCTGCCACGCCGCCTCGGCATTGTGGAGCTTCAGGTGAAGCTGACATGCAGTCTCGATGGCTTGCAGATAACATTGCGTATCGCCTTTTCGAAAGTAAACGCTCGATAGCATTTCATAGGCGTCAATGGAAGCGGGTTTCTCCGCGATCAGAGCCTGAAGCTCGGATATCGCATCGTCGAATTGCTCCTTTTCGAGCAGGTCAGTCGCCTTGACGATACGCGGATCGGCAGACCAGCCCACCTTTTCCGAGATAGCTTGATCGGCGTGATGTTCGATGCCGCTGTAGCGCAAAATCAGCGCCAGCACTAGGCCAAAGCCAAATCCGCCGATGTGCGCCCAATAGGCCACGCCGCCGCTTTCTCCTGCCATCACCCCGGAGAGAAGCTGAACACCAAGCCACAGTGGCAAAACAGCATAAGCAGGCGCGTGAAAACGATAGAGTCGCGGCCGCACAATCCAATAGAAAAACCCAAGTTGAATTTTCGTTTTCGGAAAACGGGCGAGAAACCCGCCCATAAGAGAAGCAATTGCACCGGACGCGCCGATAACCGGAATTATGCCGTTGGGATAAACGAGCGCATATCCCCAAAGCGCCGCAACACCAGAGACGAGATAAAACGCCAAGTAAAGCGGTCGGCCCCAGGTGTCCTCGAGTATTGCGCCCGCCAGCCACAGGAACCACATGTTAAAGATCAAATGCAGCCAGCCGCCGTGCAGAAAGTTCGCTGTCAAATAACTGATAGGGACGCGTCGGGATGGATAAAAAGCATAGCGCCCGAGCACCGATTCCGATTGCATTTGGTCGAACTGGGCGCCCAGCCGGGTCATCTCTTCTTCGCAACGCGGCTCCGTCCAGGTGCGCATATCCACGTCCCAGGCGTCTAACGGAGTGTGGTCGGGCGAGGCCAGTAAATCCCAGGTCTTGGCTTGGGAATGGCGAAAGCCCTCGACTAATTTCTGCTCCGTAGCGTTCATGGGAGTTTTGGGTTGCGCCGCCGCCAAAAGAAGGATGTGCTCGCGAACCTGGCCCATCTCCTTGGTTTCACGATCAATCGTCGAATTCGTGGCAAGAAAGGCGATCGCGTTCAAGGCAATGATCCCGATGGTCACGTAGGGCCAGCGGCGCCCTTGCATGTTTTCATGATTCAACGGAATGATCACGGCGATGCCTCCAGATTAAAATCTGAGCCGAGAAGCTCCGGTGCGCTGGTCAATTAAGAGGCGCCATCGGGAATATCTGACACGACCGCATGCGGAAGCTTGCCTTCATTTTGGCAGTGGCGGTGTGAACCCGACCTGTCCCTCGTTGACATTTCCTCTATCGGTTACTCCCGTGACGCCTCCGACACAAAATTGAGAGGCAATAACATCATCCGCAGTCGAACTGCCAGGGGACGGCTCAAGCCCGATTGCGTCTATAATCGAAGTTTCCTCAGCGAGGGAGCGCGTGCTCGATCAAGTAAAACTTACGGCCACGGTAAAGGCGGCCGGTTGCGCCGCTAAGTTAAGCCCGAGTGTGCTTGATTCGGTCTTGCGGCGCCTGCCCCGGCAAGTGGACGACAATGTCGTCGTTGGATTTGAGACCAGCGACGATGCCGGCGTTTATCGATTGAGTTCGGGACTCGCATTGGTGCAGACGGTCGATTTTTTCACGCCGATCGTCGATGATCCTTTCTCTTTTGGCCAGATTGCCGCGGCCAATGCCCTCAGCGACGTTTACGCCATGGGCGGCCGGCCGATCTCGGCGCTCTCGATCGTGGCGTTTCCTGAAAAGGGCGCAGTCGAAATTCTGGAGCAGATCCTGCGCGGCGGCTTGGCCAAGATGGACGAGGCCGGCTGCACCGTGATCGGCGGCCACTCCATCCGCGACGACGACATGAAATTCGGCTACGCGGTTACGGGCCTGATCGATCCCGGCCGTGTTTGGCGAAATGTAGGCGCGCAGCCCGGCGACGCGTTGCTCCTCACGAAGCCGCTTGGTGCCGGCGTTATCACGACCGGCTTGAAACAGGGGCGGATTGCGGAATCGGTGATAGCGACAGCAACCGCCACGATGTCGCGCCTGAATCGCGACGCAGCGGCGGCGCTGGCCGAAGTCGACGAACGAAATCCGGGAACAATCCACGCGGTCACGGATGTCACTGGCTTCGCTCTGCTTGGCCACGCGCGGGAAATGGCCGTCGGGAGCGGTGTCTCTCTGGAGATCGACCACGCTGCGATCGAATATCTGCCCGGCGCAATCGCCGGTTCTCGCGAGGGTTTTTATTCCGGCGGACTAAAAAATAACCGTCAATTCATCGGCGATTGCATCGCCTTTCGGCCGTCGGTTCCCGATGAATTCCAAAATCTTCTATTCGATCCTCAGACCTCGGGCGGGCTTCTTGTGTCCTTGGAAGCAGCACAAGCCGATGGAGCGCTGAGCGCTTTGGCCGCTCGCGAAGTTTCCGCGCGCCGTATCGGCCGGGTATTGGAAAAGCGCTCTCCGCTGATGGAGGTCAAGTAGTCTGGCCGCCCGTCACCGGCGCCGAACTTCTCTCACTCCCTGATGGACACAATCACGCATGGCATTGTCGGCGCGCTGATCGGCAAAGCTTTTTTTGCGGGAGAGCCTTCGCGCGCTCCGATGTCCTGGAACGAGCCCCCTCGAACCGCCGGTCGCATTGCAATTCTCGCCTGCACAGCCGGAGCGGTATTCCCGGATATCGACGTCTTCGCCGGTCCGCTAGCGCACAACAGTCTCGCGATCATGACGTGGCACCGCAGCATCACGCATTCCGTGGTGATGTTGCCCGTCTGGGCGCTGGCGCTGACCGCGATCACGTGGTGGCTGGCGCACCGCGTGCAATGGCCTGCTCCCGAATTCGGCGATCTGTTGGCAATTTATCTGGTAGCGATCGGAAGCCACATTTTCCTGGACGTCATCACGAACTTTGGCACCATGCTGTGGAGTCCAGTCAATTATTCGCGAGTGGCCTGGGACTGGATTTTCATAGTGGATCTTACCTTCACGTCGCTCGCGCTCATGCCGCAAGTGGCTGCCTGGGCGTTTCGGCCCCTGAAAGATAGCTGGAAACGCGCCCTGCCATTGTGGGCTTTGTTCACCGCGGCCGCGTTTGCCCTGGGACCGGTGGTGCGGCCTTTGGATATTCCATTTCCGACGGGCGCTTCATTTGCTATAGCCGGTGCTTTGGGTTGCTTCTTCCTGTTGCCGCTCAGGCATGGAAGCGGTTCGCGCGCGGGACGTGCAAAGTGGTGCCGCATAGGAATCGCCCTGATCGTGGCGTATGTTGGCTTTGCAGCCGCGCTGCACCGTTCAGCCTTCCAGCACGTTTCCGAATTTGCCACCCAAGCGCATCTCAATGTTCAGAATATAGCCGCATTGCCGCTGCCTCCCTCGATCGCGCGCTGGGCCGGCCTGATCGAAACGCCCGATGGAGTCTATCGAATTCAATTTGCCCAGTTCGGAGACGAACCGTTTCACATTGACTTCTTTCCGCAGTCGCCTTCGAACCAGTACATCGAATCGGCGCGCGGATTGAGCGAGGTACAAACGTTTTTGTGGTTTGCGCGCTTTCCGCTTTTCAGGTTTTTTGAACGCGACGGCAAGCACGTGGTGGAAATCAGCGATTTGCGTTTTTACGGACAGCGCCGGGCTGCGTCATTGCAAGGTGATGTCGGGCGGTCCAGCAACTTCACGTTTGAAGTGGTCTTCGCGCCCGACGGCAAGATTCTTTCTAAAGGGCGCCTGCGCGAAGAATGAGACCGGCAGCTGCCAGCAGGTTTTAGCGGATCTTAGCGACAAGAGAACGGCGCTATCGCCCCAAGGAACTACTGCGAATCGGCGGGAAAAATCACCACCTGCCGCATCTCACCCTCTCCCTCGCTGGTGGTGCGCACTCCGGGTTGATCCTTGAGCGCCAGGTGAACGATGCGCCGGTCGCGTGCAACCATGGGCTGGAAGCGAAAAGATTCATGGGTCTGGCGAACGCGCTCGGCGGCCACTTCCGCGGCAAGCTTCAATTCGTTGATATGTGAAGCGCGAAAGCTTCCGCAATCGAAGCGCACTCGATTGTGGAGTTGGGGTTCGAGTCTCAGCCAGCGGATGGCAATGTATTCCAGTGCCTTGAGCAAATCACCGTTGCGCTCCAGCAGCAGCGTCTTGTCGGGGCCGTCGAAATTTACGACGATCTCAGCGGTTTCCAGATCGTCCGCGCCAATTTTCGGCGCGATGTCCACGCGATAGCTCAGGTGAAAACGCCCGGTTCGCAGGATCGTGTCGAGACAGTTACGAATTTCAGCGGCGGCGGCTTCGCGGTCTAGCTTGCCGTCACGAACGACGCTGGGGGGCATGGCTGATTCTCCGAAGCACCTAATGGCCGAACTTACTTGCTAAGCGCCGCGCGTGCCACTTGTTTTTTGCCCCTTACGGGCGGAGACGCCTTCAGGGGCGAAGTGCGATTCAGATGCCACTGCTGGAGCACAGCCATGATATTTTGCGTGACGATGTAAAGAATCAGGCCGCTGGAAACCGGAATCAGGAAAAACATGCCCGTAAACATGAGCGGCATCAGCGTCATCATGCGCTGCTGCGATGGGTCGGTGACGGTCATGGGTGTCATCTTCTGCGCCGCGTACATCAGTATGGCCATGCTGATGGTCAAAATGAAGTAAGGATCGCGGCCCGCCAAATCGTGAAAAGGGCCAAACCACGGTGCGTGCCGCAATTCAATCGTGGCGTTCAGCATCCGATAGAGCCCGAACCAGATCGGCATCTGGATCACTTGCGGCAGGCAGCTGCCCATGGGATTGACGCCCTCGCGGTTGTACACCTCCATCACTTCCTTGTTCATCTCCTGTTTGCGAGGGTCGCGCATGGAATATTTCTTATAGCGGTCTTGAATCGAGCGGATTTCCGGCGCCACTTTCTGCATCTTCTGCATGGAACGCCAGCTCTTCACCTTAAGTGGATAGAGCAACATGTTGATGCCAACCGTCATCGCCACAATGGCCCAGCCGTAGTTCGGAATGTAGTGGTAGATCCAACGCAGAGTGTAGAAGAGGGGTTCGGCAATTAAACCAAACCAGCCGAACTGCACGAGCCCATTGAGCGGCGGGCGAACCGTCTTGAGAAGGTCGATATCTTTGGGGCCCACGTAAAGCCGCAGCGCAAGCGGCCCCGGCGTGGTCGAACCAACCGCCATTTCCGGCAGAATCTCCTGCGTTGTCTTGCCGTCGTTCTGCAGCGTGTGCGTAGCCTGCCGGGCGGAAAGCGTTAGTACATCGGGGACGGACTGGCCCGCAGGCGGCTCGGCGGGGAGAAACGCGGCGGCAAAGTAGAGATCCTCGAGGCCCGCAGCGCTGAACGTGCCCGGCACTTCGGCAGGCACATTGCGCTGGTTAGGCACCCCGACGTTCTTGCTGGCAATTGTGCTGACGCTGCCATCATGGCCGTCGAAAACCAAGGTCTGCGTTGCGGCGCGAAATGCGGTCACATCGCCGAAACCGCCGCGCCAGGCGACGCTGTAACTTGCCGGGCTTCCGTTCTGCTGAACCGAAGTTTCGACTCCGATGATGTAACTGCGATCGAATTTCAGCGTCTTCGTTACGTTGAGCCGGCCATCGCTCCAGTGAAATTCCACCTGCGCGGGAGCCGCAATCGTGTTGTCTGTGTCTGTAGTGCTGCCATCCGAAGTAGCCTTGACGATATAAAGTCCCTGATTCGCAGCGGACTCGAGTTGCTGGTCCGGAAGCTGCAAAGAAAGCGGCCAGCCGCCCGTCTGCCGCGCAAGATCGGCGTTCACCAGATCCAGCGTGCGCGGCGGATTACCCTCGTCCGTATATTTCTTCAGCTGCCAGCTGCGCACCACGCCGCCGCGATTCGAAAGTTCCACGCGGTAGAGATCGCTTTCGACGACGATATTCTTTTCGCCTGCAGCGACTGCCGGAGCAACGGACGTCGCGCCGGTCGAGCCCGCCACTACCGGCTGATTCGGCTGCGTAATCGCAGGTCCGGCGCCGGCCGGCGCATTGCTCGCGTGCTGCGCGATCGCGGATCCCGGCGGCGGTTGCGGCTTCGGCGGATTCAAAAAATACCAGCCCACCATCACCAGCAACGCCAGAGCGAATGCCAGCGCTACGCGAGCGTGGTCCGAAACTTCTCTCACAATTGCACCTCGTTATGCGAGAGATCGTCCGGAACGGGATCGAAACCACCTTGCGTGAAAGGACGGCAGCGCCACAACCGCGCCAGCGCGAGCCGGGCTCCACGAATTGCGCCGTGGCGCTCGATCGCCTCGGCGGCATATCGCGAGCAGGAAGGATAGAATTTGCAACCCACCGGCATCACCGGGGCAAAAACTGCCTGATAAAAACGAATAACCATCAGCAAAAACCAAGCCGCCCCGCGGCTCGCCGCGGCGCCCTTTGGCTCCGCCAATTCAGGCGCAGCCAGCGTTAGTGTGCCCAATTTCAACGCGGAAGATTCCGCAGCAGCCCGAGCAGCTCCGTTTCGATCGAAGCGAAAGCAGCCCGCGTCATGGACGTGCGCGGATGAATTACGATGTCCCATCCCGGGAAGATCTCCAAAATATTGCGCCGAAGGATTTCGCGGATGCGACGGCGGATTCGATTCCGCACCACCGCGCCTCCAAGCGCTTTTTTCACGCTGATGCCAAACCGGCTACGCGGTCCGCCGTTAGCGCGATAAAAAATCACAAACTGCGCCGACGATCTTCGCCCGCCTCCGCGATAGACTGCCTCGAATTCGGAGCGGCGTACCAGACGCACGGCGCGAAAAGAAAATTCCTGCGGCGCACCAGAAGTTTTAAATGGGCGTGAGGCGATGACGACCCTTCTTACGGCGCGCCGCCAGAACTTTCCGGCCCCCTTTGGTTTTCATTCGGGCGCGGAAGCCATGCGTCTTATGGCGCCGGCGCACTTTGGGTTGAAAGGTGCGTTTGGGCAACGATGCTCCTCACAGCAGGCTCCCGATTCCAAATCGACACACGCCACACAAGGAGCCGCAGTCACTACGTTTATCGCATAGACCAGTAAAACATTGAGTGTAAGCGACGCATGCAGGTCGGTCAAGGCAACTGCGGGGTGTTATACGAGACCGTCAAAAGTACCCCACTTGGCTGATAATCCCCCTGCCGGATGTCATTGCGCGTTAGAATCCGACCAACCTTATGGAGGTGGAGGCCATTTCTGCATATGGCGATGGGCAACGACCCGACTCCGTTACAAGCCTTTTAAACTAGAGTGGAGTTGGAGAAAGAGAATTGATCAGCGCTGGACAACGAAGTGGAGTCTTTTTGCCAGCCGACTTCCGAGGAGAGGATTCACCTGAGATAGCCAAGATACTTTCCCTCGGATCCGATCAAGTGAGCCACTCTCGTGTCTACGGCGAAGTTGCAGCACTCCCCGTCGGATGAGGCTCCGTTCTTCCTTGGGTACGTTTGGCTTTCTATTGACAACGACTCCGGCGACTATTTGCCGCATTCCGGAATGCATTGTGCGCATTTTGTCAGACTTAATGACAAAGCCTTCTTCAGTGACGATTCTCTGAACTAGCCGCCTAAAGTCGAGCAGGCGTCGATTGCCCGAAAGAGTAAGGTCGTCAACCCAACGAGTATAGGAAAAACCTTGCTTGATCGCCAAAGTGTGTAAGCGCACATCTACTCTCATCATCGACAAATTAGCTAATCCCGTGCTCGTCGCAACCCCCTGCGGCAATTGATTGTCCCAGGTAGTTATGTCCGTCAAAAAGTTAGCCGCGTCCGACCCAAACCCTAGGCCTTCAAAGATGGCGCGCACAATGTGCGGCTGAACGCTTGGGTAAAAATCCTTGATGTCCAGACAGAACACAATGTCCTTGCTTACATGCGGTCGGGCGTTAGTAATGACAGAGCGACCTCGAACTCCGCCGTGGACGCATCCGAGCACGGGCGCGAAATCTACGATGTGCTCCTTCACTTTTTGT
Organism: uncultured Acidobacteriota bacterium; assembly: GCA_963803735.1. GTDB lineage: Bacteria > Acidobacteriota > Terriglobia > Acidiferrales > UBA7541 > Palsa-189. The sequence goes on along the minus strand of CAWDNV010000019.1, from coordinate 106,900 downwards.
TGCAGCAATTTGAGCGGTCCCTGTGGGTCGTACAAGACGCGAGACTTTCCGTCGGATTTCGGGCGCTTGAATGACCGATAGTACGTCCGTCGATTAGGTATGACCTGATCAATCTCAAACGGGCCCACAGCCAGAAGCCGCGCCAATTCTTCCTTGGTGCTAATGCTGAACAATTTCATGCCATCGCTCGCTTCTTTCGAATCTTTCCCCGGTTCGCAAAAACATACATAGCTTCCAGCTGAGCCAAAAGATTCCGCACTTGATTGAGGCTTTTTCCGACACCTTCCTGTTCCCACAGGAAAAACAAACCGACCGGAACGCCGAGGACAGTCGCCAGTCGTTTCAAAAACGATATGCTGGGTTCCCGTTTGCCATTTTCGACAAGGGAAAGATAGTTAGGTGTGACGCCAACTTTGACAGCAATTTCCTTCTGTTTCATTCCGCTCGCCGTCCGAGTCAATTTAATCGCTCTAGCCAGTTCCATGGTATGAGGCCTCAACAAAACAAAAATGAGTGTAGTAGGCTAGCAGTCACAGCGGCGCAAGTATTTGACGGTATCCAATATCGCCTTCTGCAATTCGTCCCAAAACTTTCCTTCTGGGTCGTCTCGCAACAGGCGTTTGAGCCGTGCTACATGGCGGCGCAATCGGACTGCCAGCCTACCGTGCTGCAATCCTGATACGCTGGTTTCGTCAGTCTTCAGAAGAAGAAGAACGACCTTTTCCAGCGTACGAACAGCGGTATGCTTACGGTTGGCTGACATTACGAGCACTCCTTAGGGTGAAATCAGTGTGCATAGTCAACTGCGAGTGACTTTCACACTCAGCGACAGCGCGAGGCGCTGTCGCCGCTGTAGGTTGTGACGTCACCTACACGTCGCACTGATTTACTGATGGCCTGAAGGCGGAGTGCTCTTCAGCTTTTCGTTTCCGCTGTCTCGCTTCACCCCTCTTTCAAAGAGCAGAAGCTTTCGCTTCCCTCTTGATGCGAAGATATCGCAAGCGAATATATCGTGTCAACTTTATTTGACTCAGAGTTAGAGCACGCTATAAGCGCCCCGCCTCATTGGACGAAGCGCGAATAGCATCTAGCAGCACAATGTGTGCGCAACGGTACAGATATCAATTCCGCAAACATTTACATTCCCGTTTGTGCGCGGGAGGCGTTGATATGAGACAAAGCGTGCGGCTATGGGCTCTGCTTCTCATTGCAGTGGTTCCGGTCGTTGGGCAGGTTGACACGGCTAAAGTTACTGTCCACGCTATTCTGGTGGACAAGGACCTAAATCAGAAACCAATTCCCAGACTTTCGGTGACGCTGACGCGATCTGATGTTGCTGGCAGCGAGCCGTATTCAGCCAGGACGAACTTTGAGGGTATCGCAGAGCTGCAGCTTCCTCCTGGTCGGTATCACCTCTCCACATCGGATGCCGTCGAGTTCCGGGGAAGGAAGTACTCGTGGGAAATGGATTTGAGCGTGTCTGTGCCCGACAGCCTGTTTGAATTAAGCAACGACAACGCGAAATCAACTGATGCACCGGCTGAAAAGCCCACCCGCGTGGTGGACGATCTTGCCCAACTCTTTAAGAAGTATCAGAACAGTGTCGTGACAGTGTGGAGTGAAATCGGTCATGGAACCGGCTTCGTGGTGTCCCCTGAAGGCCTGATCCTAACGAACCAACATGTCATCGGACCTTCGGAATTGATATCAGTTCAATTCGATCCGAAGCGGAAAGTTGAGGCTAAGGTGGTCGCCTTCGATCCGGAGAGGGACATCGCCGTGCTCTGGGCCAATCTTGCTTCTTTTCCTGACGTTATAGTGGCGCCATTGGCAAAGTCTAAATCGGACGAGTCCACCGTCTTAGAAGGGGAACGCGTCTTCACGATTGGGAGTCCCCTGCATCAGCAAAAGATTTTGACGACTGGAATTGTAAGTAAGGTCGAACCACGTGCCATTCTGTCGGACATCAATATCAATCCGGGCAATTCAGGCGGTCCGCTTTTCAGCTCGCTCGGCATGGTGGTAGGACTTACAACGTTTGGCGAGCATGGTGAGTCTGGCCCAGGAATTTCCGGAATCGTGCGTATCGAAGAGGCTGAACAACTCTTGGAGCGTGCGAGAACCAAGATGCGGGATATCTCGCCCCCACAGGCGGCGCTCTTGCCCGTCGAGCCCTCCGGCACTTATCCGATCGATGCCCTGAAGACCTCTTTGCAAAAAGTTAAATTTGACGAGCATCCCTACGTTTTCGGAGAAGGCGATTACGACGTCGCGATCGTGACTCCGGTCTTGCAATACCACTACGCAGAAGGAGTTCGGATTCAAGCTGGAAGAGAAAAAGAAAAACGCACCAAGAAAGGGGCGGACTCCGTGGTCGGAACGTTCAGACCGCTGGACGATCTTAAGAATTGGGCCGAGTATGCGGGCGAATACCGGCCCGTCGTTTTTATACAAGCCAGCCCAAAACTAAGAGAGACCACTGGGTCGGCTATCCTTCGTGGCCTCGCGTCCACAAATGGCGGGTATGGCGGCCCCGCTAGAATGAAGTTCAAGACTGATTTCTACCGCATGAAGCTACTTTGCGGGGATAAGGAGATTCAGCCAATCCAGCCCGGCAAGGTTGCCAATGTGGTCAATGTCCACAATCCATTTGTGAAAGTCACGGATGCGACTTACGAGGGCTTCTACACGTATTCCTATGACGCCATCTCCTCCGACTGTGAAAAGGTAACCCTTCAGATTTTTTCCGAGAAGGAACCAAATAAACCCGAATCGAAAGTGCTGGATCCGAAGACCGTCGTGCAGGTGATGACCGATTTCGAGCCATTTCGGAAGGGACAGATCGAGCTAGCGTCAACGCCAAGCGCCGCACATTAGAACAGCCTCGTTCGGGACGGGAGCCATGGCTTCGTTGGATTCGTAGAGACACGTGTTCACATCCGGCGGAGTGGCTACAGTGGTCTTGGCAAAACATAACGTATAGGGAGGTTGCTAATGGGTCGGCGATTCCTGATTCTGATTGGGTGTCTCACGCTGATGGGAGTTATGATCGCCTTTGTGAGGCTGGCTGTCGCGCAAACTAGCAAGCTGAACCTGACAATCGAAGATGTAATGACGTCACAAGAGTTGAAAGACACAGGCGTTTCCGGGCTGACCACGCCACAACGAACAGAATTGAACGTTTGGCTCAATCGCTATACCGAAACTGTCATCAAGGTTGCTGCGGGAACAAGGGCCGAAGGTCCAAAGCCGCCACAAGCGAGGACGAGCGGAAGTTCCGATTGTGCTCCTGCCGTGGAAAGCACCATAAGGGGTGACTTCAAGGGGTGGGAAGGCGAAACGATATTCCAGCTCGACAATGGTCAGATTTGGCAACAAGCTGAGTACGACTACATGTACTCATACCAATACCGACCTGACGTGACGATTTATCAAACAAGTGGTGGTTGCCGGATGAAGGTTGAGGATGAGAACGACACAATCATCGTGAAAAGGATTCGTTGACCCTGCGTGGCTGGCATAGCACGCCAAAAGTACCCCACGTGCGCGGAAAAGCGTGAGTTTTACAAGTGGGCCAGTTTCCGGGAAACCGACTTATATCGGGACTTACGATGTTTCAGCCAATTCCTAACCAGGGGTAAAACCGTTTTCTCGTTTATGTTCTTTTGCTTGCAGTACTCTGACTCAAACCACTGTAAGAGGTCTTTTGCACCCTTGCTTGTGTTGCATGCGCCGCAGCACCTGACAATGTTGGCCTCCGAACGTAAATCATCATTGTTCATATGTTCCCAGGTGGCCTTATTCCTCGGTACGCCTTTTGCGTGCGGATACTCGTTAAGCACGGTATGGCAATAAACGCACTTTTTGTCTCGCCTTCTAATTTTGTCTTCAAGCCAGGGGGGAATGTTCCATCTGTTCATTTCATGCTATCCCCTCACGCAGGAATCTTCGATACGGACTCACTTTCATGCTGCCTTCGGTGCCCTCCGGACGGGAAAAAGGGACCACCCCCCTTCAGCCACCCAAACCCTCGCCAGGGTGCGGCGGCGCGCGCGAGGTGTGGGGAGCGCGAGGACGGGTGCGCGGAGCGTACGGGCTGGCAAGAGGAACGTAGATAAAACTAAGTCACATGCGCATCCGCAGACTCGCTTGCTATGAAGCACAGGTCTTTGAATGCGCGAGCTTCAAAAGCTGAGTCCGCACCCGAAGTGTCCAAAATGTCAGAAAGGTTGTTCCTCAGGTCCCGATAAATTCGTTTCATCTGCTGGACAGTCGGTCGTCGCTGCTGTCTGACAAACGCGTTAGCCAAAGACCTAAAGACTCCATCAATAGTACCGTTGTGAATATGAACATCCGTTCCGTTCAAGTCGCTTAAAGATTTTGCGAGACGGTGATTATGCGACTCTAATACAAACCAAGTGTGTTGCTCAGAGCTGATCTGCGCCCAAGCAACAGAAAGACCCAACTCGAAAGGCATATTGAAGCGTGGTGTAGAGGGTGGTGTCCGATCAATCTCTACCCGGGACATGTCGTGTAAAGCAAAGTTACACGTCCTAAGCAGAAGCAGGATACGATCCAATCTTCGGGTACTAGTAGGGATTTCCAGCGTTGCCCTTGGTACCAGCCCGAACGCACTGAGACCGGCAATATAGGCGAGATAAAGTCTCTCGAACTTTTTGTCGTATGGGATGTTCAGGAAAACGTCAGCGGGACGACTTCCTACGACTTGAGCGCGTCTTCGTCGAGGCATGGCGTCGAGGTGAGAGCCTCCCCTTAGTGTGCACCCTCTTAGGTTTTCGTGAGCCCCTGGTAAATGCTAGGCGTTTCGATCGTTTAGCGCTCTTATTTTTTGAATTTGACGCAACAGTCCAAAACACGTCATTCGAATGACGGTTGTTGTAGGCCAGCATCTTCACAAGCTGCTGCTGTCGAGACTTGGAGACGCCCAGAATTCTTGCAGTTTGCGCAGCAGATGCAAATGGGGTTTTTATTAGGATTGCTCGGCTCATGTGTTACTCGAATTTTAACGCTATAGGCGTCGGTCTAGCAATCAAAGATCATTAACCTCATGTCGATTCCCGTCCACGATCATAATTCCGGCTTTGATTCTCGCCAGCCCTTTTTCGTTCGATGTAATTTCGTTCGTTTGAAGCTGGACACACTGGTGACACCAATTCTCAGCAAATCATCCTGGGGATCTCTGAATTTTGGAGCTTCTGGATAGACCGGACCGAAGTAGGTGTTGTCAAGTGTGGTGATTGTATTTTTTTTATTATCCGGGTTTCGATTCTTCGATTCTTCTTGCAGAGGAGCGATGCGCATTAGAATCAGTTGACAAATAAGGCGGCCCGGATACAGAAGCACTGGTGTGTTTGACACATTTGCAATTTCCAGTGTCAAACAACCTCTATACTGCGGGTGAATCCACGGCGCAGTCTCAACGACTATGAAGGTGCGTGCCACAGATGACTTCGTTAGTACTTGTCCAGAGACATCAGAAGGAAGCTTAATAAATTCAAGTGTCGCTCCCAAAATTGTTTGATGCGCGGGAACAACCAAGAAGTGTCCGAGCGGCACATGAACCCGAACGTGAAGGGACGTAGCGGAACTTCGATCAGGACAGAAAAAAGGTTGGTCTAGAGTCTTTGGTAGCAGGAAATGACATCCGAGCCTGAGGTCCACAGAGTCTGAATCAAAGATATCGTTCTCGTCCGTGTAAACTAGTGGCGTAATTACAAGGTTGCATTTATCACTTACTGGCAGTTTTATCCTTTTTAGGATTTCTTGTCTGGAAAGGACCACGAATTCATCCCCTTGACCCGTCTAAACCGATCCCGTATCTGTGAGTCTTCGATGGCCTTCATGGTCCACATTTCGAGCCGCTTTGTCCACAGGCTATGTACCGCCACGTCATTCTCTGCAGTCGCTCCCTCGAACCGCTTGACGACGTCAGTAAGAGAAGTAAGGTAGAAACAAAACGCAGAGTTGATAACGGAAACGGGGTCAGGCACGCGCGCATTTGAGGGTGTATGTGGAACCACCCCGACGCGAAGGCAAGCCGAAATGGAATCGCGGGTGCGCTCAAATCGTTTTACTGCCGCTGTATTCTCTGGGGTCACCTCACGCACGAGCTGCCGGATCGCAGGAACAACCACATCCAAAAACACATGAACAAGTCTTTTAGGGCCAGGTGTCGTTTCGTCGAAGTAAAACTTATAAGTAGAACGTGGTAAGTTGGCGAGCCTTTCGAGAAGCTGTTTTTGGTCCGCCTCAACATTGGCAATAGCATTCCACCATAAGTCATCCTGGAGCATCTTGACGTGTTCGGCGAACCTGCAAGCTGGAGCCGGGTGTGTAGGATTAAATTTTACAGTTACTTCCTTTGAAAGAAACCCGAGCATGCCCAACATTTCGATAAATGCAAAGGAAAACGCGGGTCCCACCAAGCGTATAGCGAAGAGATCACAGAATATCTCTTGAATCCAGTTCTCAATGATTCTAACTGCAACAGCAAATGCTTCAGGATCTTGGGAACCTTTCTTGAATGCCTTTTTTAGGGATCGCATAATAGCCGATTTGAGAGTTGTCATTCGTGGGTGTGGAGGATTGGAGTATGAGAGTTCTTCATATACGAAATGGCCAATCTCATGGTAAATGGCCAGATTTGTGAAAAAGCTGGGGCCCTGCGAGTATGGCAACTCTATGAACCCCAATCTCATGGGAAACGAGGCTCTTGGAATGAAACTTTCTACGATGCGGGCCTGGTCCTTAATGTCCGTGTGTGGTTGTTGGAAATACATGAATTCGGAAGTCAGCAGGATGACTATGCGTGAGTTTTTCATTCTCTCAACTCGCTGAAGTTGCTGAGAAGCGAGCTCTATAAGCGGTGCCGGAGTGGTAAGCGTGTGGGCGTCTGCTGCTGGCTTAATCAATGCGTGCAACTGACGAAGGTAGTTTTTCAATGTCCATATATTGGAGCGCAGGAGAGGTAATCTTTGCGGAAATCGCGTGGCGCGCTTTATTTCATTTCCTAGTTCCCACTTTATCCCGGCAGCTAGTTTCTCTACGTACTTAAAGAAGAGGCCTGAAGAATCAGCATAGATCTGCGACCGTTCCTGTTCCTTGCAGTATTCTTCTACGAAATCAACAAGTCTGTGGAGGACGGCTGCGTCGTGAAGTAGCTCCGCTACACCAGTTGGCATAGCCGCTGCATGACTCTCGGTGATACCGGTTTTGGCTGTTCGAAATTCCAGAGAGCTTGATTTTGTAGTTCGGAAAAGAGACCGATGAGTTCGTTAGCGACGGCTTTGGTCTTGGGATTGCCTGGAGCCCGCAATACGGTGCGCATCATCCGGATCGCCTGACCCCTCTGTTTCGCGGTCCATACCTCCTCTAACGTTCTGAGATGTTCATAGCTAGTGAACGCTTTCCGATGAAAGGAAGCGGATGGACGTTTAGCACTCAAGATTGAGTCCAATGCCTCGCTAAGTGATACCTTGAGCCGGGCGGTCTTGTTTTCGTCGACGTAATCCATCAAGGCCTGAACCGTCTTTTGCGCGAATAGTGCCAAGGAGAGATACTCTGATCTATTCTGGAGGTCCACAGGAGTCATATAAAATCCCCCCCCCATTCTAGAATATTCGCTGTATATTCGCCATACGGGAACCGCTGTACGAGATATGGCATTTATGCCAGTTTAACCACAAAGGATAGTGTAGTTTCTAATTTCCGGTAAAACTGGGAAAAAGTCAACATCAAAAACGCAGCATCCGCTACCAACAAAGGAGTTATCGACGGCCAGTTTACGGTAAAATTGGGGGGAATTACCATAGATGGATTACCTCCTCGCACACACCACTGCTGACGTCTCAAACCGCATAGTTGTGCCAAAAGACATTTCGGACCGTGCGTCGTGGATGCGAGGTACACAGGCCCTGAGCGCCTGGATCCTGCTAGTTGAGCCTGGAAGATTTCGTTTGCTGTCTGATGATGAAGTAGAGAGCGACCCGCAGCTCGAACCCATCCGTTCGTTGCTTTCACAAGGGGCAGCTGCTGTAGTAAACGAGCCGACTCGCTCTGAAAAATTGCACCTCGCTGCGAAGGTGGTAAGGCTGGCTCCTGTATCAATCGCACATTCGAAATCGGGATGGCGAGTCCCTTTTCCGAGAGCGTTCGACAAATTTGCCCCGTTCGACTGTGATCGGAAGGCGTTCTCGATTCTTTTCTCGTTGGAAGGATATTTGGAACTTTGGTACACAGATGTGCTGCGCAAGGCCGTGTCACTTCCGTTAGATGCCGAGTAACAGTCATTTCACAATACTGGGAGTAACGGCGGCGCTGCCATATTGCTCATGTAATGAACGAAACCGGAATAGCCCAGACTTCAGTTCTTGTCCCCAATCTGACGAAGTGGAACAGTATAGTAGAATCGCGCCTGCGCGCCCTCAACTTCTTCCGAGAAAGACTTGTACAACAAAACGAGAAACTGCGCTTGCACGTCTTACCTCCGGCGTAATGACAGTCGCTTCGCTCAGTGGTTGAAGGAGTAATATCCCGCTCGCGAGCAGAGCTCTTAGAGTAGATCTGTGCTCATATGATATTTGGTGCTAACCAATTTCCAGCTTTAAACCCGCGATTTGTGCGAGAGCCAACCAGTGCCGGGGATGCGGTCGCCGTCGCCCGGCTCGAATATAGCTGGCGTAGGTCATCGATACGCCCAAAGTCGCAGCTATCTTTTTCACTTCGGATGTGCCAAGTCGCGGCTGAATCTGCTCGGAATAAAACTGCTCCGTTAGCCATGCCGGGTGACTCCAGATGTGCCATTTGCTCTGAGCCTCGTGTTGTTTTCTCTGTGTGGCTCCCCGTTTAAGCTCAGCGTCGGCAGTGTGTGCAGCGATCCGCCCTTGCTCTGCGATTTTCAGAAAACCCTGCCGCTGTATGGCGATGGCGCAGGGTGCGCAATGACTTTTCCCCGCCTTTACTGAGGCACCGCATCGTGGACAAATGCGAGGGGGTTGAGGCGTGGGTGGGAGTGGCAGCCGGAATCCCTCACCCTTCGCTTCTCGCCTGTGCATCTGCGTAAGGTGTGTAGCAGGATGTATCTGCCGCCCTGAATTCCGAATTGTTGACCATAGTTTCCGGCACACCCATTCGGCAACAGGCGCTAGCAATGCACCCCAGGTTTGCGCCGTCTCGGATAGACGTATACACATCTGGGCCATGAGACGACAGTTGCCATCCCGGTTTTCGAAGAACCACTCGCGGCGGAACGGTTGGCGACGAACCCAATCAAGAAGATAAGCGTCTATGTGTGGGCGAACGGCTTCCATCAAATCGCAAGCGAGGCTATCCCGAGAATCTGTGTCAACGTGCAGAAAGCCGATTCCGGGATCGAGTCCAAGAGCAACGGCGCCTAGACGGCATTCCGATTCAAGAACGGCATAGAGATAATTCAGGATCGCATTTGCCGGATTAGCCGCAAGACGCGGGGAGCCCGATAGCGGAGATTTGCGCGTTCCGAATGAGTTCCAATGGTTGGGAACGCGCCGCAGATCGGCTTTCGGAAACGCTATTCGCACTGAGCGCCATGCAGACCAATAGGCGTGGGCTGCCTGTGCTTCTAACGAGCGGATTATCTCAATCGTTTCGGCATGATCTAAATTCACACGCGCCGCTGCAATAGCTTCCGCCACAATCTCGTCTTTGAGCCTGTCTCGGGCAATTTGTTCCTGACCGGCTAATTTCTGCCTGATTAGTTCGCGCGCAATCTCTCGCGACATCTGCGTTTGTCGCGCTAGTGCCTGTGCCCTTCGCAGCCGCGCATCGGATGGACCAACTGGACCGGTCACTGCGAGTACCGAGCCATCACGCTCTAGCATGACGAACGCCGCGTTTTGATCCGCTAGCCAACGGAGAGCCGCTAGCGAAACGAATCCATCGGAACCTATTACGATTAAACGACGGAGACGGTGCCCTACGCGAGCGAACCGGCCTTCGCTACGGTCGCTACCAATTCCGTCTTTCACTACGAGGTGGCCGCGATCCACAGTCACTGTTATCCCGTAGCCGTAGAGAGTAAGGACGCCTAAGCGGGGTGCTAGCAAATTGATGGATTGCTGGAGATGAGGTACGGTTTGGCTAGCTGCCATCGGAGCTGATACCTCCATGGTGGTTAGGGCTTGTCGTCTGCTCGTAACAGGCGATAAGCCCGCTCAGACTGTAGAAACTACCTATATTCTATAACTTACGAGGCTACTGGCTCAAGCTTATCCTTACTTTCAAGTTCTTCCATTTCGCGCTCGCGGATAGCATTTTCGATCTTTAGAATCGTCATTTTCCGTATCCGCTTGCCTTTTCTAGCCGCCCGAACCGTTCTGGTGCTTAGTCCAGTTCTCTTCGCCACTTCTCGTATAGACATCGTGCGGATGTCCTCTTCCAAGGTTGCGGGAGTTACGAGACGTGCGCTTTCGTTCGGACGGTATGCCGGAAGCATCGGGAAAACCATGCTAACGTCCTCCTCCTGCTCCCACTTTCGGTCTGTCTCTTTGCCGATATAATCGAATCCGCCCGCTACGACGAATGTGCGTTGCAAAAGCCCAGCCGTGTGCCAGCCGCAAGGCGTTCCATCCGGTGCCGAACTTTTCGACTCCGGATGCGTGTGATACAAGGCGACTACATCGTCCAACGTGTACGGCGAAGCCTCAAAAGATTCCTTTTTCTCTAGAGGTGCAAGATAGAACCATTTCCCGTCATGGATATTGAGGTACGGAATTTTGTACCAGCGTGATGCGTCATTTGTGAACGGAGCGATGAGCGTGAAACTGTCGGGATCCACCGTTAACGGGTAACCAAGACGTACGGTCTCGCTGCTTGCGGAGTCAAAGCCAAATACCTGACGATTTATCATCGGACACAAAACAAAGTTGAAGGGCTTAATACGTTCGCGGTACGAGAAAGGTTTTTCGAGCTGCCTGTTTTGCAGAACCTTGAAGACTTCCGGGGTCGTAATCGCAAACTTCATCATCGCCGGCAGCTTGAAAGATTTTGGCTTCGGTAGCTTCATCCCTAGAGATATCGCGACCAAGTACCGCCACACATCCGCTATCCAATCGCTAGCGTCTAGTTTTTTGTCGAACTCCGATCCAGGCACAAACAGATAACCTAAACCGTGTTCGCTAGGCTTTACGATTTGCAGATCACCATTTGCTAGCGTGAAGAACGTGTATCGCTTAGCGCTTATGGCATAGCATCGGATTTCTCGCTGGATACCATCCTCGAAGTTCACATCCTCGATTTTCAAGATGTGAGGAACTGCGTCGTGATCGTAGAGATTCAGCTTATTGAAACGTGCTGCAATCTCTGGCACTTCTGGCCACGAGAGCGCTTGAACAGTATTTCTCCCCTCAGGGGCGGCACATGAAACTGACCCACCCTCTTTGGTGGCGACGATAGCCATTGAATCCGTATCGGCGAAGACGTGTGCACCGCCCCTTTCCTTAACGGCACATTCCAGCATAGCGAGCAACAGCCTTCCGCCTGAGGTTATAAGCGACGCTAACACCGGGCAGTACCACGGCCCTTTGTCCTCTACAACGTCGGATGTGGTAGTGAATGATATTTCACCTGAGAAGACTTTCAATTTCGTCCCAGCGGCAACGAGTTTAGGAGTGGTTTCGATGAAAATCCCATAACCTGCGTTTGCCATGATTTTCAAGAAGTAGCCGAGAGCTTCCCGCTCAGCTTCCGAGAACCGCTTATCTTTTTTAAGGCGTTCGCGGGTTTCGATTACGAGTTTGTAGAAATCGCCAGTTCTAGGATCGAATTGCGTACCGCCCAAACTAGTGGATCGCAACCCTGCTTGTTCCCCTTCGGGCACTATGCGTAAAGCTGAAATGATCTTCGGGGCCTTGCCTGTGTAGAGTTTCGAGGCTATTAAGTCCGGTAGCGCATACCAGATTGGCTTTTCTGAAGTCGGAATATTGACGCCAACATTGTTTTCCCCGCCGTCAGAATTGTATCCCGTCCGGATGGGAAGAATGTCGTCGTCCGGTTGCACGAGCACAAAGCACGTACTTTCACGCCAGAATTTAGGATCAAAGGCGTTATCGAGCGTTATCTTCGCTAGAAGATCCCGAACATCTTGTGTTGCCCGTTCTATTCGTAAGCGTTTGGCGGTGAGGAACCGCCATAGGCCCATCAGAATAATGACCGTCGGGTACTCGCTTTTGAAATCGGTGTGTACGACGGGAAGCGCAGTGTGCCGGATCCGGCATTCGGCCCGGCCTCCATAGAATGCCTGTGCTGCTATGCCTTGGATCCTTGCAGATAGCCGGAACTTCTGTAATGGAGGGATCAGGCCCATTGTCTTGAAGTAAGCCTCCCCAATTGAAGCGGGTGAGAATGCGTGATCGGGGTGCAAATCTATCGGGTAGCGGTCAAACTCCGCGCGTAATGCGTTTAAGCAGCCGACAGTTGCGCGAACGTCCTGGCGTGCGTACCTTATTTCCGCCTGTGTAACTTTACCGGTTACCTTATGCTCTAACTTTCCCGGAATCTTCAAAGCTTCGCATAATCCCTTGAGGCTATAGGTGACATTTCGCAAAGCCCAAGCCAGCGTGCGAACATCGAGGAAGCGCCCACGCGGAATTCTTATTTTCTTGCCAGTTTTGGGATCTCGGCCAACGCCTGATAGCCGGAAAAATGCGATTTTCCCGTCTTTGCGGGTAACTACGATTCGCGGGCAAAACGGTTCGTCCAGCATTACAAAGGACCAATCGTCATTTAGCCTTCTCGCTTCGCGTGCATCCGCCGCTAAACGGGAAATGTCAAACGGCAAGTTGAATCCCACAATGAGGGCACCGTTAACCGCTAGCGGGAAGAATATCTGTTTCAAGAATTCTTCCCGTGTGAGCATGCGGAAGTCCCTGGAAACGTCTGGGGCGGTTTCGGCTTTCTCTCGTTTCGAGAAACTCGTAAGTTCATCGATTTCGCGAGAATTCAGTTCTTTGGGATCATAGAAGAATCCCTCTTGCCTAACATTGGTGTATTGGCCGTTCTCATCAGCGAAAATGACGCGGTAAGGACCAAAAGTAAGATTTTGCTTCTCGTCTGTTCTGGTTTCGGGATCCATAACCAAAATGCACTCAGGCCATTTCGGTTCGCGTAGTGCTTTATTTTTCCGCTTTCGTTTCCTATCTTTGTTTGCTAGCTCCGTATGTGCGCGCAGGACAATTGTTGATGCTTTCATTTCGGCTTTCCTTTCTTCTCTGCAACCCAACGCCGTAGGGCAGCAGCAGTGTCTTCGTGCAAAAAAGCCAAAGCTTCCAATCTAAGGATTTCTCGTTCGTGTTCGTCCGGCTCAAATTGCATACTGATTCCGGCTTGACGACGAAGTTCTGTTACTTCTGCATGACAGTTCCGGCAAATGGGAAAGATGAAATCAGGATCGTGATTTCTGCCAACTAGATGATCTTTTTCGAATAAACTGCGCGGGAGAACGTTTTTATGTAATTCAGTCCATTCTTTCTTAACCGGAATCAAGGCGAGCGGATCGGCATAGCCGCAGCGGAAACACACCTTCGGACCGTCGCCAAGACGATTCTGGCGTCCAAGCTTCCGAGCCGCCGTCTTGACTACGTCCCCGTCCATCAAGCCACACGGCCTCGCCAGTAGAGCTTTTCAAAATCCAAAACCCCCGGCCTCAGCGAACCTTTTCAGCTTCGCGGGACTGGTCACAAAATTAAAGCCGCCGTACGGGACCCTCTTGCCGCGAAACTTCCTCAAAGCGGTGTAGTCACCGGTCCTCTGGGCTTTCTTGACAGCGTTCCAATAACGGGCGATTTGCCCAGACGCGCGAGGGCCGGAAACAGTTATGAAGCGCTTTCCTTTTGAATCGAGTACAACCAACCGGCGAGGGATTCGGTCTGTTTTCTTCGCGCTGTAGTCTTTGCCATTCTTCTTGAAGGCTGATCCCGCATAGCGCAAGACCGTGTGTGGCCTGATCCCCTCAATTTTGGCAGCAGTACTGAGCTTGAATCCTTCGCGTCGGGATAACGCCACTACGGCAAGCGCCGTTTCGCGGAGTTCCCTTTGGCGGGAGTTTCGCGGAATGGCATCCCTTGTAATCCTCTTTCGGTTACTTTTACGTTTTCGAGCCACTGATATCCTCCGCAACTGAGTGGAGGATATACCCTCACATGTACACCATGTTCTTTCAGTAAGTTAGGCGTACATAGGTTTTCATGCAACCAGTCGCAAATAAAGGGGGTTACGGAATGGGTTTTCATGCAGCGGTGAGCTATGATCGGCAACCGCGCCCTAGGTTTTCTTGCAGGAAAAAATGACTATCCCTCTTGACAACTTTTTCACGGAAGACCTCGAAACGGAGCAAACCGATAGCGCAACGCCCTCTAAGAATCGAGGTGGAAGACCTAAGCAAATAAATACCGATCGCGTCCTCAATCACCGCGATCAGCTAATAGAGATTCTTTCGTTTGGTTGGGGTGAGATCGGCTGGCAGCTAATTACTGCTCGCACATGCAATGACCTGAGATCGGCTTTTGCGTGCCTCAGAGGTTTGGTCCACTCAAATGAATACTTATTGCGGCTTTTCGTGCGTGTGACAACTATTGCAGCTTCGGCGTCCGAAATCCGTGAAACAAAAAAGAAACGAGCGCGAGTGGTTAGCACAATTTATAAGCTCTCGGAGCTTCGGGAACCTCTCGCGGAGAAGTTGCGTAGATCCTCCGGCACGCTCAAGCAAAAAACTAACAATGAGAACCTTGAAACATTATTGGAGGAACACTTTCAACGGACGGCGTCCTTTAGAAAGATTGCTCATGATTTGGAGTGTGCGGAAAAAGAGTTAAAAGAGTTAGAGATCAAGCTGGAGGAACAAGAGGCTTCCTACGCGCAAATCGAATTGCTGAAGTTCATTCAGAGTGGAAAGTACGCGCACCATCCTCGCAATATCGCGCAAGCGATGGCTGGTCTACCGGAGATTGGTTGTTCGTATTCGTTTCAGCAATGTGAGAAGAAAGCTAGCCCTCTATGGCCGACCCGCCCAGAAGAGATTCCCACGTTGTCTTACCGCATGTTTCGGCTGATTGAAGAATGCTGCAATCTGAGAAGTAGCACCGATCAAACACTCGTAGACCTGCTTCGCGAACGCATGCGTGCTATTCCGCCTCTCAGCGATCTAGGAAATAGTCTAAAGCCGGATTGGCGGTACCTCCGCCAAGCGGTCGAACAGACTGATTTGACCCACTCACCTTCAGGTGCCGCGCCATACCGCATTTTCGCGGCTTTCATCAAGAACAGGGGCCAATCGCGGTCTAGTGAAGAGTCCACTCTCGCCGAAATAGAATCAGCGCAGATTTGATGTTTTTATGGAATCTGCGGGCGAGTGCCTATAACGGAGGAGTGTCTATGGAAGTCTGGAATCGCGAAGAACTGTATAACGAAGTGTGGGAGCAACCCCTGGTGAAGCTCGCCGTTAAGCATGGCGTTTCTGCCGTAATGATCGGAAAAGTCTGCCGGAAACTTCAAATTCCCCTTCCAGGCCGGGGCTATTGGGTGAAAAAAGAGTTCGGCAAACCCGTTGAGCGTCTCCCTTTGCCAGACGTTAAGAATCTCCCTGTCGTACAACGCCTGAAAGAGATGAAGCCGCCGGATCCTGAGCAGAAACCCGACCCACCACCCCAACCTACAGACGCAGAGTGGCTACGAACCATTGATATCGAGTCGCGGACGATAAGAATTGATCCACTAGCCAAGGAACATCGGCTCATTGTGCTCACGCGACGGCATCTTAAAAATGCACGTACTGATAACCGAGGTATGTTGTTGCGTCCTTATAACGAGCCTTGCCTCGACATCCGCGTTTCCCCTGTCGCTCTCCCGCGAGCCTTAAGCATTATGAATGCTGTGATCCACACCCTCGAAACAGAAGGGTTTCCGGTAAGCATTGACAAAGGGAAGCATGGAACTTCCGCTGAAATATTCGGGCAACAGGCCGGATTTTGTCTAGCCGAGAAATTGCGTCAAAAGAGCCGCCGCGAAATCAAAACCGCGAACTGGACAATGACAGAGGTTGAGTATGCGCCTAAGGGTCTGCTTGAATTCAGAACTGGCGAATCATATTTTTCAACAAGACTCAGAGACGGGAAACTCAAGCGATTAGAAGATCTGCTGCCGCGATGTGTAGGGTTGGTGGTGCGAGAAGGTAGGGCTCTTAAAATTAGGGCAGAAGAAGCTAGAGTGGCCGCGATCGAACGAGAAAAGAAGCGCCAGGAGAGGGCTAAGCTGGCAGACGAGATCCATAAGGAAGAAAAAAAGCTTAGTGACCTTAACGGGTGGATCGATGCATGGACGCGCGCCGCGCAGATGCGTGGTTTCATTGCAGCACTCGAAAGTGCCTGGAAAGAAGAGGGCCACGATCTCTCGCCGGAAGCCCCAAAAGGTCAACGCATACTCTGGATGAAACAGCAAGCCGACCGCATCGATCCTATGGTTGAGAGTCCCGCATCGATACTGGATCGGAAACATGAACTAACTAACTAGCTGGTTGTGAGTAACCACAGCAGCGCCTCTATGTCCCACGCACTGGTGGGGTACTTTTGCGGTGCTCGTATAACACCCCGTCAAGGCAACTGCGACGATAGCGCATGCGCACAGGATCCAAGCCCTCGTTTCGCGCTTAGGTGAACTACGTTTTATGCTGCACGGGAATAGGAGGTTCACGGTATTTGCACCTCCGGGCCGGCTGGTATCCTAAGCCCTCATCTTTAGGATTTCTATGGACGCCATTCCCCGGCGTTCGTCAACTCGGCCAGAAATCGTAGTTATTGCTGTAGGCGAAAGGCTTTACCGCGTGCGTTTCAGTATGTCTTACTCTGACCCGGCCTCACCTGCAAAGACGATTCTCGCTTATATGGCCAGATCCGTACTGCCTGCGACGGGCTCCCGCCTTACCAGCTAAGGACACTCCGATTCAACCTCTTACAGATAATTCGGCAAACGCGCGACGAGTTGCGCATGCATCCACGCATCCGCTATGGACGGTCCTCGCGCTCGTGTTCGCAGCGACGTGTACCCCTTCAACGTTTGCGCAAGTTAACGTCCTGACTTCTCGGTACAACACCCAGCGCACGGGCGTGAACAGCCAGGAAACCGTTCTCACTCCGCAGAATGTGAATCCGAGCAGTTTTGGAAAACTTTTCTCCCAAGCAGTCGATGGGTATATATACGCACAGCCACTGTACGTCGCAAACCTCAACATCTCCACCAAGGGCGTTCACAACGTTGTGTTTGTAGCGACGGAGCACGATAGCGTTTATGCGTTTGATGCGGACAGCAACACCGGACCAAATGCCCAGGCATTATGGAAAACCAGCTTTCTTTCAAGTGGCGTCACTTCCGTCCCCAGCAGCGCTCTGGGTACGACGGATATAATTCCTGAAATTGGCATCACCAGCACGCCGGTCATCGACCTTTCTTCCAACACAATTTACGTCGTTGCCGAAACGCTCGAGAATGGCACCAATTTCGTGAAGAGGCTCCACGCGCTCGACATCACGACTGGGGCAGAACAGCCGGGCAGCCCAGCGATCATCACCGCATCTGTACCCGGAACAGGACAAGGAAGCAGCGCCGGAACCTTAAGCTTGAATGTTCAATGGCAGATGAATCGCGCCGGACTGCTGCTATATAACGGCGTTGTCTACATTGGCTTCGGTTCACACGAGGACTTCGACATCTGGCACGGCTGGGTGCTTGGGTATAGCGCTACCACCTTGCAGCAGGTCTTTGTATTCTGCGTTACCCCCAATGCATATCAGGCCGGCGTCTGGATGGCGGGCGAGGGTTTGCCCATGGATTCTGCATCCAACGTCTTCTTTTCTACGGGCAACGGAGGGTTTGACGCTTCCAGCTCCTCACTTGGGGACTATGGAGACGCGATTATTCGGATCGACTTGTCGAAAGGTCCGACCGTACAAGATTACTTTACACCTTCCGATCAGAGCACTCTCGACAGCACGGATCTAGACCTTGGATCGGGCGGTGTCCTCCCTCTTCCGGATCAACCGGGCCCAAATACGCACCTTCTCGTCCAGGCAGGAAAACAAGGGAACATTTACCTCATCAATCGCGACAATATGGGGCAGTTCAGCTCAACGCAAAACAATGTGGTTCAGGAAATCGACAACGGCGTTGGCAACATGTACTCGACTCCCGTCTACTTCAACGGCAGAGTATTCTTCTGGGGCCAAAACGATGTTTTAAAGGCGTTCACTCTTAGCAATGGGCTATTGTCAACTTCTCCCACTGATCAGGGTTCCGTCTCCCTCGGCTTTCCTGGAGCCAACTTCGTAATTTCGGCGAACGGCACTGCCAACGCTGTTCTTTGGGCGCTCGAATCCGATAACTTCAGCAAAACCGGTCCCGGTGGTCCGGCCGTTCTTCGCGCCTACGATGCAAACAATCTTTCTGCCGGTGAACTGTACAACTCGAATGTAAATCAAGCGAACGACGATCCCGGCGGCGCTGTCAAATTCACGGTTCCCACCGTAACCAATGGAAAGGTGTACGTCGGCGCCGAAGGGTTTCTGAGTGTTTTCGGTTCCGTTAGCCGCGCGGCCACGCCTACGATCGCGCCACCGCCACAAAAGTTCACTAGCTCGCTGCAAGTTTCGATCGCGGATGCAACGTCTGGCGCCACGATTTTCTTTACTACCGATGGAAGCACTCCCGCTCCGGGCTCCGGAAGCACAGTCCAGTATTCCGGGCCTTTCAGCATCACAGCAACGACTACCGTTAATGCCGTGGCTGTTGCGACCGGGCTTTCCAATAGTCTGATGGCGAGCGCCAGCTACACCCTTGGGCCGCCTCCCCCGCCAGTTGTCAAGATCGGCCCCACCACCGTGAATCTCTCCCCCTCGCAAATGCAGCAGTTCACGGCCACAGTAACGGGAACGAGCAACACCAACGTAACTTGGTCAGTGAGTCCTGCGGTAGGCTTGGTTACAAGCACGGGTCTATATACTGCACCCGCGGCGATCGGCGCTGGCCAGACGATCAAAGTCATCGCTACTAGCGTGGCTGATGCAAGCCAATCGGCCAGCGCCAGTGTCAATTTATTGCCTCCGCCAGTTGTCAGCCTTAGCCCCGCCTCCGTGAATCTCTCGGCTTTGAAAACCCAGCAGTTCACGGCCACCGTGACGGGAACAAGCGAAACGAAAGTAACTTGGTCGCTGAATCCTGCGGTAGGCATGCTCTCAAGCACGGGTTTTTACACTGCCCCTGCGACGATCAGTGCTGCTCAGGCCGTCACCATCACCGCCACCAGCGTCGCTGATCCAGCCCAATCGGCCAGTAGTATTATCAATTTGCAGCCGGTCCCTGATTTCAGCATCGCGGCGCAGCCAAGCTCCGCCACCCTGCGGGCGGGTCAATCGGCAACGATCACCCTCTCGATTGCGGGCACCGGAGGATTCAGCTCCCTGGTAGCGCTTTCGTGCGGCAACCTGCCCGGTAACTCAACCTGTACCTTCAAGCCGGCGAATGTGACGGCAGGCAGCTCTCCTGTTAGTTCAACCTTGGTCATTCAGACCGCCGGAACCGCGGCGGAATTGGCGCCGGCAATACGCACCCACTCACGCGCTGGCGGATTGCTCCTGCCGTTCGCGGCTTTCGGTGCGGTTGGTATGGCTTTGCTCGGTATGAGATCGCGGAAGCGCTACGCCATGCTCGTTATGCTCGTGATCGTGCTGATGCTTCGCTTGAGCTCATGCGGCGGCGGTACGAGCAGCGGTCCTTCCACACCACTTGCTCTGACCACGCCGCCGGGCGTGGCGACCGTCGCAGTCGTCGCCACTTCCTCGGTGAATGGAGCGACCATTACACACCAGGTCCCGGTGTCGCTCATGGTCACCCAATAGGCAATTCCGTGCGGCCAACTGACGCGATAGACTGCCTCAAATTCCGAGCGGCGTACCAGACGGGCGGCGCGAACAGAAAAATCTGCGGCGCACCAGAAGTTTTAAATGGTCGTGAGGCGATGACGACCCTTCTATTTGGGGGGACAGAATCCCGAGCGCTGGGAGTATAAGGATAAGCTCGAAACGTCAGGTCCTCGGGTCGGTTCACTCCAACGGCTAACGCTTCCCAGTGGCTCCCTGCTCATGAAATTCTGTAGCGCTGCCCATCAGTATAATGAGGCCGTCAGCAAGAGTGCCACGCCAACTCAAGTAGTCGTGCCCGCCTATAAATTCTTGGAAGTGAACCTCATATCCTTTTGCGAGCAGAACATCACGCATGTACCGGCTAGTCGCGAGAATGTCCCGGCCGAGCCCCGTTAGGTCGATCTCGTCGGTGCCGGCATCTATGTAAAATCGTAGCGGCAGACGCGGGCTCATGATGAATTGTTTTGCCAGCCAGTTTGGCTCGGCAGTCGGATCAAAATCATAAAGATTCTCGCTCCGCGGCGGGGTCCACCAATAAGCCCCAGATTGCGATAGTATGTTTCCAAATGTCTCTGGGTGACGAAGGCCCGCATATGCGGCTGCGAGTCCGCCGTAACTTGACCCTCCAACGACGGTCTGTTGCGGATCTGTAGTGACGTTAGATAGCCGCCGCAGCCAAGGGATCAGCTCAAAACTCAGAAAGTCCGCAAAATTCGGATTGCAAGGAAGCTCACGGTCACGCGCATCCCCAGGCGCATTATCAATCAGCATCGCGATCATGGGCGGAATGCGATCTTCAGCAATCAGATTATCGAGAATTGTTGGAGTCGGAATCGTCTTCTCATCGATGTATGGCTTCTCGTCAAACAGAACAACTAATCCGTAAGGCTTCGCATTCTTTGAGTATCCCGGCGGGGTATAGACCGCGATCTCTCGTTCGTTCTTCAGCAGAGTGCTCTTGAACTGGTATTTTTCGACCTTACCTGCCGGCACTCCTTTACGCTTCGCAACATATGGCTGAGGCGGAGCGAGGGGCATCTCCACGGCGGAGAAACCAAGATGTGCGGGAACGTCAGGACTCAAAGGATTTACAAGCCAGTGGTTTGGATTCAGGGGATCGACTTGAGCCGCAGCCGCAAACAATGACATCGTGTTCTCATCGGGCACGTCCTCTGATGGACGGAGGAAAGGACCATTTACCACAAGCTGGTACATGAACCTCTTTCGCTTATCTACTGGAAAGCTCTTATACCAGACATCCGTTTCACCCAGCCGAATCAGCCGATAATCATCCGGCCGACTAAAATTAAGGACAAGGTAGTTGCCATTCGCATCCCACCTTACACTGACATTTCTTGTATCGGTCGTTGCCCGCCACAGGAAAGTTACTAGCATGTCTTTGTCGTTGCCTTGTAGCGACTCAATCAATGGTGTGCCCTTAATTTTTACTTCTTCCCAAAACGCCTCAACTGCGTTTGCTTGATCGTTGTTAATAGCGGTTCGGAGCGCCTTGATGCGTGGGCTTTCATATCGTTCCGCACTCGGCTGGGAAACTCGATCCGCAAGCGAGGTCGTGCCTGTGAGTGTAATCGCATATGTCCCCTCTTTTGCATTCGGGTCGAGGCTTACATCCAGTCGATAGTCTCCAGCATCGTCGGCGACGAACTGAATCTTCCGGTCCAACCCGTTGAACCTGAAACCACGTGCCTTGCTGCCGGAGGGACTGTGGACTGTGACGATCAGTTTTGTGCCGTGCGTCACCACGCTGATTTCGCCCAAATCTCCCGCCTTCAACGTAAGAGAATACGAATCCACCTTGCCAGCACTTAGTGTGCCGTCCTGAGCCTTTCCTTCTTGGAGTTCGGTATCGGCTGCCCACGACGTCAGGGTGTACCCAGTGAAAAGAAGAATGAAGGACATTAGAAAGAGGATTCTCTTGCCTAACAAGGTGTCCTCCGTCAATCACGAAATGTGTTTGCGGGCAAGAGTATCACGGGTTGATTAACCCCTGGCAGGGTAAGGCATGCGGCACACTTCTAGATTAATCGCAATTCATGGAATCGACGCTATGAACGCATGGTTTTGCGATGCGGTCTGCACCGGTACCCCCTTCCCCTCGAATTCAAAGAACCCGAGCGCTAGTTTTCTTCGCGTTTACGTTTCAAGCACGATTCTGTACGGCGCGGCGAGCCGAGCCAGTTCGTCAAATTCGTGCAGGCTAATGACTGGGGACCGATTCTTCAACTTCATTCGAATTTCCATCTGCGGCCAGCAGAGCTCATCCACGTAAGTGGAAAATCTTCGGCCGTTGGCCTCGGCTTCGGCGACGTAAGCTCTTTCGGCCTCGAAAAAATCGCCATCCACCACGCGAGCCTTAAGTTCAAAGGCCACATCAAGGTCACGCAGGGTAGGTGTGTCTGAAAGAAAGCTACCAAAGACCGCTAGCCGCCGAACCGTGTACAGATAAGGGCCGTGGTTAATGGCTTTTGCCCTCAGCACCAATGATTCGAGGGCTCGTTCGGCTGTCGAGCGGCGGATTGAGCGTGTTCTTGCTTGAGCGAGACGGTTTCCTTTTGTCGTGAGATGAAGGCACTCTTCTTCCGCCCACCGCTTTGCCGCAAGACCTTCCCTCTCAGCGCCAATTATGAACTCTTGGATCTGCTGACCCTTCAACCCGAGTTCACGCTCTATAAATTGGGGCACGAGAACGTCATGCCTACGGAAGAAGTCTCTAACCGCAACCGCCGGTAGCCCTAAGATCGTATCCTCTCGCGATATCTTCAAACGCCTTCACCTCTGTACCCGCCCGAAAAAAGAAAAACAATACCACTCCCGCTCAGTCCTAGATGATGGAGTGCTTATACCATGGGAATGTGGGGCTCTTTTGAGAAAGTACTTAACGTATGTGAGCACGAGAGGGTTAGAACTCCGCCCTGGAGAAAACCGAGGCGGAGATTCTTCGCCGCGCCCCATCCTCCAACGCCAGTTCACCCGCAGTGATCGTTGCACGAAATTCTCTAAGCATCTCTTTCAGCCAGGCACGCAATGCCTCCGCTTCTTTTTCGATTCGCCCTCGCGTCAGCACCGTCGTATACACATTCAGCAATATAAAAACCGGCGAAGCGCTCAGCACTTTCCCGCACACGCTCAGCAACTCCGGAAGCGACTCGTCCAACTTCCACATTTCGCCTGCCGGGCCGCGCCCGAACTTCGGCGGATCGAGCACCATCGCGTCGTATCGATTCCCACGCCGGGCTTCGCGTCTCACAAACGCCAGCGCGTCTTCCACAATCCACCGAATCGGACGTTCGCTCAGCATCGATAAAGTTTGATTCTCGCGCGCCCATGCCACTGCTTTCCGCGAAGCGTCCACGTGCGTCACTTCCGCCCCCGCCGCGGCTGCCGCCAGCGTGGCCAATCCTGTATGCCCGAATAAGCACAGCACCTTCACCGGCCGAGCCGCACGTCTCGTCACTTCCGTGATCCAGTCCCAATGGCACGCCTGATCCGGAAACATTCCCACGTGACCGGAAGGCGCGGGCTGCACCCAGAATTTCAAATCCCCCCGCCGCATCGCCCATCGCGCCGGAATCGCCTTGCCGAATTTCCACTCGCCCCGCTGCCCATTCCCCGCTTTCACATATGCGCCATCGGCGGCCTGCCATCGTGCCACCGGCAATGCCGCCGCCCACTTCGCCTGTGGCTCAGGACGCACGAGCACATATTCCCCGAAGCGCTCGAGCTTCTTGCCCTCGCCGCTGTCCAGTAATTCGTACTCCGCCCACTTCGGCGTCAGCGTTTCCATGTCCCGTTCAGAGGACTTGCTATTCACGGTAAAATAGATATACGCCTCCTTTGGGCAGATTGCAGGGCTCGCGCCAACTTGGTAGCCGTCGCCGCATGTCGCAGCCGCATGTGGCAGCAACGAGGCGGAGTGGCGAAGGCTGAAATGGGAGGAGCGTCCAGTCGTCGCGAGGCAACTTAGCGAGATAAGTAATAAGGGGGCAAATCAACGATCTCCTTTAGAATCTGCAGATGCAAGATTGTGAATGTAAGGCGTGCAGAATCAGCACTTACGGAACTTATAGACTTAAAGTCGTTCAGAATCAGCACTTGCAGAAAATTTTTCGCGAGGATAGGTCGTTGGTTGTTCTTGCGCGACACGATTTCGGGTCCCAGGCGCCCCAGCTTGACGCAGGGTGGCCTCAATTGACCGCGATGGAAGCGTCTCCTAGAATGAGGTGAGAGTCGTAAATCATGTTTGAAAACCTCACAGAGAAATTTCAGCGCGTCTTTAAGAATCTGCGCGGCCAGGGCAAGCTTACCGAAGAGCACATGGACGCCGCGCTGGTCGGGATTCGCGAAGCGTTGCTCGATGGCGACGTCAACGTTGACGTTGCGGACGAACTGCTCGCCCACATCCGCGCTAAGGCGCTCGGTTCGGAAGTCCTGCTGCAACTTTCGCCCGATCAGCAAATCCTCAAGATCGTCCGCGACGAACTGCTCGAGCTGCTCGGCAAACACGCGAAGCCGCTCTTTGCCTCGCGGCCTCCTTCGGTGTGGCTGATTGTCGGGCTGCAAGGCTCGGGCAAAACCACAACCACCGGAAAGCTTGGCAAGTGGCTCGGCAGCCATGGGCACCGGCCGTTGGTCGTCTCCACAGACGTTTATCGGCCTGCGGCGCGAGAACAGCTCGCGCAAGTCGCAAAGGCGGTGGGTGTCAGTCTTTGGTCCGGCGCAGGTACGGACAAGCCGCTGGAAATCGCAAAAGGCGCCATCCGCGAAGCCAAACTTTCCGCGTCCGACGTGATCCTCGTCGATACGGCTGGACGTTTGCATATCGACGACGAGTTAATGGGCGAGCTCGGCCACCTCAAGCGCGAACTGCAGCCCAGCGAGATCCTCTTCATTGCTGACGCCATGATCGGACAGGACGCCGTGCGTTCGGCCGGCGAATTCCATCGCCGCCTGGGCTTGACGGGAGTCATCCTCACCAAACTCGATGGCGACGCGCGCGGCGGTGCTGCGCTCTCCATCGGCAAAGTCACCGGTGCGCCAGTGAAATTTGTGGGCGTAGGCGAAAAATACGACGCACTCGAAGCTTTCTATCCGGAGCGCATCGTTTCTCGCGTTATTGGCATGGGCGACATGCTCACGCTGATCGAGCGCGCCGAAGAAGCCATCGATCACAAAAAGGCCGCGGAGCTGGAGCGCAAACTGCGCCGCAGCGAATTCACGCTGGGAGATTTTCGCGACCAGTTGAAACAGGTTCGCAAGATGGGCCCGCTCGAACAAGTGCTCGGCATGCTCCCCAAAGTTGGCCCATTTGCCAATCTTCCGAAAGATGCGCAAGTCGACGAATCTCGGCTGAAGCACGTGGAAGCCATCATCAACTCCATGACCGAGTCGGAACGTGACGACCACGACTTGATCGATGGCAAGCGCCGCAAGCGCATCGCGCGCGGGAGCGGCACGTCCGTGCAGGAAGTGAATCAGGTGCTCAAGCAATATATGCAGATGCGCAAAATGATGAAGCAATACGGCGCGCTGGCGGCGCAGGGACGGCTGCGCGGATTGGGCAAGGCCCGCGAGGCGCTGAAGCAAATGCAGGAAGGCGGGGCTCCCGAGGCGGCCGAAGAATGAGTTCAGCGACGGCCCCGGCCCGCGCTCGCACGCGAATCCGGTGCGGCTGGCCTTCGAGCCCTATCTCGATTGCCTATCACGATCGCGAATGGGGCGTCCCACTCAAAGACGACCGCAAGCTTTTCGAGTTTCTCGTTCTGGATGCCGCGCAGGCCGGCCTGAGCTGGGAGATTATCCTTCGCAAGCGCGAAGGATTTCGCGCGGCGTTCGACGATTTCGATCCGGAAAAGATCGCGCGCTACGACGACAAAAAGGTCAAAGAATTGTTGGCCGATCCCGGAATCATTCGCAATCGCCTGAAGATCGAATCCGCCATCGGCAACGCCCGGGCCTTTTTGGCCGTGCAGAAGGAATGCGGCAGCTTCGCCCGTTACATCTGGCAATTTGTTGAAGGCAAGCCGAAGATCAACGCCCGCCGCTCTCTTAAGGACATTCCCGCAACAAGCCCGGAATCGGACGCCATGAGCAAGGCGCTAAAGAAGCGTGGCTTTCGCTTCGTCGGATCGACGATTTGCTACGCCTTCATGCAGGCCTCGGGAATGGTCAACGATCACGCTATCGACTGCTTCCGCCATGCAGAACTTGCGCGTCGAATGGAGCGTTGGAGAATCCGTACTTCCGAGATACAATGATTTGAGGGAGGAATTGCCGAGTGCTCGCTATCCGTCTGGCTAGATATGGCAAAAAGAAGATGCCGTGTTATCGTATCGTGGTGATCGATAAAAGGCGTCCCCGCAATGGCCGTTTCACGGAAATTGTGGGAACCTACGACCCACTCAAGAAACCGGCGGCAATTAAGCTGAACGACGAACGGATCCAATATTGGCTCGCTCGTGGCGCACAGCCGAGCGACACCGTCCGCAGCTTCCTGGTAGCCAAAAAGCCCGCCTCAGCGTAGCACCCCGGAAAGTCCGGTCTCTCATCTCATAATTCAGAAGGTTCCGGCAGCGGATCCTTCGTGCGGTGTGACGAGACAGGTACAAGCGAAAATTCCTGCTGACTGCTGATTCTGCGAATGGCGGAGGGCCCATGAAGGAATTGGTTGAAGCCATCGCGAAGGCGCTCGTGGATAATCCTGAACAAGTGCAAGTTCGCGCTGTGGAGGGTGAACAAGTTACAGTTCTGGAACTTCGAGTTCACCCAACCGATCTAGGCAAAGTGATCGGAAGACAAGGCCGAACGGCAAAATCCATCCGCACCATCCTCGGTGCGGCTGGGATGAAACTCAAGAAGCGCCTGACGCTTGAGATTCTCGAGTAAGTGCTCCCAGAACCGTTCGAGCCGGTAACCCTCGCGCGCATTTTGCGTCCTTGGGGCCGGCACGGCGAGGTAGCCGCGGAGATCCTGACGGATTTCCCTGAGCGGCTCACCGAGATGCGAGAGGTTTGGCTGGCAGACGGTGCTCCTCGCCCCGCCAAGATCATCTCCTGCCGGATACATCTCGGGCAGGCGATTTTCCACTTCGACGGAATTCAAACAATCTCAGATGCGGAAGCTCTGCGCGGGCTCGAAGTGCAGATTCCGCTCGGCAAGCGCGTTCGCCTCGCAGAGGGGCGTTACTTCATAGCGGACCTGGTCGGCTGCCAGGTTTGGGAAGACGGCGCGACTGCTCCGCTCGGTACCGTGCAAGAGGTACAGCGAGCTGGCGAAGAGCAACGGAGCCGACTGCCGGAATCCTGGAACCTCGTCGTGGCGGCTCCCGCCGGCGAACTGCTTATTCCGCTGGCTGCCGAAATATGTACTCGCATCGACACCGCAGCACGGCGCATCGAAGTTCGGCTCCCCGAAGGTCTGCGAGAACTGAATGCCGGTTGAGCAGTTAATGGCAAATCGGTGTACTCTCATCCGGAAGCTCCGAAGCCAGTTGCCACTCGCATGAAGTTCGATATCGTTACGATTTTCCCGGAATTCTTCGCCGGGCCCTTGCATTATGGAATTGTTCGCCGCGCGCGCGAATCGGACTTGATCAATATTCACGTGCACGACCTGCGGCAGTTCACTCACGATCGGCACAAGACGGTGGATGATCGTCCCTTCGGCGGCGGTGAAGGAATGGTGTTGAAGCCGGAACCGCTGTTCGCGGCGGTGGAAACGATCCTGAGCGAATCCGAGCCGGGCAAACAGGAACGAGACGGTTCGCCAAACCAACCGGACGACACAGCCGTTGTGCTGCTTTCGGCCTCTGGGAAAACATTTGTGCAGGAAACAGCACAGCGATTCGCGAGTCTCGAACGGATGATCTTATTGTGCGGCCGCTATGAAGGCGTCGACGAACGCGTGGCAGAGCACCTCGCAACGGATGAGATCTCCATTGGCGATTTTGTGCTTTCGGGCGGAGAACTCGCCGCGGCGCTGGTCATCGACGCGGTCACGCGGTTATTGCCTGGTGCATTGGGAAATGAGGCTTCATCGGTACACGAATCGTTTTCATCGGGACGCACCTTCGCGCCGCCCGATGAGCGTGCGGAAACACCAACGGATGAAAAGCAACTCACCGCGAACACATGGCGTGTTCCTGCTTTGCTCGATTATCCGCACTACACGCGTCCTGCGGAATTCCGCGGTTGGCGGGTGCCGGAGGTGCTACTGAGCGGCAACCACGAGGAAATTCGGTGCTGGCGTGAGCGGGTTGCGCTAGACAAAACGCGTCGCAACCGCCCCGACCTTCTTTCGAGAACAAACTCTTAACCCGAACGATTTGGCCACAATTCCCGCCAAATTGCGAATTTGACCTGTGCAGGATCAGGGGATTTCCGTTATAATTTACGCGACTTCTGTGGCGCTGGCCCCACCGTAGCGGGTCTGCCCGGGTGAATCAAAATATGAGTCGCATAATTGAGAAGGTCCGTCAGGACCAGGCTCGCCAAGATATCCCCGCGTTCCGCCCCGGTGATACCGTGCGTGTGCACGTTCGGCTGAAGGAAGCGGAAGGCGAAAAAGAGCGCCTGCAACCGTTTGAAGGCGTTGTGGTCAGCAAGCGCGGCGAAACAGCAGGGGCAACTTTTACAGTCCGGCGCGTCAGTTTTGGCATCGGCGTCGAACGAATCTTTCCCGTCAATTCTCCGATGATCAGCTCGATCGAAGTCCTGCAGGCGGGCCGCGTTCGCCGCGCCAAGCTCTATTATCTGCGCCAACTCAAAGGCAAAGCGGCGCGCATACGTCGCGCTGCACGGCCTGTTGAAGCTGTCGCAGAGCCGGTCGCGAAGAGCTGAACCAGTAAGGCACATCTAGATGTCTTCTCGCCGCAAGGCGCGTGCCGTCTCGGCGGACGCTGTGCTAGAATCCGCGCCGATGCGGCGGCTCTGTTCCTCACGGTTCGAGCGTACGGCGCGGCACAAAGGCTGGCAGCGCATCGCCGGTCTCGACGAAGCAGGCCGCGGCTCACTTTTCGGTCCTGTATTTGCCGCTGCGGTAATCCTCAATCCGCGGCGCCGCATCTTCGGCCTGGACGACTCCAAGAAGCTCCCTTTCAAACGACGTGAAGTCCTAGCGGAACGAATTCGCGAGCATGCTTTGGCCTGGTGTGTGGCCCAGGTGGATGCTAGCCGCATCGACGCCTGGAATATTTATCAGGCGAGCAGGCGGGCCATGGTGGACGCGGTTGGGCGGCTTTCCGTGCAACCGGATTTTCTGCTCATCGATGCAATGCACCTCGATCTGCTGGTCGAACAGAAGCCTCTCATTAAGGGAGACGCTCGCTCTGTCTCCATCGCTGCAGCGTCGATTTTAGCCAAGGTGGCGCGCGACGCCGTTATGAGGGAATTCGATCAGGTTTATCCTGTGTACGGCTTGGCCTCGAACAAAGGGTATGCCACGCGTGCTCACTTGGAGGCGTTGCGCACTCACGGCCCTTCGCCGCTGCACCGATTTTCGTTCGCCCCAGTGCGTAATGCGATCTGCTGGGCAGCGGACGCAACGCAAGAAACGCTGCCCCTTCCTTCCGGCAACGGCCATGAGCTAACCACCCGCGGACTCGATTTGCCCCCCTGTGACTAGCGCGAACGTCTGAACGTGCGTTTCGTTGACGGGTACTGGGTCGCGTGCTAGCGTAAATCCTGCTGATACTTCAGCGCTTATCGTTGAGCAATCAGCTTTCGGCAGCTTGCGCGAGCGTGTGGTAAACCGTTCAGGCGTGCGGCACCAGAGGACTCGGCAAAACAGGGGATGTTGCCCGCCGTAGAGGCTTTCGCGCGGCGCGGAAGGCACGCAGACATCGCAGATGGCCTACAATAAGTCCAAGCTCGTCGCAAACGCGCAAAAACTCCTCCATCAAGGCAAGGTCGCCCAAGCCATTCAGGAATACGTGCAGATCCTCAAGCACGAACCTAAGGATCAGGCGACGCTGATGACTGTCGGCGATTTGTACGTCCGGCAGGGCGACACCTCCCAAGCCTTGGAATATTTTGAGCGGCTCGCACAAATCTATCTCTCCGACGGGTTTGTTACCAAAGCGATCGCCATCTATAAAAAGATCGCTAAATTAGCGCCAGAGGAAACACGGCCGGTCGAGAAGCTTGCCGAGCTCTACGTGCAGCAAGGAGTTCTCAGCGAGGCGCGGCCGATCTATTTGCAACTGGCCGAGCTGCACCAGCGCGCGGGCCGGCAGCCTCAAGCAGCAGCCCTGCTTCGCAAGCTGCTGGAGGCAGAGCCGGATAATCTTCGCGTGCTCACCCGAGTGGCCGAATTGGCGTTGGCCATGAATCAGCCCGGCGAGGCGGCCTCGGCGTTTCGGAGCGCCGCTGAGCAGCTGCACAATAACGGCAATCATGCCGAAGCGATCAAGTACGTCGATCGCGCTCTCAAAATCGATCCGAAGGATGCGCTTGTCTTGACGATTAAAGCGCGCGCCCTGAGTGCGACGGGACAAAATCCGGCGGCAGTTGCGCTTCTCAAGTCCCTCCCGGAATTGGAAAATCGGGTAGATGCCGCCGAGCTGCTGATCGAACTATACCTGCAGGAAGAGCAGACAAAGCCGGCGATCGAACTCGGCTCCAAGCTCTTCGCTCGTAATTCGGCCAACATGGGGCCCTTACGCCAGGTAGCTGCAAAGGTGATTCAGGGGAGCGAACCCGAGGCCGCTATTCCGCTCATCGATCTGATTCGGGCCGCCATGCTCGAGAAAGGCGAGCATGAAGCCCTGGCGCATATGCTCACTGCCGCCGGCGGGCGCCTGCCGGACAAGGTTGAGATCCGCGAGTGGCTAGTGGAAGTTTACAAACACACGAACGATTCGGCTCATTTGCCTGGGGCACTTGCAGAACTGGCGGCTATCTGTATAACCACTGGCGACCGGAACCGCGCCTTGCAGGTTTATGAGGAAATTCTTGAGCGCGATCCCAACAACGAAACGGCGCGCCTCGAATACGAAAAGCTGAAAGGGAAAACCGCAGGCAAAGCGCAAAGTAAACCCGTTGAGAAAGAGCCCCTGCGCTTTGAGAAAGAACCACCGCGCGCGGAACCGGCATTCTCAGAAAAAGAACCGCCAGCGCCTCCTAAAGCAGCGGCCACTACGCAGCCAATCTCAGAGCCGCAGCTGGACGAAGAAACGCAGCGGTTTGTCACCCAGGCGCTTACCGACATCGATCTATTTGCGAGTTACGGCCTCACACAGAAGGCTATCGACCTACTCGAGGTGGTCTTGCAGCGAGTGCCGGGCCATGCACAGACGCTCGAGCGATTGCTGGATCATTACCTGGGCGCAGGCGACGAGAAACGAACGGCGGAATTGGCCGCACAGCTCGAACAAATTCACACCGAGCGCGGGAATTCAGCTGCCGCCGAACGCTTCACCGATTTGCGCCGCCGGTTCGAAAGCGCCGCACGCACGACTGAAGCAGCCGCCCCGGCCAAAGCTCGTGCGACTGCGGCCAAAACTCCGGCCAAGAAAGAGCCCCTGGTTCGGGAGTTCTCGGTTGAGCCGGAACCGGAAGAAGCCGATGAGCCTGCAATCATTGCTCCCGTCGAAGCAGCGGAAATACCGGACGCTGAAATACCGGAAATAGACGCCGTGGAAGCTCCCGCGCAGCCAACAGCTCAGGCCGCAGTGCACGAATTGGACCTCTCGGAAGAATGGGCCGCACTTGCGACGGAACTGGATGACGAAGCCGAGGCAGCACCGGCCGCGGCGACTGAATCGGCCGACTCATCGGACACGCGTGAACCAGCCGTGCCGGAATTTGCCGCTCTAGACGACCTGACTCCTTCTTTTCAGAAAGCTCTCAGGCCCGCTCCCTCTAGACCAACTCCCCCAAGAGGTTCCTCAAACGCAGATTTCACTTTGGAATTGGAGACTTCGCAAGTTGCCGATAGGCGGCCCAAGAATGGACCTACGAACGCACAAGAGTTCCTGGAGGCACTCTCCAGCGATCTGGACGCCGCTCTGCCGTCGCTTAAGGCGAATATGGACGCCGGGAAAGCGGGCAATTCTCCACCTGACACGAATGAAGCTGTGGAACCGCAGCCTTCCGATAAGCAGGCAGGTCCGCTCAGCGAAATTTTTGATCAATTTCGGTCCGAGGTTGGCGAACTCGGAGCGGAAGATGAAGATTTGGAGACTCACTACAATCTGGGAATTGCGTATCGGGAGATGGGCCTGATCGAAGAGGCCATCAGCGAGTTTCAAAAAGTCGCAAAAGGCAACAAGGGCCAAGCTTTCCGCTACGCTATGCAGTGCTGTACGCTGCTAGGGCTGGCCTTCATGGAAAAGGGCCAACCTGCCATCGCTGCCACGTGGTACGAGCGTGCACTGGCAATGCCCGCACTGGACCAAGAAACTATCCTCGCTCTGCGGTATGATTTAGGAGTAGCGCAAGAACTCGCCGGCGACATGGCCGCCGCCCGCAAGAGCTTCTCGCAAGTTTATGGCATGAACATTGACTACCGCGACGTTGCCGAACGGCTCTCCTCACTCGGAAACGAGCGTTAACTCGCGCTCCTTCCTTGCGCGCCTGATTCGTGTTCTCTGCACGCTTTTTCTTTTCGAGGTAGGAGTCGTTTTGCTCTTTCTCCCGTGGTTTGGCTTGTGGGATCGCAACTATTTCCTGAGCCACTATCCCAGCCTTCGACCTTTCATGTTGCATCCATCCGTGCGCGGCGTCATTACGGGGCTTGGCGCGCTCGATATCGTCGTGGCCGCGGGAATGTTGCGCCGTCAAACGCCTGCGGGAGACCGTTAAGGCTCCCGATCTTTTGAAAGCTCCCGATAAATTTATTCTGTACTACGTCACGGACCGTCAATCGCTGGATATTGCGGCGGGCCAGAGTCGTGAAGTGGCATTGGCGCAGCACATTGAGAGTGCAGTAGAAGCGGGAGTCGATTGGATTCAAATCCGCGAAAAAGACCTGCCAGCACGTAACCTTATGGACCTTACGCGTGCCGCAATTGGCGCTTGTAATAGCTCGTCTGCACAAAGCGAGACACGGATTCTGGTCAATGACCGATGCGATGTGGCTTGGGCCGCGGGCGCAGGGGGCGTACACCTTGGAGAAAAGTCGCTGCCGGTGCGGATTGTGGCGGATGCGCGGCGCGCCCGAGGATCTGCAGAGTTTCTGACCGGCACTTCCTGTCACTCTTTGGACGGCGCCCTTCGCGCGGCGAAGGAAGGGGCTGACTACGTTTTCTTCGGGCCGGTTTTTGCGACGCCTTCAAAGGTGCCTTTTGGTGCTCCGCACGGGTCAGCAAAGTTGGCTGAAGTTTGCCGTGCTCTATCGATCCCGGTGATTGCCATTGGCGGAATCACACTCGAAAATGCGCGCGCGTGCCGCGACGCCGGCTCGGCCGGAATCGCCGCCATTCGCCTTTTCCAACAAAATCGAAATGTTGGGGAGATCGTTGCCAGCCTAACTGGATACTGACTCAGGCGGCCAGCCAACGCCCAAAAGGCTGCCAATCAGGCACGTGATCACAGATCACTTTGAGCGTCGCCGTAATGGGAATCGCCAGGATCAAGCCGAACGCGCCCCAGAGCCATCCCCAAAATAACAGCGAAATCGTGACCGCGAGTGGGTTCAGATGAACGCTGCGCCCAACGATCGCGGGCATGAGCACGTTCGCTGCAATGATATGCAATCCGCTAAGAACCCCGGCAACAACCAAAAAGGGCGTAATACTGTGCCATTTATCGAGCCCGATCAAGAATGGTGGAATCCAACTGAGAATTACCCCTATATACGGAATCATATTGACCAAGCCCGCGACGAGAGCAGCCATGAAGGCATAATCCAAATGCATGACAGCGAAAAAAATCCAACTGGCTCCGGCGAGAATTCCCGCCACAACGCCACTGCCCACGATATAGCTACGCAGGACGACGTTTACGTCGTCCAATGCGCTCGTCACATCTCCGCGCGAAGTGTCTGGAAAAAGCTCGATTGTGGCTCGCCAGAGCCTGGGTTTCGCAGCAAGCATGAAAAAAACGAGAAATGGGAGAAATGCCCAGAGCAGCAGACCCGAAGTGATCGACCCGATTCCATGCAGTAGCCAGCCTCGGATTTGCTCCACCTCGTCAGCGCTCACGCTGGGTTCTTGTTCCGGAGTTTTCTCAGGAACCCTAATCGAGAGGTCCCGTTCAATCGTGGCGATCTTGCGATCGACAGACTGTGCCGCTCGCCCAAGAACAGCACTGTAACGAGGCCATGCGCTCGCGAAACTCTGTGCGGGGTTGACCAAAAGAAAGCCAATCGCCCCAAGTGCAGCCATGCCTACAAGCACCACCACCAGAGCACCGAGAGCGCGCGGAACGTGAATCCGCTCCAGCAGTACGACAGCGGGATCGAGGAAGAACGCCAGCAGTATGGCCAATATGAGCGTCACGACAATGCTGGACGCCCAATAGAGGAAGGCGAAGAGTACACCCAGCGCGATGATGCGCTGGGAAAGAGTCGACCGCGGCGGAGTGATCTGGACGTTTGTTGTCGCCACTTGCTAAATCTCCGGCTGGGAAGGAGCTCAGAAAATCCGATCGCACGACCTGGTCTTCGCCGGCGTCTTCAATACGCACTTTAAACCTGTCCCGTGCATCAGCACTCTCTTATAAAGTGAGGACGTGACTTGCTCGCCAAGACCCGCTGCGCTACCGTAAGCCTCTAAGCCGATGATCGCCGCAATAATCTCCAATCCGTTCTCACGCCTTAGCGTGCGCGCGGCGCTGGATATCCTGATCATCGCCATGTTGATTTACTACATGCTGAAACTGCTGCGTGGCACCCGCGCCATGCAGATGCTGGTTGCCATCCTGCTGCTGATTATCTTGTATGAAGGCGCTCGCCGAGCGCAGTTCGAGATGGTGGAGTGGCTGCTGGACACCTTACTGCCTTACGTGGCGATTGCACTGATTGTGCTCTTTCAGCCGGAGATCCGCCGTGCGCTCGACCGCTTTGGGCGCAACCTTTCTTTGGCCCGTTTCTCTTCGACCAGCCCCTCTTCCTCGTTCGACGACGTGGTACTGGCGGCCGGATACTTTGCACAAAATCGGATTGGGGCGTTAATCGCTTTCGAGCGGGACGTCGGCCTGCGAACCTACATCGAGAGCGGTCTTCCGCTGGATGCCAATTTGAGCTACGACCTGCTGCTCTCCATATTCCGCCCCGGGTCGCCTATGCATGACGGCGCGGTAATCGTGCAGGGGACGCGGATCGCTTCGGCAGCGTGCTTCTTGCCCCTTACGCTGAATCCTTTGACCTCCACTCAGCTCGGCACCCGCCATCGGGCGGCCATTGGCGTCACCGAAGAAAGTGATGCGGTGGCAGTGGTCGTGTCCGAGCAGACTGGGGCTATTTCGCTGGCCGTTGGCGGAACGATCGAGCTGGGACTAAGCGTAGACCAGCTAACCGAGCGGTTAGCCAATCTGTTCCGGCGTTTCCGCACGACGTTGGCCTTGCCGGCGCCCGCGCCAGGCGCGCGCGTCACAGGGAAAGCCGAGTGATGCGACTTCTTCGAGGGGTTTTCCTTCACAATTTGCGCCTTAAAGTTATCGCTTTGGGGATTTCTTTCTTTCTGTGGGCTACTTACACTGCCGAGCCATTTGCACAGGTCGGCTACAACGTGCCTGTCTTTTATGTCAATGTGCCTGAAGGACTTGCGGTGACCGGGGCACCTCCAAATGTGGTCCGCGTGGTGCTTCGGGGCCGGTCCGGGCTGCTTCGTCGCCTGACGCCCGCCGACTTGACGCTCAACGTGGACCTCGCTACTGCTCCGTCGGGAGAAGTTCCCGTTAAGCTCCTGCCCGCAATGGTAGACATTCCGTACGGGACTGAGGTTGTACGCCTGGCTCCGGCCGAGTTCCAAGTCTCCCTTGTACCCTCAAAGTTACCCCCTGAGGCGTCCGAATAATCCAATCAACGTGCTACGATTGGTCGATTCACTTTCCTCGCGAACCCCTTTAGGCGAGACCAACTCTTTCAAAATGGCCAAAGAACTCTTTGGGACCGACGGTATCCGGGGCATACCCGGCGAATATCCCCTGGACGATCAGACGCTTTACTGGATCGGCCGCAGCATTGGGGGCTATCTTCGCCTGGGAAATGAACATCCTCGAGTGCTTATCGGCACCGACACCCGGGAATCGGGTGCGCATATTGCTTCGGAGATTGCCGCCGGGCTCGCTGAGGAAGGCATCAGCCATTCCTTCGCCGGAGTCATTACGACTCCCGGCGTAGCTTGTCTGGTACGCAAGGAGGGATTTGCGGCCGGGGTGGTGATTTCGGCTTCACATAACCCTTACCACGACAATGGAGTAAAGCTTTTTGCCGGGTCGGGGATGAAGTTCCCGGATGAAATTGAGGCTCGGATCGAAACTGAGATTCTGCGACATCGGAATGGCCGGCCGCCCTCGTCGGCGTTACGGCTCATGCCGGACCGAAAACTGGATGAAGACTATCTCGAATTCCTGCGTGGATGCAGGATTGCCGGATCGAGTCTCTCCGGCCTGAAAATCGTGCTCGACTGTGCCAATGGAGCAGCCAGTTCGCTAGGTCCGGCCCTATTCCAATCGCTCGGCGCAAACGTTATCGCGATTCACGACAAGCCCGACGGGCGCAACATTAATTCAAACTGCGGGTCACTGTATCCGGAGAATTTGCAAAAAAGCGTTCCAGAAGCGGGTGCCGCGTTGGGCGTGGCTTTTGACGGGGATGCCGACCGAGCGATGTTTGTCAGCGGTTCGGGGCGCGTCGTCGACGGAGACGGTGTGCTGCTCATCGCGGCGCGCTATCTGCGTTCCACGGGGAAATTAAAGGGCAACGCCGTCGTGGGCACCACGATGACTAATCTGGGTTTGGAGCGCGCGCTGGCGGACGAAGGCCTCGCGCTCGTGCGCGTGCCTGTTGGCGACCGCTATGTGCTCGAAGAGATGCTGCGCAGCGGCGCGAACCTGGGCGGCGAGCAATCCGGACACGTGATCTTCCTGGATGACGCAACCACAGGTGACGGCTTGCTCACTGCACTCAAGGTCGCGTGTATGGTTGCCCTTCTGGGACCTTTGGATCAACTGGTGAACGATCTCAAGGTGTATCCACAAACGATTTTGAATGTGAAGGTGCGCGCAAAACCACCTCTGGATTCGCTGCCTGAGGTCTCGCAGACACTGGATGAAGCCACGCGGGCGTTAGGGGGTTCGGGCCGGGTCGTCGTGCGTTATTCGGGCACCGAGCCGAAAGCCCGAGTCATGGTCGAAGCCGAGCGCACGGAAGACGTGCAGCTGTGGGCAGAGCGGCTGGCGAGCGCGCTGAAATCGGCACTTGGAACGTGAGCGCTGTGAACCGTAGCCCAGCCTCCCAAAGATCGTAGTATCTCTGTCTTTGTCTATGACAAACCATAGATGTTGGGCCCCGGCACCCAAGGCAAGACCCAGGATACGCCTGCTAACTACATCATAAATAATGCGTTATGCGTTTATGAATAAATCATGAAAATTGGCATGGAGCGTGCACCCATATCATCACTGTTTCCCGGGGGGAAATTCTTCCCGCTGACGGAGCGCGGGAATGGCGGGTGAGGTTGTTGCTACATTATGGGGTGGAACAAAGGGGCCCGGCGCGGGCCCCTTTTAGTTTTTAGCCTACCTGGTCGCAGTTAACCAAGCCTTTAGGCTGGGATGCGAATTGGCTCGAACGGCCTAGCTGCAGCCGGACGTGCTGCCGCAGTTCTCGCATTTGTAGCAGCCGCCGTTTGGCGTCATCAGCATGCCGCATTCAGCGCAGGTAGGCGCACTATCCTGCAGGACAAACCGACCGTCAAGAATCATGTCGTCTGTCGTGCGCTTGTAGTCGATTTGCGCCGGTTTGGGCGGTGTCGGAACAAGAGTGATGGTGGAAGCAGAATCGGCAGGTGGCTGAGTGAGATAATCGGCAGAAATGAACTTCCCTCCAAGCCATCGGCCGATGTAATCGAGCACGGATTTGGCATAGGGAATCTCTTTGTGTCCGGTATAGCCGGAGGGCTCGAAGCGCGTGTTGATGAATTTATCGACCAGCGCCTTGAGCGGCACGCCGTATTGCAATCCGATTGAGACCGACAGCGCAAATCCGTCCATGAAGCCGGAGAGCGTTGAGCCTTCCTTGGACATCTTGATGAAGATCTCCCCCGGCATCCCGTCGTCATATTTGCCGACGGTGATATATCCCTCATGCCCGCCGACGGAAAATTTATGGGTAACAGACTCACGTTCGTTCGGTAGTTTGCGCCGCCGCATCCTTTCGAAGAGCTCCTGTTGCTGAGCAACAGGAGATTCTTCGGTCTTTACAGCCGCGGCGGATTCTTTCTTGGCGCCGGCGGCAGAAAGCGGCTGGCTTCGTTTCGAATTATCTCGATAGATGGCCACGGCTTTCAGTCCCAGTTTCCAGGACTCGATATACGCCTGCATGACGTCCTCGACCGTGGACTCCTCAGGCATGTTGATCGTCTTGCTGATCGCTCCCGAGAGGAAGGGCTGCGCGGCCGCCATCATCTTCAGATGACCTTGCCAGGCAATTGAGCGGCCGCCTCCAGCAGGAGCCAGAGAACAATCAAAAACGGGCAGGTGCTCCGGCTTAAGGCCGGGCGCTCCTTCGATCTTTCCCGCGAGATCAATGTGGGAAACGATTTGTGAGCTCTGCTCGGGCGAATATCCAAGCCTCATCAGCGCCTGCGGAACCGTGTTGTTGACGATCTTGATCACGCCTCCACCGACAAGCTTCTTATATTTCACCAGGGCCAGATCTGGCTCGATCCCGGTCGTATCGCAATCCATCATGAAGCCGATGGTGCCGGTGGGCGCGAGTACGGTGACTTGCGAATTCTTGTAGCCGTGCCGTTCCCCAAGTGCGAGAGCATCGTCCCATGCCTGGCGCGCTCCCGCTAGCAACGGAGCTTGTACATTTTCAGCCTTGATAGGCCGCACAGAATCGCGATGCATTCGAATGACGTCCAGCATGGGCTCGCGATTGACGGCAAATCCTGGGAATGGACCGAGCCTCTCGGCAATGCGGGCCGACTGTGCATACGCTTCGCCGCACATCAGCGCCGTGATGGCGCCGGCCATGTCCCGGCCGCCCTCGGAGTCATAGGGCAGCGCCAAGGACATCAGCAGCGCCCCCAGATTGGCGTATCCCAACCCGAGGGGGCGGAACTTGTGAGAATTCTCCTCGATCCTGGGCGTCGGATAACTGGCGTTGTCTACCAAAATTTCCTGCGCCGTGATGGTGATATCGACGGCGTGGCGAAAAGCCTCGACGTCAAACGTACTATTCGGCCCCAGAAATTTCATCAAGTTCAGCGACGCGAGATTGCAAGCCGTATCGTCCAGGAACATGTATTCGGAGCACGGATTCGAAGCATTAATCCGCGCGGTAGTTTTGCAGGTGTGCCAGCGATTGACCGTGGAGTCGTACTGCATGCCTGGATCGCCGCAATGCCAGGCCGATTCGGAGATCTTCTTCAGTAGATCGCGCGCGCGAAGCTTCTCTGCGGGTGAGCCGTCGGTGACATTGCGGGTCCACCAGTCGCGATCCGCTTCGACGGCTTGCATGAATTCGTCGGTTACACGCACGGAATGATTGGCGTTCTGAAAGAAGACGGAGCTATACGCTTCG
The DNA here is from genome assembly GCA_963803735.1 of uncultured Acidobacteriota bacterium. GTDB lineage: Bacteria > Acidobacteriota > Terriglobia > Acidiferrales > UBA7541 > Palsa-189. The sequence continues at coordinate 67,229 of CAWDNV010000019.1, read as the reverse complement.
CCATCGATCGAACTGTCGTAGCCTTGCTCGATCAGCACGTGGGCCTTGCGCTCTTCGCGCATCTTGCTATCGACGAAGTCCACGATGTCGGGATGGTCGGCGTTCAGGATGACCATCTTGGCGGCGCGCCGCGTTTTTCCTCCGCTCTTGATCACGCCGGCAAAAGCGTCGAAGCCCTTCATGAAACTCACTGGCCCGGAGGCAATGCCACCGCCGGAAAGCGTTTCATGGCTCCCGCGGAGCGCAGAGAAATTCGTGCCTGTGCCCGAGCCCCACTTGAAGAGCATGCCTTCGGTCTTCACAAGGTCCATAATCGATTTCATATCGTCCTGGACCGAGTTGATAAAGCAGGCCGAGCACTGAGGCTTCGCCTGTACGCCTACGTTGAACCACACGGGCGAATTGAAGCTCATTTTTTGCTGGACCAGGAGGTGAGTAAGGTCGTCAGAGAAGGCATCGCGAGCAGCCGGTGAAGCGAAATAACCGCCTAGCTCGCCCCAATCAACAATCGTGTCCACCACGCGGCTGATCAACTGGCGCACGGAGTTTTCGCGGTCCGGCGTGTCTAGCTTCCCTTTGAAGTACTTCGAAGCCACGATATTCGTTGCCGTCTGCGACCAGGATTTCGGCACTTCAATGTTTTCCTGGCGGAAGATGACCTGCCCTTTTTCATTGCCGATCTGGGCAACGCGTCTCTCCCATTCGACAGCATCGAAAGGAGAAACACGCCCGTCGGTAAAGAAGCGTCTGAACTCCAGGCCAATTTTTGGACGCGTTTGTGGTGTGGTCGAGGTCATTACCGGATTATCGTTCTTGAGCACCATCTGGGGTTCCGCCATCTCGCCTCCGCGCAGGTTGGGTTCCCGCGGGATGGGAACCCTTATATTTTACCAAGCGAACGAGCCTTCCGCCTGGACGCTGTTTCCGCTTCTCCGGCGGAAACCGCTCGATTCGAACGACCTCAAATCAGGCTCGAGACGCCAAAAAAGCGAAAAAGGCCACCCTTATTGTGAAAGGGGTGGCTGTCGCCTTCTAAGCCATCGGGCGTCCACGCTTGACGCCGATATAGCGGCTTTTGTCTAGTTGTCTCGGTGAACCCGGGCTGGCGCCTGGCTGTTTACAAATACCGGAGTCTAACGCGATCCGGTATAACAGCCGTGGTCTCCCGAATCTGGATTCGGACGATAGCGGTGTGCCAAAGTCTTGTCAAGGAAAAAGCGGACCGATTTGCACAAAGTCTTGAGGGAATGTTGTTCAAAATGTCTACATATGGTGGTGCACTTTCAAGTTCCCCACATTATACAGGAGCTGTGGGGGCGTCCGGTTTTCCCTGCTTATCATCTCAAGTTGTAGGGGTCAAGATTGCAGGCACCCAAACCGTCGGGAGAACGGTCCATGCCGTGCTTTAGCTCCTGAAAGAGTCGGGCTCTGACGGGTTTCGCTCGTAGCAGCTTGGTGAGATAATGGGTGGACTACCCACCCAGCCGCCGGGATGCCTACCCGGTGAGGATTACGATGCGGGAACGCATACAGGTTGGCTTCGGTTTGCTGGCCATTCTAGCCGCGGGGATAACCCTTTCTGCGGCTTTGCCTAATACCTTACCTAGCGATACGGATGCAGACGAGCCCAAGCGTTCCGAAACTCCGCTCACGGCTCAGCAGATTCACAATCTGGTCGAACGGGCGGTCGAGAATCAACGGCGTAACGATTTTCTACTCTGTCAGTACGCGCGCACGGAACACTCCGTGTTCCACGGTACTGGCAGAGAGTCCGACAAGGACGTCGTTTCCAGGGTCATTCCAGCAGGCGAGGGAGTCATTCGGGTAGAGTTGCAACGCGACGGCAAAATGACCGATGCGGCCTATCTCGAACAGCAATGGCATGGGGCCGCCCAAGCTCTCGTTGCTCAAGCCAATGGGCGGGATCCGCACATCCCTAATTTCTACGACACAGCCCGGCACATGCACGACCGGGCCGATATGGTTAGCGCCATTGGCAAGGCGTTCATTTTTCGGTGGGCAGGGCGAGTCTCAGTTAACGGCCGCCCAGTGGTGAAGCTGACGTTTACGCCCGATCCGACATATCGGTCCCAAGCACGATACGCCGTGGTTTACGCGCACAGCAGAGGCACAGCGTGGGTGGACGAATCGAGCGCGCAACTCATCCGGGCCGATGCGCAATTGACGGACGATGTTTCGTGGGGCGCTGGACTCATTGCCAAGCTCTTTCATGGGGGACAATTTACTTTCGAGCAGCGCGAAGTCGAGCCCAACTTGTGGATGCCGTCGCGCTATGCCTACGACTTCGAGGGGCGCAAATTCCTTTTCAGCCTGAGCATTCACGAACGCATGGAATATACCGAATACCTGCGCGTAGGACCGCCGGAAGAGGCGGTCGCCGTGATCCGGCGCGAACATCCCAGCATTTTCGCCAACAAAAATTAACGATGTGAAGTCTTCATGAGACGGGGACGAGTGTGCCCGATTCAGATTCGAATTCTACTCGCATCAGCCACTCATAGTGGAAGCCCTGCGATTCGAGCCACGCTTGAAGCGTCTCGCGATCGGGCGCTTCGAATTCGACGAGCATCTTCCCTTCCATCATGTTTACCTGCACGCGCCGCGCTTTGACGCGGCCAGAAGAAAACAGCCGTTCAGTAAGCTGGGCGGCGCCCTGGCGGGTGAGGCAGGCGAGCGTGTGCAATGTGAGATAGCGCGGCATCAAGTCTCCTGACCCAGTTGCGTCCCTAAGAATGGCCACAATACCGATACGGATAAGAGGCTGCAACTTCATTCCTGCAATCGATCGGCCCGGGCTCATTTGTGGCCGCACGAACAGTTAATCCTTTAGCCCCACTACCGACCAGTCTGCGTTCAGGCACGGTAAAATTGCTCCAAGCTGCTTTCGAGGTGAGCCGTGCGCAAGCTTCGTTTTGCCGCACTAGCTTTTCTTCTACTGTTGGCTCCGAATTTGGCGCACACCCGAAGTGTCGAGGGCGCGCTGGATGGCGTTGTACTTAGCGGCAAGGGTGCCCCGGTGGCGTTCGCGCAGGTCTTTTGGCAAACAGCGGACGGCAGGGCGCCGCATGCTGTGCGAGCGAATGGCAGCGGGCACTTCCGGATCGCCGGCCTTCGACAGGGTTTGTACGAAATCCGCGCCCAGGGCATGGGGATGACTTCGGAGTGGGAACACAACGTCTGGGTCCCTGCAGGCCGTGAAGCCAACATAACACTGCGCCTGACCCATCGTACGGCACGCAGTGGCTCGACCAAGTGAAGGCGATCTCAAACCCGAGACAACCGTTCGTACTAAAACGCCGGTACCCTCTTTTTAGGGCTAGCGATCCATTGGCCGGATCGCAGGCGATTGCGATGATCATGGCCGGGTTGGGAGCCGCTGCGGGGACGACGGCTCCGAGAGATCGAAGTCGTAGGCAGCTTCCCAACCCACTTAAACCTTCTTACGATAACCCTTTATTCCTAAAGCAGTTGGCCTGTGTGCCGCGGCCCTTTCTCGGGTGGCCTTCCTGGCAGCCAGAGCCTGTTAGGAAACCGCTATCGGTCACGCTGCACACAGAAAACCCTCTAATTGAGTAGAATCCGGCTGTGGCGACCCTCATCCCGCGCTCAGGCCGCACGAAGATCGAAGCCCAGGTCTTAGGGACCGTTCGCGACCTCCTGCGCGAATTAGGCAATCCTGAAGCGAGCGCAACTCTGAAGGCATCCGCGATCCTGGATAGCGATCTCGGGCTCGGAAGCATCGAGCGAGTCGAGCTTTTGTCGCGCCTCGAACGAACTCTGGGGATGCCGATTCCGGAAGCTGCGATTGCGGAAGCCAAGACTGTCGAAAATGTCATCGCGGCACTCGCCGGGGCACAGGGCAGCGAAAGCGCCGACACAGTCGAGGTTCCCACAGCAGAGTTGGACGATCGCGAGCGTAATCCTGCTGTGACTGGCTCGCGCCCGGTCCAAGGCGTCTTGGAGACACGCACTGAAGATGACGCTGCTGCTCAGCCTGTCGGCGGCGTTCGGCGGCTTTTCGAGGCGATTTACGCGTTTTATGCCGCGACGGTGTTTGTGCTCTGGGTGGTGTTGGCGTGGCTCATACTGCACCTGATGCCGCGGGGACAGCCGGCGGCACGCATGACCACCATAGCCCTGCGACTTTATTTTTGGCTCGTCGGCTGCCGGATTGGTCTGGAAGGACGGGAGCACATCGATGCTTATGGTGCGTGCATCTACGTAAGCAATCACACCAGCTATAGCGATGTGCTGGTGGTGATGGCGCTATTCGAAACGAACTATCATTTTGTGGCTAAGAACGAAATCAACGATATGCTTTTCATCGGGACTTTTCTGCGCAAAATCGGGCATTTCGCCTTCGAGCGCGGCAAGCTGCGGGAGCGGTCGCGCCTAGCAGAGCAAATGGAGCAGGCCCTGCTTCGAGGCGAATCTTTGTTTATCTTCGCGGAGGGGACATTCACAGCGCAACCCGGGGTGCGCCCCTTTCAATCGGGAGCGTTCCGAGCGGCGGTCAAGACCGGCCGGCCAATCGTCCCTGTGGCCCTGCGTGGCGCCCGCCGCTTCCTGCGGGATGGCACTTGGCTGCCTAGACCTTCGCGAATCACTGTGACCATCTGTCCTGCTCTTGTCCCCTCCGCCGCCGCGAATGGACGCGACTTGGCTGAAGTATTGCGGCTTCGAGACGAGGCCCGAAGGGTCATTTCCAACTACTCCGGGGAACCTTTACTTTAGAAATCCGAGTCCGAAGGGATATTCGAGGGCCGATACTCTCCCGCAGCCTCTTCTAACGATTCGGATTAGCCGAGAAGCTAAAAAACTTCGGCAAGCTGCATCAATTCCCTGCGAACTCGCATCTATACGTCTGTCGTTAATCCATAAATCATAGAATTGAGGTTGGCTATGAATCGCACTTCTCATTCGGAAGAGATCGTAGGGGTTCGTTTTACCGGTTGGGCCGCGTTGGATCGGGATCCGCAGGAAGATTTCGTGGAGTTTGTCTGTCCGTCCTGCGGGCACAAAGGAATGAAAGCGGCCCGCCGGGCGCTTGCGGAATATCACTTCATCGACGGCTTCCTGCAGGACATACATGGCGAAGCGGCTACTTGCAAGACCTGCCGCAAGTCGCTGCAGGTTGCTCCGATCGTGTTGGTGCACGACCGCGATGAAAAGCGGCGCTTCGAGGCGATTTTCACAGAGGAACCAGTAGCGGTTCTGAACTAACGAAAAGGCCGGACCGGGCATTGTGACTGGACCCGGTCCGGCCTGAGTTAGTTGTTGGGATCTGTGTCTCTCGACTCAGCGCCTGCGGTCCCCTTCGTCAAAGCGGTCGTGATCCCAATCCGCGTGGTGATCGCGGCACCAACGGCGCACATCCTCCATGCGATCGCGATCACGTTCAACTTCCCGACTCCGCTCGCCATGACGAGCAATGTCGCGATCAAGTTTCGCGCGTGCTTGTTCGAGCCGCCTATGACAGTCGCCCGACCAATCCCGGTCTGCTCGCGCCGGCACGGCGGCAGACGCAAGCAGCAAGCCGCCGCCGAACGCAGTGGTGAGAATGATGCGACCGAGAAATTGCTTTCCTAGCATGAGTTCTCCTCCCATAAATGATGGACCGGGCTGAGTTAGCTGAGTGTCCGCTATCTCCACAGCTAGGATGCCGTTGGGCGGGAATTCACCCATGCTCAAATTACCGTAAGAGTGGCTGCGTTTTATCCTCTGACCTACTCGCTAAACAGGGTATCCGGGGACATCTGGAACTCTTCCAGGCCGCTGCGGATGCGTTCGAAGGCCTCGTCGACGCTATCTGCAAACTGGAGCAAATTGTATTCTCGCCGATTGATGGTGCCCCAATTGAGCATCTCTCGCCAATCGATTACGCGATGCCAGTAGCGGCGCCCGTAAATCAGGATCAGATTGCGGCGCTGCAGCTTGCCGGTCTGCATCAATGTAAGCATCTCCCAGAGTTCATCCATGGTGCCGAAGCCACCGGGAAAAACGATGAGCGCTTTGGCGAGTTGGGCAAACCACAACTTGCGCATGAAGAAATAGTGGAACTGAAAATTGAGACCGGGGCTGATGTAGGAGTTAGGCCATTGCTCGTGCGGCAGTTCGATGGAGAGACCGACCGTTTTGCCGCCGGCTTCGGCTGCGCCGCGGTTGGCGGCCTCCATGATGCCGGGCCCGCCGCCGGAACAGATTACGAAACGGCGTGGATGTTCGCCCAGGGTGAGGGACCACGCGGTGATGCGGTGCGCAAGTTCACGGGCCTCTTCGTAATAGCGGGACATCGATAGAGCCGCGCGGGCATCGCGGAGGGCCAGACGACGACGGGGGGTTTGCTTCCCCTTGAGGCTCTTGAGACGCCGCAGATGGGCCAGGGCCCGGTCGCGCCCGACAATCCGCGCCGATCCAAACATCACGATGGTGTCGCCGACCTCTTCGCGCCGCAATCGAACAAGAGGGTCCAGATATTCGGTAAGGATGCGCACCGGCCGCGCTGCGACGCTTTCCATGAAGAGAGCATCGCGATAGGCGGGCTGCTGCGGCGTTTGATTACGACGAGCCATGAATCCTCCAGCGGGAAATTAGACGAGCCATCATTCTACGTGGAGCGGGAAGGGCAATCCAACGTAAGCGGTTCCGCAGGCGTCCAATCTAGTAAACTTGTAACAGGGCCAAAAGCACCAGTGGGGCGGAGGCATAACACATGAAAGCTATGGCACGAGGACACAGACTTACGCCACTGGTTGCAATGGTGGCAGGATTCGCACTATTAGCGGGCACTTACGCATGGGCGCAGTCCGGCTCCGGACCCATCGCTCCGAAAGCGGGGCAGGCGGTTCAGAAAGCGCCGCAAGCCCCGGCCCAAAAACCGCTGGATCAGTCGTCGATACGCGTTCGCGTGGATCTGGTGAATGCGCCCGTAGTTGTGCGGGATTCCAAAGGCGAGCTGGTGCTGGACCTTACACAGAACGATTTCCACATTTTCGACAACGGCGTGGAACAAAAACTCGAAGGGTTCGATATAGGAGGCGCGCCGCTATCCGTTGTTATCGTCATGGAGACAAGCTCTCGAATCGATGCGCTCTTGCCAGCGATTCGAAAAACGGGCGTTCTGTTTACCGAAACCGTCGTGGGCGAAAGTGGTGATGCGGCGGTGATCGGCTATGACGACCAGGTGAATCATCTGCAAGATTTCACCGCGGATCATGACGCCATTGAAAAGACCATCAACAATCTGAAGTCAGGCTCGTCGGGAACGCGGCTCTATGACGCGCTTTCGAGCGCGGTGGGCATGCTCAAGAACCGGCCGCCGGCGCGGCGCCGCGTGATCATCACGGTGGCCGAAGCACTTGATTCGGGCAGCGAAGAAAAGCTGGGGCAGGTTTTGAGGGATGCACAGCTCGAGAACATCACGATTTATTCCGTGGGGCTTTCGACAACCGCTGCCGAAGCTCGAGGCCAGCAAAAGAGCGGCTCTCCGCCATCCGCAACGCCGCCGGGCGTATTCGGCCAGCCGGGTATTCCGGGCACACCCCAAACGCCCACCACAGAAGAGCAGCGCTCCGGAAATATCGACGTGATGGCGTTAGCGGCGTGGGTGGTGCAGCACGCGGAGGCCGCTGTTAAGGAACGTCCACTGGAGGTGGCGACGGCGGCGACCGGGGGACTCTACCAGTCGACGGTGAAGGATGCCTCTATCGAGAAGGCCATCGACGAGGTTGGCGGTGAGCTGCACGCGCAATATACGCTCAGCTACCGTGCTTCGGGGACAAACACTACCGGATATCACGAAATTCGAGTGGTAGTAGCCAGTCGGCGCGCCCTGATCATACGTTCGCGACCGGGCTACTATCTCAGTTCACCCGGCGCCTAAGAATAAGCGCTCAGGATTTTTCTCCCTCTTTGTTTTCGGCTGGCGGTACGGTTGGAGTGCCACCCGTCCCATTGGCGCCATTACTTTCCTCTTCGACGATAGCGGCGGCGGCGATTTTATCGTCGTCATCGAGACGCAACAGGCGCACGCCCTGCGTCGAGCGGCCCGCCTCCCGAATCTCGTTGGAGTGCACGCGAATGATCTTTCCAAACTCGGTGATAATTATCACGTCGGAATCTTCACTGGCTTGCAGAGCAGCGACTACCGCACCATTGCGGTCGGTGCTCTTCAGATTGATCACGCCTTTGCCGCCGCGCGAGGTGATCCGGTATTCGGCGAGCGGAGTGCGCTTGCCGTAGCCCTTTTCGGAGATGGTGAGCATGAGCGAAGTGAGCGAATCCTTGATCACTTCGTTTTCGAGCTCATCGAGATTTTCCGTTTCCTTCTTCGATTCCTTGCGGATGATCTCAAAATCCGGCTGCGCGGCATCCATGCTTACCACGTAATCGTCTTTGCCTAAGTCCATGCCGTTGACTCCGCCGGCCTGCCTTCCCATCGCGCGAACTTCCGTTTCACGGAAAAGGATGGCCTGGCCCTCATGGCTGGCAAGGAAGATCATCTGCTTCCCGTCGGTGAGCTTCACGCCGATCAATTCGTCCTTGGCGTCAAGATTAATGGCAATAATCCCGGAAGGCCTCGGATTGCTGAATTCCGCGAGCTCGGTCTTCTTCACCGTGCCGTTACGCGTGGCGAAAAAGACGAAGCGGCCTGTCTCTTCCAAATTGCGCGCGGGGACAAGCGCGGTGAGATGTTCGTCCTCCTGGAATTTCACTAGGCTGGTGATGGCCCGGCCGCGTGTGGCTGCAGCAGCTTCGGGAATTTCGTAGACCTTCAGCCAAAAAACGCGGCCCTTCGAGCTGAACAGCAGAATATAACTGTGTGCCGAAGCGATGAAGAGATGCTGGAGGAAATCCTCTTCGCGCGTACGTGCCCCGATGCGGCCTTTTCCGCCGCGCGACTGATGGCGATAAACATCCACCGGAGTGCGTTTGATGTAGCCGGCATGGCTGATGGTGATGGCCATGTCGGTATCGGCGATCAGGTCTTCGACCTTGATCTCGTCAACAGCGTCGACGATTTGCGTGCGCCGGGCATCCCCGAATTCCTTCTGAATCTCCTGCAGTTCGGAGACGATTACCTGCTTAAGTTTTTTCTCGCTGCCCAGAATTTCCTTGAGCTCGGCGATCTTCGCGCGGATTTCAGCAAGTTCCTTCAGGATGTCGTCGATGGAAAGGCGCGTCAAACGGTGCAATTGCAGTTCCAGGATGGCGTCAATCTGGATAAGGCTGAGGCCGATCACATCACCGGAAAGTCCATATTTCTTGGCGTCGAGTTTGACGCCTTTGAGAGTTTCCGTCTTCTCTCCACGCGCTCCGGAGACGATTTCGACCGACTTGTTAGAAAAATAGGCGTGCAAATTCTCGCGCGCATTCGCGCGGCTCGCAGAACCCCGGATGATCTTGATGGCGTTGTCCAGATGATCGACGGCGATGTGATACCCCAGCAAAATGTGCTCGCGCTCTTCGGCTTTGCGCAGGTCGTAGCGCGTGCGGCGAATCACCACTTCGCGGCGATGTTCGAGGAAGAGCCGCAGAAACTCGAGCAGGCCCATCTCGCGGGGCTGTCCGCCGGTGATAGCCAGCAGGATCATGCCGAACGATTCCTGCATCTGCGTGAGCTTGTAGAGATGGTTTAGGACGAGCTGGGCCTCTTCACCGCGCTTGATTTCGACCACGACGCGCATGCCTTCGCGATCGGACTCGTCGCGCACGTCGGAGATACCTTCGATCTTTTTCGACTGGACCAGGTCGGCAATTCGCTCCACCAGACGGGACTTATTGACCTGATAAGGAATTTCGGTGATGACGATATTTTCTCGATCTTTGCCCACCTGTTCGATGGAAGCCTTGGCGCGCATGATGAAGCTGCCGCGGCCTTTCTTGTAGGCCTGTTCGATGCCCTCGCGGCCGGCGATGTATCCGCCTGTGGGAAAGTCTGGACCGGGAACGAGCTTCATCACTTCCTTGAGCGACACATCCGGCTTTTCCACCATCAAGACGGTGGCGTCGATAATCTCCTTCAGGTTATGCGGAGGAATGTTCGTGGCCATGCCCACCGCGATACCGGTCGCGCCATTTACCAGCAGATTCGGCACACGTGTAGGCAGCACGACGGGCTCGTGCTCGGTCTCATCGAAATTGGGAATGAAATCGACGGTCTCTCGATCAATATCGGCCAATAACTCTTCGCTGATGCGCGCGAGCCGCGCTTCTGTGTAACGCATGGCCGCCGGCGGATCGCCATCGACCGAGCCGAAGTTGCCTTGCCCATCCACGAGCGGATAACGCATGCTGAAAGGCTGCGCCATGCGCACCAGGGCGTCATAGACAGGCGCATCGCCATGCGGATGGAACTTGCCAAGTACCTCGCCGACGATCTTGGCGCACTTGCGGTAGGGGCGCGTGGAAGTCAAGTTCATCTCGTGCATGCCATACAAAATGCGCCGGTGCACGGGCTTGAGGCCATCGCGCACGTCGGGCAATGCGCGCCCGATGATCACGCTCATGGCGTAGTCGAGATAGGACTTCCTCATCTCGGCTTCGATATCCACCGGAATTAAAATCGCCGGCGTTTTGTCCTCTGCCATTTGCCTTTGGCTCCCTTTCTAGTTCGCCTATTGAGACTTAGATATCGAGGTTCTGGACATCGAGGGCGTTGTCTTCGATGAATTTGCGGCGTTCCTCAACGTTTTCGCCCATCAGCGTGGTGAACATCTTCTCCGCCTCGACCACGTCTTCGAGCTTCACTTTCAGGAGCGTACGGGTCTCGGCGTTCATGGTGGTGGCCCAGAGCTGATCTGGATTCATTTCGCCCAAGCCCTTGAACCGCGTGATGGTGAAGTCTTTCTTGGCGTCCTCGAGAACAAAAGCGAGCACCGCAGCCGCATTCTCTTTGTTCACTTTGTCGCCATTGCGAGCGACGGTGAACGGCGGCTTATCTGAAGCCGAAATGGCCCGGCTGAGCGTGCGCAGGCGCTTCACATCGGGCCTGGAAACGAGCGCCCAATTAATTCGCCCCCACGGCCCGGAACCATTACCCAGCACCACTTCGTGCAGGCTGTGCTCCTCGTCATAGACGATGTTTGCATCCACTTTGAGCTTGGCTTTCTCGATGGCTTTCAGGAGTTTCTCGAGTGCTTTCTTGTCTTCGAAATCGGCTTTCTTTTCGAGTTCGCTGGCCGCGAGCAAGTCGACCAGCGCGCGCTCGCGCAGCCGCCGGAGCATCTTGGCCGCGATCTGGTCATATTCCTGCACATCGAGAAGGAACCTGGTGAGCGCGGCCCCTTCGAGCGCGACGCCCTCTTTGGCCTTGACGATGTGGTCCTCGGTGGCGCGCCGCATCAACTCGTGAGAGAACTCGCGCTCGTCGCGGATGTAGCGATCCATTTTCCCGCGTTTGACGCGATAGAGAGGGGGCTGAGCGATATATATATGCCCACGCTCGATGAGTTCCTTCATGTGACGGAAGAAAAACGTCAGCAACAAAGTGCGAATGTGGCTGCCGTCCACGTCCGCGTCGGTCATCAGAATCACCTTGTGATAGCGTAAGCGGCTGGCGTCGAAATCATCTTTGCCGATTCCCGTTCCGAGCGCCGTGATGATGGCGCGGATTTCTTCGTGGCCCAGCATCTTGTCGTAGCGCGCCTTCTCCACGTTCAGGATTTTGCCCTTGAGCGGCAAAATGGCTTGATAGCGGCGATCACGGCCCTGTTTGGCTGACCCGCCTGCCGATTCGCCCTCGACGATGAAGACTTCACATTTGGCGGGATCGCGCTCCTGGCAATCCGCCAGCTTCCCGGGCAAGCCTCCGGAATCCATGGCGGACTTGCGGCGCGTGAGCTCGCGCGCCTTGCGGGCCGCTTCGCGCGCCCGCGCCGCGTCAATGCACTTTCCGATAATGCGGCGCGCGACGGTGGTGTGCTTATCGAAGTATTCCCCGAGCCGTTCGTTAACGAGCTGCTCCACCTGGCCTTTGATGTCGCTATTTAGCTTGCCTTTGGTCTGCCCTTCGAACTGAGGCTGGGGCAGCTTCACGGATACGACTGCGATCAAACCTTCGCGGACATCATCGCCAGTGATTGAGACGCTATCTTTCTGTTCCTTGAGCATGCCGGCGGCGCTGGCGAAGTTGTTGATCGAGCGCGTCAGCGCGGAACGGAATCCCGAAAGATGCGTGCCGCCATCAACGGTGTTGATCGTGTTGGCAAAAGCAAAGACGTTTTCCGCATAGCTATCGTTATATTGCAGCGCGATTTCTAATTCGACGTTATCGCGCTTGCCTTCGATATAGATCGGAGAATCGTGAAGCGTCTGCTTGCCGCGATTGAGGTGCTTGACGAATTCCACGATGCCACCGGTGAAGCGAAACTCAGTATTTTTTTCGCTGCGCTCATCCTGCAGTGTGATTTTCAGGCCCTTGTTCAGGAAGGCCAACTCGCGCAAGCGCTGCGCGAGGATGTCATAGCTGTAATCGGTCTTTTCGAAGATGGTGGGATCGGCGTGAAACGTGATCTTGGTACCGGTCTTGCGCGTCTTACCAGTAACGACGAGCTTTGATTTGGGGACTCCGCATTCGTAGGACTGTTCCCAAACCTCGCCATCCCGCCAGATCTCCAGTTCCAGCCAGTCCGAAAGCGCATTCACCACAGACACACCAACGCCATGAAGACCACCGGAAACTTTATAAGTATCGCTATCGAATTTTCCGCCTGCGTGAAGAACGGTCATCACCACTTCCGCGGCAGGCTTCTTTTCCGTGGCGTGCATATCCACAGGAATGCCGCGGCCGTTGTCGATGACCGTGACGCTGTTGTCTTCATGAACGATGACATTGATTTCGTCGCAATAGCCGGCCATAGCTTCGTCCACCGAGTTATCCACCACTTCCCAAACGAGGTGGTGCAAACCCTGTTCGGTGGTCGAGCCGATATACATGGCCGGGCGCTTGCGCACCGCCTCGATACCGCCCAGGACCTTGATCGAGGTGGCATCGTAGCGATGGCCCGCAGCTTTGCCGGTCACCATCTCTTTCTCAGCCATATTGTGTGCGTCTCCTGACTAACCGTGGAGGGGAAGGCTGCCGCAGAACGGTTTTCCCGCCTTTAACGTGCAATCCTGGTGTCGATTCGCGAACCAGAGGCGCTTCTGCTCCATCCCGTCCGGATTTTCTTCTTGCGAAAGCGGACGCGGCGAAGACTGTGTTTGCCTGGCTGCACCCTGTCGTTCTGGCGCGAACGAGAAAACCAAGGCACAGATCAGAGCTAAAAATGCCGTTCCGGAAGACCCAAAACTTGTGTGAATGCCCAAAAGAATTCTACTCTATCTGGGCCTTTTTCTCAAGGTGTTGCGAGATTATTATTGTACGCTAAGTCTTTAGTCTGCAGTTGTTTACGCCATATTCACAGGGCCGTGACGGGAGATTCGAGTCGTTTCCTAGGGAAGCAAGAGTTTATCCGCAAATTGAAGCAATTTCAGGCCAAAAACTAGATGCGCATGGGCATGATGATATAGCGATACCGGTACTGATCGTCCGCCAACGGCACCAATTGACCGGCAGACTGCTCGTCTTTCAGCTCCACACTGATTGGCCCGTCGGGAGCTGCGGCGAGAAAATCCAGCAGATATTGACCGTTAAAGCCAATCGAAATGGGATCGCCGCTGTATTCTTTTTCTATATTCTCAGTGGCTTCGCCATACTCCGGACTTGAAGCAGAAAGCTCCACGCCCTCCTGGCTGACGGAGAATTTCAGCGCATGCGAACGCTGATCGGCCAATTGTGAGACGCGCCGCACGGCATCATTGAATTCGTTGCGCTCGAGCACAATTTTCTTGTTGTTATCGCGCGGCAGAACGGCTTCGTAATTGGGAAACTGGCCCGGTGAGAATGCGAGAGATCAGTAAATGCGAATCCAGCTGAAAAAATAGGTGGCTGTCGTCTCTCGCGAATTCAATTTGGCCGTTTTCTCCTGCCTCTCCCGCGAGCCGTTGGATTTCCGCCATAGCTTTCTTGGGAATCAAGGGACGCGTTTCGTTGGAAAGACCCGCGAAGGAATGGTCGGTTTCCGCGAGAGCCAGACGGTGACCGTCCGTCGCGACCATGGCGATCATATCGGGCTTCAAAGTGAGCTGAGCACCGTTCAACGTGTAACGAGACTCCTCCATGGAAATCGCGAAAGCGGTCCTGGCAATCAGGGTGGAGAGAATTCCTGCCGGTATCGTCACGAGCGCGTGAGGGAAAACTGGAATGGCCGGGAAATTATCCTTGGACATGCCCACCATCTTGTAGTTGCGCCGGTCCGAAGTAATGTGCATCCAGTGGTTTTCGAGCAGGCGAAACCGAATTTCACCTTCGGGCAGCAGCCGCACCAATTCGAGCAGCTTCTTAGCGGGTATCGTGCCGGCGCCCTCTTTTTTAACCTTCGCCTCACACGAAGTACGAATGCTGAGCTCGAGGTCCGTCGCCGTCAGCGTGACACTGTTGCCCTTGGCTTCACACAGAAGATGCGAAAGGATGGGGATAGTGGTTTTGCGCTCGACGACACCTTGCGTGAGATTGAGTGCCCCGAGCAGATCGTACTTTTTAACGGAAAATTCCATCTACGATTTCCTCCGCGGTAAACCGCGAATTCAAACCGGCTACTGTACCCTGTTTTAATGAAGGGATAAAGATAGTAGTAGTAGCCGTGCACGCGCAAAAGAGGATATCCGCACAAGGTCTGTAGTTTAAGCGCGATGTCATGTGCATGAAATTGAGCATTGTGTTCGCGACCGGTGGAAAACGGGGACAAGGCAGCTATGGGCGACGAAGCTTTCCACAGCCGCCCGCGAAGCGCCCACATCATTCGCACAAGGTTTTCATGGGGCACAAAACGCAGAAAGCAGGCAGACCAAGGCAAAAATGGGAAGCGCCGCCGGCATGTCTTTGCCAGCGGGCGCGGAAAGTCGATGAGGAGATGAGTAAGCTATTTAGCCGAGGGTGTCGAGCAGACGGCTGATTGTGCGATTCAAATCTTTGTCGTTGCGGCGCAGGTTTTCGATCTTATTGATCGAGTGCAAGACTGTGGTGTGATGTTTGCCGCCGAACTGTTTTCCGATTTCCGGCAGCGAGGCGGAGGTAAGCTGCTTTACCAGATACATCGCAATCTGGCGGGGAAAGGAGATGGCCTTGGCGTTGGATCGCATCTTGAGATCCTGATCCCGAAGACCAAACTGTTCGCCGACACGCTTTTGGATGAGCTCGATGGTGACCTTTTTCTCCTGTGTGGCGATGATGTTTCGCAGAGCTTGCTGTGCAGTGCCGAGATTTACAGCCGCGCCCGTGAGTGAAGTATAGGCTACCAGCCTCGTCAGCGCGCCTTCCAATTCGCGCACGTTGGACTTGATCGAGCGCGCGATGAATTCAGCCACGTCATCTGCCAGCTGAAAATGTTCCGTTTCGGCTTTCTTCTGCAGAATAGCGATCTTGGTCTCCAGATCGGGCGGCTGAATATCCGCGATCAATCCCCATTCGAAACGTGAACGGAGGCGTTCTTCGATGGCGGCGATTTCTTTCGGCGGACAATCGGAAGACAGCACAATCTGTTTTTGCAGGTCGTGCAGCGCATTAAAAGTGTGAAAGAACTCTTCCTGGGTGCGCTCTTTGCCGGCGATAAACTCAATATCGTCGACCAGCAGAACGTCAACAGAGCGGAACCGATCTCGAAAAGTGATCATGCGGTCAAAGCGAATAGAATTGATCACCTCGTTGGTGAATTTCTCAGCGCTGATATAAGTGAGCCGGAGGCCTGGGTTGCGCGACTTCACCATGTGACCGATAGCCTGCATCAAATGCGTTTTACCCATCCCCACACCGCCGTAGAGGTAGAGCGGGTTGTAGGCTTTTGACGGAGCCTCCGCAACGGCGCGCGCGGCTGCGTGTGCGAACTGATTGGATCCGCCGACGACAAACGTGTCGAAGGTGTATCGCAGATTCAACTGATGGTCTACGTTATCGAAATCAAGCCGTGCTTGTTTGATCGGCGAGGCCATGGCCGAAGGGGGCTCCGGCTCGTTGCATACGAAATTGAGCTGCACATCCGGCATGCCGACTTCGACCAGGACAGCCTGAAGCAATTCACCGTAGGTCTCGGTCAGGCGCTTTCGGAAGGGCCGCGAAGGAACGCGAACCACCACGGTGCCATTGTCGGCCCCCTCTTGTTTGGTGGGCAGAAACCAAGTAGCAAAACTGTGCGGGTTGACCCGCCTTTCCATGTGCTGCAGAATTTTTTCCCATGAATTCATTCGTTTTACCAGCCGCCAATAGGAGAGTAAGGCATTTCCACAAGGTGTGGAAATGCTGTGGAAATGCCGCACCGGCGGCCGCCCATCCAATCTTGAATGTTTTTAAGCCTAGGACTCCGGCCTAGCGTACCCCTGAGTTGCCAGTGTCGCGAGGGTGGCCGGGGCTGTTACAGGACCTTCGCGTCATAGCACCGACGAGGTCCGATTGTCCACGAAAGCTGTCACGTGCGGCAAGGAAAAAATAACGCGGCATACATGGAAGCCTGCACAGGAGATGCACAGGATTTCCACAGAGAAGAATTTTCTCGCGGGATTGAGCAAAAAGTTTTGGGCTTTCCGTTGTTTCACACAAGCGAAAGGAATCAGCGCTCACTTTTTCTTACCCGAGCGCGGGAATTCGTAAATTCCAAGCGGGTCGTTGCCTAAGAGCAGGTTATCTTTTTCTACGAGCACGAAATCAGGCACCATGCGCGCGCGATCCGTCGTATAGATACGATCGCTAGACATATTGTTATCAGCATTATCTAAGTGCATCAGCAAGTTCCCCAGGGCCAGCCAGATTTCCTGAGTTTCGGGATCGACTCCCAATGCGGAGATGATCTGGTGGGGAGAGGCAGGCTTTCCCGAGCCCGCGCGGGCGATTTCCTGGCGTGCGGACTGCGCCATAGGCTGGAGCTCGAGAGTCGTAAGCGTCAGTTCATCGAGCACGTAACCGGAATTGGGATCGTATTTTCGTACCGTAGGTTCCGGCAAATAGCGGAATGCAAAATACAGATTGCCGGCCTTGTCCGAGGCCAGATGCCCGACGTTGAGGCGGTGGTTCAGTTCGGGGTCGTCGCTCAGGTCAGCCAGTTCGCCAAATTCACGCACAAGCGTGCCGTGCAGGTCGTAAACGGCAATCAGGCGCTCGGAATTGCCGCTGCAGACGGCGATCTGATCACGCGGAAGGGCGACAATTTGGGTTGGTTCAGGAACGCGAAAATGTGCGAAGGGCGCCCCGTCAGGCGTGTAGATGCTCACCATATTGGCGCTTTGATCCGCGATGTACACGCGGCCGGACGCATCGAGATCCATTGAACTGGGAGAGACAAGTTCGCCGGGCCGAGGCCGCGCGGGAATCTGCCGCAGTTTTCTCCCTTGCGAGTCGAACACAAGCACGACAGGCACAGAATGCGCGGGCGGCTGAGAGCGCTTCCAAAGCGTTGCACGTTTAGGAGAGTCCCCAGGGTCAGAAGGGGTAGCAGGCGCCAGGATGTAGTAGGCGCCGTCTGGGCCACGTCGAATAGCGCGAAAGCCGGCGCCGACGTCAGGAAAGCGCCGTTGAGCCGCATCGAGGGTGGGGTCCTCCTGAGCGCGCATAAGCGCGCCGGAGAAGACCGCTGCACAAAAGATGGCAACGAGAGGTGGAAGGATCTGGGCGATGCGCTTCACTGTCACGTGAATATAATGCGGCTGCGCTCGCATTAGGTTGCTCGTGCGAGATGACTCAATGGTCCAAGCGGTAGCGGCGGCGCGCCACGGATACCGCCCGACCGCTGGCGGAATCCGCCTCGATGAGCACCGCGTTCATTTGGATATCGCCCGTGGCGACCTCGAACCGCGCCGGCAGTCCATCGAGAAAGCGCTTGATGATTGGGCCTTTCTCCATCCCGATAATGGAATCGTGTGGTCCCGTCATGCCTACGTCCGTGATGTAGGCGGTTCCGCCGGGCAGGATTCGTTCGTCCGCGGTAGCCACGTGGGTGTGTGTTCCAAGCACGGCCGTGACGCGCCCATCCAAATACCAGCCCATAGCCTGCTTTTCACTGGTGGCTTCGGCGTGCATATCCACGATGACGACCTTCGTCTCGGGTGGCAGCCTGAGCAATTCGCGATCGGCGACGCTGAACGGGTCATCGTTTGCCGCCATGAAGATGCGCCCTTGCAAGCAGAGGACGGCATAAGGCGTGCCTTGGCGAGACGTGCCGCAGAAAAGCCCGCTGCCCGGGCTAGTTGCCGGGAAATTAGCGGGACGCAGCAGCCGGGGCTCTCGCGGAATGAAGTCGAGAATCTCCTTGCGGTCCCAGATATGATTCCCTCCGGAAAGAACCTCGATTCCGGCGGAAAGCAGTTCCTCGGTGAGTCGCGGAGTGATGCCGAATCCGGAAGCCGAATTCTCGCCATTGGCGATTACAAGGTCGGCCTGCTCATTGGCGATGATGTCTTCCAGGCGTTCGAGCACGATCCGCCGCCCGGGCGAACCTACAATGTCCCCGATAAACAAAATGCGCATGGATATAGTGGAAGGAGCGGTCCACTTCGCCGTGTGGAGCTAGATCCTGAACCTCTGTTATAAGGTGGGCGCCCTGCGCCGGCCTTTAGGCTTTCCCGCAACCGAGGCATGCCCGGCTGCGGGCCATGCGCACAGGCCGTCTGACCCGGGCACCGCAGAGATCCAGCATTGGTTCAAAAGATCTTCGCACCAATCACGCGCGTTGCAGGCCTACTCCTCGTACATTCTAGCGGTCCAAGGACGACCGTCAAATCGATTTCCCCGTTCCCGTGTCTTTTGTGCGTCAGGCAGTTTGTTGAAGCGCACGATCGATCAATTTGAGGCAACGTTCGGCATCTGCTCGCAATGCCGCTTGGTTTTTGTCCCGGTCCTGCCGCAGATTGTGCAATTCATCCGCAATAGACAAAGCTGCGAGCACAGCGACCTTTACCGAGTCCACTGCTCCAGTCCCACGGGCCACCTGGCGCATACGCTGGTCCACATATTTGGCCAATTGCTCCACATAGGAGGGCTCGAGGTCCCCAGCGACGTTGTAAACCTGATCGTAAATTTCGACTTTCATGCTTGCACGCCTCCCGACAAATGAACCGCGCGGCTAGGGCGGCGTTATTGTGCGACACCCCGCTAAGCCAGGGCAAGTTGATCGTCAATTCGCGACAGGACGCTCTGGACTCGCAGCTAGGTTTAAGCGGAACGCAGCTCCGCGCCTAACTTCTGCTGCAATGTGGAAATGATGCGCGAGGAAAAATCGTTCAGCTGAGCGTCGGTCAGAGTGGCTTCCTGGCTTTGAAATGTGACCCGGACCAGCAGCGAAAACTTTCCTGGCGGGATATTTCGTCCGCGGAAGAGGTCGACGGCCTCGACAGAGATAACTTCGGGTATTCGCAATCCCTCAATGGCCTCGCGCACCGCGGCGAAGCTCGTGCCATCCGGGAGTATCAGCGAGAAATCGCGCTCGACAGCCGGAAAGCGCGAAATTGGCTGATATTTTCGCGCGGCGCGAGCCTGCTTGTAGCCGGCGTAGAAGGGCTCAAGCGCCCATTCTGCGAGAAAGACATCCTGACGCAGCTTGAACCTGTCCGCCACTCGCGTGGCGAGTTGACCTGCTTGACCGATCGCGCGCGATTCGCCCGTGCCGTTTTTGCCCGGCGCAAAGGCGCCGGCGCGAGCGGCATTCCGCCAGCCCGAAGTTTCATTGTTCCATCTGAAGCCGCCGGCAAGATCACCGATTTGGTCGAGATCGCCTTTGAGGTCGGCGAAGGAGTATTCCCGAGCAGATTCCGCGACGCCTTGTTGACGCACCAGGCCGGTTGCGCCGATGGTGACGATGCGCATCTCGTCGGGCGCCTCATTCAGCAGGCGATAAGCGCGGCCGATTTCAAATAGCCGCAAATCGCGCTGGCCCCGGTTCAAATTCCACGCCAACGCATGCGCCATGCTCACCAAGCCATTGGAGCGCAAAAGCGAGGCGTCTTCCGCGAGAGGATTTGCCACACGCGCGGGTACTACGTCCCCGGGCCGGAAGAGCGCGTCTTCCGCTTCGTTCACCAGCGGAATAGAGACAATCTCTCGGTACCCCAGGCCGATCAGCCGTTCGCGCAGACGATCCTCGGCCTCAGCGTATGGCAAACGCGCAGCCGGCTGTTTGGCCGGATGCAGCCGCGGCGGAAACTTGTCCAAGCCATAGTGGCGCGCGATTTCTTCGATCAAATCCACTTCGCGTGTGACGTCCTGGCGCCAGGAAGGCTGCCGGCATCGCCATCGTGCGAGCGTTGCATCGGCTGCGCCGCGCGCCTGATCAATATGCTGATCAATACGCTGAGGAGCAAAGCCGAGCGCGCGGAGAATCGCCTCGATTTCGCGGTCGGGCACATCGGCTCCCATCACGCGTAGCAACTCTTTGCGCGAGAGCTCCAGCGCCAGAGGTTCGCGGCGCGCCGGATAAACATCCACGACTCCCGCCAGCACTTCGCCCCCGGCTAATTCGCGGATCAAAGCTGCGCACCGTCTCGAGGCTAACTCTGCCATTTCCGGGTCGGCGCCGCGCTCGAAACGCGTGGATGCCTCCGTACGCAGTCCCAGCGCCTTCGAACTACGGCGAATGGAGATCGGATCAAACCACGCAGCTTCCAGAAGCACGTTGCGCGTCGCGAAACCGATCTCGGTTTCCGCTCCTCCCATGATGCCGCCAATGCCCACCGCGCGAGCTGCGTCCGCAATGACGCAGACATCTGGTGACAGGGTTCGCTCAACGTCATCCAGCGTGCGGATCTTTTCGCCGGGACGCGCGCGGCGAACGATAATGCGCCGTTCTGCCAGCAGATCCAGATCGTAGGCGTGCATGGGCTGGCCCAATTCGAGCATTACGTAATTGGTGGCGTCCACCACGTTGTTGATGGAAGCCTGCCCGAGGGCCTCCAGGCGCTTGCGCAGCCCATCGGGCGACGGCTGCACCTTCAGGCCGCGCAAGACACGTGCGGTGTATCTGCCGCAAAGTTCGGGGGATTCTACTTCTACACGCGCAACGCTTGCGGCGCTCTCGCCGGCTTCCGGCAGAGTCACAGAAACGGACTTCAACTCGTTTCGCCCCAAGGCGGCCACTTCGCGCGCCACGCCGTAATGCGCGAGGCAATCGGGGCGATTGATAGTGAGGTCGAGATCGAGCAGCGGGCCGGCGGAAGTCTCGGACACGCCTTCGACCGCGACCCCAGCCAGCGACAATCGTTCCGCCAACTCTCTAGGAGCGAACGGAACTTCCACGAACTCCTTCAGCCAGTCGTAAAGGATTTTCATCGGGCGTCAGGACATTTGCGCGTCAGGGAAATTGCCGCAGGAAGCGCACATCATTTTGAAAGAAGAGCTGCACATCGTCGATTCCGTATTTGAGCTGCGAAAGACGGTCGACTCCCAAGCCGAAAGCATAGCCGGAGACGCGCTTCGCATCGTAATTCACAAAGCCATAGACGGCCGGATCGACCATGCCCGCGCCGAACAGTTCGATCCATCCAGAATTTTTGCAAAGCCTGCAACCACGGCCCCCGCAGACGAAACAGGTCGCATCTACTTCGACGGAAGGCTCGGTGAAGGGAAAATAGCTGGGGCGCAGGCGCGTTTTGGCCGCGGGACCCAGGAATTCGCGCACGAAATACTCGACGGTGCCCTTGAATTCGCAGAAGCTGATGTCCGAATCGACAGCGAGACCTTCCACCTGGTGGAACATGTACGAGTGGGTCGCATCGGGATTATCCCGTCGATAGACCTTTCCCGGCACGATGATGCGCACGGGGGGCTGCTGCTTTTCCATAGTGTGCACTTGCATGGGCGACGTGTGGGTGCGCAACAAATGCGGCTGTGGTCCCGGCGGAAGGTCGAGATAGAACGTGTCCATGGTATCGCGCGCGGGGTGATGTTCCGGGATATTCAACGCCTCGAAATTGTAATAAGGTGTCTCGATTTCACGGCCTTCGACGACGGTAAAACCAAGGGAAAGAAAGATGCGCTCGATTTCTTCGAATGTTTGCCGTATGAGATGGCGTGAACCAATCGGCCGAACAACGCCGGGCAACGAGAGGTCAACGCGCTCGCGAGCAAGCGCAGCACTCTCCGCTGCGGCAGTTATGGTTTGCTGAAGCTGCTCGAGCCCTTTCTCGACGTGAGTTCTGAGCTCATTGAGCATTCGCCCAACGGTCGGCCGGAGTTCGGGCGGAGCGGGTTTCAGCCACTGTTCGGTGATGCGATTCAGCACGCCCGATTTGCGACCGAGCCAGGCGTCACGCAGCACTTTCCAGGAAGCCTCGTCGCGCGCAGTTGCGTAGGCTCGGTCGAATTCGGCGCGAAGTGCTTCGAAACGGGCGGTGACCTCCGCAGGCGTGGAGATACCAAGAGCGGCAAGGGTTTGTCGAGTATTGTCGGCCACTTCGGGCATGGCAGTCGTATGCGGGAAAGCTTACACCAAAGCAAAAGCCCAGCGCCCGGCAGCCAGCGGACGCACTTCGATGCAAGCTTTTCTCGAGAGGCGCCGAGTGCTCAAGCCGGAGTTCCAGCCGCCTGTTTTGCCTGGGCGGCGATATTTGCGAATCCCGCGGCGTCTCGCACCGCGATATCGGCGAGAATTTTACGATCGATGTCGACGCCGCCCGCCTTTAGTCCGTGTATGAGTTCGCTGTAAGAAAGCCCGTTCAAGCGCGCTGCGGCGCCAATGCGCTGAATCCACAGCCGGCGGAACTGACGTTTACGCTGGCGGCGATCCCTATAAGAGTAGCGTTCGGCTCGGTTGACGGCCTCCTGCGCCGACTGATAGAGCTTGCTCTTGGTGAGGAAAAAGCCCTTCGTGCGGCGCAAATATTTTTTGCGGCGCGCGCGGCGCTTCGTGCCACGTTTTACTCTGGCCATTGCATTTCTCCTGCGCGGAGATCGCGCGAAACAGCCTAGGCCTGATTGCGCCGATTTCGCGCCGGAAATAGGGCGCAAATCATTCGGCGAAACAGACGGCCACGACGGTGTCGAGCGTCTCCACGGCGTGTTGAGGTATTTGCTCCGCTGCGTTAAAAATGGCAGCAGAGCAATCTGGCGGCGATCAATTAAAATTCAGTTTCGATTGACCGCAGCCACTGGCCGGCAGGCCCGCCGTGGGCGGATAACGCGCTGCCTGGCACAAAATCAGAATCCCAAATTAGACCTAAAGCAGACCTAAACCAGAAAAGATCTAGCCGTAGGGCAACATCCTGCGCACATGGGGCGCGTCCGCTGGATCGACTTGCGCCAGCTTCTTCAGGCGGCGCATGCGCTTCGGCAGCTTCGTTCCCAGCAGATGCCGCTTGCCGGAATGCATGCGCAATATCTTGCCGTTGGCGGTGATCTTGAATCTCTTCCCAGCGCCGCGATGCGATTTCAGCTTACGTTTCTTTTGCTTTTTCGCCACAGACTGTCCTTATGCTTCAGGCTTGGCTCACGCCTGCTGTTGCCGCCGGCCTCGCAGGCGCTCCACCTTTCTTAGGTGCGAGAAGAGCCATCAATATGTTGGCCTCCATGCGCGGTCCAATTTCCACCAGCGCGTGATCGGCGATATCTTTCAGCAGGCGCTCCATCTTGGCGCGGCCCACTTCCTGGTGCGCCATTTCACGGCCGCGATGAAAGATCATGGCCTTTACTTTGTGGCCCTCGCCCAGAAACCTGATGATCTGGTTTTTCCGAACCTGATAGTCATGCTCGGCGGTGGCCGGCCGGAACTTCACTTCCTTGAGCTGCGTGCCTTTTTGGTGTTTGCGCTGCTCATGCGCTTTCTTATTTGTCTGATAAAGAAATTTTCCGTAATCGGTGATCTTGCAGACTGGCGGGTCCGCATTGGGTGAGATCTCCACCAAATCCAAACCGCGTTCGCGGGCCACGCGCATTGCCTCAAAGGGCTGCATAACGCCCAATTGCCCGCCTTCGTCATCTATCACACGAATTTCCCGAGCCCGGATGCGTTCGTTTACCCGGGTGCGTTCTGTGGCTCGAAAACTTCGCTCAGCGATAAAACCACCTCCGCAGCGGCCGCCTGAGGCGTCCGGCTGTACTTCCTTACGACAGGGTCACAAAGTATAGCACGGTTATTCCGGACGATCATTCCTCTACAGAAGGCCCCTACGGATGGTCCTTACAGATTGATGGTTGGACCAAACATGACCCGTAGCGGCGCCGGCCTGCTTTTCATCGGATGCACCGAACGGCACGAAAGGCAGCGCGAGATTTTGAGCTGGAGATGGCTACTAGAGCTCTCATGCTTAGCGCGGATTGACTCTCACCCGCGGACGGTGGGAAAATCCAGCCATCGTAAAGTTGTGGTATGAAGGTTTGTGGAATAGGGAGGTTTGTGGAATGTCCAAATACTCATTCGTTCTGGTGTTGTCGCTGGCCCTGGGCGCTTTTTCGGCGCCCGTTTTGGCCCATCATGGCGCCTCTGCGTACGACAATTCGACCTTGACCACGCTATCGGGAACCATTACGGACTTTCAGTTCATTCAGCCGCACCCGCTGATTGCCCTCGACGTCAAGGACGATAGCGGGAACGTCACGAAGTGGTCCGTAGAGATGACGGCACCCAATCATCTGGTGCACTACGGATGGAATGGGCACAAGCTCCACGCCGGCCAAACGGTCAAAGTTACCGGTCATGCCGCGAAGAACGGCGTCAAAGTTCTGAATCTGCGCCAAATTTTCGATGCGGACGGCAAGGAGATTCCTCTCGGGCCGCCTCCGCAACCGGGGCAGAGCTGACACTTCCATTCGTTGTGCAAATCGTCTTTTCGAAATAAGGCAGAGGAGATCTAAGCAATGCCTCGTCGATTATTAAATTGGTCTGTTGCGTTCGTGGCCGTGCTGGCGTGCTCCTATGCGCTGCTCGCGCAGAATTCCGGGAATTCGGGAGCGGCAAAGGGAAAATCGGCAGCCGCAAAATCCGACGCTTCCAAGGGTGCATGGCAGGTTCCGAAGACGGCCTGGGGCGAGCCGGATTTCTCCGGCATGTGGGAGCCGAAAATGCCCGCCAGCGCGCGAGAGTATGCCGGATATTCGTTCATCTCGCATAAAGATGTCGTTCCGCTGATGACGCCGTGGGGAAAAGAGCAATACATGAGTACGAAGCCCTCCTGGGGACCCCTGGCGACTCCGGATTCCACCGATATGGTGAATCCAACAACTGGCAAGGAAGTCGGATGCTTCCCGACGGGCGTGCCTCGCATTTGGGTTCACCCCTTTCCCACGAAGATCGTGCAGATTCCGCACGTGGTTTATTTCCTCCACGAGTTCAATCACTTCGTGCGCGAGATTTACACGAATGAGGGCCGCGAGCATGCCAAAGACGAAGATCCCTGGTGGATGGGGCACTCCGTAGGCTGGTGGGAAGGCAATACGCTGGTCATTGACACCGTCGATTCCAATGACAAAACGTGGATAGACCGCGCCGGGTTGCCGCACTCGGATAAGCTGCACGTCATCGAGCGCATCACCCGGCCCGAACAGAATAAGCTGCGGGTGGACATCACCATCGACGACCCGAAGACCTATACCAAGACGTGGTCGGGATTCCGCGAGCTCGAGTTTGAACCCGACTGGAAAATCACGGAAATGATTTGCGAAGACAACATCACCTTCAACGATCTGAAGAACGAAGGCAAAGAACAGTAAGAGATAAGAGGATTGAGCTACGAAGCGGCCCTGCGCCCTAAGAGAGGGAAGTTGGGCCGCTTTTCTTTTGCGCCCGCTAAGATTTGGGCACTGCGGAACGCGCCGCTTCGACGGGCTTGAACTGCTTGCTCAGTGCCAGCCCCTGCTGCTGATACGAAGACCCGATCGCCTGACCGTACAGCTTCTCCGGAGCATTCGCCATTCTGTGATAGATGAGCCGCCCGATGATTTGCTTATCTTCAAGTAAGATTGGCACCTCGTGCGCGCGCACCTCGAGCACTGCCTTTGTGCCTTTGATTTCGCCTGACGCGCCGTATCCGAATCCGGGATCGAAAAAACCCGCGTAGTGGACGCTGAAATCGCCAATGGATTGGTCGAACGGCTCCATTTCGGCGGCAAAGGAAGGTGGTACGGAGAATCTTTCCTTGGAGGCCATCAGGTAGAAATCCCCGGGATCGAGAACCACTCTTCTTGACTTCGGGTTGAGGATCGGCACCCAGAAATCCGCGGGATCGTAGGCTCTCACTTTGCTGAGATCAATCGGACGGCAATGTCTCTTAGCCTTATAAGCCACGATCGAATCTTCTTTGCCCTCGAGATCCGTGGTCGTCCGCAAACCGCGATCGATAATGGCCTGCTGCTCTCTGCCTTCGCTCGACACGAGATTTTTCAGGCCGCGCTCAATCACTGCCTCCGCCGGGCCTTCGCCATTTTCGTAGTAGACGAGCCGCTCTTTTTCAGCCAATTGTTCAAGAAGTCCGTCCGTGGATAATGGATTGCCCCGAATGAATCGAAGCTGATTGAGCTTCGTCCCCGCGGTCACAATGATCGGGAATGTCCGCGGCACGATCTCCACATACAAATCCCCGGCGTATCCCTTCAGTACTTGCTCAAATTCCAATCCGCCATCGGTGATGAGCCTCGTGAAGATATCCAACCGTCCCGTGGTGCTCTTCGGGTTGGCTTTACCGCCGATATCTCGCGGCAGCGCGAGACTCTCGAGTAAGGGCACCACATAAACAGCATTCGTTTCCAGCAGCGTCGGCCGGCTCAGGTCATACTCGGCAATTTTCAACTCCTCGATTTTGTCCCTGAGCGTCGCAGAGCGGCCCGGAAGAAAGCTGGCCTGCACCCGATACGCAACAGTTCCGAGACGCAAATCCATCGAGGCCGGTTGAATCTGCGCGTCGGGAATTTCGGTGGCGCAGCGAATTTTCCCATTCGCGATCAGCTCTCGAATTTCCTGCGAAGGCAGTATGCCGGTCTTCCGTTCACGCCGCGTCTGTGGCGAAGAGTCCAAAGCGCATCATCCTTTCTTGTGTGCCTGGATTTTAGCACGGCGCAAAACGGCAGGTCCGCAGTTCAATCTGAGGAAAATTCAGGAAATCGTGCGGGCCTCGACTTCAGCGCGGAGTTTGGCGAGAAATTCGGTTAGCGGCTGCGGGCCGAGGTCGCCTTTGCCGTGATGGCGCACCGAAACGGTGCGGGCTTCGGCTTCTTTGCCGCCCACGACGGCCATGTAAGGAATCTTTTGCAGTTCGGAGTCGCGAATCTTAGCTTGTAGCTTCTCGTTGCGGTCGTCGAGCGTAGCGCGGATGCCGGCGGCGCCGAGTTCCGAAGTGACGGCCTTAGCGTAGTCCGAAAATTTGTTGCTTACAGGAAGAATCGCCACCTGCACCGGGGCAAGCCACAGCGGAAAAGCGCCGGCGTAGTGCTCGATCAGAATGCCGAAGAATCGCTCCACCGAACCCCACAAAGCACGGTGAACCATCAGCGGCTGGTGCTTGCTGCCGTCTTCACCGACGTATTCCAGGCCAAAGCGCCCGGGTAAGTTGAAGTCGAACTGCACGGTGGTGAGCTGCCAGGGCCGCCCGATGGCGTCGATCAATTTGACGTCGATCTTCGGTCCATAGAAAGCGGCTTCGCCTTCCATGCGCTTGAACGGAATATTCATGCGTTCGAGCGTCGAGGAAAGCGCCCGCGTGGCGCGTTCCCAATCTTCGCGGGAGCCCGCGTAGTTCTCCGGATGCGCCGCATCCCATTCCGAAAGCTCCACTTGGTAGCGCGAAAATCCGAACGTCTTCATCACCGCAAAAGCGAAATCCACGCAGGCTTCGACTTCGGATTCGATCTGGCTCGGCATACAAAAAATGTGCGCGTCGTCCTGCGTAAAGCCGCGCACACGCAGCAGGCCGTGCAGCACGCCGGACCGTTCGTAGCGGTAAACCGTGCCGAGTTCCGCCAGGCGCACCGGCAAATCGCGATAACTGCGCATCCGCGATTTGTAGATCAAGATATGGCCCGGGCAGTTCATGGGCTTGAGCTGATAGTCGTCTTTCTCCACTTCAATCGGCCCAAACATGTTCTCGCGATAGAAATTCGTGTGGCCGCTGGTGTTCCATAGATCCAGCCGCATGATGTGCGGCGTAAAAACGAGGTTATAGCCGCGGCGCAGCAGCTCATCGCGCAGCCAGTCTTCCATCAGCTTGCGCACCAGGCCGCCCTTGGGATGCCAGAAGATCAGGCCCGGCCCGGCTTCTTCCTGAATGCTGAAAAGATCGAGCTCCGTGCCCAGCCGCCGGTGATCGCGGCGTTTGGCCTCCTCGAGCCGATGCAGGTAGTCGTCCAGCTCCTGCTGCGTGAAAAAGCAGGCTCCGTAGACGCGCTGCATCTGCGGGTTGCCTTCCTGCCCCTTCCAGTAGGCTCCAGCCACGTTCATCAGTTTGAAGGCGCGGATGCGGCCCGTGCTGGGAATGTGCGGCCCGCGGCAGAAATCAATGAATTTGCCGGTAGTGTAGAAAGACACCATCGGCTCGACGGCTTTTTCCTGCACCAGTTCGCATTTGAAGCTCTGGTTCCAATTCTTATAAAGCTCGATAGCCTCAGCCTTGGGAACGAGCTTGCGCTCATTGGGCACGTCGCGCGCCGCGATCTCGTGCATCTTTTTCTCGATGCGGGCGAGATCTTCGGGCGTGAAGGGTTGCTCGCGCAGAAATTCGTAAAAAAATCCGGTATCGATGGGCGGGCCGACGCCGAGCTTCACGTCGGGAAAAAGCTCCAGAACGGCGGCGGCCAGCAGGTGTGCCGCGGAATGCCGAAAAACCTGCAGCGATTCGGGATCCTTGGACGTCAGTATTTTGAGCGAAGCGTTCTCTTCCAGCGGCCGCGAAAGATCGATGAGCTCGCCATCGACGCGCGCAACCAGCGCTTCGCGGGCCAGCCCCTGCGAGATTTTGCGGGCGATCTCCGCCGGGGTCGTGCCACGGGGCACTTCCTGTTGTGAACCATCGGGTAGCGTGACTTGGATGTGATCCATGCGCAATTTTGCGGTAGCGAGAAAACACTAACGCTAACAAAACGTTTCAGCCAGGGTCAAGGCGCCAGCCGAAGTCGGAGCCGGTATTGGACGCTCGCCGGACGAAGGAATCGCTCTTAATTGGCCCTGATCTCTCGTGATCTCTTCGTCGCGTACTCGACGTGTGTCACAGCGGAGTTAGGTGCGAATGCGAGGAAGCGTTCAAAGGACTGGGCGGCCTCTTGTGTTCGCCCCAATCCGTCCTCACAGATGGCTTTGATGTACCAAAGCATGGGATCATTAGCCCCAAGCTCTATAGCTTTGTCAATCGAGTGCGCCGCATCTTCATAACGCCCTAAGCTATTGAGGGTATTTCCCCTGTTTGCCCACGTAGAGGCGGACTGCGGGTCAATTTCTAAAGCCTTGTCGAAACAGGACAGCGCCTCCTCAAATCGACCTAAAGTAGCGAGACTCGCTCCTTTGTTGTTCCATTCCCACCGTTCCAGAACCGGCTCATATTGCTCTAAAATTTCGGCGGCGATCTCTTTAGGGATCACGTGCGCAATACTGCCCGGGCGGGCGACAGGAAACTGATCAATGAACAGTTTTGTCAAGTCATTGCGTAGTTCGGCGAATTTCTGATACCTCCCGGTCGGTTGTTTCTCAAGACAATGCCGAATCACAGGCCACAAAGGCGAGTCCACTTCCGGAGCGGGAACTTCTCGATGCAGGGCATACATTTCCCTCCGGAAGCGTACGCTTTCGTCCTCTGATCCGTCCTTGGGTGGCCGGGCGAGGAAGGGAAGCGCACCTCCCGCCACCATTTGATAGAGGACAATACCAAAACTGTATATGTCGCTCCTCTCATCGCAGGCAGCGGCATTGGTGAATTGCTCAGGCGGCATGTGGGTTGGAGTCCCGAAGCCAATGCCAGCCATCGTCTGCTGGAAACCAACAGTTGCATCGCGCATGGTCGGTGCTTCTCTGGTCACATCTAGCGCGCCTGCCAAGCCAAAGTCTGAAACTCTCACGGTCCTGTCATGCCCAATCAGGATGTTGGAGGGCTTGATATCCCGGTGACAGCGAATGCCTCGTGAGTAAGCATATTCGATTCCACGGCAGAACTGGACCGCCCATCGGAGGGCTTGAACTAGGTCAGGCGGGTCCTCTCTGAGGTATCCCTCAAGGGAGTTCAGACCCTGTTCGTTTGGCGCAACATATTCCATCGCAATGTAGAGGCGTCCCGCAATCTCCTCCACGAATGATGCGTTCGCAATGAAGGGGTGGCGCTCCAAATGAACCCAGACCATCGCTTCCTTGCGGAATCGCTCCTTGATTTCTTGGTTCGATTGATACTCGTCGCGAAACGTCTTAAGAGCATAGAGCGATTGAGTTTCGCGCGAATAGGTAAGATAGACGACACCACAGCCTCCGCTACCGAGCAGTCGTAAGACTTCATACTTGTGCCCGATGAAGTCTCCTTTCGCGTAGCTCGCTTCGGGGTGAGAATCCGATGGTGGGGTCTCCTGCCTGCCTTGCGGGATGCTCTCCGTCTGCCGCCCTGCGACTCTCTGGGTCTACGGAGGAGGCGGGCCAGGAAATCTCTAGGTCGTTTCATCATCTGTCGCCACATCATTTTTGCTTGTCCGCCGATATTTGTTGTCGGGGAAACCTTGATGCACCAAGACAATGACCTTATGGACCAAAAGCCTGTCAATTAACGCCGAAATCTCAGGTTTATACTCGTGTTTGAATTGCTTTATCATCCATTCCCTGAGTTCGCTCGGGGCGAATTCTTCCGCGTGTTGTCTCAGCACCTCAATAGCTTCCTCTTCGAGCACGTCCAAATTGCTTTTCGACATGGTTCGATTTTGCTCCGCTGCGAATGTCGGCGCAACTGTAGGCTCGGAAAGGACTGTGATAATGTTGCTTCCTGTGGCATCGAATACCAATTATCGAGAGCTACTCAAAGGTGTACTGCAGCGCAAGTCGATCGTGTGGGGGAAAGTGAAGCTCTCTTCCGGGCAGGAGAGCGACTACTACTTCGACTGCAAGCCCACAACTCTCGATCCGGAGGGCGCTTTTCTCACGGGACACGCTGTGCTCGACCTGCTGGATGAGCACGGAATACGCGCCGATGCGATCGGCGGACCTCCCATCGGAGCGCATCCCATCGTTTCCGCTGTGGCCGCGGTGAGTTATCTGCGCTCAAAAGAAGGGAAGGGCCGCACATTGCCCGCTTTTTTGATTCGCAAGCAGCCCAAAGCGCACGGCCTGGAAAAACAAATTGAGGGTCTGGACGTAAAAAAGATTCGCGATGTAGTGATCATCGACGATGTTTGCACGAAGGGCGAATCCACATTGGAAGCGCTCAAAATCGTTGAGGAGGCTGGCCTGCGGGTCGCCGCGGTGCTCAGCGTCATCGATCGCGAAGCGGGCGGGTCAGAAAAGCTACGCGCGAAATATCCTTACTTCGCCCTTTTTACCGGCAAAGAACTGCTGGAGACAGCGTCCCGCAGCGCGGCAGAATCTCGCTAGATTTTAGGTCTTTTTTTATAGGTTTGTCGGGCGGGGCGCCCAACATCGGAGCCCAAACGCTCAGGGAGTATTGTGAGATGAAACGCCAGTCATGATGGGAGTAACTTTCGCCAGCTCTTTCGCAAAGAGGGGATTTTCCGGGAACTCCATCGTCAGCTCCTGAAGTTGCAGGCGCGCAAGATCCGGATCCTTTTCTCGCAACGCGGCCAATGCCAGCATCAATCTCGCGAATGGCCGCAAGTAGCGCGCATGTTCGCTAGCAGCTGCTCGCGCGACCTGCTGCATGCCCAGCGCCTTGTCGCCGTGGACTCCCCCCATCCACAGGACTGCGCGCTTATAGGCGGGCAAACAGCCAATGACGTAGTTGGCGACGCCCAGCGCCAGATAGGCGTCGTCCGTATCAGGCGCCGCGCCAAGCAGGATGCGGGCATTGCGTTCCGTTTCGCGCAAACTGCGCATGCTATCGAGCTGGCGCTTTTGGATCAAAAAGAAATCGTCGGCCTGCATCCCGCCAATCAGCGTCAAAGCGAAGAGCGCATCCGGGTCCTTCGGTTGTTGGGCCATGCGCGCTCGCGCCAATTTTTGAGCGCGCTGCACCGCCGAGGCAAATTGGCGTTCGAGCTCGGCGTCAGGCTTATCCTTGATCCCACCAAGCAAGCGGTTGTCATCGAGGAAAAATTCGGAAGTAAGCACGCCTTTACGATAGAACTCCTCGAAAAGATCTGAAGCGGCTTCGAGGGCTGGCCCCAAAGGCTCTCCCGGCCGCTTTTGCTGCCACTTGGCAAATCCCTCCCGCGCCTGCTCGAATTTCAACTGATACAGCAGCTGAAATCCGGAAAGCAGTTCGGGATCGTCCATCACGCCCGCTCCGATTTTCTCGCTGCCGTCTCCCCTATCAAGATTTTGCCGTGATGCCCCGGCCCTCACCGGCACGACCGCTATTAGCCCAACAAACAGCAAAGAAATAGTGACGCAGCCACATGTGCTTGACCATCTCAAGTGGAATCCTCGCATCCCGAGTTTAGATGCCAAATCGCTAGTCTGCGCGCGGAATTTGAGGGAGGCTATCGATAAAGGACGCCACTTCATCGGGTTAGTGAGAGGTACTTCCGTACCGGGTCTGTAGGTCCGCTGGGCCATAGACCCAAAAGGGGGCTAAGGCCAAAATGTATACATGTTCGACGTGATGTGCGGTGACTTGGGCCTCACGGTAACCTGCCCTTATCGCTGAGGCTTCTGAGCTGGCCAGTCCAGCTGCTACTGCAGATTGCGTCTTGCATCCTTCAAAACCCCATGCCACGAGCGGCCGGGCCCCCACCGGCCGCTCTTTTTTTGCCCGAAAGCCGACAACTACGACGTCTGTGCTTCCTCCGGGGCAGTCGCGTTAAATTCAAAATTCACTTTCACACTGGCTGTGAAATTTCAACCGATCCGATGGAGACAGTTCCGGCAGGAAATAAATCTGGCGACTTGCGACGGCTTCTTTAACGAGGGCGCCGGGCCGGCCGGTACGTCGTCAGTGGACGTGGCCTCAGCCTAAGTTGTGGGCCCAGCGGCGGGGGCACGTTGTGCAGATGGTCGCCGCAGTTGCTGCAATTTTCTTCCGGAGCGTTATCGACGCGTAACCAATGTCCTCGAGCCTGGCATTCAGGATTGATGCACTGCACGGTCCATCCTGGCAGATAGCGCACGCAGCCTCCCTCGTATTCAATCGACGGCGCCCAAATCGGGTGATCGGATTCTCCGGCCGGACAATTGTGGTGTCAAGGCCAAAGGCACCACATATAGAGGTCTATTTGCCGATCTGTGGAAATCGATCTCAGAGCGCGAATGCTGAATGGCCGGGCGGAGCGTCAGCCGTGCTCGACAGAAAGCTGCCGGATGTATACTCTATCGGCCATCGCTGAATGACCGCTGAACCGGGGGTGCTTAGGTGAAAGTAGCCAGCTTTTTCGCGGCTCTTCTTTTCTTAGCGACGAGCGCTGTCATGGCGCACCACGGCAATGCCGGATATGACATGACCACCATGACCACTTTTCAGAAGGCCACGATCACGGAGATCGAGTGGACAAATCCGCATTGCCAGATTCGCTTCGATGCGACGAATGATAAGGGCGCTGTGGAACACTGGACGCTCGAGGCTCCTCCTCCGAGCATGCTCGCGCCGCGAGAATGGGTCCGAAAATCGCTGCAAGCAGGCGACATGGTGAAGATCGAATTTCATGCTGCCAAGAACGGCTCGCCTTTTGGAATCATACAGAGGGTGACACTCCCAGATGGCAAGATACTTCGCGCCTACCCGGACCGGGACACACCCCCCAAGAGCGAGTGAAGGAGTCGTCATGCGAAAGTTTCTGCTGCACTCCGCAGCTCTACTTCTGGTGTTGGTCGCCTTTTCTGCCGCTTCAGGAGCCCAAACGTCGACACCGGCAAACTCCAAGTCCGGCGCCCAGGCGCAGGTCCCCGATTTGTCTGGAGATTGGGGAGCACCCCTCGGCGCAGGCGGCGGAGGGTTTATCATTTCCGATCCCGGCGAGAAAAAGACGGGCACGCCGCAAGACGACACGCCTTATCAACCTTGGGCGCTCGCCAAGCTAAATTCCGAACGGCCCGAAAGCGGGCCTCGCGCGACCTTCGAGAATACGACGGACCCGCGCATCAAGTACTGCGATCCCATCGGAGTCCCGCGGATCTACCTTGTTCCCACGCAATTCCGCTTTGTCCAGACTGCCGATATTGTTTACATCCTTTATCAATACGGGCCGACCTGGCGCCCTATCCTGATGGGCCGTCCGCATCGTCAGGACCCCGATCCCACCTGGTGGGGAGACTCAGTCGGGAAATATGAAGGCGATACTCTGGTCGTCGACACTATCGGCTTTAATGACAAAACGTGGCTGGATCACGTGGGCCGCCCGCATAGCGATGAGATGCATCTCGTCGAAAAATTTAAGCGCATTAATCACGACACGCTGCAGTTGGACCTGATCTTCGACGATCCGAAAGCCTACACAAAACCGTGGGCGGGACAAAAAATCTTCAAGTTGCAGCACGGCGGCTTCGACGACGCGTACGCTTGCTCCATGTCGGAGTACGAGCACTTTCAGAAGAGCGTCACCGACCCCGTTATAGCTCCTAAAAAATAGCCGCTACTTTTTACTGAAGTCCTAAAGCCCGGGCCGGATTGGTTTTGGACATCAGGTCGATATCCGCTTGGGAAATTCCCTCTTTGCGAAGAGCCTGAAAGAATAGAGCAAGTCCGTCGGGGTGCAGGGGACGCCCCGGCTGTCCGAGGTCGCTGGATAGAATGCAGAATTGCGGGCCCACGGCGCGAATCGCTTTCGCGTAGTCGCTCATGCTTATCGCGGCGAGCGTTCCGTTATTTGGCGGGATCGTCGCGCCATAAACGAATTCGATGTAAGCGCCTTCGCGCGCGGCCTGCTGCATTTGCGGAATGGTCATGCGAACGGGATCAGCCATGGCGTGCGTGACCACCACGTGTTGCACTCCGGCTTGCCGCGCCGCGTGCACGATCAGGAGGCCGTCAGCGGCCGAGGAGTGGCCGGTTTCGAGCGTCAGTTGATGTTTTGCCACCAGCCGGATCACTTCCTCGACTTCCGGCAGCAATTGGCCATTCTTGGAAATCGCCACGAACGGCCGATTTTCCTTGCTTGCCTTGACCTGATTCTCATTGTCAAACGTGGGCATCCAAACGACTTTGCCCCACCCGCCTTTCATCAACACCATCCGCTCGATGGCGGCGGCATTGATTCCGCCGACGGAGCGATTCAGGTCGATACCGCCAAAAATTTCGATCCCCGGCACTTCCTTGCGAACGATGTAAGCCAGCGCCGCGGTGGACTCATAGTGATTTTTCAGCACCAGCCCTCGCATGCCCCGCTGCTTCGCAAGCTTCGCCAGGTCGATCGCGTCGATCGAACGCGGCATGCTATCGGGATCGGAATGGGCATGAATATCAATCACGCCCGCCAAATCCGCTTGCGCGCGTGCCGGCGCAGCAAACAGTAGCGGCCCGATCAGCAACAGCGCGAACCCGATCCACCACACTCGTCGCATAACGGTGCCCCCTTGCACGCTAGATTTGGCTTTCAAAGCCGGCGCAAGCGTACGAACCAGATCGCCGTCATTCGGCATGTAACGGCCGACGTGGGCCCCCGAACAACCGTCGAATGCTACGGTCGCCCGGCCGCGGCCACCAGGTCGCTATAAGGGCTGACGCCGCCATGGATGTGCACAACCCGCGTGACGTCCAGCTTCTGGCGCGTAACATTGTCGACCAGGTTGATTGTGTAGGGACTTGGAGCCGGCAGTGGCGGCGCGTCCGGACGTGGTATGTAGGAGTCTGCCTGAATCAGCAGTTTTTGCGCTGGGAGGTACGCCATCACCAAGCCTACGGCGTGGAGATGGTTTGGCATTAGGTAGAGCTCGATCGTCATGTTGCCGTCGGTCAACACGCGCTTGTCCTTCATCGTCTCCAGCATCGGCGCTCGCGGTTCGCGCGCCAGCCGATCCGGATTGAGTGTGTGGGGATTCTTGAAAATCTGCTCTTCGTAATACTTCTTGTGCGATTCATGCGTGATGATGGGAATGCCTTCCGCAACATAGGCACGAAGACCCCCGGCGTGATCGGCATGGTGGTGGGTGTTGACCACGTAGCGGATCGGCTTGTTAGGGTCCATGGTCTTCACTTGTGCCAGCGTCGCCATCGTATAAGCATCGTTTCCGGGTCCCTCAACGATGACGACATAATCTTTGAACTCGACGAGAATGCTTCCTTCAGCTCCAGGGGTTAAAGCCCACACACCGTCTGCAATTTTTTCGGCATGACGCTCAGCCCTGGCTGCCTGACCGCCGCCCTGGGCGGGGTTCGCGCCGCGCACATCGAGTGCGGCTTGGCTATTTGGCTGCGCATCGGCTACGGTCAGGTCCAGCGTCGGATAACCGCCTTCCTTCATGACTATGTGCATCGGAAATTTCACCCCGCTGAAGTCCCGGTAGTCCGAGTAGACTCCCTCCATGGGCGTGTCGCCGGTATAGGGCACATCCACCAGCGCTTCGACGTGCTCGACCAGATTCTCAGCGTTGAGGGTCCCCGTCACGTTGTATTTGCCGAACGCGGTGAAAGACACTGTCTTCTTCCCATGCATGGTCATTGTCTTTGCGGTAGCCAGATTCGCGGCAGCCCCTTTAAGGAAGCCGTGGGGCGTCAGCCAAATCCGAACCGCACCCGCTTCAGCGTGTCCGTCGGTGTTCTGGTTCTCGACCATGTCGCCAGGTGCGGGTCTGATCCCGCCTTGAAACGTGGCCGGGTTGTATCCTCCCACGCCGCCACCACGCGGAGGCTTCTCGTCGTCGATTCGCACCAACTCCTGCCGCATCGCCGGCGCGGTGTAGTTCACCAGCATCGTGTATTTTTTTAGCGTATACCGCGGCCACGGACCTCCGGGCTCGTAGGCCTGCCCCGTCGCATAGAAGGAGCCCGTGCCGCTGTACTGAATCGACTGCAGCGCCGCCGTGCCCATGGCAGCAACCGCCGTGTCGATCGCTGCCTTAGCGTCCGAGCCCGCGTTCCGCGCCGAGACGTGAAACGACAGCAGCAACGTCCCGGCGATGGCGATCACATATGTCTTCTTCATAATCCTTGACCAGGATTTTCGCTTCGAGAATGGCGCCATAGTACACCCGGTCGCGCGTTTCCGACGACATTTTGGGCCAAAGCTCTCGGCCAGAACCTATCGGCCAGACTGATCCGCCAGCGGAAGCTGAATCGTTACTCGATCTTCTGCGCCCACAACTTTCGTAATGTGGCCTTTGCCCGTCGTATCTTCTACCAGGTCGATGTGCCCGGGCCCCATGGATATCTTTTTTCCGCCCGCAACTTCGACCTCTCCATGGCCGCTCAGGGTGATCACGTATTGTCGGCGCGGCGCACGATGCCAATCGTCTACGCTCCCGCCCGCCGTCCGATGGAGTTCGGCGCTACTTATCGGCATCATTTTGGAAACTTCGGCAGGGCTTCCGGGGGTGAACTTCAATTCAACCTCTTCGGCATGAGTCTGATTGTCCGGACCCGTGTAGAGGTGAGTGATCATCAGCGGCTTGTGCGTTTGAGCCAAGACGACCGCAGGCGCCGCGAAATGCGAACTTATCGAGATGCCGAAATGTCCGACGATTGCTCCAGCCGTGAACGTGCACAAAAGTATCAAGATTCTACGCATCATTTTGTCTCCCTCCGGCACTACTCTTTCGCGGGAGTGCCTTTCCCGAGAATATGGGCGACGTCCTGGTTATTCTCGATGCAGAAGTACTCCATGATTTCGGTGTTCTGAAGCAAGGGTGAATGGCCGTAGAGCGTAAAAGGCCGGGTATAAGCGCCGGGATCGTCGATGGTGATTTCGTAATTCAAGTTTCCCCCATCGGTGCGGCGATAACGCTCGATTACGTGAAGCTTCTCGGTATGCGGGTGGCCGATGCCATCAAACCAGAACTTGTCGTTGAATCCCACCGTGTCTACGACGAGTGTGTCTCCCTCCCATTTGCCCCGGGAATCGCCGAACCAACTGGGATCGAGGTCCTTGGGATGCGTGCTGCCGTCCACGAAGACTTGGCGGTACGTATGCACGTTTCCTTCGATCAGGAAGACGATCAGCTTCTGAGTCTGGATAATTTTGAACGGAAACGGAGACTGGCGCGGGATGCCAGAGGGCAGGCAACTCGCGTTGGGATCGTCTTTCGAGAGGCGCTCCTTGCTGAGCTTCAGGGCCCAAGGCTGTAAGGGGAGCTTCTCGCCAGGCTTGAGGGCGACTGCAATGTCGCCGATCATCTTGGGGTCCGGCCCCCAGATTCCAGACAGGTCTGGTTTGCCATCCGCGGCGCGCGGGGCCGGTCCGGACGACTTCGCTTGGAGTTTTTCGAGGCTGCGCATGGGGACGCCTCCGCCCGCGGGATTCACGCCGGACGGTTCAGGCTGGCCCTGGGCGAAAGCTGGAGACGAGCAGACGAAAAAAAGAGCTCCCAGAGAAAACGCGGTGAAGATCGAGCGAGCGAGGTTGTTTCTCACGTTCGCCTCCTTATTGCTGATCGGGAGACAATCCGGCCACCATCTTGCGGCCGTCGGCCAGTGTGACGGTTCTGGCATTGGCCATTTTGGTTCCGTCTTTGGCTGGGGCGACCAACACGCTGACGGTTTCTCCCACTTTAATTGCGTCTCTCGTCCAGCCCAGCCGCCGAAGCGCGTTAGGACTGGCGAGCTCAAGGTTCCAATTGGCCACGCTGCCGCTCTTGTCTTTTACGTCGATGTAGAAGCGGGCGTGAGGATTGGTCCACTCGACTTTGGTCACCACGCCCTGCAGCGTGGTTGATTTGCTGGCGTCGTACTCGGCTACGAACGCATGATGCGCAACAACAGGAAGCACCGCGAAGAAGAAGGCCAGACCGCCAACCAGCGTACGCAACGTATTTTTTCCCATGGCACGCCTCCGGGCTCAGATTGAATCAGACAGAAGCTTCGGCGCGAATCGGGTTTGCCGATATTCGTTTTCTATCTAGAGAATTACTCCGAGATTTCGATCTTTGACTTTGGGGCCCGCTCTTGTACACGGTATTACGATTTTAGGCGGGTGGTTGTCAACCAATTTTGGCCAGGCCGGGGTCGACGGCTTTGTGACTTCGAAGAAATACTTCAGCGACAGCGATTCGCGGCCTGAGATCGGCTACTTACCTTGCCGATATGCAATATTCAGTCCTTTTCCGACGGGCACAGTAACGGAGGAGAAATCTTGGAGGCCAGAAACAGCGCTCAGGTAAGCGGCAACCTCTTCGGGATGCGAGAGGACGTTATCAGCGAGCAAAAGAACATCAGGTTCAAGCTTCGGCATTAGAATATCGAGCTGTTTGGGCGCGCTGATCCGGTCTGCATCGAAGAACACACAATCGAAAGGGCCTCCTAACGTTCTGACTACGTCCGAGGCCTCGCCTTCGAGGAGTGTTACGGAGTTCAGCAGGCCTGCCCGCTGGAGATTTTCGCGCGCCATTTCTAATTTTGCAGGGTTCCGCTCGACGCTTACAAGCCGGCCGTTGCTTCCAGCGCGCATGGCGTGCGCCAGCCAGATCGTGCTGTAGCCGTTCGATGTGCCAATCTCCAATATGCTTTGGCGATGCGTGGCTCGAACCAGAATATGAAGCAGCGCCGCGGTTTCGGGCTCGAGGTTCAACATCTTGCGCTTGCGGTCGTTTTCGCGCTGGTCATTCTCGATGCCAAAGCGCTCCATTTCCGAAAGCAGTTTTTCGAGCTTCGGGTCAAGTTTTTGATCGGGCCTTGAACCTGGGTTCGGATTGGGCGAGGGATTCATGGACCAAAGATTCCACAGGCGCTGCGAAACACAAAATTCGTGCGTTCCGTCTTAATGCCGTGGCCGAATTTCCCCAAGATATTACTCCATCATGAAATCGATCCGAGGCGAATTGACACTGTCTGGCTACGGGAGCAGACTTGTGCGACAAAACCTCTGGGGGAGGACAAAAATGAAAGCTCGTGTCGTCAGCAGACTAGGATTAGCGTTGGGGTTGGCGGTCGGCGCAGCAATCGGATTGGGCAGCGTGGCTTTTGCGCAAAGCGTGCCGGAGCAATTCATCGTGACTGGCAAGTCCGCCGAAAAGATTCAGGATTTCACCACCATCAATGCCGCAACGGCGCAGCGCATCGCGGAATCGTGCGAAAAAGCCGCCACCGCGCAAGGCGTGCAAATCAGCATCATCGTGCTCGATAAAGATGGCAACCACGTTTACTTCGATCGCATGGATGGCCAAGGCTATCTCAATATCATCACCGCAGAGATGAAGGCGCGCACGGCGCTGGCGCTTCGCGCGCCAAGCAAGCTCCTGATGAACCGGGTAACCCAGGATCCGCCGGCAGAACTTCAGTTCATACAAATCGGCGAGTTTGCGAATTCCGGTGGGCTTCCCATCGTGGTTAATAAGCAAATGATTGGTTTCGTCGGAGTGGGCGGCTCGGCGCCACGCCCGCCGGTGTGGAGTGACGAAATTTGCGGGCAAAAAGCACTGACGGAAGTCTTCGGACCGTCGGTGCCGCCGCTGGTGGAAGATGTTCCGCCGCGTGAAAATTCCAACGCCAGCAAGACGCCAGTTCCCAAGTTTGCCGCATCCGCACCACCCAAGTCGACTCTACCGGCCGATTACGTGCTCACTGGCAAGGCTGCGAGCACCGTCTTTGACGGCAATCAGATTTCGCTGACGGCGGCAAAAAAGATCGCACAGGGATGCCGGGATTGGGCAGCATCAAAAGGTGGATCGGCTTCCATCTACATCCTCGACAATGCAGGCGAATTCGTGCACATGGAGCGCATGGATGGCCAAGCGTACAACAACATTCGCACGGCGCTATTGAAGGCGCAGACCTCACTGAAGACGCGCCAACCCACGTCCGCAATCGGCGCGAACCTCAAGAACAATCCGGCGATGACCGCGCGCCAAACCACGTACTTTAATCTTTTCTCGAACGCGGGCGGCGTTCCCATCGTCGTGGATGGCCAGATGATCGGCTCGCTGGGCGTTGGAGGCGGAGGCGAGCAGATCGGCGGGGACGAAAAGTGCGCTGTCGAGGGCCTGAAGGCGGCGTTTGGGGATCACGTGACGCTGCCGGTGTATCCGGCGGCAGCGGCAGAGGGCGGTCCGCGCGGCTAGCCTGTGCCCCTAGTGGGCCGAGATTAATCGGATCAAACAAAAGGAGGCGCGATGTTAGACATACGAAATCTATTGCGTGGAGCAACGATCGCAGCCGCGGTGCTCATGCTTGCATTTGCTGCGTCGTCTTTGGCGGACGACATCGTCAATGAGTGGGACTCCGTTAAACCGCCGCCGAAACCCGAACTCAAACCGGTGACGGTCGAACCTTCGACGACGGCCCTGCTCATTATGGACATTATGAAGCAGAATTGCGGCGTCCGCCCGCGCTGCATGGCTACGGTTCCCAACATCAAGCGACTGCACGACGGAGCGCGGGCGGCGGGAGTTATGGTGTGGTACAGCCTGGTCGGCGGCGAAAAAGCTACACCCGCGGACATGCTCGATCAATCCTTCGCGCCGCATGATGGCGAATGGGCGCGCACGGCCGGCCCAGATAAGTTCATGGGCACAGACCTCGAACAGAAGCTCAAAGCGCGCGGGATCAAGACGGCCATCATCTGCGGCACTTCGTTTCAAGGCGTGGGCATTGGTACCGGCTCTGGCTTGGCGCAGCGCGGCTACAAGGTGATCGTGCCGGTTGACTGCTTGTCGTCAGAAGATACGTACATGGAGCAATACGCGGCCTGGCATATGTTCAAGGGCGGACCGGCCGTCGTCACCAGCAATAGCACGCTGACGCGCAGTTCGATGGTGAAGTTCTGATAGCTCTCAGAATTCTTCTGAGGAGTTATTTCGCCCCGGCGAAGTAGTAAGTTAAGCCGGTGCTGATTTCAAAGTCCTGCGCCCGGCCCCGAACAGGGAAAAAAGGCGCAGTTGGGCTTGTGGCAGTCTCCGGCAGTCCAAAGCGCGGAATGCCGGTTACGTGATCGCGAAAGTCCAGTCGCACCCCAAAGTGGTCCTGATCTTCGACACATCTGTGCGCCCCTTTTTTCTCTAGCTACCTTTTTTCTCTAGCTATTGGACTAGTCATCCCCTCAGCGGGATACCCCCGATCGGGAACCAAGAGGACCGTATGCCCGGTTTCACGCCCGTACTTACTAGGAGTCTTTCGTTTGGCTACCACACATGTCGTATTTCCGAACAAGCGCGAAAGTTGAACATAGGGGAGAGCGGCTTTGTAGCCAGCGCCGGATGGCGATGGCGCCGATTCCTAAAATGGAATCGAGATCAACCGAGCCGATTGGAGGCCACTAAGATGAGACAGAGAGGCTATTACGTGCTGGCCTTTGTCGCTGTCGCGATGCTTGCTTTGAGCGTGACAGCTTGGGCGAAGACTTACACGATGCAAGCGACTTCCATTACGCCTGGCGCCACGGGGACTGTTGACGCCAAGCCCGACAAAAATGGCGGCAATATGGAAGTGACGGTTAAGGTCGATCACCTCGCCCGGCCGACACTGCTCACCCCTCCGGCGAATGAATACGTGGTTTGGATCGAACCGGAGGACGGAGCTCCGCAGAATCAGGGAGTCCTGCAAGTAGGCGAGAATGAAAAAGGCGAGCTGAAGATGACGACCACCTCGTCCAGATTCAAGGTCTTGGTGACCGCAGAATCAGAGGCCCATCCTAAGACGCCATCTAACCGCGTCGTACTGCAAAGTAACGTGCAGGGGTAACTAAAGCGCCTGGACCGATTTGTCTCAGGCAATTAGCTAGCCGACAAATTCCAGCCGCCACAGGCAGATGAGCCTGTGGCGGCAAAGCGGAGGGAAAAAAGATGTCTGCCTAGTTTCGAAAGTCTGTTCGGACATGGCTCTGCCTCGCAGTAATTATGATTTGCGTCACTGGGAGCGCAAGCGCGACTCCGAATCCAATTTCAAAAGTAGGCAGCGCTTCAAAGACCGTAGCTCAGAAGGCCTTCGACGGTACCAAGAGCGTGGCGAAGGGGTCTGCGCGAGTGGTGAAAGATGTGGGAACCACCGCATGGACCGCGACCGACAGTCTCGTGAGTCACGTCCGAAGCGGATTCTGAAGTCCAGTCCCATTCGGTTACCCAATCTGCACTAAATCTCGCCAAGATAGGAGTGGGCAGGACAGCAATCTTAGATGGTCTGGAGTGCTGACCTGCCCCTCTGTCCTGGCAGCTTAGGGTATGCCGTGAGAGG
Organism: uncultured Acidobacteriota bacterium; assembly: GCA_963803735.1. GTDB lineage: Bacteria > Acidobacteriota > Terriglobia > Acidiferrales > UBA7541 > Palsa-189. The sequence continues at coordinate 23,825 of CAWDNV010000019.1, read as the reverse complement.
GCGCTGGTTCGTTCTCTCGCTTCCCGTGAGCACGTGAGCGCCGGTGTGCCGGTCCTGTCTCGCTAAAGAGATTGATGATCGTGTTGATGAGTGCCACGTGAGAAAAAGCCTGAGGGAAGTTCCCGGCCAATCGCTTGTTTTTGAGATGGTATTCCTCAGCGAGCAACCCGACATCATTTTGAAGCGCCAACAATCTTTCCAGAAGCTGTTGGGCTTCAACATCGCGCCCCATGAGTTTGTAATTATCCGCCAGCCAAAAACTACACGCCAGGAAGGCGCCTTCTCCGGAGGGCAACCCATCTTCCACTCTCTCCGTTTCGTACCGCAGGACGAAGCCTTCGCGCAAAAGCTTTTTCTCGATCTGCCGCACTGTGCCTGCGATACGCGGATCGGAAGGCGGAAGAAAACCAACGAGCGGCAGTAAAAGGAGAGAGGCATCGACTTCTTTCGAGCCATACGATTGCACAAAGCTGCCAAGTTGTGCGTCGAATCCCAGACGGCAAACTTCGTCGTGAATCTCTTTTCGCCTGGCCCGCCATTGGTCAGCCGGCCCTTTCATTCCAAATTCCTCCGCGCTTCTGACGGCCCGATCGAAGGCAACCCAGGCCATCACCTTCGAATGTGTGAAATGTTTATCCGGGCCTCGAATTTCCCATATTCCGCGATCTGGTTCCCGCCAGACTCTCTCAAGATGCTCCAGAATCGCGATCTGAAGGTCAAAGTGAGCGTGCGTGTTACTTTTTTCGATGGTGCGCGCGTGGTGCAGGACATCCCCGAGTTCGCCAAAGATATCCAATTGCAACTGTGCGATGGCGGCATTGCCAATGCGCACGGGTGAGGCGCCAAAATAGCCGCTTAGCCAAGGCACCTCCCATTCCATGATGAGACGCTCGCCGGCAACTCCATACAGCACCTGAATTTGATCCGGACTGCCTGCTACTGTCCGCGCCAGCCAGTCGCCCCAGCGGCTGGCCTCTTCGTAATATCCGGCATGCATCAGGGCTAGGAGCGTGAAGGTAGCGTCCCGCAGCCAGCAAAAGCGGTAGTCCCAATTTCGCTGGCCGCCCGGTTCTTCGGGTAGTGAGGTTGTGGGCGCCGCCACGATTCCGCCGGTCGGCTCGTAGGTGAGCGCCTTGAGTGTGATCAGAGAACGCTCGACCACTTCTGCAAACCGCCCGCGATATTTGCATTGCGAGATCCACTTGCACCACCATTCGTCGGTTTCCCGAAGGGATTTTTCCGCGTCTATTGCGGGAGGAGTCGGCTGGTAGGAGCTTCCGTAGGTGAGCTCAAACGTGACTTCGCTGCCCGCCGTCACCGTGAATTCGCTCACAGTTCTCAGATCTTTTCCCTTCATTGGAACACTCGTACGCAGAACCAGAAGGTGCGGTCCGGCGATGGCCCGCAGGGCTCCGTCATGCTGGCGGGTAACCCAGGGCACGGTGCGCCCGTAATCAAACCGCATGACCAGATCCATGCGCATGTGAACGCTGCCGCCATCGCAGCGCACGATGCGCACAATTTCCGGATTGCCGCTCCGCAACGGCATGAAATCGATCAGCGTTACCATTCCTGTTTCGGTCTCGAATTCCGTTTCGAGAATCAGAGTGCGAGGGCGATAGCGGCGGCGCACCTTAACGTTCCCGACTGGCGCTATTTGCCATCGGCCATTTTCAGAATTTCCGAGTAATGCGGCAAAACAGGCGCCGGAGTCGAAACGTGGCAAGCAGAGCCAGTCGAGCGAGCCGTCGCGCGCGACGAGCGCGGCTGTTTCGCAATCCCCTATCAAGGCATAATCTTCAATGGCGGAAGGCATCGTACGTCCGATTCCTTTGGATGCTCGGCATAAGTGGCGGGTACAAATTCACTTTCCTAGCGGCGAACACTGGCTTTTCGAAATCGCGGCGGAGGAGCCTGAGATGGGAACTGCTGAACCCAAAATCACTCTCGAAGATATAAACGTTTCGGCGAAGCAGCTGAGTAATTGGGGGCGCTGGGGAGCGGATGACGAAATCGGAACCCTCAACAACGTTTCGCCCAAGGATATTGTCGAAGCGGCGCGCCTGATTCGTAAGGGAAAAGTTTTTTCACTGGCTCTGAATTTCGATAATCAAGGGCCGCAGAATGGGCTATGGGGCAACCGGTTCAATCCTATACACACGATGCTGACTTCCGGCGTCGATGCAGTCGCAGGACGCCAGGAAGCCATCGGGCTGCGCTATGCGGACGACATGATCACCATGCCCTTGCAATGCGGAACGCAGTGGGATGCGCTCGGGCACATTTTCTTCGGCGAGAAAATGTGGAATGGCTATGACGCTCGCCTTGTCGACTCGCAGGGCGCCCACAAAAACGGGATTGAAAAGACCAAAGACAAAATGGTGGGCCGAGGAGTGCTGCTCGATGTCGCGCGATTCAAAGGCGTGCCCTTCCTGGAAGATGGCTATGGCATCGGAACCGATGAACTTGAGAAGTGCTCCGCCGCCCAAGGCGTCGAGGTCAGGCGCGGCGATTTCGTGATTGTGCGTACCGGACAAATGGAGCGCTGCCTCGATTCCGGCAATTGGGGAGGATACGCCGGCGGCGATGCTCCTGGCCTGCGATTTGAGACCGCCGAATGGATTCGCCGCAAGGATCTGGCGGCGATTTGCGCCGACACATGGGGCTGTGAAGTTCGGCCAAACGAATCGACGGTGGCGAGCCAGCCCTGGCATTGGGTCGTGATTCCCATGATCGGCATCAGCATGGGCGAGATCTTTTACGTCAGGGATCTTGCCCTCGACTGCGCGCAGGACCACGTTTTCGAATTTTTCTTCTGCGCGCCGCCATTGCCTATCACGCGTGCGGTTGGATCTCCGACGAATCCGATTGCCATCAAGTAAATCAAATAGGTGGACAAGATGGAGAATGCTTTAGGCGAACAGGATCTGAACGATTCAAGTTCGGATGGTTTCGCAAGGGAGGCCCGACTTGCCTGTCATCCGCGTCTGCCGCAATTGCGGACAACAAAATCGCGTTCCGGCCAAATATCTCGCCAGCACAGGTCGTTGCGGAGCCTGTAAAGCGCCCTTGCCGCCCGTCGCTGAACCCCTGGCAGCCGATGACACATTGTTCGATGAGGTCATTCGGGATGCTCAGGTCCCCGTACTCGTCGACTTCTGGGCGGACTGGTGCGGACCCTGCCACATGGCTGCTCCTGAAGTCGCGCGCGCGGCCGCTGACATGGCCGGCAAAGCTATCGTGCTCAAGGTCAATACGGAGAAATACCCGCAAATTGCTGCGCGTTACAACGTGCGTGGCATACCTAATTTCGTAGTTTTTTCCGGGGGGCGCCCGGTCATGCAGCAAGCCGGCGTGGTAGGCCACGATCAACTTGAGCAGTGGCTGAGTTCTGCCTCGGCCTACGCTCATAAAGCCTGAACGTTCAGGCCGCTCTACGAAAAAAGCCCGCCCTACGAAAAAACAGAGTGCCGTGATAAGGTGTGTAAGGTAAACCTCAGCGGGAACCGTAAGGCCGCAGTTTCCACCACTCAGTCGGGGCGTAGCGCAGCCTGGTAGCGCACCTGGTTCGGGACCAGGGGGTCGGAGGTTCAAATCCTCTCGCCCCGACCACCTCCAAAATCCTGCCCGTCATTGGTTTACGCTACCTTTTCTGATTTCATCGCAACCACGTTTTGTGGACCAATGTGGACCAACTCAAAACCCAGACCGATGCGCTCCGCCCATTGCTGCCGGAACGCAACGTCCTCTTTGAGCTTTGAATAAAGGTCTCCCACCTCTTCCGCAGCGTGACCCATCCAGAACCGTTCCAGATCTTTTGGAACTGCATTCTTTCTGAGCCACGTGAGACGAAAGCGCCGAAACGCGTGAAAGCCCACACGTTTCACTCTGTGCAGAAGGCGCAGGACATTTCGCCGCTGTAATGGGTTGCCTTGCGCGGTTGCGAAGAGATAGCCGCTGACGTCTCCTACGAAGTTTCGAAGCTCCTTTGCGAGAACTTCGGGAACGTCAACGACCCGCAGGGCATTCGCTGTTTTTGGCTCCTGCTCCTGCCCCCGCCAGATGCTTCGACGGACGTGAAGCACACGGCAGTCCGGCCCAAAGTCGGTCGGACGCAGCCCAAACGCTTCGCCGATTCGAAGTCCTGTGCCCGCAAGCAGCGCGAATAACATGGCGTATTTGCGCGTCTTTACGGTCGAAAGAATCTCCTTCAAATCGGCTTCGGTAACCGTGGGCCTCCGCTGCTGATCCCTTCGGATGATCGGAAGTTGGATGAAATCGTGATTCCATTTGCGCGGGTAGATTTGCTCGCCCTCTTCATCCACAGCGGATGCGAGAACGAGTTTTACTACCTGCACGTAGTTGACGATAGTTTTTGGCGAAAGCCCCGCGTTCGACATCTTCTCGACGAGTTGCCGCATCGCGGCGTTCGAAACGTCCGCGAGCAACTTATCTCCGAGATTCGGTAGGAGCCACGCGTTGAGTGCGTCTCGCCACCCAGAAATGGTAGCGGGTTTGACTGGACGGCGTTTTCGAGCGGGAAGCGAAGCGATCCAGCGTTCGGCTTGCTGACGAAAAGTGGTTGCAGGAGCCGTATTCTGGCGGAACGCCTCGACGGAATCGATGGCTTCTCGCTGGAGATAATCACGAAGGCGCTGACGCGCTATGGACTTCGTGCGGCAGACGCCTAGCGGGATTGTGCGCCGTTTTCTTTCGGGACTGCCGGGCACATCTACCCAAAACTTTCCGTAGCAAGGTGCCGTCGGGTCCCAGGTTGTGCAATGCTGAAACACTGTTCCTGCTTGTCCTGTTCGGCGGTTCAAGGATGGTCCTCGTTTCCGCCTTGCAGGTGTCGCGACCGCAGTGTACGAGGATGTACTACTGCGATTCAACATCGAAAACTCCCGGGCAGTGCTTTCTTCATTCGCCAACTTGCTGCACTCCCTCAGTTGAAATGGGAGTGGAAAGGGAGAATGGAATAACCCCAAGGGGTAAGGGGAATGGGATAAGGAGATGGCTAACGGGCGGAAGGGGCAAAAGGAATGGACTCCGCCCTGTGGGTAATGCAAGGGGACTGCCCAGACGCGGCGGCAAGCTTGCCGCCGCGTCTGGGCGCTGATGGCTCTCGTGTTTGCGTTTGCTTTGGTTCATTTTGTTCGTCGCAAGAATTCGCGGAAGAGCGGGTGGTAGAGTTTGTATCGGCCTCGCCCCGTGCGCGTTAGCAGGCCTGCTTTGGCGAGCCGTTTGAAGTACTGATGCGGAAATTTCTGTGCGAACGGACCCGGAGTGAATTCAGTCTGCTCAGCGTGCGCGACAGCGCGCAGGAGAGCGACTTCCTTTTCTGAGAGCTGCGCCAGATCAGCGTTGAACTTTCCCTGTTCGAGACGGCTGGAGACAACTGGCCAGAGCTGGCCTGCGTCCGTGAATTGTTGAGTGCGGTAGAGACTCCAGAGTTCGCGGCTGATGAATGCAACGAAATAAGGATGGCCAAGCGTTTTGCGCTGAAGCCATTCTGCCAACTGTTGATGATCAAGACTGGCACTGCCAAATACCGCGCCGACGAATTCGGTCGTCTCTTCAAGACTGAATGGCTCCAGCGTGCACTTGTTGTAGAAGCGAACGGCAGGTTCAGCGAAACTACGGACGCCCGAAAAATAATCGGGCTTAGCACTGAAACAGACGCTGAGGTTGATACCCTCGACTCCGAAAAACTGAAACTGGTCCCTCACTATTAGTGCCGTGTCCTGGACAGTCGGAGTGGCGAGATTATGCAGGTCATCAAGGAAGAAGATTGCACCCGCATAGGTCGGTCGAATGAAACGGTCCCAAGCCTCCCCGAGGGCGTGTCGCAGCAGGGCGCTTCCCGAACTCAAGAAATAGCGCTGCGAGTGGCGGTCAATACTCAGTGCTCCTAAGCTGATTCGCGAGAGTTTCCAATTTTCAATTTCGGCCCGAAATCGAGTTGCGAGCGAGTCCGATGTCAAGAGGGCGTGAGCAAGCCGGTCGCAAAGCGCCTCAGCAAATTTCATGTAATCCGAAATGTCGTTTGAAAGGGAGAGCGTGACAGGCAGCATTCGGAAATTAGAATTCGCGCAACTGGCCGCCAGTTTGAATAAAAGACTGCTTTTGCCGATGCCCCAGTCACCCAGGACGGCGAAAGATGCCATTCTCCCAGTCAGGGTGCTGTATCGGAGGGCTTCGGTGAATTCGTCGAGGTGCGATTTCCGACCGACGAACTCCTGAGGACTTACAGGAAAGTTAGGCTCTGGAAGCATGGGACCGTCCTGACAGAACTAACAAAACTCAACGTTTAGTTTTGTTAGTTTTGTTATTTTCCGTGGCTAAATCGGCGGTGGGTGGGCTGCACCTTGGGCGGCACGGAGTACACGCCGCCCAAGGTGCAGAGGTGGAAGGAGTTGAGGTGGGTTTTACTGCTTGTGGGTGGGAGTCCGAGGGGGTTAGTTTGCGATTTTGGGAACTAGGGCGTGGTTCTCAACGAAGGCGCGGTCGATTACGGCTTCCGGCCTGTCGATTCCGAGCTTGATAAACGCAAGCGAGATCCACTCGTTGTATTTCTCGATGACGCGGGCCTCGCCGAGAACGACTTCGTTCGAAACGATGTAATGCGTGAAGCCGTTTCCTTCACTTGCCATGAGCACCTCCAGTTTTTGGCTTCGGTTGTTGAGGGTTGGGGGATGACAGATGTCTCGGGGACATGTGGTGGCGAGCACGGCCCGACACAGCGTGCAGTCGTCCGGGTAGTCCGCCGCGTGATGCGAGCCTTGATCGACGGCAATGGCGAAGAGACCTTCGTTTCCAAGCTCGTCTAACTCCTGGCTCGCATCTTCGGCGCTGAGGTTGTGGCTAAAGACGCAGAACGACTCGTCTTGCGGGTCGAAGAGAATCACCATTCTCAGCTCGCGAGGATTCGGCTTTTCGGGCATGAACCACCTCCAGGTTCAAGTTCAGGTTGCGGATTCGTCGGTTGTGGGTTGATTCGCATGGCCGGTTGCTGGCTCCATCTGATTCGGCAGGTCGTCGAATAGCAGGAATCCCTGCGGATCAGATTTTGCAGCGGCCTCGATGATCGCGTCGGGTATTCCCAGTTCGCGCAGCTTCTCTGGCCGGAAAATCAGTCGCGGATTGGCGCTGCGGTCGTCTGGATCGAACATCCGCAGGTCAACCAAAGTCGCTCCCGGTTTCCGATACGCCGGCCAATGGGTGTTGTTGATGGTCACTACGCGGTCGTACATGGCTTCACCTCCCGATGCCGTAGCCGCATTCCCGTCCGCCGAAGCTGTTGTAGGAGCCGTCGGGCAGATCGAGATACACGGCGTAGCCTCGCGGATCACTTTCAAAGTGGTTGAGGACCAAGCCCGCATGTTCCAGCACGGCCTTGATCTGGGTTTGTAGATTTTGCTTGCGTCGCTCTTGCCGCTCGGTGAGGCCGCTGTTGCAGGCGATCTCGTTCAAACGATTGAGCGAGGTCGCGAGTCTGCAAAGCTCGGCGGCGTCTTGAGCAGCTTCGCGCGGCGTGCGTTTTCCGATAGACGCGATGTAGGCAGACAAAACTGCCTCCTGCGTATTCGTTCGCATGGATTTGCTCCTTATTTGTGGATTTGGGGGATAAGACCGAGGTGGGAGTAAAGGATCCGAGTCAGAGAGGCTTTCGTCTCTCTGACTCGGAGTTGTGGGTCTCGGAATTGTGGGTTTGGCAGCCGGTTATTGGGCAGCTTCGGGCAAGAACTCTTCGATGTTCTTGTATCCGTTCTTGCCTTGACCGACTTTCACCAGGCAGGGAAGATGGAGTTCCATCCCGGCTTCGACCTCGCTCGCCGGAATGTCGTAACCACTCGCTTCCAGACGCTCCGCCAGCTCTTCGGGACGGCCGAACACGCGCACCGTCTCGCCACCGACATCCACCTTGAGAAAAAGAGATTCGCCCTGACGGGTTTTCATGCGATCAATCTTGGCGATGACCGCGTGAACAGGACTCCCTTCCGTGGGCGATGTGGTGCGAGACTTGACCAGCGTTGGCTTTGCCGTACTCGGTGAAACGGTCTCCCGAGTGTGGTTGTGTTCTGAGGGTGCGGTGTTCTTAACGGCAATCGAAGCCAGGCGTTCGAGCAACTCGTAGGCATAAGACGCGGTTTCCCGGTCTTGTGCCTCGTCGTTGATCACGCGCGCCTGAACCTCGACTTGCACGCTGCCTTTCCCGTCGGTCTGGACGGTGCGCCGGATGCGAAAGATGAGCGGAGACACTTCCGCAGTCGCGGTCTCGACTCGCCCTGACGGACCCGTTTCCGTTCGCGGGCGATGAGACTTTGACCTGCGGTGCCAACGAGGTGATCGCCGCCGCGGCAATGTGTTTGCAAATCCGCCCGTCCTGCGCAATGCGCACTTGGAAATCGGGACAGGTGCAAGACCCACTGCCGTGCGGATCGAGCTTCACCTTGTAAGCGGTTCCGCTCTTGTTGGTCACGATGAACTCCGGAAAATCGCCCGCTACGCGCAAGCGACTGGTTTTCATCTCTTCTACTGCCCGGGCCCAGCGATTACCTGCTTTCGACTGCAGCAGGGTAAGCGCCAGGGACGCCGATTGTGGATCTACGACTTGTGCTGCTACTGACATGTGGTTTTTCTCCTTTTGTGGATTTGTGGCTGGAATGGCCGATGTCGCTCGCGCGACATCTGGCTCTCCCGCAATCCAGCCGGTGTGGATCGGCGTGGGAGTGCCGCCGAACTTCTTGGTTGGGTCTTTTGTGGTTAACGGTTTGTGGGTTAAGGGGTTTGTGGGTAAAACTCGATGACCCTGCTAGAAACGCAACGGCATCAGCAGATGCTGATAGCGGAAAGCGTCAAACAGAGCGACCTCGGAGATCGCTTCGGGAAACAGCTTCATCGAGACCGTATCGGTTTCAACGCTTTTCACATACTGGGTCAAGTAGTGATGGTTGAAGCCAATGTCTCTGCGCCTTTCCCGAAACGCGAGTGTGCTCCAGCGCGACGCTGCTTGCGGTGCCGTCGTTTTCGGTTTTGATGGAAACGGGTGAGTGCGAAAGCTCCAGCTTCACCGCCGGGACTTCCGCCTTGCGAGCGGTGGGCGAGAGTTTGGCGAGGCCTTCCAGCAGTTCTTCGCGCCGGAAGACCACTCGGGCTTCGAGCGGTGCCTTGGGCAGGACCTTCTCGTAATTCGGGAACTGGCCTTGCCCGCGGCGGGTGATGAGTCGCGAGCCATCCGGCAGCGCGAACAGATTGAATTCCTGTTCGGAGCCGCAGGTGGAAAACTCGACCCATCGAGGCTCATCTGCCAAGCCCAAGCGGCTCAGGATGGCTACGGTTGAACGGAGGAGGAGCACCCAAAATGTGGAGTCTCCTGTCGTTCTGGCCGTGCCTTCGACAACCGATAGCCGGTGACCATCGGTGCCGACGACCCGGAAGATCGAGCCGCGGAGTTCAAGTTTGAGGACATCGGTGCTATAGCGCCCCGATTCGGTCGAGACGCAGAACAGAGCGCGGCGAAGTGCCCCATCGAATGCCGAACCCGAGGATTTGGCCTTGCGGCTTCGTTTCCCCATCTGGAGCTTCGGGGAAACTGTTCGGGTCGGCACACGAAAGAACGACTGTGCGCTTGCTGGCACTGACCTCACACTTGCCATTGCGGATTCGAATCTTCAGGTTCGAAGCCGATTCGGTTTTGACGAGTTGGCAAAGCTCCTTCGCCGGAACCAGCACATCGACATCGCTGTCGACGGCTTCTCCGACGAAGGGGATGGAGATGTGCAGACGGTTGTCCAGGTCAGTGGCGGTCAACTCCAGATGGCCTTTTGCAGCGCGCCATCGCAAGTTTTCCAGCACCGGCAAGGTTGCTCGCTTCGGCACTACCAGGCAGAGCCTTTCGAGCGCCGATTTGAGCTGATTGGTGTTGATTACACTCATAGCCAAGACTCCTTTTTTGTGGATTCCGACACCCGCGCGATTGCTCGCGTGAATGCGGTTGTGGTTCATTTCAGGGTTTGTGGGTTGAGAAAGGGTTTGTGGGAGTAAGACCGAAAGCGTGAGTTACGCGATTTTAGGCCGCCGTTGCCGTTTCGGGCGGCAGAGGACTTCCAGCGGCGAAACCCGATGGTTCGAAAGCGCGATGCAGCGCGAACTGCGTCAGGATTTCCAGCTCGTAGAGCTGCAGGGTTGAGAGCGGAATGCGTTCCATCGATTCGCCGTGGTGGAACTCGGCGAGGACTTGCCCGTCATTCCGCCTTCGCAAGCCGATGTGATTTCCGTCATCTCCAAACCGGATCGGAATCGTCTTTTCCTGATTGATGGCGCGCCGCGTGAAGACCGCAAGCGTTGCTAAGTCGTTCGCTTTGCTGATAACGAACTCGGAGCGCCACAAGGGAGTCTGCACGTGGAACCCAAAGCCGTGGCAGGAGACCTTGACGGCAACGCTCAGCGACATGTCATCGCGCAAGAGCAGATCAACCTGCTTGCAGGTGAACAGGGCACGCTTGGTTAAAGCATGCAGAGCCTGAACCTCGCCAGGGTGGAGGTCGAAACGAGCCACGCGCTTGGCCTCGTCGCGGGCGGCAAAGAAAACCCGGAGCCGGCCTTGATCCAACTGCTCGTAGACGAGGAACTGGGAAAAGCGACCATAGATTTTGTTTTTCGAGGAAGAGCCGTTCGAGGTGAAGAGATCGCCTTCGCCGCAGACGGTCTCATCGAAAGGACTCTGTTGCTCGGCAGATTCGGGTGTTTTCCCCTCACGCAACTGGAACTGCTCGATCCGGCGCTCGACGGCTCGCAGGATGGCAAGCAGATGAAGCTGCTGTTCGACCGAATCAACCCTCGTTTGGAGCTCGACCGATTCCCGGCGCGGGGTTTGAGCCGTTACGCATAACGTCAGCCCGCAGCGGCCCGCTTCGCCTTGGACTCGACCGTATTGATTTGCAATAAGAGTGTTCATGTCTTTTCTCCGTGAGCCTTAGCCCTCGACAACAGGCGTCGCTTGGGGTGCAGGCTCCGTATCGATTTCGAAGTGGGTGCGCTCCAGGTCGGCCTGGAGGAGTTTGGGTACGACCGTGTCCGCAGAAGAAAAGATCAGGGCGCTGAGCGGGATCATGTTGGCCTGTCTCCCCGGCACCTTGATCTTTCGAACGCTGCGCCCCGTTTCATCAGCATCGACGAGGCGAGCGTTGCGGAGGATGTCGTAAAGATCGTTGTTGGATGGAAGCTTGATTTCTCTGCGACTCAGACGATCTCGCGCTAAATCAATCGCCACCGGCACCACTACGGCGGCTTTGCCACCTTCGACATAGACCTGACCGCCGGGAACGTTGACCCCCATCTCGCCGTCCGTGATCAGCTCATGGAAGGCCTGCAGCAATAGGCCGGCTTTGCTGTCGGGGCGCATGGCGATGGCAGGCTGGGCCCGTTCGACGCTTGCTTGGTCGGCGCGGCTGACCGTCTGCGCGAGCGGGCTTGCGGGTTCCTTGCTGTGCCCCTCCGCCAGAGATGCGAACAGATGCCACAGTCGCGGCGCGCCAAGGTAGGCCACGTCTTCGCAGGAGACGACATGATGGAGAAGCGCCAGCGAGGACCATGCGTGTGCTCCGTATTGCCGGTCGGGACGCCAACTCGCGACCGGGGTCTTGGTGCGCCGACCAAATTCGTCGTAAGGCTCATGCAAGGGGCACCAGGTCTGGCCTTTCCCCCGTACTTCCAAGTCGAACAGCTTTCCCAGGTCATGGCACAGCGCGGCAATGAATGTGGCGTATTGCCAGAGCGAACGGTTGCGCGAACTGCGGAAACTATCCACACTGCCGTCTGGCCGCCGCTCCATCTTCATGCTGCCCTCGAACTCTTCCAAGGCTTTGAGCGCAACCTCCAGCGAATGCCGGTAGAGCCCGCCGGGCTCGGCGTGGTGGTGCGCGGCGCTGGCTGGCAGATCGCCCACTGTTACGGCAAACCTCTGGAGCAGCCTTTCAGCCAGCGCCCGCACCCGCAGGTCCAGCGAGAGCCAGTACAGAATCTGTTCCTCTATCGTCATCGACTGCGGCATTGCCATGACGCTTCCGAATGGGGGTAGGTCAGGTACCCCCAAGAGCTACCCCCGAGAGCTACCCCCGGGGGTAGGCGGTAAAACGGAATGGTAAAGGGGGCTTTTCGCGACGCCTTCTGGCGCCGAATCTCGTCGAAGATTCGGCGCCCTCTTTCCGCCCTGCGGCATTGGTAACGCCCTACGCCGCAGCCGGAATCTCCGCAGCCGGGGCCTCCGCCCCGGCTGGTTTCGGCGGCTGCGCCGCCATGATTGCCCGCAAGGCGGGTACCCCGCCGCTTTTGTTCAGGACGCCAGTGACCGTCAATGCGATCTCGGACATGGGCGTTACCTGGTAGGACCTGTCGTCCCAGACCTCAACCGCATAATTCGTGCCAGCACTGTTCTCCGGGTCCAGCACCAGCAGGTTGGTGACGTAGGTTTCCTTCCCGCTGGAATTGACCTTTCGAGAGGAACACCGCAATACCGTGCCTGTCAGCTTCATCCCATTTTCTCCTCATGCGAAATTTGGACTTGTGGGAGCAGCGCTTTCACCCGATAGGGCTGAAGCGTGTTGTGGGTAAAAGGACGTGCGATGGGTTGGGCGGCCCATTTTCGGTACAACTCCGCCCGGTGGTTGCTGGCGACCGCCACAATCAGCCGGAACTGCGAGGGCAAACACTCAAGAACCTTGCCATAGCGCCGCGCCAGCGTGCTCGTCTGATACATGACAGTGTCGTGGCCCCGGTCCACTGCGGCCACACAGACTCCGCGGTCCCTTGGGAGTAAGATGAATTCTTGCCAAAGGTAAGGCCGCCCTCGGAAATGTGGCAGCGCTTCGGTCGGACATCCGGCGTCATTGAGCAGGGCAATCTTCTTGGCATGATCGAGGACGAAGTCGGCTGGCCAGGCTTTCGCCTCCAGGTAGAAATTGACGCCCAGCAATTTGCACCGGATCGTCGCCGGCGTGTGACGGCGGCGAGCCATAAGGTCGGACCCGACGAGGCGTGTAGCGGATTTTGTGACTTGATAAATGACCGCGTAATGGGCGACTTGCCTCAGAAAACCACTCTGCTTGAGCGCCTCCAGACGGGCGACAACGCGCCTCGCTGAGTTGGCGAGGCCGAGCCTCTGTGCCTGCTCGATAGTGCAGTACCCGCCGAGATAAACCAGCGTTCTCAGAAAATCGTTGCTTCGTTCATCCAATAGCAGAAGCCGTTTCGAAAAACGAATGCTCACGAATATCCACGCTCCAATGAAGTAGTGGTGGCTGTGGATCGTGCTGGAAGTTTGTGAGCGGCGATTCATGGCTAAAACTGCGTCGGTGCGTGGACAACGAGGTTGTGGGTGCTGATGACCGCGACCACACCGAGCGTGAAAACCAGCAGAGTGGGCGGCACGGCCACGGGCGCAGTGATCCAGAGCAATGCCAGAACCGGAATAAATCCCAAACTCGTCAGCGCGAGACTGAAGCGTATTGGCGAATGCACCTTTACCAGCGACTTTTGATTGGCCCGTGCCCACTGGCCTTCGAGCAACCCCGCGACCAGGGCAATCAGGAATGCCGGTGTTACGTGCCATAGCACGAGCGACCGGAAGATCATCAGCTCCAATGCCTCCCACATCTTGCTGGCAAATTTTTCGCGGAGCGGCTCCGGCAACCGAGCGAAAATCTCTGCCGTGTAAGCCGGGGTCGCTCGTTGAAGTTCGCTTAGTTTTGGCTCGGACAGGACATGGCTGGCGGGTGTCCAGCTCTCGTCGATGAGCCTGCCGGTTTGGCGATTCGAGATCAGACTCGCCACCGATGCGATAAGCAAGAGTAGAGCACCAACCCAAACCAATCTCATGCCGCTGCCTCCAGTGGGAAGCGGTGCTTCGGCTCAGGCATCAGCGGGAACCGTGTTTTGTAGGTTTGCCCGCTCGCGTACAGGAAAGCGTGTCCGCGCGGCAGCTTCATCAACCAATCTTCACGGACGAGATTCTCGACGACCTCGGTCGATTGCTGAGCGAACGTCGCGTCGAACGCGAGTCGGTTTCGCACAGAATTGCCGTGAAGCACCGGGCGATAAGCCGCCGACTCGCGCCGGGTCAGCAGGGGTCCTTGCCCAGCGACATCGGCGAAGGTCTCGGCAGTAGCGTGATCTGTAGCCCGGAACCAGAGTTTGGTGTTCGTGTTATCGAGAATCTGCTGTGCCCCTGCTGGCCCGAGGCCACTCAGCAGGTCGGCAACGCTCTGGAAGGCGAGCACTGCCATGAGGCCCTGCCCGCCAGCCTGAGCCAGCAAATCAATGAATCCCGGAAACGCGAGCCTGCCTACCTCATCGACGATCAGGCGGATGGGCGTCTTTTGAGGCTCGTAAGCGTAGGCCCGCCCGATGAAGTTCAAGAGGTCCTGCAGGGCCAGCATGCCAATCGCATACGCCGTCTCCTTAACGATCATGGAACCCATAAACATGTACACGATTCGCTTCAGCCGGATGGCGCGATCCCAATCGAGCTGCGGCGTCGTAACCGACATCAGGTTCCTGAAATCGGGCGTGTCGAGCTTCGACAGCATGGGCTTGAGGGAAGAGACCATCTTGTCGTAGTGGTCTGGCGGATGCTTGATGAGTCCTTGCAGGTATTCGTATTCCGGTGTGTGCTCGGGTACTTTCGGAAGCAGCTCCTCGAGAGAGCGATTCACCTTGGCGTATCGCGCGATTTTCGAGAGCAGCGGGCGCTCTCCGGCGAGCAACATCGCCTGGGCGATGACATTGATGACCTCCCAGGCGAACGCCTTAAACGGCTCCGATTGACCCCCGCCAGGCAGCAAACCCGACAGACGGTCCGGCACTTCCATTCCCAGCACGAAATTGTGCAGTGGGTTGTAGGTGCAGGAGAGGTGGGGAAAAGCCAACGAAAAGAATTGAAAATCCTTCTGACGGCCAGCGCGAACGGCGGCATCGTAGGCGCGGTGGAGAACGCTCAGGTCGCCCTTGGGATCAATGAATATGACTGCTTCATTGCCGCGCTCGATCGCCTGCACTAAATCAAGCTGCAGGTAATAAGTCTTACCGGTGCGCGTCGCACCTGATACGAGCATGTGACCTTCGAGATCGCTGAGCGGCAGGAAAACAGGAGCTTCCTCACGTAAGCCTACCGTATGGATAGTCGCTACGCCGCCACCATCGCCCGGCTTACGCTTGCGTCCGACCAGAGCCTTACTGTCGCGTTCGGCAGCAAGTACCTCGTTCGCGTGCTGCGAATCCCACGAGAAGCCATGTCCCACATATTGCATTTGGCTCCGCTGCGGCAGACGTGACAGCTCTAGCGTGCCAATCTCGGAAGGCAGTTCTCGCGCCATTTGACGCGCCCCGCGCAGCAGAGCCACTCCGGCGAACGCAAGTCCGAGCCAAAGCCCTTGCTGGTGAGTTACGAACAGTCGATCTGGAGCCACTAGCGACAGACCGCCGAGCAAAGCCCAGCCGATTACGAGGTAAGGAAATCGCCGAATTGTCAGAGACCAAATCATGAAAGTCCTAGCAGGCTCGCTGCAAAAGCAAAGCAACATTTCCAGCAGCACGGTCGATGTCCTCGCGTGTCTTCAGCAGCACGGGCAGGGTTTCTGAGACGACATCGGCGGTCAACTCGCTCGCTCCGAGCACGCGCAGTGCATCAATCCAGTCAAGCGACTCACGAATGGCCGGCGGTTTGCTCATTCCCAGGCGCCGCACGGCGGCTGTGAATTTCGCAACCTGCAAGCTGAGTCGAGATTCCAGATCCCGCGAGCGGGTGATGATTTCGGCTTCGAGTTCGGGCGCCGGATAGTCCATCCAAAGCAGGAAACAACGCCCGCGCAACGCTTCAGTCAATTTCCTTTGGGCATTCGAAGTTAGGACCACTACGGGGCGGTGGTTTGCGACCACAGTACCTAACTGCGGAATCGAGATTTGAAAATCGGACAGGAACTCCAGGAGAAATGCTTCGAATGCAGGGCCAGTCTTATCCACTTCATCGATCAGCAAGATCGCCCCAGTTTCGGATTGAAGCGCCTGCAGAATTGGACCCGGGATCAGGAAATCGGTGCTGTAGAGCTTGCGTTTGAGTTTTGACCACTCTTCCTGCGGCCCGGTCGCCGAATTCTCGTGAATGAACTCAAGCGCCATCCTCTGCAAAGGCTCATTCCACTGGTAAAGCGCTTTCGCCTCGTCGATTCCTTCGTAGCACTGTAAGCGAATCAATGGCATGCCAAGGGCTTCTGACAGAACCTTGGCAACCTGTGTTTTGCCTGCCCCCGGAGGCCCTTCGAGGAGCAGCGGCTTCCCCAAGCGGAGCGCAAGATACATGACTTTTGCAGACTGTGGCTTAGCAACGTAGCCATGTTGCGTCAGCAGCCTATGCAGGTCGCCGTCCGAGGAGACAACCGATCCGAATGTTCTACTGGTGGTCATTTGAGCTCTTTCCAGCGGCAGCCTTCATTTCCGCCAGTTGCGCCTCCAGTGCTTCGATATAAGCTGATTGCGCCGTTGCCATGGATTGATCAGATGGTTGGCCCTGTTCTGAAGCAGCGTGTTCAGAGGGAAGTTGCGACGCTGGCGTTGGGTTGCGAGTCGTCTTTCCCGAGATGGTCAGAGGGTCCAATAGGAAAATCCTTATCGGCTGGTTGGCGTCCACTGCAACAATCGGAATGCTGATCGGCTGCTGCAAGCGATTGGAAACCTGGTTACCCTGAGAACCCACCTCTGCGGCCATTTGGTTCCGCAGATAATCGCCCTGAGAAAATGGCTGGTCTACGGAACCCTGGCCGGCAAACTCGGTGGCGACGACAGCGGCGCCAGTTCCGACACGCGCAGCACCAGCAAGGACTGGATTACCTTTTCCTTTGAGCTTCCCCACCAAACCCGCGCTGCCATCCTTCATCAGCGCCAGACCGGAAATCGGCATTTCCCGGTCATTGGGCAACACCACTGACGTGAACCGCACGTTGACTCGATCCTTTACGGCTCCGGCCGTGCGGCCGATTACGTGTGCACCTTCGGGGATCACTACCGCGTTGCCCAATTGAACGCTTCGATCCACGACTGCCACAACCGGAGATTCGAGCCCGCTGCTGATGGCATTGGTCGTATGCGCCACGATCTCAGTGCCTGCTGGAAGTTGAAGCTCGGGCTGAGGCGCGGACTGGTTCTTCACGTCTTGCATAAGAATGGGACTAGCTGTGGAATCGGTTACGAAGACGGTCGCGGGTGTTGCAAGTTCACTGGACCGGCTCGGCACTGCGGGTTGGCTGGGCGAATTCCCATCTATGCGCTCGCTTTCCGCAAAAGAGAATCGACGCGCAGAGGAGTTTTCCACGCCGTCCTTTTTTGAGGTGCCATCAGTCGGTCGAGCATTGGCGCTTGCATCTCGACCGGCAAGCTGGTCCTCGGTGACTGGGGCTTCGGTCGCGGTGCTCGCAGAAGCATTCTGACGATCGCTTCCGGTAAGTCCCACAGCCTGTCGAAAATGGCTTGGCACAGCGCTTTCGGGCTTCGACAGCAGGAAAACCAAGCCAGTGGCGAACAGCAGCAACAGGCCAGCGGACATCATGATCGGAGCTAGCTTCAGATGTGATAACCCCTGCTTTGAATGCGAAGCCTTCGACGCCTGGAAGAACTTCTGTAGCCTCGTCACGAATCGCCCAAAGGAACTGAGTCGCTCCGTGCTCCGAATCTCTTCGAGGGCTTTGGCAGCCAGCTCATCGTCCGGCGCTTGCCCGACGTCTGGTACGGCAACGTTCTGCTTGGGCTCAACAACCTCAGTTTTGTATCCGTTATTCATCGCTATTTCGTCCTTTATTCAAGGCGGTAAGTAGCGGGCTTATCGGCCATTGCTCGATTTGAGATCGAGAGGACGACCTGTTGATCGGAATCGTGGACCGGCGGCTTGAACGCCACCAAACAGGCCGAGCGAGCGCCAGGGGCGAGCTGCTTGGAAGAAACAATCGATTGGGTGAGTTCTACCGGTTCGACCTTTGCCGGTGGCTTTTTGCTGTCTTTGGTTTTGTCGGCGGCGGTGACGAGATTGATCTGTGGGTCCTCTAAGTCCACGATCTCCGAGGAAGTGTTCTCGACATCGAACGAGACCAGCGCGATAGCATCTAGGCGCTTGATAGCGTAGAAGCGAAAATCCAGCCCGCCGGCGCGGACGCCCAGCTGCGACTTCGGGTGTTCCTTTACTTCGGCAATCATGTTCTCGACAAGATCTGACCGCTCCTTCTCGCGGAGTTTCTTTTCGACCTCTTCAGGCGATATCGGGCGGCGGATCATCTTTTGGGCTGCGGATCTTTCGGCCGTGCTATCGGAACTGCATAGTCAATCGAATACGCTGTGCCTTCGAGCTTCCCAGCCTTCAGCGTAATGTCCACCACACGCCCCGAGGCCATGTACACCAGCATGTTGGTTTCAACCGGCAGCTTGGCTTTGGGTGTCGGCGCTTCGATTTGCTTGATGATGGCGTAGTGCGGATCGGTCTTATCGGCCTCCGCCAGAAAGTAATTGCTATCACCCAACGCTATTCGTCGGATGGAATCCGCCTTTGGAAACTCCACGAAGACCGCAAAATGAGGCTCCGTCGAAATCGAATATGGATAGGTCAGAGGTGTGACGCCAGCATCGGCTGCGCTGGATGCTTGCTCCTCCTGCTGTTGCTTCACGATTGCGGCCGATTCGGACTGCGCGAAACACGCAAAACAGCCAATACCAACCAAGAAGAAGAACAGAGCGAATCGAGGTGCATTTCTCATGGTTGCAAAACCTCTTCCTTGTAATCGGCAATTTCCAGACCCGTCCATCCATTAGCCACGGCGCGAGGCACAGGCGCCAAACGGATCGTGTATTTCACGAGCAAGTTCTTCTCGTTCTCCTGACCATTGATCAGTGTCGTGATCCTCTTTCGTCCAAAGACAATGGCTGTGTAGGGATCACCCGAGACCAACTCGGCCGATTTGACCGCCAATGTGGAAGTCACGTTGTTTTGTCGGACGGTATCGACGAAGTTTTCTTGATTGAGTTGCGCCAGAATCTGCTGGCGCAGGCTGTATGTCATCTGGTTGAGCGCCAGAGTTGTGTCGCGCTTCACGGTAAGCGGATCGATGTTCACGAACCGATTCAGAAACGCGTTCACGAAAGCCAGTTTTTCAGCACTATCGGGCTGCTGCTGCGCAGCAGTTTCGGCAGCCTGAACACTTGATCCGTCGAGCGACGAAACGTGGCCGTCTTGCACACGGAGCAGGATAGGCGGGCGTAACTGGGCAAGAATGACTGCGGCTATGGAGATCAGCGCCACCGCGCACGCGACGAGCGCCACCCGCGACGCGCGCCGTGCTTGGATTGCCAAATGGCTGTAAAATTCGGTGTAGTCGCCTAGCTCGAACTTAACTTTCTGACTTTCTTCAAGCATCCGCGGAGTCGTTGTCATACCTCACTCCTGTCATGCCGTTTCCGGTGGTGGAAGAGCCCGGAAATTGGTTTGCGGCGGCACAGAGGTTGTTTCTGCACTTCGACTTCTGGCGAAATACCCGATCGCTTGCGGAACAGTTACCGCAGCGCCTCCGGTTCCATACGCGATTGCCGAGGACACCCCCGTATCAACGGTCCGGTAGGTCGCATAGGCCAAACCAGCCGTAACCAGCTCCGAGAGCGCGCTTCCCGCTGCGTTCAAAGCGCCCCTCGTTATGTACCCCGTTAAACGCGGAATTTGGGTCAGCAGAATGGCAATCAACACGAGCAGGATAGCCGGAACGAGACTGACGCCCGGACCGGCCACAAAAGCTTGTAACAGTGCCTCTGTGAACAGCGCGAAGACAATGCTCCAGATCGCTGGCCACAGAAGCACCTGCAGTAGAGCTTTGACGTAGGTATAAGTGACCGAGGCGAGCTGCCGATTGGGGAGCATGGCGATCAGCAGCGGGCCGAAGATGTAGAGTAGGACGACTGCGAGCGCTTGTCCTACGACAAGCCCCAAGTATGCGAGGACCAGTATGACGGCTGAAAGAAGTGTCAGGAGCGGGACGATACTTGTGAACATGTTCGCGGCGAAAGCGAGTGCCCCACCCAGACTGGTGAATTGCGATTGAATTTGCTGGAAGAAGCTCTGGAAACTATTTAGATCCCCGAAACGACGGGCTAGGTCAGAGCTCAACTGGTTAAACTCGTCGAAAAGACCTCGATAATTCCCAAGGACGGCGATTGTGATTCCAAAGCGACCCATAATGCGGAAATAATCTTCTTCGGGCGCATCCTGGAAAAACGATTGCAGCATACTGAACGTAAAGACCAGTGCCGCAAGAGGAAGAGCAATTCCGAGCACAAGGGGTAGATACTGTTCGGCGCGGCTCCAAAGCCCGCCCAGACCCGCCAAAAACCGGCTGATGCTGCCCAAGTCCATCACTGCCCCCTCAGGTCGCCGATGCCGTAAGACAATTGCATGCTGCCGACTAGGTTAGAAACCGCCGTGACTTGATCTTCACGGCTCTGCTCTTGCTCTTTTTCAACCGAGTTTTCGCGCGCAATGTTCAGGGCTTGGAGCCTCATCAGCCGTGCCAGAAGTCTTTGGTCGTAGGCTTGAGACCGCAGCATCGCGCCGTTGGCTGCAGCGGAGAGCTTAGTCGCACCACCGGGACTGGCCGCCGCCGCACGCGACTCGATGTCATCAGCATCCAATTCCTCCTGCTGAGAAACTGTTTCCGCCCGCGACGCTTCCAGAAGCCCCAGAGTGGCCGTGGCATCCGCAGCGTCCATTCTCTTTTTGCGGCTGATTGGGAAGTCCGCCGATGGGACAGGACCGTAGGTTCCCTCTAAGTCTCCTCGGAGAGTTGAAGGGTCGACCGAGGTGGTGGTGAAATCACGCTGCAGTTGCTGAAATTGTGGAAATTCGCTGCCGACTGCCTGGTTCAAGATTCCTTGGAGTTGTCTTCCGCGCACCAGCCCGACGCCTTCCTGAGTACCCGCGTTGACGCGGTTGTACTGCTGGACATACAGACCGAGCGTATTCAGTGTGTCTTGGGAGATGCCAATCTGTTGGCCGATACGAACCACGGAGGTCCAGTCAATGACTGGCATGGTGCCTATAAAAGCGCGCGCGGTGACCGGCACAAGCGAAGCCAGTGTGGCGATCAAAGTGAGAACTGCGGCCTTTTTAGAGTGTTGTCGCATAGATTTCCGTTTGCTTCTTCGACGGCACTGATGCCAACCCTTTCGGGTAGGCCGTACCTAGCCTGTAGATGACTTCCAGCACCGAGATTCCAGGCTGCTCTTTGGCAAATTTCTGCCGGAATTCGGTTTCAAGCGGATGGCTCGTGCTGGCCCAATAATCAAACGGTGTAGCCGTAAGCTGGAGTACTGTGCTTGATTCAGGGCGATTGCCGAGGAGCAAGTAGCTCTCGGCGAAATGGCCGGGCGCGTTGCGCAGTTCCTTGACCGCCTCGACCGCCGGCTCGGAAAGATGAAGGACATCGCGCAGCCGCGAGAGCTCGCCTCCCTGCGCACAGAGGAACTTGGCCTCAGTGTTTTGCAAAATGGCGAGCCCCACTGTATGTGGTGACTCGGAGGTGCCCACGAAATCTTCAATTCCCTGGCTCGCAGCAATGATGGCCCCGTACCGTTTCCTGGCGGTGCGGAACGCATTGAGAATCTGCGCGCCCAGTACTGGATCGGCCAGCATTGCCCACACTTCATCAAAAACGGCTATCGTGGGCCGAAGACTTCGGTTTGCGTCTTTGCGGCCAATTTGCTGATCGATGGCTCGCGCAATCGTGAACGCTACGGCGGTTTGCAATTCCGGTGACTCTTTCAGCCCGTCGATGTCGTAGCAAATGATGTCTTCGGTCTTGTCGAGTTCGGGGCTCGTTTCGCGGTCGAACAGTTGGGCATAGACGCCTTCACCCGTCCAGCGGTTGAGCTTCAGGGCGACCAGATGCGCCAGTTGCTCGATGATGGCGTTCTCAAACGGGTAATGCTCCAGAGTCCATTTCAAATCGGAGAAGCGCGGCGTTTTGCCGATGGCGAGAAGGCGCTCGTATGTCATCCGGACGGCCTTCTCCAGGAAGTTCAACGTGACTGCATCGTCAGTGCCGGTCTTGCCTGCCATGTGAGAGGCAAGCGAGGCGACACCTGCAATCTGTGCCGAGTCAGGCTCTACGCTGCCCGGTACGTCCCACGGGTTCTTCACTAGGTTGGTTCGGAGGCTGATTTCTCGGTACTGACCTCCAAGTAACTCGACGAGCGCGCGATAGTCAGCGCCCTTCGTGACGATGGCGATTCGCGGGTTCAGGACCTGGAATTGAAGCAGGAGTTGCTTTATCAGGAAGGATTTGCCTGATCCAGTTTTACCTGTGATGAGGATATTTCCGTTGGGCAACTCAGAACTGAACGGATCGAAATGCAGGAGGGTCCCTTCACGTGTCCTGCTTAGAAAAGCCGGTTTGCCGTCGTGGGTTCCAGTCCAGGGAAGTTCAATCGGAACGAAATCGGCCGCTTGTCCCGATAGCAGCGTGAATTCGCGGTTCGTCTTGCGAACTCTGTGCATGCCGGGCACAAAGGCAATGAAGGTTGGCAGCAGCGCCGTTTCTTCACGATAGCCGCGGGCGCCGTTCATCTGACCGAACGCCTGCAGTGTAGATTCGACTCGCTGCGCCAATTCCTTTTCAGCTTCCTCTCGTTCAGCGGAATTTCGTGCGACTGCCGAAGTTGAAACAATTACAGCTAGTTCGATCTCAACAATCCGCTGTGAAGACGTGATCGCGGAAGCCAGCGTTTCTACAGTGTCTTTCTCAAGTGCTGCCGCTTGGAAATCTCGACGGCGACTGCCATCTTTGCGCAGTTGAAAAGCCAAGCTCTTTTTCAGGAGCACGCGCAGCTTGCGGACCTTCGCGCCCTGATCAGGCACGCGCACGTTCAGAACGATTTCGGATGGGAAATCAAGCGCAATCAGAGGACGAAGCAGCGAAGCAAATGTGGCTTCCGGCAATTCCGAAAGCGTTACGACCGCCTTTAAGACTCCACCCAGATCAAGGAACCGCACTCCCTCAAACCAGTCCGTATTTGTGAACGATGCACATTGCGTGTTGACTTTCGGCACTTGCCGATCAGCAGGGTTCAGAGCACGATAGACCACTTCAACGAGTTCGGGGTCACTGAGCCGACGAACAGAAGTTATGGCTTCAAGACCGATGCGGTAGGTTTCGAGGATTTGATTGAACTCGGCGACGAGACGATTGTGTTCTTGTCGATTACGCTGCACGAGTGCTTTCTCGCGCATTTCCTTCAGAGCCGACCGTAGAATTTTTGAGAAGCTTCCGAAGCCGTCCTGTACGAGTCCTCGCCAGAACGCCGCGGCGAAACGCGACGGACCAGAGCGCGTTTCCCACCCGCGCTTTGGCTTCCAGGAGAGAAATGCCAAAAGCCGGATCGAGCGAATCTGTCCAGCATCAATGGCCGAGTGCCAGAATGAGAGGCGGTTCTCTTCGAGCCAGGCAGCAGGTGAATTGGAACAATTGCCTAGCCGCTTCCGTTCTTCAAGAAACCGAGTTGTCTCGTGACCGATGACATATCGGAATTGAAGCTCGATTTCGGGGTGGCGGATGCTCTTGATGAATGCATCGAGCGCGCTGCTCACTGCTTCTAGGCGCTCAGCATCCGCAAACTCTGTGGCGACTCCGGAGCATTCCCATCCCGCACAGAAAGATCCGTCCCTCCGCACGATCAAACCGTCGCGGATTTCCGAAATCGGAACCCGCGCAGCGAGTGAGGAATGTCTTGCCTCGTCTTCCGTTCGG
>CAWDNV010000018.1:0-10663 GCA_963803735.1 uncultured Acidobacteriota bacterium | reverse complement strand
CACTTCCGCAGTCGATAATTACACGATCTCGCCGAGCAATACGACCGTCGCGAACTCCTCGTATTCCTTGACGTATATCAACAGCTTCTATCAAAACGCCGCCTATGCGACGACCCTGGTCCGCGCTTTTGATTCGTATACCAGCACGGACGGCGGGAATACCTGGACCGCGCCGACGACCGGGAACGCCGCATCTGCCGCCGCCTCCTACGCCACGGTGCCGGGCGGCGACGTGCCTCTGTTCAAGAACGGCAGCACCACGACCTATGCCACGAATGTCAAGGACGTGCTCGGCAGCGGCACGCACGAACACCTGCTGGGAGCTGGACGGCTACTCGGCCTATGCCGCGGGCAGCCGGACACCTCGGGGACCGGCAGCGTCCCCAAGGTTTGGACCCAGGCTGGACTACACGCAGCGCAGGCTCCCATTCAACGGCTACACCAAGGGACCCGGTTATTACGGCAAGACCTTTTTCCTCTGGCCGCCCGATCCGCGCAACACGAACGCCCTCGTCCGGCGCCACCCTGACCAGTTACCTCGAGCTCTGCTTGGCGTACCAATGCGACGGACCAGACCACGCTCGCGAACATTTGGTCCACCTGGCAGGGCCAGGGCGTGGGACCGGGTTCCACCGGCTTGACCAACCTGCAAAACTGGTTGAAGGGAACCGCCACGGGCGGAGCGAGCAGCCTGCCGACCTAGCCGGCAGCTACACTCCACCTCGACGCACCGCGTGGTCCCGGGCGTCACCAGCTGGAATGGAACGGCTCTGACCATCGCAACCAAGCCGCGGACTTACTATGCCGTGTGCCGGCTCTTCAACCGGGCTTATCCGGCGGCAGCGCTGGCCGGGACTACGTGAGCACGGTACTTCTTCTCCGCGGACTGGCGGCATGCGCTTCTTCGGCACCAACGACAACACCGTCCTGTTCAACGTCTCCGGGATCGTTGAACACGCCCGGCAGCTCGACGTACACGATCAACTACAACGAGATCCTCCGCTGGATCACCCAGTCGACCGATCCCTTCCCGACGCAGTTGCGGGCGGGCCGCATCAAGTACTACGGATCGATCCCGACCGCGATCACCGGGACCTGGCCCAGCTACGGCAGCACGGACCAGCAGTTCTGGGTCGAGTTCATCGACTACGTGCTCGGCTTCCGGCAAACGTCCGCGGGCATCTACACGGACATCAGCGGCATCAGCGCCATGGCCGGCTACGGCAGCGATTTCACCTGGGGAACCGTAAGCCTCAACTCTCCTCCCCGCGCACCGCAATACATGAGCTATACGGATAACCCGGCTCCGCCCGAAGCTGCGCTACTGGTTCGAGCCCCATGCTCATGGTCGATTACCTGCAGAATTACAACATGGAGTGCAACGTATCCAACTATTTCTTCATGCAGCCCGGCGATAGCTACGAGGCGCCGATCTACACGGCCAAGCAGGCCTTCCGTGGCCGCCGTCAACACGATGCAGAAGAACCACCCCAACGACTGGTTCACGCTCGTTCCTTACAGCTGGCCGCGCAGCTCGTCGGACCGATCCGGCACTGGCACCTTCGGGCGCTTCAATTGCGTGCGCTGCCCGCTGGGAACGAATTACAACTACGCGACATCCGCCCTGCTGTTCCCCTTCTCGCACCATCAATGCCGACGGCTCGGCCAACAACACCGAGATCACTCCCTACGACGCCGACCCCGCCACCGGCCAGGTCCCCTCGGCCAACTTCGTGGACACGCCGCGCGCGGACGGCGATACCTGCTTCGCCATGGGCCTCATGCTGTGCTACAACCAGTTCGCCGTCACCCCGACCTCGGATACCACCTTGAGGTCCTTCGTCACCACTTCCCCCATCACCTTCCCGACCGGCATGGCGGGCGGCATGGGACGCAAGGGGGCCCAGAAGGTCATCATCTTCGAAACCGACGGCCTGGCGAACTGCATCGGCAACCGCCAACCTGGTGAACGCCGGAACTTACAACTATTACCAGATCCGTTATGACATGAACAAGCCCACCAGCAGCGAATATCCCTCGGTCACCGCTATGGCGACCATCAACGACTCCACGGTCTTGAACCAGGTTTATTCCCTGGTCCAGCAGCTGGCGAGCACTTACGGCACGTCGCGGAACCCCTTCCGGCTGTACGCCATCGGCTTCGGTCCCGTCTTCCAGGGGGCCGGACGCCAGCTCGGCCCTGACGACCTTGCAAACCATGCAATACTACGCGGGCACGCAGAGCAGTGCCTCCACCGCCGTTGCCGTCGAATCAGATCATCACGGGGACGGACGCGCAGATGTCGGCGAACATGATCGCCGCCTTCACGAGCATCTTGCAAAATGGCGTGCAAATCGCTCTGATCAAGTGAAGATGACGGCGACCATTACCATCACCAGATCCGTGACAATGGTTTGGGAGGGACGCGAGTCCCTCCCATGAACCTCCTAGCGAGACCTGAAATGTTAGGTACACCCCTTACGAGGAAAACGCCCATATGATCACCTCCGCACAAGCAGTCGTTGGCCAACGAGTTCGCCGGGACCCGTCGTTCCTTTGTTGGCATTCTCGATCGTGGCGCTGATTGGCTTTTTGGGCTTGGCGATTGACCTGGGGATGTTGGCGGTTGCGAAAGCTCAGGCGCAACAGGCTGCGGACTTGGCCGCACTGACCTCCTGCGGCAACCTGGATGGCAATTCGAAGCCGTCGCGCGCGACGAGCGCGGCTGTTTCGCAATCCCCTATCAAGGCATAATCTTCAATGGCGGAAGGCATCGTACGTCCGATTCCTTTGGATGCTCGGCATAAGTGGCGGGTACAAATTCACTTTCCTAGCGGCGAACACTGGCTTTTCGAAATCGCGGCGGAGGAGCCTGAGATGGGAACTGCTGAACCCAAAATCACTCTCGAAGATATAAACGTTTCGGCGAAGCAGCTGAGTAATTGGGGGCGCTGGGGAGCGGATGACGAAATCGGAACCCTCAACAACGTTTCGCCCAAGGATATTGTCGAAGCGGCGCGCCTGATTCGTAAGGGAAAAGTTTTTTCACTGGCTCTGAATTTCGATAATCAAGGGCCGCAGAATGGGCTATGGGGCAACCGGTTCAATCCTATACACACGATGCTGACTTCCGGCGTCGATGCAGTCGCAGGACGCCAGGAAGCCATCGGGCTGCGCTATGCGGACGACATGATCACCATGCCCTTGCAATGCGGAACGCAGTGGGATGCGCTCGGGCACATTTTCTTCGGCGAGAAAATGTGGAATGGCTATGACGCTCGCCTTGTCGACTCGCAGGGCGCCCACAAAAACGGGATTGAAAAGACCAAAGACAAAATGGTGGGCCGAGGAGTGCTGCTCGATGTCGCGCGATTCAAAGGCGTGCCCTTCCTGGAAGATGGCTATGGCATCGGAACCGATGAACTTGAGAAGTGCTCCGCCGCCCAAGGCGTCGAGGTCAGGCGCGGCGATTTCGTGATTGTGCGTACCGGACAAATGGAGCGCTGCCTCGATTCCGGCAATTGGGGAGGATACGCCGGCGGCGATGCTCCTGGCCTGCGATTTGAGACCGCCGAATGGATTCGCCGCAAGGATCTGGCGGCGATTTGCGCCGACACATGGGGCTGTGAAGTTCGGCCAAACGAATCGACGGTGGCGAGCCAGCCCTGGCATTGGGTCGTGATTCCCATGATCGGCATCAGCATGGGCGAGATCTTTTACGTCAGGGATCTTGCCCTCGACTGCGCGCAGGACCACGTTTTCGAATTTTTCTTCTGCGCGCCGCCATTGCCTATCACGCGTGCGGTTGGATCTCCGACGAATCCGATTGCCATCAAGTAAATCAAATAGGTGGACAAGATGGAGAATGCTTTAGGCGAACAGGATCTGAACGATTCAAGTTCGGATGGTTTCGCAAGGGAGGCCCGACTTGCCTGTCATCCGCGTCTGCCGCAATTGCGGACAACAAAATCGCGTTCCGGCCAAATATCTCGCCAGCACAGGTCGTTGCGGAGCCTGTAAAGCGCCCTTGCCGCCCGTCGCTGAACCCCTGGCAGCCGATGACACATTGTTCGATGAGGTCATTCGGGATGCTCAGGTCCCCGTACTCGTCGACTTCTGGGCGGACTGGTGCGGACCCTGCCACATGGCTGCTCCTGAAGTCGCGCGCGCGGCCGCTGACATGGCCGGCAAAGCTATCGTGCTCAAGGTCAATACGGAGAAATACCCGCAAATTGCTGCGCGTTACAACGTGCGTGGCATACCTAATTTCGTAGTTTTTTCCGGGGGGCGCCCGGTCATGCAGCAAGCCGGCGTGGTAGGCCACGATCAACTTGAGCAGTGGCTGAGTTCTGCCTCGGCCTACGCTCATAAAGCCTGAACGTTCAGGCCGCTCTACGAAAAAAGCCCGCCCTACGAAAAAACAGAGTGCCGTGATAAGGTGTGTAAGGTAAACCTCAGCGGGAACCGTAAGGCCGCAGTTTCCACCACTCAGTCGGGGCGTAGCGCAGCCTGGTAGCGCACCTGGTTCGGGACCAGGGGGTCGGAGGTTCAAATCCTCTCGCCCCGACCATCTTTCTCCCGCCGCTTCATTGAGTTAGCTGCTGTTGAGTCTTCTCTTCCAATTCTGGCTGATTGTCGGTGTGCCAGATTTGTGCCCACCCAGCCTCGACATCGCGGAGAGAACAGCATCCTCTGAAGGATGCACGTAACGGGTAGACATTGCGATTGAGCTGTGGCCGGCGATCCACGCCAGCGTCCAAGCATCGCAACCAGACTCACCGAGGCGTGTCAGAAACGTGTGCCGGAGCGAATAGAGCACAAATGGTCGCGCCGGCTTCACGTTGTTCATAGTTCCCTCGAAGAAGCCACTCCTCCCACAATCACCGAGGCTCGTGCTTTCCGTCACCGCACCGCAGTCGCTGTTTTGGCACTCTTTGCCCATGGAAACCATGTTGGAGCGACCCTACAAAATCATACGTACGCTACCCGACGGCCAACGAGTGCTGATTGGCACCTTTGAGGACGTAAGCGAAGCAAGAAAGCGAATCGCTGCGTTCAGCGAATACTGGCCGGGGGATTACACAATTGTGCAGCCGCATGCCGAGAAACGAGTTGATCGATAAGTCAGCCAGACCGTGACGAGAGCCAGCGGTGAGGCACTTGACCCTTCGGCACAGCGTGATAGTTGTGGCCCACGCACTCGCGGGCTGGGGATTGAGATCGCCTTGCCCCGACTTGGCCAGTGTGAGCGCCTACGTTTTATCTGGACGTCATAGATTTCGAGACTGTTTGTGATCCGGTTGACCTGGTAGAGTCGGGCTTCAATTGGCCATGTTTGCGCCTCAGTAGCTCTTTTTGAGCCGTATGACCGACGGCCATCATAGTGCGCGAGTGGAACGCCGACGACTTCCATCGTCGCGTTCTTGATCGCTCGGCGAGAGAGCCATGAGCTCACAGCAGAGGTGAATTCAGAAACGAGAGCAACCATTCCATCTGCAGACCATCGAGATGTTTGCATTAAGATCCGAAACTCAATCCTGCGACGGCAACGCAATAGAAAGCAGATAAATACCTATTCCACCTACAAACCTCATATAAGGCTCTAGGTTCCATCTCAATGAAAACGAAAGATTACCTCCCGAGGATCTCTATTCGACCAATTGCAGATTCAACGCGATCCTCACACCGTTCACCAGCACGACGCTCTGATCAATCACTTGCTGACCGGTGATTTCTGCATTGACAAACTGTTGAAGGACTTTTCGTGGGAAGACGTATTCGATAGCTTCGGAAGACCCACGGGGGTTGGGCCCGAGCTGATTTAAAACGGTGATGTCATAGGAATCGAATTTGGCGTCAGACGGTACCTTCTCAAGAATATTCTTTAATTCGCGAGCTAGAAAAAGATCGAAGCTCTGTGCGGCTCGTTTGTAGATCGAACCGGAATCTGGCGAGAATTGTAAGATGTTTCGCAACGTAAGTTGCAAAATAAGTTCGTTTTGATAGACGCCAAAAGATGGCGGAGCGTAATCGACGAAGTTCCAATTAGCCTTTCCAACACTTGCCAGAGTGTCGAGCTGTGCTTGAAATTGCAATTGTAATCGTTCGGAGTCTTCTGCAGTCGGAGCAGACTGATTCTCGGTTCTCAACGCCGGCGCGGGGGGCGTCGCCAGCGTATGATCGTCGGTAGAAGCCCTCGTTATACCGGGCTCTGAATGGATCGTTTTGCTTACGGGTGCAGTTTCAATTTTCAACGATGCAGGACTCAATGCAGGTTCTTTGCCTCGCTTAGCTGCACGCCGCACCGAGGAATTCGAGTGATCGGCGGAATCCGGAGGCTCTTTCCCGATCGCTTCGAGGTCGAAAGGATTCCGCTGGTTCAGAGCCAAGCCGAATTCCTTGCCGTTCACATAAATGTCGGATCGATTCAGGATTTCCTGCCGGCTAGTATCGTCCGTGTCAGCAGCAAATGCGAATGCATCAGCCCGGTCGAAAACGACAACGAGGATTTCCTTCCCTTCATATTCAAAATTCCGATGGACGCGAATATGGTAGGAAATCTCGAATCCGATGCCGTCGCAATCCATATTCTGCGGAAACTCCTTTGCTAAAAGCCCGGCGATTGGACTGATGACTTCAGAGAAAACGTGCGCGGCACGCTCGTTTTGCGTAAGAAGGTCAGGATTGTAAGCTGCATTGTAATTACCGGAGACTTTGAGCAGCACGCGATTATGGAAATCCACGAACTCAATGCCGCGCGAATCAGTTCCCACTTCCTGTTTTGGATCGAGCCCCACGTATCGGCTGAGCTCAAACGGAAGAGGCGTGCGGACGCTCGGCACCGCGCGGTAGAGTGCCATAATCTGAGAAAAGTAGGCTCCCTCAGCCGCCTTAAGACGAGGATTCGCGATCTCTGCCGGGCTAACCTGGGCTTTCGCTTTTGGCCCACCCAAACCAATCAACAAGCTCGCGAACAGAAGCACAACGTAAGACGAATGCCGTTTGGACACGATGGTTCTCACCTCGGAGTGTATTTGGGCCGGGGGCCGGCCGGGGCCTGGTAAATCGGTTGGGCGATGGCGCGCGTATATGCGACCACTTGCTGGATTTCCTGCTGCGTCAGCGTCTGGTCGTAAGGCGGCATCATAGCGGACCTGGACACGGCGCTGCCGCCCAATGCGATGATGTTTTCCAAATACTCATCGCTCTCATGATTTAAAGCTGTTCCATCGTTCATTAACACAGGCATGGGATTTAAATTCGATCGGTTCGAAGGGCCGGCCGGGGTGGCATCAGCGTGGCACCAAACGCATTGGGTATAGAAGATCCGTTTGCCCTGAGCTTGATCGTAACCTAACGGAATAATTCGCTGAGGATCGCTCCAATCGGCTTCAGAGTCGTAAGCTTGACGCAATGGGTCCACAGCGATGGAAGCACGTGCTTTACTCTTGCAGCCCGCCGAGAATCCGGCTAAGAGCGCAACAAGAAGCAGGAAAGCGCCGTTTTTCATGGCAGGGCCTCTGCCTTCGGGGTGCCTTCACTCATTGCGGCGACCTGCGAGGAACCTTGTGGCTTGCCCGATATGCGCAACGTCAGCAGATAAGCGGTCAGTCCTTGTATTTCGTCTTCCGTGAATGCGCGCCGCGGTTCGATCGTATCCGGCACCAGCGCTTGCGGATTTCGCAGCCATGCCTCAATCCACGCCGGAGTGAGCCAGTTTCCCGCGTTGTTCAAATTCGGGCCGACGTATCCGCCGGTGGAGCCGATGGTATGGCAAGACTGGCATTCGTATTTGACTTCGTACAGTTGTTTGCCCAAGGCCACCGTCTCAGGCGTGAACCGCTTGGTGTCGATGGCGGCGGAATCCACGTTCGGGCTATTTAATGCTGTGCCGATGTAGGCAGCCAGGGTCGCGGCCTCCTGGTCGCTCATGTTGAACTGCGGCATGCGTAGCACCAGGGTAGGCCGCACTGTCTTCGGGTCCTTGAGAAAATCAATCAGCCATTGCCGTTGTGCCCGGCTCCCTTCATAAGAAAGATCGGGCGCCAGGGTTCCACCAAACCCGTTGAATTGATGGCATACGTAGCACTTGTAACGTTCGTAGACTCGGCCGAACTCACCAGCTGGATGAAAGCTTGCTTGGTTGCGCGACACCACGAGCTTCTGCATTCCTGCAGTAGCCGGAGCGGTCATGCTCAGAAGAGCGGTGGTGAGCGCATCGAGGTCATCGGCGGGCAGGTGATAAACCGGCATGCGCGCCGCTGGATTCACCGACAAGGGATCGGTTATCTTGGCCTGGAGATAAGCGATCAGATTACGCGGAACCTTGGATTCGCCGAAAGAAAGCTGCGAGACGTCCTTGGCACCGATGCTGGTTAGGTCAGGTCCCAAATCGCGTTGCGCGGGCATTCCCTGTACCACGTGGCAGCTCGCGCATCCCTTATCGGCAAAGAGACGGCGTCCTCGCTGAATTTCATCGTCCGTGGCAGGCCCCAGGGATGGCACGCCACTGAGCAGGTCGGGATCGGTCAGCCGTTTGGTTATGTATTGCGTAACGCTGTAAAGATCGGCATCCGACCACTGATAACGCGGCATCTTGCTGTGTACAAGGTAAGCCTGCGGATCGCGCAGCCAGGCGATCAGCCAATCTGGATTCACCTTGCTCCCGACTTTGGTCAGTTCCGGGCCGACATCGCCTCCGATCAGGCTCGTCGTGCCAGCCCGCGTGACCGAGAGGGAGTGACACGTCGAGCAGAACATCTGCCGGAACCGAAGCTCACCTTGATCGGCGGGGTCGGTTTTACCAGCGGCTGTCACGCGCGGGTCGAAATGATAGGGTTGGACTGGCTTGCTCTTGAGCGTGCTCAGGTATGCGGAGAGGTCGTGCAGTTCCTGTCCACTGAGCCGGAATTGCGGCATCCGCGGGATGCCTCCGGTCTCGTAGCCATTCACGGTGACGTTGCCGCTCGCATCGGTCACCGTTCGCGGCTCCTTCAGCCATTTATAGATCCATTGGCGGCTTACTTTCGTTCCGACGTTCGTCAGGTCCGGCCCAAGCATCTCCGGGCGCTCCCCATCGCGCACACGGTGGCAGCCGACGCAGTTCAACTGAACGAGCAGCGCACGTCCGCGATCGAGTTGTGGCGTTTGCTGCAGATCGGCGCGGTGACAGGTGCCGCAGGATGCCTGCATGAAATGCACCGGCAGCAGAGGCTGTTCCCACCCGAAAGTCGTCTCGTGAGCCTCGGTCACCTCGGTGGCGGCTCCCTGCCCGCGGTGGCACGTCGTACAACCCCACTGTAAAACAGGATGCGGAACCGGCGGATGGGCGCGGAAGGGCTGCGGCACTGAGGGGTCAACCAAACTCGCCTGCGTCATGCCTTGGTGGCAGGTGGTGCAGCGATCGACAACTCCCATATCAGGGAGCCAGATCTGATCGATCTGCGGACGATAATCGGCGAGCAGGCGTTTGGTATCTGGTCGCGTCTGGGCGAAGCGCACGTACGCGCGCTTGTATTGTTTCCATTCCCTTAAGAGATCCCTGACCGGCGAGATGGCCAACGCGAGAAGAAAGACGACGGACGCCACCGTAAAGGTCAGGCGTAAGCGCCGCGAAATCTGCCCCATCCGCTCAGCCGGCATGAGAGCTCCACGGCCAGACCCAGGACCAGCCCGGTCCCCGGAAAAACGTACCGACAACCGTCAGCACAACAGCGACGGAGATGAACCATGTCATGACCCACCAGGAAAGCGGCCGTTCCCGGCTCCACCAAGAGCTCGCGCCGCGACTCTCGGATGGAAATCCGCGATAGGAGGTGAGCGCCAGTACAGCGACGATCACCGTCGGCACAAGTACCGTCCAGGCGCGAAAGAATCCGAGCAGCAAACTCAAAGCACCAACGACCGAAAGAAAAATCCATAGCGTCCGCTTCGGATTCTTGGACGAGAGAGGTGCACCCTGGATATTGATGTTGAAGTACGGCACCACTACGAGCGCAATCACAACGAGTGTGGGGATGATGATTCCCGCCACCAGCGGCGGGAAATAATGCAGTAGCTCCTGTAAACCAAGGAAATACCACGGCGCCTTAGCAGGATTGGGGGTCAGGAGTGGATTCGCAAGCTGCTCGAGCGGAGCGTCCCAAAACAGGGCAACTGCAACCAAGGCGATCACGAGAACCATAAACGTGATCGCTTCCCGGATCAGCAGATGCGGATAGGTCATCAGCTGGAGGCCGGGGTCCCCGATGACCTTGGCCGAAGTCTTCTTGGTGATGAAGACGACGCGGACGGGCTCTTTCTTGGCGTCGGAGCTGAAGCCGGCCTCGTATTTGTTTTCTTTAGTTTCCTTTTCCGCCATCTTCCTCCGGCACCGTCAACCCGCCATCTTTCTGCACACGCCAGAAGTGCACGGCCACCAAAACGATTGCGATCAGCGGCAGCACCACGCAATGCAAAATGTAAAATCGGAGCAAGGCGTTTTCGCCCACGAGGTTTCCACCCAGAGAAACAAATCGCACTCTGCGTCCGATGAGAGGCATCGCTGAGACGATGTTGGTTCCTACTGTGATTGCCCAAAAGGCAAGTTGATCCCAAGGCAAGAGGTAGCCGGTGTAGCTCAAAAACAAAGTCACCAGTAAAAGCAACACGCCTACAACCCAG
>CAWDNV010000017.1:0-7083 GCA_963803735.1 uncultured Acidobacteriota bacterium | reverse complement strand
GCCCCATTCGCCGAACCAGGGGTAACCGGCCACAATCGACCATCTCTCGCTGCCATCTGAAGTGCGACGGCGCGTAGCAAATTGAGCTGCCGCCAGCACCAGTTGCCAAATCCAGTGCGGAGCTTCAAGGGCCGCTCGCGGATGCGCAGCGATCCAATATTCGAACAGCTTCTGATCCAGGGCCTCGCGTGCGGCGATCGCCGCGCGATTCTCGAGCTGCGGTTTGGGATCGGTGCTGAACGCAAGCGTCACCGAGCCGCCGGGCGCGAGGCGCGCCTTGAAAACTGCCGCGAGCAAGTGATCCTCGCGATGGTCCAGACCGCGCTCGCGTTCCGCAGCCAGATCGTAATTTCGATACCATTCGCGGCGCGATTCGGCCTGCGCGGCGTCGCTAAGCAAATAAACGGGAGGTGCTCCGTCGCGTGCGAGTACGCACAGACCGCCGGGAACCGGCGTCACAGATGTCTCCCAGTCGCCTGCCTGCGTCGTGGCATGAATATCGCGATCGTTCACGAGAATCTTGATTTCCAATTCCGCGGGTCCGGAGGCATAGACAAGTTCGTAGCGGATGAAAGTTGTGTTCGCGCCGTCCTGCATCCACACGCGTTTTTCGAATATCGCGTCGGCGCAGGCGAATCTCCACACAGGCACAGACCCCGCAAGACGAAATTGCTCGATAAATAGAAATCCCTTTGGCTCGACGGTGCCGGTCAACCAACGATTAGCGCCTAGGGCGTAATCGCGGCCTGCACAGCGGAGGATTTCTTCGGCTTTTGAGACCAGGAGAACTCGGCCCTTCTCAGGCAGCCCGGCAATAAGCAATCCATGATAGCGTCGCGTCAGTACGCCAGTGACCGTGCCGGAAGCAAACCCACCCAGCCGATTCGTCACCAACCACTCGCGTTCATTCCCGACGTCGAGTGAGCCGCAAATTTCCGGGCCAAATTTAACGACGATCGGCGCGCTCAAGCCTTACGTCCTGCCATAGACGGGAATGGCGGCGCCGTGAATGATGCGGGCCTGCGGTGAGCACAGAAACAGGATCACGTCGGCAATCTCTTCCGGCTTGGGCCAGTTCGCGTAATCCGCTTTGGGCATGGCCTGTCGATTTGCGGGAGTGTCAAAGATGCTTGGTACGACAGAATTAACGGAGATGGGATACGGTTTGGCTTCCTCGGCGAGCGAATCGAACAGCGCAAGCGCCCCGGCCTTGGATGCGGCATATAGAGCCGCGCCGGGAGACGTGCCGTAAGCCGCGCGCGAGGCTACGTTGACGATCCAGCCGCGGTTCTGCCGGATCATCGCCGGGATCACGGCGCGGGCGAGCGCAAATCCAGCTTTCAGATTGAGGGACATCATCTGCTCGTAGGCTGAGGGTTCCTCTTCCCAGATTCGCTTGCCGCCGTGATACGCGCCGATGGTGTTCACGAGAATGTCGAGCGCGCGGTGTTTCGCAAGGATGTCCTCGACCATTCGAGCCACGCCAGCAGGGTCGGTCGCATCAACCATTACGCCCGCCGCTTCGTAGCCGCTGCTCTTCGATTGAGAAATGAATGTGTCGAATTCCTGCTGGTGCCGGTACGTGACGATGATTCGCGCGCCTTCACGCGCGAAAGCTGTCGCTACCGCGCGACCCAACGCGCCGGTGCCACCGGCGACCAGCGCGACCTTATCCTTGAAGCTAATTTGTGGAGTCATTGAGGGATTAGATGCCTCGACTTGTTCTATTTCGTTTTTTATTTTGCCCTAGCTTGCGTGTGCCCCGCTTTGTTCCAGCAGTTTGGCTACCAATGCGGTCCATCCCGTTTGGTGCGAAGCGCCCAACCCGGCGCCCGTCTCGCCATGAAAATATTCAAAGAAGAGCACCAAATTGCGCCAGTAAGGATCAGACTGAAGTCTCTCATTCGAGCCACATACCGCGCGGCGCCCCTCCTTGTCGCGCAGGAAGATACTGCTCAGCGACATGGAGAGCTCTGCCGCAATTTGCCAGAGCGTTAGCTTGCGCCCCGAGCCCGTTGGGAATTCAACCTGCAACTCATCTCCAAAATAATAGTGGAACCGTTGCAGGGCTTCGATAATCAGGAAATTCATGGGGAACCATATCGGTCCTCTCCAGTTCGAGTTTCCGCCAAATGCGCCGGTGCGCGATTCCGCCGGCTCATAGTCCACCCGATATTCGTTGCCCATCATGCTCAAAGTGTAAGGATGGTCCAGATGAAACCGCGAAAGCGAGCGGATGCCATACGGCGAGAGAAACTCCTTCTCGTCCAGCATGTAACTCAGGACGCGCAGCAGGCGTTCGCGATTCACAAGAGAAAGAAGCTGTCGATGGCCGTTAGGTGATTTCTGGCTCATATCAAGATGACGAGAGGCGGCGGGCACGTTTTCCAGGAACCACTGCACGCGTTCGCGGAAATGAGGCAGGTTCACGAGCATTTCGGGCTCCAGCGTCTCCACGGCAAAAAGCGGAGCAAGCCCGACCATGGAACGAACTTTCAGAAAGCTCTGTGAGCCATCCGGCAGATGCAGGACATCGTAGTAGAAACCGTCGTCCTCATCCCAGAGAGCGATGCCCTCACCGCCAAGATCATTCATCGCCTGCGTTATGTAGATGAAGTGTTCGAAAAACTTGCTGGCAACACTTCCGTAAACCCGATCTTCTCGCGAAAGCTCCAGGGCCATGGCCAGCATGTTCAAGCAATACGTGCCCATCCAGCTCGTGCCGTCCGCTTGCTCCAAATGGCCGCCTGTGGGCAAAGGCGCTGAACGGTCAAAGACTCCGACGTTATCGAGCCCCAAAAATCCGCCCTCAAATACGTTCAGGCCGTCAGGATCCTTGCGATTCACCCACCAGGTGAAGTTGATCAGCAGCTTTTGAAAGACGCGTTCCAGGAAGCCGCGATCGGCGCGCCCGCGGACACGCTTTTCGATTTTGTATACGCGCCATGCCGCCCAGGCGTGCACGGGCGGATTAACGTCGTCAAAAGCCCATTCGTATGCCGGCAATTGCCCGTTCGGATGCATATACCATTCGCGCAGCAGAAGAATGAGCTGTTCTTTGGCGAATTCCGGATCGACTACGGCTAACGCCACGCACTGAAAGGCGGAATCCCACGACGCAAACCAGGGATATTCCCATTTATCGGGCATGGAGAGCACATCTGCGGCGTGAAAGTGCTTCCACCGATAATTGCGTCCCTTTTTGCGTTCTGCCGGACCCGAAGGAAAGGCCGGGTCGCCGTGCAGCCAAACGTTCACGTCGTAGTGGTACGACTGCTGCGACCACAGCAAGCCGGCGAAAGCCTGCCTTTGTACCTGCCGGGCATCGTCGGTCATTTTGCTGGAAGCATGCTGGGCGTAGAACTCGTCGGCCTCGGCGATGCGCGCACGGAACACTTCATCGAACACTTCGCCGAAGGGCGCCTGACCAGAAGCGCCCGTGGGATTTTGATCCGTGAGGCGTAACCGAACAGCTGCGGAGCCGCCTGCCGGTATTTCGAAGCGATAGAGTGCCGCAGCCTTGGTGCCTGTTTCGGCAGTGTTCACGGCGGATTCATTTTCCGCGATCAGGTAATCGTGAAAGGCGTCTTTCAGATGTGTGGCGCGGTTCTCGACTCCAAACAGGCGCTTGAAGTTGGTCTCATTGTCGGTGAATAGCAATTGAGGTGTTCCCTCGGCAATGAGCCAACGCTGTGCATCGTCGGCGGCCTGAACGCCAATACATTCGCAGTGGAGCGGGTCACGCACTCGCCAGAGCCGGGGCCGCTGCGTTTCATCGCGCCAGGACCACGTATTCCGGAACCAAATCGTCGGGAGCAGATCGAGGGGAGCGGAATCGGTTCCGCGATTCCAAGCCGTGATGCGGATTAAGATGTCTCCCGCCGTCGCCTTTGCGTACTCCACGAAGATATCGAAATAGCGATTGCCATCGAATACACCGGTATCGAGCAACTCGAATTCGGGATCGGCTTTCGTCCTGCGGCCATTCTCGGAGACCAGATGCGCATACGGAAATTCGGATTGAGGATACTTGTACAGCATCTTCAGGTAGGAGTGCGTGGGCGTGGCGTCAAGGTAAAAATAACATTCCTTTACGTCTTCGCCGTGATTGCCTTCGTGGCCGGTCAGGCCAAATAGGCGTTCCTTGAGGATCGGATCGCGGCGGTTCCAGAATGCCGGCGCGAAGCAGATATGTTGATGGCTATCGCTTATTCCCCCGATGCCGTCCTCGCCCCAGCGATAGGCGCGGGAACGGGCGTGGTCGTGCGGAAAATATTCCCACGCCGTGCCATTGGAGCTGTAATCCTCACGAACCGTCCCCCATTGGCGCTCGCTTAGATAGGGGCCCCAACGCCTCCATTGAGCCTTGCCCAGCCGCAGGTCTTCGAGCCTCTGAGCTTCGCGGGACATTTATTATGCGGTGATATCTGGAGGTAAGCGATGGCTGGAACTTTTTGCGATGGGCATGTCAGGCGAACTAGATTCTACCTCTTCCGAGCGCGTCATCCCCAGTTCGGCAATTGGCGCAGGCCGAGCATGGCTTCGGCAGCCCATCGGCCGAGATAAACCGACAGCGCCACGCCTTGACCTGCATATGCGCCCAGGACAATCACGCGGTCGCTCTGCTGGTGACGCGTGAATATTGGACTCCAGTCCTCTGCGATCAAAATCGGGCCGCCCCACCAATGTGTGAAATCCACCGAATTCAGGGCCGGATCCAGACCCCGCACGCGCCACTCGAGCCGGGCAATGAGCTCAGCCGCCCGACCAGCGCCAATATCAATCTCTTCGAGTTCGCGCCAGTTCTCCACGTTGACGAGGCCGCCCCCAAACAAAACGCCGCCATTTGGCAGCATTCGGCCCCACAGATAAGGAAGATCAACGGTATAAAAAGGTTTCCCCGAACCTAGCCCAAGAACTTCAAGCTGCGCCGGCTTCAGAGGTTTCGTTGCCACTGCCAACGTAAACTTCGGTTCGGCCCGTCCAGCGAGTCCGCTCAGCTCGAGCGACATTGCATTCGTCGCGATCAGCACATTTTCGGCGCGGATATGTTTCGCTCCGAACTTCAGGCTTAACCGGCTTTCACACGCGATATCGTCTATCCGCGCATCTTCATAAATGTGGGCGCCCAGTCGATTGGCTGCGCGAGCGAGTCCGCTGACGAGCTTGCCTGGGTCGGCGGTTCCACCTGGAACCTCAGCGACAACGCGCAACGTCCCCGAATCCGACCATGCAATCGGCGAATTCTTCAGGGCATGGCTTCGTCCGATCTCCCAGACGCCTCGGAGGTCAAGATCGCATTCGACGTTGAGTTCGCTCACCGTGCGGGAAAAACCATTCAAAACATCGCCGAGCCCGGGAAGATCCCCTGCCGAGGTTTCCGCCAAGACCATACCGCCTGTATACCCGCTGGCCCCGGCGCCGATGTGCTCCGCCTCGAAAACACTTACGGTCTTATTCGGGGCCAAATGACGCAGCCAAGCCGCCGTCGCCAATCCGGTGAATCCTCCGCCGACAATGGCGAAGTCCACCTGCTCGGGAAGCAAGCGCGGCAAGGAACGGAAGTCGATAGTCCACGGAGATTCGCCCCAGCGCTTTTTAGGAGCTCGCGATGTCTGTCGCCTCTCAGCCAAATTCGTACCTCGATCAACCGCCTCTCGCTATTCAACACAGGCCGACCGCAGTTTTTAGATGCCGCGAAGCCAGGGCCGGTAAGTTTGCCAGGTTGCGACTGGACAAGGATTAAGTACGCATTGCTCAGGTGGCGCGACGCGATAAACCAGTGCTACCATCGGCCTACTTCGTGTAGGAGGGCTGCCGTGAGAATTCGAGCTCGCTCGCATTTGTTTGCCATCGCACTGAGCGCCGCGATCTTAATTGCCGTTGGCTTCACGAGCACGAAAGTCATTGGCCAAGCGGCTTCGAATACTCCATCGGCTGCAGCCACCATGAAGACGCCGTGGGGCGCCCCAGACCTGCAAGGTACCTGGAGCAATACGACGGTCGTCCCATTCCAGCGCCCGGCACAGTTTGGCAATCGGGAGTTCATGACCGAGGCCGAGCACCAGAAAGCCGAAGATGAGCTGCTCAGGCGCGACGCGCTTCCGGGGCGAGACAGCCGCGAAAGCAACGGCAAAGACATTCGCGGAACGGAAAAAGACGTCGCGCGCGCTTACAACGAGCACTGGTTCGGCGACAAGCCGACGGAAGTAGGCCGGCGCACGTCGATGATTACCGACCCGCCCGATGGCAAAATGCCTGCTTACACTGCGGAGGCGCAGGCGCGAATCAACAAAAGGCGCGAGTACCTCGAGGCGCTCCTGCAGGGCACGTCGGGTGGCAAGCCCGGACCGATTTCTCCGCTGCGAAACGAGCCGCCGCCCGACTACAACCTCGAGCGCATGAATCGCTCGGATGGTCCTGAGGACCGCAGCAGCGTCGAGCGCTGTCTGCTGAATGGACTTCCCGTGATTCTCCCCGCAGGAATTTTGACGCCGGACGGCCGGCCCTACGGCAATTTCGGCGGCGTGATGCGCATCGTGGAGAGCCCCGATTCCGTCGACATCTATTACGACATCGGGCAGGGCACGGGCTTCAATCGGCCGATTCCCATCACGAACCGGCAGCACCTGCCCAAGAACATTCACCAATACTGGGGCGATTCGATCGCGCACTGGGAAGGCGATACGCTGGTCGTCGACGTCACGAATTTCAGCCAGGAGACCGAGTTCCGCGGCTCGCGTGAGAACCTCCACTTGACCGAGCGCTACAAGCGCATCGATGCCAAAACGCTGCAGATCACCACGACCGCCGAGGACCCGACGACTTGGGTGAAACCGTTCACCTTCGTTCAGGAACTGCGCAAGAACGCCGACAAGCCGAATATGGTGTATGAAGGCGGCTGCCACGAGGGCAATTACGGGCTGCTTGGGATGCTGGCCAACACGCGAGCCGCGGAGAAAGCGTTTGCCGAGGGCAAGGGGCCGGATCCCGCGCTGGAAGACAACGCGACCGGCGGCGGTGGCGACCAATAACTTCTTCTTTAGCTCGTTAACGTAGCGGGGCCGAGCACGCGTCAGCGCT
>CAWDNV010000016.1:0-162168 GCA_963803735.1 uncultured Acidobacteriota bacterium | reverse complement strand
GTTCAAGAAGCTGCGGCCCTCGCAAGCGGCTGTGCTTTTTCAAGGCGCTGACAGTGGAAGCAGTTGAAGTTCAAAGAGTCCAATGCAACGAACAGTCCTGAGGTCAGCATTTCATCCCCGTCTCGATCATAGGTCGCCCCTGAAAGGGTGTCGGTTAGCCGCCAAGTCTTCCCTCGCAACTCGTGCCACGGTATTTGCACACGCGCCTGAGCAGAACTGTCGCTTAGGTTGACTACGATAAGAAAGACGTCATCGTCGTTGATCCAACTCCAACTCACCAGGTTCTGGAAGCTTGGGTTATCAGGCCAGCCCGAGCGGTTATTAAGGCGCCATTTGCCATCGTGAAAAGCTGGATCTTCAATAGTTATGAGAAGCTTCTGATAGAAAGTTTGCAATTCTGTATCGACAGGCTCAGCAGGTCGTCTACCGAGGAAGACAGGTATTCTTATTCTTCTCCCCTCAAACTGTCCTTCGTGGAAGAGCTTGGCCCCAGGAACAGTAGCCATCGTCAACGCTGCAACCCGTTCCTTTGCCGGCGAAAATTCGGTGGCCGCCCGGGGCTCGTCGTGGTTCTCAATGAACCTCAGTAGCTTCTCCTGATATGCAGCAACGGCGCACAGATGGAGTCGAACGCTCTCCGCGGTGTCATGAACCAAACGGTCGTACAGCTTCTTGTCGTAACAGAAATCGAAACCTTTCTGTTGGAGATCCCACTCCAGATCCCAATATGCTTCAGCCATGAAGAGGAAGTTCGGATGAGCTTTCTTAATCGCGGTGATTACGTCCACCCAATACTCGGTTGCCGGTGGTTGACCGGCTCGCGCACCCCAAGTGCGGGCGAAGATCGAGTTCAGGAAAAGCATTGCCATATCACACCGGAGGCCGTCACATTGATTGGCAACCGTTGAGAGGGTGTCGACCACGGCTTGACGAAGGCCTCGATGAAAAGCATTGAGTTGCAGTACATCCGGCCACGCAGGGAAGTAGGGGTCCCGTCCGCAGGCGTATACTGTTCCCTGAATCTGTTTGTAGGAGGCAGGGTCATTCTTGAGGTCGTCGGCGTCACCTCGTATGAAGTAGTCAGGATGGTCGACGACCCACGGATGATCCGGCGCTACATGGTTTGGCACGAAATCAAGGATCAGGCGCAAACCACGTTGTGCAAGTTCTTTACGGGCAGCTGCGAGGCCTTCGGGACCACCCAAGGCGCGATCTACGACATAACGCCGCACGCAGTAGGGAGATCCCACGTTGTCTTTGGTCTCAAAATCAGGTAGGGCGCGGTGAAAATCCCCAAGCAGGTTGCCATTGCCATTCGCAATAGCAATTCCAGCAGGACTTCGTTCCCAAACCCCCATAAGCCACACAGCATCGAAGCCGAACTTGGCAATGGCGTCCCACTCCGCTGAGGGCACGCAACCCAGGTTAATAGATCCCGCAGATTTGTCGCTTAGATCAGTAAGCCAAACCCAAGTATTAATCTCGTAGATTTTCGGATAATGAGGCCAGATGATCATAATTGTCACCTGCTCGCGACCGCCGCTCGGGCAAATCCAGCTCGTTTGCCGCCGGCAAGGAAGTCGGGCGCGTCCACTCGACCAAAGATCTCGATCATCTTCGCAACCAGGCCGGTCCATCCGGTCTGGTGACTGGCGCCAAGACCCGCTCCATTGTCGCCGTGAAAGTACTCGTAAAACAGAATGTAATCGTTCCAATGAGGATCGGTCTGGAACTTCTGCGCCCCTCCATACACGGGACGGCGACCAGAATCTCGCAAAAAGATCCGAGTCAGCCGATTGGCGATCTCTTGGGCTACTTCGAATAAGTTTTTCTGGTTACCTGAGCCGGTCGGACACTCAATCTTGAAATTGTCACCGTAATACAGGTAGAACGACATTAGAGCCCGAATGAGCAGCGCATTCACGGGCATCCATATAGGCCCACGCCAATTGGAGTTGCCGCCGAACATGCCTGTGTCCGATTCGGCTGGAAGATACGACACCCTGTAGTCCTGACCGTTCACGCCGAAGTCATATGGATGTTGAGCATGGTAGCGGGAGAGCGCCCGGATGCCATACGGACTCAGGAATTCATTCTCATCGAGCATGCGGGAGAGAATTCGACGCAACCTATCTTCATTGACTAACGCAAGAATGCCGCGACCAGCCACACCAAAGTGCCCTGGCCCTGTAACATGAATGCCTTCCATGAGCTTGGGGATCTGTCGAAGCCGATTGGCACTGAACTCCATTACACGGGGCACGCGCTCTCGCTGCCACGGTTCGACCACTGTTGTGGCACAGAGAGGCAACAGGCCAACCATAGAGCGGACTTTCAGCCGCGTCGCATTGCCATCCGGGAACTGCAACACGTCGTAGTAGAACCCATCTGCTTCGTCCCACATGCCGCCAGGACCAGCATGGTTCATTGCGTTTGCTATCCAGAGGAAATGCTCAATGAACTTCATTGCGATATCCTCATAGGTAGGATCGTTGGCAGCTAGCTCGACGCCAATCTCGAGCATGTTCTGGCAGAAGAGTGAAACCCAAGCCGTGCCGTCAGCCTGCTCCAAGTGACCGCCCGTTGGTAGGGGAGCACTGCGATCGAAGACGCCGATGTTGTCCAAGCCAAGGAAACCACCCTCAAACAGGTTCCTACCGAACCGGTCTTTGCGGTTTACCCACCAACTGAAGTTCAGCAGCAGTTTTCTGAAGGTGCGCTTGAGGAAATCTAAATCCCCTTGCCCACGGAGAGCTTGCTCCGTCCGGTACAGGAAGATGCTGGCCCAAGCGTGCACTGGGGGATTAACATCGCTGAAGTTCCACTCGTAGGCAGGGATTTGACCGGTTGGATGTAGAAAGTACTCCTCCAGCATGAGGTCGAGCTGCTCTTTCGCGAACTCGACGTCAACAGTCGACAGCGCAATTGTATGA
Source organism: uncultured Acidobacteriota bacterium (assembly GCA_963803735.1). GTDB lineage: Bacteria > Acidobacteriota > Terriglobia > Acidiferrales > UBA7541 > Palsa-189. The sequence continues at coordinate 159,235 of CAWDNV010000016.1, read as the reverse complement.
AAGGCCAAATCCCAGGCGGCAAACCAAGGATATTCCCATTTGTCAGGCATCGAGATGATATGGTGGTTCAGCATATGGGGCCAATCGCTGTTTCGCATTTGCCGGTGTCCCGGAACCATAGCATCGATACCATGTTCTTCGAGCCACTTATCAACGTTGTAGCCGAAGTACTGTTTGGTCCATAGCATTCCCGCCAAAGCCTGCCGCATTACCAAAGCCGCGTCTTTGCTGACGCTTTGCGGAATGATCTCTCGATAGAACTCGTCCGCTTCGCGCTGCCGAGTCTGCATGGTTTGAGCAAAGCTCTTGAAGGGATCACCGACAGCAGATGGAGCCGAGTCACTCAGCCGCAAGCGGATCGTGGCACTTTCACCTGGGCCGATCACCAATTGGTATTGGGCGGCGGCCTTCGTTCCAGTTTGCTCAGGATTGACAGCGTCATGCTCTTTATTAATCACATAATTATTTATTCCATCTTTCAGATAGCGAGAGACGTTCGAGGTACCGAAGATCCGATGATAATTAGTCTCGTTATCCGTGAAGAGCAACGGGACATCTCCCTCGCAATATAAATAGCGCTCACCTAAAGTTGGGTGTGAAGCGGCAATGACACGCGAGCCACTTTTATCCGCGCCTTGCCTCACTAAAGGTTTTGACGTGCTGGGCCACCAGCTCCAAGTATTGCGAAACCAAAGAGTCGGCAGGACTTGTAGCGACGCCGGCTCCGGGCCCCGGTTGGATATACTGATCTGGATAAGTATGTCTTCCGCCGTCAACTTGGCGTACTCGACAAAAACGTCGAAATATCGATCGTCATTGAAGACATCCGTATCTAGCAATTCGTACTCGAAGTCGTTTCGGTTGCGATTCCTGTTTGTGCTGACCAAATCGTCGTAGGGATACTCTCGCTGCGGGTACTTATACAGATATTTCATGTACGAGTGAGTCGGGGTACTGTCAAGATAGAAGTAATACTCCTTGACGTCCTCGCCGTGGTTGCCTTCGTTGTTCGTCAACCCGAACGGACGCTCCTTTAGGATTGGATCACGCCCATTCCACAAAGTCAGGCTAAAACAGAGCAGTTGCTGGTCGTCACTGATCCCGGCAAGACCATCCTCACCCCAATGGTAGGCACGGGATCGGGCTTGGTCGTGGGTCAAGTAGTTCCACGCATTTCCATCCTGGCTATAGTCCTCACGGACCGTGCCCCACTGTCTTTCGCTAAGGTAGGGTCCCCATTTTCTCCAGAGAACACTTTTCGCGTCCGCCTCACGAAGCCTTGCTCTTTCTGCGTTCGCCGGATTCTTATCCACTGGATTCATCGCAGAACCTCTAGTACAGATCTCGCGCCTTTCGGGATTTTTCGGGTCACCTTCAGATTTTTGGCATCGATTTGAGCCGCGGGATACTGTCACAATTAACAGCGAAAGAATCTCGCCCCGCCTTACGACTCCATAAATGCAATGTGAGTCAGCGCCAGCAGTGGGAGCTACTCTGATAAAACTTCCAGTTGACACTTTGATCCTGGGCACGAAAATCAAAAAAAGTAACAACTCGGCCTGGCCTAATCGATGGCTTTTCGATATTCAGCGCTATGGAATTATTCAATCAGAGAACCAAGAGAATGGCGAATCGCCTCGGAGTGCTTGTATTCCCGCGATGGGGGCGGCCTTTGTGCGGCTTCTTCCTCGCGTTGGGCTTCCTATTCTGCTCTTCCGCAGTGGCGCAGCAAATGGCTCCCGGCGTTCCGTCCACGCCTCAGCCGGAACTCCCCAAGGACACGCTGGGGCGCACCACACCCCGTGGTACGGTTTTGGGTTTCTTGAACGCCGCACGGACGGGCAATGATGAAGTCGCCGCCCAGTATCTAGACACTCGCCTGCGCGGAAAACCTGCCTCAAACGTCGCGCACCAACTCTTCGTTGTACTCGATCGGCGGCTGCCCGCCAAGCTTGATGAGCTCAGCGACAAGCCCGAGGGTTCTCTTCCAGATCCGCTCCAGCCAAACATGGATCGAGTGGGAAGCATCGCCAGCTCAAACGGTAACGTAGACATTCTTCTCGAGCGCGTGGACCTCGGGAAGGTCGGCTATCGTTGGTTGTTTTCAGGCAAAACCTTGGAATCGATTCCCGACCTGTACAAAGAGGTGAACGAGGTATCCGCGGACAATGTTCCGCCCGAATTTCTGCTGAACACTCGGCTGGCGGGAATTCCCCTTTTCGAGTGGGTTGCAATCCTTCTGGGCCTTCCGTTCTTATATCTACTGGCAGTCATGTTGAACCGTCTCCTGAGCCGGATGATTGGACAACTGCGCCGCTATTCCCTGAAGAAAACGAATCTGCCGGATCCTGAGGTTCTGCCTATGCCGGTTCGTCTTTTGTTGATAGCGTTCACTATCCTTTGGGCGATCGCCAAGGTCAGTCTTCCTCTCCTCGCTAGACAATTTTGGTCGACCGTCGCCACTATCCTCATCATTGTGTCCTGCGTCTGGCTGTTCATCCGCTTGAACAGTTGGACACAGGAGCGCATTGTCCAGCGCTTGCTGCTCAGGAAGAGCTCAGGGGTAGCGTCAATTGCGCGCCTCCTGCAGCGAGTGATCGACGTGCTGGCCGTGTTCGTTGGGGTATTGGTCGGCCTGAACTACTTTGGTTTGAGCCCCACGGCTGCGCTGGCCGGACTCGGTGTAGGCGGCATCGCTGTTGCTCTCGCCGCACAGAAGACCTTGGAGAACGTAATCGGGGGCGTTTCTGTGATTTTCGATCAGACGGTTCACGTCGGGGACATTTTGAAGGTAGGAGAGACGCGCGGCACCGTCGAGGATATTGGCTTGCGGTCGACCCGCATCCGGACCCCCGACCGAACAGTAGTCAGTGTCCCTAATGGTCAGATCGCAAACGCAAGCCTTGAAAACATCTCGCTGCGAGACAAATTTTGGTTCCATCCCAATCTCCGTTTGAGCTACGACACAACTCCTGTACAGCTACGCTCAGTCCTTAGCGGCCTCACCGAGATGCTGGAAGAGTATCCAGACGTCGAAAACAATTCGATTCGCATCTCGTTTCTCTCCTTCGGTACGGCGGCTCTGGAATTAGAGGTTTCTGCCTACCTGTTCGCTCGAGATTGGAGCAACTTCCTCGAGACTCAGGGTGAAATACAGATACACATCATGGAAATATTGGAAGCGGCAGGAACTCGCATAGCTCCCCTTGCTTCTACTCTGGTGCAAGGTCCGACACCCGACAGAGCCAACACCGTGGGCATGGCCCCCAAACCGAAGTGGAACGGATAAGGTCCCAGAGAGCGGAGAGTGTACTCTGAGTAGGGGAAAATGAGCGTGGCCCACAGCCTCCAGAACAGATAATTTCCCGCGCGACGAGGTTCTGCCGAGAAACGCATTATAAAAGGGCGCCCCTTAGAGTAGGTTTTGATCGCTCGCATCAACACCTACAGGAAGGAGCACCCTCGTGAATGACGCCAAGTACATTGGGCTGGACGTTCACCAAGCAACGATCTCCGCAGCGGTTATGGACTCAACCGGTAAGCTGGTGATGGAATGCATCCTGGAAACGAAAGCGGCCACCATCCTCCAGTTTGTGCACGGACTGCGTGGAAGCTTACACGTGGCCTTTGAAGAAGGGACTTGTGCGGCGTGGCTACACGACCTGCTCAAACCACACGTCACGAAGGTGCTGGTGTGCGACCCGCGCAAAAACTCCCTGCTGAAAGCGGGCAATAAGAACGATCGGATCGATGCCCGAAAGCTGGCCGATCTGCTGCGGACTGGGCTCCTCTCACCGGTGTACCACGGAGAGCATGGCCTACGAACTTTGAGGGAGTTGGCACGCAGCTACCTAGCCGTCACTCGAGATCTCACACGGGTGATGAATCGCCTGAAAGCTCTCTACCGAAGCTGGGCCATTCCCTGTGCCGGCCAGCAAGTCTACGCGCTACGCTACCGCTCGGAGTGGCTCAGCAAGATCGCAGAGCCCGGCGTGCGCCGTCGTGCCGAGCTCTACTACCAGCAGTTCGACGCGCTGGATATTTTGCGTCAGGAAGTGCGGCGTGATCTTTTGGCCGAGAGCCGAAAGCACAGCGCGATGAAGTGGCTGCGCCAGATTCCTTCGATCGGACCCATTCGAGCGGCTTTGCTGATCGCTTTGATTCAGACGCCGCATCGCTTTCGTACCAAGCGGCAACTCTGGGCCTACAGCGGTTTGGCTTTGAAAACCTACAGCAGCGGGGAATACCGTTTTGTCGAGGGTCAACTCAAGCGCTCCAAAAGACTCCTGGCCATTCGCGGACTGAACACAAACCACAACCACGATCTGAAAAATATATTCAAGGGTGCGGCCATCCGAGCTGCAGTCGTACCTGGCCCATTTCAGGAGTTCTACGCCAGCTTAGTTGCCCGAGGAATGAAACCGTCGATGGCGCGGCTCACCCTGGCGCGCAAGATTGCGGCGATCACTCTGCTGGTTTGGAAGAAAGGAGTCTGTTTCGACGCTGAACATCTGAAACAACAAGCAGCTTGAGCGTCTGTGGAGAGCCCGCCCATTCCTGGATTCATCTCCAGCGGTGGCCTATCGGTTCTTCAGACGCTCTGGTTCGAGGGTGAGTATCCGTAATCCCGTTAGACCGAACGCGTGCTTTGGGTATCGAGTCTCTCGATAAACCGTATGCCCCCTCGGACAACCAGAAAAAGTCATAGGCGAACAGTCTCAGATAGAACCATGGTTGGCACTGCACAACCACTCTGCTTGTCTGCGTCAGAAACCGAAGGGCGTCGCTACGAAATGACGATGAACCTGGGGAAAAGCGAGATCACAGCGCCTCATAACAACGCCGGGCTGGATGACGAGATCGCTTCCAGTCGTCGGGGAAGTGTTTTTCTTGACATCCCCTTTTATAGAACCGGGATTTCGGAACGCATGGTCCGTCGCACAGTTGCAAGCGAAAGGCAAAGGATCGGTGCGAATGAGTTTGAGTCAGAGACTCCGAGCAATGATGGGTATCCGCCCGCCTTCCCCCTTTAAACTATTTCGAACTGGTGTTCAAAAAACGTGCATTCGGGAAGACGATCAGGGACGAGAACCACGGTAACGTGCGAATCTTATCGCGCGCCATAGGAGAACCCCGGAGTGCGGGACAGGAGCATAAACGTCACAGGACTCAGAGTTCTTTTGTGCTGCTTCTCCTGGTTAGAACGTCTTTCTGATTTTAGTCTCGATCGCGTAGCCGCCATTTTCGTCGCGATTAAAGGAAAAGGACATCCGTCCTTTGGTCTGATACTTGACTTGCACATCCACGTTTTGCGTGCTGTTCAAGTATGTAGAGAATGTGACGAGGATATCGCCCGTGACGCGCTGTACAATGGTTACGCGCGTGCCCGCATTGCCGTTATTCCCGCCGAGCGATGGATCTATTTGAAGTTGTGAAATGCCCGTCAGCTCTTCGATTCGGCTGCTTACTTGGCTTGCCAAACCGTTAGCAATCACCGATTGGGCGCCCATCAAGGTTGGCGCGGCGGTCGGCGTCGATCCTGCAACGGTCTTACCAAAGGCCAGCAGATTAATGATATCCACAGTTGGCAGCGCTGGGTCAGACGTGTAGTTGGTCCGCAGGCGGTCGAGGGATCCGACAAAGTTCAGCGTGATGTCGTACTGTTGCATTGTCGTCGTGACGAAAAGATTGAACGTCGGCTCGGTGCGGATCGGATTGGCAAATACGATTGTACCGCTTTGTACTTGATACCGATTACCCACAAAGAACATTTCTCCGCCGCTAAGGATCGTGCGTCCCAGGACTACGGGGTTCGCCAGGGTTCCTGTGACGTGCAGATCAGCAGAGCCCTGCAGACTCAGTTTACTGCTGGAAAGACTCAGATCCTGGCTCGAGGCCACTGCGACGTCCAGGCGCGTATTCCGTTCCCATCTGGATGACACCGACGGACTGGAAGAGCTGAATTGCCCGATGAAACTTGCAAGATCGAAGTCCCGCGTGAATGAAAGGTCGTCTATGGTCACCCGGCCCTTCAGAATGGATGACGCCGGGGTTCCAATCAACGTGAGATCCGTATCGAGCTGAGCCCGGGTCGCTTCCGGATACTGTGCACGAATCGATTTTCCATTTACCTGCAGAGAAAAGGAGGCTGGGGAGTAACTGGCGAATCCGGTCACAGAGAGGTTTCCACCGCCGATCTGTCCGGAGAAGTTTTCGATATTCAGCCGATTATTGGCGATAGCGATTCGGGAGTTTACGTTAGCCACGCCGACGGGCGCAACCTCACTCGCAAACGAGGCTTTCGCTATTTCAATGCTGCCCCCAAGTTGCGGCTGCTTTAGCGTTCCCTTCGCCGTCATATCGATTCCTACCGTTCCTGACAATTGGGTGTTCGGGCCGAGAAGGGCTGACAATCGAAGATCGATCAACCCGCTCGTCGAAATCTCGAGAGGCGCGGAACCTCGCAGCGGCAGCGTTCCGCCAAATCTGAAATCTGTACCTGTCCCTTTGAGTTCAGCCTGGGAAATCGTTAGAAGGTCGTTCGCATAATTCAGACGAACAGGACTGGGGGTCGCTAACATGAGATCGTGATAATCCAGAGTCAACTCAGAGAGCTCCACGCTGGCCTTGACTTCCTCCGGATTGTCCAGCGGTCCGTCAATCTGCCCCCGTGCCTCCGCGTTTCCCCGAAGCTGATTCCGCGCCGATGGAACAAACGCTGCAAGCAAACTCTCGAATTCGAGTAAGTGAATTTCGAACCCCGCGTGCACGGAATACGGCGCTGCAAGTCCCGCGTTTCCATTTATGCTGATTTGCCCGCCGGCAATATTCGACATCACCACGAAAGTGGCCTGCTGATTGGCAACGTGGACTCGCGCCTTCGTCGAACCAAAATCCGTGTTTCGGAACGCCAACTGTTCCCCGTCGAGCGCAACATCAAGTAGCGGAGCCTTCAGCGTCCCCTCACCTTGCACATCGATTCCGAGCGTTCCCGCGATGCTGTAGCCGCGAGAAGATAGGTACTGGATGTGGTTGAGATTAAGCACGGAGTGGCTGATCGAAACTTGATAGTGTCCGTCTGTGACGCCAAATTCACCTTCTCCGTTGATATTTCCCGCCGAGGCGCCAATCCTGAAATTCGCGAACAACGTTCCATTGGCGGCGCGAAGTTGCGCGTCCACAGTGCGAACGGGCTCGCCCCAAAGAGAACCGTTTCGCAATTCCAATGCTCCTTCGCCTGCGGGGTTGTCGATGGTGCCACGAACCGATAGATTCCCTGAAAACGTTCCCGAAACCAGTGAGGACAAGCCAGTAAACTGCTCGAAATCCGAGACGGGTATTTGCGAAGCTTGCACTTGAACAGAAATGAGCTCGTTGGCTACGTACGACCAATGTTGCATACGTATTGCGGATGCAAAATTCAGCAGCCCTCGGTTCGACGTTTTGGCTTGCCCGTTTTGCAAAACGGCGAATGACGCGGTTAGATCAAAATCGGCCTCTACATGGGGCCACCTTGCTTTGGCGATTTCCAGCGTATCCGCCTGCAGATGCCCTGTAATCCGAGGGTCCTTAAGACGGCCCTGCACTCGTGCGTCGATTGCAGCTCTACCCCCCAATTCCAAGGTCTGCGATGGCAGAGGCAACTTTTTGCCAGCCGAGCTTAGAATCCCTTGCGCGGCAATTGCCAATAAATCCACTTCATGCAAATCGGAGGTTCGCGCGCGAAGCGACAGCTCCGAATGATCGCTTATGGTTCCCACCGCGACGAGGCTCGTTCCGTTACTGGATATAGAGCTATTGGTGACCGCAAGTGTGGCGCGAGGCGCGTCATAGGTGACGTGCAAATCGCCATTCACTAGCAGCGGCTTGGCATTCGCCGACGCTGGGGAGTATTGGCCCGGATCAATCAACGCAGAAATTCCCGCATCCGCATGGGCTATCAGGGTCTGCAGACTCGAAGTCCAATGAGCACTCGCTTGCAGATGGACCGTTCCATGCGATGGGCCTATCTTCGTGCCCGCAATTTGCTCTGCCTGGCGCAGCGACAACGACTCGGCAGCAACCGAAAGTTGGTAGCGTGGAGTCGCTGTCAGGTGCTCGACGCTGAATTGAGCGCGCATAATTCCAGGCATGGTATCCGCTCGTACATTTGTGACGTTCAGATTTCCATCCTTCATTGAATAGTCGCCCGCAAGGGAGCGGAAGTTCAACTCGAGGTCAGACAAGGACGCTCGCAGAATTTTGCTGGAGACGTGCCCACTGGTTGTCAGCGCATCGAGTGGCGCGCCAACCCCAGACTGATAAGAAAGCGAACCCTCAATCTCGATTTCCCCTCTCGAAAGTGACAAGACGCGCAATTCCTCGCGCAGATCCTCCGCTGAGACTAGAACTTGATATTCGCCTTTCATACTGGGCCTGAAATAGCCCTCCACGACGCCTTTGGCGTTGAATTTTGAGTGTTCCGTGGCGATTTGGATTTTCTCGAATGTGACACCGCTACGCGTTGCGGCAAAAGTGATTTGCGTCTCATGCGCTAGGGGTGTGTGACCGTCGATTGCAAGTACGCCTTCCTGGTATTCGAGATTTCCTGAATAGCGGTCCGCTGCGGGATCGTGATTTATGTTCAAGTCGAAGTACGCCAGATCCGCATCGATTCGCCGAGGCGAGTCGTTGTAGCGCAGCTCGCCATTTCGCACGGCAGCATGTTGCACGGGGATTTGCAGCTTGCTCGCGGATGGCGCCTCCGAACCAGATCGCGTGGGCAAATTCGATCGGCCTGCTTGATTGAACCCAAGATTAACGGCAGGACGGTCGAGAATCAGCTGAGTAAGGTCCGCTCGCTTGTGCAACAGGGCACCCCACGCTAAGCCGATTTCCACATTAGGAAGATCTGCCAGCGGCTTGGCAAAGTTCCCCTCCGTCCCGCCCACAACCACTCCCTTGAGGGTGACTCGAAGCGGACTCCACTGAATGGCGTAATCTAACATGGAGTACTTGCACCACTGGATCGCTCGCCGATTTGGATCATCTCGGTGAGTAGAAAACGGTGCAGGAACGTATTCTGTTGAATCAGGCAAGCTGCCGAAATAATGAGCAGTAAAAACACTGCGATTCCAGTTCCCATCCATTGCAGGGTCTTTTTCCAGTTCATTTCTTGCCTCTCTTTGCCGCGGTTGTCACCAACGCCTCAGCCTTTGCGCCGATAGAAGCGCAATACCGTGGAACCGGGGGGGCCGGCGCGGGCAGCCCAGACTGGCCGGCCTTCATGGGGCATGGAAGCTTCGTTGCCGGTAGCGATTACGCTTTGTGCTATGAGAGCAGATGCCTAAGGGCCCCAACTGATGTTGACTAATTGCCAAGGGTTCTGAAGGAGATCCAGCGACAGCTCGTTGTCCTTGTCGAGACTCAGCTTGGCTGCGGGATACAGCACGCCTGTACTCTTGCTCTTGTCCTGGTCATTCAAATCCAGTTCGCCACCGGTTAGGTTGTAGTCGACACTGCGGGTGCTGTTGTACGTTTCACCGAAGCGAAGGAGGCGATTGGTGACGAACCGAATCTTCCGGCCGGTGGGAGTGGGGATCAAACGAACGAAGCTGAGGTCGTAGCCCAGCGTGCCCTCTATCGCAATTCGACCCACCGCTCTCATTTTTTCCAGTGCATTGACCAACCCTTGATTCTTGCCCTCGTCGAATGCCTCGGCGAGGATCTGTCTGTCCTCTTCAGTGGAGTACTCGTTAATAATCAGTTTCACTTGGATTAGCTGCCCTGATTGTGTGCTCGTACCTCTGGCAGTAGCTTGAATTATCTCTGGCTTCGGCTTGTCTTGAGACAGCCCAGGAATGTTTGCAGCGGCGAGCAGCACGAACAAGCCGCTGAGGATAAACCCATGAATCTGTCGAGATCCCGTCTTGATTTGGAACATTGGCTCGCTCCTTTCGTGGTGTGGACCTATCAAGCTCGAAGATCTGCCAGGATAAAGTTGCTTGCGAACGGATTAAGAGTCACACCGCCGCGCCAGACCTCCGTTAGCAGGCTGGCCACCCGTAACACGCCCTCAGCCTTGCAGAATTCTCGCAACGGGCTCGCAGTGGGACTACTGTCAATAATTGCAGGTATTTTCAGTCAAGAAGCCTAGAAGTTCGGACGCTCAATCTTGCTGGCAGACGGCAAGATCAAGCCCACGAAAGCCATCGAGATGCCTAACGGACGCACTCTCTGGCTCTGGGGCGAGGCCAATATAGCTGAAGGCCGCAAGGTGAAGGCTGTCAAACTCCTGGCCCAAAGTCCAAGGCGGCGAAGGGATGGGCACCCAAACGGCGATGTCAGCCTACACCAGCAACGTCACGATACCAGTGCTGATGTCGTAATACGCGGCGGCAACCTTCAGCTTGTTCTCTTTCACCAACCCGGAAATAACCGTCGATGCTTGGCGTAGAAGCGCCGCCTGCATCTTGGCATTTGCTTTGGTCGCTGCTTCGAGGTTCGGTCCCGTCTGATCAACCGCCGGCTGGATATGCGGATAGAGCGCACTGATCTGCCCAGGAACTTCTTTGGCTTGAATCGTAGCCTTGATCGCGCCGCAACCACCATGTCCCATCACCAGGATCACCTTTGCCCCCAGTACACCTGCACCATATTCGAGGCTCGCGATGATCTCCGAAGTGGCGATATTCCCAGCGATACGGGTAACGAAAATATGACCAATCGTTTGGTCGAAAACTAACTCAACGGGTACGCGAGAATCGGCACAAGACAAAACGGCTGCGAACGGTTCCTGTTTCTCAGTAGTATGCTGTTTCAAAATAGCAAGGTCGTGCTCGAAGGCTGTCGGGCGTTCAGCCGCGAAACGCTTATTGCCATCCATCAATTCCTGCAGCGCGGCATCAGGGCTAAGGGTTGTCTGTGCCAGAGCCCGGTGTGGGGTGACAAACTCGAAGCCCGCCGCGCTCACCAATCCGGCAACTGTCGCTTCCGCAGTCATGTGGAGAAAACTTCGCCGTGAAGGGGATTCGTTCAAAACACTGGGATGCAGGCCGCGGAAGGAGGAAGATTCAGGTATCAAGAGTTGCTTCATATCTTTTTGTGCTTCGGGAATCCGGGAGGGAAATCCCAAGTCCCCAGAGCCTCGGCGATTGTGTCTTCGGGCTCCACGGGACGTAACTGTCAAGAGTGACAGGCCATTACTCTCGGCCAGGATGTAGGCTGATCGACCATCGTCGGCGCGATAATTGTGGGACGCGACCGCCGCTGATTCAGGTCCTGAGGCGTCGAATGGCTGACGCTCACAACCGCAAGTTTGATGTGGTGGTAACGGTGACGCAAGGCTGTGGGGTCAGTTTACATAATCTTCGTTTTTCTCCTGTGCGGTTTCAGGCCATCCACAAAACTGTGCCGAAGCGGTGCCGCAGGCCCCAAGCCAACGTCCAAGGGACCTGTGAAGAACTGATACAAGCTGGTCTTCCAGGTCTGCGGAATGCTCGCTGTCACGATCCGCAATCAGCCACTCACGATAAAGAAAGATAAGTGTTGAGATATGGGCATTGCACTCAGCGCAATTTCTATCTTTGCGATCAGGCAATTGAAATAGCTCGCTGAGGCGACCACAAGTGTCACACGTTCCAACCAAATTACACCTCCCGTGTTTGTCAGAGACCAAGATACGATTGAAACTAAGGAGCCGGCAGTTGTCGTTGCGCTGGAACAACCAGTATTTGAATTCTGCAGGTGCGATCTGCGATGCAGTGTCCTTGTGAACAGACCAAACTCACGAGGTGCAAATTAGTCGTGTGCTTGAGGCGACGGTTTTGCGGAAGTGAAGGAGCAAGGGTAACTAATGAGCTAGTTCTCGACAATCCCACACGGGAGTTAGGTTGTACTCCTCTGCAGATTGGAACAACGATACAGCCAATTCGGCCGACGGATGATGTCCGCAGAAGAAGTGTCGTTCAGTGCGGTTCTGGTGACACAAAAGGTCTGCCCTGAACCGCTGATTTCACAGCCAGGGTCAGGTCCTTTCGGACTCGAATCTTGAAAACATAAGCTAGCGCTCCTGCCTGTCGCACAGCCTCCACTACTTCTGGATCAGTCTCCACTGAGCAAATCACTACGGGCGTACTGGGGGAATGCTTGGCCAACTCCCTGGTGACCTCCATGCCATCTAGCTCCGGCATTTGTAGATCTAAGACTACTAGGTCTGGCTGGTAACGACAAATGAGGTCCAACGCCGACTTACCGTCTGCCGCTGTTGCGACGACATCGAACTCGACCGCCAGTAACGAGACAAGTTCCTGCAAGAACGGTGGATAGTCATCAGCCACAATGATACGAACTCTTTCCAAGTGCGCTCCTCGCAGAGGTGAGTCTGAACTCGCAGGCTCTGGAGCGACATATACAGGAATTACGACAATCGCCGGGGACGAGAAAGAGAGCGTAATAGCCCTGGAATCAAAGCGGGGACGATCCGAATTTCACGCGGAGCATACAATATCGCGTGGTTGAATTCCACCACAAATGCCGAGTCTTCATCCGTTCTTCGGGGCACGCGGGCGCGGATCGCTGTACCTTCCTGAGGCCGCCTGGAGCGCCGAGGGAAGGTACACGTACAAACTGTCGCAGCACAATGGTGAGGCTGTAGGCCGTATGGTTCTGTGATGGAATGGCCCCAGCCGGAATAAGCGCTGTCGTCGCTCTCGAACCAACGAAAAGCAGAAATTAGGCTGATACGGACACGTTTCACAGATCTATGCTGCAAGCATCTTCTCGGGACACCTAATCAGGACTTTCCCACGGCTCTTTGAGACCACCATTTGCCGTTCCCATGTTCCTAAAATCCGGCTAACTGTGAAAAAAGTCACGTCCGCCAAAGACGCCAAGTCCTCGTTCTTGATGTCGACTTCCACCCCGCCGGGAACCGTGCGTCCCGACCGCGATCCAAGGTTAGTCAATGCGTATGCGACTCTCTCCTGAGCCGTGTTCGATACGAGTCGCATGTGCCTCTGTGCATACATAGCGATGTAGTGCAGAGAGGCATGGAGTGCGTTTTCGACCAGCCGTGGATAGGTCACCGCAAGTTGACGCGCCACTCGATGTTCCCACATGAGGGTCTCAGTCTTATGGGCCGCTCTAGCCGTACCGAGATAACCAATCGGCTCACTGAGGAAAGTCGCGAACCCGAAAGCATTTCCCGGCATGAGCCGACGTAGCAGAACTTCCCGCCCGTCGTTTGTCACGATGTAATAGTCCACGCTGCCAACCGCTATGACAAAGAGACGAACCGCAGGTTCCTCGGCACGAATGATAATCTGAGACGCCTCGAATGTTCGTTTCGCTGCCGCAGCGCGGATGACGGGAATCTCATGATTGCCGAGGCCCTTGAAGAGGCCGACTGAGAGGGGCTTAGTTAATTGGCAAATAGCAACTGAATTGGTCATTTTGGTTGATCTCGTCTCATATGGCTTCAACGGGAGCGTTCTGAAACGTACGAAGCCCTGCTCTGAGGGTTAAGGTGCTCCGTCTTTCAGGCAGAAATCGCCGCTCCGCGATCCGCTCGCTTTGAGAGACATCCGCGCTCAATTCAAAGGCGAACACCCTAAGATTGGGCCATCGCTCCGCCGACTTTGGACTCCAGAGTTGTATCTGCTGTTGCACTTCCACAAGTTCGCCCAAAAATGTCGGCTGCGAATCTTTCTGGTTTTTCGAATGCATAAGCAAGCTCCGTCTGCGCTCAGTACTGACTAAGGTGGCTAACGCCGTTTACGAACACGCTCTATGTCGTGCCTAACTACGCACGTTGAACCTAGCAATTCTCCACAAGGTGCCTCAGAGGACACCTGTCAATAGTTCCAGGGCTTCCGCCAGGAGCTTTGGGACTGCTAATTCCAAACTGATCGGATTTTTAGGGAATGAGGGTTCGGTGATACAGACTGGAGAATAACTACTACATCGACTTTGCTAGGTCTCCACAAGTTGTGTTTGCTCCGGCGCTATGATTCGCCGGACCCAAACGTTAAGTAGGGGCAGCACTCAAGGACAGGAACACATGAGGCTCCTCATTCCCCTTTTTCGCCCTATGGGCCAGTATCGTCACCCACGGATTGACCCGTAGACTGCTCGCACGGTGAGAAAACGCCAACAATGTTCCCGTTTAGCACTGTGCTGCCCCTCCATGCCCTGGGCCGTTGGGATCGTCTTAATCATTTTCTTTCTATTTACTGCGACCATGTATCCGCAGTCGAGTAATCAGGAGCTGACCCGCCGTGATGGTGTGATCGCGAAGGCCTTTTTGAAAGCCTGTGACAAGCTGACAACCGCCACCGTGGATTTTGATGGCACTGGCGATCCTTATCAGATTGAGTGGTGGCGTTGCGGATCAAAGAATCCGAACTGGGATACAGGACGGTTTCCGGTCCATTACGTTCTAATACGACCACCTAAGAGCAAATGGCAAGTGCTGCCGCTTACCCTCGGCAATTCGGGGAGTTCCGACGAATATTTCATCGACCAATTACATCTCATCAACTTCCCGGTTGGCTCTCGCCAGCTTTTGCTTATATCGGGCAAGTATTATGAGAGCGACCACGGTACGATCCAATGCCTCCTCGAACGTGTCGATGACCAGTTCCAATGCTCCGCGCATATCCAAGCTCGCTATTCCACGGAACGACAGATCCGGGTTCACAAGAGCCTCTTGCATAAATTGGATCAATACCTCAACTCTCCCCTATAACTAAGCATTTTCAGAATGCGGACCTGCCCCAAGGGTTTTACCAAAAAGCACGATAGTTAACTCTGAAAAGCTTAACTTCCTTCGAGCCATCACGAAAAAGCTGGGATGGAGTCTCCGGCCGAATCAAGATGATGCGCGTACGGTATGGGTAGAGGCTCCTCGAACGGGAGAACTATTTTAGAGCGTATTTCACTATCAGGAAACTGCACTCGTCAAAAGACAGTGATCACTCGGTTCTTAATAGCAAAGCGGAATAGATCGGAATTCGTTTTCAGACCAAATGCTTCCATCATTGTGTACTTGTGGAAAGCGATGGTCCGCGTAGTAACGTGAAGCACCTCAGCGGCTTCTTTCATCGTGCGGCCCTCGGCGAGCAGACGAAGGACGTCGCGTTGTCGTGGGGTCAGACGCTTTTCGCGGTTTGCACGCAGATCCCGGAGAAAGCGATCAAATGCCTTCTGTGGTGTTTCCGGAATGATATTGGTTCCCTTCAGTACTTTCCCAATGGTGAGGATTAGTTTCCTCCCCGCGGGACTTTTCAAAGGAAATCCAGAGACCCACCCCTTTAGAGACACAGCTTCCAGTTCGTAGTCCTCATCCATCGCGAGAACGATCTGCTTCGTATTCGGCAGGAGTTCTCTTAGCTCGTCACCAGCATCCTGCAATCTCTTATCCAAAATCACAAGATCTGGATTGAGTCTGGAAGCCACCTCGACCAACTCTTTGCTGTCGGCCGCTGTTCCCACAATTTCAAAGCGAGTTTCAAGTAATTTCGCCAACGTCCAGACTACGAGCGTACGGCCGCCGGCTGCCAAGATGCGTGGCCTGGTAGCCATTTGTAGTTCCCACTGAAGTGACCAGCTATGGTCTTTTCTATGCTTTTCGGCTGTGAGTTGTAACTGTCAGAAATAACTGATTTGACTGGTGACTTTGGATATCGGGGTGCTCGGTCAGTGCAGCACCCAAGAATGGCGTCTTAGAGGCAACGGCTGCCTTGGATATCGACGCCCCGCGCTTAGCCAAAGCGCGAGAAGGTCTCAGGGCGGCAACGGCTCCCTGTAAAGACTAACAGTATCCCCCAAACGACCAGGAAGCTAGAAACAAGTGAGACACATCTCGTTCCATCGTAAGTGGTGCATTCGACCCAAAAAACCGCTTGGAGGCCAAATGAAGACCTTACTTGTGATACCTATTCTGCTTTTTCTGTTCTCGACACCTTCAATGGCGCAAAACTTGCACAACTTGGAAGTGGGAGGCGGCTGGTCATACCTTTCGAGCAATTTCGGCGTCAACGGCTTCAATGCAGGCGCCGATTACTGGTTCACTCCTAGAGTGTCAGGTGTATTTTCTTATGACGATACTTGGAATACGTCGAGCATCGGTACTTTTGAATTAACGTCAATCGGCCAAATCGCGATCAAAAGCCATCTTGAAAATTACCTGTTCGGCCCGCGATTTGCCTTTGCCAACAAGAAGATAAAAAGCTATCAATTCATGCCATTTGCAGAGTTTCAGATCGGCGGAAGCTACCTTCATTCTGAAGTACAAGAATCCAGCACAGGCCTAAATCGAACGGCTTCCGACAACGCCTTCTCATGGATGCTCGGCGGCGGCGCAGACTACGTGCTTAGTGACCATTGGGCTGCTCGAGCTAATCTGGATTTCTTGAGAACCCACTTCGCCAACGCGGGCCAAAGTCAACTTAGGCTGGTAATCGGAGTTGCTTATTCCATCAAGAGCCGGAACCGGTAGCCACGATTACGTACCAGCTCTTTTAATGTCAAATCCGGGTTAGCCACGATGGGTGCTTTCGGAGTCAGAGACCAACTGGCGCTGAACGCTGCAGGGTAAATCCAAAACGCCCTTTTGGACGATACAATCGAGTCAAGCTGTCGTGTGCCCTCTGCAACCGTTGGGTTCGCTCCTAAAGGGCGACGCGACAGAACCGCGTGTGCCTCCAGAGATCACGCGGGCTTCACATTCCTCAAGAAGTGCTCGCGGCGTAAGCTTTTGCAGGAGCTTGCTTCCCAACCAAAGAACAAATAAGTCATCAAGCTGACCGATAACCGGAATGAAAGTCGGGATGAGTTGAATCGGACTGAAGATATAGGCCACCGCACAACCGGCGACTAATCTGCATCGGAGGGGCATTTGAGGATGCCTTAGTACCCTGTATAATATGTGAATTTCGCGAAGGATAGGGCTGGCGTCCCGCATCCATTTCTGATATCCACTGCGCCACCAATATCGCGTAATGGATCGGATGGACCTAGCGGCATATTCGCGCCTGGAAGCCAATACGGTTCGAGCGCTCTCCGAGTCGAGTCCTGCTTCTCTACAGTTTAACTGTGTGGGGAGCTGCATATTCATTGGAATTGCGCTGTGGCCTGAAAATCAATCGGAAGCCGACGTGACAGGTCGAGGTATCCACCGGCTGCGCCATGCGTGCGGCCGGGCGGTAGCGCTGGCAGTAATTCAGCGCGCACAAAAAGGACCCGCCCTTAATCACTTTACGGGGGATCTTTAACGTTGGCATTTGCGGGTCATAACTGTTCTCGCGCTCGCCACCTTTTGGGTTGAAGCTTGCACAACAACACTTGCTCGCGACGTGATGGGTGTTGTACCAGTCATTCGTCCATTCCCATACGTTACCGATCATGTCGAATAGGCCATAGCCATTCGGGGGAAACTGCCCGACGGGGGCGGTTCGCTCATATCCATCGGTGAGAAGGTTTAGCCACGGAAACTCGCCTTGCCATGTGTTCGCCATTTGCCTGCCGCCGGGGGCGAACTCTTCGCCCCATGCGTAAGTTGCGCCATCGAGCCCTCCTCGCGCCGCGGACTCCCATTCAGCTTCGGTGGGTAGCTCCTTGCCTGCCCATTTGGCATAGGCTTCAACGTCCTCGTGAGCAACGTGGACTACGGGATGCTTAACTCGATCTCTGATCGAGCTGCCTGGCCCTTCAGGGTGGCGCCAGTTTGCGCCACGCACGTAGGACCACCAGTTGTAGTGATTCCGTAGATCAACACGGCCAGTTGGTTTTTCGAACACGACTGACGCGGGCTCAAGTAGTTCTGGTTTAGCCCCTGGATAGTCCTCGGGATTGGGAGGGCGTTCTGCTAGCGTGTCGTAGCCTGTGGCCTCAACAAACGACTTAAACTGCTCATTCGTCACACTGTACTTATCAATCCAAAAACCTTCGACCGTAACTGAGTCGACAGGCGCTTCTTCCTCGTAATGGTCGTTCGATCCCATTAGAAAAGTGCCACCAGGGATCCAAACCATATCTCTGTCAGGAGGAAGCAAAACCTTCGTTTGCGTACCTACGGCTCTCTGCCCGTGATCCAGCGCCATTTCACTCTCCCGAATGCATGATTGCTTATTAAGATTGCAATGCTGTTCGCAGGTAACTGTTAGAATTGACAGAGGAAAGCCTAGTGATTCGGCTCGGAGACCCTCGGATATGAGAAGGCGATTTCAAATGCAATTGCCAAGTTGGCGATTGCAACGCGTCAGGCGGGATCGTGTTGTAGTAGGCCCCTATGGAAGCATTCACCGGGTTGAGTCGCTCTACCGGATGCCACCTATGGTTCGGCGGCCGTCATTGGCTCTACAATTCGCGCGGGGAAGTGCTACGGGGCCTGCTCGATGTGAAACCCACCAGCCGAGTCAACTGTTAGTTCTGACAGTTCAGAAGTCGCGCGCAACGAGCTTAGTCTGAGCTTGGGTCAAGTCCAGCCAAATGGCGATCAGGCCACATGTCTTGATAGCCGACGACCACACGCTTGTCGTCGAGGCATTCACAAAGTTGCTTGAGCCGAACTTTGAAGTTGTAGGAACAGTTTCTAACGGCAGAGATTTGCTTGAGGTCGCGCCTAAACTCAAACCAGATGTTGTACTCCTGGATTTGGGGATGCCGTTGCTTAACGGACAAGATGCCGGTGAACGCTTAAAAGGACTGTTGCCTAAAGCCAAGGTCATCGTGCTCACGATGAACGAGGATTCCGAGATCGCAGCGGCCGCACTCGAGAAATGGGCTTCGGGGTTTCTGCTGAAGAACTCTGCTGGCACCGAATTGATCCACGCAATCAAAGAAGTACTAAAGGGAAAGTCTTATGTGACACCGCGAATAGCACAGAAACTATTCGATCGATTCGTCCGAGATCCGCGCACTGAACATACGAAACACTTGACTTCGCGGCAGCGTGAGGTTCTTCAGCTACTCGCCGAGGGTCGCACTATGAAAGAAGCTGCAGACGTGCTTCATGTCACCCCGAGGACCATAGCTTTCCATAAATACAAGATCATGGACGAATTCGGTTTGAAAACAAACTCGGACTTGCTTCGATTCGCCATGAAGGAACGATTGATCACCCCTATTTGATGGCCTGTTCATTTTTGAGGCTTTACTACCCTAGCTCGCTATTTGACCGTTGTCCAAGACCTGCTTGCATTATACTCATCGCCATCGTCCTCTCCTAGTGGAGACTCTATGCCACTATGATATGTCTCTCAAAAAGAAAACGACTGTGCTTTGGGTAGACGATCACCCCGGTTTTCTGGATGAAGTTAGTGGGCTATTGATGGATGAACATAAGATAGTTGGCACTGCACGCAACGGTCGCTCGGGACTTGATGCCGCGCGAAAGTCCCATGCAGAAATTATCTTGTTGGATATCGAGATGCCTATGCTCAATGGGATAGAGGTAGCTCGCGCCATTCGACAAGCCGGACTCACAAGCAAAGTTGTCTTCTTGACCATGCGCGCTGACCCCGATTATGTCACCGCTGCCTTTAAAGCGGGAGCACAAGGATATATTTTCAAGTCTCATCTTCATTGCGATCTCAAGCTCGCGTTGGAAACAGTGCTGGCAAACCGAGTCTTTGTCTCGCGATATGCTTCCTGAAGCGACCTACGCAGGTACTTGACTGGCCGCTTGGCCAATGGCCTTTAGTGGGACCCAAATCACGACCTTTGTTCCGCCTCGGGGCTTCGATTTGATTTCGAATCTGCCTCCTAGCATGCGTGAGCGTTCGCGAATATTGGTGATTCCAAGACCCCGACCCGGGTCGCAGAGTGTTGTCATCTCGAAACCGCAGCCTGTATCGGAAATAGCCAGCTGGATGCCACCTGCCATCCCCTTCAGGCAAACCTTCGCCGAACGGCTTCCGCTGTGTTTCGACACGTTGGTGAGGCATTCCTGGGCAATACGAAACACTGAGATCGCGATGCGATGCGGAATATCCTGCCGGAGCCTGGGTGTTGAAAGTGGATCCTCAAGGGAAAATAGAGGTGAAGGGGCGGAAGTGGAAGATCAGCAAAGCACTCTGCGGCGAAATGGGTGCAACTCGTGCCCGTCGAGCACCGCGTGTTGGTCTACTATTGCGCCACCCTGGTGCGCGAACTCGATCTTCGCTCGACGATCGTCGAGCATTGGGTCCCCGAAACCAATCCCCGTCCTGTGTAAAGGATGTCTAGGGACGGAATGTACAGCATGTCCTGGGACTAGACAATTTAAAGCTCAGGCTTTCCTGCGGTTCTTTCGAAGTAAGCGTACGCCAATATTCGCAGCGACGCGGTTTCTGCGGCCGTTCGATCAGAGTTTGCCCCGGAGAACTCATAGTTTTTCTCTCTCGCTCATGGTTTGATTGCGCTGACAATTGCGATCGGACGCCCCCGCCTGCCAAGTAGGCCCAATAGCTCGTGTCCCAAGGTTAGAGTTACGTCGTGCATATTACTTAGACGGAAAACAAGTTTCGGCGCTGCCAAACGATTGTGCGCTCCGGCTGTGAGAGAGCTCTAAAAGACTCGGCTAGAAGTATGGCAAGGTTGAGGGCCTTGTTTAGCTGTCACTTTTTACAGTCAGTTGGTTTTGAAATTGGCACAACGACTGTTCATTTCCTCGCTGTCATTGCGGCACAGCAACGACGCTGCTTTCACCTAAGCGTAGACTTTGAGCTTCAGCCCCAAATAATTTATGAGGTGAATCGTTATGAACAAACTGCGGCTTCTTATTGCCGAAGATCATGAGCAAATGCGCTGGCGATTAGTTCGCTCCCTATGTCTCGAATTTGATGTCATGGGCAGCGTGTCAAACGGCGGAAAGCTTGTGGAGTTGGCAGCTTCACTAAATCCAGATGTCATCGTAAGTGATGTTCAGATGCCGGTGCTTTCGGGTCCTGAAGCGATGGAGATTCTCCGTCATCTTGGATGTGACATACCATTTGTTCTAATTAGTATTGATTCATGTGGAGCGGAACACTTTGTCAAGCAAGGTGCCACGGCGTTTGTTGAGAAACTGGACATTGTATATGACCTAGCACATGCAATCCGGTTGGCCGCATGCGGGATCAAATATCTATCACGCAGTGTACGATCATCGATCGTGAGTGAACCTGGAGACCGGGAAAAGGACATGAAATTCGGAGTTTCCAGCGCTTGATAAGCCGGCGTCAGAATCGCCTGGCTCCCACAAATGCTGAGATAGCACGACGTGCTTTTTCGGGTCTCGTCCCAAATCTGAACGGCGACACATACAACATCTTAGTTTACGCGTGTGCAGAGGCAAGACTCTCGCCGAATACTAATTGCTTTTTGGTAGCGGCACGGATGCTTCGATTGTTGTCCCTTGTTTCGGAGCCGATCTGATGCGTATTTTGCCATCGATCGAGGTGACCCGTTCACGCATACTGGTAAGTCCCAGTCCGCCGTTCCCATGGGATTCAGGACTGAAACCGATACCATTATCATTGACGTGTAACTTCAACTCTCTACCATTCGCCGTCAGCTCAATGACGGCGCTTTTTGCATGGGCGTTCTCACAACATTTTGTAGGGCTTCTTGGGCGATGCGATACATACAAAGAGAGATTTGGGGAGGCAAACGAGGTGGTATACGGTACTCGTGGAAATGGACACTTAGGGATTTGTCCCGGGCAATTTCCTGACAGAGGCCGCGCAGCGCGGCAGTGAGACCGAGGTGATCCAGGCGAGAAGGGTGGAGCCCCTGCGCAATCTCACGAGTTGAAGTCGAGATTTCGGAAACGCGGTCGTACAGTCTATCCAAACGAGATTTAAAGGCTAACGTAGATTCGTTGTTTCTAGTCTGATCAAGCTCAAGGCCTACAAGGGTCAACTGCTGACCAATGTCATCATGCAACTCTCGGGCGATACGGTGACGCTCTTGCTCCTGAGAATCAATTAGCCTGTTCCTGCTTCGCCGTAGAGATTCCTCGGCTAATTGACGCTCAACGATGGTGGCTGACAGCAGGATTAGAGGCACAGCAATCGTGCCCAAAAGAATCTGCAGGGAGATTATATTCTGTCGGATCGAAGCCGAGATGAAGGGGCCGTGGCCTTGGCCGGCATGCCACATCGAGATCACTGCGATAGCCGAGAGTGAGGCAGCCAAACCTCCAGGGCCAAAACGCAGCGTGGCCCATAGCAGAAATGTTAAGGGCAAGTAGATCAAAGCCGGCCTGCGAGATGCATCTCCTACGGCAAATACGAGGATGCTCACCCAAGTAACTCCTATCGCTAGTAGAGCCGCTTCGAGGCACTTTGTGATTTTTCCCTTCTGAATCCACGAGATGCCTTTCACTCCGACCACTACGATTGCCGGCACCAGTGTCAATTCCGCTAACATGTTCGAAAAGAGACGGGCGGTCCACAATTCCCAATACGCATTGCCGCGACCGGTCGCCAAGACGACGGCAGCATCCTCAAAAGACGTTGAGAGCGGTGCGATGAGCGCTCCGAAAATCAGGAAAATGATGACGCCCCGGAGGCTTTCAAACAGTTCCTCAGATCTACTAAAGTGACGAATTAATGTGGCACCGATGATCGCTTCTCCAACGTTCCCGCCAAACCATCCAAGGGAAGTCGCCAAAGACACGCCAGCCTGAAACTGAACCAAAAAATGAGCAGGAAGCACTGCGAGTAAGAAAAACTTCCACGCTGCGCGTGGTGCGAGCAGCAGCGAGGCCAAGAGCATTGCGTTCGGGGGCCATAAGGTTGAGATCGGAGAACGAACAGGCGTTAACGCGAAGCCAATCTTCGTGAAAAGGTAATAGCCTATCGAAGTAAGTATCGCAAATGTCGTCGTGCGCAAAACGCTCCAAGCGCGGACGCTCTGACCAGACGAAGAATCCGCGTCAAGCCACAGCGTGCCTACTTTGGAAAGGAAAGAACTGGCAGCGGTAGCCATATCGGAGACCAGCAGAAAAAAGCCTACCCTACTCGACGTCGAGGTCAACATTGATTCTAGAAAGAAAGAATAGGGTTGTAAAGTTTGGCGCAAGAACCCACTAAAAATCACACCTAGGTGCTTTACTGTCACATTTGTCAGTTGCTTGAATTAATACCCGCAATAACAATCCGCCATTCCAACGTATCGAATGGGAGTTCAGTCGGTAAATGGAACTCAGAAAAGCTAAACTCAAAGAGAGGTCCTCGCATGCCGTCGTATAAACACAATCGCTACCACGAAGCGGAAGAGATCACACGGATTCCCGAGCTGAACGGAGTCAATAAAATTGAAGGCTCCGAGTATCAGCAGAGAACCCTTGGCTGTGGGCACATAACCGATCGTTCGAGTCCCGAACAATCGGTTCCGAATCTGTCAGTGTTGTTGCTGCGCACTCAGGATGCTGAGAGGCGAAGGATTTCGAGGGAACTCCATGATAGTGCAGGCCAAAATCTCGCGGTAATCAAGCTGAAATTGGAGTCCGCACGCAAAAAGCTAAATGACAGATCGGACGTTGGTAGCGAGCTTGCAGAGTGCTGCGACCTCGTGAGCGAATGTTTGAAAGAAATCCGCACGACTTCATATTTGCTTCACCCTCCTCTGCTCGATGAATTGGGCCTTGATGTCGCCGTCCGATCTTATGTTGAGGGTTTTGCAAAACGAAGCAGAGTAGACGTCAACATCAATATCGACGGCGCACTAGGCAGATTAGACCACGATATCGAGATGGCATTCTTCCGGGTGATACAGGAAGCTTTGACAAACATCCATAGGCATTCTGGCAGTTCGATAGCCCGAATCACGATCGGGCGCGGCATCTGTGAGACGTTCGTCGAAATCGCTGATTCCGGCAAAGGTATGCCGGACGCTATGGCGGATCCTTATGGAAGCGTCTTTGGCAGAATCGGAGTGGGCATTGCCGGTATGCGGGAACGCATGAAGGAATTGAGTGGTAAGCTTGAGATCTACTCGACTTCCACCGGAACAAACGTGCGCGCTTCAGTCCCGCGAAAAACAACATGACTGTTGGTAGCTATGGATAATCCGTGCACCATGCGGGTAACTTCGGCTGTAGGCGCAAGTTACGGTTCTAGAGGCGCTGGGTCAGTCCATGCTCTGGGCACTTCTGAGCCCTCCTCCTGTAACAACTGACAGTTAGCCGCGGAAACCACTCTGGCGATCATTGCAGTTGGTAAGGTTGTCCAATCACACTAGATGGCAAATTCATGACTAATGTCAGACTCTTCGCATTGGTGATCGGCCCGCTTTTGCTGGCTGTTGCTGGTTCGTCTCGCGCCCAGACAACTCCGTCTCAACCTGAGCGCGGCATATATGTGCTCGAGACCAGCGCTGTCAACTCGGGTGCTGCAGCGGCCCCAGTGCTCACGGCTCAGCCACCGGCCTCGGAGTCGGAAGTTGGATCTCCCAATCCTGCGCCCGCAAGTACGGCCGCTGACGAGGTCGGCTGGCACATTGTCGTAACTCCGTATCTGTGGTTCCCCGGAGTTCACGGAACGGTTGGTGTGGGGGGCCGCGACGCCAGCGTACATGCGAGCCCGGGGGATCTGCTCTTGCATTTTCGCTTCGGACTGATGGGGACACTGGAAGCTCGCTACAAGAGGTTGGTGCTGCCAGTCGATATAGTGTGGGTCAGGCTGGGTGATGAAAAGGCATTGCCCGGCCCCAACCTGGGGTCCACAACGGCAAACGTGAAAGTCAAAGAATTCATCTTGACTCCAAAAATCGGTTTCCGGATCGTCAATCAGGAAAAGCTCAAGATCGATGCCCTTACAGGAATCCGGTACTGGCATCTTGGGCAGAACCTGCAGTTCAGCCCTTCCATACTCGGCCTGAATATTTCCGGCTCTCAGAACTGGGTGGACCCGTTAGTGGGTGGACGAATTGAGGCGGCTCTTTCATCGAAAGTCATGGTCAATATTTTGGGAGACGTCGGCGGTTGGGGTGCTGGTTCACAACTGGACTATCAGGTGGTCGGCATTCTCGGTTATAGGATAAAACCGAAATGGACGCTGCAGGCGGGCTATCGGTATCTGGACGTGAACTATCGCAGCGGAACCTCAATTTTGGACACCGCCACTGCCGGTGCCGTGTTTGGGGTGAGCATAGCACTCAAGTAAAGGCTACCAACACGGCTATGTATGGTCTGCTACAGAGTTAAGCGAAAAACGAGGGTGACAGTTGGTCTGCGTTAGTGTATTCGACCATTGGTGCAGTCAGTGACTCCGGGCGATGATGGATAGAAGTCTTCCGAACCTATGCGGAATATCCGCCCGGAACCCAGAGCATGTCGGGATGCAGCACCCGCTGCTGTAGATCCGGCTTGAGATAGCGAGTCTCCAGATAATCGTGTCTTGTTGAAACTCCCCGTTCGTGATTTAACAGCCTGTGTGAACTTTAGGAGCCGCAACGGCGCGCGATGCGTCGAGCATGATCTGGTCGTACCGCCAAAGTTGTTCAAAGTATTGCAACGTGCGAACGTTTTCTTTTCCGTTATTCTGAGAAATTTCACCAAGCGTGCGTGTCCCGTCAATATCATTGAGGAGATGCTTCTGTGCTGCATTAATTGGTAGAGCAAGGTCGGGATGCTTATGGGCTCGATTCAGCAAAACCGCCACCATGCCAGGGGGTACCTTGTCACGAATACATACGGTCCACGGCAGCCGAATCGGAATATATTTGCGCCATTGCTCACCCGTGAAATGGATGGGCTGCTTTTCCGTGGCACGATCACTGCGAAAGGCGACAAAGTTGTGTTGAGTAATCGTTCCCCGAAACAATTCGACTGCTGAATATTGGGCGGGTTCAGGAAGCGCATTTAGCCGTACGGCGTGGCGTGTTTTTGCCATCACACCACATTGCGGCATATATGGAGCCTGCTCAAACCATCGTCCAAAGGACATCCCACAACGATCGAGCCACTCGTATACCTGCTGCACGGTATAAGCGCGGTCTTGTGGATGGAGTAAGGCGTCGGCAAGCAGATCGGGATGTTGGAAATCCTTGCCTTTGTGCAATAGATCGGTCAGCGGATGATCTTCCGGCAGGGCATCGAGGGCCGCGCTTAGATCCTGCAACTCTTGATGTGAGGTCGTGATACCCAGTAGACGGCAATAGGCCTGCATCATGTAGATCCCAGTTCGTCCATAGCGGGCGTAAACCATGATCTGCATCGCCCCTTCCGGCTTGAGGACGTTGCGGAGGGATTGAAGGCCGAGATCAGGGTCTGCAAGATGATGCAGGACTCCTGTGCAGACGATTTGATCGAAGGTCTTTCCTAATTCCTGAACATTTAAGATCGAGAGCTGACGGAGTTCGAGATTGTTTAATCCGTATTTTCGCTGAAGGCTATTTGTATGGCTCAGGCTCGTCTCGCTGATGTCGATTGCTGTAATACGGGCATCCGGTTCGAGAAGTGCATACTTGGCCGCCTGCGACGTCCCGCAACCCGCAACCAGGATCTCCCGGTTTGCTCGTGGCCGTTCGGTTGGCCACATCAAATGGAACAAGGCACGACGACGGTTCGGATTGCTGTACAGGTCGCGGTGCTCATCCAGGCTGGTCAGTGGTGCTGGATACGGCATCCTTTCATAGAAGTCGTGGACCTCCTTCGAACCAATGGCCCGCGACTCCGTGCTTTGCACTTGCGGGTTCACTTCGATTTTCATTCAATAGTCACCTTGCAGAGAGAAGCTACGGGGCGAAGAGCGTAAACCTATTCCGGTAGCGCCAGGTACATTGTCCGCTCTTCCAGTTGAGGTCCTCCCGGTTCCTGTCCGAAACGAGAATCCAAGTCTTCAGCGGAAAGTGAAGGGTCAGCACCATTTCGATGCGGTTGGCCGGCGGCGCATTCAGCATAGTGATGTTGCAGTATCCCGTTTCCAGAACAAACACATTCTGGGCCGCCAAGAACGCAGGTGTGTTTTCCTCTATGCTGAATACTTCCAAGTTGGCCGTTCCAGGTGCGGGCTGCCAAATCACTGGCGTGATCCAGCGAATGATGAGATTCCAGTTCTCACTTGCGCGAATCGGAATGACAGGCTGGATGTTCAGTACATTTTGAGTGCGATCAAAAGGGCCAATGCCAAAGTTGCTGTTGTCCTGGATCGGTACGCTAATGAGACTAGAAACAGGATTTTGTGTGGCTTTCTGAAAGTCTTCCGTTGAGGTTCCCGCCTGGGCCGCAGCCTGTCCGCTCTGCGTGTTCTGCCCACAGACCCACATCGCAAGAAATGCCGCTCCAAAGACGAGCAGCGCAAAGCGTAAGAAAAATAGGTGCCTCATCCTGCTCAGCGTTTTATCGTTTTCAAAAACACTCTCATGGTCGACGGTCTGACCAAGCCATCGTAGTTAAGTGAACTGCGTTGGCTAACTGTCAAACGTTACAGGTAGAAATAGCCGTAATTCTGGTTCCAAGATTGCCAGAACCACCGCCGAGAGGCACCTGCGCGAGCTGAAAACCCTGAAGAGACCTCTCTCCTATCAGGTCTCTATCAGGCTTGGGGTACGATAAAGACGATTTCTTGCGAGGAGTAGGGCGCTTCCCTACCACAGCGTTGACAGCAGGATGTAGGTGCCTATTTCCCGCTTCACATGCGTGGCGAATCTAATTTCTTTCCCACAAAAGATACAGTTAACTACTCCGAGTTGTCGTCGAGCCAAATCCACATCTTTCTTCATCTCATCTGCTTCCACCACCGGCCGGGGAGCTCTTAGCCCTGTTACACAATATGACGCAAGGTTACCGAGCGACCCGCTCCCCTGGGAATGCCAGCGGAGGAGCGGGCCGCACGACTCGAGAAAACACCTGGCTAACAGTCGCCGTGCACTGCGACACGACTTTCAGGATTGGGCTCTGCGGCCCAACATGAATCAACCAAGGCGAGATCTATTTAGAAGCTTTCTGACACTACCGTCCCGAGATTCCGGCGTCGTTGCCGTGGAGCAATAATGGAATAAGAGCCAAATCACGTTGGAAGGTAATACGGTTCGAGAATAGGATTCTACATCCCAATAATCACTATCAACGTGGCGCATTCCGGAGGAACTTTCGAGCTACGCCCAGGTTTCGCGATTTGCCTCCCGATGATTTGATTGGTCTTCATAGTTTTGACCGAGCGCAATGGTCTGTAACTCTTGACAGTTTGAGGCGGTACTTCTCTGGAGACAATCTCATCAGGGTCGTGAAGTTTTGTCGCTGCGTTCCTATTTGGGGAAGTGGGCCAACAGGAGGCTCTAATGACGGCAATCAATAACCAGGAAGCCTACGAGATTGGTATCGAGGCGTACACCTACCTTTACCCGCTGGTCCTGATGGACGCGACGCGGCGCCAAGCGGTGAACGTTGAAGCAGGGAAGTTCATCGGCCGCGGACCTATGAACGCCTTCACTAATGTCCGGACGTTTCCCCCTGCCGACTTCCGCGATGTCGTGCGACCGAATTTCGACACGCTGTACTCCATTGCCTGGCTTGACCTCGCGAAGGAGCCCCTCATCGTTTCTGTGCCGGACACGCAGGATCGTTACTACCTGTTACCGATGCTTGACATGTGGACGGACGTGTTTGCATGTCCCGGCAAACGTACGACGGGCACTGGGGCAAACCGCTTCGCCGTTGTTTGTCCGAATTGGCGGGGCAAGCTTCCCGAAGGCGCAAAGCACATCGACGCGCCCACACCCTACGTTTGGATCATCGGTCGCACCCAGACGGACGGGCCCAAAGATTACGAGGCCGTCCACAAGGTTCAAGATGGCTACACGATTACGCCCCTGTCACAGCTTGGCAAGGCTCCCCAGCTGGTCCCGGCGACGATTGATCCAACTGTGGACATGAAGAGGCCACCGATGACACAGGTCGATACCATGACCGCAGGCAAGTACTTTGCGTACGCAGCAGAACTGATGAAGCTCCACCCACCGCACATCACGGACGAGCCAATCATCGCGCGGATGCGGCGGATCGGAATCGAGCCCGGCAGGTCCTTCGATATCGCAAAAGCCGATGATGTTGTCAAGGGTGCGCTGGAACGCGCCCTGCCCGACGCTCTCAAGTCCATGCGCGCGAAGATTCCAACGCTCGCCCGCGTTGTGAACGGATGGCAGATGAACACGGATACGATGGGCGTGTACGGAAACTTCTACCTTAAGCGGGCCATTGTGGCGCTGGTCGGTCTCGGCGCCAATCTGCCGGAGGACGCGGTCTATCCGCTAAACCTCGGTGACGCGGAAGGCAAGCCACTGACCGGGGCCAACAAGTACGTATTGCACTTCGCCAAGACCGAGATTCCGCCCGTGAGCGCCTTCTGGTCGGTTACCTTGTACGACAAAGACGGGTTCCCGACGGACAATGATCTAAAGCGGAACGCCATCGGTGACCGCGATGAACTGAGATACAGCGCGGACGGCTCACTCGATATCTACTTGCAGCACGACTCGCCAGGTAAGGAAATGGAATCCAACTGGCTGCCAGTACCGACAGGAGACTTCAACCTTACAATGCGGCTGTATGCACCCAAAGCTGAGGTAGTTGACGGTCGATGGGTGCCGCCTTCGATAAAGAGAAGCTCAGCCAAAATGACAGCCACAGCAAGTTGAGTTCGCCCGTGCAAGAGGGAGCACAGCATTGCGTCGAACCCGAGCCTCATTACCACATCCTGTTTTTGGAGAGGCAGCGCAGCGTTTTCCCGAGTTGATTTCTCTCGGCCTTATCCCACATGCGAAAGCCCCCGCGAAATGCATTTGCGTTACTGCCCAAACGACAGCCTTCCGGGAGTTCCCTCAACTTCCCCTTTCGAGCACGCGGGCCGAAATCGTTGTTGCTCCCTGTTCACACCTCTTTCCCGCAGCCCTGTAAAAAGTCCCAGCTCCCGGCCAATTGCACTAGCGAGCAAAATGGTCGGGTCGAAGGAGGTTAGAAAGCCACCAGCATAGCGACCAAGAAGGCAGCCGACAAAACTGCCCAGACCGGCAACAGCCGTACGAAGGACGTTGAGAAGGGTGCAGAAAAAAGCAAGGACGCCGTGACGAAGTGAAGGTTTGACTCTCATCTCCACAAGTCGTTCGCCGCGGCAAACCTTCGATGGTCAAGGAGGTCAAATGAGATTCGTTCTTAGATTTGTTGCGTTCAGTTTGCTCGTGTTCAGTTTGCCAATTTTGATATCGCAGAGAACGCGAGCGCAGACTGTTGTGCGTGTAGCGCCGCCACCTCCCGTTCGCGCCGGAGTAGTCGGAAAGCCACCTGGGATCGGATATGTATGGATTGAGGGATACCAACGAACGTTGGGACGGCAAAAAATATGTGTGGGTCTCAGGGCGTTGGGTTCGCCCCCCGCGCGCTGGTGCAGTCTGGGTGGCCCCCGCCTGGGCGCGACAAGGAAATGGGTGGGTACTTCACAAGGGATACTGGCGCTGACCACACTAACACTGATGACGAGCTAGCTCTGAAATCAGCGGCCCGCGCCATAGAACCTGTTTAGCTCCCGATATCGGGCACTGATGCAGCTAACTTTTCGGGCCTACGAGAGAAGACTGGCAAAACTACCGATCGTGGCATTTGGCTCTATCTGCTGCCAGTGGAGTGGCGCTGTTTGAAGTGACAGTACGGTTGGAGCCCACGGGGTGGCAGAGTTAAAACGGCACTCGCGAGTCGCGATATGGGGCCGAGTAATTTGCTTGAGCGTGCCAATTCAGCATTCACATCACGTATCGCGTTACCTTTCAGTATCCACCGAGCTAAATCGTCCAGAATTTGCAAGCTTGGGGGTTAGGGGCCAATGTTGAAAATGGAAGCGGAATCCTTCATTCGTAACCTGATTGGGGCAGCGTTGCTTTTAGGCTCCTTCGGAGTTGCGCCCCTCATTCCGCAGACTGCGACAGCGCGAATCAACCGCACACCTGTTCAACCGAGATCTACGGTGCCCTCAGCAACGCCTGCCGAGGTCGTCCGCGCGACACTCGACAATGGAATGAGAGTGGTGGTCATCCGAAACCCGCTGGCTCCGGTGGTAACCGTGGAGCAGAACTATCTCGTGGGGGGCGACGAGAGTCCGGAAGGCTTTCCGGGAATGGCGCACGCCCAGGAACACATGGCGTTTCGCGGGTGTTCAGGGCTGACTGCGGATCAGATGGCGGCGATTTTGGCGCAGTTAGGCGGTTTCGGCGACGCCGATACTCAGCAGAACATCACTCAATATATTTCCACCGTTCCTGCAGCGGACCTTGACATTGCCTTGCGCGTCGACTCTGCGTGCATGCAAAGCATAGAAGATTCCGACCAAGAATGGATAAAGGAAAAGGGCGCAATTGAGCAGGAGGTGGCCAGCGACCTTTCGGACCCAAAGTATAAATTCCTAATTCGATTGAACCAAGATATGTTCGCCGACACGGTTTACGCAAACGATTCGCTGGGGACCAAGGAATCCCTCGACGCGACGACGGGAGACATGCTGAAAAGGTTCTACCAGGATTGGTATGGACCGAATAACGCGATCTTGGTGATTGTTGGCGACGTGCAGCCAGACGAGGCACTCGGAGATGTCAAAGAGCTTTACGGCGCCATTCCTCGGAAACAACTCTCGGCGCACCCCGAAATCAAGCTTCAGCCCGTAAAGTCCGAAAGCTTCACGCTCGAGAGCAATCTCCCTGATCTGCAGGCTTTCATCGCATACCGCATGCCTGGCACCGATAGCCCGGATTTCGTCGCGACAAAGATCCTCGTTGACGTCCTCGCGAGTGAGCGTGGAAACCTGTACGAAATGGTGCCACAAGGAAAAGCCATGCTCACCGGGTTCGACCTCGCGGAAACGTATCGTATGGGAAGTGTGGCCTTCGCCTCTGCGGTGCTGCCTGCTGGTGATGACCCTGCGCCGGCGTTGGCAGAGATGCGTAAGATTCTTCGCGATTATGCGGCCAATGGCGTGCCGGAGGGGCTTGTCGAAGCCGCTAAGCGATGGGTGATCGCCAGGTCGCAGTTTCGCCGAAATTCAATTCCAGGGCTGGCGGAGGCATGGTCGGATGCGCTGGCCGCCAGGGGATTGAACTCGCCTGATGAGGATGTCGAAAGGGCGAAACGGATCACAGTCCAAGACGTGAACCGAGTAGCAAAGGAATACTTGACCGACTCAAACTCGGTTGTGGCAACGCTAAAACCAGTGTCGAGCGGCGAACCGGTTTACCAAAAAGGATTCGGAGGAACGGAGCAGCTAACGTCTACTCCAACAAAGCTCGTGACGCTGCCCTCATGGGCTTCATCCCGACTTCTGAACCTTGAACTGCCGCCGCCGAGTCCTGTGCCATTTGAAATGGTGTTGCCCAACGGTATCCGTCTCATCGTGCGGAAAGAGACGATTACTCCGACGATTACGTTGCTCGGCAATGTACGGCACAACAGTGAGATGCAAGAGCCGCCAGGTCAAGAGGGCGTTTCGGACGTGCTTGACGAGCTATTTAACTATGGAACCAAAAGTCACGACCGCATTTCCTTCCAAAAGGCGCTGGACGACATCGCTGCCGACCAGTCTGCCGGATATGGCTTCTCCCTTGAGGTGCTGAAGGAGGATTTCTCGCGTGGCGTAGAGCTGCTGGCCGAAAACGAAATGCACCCTGCTTTGAATGCCGAGGCGCTCAGAATCACTCAGCGGCAAATGTCACAGCACGTTGCCGGTCGCATGAAGAGCCCCGCCTATAGAATTGACCGCGCTCTTGCAGTTGGTCTTCTGCCACCGAACGATCCTGACCTTCGCGAGGTGACCCCTCAAGCAGTGGCGTCGCTTACGCTTGCTGACGTTAAAAACTATTACGTCAAAACCATACGACCAGACCTAACGACCATTGTCGTGATCGGAGACGTTACGCCGGACGAAGCTCGCAAGGTCGTCCAGAAATGGTTCGGACCTTGGAAGGCGCGGGGTCCAAAGCCACACCTTGAGTTGCCAGCTATCTCACCAAACAAGCCTTCGGCAGCGATCATCCCGGATCAGACCCAACTGCAGGATTCGGTAAATCTCTCTCAAATGATTCCCATCAATCGCTTCGATCCTGACTACTACTCACTGCAGCTTGGCAATCATGTTCTGGGCGGAGGGTTCTACGCAACACGGCTGTACCATGATCTAAGGCAGACCACCGGCTATGTCTACTATGTAGACGTCGACATGGACGCTCTGGAGACTCGCACGGTTTACACCGTGAGCTACGCCTGCGATCCGACGAACACCGCGAAAGCGCGCGAAATGATTCAGCGGGATCTCACCACGATGCAGAAAGAGGACGTCGCTCCGGCCGAGTTGCAACAGGCCAAGGCTTTGCTGCTGCGCCAGATTCCGTTGGATGAATCGAGCCAACGCAGAATCGCCGCCGGGCTACTTGGGCGTGGTCAGTTCGGCCTGCCGCTCAACGAACCGGAGCGCGCGGCGAAACTATATTTCGGCATGACTTCGAATCAAGTGCGCGTGGCGTTCGCGAAGTGGATTCGTCCGAATGGATTTGTGCAGGTTGTCCTCGGACCAGCGTCACAGTACGCCGCGGCCGATGAGCATATCCTTCCTCGTCATTCAGCGAATCATCGAGGACACGCGGTGCAAGGAAGTAGCCGTCGCGCTCGGGATTTGCGTCAAAAGTACAGAGACTCGCCGCTCCAACATCTTGCGCAAATTAGAAATGCATTCGTCACCGAATTGGAGCGCTAACCTTAAAGTACAGCATACAGCAGATGGAGTTCAGCCACTAACATGCTTGTCATTTTCCGAACAGCGTGATCTATGGGCTGCCCGTCCGGAACTTGAAAAAAGTCCAGAGGAGGACATCGAACATGTCAGAAAGTAGAAATCTTCTCGAGCCCACTGAGGAACAGATTCGTGAACGTGCCTACAAGATTTATCTCGCGGGCGGAAGCGAAGACGGGCACGACCTTTCTGATTGGCTCACCGCCGAGCGCCAACTAAAAGAGTTGAATATATACAGACCTGTGGTTGCAGAAAAGGCGCGGTCAACCACCGCGGGTAAGTAAAACCACACGTCGCCTGAGGTTCGTCGCCTTCAAAGAAGAGTGAACTGAAGACACACGAATCGTCACGTCAAACTCAGCCCGGCACGTTGCGACCAAGGGGGCTGCATATATGAACTCCACTGTGCGGGTCAGAACTTTCTTTGATGTCGCTGTCATTACTCTATCCCTCGTCGTCGCGTCAGCACAATCCCCGGCACCCCCTGGGGACTGCCAGGGGTAACATGGCCTAACTATCCCATTGTTACCCGGGAATACACTGCGGCGTGTTCAGCGCAGATCGATTTGAAAGCGCGCCCGTTTTTTCGTCTTGAAAACCCCTAAATGGATATGCGCACAGAATGTCGAATTCATGTGTGTTAGCTAGGTTGCTACAGAGCTGTTCGAGACGAAATCCACGTAACGTCGGCAAGTCGATATCAAGAAGAATTAAATCCGGCTGCAGTACTTTGGCTTTCTGGACGGCTTCCAACCCATCTGACGCTTCGCCGACAATCTGAAGGTCATTCCTCGGTTGAAATATCGAGCGGACCACTCTGCGGAACGGCTCGTAGTCATCGACTACAAGCACCTTAAGCACTAATTTTCCTCATTCTCCTTCCAAGCAAACTTCGTCCGAAGGGTTGCAAGAAGTCTGCGGGGATTGCATCTCATTGTCGACTCAATGTAAGACGTGCCGGTTTTCAGCCAAATAGATATATTCATATCGAATATGAGCACAGAGAACCGTTAGCTCTCGCCTCAGATAATCGGAAATAGAATTGAAGTAAATAGGTAAGCGTGTTATACCGCCTCCCATGAACGAAGAGCCCAAATCGGCCAGTCGTGATGACCAGCTCTTCCTTAGTGTTTTTCAGGCGAGCCCAATCGGGATTGCGCTAGAGGATCTAGAAGGGCGGCCCTTGTTTGTCAACCCGGCGCTGTGCTCAATGCTGGGGTTCAGCGAAGAGGAAATGCGTAACAAACACTGTGTCGAGTTTTCTCCTCCCGAAGACGCAGAAAAGGATTGGGCGCTTTTTCAGCAGTTACGAGCGGGTTCGATAGATCGCTATCAACTGGCGAAGCGTTTCTTTCGACGCGATGGTTCGCTGATTTGGGGTCGTTTGAGCATTTCTCTGATGGGAAGTGGTGCATCTCGGCTTGTGGTCGCGATGGTGGAAGACTTAAGCGAGAAAAAGACCGGGCAAGACGAGCTGCCACAGTCCGAGGCAAAGGATGAGAATCTGGCAGGCCGTCTCATCCAGGCGCAGGAGGAGGAGCGTACCAGGATTGCCCGAGAGCTTCATCGCTACATTGAAAGCCTGACCGTGCTGGCTATGGATCTAGATTGCTTCGGGCAAAAAGCTCCAGAATCGCTGGCTGAAGCCCGCCAGCAAATCGGGGAAGCAAGGCAACAGGTCAAGGATATCGTAAGCGATATCCAGGTTCTGTGGCGCCTGCTGCACTCTTCGACGCTGAAATACCTGGGGCTCGCGGCGGCTGCCGCCAGCTTTTGCAAAGAGCTTTCCATTCGGGAAAAAGTGAGCATTGACCTTCACTGTGAAGACATCCCGAAAGAACTGCCCAAGGAAATCTCTGTATGTCTTTACCGCGTCTTGCAGGAAGCTTTGGAAAATGGGATCAAGCATGGCAGGTCACGAAATTTTGAAGTATCGCTCAGCGGTGAATCGAGTGAGATTCAACTGACCGTGCGCGATTGGGGGGTTGGTTTTGATCCCGATGAGGCTATGAACGGGCCCGGGCTCGGTCTCACCAGTATGCAGGAACGCCTGAAGCTAGTTGATGGGAAACTCTGTATCGAATCGCAAGCTAAGCAAGGCGCAACGATCCACGCCCGCGTGCCTCTTAAGAGATAACCAGCCGCGTAGGTTCATTTCATTTGTGATAGCTTGCCGGTCCGCGCCACCCCTTGAGAAGTCCTCTTGTCGAAATGTGGCTTGAAGCAGATTCCCAATCTCCGATAAGGCCGCATCGGGAGTTATCCTTGGGGCTGGTAATTCTTACAGGTGGCGCGAATCAGATCGGTCCAAACTAAAGTTCAAATTTGACAGCTTCTAGCCAAGCTGTATGTTTTTGCTTAGTTCTTATAACATTTTCGTGAGTAAGCGTTGGGGTAATTATATGGCTTGCAATGCATGCGGTTCTGAGAATCAGCGTCAGTTCACAGGAGAGATTGCTATTCACTTCAGTGGTCTAACCAATGTTGGCAAGCAGCCTGTTTGGGTATTTCCTAAGCTTTTGGTCTGCTTAAGTTGTGGCATGAGCGAATTTGTCGTGCCCGAAAACGAATTGCATCGGCTTGCCGATCAGCCGGAGGACTGGCCAAGTTCGAGACACTGAATCCTTGGCAGACTCGGACCTGTAATATGCTTCCTGGCGTGATTCTTCCACTCAGGAGTTCGCTGTATTCCGTCGAAGACCCCAGTTCCGCAATCATCGATATTAGCTTTCCTTCCCACTAATGAGTGGAGATGTAACGTGGACGTAATCTCACATTTCCGGAGGAAGAAAGGACCTAAACCGGCGATGAAAGCACCTATCGACCGTGCTCAGACCCGTTCTCCGGCCCCGGAAATGAAAGAAGCAGAGGCGGAGCGGATCAAGAGCGAGAAGTTCTTTCAAGCTTTATGTCAAGAAGCTTCCATTGGCATTGCGCTAGAAGACCTCGAAGGGCACATTTTATTTGCGAATCCGGCTCTTTGCTCTATGCTCGGCTACACAACAGAAGAACTGCGAGACATGAGTTGTTCAGCATTTTCGCATCCAGAAGACCAGAAGCAAGAAGGGCCCCTTTTCCACCAACTTTGCGCCGGCCTGATCGATCACTACAAACTCGACAAGCGCTTCATTAGAAAAGGGGGATCGCAGATTTGGGGTCACGTAAGTATTTCTCTGCTGGACGCTCGGTACCGAACATCTCCGCTGGTGATTGGAATGGTGCAGGATATAAGCGAGAAGAAAGCTACGGAGGAGCAACTGCGAACTTCCGAGAGGAGTCTGCGCGACGTCGCCAGTCGGCTCATGCAGGCACAAGAGACTGAACGACAACGGATTAGTCGCGAACTCCATGACGACATCGGCCAACGGTTTGCCCTTCTTACCATTCAGCTTGAGAGGTTGCACCAGGATCTGCTTAAAGCGGGACAGGAGGCCCACAGCTGTACTGCATTGAGGCTTTACAAGTCTGCCGAAGAGCTTGCGACGGATATCCACGAACTATCTCACGAACTCCATTCCTCCAAGCTTCGCCATCTGGGATTACCTGCTGCCTTGAAGGAACTCGCCCGGGAAACTTCGTCACAGCAGGGTCTTCGCGTCGACTTCCATGCCGGTCCTCTCCCAAAGAACTTGTCGCCGGAGCTAGCACTGTGCCTTTTCCGGGTTGGGCAAGAGGCGCTCAGCAATGTAGTTAAGTACAGCCGGACGCGTAATGTTGAGATACACGTGACAAGAACCAATGGCAGAATCGTCCTCAAGATTAAAGACTTTGGCATTGGGTTCGAGCCGGAGGTCTCCTCATCGGGCATCGGGCTTTCCACGATGCGAGAGCGCCTCCGCATGTTTGGGGGCAACCTCTTAGTGAACTCCTCACCCGGGAAAGGGACAGAGATCATCGCCGAAGTGAGCCACTGAACCGGCATCTGCCGCGGCTATCCCTATCTGACATACTGGCAGGTTTGCGACTTCTCTCTAAAATGCTTTCTGTTCTCTAATGCTTTCTGTCCGAGGCTGGCTTTCAGGCGATCTCTTTCTTCTCGTTAGTCTTGGGCTGTAGCCTTGTCTCGGCATTCAGGACCCGTAATGAACGCAACGCATCCTTCAAAGCGAGTCGTTCCTCTATACTTGGTTGTGCTCTGTTTGTGAGCCGCTCTGCGATTGTCCTCTCGGCAATGTTGAGCTTTTGAGGGAGAGACTCACGTGGTGAATGGAAGGCCTCCATAACTACACGCTGCCACGGATACTTTGGCGCATCCGTCCGTCTAGCGCGCTCTCTTGATCTATGCCTTTTCCTGGTCGGCACCTCAAGTTTCTTGGCTGGCTTTGCATTTGAGTTACTGCTTGACTCGTGGCTTTTTAATCCCCTGCTCACAAAGCGCATACCTTCAAGAACTGCATCGATAGCCGGTAGCAGGTCGGTTCCAGCTCGCAACTTATAGACATACCCCAGCGCGCCCATGCCAAGCGTTTCCTGAACCACTTCAGGGGAAGACTCTTGGCTGAGGAACAAGATTTTTGGGTGGCCAGCTAGCTTAAGCACATGCCTGGCAGCCTCTATTCCGTTCAGCCTACGGAGCTCGATGTCGAACAGGATTAAATGGTCCCATCGGGAAGGCTGGCCATCTGTACCTGCAGCGTCACTGCGTCTTTCGGTTCTCCCATGTAGGTGTTGATGCTTAGGGAGGAGATCTTTCTTGCGGCGGTGTCGAAAGCTAGGGACATCTGATCGCCGGGCTGCGCATAATCCTTGAAGATCAAGTTCACCACGCCGCCAGCAGGATTCAATGAGACTTTGCCTGCCTGGTAGGCTTGCTGCATTTTCTGCGGGTCGGGTGGCACGTACAGGCTGAGGAGGGCTTTCACGTCGCCCATATAGTCCTTCGTCTCTTCTTTCTTCTTCGCAATGATCTTCTCCTTCACCCTGCCGCCGCTAGGTTGTTCCGGGGGAGGACCGATCGGAGCGGCATAGGTTTTGAGTTGGGGGCTTCGCATCTTCTTTCAGCGTGCGCTGCGTTGTTTCGTTCCACTGATACTGCTGCAAGTTTTGCTTATTTTCGGCGATGGCCTGCTGCACGGCTGCAAACCTTTGCTGCAGGTCACTCTTCTGCCCGAACGCTGCGACAGTAACTAACACTGAAAGCAGCGCGAAGGACACCGTAAGAAGTCTTAAAGATTTAGACATCGCTTTCTCTCCTCGCATCTCTATGTCTGGAATGACCCATTTCGCTCAGAGGCCGAGCGCCGGAAACTAAGAGCGCCCTTCTTCCGTTTGATTTCAATGTTTCGGCTGCTGTTAGCAAGACGAAAAATCGCCTAAGCATGTAATTCTTCGCGGCTGAAGTAACCTGCACAAAATGACAGTCTCGCGCGGATTAAGTGACCGAGAGGCTTCAGAAGATCAGCGATCGTCGGGTGGTTGGGCAGAACTTGTGTCAGGTGGGGTGCAGCTTCGTGGTAGTGTCCTTATACCCCACCCCGAAGGTGGCCCTGCTCCTCGAGGTTTTTCCACAGACTCGGTTTTTGACGCAATTTTTTGGGGTTGACTTCAACCGATGGTGGTCCATAGCATGCCCTCTAGGAGTGCAAGCTTGAAACCAACCGTACTGTTGGCTGACGATCATACCGGCATCGTTGAGATGGTATCGGAACTGCTTGCGCGGGATTATCGGATCGCAGGAATCCGCGGCGACGGAGCGTCGGCTGTGTCGGCGGCTGAGCAGTTGAAACCAGACGTGATCGTGATGGACGTCACGCTGCCCCTATTGAATGGTATCGAAGCGACCCGCGCGATCCGCAGCGGCGGTAGCAAGAGCGAGATTGTGCTTCTGAGCGCTCACGATGACTC
This sequence comes from uncultured Acidobacteriota bacterium, assembly GCA_963803735.1. Taxonomy (GTDB): domain Bacteria; phylum Acidobacteriota; class Terriglobia; order Acidiferrales; family UBA7541; genus Palsa-189. Next base: position 119,681 of record CAWDNV010000016.1, on the reverse strand, counting down.
AGATTATGTGGAGTACGGTTTCGAGGCTGGCGCTAAGGGCTATGTTGTAAAAAGTCGCATGAACAGAGAGCTTCTGTTCGCTTTGAGCGAGGTTCTCGCGGGGCGCAGATTTGTCTCGAAACCAGGGGTCGTTCGCTGACCTCATAGAAGCGATTCTGTCCAAAAATAGGCAAGAAGCGCCTTTCCTCGATTCGGCTGAGTCCGTACATCAAACTCCTCCAGACCAGCGTTTCGCGCGATAACTAGATTTATCGGAGTTTCTCACGCCTGACAGTCCGTGCGATCAGCGCTGAGGCCTTACTTCCGAGGGGCGTAGTATCCCGTCTTAGCGTGGACGGTGAGCGGGGGGAATCCATTCGGCGGCTTTAGCGAGACTTTGATTTTTCGCCACTTGCCATCGCGCTTCGGATTACTGGGCTTGTATCCGAGGAGGTACTGGCCGCGTACCTCGATTCCGATCTCGCTGGCGATTGAAGGTAGATCGTCTACCTTCGTCACCGGAAACATGCGCCCTCCGCTCATTTCGGCAATGTCTGTCAGCACCTTGGGACCCTCTCGCTCTTCTCTCCGCAACGTCGGATCGCTGAGATTGGCGAATATGCCCAGGGCGTAGATCTGACAGTCGGCTTCCCTCACGAACTTCTTAGTGGCATTTTCAGAGTGTAGGCTGTGGTTGTCGCCGCCGTCGGACAGAATGAGCAGTACGTGTCTGCTATTGTGCGCGCCTCTGATCAGCTTGAGCCCAAGACCGATCGCGTCGAACAAAGCGGTACTCCCTTTAGCAACTGTGTACAGCATTTGGTTTTGCAAATCCTCCGCACTTGAAGTAAAGCCTTCCGTGAGTTTGGCTTTACTGTTGAAGCTGACCAAGAAGAACTCATCTTGCGGGTTGGAAGTCTTTAAAAACTCTCTGACCGCCTGCCTCTCTCGGTCGACTTTGTCTGTCATACTGCCGCTCATATCGAAGATCAGGCCGATCGTAGTCGGCACGTCCTCGCTTGAAAAATTAACAATTTCCTGCTCGATGCCGTCTTCATAGATTCGGAAGTTGTCCTTCTGCAGGCCCGCCACCGGCCGGCTGGTTGGGTCGGTTACAGTGACGTTCACTAGCGCAAGCACCACATCAACCTGAATTTCATTTTTATGTGCCGCACTGTAGTGAAGACGATCGGCGAGTCGTTTCGTATACTGCTGAAGAGGGCTGAGTGCCATGCGGCCTCGAACTTGTCCCAGGGCGGCGAGTGTGATCAAGGAGCACGCCACAACAGCTAGCGCCTGCCGGTTTTTCCACCTTCCGTTCGTCACGCGTCCTCAAACTTAGGTGACCATCCTGCTTCTTCCTATTTCCAGACCGCTAAGTAGTTAGGGGAGCTCCGGTCGTTTGCTCATCCGTGCTAACGAGTGTACTCGGTGGAGATCCATTAGAGGATCGATCGGTATTGCGATGAACTGTCACAACTGACAGGGCTGCGAACGTAGAAATCTGTGATTGGAAAGGGCCGGAGGCCGCACTCGTCGTCGCCACGACGATTCCAGTCAAGCACGATCTGAGCTCATGACGCGCACAAGCTGTATACGAACGCCCAGATAATGGTGTCAGTGCGCTGACTATGGTTTCTGTCGAACCCCGAGAGGTTACTGGTAAGTTTGCCAGTTTCGACGTCCGCACGGGACTGTTAGATGTGCTTTTGGCGGTCAGTTCGCGCGCGCGACACGATAATTGGCCCCAATCTGAAGTCGTCAGACACAGCACGTCAACGGTACGCCCCTGGTCGGGCTGGGCAAGAAGGTGATTCTGCGGGGGGTGAGAGCAGTTCGAAACGCGAGCGCGGGGACTCACCGTCTCGACACTTGAAGGAACAAGGAAGGATGAAAAATGAAAAGAGCATGTATTTTCTTCAGCTTAATCGCGATTCTCACACTAGATGGCATGGCCGCGTGGGCACAGAAGGTTAATGTCGACTGGGATCAGACTGCGAACTTCCAAGGTTATGGAACTTATGCATGGGCCAAAGGAACGCCCGCCAAAAATCCGCTAATGGACGAAAGAATAGTGGCTGCCGTGGACAAGGACCTGGCCGCCAAGGGGCTAAGAAAAGTAGATGCCGGTACATCTCCAGACCTTCTCGTTGTTTACCATGCCGCAGTCAGCAGCAAAACACAGCTGGATACAACGAACATGGGTGCCTATCGGTGGAGCGGGGGCTCTAGTACTACAACAGTCAAGGAAATTCCCGTCGGAGAACTTATCGTTGATATAGGAGATCCAAAGACTCAGAAAATGCTCTGGCGAGGCACCGCCACGGACACACTCAGCGACAATCCCCAAAAGGTGGCAGACAAGATTGACAAGTCTGTCGATGATATGTTCAAGAAATTTCCTCCTCCAAAGAAATGAGGGAGGACGTCATAACCTAGTCTGAGACGGTCCAATCGCGAAATCGGGGCCACTTGTCCGCTTTGGCGAATTTGGACAGTGCGACGGGGCCGCCTGGAGGTTCTGCTGCAACGAAAACCTCGCCACACGATGTCTGGCCAATAGCGCGCACTTCGAACTTGCGGCGCAATCATTGTTCGGCGCCTCGTATGGAGCCTTAGCTCCTCTTTTACCAGAGCAGAATCAAAGGATTTCTGGAGGGTCTAAGCAAATGCCGGAAGCAGGAGATGCCAACATCGAAGTAGCTCATCACCTCAGCGAACACAAGGAACCGTCACAATTTTTGGGGCACGAGATACTGGAGATCGCGGAGGCGATCGTGCTAGCCCTAGTCGCCATCATTACCGCATGGAGCGGATATCAGGCAGCGCTCTGGACTGGACATCAGGCGGAGCTGTACGGCCAGTCGAGCAAGCTACGGGTTCAAGCCGAGGGAGCCGCCATGGCCGCCAACCAGGAGCGTTTGTACAACGCATCGACGGTGGTCGAGTGGCTAAAGGCCGAGACCCAGGGAGAAAAGAAACTAAGCGATCTCTTTGAGCGGCGCTTCCTTCCCGAGTTTCGTCCGGCATTCGAGGCTTGGAAGACAACTGACCCGCTCAACAATCCCGATGCTCCTGCAGGCCCCCAGCTAATGCCGGAATATCGAAGTTCTAAAGAGAAACAAGCGGTCGGGTTGAATGACCGAGCCGCGGAAGTCTTCGAACAGGGTACTCAGGCTCGGCAGCGTTCCGACCAATACGTGCGCGCAACCGTGACGTTGGCAACCGTGTTGTTACTGCTGGCGATTAGCCAGCGTTTCAAGACTCGCGGTGTACGGCTTGGACTGTTGGTGATCGCCGCTCTTTTGTTGTGCTTTCCAATTTACCGAATCCTTACGCTTCCACGCGCGTAGGACGCTGCCTGTGACTGGAACGTTTCTTGCTTGAGGGTTGCAGAAGATCAACCAAGTGGCTCTCGGAGAACTCAACGATAATCCAGTCTATCGGGAATTGGCCTTGGCCGCGGCCTCGCGCTTACGCTGCAAGAACGCTTTCCGAACGCCACGACCAATCTTTGCCTTCATAGCCGCCGACATCGGCTTGCCGGTCGCGCGTACACGTGTTGCCTTGCCACTCTCACTACTCCCGCCACTGCCGTTTGAGAGAATCACGATAGCTTTATCGATACGTCCGAGTTCGAGTGCGAGTTCACTGCGTCTACTCTTCAAGGTCGAGATTACGTCGTTCATTTTGTTGCCTCCTCTAAGATTCTACCCGCAGCAACCGGGGTACGGAAGCCAGTTACCGAAAATCTCTTCCTAATCTCTTCCTGCTCAAAAGTCAGTCGAAGCTCAGCAGAATAGCCATTTGATCGATAGTGCCAGCGACAATTACGGTGCGTAAGTTGTCGGGATAACCATGTCGCCCGAGAATCTCTTTGGCTTTGCCGATTACGCCTTCTACTTTGGCCAGGTGTTTGTTGGTGTCTTCCGCTGACACCGCCTTCACTCGGACATTGGGCGGCGGCGCAGACTATCCGTTTACGCCCCATTGGTCAGCGCGTGGAAACCTGAATTTCATGCGCACGAATTTTTGCGGACGCTGGTCAGAGCCGGCTCGGAGACCAGCAGACGCCGCGTCTATTTGGGTCTCCCCAACCAGCTATATTGCCACGCCACCGAAACGCTCTGGTAGTTCCCGCCATAAAGGACGTAGTCGCCATTGCTGTAGCTAATCTTTAGGCTCTGATGTTTGGTCACAGGGATCGAGGCGGTCGCTCCAACGCGAGAGTTTTTCTGATAGGTATTCACGTTTTCTATGCTATTCACAGTCGTCCGACCGCCAAACCAGAAATTGCCATCGAGCGAAACCCAGAGTCGAGGCTTGATATTGTAGCTCAGGTGGCCTTCGAAGGACCCGACCGGGGCCTCCGTTTGAGTTCGTATGCCGGGAAAGAACGAATTATGCGACCAGAACTCAGGGTTCGCCGTGAAAAACCACACCCCTGCGTAGGCATCGAGCAACCAATGTCCCCAGCGTTCAGAGTAGCCAAATTCGGGTTTGAAGGCCCAGCGGTTGGAGCCATTATTTATGAGTTTTTTCGGATCATATTGACCTGTGGGAGCCACGACCCTAAGACTCATGCCGAAGATTGTCCCCTGATGCCAGGATTCGTACTCCCTCACGGACATCGCCGGTCCACCCTTGATATTCACCGATAAACGAAAGAACGAATCCAGGAGGCCGGAACGGTACAGCTTGGTTTCGTTGTCTAGAAATTTCCCTTGGAAGTGTCCAACACCGTAGGGCAAAGAGACGGTGATATTTGCGGAGCGCCCAAACAAACTCAGCGTGTGATAGTAACTAAGGATCGCGACGTCGAGTGTCGCCGTGGCGTTCGTAATCGGGACTGAATTGTCGAAGAGAACTCCGCCATCGGAGAAGTCATAGGTCAAGATGACGGCATTTGAATGGACGGGAGTGATGACGTAGGCCCGCGGAGTCAGATCCTGACCGTGGCACAGAGCCGCGGCGAGACAAACGCCGAAGAGCAGCCCTGCCGAGTACCGCTTCCTAACCATGACCAGTAAACGGCCTTCTCAGCAACTAGCTTTCGCTGCCGGGCCACTTTCCGGGAAGAGGCTTCGCCCCAATCGCATGTGTTGAAACCCCTACGGCTTTGCAGACTGCGGCTTTGGAATCCGCAATGTCAACGACCCCTGGGATGCTATTTCCGTTGGGTCCATTTAACTGGCTGGCGGAGTAATTCAAGGCCAGGTTGGCATAGGTGACGCCGGGATCGGGTATCATTCCGGCATTAAAACCAAACTGTCCCGGGACCCATTGCCCCTTCTGTTGAGCCAACAAGGGTGAAGCGTACCCCAGGACGAGGCAGGCAAAAATCAGGATTGCATTACTAATTTTCATTGTTTTTCTCACGCCTCTGAGGGATTGGTTCCATGAACTTTCGCAGGGATGGGCCAACGCACCTTCGAGTTGACCTAGCTCGACTCATCCCGTGCTGCTGTCAAATCCAGTGGTTATACGGTCTTGAAGAGCGTGGTGACGAACTCAGTGATTACCCTGAGCTGGAGCTGCTCCTTACGGCCCGTAGAAGCAGAAGGACGGGATTCCGTCCTCGCCCAGCACGCTCTAGACCCACTTCTTATCGAAACCCTTCGATCAGTGTGCTGACTTCCGGTATCCAGAGTTGGTTACGTTTACCGAAAGATTTTTTGCATTGGCAAGTAGAACCTCAGTCGCCGGGTATCCCGTCCCGTCCTGTAGGGCCGAGAAGCGGACATCCAGGGTGACGGCATCCTTGGGGTCGTCCAGGTACGTGGCGACTGTCAGCCCCATCACCCGGTTGCTGGCGGGGTCGACTTCCACCGACAACACGTCGTCGGGCTTGGCGTAGTCGCGGAGGTTCACACGTGCCCCCTTGCCCGCACCCGGTAGGTCCAGGCTGACCTTGCCCGCGTCCTTCACGGCCTGGATTCGAACCGGGTCGGGTGGGATATAGCTCTTCACCAGCGCCACCGCCTGCTTCATGTAGTCCGTCAGCTCTTCTTTCTTGTTCTCGGCGATTCGGCCCCTCAACCCGCGCTTCTTTTCCGGCGGCGGAGACGCCGACACCTCGACCTTCTGTAACGAGCCATCAGCGCCGTAATAGCATTGCTTCTGCTGCCGCGATTTTTCCTCGCCTTTAAGGCTGATCACGGTGGTCTCGATCCATTCATACTGCCGGATGTTCTGCTGGTCCCGGGTCACAGATTGCTTGAGTGCATCCACGCGCTGCTCCATCGCCGACGACTGGGATCTCACAATCGCCGGCGTCAGCATTAATGTCATGCTGCAAGCGGCAACAGCGAGGCGGGACTTCAAACTTCTGTGGTAGCTCTTCGCGTCGACTGTTTGCGTGCTCTGGGCGAGCGCGGTCGCCGCGCCAGATGGCGTACCAGTTTGTCTATTCATGGTCGGTCTCCAGCCTTAATCTTGAGAAATGTCACCACGATTCAGGGGAACGTTCCGCTGTCAAAAGTGCTAGTTATTTGTGCTTGATAAGAAACGACAGTTGGTAGAGCAACGGCGAGTGAGTGGTTCACCACCTCGTCGCCACACTTCCGACTGATGCGAGCGAACGCCTGGTCAGAAGCTGCGAAAACAAAACAGCCGCAAGGTGCGAACGGCGGGAAGCCAGTTTCCGGAAAACCGACGCGTTATAAAAGGGCGCCCCTTATGGAGTAGGTTTTGATCGCTCGCATTAACACCTACAGGGTCGAAAATCACTGCCCTTGTGCTGGGCTGGAGTGTTGAGGATTCGGTGATTCGATCCGATAGCCGAGGCTTCGGAGGTTACCGGATCATTTTAGCCGTGCGCCTTTGCTTCGATTGTTTGTTGACGGCTGGGCCTCGCTCTTCGTAACGGACTCCCTGGTGCAGGATCAACCAGATCAACCGACACTGTCGATGGGCAATCGCCCCGATGACTTGGTCATGTCCCAAGCGCGAGACCGAGCGGCGATACACAATCTCGAAGATGCTTCCTTTGGTCCTGACTGCGGGGAGTTGGCGTCCTGATCCCGATTCGATTCTCAGAAGCGGACGCAAGGTGGCCTATGAAATGCGCCGCGTGGTTAAGCTTCCGCATGCATGCGTGCTTTCCTGCTGGCAACCTCCGCACTCCAGCGGGCGCGATTAATGCTTCCAACGGGCGCGCTGTCAGATGTTGAATTACCCGTGACATCAAAGTAGGTAGCTTCGCCAACGTCAAACGGAAGTTGCGACTTCGATAGCAGGGTCAGGCGTGCGATCGTGTGGAAAGGTGTTTCCGTTTCGTCCCATTCGACACTCGCGTTCTCGATCCAGAAGGTAGCGTCCCGACGCTTGCCCCAATAGGTCATCGTGTCGGCGTTGAGGAACTGAACTCCAAAATCGAAGCCGCTCATCTTAGTGTCTTGGTTGAGGTGCCGGACCAATTCGTCCTGCAGCCCCTTCGGGTTACTCCTTTGCAGAGGGTGCGCCGGATTGTTCGGGGACGGCGTAGCGGAATGCTTCACCACATCACTTGGTCCATGACGAAATGGAACGGTGCTCCAATAGCGCAGTTGCTGGTAAGGCTTGATTGTTTGTCGTGCCTGCAATTGTGCCAAAACGAGTGTTCTCACCACTCTCAACTTATCCTTGAACGGTAGGGACCACAGGCCGACGGCTGGGTTTGAAGCCGTAAGCAACTTCATGGTCGCCAGAAATGCCCGTGCGTCATTGATTGGAAGCGTCGTCCCGTTTTGCATAGAGAAGTCCTGCCGGGTAGCGTTCGCGTCAGGAACAGCCATGCCATCTCGAGTAAGGTCTACCGAGAAAGACAACGATCGGACATCGGACTTGAAATCAGAGTTGATTTTGGGGTCGGAATTCGCAAAGCGTACGATAGTGGGATAGACGCCTGGCTTCGCGAACATTCCCTTCGCGAGTCTCGCCCCCAGCCCACGGTCGCGTCCGACGGTAACGTCAAACACTTCGAATTGAGCTCGCGCACAAACGCCCTTCACGTGAGTTCCACGGCCGAGCGGCCGGCGTTGTTGGGCAGCAGCTTTCCACTGCATCAAGAGAACTTTCTCGACGATCTCCTCGATGTCGGACTTCTCCACAGCGAGGTTCCGCTCCGCGTCGCTGCCGGTCACTCCGAACCATCTGGTGAGGAACAGCATGGTGGTGAGCACTTCTCGCAACTCATCCTAGTTTGGAGATAAATTTGATCGCGGTGATGCTTGGCAGAAAGCAATAGGCGGCTGCTTTCGTAGTGATGAAGCTTTGGAACCCTGTGACCTTGATGGGCGGCGCGCCATTCGCTTGCGGAATCACGAAAATGCTTTCCGCAGGGTCCTGAGTGCCAATCATAGGATCCTTCGATTTAGGCGGCAGCCTGACTGCCCCAGCGAATTCGGCGTCATTCACCCAATGCCCCAGCACGAACTCATACTGATTCTCTAAGCTCGAGTTGATGAAATAGCCGAGAAGTCCGCGTTCGATGCCATCGTCGGGTTGCGTCGGATCATAGTTCGGCCCATAGGGCATGCCCCGACGGATCAGCCGGTGAGTGTTATTGCTGCCTCCCGGTTGACCCTGGCCCGTCACGGGCTGGCCTCGTGGATTGATGCGGCGCATGTGCGCGCCGACGGGACACCGCAGTCCCTTTGGATCGCCTGACCCATCTGCGTTCACGTATTCGTAGTTGTTCAGCTGCTCGGGTGAAATCCCGCCCGCAGGGCGATCCGTTTCTGGCGAGAGCGCGAGAGGAACACCGTTGCGCCACCGTCCGCAAATCTTGGCGGCGAGCAGTTCGGGATCTATTTTGTCCTTGTTCGATTGCAGGAACTTCTCGAATCCAACAACGTCCGTCATGATCATTTTGAAGCAAGCAAAGCTGCCGTTCACGCCGAGTTCTCGAGGTTCCGGCACGAAGTAATTCTCAGCCTCATCCAGCAAAACGAATAGCCAGGGTTCACATGGCTGCTGGTGATCCGGAAAATATCGTTCTGGACCGCCGCGAATGGTGGTCATGCTGATGCCGTCGGTGTAACCAAAGGGGACCTTGGAAGTAAACGTCGGCTTGTCGTCTTGAATCTCAATCCACGCCATCCCGTCGGTTCGCCAGATCTCCCGAAAGGCATTACCTTCGACGAACAGCTCTGATAGCCGGTCGCTATAACTTTTCATCGCCTGTGGGCTGATGGCGTGCAGAGTCACCAGGACGTGATCGTTTCCCTTCCCAAAGCCGCCGATCCAGTTACTCGGCGCACTTGGCCCGGTATCTCCGACCAATTTCGCTCGCTCAGCGGCGCCAGCGGTGAACGCGCCGAAGGACGTGAACGAAACTGTCAGGACACGATCTTTGATCTCCAACGCCATCATGCCGGGCCAGGTAATCCCCACGTTGAGGCAATAATCAGGCTTGCGGCGCGGGGCCTGGGCGGGATTGTCTCCTGGTCCCGGCGCGAACCCTACGTGCCAGTCTTCAGCAGTGGTGATCTGCGGAGCGTCAGACTCATCACCGCTCACCAGCCGCCCCAGCATCTTGCGTGCTTCCGCCGGGACGCCCACCGTTAGTAAGAAATGCCGCACCATGGGCATCCTGTACCCGCGGAGGATGAACCCTTGAATATCGTGCAGGTCGAGCACGGACTTCGATTCCGAGGCAGTATCCTCGCCATGATGGAACAAGCGCCCAAGGAGCCCCTTAGCTTCTTTCACCAGCGCTGAATCCGCCTTACCGACTTGGCCCACTCCGCCTGCTCCTCGATGTCAGTTCTTGTGCTCGTCTCTCGCTAATCAGCCGAGGCTGACTGTGACTTGCTATCGGAGATCAGGGCATGAATGTCCTGAACCGATAGGCCTGGATATGCCTGGTAGAAACCGATTGGCTCACGGTTTGCCCCTTTGGCAAAATCGATGAACTCCTGAAGGTGCTTTCTGCATGGTGAAGGCGGCGGGTCCTTGGTGAATTTGAAGATAAGATCGAATACTGGTCCGATGTTTTTGGTGAAATCGGCAATGTATTTGTCGAACGAGCCGTCGTACACCGTAAAGAAACCAATTTCATTGTCTTCTAGCGGCACAAACTGTGCGAAATGAGGTGTGCCGACTTTGTCCAGGTCTTTCGTTGTACCGTGTCCTCTCGCGCGCAGGAGCAGCTGAACCTCGATGAAGGCGAGTTTCGATTTCATGGGCAGGATTACGAGAAACGGATTTAGTTCGCCGGCCCCTTTCACGTTCGCGGCCGACGCCAAGGCCTTAATATCGTGAACCGTCCCCTCCGGATAGGCAGTGTAGAGATTGACCGGATGAAGAAGATGAGCCGCGGCCCACTCGATAAGAGCGTTGGCGTTACTGGCGACCGGAGTGGGCGGCGGATTATCCACGCGCTCGAAGATCGTATCGAACACCGGCCCCGCGGCCTTGGCCAGACCGGCCATGAGCTGCCTGAACTCGCCGTCGAAGTCGCCAAGAAAAAGCAGAGTCCTCTCGCTTAGAACTGTGAAGCGCGAGTAGTGAATCGTGCCAATGGTATCCTCGACTTGGAATAGTCCGGGCATCAGTGGTGGGAGCCGCTCCACCACCTGCGTTGCGTCCGCAGGCGACTTCAACTGAAAGCTGAGAGTAAAGTGGTTCTGGCTCATCGCGTTCTTCTCCTTGGCCAAGCGTAGTGCCAGCCCCGAAAGAGCAAACAGGAAGACCAGGACACTTCTTAAAAATTAAAGGTGGCACCACCAATGTACCGATAACTGTTCTCATTTACCGCGCCGCCGGAGAATGGGTTAGAGAAACGAGTGTTCAGATATCCAATCTCTATCGGTCTTATTGATATTCCCCGGCTGATGTGAATATCCAGGCCGACTCCAGCGGTCAAAGCAAAGGCGTTGTTGTTTGGAGACCTGCCCACTACCCCTGATGCTGTAAGCAGATGGCCATACAGATTAGTGTATGCCCCGCCGACCAGCACTTCTCCGAAAGGCTCGATCTTGCCTCGCTTCTTAATGACAGGCCCAAACATGTAAGTGAACAGATTGCCCTGGACCGTCACTGTGCCACCACCTGGGAAGAGAGGGGTACCTACGGGGATCCCGATGGCGGCAGTCTTACTGCCATACCCCTGTAGATCCATTTTGATACCAAGCCACTTAGCTGGCGTGTAAAAGACGATAGATCCGCCCCCGCCATTCAGGTTGTGAGACCGACTCCCGGGAAGAGCTGGGATGAAATGGGCCAACGAGTAATCCACACCTATCTCAAACGTCGTCGGCGTGTTGTCTTGAGCAATCGCGTTTGCACCAAACAGAAGCGCCATTCCCGCTGCCACGAATAGTGACATCTTAATCATTTGACCACCCCTTCTTGTAGTTGCGTTTTTGGAATTGACTATACACACGCCGAGGATATGAGGCGTGTAGGGGCCTTGAGAACTGGCAGAACTACGAGCTAGGTTTATATAGCTCCGCCACCAGCCGCTTTAGCTTCCTGGTTTCCTTCTCCAGCTCGTTGCGCCTGTAATACCTGACAGTGTCCTACCAATTCGGCAGTCTTTAATATTCCGCCCAACGAAACCTGTTGTTAGGAAGGAATGCGATGTCCGCGGGAAAAACGATTACGCCTGGCGCTGCATTGAATTCGGTCCTAACGCTTTGGAAATGTCCGAAGTGTCATTCATCTTTCTCGATCGAATCGTTCCAACATTTACACTCACTGACATGTTTGATCTGTCAGGACACGCCACTTCATTTCTGCGGCGTTGAACAATTCTCTGAGACGTCCGCTGAAGATGACACTTGTAGTGATTGCTACTTCGATGGCTGGTGGGAGTGCACCTAGCCTCGCCTGTAAGAATTGCGAGTTCCATTTGTAGCACCGCTGCCCTAGTTTCGAGCCTGGAAAAAGAACCAACCTCCAGAGTTAGGGGCCGCCCCTTCTTCACGGATCCCGGGCGGCCCCTAGCCCTTGCCGGCTCAGAGGAGAAAAGCTCGGCAAGTACAATGAGAAATCGGGGCAAATGCTTTTAGCAAAAGCGCAGTAACTCAATAACGGTGTTCGTCCCACGCTACCGGGAGATCTTCAGTGATTACATACGTTCTTATGTCTGTGTTATCCATCCTGATTTTGCTTTGCCTTTCCGATGTCTTCAATCTCGGGGGGACGAACCGCCGATGAACGGAGTGCCGAATTACTATTAGAGTTATCGCTGTCTCATACGTAATGGCGTTCAGCATCGCGCCACGCTTCTTCATCTTCGCGAATCGGGAGGGTTGTGCCAACCACCTCCAGGAATCTCGCTAGACGAGAGAAATCGGCTAGTGCGGGCGGAGGGAATCGGCGAGGCTTTCTAGATTTTGCGGGTCAACGCGGATGACACCGTTGCGTGGACTGTCAATGTCCGCGATGAGGAAGAACGAAAGAGCAAGCGAAATGGGTAGTACCAGCAACAACCTAGAGGTTTTCCGTTGTGCACGGTAGCCGAGTAGGAAATTGCAGAAAGCTGCAATGGAGATTAGGAGAATCCAGGCGGCAAGCGGGACGCGATTGCGCCAGGCCGCCGCGGTGTACCCTGCCGAGTTCAAGACGTCATTCATGCCCGAAAGGACTAAGGCCGACACAGGGTTCGGCTGAGCGCTTACCGAGGGAGTTACTTCAGACCAAAGCTCCGATTGCAGTTGCGAAGTCTTAGCTCCGGCCTGCCGCAGGAGTTCAGAGTCGCGACTTGTGTAATAGACGATCCGCTGGTCTAGGTAGTCGCGTAGAAGGGCGCGTAGCTCGGCGGCATTGGCGTCAGACAATACGTCGAAACGAACATATTCGGTACCGATGGCGTTGGCTTCCTGCTCTTCGTAACCTTTGCGTTGGTCGTAGCGGCTGACAGCCATAGCGAAGGTGAAGCCGATCATCAGCCCTAGGAGCGTAAGCGTCGCCCCAAGAATGAGACTAAAATGCCCTTCATCCACACATTCATCCAGACTCAGCTTGCGAAAGTACGCGCCAACCCGGCTTGAGATCCAGAGGAGTGCTAGCGTGATCACGAAAAAAACGAGCGGGTGGTTCAACAGAAAAATCATTAGTGGCAACCCCAAAGAATTTAGGTAACGTGCTAGGAAAGAACGCGTAAACAAAGATCACTTCACGTATATCGGGAGGCGCAGCCTGAGAGACTAAAGTTGGCGACGGAATCTGCATCGTCGGTTATTTGATCTCAAGAACCGCCGCTGTCTTTAAGTACGGTTCTTGCAGGTAATCCTCCGCCGCCCCTGACTCTTGCCTAGCTACTTGCGCGCGGGGGATGTCTTGTCGAGCAGGTCCACCAACGGTTTGGCCGCTGGGACCACGGCCTGGTTACCGTGAATGACGTCTTCTTCTTTGCCATAGATGGCTTTGTTGGCGTCTTTGTCGATGTCGATCGAGGCGCCCGCCAGCGACACGCCGGCAAAGAGTCCCTTTGAACGTGAATAGGTCAAAATGTCAGCGTTTCCTACAGCGCTGTAGGACGCTGCCTGGGCACCTGTCGGGCCAGCAGCCACAGCTGCGTTTGATCCCAGTTTAGTCTTACCGTTCAAGATCTCATCCACGCCTTTCTGACTTGTAATAACCACCACAAAATCGGTTTCCGTGGACCCGAGTTGCACGCCCAAGCTCCCCTGATCGAGCGCGTACATCGCGGGAGCGCTCCAGGAGCCATCCATCTTGGCGCCCTTGCGGCAAACGAGCGCGCCGCGCCCGTAGCTCCCGCCAATGCCGACGGCTACTTTCTTGACGCCAGGAAAGATGAGTACGCAGTACGCCTTGTCGAGGATCGTTTTAGGCAGACCATTTTCCTGAGAGAGAATTTGCTGCAGAACGGCAGCCGAATTTGCCAACCGCTTCTCTTCATCCTTCTGTGCTAACAAGGGAACAACCAAAACGCTAAACGCAAGCATCACAGCCGCACGCAAAAATATCTTTCTTTGTCCTCTTTTCATCGCCGCCTCCCAACTTTCGCGGAAACTGAGACCGCAAGGCATGCAAAACACCAAACTATTGGGAAGTCATAGGCTGTGCTACTGCGAATATTGACAGCAGAACCAGTGGCAATCGGGCTGTTCGGACGGCCAACTTCCGATATATCTAGCACTCCCCCGATATCCAAACTCGCTAGTCAAATCGGTTATTTCTGACAGTTAAAACTTACATGCGAAAAGCTTAAATTAAAGATAGCTGGCCACTTCAGTGGGAACTGCAAATGGCTACCGGGCCACGCATCTTGACAGCGCGCGAACGTAGGCTCGTGGTCGGGCGTTGATGAAATTGCTTGAGACTCGCTTTGAGATTGTGGGAACAGCAGCCAACAGCAAAGAGTTGCTCAAATGGCTGCCAGACTCGAACCAGATCGCGCCTTTCTGCGATGGAGGGAAGAAAAAATGATCAGGACTTTCACGAAACAATTTTTATCCGCGACGCTATCATTCCTGCTAATCCTCACCACTGCGCCATTTGAAGCTGGGGCGCAAACGGAGTCCACCGCGTATTCCGGACAAGGTGCTCCGCTGTCTGCGGATGAGCTGCAACAACTGGCTGCGCCCATCGCTCTCTATCCGGATTCCCTGGTAGCGCAGATTCTTGGAGCTTCAACCTTTCCAGACCAAGTTGCTGCCGCTGCTGGCTGGCTTCAGCAGAATAGCTCACTCAATGGCACGGCTCTGATGGAAGCCGTTGACAAGCAACCGTGGGATCCCAGCGTGAAAGCACTCACACAATTCCCCTCCGTGCTCAGCAACCTGGCGACGAACCTTAGTTGGACCTCCGCGCTGGGAGAGGCTTATAACACCCAGAGCGCCGATATCATGACGGCTATCCAGGTGTTGCGGGCCAAAGCGCAAGCGGCCGGCAATTTGAAATCAGGCTCTCAGATCGTCGTTGTGCAGCAGGCTCCGCAGACCATCGTGATTAAGTCGGCAAATCCGCAGGTGGTGTACGTCCCCATGTACAACCCGGCGGTCGTTTACGGTTATCCCTATGTCACTCCCGGATACAGCACCGCCTCGGTGGCGGCGACCGGCGTCCTTGCATTCGGGGCGGGCATCGCGGTGGGGGCGATGATGAGTAACGGGTGCTGCAGCTGGGGGTATAGCAGTTGGAATTGTGGCTGGCACGGCACCGCAGTGGTGTATCACGGTGGGGCGTACTACGGAAACAGCGCGTGGCACGGCGGCTACTACGGCTCCAGCGCAACCGCCTATGGTCCCAACGGAGTCGCCCGCGCCGGCTCCGGCTATAACCCCTCCACCGGTACTTATGCCCGCGGGGCATCTACCACGACTCCATACGGCACCCAAAAAGTTGGTCAGGCGTACAACCCAAGCACCGGGGCCTATGGCTCCACGCATCAGGGTTCCAATGCCTATGGGAGCTATGGAAGCTCCACGGTTTCGAAAAACGGCAACACAGCGTACAGCCAGCATCAAACGACCTCGCAAGGAACCACGGGATCGGTGCAGACCTCGAACGGTGGCAAGGCTGTTGGCGGGTCGGGTAAGTACAACAGCGCTGCCGTGGGTCAAACCGCAAATGGCAACAAGTACGCGGCGGCGAACGGCAACACGTACAGCAACACCGGGAGCGGCTGGCAGCAAAAGAGCGGAACTTCGAACACTGCCCAGAAATCCAGCGCATCGGGCTGGGGACAGCAAGAAAAGAGCAGCGGTTCATCGGCCTTCAGCAGTGGAGGCGGAGGCTGGCAATCCAAATCGGAGAGTGCCCGCGGTGCATCCAGCATGGGCGGTGGTGGTGGCTGGGGCGGGGGTGGTCGCAGGTAAACCAAGGGTACAGCCGCAAAATGGAGCCGAGAAGTGAGCGTGATGTTGGCCAAGTGCTTTACAGATGAGTTTTGGAGGAGAGGTATGTTGCGCGAAAATCGAAGAATATCTGTGGTGGCCGGCTTGGTACTTTTTGTGCCGATCATTTTCCTTGCCGGTTGCAACAAGGTCGAGAAACCTTCGTTCAGAGTGTTTGCTTCACCCGACGACGCGGGCAGTGCGCTGATCGCAGCGGCGAAGTCCGGCGATCAAAACGCGGCTCTGGCAATTTTCGGTACCGATTCGAAGGAGATTATCTTCTCGGCCGACGCCGTGCAGGACAAGGCATTGATCGACACTTTTGTGGCTGCCTATGGAGTGATGCACCGCTGGCGCAAGATGACTGATGGATCCCAAATTCTGCTAGTCGGAGCAGACAATTTTGCCTTCCCGATCCCGCTGAAGAAGAATGGCGAAGGCAAGTGGTTCTTCGACACAACTGCGGGAAAAGAGGAGATTCTGGCACGGCGTATTGGTCGAAACGAACTGGCAGTCATCGATGTTTGTGGAGCGCTGGCCGACGCTCAAGCCGAGTACTTCTCACAGAGTCACGATGACGGAAGCACGAACCACTACGCTCTGAAGTTCATCAGTGACACGGGCCGGCAGAACGGTTTGTACTGGGATTCACCAGAGGGCCAGCCCAAAAGCCCGCTCGGGCCGTTGGTAGCGTTCGCAACAACCGAAGGATATAGCGCAAAGCCAAATTCGCACGTGCCTTTCCATGGCTACTACTTCCATATGCTGAACCGGCAAGGCGGTCACGCGCAAGGCGGCGCGAAGGATTACGTGGTCGATGGGGAAATGGTCGGTGGATTCGCCTTCGTCGCCTATCCGGCTGAATACGGCAACTCGGGGGTGATGACATTCATGATCAACCAGGATGGCGTGCTGCTCCAGAAAGATTTGGGGAAGACCACAGTCGAAACAGCAGCCGCAATGGGCGAGTTCGATCCCGATACTGGTTGGAGCCCGGCAGAGGAACCGTAGGGAATGACGTGTTTCGTCGGATGCATCACTCCGTCCGGTTTGAGCAGGCCACGTAGATCCCGATATTTTTCCAAGTCATCGATCGGCCGAGGATAATGATAATTCGTAAAAGTCGCGGACCTCTGCGACACCCAGCAACGCTGGATCGCATTCCTTTTGCACCATCGGCGATGGACTGCACATCTGAATTCGTAAGATTTCAGCTAGTTGTCGTTAAGCGAGAAGAAGAACAACGTGGTTCTTCTTCTCGCTTCAGCTATGCGGTTACTGCAATTCAATCTCCCTTACTGCTGCCTGCGGTGGCTCTGCTTGCCGCTTCTTGTTCTTTTTCCGCCTTGATTGCAGGCGCCAATTGTGCCATCACCGAATCAAGGTTGAATGAGGCCGCCTTTTGGCGAGGTGGATACTTCACGAAGTTCTCAATCTGAGCCGCCACGAGCGCCTGTGCTCCGTAAAGCAGGGGGACGTGATTCATCACCCAATCCCAATATACGTTGGAATTGAAATCGGCGCGCTCGAACGGATCGCGTCGCAGACTAAAAATATGGGGAAGCCGCAATTTCACCAAGGGCTCTGCCCAAACGTTCGTTGTCACTGCACGCTGTTCTTCAAACACCAACTTCCAGTCGCCGTGCCGGATCGCCATGACGCCCCCGTCATCGCTGACATAGAAGAAGGCTGTTCTGGGGCTCTCCTTCACCTCGCCTGTGAGATAGGGCAGCACGTTGATCCCGTCAATACATACCTTGAACGTTTTGTCTCCGACCTTGTAGCCGTTTAAGAGCTTCTTGTTTATGTCCGGATCGCCCGCCGCTGCCAATAACGTCGGCAGCATGTCCTGGTGGGAGCCGATGCCATTCAGCACCGAGCCCGCCTTGATCTTGCCTGGCCAACGTATGAACGCAGGCACGCGCCAAGCGCCTTCCCAGTTGGTGTCCTTCTGGCTGCGGAACGGTGTGTTGGCGCCATCCGGCCACGTGTCGTTCTCGGGGCCGTTGTCGGTGGAATACATCACGATGGTGTTGTCGGCTATGCCTAACTCATCAAGCTTGTCGAGCACCTGACCGATCTGCTCGTCGTGGGTGACCATCCGATCACTGTAGTCGTCCTGCCCGCTCTTTCCACGGTTCTTCGCCGCGAGATGCGTCCGGAAGTGCATGGCCGTCGAGTTGTACCAGAGGAAGAATGGCTTCTTCGCTTTGGCCTGCTTCTCCATCCAGCCGATAGCGGCTGAAGTGATCTCCTCGTCGATGGTTTCCATACGTTTCTTGGTCAGGGGGCCGGTGTCCTTCACCGTCTGCTTGCCTAAGCGGCCCCAGCGGACATCCGTCGTGGGGTCATCCTTATCAGTCGCGAAGCAGTGCAGCACGCCTCTAGGCCCAAATCTCGCAAGGAATGCGGGATCCTTGGGATAGTCGGGCAATTCCGGCTCTTCTTCGGCGTTCAAGTGATAGAGATTGCCGAAGAATTCGTCGAATCCATGCACCGTAGGCAAAAATTCATTCCGATCGCCAAGATGGTTTTTGCCAAACTGACCGGTGGCGTAGCCAAGCGGCTTTAGCAGTTCGGCGATGGTCGGGTCTTCCGACTGGAGTCCGAGAGTCGCACCGGGCATGCCGACCTTGGTTAAGCCCGTGCGGAGGGGGTTCTGGCCGGTAATGAAGGCTGCACGTCCGGCAGTGCAACTCTGCTGACCGTACCAGTCCGTCAGAGTCGCTCCCTCTTTGGCCACTCGGTCGATGTTCGGCGTTTGGTAGCCCATCATGCCGCGGCTGAAATGGCTGATGTTCCACATGCCGATGTCGTCGCCCCAGAGAATCAAGATGTTCGGTTTTTGTGGTGGCATATTCCTTTTTCTCCAATTTGGATTCGTTTCGGGTACGGCCCCTCGGGGATTGCTAGCTTCCCGACTCACTACCCTGGCGTAGACGTTAACGGCCGCACTCCCAGATGCAGAACTGTCAAAACGCACAGCCTTACCGAGTTGATTGCGGAGTGGTCACGGATTGTCCGATCCCAGCTTGGGAAACCCTGAGATTCACGAACCTCGCTATCCCACCTTCTAATGTGTGCTGCAAGTGGCGCGGCGGCGAACGTATTCCCACTACTCCACACAAAATCCCTGTCAGATGTACGAGTTGTAACCTCAGACCTGTTCCCCTACGCTCGATTGTGATTGGGACTTCCGCCCCTGCCGCTTTGCGGTCCGAGGCGAGCCGCTCTGAGGAGAAACCCAAAAATGACTCTGCCAAGCTTTCCGAACGTCGACTTGTTCTCCGCCGGCATCAACGCCCTGAATGGAGTGCTCGTCGCCCGGAATCCGTCGCACAACCGCGGCTACACTGTGGCGGGGCTTCTGATCATGGCCTTCTTCGGCGGTATCGGCGGCGGCGTAACGCGCGACGTGCTGCTCAATGACATCCCCTCGCCGATCAAAGACCCGGTCTATTTTCTCGTGTGCCTTTTGATGGGTTTGCTGGGCCTGGCGATTTATCGCTACGCCGATTCGAGGGAGGAACGGTTCCGCACGCGGACGCTGGCCTTCTTTAAGTCTTTCACGCTGCCCTGGTTTGCGATCCTGGGCGCGCGTAAGGCGCTCGATCACGACCTTGGGTTCTGGGCCGCGATCGTCATCGGGTTGATATCCACCACCGCGGGTGGGGTGTTCATCGATCTATTCTCCGGGGTCACGCCGGAGATCGTGAGGCCGTGTGAGCACATCGTCACAACGGCGGTGCTGGCGAGTTCGGTCTACACACTGCTCGCGATACTGGACAACGGGCGCCTCTCTTTCTTCCCCGTCACGTTGATTGCCGTGCTGGTTGCGTTTCTGTTCCGAGTGTTTGCTGTCCGGGACCACTGGCCGCAGATCGTGCCGCTCGCCGCGCCCGGTGCCGGCCCGGTCGCGCGCGTGTGAACGCCTTCTGAAACGTACAGGCCGTTGATGCTGGGTCTGTCGCTGTTGGGCTCATCACCGGGGAAGGGGACATTATGGATCACATGTGGATGCGCGTCGTAAGTCAACTGGCCGCCCGTCTCACCGGGCCGATGAAGTTCAGACTGGTGCTTCAGCCGGCCATGGCGGCGTTCTTCGCGATTCGCTCGGGGTTGGCAGATGCCAGGGCTGGCAAGCCGCCGTACTTCTGGTGCCTCGTCTCGGATTCTGCCCACTGCATCGACCTGATCAAGGACGGGTGGAAGAGTGTCGGCAGGGTGTTTATTCTCGCTCTAATACTCGACGTTGTGTATCAGATCATAGTGTTGCGCTTTGTATATCCGGGGGAAGCAATCATCGTAGCGTTCGTCCTGGCGATTATGCCCTACCTGATTCTGCGCGGGCTGGTCACGCGCCTGGTTCGAAGGCACGATGTGCGGCGTCAACACGCCGTGCAAACGCACCTTCGAAGTTCGCAGTGACGAGAAAAATCACCGGTGCCTGGTCGCTCTTGACACTTGGGATACATCCCAAACTGAGGTCCAGTCGGGGAATGCACAGCGACGAATCTCAGTTACGCCATCCGGCGGAACGCCCGCTATTCTTGGCATTCGCACTTTTGAACGTCCTCCTGATGGCTGCAGCTGTTTTCATCGTTCTTAATGGTTCGGATTGGTTGCGTGCACATCCTGTTCTTGCCCACTATATCCGTGTACTTGCAATCGCCGCAGTCTTTGGGGTTCCTGCGATCGTCTTTCTGCGAAATGCCCGGCATGCCCTTGTTCGGGGGAAGTCGATCGCGCTCTCGCCGCAGCAATTCCCACAGATCTACGCGATCCTCCAGCGGCACTGCGAAAGGCTCGGCATCGACCCACTGCCGGAACTTTACGTCTCGGATATGAACATGACCCAACCAGCGCGGGCTTACAGGTCTTGGAAGTGCGACCATATCGTGCTGTCTTCCAAGTTCCTTCAACCCAATCTACAGCCAATGCTCCCTGTTTTCGCTTTTTGGCTAGGTCGCGAAATCGGGCGCCTGCGCCTTGAGCACGCGAGTTGGCCTACTGAATTTCTCCTCGCTTATGTCGCCAAAATCCCGTACCTGCCAAATCCTCTGCGCCGCGTGTTCAGCTTTTCAGAAGATCGTTACGGAGCGTTTCTCGCGCCGGAAGGCTTGCCTGGCCTGATCGGTGTCGCGAGTGGAAGGCGCATGCTGCCGGAAGTTAACGCTTCTGATTATCTAAAGCAAGTGAAGCTCTACGGAGGTGTCTGGGCTCGACTCGCTGGGTTAATGGAAGCCGAGCCGACGATTTCTGCCCGCATCAAGGCTTTGCTTGATGCCGGTCTATGGAATACGGAACTGTCTTCTGGACGGGAAGATCCGTCCTCTCGGCGATGCTGAGAGAGCTCGAGGCTCTAGACTCCACGCCTTTCAAGGGATGGCTTGAGATATGGCTTGAGATCTTCACCGCCCGCTACGCAATGCTCGGGGCAGCTCGGAATACAAAGTGGTACGACGCTCGTTGACGTTCGTTGCGCTCCTGGTCTTCCTAGATTTGCCGGTGAAGGGGCAAACTTTACAGTTCCTGCCTGAGGTCGATGCCTACTACAAGGTGAATTCGGAGGTTCGGGTTTATTTCCAGGCAAGAGAAACCAGAGAAGGCGGTGACCCTACACAAGCGGAATTGGGACCCAGCGTGGAGTTTTACCTCAAGCCTTGGCTGAAATTGAAGGATGCCACGATCTTTGATCTGGATGAGGCGAAGAAGAGGGCGCTTGTCTTGGCTGTCGGATATCGCTACCTACCCTCGCCAAATGCCCCGCCCGAAAACCGGTTGCGTCTGGATCTTACCTTTCACTTTCCCATGAAGGCCAAGATATTGATCTCGGACCGTAACCGCGCTGACCTGGACTGGCAGAACGGGAAGTTCACGTGGCGCTACCGTAACCGGCTTACGGTTCAAAAGACGCTCTCAATCAACTCGTATCATCCCGGGCCGTACGTCAGCGTAGAGCCCTTCTACCAGAGCCAATATCAGAAATGGAGTACGACCGCGCTGTACGCAGGCTGCTTGTTTCCAATCGGGAAGCACGTTCAGTTCGATCCCTACTACGAGCACCAGAACAATACAGGTAAGAGTCCCAATCAACAGCTGAACCAACTCGGGTTGATTTTAGACCTTTACTTTTAGGTTGATTCTGCTCGCTAAAGCGGACATTTCGTCTACACCCATTGCCTTGGTCGAAAGCTGGTGGGCAGTTTCAGTTGAGGGCAAACTGTCCCAGCATTCTGAAGAACACTTTTCGATTCTGGAACAAGCATTCAGCGTTGGCAACCCGACTGCCATTATTGGTATGGCAAAAGCTATGCAGTATTGGAAGTTGTAAAAATGAATCGACAAAAGCCTCCACGAAAAAGCCCTTCCAGTTAGGACTCTGTACCCGCGAGGCCATGAGCGTCAATGATTGGATGAATCAAAGTTTCAAGAACTGGCTCTCAGTGGGAGGGCCGCTATTTGTTGTCGTCGCACGGCAGGCAGCGGGACCGCTGGAGCGGGAGCGGATGCCCGGCGGATGCCGGGGGCTCCTAACATTTCGACAACAGGCACCCCAAAGGGTGCAACAAAGTCAGTTAGCCGTGGACTTGCGTTTGTTGGTTCCCGCCATTTTCTGAGCCAGTAGCATGAGAAGTTTCCTGTCGTTTTCGTTTATCCGACCGAGAAGCTGTTGCAGTTTTGAGAGCAGCCGCGCATCTTTCCCTGAACTGCCCCACAGATCCTGTGCCGCAGCCTTCCGTTTGGCGGCGTTCGGTGATTTTGGTCGCTCCTGACCGTCATAAAAAAGTTGGTAGAGAGGCATTTCAAGTGCCCGAGCCATCTTCTCCAGGGTTTTCATAGCCGGAACCGTGTGCCCATTCTCTACTCGCGATATGTAGCAACGGAGCAGACCTGTGCGTTTTTCGATGTGCCCCTGAGATAAATTCTTGGCCTCACGGAAGTTTCGTAAACGATCACCAATCAACATTTCACTTACCTCCTTTTTACTATCACTGGGCTACACCGAAAAAGCTGGCGACGTAGTTACACCAGTTCATCTCAACACTCCCACGAGCAAAAAAGCTGTGCTGCATTCCCTATTGGTCGTTTCGAGCGCGCCCATTCCGTTTCATGAGGGCGAAACAAACCTCAATCTAAAATGTTGCGACCATGACTAGATGGAAGTGCTGACGATGTCGGAAACTCAAATCCACGGCAGGCGCCGGGCACCTCGATACTATTTGGGTGGCGTTGTCGAACTCACCGATCTTGACTCTGGACGAATGAAAGTGGCCTTGGTTCGGGCAGTGAGTTTATACGGGTGCTTTGTCAAGACGGAGATGCCCGTCGGGAAGGCCGCTAGAGTCGCGCTCAAGATTGCACATTCTGGGACTCACTTTTCCGCAACGGGTCGAGTCGTAAATTCCGTCGGAGACCAAACCCGCCGCGGTTTTGGAATTGAGTTTACTGAGATTGACCCCATTGATCAGTTACGTCTTGAAGCTTGCCTCACCGAATTGGCGGCAGCCCACAAGTTACCGCCTGTTCCTGGCCCGTAAATTGCCTCCTGAGTGTGACCCACATCACGGCGATATTTCTTGCTGGATTAAACGGCATGAGCGACCAGTTTTCGGGCTGCCAGCGAGAAGTTCCCCTTATCGGAATGTGTGGTCCGCCGCAGAGTTGCAAGCGAAAAACGAAAGATGGCAGGTGGTCCGCGCCAATGTATTCGGCCTTCGGTGGAGTAAGTGACTCCGGGCCATGATAGATATCCGCTCGCCCTCGTCCCTATAGATCGTCGGCCCTCCCTGCATACATAAGTTGAAATCGTTGAAAAAGAGAGGTCTGCTTACAGTGCGCGCATTCTAGCCAGCTACCGCCCTCGGGAAATTCCGGCTTTGAAGGCAAGGCCCAAAGGCCGTAGTGCTCATTCTCTATATTAATTTCCGAGTGGATAAACTTGTTCTTACATTGTGGGCACTTTAGAATCCAATACTGCATTCGAGCCTGCTTTCCAAATTTTTATCGGTGCTTTTTGATAAGGTGACGTTAAATCACCAAGGTTCAGTTGCGCATAGGCAACCGTGCGATTACTGTCGTGCCTTGTGCATTGGACTTAATTGCTAACGTCCCTCCCAATTGCGCAGCCCGTTCACCCATTCCATTGAGCCCCACCCCTGCTATATATAGCCACATACAACAAAACCACGTGCAGATTAGCGGGAGCATGAAACTAAACGCTTGCAGAGAGCGGACCTAGTCTTTATAAATTCCCTCGTCTAGTCCGCGAACTAAACGCTCTAGAGAAGTCTTGAATACAGCGCAGATACGCAGCAAGGTAGAAACTGTGATCGGGCGGCCTGCTTCGATTTGTTGCCAATGGCGCGCCGAAAAGCCAAAGGAAATCATATCTTCTTGAGAATGACCGTGCGTTCTTCGCAATTCGCGAACTCGTGTTCCCAATTGAACAAAGAATCTGTGTCGATCCACCGATATTGGTCTGGCCGTTGGAATGTAGCTAACCTCGTTGGCAGACGTGCCTTGTGTCACGATATAGGTCCTAACGATGCGATTCGTTGCTCGCCGTCAACCTTTGATGATTTTGTTTTCCCTAGCGGACGAAGCCAATAGGGCTCCCCGATATAGTGCCCTTGTAGAGTTCCTTTAAAGGTCTGTTGGCGGACCCTCGTCGCGAGGTGTTTGGAGTGACTTTCTGTGCCGTCAAGCTCGCAGATACCCCTAGTGTCAACTCCCGATAAGTTCTATAAAAGGGAAGTCAAGAAAAAATACCTCTCTGTCACAGCAAGATGAGAATGTCCGGTTTGTGCAAAGTAGAAATGTCCGGTTTCATCCAGGGTGGGAGGAGGGATGGGACCGGAGCGAATCGAGTTGAGTGCCAAAGAGCGGGAACGGTTGAAGGTTTTACAGCAAGTCGAAGAAGGCCATCTAAAACAAATCGAAGCGGCCCGGAGACTGCATTTAACCGACCGGCAGGTGCGGCGTTTGCAGGTCCGGCTGCGCAGCCAGGGCGATCGCGGAATCGTGCATCGATTGCGAGGTCGCGGATCGAACCGGAAGATTCCCGAGTCGGTGGAGCAGCATGCCCTGCGCCACTTGCGCCAGGCGCGCTATGCGGGTTTCGGTCCCACGCTGGCGGCCGAACATCTGGCGCGTCGGGGCACGAGCGTCAGCCGCGAGACGCTGCGGAAATGGATGAGCGCCGCAGGATTGTGGCGGCCGCGAAATCGGCGGCTGAAAACGGTGCACGTATGGCGACCGCGGCGCAGTGCTTTCGGCGAGTTGGTGATGATGGACAGCTCGCCCTATGGCTGGCTGGAAGAGCGCGGGCCGGCCTGCCATCTGATCGCGCTGATCGATGATGCCAGCAGTCGTGCCTGGGGCCGCTTGGTAGAGCACGATTCCACCGAAGAGAACTTGCGCACCTTACAGGACTGGCTGGAACGCCACGGGCGACCGCTGGCACTGTACACGGATAAAAACAGCCTGTTTGTGACTTCACGCCCGGTGCAGTGGCAGGAGCAGTTGCGGGGGGAACCGGCGCGCACGCAGTTCGGACGGGCCCTGGGGGAGTTGGGCATCGAGTTGGATCGCCGCGCACTCGCCGCAGGCCAAAGGACGCATCGAGCGGCTGTTCGGCACCCTGCAAGATCGTCTGGTGAAGGAGATGCGTATCCAACAGATCGCCACGGTGGAGCAGGGCAATCGTTTTCTGGAGATGACCTTCTGGCCCGCTTGGCAAGAGCGTTTTGCCGTGCAGCCGGTCATGGCCGTCAATGCCCACCGGCCACTGGGGAGCACCCATCGGCTGGAGGAAATTCTCAGCGTGCGCCAACCCCGCACGGTGGCGGCCGATCACACCGTGAGTTGGCAAGGGCAGCGCTGGGGAGTCTGGCGCGAAGACGTTTGCCCGGGATTACGCGGGGCTCGGGTGGAGATCGAAAGACGCCTGGATGGTTCGCACTGGCTGCGTTTCCGCGGCCGTTACCTGCCGCTGCATCCCTGCCCGGCGGCGCCGCGATCGGCAACTCCTTCCGGCCTACGGCCTGCAGGAGTCGCCGATCAAAAACGCAAAGCAGCCACCCAGGTCAAAACCAAATACATTCCCCGGCCCGATCATCCCTGGAGGAAACCTTGGAAGCGGACATTTCTATTTGGCAGGGAACCGGACATTTCTACTTTGCGTTGACAGAAAAAATACCTCTCCGAGTGCGGGTGGTTTTCTGACTCTCCAGCCCACGTAATAGAGGAAGGGTTTGATCTGCCTTGGCGTGCAGAGCTTCGGGCGATTGGCGCAACCCGGCCAAATGATCTGATTTTCCATCCCAGCGTTTCATTCTGCGCGGTGACGACGCATTCGGTTTGAAACTGACAAGCAGTGTGGGTTGTGGGTGCCAACCATGGTTCTATTAGAGACTCGTAGCCTATGACTTTTTCGGGCTGTCCGAGGGGGCATAGGGCCGGCTAGGGGGCTCGGTGCACATACCGATAGCCCCCTGCAGCGTCCATTTAGGTTTTATCCGATAACCAAGAAGGCCAACCACCTGATAGTCCAGTTGTGAACGGCACCCCAGCCGGCGACGAATTGAAAACGCCGCGAGCGTCGTGAGACAGCTATCCTTTTTGCCAGTAGGTGCGGGGCTCGACACTGGCTCAGCATCAGGTGTGACCGAATCCCATCCCATGACCGGGCTAACGATCTCGCACTATCGGGTGTTGGAAAAACTCGGCGGCGGGGGGATGGGGGTTGTATATAAGGCGGAGGACGAACGCCTGCACCGTCTTGTTGCACTGAAGTTCTTGTCCGATAACATGGCCGGAAACCCCGAGGCTTTGGCACGATTCCAGCGCGAAGCGCGGGCTGCCTCCGCTCTGAATCACCCCAATATCTGCACTCTCTACGACGTTGATGAAGACAATGGCACGGTCTTCATTGCTATGGAGCATTTGGATGGTGATACGTTAGGTCGAGTTTTCAGTCGTTCGCTTGAAGTGGAACGTCTTCTGGATATTTCCATCGAGGTCGCGGATGCGCTGGATGTCGCTCACACGGAAGGCATCCTCCACCGCGACATCAAACCCACGAACATCTTCGTCACCAATCGTGGCCATGCGAAGATTCTTGACTTTGGGCTAGCTAAAATCACGCCTAGATTGGGACTCGCTGCTAGCGCTGACACCGTGACACGGTTCGCAGATGCACGCGAATGCTTGACGACTCCGGGAGTTGCGTTGGGTACGCTCGCTTATATGTCACCGGAGCAAGTGCATGCCGAAGAGTTGGATTCGCGCAGCGACCTGTTCTCGTTTGGAGCAGTCATGTATGAATTGACCACCGGGCGGCCCGCTTTTTCAGGAAACAGCACCTGGGCTATTTTCAACTCAATTCTCAACGATGACGTGAAATCTTCGCTACGCCTGAACCCAAAATTGCCTGCAGAGTTAGGACGCATCGTAAACAAGGCGCTGATGAAGGACCGCGCGCTGCGTTATCAAAGCGCCGTAGACTTGCGAAGCGATTTGAGGCGGCTAAAACGAGATATGGAGTCCGGGCGGGCGTCTCTGGCCTGCAGTGCCCTTCGCCCGCAGCGGGTCTCCAAATTCATTGACTCAATTGCCGTTTTGCTCTTTGAAAACGGGAGTGGCGACCCCGACAATGAATATCTGAGCGACGGAATCACCGAAAGTCTCGTCAATATCTTAGCGACGCTTCCGAAGCTGCGCGTGATGGCACACAGCACAGTATTTCGGTATAAGGGCCGGGGAATTGACCCCCAAACCATTGGCCGTGAACTCAGTGTGCGCGCCGTTCTCACCGGAAGAATAATGCTGCGGGGTAGCTCTTTGGTCATCGGAACCGAATTGGTGGATGTAGCCACAGGCTCACGACTGTGGGGCGAGCTCTACAATCGCAAGCCAGGCGACATCTTTGCTATTCAAGAAGAAATTTCCAACGAAATTTCCGAGAAATTGCGGCTACGGCTGAGCAGGACCGAAAAGAAACGATTAGCGAGGCGCCACACGGAGAATGCCGAGGCCTATCAGGTCTACCTCAAAGGCCGCTATTATTGGAACAAGTGGACTGAAGAAGGATTCGGCAAGGGCATCGAGTACTTCCAACAAGCTGTTGAGCAAGATCCTAGCTACGCACAAGCGTACTCTGGATTGGCCGATTCCTACGTACTCCTCGGATGGAACAGCTATCTGCCCCCAAAGGACGCTTTCCCGAAGGCTAAGGCAGCGGCAATAAAGGCTCTGCGGTTGGACGAGGATCTAGCCGAAGCGCACACATCTCTAGCGGCTCCTTTGTGGCTTCACGATTGGCGCTGGTTAGAGGCTCAGACAGAATTCAAACGAAGTCTTCAACTCGGCCCTACCTACGCGACTGCGAATCACTGGTACGCCGAGTATCTGATGACCATGGGGCGGCACGAAGAAGCAATCGCCAAAGTAAAGCACAGCCAAGAGCTCGATCCGCTCTCGCTCATTATCAACGTGGCTGTCGGATGGTCCCTCTACTTTGGGCGTCGATACGACGAAGCCATCGAGCAGTTCTACAAAACTGTCGAATTGGACCCAAACTATCCTGTCACGCATTGGATTCTTGGGCTCGTCTATAGGAAAACGGGTCGCTACACAATGGCCATCACCGAGGGTGAAAAGGGGGTGGTCCTATCGGGCGGCAGCCCGCTGATGCGTGCGGCGCTCGCCCATACTTACGGGATGGCGAACAAGGCAAAGGAGGCGCTGGAGACGCTCGAGAGCCTGACAAGACTAGCAAGGCAAAAATATGTCGCACCTTACTTCTTGGCGGGAATCCACATCGGTTTGGGAGAAAACGACCACGCTCTCGAATACCTGGAGAGGGCCTACGAAGAGAAATCCCACTGGCTGATCTATCTTCATATAGACCCGAGCATGGACACCTTGCGTGACGATCCGCGTTTCAAGGACCTGCTTCGCCGCGTCGGTCTCCCTCCCCAGGCATCGCCAACCGAGCTGGTCTTTCAGTGAACTGTTTGCTTGGCGATTCGTGGATCACGCGATGTGACGGGCGAGGCGGAATAGGCACCCATAATGCAGCACCGGCGAGATCTTGCACTTATCAAACCGGACCATGTTGAACGGTCGAACGGACGGCGCGCGGCCGATCGTAGTGATTCACCCGTGCTTCCGGCTTCGAGCGATCCTTATGTCTAATGCCCCAGCCATCGGCGAAGCGCTTCTTGATATCGTAGCTCCCGACGGTTCGAGCCGCCGTGTTTCCATCACTGAATCACCCTTTTTCGTCGGTCGGGGCGATGGGAGTGGAAACCATCTCCAGCTTCCGGACAACCGTATTTCCCGACGTTGCGCAGCGATCCTCTTTGAATCCAACCGTCACTACTTTGAAGACCGTGGCCAACATGGCGGAGTTTTCGTTAACGGAAAGAAAACCGACAAGAAGGCCTTGGAGGACGGCGATATCATTAGCTTTGGCTTCGAGGGCGCCTACCAAATAACTTTTCGCTCCTCTGTAGCCGACGAGTCCGTGCAACGTCTTCTCACGCTCATCGGGAGCATGCCCGGTGGCGACTCCTCTTCTAGCGGCCTCGGCAAACTCAATCTCCTGCTCGAAACGACCATGCTTCTGCATTCCCAACTTCCGGTCGACACCGTGCTCAGCACAATGCTCGATCACGCCATTGTCGTCACCGGAGCTGACCGCGGTCTGTTACTGGAACCTGATCCACCCGGGCCGCATCGCGTTCGGCTCGCCCGAGGCAAGGGAGGCCTACGCATTTCCCCCGCTGGGCTCGCTCCCAGCCAGACTGCACTATCTCTGGCGATGGAGCGCCAATCGAGCGCCATCACAGAAGATCTCAATGAGGCCGAACTCAACCTCCAGGGCGCGCAGAGTGTCATTGCGCAAAGCCTGCGCGCCGTGGTGGCCATTCCGCTTTACGCCGTGTCGCGCGCCACCTCCGCCGAATCCGACGTTGATTTCAGACGGGGAGATTTCCTTGGAATGATTTATCTCGATTCCCGCCAACCGGCCGCCTTTTCCAAGCTCGATCGCCAGATCCTCGACGCCTTCGCCGTCGAAGCCGCCAGCATCCTGGACAATGCGCGCCTAGTCGAGCACGAGCGCCATCGCCAGCGCCTGGAGCAGGAGATCAGTATCGCCCGTGACATCCAGCAGGCTCTCCTTCCGCGCGGCTTCCGCGATTTTCCTCATCTCGCCGTCACCGGTATTAACTCTCCGTGTCTTGAGGTCGGCGGCGACTACTTCGATGTTTTCCCGATGAGCGACAACCGCACAGCCTTTCTGATTGCCGATGTCTGTGGCAAGGGCCTGGGCGCTGCCCTTCTGACGACCATGCTGCAAGGTGCGCTCTCTGGCTTAAGCATGGGTTCCGATCCCGCGCGCGTCTTGCATCAGGTCAATTGCTTTCTTTGTGAGCATTCCGAGGTCGGACGCTACGCCACCATGTTCTTTGGCGTCCTGGATCGCAACGGTCGGCTGGAGTTCATAAATGCAGGCCATCCCTCGCCTCTGCTTCTTCGTCGCGGCGAAGTCACCGAGCCATTCACCGAGGGTTCTTTGCCGGTTGGCCTCATCCCGGGAACTCATTATGATGTCGCGTTTCTGGAACTTCAGCCCGATGACACTCTCGTCCTCTTTAGCGACGGCGTTAGCGAGGCCATGGACCACGACAAACAAATGTTCGGCGTTCCTCGCCTTCGTGATTCTCTCGCCGGTCAGCACGATGCGCCCCTAGATCAAATTCAAAAGGCGATCCTAGAATCGGTCGGAACTTTTACGCGCGGCGCCACCCAGGCCGACGACATTACGCTGCTTCTCGTCCGCTACCGTCCGGCGTCCCGGGCCGCTGCCTCTTGAACGCAACCATCCAATCGGTCATTGTCCGCTGAGATCCGGGTTCACGGGCTGGTGATCTCCATCCGAGATGAGGGAGAAGGTTTGAAGGGGTGGGCTATACAAACGGGGAAAGTGCTACACCCTGCAGGCGTGTGCATCTCAGCGTTGGCCACATTCCGACAAGGCCGTTCTATAAAAGGGGGATGTCAAGAAAAATAGCTCCCCTGCGACTGGAAGAGCTCTCGTCATCCAGCCCCGCGTTCTAATGAGGCGCTGTGATTTTGCTTTTCCCCAGGTTCATCGTCACTGGCGTAGCGACGCCCTTCGGTTTCTGACGCAAACAAGCAGAGTGGTTGTGCAGTACCAACCATGGTTCTATCTGAGACTCGCGGCCTATGGCTTTTTCTGGTTGTCCGAGGGGGCATACAGTTTCTCGAGAGACTCGGTGCCTGGGGCACCGTTCCGCCTAACGGCATTCGGGATACTCGCCCTCGAACCAGAGCGTCTGGCATGGAGGGACTTGCGTCCATTTCACGTATGTAGCTTTCTGCACCTGTAGGGCCTCCGAACCACAAAACACAGGTTACCCACCGCTGCGATAGCTTGGTATCTCAGCGCTCACAAAGGCTAGGGGGCATCTTCCCTTCGCGTACCCAAATGGCCCCTAGCGTAACTTTCTCACGCCTCAGGACCCCCCTGTAATAATTGCGAGTTGCATCTGGGCACCGCTGCCATAGTCTTGAGTCAGGATAGGAAAAACACGGGCTAGGGGTCACGCTTCACCCATCGGACAATGACCTCTAGCCTTTTTTGTGCGTCTTGGGCTTTCCTGGAGCTCTGTCAGAACTGCGAGTACTGCCTGCGGCATTGTTCGGATAATTCTAATCAGTGCGCACATCGCGCACGTAAGGGGGGCGCACTTTCCGCGGGCTGCGGGGATGGCGCTCCTCTTGTCCTCTGTCAGAACTGCGAGTTTCACTTGCTTACTGGCTGCGATAGCCTACCTACCCTTCATAACGTTGACCACAGGCTAGGGGCAGCGCTGGGAGCTCCTAGCCGGTAATAACTACGAGTTGCATTTGGTTACCGCTGCCATAGTCTTTAACCTGGATAGGAAAAAGAGCCAAGGCTAGGGCACCGCTTCCTCACACAGCTAGCACCTCCAGGACGGTCCCTAGCCTTTTTTGTGCGTCTTGGGCTTCATCGGTGCCTCTGGCATTGTGGCGCTGCGCGAAGTGCGAGAATGCCTGGGTTGGTCTCCACTTGGAAGAAAAGCAGATAACTCCCGATATGTTTGAATGAATAAGTCGTGGAGGAGCGGTTGATGTAGAAATGCTGAACTCAGCGACCCCGCTGCCCGGCGGGATATTCTTGCGCGTTAACCACCGGACGCTGTCCAACTCCATCAACACGGACTTGTTTCGAGTGCGCCGAGCCGTGGTCCGCCGTTCCGACACGACTGACGTATTCGCTGCGCGCATTTCTGGGCTTGTCGGCTGGCTGCGAATTATGCGCGGCTTCTTTTTCCTTCAAGCTGCTTACGCCGTTCGTTGTAGTTTTTGCCAATCCGTTCTTCGGCTTTTGCGTGTGATATCCGGCGAAGAACACATTTACGTCCCGTTCGCCCGAGTGGCGCTCTCCGGCGCGGAGACACGGCCGGCGAAAAAACTGAGCGTATTTCCTACGACGGGCATTTGAGCAGGAATCACAACCAGAGTACCTCCAGCGCGGGATTCCGGCGATCGGGTCGGTGATAGACTCGCAATCGTCCAAACAAAATGCGCGGATTCAGTCGACCCTGCGATAGTTCTTGAAGAAGATTGAATTGCGCGTTGGGACTATAATTCGCAAATGGCATCCCTTGGGCAGGGTTTCGAGCAGCCTCGGCAGGCGCAAGACATTCGGCTCGTAGTTGACGCGATTCCTACGCTGGCGTGGGCCGCTCGTCCCGACGGCTCCGCTGAATTCCTCAATCGGCGCTGGCTGGATTACACCGGCCTCTCTGCAGAAGAGGCATCGGATTGGGGCTGGACTGAGGCGCTTCACCCAGAAGACCGCGACAGGCTCATGGATTTTTGGCGGCACCTGCTGGATTCTGGCGAGGCCGGTGAGATTGAAGCACGCCTGCGCCGGCACGACGGAGACTATCGGTGGTTCCTATTTCGTGTCGAGCCCGTGCGCGACAATCACGGCGACATCTTCAAATGGTATGGAACGAATACCGACATTGAGGATCGTAAGCGCGCCGAGGCACTACTAGCCGCCGAAAAACGGACCTTAGAAATGATTGCGAGCGGGGCTTGCCTCGCAGATATCTTGGAAAGGTTGTGCGACACGATTGATGCTCAGGGTCCTAACATCAAGTCGGCAGTGATGCTGATGGACGCGGACGGCATGTACCTTCGGCCCGCAGCCGGTCCTCGACTTCCCGAGGGCTGGGTTGAGACCATCACTCCGCTCAAGATTGGCCCTGCTATAGGTTCGTGCGGCTCTGCTGCATCTCTGAAGCAGCGGGTGATCGTTTCCGACATAGCAACCGACTCTTTATGGGTTGATTTTCGCGACGCTGCTTTAAGTTACGGGTTGCGCGCGGCGTGGTCTCAGCCGCTGCTCTCCAAAAATCAGGAAGTTCTTGGCACCTTCTGCGTCTCCTATACGGAGCCTCGTACCCCTAATGAGACTGATCTGCGATTAATCGAAGGTGCGGGTCACATCGCCGTAATCGCCATCGAGGGAGAGCGATCGCAGGAAGCATTGAGAAGCGCCTTTGAGGACATCCGGAACTCGGAAACGAAACTCCGCAAGATCATCGACACGATCCCGACACTCGCTTGGTGTAGCTTGCCGGATGGTACGGGAATATTTTGGAACCGGCGATGGCACGAATATACGGGCTTACCGCTTGAAGCGGTTCGCGGCTGGGGATGGCAGGATGCCATTCACCCGGAGGACTTGAAGGAAATAACAGATAAGTGGCTCGGATTTCTGGCCTCTGGCCAGCCGGGTGAAGTCGAGGGAAGGCTGCGCCGGTTCGACGGAGTGTATCGATGGTTCTTGTTTCGGGCTGAGCCATTGCGCGACGAATCGGGCAACATTGTTAACTGGTATGGAACGGATACAGACATTGAGGACCTAAAGCGCGCTGAAGCTAAGCTCCGTCAGGATGAGGAAGAGCTTCGACGCATGACCGATGCTATTCCGCAAACCATCATCGTCGTGAATCCCGACGGGAAAGCCATTTACGCAAATCGCGTGGCGCTTGAGTACACCGGACTGTCTCTGGACGACGTGCGAGCCGACGATTTTCGGGCGCGCGTTTTCCATCCCGACGACATTCAGAGACTTCGCGAAGAACGACCCGAAGCCCTCTCCGGCACCGCTCCATTCGAAAACGAGCAGCGGGCTCTAGGAAAGGATGGCAAGTATCGGTGGTTGCTGATCCGGTACAACCCATTACTGGACGAGGGCGGAAAAGTCATTCGTTGGTATGCGACGGGAACCGACATCGACGATCGTAAACGTGCCGAAGACCGCATGAGAAATGAAACCGTGGCCTTGCGCGAGGAAATCGTGCGCTCGTCTATGTTCGAGGAAATTGTTGGTTCCTCCGAGTCGCTGCGCAACGTGTTGGAGCAAGTTTCGAGAGTAGCTCCCACGGATTCGACGGTTCTGATCCAGGGTGAGACGGGAACCGGTAAAGAACTTATTGCCCGTGCGATTCATAATCGGTCGAAGCGGGCGAACCGCGCGTTCATTCGCGTCAACTGCGCGGCGATTCCCCCTACGCTCATTGCTTCCGAACTATTCGGACACGAAAAAGGTTCTTTCACCGGAGCACTGCAGAGACGCCTGGGACGCTTCGAATCAGCCGACGGTGGAACGATTTTTTTGGATGAGATCGGAGAACTGCCCCCGGAGACGCAAATCGCTTTGCTGCGGGTTCTCCAAGAGCGGGAATACGAACGAGTAGGTGGAAATCAAACAATTTCAGTAGACGTCCGGGTGCTTGCCGCCACCAACAGGGATTTAAGTGCAGCGGTGGCTGAAGGCGCATTCCGTCGGGATTTGTTCTACCGGTTGAACGTTTTCCCGATTCAAATGCCGGCACTTCGTGATCGCGTTGATGACATCCCGTTGTTGGTGGAATATCTGGTGGACCGCTACGCCAAGAAGGCCGGTAAGAGAATCCGAAGCATAAGCAAAGACACGCTGAATTTGTTCCAAAACTATGACTGGCCAGGTAACATTCGCGAATTGCAGAATGTGGTCGAGCGGGCCGTGATTCTATGCGACGGGGAAGTCTTTTGTGTCGATCCAAGCTGGCTCGTGCCAGCGTCTCCCAATCCGACTACGCCAACCATCCCCTTGGTCGCAGACCTTGCGGAACGGGAGAAGGCCATGATTGAAAACGCCCTGCGCGAGGCTGAGGGCTTGATCTCGGGTCCCAACGGCGCTGCTGCGAAACTAGGCATACCCAGACAAACCCTTGAATCCAAGATCAGGAAACTCGGGATCAACCGGCATCGTTTTAGAACCTCATAATCTCCGCCTGGTCTTCAGGCCTTAGTTCGAATAGAAGCGGGCTCCTAGACTTCTCTCTCACTCCACCGTAGCTAGCCTTTTTCGATACGCCCGACCCGACAGGATTTTACGTGACCCGGACCCGGCTGCGATGCTGAATTTTCAGCAAACGCTGAAATTGCGGCCTGAATCCAAAAGCTAAACACCAATGTCTCAACTGATTACGCGTGGCGCGGGAAGTGCACTTCATCCGGGCGGGAAACGCCCGACAAGTCACCATGACTTTGAGGATCGAAAAGCATTCGGATGTGCGGGGCACGACTATTCGACTCATTGGGCGAATGCAGGCGGAGCATTTGGCGGAACTGGAGAAACAGATTAGGGAGAGCGGATCGAAGATCATGCTGGACTTGGAGGAAGTGAACTTGGTCGACGTTGAGGCTGTTCGGTTTTTCGGGATGTGTGAGTCAAAAGGCATCGCACTCCTCAACTGCTCGCCTTACATACGTGACTGGATCCGCAAAGAACAAGATTAAGGGAATAGGAGAACAACAATGTCTAACGGACTGGAAGGAAAGATTGCACTCGTTACGGGCGGCTCACGCGGTATTGGTGCCGCAATCGCTAAGCGTCTCGCCGCGGACGGAGCAAACGTGGCTATCACCTACACGAAAGGTGCAGACGCGGCCGCGTCGGTCGTCAAGGAGATTGAACGCGCCGGGCGAAAGGCGATCGCGATTCAGGCGGACGCCGCCGATGCTGACGCCGTCGAAGCCGCGGTCGAAAAGACCGTGGCAACCTTCGGCCGACTTGATGTGCTTGTGAACAATGCCGGCACGGCCATTCCGAAAACGTTCGAGGAGACGACGCTCGAAGAGATGGATCGCGTGATCGACATTAACGTCCGCGGGGTATTCGTCGCGACTCAGGCGGCGCTAAAGCACATGAATGATGGTGGTCGCATCATCATGATTGGCTCGGCCGCGGGTGAGCGTGTCATAGCGCCCGGGCTTGTGCCCTACTCGGCCACGAAGGGAGCCGTGAAGATATTTAGTCAGGGGCTGTCCAGAGAGGTCGGGAACCGGGGTATCACGGTCAACAACGTGCAACCGGGTCCGATCGACACGGAGTTGAATCCCGCCGCGGGTGATTGGGCGGTACCGCAGAAGGCCGCTACAGCACTCGACCGCTATGGGCACGTTGATGAGGTCGCCGCGTTGGTCGCGTTTGTCGCCGGTCCGGAGTCCTCGTACATTACCGGGGCGAATCTTACCGTGGATGGCGGAATGAATGCCTGACCAACGCACACGAAGTCACGTTGCGAATGCAGGCAGTCATTGAAGCGAATAGGCAGGTCCGAGAACACGCAATACATATCAAGTGGAGGAAGGTGTCCGATGCCTAATGTAGTGAAGAAACACAGCATCTCTTCTGAGTTAGCACAGAAAATGGTGGATAAAGCGGTGGCGAAAGCCAGAGAACTTGGCGTTAGCGAGAACGTAGCGATTCTCGATGACGGCGGTAATCTCAAGGCATTCAGCCGAATGGATGGGGCCTCGATCCCTACCATTGAGATTGCGCAGAATAAGGCATACACAGCTCTCTTTGGCGTCTCCACGCAGGACTTTTTCAACTTTATCCAGGGCGACCCGTCACTTTTGGCCGGCCTCCCTACGCTTGCGCGTGTGGCGGCGTGGGGTGGAGGGTTTCCCATTAAGGTGGACGGAGAAATTGTCGGGGCGATCGGGGTGAGCGGGGCGCCCACAGTGCAGAACGACGTCGATTGCGCGAGAGCAGCCCTAGCACTCGTATCCGACGCGGTGGCTGGTGCAGTGAATCGCTAACCCGAGTCGGCGGATACTTCGCACAGAAACCGCCTTAATTCTTCAAGGAGAAATTCAATGAATACCCGAGTTGTTTTGATTACAGGAGGACTGACAGGCATCGGACGGGCGACGGCACTCGCGTTTGCCAAGGAGGGCGCTCAGGTTGTTGTTTCCGGCCGGCGCGACGAAGAAGGCCAAAAACTCGTCAGTGAAATCCGCAAGGCAGGTTCGGAAGCGGAGTTCATCCGCGCCGATGTGCGCTCCGAAGAAGACGTACGCAACTTGATCGACAAGACCGTGGAACGATTTGGCCGTCTGGATGTCGCCGTAAACACTGCCGGTACGGAAGGCGTGCCCGGCCCAGTGACGGAGCAAACTGCGGACAGCTACGCAGCAACGTTCGATACCAACGTGCTCGGCACGTTGTTGAGCATGAAGCACGATCTTCGCGTGATGCTGCCACAAAAAAACGGCAGCATCGTGAACATATCCTCCACATATGGGCATACCGGCGCGCCTGGGGCTGCTGTTTATTCCGCCAGCAAGCATGCGGTGGAGGGGCTCACAAAGTCGGCAGCATTGGAATCGGCCGGGACGGGCGTGCGGGTGAATGTCATTGCCCCCGGACCAATCGAAACACCAATGCTGAATCGCTTTGCGAAAACCGAAGAAACAAAGGCTGGTTTGGCCTCGAGCGTGCCGCTAAAGCGCGTAGGAAAGCCTGAGGAGATTGCTCAAACTATCGTTTTTGTTTCCTCCGACAAGGCCTCCTTCATCACGGGAGCTTCCTACCTCGTCGACGGTGGCAAAACGGCCCGATAACTCTCACGCATGGCACAGCCGTTGGACGGAGGATAAAAATGAATCAGGCGATTGAAGAGAAGAACAAAGAGCTCGTGCTTAAGGCCTTCGACACACTTTTCAACAAGCGGGACTATGCAGCGGCCGAGCGCTATTGGTCACCCAACTACATTCAGCACAGCGCCCATATTGAGCCGGGCCGTGAGGGCCTGTTCAAGCTCATCAAGAGCATCCCGCCGACGCTGAAGTACGAAGCAGGGACGATCGTGGCCAATGGAGATTTCGTGATCGTTCACGGGCGCTTTTCGGGCATCGGCCTGCCGGTGAACTGGATTGCGGCGGACATCGTTCGCATCAAGGATGGCGTTCTGGTCGAGCACTGGGATGTGATTGAAGACGAGGCCACGCAGGAGCAGTCAAAAAGCGGCCGGCCCATGTTCGGCGATGTGTTCACGAAGTGAACCGTACGGCAAGCGAATGCATGATGCGAGACCGATGGCCAACGATTCCAAAACGGGAAGGTTCGAATTTTGCAGAACACGCCACACGCAAGACGACGCTGATCGAAAAGAAAGCACATTCAGGAGGGCTCATGGAATCCGCTCTTGTTTCAGTGCCAAACGGTGTAACTAAAAAAGGGAGAAACGAATATGAACAGCCTTAAGGAGAAGGCGGCTGGCGTAACGGATGCCATGTACGTGATTTTGGGAGCGAGCGGGAACACCGGCTCGATCATTGCCAACTTTCTGCTATCGAAGGGCGAGAAGGTGCGCGTTATGGGACGCGACACGGGGCGACTGCAGCGCTTCGTCCGCCAAGGCGCGGAAGCTTCGACGGCCGACGTGAGCGACGCGGCTGCGCTCGCCAAAGCCTTCAGGGGTGCGCGTGCGGCATACTTGTTGTTGCCGCCGATTACCTCCCGGGAGGACCAGGAGCGAGAGAGCGATGCGATCGCAAAGGCCGTGAAGGAGTCCGGCCTGCGCTACGCGGTGTACTTGAGCAGCTACGGCGCGCAAGTCCCGGAAGGCACTGGGCCAGTCGCGGGACCAAGTGCAGCAGGTTTTGACGCAAATGGGTTTTTCGTCGAAGAAAGCCGCTGTGTACATCGAGATGTTTAAGGCTATCAACGCTGGAGTCCTCGTTCCGCAGGAGCCGCGTTCGCTGGAGAATAGCACACCGACTTCGTTTGAACAATTTGTGCAGGATGTCTTTGTGGCTGCGTATCACGGGAAGGCTATCACCGCTTAGGCTCAGCGCCCAGGTGGCACCGGTTGCGCCTGTTTGCAGACCAGAATTCTGGGAAGCAGCTTCTGAAAATTGCCGATGTGGAGATCTAGCGATGAATGGAACCACCTCTAAGAAAAGAGAGTTGTCCAAGCGCGATAAGAAACCGAGTACTTACCGTCGTATTGTCACGGGAAATGTAAATGGGAAGGCCGGCGTTCAAAACGACGAACCGTTGCCGGCCTATGAGTTCAAGACTGTTCCGGGCTACGAGCACACGCTCATCTGGGTCAACCTGGCGACTCCGGATCTCAGCAAGGAGCAAATATTTGATCGCTATCCCGAGTCAGTTGTTCCCGGACCTGGCGGCACAAGTCTTCACTTCGTGACGTTTCCGCCAAGCTCGGTCTTTGCGGACCCTTCGTTTGACGCCGAAGCTGCTGGCAGAGAGGCCCTGATTCGCCTCAGAGGGTTAGCCGACCACTTTGAAAAAGAAGATCCGGCAATGCACAAGACGAACACCGTTGACTACGCGGTAGTTTACGACGGTGAAATTTGGCTGGAGCTTGATGACGCCAAGATTGTTCATCTCAAGAAGGGCGATGTCGTCGTCCAGAATGGTACTCGGCACGCATGGCGAAACAAAGGCACAGCGCCTGTCACGATGTTGTTCTTTCTAAACGGCGCGAAGCAGTGAGGCCGATAAGGAGTAGATGCACTGTCTTAGAGGAGGTTGAACCGCATGAGAGCGGACATTGTAGCTGGCGCGGTATTCCCCGATTATGAGCTGACCGATCACACGGGCAAACACCGCAAGCTTTCAGACCTACAGGGGCCAGATCCCATGATCCTGGTGCTCAGCCGGGGAGGATTTTGCCCAAAGGATCGGCGCCAGGCCGAGGGTCTGGTCCAACTTCACCACGAGATGGAAGTCGGTTACTCCCGGCTCGTCACCATCAGTACCGACAACATGCTTCTGACCAATGAGTACCGCACCGGCGTGGGCGCTCATTGGACCTTTTTATCCGATCCGGGGCGAAAGGTTCAGAAGGATCTGGACATCGCCGAGTACACGGACCCCGAGCACGATCCGATGATCCCGCATGTCATCGTGCTCGAACCTGGTCTCGTTATATTCAAAATCTACGACGGCTACTGGTTTTTTGGCCGACCTACCCTGGAAGAGCTTCGGCAAGATTTGCGTGCTGTGTTGAAGAAATGCCGTCCAGACTGGGACATTACTAGGCCCGAACTAAAAGCCGCTTGGGAACGGGGTGAACGTGATCGCTTTTATCCCTATGGCAAGACCTACGGGCAGGTATTTCGGGAGCAGGAGTAAACGGAACGAATGATTCCGAGCATGATTCCGTCCGGGTAATCAGGGAACCATATATATGGGAACACAAAATCATCTGGCAGAGCTTAATGGCGATCTAGCTCGAGAAAAGCTATATCCCGAAGGCGAAATCCGCGGGGAAATGAATTTTGACGAAATCGTTGGAAAGAGCGCCGCTTTGTGCTGGCTTTTGAACCAAGTGGAAACAGTCGCGCCTACAGAATCGACCGTCCTTATTTACGGCGAGACGGGAACCGGAAAGGAGCTAGTGGCGCGCGCGCTCCATAATCTAAGCGCACGTCGCTCCAATGCTTTCGTGAAGTTGAATTGTGCTGCTATTCCGGCTGGGCTGCTCGAAAGCGAACTCTTTGGCCACGAAAAAGGGGCATTCACCGGCGCAATCGCACAACGAATCGGCCGTTTCGAACTGGCAAACCGTGGCAGTATTTTTCTGGATGAGATCGGTGACGTCTCGCTCGAACTCCAGCCGAAGTTGCTGCGGGTGCTACAGGAGCGCGAATTTGAGCGCCTCGGAAACACGCGCACTCTGCGCACAGAAGCCCGGCTGATCGCCGCGACAAACCGTGACTTGGCAGCCATGGTTACGGAGCAGAAATTCCGCGCCGATCTCTTCTACCGATTAAATGTGTTTCCAATTCGGGTTCCGGCGCTGCGCGAGCGTCGCGAAGACATCCCGACTCTGGTCAGCCACTTCGTATTGCAGTTCGCGCGCCAGATGAACAAGAGGATACACAGCATCACTTCAGAGACGATGAGCGCCTTGTGCAATTACCGCTGGCCCGGCAACATTCGCGAGCTACAGAACGTACTTGAGCGTGCAGTGATCTTGTCTTCGGGGCCTGTGTTGAGAGTTGCGCTCTCAGATTTAAGCACCGGCGCTGGACTTATCTCTAAGCACAGCCACCCCGCCACGCCGGAGAACGAGGGGAACCTACGGCGCTTCCTCGAAGAAACCGAACGACAGCGGATTCTGGAGGCCTTGGATGAAACCCGTTGGGTCATTGCAGGTCCAAGGGGCGCCGCTGCTCAATTGGGAGTGAAACGGTCCACGCTGCAGGCCAGGATCCAAAAGCTCGGAATCGCTCGCAATAGGTGAACAATTCCGAACCTTAAGACCCGGGCGCAATGCATATAGATGGCTTTTGGAAACAAATGGACTTCCAGGGCCGGTATTAGTGGTTGAGAAATAATAACGCGTTACATTAACGATAGAATATTTGTTAGCGAGATGGTACTCGCGTCGAATTTCCTACCAAAGCAGCTTTAGCCCGAACTGCACTTGGCGTGACGACGTTGACGTACCGGTGATCAATCCTCCTACGCCCGAAGATGTGGGCGCTGTGGAGCCTGGCGCCAGCACCGCCACGATAAGGCTCGGCGTGCTGAAGTTAGCGCGGTTTAGCAGGTTAAAGATTTCTGCCCGGAACTGTCCGGTCATGCGCTCGCTTATACGCGTATCTTTCATCACGGAAAAATCCCAGGTGCCAAGCTCGGGGCCGATAAAGGTGTCGCGGCCAAGATTTCCGAAGAAACCGCTGTTGTTTGGAACGGGAGCTAATGCCGCAGGGTTGAACCACTGGTTGGGACTCCCAACGATCACCGGACTGCTAAAACTCGGATTGACGAACGGCCGCACGGGATTGCGTGTGTCTCCATCGTTTGACGGGTTGTAACCGAGTTGTGGTGTAAACGGGAAGCCGTCCTGCAACGTCACAACACTGTTGACGGCCCAACCGCTGACTAGCGCTCCACTGAAGCCCTTGGTGCTGCCGAGCCAATGCCGGCCGCGTCCTAGCGGAAGATCATACGTGGCGGTGACGACTCCAACATTGCGCACATCAAAAGTTCCCAATCCCCAGTCCGCACGAATGTTGTACGGATTCGATACTAATCCTGGTGCATTTCCGGCGGCGGTTCCATTGTAGGAGTCTCCATCATCGAGAACTTTAGAGAACGTGTAGACTCCACGCAACGACAGACCTTTACTAAAGCGGCGGTTGATATCGACCTGTAACGAGTTGTACGAACTGTTGCCCTCGGACATCCAGGTCCACGTATTGGCGAGGCGAGGATTAGGCCTCGCTGGCGATCCCCCAGTGGCTGTCGTTGCAATGTAGAACGTACCCGCGGGCACAGGTAATCCCGCGAGGGCACCATACGCCGCAGTATTCGGGAACGTTGCCGGGCAGGGAGCCGAAGGGCAGACCACAGGCTGGCGCGCGTTATCGTCCACGCCTACCAATTCGTGAAACGCGTGATTGCCAACGTAGCCCACGGTCAGCGAAGTGTTCGGCGAAAGTTCGCGTTCGACGCGAAGCGACCAGGTCTCGACAGTGGGCGTATACATGTCGGGCTGCACGCCGCCTGGCACGAAAGAGCCGGCGAACGTCGAGGCTGTCGGTGAGATCGGGAGTTTGAAATTAGCGATACAGCCGACCGTAGTACAGGCAGCTACCGTGTACGTCGGATTGAAGGGGGCGTTCTGATCTGCGCGATAGCCGAGCGCATCCTGTAGATCGTTGTACATGCCGATGCCAGCGCGAATCACGATTTTTCTTCCAAATGGACTCCAGGCGATTCCAAGCCGCGGTTGAGGCAGGAACTTGGCCCGATTGACGCTGAAAAACGACGAACCCACCGCCGGCAGGCACGTTCCGGTCGTCGACTGACATTGCGCGACGCCATTAAGGAGCTGGTAATTTGCCGCGCGACCGTGCACTTCGTTCCAGCCGGTCGAGGATTCGCCACGAAAGCCGACAGAGAGCGTCAATCGTGGACTTAGGCGAATCACGTCCTCGGCGAAAAACGCACCGAAGAGCGATCGCCAACCCAACGGGGTGGGTGTAGGACTATATAGGAAACTGGCCTCGCCATTGATGAGTGCTCCCAGACCAGCGAAAGTCATTTGGCCGTATTGGCTGAGTCCCATGTTCTCATTGGATTGAAAGCGCTGCAGCCAGATACCTGCTGTCCATTGGTGCCGCCGATGGTTTACTGAAACCTGATCCGTAAAAGTTAAGAGATTCCGCGCGATATGTAGATTGCTGCCATTGTTGCTTCCCGCGAGCCCTATCTGGGTTTGCGGATTGGAAGCCTGACTGCCTCCGACCACCACGGCTCCTACGGGAAGCCCTGACAAGAAACC
This sequence comes from uncultured Acidobacteriota bacterium, assembly GCA_963803735.1. Taxonomy (GTDB): domain Bacteria; phylum Acidobacteriota; class Terriglobia; order Acidiferrales; family UBA7541; genus Palsa-189. Next base: position 76,174 of record CAWDNV010000016.1, on the reverse strand, counting down.
AGAGACGCTGGCTACCGGCGTCCCAGGCGTAGGCTCGCCGGTGAAAAAGTATGCCGCGCGAGAGAATCCGGCACGTGCCGTGTTCACAATACTCGGCGAAAAGGCGTGCTCTTCCTGCAAGCTGAAGACTTGTTCACGAAGTGCGATGAGGTCCGTGGCAAAAGGATCGAGCACGGTGGCTGTCTGGCTGTAGCTGTCGTCAATCGTATAGACCGCGCCGGCGGAATTGCGTTCGGAAAAAGTGTGATCCAGCCGCACCGTACCGAAGTCTTCCCGGACGGCTTGAAGTGGGCTGCTGGAATACTGCTGGATGCCGTCCTTACCGAAGATTTTGGTGTCAGGCGCATTAGCAGGTGCGAGGGGCCAAACATTCATCAGCCCCAGTTGCTGCACGATGGGTACGGCATCCAAGCGCGATTGCGCATCGGGGACCAAGGCGACGGAGGTCTGGTGAAGAGCCTGGCGGAACCCCTCGTAGTTGGCGAAAAAGAAGGTTTTGTTCTTTTGGATTGGGCCGCCGACCGAAGCGCCGAACTGGTTTCTTTTAAAGGGCGGCGCAGAAGAGCCGGCATCGAAGAAGTTGCGCGCGTCAAACGCGTTATTTCGCAGAAACTCATACACTGAACCATGCCACTGATTCGTGCCGGATTGCGTGACGATGGAGATCTGGCCGCCGGGCTTCTTACCGTACTCCGCGCTGTAGGAGTCACGCAGGATATTGAACTCCCGCACTGCGTCGATGCCCAGCAATTGGCCGCTCGCACCGCCGGGTGTCATGTTGTTTTCCGCCGCGCCTGTGTACTCGATGCCATTAAGCAAGAACAGGTTCTGCTGTGGCCGGTTGCCAGAAACCGAAAACATGTTCGCGGTTGTGGAATTAGAGATCCCAACTAAACCGCCCGTTTTCTCCCAAGTGAAATTGACCACGCCGGGATTCAAAGTCATTAAAAGGTCGAAGCTGCGGCCATTCAGCGGCAGGTCCTTCACCTGCTGCTCCCCAACCAAGCCAGAAATGTCCGCGTTTGTAACGCTCACCGGCGGCGCGTCCTCATTTACCGTAATCCGCTCGGTGGTCTGTCCAAGACGCAGAGCGAGGTCAACCTCAGCTTCTTGCCCTACGACGAGATGGAGTCCCGTACGTACTTCTTCGGGGAATCCCGATTGCTTGACGTGAACCTCGTAAGGGCCTACAGGCAGGAAAAATATTCGGTATCGGCCCGCATTGTCGGTGACCACAGCACGAACCATACCCGTATCCACGTTTATCGCCGTGACGTTTGCTCCAGCCACAACGGCGTCCGATGGATCTGTAACCGTGCCGAAGATAGCCGCGGAGTCTTGAGCGGAGGCCAGTGGCGCAAGCGCAACTGATAGGAAAAATAAGATGAGGCCGGTAACAAATCGCAAGCCGTCAGGTTGCGAAGGTCGGTTGATAACGCGTCTTCTTTCCCCGTGCCGCGAGACAAGAAGAGCTTTGAGGAGATACGATCTCATTTGAACCCCTTTTAGTTCGAGTAAGAGACAGTGAACGCACCCAAAGGGTTACGAGTTAATACGTTAAGAGCAGAGAAGTCAAGTCGATATGAGGCGTAATAGATGCGATTACCGCTGCAAATGCTGACGATTTAAGTTGCACTTCACTCTTTGGTCGTCTGTACTTGTATATGGATAGATATATAATATCGACTTGCTTCAATACGTATTGTAACTAGATAGGCGAGACCATTGCTGTGCTGATCAAATCCACAGAAGTAATGCTCCTTCGGCCATGGATCCAGAGTAAAGAATTGTGGATCCATCGCTCGGTCTAGGCCGCTGCTTGGCGAGTTCAGAGGATCAAATGAGAGCCTTTCGCGTTATCTGTTGTCTATTGCTTGCTTCTCAGCTTTCTGGGATGGCAGCGGCGCAGGAATTGCGGGTCGCGGCTGCGGCGGACCTGCAGTTCGTCCTTCAAGATGTTTCAGCTAGATTTCAAAAAGAAACGGGCCACAAGGTTGAGCTCACTTTCGGCTCTTCTGGTAATTTCTATTCGCAAATTCAGAACGGTGCGCCCTTTGATATGTTTTTCTCGGCTGACGTTGACTACCCCGCAAAGCTTGAAGCTGCGGGATTAGTGGAACCGGGAACGCTTTCCCAGTACGCTACTGGGCGAATAGCGTTGTGGGTGCGGAAGGGATCGCGGATAGATATAGGTCAAGGTCTTCCAATATTAGCGGATGCCAGGGCACGTAAGATCTCTATCGCGAATCCGGAACATGCTCCCTACGGGCGTGCGGCCGTTGCCGCAATGCGCCACGAGAAAGTCTACGACAAAGTGCGCGATAGATTAGTGTTGGGGGAAAACATTTCACAGGCTGCTCAGTTCGTTGAGTCGGGCAATGCGGATATCGGGATTCTCGCACTCTCTCTGGTGTTGGCGCCTCCTTTGAAGAGTCAGGGAACGTACTATGAAATTCCCACATCCTTCTATCCGGCAATTGATCAAGCTGTTGTGATCCTGAAATCCTCTAAGCAGAAGGATATCGCACGGCAATTCCTGAGTTTCCTCCGGCGGCCAGAAATCGCTGAATTCATGCGCGCCAATGGCTTAACCGTGCCAGAATCGCGGCCGGGCAATTGACGGCAACCCTATGAGGTTCAGGATTCCAAGAATGCGTCGATCACCTTTGGCCCGCTAATGGACTGGCCGGCAATTCTCCTCAGTTTGAAGCTCTCATCGCTGGTGTGTGGATTTCTCCTACTGATCGGTACGCCGATTGCGTATTGGGTGACTTTCTCAACGTGGCGTTGGAAGTTCCTTGTCGAATCGGTTGTGGCGCTGCCGATTGTGTTGCCGCCAACGGTTCTCGGCTTCTATATCCTCGTGGCGATCGGTTCGCTAAGTCCTATCGGGCGAGCTTGGGCGGCATGGTCCGGCCACGGACTTGCATTTACCTTTGAGGGCTTGGTAATCGCGTCTATTCTCTACAGCCTGCCGTTCGCGGTCCAGCCCATTGCCGTAGCGTTTTCTCAAGTCGACCGTCAATTCATCGAAGCCTCATCAGTCCTTGGCGCATCCAGGTTGCGCACATTCATTCGCGTAATCCTGCCGCTTTCAATCAACGGGGTGATCACCGGCGCAGTCCTGAGCTTCGCGCATACGATGGGGGAATTTGGCGTCGTGCTGATGGTTGGCGGCAACATTCCCGGTGTCACACGGACAGTTTCTATCGCGATCTATGATGAGGTCCAAAGCCTCGACTATGCCGCAGCCAATAGAACGGCATTGTTGCTGCTGCTGTTTTCTTTTGTGGTGCTCTCCATCGTCTATGGCATCAACCGAAAATCTTGGGCGGTGTGGCCGCTGCAAAGGTAAGGCCGCGTCGACGAATAATGCAGCTTTCTGTCAATCTCCAGAAACGTCTCTCGGCAAACTTCGCTCTTGACGTGAAATTCTCTATTCCCCCGGGCGTCACTATGCTGTTTGGCGCATCCGGTTCGGGTAAGACCACGCTTCTTCGTTGCGTCGCGGGCCTGATTCGCCCCAACTCAGGTCAGATCAAGATCGGCGAGCAAATAGTTTTTGATTCAGACGCTCGGGTGGATGTTCCTGCGCCCCGGCGCAAGATTGGGCTCCTTTTCCAGAGCCTGGCGCTGTTTCCGCACTTGAGCGTGGAGAAGAATATAGAGTACGGCTTGGATGGACTCGACCGGAGTCATGCGAGGCAACGCACAGGGGATATCCTCAAATCTTTTCGCATCTCAGGCCTTCGCAAGCACAGGCCAAATGAGATTTCAGGCGGTGAGCGCCAGCGCGTAGCGTTGGCACGTGCGCTTGTAACGGATCCGCGCGTGCTGATGCTTGATGAGCCGCTCTCCGCCCTTGACTATCCAACTCAGTCCCAAATCATCGAAGATTTGCGCGCCTGGAACGCTGCGCGAAACATTCCCATTCTTTACGTTACCCATTCCCAAAGAGAGGTGTTTGCCCTCGGTGAGCGGGTCATCAGTCTCGAAAACGGCCGGATCCTAAGTCAGGGAACGCCCCAGGACGTGCTGGAGGCGCCCACGCATGAATCCCTCGCTCAACTTGCAGGGTTCGAGAACTTCTTCGACGCCACCGTTGTTTCGATCAATCCCAATTCCGGGACGATGCTTTGCAGGCTGGACGGAGCAGAAACGGACGTTGAAGTACCGCTGTCCAGAGTCGAGGTTGGTTCCAAAATTCGTATCGCAATTCGCGCGGGAGACATCATAATTGCTGGTGAGTTTCCGCGCGCGTTAAGCGCCAGAAACGTCGTGCCCGCCAGAATAATATCGCTGCGACGAGAGGGCGCAATGGTCATCGCGGAAATAGATGCGGGCAGGAAGTTCGAAGTTCATCTGACGCCCGGTGCCTGCGAATCGCTAGGCCTAAAGCCGGAGCAGCAAGTCTGGCTTGTAATCAAGACACACTCGTGGCGTCTTGTGGCCGGAACGAAGGTCTCACCTCGGCAGCGATAGATGTTTTTGACATTGTTTCCTTTGGGCTGGTTCGTTACCTTTGATTAAAGGAGAACATCTCAATGACCTTGTCGGCGCGGAATAGGCTGGTCGGGAAAGTGACGGAAATCGAGTTCGGTGGCGTCGTGGCGCATGTTGTCATGCGTGTAGGCGACAACGTGATCGAGAGCGTGATTACCAAGCGCAGCGCGGAAGAGATGAAGCTTAAAGTCGGTGACACGGTTTCCGCCGTGATCAAGTCTACTGAAGTAATGTTGGAGAAGAGCTGACACTAACTGAAGCTACCTCAATGTATTTGCGTTGAACTCCCGATCGACGGCGGGCAGGATAAACAGCAGTCCGCATCGCGGACTCCGCTAAGGGGGTCCTCCAGGGCCGTCGTAGCAGTGGCCAGTACCGCTGCAATAACCTCGCTGTTGACGCGACGTAAGTTCTACACGACACTGCAACCTATGAAACAACGACAGCGGGTTTCTCTCAGTATCGCCGCGTTACTACTTTCTGCTCTCCAGATGTCAGGACAATCGGCGCAAGAACCAAAACTTGCGGTGATGGGAGATGTTCCGACCCCTTTGGCGTTAAGCGCGACCGACCTCGCAGCCATGCCGCGCCAACAAGCCGAGGTGACCGAACAAGACGGCGTGAAAACCACCTACGAGGGCGTCGCCCTTCAAGAGATCCTTAAGAAGGCGGGCATTCCGTTTGGGCGACAGATGCGGGGCAAGGCCTTGGCGGGGTATGTCCTCGCCGAAGCGAAAGATGGGTACGCAGTGGTCTTCAGCCTCGGTGAACTCGATCCCGACTTGGGCGGAACTCGAGTGATCGTAGCTGACAAGCGCGACAGCAAGCCGCTATTTGAATATCAGGGCCCTGTCCGATTGGTGATTCCTGCGGATAAGGAAGGCGCGCGATCCGTGCGCATGCTCGAAAAATTGGAAGTGATTAAGCTCCGAAAATGATGGTCGCACCGTGAATAAGCTCTGTTTCCTTGTCCTACTGGCAATTGCGGCGGCGTGCGTCGTTAGCTCCGTGAGTTTTGCGGCTCCGCAGACAGCGGACGCTCGAGTCGGCGCAGATGAATATCAATGGAAGCTGCCGAAAGGCTTCCCAAAGCCAAGAGTTCCCGCCGACAATCCCATGACGCCCGCCAAGGTCTACCTGGGCGCGTTTCTGTTCTACGACCAGCGCATGTCAGGGAATGGAACTGAGTCGTGTGCTACTTGTCATCGACAAGCGCTTGCCTTCACGGATGGCAAGGCCCAGGCGGTAGGCTCGACCGGCAAGTTGCATCCACGCGGCGCCATGAGCCTCGTCAATGTAGCGTATAGCGCAGCCCTGACGTGGAGCAACCCAGACGAACATAGCTTGGAACATCAAGCCCTAACCCCGATGTTCGGTGATCATCCCGTCGAACTTGGTCTGAGAGGGAATGGCGAGGCGTTCCTCGACGTGCTCCGCTCAGACTCTCTATATCGCATAACATTTCCCGCAGCATTTCCAGGAGACCCAGATCCGTTCACGATCCAAAACGTCACCAAGGCGATCGCCTCATTTGAGCGGACGATTATTTCAGCCAGTTCTCCGTATGACCGGTACCACTACAGAAGCGACGATAAGGCGATCTCGGATTCAGCGAAACGGGGAGAGGTTTTATTTTTCAGCGAGCCGTTATCTTGCTTTCGATGTCATGGCGGATTTAACTTCAGCGATGCCACGGATTTCGACGGAAGGCGCAGTGGCCAGATTCATTTTCATAACACCGGCCTGTATAACATTGCCGGGGCAATGTCATATCCCGCACCCAATTTGGGAATTTACGAGTACACGTCAAAACAGGAAGATGTCGGCAAGTTCAAAGCGCCCACTCTGCGCAACATCGCCCTCACTGCGCCGTACATGCACGACGGCAGCGCGAAAACCCTCAATGATGTGCTCGATCATTATTCCGCAGGGGGACGCACCATTGTCGGCTGGCCCAATGCCGGCGAAGGTTTTCACAATCCAAACAAGGACCCTCTCATCCGCGGCTTTAAATTGTCGGCTCAGGAACGAGCCGATCTAATCGCGTTCTTGGAATCTTTGACTGACGACGAAGTCATTCATGACCAGAGGTTCGCGAACCCGTGGGGAAGCTGGTAAACTTGCCCAGAAATTGTAATCTCGACGACTGACAGGTTTTCTCGGCCTAATTTGGATTCCATCAAGAGGCACTGCTTGCTCCCCCCGGATCGCTGGTCTGCAGACCGTACCGACAAAATAGGTCCAACCGGTGCTACCCAAAGCGGAATTAATGCGAAAGCATTCTAAACTTCACTGCACGAGAAAAGCTCCAGCCATGGACCAAAACAGTACAAGCCGACCATCAAAAGAATGATTCTACGTGAGCTTGAAGATACCACCTCGACGAGACTTCAAGAGTATTTGCGAGTAACTGATGCGCAAGCGCATGGCTGAACTGGAACTGTTTCCGGGCGGCATCAAAAAAAGTCCGGAACCGGCCGAAGTTCCATCCGGCTTCCAATACCAGCAAGAATTCCTAAGCGAAAAAGAAGAGAGCGATCTTCGCGAACGCTTCCAAAAGTTGAATTTTACGTCCTTCAATTTTCAAGGCTACGTCGCAAAGCGCCGCATTGTAGAGTACGGCTTTGAATATGATTTCAGTACCCGAAAGGCGAGCAGCACCAAGGCTATTCCAGAATTTCTGCATTATCTTCGAGAGAAGGCCGCCAAATGGGCCGGCGTGGCAACACACGAAATTGTCGAGGCAGTGATTACCGAATATCCACCCAGTGCCCCGATTGGCTGGCACCGGGATGTTCCTCAATTTGACCTCATCATCGGAGTGTCGTTAGCAAGCAGTTGCAGGATGAGGCTGAGGCCTTATAAGCAGAAAGGCCGCATTGTGGCACTCACTCTTGAGCCGCGCTCCGTATACGCGATGCGTGGCGTTGCCCGTTGGGGTTATCAGCACAGCATTCCCCCGGTCAAAACGCTACGGTACTCAGTCACCTTTAGGACTTTGAATAAACGTGCCCACGGTGAGCTTTCTGCCACTTATTAGGTAATCACGCAAAACCGAATAATCACCCGAAAGCGAAGTCCAACTGTTCCGCGCGCAGGTGTGAGGAGCCGCGTCGCCCGACCGAGCGGCCACGCACGGACGGAGAAATGGAACGCTCGTGAGTTACGATCGCGTCAAAATCGGCAACAGCATTCAACTGTTGCTCGACGGTGCGCGTCAGCCTGTCGAGACGGCGGAAACCATCGATTTTCTCTTGATCGCCAATGCGCGCATCCTGAAGCGACCGCCGCAGGAAGCCCAAAGTTTCATCATATGTTTTCAGCGTCACCGGAAACGGATGCCCGTCCTTTCCGCCGTGAGCGAAGGAAAACCGCGCCGGATCGGAAAAGCGTGTCGGTGCGCCGTGAACGACTTCTGCAACAAGAGCGAGCGATTGAAGCGTCCGCGGCCCAAGACCTTCTACAAGTAAAAGTGAAGCGAAGTCCCGCAACTCTTGATCGTGAGCGACCGCGAGGACGGAGCCCAGCCGGCTCAAATCAACATCCGTGGCACGCACGTCGTGGTGCGCCGGCATCGTCAATCTTCGGAATTGGGTCAGGGAATTGGCAACTGGCTGATGGGCAATTTCGAGCAGCGCGTCCTGAGCGCGTGATGCCCGGCTGTCGACGAGGTTCAGAATTGTGCCTTGATGTTCTCCCACGATCGCGCTGTGAGGCTCACAAGTAAAATCGCGCACGGTTGCGGAATGCCAGTGATAACGCCGTGCCATGCTGCAAATAGGGTTCATGCCTTGTTGGACGACGGCCCACGCACCGGATCGCAAAACCACGAACGAATGCAGGTACAACTGAAAACCGTCGGCAATGGCGTTGTTGTCGACTCGCGCCGTCAAGCGGCTTGTACGCGCCAGTTCGTCGCCGTTTAGCCCTGTGCGCATTCCAAGGCTACGAAGCTCATCTGGCGTGCGAATCGAATGCCGGCCGCGCCCTCCGCATACGGCTATTCCCAGTTCCGAGAAATGCGGATTCAGCCCTCGTTTCAGAGCTCCCATCACCGAAGTCGTTATCCCAGAGGAGTGCCAGTCCATGCCCATTACACATCCGAGAGCTTGGAACCAGAAGGGATCGCTAAGCCGGGAAAGAAATTCAGACGGTCCGTACGTTAATACGATGTGTTCGGCTATGCCCGTTCCGAGCAGGGTCATGCGTTCCGCGAGCCACGCAGGAACGCGGCCACCGTGCAGAGGCAGATCGGCAGTGCCGGATCTTTTCACAAAACCATTATGTATGTGACGCGAAGAATTACGAAATCATCTAAAGCATCATTACAATTTGTTTGAGACACCCATGAAAAGTTCGGTGGCGTATTTGAGTTCCTGTGCGCGATTTGGTGAACCGGCGTTATCGGTTCTCACGCGTTCGAAATAAAGTGCCTCTCGGCTTCAAGGAGCGGCATCTCGATGGAATGGCGAACTAAATTGAAAGCATTCCGATGGCTCGTGGTGGTCGGATGTATTGCCTTTGCAGGGATCCAATTCATCCGTCCCAAGTTAGCCGATCCTCCGGCCACGGCCGAGTTGCAAGCGCCTCTCGAGGTAAAGCAAATCTTAAGAACGTCCTGCTACAACTGCCACTCGAACGAAACCAAACTCTCCTGGTTTGATCTCCCAGTACCGGCCTACTGGCTTGTGGTCAAGGACGTCACGTCGGGCAGAAGGCACCTGAATTTTTCGGAAATCACCGTGCTTCCTCTCGCACAGCAACACGGATACCTGTTTGAGGCCGTAAGTCAGATCGAATTGGGAGCAATGCCTCTGCCTGACTACAAGCGCCTCCATCCGGAATCGTCAATTACACCCACTCAGTTGGCCGTCTTGAAGGACTACCTGAGATCCCTTGAACCCAGCACAACAGCTACGCCGGAGGTAATCGCTTTCGCAGACGCACAGTCCGACAAATGGATTCGGGGCGAGATCGTAAATCCGGTCCCGCAACCCGCGCCCAACGGTATCTCCTTTATCCCCGACTATAAGAACTGGAAAACTATCAGCAGCACGGAACGATCCGACAACGGCACAATGAGGGAAATTCTTGGCAACGAAGTCGCTGTCAAAGCCATCGCAGAAAATCACATCAATCCCTGGCCGGACGGAACTGCCTTTGCCAAGGTCGCGTGGGTCCAACGGGCAGACCAACAAGGATTCGTCCGGCCAGGAGCATTCTTTCAGGTCGAGTTCATGATTCGAGACAGCAAAAAATATAGGGATACGTTGGGTTGGGGTTGGGCGAGATGGCGGGGCGCTGACCTGAAACCATATGGGGAAAGCGCTGCGTTCACGAACGAATGCGTCGGCTGCCATAACCCCTTGCGGGATACCGACTATGTTTTCACCGAGCCGATCCGAGGTCAGCAATGATACTGTCAGCGAAAATGTTTTGCCTTCTCAGCTTTATTCTTCCGCTCAGCATTTTGGGGTGCTCTGGTGACGAGCCGAGAATCTCGGCAACGTTTAATCAGAGCGCATCTCTTGTCGGTACCTTGCCGGCAAACCCTCTGCAATGGAAGGTTATTACTTCCATGATCGTCCGAACGGATTCGACGATGTCCACGCTCTACGGCAATGACATTGCCGTGGGATATGTCAGAACTCATTCGCAGCACGACTATCCCGCCGGCTCGCAACTCTCGCTCGTTACGTGGACTCAGCAGGAAGATCCTCGCTGGTTTGGAGCGAAGATTCCCGAGGCGGTGAAGTCGGTGGAATTCGTGACTGTCGGGTCGGCGCAAGATGGCCGGCCTTCGTATTCCTACTTAAAGTATGAGGCCTCGCCCTTGCAGAAGTCAGTTACCCAGGAATCGCCCACGCCAAACGAGCGCACTGCATATCTTCTATCTCAGCGAGCTGCGGTCATGCCCTAGTATCCTGCTGCAGATCGCGCTGGTTACTTCGCGCTGCTCAAGTTACGACCGCGCGAATACGACTACTCCATTCGCAGGGATAACAATATTTGCCGAAGCTTGAAAGCCGTGCATCGGAGGACCGGACGCAGCGATACCTCCTCCGTTGCCAGCGACAATCGGGTTAACCCAATTGTCATAAACATCGCTATTGAAAACTTCCCGCCATGACCCTCCAAATGGGAAGCCAATACCATAGTCATACCAGGTACTTTCAGCCAGAGTAGCGACCACAATCACGTCCTGCCCGGTACCGTCTAGCCATCGGTGAAGTGCAATCACACGATTCTGGTTGTGAACGTGGAACGGATTCACGTTATCTCCGCGCAAAGCGGGATAGGTCCACCTCAGTCGAACGAGGTCCTGCGTGAATCGCAGATGGTCCACCATGGCCCGATCGCCTCTGGCATTCAAGCCGGGCCACCAAATCAGGTTCGGCGCACCCGGATCCGAACTCCACTGCTTGTCCTCCAGGAACTCTTGTCCCATGAAGATTTGTGGGATCCCGGGAGCGGTAAGGAGCAGGCCGGTGGCGAACCGCGAACGGCTCCGCGCATACCAGGATCGGTGATTCGAGCCATCGGCCAAAGCGGGAATGCGCAGATCCCTGCCCACTTTGACGATGTCGTGATTCTCCACGCAAGGCACCGCCTGCCATGCATGAACAAATCCCTGCGGATAGAGATTAGCCGTGATCGCATCGAAATTGACTGCGGCGCTCTGCCCAAACGAAGCTGCCTCCACGGCGCCCCGAATTGCACTGCGCAGCCCATCGTGCTGCACCACATCGAATCCTGCTCCTCCGGCGCCGGTAGGCGTCACCATCGTTTGGGTCTCTTTTGGATAATCACCGGCCTCCCAGGGCCAGAACTCGGCGTTTTGCAATAGGCGGGGCTTTACGTAGCGAAGAGTATCTGTAAGATTGCGGCAAAAGCTCCAGCCCGAATCCAGATTCATTGAAATCAGATCACTGATTTCGTCATAACGGAATCCGTCTGCGTGGAACTCATTGATGTAATACAGAGCATTATTGATAAGAAATTGACATACGTCATTTTTCCAGAGGGCAAAGGAGAGCCCGCCCGTTCCGCGGTCTTGGTCGGTGAAATATAAACTGTCGTTGTTGTTTCCTACGTCGTGGGCACGATCCCAGTAATAGATACAGTTATCATCCAGCTTGCCGTTGACCGTAAACCCGCCGGCGTGGTTGTAGACCACGTCGAAGACCATGGCGATGCCGTAGACATGGCACAGATCCACGAGTGCTTTGAGCTGAGCAGGACCAGGGGTAATGTCCTGCAAAGCCAACGGGGAAAGGCCTTTCGCCGCAAGCAAGCCATTGATGGTGGCGAGGTATCCATTCAACGTTGCTGGATCGGTGACGACATAGGGAAAATCCGGCGAGAATAAATCGGCGCCATCGTAGCCCATCGATGGGTCTGTCTCGACCTCGTCCACCGGCAGCGGCTGCAGCACATTGATGCCGAGCGCGACTAGGTAGGGAATTTTTGTAATCACGTCAAGAAAGGTTGACGCTACTTCTGGCGCGGCCGGGTCATACGTCCCGATGTGGAGCTGATAAATGATCATGTTGCTGAAATCGGGCGTGACGAATCCCGAATCGTGCCAGGGGTATGCTGTGGCTGAGCGGATCAGGCAGCTGCAGTTGGGGAATGATGCAGCGTTCGCGAGTTCCCGCGCATAGGGGTCGCGCTTGTACCCGTTCGATCCGGGAAATCCTGGTCCCGTAGTTGGTCCCACAACCCAGAAACGGTAAAGATCGCCTTCGCCCGCCGCGTCCACAAAGCCTGTCCAATATCCATTGGCATCCTTCGCAAGCAGCAGATCGTCGGTCTGTCCTGTTCGTGGCGTGCCGCCGAAAGTGCCGTTGAGATATACAGCCGCAGCCAGCGGGGCCCAGGCGCGAAAAGTCGCGCCACCTCCACTGACCAGGTTTGCACCCATGGGAGTATTCGGCGAGATATTCTTCTGCGAAATCATCCCCGGTTACCTCCCGGCGCTTCCATTGAGCGAAGCAACGGAAAAACGAATGCGGCTAAATGCTACCTTGAAACGATGCCTTCCAGGAATCGCTTGTGGTTTACAATCTCTGCTCAAGGAGAACAAACATGTCACAGAATCGCGTTCTGTTGTGTGCCCTCAGCTCCGCTTTCTTGTTCGTAGGGGGATTGTTGTTTGCGGGGCGGGCCGGCCGTGCACTGGCTGCAATTCCGCCCGCGGACGGCAAAGCCGAGGCCGATCAAGAAGTGCTCAAAATGAACGCAGAATGCAACGACGCCGAATTGCGGGGAGATGTGGCAGCGATGGACCATTGCGAAACCCCGGATTTCACGCATATCCACGCCAATGGCATGGTGGAGCATAAGGCCGAATATCTGAGGGGCGTTGGAAGCGGAGCGCACAAGTTTTTGGCTCTCGATCTGTCCGACGTTCACGTCCGTTCCTATGGTGCCACTGCAATTATCGAGGAGCATATGCACCTGCGCGCGGATAACAGCGGCAAGATCGCCGACGTCAATAATCTAGTCATGACAATATGGACCAAGGAGCAGGGCAAGTGGCGCGAAGCAGCCTGGATGGCTGTCGGCCTGCCCGGGAGCCGCTCTGCCGCCCTGCAAGATAAGTGACGCCAAAATCATTCCGCGAGATCGAGACGGCATGAGGGCGTCCTGATCTCTCATCGTGTTCCATTGCAAACTGAACGTCTGGAAACTTCAGGTCGTCTCTTGGGTGCCCCTGTTTGGATCGCACACTTTAGGCACGGATGTATATTACTGTTCAAGTCCATTGCTACAGAAGTTTCGGAGCCCTTGAAATCGCGACCGCCCACTAGCCGCCATCATGTTATCTATTTCAAACAGGCAAAACCGAGAAAGGCTTTAGTGATGGACAAATTCACTGAACGGAGAACAACAGGCCCGCTTAAGGATGTGAAGGTGATCGATCTCTCGCACATCATGGCAGGACCTGCCTGTTCCATGTTGCTGGCGGACATGGGAGCCGACGTCATTAAGGTTGAGAGAATGCCGGATGGCGACGACTCCCGCCGCATGGTACCGCCCACCATCGCCGACCAATCTGCGGCGTTTCTGATGATGAATCGCAACAAGCGCGGAATTGCTTTGGACCTGAGAACGGAAGGCGGGCGCAACGTCCTCTCTCGTCTGCTGAAAAATGCTGACGTGCTGATCGAAAACTTCCGCCGCGGCACGATGGAAAGAATGGGCTTGGGCTATGATGCCCTGCACGCGTTGAACCCGAGGCTGATCTATTGCGCGATTTCGGGTTTTGGCCGGACAGGGCCCTATGCCGATCGCGGCGGATTCGATCTGGTGGCCCAGGGCATGAGCGGTTTGATGAGCATCACCGGAGAAGGCCCAGGACATCCGCCCGTAAAAGTAGGAGCACCCGTTACGGATATTACGGCGGGCATTCTCGCTTGCGTCGGCATACTCGCTGCCTTGCACGCTCGCGAGTCGAGCGGACAAGGACAAATGGTGGATACTTCGCTCTTCGAGGCTGGGATTATTCAAACCTACTGGCATTCGGCCATGTGTTTCGCGACCGGCCGAGCGCCGGGCCCGATGGGCACTGCGCACCCGTTGAATGCGCCCTACCAGGCCTTTCCAACCTCGGACGGCTGGATTACCGTGGGTGCCGCGAATCAGGGGAACTGGCTGCGCCTGGTGGAAGCGCTCGAAGCGCCGGGCATGCGAGACGATCCCCGTTTTGCGACGAATGCAGACCGCATGCGTAATCTCGAGGTGCTGGCTGAAACGCTGACTCCGCTATTCAAGCGCCGCAGTTCCGCCGAATGGTTGCGTCGGCTTGAGGAAGCAGGAGTTCCGGCAGGTCCGGTGCTGGAGGTCGGAGAAATGCACCGGGATCCCCAGGCACTTGCGCGCGAAATGATCGTCCAAACTGAGCATCCCACAGCCGGATCTGTGAAGGCGATCGGTCTACCTATTAAATTTTCCGATACTCCAGGCGGTGTGCGCCGCTCCGCTCCGTTATTTGGTCAGGACACACGAGAAATCCTACGTGACCACGGCTTTTCTAATGCGGAGATCGAGCAACTTGCGGAGCAAGGAGCGATCCAGATGCCGGACTCAGTTCAGAAAGGCACAACACCGTGAGCCACAATACTCTGACCGAGGAGCTTCTCTATGGAGTTGATGACGGCATCGGCCGCATTACTTTTAATCGTCCCGAGGCTCGCAATGCACTCACCTTCCGTATGTATGAACGTCTTTCGGAAATCGTTCGCCAGGCGGAAAACGATTCGTCCATCAAAGTTCTGATATTGACAGGCGCCGGGGACAAGGCATTCGCGGCAGGCACGGACATTTCTGAGTTTAAGGCGTTTTCGAGCCCTGAGGACGCTCTGGGCTATGAAGCGAAGATGGATCGCATTCTCGACTCTTTGGAACGCTCACGTGTTCCAACCATCGCAGCGATTGGTGGAGCGTGTACCGGCGGCGGTGCCGCAATTGCAGCGTGCTGCGATCTTCGCATCGGCGCACAAAATTCCCGCTTTGGCGTTCCGATAGGCCGCACCTTGGGGAATTGCCTCTCGATAACGAACTACGTGAGGCTTATATTTCTCATCGGTGCAGCGCGTGTAAAGGACATCATCTTTACAGGGCGTTTGATTGAGGCGGGAGAAGCGCACGCCATTGGCTTACTCAGCGAAGTACTGCCTGACTACGCAAGTTTACAAAAGCGCGCGAGCGAGCTTGCGCGAATCGTAGCTTCACAAGCGCCACTCACATTGCGTGCCACCAAGGAAGCGTTACGCCGCATTCGGGAAACCGTCAGCTCGAAAGAAGATCGCGATCTGATTCTGATGTGTTACACGAGCCGCGATTTTCGCGAGGGTATGGATGCATTCTTGAATAAGCGCACCCCCAATTGGACGGGGACATAGCCGCATCATATCCCCGCTAGTCCTCGCTTGTCGGCGCGCCAGCCGTGCGGTCACCCTCGCGAAGAGAAACGGAAGGCAAATACTCGCCGGCGAGCGAACGAATCCACCATTGACCCGTCTCGCGCCGCTCCTTCGCTGTCGCAAATCGATAACGATAGAGGCGTGCCCGGATCATTTTTGGCCCTTGAGAAAATGGATTCCCGGCCAGCAGGCTTAGTGTCGAAGAGTCATTTTGAAGCAGTTTCTGTATAAGAATGATGAACCAGGGATGCTCGAGATAGTCGTAAACGGGCAACATCGCTGCAAACCACATCAGCCAATCGAGCCGCAGATGGTACGGAGCAACTTGACGGGGCCGGCGCTTCGGATCTCCCGGCTTGGCCTTAAATTCATATTCTTTCCATTTCGTTTGATCCAGCCCTGCCTCACCGTCCGTGCCCTCAATAACAATTTCGTAGCGAGCTTTGGTCACGCTTCCGAACGCTCCATATGTGTTTACGATGTGATAGGGATTGAAG
This sequence comes from uncultured Acidobacteriota bacterium, assembly GCA_963803735.1. GTDB lineage: Bacteria > Acidobacteriota > Terriglobia > Acidiferrales > UBA7541 > Palsa-189. Next base: position 60,246 of record CAWDNV010000016.1, on the reverse strand, counting down.
CTGGTGTTCATCCTTTGCCGGGGTGAAAGCATGTTATGCACCGGCCAATAGCTGAGGACGATAAGGACCACACTAAGCATCACAATGGCCCATTCGTAAGCTGCTGGAGACGAGAGGCCACTGGGCATTTGCGTCAGCACAAGAGCGCGAAGTTGCGTGTTGGTGAAACTGGGAACCGCCAAAAGCATTGTCAGCACGTTCAGCCAGGAATAATTTCCGCTGATGAAGAGCCAGAGCTGCGTCAGGATGATCAGAGCTCCCGAGATTCCGGCGACGGGTTGCGGAAAGAAAAGCCCCCAAGGAACTACAAGCTGCGCAGCAAAATTTCCGACCACTTCCAGCTTATGAAGCGAACCCGGCAGGTGATGAAAATAGGGGCTCAGGGGATTGGGCAGAGGCTGCGTTTCATGATGGTAGTGGAGGCAGGTCAAATTGCGCCAGCAAGGGTCCCCCCTCAACTTGATGAGTCCGGCCCCAAATTCCACCCGAAAGAGCATCCATCTCAACAGGAAAATAAGGGGCAAAGGAACGGCCATTCTATTGGAGCCCAATAGAATGGCCAGAAAGCCGGCCTCCAGCAGCATGGATTCCCATCCGAATCCGTAAAACGTCTGGCCCACATTCATGATGGAAAGATAGAGCACGTAAAGCGAACTCCACACAGCTATGGATATCCAAAGAGGGCCGCGCTCAGACAATGACGCGAGTGCGACGATCGAAAGCAAAATGCCCGCTAAGCTAACGCCAGTGAAAAAATTGTCAGAATAATAGAAGTGAAATATGCTCGGAGCTTTCCTGAAATTTACGAACCCGAGAAATTGGGGAACTGGCAGAAGTCCTTGCTCTCCCAGAAGTGGGCGAAATTGGTTGAGCGCCACTAGGAAAGCAATGAGGTAGATCAGCGCCAGTCCGCGCTGAAATGCAAATCGTGCCAGCCAGTATTCGGATCCAAACAGGCTATGCCAGAACGCATTAGGCGCCATAAATCTAAAAGTCCGTCAGAGAAACAATCCGACAGACGGCATCCCAACACACTCTGGAAGTTCTATCAATACCGCGAAGACGGGTTTAAGGAGCAGTTCGCGGCCGCAGCAAAAACGCCAAGACGCCCCTGAGGGCCGATACCATAAGGTGATCTTCCGCCGGATTCCTCGGCGCCCAAACCTAAGAGCGTTCCGCTCTCACACTTTCAGCAGGCGCTCGGCGTTGCCGTGGCTGATTTTTTGCAGATCGTCGTGGCTCACTGGCAGGGCATCCAGGAATTTTCGGCCAACGGTGTTTGGGCTGTAAGGGTAATCCACCGAAAAGAGGATGTGATCCGCTCCGACCACCTGCATTGTGCACAGCAGGGGCGGCACAGTGAAGTATCCGCTCGTGGTGATATAGAAGTGCTCCTGAAAGTACTCGCCAAGCCGCCGCTTGAGATGGTTTACGCCGCGCGAAAGCACGGCTTCGGCGCGCGCAATCGAGAAGGGCAAGTCCTCACCCATGTGCCCGATAATGATGTTCAATCTGGGAAAGCGATCGAATAAGCCGGAGATCATCAGCCGCAGGCAGTGCATTCCGGTCTCCACGTGCCAGCCCCACCCTGCCGTCGAAAGCAGAAAGCCGGTGTCGCCCGGCAGCCCGGTGAAGTAGGCATCCTCGACGGATTTCGGAGGGAGCGTTGGGTGCAGGTAAATGGGAACATCGAGTGCCTGTGCTGCTTCAAAAATAGGCGTGAACCGAGGGTCGTCTAGAAATATTCCTTTCGTGGTTCCATGTATGAGAGTGCCCTTGAACCCGAGTTTCCGCACACACCGCTCGAATTCGGCGGCGGCCTTCTCCGGCTGCTGCAAATCGAGTGCGGCCAAGGCGGCGAAACGCTGGGGGTAAGCCTTTACTGCGTCGGCAAGCTTGTCATTGGCATCGTGGGCCAAGGCCGTGGCGGTCGGGCTGTCTAATTTATCCAGACCGGCGTTTGTAAGCGACATTATCTGCAGGTCAATTCCCGATGCATCCATGTCGGCGATGCGGATTTTGCCGAGGTCCAGCAACTTCTCTTCTACGGCCTTCACAAAAATATTCCGAGACGCGGGCTGTATTTCCGTGGATTTCTTCAGGATTTCGGGCGTTACGAAGTGCTCTTCGAGAGTGATCGTTCGCATGGATTCAGGTTGTTCGCCTCCGGGCCCACACTCTATCACGCAGGTAACTCCGGCACCGAATGAAGCGCAACGGTGGCAGGCAGAATTCCTTATCGAACGGAATCCGGGGTGCTTCGGTGGCGACGTACGCCTGAATCAGGGATTTGCGGTTTTGTCTTTGATCGAAAGCAATTCGACCTCAAAAATGAGCGTGGTGTTGGGCCCAATCACATTGCCCGCGCCGCGGTCACCGTAGGCCAAACCAGGAGGAATGAAGAACTGCCATGTGGAGCCGACCGGCATAAGTTTTAGAGCCTCTTTGAAGCCAGGGATGACCATCCCTACCTGAAACGTGGCTGGCTGGCCGGCCTGGGATTTGTCGAATTCGGTTCCGTCGATAAGAGTGCCCCGATAATTGCACGTGACCGTGTCGGCATCGGTTGGTTTTTTACCGTCGGCCGGTTTTACGACCTTGTACTGCAATCCGCTGGGCAGCGTAACGACGCCCTCTTTCTTTCCATTATCGGCCAGGAACGCATCGCCAGCTTTCTTGTTGTCATCGGCTTGCTTGGCCCGTTCCTGCATTTGCTTTTGCGAGACTTCCTGCTGCAGCGCTGCCATCGTCGTATTCAGGTCCTCGTCGGACATCAGTAGCTTTTGGCCGGAGAGCGCGTCCCGCAGGCCTTTGATCAGCAGATCGGGATTGATGTCGATCCCTTGGCCCTTCAAGGTTTTCGCTACCTGAACCCCAATTCCGTAACTTACCTTGTCTTTTTGTGTTGTGGGTGCCGTGGAATCTTGGGCGCCGGCCGGAATGGCCATCAACCCGAGCCCCACAACGAGTATCCATTTCGCCTTCATGTGTTTCTCCTCATCTGGAGGGAATCCGTACGCTGGAAAATTCCTATGTGGCCCTTCGCCGGGCCTATTCTTTCTTTGATGAACCTTGCGGCGAATATCGGGCCAGAATTCTTTCACCACGTTGGGAACCGTATCCCAGCCCCTCATCGTACCCCACGTCTGCGGGTGCTGGGAAGATTTCGGTCGGTTAGGAAAAGCTAATCACTATCTGGAGTCGCCGCGGTTATGCGATCAAAATTAAAAGTCGGTAAGTCACCCGAAATGAGTTAGTTCGGATACCTGTACCGCTGTTCAGTCGGCCGTTATACCAGTACTCGAACGTCACCCCGAACCACCAACGCGAAGCATTGCTCCTTTATTGAACCGCTCACCAGTTCACGCGAATTCTTCGGGACTACTCTTTGCTCGCCCACAAATTTCCTCCCGAGGTTCACGTGTATTGGTCGAAGTTTCCCAACACTAAAAAACAAACCGATTTCAAAAAACAACCACAATCAAAACCAAGTTATTACAACCCTTATTCCATTATTTCACGTGCTTTCGTCGCTCGGTTTCCGTTTCTATTCGCTCTCATGTTGGTTCTGCTGGGCTGCGGAGGAGGAGCGGCGGGTAACCTTTCGTCCAGCCCCGTCGGGTGCAAAGTCCGTTTCCGGTTCTCCGTCGGCTGGTTCCGCAATCGTGAATCAGTCTTCGGTTTCTTTGTCGAATTTTGGCAGCGCCGGCTTTAGCGGAGACGAGGCCCTCTTTTTTCTTTCGAGAAACGGCGTTCGCTGATCAGCGATCTCCCCGATCGGGCGAGTGAATCTTCCGGTTGCGCGACGCTTTTTTCGCATAGAGTTCCTGGTCGGCAGATTCGAGCAAGTGCTGCACAGATGTGCCGCAGGACGGGTGCGTAGCGACCCCGACGCTTACCGTCAATTTTGGCTCCTCCGTGGCAGCCTCGAGATGTTGCTTGATTCTTGAAGCGACGCGCCGTGCCGCGCTGTCGCTAGTCTCCGGCAGCAGCAGCGCGAATTCATCGCCGCCGTATCGCGCAGCAGTATCGATAGCACGGCAATGCTGTCGGAGGACCTCCGCAACGCGGCAGATGGCGCGCGTGCCCGTCTGGTGTCCATAACGGTCATTGATCTCTTTCAGCTTGTCGAGATCCATCAGCAAGACCGAAAAATGGCGATTGGTTCGCCCCGATCTTTCCAGTTCACCTTGCAGCAGTTCGATAAAGCGCCGGTAATTTGCCAATCCCGTCAAGCTGTCGCTGATCGCTCGGTGGCGGACCTGTCCGAAGAGCCGCACGTTATCAACCAGCGTCCCTCCCAGCAAAATCATGTAGCTCACGCAGTTCAGCATCTGCGCGGCGAGCGCCGGGGTATCCAGCAACTGAGCCGATTGGGATGCCATAAGATGACAAGCCGCATTCACTCCCGCCACCCACGGCAGCGACGCTCCGAGCGCAGAGGTGAGCCGGTAAGGATTGCGATACAAAAGGATCGTGCCGGCCAGGAACATCGCCGCAGGCAGCAAGTCCCATGGACGGGGCATCAGACTCGCCCCATGAATTAGAGGCCCGTGGCCAAGCGCAAGACAGAGCAGCCCCGTCAGCCCTGCAATGGCGCCCACGACGCTCAACACCGCGAGAATCGTCTTGTTGGATTCCCTCGGCCAGGGCAGCCGGCTGTCGAGTCCAATCGCCGCAAGCAAAAGAACACCCAGTAACGTCCCGCCGGCCATCCAGTAGAGCGGAACACGTGGGGCGCCACCGACGCTCACCAATTCCCCATGAAGGCCCAGGATCCCGGTGAGCTGAATCAGACCGGCCATCCCGAACGCCGCGCCTAGAAACAGCGAGAAGCGGTCGCCGGTTCCGTGAAATCGCACCAGAATATTTGCCGCGATTGTGAAGCCAAGGAGCGCCGCGATGATTTCGGCGCTGGCCCAAAGGACCGGATTAAATGAAAGTCCAAGGTGCCGAAGAAAATGCGCAAGTACCTCGACGCAGCCGGATGAGGCCGCGGCAATTGCGAAAATGCGCAGACTTCGTTTTGAGCTCGCGTTGATCATTTGCCTCGAATAAGTCCATATAATGTCGTTACTGTTCCATTTTGATGCAGTTTTGAGGCGAAGATAGCCTGTACGAAAGGTCAGGAAGTGGACACCTGTACCTTTTTTTCAAGAGATTATTCACATCCTTTTCCACACTGGGAGATTCGAGTTCGATCCGCGCGAATCTTTTGCGGTGACAAAGCCGGTCCGCCAGCTTCGAAAATTGGGGAAACCATATGCTTTTGGCTCGCATCTATCCTCCAATGCGGGTGCTCTCGAAGTAATTCTGGCGAAAATCTTCCATTTTTGGTTTGTTTCCTTACAATAAGGGAGTACCGCGACATTAGGGAGTATCGCCGCCCAGAAATACGCGCGGCTTTGCGTTCGGAGGTTACCGTTGATTGAAGTGAAGGATTTGACGAAGAGTTTCGGAGAGCGAACTGCGGTGGACCACGTGTCCTTTGTGGTGAACCGGGGGGAGATTCTCGGATTCCTCGGTCCCAACGGCGCAGGAAAAACCACCACCATGCGCATCCTGACCGGTTTTCTGCCCGCGACCAGCGGAACCGCTCAGGTGGCTGGTTTCGATGTATTCAATGATTCGCTGGAGGTTCGCAAGCGCATCGGATACCTGCCCGAAAATCCGCCGCTCTATCTTGATATGAGCGTCTCCGCTTATCTTGAGTTCGTCGCGCGCATCAAGAACGTGCCGGCGGAAAAGCGCAAGGCCCGCGTGGATGATGCCATGGTGAAAACGAACATCACCGATAAGCGCCACGAGCTCATCAAGCGCCTCTCCCGAGGATACAAGCAGCGCGTCGGCTTAGCCCAGGCGCTTGTGCACGATCCCGAAGTCATCATTCTTGACGAACCGACGGTGGGACTCGATCCTAAGCAGATCATCGAAGTGCGTCACCTTATCAAGGGCCTTGCCGGCAGCCACACGATCATTCTTTCGACGCACATTTTGCCGGAAGTGAGCATGACTTGCGATCGCGTGGTGATCATTAATCGCGGCCGCATTGCCGCCATCGATACGCCGGCCAATCTCACCCAGCAACTCAAGGGCGGCCAAAACGTACTCCTGGAAGTCGCTGCGGACCAAAATGCCGTGTCCGCCGCCGTTCGAGAAATCCCCGGAGTGCGCAAAGTAACGGCCGAACCGGCCGGCGGCAATGGCCGCGTGGCCCTTATGGTAGAAGTTTCACCGGGCCAGGACGTCCGCAGCCAGATCGCCGCCAGGATTGTTGGCAAAGGCTGGCCGTTATACGAACTGCGCGGCGTGAATTTGAGTCTCGAGGAGATCTTCCTCGAGCTCACCACGGAAGATTCCGAACACGCTGAAGCCACTTCAAACTGAGGACGAAGCCATGAAAGGAATGTACGCCGTTTACCGCAAGGAGATGAGCCACTACTTCGTTTCGCCCGTGGCTTATATCATTGTCGCCGTTTTCCTTATTTTGACTGCCTATTTCTTCAACCGGCTGCTGATCGTGATTATCCAGGAAGCGTTCCAGGCCAGCTTTGAGGAAGGGCAGTTCGGAGGAGGAGCGGCTTTCGACGTTCCGTCCCTGGTGATGCGCAATTTTTTCGGCGTTCTCTCCACGCTTCTGCTTTTCCTCACGCCCATGCTGACCATGAGCGTTTATGCCGAAGAGCGCCGCCGGGGAACCATGGAATTGCTGATGACTTCGCCGGTAACGGATTTGGAGATCGTCCTCGGCAAGTTTTTCGCCTCGCTCACTTTGCTCGTCATCATGCTTCTTCCCACGGCAGTTGGGTTCGCTTATATGCTTCGCCATGCCGAGCCGGCGGCGCCCTGGCGTGTTCTGGGCAGCGAATACCTGGGAGTCTTGCTCCTGGGCGGAGCGCTGCTGGCCCTCGGATCATTCTTTTCTTCCATAACCGAAAGCCAGCTCATTGCTGCGATGCTGAGTTTCGGTGCGATTCTCCTGCTGTGGGTGCTCGATTTCGGTTCGCAGGCCGGTTCCAGCGCCTGGGCGTCCGGGCTCGAATATCTTTCTGTTTTTCGGCATTACGACGATTTCACCCGCGGGGTGATCGATACTTCGAACGTGATCTTCTATTTAAGTTTCATTTTCCTGGGAGTTTTTCTCACGGTCCGCAGTGTGGACTCCATGCGCTGGCGACGCGCTTGAGCTCCGCCGCGTTATTTACACATTTCAGGCATAAGGAGGGGAAATGCCAATAAAGCTGGACTGGAAACGAGAGCGGCGTTGGCTCGCGTCCTTCGGTCTTGCGTTGGCCGCAGCCGGATTGGTCCGTTATTCCACGCAGGGCGAGCTCACGCGGTTGAGCGAGATTCTCATGATCGGAGGCGGGGTATTATTCCTCGCCGGTGTGGTGCTGAGCTATCGCGATTTCGTAACATTCTTCAGCGCCCGCTCATCCCGCCTGGGCGCCAATGCACTCACAGTCACCATCCTGGTGCTTGTTGTTCTCGGCCTGATAAATTTCCTCGGCTTTCGGCACAAAAAACGCGTAGACCTTACCAGCGAAAAGCTCTATACGCTTTCCGACCAATCCCGGCGTAGCGTAAGTGAGCTGAAGAAGGACGTCGATATCATTCGTTTCGCGCGCACGCCGGATACGACGTTCAAGGATTTGGCCACTGAGTATGCGAATGCGGGTTCTCACGTGCACTATCGCGAAGTGGACCCGCAGGAAAAGCCCGAAGTGGCGCGGCAATATAACGTCACGCATATGAACGATATCGTGGTCTCTTCCGGTTCTCATAACGAAACGCTCACCGGAACCGGAGAGCAGGACATTACCAACGCCATTATCAAAGTGACGCGCGATATCGTGAAAAACATCTGTTTTGTCGAAGGTCACGGCGAGAAATCGATCGCTTCCGGCGAGCAGGACGGTTTGCAGGGTGACGACAAAGCGCTAAAGAGCGAAGGATATCAAACAAAGACCGTCAATCTTGTTTCCTCTGGCGAAGTACCCTCGGACTGCAGTGTCCTGGTGGACGCAGGTCCGAAGCAGGCGCTTTTCCCGCAAGAGGCGGGTATCATTTCAAAATACCTTGACGGCGGCGGCAGAGCTTTACTTTTGCTCGACCCCGAAACCGATCCGAAACTGGATAGCGTTCTGGACGCCTGGAATATCGCTCTTGGCAGCAACGTGGTAATCGATGCCAGCGGCGTTGGCCGTCTTTTTGGCACCGGTCCCGCTGTTCCTCTCGTCGTGGACTACGGCCCCAGCCCCATCGTTCAAAACTTCACCGGAACGATGACCTTTTTCAACTTGGCTCGAACGGTTTCCTTGAAAGATAAGGGCAAGAGCGATCCGCAAGGCACCGAGTTGCTCAAGACTTCGCCACGCAGCTTCACGGTTCCGAACTTGAATACCAAAGAGGTTCGCTATGATCCCGCCAAGGATCAGGCCGGACCGCTTTCTCTCGGCGTCGTCGCCGAGCGCCATGCGGCCGGCGCTGGCGAATCTAGCAAAAGTGCGCGCCTCGTCGTCATAGGCAATTCCGCCTTTGCCACCAACCAATGGGCGGGCTTGCAGCGCAATGGCGATCTTTTCGTGAACACGGTGAATTGGCTGGCTCAGGATGAAGACCTTATCTCCGTGCGGCCCAAGAATCCGACGAACCGTCGCGTCATCCTCACGGAAACGCAGCAGCGCGAGCTGTTTTTCGCCAGCATGTTCTTTCTGCCCGGCCTGGTGATCATTTCCGGTGCCGTCATCTGGTTCCGGCGGAGTTGAAGCGCGGAGAACGGCCATGAAGCGGAGCACCGGCATCGTTTTCGTACTGGCATTAGCCCTGGCGGCTTTCGTCTATTTCTACGACGTGAAGCGTAAGCCGGCAACCGAAGCTTCCTCGGAAAGCTCGAAGCCTGCATTCTCACTGACATCGACAGACGTCAAGCAAATCAAGATCCAGCGCGCGGGCGCGGGCATGAGTTTCGAGCGCAAGAGCGAAGGCTGGTACATGACTCAGCCGCGCGCGCAGCGCGCGGAGGGTTCGGCGCTCGACGGCCTTGCCAGTCAGCTCTCCTCTGTCACCGTGGACCGCACCTTTCCGGCCACTCCGGATAGTCTCAATTCCTTCGGCCTGAAAGATCCGGCCGTGACCGTGGACTTCACCCTCAATAGTGGCGCGAGCCATGAACTGCGGTTTGGGTCGAAGGATTTTTCCGCGTCATCGATTTATGCGCTCATCGATGACGGGAAACAGATTTCGCTGATGCTGGATTCGATTTACAGCAGCGCTAACAAATCGCCAGACGATTTCCGCGATAAATCGCTAACTGCCGTGGCGACCGGAGACGCCAATTTCTTTGATCTGGTGAATTCTTCCGGCGAGGTTTCGGGAACAAAGAAAGACAATACCTGGACGCTGAGCAAGCCCCGTGCCGTCGGTGGGGACCGCGGCAAAATCGACGCCCTGCTCGGCTCCGTTGCTACGGGGCAGATCACGAAATTCGTCAGCGACACAAATTCATCGCTTGCGAAGTATGGCCTCGATAAGCCCGCCGTCCGCTTCCAGGCTAAGTTGGCCAATGGCAAATCTGTCCAATTAGAAGTAGGGAAAAAGGAAGGCGCCGATTATTACGCGCGCGATCTCTCGCGGCCGGGCGTATTTCAGATCAACGACAATCTCTACTCCATCCTGAGCGACAAATACATCGATCTACGCGATAAGCAGATTATCCACATGATGCCCGACGAGGTGACCCGCGTCGAAGTGCGCAATCTGAATGGCACGTTTGCTTGCGTCAAGGGTTCAGGAAGCGGTCTCGTCCTTGAACAATCTGGCGACAAAAAAGCGGAGCCGCCCTCCTGCCCTGATGTTATCGGCGAACTCGGCGAGGACCAGGCCGACGAGGTTTACGACAATCCTCCTGCCTCCGTTGTCAAAGATCTCGTCAAGCCGGCCGTGCAGATCACGATTACCGACAAGACGGGCAAGAAATCGCAGCTTGTATTTTCCGGTATCACCGGCGACTCCATCTACGGCCGCAACGACGCGAGTCCGGCCATCTACAAATTCGCTAAGCGCGTCTTCGACGAAGTCAACTTCGCGGTCCCGAAATAGCCTATAGGGGCTGCCATCAACGCACCTTCTTCAATGGCCTCTTTGTTGCGGGAATCAAGGCGCGCAGCGCGGTATTGACGGCCTTTTCGTCAGGGAAATATTCCGCGACGTCTGGTGAGAGCAGCACGAGATTCGTGCCTGCTCGATAACGTGTGGCATATTTGCCCCGCACTCTGCCCTTTAGCTTGGCCAGATGGTATTCTCCGCGTAGTTCGTCCTTATAGCCACGTTTCTCAGTTTTTTTCTTCATAGTGCTTTTTCTCGCGCGGTGTCGTCTTCCGGGCGCTAATAATTCTGATATTTTCGTAACGGTCGGTATGGGCCACGATCAAGACCCTATTGGCGCTCGAAGTTCCAACTGTTATAAACCGCTGTTCGGAGATCGAATGATCTGGGTCGAGATAAGTTAGTGCTAAAGGGTCACCAAATACCGTCGCCGCTTCCTCGAATGAAACCCGATGCCTCCGGCGATTCCGCAGCGCCTTAGCTGGGTCCCATTAAAAATACACCAACTTATCTTACGCCGGTGTTTTGGGACCGAGCAAGCTGCCAAACCTTGCGGTCTCCTTTCTGCGCTGGCAGAATAGCAATAAGCCCTTTCTGATCGCGGCACAGTGCATCGGCAGAAGGCCGATTTTCGGCTTCCGGCGCACGGATTCGCATACGAATCGGCACCGAGGAGAAAAGCCATAGGAACCGCTAAATCTCAGCGGACTGAACTCTCGCCCCGCGAACAGGTTGCCGCTTCCAGACGCGTCGTCGTCAAAATTGGCACCAATGTGCTGATGCGCAATGATGGAGGCGTCTCCATCGGCGCCTTTTACGGCATTGCGGAGTCGCTCGCCAATTTCCGCCGCGCTGGACGCGAAGTTCTGCTCGTTTCGTCCGGCGCCGTTGGATTGGGTGTTCAGCGCCTGGAACTTTCGGCGCGCCCTTCCGAGCTTGCCCTCGTGCAGGCCTGCGCAGCCGTCGGCCAAAGCCGGCTAATGAGCATGTACGACGATGCCTTCGAAAAGCTGGGCTTTCGGGTGGCGCAGGTCTTGCTCACAGAAGACGATTTTCTCGATGCGCGCCGCCATGAAAATCTTCGTGCCACGCTCAGCACATTGCTTCAGCTCGGCGTCATTCCCGTGATCAATGAAAATGACACGGTCTCCACCGCGGAGCTCGATAGCCCAGCCAGCGGGGCCGAACGCGTTCGCGTGTTTGGAGATAACGACAAGCTATCTGCTTTGGTGATGACGCACATCGACGCCGACCTGCTTGTGCTTCTCTCCGACGTGGATGGTCTCTACACGGACGATCCTCAGAACGAAAACGCAGCACTCATTTCCGAATTGGACTCGCTCGACGAAAACATTCGCGGCTATGCGCGCGGCAGCAATGGCCGCGGGCGCGGCGGGATGGAAACGAAACTGGAGGCGGTGCGCATCGCCAACGAAGACGGCCGGCCAGCAATCATTGCCAACGGACGCACGCCCGGCGTCCTCGACTCGATTCTTGCCGGCAAGCCGATCGGAACCCTCTTTTTCCCCAGGAAAAGCCGGTGAGCGAAGCCGTCCGCGCTCTCGCGCAAGCGGCCAAACAGGCCGCCCGATGCATTGCTTCCGCTTCCATCGAGCAGCGGAATCAGGCTCTGGAGGAAATCGCCCGCGCGCTCGAGCGAAGCGCGCCTGAAATCCTCGAAGCAAACGCGCAAGACGTTGCCGAAGCGAAACCCGCATTCGAGCGGGGAGAATTATCAAAAGCTATCGTCGATCGCCTGGAGCTCTCCGCGGAAAAGCTTCAGGCGATGATCGAAGGAGTTCGCGCTGTAATCGCGTTGCCCGATCCCGTGGGACGAATGCTCGAGCGCGTCGAGCTCGACAACGGCCTCGACCTCGAAAAAGTAAGTTGTCCGCTCGGCTTGCTCGCCGTGATTTTTGAGGCACGCCCCGACGCGATCACGCAGATCACTTCCTTGGCTGTCAAATCCGCAAACGCCGTAATTCTCAAGCCTGGGCGCGAGGTCGAACGAACTGCGCGCGTTATTGTTGACGCGATTCGCGCAGCCCTGCGCTCGCAATCGATTCCGGAAGCTTCGGTCACCAATATTCAGCAGCGCGCAGAGGTCCGCGAACTTCTGAAGCTCGACGACCTGATCGACTTGGTGATTCCTCGTGGCGGTTACGATCTCGTCCGCTACGTGCAATCCAATACGCGAATTCCTGTTCTGGGGCACGCCGAGGGCGTCTGCCACATCTACGTCGATGGTGCGGCGGATTTCGAGATGGCTCTCGAAATCATCGATGACGCAAAAACGGATTATCCCGCCGTTTGCAATGCGGTGGAGACCGTGTTGGTCGACCAGGCGATTGCTGCGCGATTTTTGCCTCTCCTCGCTGCTCGGATGAAAGAAAAAGGCGTCCGCTTGCGCGGATCCGCCGAGGTGGTGAGCGCAATTCCTGAAGTTGCCGTCGAACCAATAGCTGAAGACGAGTGGCATACCGAGTATGGCGATCTGATCCTGGCGCTGAAGGTCGTTCCCGGCGTGAACGAAGCCATCGACCACATCCAGCGCTTTGGCTCTGCCCACACGGATGCAATCGTTACGAACGATCCCAACACTGCGCGCACGTTCCTGCAGCGGGTGGATTCCGCGGGTGTCTTCCACAATGCGTCCACTCGCTTTGCGGATGGCTATCGATATGGATTCGGCGCGGAAGTTGGCATCAGCACGAGCAGGCTGCATGCCCGTGGCCCGGTGGGATTAGAAGGTCTGACCACGTATAAGTACGTTTTGCGCGGGCAAGGTCACGTGGTGCGCGATTATCGCGGCCCCAAGGCGCGCCCTTTTCTCCATCGGCGCCAGCCAGGCTCCGATTCGCCCAACAATACTCATGATTGAGACAAAGGAATGACCGAAGCCTCCACGCTCGAGTTGCTTTCCATGATTCGCGAGGCCGCCGACCGCATTCGCGATTCGATTTACTATTCGCCCTGCCCTTATTCCGCGGAACTTTCCGCATCCACCGGCCAGCAGGTCTATCTGAAGCTCGAAAATCTGCAGATGACCGGCGCATACAAAGAGCGCGGCGCGCTCAACAAAATCATGCTGCTCAGCGCGGACGAGAAGAAGCGCGGCGTAATCTGCGCCTCAGCGGGAAATCATGCGCAGGCCGTCGCCTATCACGCGACGCAACGCAAAATCCGCAGCACCATCGTCATGCCCACAACGACGCCCATGGTGAAAGTGGCGGCGACCCAAAACTACGGAGGGAATGTAATCCTTCATGGCGTGAATTACGACGAAGCTTGCGAGCATGCCTTGAAGCTCGAGAGCGAACAGGGACTCACCTTTGTTCACGCCTTCGACGACATCGCCGTGATCGCGGGGCAGGGAACTATCGGCCTTGAATTGCTCGAGCAGTGTCCGCAATTGGAGGCAGTGGTTGTGCCTGTCGGCGGCGGTGGCCTCATTGCGGGCGTGGCTTGCGCGATCCGCGAATTGCGTCCGGAAGTGAAAATCATCGGCGTAGAGACAGCGCGGCTGCCCTCCATGATGCTGGCTCTTGAGAAACGTCAGCCTCTGACGATTCCCGCCGCTTCCACCATCGCTGATGGAATTGCCGTGCGCCGCGCCGGCGAAGTCACGTTTCCCTTGGTCTCAAAATACGTGGACGAGATTGTAACGGTTGAAGAAGAGGAAATCGCCAGCGCCATTTTGACGCTGCTCGAACGCGAAAAGACCCTTGCCGAGGGCGCGGGAGCAGCGGGAGTTGCCGCATTATTGCAGCACAAAACTTCGCTGAACGGCCAGCATACAGCTGTCATTGTCGGAGGCGGAAATATCGATGTTTCGCTTCTGAGCCGGATTATCGAACGCGGGTTGGTGAAAGATGGCAGGCTTGTGCGAATCCGCATCTATCTGCCCGACCGGCCCGGCGCGCTCGCGGACCTTTCCTCCGTGATCGCCGGCCAGCGCGCCAATATTGTCGAGTTGCTGTTTAATCGCGCCTATTACGGAGTTAGCCTCGGCGATACCGCCATCGATGTGACCGTCGAGACACGCGGCGCCGAACATGTTTCCGCCTTGCTCGCCGCCATCAGCAGCGCCGGCTACACTCACGAACGAATTCTCTAGACCTTAACCGTAGCGCTTAAACGCGTTCTTTCCGGACGATCCAGCTCTACCATCAATTGGGCGAACGCCTTCAGATCGAGCGACTGTGGCCCGTCGGAAAGCGCGCGCTCCGGGCAAGGATGCACTTCGATCATGATGCCGTCGGCGCCGGCGGCAATCGCCGCGCGGCTCATCGCCGGAATCACGCTGCGCCGGCCCGTGCCGTGGGAAGGATCTGCGACCACCGGCAGATGCGATAGCTCTTTGGCCAGCGGTATGGCGGCTAGATCGAAAGTATTGCGCAACTCGGATTCAAACGTTTTGATTCCGCGCTCGCAAAGCACGACGTTGGGATTTCCGCCGGTCAAAAGATATTCCGCGGCGAGCAGCCATTCCTTCACCGTCGCGGAAGGGCCGCGCTTCAGCAAAATAGGCTTCTCGACACGGGCCAGACGGCGCAGCAACGGAAAATTCTGCATGTTGCGCGCGCCCACTTGCAACATATCGGCATATTCAGAAACCACATCGACGTCTTCGGTGCTCATGACCTCGGTCACGATGGGCAACCCGGTCTCTTCGCGCGCTTCCTTCAGCAATTCCAGGGCTTCCACTCCCAGCCCCTGAAAATCGTAGGGTGACGTGCGCGGCTTGTAAGCGCCGCCCCGCAGGATCGATCCGCCCGCATCTCGCACGGCGCGCGCGGTGGCCAGCAATTGTTCCCGAGATTCCACCGAACATGGGCCCGCCATCACGACGTACTGTTCGCCGCCGATCGGCACGCCTCCGACGTGGACCACACTTCGTTCCTGCCTAAGCTGCCGGCTCACCAGCTTGAACGGCTGCGAGATCGGGACGAGCTCCTCGACTCCGGGCGCGGCCTGCAGAGCTTCCAGCTCGCCGCGGCGGCCGCTGCTTCCGACCGCTCCGATCACGGTGCGCTCAGAGCCACGGATGACGTGCGCCTGATATCCGCATTCCTTGATACGTTCCACTACATGATCGATCTGTTCCTGCGTCGCGTTTCGGCTCATGTTGACGATCATTCTGAGAATGCCTCCTGTGTTTTCGCCGCGAAAAGCTTGATACCAACAAAAAAGCCAGCTTCACCCATTCGGGGAGCTGGCTCGGTAGAAACTCTTTGCGGCTTTTCTGGTCCTAGATATTCAGGCGACCACCCGCAATCGCGCCTCTACTTTGCCGCTCCTCCGCCAGAGGAAGCGGCCCGTAAAGGCGAACCGATAATATCGAATCAAATTCATCTGAGAAAATCTCAAACTCCGCCCTAGCATATAAGCGGCGCGACGATAATGTCAATACCCCCGCATGCCTGAAACAGCCACTTTCAAGGCCACAGGAATTCTAAGCGTCCAGATGCTCGCGCAAAATGCCGAGCATGCGGCGCAGCGGTTCGGCGGCGCCCCAAAGGAGCTGATCGCCCACGGTGAACCCGCCCAAATACTGCGGCCCAAGTTTCAATTTGTGAATGCGGCCGATGGGCACATTCAGCGTGCCGGAAACCGCCGTCGGAGTCAGGCAGCGCGTGGTCGCTTCTTTGTTATTGGGGATGACGCGCACCCAAGGATTGGCGCCGGACAAAATGTGCTCGATCTCTGCCAGCGGCACGTCTTTCTTTAATTTAATGCATAGCCCCTGGCTATGGCAGCGCATGGTACCAACCCGAACGCAGATTCCATCGACGGGCACCGCCGGATTGAGGCCCATGATCTTGTTGGTCTCGGCCATGCCTTTCCACTCTTCCTTTGTCTGTCCCTCGGGCATCTCTTTATCAATCCAGGGAATCAGGCTCCCGGCGAGCGGAACGCCAAATTCCTGCACGGGCAGTCGCGGTGAGCGCTGTTCCTGAATCATTGCGCGGTCGACCTCCAGCGCGTTTTCCGAAGGACTCTTGCGCGTCGCGTCGGTCAGAAATCCCATTTGCTTCACCAGTTCGAGCATCTTCGCTGCGCCCGCTCCGGAAGCGGCTTGATACGTCATTGTTGTCATCCATTCGACGAGGCCTGCCCGGAAAAGACCGGCGACGGCCATGAGCATCAGGCTGACCGTACAGTTTCCGCCGATATAAGCGCGAATATTTTTGCCCAGCGCGCCGCGGATCACGTCCGCATTTACGGGATCGAGAATGATTACGGCATCGTCGCTCATTCGCAGTGTGGAAGCCGCATCGATCCAATATCCGTTCCAATTCCCCTTGCGTAGAGGGCCATAGACTTCGCTCGTGTATTCGCCACCCTGGCAGCTGATGAGGATTTCGCAACGCGTCAGTTCGCTCAGATCAGAGGCATTTTTGAGTGTGCCGCCATCGCCGGCTTCTTCGGGCGCTTCACCCCCGGCATTCGATGTCGAGAAAAAGACGGGATTGAGTCCGGCGAAATCTTTTTCTTCGCGCATCCTTTGCATCAGGACGCTGCCGACCATGCCTCTCCAGCCAATGAATCCAACGCGTAACATCGGATCTCCCTGGGTTCAGTTTTGAATTTCGGGGCATCGTCCAGCGAAATTGCCTGGACGGATGGTCCGTTAGAGCCCTTATTATATCCTGCGATTGAGGAAACCTGTCTTTTGGAGTAATCGATATAAGTATGCCAATTTCAGAACAGAACCCGCAGCGTCTTTCTTCCCGCAGACGAAGCGAGCCGCTAAGCCGTCTTCTGTTCCTCTAACAGGTATGAGGAAGTGAGCTGGATCGCCTTATGTAAAGTCCGATACAGTGGACAGCTCATCGCGTAAAGGCCGTGCACGCGCTCGATAGTCTCGCGAGACGATGCAGGTGCGGCGAGGTGCATGACCACATGGATGCGCCGGATAACGAGAACGCCTTCCTCTGTTTCCACTTCGCCGGTTATTTCAGCCACGAGCTTCCCATTGCTCGCATCGATTTTGCGCGCTTCCAGCGCGCCCCCGAAGGTGCCAACCATTCAACCGGCTGTTGCAGCGATCACGTAGTCGATCGTCGCAGCATGGGATTCTTTTAGTTTGGCGGGGTCGACTTTGTAATGTTCGGCGATCGCACCATGAACGCTGAAAATGACGGGCTGCAATTCGCCGGGCAAATAAGCGATGCGAAGCGGGCCAACCTTGCGCTCGATTCGAACTTTAGAGACATAGACTACGTCAGACACGGTCCCTCCTGGCCACTGTGATAATTCATTAGCTGCAGGCGCCTATTTATGTCGGATATCTTCCGGGGCCCTTTGGCGATCGAGCGGCAGCACCTGCAACTGCCACTGGATCGGCACCGACGCCGGCAGAAAGCAAATCTTACTGTCGCACGCCTGATATTCGAGCTTTCCTGTTATCGTGACTGTTTTTCCGTCGGCGGCCAGCGAACCGCTGAAATCCGCTGCACTGGATACCTGCAAATCCTGGGTTATGCGGAATCTACCCTCGAACACCGGTACGCGCTCCTTGATGGCCGGCAGAAATAGAATTTTAGAGCGCGGATACATCGCCGGTTCGAGCTGCAGCGAGGGCATCGCATCAATGACAAGGTTAATCGGTTTGTAGTCCTTCGTGCCCGGCGCATACACGTGCACGTCGGCCGGAAGTTGCACTTCGGCAGTTAGGGTCACGCGCCCGCCGGGAAAAGCAGTGCGATCGGATTGCCCAACCGCGAGTTGAATGTGGGGTGCGTCAACCGTACCCGTGACTTCCTGGCCCAGTTCCGGGAAGAGTTTAGCGATCACGTTGTTTCCAGAAAGCCGCTCGCGGTACTTGGCTTCGAAGAACTTTTCTCGAATCACGCCGCCTGTGTCTATGAAGAAGTATCCCGGCCGTGCCATGCCCTGAAATTGTCCTGTAGCTTCGCTGTTCAATACTTGGTAAGCGCGAATAATTTTGGAATCGGGATCGGCAAGCAGGGGGAAATCGATTTTCCGGCGATCCGTGAAATATTTCAGTATGGCTTCGCTATCGTAGCTGACGCCCGCAACCTTCAGCCCCTGTTTTTCGAATCTCGCCTTAGCGTTTTGCAGCTCGACCAGCTGCCCCTTGCAGTAGGGTCACCAATCTGCCGAACGAAAGAAGAGCAAGACCGTGCCATGTGGTCCTTTCAGGCTATCGAGAGTCTGCTCATGTCCAAATTGGTCGGGCAGCGAAAAAGCAGGAGCTTTCTGGCCGATCGGCAGTCCGATAGCTGTCAGCAACTCCAGGGAAGAGACATGTATTGCATTGCCCTCCAGAGTGCCGGCGACCGTGACGCCGTCTCCCAGATGCCCAATGGCTTTGTCTTGAGGATCGAGATCGAAAATTTGCCTGGTCGTATCGTCGTAGAGCACAAGCTTCCCGCCGGGCACTTTGTCCGTGCACTTCGCGGCTTCGGCGAAGGCCTCGTCGGGGGTGCAACCGCTGTTGATAATGACGCCCGACCATGAAGTGGAATTGTGCATATCGCTTTGTCCGGATACCGGCGCGCTAAGAGCGAAAGAGAGAGCAAATGTAAGCCCCCAGAGAGCTCTGAAGGCCCAAGTCGTCGCTTTTGATTCGATGATCATCGAACAAAAATCTAGCACAGAAATAAGCTTCTTACAATCGAAACTGTGCTGCCTCAAGGGCCAATCCTCCGCAAACGCCGAAGATATTCGCTCCAAGTCTTCTTCTGCATTCGCAAGTACATGTACTTGGACTGCCTTCGTATTTCAATCAGACGCGCATTGGCAAGTTCCTTGAGATGATGGGAAAGAGTTGCCCTGGAGATGGGAATTTCCGCCCTCAAATCACGGCAGGAAATTTCGCCTTTTACAGACGCGATCCGTTCGAGAATTTCGAACCGCCTACCGTCCACGAGAGCCCTCGTTATCCGATGCAACGTTCTTTTGTCCATTACGGAATGCGCCTCAAGAGCGCCGCACATGTTGTGCCTTGGTCGGAATTCGTCCCAAGTTGCATTTTCGCAGATTACAGTAGCTGCGGTTGAATTACTGCGTGTTTACTGGTTTGACTGCCGCGGGCGCCGGCTTGGCGAACTTCGCTGCATCGATCGCCGACATTTGGCTTAATTTCGCTCATTTCATACTCTGACCGGCCATCCGTCCAGACGGCGGTCCATTTGAAAGGCACTTTAACTCCGGCGACATCTCGATAATCGGAGTAATCGATCTCTCTCGGATTCAGGCCGATGATGGTATTGGTGAACATCACCATTCGAACGAGCAGACCCGAGTCTTTCTCGAAAAACAATTTGACCTTAGAGCCCGCCGGTGCGGTCCCCTGAATGACTACGGCGTTGTGATCGTCCACCATGGCGGGCGGAAAATCGGCGCGCCAGTTGCTGAGGTACTGTTTGATCTTCGCAGGAAAGGCCAGCTCCGCTTCGATTGCAGCGGCGTCCAACTCGCCGCCAGTCAGCGTGATCATGGGCAGCAGCGAATTTGACTCCGCGATCCAGCCGTTATGCCCATCGTATACCGTAGTGCCTTCTCCGATCGGCGGATGTATCACGGTGGTCCGCAGTCCCGGAGCCTTGGCATAGATCTCTGCTGGCTTCTTGGCGAAATCCGTATCGTATCCGGAATATGTTCCGGTGGCGGTAAAGCTGGTTAACCCGGCAAGCCGCTGCGCGCCGCCCAACGCCTGAATGTATTTATCCAGGATCTGGTCGGCGGTCGGAGCTTTGGGGTCGGGCTGTTGCGCAACATCGATATCGTTGGGATCGCGCTCGGGCGGCGTTCCGTATTGTTCTGCCAGGCTCGGTGTGAAGCGAGGAGCTACGTCGCTGCGGTGGCATGTATAGCAGGTGACGGTGCGCACGCCGCCGAAATTCTGCGCGTTGATCTGCTTCACCATCAGCAGCATCCTGCGCGCGGTCTGCTTGATGGGCGTGTCGTCGGCATATTTCGCGGGATCGCGGCCGCTATCCTGAGTGTGGCAATCCAGGCAGTTCAGGCTCAGCGAAGCGGCGATGAATCCCATCGTTGCCATAAATTCGTCCACGGGAATTCCTCTGAGCACCTGGACGTTTTTGAAGACCTGCTCCGCCATCGGCGGCTTCGCTCCTGCAGCCTGGCCGCTTGGGCCCGTCTGGCCGTTAGCGGGCAAAGCGCTTAGTGGTCCATTCAACAGGCACATGACCGCGATTCCCACAAAACCAATGACCACTCGCCTCGATCCGCGCTTCATATCTTCTCCATCCATTCCTTGGTGTGCGCGATTGGGAGCCAGTTCTTCTGAGAACCCCTTGTGTGTTTTGGCTCTCACGCGCAGTAGTTCATTTCAATGTCCAGGCGATGTCCTACTGGGCCGCAAAACGGCACCATACTACACCCGCACGGCTCATTTGGCGCCGCTGACAAAGATTTCTCGAGAGCAACCCTGCTCTCTCGACATCAACAAAAGGTCCCGCCATGCACGGCAAAATCCGCGCGGAATCCGTCGCGTGGTGTATGATCTCCTCACCTGCACGCTCTCGTTAGGGTCGTTGGAGACCGCTCGATGCGAAGGTACTTTCGATACCCAATGGTTGTGGTCGCGACTTTGGCCGCGGCGCTCTTTTTGCTGACGGCCGTCAGACCCGCAGCGGGCCAAGCCTCGGCTAACGGTCAAGTTTCAGCCGGCGCCTCTGCCACGGCGAGAACACCAACGCCGGGGCAATTTCCTCCTTACCGCCCTCCGCGCACAGCCGACGGTAAACCCGACATAAACGGAATCTGGCAGGCCTTCGTCACGGCTGACATAGATGTTCAGGACCACGATGCGCAAGCGGGCCCGCATTCGGACATTATGGGCGCGTATGGCGCGTGGCCGGGTGGACAAGGGATCGTGGAAGGCGGTGAGATTCCTTACAAACCCGAAGCGCTGGCACAAAAAAAGGCCAATGCCGAAAAGCGCATGGTGGTGAACATCACCAGCGATCCCCATCGCCATGACACCGGAGATCCGGAGCTGAAGTGCTACATGCCCGGAGTGCCGCGCGTGAACTATATGCCTTTTCCGTTTCAAATCCTGCAAACGCCGCACGTCATCATGATGGCCTACGAGTACGCACGCGCCCTGCGAACGATCCATATGGATCCGAATGACAAGAGCATCCCAAAGGAAGCTCCTGCCGATACTTGGATGGGATGGTCAAACGGGCACTTTGAGGGCGATACTCTGGTTGTGGATTCCAGGGGATTCGTCCCCTACAGTTGGTTCGATCGAGCAGGGGATTTTCACAGTGACGCTCTGCATGTGGTCGAACGCTATACGCCTGTGAGTCCATACCACATGATGTATGAGGCAACCATCGAGGACCCCAACGTCTTTACGCGGCCCTGGAAGATGAACTTCCCGCTGTATCGCCGCATGGAGAAGAACATCCAATTGGTGGATTTCAACTGCACCGAATTCGTTCTCGATTTGCTTTACGGCCCATACAGCAAAAAGTAGCTAAGCCGATTTTCGGAAGTCCGTGAGGAGGCCGTCCACATGAAAAAGCGCGCGGAAAGTTCTTCGACTACTTTAGCCATAGCTGTAGCGACTCTGCTATGCGCGCCGATATTCGCCCGGGCCCAGTCCTCGACAGGGACAGCTAGCTCCAGCACAAAAGCGGCGGCTCAGAGGCCAGCCAAGACGAGCACAAATCCAGCCGAAAAAACTCAAACCTGGGTCACGCCTCGTATGGCCGATGGTCATCCGGACTTCAGCGGCTATTGGAACAACCTGACCTTCACACCTCTGGAGCGTCCCGCAAAGTACGGGAATCGAGAGTTTTTGACCGACGATGAAATGAAAGCTGTTTTCAAGTCGGGCGTGAAGGGATCGTTCGATCCAGGTGCTCAGGGCAGCGAGGATCGCTACGGCGGCGAATTGTTCAACCCGGATTCTGTCGATTATGACGCGACCACGTATGGACTCAGCCCATGGCAAAACGGCATCCAACCAAATCCGCGCACGTCTCTCGTCGTGGATCCGCCGGACGGCAAAATTCCTCCGATCACCGCGGAGGCTAAGGCTCGCATAGCTAAAAGCACAACTCCGGGAGGTGGCTTCCCCTACGTTGTTGACGACCACCACGGAGGTGCAGTCGTTCACGCCGATCGGGCAAAAGACCTCGGGCAGAATACAAGCTGCGTCACCCAGTCGGGCGGCCCTCCGTTGATTCCTTCCGAGTACAACAGTGGTTTGTTCATCGCGCAGAATCCGGGATATCTGCTGATCGAAACCGAGCAGGGAAGCGAGTTTCGAATTATCCCCCTGGATACGCATCCGCACGTCTCGTCGAATATCCACCAGTGGCATGGCGATTCCCGCGGACATTGGGAAGGCGACACGCTGGTCGTCGAAACCACGAACCTTCGGCCCGATCACACCTATCGTAATGGTGATTTCAAGACCCAGAAGATCACGGAAACCTTCAAGCGCATCAATGCGAAAACGATCGAATACAAGTTCACCGTCGACGATCCCTCCACCTGGACGAGGCCTTGGTCGGCGATCGCCCCGTTGAATGCCAGCACGGGGCCGCTATTTGAGTACGACTGCAGCGAGAACAACAACGACGCAGTCAACATTCTGGCGGGCGCTCGAGCCTCCGAGAAAAAGGCTGCGGGAGAAAAGCCGATATCGCAGAAGTGACGCGTTCCGAGAGAACACGTCTTCGCCTTCTGGCCGGAACCGACCGTCATTCAGATCTCTAACTTCTCATTTCGATAGGTCGAACCGAGGGGCAAGAGTCAGGGTCTAGCCTCTTTACGATTGCTTTTTGTGGTGCTGTTGATTGGCGCGGATCGACGTCGCTCACCATTTTTCTTGACAAACAGCAGTCGCTGCTATAACTAAGCTACCACTACCGGGCGGTAAGCCGCCTTACCGGGCGTAGAACGTTACGTACAAATTAGGGGCCGTGAAAAATTCTTGGAGAAGGTGTGTGTCTGATGAATTTCAAAAACATTTGCGTTTTGCTTTTTGTCGTCACGCTGCTTAGCTTTCAGTCGTTGGGAGCGCAGACGGCCGGCACAGGTGCGCTGACGGGAACGGTCAAAGATCCCTCGGGCGCCGTCGTTCCGAATGCGACTATAACACTCACGAGCCTCGATACCGGTCAGGTACGAACAGACATGACCGGCGGGGACGGAAGCTACCGTTTCAGTTTGCTGTCCCCTGGAAATTACCGCGTGAAGATCGAAGCCAGCGGCTTCAAGCCCGTAGAGGTTCCTTCAGTAACGGTTGCGGTGACGGAGACGGCAGAGTTGGATCGTAACCTGGACGTCGGCGCGCAGTCTCAGACCGTAACCGTAGAAAGCGAAGCGGTAGCCGTGCAGACCGAGAATTCGACGCTGGGTACGGTGGCCAGCTCACAAACCGTTGTGGGCCTGCCCCTGAATACTCGCAACTACACAAATTTGCTGGCTATGTCTGCAGGCGTCAGCGCCAACGTTAGTAACGCGACGACGATCGGTAAAGGCGCGACGAACATGGCGGTCAATGGAGGGTCCACGGGGCAGAACACCTACCTGCAAGATGGCGTGCCGGTTAACAACTATATGAGTTTGGGTGGCGTGACCGAAGGAACGCTGAACGGCACGTTTGCCATGCCCAATCCCGATGCGATTTCCGAATTCAAGATTCAAACTTCGAGCTACGACGCCGGTTACGGACGAAACCCCGGCGCCAATGTGAATGTGATCACCCGGTCCGGGACCAACAATTTTCACGGATCGGTTTTTGAATTTTTTCGCAATACGTCACTCAATGCCAATGAGTGGTTTTTCAAAAAGAGCGAGGGAGACGCGGGTCTGCCGAATCGGAATCCGATACTGAACTCCAACGTTTATGGCGGGGCAATTGGGGGACCGATCAAAAAGGATAAACTCTTCTTTTTCGTAAACTATCAGGAGAACGATCAGAAGAACGAGCTCGCCAGCTTTAGTTCCTCCAATGTCCAGTTACCTCCGCCTCCCACGGCTGCCCTTGCCGGCGCTGGTGGCAATCGCGGTACTTGCGGACCCGCAGGCTGGGTGAGCACCCAGGTAGCGACAGCCTGCGATGCGGCGGGGCAAGCATTCGTCAATGCTTTGGCCACTGCAGAGTGCCAGTTCAAGCCAACCACGAAAGTAGGTGCAACACGAAGCGTAGGAGTGACCTGCCCTGGAGGACCTGGCGACACAGATCCTTTACACAACATGAATCCGATCGCCGTCAGCATGATGCAGCTCAAGCTGCCTAACGGCAACTACTTTGTTCCCTTCGGCCCAGCGGGATGCAACAGCGCCGCTTGCAACATCCAGACCTTCAGCAATCCGGCGGGCTTCAAGGATCACCAAGGTCTGGGAAACCTCGATTACATCATCAACGGCAAGAACACCCTGTCTGTACGCTACGTCTATGAGACGGATCCCATAAATGCCAATTTCCCGGCGGTCAATGCTCTGGAGCCCGGAAACGCTGTGCCGGGCAATACGGTTTCCACCCAAAAGACGAACCACGGGGCCGTCCTGAGACTTACCACAATACTCTCCAATAATCTGGTAAATGAGATTCACTTGGGCTATCAGCGGAATGAGACCGTCAATAGCGAGGCCGTCTTATTTCACAACTCTCAGGTGGGCATTCAGGATTTCACTCCGGGCGTCGACAACCTCTCGTACATCAATATCGGACCCGGCGGTACCTTCTTTGATTTCGGCACTCATCCGTTTTTTGGTTCCCATCTACGTATGAACCAATTCGAGCCCGGCGATCAGGTGTCCTGGACGCACGGCAAGCACTCATTCCGAGTTGGTTTTGAGGCCGAGCCCATCCAAATTGCAGCTATATCTAACACCGGATCAGTGGGACAACCGGCGTTCGGCTCATTCCAGGACTTCCTCATTGGGCGCGCCGGCTGCGGCAGTGGCATTGTTACGGCGCCGACGGCGGGAAATCCTAACGGGTGCAACGGTCTTGCAAAGAGCAATGTAACGGGTGTAGGAGGAACGACCGCAGCCAACCCGCTGGTGCAATACGATCTTCGCGAACTCTTGTTCAACGCTTTCGTTCAAGACGACTTCAAAGTCACGCCGCGGCTGACGGTCAACCTCGGGCTGCGCTGGGAACGGGATAACTTCCCGACTGAGGCTCTAGGAAATTTCAGCAGCTTCTGGCCCTCCTTGGCAAGCTCGGTTGCGAACCCCGTAATAGCGGCTCCTCCTGCTGCGGGAAGTGGGCCGGTAGGAACGCTGGCAGGATACGTTTTACCGAGCAACTACACGGGCCCCTTCATTCCGACCGGCGTTTACCAAAGCAACCTGCCTAATGCCTTTCGGCACAATGCCCCATTGAACGATTTCGCGCCCCGGATCGGGTTTGCTTGGCAACCTCTTGCAAGCAATAAATTGGTCGTTCGCGGTGGCGGCGGGTTGTTCTACGACCTCATCTCCGGGCAGTACTTGGCAAGTCCGATGGCACGCAGCAACCCCATGTACGGCCCCCCGGCAGCCGGGTCGCCCGCTGCGAGTCTCTACAATCCGTGGGCCATTCCGCCCGGACTTTTCCCCGCGGGTGGGAACTACTATGGATTTCAGCCACGCTGGATCGTCCCCGGAACTTGCCCCACTGCTGCCGGGGCCTGTACCGGTGTCGGATCCAATATAGCGCCCACGGCGTGGGGACAAGACAACACAGTTCCTGTCACGTACCAATGGAACTTGAATACTCAATGGGAATTCCTGCCAAGCTGGGTGCTTGAAGTCGGGTACGTGGGCTCGCACGGCATTCACCAGGCGACGCCGGGCGCGCAAAACAACGGGCCGACAGCCGACGGCTCCCCAGTTTCGGTACCCTACAATTTGGCGCAACTCGCGAGTGTCGGTGCTCCTTGTGTAAGCTGTGCGTTGAACGGCGTGACCGTGAATACGACGTCAAACGCCTTTCTTCGCGTTCCCATTCTGGGATTGGGATCGAGTGCTCAGGAGCTTCAGACCAATGACAACTATAAGTTCAACAGCCTCCAAGTGACGATGCGGAAGCAGATGTCACACGGATTACAGTTCCAAGCGGCCTACAGCTGGAGCCGCGGCTTCGAGCAGAACCCAGTTGGAATCAATACTTACCCATACCTAGTCCAGGTGTACTCGCCGGAATACTTCGTCCGTCCGCAGCGCTTGGTGGTCAATTACGTTTGGGATTTGCCCTTGGGCCAGCACAAAGGGGCTCTGGGTGTTATAGCCAATGGTTGGAGCTGGTCTGGTGTAACTGTGGTCCAGAACGGCCAACCCATTGATATCAATAACAGTTCAGGTGGAGGGATTTTCGGCGCCACCGGAGCATCAGGGCAAATTATTCAGGCCCAATACTGCCCGGGCATGACTGTGGCCAATCTCGCGACCTCAGGCAGCACTACGCAGCGAGTATCGCAAGGGCTGAACATTAATCCAGCGACAAACGCCTTCAATGATGGTTGGTTCAACTCCGGGGCGATCTGTGCCAATCCAACCGTCGGAGCAGTCGGCGGCGTCGGAGGGGGATCCGGTTTCGGCAATATGGCTTTCGGCAACATCCTCGGGCCGGGCGAATACAACTGGGATATGTCCCTCGCCAAATCCTTCCGAGGGCTCCGCGAAAGCCATTCGCTATTGTTCCGGGCGGAGATCTTTAATACTTTCAACCATCCTCAATTCGCCATCCCATCAGATACGGACGCGAACGATGCGAACGGTGGCGGATTCGGGCAAATCACGAGAACTTCGGTGAATCCACGCGTGATTCAACTCGCTCTGAAGTACAGCTTCTAAGCGGAGCTTAACAACATCCGCGCGGCCAGCCGTTAAAGGCTGGCCGCGCGTTTTTCTTTCCGCATGGCGGGATTGTCGATGTGTTACAGAGGGGCGGTGCGGCTGCTATCGTCGATATAGGGCTTGTCGCTGTCGATGCACGGCACGTCGGTCGGCAGCGAAGCGTCCGGTCCGGCGAGGATCCGTGTTACCGGATAGCTGTTCCACGGCTTCGCGAGCACCTTGGGATCTTCGACGGTGGCTTGGTAGGTGAGCGTATCGCCCTTCCGTGTAAGCCGCTCAGTCACGTGCATGGCGTCGCTATGGAAACATCCCTTCATGCAAAACCACGTGGACTCGTCGATCTTCGTTACATCCACCACCAGCGTATCGCCCTCCCAATGACCCACGGAATCTCCCATTGCCGAAGGATCTACATCCTTGCGATGAGGCCGCCCATCGGTGGGAATCGCACGGAAAGTGCTAGCGGGCGGAGAGGCCTCAAACGTTTGCTGGTATAGGAAAATTACCTCTTTGGCGGTTTGCACAATCTTATCTGGCGCGCCGGTGCGCGGAACGCCGGTTTCCTGGCAACTATAACGAGCCGGATCGGAGTGATTCGCGCTGCCGTCCAGTTGCTTACGCTTGGATTCCAGTTCTGGCTTGTTATAAGAAGGCAGATTGGGCGTTGGCGATTGGCCCACAAAACCTCGGCCATCAAAGTAGACGGTGTGCTCTTTTCCGTCCGGGCTCACCTCGCCTGGAGGGCCGCCATAGCCAAACGCGTTGCTGACGATTCCAGGCAGAAGCCAAATCCCATTCAGATCCGGATGCCCGTCAGGAGTGTGTGGCGTGGGTTTCGCGCCGGCGACCTTCACCATGTCGGCTGGAGAAGGCGCTTTCTGCTGAGCTCCGCCCTGATTCGAAACTAGGCCAAGAGCCGCGACCGCCAAAATGCTGCACGTGAATGGCTGACTCCGCATCCTTGCACCTCCTGCTTGGCTACTTTACCGGCGTAGCGACGGTTGTTCCTTCACGCTCATTCATCTTCAGCTGAATCACGTGGCCATCGGGAAAGGTGAATTTGTGCCCAAGCGCGCGGTCGAGCATCGTCTTGCCGACAATTACGTCGATCGTAATGTTATCTCCGGGCTTGCCGGCGAGTTCTCGAGTCACTTTGGCGTTGCGCCATTCCGCGGGAGAAGGGCCCTCGACCTGCCAATGCTTGACACTTCCATCGGCATTTTTAGTATCGACGTACCAGAATGTGTGCGGATTGATCCACAGAACGCGCGTGATCACGGCGTGGAGGGTAACTGGATTCTTACTATCGTACTCGGCCAGCACCGAGTGGTGCGCGAGCGCAGGGGCAGCCGTTCGGAGTAGAGCTATTGCCAGCAAAAGGACAAGAGGAAGCTTCTGCCTCATCGGGTGGTACCTCCAATAATCCGCTTGCGATGGTTAGGTTGGCGGGAGCGTGGCATAGGAGGTTTCCTATTGTCAAGGCTCTTGGCCTCGTCTGTCACAGCAAGATGAGAATGTCCGGTTTGTGCAAAGTAGAAATGTCCGGTTTCATCCAGGGCGGGAGGAGGGATGGGACCGGAGCGAATCGAGTTGAGCGCGAAAGAACGGGAACGGTTGAAAGTTTTACAGCAAGTCGAAGAAGGCCATCTAAAACAAATCGAAGCAGCCCGGAGACTGCATTTAACCGACCGGCAGGTGCGGCGTTTGCAGGTCCGGCTGCGCAGCCAGGGCGATCGCGGGATCGTGCATCGATTGCGAGGTCGCGGATCGAACCGGAAGATTCCCGAGTCGGTGGAGCAGCATGCCCTGGGCCACTTGCGCCAGGCGCGCTATGCGGGTTTCGGTCCCACGCTGGCGGCCGAACATCTGGCGCGTCGGGGCACGAGCGTCAGCCGCGAGACGCTGCGGAAATGGATGAGCGCCGCAGGATTGTGGCGGCCGCGAAATCGGCGGCTGAAAACGGTGCACGTATGGCGACCGCGGCGCAGTGCTTTCGGCGAGTTGGTGATGATGGACAGCTCGCCCTATGGCTGGCTGGAAGAGCGCGGGCCGGCCTGCCATCTGATCGCGCTGATCGATGATGCCAGCAGTCGTGCCTGGGGCCGCTTGGTAGAGCACGATTCCACCGAAGAGAACTTGCGCACCTTACAGGACTGGCTGGAACGCCACGGGCGACCGCTGGCACTGTACACGGATAAAAACAGCCTGTTTGTGACTTCCCGCCCGGTGCAGTGGCAGGAGCAGTTGCGGGGGGAACCGGCGCGCACGCAGTTCGGGCGGGCGCTGGGGGAGTTGAGCATCGAGTGGATCCCCGCGCACTCGCCGCAGGCCAAAGGACGCATCGAGCGGCTGTTCGGCACCCTGCAAGATCGTCTGGTGAAGGAGATGCGTATCCAACAGATCGCCACGGTGGAGCAGGGCAATCGTTTTCTGGAGATGACCTTCTGGCCCGCTTGGCAAGAGCGTTTTGCCGTGCAGCCGGTCATGGCCGTCAATGCCCACCGGCCACTGGAGAGCACCCATCGGCTGGAGGAAATTCTCAGCGTGCGCCAACCCCGCACGGTGGCGGCCGATCACACCGTGAGTTGGCAAGGGCAGCGCTGGGGAGTCTGGCGCGAAGACGTTTGCCCGGGATTACGCGGGGCGCGGGTGGAGATCGAAAGACGCCTGGATGGTTCGCACTGGCTGCGTTTCCGCGGCCGTTACCTGCCGCTGCATCCCTGCCCGGCGGCGCCGCGATCGGCAACTCCTTCCGGCCTACGGCCTGCAGGAGTCGCCGATCAAAAACGCAAAGCAGCCACCCAGGTCAAAACCAAATACATTCCCCGGCCCGATCATCCCTGGAGGAAACCTTGGAAGCGGACATTTCTATTTGGCAGGGAACCGGACATTTCTACTTTGCGTTGACAGGCTCTTGGCCTCGTCTAGGCGATTCACCAATAGCGATTGGATGCCCGGTTTTTTGCTCCTCACTCTTCCTGTGATTGGGGAGGGAAGCATTTAGCTTGACAAAAAATGGCCCGCTACTATAACTAGCCTCCTATCCATTCTCTAAGCGCACAGTGATCAAGGAGCGGATGATGAATCGGGGATTTGGCTCGCGTGTGGTTTCGACGTTAACTGCAGCGGCTGTCTGCCTGCTCGGCGTGACCTTGGCATATGCCCAGGCTGCGCCGCAGGAAAAGCCGCTGATGGCCGACGACATCTTCAAGAATATCCAGGTGCTCCGCGGCCTTACTGTGGATCAATTCATGGGCACGATGGGTTTCATCGCCGCGGCCTTGAGCATGAATTGTTCTGAATGTCATCACACGGGAAGCGCAGCAACCTATGCCGACGACACTCCGATGAAGCAGACCGCCCGCAAGATGATCCTGATGGTAAATGGGTTGAACAAAGCAAATTTCGGCGGAAAACGGATGGTCACCTGCTACTCCTGCCATCGTAGCGACGCACGGCCCAAGGTCACGCCGAGTCTGGCCGAGCAATACGGCACTCCGCCGGCCGACGATCCGGATGAATTGGAGATTCCCGACGCCCCTTCCGCGACGGCGCCAAAGCCGGATCAAATTCTCGACAAATATATTCAAGCTCTTGGTGGAGCGCAGCGGCTGGCGAGCATAACCAGCGTCGTCGGTAAGGGAAATTACGAAGGTTTCGACACCGAAGGAGACAAATTCCCGGTCGAAGTCTACGCCAAGGCTCCGAACGAGCGCACCACGATCGTTCATCTGCGTGCCGGGGACAACGTCAGGACGTACGACGGCCGGAATGCCTGGAACACCTCGGCAGGCACCCTTTTGCCCGTCCCGGTGTTTTCGTTGACGGGAGGCGATCTCGAAGGCGCCAAGATCGACGCCACGTTGTCATTCCCAGGCCAAATCAAGCAGGTGCTCAAGGATTGGCGTACCGGTTTTCCCAGCGCGTCCGTTGACGATAAGGATGTGGACGTAATTCAAGGCGCCAGTGCCGACGGTACGCCCGTGAAGTTGTACTTCGACAAGAAAACGAGCCTCTTACTGCGGCAGGTGCGCTACACGGATACGGCGCTCGGCCTCAATCCCATACAGATCGATTACTCTGATTACCGCGATGTTTCCGGGGTGAAGATGCCTTTCACTCTGATCACTACTTGGACTGACGGGCGCTCAACCATAACTTTCAGCGAGCTGCGCGCGAACGTTGCGATCGACGCCGCAAAGTTCGCCAAGCCAACAGGTAACACGCCGAAGAAGCCTTAGCGTAAGGGCGGTTTATTCTTCGATACGGCGCAGCGCGAGCGGCGCCGCCATCACTTTATGTTTTGAGTCTGGGAAGTAGTTGTAGCGCGTTGTCGCGGTTGATGGCCTGCATTTCAGTCTCAGTGAACCCGCCGTTATCAGCCAAGCCTTTCGCCACCTGAGCTGCCGATCCGCCGCCCAATGGGTAATCGGTTCCGAACACGATGTGCGACACGGGAACCATTTTTTTGAATGACGGCATCGTGTAGGGACCAAACGCCTGCGCAGTGTCGTAGTAAAACTTCTGCAGTTCGGGAATAAGGCCATTCGGCAATTTCTGCGCCGCACCCGCCAGGCGGGTGGTTATATACGGCACCGTCCCTCCGCCGTGCGACCAGATGAAGCGAATATCAGGGAAGCGCGTGACGGTTCCCGTGCTCAGCAGGCTCAGGATCGTTCTCGTCGTGTCGAAAACAAACTCCACGCCTCGATTTTGCCCGTCCGTAAGATTTGCGTCCGCGTCACAGGCCGCACAGAACGGATGGCAGAAGACCACGGCTTTGCGTCGGTTTAATTCCTCCATCAGGGGAGTGTAATAAGGATTCCCGAGGTACTTGCCCCGATAGCTGGAGAGGATCCCGATTCCATCCATTTTCAGCGTGTCCATAGCATATTCGACTTCTTTCAGCGATCCATCGACATCCGGCAACGGAAGCACCGCAAATTGGCCGAAGCGCCCCGGATAATCCTTGACGACCTTGGCGCCATACTCATTACATTCGCGCGCCAGAGCGCGGGCGGCCGCATCGTCTCCGAACCAAACGC
This sequence comes from uncultured Acidobacteriota bacterium, assembly GCA_963803735.1. Classification (GTDB taxonomy): domain Bacteria; phylum Acidobacteriota; class Terriglobia; order Acidiferrales; family UBA7541; genus Palsa-189. Next base: position 28,288 of record CAWDNV010000016.1, on the reverse strand, counting down.
CGGGATCGCTGATCGATATAACAGACGTGGCGACTCCGCCTTGATCCATCTCCTCGATGGATCTTTCCGGGGTCCAGCCTTTCAGAGTGGGCTGATTGACGCCCTTCGCCGTGCTCAGCTCAAATAGTTTGGGAGTCGTGAAGTGGTGGTGCGTGTCGATTCGGGAGCCTTTGGTCGCAACCCTGGCCCCGCCGCCTTGCAAGGCTGCGGCGCGTTTTGAAAAAGCGGCGATTGCGCCAGTCGCTGCGAGTCCAACCAGAAAAGAACGCCTGGAAGAGCCGGATTTCGAGCGCTGAGTTTCCGCTGCCAGCACAGAATGGCTCTCTTCCGCCGGGTGCTTGGTGTCCGACATCGCAGCCTCCTTGAAGTCGCCTCGGTCTGAAACTTGTGCCCAGGATCATAACGGCAGCCTCGTCCGCTTTCAAGCTCGGCGAAAGACCATCATGAAGGATGCCACTGCGGGAATAGTTTTGATATCGTGTCAATTCCGATGAGGCCATGGATAGAGGCAAAGGAACATGAGGCAAATCGAAATGCGATTCAACCCAATTCGGATTGTCCGGCAATGACTCAGCTTCAACCGCTCCGCAATTACGCCGGTTCATGGCGCTCCTCTGATGTTGAGGATTGCGCCGATGTGATCAACCCCGCCACCCGCGAGAGACTGGCGCGCGTTCCTCTCGGATCGAAGAAAGACGTGGACGCCGCTGTGCAGGCCGCAGCTTCCGCATTCCCGGAATGGCGCCGCACGCCGGCCGAGGAGCGCATTCAATATCTTTTCAAGCTCAAGCAGGTCCTCGAAACACATCTCGAAGAACTGGCGCAAATCTGCACCAAAGAAAACGGAAAAACCATCGCGGAGTCGCGTGCGGAGCTGCGTCGCGCCATCGAAAATGTCGAAGTCGCCTGCGGCGTTCCCACCCTCATGCAGGGCTATAACCTCGAAGATGTCGCGTCCGGCATCGACGAGATGATGATCCGCCAGCCGCTCGGCGTTGTCGCGGCCATTACGCCATTCAATTTTCCGGCGATGATTCCATTCTGGTTTTTGCCTTACGCCATCGCTTGCGGCAACACCTTTATCCTGAAACCATCCGAAAAAGTGCCGCTCACCTCGCAGCGTGCATTCGAATTGATCGAAGGTCTCGGCCTGCCTCCAGGCGTGGCAAACCTGTTACACGGCGGCAAGACCGTCGTCGACGCGCTGCTCGAGCATCCTCAGGTCCAGGCCATCAGTTTTGTCGGATCAACGCCCGTCGCCAAATACATCTACGCCAAAGCTGCCGCACAAGGTAAGCGGGCGCAGTGCCAGGGTGGCGCCAAAAATCATGTGTTGATTCTTCCGGATGCGGATCTGGATGCGGCCACCCGCATTGTCACGGACAGCGCCTTCGGATGCGCGGGCCAGCGCTGCCTCGCTATCTCCGTTGCCGTGGTGGTCGGTCAAGCGCAAAGTGAATTCACCAAGGGCATGTTGGGTGCCGCGGGATCGATTCGTGTCGGCAACGGGCTCGATCCTGCTGTCCAAATGGGACCGGTGATCACCCATGAGAGCAAAGCGCGCGTCGAAAGTCTCATCGGCCAGGGCGTTAAGGATGGGGCCAAGCTGCTGCTTGATGGCCGCAACGGCGGCAGCACTCAGTCCGCCGGCAATTTCCTGAATCCGACTTTGCTCGATAACCTCCCGTTTTCGAGCGCGTTATCCAGCACTGAGATTTTTGGTCCGGTTCTGAGTCTCGTCCACGCCGAGACGCTGGAAGAGGGAATCGAGATACTCTCGCGAAGTTCCTACGGCAATATGGCCTCGATTTTTACGACGAGCGGAGCCGCTGCGCGCAAATTCCGCTACGAGGTGCCCGCGGGGAATATCGGAGTCAACATTGGTGTTGCCGCGCCCATGGCCTATTTCCCATTTAGCGGCTGGCGCGACAGCTTCTTCGGAACGGTACACGGTCAGGGCCGCGATGCGATCGAGTTCTACACCCACAAAAAGGTTGTGGTCGAGCGCTGGCCAAAGGAATGGTCCCGCAAATTCTGAAGTGAGAGCACAAGCCTCGTGGGCCAGGCGTGCGGGTGGCGGTAAATTTCTGTTTACTTCTTAGGGGCTTGCGTCAGCTCCCGCAGAGACTTCAGCGCTTCTTCTTCCCGGTTATTCGTGCAGTAATACTCCTGCAGCGCTTCGTGTCCCAGGCTCCAAGTCCGGGGAGCTGACGTCCAGGGCTTGGTCAGCACTTTGGGGTCCTCAATCGTTACCTGGTAAGTCAGATAGTTCATGCTGGATCGCGTGATCCGCTCGACCACGTGTTCCTGGTCGCTGTGAAACCAGCCCACAAAGTTGTTCCAGGTCCTTTCGTCGATAGCGATTGTGTCGATCACCAGCGTATCTCCGTCCCAGTGGGCAACCCCCTCGCCATTAAATGCCGGATCGGGATCCTTGGTATGCGGGCGGCCGTCGGTGGGAATAATGCGGAAATTGTTGTTGAGCTCGTCGAGTTGGATCAACTCCGTTTTCGTGAGAACGAGCTCGATCGGATAGGGATTCGTTATGAACATGCCCGGAACGCCACGGGGCATGCAGTTCACCGATGGCCGGAGTATCTCCGCATCCAGAGTCGATAGCTTCTTGACTCTCTCCGCCGCCCAAGGTTGGTAAGGAGGCTTTTCCTCCGGCGTCGCTTTAGGATCGAACTGAAGCCGCGCGGAATCTCCCTCTGCCGTCAGATCTTCTCGACCCATCTTGCCCGGGAACCAGACGCCGGAAAGATCCGGATGGCCATCAGCCGTTCGCGGGGCGGGTCCTCCGGGGGGCAACGGCTTGGCACTCGCTTTGCCGAACCCAGGCACAGACACCTGGCCGGCTCCATTCTGGGCTCTGGCGGAAACACCAACGATATGGAAAGCGGCAAAAAAGATGACGGCAACAAAGACATAAGTGCGCACGCGGCGTTTCATATGTGTTTCTCCTCGGCGTCGTTCAATCTTCAGTTCTCTCCGCCGCCTTTGCCTTCACCGATGAATCTCTTTCCGCCCACCACGACTTCACGTCCATCGGGCAGCTTGATCGTCTCGGCGGCGCCTTTGGCTGTTCCGTCCTTCCCAGGAACGCCTCTGACCGTGACGGTCTTCCCGATATTGGAAGTAAAGTCGGCCCGAACCGTGCCCGTGCGCTTCACGGCGATTGGGGAAGCGCCTTCGAACGTCCAGGTAGTCACTTTCCCATTGTCATCCTTGGCTTCCACCCAAAAATACGCGTGGGGATTTTCCCACTCGATCTTGGTAAGGGTGCCCGTGATGTAAATCACCTTGCTTCCGTCAAACTCAGCTTGAAATCCGTGGTGCGCAAACGCCGGCAACGCATTGAGTGCGAGACCAAAAAGCGTCAGAACAGTAATCGGCAGGACCACGTTCAGCACACGTTTCATAGCTCGGCTCCTTAAGGGTACAGGTAGGCTCGTTTCTGCTGGCGAACGATACCATGGTTCGCAGGGGCTTTCAATTTCCGTGGTGGCGCGCCGAATTCTGGCCGCAACGGCATCTCCGGCCAGGCAGTTGAAGGTCCTGGTTTTAATGTGCTATCTTACGGCCAACGCTGAAGTAATACTCACAGCCGAGGCGATTAGGGATTCTCGTGGAACGCGGATGGGATCTCGAACGTCTAAAAAGCACATTCGTCGTAGGAGAGCCAAGGAGGCAACATGAGGCGTTTTAGTTCCGCGGTGAGCTTTGCTCTGTTGACGGTTTTGATGTTCGCTGGAGTTGCGTCCGCGCATCACTCCGTGCAGTCGCAGTTCGATATCCACAAAACGGTTACTGTCTCCGGAACCGTCTCTAAGGTCGAATGGATTAATCCGCATTCGTATCTCACCCTCAACGTAAAAGACGCCAGCGGCAACATGCAGAAGTGGGCATTCGAGCTCGGCGGCGCCGGTGCTCTCCGCAGGGCAGGGATGAGCAGGGCGGATCGCGGCGGTCTTAAGCCTGGCGATGAAGTAACTGCTACCGCACTCGCGGCTCGCGATGGCTCCAATAGCGGCTTTCTGCAGGAATTGAAAGTGGCGGATGGCCGCACGTTCAAATTCGCCACAGACGCCAACGGCAACTAACCGACTTAAGCTAGGAGGAGTTGCATATGCGTTTTTATAGGCAGACCTTGGTCGCTGCTGGGGCTCTTCTTTGCTTGCTTCCCGCGGCCGTCCGTGCGCAGGAATTTTCGGCGATGAAGCGCAACATCAACGCCCCGCCGAAGCCTTCAGGAAACACGCCGCGAACGCCTGATGGCCACCCCGACCTCACGGGCGTGTGGAATGGTTTGGGAGACAATCTGCTCGGAGTCCCCAACCAGATGGCGAACGACGGCATTTCCGTGGATAACGAAACCGCCGCGCACGACATCGCCACCGGCACCCAGATCGCCGCCTTTCCGCGTAATAACACTCACGGCCTCAATAACGAACAGGCCGAACGCGCAGCCTCGCTGTTGCGCCGAGTGGGTTCCAACAGGCCGGTCTATAAGCCGCAATATTGGGATATGGTCAAGGAATTCGACCAGAATGCCAATGAAGAAGATCCCTCCAATAACTGTATGCCCGCCGGAATTCCCAGGGCTGGCATCCCTTCTTACATCGCACAATACCCGAACTACTTCGTCTTCATCTACCCGGGCCAGGGCGGATTGATCGCCACGCAGACGATGTATCGCATGATCCCGGCGGACGGGCGTAAGCACACGCCTTTGGAAGATTTGGACGGCACCTACACCGGAGAAGCCCTCGCGCATTGGGACGGAGATACTTTGGTTGTAGACACTTGGGGTTTCAATAGCAGCACTTGGTTTGACCAGATCGGCGGCTACTTCCACAGCGAAAACATGCATGTCGTCGAGCGCTTCCACCGTGACGGCAACACGCTTACCTGGACCGCCACCGTGGAGGATCCGGATGTGCTGCTGGAGCCTTGGACGACGACTCCCCGAGTGGCGCTGCTCAATCCTAAACAGGATGCCATGCTGCCGGAATCACTGCCCTGCAGTGAAAGAGATTTGACGCACACGGTTACCAAGGAACATCACTAAACTGCTTTTGCCGATGCCGGGATCTTCTGAGGAGAGGGCATGCCGAAGAAAATAATTTTGCGGATTTCGATGATCGCTGCCGCGGCGCTTGTTTGCCATTCAGCTGTCGCGCAGAACGAAGGAAAAACCGGCTCTGGCGCGGAAGCAAAGACCGTCCTCAGATCTGCGGCAGACGCGCTGGGAATGCTGCGATGGTCGGACATCGGTGCCGGGGCAACTCATCTGCCGGCAATTGACGTCGTCACCACCATGGAGATTTTCGCCACCGGTACGGTTAATAACGCCGGTCAACCTTCGCCTGCTGAATACCATGCCTCACTCGCTTACATTCCACCGGCAATGCGCGTGGAACTCACGCGTAAGGGAGCTGCCGATGCGCACACTATTCAAACCGTGCGCGAAAACTATGCCTGGAACGAATCCGAAGTTGGCGGCGGTTTGGTTCCGGGAAAGGGCACGGCCACACCGGCTATGCCGGCGGCCAAGGCGAGGCTTTTGCAACTCTGGATTCTTCCGTATGGCGTTGTTAAAGCTGCCATAGCCGCAGGCGACAAGACAAAGATCTCGATGGAGAACGGCGGCACGGTCCTTACTTTCCCGCTGAGCGGCAATCTCGCTGGCATTACTGTCACGGCTACGCTGGATTCTAAGAACCTGATCACCAAGGTGGAAACTCGGCCGGATAATCCGGCTCTCACGAATCTAGTGACAGAAACGGAATACTCAGATTACGCCGATCACGGGGAAGTTCTGACAGACATAAAGTCGCCCGGGCATATCGTTGAGAAGCAGGGAGGCAAGCCCTTCCTTGACCTCCAGGTAAAGATGGTAAACGCGAACGATCCTTATTTGGTGTTCCCGGTTCCACCGAACGTGAAGTCGGCGACAACCCAGGCTTCGGCTAACACTTCGGGCGCCAAGTAAACCCGGCAAATAAGGATCGCTGAAACACCGCTAAAAATTACAGGCGGGAAAACCACACTTCACCGCTAGCGTCTGCTGCGAAGTTACTAACCGCACGTCCAATTTCGAGGAAGAACTCAGCGAAGCGTGTCTGCGTACGACTGAATGTAGCGTCCCAGAGTTATCACGGCAAACCATAAGAATAGAGCGGACCCTGCGATAAGCTTGGCAAACCGCGGTGCATCCTCTCCGGATCCAAGCTGTTCCACACTGTGAAATGCATCCGTCAAGTAGAAGACCGCTGCATTCAATCCCAACAGCAATACAGCCAGAATCTTTAGCCAGAAAGCGACGTCGAATGCATAGTAGGAAGGCATACCGATAAAAGCCAGGGTGCCGGTTAGCACGTTAATGCCAAATCCCGCCAAGGCCCACGGCATTAACCGGTGCAGAGAGGCTCCCGTCAGTCGTTTTTCAAATCCAAGCACGCGTAAATTAAGGATGCCAACCGTCCCGATCAGCAGCGCGAGCCCAAGGAAATGCAAATCCATCATAAAGGCCCACCAATATTTGCTGACCAGCATCAAGTCGGTGAACTTGGTGGGCGTCGGCTCAAACGTATGTATAAAAGCGGAGATACCCGTTTCTTGAGTGACATCCTTCACGTCCCAGATCTCGGGATGCCGAATGTCACCACCTGTTGTGCCAACTCTCGCCATTACGCCTGTTGTAAGCAGTGAGAAAACCAGAATCGCCAACAAGGTTCCCGACCAGGGATTTTCCGTGACAATGCGGCGGCGGCGCCAGAGCTCAGCCAACGCGAGAGCGCCGGTGATCAGGATTAAAAACATACCCAGGATCGCCGCGCCTTCGTGACGATCGATCACCGCCGTCGAAACACCTATCTCTTTCCTGACGGCTCTCTGCGCCCCGATGCCGCTAAAAAAGGCGGGAAGGGTGATCAGGGCCATGGCTGCGAAAATGATTAGGGCCGAGCGCTTCAGATCGTCGTTTTTTCCGATAAAGGAAGTGATGAAGAGCCCAAGGGCAACGATTGTGCCGATGATTGGAAAATGATTCAGCAAAAGATGAAGGTGCGCCAAATTCATAACGGACTCCCGGATCTCGACACCGCGAATCTCCCTTGAATCGTCAGCCCCATCGTCAACATGGATACGTCAAATATTTGTAAGTGTATGCCAGCAGACGTCCCGCACTGATCGCCCCGACCCACAAGAAAAGCGACCACTTGGCCAGAGTCGCGCCGCGCGCCATCATCGCCGTCTCGTCCAGGCTGGCGTCACCGAAAACGCGGTCCCTCAGCAGCGTGACGATCCAAATGGCCAAGGCTATGAGCGTCAATTTCGTGTAAAACACCGGGTTGGTAAGGGCTTTTGTGGGGTACGCGAGGATAAGTAAAACGCCCGTAAAGGCGTTGATTCCGAACCCAATCCACATGATGCGAAATAATCGCTTGAGTGGCGCCAGAGGAATCTCTCGTGCCACACCGAGAATGCGCAGGTCCATCACTGCATTCGCACCCACCAGCAAGGCTAAGCCGAAGGTGTGAAACAGGAGCACAAAATAAAATGCGAACGGCGACTCAGATTCGCGCAGCCATGTGCTGAAGCCGCTATCTTCTAAGCTCCGCAAAAAAGTCGGTGGGACCAAGTCGTCTCCTTGCCGAAACAACGCTTCCGTTTTTTCCAGCGCCGCGAAGGATATACACTAATTCGCCCATAGGCAAGCCGCAAGATGGAGCCGTTAAGCGCCCGAAAATCGAGGACAGAACACCCAAACTGACCGGCCGAAGCATTGACATGAGCGTTGTTTTGCACGCTAATTTCGCTGTCGTACGAACCGCTCGCCCTTCTCAAGATCTCGCGATTAGATCGGGAAATTTGAAACTAGCGCTCAGGTTCAGTCGTCCTAGAGATGTTGACGCCCTAGAACCAGGATGGGAGAATAGCGCCACGCGAGGTGATCCCAATGAAAGCAAAATTATTCGTTCTTATAGCTGCTCTTGCTCTCCTGACTGTTGCGGTTCCTGTCTTTGCTCATCACGGCACGGCCGCCTATGATACGAGCAACGCGCTCACCTTCAAGGGTACGGTAACGGAGTTTCGCTTCATTAATCCGCATTGCCAGATTTACTTCGACGTCAAGAACGACAAGGGCGAAGTCGAACATTGGCAGGGGGAACTCACGGCTCCGAACAAACTCGCCAGAGCCGGATGGACGAAGCATAGTCTGAACCCGGGCGACCAAATTACAGTTTCCGGTTTTTCCGGCAAATACGGCGGTCACTCGCTTTGGATCCGCAAGCTCACTGGGCCTGATGGCCAGTCCATGCAGCTGTTTGAAGATTAATTCTGCTCCCACGCTGATTACTTTCGCTGTGCCGTATTGACGCGCGCAGAAGGCAATGGGAAAGGATCGAAGATGCGTAAACGCTCTCTGAATTCGGTTGTGATCGCGCTGGCGCTGCTCACGATTCCGTGCGCTTCGTATGCCCAGTATGGCGCGGGTAAAGCCATTCCACCCACGGGCGGCAAGCCTGCAACGGACAAAGCTAATGCAGCGCCCGCTCCCGCACCGGTTCACGATTTGAGTGGCGTTTGGATGATGCGCAATCCGCCGGGCTCAAACCTCGGATATACGAATTACACCTATACCGACCCGAAGACAGATCCGCCTTCCATGACTGCGTGGGGCGAGGAGAAGTTTAAAGAAGCCAAGGATTCAAATGGCGGAGCCTATACTCTGGATCAGACGAATGATCCGGTCCTCACCAGGTGCTATCCTCCCGGCACACCGCGCGTTTACTTCCATCCTTACCCGTTTGAATTTGTGCAAGGCGCCAAGTTCATGCTGATGGTGTTTGAATACGACCACACGATGCGCCGAATCTACACGGATGGCCGGCCGCTTCCGTCGGATCCGGATGCAAGCTGGATGGGGTATTCGGTGGGACATTGGGATGGAAACACCACCTTCGTCGTGGACACCGTGGGTTTCAATGAAAAGACATGGCTCGATCGGTTGGGCCATGCCCACAGCGAGCAGCTTCATGTTACCGAGCGGTTCCGCCGAGTGGATCGCGACCATCTGCAGCTGGATATCACGATGGCCGATCCGAAGGCGCTGGCGAAGCCCTGGACCACAACCTTCTATTACGAAAACAGGCCTGATTGGGAACTTGGGGAAATCTCCTGCTCGGGGGACTACCTGGACTTCAACAACTTTGAGAGCTTCAGCTTCAAGAAGAAGGACGACGCCGCGAAATAGCCTAAGTCTGTTTCAGCGATCGTCTTTCTAAGAAACCCCGAAGCAGCTTATAGGCCTATCCCTAACCGCCGCTCAATTTTTAGTTCCGATCGTCGTTGACCAGGTGATTGTAGTCGTGCTCGACGCAGGGAGCTTCTTCTAGAGCGTGCCCACCTTTTAGTCCGTGGATCAAGTGGCGTTCGATCACCCAGGGACGGGTGAAGACCTTCGGATCCTCGATAGAAATTACCCAGTCGATTACATTCCCTTCGCGGGTTAGTTTCTCGACCACGTGCATGGCATCGCTGTGGATGGCGCCGTTCTGACTCAGCCAGGTGTCGTCGACAAAATTGGTGACGTCGATGACCATGGTGTTGCCTTCCCAATGGCCGATAGAGTCTCCGTAGTAGGAGGGGTTCAGAGACTCGTCGTGTCCACGGCCGTCGGTGGAGACGATGCGGAATGCATTTTGCTCCGATGAGTTGACCGTATCGTAGAGAAAAACGACCTCGTTAGGGACCTGGACGATCTCGGTGGGCGGACCCACTCGCGGAAAGCCTTTTGGCGCGCACTTGAAGGCAGGGTCCTCGTGACTTTGATGCTCGCCGAGATATTTCACTTTCTCGACGAAGTCAGGTTTGTATGGGGGAAGATTCGCTCCCACCAATCGATTCGCCAACTCGCGCTTCTTGTCGGCTGATTGGGCCGGACCCTCACCTCCGCGCTGCGTGTAGCGGGTCTTGCCGTCGGCGCTTACGGCTCCCTGAGTAACGGCGTAGCCCCAGCCAGCAGGCGCCCAAAAGCCTGTGAGGTCGGGATGACCGTCGGCCAAATGCGGCGTGGGCGCATTCTTAGCCGCCTCGACGTCTGCAGCGGGCGGCTCCTTCCAAGGAAGACCGGTCCCGTTGGGATCCGCTCCGGCGAACGGTTGATCCTTGTCCAGACCATAACCGACCGGCACGGTCTTTTTATCATTACCGGCTTTGGCCTGGGCTCTGGCTGACGCCGGAACCAGGCACAAGACGCTTGCCGCGAGCCCAATGGCAGAGACCCAACCAATCACTCGAACTTTCATCGCTTACTCCCTTTTCCAATTCGGCTGTTCAAGCACGCACAGACGCCGGTTTGTTTGAGCGCTAATTTTTGCCTTCGCTGTCTTCGGCCTTGCCAAACAAGATCTGATGACCATCGGCAAACCGGACGCCGTGCAAGAGGCCCAAGTGCTTGGAGCCATCCTTGGCGATGTAGGCTTCGATCTCGACGACGTCTCCGACGTTGAACATGGTCTTGAGCACGCCTGCTCTGCGCAAGTTACCTGGAGGCCCGCCCTCAAATGAGTACGGCGTGACGGTTCCATTGTCGTCCTTCACGTCTGCGTACATATATATGTGCGGGTTGACCCACTCGATTTTCGTGATTGTGGCTTTCACCGTAAACGATTTCGAGCTATCGAATTCCGCCGTCACCGAATGATGCGCCAGCAGCGGAATCGCTGAAGAGAGCAATGCGAGAGCTAACGCGAAGGTACCGAGAGGCCTGCGTATCATCGTTATTTTCCGTCCTTTTGCTGCTTTTGACTGCCACCTGATTCCTTATCCTTGAGCGCTTTGTATTGGTCCACTTCCTGATTGTTGGTGCAATAGTATTCGAGCAGATCTTCGTGGCTGAGCGTCCAGACGCGGGGCGCTGAAGTCCACGGCTTAGTCAGCACTTTTGGGTCCTCGATGGTTACCTGCACAACGAGATAGTTCATAGAGGGACGGGTGACGCGCTCGATCACATGTTCCTGATCGCTGTGGAACCACCCGGTAAAGTTGTTCCAGGTGCGCTGGTCGATACCGATCACATCGATGACTAAGGTATCGCCTTCCCAGTGCGCAACTTCGTCTCCATCGAACGAGGGATCCGGATCGTCACTGTGCGGACGGCCGTCGGTGTGGACGACTCGGAAGTTGTTATTCAGCTCGTCCAACTGGACGAACAAACCGGGAGTTTGCACGATCTGGAAGGGATAAGGATTGATCAGAAACATGCCCGGAACGCCACGGGGCAAACAATTCACAGACGCGCGCCCGAGTTCAAAATCCGTTTGCGTCATGGACTTGATCTTTGCGGCTGCCGACGGCTGGAACGAGGGAGGCTCTTCCGGTGTCACCTTAGGGTCAAATTGCTTTCGGAGCGCCGGGTTATACGTGAAACCGCCCGCAGTGCCCTGAAACCAGACTCCCGAGAGATCGGGATGGCCGTCTGCCGTGCGGGGCGCCGGACCGCCTTTGGGCACCGCCTCTTGCTTGGATTTAGTGGGTTTTGGGGCATTTTCTTCCTGCGCCGCCAGCGCGGACGGAATAGCCAAGATTCCGAGCACGACCACCGCAACCGTCAGGTAACACGCCAAGCGTTGCTTCATTTGATTCCTCCTCAGCGCCGGGAAATCGAGCCAGGAAAGGGCTCGGCGTCAGTATGCGCTGAACTTCCCTTCGACGTCTTGGCCGATTCTGTGGACCTGGCCGTCCGGCATCTTGATGGTTTCGGCCGCGGCGCGGTTCTTCGCGCCATTCTTGGCCAGGCAGGCCCTGACGGTGACGCTCTTGCCTATCGCGTTCTCGAAGTCGCGCCTCTGAGTTCCGCTTCTCTTCAGAGTGGAGAGCGAAACGGTTTCAAATGTCCAAGAGTTTACGGCGCCACTCGTATCTTTCACGTCCATATGAAAATAGCCGTGTGGATTCTGCCACTCGTAACTTGTGAACGTGCCGGTGAGATCCGTGCACTTATTGGCATCGAACTCCGCCGCAAAGGCGTGATGTGCGGGCGCGGGTTTTGCCAAAACGAGCAAACCGAAGGCGACTACGAGACCACCGTAGAACATGCGTCGCATGAATGTCTCCTTAGAAAAGCTGCTGGTTCCCCGAGTACTTGTTCCTTGGACGCGTATCTTACTATGTCTGTTTCAGAATTTTGTATATTTCGCAGTTTCGAGCCGCAGCTCGTCTTAAGCGGATGCCCTCGCAAAATTTTTTTGCAAGTGTTGATGTCAGGAGGCTTAAAGTCCTTATTTTTCGCAAGTGCTGATTCTGCGGATGTTACAGTGCGACTTTTTGTAAGTGCAGAATCTGAAGGAGTTGAGTTTTTGATCGCTTGAAATGGAAGGGAATTGCCACTGCATTCGAAATGACGGCTTCTGTTGATTCTCCAGGTAGACGACGGTCGATGTTTCGGCGTCGATAGATGCAGTCTAAGACGCATCGCGCAAACTAAACCGGCACCTTGCGAGTGTACGCGAGCGGACCTGCAAGTGATCGGAGCAAATTCCGTGCAGCCCCGCGAGCGTTACATCTATTTTATCGCGCTCGTCAAATAGGCAGTTCTCGGTCTCCGATAGGGGTGACGTCAAGCTGCTTGTGTAAAAACGGAAAGCGTGCGGTTTTGCCACTGCTGATTGAACCGGTGAAAAATCGCATAGATGATTCTCTCCACACTGGCCACGTTGACGAACACCACCATCGAGCCCTCGCCGGACCATTAGCCCGAATAGCTGCAGCAGAAGTTGCGCCTGGGCTAGTCCAACATTTCGCGGAAGGCCATGATGTGAAATGTGCTGAGAGTCGTGGCTTGCGCGAGGCAGCCGCTGCTGTAGTTCATGCCGTTACCGCCTCCGCCGCTAAAGTTAAAAGTAGGGGCGCCAATCGTCGCCAAGGGACTGTAGGAGGCGTCGAGTGTTTTGGCTACGAGAACGGCCCCGTTATAGGAGTTATTGCCTCCGCCGTTGCCTACGAAGTTCCCTTGTCCAACCACCAGTACGAGTCCGTTCCAGCCTACGTTCCCGCTGGCTGTGAAGGTCCCGGTCACAACGAGAATTCCGTATCCGGTGACGTTGCCGCTGAGTGTCAGGTTGCCGTTCACGTAGATAATCTGTGGCGACGCTTGAGTTCCCGGGCTAGCAAGGTTGGAAGCTGGACCAGTGATGACGGGCTGAGTAACCATGCTTTTGATGCTCGATATCAAGTTTTGCAGGGAAGTGACCGTTTGGAGGTTTGGCGGCAAGGAGGAAGAAATGTTCTCGACGTCAGGCTTCGATCCGCCGCTGCCCGTATAGTTGTTTTTGCGGTTGTTGGGAATGTCGCCGGTTATGGTGATAACGTCCGGATTATCGGTGACGCCGATCCCTGGGAGTGCCGGGCCAGTCGCCGTGACCCCGCAGCCTGCACTATCGATTCCGTTGACACCGAAATTGTTGCTACTAGGCATCGAGGCTGTGTCGCCCGTACCGTCAATTGTCAACGCGGCCAACGCTGAGAAATTTAACCTGTCCTCCGCAATTTCGGCCTGTACCATGCGCCGAGATCCGGTGGGCGTAACCGACAAGGCTGTCAAGGTATAGACAGGCAGATTGGGTGCGGAACAGCTTGTGGTTTCTTCATTGGTTCCGTTCCAGCAAACCTGCGAGCTGGAACTACTGCTGCCATTGGTGGAATAAGAGGCGAGGGCGTTGTTCTGTTTCAACATCAGCCGCACCCACTTCCAGGGAAGGACTGGAGAAGCCGCATAGACGCTGCTTGCCGTCGTCGAAACGCACCAACTGGAACAACTGGACAGGTTTGGCAGATTACTGCTGCAACTGATCGTGGAGGTCTCTTTGCAAATTTCGTCGTCGGGATACGTCGAGCTGCTGCTGCCGTTCCAGGGAGCCACAGTTTCCCCGTTTGCCGGATTTAGGATGTAAAGGACGCTCCCGGAGGCTCCTGGCAGTGTCGTAGGAAGAGGCGCTGTTCTGAGCGTATTGGTGACGCCAGCTTGCATGCGGTCGCGGGCCTCTTCAATGCCGGACTTGGCTGAAAAGAATGCCAGTTGTTCATCTCGGAAGTTGGCGCTGATGCTGGTTTCGGTATTGCTAAGGAGAATCGCGCCGGCCGCGATTGCGCCAATAATTAGCAAAGCCATCAGCACTATCAATAAGGCGATCCCGCGCTGGTGATCCCGGCTGCTTCGTTTACAGTTGAGCATGATCATATTTGGCCTCTCTCAATTGCAGCTCATGGCCTGTCTGCTGTAGGCCATCGACCAGTTATTCAGAGATATTTCACCTCTCGGTAACAAGAATCGGCGGTAATGGCACAAATATTGGTACCGAAGGCTGACCTGGGGGTAGTTTCTCGGGGCTGGCCTAACGCGTAGTTGTCGCAATTCCGATGCCGCGAACCAAGTCCCTAAGCCAGTGACCGTCCCGTCCGTAACGATACGGACGGGACGTACGCTTGGTGGTCCTATGTTCCTTCGACGCATATCCTGACTTTGCTATCTCCTATCGTCTGAATGGTCATGGCCGTCGTCTGAATGTTCATGACGCCAATTCCAGTATTCCGATTTTTCTCGCTTGTTCGCCTTCCTGAATTCATGGGGCTTCCTGTTGTTTTGCGTAAGGTACAGACCCCAGGCGCGGTTTTCATTGTCATCCCAGTTGTGATAGTCCTTGTGGCCTGAATCGTAAACTCGGAGCTGGACGCCGGCGCGTTGAGGTGCTGGGGCGGCCATCATTGCTACTGGCATCACCAGGGCAGCGGTCAGGAACAGCGAAGCGATGTAAAGATGTGTACCGTTCATGTTGTTTCCTCCATTTTGGCATTCTCGTTTCATGGCCATTGGATCTCACTCTCCCGGTGCACACGGCTCACCATACAGGGAGGCATCCAGCTTCATGGAATCAGCCATTTACGAACTGCCGAATTGCCGAGGAAACAGAACGGTACCGATATAGTTCGCCCAGTTCCAAAACGAACAAAGCAGACCAGGCTCTTCCCGGCTCATTAAGTGAGCAGCCCACATCCGAGAAGTTCTCTTGTCGTAATGTGGCCGAGCCTGAAATCCCACTGTCCGAGAAGCCGAGCGCGAGAGCTTGTGAAGAGCTGATCCTCAAATGGCTCTGGTTCCTTCCCGATATGGAAAGAAAATTGAGTTACTAGTGAAAGTGTCTTCGGTGCTGAATACGAGTCGAATTTCTTTTGTCTTTGAACTCACAGACTTAAGGCTCAGCAATTTGCCATCCTGAGACTCCGCAATTTCTTAAAGTTGCCTTTGGCACAGGCTGTGCACATATCCCCCCTGAACGATAAAGAAATCGAAACTCAGTTTGCGCGTAATTGAATAAAGAAAATTCCTGGGCCTTTTAGCATTCACGTCCTGCGCCGTGAAAGCGAGAGTCTTTGTCGCCAACGATCCACCGGCGTCATTTGGCCGCGTCGGTGGGGCGTCGAGAGAACCGCAGGGTAACGTCATTTAACAATTGAAGAGGAGATACCGATGCGTCAGGTAATGGTAGGAAAGATGTGGATTTTGGCGTTCCTCATGGCAGGTTTTGTCTCCGGATGCGGCTCGACACAAACCGCGACCACCAACGCCGCTGGAACCCCGGTGGCTCCGCCCCTTGGCGTCACCGTGACTTTCGGGTCTTTTGGAGGCGGCTCCGGCGCCACCAATCAGGGAATCAACACGGTAATTAACGGAGATCTCGGAACCACCGCAGCTTCGACCTCGGTGACTGGATTTCACGATGCGGGACCAGGCTGCACGTACACGGAAACGGGAAGCAATGTGGGAGTGGTCAAAGGGAAGATATACACCGCTGCCCCGCCACCGACTGTCGGATGTCCGTCGGAAGGCACCGGTGCCACTTCCGCGACCGCGACTCAGGCCTCAGTCGATGCGATCGCCGCATGGAACAATCTTTCACCCGCTTCGCGGCCCGGTGGAACCGATCCAGGCGCGGGCCAGCTCGGCTCACACGTCCTCGCTCCCGGCATCTACAAAGCCGCAGGCGGTTCTTTCCTGATCACCGGAACGGATCTGACTTTGGATGCCCAAGGCAATGCGAACGCCGTGTGGGTATTCCAGGCAGCCGGCAGTCTTACCGTCGGCGACGCTGGAGCACCCCGCAGCGTCATTCTCGTCAACGGCGCGCAGGCCAAGAACGTGTTCTGGTACGTGGGCAGCGCGGCCACGATCAATGCGGCAGGCGGCGGCACCATGGTGGGCACGATCATCGCTAACTCCGGAGTCACGTTCTCCACTTCCGGTGTAACAGCCATCACTACGCTCAGTGGCCGGGCGTTGGCACTCAATGCGTCGGTGACTATGGTGAACACCGTCATTAACGTGCCCGCTCCATAAAGCAACGGTTCCTTGAGAGCGAAGAAGAGAGAGCAGGGCATGATGGCACCTCGAACGAGTCCCGCGACACAAACAAACAGGTTCGCTGCGAAAGCCACATTCTGACAATGCCGTTTATCAGGCTCCATAAATGAAAAGGGCACGGCTGGTTCCCGTGCCCTTTGGTTTTTACCTGTGGTAGTGGTTTCGTGGCGTGCCGTCATATCGACCGGTCCGCATGCAACATTTCTTGAAAGTTACGTCCGGAGCCGCACGGGCAGGGATCATTCCTGCCAAGTTTCTCGACAAGTTCCTTTCCGCCGTGGACGACGCGGAAACCTCGCTTGACGTTAGTTTCGGACGGGAACCCCTTGCGGCGTTTGCTGCTGGGTTCGCGGAAAAAAGTTGCTGTTCACGGCAGTCTCCCCCTTCCAGATGGATTTGCCCGTCACATCACGGAAAGTGAGCTGCCAAATAAATTCTATCCCAGTCCTTGCTTTTGAGTCAGAAATTGGGGACCAAGGGTTTTTGCTGCCACCGGCATGACAGCTTGATCTTTCCGATTTGATCATCCCGCCTCCTGAATTTTCCTTCGGTTTACGGAGCATCGGCTTGCCGGCTGGGACCTGCTGAGGCCGCGCGACTGGTCGATAGACCAGACCTGGGGATTTCATTCTGCCTCGGGGACCCACGATTCGTCGACTATTTTTAGCGTCTGTGCTCGGGGAACGGAGCCGTGCGGATCAGCAAGCGCGGCCGGGAGACCACTTGGTATAATCAATCTCCAATGCTCTCCATCGACAACATCTCCATGCGCTTTGGCGATAGACGTCTTTTCGAGGACGTCACCTGTACATTCCTTGCCGGGCGTCGCTACGCCATCACCGGGCCGAACGGTGCGGGCAAGTCCACCCTCATGAAGATTCTGACCCGCGAGATCGAGCCTTCGCATGGTTCAGTCACCCGGCCAAAAAAGGTCGGTATTCTTCGTCAGGACCAGTTTTCCTTCGACAAATTCCGAGTAATCGACACCGTCATTATGGGCAATTCCCCGCTTTGGAAAGCCCTGGAAGAACGGGACGCGCTCTACGCCAAACCCCACGACTCGATCACGGAAAAAGAGGGCATACGCCTTGGGGAGCTCGAAGGAATCATCGGCGAAGAGGGCGGTTACACGGCGGAGGCCGACGCCGCGGTGCTGCTCGACGGATTGGGTGTGGAAGCTGCATTACACGAGCGCAAGATGGGCGAATTGCAGGGCGGTCAGAAGGTTCGGGTGCTGCTGGCGCAGGCGCTGTTTGGCAACCCGCCGGCGTTGCTGCTGGATGAGCCCACCAACCACCTGGACCTCGATTCGGTGCGCTGGCTGCAGGACTATCTCTGCAACTACAAGGGCGCGCTTATCGTGATTTCACACGACCGCCATTTTCTGAACAGCGTTTGCACACATATCGCCGATATCGACTACCAAACCGTTATCATGTATACGGGGGGGTACGACGATATGGTCCTCGCCAAGACGCAGATCCGCTCCCGGATCGAAGCAGACAATGCCGTGCGCGAAAAGAAGATTGCCCAATTGAATCAGTTCATCGCGCGCTTCTCGGCTGGTACCCGTTCCTCGCAGGTAATGTCGCGGAAGAAAGAAGTCGAGCGAATACAGACTACAGAGCTGGCCAGGTCCAACATTCAGCGACCGTACATGCGGTTTGAGATGAAGCGGGCTTCGGGGCGTCATCCTCTGGAGATCAAAAACCTCTCGAAGTCATACGACGGGCTCAAGGTCATCCAGCGCTTCACGGCCAACGTCGAGCGGGAGGAAAAGATCGCGTTGATGGGCCGTAACGGCGCGGGGAAGACTACGCTGCTGAAGTCACTGATTCGCGACGCGACCGGCTACGTCGACGATGCAGAAAGGCAGTTCGAGATCGACGGCGGTACTGTGGTCTGGGGGCCGGAGGTAAGTGTGGGCTATTTCGCCCAAGACCATACCGATTCCATCGCCAAGGGCACAACCGCTATCCAGTGGCTGCAACAATTCGATCAGCACGCGACACATGAGGAACTGCGCGGCCTGCTGGGCCGGATGCTCTTCAGCGGGGAAGACGCTTTGAAGTCCACGGATACGCTTTCCGGCGGTGAGTCCGCGCGGCTTATTTTCTGCCGCCTGATGTTACAGAAACCGAATTTCATGGTGCTCGACGAACCCACCAATCACCTGGACCTGGAGTCCATCAATGCGCTTAACATTGCCTTGCAGGCATATAAAGGGACCGTCCTGCTGGTAACACACGACTATGACGTCATCGACGAAGTCGCTACGCGCATCTGGCATTTCGAAGATGGCGGCATTGAGGACTTCAAGGGTGTTTATTCGGAGTATTTGTCCTACACGCATGAACGAGAGAAAGTAATTTAAGGCAGGGCCATTTGCCGAAGCCCTGCCGCCCCTCCCCAGAAATCCTCTTCTTGGAAATCCACGTTGCGCAAAGGCGAGGAAGCACTGACCCAGTGCGCCCGGTTAAAGCCTTGCTCCGGTCAGCTCAATGAACATTCTCTTCGACAACACCTACGCCCACCTGCCAGAACGTTTCTTCGCCAAGCAGGTACCCGCTCGTGTTCCGGAACCGAAGCTCATCCGTCTCAACGTCGGATTAGCTGCAAAACTCTCGATCGACATCGACTGGCTGAAATCAGATGACGGCGTCGCGATGCTCGCGGGCAATGCGATTCCCGAGGGTGCCGAGCCGATTGCACAAGCCTACGCTGGCCATCAGTTCGGTGGATTCTCGCCGCAACTTGGCGACGGCCGCGCCCTCCTGCTTGGTGAAGTGATCGACACTGACGGCGCACGTCGCGATCTGCAGTTGAAGGGCTCAGGGCGCACTCCATTCTCCCGCGGCGGCGACGGCAAATCTGCCCTCGGCCCGGTGATCCGCGAATACATTGTCAGCGAAGCGATGGCCGCGCTCGGGGTTCCCACGACCCGAGCGCTCGCCGCTGTTACCACCGGCGAAAAAGTAATGCGTCAAGAAGGCCCGCTCCCGGGCGGTGTGTTCACCCGCGTTGCTGCAAGTCATATTCGCGTTGGGACTTTTGAGTATTTTTTGGCACGCAACGATATCGATGCCCTGCGACTGCTCGCCGATCATGCCATTGCCAGGCACTATTCGGATGCAGCTGAAGCGCCAAATCCTTATGCTGCTTTGTTACAGTCGGTCACGACTGCCCACGCGGATCTGATCGCCCAATGGATGTCTCTCGGCTTCATTCACGGCGTGATGAACACGGACAATACCGCCATCTCCGGGGAGACGATCGACTATGGTCCGTGCGCGTTCATGGACGCCTTCCACTCGCAGTGCGTCTTCAGCTCGATCGATTCCCGTGGGCGCTATGCCTGGGGCAACCAGCCCGACATCGGGTTCTGGAACGTCACGCGTTTCGCGGAAGCTCTGCTGCCCTTGTTGGCTGAGACTCCTAGCGAGGCGACCAAGATCGCCGAAGCGGCTCTCTCGAAATATCCTGAGCGATTCGGCAGCCAATACATCGCCCGCTTCCGTGTCAAATTCGGCCTCCCACCTGAGGCACCGGTCGCGATCATCCCGGAGTGTCTCGATCTACTCGGCGCCCACGAGGTCGATTTCACCCTCTTTTTCCGTCACCTCACACGTGTTGCCGGCGGAGAGGATTCTAAAACGCTTGCTGCGATGTTTTCGAGCAGTGAGCCATTTGGAAAATGGTTCGCCAAATGGCATGTCGAAGCCAATCCTACCAAGCACCTCGCCGATATGCGCGCGGCGAATCCGATCCTAATCCCGCGCAATCACCGCGTCGAGCAAGCCATCCAGAGCGCATATGCTGGCGACTTTGCCCCGTTCCACCGTCTCGTCGATGCTTTAGCCGCGCCCTATGCTGACCGGATCGAATACGCCGATCTCGAAACGCCACCGCGACCAGAAGAAATCGTCCACAAGACTTTCTGTGGCACCTAGCCCGAGGTTGGGTTTCCCGCTGCACCTTTCTGGCATTTTTGCCCTGCTATTAATCATGGTATTTTCTCTCCTATGCGTAGCCTACGAACCGTAGGGTCGTTTCCGCGAAATGCTGGAATTGGAATGTCATGAGACTCTTTGTCTTTTCCGTGCTTCTCTTCTTTTCCGGGTGTCAAAAATCGTCCGCACCCATTAAACCTGTGGATGCACCCACGTTTCGCGGCCCGACTGCTACCGAGGTTTTTAATTTGAGATCGAAATGCGCTGAGCTCGGCGAGAAGATTTTGAAGAATACCGCTATCGGCGATGCGCTGAAGAAAGATCAACTATCGCACTACGAGCCAAAAACAAATCGCTGCTACGTTCAGCTGACTGTTTCGAACGCCGATCTAACCAAGGGAGACGAGCATTTTCAACAGTATTTATTTGACGGGCAGACCGGCCAGGTGCTGGCTGCGATACGCCGTGAAAAAGGCATAAGATCCGGGGATATCTACATCGATCCCTCTCCGCTCAATGGTAATTCTGACGAGCTTTACCTTGACGCTTCTATGTTTATCAGCAAAGTGATGGCAGATGACGGGCAGCAATAACGGCGAATGGCAGTAGCGTCTCGACATCGTCGCCAATGGGTACTCAGGCATTAAGCACGAATGTAGCAAGATCAACTCGGAAGTTCCTTCCCACCCAGGCTCGGCAACTATG
The DNA here is from genome assembly GCA_963803735.1 of uncultured Acidobacteriota bacterium. GTDB lineage: Bacteria > Acidobacteriota > Terriglobia > Acidiferrales > UBA7541 > Palsa-189. Next base: position 7,207 of record CAWDNV010000016.1, on the reverse strand, counting down.
TTCTGAAGTCGTCTTCTCGAAATCCAGGTTCCGAGAGGCTGTTTATCACGTCATCCGAGCACGACTCGCGGGATGCGCCTGCCGAATCTCCGGCGAACGCAACGCGATAATCGGGAATCCTGGTCAACAATCGGTTCTGCCATCGTCTCCCGTGCCATTGCGGGCGCCACCAGCCTACGCGAGAATGATCTGACATTCACCCGGCATTAAGGAGAAATCGTATGCAATCTTTGGGTGTGATTCGCCAACTTGCACGGTACCCAGTCAAGTCTATGCAAGGCGAATCCGTGACTTCGGCTGCGCTGACTCTTCAAGGTTTCGCGGAGGACCGGCGCTATGCGTTCGTCCAGGCAACCTCTCGAAGTTCGTTTCCGTGGTTCACCGCGCGCGAGTTGCCGGAGTTGCTCTATTACCGAACCTCCGTCGAAAAGGCAGGCACGCCGGAGGTGGCCGTCGCGGTGGCGACAGCCTATGGAGAGAATTGGCCCATTGAGAGCGACGAGCTCCGCAAAGCGCTCGAGACGAGATCGGGAAAGCCGCTCTTTTTGCTGCGTGACTACCGCGGGTTGTACGATGTCGCGCCTGTCTCCCTCATCAGCCGGCAAACTGTTGCGCGCATTGCGGAAGAAAGCGGAACGAAGGAAAATTCTTGGCGCTTTCGCCCTAACTTGCTGGTTGATCTGAAGGACGCCAGGCCTTTCGACGAGCTGCAGTGGGTTGGCAAAACTCTTCGAATTGGGAGCGCGGCGCGAATCGCCATCACTGAAGTCGATCAGCGTTGCGTGATGATTAGTCTCGACCCGGCAACCGGCGAGGCGAGTCCAGAAATTCTGAAGTGCGTCGTTCAGAAGCACGGGCAGAGCGCGGGTATCTATGCGACGGTCCTCACGCCCGGCGAAGTGCGGGCTGGCGACCCTATCTTGCTCGAAGCGTAGCGCGACTCTGTTGACCTACGTGCTACAGCAATCTTCAGGAAATGTCTCGACGATTTAGGTTTTGAAGCGGGGGAGCAGGGCGAGCGCGTTTTCGCGGTCGATCTGCTGCAGTTCTTTGGGGCCGAACAGACCACATTCCTTCAGCCCTTTGACGTGATCGGCGAAGGTGCGCGCCGGGTAATCCGTACCGAACAGGATTTGTGATAGGGGGACGACTTTGATGAGCGCGGACATCGCCGGTGGATTGGCGACCTGTGCCGTGTCGTAGTAGAACTTGCCGGCTGCAGCCTCAAATCCTCCGGGAAACTTCGACGCAAGCCTTGACGATTTCGCCATGCCGGTGAAGCGCTCGATCAGATAAGGCATGGTCCCACCGCCGTGGGACCAAACCATGCGCACATTCGGATAGCGTTCCTGAGCGCCGCCAAAAATCATTTGCGCAATCGCGCGGGTAGTGTCGGTCTGCCATTCGATGGCGCCATCGCCGATTCCCTTGATCAAGTCCTTGCAGCAATCGGCGGTGATGGGGTGAGTGAAGACAATGGCTTTACGGCGTTCGAGTTCTTCGAAAACAGGATTGAAATAGGCGTCGCCCAGCCATTTGTCGCCATAATTTGTGTACATGCCGACGCCGTCAACCTTAAGTGTGTCGTATGCGTATGCGATTTCGCGGAGAGTGATATCGATATGCGGCAGTGGCAGGAAAGCGAAGACGCCAAACCTGCCCGGGTGATCCGCGGCCAAGCGAGCGGCCCATTCGTTGCAGCCGCGGGCGATGCGGTCGACGGTCATAGGATCGTAATGCGGCGGAACGGAAAGTATCCCCGTGCTTACGCCCGATTGGTCCATGGCGGCGAGCGCCTGCTCGGGCGTCCACTTCGCGAATCCGCCGAGTGCTTCGGCGCCCACCGTTTGGAGCAGAAGCGGCGGCGTCATGTGGCTATGGATATCGATGCGGCCGCCTTTGGAGGCGGAACCGGAAGCCCCAACTTGTGCAGCCGAGCCGGTGGTGGGGCCGATTGCGGGAAGAATTGCGCCGGCGCTTAGAACCGCAGCCGAGCGGAGCAAGTCGCGGCGTGAAATGCCGCGATCAGATTGGTGTTGATGCACAGCCCCCACTGCAGATCTGAGTTCACGTTTCATAGCTGCCTTCTTTCCGGAAAGATTCTTCGACTGAGCGTCCCGACAGGAAATGGACGGCCGATTTCCTGAAGAAACAAACGTCGGGACGCTGCGCTCAGAATGACAACGTAAGCCTACTCGTGAGGACGTGAGCGCTTCGCTTTGTCTCCGTTCATCAGAAGAAATTTCTGCACTCGTTTTCCGGTATCCACTTCACCCGTGTAGAGATTGCCGTGGGAGTCGATGGCGATGGCGTCAATCCAGTGGAAATAGCCGGCCATGCGGCCATTGTCGCCGATCGAACCGGCGGGCTCGCCGGTCTTGCGGTTGTGGATCCAGACCTTGTCGTTGGTCCCATCGGCGATCATTACAAATTTCTCATCGGCGTCATGCGAAAACGTCAGATTGTAGGTGGTGCCGCACATGCCGAACATTGTACTGCCGGGACCGCCGCACTCCGGACCGCGCGAGGGCGTGGAAGGATGGACGAAAAAGCTGCTGACGAATTTGCCTTCCTTGGTGAAAACCTGAATGCGATCGCTGCCGCGTTCGCAGATGTAGACAAGCCCATCGGTCGAAAAGTGCACGCAGTGAAGCGCGGGCGCGAACTGCTTCTGGTCGGGCGGTCCTCCTGCCTTCCAGTCATACGGCGGGGTGGGATCGTTATCGATCTCGCTCAGCGGGATGCCGTGGCCGCCCCAGCCGCGCTTGAATTTGCCTTCGTAGTCGTAGACGAGAACGCGTTTGGCATCGACGATGTAGATTTCTTTGGCGTCTTCGTCGAGATCGAAGAAGAATATCCCGGTGGGGAAGATGTCCGTGTCCTGATTGTTTTGCTTTGCGGGGCCCGCGGCTTCACCTGGTTTGGGACGCGGTCCGCGATGGGGGAATTCCCAGAGAAGCTTTCCATCGCCCGAAAATTTCATGATGGTGTCGCCGCGGGCGCTGCCGGAAATCCAGACGTTGCCTTCGCGGTCTACCAGGATGCCGTGTTCGGCTCCCGCTCCCGGGCGCGGATTACCTTCCGCAGGCCAGCCGGGAACGTAGCCAGGCCCTCCCCAGCCCTGGAGCAAATTGCCTTCGGTATCGAATTCGAGCACCGCCGGAGCGGCGACGCAGCAGTCGGTTCGCGGCGGGGTGGAGGCGGCGCCGATCTCGTCGGGATTGACGTCGCGGGGACGATTCATCACCCAGATGTGATCGTCCTTGTCGACTACCATGACGGGCACGCCCTGCATGAGCCAGTGATGAGGGAGCGGCTTGGGCCAGAACGGATCGACCTTGTAAACAGGCGCGTCCTTGGCTGCCTCTTTATTGGCGTCTTTCGCTTTGGCGCCTGCAACAGCGCTAAAAGCGCACGAAACGCCTATCGCCAGAGCAAGATTTCTGGTCCATTGCTTCGAAGCGCGTTCAAAAATTGGCATTGGCCACTCCTCCGGATGGGGGACGATACGATGCGCGGAGTCTAGTTCTCGATTGACGCGAAGTCAAGCAAGGGACGGGGGTAGGCTATACGAACGGGAAAAGTGCTACACCTGTTGCGCGGGCCAGCTTCCGAAAATCCCGTGTATCGGGGCCTGGCCACCTCTAACTCTGGCATAATCCACAAAAACAAAAGAGACGCGGTTGCGCCTTGAAACGTGTAGGTAGGAATCGCTCAGATTTTTTATGGTATGTCCTGATTGGGCTGCTAACCCTTGCCGCAATTCGTACTTTTGTGGTTTACGTTCCAGAGAGTAAGCAGCCTAATAGGAAATGGCCCGAGTTCGCGTTGTATAGCTCTTTTCTGTTTATTTTCCTCGCCAAATTCTACTGGCGTGTACGCAGACACTTGAAACTTTGGCTAGTAATGTTCGGCGCTTTGATGTTGCACTTATCGATTTACGTCCCACTGCTGTACAGAATCGCGCACTGGCCATCTGTCGCCTACCTGTTGCTAATGCCAATTGAAGGGATAGCCATTGCACTCGTTCCTGCGGTCGGAAATCCTCAGTTGCTGCCTGCCCCTCTGTCACTCTCTTCCGAAGCTGAAAACAACGCCAGTACTTAGTCTTATATTTTCCTGTCGGTTGCCGCTGCCGTTAAGAAACTCCGAATGGAGATAGTCCGCCTGAACGAGTCGGATTGCGATCCTGGGGCTCACTTTCCAATCCGCCCCACCACCCGCCGTGAGCACAAAAGAATTGTTTACACCCAGAGGAGGCACGCCGAATCCGAGCGAGCGAGTATAGACGGTGCCATTCGCATGTCCTGCGCCCCAGAGAAAATGCGCGAATGGTGTGACATGCGTCAGTCGCGGGAACCTCAGGCGCGGGCCAAATTGGTAACTCGAGAACGTGAGGCTGAACCCCTGTCCGGCTATGTTGCGTTGCTGATACAGCCCGAAGTCGCCAACTATACCGAACCAGTCGCTCAAATAGACAGCCACTGAAGCGTCCCCGCCATTCGCACTCAACGGCGCGCCGGTGAACACAAGGTTCGAGCGCATGTAACTGTAGCCGCCGAATAGTTCAAGCTCAGCTCTATGGTGCACAACTGGCAAAGCTGCCCTCGATTCTGGTCGAGGTTGTGTCAGCGGCTGCATCTCCGGTTTCGCCTGTGGCTTTGGCTGCGGCTCGCGGCGTGGTTTTGGCTGCGGGTTGACAACACTCGGCGGCGCCGTGGCTTGCGGCTCCGTGCCAAAGGGAGTTGTGGTGATGGTGTATGTGAATACGTAGCCCTCCTTCCCAGTTGCTGTGCGCACCTTCGTTCTTTCTTTGTCCTGCGTATCCACAACAGCCACTTTTTCGCCGCACTTCAGGTTGGCCAGGACCTGGAAGCCAGTGACCGTGTCATAGAGGAAAACGTATCCTTCTCCCAACGGGCAGTAAGCATAGGCAATGTCGTCAGCCTTGGCCCTTGCACCGCAAAGGAAGGACAGGATTACTAGCGTAATCAGCAGGCTGCGCCGCATGGCACCTTGCTCCCATTGCCGAAGGTGACCCCAACCGCGCTCCGAGTCATCGCCCAGATTGAATGGCGTGCCGCTGATCACGGAATTCGCGCGCCTATGGCTGGATATGTCTCATCGGCACTCTTAACCCGGGATTTCAGACCCACCCCTTGCGCCGACCGCCGAGGGGGCACAGCTGACCTATCAACTGCTCGGCCAGCGTCATCTAGAAGACCTGAACGGTGATGCGGCTGGCGAGGAATGTGGCGCTCCCTCCCACAGATACCCTGTACTGAGCAGTGAACGTGGTATTGCCGGTTACGTTCACGACATACGACGCGCTCCCTGCCACTCCTGGCGCCACGTTGACTCTCTGGCTTCCGACCGCAAAACTATCCGATGCGGACTGTACCAACCCGCCCGTGGCCGCGAAGCTCATGTAGCAACCATCGTTGCTGGTATTATTGGAACACGTACTGGTGAGCGTCACCATCACCGTGTGCGTGCCGTTCACGGTGATGGTATTAGTCGCCGCAGTACCAGAAGCCGGAGCGCCGTAGGTTGTCGAAGTGGCGGTCAGACCCGCCGACCCAGCGGTGCCGGCAGAGATAGTGTCCCCAGGCCCGGTCGGTCCCTGTGGTCCAGTCGCTCCCGTTGCACCCGTGGGGCCTTGTGGTCCCGTGGCGCCGGTCGCTCCAGTTGCGCCTGTCGCTCCAGTCGCACCGGTTGCTCCTGTGGTGCCAACGTCGCCGGCGAGGTTGATGTTCCAATCGGCGTGAGCGCCGCCGCCGCTGGTGTTATTGACGTTGATCACCAGACTGGTGCCCGAGTAAGACGTGACCAAACCTTCCATGTAGTTGGTCCCGTTGGCGGCGCTAGCGGCTCGCACGCGTGCGCCCGCCGTATAAGCGAGACCCGCTTGGGTCGTGAAGGTTGCGCTGCCAGTCCCGATTGTGAGTGACGTTGCCGAGGTCGCTGTGTATCCCGCTCCTGTGGCACCGGTTGGTCCTGTGGCTCCGGTTGCTCCGGTTGCTCCTGCCCCTGCGGCCCCTGGGCTCCGGTAGCACCAGTTGCGCCCGTCGGGCCTTGTGGTCCGGTGGCGCCTGTCGCTCCAGTCGCACCGGTTGCTCCTGTGGCGCCAACGTCGCCGGCGAGGTTGATGTTCCAGTCGGCGTGAGTGCCGCCGCCGCTGGTGTTATTGACGTTGATCACCAGACTGGTGCCCGAGTAAGACGTGACCAAACCTTCCATGTAGTTGGTCCCGTTGGCGGCGCTAGAGGCTCGCGCTCGTGCGCCCGCCGTATAAGCGAGACCCGCTTGGGTCGTGAAGGTTGTGCTGCCAGTCCCGATTGTGAGTGACGTTGCCGAGGTCGCTGTGTATCCCGCTCCTGTGGCACCGGTTGGTCCTTGTGCTCCAGTGGCTCCGGTTGCTCCTTGCGGCCCCTGGGCTCCTGTAGCACCCGTCGCACCCGTGCGGGCCCTGTGGTCCGGTGGCGCCTGTCGCTCCAGTCGCACCGGTCGCTCCTGTGGCGCCAACGTCGCCGGCGAGGTCGATGTTCCAGTCGGCGTGAGTGCCGCCGCCGCTGGTGTTATCGACGTTGATCACCAGACTGGTGCCCGAGTAAGACGTGACCAAACCTTCCATGTAGTTGGTCCCGTTGGCGGCGCTGGAGGCTCGCGCCCGTGCGCCCGCCGTATAAGCGAGACCCGCTTGAGTCGTGAAGGTTGTGCTGCCAGTCCCGATTGTGAGTGACGTTGCCGAGGTCGCTGTGTATCCCGCTCCTGTGGCGCCGGTTGGTCCTTGTGCTCCAGTGGCTCCGGTTGCTCCGGTCGCTCCGGTCGCTCCTTGCGGCCCCTGCGGACCCGTGGCGCCGGTCGCCCCTGTCGGCCCCTGAGGCCCCTGCGCTCCGGTTGCGCCTGTCGCTCCTGTGGCGCCAACGTCGCCGGCGAGGTCGATGTTCCAGTCGGCGTGAGTGCCGCCGCCGCTGGTGTTATCGACGTTGATCACCAGACTGGTGCCCGAGTAAGACGTGACCAAACCTTCCATGTAGTTGGTCCCGTTGGCGGCGCTGGAGGCTCGCGCTCGTGCGCCCGCCGTATAAGCGAGACCCGCTTGGGTCGTGAAGGTTGTGCTGCCAGTCCCGATTGTGAGTGACGTTGCCGAGGTCGCTGTGTATCCCGCTCCTGTGGCGCCGGTTGGTCCTTGTGCTCCAGTGGC
>CAWDNV010000015.1:0-112956 GCA_963803735.1 uncultured Acidobacteriota bacterium | reverse complement strand
GTGCCGCCGGCGAGCGCGGCGTCAATCAAAGCCGCCGATGTGGAATTCGCTGCGTCACCCGGACCGAGATTCGAAAGGCTTCCGGGATAACCGCCATAAAGCATCGAATAGTTCGCGCAGGCGGCGTTCAACGCGCGGAGCGAAGCCACCGTCGAAGATTCGTTCTCGGATAGATTCGAGTGAAGTAAGTTGGGGATGGCAATGGCAGCGACGACCAGCAGGATGGCAATCAGGACAACGACTTCGACAACCGAAAAACCTCGCTGCCCTTTCCGTGACGATCTTTATCTCTTGCCCATCTACTTGCCCAGGTTTTCCACGAAAAACTGCGTCACGCGATTGAATACGTGTAGGCGTGCCGGGCGGTCGCTGATGCCGTGTCCACGATCGGCGTAGATCAGGAACTCCGCGTATTTCTGCGCGTCCACGAGCTTCTCTTCAAGCGCCACCGAATTCGAAAAATGAACGTTATCATCACCCGTGGCGTGCGCGATGAGCAGCTTTCCCTTCAGTCCTGCCGCAAAATTCACCGGAGACGAATCGCGATAGCCTTCAGAATTGTCCTGCGGCGTGCCCATGTAGCGCTCCGTATAAATCGTGTCGTAGCGACGCCAATCCGTCACCGGCGCCCCCGCGAAGCCCGCCTTGAAGATGTCGCCGGCGCGCAGCATAGCTTCGCAGGTCATGTATCCGCCAAAGCTCCAGCCCCAGATCCCCACACGCGCGCTGTCTACATAAGGCTGCTTCGAAAGCCATTTCACGCCCGCTACTTGATCCGCCAATTCCGCGCTGCCGAAGTGGTGATAGATCGGAGTCTCGAAATTGTGCCCGCGTCCGGAGGAGCCTCGATTATCGAGCATAAAAATGACGAACCCTTTCTCCGCCATCATCTCGTTCCAGAGGAAGGTCGAGTAGCCCCAGCCATCCCGCACTTCCTGTACGTGCGGCCCGCCATAGACCATGACGATCACTGGATATTTCCGGCTAGCATCGAACCCAGTCGGCTTGATCATCGCTGCATCGAGCGGCGTACCATCCGCTCCCGGAACCGTAAAGAATTCCTCGGGCTGAAGATGATAGCTTTCCAGCTCCGCTACTTTATTTTCCTCCAGCGTCGAAACAGCGCTTCCGTCCGCGTTATACAGCCGCTGCTGGGGCGGAGTCATCGCCGTTGAATATGTATCGAGGAAGTGCTTCGCGTCGGGCGCCATGCTGACGCCGTGCGTGCCCTGGTCGTGCGTCAGTTCCACAGGTTCGCCGCCCAAAAGCGCCACTCGATAAAACTGACGCTCGATCGGACTTTTTTGCGTCGACGTGAAGTAAATCGTCTGGCCTTGCTCGTCTATCTTCGCCACGTCCGCGACTTCCCAATTGCCGCGCGTGATCTGCGCCAGTTGCTTGCCGGCAAGATCGTATAGGTAAAGATGGCGGAATCCGGAGCGCTCGCTCGACCACAGAAACCGTTTGCCGTCCGCCAGAAAATAAAGATTGCCGCTCGCATCGGGACCGAACCCGTTCCCGGATAAGTTGACCCAGTATTTGTCCTGCTCGGTCAGAACGCTTTCGCATTTCCCGCTGCCAGCGTCCGCGAACAGCAAATCCAGACGATTTTGCACGCGATTGAGCCGCTCGATGGCCACCCGCCGCGAATCCGCGAGCCACGCCACTCGCGCCAGCAGCGCTGTTTGATCGCTGCCCGTGTCCATCCAACGAACATCGCCGCCCGCCACCTCCACCACGCCCACGCGCGCCACCGGATTTGGCGAGCCCGCCTCCGGGAAGCGTTCCTCGGTCACCGTGGGCGCGTAGGGAAGCTCATCCACCAGCGGATATCTCTGCACGGCGCGCTCGTCGAGTTGCAACAGCGCGATTTTCGAAGAATCCGGCGCCCACCAATACGCCGTCCCCAGATCCAGCTCCTCCGGATACACCCAGTCCAGCTCGCCGTTGCGTATCTCCTCCGTACCTCCGCGCGTAAGTTGTCGCGCGTCTCCGCCCGCCGAACTCACCACCCACACATCGTGCTCGCGCAGAAAGCTCACCCAGCGCCCATCCGGCGAGATTTTCGCGTCATCGATATCGGCCGCCTCGCCCGTTGCCTCTTTGCCTTCGCCCAGGAGCTTTTTCGCGGATTCCGTCTTCAGGTCGTACCAAAACAGTTCCTTCGCCGAAATGAAAAGCAGCGCCTGCCCTCCCGGCGCCCACAAATATCTCGGCGGCGAGACCCGTCCCAAACCCGTCTGCTGCCCGCGCGAAGCCGGCGGCAGCAGTACATCGCGCAGATGCCGCGCATCCACCAGGACGCGCTTCTGCCCCGTCGCTGCGTCCACAGCCCAGATTTCCGGCCCGCTCGCGTTGTCATCCAGATAGGTCAGCAGCTTGCCGTCGGGACTCCACATCGTGTCGCGCAGCGGCCTGCCGCTCAGGCTGGGCGCCGAATAGATGCGCTCGACCGTGAGCTGCTTCTGCCCGCCGGTCTGCGCCGCTGCAGTTCGCAGCCATCGCGGTACTGCCAAAACCAGCAGCGCGAATGCCGCCAAACCGCAAAGCCCAACGGCAAAACGTCTCCACGACCGGCGAGCGCCGCGCTCCCTCGTTTTCATATCGCGTTCCTCCAGCGGCAGCCTCAACGTCCACTCCTGCGAATTTGCTTTTTCTTTGAGCGCGCAGCGCTTCCAGCGCGTTTTCCATTGCCAGAATTCGCCACGATCGCCTCGGCCTCGATCTCCACCAGCATCTCCGCATTGATCAGCCGGCTCACTTCGACCATCGCTGTCGCCGGTCGAATCTTACCGAAAACTTCCCCGTGCGCGCGCCCGATTTCCTCCCAGTCACTGATCCGCGTAACGTAGATGCGCGTGCGCACAACATCATCAAGCGACGCGCCCGCGCGCTTCAGGGCGCTGCCGATATTCCTCAGCGCCTGCACCGTTTGCATATAAGGATTGCCTGCGCCGACGAGGCTTCCGCTTGCATCCGTAGCCGTCGTTCCCGAGACGTGCACCACGTTGCCCACGCGCACCGCCCGCGAATAGCCCACAATCGGCTCCCACATCGTTCCCGAAGAAATATTGATGCGTTTCATGATCGCCCTCACCAACTACCTCTAGCATTGTACTCCGGCGCAAATGCACATCCTCACTCGCCTGATTGCATTCGCCCCGCGTGATACACTGCGTTTTCGCTCAAATATGAAGCTCAAAAACATCCTCGAAGCTGTCGGCCATACGCCGCTCATCCGCCTCAATCGCCTTGCCCGCGATTGCAAAGCCGAAGTCTACGTCAAGGCCGACTACCTGAATCCCGGCGGCTCGGTCAAAGACCGCATCGGCATTACCATGATCGATGAAGCCGAACGCAAAGGCTTGCTCAAGCCCGGCGGCACCATCATCGAAGGCACTTCCGGCAATACCGGTATGGGCCTGGCGCTCGTCGCGGCCGTGCGCGGCTATAAGATGGTCTTCACCATCACCGACAAACAGTCGAAGGAAAAGGTCGATCTCTTAAAAGCCTTTGGCGCTGAAGTCATTGTCTGCCCCACCGCCGTTGAGCCCGACGATCCTCGCAGCTATTATTCGGTGGCGAAAAAGCTGGCTCGCGAAATTCCCAACTCCTTCTATCCCAATCAGTACGAAAACCCCATGAATCCCGAAGCCCATTATCGCGTCACGGGTCCGGAAATCTGGGAAGACTCCGACGGCAAAGTCACCCACTTCGTCTGCGGCATGGGCACCGGCGGTACCATCAGCGGTGTCGGGAAATTCCTCAAGGAAAAGAATCCGCAGGTCAAAATTATCGGAGTGGATCCCATCGGGTCGCTCTATTACGAATATGTGAAGACCGGCAAAGTCGGCAAAGCCCACACCTACGTCGTCGAGGGCATTGGCGAAGATATCTTCCCTTCAACCATGCACTTCGACGTGCTCGATGACGTCGTGCAGGTCACCGATCGCGAATGCTTCATCGTGGCGCGCAATCTGGCCAAAAGCGAAGGCATTTTCACCGGCGGTTCAGGCGGAGGTTGCGTCTCGGCGGCCATGGAACTCGCACGCACGCTTCCGGCTGGCAATCTCGTCGTCGCTTTCCTGCCCGATACCGGTATGCGCTATCTGAGCAAAGTCTATAGCGACGCGTGGATGCGCGAACGCGGCTATTTGGATTCCGAAGTTCCCCTTTGCGCTGCCGATGTCGTTTCCGTGAAGCATCGCGCTGGCAAGGTTCGCGAGCTCATCATCGTGCGCCCCTATCAAACCGTCTTCCATGCCCTCCACACCATGCAGCAGCAGGATATTTCACAATTACCCGTTTTCGAAGACACCACCATTGTTGGCACCATCTTCGAAGACCAGATCCTGAATATGGCTTTGCAGGGTAAGGACCTTCGCAAGCTGGTCATCCGCGAAGTGATGAGCAAGCCGCTGCCGCAGGTCCCTCGCGACACCCCCGTCGAACGCGTCACTCATCTGTTGGGCCACGAAAGCCCCGCCGTCTTTGTCGTCATGGGCGACGGCCGCTACGAAATCCTCACCAAATACGATCTGATGGGCACCATCGCCGAACTCGTCGAGCAAGTCCGCTAAGTCTTTGCTTGCCGGCTTGAAAACAGAGTCGGACGGCTTTAGGAACTCGCCCGGGTAAGATCGATCACGGAGAAACCGGCGGAATGCGCCGCCTCGGACAATCGGCGATCGCCGCAGATGAATTCTCGGCTCGCCGGTTTGTTCTTGCGCCAGATCAGGGATGCAGCCAGTTGTAAGCCATCTGACGCCTTGAGGAAATAGCTATCCAACAACTGTATTGCCAATTCACGGACTTCGTCGGCGGGAAGGATTTCCCTCCAAGCTTGGCTCAGCAATCGCGCACGCGCTAGAGCGCCTTGCTTTTGGATATCGGTAATCTGGTGTTCGCGATGGAGACGGCAAATAGCGCTGTGCACCTCTACGACACTGCCCCACCACACTACAGGTTGAAATCTTCTCAATCGCGACCGAGCATCACGGCTTGCGCGCTCTTCGATGAACAACGGAACCAATGCGCTTGCATCCCAAAATGCGGTCGGCCTCCTCACAACTCTTCTTTCCTATCATCGAGAACCGCCTGAATCGCGTTGTTTCCTTTCACAGACCCCGTTGGAATCTCCCAGAGCTTCCGTAAGTCTAGGCGAGTTTTGGGTAGGCGCATTTTTCCTGCCGCCACCAGGATAAGGTCCTCATCGTCCGCATCTTCCGCCAAGAATGGGACGAGTTTCGCCACCGGCAGATTGCGATCCCGAATGATGACTTCTTCCCCCTGCTTTGCAAATTTCAAGTACTTGCTCAGCTGGTTTTTTAGTTCCGCCACGTTCACGCTGCGCATTCAGAATCTCCTTCTTCATGGCTATTATAGCCATAATCGCAGGAAAAGACTAAATCGTTCCTGGTGGCTGCTGCCTTTCGACCGACTTTGACGCGGCGCGAGCCTTGCCTGCTATAGGCTTCTGATTCGAAGCAAGTCCGGTTTCGAATAAATCCCGGGGGAACTTCTCTTCCCTTCTATTCGAATGACTGTTTCCGTAGGAATACCATGCCGTTAACAACAATTTCCATTGATAACGCAATGATAATATGCTATGGTCGCGTATGCTTTTCGGTAATCCGTCTCGCCCCGTCGCCGTTCCTCTGATGAATCTTAGGAGAGGCCCTCGCCGCGGTTTCGGCTGCCGACCGCAGTCCCAATCCCAGGCTCACCTTAAATGCGGACATTCGTCTAAATACTGCATAATCAGCACTTACAAATTTGCGCCGCTAACTATTGTGAAATCAGCACATGCAAAAACTAAGGACTTTAAGTCAATCAGAATCAGCACTTGCAAAAAAATATTTTGCGTCGCTGGCAGATCCTGCCCGATATCATGAAAAACTATTCTGAACTGCCGGCGACAGCAGCCCCGCTTTACGCCGCAGCGGAAACGTTCGAGCATGTGCGTTTGGGAGGTTTGACTCCGGCAAATCGTGCAACTATGCTGGAACGACAACGCATCCCGAACGTCCCGCGAAGTTCCCGGAGGTCTCCATGCGGAGAACAGTAGCTTTGGTTGTTCTTTTTGGCCTGATGATTCTGGCCGTAGGGCTGATTCTCTTCCCCGGCGGCTCGTCTCGTCTTCCGCAGACGGTTTCCGCCGCGGAGGGCCATGGCTTCGACGTCGCCGATTTGGACACTACCTGCAAACCCTGCCAGGACTTCTTCAATTACGCCAGCGGCGGCTGGATCAAGCGCAATCCCATTCAGCCTGAGTACGCCAGTTGGGGCCGTTTCAATGCGCTCCAGAATCACAATCAGGAGGTCCTGCGGCAAATCCTGGAAGCGGCGGCCGCCACCAAGAGCGCCAACGGCTCGACTGACCAGAAGATCGGCGATTTCTTCTCGGCATGCATGAATACAGACGCCATTGAGGCTGCCGGCATCAAGCCGCTTGAGCCGGAGTTCGAGCGCATCGCAGCGGTCACGAATCTCGCGCAACTTCAGGATGAAGCAGCGCATTTGCAAAGCCTGGGCACACGCGTGTTTTTCTCCTTCGGTTCCGAACAGGACGATAAGAATAGCCAGCAGGTGATCGGAGGCGCCCGCCAGGGTGGATTGGGTTTGCCCGATCGCGATTACTACACGAAGGATGATGACAAGTCGAAGCAGATTCGCGACCAGTATGTGCAGCACGTCGCCAAAATGATGGAGCTGGCCGGCGACGCGCCGGACAAAGCTTCTGCCGAAGCGCGCACGGTCCTCGCTATCGAAACACAGATGGCGAAAGCGTCAAAGACCCGCGTGGAGCGCCGCGATCCTGAATCCAATTATCACAAGATGGATCCGGCCCAGCTGCGCGCACTCACGCCCGATTTTTCCTGGGAGACTTATTTCCGCAACATGGGTTTCCCTGATATCCACTCGGTGAACGTCGGCCAGCCCGAATTCTTCCAGGCACTCGACAAGCAACTGAAATCCGTGCCTGTCTCTGATTGGCAAATCTATCTTCGCTGGCACCTGATCACCACCTCTGCTCCGGCGCTTCCCGGCAAATTCGTGGACGAGAATTTCAACTTCTATGGCCGCACGCTGACCGGCGCCAAGGAAATTCAGCCGCGCTGGAAGCGCTGCGTCAACTCTACGGATCGCACCCTCGGCGAGGCGCTCGGACAAAAATACGTGGAGAAAGTGTTCCCTCCTCAGGCCAAACAGCGCGCGAACCAGATGGTGCAGAATCTCGTCGTCGCCTTGCGTTCCGACCTTGAGACGCTTCCGTGGATGAGCGATCCCACGCGCAAGCAGGCGATCGCCAAGCTCAGCACCATGGGTTTGAAGATCGGCTACCCCGATAAATGGCGCGATTATTCCGCGTACCAGGTTGGACGCGACTCTTACGTAGAGAATCTCGAACGCGGCTCCGCATTCGAGTTCCATCGCGAGCTGGCCAAGATTGACAAACCTGTTGATCGCACCGAATGGGGCATGAGCCCCCCTACCGTCAACGCCTATTACGACGCCAACATGAACGAAATCGTCTTCCCGGCCGGGATTTTGCAACCGCCCTTCTTCGATGCCCAGGCGGACGATGCCCTGAATTATGGGGGTATTGGCGCCGTGATCGGTCACGAGATGACGCACGGCTTCGACGATCAGGGAGCGCAATACGACGCCCAGGGCAACCTGCACAACTGGTGGACTCCTGAGGATCTGAAAAATTTCAAGGAACGCACCGCCTGTGTCGAAAAGCAGTTTGACTCATTCGTTGTTACGGACGATCTGCACGAAAACGGCAAGCTTGTGCTCGGCGAGAGCATCGCCGATCTCGGCGGGCTCACCATCGCGCATATGGCTTTCGACCACACGCTGGAGGGAAAACCCCAGCCCACGATCGATGGCTTCACCCCCGAACAACGCTTCTTCCTCTCCTTCGCGCGCATCTGGGGCACGATTGCGCGGCCTGAATACGAACGCATGATGACTACTGTCGATCCGCATCCCCTCCCGCGGTTCCGCGCCGCGGGTGCCTTGATGAACATGCCGGAGTTTGCGAAAGCATTCGACTGTCAGGCTGGCGACAAAATGGTGAAGTCCAGTGACCAGGTTTGCAAAATCTGGTGAGAACAGTGAATGCCGCGTCGCGCTGACTTTTTTATCCGCGTGCGGCGCACGCGAGGCCGCAGGTGCGCTGATGAACATGCCGGAGTTTGCGAAAGCATTCGACTGTCAGGCGGGCGACAAAATGGTGAAGTCCAGTGACCAGGTTTGCAAAATCTGGTGAGAACAGTGAATGCCGCGTCGCGCTGACTTCGTTTATCCGCGTGCGGCGCACGCGAGGCCGCGGGAGGCTGATGAACATGCCGGAGTTCGCCAAAGCATTCGACTGCCAGGCTGGCGACAAAATGGTGAAGTCCAGTGACCAGGTTTGCAAAATCTGGTGAGGCGGTAGACGTCGCTCCGCGGCGCGCTGACTTCTTTTCCGCGTGGTGCGCTTGCATGCTCGTTTCACACGCAACTGTGGTAGGCTAGCGCCACTTTCCGGAATAAGATCTGGAGGAATCCACTTCGAGGAACTAATTTTGCCTTCTCAAAGGCCCTCGAGGTTTGGCGCCTCATTAAGGAACATCCATGAATACGAATAATTCGGGCACGCGAAATAGCCGAAACCTGATCTTTGCGCTGGGCTTTGCGATCTGTTTGCTCGCGGTCGCCGTTACGATGCGAGCGCGGCCACAGGCCGCGGGTCAAACGCAAGCTACGGACGCGCAGGGCGCGCCGATGTACCGCGTCGATCCCTTCTGGCCCAAGCGCCTGCCGAATCGTTGGAGCATGCAGCAGGTGACGGGTTTGTATGTGGACGAAAGGAATGATCACGTCTGGTTCCTGAATCGCGGCGCGGCGGCCGACGGCGATGAAATCGGCGGAGGCGACGATCCGCCGCGTATCGCTTGCTGCGTGCGCGGTCCGGAAGCCATTGAACTCGACACCGATGGCAATGTTGTCCACGCCTGGGGTGGCCCGGGATACATTCCGCAATGGCCCACGGCGTTACAAACCATTCTCGTCGACCGCGAAGGAAACGTGTGGATCGCCGGAACGGCGGCGCAAGACAGCATTCTCAAATTTTCACCTGACGGAAAGCTGCTTTGGGATTTCGGCCACCGGCCGCCCAAAGAGATGACTCAGATCAAGGAAGACAACACCCAGACCGATTGGCTGGTCTCGAAGGGGCGCTTCAATCTCGACCAGGACGCGCGTGAAATTTACCTCATCAATTGGAAGCGCGTGCTCGTGTATGACATGGATACCGGCGCGTTCAAGCGCGGCTGGGGCGGCCACGGAATGCCGTTGAGCGAAATTTCCAACGACCCGATTCCGCCTTACAAGTGGACCGGCGCGCCCCCTCCGGAGGAAAAGAACTTCGTGCCCGACTTACACTTCGTGCAGATAGCCAAGGATGGCATGGTCTACGTCGGCGAGCGCGGGCAGGACCGCATCTCCGTGTACACCAAGCAAGGCAAGTGGATCCAGGATTTCTACGTATCGCCGAACACGCCTTCGCGCGGCCCGGATTGCGGCGGGCTTCCTCCAAACACGAAGATGCCACCCTGTGGAACCACCTACAAGATGGTCTTCTCGAAAGACCCGCAGCAAAAGTTTATGTTCGTGGCTGACGGGACCAACAACCTGGTCTGGATTCTCGACCGCAAGAGCGGCAAGACCGTGGGCTCATTCGGCGGCAACGGCAAATATGCGGGACAATTCCACTGGATCAATGCCATCGACATAGATTCCAAAGGCAACATCTACACAGGTGAAGTGGAACAGGCTAAGCGGATCCAGAAATTTGCTCCCGTGGTGACCAGCACCAGCCGTTAGAAACGAATTTGTAAGGCGCTGCGGACGCAGCCTGCAATTTTCAGTCTGTGGTCGCGGTGCGACGTGAGCGCGCTCTTTTCTGCTGACGTGATTCGGCCGCCAGTATGGGCGACCTACCCTCAATTTGGATCCGGGTTTTGCCGGCGATTTTCGCATACGCCCAAGCCGCGGCGTACACGGTCAGTATCGTCATCACAGGATCTATAGGGTGCCGGTAACGCACCGCGCTGTGCGTGATGTAGTAAGTCAGGGGAAAGAAGAGCATCGCGGCCGATAGCGGGAACGTCTCGAGCGCGTCCGCACGGCGCGCCAGCAGCAAACCTAGAAGCGCAAGAAGCGAAAAAGCGCTGCAGAAGGCTACGTAGACCGTGCCCGCATGCAGCGCGTTTACCCAGGGGTCGGCACGCTGGTCCCAAAGCGCTGTCCACGTATCCACGAAGCGATCGAAAGACGAATCCAGGAAAGCTCCCGGATGCGCCAAGACGAACTTCAGTGCTTCGCTCTGCTTCTCGTGCATGTAAGCAATTTCCCCCAGCCGGTGCAGCTCGTTGCTCTCGGCCGCATCCGATGCGGGACTGCGCCACCACGTCCAAATGATCTTCACGTCGGGGTTATTTCCCAGCCAAAACTCGAGTCCGAAATTGGATTTGACCGGGACAAATCGTCCGAAGGCCGCATAGTTTCTCACTGTCCATGGAACTACGCCGAGCACGCAGGTCAACAGGACGATTGCGACGGGGCTTTTCCAGGGCGCGCCGGTTTTGTGGCGCTTCCAGGCGAGCCAAAGCAATAAGACCGGAAGCAGCAGCCCGATCGCCGGGTTCGTTAGCAGCGTGAACGCCCAGCCGATTCCGTATGCAGCCCAGAGGAGGGCCTCGCGTCGCGCATCCGCTGTCTTGGCAACCTGCGCGGAAGGTTCTGCGGAAAGATAAATCGTGGCACATAGCAGAACCGTTAGCAGAAGCGCGGCGAGGCTCTGGTCCCAAATCCATTCCAGCGGAAAGAGAATTGCGGTCGGCAGCACGGCCCAGGTCCAACAGGACGCCAAGGCGACTTGCAAGCTGAAGAGCTTCTTGGCCAGGAGGTAGATCGGCCAGCACGTCAATGCCGAGAAGATCGCGTTCAACACCTGACCGAATACGACCACGTGGTAGGGATTCATGCTCAACAGCTTGAATCCAAGCGCGAGAAGAAACGGATAAACCGGAGCGACCCAAGCCGTCGGGCCTTGCATGCCGACGAGGGGCGACGAAAAGCCATGGCCCAAAGCGAGCGACCACGCCACGTTTCCCGCTTCCTGGCCTACGGAAAAGAAGTTGCCTCCGGCTTGATGAGCCAAATAAAGGAAACCGAGACGCAGCAGCAGCGCCACCGCCACGGCAGTTGCGGGCGATCGCAACCCGGTTTGAACCGCGTCTTCTTGCGGCGACACAATCGTAACGGCGGGGTTCGCTGGGTTCGCGTTCACGAATTCAAGCGTCTCATTTCTCCGCGCTGCAGCGAACTCCTGTTCCGCCAAGATGTCTTAAAGGTACCCGAATTGACTTTTGACGAATCTAATGGACATGGGGGTGTCGTCGGTGCGGTCAGATAAGTAGCCATTGGGAATTGCATTGGACCGATCAGCTTTTTGCTGCCATCGGAGCCACCTGATCCCACTAAATCCTATTGACACCGTTAACTTTAGGATAATAATGATGCAGCTTTCTTAAGCTGAGCACTGGCATTTCGGGGTGGGCTCGCGCGATTAAGCTGCTGTGCAAACAGGAGGGTGTAACCCATGAGAAAGTTTCGGGGATTGTGTTTCGCTGCATTGTCATCTCCTTTCCGTTTTTCTAAGACGAACCGCAGCCTGCTGTACTTGTTCGCGCTGCTCTTGTCTATTGCCGAGCCTCGTCTTCGCGCAGGCAGACACTGGGACGCTAAATGGCACCGTGCGAGACACCACGGGTGCGGTCGTTCCCGATGCCATGGTCACCATACGCAACACGGCCACGGGCGCGACACGCGTGGTGCAAACCGGAAACGATGGAGTCTATACGTTCCCCGCTTTGCCGCCGGCTCCGTACGACGTGACGATCAGCAAGAGCGGGATTCGCGGATTACAAGGCCCAAGTCACGGTTACCGTCGGAGGTCACGCGACCCTGGACGTCCCGCTTTCCGTCTCCCAAGTATCCACCACGGTAGAAGTCGTGGCCGTGCCCATTGCGGCGGAAGTCAATACGCAAACGCAAGAAGTCTCTCAGATTGTCACGCCGGAAGAGATGCAGAACCTGCCGAGCTTGACGCGGAATCCCTACGACTTTCGTTGCACTCGCGGGAAACATCAGCGGCGGCGACCGCAGCCCATGTACGAACAACCCGCAACTCGGCACCGGTGGCGGTCAGAACTCACCAGCTTTCGCGGCGCGGGTTTCAACATTAATGGGCAACGTCCGTCGGATACCGAACTTCTTCTGGACGGCGCGGAGAACCTCAATATCTTCGATAACACCATTGCCTTGCTCATTCCTCAGGACGCCGTGCAAGAGTTTCGCGTTATCACCAACAATTTCGACGCGCAGTATGGACGGGCGGCCGGCGGAATCGTCAACGTGCTCGACCAAATCCGGAACCAACGCTTTCCACGGCGACGCCTGGGAATTCAATCGCCTTTCTGCGTACACTGCCAACACGTTCGACAACAATGCCAGCGGCACTCCGAAGGGCCAATACACGCGAAATCAGTTCGGGGGGGACGTGGCGGGCCGATCAAGAAAGACAAGCTCTTTTTCTACGCAAGCACTGAGTTGCTGCGCGTACGCAGCGCCGCGAGTCTCCTTGCGCTATGTCCCCGATCCGGCCTTCTTAAAGACTGCACGTCACCCGCCGTGCAGAGCTGGTTCGCCAAATTCGTGTGGCCCTCAGACCCCTGCGCCAGTGAGTGTTTTGCTAAGGGAGACCCAGCCCTTCAAGTTCAACACGGGCGGAGCCGTTCGACACGGCCGTTCCAACAGGCACGCCGATTATTGATCTCGTAAATTACACGGCCCCGCAGGACGCCGGCGGCGATACTTCCGCAGAATACCTACTTCCTAACGGGCCGCTTGGATTACAACATGAGCGAGAACACTCAACTGTTCTTCCGTTATGGCCGGGAATCCCTGGCGACTTTACGAGCGGCCTCTTTTCTCCAGCCCTTACTCGCAGTACAACGTTGGCGAAACGATCTATAACAACAACTTCCTTTTGTCGGCCAGCCACACCTTCAGCTCCAACCTGTTAAGTGTCGACCAAGCTGAGCTTTTTCCGGGACGATGAAGCCTATCACTACAATCACGACTCTGGACAGAACCCCGACTCTGTTTCTGTCGGATGCCATCTCCTCGGCCGTCATCCTCAATGGCCAACCCGTGCAGTTCCCTGGGTTGTTCGACTTCAAAGTAGCCACCGGCGGTCTTCCCTTCGGAGGTCCACAGGACACTACCCAGATCAATGAAGACCTCTCCTGGACACACGGCAAGCACAACATGAGGTTCGGTGGGCAATTAACTATATTCAATTGAACCGTGGCTATGGCGCCTATGACCAGGCGGTCGAGGCTCTTGGGCCAATGGGAATATAGCGGGCATGGCCTGGACAACATGACGACCGGGACGCTGACTTTGTTAAAAAGCAATCAATCCGGCCGGCTCCTTCCCTTGCGCATGTGGGAGCCTACTCGCGGACTTCCGAGGGCGGGCATCATCACCCCAACCAATGCCGACCTGTAGATTTGCCTAGGTAACTTTCCCGATCTGCGCTCCCATCTTTAACCGCAGCGACCGCTACAACGATTGGGCGCTCTATGCTGCAGATAGCTACAGGCTGACGCGAAAATTGACTCTTAACTACGGTTTGCGGTATGAGCACTTCGGCATGCAGCACAACGACAATCCCAATCTCGATTCCAATTTCTATTATGGAGCGGGTGCAACTTTACAACAAGTACAGAACGGGGGGTTCTGACCGTACCGAACAGCCCCATCAAAGAGCTCTGGAAGCCCCGCTGGGGCACGGCCGGGCCCCGCATGGGCTTTGCTTACGACATTTTCGGCACGGCAAGACCGTGCTTCGTGGCGGATATGGCATCACTTATGACAGGAACTTTGGTAACGTGACGTTCAATATCATGCAGAATCCGCCCAACAATGCCACGCTCACGGTCCTCAATACACCGCTGGTAGTGCCAAACGCCGGTCCACTTGCCGAGCACGGGGCCGGCGGCGTCCGCTTGGTGGTCACCTCGGTCCAGAGTGGTTGCGGATTGCCTCCCGTCAAGCCCTCGCGATGTCGATCAAAATATTCAGGTGGAGTCAGTCCAATTCTGGGGTGCGACACTGGAGCAGCGTCTGGGCGGCAAAGCCCTTATCGAACTTGAATACAACGGCTCGCATGGCGTTCACTCTATGACATCATGAACATCAATCCTATCGGCGGCGCTCAAGCATATTTGGGCCGCCTTGCTGACCGCCGACCCGACTAATGCGGCCTGCGCGGCTACCGCGCCTTGCCTCAGTCGTCCCAACCCGCTTTATACCTCGATCAACAATCGCGGCACTGCCGGGTTCTCTCATTACAACTCCTTAAACGTCCGCTTCGACACGCAGGAACTCGGCCACACGGGATTGTTTATCACGTCAAATTACACCTACGCGCATGCACTGGATAATCTCAGCAGCACATTCTCAGAAAGCAACGGCAACGGTTCTTCAATCTGGGCTTCCCGATCCAACGAACCTTTGGCTGGACTACGGGAGCGCAGATTATGACGTTCGCCACCGCTTAGCATTGTCGATGACCTGGACCGAGCCTTTCTTGAAAAGCTCCAAAGGAGTCCTTAAGGAGGTGGGGGAGGATGGTCGCTTTCCCCCATCTTCACCGCGCGAACTGGAATTCCTTTCTCGGTCTTTGATCAGTACGAACGGGCTCCAGTTCACTCCGCGCTACGTTCCGACTACGGCGATCTCCCTTCGGCCTAAAACGGCAGCGGGGTAGACTCGGGCTCGCCGAACCTCTTCAATCTACTGTCACTGCCGGCAGCCAACACCTTCAATAACCCGGTTCTGTTGGAATCTCGGACTTTGGACCGTTCCCGCCAATATGACGGCCAGAAATGAATTCCGCGGCCCGGGTGCATGGAACTTCGATATCGCGCGTGGCCAAGACTTTCTTGCTCACCGAACGTTTCTCCCTGGAGTTCCGTGCGGAGGGCTATGACATCTTAATCACGTAAATATGTACCTCGTTGCCAGCGCGGCGGACGCAAACGGCGTCACTGGTCCGATCGTCATCACAGGAAAGTATGGCGGCTTGGGCATCGGACAATAACGAGGGCGTGAACCACGACGAACGACGATTCGGGCAATTTGCGCTGAGGCTGCACTTCTAAAGAAGCGCAACCGCCAACACAAACGCATTTCAACAAGAGGGCCGTCGGGCAACCGACGGCCTTCTTTTTTTCAGGGCAGCCAGGAGTTTCGCCGCAGGTTATCAGTAAAGGTGAAGACATATCCTAATCCGCAGTCTACATTGAAACCTAAATCGTTGAAACGCCGTCTCTAAGAATGCTAGCATCCGACGGCAACGCGATAGAATCGAGATCCACGCAGGATGAGTTTTCCCCAGGAGATGTATCCGATGAAACGGAACTTTATTGCTGTGATGGCGGCAGTTTGCCTTTTGTCTTTTAGGGGCGGCGATGCCCGCGTCCGCCCATCACGCTTTTGCCGCCGAGTTCGACAAGGACAAGTGCGCCGATTTCACCGGCACGCTGACCAATATCGATTGGGAGAACCCGCACGCCTATTTCACCATGGACGTGAAGGGCGAGGATGGCAAGACCTTGCAGATGACATTCGAGACGTCTTCATTGTCGACGCTGAAGCGCGCGGGGACGTCGAAAGCGGATTTCGTCAACAGCTACGGAAAAGGAGTAACCGTCAGGGGCTGCCCGGCCAAAAACGGCAATAAAACCAAGGCCGCCGCGAATTACATCAAGTTCGCCGATGGCACGACGCATCGCATCGGCCAAGACGTCGAAGGCTTGTTCCCGGGGAACTTCCAACCGACCGGTGACAAATGAGCAGGCGTTTCGAAATGAGGCAGTCTTTCGGGAGTCTCACGCGGGCTGCGGCGATGCTTGCGGGATTGGGCATGCTTTCACTTGCCGCGGCCGCTCAGCAGGCAAAATCTCCGGCAAAGGTTCCCGACAATATCATCGGCAACGAACATCCGGCTCCTGAGCCGCCGGGTGGGCCGCCGCCGCACACATCTGATGGGCACGTAGACCTTTCCGGCGTGTGGATTCGCGGCGAGGCTGGAATTCAAACGCAATACGCCGGCTCGCGAACGCAACCAGGCGGAGCGCGAGGCCGAGGCGCCGCAGACGATATTCCCTTTCAGCCCTCGGCCGCAGCCAAGATCAAGGCTTTGACGCCGACGCAGATGCAACTGGGTATGGCGGGCGTGAATTGTATGCCGCTTGGCGATCCCGGCATCTTTCTGTTTAATCCGCATCCAATTCAATTTTTCCAGATGCCCGGCGTTTTGGTTCAGCTCGAGGAAGTGGACAACCACTGGCGGCTAGTGCACACGGACGGAAGACCGCATCAGAAAGATGCCGATCCCACGTTCAATGGCGACGCCGTGGGACACTGGGACGGCGACACGCTGGTGATCGACGTTGTCGCACTTGATGAACGGACCTGGAACAACACGGCGGGCTGGTTCCACAGCGATCAGGAGCATTTAGTCGAGCGGATCAGCCGTCCAAACATGAACCGGCTTACCTATCAAGTGACGATCGAAGATCCGAAGGTGCTCACGAAGCCGTGGACTTCGCCGGTGCAGACGTATTCGCTCGCGCATGAGGATTTGTTCGAGAATTTCTGCACGCGAAACGACGAAGTGACGGAATTCGAGAAGCTCAACTCGCAGGAATCGGGCGACAAGAAATAGCCGCCGTTCGTAGCCGCTGAAGTCGTAGCAGCTAAAGCCCAAGCGCCTCGAAAGATGGCGCTATCCGCAACTACTACTAAATCTGCGAGTACGCCGTCGGCGTGAGAATCACGTTGGTGATATTGGAGACAATCGGCTCGAACGCATAACGCTGCTGAGTCGAATACGCCTTCCAGTCATCTGACGCGCGAAATGCGGCCCATTTTTTGTCCCGGTCCGCGAGGCTGTCAAACGCCAGCATGTAGGTCAGATTCGGCAGGCGCGTTCCGACCAGCGTGTCGCTGTAGAACACCTGTTCGACCCCAGCCTTGGTGAAGATTTCCGATTCGCCCGACTGCATCATCTCCACTTTGCGCTTGTGATCCTGGTCGGTGGCGCCTTCATAGATGCGCAGCTCAAAGACTCGCGGGCTGCGCGTTTTTGTGGCCGCCGGCGGTGTGAGTTTGGGCCATTTCTCAAACGCCTGCAGGAAGGAACTTTCCAAGCGGTCGAAGGCGGGCTCCTTGGCGGGAGCGTTCAAAAATGCGGCGCCCGCTTTCATGTACTCGGCATCCTTCGCGAGGTGAGTTTCCACAGTGGCGAGCGTTTCGGCGGAAAGTCCTGGCATCAGGACATAAATCGTCGGCGTGTCCGGGCCAATCGTGAGATCGAACACACCAACAGGGCCGACGTTGAGCCGGTTCAGCGCGGGGATGAACACGCCGCTGAAAAAGTCATCGCACAACTTCCGCTGTGGACCGCTGATGATGTGATAGCGGCGCAGCTGATAGAACTCCCGGCCATTCTTCTTGGTGGCGTCTTCCGCAGCGCCCAAATAGGATGCGGGTTGAGTGGCAGCGAGCGCGCTTGCCGCCAGCGATGAAGCCAGGAATTTTCGTCTTTGCATGGGCTCCTCCGGTCTTCTCGGAACTTGCCGGTATCCTCGCACAGTTCCAAGCGCGCGTCTATTGGTGCAAGGACGCTCTGCGCCCGAGAGCGCTGACGCGTGAGGCATCGCAATCTTCCCAAACGCCGGGCGCAGGTGTATATTGCCGATCAATCTCCAATAATTACGACCGCAATTCGGGTGAGACGATGCTTGCTTCGGGGAAACTCCTGAACCAGGGCCGGGCAGAAGGCGCTTCGAGACTCAGGACAAGCAGGGCAGGCCCTTCGATTCGCTTCGCGCTTCTCAGGGGAAGCAGGGCAAGCCGACGCCACAACTTCGAACGGCCGTGGTCGAATTGGCTGTCCGTCTGTGCTGCCGCACTGCTGGTGAATGTGGCGTGTGCCTTTATGGGCCGCGCTCAGGACCGCGCAGTCACCTATGCTCCGGCCGATATTCGCTATGGTGCGCAGATTTACGCAGCGCAGTGCTCGGCTTGCCATGGTGCGAACGGCACCCAAATCGGCGGCGTGGATTTGGGCGGAGGCCAGTTGCGGCGCGCTTCCTCTGACCAGGATTTGCGCGCTGTGCTAGCCAACGGAATCCCGGGCACGGCCATGCCGCCATTCCGGTTTGATCCGTCGGAAGTCACGGCCATCGTCGCTTACATCCGCAACATGCGCAATTTTGATTCCCACGCGAGCAATTTGGGGGACGCGAACCGCGGGCGGGCGTGGTTTGAGGGCGCGGGCGGCTGCATGAATTGCCACCGCGTCAACGGTAAGGGTCCGCGAGTCGCGCCCGATTTGAGCGAAATTGGCGCGCTGCGCAGCGCTGACTTCCTGCAACGTAAGCTTCTCGATGCCAATGGAATGATGCTGCCGATGAACCGTTCCGTGCGAGCGGTCACAAAAGACGGCAAAGTCATCAACGGCAGGCGGCTGAACGAAGACACGTATTCGGTTCAGCTCATCGACGACCAAGAGCATCTGCTGTCTTTGGATAAAGCTAACCTGCGCGAATACACCGTGCTCACGACATCCACCATGCCCTCGTACAAAGACAAAATGAGTGAACAGGAAATGGCCGATTTGATTGCGTACCTGCTCACATTGAAAGGGCTGCGATGATGCTGAAAATCTACCGCGCGTCTCTCGTGTGCCTGACGTTGCTTTTTCCCGCCGCGCTCGGCGCTCAGGTTAACTCCGAGCGGCTGCTTCGTGCCGCCGATGAGCCACAAAACTGGCTAACCTATTCGGGAACTTACTTGAGCCAACGGTACAGCCCGCTAAAGCAGATCGACGCGGCGAACGTTAAGAATCTCGAACTGAAATGGGCATTCCAGGCGCAATCACTCCAAAAATTCGAGACCACTCCTTTAGTGGTCGACGGGATCATGTACCTTACGCAGTCGCCCAACGATGTGGTGGCGCTGGACGCAAAGACGGGGCGTGCATTTTGGGTGTACCACTACGCTACGGCTCCCGAGTCCCGCCCCTGCTGCGGAATCGTGAATCGCGGCGTGGCCATCCTCGGCGATACGCTCTTCATGGCTACAGTCGACGCGCATCTGGTGGCCATTGATGCGAAGAACGGCCACGCGATCTGGAACAACAAGCTGGCCGATGCGGCCGCGGGTTATGCGATGACGCTCGCGCCGCTCGTAGTAAAGGACAAAGTGATCGTCGGCGTTGCGGGCGGCGAATACGGGATTCGCGGCTTCATCGCAGCTTACGAAGCGCACAGCGGCAAAGAGGCTTGGCGGTTCAACACGGTTCCCAGTCCTGGTGAGCCGGGGCACGAAACATGGAAGGGCGATGATTGGAAGCACGGGAGCGCGGCCGTCTGGCTTACGGGCTCTTATGATCCCGATCTCAACCTGACATACTGGGGAACCGGAAATCCGGGGCCGGATTGGAATCCGGGACAACGGCCCGGAGATAACCTCTATTCCGATTGCGTTGTCGCTCTCGATCCCGATACCGGGAAGCTCAAGTGGTATTTTCAGTTCACGCCAAACGATCCTTACGATTATGACTCTGTGCAAATTCCCGTTCTCGCGGATATGGATTGGAACGGAAGCCCCCGCAAGCTGATGCTTTGGGGGAATCGGAACGGCTTCTTTTATGTTTTGGACCGAACGACGGGAAAATTTCTCAACGGAGCGCCGTTCGTAAAAGTGAACTGGGCCAGCGGGCTGGACGCAAAGGGCCGACCAATTGCCACACCGCAGCCTCCAGGCAAGCCGACGTTTCCCGGCATCCAAGGCGGGACGAACTGGTATTCGCCATCGTTTAGCCCGCGCACCGGATTGTTCTATCTTTCCACCTGGGAAAACTACTCGACGGTTTTTACTGGCGTCGACGTGGATTACAGGGAAGGCCTGCGTTATACCGGCGGCGCAAACGCTGCCCCGATTCCCGGCGCCGATAATCCCGTGGGCCAACGGTCGAGTCCCGTCAATACGTACACCGAAGCATTGGGCCGCGGCGCAGTGATCGCCCTCGATCCGCACACAGCAAAACGGAAGTGGAGTTTTGATATGCACGACGTGAATGTGAGCGGGATTTTGACAACCGCTTCCGACCTGCTCTTCTCGGGCGGCCGTGAGGGCTATTTTCAGGCGCTCGATGCGCGCACCGGCACGCTGCTCTGGAAGGTAAATCTCGGCGGCGAGATTATCGCCGGCCCAATCAGCTACGAGGTGGATGGCAAACAGTACGTCTCCATCGCCTCCGGAAATGGGCTATTTGTTTTTGGCCCTCGGGACGGCGCGAACTGACGGATTATTTTCGGTCAACTGTTTCTTCCCGATTCTCTCCTTCACTCGAAGATATTCACGAATGCGCGCAGCTTGGTCGCTTGCTATTATTGGCGCCGATGAGGCGAAGTGAGGAGGAAATATGAACAGGCGTACGGGTGGACTGCTACTCGCGATAACGATGGCGGTAGCAGGATTCTTCGCAGGAATATTGCTGGAGAGAAAGATTCGGAGCGTTGAGGCGCAGGGTAAACCAAACTTCAGCGCCGCTGCGATTACCGGAGAGAAAAATACGCAGGACACCTGGGGGCCATACGAAGTTGTGCCCGACTGGCCCAAGCCGATCACTTCCCTGCCGGGACATGAAAAATGGACCTGGGGAGCAGTGGAGAGCGTTTTCGCCGAGAGCGCCAATCGCGTTTTCATTCTGGAGCGCGGCGAAATTCCGGCGATGAAGCGCCCCGAAGAAGTCCCTTATCCCAAAGTTGGCCCCAGCATCTCGTTTCCGGTTTCGCAGCTTCCGTTTCGTAACGCTTCGGTTGGGCCGGTTACCGCCGCGGGCAATCCCGTGTGGGACGGGAAGCTTGGCGTGGACGCGCGGTGGGAGCATTGCATCGTAGTCGTGGACGCGAACGGCAATATGATCGAAGACTGGACGAAATGGGATTCCATGCTCAAGCGCCCGCACTACGTCACCATTAACCCTTATGATCCGGATAAACACGTTTGGGTGGTTGACGACCAGGGCCATGCGATTTACGAATTCACGCATGATGGCAAGCAATTGGTGAAGACGCTCGGCACGCCCAATCAGCCCGGCAACGATGAGAAGCACTTCAACCGGCCGACCTTCATCAATTGGCTACCGGACGGGACGATGTTCGTCACAGACGGCTACGGCAATACGCGCGTCGTGAAATTCGATAAAGACGGCAAATTTCTGATGACCTTCGGCCAGCCTTCGAATCCGCCGGACGATATGCGGCCGAGCGTTTTCAAAGACGTGCACGGAGTCGTCTTTGATCCGACGACGCACCGCGTGTTCGTAACCGATCGCGCCGACCATCGCATCGAGATCTTCGACGAAAACGGCAAGTTCCTCGACCAATGGAGCACAGGAAAGCCCTCGACACCGCAGTTTCTCTACATGGCGGCCGACCGCAGCGTCTGGATCGCCGATGGCACCACGGCCAAGATCATCAAATTCGATCTCGACGGGCACTATCTTTATTCCTGGGGCAGCCAGGGCGATTGGCCGGGCGCTTTGTGGAATGTGCACGGAATGAGCGTGGATCCGGAAGGCAATCTTTACCTTGCCGAAGTCAATAACGGCCGCGCGGAGAAATTTCGTCCGCGTCCCGGCGCGAATCCGGCGCTGCTGATCGGCCAACGGATGCGCGCCGCACAGTAAGTTCGTGGGCGGGCGGCCACCCGCCGACCCTGAGAACCCACAGAAGTGAGCCCACGCGAACCAACGCACCTCATAAGAGCCATTGGGCGCTGGGGGCTTGCGGCGCTGGTTATAAACTCGATCATTGGCAGCGGCATCTTCGGACTGCCCGCAATTGTTGCCGCCGATCTGGGCCGTCAAAGCCCGTTCGCCTATCTTGTTGGCCGCAGTGGGCATCGGGATGATCATGGGCTGCTTCGCCGAAGTGGCCTCGCAATTTCGTCAAGCCGGCGGACCTTACCTCTACACGCGCGTAGCCTTTGGCCGTTTGCTGGCGCTTGAAGTGGCATGGCTCCATTGGCTTTCGCGGCTGACGGCTGCGGCCGCGGCAATCAATCTCTTCTCAACCTATTTGGGCTACTTCTGGCCCTCAGCGCAGCGACCGCTCGAGCGCTCTCTGCTCGCCGCCGCGATTCTCGTCGTGATTACCGGCGTCAATTTGTTAGGTGTGAATGTAGGCGCGCACCTGAGCTCCGCGTTTACGATTGCTAAGATTGCGCCGCTGCTGCTTTTCGCTGTAGCGGGACTGGTCTATGGCTTCGCTCATCCGGCCGTGAAGCTCGCTAATCCGCACGTCACTACGGCAACCGATTGGTTTAACGCATCGCTCGTACTCCTCTTTGCCTACGGAGGCTTTGAAGGCGCGCTCGTCCCAATGTCTGAAGCGCGCGATCCGCAACGCGACGTTCCGTTTGCGATGCTCGTCGCGTTTTTAAGCGTCACGCTGATTTACTTCCTGGTGCAAATCGTTGTGATCCGCGTACTGCCGGATCCAGCGCAAACCGATCGTCCGCTGGCGATGGCCGCGGAGGTTTTCCTCGGCCCGGCAGGTGCAGCGTTCATCGCGATCAGCGCGCTGCTGGCTTTATTCGGCTATTTGAGCGCCAACATGGTGCACGTTCCTCGCACAACGTTCGCGCTGGCGGAACAAGGCGACCTTCCGCCGATGTTCGCCGCAGTTCACAATCGATTCCGGACACCATACGTTTCGATTCTCGTATTTGCGGTGTCGCTGTGGGCGCTCGCTACCATCGGCAATTTCCGATGGAACGTAGTGCTATCGTCAGCGTCCCGGCTGATTACGTACGGGCTGGTGTGCGCGGGTTTATTGGCTTTGCGCCGCAAACAGCCTGGCGCAGCAGCTTACCGGCTTCCGTTTGGTCGGATCTTTGCCGCGGTGGGTATCGCACTGATGATCGCTCTCCTCACGCGCATAACTCGCGAGGAGCTTGCGTGGATTTTGGCGACGGGCGCGGTTGCGTTCGTGAACTGGATCGCCACGCGAAGCCACGTCGTGCCCGCCGCGGCCGCTCGCGAGTTGTAGCGGGCCCGAATATGTTATCCTCCCGCATTGTACAGACCCCGTCGCTTACCATCACAAAAAGGAGAAGCTTCATGCGCAAAATAGTTCTCGTAATGTTACTGCTTTTCGTCGCAGCTTCGGCCAAGGCACAGGCGCCCATGGCGGCGACAGACATCACAGCTGCGCAGGTGCAGGCGTTTATCAAAGATGCGCCGAAGGATCGCAATAGCGATCGGCCCATGCGCGTGGTCGGTACGGGAGGCTACCGCGTCGGCATATTCGGCGTTTTCCGGCCGAAGAGCGCTCCGCCCAACGCGACTGTGCACCAAACCAACGTCTCTGAGGTCTACTACATGCTGGAGGGCGCGGGTACGCTGGTGACGGGCGGCACTCTGAAAAAGCCCGCGACGCCGCGGCAGTCAACTCTAGGAAATTGGACTGACGTCGCGAGCACCGGCATTGAAGGCGGAGTATCACGCCGCATCGCCAAGGGCGACATTGTCATCATCCCCGGCGGCGTGCCACATGGCTGGGCCAGCACCGAAAGCGACATAACGTATCTGATTGTGCGGCCCGATCCCGACAAGAAACTCGAGTTGAAGTAAGGCAGGCGCGTTCATGTAACGGTAGGAAGGATGGTAGGCCCGTGCGGGCTTCGACTGCGATCAACCACAATTTCTAGGATTGCGTGGATCGTTTACAGGCGCAATGCGCCGGCCAGGTACAAGACCACCATGATGAGCACTACCGTCCCAACTAGCCCTAAGCCCCCGCGTCTCCCCCATCTGGAGTACCCGTAATAGCCGCCGCCTCCGCCGAACAACAGCACCAGAACAATAATTAGGAGTAACATGCGAATCTCCTTTTCAAATACTTCCATCTGTTCATTCGCAGGATCAAACAAACAGCCTGTCAGGCTTCGCCGCCGGTTTCCTTCTCGTCGTCAGGCTGTACGTATTCTTCGGGGCTCATCGATTGGATTCCGCCACACACTTTGTCCACTTCATTTCGCTCGTTGGTCAAGAACGAAGTGGCGCAGCCCCGCTTTTCAAGTTCCGCCGGAACTGAAGAAGGCATCTTGCTAGGTTCTTTCTTATCCTTGGACATACCCGATGCTGCCATTAATACTGACGCAATACTGTTCGATTTAGGACATCCGCTGTCGTTGATATTAATGGCGACGACAAGCTCGATCTGCACAATCGCGGACGTCAACAGCAACAGCGCAAGCCTGCCTACGGCTACCTCGGAGACTGGGACTGGGTTAAACCCGCATTCCGAGAAGAAGGCTTCTCCAGACTTGGCAGGCTAGACTTCGCTCGGTCTCCCGCCAATTTTTCTGGGTAGCACAGTAACCATCACAACCGTCGCCCGCTGTGCCGGGCCGGGCCAAAGGGGCCGGGAAAAGATTAACCGGGGAGCTTGTCTTCGAGTTCGGTTGCCAGTTTACTAACATCGGTCGCATCGCTGAATCCTTTTAGCGCCTGCTTTGCAGATTCAACGTCAATACCCAAGCGCTGACAAATTTTGTGCTGCATCTGGAGCACGGCAGTTAGCTCCTGTTCCGCAAGCATGCCGACCTGGAGATCCAGATGGGAGCGCCTCTCCGCTTGACGCGTCATGCGATTTTGACTGATGAGAACAAAAATAGTCAGCAAGACACTTTCGGAGGAGATGACAAGAGCCAGGATTCCAAAGGGAAATGGATCGAAGGCTTTCACGAGGGGAATCAAGTGTAGATTGATCGCGCTCCATGCGAAAACGAGAAGCACCTGTAAAAGCAAGAACGCAATACTACCGACGAATTTAGCGATTGCATCGCTGATCCGTTCTGTGGGGGTGCGACGATTCAGTGCTTCGTGTTCGAGTTTGGCGATAGCTTCAACATTGAATTTCGTGGGATTTGCGGCCTCATCGCGGGATGGGCGATTCATTGTCATGCCTAGGACCTCGGGCTGGCAGTATGGTAAGTAGTTTATTGTAAGAGCTGTTCAATGATTCAAGAAAACCCCAAACAGTTCGCTCTATGTGGGCAATCCCGACCAATCTCCCGCTAAGGGGAGTTGGATGCCACGAAAGGCGGGGAGGAAATAAGGCGAAGGGGGGCTCCACCCTAACAAAGCTAGGGGCGGGCCAACATGGTCTTGCCGTAATGTTCGAGATGGGCCTTGACCGCTTCCGCAGCGTGGTGGATTGCGTGTTCGTGGTGACCTTGGGCGAGGTGCGCATGATTTGCTGCCATCTCGTGTTTGCCTGCTTCGTGGTGCTTAGCGGCTTCCTTGTGGTGTCGTGCCGCGTGTTCGTGATGCTCTGCTGCCTTGTAATGATGCTCTGCCGCTTGTTTTGACATCTGATGGTCCTCCTTGTTGGCTGTGGCATTTCGATTAAAGTCGACGTCATACGATGGCTCAAAACACATTTAGACGAACCCTTGGCTATATTCTTCGCGCCAGAAAGCAAACAGGAACCCACGATTCGGACTGACCATCATGCCGTGCTCCCTTTTTTGTTTCTTAAAACGGACGACTCCAAGATTTCGCTCAAGCCGCAGTAGAGTTTCGCATGCGAGATGGTGCAAACACGGTTCCAAACGACCGGCTCTGGACTTATCCATTCTTGATCTAGCAATTGGTCTGGAATGTTCAATTTGACGGGAAGCCAAGGACGACCGGCTTGAGCCACAGCTTTCACCGCCAATGGGTTCCGTACCATTTTGGGCGGATGAAAGCCATTTGGGACGTCGCCGCCGTCGTTTTCAAACCAGAGGTCTATTCGGAATCTCGGTCGGTGCGAGCGCCGGGCGCCCTACAACTTCGGAAGGGGACCGAACTCAACGAGTTGCTTTTCTACGTCCTGTCTCTTACCGATCAGCCCATCGTGCTTTTCTATAAGAGCCATGATCCTGGAAACATCCAAATCAATGCTTTCCTTGTCAAAGCTTAACGCTTCCCGTGAATTGATGATGTCTTTCCCAAACTCTATGAAGTTCTGTCCGATCCTTTTCAATTCAGCATTCGACGTCACTATATCTGACACCACTTCTTTGTACTGTCGTGCCAATCCGTCGTAAAACTCGTCTTTATGTTTCATCGTGTTTTTTCACTGGATGGCGATTAGCCTGCCGGCTTCGCTCCCCTGGAAGGCTATCCGCAGTGTGGGTTTCGCGCCAAGTCCCGAGACCCCTTTAATGCCGAAGAAAATGAAGGGACAAGTCACCGCTCATGACATACATCGTGATGGCCGCTAAACAGAAAACCAAAGCTACCCAGAGACGCCAATCGCAATGCGCACGTTTCCAGTAAGGACGGTCGTGCGGAATATGTTCTCCATCCGGTATTCCGTGCCCGTGGTGACTGTGTTTAGTTTCATTCATTTGTTCCCTCCCGCCGCGTGCGGAACGCCAACAAAGCTGCAAAACCTGAGTCGCTTCCTGCCTAACATATTCTCTGCCACATCCAGAAGACTGGGGGAACTGCCTTCACAATGCATTTAGTTGCTCATGGAACCCGACATTTCGCTGATTATCGCCAACCACATAATGTCTTCGGAAAGGTTGCAAGCGCGACGGGTGAAGTCAGAATCCAATTCCCGGCATTCGTCGCAGGTGCCGACAAGTTCAAAAGCACACTGGGACGAGAATGACGTTGCGGAGCGGACTTCATCCCACGTTGCCAGGCGGTCCAGCCCGATGGGGCTTTCAATGGCTACAAGGTTCATCAGAGACCCTCCGCGAGCGAAAAGCGCTGTTCTTAAGGAAACACAAACCATCCGAATGCAATGCTAGATGCATCGGGATTCCTTGACTGCCCCTTTCAGGACAGCAGGCGTGAAGTGAGAAACAGTCTTATCGGAAGGCGGCTCTTCGCCCCTGGGAAACACATAGAGTTCCTGATCGCTTCTGGTACGACTGAGCTGTTCCAACCCGGTCGGAAGCAATCCCAATCCTGCACTGCAGAATAAGTCTGTCGGGATTCTCATGGCTCGTGCTTGCGCTAAGTCGCTGATTGCACGCGATTGTGATTTCCGCTGCGCGACAAACACAGGCTTGGCGACTGGAATGCCTATCGTCATTTGCGGTTGGCTGAAGGTCAATTATCTTTGGCGATTGAGTCCCGATAAGAATTCAGCCGCGGCGGTCTACCGTGATGGCGGTTGGCGGGCATATGCGTAACCGGCACACGGATGGCTACATCCACCCGAATGGAGCGACAAGCAGGAAGCTATTCATAACAGCGGGAAGGATTTGGCAAATCTCATTTCTTCAAAGGAAGGATCGATGAAAGCAAAAATGTCAGCAACGTTGGTTCTCATGGGCGCGTTTGCTTTTGCCTCCGCGACTCTCAACGCGGCAAATATGACGTTGACCGGTGAGGTAGGCAATGCGAAGTGCGGCCTCAAGCACCGGATGAAGGATGCGGCTGCCTGCACTGCGGCCTGCATCGGCCATGGGTCCGACTACGCGCTCATCGTCAAGGACAAGGCTTACACGCTCAAGGCCAGAGATGAGCAGAAAACCGAACTCGGCAAG
The DNA here is from genome assembly GCA_963803735.1 of uncultured Acidobacteriota bacterium. Classification (GTDB taxonomy): domain Bacteria; phylum Acidobacteriota; class Terriglobia; order Acidiferrales; family UBA7541; genus Palsa-189. The sequence goes on along the minus strand of CAWDNV010000015.1, from coordinate 85,194 downwards.
CTGGCCGGCAAAATGGCCACGATTACTGGCGATGTAAACGGCGGAATCATTACCGTCGCATCCGTCAAAATGGCCGCGCCAGGGACGGCGCGTCTGTAGGAATCGCAACTCCCGTCGGTCCTCGATTCCTTTGAGGGACTCTGACAATTGGCTCGGTGTGTGAAAGGCAAAACTCACCGGCCCATGCTTCCTCAACGCTTGAGGTTCCGTCTCGAATTCGTCAAAGGAGAAACATGAAAAAGCTTACCTTGTCCGTAACCGTGCTCACGCTACTCACCGTCGGGATCCTAGCCGGATGCTCAGGAACGCCGGCATCACCCGATGTTTCCGGCAGCATTCGCACATCGCTCGATCAAGCAAACCTTAGAGACGTCTCCGTCAGTCAGGATCGCGACAAAGGCATAGTGACCCTGGGAGGCCACGTTGCAAGTAACAACGATAAGTCACAAGCCGAATCCCTGGCGAAGTCCTATGCGGGCGCCCAGGTTGTCGCGGATCAGATTGCCGTGATTCCTCCGGGTCTTGAAAAAGAAGCAAAGGCGGTGAACTCCGATCTGGACGATGGCATTGAAAAAAACCTGGACGCTGCGCTGATCCAGAACAAGATGCACGGCAACGTGAAATACGAAGTGAAGAGCGGCGTAGTCACGCTGACCGGAGAAGTAAGCTCAGAAAACAAGCGCGTGCGCGCCGAGAAGGTGGCGACTGGAGTGCCGAATGTTCAGCAAGTGGTGAATGATCTGCAGGTTAAAAATCAGAAAGCCAGTTCATCACATTAGGCGCGACGAAGCTGATTCATGCCAGAGGAGGGAGGGCGGCCCGCATTCCGCACTGCTCTCCCGCAGGCGAGCCAGCTGAGTTCTCGGGCGAAATTCTCGTGGCCGGCTCGAAGGAGATGCGATGTCATTCGGCCTTTACTCGATTGGGTTCGCGATCGTGATCGGCGGTTTAATTTATGCCGCGTACTTGATGCACATGCCCGCGCACTGGATTGCGGCGGGCGCGGTTGTGCTTTTAGGAGTCGGGATTCTGATGGGTGTGAAGGCGACGCGTCAGAAAGATCCTGTGGGATAATGGTGTTGTTAGTGTCTCGCGCTCTACGGCGCGACGGGCAACCGGCACCGGCCGGAGATGTCAAGACGCCTTGGGCGCGCGTGCTGCGCGTGGCCGGATTCAAGGACTTGCACTTCCACGGATCTGCGGCACACCTTCGCGTCACGGTTTGCCATGAAGGGCGGCAATTTGTATGCGCTGGCGAGGATTCTCGGGCACGCCAGCCCGAAGATGAAGCTCGACCGCTATTCCCACCTGTCGCCGGAGTTCATCCACGAGCAGCGCCGCATCATGGACGCGCCGATGTACCTGCGGGAGCCGGAGCAGCGACGTAAAATCTTTTGTTGCTGGCCTATGCGTTATATCTGATATCCAGCTTCAACCGATTCTGGCTCGGATCGTAGACTATGGAGACGCCGTCTAGGGGTATCGCGTTCTTTTCATTGATTATTATGTAATGTTGATTGCACTCGGTGAGGACGCCTTTTATCGGTGGGCGCGGACCCGGTTCTAACCATTGCAAAGTTATTTCTTTGCCCTTCCAATTCAAGATGTATCTGACTTTAGAATTTCGCTCGGCGATTAGCCGCTCAAATTGTGGGTCCGATGCTTCTTTGGTTTGCGAACCATCGCGTATATACGATGGCCCGGCGAAGTGCGGCCTGTTTGGGCTGCCTCGCACGATCAGCACCAGGAACTCTTTGCCGCTTTCGTCTTTCCTCACCACAAGTTGGGCCTCGATTGGCGGATAAATCTTGTTGAGTTCCTTGCTGACGTCTTTTTGCAGCGAATCCAGCCTGTTATTTTCCTGAACTCGCCCGTCATCGAAGACTCCGACGAAGATGATGCCCGGATCGTCTACTGGCAGCGAGTTGGAAAAACCGACGGCCGTTTTGAGACAGTCTCTATAGTCGCTTGCGACTTTGCGCTCTACGGTGCTGTCTTCTGTGTTCTTGAGGCGCGACAGGATATCAGCTTCGGTAAGTTCAATCATACGGCTCCCGTTTGCCGCCTTCCCAGCTTCGCTGATTTTAGTATGGACACCGAATGGACACTGAGGGCCGTTTTCGATGGGGAGCATAATCGCAACTCATTGAAAATGATGGTAGGCCCGTGCGGGCTCGAACCGCAGACCTCTACCGTGTCAAGGTAGCGCTCTAACCAACTGAGCTACGGGCCTAAAGGCGCAGGAGTTGATTCTACCGTAGTTGCGTGGTGCTTACCACGAGCCAGGGTTTAGCTAATCGGACTACTGGGGCAAGGCTCAAAGTTGCAAGCGATCAAATATTGACGCGCTGCATGGCTTCCTGCGGATAGCGCGCGCCCGCGGCGGCTCCGCGAGGCGCAGCACGGTCCAGGCGGGAGAGATCGTTCGCGCTCAGTTTCACTTGCACAGCGCCGACGTTTTGCTCGAGATAGTTCCGGCGTTTTGTGCCCGCGATGGGCACAATATCATCGGCACGAGCCAGAAGCCACGCCAGCGCAAGCTGCGCCGCCGTGCAGTGCTTTTCCGCAGCGAGTTCCTCGATGCCTTTCACGATCGCGAGATTGCGGTCGAGATTCTGCCCCTGAAAGCGCGGTGAGTTTTGGCGATAGTCGCCCGCCTCAAAGTCTTTCTGCGTGCGAAAGCGCCCCGCAAGAAATCCGCGCCCGAGTGGACTGTACGCGACAAATCCGATACCGAGTTCGCGGCAGGTCGCCAGTATTTCTTCTTCCGGATCGCGAGTCCAAAGTGAATATTCGCTTTGCAGAGCGGCAATCGGATGCACGGAGGCGGCGCGTCGCAGCGTCTTCGCGCTAGCTTCCGAAAGCCCGATATGGCGAATCTTGCCCTGTTCCACCAACTTGGCCATGGCGCCGACCGTTTCTTCGATCGGCACTTGCGGATCGACGCGGTGCTGATAATAAAGATCGATGTGCGCGACTCCCAGCCTGCGCAAGCTCGCGTCGCAACTTTGCGCGACGTATTCCGGCCGACCGCTCACGCCCAGCCAGCGGCCATCGTTCGCGCGCACGTTTCCGAACTTTGTCGCCAGCACGACCTGCTCGCGCCGGCCCTGCAAGGCCCGGCCGACGAGCTCTTCGTTGTGGCCGCGTCCGTAAACGTCGGCCGTATCGAGAAAATTCATGCCCAATTCGAACGCGCGATGAATTGTGGCGATGGACTCGGCGTCATCTGTTGGACCGTAGAACTCAGACATGCCCATGCAGCCAAGGCCAAGCGCCGAAACACTCAGGCCACTTTTTCCTAAAGTTCTTCTCGGCAGCGAAGATCTGTTTGGCACGGATGTGGCGCTCATGACGCACTCCTTCGTGGGAATAGATCTCTTATTTTTGTTCTGACCGACAAAGCTAGGTTACAACAGAATTAACTCTTCGTGCTTTCAGAACTGAACTGGGGCGAGCGGAGTGATTCAAACGAAATACTTCTGTTATGGACGGCTCAAATCGGGTAAGCGGTTTTTTGCCTTCTACGCCGAGACTGAGCCGCAAAAAGCGGCTCAGTCTCGCAGCAGAAGATTGTTAGTCCCCGCTGGCAACCCCAGCGGCGGGTTGAAAACGGGCGGCGAGCTGCCGTGTGCTTTGTGTGATTCGGCTGCCGTGGCGCAAAACATCTCCCAAGCGGCCGGCCAGTTGCTGGCGCGCGCGCCACAGCCGCGCTTTGAGCGTGTTGCGTGAAACGCCCAATGCACGGGCAGCTTCGTCCGCGGTCAGGCCCTCGAGTTCGCGCAACTCAAAAGCATTGCGCAGCAGCGGCGACAGCGTTTGCAGATTTTCCTTCACGCGTGCGGAAAGCTCCTCGCTGGCGTAGATCTGCTCGGGACTGGGATGCCCATCCGCGAAACGTTCCGCGATCGGCATCTTATCTTCGGTCGAATCGTCCAGCGAGAGAGCCGGATGCGCACGCTTGCTGCGGCGGCGCATCAGAGCCGCATTGATGACGATTCGTGTCATCCACGTAGAGAATTGCGAACGTCCCTCGAACCGCGGCAGATTCCGGTAGGCAGACAGCATGGCTTCCTGCAAAGCGTCCTCAGCATCTTCCGGATTGCCCAGCAGCCTAAGAGCAGTTTGGAACAAGGCTCGGCTGTGTTGAGCAAACAGTATTTCTAAAGCGCCCTCTTCGCCCGCGATGGCCTTGCGGACCAGGGCCGCTTCGTCAAGAGTTGTAGGCTTGATGGCATTTGCCTGGTTGAAGTTAATCGGATAGTTGCTTTTCGGATTGGCCGTTTGTGTATTCATTTTCTTTTCCCCTGACCTCCCCCTGATTGCGTTGCAATTGCCTTTTCGCCTTCACAATCGCCGGCCGAAAAAACAGCGCCAATTATTCGAGCGATGATGGCGCGTACCATGCATCCTTCACCTTCCAGCTTCGATCCGGCATTAGAAATCCTGCTGAGTAATTCCCTGCCTGCATCGTCGATGAAACTGACATTTGCGAGCCTTACGACGATCACTTCAGGCGAGACTCGGTTGCGCTCGCTTTCCCAGCAGCGCTGGAGCTCGTCAACCCAAGGCCCAACCAGCCGTCCCTCGACCTCGAGTAGAACGCGCTTTTGCGATTCGTCGTCTTTAACTGAAATCTTTAGCATTCACGTTTATAGCCAAGTTTGGTTAACGCAGCATTCGAGACTGGTTAATGCATTTAGCAGTCCATTAGCAGGGGTTGAGTTAGGGAGATAACTCTTTCGTAATCAACAAACGATCGGGTCTAACAGCGCCAGACGCGACTGTTATGTGCCAAGATTCCGGCACGTCGTCGGCATTTCGGCACGAAGCCACAAAACCGATATCCTGCATACTTGAGACCGATCATGCGCCGATAAGCGAATCCAGACGGTCGTCCCATTTTGGAATTCAAGCGTTCAAACTGAACATGCTTTGCCTTGGATCGTTCAACGATGAAATCGACCGAAAATCCTGAATCTTTCGCACCTTATCGTGAATCATTTGTTATCTGAACCCGTCATACTCCGCGGCGTAGCCAATTTGGGAGATAATGGAACAATGCAGATATCGATATTCGCGGCGTTTGTAGCAGGACTGATTTCGTTTCTGTCTCCTTGTGTTCTGCCGCTGGTGCCAGGCTATATCTCCATGCTCTCCGGCATCGGAGTGGAACAATTGCGGCAGGGGGAAAAGCCGCGCGGAAGTCTTCTTACCTCTTCGCTGGCCTTCGTGATTGGCTTTTCCGTGGTCTTCATTACGTTCGGCGCCTCGGCGAGCGCCGTGGGCCAGTTTCTGGTGCGCAATCGCAGTTTGCTCGCGCCTTTTGCCGGAGCGATTATCGTTCTTTTCGGCCTGCACCTTATCGGTTGGCTGGGACGCATTCCCGTGCGCGGCGGCCTGGTGATCGGAGGCCTGCTGCTGGCATCAGCAGCAGTGGTGTGGATATGGCTCGGCGACAGCGAAATTTGGGGATTCGGCCCCGCGCAATTGATTTCCGTCTCGCTGATCTTTCTCGCCGGCCCGATGCTTACGCGATGGCTAAACCGGGATGTGCACTTCCGTAATCTCGGAGGACAGACTCAGCCCGAAAAGGCAACGGGTCCCTTCGCAGGCGTCGCCAGCGGCTTTTTGCTAGGCTTTGCCTTCGCTTTCGGATGGACACCGTGCATCGGCCCGATACTCGCAGGAGTTTTGGCCCTAGCCGCCACGGAGGAAACGGTTTCGCGCGGCGTTTTTCTTTTGGCCTTCTATTCCGCAGGCCTCGCGATTCCGTTTTTGCTAACAGCGCTGGGCATTAATCAATTTCTGCGCTTCTATCAACGATTTCGGCGTTACCTGCATGCCGTAGAAGTGGGTAGCGGCGCGTTGTTGCTGGCAGTGGGCTATTTGATCTTCTTTAATCGCCTGACTTGGCTTTCGGGTAAACTGACCTTTCTCAATGTGTTTGTGAAATGAGGAGCGCATCCATGCGTGGAAAGTTTGTAGCGGCCTTGACGATAACAGGGTTCTTGGCTTTGCTGCTCGTGGGCTGTGGGCAAAAAGCTAGCCAGAAGACGGAGTCCAGCGGAAGCAGCGGCGCGTCCACAAGTGCTGCAGCAGCCTCCGAAGCCACTCTGGCCATTCCCACGCTCGACGGCTCGACGGCTACTCTCGATCAATATAAAGGTAAAGTCGTACTCGTAAACTTCTGGGCCACCTGGTGCGATCCGTGCAAGACTGAAATTCCCTGGCTGATCGACTTCAATCACAAATACGGCCCTAAGGGGCTCGTTATTCTTGGCATAGCGATGGACGATGAAGGCAAAAAGGCAGTCCAGCCTTGGGTGGCGAGCAAGAGTTTCGACGTCAATGGTCAGCAGACGAAAATGGATTATCCAATCCTGCTGGGCAATGACAAAATCGCCGACAAATTCGGCGGAATTCTGGGATTACCGACGAGCATGCTCTACTCGCGAGACGGCCGGAAAATAAAAACGATTGTCGGGTTGATCAACTACCAGGACTTGTCAAAGGCCTTGGAAAACCAGCTTTAATCCCAGTAAACCCAACAATTTACAAGGGAATTGGCCAGGTTTTAGATTCGGACGCACTACCATATTTAGTGTATGGTAATAAATCAGGTATTTCCTTTACTATCCTCACATCCTTAAGCACTGGAGCGGAGACTATGCCAAAACTCGACGTATTGGTCGCTGACGATCACGACATCGTGCGCCGAGGCCTCCGCGATCTTCTGGAGAAGCAGCCCGGCTGGAAAGTGGTGGCCGAAGCTACCAACGGAAAAGAGGCTGTCGAAAAAGCCAAGCAGTTGAAGCCGGACGTCAGTATTCTCGACATCAGCATGCCGTCGCTCGATGGGCTGGAAGCGGCGCGTCAGATTTTAGCGAGCGGGTCTCCGACCAAGGTGCTCATCCTGACCATGCACCATTCCGATCCGCTGATTCAGCAGATGCTGAAAGCCGGGGTCCGTGGTTACGTTTTGAAGTCTGACGCGGCTAGCGAGCTTGTCCAGGCAGTTGAAGCACTGCATCGCAACAAGACTTTTTTCACTTCCAAGGTGCCGCAGGTTTTCCTCGACGACCGGGAAAAGCCGGCAAAGACGAGTGGCCAGGAAAAAGTTCTGCGGCTAACGCCGCGGCAGCGGGAGATCGTGCAGCTTCTGGCTGAGGGCAAGAACAGCCGCGAAATTGCAGCCGCTCTCGGAACCACTTTCAAGACCGTTGAGACACATCGCGCCAATATCATGCGACGGCTCGAGTGCCATTCGGTGACCGAGCTCGTCCGCTACGCGATTCGCAACGACATCATCCAGGCGTAGTCAGAACTTCAACTTAGTTAGCGCTTCTCCGACACGCGCTTCGATTCGAAATTCGCAACCTGCCGCGCCGAGCCGGTCAGCTCCAGAATGTGCATTCCCGTATTGGCGCGATCCACGATGTAGATGTAGCCGCGGTCGTCCACTTCCACGTTATTCGTCTGAATAGCCACTTTGCAGTGCTGGTCTGCGCCAGTGCCCACGCAGCGCTTGTCCGTTTTATCTGTAATCGCGGGAATATAGTAGGCGATCTCCTTAGGATGGAATGGATCGCGAACATCCAGAGCGCGCAGACCGGCATTAAAGTGCGCGATGAAAACGATCCGCCGATAGTAGATCGGCGTGAGATTTTCATTGCTCGAATGCGTGCCAAAGCGCCCGCCGCGGTCGCAGAAATTTCCGCTGGATTCTGGCACGGTCCAGGTGGCGACGCCAAAAGGATGCGCTTCGTTGGTTATGTCGACCACACGCACCATTTGCCTGTTTTCGAGGCACTCGTTGCCGGTCGTTTCACCCACAACCAAGACAAAATCGCGATGCGACTGATTCGGCTTGCCGGTAGTGTCGGCCATGCCGTGTTCCATACCGGCTGCAGCGGCTGAAACGCGCGGTTTCTGCTTGGCGAATTCCGGCAAATCCATCCCGAGCAGCGGATAAGCTGAATGCGCACCAGCCTCGGGCGGCATATCGAGCCTGGCAATCTGCGGGTAAAGCAAGTTCGCGTCGGTGGGATCCTTCGGCCCGTTCAGGAGCTTATCGCGATCCACGACTTCAAGGATGCCTCCGCCATTAGTGCCATAGCCAAAATAAACGCGATTCCCGGCCGGACCCGTAGAGATAGGGCCGTGCAATTCGGTCGGCGCAGGTCCAGTCGATCCGGGCTGCTGCCCCGGCAATCCGAAATTGCGGATAAACACGGGATGCGCGGGGTCGCTCAGGTCATATATCTGCGTCATACGGCGCACACGCCAGTCCGGCACGCCCGAAACCAGATACGCGATGCCGGTGTCGCATTCCCACCAACTCTTGTGCGTATCGATAAGGCCGTCCACGACAACCGCAAGGCGGGCGGGCTTCGCCGGATCGCTCACGTCCCAAGTTTCGTGCCGCATGCCGCCAAACGTACGCAGCATGTAGACTTTGCTTTTGTCGGCATGAGGCAGCGAACTGCCGTCGCAGATGCGCACCATCTGCGCGCCGCCCGATTCCGGATTGCCATTCTTCTCGGGATCGCCAGGAATATGCGAAAGATAACGAGGATGGGCGGGATCGGTGACGTCCACAATGGAGGTGCCGTTGTCCTCCTGCTTTCCCGTAAGCGTATTCATTTGCGAACCGCCGTGATGGCCGATATAAGCGATCCACCGCTGCCCCTGCTGATGGATTGTAGGTTGATAAGCGCTGCGCGCTTGCAGGTCGCTATACCCCACCAACTGCATATTGCTCTTTTCTTCTTTTTGCGGCTGTGCCGCCGCAGTGATCGCCAGAAGCGCAGTGATTGCCAAAACAAAGGCTAGTCCTGCCAACGGTGAACGTTGAAATACGGCGCTCAGATACCCAAACTCTCGACGATTTCGCAACATTAAGGCCCCCTATGCGGAGCGAAGATTCGAATGCGGCCAACTACCTTATGGTTCTGGAGGATATCACCGATACCGCGGAAAGAGAACCGGCACAAAAACTCGGGCCAGCCTATTGGGGCGGCTGAAGCGCGGTGGCACCGAGGTGTTCGAGGGCAGGCTCGATTTTCTGTCGGCTTTGCCAAAAATCGGCCCACAAGTCGCCCTTCTCATTGATCCGGCTGAAAAGATTTTTCATATTGAATTTTTCCGGCTTCAGAGTGGGCCGCAATTCCCTGATTTCGACTGGCGTCGATACAGGGGCTTTCGGAAATGCGCGAACCGTATAGGCCGCTGCGAGAGGTCTTCCCAGCGAGTTTTGCGTTACGTCGATCAACACGCGGCCGGGCCTTCGCTTCGACACTATGCGCTCGTGTGTCACGAGCTCCGGATGTTCGGCAGTGACGAGTTGGGCGAAGATTTCTCCAAACATGCGCAACTGCTCGAACGTATAGATTCGTTCAACCGGCAGATAGATGTGGAACCCAGTGGCGCCGGACGTCTTCATAAATATTTTTAGTCCGACCTGCGTAAGCTTTTCATGCAGCGCGCGGGCAATGGTCAGAACGTTCGCAAATTCGGTCCCGTCCGCCGGATCGAGATCAAAGAAAAAATAATCCGGATGCTCCACGTCGTCGCGGCGGCTTGACCATGGATTATGGTCGATGCAGCCCAGTCCGGTGAGATAAAGCAGCGAGGCAAGGTCGTTGGCAATTACGTACTGAACTTCCTCGCGTTTCCCTTCCGACGGTATGCTTACAGTTTCGATCCACTTAGGCACGCCCTCCGGCATATTTTTCTGAAAAAACGCCTGCCCCTTAATTCCGTCCGGATAGCGGCGCAGCACCAGAGGCCGGTCCTTTAGGAACGGCAGCAGATAATTCGCGATCCGATAGTAATAGGACACCAGATCGCGTTTCGTGTAACCGGATTCGGGAAAGAAGACCTTGTTGAGATGAGTCAGCCGAAAACGCTTTCCTTCGAAATCTAACGTAACCGACTCCTGCTTTCCGGAGAAAAGCTCCGCCTCGATCTCTTCTTTTTTACTTAAGACCGTGCCCACAATTTCGGGCGAGTGAACAATCGCGGGCGCAGCCTGCGGCGCCACTTCGTTCTCCCAGCGACACTCCTCCGGCCGGACGTCCTTGCGCAAACCAAGGAAGACAGGAGCGCGCAGCCGCGGCTCCTGCGTCCAGCCGATAAAGCGCACGTGCGCAACAAGCTCCGGCTTCGCCCAAAACGCCTGCTCATTTGTTTCGGGAATTCTATCGAAAGGGCACTTGTCGATTTCGAGTTCGCGTAATCTCTTCATGAGCGAATCGCGCATCTTCTCATCCATGCCCGTTCCGGCATGACCCACGAACCGCAGCGCCTTCCCCTGATAAAGACCGAGAAGCAAGGACCCGAAATGAGTGCGGCTGCCCCGTGGAGCAGTCCAGCCACCCACAACTGCATCCAGAGTTTTCGTGGCCTTCAACTTGACCCAACTCGGGCTGCGCGTGCTGGCGTAGAAGCTGTCGACCCGTTTCCCAACGATTCCTTCCAGGTCCTGCTGCCGGGCTAATTCGAATAATTCCTTGCCCTTTTCCACCTGATGATCGGAGAAGCGGAACTCGCGGCCGGGATCCAGAATGCGCCGCAAGAAATTCTTGCGCGCGAGCAAGGGAACTTCGCGCAGATCGAATCCATCGCAATAAAGCAGGTCGAACAAAAAATAAGTTACTGGATAAAGCACAAGCAGGTCGGGCGAGGGACGCTGTACATTCATGCGTTGCTGCATGCGCTCGAATTCGCTGCGTCCAGTTTCATCGAGAACGACGATTTCGCCATCCAAAATCGCCTGCTTGACGTTCAGGTGCTGCGGTAGCGAAGCCAATTCGGGATATTGGTGTGTAACTTCATTGCCTGCGCGCGAACGCAATCGCACCTCGCCATCCTCGACCCAGGCCAGCGTGCGAGCGCCATCCCACTTGATTTCAAAAAGCCAGCCCGGATCTGAAAAGGGCTTGTCGATCAGCGTGGCCAGCATCGGAGAGACAGAGGCAGGCATCGCTGCCTTTCTCGCTCCTTCCAACTCGCCCGGTTGGAGCGGCGTGGGTTCTCGCTTTGGCGGCAATTCGCGGGCGATTTCATCGAGAGTTCGCCCGGTCAGGACGGAGCCGTCGTGCTCGTCGATGTTCCAGTTGGGATCGACGGCCTCGTCCTGATGCTTGATCATCAGCCATTCGGGCTGCTTCTCGCCTCGCTTGGTCCGCACCAAAACAAAGCCGCCCGAAAGCTTCTCGCCGGCTAATCTGAATTTGATCTCGCCGTGTTCTAACTGCTCTTGCGCGCCGCGCTGGCCCTCGACGCGGAACCTGCCGCGGTCCCAAACCATAACCGTACCCGCGCCATAATTGCCCGCGGGAATGTTTCCTTCGAAATCGGCGTAGCTCATCGGGTGATCTTCGGTCTGTACCGCCATACGTTTGTCGGCGGGGTTCAGCGAAGGCCCTTTTGGCACCGCCCAGGACTTGAGCACGCCATCAACCGCCAACCGAAAATCGTAATGCAGCCTGCGCGCGGCGTGCTTCTGCACAACGAATGTTCCTTCCAGTTGTGGCACAGCTTTGGGTGAAGAAGGTTCGGGGGTACGGTCAAACCGGCGCTTTCGACGATATTCCTCGAGGCGGGCCATAACTTATTCTAACTGAGGTATTCGAAAGCGAACGAGACGCGGTGGGAATCCGGAAAGCTTTGCGTCAAACGGCGGAAATTAAACAGCAGAGGTACTTAAACCGGCTCCATGCTGATTTCAACACAAGGAAAGACGACCTCAACGGCCGTGCCCCAATCTCCGCTGCGGATTTGCATAAGGCCTCCGAGATTCGTGACGCGTTCGCGAATTCCGTTCAGACCCACGCCCGACGTTCTACCCTCGTTGCCGCTTTCCTTTGCCGTTGTGGCGATACCCTTGCCCTGATCTTCCACCTTCAGCCTGACCTGCTTATTGGCAAGAGACAACGAGATGTTGGCGGTTGAGCTATTCGAATGCTTATGTATATTCGTGAGGCATTCTTGCAGGATACGAAACAGCCCGAGCTCCAGTTCTCGTGGAAGCCGGCCCATCTCTTTAGGCACGTCGAGAGTAACCTTGATCCGGCTGCGCTCGGCGAATCCCGCCACATACCACGGCAGAACGCCGGCCAAGCCAAGTTCCTCAAGCAACGGCGGATGCAAAAGATATGAGATCGTGCGGACCTCAGACAGAGCCTGATCGATGAGTTTCGAGCATTCGTCGAGGTAAGCGGCGGCGCGCGGATGGATGGTTCCGAGATGCTCCTCGGAAAGCGAGAGGTTCAGCTTGGCCATGGAAAGCAACTGGCCGGCGCTATCGTGCAAATCGCGGCCGAGTTTACGCCGCTCTTCGTCTCGCAAGTTCAAAAGATGACCGGAGACAACCCGTAGTTGCTGTTCGGCGCGCCTTAATTTGGTGAGCTCGGTATCCAGATGCAGGCGCCCGATGGCTACCCCTTCACTATTCCTCCATGCCGTCCAGCGGCTCGCAACCGTGATCTGAAGTCCCTGCCGGTTGGTTTTCTTGAGCTCATATTCCCAATAGCCTTCGCGCCGCAGAATATTTTCGATCTGACCGAGCGGTCGTGGCAGTTCCGCTTTCACTAATTCCAGAAAGGGCTTGCCGAGAACCTCGACTTCCTTCCATCCGTAGAGGCGTTCAGCAGAGGGATTCCAAGTGAGAATGCTGCCGGCGGAATCGACCAGAGTTATCGCGTCGCGGGACGACAGAAACAGTTGTCCGGCCAAACGCTTCCATTCTTCTACAGCCTTCCTTTGTTCCTCTGAAGTCAAGGCGCCGGACGAGCTGGGCTCCTCAAATACGGAAGACGCGCTCATTTGGGCATCCGGTGGCATAGCTGACGAACAATTCCAAACTGACTAGTTCGGGGCGTTTTTCTTAGCACTCCCGACGAAGCTTTGAAGCGATTGTTCCATCAGCAAATTCAATCCGACCCCCAATCGCCTTAAATCGGAGATCAGGGGAAGCAAATCCGTGACGTTCATACTCTTTTGGATGAGCTGATATGCAGCTTCCTCGACCACACGGAAATCTCTGGCGATGTTCGCTGCAGAAGCGCCGCCCCGCGCTCTCCATTGGCCATACTGCGCAGCAGAACGCAAGGCATCAGCCTTGGGTTTGTCGCTTTGCTGATCCATGAATTCAACGGCCGCTTTCAGAAATCCAGAAAGAAAGCCGGCCAGTTCCTCAAAGGAGTTCGAAGAAGCTTTGGCCTCACGCTTGAGAGCAGCCATGATCCCGGCCTCGAGTTCCGGCCTGTTTTCCTTCAGCAGCGCGGAGATTCGCTTTGCCTCCGCTTTGCCACTGGGGTTTTCTAGCTTTCCCTTCAGCGCATTAACCAGCGAATCGATTTCGACCGGCTTCACCAGGTAATCATCCACCTGGCTGTGGATCGCTTGCAGAGCCGTCTCGAACGCCGGATATCCGGTCAGGATGAATACCGTGCAATTCGGCTGAATATGCCGCATACCGCTGGCGACGAGAAAGCCATCGCCCTCCTCGCCGATGTTCAAATCGGTGACCAGCGCGTCGAACTGAAAGGAATTAATCTCAAAGAGGGCATCCGCGACGCTCTCCGCAACATGCACTTCAAATCCCGCTTTCTCAAGGATGGGAGGCAAGGTGAGACGAATGCTGGGTTCGTCGTCAACAAACAGCAGGCGCTTGCGTCCTTTGTTTTCAGCCATCGTCCTTCTCTCCCGCAAAGGGCAATAAGCTTCGAATTCAGCTTTCTATATCCGGTTCTGCTTTCCGATCGCGTTTCTTCAAGCTCAGGGCGCGGTCCGCCAAATCCAGATAATGCTCCAACCGCGAAGGCTCGCGCGTGCGATCCCCCAAAGGGATCAGGCGTGGCCCCTCATCGCGGGCGGCATCATCGGAGGGCGGTAGAAGCTCAACGCGCTTTTTCATCCGCTTTCTTTCGCGCCGGGACCCCGTAATGTTGCGGGCTGTCATGGCCTAGAGCCGACTCGATTTCGAACTGCGGCAGGGCAGGCGCCTCTTCAGGCTTCGCTCCCGCCATTCTGCGCTTGCGATTCTCGATTTCGCGAAGCTCCCGCAGAATATCCGCCTCCTGGCGAACGTATTCCTGCTCCGTGATTTCACCCGACTCCAGCTCGAGTTGCAGTTCCAGCAACCGCCGTTTTCCCGGCGCAGTATCCGTATACTGCTCTTCGGCGACCTGCGCGAGAGTGCGTAGCACAAATTTAATTCCCGACACCGGCAACCCAATCAAATCGTCAATCAGGAACAAGGCGCTCCTTTAAACATTTACGAAGCTGTCACGCGCTCCAACTTCAGTCGAATATTCACAAAGTTATACGGCGGCCAGGGGCCCGTATACTTAAACTTGAGGCGCTTTCCGTACTTTCTGGCGATCTTGTTCACCACGCGGTCGAATTCGGATTCGCGTTCCCGCTCCACCAGAAACGCCGCATTCATGATCATCTTGTCGCCGATAGGCTGATTGTCCCGCGAGGCCACGCAGCAGATGCGCAGTGCTTCGTAGATTTCGCGGACGTACTGAATGGAGCGTTCCGCAAGCGCTTTGTCGATCATGCGGCCCAGCTGCATCCGCGCGAAATAGGTCGACTGCAATTGCTTGCGAATGATTTCGCGATGGAAGCGGCGGATTTCTTCGTCCTGCTCCATCAACTCCTGGATGATCTGGTCGCGATCCCAGTTGACCTTAAGTCCGAATTCCAATTTGCCGGCCATCTGCTCGAGCACGTCTTTCACGGAAGAGTAGATGCCCTTCAAAACTTCACGAATGTCGTCGTCGGTGCGAAAGACGGTGCCAAAACTCATGGGGATGATGGTGTGATTTTTCATCACCGTCTCGATTACGTGTTCGTGGGCCAGGGCGTTTTCGCGCGTGGGGTCGAAAATGGCCACGGCGGTCTTGCTCACGACAGCGGCGATATCCACATAAGTTACGGTATAGACCTGTTCAGCGGCTCCCCCGATGCCAATACCCCCGAAATTCATGGCTCCTTTGGCGCGGACAATTCCGTACACGTACCGCCCGCCCTCACCTGGGGCCGATGGCGACAGCCCAGAAGCGGCTTCGTTGATCTTCACGTGAAGATCATCTTTCAGGCGCAAATTGCCTTTTCGCGATGATCGCTCAAGTTTAGCCGGCATAATCTTTCCTCACTCGAACAGCTTTTTTGATCATCCTTTGACAGTGTCCACGAAACACTGCAATGATCGAGCACTCTTCTTCATACAGCGTCAATACAAACTTCAGTACCAGACTTCGGCAATCGACTTACGTTGAAATCGGAAACACCAGATTGATTACGGTACCCTTGCCCAATGCACTTCGAACGCGAATCCGACCGGTATGGTTCTCGACAATCCCTTTCACAATCCAAAGCCCTAGGCCTGTTCCCTTCCCGCCCTTGGTGGTCACAAAAGGCTCGAACATGGACTTTTGAATTTCCCGGCTGATCCCACAGCCGGTATCCGCCACGCTTAGACTGATCCACCGCCTCAATCCATCCACAGAGCGGATTCCTCGCGTTCGGATCACCAGCTTGCCGCCGGATGCCATACTGTCGCGAGAATTGACCACCAGGTTCGATAGCAACTGCCGGAACTGGTCGCCCGACCCCTTGAACGGCGGGAGTTCGCCAAGCCTCTTCTCCACCACGATGCCGGCCTTGGCAAGCGGCCGCGCAAAGAGCGCCAATGTGTCTTCGACTACTCCGTTTATATCGAAACTATCGAACTGCACGACGTTTCGATACAAACCGAGCATTTGGCGCACGATACGCGTTACGCGCTCAGTCTCACTCTTGAGAACGTCATAGATCTGCTTGCTATCCGGCTCCACTTTCTCGCCGAGAATGTGGATGGCGTTCTTGATCGCTTCCATCGGGTTATTTATTTCGTGGGCGATCGTGCCCGCGAGCTTGCCGGTGGCCGCAAACTTTTCAATCTCAAGCATCCGCCGTTCCATCTGCAGTTGCTCGAGCTTTCTCCATGCGGTGAAATCGCGCAGCACGGTTACGGTGTAAGAAACCTGGCCGCGGGCGTCATAAATTTTCCCCGAGCGCGCTGCATATTCCACTTCAACCTGTGAAGAGGGATTGTAGAGACGCAGAGTGCGGTTATCCTTGTCGGCAAAAGAGAAAGTAAAGGCAGTCAAATAAGCGTCGAGCTTGGCCAGATTCTTCATCACCTGCGGATGCTTGGAGCCTTCGGCAATTCCAAACAGCTCTTTGGCGAGCGAATCGAGAAGCACAATTTTTGCCGAATTGTCCGCCACCACGATCGGATCGCCCACGTTCTCGATGACCAGGTTCAACCGGTCTCGTTCCTGCCGCACGATCTCTTCGGCAACGCGCAGCTTGTCGAGATTGGCGCGCACTTCCATATCGGCGCGGCGCAAATCTGTGACGTCGCGCATCACGGTAACCATGCCGGTTCGCGTTCCATCTGAGCTCTGCGTGGGCGCGCAAACGGCCTCGAAAAGAACTTCCTCGCCTTCCATAACATCCACTAATGTGAGATCTCGCGAATTGTCTTTTCCGCTAACCATCATGGAGGAAAGCGCAGCCGAAAACAGAAGGTTATTCAACTCCACGGCGCGGCGGCCGCCATCGCCTATACCCTCCGGCACGCGGAAAAATCTCTCGGCAGCGCGGTTTTGAATTACCACGCGATGCTGATCGTCGGTGAAAATAACCGGGTCGGCCATGCTCTGCATAACCGCACTGAGCCGCGAAATGGTCACTTCCATATCGCGCATGCGATTGAAGTAGTGTTCGATTTTGAAGAGCCGCGCTAGATAGCTATTGGCACGTTCAGCCAGGCTGCGCAGTTGATCCAAGCGGGCGGGCGGTGTGTCTTTGCCGAGTTGGGCAAGAAGCAGCGTGGCATAGGCGCGCATGCCGCACGCACTACAAACCTGGCCCTCCAAGGGCAGATGCCGGGAGAGTCGCGCGTTCTGTACCGCCAAACAATCTTCGCGGCGCTCGCGTTCCGCCTCCCAGCAGCGGGTTCGACTGCGGTAAATCATCGGGTAGGCATAAAAGGATGCGCCTTTGCCCGTAGGATTCGGCAGAACACCGGGAGTTAGCCGCTGCAGCACGGTCATAATTGGGTTGTCGCGAGCCCAAAGGGAGGTGTGAAACTTCGCTACTTCGTTTCGGTCGCAGTTCAGTGAGGCTGTGGCCTTGACTTCGCCATTGTCGAAGTCAACCTCGAGTATAAGTGCTCGCGGGAAACCGATCTTGACGATCTCTTCAAGCAGGATGGGAAAGATTTCTTCGGAACGCTCCGCGGAGAGCAGGCGTAGTGCTGCCGAGTCGCCACCCCTGTCCTGCATGAGCAGAACAGGCTTTTCTAATACGCGCGGGCTGGCAACCGGAGCCATTTCTTAAACCCCTTATTTTGAACGCCGGGCCCTCCGACGCGCCGGGGCGCGGGCCGCACGTCTCGTCGGCTCGATCGGCAGTTCCGCTTCCTCGCCCTGACCAAGCTGACCATGCTGCGGTCTTGCAACCAAGCCCGTTAGACCCACCGCATCGGCATACTTCAAATAAGTATCGATGGATGCGACCACGACGCGTGCTTCAACCGTGATCAGGTCAATACCGACCAACGAGATGCGCACCCAGGCGTCAATAACGATGCCCTTGTCTAGAACCCGATCAAGGACATCGATTAGGCTGGATCCACCCGATACGCGTTCAACTGCCATAGGACCGTCCTTTCTACTACTAAGCTCTTCTTCTAGGCTTAGCTACTTTCGTAGCTCTCGGCCGGCGTACACCTTGCTGAGCTCTTGGCAGCGAGGCAGGCGAGGGCCCTGGCAGCGTCAAATGCGGGTCATACTTCCACCAGTTGAGCCCAATCTCCTCGGCCTTATCCACGGAACAAATCAACAGACGGATGCGAATCGTAAGTAACTCTACGTTTGCCAATGAGACACGGATGTCGCCCGCAATCACCAGACCCTTATCGAGAACGCGATCCAAAATGTCGACAAGATTCGCCGTTCCAGAGACAGTCGGCACCTTCTCCATAGACTCGCGCTCACTTTTTGGGCGGGTTTAAACCTCGAAGACTCCCGTCCAGGGGACGAAGGGGGGGATGGTAAACGGCGGGACAACGGCACGTCAATAAGTGTTTTCCTGTATAGCTGGAGTAGAAGGTTTTATTTTTCAACAACTTGGGAAGGCGAAATTTGGCCTTAGCGAAGCCGCCCTAAGGGGCCCAGGTCGATATTCAAGTCGGCAGGCGACAGGCCAAACTGTTCAGACAACTCTCGTATTTTAGTCTTCCAGTTTCATCAGGGCTTCACCCATCTCCTCAATTTCCTGGTCGCTTAGCGCTCCGCCTTCCATACGGCGAATAGCTTGTCTCTCAAGTAGTTGCCGCAAAAAGTCGATAAGCGTAAGAACGAGCTTCGCAAGTCCCTGTTCGATATTGTCGGGAGACAATTCGATTCGCGATGGGACTGAAGTTGTCTTTTCGCGGCCCTTTTCCTCCGACGAATCTCTGTTTGTTGGTTTTTCACTCACGTGTTTTATGGTCACTCCCGTGTAATTCCACGAATTCACTCGGAGGCCATGGCCCGGTGAGTCGAGCCGAGATTTCGGCAGGAGTAACGACAGTGCCGATTTTCTCTAAGAAAACCGGAAGCGAGGAGCGATCCACCAGCGCAAACCCTCGAATTCCGGAAGACGTATCGCGCTGAATCCATCCCTCTGCCAAGGAGTTTGAGACGCGCCGGAATTCGTCGATAACTGATTGTGCCTTTTGGTAGCGCTCCTGTCTGCCTTCGAGGTACCCCCTTCCAGACTGCGAGGGACTCTTCATGTTGTCGGCAACCTTAAAGCTGATACGTATGTCCATTTGGACCTTGTTCCGCAAACGCTTCAAAGCGTCTCTGTACTCGGCCGAACGACTTTCCACGAATTGCCGCAGCATATCCTCACTTTCAAGGATCGTCGGGAAGCGGAAAGGAATGATAACGGCTTGCGCAAAGATCCGCTGCAAAACCTGGTTAAACGCTTTTACCATTTCCGGCACGGGTGCATAAGGCATCTGCGCGGCGAAATCGGATACGAAGCAGCGCAGCCCGCCCACATCGATCCACCGAACCGGCGCGCCTTCAACTCCGGTATCGAGGCTATCGATTTGCGTTTGCTGTTCCGCGACGCAGTAGGCAAGCACTGGTATTCGAATTGAAGCCCGTCTTAGCGCTTTGAGCTACGCCGGGCAGCCGCAGGCGGCAAAGAACTGCTCGCCATGTGGCGCAATGCGGTCTCGACGGAACTGACGATAAGGTCCAGACCCAGATAAACTAAGTCCACCCCCGCCAGCGAGAGCACCAGATTGCCGCGGATGACTACGCCTGTATTGAGAACGTGATCGACAAGATCCAGCAAAGTGAGATCTGCGGATTCATCGTCGCCGATGAGGACGATCTGGGCTCGTTGTTCAGGCATAGGCGTGTTCAAGCATAGGCGTGTCAGGCATGGGATTCGATCATTCAGATGGCTCGGTGCGCGAAACAAAAGAAAACGGCGGCCAGGGCCCCGTGCATTCGATCCGCCTTTGATCTTTCCATTTTCTCGAATAGCTCCGGGCAAGACTTTCGAGCTTTTTGCGATCCTTCCGTTTCAACAAAATCGTTTTATGGAACTCCAGGTCGCGCCTTGTCGCGGCGAACTTTCCGCCTTCCGCGACGTCGTCGGCTATCGATTCCAGGGCTTTGGCGAACTCCACAAGCTCGGGGCCTGATCGCTTCACGGCTCGCCGGGCAAGTGCGGATTTCGCCTCCAGATATTCTTTCCCGGTGCGGATTTTCTTCTTGCTCACCCTTGCCGCGATCGGCAGGGCAAAAACTTTTACGCCCCATTCTTCACTGCCTGCTATGCGATTGAAATCAGCCTCCAGAACAGATTTTCGGCTCGCGACGTGTGCCAGGAGCGATTTTTCATTGAGAAACTCTATCCCGAAACGCGCGGGCAGGACGTCTGCCGCTTGAGCAATAGCGGAAACGACCTCTTGATGCCTGGTTGTGGCGCCGGCAAGCCAATCGAGATTTTGCATATTTTCCGAGAGCTTCTGAGCGAATTCTGCTTCTGGCACCCGGCTGATCCAGCAGACGATCCCAGCGCAATCGAGCGCTTCAACAGGCGCAGCGCCGTCGACTCCTTTTAAGCGCCGAAACAAATCGGGCGAGGGGCCGGGGTCTTGGTTACCCCATACAGGTGAATCACCGTAGCCCGAGCTTGAGCTGGCGGCGCGGCCTTGGCAAGTTGATTGACCTTCACGTCAGCCGCCATAATTCGCCTGTAAAACTGCGGAGCGCCTTTTTGCCGGCTATCTCGTTGGGGAAATTTCGCACGACGTAAATCGGGATCTGCGAATACCGCGCCGATAACCGACTGAGGGTCTTGAGCTGCCATTGACGCCTGAGCAAACACCGCCGGCAGTCGCTCACGTCATCTTTGAAGAGCACGCGATTGACGAATATGGCTCCGGTCTGAAGGCGTAGCTTGGAGAGTTCGGCAATGAGCCGCTCGGTTTGCCTGTCAGGTAGCGCTTCCGGAAGCATAACGACGTAGACCTGAGTCTCTCGGGGACTCTTTAGAAACTTGGATAGATCGCGGACACCCTTCCCGAGTTCCGCGATTTTCACCCCGGCATCACGTGCCAGGGCGAGTGTACGGTGGTGGGCCAGACTTTTCAATAATAGCCTGGTCCAGACCAGGATGCGATCCGGCGTCCGCAGAAGATCGAGTGCGTGCCCGGTGGGTGCCATGTCGATTAATACCCGGCTCGAACGTCTGCGGACCAGGTCGACCACGCGGAGCACCGCTAGTATTTCATCCACGCCCGGCGGAACGCTCTCGAGAAGCCGCGTAAAGAACTGGCGTTCGAACCAGAGATCGACGTGAATACTCGACACTTCCGCAGTGGTGGCCTGATCGATTGTCTCCTTCACACGGCGGGCCCACGCCTGGAAGACGGCGACGGAATCCATTTCCGAGGCGCGAAATTTCGCATCTCCCAAGAACGGGACGGGGCTCGTCCGAAATGTCACTCTGGAAGATGTCATCCAAAGAAGGCGCCGGGTCAACCGAACAGATATCAACGGGAGCGCGGGAGCGCAGCCGCGTATTAAACCCAAGTGCCGCCGAAATCGTTGTCTTTCCCACTCCTCCCTTCCCCAAAACCATCGAAAGAGATCGATCCATAATCGGCCAGTCCAGCCGCTGCAACCGAATCTCCCTAGGCTTGGCCTTCGGCAGCCCACTCCAGCTAAATCTCTTGCCTGCAAAGATATGGTCGCCGAAGGCCCCTAGTCTCGTCCCCATGATCGGTGCGCCGGCGTCTTCGGCGATGTAAATACGCTTACCAGGGAAATGCCGGCGGAAAAACTGACGCGCATCACGGGTCGCGGCATATCGTGGCCCGCAAATTTGGCAGCGCTGAGATCCGGGGACAGCTCGATTCAAGACAATTCCTGCCAAATCCAGATCCGGTGAAAGCGAACGCAGCGCGACGACGGCACGGCGGGACTCATTCAGGGAAAATTTCTCGGGTGTAGTCACGAGAAAGATCTCCGCATTCCCCAGAAGGGCCGCCCTGATCGCCTCCACCATTTGTCGCCAACTCTCAACCAGAGTGTTAGGAGCGCGTTGCACCGCGCCTCCGAAATGTTGGGCCAGCAGCCGATCGCGGCTGGCAGCCAATTCCAGAACGTCGAGAAAATTGGAAAAATATTGAGGCAGGGCAAAAAGCCTCAAAGTGTGCCCCACAGGCGCTGTATCCACCACGACGTGGTCGTATTTGCCGGAACCCAGGGCGTCCGTCATCGCCAGAAGCGCCGCTATTTCCGCCATTCCCGGCAGTGTGGTTTCTAGCAGCGGTTCGAGGTCGGAACGCGAAAAGATGGAGCCTTTCTCGAGGATTGAGAGCAGCGCTTCTTTATGCTGGTCTAAGAAAGTGCGAAATCGCTTTTCGGCATTGACCTCCCACACGTCCAGTCGCGCCTTTGAAGCCAGTCGCAGTTTTTGTGGTGAGTCGCCGAACGCCTGGTCAAAAATATCCGAAAGAGAGTGGGCCGGATCGGTCGAGAGAAGGAGAACGGAGCTCTTCCTATCCCGCATCGCCCAGTGCAGCGCATATGCCGCTGAAATCGTAGTCTTGCCGACTCCTCCCTTGCCAAGGAATACGCTCAGATTCGGCACTACTCCATTCTAAAGAAGGCGAAAGCCGAGCAAAAGTCCATTCCATCCAGATAGTTAGTTGGCATATGGCGTGGGCATCAAAATTCGTTCGCGCGAAACCAGCGGGCCCGCGCCAATGCCGCATCCTCGACTTTATCGGTACTTTTCTGACCCCTTCTCGGGTCCAGTCGCTGTGGAAATACGTACCCAGATGTGACTTTAGACCAGCATTTTATGCCCATTCCCATGGACTTTGACGGATTCTCACCCGCTGCGTTTTGTTGCACAGTGAGGGTGCAACGTGAGCAGAAAAACAAAACACGAACTCACGCTGCAAACAAATGCGCGCACGCTTTTCGGCAAGAGTTCGGCACCTGAGCCCAGAATTCTTCGGGAGAGCGCAATGAATACTCAGAGTAAAGTTCTTGATCCAACCAAACGGAGCCCGCAGCTGCAAGAATTTGAGGCCGCTTTGCGCTCCAAAGTCGTGGGACAAGATGAGGCAGTCGAAGCCCTAGTATCGGTTTATCAGGTCTTCTGCGCGGGTATGCACGCGCCGGGACGGCCCGTGGGCAATTTGCTTTTCCTGGGCCCTACCGGCTCGGGGAAGACCCGCATCGTCGAGGCCGCCGCCGAAGTCCTGTTCGGCGATAGGAAAGCGGTCGTTAAGATCGACTGCGCGGAGTTTCAGCACTCCCACGAGATTGCCAAACTCATAGGTTCGCCTCCAGGCTACCTGGGTCATCGCGATACTCACCCGCTCATCACCGAAGAGACGCTCAGCCAGTATCACACCGATAAGATCAGACTCAGCTTCGTGCTCTTCGACGAAATAGAAAAGGCCAGCGACGCCCTTTGGCAGTTGCTGCTCGGCATCCTGGACAAAGCCACCTTGACGCTTGGCGATACACGTCGTGTTGATCTTTCGCAAACGATAATCGTTCTCACGTCAAACCTCGGCGCGCGCGAAATCACCGCTCTGGTAAGCAAAGCAATGGGATTCGTGGAACCATCCGCGCAAACAGCTGCCGGTCTGAACATGAAACTCGAACGCACTGCCGTCGAAGCAGCTCGGCGCAGATTTTCTCCCGAATTCATGAACCGCCTCGATCGCGTCGTCGTCTTTCATCAGCTGCAACCCGAACAACTCGGCGAAATTCTCGATATCGAATTGGCAATTGTTCAGCAACAGGTGTTGGATGGAAGCCGCGTGCCGTTTATGTTCCGTGTAATGCCGGACGCAAAGGCCTTCCTCCTGCGCGAAGGCACCGATCTGCGATACGGCGCGCGGCACCTGAAGCGCGCCATTGCCCGGCAAGTAGTTTCGCCGCTCGCCAACCTGCTGGCCTCTGGGCAAGTCGAACTGGGCGACATGGTCTGCATCGATTGGGATAGCGACGCGCGATGCCTGGTGTTCCAGAATCAGGGGCCCGCACCGCCTACGCCGGTGACACAACAGCCTGTCCCAACATTCGCGGCTCCGATGGCTGAACGTGCACGTGAAGCTGTCGCCGGAGCCACCGCATCTTGAGTCCGTATTTGCGCCATTAGCTTGGTCTCGCACATCGTTTCCAGCGGGTCACTCCTGCTGTTTCTTCGCTAGTCCTCTGAGCTCCGCCGAAGTCCCCAAATAAGCTTAGCCGCTGAAATGGCTTCGCCCTTGACAGCCATTCACCGCCATCGTATTTTTGAAGTTTGGAGTACAGGGACTTCTGTACACGGCGCAGCGTCCGCGATCGACTCTTGTGCGATCGCTTATTCTCGCAACTGCTCTTGCACCAGGTAACCTACAGCACTGCGATAGTTTCGGATTGCGAGGCGAACGCGACTCGAAACGGCGCGCCGTCGGAAGTGTGCGTCATATCCATTCAAGAGTTCACGTTCGATTCTAGATCCGGAGGCCAATGACGAAATGGCAGGGGAATCGGTAACAGTCAGTCAGGGGCACTTCGTAGGCACGCTCCGTCGGGACGCCTGGTGGACCGAGATTCTGCCCGCGGCGCTCCTCCTCGGAGCATTTGGTATTTATGCAACCTTCCGTGCCTTCGAGGGCGCCTACTATGCCTGGGGTCCTTATCTTTCGCCTTTCTATTCGCCACTGATCGATCCGCAGCATCATTTCTGGCCATGGTCTCCCGCGCTTCTGATCCTGGCCTTTCCGTTGGGATTTCGAACAACCTGTTACTACTATCGCAAAGCCTACTACCGCGCGTATTTCATGGATCCGCCGGCCTGTGCGGTCGGGGAGCGCAAGCGCAACTACTGCGGAGAGACAAAATTCCCCTTTATCCTTCAGAACCTGCATCGCTACTTTCTCTATGCAGCCATTATTGTTCTGGGTTTTCTTTGGTACGACGCGATCATCGCGTTTTTTCTGGATGGCCACTTCCGCGTCGGCGTAGGAAGCATCATCATGCTGGTGAACGTGCTTCTTCTCTCGACCTATACGGTGTCTTGCCACTCTCTGCGGCATCTCGTAGGCGGCAAGATTGACTGTTTCTCCTGTACTTCGATGGGATCGCCACGCCACACGGGCTGGCGCGCCATTAGTATTCTCAATGAACGGCACATGCTCTACGCCTGGTGCAGCTTGATTTCTGTAGGTCTGACCGATCTTTATATCCGGCTGGTTGCAGCCGGAGTCTTACGGGACATTACAATACTGTGACCACCAAGCTTGAAACACACGAACATGATGTTTTGATCATTGGCGCCGGCGGCGCCGGCCTGCGCGCGGCTATCGAAGCGCTGGCCCAGGGCGCGTCAGTCGGCGTCGTCTGCAAATCGTTGCTGGGCAAAGCCCACACCGTTATGGCCGAAGGCGGCATTGCCGCAGCCATGGCTAATGTGGACCATGCCGACGACTGGCGAACCCATTTCCGCGACACCATGCGGGGTGGCAAATTCCTCAACCATTGGCGTATGGCCCAACTCCACGCACAAGAAGCTCCTGACCGTATTCGCGAACTCGAACAGTGGGGCGCGCTTTTCGATCGCACTTCCGACGGCCAGATTCTGCAGCGCGCCTTTGGTGGACATACATACAAACGGCTGTGTCACGTAGGCGACCGCACCGGCCTCGAAATGATCCGCACGCTGCAGGATCGCGGCGTCGGCCTCGGCATCGATGTCTACATGGAATGCGCGGTCACGCGTCTCCTTAAAGACGGCGACCGCGTGGCAGGCGCGTTCGGTTACTGGCGCGAACAGGGCCGCTTCGTTGTCTTCAAAGCCAAATCCGTCGTGCTGGCAACGGGCGGAATCGGAAAAATCTATAAAGTCACCTCGAACTCATGGGAATACACCGCCGATGGGATGGCGCTCGCCTACGAAGCTGGGGCCGAACTGAAAGACATGGAGTTCGTCCAATTCCACCCCACGGGCATGGTCTGGCCGCCAGGCGTGCAAGGCATCCTCGTTACTGAAGCCGTGCGCGGAGAGGGCGGCATCCTTCGCAATAAGAATGGCGAGCGCTTCATGGAGAAGTACGATCCCAAGCGCATGGAACTTTCCACCCGCGACGTCGTCGCGCGCGCCATCTACACCGAAGTCCGTGAAGGCCGTGGATCGGAACACGGCGGCGCCTTCCTGGATATTTCTCAAAAGCCCGCGGAATACGTGAAGAAAAAGCTCCCCAGCATGTATCACCAGTTCCTTGAACTGGCCGACGTGGATATCACCAAGGGTCCGATGGAAGTCGGCCCCACCTGCCACTACGTGATGGGCGGGGTGCGCGTCGACCCCGAAACGGCTGAGTCAACGGTCTCAGGATTGTACGCCGCAGGCGAAGTCGCCGCGGGATTGCATGGCGCAAATCGCTTGGGCGGCAACTCCCTTTCTGACCTGCTGGTTTTCGGCCGGCGTGCGGGTATGGCCGCCGCTCAAGCTGCAAAAAAGGTCCGTCAAGCCACGATAGACCAGGCTCAGATCGAAGAGGCCGAACGCGAGATGCTGGCGCCATTTCAAAATGGAAACGGCGAATCTCCCTACGCGATTCATCGCGATTTGCAGGAGACGATGCAAAAGCTGGTGGGAATCTTCCGCGTTGAAGGGGACCTTGAACAAGCTTTGCGGGAGCTTGAGAAGTTTACCGAGCGGGCCAGGCGCATGCATGTGGATGGCTCGCGGATGTTCAATCCCGGTTGGCACTTATCCTACGATCTGAAATCGATGCTGACCATCTCGGAAGCCGTTACCCGCAGCGCTTTGGCACGCCGCGAAAGCCGGGGAGCCCACAGCCGCATCGATTATCCGTCGCTGGACGCCACCTGGGGCAAGCAGAACAACGTCATCGCCTCGCAAAAGGGAGCCATGATGCTTCGCCAGGAACCTGTTCCAGCTATGCCGGAAGAACTGCAAAAACTTCTGGCCGACGAAGCAGAGGCAGTCGCAGGCAAAGGGAAGTAGCGGAGGAACCAGATGGCCGACGCCATTTTAGAAGTATTCCGAGGAGACCGTCAGGGCGGGAAAACCGAGCAATATCGGGTTCCCGTGGCTCCTGGAATGGTTGTGCTCGACGCCATCCACTATATCCAGGGACACCTCGCGCCCGATTTGGCAGTGCGCTGGAATTGCAAAGCCGCGAAGTGCGGCTCTTGCTCGGCCGAAGTGAATGGCCGCCCGCGGCTGATGTGTAAGACCCGGATGGATGCGCTGCCGCTGGATCAGCCGATCAAAGTCTTCCCCATGAAGTCTTTCCCGATCCTGAAGGATCTCGTCACCGATGTTTCCTGGAACTATAAGGTAAATAAGAAGATCCCTCCGTTCAGTCCGCGTCCCGGCACGGATTGGAAGGTTTATCAGGACGACGTCGATCGCGTGCAAGAGTTCCGCAAGTGTATCGAGTGCTTTCTTTGCCAGAACGTATGCCACGTCTTGCGCGATCACGATAAGTTCGAAGACTTTGGAGGGCCGCGTTTCTTCGTTCGTGTAGCGGGACTGGAAATGCATCCGCTCGACAGCAAATCCCGGGCGAAATTGCTGAAAGATGAGCTCGGTATCGGCTTATGCAACATCACGAAATGCTGCACGGAGGTCTGCCCGGAAGATATACACATCACTGACAACGCCATCATCCCCCTCAAGGAACGTGTCGTGGATCAGTACTACGATCCCGTGCTCATGCTGGTGCGCAAAATTCGAGGCGTAAACGAAGACTCGAAATAAAGGCAGTAACAGGCGATTTCAGCCTACAGGTTTTCCCCTACGCGCGGTTCGCGCAAGTTATTTACCCAAGCGGCACTAACACTGATAAGTACTATGGCAGCCTTCCTCCTTTTCGGGCCAACTGGTCCATGTGTAACGTGGATCATTCTGTCCGTCTCCCGCAGGAGGATGCATGAAGGGCAAGTGGATTTCTCGCCTGGCGCAAGTAAATAAAGAACTTCTGCTGATTTTTTCCATTGTCGCTTCGGCTGCCCTGGTGAACTTCTTCGTTGAGGGCCAGCGCCTGGTCCTGACCTTTTACAACTTGCCCACGCTATTCGCGGTGTACTACTTCGGGCGGCGCCGTGCCGTGCAAGCCGCTGTTGGCACGATTCTTTTTGTGGTGTGGGTCAACGTGATGCACCCCACGCTTTTCAACCGAGGTCCTGTTCCCACCGAAGATATTCTTGGATGGTCAGACTTGGCAATCTGGGCCGGCTTTCTCGTGATCCTGGCTTACGCCACAGGTACGCTGCACGAGCATAGCGAGCAACGCATGCGCGAGTTGCGCGAAACTTACTACGGCGTTCTGCAAATCCTGAGCCAGATGATTTCGAACGACAAATTCACTCAAAATCACTCTTATCGCGTCTCCGTTTATGCCACGCAAATCGCCCTGGAACTCGGCCTTAGAGAGGACCAGGTCGAAGACGTCCGTGCCGCCGCCCTCTTGCACGACGTCGGTAAGTTGGAAGTCAGCCGCGAAGTTCTCTATAAGGCCGCGCGGTTAACGGACAACGAGATGAAAGAGATCAGGACTCATGTCGAGCGCGGTGTGGAAATGCTGAGTCCGGTCGGGGGATCGCTGCGGCGCATTCTGCCGATCATTCTCGCGCACCACGACAAATTTGACGGCTCGGGATATCATCCCATCAAAGGCGAACAAATACCCGTCGAGGCCATGGTCATCAGCGTGGCCGATGTATACGATTCCCTTGTTAGCGACCGGCCTTATCGCAAGGGGTTGTCGCCGTTCGAGGCGAGGGACACCATCGTAAAGGCTTCCGGAAGCGACTTCGACCCACGCATCGTGAACGCCTTTGAGGCTGCATTCCGCAAACAGCGATTGGAAGTTCCCGAAGTTCTCGTCTAGTTCACGTAAAGGCTTCGCAGGCGGTACGGGTGGTCATACAGCGTTCTGACTAGGCCCAAATTGCCCTTCAGTTCAGTCGATTTTGCCGCGAATATCGAGCATTGTTCTACGCCGGAGGGCAAATGCCTGTTCACGATAAATCAGCCAAAAAAGAACTAACCTTCGCACTCGCCATCGTAAAAGCCAGTGTGATCTCCGATCACGCCGAATCTTCCAGGATCCGATCCGCGCTGCAAGTTATGCTGCCCGGAGTGTCTGTCATCCTTGTAGCCGAGGACGACGAACTCTCAAGTTATCGATCCCGCCGGGACTTTTCCGATTTCGCAAAAGACGCCCAGTGCACAGTCATCCGTTCTTCGAGGATTTGCGCTAACTAAATCAGAGATAAGTCTTTTTTCTAGGTCATCTAGTGCACGCCCTCCTCTTTCTATCGCGCGCCCGCTGGTTCGTGCCCAAGCCCACCCGCCACTAGCGGTTATTCCTGGAGATATCCCCGGGAAAGCATGCGCGAAGCGTCTCCGCCGGCGCAGCAACAGTCTACTGGATTGCCGCCACGGATTGGACGGCGCTCGCGCCCGCCGCGGCCCACTTGCCGTTCGCGGCTAGCGTGTAGCAGGTGTGGCCCGCAACGGCGAGGCTCAAGCCTCCGCCATCGACCACCAGCACTGGGGAACTGAGGCTCGGCAGCGGACGATCTCTGTACCGCAGGGGCGGATTCACGACGAAGGCGCTGTAGTAAACGCCGCCGGCCGAGAGTCGCAGAGTCAAATCCGGAAATTCAGCGATCTGGCTGGGCTGCTTGATGCGCGTCCACGCCAAATCCAGCCATGCTTCGACTTGGCAGCCTCGGCTCTCGAGGCATCGTCGCACCAGTTGGTCACGCGCCGAAACCGCCGAAGCGTCCCGCGTTTCCAGCCCTTCGGCTATGCCCTGCAAAAACGTTCGCACCGCCACCGGACTCTCTTGCTCGCTTGCGCCCGCGTCAAGAACGTACTTGCTCGCGACGTATGCAACGGTAGTTCCCTGCTGCACGAGCGCAGTCTTGGCGGTCGCCTTCCACACATATACCGAACTGCCGCAACTGAAGTGCGCGTAAGCCCTTATTCCGAAGCCGGGCTGTTTATATCCGGGCGCGGTCTTGCCCGCCGGGCATCCGGTGATTAAAGCCGTTCCGGTTCCGGATAGGTCCTGGGCACGCGCGGAAGCTGAGAAAAAACCAACAACGGACGCGAGAGCAAGCAGGGGAATCAGCTGGAAGCGTTTCATCATCTGGGGCCAGGTACCTCAAAAGAGGTCCCTACGCTAAGCCTAAAGACCGCCGCTGCCCCCGGCAACTTCTTCGAGGTCCCTCAGCCGCGAACCTATAACCTGCTCGAAAGGAGAGACTCCCCGGCCGCCCTAATGTACAGGTAGCGGCTTGTGCGGAAGGCATGAGCAGCAGCGCAAACAGGCAAGCCTCTGTCGAAACACTCAGCCGTTTGCGCAACGCCAAACAAACAAAGGTGATTCTTCTGTGCTGCGATTCCTAATTCCAATTTCGCTTCAACTGTACCTCACTTGTCCGAAGGTACAGTATCGGCCGTTCGGCGCTTTCTTTAGACTGGTCTCGAATTAACGCAGAAAGGCCCCCGCAAAAAAAGACATGTATCATCTCGACTATATTTCTTGTTTTCTTACGATCCTCTCCACGATTCTCATCGGAAAGCGGCTATGGTTCGGCTGGATCATCGCAGCGCTGAATAGCCTCGTCGTTTGCGTGATCGGAGTTCAGACGGCACAGTATGGTTTCCTTCCCGGCAATCTGCTGTGCATCGTGCTCTATGCGCATAACCTCACGAATTGGCGCCCGGCAACTCAAAAAGAAGCAGCGGCTGCCAATTCAGATATGCGCAATTCAGCGCTGAACGACAATCGGGAAGCCGCCTAAGAATCCGTTTCTCGACTTCCGCAAACTAGCGGTCCTCGCCGTAAACGAGCTTCACGTCGGCGGCAATGCGTTCTGATTGCCCATAATCCGGATGCTTCGCGTGCAGCTCGTCGGTGAGCAGCTTCCCGGCTTCTTCCGCGGACTTGCCCTCGCGCTTGAGTTCCAGCGCGCGCCCTTGAAGCTCCGCCAGCATCGCGCGTTCTTTCCCGATCAGCGAACTGTCTCCCAGTTCGCCATGATCGGGCACGATGAGCTTCGGCTTCAGCGGCTCGAGCTTATCCAGCACCGCAATCCATCCCTTCATCGTGGACTCTTCCGGCATGATCGGAAAAAGCTTGCTCTCCACGATGTCTCCGGGAAGCAGCACGCTGTCCTCTTCGACAAAGATCAGCATGTCTCCCTGCGTGTGCGCTGGCCCAAGCAGAAATAATCGCGCCGTCACGCCGCCCAGATCGAGTTTCATCTCGCCGTTAAAGAGAATGTCGGGCGTTCGCATCCTCACGTCCGCCAGCAGCTCCTTGTTTTGCACGGACATTTGCCGGAAGCGTCCCATGTGTCCCGGCAGCCGCTGCTTCAATTCTTCCTGCTGCACCACTGGCCGAATCAATATCGTATTCGCCGGAAACGCCTGCTCCCCGGTGACGTGCTCGGAGTGATAGTGCGTGGTGGTGAGATAAAGAATCGGGCCGCGCGCCAGCTTTTGCTGCACGCGCATGATCGTCGCGCCGTTGCGCTCGCCCAGCCCCGTATCGATCACCAGCGTCGCGCGATCGCCCACCACAATCCCGATATTCGGCCATCCAACGATCGCATAGACGTGCTCCGAGATTTTCGTCAGCCCTTTCTCCGTGAGAAGCGGCTGTTCCGGCAGCGCCTGGGGCATCTGCCCTTGCCCCGTCTGCGCTTGCCCTGTTTGGGCTTGCGCCGTCTGCGTCCCGGCGCTTAGCAGTGCCAGCCCTATCGCCAACACGGCTGCCCATCCACCAACCTGGCCCTTTCGTGGAATTCTCATCGCGCGCACCTCATTGCTGCCCTTATACACCCGTCTCCCCCGCCTGTGAACCAACCCGTCTCCCGCCGCACCTTCCGATTTTGAGGGGGGCTCTTGTAGTCCAGGGCGCCCGCTACCGGCGCGAACGCGCACGTCAGAACAAAAGAAGTCGCGGGGCCCTGGGGAATTCGCTTTGTGGGTCGCCGCTTTTTATGGTGAGGCGGCGAATCCACAGCCGCGACATCCACGCTCGGCGACCTCCGGGGCTTTGAGCCTCTGTCTCGTCACCCAAGCGAAACATTGTCATCACGAGGAGCGTAGCGACGAGGAATCTGCTTTTGCCGTTAAATGTAGCGCCGCCCTTCAGGGCGGCATCTATTGCCTTTGCGGCGTCGGGCGGGAAGCGCCCGGCCCCGTCGGAACCCGACCCTAATTTTCGCTAGAATGCCACCGAGGAAAACGAATGAAAATTGCCGTCTTGATCGCCCGCATTCTGCTTGGCTTGGTCTTCGTCGTTTTTGGACTGAATGGTTTTTTTCACTTTATGATCGGCCCCTTACCTTCAGGACTGGCGGGCCAATTCCTGGGCGCGCTGATGCAGTCCCATTTCGTCCTCGTCGTGTCTGCGGTGGAACTCGCGGGTGGCGCACTGCTGCTGGCGAATCGCTACGTGCCTCTGGCGCTTGTACTCCTCGGCCCTGTGATCGTGAACATCTTTTTCTATCATCTGCTCATGGACCGCAGTGGTCTGATCATCGCCATCGTCGTCATAATTCTCTGGGGACTTGTCGCCCTTCGCCACCGCCAATACTTCTCCGGCCTATTCGTGCAGCGCGCTTCATAATCGCGCGCTATTCCCCGGGGCGCGCCCGATTCAGCCGCTGCCCTATGACGGCCGACCCGACGGCACCACTATCGAGCCGCTCTTAGTGAGCGTCCCAATTCCGAATGCAAGTTCCCAAAACGGTAGCAATGTTCGAACATTTGTTTTACATTTAGGCCCTGCAATGGATACATTCGCGCCCCTCCAACGCAGCGAAATCATGCGCCGGGTTCGTTCCAGTGGAACACGTCCTGAGCTGATAGTTCGCAGTATGCTGAGGCGCATGGGCGTTCGATATCGGAGCTACCCTCGTAATCTGCCCGGAAAACCCGACCTCGTGATTCTCACACAAGATTGCCCTCGTATATTTAAGCCTCTAGCGTCGTCTCTGGCTGGGACATAGTCCATCCGAGATGGAACTCGACGCGCAACGAATCGCCAAGCGCGAGAAACTGATATTAGTGGGTCTCTATCTTTCGAAATATGATTCGCTTGGCCTGAAACACCTCGGCTTCGAGAGCTTCACAGAAGCGTTCAATGTTATTGGCTATGCACTAGGATCAAAACCCGCGTCGATAAAGAATTATCGCGATGAATTTGACCCCTTATTTCCGAACCGCCGAAAGGGCTGGCATAAGCGCCAGACACGAGATTACTGCCTGAAAATGTTTCGAGAATACAAAAACTTAGACCTCGAAGGTTTCACTGGTTTGATCCAGTCCTTTGCAGGATATGACGAAAGCTTTTGGAGCGAAATTGAATCAAAAGAAGAACGGGGCAGCGGGACGTCACAATTCGCGCAGCGACTGATTACTGGACTTGCCGCGGAGCAATATTTTGAATCGGTTCAGTCTGGTCTCTCGGAGTTCAAAGGCTATGCTGTGCAAAACACAACCCGCCTCGGATGCGGATATGATTTTCGCCTCGATCTGAGGTCTAGTGACGAATACTTGGCGGTCGAAGTGAAGGGCCTGAACACAACAACAGGAACTCTCTCGCTCACTCCCAAAGAATACGAAATAGCCACAGTCCTAAAGGATCGCTTCTATCTTTTTGTCGTAAAGAATTTCTGTGAATCGCCATTTCATGAGATCTTCCAAAATCCTTTGCGCTCGCTCCAATTTAAAAAGAGGGAGAGAGTGACAGTCCACGTCTCATGGCTAACAAACGTGTAGCCGCAGCGGCCGCGATCTGGCCCGACGCGCGCATATCCGTACGGAGTGGGCTGATCAGGTTTTAGCCACGAGACAAAGACAAGCGGCCAAGTTCGGCAATTGGTAGCAGGATTGCTCGGACCGCAAGACAAGGAGAGTAATGATGAAAAGAAAAACGCACAACGATCGCCTTAGAGCCAACCTTGTGCGCGAGGCTCGTGCAGGAGTGATTCCAGAGTCAGACCACATAGCTAAAGAGATACGCGCGCGAATGAATAGCGCGGCGCGCGTCGTCCGCACGCTAGCAGCCAAAGGCCGCCGAGCGACGCGTGCATCGGAAGATCGGGTAATCACAGAAATTCTTGCCGACCTTCGTCATTATTGTGACTTCAATGGTCTCGTCTACGACAAACTTGAGACGGCGGCAGCCGATCTCTACTTGGCTGAAGGCAAGTTAGTTACGGAAGGGCGCACTTGAAAAAGCCCGCATTCCGAGAGCGAAAAGAGTGGAATACGGCTCACGACACTGACAGACGGCGAAGTGACCTACCCCGAGACAGTGCCAGCGACCTAAAAATAGGGACGTAACCAACGAGAGTCGGCTTCACTGCAGTATACGTTTCAAGGTCTCGGGGGCGCCTCTTCAAACGAAATGGCAGCCTCCCATCCCTACGGCATTCGAATGAACTTCTAACTATTTTCCCGCCTCATTCGAATAAATCGAACAAGTTATTTATTCGAATAAGTAACAGGTAACTATGCCTTGAAATAAGTTTACTTATATGGTAACATGGCACGATGTTCGCGCTGAAACCTGCCCCGAATTCCTGTCCTATTCCACCCGATGTCATTCGGAGCGTAGCGTCCCGGGATCTCCCTCTCCCGGAAATCGTGTGTTTCCGATTTCCGGCCGGGACGCGAAGTCGAAGAATCTCTCCGCGGTTTCACTCTGACAAAGCGTCAGCAAAGCCGCGACTGGTCATTTTTTAGCTAAATCCATTGGAATCTGCACTTACACAAATCGAGAACCTAACGCCTTCAAAATCAGCACTTACAAAATCTCTAGACTTAAAACCGTTCAGAATCAACACTTACGAAAAAAATTTGCAGGGGGTGGGCCGCGAACGCCTACCTTTCGCGCGGTCAAAATATCGGAGGCATACCGTTGTCTTGCAATCGCCACGCCATTAACCCATATCGCGAGCCAATTCGTTAGAATCGAAGGCATGGGCCTTGCGATCGAGTGCCGCGGCCTGCGCAAAACCTATGACGGCAAGGTGGAAGCCTTGCGCGGGCTCGACCTGGAGATTCGCGAAGGCGAATGCTTTGGCCTGCTCGGACCGAACGGCGCGGGCAAAACCACGGCCATCGAGATCCTCGAAGGCTTGCTCTCGGCCACTTCGGGCGAAGTGCGCATCCTCGGCCGCACCTGGCAAAGCCATCCGCGCGAGCTGCGCGAATGGCTGGGGATCTCCCTGCAGGAGACGCGCCTGGCGGAAAAGCTCACCGTCCGCGAAACCATCGAACTTTTCGCCAGCTTCTATCGCCAGCCGCGTTCCCCCCTCGAGGTGCTGGCCGAGCTTGAGCTCACGGAAAAATCGGATGCCTGGGTTGGCAAGCTTTCAGGAGGCCAGCGGCAACGGCTTGCCGTCGCCACGGCGCTGGTCGCGAATCCGCGCATCCTGTTTCTCGATGAACCCACCACCGGACTCGATCCGCAAAGCCGCCGCCAGCTTTGGGACATTATTCGCGAATTTCAGCGCGCCGGCGGCACCGTGCTCCTCACCACGCACTACATGGACGAAGCCGAACGCCTCTGCGATCGGCTCGCCATCATCGACTATGGCCAGATCATCGCCGGCGGAAGTCCCGCGGAACTGATCGAACGCCTCGGCGGCCAGCACATGGTCGAATTCGCCATCGACGGCGCTTCGTCCCAAGAAACCAAGAAAACGACGAACGGCAAGCATATGCAAGAAATTTGGCGCAGCCTGCCGGGAGTGGAATCCGTGCATGCCGATAACGGGCTCATCTGCTTGACGGTGCGCCAGCCCCACGTCACCATTCCGGCATTGCTCGAAGCGGTTTCGCAGCAGGGCGCGCGGCTGCTGCACCTGACCACGCGGCAGGCCAGTCTCGAGGATGTTTTCGTCCGGCTTACCGGCAGGCACTTGAGGGAAGAGTCATGAGCGCTCCATTGAGAACAGACGAGGCCGCCAAGGCCGCCGGCGAGCCTTCAGGCATCGTCGAGGGCGGCGCTCGAAAACCCGCCGTTGCCAGGCAAAACGGCCGCTGGACGGCTTATTGGCATCTGCTGAGCGCTCGACTCAAGGAAATGAAGCGCGAGCCGGAAGTGATCTTCTGGGTCTTTCTGTTTCCTCTGTTGCTGGCGTTTGGATTGGGAATCGCGTTTCGCTCGCGGCCCGCGAGCATTCCCAACGTGGCTATCGCGGCCGGCCCCGGCGCGGACGCCGTGCTGCAGTTGGCCCAGCGTTCGCCGCAATCGCTGCACGCCCAGATCGTCCCCGAAGCCGAGGCTTTGGATGGGTTCCGCCTGGGCAGATACGATCTCGTGATCGTTCCTCACGGCGAGCCCGGTGGTGAGCTGGAATATCGCTACGATCCGGCGCGTCCCGAAAGCGTTCTCGCGAAAGCACAGGCCGATGATGCGTTACAAGCGGCCGCAGGGCGAAAAAATCCGTTACCAACTGCGGAGCGCGCTTTTAGCGAGCCCGGCGCGCGTTACATCGACTTTCTGATTCCGGGCCTGCTCGGCATGAACCTGATGAATTCGGGCATGTGGGGCATGGGTTTTGTGCTGGTGGATTACCGCCAGCGCAAATTGCTGAAGCGTTACGTTGCGACGCCCATGCGACGCAGCGATTTTCTGCTGGCGCTCGCGAGCAGCCGCCTCATTCTGATGGTCCTGGAGCTTGGATTACTTCTCGGCTTGGGCATCTTGTTCTTTCATATGCGCGTCGTGGGATCGTGGCTGGCGATTGTGCTGCTCGGAGCGCTCGGCGCAGGCGCATTTGCCGGTCTGGGCCTGCTCACCGCAAGCCGCGCGCAAAAGATCGAAACCGTCAGCGGATTGATGAATCTGGTGATGATGCCGATGTGGGTTTTCTCGGGGGTGTTTTTTTCGTATGAGCGCTTCCCTGCCGTGCTGCAGCCGCTGATTCGCGCGCTGCCGCTGACGGCGCTCAATGACGCGCTGCGCGCTACGATTTTGCAAGGCGCGCCACTCGCGGCGCAGGCGGGGCATTTAGGCGTGCTCGTCGCATGGATGGCCATTTCCTTTTTGCTGGCGCTGAGCTGGTTCCGCTGGACGTAAATTCTCAGCGCTGCAAGCGACGCGACTGGCTGGACCTGCTTTCGCGCGGGCGGATTTGCAAGGATCGGAAAGGACCAGAAAGCATAGGTCACGGCATCTAACCGGTAACGATATGCTCGACCACAAAATCCGCAGTCTCAGGACTTCAATAAATCTGCTGGTGCTGGCTTTTGTGATCTTCGTAGCCGGCTGTTCGGCGACCACGATTTCCGCGATCAATAACGATCCCGCGAAGTACATGGCAAAAGACGTCACCATCGCGGGGCAGGTCATCAACTCGTTTGCCGTCGCCAACCAGGGCGCGTTCGAGGTCGATGACGGAACGGGCCGTCTGTGGGTGTGGAGCAGCGGCTTTGGCGTGCCCAGCCAGGGCGCGCGCGTTGTTGTCACCGGCCGCGTTCAGTCGGGTGTCGCCGTCGCCGGCAGATTTTTCGCCAACGTGCTGCGCGAAACGCAGCCGCATAAGACCGCCTGACACGCGATCGCAACCGAGCTGCCATTTCCGAAATCGCCTCAAAATTCGCCAAAAGTTAGCCGACGGTCGCATTGACAGCGGCTCGCGCTCGGAACTAGCATGGCAGCGCAGCGATGGCGCTGGGCAAGTTCTAACCGAAGGCACAACCAGTAAGGAGGAACGTATGAAGCGGCGGGCAATCATTCTAGCGGTACTGGTGTGTCTGGTGGCTGCGACGGCATCGGCACAGGACGTTCGCAGCGTGTTGCAGGCTTCCGCGAAAGCGATGGGGCTGACGAACCTGAAGACCATTCAGTATTCCGGCAGCGGATGGTTCTCCATGATTGGGCAGACCTACGGGCTCAACGAGGACTGG
Organism: uncultured Acidobacteriota bacterium; assembly: GCA_963803735.1. GTDB lineage: Bacteria > Acidobacteriota > Terriglobia > Acidiferrales > UBA7541 > Palsa-189. The sequence continues at coordinate 47,628 of CAWDNV010000015.1, read as the reverse complement.
CCCCATTACGAGGTGAATCCGTACACGCGCACGATCGACTACGACGCCAAGTTTTCGCGCGAAGAGTACACACGCAAGCAGGGCAACTATCCGACGTTGGGCCGAGTGCCCATGCCTGAGCAGCGCATCGTCACTTTGCTGAATGGCACGTTCGCCTGGAATGTGGAGGGCGACAAAGTCGTTCCCCAGACGCGGCCGTATCTCGATGGTGTGCCGGTTTCCGATCTGCGGCAACTCGAAATCATGCTCACGCCGCACGGATTCTTGAAGGCGGCGCTCGCAGCGTCCGACGTCACAGCCATATCGCAGCCGATCGTAGGCTCATCGGATTTCGGCCTTTCGCAAAACGGCCGAAAAGTGACCATCGTTTCCTTCACCGTGATGGGAGGGAAATACAAGATCAACGGCACCATTAACGACCAGAATCTCGTGGAACTGGTGGACACGTGGTTTCCGAATCCCGTTTATGGCGATATGAACTATGAAATGCGCTACACGCAGTACAAAGATTTCGGCGGCGTCGAATTTCCCACGCTGGTCCACGTGCATCAGGGCGATCCAGTGCTAAACCCAGCGCACAATTATTACGAAATTAAAGTAACGAATGTGCAGGCCAACGTGAAAGTACCCGTCGAGGCCGTTCCGGACGCGGTGCGCACGGCCAAGGAGCCGCCGCTTACAGTCCAGACGCAAAAGCTTGCGGACGGCGTTTGGATGCTGGGCGCAGCAAACTACAACAGCCTGGTGATGGAATTTCGTGATTTCGTCGCGGTGGTCGAGGCGCCCGTGAATGAGGCGCGTTCGCTGGCCATGATCGATGAAGTGAACCGGCTCGTGCCGAATAAACAGATCAAATACATGATCAATACGCACCATCATTTCGACCATGCGGGCGGGCTGCGCACTTTCCTCGCGCAGGGAACGACGATCGTGACTCACGAGACGAATAAACAGTATTACCTGGACATTCTTTTTCACCCCGGCGGATGGTCGCTGCAACCCGACCGGCTGGCGCAATACCATCCGATGTACATGATCAGCCGGCGCCCGGCGCCAATCGAAACCGTAGACGGCGACACGCGCATGACGGCGCCTTACGTGGTGACCGACGGCACACGGATAATGGAGGTGTTTCACGTGCTGGACGTCGCTTACGACATCGGCGATCCGTCATACAGACAAGAAAACCACAGCAATGACATGCTGATGGTCTACTTGCCCAAAGAGAAAATCCTGGTGAATGCCGATCTCTATTCGCCGCAGGCGCAGGCCACTGGGCCCGACAACTGCGACTCCCGGCATGCGCACCCTTTATCAAAATATGCAGCTGCTGAAGCTGGACGTCGCGCAACACGTCCCTATTCACGGGCGGGTGGCGACAAATGATGAGTTCGTGAAGCTGGTAGGCGGAAAGACGCTGAGCAGCGAGAAGTAAGTTCCCGGGCAAAAACGGGCGGAAATTCAAGCGCCGCCCGTTTTTAGCTCGGTGAAACTCCTATATCCAACAATCACTTCTTAAAGGTAGCCGTGAACGTGACGGGCGGACCGTTTCTCTGGCCGTTGGGGAGGTACGGTTGGAAGGTGTAAACGACGCTGTCGAACTTTACGGTGACGATTTCTTGCGGCGCGCCAGGATTGACACTTGCATCGTTATTGGCAGCAATGCGCACGGATACAACGCGGACGTTCGTCATTTGAATGTCTACCACGGCTATCGGTGTCGGGGGGCCAAAGACGAAGAGATCTTGAAGCTCAGCAGTGGCGAATATCTGTTTCGACTGAGCCTCGTTCATGAAATCGACGCTGCCCTGATAATTGGGAGAAAGTGTGAAGGTTAACTCATCGGAAACACCCTGGCCCGCAGACGAGCCCGCCGGCCCCCACGAAAAAGCCGTTGGCGTGTAGGTGTTCCCTCCCATCTGAAAGCTGAAACTGAGTTGAGCGTGGGCGGGCGTTGAGCAAAGCAGAGCTACCGCAAGCGTGACGATCGCGACGCTAATACGGACAGCAATTGCAGATGCTTTCATGTCTTCTCCAATGAGGAAGTGGACCCGCGCCGAGTAATTTTGAAAAGGCGGGGGAATTGCTGAGGAAAACTAGCGCGGGCGAACAGATTCGTCAATCCAACTGCAGTACCACGAGTCCTATAACGATACCCGAGCGGGAATTCGCATGTTAAGGCTATTTAGGAATTTAGCGACCTTCTCAACTTAGCCCTCATTTTTGAGGGCAACGAACAGGCCGGTAACTTCCTCCCCGTATTCCATGCGCAAATAAGCTTCATCCAAACGCGCGACACACAGTCCGGCTTCGTTTGCGACTTCACGGACATGCTGGGCGTGATGTGTGTATCGGCCGGTGTCCGTAAGTCGGAAAGGATATTGGTCGCCACGCTCGACGGTAAATGCGAGAACGCCGCCGGGCGTAAGCCGTTTGGCTGCGGGAACTACAACCTGGCGCAGATCGCCGAAATAAATCAGACAGTCGCAGGCCGCGATTAAATCAAAATCGTCCCGATTCTCCGTGAGCCAGCGGGTGATCTCAGCGACTTCGAGCCGATCGTAGATGTTTCGCGCGCGGGCAAGTTCAATCATCTCCGGCGAGAGGTCCACACCGGTCATGCGGGCCGCCAACGGCTTTAGCTTCAGTCCAGCAAGTCCCGAACCGCAGCCGATATCGGCGATGGCCAATTCCCGCCGTTCTCCCAAAACCGCTTCGATCAGGTCGTGAAGACGCTGAGGGGCTTCGTAATAAAGCTCTTCGCAAACGTTGAATTCGTAAAAAGACGAAAATCTCTGGTAGAGCTGCTGGATGCATTCATCCGGGGCTCGCGGCGGCGGCGGTTCGTCGCGCAGGGCGACCAGCAGATGTCTGGTTTCCGCATCATCGGGCTCAAGCTCGAGATATCTCTCGTAGGCGGCGCGCGTTTGATCGCGACGTCCAAGTATGTGGGCTAGTTCTCCGAGTTCGCTCCAGGAATTGGAATCGTTCGGGATGAGCTGCGTCACTCGGTGCTGGCAAAGGTAGGCCGTCTGGATCTTGCCTCTCTCGCGCAAGCGCTTAGCCAGCTTGGTTAATTCTTCCGCGGAAATTTCCTGACGGGCTGCGGAATCGCCGTTGCTGTGGGTGAACAGACCGGCTTGCATTCCTTCATTGATCCAGCGGTCGATTTCTTCTTCAAGAGCGCCTTGGGGCAGGACGGGTTTCACCAACTCGCGGATTTCTTCAATCGTCCTGCTGCCATCGCAGAGTTCGACTATCAGCGCGGCGACCGGATTCAGTTCGTGCAGGCGGTCGGCGGCAGTATCGTAAGCCAAATAGCCGTTCTCGACCGGAGACAAACGGACAGCAGGATTTAGTGCGGGATTATGCATCTGCTATAGGAACCTTACGAGCGTAAGGCCGGGGAACGGCTTTGCCCGTCACCCGGCCCATCTCGCTAAGAGAAATCTAAGGGAGGAAACTACGACTAGTTATCGCCCTTACCCTTTCCAGAGTCGTCACCACCGTCGCCCTTACCCTTCTTGCCCTTGCCCTTCTTCCCCTTGCCCTTGCCGTCGTCTGGGGGTGCCCCGCCATCCTGCGCCAACGCGTTCGAATTCATCAGCGGGAGCGCCGCAAGAGCCGCCGAGCCAAGAAGCAGGCCCTTCAGGAATCCACGCCGGCTTTCGTCAACGTGTGCAAGAGCCTCATCGATCGACTTCGTGTCACGCGGTTTCGCCATACACTGGTCTCCTTGTAATTTTGTGAATGCTTAACCCCACTGGATCCCGGCGCTGCTTAGACGCATAGAACCAACCCGCCGGTTCCGCGAATCTTATCAGACTCGGTCCCAAAACGGGCGGGATTCTGCATGCCACAGGTCAAGCTCAGTTGCGCAGTTTGTGGCGAACGCGGGCCGGTCACACAGTGTTATGCTTTAGCGAAGGTTAGAGTATGAGTGCGGCGAGAATCTTGTGGCGATCAGCCTGCGCGCTTGTTTTGGCCGGGACCTTGTTTGCCGCCCTCTACGCCCAGCGCCCCTTCCGTGAGTACCCTTCGGTGGAATATGGCGAATCGATTCCGCTGCCTCCGGATTGGCAGAGGCAGGCCGAGTGGACGTTCGCTCGACTGATGTATCCGCCGGGCCCGCTGGACGGCTATCGCGGGAGATTCGATGGCGACTGGCGGCGCGGGCTTTCCCTCTGGACGCAGGACTATCCGCGCGCGGATCGAGCATTTGCGCAGGCCGTCCACCGCTTGACGCGCATCGATGCCCGGTCAGTCGAGCAATCAGTGAACCTGGATGATGGCGACGAGGTCTATCACTGGCCGTGGCTCTATGCGGTGCAGGTAGGCGAGTGGGGACTCACGGAGCAGCAGGCAAAGAAGCTTCGCGATTATCTGCTTCGCGGCGGCTTTTTCATGGCGGACGATTTCCATGGATCGCAGGAACAGGCTTATTTCGAACACACCATGAAGATGGTTTTCCCGGACCGCCCCATCGTGGATATTCCTAATGGCGACGAGATTTTTCACACTTTGTTTGATTTGGACAATCGATACCGGATTACCGGCGCGGAGCACCTGGATACCGGCTACAAAAAAGACGGCAAGGTCGCGCGGTGGGAGGCGATCTATGACGATAAGGGCCGGATCATGGTGGCTATTTCCTTGAATTCGGACATTGGCGATTCGTGGGAATGGTCAGACACGCCGAGTTATCCTCTCAAATTCTCCGACCTTGGGATGCGCATCGGAATAAATTACGTTCTCTACGCGATGACGCACTGAAGCGCCGCGGCGGTATGCGCGTCAACGGTGCGAGAATGCAGAGTAGCGTAGACGTACGATGGGTTTCGACACACTGATTGCTGTGGCCGCCATCCTCGCGGGAGCCATTGCTTCCGTCGCTGGCTTCGGGATTGGCAGCATTCTCACTCCGTTGTTTGCCATACATTTCGGAACCAAGCTAGCCGTGGCTGCTGTTTCCATTCCGCATTTGATCGCCACGGCTCTGCGCTTTGTACGAATAGGCGAACACGTCGATAAACGCGTGTTTCTGAGTTTCGGAATTACGAGCGCAGCGGGCGGTCTGCTCGGAGCACTGCTTCATGGACGATTCAGCAGCACTGCTCTGAGCTATGTACTCGGCGCCCTCTTGGTGTTTGCAGGAATAATGGGCGTCACGGGATTGTCCAAACGAATGCGTTTCGAGGGAGTGGCCGCCTGGATTGCCGGCGCCCTGTCCGGAGCTTTCGGCGGACTGGTGGGAAATCAAGGCGGTATTCGTTCGGCCGCCATGCTGGGAATGCGGGTCTCTAAAGAGTCATTTGTGGCGACGGCGACCGCGATTGCCTTGGTCGTGGATCTCGCGCGGATGCCGGTTTATGCGGTCGTACAAGGAAAACAGGTCCTGGAGACTTGGCCGGTTCTGCTCTTGGCGATCATCGGCGTTGTCCTGGGAACGCTTGCGGGGGAACGTGTGCTCAGGAAGATCCCTGAACCGCTGTTTCGGCGCATTGTGTCGCTCATCATTCTAACTTTGGGCGTGGCCTTGGTTCTCTATCCCGGTAAGGGATGAGCAAATTGACAAGAGTGTTCTTGTCACAACAGAAACTCGTGCCTGAACCCTCTCCGGATCGTAAACAAGGCAAGACCAAGCACAAGGACAGTCAGCTCAATGATAGAATCATGCATCGCAAACAGCGCGCCTGTAGCTCAGCTGGATAGAGCATCTGCCTTCGAATTCTTCTCGCACGAACAATCCCGCATAGGAATGTAAGAGTTTCAACCTGCGACACGGAAAGCCTGATCCGCTAATTTGTTCTTTATCGTTTCGACCATTTCCTCGATCTCGACGGGTTTTATAAAATAGTGAGCAACGTCGTGGCCCGTCGCTCGTTGGAAGCTTTCATCCGCGGGATATCCAGTAAGAATGAAATTGATGCAGCGAGGCTGTGTCTTGCGCATTTCCTCTACGACAGTGAATCCAGCATTAGGTCCAGGCAGGTTGAGGTCGGTCAGCAAAATATCGAATCGCTCTGTCTGTATCTGGGCGAGCGCATCGTCGAGCGACCCTACGGACGTAATGTCAAAGCCGAATTTGGCGAGCACGCGAGGGAGCGTGAGGCGAATGCTGGCTTCGTCATCGACGAATAACATCCGCGCTTTGCGACACGTAGCCTTTGCCATCGGAGTGCTGGGGGCTCCTTATGGCGGGGACGCTCATACCATACCCCTTTGGAATAGCTTCTGTCCAAGGTAGCGCAGGCAACGACACTCAGTGATCGAGATATACAAGAACCGCTGTAGGTTCGGCATCAGGCATTTCACGACTTGCCTTAGCCTTACGACGGGAGCGAAAATCAGTTTGCTGATTAGCAACCGTGCGACAAAGCGAAGCGAAAGCTAAGCCAAAGCACGAAAATCGAACGCGAGATTAGGGCGGCTCGGCAACGGGCCGCCTTTTTTATGTCCACAATTTCAAAAAGCGAGGTGCGATCATGGCCCGTCACTCGCACAAGTTCACCATTGCTGATGAGGATGCCGTACGCGCTCTTGTGGAAAAACTGACGGATGGAGGCAGGCATCAGCAGCGCCGCGAGAAACTCCTTCGCGCACTCGACGACGCAATCCGACACTATAAGGATTCAGACCAAAAGGTACGGCAGGCGTTTTTCCACGGGCTACTAACCGGCTACGGAGTTGCGCTCAAACTTTGGTAGCCCCACACCTGACGCGGGGAGTGCCCTCCAACTTTCTGGCAATGACTATCTATTTTTCAATCGCCCGATTACTCAATGATAAGATTGTGCGTAGCCGTTGCGGTCCTGTAGCTCAGCGGATAGAGCATCTGACTTCGAAGCAGAGGGTCGGGGGTTCGAGCCCCTCCAGGCGCGCCAGATTCCCCAAGCAAACAAGACTGCTGGCTGCGTGAACGAAAACTGAGCTTCGGCTTTAGCTCAATTGATCGACTCTACTTTTCCAAGCCCGATCTCAATCCGCAGATGATTTAATCGTGATTTTCTCGATGTCCCATTCAGAGCAGGAGCCCCTGTAAAGGACGTTGTCGGATTCGGCGTAAAGCTCATGGATGATGCAGCCGGTCTGCCCCATGCCGAGGCCCGTCTGCGCCCAACCGAGCAGCTTGCCAGTTTTGTCGAGCTGGTAGATCTTGCCTGTTCCGTCGCCGCTGTAAATATATTTCGGGGTGACTTGCACGGTCCACGGCATGGCTACGCCAGTGATGGTCTTCTTGTAGTTCAGGTCGGTGTCGTAGACCTGGATGCGGAGGTTGGCGCGATCGGCCACGTAAACGAGGCCGGCGTCTTTATCCACAGCGATGCCATGCGGCGTGCTGAATTGATCCTGGCCATTACCGTGTGTTCCCACGGCCTTGACCCAGGTGCCGTCCTTGGCGATCTTGACGACGCGCGAGTTGCCATAGCCGTCGCTCACGAACGCATTATCCTGCGAGTCCCAGGCGATGTCTGTTTCGCGGTTGAATGTGCCCATATTGCCGACCGGATAGCGCTCCGTTTCTTTCTCGCCGCGTTCGGTGAAGCGCTCGAGGTAATCGATGGCTTCGGGCTTGCGGCCGAGCGTCATTTTAACGTTGGCATTGGGGTCGAACTTGACGATCATTCCGGAACCTTCGTCAATCATCCACACGTTATCGTACTTATCGACGCGGACGGAGTGCGCGAAGGAAGCGGCGTAATTATCGGGGCCCCAGAGCTTCACGAACTTGAGATTCTGGTCGAACTCGAAGAGTTCGGCCGCCGTGCCGCCACGCGCGCTGCCGCCGGTGCCCGTACGCGAGTAGACAAACAGGTGGCCTTTTGAATTCTTGGAAACTCCTTCGGTTTCACCGAGGGTGTGGCCGGGAGCCACGAGCGTGAGATGTTCCTCGGTGATCTTGAGCTGCGGAACCGTTTTTTCCAGGGCAAGCTGCTTCTGCCGGGCGGCCACCGCTTCCGGGCTATTGCCGAACTGCGCCTGAACCCTGGGTATCACCCCGCCAATCGCGATGAGAAGCAACAACAACGAAAATAAAACTACGGAGCGCTTCATGTATTTACCCTCCTTCAATACTGAACGTTAAATCGATTATGGCCTTTCGCGCCTTCCAATTGCGTTTCGTTTGGGCTACCTCGCGAAGCGATAGGGAGCCGAGGATTTCGGCTCCCTATCACTCGAGCTCGTATCTCTACCAAATCAGCTTCAACGCAAACTGAATTTGCCGCATGGGAACTTGCGTCGAGGTGAGTATGCCAAAGCCTGGAGGCGTAGTTCCCGTTGCGCTAAGCGCCTCGAGATTGCCGGCGGCTGGCGGAGCGAAGTTCGTGCGATTCAGCACGTTGAAAAACTCAGCCCGGAATTGCACGTTGAAGGATTCGGTGATTTTCTTGATGTAGTTATCCTTGACCACGGAGAAGTCGAGATTGAGCAAGCCCGGTCCAATGACCGTATTGCGCCCGAGATTGCCCATGAGATTGATGCACGTGAGCGGATTCAACGGCGGCGCGGTGGGATTGCTCGCGGCGTAGTTCGGAATGAAAGTTTTATCGCAGCCGAACGGCGGCGCAGCGTTAAAGAAGGCCGCACTCGGCGCGACGGCGTTGATATAGCAATTCGGGTTGATGTACTGCAGAGCTCCATGTCGTCCGCTCGAGGAATTGGTTAACTGGCAACCGGAAACGTAGTCTGGAATCGCCATAGGCTCGCCATTGAGTTGCCCCATGGGATCTCCTTCGATGCCGTCCAATGTCCACAGCGGCGTGCCGTCGCTGGCCTCGAAAACGGCCCCTAGCTCCCATCCTTTCGCGAAAAAGGAAAGAGGTCCCGAAAACGACGCCGGAGTAGGGACATTCCACAAGCCGTTAATGACCAGGTTGCGGGTAACACTGAAATCTGAGGGAGCTTTGGTTAGGTGTATATCCCACCACTCAATGGTGGGGGTAATGTTGTTCGAGTAGTTATCACCCGCGAAGCTGCTGGAGGAAGTATCCAGCGACTTACCCCACGTAAAGGACCCGCCCAGCTGCACATTATGGCTGAGGCGCTTGTCGACCTTGGCCTCCAAAGCTTCGTACCAGGATTGGGCCTGGAAGATGGTCGACTGGATCAAGGCAGTGTGGGGGTTGATGATATTCCCGGGCACAATGCCTACTGGATTGACTGTACCTGTTCCACAAGACCCTGCCGGAGCGAGGGGGGATGAGCAGACCACGGATGTCGTCCCGCTTGATACCGTCGGGAACAGCCACCCAGCCGAGGTACTAAACGGAAAAACCGTATTGAGTTCGTCGGTCTGGAAAGGGTTGTGAATGCCTCTTGAACCCGCATAGGCGAGCGTCACCGAAGTGCTCGGTGTCACTTGCCTCTGGATGTTGAGATTCCACTGCATGATGTAGTTGCGCTTGGGGAATTGCTCGTTAAAGCCGTACCTCGAACTCGCGGTGGCGGACGTGCCCAGGGCTATCGGGGCAAAGCCGACCGGATATGTCCCTTGGCCTGGACTAGAGAGATCGACCTCGGCGCCGTTGGGGGCAACTTGCAGGGAATTCAGCGCGAACATATACGAAAGAGCGAGGTTGTCAAACACTCCGAATCCGCCGCGCACGGAGGTCTTGCCGGTCTTGAATGGGTCCCAGGCAAAACCGATTCGCGGCTCGAAATTCTTCAACGTCGGATTGCGTTGAAATGTCTGGTGGTAAAAACCGGGACAAGTAGCAAGGCCCTGAAGGTTGGCGACACAGGTGCCATTGGCGTTGGGGTTTTGCCAGAGAGTCTCCAGTTGGTTGATCTTATCCTGTGTCTCCGTGGGGATCGTTGCTACTTCGTAACGCAGACCCAAATTGAAAGTCAGGTTAGAACGGAACTTCCAATCGTCCTGGTAGTAGCCTGCGAAGACCTTTTGCCGGTAATGGTGTGTAGTGGGCCCGCTCGTGAACGGCGGAAGCGCCGGCATGCGGACTTTGGAAGGTATGTTCTGGAGAAAATCCTGATACGAGGAGAACGCTGCGCTGCCGCCGCATCCTGCTCCCTGTCCCCAGTTTTGATGATCATCCAAGAACATGAAACCGAACTTCATATTGTGCTTTCCGACGGTTTTGGAAACGTCGTCATAAAGCTGCTGAATTCCAGTAAAGGCATAAAAACCCTGGGCTCCGGTGAAGCCGCCGAAGCCGGTGGCGGTCGCGCTATTCACAGATAACCCGCCCGAGCCGATGCTCACTCCCGGCGCGGTGCATTTTCCAGGGATGATGCCCAATGAAGTGTCGAGCTCGAGAGGGTTAGAGGTTGAAATCGACGGGCTCTGCAGGTCTGAATAGCTATAGCCCAATCGAAGAGTGTTCACCATGGAAGAATTGAAGACGTGATTTTCCTCAAGGGTATAGGAGCCATGCGGGACTTGATATCCGGTGATGTTCTCGTTGAATGAATCGGGCTTGGTCCATAGTGAGTGGTCCTGATACCAACTGCCGACCAGGCTGTCTTTGTCGGAGATCCTGAGGTCGCCTCGGACCGTTCCATAATTATCGGTGACCCTTTGTTCACCGTCGGAGAAGAACTGCGCAACGTTGTTGTCCGGCCCCAGCAGAGAGCCATTGGGCAGCGGTTCCAAACCACCGGCAGGGGTTCCCGCGGGGTTAATGAGCTTTTCAATTGTGTTGTCGACGCACACGGACGCCCTTCCCGGAGCGAGGTTCGTCATGTTGGCGTTCGGACATGCGGTGACAAGGGCCGGAAGAGGATTGCCGCTTGCGTCGTTGAGGATCCCCAGTCTGGCATTGGGCGTCAAGGTCTGGGCAATTTGAGGTACGGCTTTCGACTGACGGAGCCCCTCGTAATCTCCAAACAAGAAGAACTTGTCTTTCAAAACCTTCCATCCCGCCGACGCGCCGAACTGGTTGCGAACGAAAGCGCCTTTCTGTTCGCCATTAGCGTTTTCAAAGAAATCAGCTGCGTCGAAGGCGCTGTTGCGTACGAACTCATACGCGCTGCCGTGAAACGTGTTGGTGCCGGATTTTGTGATCGCATTAATGACGCCGCCGGAGGTGAAGCCATACTCCGCCGAGTAGTTACTCGTCAGAACAGAGAATTCCTGAATGGCATCCACGCCGGTGTTAAAACCGAGCACGTTTCCCGGCCCGGCATTCGAGTAATCGTTAACGATGACGCCGTTGAGCCTGTAGGCGTTCTGCTGAGGTCTGTTCCCGTCGACGGTCATCTGCATTCCGAGCCCACGGGTCTCGCCGCCAGGCGCGTCCACCGCTTCGTGCGGCCGCACCGAGGCCACACCCGGTTCCAGTGTGGCCAATTGAGCCCAGTCACGACCATTCAACGGCAGTTCTACGATCTGCTGGCCCACAACTTCACCGCTGAGGGTGGCGTTAGTTGTCTCGACGATCGGAGCGACGCCGGTAACCTGGACCTCTTGAGTGACTTGGCCAACCTGCAGAGAAGGATTCAGCGCCTGCGTTGCACCGACAGTGAGCGTCACCTTGGTAACGACCGTGCTGAATCCTGGGGCTGACACGTTCACGTCGTAATCGCCAGGAACCAGGTTCACGATGTTAAATGCGCCCGCAGCATTGGTTGTGGTGTCAGTCGATACACCCGTGGCGGTATTCCGAGCAGAGACTTTGGCGTTGGGAATGGCGCCGCCCTGAGTGTCAGTGACGGTGCCCGTAAGTGTTGCACCGGCAACCTGCGCTCGAAGCGGCAGCGAAATCAGCGTGCTAAGGCAAAGAACACACACACCAGCTAGAAGCTGACCCAGTTTCCCCTTCATGAACACACCTCCAGTTTTTTCCTATCTCTCCTTTTCGGACAACGAAGCGAGACTCCGAACTTGAACTTATGCAAGGAAATACAGAGAGGAGGACGAGACGCGAAGAATGTATGGGTTCACCAGTCGAAATATATGGTTCAGCCTGCGAGTAACTGCGGTTCAGGTCGGGCCCAAACGCGATATGGGCAATAGTCGAGATACTCGTGAGACACCTTCCCTTGGGCGTCTTCAGAGAAAAAGACTTCAATAAGTCCGACTATTTTTCGAAAAAGGCCAAAAACTGACCCAGACTCTATCCCTCTCACATTAAGGGAACCTTAAAACTGTTTAGTTTTCCGTAAACCTTCGGGAAACCCGCTGCTGCCCGGTCGCGTTTCTGGCAAGTCTGCGAATCTTGCAAAAGGGAACACAGGGGAGTACAAGGAAATCAATCAAACCTGACTCGATTCAAATCGTTGGACCTGTCGCAAAGGAGCGCCGATGAAGCCGAACATTCGGAGTGTTCTAGGGCCGTTGTTAGTGATATTCGCAATGATTCTTGTGCCGGGCTCAGCTCGAGGCGAAGTGACTCGAGTAGAAATTTCCAGTCGCCAGGATGTGCTCGACGGAAAGAGCTTCGGAAGCGTTGGCCCCTACGAAAAGCTTACCGGCAAAGTGTACTTCGCCATCGACCCGAAAAATCCACACAACAAGATAATCGCCGACCTCGACAAAGCGCCCATAAACGCGCAGGGCCGCGTGGAATTTTCGGCTGATCTTTTCATTTTGAGGCCTAAAGATGTGTCGAAAGGAACCGGCGTCGTTCTCCTGGATATTCCAAACCGGGGAGGCAAAAGTTTGCTGAGCACGTTCAACCACGCGAAAGCGTCGGTGGATCCCACCACCCAAGAGGAGTTCGGCGATGGCTTGCTGATGCGCGAAGGTTACACGCTAGTATCCGTCGGTTGGGAATTCGATCTTCCTAAGAAGGAGCACCTGATTCTTCTTGACGCGCCGGTCGCCAGCGAACATGGCAAGCCCATCACGGGCTGGATTGACCCTGGTCCATGGTTCATTCCAGACAAAATGGCCGACTCTTACAACTACGCCTCCGGCGAGTACTTCACACCGATATATCCGCCACTGAACCTTAGTGATCCGACCTACCGGCTGACCGAACGTCCTGCGTTGGTTTCGGCACCGAGGCTCGTCCCGCGGGCAGATTGGCAGTTCGGCAGGATGGAGAACGAGCGGATCGTGCCCGATCCAAATTGGGTATCGGTGAAGGGCGGCTTTAAGCCCGGAATGGTCTATCAAGTCACTTATCAATCGGAAAATCCGCCGGTCGCGGGCGTCGGATTTGCCGCAGTTCGCGATTTCGCATCAGCGGTGAAATACAGCCCAGACGCAATTGTACGGGGCAAATACGTTTACACTTTCGGAGCTTCGCAAGTCGGCCGCTGGCAGCGGCAGATGATCTACGAAGGATTCACGATTGATGAACGGGGACGCAAAGCCGTGGATGCGTTATTTATTCAGACCGGCGGCGCCTCGCTTGGCAGCTTCAATGAACGCTGGGCGCAAGCCGACGAACTCGGTTCCTACACGCAAACGAAGTTCCCGATTCGTTATGAGACGACCACCGATCCGGTGACCGGCAGGCGCGATGGCTTAGGCGCACGCATCCCCGCTGGCCTTGAGCCAAAGATATTTCTCGTGGACACCGAATCGGAATACTACGATCGGAGCCGCGTTTCTTCTTTGCGAGCCATCTCTCTGGATGGCCACGAAGACCTGCCCGACCCACCAAATATGAGGATTTTTCTACTCGCGGGCGCGAAACACTCTTCTGGAACTTGGCCTCCGGCCGAGCTTGAATCGCAGCAACTTCGAAACGATCCCCTCGATTACCGCTGGGCTCAGCGAGCGTTACTGGCAAGTCTCGACAAATGGGTGAGAGAGGGAGTGGCGCCTCCTCCCAGCCGCCATCCGATGCTTTCGGACCACACGGCAGTCGAGCAGAGCGAAATCAAATTTCCCGATGTGCCGGGCGTGCAATGGCCGTACCACGTGCCCGGAGGCTATCGCAACGATTTGCCCGCGGGTCCCGTATCGGTGCTGCCGTTCCTGTTGCCGCGGGTCGATAAAGACGGCAATGTGACCAGCGGGATTCGCCTTCCGGACCAGTCTGTGCCGCTCGGTACTTACGCTGGATGGGCGTTCCGCAGCCAGTCCCACGGACAGCCGGACACAGTTGTCTCTATGGCGGGATCGTACATTCCGTTCGCAAGGACACGCGCGGAGCGGGAGAAAGATCACGATCCTCGCGCCTCCATCGAGGAACGGTACAGCAGCCGCGATGATTACCTGAATCGCGTACGAGCAGCCGCTAATGCGCTGGCGAAGGAGCATTATCTTTTGGAGGAAGACGTTAATACCGTCGTCGACGAAGCCGGAAAACATTGGGACTGGACAACGTCCGCTCTGACCAGCCGTACGGCGAATTAATTGAGAAGTAGTGGGGCGGTCTTTGGCGGTTGCGTCACTTCAAGAAGGCGCCTGGGCGAAGGAAGGTTGGCCCGTTACGTAAGACACTCGCCAATCTCACCTGTCGCCACGGTGTCGTTCGTGGCAGGCTCAGTTTACGAGCAACTCAGGGCACGGCTGCTGCTCCGTAACAGATGCTTGCGGGTATTCAGCGGAGGAGAAATCCCTCTCGATGAGGCGCTCGAATTCCCTGGCGACTTTCTGACGGAAGAGTAGGACACAATAGATCGGCTGACCGTCCTTGGGGTAGCGGTCGGCGTAGGCCAGCAACGCTTCCTCCACCGGCTTCGGCACAGCGATCAGCTCGCGGATTTCTTCAACGGAGGAAGAGCCACAGCGGACCATTTTGTAGAGATCGCGGGCTTCGTCAATGGGATTGCGAATGGCCCAAGGGTTCTCGTGACCATTCACGGGAGCGGTCTCTTCCAGACTCAGTAAATCTGCAATTGTTTTCATAAAGTGTTCCCCTCTCGAGTGGTCACTGTCCGGGTAAAGCTACAGCCAATGAATGAAGATGCCCATATAGGAGATCGTGTAGATTGGGCACAATTGATCTCTTGGATTCGGTGGACGTTAACCCTAACGGCGGCGCGATTGAGGCATGTTTTTTAGGGGCCAGACCGCCTATCGCGGGGACGTTCTCGACATATAGTGGCGACGCCTGTAGTGCGTAGTTAGTGCGACGCCTGTAGTGCGTAGTGGCGATGCCTGTAGTGCAATGCTGGGGAAGGCCGCGCGCCGCAAACATTTCCCAAGTGGCCGAGCGATCATTCGTCTCATCAACAAGAAGTGGACGGTTTACGGATCGTGTCAGGATCAACCGCGTTCATCGCTCGGCGACAACGTAAAGCGCGTGAGCATTCTGTGAGGCTTTTATGCCAACGATAAAATCGGGTTCGAAAAGTGCAGCTTCCTCGCGGCAACGTGGAAAAAGAATCCGCTACGCCGTCGTGGGACTCGGGCACATAGCGCAGGTGGCTGTTCTGCCTGCATTCGCCCATGCCAAGTCAAACTCCGAGGTGAAAGCGCTGGTGACCGACGATCCCAAGAAGGCGAAACAACTCAGCAAGAAATATCGCGTTCCATTCACATACGAGTACGACAATTACGACGAGTGTTTACGGAGCGGCGAGATAGATGCCGTATACATTACGCTCCCCAATAGCATGCACCACGAGTACGCGGTACCCGCATTAAAGGCCGGGATCCATGTGCTTTGCGAAAAGCCGCTGGCTATTGACGAAGGCCAATGCGAGGACATGATCAATGCCGCTGCAGAGTCCGGCGCGAAGTTGATGACGGCGTATCGACTCCATTTCGATAAGGCCAACTTGGAAGCCGTGGAAATCGTGCGCTCTGGCAAGCTCGGCAATCCGCGCTTTTTTAGTTCAACATTTGGAATGCAAGTTCGGCCGGATAACATCCGGCTGAGCCACGCTCTGGGCGGAGGCCCACTGTGGGATCTGGGCGTCTACTGCGTAAATGCGGCGAGATATCTATTTCGCGATGAGCCTGAGGAAGTCTTCGCGTTCGAGGCGACGGGAAACGACGCGCGTTTCCGTGAAGTTGAAGAAAGTGTGAGCGCGATCATGCGATTCCCCGAAGCGCGATTAGCATCGTTCACGTGCAGTTTCAGTTCGGGAGACGTCTCCGCTTACGAAGTCGCGGGGACGAAAGGGACGCTGCGGGCGGATCCGGCTTACGAATATGCCGAGGGACTCAAACTCACGACTACGATTGAAGGAAAGAGCCGAGAGTATAAATTCGGCAAATCCGATCAATTCGCGGCGGAACTGCTCTACTTTTCGGACTGTGTTTTGAAAAACCGGCAACCGGAACCCTCCGGCAAAGAAGGGCTCGCAGACGTGAGAATTATTCGGGCGATGTACCGGTCGATTGAAACGGGCAAGCCCATCAAAATCGAACCTATTCAGCCAAAGAAGAGGCCGACTGCGGAGCAGGAGATTCGTCGCCCGCCCGTTAAGAAACCCGACCTCGTTCGTGCAAAGTCCGCATCGACTTGATTCTCCAACTCGGGGGTGCTCGCCCACGATCAAAACGGAAGCTTAAATGAAGATAACCACAATAACGAAATGCGTATGCGTTCTGAGCTTACTTGCGTTCGCGACGGCTGCAAGCGCTCAAACGGGCAAGCGGTTTGCCGTGTTTGCCGGCTATTCCTCAGAAGCGGACGTAACTTTTGCTCCCGTGAGCTCGATTCCGATTTCGCTGCCTGGGCTATCGCTGAACGGATGGAACGGCTCAGTGGAATTTAAATTTCTACGCTTTCTCGGAGTGGTTGGCGATGTCGCCGGTCATTATGGTTCTTACGGCGCCACGTTCGGATGCGTGGCGAGTGTGGTGTGCGTGCCAGTCGGCGTTAATGTGAATTCGAACTTGTACAGTTTCCTTGTGGGCCCCCAAGTGTCCGTATCGCTGTGGAGGTTCACTCCTTTTGCGCATGCTTTGCTGGGAGTCGCGCACATAAATCAGACAACGAACATCACTTTCGTCAATGGGCTGGGGAACAGCGATACATCTTTTGCCGATGGCATTGGCGGGGGACTCGATTTCCGAATTGTTTCGATCGTGCATTGGCGGTTCCAGGGCGATTTGATACAGACGCGATTCTTCTCGAGCCAAAGCCCGATCAGTTTTCTAACGAGCACGCAAAGTAACTTCAGAGGATCCACCGGAGTCGTTATTCGATTCTGAAGTCATCTTCAGTTTTCCGTGCCAAACATTATGGCCGGAATGCCTGAACCTCACTGCTCGTAAATTACAGAGGAAGCTATCGGAATCTCAGCCTCGCCGATCGCGTGATTATGTCAGAGTCCTCCGCCGGGGCTTCACCGGTCATCTCTTCACCGGTCATCTAATGTGCAGCGGCGCGGGGTGTTATGCATTTTGGCTTCATCCGCAACGGCATTTTCGTCGCAATCATCGCCCACGGGCTGATCGGCGCCACGCTCGTTTGGGATAAGGTTCTGCTGCGGCAGCCCGAAACCAGAAATCTTTTTTCCTATGTGTTTTGGCTCGGATTCATCAGTATTTTTGGCTTGGCTCTGGCACCTTTCGGATTCCAAATGCCGAAAGCTCCTGTTGTGGCGCTCGCTTTCGGAGCCGGCCTCCTGCATATGGCGGCGATGTTTTTCTATTACGCCGCGCTCAAATCCGGGGAAGCGTCTCAGACGCTGGCGATCATGGGCGGATTCAGCCCGGTGGCCACGGCTCTGATTTCGATTCCTCTGCTGCGCAACCCGATTGGAGGACGATCAGTGCTGGCAGGATTTTTACTGCTGGTCGCAGGCGGTTTCGTGATGTTCATTTCCGAGAAAACCGACATCGCTAAAGTTCTGCCGAGTGTGCTGCTCGCTTCGGTCAGCTACGGGCTCGTCAACGTGCTGCAGAAGCTGGCCTTCGATCAAACGAATTTTGTGAGCGGATATGTGTTCTTTACGCTGGGGACGTTCACAGGATCGCTCATGCTGCTCATTCCAGCGTCGTGGCGCCGGCAGATATTCCAGAAACAGGAGAAAAGAAAACCGCACAACTGGTTTTGGTATTTCGTCAACCGATTTTTGAATGGGCTGGGATCGTTCCTTGTTTTCTATGCCATCAGTTTGACGAGCCCGGCGCTGGTGGACGCCATCACCGGCCTGCGATATGTAATTATTTTTGCCGGTTCCTATGCTCTCACTGTGCTGCGGCCCAAGTGGCTACGTGAGGATTTCAGTGGCACCGTTTTATTGGGTAAAGCGATTGCTACGGCATTGGTGGTCGCGGGGCTAGTGTTGGTCGGTTTGCACGCCAGCGGCTCCGACGCGGAAACCGCGCACTTCCTACCATTGAAGTAAGATAACGCCGCAGGCCACCAGAGTAGCCGCCGCCCAGCGCCTTAATCCGACATCCTCTTTCAGAATGTACTTAGCCAGCAGCGTCTCGAGGACGAAGCTAATTGCCGTGGCCGGCACGGCAAAGCTCACATTGGCGATTGAAAGCAGCGACATCATGGCAAGAAAGCCCGCCGTCAGACTCGCCACTCCGCCGATCACGAGAGGATTGCGCACAATTCTCGAGAGCATAGCAATCAACGAGTGCAAGTTTAATTTTTCGACCTCGGGTTCGCGTTTCATGCCCGCGGTGTTGAGAACGTCGCCGATGGTGTTACATATCGAGGTTAAGGCGGCAAGCCTCCATTGAATGGGAATCATAAGGATTCGTTTTGCCGACGGGTAGTGCGGTCCGGCGTCGTTTCGGCAAGGAGCACGCCAAAGGAGATCAACAGAATTCCGAGCCAGCGCAGGCCGGAGACGCGCTCGCCTAATATGAAATGCCCGACAATGGCAATCAATACGAAGGAGCTAGCGATCACCGGTAAAACAAAACTGAGGTCCGCGCGGCTGAGCAATGCCAAATCTGTGATTATCCAAACGGACAGCATGATAATTCCGGATATTGTCCAAAGGTTGAGGGCTCGAATGTAATCGAGTGGAGAGACGGAAATAATCGCGCCGGCGCGGCGCAGCCCGTAACTCAGGAATACGTTTCCGCCTACTTGAGTAACGATCGCAATCAGGACCAATAATTGCGTGCGGCGGCGATGGTCAGGTGTTGTCTGGTCCTTCATCGTTCCGATGGCAAAAGTATCGTTCATGTGATGCGCGGGAAAGGGCTCTGAACTAGCGCCTGGGCCCTCCTCCTTAGATTTGGTCGTTCCTGAACAGACAAATCGCAGTGTTATATGCTATATGCTGACTGGGAACTCCGGCGACCCAAATTGACTTTTAGCCGGGGGAAAAGGAGTCGGATGCCAGGGTTGAATGACCTTCGGATATTGATCGCGGACGATCACGAGATCGTTCGCAGGGGATTGAAGAAGGTCCTATCTTCCAGGCAGGGTTGGGTCGTTTGTGGCGAGGCGGCTACCGGCCGCGAAGCGGTTGATATGGCTGCAAAGCATCGACCTGACATTGTTGTGATGGATATCAGCATGCCCGGGCTCAATGGGTTAGAAGCCACGCGGAAAATTCGCAAGATGCTTCCGAAGGCTGGGATCCTGATTTTGTCGCTTCACTATTCGGATCAACTTGTTCGAGAGGTGGTGGACGCAGGCGCGCGCGCTTACCTATTGAAGTCAGATGCTACCCGGGACCTGCTGCATGCCATCGAAGCGTTGGCGACTCGCCGGTCATTCTTTACTTCGAGCGCCGCCCAAACTCTAATCGATGGATTCTGCGATAAAGGCTCGGATAAACCCGGCACCCTGCTGCGTCATCGCTTGAGTTCGCGCGAACGGGAGATCGTTCAGCTTTTGGCCGAGGGCAAAAGCAGCAAAGAAGTGGCTGTCGCGCTGGGCATCAGCGTCAAAACAGCCGAGACGCATCGAGCCAATATCATGCGCAAATTGGAAATGCACTCCGTCAGCGAGCTCGTGCGGTACGCCGTCAGAAACCAAATGATTGAAGCTTGACCCGCCCGATCTGCCCGTTGCCTACAGTTACTTCCAGGACTCCATAGCTTTTCTCATCAGCGAGCCAGCCGGCTGCTCGACGATCTCTAATCGGATTCCATTCGGATCCATAACGTTGGAGAGCCGCGAACCTGTCCCGCCACCGGAGCGAACATCGGGCAGCGTTGCGCCGGCCTGACGAAGCTGGGTCACCGTGCCGTTTGCGTCGTCAGTTAAGATGCCAACGTGCGTGATGCCGACCGGCAGGTTTGCGCTGGCCGGAGCCATCTCGAGGAAAGTGTCGCGGTTGATCTGAAGAAAGGTTGTGGTCGGTTTGCCATCCGGACTAGGGAAGGCATAAGCAACTTTAAAACCCATTACCTTTGTATAGAAGGTTAGCGACTCCTGAAAATCCTTTACCGCGATTCCCACGTGATTGAGGCGGAGACCTCCCTTGCCGGCATCCTGCGCCGCACCAGGTGAAATCAGCACAGTTCCTACCACGATTCCTGCGACAAAAAGTGTGAAGCTGCGCAGATAAACCGCTATTTCGCGCATGGCGCCTCCTTGTATGCGGATTTCAGTTGCCCGGTCCCTGAAACGGCGATGCGTAATGCAGCGTCTTGCCATTGGGGAGCACGACTTGCAGCAGACGTCCTACGGGTTTGCCGCTCTTAACCGGCTCAACTGTAACGGTTACCTCGTCGCCGGGCTTGAATGTGTTTTTGCTCCAACCGCGATTAATCATATCCGGAGGATTACTCGTCTCAACAACCCAATGCTCCACGTTGCCGCTATCGTCCTTAACGTCATAACTCAAGAAACAGTGAGGATTGGCCCAATACCACCGCGTGACGGTACCCTTCATTACAATCTGCTTACCGGCGTCAAACGCGGCGGAGCCATGGTGTGCGGATAGTGGCAGAGAAACGATCAGCAAGCCTGCCATGACCGCAAGAAACACCAGCAGTCGATTTCTCATGCGCATTCCTCCATTCGCAAGGTTCCGATCACAGCCACGCTGGCCGAGCCGGCTATTTCGATCCGCCGCCCGAGCCCGCCGCTCCCGCGTTGCGGCCGGTTTGATCTGTTATGGCGCCGAAGCCGCCGTCGAGCGTTTGGCCGTTGGGAAGGACGACCGCCGCGATCCGGCCGATGGGTTTCCCGTTTTTCACAGGAATAACCGTTACCGTGACCTGATCGCCAACTTTCAATGAACTCTTGCTCCACCCATGGTTAATCATGTCGGGCGGATTGCTGGTCTCAGCAACCCAATGCACGAGATTTCCGCTCTCGTCTTTGACATCGAATTGCAGAAAGCAGTGGGGATTGGCCCAGAACCATTCCGTGACGGTTCCTTTCATCGTGACTCTCTTAGTGGGATCGAAGGCCGCATTCCCGTGGTGAGCCAAAGCAGGAACAGCAACCAACAGAAGAGCAAATAGCCAGAGGTAACGCGTTGCGGAGTTGTGTTTCATATCGCCTCCAAACAAATTCCGTGCCGAAGAACTGCTGGGTCGCTTGGCGATTTTAAGAGCCGAACTTTGCGTCCTATTTTGCATCTATTCCGGCAGCAGGATCAGCAAATTGTTTGTTGTATTCCTCGGTCTCTATCGGTGCGCATTCCATCTCACGAATATCAAAGCCGGGCGATTGCAACCGCAAACGTAATTTGACCGCCACCCAAGGCTTTGTATACATCTTCGGATCGTCAATCGTAATGGTCATCTCCAGGTGATCCCGGTCTGCTCGATGATACTGTTCGATTACGTGTAGGGCGTCACTGTGCGGCCGGCCGGCATTATCGAGCCAGGTGCGGTCATCAAATCCGTTCGATTCGGCTACAAACGTGTAGTCGTCCATCCATTTGCCAATGGAATATCCCCACCATCGCGACTCGGGAGGATCGGGCGCGCCCCAGGTCGGGTCCGTGGCATCCTTTGGAAGTTGCCGACCATCGGTCCAGATCACGCGCCATTTCTTATTAAATTCGTAAAGGATTACCACGTTCTCCGGAGTCTGTATGATCCGGCTTGTTCTGAAGTTGTGAAGAACAATGCGAGGAAAGCCCTGAGGATTGCAGCCGGGCATCGGATCGTTCGTTAATGCGGAAGGAACCTGCGTCACTCCAAATGTCGGCTTATGGGCCATGAACGTCTCGCGGCCCAAAGGCGTGAAGGGAAGCTCATGCTCAGGTTTTCCATCGGAGGGATATTGCCCCGAGCCTGTGGCCTGCACGCCCGCGCTTGGCCCTGCAGCGGGCTCCCAAACGCCACTGAGATCGCGCTTCGGGGCAGGAGCGGGAGCCTCGCCCTTCTTGTCAGCATCGTAGACGGCTCCGGGTTGGCGGGGAAGATCCTGGGCAGGAGTTCGAACCGGCAGAAACGATAGCGCAGCGAGTGCCACTACCGAAGCCGCTAAACGTTTTGTCATCCGGGGCATCCTTCCCAAGGCTGGAATGGCAACCGAATTTGGCTTGATTCGTAAATCCCGCTCGGCTAGGTGGAGTTTAGAAAAACGGCTGTACATAATGCAAATGCATTCTGTGCGATAAACCCGCCACTGAGAATTATGTAAATCGCCCGTGAAACACGCGCGTTTGGCAAGAAGCGGAAAGAGCGCCGGGGCTGACATCTGGTAGGATAAAGCGATCCAAATTTATCCAGAGGAAGGGCTTATGAAGCGGATTTTAGCGGTGATTGCTACGGTGTTGTTTCTGGGGACTGGCGCGGGATATGCGCAAGAGGGAAATCCCATCAGCACACAGTTGAAGGGATCGTGGGCGAACGTCCGAGACCTGCTGACCAAGATGGCTGACAAGATGCCCGATGACGGTTATCGATTCAAACCGACACCCGAGCTTCAAGACTTCGGACAGCGCATGGCGCATGTGATTACGTTCAACATGCGTGCCTGTTCGCAAGTGAAGGGCGAACAGAAAAACCTGAGCTTCAGTGCTACGCCTACCAAGGCTGAGGTCACTGCGGCAATGAAGCAAGCGAACGAGGAGTGCGACTCTGTCTTCAACTCTCTCACCGATGCGGACCTGCAGAAAATGGTCAACGCGGGGCGCGGGGGACAACGGTCCGAATTCGCATTGCTCGAGGGCCTGGTCCTTGAACACTCCCAGGAAGTCTACGGATATGCAGCCGTCTATATGCGCCTGAAAGGGATTGTGCCGCCCTCAAGTGAGCGTAACGAGCACTAGATCTTTCGAATCGTCGTTACCTAAAGATAGAGAACCTGGTGCTGGGCGCCACCCAACTTGATGCGGTGCTCGAGTTCGTCCAGTAGTTCCATACCTTGGGCGGCAAGCATGGGCAGAAAGCAATGGCGGCGCTCCTGCAGTTCTCCATCGGGATAAAGGCGGGCGATCAATTCCCTTTCGTGAGCGTCAAGTATCGACGAGCGCAGGGCGATGGCGTGACCAGCTTTTTCCTTCAGCTTCGAGAATTGAAAGAGCATTTTTGATTCGGCAGTATCCATCGCTCCGCCGAGCGTGGGGTCGAGCTTGGTGACTTGCTCGCGTAATTCCGTGAGCATCTTTTGGAGCGATTTCTCACCTGTTTCAAACCGGCGCGTAAGAATCTTGGGCAAGAGGGTGCCTTCCATTTTGGCCCGCAGTTTCGCTGTTCCGCCCAAAACGTCGGAAAACTCCAGTCCATATTTGCGCAGTAGCCGGACCGAATGCGGATCGATCAGCGTGAAGCTGGCGCGCGGGAGGATCACCGGCATACGAACATGGAGACGCTCATAAACGACGGAGGCCTGAGCGAGGTAGGCAATCTCCGATGGGCCGGCAACGTAGGATACCGTTGAAAGCAACACATCCTGAATTACCGGCCGCAGTAAAACGTTGGGACTGAAATCGGACGGCGACTGGACCAACAGATCGGTCAGCTCCGAAAGAGAGAACGGGTGGCGACCGACAGTGAAATCGCCATTTCGCGCCCGAATCGGAAGACGTTTGCCGTCGAGGTTGACAAATAGCGGAGTGCTCTCTTCGACCACCTTCACCTGGACGTGGTACCCGGCTCGCTCCAAATCTTTGCCGCGCGAGATCAACTCCTGGCTCAGTTGGGCATGCTGTTCAAGCGCGGAACGATAGATCGGCTCAGCGAGACGGTGGAGTTCCGGCGACAGAGGATCGAGAAGAATCAGCCCTTTGCCGGCGAAAAGGCGCGCGAGCAATTTGCCGAACGCGGAACCATACGTTTCAGAGGGTGAATAGGATTCGGCAAGGGCGGTACGGATCTGATCGGCGGCGGGGCCTGCGAGCTTTGCCGCAGCACTTTCCACGGCAGCGAGAACAGCATCGCCCAAGAGCACCTCACCTGCCCTGCGGCCCTCCTGATCAGAGGAAGGCAACTCGATCTTCTCGGCGCCGTCGCGCGAGGGCCAGAAACAATGATTGATCTCTGCGAGGTCATGATCTTCGCTGGCGAGCCAAAAGATTGCGACAGCTGGAGCGCCCGCGGAATTCAATTCCTCGGCGAGGCGCAACGCTGTGAGCGCCTTGTAAATCGTGAAACTGGGGCCCGAAAAAAGGCCGACCTGCTGTCCGGTGACGACGGCCGCGGCGCCCGAGGCGAAACGATCGAGAGCCGCTTCGACGGAAGCATCGTTGCCGAAGTCGCGGTTCTGGTCACGGAGAATTTCGGCAATCTTTCCGCGAGACGCAAGGTCAGGGCTTACTCCGGAGGCGACACGCAGAATAGAGTCAATGGTGGGAGGATGCGCATAAAAGCGCGCGACCGACGAAAAATCCTGGAGATAGGAAGAATATAGGCGGGTGGTGTGGGGCAGTTCAACTGCGCGTATACAGTGACACTCCATATGGTCGGCCCGCCATGATACATGCCGGAACAGACTCCCGGCAATTTACTGATGCACCCGCTATAGGATGTTCCAGAAAGGGGTTGGTCGCTTAATTTCGCCTGCAGATTAGACTTAAGACGCTACCCCCAGATGATCTAGTTTCTGACGGGCAATAGATTCGGCCAGAACAGATTCGACCGTTTTCTTCTGCGCCTCTGTGAGCGGTAGCAAAGGAATACGGGGAACCCCTCCGTAATAACCAAGGCAGTCCATGGCATATTTCACACCCGTCGGGCCTAGTTCGCCGGCAATTTTGCGGGAAGGCGCCAGCAGCGAGAACTGAAGGCGACTGGCCCGCGCGGTATCGCCGGCGCGCACCGCTTCGAAAATATCAATGGCAGGCTCGGGAAGAAAGCAAGCCAGCGCCAAAATTCCGCCCGCCGCTCCTAAAAGCAAAGAAGGAAACAGCGTGGCCGACGAGCCGACGAGCGTGCTGAATTCGGGCGGACACAGGTGAATGATTTCGGATGCGAGTTGCACGTTGCCAGAGCTTTCTTTGATACCAACGATGTTGGGATGCCCGGCCACGCGCGCCACCCACTCCGCCGTAATGGAGATGCCCGTATATTGCGGAATCGAGTAGATCAGCACAGGCACGGGCGAGGCATCGGCAACAGCCAAGTAATGCCGCTCCAAAGCGGCAGGAGTGAGAAGCGGCTTAAAGTAATGAGGAGTTTTAACAAGCACGGCGTCATATCCCAATTCAGCCGCCCTTTGAGCGCGGGCGATGGTTTCGCCTGTGCTATCGACGCCGACGCCGGCGATCAGGAGCTTCCCGGGAGCCGCGGATTCACGGGCCATGCTCCAAATGCGATCGATTTCATCGAAGGTGAGCAGGACGGATTCGCCGGTCGAACCGACGACGACGTAACCACTGAGATTCGTGCGGTTATAGCGCGCGAGGTTTTCGCGAAAACTCTCCAGCGCGAGAGAGCCGTCCGTGGCGAAGGGCGTGGTCAACGCCGCAAAGATTCCTTCGAATCGCATGGCCAAATTTTAGCGCACTGCAGCAAATGGGCCAAAGTTAAAGCCGTGAAAGGCAGATCCCTCAGCCTGCCCACCCCATCACGCGCAAAACCGGCGCGCACTGGGGACCCCGGTTGCCGACCTCGGGACGAGAATATGTAAAGTGCTGCGGGACGAGACCCGGCCAAAAACAATCAACTGGCGGACGTGCGATGAGTCTGGGCAGCGCTGGCGCTGGGCGCGTGCAGATCCTGGAGCGCGTTGACGCTAAAGGAATGATCGATCAGCGCACGAATCCCGCGGGCCGCAGCTTGCGCTGCGGCAAGCGTGGTGATGCAGGGAACCCTGTAACGCACGGCTGCGCGCCGGATGGATTTTTCGTCATAGAAGGACTCGCGGCCGAGGGGCGTATTAATGATCAAATCGACGCGACCGGTTTTTATCAGATCAATGATGTTTGGGCGACCTTCGTTAGCCTTATAGACGGCTTCGGCAGTTATACCCGCCGCAGACAGGGCAGCGGCGGTGCCGCGAGTGGCCAGCAAAGTGAATCCCAGTTCGGAGAGATCGCGCGCCAACGGCAGAACATGGCGCTTATCGTGATCATTGACGCTGACAAAGATCGTGCCCTTGCGGGGCAACTTCTGTCCGGCGGCAAGCTGCGCTTTGGCGAACGCCTCGCCGAAACTGGGCGCCACGCCCATGACTTCTCCAGTGGAACGCATTTCGGGGCCAAGAATCGTGTCTACGCCGCGGAATTTGTTAAACGGAAATACGGGAGACTTGACGGCGTAATAGTCGCGGACGCAAAGCTCCTTCACACCGTCCGACTCGACCAGAGGCAAATTCATGCTCGAAAGCTTTCGTCCTGTCATCAAACGAGCGGCCACTTTCGCGAGTGGTACGCCCGTAGCCTTGCTGACGTACGGAACGGTGCGAGAAGCGCGAGGATTGACCTCAAGCACAAATACAGTGTCGCGCTGAATGGCGTACTGCACGTTCATTAAACCAATGACGCCCAGCGAGCGCGCGAGGCGATTAGTGTAATCGCGAATTCGTGCCAGCGCGGAAGGCGTGAGCGACACAGGCGGCAAAACGCAGGAAGAATCGCCGGAGTGCACGCCGGCTTCTTCGATGTGTTGCATGATGCCGCCGATGACCACGTCCTGGCCGTCGGCCAACGCGTCGACATCCACTTCGGTGGCTTCCTCGAGGAATTGATCGATCAGGACAGGCCGCGCCGGGCCCATCAAAGCAGCTTGCGCGACGTACTCTCGCACGGTTTGCAAATCATAGGCGATGACCATGGCGCGACCGCCAAGAACGTAACTGGGCCGGACGAGGACCGGCAGACCAATTTCTTGGGCAACGCGAGCGGCGTCTTCCGGATTTAGCGCGGTGCCGTTGCGCGGCTGGGGAATGTGCATCTCGTCGAGCAGGCGTCCGAAACGGCGGCGGTCTTCGGCGAGATCGATCGATTCGGGCGGCGTGCCGATGATGGGAACGCCGTTAGCTTTGAGGTCAAGCGCAAGATTCAGCGGCGTCTGGCCGCCAAATTGCACGATCACGCCCTGGGGACGCTCTCGATCCATCACGGCCAGGACGTCTTCGAGCGTGAGCGGCTCGAAATAGAGGCGGTCAGAAGTGTCGTAATCGGTGGAGACCGTCTCCGGATTGCAATTTACCATTATGGTTTCGTAGCCGTCTTCACGCAGGGCAAAGGAAGCGTGGCAGCAGCAGTAATCGAATTCAATTCCCTGCCCTATCCGATTTGGCCCGCTGCCGAGAATGGCGATCTTGGGCCGGTCTACGGCATCAGACTCATCTTCTTGCTCGTACGTGGAATAAAGATATGGGGTGAAGGACTCAAACTCGGCTGCGCAGGTATCCACGCGCTTGAAAACGGGACGCACGCCCAATTCGTGCCGCCGTTTCCGCACCGACGCCGACTTGACGTTCCACAGCTTCGCAATTTCCTCGTCGCTCGCGCCCGAGCGCTTCGATTCGAGCATCAATTCCGCGGAAATCTTGTGCAGCGCGCTAGCTTTCACGCGCGAGTCGATCTCCAGCATCTCTTCGAGATGGTGTATGAACCAGGGATCGATCTTGGTGAGCGAACAAATCTCCTCACGCGACATGCCTCG
Organism: uncultured Acidobacteriota bacterium; assembly: GCA_963803735.1. Taxonomy (GTDB): domain Bacteria; phylum Acidobacteriota; class Terriglobia; order Acidiferrales; family UBA7541; genus Palsa-189. Next base: position 19,880 of record CAWDNV010000015.1, on the reverse strand, counting down.
CTCGAGCGCCTCAAACAGCCAGTGAATTCGGTCCGGCCCGGGCACATGCAGCCGCTCGCGCAGCAACGCTGTCGTCACCTCGGCCGGGGGACGCCAGGCGGTGCTGGGTTCGAGAGCGCGAATACCCTTGCAGAGCGCTTCCTGAAACGTGCGACCGATGGCCATAACTTCGCCTACCGACTTCATCTGTGTGCCGAGGGTCGTATCGGAGCCCGGGAATTTTTCGAATTGCCACTTGGGAATCTTCACCACGACATAGTCGATGGTGGGCTCGAAACAGGAAGGCGTTTTCTTTGTAATGTCGTTGGGGATTTCATCGAGCGTCATGCCCACGGCCAGACGCGCAGCGATTTTGGCAATCGGGAAACCTGTTGCCTTTGAGGCGAGTGCCGAGCTGCGCGAGACACGCGGATTCATCTCGATTACGACCATGCGACCGGTGGAGGGCTCCACTGCAAACTGAATATTCGATCCGCCTGTTTCGACGCCTACTTCGCGAATGATGGCGGCAGCAGCGTCGCGCATGCGCTGGTATTCCTTGTCCGTGAGGGTTTGCGCGGGAGCCACGGTGATGGAATCTCCGGTGTGGATGCCCATGGGGTCAAAATTCTCGATCGTGCACACCACGACGAAGTTGTCGCGAACGTCGCGCATCACTTCGAGCTCAAACTCTTTCCAACCCAGGAGGGACTCTTCGACCAGGGCTTCGTGAACGGGGCTGGCATCGAGCGCCAGAGAAATGGCCTCAGCAAATTCCTCGCGGTTATAGGCGATGGATCCACCCGTGCCGCCCAGAGTAAAAGACGGCCGAATGACCACCGGATAGCCAAGCTGATCGGCGAGCTGCAGCGCGTCCTGAACGTTATTGACGACCGCCGACGCGGGCATATCCAGCCCGATCTTGCGGCAAGCGTCTTTGAACCACAGGCGGTCTTCGGCAACCTTGATAGCCCGCAACGAAGCCCCAATCAGTTCAACACCATGGCGCTCGAGAACTCCGGCCTCGGCTAGTTCAACAGCAAGATTCAAGGCAGTCTGTCCCCCAACGGTGGGCAGGAGCGCGTCTGGCCTCTCTCGCGCGATGACTTGCTCCAGCAATTCGCGCGTCAGTGGCTCGATATAGGTGCGGTCGGCAACTTCCGGGTCCGTCATGATCGTGGCGGGATTGGAATTCACCAAGACGACCTGGTAGCCATCCGCACGCAGGGCTTTGCAAGCCTGCGTGCCCGAATAGTCGAATTCGCAAGCCTGGCCTATGACGATCGGGCCGGAGCCGATGATCAGAATCTTCTTGATGTCAGTGCGTTTAGGCATTAGTTCGTTGCGGCCATTCGTTCAATCACCGGGCGCTATTCGCGCGTCTCGCGGAACTATGCTCATTCATCATTTCCGTGAAGCGGCGAAATAAGTAATGCGAGTCGTGCGGACCGGGCGAGGCTTCAGGATGATACTGCACACTGAAAAGCGGAAGTGTGCGATGGCGCATGCCTTCATTGGTGTAATCGTTCAGGTTGACGTGGGTGATTTCCACCTCACTGGCCGGCAGTGAATCGGGATCGACGACGAAGCCGTGGTTTTGGGCAGTGATCTCGATGTGCCCAGTGCGCATGTTTTTTACCGGGTGATTCGAGCCATGATGGCCGAATTTCAGCTTGTAGGTGCGGCCACCCAAAGCAAGGCCGCAAAGCTGGTGGCCCAGGCAAATGCCGAATACGGGAACGCGGCCGAGCAGCTTGCGGATGTTTTCGACGGCGTAGGTAAGGGGCTCCGGATCGCCGGGTCCGTTGGAAAGAAATACGCCATCCGGCTTCATCGCCAGAACGTCTTCGGCTGGAGTTCGCGCCGGAACGATTTGCACGTCGCAGTGAGAATCCACGAGGATACGAAGGATGTTCTGCTTTATGCCGAAATCGTAGGCCACAACGCGAAAGCGCGGGCTTTCATTTTCGCCAGCCGTTTGGTCTTTCTCGGTCATCGAGAGCCCTGAAATCGAGCCCTGGTTCCAGCTGTACGGCTTTGCGCAGCTGACGCGACTCGCCAGTTCGAGACCGCTCATGGAGGGAACGGCGCGCGCTTCTTCGATGAGCCGCTCGGCCGGCGTGCCGTCAGTCGAGACGATACCGCGAAGAGCGCCGACCTGGCGGATGTGCCGAACCAGTGCCCTTGTGTCGAGGTCCCAGATTACCGGAATATGGTAACGGTCCAGGTAATGCTGCGCGGTTTCCGTGGAGCGCCAGTTGGAGGCCAGGCGAGAAAATTCGCGTACGATCAGCGCTTCAATGAAAGGCCGCTGGGATTCCTGGTCATCGAGATTCGTACCCACATTACCGATGTGGGGATAAGTAAGGCAGACAATCTGGCCGGAATAGCTGGGATCGCTGAAAACTTCCTGATAGCCGGTGAGGCTGGTATTAAAAACGACTTCGCCGCCGCGCCGCGTGCAGGCGCCTGCAGCGCGCCCGTTAAAGAGTCGTCCGTCCTCGAGCGCGAGAACGGCAGGCCGTTCGGGTATTTCCGCCAGCGGTTCCTCCAGAGACGTTCATGGCAAAAGCCAAAGTCCAGCTTTAACGACTACTTTCAGACGCGTTTACCGCCGATATCGAACCGAACTGAGTCCAAGGCCAGTAGGCAAACACGGCTTTCCCATAAATAAATGCGGACGGCACCGGCCCAAAAATTCGCGAATCATTCGAGCTGATACGATGATCGCCCATCACAAAATATTCGTCGCGTGGTATCTGTACAGGACCATAGGCCGCGGTGTCAATATATTGTGACGGGACGTAGGGCTCTTCGAGCGTTTTTCCGTTAATGTAAACGCGTCCCCTGCGAATCTCCACCTCATCGCCCGGCAACCCAACCACGCGCTTAATAAATGACTTCGTGCGATCCAGTGGATACCAGAAGACGACCACGTCTCCACGTCCAATGGGCTCGAAATGATACACGAACTTGTTGATGAAAATTCGCTCCTGATCGGAAAGCAGCGGGGCCATGCTCGTGCCTTCGACTTTTACCGGCTGATAGAAGAAAACGATGATGATCATCGCAAGGCCGAGGGCGACCACCAAGTCGCGGGCCCAGACCCGGAGCTCCCGGTGAAAGCCGGAAGACGACTCCCGCTCCTCACCGCGCGAAAACTCATTCTGTGGTTGGCTTTCGCGTGAGGACAACGTACTGGAGTGAGCCGTCTGCTCCATGGATAGGTGTGGATCGCTCATTTATACCACGCCGAGAAGCGGTGCGCCAGCATTGCGTGCCCTTCCGTATCGAACAATTTGGTCAGCTCGGCGCCGCCAATATGTCAGATGCAATGACGGACTACCAAGTTCAGGGAAAGCGTCCGGACGTCAGCCCCTTATGCTAATGCTTCTTATGATCTTGCTCCCCGCCGTCAAAGTAAAGATGGGCAGCGGCAAGACCCGCGATTACGGCCGTTTCGGTACGAAGAATATTGTTTCCCAGGGACGCTTCGCGGAAACCCGCGGCGGAAGCAGCATCGAATTCCTGATCCGTCCACCCCCCCTCGGGACCAACGGCTAGCGCCATCTGCAGCGGCAACTCCCCAACGCGTTTAGACGCAGCCTCCTTGAAAATGTCCTGCACGGGTACCGCCCCGCTGCGTTCGGAAAACAGGACCCTTACTGAAGCTTTATTTTCCGCGAAGGCCGCAGCGGGCCGGGTCACTTCAGAGAGAAGTGGCGGGCGGAGGCAGCGCGCCTGTTGCGCCGATTCCAACAAGATCTTGCGCCATCGAGCGGAACGTTTGACGGCAGCGGAGACGAGCGCCTTTTCGCTGCGTTCGGCAGCGAGAGGGACAATTGTTTTTATGCCAAGCTCTGTGGCTTTCTCCAAGGCCCATTCGTAGCGATCAAATTTGGCTATGGAGAGCAGAATCGAGAGATCCAGAGGGGAACGGGCGGCGGGAATCTTTTCGAGCAGGGCGAACTCGACGCAGCCGCTGGAAACGCGTTCAATTCGGGCGAGAAACACGGAGTTCGCATCACTCAATTCATACAGCTGACCCGGCTCTGCGCGCAGTACTCGTCCAAGATGATGCGCGGCATCGCCTGTGAGGCAGGCTGTGCCGCCGGCGAACGCTTCGACGAAAAAACGCCGGCGCAACGGTCACCTCTCCGCGGGCCAAGCCGCTAGCCAAATATGTCTTTTACTTTCTCAAAGAAGGATGAATTGCGGTCGGCCGGGCGATTTTCAACCTTCAACGTTTGGTCCAGCTGCTGCAAGATAGCTCGCTGATCGCGGGTAAGTTTCGTCGGCGTGATCACGCGCACGTTCACGTAGAGGTCGCCCTTGCCACCACCATGCGGATCTGGCAAGCCCTTGGCCTTCAGGCGAATGATGGAACCTGTCTGGGTTCCTTCGGGAATGGAAACTTTCTCCTCACCGTTGATACCGGGGACGCTGATCTCCGTGCCAAGCGCCGCCTGCGCAATACTGACCGGTATGGTGCAATAAAGATCGGCGCCACGGCGCTCAAAGAACGGATGCTCCTTTACTTCCAGAACAATATAGAGGTCGCCCGGAGGGGCACCATTAGCGCCGGGCTCACCTTCGTTGGGCACGCGAATGCGCGTTTGCGAATCGACGCCGGGCGGAATGCGTACTTCAATGGTGCGAGTTCGCTCGACGCGTCCCCGCCCTCGGCATTCCGGGCACTTATCGCGAATCATCTGACCGGCGCCCTGGCACTGCGGGCAGGTGCGCGAGATGGAAAAGAACCCCTGCTGATAGTGCAGTTGGCCCCGCCCTTTGCAGGTTTCGCAGGTCACGACACCGGTTCCGGCTTTGGCCCCGGTACCCTTGCAGGCTTCACACAGCTCCTGTCGAGGCAGCCGAACCTTGGTGCTGACACCTGCGGCAGCCTCTTCAAACGTCAACTCCATGTCGTATCGCAGATCGGCGCCGCGCTGCGCGCGGGAGCGCCCTCGTCCACCAGTGCGTCCGAAAACATCTTCGAAGCCAAAGAAGTCGCCGAAAATATCCTGAAATTCCTCGAAGATCGAGGAATTGAAGCCGGTATCGGCAGATACACCAGAAACACCGGCATGGCCATAGCGGTCATAAGCAGCACGCTTTTGTGCGTCGGAGAGCACGCTATAAGCTTCCGTAGCTTCGCGGAACTTTGCCTCAGCAGTCTCCTTCTGCTCGGGATTGCGGTCTGGATGCCACTTAAGGGCGGCCTTACGGTACGCGGACTTGATCTCTTCCTGCGTAGCAGTGCGGATGACGGTCAGAACTTCGTAATAGTCACGCTTGGTCTGGCGACTCATTCGTTATTTTAATTCTCCGGAAAAATGATATCGATCTTAGAGGAAATCATTTCGCGTGGCGCTGGGCAGCGGAGGATTTGCCGCTGTCCGCTTCTCCAGCATTAAAAGAGACACGCACGATGCTCGGCCGCACGACGCGGCCATGAAAGATAAAACCATCCTGCAATACTTCCACGACGGTTCCGTCGGGATACTCGTCGGATTCGACTCGTTCGATCGCCTGATGGTAGTGCGGATCGAATGGCTTGCCGGCTGCGGCGATGCGCTCAAGACCATGGCGGGCGAGCGTGTCCCATAGCTGGCGATAAATCAGCTCCAGGCCTTTCAGGTATTCTTCATATGCCGGATCGTCGTGCGCTTTGATTGCGCGCTCGAATGCGTCCAGAACCGGGAGAAGATCTTCGATCAGCCGGCCGGTGCCGTGCCGGCGATCTTCCTGGCGCTCACGTTCTATGCGCTTGCGATAATTCTCAAAATCGGCCTGGCGGCGCACCAGCGTCTGCATCAGCTCATCTTTTTCCGCTTGCAAACGAGCGGCCCGCTCGGCCACTTCAGTTCCCTCCGCCGGGTTAGGGGCGACCGGGTCCGCAGGTTCTTGCGGATTCCGTGATCGGGAATCGAATTCGATCACGTTCTTATCGCGTTCTTCGTTTTTACGTTCGCGCTCGTCCATTTGGCTTCAGAGTCCGTTATTCCTGTATTTCTTCCGTTGTTCCTGTATTTCTAAAGTTCAGTGTAACTTGATCGGGGGGCGGCTGCTTTCGGAAGATTGCCTGTATATTTGGATGTAGCAAACAGCACGCAAGGGTGTTAGCCGCGGCTGATAGCTTCGCTGAACGCTCGCGCCATATAGGCCACCGCCGTGATGGCCCGCTCATATTGCATGCGCATGGGCCCCAATACACCCAGCGAGCCCTGGCCCTGATCTCGAACCAAATATGGAGCAGTGATTAGTGACAAATGCTCTCCCGCTCCGTTGATCTCTTTGACCCCGATTTGCACGTGCACAGGCTCGGGCGCTTCGATACAGCCATTCAGTAACGCTACAAGCTTGCTCTTTTCCTCAATGGCGGAAAGCAACTCGCGCAAGGCTTCGGCGCCGGTCAGCTCAGGAGCCGAGGCAAATTGCGCGGCACCCTCCACATAAACTTCACGGCTTCGGCCTGAGTCGAGCAGCGCCGGATCGCAAAGTTCAAGGGCCACAGGCAGGAGCTTGCCATAACGCTCGGTTTCGGAAGCCAACTTTGCCAGCAGGTCGGCGCGAATGGCCTGCAGCGTCCAGCCGCTATAGTGACGGTTCAGATAGTCGGCGGTGCGATCAAGCTCGGGCTGCGTAAACCCGTGCTCCGGACGCAACACTTTGTCCCGCGTCCCACCGCCCACTGAAATCAAGACCACGACCACGCGCCCATCCGGGAGAAGAAGGAAACGAACGTGTTCCAACACCGTATTCGCCAGCGGCGGCATGACAATAATTCCCAATCCACGAGAAACGGCGGCCAGCATGTGACCGGCGCGCTCGGTGAGCTCTTCGGCAGTGGTCGCGCCCTCTAACTCCTTGCGAATCCAAGTCTTATCTTCTTCGCTAAGATTGGCTTGCGAGGCTATCTGCTGGGCGAAGAAACGATACGCCTCAGCCGTGGGCACGCGCCCAGCCGACGTGTGCGGCTGGAACAAGAGTCCGGCATCCTCCAGATCCGCCATCACATTACGGATACTTGCAGAACTCAATTGCTCGGAGTGAGCTTTGGAAATCGTACGGCTGGAGACAGGCTCACCCGTGGCCACGTACGCGCGTACGATCTCGGCAAGGATCTGCTGATTCCGTTTTGAGTTAAGGACAGAATCCGTCATCGTTTTTCCGGTCAAAGCCGCCCACTCGGTTGTTTTATTTTAGCTGTCAATTTGGGCGCGCTGCAAGCGATTGGAGTAATCAATATAGAGCGTCTTCCACTCTGAGTAGAAGTCCAGCGCCGCATTACCCGCTTCGCGATGACCGTTACCGGTCTGTTTGGTGCCGCCAAACGGCAAGTGGATCTCGGCCCCGATCGTAGGCGCATTTGTGTAGACAATACCGGTGTGCAGGTCCCGCATCGCCTGGAACGAGCGGTTTACATCGTGGGTATAGATTGAGGCAGAGAGGCCGTAACGCACGCCATTGGCAACTTCGATGGCTTGATCAAAACTCTCGATCGGAATCACGGCAACCACGGGACCGAAAATCTCTTCCTGCGCAATGCGCATCCGGGGATCAACATCGGCGAAGACAGTAGGTTCGTGGAACCAGCCATTGGCGTAGGGCCCATCGGTCAATCGGTGACCGCCCGTCATCAGCTTGGCGCCTTCGGTTTTGCCGATGGCAACGTATTCCATCACTTTGTTTAGTTGCTCTTCGTTGATGCAGGGCCCCATGTCCGTGGCGGGATCCAGACCGTCGCCCACGCGAAGCGCCTTTACGCGCTCGACAAAGCGGTTCAGAAACTCCTTGTAGACCTTCTTGTGAACGGCTACGCGGCTGGCGGCCGTGCATCTCTGACCTGTGGTACCGAAACCACCCCAAACAGCGCCATCAATGGCCAGGTCCAGATTCGCATCTTCGAGCACGATTAAGATATTTTTGCCGCCCATCTCAAGATGGCATGGGCGCAGTTTGGGCGCGCACGCCTGACTCACCAGCCGGCCCACTTCGCTCGAACCTGTAAAACTCACCGCAGCGACACCCGGATGGTCAACGAGCGGTGCACCCACCTCCGGCCCGGTTCCATTCACCACATTTATGACGCCGTGGGGGACACCGGCTTCCGCGAGTACCTGAACCAAACTGTAGGTGGAAAGAGGGGTGTCTTCGGCCGGCTTGATTACGACCGTGTTTCCGCACACCAGCGCCGGCATCATCTTCCAGGAGGGAATTGCCATCGGGAAATTCCATGGCGTGATCAGGGCGCAGACGCCATGAGGCTGCCGCGAGGACATCGCGAATTTATTCGGCAATTCTGATGGCGTGGTCTGGCCGAACAGGCGGCGTCCCTCCCCCGCCATGTAGTAGGTCATATCGATGGCTTCCTGCACGTCGCCGCGAGCTTCCGCCAAAACCTTTCCCATTTCGCGCGTCATATCGCGGGCCAGGTCATCTTTGCGCTTCACTAAGGTCTCTGCGGCGCGATACATGATCTCAGCGCGCTTGGGAGCGGGAACCAGCCGCCAGGATTGAAACGCCTCAGCAGCGGCCTGTACGGCGGCATCGACATCTTCCGCCGTGGAACGGGGAAACATTCCAACCAATTCGCGAGTGTTTGCGGGATTGCGATCTTCGAACGCAAGCCCGCTCAAAGATTCAATCCATTCGCCATTGATGAAGTTCTTAAAAACGGTTGGGCGTACTGCGGTGGCCATAAACTCCTCCTAACTAACCTGACGCGGCCTGCCTGCGAAGCTATCCAAGGTCTGGGCGGCGCGGCTGGCAATCAGGACAACTAAAACGCCAAGAAATGGCCTCACTTCGAATCTAGCAAACGGCTGAGAGAGCGTCAAACCGACCCGCGTAGGTGCAAAAACAGCCTTTCAGGCGAAGCACAATCAGGGCGTTTGCTGCGGCTCAGTGGGAGAGGGCGCGCTCTGAGATTGAGGCAGAGGCAAAGGGGCAGCACGGCCGGCAATTTCTGAGCCCATGCCGAGCTTCTGCAAGGTCAGCGCGTCCAGCTTGCCGGTGGCTGTGAGCCCATGCGCGTTCTGGTAGTCCTTCATCGCCTGGATCGTCACAGCATCCCATTTGCCGTTAGGCTGCGCTTTGTAGACGCCCTGGGCTGCCAGCGCCGATTGAATTTCGGAGATTCGCGCCGATGTTGGCGCGGTTTGCGCTTTCTGGCGAGGTTTGCGCTTTTTAGCTGGACGCTTAATAACGGACTTTTTGGAAGTTGTGGCTTTCGCCGCCGCGCTGGACGTGCCGGTCTGCCGCACAGCAAAACCCGGCCCGACGAAACTAAACGCAACCAAGAGTACTGCGACGAACCGGACCTTTGAGATTGTGTATGCGCCCATTTTATGAGTTCGCCTGAATCTAATCCGCCTGTACCTTTTCAGTGCGCCTGGGGAACGATTCCCGCCAGAAAAATCGTCAGCATGCGCTCGCTATCTGCGTGACGCAAAACTTTAAAAACCACATCTTGCCCGGGCTTCAGCGCCCCCATTAATTTGCGATAATCGGCCACCGAAATCACCTGCTGATGGTCGATCTCCTCAATCAGATCGCCACGCATGAAGCCAGCGTCCTCCGCAAAGGTGGCGGGATCGACCTGGGCAACCACAGCGCCGTGACTATTCTGAAAATCCGAACGCCGCGTCCCATTCGTGCCGATATCCTCGACCCGCAGCCCGAGATCGGCAGGTACGACTGCGGTGGGCCGTGACGACGGTCCCTGGTCGTCTTCGTAGCTGGTCACACGATCGGGAAAGAGCCTGGCGCGGTCCTCCACAGTTACGTCGGTTTCGTGCTTTTCGCCGCCCCGCATGTAGACGAGATGAACCTTATTTCCGACCGGAGTTTGAGTAATCGGGTCCACGAGATCACTGCCCGATTTCACAGGCTTACTGTTTACCGTCGTGACCACATCGCCCGGTTCAATTCCTGCTTTCGCGGCGGGGCTCCCCGGCTCCACATACTGCAAAACCATTCCGTTGGCCGCGCCGAGCTCCCGAAGCACAATCGGATTGCTGCTCTGCTCCTCGGTAAAAGTGATCCCGATCGAGCCGCGGACCACTTTTCCGCGCTCGACAAGCTGGTTGTAAACGCTGATGGCCATATTGGACGGCAAAGCAAAACCGACGCCTTCATAGCCTCGCCCGCCGGTCATGATGGCGGTATTAATGCCGATGACGCTGCCGCTCATGTCCACTAACGGACCGCCGGAATTGCCGGGGTTGATAGGCGCGTCAGTCTGCAGAAAGTGCTGGAATTGCCGCCCGACGTTGCCCCGGTCTTTGGCGCTGATAATGCCGGCGGTTACGGTGGCCTGCAACCCAAAGGGGCTGCCGATGGCGAGGACCCAGTCGCCTACATGCACTCCGCTGGAATTACCCAGCTTTACGACCGGCAACTCGCGGTTCGCCTCAATCTTGACCACCGCCAAGTCAGTCTCTTTATCCACCCCAATCACCTTGGCTGTGTAGAGCGTAGGTTCTGTGTTCAATTGAACTTGAATCTTAGTGGCCTGTTCGATGACGTGATTATTCGTGAGGATGAACCCTTTTTTATCTACGATAATACCCGACCCCAAGCTACGCTCTGCTTCAGGTCCTTCATTGGGGGCGTCGAAAAAGCGGTTGAAGAAATCATGAAACGGATCCGCACCCCCACCCCGGTTTTGCGGCTGGCCCTTCCTATCGATCACCTGAGTGGTGGAGATATTCACCACGGCTGGCTGATCGCGTTCCACGATGGCGCCAAAGGCGTTGGAAAGTGAAACGGGGTTGGGAAGCTCCAGGGGCGTCGCCCCGCTAGGCAGAAATGAGTGGGTAGCGTTCACGCGACCGGAAATGACGGTTCCGATAAGAATGCCAATGGATAAGGTCAAGCCGACGAGCGCGCCGGCGATAAACTTCCGATTGCCAGCCCAACTGGCCAAGTCCCGCAGATGAATACCCATAGGGTGCTCCCGACAGCCGCTGAGATGCCGGCATAGATGGGATGCAGGATTATAGCATTCGTCTACGCCTCCATAGGAAAATCGGTGGGCTGACTTGCTTGCCGGCCAATACCTGCGAGCACGCTCTCCCGTTCGGAACCGTATGCTAAACTACAACTCCCATGGCTCCTCGAACGATGTACGACAAAGTCTGGGAATCCCATCTGGTGCGAGAGGTTCCCGGAGAACCCAGCCTGATTTATATCGACCGACATCTGGTACATGAAGGCACCTCCCCACAGGCATTCGCGGGAATCGAGGCTGCAGGCCGCAAGGTCCGCCGGCCCGACCTGACGTTTGCGGTGATGGATCATTCGGTTCCGACCAAAAACCGGGAATTGCCGATTGTGGATGACAACGCCCGGTTGCAATTCGAAGCGCTGGCGAGGAATTGCAAGAAGCACGGTGTGCGCCTTTTCGACATGTTCAGCCGCAACCAGGGCATCGTACACATCATCGGCCCCGAGCTTGGCATAACGCAGCCCGGCCTTACCATCGTGTGTGGCGATAGCCACACTTCCACGCATGGGGCTTTCGGCGCGCTAGCGTTTGGTATCGGGACAAGCGAGGTCGAGCACGTTCTCGCCTCTCAATGCCTGCAGCAGGATCGTTCCAAAACCATGCTGGTTAAATTCAAGGGCAAGCGCCCTCAAGGGGTATCTTCCAAGGACCTCATCCTGGCGCTCATCGGGCAAATCGGCATCTCGGGCGGGACCGGCCACGTGATCGAATATGCAGGCGAGGCTATCTCCCACCTGTCGATGGACGCTCGTATGACCATTTGCAACATGACCATCGAAGGCGGCGCACGGGCCGGCATGGTCGCCCCAGACCAGACCACTTTTCAGTATCTCGAGGGCAGGCCGTTCGTGCCGCGTGGCCGCGAGTTTAACTCTGTCGTGGATCAGTGGAAGGAACTACCAAGCGACCCCGGGGCGAAATTCGATAAGACCATAGAGCTGAATGCGGCGCAAATTGCTCCCCAGGTCACCTGGGGTACGAATCCAGGTATGGTCACGAGCGTTACCGACCGTGTGCCCGATCCCAATTCTTTCCGCGACCCCGACGAGCAGAAAGCAGCGGTTCGCGCGCTCGAATACATGGCTTTGCGGCCGGGGACTCCTATCGTGGATATCTCGGTGGATCGCGTATTCATCGGGTCGTGCACGAATTCGCGTCTCGAGGACCTGCGCGCAGTGGCGCGTGTAGTTCGCGGTAAGCATGTGTCGCGCAACTTAAAAGCTGCTTTGGTGGTACCGGGCTCGCGTGTAGTCAAGGCCGCAGCGGAAGCCGAAGGGCTCGATAGCATTCTGCGCGAAGCCGGATTTGAATGGCGCGATGCAGGATGCAGCATGTGCATAGGCATGAATGAGGACGTGCTGCCAGCCGGCGAACGCAGCGCCAGCACATCCAATCGTAATTTCGAAGGACGCCAGGGCAAGGGCAGCCGCACGCATTTGGTGAGTCCGATCATGGCAGCGGCGGCGGCGATTGCGGGGCACTTCGTGGACGTGCGTGATCTGGGCGTGGACGTGACGGAGTAACGCGATGCAGCCGATATCGAAACATACGGGTTTGGCGATGCCACTCGATCGGGTGAACGTTGATACCGACCAGATGGTGCCCAAGCAATTCCTGAAAGCTCTCACGCGCCTGGGCTTCGGACGGAATCTTTTTTATGATTGGCGCTACTTGCCGGGCGAGGCGCCCAACCCCGCATTCGTGCTGAATTTTCCGCGGTACCATGGCGCGTCGGTGCTGCTCGCTCGCGCTAATTTCGGCTGCGGGTCGAGCCGCGAACATGCACCCTGGGCGCTGCTCGATTATGGTTTCCGCGTGATCATCGCCCCAAGCTTTGCGGACATTTTTTACAATAATTGCTTCAAAAACGGCATTCTTCCCATCACTTTGCCCGATGCGCAGGTGGATGAACTCTTTCGCCGCGCAGAAGCGAACGAAGGTTATCAGCTAACGGCCGACCTTCCCAATCAGACCGTCAGCGATACGCAAGGGCTGAAATTTCATTTCGATATGGATGATTTCCGCAAAACGGTGCTCCTCGAGGGACTCGACGACATCGGTATGACCTTAACACACGAACCAGACATTACCGCGTACGAGCAGCGCCAACGTCCTCAAGCGAACCTCTACGGAGCTGTCGATTTCAAACAATAACGTTCAACCGCGGCTCTAAAAGCAGGCTACCTTCATTGAATTCCTGTTGAATTTGTTATAGCCTGCGCCTCGATTCAAGTAGGGTATTCAATCCGCATCTTGCCAAGCATTTTTTGAAGAGGCTTAAACCCAGTCGGCTGCGGTCGTATTGGCGAGCGAGCATTGCCGTGTCGCTTGGCGCTGCCTTGTGGACTGGCACGCCAGCTCAGCTTGCGGCTCAGGATCAGCAGGCGCCTGAATCGGCTCAGCACGTTGCTTGGGACTGGATCAAGCGGGGGCAGATATCCGCCAATGTTCGATACCGGTTCGAAGCGTTTGAACGCGATGGAGCGCCTTTTACCGCTCCGGCCTACGCTCCCACACTAAGGCTGGCGCTCGGCTACGAAACGCCTGTGTTTCACGGCTTCAGCATTTTCGCGCAAGGCGAAGCCGTAGTGGTCACGGGACCTGCGGACTACAGCGATCCTACGCTCCCTTCACAAAATATGCCGAATCGCCCCGCTATCTTCGACCCGAGAAGCCTGGAGGCGAGTCAGGGATTTGTGCAGTGGAGCCACAGCCGTGATCACAAAAACGCGCAACTGAGGGTCGGCAGGCAGGAGATCACGCTTAATGACAGCCGGTTTCTCGGCGTGTCTTTCTGGCGCCAAGTTCACGGAAGCTTTGACTCCGTTAAACTCGACGTCGATCTGCCTCACAATTTCTCGTTCACATATGCATTCATTAATCGATTCAATCGAGAGGTAGGTTACGACGCGACTGACGGGCAACCGCCAATGCATACGGATATGATCAATCTTGTGTGGAGGAAGCCCGGCCAAGTCAACGCCTCACTCTATAGCTTGCTGCTCGACTATCGATCACCCGCCCAATTCTCTCTTTCGACCCAAACATACGGTCTGCGCTTAAACGGTCCTTATGACTTCAGCAGTGCCTGGAGCCTGATCTACACTGCTGAGTTTGCCAAGCAGATGAACTACGGCACGAATCCCAATCGAGTCGACGTGAACTACTATTTGGGCGAATTGGGCCCGGGCTGGCGCGGCTTGGAATTGAAAGCGGGATACGCTCTGCTGGGAGGGCGCAGCAGCACTGACGAGTTGACCACGCCTTTGGCTCCGCCGCGCAACGGTTGGACCGATTTATTTTTCAATGATCCCAGCGGTGGCGGCGGAAACGGCCTTGAAGCGCGTTACCTGAGCGCCACCTCGCCTTTGCCAAGGTTAGGCAACACTGTTGGCACCCTAATCTACTACGATTACCATTCGGATTTTCCGCGCGTGCACTACGGCAGTGAATTGGATCTGGCCATGGCGCACAAATTCACAAGGACCGGCAACCGTTTGGAAATCGGCTGGCGCTTTGGCCGCTATTGGGCGGACCGGCTTTTCACGAATGCATTGCGAGGTTCCGTCTACACAAGCTTCACGTTATAGAAACGGATCACTGCCGACACCGAACTCAAGTAAGGCGCTGCAAGGTCTCGCCTGGCGGAACGGAAGATTCGGCGGCAGGAGCGGGCCCCAACAATTCGGCAACGAGAATCCCGCCCAGAATGAGGGCTGCGCCCAGCAGCGACCGCGCGCTGAGACGCTCGTGATAGAAAAAGAAGGAAGTCAGGCCAGCGAACACTGGTTCCAGTGTGAAGATGATTGCGGCATGATTCGCGCTGGTGTACTGCTGCGCCCAGACCTGCAACGAAAAAGCCACCGCCGTTGCGAAAATACCGGTCGTCACCACAGCAACTATTAGTCCTCGCGTCCACATAAGGCGAGGCTGCTCGATCCCAACTAACGCAAAAATCGGCACACATAACGTCGTAAACAGCGTCGTTACGGCGACCTGAATTAGCGTCAAAGCTCCCGCTGAATGCCTAACGCTGTAATGGCCAATGCTGATCACGTGTAGTGCAAACATGAAGGCACAGGCAAGGACTAACAGATCGCCACGATTCAGCGCTGACAATCCGGACGGCGGTACGGCGAGAAAATAAAGCCCAATAAAAGCCGAGAAAGCACCAAGCCACACCCACAAAGAAGCGCGGCGCGATCCGAAAAGCGCCAGCAAGAGAGGAACAAACACAACAAAGAATCCGGTGATAAACGCGGCTTTGGAAGGAGTGGTGAGCGCGAGCCCGGCCGTCTGAAAGGCGTATCCGCCAAACATACAACAGCCCATGAGCGCACCTGCACGGAAGCCGCTTGCACCCGCCGCTCGCAGTTGACTTCCATACATAACGACCAACACCACGCTGGCGAGGAGAAAGCGCAAAGCCAGGAAGACAAAGACGGACGCGTTGGCCAAAGCGTCTTTGACCAGGACAAAGGTTGCGCCCCAAATCAGGGTACAAAAGATGAGCAGAAGATCGGCTTTGAGCTTCCGAGACACACGCGGAACGATGAAATCAGTCGGTTGGCGGCTTCAGGCCGGCCACTTGCAGCAATGTAAGTAGAACGCGCTGCATCCCAGTCTCGCGGCCGGTGGGATCGTACCACTCCTGGAGCGTGTGTGCTCCGCCGGAAGTTCCCCCCGCCCCTACAGCAATCGCAGGAATGCCCAATGAGAGCGGAATATTGGCGTCGGTCGAGGATCGTTCGATGCGGGCGCGATTGCCCAGATAGTCGTCGGCGGCCTGCACTGCGGCCAGGAGCGGAGAATTTTCGGCCAATTCGCCGCCCGGTCTTAGTCCCAGCACCTTTGTATCTATGGTCAAAGTGATGCCACTGGCGACGCCTCGCTCGCGCGCAGCTTGCATCTCCTCATCGACTCCGTTCTGGATAGACCGGCGGAGGGCCCCTTCCAGTTTGAGGATTTCCGGCTCAGCTTCCGAACGCAAATCTACTTTGATCACAGCTTTTGCGGGTATTGAATTCACCGACGTACCGCCCTCAATGCTGCCGATATTGAAGGTGGTCCTGGGGCTTTCGGGAGCGGGCGTCTTAACGAAAAGCGCGATACCGCGCGCGAGCGCATCAATGGGATTGGGCACACCGAAATCGGACCAGCTATGGCCGCCCGGACCCGTGACCGTGATCTCCACGCGACGCGACGCGAGGGCTGCCGTAGTGACGTAATCGATGGAAGCACCGTCGAGCGCGATCACATAGCGGAGTTGCTTTCGATAATTTTCGACCAGTTTGCGAATGCCGCGCAAATTGCCCTCCCCTTCTTCGCCTACATCAGCGGCGAAAAGAATAGAGCTGCGGGTTTCGAGCTTGGCATCGCGCATAATCCGCGCAATCGCGGGCAACGTGGCAAGCCCAGTGCCGTTATCGGAGATGCCCGGCCCTCGGAGCTTGCTTCCTTCACGGCGAACGTGCACGTCAGTGCCCGCCGGAAAGACGGTATCCAGGTGGGCGGTGATCAAAACGAACTCGCCCTTGGCACTGCCTACCCGCTCCCCGATGACATTGCCGGCCTGATCGGTATGTACTTTGAGCCCTGCATCCGATAAGAGCTTTGCAAGATGAGTACCGCGGAGAGATTCACGAAACGATGGCGCTGGAATTTCGGTGATGCGAATTTGCTCCTCCGTTACAGACGGAGCCTCGCTCGCGAGTTTCGCCAGTGCCTGCCGCACGCGAGGATCTGCGGTAATATCCGCCGCAGAGGAGCGGCTTGACCGCACGGTATTGCGCGAGAGCACACCCACAGCCGAGAGCATAACGCAGAGCAGGCTCCAAGTCACAATTGGCCCGCCCGCCAGTTTCAGCATGCGCATTGGTTTAGTCGCGGAACTCGATGTGAGCCTGAGCGAGGAAATCCGTGAGTCTTCATATTAGCCATTCAAATGGCTCGCGCAGAGAGCCAGGATTTCTTCATCTGTCAGGACCCGCGAGGCCTTCTTGGCCGTATCGAAAATGCGCAAGACCAGCTCTTCTGTGACTGGAATGTCGTGCCGTTCAAGCCAGTATTGCACGTTCGAGCGGCCGCTCAGCGGGCCGATCTCGATAATTTGTTCCAGACCAAACAGGTGCGAAGGCACACCGCTATAGACCGTATTGGCGAGCATCGGATCCGATTTTTTGAAGGCTTTTATGATCGCCGCGGCGTGCACTCCCGTGGCCGTGCGGAATGCGTCCCGGCCAACCACCGGATAATTAGGCGGAATGGGCATACCCGTTGCCCGCGATACCGTCTCGCAATATCGCTTTACTTGCGAAAGATCACGATCAATCAGCCCCAAGAGCCGCAGATTCACGAGCATCAGCTCCATGGGGGTATTGCCTACGCGTTCACCCAGCGAATTTGCGGCGGCATGCACCTGGTCGGCGCCGGCCAGAATGGCGGCGAGTGAATTCGCCACCGCGAGACCGCGATCGCAGTGCCCATGCCAATCGACCCGGACCTGAACTCCGCAACGCGCCACGATTTTCTCGCGCACGAATTGCACCAGACTGTAAGCCCCCAGAGGCGTCGCGTGCCCCACGGTATCGCATAAGACTAGGGAGGTGGCGCCGCATCGGATTGCCGTCAAATAGAGGCGTTCGATGGTTTCGGGATCGGTGCGCACGGTATCTTCCGTTACAAACATAGCGGCAAGGCCGTGGCCCACCGCAAAAGTTACGGCGTTTTCGACTGTGCGTTGCAGATGGTCGGTGGTCCAGTTCTCCACCAGCCGCCGAATGGGGCTTGAACCCAGAAAGGTAGACGCTTCAATGCCAATACCGGCACGCTGCGAAATTTCCACGATTGGGCGAATATCGTTCTCATGCGTACGTGCGGCGCAATTCGGCCTGATCTTCATGCGCGAACGCGCGATTTCGTTGGCCAAGGCTTCGGTGTCGGCGTAGGCGCGCGGGCCGGCTCCGGGCAGACCGATATTCACCATCTCAATTCCGAGCGACTCCATCAGGTGGAGAATTTCGATCTTTTCGCCTATGGAGGGATCGATTACGGAGGGATTCTGCAAGCCGTCACGCAGGGTTTCGTCGTCCAGCGTCACTTTCCGGCGCGTATCGAACTGGATCCGCCCGACTTTATTCCAGTCGTAGATCAGTTCTGCGTCGTCCATGGCCGTTAACCTATCGAGTGTTTCGATATAACTTTTGACGAGACCCGGCCGCGCCCGGTAGCTCAATAGCTCTAATATCGAAGCGTGAAGCTATGGGGCAGTTGCTCCGGATCGGGCCGGTAAAGAGTCTTACAAAATTCGCAGCGGTAGATCTCCGCTTTCAGACCGACAAGGTGTTCGATTTCTTTAGGATAGTCGTACCATCGCTTCAAATGACCGGCGCAGAGCTTCCCTTTCGCGTCCTTTTCATCACAGGAACGTTGCCGGTGCTTTCGAACCTTGACCTTCGTCAACGCCGGTGCCGCCTGTTCGGCCACTGATGCCGTGGTCGCAGTTGCCTGCGTGCTGGCCGCTACTTTCTGCGCTGCGTCGGGTGTATCGCCCATTGGATTCTAATTTCTCCTGCCGGTTTCTCCGGAAGTGGTCAACTCTACGTGTATTCTACTCGAACGCTTTTGAACGGGCCAACGCATCCATCATGATTGGTGCCTTTTGACCGGGACCTCGCTGCTAGTTCTGGCATCACCTCACCCGATGCGGATCTTTTCGCCGAGCGAAACAGTCGGATCGGGATATTGCACCGATTGCAAACACAAGCCGTGAGGCGGTGCGGTGGGTCCAGAACAACTCCGGTCGCGCTTTTCCAGCAAATTGGGAATCTCGCTCGGGGGACGCCGGCCTCGGCCCACTTGCAACAACGTGCCGACGATTTTCCTTACCATGTAACGCAAAAAAGACGAGCCTCGAACAATGTAGAGCCATTCGCCCGGACTTAGGCGGCGGTCACAAATCAGAGCCGACGCAGACGACCCGCTGCATGCCGAGTCAATGAGCTCCGAGTGGAAAATGGAACGAATCATCGTCTGGTCCCTATCCCCTTCCTCCGATCCTGTCGAAGCTGAAAACGAAGTGAAATCACGCTCCCCCTCGAAGTACCGTGCAGCCTGCGCCATGGCAGTAAAGTCCAGCTCCTGATGAACATGCAATACGTAGCGCCAGAGGGAGGGCGGAACAATGGCGCCTCGATAGATCGAGTAGACATACGTTTTGGCTCGCGCCCTCCATCGGGCATGGAAGTCCAGTGCGACCTCTTCGGCCTCTCGAATGCGAATCGATGGCGGTAGCAATGCATTGCAGCCGCGCTGAAACTCCTCCGGCGCGAGTTTGGAAGACGTCTTGAAATTCACGACCTGCCCCCAAGCGTGGACGCCTGCATCTGTCCGGCCTGCTCCCTGCACATTCAAGCTTTCCTGCGTCAGTTGGTGTAACGCTTCAGTAAGAAGACCTTGAATCGTCGGCTGACCGGGCTGGATTTGCCAGCCTCGGAAATCGGTTCCATCATAGGCGACCGTAAGCTTGATGTTATGCATCGGCCAGGAATTATCGCACGGGAGGTTCGGACATCTGGAACACAGGGGCACTACAAAGAGCACTCGCCACTTTGAATGTGCGTTCAAAGAAACTGGGCACAGACTCGATGCTGCGTTGTCAAAACTGAAAAAGCGCTGTTAGACTGCTTGGCTTCGCGCCGCCTGGCGAGTCTCTCAGCGACTTGACCGAAACCACGTGCAGGCGATGGAAGTCAGTTTAAGGCCACAAACTTGAAACATTTCCAGGCGGGTAAACGTTACAACTAACTACACCTGACGGATGTCTGGAATTTTCCAGAATTGTTAGCCGGTTGAGTGATCCTGAGGAGGTTTGTAATGAAGGTAAATA
>CAWDNV010000014.1:0-10041 GCA_963803735.1 uncultured Acidobacteriota bacterium | reverse complement strand
GGCATCGGTTGTACTCAAGCTCTCCATCTGATTCATCTTCTGGTTGATCCGATGCGTATTATGGTTGCGGAACAAGTGGGATTTCGCAATAGCCGCAAACGCCGGTGCCCCAAGCCGAATACTGCGAGGGGCACCTTCTAAACTATCGTGACTCCGCGGCTCTACCAACCGATGGGCGATCATCGATTCGTCTTCTCGAACAGTTGGTTACTTCGCGCCTAGCCGAAAGACTACGCCTGCCGAATAACGCAAGTCGTTTTGATGACTACCAAATCCCAAAGCACTCGGGAATTGGGTCATCACATACTCGACCTGAATCGGCTTAATCGCGAGGTGATTGCTAACCTGATAATCCAGGCCGCCACCCGCTGCCGTGGCAAAGCCGTTTTGGGTGGAAGTCGGCCCGCCCGGAGTCCAGGCGTACGCCCCGCCGAAGAGAAACTGCACATAGGGCGTCAGACGCGAATGCCGCCAGTTAAAGCGCGGACCGAACAGGTAAGTCATGGCGTCGTCGTTGATGCCGGATCTGGTGTTGGCATAACCGCCGAAATCGGCAACCAGGCCAACGGTGCTGTTGATGTTGTACTCGATATAGCCCGAGCCGCCGTTCCCAGTTCGGTGGAAGGCATCGTCGGCCGAATTGACATGCAGCCAGGAATAACTGGCTCCGATCTCAAACTGCGGCGTCGTGGTTTCCTGTGCGTTGGCTGTGGCGCCGAAAGCGAGAGCGACCGCCAGGATGGATGGACAGACTAAGACTGTTGATTTGCGAAACATGAGTGTTCTGCTTTGTTCTACTGGACACCGGCTGTTTTCTCCCGCCAGTGTTCGCGCTTGCCAAAGGCACGCCGCATTCCAATCGGCTTTGAATTGATGGAACTCCAGGAAAACAGCAGCTCTTTGTGGAGGGTACCGCCGAAATGACGCCAGGTCTTCGGTAATGGATGGGCAGAAAACATCTGACGATTGACGAGCCCTCATCGCGAACTGTGTCAATCGGTCGTCGAAGAGGCCTTCGACCGCCTTGATTTTGACGGCCGTTAAAAAGGACCAGATCGTCGATTCAGCCCTGCTGTTGGTGCCTTTCCGGGGCTTGTGGATTGGCACGAAGCTCGAACTGCTGCCCTCATCGACAGGCACGACCCGCCACGTCATGAGATTCGGATGAGTGGCTGTGGCTTGATCCGCACCACCATCACGAGGTAAGAGAGCCGGTGCCTGGTCCAGCCGCCCAGCCATGTGACTTCCCAATAGCCGAAGCGGGAGCCAATCGTAACTGGGGTGCGGAGGCGGAGGTTCGTATTGCGCGAAGCTGCATCACGACAACGACAAACGCTGCATCTTCCGCCACTCGGGACCGGACCCGACGACGCCGGCAAGATGATGGCAGCTTGCTTGCACATGATTGTCGAAGGAAACATCGGAGTCTTATTATGAATTTTCCACATTCATTTAGCGCCATGGCGATGCTCTGCGGGGTCGCCATGATTGCGTCGGGAGCAGGAGACGAGGGGCGAATGCCTAACTTGGATGGCGCGGTGAGTTGGCTCAATTCCACTCCGTTGAGCAGCAAGTCACTGCTCGGGAAGGTGGTGCTGGTGAACTTCTGGACTTACTCGTGCATCAACAGCCTGCGAGAGTTGCCGTACATGAAAGCCTGGGCTGCCAAGTATAAAGATGCCGGCTTAGTGGTGATCGGCGTCCACGCGCCTGAGTTTGGTTTCGAGACAGATCCGGCCAATGTGAAGAATGCTGCGTCTGACTTGAAGGTCTCGTATCCAATCCCGATCGACAGCAACCATTCTATTTGGCGGGCCTTCCGCAACGAATACTGGCCGGCCGACTACATCGTCGATGCAAAGGGACGAATTCGTTACCACCACTTCGGCGAGGGTGACTACGAGCAATCCGAACGCGTTATCCAGACACTTCTTAAGGAAAATGGGGCCACTGGTCTGGACGAGAGCACGGTACGTATAACGTCTGACGGGGCTGAGGCGCCACCGAGCGAAGGTGTGCGATCGCCCGAAACCTATGCCGGCTACGCTCGGGCGGAGAACTTCGCGTCGCCGGGAGGGATGGCGCAGGACTCACGAAAGACCTACAGCCTACCGGCGAGGCCCGCCCTAAATCAGTGGGGACTCGGCGGATCGTGGAAGGTAGGCGTCGAGAGCGGCAAGCTCGAATCAGCGCCCGGCAAGATTGTGTTTCGGTTTCATAGCCGCGACCTCCATATGGTCTTGGGCCCGGGGAGGAACGGGACGCCTGTCCGCTTCAAAGTGAAGCTGAATGGCACCGCGCTCGGCGACGATCATGGTTCCGATTCCAGCGCCGATGGCGCGGGCGAGGTTCGCGAGCCGCGGATGTATCAGCTCGTACGGCAGAAGGGATCATTCAAAGACGCGGTGTTTGAGATTGAATTCCTTGATCCCGGCGTCGAGGTCTTTTCGTTCACATTCGGCTAGTCAACAAAACGGAGTCGGGTGTGCCGTCTGCCAAACCGAAGAGGAAGGTCAGCAGTTCTGTGGTGTCTCTTTTTGAATCGATGACGGTTGGATTGATTCGTGGATAATCTTTAGAATCAATATGGCAAAAGGCAGCGGTAGAATCTGGGATTCTCAGGCTGGCGGATTTTGGCCTTGCGCGCAAGTTGCTGTTTCTGCTATACTTAAGGAGTCAACTTGAGCGGGAGTAATTCAGTTGGAAGAATGCCAGCTTCCCGCCGCCCCCTTTCCTTTCTATAATTTAGACGCCTTACTGTCATCTTTGCTGTCCGTTTGCGTGCTCTCCGAAATCGTGTTATTCGGAGGGCACAGTGGCTCGCGTCAATCTCCTCAAACAGATCAAAATCGATGATCGCTGGGTGCTGCGATCAATTCCCAAGAAGCCTAATGGACAGCGCGATTGGAACGCACTACCTGATGGCAGCTATTTCATCGAGTGGCGCGAGAACAGCAAGCGCCGTCGCCTGCCCGCCGGGACAACCGTCGCCCAGGCGCTCGAGGTCCAGCGGAGAAAACACGCCGAACTTGGAGCGCTCGCAACCGGCATCATTGCTCCACGGTTGCAGACTGAGGATGTGAAAAAGGCGCCGTTGCAAGCGTTGATCGACCGATACCTGGACCAGATCCAGACCCTCAAGAAACCCAACACGTTTCGCAAGTACGACGCCGTTCTGAAGCGTTTCGCGAAAGACTTTGTCGGCCAGACGCTGGACACGATCTCGGTGGAAGACCTCAATGACTTCGTCGTGAAATTAAAGAAGGGCGGCATGTCGCCCAATACGGTTCTCCACAACGTCATCATCATCGCCCAGTTCTTCAGGCGCAACGGTCGGCCGGGCATTACGAGACTCCTGCAACTTCCAGAGAGGATCTCCCCGCTCCCCCGCGAGTACACGCAGGAGGAGCTGGCCAAGTTTTTGACCGCCTGTGATGAGTGGGAGCGCGCGCTCTTCTCGACGTTTCTGTTGACCGGATTTCGCGAGCAGGAGGTGATGTACCTGTTTTGGGGCGATGTGAACCTAGCGTTGCGGACAATCCGGGTCACCTCCAAGCCAGACCTCGGCTTTTTTCCGAAGCGCTGGGAAGAACGGAAAGTACCCGTGCCGGTGCGTTTAGCCAACATCATCAAAGGGCACCCTCAGATGAACGGAAGCGCCTTCATGTTTCCCTCACCCACCGGCAAACGTGAGCAGAACATGCTTCTTCGCTGTAAAGCGGTCGCTGAGCGAGCTGGCCTCGATCCGGCGAAGTTCGATTTGAAGACCTTTCGATCCACTTACGCAACGCGCATGCTGCGAAAAGGTTTTGATGTAAGAACTGTTCAAGACTGGATGGGGCACAAGTCGCTAGAGACCACCATGCGGTACCTGGTTCCCGCAACCGATGTGCATGACCGTTTAGATGAGATTGATCTCCCGGGCGATGCCGAACCCCTCGTTCCCAAGAAGGCGCCCGGACGCGAGCGCATACGGCCGACTGTGCGGCGGAAGCTGCGCTCGTAGGATTGGAATGATTACGTTCACGAGTCGCAGTAGACGCAAACTCGGGGCGAGCCGGTTCCTTCTTGCCGCCTCCGGTCCCTCGTGTTGCGCATCACAGGCATCACTGCACTGCGGGTCTTCCTGACGAGAGAGCTGGCTGTGTTGTGAGACATGCGCGGTTTCGCAACCACTCGGCCAGTTCAAGGGGGCGAAAACGGACATTTGCTTCAATCTTGTAGTGCGGGATCATATTTCGCGAGACATAGCTGTATACTGTCTTTTCACTGATTGCCAGCATCTTGGCCACGTCCCGCGCAGTCAGGAATCCATGACACGCCGCTAGCCGTTCAAAAACGTCTCCCGGCTCGGAGATCGAAAGAGTGGGGGAGGTCGACATACAATTCTCCGCGGCGGAAAGCCGCCTTGGAATCACATGTAGATTAATAACCCGAAATTGAAAATTGTTCAAATGGACCGCGAGGCGCCATCGATTTCTCGTTCCGCTGGACGGCTCTCGGGACTTCGCTTTACAAACGCCCGGATCGGTTTGATCTATATGAGGATCTGCCCCATATAAGGGGTATGCCGAACGTGTCCCTACTGGCCCGATCTCTCGAGGAGCGACGGCTTCCATTGGGAGGCTGGAGTTATCTGAATTCTTCCCAAACCAGTGTCGAGGCGACGTCTTTGGCCGCAATGGCATTAAGCTCGGAATCGTCGGACGCGAGTGGATCAGGAATTGAGCAGCTGTTGCGTCTGCAGCGACGAGATGGAGGTTGGCCGGCCTTTCTGGGAGACTCGGAGGGCAGTTGGACAACGGCCCTTGCTCTTTGCGCCCTCAATGAAATGACTGATTTCGCCAGCGCCCGTGAGAAGGCGTTTCATTGGCTCATCGCAGAGCGGGGCCGAGAGGCGCACTGGTTCTGGCGATGGAAATTCAAGACCGCCGATCGCAACGTTCGCTTCGATCCCGACAAGTATGGCTGGCCCTGGATTTCCGGCTCTGCAAGCTGGGTCATCCCCACAGCGTTCAGCATCATCGCCATCAAGCAATTCACGGTCTGCAATCGCTCCGAGGCGTCGGAGAAACGAATCCATCTGGGCGTCGAGATGCTTCTGGATCGCGCATGCGTTGACGGAGGGTGGAACTCCGGAAACAGCGTTGTTTACGGAGTACCGCTGCGCCCGCATGTTGAGGCGACGGCGATCGCGCTGCTGGCTCTCCAGGACGAACAGCGAACCGAAATGATTCAAAAGAGCTTGTCATGGCTGCGACAGAACGCAGCCAGCGTCGATTCTGTTTCCAGTCTTGCCTGGTGCATTCTCAGCTTGTTCGTGTACCAAGAGCCTATCGGAGGGCTAAAGAACAGGTTGGCGACGATCATCGGAGACGGCCGCGACATCCGGAACAATGCAACTCTCGCCACCGCGCTTCTCGCGCTGAAGTGCGGCGAGATGATTCATCCGTTCGTGGTGCTGCGATGAAGCTCGATCGGCGACGATTCCTTGGCTCCTCAGTGGGTGTGGCCGCCGACAGCAGGAGTGACGGCCGAATGGGTTTGGCCGAAGCACTCCGTCTCGTACCGGAGACCTCGTTCGGCTGTAGCGGTGCTGAATGCGGACGAGTACTCAGAGAGGATCGAGGCGCTCCTTCTGGATGGATTGCGGTTGTTCCGGCTACAGGTGCTGGGGCGGTCCATTCTTCTAAAACCAAACTTGGTGGAAGACTTGCCGGGTCCCGTGAACACGAACTCGGCTCTGATTGGCGCCGCGGCGCGATGTTTCCTCCGTCTTGGCGCCGCGCGGGTTGTGATTGGCGAGGGCCCTGGACATCAACGCGACACGGAACTCGTAGTGCAGGCGGCAGGTCTCAAGCCGCATCTCGCGGAACGGCAGATCGAGTTCGTGGATCTCAACCGGGACGAGCTCAGAAAAGTGAAGCTGAAAGCCAATTACAGCGGTCTCGGCGAGCTCTGGCTGCCGCGTGCGGTTCTCGAATCCGACTTCGTTGTTTCAATGCCCAAAGTGAAGACCCATCATTGGGCAGGGGTCACGCTGAGCTTGAAAAACATGTTCGGTATTGTGCCAGGCATGAAGTACGGCTGGCCGAAGAATCTACTGCACTGGAGCGGAATTCACGAAAGCATCCTCGACATCTGTGCGACCGTTCCGATCCACTTCGTGATCGCAGACGGTATTACCGCAATGGAAGGCAACGGCCCGCTTCAGGGAAGCGCCCGCCAACTGGGCAAGATTGTACTTGCCGATGATCCTGTCGCGGCAGACGCGACCTGCGCACGACTGATGGGCTTTGATCCGCTCCGGGTTCGGCATCTCTCCGAGGGGGGCCATTTCCTTGGCAACCTTCGCGAGGATCGTATCAGGATGTTGGCGGAAGAAGTCGGAGCACCGACGCGCTCCGTTTTCCGTACTGCCGGAATTCCGCTATCTCCTTGCAGTGAAGAGCTAGAGAAAGAACTGCCGGAGAGAGTCTGGGTCCAACGGGGCTCCGTGAACCCAAGCGGAATGAGGGAAAGTGGTTCCCGCGAAAAAAGTGCGCGGCTCGCTCTGGCAGCCGAATGTCCTTGCTTCACTGCTGCGCCAGTCTCGGCCGGAAGGAATGAGGAAAAGTGGTTCCGTCAGAAAAACGTGCGCTGATTCCCGGCGAGCCGATCTGCTGGCTTCCTGGGCAACCGATCTCAGCCGGAAGGAACGAGGAAAAGTGGTTCCCTCGAAAAAGTGCGGCGGTCCCCTTGCGAACCCGATTTCCCTGGCTGCCTCTAGGCGAACGGGCTCGGCCGGGCGGCATGAGGAAAACTGGTTCCTTCGAAAAAAGTATCGCACCTCTGGTGGGCGTCGACTCCTGGACGCTCGGTCGTGAACAGAAGGGAATGAGGAAAAGTGGTTCCGCAAAGAAAATGTACCGGGACATTGTTCGTCGCTGAATTGGAAGGTCTTCCGGACGGCCGGTAACAGGGCAGTTTTGGCGAGAGACCGAGAAGTTGAGGAGCCCGCAGAACGATTCTGCCTTAGTATGGGGCTTCAAGGAGCCCGACGAGTGTTCTCCTCGATCCAAGAGTTGTCCGAGAAGCTGGAGGCCGCCAAGTACGTGACGGATCCGGTAACGCTCAAGGTGATCTATCTTGCCGCCCAAATGCAGAAGCCCGTCTTGGCCGAAGGGCCGCCGGGCTCTGGTAAGACAGAACTGGCCAAAGTAGTTGCTCTCGCGGCAGACACCACCATCGAACGTCTTCAATGCTATGAGGGTATCAATGAGGAAAAGGCCATCGGCAAGTTCGACGAGTCCCTGCAGCGTCTCTACCTGAACACACAGGGCAGCACGGCATCGGCCAGTTGGGCTTCCTTGCGGCGCGATCTGCATACGCTGGAATTCTTTCAGGAAGGACCACTCCTGAGGGCGCTCCTGTATGAGAAGCCATGCGTCTTGTTGATCGATGAAATCGACAAGGTCAGTGAAGAGTTCGAAGCGGAACTCCTGGAGATCTTGAGTGACTGGCAACTGTCCATCCCTAAGATCGGCACGATCAAGGCGAAGAGCAAGCCCTTCGTGGTGCTGACCTCGAACGAAGTTCGCCGGATCGGCGATCCGTTGCGGCGTCGAAGTCTATATCTTCGGTTCGAACATCCAACGATCGAGCGGGAGACCCAGATCCTGGAAAAGCGAACGGCTGGCACACATGCGGAATTACATGGCCAGCTTGCGGGCTTCGCGCATGCACTTCGCGGCTACACCCTGGAAAAAGCGCCATCGATCGCCGAAATGCTCGACCTCGCCGAGGCGCTTAAAGTCCTAGGCGTTCACGAAATCAGCGCCGACCTGCGGGATGTTCTCCTGCCTCTGATCGCCAAGACGCAGAACGACCGCAAACGGCTCTTGCTTCGGGATGGCTTCGAAAGCCTGGTCTACGACACACAGCAGTACAGCAGGGACGGAGGCCAGGCAGCTCTTGAGCAAAAGGAACTTGTATGCGCAGAGCGGCGGCGTTACTAAGCGTAGTGTGCGTGATGGCTCCCGCGTTTGCGGGGGAGTCGCTCAGCATGCGCGAGTACGAGGAGCGCTGCGCGAGCTACTACGCCCAGGAATATGGAGTCTCGCCGGCTCTTGTGCGCGCCATCATTCAGATCGAATCCGCATGGCAGCCGGGCGTGGTTTCCTCAAAGGGCGCGATGGGCTTGATGCAACTCATGCCCGCGACTGCGCAGCACTTTGGCGTGACTCACCCGTTCTACATCCATGAAAACGTGCGTGGCGGAGTCGCATACCTGGCGGAGCTTCAAGCACTCTTTCATGGAGACTTTCGCCTGGTTGTGGCCGCGTATGCGGCAGGCGAGAAGCCGATTCTCGCGCGTGGGCTGGACTACTCCTCGG
The DNA here is from genome assembly GCA_963803735.1 of uncultured Acidobacteriota bacterium. GTDB lineage: Bacteria > Acidobacteriota > Terriglobia > Acidiferrales > UBA7541 > Palsa-189. The sequence goes on along the minus strand of CAWDNV010000014.1, from coordinate 1,666 downwards.
AAGAGGTTTACACATACGTTCAACGGATTGCGCAACAGTATCGCGCCGAGTTGAGGCGCAAAGGAGGGAGATAGCATGGACCATCCGAAAGCATGCATTTGTGTGGTTTGGTTGGTGGGAGTTGCCTCGGCCCAGACAGTGCAGCAGGGTCTAACAAGACCAACGCCAGCGGTATTGGTGACGCCCACAACCAGCCGGGCACAGCTTGAACCCGTGATCCTGACTCGTGCCAGTCTTGACGAGAAGGTCATCACTTTGCGGCTAGCTCCGCGGGTCGCCACATCGATCCGAATGCCCGAGCCCGTAAATTCGGTTGTGGTGGGAGACCCGGAAAACTTTCAGGCTGAGCATTCCGAACATGAGCCGGAACTCGTGACCGTGAAGCCAGTAGCCCCTCAGCCAGCGCAGACCAACCTGTTGATCACGACTACATTAGGTCACCAGGTAAATCTCTTGTTGATCAGCTTCGGTGAGCAGAACGGCGCAACGCAAACGGTTGACGTGCTGCTGAAATACGGTAAGCCCACTGCGGGAAGTTTCCTTGTAGAGGAGAGCCCGTTCTCCGCTTCGTTCATCGCCGAAACGCAAAAGCTTGATGTACACGCCAAGGGATCGGACGTGGCATCAGGGAGTCCGACGACGGTGCAACTCGCTGGGCTGCTGAAGGCGGCGAGTTTCGATCCGCCCAGGGCAATCGACGGCAAATCCAGTGAGGTCCTGGACAGACTGCTCGACCGTCAGAAACGCGCACCCCTTCCAGTGCTGTATGGCCAGCATCCGGGCGAAATTGAAGCCGGGCCGCGCATCAGAGCTGGTGTCAGCGAGGTGCTGGATGAGGGAAGCGAGGTCGTCGTTCTGTTCTCAGCCGTAAATCCCTCAAACCATGCGATCGAGATCCTGCCACCGCAGGTTCAGCTCGGCGGCAAGGTCAAGAAGAAGTGGACCACCGCAGAGCAGCTTCGCGTGATCGACTTCCGCTTGAGCACACGGCGTTTGGGCGCGGGGCAGCGAACGGACGGAGTCGTGATCTTTGAGCGGCCAAGCTTCAAACAGTCCAGCGAAACGTTGTTCTTGCAGGTCGCCGATTCGGGAGCGGTGGATCTTCCGGCGCTAGCCCCGATCGGTTTCGGAATCAGCAGTTTCCGAGGAGGTTCGGCCTATGAAGCCCGATGAAAAACTCAGCGGATTGAGCCTGCAGCGGGTCGCGACGAGAACCAGGGTATTGATCGCGAGCTTGAGCCCCAGGCCGTGGAAGCACAAGAGCAGCCGCCCACGGGATGGCTGGCGCATTTGCGGCAGATCATGCAGCGTTCGGCGCAAGGTGAAACCCGAGGCAACATCAAGCGTCAACAGCTCAAAGAGGATCGGACCAAAAGCTTTCTGCTGCTTGCCGGGCTTACAGTTGTGCTGGCGCTTGCGTTCTTCGTGATGTTCTCAACGCCAAGCACGGGCCGAAAGGACATCAAGTCCAACCAGCCCAACCTTGGCCGACCAGGCGGAGGGAATACGGATACAAGCCACTCGGTGACGCCGCTTCTCAATGCCGATACGCGGAATCCGGACGATAACAACGGGAACCTAAGTGCGCAAGATATTCGCAATACCGCGAAGCAACGGATGTTAGCGCAAGCAAGCCCTTCTTTTGGCGATGCCCCGGTGCCACCGC
>CAWDNV010000013.1:0-381839 GCA_963803735.1 uncultured Acidobacteriota bacterium | reverse complement strand
CGCCCAAGGCAGGCGCGCTACCAGGCTGCGCTACGCCCCGATCTTGCACACATCTCCTAGAGCATAGCACGTAGACCAATGGCTGAATTAGGCGGTGTTTTTACCAAATCCGCCAAAACCCGCCCCAGTAATTTCGTCGAGATTTCCCCGGCGATACCATCCAGTGTTACTGACAGTAGTGCTGCCCGGGTTTGAGTACGGGCCCGAAGCGCGCTGATTTCCCGTGCGTTGCGGTAGGGAGAATGGGAAACTAGCGGCGATGGCGACCAATCAGATGGCCGATACAATGCTGGGTGTAAGCCGCCCGCGCGCAGCCGCTAATGACCTCACCGCCAGGTTGTCTCGTAGTCTGGAAACGATCACGGCATTTTTTCTTTTCCTCTTCGTCATCGCACAACCTCTCTCGATTGCGGCGTCCCACGTTACCTATGCAGGTGCGGCCTTAGCGTGGGTTCTGCGGCTGGCGCTGGTGCGCCGCAGGATGCTGAAGAGCTCACCCCTGGACCTTCCGATACTCATCTTCCTCGTACTCTCCGTCATATCGGCGCTGGTGTCGCCCCTCCCAGCTTCGAGCTGGGAAGGCATGCGCAAAATTGCGCTGATTTTCATGGTTCTACTCGTGGCGCATAACGTCTCGAATGCGCGGCGGGTCAAGCAATTGCTGGCGGTTCTTTTCCTTTCTTCACTTAGCGCAGCCGGCTGGGCGATGTGGAGCTACGTCGATGGCGTTGGGCTGCGAATTCATAATCCCGAGCCCGGGACAACCTTTTATCGCGCCGGGCTGCGTGAGGCCGACGTTATTCTACGGGTTGACGGCCATAGCGTCGAAAGGCCGCAAGAGTTCCTGCGGCGCGTGGATTCCGAGCCGTCCGGCAAGCCGATGCAGCTTCGGGTAATACACGGGCTCGGCATCGAGATTATGAAGGACGCCGTTCCTATCGCGGTCTCTCTAGACAATGCACCGCGCCCCAAAACCTTCAGTGAACTCGGAATGCAGATAGAAACGGACCGGCCTGCGCGCGCTCGGGCCTTCTACAGCCATTACGTCACTTATGCGGCCGTCTTGCAGCTTCTGGCCTGTCTTGTTTTTGGGCTGTGGCTGAGCCATCGGCGGTATTCGCCGCTGTCGAGCACGGTCTTCGCCGGACTCTTGCTCGTTTTCGGCGCCGTATTGGCGATGACGCTCACTCGTGGGGCCTGGCTGGCATTTGCGTTCGGATGCGTGGTCGAACTCTGCTTTTTTCTCAAGCATTGGTCGCGAACCGTTATCATCCCCGCAATTCTCATCGTCGCTGTTGTCGGAACAACCGTAGCTATGCACCGATACCGGCAGATGGGCTTGTTCGCTCTGAACGATGCGGGCACGGACTACCGTCTTTTAATGTGGCGCGATGGAGCAAAGTTGATCGAAGCTCATCCCTTGTTCGGTGTAGGAATGAACGTGATACGGGACGCGCCTTCAAGGTTTGACTTGGCAGCCTACAAAAAATATGGAGTTCAACTGCATTTCCATTCGACTCCGATTGAAATCGGCGTCGAAATGGGGCTGCTGGTGCTGGCCGCATGGGTCGTTTTCATGGCGGCATATTGGCTTATGTTGGCGCGGTTGGTCGTGCAAACGCGTAAGCGTATGGATCCATTCCCTTACGGACTCTCGCTGGGCATTCTAGGCGCGACAAGTTCGTTCTTCGTGAGTTCGCTGGTGCACTACGATTTTGGCGATTCGGTGGTGATGTTTCTCTTCTGGTTTTTGACGGGATTGGCGCTGGCGCTGTACCACCAATTGCATCAACTCAAGGAAACGGCTGTTTCAGCTGGCGCCACGGCCAAGCGCAACGTGGGGGATCGTTTTCAGGAAGATTTTCAAGTCCAGCCATAATGACCAATTGTCGATGTAAGCGAGATCGAACTGCACGAGCCTATCGAAGCTCAACCGATTTCGGCCTTCGAGCGTCCATAAGCACGTCAGGCCGGGACGCATGCGCAAGCGCCGCCGTTGCCAAGGCGCATACATTTCTACTTCCTGCGGCAAAGGCGGACGCGGACCCACGAAAGACATTTCGCCGATCAGCACGTTCCAGAGCTGGGGCAGTTCATCCAAGCTGAACTTTCGCAGCCAGCGGCCCAGCGGCGTGCAGCGCGGATCGTTTTTGATCTTGAATGCTGGGCCCTCAAGCTCGTTCAGAATATCCAGCTCCGCGCGAAGCTCATCTGCATTGGCGACCATGGAGCGGAATTTATACAGCGCGAATCGCCGGCCGTTGAGGCCGCAGCGAATCTGGCGATACAAAATCGGGCCTGGCGAGGTGAGACGTACGAGAATCGCAATGATCAGCAGGAGCGGCGAAAGCAGGATGAGCGCGAGCGCGCTTACGATGAGGTCGACGGCACGCTTCGCGAATAGTGCAAACTCGTTGTTGGGCGTAGAGCCCAGCGTCAGCAGGGGGATGTGTCGAAGGTTTTCGAGATGAACGCGCGCGAAGGTGCGCGGGAAAAAACCGAGATCCACGCGAGTTCGGATACCTTCCTTATGGCAACGGTCAATGAGCGGCTCCAAATGCTCCAGTTCGTCGTTGTTAACAGCGAAAAGAACTTCATCAACGACATGATTTTGAAGGATCCCGTACACGTCGGCTAATGCAAAGATGGGATACTGTGATTTCAGTGCGCCGATTCTCGATTCCACATTCGTTCCGGGGTTCACGAACCCTATCAAACGCAATCCTTGCGGCTCACTTTGTTCAATCAAAGAGGCAAGCTCGCGCGCATTCTGGCCAAGTCCGACAATCAAGCAGTAGTGAAACCTTTGAAACTTGTCTCGCAGGCCCTTGCTGCCGCCGAGCAAAACCGCTCGACCGGTGGCCACGAGTAAAAAATTAACCGCCGCAATAGTTAGAATAAAGGCTCTGCTGATATAGTCCGCCCTCACAAAGTACAAGGCGGCGTTTAAGGCCACAACTCCAAGGATAATTACCTTCGCTGCATCGCCGATGAGTTGCTGGCGATTGCGCAGTTCAATATCACGATAGATGTGCAGAAAGTGGGCAATCAAAAACCAGATCACCAAAATGCCGACAAAGAGTCCCCAATACAATCTGAAGGGGTAAATCGCCGGTTGGACGACGTCCCCTACCATTCGAGCCAACACCCGCATGCGAACCCAATAGGCGACAGGAAATGACAGCGCGGTCAAGCCTAAGTCGAGAAGTCCTGAAATGAAACCTAACAACGCGGAACGACGCTCAAACATCTATTCTCCGCTACAGCAGCTCCAACTGATTTACCCGGCGAGAGTCTTATCCCTCAATCAGACCGAAAAGACACAATCCTAAATCCAGTTCTCGAACGAACTAGAACAATCGCTCCGTGCGGCGCAGGTTTCCAAACGTCCCTAAATTCGCAATGAGCAGCGCCGCGCGAAATTGATTGTCGTTGCGAAGGGGTCCGAGAGCCAGGCGGCGATATTCAAAGCTGATTCCACAACAACCGCCATTGTAGCTCGCCTGCACCACCTCGTATTGCAAGGAGCGCTGAATCGTATCATAAGCGAACGCAGTAGCCGTGTTCCACCCTTTGCGATTCAGCTGGCCCCAGCCCGCGGTAAGACGGATCTGATCCTGGCGCGGCTGTAGTATTGGGTCCGTATTCAATCTGAACTCAGCGAGGCTGATGAAGGATTGCCGAAAAGGATGCGCTGTGCCAATAAGTCCGAATGCAGACAGCCGATTTGGAATCGGATCGAAATCCGTCTCCAACTGAAGATCATAATGCTGGCTGTAGTTTATCTTGATATCACTGACAATCGGCGACCAACGCCGAGGTTCATCAGCGAAGGCAAACGGCGTGAGCGAATCGAGCGCAGCGAAAACATTGCGCTGCCCCGTCACCAACGCCCCTCCAAAGGTCGGATCGAAGTAGTACTTGGCCGCCAGGCGCCAAGTGAGAAATTCTTCAACCTGGCCGTCACTGCTTTTGCGGAAGAATCGCTGCGTGATGCGGGATTCGATTTCGCTGGTATCTGTAATTGTGTCGTCTTCGTCAAAGCGAATAATTCGGCTGAAATCCCCAATTCCGGTTACACGGTTATAGATAATTTCAGGCTCTATCACGTGCTTCCATTTGGTTTTGCGTCGATCCCAGACGCGTTCGAGCGCTGGAGGACGCAATTCAACACTGAATTCGCCGTCGGTGCGTAGCAGGTTCTGGTTGACCGGCGTGCCGTTTACGAGCTGCTCGCCGTAATCGGTGAGCCTGAATCCTGCAGTACTGGTTACGCCGAACCAAGAACCCCAACGCAATGGGAGGGTCACGTGAGGAGCGAGCTCGGAACGCTGTACGAGTTGGCCAGTGTCGATAATGGTGTCGGAACGCCGCACGGCACCGCTGACGCTATCGAATCCGAAATATAAGGGCCACTTCTGCCAGAAAGACCGGTCGGTGGAGCTGAACCGCACCTCTGGCGCGCTGCGCAGAACAATACTGGTTTCCGGCTGCGCATTCAGAAAATCCTTGTAATTGAGCGCTGCAATATTCAGGCTGAATCCGTGAAAGTTGTTGGTTACGAAAACGTTGCTATGCTCCTCAGAAACAGTGGCTTCGTTGAAAGTCGTGGCGAATGCCAGGCGGAAAGTGAGCGAACTCAGGTAGTTTAGGTCGGCAACGCCGCGCCAGCCGCCGCCTAGGTTGTCTGTAAAGAGCAGCCTGGCTTCGTTGCCGCCTTCCGGAATCAAAGTCCCATTTGGACCTGGCAGGCCGCGATCCTCCACTCCGTAGTAATGAATACCTAGATCCATGTTAGTCGACGGTACCGCACGGACATCAAGGCTTTGCCCCCATCCTCGCAAAGTCATGTATTGAGCGCCGATTTCCGCGTCCATCCAGTCCGTCGGAGCCCAATAATACGAATCGCCCGCGACGTAGCCTCGCACCGAATTTTCAGATAGCTCGGGAAGTAAAAAACCCGATTGGCGGACGTTTTGGCTCGCCGGTATGGTCGCGTACGGCAGATATATCAAGGGAACCTTCAGCAATCGAAAGTTGGCGCGAACCAGTACCACCTTGTCGCCGACCTTCAGTGTGGAACGAACGGAGTAGAACTTCCACAAGGGGCGATTGGGCAGGCAAATTGTCATCCAGGCCCTCTTAAACACGTAGGTTTGTTCACCTACGCGGTCCACCTCGTCGGCTTCAAACGAGATCGGGTTCGGCGAGAACAGGACATTGGGATTTGGGCGCCGGGTGACGGTGATTCTCCCTTGGACGTGAGAAAAGACGCCTTGATCGGTGCGAACGTTGTAGTGGCCTTCGGGAGACTCGAAATGTTGCGTGTTGTAGTCGAAAATAACGTGGCCGTAGGCGAGTATGTCGTAAGTTTTGGAGTTGTACTCGATGTGATCAGCCCTAAGCCGCATATCCAGATAATGCAAATCCACATTCCCGTCGGCGATGTAGCGGTCGCCTTCTCTTCTTTGTTGTGTAGATTCGACCCGCACAACGCCCCGCCCAACGGGCACTTGGACTTGGGCCTTAACTCCCGATGCAAATAGGAGCTGAAACACAAAGAAGACGAAGAAACTCAATACCCGAGTTTGCCAGACCTTGTCACGTTTAGAGTGGTTTGCCAGAACACAGTTATTAGGCTTAAAAAGATCAAACATCACAAGTCACTCGCGGGAATGTAGGTAACGAAGAAAATCGCTCGCTCGTTTCTGATCATAAATGTCGCAATTTATCTCACAACTGCCGCGCTGCACCCCAATAAGTTCAGCAATGAGAACCTGAAAGATCACCCCGGGTTGGCTCCGTGAGTTTGCTTTTAGCCGAGTTATAGCCTAGCGCGAAAGTGCCTCCATGGGTTGAGAGAGCCACATGCGCAAGCGATCAGTGAGGCCGGTATGCTACAGAAATTACGAGAGATCGACGAAGCAAAGATTGCGGCCGAATCTCGGGTATACCGGATGGCCCAAAATACAGCGAAGTATGGATGGGAGGCGAGGCCAGTGTATATTATCCATAAGGGGCGTTACTATTCGGGCGGCAAAATGAAGACCTTGCTTCCCCCCATACTGGTTGACGCAGAATCGGGCATTCTTACCCCATGAGTAACCTTCGTATTCTCGTCGCCGACGATCACGACATCATCAGACGAGGACTGAAAGCGCTTCTTTCCTCTCGCCCGGGATGGGTGGTGTGCGCCGAAGCTGCCACGGGACGGGAAGCGATTACGATGTCCGAGCAACATAGACCGGACATCGTGGTGATGGATATCAGCATGCCCGATTTGAACGGCTTGGAAGCGGCGCGCAAGATACGGAAACAGCTGCCCAAGACGGAAGTAGTCATCCTTTCGCTGCATTATTCGGATCAATTGGTGCGAGAGATCGTCGACGCGGGCGCGAGGGCTTATATCATGAAGTCCGACGCGGATCGCGACCTGCTGATCGCCATCGAAGCGTTGGCGAATCATCGTTCTTTCTTTACCTCGCGTGCTGCGGAAATGCTGATAGACGGATTTTGCCGCCAAAGCTCCGTGACGGAGCCCCGCGTATTGATGCGCAATCGGCTGACCTCCCGCGAACGAGAGATCGTCCAGTTGTTGGCGGAAGGCAGAAGCAGTAAGGAAGTGGCGGTGACGCTGGGAATCAGCGTTAAAACAGCAGAAACCCACCGGGCCAATATCATGCGCAAGCTTGAGTTACATTCCGTCAGCGAATTAGTGCGCTATGCCGTCCGCAATCAGATCATAGAACCCTGACCCTTCTCGCCGATCGGAACGAGCCTCACTCGGTCTCACCATCCGCGACCCCAAATCCCGACTGCTTGGATACAGAAATACACTGATGGAACCTGAAACCGCTTTCAGCGACAAATGTTGGGATGTGATGTTTTAATGGCCGAAACACAAGGCGACATTCTGGGTGCGACCCCCCTCAGCACCGGGGAGTGTCAGTTTTTGGTGTGGGCACCCCACGCCGATAGCGTCAAGCTCCGTATCCTGAATCCGACTTGTCGTTCCATTCCCATGGAACGCCTTCCGCGAGGCTATTTTAGCTTGCGGATGAAGGGTCAGACTCCGTGCCAATATCTATATGATCTTGGCGGAAACGGCGCGAACATGAGACCTGATCCGGCTTCGCGCTTCCAGCCGGAGGGTGTCCATGGGCCGTCCGAGTTGCGCCCGCAAGATGGCTTTAGCTGGACTGATCTCGGATGGCGAGGTTTGCCAATTCGCGAAATCGTATTCTACGAAGTTCACGTCGGGACATTCACTCCCGAAGGCACTTTTGACGCAATTACTCCCCGCCTGCGTGAATTGAAGGAGCTGGGAGTTACCGCGCTCGAACTGATGCCTGTGGCGCAATTTCCAGGGGCCAGGAACTGGGGTTACGATGGTGTTTTCCCGTTTTGCGTGCAGAATTCCTATGGCGGCCCGTCAGGACTGAAGCAATTGGTAGACGCGTGCCATAAGGAAAATCTCGGCGTCGCGCTCGATGTCGTCTATAACCATCTGGGTCCCGAGGGCAATTATCTCGCCGACTTTGGGCCTTACTTCACAGATCGTTACCGCACGCCATGGGGGCAGGCGGTCAACTTTGACGGCGAGTGGAGCGATGAGGTACGGCGTTTCTTTACCGAGAACGCGCTTCATTGGATCCGTGATTTCCACATAGACATACTGCGCCTAGACGCTGTGCACGCCATCGTTGACACGTCCGCAAAGCCGTTTTTACGCGAGCTCAATCTCGCGGTCCAAGTTGCGGCAAGGAGCCAGAACCGCGAAATTCATGTGATTGCGGAATGCGACCGAAACGACATTCGTACCGTGCAGTCCGCAGAGCGGGGGGGCTATAGTTTCGGGGCGCAGTGGAACGACGATTTTCATCACGCCGTGCACGCCGTTCTAACCAATGAGACCGCTGGGTATTACCAGGATTTTGGCAGGCTCTCGCAAATTGCGAAGAGTTTGACGAGCGGCTACGTCTACCAGGGCGAATATTCGAAATACAGGCTGCGCTCCCACGGGAGTGAATCAAAAGGTGTGAGTGCTGAGCACTTCGTAGTTTTCACCCAAAATCATGATCAGATTGGCAATCGCATGAATGGCGAACGACTGATTCACTTGGTTGATTTCGAAGCGGCGAAGGTCGCGGCGGGCGTTATGCTGCTTTCTCCGTTTCTGCCCCTGATCTTCATGGGGGAGGAATACGGCGAGAACTCGCCCTTTCAATATTTCGTAAGCCATCAAGATCCCAACCTCATCGAAGCTGTGCGGCAAGGCCGGAAAAGCGAATTCAAAGCGTTTGGCTGGAATCAGGATCCTCCGGATCCGCAGGACGATGCTACATTTTTGCGCTCAAAGTTAAATTGGCAACTGCAGCAAGAGGAAGGGCACAGGCAGCTTCGCGAGTTCTATGCAGAGCTCTTGGGGGTACGTAAGCGACATCCCGCCTTTGCCAATTCCGACATGTCCCGCGTCGAAGCTACACCTTTTGAAAATGAGAAAGCTCTGCTCTTGCGCCGCTGGAGCGACGACGATCAGCTATTCGCCTGTTTCAATTTTGGGAAGAATGCTGCCCACGTCAGCTTTTCTTTGCTGCACAATGCGTGGAGAAAGGTCCTGAATTCTCGCGATCGCCGTTGGGCGGGACCTGGTTCTTCACTTCCGGACTGCTTGCCAAACGCCCATAATCAATCCATGAGCATCGAGCCGTTCTCGTTCGCACTCTACTGTTCCGATGACCGAGGGAAAACGTGACCGATCGTTACGTCTGCATACACGCGCACTTCTATCAGCCTCCCAGAGAGAATCCCTGGCTTGAGGCTATTGAGATTCAGGATTCAGCTTACCCCTACCATGATTGGAATGAACGCGTGACCGCTGAATGCTACGCGCCCAATGCAGCGTCGCGCATCCTGGATGGCGAACAGAAAATCATCGATATCGTGAACAATTACTCGAAGATCAGCTTCGATTTTGGTCCTACGCTGATCTCCTGGATCGAAGCGAAAACCCCGCGTCTTTACAAGGCGATTCAGGCGGCGGATCAGGAAACGTGCCAACGCTTTGCCGGTCACGGGGCAGCCATGGCACAGGGTTACAACCACATTATTTTGCCGCTGGCGAATACACGGGATAAGTCCACGCAAGTTGTTTGGGGCGTCAAAGATTTCGAGTACCGATTTGGCCGTTATCCGGAAGGAATGTGGCTGCCTGAGGCCGCAGTCGACGTGCAAACGCTTGAAATGTTGGCGGCCCAGAAGATCCGCTTCACCGTGCTTCCGCAGCATGCTGCCAAGAGGGTGCGGCACATAGGGAAGAAAGAATGGAAAGACGTCAGCGGAGGCAAGATCGATCCCTCGCGCGCTTACCTTGCCAAGCTACCCTCTGGACGAAGCATCGTTTTGTTTTTCTTTGATGGACCTATTTCTCATGCGGTGGCCTTTGAAAATATCCTCATGCGCGGCGAGGATTTCGCTCAACGCCTCATGGCCGGATTCTCCGACGCGCGGAAGTGGCCCCAGCTCACGAATATTGCCACGGACGGAGAAACGTACGGGCATCATCGCGCCCATGGAGATATGGCTCTGAGCTATGCATTGCGCTATATCGAAACGCAAAAACTCGCGGAACTCACCGTTTATGCCGATTTTCTGGAAAAGCACCCGCCGACACACGAGGTGGAAATCGTCGAGAACACTTCCTGGAGTTGCGTGCACGGAATCGAACGATGGCGCTCGAATTGCGGGTGTAATTCTGGGCGTCCCGGCTGGAATCAAGAGTGGCGCACACCTTTGCGCGAGGCCTTTGATTGGCTTCGAGATACGCTGGCACCCAAATTTGAACAGGCTGCGGGCGTATTATTCGTCGACGCGTGGACGGCTCGGGATCAGTACATCCGAGTGCTTCTAAATCGCTCGCGGGACACCATCGGTAAGTTTCTTCAGGAACAAGTGCGGCGCGAGCTAAAAGAATGTGAACAGATACGCGCTCTGAAACTCATGGAGCTCCAGCGCCACCTGATGCTGATGTACACGAGTTGCGGGTGGTTCTTCGACGAGCTTTCCGGCTTAGAGACCGTGCAGTCGATCCAATATTCGGGAAGGGCCGTTCAGCTGGCGCAATCGCTGTTTGATGATCCCAAAATCGAAGAGGAATTCTTAAATCGCTTGTCGAAAGCGCATAGCAATATTCCCGAACAGGGCGACGGCAGAAAAATTTACGAAAGCTACGTCCGGCCCGCAATGATCGATCTGAATAAGGTCGGCGCTCACTATGCGATCAGTTCTCTTTTTGAATCCTATCCGCCGCATAGCCAAACCTACTGTTACCAAATCGATCAGGAAGATCACACCATGCTGTCGTCCGGCAAATCGCATGTCTCCTTTGGCCGCATCCGGATTACGTCCGACATCACTTTGGATTCCGGCCGCGTGATGTTTGGAGCTGTCCACCTCGGCGATCACTACGTCACGGGGGGCGTGCGGGAATTTACGGACGAAAAAGCTTACAAGGAAATTACGGAGCGGATTAGCAAAGTCTTCGAAAGCGGCGATTTCACGGATTTGATCCGGGCAATCGATGTCGCCTTTGGCTCGGGTAGCTACAGTTTGAAGCTGCTGTTCCGGGATGAGCAGCGAAAGATACTGCGAATCATTCTGAATTCCGCGCTGGAAGAGGCGGAGTCATCCTATCGGCAGCTCTATGACAGCCGGGCTCCGCTAATGCGCTTTGTCGCCGCCCATGGCATCCCGCTCATCCGTCACTTTCAGGTTGCCGCAGAGGTTTCGCTCAACGCCGAGTTGCGCAGAGCGATTGAGGCGGAGAACGTAAACGTGGACCTGGTTCGAGCGCTAATGGAAGAAGCAAAGGCCGTACACGTCAACCTCGATGCGGCGACACTCGAGTTTGCGCTGCGAAGAAAGCTGGAAACCATGGCTGAGAATTGGGAAGCGCAGCCCTGCGATTTGGAAAAGGTGTCTTCGCTCGAAGCCGCGGTGCGGTTGGCTCGCTCCTTCCCGTTTGAAGTTCGCCTATGGGAGATTCAAAACGTCTACCACTCCGTGCTCATGAGTTCGGCGAACGGCAATAAACCTCATAGTGCGGGCTGCGATGTTCCGGAGTGGAGTCAAACTTTTCGAGCCTTAGGGGAGCAATTGGGAATGCGGATGTCTTAACCCATGCCCCTGCCCTGCGCTACCTACCGCATTCAATTCCACCTCAACTTTCGCTTTCGGGACGCCGAAGAGTTGGTGCCCTATCTTCACGCGTTGGGCATCACTCATCTGTATGCTTCGCCTCGCTTCCGTGCACGCAAAGGAAGCCTCCATGGCTATGACGTTGCGGACACTGCGCGAGTCAATTCCGAACTGGGAACCGAAGAGGAGTTCGAAAGCTTAGTCAACCGGCTACACAACTATGGAATGGGACTGATGCTGGATATCGTTCCCAACCATATGGCTGCCAGCGAGGAAAATCCCTGGTGGATGGATTTGCTCGAGAACGGCCGGCAATCGGAGTTCGCATCGTACTTTGATATTGACTGGACTGCTGACCCGCTCCAGCGCTCCCGCATTATGCTCCCGGTGCTTGGTGATACATACGGCCGGGTGCTCGAGACGCAGGGGCTCAGCCTCCATTATGACGATCAAGGATTTTTCATCCGCTACTACGACATGAGATTCCCCGTTCGGCCGCAAACCTACAGGCACATCTTAGCCGCGTGCCTCGAGGAATTGGGCAGCAGCGATGAAACTGCTGGCCGCCTTCGCAAGACGCTCGAGCGAGCGTGCGAGACTGCCGATGAACTTGCAACACCGTCCGAAGGGTCTTCGGCCGAAGGAAACGGTCGCCGTTTGAAGGTCGTCGAGTTCAAGAATGAGCTTTGGGAGCTCTATCGCGAGCCTGGATTTTTCCAAAAGACACTCGACCGCACGCTGAGGCTCTTCAACGGAATAAAAGGCGTGCGCAGGTCATTTGACCGTCTCGACCGGCTGCTATGCTCTCAAGCTTACCGGCTGGCCTATTGGCGGCGGGCATCAGAAGAGATCAATTACCGGCGCTTTTTCGACATCAACGAATTGGTTGGAATCCGGATAGACAACCCTAAGGTATTCGAAGCCAGGCATGCTCCAGTTCTTCGCCTGATGAAGGAAGGTGCCGTCGACGCGCTGAGAATTGACCATGTCGACGGCCTGCGTGACCCGTACGACTATCTATCTGCGCTTCGCAAACGAATCGACGAAGTCGTTGCTCCCCAAAATGGCCGGCCACAACCATACATCGTTGTAGAGAAAATAATCAATGGCTCAGAGGAGTTGCCTTCCGCATGGCCAGTGGCCGGCACGACCGGCTACGATTTTGTGAACGCCGCCAATCTCCTCCTGGTCGAGCCAGCAGGCTACCGTTATCTCGAGCGCCTCTATCAGCGACTTACGGGAGACGAAAGTTCCTTTGCGGAAACCTGGTACCAAAGCAAAAAGCAGGTGATCGAGCAACTGTTTGGAGCTGAAATTCGGGCAATTCACAGCCGAATTGTGCGCCTCGCATTAATGGATCGGAGAGCTTGCGATTTGCCGTTCGCTGAGCTTCAGACGTCTCTCAAAGAGATCACAGCAGCACTGCCTGTTTATCGCACTTACGTTCGCGACCAGCAAATCTCCAAGCGCGATCTATTGGAACTGGAACGTGCAATCCAAGCGGCGCGCGGGCACAGGGAGACAAATCAAATTACCCGCGAGGTCTTCTCCTTCTTTCGGCGCGTATTTCGCCGCAAACCCGATAGCGTTGATAGCTCATGGTTTGAGGAATGGCTCGAGTTTATGCTCCGGTGGCAGATGTTCACCGGCGCAGCCATGGCCAAAGGGTTTGAAGACACCGCCTTCTACACATATACCGCGCTGATTTCTCTGAATGAAGTAGGCAGCGACCCCTTCCGCGAGGAGCAAATATTCGGGCTACAAAATTTCCATCAGTTCAATGAGCAGCGCCAGCGATCTTGGCCGCGCACGATGAATGCGACCTCGACACATGACACAAAAAGAAGCGAAGACGTACGCGCACGCATTCATGTCCTGTCCGAAATTCCACAGGAATGGCATACGCGTTTCAGACGCTGGAGTTCCTGGAATCGCGATAAGAAATCGATTGAAAAAGGACAAACGGCGCCTTCGATTGGCATGGAGTTACTGATTTACCAGACTCTCCTCGGAGCGTGGCCGCTGGAAGAAGCCGAAATCGATAGATTTCGGGAGCGTCTGCAGGCCTTTGTCATTAAAGCGGCGCGAGAGGCCAAGCAATTCACAAGTTGGCTCAACCCTAACGAAATGTACGAAAGAGCGGTCCGAAATTTTATTTGGCAGATCCTCGAACCTGCAAGCTCGAGGCGATTCCTGGCTGACTTTCGTCGCTTCCAAAGCCGCATCGCGTTCCACGGAGCGCTCAATTCGCTTTCGCAAGTGCTCCTGAAGATCGCGGCTCCCGGCAATCCGGATCTTTATCAGGGCAATGAACTCTGGGATTTCAGCATGACGGATCCGGACAATCGCCGCCCTGTCGACTTCAGAATCAGAGCTGGTTTCCTGGAGAACCTTCAACAGGCGGTTGGCGGGAACGTACCACTCGCATCTCTTTTGTATAACTGGGCCGATGGTCGCATCAAACTCTTTCTTACTAACAGAGCTCTGGAATTTCGGCGTAGTCATGCTGATCTTTTTCTCGAAGGAGATTACGCTCCGGTCTATGCGGGCAGGAGAATCCTTCAACATGTCTGCGCGTTCATGCGCACTTACAGGAGGCAAAGTGTGCTTGTGGCCGTGCCACGCTTCACTACAGCGCTCACAAGTTCGGGAGAATTCCCACTGGGGGCAAAGGCTTGGCGAAAAAATCGGCTCGGATTGCCACCGGGCACGGCCCGGCGATGGAAGAACATCTTCACAGGCGAGCGCATAGAGACGGAAGGTCGCTCACGGGAAATTTTGTTAGGCAGTATTTTCAGTCAATTTCCGGTAGCGCTGCTTTACTCATCCTGAAGCGAAAAAGTGGCGAACGTCGAGTATCTGCAGGCGCAGCCCGCAATCAGGATGCAGCTTTTGCTCGACGCTTGGCCTCGTCTCCCCCTTCGAGTTCGGCTTCCTCGGGAGCCTGCGCTTCGACGTTAATCTGCTGTGCCAGTTCCGTCAGCTTCTCGTCAGCGTCCTTTTCTTCCTGAAGGGTCTGCTCTAAGAGATCAACCGCCTGCCGATTCTGGAGCAATTCGGCGTACGTCCTCACGCATCCGTAGGCGGCAATTTCGTAGTGTTCAACCCGTTGGGCGGCGGCGATGATTCCCGCATCCTGAACGTCGGGATTCAGCTTCTTTTTCAGCAGGTCGTTGCCCTCGGAAATGAGCCCCTGCATGCCCTTACACTTCTCGCGCTTAGGCGGCATATCGAGGTCGGCAAAGATACGTTCGATTCGCGCGGCATGTTCTTTGGTTTTTTCCAGATGCTCCTCAAAAGCTCCCCGCAAGATCTCCGCCGAAGATGCCTTGGCCATTTTTGGCAATGCCTTGATCAATTGATGCTCAGCATCATAAAGGTCACTCAACTCGATAAGAAACAAGTCCTGCAATGATGAAGGTTTCATGACGCCTCCCTTTTTCCGCCGCTTTCGATCCGAGGCGGAGTGTAGATAGCACAGTTTGAGCGCACTATCAGGGCTAAGCATCAAGAGTGAGCGCTGGATTGCCGTATACCTGCTGTGAAATGGAATTTTCGCCGACTCGAAGGAGTCTAAAGAAATACAGAACTCAGTGTATTGAAGATATACAGCTTTCGCTGTTTATTAGGGGCCTCCATTCCTTCGGAAGTGACAATTTGTTGCATCGAAGCTGCCGATGGCAGCAGAAGATATTCGTGTAAATAGGCACCGCGAAAATGTCGCTGAAAACATTTGAATATTCGAGCGCTCCCGATGGTGGAGTGTCTGAATCTGCGCGCACAATTCGGGCGGAGGAATGGAACTTCCGGAATTTGACCGATCACATCTCTCAAATCGTATGCGTCGTCACGCCACAAGGGAATGGCCGATATTTCAACGCGTATTGGCAAAACTATACGGGCCTTTCCGAGAAAGAAAGTCTTGATTTTGGATGGCTGCGGGCATTCCATCGCGACGATCGCGACAATTTCACAAAACTGCTCCGGAGATCGACCGCGCCGGGCGGTGGGGAGTGCGAAGCTCGGCTGAAGCGTGCAACCGATGGAAGCTATCGCCGCCATCAGTGCCATTGCTCCCTCCTTGCCGATCAATCGGGCGGCCTAGTCATCTCCTGCACGGATGTAGAAGAATGCCGAAAGGCCGAGGCCGTGGCCAAAGAACAAAGCGCATTACTCGGCTTATCACTGCGCACACACGACGAGGAAAAAAGGAAAATTGCTCACGGGCTTCACGACAGTGCCGGTCAATACCTGGTGGCCTTACAGATGAAACTGGACGGCCTGCAGAGAGCCTCTATTGCTGCCACCGGCCGCAAGAATCCCGTCGTTGATGAGTGTCGGGAGCTTATCAAGCGGTGCTGTAGAGAGATCCGTGTAACATCCAATCTTCTTTACCCTCCCTTGCTTGATGATCTCGGTTTGGGAGCAGCCGTCCACCTCCAAGTGGATCGATTTATGGAAGGGACCAAAGTAAAAGTCGAATTGGATATCGAGCCGAATCTGGGCCGGCTCGATCGAGATTTGGAAATCGCTCTTTTTCGCGTCGTTCAGGAAGCGCTGGCAACTATCCACGGACAATCGGCTGGCGAGAATGTGCAAGTCAAGATCGGCGCCGTCCCGACGAGCATTTTCGTGGAAGTCATAGCTTCCGGCGGAATCGGATTAGCTCAGAAATTTATACTGACCTCACGTACGGAGTCGGGCGTCGGGCTGTCGGCGCTGCGGCAACGAATCCTTGAAGTAGGAGGGCTATTCGAAATCACATTGCCGGACGATGGAATGGCGATACGAGCGGTCGTGCCCCGGAGAGCTCTCGTCGCACACGCTTGCGACTAGGGCAGAGTCACTTCAATACTGCTACTTCCACTTCTCCTTCCCTGCGAATGACGTCGATACCCACGCCGTGCGGCTGCCGGCGCACAATCAGGCTCAGCTTCGATTTTCCAACTTTAAGATTTTCCACCAAAATGTAGTCCACTATCGACGGCAAATAAGAATCGCGAAAATGCACGCTTGGGCTCGTGCCGGAAACGGTCATGCCTAAGCTTGCCTGCAACAGCATGAAGACAGCGGCTGCAGCCCAGGATTGCGGCGAACAAGCCACTGGGTAAAGGGTGGGGCCATCTCCGATTCTTCGCCGAAAACCGCAGAACAGTTCGGGCAGCCTCTGAAATTCGAAATGGAGGCTTGCTTCAAACATGCTTTCCAGAAGCCGCAGGGAGTAGCTTGTAAAGCCGTATTGGGCCAGACCAAGCGCGACCAAAGCATTGTCGTGGGGCCACACGGACCCGTTGTGATACGACATGGGGTTATATCGGGCTTCACGCGTGCCCACCGTGCGCACCCCCCATCCCGAAAAGAGATTCTGATCCATTAACCCTTCTGCCACGCGTTTGGCTCGGTCCGCCCGAGCGATCCGCGTCCAGAGGCAATGACCCGGATTAGAAACGGTCACACGGCACTGCCGCTTCTTTCCATCCAAAGCGAAGGCATAAGTCCCCAGTTCTTCGACCCAGAAGGCCTCTTCGAAGCGCTCCTGGAGAACACCTGCCTGTTGGGATAAACGCCCTGCGAAGTTGATCAACCCTCGTTTACGGGCTAACTCCGCAGCTCCTTTCCTTGCGGCGTAGGCATAGCCCTGAACTTCACACAGTGCGATAGGAGGTTCGGCCAGCGTGCCATCCTCACTGAAAACGGAATCATGTGAGTCCTTCCAGCCCTGCTGCACCAATCCTTTGCCGGAACGCCGGGTATACTCCAAGAACCCGTCGCCGTCGACGTCACCGTAGTGATCCATCCAATCCAGAGCTCGTTCGATGTGGTCCCAGATCGAATTGATGAATTCGAGATCGCCGGTGCGCTCGTAGTAAGCGGCGGCTAACATCACGAACAGAGGCGTTGAGTCCACGCTGCCGTAATAGCGGCCGAAAGGAATCTCCTTGAGCGCGGCCATTTCACCCTTTCGCATCTCGTGAAGAATCTTCCCCGGTTCCGCGTCTTGCTCAGGAACTACACTGTCTGCTTGGGTTTCGGCCAGAAACTGGAGGACACCTTTGGCTACCCCGGGCTCAGCCCAAAGGATTTCGAACGCGGTGATTAGGCCATCACGGCCGAATATTGTGTTGAACCATGGGACGCCAGCGTAGGGGTAGGCTCCTTCGGGATTGCCGACCGTCATCATTTCCAGATCGGATTCAGAGCGGCTGATCCATTCGGTGAATCGCTCATTGGAGCTCGTGACCCGGCAAAGCCGCGCGTCGATGCTCGCGTGGAAAGTTTTCGTCTCGCTAAGAGCCTGTTTGTAGCTTCGAGGTGGGCGGCATTCGCATTCGCGTTCAGGTTCGCAGCAAATATCAAGATAGACAAAAGCCTCGGCGCGGGGCTGGATGTCTATCTCAAAATAGGCGCTTTTACCTGAAATTCGTGCGGGCTGTGGGTAGAAGTTCAATCGTGTTTCGCGCATCACTTTATCGAGGCCGCAATAAGCAAACTGCACGCTTGCCGGGCTGACCTTTGGCTCCTGCTGCTGGCCTCTTCTCTCGCGTTTAGACCCGCGCACTTCAAATATGTCCACGAAGTCAGCGTCATATTCGTAGGTAAGGAAGAGGCTTACTTTGTGCGAGGCAAAATTCATCAGCCGCAACCGTTCGAAGCAGATGCTCTGCCAAATGAATTTCGACCGAAAGAAATGAATGCTGCCGCGCGGGAGCTCGACTCTGCCGTCGGTCGACAAATCCAGATTGGTGAGATCGACGGCAAAAAAGGAATTCTTGTTCTTCACCGAAGAGCTCAAAAGCTCGAGCGGTTTGTTTTCGAATCGCAGGACTAATCTTGAAAGATGTCTCGTCTCTTTGTGATAAAGACCGTGAGCAAGGGATCCCGCTGAGAGGATATCGCCATGCCAATCAAACACTCCACATGTATCACCATATTTGAGAACGCGTGGCCGGCTGTCGGATAGTGCTGAAGTGGCGAGGACGTAAAACTCTTCCTTGATGCGGATGACTTCATCCAAGCGAGTCTCCGTTCAGGAAATCATCCTGGAGGTGCTCTCCGGTTCACATAGATAGGAGTACACAGCGACGTACTCACGTGCCATACGTTCGGCGGAAAAGCGCTCTTCGAAAACGCGCCGGCATACCATCCGGTTGAGACCTTCTACTTTCTGGAGAGCTTTTACGGCCTCTTCTTCATCGTTTACGATGAATCCGGTCTTGCCTTCATCTACGACTTCCGGCACAGAGCCGAACGGATAAGCGATTACGGGCGTGCCGCAAGCCATCGCTTCGATCATTGCTAATCCGAAAGGCTCAGGCCATCCAATTGGAAATAGTAACGCGTAAGCATGGCCTAGCAACTCATTTTTTTCGGGCTCAGAGATTTCGCCCAGGAACTCGATAGATGGCTCTCGAAGCATTGGCTCGATTTCGCGCGTAAAGTATTCCCGGTCCGGTATATCGACTTTAGCCGCGATTTTTAGCGGAATGCCAGCTCGCAACGCGATGCGAATTGCCCGATCAACGCGTTTTTCCGGTGAGACGCGGCCCACCACCGCCAAGTATTTGCCCGTCTCCGCGCGCGGAGTGAACAGGTCTCTCGGAAGTCCATGATAGACGTTGGCTACCCAATTGGCCCAGGACAACGGTTTGCGTTGAACCATTGAGATTGACGTCAAGGGCATTTCCGCGTACTCGCGGTAAAATGGCACCAAGTCAGGTATATCTAACCGGCCATGAAGGGTGGTGATGTGGCGTAGTTCCAGTCTGCGAGTGGCGGGGAAGTGCAGATAATCTGTATGGAAATGGATCAAGTCAAATGCTTCATGACGCTGGAATACCTGCTCCAGGAGTAACGTGTGATAGATGAATGGATCTACGCATTCGCGGCTTAATCGCAAGGCGCGGGGAGAGACGGCAATCAACTCGGCCTGCGTTTTCGAGTCGCCGCTGGCGAAAAGCGTAACCTCATGCCCCATCGCCACGAGCTCTTCCGTAAGGTAAGACACCACACGTTCGGTTCCGCCGTAGAGCCTGGGCGGGACACTCTCAAATAGCGGTGCGACTTGAGCGATTTTCAGTGGAAGTCCCCTTTCTGAGGGAGCTACTACAAACCTGTACCGAAGCGGCTGTACATTTGGGCCTGAGGCTCGCCTTCGCATCGGCGTCCCGCCGAAGCCGCGGTGATCTGCGGATTAGTGGACGTTCTGTGCTCAACCCCGACGAATCGAGCTTTAAACGGCTAAAACGTCAACGCTTGCGCTGGCAATTGGCCGGCGGTCTGCTATCAGCTTGAACTCTGATTCGCGTCGTCGATCGTGAGTCTGCGGTATCGCAGCCACGGGAAACCCGCTCGTGAAAGATATCCTTTCGGCTCTTGCGTGACCATACGTCTGTGTCCCTAATTACTTACAGGATTGGCAGTAAAAACCGTTAGCCTTTCGACTCCCTTTGGGCGCATTCCATTCGGTAATGAAGGGATTTGGCCTGCAGAGGTAGTTATTTCGGGGTATTTCGCCGACTGTCCCCCGCCTCTAATGTAGTCTGCCGCAAGAGGAGCAGCGATTATGGCGCCCAAAATAAAGAAATCGGTGTGGGGAATCTATCCGACGCGTCTGACCCTGGAGGGTGCGATTGACCGGTTACGTGAGAAGGGATTTCTGAGCTCAGATATCTCCGTTCTTTTGCCGGAGAACCTTGGACCAAAGGATTTAGTGACGGAAAAATCGACCAAGGCGCCAGAAGGAGCTGCCACGGGAGCAGGCTCCGGCGTACTGATCGGCGGTGCCATAGGGTGGCTCGCCGGAATTGGGGCGCTCGCCCTCCCGGGATTAGGGCCGTTTATCGCGGCTGGGCCGCTCATGGCGAGTCTTGCAGGACTCGGTGTGGGCGGCGTCGTAGGCGGGATTACGGGCGCGCTTATCGGCGCAGGAATTCCCGAATATGAGGCCAAGAGATATGAGGGCCGCCTGATGAAGGGAAGTATTCTCGTCTCGGTTCACTGCGATAAACCCGAAGAAATTAAGCATGCAAGGGAGATAATGGAACGCACCGGCGGAGACGACATCTCTGTCGCTCCCGAGGAGCCCGCTCCGGCCATAAGGGGATCAATGTAAATATTCTAACGTCCTGGGCCCGTTCGCGCATAAACCCTTTCTTTTCAATCATCCGAAATACAAAGAAATCGGTATTGTAGTCAGTTCTACATTCGCGGTTAATAGCGTCTCCAATTTCAACGAATTCCGAATTGGGACAGTTGGGGGACGCAATGATCGAGATGGTCAATGGCACAGTGGAAGTTTTGAATCCGGCCGAAATTCTTCGCAACCAGGATGGCGTCTTCGAGGTGACCTCGCCTTACGGACACGTCTTCCGGGTGATCTGCCGGCGTGGAGCAAAGATGAGCGTCCGAGAGATTAGTGAACCCCAGCGGGTTTCGGCCGCGGAAAACGTAACGTGGCGCATCAAAAGAGTGGCCAAGGCAGTCGCATAGGCGCGCATTCGATCTGACGATTTAATCCTTCTCATTTGTTCGCAGGCAAGCTCATTTGTTCGCAGGCAAGCAACTGTCCTCACCTCTATCATGCAATTCCGATTATTGTGAAAAGAGCGAGTGTTTGCCCCGAGGTCGACGAGCATTTCAAAACGGGCCGGAAGTTCTTTCTTTCAATACATCCGTTTCATATCCTGCCCACACACGCAGCGCGGATTGCGCACGCTAGCGGCATCCGACGACTCTTTTACCACGTCAATCTCGCAGCAGCATTTGGGATTCACGCAGCGATATCTTTCGTGTTTCTTCATAGCCATGATGGGTTCCCGTCACCTTGATTAAGCGGCATACGTGCACAGTAGGCGCGCCTGCACTTCGCGGCAATAGCGTCTTCCCATAGGTGTCGTCGGTTTTTCCCTGTAGCAAAACTACGCTAAGTACCCGCTCCTACATCTAATTATCTAAGGCGCTACAGCCCGGCACCGATGGACTCCCCTACAGTCTCCCATTACAGTGCGGCGTGCTCACGATGAGATTCGCATCCCATTGTGAAGCGATTGTGCTACATGCAGATTAATCGTAAACGAGGTGAATTGTGAATCGCCTAAGCTCCGCACGTCTTCGGAAAGAACGCGAAGCAGTGATGTGTCCTCAGACCCTGCAAAATTGCCAGCAGCGCGCTTTTCGCTTGGCTTTCCGGATCACCCGTAACCAGGAAGACGCGGAGGATGCGCAGCAAGAGGCCTTGCTGAAGGCTCACCGTAATCTGGATCAATTTCAAGGACGCGCTCGATTCACCACTTGGATTTCGCGCATAGCCATTAATGAAGCCCTCATGTGCCTGCGGAAACGGCGCACCGTCATGCATGTGCCTTTGGAAGATGCGATTCAGGAAGATGACTCCACTCCGGCGAACTTCGAGCTGCATTCGAATATCCAGGATCCCGAGACCGCCTATTCTCAGAAAGAACTTCGGAATCTATTGACACAGGCGATCGCGGGGCTCCGCCCACTCCATCGTGAGGTATTCCTACTTCGTGCGGTTGAAAACCTCTCGGTGGTGGAAACGGCAAAGGCGCTGCAGGTCTCCGTCAGCACCGTCAAGACGCGTATGCGACGCGCCCGGAGGGAGTTGAAGGAAATTCTTCACAACGCCAGCAAGCCTGCTTTACGGCCTTCAGAAGAAGAGGGGGGCGGCACGTTCGATGTCGAGCGCAGCTTCAAACAAAACTGGCTCACGTAACTCAGAAAGCTTATAGGATTTCGTTGTCATGCGGGTTTGGCATGTCTGCCAAGGTCTAGCCCGAAAGAAAGATTAGAGCGCGATCCTGTAATCTTGATGGGGAGAATGGCTCCCCCCGTCTTCTCTTTGAAAAATGGATTCAAAACTCTAAGTAAGGCCGATTTCATTCCCGTCGTCGTTTGCGAGAGTTTTGACGATAACTGAAGCTTCCCGTGTAGGTTGATCGCCTCGGTTCTCACGCCATACCATCCCTTGAGAGACACTAAAGCTCCTGGAACTGCGAATTCAAGCGGCGAGAAATAGGCATTCGCATCGGTCACTTGAAGACTTCCCCGAATATTAGAAAGCACATCCGATATTTCTTCGTTCCTGGGCTCCCCTTGGCCCCGTCGGCTAAGAGCATCGATTCGCGCCTGAGTCTCACTGTTTGTGAAAGCGGCGCGTGTAATTTGAAACTCGCCTCTTAGCGACAGGCGATCGACAATGTCACCGCTTCCCGAGGGCAATTCGAGTCGGGCCTGCAGCCTAACCAGTCCTTCGAATGGAATCGCGCTTCCTTTCGTGACCAGGTGCAGCAAGTCTTCTGCCCGCGCATCACTCGCAACCACTGAGAGCAAGATTCTGCGCTTTGGCAGGCCGGGGGAATCGATGACTTCGCCGCTCACCTTAAGTGCGCTACGAAGGAAATGCGCTTCTACGGCCCTGAGATAAGTATTTCCATTCCTCCCGTCGACCACGGCTACATAATGCGTCTTAAGCGGGATCGGTTCTCCACCTACTGATAAGCTGAAGTTTGGCACCAATGCG
This sequence comes from uncultured Acidobacteriota bacterium, assembly GCA_963803735.1. Taxonomy (GTDB): domain Bacteria; phylum Acidobacteriota; class Terriglobia; order Acidiferrales; family UBA7541; genus Palsa-189. The sequence continues at coordinate 359,104 of CAWDNV010000013.1, read as the reverse complement.
TCGCCCTCGACGTCAAGCCGCTCTAAAACGCCGCTGTAATGTCCACGAGACGAGAGTGTTCCGGAAATCCCACGAAGCTGCCCCAGATTTGCATTTGCGAAATCGAAGTTCGCGGCCACCGGCGTCAAGCTGGGTTGATCGGCGTTCCAAGGACCGAACGTACCATCAGACTCAATTTCTCCCGCGGGGATTTCGTTGGTGAGCTCCGCATGAAAATATGCCTGCTGGCCGGGCTTAACCGAGCGCAACGTGAGATGGTGAATCCGGAATGAATGCGGTTTGCGCCCGTTCTGCTGAGGCAAAATCTCCAGCCACGCATTGTCGGCCGTGATTTCATTGAACTCGACAGGTGGCAAGCGCACTTTGGGATGTGCTTGCGGGATGACATAGGACTGCGCCGTCACGTCCGCGTGAGGAGGAATCCTAATCTGCAGACCCTCCATATGGACGCGGGCGATCCGCCATTTCCGGTCCCACAAACCACTCAAAGTCGCGGATCCACTCAGTCGCTGAATGGTCATCAGAGGAGGAACATCATTCCTGCCGTGATATCGGAGCGTTATATCGCGCGCGAAAATCTCGAGCGGCATAACACTACCCACCTGGATGTCACCGATTTCAATGGTGCTGTGGAAGCGCTCTTCGAGCTCCGCGATTAGGATTCGTCGCGCCATTTTCGGTAATGACCTAAAGGAAACAACTCCAACAATCGTGAATACCACCGCCAACGTGCCGAGCACGATGGCGAAATATTTCGAGCGTTGTCCCGACAACTTGCCCTCAGTGTTTGATGAACTTCAGCCGTCCAGGCCGATCCGTGGCAATCGAGCGGCCGTGTGTGCTTCAGTTAACCGCGGTGGGACCACCTTCGGAATACGGCGAATGATTCAAGCTCTACGGCAGGCCGGTGTATTGTTCAGCGGTCGTGCGAGCGGCGGGAAAAAGGGCGGATGGCCCACGGCACTCTTGACAGCGGTAATCAACTGCCTCGTCGTTTATGACTTAACGCACCCGAGGGAGCCGGGGATCTGTGCTTGTCGCAGAATTTCAGGATATTCATAAAGCGTGGTAATGACGACCGGAATCTCAGGAGAATTGCGCACGATTTCGCGGGTCGCATCGAACCCGTTGCGGTGAGGCATCACTGCATCCATGACGACAACGTCGGGTGCAACGTTCGGGACCTCCACCGCTTCGTCGCCATCCGCTGCTTCTCCGCAGACTTCCCATCCCTTCTCGCCTTCCTGCAGATGGCTGGCATAAGAGGTCCTCACCACTTTGTGATCGTCCACAACGAGTATTCGAACGCGTACCAACTTTCAGTGCTCCGTTCCGCAGTTCATAGGAACAGACTAGCTAGGTAACGGGGTTTGCAACAATACAGACTGCGCCTAAACGCCCGACCAAGAGCCTTGGTGTTTTTGCCAGCTCTCAGGGGTGCGGCGCGAGCTTCCGAGAAGTTTGAGCCCGCGCTCACCCTGGCTTACGAAGAGAGAACCGACGGGAAAATCTTAAGCAAGATCCGAGTTCAGACTACTAATGCATCAGCACTTTTTTCTGCTCACTGCCCACGAAGCAAGCTTCGTGACGTGCCATGATTGGTCCGGGGTATCGGCTTCAGGCTTGTAGTTCGATTTACGGACAAACCACTGCTCTCCCGGAGGGCACATCACAATCATATCTTCCCCCTCGGGCCCCACCGCATTAAAGATACCGCTCTCACTGGAAAAGAATTTGTTGACGTCCTGCACATCACTGGAATCGCCGACTCGTAGCATATTGGCCCCCCTTTCTTCATTCGGGCAAGACATATGGGCACTTTGGGCTCCAAACCTGTATCGGTATAGCGCAAAACTTAAGTGCCAGTTCTTGAACTAGTTCGCCGATAGGCATTTCGCAAAAGCGCGAGGAACGCAATTCGACTGCGGAATTTGTGCCTTCTACGCCGGGGTTTTTTCTAAGGACTTTCTGACGAGATACTCAGGATTCACCTTGAGATGGCGAACAGCACAAGTTATCAGCGCGTCGTTAGAGTTTATTCGCCTTGAGATATAGGCAGTTCTCCGTATTGGGCTCTGACGGGTCGGGCGATGATCCTCTACGGACGAGACGCGCAAATTAAAATTCGCATAAATCTGATGGGAACAATGTAAAAGGCGATTTGGCGGGCTGTCGCGATTCTAGTCTTCTGACTCACTGCTGTCCTCTCGAGGAGAGGCGCCATTCGGAGGCGACGGGAAATAGGAGGCACTGTGTTAAACAAAGTTATACTAATTGCAGGGATTACACTCGCCAGCGCGGCGTTTCCGGCGGCATCCATTTCAAAGCTTTCACACGCTTCGGAGCGTCCACAGGGGCCAGATGCGCAGCGAAGCTTGAATCTGGTGGGTGAAATAATGGACAGCCGATGCGCTATCGACGGCTCGCACGAGAAGATGATGAGGCAAAACGGGCTGAAGAATGCTAAGGACTGCACGCTCGAATGCGCCAAATCGGGCGGGTCCTTTGTCCTGTTCGATCCGGAGACCAAAACCGTCTATCAATTGGACGATCAGCAGAAACCAGAGCCGTTTGCGGGTCAACGGGTTCGCGTTTCCGGAACATACGACGAGCCCTCGAAGACCATGCACATCGAATCAATCCAATCGGCTGAATAAAAAATAACCCCGCAAATGCCAGGAACGCGGCGCGCTACCTCCGCCGCGTTCCTGTATCCAAGCGTCCGCTAACGATACTTTGGTTCAGAATCGGATCGACGGTCCAACGGTGATGCGAAGATTATTGTGCGCGCCGTTTTGGAAGTAGATTTCGTCGCCGGCGTCTATGCGCAAACCGATCGGTCCAAGGTAAGCCTCAATGCCGCCGCCTGGATAGACCACGCCAACTACGGAATTGGCGCGGAGACCGGCCACAGAGCTCGTGAACGTTGAGAACGTGACGGGAGCGGAGGAGAACATAAAATTATCCGCACCGCCCTTTACAGTAAGAAACGCACGGAACGCTCCGCCGCCGGTCTGAATTTTCGGGCCTATCATCCCGTGCAAAATGCGCAGGGTTGACGTGCTGAAACCCGCCGTTGTACCTGCAGGTCCCGTAAATCCTTCGGAAAAAGACGCCGCGAAATCGTAGTTCATCTCCGGCTCGATTTGCCACCTTCGCGAGAGGTTAATTGACACTCGCGCTCCTACACCGCCGAAAGATGTCGCGCCCGTGCCTGCGAGAGAGGGGCCCTTGGTTTCACCCAGACGGAAGTAATCGCCGAAAATACCGATTTCCACGTGATTCGCCTTGTCTTGTGCTCGTACCGTGGGCAGCACCGCAAAAAGCAATCCGCCCGTCATCAGGAATAGGAAAAACCGCTTCATAATGTCCTCCTCTTAATTCTTCCTTTCATCGCTTGAAAAGTTCATAAAACCTCTTGCCCTGGAGCGAACAAGCTCTACCTTACGCGTCGCGGGCGTTTTCATTTGATCCCAGTTTTCTTGGGGACCTTCGACTCCCGCTTGGGAATGATGGGAACGCTATCTATCTCAACGCTCTGTCCGGCCTCCGGCGGAAGTTCGCGGAGCGGATCCGGAATGTCGGGCGCGGGCGCCGGTGGGAAAACAGAATGGCGAGTCGCCTCAGAACCGGCCCGTCCACGAGACCGGCCTGCCACTCGCTTGGCGTTTCTTACTCTACTCGTGGGAGCCATATGTATGTCAGGGAACGGTCAAATGAGCCACTGCCTCGCCGCCACTATAGTGCGCTCCTCGTGGAGACGGGCTCTCCAGGCTTGTTCCAGCCATTCTCGCAATTCACTCCGGGCACGGCGCATACGTGCCTTAACCGCGCTGGCGGATATTTGTAGGACCTTGGCGGTCTCGCTTGTAGAGAGCTGCTCCACAGCCCGCAACAGAAAGACAACCCGATAAGCCGGCCGCAATCTTTCCATCGCCTGCCTGAGCAGAACTCTCAATTCCTTGCGAGAATAGGCGGCTTCGGGACCCTCTATTGGTGATTGGAATTCTTCGGAAACAGCAGTTTCCTCGGCAGGCTGAAGCGTCTCTTCCAGGGGCATATAGAAGGCGCTCCGCCGCTTGCGCAGGCACATTAACGCTTCGTTGATAGCAATCCTTGAAATCCAGGTCGTTAACCGCGAGCGACCTTCGAATTGGCCAAGCTTGCGGTGCACCTTCAGCAGCGTCTCCTGCTGCACGTCCTCCGCATCTTCGGTGTTGCGAGTAATGCGTAACGCCAGCCGGTATACGCGTTCCTGTGAAGGACCGATCAATTCCGCGAACATGGCATCGTCGCGCTTTTTGGTCTCAGAGCCGGTCCGTGACTTACGAACCCCAGGCTCCGCCGTAGCAGCTTTATCCAGCAGGTTTTTTCCTACGGCCAGGGTAGAACCCACATCGCACCTCAATTCTCCAGTTACGCCAAGCGGCGTCCGTCCAACTTCACGGCCAATCTTGAGGTGGGGGGCTTAGATCGTCCATCGGGAGCAGGCTGTAACATCCGGGTTGAGTATGTGTAATCCCCGCGGAGCAAGATTGCAGCCAACGCCGCATAACGCGAGTATTTCGAAGGTTCTGGCGGCCGGTAACGATCGCCGCAAAACAACAATTTCGTTAGGTATTGCGATGGATTGCAGTCAGGCTTCGATGATGTGATTACGAATGGCATAGCGGACTAGCGCGGTCACGGAGCGACAGTCGAGCCGGCGCATAATGTTTGCACGGTGTGTTTCCGCGGTCTTGACGCTGAGCCCCAATGCCGAGGCTACTTCTTTGCTGCTCTTTCCTTCCGCCAAAAGCTGAACGATTTCCCGCTGCCTGTCCGTTAGACGAAAGGAGGAGCCGACTTCGGGCGATGAGCTCTCTCTCGGACTCTTATCGAGATATCCCTCGAGAACCAGCTGCGCAACTTTTGGAGTGAAGAAAGTCTTATCGCGGCGCAGCGCGTCCACCGCAGCAACGAGATCACGCGCCGCATCAGATTTCAAAAGATAACCGCGAGCGCCCGCCTCGAGCACCTGTTGAATGAGGGGATCCGAGTCGTGCATGGTCAATACAAGCACCTTGGTTTGCGAAATGCCCTTAACAATCTGGCGGGTGGCTTCGAGCCCATTCAGGGAGGGCATGCTTATATCCAGAATGGCGATATCGGGCTTTATCTGCTGCGCCTTCTCGACGGCATCTCTGCCGTCCGCAGCTTCCGCAGCGACTTGCCAGCCGGGTTCCGCTTCAAGCAGTGCGCGCAAGCCCTTCCGCACGATTTCGTGGTCGTCTGCAAGTAGCAGCCGAAGTCCCATTATCTCCTCCTCCACTTGTGGTTGCCTTACTTATCGCCAGGGCAAAATCCCTTACGATGAGAATTGACGCCGCGGGGCTGGTAACTGGGACAGAGCTATCGAACACAACTCGAAACTCGCTGCGCGTGCCGACCGATATCGAGACCCAAACGTCTACGCAAACTGATTACCAAACAATATTTGAAATTGCCTCCTCCAATTCTCTGAATAATCGCGACTTATCTTTTGCCCATGCCTCGATGGTCGAACGACTGACGCCGACCAGTCACTTTTTACACATCGAAGGGCTTAAACAACTGATCGAGGGCAGCACGATATTCAGAGCCCCTAATTATTCGTCAGTTATAGGCGCATGTCGGTGATGATAGAGCGAATATGAACCCCATATACCGGCCCGTACGGATTGCTACCAGATTGTGCCTCGCTTAATGTTGCAGAGGAGGAGAGCCAACGATGGTCACCACAGCGGCCGCAAAATCGAGCCACCTGCACAATGTCCGGCGCGACGACCGTTTCCGGTGTCTCAATCCTGATTGCCTCTGCGAAATAAAAATTTCTCGTGAGCCCTTCATTGGCGTTCAAATGACCCGCAATCTGCGTTGTTGCTGTGGAAGCGCTATGGAACGAGTTTCATAGCCCTCTGAGCATGAAACGTGAAATCCGCAATTCGTGCGAAATTCCCGAAAACGTGAACAATGATCTCTCTTCCTAAAACCCGTCAGCACAATGCGTCTCGTCCCGAGCCGGAACAGCCCACCCCTAAGCCGCCTCAGCCAGAGATCCCGCCGAGCGGCCCTGAGGAACCGCATTTGCCCTCACCCGGTCCCGAGCCTCTACCTACTCCGGTGCCCGGCCCGACGGATCCGGCCTTGCCCCGCCCCGTACTCGCTAACTATTGATTTGGTCCAGAATTACTGATGTGTTTTGTGGAACCGCGGAGGAAATTGACAGTCTAGAGTTCCGTGATCTCCGTCTCGGCACCATTTGTGCGGCGGATCGCTCTCGAAACGGTTTCCTGCCCGCGTTCGAGAATATCGCGCACTTGCTCAACGGAACGGCGACTCGTGTTTCGCAGGCGGCGCCTTGCGCGGCGCGAAGTTGATGCGATCCAATATCGAGTGTCCTCACCAGATTGGGGAGCGAGCAATAACGTCAATCCCACCCCCACGCCAAAACCGATCAACAAACCCAATACAGTCCGTCCCTTTGTCATGGTGTTTTCCCTTCTCGCGATCCGCTCAACGAGATTCTGCTCGGGTGCTCTTCGCAGCCATGGCCGAGTCCGTATCGGATTTCACTTTAATCGGCGCTTGCTTTTCGACCTGTGAGTTCTGTTTCAGCACGAGCTGAGCCACGTCAATTCCGATGAGGTGGGCGTCCATATTCACCCTTGAGTTCGAAGATTTCCTTTTCTGCCTGGTTTCAGGCTTAAAAAAGAGTGCGGCAAGTCGGCAGCATATGGCGTAGGACACTTCGTTGCTATCCGGCATGCACTGTATCTGCCGCAGAAGCGTCATATAGTCCCCAACGTACCGGTGAGCCAGAGGAGATTCGGGCTGATCGCTGAGGGCGCTGAGCTCAAACCTCTGTTCTGGTATCCTCAAAGTGATGTGGCGACCGCGTTCGTTGGTAATTTGGGGTTGGGCAGGGGTAGTGCTCCTGATTTTTCCCGTGCCTTCGCACCAAGCTGAGCGAATCCAGGGCGACCGGATTTCTCAGTTGCAGGTGCCTTCGGGTGTCCAGCCTCAGCAAAACACCTCTCCGGTGACCAATATCCCGCAAGTTCCCCAATCCCCACCCACCGAGGAACCTCCAATGGTGACAGTGGTTCTCGATCCCGCGCACGGGGGCGCGGACTTCGGAGCGCGCGGTCCAACCGGACTGGCAGAAAGCGATGTGGTGCTGGATTTCGCGCGCGCGGCTCGAATTGCGCTCGAAGCCCAGCGTTTGCGGGTGCTCCTGACACGGGAGGGCAATCAGGATCCTACCTTTGATGCTCGTTCGGCGATGATCAATGGGCTTACTAACGCAATCTTCATCTCACTGCACGTTTCGTCGAGCGGCCCGGTGGGCACAGTGCGCACTTACTATTATCTTTTTCCGTCGAATGTGGTCCCGGCGGTGAATCCAGCCGCAGGAGCGCCGCCGCAAACTGCCACGCCCCAAACATCAGGTGCGCAATTGACGCACACCAGTCTGATTCAGTGGGACGAAGCTCAGCGCTCCTCAGTTGACTCCAGCCGACAGTTAGCCTTTTTGGTACAAACCGTACTGGTGCAGCGATTTAAAGGCTCACCAGACGCACCCATTGCCGCTCCTGTGCGACAGTTGCGCACGATTACGGCGCCCGCGATTGCCATCGAGCTTTCCAGCATTGATGTCACAGACGCAAAACGTCTCGACCAGATGGCGCAACCTCTGGCTGAAGCGATCGGTAGGGCAGTGGCGGAATTTCATCCGCCGAGCGCGCCTTCTACAACCCCGAGTGGAGCACATTGATGCCGCGTCTCTGGAAAATCGCCATCGCGGTACTGGGTGTGCTCGCTTTCGCGGCCCTTCTTACTTTTCCATCGCTGCTCCGCAGTGTCCTGGGGTTGCGGCGCGCAGACCGCACTGCGGAGCAGGCTCGGCGCGCGATCGTGCCGCCGATATCCACGCCGAGCGATACCCGCGAGAAGGCTCAGCTCTTCTGGTTATCTCCTGCTTCTCCGGACACACTTGAGCCCACCGCGGTGGAATTAGACCTTTCAGCCGATGCGGAAAAGCGCGCCAAGCAGCTCATCACGGCGTTGATCGAAAAACCTCCTAGTCAAACGCAGCGCACGTTACCCGCCGATGCCGTGTTGCTGCAGTTTTATCTCATGCCCGATGGCACGGGTATCGCGGATTTTTCGGAAACTCTGGAGACAGAGACTCCCTCGGGAATCTTGAACGAAGAGATGGCCGTGGATTCAATCGTACGCACTCTGGGAGCAAATCTGAGCAATGTGTATCGGCTAAGAATTCTGATTCGGGGGCAGGAGGCTGACACTCTGGCGGGCCACCTGGACCTAAGCGGATTCTTCAACGTGACACCGCAGGCTCAGGCGCAACCCGCCGCGACCGGACTTGCGAACGGCGAACGACCATTCGCAGCCAGTCCCTTGAATGCGAGTCCATAGCCGGAACAAGAACCGGCCATCAGAAATTAGGAGCATCCACGATTCTTTCGGTCCTGGCGGGACTTACACTCTGCATTTTCGTGGTTTGGGGAATCGATCTCGCCTACGGTAATCGCTCAATTATTTGTCTGCGAGATGTGCCGCGCCATCCCGCGACCCATTTGCCCCGTGTTTCCGTGATTGTCCCGGCAAGAAACGAACAAAGAAAAATCAAAGAAGCTCTGCAATCTCTGCTGAGGTTGGACTATCCCGACGTCGAATTCATCGTTTTGAATGACCGCTCGACCGATCAGACCGGAACCATCCTCACAGAGATGGCGGCAGAAGACACGCGGCTTCAAATTGTGAACATTGCGGAGCTGCCCGCAGGCTGGCTCGGGAAAAATTATGCTTTGTATTGTGGCGCGCAAAGAGCCAACGGCGAGCTGCTTCTGTTCACCGATGCGGACGTTGTCATGGAGCCGAGCACGCTGGCGATAGCCGTCAGTTATCTTCAAACCCGCCGCTTGCAACATCTGGCGATAATGCCAAGGGTATCCCTGCCGACTCTGCTTCCGCGCCTCTTCTGCTCGGCCTTCGGCATATTTTTTTCGGGCTTTATGCGGCCTTGGAAGGCTAAAGATCCCACCAGTAAAAGTTTCATCGGCATCGGTGCATTTAATCTCGTCACTGCAGAAGCCTACAGAGCATCGGGAACTCACACAGTAATTGCCATGCGGCCGGATGACGATATCAAACTCGGAAAGATCCTGAAGAGCGCGGGCTACCATCAGGAGATGGTCCTGGGGAGAGGCTTAGTAACCGTAGAATGGTATTCGTCATTGGCCGAGCTGATCGAGGGCCTGATGAAAAATACTTTCGCCGGAATCGATTACAGCGTGGCCAAGTCTGTTGGCGCCGGTCTTGCGGTGTTATTGCTGAATGTGTGGCCGTTCATCGCAATTTTCGTGGTGAGAGGCTTGACGTGGGCTTTGTACATGTTGGCCGTGATTCTAATGCTTCTTTTCATTTCTGATGCCAATCATCTGTATGGGCTGCCGCGGCGATATGCGTTCGGCCATCCTCTTTCCTCGGTTCTTTTCGTCTACATTCTTTGGAAATCGACGCTTCGCACACTCTGGACGGGCGGAATCCGTTGGCGCGGAACGCACTATCCGCTTAAGCTGCTGAAGGCCAACCGCGTATAGCATAAGCAAATCTCGTTGTCGTGTTGACATCGCTTCACCTGCCCGGCAAACTTCCCACTGCATTCTGTGCGTGTTCTGCCTAAGGAGGCAGCTTGCGATCTGACGGACGCGCTTGCGACCAAATGCGTCCCTTGAAAATGACGCCGGATTTTATTCCGGTGGCGGACGGCAGCGTTCTGATCGAGATTGGCCAGACACGCGTGATTTGCACGGCCACCCTGGACGATGGCGTGCCCTCGTTTCTGAAGGGCACCGGCAAGGGATGGGTCACCGCGGAGTACGGCATGCTGCCGCGTGCCACCGAGCAGCGCACGCCGCGTGAATCCTCTCGCGGACGGCAATCCGGACGCACGCTCGAAATATCGCGTCTTATTGGCCGTTCGCTTCGCGCGGTAACCGATCAACAAAAATTGGGCGAGCGAACGGTCTGGCTCGACTGCGACGTCATTCAGGCTGACGGCGGCACCCGCACGGCTTCTATAACCGGAGCTTACGTGGCGCTCGCCATGGCTTTTGAGCGTATGGTCGCCACAGGCATTCTGAGATCGATGCCCCTTGTTGATTCCGTTGCTGCTACCAGCGTCGGCTTGGTTCTCGGCAATCCCATGCTCGATCTGTGCTACGAAGAAGACTCCCGCGCGGAAGTAGATATGAACGTGGTTATGACCGGCGGCGGCCGTTTCGTCGAAGTGCAAGCTACTGCGGAAGGCAGGCCGTTTGCCGCCGGCGAACTCGATCTGTTGCTCAATCTTGCTGCCACCGGCATCCGCACTCTCACCGAGCATCAACGCTCGCTCGTGCCCCCCAAGTTCAGTGCACGCGCCCGGTGAGAATGAACGAACGCCGGCCCCGGGCTCAGCCGTTCGTTTGTTCCTGGCATCCTCGAATCTCGGCAAGTTGAAAGAATTCCGCGCATTAGCTTCCCATGTTGATGGCCTGGTTCCGCTCGACCTCGAGCTTCTTCCAACTTTTTCGGAACTGCCCCCTTTCGAAGAGTCCGCGCCCACCTTTAGCGAAAACGCAGCCGGCAAGGCGCTGCACTACAGTCGTTTTTCGGAGCTTCCCGTAATGGCGGATGACTCAGGTTTGGTGGTTGATGCGCTCGGAGGCGCGCCGGGTGTGCTCTCGGCGCGCTATGCGGGGCCGAATGCCACGTCTGCTGGACGGAATGAGAAATTGCTGGCCGAAATGCGCGCGCGGGGATCAAGGGACCGATGCGCACGCTTCATCTGCGTGATAGCGCTGGCTGTGCGCAGCCGGGTCGTTGCCGTTTTTTCAGATGCGGCGGAAGGAAGGATTCTCGAAACTCCTCGTGGGGCTCAAGGATTTGGCTATGATCCGCTTTTCTTTTTCGGCTCAGCAGGAAAATCCTTTGCGGAAATGTCTGCGGACGAAAAGAACCGCTACAGCCATCGAGCGAAAGCGTTCCGCAAGCTGGCTGACTTTCTCGCCTCTTCACCTGTGCTATAGTTTGCCCAGTTCAGCCCACAAATTTGTAACGATGAAAAAACTGAAAAATCCGCGCAGAATTTTGGCCAAAAAGCCGGCCCGAGCGGCTTTCAGAAATGGGCGGCCTGGCTCGGTTCGCCCGGCGGGCACAGATCCAAAGCGGGTCCGAACAATTCTCGCGAAACTCGACGAAGCCTATCCCGCGGCAACTTGCGCGCTTGTGCACGAAAATCCCTTTCAATTGCTGATCGCGACGATCCTCTCCGCCCAGTGCACCGACGTGCGCGTAAACCAGGTGACTCGCACGCTCTTTCACAAGTATCGAAAGCCGGAAGATTTTGCGTACGCAAACCCGCGGGATCTTGAGTCCGAAATTCGAACGTGTGGCTTTTTCCGCTCCAAAACGAAATCAATTCAGGGCGCCAGCAAACAAATTGTCGAAGAGTTCTCGGGCGAAGTCCCGAGCACCATGGAGCAATTGCTGACGCTTCCGGGCGTCGCGCGCAAGACCGCCAACGTCGTACTCGGCACGGCCTTCGGCATCGCTTCGGGCATAGTCGTCGATACTCATGTCCAGCGCGTGTCCGGGAGGCTGGAGCTCACTCGCAACACGGATCCCAAGAAAATAGAGCAGGACCTGATGCAGATCATTCCGAAAGATAAGTGGATCATTTTTTCGCATCAGTTGATCTGGCATGGCCGGCGCGTTTGCCAGGCGCGCAAGCCGCGCTGCATGGAATGCAACCTGGAGAAAATTTGTAATTCGGAAGATAAGGTCATTTAGCTTGCCGATATTCCCGATTCGCGCCTTCGGCCAAGCGTAACGCCCGGGCGGCTTGATGCGCTCCCATCGATCCGAAGGAGTTGATCTGCAACAGGGAGCGCCTTCCCAACCCGCAGGCACGCACATTACCGTCGCCGCCCGCCTGGACCGCCTGCCGAAATCGCGCTATATCCGCAAATTGATTGTCCTGCTGTCGCTTGGGGCGTGCTTTGAATTTTATGATCTTTTCTTTTCCGCTTACATCGCTCCTGCCTTTTATAGTTCGGGTATTTTCACTCCGACGACAAAAGGCTTCCTGGGCTTCGATGGCTTCGCCAGTTTTGTGGCCGCCCTTTTTGCCGGGCTATTCATCGGAACTCTCGTCTTCAGTCCAATTTCAGACCGTTTTGGGCGGAGGTCAATTTTCAGTTTCTCCCTGCTCTGGTATTCAGCCTGTACATTTGTCATGGCTTTGCAATCGACAGCCGCTGCGATCAATCTGTGGCGGTTTCTGGCGGGAATCGGCCTGGGCGTAGAGATGATCACGGTCGGCGTCTATGTTTCGGAATTGGCGCCCAAAGATTCGCGCGGTCGGGCCTTCGCCTTCAATCAGGTTCTCAGCTTTTCTGCCGTGCCCGTTGCAGCTTTCGTCTCCGCTATGCTCGTTCCTCGCCATCTGCTGGGCCTGGACGGATGGCGCTGGGTCGTGCTTATCGGCGCCTCGGGCGCGATTTTCATTTGGTTCATTCGCCGAGCCATTCCCGAATCGCCGCGCTGGCTCGAACAGCAAGGAAGAGTGGAAGAAGCAAACCGCGTTATGAACCAAATTGAACGCCACGTGCGATCGGAGACCGGAAAACCATTACCGGAACCAAAGTTAGTCGAAGGCGACGTCTCTCCGGCGCGCGGATCGCTTCGAGAAATATGGAATAAAACCTATCGTGCGCGAACCGTTTTGCTGATCATTTTCCATGTGCTGCAACCCATCGGCTTTTACGGTTTCGCAACCTGGGTTCCGACGCTGCTGCTCGCCGAAGGCGTCGGCGTAACCCGCTCCCTGCGATACACGTTTGTCATGGCCCTCGCGAGTCCTCTGGGACCGCTTGTGGGCATGGCGTTTGCTGACAAATTCGAACGCAAATGGCAAATCGCCTGGTCGGCCCTCTCGATTGCCGCTTGCGGCTTGCTATTCGCGCAACAGCGGACCGCGGCAGGAGTGATGCTCTTCGGGGTGCTGATCACGTTGGCAAGTAACTGGATGTCGTTCTCCTTTCACACCTACCAGTCAGAGCTTTACCCCACTCGAATACGCGCCCGGGCCGTGGGATTCGTCTATTCCTGGAGCCGCCTCAGCACGGTTTTTAGCAGCTTTCTGATTGCCCTCTTTCTGCGCAACTACGGCACAATTGGAGTGTTTATATTTATTGCTTGCAGCATGCTGATGGTGTTTGTGCTGATCGGCAGCTTAGGGCCAAGAACGACGAAGCTACCGCTGGAAGAGATTGCGCAATAGGCGCCGGTCTGAGAACAAGTGGAGGGGAGATATGCGAGAAATGCGATCGGTATGGATAGCGGGATGTCTCAGCCTAATGATATTCATTTCAGGTGCAGTATGGGGTCAATCCGGACCCGTCGGTCCGCGGTTTGGCTCGCGACCCATGATGCAGGCCGGGCCACCTATGTTCGATTTCATCGGCGGCAAAACTGTGTCGGGCGCGCCCTACTCAGCGCAAGTCACTTTTGAGCATACGCAAACCTTGCCCGCCGGAAACTTGATCGATCAAAAGAACACGGCCACTGTTTACCGCGACAGTCAGGGGCGCACGCGCCTCGAGGAGACGCATCCGTCGAATTCCGGAAATCCGCAACAAGTCATAAGAATCACTGACCCCGTTACACGCGTCGCCTACGTTCTCGATCCGGCGAAAAAGACCGCGCACAGGTTCACATTACCCCCGGCCAAGACGGGAACCTCGCGGGACAGTTTTCGGGCCGGTTCGAATGTAAACGTTACGAGCCAAAATCTCGGTTCGAACACCGTGGATGGCATGTTTGTCGAAGGCACTCAGACCACCCGCACGATCGCCGCCGGCCAGATAGGCAATACGGCGCCAATTCAGATTACTTCCACTCGCTGGTATTCGTCCGAACTGAGCGTCGACGTCAGTACCGAAACGAATGATCCACAGCACGGGAAGTCGACGACTTCGCTTACGAATATCAGCCGGGGCGAACCCGCCAGCACTTTGTTCGAAGTCCCGTCTGACTACACTGTCGTCAATTCAGGGCCTTCGGGAAGGCAACATCTCGCGCCTTCAGCACCGCCGCAGTAATAGCTCCGTGAATAACAAAGGGAGATGCGGACGTTGCCGCGTCTCCCCTAATATTCATGGTCTAGACTGAGCATGAGCGCTTAGCCCTTCCTGTGCTTAAAAAACTCCACTTGGCGAAGTCGCTTTTGCGCTTCGGCTCTCGTTTTGTAAGGCCCGCCAAGACTCTTGCCGGTTTTTTCAGACAACACCTTGTAGCCACCACTCGTTTTTCGAATCATCATTACCCTCCCCTAGCAAATAAGATGGCCAAAGCTTCGGACTCGCGACAAAGTTGCAGGCGCTACCGGGTTTTCAGTAGACTTTCGGCGCTTTGACGGTCTCGATTCTCATCACTACCTACAACTCTGAAAAATTCCTGAAAACGTGCCTGAAATCGGCCCTGCAGCAGGATTATCCCGACTGGGAGATCATCATCGTAGATAACGCATCGAGCGACGGTACTCGCGCAGTATTGCGCGAATTCGGAACGCGTTTGAGGGTGATCTACAACGATAGGAATCGCGGTTTTGCGGCGGGCCAAAACCAAGCGATCGCGCTGGCGGGGGGCGATTGGCTTTTCTCGCTGAATCCGGATGTGATCCTCAAGCCAGATTTCCTGTCGACCTTGTTGGCAGCAGCAACTCAAGTGGCAGTCACACGCAGCGGAGAACGCATCGGCGCGTTGTGCGGCAAGCTGCTGCGCTGGAAACCGGGGGCAAGCGATGAGCGCAGCAATGTCATCGACTCCACGGGAATGCATTTCCTCCGCAATCTCAGGCATCTCGATCGCGGGAGCGACGAACTGGATCGCGGGCAATACGAGCGGCGGGAATATGTCATCGGCGCGACCGGAGCTGCGGCGCTTTATCGCCGGACAATGGTAGAAGACATTTCGGTGGACGGGGAATTCTTCGATGAGGACTTTTTTGCTTACCGCGAAGATGCGGACGTGGCCTGGCGCGCGCAACTGATGGGCTGGTCATGCTTATACGTGCCGGAAGCGGTGGCCTGGCATGTGCGACGAGTGACTCCAGAGCGCTTTCGGCAACTCCCGGACGAGATCAACCGGCATTCGATCAAGAACCGCTTCTTAATGCGGGCGAAAAATATCTCGGCCGGTCTGTATTTGCGTCTACTGATTCCGGTCACCGCGCGGGACTTGTTGATTTTCGGATACTGCGTGCTCTTCAACCGGGGATTGCTTTCGGGGCTTAGTTTATTCTGGTCGAAACGCGAAGCGATTCGGACCAAACGAAAATGGATTCAGTCGCATCGCAGAGTCAGCGACACCGAGCTGTCACGCTGGTTTGACAATCATCCGCACAGCATGCCGATCGATCCAGCGATCGCCGCGAACGTGGTCAACGCCCAATCGAGGCGGAGGTAGGGATAACGAGTATCCCGCTCGTTCACTGGCGGGATGAGGGATGACCGTTTTTGGCCACGAGTTGAGAGAAGAGAGCCTCGTACTTTTGCGTTGTCTCTTCCCAGCCGAATACTTTGGTGGATCGCTCGTGTGCTTTGCGGCCTAACTCCTGACGAAGGTTCGCGTCAGCCAAGAGCCGAGAAATTCCTGCGGCGAGCTGCGCACTATCGGCGCCGAAGGGCATTCCGCCGTCGCCCGCAGTTTCGCGGTTCTCCGGAGTGTCGAGATACAGCACCGGCATCTGCGCGGCCATGGCTTCGATCAGCGCAGGATGCACGCCGCCGACTTCGCAGGCGAAGACATACAGGCCGGCATCCCGCAGGAGTTGCCAATAGCCGCTGCCGTAGACCGGACCGAGGAAAATTACGCGGCGATCGGCAAGCGATTTCAAGCGCTCGACGTAGGGCGCGTCGTAGGCATTGCCGCCTACAATCACCAGCGGCCAATCGGTTTGCACTCGGCGATAGGCGTCGAGCAGAAGCTCGGGATTGTTTTCTGGTTCGAGGCGGCTCACGTACAAGATGAACCGCTTCGCCGGCAAATCGAGGGGCTTGGTCGCGGCCATGCTTGCGGCGCCGCTTGTAGGGACTTCCGCACCGTAAGCGATGAACGTCGAGCGCCGCCGATAATGGCACCAGTAGTATTCTTCCATGATACGGGAGTCGGTAACGACGCGCGTGGGAGTGAACGCCGAGAAGAACTCACACAGATAGAGAGAAGAGCGGCCGATCAGGTTCCATTTTTTGCGCTTGCGATCGAGGCCATCGACGTTAAGAGCGGTGGGTTTTCCAACCAGCCGAGGGATCCAGGCAATCGGACCGTTGGCAACATTACAGATGAAGACGACGTCGGCTTCCGTGAAGCAGACGTGAATCAACGAAAGGAACGTGTGGAAGGCGGTATCGAAGTGTTTGCTCGAAATGGTGGGCAGAATGACGCGTCGAACGCCGGGAGCGACGACGTCATCGGGCTTGGTGAACGGCCGGCGGCAGTACACGTTGACTTCATGGCCGCGAGCCGCCAGGCGCGCCGAAAGCTGTTCGGCAAGCGTCTCAAAACCGCCGTAACGCGCGGGAACGCCGCGCGTCCCGAGAATCGCAATCTTCACTTGGACTCCAACAACCAGGTCGCCTCATTGAGCCGAGACGGAGACTTTCCCCTGCGGCTCTGATCGCCAATCCCTGATGATACACTTTCGGAGAAATATGCTGGACGCTACGAGTGTGTCCCGCAACAACGCTACGCGGCAGGTCCGAGCAACTGCCTCGGCCGTGAGATACTCAGAGGTCATCGACCTATAGCTTTTAATCACCACTAAATATGAGCCGCACTACAACTAAATTCCTACGAACCTACGAAAGGCTAAGTTACGAGCAATTGCCGATTGCGGCTCTTTTACAACGAGGTTTTTCGGAAGGTCAAGGCGGTGCTCAGGGCCGCTTGTTGGAGCCGGGTGCAGCTGAAATTGGCGGGGTTAGATACGATTTTGCGCCGCTCGAGGCAGGTTCCCGGCTCGCTTTTCGCACTCGGCTCGCACCTGGTTCATTCTTTTCAGCCTTGGTCGGCGCCTCGGGTCCTCATTCGGGCGCGGAGTTCAGCGTCGCGGTGCGATCTGAGGGCCGTGATCAAATTCTGCTGAGAACCGCCATTGAGCCGTGTCGTAATGGAAATTCGCCCGGATGGCGTCGCCTGAAGGTGGATTTGAACCAGTTTTCCTGTCAGGAGATCACGCTGTTGCTTTCCGGTGAAAATCGAAAGGCAGAAGACTACGGTGCTCTGGGTTGGGGCGATCCGCGAATCCTCCGCAAGCGGCGCGCGCGTGAATATTACGCCAACGTGCGAAGCCGGCTTGCTCAAGGCGGCATTGAGGCATTGTTCAAATCGGCACGCGCTTTCTTGAGGGGCCAGCCCGATCCACTTTCGCTGTTTGCCGAATATCCGCGCTGGTTGAGAAAACATTCGCTCACAGAACAACAGCTGGCAAGGGCGGTGCGATCGGCGGCCGGCTTTAGCTACCAGCCTCTGATCAGTATTCTTACGCCAACCTTCAATACCGATCCGGCAATTCTGCGAAGCTGCATCCAGTCTGTGCGGGCTCAAGTGTATCCGAATTGGGAATTATGCATTTGCGATGACGGCTCATCTTCGGACGCCACCCGGCAAGTGATCGCTGAATCCGCCCGACAGGATTCGCACATTAAGGCACAATTTCTTCCAGAAAACCAAGGCATCGCTCAGGCCACCAACGCCGCCCTGCGGACGGCTGTGGGAGAATTCATCGCGTTGCTGGATCACGACGATGAGCTTTCTCCTGACGCTTTATATGAAAATGTGCTCCTCCTCCAAGGCAATCCTCAAGCCGATGTCATTTATAGCGATGAAGACAAACTGGACGTCGAAGGCCACTACTGCGAGCCTTTTTTTAAGCCGGACTGGTCACCGGAGCTGTTGTTGTCCTACATGTACACCTGCCATTTCAGTTTGTACCGGCGCGAATTGGTTAATCAGATCGGTGGTTTCAGAGCCGGCTTCGATGGTGCGCAAGACTACGATCTGATGCTTCGTGTGGCGGAGCACAGTGACCGCATCTTACACATTCCGAAGGTTCTTTATCACTGGCGTAAGTCGCCCGCTTCAACGGCCGCCGACCCCGGGGCGAGGTCATGCAGCACCAACGCAGGTCTGCGCGCTTTGCGTGAGCACATCGAGCGGGTTGGGTTGGAGGCTGAGGTGACAGCGACAGACAGGCCCAATAACTATCGGGTGAAACCCTTCATCGGCGGCAATCCTCTGGTCAGCATCATCATTCCCCACAAGGGCCATGCGGCGATACTGGACAAATGTATTCAAAGCATCCAAGCGCGGACGGCCTATCGTAATTACGAAGTGATTATCGTAGACAACGGCGGTTCCGACCTGGGGGCGCTGAAATCTCTTTCCGCATTGTCTCATCGAATCGTCGCGTTTCATGAGCCTTTTAACTTTTCCCGCATGAACAATTTGGCGGCGCGCGAATGCAAGGGCGACTACTTGCTTCTGCTCAACAACGATACGGAAGTGATTGCTCCGGCTTGGCTGACGGCGATGTTGGGATATGCGCAACTGCCGGAAATCGGGGCCGTGGGAGCAAAACTTTACTATCCCCACGATTCGATCCAGCATGCAGGTGTGGTGTTGGGGATGCGCGGAATCGCC
Source organism: uncultured Acidobacteriota bacterium (assembly GCA_963803735.1). Lineage (GTDB taxonomy): Bacteria > Acidobacteriota > Terriglobia > Acidiferrales > UBA7541 > Palsa-189. The sequence continues at coordinate 340,315 of CAWDNV010000013.1, read as the reverse complement.
GGCCACTGGCTCTACCGTTTTCCCAGGGGCAGCCGCGGCTACTTCAATTCGCTGCATACGGTCCGCAACTTCTCTGCGGTGACGGCGGCTTGCATTTTAATCCGCAGGGACGTTTTCGAATCCGTGAACGGCTTTGACGAAGATCTAGCGGTTTCCTACAACGATGTCGATCTTTGCCTGCGAATCCGTCAAGCCGGCTATCGTATTGTTTGGGTACCGGAAGCCGAGCTTTACCATTGTGAGTTCGCAACGCGACCGCAGGTGCTGGATCCCAAGGAAGTTGAATACATGCAGAAGAAGTGGGGCGACATTTTGCTGAATGATCCCTACTACAATCCCAATCTTACATTAGAATCGGGGACGCTGGCTTTGAGGTTCTAGCTCGTCTAAAAGATTCATGGCTCCGAAATTGCGAATTCACTTGCTTTGGCAGTTTGACCTCACGCAATCTGATAAGTTGATAGCCGCAAGGTTAAGTCAGTTGTAAAATAAGGCCCTCAAAGACAGATGAGAAGCACCGAAAAATGCGCAGCCTGATTTCAGAAACTCTCCGCAACCGGGAACTTATCTGGGCTCTTGCACTGAAGGAGTTAAGAGTTCGGTACAAGAGGTCGACCCTGGGCTTTCTTTGGGCATTGCTGAATCCCCTGCTCATGATGGTCATTCTGACGATTGTTTTCTCGAAGGTCATGCGTATTCAGATTGACCATTACTCCATTTTTTTGCTCAGTGTATTGCTCCCGTGGACACTTTTCTCGCAATCGCTTGCTTACGCCGTGGAATCCATTGTGGGGAATGGCGAGCTGCTTAAAAAGGTTTACATCGCCAAGTCAGTGTTTCCCATGGCAGCGGTGCTATCCAATGTGATCAATTTCTTTTTCTCGCTGATTCCCTTATTGATTTTGCTGCCCCTGCTTCGTTTTCCGTTTCACTGGACATGGATCTACCTGCCGGTGCCGCTTCTGGGATTGGTGTTATTTTCGCTGGGGTGCAGTTTCTTCCTGGCCATGGCCAACGTTTTCTTTCGCGACGTGGCACACATTCTGCAGGTCATCCTTTCCGCATGGTTCTACGTCTCTCCAATCATCTATTCCGTGGATTTCATACCGGCCCGCTACCGCTTCTTTTTTCGGCTGAATCCCATGTTGTATCTCTTGAATGGATTCCGGTTGTCGATTTATTACGGGCTGCTTCCATCTTTGCAGTCGGCTGCGGTGTCTCTGGGCGTCGGAGCGCTGGGCTTGGTGTTGGGATATTCGATCTTCCGACGTTACCAGGATACATTGGTGTTTTATGTCTAGGGGGCAAGGCGCGCCGGGAGAGGCGCGTGTGCGCTTTGAAAATGTAGTGCAGCGCTTCCGCGTGATCCAGGAGCGCCCGGACACACTGCGCGAGGTTTTTACGCGGGTCTTTCATCACAGTTCCCATTACCATGATTACGAAGCGCTCAGGGGCATCAGCTTCGAAATTTTCGACGGCGAAATGGTGGGGATCGTTGGCCGAAACGGCTCGGGCAAAAGCACGACACTGAAAATTATCGCGGGTGTGTACCGTCCGACTTCGGGTGTGGTAAAGGTGTTCGGCAAAGTAGCGGCCCTAATCGAATTGGGTGCGGGGTTTCACCCCGATCTGACGGGCAGGGAAAACATTGTTCTGAACGGGCTCCTGATAGGGCTCTCCAAGCGGGAAATCCGCGCGCGTGAAGAGCGGATCTTGGATTTCGCGGAATTGGGAGAGTTCATTGATTCTCCCATTAAACAATACTCAAGCGGCATGGTCCTGCGCCTTGGATTTTCTATTGCCATGGAGGTTGACCCAGACATCCTGCTGATCGACGAGATCCTGGCCGTGGGCGACGCGGCATTCCAACAAAAATGTATGACGCGCATACACGAATTCCGCCGCCGCAAAACGATTGTCTACGTGTCGCATTCCGCCGCCTCTGTCCGCCAGCTATGCAGCCGCGCCTTACTGTTACACGGCGGAATGATCGTGGCTGACGGTCGACCCGACGAGGTTATGGCTCGTTACGACGAGCTTCTCCAACAGCCCGTGGAAGCCCGGGTAATAAATGCCTAGCGAGTTAGTCACCCACTTGATGAAAAAGGAACAGAAACTCGGCGAGGCTCTTCGACCAGAAGTTCTCGAAGCCCAACCGACGGTGAAAGCTGAGCTAGAGCGGGAACAAGCGGAAGAGATTGCGCGGCTGCGGCAGGAGCTCGACCTTGCCTATAGCCGAGCTCAAAAGGCTGCGCACAAAATTGAGCTGCTTGAGCGAGAGAACGCGGAGATCTTAAGTGTACTAGAGGGCATCAATCGCTCGATTGGATGGCGGTTGGTTAGGCGCTTTCGAAGTCTTAAGAGCCGCCTCCTAGCCCCCGGTACGCTTCGCCGGAGCGTCTATGAGCGATGCCTGATCCGTTTTAAGCGTCCCTCTGCGACCCAGACTTTCCGAGCCGCACAGGACCTTACGGCCGCGAGGCGCGGAGCCGCCATTCAAATGCCCACAGACGACTTTTGGCAAGCCGGGCTGGTTGTTTTGAGTATATCGAAGGTTCTGGAGGCGGGGAAAGCGGCGGCAGCAACTGTAACCATAACGAATGTTGGCCAGTCGAGGTGGGTTGCGGCGACAAAGGAGCCCGACTGGCGAGGAAGTGTCCGGCTTTCGTATCACTGGTATAGCGATACCGGAAAAATCGTGCAATGGGAGGGAGAACGTACAAACCTTCCGCACGATCTCGGGCCGTCGGATTCTGCAACCGTTGAGATGCGAATCTTTGCTCCTTTTTGGCCAGGTACTTACGATTTGGAAGTTACGCTCGTGGATGAAGGTGTCGCCTGGTTCGATCAAAAAGGAAACTCGGGCATACGGTCCCGCGTCGAAGTGAAGCCTTCCAGGACGAGTCGTGGGGCCCTTCCTGCCTGTTCGATAATTATTCCCGTATTTGGACGCTCAAAGTTTACCAAGGCCTGTTTGTTGGCAATCGAAAGGTCAGTTTCCGCTGAGGAGGTGCCTTTCGAGATCATCGTTGTTGACAATGGTTCGACCGATGAGACTCCCGACCTCTTGAGCTCCTTGTCCAGTTCCCGCACCAATGTACGGGTGGTGCGCTTCCGCGAAAACCTGGGGTTCGCTCGCGCATGCAATGAAGGAGCGCGATTGGCGCGCGGGCACTACCTTATCTTTCTTAATAATGATGCCTTGCCAACTCCCGGGTGGCTGGAGAAGATGGCCGGCCTGGCAAGAACAGATCTCGGAATTGGAATTGTGGGATGCAAACTTCTTTATCCAAACGGTCGAATTCAGCATGTTGGAATCGCATTCGATCAGAACAAGAACCCGAGGCACATTTATCGGGGATTCTCAGCAGATATTCCTCCCGCAACGGTCTGCCGTGATTACCAGGCTGTTACGGGGGCCTGCCTTTTGATGGAACGGGAACTCTACTGGTCGATAGGTGGGATGGACGAGGCATTCAAGAACTCATACGAGGACGTGGATCTTTGCTTGAAAGTTCGATCGCGCGGCTATCGAGTGGTAGTCTGCACCAACTCGGTTGTTTATCACTTCGAGGGAATGAGCGAAGGGCGCTGCGCCAGCGATTTTCGAAATCTGGCGCTTTTCAAGGCACGCTGGGATAAGCATATCGATTGTGACGACGATCGTTGGAACACATTGGACAAGATCCGAGAGGGATCGAACGAATTCGAAACGCATCGCGGGTACGATACTGTGCAAGAACACCGACTGGAAGACCTTTGGGAACGAGTCTATTCGTGCTCGTTTCCAAATTAGAGAGCTCTTGACAACCCGTGTTGGCAGGATAGGAATCTGGCTTTGACGCAGAGTCGCAGGACGGCAGAGAAAAAGTCGGAGCAATTCCCGGAAAGCCACTACAGAGTAACGAGACGCGACGGCATTCTAAGTTTTCGGCTATCCGGTATCTCGTCCCAAGCACCGCGACCTACCGTTTTTCTCGATAGAGATGGGGTTCTGAATAGGCGAATATCTGGTGGGTACGTTACGCGCTGGGCGGACTTTGTTTTCCTTCCCGGTGTAGTAGAGAGCCTGGAGAAGTTGGGAGTCGCGAGATTTCAATTGGTGATCATTTCCAATCAAGCCGGGGTTGCGAAAGGAATGTTCACTTGCTCAGATTTGATCCAGATCACACAGGCTTCTCTAAAGGGACTTCGACAAGCTGGAATCGTGGTGGAAGGGGCTTTTTTTTGCTTGCATGCGCCCTCAGATGGTTGCCCTTGCCGCAAGCCGAAGGTCGGTCTTCTAAGAGAGGCGGCTCGAGTACTGCCAATAGATTTTTGTCGATCTTTTTTCGTTGGGGACTCGCCGAGCGACATGCAGGCTGGAGCGGAAATGGGATGTGCCACGATCTATCTCGGCAGCGACAATAATAATTCAATTAGTGTCGATTACCGAGGATTGACCACGAGTGATGCGGTTAGGTGGATTCTCACTCGTGATTTAGTTCTTGCGCACCGCTAACAATGGCCTCGCTCGTTTCGCCGCAAACGCGATGGGGTCCGAATAAAAATTGGTTTATGTCGAACCGGTGACTGAGGATAGAAGATGCGAGCCTTGTCCGTGCGGAGCAGGTAAATGTACTCTGACAACTACCTTCCGGTAGTCCCTTCCATTCCTCCCGGCCTCCGAAAAGGCCGTAGTATTTTGGATGGCTATACGCGGGGATGGGGCCTAGAGTACGCCGGTCTGAAAGACAAGATCCTTGCGGATCGATTGTACGTCCGCTCTCTTGAACTCGCGGCGGGGCGCACGATTCAAGACGAAGTACGCAGAATGAACATTTTCTTGATTCTTAAATACTACCTTAGGTATCTGCCACCGGGAAACATCATCGAGTTTGGCTCCTACCGTGGAGGAAGCTGCATATTTATGGCAGCGGTTTGCGCGGCACTGGGGCTAAAGACAATCGTGTATGGCCTGGACACTTTCGCGGGCATGCCCGCTACAGACAAGGCGGTCGACGCCCACAATAGAGGCGATTTCGGAGGGACCGATCTCGCGGAATTGCGCGAGTATGTGCGCCACGTCGGGCTGAGGAATGTGGAGTTTGTCCAAGGCCGTTTTGAAGAGACGGCACCCAGCTTGCTTCCCCAAATTACCCCAGTCACGCTTGCTCACATTGATTGCGACATTCGGTCCTCGGTGGCTTATTCGTACGAGGCCGTGATGCCCTACATGGCTCGGGGTGGCTACATCGTGTTCGACGACGCCCAAACGTCAAGCTGTCTGGGCGCAACCGAAGCAGTCGAGGATTTGCTCATTCGACGAGACGGTTTGAATGCAGAACAAATCTATCCACACTATGTCTTTCGTGCGGTCTCGCCGACGAGGTCATCGGGGACGATTTTTGATAAGAAGCCGATCTCGGCCGCGGGTGCAGAAGAAGATCTAGTTGACTTGCAATGGCGACTCGCTCAATCACAGACTCAAATACAGCAGTTGGAAGAACGCGTCCAGAAGCTCAGCCTTCTATGGAGTAGGACTACACGCTGGAAGCGGGGGCTTGCCGTTTTGGCTCTGACACCTGTCGACTGGATGGTTGGGTGTGCTGTCCTCACAACTGAAGTCGCGAGTCGGTTTCTAGTGAAGATAAGACGGCGTAACGTACCCCTCATTGCTCCTGCGAACACCACGAGCTGCAGCATAATTGTTCCGAGTTGGGATGGGAAAGAGCTTTTGGCGGAATCGCTCCCGCCGCTGATACGAGCAGTAGAACTTCATGGCGGTGAGCATGAGATTATCGTCGTCGATAATGGCAGCACGGATGGGACGAGCGAATATGTGGCGGAGCATTTTCCTGAGGTGCGTGTAGTCCGCAGTGATCGAAACCTTTTTTTCAGCGGTGGCAGCAATCTTGGCATTCAAGCGGCGCAGAACGACATTGTCGTTCTGCTTAACAACGACATGGTTGTGCACGAAGATTTTCTGGCTCCATTGCTCAGCAGCTTTGCGGCTCCTGATGTATTCGCAGTGGGAAGTCAAGTCTTCCCCGCTGATCCGGGAAAGCGGCGCGAAGAGACGGGAAAGACGCGCGCCACCTTCAACGGCTGCGATTTCGATTGGAGCCACGAGCCCATTAACCGCGGTGATGTTGAAAGGAAATACGTTCCCGTGTTTTGGGGGCACGGAGGGGCTGCAGCCATAGATCGGGGGAAGTTTCTATGGCTGGGCGGATTCGATCCTCATTTCGATCCCTTCTACGTTGAGGATGCTGACCTGTCATACCGGGCTTGGAAGGTGGGTTGGAGATGCCTGCTGGCAGTGGAGAGCCAGGTAGTTCACAAACACAGGGGAACGATTGGACCACGTTTCAGTCCGGCCTTCATCAGTCAAATCATCCGAAGAAACGAATACTTCTTTATCTGGAAAAATCTTGGAAGCCTGCGCATGCTGGTGAGCCATTTTCTACGCTCGCCGATCAGGGCCATGCAACGTGCTGGTGTGCCCGGGGTGGGAATCCGGCTGGAGCTCAAGTCTTTTCTTGGAGCTATGAAACGACTGCCAGCAGCATTGAAAGCCAAGCTGCGACTGGCGAACTCAGCCGTCCGCAGCGATGAAGAGATTTTCCGACTCGTCGGGATGTCTCAAGCGGGAGTAATCCCGACGAATGAATGGCACTTTGACCAGGGTGATTGCGCCAAGCAAATAGACCGAACTGAGTGTTCTCCGAAAAGGACTTAGCGTGTCGAACAGTACGAAAGGACCGGGGTAGGGCCGAAACGTGAGTTCGAACGAGACCACACCTAAACTTCGTTTTACCGGCGAGCGGTTGGTTCCGGGAGAAGCCGACCCGGACTTGTTTAATGAACATTTCGCTCGATATGTGTACGCGCGAATGTTCTGCTCGGGGAAAATTGTCCTCGACACCGGCTGCGGTGTAGGCTACGGGTCTCTTTATCTTGCCGAGTGCGCCCGCAGCGTAATAGGAGTCGACAATGATGCTGCGGCTATCGAGTATGCGCGTAGCTATTATTGCAGCGGTAATACTTCCTACGTCGTGGGCGACTGCCAAAGCTTACCCTTCCTCCCCGAATCGTTCGAAGTCGTCACGTCGTTCGAGTTGATTGAACATTTGCCGGATGCAAACGCTTACCTAACCGAAGTCCGACGTGTGTTAGAACCAAAAGGCCTGTTTCTTGTCTCAACTCCGAACCGGCCTGTTTATGCCGAACACCGGGGATCTACACCCAACCCTTTTCACGTTCGCGAATGGGATTTCGACGAATTCGTTACATTATTACGGTCCTATTTCAAATTTGTAGAAGTGCTTGGTGAAACCCACCTGCCTTCTGTTGGCATTCTCGGTTCTGGAAAAGGAAAGCCGATTCGTGCATCTGTTGAAAGTGCACCTCCTCCTGCGGGGGCGGATTACTTCGTCTGCGTTTGCTCTCAGGAGCCCCAGAACGTTGAACAAATAGTCTTTACATCATCGTCGGCGAATGTCTTACGGCTTCGGGAGCGCCATATCAGGGCTCTTCAGATTGAACTAGAGGAATTCAGGAGCCATATAACCGGGTTACGGGCCGAATTCGAGGAGAAAGGTCGGTTGGCCAACAAACTTAACTCGGAGGTATCCGAACAGCGGTGCACAATCGCGAGGCTACAAGATGAATTACGGATTGTTACTTTCTTATGGAACAAGGCTACACGTTGGAAACGTCGGCTTGTTTTTTCGGCACTAGCTTTGCTGAATTTCATGTTGGGGTCTACCGTGGTTGGTGCTGAAATAACGGGTCGGCTGCTGAGAAAGTTACGGAGGTACCCCGCTCCGTTCGAAGGCCCGAAGAACATCAGGAGCTGCAGCATAATTATTCCGAGTTGGGATGGGAAAGAGCTTTTGGCGGAATCGCTCCCGCCGCTGATACGAGCAGTAGAACTTCATGGCGGTGAGCATGAGATTATCGTCGTCGATAATGGCAGCACGGATGGGACGAGCGAATATGTGGCGGAGCATTTTCCTGAGGTGCGTGTAGTCCGCAGTGATCGAAACCTTTTTTTCAGCGGTGGCAGCAATCTTGGCATTCAAGCGGCGCAGAACGACATTGTCGTTCTGCTTAACAACGACATGGTTGTGCACGAAGATTTTCTGGCTCCATTGCTCAGCAGCTTTGCGGCTCCTGATGTATTCGCAGTGGGAAGTCAAGTCTTCCCCGCTGATCCGGGAAAGCGGCGCGAAGAGACGGGAAAGACGCGCGCCACCTTCAACGGCTGCGATTTCGATTGGAGCCACGAGCCCATTAACCGCGGTGATGTTGAAAGGAAATACGTTCCCGTGTTTTGGGGGCACGGAGGGGCTGCAGCCATAGATCGGGGGAAGTTTCTATGGCTGGGCGGATTCGATCCTCATTTCGATCCCTTCTATGTTGAGGATGCTGACCTGTCATACCGGGCTTGGAAGGTGGGTTGGAGATGCCTGCTGGCAGTGGAGAGCCAGGTAGTTCACAAACACAGGGGAACGATTGGACCACGTTTCAGTCCGGCCTTCATCAGTCAAATCATCCGAAGAAACGAATACTTCTTTATCTGGAAAAATCTTGGAAGCCTGCGCATGCTGGTGAGCCATTTTCTACGCTCGCCGATCAGGGCCATCCAGCGTGCAGGTGTGCCTGAAGCCGGAATTCGATTGGAAGCGAAGGCTTTCCTGGGCGCGGCTAAACGACTGTTTCCAATCCTGACCAGTAAGGTCCGACTATGCGTATCCGCGACGCGAACCGATTACGAGATTCTGGACCTCACCAACACACCTCCCGCGGAGAGCATTTTCGAAAGTGACCTGGACTTTAGCCGGGACGATTTTAGTGAACACTTGGGTGAAGGTTGGTACCCCCGCGAGCAGATCAATGGTCAAAGCTTTCGCTGGACATCTAAGGACGCTTCCGTGTTCTTGCGAGCCCCTTGCGAAGCAGCCGAACTGTGCGTCCGCGGTTATGTAACCGGTTCACGGCGTCATGGCCGCACGCCTTTCGTTCTGTCCGTGGAGTGCGAAGGCAAACGAAAGCGCTTCAGCCTGGAAGAAGGGCCCTTCGAGCAGCGATGGTTGTTGCCAAAACTGGAGCCCGGCACTTCTGTCTCTGTCCAACTAAGCGTTAATAACGCCCTCACGAGTCCACCCGATCGAAGAATACTAGGTGTCATTGTCCATCGAGTCGTGCTATTACCGCCGGTTTCGAGCAGAAGTGCCGGTCATGTCCGAGTTTCACCGCCCGACGGCTTAAGCAGGAACGTCCCATCGACTTCACCGCGGGCATGCGAGCAGCGAAAAGTGCTAATGGTCTGCGCGTATCTGCCGTGTTTAGGGGTTCATAGCGGGGGCAACACGATGTTCCATTTGATCCGCTCCCTGTCTAAACGCCATCGATTAAGCGTACTCTCGTTTTGCGAACAAGAGTCGGAGCTGGAACATATCGAACAGCTGACCCCATATTGCGAGCGGCTTGAGGTTATTCGTCGCTGTCAGACTCTGGATGCTCCCAATCCTTTTGGATTGATGCCTCCCGAAATTGTTTACGAGTTTTATCATAAGGATATGTACCGTTTGGTTGAGGAGTACATACGCGCATACGATTTCGATCTGATACAGTGTGAATTCTTGCAGATGGCACACTATGCGAATGTAGATCCGCACATTCCCGCCGTTCTGAGTAGCCATGAGCTTCAGTCGCTCGCTTATTTCAATCGCTATCGGGGTCTGTCCGGGGCTTCGCGCCGGAAGTTCAAAGCGCTGGTTTCGTGGATGCGGATGCTGAATTATGAGGAGAAGATGCTGCGACGATTCTCGGGAGTTGTAGTGCTCACCCGGCCGGAGCGTGAATTTCTACAGCGGTATGCGCCACAGGTTCGAGTTTACGATCATCCGACTGGAGTGGATTCTGAGTTCTTTCGCTGCAGCCCAGAGAGACCTGAGGAAGGCGGCGTGGTTTTCGTTGGGAATTTTAGGCACACTCCGAATGTAACGGGCATTGAGTGGTTCCTCAAGGAAGCGTGGCCTAAAATCCGGGAACGCTATACAACTGCACGGCTTTGCATTGTCGGCGCAAATCCACCGTCCGCACTTCAGGAGATAAACGGCCAGAATGGTGTAACCATCACCGGATGGGTAGACGACGTGAGGCCCTTTCTGCAACAAGCAGCAGTTTTCGTGGCTCCGATTTTTGACGGGGTCGGACTACGCGGAAAGGTGTTAGAAGCTTGGGCAATGGAAAGGCCGGTAGTGGGTACGCGTCTGGCATTTGAGGGACTGACCGGCAACGATGGCGCGATCTGCTTTATGGCTGACGATGCCGATACGTTTGCGACGCGCACCTGCGAACTATTGGAGAAGCAGGAATTCGCCACAAAAATGGGAAAGCAAGCACGAGAAGCAGTTCTTGCGTCGTTTTCCTGGGATGCCTTTGGTGAGCTTTATGACAGCGTTTATCGGCAGATTCTTGGAACGAAAAGCCAATCTGCAGCTTTGGAACCGCCAGTAGAGGTGGGGGTCGAACAGCCTTAAAAAGCTTAGGAGGCCGGATGCGCGGCTGGCTGAGTATATTTACAAAAGCACGTGACTTGGGACAATACCGGAGTTGTGTGTTCGTCGCCAGCGCCGAACCAGACGTCATGGCTAAAATTCTCCCCGCGCTGCACGAGCACTTTCCGCAACTATCCTTCACGTACCTTATATCCCGAGCCTATGCCGAGCGCTTTTCCTGGATGGAGGAGGCTTCTCAAAATGGAGAGGTGTTGTGGATCGAATCGGTGAAAGCAAATCCTATTCGTTCGCTCGCGGCCTTGAGGAAACGGCGGTTTGACCTCTGTATTGTGGTTTGGCCCGGGCGTCCGACCTTTCTTATGAGCAAGATTGCTGCGTTCTGGCTGAACACTCGACGAATACTTGTTTACAACGAGAATGGAGACTCGTTTTCTATCGATAGATCGAACTGGACATGGGTTCTTGCACATGCGCGCTTCCGGTTGCGGAAATTCCCTTCCATGAGTTTCTTTTATCCGATTGGATTCACTTATTTGCTCGGCCGCACTTTATGGCTATACGCACGCGGCAAGGTTCTTACAGCTTCCTCTAATAGGAGCGAACGGCCGAGCTGTGAATTATCTTAATCACTTCGACCCACGTTACCGTTTCATTCAAAAACTTGCCCCAAAGGCAAGAATTCTGGATTTAGGATGCGGACATTTCAAAACGCTGCGGCGTTTACGCGAGCAGAGGCCGGACCTTGAATATTACGGCGTCGATATTATGGATGTCGCAGCCGATTGTCCACCAGGCGTAATTTTTGCGAGAGCAGATATCGACCGGGAGAAGCTTCCTTTTGACGACGGGCACTTTGACGCCATTTTTTTTTGCCATGTTTTGGAACACTTGCTATATCCAATGACTGCCGTCGGAGAAGTAGAACGCGTCATGAAATCGGATGGCCTGATCTATATCGAGGGCCCAAGCACGCGAGCTTTATTCCTGCCGTCATTATCCTTCATCCGTTCATCCGGATCTGTGAAGGCGGTAGGCGATGACCTTAACTTCTACGATAATTTTACGCACGTGCGTCCTCTCTCCAAACGGAGTCTGCACATGTTTCTCGAGCTTGCGAGCTGCGAGCTCGCAGAGATCGGCCACGTTCGTAATCCCTTCAAAACAGCGATAGCGCCCTTCCTTTTGCTCTCAGGCCTTTTGATCTTAAAGCGACGCTGGGTGTGCGTCGGGCTTTGGGAATTGGTGGGCTGGAGTGTCTACGCAATCGGGAGAAAGATGGCCCCGGTCAAAAATGCGTAGTGTGACCACTCCCGCACGTGAGGAATGGCGCGACGTGCCGTGTTTGATCCTGTTGGGTGGGCTTGGTACCCGCCTCCGACCGGCGTTGGGTGATATGCCCAAGCCGATGGCGCCCATCGCCGGGAAGCCTTTTTTGGAATATTTGATCAGATGGCTCGGTCGCGCTGGCTTCACGCGCGTGGTGTTATGCCTGGGCTATCGCGCCGATCAGATTGTGGAGCATTTTAGGCGTGGCGATGCATTTGGACTGAAGCTTACGTATTCCATAGAAAACGAGCCGTTGGGTACATGGGGTGCAATTCGGTTGGCAGGGGAGCACATAAGTCATCCCTACTTTGTGGTGTTGAACGGGGATTCATGGCTGCAGGTTGACCTTTGCCGGTTGTTAGAATTCCACGTGCACAAAAAGGGCATATCCAGCATCGCAGCAGTCGAAGTGGAGAACGCGTCTCGTTTTGGCTCTATCCGCCTCGATCCTTCCGAGCGGGTGACTGAGTTCTTGGAAAAGCGAGCGGACGGGACTGCTTTGATTAATGGAGGCGTATATGTATTCTCAAGGAAAGTTCTTGAGATAGAGGGATCCGCTAAGACCTGTTCTTTGGAAAAGGAAATTTTTCCGGCGTTGATTCCTCGCGGAGTTTACGCTATGCGCCTCAAAGGATATTTTGTTGATATTGGCGTGCCCGAGGCGTATAGACGCCTTGTTAGTGACTCGGGAAACTGGATAAAAGCTTTGGAAGTTCAAAGTGCCAACGAGGGCAAATGCTGATTCGAGCCAAGGCGCCTTTACGCATCGGTTTTGCGGGTGGCGGAACCGATGTCCCTCCGTTCCCGGAGCGTGAGGGAGGATGCGCTTTAAGCGCAACCATTAACAAGTACTCCTACGGTATGCTCCGCCCAACTCAGGACAATCAGATTTCCATCCAATCCGTCGATTTCGGCCTCGCGCTTAATTACGAGGTTCGCGAGGAACTTATCTACGATGGCAAGCTCGACTTGGTGAAGGCGGCAATCAAGAAGCTCAAAGGGCAGAATGGTGGCGGCTTCGAACTCTTTCTGCGCAGCGATGCGCCTCCGGGGTCGGGGCTCGGTTCCTCTTCCAGCCTTATGGTCACGTTGGTCGGTCTGCTGAAAGAGTTCCAGAATCTGCCTCTAACCGACTATGAAATCGCACATCTCGCCTACACCATCGAGCGCAAAGAGGTCGGCATTGAGGGCGGACTGCAGGACCAATACGCCGCCACGTTCGGTGGATGCAATTTCATGGAATTCCAAGGCGGTCAGGTCATCGTAAACCCCCTTCGGCTGAGCCAGGACGTGATCAACGAACTCGAGCACAACCTATTGCTATGCTTCACAGGTGGAACGCGCCTCTCCGGGCACATCATCGAGGATCAAACGGCTCGCTACGAGCGCGGCGATCAAGAAAACATGGAAGCACTCCGGCGCCAAAAGACGTTAGCAGTCGAGATGAAAAATCTGCTCCTGCAGCGTAAGTTGCAGGATTTTGGGGAATTGCTACACGAAGCCTGGGAGTTCAAGAAGAAAATGTCTCCGCAGATCTCAAATGCACGTATCGACGAGATCTATGATGCAGGCCGCAAAGCCGGTGCCATTGGAGGGAAACTGTCTGGCGCCGGCGGCGGAGGCTTCATGTTGTTCTATTGCTGCTTCGAAAAGAAACACCAGGTTGCCGAGGCCCTGAAAAAGATGGGCTGCACAATCAGCGATTTCGCGTTTGATTTTCACGGCCTTCAGAGCTGGCGCATCGCCGAGGCAATTAACAAGCGATAGGCCTTTGAAACCCGAGGATTGCTACCGATTGGCTTCATCACAGAAGATCGTTTTGGCGCCGCGATCATCCCTCCGGGATCGTATTGTCTTAGTTCTGAGTTGTATCTTCTTTCTTCTCCTAGGCAGCGTATTGATCCCCTATCCGGGGGTAGAAGACGACGAAGCCATCGTTGGGGAGCCTCTGTATCAGCCAGTGTATGCGGTGGGCTCAATTGGTATCCTTGGAACGAAAATTCCCGTGATGCAGATGACCTATCTAGGATCGCTGAAACCATGGTTATACGCGCCAATTTTTCGAATCTGGCCGCCGTCGGTACGGTCGATCCGTTTCCCGGTGCTTTTCGGAGGAATGATCACAATCGGGCTCTTCTGGCTTTTATTGAAATGGTCCGTCGGAAACCGCGCCGCGATCGTGGGAGTCATCTTGCTCGCCACAGACACTATTTTTCTCATGACAAGCTGCTTTGATTGGGGGCCAGTCGTCCTTCAGCATCTGTTGATGGTCGGGGGTATGCTGGCCTTGATCCGCTTTCATCAATCTGGAAATGAAAAGGCGTTGGGCCTAGGTTTTTTTCTTTTTGGGCTCGGATTATGGGATAAGGCGCTGTTCTCCTGGATCTTAGGCGGCCTGACATTAGCCACCCTGGTTGTTTTCCCGCGCGAGTTGAAAAAACTCCTCAATTGGCGACGTCTCATCATCGCTGGAACTTTGTTCACTCTCGGAGCCTTTCCGCTTCTCTGGTACAACGTCCAACAACACGGAATAACCTTCCGCACCAACACACAGTTTTCCATTCAGAATTTTCAGTCGAAGGTGGCAGCACTGAACGGCACGGTCGATGGATCGGCGCTTTTTGGCTATTTGGTGGCACAGGATCCGAATAATGAGAGACCAGCGAAAACCGCATTCGAGCGGTTCACGCTTTGGCTAAATAGGACTACCGGAAACCACTATCACAATCACGTAGAGTTTGCTTTTCTTGCTGCAGTCTTGGCGCTCCCGTTCCTGTGGAGGACGCCGGCTCGCAAGCCCATGTTGTTCGCCCTCGTTTTCTTGGCTCTAGTGTGGACACAAATGGCCGTTACCGTAGGGGCAGGAACCGGCGCACACCATGTGGTATTGCTGTGGCCACTACCAACATTCTTCATTGCCGTGGCTTTTGCGGAATTATCCAAACGAATTCGTTCGGGAACAATCGTTTTAGCCGTGACAATTGCGTTTCTGGCGGGCACAAACATCCTAGTCACGAATGAATACTTGAAAGAATTTATAACATACGGGCCCACGAGGGCATGGACGGATGCTATTTCCCCGCTTGTGGAGTACTTGCGCCCGCGAACTTCTAATGATATTTACACGGTCGATTGGGGGATTTTCAATCAAATCCGCTTGCTCGATCGCGGGACTCTAAAAATCCAAGAGATGTGTTTCATCCTGAACAAAGAATCGTTGAACGAAGCCGACAAGAGCTCGCTAAACAATATGCTTTCTAGCAAAGATCACTTGATCGTCATCCATACAAGACCATTCGAGGCCTACAAGGGTGTAAACGCAAGGTTAGCTGCGATTGCGGACAAGCCCGAGCACAAGAAAGAGCTCGTCACTACCATAGATGACAGCCACGGGCGGCCAGTCTTTGAGGTACTCAGTTTCGAGGAAGTCCATTCGTCAAACAAATGACCCTGGAAAAGCCTATTCGGTGAGATGCGTTGTCAGTATGGGCAGTTTAAGCTTCATCAGATCGAGTAACCGCGACTTGGTACAATCAGCTCCTGAACTGGTAAACATGCGAGTTTCGCAAATCATCAAGCGGTGGCGGTCTCTGTCATGGCTCGGAACGACAAGTATAAGACAAAAAGGCGTCGACGCCGTGTGCAACATTTGCGGCACCACCGGAATTTTCGCGGATCCGACTGAGGGCACAAACCTGCGAGAGAGCCTCGTTTGTCCGGGCTGCGGATCCAGCAGCCGCGATCGAAAGCTCATCTACGTACTCGGACTCGCAATCGGTCGAAAACCGCCCCTGAGTGACTGGCCCGAAAATCATGGTTTTCGCATCTTCGAAACTGCCGGCTATCGAGGGCACCCTGGGCTTTTAGAGAAGAAGTTTGACTACTACAACACGCATTTTGATGCGGAAAAGATCGCTGCGGGTGCGGATTCACGGTTCTATGCGGACGTCCAAAAGTTGCCTTACCCGCCGGACTTCTTCGATTGTGTACTTTCTTCAGATGTATTTGAGCACGTCCGCCTTGATGACGCGGCGTTTCGCGAGTTATTCCGAGTACTCAAGCCAAACGGCATTTTTGTTCTCCAGGCGCCTTATGGTCATGGCATGAAGACCCGCATTTTTGTGCAGCCGGCTGGCGATAACGACATCTTTCTGGAGCCACCTCAGTACCACGCGGAGCATACGCTGGTATATCGGGTCTATGGTTCCGATTTACTCGATCGACTCCAGCAGTATGGTTTCTCCGTATGCCGGCTGCAAATGGCAATACCGGAATGCGCAATTTCGGTTCAGGACTCTTTCCTGATGTGCAAAGGCGGTTATGTTCAACTCATTTCTACGTGAAATACGTGAAAATCGATTAGTGCCAGGCACGTTTTGTAAGAGTCAGAGCTTGCTGAACCTCCGTTTTACGGAATACGTATGGTGCCAGCGAAAACACCAAACCCGGGCAAGCGGGCGCCTATGCCCCTCCGAACTTTTCGCAGGTAAGGTTTGAGTTTCCAAACCGCATTCTTTTTCTGCTCTCACTACGCCATTATCAGCGGTTTTACGCTCATCTGCTACGGAATTGGACGCAAACTCGCCTCTCATGTCAATTATCGCGGCGCAGGAGAGCAATTCGTCTTCTGCACGAGCCTAGGATTGGGAATCGTTAGTTACCTGGTTTTCCTACTTGGGCTTCTTCATCTGCTTTATCGCGCAATACTCGTAGGTTCCGCTTTCGCCATCCTACTGGCCTGTAAATCCGTCTGGAAAACTGAGGGGCGTGACATAATCAGGGGCGGGAAACTGATATCCAATAAGGCGCGCGCATTCGCTGCAGGACTGTTCTCGCTGGCGTTTTTGCTTCTAGTGTTTCTTTTGGCCCTTTACCCTCCTACGCAACCAGATGCCACTAGTTATCATCTGGCTGCAGCCAAGATTTACGCGCAAGCTCACGCCCTAGTTTATACACCTTATCTTCGCTTTCCAATATTCCCCCAACTGAATGAACTATTGTTTTCCGCCATGCTCGTGTTGTCGGATGATCTATCCGCCCAGATGGTCCACTGTCTGATGGCAATTCTGGTAGCGATCGGCGTTTACGCATGGGGCCGTCGAATTAGTAATCCCTCCGTTGGGCTGCTGGCCTCAGGGCTTTGGCTGTTTAATCCGCAGGTCGTATGGCTCGCCTCTTCCGCCTACGTTGACATAGGCCTAACGCTCTTCACAACTTTGGCATTTTACGCTTTCTCCAATTGGTTGAGTGAAAGGTCAAACAGCTGGCTAATCCTCTCGGCTATCATGTTTGGTTACGGGGCTGCTTCCAAGTACCTTGCCCTTTTTCCTATCCTCTGCTGCTTCGGGCTTCTTTGCTATTTCGCAGCTCGGCAGCGCAAGTGGCAAGATGTAGTGGCGTTTGCGGCTGTAGTGGGATCGATTGCGGCACCCTGGTATCTCCGCTCTTTGTACTATACGGGGAATCCCTTCTGGCCATATTTCGGCGGCATTTTCGGCTATGGCCCTTGGTCACGGGCCGATTATCTTAGCCAGCTCCAAGAGCAGCTTTCCTATGGGATGGGCAAGAATCTTCGTGCACTCCTGTTACTACCGTGGAACCTCGCATTTAATGGAGCAATATTTAATCAGGCCCGGGATCCTTTTTCCCCGATATATTTATTCCTGTTGCCGCTGGCACTTTTCGCGGCCCTACGTGACATATATGTGAGGGCACTGCTTTTTGTAGTATCGCTTTACACACTATTCTGGTTTTCAAGCGTTCAGGTAGGCCGTTATCTCTTGTTGGTAGTTCCTCTTTTGAGCTTAGCTATCGCGATCGCCCTAGGCAGGTTTTTCTCATGGCTGCCCCCGCTAATGACACGCGGAAGAATGGGGGCTGTCACGGCCGCTACACTGTTGGCGTTCGCCGGTGTGGCATGGCCGCGTGTTGCTGGCATCCTTCCAAAACAACGACCTCCGATAACAAGGGAAGATCGTCGCAACTATCTCGCGGAGAAGTTGCCAAGCTATGCGAGCTTCGATTTTCTCAACCGCCGAGGTGGTAGGAATTACTCAGTGTATGCGCTTGGGGGCTCCAACATGGCTTATTTCAGCAATGGACGCTTTATGGGAGATTGGTTCGGGCCCGCTCGGTACACTCAGGTTTTGGCTGCAGATTCAGATCCCCAGGCTCTTTACACGGTATTGAAGGATTTGGGGGCTCAATACTTTCTTTTAGATTTGGACTCGTTTCCGCTAGAGCAGTTCGTCGGCTCGTCCTTCTTGACCAATATAGCTAATCATCTAAAACTCGTGAATGCCTCGCCACGGACCCTACTATTTGAAGTGCTTGACGACCCTCCGTCGTGTGCGTTTGGCCCCGAACTTATTAAGAATTCAGGTCTCGAGAACACTTCCAATGGCAAAGTTGAGCAATGGACGCTGATCGGGAAGCCTCAGGTTGATAGTTCTGCGCACTTTAGTCACCGCGGTACCACGGCTATCGCGTCTAAGGTAGACGATTACCTCTTCCAACGAGTTGCGATCCAACCTGGTCGGTTATACATCTTGAGTAATTTCAGCAGAAGCACGGATAAGACTAGTGTCGCACACCTACAAATCAATTGGCTTAACGTCAATTTAGATAAGACTGTGGACATCGCAATCAGGGGCGTACCTGAGACTTCGCGGTGGGAGCAGCACGGCATGGCTGTTTCCGCCCCGAGCAATGCCTTCTGGGCGGACGTCTACGGCAGCATGGCTGGCTCTGGCCCTGTGTGGTTCGACGACTTTTCTTTTAACGAAATCGTGTGTGAGAAATGACGTTTGCACTTTCAGCCATGGAAGTTCAGCCACATTTAAAGGCACAATAGCGAAGACAGTTTGCTGTAAACTCTTCCGAAATTCTGTGCCTATCAGTCGAATGACGGACGCAGTTTTGATGCCTAACCAAGGAACATCAGAATCTCCGCAAAAAGTGCTGGTCATCGTCCCGTCTTTTAATGAGGCCGAGAGTCTTCCGAGCTTGGTAACTGAACTTCGTCAAATATGTCCCGAATACGACGTGGTTGTTATAGATGACGGCTCCACTGATAGAACTTCCCAAGTAGCCTCGGCGCTTCCGGTTCGGTTGATTTCACTGCCATGTAATCTAGGAATCGGTGGGGCCGTGCAGACAGGACTGCAATACGCTAAGCAACATGGATATGAGATCGCGCTTCAGGTTGACGGCGACGGACAACATCCCCCTGCCGAGATTCCGAAATTATTACGTGTGCTGAAGGAAGCTGAATGTGATCTGGTAATAGGCTCGAGGTTTCGGGAACGGGAAGGATACCAGTCGACTGCTGGCCGACGAATGGGAATTCGTTTGTTGTCCTGGATTATTTCGGTTCTCTGCCATACTACCGTTACGGACGCCACGTCCGGTTTTCGCGCCCTGAGTCGGCGCGCAATTTGTGTGCTCGCCAACGAATATGCCGAGGACTACCCGGAAGTGGAGGCTATCCTTATGGCAAATCGAGCGGGATTACGGATTGCCGAGGTCTCGGTGCGAATGGCCGGCCGCCAAGCGGGACGATCCAGCATAGGAATGCTTCAATCTATCTCCTACATGATCAAAGTACCGCTTGCCATCTTCATGAGCCTTTTGCGAAGTCGTCCATCGTTGACATAGAGATAGGAGCATACAATGAAAGAGAACGGCCAAATATTGGTTTTTGGCACGACCCTTGTTCTGTTCTTGTTCGTACTTGGTTTGGTTCGACGGCGAAGGATTGGAGAGCGTTTTGCAGTCTTGTGGTTAGGGATTTCTGTCGTTTTGCTCCTGCTCTCTTCTGTTGGATATCCCTATCTTTTTCGTGTCGCGCAATTCGTGGGAGTTCCCTACCCGCCGTCCGCCCTGTTTTTCCTGGCGATCTCGGGCCTTACGCTGCTAATCATTAATCTATTCACGTGGGTTTCCAAGTTGAACGACCGGACTAGAATCTTGACGCAGCAGATTGCGCTTCTTTCTGCCCGATTGAGTCATTCGGATAAACCCACGAGCTCGCCGAACGCAAATCCCGAAAGCGCTGCGTCTCAAATGTCTTTTCCTGATCCGACGCCATGATCTATGACTGTTTCTTGTTTTTTAACGAGTTCAAGATACTGAGACTCCGGTTGCAGGAACTCAAAGATGTCGTTGACCAGTTCGTTCTTGTAGAGTCAACGCGAACCTTCTCAAATAAGCCCAAGCCTCTGTTTTTTGAGCAAAACAAAAAGCCTTTGAAGAACATTCCTCCAAGATTCGGCATGTCGTGATCGACGATATGCCGTCAGTCCACGAGTCAGCTTGGGACATAGAACGATTTCAACGAAATGCCATCTTGCGCCCCCTTGAAAATGCCGGTCCGCATGACCTCATCGTAATCTCAGACGTCGATGAAATCCCACGGGCCGGAATCCTAGTTCATTCAGCGGCGACATGGCAGCACTCGAACTGGACCATTTCTACTACAAACTGAACTGCAAGAACCTCAAGCGAAAATGGATGGCCCCAATCGTGACCCGGCGGCGACATCTGACAACTCCCGACGCCGCTCGGGAACGCGCTTGGCGCTACCACGAATATGGCACGCCCGTCCTCACCAATGCTGGCTGGCATTTTTTATGTATGTCCGATCCCGCGGGTATAAAGCTTAAACTCGAATCCTTTTCGCACCAGGAATACAACAAGTCCGAATTCCGATATTGATGCGATAGCCAACAGAGTCAAATACGGACTGGACCTCGTCGGTCGCGCCGATCACTTTTGGTGCTGTGTGCCCCTTGAAATATTTGCCTCGGCGGCGCAAGCCGCCTTCCCAGACTTGGCGAACCTTCCTGACGAATCATCTTACGCAGACGCGGCCATCGATTTTTTCACCGTGCCGACGGCGACCTTCCGCGTCCTGTTCGTCTTCGTGGTGCTATCGCATGAGCGACGGCCGGGTGGTGCACTTCGGGGTGACAGAACACCCTACAGAGGAGTGGACCATGTTTAAGACCTTGAAGCTGGGGACACACACTTATGACTTCGCTTTCGCTTTTATCAACCTCCGCTCCTCGCAAGTAGAGGGCTTTATCGGTAACTTTCAATCGCTGCGCACAATCGCTGATCCCTTGGGCTAGAAGTGGCACGCTGATCTTTGTCGCGTCTAATTGTGGAGGACGAAATCTTATAATAATTTCCACGAACTTTTTCCTGTCATGCCCACCATCGCGCTCCCAAGCCACATAGGACATTGCGCTAATCGTGGCACACAAGATGATGGCCCCCTCAGCATAACCGCCTCCACAGAAGCCAGTGCCGATAGCACTAGCCTGGATTATTCGCTGAATTTGGTGGCGAAATAAGAAAGATGCCCGAGACTTATCAAATCTTGGCCTAAAGCTTCTTCGAGGGTTTCAGCAATGGTCCTGGAAACCATTGGAAAATCCCCAAAATTTAAATCTACATACTGATCTTAGAGGCATTACGAACGGCCACTCTAGCTGAAAGCGGATCAGCGTAATGTTTTGGCTATTACCAATGAATGTTAGGGTATCAGGATCCTCTCAACTGTCCGAAACTAATTGCTTGATTCTGATCTATATCGAGCTCGCATTAGTCGTCACGCTGGCCTTTGTTGCAGTAACCCTTTCCGGCTTTGCCGCGGAGCCGTTGGCACGCGCAGAAGCGCATTTTTCGCGGTTGGCTCGCAGAAAGAGACTGGCCTTGTTGGTGGCCGGCTGCATGGCCATTGCGATGCGCGTTGCGGCGTTGCCCATCTTACCGATCCCCGAACCAAGGGTGGAGGACGAGTTTAGCTATTTGCTTCAGTCGGATACTTACCTGCACGGGCGGCTGACCAATCCTACGCCTCCACTGTGGATTCACTTCGAAACCTTCCACATCAACATGCGTCCGACCTACCAATCCAAATTTCCGCCCGCTCAGGGGATAGTGCTCGCCATCGGAAAACTAATCGGGGGATATCCGATCGTGGGGGTTTGGCTGAGCATGGCGGCCATGTGTACGGCCATCTGCTGGATGCTTCAGGAATGGATCTCGCCGGAGTGGGCTTTAGTCGGCGGTCTGATTCTTGCGATGCGACTGAGCGTGTTCAGCTATTGGGGAAATAGCTACTGGGGTGGGGCCGTGCCAGCCACTGGAGGGGCCCTTCTCTTAGGTGGCCTGGTGAGGCTGGTGAAATCTCCGCTCATTCGAGATTCCCTGCTCGTTGGACTGGGAATCGCGATCTTGGCAAACAGCAGGCCGTACGAGGGAGTCCTCCTTTGCATTCCAGTCGGCATGGCTCTGCTGTTCTGGTGGGTAAAAAAAGGGAAGGTGGAGTTCCTCCAGGTGATGCGGCGCGCAGTTCTTCCCTTGGCTCTGTGCGTTGGCGCAACGGCTATGGCGATGGGATATTACAACTGGAGAGTCGCGGGCAGCCCCCTGCGTTTGCCGTACGAAGTCTACGAGAAGTCCTATGCGATGTCGCCACTTTTCATTTTCGAGCCCCGGTTGCCTCAGCCGGTCTACACTCAAGACGCGCTTCGCGATTTTTATCTCACGTTCGATCTACCCGAGTACGAGCGGACCCGATCCGTGCGCGGCTTGTTGCTTTCCTGGTATGAACGAATCGAGAAGATATGGTTGTTACTTTTTGGCCCTGTTCTTACGCTGCCGCTTTTGGCTGCATTGCTCATGCGACCGCGAGGGCTGAAATGGAAGCAGCTCGATTGGAAAGGACGTTTTCTCGTGTGGGCAAGCGTCATATCGATTGCGGGGCTGGCGATCGAAACATTCGGGCAGGCACATTACGCGGCACCGATCACTTCTGTGCTGATAGTTATTGTGCTGCTGGCGATGCGCCGGATGCGCCGATGGCAATGGCGCGGCAAACCAGCCGGGCTCTTTCTTTCGCGTACCATTCCGCTCACGTGTGCGTTAATGCTCGCATTGCGAGCGGCGGCGGGGCCATTGCATATTGATACGGGGCCGCCGTGGCCGTTTACCTGGTACAACAGTGATGCCAGGAACGTACCTCGAGAGGAGATTGAAAAAAAATTGGCAATGCTTCCCGAAAAATCACTGGTAATTGTTAGCTACAAGCTCCACGGAAACGCCTCTATTCCGGGCGCGTGGATTTACAACGCAGCGGATATCAATTCGGCGAAAGTGGTCTGGGCTTGGGACATGGGTGCGAAGAACCAGGAATTGTTCGATTATTTCAGCGATCGCCAGGTTTGGAAAATAGAGGTGAGTGCAACGCCGCGATGATTTTGTGTCTGGACTGTTTGTTGGAGCCATTTACCGCCGCTCGGGCCTAAGCCGCGCGAGAAAATGCAGTGAGTTCCCACACACTTTCTTATGTTCAATGCCGAACGACAGTCAGGATTTGAAGGCTACGAGCAGATTATTGAGGCCAAGCTCAAATTTGCGATGCGACAAGCTGCGAAAACCTATCCTCGACAAAATACCGTGAAGGGTTTTCAGGCGTATTCGCGGCTGGTGTCCTTGGCTCTCCATTTCGCTGCTGACAATGCCAGCCCTGAAAAGCAACCCGAGAAACGGGTCGATGAAAACCTGCGGCCAGGTGAGCACAAATGACCCTTCGGGCCGCAGGATGCGGAACACCTCGCGTAGGAGAGGCTCCGGTTCGCGCAAATGCTCCAAAACCGCAAGCATCACCACGTGATCGAAATAGGAATCGCGCAAGGGAAGTGTATCCGTAATATCGGCGCGGATTACAGAGCAGGTTCCTTCAGGGCAGGCTTTCAGCTGATAATCGAGCCCCACTCCCCACGCAATGTGCGAGCTCGCGTAGACGAGAAACGCAGCATCGAGGCCGCAGCCAATATCGCAGATTCGTGAGCGAGGTCTCAAATGCGGCAAAGCTACCCGGAAACGCTGACGGGCAACAAATCTGTCAAAACGAGTATAGGCCATTACCCTTTCATTTCGTCGTCTCTGATGGAACCGCGCCAGCTGATCTCCGAGCGAGCCGGCCGTCCCCGCAACCCACATCGAGTATCAGCGTGTCCCTGGGAATTAACTCTGCAAACTCCTCGGCGCGTCTGGCAACCCGGCGTGGGAAACGAAACCGCGATGTACCCTGTCCCGTAGACTCACTTTCGTCTCATCCGGAGAAGACTCAAGAAGAACGCCGACAAGATGATTTGACAGCCGAGCGCGAGCGAAAGCCCAGATGGAATCACAACGCGCATCACGAGGGCTGGATCCAGGGTTCCGAAACCGCGCCGTCCCCAAACGACAACCCGGCTCACGGCACCACCAAGCCCCAAGACAACAAGGAGGGCTCCCACCAATAACCAGATTTCCAACACGAAAATACTATACAAACGCTCCATTTTTGGATCGGTCGGCAGCAAACCGTCGGCGATCGCAAAGGTCTTGCTGAAAACGGCGAACAGCATCGCCTGAAACCCGATCAAAACCCCAATGGCGGAAAAGAATAGTGTGTGAATGTCGAGCGTGACGTTCCCGATCGTTCTGGGACCGGGCAAGAGCCATGCTCCGCTGAACAGGCCAGCCAACACGAGCAGAAGCCCGGGGTATAGAAATAGCCAGCGCGGGCTACACAAAAGCATGAATCTCAAGTGCCGCCAGCCATCCCGCCACGGCCGAAGGTGAGGCGCCCGGCTGCGTCCATCGAGATGCAGCGTCGTGGGGACCTCGGTAATCCGCATTTTCAATAGGGTCGCCTTTACGATCATCTCTGAGGCAAGCTCCATGCCGGTAGTACGAAGGTTCATTTCCCTGAGTGCGTCCATGGAAAAAGCTCGCAAACCGCAATTGAAGTCGCCGACCGGACACCGGAAAAAAAACCATCCAATGGACGACAGAGCAGGGGTTCCAATCCAGCGGTTTTTCCATGGCATTGCTCCAGGCTCAATGCCGCCTGTCATTCGGTTACCCACGACCAGGTCATAGCCTTCACGCAGCTTATGCACAAACGGCAGAAGCGCGGAGAAATCGTAACTTTCGTCGGAATCGCCCATGATGACGTATTTGCCGCGTGCTGCCGAACTTCCATAAATCAGGGCCGCTCCATAGCCTCGACTCGGGACCTCGACGACTCTCGCTCCGCATCTACGGGCAATTTCCTGTGACCCATCGTTCGACCCGCTATCGCTAACCACGATCTCGCCCCGAACTTGATTCGCATCGAGGAAACCCTGTGCTTTTCGAATACAAGCTTCCAGCGTCTCACTTTCGTTGAGGCACGGCATGAGGATCGTTACTTCGGGATCGTGGCATTCGCCTATAGTCGGGGATTCGTAATTCGCCGATGCCTTGTTCACACCAGGTGCTTCGGTTCGGGCGGGCTGACTCTTCGACTCTGTGATTTGGCTAACTGGGCTCATCGGCATCTTCGTCTTTGAAGCCCTCGATAAACCAAACAATCTACCAAGGACAGAAAGTGCAAGCAGCCCCTAAGAGGTGCCGTGCGCTTTCGTAGCAGCAGTTGTCGAATTGTGCAGCCGGAGTGCGAAAGGAGTGTCCCCGAAACTGGCAGTAGAGCGTACTGTTCGCTCATTTTCCAATGTCCCCAACGCTATTGCAATCAAATGGTCCATCGATGTCCATAAGGAAAGGCCCAATGGTATTCTCTTTGACACCCGTAACTACTTCACGTCTTCCTCGGTGAAAGTACAAAGTCAGTTTCCCGGAAATCCGTGCCAGCTCAACCGGTCGATGCAACACTAGCTAATCGGCTGCTCGGACACACTTCTCGCAGGGAACTGATCTTTCCGAGCTGTACTAAATTAAACTTAAACAGGGCAGTGTTTTCCGTCTGTATTAAAACCCGAGGTCGAATGTAGCTCTGTGTTGCGATGACCCATTGAATCCACCGGTCTTCTTGGAGACTGCGATTTCAGGCCGGCGAAGGGCCAACTTCCGAGAACAGGACGCAATATAAAAGGGCGCCCCTTTTGGAGTAGGGTTTGGGTGCTAGCCTCAACCCCTACAGAAAGGAACGCCCCCAATGGATAGCACGAAGTATATCGGCATGGATGTTGACAAGGAAAGCATTTCGATTGCGGTGATGAATGCTGCGGGGAAGATCGGGATGGAATGCGTCATCGAAACCAAAGCCAGCACGATTCTGGAGTTTGTCGACGGGCTGCGCGGAAATGTGCACGTCACGTTTGAGGAAGGAACCTCGGCCGCCTGGTTGTACGACCTGTTGAAACCGCGGGTTACGAAATTGGTGGTCTGCGATCCGCGAAAAAACAAATCCATGAGGGAAGGCAACCAGAGCGACAAGATAGATGCTCGCCGATTGGCGGAGCTGCTGCGCCTCGATCATCTCACTCCCGTCTATCACGGCGAACATGGCCTACGAACACTGAAGGAATTGTGCAGTTATCTGACCATCACCAAGGATCTCGGGCGAGTCATGACGCGGGTGAAGGCCATCTATCGAAGTTGGGCCATTCCTTGTACCGGCCAGCAAGTCTATGCATCTAGTCATCGTGGCCGAATGGCCTGCGAAGATCAACGAACCCGGGGTGCGCCGGCGAGCTAAATTTTATTAGCAGCAACTCGATGCGCTGAGAGTGTTGCGCCAGCAAGTGCGGCGGGATCTGCTCGCCGAGAGCAAGAAACAACAGGCCTGGAAACGGCTCTGCCAGATTCGCTCCATCGGGCCGATCCGTTCGGCTGCATTGCCGGGCATCCTACAGACTCCGCATCGTTTTCGCACCAAGCGGCAGCTCGAACTGCTGATGATCCGTTGGATTTCGTAATTGCTTCTTCTGTCATCTTTTAACTACGGCGTACTGAACTCTGCCGGAGAATGCAGAGGCTCGACTTGAGCACCACGGGGAAAAAGCGATGCTCTGTGAATGTTCATCGCTCGTAACTTTTCCAGAAATTGAGTTCGGTGGCGCGTATCGATTCGATTTTTCTCACCACCGGCTGACGAACCGTTTCCGGGTAAATCATCATTCGCATTAGAACTGCAAAGAAGTAAGCCTCGTGAATAAGTTTGCACAGAAGGACGCCCTGTGCCGAACCGTCTCCGAGAATTAAACGAATTAAGCGCGGTATTCGTTCAAAGCAGAGGCGCTTTGTAGATCAGACACGCGGCTAGCAAATCAGTACGACGGGACTATAGGATCCCGAAGCTGAAAAAGCCACACTGCGGGAGTGGGGGATCACTCTACAACTCGAAGTTTCCCCCGCAGATTCCACACTCGTGTTTCTTCGGTACGAAGACCCACGCCATCTGGGATGGTCCAGCGGAACACACAACGAGAACCGATAAGGCCTTGAGGACATGATGAAGGCAGTGCTGGAACTCGCGCAGCAGCCTGGGGAGGATGTGGATCAGTCTGCTTCTGCTGGTATCCGAGACTGGACATGGTCCACGCTTTTCTGGCTAGTGTTGATTGGCTTTGCCGTGCGCCTATCGTTCATGCTGCTGTTCGGTACCTACCGGTTCGCCCGACCTGACGACTATTGCGGTTTCGGCGAGTTTTCGAATGTAGCACATTCGATTGTGCAAGGACGGGGGTTCAGCTCGCCCTTTCGCAACGAATACACAGGGGTGACGGCTTTGGTTCCACCTGTCTATCCATATTTTCTCGCGTTCATATTCCGCTACGTGGGCGTCATGACACATGCCGCCTATATCGTCATTTTTGCGGTACAGGCCTTGTTTTCCGCCCTTACGGTTATTCCAATACTCGGAATCGCTCGCCGCACCGTGGGCAGGCGCGCAGGGCACTGTGCTGCCTGGACATGGATTCTGTTTCCCTGGTTCAGTAAATGGAGCCTCACTTGGGTGTGGGAAATCAGCTTGAGTGCGCTCCTCTTTACTCTTCTTTTTTGGTTTGCTCTGTGCTTGCCGGAAGCGTCTACTCGCAAGGGTTGGATCGCTTTCGGGGTGTTCTGGGGTTTCGCTCTGCTGGTAAATCCAGCGCTGGGCAGTCTTCTCCCTGTTTCGCAAGCCTGGTGCAGCTATAACTTGCACGCATGCAAAAAAGAATGGCTTAAACCGGCCCTCTTCTCCCTTCTAACATGCCTCATCATCATTTCTCCTTGGTTGTTACGTAATCGTGCGGTGTTCGGAGAGTGGGTTTTCCTGCGCAGCAACTTCGGCCTTGAGTTTGCCTTGGGAAACTACCACGCAAGCTTAGGATTCGCTGAGGGTGGTACGCATCCAACCTATAATCCGAAGGAATATGCCAGGTATGCGACGATGGGAGAGATAGCTTACGTCCACTCCAAGCAGAAACTGGCGTTTCAATTCGTGCGTGACTACCCCTGGGAGTTCATAACGCTAACCGCCAAGCGGGCCGCTAATTTCTGGGACGGAAGCGCCATGCTCTATCATACCCCTATCGCCTGGTACTGGATACCTTCCAGCTTTGCTGTCCTCTCGTTTCTATTGTTGCCTGCCTCAATTGTCGCACACCGGCGAAACCTACACGCGTGGCAAATGTTCTTCGGTGCACTTCTGGTGTATCCCTTGCCTTATTATCTAACGTTCAGCCACGTGCGTTTCCGGCACGCTATTGAACCCATCCTTTTGTTGCTCGTGGCTTATGCTGGAGTTGAGGCTGCGACTAAGTTGGGCTCTGCGTTACGCCCCGGTCTTGCGTTGTGGCGGCGATGACTCTTCGTCCTCATAGAACACTGACAGAGCAAACCGGTTCGCTTTTCGTGCCCCACCTGTTAAGCGGACTATGTATCGCAGCAGAGGCTCAGCGTCAAGATAGGCAACCCGCCATTGTCGATAGCACGTCGGGATAAAATGCTGATCGTGTTGTGCCCGGCAATGCCGAAGCCGCCCTGAATCCCAAGAAAGCAGACTCCAGCGCGGTCGCAGATGAAAGCGACTGCGGCTTCAATATGGCGGCCTTGCTGTGCTGATGGGGCAATGATAGATGTCTTGATAGATTCCATCGGAACTAACCTCCGTTGGGGTTTAGGCTGCGGCGGGTGTTTGCGCACTCGCCGTGGCCGCTCTACTTGCTTAGTCTTCGCTCTCCCTTCTTGCGGCTAAAATTTGGGGACGATACTTTTCTCGGATTTCATTGACCACGGTAAGGACGGTCTCAAAGCTTGGAAGCTTCCCAGTTCGAGCTAATTCTCGAATCTGGCTCTCGACATGGCGTTCCATCTCTAGTGCTGTAATTTTTGGTTTACTCATCGTTCCTCGCACGAAATTCCGGCAACTGAATCTTTTGGGCAATTCCGCCTCTGCCTCGGCTGATAGTTCTGCTGACGGGTCTCCGAGGTGCGCAATGTTGAGATAGTTACGGCGCGTCACTGCGATGCCCTTCTTTTCCAGCCACGCGACTACAGGATCGTTAGTTTTGCGTTGTGCCATGCTTCGGGGAAATGAAGAAATAAATCTCCGTCGATTACTTCCGGATGGCCGACAACCCGGAATGTTTCTCGTGTCGCCCATCGGAGTCCGCTTGTGAACAGGAATTCGCCAAGCTTGAACAATCGTCCCTCTAATCGGCGAAGACCCTTTGGGAGGCGCGCGGCACGAGTCTCTATGTTCGGAGGGCTACTGATTGCCTTCCAGCGTGCTCTTGATCGTCATGAGAGCGTCTTTGAGATTGGAAACCGACCTGCCTACTGCGGCCTTTCGAACAATCGATCCCTTGGGACCGGTCAACCCTGCCTGCTCGGAACCCATGGCTATGATCAGATAGAAGCCGGATTGCTTCTGGTCGTCGCTCCCACGGACACAGAAGGAGAGGTCCAACGCGGTCTCGAAGTAGTGGTTCGAATAGAGCTGTTTTTCGACGATAGCGTATGCAACTTGGTCGGCAGGGTTCCCCCGCATGGTCACTGTGTGCACGATACGGAGCGTCGGCTTTAATCCGAATTTTACCCTCGCCCAATAGAATGTGTCTTCGACGTTCGCGGGCTTTGCGTTGGGATAGGAGAGAAGGTATTGGTAAAAATCGGGCAGCCGCGCTGGCAACGCCTTGCTGTAGCTGAGCATGTAGGCGAACTGCTGCGGCACTTCGGTCGGGTCACGCTTATCGTTATAAACCCCCAAGGCCTGATTGCCTTCCCGCTTATAGGTGAGCAGGCGCTTCAGTGCTGTCTTCTGCAGGGACTGATTCACTTGTTCGTTCAAGTCGGCGGCAGACCAATCGATGGAGCGATGAAACTCTTCGATCGAGCTCGCGGGCAGCTGAATCTGACAGTCGCCGGGCTTACAATTTTTCAGCGCCTGGATGTCATCGTTGTCGAACGAAAAATCTTTCAAGTCAGAAAGCTGCGGAGGATTGCTGAACACCTGGAGCGCTAGGTAGCTCGGAAGATTACGAAGGCGGTCGAAATCGTGGGCAAACTGAACGTAGCTTTCAGGAGCAGCATGGATGTAGACCGCGCCAACTAAGAAGACTTCGGCAGGTGTGCGCGACGGCAAGTCCTTCGTGACCGGTTGTCCGCTTCGGATCGCTGCGATTTGATCCTGACTCAGTCCGATGTCCTGTCGAAAGAATGTTTGCACATCACGATTCGATTGAGAAAAGGTGGGCAGTGGAACCGCGACAATCAAGACCAGCAACGCAACAGTCAGGACAAAACTGTGGATCACAACCATTCCATGCCAGGCGCTTTCTCTTGCATCACTCATCGTCATACCTCCGATTTTAGAATTGGCGCTTTAGCTCCGAGTCCGGAGCATAGACACAACGCAGCAAAACAGTGTGCATCTTGCGATTGACGCCGGAAACGCGACTGCCCGCGATAGTCCATCAGTGCAGGAGGATTCGTGCCACTGATGGGTCATCATCACGCGGACGGTCGTCGATTTCGGCAGCTATTCTCGGCAAGTGAACCCGAAGCTCTTTCTCTCGTGCCTGTTAACCAGAAGTTACTTACTTCGTAGCCGCATGGCTCTTGAGGTTCGTGCCGAATTGTTCCAAGGACGTCTTCAATTTGGCCATGTCTGCTTCGATTTCAGACTTGAGTTGCGCCGCCTTTGCCTCGCCAGACGTTTTCAGATCTTGGCGTTTCTTCTCGATCTCTTGCCTCTGAGTCTTGAGACCGTTGATAGCATCGATCTCCGCCTGTGCCATCTTTCCTTTGGCACGAGCTTCAATCCCGTCAATCTGTGACTTGGCTTCCTGCAACTGCGCGCTGAGCTTCTCTTCGAATGCCTTTATCGTCGCACTCTGTCCATTCATCGTATTACTCCTTTCTGTTTTGGTCTTAGAATCGGGTCCTGGTCAGTAGCTCGTGAGAAAACGCACTCACCGAGCACCAGCGGCGAGCACCTTCCGTACATCAGATGCCTGAAAGTGGTGGGCTGTAGAACATTGGATTGACTCGCGGGCAAATGAGCGGACGAAAAATGAATGAACAGTGACACGGCGAGGAATATATTCGCGGTACTCCCGACGAGAACAATCGCGCCAGACGCAGTTATTACAGCCGAGCGCTTCCTTGCCATGGCGATTCTGCCGGTAGTATACGACTGAATCGGAGGCGTGAAGAAGATAGAGCCCGTGAAGTCGGTTTATCGGAATATGGCTTTTTGGCGATAATGCCTTTAGCTGGGTACGTCAGCGGAAAAATTCGATTTTGGCTTCGCGAAACCAGACGAAATTCATCGGCGCGACCGAAATGGGCCCGTTGATCCCGAATATGGCGATCTGGAATTTGTCGCCCGGCTTGACGGGATCGGCAAGCACCACACGATTGGGCATGTTGAAGCCCTGGATCGCCGCCGGACTGGGGTAACCAGCACGGCGCGGCATCTGCCCATTGATCCAGACTTCGGCGTAGTCATCCACGTACGCCGTCAAGACGGCCGTCGCGCCCGCTGTTTCGAAGTCCCCGATCTTAGCGGGTATGGTCAGATTCGCGCGGTACCAAAGGAAAGACACTTTGCCGCCGCCACGCCGGTCGGCCAATCCCTTAGCGCCGATGACCGGCCACGACGAATCATCGAAACCAGCCTCGCCGGCATGAGGCTGAATGTCATATGACGTCTTGTACCCGGGCATGGCATTGGCGATGGCCGGTCCTTCCACGATCTTGGCCTCCAAGCTCTTCCACTGTGCGCCAAACGCCGCTGATCCTTCTGCTGTCATCAGGTCCACCGACTTTGCGGGCACCAGGGACGGCGGCATCTGAGGCAGAGGAGGCGCGGGCGCCGCGGCAGCCGGGGCAGAAGTTTGCGCGGGTGCAATCTTCGCAACCACAATGGGCAGCAAAGCGAGTGACACAGCACAGGCAATTAATCGGATGAGATATTGCCTTCGCATGTTCTCCCTCCAGTCCCGGTTCGCTTCCGGGCCGAGGGCAAGTATAGTCCTCAACTCCTGGAAAGTCGGGTGATCTCAAGGGGTCGACGCAACACTGGCTTGCAGTCTATCCGCCGGAGTTCGAAATCCCAAGGTTTGTCGTGGCCGGGTATTGAGTCGCAGAGCGATCTCGTCCAGCTCCGATTGCGAGAACCTGGACAGGTCGGCGTTCTTTGGCAGGTATTGCCGCAGTAGGCCGTTTGTGTTTTCGTTTGAGCCCCGCTGCCAGGGACTCTGCGGATCGCAGAAGTAAACCTGCATATCCGTCGCCATCGTGAAGGTTTTGTGTTTGGGCCATCTCCAGTCCGCGGTCCCAGGTCAGCGAGCGACGCAATTCCGCCGGGAGTTGGCCCACGTGCTGGCTCAGAACGGCCACCACCGTAGACGAGTCCTTGCCCGGTGACTTCACCAACATCCAGAAGCGCGAACGACGCTCCACCAGCGTGACCACGTGACTGTTGCCGGCCCCGCGCAACAGATCGCCTTCCCAGTGACCGGGAACGGCGCGATCTTCGACTTCGGCTGGCCGTTCGCGAATGGAGATCGCATCGACAATCTGGCCGCGCGAGTGCCCGTGAACACTGGAATGGCGCGAGCGGCGGATCCGCCGCTTGGATCGCAGATGCCGCACCAGTTCCTGTTTCAGCGCTCCCCGCGCTTGTATGAACAGACTCCGATAGATGGTTTCGTGAGACACGCGCAGGCTCTCGTCGTTCGGGTACTCCATCTTCAGCCACCCGGAAACCTGTTGCGGCGACCAATCCTGCATCAGTTTACTCGCAACCATCTGTTGCAGCTCGCTGTGCGTGGACAGCCGACACGGCTTGGGCCGCACGGCTGACTCCCAGGCCTGCTGATCGGCTGCGTTGGCACGATACTGCGTGCGCCCACCATGGCGGGTGATCTCCCGGCTGATGGTGGAGGCCGAGCGATGCAAACCTCGTGCGATGACTCGCATCGCGCAGCCGCTGGCGATTCCACGGGAGATGTCTTCGCGCTCGGCCAGGGTAAGCACTCGCCGCGAACGGCGACGAGCGGGCGGAGCGATCCCACCATGACGCGCTAAAACGAAGTGAACGACTACGTGGTCTTTACCCAGGGCACGGCCAATCTCATTGAGCGACTGGCCCGCCTTCCAACGGTTCCACAACTCGGCTTTCTGCTCCGCAGAAAGCCCTCTTCGCTTGCCTTTGATCAACATAAACACCACCTTTGCAAAGAGCTTCTAGCTCAGATGGTGTTGCATCGACCGGTTGAACCGGCACGGGTTTTCGGAATGTGGGAGGGAGGAGGCCACTCCCCGAAAATCCAGCCATGTGACACGGCGCGACAGAAAAAAAGCGGGCGCCAAACGATGAAGTGAGCGCCCGCCTAAACGAAAAACCTCGGCTTCGCTTAGCTCTTCTTCGCGACTTCCTTGTAGATCACTTCGGTCAACGTAGCCGCGGCAGGCGCGCCGTTCGGATTTGGCGGCGGCGCGGCTGTGGGCTCGCCCAGCGCAGTCTTGATTTCGTCCAGCGACTTGCCCTGCGCGGCCATGGTCTTGACCTTGTTGTACTTGTCTTGGATGAACGCCAGCTTCTTCTGCACGTCGGCCTTGGTCATCATATCGCCGTGCCCGGTCAGGTAGGTATCCGCGTCGAGTCCCACCATGCCTTTGGCATTTTCGATCCATCCGGCCGCCGAGCCATTCTTTTCCAGGTGAATCAGCGTATCTGGACGGTTGGTCACCAGCAGGTCCCCGCCGAAGACGATTTTCTCGTCGGGCAGATACACCACCGTATCGCCGCTGGTGTGCCCATTCGCCCAGTGGTACAGGCGAATATGCACGCCGTCGGCAGTCAGCTTATCCGTCTTGCCGTAGGTCTTGGTGGGAAGACGATCTTGCGGCGCCGGATTGCGGCTGCCGGCCGAAGCCTCCATCTCCTTTTTGCAGTTTTCCTGCGCGATGATGGTTAAGCCCGAAGGGAACGCGGCCAGCCCGTTCACGTGGTCGCCGTCGCTATGGGTGATAATCACCGTGTTCACCATCTTCGGAGTGACTTTGGTGATCTCGGCGATCACTCCCTTCTCCGAATCCACGGTGGTCTTCGTATCCACAAGCACGACGCCCGTGGTGCCGACGATGAATCCATCATTCGAACCCACGCCGCCCTGGACCCAGTAAACGTTGTCCTTAACCTTCGTCACTTTGAGCGGCTGAGGCTGCTGTTGCGCTCTCGCCAGCGCGCCAAACGAGACCAGCGCCGCAACCCCCGCCATCCCCAGAACCAGTTTCCTCATCTTGTTCATACTTGCTTCCTCCTGATTCCTTCTTACCGCAAACCCTATTCCTCACGCCCTCTGCTGTCAACCTCAGCCTGGCCCGGAAGCTAAATGTGGCTCGTACCCGATTTCCAGTTTCTGAAAATCCGTGCCGGTTCAACCGGTCGATGCAACACCATCTGAGCTAGAAGCTCTTTGCAAAGGTGGTGTTTATGTTGATCAAAGGCAAGCGAAGAGGGCTTTCTGCGGAGCAGAAAGCCGAGTTGTGGAACCGTTGGAAGGCGGGCCAGTCGCTCAATGAGATTGGCCGTGCCCTGGGTAAAGACCACGTAGTCGTTCACTTCGTTTTAGCGCGTCATGGTGGGATCGCTCCGCCCGCTCGTCGCCGTTCGCGGCGAGTGCTTACCCTGGCCGAGCGCGAAGACATCTCCCGTGGAATCGCCAGCGGCTGCGCGATGCGAGTCATCGCACGAGGTTTGCATCGCTCGGCCTCCACCATCAGCCGGGAGATCACCCGCCATGGTGGGCGCACGCAGTATCGTGCCAACGCAGCCGATCAGCAGGCCTGGGAGTCAGCCGTGCGGCCCAAGCCGTGTCGGCTGTCCACGCACAGCGAGCTGCAACAGATGGTTGCGAGTAAACTGATGCAGGATTGGTCGCCGCAACAGGTTTCCGGGTGGCTGAAGATGGAGTACCCGAACGACGAGAGCCTGCGCGTGTCTCACGAAACCATCTATCGGAGTCTGTTCATACAAGCGCGGGGAGCGCTGAAACAGGAACTGGTGCGGCATCTGCGATCCAAGCGGCGGATCCGCCGCTCGCGCCATTCCAGTGTTCACGGGCACTCGCGCGGCCAGATTGTCGATGCGATCTCCATTCGCGAACGGCCAGCCGAAGTCGAAGATCGCGCCGTTCCCGGTCACTGGGAAGGCGATCTGTTGCGCGGGGCCGGCAACAGTCACGTGGTCACGCTGGTGGAGCGTCGTTCGCGCTTCTGCATGTTGGTGAAGTCACCGGGCAAGGACTCGTCTACGGTGGTGGCCGTTCTGAGCCAGCACGTGGGCCAACTCCCGGCGGAATTGCGTCGCTCGCTGACCTGGGACCGCGGACTGGAGATGGCCCAACACAAAACCTTCACGATGGCGACGGATATGCAGGTTTACTTCTGCGATCCGCAGAGTCCCTGGCAGCGGGGCTCAAACGAAAACACAAACGGCCTACTGCGGCAATACCTGCCAAAGAACGCCGACCTGTCCAGGTTCTCGCAATCGGAGCTGGACGAGATCGCTCTGCGACTCAATACCCGGCCACGACAAACCTTGGGATTTCGAACTCCGGCGGATAGACTGCAAGCCAGTGTTGCGTCGACCCCTTGAGATCACCCCGTTTATCGGGACTTGGCAGGTTTACGAGAGGTGAAGCCGCTCGCAGTAGACGGTGTCACATCACAGGGTATGTGTGAAATGTCCCATAGATAATGGCCGCTTCATTCACTCTGGTCCGTTCGAGCATGTCTTCTACTTCATCGCTAAATACAACACCTTGTGGCACCGGATTAGCCACTTCAACGCCCAAAAGTTTCCATCCATAGCTTTCCAACATCTGGACGCACTTTTGGTTGAACTCTTCGAAACTGCTCGCCCAGGTTGTGATCACAGTGAACGCGTGCTCCACGTGGTTAGGCTTATCTGAATCTGTAAAGCTGATTTCAACTGTACCAATCCAAATCTCAGCCTGCATCTATTCGAAGACTCCCGCATTAGACCGTCTGACCAGTTTCACTCAGCCGTATTTGTCCGGGTTTCAAGATATGAGTTGACCGCAGGGTCGTTCAAAACAATGTAATCGGCGATCTCAAATATTTCTGAGAGCAACGGACTAGCTAATGCATCTTCTCTCGCCAGCGCTTTTCCAAGTGACTTGTTGTTGTAGTGCTGGGACAGACTCGGATCGAGTACTTCCATTTTGTACTCGTCAATGGCTGACCACACGCGTAGGAAAACCCAATGTCTCTCGTGAGCGGCGTCATCGTCCCACCACTTGCCCACGCTCAATGTTAGCCCGACGCTGGGCTCTTGATGGCCAGTATGAAGCGTCGCGTAATAGAGCGAATATGTATCGCCGTCCTTGGAGATGAACCCGTAGGCACTCTTGTGTGTTCCACCGCAATAGCCGCAACCGATATCTGCGATTTGTTCCCCCAGCTCTAGAGATAACTTGCTCACGCTCATGCTCCTGGAGGTCTTTGCGCCGCACTGTATCAAAGGGTCTAGACAAGTTACAACGGAGTCGAATTGTGCCACCGAAGCGACGGGGCCAAGTCCCGATAAGTCGGGTGGTCTCAAGGGGTCGATGCAACACTGGCTTGCAGTCTACTCTCCGGAGTTTCAAAGCCCAACGTCTTGCGTGGGCGTTGGATTGAGGCGCAGCGCGATTCGGTCCAGGTCCGTTTGACTGTAGCTGGACAAGTCGGCCTTCTTCGGCAGGTACTGCCGTAAGAGCCCATTGGTGTTTTCGTTGCTGCCGCGTTGCCAAGGAGTCTGCGGATCACAGAAGTAAACCTTCACATCCGTGGCGACGGTGAAGCTCTGGTGCTGGGCCATCTCCAGCCCGCGGTCCCAGGTCAACGAGCGCCGCAGCGTCGCCGGAAGCTGACGGACGTGCTGGCTCAGAGCGGCGACCACCGTCGCCGTCTCCTTGCTGGGCACCTTGACCAGCATGACAAAGCGCGAACGGCGCTCCACCAAGGTGGCCACGTGACTGTTGTGCGCGCCGCTTAACAGATCGCCCTCCCAATGCCCGGGAACGGCGCGGTCCTCGACCTCCGCAGGCCTTTCCCGGATGGAGATGGCATCGACGACTTGACCACGGTGATGTCCGCTATCACGGGAGTGCCGCGAGCGGCGGATCCGCCGCTTGGAACGCAGGTGCTGAATCAGCTCTTTTTTCAGCACTCCGCGGGCCTGAATGAACAGGCTGCGGTAAATGGTTTCGTGGGACACGCGCAGGCTTCCGTCCTGGGGATACTGATTCTTCAGCCATCCAGAAATCTGCTCCGGCGACCAGTCCAGAATCAGTTTACTCGCAACGATCGTTCGTAGCTGCTCGTGGATAGCCAGCAAGCAGGTCTTGGGCCGCAAGGCCGACTCCCAGGCTTGCTGATCGGCATCGTTGGCTCGATACAACGGCCGCCCGCCATGGCGGGCCACCTCCCGGCTCACCGTCGACACCGCTCGCTGCAGACCCTTGGCGATTTGACGAATCGACGATCCGCCAGCGATCCCGCGGGAGATGTCCTCTCGCTCCGCCAGGGTAAGTGTTCGCAGCGAACGCCGACGGGCGGCCGGAGCAATCCCGCCATGACGCGCCAACAAAAAGTGAATGACCACATGACTCTTGCCAAAGGCCCGCCCGATCTCGTGTAACGACTGCCCCGCTTTCCAACGCCACCACAGATCGGCCCTCTGCGCAGACGAAAGCCGCACCCGGATTCGTTGCATCATAAACACCACCTTTAGAGAAAACATTTATACCAGATGGTGTTGCATCGACCGGTTGAGCTGGCACGGTATTTCGGAAACTGGCTCCCGCCAAAAATCCCACTGGCGAGAATCGCTGCGGGTCATTGGAGGACCGCAAAGAAACATTTGATTTGTTTGGAAGGACGCGGGGTGTATATGTTTGCCCATGCGGGGCGGGCGCGCACAATTGAAATCCATTAGGGCCGCAGCGAACCCTAGCCGTCCACACCTGCCATAAAGGAGGGAACAACCATGAAATACCTGACCTGGTTCCTGCTGGTCCTCTTAACGGCGGCCCCTCTTTGCGCGAAGCCTAAAGTGGATGTGCGCGTTAAAGTGAATGAAGGACTCCGCAAGGATCGCGCCGGAGACTCGCTCTCCAAGGGTGGAGGAGCAACACTCGGTAACACGTTCACCGCCGGGGTTTGGTTCATGAATGTAACGGTGATGGCTGATAACTCCGAGGCTGTGGCGAAAAATAATGGGCAATGGTGTATCACAGGGGACACGGCGCTCAATGTGAACGGCGAGTATCAGGGCACACTGGACGGAAACAGCTTGGACATTCAGATTCCCGACAAAAATGGCAAAACCAAGAAATTACATTTCGAAGTGCTCGACCACAAGTGGCGAAAGTTATCTGACCTATAACACGCGCTTACCGCGCAACTCCAGAACGGGCCGAATTGAAGAAGCACTTTACAAATGTGCATTGGGCATCGGGCCGCCGAAAAGCCAGTTTCCGGTAATCCCGTTCTATAAAAGGGGATGTCAAGAAAAACACTTCCCCGACGACTGGAAGCGATCTCGTCATCCAGCCCGGCGTTGTTATGAGGCGCTGTGATCTCGCTTTTCCCCAGGTTCATCGTCATTTCGTAGCGACGCCCTTCGGTTTCTGACGCAGACAAGCAGAGTGGTTGTGCAGTGCCAACCATGGTTCTATCTGAGACTGTTCGCCTATGGCTTTTTCTGGTTGTCCGAGGGGGCATACAGTTTCTCGAGAGACTCGGTGTGCAAGCACCCATTGCGCCTAACGGGATTACGGATACTCACCCTCGAACCAGAGCGTCTCAAGAACCGAAAGGCCACGCCCGAGATGAATCCAGGAATGGACGGGTTCTCCACAGACGCTCAAGCTGCTTGTTGTTTCAGATGTTGGGCGTCGAAACAGACTCCTTTCTTCCAAACGAGCAAAGTGATCGCCGCAATTTTGCGTGCCAGGGTGAGCCGCGCCATCGACGGTTTCATTCCTCGGGCAACTAAGCTGGCATAGAACTCCTGAAATGGGCCAGGCACGACTGCAGCTTGGATCGCCGTACCCTTGAAGATATTTTTCAGATCGTGATTGTGGTTCGTGTTCAGCCCGCGAATGGCCAGGAGTCTTTTGGAGCGCTTGAGTTGACCCTCGACAAAACGGTATTCCCCGCTGGTGTAGGTCTTCAAAGCCAAACCGCTATAGGCCCAGAGTTGCCGCTTGGTACGAAAGCGATGCGGCGTCTGAATCAAAGCGATCAGCAAAGCCGCCCGAATGGGTCCGATCGAAGGAATCTGGCGCAGCCACTTCATCGCGCTGTGCTTTCGGCTCTCGGCCAAGAGATCACGCCGCACTTCCTGACGCAAAATATCCAGCGCGTCGAACTGCTGGTAGTAGAGCTCGGCACGACGGCGCACGCCGGGCTCTGCGATCTTGCTGAGCCACTCCGAGCGGTAGCGTAGCGCGTAGACTTGCTGGCCGGCACAGGGAATGGCCCAGCTTCGGTAGAGAGCCTTCAGGCGATTCATCACCCGTGTGAGATCTCGAGTGACGGCCAGGTAGCTGCGTGCCAACTCCCTCAAAGTTCGTAGGCCATGCTCTCCGTGGTACACCGGTGAGAGAAGCCCAGTCCGCAGCAGATCGGCCAGCTTTCGGGCATCGATCCGATCGTTCTTATTGCCCGCTTTCAGCAGGGAGTTTTTGCGCGGGTCGCACACCAGCACCTTCGTGACGTGTGGTTTGAGCAGGTCGTGTAGCCACGCCGCACAAGTCCCTTCTTCAAAGGCCACGTGTAAGCTTCCACGCAGTCCGTGCACAAACTGGAGGATGGTGGCCGCTTTCGTTTCCAGGATGCATTCCATCACCAGCTTACCGGTTGAGTCCATAACCGCTGCGGAGATCGTTGCTTGGTGAACGTCCAGCCCAATGTACTTGGCGTCATTCACGAGGGTGCTCCTTCCTGTAGGTGTTGATGCGAGCGATCAAAACCTACTCTAAGGGGCGCCCTTTTATAATGCGTTTCTCGGGACTTGGCAAGACGAGCGAACAAGCGCTAGCATTTCTGTAAACGTAGGCTGATGGAATAGTCACAGCTGGATGGCTAAGGCGTTCAAGCGCGGCGACCACGTTGAATGGAACTCTGAAGCCGGAAGAGTTAGCGGTGTTATCGTAAAGAAAGTCGTCTCCGACATTCGTTTCAAAGGCTATGTGCACCACGCCTCAAGAGACGAACCTCAGTACATCATCAAGAGTGACAAGACCGAGCACATTGCGATTCATAAGGGATCTGCACTGAAGCGTGTTAAGGCTCGGATTCAAAGAACGCGATTGAGCAGGAAGAAGGGCTCGTGAACCTTACGGGCTAACCTGGTCTCAGATAGCTTCCTGAATGGAGCGATTTTGATCTTTGAGCCGATCCACTGAAATGGTCCGTCTGGACTTGATCCACTCCGGCGCGAACTGACGCTCTTCATCTGGGCGATTCATAACGAAGGTAGCAATCAAGCGATCTTGCTTTAACCACCATATACTGAAACTCGAACTGCTCAGGTCCCCACGAGCAATCGTTTGAGTCGCTCCCTCAGAATCACCCCACAGTTCGTACGACAAATCGAATACATCGGAGAAGAAATAAGGAACGTGCAGCAAAGGACGTCGCTCCCCACGAATGACACCTGCCCAATGCTGCCCCTGAGAGACAGCGTTGTCCCAGTGTTCCACTCGTCGGCGCTTGTCAAAGATTTTATCGACGTAGTTCGCGACATCGCCTGCGGCAAAAATGCCTGCCTGGTTCGTTTCCAAATACTCGTTGACCACGATGCCATTCTCAATGGCAAGACCGCTTTTTGCGAACAGGTCGGTAACGGCAGTGGCACCGACACCAGCAACCACCATGTCGCACGTAATCTTGCGTCCGCTTGAGAGTGATGCGTTCAACCGATCATTCCCTTGCAAAGAAGCGACGCTTTCATTCTTAAGCAGCTTTACACCGCGCGAGAGATAGTAGCGCTCAAAAAACTCTGACATCGCCGGGGTGAATACGCGGCTCCACACTCGATCCTCGCGAATGATTAGCGAGGTCTCGATGTTCTTTTGCGAAAGCACCGAGGCCACCTCCATCCCGATGAACCCACCGCCGATAACGACTGCTTGCTTGGAGTTCGTAGCTCTCTCGCGGATTTTGTGGGAATCACCCAGTGATCGAAGGTAGAAAACGTTGGGCAAGTCGTTTCCGGGACAATCAAGCTTCCTGGCTCGCGCCCCCGTTGCGATCAGCAAAGTCTCGTACTCGAAAACCTCTCCGGAATCTGCATGTAGCCGTTTCTTCGTTAGATCAATTTCGTCGATGATCGTCTGTAATTTGAGATCGATGCCTTGCTTCTCGTACCATTCAGGCTTATTGATTAATATTCCTTCTTCAGTATCCTTCCCTAAAAGGAAGCCCTTGGAAAGCGTCGGGCGCTCGTAGGGCAATGTGTCGTCAGCGGAAATAATCCTCAATTCGCCCGGTCCCAAGCCGTGGCTGGCCAATTCCTTTGCCGCGTAGCCTGCGACCATGCCGCCTCCCAGCATGATGTACTTGCTTCGCGTCATCGGCACACCCTTCAGGCAGATTGTTTCAGAGTGCTTTTATAATCAGCGACAAATTGTTGGATTCCCTTTGTAGTGAGTTCATGGCGGATGTCAAAACCTTCCCACGGCCGATTCAAATCCAGTGATTGATAGGGAATCGCCCTCAGCTCGTTGCCGGCCTTGTCTAACCCCTTGTACACGAAATCCTTTCCTGGCAATGGAAAAGATGCGGCCGCCCACTCTTCCCATACCTTAGCGGGCGCGGTTGCAAGTTCGGCCTGCAAGGCAAACGAGCCAAGCAAGTGGTTGAGATTGCGAATGCTTGCCGCCAAGACGTGCACGTGGCCATCTCCTGCTTCGTACATCTTTTTGATATTTCTGACCAGGTCCATGCCGTTCTCGCCGCGATCATCCAGTCTGCCAAGAAAAGGGGACACGTACACCGGCTCTTTCGATCCTTTCGTCGCCGCATATACGGCGGCGGCCTGCCCTTGCGAAAAACAAAGCGTCATGTTGACCCGGATTGCTTCCCTTACTGACGTCTGCGCGGCACGCAGCCCCTCATGGGTGCACGGATACTTGACGTACGCGTTTGGGATCCAGGCAAACATTTCGCGCCCTTGCGCGAGCATCTGCTCGGCGGTTGTATCGAGGTCGGCGAAAACCTCAATAGACACGCCGGCATCGCCAACCAGCGGCGAGATGCCCTTCACAATCTTCTTGTATTCATCCATCTCTTCCCTAGAGCTGAACTTGTGCCCGGATGATACAAGGTTCCGCACTTCCGGATTTTTGGCAATGAGACTTGGATTAGTTGTCTGTCCGTCCACGTGGCCGACCAAGTTCTTAACTCTGAGCGTTTCCTCAAGATCACCGCCATCAACCAAGACTCTCGTTTTTGACCTTCGTACCGTCGGATTCATAAGGGTAGCCCTCCTCTTTTATCTCAGGCCCGACGATTCTGGCCAGTGCGCGTTTAACATTGGCGCGCGTTCACCTGGATCTTGACCAAGACGCCCACAATAGGCTCTTCAAGATGCGAAATGGAATCCGTACCTTACCTGATTGGGCTCCCCCCGTTTGGCGGTTCTTTGAAGCGCTCGCTCGCCAAGTCCCGATAAGTCGGGTGGTCTCAATGGGTCGTTGCAACACTCGCTTGCAGTCTACTGGCCGGAGTCTCAAACCCCAACGTCTTTCGAGGACGTGAGATTACGCGACGACCCCTCTTCAAATCCAATGTGAAAGCCACTGTGGCGTGATGAATCCGCGGACGGTGCTCCCGCCGCAGAACATCGGCGGCAGGACCCGAGCTGCAGGCTCATTTTCTCAGCGGGGGTGCATGGCAGGTCACGATGTGACGGCGATCACATTTCGGGGAGGCAGTTCCGGTGCATGCTAGTCACGGGTTTGTTTGGAGCTTTCCGTATGGGTTTCGGTGTTCAGGAGAACAGAGTCGATGGCGAGCAGCGGGTGGGTTCCGAGCAAGTGGGTTACAAGCAACTGGCTTCCGAAGTCGTTTCAGGCTTTTCCGACCTATGACCGCCATAAATTCACGGCGGACCTGATCGCGGGAGTTACGGTCGGATTCGTGGCGCTTCCACTGGCGATGGCGTTTGCCATCGCTTCGGGCGTGACGCCGCAGGCAGGGCTTTACTGCGCGATCGTGGCGGGATTTCTGATTTCGTTCCTGGGAGGCTCGACGACACAGATCGGAGGGCCGACCGGGGCGTTTGTGGTGGTGGTCTATGGGATCGTGGTGAGATACGGTCTCGACGCGCTCTTCATGTGCACGCTGCTGGCGGGGATTCTGCTCGTAATCATGGGAGCGACGGGGTTGGGCACGGTGGTGAAGTTCATTCCGAGGCCGGTGGTGATCGGATT
Source organism: uncultured Acidobacteriota bacterium (assembly GCA_963803735.1). Classification (GTDB taxonomy): domain Bacteria; phylum Acidobacteriota; class Terriglobia; order Acidiferrales; family UBA7541; genus Palsa-189. The sequence continues at coordinate 296,688 of CAWDNV010000013.1, read as the reverse complement.
CACCAACGGCATCGCCCTGATCATTGCCAGCACGCAGATCAAGGACTTTTTCGGCATCCAGGCGGATAAAGTTCCGGGCGAATTTCTCGGGCGGATGGAAGTGCTGGCCCGGAATTTCGGATCGTTTTCGCACCTCGAGACGACGTTGGGCGTGCTGAGCCTCGCGCTGATCATCTTTTTCGCAAAATACGTGAAGAAGATGCCGGGTTACATCGCTGCACTCTTCGCGGGGACGCTGGCAGTGGCGATTTTCAAGCTGCCGGTGGAAACGATCGGGACACGATTCGGGGGGATTCCGGCAGGCCTGCCGAAATTGCTGATTCCGCATTTCCACGTGAATCTGGTGCGGCCGCTCATGGCGCCGGCGATCACCGTGGCGATGCTGGGGGCGATCGAGTCTTTGATGTCGGCCGTGGTTTCGGACCGGCTTAGCGGAGACAAGCACAATCCGAACGTGGAGCTGATCGGCCAGGGCATGGCGAATATTTTTTCGCCGCTTTTTGGAGGACTCCCCGCGACAGGTGCCATCGCGCGGACAGCGACCAACATCCGGTCGGGCGCGAAGACGCCGGTGGCGGGCATGGTGCACGCGCTCACGCTGTTGGCGATTCTGATGTGGGCGGCGCCGCTCGCTCGATTTATTCCGCTTTGCGTGCTGGCGGCGATCCTGCTGGTGGTCTCGTACAACATGGGCGAATGGGGAGAGATCCCGGAGCTGCTGAAGCTTTCGAAGCTGGAGATCGCGACGTGGCTCATCACGTTCATGCTGACGGTCTTCGCCGACCTAACAGTGGCGGTGGAAGTGGGAATGATCCTGGCCGCTTTCGTTTTCATACGAAAAGTGACGATGACGACAACGGTCACGCAGGTGACCCACGAATATATCCGGGAAGGGTACGTGCACATCCTGCAGCACAAGGAGATTCCCAATTACGTGGCGATCTTTCGAATCCACGGGCCGTTTCTTTTCGGCGCGACGGACAAGCTGGACGAAATCGTTTCGCGGCTGGCGGAATTGCCGCCGATCATCATTTTGCGGCTTCGAAACATGACGGCCATCGACGCGACGGGTCTGCAGGCGCTCGAAAAACTGGCGGACGTGGTACACGAATCGGGGCGCAGGTTAATTCTGTGCGGGGCGAGGGAGCAGCCGCGCCTACTGATGCATCAGGCGGAGTTCGAGGAGCACGTCGGCGCGGGAAACATCTGCGGAAGTATCGCGGGGGCGCTAGAGCGGGCGAACGTGCTGTGCCCAACCGTGAGCCAGTTCGCGCGCTGGTCGGAACATTGGGGACGGAGGCTGACCGACGTTGCGCTGAATGTGGGCGGCACGTCGCAGCGCTGACGGGCACAGCCCCAGGCCGCTCCGTTTGGCAGCTTGTCAGCACTGTGTAGAGATGTCTAAATCCTGCCATATTTGAATGAGTAAGTCCGGGAGGAGCGCTTTCTTCAGCACGCGGCCTGCCAGGCCTCGCTGGAACAGGACTGGGCAACAGAGCACACGCTCTCGAGGCCCACTTTGATATGTTTCGAGGCTGGCAGGAGATCACAAACTCAATCTTCTGTGCAAGCCCATGGGCTGAGACAGCAAATGGATGTCTGGTTCTAATATCCGAGGAACCACCGCCGAGAGGCACGAACGCGAGCTGAAGACCCTGAAGAGTTCTGTTTACGCGCTCCTCCTAAGCGCGTCGGGAGAGCTTTTGCCCTCTTGACGCGGACTTATCATGGAAGTCCTGTTGTCGGAAGGTGCCCAGCCCCCAAAAGCCACAGTCCGATAATGTATCGAACCACTGGACAGATGGGCGCGAATCGGAGTAACGTCTGCAATATGAAGCCCCTGTATAAGTATTTCGCGCTTGCATTTTTCGTGGCATTGATCGCGATGATGGCAACCCCGTTTGTTGCGGGGCAGACGTCAAGTGGCGATCGTCTGGTGGTGTACGGAGACGTAGTGTACTTCTTTGGCCTGGGCAAGCCACGCACCTGCACGGCGAGCAGTCAATTCAAACGGGGCGAGCCGATAGGCTTCCGAATGACGGCCACTGATCCGGCCACGGGCAAGCGGGATCGCGCAACGCAGCTCGTGGTTCATCTGACCTATAACGGCAAAACGATTGATATCCCGATGCGTGATCGTCAGACCGACAAGCAGCCCGAACGGCAGTTCTGGGTGGCGAAGTGGATCGTTCCCGATGATGCGCCGACGGGAATCGTACGCTACACCGTGACGGCGAAGGATCCGCAGGGCCGCACCGGCGAGTACAAGCCGTTCGATGTCGACACGTCGCAGATCACGATTCTCGGCGACTAGCTCAACGGATTCTCCAGTCCGCACAAGCATGAGAGCCTTTCTGTCCTTCCGTGTTTGGATCCTGCTGGTTCTCATTTCAGCGTTGTCTGCCTGTTCGCGATTTCAATTAGCCGATTCTCAAGCAGTGGTCAGCGCTGCAACTGCGCCATCCGGTGCAGCCGAGAGCACGAGACTCGAACTTGCCTACGATAGGCCTGCTGTAGTCGGCTCCAGCGTGCGTGCATCAGCCAAAGGTCTGCCACCCGGGAAAATGGTCGAACTGTCCTGGGGCACGGTTAACGGCGGCTGGGTGGTCGAAGACTATTACCATTTCCGTGGCAAGAAATATTCAGAAAGCACCCGCAAGCTTGGAGAGTTCTCCGTAAATTCGAACGGCCAGCTCGACGCGAGCTTTAAGATTCCCGAGGACTACGGCGGTGTGCACGAAGTGACTGCGCTGATCAATGGAAAACCTGTAGCACAGAACGGCATCAACGTAACGCAGACGTTCGAGCTCACTCCCTCTTCGGGGCCAGTCGGGACGCCAATCGAGCTGAAAGTAAAAGGCCTAGGCTGGCGCACGATGGAAAGCACCTGGGTCGTCAATTGGGACAATGTCGAAGTGGGATGGGTTTCGGCCGCCGGCACGCGAGGCTCGGCCGTGGCGCGGTTCCGCGCAGCTGGTCCCTTCGGGAATCACGTCATCAAGATGTACACCGGCTGGCAAGGTCAGAGTTATCTCAACTATGAGCAATCACCGGTGGCGTATCTGCCCCGTCCTCAGTTCACTTTCCGCACCACCCCGGGCGCGCTCGCCCGAGAAGCATACGCAGAGCCATATCAGCCACAAACGATCCCGCAGACCGAAGTGAAGATCGAACGCGCGACGTTGGCTCTAACACCAAGCCAGGGTTGGGTTGGCACTCACACAATGCTGCGCGGCGAAGGCTTTCCGCGGAACTCGGTGCTGCAACTCGTCTGGCAAACTTTCGGCGGCAGCCGCGTGAGCGGGTCGGGGTTCGAGCCGCAAGAAAATGTCATTACTCAGGTGAAGGTCGGAAGGGACGGAAAAATCGAGTCGCCGATAACGATTCCCGAAGACCTCGGTGGCCTGCACGGTCTTGCATTGCGAAACGGCGATAAGCTGGCGGCGCAAGCGTTTTTCGTGATTGAAACCAGCATCGTCAGTATTACGCCGAAATCGGGACCGGCGGGAACACCGGTGACAATTCATCTTAAGGGCGTCGGCTGGACCGAATACGACAACATCTACGTCGCTACCTACGACAACGCTTATATGGGCTACGCATGCGGATTTAACAGCCAGGGCGATGTCATCATCAATTTCACGGCGGCCGGCGAACCAGGCGAGCACCTGATCGATTTATACCCCGGAATCTATCAAGGACCTCCGACCGAAGCGCAACAACTATACCGAACCCCACAACTGACTTACGCTGACGATCATCCCGGCAACAAAATTCCAGCCCTTCGCTTTACATTTGAGGTTACGCCGTCGGCCGGACGGCACATCTCGAATTCCACGCCCGTGCCGCGCGATCCGTCATAGCAATAATCGTCACAGCAAAGGATCGAAGCACCCCATTGTCATGGATTCTCGGGTTGGGGGGAAAGCCAGTCTCCGATAAGACCGGACTTCACAGGACCTGGAGCGTCGCCGCCATCCGCCACTAACGAGGATTTGAACGTTGCCCGCTGAGCAGATGGAAGATGTCGGTACGTAGTTTTGCCGGCTCATCGTCCCAGTCACCGTCCCAAGCGAGGCGACTGGGTGTATGGAGCAAGAGAACGCAAGACGGGACTCCTGCATCATAGGAGTTATCATGGGAGTGATCATGCGTAGTTCTTACTTGGGTCGGAGATTTACCCGCCTGGTGCTCCTCGCACTTTTTCTGAGTGCTGCGATCTCCCTGCACGCGCAAACTGCATCCTCGCCGCAGTCGCAGCCGGCACAATCGGCGCCCTCCGCGGCGCCGCCCTCAGCACAATCACAACCGCAGAGTACGCCTCCTTGCTCCAACGGTCGTCCCATTTTGAAACGAGGCACACAGCCGACTCTGCCTCCCTGTCCTGACCCGCCGCCGGATGCGCCGCCCGCTGCGGCTTCCGTACCTACGCGTTCGCTGAACCCCTCCGAAGCTTTGATCGAAAGGGCCAGACAGGCGGCGTTCGAGTTTTCAGAGAAGCTTCCCAACTTCATTTGCCAGGAGATCATGTCGCGGTATAGCCAGCGAGGCCGCGAGCCGGAGATGTCCCTGGATGTGGTTTCGGCTGACATCATTTACGAGAACGCGCAGGAAAGTTATCGTAACGTGAAGATCAATGACCGCCCCACGGACAGGAGCCTGCAGGAAATCGGCGGGTCCCGGTCCACCGGAGAATTTGCGTCCACACTGCTGGAGATTTTTCACCCCGATACGCGCGCGCGGTTCCGGTCCGGCAGTGTATCTTCCATTTCGGGTGTCAGTGCCCAGGTTTACGACTTTACGGTGGAAAGTGAAAATTCACACTGGACCGTGCAGTCCGGCTCTCAGTCTCTGATCACGGCTTACGCAGGCTCCGTATGGATCGATCCGAAAACCGCGCGCGTCCTGCGCATCGAGATGCAGGCCCGCCTGCCGTCGGATTTCCCCATGGATACGGTCGAATCCGCGGTCGATTATTCCTACGTGTGGATTGGCGGGATGTCGGTTCTGCTTCCGGTCCGCGCCGAGAGCTTGGGTTGTGAACGGGGCATCAACGAGTGCAGACACAACATCATTAACTTCCGCAACTATCACGAATTCAAATCCGAAATTAAGATTGGTAATTGATTTCGCTCGGACCTCTCATCCGTGCGCTACTCGCCCGCGCCGCAGAGTCCTTGGCAACACGGCAGCAACGAAAACACCAATGGGCTCTTACGGCAGTACCTGCCGAAGAAGGCCGACTTGTCCAGCTACAGTCATTCGGACCTGGACCGAATCGCGCTGCGCCTCAATCAGCGCCCATCTTGGGCTTTGAAACTCCTGAGAGTAGACTACAGGCCAGTGTTGCATCGACCCCTTGAGACCACCCCGTTAATCGGCACTTGGCCGACCATGACACGCCGGTACCGGCGGCGCTGCCGATCTAATTGCACCGATGCCCGATACGCGGTTAAGGATCAAACGTGAATGTGCAGCAAACAACAAATGTGTTCCTAAGCGAACAGATATCCATCGGCGCATCTTCTAGGATGTCAGCCTGTGGGCGAAGCGACAGCCAGGGAATCGGAGCCCACGGAAAGAAAGAGGTAGCCAGAATGCCGTTACTTCAAATATTGATTGCCCTGATCGTAGTGGGCGTTCTGCTGTGGCTGGTCAACAACTTCATACCGATGGCAGGATCGATCAAGTCGATCTTGAATGCTGTTGTGGTGATCGGTGTGGTTTTGTGGCTTTTGGATGTTTTTGGACTTTTGCATTCCCTCTCCCGGATCCACGTTGGGGCGTAAGCAAGCCTGAGTGAACGAAGAAGAGGAGAGCCGCATATTGTGTGGCGTGTGGCGTGTGGCGGTCTGGTCACGTCTTTTTGCAGGCAGGCCGCCGGGCAGGCAACGGGCAGGCAAGAGGTGAACGATGGATGAGCCGAGACGACGTGCGATTTTGTTCCTCGAGAAGGAAATCAAGACGTACCGAGCGCTTGCTTTGTTCTTGTCGAAGAGGGGCATCAGGGAACATGTGCGAGTGGGAGCAAAAAAAGTTCTTATCAGCCCCACGTTTTACAAGGACCGAATGAAGGAAGCGAAGAGACTTGTAAGTGACCTCAGGAAATCAAATTAGGGCGCGACTAACTCCGCGGGCCTGAAATGAACAGGCTGCGGTAAATGGTTTCGTGGGACACGCGCAGGCTTCCGTCCTGGGGATACCGATTCTTCAGCCATCCGGAAATCGGCTCCGGCGACCAGTCCAGAATCAGTTTACTCGCAACGATCGTTCGTAGCTGCTCGTGGATAGCCAGCAAGCAGGTCTTGGGCCGCAAGGCCGACTCCCAGGCTTGCTGATCCGCTTCGCTCGCTCGATACTGCGGCCGCCCGCCATGGCGGGCCACCTCCCGGCTCACCGTCGACACCGCTCGCTGCAGACCCTTCGCGATTTGACGAATCGACGATCCGCCAGCGATCCCGCGGGAGATATCCTCTCGCTCCGCCAGGGTAAGTGTTCGCAGCGAACGCCGACGGGCGGCCGGAACAATCCCGCCATGACGCGCCAACAGGAAGTGAATGACCACATAACTCTTGCCGAAGGCCCGCCCGATCTCGTGTAACGACTGCCCTGCCTTCCAACGGTTCCACAGCTCGCTTCTTTGCACCGCGGAAAGCTTCACTCGTCTCGCTTGCGCCATGAACACCACCTTTAGAGAAAAAATTTATACCAGATGGTGTTGCATCGACCGGTTGAGCTGGCGACGCTTATCGGGATCTATCGGTTTTATGTATATGATTCGAGTTGGCGCTTCTACGGAATTGAGTTTAACCCCTGTCCTTGCTCAAGCCCATTAGGAGGAACCTGCGTCGCTCCGCTCAGTATTCCTGGGACAAACTGTACATTCGTGATTCCCACGTTTGAGCCATCCTCGAAGTTGAAATAGTGGTCCACTTGTCCGTTCGTCACCGCAATGTTGATGTTGAGGTAATGAACGTTGCCGATCGGCACAGTGCCTCCGCCTCCGCGGATGACGTCGACCGCGGCGCTGTCTCCATAGGACGGGTCGGGACCGTTAACGTGAGGATTCGTGACCGTAAGATTCTGGAACGTGAGACTCGCGCCGTTGGCCGCATAGAAGCGCCCGACCGCGCCGTAACTTCCGCTTTGATCGCTGAAGGAATCCTGAATCAGGATCGCGCCCGGCGCGTTCGAGGGGTCGTTGTTATTAGCGAAGTAGCCGTAGCGCTGATTCCCGGTTGAATGGTGTCGCAAAATGGTGATGCCGATCGGTTGGGAAGTTGAATCCATCAGCCAGACGCTGACCATCAACCCATCGCCGGCATTGTTGTCGGTATAGCAATCATCAATATTGACGTCGAGCAGGTAATCGCCAGGGGCATTGGGCTCGATATCGATGCCGCTCTGCGGTGCGGTGCCGTTCGTATTGGTGAAGTGGTCGCGCAGGTAGTAGATGTGATTCACCTGGCCCGTGATGCTCGAGCCTTGCCTGCGGTTGTTGTTGAAAATGGAATCTTCGATCGTGATATTGGTGCTGGCGCGCACGTAAGCTCCGTCACCACCGGAATCATTGCAGGAAATCCCGCTCACGGTTACGTTGCTGGCATTCTCGATGTCCAGACAATGACGCGATTCGCCGCTGGTGTACTCCGCCTTGAGCATGTGGAATACCGAAGTGGTCGCTCCTGCACCAATTATCGTGACGTTCGGCGCATTCACATTCAGCATACGGGAGCCCGTGCCGTAGCCTGATGTAGCGGTGACCGTCACGTTCGCGTCCACAATCAAATAGGAATTGGTCGGGAAAGAAATGGGAGAGATGTTGTAACTGCCAGCTGGAATTTCCAAAGCCTCGGCATTTGCCGCTGTGTAATTGAGAGCAGTTTGAAATACGTTGGTGTCGTCGCCGCCATACCCAGCGTTGCCGAAATGCAAGAGACTGTACGTGGTCGCGGGCCGTGGCGGCAGCCCGGAGCCGTTGATGGTCAGAGAAAGCGAGGCCGATGAGCTTGTGCCACTCGAGTCTTTTACCGCGACGGACGGCACTTGCGTACCCGCCGTAGTTGGCGTGCCGCTAATCATTCCGCTTGTGCTAATCGAAAGGCCGTTGGGTAGGCCGCTTGCTGACCATGTGTATGGCGTGCTGCCTCCGATGGCCGCAATGCTCGCTGAGTAGGGGGAGCCCACCGTTCCAGTCGGAAGGTTGTTCGTCGAGATCGTCAGCGGCGCGGGTGCAGCCGCAGGGGCTACATTCGTCGAGCCGCTCGGCTGCGTCGAAGCGCTAGTTGTGCTGGAGCCATTATTCGAATTCGATTGCGAGCTTCCCGATTGTGAACTCGAGTCGAAGGAGGCCGATGAGGGACCTGATGAGCCGCGACTGCTGCCCGTTCCTGCGCAACCCGCGAGCGAAAATCCAACAAGCGAGATACACACGGCGACGTAGATAAATTTTGGCGTGCGGTTCTTTGCTTGCAGCTGACCGTTGTTCATTCATGCAAGCTACAGTGATCGCCGTAAGGTGAGTACTGTACGGTAGGGAAAAATTGGCCAAGATTTCCTTAGCAGCAACCCGATTGGGGCCGAGTTATGGCACGTCCTTTAGTGGAATGTGGCCAGACGACTCCAATAAGGCCTGCCAGCTCAACCGGTCGATGCAACACCGGCTAATCGGCTGATCGGACAACACTTTACCCCGGAGCGACGATCTGTCTGGCTGTATTCAATCAGACCTATACAGAGTAGTTTTTTTAAAATCAACCCTCGCGAGCGACTTTCGCCCTGAGAACTCCTGCGAGTAGACGGGTCGAGCAAGTGTTGCAACGACCCATTGAATTCACCCCGTTTCTCAGGATGTGGTCGTCCTTGGAGGATGAGCGCGCCGACTAATTCGCCGGCGTCTTCAACTTGATCGGTGCGTAGAAGTGGCGCTCGCCGAGCCCCGTAATCTCCGCGAAGAAGTCCGGCCCCGACGCTTTACCCGGTTGCTCCAGCTCCCAAGTCTGCCGCTTGTAGCTCCAGCTCTCCGGATGGAGCCGGCGCGCCTCGGAAAGGTAGCGAGCCGCATCTTCGCGATGTCCTTGCTCGAACAGATACTGCCCGAGCCGGAAATTCGCCGCCGCCAGCACCTCGGTCTCGCTGGGCTGGGCGGCTCGGCGACGCGCTTCTTCGGCGGGAAGCGCGAACTCGCTGCGCTCGCCCTTGGCGGCCCAGTCGCGGATCGCATCCACGTAAGCGCGCCGCGCTTGCTGGCCATCCGCGACCACTTCGGCAGGAATCTGAAACGTCTTCTGATCGAGCGAGCGCACCATATCCCGCTTACCCCACGGTTCGGCCGGCCGCACGATGTGTCCCTTCTCGTCGATCCAGACCACCATGGGCACGTTGATGAAATTATACAGCTCGCCGACGATATGTTTCTGGTCGATGAGACATGGGTATTCGGGAACCGCGGCCTTGCTGAGAAAGCCCCGATCCCATCCACTGATGTCCTGCAGCCGCGGAGGAATTTCGATTGAGGCCGGCCGGATGAATTCGCGCACGACCGACGTGCCGGCGGTATCGAGCGCGACCGCGACGATCGTCAGTCCGCTATCCTTCAGTTCTTCGTAGATGCCCTGCCAGACTGGCAGGTCGTAACGGCACCCTCACCAGGACGCCCATGCGGAGAGCAGGACTTTGCGGCCGCGATAGTCCGACAGCCGATGCATCGTGCCGTCGAGATCGGGGAGTTCGAAGTCAGGCGCTTCGAGCGAGGCGAGCGTGGCGCGGCGCGTATCGGCAGCTTCGCCAAAAAACCATACGCCATGGTTGTCATCATGAAGCACCGGTTGTCCGAGCAAACGCGCGAACGCCGCGAGGTTGAAGCTGGGGCCGTCCGCGTGGACGAACTCGGCCTCGCGCGCCGGCGGAATCGGGATGCATATGTCGCCCTTGCACGCGCCCTCGGGCTTGAGCTTCCATCCGCTGACGCGGGCGAGATCGGCTGCCTCGATCCAGAGGCTATCGCTCTCGACGCTTGCGTCAACCGGGGATGGCCGGTCGGCATAGATAACGGTGATCGCGGACATCGTGCACTCCTTCCTGTGCTGTCGCGTCATTCTAAAATCGCGCAGAGGATGGGACAATCACTTTCGACATGTCATCGCCATTGGAATCACCTACGGCAGCTGTGCTAAATCGAACAGATTTCCATCAGTATTAATGGCAGCATGAGGTATGTCCCAGGACAAGAAAGAACCTAACGCGATGCCTTCTTCGGTTCAGGCGGAGCTTGAAAAGCGTGGCTGCGCCACTTCGTTCTTGACCAACGAGCGAAATGAAATAGGCAAAGTTTGTGGCGCAATCCAAGCGACGAACCCTGAAGAATACGTACAGCCTGATGAAGAGAAGGAAACGGGCGGCGAAGCCTGACAGGTTGTTTGTTTGGTCCTGCGAGCGAAGAGATGGAAGTATTTTAGAAGTTGAAAAGGAGATTCACATGTTACTGCTAATTATTCTTGTGCTGCTGTTGTTCGGCGGGGGCGGCGGCTATTACGGGGTATTCCAGATGGGGACACGCGGGGGCGTAGGGCTAGTTGGGACGGTGGTGCTCATCGTGCTGGTCTTGTACCTGGTCGGCGGATTGCGCCTGTAAACGATCCACGCAATCCCAGAAATTGTGTCCCAAATTGGGGGAATTACTTCTTCCGAAGCTCGCCCTCAAAGTGGCTTTCAACATCTTCACGACTAAGCGCGTTTCTTGCTTTCGTCAATACAACCGAATACACAACCTCATTACCTGCAAGTTGCGCGGTGATAACCCCCTGTCTTCTGGCAGTTCCTGGTAGATGAATTTTACTTTTCTGCCGTCTTGAAGCGTCTTGATCCACTCTTCGTCTCGCACTGTCGTATCTCAACATCACGTAAGATTAGTGGTGTTACCCGAACGATTGGTGCAGCGGCCTAGAGCTCGTTTTTCTTTCCACGTGCGGATTTGGCCATGCGCGGCTTCGCCATTTCCTTCTTGACGGCGAGGAGCGTCGCTTTGTCGGATTTTTCTTCGGCTTTCTTCCTACGCATACAATCACAATGACCGTCGAGACCGAAGCAATACTGTTCGATTTAGAACAGCGGCAACAATCGCGACAGACACCGCCATGCTTGGGTCGAGCGCCCCGTCTGCGCGTCCCCGCAGGCACAAAACTGAAGACTAATTGGGCTTGCCTGCGGCCGTCGTCGTTGGCGGGATTTGTCCCTCTGCCTGTGGTTGTTCCTTCAATGCTCCAATGAGGCGCAGTAAGTCTGCTGTCCTTTTCGCTGCCCCTCTCCAATGAAAACGGCAAGCATCGAAAGAAGTATTCGCCCAGTCGAAATCGCCGCCCTCATAGTAAAGGTCGCAATCTGTTAACTGACAATTTATGAATACGGCTTCATCTATGACGAAAGAGCGACCAGCAAACTTTTGGTCTCTGATTGTTTCCATAGATCACCTCATGTTCCATACAGATTCTGACACCGTTTAGGTGCGTCCCGAGAAGTCCCCTTCTCGGAAGTTGGCCCAGCCGCAAAAAGCCAGTTGCCGATAATGCCGTCTCTCGGAACGCGGGAAGGTGTTTAGCTTTTCCCAGTTTCAGGTTTTCTCGAAGCCGACGGGCGAAAGAATTTCATTTCTGCCTACTGATTCTCGAAGCGCTACTCGTCCACCAATGCAGTGGTTGTGGTGCTGACTGGACTCTTCGGTAGGCTGATGTAGCCGGTGATCTTGTCTTTGCCTACGGTGTTGACGACAAACTCGTCAGCTTGGTGCGTGCCGTGTGGATAGAAAACGATGGGCTGATTTGACAGACGATTCTTGTTTTCTGTTCGCACATCGTTGACGACCAGGACGACGGTGAACTGGTTTTTCTTTGGGTTGACCGAGCGCAGCTCGACGGTGATGTCCCCGATCTTCTGGGGCTTATTGCGACCCTGAACCGTAAACTCGACGTAGTCGCGCTCGCCTATCCGGCGCAGCACGCCGATCTCGTCGTGGTTGCGTGCAATCAGCGTTCCCAGTTCGCTGCGCGCCATCTTCAGATCGTTCTTGGTACCTTCGAGGTCAGTCTTCACGCCGTTAACGTTGCCGTTTACGGTGGTCAGATCCTTGTTCAGCTCATAGGTGCTGGCCTTGGTAGCGAGCTGATTCTTGACGTCGGTGTCCAGCCGCGCGAGCTTCTGCGCATCTTCGTCGCGAACCTGCGCTGCCACCACGCCAAGGTATTCCGTGTTCGTGGTGTCCGCTTGCGCCTGCTTCTGCTCGAGTGTCGCCACCTGCTGTGTGGTGTTCTGCTGTGCCGTCTTCAATTGGCCGCTGGCTTGCTGTGCCATCTGCAGCTGATTCGAGTCATACCACGCAAACCCCAGCCCGGCGATGGAAACGATGGCCAAGATGACCACCGCTGGCACAAGCCAGCGAGGAGTACCTTTGTTAACTTCTGCCACTTCCTGATTGTTGTCCATAGTTTCTATTCTCCCCACCGTATTTCGTTTACGCCGAATCGGGTCCCAACTATCCCTATTTGTTGATAAGCATGTGAAGAACGAACGTTCCTTATCGAGGTAGCCATGACTATCCACCTACATGATGACTGATGTATGTGTCATAAAACACACACGTATCAGATAGGGCCTGAGAAACGCAGCCAGTAGACTTCGAGCGAGTGCTGCAACGACCCGTTGAGACCACCGCGTTTCTCGGAAGTTGGGCGAACCAGCCGCTCGTCTTACTCGCGATTAGTTCCAGGTCGATCTACGAAAAGCCCGGGCCCGCTCGGATAGAAAATTCGTTGTCTCGAGGGTAGCCGAAGCGTACGCTGCACAAGCCAGGGGTCCAAATCCGAAATTCCGGTTGACGGGAGAATAACAATGGCTAGAGCGTTGACCTTTTCGAGCGCGGCCTTGACCGCTGTTTTGATTTTCTCTTGTGCTCTACACGCCCAATACGGAGCCGGAACAGCCGTTGGCGGCCAACGAGCGCCGAATAATAACAATGCCACTACGTTTTCGGGAGCGGCGCCACGTACACAAAGGACCTTCCGGAGATGACACCTTGGGGCCAGGAGAAATTCAAAGAGGCAAAGGACTCCAATGGTGGCGCTTATACTCTGGATCAAACGAACGATCCCGTGCTCACGAGGTGCTATCCTCCCGGCGTGCCGCGAGTCTATTTCCATCCCTATCCGTTCGAGTTCGTGCAGGCTCCCAAATACTTGCTCATCATATTTGAATATGACCACACGGTGCGCCGCATCTATACCGATGGCCGGCCCCTTCCAAAAGACCCGGATCCGCTCTGGGTTGGATATCCCGTGGGTCGCTGGGAAGGAGACACTACGTTTGTTGTAGACACCGTGGGGTTTAACGAAAAGACCTGGCTCAACCGCCTCGGTGTTCCCCACAGCGATCAATTGCACGGGACCGAACGATTCCACCGCGTTGATCGCGATCATTTGCAACTTGAGGTGACGATGCAAAATCCCAAAGCCTCGGCCAAGCCCTGGACCGGTACCCTTTACTACGAGCTAAGGAACGATTGGGACTTGGGAGAGATTAGCTGCTCGGGAGATTATCTGGACTTCAACAAATTCGAAAGTTTCAGCTTCAAAAAGCAGGACGGGACTAAGTAGAGAGCTTGTTGTGGCCATTGCCGCCATGAGCATTATTGGTTTCTCGGCATCCACTGATGCATATTCGAATCGGGCACATAGATGGCCTCTATGATAGAGAGGAGCGGGCGATGCGTATCTGTCGAAGTTTGAGCGGCGCTTTCGCAATACTGATCGGCCTCTGCTTTTTCTCAGCTCTGGCTGTTCAGCTAGGGCGAGCACAAAGTGCACCAAAAGATATGCCGATGTATAAAGTGGATCCATTCTGGCCCAAACCCTTGCCGAATAAATGGATCCTGCAAGGCATTCCGGTCCTTGTGACGGACAAGAACGATCACATTTGGGCCATCAGCCGCCCCGACGATATCAAGCCGGACGAGTCTGGCGCATCAACCACGCCGCCGCGCACCGACTGCTGCATCGCAGCTCCTGCCGTTGTGGAGTTTGATACCGAAGGCAATGTTCTGCATGGTTGGGGCGGCCCAGGATACACGCCTGGATGGCCCAAGCCCAACGAGCACGCCATTCTTGTGGACAGGGAAGGTAACGTCTGGCTGTCGTCCGGAGGTCGGGGAAACAGCATTCAGAAATTCACGGCTGAGGGCAAATTCCTGTGGGATTTCGGCCATCGCGCGCCCCCACTGGCCCCCGGCGAAAGGGCCAAGGAAAATAATCAGCAAACCGACATCCTCCAAGGAGGCGTTTTTGAATTCACTTTGGACGAAGAAGCCCAGGAAATCTACCTCATCGAACAAAAGCGCGTGCTGGTGTACGGCTATGACGGATCATTCAAGCGAGGCTGGGGCGGAAAGGGCAAGGCACTTGCGGACATCAGCAACGATCCCACGCCGCCTTACGATTGGAAGTCAGGTTCGCCTCCGGATCAGCAGGAGTTCGCACCCGCACTCCATTGTGTCCACATCGCGCCCGATGGCCTCGTTTACGTCTGTGAACGCGGCAGTGACCGGGTTCAGGTGTTCACCAAGCAGGGCAAGTTCGTTACCAGCTTTTTCGTACATCCTTCAACACCTGCTCGCGGTCCGGAATGCGGCGGTCCCGGCAGCACAATGTTTGGCATGTGCGGAACCATTTACAACATGACCTTCTCACACGACGCAGACGGTAAGTACGTTCTCATTGCCGACGGCACCAATGACAAGATCTGGATCCAAGACCGAAAGACCGGCGCATTGGCTGGGTCCATCGGCGACAACGGTCGGATGGCCGGCTACTTTCATTGGATCGATGCGATCGCAATCGATTCCAAGGGAAATCTGTACACCGGCGAAGTAGATACCGGCAAGCGGGTTCAAAAATTTATCCTCACGAATGCTGATGGGAAATCACGGCCGCGCCCACACGATTAACAGTAGGGTTGGGCCAAACTCAAGCGTGTTTACCCACACATCGGTATGGAGCGGCATGACTCGGCCTGGATTATTCGAGGCTGATCTTGATTCGTAGCCGAGTTAGAATGGCCGCATACGTGTATTCGCACGGTTTCTGACACGAGGTGAGTTGAGGCATTAGAGAGACTTCAATCGTTTAGAAGAATGTCCTCTGGGAAAGCTGCCATCTTACGGATCGAAACCGTCAATCGGATCGATAGTTTTTTTGACTGCACCTTGGAGCCTTGCTGCGTCAACATGAGTGGTTCAAGGCGGAGCCGCGAATGATCAAGATTGTGTCAAACGATGTCATACTGTCCAAGCTGATTCTTGCCGCCTTGGCCGTACCGAACGATTCGCCCGTCCTGATTACTGGGGTTTCCTATGTTGATCCGTCTGGGATCGATGCGGCGGACGTTGCGATAACAACTTCGTTTGGAACAACGTGGTGGAAAAACCTTACGGTTGTTTCCGATGAAGTAGCGGCTGGGAAACGGGCGGTAGCTTAATCGCTCGCCAATGACTATTAACGTCGCGCTCACTCACAAGACGGATTACCGTTACGATCGCCGGGTCTCTCTCGGGCCTCAGGTTGTGCGGTTACGGCCTGCGCCGCACTGCCGCACGTCCATTCTCTCGTATTCTCTGAAGATTCGTCCCGAGAACCACTTCATTAATTGGCAGCAGGACCCGCAGAGCAATTATCTTGCGCGGCTTGTGTTCCCGGAGAAGACCACCGAGTTCTTCGTGCAAGTCGATCTTGTCGCCGAAATGGGCGTTTTTAATCCGTTCGACTTCTTCCTGGAGCCTTGCGCCGAACAGTGTCCATTTTCCTACGACGCTGTTCTGGCCCGCGACCTACGGCCGTATCTCGAAGTAGAACCTGCGGGGCCTCTGCTATCCGAATTCCTCGCCAAAGTTCCGCGCGTCGCGATCCGCACGATCGATTTTCTGGTCGCCCTCAATCAGCGGGTGAAGCATGAACTCGGCTATGTAATCCGCGTGGAGCCTGGCGTGCAAACGTGCGAAGACACTCTGCGGCTGAAAAGCGGTTCCTGCCGCGACTCGGCCTGGTTATTGGTCAAAGTCATGCGCCATCTGGGACTCGCGTCGCGTTTTGTTTCCGGCTATCTGATTCAACTCCAAGCCGACGTCAAGCCGCTGGAAGGACCCGCCGGACCCGCCGCTGATTTCACGGATCTGCATGCGTGGGCTGAAGTCTACTTGCCAGGTGCCGGCTGGGTTGGATTCGACCCCACGTCCGGTCTGCTTGCCGGCGAAGGTCACATTCCGCTCGCCTGCACTCCGGACGCGAGCAGCGCTGCGCCGATCACTGGCATGCTCGATTTTTGCTACACCGAATTTGGATATGAGATGTCGGTTCAACGAATTTACGAATCGCCTCGCGTCACCAAGCCCTATCTCGACGAGCAATGGAAGGAGATCGAAAGGCTTGGCCATCTGGTGGACGTCAAGCTCCGAGCAGGAGACGTGCGTCTGACGATGGGCGGTGAACCGACTTTCGTTTCCCTTGATGACGCAGATGGAGCCGAGTGGACGAGCGACGCGATGGGGACTGCAAAACGCAAGCTCGCAGTCGAACTGCTGAATAAGATGCGCGATCATTTCGCACCGCATGCGCTGCTTCATTATGGACAAGGCAAGTGGTACCCCGGCGAATTGCTGCCGAGATGGGCGCTCTCCTGTTATTGGCGCAAGGATGGAATTCCCATCTGGGACAATCCGCGTCTGATTGCAGAGGACGCCAAAGATTACGGCTACGCCAGCGAGGACGCGCGAAAGTTTCTCGAAGCACTCTCTCGCCGCCTGCAAGTAAACGCCTCATTCGCGATGGCGGCGTATGAGGACACCTTCTACTATCTGTGGAAAGAACGAAGACTCCCTGTGAATGTCGCTCCTCTCGATTCGAAGCTCGAAAATCCCGTCGAACGCAAGCGTGTTGCCCGCATTTTCGAAGAGGGATTGGGCAAGGTTACCGGCTACGTCCTCCCGCTGCGCCGGGTTCCAACCAGAGAGGGCAACCCCCGCTGGACGAGCCAGCCCTGGTTTCTCAGGTCGGAACACATTTTTCTCATCCCGGGCGATTCCCCGATAGGCTACCGGCTGCCACTTGAATCTCTCCCGTGGACCAAGCCGGAGGATGTTTGTTATTCCTTCGACCCCGATCCATTTACGAAGCGTGACGTGCTTCCCGCAAGGCCTGCGCGCAGGCCCGACCTTTTCACTGCTTCACCCGTGACAGATGATCCGATTCCGGAGACAGAGCGAGGGAGGCCGCCGGAGGAAGGTGAATCTGCCGCATGGGTCTCACGTCCCGCGCTTTGCGTACAACCGCGTGACGGCAAGCTGTCCGTCTTCATGCCGCCCGTGGAGTATGTGGCAGACTATCTGGATCTCGTGGCTGCGATCGAAGAGACGGCGGCTCATCTCAATATGCCCGTGTCGCTGGAAGGCTACGCGCTTCCTCCCGATCCGCGAATCCGAGTGCTCAAAGTGACGCCAGATCCCGGCGTGATGGAAGTGAATATTCATCCGGCGGAATCCTGGGACGAACTCGTGCGAACCACCGAGGCGATTTACACTCTCGCTCGCGGGACGCGCCTGGGCACGGAAAAATTCATGATGGATGGGCAGCATTCCGGCACTGGTGGCGGCAACCACATTGTGATCGGCGGCCTCACCCCCGGGGACAGCGCATTTTTGCGTCGCCCCGATCTCTTGCGCAGTCTGGTCGGTTATTGGCACAACCATCCTTCGTTGTCGTACCTGTTCTCGGGCATGTTTATCGGTCCAACCAGCCAGCATCCCCGTGTAGATGAAGCGCGCACCGATTCCATCTATGAATTGGAGATTGCGTTCAATCAGATTCCCGAGAAAAGTTCTTCCGATGTTTCTCCGTGGCTGGTCGATCGCGTCTTCCGTCACCTTTTAACGGACCTGACCGGCAATACGCACCGTGCCGAGTTCTGCATCGATAAGCTCTATCCGCCGGACGCTTCCGGCTCGCGGTTGGGCCTCGTCGAATTGCGCGCATTCGAAATGCCTCCTCATGCACGCATGAGTCTCACGCAACAACTGCTGGTGCGCGCTCTGCTCGTACATTTTTGGCAAAATCCTTACCGGCGCAAACTCGTGTGGTGGGGAACTACGCTGCATGACCGCTTCATGCTTCCATATTTCACTCAGCTCGATTGGGAGGATGTTCTGGCGGATCTGCGCGAAGCCGGTTTCGCGTTTCAGAAGGAATGGTTCGCGCCCCATTTCGAGTTTCGGTTTCCATTGATCGGTTCGGTCACCCGGCGCGGCATAACTATGGAGTTGCGGCACGCGCTCGAGCCATGGAACGTGTTGGGAGAAGAAGCGTCCGGCGCCCGCACAGTGCGCAATGTGGATTCGTCCGTCGAGCGGTTACAGGTGAAAATGTCGGGAATGATCGATTCGCGCTTCATTGTTTTGTGCAATGGCCGTCTGGTCCCGTTGCACTCCACGAGTGAGGAGGGCGAATTTGTGGCAGCAGTGCGCTACCGCGCGTGGCAGCCAGCCTCTTGCCTGCATCCGAACATCCCGGCGCACTCGCCTCTGGTGTTTGATATCGTAGACACATGGTCGGGACGTTCGATCGGAGGTTGCACGTATCACGTTAGCCATCCGGGCGGACTAGCCCATAAGCAGTTTCCTGTTAACGCTTTTGAAGCGGAGAGCCGCCGTCTGGCCCGCTTCAGCGATATCGGGCATACACCTGGAATGATTGCGATCCCTGACGAAGAGCGCAATCCCGCGTTCCCCTTGACGCTGGATTTGCGGCGGACACCGTGAGAGTGCCGCGGGTTGTGGGATTCCCTAACACTGGTGCCTTTCCTAAAGACCTTTGTCAAGTTTGTTCCGCCGCGCCCCAATGAAAAGTTCCGCGGACACAATACATGGGGAACTCCTAAGCGCCGGCTATTCCCAGACGGCCGGAGTTTATGACGAGATGTCCGCCGCGCCCGGCGTTCTTCGCCCGCACTGGAACGTTTTCCTCGATTCTTTATCGGCACTGGGCGCGCAAGAGTTGCGCCGCCGCTGGCAGACGGCAAGGCAGAGAATTCGGGAAAACGGCGTCACGTATAACGTGT
Source organism: uncultured Acidobacteriota bacterium (assembly GCA_963803735.1). Taxonomy (GTDB): domain Bacteria; phylum Acidobacteriota; class Terriglobia; order Acidiferrales; family UBA7541; genus Palsa-189. The sequence goes on along the minus strand of CAWDNV010000013.1, from coordinate 277,542 downwards.
ACGGCGATCCGTTGGGAATAGATCGGCCGTGGAATCTGGATCCCATTCCCTTGATGATACCGCCATCGGAATGGATCCAGCTGGAAGCGGGGTTGATCCAGCGCGCACGCTTGCTGAATCTCATTCTCGCCGATCTGTACGGCTCACAAAAGTTGCTTCGCGGAGGCCAGATTCCGCCTGCTCTGGTATTCGCGAACCCCGGCTTCTTGCGACCGTGCCATGGGGTGATTGTATCGGGCAACACGTATCTGCACTTGCTCGCAGTAGACCTGGCGCGCGGTCCGGATGGCGAATGGTGGGTGATTTCAGACCGCACGCAGGCGCCTTCCGGCGCAGGCTACTCGCTTGAAAATCGCATCGTAATGGCGGAAACCTTTCCTGACCTGTTCCGTGAGTTCCAGGTCAAGATGCTCGCTTCCTTTTTCCGTTCCTTTCGCGAAACGTTGCTCCGTCTCTCGCCCAGGAATCGTGAAAATCCGCGCGTTGTGCTGCTCACTCCCGGACCATTCAACGAGACCTACTTCGAGCATTCCTACCTCGCGCGTTATCTCGGCTTCACGCTGGTTCAGGGCGGCGACCTTACCGTGCGCGATAACCGCGTATTTCTTAAAAGGCTCGCAGGACTCAAACAGGTGGATGTGATCCTGCGGCGATTGGACGACAGCTTCTGCGACCCGATCGAATTGCGCTCGGACTCCTATCTTGGCGTGGCCGGGCTGGTGGAGGCGGTCAGAGCAGGAAACGTCTCGGTGGCGAATGCGCTCGGTAGCGGCCTGATCGAAACGTCAGCTTTCATGCCATTTTTTCCCGGCCTTTGCCGGCGGATACTGGGAGAGGATCTGAAGCTCCCGGCGGCCGCAACGTGGTGGTGCGGACAGCCGGGAGCACTCCGCTACGTGCTCGATAACCTGGATTATCTGGTTATCAAGCCCGCGTTTCCCGCCAAGGGCATGGAACCTGTTTTTGGCGGCAAGCTTTCCGCTGATGGTCGTTCGCAGCTGATCGAGCGAATAAAAGGCACCCCACACGAATTTGCCGGACAGGAGTTGTTGAGTTTGTCCACGGCACCCGTCTGGTCGGAAGAAAATGGTCTCGCTCCTAGACGCGTTGTTCTGCGCGTGTATCTCGCGGCGGAGGGCGATTCGTGGATTGTAATTCCCGGTGGTCTGGCGCGCGCTTCATCATCGATCGACACGCCAGTTGTCTCCATGCAGCGTGGCGGCGGGAGTAAGGACACATGGGTTCTCTCGGACGGCCCCGTGGACACCTTCAGTTTGCAGACTCCGCGCGACGTCCCGGTAACCATAGTTAGGGGGGTTGTCAGCGACCTGCCCAGCCGCGCCGCAGACCACCTCTTCTGGCTCGGTCGATACGCCGAACGCTGCGAGCATCTGGCCCGCATGCTTCGATGCATTCTGCTCCGTCTCACTGGGGAGTCGGGAGTGGCAGCCGAGTCTGAATGGGAATCTCTTACTAGGATGTACGATTGTCTGCAGTCTCCCCACGCCCGGCTTTCGAAGGACGAGCCCGAAGCTCATCCCGATCCGCAGCGTGCTTTGGAAAAAGAGATTCTCTCTCGAATTTTTGAAGAACAGCGTGGCGATAGCCTCACCGCAATTCTAAATCGCGCTGTACGTTCTGCGGCACAGGTGCGGGACCGGCTTTCGAGTGATCTGCTGCGGGTTGTGAACCAGTTTAGCTCCGTTTCGCGTGCCTCTGACAATCCTGCATGGGGATATGTTTCGGTGGGAGATGCACTGACTGTGCTGAATGGCTGCATCGGGACCCTTGCCGCTCTGCGCGGAATCGAAGTTGAGAATATGACGCGAGGTCCAGGCTGGCATTTTCTCAGCATCGGGAGGCGCATTGAGCGCTCCATCCATCTGGTGGAACTTTTCCGCAAGATCATTGTGCCGCTAAGCCTTCAGACATGGCCCGCACTGGAGATGCTGCTTGAAGTGACGGACAATTCGATTGCTTACCGGTCGCGATACTTCACCATTCTGCAACCCGCGCCCGTGCTCGATCTTCTGATGAACGAAGAGGTGAATCCGAGATCCCTTGCCTTTCAGGCAAAAGATCTCTTCGAGCATTGCGGTGATTTGTCCCGAATGCCATCCGGGGCTGGATGGCCATTTATCAAACAAAAATGTCTGGAAGATGCGGCACTACATCTATTTCGTTCGGATGTTCGCGTGCTTTGCGAACCGGGAGCGTCTGGCTCTCGCGAACGGCTGGATGCACTCCTCGAAGAATTAGAGGGAGCTTTGCCGTCATTGTCGAATGCCGTCACCCATTCTTACTTCAGTCAGGCCGAGACTGAGCGGATCACATGATCTATCGAGTGCGGCACAGAACCACATACGAGTACAAGGACCCGGTGTCTGTGTCGCATCATTTGGTGCGCCTCACTCCTCGCGATCTTGCTGGACAGATGTGCCATAAAACTCAGATATCCGTGCTGCCTGCGCCTCATATCACCGCCACTCACAACGACTATTTTGGCAATACGCAGATGTTTTTCACCCTGGAAGAACCGCATGACGGCCTGATCGTGGAGGCGAACAGCGAATTGGAAGTCCGCAGTATCGAACGGCCGGATTTCTCGGGGTCTCCCGCATGGGAGCGTGTCGTTGAGTCATTGGCCACCGACCATAGAGAGGAGGGTCTCGACGCATACCAGTTTGTTTTCGATTCCCAGCGTGTCACAGCAAGCAGCGAACTCGCCGACTACGCACGCACCTCGTTTCCTTCAAACCGTCCGCTTCTCGAGGCGGTTCTCGATCTCATGCAAGAAATACACCGGGATTTCACCTTCGATGCGAAGGCGACCGAGGTCACCACGCCAGTCCAGGCATTCTTCGAAAAGCGCCGTGGCGTGTGCCAGGACTTCGCGCATCTCCAGATCGCCTGCATACGGTCGCTGGGCCTCGCGGCCCGTTACATCAGTGGCTATCTGCACACTCTGCCGCCGCCCGGCAAGGAGCGTTTGGTGGGCGCCGATGCATCACATGCCTGGTGCTCGGTATGGTGCCCAGGCGCCGGATGGGTCGATTTCGATCCCACGAACAATTGCATTCCCACGGACGGTCACATCACGGTCGCATGGGGACGCGATTATAGCGACGTCAGTCCCATCCATGGTGTTCTCCTGGGCGGGGCGAGGCATACGCTAGATGTCGGAGTAGATGTGATCCCAATCCAATAGAGTTGAGGATTGAGCATCAGGAAACTATTTGATCGCATTATCTCGTCTCTCATCCGAAGTGACTGGAAAATATTGAAATGGGAAGGTTGACTGCCGTCACGTTGATGTGATCGTGAGCAATTGCCCTGCGTTGCGGAAGCACGTAAACGCCATTTTCACCATTGGACAACCGATGAGTGCTGCTGAGGTTTGTTCATGACTTAACGGGAATTACTTACGATTACTTTCACCTTACTACATACTACCGCTGAGCGTCCATGGCATCCTGGTCGAGAGCGGAAGCGCAGAGATCCATCAGTAAGTTTCTAGTGGCCCTTCGTCGTAGATCGAAACGTATCGGATTCCCAGCTAGGGCGCGGAGGGACCCGCTGCTTTTTGCCCGCGAACCCATGCTTCCATGTTCTTCCAGTCCGGGTCGTCCTTCGATCTAAATTGTCTCCCTCCCTGATGCGTGTCGGCGAGGCCGCCGGCCTCAGGCGCCAGCGGCATGAGCAGAAGAAGGCTCGAGAGCGGGTCTCCGGGAATCACCAATTTCGAGACGACTTCGAAGTTGTGGTGAGACTGCTCCTCGGTCCAAAAGCTCGCACCGGCCGGAAGCGCTTCCAGGTTCAAGGGTCCACCGCCGTGCCGGCTTACTTCGTGACAAACGTAGCAGCGGGCGTGATCTGGCCAGCGCTTTTTAATGAAGATGGGCTCGACGCGCGTTTTGAAAAATTCATAGTCAAGAGACGCGCGTGACGCCGGCGCTGCCTGCACTTTGGACCCTTCGGTAGACTGTCCCCGCGCGAATCGAGCAGGCGCAAAGAGTGCCACCGCCGACACTATTACCAGGCTCGCAAAAACTCTTCTCGAACGGACATTCGAAACCATACTCCCCTCCAATCAATTGATATGGGTCCGAATTTGTAAAATGCTCAACTTTAAGGCAGCGCCAACGTGCTGATCCGGTCGGGCATTTCGCCCACCGCGATGCGAGCTACTTCTTTCATCGCCTGCACATCGATGGCAGTGACCGTCTTTATCCCGCAACTGGAAACGTAGACGGTCTTACTGTCGGGGCTAAAAGTAACCCAGGCCGGACTACTGCCCCTGGGAGCCTTCCCCGGAATGGGCTGTTCCGGCAAAGAGACATGTCCCAGGAGTTTGATATCCGGCAGCGAGTAGGCAAAGACAGAATTGGCAGTCCTACTGTTAACCCAAAGAGTCTTCTGGTCCGGAGAAATGCCGATGCCGTGGGAGATGGCTTCGCATCCGTTGCCGAACCCTTTCGGCTCGTCGGGAACTTTAATCATGGCCACTTCTTTGCGCTGGGCAAAGTCCACCACCGAGAACCCGTTCGTAGGGCCAAGCTGCACGAAGATGCGGCGGCCCGACCCATCGGGATTATTCTCGATAACAATCGGATTTACCGGGTAGTCGTACTGGACCTGCCATGCGATTTCCTTGCTTTGGAGATCAAACACAACCAAAAAATGCCCGCCCGGCGCGCCGGCGGCAGCATACTTGCCATCCGCCGTCACGGCGATATCGTGCAGGCCTCTTTTCGTCGGGATACTCTTGACCTTTTCCAGTGACTTCGCGTCGATAATATCCAACGCACCCGCGTCCTCAGCCGTGGTGCCGGTATTGCGGATGCAAACTAGAATCAGCTTTCCGTCTCGGGTTGTTTGTGCTTCATTGGGCCAACCGCTGAGGGGCACCTTTTTGATAATCTTTTCACTCTTTCGGTCCATGACGATGAGGTCGTTCTCGCCCCTGTAGGGGATGTAGAGCCGGCTCCCGTCGGGAGAGAATCGAACTACCTCGGGCGACTCAATGTTGCCGATCGTTTGCACGACCTTGTTGGTCCCAGCGTCGATCACATCTATGGTAGTTCCGCCTCTGTTGGTGACATAGATCAAGGCCGTGCCCGCCACTAAGGGCATCGCCAGGAGAATCCACAAACCGCTCAGGAACAAAACCCTTTTCGGAGTTGTCAAGCTCATAGGTCAGGAGTCCTCCTCGGGTCACGCTGTGAGACGCATTGTATACCTGATCGGCGGCAGCTACAGCAATATGCGCACTCACGACAATAGGGTCCGGAAATTCTGCCCAGCGGATGTGGCCGATGTTATCGACAACTTTTCGCGGTTCGTCGTCGAGTGAGCGATTGTGTTGACACACAGGTTCGAGACGGCCAACATCTCTGCAATCCTTAAGCTGGGGAGGTCACGATGTTGAACCGGCGTCAGTTTCTGACAACCGCCGCCGCGGGCGCGGTGATGTTCGCCCGCGGTCCGCGAGCATTCGCAGCAAAATACGACTTCATCATCAAGGGCGGGCGCGTCATCGACCCCTCGGTCCGGCTCGATGCGATCCGCGACGTGGCAATCTCGGGAGGCCGCATCGTCGCTGTCGAATCCGCTATTGCCGGTGACGCGGTCGACATGATCGACGCGCGCGGCAAGCTCGTCGTCCCTGGTCTGCTCGATATCCACACTCACACTGCGCGCTCAGCGGAGGGACCCGGACTTGTGTTGCAAGACGGCGTCACCGGCTGGATCGATGCGGGAACGCAGGGGGCTGATCGCATCAGCGAGACGATTGCCGTCGCGCGATCGTCGCCGCAGCAGGGCCGTGTGCTGATCAATATTGGGCGTGCCGGCATCCTGCCCGAAGGCGACACGATGGACCTCAAACGCGCCGACGTCGATGCCGCGCGCAATGCGATCGCGAAAAACCGTGACCTCATTGTCGGTGTCAAGGCGCGTCTATCGCGGGATGTCGCGGGGCCAAACGATTACGAGGTTCTTCGGCGCGCGCAGGAAGTGGCCACGTCCTTCGGCCTGCCTGTGATGATCCACATGGGGCAGACGATCTCGCCGCTTCCCAAGCTTGTCGACATGTTGAAGCGCGGCGACATCGTCACCCACATGTTCGCGCCGCCGCCCAACAGCATCATCGATGATAGCGGCCACATTCTCCCGGAAGTGCTCGCGGCGCGGCGCCGCGGCGTGTGGTTCGACGTCGGAAATGGACAGATGGGGCATATGAGGTGGGACACAGTTGCCTCGATCATGAAGACCGGGTTCTGGCCCGATACGTTCTCCACGGACTGGAACGCGAATGCGCATCAGACCGGAGTCATCGACTTTCCCAACTGTATGTCGAAGCTATTCGGTTACGGCATGACGCTCGATGAGACGATCGCGCGCGCTACCGTAAACCCCGCGCGCGTCTTCCCCTTGTTCAACGACCGCGGTACGCTCAACGTGGGCGCGCCCGCTGACGTGGCGCTGCTCGAGCTGCGGAAGGGAAATTTCGAATTCCTCGACAACTATAAGAATACGATCAAGGGCAGCCAGAGGCTGTTCCCGAGTGGGACTGTACTCGCCGGCAAGCGAGTTCCCCACGCAGCGGCGTAACCCATTAACGACTAGCTGCAGACATCCCTTTGAATGTCAGTTTCTGCAGCCCGGCCGTGGTCTGCGCGATATAGAGATTGCCTTTCGAATCCGTCGCAATCTCATGGCCAGGCCCGATTATCCCTGCGGGCTCGATATTGCCAACAATCTCCAGCGTCTCACGATCCACAATGAAAATGCCATTGCCACCACCGACGTAGAGGAACTGCTGGTTGGCGTCCGGAGACAGGGCCAAATCGCGAGCAAACGGTTCGTTGTTTCTGACAAGCTGCTTTAGAAATTTGCCATCTTTGGTAAACATCTGGACGCGCCGGTATTCTCGATCAGCGATATACACAGTGCCGTCCTTGGCGAGACGGATGGCGTGTACGATGCTGAACTGCCGAGGTCCCGGATCGGAGAAGCTGGATGGCGTAACAATGGCGCAGTGGTCATCGTCCGCAGGCTTGTTCCCGAATGCGCCCCACATTCGCTTGAACTTCCCACTATCGGCATCGAAGACGGCCACGCGGTGATTGCCGTAACCATCGGCCACGAACAACTCGTTCGTCGGTTGATAAACCCATTCATCCGCCGGCCGGTGCAAATTCTGCGTGTCTGCATTGCCCTTGCTTTGATCGCTGCGGCCAATTTGCATGACGAACTTGCCATCTTGCGTGAACTTTAGGAGTTGGTCGTCGGCAACCGGCTTGACTCCTGGCAGGCCATTCGTTGGGCAATTGTTTCCGCCAAGCCACACGAAGCCCTTGTAGTCAATGTAAATACCATGTTCGCGTTGCGGCCATTCATAGCCATCGCCATTCCCGCCCCAGGCCTTGATGTAATTGCCTGCGCTATCGAACACGATCACCGGTGGCGCAGCCATGGCTGCCTGTTCGGGCTTGAGCGTTCGCGGACGGTGCAGAACCCAGATATTGTCCTGTGCATCAATCGCAATGCTCGAGGCATCTCCCAGCTTCCACTTTGCGGGCACCTTCGGCCACGCGTGATCTACCTCGAACATCGGTAGACTGCGTCCCTTTGGCTGTCCCTGAGCTACGCCCAGCCCGTTACTCACCAGGATGGCCGCGAACAAAGCAATACATACAACCGCAATCTTGAGCGTCCGTTCTTTCATCCCAGTGCCTCCGCGACTTTCGGATCGAGGGCGTCCACGTGCCACGAATCGCTACGCTCCACAAACAGGTGGAACGCGGGACAGACTCGCCAGACGGTCAAATTGCGCCAACCATACGCCCGCCACACCTTCGAGTCAATTGGAGCAACACCGTTAACAGATGCCTGACGAAGTGTACTGACTGAAACAACGGGTGTTAAAAAACGACACAGCACGCCAATCCCAAACTCGGCAATCAGCAACTGTTGGACAATCCTCAAGCTGCGTAGGGGAACCTCAAAACTTAGCTTGTCATAGACACATCGCGGGTGTTATGTTTCGCGACATATCCAACGTACCCTTCGCGGAGGTCCTACTGTGACCTATGATTCCCCGGCGGAGGATGTAGGGCCCACTCTAAGTTTCCATCTTGCGATCGCTGCGCCGAGATCGAATCGGCCAAGGTCAGCCTCTATCAGCCTAACTGCAGTGTTGGCAGCGATGCTGTTTGGCGGGTCGACTGGAGTTCTCAAAGCTGCTCCGCCCCAGACCAACGCGTCGGTGGCTTCACCGAGCGCGAGTAAAAACAATAAACAGCCCGTGAAAATATTGGCGCAACACGGCGCCATCCCGATTGCAGGGCGCGCGCCTGGTCCCGATGCGTCGTCCGCCGCACCGTACCGAGAGGTTCTGAACCAATACTGCATCGTCTGTCACAACGAGCAACTGCGTACAGCAGGGCTCGTGCTCGGCAAGCTGGACGTCGCGAATGTGCCAGAAGGGGCCGAGACATGGGAAAAAGTGATTGGCAAGCTTCGCACCGGCGCGATGCCGCCCGCCGGTATGCCGCGACCTGATAATGCCACCTATGACGCGTTCGCTACGTACTTGGAGACAGCGCTCGATCACGCTGCGGCGACCAAGCCTAATCCCGGTAGAGTCGCCGTTCATCGGCTGAACCGTGCGGAGTACACCAACGCCATCCGCGACTTACTCGCGACCGATGTCGACGTTGAATCGCTTCTTCCCGTGGACGATTCAGGCTACGGTTTTGACAACATCGCCGATGTCCTCTCCGTATCGCCGATGCTGCTGGTGCGATACATATCCGCAGCGGGGAAAGTGGCTCGCCTGGCCATCGGAGATCCGAATGTCCTTCCGAATCTGGAAACTTACGATGTCCCTTATCTCCTCACGCAAGATGAGCGCATGAGCGAGAATCTCCCGTTCGGTTCGCGTGGTGGAATTGCGATTCGGCACAACTTCCTGCTCGACGGCGAGTACCTGGTCAAAATCAAGTTGCAGAGAGCGGGAATCGAGCATGATCGCCAGATCATCGGCCTCTCCGAGCCGCACCAACTGGATGTGCGGCTGGATGGCGAAAGAATTAAGCTCTTCACGGTTGGCGGCGAGCAGCCTGAGAATAACGACTCCGCAACGGGGACTTCGAATCCTTCCGGGAAAAAGAAGTTCGGGTACGATTACCGCTCGGCGGACACTGCAGATGCGCACTTGGAAGTTCGCTTCGCAGCGAAGGCGGGAGGTCGGCTCGTTGGGGTCAATTTCCTGAATGACGCGTGGGAGCGCGAAGGCGTGCTCGACTCGCCGCTCGCGGAATTCAGGCTCCTCGATAAATCGTCCGAGGGAAGAAGTGATTCACCCGGAACCAAAGAGGATGCCCCTGCCGTGGCGCAGGTCTCGATCAGCGGGCCTTACAACTCTAAAGGGTTGGGAGAGACCCCTGGTCGCCGCAAGGTTTTTGTGTGCCGTCCAGCCAACAGCGCGGACGAGCTTCCTTGTGCCAGCAAGATTCTCTCCGGGCTGGCGCGCAGCGCTTATCGTCGGCCTGTTACCGAGGGAGACATCCAGGCTCTGCTCAATCTCTACAAGGTCGGCCGGAAAGAGGGGGGCTTCGAGGCGGGGATCGGAATGGCGCTGCAACGAATCCTGGTTTCCCCGGAATTTCTGTTCCGCATCGAACACGATCCGGCGACTGTGTCGGCGGGCGCCGCGTATCGAATCAGCGACCTCGAACTGGCCTCCCGTTTGTCGTTTTTCCTCTGGAGCAGCATACCCGACAATCGGCTTCTAAATTTGGCCGCCGCCGGGAAGCTCAGAGAGCCTGCAGTTTTGGAACAGCAGGTGCGACGTATGCTCACGGATTCCCGGTCGAATGCTTTAGTGACCAATTTCTTCGGACAGTGGCTGTATCTGCGCAATATGCCGGGGGTGCATCCGGATCAGGATGCCTTCCCCGAATTCGATGAGAACCTGCGCGCTGCATTCGCGCAGGAAACGCAGCTCTTTCTGGAAAGCAATCTGCGCGAAGACCGCAGCGTTCAGGACTTGCTGAACGCGGACTATACATTTGTCAACGAACGCCTGGCACGCTTTTATGGAATTCCCAATATATATGGCAGCCACTTTAGGCGCGTATCGTTGGAAGGCCGTGACGAGCGGAGAGGACTGCTGGGCCAAGGCAGCATCCTGACTGTAACCTCATATGCAAACCGAACGTCGCCGACGATCCGCGGAAAGTGGTTGCTGACGAACGTACTTGGCACGCCGCCTCCACCACCTCCACCTGACGTTCCGTCGCTAAAGGAAACCCCGCCCAACGGCAGAGTTCTCACGATGCGCGAGCGGATGGAGCAACACCGCTCGAATGCCGCCTGCGCAGTTTGTCACGCGCAGATGGACCCGCTGGGTTTCGCACTCGAAAACTTTAACGGCGTGGGCGAATGGCGAACCACTAGCGAAGCCGGCAACCCGGTCGATGCGTCAGGAGTGCTGCCCAACGGCGTCAAGTTCAACGGCCCGGCTGAGCTTCGCAAAGTACTGCTAAGTCATCCCGAGCAATTCGCGAATACCGTCACCGACAGACTGCTCACTTACGCCCTGGGACGGGGAGTCGAATATTACGATCAGCCGGCCATCCGTAAGATCACCCGGGAAGCCGCTTCCAACAACTATAGGTGGTCATCACTGATTCTGGGAATCGTCAACAGCACCCCGTTTGAGATGCGCATTAGCAAGCCACAGGAACCCGCTACCGTCAAAACCGCACAGTCTCAAAATCAAGCCGCGAGGGAGTCGAAGCCATGATCATTACCAAAAAGCGTTTGCCCCGCCGCACGTTTCTCCGAGGTTTGGGTGTGACAGTGGGATTGCCGCTGCTGGACGGCATGATTCCGGCATTAGCAACCGCTGCCGACGTGGTCGCCAAACCGGTGACCCGCATGTCGTTCATGTATGTTCCCAACGGAATTATGGACTTGCACCACGAATGGTCGCCAGCGGCAGCGGGTGCGCTGGAGATAACGCCGATTCTGGAACCGCTGACCGCATTTCGAGACCATCTTCTCTTGCTGAGCGGGCTGTCCCATCCGGAGGGTCGTCCCCAGCCGGGTGAGGGCGGGGGAGATCATTCGCGCGCCGCCACATCGTTCTTGACGGGCGTTCATGCCAAGCAGTCGGAAGGCGCGGATCTGCAGGCCGGAACTTCGCTCGATCAGATTGCGGCGAAGGAGCTCGGGAAGCACACCCAATTGGCTTCGCTCGAGCTCTCTCTGGACTCCACTGAGACGATAGGCGAATGCGAAACCGGCTACAGCTGCGCTTACACCAATACGCTCTCCTGGCGTACACCCACGACCCCGATGCCGATGGAGAACCAGCCGCGTGCCGTATTCGAGAACCTGTTCGGCGATAGCAACAGCACGGATCCGAAAGTGCGGCTCGCCCGGATCCGGAGTGACCGCAGCATTCTTGACTCACTTTTCCAGGATGCCAGCGGCATCCTGAAGGAACTCGGTTCGAGCGACCGCACCAAAGTCACCGAATATCTCGACGCCATTCGCGATGTTGAGCGGCGCATTCAGTTGGCCGAGGAGCAGTCCTCGCGGAATTTGCCGGTGGTGGAGCGGCCCATGGGTGGCGTCCCGGCGACGTTTGAAGAGCACGCCAAGCTAATGCTGGACTTGCAGGCGCTGGCTTATCAGACGGACATGACCCGCGTGACAACGTTTATGTTGGGCCATGAGACGACTACCCGCTCTTACCCGGAACTCGGCATCCCCGACTCGCACCACCCATTGACTCACCATGGTGGCGATCGCGACAAAATCGCGAAGGTGGTCAAGATCAACAACCACCATATCAGCATGCTCGCGTACTTCTTGGACAAGTTGCGAAATACGCCGGATGGCGACGGCACATTGCTGGATCACGTGGTGATCCTCTATGGCGCCGGCCTGAGCGATGGCAACCTGCATTTACATGACAACGTGCCAACCCTGCTGGCGGGTGGGGGCGCGGGCAAGATCAAGGGCGGGCGTCACCTTCGATACCCAGCCAATACGCCGATGCACAATTTGTACGGGACCTTGCTGGATGTGGCCGGAGTCCCCGTGGACAACCTGACGAGCAGCGCTGGGAAACTCGAGCCGATTTCCATCGACTAGAGCATGCGAGGAACGAACATGAGCGTCAAAGTTAGAAACTTAGGGATCTGGTGGGTGGCACCTTTGCTGTCGATGGCAGCCTTCGCTGGCACCGGGAGCGACTTTCGCCTTGTGGATGCGGCGAAGAACCGGGATCACGAAGCCGTGCGTTCCTTGCTGAAGCAACACGTCGATGTGAATACGCCCCAGGCGGATGGCGCGACGGCGCTGGCCTGGGCGGCTCACTGGGACGACATTGAAACGGCGGACCTTCTGATTCGTGCCGGGGCCAACGTGAACGCGGCGAACAGCTATGGTGTGACTCCTCTGTCGCTGGCTTGCACGAACCAGAACGCGGCCATGGTCGAAAAGCTCTTGAAGGCCGGGGCGGATCCAAATGGGGCACCGACAGGCACGCCCGTGCTCATGACGGCTGCCCGCACCGGCAACGTGGACACGGTGAAATCCCTGCTGGCTCACGGAGCGAACGTCAATGCGAAAGAGACTGCACGCGGGCAGACAGCTCTGATGTGGGCTGTGGCGGAGAAACATCCGGAAGTCGCGCGGATGCTGATAGGCCACGGAGCGGACGTCCATCTTCATTCGACCAGCGGCTTTACGCCGTTACTCTTTGCTGCCCAGCAGGGTGATATGGACTCTGCCCGGATGTTGCTTGAAGCAGGGGCAAACGTGAATGATGCCGCGCTGGAGGACGGCAGTGCACTGATAGTGGCGACACATAGCGGTCACGAGGCGCTGGCGCTCTTTTTGCTGGAGAAGGGCGCGGACCCGAATGCGGCCGATGCTTATGGGATCACCGCCTTGCACTATGCGTTACTGAAGGGACTCGCACGCGTCTCAGGTGTAAGACCCATTTCAGGCGCGGGCTACTTGTATCGGCCGAACATGCCCGAACTGGTAAATGCGCTACTGGCACATGGCGCCAATCCTAACGCTCGAATCGTGAAGTTCCCTCCCATGCCCAACACCAGGATGTTCAAAGCGATTGATCTGACCCCAGTCGGCGCTACGCCATTTCTACTGGCCGCCGCAAGCTACGATGCCGGTATTATGCGCATGCTGGCAGCCAAGGGGGCCGATCCGTTGCTGACCGATCAAGCCAAGAATACGCCGTTGATTATGGCGGCGGGTTTCGCGGAAGGAATAACCCATGCGGTCGAGCGCCCACAGCAAGATGACAGGGACGCCCTGGAGGCCGTTCGGGCCGCGGTGGAGTTGGGTGCCGACGTCAACGCAACTAACGATATCGGCGACACCGCAATCCACGGCGCGGCATATGTGGGAGCAAACGACATTGTTCAGTTCCTAGTGGAAAAGGGCGCCAAGGTGGACGTAGAGAACGCGTATGGACAGACGGCGTGGACGATCGCGGCAGAGGTCATGACGCCCGGGTTGGCCAAGGATAAAGACTTGAGGCCGCGAAACTCCCACCAGAGCACTGCGGATTTGCTCGTCAAGCTGGGCGCGAAACCATTGACGACAGCAGAGGCGCAAAGCGGGAACGTGGCGCCGTAACTTATTTTTTCTGGGGCTAAGGAGCAAAGGTGAAGTTACGGTCAAGACGAGGGGTACTTGCTGCCTCTGGAATTACGGTCGCGGTGTTGATCGGCATCGACCTGGCGGTCGCCCAGACCGCGTCACAAGAAAAGCCGCTTCTGGCTGAACAAGCGTTCAAAAACATTCAGGTGTTCAAGGGGCTCCCCGTGGACGATTTCATGGAGACCATGGGGATCATGGCTGCCTCGCTCGACTTCGACTGCTCGGATTGTCATGTCGGCGCCGGCACCGATCAGGTCGATTGGGCGGCCGACACGTCGAGAAAACAGATGGCACGCCTGATGGTGACCATGGTTGCGAACATCAATAAGAATAACTTTGGGGGACGGCAGCTTGTGACGTGCTGGACCTGCCATCGCAACCGCGATAAACCCCTGGTCACGCCCGTTATGGACACCATATACGGGACCGTAACGATAGAGCCGGACGACGTCATCGTAGCGGCTGAGGGAATGCCTTCCCCTGAATCGATTCTCGACAAATATATCCAGGCGGCGGGCGGAGCTCAAAGATTGGCCAGCCTCAAAAGCTTCGTCGGTAAGGGAACAAGCGTGAGCTTCGGAGGATTCGGGGGTGGTGGTGACGTAGAACTCGTGGCGGAAGCTCCGGATAAGCGCGCGACGATTATCTTATTCAAGGAAGCGACGGGCCGAGGTGACCAGATCAGGACCTACGACGGCCACGCCGGTTGGGTAAGAACACCGCTCAACGTATTAGGAGAGTTTCAGCTAAGCGGTGGCGATCTGGACGGCGCCAGATTGGACGCGCAGTTGTCTTTTCCGGGGCAAATCAAGCAGGTTCTCACGAATCTGAAAACCGGCCCGCCCGGCACCATCACGGATCTTCCAGCGCCAGCGAGCCAGGCATCGCTGCAGAAGGAAGTGACGCTAGGGCAGACGCACGACGTGGATGTCGTGCAGGGAACCGGGCCCAGGGGACTTCTCGTAACGTTGTATTTCGACAGGAAGACGGGACTGCTTTTACGTGAGTTGCGGTATGGCAACTCGCCCATCGGACGCGTTCCTACTCAGGTTGACTTCGCTGATTATCGCGACGTCAACGGAATCAAGTTTCCATTCCGCATGACTTACGCCTGGCTGGACGGGCGCGATTCGATTGTGTTGAACGAGATAAAGACGAACGTCCCGGTTAGCGAGGCGAAGTTCGACAGACCGGCTCCGCTGAAGGCGCGATAGTCAGTAATAAAGTTTCGATGATTCATTAACGGCGGCTACTAAATGGAAAATTGGCTCAAAGGTTCAATGATGGCCGGAGTCGCTGTGGTATGTGCGTTCTTGCTGGCGGCCTCGTCCTCTCGTGCTCAGACTCCAGCTTATCGGGTGCCGCAAACCGCGGATGGTAAACCAGATTTGAACGGGATTTGGCAAGCCCTCAACACGGCCGATTGGGATCTCGAGGGTCACGCTGCCGCAATGGGGCCGGTGGCGTCGTTGGGAGCGGTATTCGCAAAGCCGCCCGGGCTAGGCGTTGTGGAAGGCGATGAGATCCCGTACCTGCCCGCGATGGCCGCGAAAAAGAAGGAGAATCAGGCAAATTGGACAAAGCTGGACCCGGAGGTGAAGTGTTTTTTGCCGGGTGTGCCGCGCGCTACCTATCTCCCTTACCCATTTCAGATTATCCAGTCTCAGAACAAGATCCTGATTTCGTACGAGTATGCGGGTGCCGTTCGCACCATCAACATGGGCGCGCCAACCAAGGCCCCGGCCGATAGCTGGATGGGCTGGTCCAACGGGCATTGGGAGGGCGAAACGCTGGTGATTGACGTGACCGATCAAAACGATAACACGTGGTTCGACCGCTCCGGGAACTTCCACAGCGACGCCTTGCATGTGGTAGAGCGCTATACCCGACGCAGTGCAGACACTCTCAACTATGAGGCGACCATCGAGGACCCCAAGGTTTTTTCGCGCCCCTGGAAGATCAGCATGCCGCTGTATCGTCATGTGGAGAAGAACGCCCGGCTCCTGGAATACAAGTGCCCGGAATTCGCGGAAGAGTTGTTGTACGGGCCCCTTCGTAAAAAGCCTGCTAATTAGGCAGGAAGGAGCTCCTATGAAGCGCTGTCGTGATTCAGCAACCGCTTTGGCGGCTGTGATCGCCGTTCTTCTGATTACGCACCCGCCTGCCACCGGGCAAGCCACATCGCCTGATTCGAAACCGGCACCAGCGAAGACAACATCTGCAGTGAAGCCGTGGACGATGCCGCGCACGCCGGACGGCAAGCCCGATCTGCAAGGAATATGGAATAACGCGACGGTAACTCCGCTCGAACGGCCCAAAGGGCTGGGCGCGAAAGAATTCTACACGGACGAGGAATTTGCCAAACTCTCGCAGCATATCCGGCAAGGCGAAGTGGGCGAGGAAGCCGAACTCGGAGCTGCTCGAGAGAACGATCTCCGTTATGACATCAGTCTGTATGGCGGTTTTGATATCACAAAGGCCAGGTTCGCATCGAACAAACGCACTTCGCTCATTGTGGGACCGGAGGGCGTGATTCCTCCCATGCTGCCCGAAGCCAAACAGAGAAACGCCGAACGTGTCGCGAAAAATAAGGGACACGAATTCGACAGCTACGAGAACCGGCCCCTCTCAGAGCGTTGCATCCTGATGGCTCAGGAGATGATCCCCATGCTTCCCGCGGCTGGCGAGGGTAACCTTCTCCAGATTGTGCAAGGCCCGGGATATGTGGCCTTCCTTCATGAGATCGACCATTCCACACGCGTCGTTCCCACAGACGGGCGCGCGCACATACCGCAAAACATCCGTCAGTGGCAAGGAGACTCGGTCGGCCATTGGGAGGGCGATACGCTCGTGATCGACACCACCAATTTCACTGCCCGAAGTGCTTTCAAAGGGTCCGGGGAGAAGCTGCATTTGGTGGAGCGCTTCACGCTCACCGCCGACGATCAGATTATGTACCAATTCACAGCCGAAGATCCCACGACGTGGGGCAAACCTTGGACCGCGGAGATTCCCATGACGAAGACTGATGGGCCGGTCTACGAGTGGGCCTGCCACGAAGGCAATACGATGATATCCACGATCCTCCGCGGAGCGCGCGTGGCGGACGAGGAAGCGGCCAACAAAGACGCGAAGTGACGCGATGAATTCGGAGGAGCCATGAATAACCGATGTTTCGCTTCAATTGCCGCTCTGGCGGCCATGGGTGTCGTGTTGGTGCTGGCACCGCCGCCCGCAGCCAGCCAATCCTCATCGCCCGTCGCCAAGACAACCACCGCCAAGACGAGCACCGCGCGCAAGACTTGGACGCCTCCGCGAACGGTCGACGGGCAGCCGGATTTGCAGGGAGTCTGGACTAACAATACCGTGACGCCTTTGGAACGGCCCAAGGAGCTTGCCGGGAAAGAGTTCTATACAGAGGAGGAGCTGCAAGCCCTTGCCAAGCGGGAACGCGAGCGACTCGACCAAACTGAGGCTGAGGGTCAGCCGCTTGCCAACCACTCAGGCGTAGAAGGGGCACCCGCGGACGACGTCCACTACGATTTCTCTCAGTTCGGGCTGGACCGGGGCCAGTCTAAGCTCGCATGGAATCGGCGGACCTCAATCGTTGCGGGCCCCGAAGGGAGGATTCCTCCCGTGATGCCTGAAGTCCGCGCAAGGCTTGCGGAAGAGCGGGCCAAAGCCAAAGGACATGAGTTCGACGGCCCGGAGAACTTCAACTTGGGTGCGCGCTGTATTGCTCGGGTGAATGTGGGACCGCCTTTGCTTCCCACTGCCTACAACAGCAATCTGCAGATTGTACAGGGCCCGGGATACGTGGCCATCGAAGCAGAAGAGATCCACGACGTTCGCATCATCCCCACGGACGGCCGTCCGCATATACCCAAAAGCATCCGCCAGTGGTATGGCGACTCAGTTGGTCGTTGGGAGGGCGATACGCTGGTGATCGACACGACCAATTTCACCGATCAGACACCGTTTAGGGGGGCTCAAAACCTGCACGTGATCGAACGCCTCACGCGCGCCGATGAAGACACCATCCTCTACCAATTCACGGTGGAAGATCCGAGTACGTGGACCAAATCTTGGTCTGGCGAATTGCCCGTTACCAAGATTGACGGGCAACTCTATGAGTACGCGTGTCACGAGGCGAATTATCCACTGGCGAATACCCTCCGCGGTGCTCGCGTGGCCGAGGCGGAAGCGGCAAAGAAGTCAGCGAAGTAGTGCGACGACTTAAGCGAAAGGAGCAAGAGATGAGAGCAAAGCTGTTCGTACTCGTTGTTCTGCTTCTGGCGGCGGCACCGGCGTGGGCGCACCATGCGTTTGCGGCGGAATTCGACCAGGGCAGACCGCTCAAGTTAAAAGGAACGGTCGTCAAATGGGAAGTGACCAATCCTCACTCCTGGATCTACATGGATGTTAAGGGTGATGACGGTAAGGCCGTCACTTGGATGATCGAGGGCGGCAGCCCCAACAATCTGTATAGACTCGGCTTCACAAAGGATTCCCTGCCGCCTGGCGCTGAGATTGTGGTCGAGGGTTACCAGGCAAAAGACCACTCCACTCGGGCAGTCGGCAAAAATGTTACGTTTTCTGACGGGAGAAAATTGTTCCTCGGCCTGCAGGCGCGTGAGAGTGATCCGGAAACTAAGAAATGAGCCGAATTACGTCAGGTCGCAACGCTTGAAGTTCTCGAGTTCGGAATCGATGTAGGTAACGCGTTTTTCAGCTGAGCGCTGGTCCAGATTGCCAAGCGGGATAGTGTGCGACCTTTGGGGAACGGCGCCGTAAGTCACTCGCTCTTGCGCCCTGTTCCTGAGTGATGATCGTAGCTGTGCTCGTAAGATCAAAATCGAAACACCCGCCCGCCGCTGAACTCGGATTCTGGGTCCCGCTTTTTCTCACTCTCCTTTTGGTTTCTGGATGTTCGAAAGAGCAGGCCGCGCCTGCGCCGCGCATGGCGGCTATTCCTGTCACTGTGTCGAAGGTCACGCAAAGAGCAATGCCGGTGCAACTAACCGCCATTGGCAACGTCGGTGGCTACACCGTTTCGGTGGAAGCTCAGGTGGCCGGGGAACTTCTAGAGGTACATTTCAAAGAGGGAGACTTCGTTCATAAGGACCAACTGCTTTTTACGATTGATCCGCGGCCTTACGAAGCTGCGCTCGCGCGAACGCAAGCGACACTCATGCGAGACAAAGCCGTCGCCGCTAACAGCCGAGCCCAGGCGCAACGCATTTCGACGCTTCTTACCGACGGAGTCGTGTCCCGGTCGGATGCAGATTCCTCTACCAGCGGGGCGGCTGCGGCTGAAGCCACTGTTGCTGCGGACGAAGCGGAGCTCAAAACGGCGCAGTTGAACCTGGAATACTGCAACATTTACTCGCCCATGGACGGACGCACGGGCGCAGTTCTCGTGAAGCCGGGGAATCTGGTGAAGATCGCCGACGTGCCGATCGTGGTTATTAAGCGGCTATCCCCGATCCCTGTCGACTTTACCTTGCCCCAAGAGTACTTGCCCGACATCACGAAACGCTTGGCCGTGAAGCCGCTGCGCGTCGAAGCAACCGTGCCCAACAGTTTGGATCCGCCAGAAGTAGGAAAGCTCGTTTTTGTAGAAAACGCCGTAGACACGATGACGGGTACGATTCGCTTGCGGGCATTGTTCGAGAACTCAAGCAACGTTCTCTGGCCGGGCTTGTACGTGAACACCGTAATGACGCTTGCAGAGGAATCAAACGCCACTGTGATTCCTTCTCAGGCGATCACAGCGGGTCAGCAAGGGTCGTTGGTTTACGTGGTCCAAGCAGACGGCAGTGTCGCGCCTCGCGCGGTGGTGTCGAGCCGTAGCGTCGGAGGACAAGCTGTCATTGACAAGGGACTCCAACCTGGCGAGACCGTGGTGACCGATGGCCAGGTCCGTCTGGTGCCTGGCGCCAAGGTCCAAATTAAGAATAACTGATCGCCTACAAAAAAATTTTCTGGTAGTAGAGAACGAAAACTGCACCATCGCGCAGCCGATCTATGCTCTGTCTGCTGATTGTCTTGCGTTAGGTTCCGCAACGGGAGCATGATAATTCCCAACTTATCATTCCAACGGAGATGCTGATGGAAACCAAGCGAGTCCTGCTTATCGCAGGTGGCGTTGTTGCTGCCATCCTTCTTCAAATCGCGTCCGCCCGACTTCGCGCAGAGGCTCAGACGGCATCAGCTTTGAGCGGGCAGGTCACCTCCGCTCAGGAAGGTCCGATGGAAGGTGTCGTGGTCAGCGCGAAGAAGGACGGCTCGACAATCAGCATCAGCGTTATTACCGACGCCGCGGGCCGCTTTGCTTTCCCAGCAGCGAGACTCGAACCCGGACACTACACATTGAAAGCGCGCGCGGCTGGCTATGAGCTGGACGGAGCCTGCGCAGCGGATGTTGCCTCAGGGCAGCAAGCTAAGGCTGACATCAAGCTCGCAAAAGTGAAGAACTTGTCCGCCCATCTCACCAATGCCGAATGGTTGATAAGCATGCCGGGCACGGACGAGCAGAAACGCTTCCTGCTCAATTGTACCGGCTGCCATACGCTCGAGCGCATCATGAAGTCGACGCATGACCCCGACGGCTTCATGGAAGTTATCCAGCGCATGAGCCTCTATTATCCCGGCAGCACTCCCCTCAAGCCGCAGCGCCTGGTCGGCACGGCAACTCGCGATGTTGAACGCGGCGGTAACGGCAGGAAGACCGCGGAATGGCTCGCCAGCGTCAACCTGAGCGAGCAGTCGACCTGGGCTTTTCCTCTTAAGACCGAGCCGCGGCTCACGGGCAAGTCTACGCATGTGATCATCACGGAATACGACTTGCCGAATCCATTGATCCAGCCGCATGACGTGGTGCTCGATCGCGAAGGCAACGTCTGGTACTCCGACTTCGGTCAGATGTTCCTCGGCAAGATGGATCCGAAGACCGGCAAGGTGACGCAATATCCGATCCCGGTCGTCAAGCCGGGATGGCCGGAAGGCACGCTCGATCTCGAATTCGACAAGGACGACAATCCTTGGGTCGGCGTGATGTACCAGAACGCCATCGCGAAGTTCGATAAGAAAACTGAGAAGTTCCAGATGTGGACGACTCCTAAAGAATGGGATACCGACGGCGGCCAACTCGGCCACCTTGCAATCGAGGGCACGAATGTCGATAACAAGGTGTGGATCAAAAACTCAGACGTTGGCAACATTTACCGACTCGATCTGGTCTCCAACAAGATGGAGAATCTCGGCAACTTCAAGGATCCGAAGACGGGTAAGCGCATCGGAACTTATGGGATTCATTCGGACCAGCAGAACAATGCCTATCTGCTCGATTTTTCGGCGGGTAATATTGTCAAGATCGATGCCAAGACGAAAAATGCCACCGTCTACCAGACTCCGACCCCGGACTCGCGCCCGCGGCGCGGCCGCGTCGATCGCGAAGGCCGCTTGTGGTTTGGCGAATATCAGGGCGACGCCATCGGCATGTTCGATCCCAAAACCGAACACATGACGGAGTGGAAGGTGCCGACACCGTGGAGCGCGCCGTACGACGCCGTGTTGGATCGCAACGGCGATGCGTGGACCGGGTCGATGCTGACGGACCGTGTTGCCCGCCTCAACATCAAGAGCGGTCAGTACACAGAATACATGCTGCCGCGCCCCACCAACATCCGCCGGGTCTATGTCGACGATTCGAAGAACCCCGGCACGCTTTGGATCGGTAGCGACCATGGCGCCTCGATTGTCAAGGTCGAACCGCTCGACTAGAGTTCGCTCAATCTGCCCGTTTGGGTTTCGGAATGTGGCAGGTAAAGAGGCCTAGGTTCCGAGAATCTCGTTCAATGAACATCGCAAGCAATCCCCATGGTCTGCCGAAGTTCCCTTTTGTGTCAGCAGCGACCAAGCGAAGGTGCGTTCCGAGGTCACTTCTGAGTTTCTTGAAATCATTGTTCTGGTCATCGGCATTCGGATGTGGTGCAAAGCATCCGTTTAGAACGTCATCTGATAGTTATATTTGCTTTTCAGAAGCGAGAACAGAACCCACAAGCCAGCATGATCGGCCAAGAGGTTTGTCATGTCGTCCCCGCACAATCCTCAGGATTGTTTTGAGCACTTGTGATCTGCGGAAGACGTATTGTGGCTTACTTAATACTTGGATTATCGAGAGTGACCCCTTGTCACGATTCTTTCTTGGTGAGCGTCCATCATCGTCGCGAATGGCCCCAATTGGAGCAGCGCAGATTGTGGGAACCGCGTTCATTGCTCACCGGATGAGAATCAGCCATAACCCCTTTGTCCATGTGGTTTGGTGGTCGCCACAATCCCTCTCTATTACCGTCGCCACTGGCGCAGCGATACACAATCACAATTTGAGATAGAAACGCCGATTTTATTCCGCTGGCCATTGGCATTTTGCAACGGTAACTCCCGAGAAGCGGGCTACCCGGAAGTTGACCAAGCAGCCGTTCAACTTCCGGATTGCCGACCATAGGTCCAGAACGACCGGCCAGGCCGTCTCTCGACCCGTGATCGCAAAAAGCGCAGTCCCCGCGACTAGCTCTCTAAATGATGATGCCGGCCAGCCTGCTGCCCACGATTATGAAGCATCGGACGGCATTGGTATGATTAAAATGAACGCTCGGATTATCTTGGAGTTAGGCGCACGCACGTGGCGCGAATTGTTGCTGATTCGTTGCCTTTCTGATCATCCGGAGTGCCTATGAACGGATTCTGGGAACGAGTAGCTTTTGCGTTTCGGTGTTTCTTTTCAATTCTGTTCCACGGTGAAATTCCAAACGACATCGCACACAAGAAGATCCAGCCCGCCGCGCAGGTGCCAGCTCCTGCCGTACCTTCCGTCTCTCGTCTGAAGGAAGTTGAACCGCCGGCCTCGGAAGCGTTTGATCGCGCCGTGCAGATGCTTGCGCTTCTGCAACGCGACGGGCGGCTCATCGATTTCCTGGCGGAGAACATCTCCGCCTATCCCGACGCGCGGCTTGGAGCCGCTGTCCGCACGATCCACGAAACTTGCCGACAGGTGCTCGACCATTATGTAAAGCTGGAGCCGATTCTGAACTCCGAAGAGGATCAACCGGTGACGGTGCAAGTGGGTTTTGACCCGGCAGCCATCAAATTGATCGGCAACGTGAAGGGAGAGCCACCAGTTCGCGGTGTGTTACGACACAAAGGCTGGCGCGTAAAGCAAGTGAATCTACCCCCGTTGCCGCAGGGCGCCGGCCGGCTGGTGGTTGCGCAGGCCGAGGTTGAACTTTCATGACGGCTTATCCACACCGGCAATAGATGCAGGTTTGAAGAGGAGATTCGTTGGCGGCCAAATACATCGTAGGCATCGACCTTGGGACCACAAATTCGGCGCTGGCGCGCTGCGACGCCACTGCTGCCGAAGAGGAAAGCCGAATCGAGGTCTGCAGCATTCCCCAGCTTGTGAATCCGAACGAAGTGGCGGAGCGCACGTTGCTGCCGTCGTTTCTTTACATTCCAGGCGAATTCGATTTCCCCAAAGGTAGCCTGGCCTTGCCATGGGAACCCGAGCCGAAGCTCGTGATCGGTGAATTGGCGCGCAAACGTGGCGGGGAGAGTCCAGACCGCCTGGTCGCCTCCGCCAAGTCTTGGCTCTCTTACGCTGCGGTGAACCGCAATGCGCCGATCTTGCCCTGGCAAGCGCCCGAGGAGGTGCCCAAGCTATCGCCGGTCGAAGCGTCATCGCAGCTTTTGCAGTACTTGCGTACCGTGTGGGACAGCAGCGAGGGAAACGAGCAACCGCAACTCACTCTTGCGGAACAGGATGTGCTGATCACTGTGCCCGCTTCGTTCGACGAAGAAGCACGCGAGTTGACGAGGCGCGCCGCCGAACAGGCCGGCTATCACCACGTAACGTTGCTGGAAGAACCCCAGGCAGCCTTTTATGCGTGGCTTGAAAGCCAGGGTGATGGCTGGCGCCGCCGAATCAAGGTCGGCGACCTCGTTATCGTGTGTGACGTCGGCGGCGGCACCACGGATTTCAGCCTCATTATGGTTTCCGAAGAGAACGGCGAACTGACGCTGAAACGCGTCGCCGTTGGCGACCACATCCTGCTGGGCGGCGACAACATGGACTTGGCGCTGGCACGTGTTCTGCAGCAGCGCCTTGAAGCCTCGGGCAGCCGCGTCGATACCTGGCAGTTGCACGGCCTTTGGCATCAGTGCCGCATCGCGAAGGAAAGGCTGTTCGAATCGCCCAAGACGCAGAATCGCCCAATCACGTTGCTGGGCAAGGGGACGAAGCTCATCGGCGGCACCATCAAGACGGAACTCACGCGCGAAGACCTCGACCACGTCCTGGTCGAAGGATTCTTCCCGAAAGTCGCGAGCGGCGAATTACCTGTGCGGCAACGCCGTGTTGGATTTCAGGAGTTGGGCCTCCCGTACGCGGCCGATCCAGCCATCACCAAGCACCTCGCGCGGTTTCTGTCGGAGCAAGCTCGGAACAGTCCCGAGGCGGCGGCCATCCGGCGCGGCCGCAGCGGACTGGCATGTCCCACGCACATCCTGTTCAACGGCGGAGTGATGAAAGCGGCGGTGTTGCGCGACCGGGTGGTCGAGGTACTGAACAGGTGGTTGCGACAAGAAGGATTCGACGCGCTCGGAACAGAGCAGATCTTGGAAGCTCCCGACTTGGAGCACGCCGTTGCGCGCGGCGCGGCCTATTACGGGAAGGCGCGTCGCGGCCGCGGCGTACGTATCCGCAGTGGAGCCTCGCGCACATATTACGTCGGAATTGAAAGCGCAATGCCAGCCGTGCCCGGCATGGAAGCTCCGCTCAAGGCGCTCTGTGTCGTTCCCTTTGGTATGGAGGAAGGTACCGAGGCCACGATTCCCAACAGAGAGTTTGGCCTCGTCGTCGGGGAGCCAGCCGAGTTTCGTTTCTTAAGTTCCAGCGTCCGTAAACAGGACCAGGTCGGCAGTCTGCTGGGCGATTGGGGTGCTGATATTGAGGAACTCAGCCCGCTGGAGGTCACGCTGAAAATGGATGGCCAACTGGGAACGGTCATACCGGTGCGGCTCGAGACTCGCTTCACCGAACTCGGTACCCTCGAGGTCTGGTGCGTATCCCGCGACGGCACGCAGCGCTGGAAGCTTGAGCTGAACATTCGCGAAAAGACTTGAGGCAGTCAGTGCCTTCTCGTTATCTGATCGGCATCGATCTGGGCACGACAAACTCTGTCGTGTCATACATCGATACTCAGGAAGCCGCTGATCCGGGCTCTCCTATTCGTGTGTTCCCCGTGCCACAGTTGGTGGCGCCGGGGGAAGTCCGCACGCTTCCCGCACTTCCTTCTTTTCTTTACTTCCCCACGGAAGAAGAGTTGTCTGCCGGCGGCGTGGTTGCCAACTGGAATGAGCTTCCACCAATGGTTACAGGTGTGCTCGCGCGCGAACAGGGAGCGCTTGTGCCGAGTCGCCAAGTGTCATCGGCTAAGTCGTGGCTTTCCTATCCTGGCGTGCATCGCCGAGCCAAGATCCTACCGACGCAAGCTGAACCGCCGCAGCCGAAAATTTCGCCTGTCGAAGCTTCCGCGCGCTACCTCATGCACCTGCGCGACGCTTGGAACGGCGCCATTGGGGCGGATGCAGAAACACCTTTTGAGCATCAGGAAATCGTCCTCACCGTCCCTGGTTCGTTCGATGAGGAAGCGCGTGAGCTGACCGTCGAAGCCGCCCGAAGTGCAGGACTCGACAATCTCATTCTGCTCGAAGAACCGTTGGCCGCGTTTTACGCATGGATCGCAGCGAATCGACACACGCAGGCTGGAAACAGTGGGGACCTCTGCGACGGCGAACTGATTTTGATTTGCGACATCGGCGGCGGCACGAGCGACTTCAGCTTGGTTCGCGCTCACCTCGACAAAGGCGAGTGGCAGTTTGAGCGAACTGCCATTGGCGAGCACCTTTTGCTGGGGGGTGACAATCTCGATCTTGCGCTCGCCCGCTGCGTGGAGAAGAAGCTCGAAGACAGCAAACTTACGACGAGACAGCGCTATGCATTACGCCGGGCGTGCTGTGCTTCGAAAGAGCGGCTGCTGATTGATCCGTCCTTGGAGCGCGTGCCGGTCACGATCCTTGGTAGCGGCCGTGCTGTCGTCGGACAGACGCTCAGCATTGACTTAACGCGCGAAGAAGTCCTGCAGATTTTGACGGCCGGATTCCTGCCAATAACGGCGCCCGATGAGATGCCGTTGCTTGGCCGGCCAACAGGGTTGCGCGAACTCGGCCTACCCTACGCCGGCGATCCCGCCATCACCAAGCACCTTGCCGCATTTCTGACACAAGCAGCTGTCGCCATGAACGGTTCGTCTGCGAACGGGCTTTTGGCTCGGCCCGATGCCGTGCTCTTCAATGGCGGCTTCTGTGCGCCAGATGTAACTCGCGACAGGATTGTCGAGGCAATTTCCACGTGGTTCGGCGGAGACCAAAGTGGCTGGCAGCCCAAGCTCCTGAACAATGAAGCTATAGAGAGTGCCGTTGCTCGCGGCGCTGCTTACTACGGCCGATTACGACGCGGCGCCGGTTTGCGCATCAGAGCCGGCTGCGCACGCACCTATTACGTCGGTTTGCCTTCAGAGAACGGTCTGCAGGGAATCTGTGTTTTGCCTGTCGGGGCCGAAGAGGGCACCACACTTCCACTGCTCAACCGCGATTTCTCAGTGCTGGCAAACCGTCCGGTGTCGTTCACGCTATACAGTTCGCGCACACGGCACGATGCACATGGCGAAATCGCTGTACTGGACGAAGTGGACGTACATCGTCATCCTCCGCTAGTAACCTTGTTGCGTTATGGCAAGAAAATGCGGGACTTGTACTTGGTTGTAGGTCTCAGAGCCACTTTCACTGAGATTGGTACGCTCGAACTCTGGTGCGAATCGAGGCACACGCCGCATCGCTGGCGGCTGCAATTCGAACTGCGCGACGAAGAGGCACAAGCACAGCAACTCGATACAGTGAAATCGCAACCCGTGCCGACCCGTTCTTCGGCCCTGACGACTTCCGATGCATCGATCGAATCTGCTGCGCAATTGATCGGCAGGGTTTTTAGCTGCTCTGCGGAGGGCGCCACGGTGGCGCCTGACGCTCTTGTCAGCGAAATGGAAGCAGCGCTCGGCGCCAAAAGAGACGCGTGGACCATTTTGGCCATTCGCCGCTTCAGTGATGTGCTCATCGAGGTTGCCGCTGGTCGCAAAAAGTCTCCCGGCCATGAGATGCGTTGGCTCAATCTAGCCGGATTCTGTTTGCGGCCGGGGTTCGGTGTGCCGGGTGATGTTGCACGCGTCTACAAGCTGCGTACAATCGCATCGAACGACCTCGCCTTTGGGGACGATCTGCAATGTCAAGTCGGAGCGCTGGTGCTGTTGCGCCGAATTGCCGGCGGCATCAATGCCAGCGAGCAGCAAACGTTTTATCGCAAGTATGCTACCCCTCCCAGCAGCAGGAAGAAGCGCATCAATCGGCAACTCGAGTACGAAAAATGGCGCCTGGTTGCCAGCCTTGAGCATTTGTTAGCCGGCACGCGTGCTTTGCTAGGCAATGAGCTGCTGACGAAAATCAAGCGAGAACCTGGAGATGCAATGTGGCTATGGTCGCTCGGGCGACTGGGCTCCCGCATCCCGCTCTACGGGCCGCTGCACTCTGTGGTAGCAGGTGAAATTGTCGGGGAGTGGCTGAAAACCCTGTTGGACCTATCGACGTTCACAACGGTAACGGCTTCCGCCATCGCACTGATCGCGCGGCGCACCGACGATCGCTCGCGTGACATCGATGAGGCAATTCGCGAACAGGCAATCTCCCGCTTGATCGCGCTTGGGACCGCAGCAGAGACCATCCAGCTTCTGTCAAAATACGTCCCGCCCGAGCGGGCGGACACGGTGCGCAGCTTCGGAGAATCGCTGCCTCCCGGGTTGCAACTTGTCAGCTCTTCCAACTGCTTGCTTTCGGTGCCTGCGTTCGACACCTCCGGTCAGACTTTTTCGAAACCAGCGTGAACAGCAGCTACCTCCTATCGCGGTCGAGTGACGGGCTACTCGGAACTTACCGAGGGATCCCATCCAAGTTTCCGGATTGCCAACAATCCGGGAAGTTGAGTAGCGACGCTTTATAGGAGTGTCAGTAGAACGAAAGCAGTGTTCAGCGCCTACTTTTCTGTGCGCTCCGTATTTTCAACGAGGCAAAGAGTAAAGTAAAAGGAAGAGCCGTTGTAAACAGTCGACTCCCTGCTTCGTCATCGTACGTGTCAAAGTTTGGGAACAAGGACCTCTGTTTACGTCCTACGCAGCGCGTGCTCGATCTTGTTTGGCTTCTTTAGCGGAAATCTCGGGGCGGTCCCGTTTTATCTCGACGCGAAGCCTGCCATACCATCGATAAGCCTGCGATGACGTAGCCCCGCCAACCAGTAAACAACCATGTGAAGCGCGTGATCGCCACAACGGCAGCCGATACGTAGTAGCTTAGGCAGAATTCACATGTGAATAGAAAAAAAACTTGCGCTCATATATGCGGTTACAACTTTGACTGCGTGAAAAACAATACTCGCGCAATTCCCGAAACACTTCTTCGCGCATTGTCTTGCGTACCTGCCGGATATGTAATACACTCGTTTCATGAAGACTCTCACCGTACGACTGCCCGAACCACTAGTGGCGGATATTGAGGCGGAATCGCGCGGGCGCAAGATCTCGAAGTCGGATGTCGTTCGCGAGCGGCTCGAGCGTGCGCCCCGCCAGCGGCGCGGCGCTGTCTCCCTCAACGCCATTGTTGATCTCATTGGGTCGGTAGATGGCTTACCGAGGGACCTAACTGCGCGCAAGAAGCAGTATTTGCACACCACGGGTTATGGCCAAAAACATTCTCGTTGACGCTGGCTTCGTGGTAGCGCTGCTCAGCAGCCGAGACACTCACCACAAGTGGGCCGTGACGCAGGCGTCTGAAATGCCCCCGCCTTGGTCCTCGTGCGAAGCCGTTCTGTCGGAGGCCTTTCATCTTCTCGGAGCGCGCGGTGCCCCCAATCTCGCCGCGCTACTTCGCCGCCGCGCTCTGCTAGTTGCCTTCACGCTCTCTGAGAACGTGGAGCCCGTTGTGAAACTGATCGAGAAATATTCCAACGTTCCTATGGGCTTGGCCGACGCTTGCCTCGTTCGCATGACCGAAACGGTTGCAGATCCCATCATCCTCACAACCGACCAGGATTTCCGAGTTTACCGTCGGCACAGCCGCCAGGTAGTTCCTTGTGCGACTCCCGAATGATGCGCAAACTCATTTGGTAAGGTGCGTCGGCAGCCGGAAGCAGTCAGATTCCGCGGAAGTGGAGGGCTATGGGAGGTGCGAAGAATGCCTTGGAGCGGCACGTCCTCAGGCCAAGGGCTAAATGCAATGAACAAAGATTCAAATTCAGAGAATTCAATAGAAATTCGAACTGCGCCATTCGTTGTCGAGGAGCGATCGAAATTGTCCATTCAGTTTCCCGAGCAGTACAATCGGTTCATCTATTCGGGACGTCGGTGCGGAATCGAATCCGGATCGACGCCAAGTTTCTTAACTGCTTTTCGTGCTCGGCTGTAATCCGCGACAGTTGTCGCTGTGGAAAGAAGGAATTCCGCTTTGCGTTCGGGGCTGTACCTTTCGACAGGAACGATGACCGCAGGACGAATCAGGATGCCGTCCTCTCGGGCTTCGGCGGTCACTATGGAGCCTTCTTCGATTCCGAAACCTTTACACCGCTTAGCGGGAACGATCACTGCGCTGCGTTTGCCTACTTTGCGGATTTCAAGGGCGACCCCTCAGGATGCCTGAATATCAGATCGCCTGATATTCAGGCATCCTGACAAGAACAACCGTTCCCGCACAAATCCAAAATCGATGCAACGGTCGAGGCGCTACAGGAGATGATCTTCGGGAATCTGATCCTCTAACCGGAAGTAATAAAACAGCGGCTCGCTACGTGGCCGCTGGCCCATCATCTTCGGTGTTCCTCCTTGCCGCTCACATAGCACAGTAGCTAGTCGATCCAGAAAAAGCGGCTTGGCTTTTTCAACAAGATCTTGTGTTTCTCGAACCGTTGGCATAATCGTTAGCTACGTCTTCCTCCACATGGGGCACGCTCTAGTAGCGGTATCGGAGGGTCGAAGCCGAAGGTTGTTGGGGGCATTCGGTCCTATGTTTTTCGCCGCAGACAGCTGGTTCATGTACAGCTTAAAATAAATGTTCTCCGGGCTCGGTTTCCTGCTCGGTCAGGTGTTTCTCAACCTCTCGTTTGAACTCTTCCTTTGGTAGTTCGGTCGCTTTGTGCAATTGCGGCTGGCCCTAAAGCTAGAGCCAGTCCCCCGAGGCCCAGGAGTCGGCGCCTCGTTTTCCAGACGGCCTCGCAGGAAAGATTCTCTCAATTGAGATGCCACTTTAATGCGCCTGTCATGGTTCCCAGCTCAACCTCACGGGGTTGATTTCAATCCAGGAGGGAAATATGCACGTGACTGGCGCAAGGAAATGGCCCGCAAAGGCCGTCGCCTGCGCATTGATGTTCAGTTTCTCAGTTTTTAGCCTCGGCTTACCGGCTCAAGCTGGGGATACGGATAAGTCTGTCGACAAGATAAAGACCGCCACGCCAATCAAGCACGTCATCATCATCGTCGGCGAAAATCGCAGTTTCGATCACATTTTCGGCACCTACGCGCCAAAACAGAAGAACGAGAAAGTGCTGAACCTTCTCTCCGAAGGAATCGTCAACGCCGATGGCACGCCGGGCCCGAATTTCGCCAAAGCCCAGCAATACAAGATCGTTTCCGCACCGAACGGCGGCAAATTCTTCAGCAGCGCGGATATGGCAAGCAAGCAGCTTTACGCCACGCTGCCAGCGCCGGATCTGAACGGCGTAGGAGCGGTCTCGCCCTATGCGGCCGTTCTGGGCATTCCGGGCGGCGATCCGGGCCTGCCGCCTCAGGATCAATTCCTCTTGGCAACCGTGGGCAGCGGCTTGCCCTTCACGCTCGGTCCGGACACCCGGATTAGCAACGTGAACTCGCTCCCTCCGGGACCGTTTCAGCTGACCGGTCCGACAATGCCCTATGACGCTTTCACCGGCGACACAATCCATCAGTATTTCCAGATGGTCCAGCAGGTCGATTGCGCCATCGACGCAGAGCACCTATCAAGGGACAACCCGACGGGCTGTCTCCACGACCTCCAGTCGGAAATTACGACCACCTATAGCACGCCGCCGGGCGGCACGCCGCATGACACGGGGCAAACCATGGAGTTCTTCAACATGCAGAATGGCGACGCGCCATTGTTCAAGTCCCTCGCAGACAACTACACCATGAGCGACAACTATCACCAGCCCGTCTTGGGCGGCACCGGGCCGGACAGCCAACCGCTCGGCTTTGCCGATCAGGTGTTTTTCGCCGGCCCCGACGGCAATGCTGCAACGCCGAAAGCAGTCAACATCTACAATCCCGATCCCAAGCCTGGAACGCTGAACCAATACACGCAGCGGGCGCAATGGTTCAATTGTAACGACACTACTCAGCCCGGCATCGCTGCCATCACCAATTATCTGAAGGCGCTGCCCTACGCCGTGGATCCTAAGTGTGGACCTGGCGAGTATTGGCAAGCCGTCAATGTCAACCCTGCCTTCACGCCTAAGGGATTACCGCAGACAGGCCTTGTCGTCCCGCCCACGCTGCAGCCAAGCATCGGCGACGTGCTCAGCGCCCACGACATCCCTTGGAAATATTACAGCGGCGGCTTCAATGCCGATGGGACGAGTAGCCCATTCGCAGGCAGCTACTGCAATATCTGCAACCCATTTGAATATGAGTCGAACTACCCGAGCGTCGTCGCGGACCACATGCGGGACGTGACCGAGCTCTTCAGCGACCTCGTGAACGGCAGCCTCCCGGCAGTCTCCTATGTGAAACCCGACGGCTTGATGGATGGCCACCCGGCTTCCTCCAAGTGGTCGCTCTTCGAAGCCTTCGCCCAAAACATCGTCGAACTCGCGCAGAGCAATCCGGAGCAATGGGCCGAGACGGCGATCTTCGTTACCGTGGATGAGGGCGGCGGCTTCTACGACTCTGGCTTTATCCAGCCGGTCGATTTCTTCGGAACGGGCCCGCGCATTCCGATGATCGCCGTGTCGCCTTTCTCGAAGGGAGGCCACGTCGGCCACATCTATAACGAGCATTCGTCGTTCGTAAAGTTCATCGAACGAAACTGGATGCTCGATAACACTCTCAGCTTCCGCAGCCGCGACAACCTCGCCAATCCCATTCAAGAAGAGGACGAGTATGTTCCGCGCAACATGCCGGCCATCGGCGATTTATTCGACCTTTTCAATTTTGATTCTCATCACCAGGGCGATTCCCGCGAGAGGTAAATTCCAGGGATGATAGATAACCCAAAGGGGCACGGCAAATGCCGTGCCCCTTGCATTCCAATGCTCCGGTGCTCCGGTAGACAGGGCGAGTAATGATAAACGGCAGGCACCTCGACGGGTATACGGAAAAGGCCGCCCTGCGGCGTTACTTTCCTAAGTTGTAGACCGGAGTAGCACCGTTCTGGATGAACGTGCAATTAGCCTTACCTTTATCACCGCACACCTGCCTTTGCATGTTGATCGTTTCCAGTTGAATAAACTGCTCCGGAGAAAGATGCGTCGCTTCCCGATAGGCATTGTCGGCATTGGCGCGGCTCTGTTCAGCCTGTTGACGCTGATCTTCGGCTAATTTCGTTTGCTTCTCGGTCTGGATGCGCTGTTCCTGCGTGGCCGTATAGGCCCAACTAGGCAGACGAATGCGATGACGACTTACGGACTCAACCTCAGGAACAAATCGAGACTGATCAAGACAATTACGATCGGCACACTTGCGACCGAAGCTGCGAGGGTTTCGCAACGCTTGCTTTTATCGGGCCGCCGGCGGCTCCTGGCCAGTGGGAATTCCGACCAGGTAGCGATAGAACGCAACGGCTCGGTTGACCGAGGAAGACACATTTCCCGCGATCAGCCGGTTGGCGTTCTTTCCTGTGCGCATGATGCTGTAGTAGCGCCAGACGCTATCCGATTCGCGATCCAGAAAGTAGATCGACTGCATCTCACCCGGGTGAAGGATAGGTATGAAGAGATAGCGGATTGTGCCGACGTTCTCGACATCGAAGACGATCCGGTCCGCCGACGCCTCAGCAATGTGCATTCGGTAGATGGCTTTGCCGGAAAGGTTATCGACCTGTTCAAAATAGAGTACCTTGCCTTCCTTCATCTCATCGGGCGCGAAATCCTGCCGGCGTTGACCAGGTTGCGAGCCGGCCAGAGCGTGGGCGTCCACTATTAGTGTTCGCCACTGCTGGTGAGTGGTCGACCAGTAGCGCACGCCCGCAAGTTCCGAAATTGCCCCGATGTGGCGAAGCAAGCCGTCATCTTTGGCGGTATGACGAAATCGCGCGACTGTGGTTACCAACGTTGTAAAGCCCCCCACAGCCCAACCTGTGCACGCGGGCGGTTTCCAGTCGCCGCCGACTTCAGATTTGCTCCACGACTTCACGATGCCCGAATCATCCAGACCAGGATAGGGTGGAATGGGCTCCTTTCCGCATGGCAACTGCGGTCCTAACTGCGCATAGCCGTGCGCCTGGCACATCAGCATTGCCAACAATACAAGCCGAACGCGGTGCCGGCTCCGAGTCCGGACAAGCGTCCGACCATTGCCACCTTGATTCAATGTGGTCTCAGATCGAACCTAGGAACATCAACGCAACCCGCCAACCAGATAGACGACCACCACGACGAGCAGGACCGTCCCGACAATCCCCAGGCCCCCGCGTGACCCCCATCTGGAATACCCGTAATATCCACCGCCTCCGCCGAACAAGAACACCAGAAGAATAATCAGTAGTAGCATTGAAGATCTCCTTTCCGTTTGTGACCCTGGTTTCCTTTCATACACTTCACCCCGATCATGCCCTTACGCTTAGAGGCTATTAAGGCCGATTCCTAGTCCGGGCTATGACTTGTTGCTTGCCCCCATAACCAGCATGACGATCCCTCCAATCAAGACCAGCCCTCCAAGTATTGGCGGAAGGGAAAGTCGTTCGTGAGTTTCTGCCGTGAGGTGCACCGACCCCACATCGAGAACTTTCTTCTCGCGCGTGTAGTCGATTCCTTGATAGGCGAGGACCAGTGCGCCCACAACGATTAACAAAATCCCAATCCAAATCATCGGTTTCATTTTTGAGGTACCTCCACTAGACAGCTCTTCGGCCTTGAACGAGATTAATTACGAGAACAACGACGGCCTACACCAACCGGATGTGGACGAACCACCCAAGGTGTACGAGGCGATCAGTCCCAAGAACGAAGCTTCGCCAAGTCCCGGTGAAAGGGAACCACGCCGTTACCACTGTCGCGATAAACAGAATCGAGAATTTCAAAGATCGCAACTGGTGATCGGATGGGGGTCGATGAGAATTTGCCGTACTGTCTACCGTGCTGGCCCGAGCAGACTTAGCCAGGCAACAACTTCCGGGTTGGCAACGAAATCCCCGGAATGTCTGCCATTTCGTCCGTCAAGCCGACAAGTGCTGCTGGATAGGATTGTCTTTGGCTATGTTGTTAGACATGAACGGATGATGTCATGTTGGCAAAAGCAATGCAGTTCCATTCAGCACAGTTCATCTAAGACGGATCAACTTCGAATGCCCCACGACGCGTGGACCAGATTGGGAAGTGTCCACATGTGACAGTTATCCCAACAGCCGTTACCAAAGTCAGCAACTCGAGCGGTTTCATAGCATGCGGGTGGGACAGCCGTAGTTCCTTCAATCAATGTTCGCTTGTCCGGATAAAAAGTGATTGCTACAGCGTTCTTCAGGAACGCAGATCAGACGGGCAGTTGCTCTTGCTCTGGGGTATCGATGGGATGGGCCTCACTAGGTCGCGTTCCGAATTTCAGTTTTAATGCGCCAGCGACCACCTGCAAAATCGGTCCTTGATTCTCGAAGAGAACTCGCACCCACTGCCGCCATCTCATTTGCGGGAAATAAATTCCCCGGAAGGCCAGACGGGAGCACAAGTGGATGATCCGGTCGGAAAGGGACTTTCTCTCCAGCCATTTCATGCCGGAAGCAATCGCCGCGGGGGAGTATGACGCCATCCAGGCGTGCCGGACCTCGGCTTCGGCCTCGGCAGTGGAAAGCCCCAGGGGCGAGTGAGCCATGGCGAAGGGCTTGAAGTCCAGCCAGTGTTTCGGGCGGGTCAAACGCCCAGCAGCGGCAAGCTTGTCGTAAAGCGGCGTCGCCGGATAAGGGGTGAGGAGACCGAAGACGGGCAGGCCCGGCGGCCAGGAACGGATCTGTCCCAGGGTTCGCTCGGCAACGCCGGGGCGGTCGCCGTCCATTCCAAAAATGAACGAAGTGATGGCGTACAGGTTGTGCCGCGCGAGCCGTTCCAAGACGGCCGCGTATTCAGCGGGCTTATTGAAGTCCTTGGCCACGCTCTTCAGATTTTCTGGATCGATCGATTCCAAGCCCATGAAAATCCACTTGCCGCCGCTTTGGGCGATGAGGGAAACCAACTCCTCGTCGCGGAGCAAATTCATGCTGATCTGCGCGATCCACGGAACCTGGGCCTCGCGGGCGATGATCTCCCGGAGCAGCGCTTTCGTGCGCCGCACATTGATGGCGAAGTTGTCGTCGATAAAGAAGACGGCTATTTTCCCCTTCTTCCGCTTCTCAAGGGATTTCAGCGCCAAAAGCTCATTGACCACGCTTTCGTTGGACCGGAAACGAATGGAGTCGCCGAAGAAGCCGGTCACCGTGCAGAACTCGCAGCCATACGGACAGCCCCGGCCAGACTCGATGGGAATCAGATGAAAGCTTTGCCAGGTCATTCCTAGGGCGTTGCACATGCGCCGGACGAGCTTGGGAAAATGAGCGATCATGTCGAACTGATCGAGCTCCATGCGCTCCCACGGGATCTTCGGATACTGGTCAAGCGAAGGCTTTCGTTCCTGGCCGAAAGCGTCTACGGGTGCGTAGATTTCCTGGAGTGCGCCGCGCTCGGCGTCAGCAACGATTCGCGGCCAGGTTTCATCGGCCTCTCCGACGGCGATGGCGTCGGCGTGACGAACGCCCCCATCGCGTCCCAGGGCTTCGTCTGGCATCTCGGTAATATGCGGACCTCCCATCACCACGGGAATACCCGCGGCACGCACGGCATCCGCCATGCGGTAAGCTTTGGCGGCCATGCGGGTCATCGCGCCGATGCCCACCAGGCCGATTTGATTTTCTCGGATGTACTCGACGAGTTGCTGCTCGTTCATCCGGCGCGCGTTGCCGTCAAGTAGAAATACCTGGTGTTCGGATGGTGTGAGCGACTTCAGCAGGAACATCCAGAGGTGCGGCATGAAGTTGTTCGTAACTTCGTTATCCGGATTGTAAAGTAGGATATTAATATCGAGCCGCCATTTCCCACGCCGGGATGGCCTCTTTCGAGGCAGCCATTGTACCTCTGACGCGCGCTAGAGCCAGCTTCATTCGATTGAAACAGACGAAAGGACAACTACGGTCCTACCGGACAGCACTTGTCCAGCCAAGCAATACTGAGGTCAATCTGTGTCGCTCTATTGACCGACAATCTTGAACTTCTGGATCCTCTTGCCACGGTTTTCAGCTATGTAGACATTGCCTTTGGAGTCCACCGCGATGCCATGAGCCTGGTCAAATTGCCCCGGGAAGTGTCCGGCGCGGCCGAAACTCGACAGGATCTCGCCGGTCTGACGGTCCAGGATTTCGATTTCCGCATTGTTCTGGTTGATCAGGTACATGAACGTCTCATTGGAGTCGCGAGAGAGGGCGAGCGCCACCGCGGAGCCTCCACTCTGTTTCAGTTTTCCGTCAGCTGGCGGTGTGACCGGCTTCCACGGGGCCTCGATGTTCTTGATGAAGTGACCCATCTTGTCGTACACCTGTATCCGAGATCCCTCTCGATTGCAGACATAGACGAGACCATCTCGGTCCACGATCAAGCAGTGCACAGTCTCCATCCCCTCAGGCTGCCACTGGCGCAGGAATTTTCCAGTCCGATCGATCACCGCGACGCGGCGGTTAGTACCGCGACTTTCGCCGTCGGAAACGTAAACGTCGCCGTTTTGCGGGTCGACCCAAATGCTGGAGGGCGCGAACAAATTGCGCGGCGTTCGAATTGAGCGGCTTACCCTTGTCCGTGCCATCCGTCGAATCCAAGACGCCTTTTTTGCCGATCTGGAACAGGAGCTTGCTTCCGTCGTGCGTGTATTTCTGAACCATGCCGGACGGCGCACTCGCTATCCAGAAATTGTTGTCTTTGTCGACGAAACAACTGTGCAGGCGGGGGTCGAGCACGCTCAAGTCGCCCCAGGAATTAACAACGTTGCCCGCGGGATCAAGCTCGATTATCGGAGGAGCCAGATGCCCGGCATTCAAATCTCCGTCCACCACGTCCTGCCGATTCAGGAGAAATACGTGGTCTTGGGCATCCACACATACTCCGCCGAGCCCTCCGAGTATCCACTGGTTGGGAAAAGGCTTCGGCCAAGATAGATCGACCTCGTATTTAGGCGCGCTGCTCTGCGCCCGCAATGGGGGCGAACAAAGAATTCCAGCCGCGATCGCCAATGCCGCGCATGTCCCCACGATGCCAACAGAACGTATTTTCGTCTTTTTGTTCATGTCGTCCTCATAATCTCCAGTTAATCGGCCAGCAAATCCATTCGCTGTCTAGTGTGCACGCTTAGGGAAAGGCCATCCTCAACACAATCAGGGTTGCTTGGTTTCCCGAATGAAAGCGAGAACGTTCGTTACGCATTCGTCGGCTTTGGCGACGGCTACGTGGTAAGCATCGCTAGTCAAGACGAGCAATCTTGAATGTGGAATCTTGGGTTGGTAGCGCAAAACGGTCTCCACGGATTGCAATTTGCTGCGATCGGAAGTGATGATGAGCGTGGGAGCGCTGATCTGCGGCAGCAGATTCTCCAGATTGAAGTTCGACATCATCTTCCCGACGCCCCGCCTTGTTTCCGGACTCGTCTCGTCCCTCAGCTTATCGAAATAGGCCATCTCTTCCTTGGAGGCCGATGAGCCCAGTCGAACCTGTTGCGAATTATTGTCCGTTGCCGGATCCACTGAGCTGAATGGACCGCTGGCCACCACGAGAGTACGCGTGCGCTGCGGATAGGTCGCCGCAAACTGCATCGCGATTGCGCCTCCCGTCTTGGCTCCGATGATATGTGCCGACGCGACCCCGATCGCGTCCAGAAAATTCACCACTACTGTCGCGAAGTTCGCCTGCGACCACTCAAAATCACGCGGCGCCGTCGAACGTCCAAATCCCGGGAGATCGGGACGATACAAGCGAAACTGCTGCGCCATCCGTGGCACCCATCCGTACCAGATTTCGTTTGTTTCAAGATTGCCATGCAACAGGAGAGCCGGTTCGCCGTTAAGCCATGGCGCGCCCAGCCAATCCTCTTTGTAGTACATTTCAATTCCCGAGCCGACAGAGACAGTTGATGCCGCCCCGTTCATTGTTATCGACTGGTTTACCCTTCCCGTCGGCCAGTGTCCCTAGCGCATCCGAAACCAGAGGAACTCCAGCCGAAGCGAGTCCCCACTTCACAAACGCTCTCCTGCCGGGTTTCGCTGACGAGCTCATCGTTGGGCTCCTTTTGGTCTGGATTCTAGTCGACGCAGGCATGTGGGGACAATCGGCTCATCAAGCCTCAAGCTCGGCGGTTTTCCCTGTCAAAATTTTGACACGAAGAGTCACATTGTGACTTAGACAAACGCCTGCACCGAACACTACCCCGTATTTTCCCATCGTCTGCTCAACACAACCGATGGAGCGTCACATGCAAGTGATATTTCGATTTCGACTTCCGAATCCGGAGAGCTCCAATCCACGTCAACGCGAGGGTTAGGAGCCCTTAAACGCCAAACAGGTATAATCCGTGTCAATCGCGCTGGGTACAGATTTGCCCAGCAAGCCCCTATTGCACAGTGGGCGGAATTTCATTGGCGGTTCGGGCAAGCCTCCGCGGAACCGGAGCCATTGCTACCCGAAGATATTTTTGAGAATGTCGTTGGCGGCATCAAGTTCCCTTTGAAGATCACGTTCTCGTGGCGCGAAAATCAATGTGCCGATCGCCGCGGCAAAGTTCAACCGGCCGTCGCGATAGCGTGGGCGTACACTGTGTTCCACTGAAACCGGCAAAGCGTTTGTGAGGGAGCAAAGAACGATGAAGACAGGTAACAGTAGACAGTCAAAGATCGCGGTGATCGTGCTTGCGACATGTCTCGCGGGAGCTTTTGCACTGGTTAAGGCCCAGCAACGTCCTGCGGTGGAGATCGCCATTGGTAGCTCCGATGTCGGCGGCGTGGTTACCAGCATGAACGGACCGGAAGCCGGCGTATGGGTCGTTGCAGAAACGGCTGACCTGCCCACAAAGTTTGCCAAGATGGTCGTCACCGATGAGCTGGGGCGCTATGTCATCCCGGAACTTCCGAAGGCGAACTACAACATTTGGGTGCGAGGATACGGTCTCGTCGATTCGCAGAAAGTAAAGGTTGCTCCCGGCCAGCATCTCGACTTGACTGCGGTGCCGGCGCC
The DNA here is from genome assembly GCA_963803735.1 of uncultured Acidobacteriota bacterium. Lineage (GTDB taxonomy): Bacteria > Acidobacteriota > Terriglobia > Acidiferrales > UBA7541 > Palsa-189. The sequence goes on along the minus strand of CAWDNV010000013.1, from coordinate 238,136 downwards.
GACTGCTGCTGCGGCCGCCGAATATTATCCAGGCGCGTATTGGTATTCGATGCTGCAAATCCCCGATAAAAGTCTATTCCCCGGGACCGGCCCGGACGGGAACGGCATCTCGCCGAAAATAAAAACGCAGGAAGATTGGATCGATACGATCAAGAATTCCTGCCAGTCCTGCCATGCTCTGGGTTCGCAGGGCGTGCGCAGGATTCCCAAAGCCTGGGGGCATTTCGACAATTCCGTTCAGGCTTGGACGAAACGTCTACAGGCGGGTCAAGCACAGGCGAACATGTTGACCACTCTCAATCAGCTCGGTTCCAAGAAAGCTTTGGCGTTATTCGCGGACTGGACCGATCGCATCGCCGCCGGCGAGTTGCCGTCCGCGAAGCCGCAGCGGCCCCAAGGTGCCGAGCGGAACGTTGTAATCAGTATGTGGGAATGGTCGACGCCCAAGGCCTACCTGCACGATGAGATCTCAACCGACAAGCGCAATCCTCGCGTAAACGCCAATGGCCTGATCTACGGTTCGCCGGAAGAAAGCACGGACATGGTTCCCGTGCTCAATCCGATCACGAACGAAGCTTCGCAGATCAAGCATCCCTACCGTGACCCGAACACGCCGTCATCGCTCGATTATCCCCACGGTCACTCCCCGTACTGGGACGACCAGCCGATTTGGGATGGTCACACGACTATTCACAATCCGATCTTCGACGACAAGGGACGCGTCTGGTTCACTGCGCGCATCCGTGCCCCACAGAATCCGGCCTACTGCAAAGCGGACTCCGATCTTCCCTCGGCCAAGGTGGCGCCGCTCGATGTCTCGGGGCGCCAGCTCTCGATGTATGATCCGAAAACCGGCAAGTTTGCGCTGATCGACACGTGCTTTAGCACGCAGCATCTGTACTTCGGTCATGATGCGAACAACACCCTCTGGACCAGCGCAGGAGGGCCGGAAAGCGGTGTGGTCGGGTGGCTGAATACGAAGATGTATCTGGAGACCGGCGACGCGAAGAAATCGCAGGGCTGGACTCCGCTAATTATTGATACCAATGGCAACGGTAAACGCGACGAGTACGTTGAAGCCAACCAGCCGCTCGATCCCAAGAAAGATAAGCGGATCATGGCCGCATTTTATGGCGTTCAGCCCAGCCCCGTGGATGATTCGATCTGGGGACAATCAATGGACGTCGGGTTTTCGCACATGAATCAACCGGGCTACCTCATCCGCCTGGCGCCCGGTCCCAATCCCGCCGAAACCGCTCTGGCGGAGATCTACCAGCCCCCGGACATTGGGTTCGGGCCGCGTGGCATCGACCTTGATACGAACGGTGTCGTTTGGACTGCACTTGCGAGCGGCCATCTTGCCAGTTTCGACCGCCGCAAATGCAAAGGTCCGCTGAATGGGCCGGCCGCGGCAACCGGCAAGCTGTGCCCCGAAGGTTGGACGCTGTATCAATTTCCGGGGCCGCAGTTCAAAGGGGTTACCGATCCAGGCAGCGCGGATCACGCCTATTTCGTCTGGGTGGATCGCTATAACACGCTGGGTCTTGGCGCAAACGTGCCCATCGCGGAATCCAACGGCAACGAGGCTCTATTGGCGCTCGTGAACGGCAAATTTGTAAACATTCATATCCCGTACCCGATGGGCTTCTTCAGCAAGAACGTGGATGGCCGCGTAGACAATCCGGACGCCGACTGGAAGGGCAAAGGATTGTGGACCACAACAGGTACGCGTACGGTATTCCACAACGAAGGCGGAACGGAGGCGCGTCCCAAGCTTTACAAGGTTCAGGTGCGGCCAGATCCGCTCGCGCACTGAACGCGCCAAACTTAATTGCTACGAGACGGGAGGAATCTCTGCACTCGCTCGCCGTAGAACACCTCACCGGTATAGATGTTGCCCTTCGAATCCACGGCTTCCATGTGCACGCCGAAGAACTGGCCGGCATTGTGGCCCATGCTGCCCATCTGGCCTACGATCTTGCCGTCTGTGCGATTCAGGAACCAAATGTGATTGTTGGTGAGATCAGAGATATATAAAAACTCCTGCGGCTTATCCGGCGAGAACATGACTCCTCCAGCGGCGCCGCCAATGCCGGTCCACTCGGCCATCCTGATTTCCTTCTTGAAATTGCCCTGCTTGTCAGTCACGTGAATGCGGTTGCCCGCGCGGTCCGCCGCGTAGACCAACCCGTCATTTGAGAAATTAAAAGTCAGGTGGCCGACGAACTCTTTTGCCATGGGACCATTGGGAGTGTACGCGTGGTCGGCAAGGTTGGTGCTGATCTCCGACAGTTTGTGACCATAGGCGCCCCAACCCCGCTTGAACTGGAAGGTATCCAGCGAGAAAACCATCACGCGCCCGCCGAAGGCGTTGTCGGCCACGTAAATCTCATTCGCCGCATCGTCCGTGCGGATCTCTTCGATTCCTCCCACGATCATGGGCGTGGTCGGTGGATACTTGGCTATAAACGCAGTCCGCTGCAATGCAGCCGCCGTATTTGCTGCCTCGCCGCGAGGGCGGTCCGGGGCGCCGGGCACGGAGATAAATCCCGCAACGGGCCCGGCACTCCCCTGACCCTTCACCCAGGAAACTTTTGGATTCTCGTCGAAAGGCTTGCCCTCCGGCGTCTCGGGAACATGTGGGATGGCCATCAGCATCTTGCCGGTCTTCGGGTCGTATTTGCGGACAGTGTTCTGCCCAAGGTAAACGAATCCTTGTTTGTCCACCGCCATACCATGTCCTTGCGGTGCGTCAAAGTAGCCGATCACTTCTCCATCCTTGTAGCCCGGGCCATCGTGCCCGGCGATGTGGATCATCGAAGGGGGATGAACGCAACAGTCTGCAATCGGAGGGTTCAGCTCCGCCTCAACTTCGATACTCGTGAGATCGTTCGGACGATCATAGACCCAAACGTTATCGTCCTTGTCTACAGCCAAGCCCGTTACGCCACCCATCTTCCACTTGTTCGGCAGGGGTTTGGGCCAGCTCACATCGACTTTGAATTTTGGCGCCGTTTCCGCCTGCGCCCCCAGCCGGCCATGGAACAGGCCGGCAGAAAAGAGAACAGCACATACTGCCAATAGCGAAAGCCCTACCGATCGGACCAAGGCTTTATTCCACGTCATCAGATGTCTGTTCACGGAATTCCTCCTAAAACTAGCAGCATTTCTAATCGAGACGCGGAGTCTATTCGCTCAAAATGGCCGCTGTCAACGAACACAGACGCCGATCAAGTGTATCAACTTAAGTCCTTCTCGGAACCGCATCGCGAGATCGTAGATAGATCCCGACGAACACCATCAGTGGCCGCGGTAAGCTCGGGCCACGATTGAGTTAGCGATTTACAAGATGAATAGGCCGCACCTAATTATCGAGGAGTCTTCCCGTTCATGGATTCATAATGAAGTACATCCGAAGTCAATCGGACGAAACTGGCAGGGCCGATTGGGCAGGACTTACTTTCGCAGATAAGCCATGCCGAGGGTCTGGCCGTTCGGGAGCACGACCGAGAGAACGCGGCCGACCGGATTGCCATTTTTTACTGGCTCGACAGTAACCGTAACCTCGTCCCCGGTCTTGAAACTGTGCATGCTCCAGCCACGCTCGATCATGTCGGGCGCGTTGTTTGTTTCCGCCACCCAATGCACAACGGTGCCTTTATCGTCTTTTACGTCGAACTTCAGCCAGCAATGAGGATTGGCCCACACCCACTCCGTAACCGTGCCCTTCAGGGTTACTTTCTTTCCGGCATCAAACGCTGCGTTGCCGTGATGTGCAAAAAGCGAACTCGAACCAATCGAGAAAAGTGTAGCGAGTACAAAAAAAGTCAAGAACTTGCTTCTCACGGTCAACCCTCCGTTTTACGTGCGGACTCTAGCAACGCTATACCGCCAAAGTCGAGAACGAGTCAAGGGCCCCTATACTCACCAGAGTTTGGACATAGTCGTGTCTTGCTCGCCCGCTACTTGCTCTGTTTGCTTTCCACACCACTCGCCGAATCGCCGTATTCTTTGTAGTACTGTTCCTCTTCCGACGGGATGCACATCATCTCTACCACGTCGAAATCGGGCGACTGCAACCGCATGGGAAACTTGTTCAGGGCTACCCATGGCTTGGTGTACATCTTGGGATCATCAATCGTGACGGTTAGCTCTAGGCGATTACGGTTGACCCGTTGGAATCGCTCCTCGACGTGCATGGCATCACTCGCCGGACGTCCCGTCTCATCGAGCCAGATCTTTTCATTTCCCACCACGCCGATGGTGTTGACGACGAGCGTCGTATCGTCCACCCATTTGCCAACCGAATAGCCGTAATACCGCGGCTCCGGAATTTCTTTGGGGAGATCGCGCCCGTCGATCCAGATGTTGCGCCATCTCTTTTCGAATTCATACAAAATCACCATGCGCCGCTCATCCTGCATGATTTGTGTGTGCCTCACTTGATAGAAATCGGCGCGTGGGAAGCCTAACGGATCGCACTTATTTCTTGGATCGTTGCTGAGCGATTCGAGAACCGCGGCATAACCAAACAGCGCCTTGTGAGACTTCAGCGTTTTTAGCCCCAATGGAGTGTAGGGCGGATCATGTTCCGGTTTCCCGTCGTAGGGCATGTCTTTTGGCCCGTTCGCCTGGATGCCGTCTCCCGGACCATTGGCCGGCTCCCAAACGCCGGAGAGGTCGTGGCGTGGTGCGGGTCCGGCTTTTCGCCGGGCCTTAACGCATCCACTACCGGCCGTCCCCAACCGTCGCGAAGAACCGGGCCAGATTTATCAGAGGAAGCGTTCTGCCCGCGCACTAGTAGCGACGCTGCGAGTACCGCAACGAATATGAACGCTGAGGCAACATAGCCTTTTCGCATTCTCGAAATCCTTCCTGGACCCAGATTCCAGCCATATGCAGCGGAATTCTATTCCGTGGCCGATTGAATTACCAGCGCGTCGCACACTGACTTAAGCGAAGAATGGTTCAGCGCTTGTTCTTTCAGCCCGCGGCTCTTCCGACATTGACACTTAGAATCGTTAGTGGTTATATGCCTCGCAGCATTCGGGGGTGTCCCGCTGGGCGGCAGGGAGCCGCCGTAACACTAATTGCGTCCAATCAAGGAGTGTGTTGCATGTCTGTAAAAGCCAACCATGGCTCGCGTAGTGAGTGGATTTTTACAAGAATTTTGTGCGTCCGCTTCGGCGGTCTTTCTAGTCTGTTTGTCGCTGTCCGCGCAAGTGAATACGGGCCGCATTCTGGGAACCGTCACGGATCAATCTGGAGGCGTCGTCGCCGGCGCTATGGTGGCGGTCACGAACTCGCAAACCGGCGTGGCAAGAAATCTAGTGACGGACGGCGCTGGAGAATACCTCGCTCCCAACTTGAATCCGGGTACATACACCGTTCGCGTGACGGCTAACGGATTCCAGGCGTTCGAGCGCCAGAACATTTTGCTGGAAATCGGCAAAGATGCGCGCATTGACGCCCAGCTCACCCCCGGTCAGATCACGCAGACAATCGAAGTGAAAGAGGCGGTGCCGCTGCTGGACAGCACAAGCGCCACGATCGCCGGAACCCTCGACACCTCCACCATCCTCGATCTGCCCTTGAACGGCCGCAACTACCAGAATTTGCTGGTGCTCCGTCCGGGCGTGATTCTCCGCCCGGGCGGCGGAACTCTCACGACATCCACGAACGGGCTGCGCCCCGAAGATAACAACTATTTTATCGAGGGATTGGATAACGCTGAACCCTTTACGGGCCAAAGCATCGTAAATTCGACGCTCCCATCCGGTGACGCCGCCACGATTCTTCCCGTAGATGCCATCCAGGAGGTCAACGTCGAGACCAATGCTCCGGCGGAATTCGGACGCCGGCCTGGATCTATTATCAATGTTGGTATCAAGTCTGGCACGAACAGCATTCACGGCACCGCGTACGCTTTCGGGCGGGATCAGGCCTTTGATGCCCGAGATTTCGTGTATCCAGTAACGCCGCCTTCTTCTCCGGTAGAAATGGAACAATGGGGAGGCACGGTTGGCGGACCTATCGTCAAGAACAAACTCTTTTACTATGCTGGATTCGAGCGGCAGTCCTATACCGTCGGAAATGCTTTTTCGGCAAAGACCCCGACTACGGCGTCTGTCGGAGATCCCAGCGTTAGCGTTCCGGATGCTGAGGCAGCCCTAGCAGCGTCGTGCATTGCGACTCCAGGTCAAGCTTTCTGCGGACCGGGAGGCATCTTCACTCCCAACGCGCTCAGCCTAAAATTGCTGCCGCTGTACGGGTCAAATAGTTCGAATAGTAGTGGTGTGGCTCTTGGTTTTCCCAACATTGTCAGCAGCTACAACGTAGTGGGCAAGGTGGATTACCACGCTAGCGACCATCACACGATCGCCGGTTCGTATTTCTTTGGGAACGGTACCTCAACCGCCGAGGACACCGTAATCACTCAGCCCCAGTTCCGGAGCCTCGGAACACTGCGGGCCGAGTTTGTCACCACGAGCTGGACTTGGACTCCGAATTCCACTTGGGTAAACGATCTCCGCTTCGGCTGGGATCACCATCACCGCGGCGTTAAAACCTTTGACAACCAGTCCACTGCTGCAAGTTACGGGATAAACACGGGCATAACCAATCCAATTTTGGGTGGCTTCCCAACGATTAATGTTGGCGGCTTCTCGCAACTAGGTGGCGATAATAATTTGCCAAAGGGACTTGGCCCCAGTTCCGTTTACGATCTCGTGGATCATGTTTCCTTTTTGCGCGGCAAGCACGCCTTCAAGTTTGGCGGCGAGGCCCTTTACTACCACGCTCCTTACGGCTCCTTTTCCTCGGGTAGGGGCGTGTTTTTCTTCCAGGATGGTGACGTTCCTTCGATCTCCAATTCGACCGCCTTGGAGGCTTTTCTCGCTGGCGTTCCTCATCGCGCCAACCTGCTTGAAGGCAACGCCGCTCGGGTTTTAACCCAGTGGGACTATTCCGGCTTTTTTGAGGATGTTTGGCGCATCAAGTCAAACGTGACCCTGAACATGGGTCTGCGTTACGAGTACTTCACTCCCCTCTCTGAGATAAACAATCTGATCGGCAATTGGGAACCGCAAGTGGGACTCGAGCAGGTGGGCGTTAACATCAAATCTGCCTACAACGGCTATCACAAGGACATCTCTCCGCGTGTTGGCGTGGCCTGGGACCTCGGCGGAAAGGGCACGACCGTCATTCGCGCCGGCGGCGGGATCTATTATGTCGACCTCATTGCGGGCGGCCTGATTTCCAACGTTAGCCTTCCTGGGCATCAGCCTGGTATCACTTCCATCCCTACTCTCTACACTCTGGTTCTGCCGGATGGAACTCAGCTTCCGGCGGTAAATCCGACAAGCGGTATTGGATCCACCACCGTTAAGATTCCCGGTTCGGCGCTCAACTGGAGTTTAGCGGGACCTGTTTTACCTGCAGCCTCGACGGGCGCCTTTCAGTGCGGTAATGGCGAAGGTGCGAACCCGGCGCCGTGCAGCATCCTGGCCATGAATCGAAATCTCACTCAACCGCAAGTCGACAGTTGGAATCTCAGCATCCAACACTCTTTTACTAGCAACCTTACCTTGGAAGTGAACTATATCGGTAATCACGGCAGCGGCTTGCCGGGTATTCTGGAGCTCAACCAGATCAACCCGCAATCACCCGGCGAACTTGTGCCAGACCCAAACAACCCATCATGCGCAAGCCACTGTGAACTCGTCTCCGATCGCCCATACGGATCACAGTTTCCCTACTTGGCCTATATCGACTATCTGACGAACGTCTATACCTCTAATTACAACGGCCTGCAGACAACGCTAACAGGCAGGGGCTACCACGGCCTTAGCTTTTTAATCGGTTACACCTACAGTCATGCGTTGGACGACTCGTCGTCGCTGTACAACATGAGTCTTCCGCAGGATAGCCTGCATTTCAAACAGGACTATGGGAATTCGGACTACGATCTTCGGCATCATCTTTCGATCTCCCTAGGCTATGACATCCCCGGGAAGAAATCGTGGGGACAGCTTCTAGAGGGCTGGAGAGTTAATTCAGCAGTGGTACTCCAGAGCGGATTACCGTGGACGGCGATCGATACAAATGATGACATCAGCCAAACTGGCACGTTTCAAGACCGCTGGGATTTCTTTGGCAATCCCAACGACTTCAAGAGCGGGGCCAACCCGATTCCATTCTTCAAGCCGGATCCCAGCACGGGCCCGGACCCAACTAACGCGACGCTTGCCTCCAGCAACGCGGCATGTCTGGCCCATGCCTCCGCAGCCGAACTCGGTACTTACGGTTGTTTCGTCCAGGGCGGTTCCGTGTTAGCTCCTCCACCTCTTGGAACCTTTGGGACCGCGGGGCGCAATATCTTCCGCGACTCTGGCTTCCGCGATTGGGATTTTTCGCTGTTCAAGAATTGGAAGGTAAAAGAACGGTTTACGGCTCAGTTCCGCGCCGAATTTTTTAACATTTTGAATCACACGATTCTCGCGAATCCGGGCGTGTCCAGCCTCAATGATCCTTCGGGACAGGTTCTGTGTGGTTGCGAGACGCCCGACCAGGCGGCGACCAACCCCATTCTCGGAACCGGAGGCGCCCGGGCCATCCAGCTCGGATTGAAGCTTCTTTTCTAGAACCGGAAGTTAGGCAGTCTCCGAAATTCACTCTAGGCAGCGAACGGACCGATGGCGAAAGCGCTATCGGTCCGCATCCTTCATTCACTTCTGTTGAATCCAGCTCACGTTGTCCTTGAACCGATGCTGTTTGTTTCCTCTTACCAAAGTGGCTGAGGCGGGCGGGGCGTAGCATCTTGCACTGCCCTCTTTCGCTTCGGTAATTCGAATGTGGCAAAGAGCCAACGCCAATTCGTCTGCCGCATCCGCCGGCCACTGCGGCAACCTATTCCAAGGTTGACATGCAGGAGTTGTTAGTGCTATATGCCTCACATTCTCGGGGTGGGAATTCGTCCCAAAAGCTAGAGCATCCGAACAAGGAGTGTGTGCATGTCTGCAAAACCGAATTACAGCGCGCAGGGTATGGGTGTCCTGTCGAAGTTTTGGGGTGTCGTTTCAGCGGCATTTCTGATCTGTTTCTCACTATCCGCTCAAATTAATACAGGCCGCATCCTGGGCACTGTTACGGACCAAACGGGAGGCGTGATCGCGGGCGCCGCTGTCGTCGTGACGAACACCGAGACGGGCGTGGCGCGAAATCTGGTCACGGATGGGGCGGGAGAATACGACGCGCCCAACTTGAATCCGGGCAAATATTCGGTTCGCGTCTCAACTGCGGGCTTCGAAGCCTTTGAGCGCCTGAACATCGAATTGGAGGTCGGCAAGGACGACCGCATCGACGCGCAGTTGACACCCGGTCAGGTCACGCAGACGGTGACAGTGTCAGAGACCACTCCGCTGCTGGATACCACCAGCGCCACGGTCACGGGAACGATCAACACTGAGAACATCGTTGATATTCCCCTGAATGGCCGCAATTACCAGAATTTGCTGCAACTCCGTCCAGGCGTGACGATCAAACCCGGCGGCGGAACGCTGACCACGTCGACCAATGGACTCCGCCCCGAAGACAACAATTACTATGTCGAGGGGTTGGATAACGACGAGCCATTCACCGGGCAGAGCATCATCAATTCGACGCTGCCCGTCGGGGACGCTGCCACGTTTGTGCCCATTGACGCGATTCAGGAGGTCAACGTTCAAACCAATTCGCCGGCGGAATTCGGCAAGAGGCCCGGCGCGGTCATAAACGTCGGACTCAAGTCAGGTACCAACACGATTCACGGCACGGCGTTCGCCTTCGGGCGCTCGGATAAGTTCGACTCGTCGGAGTGGGGCAACCCCCCGTCGCCCAAACAGCCCGCGGAACTGGAGCAGTGGGGCGGCACGGTGGGCGGGCCGATCCTAAAGGATCAACTCTTCTACTTCGGCGCATTCGAGCGGCAAACTTACAATGTGTCGGGGAGCTATCCCGTCTTCGCACCGACTTCAGCGAACACCGGGGACGTCACTCAGAGTATTCCTGCCGCCGAAGCGGACTTGAAAAACAATGGAGTCCCGCTCAGCCCGCTCAGCCTGAACCTACTGCCGCTTTTTGGGACAAACAACGGACCCACCAGCAGTCAATCCTATGGCTTCCCCAATGTGGTCAGCATTTACAATGTTCTCGGTAAGATCGATTACCATCTAAGCGATCATCATACAATCGCTGGATCGTACTTTCTCGGGAACGGTTCCACTACCGCGGAGAGCATAACAGCCCCGGGAATCACGCAGTCCCAGTTCAGGGACACTGCACGGCTCCGGGCCCAATTCGTCACCATGAGCTGGACCTGGACCCCGAATTCCACTTGGGTAAACGATCTGCGGTTCGGCTGGAATCAGCATCAGCGCCTCGATCACGTGGCCGACATCGCCACGCCTCTGAGCACTTATGGCATCAACACGGGCGTGACGGATGCGCAACTGGGCGGCTTCCCAACGATTCAAGTGGGTGATTTCTCGCAACTGGGCGGCGATCAAAATCTGCCGAAAGACTATGGCCCGAGCAAAGACTATGATGTTGTGGATCACGTCTCCTTCTTGCGCGGCAAGCATGCCTTCAAGTTTGGCGCGGAGACGCTGTTCCTCAGGCCGTACTTGGGCAACCATACCGCAGGCAGGGGCTTATTCAATTTCACAACCGGTGGTAATGCTTTTGCGAACTCTAGCCCCTTGGAGGATTTTCTCGCCGGGCTCCCCGACAGCTCGAGTGGCGGTGTAGTACTCAATGGCAACCCGCTTCGCCACCTGAGGCAGGAAGACTATTCCGGTTTCTTTGAGGACAGTTGGCATCTACTGCCGCATGTGACCCTGAACTACGGCCTGCGGTATGAGTACTTTACGGTTATGCGAGATGCCAATAATTTGATTGGCAACTGGGATCCGACCGTGGGCTTCGAGCAGGTTGGGGTGAACGTCAACTCGGCCTACAACGGTTATCACAAGGACTTCTCTCCGCGACTCGGCATCGCCTGGGATATTGGCGGGAAGGGGAAGACCGTAGTGCGGGCTGGCGGAGGAGTTTATTACGTAGACCTGGTTGCCGCCGCGCTGGTGGATCAAACTCAAATTCCGGGCAAATCTTCGGGCCTCACTGCGATTCCCACGGCCTACAGCACCGGGGCCAATGGGAAGGCAGCGCCGCTCGACCCGTTGACAAGCGGTGGAATTGGAACAGCTTCTCTTAGTTTCGGGAGCGCCAATCTCGACTGGTCTACTGCCGGACCAATCTTTCCTGCCGGGACATTCGGCTCGTCCTCGGGGTTCTCATGCGGCGATGGACTCACTGTCGCTGGCGTCAAGCACCCGAGCCCATGCAACATCACCGCCATCGACAGGAATGCCGTTCCGCCCCGGGTGGAGACTTGGACCCTGGGCATTCAGCGCACACTAACCAACAACTTTACGTGGGAAGTGAACTATATCGGCGATCACAGCAACAATCTGATCGGTGTTCAGGACATCAATGCCATCGATCCGGCAAACCCGTTGGAAAACGTGGCCGGAACGAAACCTTGCAAGACTACTATTCATGACGAATGCATCACACACCGCCCATATTACGCCCAGTTTCCCTACCTGCAGTTTATAAACTGGCTGTCGAACATTGACCGGTCCAGTTACAACGCGGTGCAAACAACATTCACCGCGCGCGCTTATCACGGGCTCGGTTTTGTGGGCGCTTACACCTATAGCCATTCCCTGGACGACTACTCCACAGCTCGCGGCATCCATACTCCGCAGAACAATCTGCAGCCGAATCTAGACTATGGCAATTCGGATTTCGACCAGCGGCATCACTTCTCTTTCACGCTGAATTATGCCATTCCTGGAAGAAAAGGGTATGGCCAGATGCTCGAGGGATGGGTGGTTAACTCGGCCGTGCTGATCCAGAGCGGGTTGCCGTGGAATCCGGTCGATACCGGTGACATCAGCAAATCCGGAGACAAGAAGTCGGACCGGTGGGACTTCTTTGGAAATCCGAGCGATTTCACCACGGGTAAAAACCAGATTCCTTTCTATGCCGGCGGTAGCGCCAATATGCCTGCTATGTGCACGCAAGAGGCCACGGCGATCGGTACGGCCGGGCCCGGCGGCAATCTGGCGACGCTCGGTTGTTTTGCGCAGGGCAATTCGGTGCTCATCGCGCCGCAAACCGGCACGTATGGAACCGCCGCGCGTAATCTCTTCCGCGACAATGGCTTCCGCGACTGGGACTTTTCCTTGTTCAAGAACTTTACGGTAAAAGAAAGGCTTACGGCTCAGTTCCGCGTGGAAGTCTTCAACATCCTGAATCACTCGATTCTGGCGAATCCGGGCGCCGGCAATATTAGGCAAGGGAGTATCGGCGATTCAGCCACAACGCCCGACAGCGCTGGACAGAACCCGTTGCTCGGAACCGGAGGCGCCCGCGCGATGCAGTTGGGACTGAAACTGCTCTTCTAAGACAAGATGGATGCTTGGCGTGGCGCCCGCGCGTCTGGGTCGTGCGGGCGCAAAATTCACGAGGACTCCATCCTGGGGCAGTGCTGTTCACTTCTGTCTATCGGGATCTATGCTAGGTATCGAAATGGGAACTGTGCGGAAAGGCTGCTTCTTTGGTCTCGGCATTCTATTGTTTTCCTCCTATGTGTCCGCCCAAACGCGCGAGCCGAATAAGCCTATCCGCGCGGACCAGGGAAAAACAGTCGTCGATCAACTCTCCAAGAACGGGAGCGGGGGACCTGCTCCCCGTCGGGACATAACCGGCTTTTGGGCAGGGCCGGCGAGTCCCAAAGAGAACCCGGTGCCTGCCATGACAGCGTGGGGAGAGGAGCGGTTTCGGACGCATAAGAGCCATTCACAGTATTCCGAGGCAGAATCTAATGATCCCATGAAGTACTGCGATCCGCTGGGCTTCCCGCGCGACCTGGTTTACCAAACCAGGGGATTCGCTTTCGCTCCGATGCCCGGCAGGATGATCCAGCTATCGCAGTTCAATCGAGTTTGGCGGGACATCTGGACCGATGGCCGCGAGCTTCCCAAGAATGTGGGCGGCCGCACCGCGGATGCACCTGATCCTCGCTGGTACGGTTACTCGATCGGACGTTGGGAGGGAGATTACACTTTTGTGGTGGACACGGTAGGAAGCGACGAAAGGAGCTGGCTGGACACCGCAGGCCATCCGCATAGCATCGATATGCACGTGCAGGAACGCTATACGCGCCTGGATCACAACACCCTAGAAGTGGCCGTCACGATTGATGATCCGAAGGCTTATACCAAGCCCTTCGTGATCACCACTTCGCGTCTGAAGTGGATTCCAGATCAACAAGTGCCCGAAGAGATTTGCGTTCCCTCACTGATGCAAGAATATTTGAGCATCATTGGCGATCCCGCCGGAGATACCTCGGGCAAGTAGTCAAACATTCCAGGGGAACCCAGGCTAACAGTGATTGGCACGCTTGACACCAAAAACCCGCTGGCATATGTTTGCGCCCCAGCTACCCATCGTAAGAGTTCAGCTCAGGTTGCGGAGGTGCCATGAGAGGCAATCTTCTCGTCCGCTTAGCCCTGCTTGGGGGCCTTCTGGCGAGCTCCAGTGCACTCTTCGCACATCACGGAAGTGCGGCATACGCAAGCAGCGTAGTTGCCATGAAAGATGTGACGGTGACGAGATTCGCCTGGAATAATCCTCACTGTATCGTCATGTTCGACGCAAAAGATGACAAGGGCAACGTTGTACATTGGGCGGCCGAAATCGGCAGTCCACCGGCAGTGACCGTTCTAGGCTGGACCAAGAATTCGCTGCAGCCGGGTGACGTAGTGACGATCTACCTTTGGCCCGCTAAATCCGGTAGACCAGTCGGCCGTCTAAATAGGATCGTGTTTCCGGACGGGAAAATGTTGAGGGATAGCCAACTGGGCGGGGATGGGGACAAAGAGTAAGGCCTCGCCATCGAGACAACATATGTCTAATTCCAAATCATTCGTTTGTAAGTGCAGTTATGTGGTTTCGGCGATCTCACTAACTGCATTATTCGCATTCCTAACATTTCCAACGGTGTCCCGCGCCCAGGCTGGTCCCAGCAATGAGTCGGATGCTAGTAAGGGCCAGGTTACGCCTTCTGGACAACTTCTACGGGATGGTTGGGGCAAACCCGTAACCAACGCGTTGAAGCCGGGTGAGAAGCCCGGGCCTGCTCCGCGCCACGATATCTCCGGAACCTGGGAGCCGGCCCGCGGACCGGGGGACGGGATTCAGGCGTTCGGCCCGCGCGATATGCCGTCTGACGGCGCCCCCGGGCATGAGCCGCCCTTTACTGCATTCGGATTGGAAACCTATCGTGCCCATAAACCGTTAGAGGGCGAGGAACGCGTCCTCGAATCGCTCAGTAATGATCCAAGAAATATCTGTGACCCGATGGGCTTCCCGCGCGCCAACTTCTATCAAATCCGGCACACCCAGATCATGCAGGATGAGCACAAAATCGCAGTCTTGTATGAATTTGAGAAAAGATGGCGCGTGATTTGGATCGATGGGCGTGAACTCCCCAAGGACATACCGGAGCCGCGTTACTACGGATATTCGGTTGGCAAGTGGGTGGACGACAGTACTTTGGTGGTGAATACGATCGGTACCATGCCCAGCGAAAGGGTGTGGCTCGACGAGGCAGGCCGGCCCGTGAGCGATGGCGTGCATGTGGAAGAACGCTTTCATCGCGTTGACCGCAACAATATGGAGTTGACGGTCACAATCGATGATCCAAAGATGTATACAAAACCCTGGGTCGCTATGAACAAATTCCCGTTCCGGCTGCAAACGCCCGATTACGACGTCGTGGAAATGATGTGCATACCATCCGAAGAGGAACAATATTATAAAGATTACGGCGACCCTGCTAGCGGCGTCGACAGCAAACAACGCAAGTAGTGAGCTGTAAAGTGGACGTTTAGAATTGCATTTACGCCATCCTGTTAAGGTGCTCTCAACCCGACGGAGGATACGGTGAAAGCTAAATTCCTAGTGATTTTCGCGCTAGCTGCTTCTTTGATTGGTTCCATTCCGATGTTTGCACATCACGGCAATGCTGCTTTTGACGTAGGGAAGAGGGTCACTGTAAAGGGAACCGTCACCGAATGGGTCTGGGCTAATCCGCATTGCTGGCTGAAGTTCGACGTCAAAGACGATAAGGGGAATGTTGCCCATTGGGTCGCGGAGACCAACAACGCTCCCGATATGATTGAGCGGGGATGGAGCAAGTACACGTTCAAGCCTGGGGATGAAGTCACAGTCACCGTAGAGCCTGTGAAGAGTGGCAATCCGGTCGGCCGTGTTGTCGGAGTTGTGCTTGGGAACGGACAAACCCTAGGTATGTCCTATCTAGAAAAGAAATAGAAGAAGAGATCCGCGCTTAGTTGCATTTTCGCTTACGAAGCCCTCATTCTGGCTTGAGTCTCCCGGCTGTCGACTTGGTACCTGAAGCGCCCCAATGCGACTGCTGCGGAGAGCACACGCAGTGTAAGTTGACGATTCAGTTCCACTACTTTCTCGTAACCCAACGGATCGCAGGTGGAGATGGGATCGTTTCCCAAGCGAGCAGAGCCAGGGAGCTCGCAATTAACTCGTGCAGTCGATTCCAATGCCAAAGTCAGGTTGTCTTTGGATATGAAGCTGCCCGCCGTTTCGTCTTCAACAGAATGGCCGAGGCGGCGGGGCCACCGTAACAGTGTGCGAAGCGCTCTTTAGCTTCGGCAATTTGAATGTGGCAAAGAGCCAACGCCAATGCGTCTGCCGCATCGGCCGGTTCGGGCGTTTCCGTCATGCTCAGCAACGCACGGACCATCTGCTGCACCTGTTCTTTTCCCGCATGGCCGTAGCCCGCAACCGTTGCCTTGACCTCCCGCGGAGAATAACTGAACGACTGAACGCCTGCCTGCGCTGCGGCCAGAAGAACCACGCCACGAACCTCCGCAAGCCGCAAGGCGGCCTTTACATTGAGTGCAGCGAAAACCGATTCGAGCGCCACGGCCCGCGGATGAAATTCCTGAATTAATTCGGTGATCTCACGATGGATACGGCACAAATGAGTATTCGCCGCAACAGAGAGCCGACTTGCAGGCCGCACCGCGCCCAAACGAAGCATTCGGCAGCGATTGCCCTCGCGTTCAACGACGCCAAAGCCTGTCGCACCAGCAGCGGCCGGGTCGATTCCCAATACGCAATATGGCTCGGCAGTCACGCGAATGGAGGAGCAGCCACAGAGTTTATGGTAGCAGGGGAAGTCTGGCTAGAATTTTCTATCGCTGAGAGGTAAAGCTCAATACGTGGAGTTCACGGCTCGCCGGCCATTACGGCCATCTCTTTTTCGTCAATGTCGAAGTTCGCGAAAACGTGTTGTATGTCGTCGTGTTCTTCGAGCGCTTCCACGAGCTTGAGCATTTGCTGCGCCGCCGAACCGGTAAGCTTAATGTAATTCTGCGGAACCCACGCGATTTCCGCTGATTCGAACTTAACGCCCGCTTTCGTCAGAGCCTCGCGTACAGCCTCGAATGTGTCGGGAGGCGTGACTACTTCCCACGCGGAGCCGTCGTCCCGCAGATCCTCCGCCCCGGCGTCGAGAACGATCGACAGCATCTTGTCCTCGCCCGCCTGTTCCTTCGAAACTACGATCTGGCCTTTGCGGCTGAACATCCAGCCGACGGCGCCGGTCTCGGCCAAATTCCCGCCGTGCCGGCTCATCATGTGCCGAATCTCGCTGACTACGCGGTTCCGGTTGGTGGTGACCACCTGCAAGATCATTCCCACTCCGCCCGGACCGTAACCCTCGAAATTTACCTCTTCGTACTGTTCCCCTTCGAGCTGGCCCGTGCCGCGTTGAATCGCTCGCTCGATGTTTTCGTTGGGCATGTTCTCGTTCTTACCCGCTAAAATCGCCGTGCGCAACCTCGGATTGGAGTCGGGATCCCCGCCGCCGACGCGTGCGGCAATAGTGATTTCGCGAATCACCTTGGTAAAGATGCGCCCACGCTTGGCGTCAGTAGCGGCCTTCTTGTGCTTGATTGTTGCCCACTTGGAATGCCCAGACATATCGTGCCTCGCCTTGAGTTTAGCGAACTTACCGCGCTTACGGCCTTCGGGAAATGACGTTAGAAACGGCCGAACCTACTCTTGCTTGGTTAGTCTAGCATACCTTATGGCCGTCGCATCAGCCTGAGTCTGGTATTAGGAGCAGTCCTGGTGGTGTGTCAGAAGACGCAAACGGCAATGGCGGATTCGCTGTGAACAAAAACGTGCCACTGGCTTTTGGATAGATGGGATGCAAAAATCGGTTTTCGAGGTTTTTACGCGATGAGCTCCTGCAGCGCACCAGGTTGCAAAATGTCGGTGCCCGCGGCCCTGGAAAGCGAAAAACTATGCATTTTGCACTTTACAATGGAAATTGAGCGACGCTGTGCGGAGATGCGTCGTGAGACAGCCGTTGGCCGCACGACTCGCGAACGCCAGGTGGAAATCATCACGTACATCGGAGGGCGAGGCGAACTATTGGCTCGCACCGCAACCAGCGGGCTGCACCTTCCGGACGAATTGAAAGCGCGCATCCTCAATACTTTTCTTACTCTCATGAACCTGCGCGAAAATCTCGATCGCGCCGCCCTCCGGCATCCCATTGGCCGCACCGAAAGCCGCTGAATTCTTGCTAAACATCAATTTTCCGCCAGGTGCTGCTCACGCCCCTACGTAACGCGCGTATATGGAACGTGCTACGGACGCGTCGCGCGTACCTTTTATAATCGCGCGGCCGTCCGCAAATACGGTTAATTCGTACGGTGGCACTTCCAAGCGCAGCAGAAAAGCGTTCTGACGTACTTGGCCGCCTGCGGCTCCCAGATTCTGTCCCAGCGCGGTCAAATCCAGGCGGCGTCGGCGTTCGTGAATTTGCACGGAATCGCGTCCGCACATAGTAAGCCGAGGCTGTGCTTCTCCTTCCAGGTAAGAAAATCGCCGCTCGCCGCAGGCGCGGCAGTCTTCGCGACGCGGTACCAGCAGCGATTGAAAACGCGCGCTCCAGATGTCGAGAGCAATGAGTCGAGCCTCCCGCGCTTCGCACTTGCCGACCAACATCTTGATTGCGGAGGCAGCTTCCATCGAAGCGATCGCGCCTGCTGCGGGGCCAAGTACGCCCACCGTATCGCAAGTAGGCTCATTTGCGCGCCTGGTAGCGCCGTCTTCATTCGCCTCACCATCTTCAATCAGGCACGCCAGGCAAGCACTCTCCCCGGGATGGATCGGCATCGTCAAACCGTGACTTGAGACGACGGCTGCATAAATCCAAGGGACGGAGTTCTTCACCGCAAAGTCGTTGATCAACAAACGCGTTTCGAAATTGTCGGTGCCGTCCAGCAGCACCGCCGAATCGCGCAGCAGCTCTTCCGCATTGTCCGGAGTGAGATCCCCAACCACGCCCTGCACTTCCACATCCGAATTAATCGCGCGCAGCCGGCGCTCGGCAGCCACTGCCTTGGGCAGCAACTCCTGCGCGTCGGCCTCTTCAAAAAGCGTTTGCCGTTGCAGGTTAGAGGGCTCCACGAAATCGCGATCGATGATTCGAAGCCGGCCGATGCCCGCTCGGACGAGTAGACTTGCAAGGGCCGAGCCTAATGCCCCGCAGCCAACAATGGCTGCTGAAGCATGACGCAGGCGCTCTTGTCCTTCCTGGCCGATGGGCTCGAACAGGATTTGCCGGGAGTAGCGTTCGCGAAGTCGGGCGTCCATTTTGCCGGTTTTATGCGTTCCTCTTGGCAACCTGGTTCCGGGGCACTTACGTCATCATAATAGCGCCTATCTTTCGCGGCCGCCTCTAAGCACGTTATTGGACGGAAGTTTCTGACGGGCAAGGCGCTTGTGCTAACCTTTGCTTTTATAGTGGCGAATGACTCCGAATCGTCCGTGGGCGGTTCTCTTTTTGCTGGTCGTTATTGGGCTTCACTGGGCTGCCATTGCGACGGCCCAGGCGCAAACAACGTCAGCGCAGGTCGAAGGCCGTCAGGTCACCGCCATTCGAATCGTAGACCAGTCCGGCGAAGTTCTTGACGAAAACGTTAGTGGTCTTCCACTTCGACCAAACCAGCCTTTTGCGCTCGAAGCCGAACGCGAAAGCCTGCGCCAGCTTTACCGCACCGGACGATATGCCGACATCCAGGCCCAGGTCACTAACGAGGCTGGGGGTTTGCGGGTGGACTTTGTAGTCCGGCGAAATTACTTCATCAGCGTCGTCAGAGTTAACGGATTGCACGAGCCACCCAGCGATTCCGTGGCGGTCTCCTCCATGCGTTTGGGCCTAGGTGAGCCTTTCCGTGAATCCGACATGCCTGCTGCGTTGGACCGCTTAAAAAATACCCTCGAAGACGAGGGCTTGTATCAGGCAAAGATCGCCTACCATCTAGTGCCGCATCCGCAGACACAGCAAATGGACATTATTGTCGATGTTGTGCCGGGCATGCGGGCCTCGGTCGGAATGATCAATCTGATTAACCAATCGCCTTTCTCTGATGCGGAGATTCGGCAACATCTGAAGCTCAAGCCCAAAACGAAAGTGACGTCAGAAGTGCTGGAACGCAGCGTCGAAAACAGCCGCAAATGGCTGATAGCGCGCGGCTACCTTGGCGCGCGCGTTTCCGTCGTACGCGGCGTGTATGAGCCCTATACGAATCGGGTCGCGCTTCAGGCATCGGTTTTGGCGCAACTCCAAGTCCGTGTACAAGTGCTTGGCGCGAAAATTTCCGATAGCACGCTGCGCTCGTTGCTCCCCATTTATGAAGAAGGCGCGGTCGACGAGGATCTGCTGCAGGAGGGACGCCGTAATTTGCGGGACTATCTCCAACGGCAGGGGTATTTCGACGCAGAAGTCGATTATGCCACCTCAGAGGACCCTGCCGAAGGCCAGCAAGTTAGCACGGAAGTGATCACGTATCGTGTGGAATTGGGTTCGCACCAGCGTTTAGTGGGCGTAGCGTTTTCTGGGAATCACTACTTTCCTGACGATTTGCTTCGAAGCCGTATCCGCATTCAGCCGGCCGCTTTTGCTTCTCCCGGGCGCTTCAGTTCCGGACAGCTGACGAATGACGTCGCCTCGCTTACCGAGCTTTATCAGTCGAACGGTTTTCGCGATGTTAAGGTGAACACCGATTTGATGAACAATTACAAAGGTCACTCCGGCGATCTTTTCGTCACGTGTCGTATCCAGGAAGGCTTGCAGACGCGTATCGCCAATCTGACGCTTCAAGGCAATCACGCGCTGAGCAATGACGAGCTTTCGCGGGTGATCGGTTCAACGGCTGGCCAGCCTTTCTCCGATCTCAACGTCGCCAGCGATCGTGACAACGTGCTGGCCCTCTACTTCGACCAGGGTTTTCCAAATGCCCAATTTCATGCCACCGTCGATAATCTGCCCGTCCAGCCTGGAGAGGGACCACGGGTGAATCTCACGTATCAAATTGAAGAGGGGCAACAAATTCGTGTGGCTCAGGTACTCGTTGGCGGATACGAACATGCGCATAGCAGCGTCATCGTTCGCGAGATCCAACTGCGCCCGGGTGGTCCTCTAAGTGAAAGCGCTATCGTGGAAACGCAACGTCGCCTCTACAATTTGGGAATATTCAGCCGTGTGGCCATCGCCCCGCAGAACCCTCAAGGTAGTGAGACATCGAAAACCATTGATGTACTCGTGGATGAGGCTCGCCGATATACCATCGGCTACGGCTTAGGCTTCGAAGCTCAACGGCTCGGTACTGCCAGCAACGGCCCCGTTGCCGAGCCGCTGAATTTCAGTCCGCGTGGCACTGTCGAATTTACCAAGCTTGACCTGACCGGGCGCGCTGACTCGCTCTCCTTCAAAGCCCGAGCAAGCACCTTGCAAGGTCGAGCGCTGCTCACCTATAGCTCCTCGAATCATTTCCTTCTTCCTACGCTCAGTTTTCAGCTTACGGGCACTTATGTGAAAGCGCGCGATGTCCAGACCTTCACGTCGACACGCGAAGAAGGTTCAGCTCAGTTGACTGATCACCGTTCCCTCATTACGACCCTGCTTTATCGCTATGTCTATCGCCGCGTTCAAGCCACCGATTTGCAGGTCGCGCCGGAAGAGATCCCCTTGTTCAATCAGCCGACGCAGGTGTCATTCTTCAGCTTCACCTGGGTGCGCGACCGCCGCGACAATGCCGCCGACCCCGCCCGCGGAAGTTTCAATACTTTTGACATCGACGTTGCGAGCAAGGCCATTGGCTCCGTTGCCTCTTTCGTCCGTGCCACTTATCAGAACTCCACTTACACACATCTGGGCTCGCGCCTGGTATTTGCGCGCTCGACACGCATTGGTATCGAGGAGCCCTTTGCCGGCTCAACCGGATCGCTGGAACCCCTCCTTGCCACCAACTCTTCCGATATCCCCTTGCCGGAACGCTTCTTTGCCGGCGGCGGTACCACGCTGCGCGGCTTTGGCCTGAATCAGGCCGGTCCCCGCGATCCGGTGACCGGTTTCCCGGTGGGCGGACTCGGCATGCTCATATTCAATCAGCAACTGCAATTCCCGATGCGCCTTCCGCTGATCGGTAGCCGTGCCAGCGGCGGCTTTTTTTATGACGCGGGAAATGTTTTCAGCGACTTTTCCCATATCAGCCTTCGTTGGGCTCCCCCGCCGCCTATGTTAAATCCGGCCCAGCCCACAGCCTGTCTGACGAACTGCACGAATGAGCTGAATTATTTTTCCCACACGCTGGGATTCGAGATTCGCTACCACACTCCGGTCGGCCCTGTGAGCATTGATCTCGCCTATCAGCTCAATCCCGCACATTTCGTCAATCCGGTTAACAGCGCGGTGCCAAACGGGCCGGTAACGATTTCACGGCTACCCGCATTTCAATTTTTTGTGAATCTGGGGTCCACTTTCTGATGCGCCCCGCGTGTATTTTCGGATTAGCAATCGTGCTCGCCTTACCGGCGATCGCTATGCCCCAGTCCGCCCCGCAGCCGCAGATCGTCGACGCTATAGTTGTTCGCATTGAAGATGACATCATTACGCTGAGCGAGCTTCGTGAATTAGCTGCATACCAGCAGCTTCTCGATGGCCATTCCCAAAGCAACGAAGAAATCCGCTCGGAATTGATCGAGCAGTGGGTGGTCAACAATGAAGCCACCACCACGGGTTTTCCTTTGCCGGCCCAGACTGAGGCGGATCGCGAACTCAGCCGGGTCGAGAGCAGCTTCTCTAGCCCCGCTGTGTATCAGCAGCGCCTGGAGGCGATAGGACTCACTGTGGCAGCCGTGCGCCGTATCGTGACACGCCAGATTTACCTCGCGCGTTACCTCGATTACAAATTCCGCTCCTCGATTCAAGTGACTGACGCTGCCATCGCAGACTATTACCGCGATCACTTGGTGCCTGAATTAAAGGCAAAGGGCCAGCAACCGCCTCCGTTAACCGATGTTACGGAGCAAATTCAGGAAGTCTTGGTTGAGCAGGGTGTCAACGAACGCACCGCGGCTTGGTTCGACGAAACCAAGCCACGCCTGAAGATTGAGCTCGAGCCGATGGATGCATCCGTCGGCGCATCAGGTAAGCCGTGAACGAACCGAGAGCCAGACGGAAATGGAAGCGCTGGGTCTTCGGTCTGGCCCTGCTGATTCTGGCTCTGCCCGTAACCTTACTGCTGATTCTTTCGAGCGGTGCCCTGGATAACGACATTCGCCAAACTATAGTCGAGCAAATGCAGAAATTGACCTCCGGCAACGCTGAACTGGGCGCGTTTCACTTTAACCCCTGGCGGCTGCGGGTCACGCTCAGCGAATTGACTATTCGCGGTCACGAACCCGCAGGCACGCCGCCATTCTTCCATGCTGACCGGCTGGTCGTTGGCTTGCGCATCGACTCCGTATGGGGACGCAAGTTCTCGGTCGGTGATGTTGAATTAAGCCACCCCGTTTTGCACGTTCGCGTGGAGCGCGACGGATCTTTCAACATCCCTATGGCGCCCCGAGCCCCGCAGGCAAAGCCCCTGCGTCAGCGCATTTTTGACGTCGTGGTGCGCCGCCTGCGGCTGGAAGACGGCGAGCTGCTATTTAACGATGTCCGCGTCCCGCTGGTAGCCGAGGGCGGGCGTTTTGAGTTTTTGGTTGATTATGCCCAGCTCGATGCGAAGCCCATGTACTTGGGCCAATTCCGCTGGCAACAAATGGAGCTCGTCGCGCGCCGTTATCTTCCATTTAATTCCGATCTGTCCGTGCGCTTCGCTCTTGAGCCAAACGCCTTTTCGATCACCCAGCTGCTTTGGCAATCTCCGCATACGAATATTGATGCACAAATCTCGAATACCAACGTTGTCCAGGCGAATTGGGCATTTCGCTATCGCGGCCACTTTGATTTCGAGGATCTTCGGACCATTTTGCGCAAGCCCAACAGCCCGCATGGTCACGTGGATTTCTCCGGCGATGGGCATTTTGCGGATGGCAAATTAGCGGTTACTGGCAAATACGCCGCTGCGGATATCGATATGCCTTACGACTGGTTCCACAGCTCTGGAATTAGCTCCCGCGGCAGCTACCGAGCGGACCGCGTCGCCCTTGAAGTTCCCGATTTCTCGGCCCAAGCGCTTGGCGGCGCGATCGATGGGCAGGTTCATCTCGATTTCCCCGGACTTCACTTTCGCGTGAACGCCCATGCGCACGATATGGATCTCGCTACGCTGCTGGCCGCGGTCGACAATAATAGTCTCCCGATCGTACCGTTGCATTGGGGCGGTGTTGCCGAGGTTCAAGCGGTCACCACGTGGACTGCGGACTTCAAGAATTTGGATTCACGCGGCATTTCCCTTTGGGTTCCGCGACGCCAGTTGCCGGCGGGACAAATTCCTGTTACGGCAAGCCTCGACTATCACTACAGCATGGCCGGGCGGCAGGTATTTTTAGGCGCCAGCCACATAGACACTCCTTCGAGTAATGTGCAGTTCAGCGGAACTCTGGCCGCGCGCGATTCCAAGCTCGACGCCACTTTTGATTCGCAGGACCTCATGCCGTGGGATGATTTCATCAACCGCATCAGAGGCAAGGACGCTGAGCCGAAGGTCGTTGCCGGGCGTGCTCATTGGCAGGGCCATATAACCGGTCCGTTAGTTGGGCCAACCTTTACCGGGCACGTCATGGGGACAAATGCGCGCTACGACAAACTCTATTGGGATGAAATCGACGGCGATATGTCTTACTCGCCCCAAGAGTTCAGTTTCACCCGGGCTAACGTGCGCCGCGACCGTTCCTCCGCGCAGCTCGAGCTCTCGTTGATGCTGGAGAATTGGAGCTTCCGCCCGGAGAATTCGTGGCAGTTGGATGCCACTCTCGTTCGCACAGATATGGACGGCTTACAAGCCCTGCTCGGATATTCCTATCCAGCGCACGGCTTGCTGAGCGGTACGTTCCATGGCCGTGGAACGCACGCCGATCCGGAGCTGACCGGCCTTTTCGATATAGTCGATCCTCAGGCTTGGGGCTGGCGTTTCGATAGAGCGAGGGGTGAATTAGCGCTCCGCCATGGCGAAGTTCGCGTTGCTAATGCCGAATTGCGCTTAGTACCACCCTTAGCAACGAATGCGAATCCGCCGCCCCCCGGCCTGCTGACTGGAAATTTCACCTATCACACCACCGACGGCCAGGCAGTTTTCGACCTGACCGGCGCCGGGCTTCCGCTCGAGGGTGTTACCCGCATACAGACGCCGCGCCTCCCGCTCGGAGGCAACATCAGCTTTCATCTGAGCGGGCAAGGTCCTTTGTTTGCTCCCAGGTTGGATGGTTCGCTGCGCTTGGTGGATCTGAAACTCAGGAATGAAGTGATCGGCAGTTTCGATGCGAAGGTTCAGTCCGACGGCTCTAAGCTCGGCTTACAAATCGATTCGGCCATTCCGACGGGAGAGTTGCATGGCAACCTGGACGTCTCGCTCGCCGGCGTCTATCCCCTCTCAGGCCAGGTCACCGTTTCGCAGATCGATCTCGACCCCTTGATCGTCAGTGCGCTGCATTTGAGCGGCCTGACCGGACACAGCCAAATTGTCGGGCGGTTTGGCATCTCCGGCGCGCTGTTGCAGCCGGACACGATTGCAGTGGACGCCAATCTGTCGCAAGTCTCGCTGGACTACGAGTACATCAAGTTGCTAAACCAGGGGCCCGTAGAGTTGCTCTATGGCAATCACGAGGTGCAGGTGCGCCAGGCAAATCTTCGTGGCGTCGATACGGATTTCCGCGTTACCGGGTTCGCACGATTTGCTGGGGACCGCGCGTTGGATATGCGCGTGGCGGGGGCTGCGAATCTTAGGCTATTCAGCGGCTTCGTGCCCAACCTGGATGTCCGCGGCCCAGCGGACGTGGACGCCACGATTGCCGGTACTCTTTCAAGTCCGCGCATCACGGGACGAGTACGTGTGCATGACACCTCATTGCGCTACGGAGACTTCCCCGCCGGATTGAGCCAGCTAACCGGTGATTTCATTTTCGATACCAGTCGCGTGACATTTAACAACGTCACGTCGGAAACGGGAGGCGGTCGCCTGCTTCTTTCAGGTTCGCTCACCTACGGCAATGGACCCGCTATGTACGATCTCACGGTGCGCACCGAACAGGTGCGTGTGCGTTACCCCGTGGGCATGAGTTGGCTTGCGGGTGGCGAACTGCATCTTGTCGGCACGCCCCAGGCGGCGACTCTTTCCGGCCGCGTGACTGTCGATCGCCTCCTGATGTCGCCGGGATTTGATATCACTTCATTGATAGCCTCTTCCACTGAGACCACCAACGGGCCGCGGGCCACTACTTCGCCTTTCCTGCGCAACTTGCAGTTTGACGTGCAGGCCGAGGCCGCTCCCGGCGCGGTGCTGGAATGGTCCAGCGGTCGATTTCAGACCGAAGCTAACGTTCGCGTGCGCGGCACTTATGACCACCCCATCCTTCTCGGAAGCGTTCACCTGCTGGCCGGACAGATGACTATGCGCGGCAACGACTACCATCTCACTCGTGGCGATATCAATTTCGTCAATCCTTTTCGAGTTGATCCTGTCCTCAACGTTGAAGTCGCCACCACCATCCAGCAATACGAGGTCACCGTGGATTTCAATGGCCCGGCGAGTCATCTCACCATGTCGTACCGTTCCGATCCGCCGCTGCCTTCGAGCGATATCATCACCTTACTGGCCCTCGGACAACCCGGCCAGGAGAGCAGCCTCCGGGGCGGTGCGGCAGCAGTGCAAACGCCGCAGCTCGGCGCCACGACATTGCTTTCGGAAGCAATCTCGTCTCAGTTGGGCGGACGCGTGCAGCGCCTATTTGGCGTACGCCATTTCAGCGTCGATCCCGATTACATCGCCGCGACGAGCGCCACACAGAATCCCGGAGCGCGCGTCACCGTTGCCGAGCAGTTCTCACGGAACCTCGTGATTACGTACAGCACAGACGTTACTTCCACGCAGCAGCAGGTGATCCAGATCGAATACACCTTGCGCCCCGATGTTTCCGTTGTCGCCTTGCGCGATGAAAACGGCACCTTCGGTATCGACGTCGTCCGCAGGCAACGATTCAAGTAGACCGAGGTGCTCGTGTCTCATTCCCAGGACGCCTCCGCCGGTGGCAACGGCTTCCGCCCCGCGACGCCCGCCCTCACGCAAACGGACGCAGAGTTGCTTCGCCAGGAAATGGTCGAACGCCAGCTTCGCAAGCGTGGCATCCGCGATGAGCGCGTCCTTGCCGCCATGCTTAACGTGCCGCGTCATGAGTTTGTACCGCCGGACTTGGCCGCCGAAGCCTACACCGATCGGCCTCTGCCCATCGGCCATGAACAAACGATATCGCAGCCCTTCATGGTCGCGGCGATGACGGCGGCGCTCGAGCTTTCGGGTGGAGAGCGCGTCCTCGAAATCGGCACCGGCTCTGGTTATCAAGCCGCCGTGCTATCGCTGCTGGCGCGCGAAGTGCACACCGTCGAGATGCACGAAAATCTCGCCACCAGCACCGCCGAGCGGCTGCTACGCCTGGGGTATGGCAATGTCCACGTGCATATTGGCGACGGGACTCTGGGTTGGCCCGATGCGGCTCCCTTCGAAGCCATTGTGGTCACTGCGGCAGCGCCCGGCATCCCGCCGCCCCTGACGGCGCAACTCGCCGAAGGCGGGCGTCTTGTTATTCCCGTCGGAACGCCAGACGAGCAGCGTCTCTTGCGTCTCGATAAGCACGCTGATGCGCTTACCAGCCGCGAGCTTTACCATTGCCGCTTTGTTCCTCTCATTGGCCAGTATGGCTGGAAACCCAAAGGTACTTGATCGCCGGCCCTCCGCTCTGTAACGCAAAGAACTTGACAACCTCGCGCCCGCGCGTATCCTCGACCGCATGACACCAGGACCTGCCCGTTCCTCGCGCCCGGTGCTGGTGCCTCTCGAAGATCGCGCCGCCGACAATCTTCGCTTCATTCGCGAAACGATGGAGCGTGCCGGCTCCTTCACTGCTGTTCCAGGGTGGGGCGGCGCTGCCATCGGATTCACCGCGCTTGCTGCGGCCGCGATTGGATCGCATCAACCTACTGCGGCTCGCTGGATTTTCGTGTGGCTCGCGGAAGCTGCCCTCGCCATGGTTCTTGCAGTGCTCGCCGTCGCTCGCAAAGCCCGTGCGGCACGCCTTCCCCTCTTCTCCGGACCAGGCCGCAAGTTCGCGCTTGGTTTCGCTCCGCCGATGATTGTAGGCGCGCTTTTGACCTTTGCGCTTTATCGCGATGGAGATCTTCGCTTGCTCCCGGGAATGTGGTTGCTGCTTTATGGCACGGCCGTTGTCAGCGGCGGTTCTTTTTCTGTGCGCGTGGTTCCGATGATGGGCATCTGCTTCATCGCGCTTGGAGCTGCGGCTGCTGTTTCACCGCCTTCGTGGGGCAATGCCTACATGATGGCGGGCTTTGGCGGATTGCAAATCCTGTTCGGATTGATCATCGCTCAGAAGTATGGGGGCTGAGTGCAGTGCAAAAGTGTGCCTGTTTTAGGAGGCTACGTGAGGACTAAGGTCGGAACCGCGACAGTAGAACGTATTTCCAAAACCCATTCTCAGGAACCGCGCCTCGCCGCAGTGCGTGGGCACAGTCCTGAGCCGGTGGCGCCCGGCCTCGATCGTTTGATTCACGAGCGCATGCGTCTCGGAATCGTCAGCGCTCTCGCGATCAATCCCTCGCTCACCTTCAATGAATTGAAAGCTCTGCTCAGAACCACCGACGGAAATCTCTCCGTACACGCCCGTAAGCTCGAGGAAGCTGCTTATATCAATTGCACCAAAACGTTTGATGGCCGGCTGCCCAAAACGAAGTACCGCCTCACGGCCGCGGGCCGGCGCGCCTTCGAACGCTATCTCGATCATATGGAATCTCTCATTCGCGCTGCCCGTGAGAAGTAACCGCCATCAGCTGCGTCCGCGCGTAATATTTCACACTCCCGTTCGAACGCGCGCCATCGCAAACGCCTTGTGTAGCACTCGTGTTGCAGCAGAAGTGAGCGCGTAGCCTCCCAGGTCTTCTTCGCGTACAAAGGCCAGATCGCTTATTTCTTCGTTGATCTTCGGTTCGCCGGAAACGCGTTCGCACAAATAATCGAGGATCACGTAGTGATACCGCGGCCGTGGTCGCACGCCTGAAGTTCGAGTAACTTCTGGCGAAGCGGGCGGGGCATGCTCATCCGCTGGCGCCGTGCGAATTTCTCCGGAATCCGAGAAAATGCGCTCCAACGCCTCGATCAACTCGACCACGCGCACAATCAGCCCCGTCTCTTCTCGGAGTTCGCGCTCCACAGCGGCCGCAAGCGTCTCCCCGACTTCGAGTAACCCTCCGGGGATGGTCCATTCGCCCAGCGCCGGTTCCCTTGCCCGCCGCACAAGCAGCGCGCGACCCTGATCGATTACGACGCCGCCGACGCCCACCAGCGGCCACTCGGGAAACTCACGTGTGCCCATGAATTCGCTTGGCCCCCCCTTGACTGCCCAGCGTTATATAATACGCTTGCGTAAGGGCCATGCTTGGCCAGGAGGTTCGGCTGTGGTGCACTGCCCGGAATGCGCCGTCGAGATTGATCTCGACGAGGATGAAGTCGAAGAGGGCGAGATTCTGAATTGCCCGGAATGTGAAGCCGAGCTCGAAGTGGTGCAGATTCATCCTGTGCATTTGAACGTCATCTCTGAAGACGACGATGATGATGACGAAGAAGACGACGAGGACGACGACGAAGAAGACGAAGAGGAAGAAGCGGAAACTGAAGGGGATGACGGTGATGTGCAGGACGAAGTCGTGGATGAAGAGGAGGAAGAGGAGTAACTTTTTGGCTTCGCCCGCTAAATCCCGGCCCCTTATTCATGCCATCTTAGAGTCAGCCGTGAGAGTGATCTCGCGACCGGTTCCCGATTTCGCCAATCAGTGCGTATTGGTGGTCTAGGCGGAAAGGACCTCAATGAGATCAGGCAAGGCGACGGAGTTTGCTCCACGTCGGAAAAGGTATCTCAGTTCTTTAGGAACGCTCCTTGTTCTCGTGCTGCTGGCTCTTTCGGCAGGTGCGCAGTCCGAATTGCGGACCGTTCGCGGAGCGATTCTGGATAAAGCCGAAAATCCGGTTTCCTCCGCGGTCGTATATCTCAAAAACGTTCGTACGCTTGCGGTTAAGACTTATATTTCCGATAGGTCCGGCGAGTATCGCTTCAGCGGACTCGATCCCAATGTGGATTACGAGGTTCACGCCGAAAGCGAAAGCATGACTTCCAACACGCGCACCGTTTCCAGCTTTGATAGCCGCAAGGATATCGTGATCTCCCTCAAGCTCGATAAAGAAAAGAAAAAGACATAGTAAATCTAGCCTGGTTGACTTTTACCGCCGGTGGGCGTCGTTCAGCTTTCCAGAATTACTTGGGCCAGAGCGAAATTGCCCGTATGGGTGATGCTCAAGCTGATGTGACGCGCTCCCATGCGTTCTGCGTGCTCGCGTGCTGCGCCATGAAGAACAATCGTCGGCCGGGCGCCCGGCATGCGCGTCACTTCAATATCCCGCCAGCGCACGCCCTTGCTCCAGCCCGTACCCAAAGCTTTCATCGTGGCCTCCTTGGCCGCGAAGCGTCCCGCATAGCGCTCGGCTTTATCCCGGTGCCGTTCGCAGTATGCGATCTCGGTCGGAGTATAAATCCGTTGGAGGAAGGTCTGGCCGTGCCGTTTGATTGCGTCGTCTATCCGGCTGATCTCCTCCATGTCCACGCCCAGGCCGATAATCACTTCGCCTCCCTCCTCGGCGGCAACTTTAAGATATCCGCAACGGAAGCGGATTATACCGCCCCGCTCCCTCTTTGTTAGCGAAAGGACTGCGTCTCGATTCGAATGGGGAGCTTCGGCCTGCTGGCTTCATCCTTTAAAGTCAGGAACAATAGAGGTGACTCACCCGGCCGCCACGAAAATATGCCGAACCCACGTTTAATCCGGCGCCAGCCACGGACCCACCCGGCTCCAGTCCTCATCTCCGATGATTGGGTTCTGCGCAGCATTTCGGGACTTGAAATCGTGACCGCTAAGCTCTTCGATTCTATTCCGTGGATTTTGCACGGTTTCAGCACTCGAGTGGCCGGAGAAAGCCGCATCAATGGTAGCGCTGCGCTCAATCTGGGCTTCACAGATTGGGACTCGCGCGAAACCGTTGAGCGCAATCGCAGCTCCTTTTTGCGCGCAATTACGGCCGCGAAATCAGCCGCCAAAGCGAGTGCAAATGGTGCGACCGCGTGCCGGCTTGTAACCCTGCGGCAGATCCATTCCGATATCGTGCGAGTGTTCTCCAGAGCTCCCGTGAAGGTGCCGCAAGCGGACGCCGCAACTTCTCGGAGAGCCGGCCTGCTCCTCGCCATTCAGACCGCCGACTGCGTTCCCATCTTATTGGTGGATGTGCGAAGGCACGCTGTTGCCGCGGTCCATGCCGGGTGGCGTGGCACGCTGAGGCGCATTGTCATGAAAACGCTGGGCAGAATGCGCGCGGAGTTTGGAACAAAACCCGGAGACGTTATTGCCGCGCTCGGTCCCGCCATTGGCCCGTGCTGCTATGAAGTTGGTCCTGAGGTCGCGCAGGCTTTCTTCGGCCAATTTTCGGAAGCTAAGGAATGGTTCGAGGGCCCTTTCGATCGCTTGGCGACCGGCGAGGAGCCCAATCCACTGCCGTGGCTCACCATGATGCCTCCGGGACACGAGCCGCCGCCGGAACGCGTGCAGCTCGATTTGCGTGCCGCGAATCGCTGGCAGCTCGTCAATGCGGGCGTGAAACTCCGGAATATTGCCGTGAGCACGCTCTGCACCGGCTGTCGCAGCGATTTATTCTTCAGCTACCGCAAGGAAGGCGCCGCAACCGGCAGAATGATGAGCGTAATCGGAATGCGCGCTGATTCGCGTTTAAGCAGGTGACGCGGACGACGGCGGCGACGCCGGCGCGATTGTCGAAGCCAGGGTGCCGGCTTCGCGAAGTGCGAGCTGCCCGCAGGCCGCCGAAACGTCCTGGCCGCGAGAATAACGCACAAACACGGGGACATCCTTCGCGGCAAGTACATCGCGAAATTCTCTAATGCGCTCGGCGGTGGGCGGACGGTACGGCAGTTCGCCGGGATTCCACGGAATCACGTTCACCTTGGCCCGAATTCCTGCGATGAGCCTTGCCACTCGGCGTGCGTCCTCCGGCGAATCGTTGAAGCCGCCCAGCAGCACGTATTCAAACGTCAGCTGTTCTCGTGGCCGCAACGGATATTTCCTGCACGCTGCGATCAGCGCCTCCAGCGGATATTTGCGGTTTATGGGCATAATGGCGTCGCGCTCTTCATCGGTCGAAGCATTCAGCGAAATCGCCAGCTTCGGTCGAATTTTCTCCTGCGCCATCCGTTCGATTCCCGGCACAATGCCGCTGGTCGAAAGCGTTACGTGCCTCGCGGCAAGTCCCATTCCATTAGGGTCGAGCATGATGCGGAGCGCCGTCATTACAGGTTCGTAGTTGAGCAGCGGCTCACCCTGTCCCATGAGCACAACATTGGTTCGCGGAGCGGGAGATTCCCGATGATCCTCGAGCGCGATAAGCACCTGGGCCAGCATTTCGCCGGCAGTGAGATTGCGCACCAGCCCAAGTTGCGCCGTGAGGCAGAAGTGGCAATCCACCGCGCATCCTGCCTGCGTCGAAATGCAAATTGTCTGGCGGCCCTCCGAAGGCATAAAGACAGCCTCTACCCGCGCCGCGGATCTCCTCGCTTGTTCTACGCCGACCGCATCGGCGAGATTCAGCAGGTAGCGCACCGAGCCGTCGTTCGAATGAAAGCGTTGCGCGATTTCCGGAATGCTGATGTGGAATTCCCGCGCCAGGCGCTCCTGAAGTGCAGCGGGCAAGTTGCTCATCGCGGAAAAATCGAAACGTCGCTCCACATAAAGCGCGTGATAGAGCTGGGCGCCGCGATATGCCGGTTCGCCTATTTCGCCCAGAATTGCGCGCAATTCCTCGCGCGATCGTCCAAGCAGATCGCGCTTGGCAAGTGCGAATCGCTCGAGATCGATGGTTGACAAATGCTCCTGAACGGGCTTTTCTGTTGGGCCGGACATGGGAGTTACGTTTCTGAATTTCATCATAGCATGTGGGAATGTGCGGATCGCCCGATGACAAATTCTCCACGGCTTTTCACCCCAGTCGAAAGCGGCATAGGTTTTCGCGCATGACTGTGCGATCATTTCGAGAACGATGACGCAAGTCGGAATTTCCATCGAGCGAGAAGCCCTGCCGAATGGCCTGGTGCTTGTAGCCGAGCACATGCCCCACATGCGCTCGGTCGCGATTGGCATCTGGGTGCGCGCCGGTTCGCGCGGGGAACCCTCAGGACTGAACGGCATCGCTCATTTCATCGAGCACATGGTCTTCAAAGGCACCTCCCGCCGAAGCGCGGAACAGATTGCGCGCGAGATGGATTCCGTCGGGGGGCTGCTCGACGCTTTCACGTCGAAAGAGATGGTCAGCTTCAATGCCAAGGTCCTCGATGAGAACCTGCCGATCGCTTTTGATGTGCTCTCGGACCTGGTGCTGACTCCTACCTTCGTCGAAGAAGATATCGTCAAGGAAAAACACGTCATCCTGGAAGAGATTCGCATGGAGGATGACAATCCCGAAGCGTTGGCCCACGAAGTGCTCACCCAGAGCTTTTGGCGCGGACATCCTTTGGGAGCGCCCATCCTGGGCACGCGCGGAACCGTTCGCGGATTTACGCGTAAATCCGTCGTGAACTGCTTCGAGCGCTGGTATACGCCGGCCAATACGGTGATCACCGCCGCCGGCAATATTCACGTCGACGTTCTACGGAAACTCGCGGATAAATTCTTCGGCGGAATCAAAAGGAAACCGCAGGCAACGCCAAACAGCCGCACTGTGCCCCATACGCATGCACGACTGATTGCGCGCAATAAGCCCGCGCTCGAACAGGCGCACATCACGCTCGCTGTGCCCTCGTACCCTCTTACGCATCCGGGCCGGTATGCGGCTTCGGTGCTGAACAATATCCTGGGCGGCAGCATGTCCTCGCGCTTGTTTCAAAACATTCGTGAACGCCAGGGCCTGGCGTACGCCGTTTTCAGCGAGCTCAATCCTTATTCGGACGCGGGCATGCTTTCCGTCTATGCCGGCACCAGCCGTAGCACCACGGAGCGGGTGCTGCGGTCGATTGCCGGAGAATTTGCGCGCCTGAAAAAAGAACCTGTGGCTCCCGAAGAACTCCGCCGCGCCAAGGATCAGTTGAAAGGTTCCCTCGTGCTCTCCCTGGAATCGCCGGGAGCGCGCATGTCCAATCTGGCGCGCCAGGAAATCTACTTTGGCCGCTTCTTCACTGTGGAAGAATTGCACGCCTCGATCGAAGCCGTCACGGCGGAGGACGTACAGCAGACCGCCCTCGGATTCTTCCAGCCTCGCAAAATTGCCGCCACGGTGGTTGGTCCCCTCGACGGCTTCCATCTGAAACGCGACCTGCTCGCCTGCTGACATTTCCGATCACAAAACTCCTCGAATCCGTTGACGTGCGCCCCGCGCTTTTGCGATGATGCGTGCGGCCGCGATATTTTTTGCTTTTTACTTCCGCGCGCAGCCGGATGCCGGCTTCGCGAGATTGCGGACCCCCAGCGTGCGTGCTGGGTGAAAGATTTGGGGGAGAATCCATCAGCCTTCGCGTGAGCATTCTCGCGTCGGGCAGTTCGGGCAATTGCACTTTGCTTGAAACTTCCCGGACGCGCCTGCTGGTGGACGCGGGCCTGGGGAAGCGAGAAACGCTGCGGCGCCTTGCCGCCCTTGCCCATTCGGTTGATCGCCTCGACGGAATCGTCATCTCCCACGAACACACCGATCATATCGGTGGCTTGGCAGCGCTCTTGGGCAACTGGCGCACCACGGTTTACCTCACCGCCGAAACGCATTCGGAAACAGTGCGATTTCTTCCCGAACGTCACGCGAGCCGTTTCGAGCGCGTTCAATTCATCGAAGCCGGCCATGGATTCTGCGTTGGCGATATTGAAGTTGCGCCCTTCCGTATTCCTCACGACGCCATCGACCCGCTTGGCTTCACCTTCCGTGCCGAAGGCTTGAAACTCGCAGTAGTCACCGATCTGGGCTATATGCCCGAACTGGTGAAACAGCACCTGCGTGATTGCGATGCCTTGGTACTCGAGTCGAATCACGATGTGGAGATGCTTAAGGTTGGCCCTTATCCTTGGCACGTCAAACAACGTGTGATGAGCCGCACCGGGCATCTTTCGAATGAGACCGTCAGCGCCTTTCTTGCTGATCCCGAGGGTTTCGATGGATGCCCGCGTTACTTGGTGTTGGCGCATCTTTCTGAAAACAACAACAACCCGGACGTGGCTCGCATCTGCGCGGAAGAGGCGCTCGGGCGCCGCCCAAGCCTATTTGCTTTTCGCGGCGAGCTGCTGATCGCTTCCCAGCACGAACCTCTCGCCCCCCTTCAGTTATAGAGGGCAGCAACTTGATCCTGGCGGTAAAATAAATGTGCCGCTTGCGAAGATGACCATCCGGCCAGGATGGTCGTCCTGAGTGACCATCCGGAGCGGTGGGGTCCCCTGTGTGCGCCGCTCTTGCGTGTGCCGTGCAGCGAGGGATCTCTCCTAAAATCGATGCCCTTTCGCAAAAAATTTACCAGCCAGAGCCATGGGGCCATACAGAACCATTTGTTTCGAACAAACTGCAAACGCCGTCTTGCCTGGCAAAGCTGCCCTTTTGCGGCGAGAGTCTACCCGGTGAGATCAATGAGACCGGACCTTCTTTCCTCAAAGTGTTCGTCGTTACTCCCTCGGCGATATATCCTGTTTCTGAGATATGCCATCAGTCCTAAGCCTCGCATTATGAACACTTGCACAAAAAGGGGGGTGGGGGGGCCGGCATGATTGCGCGCTACACTCGCCCCCAGATGGGCGGGATTTGGACCGATCAAGGCCGGCTCGAACGCTGGCTGGAGGTCGAAATCGCCGCTACCGACGTGCTCGCCGAACGTGGAGTGGTGCCGCGCGAAGCGGCGGCGCGAATTCGCGAACGCGCCCGCGTGGATGCGGCACGCGTGCTGGAAATTGAGGCTCGCGTGCGGCACGACGTGATCGCCTTCACACTGGCTGTCGGCGAAGCTATCGGCGACCCGGAAGCGGCGCGGTGGCTGCACTATGGCCTGACTTCAAATGACGTGGTGGATACGGCGCAGGCGCTGCAGGTTCGCGAAGCCTCCCGCCTGATAGACGCGGGACTCAAGCGCCTGGGCGAAGTGCTCGAAAAGCGGGCGCACGAGTTTCAACATACTCCCCAGATCGGGCGCACCCATGGCATTCATGCCGAGCCGATTACCTTCGGCCTCAAGATCGCCAATTGGTTCGCCGAAAATCGCCGTAATCAGGAGCGTTTCTGCCACGCCTCGCGGCAAATGGCCGTGGGCAAGATCTCGGGGGCAGTGGGCAATGCCGCGCATCTAGGAGTCGAAGTGGAAGAGGCGATCTGCCGCCGGCTTGGTCTGGAGCCTGCGCAGGTGGCTTCGCAGGTGATCCAGCGCGACCGTCACGCCGAATTTCTTTCCGCGCTCGCGATCATAGCCGCCACTCTGGAAAAAATCGCAGTGGAGATTCGCCATTTGCAGCGCACGGAAGTGCGGGAAGCCGAAGAACCTTTCGCGGCGGGACAGCGCGGCAGCTCGGCCATGCCGCACAAGCGCAATCCGGTAAGCTGCGAGCAGATTTCAGGCTTGGCCCGGGTGGTGCGCTCGAATGCGCAGGCGGCGCTCGAGAATGTCGCGCTCTGGCACGAGCGCGATATTTCGCACAGTTCTGTCGAACGCATCATCCTGCCGGATTCGACGATTCTGATCGATTACATGCTCGCGCGCATGACCGATATCCTCACCGGCTTGCGCGTCTTTCCCGAACGCATGCGGCGCAACCTGGATCTCACGCAAGGCCTGGTATTTTCCGGCCAGCTTCTGCTCGATCTGGTGGAAGCGGGCGCACCGCGTGATGACGGATATAAGTGGGTGCAGGAAAACGCCATGGCTGCGTGGGAATCCGATAGCAGTTTTCGCGAACGAGTGGCGCGCGATACGCGCATCACGAAATTTCTCGATGCCGCCGCGCTCGCCCGCGCTTTCGACCTTGAGCGCCAGCTCCACCAGGTCGATGCGATCTTCCGGCGCGTGTTTTCTCCCTCTAAGAACTAGCTGCGCAACTGCCGTCATAGTTCGCTTGACAGCACAGTAGGCTCCGGGGAAAATTGCCTTCTCCCTTCCTGTAATTCTTAGTCTTGATTTTCCGTCGAGCGGGGACTTGTTTGTGCTCTCCCCTTCCGCCCGCCCGCGCGCCGAAGATCCCGATCCCGGTCCTTTGCGGGACTTCGAGCAGCTCAAAGTCGCATCAAGGGAGGAATACGTGTCTGCAAATACTGTCGCTCTGGGAACCATACTAATCGCCGACGTTAACCAGTCTGCTCGCGAAGTGCTGGAAATGATGCTGCGTAGGCACGGCTATCGCGTGTTCGCCGTATCCGATGGCCAGCAGGCGCTGCAGCTCTTGGAGCAAGAAGCCATCGACCTTGCCCTAATTGATGTGGTCATGCCCGGCCAAACCGGGTTTGCAGTCTGCCGCGCGGCCAAAGACCGGCCCGAGACTCGCCTGACACCCATCGTTCTGATCACCGGCCTCGGGGGGGTGGAGGATCGTATCCAGGGAATTGAGGCGGGCGCCGACGATTTCCTCAACAAGCCAGTACGCAAAGAAGAGCTGCTGGCGCGGGTAAAGTCGCTGGTGCGCATCAAACGCTTCACCGATGAGCTGGAGAGCGCGGAAACCGTTGTCTTCACTTTGGCGGCCAGCATTGAGGCGAAGGATCTCTACACGGAAGGGCACTGCGACCGGCTGTCTCGGTACTCCGTGGCGCTGGGAGAGCGGTTGGAATTATCGCAGGAGGATCTCATCGCCTTGCGCCGGGGCGGCGTGGTTCACGACATCGGTAAGGTCGCGGTGCCAGAGCGCGTGCTGCTCAAGCCGGGCTCACTGGACGCGCACGAACGCGAGCTCATGGAAACGCATACCGTGATCGGAGAGCGCATTTGCGCGCCCCTGAAATCGTTTCGGCAGGTCCTGCCAATCATACGCTCGCATCACGAACGTCAGGACGGCAGCGGTTATCCCGATCACCTGAAAAGCGACCAGATTCCGCTGACCGCGCGTGTCTTGCAGACGGTCGATATCTATGACGCGCTGACCACGGACCGGCCTTATCGCAAAGCGCTCTCGTCCGAACGTGCCGTCGCCATCCTGCACGATGAGGTGCGGCGGGGGTGGTGGGACGGAACCTTGGTGGATGAGTTTGAAAAACTTCTAAAGGATTCACCGGATGGCGGGACGGGAAAGCCAGTCGTACCGATTCTGGGATTTCCCCATGGTTCTGGGCGGATCGGAAATGGTCGCAGAGTCTCCAGAAAACCTAAAGAAGCGGTGGTTACGAGTTAGTCGACGAGTGTGGCAATGTCTTCAAGCTATTGTGCACGCTGGATATAGGTGGCTTCCGCCGTGTTTACCTTGACTTTATCGCCATTGTTGATGAAAGGCGGCACCTGGATCGTCAAGCCCGTCTCCAGCTTTGCGGGCTTCATCACGGCGCTGGCGGTGGCTTTCTGCACAGTAGGTTCAGTATCAACCACGGTCATGTCCACGGTATCGGGAACAAGAGCCCCGATGGGTTTCCCGTCGTGGAATTCGAGCTTCAGCACCAAGTTCGGAATGAAATAGTAGACCGCGTCGCCCGAGCACCTCTCCAGTGACGTGAATTTGCTCGAATGTCTCCGTATTCATGAAGTTGTAGCCATTGGCATCGCTATAGAGATACTGGAATTCGATTTCATCGAGCACCGCGCGTTCGACAAAGTCCTCAGCGCGGAAGCGATAATCGATCGTCGATCCGCTGCGCAGGTTGCGCATGCGCGTAGCCATGGCTCCACGTTTATTACCGGGCGTGCGATGGTCCACGCTATGCACGGAATAGAGGTCGCCATCGTGGACGATAATCATTCCTGGACGCAGTTGCGTCGCTTTCAGCATCTGTCACTCCTGAGGGCCCGCGCCCCGATTGTCTAGGTCACTTCACGTTCGAGTGGCTTGGGTGGCGGCAGGCGGAATCGGCGCCCCATCGCTTTTTCATCGAAGACGGCGAGGGAGCCGGGCATTTTTGGACTCGCCCGAAGCCCAATATTTTCGGCGCCGTTGTGAATTATAGCCGCCGGTGCAAAGCACGGTCAAACGGGCCGGTTGGAAAAGGAAGCATCGACATGCCGCAAGAATGCGACGGGCGTTGACGGAACCGAGTGTGGATGCTATAAATTTTTTCCTTGTCCGCGTGTGTCCAGGTGACCGGGTCGGACTTCTGCCCGGTTTTTCGTGTACGGAAAATATGCAGGCAGGGAAGGCGGGTTAGGATCCGGACGCTCTGATGGAAATTCTGAAACAGCTTGGCGATCTGTTCCTCGCCGCGGTACCCACGGCCATCATTGTGTTTCTCTTCTATCTCTTCATGCGGTGGGCATTTTTTGGCCCGATCGAGCGTGTGGTAGCGGAACGGAGCAAGCGCATAGAAGGCGCGCGGCGCGAAGCCGAGGAATTCCGTAAGACCGCCCAGGAAAAGAGCCGCGCTTATCAGGAGGCGCTGCGCAACGCCCGCGGGGAGCTTTTTCGAGAACAGGAAGCAGCGCGCCGCGTGGCGCTTGACGAACGCAGCAAGGCTATCCAGCAAGCGCGGCAACTGGCTAACGAAGAAGTCCAAAACGCCAAGAAACGCATTCGGACGGAGATCGAAGCTGCACGCGCGGAACTGGAAGTCAGCAGCGCCCACCTTGCGGAAGAGATCGCTCGCACCATTCTGGAACCTCAACGGCAAATGCGTCCCCGCCCGGCAGGCGAGGTTTGATGACGCGTTGGGCGGGCAAATGGTCATTGGGGCGCGCCGGTCTACGATCCATTGGATCGGCACTGCTTGGCGCTGTTTTGCTGGTTACAGTTTCGCTTCCGGCTCTGGCCCAGGAAGGCGCGGCCGACGCGGCCAACACACCTATCGGCACGGTTTTCCGCTGGCTGAATTTTCTCCTGGTTTTTGGCGCTCTCGCTTATGTAATCGTTAAGTATGGCGCGCCTTATTTTCGTGCCCGCGCGCAATCTATCGCCAAGTCAATCGAAGAGGCAGCTCAGACTCGCGCTGCGGCAGAGCGCGAACTGCGGGAAACGTTCGACAAACTCGCCTCCTTTGATCGGGAAATCGAGGAAGAGCGACGCGCCGGGCAGCGCGATTCGATCGCGGATCGCGAGCGAATTCGAGAGCTTACAAAATCTGAAGTGGAGAAGATTCAGCAGGCGGCACGCGCGGAGATCTCCGCGTCCGAACGCGCCGGATCTCAGGAAATTCGCGCTATTGCCGCGAAACTCGCGACGGAGCGAGCGGCGGCGCTCATCCGGGAGCAGATGAATACAGCGGCGGAGTCGGCACTGTTTGGCTCTTTCGTCGGGGAACTGGAGAGGGCCGCGTCATGAGGACCATCGCACAACACTACGCCGATGCGCTCGCGGAAGTGGCCATTTCGCAAAAATCCGCCGAGCAGGTGAGACGGGAGTTGCACGATTTTCTTGCGTTGTTAAGGGAATCATCTCAACTGGGAGTCTTGCTCGGCAGCCCGGCAGTCTCGCGCGCGAATAAACACGCGGTGGCGGAAGCGCTCGTCGAGCGCATGAGCGCCAGCCGCACGTTACGAAATTTCCTTTTTGTGGTGATCGACCAGCGCCGTGTGGGGCTGCTCCCGGAAATTCAACAAGCTTTCGAGGCGAGGCTCGACGACCTGGAAGGAGTGGCGCGCGCCGACGTCACAACCGCGCGCGAGTTGAACGAACGCGAAAGGAAGCAACTGCGAACCGTCCTCGAGCGGCTGAGCGGCAGGCGCGTAGAAGCGAATTATGAGCTGGACCCCGCGTTGATTGCGGGAGCGGTGGTGCGCGTCGGGTCAACCATCTATGATGGTTCCGTTCGTATGCAGCTCGAACGGCTGCGGATTAAGCTCGAGTCTCAATGAGAAGTCAGGAGCAATGAAGGCATGGCATCGATTAGAGCGGACGAAATAACAAAGATTCTTCGCGCACAAATCGCGAACTACGACCAATCCGTGGCCGTGGATGAAGTGGGCACGGTCATTTCTGTCGGTGACGGAATCGCGCGCGTGCATGGCCTGGAAAAAGTGATGGCCGGCGAGATGCTGGAGTTCCCGCACGACGTCTTCGGCATTGCGCTCAACCTCGAGGAGGATCAGGTCGGCACGGTGCTGCTGGGCGAATACACGGCCATCGAAGAGGGCGACACAGTCAAGCGCACGCGCTCGATCATGTCCGCACCGGTTGGAGACGCGCTCGTCGGACGCGTGGTCAATCCCCTCGGCGTGCCGCTCGACGGCAAAGGGCCTATCGTCACCGACCAGCGCATTCCTATCGAACGCATCGCGCCCGGCGTTGTGGACCGCCAGCCCGTTCGGGAGCCGCTACAGACTGGTATCAAAGCCATTGACTCGATGATTCCGATTGGCCGAGGGCAACGCGAACTGATCATCGGCGACCGGCAGACGGGCAAGACCGCCATCATTCTGGACACGATCATTAACCAGAAGGGCGGCGACATGATCTGCATCTACTGCGCGATCGGACAAAAGCGCTCGACCATCGCGCAGGTCGTAAAGATCCTAACCGACGCCGGCGCCATGGATTACTCCATCGTTGTGGCCGCTTCCGCCACCGAGCCCGCAACCATGCAGTACATCGCCCCCTATGCGGCCTGCGCCATCGGCGAATTCTTCCGGGATGACGGCCGGCACGCAGTGTGTTTCTACGACGATCTCTCGAAACACGCGCAGGCGTATCGTGAAATCTCGCTGCTGCTGCGCCGGCCGCCGGGGCGCGAAGCTTTTCCAGGGGATGTTTTTTATCTGCATTCGCGTCTGCTGGAGCGCGCCGCGAAGCTGAACGATAAGAAAGGGCGGCGGTTCACTTACGGCATTGCCGGTGATCGAAACGCAGGCGGGTGACGTATCGGCTTACATTCCGACGAACGTAATTTCGATTACCGACGGCCAGATCTACCTGGAAGCCGATCTTTTCAACAGCGGCATCCGCCCCGCCATCAACGTGGGATTATCGGTGAGTCGCGTGGGCGGCAACGCGCAGATTAAGGCCATGCGGCAAGTAGCCGGAACGCTGCGACTAGACCTGGCGCAATACCGAGAATTGGCCGCCTTCGCCCAGTTTGGTTCGGAACTGGACAAAGCCACCCAAGCGCAACTCGCGCGCGGCCAGCGGCTTGTGCAGTTGCTCAAACAGGACCAGTTCACGCCCTTGCCAGTAGAAAAGCAGGTACTTGTGATTTTTGCGGGAACAAACGGATATCTCGACGATATCGAAGTTTCGGAAGTGGAACGCTTCGAGCGCGATTTGCTGGCGTTTGCCGAGACACACGCAGGCGCGCTGCTGAACAAGATCGCCACAAAGAAAGCGATTGACGACGAGACCCGCGAAGGCCTGAAGAGACTCCTCTCGGAATTCAAGGAGCGCTTCACGGCGGGGGCGGCAGCCGCGCGCTAGCCGGTGCTTCGGGTAGACCTAAACTCTTATGCCAACGCAGCTCGATATCAAACGCCGCATTCGCTCAGTTAAAAACACGCAGCAGATTACGCGGGCCATGAAGTTCGTGGCCGCGGCGCGGCTGCGACGCGCGCAGGAGAGAGCTTTTGCGGCGCGGCCGTATGCGCGCGCGGTTTCGCGCCTGGTTCATTCCGTGGCGCTTCGCGTGCCACAAAGCACGCATACTTTGCTCGAGCGGCGCGAAGAGAAAAGAATTCTGCTGCTCGCGGTGAGCGGCGAACGCGGGTTGTGCGGCGCCTTCAATGCCAACGTGATCCGCCGCACGCTGGAATTTGCGCGTGAGCATTCGGCACAGAATCCGTCGCTGATCGTTCTGGGCCGGAAGATCCGGGACGCCATGCGCAAGCAGCGCTGGAAAATCATTGCCGAACATGTGGATGTTACGGCGCGTCCCAGTCTGGGCGCGGCTGAGGAAATAAGTAAAGACGTGATTTCGCTTTACGAAAGCGGCGAAATCGATGCTGTCTACATTGTGTTCAACGAGTTCAAATCCGTGCTGGCGCAAATTCTGAGGCTCGAGAAGCTGTTGCCCATCGAACCCGATCGGGCTTTGGCGGGCGAAGAGGTCCAGGAAAAATCGAAAGAAGCGCCGATCGATTATCTTTACGAGCAGCCGCCCGGCGAAATCATGGGGCATTTGTTGCCGCGCTACGTGCAAGTGCAGATCTTCCGTGCATTGGCGGAATCGGCGGCTTCGGAGCACGCTGCACGGATGACGGCCATGGATTCGGCGACGAATAACGCGGGCGAGCTGATCGATAAGCTGACGCTTTATATGAATAAAGTCCGGCAAGCCGCGATCACCAAGGAAATTATCGAAGTCGTGAGCGGCGCGGCATCAGCCGCCTAGGTTCGAAATACAAAAAAGATTTTGGAAGGAGCAAACATGGCTGGCGATGCATCATAACATCGGGCGCGTCGTGCAGGTGATCGGCCCCGTGCTTGACGTGGAGTTTCAGGAACATCATTTGCCCGAAATTTACAATGCGGTACGCATCACCAGTGAAGGATTCGACGTTCCCGAGCCGATCGACATCGTCGTGGAGGTGCAGCAACATTTGGGCGAAGGGCGCGTTCGCACAGTGGCGATGAAGCCCACGGAAGGCATTGTGCGCGGGATGAAGGCGATCGATACGGAGGGGCCCATAACCGTGCCGGTGGGGCGCGCAACGCTTGGGCGCGTGCTCAACGTGCTCGGGGAACCGGTCGACAATTTAGGGCCTGTGCCTGCCAAATTGCGCTATCCGATCCACCGCGCGGCGCCTTCGCTGGAAGACCAGTCGACACAACTAGAAATGTTCGAGACGGGCATCAAGGTGGTGGATCTGATGGAGCCGTACCTGAAGGGCGGAAAAATCGGGCTCTTCGGCGGCGCCGGCGTAGGCAAGACCGTGCTCATTCAGGAACTTATCCACAACGTGGCCATGCAGCACGGTGGTGTTTCAGTGTTTGCCGGTGTGGGGGAGCGCACACGCGAGGGCAACGACCTGTGGCTCGAAATGCAGGAGTCCAAAGTCGTGGTGGCCGGCGATTCAGAAAAATCGCGCGCCGCGCTGATTTACGGCCAGATGACGGAACCCCCCGGGGCGCGCCTCCGCGTGGGGTTGACCGGTCTGACCGTTGCGGAATATTTCCGCGACGAGGAAGGGCTGGACGTGCTGCTCTTCATCGACAATATTTTCCGCTTCGTGCAGGCGGGCTCGGAAGTGTCAGCTTTGCTCGGGCGCATGCCTTCCGCCGTCGGTTACCAACCGAACTTGAATACGGAGATCGGCGAATTGCAGGAGCGCATCACTTCCACCAAGAAGGGCTCGATCACTTCTGTACAAGCCATCTATGTGCCTGCCGATGATTATACGGATCCAGCTCCGGCGGCCACGTTTACGCACCTGGACGCGACGACGAACCTCAGCCGTCAGATCGTGGAGCGCGGCATTTACCCCGCTGTCGATCCGCTGGCGAGCTTCTCGCGCATACTCGATGCGCGCATCGTCGGACACGAGCACTACGATGTGGCGCGTTCGGTGAAAGGTGTTCTGCAGCGGTATAAAGATCTGCAAGACATCATCGCTATTCTGGGTATCGAAGAGCTTTCCGACGAAGACAAACTCACAGTCGCGCGCGCCCGCAAGATCGAGAAGTTTTTTTCGCAGCCGATGTACGTTGCGGCGCAATTTACCGGCCTCGAAGGCAAGTACGTCAAGATCGAAGACACCATTCGCGGCTTCCGCGAAATCGTTCAGGGCAAACACGACGACGTGCCGGAGCAGGCTTTCTACATGGTGGGAACGATCGAAGAAGTGCGCGCGAAGTCCGAAAAGATGGCGGCGACAGCTTAGGCTGTTCCGCAACACGGCAAAGAAAGCGACCTCATACCAGTGGCAGAAGGCCTGATGCTCGAAGTGGTAACGCCGGAACGCGAGATCGTCCGCGAGTCCGTGGCCGAAGTGCAGTTGCCGGCACTCTCAGG
This sequence comes from uncultured Acidobacteriota bacterium, assembly GCA_963803735.1. GTDB lineage: Bacteria > Acidobacteriota > Terriglobia > Acidiferrales > UBA7541 > Palsa-189. Next base: position 193,332 of record CAWDNV010000013.1, on the reverse strand, counting down.
TTATCTGGGGATACTTCCCGGGCATACTCCACTGCTCACGGAATTAGGAATTGGTCCTTTGAGCTATAAGAAAGGCTCGGAGACCGGATACGTTGCCGTGATCGGCGGCTTTGCCGAAGTGCTTCCGGAACGGGTCACCGTCCTGGCTGAGGCAGCGGAACGCTCAGAGGACATCGATTCGGCGCGAGCGCGGGCGGATTTGGATGAGGCCGAAAAGAAATTATATTCGGGCAGCGCCGATCCCAAGACGGATTGGGATGCGGTGCTGAAATCGGTCGCGAGCGCACGCGCACGGGTGGAAGCGGCAGCCCATGGCGCGCCGGTGGAAACAGGGAGACATAGCTGAAGGTGGAAGCGATTCGGATGTACACAACGCGCTGGTGCGCCGATTGCTGGCGAGCAAAACAATTTCTGAAAGAGCGCGGGGTCCAATACGAGGAAGTCGATGTTGACAAAGATCCGGACGCTGAAGAACTCATTCTCCGCGTGAATGAAGGGCGCCGGAAGATTCCCACCATTGAAGTTGCCGGCCGATATTTTGCGTGCAGTCCCTTTGATCCTGAGCAGCTCGCCGAAGAACTGAAAATTCCCCTCAATCCTTAGCTCAAAACTAATCTAATCCTACGCCGCGCGTCATTACCCCAGTAACGTTGAGTTGATCGTCGAGGAGGACGAGATCGGCATCGGCGCCGGGAATCAGATTGCCTTTCCTTTGCTCAAGACCGAGTAATTGAGCCGGATTCGCGGTAAGCATCGGCAGCGCCTCGCGTAACGAAATACCCAGTGCCACCATATGGCGCAGGGCGCGGTCAAGAGTGAGCGTGCTGCCCGCCAGCTTTCCATCGGAATTGCGCGCGACCCCGCCCGCGACGGTTACTTCGAATGTGCCCAGCCTGTATCTGCCGTCGGGCATCCCCGTGGCGGAGATGCCGTCGCTCACCAGGACTACGCCATGAGTTCCCTTGGAGGCAAGCAGAATGCGGATTGCCGCGTCATCGACGTGCACTCCATCAGCAATCAATTCGGCTGTGACGCCAGGCGAGGTCAGGATCGCGCCGAGCACGCCGGTTTCACGATGCGCAAAGGGCCGCATGGCGTTAAAAACGTGGGCGGCATGCCGAGCACCGTGCGAGATTGCTGCCATGGCTTCAGCATAGCTTGCGTCAGTGTGTCCTAACGAAACGATGACTCCGGCCCGAACGGCCTCGGCAATAAGGTCTGTTGCTCCGGGCAGTTCCGGGGCTAGCGTGAGGATGCGGGCTGTGCCCTTTGCTGAGGCCAGCAAACGCCGAAAGAGTGGAATTGACGGCGCTGCGATCCATTCCTCAGGATGAACTCCGCGCCGGGTGTGGCTTATGAATGGACCTTCGAAGTGCACGCCGAGTATCTCGGCTGAGGGCTTGCTTCCTATGGGTTCCGCCTTCGCGCGCTCCATCCGCGCAGCGACTGCTTCGACCGCTCGGCATGTTGCGTCCTCGCTGGCGGTGACCGTGGTGGCTACGACCGAAGTCGTACCCCGAGCGGCGACGTTTGTGGTGATGGCAACCAGCGCTTCAGGGCTCGAATCCATCACGTCATAGCCAGAAGCGCCGTGGATATGCACGTCGATAAAGCCCGGGACAACGGAGAGATCGCGTTTGTCGTGCCGACGCGCGGATGCTGGAACGCTAACTTCGTCGGGGCGGCCCACAGCGGCAATCTTTTCGTCGTCTGTCAGGATAACGGCGTCGGCGATTTCCTCGTGAGGCGTGAAAACACGGCGGGCGAAAATGGCTTGTTGAGCCATGGCGAGTGATCGTACCGGAGATGGTGCACTGTGCGCCAGCAAGAGAGAGCCATTTCCCCGCACTCTGTGACTCAGATTTAGCCCTGATTGGGAGGGACGGCCGGATTTCGCATCAATAAAACAAAAGGAGGGCCCGGACCTCGGCCCTCCTTCATTTTACGTTGAGTTTAGATCAGCGCTAAGTTTTCAGTTTGCCGTCAGGCTTGCCGAGGCCTGTGCTGGCTGTGCCTTGGGCACGCTCATGTAACCGACGACTTTGTCTTTGCCGATCTGATTGACGACAAATTCCAGAGGCGATCGGGTTCCGCGCGTATAGAAGTAGATGGGCTCGTCAAGCGCGCGATTCTTCTTCTCGAGCCGCATGTCGTCGACATAGAGCGCCACGGTGAACTGATTTTTCTTAACGTTGGTGCCGCGGAGCTCAACCATCAAGTCGCCAACCTTCGAACGATTGCCCTTGCCTGTGAGGGTGAACTCGAAATAATCGCGTTCCCCTATCCGGCGGAGCTGATCGATCTCATCGTGGTTGCGTGCGATCAATGTGCCGAACTCGGTGCGCGTCATATCGAGATTGGTCTTCGTCGATTCCAATTCGCTCTTGACGCCGTTGATGTCGCCGCCCAGGGATTTAACGTCGTCTGCATTCGCCTTGGTGGCGAGCTCGGATTGGACGCTGGTGAGCTTCTTGGAATAGTCGTCGCGAATCTGGCCGTTTTGGCGCCGCGCGGTGGTGACTTCACCTTGAGTCATCTTCATCTTGTCGGTCACTGTGACCAATTGATTTTGAAGTTGGGTGTTGATCTCTTCAGCCTGGGTCAGGCGCTGATTGAGGGCCTGAAGATCCTGCCCAACGAGTTTATTCTGCCCGGTCTGGGTGGCGAGGGCCTGCTCGGCTCTTTTCGCCTGCGTGGTGGCATTCCAACCCACAGCCAAGCCCAAAACAGAGACTGTCGCGAGAACGACTACGGCCAACCAAACCCAACGAGGCGCCCCATCTCGCTCGCCACGGGGCTCCTCTGACTGCATATCTTCACGGCTGCCGAACTGTTTTTCGTTAGCCTCGCTCATCGAAGGTCTCCTTCCCCTTGCGATGGAATTATGCACGTCCCGAGCCAAAAAAATCCGTACCGGTATTTACCGCTGATCTAACTGGATCCACGTAAGTTACAGGCGGAAAGAGGTGGAGGCTAGGCTGTCTAGAAACCCTCAAACCCTGTAATATTTACCTTATGCCGCTCTTTGGCTGCATAGGCTATTCCTTAAATACATTAGAATGAATAAATAGCCACTAGGAAGACGCAAGCAAGGAGAAACCGACAATTAGGCGACGACTCGAACCTTTGATGTATCTGCGTGGCCGTCGAAGTACGCGTCAAGGGTTTGCTGCGCGGCTTGAAGCACCAGATGGCAATTGGAGCAACCGTCAATGTGGCCGGTAACAACAGCGGCGACGCTCGGAGAGAGACGACCTTCGAGGTATTCACAAATCAAGCGGACGGTCTCTCTGCAAGTCATGGCGCCCCCGAGATACTTTTCCCCGCTCCAATTGTGAGCACGAATCGCTCCAATCGGAAGATGAGGGCTGATCTTCACGACTACCCTATAAAATCAACTATTTACGAAAAGGTGACGGGGTCGTAACGGTACGGAATTATGCATCAGTGTAGGAATTTTTTTCCGGCGCCTTTCATTTCGGCATAGTAAGTCTAGGCCGATGGTTGGGGCACAGGGATCTGCGCCGGCACTTTACCGAAGGGGCTAGCGAGTAATGGTCATGCGGCGCAGGGTTTCGATGCGATCAGGAAGCGGCGGGTGGGTGCTGAAAAGCCCGGCAAAGACCTGCCCAGCGCTTAACGGCCTCACGATATAGAGAGAGCGGTGGCGGGAGAGACATTGGTCATGGGAATGCGTTTATTGTACGCGCCCAGTTTTTCCAGCGCGCTGATCAGCCCATATGGGTGCCCGACCAGCCGTGCTCCGGCGGCGTCCGCGGCGTATTCGCGCTGCCGCGAAATTCCCAATTGGATCAGCAACGCGGCCAGGGGCGCTACGATCAGCATTAGAAGCGCTTCGAGGCCACCGCCTCCACGGCGGTCCCGGTCGCCACCATAGCCCCCAAAGATCAGAGCAAATCGGCCCATTTGGGCGATCCAGGTAATAGCGCCGGCCAAAGTTGCGGCGATAGAGGTAGTCAGAATGTCGTAGTTGCGCACATGCGAGAGTTCGTGGGCGATTACGCCCTCGAGCTCATCATCGTTCATTAACTCCAAGAGACCTTCGCGTGACGGCTACGGAAGCGTGCGACGGGTTTCGGCCAGTAGCGAAGGCATTCGGCGCGGCTTGCGGGATGACATAGAGCTTAGGCATCGGCAGATTGCCTTTGGCCGCAAGTCGCTCCATTACAGCATATAGACGTGGTGCCTCCTCGCGTGAAACCGGGCGCGCGCCGCTGGAGGCCAAGGCGATCTTGTCAGAGAAGAAGTAGGCGATGCCGTTCATAAGTACGGCGATAATGAGCCCGAAAGTCATTCCCTGGCGTCCAGCTAGCGCTCCGCCCCCGAATACCAGCAGCAGAGTAAGCAACGTCAGCAAAAACCCGGTTTTAAGTGTCCTCATGATTCGTTAGCCTCTGCAGCTCCGCAGCCGCCCCGAAAGATTCTTCATTTAAAGTCTAGAGGCGGTAGCACGGCGCGTCAATCTGACGCAGCTGCCCACGGTCTCCTCTGCACGTTGGCGGCGTTAACGTTTACGCGAAGAACCCCGTCCTGCGGCGGCTGCGGCGGACTCATCTGCCGCCGGAGTTGGTTTCGGTTCGACGCGCTCGAATTTCATCTCTCCGCCTACCGCATCGACGCGGATCACGTCTCCGGGCAAAACCCTGCCGTCAAGGATCTCCAGCGCCAAGGGGTCCTGGATGAGGCGCTGTACGGTCCGGCGCAGCGGCCTTGCACCATAGGCCGGATCGTAGCCTTCGGCCAGTATCAATGCGCGCGCAGCGGGCGTGAGTTCAATTAGCACCTGGCGCTCGGCAAGCAGCTTCGATACGGAAATGAGTTGCAGATCGACGATCTTCTCCAGTTGCTCACGGCCGAGCGGATTAAAGATGACGATATCGTCGATGCGGTTCAGGAACTCGGGCCGGAACGTGGCACGCAATGCTTCCATGGCTTCTCTGCGAGCGCGCTCGGCATCGGTGCCCGCAAGCTCAAAGAGAGCCGCCGAACCAACGTTGCTGGTCATCACCAGCACCGTATTGCGGAAATCGACCTTGCGTCCCTTGCCGTCGGTCAGCCGGCCATCTTCGAGAATCTGCAGGAGAACGTTGAAGACGTCCGGATGCGCTTTCTCGATCTCGTCAAATAGGACTACCGAGTACGGACGCCGCCGCACCTGTTCTGTTAATTGTCCGCCCTCCTCATAGCCCACGTAACCTGGAGGCGCACCGATCATGCGCGAAACGGAGTGCTTTTCCATGTATTCGGACATATCCAGCCGAATCATGGCGCGCTCGTCGTCAAACAAGAATTCGGCGAGAGCACGCGCCAATTCGGTCTTGCCGACGCCCGTGGGACCCATAAAGATGAATGAGCCGATGGGCCGATTGGGATCGGAGAGGCCCGCGCGATTGCGGCGAATGGCGTTGGAGACGCGCTTGAGGGCGTCCTCTTGTCCGACGACGCGTTGGCGCAGCCGCTCCTCCATGGTGACGAGCTTTCTGGCCTCTCCTTCGAGCAGGCGGCCGACGGGAATGCCGGTCCATTTACTGACCAGCGCGGCGATGTCTTCTTCGTCGACCTCTTCCTTCAGCATGCGGCCATTTTTCTGGATTTCCGCCAGGCGGCTCTGCGCCTCTTCAAGCTCGCGCTCTGCCTGGGATAGCTTGCTGTAACGAATTTCGGCCACTTTGGCCAATTCCCCGGCGCGCTCGTAGCGTTGCTCCTCCGCTTTCAGCGCGTCGATTTGTTCTTTCTGCTTGCGAATTTTTGCGATGGCATCTTTCTCCACCTGCCAGCGGGCCTTGCTGGCATTGGATTGTTCGCGAAGCTCCGCGAGTTGCTGCTCGAGCTGTGCCAATCTCTCGCGGGAATGGGCGTCGCTCTCTTTGAGCAGCGCTTGCCGTTCGATTTCGAGCTGCAGAATGCGCCTCTCGATTTCGTCGATTTCGAGGGGAAGAGAATCGAGTTGCATGCGCAAGGAGGCGGCCGCTTCGTCGATGAGGTCGATAGCCTTGTCGGGCAGAAAGCGATCGGTGATATAGCGGTTGGAAAGTGTGGCCGCGGCAATAATGGCGGCGTCTTTGATGCGCACGCCGTGATGGACTTCGTAGCGTTCCTTGAGGCCGCGCAGAATCGCGATCGTATCCTCGACAGAAGGCTCCGCGATCATTACAGGTTGGAAGCGCCGTTCGAGGGCAGGATCCTTTTCGATGTGCTTGCGATATTCGTTGATGGTTGTAGCGCCGATGGCGCGCAATTCGCCTCGAGCGAGCGCCGGCTTCAGCATATTCGAAGCGTCCATCGACCCTTCGGCAGCACCGGCGCCGACGAGCGTGTGCAGTTCGTCGATGAACAGAATGATCTGGCCCTCGGCTTCGGTGATCTCCTTGAGAACTGCTTTCAGGCGGTCCTCGAACTCACCGCGATATTTTGTGCCGGCAACCAACGCGGCCAGATCCAGTGCCACGATGCGCTTGGGCTTCAGAACTTCAGGTACATCACCCGCAACAATTCGCTGCGCTAAGCCCTCGACGACGGCCGTTTTGCCGACGCCGGGCTCTCCGATCAGCACTGGATTATTCTTGGTACGCCGCGCGAGAATCTGCATTACGCGGCGAATCTCCACGTCACGCCCAATTACGGGATCGAGCTTTCCCGCGACGTGCCAACTCGGTGAGATCGCGCGCGTACTGCTCCAGCGCGCGAAAAGTCGATTCCGGAGTCTGCGAGGTTACGCGATGGCTACCGCGCACCGCTGCGAGCGCCTGCAGAAGGGCTTCGCGCGACGCTCCATGGCGCGCCAGCAATTGGCCCGCCGGATCTTTTGTACGCGCTGCGATCGCCAGTAAAATGTGTTCGGCGGAAACATATTCATCCTTAAATTTTTCCGCCTCGTCGAAGGCCGCCTCCAGAACCTCATTCGCCGCATTACCCAGATGTTGCTGCGAAACGCCGCTCACCTTTGGGAGCCTCGAAATTTGCGTGTTGATTTCCCCTTCCAGGGTTTCCGGACGCACACCAAGGCGGTTTAGGAGCGGCGGCACGATGCCGTCCTGCTGCCCTACCAATGCGGCCAATATGTGTAGAGGCTCAATTTGCTGCTGCCCATTCTTCGCAGCAATATCCTGCGCTTCCTGCAGGGCCTCTTGAGCTTTCACGGTTAGTTTGTCGTATCGCAGCATGTTGGTTCTTCTTTCTTGTAGCTCGATTCTCGTCAAGATTAGACCAAAAAGGGGCCGGACAAGCCGGCCCCTTTCTCCACCGGCGTCTATTAGATTACTTCTTGCCGTTTTCCGAAACGCTGATCTTGATTTGCTTCGGCTTGGTCTCCTCCCGCTTCGGCATACGCACGCTCAACACGCCATTGCGATACTCAGCGTGAATGCCTTCGGTATTCACGCTGTTGGGCAGCGAGAAGCTCCGGGTAAAGGTGCCGTACGCGCGCTCAACGCGCAGATAGTTGTCTTCGTGGACTTCATTGTTGAACTTACGCTCGCCGCGGATGGTCAGGGTGTTGTTTTCCACGCGGACGTCAATATCCTTCTCCTGCACGTCCGGAAGATCAGCTTTGACCACCAGCTCATTCTCAGTTTCGAAGATATCGACCGCCGGCGCCCAGCTTGCGAGCTCCGCCTGATTGGAATGGGTACGGGCGAAGCGATCCTCGAACAGCCGATTAACCTGCTCCTGCAAAGTATTCAAACCACGGAAGGGTTCCCAACGCGCCATGCTCATGTGTAGCTCCTCCTAAGTATTTAGGTGGTGATCGCATGAAGAGCATATAATATTAGCGTATACATGTCACGTAATAATTAGCGTCCCGTGATAGCTGTAATAGTACTCTTTTGCAGCATCTTAGGACAGTAATCAGGGTGTTACCATAGGCGGAATGCGACAGTCAGCAATTCGATTATGACCTAGCGCCAGAGGCAATTGCGCAGCAGCCGCTGCAAGACCGTGCAGGAGCGAGGATGCTTCTACTTGAACGAAGCTCAGGGCGAATGGAAAACAGCCTTTTCCGTACGCTACCATTGCTGCTGAGGGGCAATGAGCTTGTGGTGGTAAACAATGCGCGTGTCATTCCGGCGAGACTTTACGCCCACCGCGAGGGAGCTCACGCGGAGACTCCCGGAAAGCACAGCCATAGGCAAAAGGGATTCTTGGCTTCGCGGCTCGAAGTCCTTCTGACACGGCGGATCGATTCCGAGGTGTGGGAAGCGCTTGTACGTCCTGGCAGAAAGGTGAGGAGCGGAGAGCGGCTATTCTTTGAAGGATCCGATCTCGAAGCCGAGGTTATCGGGAGAGGGCCGTACGGGGTTCGTCAAATTCGATTTCGGGGGGTCCCCAGCGCGGAGATATCTGAGGTCATCGGCAGGATCGGGCATGTGCCGTTGCCGCCTTATATCCGGCGAGCAGACGAAACGGGGGACCGGGAACGCTATCAAACCGTATTTGCAAAACAGCCCGTGGCCGTGGCGGCTCCGACCGCCGGCCTGCATTTCACTCCTGAAATCCTCGACCAATTACGCGAGAAAGGGGTCGAAATCGCCGAAATAACTCTTGAGGTTGGTCTGGGAACTTTTCAACCCATCCGGACCGAGAATCTGGACGATCACGTTATGCACAGCGAAGCTTACGAAATTTCGCAAAAGACGGCGGCGGCGATTGCCTCAGCGCGGCGCCAGGGCAGGCCGATTTTGGCGGTAGGCACGACGGTTGTGCGGACGCTCGAAGACGCAGCGCAGAAGTCGCTGCAGGCGGGCCGACCTCCTGAAGATATTGCTGTTGGAAGGGCATGTGCGGAAATCTTTATTCGACCGGGACATCGGTTCGCCCTGGTCGATCAGCTCCTAACGAATTTTCATCTACCACAATCGACGCTGCTGGTGCTGGTTTGCGCGTTCGCCGAGCGCGACCCCGTGCTGGCGGCTTATCGACACGCCGTTTCCTCGGGATATCGCTTCTACAGTTATGGCGATTGCATGCTGATACGCTAGCTGTTGATCTTTGTGAGCAGAAGTATTACAGCAAGAAACTCCTGCATTACACGTTCCCCGAGAGCTCCGGCCTATTGCAACATTGGTTGTGGGTAGTACGGAAGTACTATTACGGTAGTTTGGACGGAGTCGCAAAATCGACATGTCTCGCTGAATTTGGTCAGGCGCCCGCGTGGAGGCGCCGTAAGGACTTCGATATGCCGATTACTGCGAATGACGCCCTTTCCGCAGCAGGCACCAGCGGCAACTCGACAAAAAACGAGGCTCTCGGATCTCAGGCTAGCAGCGCCACTCCCGCGGAAATTCCGGTTACCGTGCACGCCTCGCGATACTCGTCCGCTTCAAAGGGCACCGGGAAACTGCCCCCAGTTCACGAAGACACACGGACGGTAATTATTTTTCCGCAGGGAGCGGTTGTGCGCCTGTCCGCAACCTTTACGCCGGGTGAACTAGTTGTCCTCACCAACAATCGGACTGGGACGGACGTCATCTGCCGCGTGACCAGCGTGAAGACTCAGCCAGGCATTCAGAACTATGTGCATCTGGAATTCACGCAGCGAGCTTTGGACTTCTGGGAGGAAAACTTCCTCAGCGGGTTCTGGCGCTTCCATACGAAAACCTGCGACGGTCACGACTCCGCTTTCTGCGCCGCCTGACTCGTACGCCTGTTACTTTGTGGCAGTAAGACGGCAAATTTCGACTCAACGGAAGCACAGCCGACGCCGAGAACTTCACTATCGGCTTCGGAAGCTGAAGTTAGAGTCGCCTCACCGGCGCCAAAGATAACGCCTCTCGCTGATCTGCCTGCCGTCGGCTCGCCGGACACGTCTGTAAAGGTCGTGGCTACACCATCGAAAGCTGCTGAGATCATGCCGGTTTCCTCTGCCGTTCATAACGAGCGCGCCCATGGTGCCTCCTGCCGCACCGCGTTTTCAGCCTTTCGAGACCACGAGTTGCCGCAAAAGGTCGACGAAATCGAGATCCATTATTCTGCTGGCGATGGCCGCAGCTGTTCTGGTCGCAATAGGCAGCGTGGCCGGCCCGGAATTATGGAAACGCTACGGCGGTGTCATTCCGGGTTTACAGAATGCACCTGCGGCAGCGGAGTCGGCGGCCTTCGCCGTACCGTCCGAAACTAAAGCGCCGATCGTCAAAACTTCAGCGGACGCAAACCCCGTAGAGCCGGTTGCGAGTACGCCAGTCCAGAAGGCGCCCGCTGAACCGCCGGTCGTGCAATCGGAGCCGCCTCAGCGCATTGCGGAGGCTCCGAAAACTGAAGTACGGCCGCAGCGCATTGTTCGGCCTACTTTAAATGTGGGCAAGATCTCGGCGCCTAAAATGAAGAGATCCGCGCAAATGAATTCGAGCGATGCCTCCTCCAGTATTGCCGGCGGATGCAAGTGCATCGCCCAACATAATCGGTCAGACCTTGAGCGCTACCACGCCTCAAGCTAGTTCTTTGCCGGCCCCTCAGCTCCTGCGCCACGAAAAGGTGGTCAATTGCAGCAACCGAAGCTGCTCTCATCGGCAGCGGCAGTCTATCCACCGTTGGCTCGCGCTCAGGGTGTGCAGGGCGACGTGACCATCGATGCGCTGATCGATGCGAACGGCAAAGTCTCGGCCACCAATGTCCTTACTGGAAACCCACTCCTGCAGAAAGCCGCTGTCGACGCAGTTGAGGCTCTGGAAATATCAGCCGGCGAAGTTAAATGGCGAGCCCATTCCCATTCACATCAATGTGACCATCGCTTTCCATTTGAAGTAGACAAGAACGCCGCAGAGTTGGCATCGCGCAAGCTTTAGCCCTCGTCTATAATTCCTATCCGCTGCCGATTTCGGCGGTCCCATGCGCTTGCTGGTATTCAGCGACGTGCACGCGAACGCGACCGCTCTTGAAGCGGCGCTCGAGGCCTGCGCGGGGCGTTGGGAGCGTGCGGTGTGCCTCGGGGACGTGGTTGGTTATGGTCCGGATCCGAATGAAGTTGTGGAGCGCGTTCGCACTCTGGTGAGCGCTATCGTTCGCGGTAATCACGACAAAGCTGTTAGCGGCATCTCCGATCTCGAGGATTTCAATCCCGTGGCGCGCGCGGCAGTTGAATGGACGCGCAGCCGGCTTCGTCCTGAGAATGTGCAGTATCTGCGGAGTCTTCCCGCCGGGCCGGTAGCAACCGACGGGGCAGCCCTCGTTCATGGCGCCGTGGAAGATGAAGACGAATACGTTTTCGCCGCTAATCAAGCGATGACTAGTCTGCTTGCGTCGCCACGGCCGATCACATTTTTTGGACACACGCACATTCAAGGTGGCTTTTCGTATGATGGCGCAGCGGTCGGGGCTGTTGAGGTATCGCTGAAATCGGGGACGAAAGTTTCTGTCGTTAGCCTGGAGCCCAAGACGCGTTATCTGCTGAATCCAGGTTCCGTCGGTCAGCCGCGCGATGGGGATCCGCGGGCCGCCTTTGCCATTGCGGATCTCGAGAACCGGCGGGTGGAATTCTGGCGAACGCCGTACGATATTTCCGCTGTGCAGGATCGCATGGAACAAGCTGGGGCGCCGGAAGCATTGGTTTTGCGGCTTGCGTTCGGACGATGAGCCGCGCCGAAAGAGAGCACATCATGGAAGAGGAAAAGAGCAGAGCTCCGGTCGTCTTGCTCGTCGGCGCGATTGCGGCGTTGCTGTTGATCGGCGTTTTCTATTTGATCGGACGCTTGACCCCAGCGCCTGCAAAAACGGTGGAGCAACCGCTCCCGATGGGACCAGCCGAGCAAGCGTACGTGCCGCAGATTCAATTCCTGGAGCCCAAGGTCGCTCGAGCGGCAAACTTCCTGAATCAGGAGGTGACCTTCGTTTTTGGCACTGTGCTGAATAACGGACCTCGCCCGATTCGCCAGATCGAGGTCACTCTGGAATTCCACGATCCTTTCAATCAGGTCGTCTTGAGAGACAAGCAGCGGCTATTCGGCCCCAATGCCGTCCCTTTGGCCCCACATGATCGGCGCGACTTTCAGCTCGGCTATGAAACACTCCCCGTGCAGTGGAATCAGGCGTATCCAACGGTGACGATCACTGGTCTTCAGCTGCAGTAGCGCCAGGCTTTCCTCCGCTTCGCCGCAGTACTTTTCTCGTATACTTTGCCTCCGTGGAACTGAGCCAAGCCCTCAAAGAAGCGCTCGCGAGGCTGTTGGGAAGCGGCCCCGTGAAGGTGCAAGAAAATGGCTCCTGGCTCGCACCGTTTGAAAAATTTCAATACGAAGTGCGCGAAAAGGCCGGCGCGACGGTGCTGCATTTGTGGTCTCAAGAAGGCACATTGGTCCGTAGCGTAATTGCGATCGATGCTAATGAAGACGATCGCCTGGCGCTTCAGGTTAAGCGCTTTGGCCGGAGCCGGCCAGATCAGCTCGAGTTTGTATGCAGGGAGCGAGAGCCGGAAACAGGGCACCTAAGACGCGAGCAATTTCGCGCGCGTCTTAGTGAAATGCTGGCCCAACAATTCCCGGACGAAACTGTTTCGTCGTTGACTTCGGCGCCTGATCTCGAACATTCCCTCTCGGGCAGCTACGTTCGGGGAATCACAATCGGCCGAAATCGAGCCGCGGCGGTGATGGCCGCAGCTCCCGGAGAGAGCGCCGCGACATATGATGCACTGCTCACGTTTGGGCTGATTTGGCTTGATCGCTCACGGTATCGAAAATCAGCGCAGCCAATCGGCGCTTTGCGCCTCTTTTTCCCTGTTGGCTGTGGGAGCGTTACTGCTCATCGGTTGAAAGCTATATCCGCGTCTGTAACTGTGGAACTATACGAATACGACGCTGCTACCCGCCAACTCCGCCGCCTGGACCTTCAAGATACGGGCAACGTTAAATCGTGGCTTGTGCCTCGCCGGGAAATTGAAGGTGCGCTGGCTCAGGCCCGAGAGGCGATCGATTCGATTCGGAGGATCAATACGGAGGCGATTACCGCAGAACCGATCGCTGGAAGCTCAGAGGTCGCGCTGCGTTTGCGAGGCCTTCTGTTTGCGCGCTGCGGGCCGGGTGGTACGTTTTTCGGGATCGGTTCTGAAAAACCGCTGACGCCTGCTACTCGGCCCGAACTGGAGCGTCTGCTGCATACCATCGAGCTGCAGCGGTCGCCTCTGGCGAGTTCACGGCAACACCCCCTTTACCGCGCCCAGCCGGAACGTTGGCTTGAGTCGCTAGTGATTGCGGACCCTGCGAGGATCGATCCCCGAATCGATGCGCGTTTCCTCTATGGTCAGGTGCCGGCGAGTTCGGCTGGCGACCGAGGCATCATGGATCTTTTGGGTATAACGCGGGAGGGCCGGCTCGTTGTGATAGAGCTGAAAGCCAGCGAGGATGTGCAGCTCCTAATGCAGGCGATTGACTACTGGCTGCGAGTTCGACACCACCATGAGCTGGGAGATTTCCGCCGATACGGCTATTTTCCTGGGTTGCAAATCAGTTCCCAGCCCCCGCTGCTGTTTCTGGTGGCGCCGTCGCTTCAATTTCACCCCGCAGGTGATGTCGTGGCGCGCTACCTGGTCCGAGATATTGAAATCTGCCGGGTGGGTCTCAACGAAAACTGGCGTCGGGGCTTGCGCGTTGTGCTTCGGCAGACGCTGCCCTGATTCAGGTATAAAAAATGGAAGCAGCCTTGGCTTAAGCCGCAGCTGCTTCCCGGGGTGTGTCCTAGAAGTGGTCTTAAAAACTTCGATGCCTTGATAGCGGGCAAAGTTGCATGCTTTTGGTCTGGGAAGTCAGCGAAAGGAAGACGTGCCGTAAGATCTAGTAAAATAGATATTTACGCCACTTCTCGTCACGGTTGCCAATGAGCCGCATCAGCTGGCGGGAGGTGTAAAGCGTGAAAGGACGCGGGCGCCTGGCAAGTTTAATGCCCGCTTCTTCAGGAGTACGGTCGCCCTTCCGGTTGTTACACTGATAGCAGCACGCCACCAGATTCTCCCAGGAAGACCGCCCGCCGCGCGAGCGTGGGACGACGTGGTCAAGAGTCAACTCCGAGGCCGGAAACACACTTCCGCAAAACTGGCAGGTGTTGCGGTCTCGCAGCAGGATGTTCTTGCGTGACAAGGCGCGAGTTTGCTGCGGGATATGACGATAGGCTAGCAACCGGATGACAGATGGCACTTTCATGGTTCGGGAAGTGGAATGGACTACGTGGTGGTTCAGCTCTTCTGCCTGAGCTACACCCTTGAGCAGCAAGACCATAGCCCTGCGGACCGCGGTGACATTGATTGGCTCGAACGTGGCGTTCAATACCAAGACTGGTTCCTGCATAACTGCAGGCTTCCGATGCGTGACCGGCGGGGGGACTAAGCGATGATGATGTTCGCGATTCGCAGCAGGTACGGCAGGTTTTTCCTGCCGACTTACACCTTCGTCCGATGGGTCCGATTTCATCCGTTCGGCTCCCTGCGCGGCGGCTCAATCGCGGCCTGTTCCCGCCACGGAATTGCCCGAGCTACCGTCAGAGCTACCACCTTAGCCGCTCCGGCTTTTCGCAAGGCCCTTGAGCACGCATCCAGCGTGGCTCCGGTGGTCAATACATCATCTACCAGCAAAACCCGAAGGTTGTCAACCCGCAGGCCGTAACGGATCGTATACGCGCCGCGAACAGTGCGCCAGCGTTCCCTGACCGTAAGCCGCAGCTTATCGGGACGAGGACGGTTGCGCACCAGCAGGTAAGAACGGCAAGGCAATCCTAAAGACCGTGCCAGCGGCCTGGCGATGAGCTCAGCTTGGTTATAACCGCGTTCCCGAAGCCGCTGCGCGTGAGCGGGGACGGGCACAACTACGTCCGCCCTGCACCCTTCGCTATTGGCATCGAAGGTCTTCCGCAGGATGGAGGCAAACCAGCCTGCCAAGGGCGTTACTTGCTGGTACTTCAAAAGAATAATGGCCCCTGCCACGGTCTCGGTATACGCCGTATAGCTGCGGGCAAAGTCGAAATCATAAAGGCTGCGCTGACATACGTGACAGAGGGGCGCCCCTTCCCGGTCGAGGACAACGGCGGAGACAAACGGCCGTCCGCAACGGGCGCAGCAGGCGCCCGCGAGCGGCCGAAACGATGTCACACAGGATCGGCAGAGGGGGATTCGAGTCGCGGTGTCCAGTAGCTCTCCGCAGAGCCGGCAAGGCGCGGGGAAAAGTACCGAAAGAAACGCTTGGCGCAGTTCCTGGAGGGAGGCTCGAAAGGTTTGCAAGGCACCCTCACGCGGGGCCTAGGTTAGCCCATACGGGACTAACGGGTAAAGCGTCCCGCGCGAGGGTCGGTTTTTGGGAAAGGCTAGAGCAGGCCCTGCTCGTGTTTTTCCTGGCAGACCGTGCAATGGCTGGCCCAAGGTACGGCTTCCAGCCGCTTCTGCTGCAGCTCGGTCTCGCAGTTCAAGCAAGTGCCAAACGTGTTGGTGCGGATCCGGATGAGCGCTGCGTCAATTTGCTGCAGCGTAGACCGGTCGGTATTATTCTGTCCGAACAAAAATTCCTTGGTGTAGGAATTAGCCGCCTTGTCCGCCAGATCTACGGTCGGATCATCGTCTGCAGAACGCCCTTCCTCTTCTGTACGCGCAATGCTCCGCGCGAGCTCGTCCCGCCTGCTTTGCAACTTTTTCTTGTAATAGTCGAGGCGCTTCTTGTCCATACTTGCAGTCCCGCTGCGCACTTTTTCGGCTGTATTCAAAACGGTCATTCTACGTACCACCTTTCCGGGTGTCAAGAAAAGGCCGGTTTGCCTTCACTGACTCCGTTACTAAGATTCACTCGGAGCGTTTTGGATTCCCGACTCCGTAATTTATTTGCAGGCGCTACAGTCCTACGCCTAACAGCGCGGGGACGGAGCCCGCGGTCTTCTCGGCCCGAGTTGCTAGCCTACCTTGCCGTTGTTAGAATCTAAAGTTTCTCTGGCAGTTGTGGCGTCGGTTAGTCACGGGTATTCGCCCGGCACGGTCGCGCCCTCTGGGCGTGCCGCTCTATTCCGGTCAAATCCCGCGTTCGGCGAAATTGCCCGCGAGGCAGTTTTACGTCAAATGGGCGGAGGTCGGCTTGCCTGCATACGATTTAGCGATTATCGGGAGCGGGCCGGGTGGATACGTGACCGCCATTCGCGCGTCCCAGTGGGGCTTAAAAACTCTTGTCATCGAAAAAGACGGATTTCTGGGTGGCACCTGCCTGCACGTGGGTTGCATTCCGACCAAGGTGCTTCTGCACCACGCCGAAATCTACGACACTTTGAAGCACGCGTCCGAGTTTGGCCTTGAGGTTTCCGATATCAAGGTCAATTGGCCGGCGATGTTGGCGCGGAAAGAGCGCATCGTCAATAAGCACGCGAAGGGCATCGAGTTCCTATTCCGCAAAAACAAAGTCGAAATGATGCAAGGATGGGGTAAGTGGACCGCCCCGCACCACGTCCAGGTCGACAACGCCGGCAAAATTACGGACGTCGAATCCACCCACATCATGTTTGCCACAGGTTCTGAAGCGCGGTCTCTGCCTGGCGTCGACTTTGACGGCAAAGTGATTGTCGGCAATCGTGACATCCTGCAGCTGCCGCAAATTCCTAAAACGTTGGTAGTGGTGGGGGCGGGCGCTGTAGGCGTGGAATTCGCTTCGATTTTCCGGTCCTTCGGCACCGAAGTCACGATTCTCGAAATGCTGCCGCGCGTTGTGCCGCTGGAAGACGAGGAAATTTCCGCGGAACTGGAGAAGGCTTTTCGGAAAAGGGGCATTCGTATTTTCACCGAGGCAAAGGTCGAATCTGTAAAGAAAGACGCGAATGGAGCTACCGTCGCATTTCGCGACAAAGCCGGCCAGGCGCAAAATCTCGCAGCAGAGCACGTCCTGATTGCTGTGGGAAGAGCGCCCTTGACCCAAAACATCGGGCTGGAGAAAACGCGCGCTAAAGTCGAGCGCGGGTTCGTGCATGTTGGGCGTTATATGGAAACTGCCGAGCCGCAGGTGTACGCGATCGGAGATATTGTCGCGGGAATGCCTCAACTAGCGCACGCCGCGTCGATGGAAGGCATCATCGCCGTCGGCAAAATAGCGGGTAAGCAGGTGCCGACGCTGGAAAGGACTCGCATTCCGAATGCTACGTACTGCGAGCCGCAGATCGGATCCATCGGGCTTACGGAAAAACAGGCGCGGGACGCGGGTTATGCAGTGAAGACGGGCAAGTTCCCGTTCACGGGTAATGCCAAGGCTTCCATACTCAATCATCACGATGGATTTGTGAAAGTGGTAGCGGACGAACAGACCAGCGAGGTTTTGGGTGTGCACACCATCGGGCCGCTGGCGACAGAGATTTTGGCCGAGCCGGTGGCGGCATTGCAATTAGAAGCTACTATCGACGACATGATGTTTACCGTGCACGCGCATCCAACGGTCTGGGAGGCGATGGGAGACGCATTCGCCTCGGTGCGAGGTCTGGCAATTCACTATTAGGTTGAGAAATTGTTCCGGGAAATCATTTCCTGTAGCGGCCCCATAGGGAGAGCAGGCGACTGTGAAAGACTGCCGCATTATTGATCTTAGCAGAATCGCTTACGGCGAAGCCGCTGCGCTCCAGCAGCGCCTGGTTGTCGCGCGCAAAAACGGAACAATTCCCGATCTGCTGCTCTTCTGCGAACATCCTCACGTTATCACTCTGGGGCGCAACGGCAAACGCGAGAACTTGCACGTTTCCGAAGATTTTCTGCGCGAGAAAGGCGTGGAGTTCCATCACACCAATCGCGGTGGCGATATCACGTATCATGGCCCCGGACAGGTCGTGGCGTATCCGATTCTTGACCTCAACGGGATCCGGCGTGATGTGGTGTGGTACGTGCGCCAGCTAGAGCAATCGATGATTGAGGCTACTTCCACTTTTGGCGTCAGGGCTTTTCGGGTCCCCGGATGCACGGGCGTTTGGGTTGGCGAGAATGCCGGTGGCGATGGCGATGCGGGCCGGCGCGAAAAGCTCGCTTCTATAGGGGTACATATCAGCCGGTGGGTGACTTCCCACGGATTTGCTTACAACGTCTCGACGGATCTTCGCTTTTTCGACTTGATCACGCCGTGCGGTATCGCTGGTTGCCGCGCGACATCGCTGGAAAAGCTGCTTGGGACTTCTGTCACGCGGACCCAAGCGACTGCGCGCTTGAGCCAAGGATTCAGTAATGCCTTTGGGCTGGAGCTGGTGCCTGCGGACATCTCGGAATTGCGCCAGTGGTTAGGCGAACCCGAGCCGGCTGCGATATCAACCCGTGATCTCATTGCAGCACGATGATGAGGGTGGCCGCAACTTTGAGGATGCGGGAAGGCAAGGGGAGCTCATGAAATCCGACTCTGCGCGCCCGGAACTGACACGCGAGGAAGCGCTCGAGCTCTACTACTTTATGAGGCTGAACCGCTCGCTCGACGAGCTCCTGGTTCGGCTTTTCCGGCAGAACAAAATCGTCGGGGGCCTGTACGGAAGCTTGGGACAGGAAGCTACTTCGATAGGCACAGCCTATGCCTTGGCGAAAGACGATTGGATCGCGCCCCTGATTCGCAATGTGGGTTCGCTGCTTGTACGCGGATTCAAACCCAGGGACATCATGACGCAGTATATGGCGCGCGTGACTTCGCCGACGCAGGGAAAAGACGGCACCTGCCATTTTGGCGATCTCAAGACGCGTCACGTAGTTTCGCCTATCTCCATGCTTGGTGATTTGATCCCGGTGATGACCGGCATAGCCATGGCCGGACGCTATCTGGGACAGAAGATCGTGGCCATGACCTGGATCGGCGATGGCGGCACATCCACTGGCGCCTTTCATGAAGGTATGAATCTGGCGGCGGTACAGCGCGCGCCGCTTGTCGTCGTACTCGAGAACAATCAGTGGGCGTATTCCACTCCCGTCAACCGGCAGGTTCCGCTGCGTGACCTTGCCGATCGCGCCCGCGCATACGGGATTACCAGCTACACGGTGGATGGCAATGATTTGATCGCGGTGCTGAAGATCGCGCGGGAGGCAGTGGAGCGGGCGCGTCAAGGCGATGGCCCGGTTCTTATCGAGGCAAAGACTATGCGCATGCTGGGCCATGCGCAGCACGATCCCGCGGAATATGTGCCGCGCGAGATGGTTGAGTACTGGAAGGCGCGCGATCCTTTGATGCGTTATGAGAAGTACCTCGACCAGCACAAGCTACGGAATGAAAAAGAAAAAGCTGGTATCCACGCACGCGTCGAACGTGAGCTGGCGGCGGATTTGGAGTTCGCGGAAAATTCCCCGTTTCCTCCCGCAGAGCTCGCCGAGCAGGGTGTTTATTGCAACGGTTGCCATGCTGTCGAGGCGGATTGGCGCCGCGACAAACGCGAGCTGATGCCGCCGCAATCCAGCGTAAAGCCGGAGTGGACGATAAAGAATTTTGGCGGGATAGAAACGGAAGCTGCAGTGGCGGCGGATCGCGCCGAACAACAGGATTCCCTGATAGAGCCGGCCGTTGCGCATTCGGCGGCGACAGACCGCAAACGCAAAATAAGCCCGCCCGGACGAAGGGCGCGGAGATAGCCATGGCCCAGGTGACTTATCTCGATGCCATTCGCCAGGCGATGATCGAGGAGATGGACCGCGATCCGGCGGTCTTACTGATGGGCGAAGACGTTGGCGTTTACGGCGGCGCATTCAAAGCTTCGGCGGGCCTGCTGGAGCGCTTCGGCTGGGAACGCGTGATCGATACGCCGATCAGCGAGACTGCTATTGTGGGCGCCGCGGTGGGCATGAGCTACCTGGGTTTACGGCCGATCGCGGAGATGCAGTTCATTGACTTTATTGCTTGCGCTTTCAACCAGATCACGAATTTCGTGGCCAAGTCGCACTACCGTTGGGGCGCTCCGGTGCCCATCGTCATTCGCGGGCCGTCCGGCGGAGGAGTACACGGCAGCGCTTTTCATTCCGCGAATCCAGAGATGTACTTCGTGCATACGCCGGGTCTGAAGGTGATCTACCCGGCCACCGCCTATGATGCCAAGGGGCTGCTCAAGTCAGCCATTCGTGAAAATAATCCCGTGCTCTTCTTTGAGCATAAATTTCTGTACCGGCGGATCAAGGAAGATTTGCCGGAAGACGATTACACTGTGCCGATTGGCCAAGCAATTGTGCGCAGACCCGGGCGTGATGTGAGCATCGTAACGTACGCGGCCATGGTGCATGCCTCGCTGGAAGCAGCCGAACTGCTGGCAAAAGAGGGCATCGAAGCGGAGGTCGTGGATTTGCGAACACTTCTGCCACTCGATCGGCAAACGATCATCGAATCGGTGAAGCGCACGAACAAGCTGCTGGTGGTGCATGAAGACACACGCACGGGCGGGATCGCTGGGGAGATCGCTGCGCTGGTAACCGACGCTGCGTTCGAGGACCTGGATGGGCCGATTCGGCGTGTTACATCGCTCGATACGCCGGTGCCGTTTTCACCGCCTCTTGAGGAGCATTTTTTGCCCAACGCCACTCGCATCGCGGAAGCGGCTCGCGATCTGGCCCGCTATTGAGTTTTTCCATTTGCCGAGCGCATTCTTTAGTGCGCCTGCTTCGCTGCCGGCAGAGATGTTTCCGCGGGAACTGCCGCAGGAATGAGGACAGGAGAGGGCTATGGCCGTCGAAGTAATCATGCCGCAGATGGGCGAAAGCATCTTCGAAGGAACCATTACCAAGTGGCTGAAAAAGCCGGGCGATTCCATCGATCGCGATGAGCCGCTTTTCGAAATTTCGACCGATAAAGTCGACGCCGAGATACCCTCGCCGGCGGCCGGCGTGCTGAAGGAAATCCGCGTCGAAGAAGGCAAGACCGTTCCCATTCAGACTGTTGTAGCGTTGATCGACGCGCCCGGGACTCAGGTTACGGCGGCCAAACCCGCCGCGACACGCCAATCCGAGGCCCCTGCCAAGCCTCCAGCGCCCGCGAAAGCGCAGGCGCCACCGCCTCAGGCTTCACAAAAAGCCGAACAGCGCCCTGCACCAGCCCCTCCGCCGTCTTCCTCGGCCCCTGTTTCGGAAACAGCTCCGCCTGAAGCTGCTGCGGCGGGAGAAGACGAAGAGGAGACCGTTACCGACGATGGAAAGCGGATTCGAAGCTCGCCGCTAGTACGCCGCTTGGCGCGAGAAAATGGAATCGATCTCGGAACGTTGACCGGCACGGGTGCCGGAGGGCGTGTCAGCAAAAAAGACGTCCTTGCCGCGATCTCGAGTGGCCCGGAGCGGCCTGCAGCGGAGCCTGCAGCCAAGCCACCTGCGCCATCCGGCGCGCCGCCCGCGCAAGCTTCGCCCGCGCATGTCTCTCTGGAAACGGCTCTGCCTCGAGAACGAATCTATTTCGGCCGCTACGAAGTGCAGCCCATGAGCGTGATGCGGCAGCGCATCGCCGAGCACATGGTGCTTTCCAAGCGGGTCTCGCCGCACGTCTACTCCATAGATGAAGCGGATATGACCCGCATTGCGCACGTGCGCGAAGCGGCGCGCTCCGAATTCGAGCAGAAGCACCAGATGAAGCTCACCTTCATGCCCTTCTTTGTGCGTGCCTGCGTGGACGCCCTGCGCGACTTCCCCACGGTCAACGCTTCCGTGGACGGCACAAACGTGGTGCTTCACGGCGAGATCAACATTGGCATTGCCGTGGCTCTTGATTGGGGACTGATCGTTCCCGTGCTCAAGCATGCCGAGGAAAAGAATTTTCTGGGACTGCAGCGCGGAATTAATGATCTGGCCGAGCGCGCCCGCGCGAAAAAGCTCAAACCGGAGGACGTTCAGGAGAGCACCTTTTCCATCACCAACCCCGGCACATTCGGAGGCCTGATGGGCCTGCCCATCATCAATCAGCCCAACGTGGCGATTTTGGGCATCGGCGCGATTCAGAAAAGGCCGGTAATCATTGACGATGCCATCGCCATCCGCTCCATGGTCTATCTGACCCTCAGCTACGATCATCGCGTAGTGGACGGCGCCACGGCGCACCAGTTCATGCGGCGGGTAAAAGAGCGCCTGGAAAACTGGAGTGAAGACGTACTCTAGCCGGCTTTCGAAGTCATTCCGAACTGCCTAATTATTGCTGCCCCCGAGCAAAGTGGGACGCAAGCGATAGGACCATTCGGCCAACCGCGACAACGGCACAACGCCGATTTCACGGGCCTCGAGCAGGCCAAGAATAAAGCGATGCCGTGGGTTTTCCGCCGGTCGTGGTTCCGTTTCCGTGACAGCAAGAAATTCCGAATGATCGAGTTTCTGGCGGATGGCATCGGCCGTAAATGCCAGAACTTTGGCCTGGCCAGGATCGCGAGAGAGCGAGAGCGCTTGAACGAATCCGCGTGTGCCGTTGCGCCGGTAGCCGTAATCCAGGCGCAGCGGATCGCCCGCGTAAGTGAATTCATCCACGCGCAGGCGGCGTTGCAGCCGCGGCCAGATTCCCGTTCCACGAAAAACCTGGTTGGCGCGGGAACGGATTCCGTTTCTCGTGGCCAACTCCGCTATGCGCCCCGAGCGTGGGATTTCGACATGATCGTGATAAAGACGGTCCAGTTCGGCTTCCATTTCCTCGGCCAGCAACCCCTTTTGAGGGCTGAGCTGTAAGGTATTCGAGAGGGTTTGTTCCAGCCGCGCGATGTAACTCTGTGCGTGATTGCCCTCCGCTGCCGATTGCAAAGCAAAGTCGTCTGAGAGCCGCCGCAAAAGCTCTTCATCTGCGGCGGGGTGCAACCGGCGAATGCGTGCAAACTCCGCGGGTTCTTCCAC
The DNA here is from genome assembly GCA_963803735.1 of uncultured Acidobacteriota bacterium. Taxonomy (GTDB): domain Bacteria; phylum Acidobacteriota; class Terriglobia; order Acidiferrales; family UBA7541; genus Palsa-189. Next base: position 170,582 of record CAWDNV010000013.1, on the reverse strand, counting down.
CAGGCGCTGCAACAGGCGTCCGGTGGCCGGATCGAACAGAAGAATTCCGATATTCACCCACTCGTCTCGAACCAAATTGGGCGTGTAGCGTACAACGTGATAAGCGCATGGCCGCAAGGCCTGGGGTGTGTGTGCTTCTGGCATATTCATCCCTCTTTGAGAGGCCGCTCACTTCCAATTCGGGAAAGGCTGTCGCCCGGAGTCACGTGCCGAGACGATCAGTTCGCGCACCAGTCTCCTGCGCTGGTCGAGTCTTCGGATCAGCTCGTCCAGTTTGGCGTATTCGTCGTTGTACCATTCCGGCGGAATGCTCCCGGCAATCTCGCCGAGCTGTGCGCAGCTCAAACGTTCTTCCATGCGATTGAGCCAAGGTTCGAAGGAATCGATGCCCGTGACATGCCGATAAACGCTGTGGCGATTATAAAGCCCGCGCAACGGTGCATCGGGAAAATTCCATTCGCCCGCATTGAAGCAGAAGCCTTGATCGATAATCATCGCCTGATAGCGAGAATGCCCAGGCTCCAGAAAAAACACGGCCTGCCGTCCATTGGTATTACATGTCCATTTGTCGAAGACGAACATGCCTGCGAAATCAGCCAGATTCTCCACCTGACTAAGTTGTTCGTCCGGCAGAAAATCGAACACATTAGTCTGCGCTGGATCACCCGGGTAGCGCGAACCGAACTGCTTTCCCGCCCGGCATGGCGTGCGGCCGATTCCCAACTGGATCACCAACTCTGCGGTAAGCTCGATAAGTTCACGCCGGACCTCCACCACCTCGATCTGCGGGACCCGTAAGCCCAAATACCCGGCTATCTTGGTCCCGAGCAGTTCGTTGGCCAGAACGCGAGTATGTTGGGGGTTATTTTGAAATTTGACGATGTAATAACCCCCGTCGTCGCAGCGCATCAGGTGTGATTGCGCACCTCCGCGCATTCTTCGTATGTGCTCTATGGCAAGCACCATAGCGAGGCATGCTATCGAGCGTCCCTATCGCACGGCAAGGAGATATTCCTCGCCGTAATCAAGTTCGCGCTCGATTGTGCAAGCGTGGGGACCCGATTGCACCCTCCCTGCTCCCGTCCGGCAGCATTGCAAAGGCGACAATTAATGTCCCGCGTGCATGCGGAGCTTGTCGAATTGAACTCGTGGGCGAAGTGATTTCCGCCCTGAGTAAGGTGTAGTGGTTGTGAACCTAAGTTCAGCGCTTCTTACGAGATTTAGAGCTCTTGCGGGCGGAACTCTTCTTCGAGCTCTTCTTCGAGCTCTTCTTGGCCGCAGCCTTCTTCTTGGGCTTCGCCTTGGCTCGCGCCGGCTTGCCCTTGGCTTTTGCGGCGCTTGGTCTGCGTGGCTTGGGTTTGGGCATCGATGGCGGCGCCACGGGGACTCCCGGACGCTCGATTATGGTGACTTCCTCTTCCGTTTCTTCTAATACGCCCTCGTCCTTTTCGCCGCCCTCATCTTCTTCGAACTGGGAGAATTCGTTCTCGTCGCCGTTATCATGTAGCCAGGCCATCATTCCTCCGTAGGTCCGCCGCTTTGAGTTCCGGCCGACCTCGCCGCCGCGGCATCGGCGGCTTATAAACGGAATGTGAAGCTTTTGTCAAGCCATCCGTTCGACCGGGAACAATGCCGCCAGAGTAGCATCCTTTCTGGTGAATCGTGCCAGTAAATGATCCGTCGATTCAGGACTTCGTCGGGGGAAAGCAATAACGGCGCAGGAATTTTGCAGACGGCGCTCGCGGATTAGTGAGACTGAACGATCGTCAGAATGTCGCCAGCTTGCAAAGGCCTGCTGAAGAGAAAACGATTCCCGCTGCGCAGGGCTTCGATCGTTGTCTGGTACGCCTGAGCGATGGACCACAGGGTCTCGCCCTGCTGCACACGGTGCGTCACGGGCTGGCCCACCTTTGCTGGAACATCCGCTCGCGCAGCCGTCACCGTTGCTTTTACTGGCATTGGGCCCGTCACGCCTGGATAAATCTTCAGACGCATCCCGGCCACCAGGCGATTGCTGCGCATGCCGTTCCACTTCTTCAATTCCGCGACCGTTACGTTGAACTGATCCGCCACGCTCTCGGCCGTGTCGCCATGGCGCGCGCGATAACGCACCAGCGCACCCAGAGTGGGTGGCGCCTGGACTGTCGCGGGAATGATCAACTTTGCATTCACTTCAGGCCGTGCTTGGGCATCCAGTCCGTTCGCTTCGACCAGCGATGCGACAGAAATCCGATATCGCCGGGCGATGCTGGACAGCGTTTCGCCTTGCTCGACGCGGTGCCGGCGCCAGCTCACCCAATTTTCCGGCGGAATCTCCGCCATGCCCCGTTCGAAGTCCTCCGCCTTGCCGGCGGGAATCTGCAGCATGAAGCGAGGATCATTGGGCGTGACCAGCCGCAAAAGTTGCGGATTGAGCAGCTTCAACTTATCCACATCCACATCGATCGTTTCTGAAACCAGCCGCAGGTCCACAGGATGTCCCGGCTGCACACGGTCAACTTGGAGAGGCTCGTCAGGAACGAACTCAACGCCGTAGCGCGCCGGATCCTTGGAGATCAAAGTGAGCGCGAGGATAATGGGCACATAGTTGCGCGTTTCCTGCGGCAGCACGTTTGCCTTATACAGCTCCCAGAAATCGGCGTAACCGGTACGCTCGACAGCGTGTTGCACAGTCCCGGGGCCTGAGTTGTAAGCAGCCATCACCAGGTACCAATCGCCGAACATCTCGTATAAATCCCGAAGATGATGTGCCGCTGCCCGGGTAGCCTTCTCCGGATCCTGACGTTCATCCAGCCACCAACTATGTTCGAGACCGTACTGCTTCCCGCGGTAAGACATGAATTGCCAGAGCCCACGCGCTCCCGCACGCGAGAGGGCTTGCGGTTCGAATGCGCTCTCCGCCTGCGCCAGGTAGATCAAGTCGCTGGGCATGCCCTCCTGGGCCAGCACGCGGCGAATCATTTCGCTGTAGCGTCCCGCGCGACGCAATCCATTCTCCACAATGGCGCGGCCCTTGGTGGTTTGAAAGAAGTTCAGGAAGGAAAGCACGGGATCGGTGAGCGTCAGCGGAATATCGTGTGGCACGGCCTGCAATTCGCGCTCTGCATTTGTCTTTAGCCCAGCATCGCCCGGAGTTGCCGGAGTTTCCTCTCCCGATAATGAAGTGATGGCGTTGATTTCATCCAGTGGAGAGGGCTTGTTCTGCTGCTCGGCCGGTACTTCGGGCGGCCCAGTCGCTTCCGCGTCCTGCGTCGTGCCCTGTAGGGTCGATAAGGACGACATGATCTGGTTGAATAGCTCAGAGAGCTCGGGTTGTTTGCGGACATCGAAACCGCTGGCCAAAAGCAGATCAAGCGCCCGATTGTAGTCCTGCCGGGCGGCTTCGTTGTGGCTCGCCTTGGCGTCCTGTTCGCCGGTGGCGTACGCTGTCCTCACCTGCACGGCCAGCCGATCCACAGCGTCCGGCCGCACCAGCGATAGGTATGCTGTGCGCCCACGTGGGGCTGTCAGGGGCAATGAGCCTATTTTCGGGGCTGCCTTTGGTTGCGTATTAGACTGAGTTCCAGCTGGCGGATTGGATTGCTTTTTGGCGACCGGATTCCCCTGCTGGGAGGTGGCCGCTTGAATGACGGGAGGATGATAGCTGGCAACGTTCCGAGTGGAATCCCCGCAGCCTGCCAGGCAAAGCACGGTGCCTGCAGCCAGGAAAAGGCCCAGCAGCGGCCGGAGATGCCCCAAAGGCCTGTGCGGCTCCATGTGCTTTAGCCTCAAAAGTTTTTCAGTGCGCCCGCTGACGAATCTGATGCGCCACCTCGGAAAGGGGGACTGGCGAGCTCTTCGGAATGATCCCCAATGCTACTCTCACCCTAACTCACAGGCAACCCCAAGATTTACCTCGCGTTAATATTCCGCAAACAGTCGCAATCGGTCGGTTTTTGGCTGGTTTTCGCCTCGGCTCAAGCCGACACTTTGCCAAGCGCCCAAAATCAATGCGCCCTGCGAGATGACCGCTCCCATTGTGCTCTGAGGAGAAATCTGCTATCCCTACTGTCAATAGCGAGCCCCGGTGCAGGTAATCCGGCGTCTGTGATGGTCCATGGGGCGGGAGTAGGGAATGAGATACGGCTCGAATCTTCTGCTGGTCCTGCTGTTGTTGTTATTTCCGCTTACACTTCCAGCTCAAAATGGCAACAGCACGGCCGCCTCGGGCCAGGACGCAGTGACTTCCGGTCGCCGGCTTTTCCAGCAACACTGCCCCGTCTGCCACACGCAAGCAACCCTCACGAATCCGATGTATGGTCCTCCTTTGTACCGCGACCTGGTGAGCGGCAGAGAAGACGCCGTGCGCGATTACATTGACAAGGGCTCGAGCAAGATGCCGGGCTTCCGGTATGGACTGAAAGCCTCCGATATAAACGCCATCATCGAGTACCTGAAAACTGTGCCAAAGCCGGCGCAGCGCGATCCGCAAACTAAGGGTGAAGGCCCCGTAGATTAGCGCAGAGGAAGTCGAAGATAAGGAGCCGCAGCCATGAGCACTGAGCGAACTTCATTTCAAAATCTCACGGCCACCCTGATCTTTGCAGCTATGGTCACTGTCCTCATGCTTTGCCCTTCGGCGCGTGCACACGGCGCCGACGAAAACTCATCCTTGCTCGCGGGCACAGTGAAATCGGATGCCGGCGAAAAAATGGCCGGGGCAACGGTTTCGGCTAAAGCGGAAGGAAAGGCCATTACCACAAGTATTTTCACCGATCAGCAGGGCGATTACTATTTTCCACCGATGCTGGCAGGACAGTATGAGGTGTGGGCCCAGGCGGATACGTTCGCCACAGCTCGCGCAAAAATCGAGTTGACCTCGACGCGCCATCAGGATTTTGTCTTAAAGCCGATCAAGGATTTTCAAAGGCAACTCACCGGCGACCAACTCCTCGCTTCCTTGCCCGACGGCACTCCGGACGACCGGCGCTTAAAAAGGGTATTCCGCAATAGCTGCACCAGCTGTCATCAGCCCAACTACATTCTCCAGGAGCGCTTTGACATTGCGGGTTGGACGGCAATTCTCGACCTCATGAAGCGAGTGAACGTCGCCGGCGGTTATCTTGGCGAGAAGATCGAGCCCGCACCAATCATCGATTTCCACGAGAAGGAATTGGCCGCCTATCTGGCTCGTGTCAGCGGGCCGCAGCCGACAGCCATGAATTTCAAGCTGCGCCCGCGTCCTACGGGAGAGGCGGCCCGCGCCGTGTTTACCGAGTATGAAGTTCCCGTTGCCCCAGACGAGAAGTCCGGGACTGAATACATCACCAACGATGGAAGCGATTGGTCACTGGGTACGCCCTCGAGTCTGAGTGGCGCTCATGGCATACACGACGCGCAAGCCGATCTGAATGGCAATATCTGGTTTTCATATAACGTGTCCAACCACGACATCAGCCTCGGAAGAGTCGATGCGAAGACCGGGGCGCTCAAGACGTTCAAGGTGCCTGGCTTGCACGGTTTCGCGGCCAATGGTCACGGCATCACCCGGGATCAGCAAGGAAACCTCTGGTTCAATGTGAGCGCCGGGCTAGAAGGCGGTCCGGGCCGCCTCGCCAAGATAGATCCAGGCACTGAAAAAATCGAGGTCTTTACGCCGCCCCAAGGCATGACCGGCCCGACCACGGCGGCTGGAACCGTCGATGTAGATGGCAAAGGCAAGATTTGGGCGACGACCGGCCCAGGCGCGGTGCGTTTCGATCCCCAAAAGAAAGAATTTACAGAGTTCAAATCTCCGGTTTACGAGAACTCAGAGGGTATCGGAAGTACCTACGGACTGGCTGCAGATGCAGATGGCAATGCCTGGTGGGCGCAAATGAATATGGACACCTTGTCCAAGAGCGACATCAAGTCCGGCAAAGTGACGCAAGTCAAGCTCACTCCGGTGTCAATGGAGACGGATTTAGTCACCAGTGAAGAGCGCAACGTCTATGCTCGTGCCGGATCTACGTGGGTCATTGGTGTTCCATGGGCGGAGGGGCCTCGCCGGCTGGGCGCGGACAAAAATGGCCATCTCATCTGGGTTTGCGACTGGTGGGGAGGCAATCTCGCCAGGATCGATACCCATAATTTGAAAGTGACGATGATTCCGCTTCCCCGGCCCGATGCACAACAGCCTTATCAGGCCCAGGTGGACTCAAGCCATAACGTTTGGATCAACTTGATGAACGCCGATGAAGTGATCAAATTCGAGCCCAAGACTTCCAAGTGGGTTGAGTACCCCTTCCCTACGCTCGGCGCTGAAACGCGCTACGTCTCTTTGCTGGAGAAAGACGGCGCGCTGGAGGTCATTCTTCCGTATTCCCGTGCGAGGAAAGTCGCGCGCATGACCTTGCGTACCGAAAAAGAGCTGGAGTCGCTGAAAGCGCAGGCGCGTCTCGAACAGGCCCGCAGCCATTAGCAACGCAGCTGGTCAGTTTTGATTGAGCTTTTGCGGAATAAGAGCCGGGTTCAGCTACTTCTTCGATTCGGATACTTTCTGCACATTCGAGAAGTTGACGTCGTCTTCGCAGATCGTTTCCTCGATTTTCCAGTCCGGGTGCAGATCGAAAACCATGTGCGAAACCCAAGGCTTGGTGTAGGCCTTCGGGTCCTCGATAGTTATATCGTTGACCAGGGTACTGTGATCCACGCGGCGTATGCGCTCCACCACATGCAGGGCGTCACTATGCGGATGTCCTGAATAATCCAGCCAGGTCTTGTCGTTGAAACCGATGGTATCCACGACGAGCGTATCCCCGTCCCACTTGCCCACCGCTTCTCCCATCCACGTGGGATTCAAATCCGGCGTATGCTGCCGCCCATCGGTGAAGATTTCGCGCACGAAGTGATCGTATTCAAAGTACATCACCACGCGCCCGGGCTCCTGAAGGATCTCCAGCGGTGCGCCTCGCATGAGATAAATCTTCGGTACTCCCGGAGGGAAACAGTTGACTGTGTGATCATTGGATTCGGCAATAGTTACGGCATGAGGCCCGACGTTCGGCTTGGCAGCTTTGAACTTTTCGAGTCCCCATGCGGTCATCGGCGGCTCGTCGTTCGTCAAGGACAAGGCGATCTCGAAAATCGTGTATTTGCGCTTGTTGTCGGGAGGGCGCCGCGTACGCCTCCACATACCACTTAGGTCTGGTGTCGAAGCCGCCGCGGTTTTTACTGCTCCTTTTGCGCTAGTGCTCGAACCGGCGGTTTGACCACGCACCGCGCAGGGCAAACCGAGCGTCGCGAATAATGCGAATGCTGCGCACCCATTGCGCACCACTGTACTCAGATAACCGCGAACGCTCATTGTCCGGCGTAATCCTCGCCGCGCTCGAGTCCTAGCTCTTTGCCGCTGGCCAACACCACCTTGGTCAGACGCATAGACGGAGACCCATTTTTGGCGGGATTACCGGTGACGGTGATTTGATCGCCCGGTTTCATTATGCTCTTGCTCCAACCGTTCCTTGATAGCGTGGCTATGCCAACGGCTTCGAGAATCCAGTTTTCTACTTTGCCCGATGAATCCTTTACATCAAGAAGAATTTGAGCATGAGGGTTCTGGAAACGAAAATCGGTTACGGTGCCCTTCAAGGTCGTTAGCTTATTCGATTCATAGCTCGCCGCACCATGGTGGGCCATGGCCGCACTAGCAATCAGTAAGAGAACAGCAGCGACGGCAAAACGCGTTACGACTCTGGCATTCATGGAGAGTACCTCCAATTGCACGCGACTATTCCATTGGGGCGCTTGTTTTGTCAATGCCCATTGGGGCCTTGGCAGTTGACCCGGTGAAGTTGCGAGCGTATGGTCTCTCCGCAGACACAGGATCGTCGCGTCTTGGAGGGTAGGAAACGTGAAATTTTGGTGTTCGTCACTGGTTGTCGCCGCGCTTTTGCTCGGCAATGCATATGCAGCACACGCCCAGACGGAGATCACCCTTCTGGTGCCGGGGCCCATGGGGCGGGAAACGGTGGATAAGCTAATTGCGGGCTTCGAAAGCGAGACCGGCGACAAGGTCAAGGCGACGTATGGGCAGGGCAGCCGGGAAACTCCGCCTTATGGAACCAGGCAGCTCGTGGCGCACGGCCAAGCATTGGAAGTGTCCATCATATTTGCGCCATATCCGCCAGCGGTCGCGTCGGGCAACGTTGACCCTAAAAGCGCCACCAGGTTAGCGAGAATTGTGCTGGGAGTGAGCGTCAAAAAGGGCGCGTCTAAGCCGGACATCTCCACAACCGCTGCGGTGAAACGGGCGCTGCTCGCGGCCAAATCCATCGTCATCGTGGATCCATCCACCGGTACGCTCGGAGGCCAGGCCATGGACTCGCTCAAAAAGCTCGGTCTCGTTGAACAAGTGAAAGCGAAACTGAAGACGGTGGAAGGCAGTCAGGAAGCGGAGGCTATGGTTGCCAAGGGGGAGGCCGAGCTCTTTATCGGCCCTGAAGTGAGCGATAAGTTACGCGAGGGAGTTGATCTCGCAGGGCCCCTGCCGCGGGGAGCTTCGACACCGATCGACGTTGTCGGGTACGTTTCCTCGAAAGCCAAAGATCCCAAAGCCGCGAAAGCTCTTTTGCAGTATCTCGCAAGCCCGGAGGCCGAAGCCGCCTACAAAGCGGCCAGGCTGGAGCCGGCTCACTGAGCGGTGCACAGAAACGAGTCACTGCCCGACGATTCGTCGGAGTTAGCAGGCGTTCCCAGTTCCTCTTTACTTTGTTTCCTTCTTAACGCCGGTCGCGGCGTCCTCATCGGCGGGGCTGCCGACGAGCTTCATATACTCGATGGCCTCTGAGGGGATACACATGTACTCGTTGGAAAAGGGAACCGCGACTTTCGCATCGTCCTGGCCCTTAATCCACCTATAGTCGGCCTTCGCGATGACGAAAGGCGCTGTGTAGTAAACGGGATCATCGATCGTTTCGGTCATGCTCATGTGATTGTGGTCTACCCGCGTGTAGCGCTCGATCACATGGGCATCAATGCTATGCGGATAGCCGCGGCGGTCGACCCAGGTTTTGTCGTCCATGCCGACGGTATCCACAACCAGGGTGTTATTCCCGTCCCAGTGACCCACCGAATATCCGAAGTACATCGTCGAAGGCCCGCCCTTGTGGCCAACGTTTTTGGGCAGTTGCCGACCGTCCATCCACACTTCGCGCCAGACCTTGGCGTAGTTTTCCAGGATCACAATCCGGTCGGGCATGGTGGCAAAGCCGATCTCTCTTATTTCGTTATTGACGATTCGCGGCATACCAAAGGGATCGCAGGTCTTCCAAGGATCATTGGAAGTTGCGCTGAAGGGGTCGGGAATATTGAGCTTCAGCTTGGCTTGGCCCTCAGCCGTCATGGGAGGGATACGGTTATTCAGCGCCGGTTCGCCAGGTCCTAGCCAAGTTCCATTGAGATCGTGAACTGGCGCCGGCCCTCCGGTCTCTTCATCCGCTTTCCGCGCCTGGTTTTGATTTTGTGGCTCCTGAGCCGCGAGCACGGATGAAAATGCCAGGAATGTGAGCAGACCGACCACTACGTACTTGTAACGGAGTCCCATTTCAACACTCCCCTTTAGCGGGCTTATTCCTTGTTGGTGGTTTTACGTCCACCGGGACGGCAGGCCGACGACTCATCTCCGCCTGGGCCGAAGTCCTTATCGCATTGAGACGCCCGATCACCTTCGAGATACCCTGCGCCTAATGTAGTGCCGTCGGCGAGTACTACCTTGCTTGCACGGCCGATGGGCTGGCCGTTTTTGGCTTGATAGAGGTAGACGGTAATTACGTCGCCGGGCTGAACCGCATTCTTAGTCCAGCCGGTGGTACTAACAGCAGAGGCCGCTCCACCTTCGGCGACCCAATGCACGACGTTGCCTTTGTCGTCTTTAACGTCGAAAAGCACCAAAGTGTGCGGATTGCCCCAATTGACTTTCGTCACGGTGGCGTTCTTTAAAACTACTTCCTTGGCGTTTTCGTATGCCGCGCTGCCATGGTGTGCGGCAAGCGGAGTGGATACGGCCAGCAGACAGCCGACAATCGCAACAAATGAGACCAGCTTAGCGTTCACATGAACCTCCCGTCAGACGATCCCTGATAAGGGCCTATACCACAATCAGCCTCGATCAGGCAACCTGTCGCCGGTCGGAGAAATCTTCCAAATCTCATCGCGCTGAGAGGTTGAAATATTTGATTGGGGCGCGTAACAAATAGGACAAAGGACGCCGAGCTCGGGATCTGCGAAAACTATCGCACGAGTGAGCAGTTGGGGCGAATTGTGTTAGAGTCGGCGGCAATTCCGACGAAGGAGGGAATCTATGAAGTCTCCCGCGTCCGATTCCTCATCGGCAGCGTGCAGCAAAAACGCGCGGCATCTTTGGATTTCGATTTTCATTGCAGCGCTTGTTTTCCTTTTGCCGCACGCGCTATGGGCGCACGATATTCCCAACGATGTTACGGTGCAGGCGTTCGTGAAGCCCGAAGGTCAAAAACTCCACCTGCTTTTGCGCGTCCCGCTTAACGCCATGCGGGACACGGAATTTCCCGAGCGCGGCGCCGGATATCTGGATTTAGCGCGGGTTGATGCGTCCTTGCGCGAAGCGGCAATGGTTTGGATCGCGGATGCGATCTCGATCTATGAGGATGATACCCGCCTGCCCAATCCTCAAATCCTTGAAGTCCGCGCCTCGTTCCCCTCCGACAAATCTTTCGCGTCTTACGACGAGGCATACGCCCATGTTACCGGGCCACGCTTGTCGAATGACGCGCAGGTCTATTGGAATCAGGTCATGCTTGACGTCTTATTCGAGTATCCAATTCAGTCGGACCGTTCGCGATTCTCGATTCATCCTGGGCTCGCGCGGCTCGGGTTACGGGTAATCACCGCTCTTCGTTTTCTGACGCCCGACGGCGCCGTCCGCGCTTTCGAATTCGTCGGCGATCCGGGTTTGGTCCGCCTCGATCCGCACTGGTACCAGGCTGCCCTGAATTTCGTGAAGCTCGGTTTCTTCCACATTTTGGATGGCACCGATCACCTGCTGTTCCTGTTTTGCCTGGTGATTCCGTTCCGGAGCTTGCGCAAATTGATCCCGGTAGTCACCTCTTTCACTGTGGCGCACTCGATCACGCTGATCGCCAGCGCCTACAATCTGGCGCCTGATTTTTTGTGGTTCCCCTCGTTGATCGAGACACTGATCGCCATGTCCATTGTTTACATGGCACTCGAAAATATTGTGGGCGGCATCGGAGTGCAGCGCCGCTGGATGATCACGTTTGGATTCGGACTGGTCCACGGCTTCGGTTTTTCCTTCGCGCTGCGGCAGACGCTGCAATTTGCCGGATCACACCTGTTGACTTCGCTGCTTTCCTTCAATATCGGTGTGGAACTCGGGCAGTTGCTCGTGCTCGTGCTCCTCATTCCCTTGCTGCACGCGTTCTTCCGCTACGCCGTCGCAGAGCGAATGGGCACAATCATTCTTTCCGCGCTCGTGGCCCACACGGGGTGGCACTGGATGCTTGACCGCGGCGAGCGATTGGCGCAGTTCCGGTTCGCCTGGCCCGTGCTCACTGCCGCGATGCTGGCGACGGCGATGCACTGGCTGATGGCGATGCTGATTGTCGCGGTCTTGATGTGGTATGTGGCGAAGCGTTGGCCGCTGAAATTTCCGCTTGGCCTAGGGCCTTCACGCGATTCGCTGGCGATCACCACAGCTCAAGTTCACTCCGTACAGCAGGGTTTAGAGACTGAAACTGGAGGAGAAATATGAAACGCAATCTCTATATCGGACTCGCTTTTCCCACGCTCCTCATCGGGCTCGGTATCGCTTCCACCGTGCTCGAAAAGCGCGCTGCGGTGGAAGCGGCGGGTGTGCAAGCGCCGCGTTTCGAAGTCGATCCCATGTGGCCGAAGCCGCTTCCGAATCATTGGCTCCTCGGCATGACCATCGGTGTTTCAGTCGACGCTCAGGATCACATCTGGATCATTCATCGCGGCGGCTCACTTGAGAGAATGGAAAATTATCTCGCCGCGAACCCGCCCGCGTCGGAGTGTTGCATGGCAGCGCCGCCCGTTCTTGAGTTCGACCAAGAGGGCAATCTCATCGGGCACTGGGGCGGACCGGGCCAGGGTTACGATTGGCCGGCTTCCAACCACGGAATTACCGTCGATTACAAAGGCAACGTCTGGATCGGCGGCAACGGTCGCGGGGCCGCCGTCGCGCCGCCAACTCAGGCGGCCGCCCTAAATGAGTCGCAGCCCGGCGGCGGGCCATTCAACGACAACATGGTCTTGAAGTTTACGCAGGACGGGAAATTCCTGATGCAAATCGGCCATCCGGGCCAGAGCAAGGGCAGCAACGACCTTGAAAACCTCAAAGGCCCCGCAAAGATGTTTGTCGACAAGGATGCAAATGAACTTTACGTCGCGGATGGCTATGGCAATCATCGAGTGATCGTTTTCGATGCGGACACAGGGAAAGCCAAGCGCTATTGGGGAGCGTATGGCCATAAGCCCGACGACACCAGCCTCGGTCCTTATAACCCCGATGCGCCGCCGGCGCCGCAGTTCCGCAATCCCGTTCACTGCGCCGAGATCGCTAACGATGGTCTGTTATATGTCTGCGATCGGGTAAACGACCGCATCCAGGTATTCAAAAAAGACGGTACCTTCGTGAAGGAGACGATCATCGCCAAGCGCACGCTAGGCGACGGCTCGGTTTGGGATATTGCTTTTTCGAAAGATCCGCAGCAGAAATACATTTTTCTCGCCGATGGTTCGAACGAGAAGGTCTACATCATTCTTCGCGATACATTGGAAATCCTGACCAGCTTTGGCGACGGCGGACGCCAGCCGGGAGAATTCTATGCCGTACATAGCATCGCCACGGATTCGAAGGGCAATATCTTCACCACGGAAACCTACCGTGGACAGCGCGTGCAGAAATTCGTCTACAAAGGTATGGCGCCGGTCACAAAGAAAGATCAAGGCGTGTTGTGGCCGAAAAAAGCTTCCTGACCGGTTTACCGGCGCCGCGTAATTCAGTGTAGAGTTCGCAAGGCGTTGAATGCGCACTCCGCAAACTATTCTGGACGAAACGGGTTTCGCCCAAGGCGTGCAGTTCCTGGCAAGCCAGGATGAACATCTGGCCGCCGTGGTGAAAACTTACGGCCAACCGCCATTATGGGTGCGCGAGCCAGGGTTCCCCACGCTCGTGTACATCATTCTCGAGCAGCAAGTTTCTCTTGCCTCCGCGCGAGCCACGTTCGGGCGCCTGACAGCAGCCGCAAATCCGCTTACCCCAAGGCGCTTCCTGAAACTCACCGATCTTGAACTGCTTCGCATCGGTTTCAGCCGGCAAAAAACTCTCTACACGCGTCTCCTCGCCGAGTCTCTCGCTTACCGCTATTTCAATCTGCGCGACCTTCACGAACTCCACGACGATTCGGCGCGCAACATGCTGATTGCCTTCAAGGGCATTGGTCGGTGGACGGCCGACATTTATCTTCTGAGCGCGCTTCGCCGGCCGGACATCTGGCCCACCGGAGATCTGGCTCTGGCCACCGCTGTGCAGGAGGTGAAGCGACTTCGGGAGCGTCCTTCGCCGGAAAAATTAGAAGCGCTCAGCCTACCGTGGAAACCCTGGCGTGGCGTAGCAGCACGGCTTTTCTGGCATGCATACCTTTCCAAGCGTGGCCAGAAGTCCGCCAGCATCTCTTTGTAGTTTGCAGTTTTTCTGCGGGGGTGAGCTTGTCAGAAGATCCATTCGCGAGGATATTCCAGAAACTCGAAGCCACACATTTGCGCCGGTGTCTCCGCAAATTGGGCCCAGGCGAGCCGCGCCTCTCCCGTAAACCGGTGTGCAGTGGGTATCCACAAGAAGACCTCGACAACCGCATTCGGGCCCAACAGAACGTTGAGTCCGCAACTAAAGCCACGGCTACTCACGTCCTCGGTAAACGTGAGAACCTCAAAAGAGTCCTCCTTGGCGTCTCTTCCTTTCAGCTTTACACCCACTCTCAGCCGCACACGCGCTTCTCTGCGCCGATTTTCGCGCTCCTCGGTTAGGACCGCGGCTAAACGTGTTTGCAAAAGATTAAAATCGATCGGCTTTTCAAAATAACCGCGCGCGCCGAGTGCATCACAGAAGTCTTTATAAATGGCTTTTGGCGCTCCGGAGATCACAAAAACAGGCATGAGCTGGGTGAAGCTCAAGCCTGCCAGCGTTTGGCAAACTTCAAAGCCCGTATGCCCAGGCATCATAAGGTCAACGAGAACCGCATCAGGTTTGCGTTGAAGCGCCAGAATCAGCCCTTCTTGGGGTGATGCGGTGTCGATAATGTCGTAATTGTCTTTGAGCCGAAAGCGAAGCATCCTGCGGATCGCTTCGTCGTCATCGATGATCAGGAGGCGCTTCATTCCGGCTCCCCACGCAAGAATGGAAGGACGCCCACCATTTTCGGGTATCTCAACCAACGACGGCCGTTACATCATTAAGTCTGTGTTTAGTTGAACATCGGTTTGTCGGCCTTTCAGGCTTTCCGCTGCAGAGCCGACCTCGCGTCGCAAAACAGCGTGCTTCGGGGACTTCCCACTCCTGATTGACGCATGACGACAGGCTGCTTCTAGTGTGGAGAGGTCCCTTAGCCCGACGCAGCGATTACGGCGGCGCATGCCGAAGATCGGATGTGCTGGAAATAAAATTACGCTGAGCGCACGGATTAGGGATCAGGTGTGGTGGCCTGAGCATCGGCTTCGACAACTACATCTACTTCCGCGTGCTCTTTCAACTTCACCTTTTTGCCGTTTTCATCCTCCAAGACATTGTCGATGCGAATCTCTTTATAAAGGTGATCAGCATCGCGCACTTCGATTTCCGCTTTTTCCGGCAGGCTCGGGTGAATGGGTTTAATAATTTTCCGAACCCAGCCGGGTTTAATGGCTTTCGGCTTTTTCACGCTATCCCCCTCAGGCTGAGCGTTGAACTATAGTGGATAGAACCCGCTCTGCCAGTACGGTGTATGTCGTAAGGGAAAACTGTAGACAAAGCCGCAATAGCGAACCAGCGCAAATCTAGTGGGCAATTATCAGTCTTGATGCGCTGGCGCTTAGGCGAGTGCGCCGGGATTTTTCTTGTAGCGATTCACGATGGCATCTGCGCTCGAATAGGCGAGCGCCTGAATGGTGAGCGTAGGATTGAAGCCGCTCATAGTCGGAAAAGTCGAGCTGCCGATGACGAAGAGATTGGGGATATCCCAACTCTGGCCGTAGCGGTTCACGACCGACGTTTTTGGATTGCTGCCCATGCGCGTTCCACCTTCATGGTGGGCGCCGGGCGCTCCAGAGCCCGTTGGCGAACGCCACACGTGCTGCGCGCCCGATGCGCGACCCAACTCCTCCAGCTTAGTCAGCAGAAAATTAATTCGCGCGACTTCATTGGGCCGGCGCCAGTCGTATGTAAGCCGCGGCGCCGGCAAGCCGTATTGGTCGCGCACGTGCGGATCGAGATCGATCATCTGGTCCGCGTAGGGCAGGTTTTCTGTCTGGGCGATAAAGGCAGCGTAGCGCGCGAAATATTTGGCGAGAAAATCACGATAGGCGGCGCCCCATCGTGGCACACCCGGTGGCGGATTCATGCTGGTTGCTGCGCCGATGGGACCGGCTTCAAGGTCCGCTGGAGTCACGGAGATCTGCGCGCCCCGCATGAATTCCAATCCGCTGTGGTCGAAATTGTCACCGTTGAAATCATCCAGGCTGTGCTTTTGTGCGCTCGGTCCCATGTAGATATTCACGTAGCGGTCGTCGAAGGCAACGAATACACGCGCGCCGATATGGGCCATCAGGTGCTTGCCCAGTTGGCCGCTGGAATTGGCGAGACCGCCCGGGAACTTGGCCGTCTTGGAAACCAACAGCAGACGCGTATTGTCGTAGATGAAAGTCGCGAGGATGACCAGGTCGGCTTCGATGGTGTTGTCAGAGCCGTCTGCGCCGTAATAAGAGACGCCCGTGGCGCGGCCAGTATTATCGGTATTCACCCGATAACACATCGTCCCGGTAAGCAGTTTGAAGTTGCCCGTGGCGTCGGCTTCCGGAAGCTTGGTCACGAGAATGCTGGATTTCGCTGCCATATGACAGCCGAATGACTGGCAGAAACCGCAATAGGTGCAGCCAGGACGGTTCTGGTAAGGCTGCGAAAGAATCGCGCGCGGCGAGGAAAACGGGTGATAGCCGAGCCTCTGTGCTGCGGCGGCGAAGATAACGCCGGATTGGTCGGCCAGCAATGCTGGTAGAGGATATTCGCGGCGCCGCGGCGCTTCGAACGGATTGCCAGCGTCGATTTTGCGTCCCTGCAGATTGCCGGCCTTGCCGGAGACGCCCAGCTCGTATTCGGCACGATCGTAGAAGGGCTCGAGATCCGCGTACGACAACGGCCAGTCAACGACCGAAGAGTCCGCCGGAATCGCTGACGCTCCGTAACGCTCCATTGTATGGGAGCGCACGCGAAAGTCGTCTTCGTGAAAGCGCCAGGAAAGAGCGCCGTAGTGGACTGTGCCCCCTCCGGCTTGATTGCCATAATTCAGAATCGGCATCGGCTTGGCATCGGTTTTGGCGTTGGGCCGCCAAGTAACGGGCTGCCGTTTGGCATTGGGGCGCAGCTCCTGGCGCTGGAAATAGCGCAGTTCATCGAGCGAGCTGAAATCCTGGGTTGTAAGGCGGGGACCTCGTTCGAGACCGATGACTTTCATGCCGGCTTTGCCAAGTTCGGCGGCGAGTATTCCGCCAACTGCGCCTACACCCACAATGACGACATCTGTTTTTTCAGTGGCCATGCTTACTCCGTCCGTCCGGAAGTTTTGGCCTGAGCTTGCAACCCTGCCTGCGCCTGTAACCCGGTCATAGGCGCGCGTGTGAAAATTTGTCTGTTTTGCAAGTCCACCGGCGTGAAATTGCCTTGAGCGCCGGGGAAGCCTACCAGGCGCCAACCCGAAAAATCGCGGTTTCCACCATAAAGGGGGTCCGCGAACATGCCTTCCATGGTGTGCGTCCGAACGACATTGAAGAACTCCTGCGCCGTTGGCCAGCTAAAGCCAGATGCTTTACCCTGCTCGAGCGCCGTAATGACTTCGTCTTGCTGGGTAGCTTCGAGTTGGACGAAGGGCTTTTTGTACGTAGTGCGGCTGTACGCATCGAGCTGAGCAAGCCCGCGCCTGTAGAAATCCTGGAGATCTGCGTACGCGCCGGCCAGAGCCAGGTCAATATAGTTGGGCACACCCGCTTCGTGAGCTCCGGGTTTGCCAGGCGCGCCGGGCATGAGGCGTTCCGTAAAGGCAGCAATCGTCGTGGCCTGTTCGTAATTGAAGAACGCACCATGCTGAACGGAAGTTGAATGCGACTGGCTGGGTGCTGCTGCCTCATTTTTATGCTCCTCGAGCGTCTGGGTGTAAGCGTCCGGCACCAGACCTGAGCCCGCTACGGCTCCGGCGCCTACGGCTGCACGCACCAGAAATGAACGGCGAGTGGATTCGTGTTTACTCATCCTTAGTCTCCAGGCTGCTGTGGGATGCTGTTTGAGGCAAAACATACGCCCGTGATTCTCTTGAGTCAATCCGAAAGGCCGAACGCTCCCAGCAGGGCGCGTTTGACCTTATGCGGTACGGGTGTTATAAAAATTCATCACTCCCGGTGGGGCCGTGGCGCAGTTGGAAGCGCGCCTCGATGGCATCGAGGAGGTCGAGGGTTCGAATCCCTTCGGCTCCACCAAATTCTTCGGCTACCCTCCTATTGAATCAACGCACAACCTCTGTCGCTTGCGGCATTGCCACAGGGCCGCGGGCGATTACAATAGGCGGCTCATGCCACGAATTACATTTCTGGGTGCCGCCGGAACAGTCACAGGCTCTAAGTATCTGGTTGAGGCCAATGGGAAACGTTTGCTCATTGATTGCGGTTTGTTTCAAGGCACTGCCGAGCTAACCCAGCGCAATTGGCAGCGGTGTCCTCAAGATCCAGCCACGATCGACTTTGTCGCGCTCACGCACGCGCACTTGGATCACACCGGCTATCTGCCCAGGCTGGTGAGTGACGGTTTTCGCGGTTCGATCTTCGCTAATGCCGCGACGCAAGAACTCTGCGCGCTGCTGCTTCCGGATTCGGCCCACCTGATGGAAGAAGATGCTGAACACGCCACGCGTCATGGTTACAATTCGCATGGGCCCGCTCTGCCGCTGTATACGCAAGAACAAGTCGTGGCGACACTCAAGCGATTTACATCGATGCCGAGGTTCGGAGAATGCCGGATCAGCCCGGAGTTTCTTATCCGCTCGCATGATGCCGGCCACATTCTAGGCTCGTCGAGTCTTGAATTGGTAATCACGGAAAGCGGCAAGAATACGACGATACTTTTTTCGGGGGACGTAGGCCGTTACGACCAGCCTCTATTAAAAGATCCAGAGACGCCGCCTCGAGCCGATTTCGTGCTTTGCGAATCGACTTATGGCGACCGCGATCATCCTACGACGCCACCACCTGATGAGGCTTTGGCCGAAGTTATCAACCGCGTCGCGCGCCGCGGTGGAGTCATCGTCGTACCGGCATTCGCTGTGGACCGCACGCAACTGCTGCTCTATGACATCCGGCGGCTGGAACGATCAAAGCGCATTCCTGTGCTGCCGATATATATGGACAGCCCTATGGCCATCGATGTTACCGAGATTTATCGGCGGCATCGTGAGGACTTGAAGATTGGCACGCAGGAACTTCAAGCAGATTCGTTCTCAATACCGGCAGTGCATGTGATGCGCAGCCCGGAGCAATCCAAGCAGATCAATAGCGTGAACACGCCGGCGATCATTATTTCGGCCAGCGGCATGGCGACTGGCGGGCGCGTCTTGCATCACCTGGCACAGCGCCTGCCCGATTCGCGCAATTGTGTGCTGCTGGCCGGCTTTCAGGCGCAGGGCACGCGCGGAAGGGCGTTAGAGGAGGGAGCGAAGTCGATCCAAATTCACGGCCAAAGCGTGCAGGTACAGGCCGAAGTCGTAAACCTGCGGCAATTTTCGGCGCACGCCGGACGCGGCGAATTGATGCGCTGGCTCAAGGGAATTCCGGCGCCGCCACGCCAACTGTTTCTGGTGCATGGTGAGCCCGCCGCAGCCCAGGCGCTGGGGTCAGCGGTGCAATCAGAGTTGCACTGGCCTGTGACGTTACCGAATTATCTCCAGAGTTTTGATCTTAACTCATAGGCCCTAATCTCTCTGACGAAAACCACGCGACGCGCGTGACCCTCCGCCAGCCGGATCCACAACGACAAGTGCGGTTTATTTTGCAGCGGAGACGCTAGCGGGACTGACCTGCTGAGGCATGGCAGGAACTTCTTCCAGGTGTAGACCAACTTGGAACATAGGCAGTGGCGCAACGCGCCCCCACCGATTCAGGTCCCAGCGAGCGCGGATGAATTTCACTTCTGGAACTAAAACCAACTCGAGGACAGCGCGCGTCTCACCGCGGTAAAAGCGCTGCGGCAGTTTGAGAATGGGATGCGCGCCCCAATTCTCGCCATCCGCCGAGCCCCAGATCGAAACGTCGATGGACTCTTGCTCGATCTGATCGCTGATGATCATGACGCAAAAAAATGTGCGCGTGGAGCTCGCGCTGACGTCAATCTTCTCTCCTGCACCATTCTCTTCGACTCTGGTGCCGAAGGGAATCAGATCGAACTCCATCGCCATATAAGGTCTTCTCCTCGGGAGCGTCGAATTCTAGCACATCCATTACGCCGCCTCGGTCAGGAGGGGCGTAGATGTGAAAGACGCTCTGCGGCGGCAGAAAGCGTCTCTTCTTTTTTGCAAAACGTGAAGCGCACCTGGCGCGCGCCATCGGCGGCATCATTGTAAAAGCTCGAACCAGGAACCACGGCAATTCCGATTTTCTGCACTAATTCGCGTGCGAACGATACATCATCGGCCGCACCGAAGCGCGTGATGTCCGTCATGATGTAGTAGGCGCCGCGTGGACGAAAGCATTCGAACCCGGCGTCTTCCAGAATTTTCATCATTCGATCGCGCTTGGCGCGATAGCTTTCGGCGAGGCGCTGGTAATAAGATTCCGGCAGTTTGAGTGCGAATGCGCCGGCCGCTTGCAGAGGCGCTGCCGCCCCGACGGTTAGGAAGTCGTGCACCTTACGGATGGCTTCAGTTGGGCCCGGAGGAGCGATGGCCCATCCCACTCGCCATCCCGTAACGCCATAGGTTTTCGACATTCCGTTGATAGTTATGGAACGTTCGCGCATGCCCTCGAGGGACGCCATGGAGATGTGGCGCGTGCCGTCATAGATGATGTGCTCGTAAATCTCGTCGGTGATCGCAAAGGCGTTCCAGCGGATGCAAAGTTCGCGAATAAATTCCAATTCCTCGCGAGTGAAAACCTTACCCGTCGGATTGTTCGGAGTATTCACAATGATTGCCTTGGTCCGAGGACCAAAGGCGCGCGCAAGTTCCTGACGATCGAATTCCCAATTCGGCGGCTGTAGGCGCACAAAGCGGGGTTTGGCGCCGGAAAGAATAGCGTCCGGGCCGTAGTTTTCGTAGAAAGGTTCGAACACGACCACTTCGTCGCCCGGATTGATAATGGCCATCAGGGACGAAATCATTGCCTCGGTGGAACCGCAGCAAACGGTGATCTCGCGTTCTGGATCGACGGTAACGCCCTGCGTACGAGCGAACTTCTGGACAATCGCATCGCGCAGGGGTTTCGCTCCCCAGGTAATTGCGTACTGGTTGTCGTCAGCGGCGATCGCAGCGCGGGCCGCCTCCTTGACTTCCGGCGGGGCGGGAAAATCCGGAAATCCTTGCGCCAGATTGACGGCGTTGTACTGCAATGCCAGGCGAGTCATTTCGCGAATCACCGACTCGGTAAAGTATTCGGCCTTTTCGGAAAGCATCAATCTCGCTGTTTTAGCGATCTTGTCGGGAGTTGGCTTTGCTTCAGCGGGACTTGTCATGTTGATTTTAGAGAGCGCGAAGAAGTTTACGGGTGAACACCATCCGGCAGAGCAGATTCCGGAGCTGTATCGGAGTTCGTGGGCGAGGAAGCTTTGGCAAGTGTCGCAGGTCCGCGCTTATAGATTTGCCGGTAGAGCTCGGCATTGCGCGCCACGATCTGAACGTATTCACGAGTCTGGGTGATGGGTATCGATTCAACAAATTCCGCCGTCTCCTGATAATTTTGGCCGACGCTCCACTCCCCAACATGTGTCTCGCCGGCGTTGTATGCGGCGAGCGCCGCTTCCGGCGTGCCGAAGGCCATCAGCAGATCGGACAAGTAGAGCGTGCCAAGCTTCACATTGTACTCTGGATCGAAGAGGCGCCCTCGCGCATATCTGAATTTCAGGCTGCGCGCCAGTTTCGTCGCGGTAGGCGGCCAGAGCTGCATCAGGCCGACTGCATTGGCATAAGAGACGGCGTCCGTCGCAAAAGCGGATTCCTGCCGGATCAGGCCGGCAACTAGCATGGGATCGAGGTGATAGTGCAGCGATTCACGTTCGATCAAATCACGGAAGGGCAATGGATAGGCAGTTCGAAGAGCTTCGTCTGGAATTTGATCGAAGCGCCGCGCTTCGAATTGGGTGACAACCTGGCGCGTCGTAACGATTCCCGCACCGTAGTGGCCTGCTTGTTCAGCGGCTTTAGCGATTGCCAGCAGCAGGGCTGAGGCATGCGTATCGGCATAAGCCGAACGCAATTCCAATTCGGCGGAGCTGTCGAAGGCAATGTTTTGCAGCGCCTGAGCGCGAGCCCAGCGCTGTGTCGCGGCTGCCGGCAGAGGACCATCAAGCGGAGGCAAGGGCGCCGCCGGCGGAATGACCGAAAGGACTTCAGCGGGATTCGTAGGCTGCGTGCCGATTTCATGCAGGCGCTGCGCGGCCTTCTCGCCAAAATATGTTTGCGGGAAGCGCTCCACGGCAGCTAGATAAAAACTGCGTGCATGCGGGACGTTGCCGGAATGCTCGTAGCTCCGGCCCAACCAGTAAAGCGCATTCACGACCTGCGGTGTCGTCGGATACTTCGTCAGATATTTCTCGAAAAGGCTGGCCGCCTCGGGCTGCCGCAGCATGTACGAGGTCCACGCGATGCGCCACTGTGAGATCGACGCATACTTTCCCATTGGGAAGGAGGAAACAATTCTCTGGTAAAACTCGGCCGCGTGGCTGCGATCCAAACTCAACCAGTAATAATTGCCGGCCGCGAAGAGCGCCTCTTCCGCCCAGGGACTTTGCGGATAGGTCGAAACCACCTGCTCGATCCCAGCAAGCATCTCCGCTTCCAACTTCGCCGACCGCTGCACCTGCGAAAGAGAAAAGATGCGTTCCGCATCGAGCTCGGGATCGGTGAGCTTCAGAGATTCCAGCGCTTCGGGGCTGCCGCCTAATTGAATTTGAACCTGTGCGAGCCGCAGTGCAGCACGATCGTGCGCTACCCCGGAAAGCTTGGGCAGCAGGTCCTCGTAGGCTTTGCGAACGTCTTTCCAGCGGCGCGCGTCATACAGGGCTTCAGCGCGGGTGATCTCCGTTTCCACCGGAGTACCCGGAAACTGCTCGCCGAGCATTGCCTGCAGGTAAGGAATACGCTCGACTGCGATTTTCGCCTCGTCGTTTATCGGAAAACGGTAAATTACCTCGAGATAATCGTTCGCCGCGGCAATCGGTTTGTCGCCTTTGGCCACAGCGGCTTTTTCATTCGCTTGCGCGCGCAACAGGAGAAGCGATGCTTTCGCGGTTGTCTTCGGATACGCCTGCAGCGCGGCCACTGCGTCGGCAGGCTGGCCCGCGGCAATCGCCGCTTGCGCCAGAGCTTCGACCGCCGAATCGCTCATCGCTGTGTCGGGATAGCGTTCCCGGTAGCGCTTCAATTCCACAAGAGCGATATCCACGGCCCCGGCCGCCCGATCGTTCTGAGCCTCCCAAAACATCGCGTAATCTGGAAGCAGCGGATCAGCGGCAGCCTTTTCCAGCCAGCTCCTCGCCTCCGTGAAGTGTGCGCGACTGTAATCGTAATAACCCAAAGCTAGCGCGGCCCGGGCGCCGATCGCGGTGCCTTTTTCTCGTTCCGCGAATTGCACCAGCCGCTCGTAGGTCATTCCAATGGGGTGCTCGTGCAGGTCGCGCGCCAGTCGCTCGAGTTGCTGCGCTGCAAGCGAACTACCGACGGGCGGCTTGGTTGGAATTGCCGACGGTTTCTTTTTCCTAACAGCCGTGCGCTTCTGGGGCGCGGCCTGCTGCACGCGCGGCCTGGCGATGCTCTCACTTGAAAAGCAGAAAAATAGCGCGCTGGACAAAAGGATCTGCAGCACGCGGAAGCCACGGAATATTTCCCGCCGGGCGGGCAGAGAGGCAGACATATTTCTACTACGCGTGCTGGAGGTCAGCGAATTAGCGCCGCAGCACAGGAGAGGGATATGGATATTCGCCGAGTGCGGCTGGGTCGCCTTCGCCCAGGATTTCAACCATCCAGTCATAGAAGTAGTCGACGGGATGGACCAGGATCGACTGAAAACGCCGGTCATATTCTTTATGTGCTTTCTCAATATCATCTCGCAAACGCAGGCAAATGTCTTTATGTTCGCGCCCCAAACGAACTTCATCGGGACGGAGCATTTTAATATCTTGCATCGAAACTTTGGCGACGCGATTCGCCCGGCGGTGCAGGTCCTGTTCCTCCGGTTGCAGCGTCGAAATATCAAAAGACGCTGACGCGGCCGGCAACTCCTCAATGGGATTGATCGCCGCTTGCCCGGCAGGTCCAGCCGAAATTTCCTGAGAAAACTCCCTGAACGATGCCGAGTGCTGCTCCGCCAAGTCAGATGCACGACTCCGCCCGAACGTTTTCGCCGAAGGGGAGTCTATCTGCGGTTCGACTTCAGCGGTAGCCAAATCTTCAACGGCAGGTTCCTGAACCGGCGATAGGTCTTCGCTCATATCTGGCACGGTAGCTGCGTCAGGTGCTACAGAGATTGGTGGCGTTGCCGTGCGGCCTCGCTTGGCAGGAGCTGCCGGTATTTCCTGCCTCGAAGAAGCACCAGCAGGGGTGGCTGAGACCTCGTCCTCTTCCGATAACCCGCCGACGGCCGGGTTGCTTGCAGAAGACGCCACGAATCGGGAAAGCACGTCCAGGGATGCGGCCAACGATGCAGCGGCGGTGTGAGCCCGTAAAATGGGCGGGAGCGCATTGGTCGAACGCGTACTGCCGCAGGCCGCGACCAGATCGTTGAGGGCTTGGTTCAGGTCCTCGGCGGTCCGCTGAAGCGTATTCAGCGTTTCGCGCAGGGTTCGAGAAACGGCTTTTTCAACGTCCCGGGAACCCCGAGTCACAGATGCCCTCGTCGGCATACTTCCATAAGTGCATTATTGTGAGGCTGGAAAACCGTTGTCAACAGCGAGAGCGGGAGGACGTATCGAGGTAGGCGCTACTCAGATTTGGGTTGGCATGGGCGAATTAAAGGCTTTGTCCGGCCGGAAGCCTTGATACCCAGGTGGTATAATTAGTATCACCAACGGGGGCGACACGGTTTCGACGGAAGCTGTGGCGACTCGAAGGCATGCCGGGCGCCACCTGCCCGCAATCGGGTGGAAAAAACAGAACTGCCAACAATGAGTTGGCTCTGGCTGCCTAGAAAAACCTAGCGTAGCCCGTTTCCCCCAGCTTCGCCTACGGGCTGGGATCGAGGCGTCACACAGTAGGCTGGCCGGCGGACCTCGGTCCGTGGTTTTCCGGCGAGATTAATCGGACTAGTCGGCAGCGCGTCTTGCGCGTTCCAAGCGCCGCTGGCGAACCAAATCGAATGCGATAAGCATGTAGTCTTCGGGCCGTAGCGCTTTTCGGACGGGGGTTCGACTCCCCCCGCCTCCACCATTCTTGGTTAGCAGCCAGCCAACCTCATAGGCCGTAAAAGGTGAGCGTTGTCGGGATACAGGGCTGGTATTCGACCTAGCTTCCGCTCTTCAGGTTAATCTCCGCCGTATCGCCTTTTACCAATACTTTTGTCCCGAAGGGGCGCGAGGCATCCGCTAGCCGCTGCAGGATGTAACGAGCTTGATCCCCTGTTGCGAGTTTTGGCAAACCACGAGTTTGGAGAAAGAGATTATTGGTGTGCTCGTCATGAAGGTCAGGTTCACCCTGGCCAATTTTGTTCATAATGATGGGCTGAAACGTGATCGATTGCAGGTTCTTTCCCTGGAACGCGACATGCGCGACAGCGCTTTCCCAGATGATCGGTTCGTCGAGCTGTATATCGGTGGGCGGCACGTTAAAAATGAAGTTTCCCAGATCGTAAAAGATCGGCCGCCCCTTATAAATCTCCACGCCGTGCAGTAGCGGGGCGCCATGCATTACGATGATGTCCGCGCCTGCATCGACCTCTTCGTGCGTCCATTTCTTGAGCCAATCCGCCGGGGCCAGCCGTTCCGGCAACTCTTCGTTGAAGAGCGCCCCAAACGGCCTGTTCAGAAAAACGTGGTTATGTTCGTACACGACGACGAGATCGGCGTGTTGGTGAGCCTCGCGGATGCTCTGAAGAATGCGTTGTCTGTCTTCCGGGTTCGGCTCGTTTCCCGGTTGAGGCGGGAGTTCGCTCGTGGATTCGTTCGGCTTGCCACCGGCTTCGATACGCAGCTCATTCACGCCCGGCCGAGTTGCCGTAGCCGATCCTCCTTCGGCAATAAGTCCTGACGCCATTGCCACGAGAGCGACGGTACCTTTCGGTGTCTTCAGATAGCCGGGCGCCGTGGCCTCCTCCGAATTGTTTCCGATCCCAGCGTGAACGATATTGCGGCTTTTCACCTCGCGGACCGTGTTCTGAACGCCCGCGACCTTCAGATCAAACGAATGATTGTCTGAGAGAGCCAGCAGGTTGAACCCTAAGGCTTGCAGCGCGTCCAGCGCTCCGGGTGGCGAGAGGAATCTGCCGTCGTGAGTCGATTCATTTTCGATCACCGTCGCTTCGAAATTTGTAAAGATCACGTCGCCCTTCAGTACCGGCGATATCGTGGCGAGCTCATTGGGCGTTGTACGACGGAAATCCGAACGAATCATCGATTGTCCCGCCAACGTAATTTCGAAGTTAGGCGATTGCGACCAAACGGCAATCGCTGCGCTGAATGTGACCGTCAGGAAGCTTGCTGTCAGCGCGAGCCGGCCCCATTTGAATTTGGGATTGTTATTCATTTGTGTCCTCCCGCTTGATCGAATTCAGAAAACGTGACCGATGCTAACGAGATGAAGTCTCTAAACGCGCTGACTGACGCGCACGGTCGAGAACGTATGCGTGAATGAGCCGAACCTGCGCAGATGTCAGGTCCTCCGAGAACGCAGGCATTCCGACCTCCCGCAGGGCGCCTCCGCGCACGATTTCTTCGAATTTCTCGTGGATTCCTGTTGCCGAATAACGTAAATCCGGCGTCAACCCGCTGCTCACTACTTCTGCGCCATGGCAGCGCGCGCAAAACGTGGCGAACAGCACGCGGCCCTTGTTAATGTCGGCTGCGGAAGCGGCCAGCTGGAAAGTTGGCATCGGAACTGGCTGAACCACTCGCTCGTAAGGAGGCAGTGTGGCCTTACCGTCAAGCGCGAACGACAAAAGCTTTCCCGGCGCAACTTTTCCCTTGCCGGTGGCGCGATTGCCAAGCACTTCAGGTCCTCCCCATCCGGCGAGCACCGCAATGTACTGCGTTCCATCGACCTGGTACGTCATGGGTGGCGCCATGATGCCGATTCCGGTGCCGAATTCCCAAAGCTGTTTGCCATCCGTCGCCCGATATGCCAGCAGCTTTCCGTCGGCTCTCCCCTGAAAAACGAGGTTGCCCGCGGTGGAAAGAGTTCCGCCGCTGCCCGGATCAGGAAGATCAACGTGCCACGCTTCGCGCTGCGCCGCCGGATCCCAAGCAACAAGCTTTCCGCTTGGCTTGAGACCAAGCCACTGCTTGCGCACCGGGCCCACGTAGCCCCTGTCGAGCCCGGTGGTTTGGTCGTGCATATTAATCTTCCAGTCGGCGGTCACGGCTTGAAGAGAGGTGGCGTCGAGTACAGCCATATACACAAGGCCTGTGCTGGGATTAAAAGACAACGGATGCCAATTGTGCGCGCCTGCACTCGAGGGCTTTACGATGGTGGCATCTTTCAGAGCACGCACGGCAGGGTTCTCAATTGGACGCCCATTAGCGTCAATGCCAGTGGCCCAATTGACCTCCGCGAAGGGTTTTGCCGAAATGAGCTTCCCGGTTGCTGGATCGAGCTCATAGAAAAAGCCATTCTTGTTGGCCTGCATCAAAACACGGCGTTGCTGTCCGTCAATATTGAGCGTGGCCAGCATCAACGGCTGTGTGGCGTCGTAATCCCAGTTATCTCCCGGCGTGGTCTGATAAGCCCAGACCTGTTCGCCTGTCTCGGCACGGACCGCCACGATGGAAGCAATGTAGAGATTGTCGCCCTTACTGCGCAGCCTGTCGTACCAAGGCGAGCCATTGCCGGTCCCGAAGAACACGAAGTCCGTATCCGGATCGTACACAATTGGGTCCCAGGCAGTGCCACCACCTCCGGCCTTCCACCATTCGCCCGACCACGTGGCCGCGGCGCGGCGCATGGCCTCGGATTCGAACGGCTTTGAAGGATCGCCGGGTACCGTGTAGGTCTTCCAGGCCAGGTTGCCGGTCTCCGCGTCATAGGCGGAGACGAACCCTCGGACGGCGTACTCAGCGCCAGCATTCCCAATGATCACGCGCCCTTTGGCGATTCGAGGCGCGCCGGTAATTGCGTACGGTCCATCTTTGGGTGTTGTCTGAACATCCCACACCGGGGCGCCAGTTTTTGCGTCGAGCGCTATGAGACGCCCATCGAGTGTGCCGACGTAAACGCGTCCGCGATACAGCGCGACGCCGCGGTTGACCACATCGCAGCACACGAACTTCCCGTGGTCCTTTGGAACGTGCGGGTCGTATTGCCATAGCAGGTGGCCTGTTCGCGCATCAAGCGCGTACACCAGGCTCCACGCGCTCGTCGTGTAAAGGACGCCATCGCTTACCAGCGGCGTGGCTTCGAGGCCACGCAGAGTTCCGAGATCGAAAGACCAGGAGAGCCCCAGGCGGCTTACGGTTTGTTCGTCGACCTGTTTAAGCGAACTGAAACGTTGTTCGGAGTATGTATGGCCGTAGGTGATCCAATTTGCGGCGTCCGCGTCTGCTGCTTTAAGCGCAGTATCATCGACGACAACCACGCGACTTCGGGCACAGCCAACGATCGCCAGAATACACAGTGACACGATTGCCAGCGGCGAACTTCGGGACAATCTATTACGTATCACGCCGTCGTCGACCATGGGGCGCTCCTTTCTAACTATACGCAGGCGTACCTTTACTCCGCGCCTGCCGGGGCGTCAATGAGATTTTTCCGAGGCAAATCTGCTAAACCTCTCTGATCCTCGGCAGTGCTCTTTTCCATCTTCGCTTATTCCTGATCCGCTCGGACGATCGGCTGAAATTATTGCTTTGCCGGGCACCTAAGCCCTCGCACGTATTGCCCGCCCTCCATACATCGTTTATTCTGGAATTACCCAAGAGTCTGGCGCTTCCCAAGAGCGCTGGGCCACCAAGCGGGATAAAGGAACGCCATGAATGTCGACCTCTATCGCCGCCTTCGAAATTAGTCACGAACGCGGCTTTCTTCCCCTTCACGATCCTCTGAAACGCCTCCCTAAAGCGTTTGACGCATGGGAAAGCGTGGCACTGGGTTTACCGAAACTCCTGGTTTCTGATCATCTTCACCGCACGATTACAAATCTTCCCCCATTCCCGATCGAAACAATAACTGACTCTCGCGAACGCGAGCGAGCCATGGTTCTTCTAAGCTATTTCGGGCACGCCTATGTCTGGGGAGGATCTCGGCCCGAATTGATCTTGCCGGCGCGGCTTGCTGTGCCTTGGTATCAGATTGCGCAGAGCCTCGGACGTCCGCCGGTACTCAGCTACAGCAGCTATGCTCTTCACAATTTTTTCCGCTTCGATCCGTCGCGCGAGATCGAAATCGGCAACATCGGCCTGATCCAGAATTTTCTCGGGGGCATCGACGAGGAATGGTTCATTCTGATTCACGTGGAGATCGAGCGGAAGGCTGCTCCGGCGATGGCCGTTCTGCACGATTGTCTCGATGCCGCGGAAGCGCACCACGCGGAGCAACTGGAAACTCTGCTCTCGCAAGTTGAATCATCGGTGCGTTCGATGTGCGCGACTCTCCGCAGAATGCCGGAGCATTGCGAGCCTTTCATCTATTACCACCGTGTTCGCCCGTACATTCACGGATGGAAGAATCACCCGGATATTCCCGAAGGTATCGTATACGAGGGAGTCGAAGCTTACGGGGGACGTCCTCAGCAATTCCGTGGGGAAACGGGCGCCCAAAGCGCGATTGTCCCGGCCCTCGATGCGATGCTCGGCGTCGGACACAAGGAAGACATGCTCAGCTCCTACCTCCGCGAGATGCGCACGTACATGCCCCCGGCACATCGTGCGTTCATTGAGTCGCTCGAAACGCGGGATCCGGTGAGGTCATTTGTCCAACGTGCCGGCAGGCGACCACTGACTGCGGTGTTCAATGCTTGTGTGGAAGCCCTTGAGGCCTTCCGTTCACTGCACCTTGAATATGCTGCGACGTACATTTTCCGGCAGGCTCAGACGGATGCGAAGAACCCGCACGCTGTCGGAACCGGCGGGACGCCATTCATGGAGTACCTTAAGAAGCACCGCGACGAAACGGCTGAGCATCGGTTGAAGTAAGCTGCTCGCGGCCGTTAAGGGGCGCTACAACAGTTCGTAGGCGGCGAAGAAATAGGAGATTTCGAAGGCAGCGGTGTCGGAGGCGTCGGAGCCGTGCGTGCAATTGTTCTGAATTGACGTACCGAGGTCGCGCCTGATCGAACCCGGCGCCGCTTTGGCCGGATCGGTAGCGCCCATCGTATTCCGCCATCGCGCGATGGCTCCTTCGGCTTCGAGCACCATGACAACGATCTTGCCGGAGCTCATAAACGAAGTCAGCTCGGCGAAAAATCCCTTACCGCGATGGACCGCGTAAAAGCCTTCGGCTTGGAACGGAGTCAGACGTAGGGATTTTATGGCCACGATGGAAAACCCGGCGCGATGAATGCGCGACAGAATGTCGCCGGCCAGACCTCGGCTCGTCGCATCGGGCTTGATAATAGCGAGCGTGCGCTCCTGCTTGGATTCTGGGGACAAGGATTCTCCTATTGTTCAATTTGCGGCGAATTCACACAGATTATGAGGGATTCTTCGACTTCGAGTGCCGATCGGAAATCGTAAAGACACGATTTCCGGAAAATAACAGCTATCGGCACTCTCCGCTCAGAATGACGACCGATCGCTCGATGCCGAACCATAGTTAGCGGGCGACGGATTTGCCGAGCACTCCGGCCAGAGTCTGGCCGATATCGGCGGGACTCTGCACGCAATGGATTCCCGCCGCGCCCATAACGTCATACTTTTCCTTCGCGGTGCCTGTGCCTCCGCTGATGATTGCGCCGGCATGACCCATGCGGCGTCCTGGCGGCGCGGTTTGTCCCGCGATAAAGCCGACCACAGGCTTGCGCACGTGTCCGCGAATGAATTCCGCGGCCTGCTGCTCGGCATTGCCGCCGATTTCTCCGATCATGATGATGGCGTGGGTATCAGGGTCATCGTTGAAAAGCCGAATGGCATCGAGGAACGAAGTGCCAATGATGGGGTCGCCACCGATGCCGATGCACGTGGATTGGCCGATTCCGAGATGCGTGAGCTGGCCGACCGCCTCGTAAGTCAATGTGCCGCTGCGGCTCACCACGCCCACGTGGCCTTCCCGATGAATCTGTCCCGGCATGATGCCGATTTTGCATTTGCCCGGTGAGATGATGCCCGGGCAATTGGGGCCGATAAGGCGAGTCTGGCTGCCGCGCAACGCGGCCGCCACGCGTACCATGTCCAGCGTGGGGACGCCTTCGGTGATGCAGACGACGAGCGGCAGGCCGGCGTCAATGGCTTCAAGCATCGCGTCGGCGGCGAAGGGCGGAGGCACGAAAATCGCGGCGGCATTGGCGTGCGTCTCGCGCGCGGCTTCGGCAACTGTATTAAAAACTCCGACGTCGTTATGCAGCGTGCCGCCTTTGCCCGGAGTGACGCCAGCGACCACTTTGGTGCCGTACGCAATCATCTGGCTCGCGTGGAAGCCGCCCTCACGGCCCGTAAGACCCTGCACGATGACGCGAGTCTGTTCGTTTACAAGAACACTCACCGCGCACCTCCCGCGAGGCGCACGGCTTTTTCCGCGCCGTCTTTCATATTTTCACCAATCGTGAAGTTGAGTCCGGAATCGCGCAGAATCTGCCGGCCCTGCTCGACGTTGGTGCCTTCCATGCGCACGATGACAGGAAGCTTGAGTTGCAGCTCACGGGTAGCGGCTACGACGCCCGTAGCGAGCACGTCGCAGCGCAGGATGCCTCCGAAAATGTTGATGAAGACGCTGCGAACCGCTTTGTCGCTGGTCAGAATCTTGAAGGCGTTTTTCACCTGATCGGCGGAAGCTCCGCCGCCCACGTCGAGAAAGTTGGCCGGAGCGCCCCCGGCGAGCTTGATGATATCCATGGTAGCCATGGCCAGGCCGGCCCCATTGACCATGCAGCCGACCGTGCCATCGAGCTTGATGTAGTTGAGCTTGTAATTCGAAGCTTCCACCTCGAGCGGGTCTTCCTCATCGAGGTCGCGCAATTCCAGAAGATCCTTATGCCGGTAAAGCGCGTTATCGTCGAAGTTCATTTTGGCGTCGAGGGCGATCAACCGGCCGTCACCGGTGACCACCAGCGGATTGATTTCCGCGAGCGACGCGTCGGTATCGATAAACGCGCGATAGAGCGACTGAAGAAAAGGCACGGCGGCTTGGGCCTGTTCGGCATTGAGCCCAAGCCCAAAGGCGAGCTTGCGCGCGACGTATGGTTGCAGGCCTACGGCCGGCCGGACGGTTTCGCGCAGGATGGCCGCGGGATTTTCTTTGGCAACTTCCTCTATTTCCATTCCGCCGGCAGCGCTGGCCATGACGACCGGTGCTTCGACGGCGCGATCCACGAGAATACTCAGATAGAGTTCGCGCTTGATGTCGAGTCCTTCTTCGATTAATAGACGGCGCACGATGCGGCCGCCGGGCCCGGTCTGCGGTGTAACCAGGTTCATGCCCAGAATTTTCGAAGCGAGCTGCGCCGCTTCGTCGGCCGAGCGAGCCAGTTTGACGCCTCCCCCTTTGCCCCGCCCGCCGGCATGGATTTGCGCCTTCACCACGACCACGGGCACGCCGAGCTTCTGTGCGACTTTCCGCGCGTCCTCTGCGCTGATCACCATCTCGCCCCGTGGCGTGGGCACGCCGAAACGGCGAAGAATCTCCTTAGCCTGATACTCATGAATTTTCATGGATCATCCGTTGGGCCGTTGATTTTTGTTGTTAAGCCGACTGCGGTTTCCTCGTCTTCAGAAGCGATGCGTGTCGCTCGATGCTAAAATTTGGGCTCGCCCAAAGTGGGCCAGTTTACTCCGAGGCGGCGGCACGAGCAAGGCCGCGCCAGAATTGATTTTGCTCCGGAAATGATTGCCGACTCATTGCACAAAATTGAAGCAGGAGGGGATCTGTCCGCTCAAGAGGCGGAACAGGTCATGGACGAGCTGCTCGAAGGTCATTTGGCCCAGGAGCAGATCGTCAGACTTCTGGTTTCCCTGCGCGCCAAAGGCGAAGCGGTTGACGAGCTGGTGGGATTCGCGCGGGCCATGCGCCGCCGTGCAAATCATCAAGGCGCTCAAGCGCAAATCTCGCCGCTGGTGGATACCTGCGGTACAGGAGGCGATGGCGGCGGCACTTTCAATGTGTCCACGGCAGCGGCACTGGTCGTGGCCGGCGCAGGTGTACGCGTGGCCAAGCACGGGAACCGCTCATTCAGTTCGCGCTGCGGCTCCGCTGACGTGCTCGAGGCGCTTGGAGTGAAGATTGATATCACCCCTCAGCGTGCGCTCGCTGCCATTGAGCAGGTTGGCATCGGATTCCTTTTTGCTCCAAGCATGCACACCGCTATGCGTCATGCCGCGGCGGCTCGGCGGGAGGCAGGCGGCCGGACTGTCTTCAACCTGCTGGGGCCGCTCACAAATCCCGCCGGCGCTACGGCACAAGTGATCGGCGTGCCGGTACTGGCGCTCGTCGAAAGACTGGGCCACGCGCTGGCTGAACTCGGGGTGCAGCACGCCTTTGTAGTACATGGCGTCGACGGAATTGACGAAATTTCGCTGAGCGATGAGACCGAAATGGCGGAGGTGCGGCCGCATTCAGTGCAGCGGTATCGCGTGAAGCCGCAGGATTTCGGGCTTCTGCCGGTAAAACGCGAGGCGCTCGCCGGAGGCGATGCAGCCATGAATGCCAAGATCATTCGTGGCGTTTTGGAAGGCGAGCGCGGCCCGCAGCGGGATTTTGTGTGTATGAATGCAGCGGCGGCGTTGGTTGCGGCAGGACGCGCCCCGAATTTCAGGAAGGGCGCCGGCCTCGCGGCAAAAGCAATCGATTCTGGTCTGGCGCGCGCGAAACTACAGGCGCTGATCGAATTTTCACGCACATGAGCTGATTAAGCTTCGGAGAGATTCTTCGCTGCGCTCAGAATGACAGATCCGAGTCGGCTAAAGCGCGAGGAAATTGCGCAGCATCTGCATGCCGACTTCGGTAAGCACGGATTCGGGATGGAACTGGACGCCTTCGAGCTGCAGCTTACGATGGCGGAGGCCCATGATAAGGCCGTCGGTTTCGGCGGAAATCTCGAGCTCGCTGGGGAACCCTTTCTTTTCCACGATCAGCGAATGGTAACGCGTGGCTATGAAATCCTGCGGCAGTTCGCGAAAAATGGTTTTGCTATCGTGATGGATTCGGCTGGTTTTGCCGTGCATCAACGTCGGAGCGCGTACCACGTTACCTCCGAACGCGTAGCCAATGGCTTGATGGCCGAGGCAAACTCCAAGGATCGGGATTTTCCCCGTGAATTGGCGGATGACGTCGATGCAAATACCCGCATTTTGTGGTTCGCCGGGGCCGGGAGAGATCACGATCCGCTGCGGTTTCCTTTCCGCGATTTCGTCGATGGTGATCTGGTCGTTGCGCCGAACTTCGAGCTTCTCGCCTAGCTCGCCGAGAAACTGCGCCAGATTATACGTAAACGAATCGTAGTTATCGATCAGCAGGATCATCGGTTTTACTTTAAGGCATTCGCGGGAGACCCGCTATTTCACGCGTGCAAGTTTGGACGCGCGCCGGCGCTGGCGCGCACGGTCGTTGCCGTGCGGTCGGGGCATGCCATCACCGCCATGCGCCACTTCCAGTGCGGCGATCAAAGCTCTCGCCTTATTCACCGTTTCCTCATACTCGCGCTCGGGGACAGAATCAGCAACCAGACCGGCTCCCGCTTGCACGCTGGCCAGCCCGTTCTTCACTACCATGGTCCGAATCGCGATGCAGGAGTCGAGATTACCCGAAAAGTCGAGATACAGAATGGCGCCGGCGTAAATACCGCGGCGGGTGGGCTCAAGTTCGTCGATGATTTCCATGGCGCGAATTTTGGGCGCGCCCGAAACAGTGCCCGCGGGGAAACAGGCGGCGAGCGCCTCAAGGCAATCCACGTCAGGCCGAAGTCGGCCCTGTAGCGTGGAGACCAAATGCATTACGTGGGAATAGTATTCGACGAACTCCAGCCGTTCTACGCGGACCGAACCGTATTCCGAGACGCGGCCAAGATCATTGCGGCCCAGATCCACGAGCATGATGTGTTCGGCGCGTTCTTTGGGGTCCGCGGCGAGTTCCGCAGCTAAAAGCTGATCCTCGGCTTCGTCCTTGCCACGCGGTCGCGTACCGGCAATGGGGCGATAGAAAGCGTCGCGGTCTTGAACCTTGAGCAGCAATTCAGGTGAGCTCCCGACGATCGCCGTGTCGCCGAGCTTGAGGAAATACATATATGGCGAAGGATTCAGGACGCGCAGAGCGCGATAAATTTCGAATGGGTCGGCACTTGTACGCGCGGAGAATCTTTGGCTGATCACCACCTGAAAAACGTCTCCGGCGCGGACGTACTCTTTCGATTTGCGAACCGCAGCGAGGAACTGCGGACGGGTGAAATTGGATTCCACGCGTAGCGGCGTGGCGCGGCGTTTCGACTTGTGGCCGTTCTCTTTAATTGGAAGCTCAAGCAGATGGCGCGTCTCGGAAATATCGAGCACAGCCGCGTCATATTTCGAGCGCAGGTTGCCCTCTCCTTCGGTGAAGACGTTTCGCACGATCCATAGGCGATGGCGGACGTGGTCGAAGACAACGAGGCCAAGAAAAAACATCATTACGGCGTCGTCGGTGCCAAGATCGTTTTTCGACCGGTCAGGAATGCGTTCGAAAAGGCGCACCATATCGTACGCAAAGTAGCCAATGGCTCCCGCCACCAAAGGCGGCAGCCCCGAAACACGAACCGGGCGGTAGCGCTGGATGCGCTTGCGAAGGAAGTCGAGAGGATTAGACTGCACCGGTGAGACGCGGCCCTGCGATTCCAGCACGCAAGCGCCATTAGCGAACCGAAAGACTTCGGCGGGATGGGCGCCAACAAAGGTGTAGCGCGCAATTTTTTCGCCGCCCTCGACGCTTTCGAGCAGGCAGGCGTAGCGGGCCTTGCGCGCGAGGCGCAGATATGCGCCTACCGGCGTCAGAAGGTCGGCCGTGAAGGTTTCGTAGACGGGAACCAAATTGCCTTGGCGAGCCAATCTGGAAAAATTCTGAAAATCGGGCTCGATCATCGGCGGCGAATGGATCTCTCTTCCTTTTGCAGCGAGGCTAAAACCACTCGGCGCATGATCGCCTCTGGGGCGCGCTCGCCCATCCACAGCTCCCACTGCGCAACGCCCTGAGCAACAAACATGTCCACTCCCGAGATCGTTTCGATTCCCCGGCGTTCCGCGCGGCGCATCAATTCGGTTTTGAGCGGGCGATAGATCAAGTCCATCACCAGCCGGCAATTCAGCTCGCGACTTTCGAGCGGCGAACCGCCATGGGGATGCATCCCTACAGGCGTGCAGTTCACGATGGCGTCGAAGGATCGCCGCGCAATTTCCCGGCGAGCCACAACCTCGCCCCCTACGGCACGAGCCAAAGCGCGAGCTCGTCCCGGACGGCGCGCCCATATACTCACTGCGGCGCCCCCACGCGCCAGCGCGAAAGCGGCCGCCCGTGCCGACCCTCCTGCGCCAATGAGCAATACAGAACTCGAAGGCAGGGGCAGTCGCCGCTCGATTGCGCGCAGCACGCCGGTGAAATCGGTATTGTAACCGTATAGCTTACCCGCGCGCACAACCACCGTATTCACTGCACCGATTTCAGCCGCGAGCGGGTCGCAGCGGTCGAGATAGGGCAGAATGCGTTCCTTGATCGGCAGCGTCACACTGAATCCGGCGATTTGAAAGGGCTCAATAGCAGCTATGAATTCGGCCAAGTCGCGCACGCGAAAAGGGAGATAGATGGCGTCTTTACGGCCCTCCGCGAAGGCGGCATTGTGCATCAGTGGCGAAAGGGAATGGCCTATTGGGTCGCCAATCACGCCGTAAAGGCGGGTCCGCGGATTAATACCAGCCATCGACCTGCCGAAACGACGCCTGAGGCGATAGACGGGTTCGATTTCGCTAAAAGCGGTTTGGCCAGGGGCCGTGCTGCGGGCCACAGGGGCATAAGCGAGCGCACTTCCCTGACGAAGTGCCAGGATACGTGCCGCCGGAATGACTTCCCCCATCGGAACAGCCACAACGTCGGGGCGGCCGCGCACGAGTTCCAAAAGCCGGCGGACATCTGCCAACGAGCGCGACGCCGCTGCTATCTTTATCGCGTCTCCGCCAAAGGCGTCGAGCCGCCTTGCTAGCGCCGGGAGGTTTTGCGGTAGCCGCTTAAAGTCGTGTGCGGAAATGAGTAGCCGAGCCGGAGCGAGCGCATTTTTCAGTTCGTCTGTGCCAATCTTTTCCGCAGTTTCGATTTCGACGTCACACCACCGGCAGCTAGCTCCCGCGGCTTGCTTAAGGATCTCGATTTGATCGCCCACAGTGCCTCTAAAGTGCCCTCCGGCCTCGGGGCGACGAAATGTGGCGATAAGGATCGGCATTTCATGTTGACGGCCGACCCAGCGGAGTAAACTGGCAATTTCCGACCGGCTTGACAGGAAGTCGAGCCGCAATTCGACGACCTGACCTCTTCGCGTTGAGTTCGTGATCGCCTTTATCTGGGCTATAGCCTCGGCGGCGGTTCGGACCGCCACTACAGCGCAAATGCGGTCCTTGCCGAAGACCCTGACACGGAGCGAATGCCTCAGCGTCCAAGATCCAATCCGACGCGATCGAGGTGCGTTAACCTCAAGACCAGCAGTAATATACGCCTCCGCATGTGTTCCATGGACCGAGCAGCGCTTGCTACTCTCGGACAGCCGACCGCTTCTATCATGCAGTATCGAAAGTGTAAAGCAAGCTACCGGAGCGGCTTGACCAGTCCTAGTACCGACTGCTAATTTTGACTCGACGTAACGACTCCGACCTGGGACCGAATGGACAGGAGCAGAAACATGATACGCAGATTTGCCTTCTTGCTTGGTTTAGCGGCGCTTTTGCCTTCTCTCGGACATGCTCAAACGGCATCCTTCACGCCCCTTGAAAACCAGATATATTGCAGCGGAATCGTTACCTCGGATCCTGTCCCCAGAGACACTTACGTCATCACGGGGGAGGAGTCTTACTTTCACATCATTTACGCCGAAGGTAAATTTGTGTTTCTCAATAAGGGCGCGTCACAAGGGGTGAAAGTCGGTGACCAATTTGAAGTGGTACGTCCCGCTTCCGCCGACCTGGTTCCCTACGAATGGTTTAAGTCTCAAAATCTACTGCTGAAGGCGATGGGAACAACCTGGGAAGATGAGGCGCGTCTTACCGTCGTTAACGTGCAGCGCGACACTTCGACTGCTCAAGTAGTTTTCTCCTGCGGCTATATCCAACGCGCAGACATAGTGCGGCCGTTTGCACCCCGGCCCGCTCCCATGCTGAAATCCGATGAGAATTTCGATATCTTTGCGCCCCCCAGTGGTAAATCCAAGGCCATGATCGTCACCACCAGGTACTTTGGGGAATTGGTCGGCAATGGAAGGGTCGTTTACGTAAACCTGGGCAGCGCCCACGGTGTCAAGGTCGGAGACTACTTCCGCGTCTTTCGCTTTCAAGGCAACAACAGCGAAAACGTATATCAGACGCCTCACGTCGCCGATCAGATTTATGGTTTGGGCTCGACTCCGCGGCCTTACGCCGACGAGGAGTTGCCGCGTGACGTGCTGGGTGAAGGGATCGTGCTACGGGTGGCCAAAAACGCCTCCACAGTGCTGATCACGGTGAGCAAGAAGCAGATGTACCCAGGCGATTACGTCGAGCTCGAGTAATCAGACCAATTCTAACTTCTCTGTTCTTAGAGCGCCGCGAGGTTACGCCGTGACGTTAAATTTACCTCCTGGTCGGCTCGGCAGTAACGGCGCCGGCATCCGAAAACACTTCCGCGGTAAATGCAAACAGCTTCGTGTCTGGTTCACGCCAAGCGTTTGCCTCTAGGCCTGCTTTTCGGCAGGTTGCCTCGAGAAATTGGATTACGGACCAATTCCGCTCAACGGCCACTTGCGGCAATAGCAAACCACGTCTGCCGCCGCCGACCACGACAATTCCGTGGGTTCCCAGCCCGATCTCTTCCAGCCTTACCGGGCGCAGGTCGGAAATAACCGAAATCTCGATTTCCAACCCATCTATTTCCTCTGCCCGGAGAGGCCCGAAACGCGGATCTCGCAAGGCCACAGTGATTGCGCACTGCACAACAGTCTCTGCCAGTCCGTGCGCGCCGTCTGGTTGACCGATACATCCGCGCAACTTGCCGTCCCAACGGAGGGTCACAAACGCGGGTTGAGGTTCAGCTAAGCGGCCCGTTACCGGCGGTACGTCCGGAAAATTCGATGACGAGACAGTTTCAAGAATAGCTTTGCGGGCAAGTACGAGTAGCGCGCGGCGATCCTCGTCCGAGAGCGGAAGATCAGAGCGTAGGTGCATCCTGGGCTTTTCTGCGGCGTTCCAGCAGGCGCAGATGGCGCCGTTCCTTCACGCGGTCGTCTACGTGACTCCAGAACTTTGAAAAATATTGAACGGCCGAAGCGACTGCGCTCATTACCACCAGCCAAACCAGAATCGTGCCCAGAGGGCGCACTTCGGGGTGTTTTGCTCCCAAAATCACGGCGCAAACGGCGATCACCTGCAGCACCATTTTTGTCTTGCCTAATGCCGACGCCGGAATCGTGAAACCTTCTGCTGAGGCGATATTGCGCAGGCCCAGGACCGTAATTTCCCTGCCAATGATGATAACCACCATCCAGCCGGGGACGAGTTGCATCTGGACGAGCGAAATAAACGCGGCCGAGATCAGAAGCTTGTCTGCAATTGGATCGAGCAGAATTCCGAGGGTTGTCACCTGTTCCCTGCGGCGCGCGTAGAATCCGTCAGCCCAATCGGTAGCTGCCGCGAGCAGCAGGATCAAGACGCCCCAGACCGCAAAGTTCATTGGGACAGTCAGGAAGACAACGTTTGGCTGGCGCGTAAGCAGCACCACAACCAAAAGCGGTATGAAAAAGATGCGAAGTATCGTGAGGCTGTTTGGAAGGTTCATGAAGCACCCAGGCCAAGCACATCCGGCGGACGCGCCAACCCAGTCTGAATGCCACTTCACTATAGTCTGCCCTCACTACGGCAGTCAACGACGCCTATTGAAGCCGATTCACAGCGTGGACTCCACATCGGTACGAGGGATCACAACTCACCAGTCCGGCCTTTCCTCGTACCCACTTGTACTTAGATTGCTAATAGGCGTAGGAGCGCGACAAAGCCACGAAATGGGCCAAAATCGTACTATTACGCACCTGTTAACGCGTCGTGCGCATGGAAATTGCCCCAAAATCTGTGGATTTTCGTGTGGAAATCGCAGTTTACTTTAGAGTTAATGGCGTTGTGGGTGACGGCTCGATCGGGTTGCTCTGCTAGTCTAAATTCCTTGTACTACACAGATACTAAGTAACTTAGCTTTAACGGCCGGCTCCGTTTGGGCGGCCGTCATCGTAAAAATCGGTACTGGAGGCACATTATCAATTTGCACAGAAGTACAGCAATACCCTGAAACAACTTTTCGGACTGTAACAACAGCGAAACAAAGCCAAGATAGCGGTGACCGGGCCAATTTATGCCTCTCCAGCGGACGCGAGCCCTAGGCGGCGAACCAGCGATTCAGGCACATCGGCCTCAATGAGCATCTTCGAATCTCGCAGCTCGCTATGTAAGACTCGCCCCAGGCCATGAACCATGGCCAGTGTGCGGCCATCGGCGACAGGCACCGAAAAGCGCAGCCGCCTTATCGGATCGACCCCCATCGATTCGTCCACGCGCCGAAGCAGCTCATCGAGCCCGATACCCTCAAGTGCGGATACATAGACATGGCCATTGCTCGCGGACAGGGCTCTCCGAGTATCGTCATCCAGGCGGTCAACCTTGTTGAATACGTGCAGGCGTGCATGCTCTTTCATTCCAAGCTGCGCCAGAACCTTCTCTACTTCGGCATCCTGTTCCGTGTGATGCGGGTTAGATATGTCCGTGACGTGAAGAACCAGGGCTGCCTGCTGCACTTCCTCGAGCGTCGCGCGAAAAGCCGCCAGCAAGCCCTTCGGCAAATCGCGAATGAAGCCAACCGTATCGGAAAACAAAACCTTGCGATTCGAAGGAAGGCGCACGGCGCGGACCGTCGGATCGAGTGTGGCGAACATTTTCGAGGAAACCACCACATCGGCGCGGCTCAGTGCATTAAATAGGGTCGATTTCCCAGCATTCGTATAACCCACTAGTGCGACTGTTCCCAGAGGGACCGACTCGCGCGCATTGCGTCGCAGAGCGCGCTGCCGCCGCAGCATTTCAATTGCAGCCCCGATGCGCCGAACCCGTTCGCGAATGCGGCGACGGTCGGTTTCGAGCTTTTGTTCGCCGGGACCTCGGGTGCCGATGCCGCCGCCGAGCCGAGAAAGCTCAGAACTGGCTCCAGTCAATCGGGGCAAAAGATAGTTCAGCTGAGCCATTTCGACTTGCAGCTGCCCCTCGCGGCTGCGTGCATGACGGGCAAATATATCCAGGATTAATTGCGTGCGATCGATGACGCGCCGCTCGACGCCTCTTTCCAGATTGCGCTGCTGCACCGGCGTCAGCTCGCGGTCAAAAATAATAAGCGGCGCCTGCCGGGCTTGAGCTTCGGCCCGGATCTCCTCGAGTTTGCCTCGTCCTACCACGCTCGCGGGATCAATGGCGTCACGCATTTGCAGAACGCTGCCCGTCACCACGGCGCCGGCGCTCCGCGCCAATTCGGCAAGCTCCTCGAGCGATTCGCGGGCTGGCTCATCGGAGGAATGGCCGGGTATGTGAGGAGCGCGTTTCAAACCCAATCCGACTAAAAGCGCGCGTTCCCGAACGTCTGTTGTTCTTACAGTCTTCATGCGTCGAAAAGAGGTATGCCTAGATTGGATGCGGCAAAGGCCGGCAGAAGAGAAAGCACCCCGTTTTCCCCGTAAATAGCCACTAACCTGATTATACCGCGTCGCACGCGCTCGTCTCTGTGGCGTTACTCCCGAGATTGAGTCAGCAAAGGCCCAAGATAATCCAGGGCTGCTGAGAGCGTCTCCGGGGCGTCCCCGAATCCCTCGATCCACTGGACGCCCGATTCGCTCCGAAACCAGGTGAGCTGGCGTTTTGCATAGCGACGTGTCGCTTGCCCGATGGACTGCACCGTATTGGATAGCGGCTCGCGCGTTTCAAGATGCGTTCGA
This sequence comes from uncultured Acidobacteriota bacterium, assembly GCA_963803735.1. GTDB lineage: Bacteria > Acidobacteriota > Terriglobia > Acidiferrales > UBA7541 > Palsa-189. Next base: position 128,594 of record CAWDNV010000013.1, on the reverse strand, counting down.
AGTTCTCGGTAGCCGATGAATTCAAAGGCTTTCGCATTTGGCGGCGCAGCTTCGGCGAGCAGTACTGCCACTTCCTTGCCCCAGCCATGCTCAAGCATAAGATGAGCGCGCTTTTCGATGCGCTCATAAAGCGCTTGGCGGTGCGGATTGAGACCGATTTTTAAAGCGACATAACCCTGCAAGCCTTGACGGCCCTCTTCATGCAATTCGGTCAAAGGGCGTCCTGCCAGCAGGCACACTTCTAACGCCCGGACGAGTTTTTGCCGATCATTTACCGAAATGCGTCGGGCCGCAGCGGGATCAAGCCGGCGAAGAATTTTGTGCAGGTGTGCGCTGCCGCGTTTTATAACCGTTGCATCGAGCCTGGCGCGCAGCTGATCCGAGCGCGTTGGCGCATCGGCCAACCCTTCCATAAGCGCGCGGAAATAGAGCCCGGTTCCGACGGTAAAAATCGGCAGACGATGACGCCGCCGCAAATCCTCCAGGACTTCGAGCGCGCGTTTGCGATATTCACCCGCGGTGAAGATTTCTCCGGCCGAGACCACATCGAGCATGTGGTGGGGAATATCGTGGCGCTCAGCGGCGGACGGCTTCGCTGTGCCGATATCAAAACCGCGATACACCTGCGTCGAATCACAGGCGATCACTTCGCCGCCCAATTTTTCGGCTAGGGCGACCGCCAGCGATGACTTTCCCGAAGCCGTTGGTCCGAAAATCGCTATCAACGGCAATGTGGCTTGTTGCACAGATGCTTTCGGGAGCAGTGCGGAGGCGTCCGCGGGCATTACCGAACTCGTCAAATCAGCTTCCAGTAACGAATCAGCAGATAAACGAAAAATAGCGCGGCAATAAGAAGCGACCCCAGAGCCTGAGCTTCCCGGGGCTTCACTGAGCGCTCAATGGCAAATTGTATAGAAAAATGAAGCGCAATTCGATAAATGGGCCGCTGAAGGCGGGGGGCAAGGGCTCAAAGGGAGAAGAGCTGCGGATGGAATTGGAGGCAGCACGATCAAGCGGTTCTTTGCCAGACGAGGACATTAACTGGGGCTCGGCATCCGGGACTGCGCCGTTGCTCGCAATTTTAAATTGCAGGATGACACGGCCTTTTTCGCCCAAGTACACCGACTCTGGCATTAATGAATACCAGTTCAACTTTACCCTGGCCACCACGCGTGCCAGATAATCGTTAAAGTCCACGCCTTGCGTCGGCGTGAGCAGCTCCACCCCGCCGTAGGCCTCGCCGCCTCCCCCGCCGCCACCATAACTCGGCGCACCGCCGCCGGGGAGCCGTCCGCCAAACCCTTCAACGGTGCCTCCGCCACTCTGCCGGGACTGCTGGGCCGATTGCTCGAGCGTGCGCCCCGGAGAACTCATGCGTGGCAAGATCAAGCGATTTTGCGCCTCAGTTTGAGGTTGGGGCTTCGGAGTTTCGATGGGTGCTTGCGCTTGAGGCTGCAGCTGCGGTTTGGGAGCTGCAGGCAATTCCGGCGTCGGGTCCGTGGGCGTATCGCGCACCACGCGTTCGGGCTCCTTTGGTCCAGGCAACGGTTGCGGAACAACAGGCGGAGCCATCTGGCGCAATATCCTCGGGTCGATGCGCATCTGCGGGCTGCGTGGCGCGGGCGGCGTCGCCGGCAAACCGCGTACGTCCGGCGGCATATAGATGAAATTGAGCTGCTGACGCGCGAGATCGATCTGTGACTGCGTAGGCGGACGATAAGGAAAGAGCTTCGTTTGCAGCAAAAGAAAAGTAATGAACAGGACGTGAAAAGCGATCGACCCCGAGCGCGCGAGCCAGTTCCAATCTCTCGGCGGCGTTTCCACCGGCGCCACCATGAGGTTAACGTCACCGGTGGTGAGCACGTCCGGTTCGAGAACGTCAGGCAGTTCATACGCGGACACAGGTCCTTTTGGTTCGAGCTCGACGATCGGCAAAGCTACCGGCACGGTGAACCGCTGATCGAGCACGGTAACCGGCGCGTAATCGGGATGGACCATCGCAGGATCGAAGGGCGTCGCCGGGGTATCGCGGGGGACAACGACGCGCGACGCCAGCACGTCGAGAGGAAGGTGCGCAGGGATGTTGCTGTGCGTTTGCAATTCCAAGTGAGGCAGATTCGCGGCTACAACAGTGCGTTCATCGAGAAGCGTCGTCAGACGACGCGGAGGCGTCGCAGCCGGCCTTTCGGCCGCCGGCCGCACGTCACGCGGAACGAGACTTCTCGGAATCATTAGTTTGCTCGAGGGGGTGCGAAGGCACCCAGTTGGACGCGCTGATTGTGTTCCAGGATGCCTGCCATAACCCTATCAGCTAACTCCAATGCGCGGCGTCCGGCGCGGGAATCAACCACGGGCTGCTTCCGATTGCGTACAGCATCTACAAACGAGCGTAGCTCTGCTTCGAGAGGCTCTTCATGCCGGGTGGGAATCGGGTCAAAGTCGAATTGCGGTTCAGGAACAGGTTTTCGGACGCGAATACGCAGGGCATCCTGTCGCGCATAATCCAGCGAAATATATTCATGGTGCTGAAAAAAACGGAGCTTCCGCACACGCTCGGTGGAAACGCGGCTGGCCGTCAGGTTCGCTACGGCGCCCGACGCAAACTCGAGACGCGCGTGCGCAATATCAACCTTATCGGTAATGACCGGAATTCCGAGCGAATGAATCGACTCTACCGGAGAGTTCGCCAGCGCTAAAAGAATATCCAGATCGTGGATCATCACGTCATACACCACATCAATATCGAGGCTGCGCGGGCTGAACACCCCTAGACGATGTACTTCAAAGTATAGCGGTTCCTTGATTATGGGCAAGACCGCAACGAACGCGGGATTGAACCGCTCCAGGTGCCCGATCTGCAATACGCGTGCATATTGCTGGGCCGCATCAATGAGCTCGTCGGCTTCCGCGACGGAAGCAGCAATCGGTTTCTCCACCAAAACGTCGATGCCTCTCGAGAGCAGGAGACAGCCAATGTGCGCGTGCTCGATCGTCGGCACGGCGAGGCTGACGGCGTCCACCCGTCCTGTCAGAGAATCAAGATCGGGCAATACCGCCGTGCCGAATTCGTCGGCGATATTCCGGGCACGTTCAGAATTCCGGTCCACGACGCCAACAAATTCCACACCTTCGAGCCGACGATACACGCGCGCGTGGTTACGCCCGAAATCGCCGACGCCGACCACTGCCACACGAACGGCTCGGTCGTTCATCCGGCCTTTGCTCCGGGGGCATCGTGCGAGGAAGCATTCGGGGCATTGGGCGGACCACTGGGTTGCGCTTCCGGGGCAAAGGCTTGCATGGCAATTCCCGCTTCGTCGGCCGCCTCAATCAGCCGTGCGCGATCGAAAAGCAGAGTGCGGCACGCGTCGATAGCCAGCGCCGTGGCACGGGAACGCCTCATCGTTTCGACGGTCTGCAGTCCCACCACGGGTACATCGAAACGCATATCCTGGCGTGGCTTGGCGACCTTTACTACAACCAGCGGCTTACCGGCGGCAAGCCGAGCCGCCCGTTCGATGGTCTCATCGGTTCCTTCCATGGCTTCGACGGCAACGCAAGCACGATCGCTGATGACCACAGTCTGGCCCAAGTCCAGCCCGGCAATGTGCCGGGCGATCTCGCGACCGTATGCAATATCTCCCGATTCGCGAACGTCGGGAGCGCGCCGCGTCAAAATGCCGGGTTCTGGCAATAGTGGTTTCAGAAACGCCGTTGAGTCTACGAGCTGGATACCTTCGTCTTCGAGCACGCGAGCCACGGCACCGATCAAAGAATCTGTATTTTTCCTCGGCAAGGAAAAGATCAACTTCGCCAGTTTCCAGTCCGGCCGAATCGCGCTGAAAATCTTTGTGTGCTTCACCTGGCCGGCCATGACAGCTCGCGTCACGCCCTCCTGATGGAGCAACTCCAGCGTGCGGCTCAATTCGCCCAGGCTCACCCAATGGAGCCGCTTGGCGATCCCTTCCAACTCCGGAGAAGCCTCCTCGCGCAGCGCGATCACTGCCATCTCGATTCCCTGGCTTCGCGCTGCTTCGAGAACTAAAAAGGGAAACCTGCCGTTTCCCGCGATCAAACCCCATTCCCCGGGAACGGTTGCGCCTGACGACGACATATTTTCTTCGGAAGGGTAACCCACTACTTCGTTACACCGCGCTCGCTGGATTCGATGAAGCGCATCAGTTCGGCGACGTCCGCGGAACCCTTGAGTGTATGCCGCATTTGTTCGAGGGCTTGGCTTGTGTTGAGTTTCGAAGTCAAAAGCAGGCGATACGCGCTTTCAATAGCGCGAATGCGTTCCGTGCTAAAGCCGCGGCGTTCCAATCCTACGCTATTGACGCCGAAACACCGCGTATTGCGCTCGGTGACGATCAACGAGAAGGGCGGAACGTCTCGAGTAATCACGGTTGACGCGCCGATATACGCATGGCTGCCGATGCGGCAGAATTGATGCACAGGAGAAAATGCGCCAATCGTGGAGTAATCCTCGACGGTTACGTGCCCAGCCAGAGTGGCGCCATTGGCGAAAATCGTATGGTCGCCCACGACGCAATCGTGAGCAATATGAGCCGAAGTCATAATGAGGTTATCGCTTCCTATGCGCGTCACGCCTCCGCCTTGGACGGTTCCCCGGCTCACCGTAACGCACTCGCGAAAGACATTCCGGTCGCCGACTTCCAGCCGTGTGCGCTCTCCCGCGTACTTCAGATCCTGGGGCTCACCGCCAATTCTGCAAAACGGATGGAGCACGTTACTGCTTCCCAGTCGAGTCGGGCCGTTTACGACAGCATGCGGGTGCAGAATGCAGCCCTCTCCGAGCTGAACGCCTTCGCCAACCACTGCGTAGGCTCCGATAACGACTCCAGCTCCCAATCGAGCTCCTGGATCAATGACCGCACGTGGATCAACTTCGACCATGGCCGTGGCTCGATTTGCCGTTTCGCTCATTCTCAGTGTCCGGCTACACCAGCGGGCTGAACTGCCGGGGGCGTTTCTACAGAATCGCGGTCAACCATTTTGCACATCAACGTCGCCTCTGCCGCGAGCACACCATCGACGCTGGCCCTCCCGCGCAGTTTGCAAAAAGTGGCGCGCCAGGAAATCACGTCCACTTCAAGCCGCAGCTGATCTCCCGGGACCACCGGCCGGCGAAAACGCGCATCATCGACCGCGACGAAGTAGAGCAATTTATTTTCTCGCTCAGGAACCTCTTTCAAAAGTAATAACCCGCCGGTCTGGGCCATGGCTTCTATGATCAAGACGCCCGGCATGATGGGTTTGCCGGGAAAATGGCCCTGAAAAAAGCCCTCATTGATGCTGACGTTTTTCACTCCGACAATGCGCTTGAATTGCTCCATTTCCAGGATGGCGTCCACCATCAGGAATGGGTAGCGGTGCGGTAGGATTTTCTGGATGCCGTTGCTGTCCAGAATCATCACGATTCCTCAATTCCGCCAAAGGGCTGCACGACACGCGCAAAACTAATCGAAGCATTATATGCGAAGGGCGAAGGCCCGGGAACCACGTTGCCGCAGAAGAGCCCGGCTGCTAGCATACGCCGGCGATGATCCCGACCGAAAAATCGCGGGAAATGCTGGCATTTTTGCGAAGCCGCCGACCCGCGATGCTGCGTTTACTCAAACGCTTCGTCTTGTGCGAATCGCCTACGGATTCAAAGCCGGCGGTCGATCGTTTCGGGCGCATTGTCGGGGCGGAATGGAAAAAGCGCGGAGCGAAAATTGAGTTCCTTCAGCAAAAAAGAGCAGGGAATCACGTGCGGGTCGCTTGGCCCTCAAACCTCGCACGCCGGAACGGGCTTTCTGCTCGCGCGGGTCAAATTCTGGTTCTTGGCCATTTGGATACCGTCTGTGAGCTCGGCACGATCAAGAAGATGTCGTTTCGCGTGACTCGGGACCGTGCATTCGGTCCGGGCATTTTCGATATGAAGGGTGGGCTAGTCATCGCGCTGTTTGCTGCCGAGGCCCTCGCGCGTGCGAAATGGCTGCCGCGCCGTCGCATTGTCTTTCTGTGGACCTCGGACGAGGAGGCCGGAAGCCAAAGCTCGCGCGAGGTGATCGAACGGGAAGCTCGGCGCAGCATGGCCGTGCTGGTCCTCGAGCCGGCGAACGGACTGAAGGGAAAGCTCAAAACCCGGCGCAAAGCAGTCGGAACAGCCGAAATCGTCATCAGCGGCCGCTCAGCGCATGCCGGTCTGGACCCCGCAGCGGGCATCAATGCAGTTCATGAACTGGCATTGCAAGCAGCGCACCTGATGCGCCTGAATAATCCTCGCCGCGGAATCACCGTCAACCCGACGATCGCGCAAGGAGGCAGGCGCAGCAACGTTATCCCCGCCGAAGCGCGTCTGACGATCGATCTGCGCGCTGAAACCATCGCAGATATGAGGCGGATTGAACGCAAGCTGAAGAGCGTCCGGCCGATTTTGCCAGGCGCGCGCATCGCCGTGCACGGCGGATTCTCACGTCCGCCTCTCGAACGCAGCGCCAGCGCCGAACTCTTTTCTCAAGCGCAGGAGCTTGCCCACCAACTCGGATTTTCCGTGGATGAATGCTTGGCGGGAGGCGGCTCCGATGGCAACTTCACAGCAGCCCTCGGCGTGCCCACGCTCGATGGTCTCGGCGCCGTTGGCGCGGCCGCTCACAGCCCCGAGGAGCAGGTGATCATTTCGGCTCTTCCCGATCGCGCCGCCCTTCTCGCCAGCTTACTGGCTACTTTATAGGAATTGCTCGGGTTCAATCAGTGGAGCTTGCGGAGGTAATCGGCGGTAGCGGTATTCAAGTCCGCATATGTGGAATGCAGCGCGGCACGCACAGCATCCTCCGGCGAAGCGCCCTCATCGAGCCGGTCCAGAATTCGCTCCAAATCGCCAGGGCTAGTCGATTCGATTGTCTCGACCACCGCGAGCGACCATTCGTAAGCAATGCGAGCGAAGCCAGATTGCAGATTGTTCCATAAGGGTTCCAAGACGCTAAGCGAAGGGTCGTCATGCCGATCGTACATGCGCAAAAGCTCCGCCGCGGAATTCTGATCTGTGCGCCTTCCCTCCATCCACTGGGCGGCTCCTTCCTGCAGCCAGGTGGGGCAGTGGCCATGCGTTTTTTCGTTAATGAAGCTGTGCGTCAACTCGTGCTTGAGTTCTTGCGCAAGTTCCGGGGATACGTGATCGAGTCCTTGCACGGGCACGCGGATGCGGCCATCGTTGAGCGCCCCGGCCCAGCTGGGCGCCCGAGTGATGTTTTGGAAGAGCTGATTGGTGTAAAGCGTTACGGAGATAGGCTGTTTCGGCGTGTAATTGAGCGCGCCGGAAATATCCTCAAAGTCGCTCTCTAGCGCAAGAATAACGTCGTGCGCCAACTCCGGCGCCGCCGCGCCATAATAGTGTAAATCGAAATGCGCGCTGCGGTTCTCACGGTAGCTATTCTCCACGTCCAAGTCGCGCTGCGCCTTCTGTAACGCGCGCGCCACCTCCGGGTCTGGGTGCTGTTGCTGCGAACGCTTCCATTCTGCTACCGCCTCCGCCAGGCGATTCAGGCCGTAATCGGCCCAACCGGTCAGCTTGGCAATATCGGACGAATCAGGATCGCTGCGCCGTGCTTTTTCGAGCGGGTCCAGCGCAGATTGATATTCACCTCGTCGCAGATGCAGATATGCCACGGTCAGAAGCAGCGGGACCTGATCGGGCGCGAAACCAAGCGCGCGATCGGCATGCTGGAGGGCTGCACCGAAATTATTTCGGTCCATTTCGAAATGGCTGGCCGCCAATTCTGCTTCCGCGGCTCGAGTAAGTGCGTCGGCGTTATGAGTCGATGCTTTCGCGTCGATCTGGGCCAGGGCCTCCTGATCTATGGCGCCATTTCGCATGATCGACTGTAACGTCGGAGCCGTGTCGCTTGAGGAGGGGGGCGCCATAGACAATTCTGCGGCCGCAGCGCTGGCGCTCTTTTGTGGTCCAATAGGCGGCTCGCCGCTTACGATGCGGTCGACAAGCGCTTCCGGCACGCTCATGGTGCCGGCGGAAGTCTCGAACGTTACCTTCCCATTTTGTCTGACCGTGTTTGTGCCCTGAATCTGGCGGCCGTTCTTGAGGTAGATCGTGTCGGCGTAAACGAAAAGAGGGCACAACGAGGCCAGAAGGAGCCCTGTCCAAATTGGCTTAAGTGCCCTATTCACGAAGCCTCTCAGGAAAGCCCTGTCAGGTAAAAAGGGCTGCTAATTTACGTTAGAAACAACTCATGTAACTGTCAATTGTACGAGCAGAGTTTTGTTTCCAGCGGGTACATGCGCACCAACGCACACGTAGGAGGGCCGGGCTGTGCGCTGAGGTACAATAAGCCGTTGCCACTAGCTTGTTGCTGGGTCAAACGCGCGAGAATATCGTGATTCACCGCTATATATCTCATAACGGCCTCATCGTTCCCGTTGAGCAGGCGCGCCTTTCGCCGGGCCAGGCTGGGCTGCTCAATGGCTGGGGACTGTTTACCACAATGCGGGTCTTTCGAGGCGAGCCCTTTGCCTTCGAACGGCATTGGAAAAGGCTCCAAAAAGATGCCGGCCGGACGCGTATGCCCTTCCCATTCGATTCCGCCGAAGTACGGTCCAATTTGCACGAGCTGATTCAGCGCAATGACGTGCGCGAAGGCACGACGAGAATTTATGCCGTCTACAACAAGGTGGGATTCTGGCAAAGCGGCGAAGAGTTTCCCGACGTGGACCTGTTGCTCTGTACTGCGGGACTTCCCTCGTATCGCGAGCCGGTTCGTTTGACTCTCTGCGAGCATAGCCGCCACGCCGCATCGCCACTTGCCGGTGTGAAGGTTACATCGTGGATCTTCAACGTTTGGACTTTGCAAGGAGCTCAGCAGCGCGGTTTCGATGAGGCTCTGCTTCTGAACGAACGCGGCGAAATCGCTGAGTGCACGGCTGCCAATGTCTTCTGTGCGCGCGACGGGCGCGTATTGACGCCCCCGCTCTCTTCCGGATGTCTCGAAGGCGTCACCCGCGGCATCTTGCTGGACATTGCCCCGGCAACTGGCATCCCGGTCGAAGAGAAAACGCTGCGGCCCGAAGATTTGTATGCCGCTGACGAAGTGTTCATTAGCTCCACCAATCGCAGCCTCATCGGCGTCTCGGAGGTCGAAGGCCATAAGTTTGCCGATGCGCCCGGCCCCGTCACCCAGCGGCTCGAGCGAGCCTTCAACGATCACATGATCGATTATGTGAGCCGCATCGCCCACCCGGCAGCGGCAAAGCTCTAAAAAGCTTTAAGCCGTAAAGCGGCTCGTGTTTAAAGCCCCTCAATTCAAGTGTCGGTAAGTGAATCTCAGAAAAAAGGGGCAGTCCGAAGACTACCCCCGAAACTTTGTATTTTGCTTCTTTGCGTTCTTGCGCTTAGTGCTTGTCGTAATCCATCGCCATATGGAGTTCCTTCAATGCCTGATCGAGGTGTTCGACCGCCTTGGCGCGGTGTCCGCCGAAATCGCGGTCGGCATAAGCTTGAAGGTCGTGGCGGGCACTCTCGATTTTCTCGATCGACTCACGAACGACGGGATGCCGTTCATGCTCCTGCGGCGCTGGCGTCGGCTGTGGTCCTGCAGAGACAAGCACCGGGGCGGCCAGCACTCCCGCCAAGAGTATTCCCCCAAACGCCTTCAAGACATTTTTGCGCATCTATGCCTCCTGTGAATTGGTGTGCTGCATCGGGCCACAACGATTCTTGCATCGTCTTGTAAAACCCTGACCTCGAGAAAAGGTTTCAGTTGTCCTTTCTCATAGCTGACCCTGTGTACAGGCCTTTTGTAGCGTTTGAAAAAGCTCTGATAGAATGCGCGTGCCATGCCTTCCAAATGGCTTCTGCTGTTAACAGCTGTTTCTCTTTGCGCTTGCGCCATCCTCTCGCGCGCGGCCCTGAAACAAGCCGGCTCAGGAAACTCCCCGCGGCCGCCCGCGCGCGACTTGCACGTCGCTCCCGATTTGAATGAAAGATTGGAGAAATTCCGCCGTGTCCCCATGCCTTTTCATTCGGAGGGCTTGAGTGCCAGGGAACAAGCCTTGGTCAAAAAATTGGTCGAGGCTTCGCAATATCTCGAACAGATTTACTGGCGTGAAAGCGATCCGGAGGGACTCGCGTTGCTGCGCTCGCTCGAATCCAGTAAAACGCCAGCAGATGTCGCTCTGCGCCGCTTCTTGATGATCAACGGCAGCCGCTACGACCTCATCCGCAATAATGAGCCGTTTGTGGGCACGGCCCCGATGTCGCCAGATCACGGCCTATATCCGCCCGGGTTGACGCGCGAGCAGATGGAAGCCTACGTGCGCCAGCATCCTGAACAGAAAGCGGCGCTCTATGCGCCTCAGACGGTCGTTCGGCGCGAAGGCGATCGGCTCGTTGCCGTGCCTTATCACGTCGTGTATAGAGAATGGCTCGAGCCCGCCGCGCGAGCACTCAATGAGGCCGCGGCACTCAGCGACGACCCGAAATTTGCAAATTTCCTGAGCCTGCGAGCCAAGGCCCTGCTCGATGACGATTACTATGCGAGTGATATCGCCTGGCTGGAACTCGAAAACCCGAAATTCGATGTCATCTTCGCACCCTACGAAGTCTATTTGGACGATCTTCTCGGCGTGAAGACTTCCTATGGCGCGGCAGTAATGATCCGCAACGAAGAAGAAAGCCGGAAACTGGCGCTTTTCCAAAAATATGTCGCCTCAATTCAAGACGCGCTTCCCATCGCTGCGGAAGACCGGCCTTCGAAGGCCGGCCATCGCTCGCCTATGGAGGTGATGGATACTCCGTTCCGCGCCGGTGATTTGCGACACGGCTATCAGGCCGTTGCCGATAATCTGCCCAATGATCCGCGTATTCATCAGGAAAAAGGTTCGAAGAAAATCTTCTTCAAGAATTTTATGGATGCGCGCGTCGATTACGTCGTTCTTCCCATCGCCAAACGCCTCTTGCGCGCGGACCAAGCCGCGCAAGCTTCCGGCGACGGCTATCTGGCCACGACGATGATGCATGAGATTTCGCACGAGCTTGGCCCCTCGTATTCGCGTACGCCAAACGGTCGCGCTCAAATCAATGAGGCGATTGGGCCCGCCTACTCCGGCCTCGAAGAGGCCAAAGCGGACGTAGTGGGCATGTTCGGCCTCGATTGGTTGATCGAGCACGGCGACATGCCCAAAGAGAAAAGGACCGAATATTACGCCTCCTACGTTGGCGGAATCTTTCGCACCGTGCGTTTTGGCTTCGTCGAAGCGCATGGTCGCGCCGAGATGATGGAGTTCAATTATCTGGTCGAAAAAAGCGCCGTCACCCGCGATCCGGGCACGGGACGCTACGCCATCAATGTTGAGCGGATGCCGGCCACGGTCGTTTCACTCGCAAAGGAACTGTTGGAAATGGAGGCCACCGGCGACCGCCGGCGCGTGGAGGCTTGGTTCACGAAATATGACCGCATGCCCGACGATCTGGCAAAGTCCGTGGCGGCCAGCAGCGATATTCCGGTAGATGTAGACCCCGTATTCTCGTTTCCCGAAACTGTTCGCTGAATTCGCCATCCGGCGGAAAGGAAGGAGGCACAACCCATGGCTCAAGAGAAAACGCAAAGCTTTGAGAATCACAACAGGCTAGTTCCCCCTTACCACATGATCGCCATTCCTATTTTTATGGTTAATTTCATATGGCGGCTCGTCCAGCTAAAGGACGGGATTACGTTCGCTTCTATTATGAACGTGCTGCTCGCCATCGCCTTCTTGATTCTCATTCTTTACGCCCGTATGTTCACGCTCACGGTTCAGGACCGCGTGATTCGTCTGGAGATGCGCCTGCGGTTGGAGCGCATGCTCCCAGCGGATCTGCGCTCTCGAATCCCGGAGTTCACCACTCCGCAACTGATTTCTCTCCGCTTTGCTGGAGATGAGGAATTGGCGGTCCTTGCACGGCAAGTGCTGGACGAACGGCTGAACGACCGCAAAACGATCAAGCGGCGGATTAAAAACTGGCAGGCTGACTTGTTGCGCGCCTAGCGCGGATAACAGAGGCAGTCTAAAAAAAGAGCGCCGCCAGGCCCACCAGCGCCAGCGCCGATAGCAAGACCAACGCCTGCACCCCGGTTCGCCGGTCGGCGAAGCTGAAGGCATATAACCCCTTCGCCACATTGTTGCTGGATGCGGCGATGGCGATCGCGTGGGCTGCCAACATCGAAGACTGGCCCGACTGCGTCATTCCCAGAACGAAGGGATCCACATCTACCGTACCCGAGATCGCCGCAAGGCCGTAAATGCCGCCTCGCCCGAAGTGTTCGAGCGCATAATGCGACGCCGCCAACAAGGCCATGAACATCCCCGCAAAGAGAAACGCTGCCGATAGTTCCAAAGGATTCTTGATGGGCAGGTTCTCCTCGCCGCCCTTGCCACTGGAAGCGGGTACGCGCCCCCAATACCACCCAAAACCCAAGGCGCCCATTCCCGCAATGAGAAAGGGCCATAAGAGACTTGCCGCCAGCGCGCGATTGAAGAGCGGCAGTAAAATCAGCAACCGCAGATACATGGTTCCCGAAGCCATTAGTATGCTGCCTGCGCAAACCCGTGGCGCATGCGCTTCCCGCGCACGCTTCGCCAAAATCACTGTCGTTACCGTGGAGGAATAGGCGCCGCCTAACAGCGCCGATAAGAACATACCCCCGCGTCCTCCGCTCGCCTTTTGCAGAAGGTAGCTGCCGTAGGAGATGCCGCTCGCGGCCACCACTATCAGCCATGCCTTGAACGGATTGAAGCCGAACGAACCGAAAGTGCGGTTGGGAACAATGGGCAGGATGACTGCGGTCAAGAACAGAAATTTCGCGAACGCCAGGATTTCTTCTCTCGGCACACGACGCGACAAATTTTCGAGCGCTGTTTTCAGCTCGAGCAAAAGAACGCTCGTAACGGCGATCGTCGTAGCAATCCACAATTGGCCGTGCGAAACGAGCACGCCAACGAGATAGGTCACCAGTCCGGACGTCTCCGTAGTGACTCCGGCACTTTTGTATGTAGCGAGCTTGTGTTGGTAAGAGAGCCACAAAAATGCGCCAATCACCGCGAAGCCTACGGTCGGCGGAAGCAAATTGTCGCCAGAAACCAGGCTTAAGGCGTAGCCGATGAGCCCCAGTAGAGGAAACGTTCGTACCCCGCCAAAAGCGTATCGTTCTGGGCCACTGGGATCGGCAAGATGTTCTTCGCGTTCGAAACCGATTAGGAAGGCAAGAAACAGAACCAGGATGATCTTGAGGCCCTCGGTTGGCAGCAAGCCCGTCAGCCAAGCTGGCAAGCCAAGCCTCCGTCCTGCAAATTTAGTCTAAGGAAGGCCGAACGGCGCCGGATCAATGCGTCCTGCAGGCCGCGATGCCGTGTTTCTCGAAATAGCGTTGGTGGTATTCCTCGCCGCGCCAGAAATCGCTCGCCGGTACGATTTGCGTCACGATCTTCCGGGGGAACCGCCCTGAGCGGTCGAGTTCATCTTTGATCTTTTGCGCTTCTTGTTCTTGCTCGGCGTCGTGAAAGAAAATTACAGAGCGGTATTGCTTACCGTAGTCCGGCCCCTGCCGATTCAGAGTTGTGGGATCGTGTAGATCGAAAAAAGCCCGCAGCAATTGCTCGTAGGAAATTTGTTGAGGATCGTAGTCGAGTTGCACAACTTCGGCATGGCCCGTGCGATCGGTGCACACATCCTGGTAAGTAGGATTGGCAAGCGTGCCGCCCATATAACCCACGGCGGCGTCGGTCACTCCCTTTAGTTCTCGGAAAGCACTCTCCACGCCCCAAAAGCATCCCGCACCGAATGTTGCTTTGGCCATGATCTCCTCCTCTGCCGCGAACTTACTCATGTTGCCACACCCTGCAACCCCGCACAATTACAGCCTCAACGTTTTCGGATCGTAAGCACGCGCTGCATCCCGCCGGAAATCGAGGGCGTGAGGACCCGATCAGAAACGTGCCTTTCTCTTATAGGCTCGCATCAGAATAAATGCATGGGGCATCCTCGCGGCAAAGGTGTATAAGTTTAGTCGCTCCTTCGGGGTGAAGATGCGAAAACGGGCCTGCCTTCTAGCTGTTGTTTTCATCGTCGGTTTGGGTTTCTCTTTCCCCGCCAGCGCCCAAAAAAGCCGCTATTTGCCGTCGCGACTTCTGACTGCAAAGCTAATCTATTTCGAGGACGAAACCGGATTCCCCGCCGTCGGAGGAGATGCGGTCCGAGAGTTGGAAAGATGGGGCCGGTTCCAGGTAGTCCAAAGCCGCGATCAGGCGGAATTGGTCTTCGTGCTCACTTCAAAAGATGAATCCCGACCTATCGATCCGGAGGGCGACAGGCGCTTTGGACCCGATTTGTCCGTTCATTTTCGCTATAGGCCCGCCAACGCATATCTCACTGTGGACGACGCGATCACTGGCGAAAGGCTTTGGAGCGGCCGCCACCTCTGGGGCGGCTTGCTAACGGGCTTCAACAGCGCGGGCAGGCGGCTGGTCCATAGGCTCCGCAATCAGATCGAGCATTAGCCCTCCAAAGAACGTTTCTGGACGAAATAATCTTCGAGCTCGCTATTAATCCTTCGTGAACGCCGCCAAGCGCTCCGATTGACCCCCTCTACAGACATAGGAAAATTGACGTTAGCCAAACAGAACCGCCGCCAAGTCTCAATTCTTAAGGAAGTTTGCGGCATTCTCAAATTCCTCTGAGCGTGGGCTGAGGTAAACAAGAGAATGAGCCGGATTTCCATCGGTGTAAGACTAGCTATTGCTTTCACTTTTCTGGTCTCCATTCTCATTGTCATTGGTTGGTTAGGGCTCAACCGCATGGCCCGAATCAATGCCGACCTCAACGACATTAGTTATCGCCGCTGGGCCAAAGTTCAGTTGGCACAGGAAGCGCTTACGTACGTAAATATGAATAATCGGCTTCTTCAGGCAGCGTTGCTTTCGCGCCAGCCGGAAGATCTCCAGTCCCTGCTCGACCGGCGGGAATCCAACATCAAGCGCATTACGGACATAATCCAGACACTCAACCAGCGATCTGAGTCTCCGAAAGAAAGGGAGCTGTTGCGGCACATCGATGAGGCGCGAGCTGCCACCCTGGACGCGGTCGTTCGAATTACCGACCTGCTAAAGGGAGGCAAATTTGAGCCAGCAAGAATTGTAATGACAAGCGAGGTGATTCCTTACATCGATGCGCTGCACGGTGCCTGGAATGATTTCAGCCAGTTCGAGACCGTGCAGATGCAGCGGGCGCGTGATGAAAGCCAGACAAACTACGCAACTGCTCGCCGCCAAACGACTTGGTTGATCTTGCTGGCATTCTTGGTCGCGATGTTCATGGGCATATTTGTCACGCGTGCCGTCGTGCAGGAGGTGGAGCAACGCGAGCGCACAAAGCAGGAAGCGCGCAAGCTCAACGACGACCTGGAAAGGAAAGTGGCCGAGCGCACCGAAGAATTGGCGCGGGCCATTCGTCACCTGGAAAACGAGGCCACCGAACGAAGACGCCAGGAGGAAGATCTGCGGCGCCTGGCGGCTATCGTGGAATGCTCTGACGACGCCATCGTCGCGGCCGATTTGGACGGAAAGATCACCGACTGGAATGCGGGAGCCCAGAAGTTGTTCGGCTACTCTCGCGCGGAGGCCGCTGGAATGCCGGTTAGCATCATCGTTGGGCCGGATCGAAAGCATGAACCCAAGGAAATCCTGGCGAGGATCCGCAAGGGAGCCGGGGTCATAAATCAAGAAACCGTGCGCGTAAAGCAGGATGGCAAACAGGTGCACGTTTCGCTCACTGTCTCGCCGATAAGAAATCAATCGGGACGCCTCACCGGCTCTGCCGCCATCGTGCGGGATATTACCGCACGCATCGAGATGGAAGCAGCGCTGCGCCGCTCCGAGGCAAATTTCCGCTCGGTCATCGAAAACTCGCCCTACGGAGCTCTCCGAACCTTGCTCGACGGTCGGATCCTGCTCGCCAATCCAGCAGTGGTCAGAATGCTCGGCTACAGCTCGGAGAGCGAACTCCTCAGTTTGAATATGAATACCGATATCTACCGGAATCCGGCTGATCGCGCGCGAGTCATGGAGCAATCTCGAAATACGGAATACCTCAAAGATATCGAGATGGAGTGGAAGCACAGAACCGGATCGCCGATCATGGTGCGCTTCAGCAGCCATATCGTGCGGAACCAGACCAGCGAGATCGATCATTTCGATTTGATGGTGCAGGACATCACCAGGCAGCGCAATCTCGAGGATCAGTTGCGTCAGGCACAAAAAATGGAAGCCATCGGGCGTCTGGCCGGCGGCGTGGCGCATGATTTCAACAATTTGCTCGGAGTCATCATTGGCTACAGCGAATTGGCATTAGATCGAATCGAGCCTGCGAGTGCGGTCCGCGGCCAGGTGGAGCAGATCCGCAGAGCAGGCGAACGCGCGAGCGCTCTCACTCGCCAGCTTTTGGCCTTCAGCCGGCAGCAAGTCTTGGATACCAAGACACTCAATCTGAACGCCATCATTTCAGACATGGCCCAGATGTTGCTTCGGTTGATTGGCGAGGATGTCGAGCTGCAAACGAAGCTGGATCCGCAGTTGCATTCGATCCGCGGTGATCAGGGGCAGATCGAGCAGGTCATCATGAATCTCGCAGTGAACGCTCGAGACGCCATGCCGCAGGGCGGCAAATTGATGATCGAGACGAACAATGTGAAGATCGAAGAAGACGAACTCCAGCGCCGCACGCCCATGGTTCCCGGAGAATACATCCTGCTCGCCATCTCAGACACAGGCATGGGGATGGACGCAGATACGCAGGCTCATATCTTCGAGCCTTTCTTCACAACCAAGGCTCAAGGAAAGGGCACTGGCCTGGGTCTCGCTACTGTTTACGGCGTCGTCAAACAAAGCGGAGGCTACATTTGGGTCTATAGCGAACCCGGACTCGGAGCAACATTCAAGCTCTATCTGCCGCGGGTGCTCGACGACATCCAAGCGAGCCGGCCCCCCGATACCGGCAACTCCCAGCAGCGTTCGGCGACGGTTCTGGTCGTCGAGGACGAAGTCTCGCTCAGAACATTTACCTGCACATTGCTTCAAGAGAATGGGTATACGGTGCTCGAAGCCGGAGACGGAGAAGAAGCCCTCGCTTTAGCGGGCGAGTATAAACAGCCGATCCACCTCCTCTTGACGGACATGATCATGCCTGGAATGAACGGGCCCGCGGTTGCCGAAAAGCTTGCTTCTCTGCATCCGGAAGCCAAGGTGCTGTTTATGTCCGGCTACACGGGATTCGTGAGCCGGGGGCTCATTGAGCCTCATGCCGTGTTGGTGTCCAAGCCGTTTACGCGCGAGGAATTGCTGCGCAAGATCCAGCAGGTGTTGAGCTCACGGACGTTAGCTCCTGCAGGTGAAAGCTCTACGCGCGTCTGAAAAGCGCTGCGGGGCAGCTTCTTAATCTTATCTTCAGCTTCGGCCGCACAAACTTCCACCACCTGCTTTAAAAGGGAGCTCACATGTTACAGGAAGCTTCGCGGAATAAATGGCAGAAGTTTTTGCCTGCACTGATCGCCGCTGTAATAGTCGCGGGTATTGTTGGCTTTCCTTCAGGGCGAGAGCTCTTGGGAAGATTCTTCCGGTCTCTCCGCATGCAAAAGGTTCAGGCTGTGAACGTGAATCTCTCGGCCTTCACCGACCCCAATGCAAATCCGGCTTTGCACCAGATGATCGCGCAGATGATTTCCGATGACGTCGTCGTATCCGCCAATGAACCAGATCAACCCGCGCCGGACGCCGCTGCCGCAAAACAGCTGAGTGGATTTGACGTTTCCGTGATAAGCGAGCGAAAAGACCCGCCCAAATTTGTTGTTACCGGCCGCCATGCGTTTGATATGACTCTGAATCGGGACCGCCTGCAAACCGTGTTCAGTCAGGCGGGACACCCGGAAATTTCTGTTCCGCCGGCACTCAATGGCGCCCCGCTCAAAGTGGAAATTCCGAGGGCCGTGGAAATCCAATACGGTCATTGCCCGACACCCGCAAGCGCCAGCCAGACCCTCGCGAATAACATTAGCGGACCTCCTCCATCCTCCACCGAATATAGCGATTGCCTTCGCTTGCGGGAGGGGCCGAACCCGATCGTAAACGTTCCGGAGGGAGTTGATATCCAAAAACTGGCGGAAATCGGACTCGAAACCGCAGGCATGAACTCGGGCCAGGCTCGAGAATTTCTACACAACGTGGATTGGCAATCTACCTTGGTTATGGCCGTGCCTCGTTTTCTTCGGTCCTATGAGGCCGTTAAAGTGGCCGGCGCAAAAGGCACCCTCTTGAGCATGGCTGGAAGGCGAGGTCCGGGCTACGCCCTGATCTGGGCGAAAAACGGCACAGGCTATATGCTCACGGGTTTTGGAGATGCCAGCCATGCCGTGGATGTGGCGGACTCGGTCAAATGAACGTGCGTTTTAGAGGGACGGTCTAGAGGGACGCCCTGACTCAGCCCAATAGCTTTGCCATTGAAGCTCGCAATCTGCGTAAGGTTTTCGGCGACAAAATCGCTGTGCGGAACTTATCGCTCAACGTGCCGCGCGGCGAAATCTTTGGATTCCTGGGTCCCAACGGAGCTGGCAAGAGCACGTCCATAAAAATGCTGCTTGGGCTGGTGAGCCCAAGCGGCGGTGAAGCTTTTGTTCTCGGGGCTCGTTCGGGCGACGTGGAAATCCGCCGCAAAATCGGATTCCTGCCTGAAGATTTCCGTTTCTATCAGTGGCTCACGGCAACCGAGCTTCTCGAATTTCATGGGCGTCTCTGCGGCATGGATGCGGCACGTCTGCGCGAGCGAGTGCCTTATCTTCTCGATCTCGTCGGGCTTGCGCCGCATCGCGGCAAGCGCTTGCAGGGCTTTTCGAAAGGCATGCTCCAGCGCATCGGCCTGGCCCAGGCGCTCATTCATGATCCGGAAGTCATTTTTCTCGATGAGCCCACTTCGGGACTCGACCCTATGGGGCGCCGCTTGGTCCGCGACATCATCCGCGCCCAACGTGATCGCGGCGCGACAGTCTTCCTGAATTCTCACCTGCTGAGCGAAATCGAAGTCACTTGCGATCAAGTCGTCTTCATCCGTGATGGAGAGATCGTCACCACGCGCGATCTTCGCAGCTACCAGGACGAAAAAGTGCGCGTAACTGTGCGCGCGCGGAAGCTGACACCGCAAACAGTTGCGGGCCTCTCGCAATGGGCCACCTGCAGCCCGCTCGATGGCGAAAGTCTCACCCTCACTGCAAACTCCCGCGAGAAACTGCCGGAAATCCTTGGCTATCTCGTCCAATCCGGCAGCGCGCCTTTCGAATTTACGCCCCAGCGTATTTCCCTCGAGGATCTCTTTATGGAAATCGTGGGCGAGGATCGCGGCTTATGAATCCAGTTTGGGTTATCGCCTCCATCACATTTCGCGAAGCGGCTCGGAAAAAAATTCTCTGGACTGCTCTCGTTGTAGGAATCGGCTTCGTAATTGTGTTTGGTGCGGGCCTCTACTATCAGCTGACGGATTTGCGAAACAGCAACATTGCGCCATTTCTGCGTTACCAACTCTTGAGCGCAACCCTCATGATCGGTCTTTATACAGTCGATCTGCTTGCGGTAGTCATGACCATCCTCACCTCCCTGGACACGATTTCCGGAGAGATCGCTTCCGGTACAATCCAGGCCATCGCCACAAAGCCGGTTGCCCGCTGGCACATCCTGATCGGCAAGTGGGCCGGATTTGTGGCCATGCTGGCAATTTATGTAGGTGCGATGTTCAGCGGGACTCTGGCAGCCGGCTATTGGATTGCTGGCGTAACACTGCAAAATCCGATTCGCGGCGGACTCTTGGTCTATCTGGAATGCTTGCTCGTGTTGACAGCTACTTTCCTCGTTGGCACTTGGTTTTCCACTTTGACCAATGGCGTGATCGTACTTGGCCTCCATGGATTGGCTTTTCTCGGCGGGTGGCTCGAGCAAATGAGCGGATTCGCGCAGGGATCGGGGCTGGTGAAGCTGGGCGTGGTTTCTAGCCTGATTATGCCCACTGAAGCAATTTGGCGCCGGGCCGCGTTTTTGATGCAGCCGCCTTTGGCGGGAGCGTTGCAATCTTCACCATTTGCAAATGTTTCCGTGCCCAGCGTCGCGATGGTCGGATATGCCGGTTGTTACCTGCTGCTGATGCTTGCGTTAGCTAATTACCATTTTCAGCGCCGCGATCTGTAGATCGCCTTTCGCGATTTCTCGTACCCCTTCCACTCGCGCAACCGTGCTCAGACGGCGGGTCACCGGAGAACTTGCCGCACCGCGATATTCAGAAGGCTCAGAATAATCGCGCCCCAGAAGGCCGCCGCAAATCCCTGAACGTAAAATCCAGGCACTAATAAAGACGCGAACTTAAGCATCAGCGCATTAATGATGAACCAGAAGATTCCAAACGTGAGCACGATCAGTGGAAACGTGAGGATTTTCAGCAACAGGCCGATCGTGCCGTTCACGAAGCCGATGATCACCGCCGCCAGAAGTGCCGCGCCAAATCCGCTCACAACGATTCCCGGCACAAATCGGGCGACCACCAGAATGCATAGTGCGCTCAGGATCCAGTGTGCGATCAGCCTCACCATTCCACGCCTCGATTCCTGCTATCAAAATTTGTAGCTCAGAATAAGCATTGCCGGGTTGTCTTCCTTATACGATTCGTTAAAGCTTCGATGCCATCTCAAATAGAGTGCCTACCGTTTTCCAGTTGCGGGTCGTGGTTTCCATCGACAGCGCCCTCTCAAAGGCGGTATTGGAAAGCTTCGTCTTGCCGTAGCCGCCGGGACAGTAGAGATAGATTTCCTGACGGCCAACGTAAAACCGATCTGGTTTCGTGGGAAATCTCTCTAGACTTTTCAGCGCGTCTTTCGATGCCGCCTCCGGAAGAAAAGTCACATGTAACTTGGTCGGATCGATGCCCGTTTCCTTCAAGAAATGGATTGCGCTCGATCGCTTGCTGCATTTCTTTTGCTGCTATCACGAGAATGGGTACGCGGAAGCCAAAATCGCGGAGGATAGCCCCGCTGATACTCTTCGAAAGACTCGCGGGCGATCTCCTCTCGTCAAGGAAAAGGATGTTGCCACTCTGAACGTAAGTTTTCACGCTTCGGAGTCCCAGCCCCGCGCACGATTCGCGAAGTTGTTCCATCCGCACCGGTTTTTGCCCCCCGACATTGATCCCTCGCAACATCGCGATGTAAGACGGCACGATTCACACCTGGAACTAAAGACTATACACGTGCAGCGTGGACCGTGACGCGAGCAAGCACGGCCAAGGAAGCGATCAGGTCAGAGATGACTTGAAGAAGCTAGATACGGAACGGGAATGGTGTGCCAAGCATCACGCTGACTGGGATCACTCTAAGGACAAGGAGTACGACCATTACCGTGATATTCAGCAGCACTGAGGTGCCTTGCAGACACTAGGGTTTCACGACCCTCGTCTCTGACCTTAGCCGTTCCCATCAGTTGATCGTTGACCTTACCAGCCCGCCCGAGAAGTTTTAGAGCACCACGCGCATATCGCTCGAGGTTCCCCCTGTTGCGGGGACGTAGCATTTCAGTGTGTAGTCCATGACCATGCGGTCGGCGCTGAACCGCCATCCCAGCGTGCGAATCGCGCGCTTCATCCGCTTGATCCAGCCACGCGGCAAACCGTCGCGGTCGCGCTGGTAGTAGAGCGGTATCACTTCCTCACGCAGCACGCGATACAGATCTTCTCCGTCGCGCGCGTCATGCAGGCTGATGTTGGAATGAGTTTTGCCGGTGCCAATAGCGAACCCGTTCAATCCGTCGTACGCTTCGGCCCACCAGCCGTCCAGAACGGAGAGATTTAGTCCGCCGTTCAAAACCATCTTTTGACCGCTGGTACCGGATGCCTCCAGGGGGCGCCGTGGGTTATTCAGCCACACGTCAACTCCCTGGACGAAATGCCGTCCGACGTTAATGTCGTAATCCTCGACGAATACGAATTTGTCGGCAAATTGCGGATCGCGCATCATCTCCGCGATCTGTTGCAGCAGGCGCTTGCCGGGATCGTCCCGTGGATGCGCTTTCCCGGCGAATACAAATTGCACCGGCCGCTTCGGGTCATTGACCATGGACGCGAGTCGTTCGATGTCTGCGAGAATCAGGTTGGCCCGTTTGTAAGTGGCAAACCGGCGCGCAAACCCGATGGTCAGCGCGTCGGGACTCAGCATTCGGCCGAGTCGCTGCAGATTCTCCGGCGACTCTCCCCGGCGCTCCGCCTGTTCCACCACGCGCAGGCGAACGAATTCGAGCAGCCGCGACTTCAGGCTGAGGTGCGTCTCCCAAAGTTCGGCATCGTTGATATTTTCGATCGCATCCCAGAGGCTGGCCTTACTGCCGCGTTCCTGCCAGCCGCTGCCCAAATGCCGGTCGTAAAGCCGAAACATTTGTGGCGCAAGCCATGAGGGCACGTGCACACCATTGGTGATGTGTCCGATCGGAATCTCCTCTTCCTGCTTCCCGGGATAGAGTCCTTTCCACATCGTCCGCGAAACTTCGCCATGCAAGCTCGATACCGCATTTGCACGCCGCGAGAAGCGCAGCCCGAGAACGGTCATGCAAAACTCTTCGCACGAATCGTCGGGATTCTCGCGCCCAAGTTCCATTAGCTTGTGATGCGAAAGCCCCAGGCCCTCGCGCAGGGGTCCCAGGTGCTCCTCGACGAGTTCCGCGGAAAAACGGTCGTGACCGGCCGGTACCGGGGTGTGGGTGGTGAACACTACCTCGCGCGCTACGCGGGTTGCCGCGCGTTCGAAATCCAGGCCCTCATCCTGCATGCGGTGGCGAATCGCCTCCAGAATTGCAAACGCGCTGTGTCCTTCATTCAGGTGCAGGACCCCGGGAGTCACCCCCATTGCACGCAACGCGTGGAAACCTCCTACACCCAGCAGCAATTCCTGGCGGATCCTGGTGCGCCTATCTCCTCCGTAGAGCCGCGAAGTTAACTCCCGGTCCTCGGGCGCATTTCCTTCAACGTTAGAATCGAGAAGCAAAAGATCGCACCGGCCGACCTTGATACGCCAGATTTTCACGCGAATGGCGCCGCTGCGTGTTTCGATTTTGAGCGTCACGGGCTCGCCCTTAAGTCCGATGGCGGGCTCCATGGGCAATTGATTGGTGTCGGTCGGCAGGTACTCTTCCCGCTGCCAGCCATTTCGGTCCAAACGCTGGCGGAAATAGCCTTGGCCATAAAACAAACCAACGCCGATGAGGGGAATGCCTAGGTCCGATGCGCTCTTGATGTGATCGCCGGCCAGCACACCCAACCCACCCGAATAGATGGGTATCGACTCGTGCAACCCAAACTCAGCTGAGAAGTAAGCCACCGGCCGCGTCCGCAAAACGCCGGCGTGGCGCGCGCCCCAGGTGCGGTCCGCCTCCAGATATTCCCGCTGCCGGCGATAGGCATAATTGATGCGGCTATGCAGGACCATCTCTCTTGCGCGCCGTTCGATCCCGGCAAACGGAATTTCCGCCAGAAGCGAGATGGGATTCTGATTCTGCAGCCACCAGCGCGCGGGATCGAGTTCGTGGAATAAGCTTGTGGAATCGTGATCCCAACTCCACCACAAATTGCGGGCCAATGCCCAAAGCCGCTCTTGCGCCGGAGCGATAAAGCGATCCAGTGTGCGCGCCTCGCTGACCACCGGCGCCACCTGTGCCGCGGCTTGCACCAGCATTTGAATCTCGTCTTCCCGAAACGTCCGCGTCTCGATGGTTTGCACCACGAGCACGCCCTGCAGCACCCCGCGGTCGATCAGCGGAACGCCCACGAATGACTGATAGGGCTCCTCGCCGGCCTCACTGAAGTATTTAAAACGCGGATGATTTTTGACTTGCTCCACGGCCACTGGTCGCATCTGTTCCGCAACCAGTCCCGCCAGCCCCTCGTTCAGAGCCATGCGAAGATTGCCAACACACGTCGGTCGCAGTCCAAGCGTTGCGGCCAGAACGAGATTGGCGCGATCCGGTTCCAGCAGATACGCTGAGCACACATCCGTCTGAAAGCGCCTCGCGATCAGCGCCACCACGTTCATCAGCGTTTCTGCCGGCTTGCCGCTTTCCGCCGTCAGGCTCTCGATTTCATCAAAAGTGAGCACCTGACCGTTGCTGGCGGCGCGCACGTCGGCGCTCCGAGCATCGTCTACGTTCTCACTGACTGGGCCTACTAATGCCATGAACCCCACCCCTCCGGGGGACGTTAGCTTAACCGCGCCGGAGGCAATTGTGCGAGAAAAGAAGTGATTGAGCGCATCGAAAGTGTGACTGGCTGTGAAAAGGGCGAGGAAACCTTGTGAAAAAGCGCCAGCCAGCCACGGGCTGGCCGCCGTCCTGCACCTGCTGTACCAGTCTGACTCATCCGATGCTCCACAAATCCTCGGGGGTTGGGGCTGGCAATGTAGTTCGGGGTGGGTGAAAATGTTAGCTGAACGCGAGCGAAGACGTGGTTTCCCTTTGCCTCTTCCGCTCCAGTCGCGATCGCAACCAACCATGGCAGACGAAGAAAAAACGAGCAGGAAGCTCCGGAACCTAGGCTATTTACGCTCACCGAGGCTGAACGCACTCGGCGCGAAATCGAGCCGGTCCTCGTCGAAGCCATCGAAGTGCGCAAAAAACTGGCCCCGCTGGTCGAAGAACTCGGAGCCATTTCCGCGCACATTCAGTGGGTCGGCGGCTCCGTCGTCCCTTACGAGAAAACGGCTCGGCTGCGTTTCGAGCACGATAAGCTCGCCGAATCTCTCAAAGCCGCCCTTGAGCGGATTCAGTCTACCGGCTGCCTGATAAAGGACCTGGATACGGGCCTGCTGGATTTTCCAGCCATCATTAACAACGAAGAGGTTTATCTCTGCTGGCGATTGGGCGAAGAGCGCATTCGCTTCTGGCATCGTCAGAACGAGGGCTTCGCCGGCCGCAAACCGCTTGAACCCCGGCGATGCGGGCCCGACTAATCCCGTGCAGTGATCCTCACTTAGGAAGAAACTTGAGCACTGATCAAACCAACCGCCTTGCAAATTCCGTCAGCCCCTATCTGCGCTCGGCCGCCCACCAACCGGTGGAATGGTACGAATGGGGCGAAGAAGCCTTTGCTCGCGCCCGCGCCGAAAATAAGCCGATTCTGCTCGATATTGGCGCCGTGTGGTGCCACTGGTGTCACGTCATCGACCGCGAAAGCTACGAAGATCCCGCGCTCGCCGCCCTCATCAACAAGAACTTCGTTCCCGTAAAAGTCGATCGCGACGAACGGCCCGATGTCGATGTCCGCTACCAGACCGCGATCAGTGCGGTCTCCGGCCAGGGCGGTTGGCCGCTCACTGGTTTTCTGCTGGCCGATGGCCGGCCTTTTTACGGTGGCACTTACTTCCCCCCGCAGGACTCCATGGGCCGCCCTAGCTTTCGCCGTGTGCTCGAAAGTATCGCCGAGGCTTTTGCCACCCGCCGGGACGAAGTAGAAAAAGCCGCCGGCGCTCTGATGGGAGCCGTGCAGCAGGCGGAGCTTGTTGCGGGAGCGCGCGGATGCTGGACGCCTGCTCTGGTTAACGAGCTGACGGATTCCATCCGCCAGCATTTTGATCCGCACCACGGAGGATTCGGCAGCGGCCCCAAATTCCCTCATTCGGCCGCCATCGATCTGATCCTCGAACGCTATCAAGCTACGCACGATCCCCAGTTGCTGCTCATGGCCCAGACCACTCTTGAAAAAATGGCCCGTGGCGGCGTCTACGATCAGCTCGGAGGCGGATTCCATCGCTATTCGGTTGACGAGCGCTGGCTCGTGCCCCATTTCGAGAAAGATGTCCTACGATAATTCCGAGCTCCTGAAAAACTATCTGCACGGCTACGCTGTCACCGGGAATCCTGTTTTCCGCGAAACCGCCATTGGCATCATTCGTTGGGTTGATACGGTCCTTTCCGATCGCGAGCATGGTGGCTTTTACGCCAGCCAGGACGCCGATATCTCCCTGGATGATGATGGCGATTACTTCACCTGGACGCTCGACGAAGTCCGCGCCGTCCTCAGCCCTGAGCTCTCGCGTGTCATCGAGCTCTATTACGACGTCGGACCTCGCGGCGAAATGCACCACAATCCCGCGAAGAATGTTCTTTGGGTCGCCCGCGAACCTCAAGCCATTGCCGAAGCGCTCGGCACATCTGTCGACGACGTTACGCAAAAGCTTGAAACCGCGCGCCGCGAATTGTTTGCCGCGCGCCAAAAGCGTACCGCGCCATATGTCGATACCACGATTTACACCAGCTGGAACGCCATGTTCATTTCCGCTTACCTCGAGGCCGCTCAGGTGCTTGGCGGCACGGAGGGTTACGGCTGTCGCGTTTTCGCTCTTGGCACTCTTGACCGCCTCATCGAGGAAGGATGGGACGACCGCCGCGGTTTTTCTCATCGCCTCGGCTCAGGAGGCCGTCTGGAAGGCACTCTCGATGATCAGGTTTTCGCAGCCGCCGCTCTGCTCGATGGCTTCGAAGCCACGCTAAATATGCGCCACTTCGATCTGGCTGAGCGCGCTATGCGGCTGGTTCTTGAGAAATATGCGGACAACGAGGACGGAGGATTTTTCGACCGCGCGTCAGACGCCCCGCCGCTCGGCGGCTTCGATGTGCGCCGCAAGCCGATTCAGGATGCGCCCACGCCCGCCGGTGATCCCGTCGCGATCATGGTCCTCGACCGTCTTTACGAATTCACCGGCAAGAACGAATATCGCGAGCAGGCCCAAATCGCACTCGAAGCGTTTTCGGATATCGCCTCGCGCTACGGAATGTTCGCGTCCACCTACGGCCTGGCCTCGGTGCTCCACGCCCGCCACCCCTTGCAAATCGTGATCGCCGGAGCCCACGACGACGAAGCGGCTTCACAACTCGAGCGCGCCGCCTCGCTCTTTTATCGTTTTGGCAAAGCTGTGCTGCGCGTCACCCCAAAACCGAATTTCGAAGCTTTGCCCGCCGCCTTGCGTGAAACCCTGCCGGAGCTTCATGCCGAAAAAACGCAAGCGCTTGTCTGCACCGGCGGCACGTGCTTTCCGCCAGTTACCGATCCGCGAAAACTCACCGATCTTCTCGCCCACATCGGCGTCGGCACCGGCGCCGCCGCTGTTTAGAGGATCTCGCATAAAAAAAATAAGTGTCATCCCGAGCGAGCGTTACTGTATCGCGCGCTTCAGCGCGTGATAGGTGCGAGCGAGGGATCTGCTTTTTGCCTTTTCTGTAGCGCCGGCTTGCCCTGAGCCCTCGAAGGGTTTTAGCCGGGCATTGTTCCGTCGCGCCGTCCAGGCGGGAATAACAGGGCTTGATTGCCTTACCCGCTACATCCCAAAGGGCCGTTGCATCATCGAAAGACCAGTACCAAAAAAGGGATAGCACGTTCAGTGGCATTACGGCCTGATTTTGTGCCCGTGAAACTGCAGACACATGATTCGTCTTCGCTCCCCGGCTTTGCGCCCGCCGGATGATAAAATGAGATCGCCAAGGTACCCCATTTGAACGCTTTCAGTGTCTTGCGGCTCGCCGTTGCCGTCCCCCTCCTGCTGCTTTTCCTGTGGGCGCAGGTGTATTGGTTTCGGCTCCTCTGGCGATTCGTCGGCCGCATTCAATCTCAAGCCCTGCGCCGCACTCTCCGTACGCTGCTGGCCATGGGTCTTGCCTTCGTGGCCACAGTACTGCTCGCGACATTCTTTGTGGGCCGCCGCGATCTGGTCTGGGGTATCCCCGGCACTGTAGGCGTCGTCGGCCTGTGGATTACTACCGCATTCATGTCTTGGGTTCTCATCAGCGTCGTTTCCGGCGTAGCTTTCATCACCCGGCGCGCTCGCCGTCCGCCTACCCGAGCGCTTGATGCCTCTGCCCCGGCAGCCCCTTCGCCAACCCTTCCGCCGTTACGCGCTCAGCGCGATAAAGTTCGCCTCGACCGCCGCCGATTCGTCCAGGCCGCAACCACGCTTGCCGGAGCCATTCCCTTCGGAACTGGCGCCTATGGATTTCTCATCGGCAGGCACAATTATCATGTGCATCAAGTCGATTTGCCGGTCAGCGGATTGCCGCCGGAGCTCGATGGCTTGCGCATCGCCCAGCTTAGCGACATCCACATCGGCAGTTACATGTCTGCTGCCGAAGTGCGCCGCGCCGTCGGCCTCGCCAATGAACTCAAGCCCGATCTTGCGGTCGCAACCGGAGACTTCGTCACCGGCCCGAATGATCCTCTCGAAAGCTGCATTTCTGAGCTGGCGCGCCTGCGGGCATCGCTAGGCGTCTGGGGCTGCAACGGAAATCACGAGATTTACGCAAAAGCTCAGGAAAAGGCCGCCGAGCTCTTCGCGGACCATGGCATGAAACTTCTTCGTCAGGAAAACGCGGAGGTCGGCTGGCGCGGCGGGAAATTCAATCTGATCGGCGTCGATTACCAGCTTGGCCGCAGCCGGAGCGGACGCCGCATGATTATGCTGGCGCTTACGGGCGCGCTGGTGCGCCGCGATATTCCCAATATCTTGCTTTCACACAATCCCAATTCGTTTCCGCGCGCAGCGGAACTAGGAATCGAGCTGATGCTCACTGGCCACACCCACGGCGGCCAGGTGCGCGTGGAGATTCTGGATCACGATTTCAGTCCTGCGCATTTTATGACCCCGTATGTGGCCGGTTTGTACAAGCGGCCGCTTGGATGTGACAGCACAGTCACTGATCAAGAAATATCGACCGCCAGTTCACCCGCGCCGGCGGCGCTCGTCTACGTCAATCGTGGCTTGGGCACCATCGGCGCCCCCATCCGCATCGGCGTCCCCCCGGAGATCTCCCTGCTCACTCTTCGCTGCGCAACAAAACGGCTCACGTTTTCGTAATTCTCACCGTTTGCAGTTGTACTTAGGTTTTGTACCCGCTCACAGACCGTGAACAAGCTTTGATCGGATCCGGTTTCTCGGGTGGCGGTTCTTTGATAGGCCCGCTAGGTTCAGGATCGCCGGGAGGCGGCTCCTTCACAGGAGGTGTCGGTTCGGGTTTCCCTGGAGGCGGTTCTTTGATTGGTTTGGGCGGATTCCCGCCGGGATCTCGCTCTGGCATGAGTTCCATAAGTTGGATGCAGCTCAGTCTCGCGCGAGCCCTTCTCTAGGATAGGGTCCCCGAGTCATCCATCCAGTAATTACCTTTTCCGATATTTCCGTCCTCAGAAAATCCCGCAATTTCCGTTTGTAACCCTAAAATAAAAACAAAGGGAAAATATGTTGACGTACATTCTTGGGCCCCTCCTCTCTATTTTCCCCAGGCGCTGGCGTGAAGCCCTGCCGTTCTCAGGCTATGTGCGCTGGGCGCGAGCCACTGCCATCAGCGGGATTGCCGAGTCGGTAGCCGCGCTTGTGGTGCTTTCGCATTGGTATTTGTACGCGATGAACACTTGGGTCGGACGCGGAGTAGACGCGGCCCTGAGCGGACCGCTTAGCGGGAAATCTGCAGTCGAGGTGCGGCCTCAAGATATCGGTGGCGTGGCATTGATCGTCTGGGCCAGCCATCCTCTGACGTGGCTCATCGGATACTTCGGTCTCGAAGGCGCTCTCCGGCTGGGCGCGGCGTTTACCGGCACCGGTCTCGGCACGCTTCCATTCTTTCTGATCGACAGGATTTTTTTGATTTTCTTCGGTGGTGGCAAGCCTGGGCACTTGAGCGAAGCCGGTTCTGCCGCCAATTTTTCTTCGGAGACTGGCAGTATGCGGGCGCGGATCGCCGCAACGGGGCTTAGATCAGTTTCGGACGAGCTTTGCTTCAGGCGCGACGGTGGCATGGAATTTCTGGAGATTTGTGCTTCGCAGAAAAAAGACGGCTGGGATCCCCCGCGCACCGTGCGCTACCAGGGCACCTATTACCGTTTGGAAACCGCATCGTTGGGAGGCAGGCCTCGCCCTTTCCGCTATGTCCTGCGGCGTCTGTCCGCAGGCGTGCCCGGACGCACTGTTCTCTCATACGCCCCTGCGGATGCTGTGATCAGGGAAGCCCGCTGAAGCCGTTTCGTTTTGCTCCCGACAAGGCACCGATGTAAACCGCCTGCGTTACGCTTTGCTCAGTGACTGGCTCAGCGCCGCCTTCACGCGTTCTGGGGTAAAGGGAACCTGCCGTATCCGCGCGCCCGTGGCATCAAAGATCGCATTTGCAATCGCCGCGGCCACGATGGTGATGGAGGTCTCGCCCGCGCCGGTTGCGCTTTCGTCCGTCCGGTTGATCAGCTTCACTTTGAACTCCGGTATCTCGAAGCCCAAAGGCAAGCTGTGGTAGGTTGCCCAGTCGACCGAAGTCACCTTCTGATCGTCCCACGTCACCTCTTCGCCCATGGCGCGGCTCATGCCCTGCAACGCGCCGCCTTCGATCTGATTCCGCAGTCCGTCTGGATTCGAGATCGGGCCGGAGTCGTTGCTGAAAAATATTCGCTTCACGGTCACTTTTCCGGTATCCTGGTTGACTTCGACGTCCGCCGCCATGGCGGCCCACCCGTTTTCTCCTTCGTAGGCCACGCACGAAAATCCGCGCCCGGTCACCACGCCCGTCCTGCCGTTCTGCGGCTTCGGCGAAGGCCGCGCTTGCCAGTTCGCTAGTGCCGCTGCTTCTTTCACTACGTCGATCAATCGGGGATCGCTCAGGTGCCGCAGCCGGAATTCGACAGGATCGGCCTTGGCTTGTGCCGCCAGTTCGTCCATGAAGCTCTCATGCGCAAACGTATTCTGCAGCCGCGCGGGCGAGCGCAACGGCGCCGTAAATAACGGCGACGCAATATTGTGCGTAAGCGAACGCTCGGACTTCACCTTTCCGCTGCCCTCGGCTTTACCGCCGACATTGCCGGCCACATAGGAAGGCACGCCATTGCTGTTGTTCTGATAGGTGCGCGGTTCCGGCGCAGGAGTTCTGGGCGCAAACGGTTCCGGCGAAAAGCCGGCCAGCGTTCCTGTGATGACGTTTCCCGGAGTATTGTAGCCGGGCCGGTTGCCCAAATTGGCCGACCAGGATTCGTGATCCCACACCACGATGTTGCCCTGTGCGTCCAACCCCGCGCGCTCATCCATCGCAAACGCAAATCCGTAATTCTCGCCCCAGGCCATTTCGTCTTTCCGGCTCAGCTGCACGCGCACCGGCTTGCCCACGGCCTGCGAAAGCAGCGCCGCGTCGTAAGTAACCGTATCGGTGCCGTTCAGTCCGTAGCAGCCGGAACCCCGCCGGAAGATTACGTGAACATTTTCTGGCTTCAGCCCCAGCAGGATGGCGGTGCTGTTCCGCACCGGCCACACGCCTTGCGTCGGCGAATAAAGCGTGGCCTTTTCGCCTTGCACGTCTGCGACAGCGCACGAAGTCCCCAGCGACCCGTGCATTTGGTTCGGATAGTAATACGTCGCCTTCACCACCGTCGCGGCTTGCCCCAGCTTCTCGTCCACATCCTTCGAATTGACCAGCAGTGTGTCCCGCGTCGGCTGCTGCGTTCGCAAATAGTTGTAGAAGTCCGCATGGCTCGGCATCCCGGTGGCCGCGCTCCAGTTGACCTTCAATTTATTCGCCGCCTGAATCGCCTGCCAGGGCTTTTCCGCAACCACGCCCACGAAATTTTTCTTGACCACTACTTTCACCAGCCCGGGCATGCCTTGCACCGAGCTTTCATCCACACTGACGACGGTCGCGCCCACGGCCGGTGGTCTCACCACGCGGCCGTGCAGCATTCCCGGCACCCGCACGTTATGCACAAACTCAAATTGCCCGGTCACCAGTGCCGGCAAATCCGGACGCTGCGCCGGCGTCCCCAGCACGGTCCACTCGCTCGCCGGCTTGCGCTTTGCGTTCGGGTCTAGCTTGATTTCGAATTTCTTCCCGCCGACGAGTTCGCCGTAACCTACTTTCTTCGAAGCGTCACCCTTCGCGCTGATCGCGCCGTCCGCAGCTACAAGCTGATCTGCCGGTATGCCCAGCCGCATCGAAGCCAATTCCACCAGCGCCTCGCGCGCCGTCGCCGCAGCCTGCGCCAAATTCTTCTGATTGAAGTTCGTCGGATGCGACTGGCTGCCCGACGTAATCCCCTGATCGGGCGTCAGCGCCGTGTCGCTATAAATCAGCTTCACGCGCTTGAACGGCACGCACAGTTCTTCCGCCACCAATTGGATCTGCGCGGTCGAAATCCCTTGCCCCAATTCTGATTTGCCCGTGTACGCCGTCACGCCGCCGTCCGCCGCAATGGCAATCCACGAATCGAGCTGGTTGAGCGGCGGCGAACCGGCCGTCCCTCCTTCGAACGCGCCCTGAGCTAATGCGGTCTGCACCGCGCCTTTCATGCTGAAGCTCACGACCAGCGCTCCCGCGCCTACGAGAAAAGACCTGCGCGAAAATCCCGCCCGGCCCAATGCGGCCGCGGCGTCTTCGGTGAGCGTATGTTTGCGCGCGACCTCTTGCACGCTATTTGAATGTGTGCTCATTTCGCCGCCACCTCCTTCGCACGCCCCTCCGGCACTCGCCCTTCTCTCACACGATTTATTGCGCGCAACATTCGCACGTGCGTAAAGCAGCGGCAGAGCACGCCAGACATGGCCTGCTCAATCTCTCGCTCGGTCGCTTTCGGATTCTTGTCCAGAAACGCTTTGGCGGTCATGATCACGCCGTTGATGCAAAACCCGCACTGCGCCGCCTGCTCTTCGATAAACGCTGCCTGCAGCGGATGCGGCTTGTCGATCGTGCCGATGCCTTCGAGCGTTGTGATCTCGGCGCCCTCGACGGACTTCACGGGCGTGACGCACGATCGGATCGCCTGTCCTTTCACGATCACCGTGCACGCTCCGCATTGCCCTAGCCCGCAGCCAAACTTCGGCCCGTTTAGTGCCAGATCGTCGCTCAACACATACAAAAGCGGCGTCGTCGGATCGACGTCCACCGCGTGAACCTTGCCATTTACCTTCAAATTGATCGCGCTCATATCTTGAAGGTATTGCCGCCACGCATGCGGCGTCAAGTCCCTTCATCCGCCGAACTACGGTTTTACGGGTGCCCCACACTGCTTGCCCTGAGCTTGCGAAGGGTCGTCTTTACGTGTGGGTGCCTCAACATGCCTCGGCGAAGCGGCCGATGGTTCTTTGTAGCCCAGGGCGCCCGCCGCTGTCTGCGGGGCCCTGGGGATTTTCTTTTCTAAGCCTTCAGTACCGCGCCGCCCACCGCCATCACCGGCCGCCCAAACGTTGCGTTGGTCACTTCCGCGAACGAAAGATACAGCGCATCGAGCCCGGTAATCATGCCCATCCAACCGCCCGCCGTGCGCCAACCTGATCCCATCCCCAGATCGGCCCCGGCAAGCAGAAAAAACGTAATCCACAGCAGCAGAAAAATCGACCACAGTGTGAAGTTCGTTCGAAACGTCGGTATCCACATGTAAAGCGTGAACACTCCCCACATCAGCAGTGCCACTCCTACGCCCCTCGGATCTGGCGCCTTGATCCAACCCGCTCCCACGCTCCAGTTCAGGAACGCGTACCACCACCAAAAAGCCCCATACGAAGTGAAGGCCACCATACCGAATGTATTACCGTTCCCGTATTCCAGGAGCCCGGCGATGATTTGCGCCAGTCCCCCAAACGAGAACGCTAGCGGCACCACCGCCGGCACGGCCTCGGGCGGCAGTAACCCGGCGTTGATTGTGCTCAGTACAACGGTGGTTAGCCCGAATGCAGCAAGGCCCAATGGCGCGGGATTCGAAACTTTACCAGTGGCGGATATTGCGTCTTTTGCGGTAGTTAGCTGGGCCATAAAGGTCTCCTTTCAGTGATGTTTTGGGTGGAATACGCCGCGCGACCCGGAAAAGTCGCGCGTGTTGGGGTGGTGTATATCCTATTTCGCTGCGCCGTACCAGCCCCCGGTACTGCCCCTCGGGCAATGCTCCGTAGCCCGCCTAACCGGTTTCTTTGTGCGCAACTTACAGGTAATTTATTGCGCAAGGGTCATACGATTGGCACCCCCGCCCACGTAGGCTGGTTGTTAACCTATGGTCAAGCAAAGCCACTAGAACGGCCCCAAGCGCGAGCGCAGGACGATTTCGGCGCTTGCCATAAACCCAAATTCGAACGAGTAGGAGCTAACTGTGAAAATCGGCAACTTAATTCTCAAACCGGCGGCAATCTTGGTGATTTGCTTAGGCCCGGCCCTTACCGGCGCCGTGGCCCAAACCCCCTCTCCCGCAACGGGCGCGCCCCACAGCACGACGGACGCGAACGCCATTTCCCATACCACTAAGGCCATGAACTATCGCCGCGCTGGCGGTTCGGCCAAAGTCAGCTACGCGGGCACCAAGCTCATGCCCACCGCCTCAGGCGAGGCCGAGGTTAAGGCCAAAAACAACCGCATGGAAATCGAGGCGAAATTCGACGGCATGGAAGACGCCACTAAATTCGGCCTCGAATATCTGACGTACGTCTTTTGGGCCGTCTCGCCCCAGGGCCGCGCCGAAAATCTCGGCGAAATCACGGTGAAAAATGGGATGGCTGAAATCAAAGCCGATACGGACATGCAGACCTTCGGCATGATCGTCACGGCGGAGCCCTACTTTGCGGTTACGCAGCCGGGCAACATGGTCGTTCTGGAAAATAGCTTTTCCAGCCTTCCTTCCGGGAAGGTCGAAAACATCGATGCCACTTACCAATTGCTGGGCCCCGGCGCCTATTCCTCTTCCAACACCAAGATTGACAACGCCATTTTCGGCATCGACCGCAAGACGCCGCTCGAGCTCTTCGAAGCGCGCAACGCCATTCGCGTCGCGCACAACGCCAACGCCGACAAATATGCGCCTGCCGTATGGGCCAAGGCACAGCAGCAATTAGCCGCCGCCGAAGACACCTACCGCCAGAAGCGCGATCGCAAGCTGATCGATTCCGCTGCGAAAGACGCTACGGAAACGGCCGAGGAAGCCCGCGTGATGGCCGTCAAGCAGAAGGGTGAGGAGGACGCGCAGGCCAAGATCGCCGCCGAAAAACAGGCTGCCGAGCAGCGCGAAGCCCAGGCTCGTGCTGACGCCGCTGCCCAGGCGCAGCGCCGCCAGCAAGCCGAGCAGGCCTCCCCAAGGCGGAAGCCGAGCGCATGAAGCAGGAGGCCCAGCAGGCCGCACAGGAAGCCGCCAGGCAGCAACAGCAGGCCGAAGCCGCTCGCCAGGCCGCTCTCGCTCAGCAGCAAGTCGCCGAAAACCAGGCCCAGCAGGCCGCCCAGGCTCGGGCAGCTGCGGAAGCGGAAACCGCCAAGGCCCGCCAGTCAGCCGCTCAGGCTGAAGCCGAAAAAGCGCAGTTGCGAGCGCAGCTTCTGCAGCAATTGAACGCCGTCTTGCAGACGCGTGACTCCGCTCGCGGCCTGATCGTCAATATGTCCGACGTGCTCTTCGATACCGGAAGCGCCGATCTCAAGCCCGGCGCCCGCGAAAAGCTCGCCAAAATTTCCGGCATCGTGCTGGCGCATCCTGGACTCTCGCTTCAAATCGAAGGACACACCGATAGCGTGGGCTCCGATGACTTCAATCAGGAACTCTCCGGCCGCCGCGCCGATGGAGTGCGGGATTATCTTGCCCAGGAAGGCGTTCCCGCATCTTCCATGAGCGCCAAGGGATTCGGCAAGACCCAGCCGGTCGCTTCCAATGACACTGCCGATGGCCGCCAGCGCAACCGCCGCGTTGAATTGGTCGTCAACGGCGCCGCCATCGGCAATTCTACGAGCAGTGCCGCGCCCGCAAGCTTGCCCCCGCAGGGGGCGCGGCCCAAATGCCAACCCTGCGGGCTCGCCCCCGCAAGGCGGCGGCAGCCTCCGCGGCGTCTCCGCCACGAATCAGCCCAACTAACTCAGCGTCGTCTTTCAGGTTTTAGCCCGGGGCTGCCCGCGCGCTCTCCACGCGGGCCCCCGGCGCCCCAGAATGACGCCATCACGTTTTCATCCCGAGCGTCGGGTTCTGGCGCGAGGGATCTGCTTTTGGTTTTGCGGGTGCCCCACCCTTCGTTTTTAAGGGTGGGTTCGTGCGCATTTTTACCCCGCATTGTTCCGCACTGTCATCCTGAGCGGGTTTACGCCATACCGGCGTTGTCTTTCAGGTTGTAGCCCGGGGCGCCGTGCGTCTTTTGCGCGGGGCCCCGGGGCTTCTTCCTGCCATCGCATTGTCATATCACCAGGTTTACGGCATGCCCTGAGGAATCCCTACGGTCGCCTTTTCAGACGCTGTCATCACGAGCGCCGCAGCGCGAGGGATCTGCTTTGGTTTTGCGGGTGCCCTCGCTGTCGATTACTGAGCGCTCTGCTCGCGCACGCCTCAGTCCCCAAATATGTCGCACGTGAAACGTCGTTCGAATAATCCGCCCATTCGAACAAACCGCGCATTCGCGCACAGATGAGATTCGAACTTGGGTGCCGCACCCTCCGGTGTTGAGGGTGCGGTTTTTCGAATACCAGATCTAAAACACAAAATCTATTGATAACTAAATGATAATATGCTACACTCGCGTATGTTTTTCGGTGGTTCCTTCCGATGTTCTCCCATAAGCCCCGATTCCTGTCCTCCTGACGTTTCGGCCTGCGCGGGGATCGTAGGCTCGCACGGCCCTTCGCCAAAAATGTCGCCGCTTTTCCGCTCCGAGGATCACGTTAAGCGGGCTCTCGAATTTCAATTCTCAGATTTCGGCGACGAAGGCGCTTTTTGCGCTAAGCCTCGCAGAATCAGCACATCCACAAAACCCGCCTGCAACTCCCGCAGAATCTGCACTTCCATTTTTATTGGACTTAAAGCCGACCAGAATCAACACTTACGAAAAATTTCGCGCTGGGAGGGCGATGCGCTCTGTTCGCCAGCGCAACGCGTGCGATCGTCTTTTGTAGCGGCGACTTGTCCCGACTTGTCCCGAGTTTCGAGGGAGTTTCGAGGAAGCCCCGAAGGGGCCTTCAGGTCGGCGCCCTTGTTTTTTGGGTGCCCCACTTTTTGCGCCTTATGCAACAAGTGGGAATCAGGTCCGCACATCCTCTGTCCCCGCTGCGCGATGTGTAGCAAGGTCAGCAGAATGAACACTTGCGCGAAAATGGTAGGGGGGTGGGTTGCAGGCGCAACGCCGCTGCGTTCGGGTCTAGCGGTCCAGGTAATAACCTTGGCGGGCTTGCACCACGGAATCCTTCTGCTTAACCGTGACGTGAAGCTTGTGATAGCCCCAGGCGGAACTCGAGTCCGGCGTGTAACCCAGGCTGTACTGGCTACGCAGTTCGTCTTCGATCTGATGGTAGATCTGGTCGACCGTCTGCTTCTTGGAGACCTCGAACATTCGGCCTCCCGTCTCGACGGAAATCTGCGTCAGGATTTTCTTTCCGTCCGGCCGCTGCTCCGGGAACCGCGGATAACCTCCGCCGCGCCGGCCGCCGCCATAAGGACCGCCACCGTACGGACCGCCGCCATAACCTCCGCCCGGCCGCCCGAACCCGCTGTAAGCCTCCTCGTCCGCAAACAGGATCGAATACACGATCGTGTCTGTCCGCTGCGCCGTCTCGATGGCGTGCTCCAGTGTCTCCTTGCTTCCGTGATCCACTCCATCGGAAAGGACAATGACCGCCTTGCGGCCGTTCTGTTTCCTCATGATTTCGTCCGACGCGAGGTAAATCGCATCGTAAAGCGCGGTGCCGCCTTGCACTCTCCGCTGAGATCCCCCACCGCCGCCCGGGTAACCCCCGCCGCCTCCGGGATAACCGCCACCACCAGGATATCCCCCGCCCCCGCCTCCGTTTCCGGACCCCGAATCGTTTTCGGGCTGCGCGATTTCCAGCAGGTTGAGCGCAGCCTGCAGTTTCTGGTGCGAAGAGGTCAGGCTCTGCAAGAGTTCCACTTGGCGATCGAAGTGGATCAGAAATGCCTGGTCCTGGTCTCGAAGCAAGTCATCGAGAAAGCTGCGGCTGGCATCGCGCTCATCAGGCAGAACGCGTCGCTGGCTCATGCTGGTATCCACCAGCAGCCCCAGTGTCAGCGGCAAATCGGTCTCGCGCGCAAAATACGTGATCGTTTGCGGGCGCCCGTCTTCCTCGAGTTTGAAATCGTCCTGACCAAGGTTGGTTACGATTTGGCCTTTCTTGTCGCGAACGGTGGCGAGCACATTCACCACTTTGACGTCCACCGAGATCGCGGGCTTATCCTGTGCAGGTTTGTCCTGTCCGGCCAGCGGGGCTTTCAGGGTTATGAGCGACACCAAGAGCGAAAGGCAGGTCAGCGATCCCATTTTCGCCATCGTGCCGCCGCGCCGTCGCGCCGAGTATCGTTTGTAGTGAGGGCTTGGGCGGGAAGAATGGCTCATGAGAATCCTCGCTTGGTTCAATGCTCGCTATCCCGAGCTTCTGACCACTGCACAGATTCTCTTCCTAAGCTCATGGTTGCCCGAAGTGCAACCGCCGGGAGCGCCAAAGCGTCGTATGATTCACGGAAGCCTATGCGGACTCTGACTTTGACAGCACGCGCGGTGTTCTATTCGCTCCTGATTGTGGGCGCAATCGGGGGGATATGTGCAGCCGCCCTCGCACCCAGTGCAAGCGCACTCGCAAAAGATAAGCCTCTCGCCTTTAAATCGATCGAGAACGCGCTTTTGCGCGTCAACGACGCGCCGCCGAAAGACTGGGAAGTTTATCGCACCGGCAAGAAGAACGAACCGCTGCTGCTGCAGATTGGAAATCGCTTCCTGCTACTGGAGATTAACCAGCATCAGGTTTTTGAACTTGATCCCTCGAAGATTGAGCACAAGACTGGGGAGCTTCTCTGGAGCCCTTCGGATCGCCCCGATAAGCCGCTGGCCACTTCCGAGTGGACCGTGGACGATATCGGCGCCGCATTCGTCGTCAAGGTCAGGCTGCAAAGCGAAAACGCGCTCGTCGATTTGCAGCTTCCGCATCCGCCCAACGTCGGCGACCTGCCCAATCGGCCGCCTGCGCAGCAACAGCAGCAACGCCGCCGCAATTACTTCGCGAACTGAGGAACTATGCGCTACTTCACGTTCTTGTTGATCCATCCGTCGATGAACTTGATGACCTCGTCGCTGTTCCGGTCGAGGAACATCTCGTGCATGTTCCCGTGGATTCCCGCATCTTCCAGGCGTACGAAATCGTCTTTTGCTCCGGCTTGATTGAGCCACTTGGGAATGCACACGTCGAAGACGCGATGATACGTGCCTTCCGCGGAGATAGAGAGAATGCGCATATTCTCGAAGCTCACGAGCTTGTGAACCGGTTCGTCCTGCATGTAGCAGCCGACTTCGTCGCCCGGCCGCTCCGAAGGCTCGAGGTGAACCTTCAGCTCCGACGGGCTGTTGATGGGCGGATCGAACTTGAATGGCATCGGCGTCAAGCCCCAGGACTTGGGATTCACGCGGGTGTAGCTCACCTTTGCGGTGTCCGCGACGCCGATCTGCGGGCCGCCCGGCTCGATCGCCACCATGCCGGCGATCAGCTTCGGCCGCTCGTTGGCGACGTCGAATCCGATGCCGCCGCCCTGCGAGTGCGAGATCAGGATCACCGGCGTGCCGATCTGATCGAGCAGCGCAACGCCCGCGGGAGCTGCGAGCTCCTCCTGGTCGTCCACGAACTGCATCTGGCCTTTGATGAAGTTATCGAACACTGGATCGCCGCGCATGCCCTTCTTCGGGGAATCGCTCGGCCATTGCGTGTACTTCTTCATGCGCGGGAAGTCCCCGCCGGACGTGGCCGGAGCGGTCCAGATCTGCTCGAGCTCGAGCGCGGTGCGGATTCCCAGCTTGCCGTCAACGCCGGGCACGTATGGTGAGCGCCCGCGCGCGGGGTAATCCACCATGTAAACGGTGTAGCCCTGTCCAACGAGGTAGTACGCCCAGCCCGGCCGCCCGTCCGGAGTCTGCCGCCAGACCGCGCCGCTTTGCCCGTTGCCATGGAAGAAGACGATCGGGTACTGATGCCGGACCTGCTTGGGCACCCACACTTCCGTATACATCGCGTCGCCCATGACCTTTTTGCCGTCGTAGTCCTCGTATCTGCCTCCGGCGTAGAGGAATCCCTGGCGCGCGATATTGTCGGTGGAGAACGTGGGAATCGTCGAGGGCGGCGTCGCCATCGACGGCTTGTCTTTCTGCGGCACGTTCTTGTCGATCCAAGTTCCGATGTACTTCGCGATTTCGTCGCTATTCTTCTCCAGCATCAACTCGTGGCCGTTGCCGTGTATGCCCACGTCTTCGAGCCGCACGAATTGCGTATGAACGCCGGCCTGATTCAGCCACTTCGCAAGGCACGGATCGTATTCGCGGTGATAACCGCCTTCGGAGGAAAGATAAACCACGGGAATCTTTACGAGATTGATGAGCTTGTGCGCGGGCTCCTTCTGCACGTAGCAGGGAACCACGTCGCCGGGCGCGTCGGATTTCGCTTCGAGAACCGGCTGCAGCTCCGCGGGATCTTTCACCGGCGGATCGTAAGTGATGGGCCCGGCCGCAACTCCCCAAGTCAGTCCGCCGGGACCGTCCGTATAGGCAAGAGTCGCGGTGTTCACGCCTTTGATTGGCGGCGCGGCGGGCTCAATGGTGACAATTGCCTTCACCTGGTTGGGCCTCGAATCGGCCGTGAGCCACCCGGGCGTTCCGCCCTGCGAGTGCGTCAGGAGAATTACAGGAGAATTGATCGCGTCGAGAAGCGCGACGAGAGCGCGATGAGTCATTTCATCCTGACTCACCGGCCCTCCGCCACCGAGAAACTGCACTTGGGTCTTCGCGAAATTATCGAAGATCGGATCGCCCATGAGTCCGGTACCTGGAAACTGGCTGTGCAGATGAGCGCGCGGGAAATTGCCCTTCTTTGCGGAAGCGGTGAAGATCTCTTCGAGATTCGGAACGTTGCGGATGGTCAGATTGCCGTCGACTCCGGGCACGTACGGCGAACGGCCTCGCGCCGGCGAATCCACCATGTACTGCACGTAGCCTTGCTTGGCGAAGTAATAAGCCCAGCCGGGACGCCCGTCCGGCGTTTGCTCCCAGTCTGTCGCGGTCTGCCCCGCGCCATGGACATAGACAATCGGGTAAGGATGCTTGATCTGCTTCGGCACCCAAACTTCGACGTAGGCGTCACCGCCCATCGTCTCTTTACCCGGCTCGCCCACGTACTGGCCGCCGGCGTAGAAGATTCCAGTGCGCGCCAAATCGTCAGTCGAGAAAGTGGGAATCGAGGCCGACGTGCCGGCATGTGCTCCGGCTTTTACAGTTTTCCTGGCGCTGTCTGCGCGCGGCCCGCTTGTCACCAGCGCAAGCGATCCTGCGATCAGCAGAGTCGGAATAATGTACGAGATCCGCAGTTTCACGACGACCTCCCCTATTTCAAAATGACGCTTCAAAATGACCGATTTGGCTCATCGGATCTAATGACAGAGGCATATGCAACGTACCGCTGTCCCTATAGCCGCAGCGGCTAAATCATTCCCGATGAGTTTACTACAGCGGTCTGCAAAGTTGCATGCAACTCTCGGCGCTCCAAGTTATGCGCGGAAGAGCAGCAAGGCAGGTTGTTCGAGGGCGTCTGCCACCCAGCGCAAAAAGCGAGCCGCGTCGGCGCCGTCAATGAGGCGATGGTCGTAGGAGAGACAAATCGGCAGAATCTTGCGCGGCTGGAACGAGCCATCGATGTGGCGCGGTTCCACGCTAAGCCGCGAGATGCCTAATATCGCCACTTCGGGATAGTTCACGATGGGCGAAAATCCGGTCCCGCCGATTCCGCCCAGATTCGTGATGGTGAAAACTCCGCCGGCCATCTCGTCGAGCGAGAGTTTCTTTTCGCGGGCACGTTCCGAAAGTTCGGTCAATTCTCTGGCAAGCTGCGGAATGCTTTTCTGATCTGCGTCGCGCACGACGGGAACAATCAATCCGTAGTTCGTATCGACCGCGATGCCGATATTGCAATAGTGTTTGTAGACGATCGCGCGTCCAGCCATATCAATGCTGGCAGCAAATTGCGGGAACTTTTGCAGCGCCGCAGCGACGACTTTGAGGGCAATGGCTGTTACGGTGATTTTGGGCGCGCCTGAATTTTGCGGATCCGAAAAGCGAGTGCGCAAGTTCTCCAGTTCGGTGACGTCGGCGCTATCGAACTGCGTGACCTGCGGAACGTTGTGCCAGGCTTGCGCCAGGTGCTCCGCCGTGGCGCGCCGCACATTGCTCATGGGTTTGCGTTCGATCTGACCCCATTTCGCGAAGTCGGGCAGCGGGGCGAAAGTCTCACGCGCCGAACGCGCGGCGGGCCCTCGTGAAATGATCTCTTTGGCGTAATTCTTTATATCTTCCTCATCAATTCGCCCTTCGGGACCAGAACCAACAACCTTATTGATGTCGATGCCCAATTCGCGCGCGAGGCGCCGAATGGCAGGAGAGGCGGCAGCCAAGTGACCAGCGTGGCGCGCCGGCTCCGCAGTTTCCGCCCGGAAGGGAATGACTGTTTCTTCCCGCTCGCTTTCGGAACTCTCTTCCTCGGCTTCGGCGGGCGCTTCCGTTTGAACCGGAGGCTTTGCCTCAGCTCTCTGCGGCTCCGTTTTCTCTGGCTTCGGCTCAGATTTCGGACCTGGCTTCGCTTCCGCTTTAGCTTCTGCGCGCGCCTGCGGCTTAGCTTCAGGTTCGGGCTTCCTTGCCTGGGCCACTGCCGCACCCGTCGCTTGAGCTTTGGCCGCACGCACCGGCGTTTCTTGCGGGGGTTGCTCCTGAGCCCGTGTTTCCCGTTCAGGCTCGGTTTTTTGTGACTGGTCTTTCTGTGACTGCTCCTTCTGTTTCGCGCCCGCGCCATTTTCGTCGATCGTGAAAAGCGCATCTCCTACTTTTATCTTCTGGCCCTGCTGAACATGGAGCTCCTTTACGACGCCTGAAACGGGAGAGGGAACTTCGATAGTGGCTTTTTCCGTTTCGAGCTCCAGAAGCGGATCGTCTTTGGAAATTGCGTCGCCGACATTGACGAGAATCTTTGTCAGATCGCCCGAATCAACATTCTCGCCGAGTTCGGGAAGCTTGATCGTGGTGGTCAC
This sequence comes from uncultured Acidobacteriota bacterium, assembly GCA_963803735.1. Taxonomy (GTDB): domain Bacteria; phylum Acidobacteriota; class Terriglobia; order Acidiferrales; family UBA7541; genus Palsa-189. The sequence goes on along the minus strand of CAWDNV010000013.1, from coordinate 85,465 downwards.
TGATAATGTCCTTGTGAACTTAGTATGCTTCAAGAAATTATAGGATCAACCTTGGCCGGATTGATCTCCAAATCGTGAATGGCCTTTTGCACGACTGCCGGTTTGACGGCCTTTTGCCTGGCTAATTCGTTCAGAGTGGCCAGCGTGATGAACCGCGCGTCCACCTCGAAAAAGTGGCGCAGAGCCGCCCGTGTATCGCTCCGTCCAAAACCATCCGTTCCCAACGAGACCAGATTCCGTGGCATCCAGCGAGAGATCGAATCCGGCAAAGCGCGCAGATAATCCGATGCCGCAACGAGCGCGCCCGGAGCATTTCGGAAAGAGTGCGTGACGTAGGGAACGCGCGGCTCCTCCGAGGGATGGAGCATATTCCAGCGTTCGCAGGAGTGGCCATCCGTGTAGAGCTGCTTATAGCCGGTGACGCTCCAGACATCGGCAGCGACGTCATAATTTTCCGCCAGTATTTTTTGCGCTTTCAGCGCCTCCCGCAAAATCGCGCCGCTTCCCAGAAGCTGAGCGCGAAGTTTCGATTGCTGATTTTCAGCGCGCGCGAGCAGGTACATCCCCTTCAATATGCCTTCCTCGGCTCCTTGCGGCATGGCCGGCATAGGATAAGGTTCGTTGGTTACAGTCAGGTAATAGAAGATGCTCTCCTGCTCCTTGTACATTCGCCGGATTCCGTCGCGCACAATCACAGCAATTTCATACGCGAAGGCAGGATCGTAGGCGCGAAGATTGGGCAACGGGTAAGCGAGGATATGACTCTGGCCATCCTGATGCTGCAGGCCTTCGCCGGCCAGCGTCGTGCGCCCGGAAGTGCCGCCAATCAGGAAACCTCGCGTGCGCGCATCGCCCGCCGCCCAGATGAGGTCGCCAATCCTCTGAAAGCCGAACATCGAATAAAAAATGAAAAACGGGATGGTGGGAATACGATGAGTGGCATAGGCGGTCCCGGCGGCGATGAAGGAAGACATAGAGCCGGCCTCGGTAATGCCTTCTTCGAGAATCTGGCCGTTCGTCGCTTCCTTGTAATAAAGCAATGTTTCGCGGTCGACCGGATCATAGAGTTGCCCCACGTGCGAATAAATCCCCACCTCCCGGAAGAGGGACTCCATTCCGAAGGTGCGAGCTTCGTCCGGGATGATCGGCACGATGAGTTTGCCTAGTTCCTTGTCGCGCAGGAGCCTCGCCAGCAGGCGTACGAAAGCCATGGTGGACGCGACTTCGCGGCCATCCGTACCCTTGAGGAATTCCTCGTAAAGATCTTCGGCGGGCTCGTGCACCGAAATCGGATGGACCGTGCGGCTGGGAACGTAGCCACCGAGCGAGTGGCGCCGCTCCTGGAGGTATTGCATTTCGATGCTGTCTTCCGCGGGTTTGTAAAAGGGAGCCTGCGCGACTTCTTCGTCGGATATGGGAATGCCGAACCGAGAGCGGAACTCCCTCAGCTCGTCTTCGTTCATCTTTTTCTGCTGGTGCGTGATGTTGCGGCCCTCGCCGGCTTCTCCAAGGCCATAGCCTTTGATCGTTTTCATCAAAATGACCGTGGGCGAGCCTGTGTGCTCGACTGCAGCTTTGTAAGCGGCGTAAACCTTCTTGGGGTCGTGTCCTCCGAGCCTCATCTTATGGAGTTGCTCATCGGAGAGATGCTTGACCATATCGAGGAGACGGCGATCGACACCAAAAAAATGCTCGCGGAAATATGCCCCGGATTCCACGCTGTTCTTCTGATATTGGCCGTCCACCACTTCGCCCATGCGCTTTACGAGAAGGCCGTCGCGATCTTTTTCAAGCAGCGGATCCCAATCGCTGCCCCAGAGGACTTTGATAACGTTCCATCCGGCGCCGCGAAAAATGGCTTCCAACTCCTGAATGATCTTGCCGTTTCCGCGCACCGGGCCATCGAGCCTTTGCAGATTGCAGTTGATGACGAAGATCAAATTGTCGAGTTGCTCGCGGGAGCCCAGAGTTATCGCGCCGAGAGACTCCGGCTCGTCGGTTTCGCCGTCGCCAATGAACGCCCAAACTTTGCGGTCGGAGGGTTCCTTCAACCCGCGATCTTCAAGGTAGCGATTGAAGCGGGCCTGATAGATGGCCATGATTGGGCCGAGTCCCATGGAAACGGTGGGGAATTCCCAGAAATCGGGCATCAGCCAGGGATGGGGATAAGAGGAAAGCCCGCCACCGGGCTTCAGCTCCCGGCGAAAATTCTCCAATTTATCCACGGAGATGCGGCCTTCCAAGAAAGCTCGCGCATAGATTCCGGGAGAGGCGTGGCCCTGAAAATAGACGATGTCGCCTTCGCTCTTCTCGCCCCGGGCGCGAAAGAAATGATTGAAGGCGACTTCGTAAAGCGTGGCCGCCGATCCATAGGTGGAAATGTGGCCGCCAATTCCCGGCTCCTCACGATTGGCGCGCACAACCATGGCGAGCGCATTCCAGCGAGCGAAACTTTTGATGCGCCGCTCGATTTCCTGATTTCCGGGATATGGCGGCTGGGCGCTGGCGGGAATTGTGTTTATGTAAGGGGTGTTGGCTGTGAACGGCAGGGTGACGCCAGATTCGGCCGCATGCTGCTGCATGCGCTCGAGAATCTGTGCAGCTCGTTCGCGGCCGTGCTCCTGGAGCACAAAGTCCAGCGAGTCGAGCCATTCCCGCAGTTCGACGTCCTCCACCTGTGCTGAATCGCGGGCGTGCGTCATGCTCATTTCAAGCTCCAAACCATCGGGGTTGTTCCTCATTAACTTTGATTATGCATGAACAGCAGCGGTTTTATATTTCCCGCGCTGCACTTCGATTTCTTGTGTCCGCTGTGCTACCTTCGATTTGAGTACTGACATGGCCTCGGCACTCGAATCTGTAGCCCGAACTTCGCCGCGTGTTGCCGCACAGGCGCCCGCAGAATTGACGTCTGTCCCCTGGTATGTGTGGGCGCTTTTTGGGGCTGTCGTTTCTGTGGTGATCGGGGGCTATTGGGACATTTCCTGGCACATGTCTATTGGTCGGGACACGTTTTGGACTCCTGCGCACATGCTCATCCAATTGTGCGGCATTCTGGCCGGATTCTCCAGTGGATACCTCATTCTCTCGTGCACTTTAGGGCGCGACCCGGGATTGGCTTCGGCCAGCGTGAGTGTGTGGAGATTTCGCGGACCGCTGGGCGCTTTTATCGCCGCCTGGGGCGGCGCGACCATGCTTACGTCAGCACCGTTTGATAATTGGTGGCACAACGCCTATGGACTGGACGTAAAGATCTTCAGCCCGCCGCACGTGGTGTTGGATGGCGGCGTCCTGGCCATCCAGTTTGGCGCCCTGGTGCTGATTGCGAGCACACGGAACCGGGCGAGCGGCCTGTTGCGGCGGAAGTTGGATTGGATGCTACTCATGCTAGGCGGCATGATCACCATGCTTGCGCTTACGGTGGTCTGGGAATCGACTTATCGCGTGCTGATGCATACGGCGCAGTGCTACCGGGCGGTGGCAATCGTGATTCCCATAGTGTTTACGGCCTTCGCTCGCATATCCGAGAATCGCTGGGCGCGCACAATCGTGGCGGCTGTTTACACAGCTTACGCCATGGTCATGCTTTGGATTTTTCCATTGTTTCCAGCAACGCCAAAGCTTGGCCCCGTCTATCAGCGGATCACCCATATGGTGCCCATGGAGTTTCCGCTGCTGGTGATCGCGCCCGCTTTGTTGCTCGATGTGCTCGAGCCCAGGACGATTGACTGGAAGCAATGGCGGAAAGCGGCGATATTCGGCGTGATTTTTCTTGCGACTTTCCTTGCAGTGCAATGGCGGTTCGCGACGTTTCTCGTGTCGCGGGCCTCGGCGAACTGGTTTTTTGGCACCAAGTATTTCGCTTATTTCGCCACACCCAATGGATACGACATTCGGCACCTGTTTGTGCCCATCGACTACGCCGCGTTCGGCTTCTGGATGATTATGGCGGAAGCTGTGCTTTTGGCGATCCTAAGCAGCCGGCTGGGTGCGGCGGCGGGAGAGTGGGTGCGGGGCATCCGGCGTTAACGGCTGCCTGCAATGAAACGCCTTATTGCAATTTTCCTGGGAAAGCAAATCCTTCGCTTGCACATGTGCGGCGCGCAAAGGCGGCGTGTGGGGACCGCGAGTGCGCTCGGATTGACAGTTCTTGTTCTGGCGGCGTGGGCCATGCCGGTGTGCGCCCACGTGGGCAGCCCGGACGTGTTTCTCGAGGGCAATGCCGGGCCGTATAAGTTATTCGTTACCGTTCGAATGCCGCAGGTGATTCCGGGCATTGCGGAAATCGAGGTTCGCAGCGAGTCAAATAGCGTCAGTCAGATTCGCATCGCGCCCATGCAGCTCACGGGCCCCGGGTCTCAGTACGCTCCCGTGGCGGAAAGCGCGGAGCGATCTAAAGACGACCCGCAATTTTTCCGTGGGAGTCTCTGGCTGATGGAGTTTGGTTCGCTGCAAGTGCGGATTGAGGCCGACGGAACTGCCGGCAAAGGGCGGCTCGCTGTGCCGATTCCGGCGATTGCGCAGCGCACGCTGCCGATGCAGCGATCCCTGGGTGCGGTTCTGTTTATTCTCATGATCGTGCTCGCGTTCGCCATGGTTTCCATCGTGGCGGCTGCGGTTCGGGAAGGAAATCTTGCACCGGGAGCGCCTGCTCCGGCGATGCGCAAACGGCGGGTGCGTTTCGCGGCGGCTATAGCGGGTGTCGTGGTGGCGACGGTGCTTTGCTTAGGCGGCTTGTGGTGGAGAGTAGATGCGCGTCAGTACGCGGGCCACGTCTATACCATTCCTAAAATCGAAGCCGCAGTCAGTGCGAATGGCCAGTTGATCCTGCATACAAGGCCCATGCGGATAGCCTCGGGAAATCCTCGCCGGCCGGAAGATTGGATCGACTTCCGCGATCTCATTCTGGATCACGAGCACCTGATGCACCTTTTCCTCGTTCGCAGTCCCGGCATGGACGTTTTCTGGCATTTGCATCCGCAGCGCTCCGGCGACGGCTTCAGTCAGAATCTGCCCGCAATGCCCGCCGGCCATTATCAGGTTTTTGCGGACGTGGTGTTGAGCAGCGGTTTTCCTGTAACGATGATCGGGCAAATCGATCTTGCGTCGTCCATTACAGGCCAGCCGCTTACGGGCGATGACAGCGGGATCGACGGGAATGGGAGCCCGTCTGAGAAGGCGACAAGTGCAGAATATTCGCTTTCCGACGGGGACCGCATGATGTGGGAGCGCGACGCGCAGCCGCTCCAAGCGGGCGTGCCGCTGATTCTACGGTTTCGCGTGGTGGACCGCGAGGGGAATCCGGCGCAAGATCTGCAACCCTACATGGGCATGGCGGCGCATGCCGCAATTATTCGGACGGACGGGAGCGTCTTTGCGCACGTGCATCCGACAGGATCCGTGCCGATGGCTTCGTTTGAGCTGGCTCAGGCGAGTTTGCCCGCGAGTTTGGAAGAAAGCGCACATAGCTCAATGAACATGGCGCAAATGGGGGGTGAGAAAGTCGCACCGGAAATCTCCATCCCTTATGGATTTCCGAAAGCGGGCGACTACCGCGTATTTGTGCAGGTGAAACGCGCCGGTCAGATTCAAACTGCCGTTTTCGACGCCAACGTGAAATAACTCGCGTTACAGATTTAATCCTGCCTCGGTTTAGCAATCGCCTCATCCGCAAATATCCGCCGAGTACCTGAACAAAAGGACAGGCCGAGAAAGCTGTACTTCTGTACGGTAGATTTTGAAGGCAGTTCCGGGTGTTAATACGGGCTACGTATCTATCAGTCGACTTGCCAAGGGTAGTGCTCACTGTAAGAAGTCTGGTCAGGAGAGCTCAACCATGACACCCAGCCTTACGACTATCTGAGACTTACGTAACAGCAAGGTCTTTGCCCGGCCGATCGGCCGTTGCGTCCCCCTGTCATCCGCCGAGTCGCTTCGTTTTCTGGAGTTGTGTCTCGTTCTCTGAAGGAGAACCTATGTCGCGACAACTGAAGGCGTCCCCCTTCTATCTGTGCGCTTTGGCGTGCCTCTTCGCGCTCGGTGCTGCTCATGCGCAGAGCGGACGCGGCGGAGCCACGCCAGCTCTCATCACGCAGAGAATCGATGAGGGCAAATTGGTCCGGCTTCAGGGCAGCACGAGCCACCATGTCGATGCCGACAACGATCGCGGCGCGATACCAGACAATTTTATGTTGGAGCACATGTTGCTGCAGCTGCGACGTTCTTCCGAACAAGAGAGCGCACTGCAACATTACATCGACGAACTGCACGCAGAAGGTTCGCCAAACTTCCATCGATGGATGACCGCTCAACAATTTGGAGAAAGCTACGGCTTGTCGAGCCAGGACCTTGAAACCGTGACAGGTTGGCTCAAATCTCACGGGTTTCAGATCAATATGGTTTATCCGAGCGGCATGGTAGTCGATTTTTCCGGCACCGTGCGCCAAGTGCGTCAAGCGTTTCATACGCAGATGCACTATATGAATTTCAAGGGGGAGCGGCACATTGCCAACGCGAACGATCCCCTGGTCCCAGCGGCCCTCGCTCCCGCGATTGTCGGCGTCGTCTCACTGAACGACGTCAGGCCGGTCGCCCTACACAAAAGGCACGAGCCGAAGGGCAACTTCACGTTTGATTCTTTGGGCGCTACATATGCGATGGTGCCTTCCGACTTGGCGACGATATACAACCTGAATCCTCTTTTCAGTGCGGGCTATGCCGGCCAAGGCCAAACGATCGTTCTGATCGAAGACACGAACGTATACAGCGCCGCAGACTGGACCAAATTCCGATCGACGTTTGGTCTCTCGGGTTACAGTTCTGGGTCCTTTACCACCGTGCATCCAGGCCCTTCCGGTGGCCCCAACAACTGCAGCAATCCGGGCGTCATTGCTCCCAATGACGCGGAAGCGATATTGGATGCGGAATGGGCCAGCGCCGCTGCTCCTGGTGCGACTCTGAAGATGGCATCCTGCGCGGATACCACGACTACTTTTGGCGGCTTAATCGCCATAGAGAATTTGATCAACAGCAGCAGTCAACCGCCTGCCATCATGAGCATCAGCTATGGCCAGTGTGAGACTGAAAACGGCGCATCAGCTAATGCAGCTTATTACACGGCATATCAGCAGGCAGTGGCGGAAGGCGTTTCGGTTTTTGTGGCCGCCGGCGATAGCGGCGCGGCTGGGTGCGACAACAGCGTTTCCCAAGCTACACATGGCATTGGCGCCAACGCTTTCGCGTCCACGCCGTATAACGTGGCCGTAGGCGGTACGGACTTCAGCGATACGTATTCCGGCAGCAACAACCTCTATTGGAACAATACGAATAACTCCACGTTCGGTTCGGCACTGTCTTATATTCCCGAAATTCCCTGGAACGATTCCTGCGCGGGCCAACTGATCTCGAATTATGAGGGCTATCCGACACCCTATGGCCCAAGTGGCTTTTGCGGTAGCGACATTGGCGCGTTTTTGCAGACTACGGTCGCGGGTGGCGGAAGCCCGAGCGGCTGCGCGACGGGCAATCCTTCGATCGCAGGAGTGGTGAGTGGAAGCTGCGCGGGCTGGCCGAAGCCTGCCTGGCAGTCTGTTTTGGGCAACCCTAACGATGGGGTACGCGACACTCCGGACGTGTCGTTGTTTGCGGCTGACGGACTCTGGAGCCACTACTACGTATTCTGCTGGTCCGATACCGCGAATGGCGGAGCTGCGTGCTCAGGTTCCCCGAGCGGGTGGTCGGGCGCAGGCGGAACGTCGTTCGCGTCGCCGATCATGGCCGGCGTTCAGGCACTCATCAATCAGAAGGCAGGTTCGCGCCAGGGTAATCCCAATCCAGAGTATTACCGCCTTGCGGCCAATGAATATTCGTCGAACGGCAGCTCGTGCAATTCGAGCAATGGTTCCGGCATCGGGAGCAGCTGTATTTTCAATGACATAACCCAGGGCGACATGGATGTAAACTGCAGCGGCCCGAATTGCTATCAGGGAGTGCTCTCTACTTCGAATCAGGCTTACAACCCCGCTTATGGCGCAGGTGTAGGGTGGGACTTCGCAACCGGAATCGGCAGTATTAACGCCGCCAATCTAGTTAACAGTTGGCCGAATACCACTCCCGGCTTCACGCTTTCGGGGCCGCCGAATTTGACGCTTACCGAAGGAACCAGCGTCACGACGACGATTACCGTCAATCAGCAGAATGGCTTTGGCAGCAGCGTCGGCTTGTCTGTATCAGGGTTACCTGCCGGGGTAACCGCATCGTTCAGCCCAAATCCTGCTACGACTTCGAGCGTTCTGACTCTGACAGCCACCAGCACCGCTGCCACTGGGAGTGTGACCCTGAAGCTTACGGGTACTTCCGGCAGCCTTACGAATTCGACGACGATCACGCTTGCCGTGACCGTCGTAGGAAACTTCACTCTCTCTGCATCGCCGAGCAGCGTGAGCATTGCTCAAGGGGCCACGGGCACGAGCAAGGTTACCGTGACGCCACAGAGCGGGTTCACGAGTAGCGTCAGCTTGTCTGCTTCCGGGCTGCCCACTGGTGTAACAGCATCGTTCAGCCCGAATCCGACAACCGGTTCCAGCACCATGACGCTGACTGCCACGGGTGCAGCCACGACGGGAACGACGACGGTCACAGTCACGGGGACGGTCGGCGGATTGACCCATACGGCCACGGTTTCGGTCACGGTAACTGCTGGGCCGAACTTCACGCTTTCCGCATCGCCGAGCAGTTTCAACCTCACTCAGGGAGCTAGCAGTACCACCACGATTACAGTGACGCCACGGAACGGCTTTGGCGGCAGTGTCAGTTTGTCAGTGATCGGTCTTCCGAGCGGCGTGACAGCCTTGTTTAGCCCGAATCCTACGACGGGTTCGAGCACATTGACCGTGCTAGCCAGCAGCGTGGCCACTACGGGCATGGCGACAGTAACGGTCACCGGGACGTCAGGCAATTTGACGAATTCGACAACTGTTGGGCTAACCGTGATTGCGGCAACCAACTTTTCTTCGGGATGGCTCGACAGCGACATAGGCAATGTCGGTCTGGTTGGGAGCGCGAGCTTCGCTAATGGGATATTCACGTTGAATGGCTCGGGCCAGCAGATCTATGGCACTGCAGACAGTTTCAATTTCGCGTATCAGATTCTGTCGGGTGACGGCTCGATTGTGGCACGGGTGACGAGCAGCAGCCCGACTTCGGCAACCCCCTCGGTCCTCATTCGGGATTCGTTGAACCCCAGCGCCATGAGCGCTGCCCTCGGCTACTACCAGTCGACTGCCTATCTGAACTACCGTACCACCACGGGAGGCAGCAGCAGCCAGGCGAGTGCCGCAGCGGGTAGTTTGCCGTATTGGCTGAAGGTGTCGCGCAGCGGCAGCGCGGTGAACGCCTACATCTCGGCGGACGGGGTGAACTGGGTGCCTGTCGGGACGACGCTCACCATCAACATGGGGCAGAACGTGTACATCGGACTGGGCGTGTACACTGGCAATACGTCCACTTTGGCCACGGCCACCTTTGACAACGTTTCGGTGAACTCCACTGCCGTACCAGCGCCGGTGATCAGCAGTGTTTCGGACACCACGGGATCGGTGGGGAGCCAAGTGGTGATTTCGGGTACAGGTTTTGGAGCCGCTCAGGGCAATAGTTTGGTAATGCTGAACGGCACGGCGACCACGATCAGTTCTTGGAGCAATAGTTCCATTACGGTCACCATTCCTGCGGGAGCAACCTCCGGACCTTTAGCGGTGTTGGTGGCTCCGAGCATGAATGCGAGTAATCCCATCTCCTTCATGGTAACCGCTCAACCGCTGCCAGCTCCGTGGTTGGATCAGGACGTAGGGCAAGTCGGGATCGCAGGTAGCGCCACCTATGCTAACGGAATCTTTACGGTGAAGGGGGCGGGGCAACAAATCTACGGCACTGCGGACAGCTTCCATTTTGTCTACCAGGCGTTATCGGGCGACGGCTCGATTGTGGCGCGGGTGACGAGCATCAGCCCGACTTCGGCAACCCCCTCGGTCCTCATTCGGGATTCGTTGAACTCCAGCGCCATGAGCGCTGCCCTCGGCTACTGGCAGTCGACTGCCTATCTGAACTACCGTACCACCACGGGAGGCAGCAGCAGCCAGGCGAGTGCCGCAGCGGGTAGTTTGCCGTATTGGCTGAAGGTGTCGCGCAGCGGCAGCGCGGTGAACGCCTACATCTCGGCGGACGGGGTGAACTGGGTGCCCGTTGGGACGACGCTCACCATCAACATGGGGCAGAACGTGTACATCGGACTGGGCGTGTACACTGGCAATACGTCCACTTTGGCCACCGCCACCTTTGACAATGTTTCGGTCAGTACGGCGGCCAATCCCTCGCCATTCATCAGTAGCATCTCACCGACGGAGGGACCCATCGGAACCCAGGTGCTGATACTCGGCTCTGCGTTTGGCGCTTCACAAGGCAACAGCACGGTCACGCTGAACGGATCGCCGACAACGGTCAATAGCTGGAGCGCCAACTCCATCGCCATCACTATCCCTTCGGCAGCCACATCAGGATCGTTGGTGGTGTCCGTTGCACCTAGCATGAACAATAGCAATCCGGTCTCCTTCACGGTGACAGCACCGGCCACTTACACGCTTTTGGCATCGCCGAGCAGCGTGAGTATTGCGCAGGGAGGCAGCGGCACGAGCATGATCACGGTGGTGCCGCAGAACGGCTTCAGCGGCGGCGTTACCTTGTCTGCAACTAACCTGCCTAACAGTGTGACAGCGTCGTTCGCTCCGAATCCCGCGACGGGTTCCAGCACCATGACGCTGACTGCTTCGAGTACGGCCACGACGGGAACAGCGATGGTGAACGTCACGGGCACGTCAGGCAGCTTGAGCAGTGGCACCTCAGTGTCGGCGACGGTAACCGCGGGACCGAATTTCAACCTTTCGTCGTCCAGCAGCGTGAGTATTGCGCAGGGAGGCAGCGGCACGAGCACGATCACGGTGGTGCCGCAGAACGGCTTCAGCGGCGGCGTTACCTTGTCTGCCTCAGGGCTTCCCAGTGGCGTGACGGCGTCTTTCAGTCCGAATCCCGCCACCACTTCCAGTATTCTCACGCTCAGTGCCAGCAATACGGCCACTACGGGAAATAACGTTAGCGTGACGATCACCGGCACATCCGGCAGCTTGACGAATTCCACCACGGTTGCGCTGACTGTAACTGCAACGGTCAACAACGGGCTTCCTTCGCTTTGGTCGGACGGGGATGTGGGATCTGTAGGCCTCGTTGGGAGCGCGAGCTTCGCTAATGGGATATTCACGTTGAATGGCTCGGGCCAGCAGATCTATGGCACTGCAGACAGTTTCAATTTCGCGTATCAGATTCTGTCGGGTGACGGCTCGATTGTGGCACGGGTGACGAGCAGCAGCCCGACTTCGGCAACCCCCTCGGTCCTCATTCGGGATTCGTTGAACCCCAGCGCCATGAGCGCTGCCCTCGGCTACTACCAGTCGACTGCCTATCTGAACTACCGTACCACCACGGGAGGCAGCAGCAGCCAGGCGAGTGCCGCAGCGGGTAGTTTGCCGTATTGGCTGAAGGTGTCGCGCAGCGGCAGCGCGGTGAACGCCTACATCTCGGCGGACGGGGTGAACTGGGTGCCTGTCGGGACGACGCTCACCATCAACATGGGGCAGAACGTGTACATCGGACTGGGCGTGTACACTGGCAATACGTCCACTTTGGCCACGGCCACCTTTGACAACGTTTCGGTGAACTCCACTGCCGTACCAGCGCCGGTGATCAGCAGTGTTTCGGACACCACGGGATCGGTGGGGAGCCAAGTGGTGATTTCGGGTACAGGTTTTGGAGCCGCTCAGGGCAATAGTTTGGTAATGCTGAACGGCACGGCGACCACGATCAGTTCTTGGAGCAATAGTTCCATTACGGTCACCATTCCTGCGGGAGCAACCTCCGGACCTTTAGCGGTGTTGGTGGCTCCGAGCATGAATGCGAGTAATCCCATCTCCTTCATGGTAACCGCTCAACCGCTGCCAGTTCCGTGGTTGGATCAGGACGTAGGGCAAGTCGGGATCGCAGGTAGCGCCACCTATGCTAACGGAATCTTTACGGTGAAGGGGGCGGGGCAACAAATCTACGGCACTGCGGACAGCTTCCATTTTGTCTACCAGGCGTTATCGGGCGACGGCTCGATTGTGGCGCGGGTGACGAGCATCAGCCCGACTTCGGCAACCCCCTCGGTCCTCATTCGGGATTCGTTGAACTCCAGCGCCATGAGCGCTGCCCTCGGCTACTGGCAGTCGACTGCCTATCTGAACTACCGTACCACCACGGGAGGCAGCAGCAGCCAAGCGAGTGCCGCAGCGGGTAGTTTGCCGTATTGGCTGAAGGTGTCGCGCAGCGGCAGCGCGGTGAACGCCTACATCTCGGCGGACGGGGTGAACTGGGTGCCCGTTGGGACGACGCTCACCATCAACATGGGGCAGAACGTGTACATCGGACTGGGCGTGTACACTGGCAATACGTCCACTTTGGCCACCGCCACCTTCGACAACGTTTCGGTGAATTAATGCGATCCTCGTCTTGCCGGGACGCGCTTGTGCAAGCGCGCCTCAAGACTGACGATCTTCAAGAGTCGTTCAGGGAATGACAAACCATTATGAGCGCGGTGTAAGGCACCGAGAACAGATCGAGGCGAGCGTGCAGATCCACGGTGGTAAATGAGTTTGAAACCGCAGGTAATCGGATCGGTTTCGAATGGACCCTCCCACGGTCCCGATTCAAAAGGAATTCAGCAATAAAGGATCCACCAGAGCGACGATAACGATCTAAGGTGAGGAGGCTCCCTTCGCTCTTGAGTACTCGTTTGTAAAGCTCGACTGTTGCTGCTGCCTGCGAGTCATCGAGATGATGTAGAACTCCCATCATCAAGATTAAGTCAAAGATCCCAGTTCCTTGGCAGATGCGTCATCCAAGGCCTGGCAATAAAAATTTCCTCGGCTTCCATATTTTTTGGGCATAGGAGATATATCGAGGATTAATATCGAAACCAAAGTTAAGTTGCTCCCCTCAAGTACTCGACGATATAGCCAGGACAGCAGCCGATCTCCAGCACGCACATGCCCGCCTGCATTCGGACATAATCTTCGATGCAACGTTTGCGGGCCTTCTTGGTGCCCAGGATGCTTTGGGATAGCAGATAGTGAGAGGGAGCTTCCAGAAGCAGTTCATTTGCGAGGGCTACGGGTAAATTATGATAGGCGGTTCATTAAGCTACTTCGAAAACCAAAAATCAAAGAGGTTCGAGCTCGGCGTTCACTAACGTTATTAGTAACTCTTTGTAAAATGAGTCGTCACGGAATATCTCGAAGTTTGGTACCTTGGTTTCCGCCTGATGATATGTTTAACCCTGCCATGATTCCTCGACTTCTTAATTTGAGGTGTCTTCGCCAATCCAGTTAACGCCGAAAGCCGCTATGAATTACCCTTTTCGCCTCTCCGTTGCAATCCCGATTCGTAATGAAGGAAACACATTGCCTGAACTCCTGAGGCGGCTCCGTCTTGTCTTGGATCGCGCCGAAGGTGGACCTCACGACATCATTTTCGTGGATGACGGAAGCACCGATCAGACTTTCCTAATCCTGGAACAAGAGGCTCGAAAGGACTCGCGCATATTGGCTATCTCACTTTCACGCAATTTTGGGCACCAGACGGCGCTCACGGCAGCCCTCGATCACGTCACTGGAGACGCCGTCGTGATCATGGACGGAGATCTGCAGGATAGCCCTGAGGTCATCCCGCTATTTATCGAACATTACACCCAAGGATACGACGTCGTTTACGCGCAACGCTTCGGACGCAAGGAAGTTTGGCCGCTGCGCCTTTGTTATTTTGTTTTCTATCGACTCATCGCGAAACTCTCGGAAGTTCACTTGCCCGTGGACTCCGGCGATTTCGGGTTGATGTCGCGCCGCGTGGTCGAAGAAGTTCGTCGGATGCGTGAGCACCATCGCTACCTTCGGGGGCTTCGCAGCTGGGTTGGTTTTCGGCAGATCGGAATTCCGGTTGAGCGCGCCGAGCGTCATTCGGGTCGAAGCCGTTACGGTTTCTTGCGTTTGTTGAAGCTCGCTGCCGACGGAATCTTTGCATTCTCCATCGTTCCGATCCGAGCGGCCGCCTTGCTAGGTGCCGCGGTCACGGTTCTCAGCGCCTTGTTCGTCCTCTACTCCTTATATGCAAAACTCATTCGACACGAATCACCGCCAGGCTTTACTGCATTGTTGGTCATTATGTCCTTTCTATCTGGTATGATTCTGTTTTTCTTGGGCGTTCTGGGCGAATACATCGGCCGCATTTATGAAGAGACCAAGGCTCGCCCGCTTTACGTCATCGACCGTATCGCGGGAGGCAAAGTCTGGGCGCGAGAGAATCAAACCGCCGCACATCTCTCAATCCGTGCGGGAGAGGATTTCCGTTAGTTCTAAATGGAAACGGCGGCCTGCGATATTTCGGCCGCCCCATGGCCAAGGGACGTACGCGTACAGGATTCTCTGATGCTTCCATGGGTGATTTGCGACAGGCGATCCAGATTTTTGATCGCAGTGGTTGTAATTGGTTGGTTAGGATTGATCATCGTAGTCTGGTCCATGCGCCATTATGCGGCGCCACTTACTGCCGTCAGCTTTGCTCATTCAGGCGATGCGTTGTCATCCTGCTCATTGAGCAGCTCCCGTGCCCACACGATTTTAGCCGAATCGATTTCCCCCGCGCTGTAAACCCATCCTGCGTGGATGTAATGCCGCTTGCCGTATCGAACCATGATCAGGCGCCGCCCGGGCAGTTTCTTGAAAGCTGGGAAAGAGTCGCGCGTCGGCCGTTGCGGATGAATCACTTGCCGCAGATTTCGCGGGGATTTTTGAAATCTCCTGGTTCCCGATATACCGTTAGAATAGCGATGCCCATCTCGCGCTGAAGCATTCAGTACATCCAACGGGATTGGCCGCGTGACCGAAGGACCTTGACATCGCTGGCTGGCCAAAGGTGTAGGCTTGCGTAAACCTAGGGTTACGCCAAACGGATGGGTATCGCGACGGATAAACGCATAGTGGTTCCTACCTTTTTGCTTTTCCTTTGAAATAGACCTTGTTCCACAGCTCGATGCCGCCCGCGGTCAGAGAGAAGGGTTCAAAGACAACGGGCTCGAAAGCGTCTGAGAATATCTGCCTCCATTCTTCTTGCGGACGCGGAAATTGTCCGCGATCCGAGAGAGCCAAAAAGCGCGGAACGCCCTTTTGCTGCGGAAGCACCAACTCCACGATGTGTATGTGCCCATCTTCGGAAAGGAGAGTACTCAGATGACCCAGCAAGCGGTTCGTGGGTGAGATGTCAAGGTGATGCAGGAGGCTGTTCGCCAGAATAAAGTCGAAGCGTTCGCCAGGGGGTACGATCAGTTTTTCGGCGTCGGCCATCTGAAACCGGCCCTTATGGCGCTTCTGTGCGCTCCGAATGTAACGTTCGTTCCAATCGATCCCCAGGTAATCGGTGTGAGCAAAATGGCCGGCATTGGTTCCTGGCCCGCATCCGACGTCCAACACGCGCCGCACGCGTCCTAGGTCATTATGGGCGAAAATAGGCATAAACTTCTGCTCCGCGAAGGGTGCCATCCAGAGCCTATAAATAACTGGTTGACTCATGACCATTTCAAGAAAGCTCACTCCCTCCACCTCACCCGAAAATTACCGATCTGCTTCGATTGGGGAAAGCGACTTTTCACGACCTGCTCCAGCTCCCAATTGATATTACCGGCGAACCCCGGGTTTTCATTGAATGTAAGGACTGTAATGTGATGAGTCTCGATGGCCTGCAGAATTCGTTCGGTGCGTCCCTCTGGGTCGTCGAAAGAGTCGAAGAGTGTGCGCGTAGGGTTTTTCAGCCCCGTGAGGAAATAGATTTCAGCACAATCGGGCCCTGCGTACGTGAATTCTCCTGAAGCATGCGCCTGAACAAGAGGAATCAGCTCCTCATAAACTTGGGCTTGGATCGGGTTCACATGCAGATTCCCTCCTCTCGCCAGTTTCAAGGGTTCTGTCTGCACGTCCGGCGCAGCGGTAATGCCCATGTTGAAAATAAACGCTGGCGTCACCCGCCAGACCACGAAAAGCAGAAAAAAAATCAGCAAGGCACCCAGCGCCAAGCGCGGTGGCCGGGGAATAAGCTCAAGCAAGGCGCCTGTTGCAAGCACCAATACAGGGGCGACATAACAGAAGTAGATTGGAGCGGAAAACGGGAACTGCACCAGATTTGTCATGGCGAGCGCGCAAAAGAGGAGCATGAGTTGTTGCTGTCGCTCGGGATCGAGTCTGCGCGCGAGACGTGGCACGCCCAGGTAGATGGCCGCCACAAATACAACAAGAGGGACAGAGGCGGCAGCACAGAACCACCCGGCACGATACACCGCCGCATCGCGCGCCGAAACCTCTAGAAGGTAACCTAGATAAAGACCCAGAACCACACTGGAGAGTATCTGAACGCTCTTGGTTGCGCAGTAGGTCAAAGACAACAGCAGTCCAACCAGCGCCGGCTTCATCATCTGAGCCAAGTTAGGAGACGCCATCACGGCGGAGTCAAATCTCTTGGTGGGAAGAACGAAAATCCCATGGATGAGCGCCGGAACCGCTCCGGCACGGAGGTACGGGATCAGGAAAATCAGGACGGGCACGGCAGTTCCCACCGCAAAGGGAAGAAGCATCTTGAAAAATGCTGTGAACCGATCCTTGTCCCCCATCGGAACGTCATTGAACTCGCGGCTCGCCAGGACGGCCATCAGCGCACAGACTGGAAGCAGGAAATTGATCAGTCCATTCAATCCTGGACCTCTGAGGATCATTCCGGTAAGCAGGAAAGCAAACACCAAGAGCCCAATTAGCACAGCAGCCGGATAAAGGCGAGCTCGAGTTCGGGGTGGGTAGTTCCGGCTTAAAGCGACTGATTGTTCTCGGAAAATGAAAAAGAGAATCCCGGCAGCAACAAAGTAAAGCCCGACGATCTTCACGATGATGGAAAGGCCGGCGCAGACGCCAGCAATGAACACCCAACGGTGGGTTTTGGTCTCCATATAACGCAACAGAGCTGCCGTGCCAAAAACGGCTAAAAACAGGTTGTACCAGGAAGGCACTGCGGCCGAGTAATTTGGGACACTCCAGGCCACAGCCAGCAACGTCAACGCCGCAGAACTGAAGGTGGAAGCAAAACGCGACGCGACATAGAAAACGGCTGGAACCCAGGCAACAAAGCATACGAACAAGACGATGCGCAGCGACCCAAAATTAGCGCCGAGTACGCGGAATGCTAGAGCGTTCGCAAAGGCGAGCCCGCCCGTATAGATTTCGTCGAAGTCCCGATGGGGCAACTCTCCGTTCAGTGCACGTTCAGCGCTCTGCGCGAAAGCGCCGTCGTCATGCGGAATCCAACCTCGCTTCAAATCCATGGCCGCATAACTCGCGCTCAGTGCCCATACAATAAGGAGCAAGAGCCAGAACCTATTGGGATTTGTACGAATGGGGCGTCTGGAAAATGGAGTGTCCGCCAAGCCGTGCGGGTTCTGGAGTGCTTGTTCAGTGTCACTTGCCGCGGAGGCTAACAAGCGCATACTCGGTAGGTCGTCAAATGGCCCGCTGGCAAGCGAACGCCGCAGGGTGAGCTCCCGAGCACTGTATGTGTCCGAGCATCCAGAATTGTCGGTCATCACGCCTTGACTTGGAAGCCGAGTTGGAACGAGCAACCCTCGTATTTACGGTATACGCGCGCCTGTTGGCCGTCTATCAAATAACACGGATTGTGTCTTCCAAAGAGCAATCCGCGCATTTGTGAAACTTGCACAGGTGGCCACCGGTTCCACCGTACTAACCCGGGCTAAGGATTGACCTTGAACTGCCAACACAAAGCGCGTAGGTCATAGAACCGTTTCCCAGAGGATGCTACATTCAGCAATGTGTGATCGAGACGAAAGCGAGCACTATTCTCGATTTCATTGACGAGCAGCGCGGGAACTTGCACGTCACGCTTGAAGAAGGAACCTGGGCCGCCTGGTTGTACGACCTGCTTGCAGAATGAAGTGAAAATGCCCGAAACGATTCCGAGATTTCCCGCAATTGACGTGCTCAGCACGTTTCCGAATTTGGGATTTGGAACTCATGGGTAGCAAAAAATTGGCATTGGTCACCGGGTCGGGTGGCCTGATCGGATCTGAGTGTGCGCGGGTGTTATGCCAACAGGGATGGCATGTCGTTGGAATCGACAATGATATGCGGCGTTGGTTCTTTGGCGAGGCGGGGAGCACCGCCCCCGTCGCGAAAGCGCTCCAGGAAAACTTTTCTGCCTACCGGCACGTCGCGATTGACATCCGTGACCGTCAAGCGATCCGCGACCTATTTGACGCTGAACGGCCGGATTTCATCATCCACACAGCGGCCCAGCCTTCGCACGACAAGGCGGCATCCGTTCCTTACGAAGACTTTGACGTAAACGCTGTGGGTACCATGAATCTGCTCGTGGCGGCGCGGGATTTTTGCCGTGAATCGCCGTTTTGCTTCACCAGCACGAATAAAGTCTATGGCGACCGGCCCAATTCGCTGGCGCTGCGTGAGTGCGACAAACGCTACGATTATGCCGATGGTAGGGATGGAATCGACGAATCCATGTCAATCGATGCTTCCCTGCATTCGTTGTTTGGCGCTTCTAAAGCTGCTGCGGATTTGATGTGCCAGGAGTTTGGGTTTTATTTCAAGATGCCAGTGGGCATTTTTAGAGCAGGCTGCGTGACGGGACCGCAGCACTCCGCCGTTGAGCTTCACGGATATCTGAGCTACATCGTGATGTGTGCCGTGACGGGGCGCCAGTACACCATCTATGGCTACAAAGGGAAGCAAGTCCGCGATCAGATACATTCACACGACGTCGCGCGCCTGTTACTCGAATTCTACTCGGCGCCGCGATGCGGCGAGGTCTACAACCTAGGAGGGGGCCGCGCAAACAGCCTCTCTATTCTGGAGACAATTGATCTCCTCGAAGGCTTGGGCTACAAAACGGACTACTCATACGATCCTGCCAATCGCATCGGTGATCATATTTGCTACATTTCCGACCTGACGAAAATTCGCGCTCATTTTCCGAACTGGCGCCAAGAGTATCGGCTCGGCAGGATCGTGGAAGAGATCGTTCAGCGTTATGCGGTGCCTGCGAGCGCCGAAGGCAAGCGGGGCATTTGATAGAATCTGTTCGCGCTAAGCGTCAGAGCACGCTTTCCGAACTGGACGGATTTGGGTTTCTTTTCTAGTGTTATTCTCGTAGCGTTTCTTTAGCATCAGCACCTAAAATCTCAAGTGGAGCGCGCGCCGAAAACAGCGGGAAACTCGTCATGCAAATACGGATAGAATCGCGGCACCTGGATGATGTAGCTGTCCTGGCTCATGAAGTGTTCGAGGACGAGCGTGGATTTTTCATGGAGGTCTTCCGCGCCGACCTATACCAGGAACTGGGTTTGCCGACTGAGTTCGTACAGGACAATCATTCCCGATCGAAGCAGGGAGTTTTGCGAGGGCTTCACTTTCAGTGGGATCCGCCCATGGGCAAATTAATGAGAGTTACGTATGGTTCGGCTTTTTTGGTCGCCGTCGATATTCGCAAAGGATCTCCTACGTTAGGGCAATGGTTCGGTGCGGAAGTTTCCGCCCGTGACAAGAAGCAGGTGTGGGCGCCTGCGGGGTTTGCACGCGGGTTTTGCGTGACGTCCGATTTTGCTGAGATTCAATACAAGTGCACCGGAATTTACAATTCCAAGGGCGAATCGGGAATTCGCTGGAACGATCCGAAAATAGGCATCCAGTGGCCGGTGAAAGAACCAGAGCTTTCGATGAAGGATCGTCAGGCCCAAACCCTTGATGAGTGGCTGGCATCGGCCAATTCGAACTATTTCCAGTACAAGAAATCCTGACCAAGCGTATTGGAGAATCGTGAGAAGTGAGGCGCGCTAAATGAAAGTTGCAGTTATTGGGGCCAATGGCCAACTAGGAACGGACCTTTGCCGAGTGCTCACGAGCCAGAAGATTTCGGTTGTGCCACTGACCCGCCGGGATATTGACGTTTCCGATTCCACGCAGGTTGACCGGGTTTTAGGCGGATTGCAGGCTGACGTCGTGATTAGTACGGCGGCCTTTCATAAGGTCGAGGAGTGCGAGAAGCAGCCCGCGCAGTCATTCGCTGTGAACGCTACGGCTCCGCGAAGCCTCGCTCTTGCCTGCCGTCAAAATAATGCTGTGCTCGTTCACTTCAGCACGGACTACGTTTTTGACGGCGGCGAGCGACGTCCCTATACAGAATCCGATTTGCCGAGACCGTTGAATATTTATGGCGTTTCCAAGCTCTCTGGAGAGCACATGGTGAGGCTCACCTGGGAGCGTCATTTCGTTATTCGCACGTGCGGGCTTTATGGTGTGGCGGGCAGCGCCGGCAAGGGCGGCAATTTCGTGGAGACAATGCTGAAGAAAGGCAGTGAAGTTGTCCCGATTCGAGTTGTCGACGATCAGGTGTTAACGCCCACCTTTACCGGAGACTTGGCCGAAGCCGTAAGTAAACTCATTCGCACCGAGGCTTATGGCTTATATCACGTCAGTGCGGAAGGCGAATGCTCCTGGTATGAATTCGCGCGCAAGATTTTCGAGTTGGAAAAGCTAAAGGTGGACCTCAAGCCCGTCAGCAGCGCAGAATTTTCCAGTCCTGTGCAGCGTCCTGCTTACTCGGTACTCAGCAAACAAAAGCTAGCCCAACTGGGAATTGCTATGAATACGTGGCAGGAGGGACTGGCTTCCTATTTGGCGGCGCGGTCGAACGCGCGGAAAATTGTGAACACGACGGTTTGACGCGTGTTAGCAACAACTTTGAGGTCGTGTGCTAACTTTTCCTTGAATTATTGCCCGGACTCAATGCGTCACCTGCGGCCAAATGTTGCCCGCGCAAAACAAACGCTTCGCGCTCGAGATACGCAAACACTCTCTCCGCAGCCTCGTCTGCTGTTGTTTCCGTGGTGTCGATTACAAGTTCAGCGTCCGTAGGAACTTCGTACGGGTCGGAAATTCCCGTGAAGTGCTGAACGAGGCCGGCGCGCGCTTTCGCGTAGAGGCCTTTGCGGTCGCGCTGCTCGCAGACGTCGAGTGGTGTGGCAACGTGGATCAGTACAAAGCCGCCCATGGGCTCAACTATCGCTCTTACTTCCTTGCGCACGCTGTCGTAAGGAGCGATGGGCGCGCAAATTGCAACTCCGCCATTCTTCGTAATCTCTGAAGCTACGAAACCGATTCTCCGGATGTTTAAGTCGCGATGCTCTTTGGAGAATCCGAGCTCCGAAGACAGGTGCTTGCGGACGATATCGCCATCGAGCAGAGTCACCGGGCGTCCGCCCATTTCGAGGAACTTCACGAGCAGTGCGTTCGCTATCGTCGATTTTCCAGCGCCAGACAAGCCGGTAAAGAAAAGTGTAAAACCTTGTTCCAATCGAGACTTATGCGTTCGGCGCAGCTCGGCCGCAACTTCAGGAAAGGTGAACCAATCAGGGATCTTTTCTCCTTGATTGAGGTGGCGGCGCAGCTCCGCGCTGGATACCGTCATAATCTCGGCGCCTTTGGGTACCTCATCTTCGGGCTCGTAGCGATCCCGGTCCTTCAAGTACACCATGGTTTTGAATGGGACCATCTCCACACCAATTTCCTCTTGGTGTTTTTGCAAGAGAACCTGGGAGTCATGAGGGCCGTAAAAAGGAGTCCCGTTCGCGTCGCTGCCCGGGCCGGCATGATCTCGACCGACAATGAAGTGCGTGACGCCGTAATTCTTGTGGATGATGGCATGCCAAAGCGCCTCGCGGGGACCGCCCATGCGCATCGCCAAGGGCAGCAACGCGAGTTTGGCCTTACCTTTCGGGTACTGAGGCAGCAGAGCCTGATAACAACGTACTCGGGTGTAATGGTCCACGTCGCCTGGTTTAGTCATTCCAACCGAGGGGTGAATGAGAATCCCTGCCTTCACCTGCGCTGCGGCTCGCAAAGTCAATTCGAGATGAGCCCGGTGCATGGGGTTGCGAGTTTGAAACGCCACAATTCGCTCCCAGCCGAGTCGCACGAATTCAGCGCGCATTTGCGCTGGCGTGAGGCGCAGATGGCAGAAATCGTAGTGCGATGGCAGACGTATTCCTTCCAGACTTCCGCCGACATACCAGCGGTTTACGCGATCGAGTAAGTAGGCGACGCCGGAATGCTCTTTCGACGTGGTTCCAAATATTGCTTTTGCTTCCGCGAGCCGGTCGGGCTGCCAAATCTCTTCCACATGCAAAGCAGCCAACATGGCGCCTTCTGAATCTCGTAAGGCCAGAGAAGAACCGGGGCGCAGCTTTTTGGACATCTCTTCGTTAACATCGAACGTCACAGGTACCGGCCAAAGCGCGCCAGCCCTCAGTCGCATCGCTGCGCAGACCGATTCGTAATCGGATTTGCAGAGGAAGCCCTGGAGAGGCGAAAAACCACCGTTCAGCAGAAGTTCCAGGTCGCAGAGTTGGCGTGGAGTAAGACCCCATGAGGGCCAGAGGTGGGATTCGGCGCGAAGTTCCAGCTGGCGCTTAGAATCGGCAATTAACTCTGTCAGAGCTTCGTATTTTGGTTGAGTCAGACGGGACAAGTGGAGCCCCTGGCCATAGATGAGAATTGCGCGCCAACCTGAATAGGTGAGTCGTTGCTACCATAAATCGTCGCCCGCTCCGTTTTGACAAAGCTGCCAATTGCGTTTCGCAGCTCCTCCGAAATCCTACGTCGCGGAAGGCCCGGATGATATTCGCACCACTGACGGACAGTTCGCGCCATTTCCAGACGCCGCGAATGGCCGCAACGCCACGCAACGCAGTCAAGCGCGTCTTCTCGAGAATAAGTGCCTATAACCCACAGCCTCAAGAAAAGTTGCGCTTCCAATACAACTGAAGTCGTTTGGAGGACGCGGTAAGGTTTTGCAGGGAGGCCTAGGCGCAAAATCACAGAGACGATAGTACATGACAATTGTGAGACAGAGCGGTGAAGGGCTAAATTACACGACTTTGCCGATTTTCAACATCGCCTCAGAAAATCACACTGTGACGGAGTGCTGATAGGGTTGGTGGAAAGCCCCTTAATTCTAGCCGCGGGGCAGTTCTGTCTGGTATGGTGTCATTGTGGTCACCAAACCTTTAGTCCACTGATTGAGGTGTGGCCATTCCAAGCTTGGCGATGAGACTGCACTTCTTGTTAGTCAGCAACTTTTTGGGATAAGGCGGGTTTTTAGCTGGGAGATGGAAGCCAAAAATTGGTGGGACTGGCCTTGATGAGGAATGTTGTCATTCATTACCACATTTTTAAGAATGGAGGGTCGTCTATAGATCGGATTTTGGGTGGGAACTACGGATCGGCCTGGTCTACGTTCGAAGGAAAAACACCTACGTCGCTGTTGACTGTTGACGATTTGGAGGAATTCCTTGCCGGCCGTCCTGACGTTGAGGCAGTCTCTTCTCATCTTGCACAGCTACCCTTACCGAGTGTTGTAAATGCACTTCCAATAGTCTTCCTACGCGATCCGATTGATCGGGCGAGATCGGCCTATGCTTACGAACGTAGGGCCCCTTCAAACGTGAGGAGTTCCGAAATCGCGAAGGAAGGTGACTTCCGAAACTATGTAACCTGGTGCCTGAACGATGGTCGGCGACAGGGCGGTGTGGTAATTACGAACTATCAGGTCGTACATCTCTCAGGTAGCAGGTTCCGAAATGGGCACGTCTATCTGGCGGAACCGCAGGAACGCGATCTTGAGGAAGCGTTGCAGTTTCTTGACTCGATTCCTTTTTTCGGGATTGTGGAAGAGTTCGAGGCGTCGCTGAGACTTCTTGAAAAGACTTTGAAGCCCTATTGGCGGGATTTCAAGGCAGAAAATATCACAGAGAACGTTTCGACAAACAGGATTGCCTCATTCGAAGAAAGAATCGAATCCATAAGGCGCGAGTTGGGGGAGGATGTCTTTCAGGCATTTCGGGAAGCGAATCATCTCGATATTCGGTTGTACAGAACGGCCTTGCACCGTTTCAAGCAAAGGGTATGTGCACCGGCGCCCACTCGATCGAAATTCGGCCTGAAAGAGTCACCGTTGTTTGCTAGTCTCTTGGCTGCGCGGCGAAAGTGCAGAAGGTTAATCTCTTATTAAGTGGCCACGTCAAAATCAGCGAAGCAATAGCAGTTTCCGAGCGCGATTCGCAAGTTGACGAAGAGGCTCGGTAGTTCTCCAGGACTTCGATTGAACGATTCCTTGCAACTGATTTTTTACTTGGGAAGCCTCTTGATTTAGCCTAGCGATTTCTTCCTTAGTCTTGCGCAGCTCCCCAATTCGTGGATTAGAAGCTGCCGATTCATATGAAATTCGTCGAAATCAGCAATCAATTCGCTAAAGGCTTCGCGATTTTCGAGAAGATATCTTGGGAACGACGAGTCAAGTGGAACGCAGCACCAAAAGTGATCGGAGCGACCGACGAGGTCCAGTCCGTATTTAATTCTATTGGCTATCGCATCTATATCGGTGAATTCGGACTTGTTGTATTCCTGGTGCGAAAAGGATTCGAGTTTAAGCTTTATACCCGCGGGATCGGACATACATGAAAAATGCCAGCCAGCATTGGTGAGGACGGGCGTGCCATATTCGTGGTAGCGCCAAGCGCGTTCCCGAGCGGCGTCGGGAGTTGTCAGATGTCGCCGCCGGGTCACGATTGGGGCCATCCATTTTCGCTTGAGGTTCTTGCAGTTCAGTTTGTAATAAAAATGGTCAAGTTCGAGTGCTGCCATGTCGCCGCTGAACGATCTGAGGACTTTTGCGCGCGGGATTTCATCGACATCTGAGATCACAATCAGGTCATTAGGCAAGGCATCTTCAAGGCCACGCAAAATGGCATCTCGTTGAAAGTGTTCTATGTCCCATGCCGACGGATTGCCTTGTGGCATCTCCTCGACGACGACGTGCCGAATCTTCAGTGCCCATTGCCCAAAGGCTTCCTTGTTCTGGTCAAAGAAGAGAGGCTTGGGATCATTCGAGAATGTTCTTGTTGACTCTACCAGCACAAACTGGTCGACGACTTCGTTGAGTTCTTCCAGCCGGAGTTTCAGTATCTTGAACTCGTTAAAAAACAAGAAGCAGTCATAGATCATGGCGTCGGATCAGGAAAAGACTTTCATCGCAATGCTCCTAGAATAGTCTCAGCCGTTGGCCCTAGTCTTGTTAATGATCCCGTGGACTCGTGCGACCCGCAAGGGTTTCCGCGCATGGAGCTTTTCGAATTCCGGGTTGTAGAAATCACTCAGACCAAGAACCAGATGCTTCTCCTCTACCAGTTTTACGATAACTGGCGGGTCATTTGGACCGACGGACGTGCGCTCCCCGATCCCAAAGAGGCCGAACCGTGGAACGGGTATTCGGTGGGCAAATAGGTGGACGACTACACCTTTGTGGTTGATACGGTCGGGATGAACGAAAAAACGTGGCTCGATAATGCGGGCCGTCCTCACAGCGGCGATTTGCAGCGCAGGAACGGTTTCACCGTGTGAACTATGACACCTTGGAGCTCACGGTGACGATCAACGATCCGAAATTTTACTCGCAACCGTGGCAGGCTCTCAACAAGTTCGTGCTTCACCGTCTGCCAGACGACTTCGATATCCAAGAGTTTTTTTTGCGCTCCATCTGAGACGGCGGATTACAACAAGCTCATCGGCACTCCCGCTTCTGTCGAGACACCCCAAAAGTAGCCAAGGTATCCGTGCGTGTAGTGAATTTTCCATCGGCGTAACGAGCCTTGGGTACGCAACACTCCGAACGCTCTTGTGACTCAGGGATGGCCAGCACGCCAGGGTTATGTCACAAAGCACGGCACAATTCCCGCAACTTTGAGCTGTGTTCCCGGTCACATCTTTTGCTTGGAGGCTGAAGTAAAAATGTACTCAGCCACGGAAAGGAGGATGACTCCACCGGGCTTAGAAGAGAAAGCTGGACGGAGGATGACTCCACCCGGCTTGGAACGAAGATTCGGTAAGAGAGGGTGTTTCAAATTGCACCGCTCAAGCGGTGCGCAACGTCTGCGACGCTGATTACACGTCGTGACGCTAGAAGAAAATGCGACAAAGGGGGGACTGCCAGGTTCCCCCTTACATATTAGGATTGGATCGTAAAGATTTGTCCGTGGCTGACCGTAAACTCAAAGGCGACGAGAGAAGGCAACGAGTCAGACATTTGTGGCAAGAACGCTCCTGCCAGAAGAACGCACCGAGAATAACGTTTGGGCTTTTGGTGGGTGGCTCGGAGGACGCGATGACGAATACTGACGATGTGGCCGCAATCGCTAACTTAATTGATTCGTTTGTAGCTAGCTGGAATGTCGGCGACGGCGAGGCCTGCGGCCGTCCCTTCGCCGATGACGCTGTCTTCACGGCCATTACAGGACTCCGTGCCCAGGGGCGCGACCTCATTGCGCGTGGCCATACCGAAAATCTCTCCACGATCTATCATGGCACCCAAATTAGCGCCACCGTCAACAGCATCAACTTCCTTCGCCCGGACGTGGCCGCGGTCGATGTGACACTCCAGTTTGAGGGAAAGCAGCCATTCGGCCTAGCGCAAACGTCGCTAGGGCTTGTCGCCACAAAGGAAGGCGATACGTGGTCAATCGCCGTCTTCCGTAACATGGTTCCTTTTGGGCGGCAGGCAGCGGGACCGCTGGAGCACGAGCAGATGCCAGGGGTTGCTGCGGCCTAGAGAGTGGAATTTGACGCTGTGCGGCTCATTCATGCTGTGCATCGTCTGAACTGATTTCTGATATTCGTTGGCACCACGCCGAATCCGGGTCTGTCTGATGGCCTTATTCGGCGGCCCAGTCGGCGGCGGACTTAATGCATCGATGAGCAAACTTCACTTAATCCCGCGCAATTACCTTGTGCTTCGCAAGTTTTCGGGCGATGTGAAGCAACAAGGTACGGTCAGTTTCTTTCGTTTTACTCAATGTTCGGCAGAACTGTGCGAGCAAACGTGCATCTTTGCCACTTGAACCCCAGAGGTGCGATCTAGTCTTAGTGGATTGTGGAAGCGAAGCTGG
Organism: uncultured Acidobacteriota bacterium; assembly: GCA_963803735.1. Lineage (GTDB taxonomy): Bacteria > Acidobacteriota > Terriglobia > Acidiferrales > UBA7541 > Palsa-189. The sequence goes on along the minus strand of CAWDNV010000013.1, from coordinate 58,266 downwards.
CTCTTCGCCGGAGTAAAAAATCTCGTAGAGCGGAACCTCTAAGGCGCGAGCCCACTTTTCGAGTGTTTCAATACTCGGTACAGTGTGACCGTTCTCGACACGTGAGATGTAGCAGCGTAAGAGACCGGTTCGTTTTTCGATGTCTCCCTGCGACAGGTCTTTTTGCTCCCGCAATGCGCGTAATTGGTCGCCAATTATCATCCCCATGTCTCCTTAAGAAAGGTGTTAAGAATAACTCAATGATACGCGGCAGATTATCAGGAAGAGTATGGCCAGAATGCGGTTGCGAGGTCAGGCACATCTCTTCTTTGGTGCCGAGCTTTGTTTCCCAATCTTGAGCCGATTTATTACGGGAACACTCTGGACATGGCGAGGTACATCCACTCGCTCTGAGTCCATCTCCTCGACCATACGTGCGACCGCTTCGCGGTTAATGCGATTACGGATGAACCACAGTGCGAGTTCTCTCGTCAGTGGATGACCAAACTCAGCCTCAATGTCCCTTAATTCTGCGTCACTAATATCTGCATATTGTGGTGTTTCCTTCATCTGCCTCACCCTAATATGGGATGCCCCAAAGTGATAATCCCAGTGAGATTCACATCGACGCTGTGACACACGTCACAGGTATTTGGATGTGCTCATGTAGGCAACTAGAAGAGACTGCGCGAACGTGCTGAGGGGTCCCCACCAGTTAAGAGAACCCAGGGTTTTTAGTACGGTTCGGTGTGTAAAGTCTCCTTGGCCACAGATGGTCAATTGATGGCAAAGCAATAAAAAAGTCCAGCCCCTCCTGTGCTTTCGAGCGCTGCTTGGCTGCAACCTTTGCTAGCGTTCGATGAATTCCAGGAGGAGCCATTGCCGATTCGATCGGAATGGCCAACCTGCGCGGAACGCCTTGAGCTGCTGGTCCAGTTGTTGCAGGTGTGGTCGGCGTTATCATCGTAAGCGCGGCCGTCCCACTTCGATCCCGTAAGAATTTCGTGCTGAATCGGTGGCGTATCGCCGATGCCGTGAATGACCTGTCCATGCTCGTTGCGTGCGGACTGCTTGAACAGATTGCTGCCACGTTGCGCCTGAACCAGAGTATCGCCGTGAAGCTCGCTCAGGTCCTGCGAGATAATGGCGTTTTGCGGTTGCCCCAGTTGCGCGAACGACCAGTTGAACCAAGGCCCGGTGCCGATACGGTCACGTGCGTTGACGGCAGGCTGTCCGGGGCGAGCCTGCGTGCTGAGATAGGCGTGCCAGGTGTGACCGCCCGCGCCGACAGCCGCCGCAAGCGCCTGGCAGTGTGCGTCGGCGCCCGCAAGTCCGCCAAGATCTCCGCCTTTACCGAGACCGACGCTCGTGACGAAAAAGGTCATTCGAGCCGGAGTCGGCGTCGGACTACCGGACGGAGGCGCGATGCCCTGAGTATTCGGCGCGTTCTGTTGAGCCAGCATCAGGCAAGCGGCCAGCATCAAAGTACACAAGGCAACAACGTAAGCATGTGGCCTGGCCATGGGCTTCTCCGCCATTCTAGTTAATCGCGAAACAGTAAAACAGGCCGATGCCGTGGGTTTTCGGCAAATCCGCCTGGGCACAGCCGCGCGTTCCGTGAGCGGAGTTCCAGGAACCACTGCCGCCGCCATTGCGATCGGGAAAACCGATCTGGGCGTTGGGCCTGCCATCGGCAGCATTCAGGTTTCCGTTCGATGTTCCAGGAGCTGGGCTCTTGTTGCTGGTCCAGTTATCGCAGGTGTGATCGAGACCATCGGTGAACGCGGTGCCATCGGTCTGAGTACCGGTGAGCATTTCGTGCCGAGTCGAAAACCGGGTGGTTTTGACGTAATCCCAGTCGTTGTCGCGTGGATCGGAATAGTCATACAAACCCGGCACGATCTGGCCTTTTTCCGTCAACCCGGTGAGCTTATTCAGATTATTTCCCTGATGGGCCAGTTCCATCGTATTGCCGTGCAGATGCGCGAGATCCTGCGCGATCATTTCGCCTTTGAAGTTGTACCAGGAACCTTTGCCGATGCGGTCGCGCGCGTTCACTGCCGGCTGGCCGGTCCGCGCCTGCGTGCTCAAGTAAGCGTGCCAGGTGCGATTTCCGGCGGCTACGGCCGTTGCGAGCGCTTGGCAATGTGCGTCAGCGCCGGCCAGTCCGCCGAGATTGCCGCCGTCGCCGATGGGTTCGCTCGTCACGAAAAAATTCATCATCGGCGAAGGCTTCTCGCCCCGCGGATACTCCCCAGGCCTTTGGACCTGGGCCAGCAACAAGCAGGACGCCAGCGAAACGGTGCAAAATAACACCAGAGCTGAAGACTTAATCTTCGTCATGTAACCTCCAAATTTTCACCGTATCGCGCCGCTTCGCTACTTTACCCGGCACTACCAACGCCATTACAACCCGGCCTTACGAGCCAGCACGCGCTTCGGAATCGGAAAGATGATCACAACATCGCAGGTCATGCTGTTTTTCTGCAAATAACCCCCGCTGGAACAGAAACTTAGGGGCAAGGGCAGACTGAGGAAAGAGATAGTGTTCCTGCCTCCGCCCATAGAGAAAGAACGAGAAGACGAGGAGAAGCCGGAGCCGGGAGAGCCGCCCAAAATCTGGGGTCAGGTAGATCGGCCGAATTGACCGCGCCGCGCAAGAACAATCGACGGTAAACAATCAGCAATCGTTTGCTTGCCAAATCGGATAGCAACGCAGTCCTGCTTCTGGCGATCTTCTTTTTTCGATCAGGTGTGAATGCCGCGCTAACAATTCTAATTCCCCCTCCGGCCCTGACACGGCAGCCCCACACTCAGAACCGTCGCAGAAGACGGCTTCCTCGATAGCAATTGTGATTTCTGCTGATTCGGCGGGATCACGTTGCGATGCTGCTGAGAAACCTAATCGCATGATTCCCACCTCGTGGAACCAGTATCAAACCCGCCAGGGAAAAAGGCAAACCCAATCGGTCACCCGACAAAATCCTGGTCTGCCAGATCAACGTGGTGTTGGCTAGTAAAGGCTCTTCCTCAAGCTCAGCACATTCGGAGCAAATCATCCATCCGTCTTCCCCATCCTTCGACGACGTGCGTTCTGTTGCCTCTTCAAAGAGAGAAATTGGGACACCGTCCATAACGGTACTCACGAGTCGCTTGAGCGTGGTGGTCACATTCAAGTCTGGACATGCCGCTCTCGACTTCACGGAGCCACAGCGTGTTCGCGCTGGCGGAATTTATCGAACAAATCCTAGATTCCACCTCTATAATCCCGCCGCTGTTGCCATTTCTCTATCGAGCCATCCTTTCTCGGGTCCAGCCCATACGTAATCAACCATTCGCGTATGAGGGTGATGAGCATTCAACAGTTCCCTTGCTTTACGGCGCATGATGTCGAGGTTGTTTTCATGTCCCACCATACGATTTTCTACGTGACCGTAGGCGAGCGTGTACGAAGCCAGACAATCGGGGAATGCGGTACAGCTTATCTTTTCACTTTCATGTAAATCCGCGAGCACGCTCGGTATCGGCTTTCTGTCCCATTGATTCTTAACAAGCATAGCTGCCATCGGTGGGTCCTCCGTTCACCGGATTCTACACCAAAAATAAAGGCCGGAACCTCGCGGCCCCGGCCCCAGATATCCGACTAGAGAGCCGTCGTTGCGGCATCGTCCAGCACTCTCCTAGCTCGATGTGGCCGCCTTGGTGATACCTAGGTTATGCACGGTTGATGTTTCCACGTTGAAAGTTCTGAAGATGGGCTCACCTTGTATCAGAGGCCGAATCGACTGAAGAAATTGTTGCCCCTGCTGGCTCGCAAGAGACTTCTCGGCGTCTTCTTTGCTCTTCCAAAGGGTGATGCCTACGAACTGGTTCGGGTCCGTGTCTGAATTCAGGCCCAGTGTATCGATAAATCCCGGCTGTTGTTTGAGCATAGGGATTAGTCGGTCTCTCGCGGCCTGGCTGACATTCGAAGCCTGGCCCGGTTTCGCCGTGATTTGAGCGAGGCGTGCGAACATGGAGTCCTCCATTTCTTTCTTAAGATTTGAAGTTCTGGGATTGGGACCTGGCTGGCGGCATCGTACTCTTCTCTCGGCCTCGACACAACTCAATCAAGAGTGCGCTCCCGACACAAGCAAAGCTATTGTTTTTCCCAGACCGCCACACGCGAAAAGGGTTTACCTTGCTCGTCCGTTCCTTTGGTTGTGTTCGTCAGGGTCTTGCCATCTTTGGACACGACCGAGCGGAAGTGCACCATTTCTTTCCCGCCCTTCATGTAGCCGATCTCGACGGTGTTGTCATTTATCCGCTTTGCTGAAACTGCATCGAACTGGCCCGTTAGAAACTTTCCCGCTCCGCCCTTATCTGGGACCTCGTACTTAAACGGCGAGCCGTCCGCCGCAGTGCCGGTCACCTGGTCCTGGTCGCCCACCATCTGAATCGTGACCGTCTGCTCTTTCGCAGGCGCACCTGAGATGATCTTTGTTTTTGTGAGGTTTAGTTTCCAGGTTCCGACAAGGGGATTGCTTTGGGCCAGCAGAACGTGCGACGCAACCAGAGACAAAGCAACAACCGCAGCAAAGACTAAAAATCGTTTCATGGATGTGTCTCCTTCAATTGAAATACCCGAAGGGACCCAGGGCCTAGGAGGGAACGACAGCGGTCTGAGTCTACTCTCACACCATAACAAACAGCAATCCCGGTTGTGTGACTTCATAACAAGCTCGTCACACGGAGCCGATATACTCTTCGTACGCCGTTCTCGACTGCGCCCTCTGGTTTGTGCAATCATCCTCCAACCATCAACCACTGGAAGGACCCATGCTCCAGCGCCGAACATTCTTGGGCCTGCTGGCAGGTATCGCCGGAAGTATTCTGAGCATAGCTCGCAACGTTAACCCGGCGTCATGGTGGGGACAGCCAAGGCGTGTTCAGACAGCGTCCTCCACTCAAAACGAACCGGGTATCAAAATAACGACCGTTAACCGCACGACCGCTCGTAATCCTGCTGGATTGGTAAGTGATTTGAGTATGGAACCGCAGGTTTTGTATGTACAGGGAGAGTGGCGTCGGCGCGAACTTCCGCGAACGTGGGGTGGCAACACCAAAGCGGAGCGAATTTACGGCCCACAAATTGTCATGATTGTAAGGCCGGACCTAGGGCAGCAGTTTGAGCTTAATCTCGGCGCTTCCCAATATACCCAAATGCCTTATGCCATTACCCAAAGGCCGCAACCACTCACGAAAGCACAAATGGAGGCGCGAGGCATAAGGCTACCGTCGCCCGGCGAAGTCGTGGAGCCAACGTTTCGAATAGAGACCGTTACCAGGGACACCGGCGAGCGCAAGCAAATGTTCGGGTATACGGCTCGGCACGTCATCACCACAAGAAAAGAGATTCCGCTGGAAGGTTCAGACCGTGCCGCACAAGAAATGACGAGAGATGGTTTGTACATCGACCTCGAACCGCAATTTTATCCCTATCCTCCTCCGCCGAAGCCAGCAAATCGGCCCAACCAAACGCAATCGGGTCGGGTTCACGCTTATGCCTCTCTTAGCTCGCATCGTCCAGGCGAAGAGCCGAAGGTTCCCGAGAGGCCCGAATTTGTTGATATCGGAGAGCCGGAAACCGGCTTTGCTGTGCAGGAGCGGAGAACATCGCGCAGCAACATCAAATTGGCGGATGGAAGTGTCCGGGAAACCGAGGAAGAATCTGAGACATCGGTGACGATTGAAAGGAGAGTCTTTGATGCCTCTCTCTTCGAGGTGCCGTTAGGATTCAAGCGCGTACCATCCATCAACCGGAATCCTGCGTAGGAAAAACCTCGCGGATAAGCGTCCGGCGTAACTGGTGTAAGCAACGTGCATCCCTGCCATCAGAACCCCAAAGCTGAGATTTTTCCGTCTTAACCTGAAATGGTCAACGCGGCCTCAGAGATGCTCAGAGAGCGAACGAATCGGGAGCGTGATGCATACGCCCTCGATGGACCCGAACTGCTTACTTTTTCGCAGGCTTCGAGGCCCTATCAAGCAGGCCGAGGTACGTATTCAATTCGGCGGTGGCCTTCTTGGCGTCGCCCGACCTCACTGCGTCTTTCGCGGCGTCCATTTCACTGTCGATGTTCGGCAACGTTTGGTTCAACCCGCTCGAATCCCATTTTCCTTCCAGTTCGTCCATCTTTTTCGAGGCCCCTTTCATATCTTTGGCGGCCACCAGCTTGAGCGCGTCCTGGGCCATTGTCTGATACGGCTTCAGGTTAGGGGTGGCGGCCTGCTGCGCGCCTGGCAGAGTGGACGTAAAAGCGCAGAGCATCGCACAAACTGCGACCGCCAGAAATGCGTGTTTCAGGAAGGTTCGTGTCAACATGTGTATTCTCCGTTCGTATTTGCCCGGGATTTCCGATTTGGCTCAATGTGGCGCATCGTATTCCTCTCCTGCCCCCTTTACAATGAATTTCGCAGCAGAGCAGGCTCCACTTAATTGGTTCGGGAACAGGTGAATCCTTGCCCTCGTAAAAAACCTGATACAGCGGCACGTTCAGGGCACGCGCCCACTTCTCCAAAGTCTCAATCGACGGAACCGTATGGCCGTTCTCGACACGTGAAACGTAGCAGCGCAATAAACCAGTCCGCTTTTCAATGTCTCCTGCGATAAGTTCTGCTGTTCGCGCAGTGCTCGCAATTGCTCGCCGATAATCATCACATTGCCTCAAGCTCGTTTTCGCTGTCGCATCGCGGATTAACATAGATTTCGTGTGCGGATTCTACTCCGAAACATCGGTCTCGCGTTCCTCTTCCGAAATAGATTCCTCTGCCCTTGTCTGATTGATCCAGTGCCGCACGGATCTCTTGATCTCGCGCTCCAGAATACTGCTCCTTCTTTTGTTGATCGTTCATCTTGAGCCTTCAATTTGACAAGAAGCTAAATGCTTTAGCGGAATCGGAGTGTACGACTCGTCAAGTCGCGCTGTTTCTTCGATCACCCCAGAGTCTACACCGCGTCGAAGCATCTAACTCCTGATTAGTCCTGTTCTCGTCATCTAGCCTCCCGGAAATCTCAGTCTCCGAGAATCCCGTTCTATAAAAGGGGATGTCAAGAAAAACACTTCCCCGACGACTGGAAGGGATCTTGTCATCCAGCCCGGCGTTGTTATGAGGCGCTGTGATCTCGCTTTTCCCCAGGTTCATCGTCATTTCGTAGCGACGCCCTTCGGTTTCTGACGCAGACAAGCAGAGTGGTTGTGCAGTGCCAACCATGGTTCTATCTGAGACTGTTCGCCTATAGCTTTTTCTGGTTGTCCGAGGGGGCATACGGTTTATCGAGAGACTCGATACCCAAAGCACGCGTTCGGTCTAACGGGATTACGGATACTCACCCTCGAACCAGAGCGTCTGAAGAACCGATAGGCCACCGCTGGAGATGAATCCAGGAATGGGCGGGCTCTCGACAGACGCTCAAGCTGCTTGTTGTTTCAGATGTTCAGCGTCGAAACAGACTCCTTTCTTCCAAACCAGCAGAGTGATCGCCGCAATCTTGCGCGCCAGGGTGAGGCGCGCCATCGACGGTTTCATTCCTCGGGCAACTAAGCTGGCGTAGAACTCCTGAAATGGGCCAGGTACGACTGCAGCTCGGATGGCCGCACCCTTGAATATATTTTTCAGATCGTGGTTGTGGTTTGTGTTCAGTCCGCGAATGGCCAGGAGTCTTTTGGAGCGCTTGAGTTGACCCTCGACAAAACGGTATTCCCCGCTGCTGTAGGTTTTCAAAGCCAAACCGCTGTAGGCCCAGAGTTGCCGCTTGGTACGAAAGCGATGCGGCGTCTGAATCAAAGCGATCAGCAAAGCCGCTCGAATGGGTCCGATCGAAGGAATCTGGCGCAGCCACTTCATCGCGCTGTGCTTTCGGCTCTCGGCCAAAAGATCACGCCGCACTTCCTGACGCAAAATATCCAGCGCGTCGAACTGCTGGTAGTAGAGCTCGGCACGACGGCGCACGCCGGGCTCTGCGATCTTGCTGAGCCACTCCGAGCGGTAGCGTAGCGCGTAGACTTGCTGGCCGGCACAGGGAATGGCCCAGCTTCGGTAGAGAGCTTTCAGGCGATTCATCACCCGTGTGAGATCTCGAGTGACGGCTAGGTAGCTGCGTGCCAACTCCCTCAAAGTTCGTAGGCCATGCTCTCCGTGGTACACCGGTGAGAGGAGCCCAGTCCGCAGCAGATCGGCCAGCTTTCGGGCATCGATCCGATCGTTCTTATTGCCCGCTTTCAGCAGGGAGTTTTTGCGCGGGTCGCACACCAGCACCTTCGTGACGTGTGGTTTGAGCAGGTCGTGTAGCCACGCCGCACAAGTCCCTTCTTCAAAGGCCACGTGTAAGCTTCCACGCAGTCCGTGCACAAACTGGAGGATGGTGGCCGCTTTCGTTTCCAGGATGCATTCCATCACAAGCTTACCGGTTGAGTCCATAACCGCTGCGGAGATCGTTGCTTGGTGAACGTCCAGCCCAATGTACTTGGCGTCATTCACGAGGGTGCTCCTTCCTGTAGGTGTTGATGCGAGCGATCAAAACCTACTCTAAGGGGCGCCCTTTTATAATGCGTTTATCGGGAGTTGACAAACCGCACTTATCCGAGCCGCGACAATACTATCGACCTCTATGCGCTTGGAGGATGGAGTAAAGGATGACTGCTGCTACTAATGACACTGAAATCACAACATAGAGAAGGTAGTCTTTCCAACTGACTTTCCAAGGAACGCGACCGCCGCCTGCGGCGTATAGGATAAGGAAACAACCCGCAAGTCCCGCCAACTGACGACCCTCTCCTCCGGCAGCTGCCCAAAATAGCAACGCAGCGGCAACAACCGTCAACAACAGACGTTGGTAGGGCGGTAGCTTCAACCGAGACTGCATGGAAAAAGTCTAACGCGGATTAAACCGCCTGGAGCTACAGTCACGCCGATGTGTTTCGATTCGGGAACTCCGGGCCGTGCGCCTCGCTTTGTTAATGGGTCAGTTAATGGGATGGTCCGCCGCCGAGGCTCTTTAAGTGTAGAGTCCGGGGCCAGGAGGCATTCCATGAAACTACATGTACTCGGCATCGATCTGGGTAAGACGGTTTTCCATCTGGTGGGTTTAGATTCGACTGGGAAGGTGGTAATTCGCAAGAGATGTTCCCGCCAGCAGTTGCTGGCCTTCACCGCGAATTTGCAAGTGCAGTTGATTGGCATGGAGTCTTGTAGTGGCTCGCACTTTCTGGGCCGCGCTCTGCGCGATCAGGGGCACCAGGTGCGATTGATGCCCGCGCAGTACGTGCAGCCGTACGTGCAGACCAACAAGAGCGACTACATCGATGCGGAAGCTATAGCCGAAGCAGTGCAACGGCCGCGGATGCGTTTTGTGCCCATTAAGAGCGAGGAGCAGCTGGATTTGCAAGCGCTGCATCGCGTGCGGGAACGCTGGGTCATGCGACGCACGGCGGTGGTCAATCAGATCCGCAGTCTTCTTCTAGAACGTGGATTGACTCTACCCAAAGGCCGACGTTATGTGGAGGAAGCTCTGCCGCGGATCTTGGAAGATGCCGAGTTGCCGTTATCGGGTTCGTTTCGGCTGTTGTTGGCTCGGCTGAAGCTGGAACTCGAGCAACTTTCCGCACGCATTGATCAGCTGGATGTGGCTATCCTGGAAAGAGCCAAAGAGGATGAGGCCTGCCAGCGACTCACCACCATTCCAGGAGTGGGCCCAGTCACGGCCACCGCCGTGATCGCTGCCGTGGGTAACGGGAGTGCGTTTGGCAGAGGTCGAGACCTAGCGGCCTGGATTGGCATGGTGCCCGGCGAGCATTCCAGCGGAGGAAAGCAAACCTTACTGGGCATCAGCAAACGCGGCAACTCCTACCTACGACGACTCTTCGTGCAGGGCGCACGCAGCGTCCTGCAGCAGCGACACCGGCAGGCTCCCGCTCTTAGCTCCTGGCTAGCTCAATTGTTGGCTCGCAAACACCAGAACGTGGTTATCGTAGCGTTGGCCAATAAGCTAGTCCGAATGGCCTGGGCCGTGTTGTGCAAGGGTGAACGCTATCGCGCTCCCGTCCTTGCTGTGTCCACCTAAAATCCCGGTTTAGAAAAACAGTTCCTTCCCGGTTTGCTTGCGGAGAGAGATAGCAATGGGTCGATCCCACGCTTTCGGAACCTGCTTTCGGAAAAGGTCCTAACCAGACCGTCCAGTTTATAGGGGCGAAGGCGAGCGGATGTCCATCAAGGCCAGGAGTCATTGACTCCACCAAAGGCCGAATACATTGGCGCAGACCAACTGCCAAGCTCATCTTTCCGCTTGCAACTCGGCGGCGGACCATACATTCCGGAAACCCGACTTCTCGGGACCCGGCCCAGGTTGACTCCAGAGGTTAGGGGGCATATGGTTTTGTGCAACGATAAAGTTGATCAGAAATTCTGGGTGAATAAGTCAAGGAGGTCCAGATGAGCAATCGTTTTGCGCTTTCGAGTGCCTTAGGGATCGCTTTGGCGATTGTTTTGTTCGTGCCGACGTTTGTCGCGGGTCAAGGTCCGTCGAGTGGGGCAAAGAAGGCCGCAAAGACGGACACAAAAGCCTGGACCACGCCTCGTACACCGGATGGTAAGCCGGACCTGCACGGATATTGGACGAGTGAGAGCTTCACTCCCTTGGAACGGCCGGCCAAGTACGCGGGGAGAGAGTTCTTGACCGATGAAGAGGTGGAGGCCGCCCAAAAGGCCGGGCTGCAACGCGAATATGATCGCCCTCCTAACGATCCCGAGGCGACGTTATCTAACTTGACTAGCTTCGGGCTCACTGCTGATCTGGAAGGATTCGTACCCAACAAGCGGACATCACTCATTGTGGATCCGCCTGACGGCAGAATACCTCCCCGCACACCAGAGGCGCTGAAAAGGCCGAGAGCGATCGGAGATCGCGACTACATCGAAGTCGATGGTCATGGAGGGGTAACCGTGCACGCCGATACTCCGAAGGACATAGGGGTGCGCACCAGTTGCGTCTCCCTAAGCGGTGGACCGCCCATACTTCCCGGTGCCTACAACAATGGTGTGTACATCCTGCAGAATCCGGAATACGTCGTGCTTCAAGCCGAGTACGGAACCGAAGTTCGTATCATCCGGCTGGATGCGCGTCCGCATGCTGGAGCAAGCATCCACCAGTGGCACGGGGATGGGCGGGGCCATTGGGAAGGTGATGCCCTGGTTGTGGAAACCACCAATTTCCGGCCCGAAGCTACCTTTCGTAATGCCAATCCTCAGACGTTGAAGATCACCGAGCGATTCAAGCGTGTGGCTGCGGATCAGATTGAGTACAGTTTTACCGTTGACGATCCCTCTACCTGGACGAAACCCTGGACCGCCATCGTGCCCCTGAGCGCGATCAAAGGGCCGTTCTTCGAGTACGACTGCAGCGAAAGTAACAACGACATCATTAATATCATGGCAGGAGCCCGAGCTACCGAGAAGGCCGCGGAAGAGAAGGCTAAGGGCACCTCGGAAGTTCCGGTTTCGCAGAAATAATCACAAACCAAAGCCGCCGTTCAAGATCGTGCACGCGGTTTCCCACCGGGTGGATTCAATGGGTCGTTGCAACACTTGCTCGACCCGTCTACTCGCAGGAGTTCTCAGGGCGAAAGTCGCTCGCGAGGGTTGATTTTAAAAAAACTACTCTGTATAGGTCTGATTGAATACAGCCAGACAGATCGTCGCTCCGGGGTGAAGTGTTGTCCGATCAGCCGACTAGGTGGTGTTGCATCGACCGGTTGAGCTGGCACGACTTAGCAGGACTTGGCACGCCCAGGCTTATAATCTGCTGAGCCTCGGACCCATCGGTTGGAACCGTCATAAGTCGCGGGAGCGGACCATGGGAAGCAGAAGGAATTTCTTTCCACGAACAGCGTTAGCCGTAGCTCTCGTAAGCACCGCGCTGGCACCGCTGTGGCCGCAATCAAACACTGCCACGTCAACCGCACAATCGCACACGCCTGACTGGCAGATAGCGGCCGGCGGCAAAATGGCTTTCGACACCGCCACCATCATTCAGAACACTGCTCGATCCTCCACTACGGGCTCGGACTTCCCCTTAGGGCCCGGCGATGTCTATAACGCCACGGGAGGGCGCTTCGGAGCGAAGAACATGCCGCTGATCACGTACATATTCTTCGCCTTCAAAATCACGAATAATCAGGAGCAGTTTCTGCTTTCGCAATTGCCCAAGTGGGTGATCACCGATCGGTTCGATATTCAGGCAAAGGTGAAAGGAAATCCCACAAAAGACCAAATGCGCCTGATGATGCAGGCTCTGCTTGCAGATCGCTTCAGGCTTGCCGTTCATTACGAGACTCGGCAGGTTCCAGTGTATGCGCTACTGGTCGACCAAGCCGGAAAGCTAGGTCCTCTGCTTCAGAAACATGCGGACGACTCGCCATGCCCGGAGGTATCCTTGGTTCCCAGCCCCGCACCCGCAGCGCCACAGCAGGCATTCGATCGCCGTTTCCCAGCCCCGTGCGGCGGTATTGTAGGTATGGTTCCGAGCGCCCGCGGTCGCCTTCGTTCTGGCGCACGTAATGTGCCTATGAAACTGATTGCGAGTTCACTAACGGGAAGCTTGACCGGCGTGGACCGCCCTGTACTGGACAAAACAAACCTCACTGGCATGTTCGATTTTGCCGTCGAATTCACGCCTCAGTACAGCGCCGACTCGCCCCTTGGCCCAAACTTCCAGCCCGATCCCTCGGGACCAACATTTATGCAGGCTTTGAAGGAACAACTCGGGCTTACATTGGAAGCCCAAATGGGCCCAGAGGATTTCCTGATAATCGACTACATCGAGGAACCCTTACCAAACTAGAGCCGTTTCCAACTAACGCTCACCAAAGGCTGCCATCAATAAAAGGTAGATTAGGTCTCCCAAGTCCCGATACTCAGAATCTGGCTTTCGAATTGTGCAGCGCTATTGTGCGGCGGGACCCCGTCCAGCGCCGCCGGCATCAAACGGCGGATACGTCCGTGGATTCAGGACATGTCGATCCAGGAAGAAGTCCGTGAGCGCTGCGCACGCATTGGCAAATTCAGGATGACTGTCAAAGACGTGGGGGACACCTGCGAATGTGTGAAGTTCCGACGAAACTCCCGCACCACGAAACAACTGCAACAGATGTAAGCTGCTATCTGGCGACACGGTGACGTCCGCCAATCCGTGATAAACGACGGTGGGCGGGAATCCCGACTTGATGTAGGTAGTTGGGCTGGCGGCGCGCATTGCGCCTTCGTCAGATCCCGCAGGCATAAGCGCAGGGGTCCATGGCGCTTCCTTGGTGATTTCGGCCACCGGATAAAATGCGACGCACGCGGCGAGCTGCGTGTCAGCCGCACCGGCGGCAAATAACGCGAGATGTCCGCCAGCCGAGTAGCCCACTACAGCAATGCGTTTGGGGTCGATGCCGAGCATTCCGGCGTTGTTACGCGTCCAGCGAATCGCAGTCTTCACATCCTCGTTTTGTGCTGGCCATTTGGCCTCACCGCTCAGGCGATATTGGGCCGCGACGGATAGATAGCCGCGTGTCGTGATCGGCGTCAACTGCGGACCAAGGGTATCCTTGCTGCCGCGAGCAAAACCCCCTCCATGCAGATGTATGAGCGCCATGCGCCTCTCGGTTCCCGCAGGCGGCCGGTAAATATCGACATGGAGATCTGTGTTTCCGCCTTTGCCTATCACGACGTCTTTCTCAACTTTAACCGCCCCCGCGTTTGGCACGTCCAAAGGGCCAGCCCATCCTCGCAGCGGGTATCCAAGAGCAGCAGCACCGCCGACGCCGAGCAACATTCGTCGCGTGATTTGACTTTCGTTTGACATGGCATAACTCCAGGAGTAGCGATTGCGGGCAAGAAGCCGATCATATTACCAAATAATTCCATTTTCAATCGAACGCTGGTTTGTGGACGGCTGCTCGGAGATTCGCAGGTGACTAGATTCCGACAAACGGATTTCGGCCAACTGGTCCGCGACTGTTTCGGCTGAGAGAGCCACATTCCGGAAACCCGACTTCTCGGGACTTATGAGGAGATGGGCTTACCCGTTGTCGACTTGGAGATATTCGGGCTCAACCCAGATCGTGTGTTCCCAGGCTTCTTTGCCCAGCATGTGTCCGACCTCTAGTCTGGCCAGTTGGTAAGGTAGTCCTTCGACGGTCTCCATTTCAGTCACGACGAACGATTGCCCCAGGCACTTCTCAAAAAGGGTCAGGATTGGCGAATCCACTTCATCCCGCAAACCAGGTGGAATCCCGATCACTTTACGCTGTCACCAACTCTCATGCCTATGAGCACACTCCGCCAACATTTTACCGAACCAACGACCAATGAGTCCCGAGAAACGGTGCCAGCTCAACCGGTCGATGCAACACCATCTGGTATAAATGTTTTCTCTAAAGGTGGTGTTTATGATGCAACGAATCCGGGTGCGGCTTTCGTCTGCGCAGAGGGCCGATCTGTGGTGGCGTTGGAAAGCGGGGCAGTCGTTACATGAGATCGGGCGGGCCTTTGGCAAGAGTCATGTGGTCATTCACTTTTTGTTGGCGCGTCATGGCGGGATTGCTCCGGCCGCCCGTCGGCGTTCGCTGCGAACACTTACCCTGGCGGAGCGAGAGGACATCTCCCGCGGGATCGCTGGCGGATCGTCGATTCGTCAAATCGCCAAGGGTCTGCAGCGAGCGGTGTCGACGGTGAGCCGGGAGGTGGCCCGCCATGGCGGGCGGCCGTTGTATCGAGCCAACGATGCCGATCAGCAAGCCTGGGAGTCGGCCTTGCGGCCCAAGACCTGCTTGCTGGCTATCCACGAGCAGCTACGAACGATCGTTGCGAGTAAACTGATTCTGGACTGGTCGCCGGAGCAGATTTCTGGATGGCTGAAGAATCAGTATCCCCAGGACGGAAGCCTGCGCGTGTCCCACGAAACCATTTACCGCAGCCTGTTCATTCAGGCCCGCGGAGTGCTGAAAAAAGAGCTGATTCAGCACCTGCGTTCCAAGCGGCGGATCCGCCGCTCGCGGCACTCCCGTGATAGCGGACATCACCGTGGTCAAGTCGTCGATGCCATCTCCATCCGGGAAAGGCCTGCGGAGGTCGAGGACCGCGCCGTTCCCGGGCATTGGGAGGGCGATCTGTTAAGCGGCGCGCACAACAGTCACGTGGCCACCTTGGTGGAGCGCCGTTCGCGCTTTGTCATGCTGGTCAAGGTGCCCAGCAAGGAGACGGCGACGGTGGTCGCCGCTCTGAGCCAGCACGTCCGTCAGCTTCCGGCGACGCTGCGGCGCTCGTTGACCTGGGACCGCGGGCTGGAGATGGCCCAGCACCAGAGCTTCACCGTCGCCACGGATGTGAAGGTTTACTTCTGTGATCCGCAGAGTCCTTGGCAACGCGGCAGCAACGAAAACACCAATGGGCTCTTACGGCAGTACCTGCCGAAGAAGGCCGACTTGTCCAGCTACAGTCAAACGGACCTGGACCGAATCGCGCTGCGCCTCAATCAACGCCCACGCAAGACGTTGGGCTTTGAAACTCCGGAGAGTAGACTACAAGCCAGTGTTGCATCGACCCCTTGAGACCACCCCGTTTATCAGGTGCTGGCCAGCTTGCCCTTCCTTGTGCCAAGCCCGACAGTCATGGCATCGAAGCAGCATGTGCGCCGCTTCGACTTTCGACGTGTTCCAACGCAATAAATATTTGAGCCTCGAATCGTTTCGCAAAAACGGTCAGGGCGTGCGTACTCCTGTATGGTTCGCGGGCGATCCCGCCATCGGCACGCCGCAAAAACTCTACGTCTACAGCGAGGCGGATTCTGGCAAAGCGAAGCGCATCCGTCGAAACTCGCGGGTGAGAATTGCTCCCTGCGATATGAGAGGCAAACTGCTCGGCGATTGGATCGAGGCACGCGCAGAAATCGTCGCCGATGAGGAAGCAGGACGCGGCATGCGCTTGCTCAATGGGAAATATGTACCCTGGAAGCAGCTACTCGACTTCTTCTCGAAATTCAAGCGTCGCGGACGCGTCGTCTTCGCGATAAGTCCCGTATAACAAGCTTAGATCAGAAAGGATATTCGGATCTATGCGAGTGGTGCAAAAGTTCATTACTCCGGCCCGTACCGATGCCGTCTGGCAAGTTCTTGCCGATGTGAGGACGACGCGTTTGGGATCGGGCCAGTCGTAGTGCAGTCGTTCCCAGATGCCACCCGATCCTTCCGTGACGTCGGCCTGCGAGCGGCCACGGTCATGGACCTTGAGGTACTCGTCAGCGCTGTTGCCAAAGAGCTTCGAGCGGCCAGGCCCGAAGTCGGTGAGCCCGGCGACGTACTGCTGGGTGTCAAGGTGGTTGTCTGGTGGAGGTGGATTGTGGACATGCGTGCTCCTTACTATGAGCTTTTCCCAAAGCTGCAAGTCGATACCGCTCTGGTCAGCCGCAACGTTGCAGGACTCGTTCACTAACGCCAGCGAGCCGCTCGGCAAAAAGAGTCTTAGCTGAACTGCCGGTCACCCGCGAAAAACCAATCCCCTCTCAAATGCCTGCTGGTGCCATGTCTGGCAGATGGTGTATTGCCGTGGAAACACCGACCAGCGACACACCTTCCATGATCATGTCTACGCCGATCGCGAATCCGACGAACCAAAAGGCAGAAATTGGCATTTGCACGAGCAACAAAATTCCGAGTACCAAGGAAACGATGCCGGAAACGACAGACCATCCCCAGCGCGGAAATTTCAGTGTTTCTGCGCCGATAGCGCGAAACAATCCACCCACAACGAAAAGCGAGGCAAGCACCAGCGTCAAAACAGCAGCTCCGGCGCCCGGATAGCGGATCAGCAGATATCCGGTGAGCGCTCGCAAGAGACCGCTCATCAAGTAGAGAAAGAAACCACTCCAGTTGCGGACGCGAAAGGCCTGAACGAGAATGACGATTCCGCTAATTAGTAGAAATATCCCCAAAACGAACACGGTTGCAAAAGTCGCGGTGACGTCACCAATGATGCAAACTGTTCCAAGCATGATGAGCAAGATTCCAGCCAAGAGAATCCAGCCCCAGGAACCCCGAATTTCATGAGCTCTAGTGAGAAGCGCTTCACTGAATGGATTGCTAGACATTGTTTGTCTCCTTCACAAATGTTCAAAGCCAAACCGGCGTCGCGCCCGAGCAAGGCTAACCATTCGGAGCACACGACGTGTCAAGGATGTTTTTCGCATGGTGCTAGTTTGGTTGGAACTGGCAAGACAGACAGGCCCATTCTTTTCCGGGGCGGATGAGGCCATACCGATTCCAGTCTCCGATAATGCCGTTTCTCGAGACTTGGCGGCCCGCGACGGCTGCAGTTAGCGCAACGAGCGGGCGCTAACGCAGTTCCGAAATCCGAAAGCGTCACGCGGAGAGCAAGCTAATGGTGTGCTCGTCGCCACGGATGTGGGAAGTGATTGCGAGTAAGCCGGGTCAGGGTTTTTGTGAATCGGTGATGGTGTAATCCGCAGGCGGCTGAAACAGGGAGGGATCAGGCTCGGAACGGTCGATGTTCGTTAACCGCTGAACGCTATAGCCATTTCGTGGATCAGAGGTCTTGACCAAGACTTCGATCTGCAACTCGTCGGAAAACCAGCGCTCGATTGTCCTTATGATCGGGCGATCATTCCCTTGGGCGTTTACGGGGATGGTGACCGTCGTACGGGTGCCCTTTGCCCACAGCCCGTCTATCGTGTCCATTCCCAGATCCTGTCTGTGTCCCTGGGGCAACAACTCTTTGGGCGTGGGTGGCGTCGATGGCGCGGCAGGGGCTGGTTCATTGGGTGGTGGCGGCGCTAAACGCGCAAAACTATTGCGTGTGCCGGTGCGGTTGCGCAGATTAAGAAAGTATTGGAAACCTTCGACGGGATCAAAAATGTTGATGCTTATCGGCTGCGAGTCATCGCGTGGCTGAACGGCGCTATTTGCAAACGCCTCAATGCGCGTGCGGCCAAGTGAGTCGCGGTAAAGCCGTGCGTGGTTTTTAATGACGATGTGGGTCCCATCGAGTAAGGTGCGCGTGGTTTCCATTTCCTGGTCGGCCGTGTATGGCACAGTGGGGCGACTACCACCGAAAACGCCTATACTTCCAGCACTAGTCGTAACAACCACGTGGTCCTGAACAATGCCGCCGCCTTGGGCGAACACGCTGGGAGCGAATAACGAGACCAGCGCGAGTAGAAATAATTGCCGGGGAATCTTCATGGCCGCGACTCCTTTCTGCGACCGGGTATGCGTTGGCACGATTGTAGCGCGCGCCTGGAGAAATCGGCAAGGTTAGCCGACAGAAACAGCCCCCTTCCGCCGGCCCAATCGCGGGAATGAACAGCCGAATGCTCCGCGCAAATAGTATTGAAAGCACGTTCGTTCTTTCCGCCAGGAAAGTTGCTTGCCGGATATGCGCACAATATGTCCAGTTCATGTTGTTTGGCAACGTCGTCCCAGAGTCGTTCCAGACGAACAGCTGCATTGGTCTTACCTTGCGC
Source organism: uncultured Acidobacteriota bacterium (assembly GCA_963803735.1). Taxonomy (GTDB): domain Bacteria; phylum Acidobacteriota; class Terriglobia; order Acidiferrales; family UBA7541; genus Palsa-189. Next base: position 39,731 of record CAWDNV010000013.1, on the reverse strand, counting down.
CCACAGCATCGGGGCACACTCTCCACGACCTGCAATCCTTTGGCTTGACATTCTTTTGATGCTAGCTTAGTTTCCAGTCACGAGTTCTATGGGCCTACCGGAAGTATCCAACTGGAGGACTGCAGATGCGAACCGTAACGCGCAAGATGACCTGGGTTCTTCTGGCAGTATTGTGTGTGGCTGCTCGACCGGTTGTAGGCGGCCCGCAGAATGTACCTGGATTGAAAGTTGATAAGAGCAGTATAGGCGGCACCGTTGTGAACAGCAACGGCGGGAAGGCTGAAGCTGGCGTCTGGGTGATCGCTGAGACAAAATCCTTGCCGGCACCGTTCCGCAAGATTGTCGTCACCGATGATCAGGGACGGTTCCTGCTTCCGGACCTGCCGGAAGGAGCCTACGAGCTATGGGTGCGCGGCTACGGGCTGAAGGACTCGGAGCGCGTCAAAGCGGCGTGCGGCGAGAACGTGAAGCTGCAGGTCGCCAACGCGGCAACTCCGCAAGAAGCGGCAAAGATCTATCCTGCCAGTTATTGGACGTCGCTGATTCAGCCGCCCCCGATGAGCGATCTTCCAGCCAAGTACAAGAGTCAAGATGAATGGCTTGCGACCCTGAGGAACGGGTGCAACCACTGCCATGAGCTCGGCATGCCCCAAACGCGCATCTATACCACGGCTAAAGATTGGGACGCGATGTTCCTGCGAGCTAAGTCGATGCATCAAGAACTCAATGGGCTCGGCAGAGACGTCGTTGAGAGAATGCTCGCGGATTGGGGCACTCGGATTGCAGCCGGTGAAGTTCCTCCCGCGCCCCCGCGGCCAACCGGTATCGAACGCAATGTTGTTGTATCTCAGTGGGATTGGGGTTTCCCAGAGTCCTTCGTTCACGATTTGATATCTACCGACAAGCGCAATCCGACGTTGTACCCGAATGGGAAAGTGTACGGGGTGGATCGAACCGGCGGAGGTAGATTGTTGATTTTGGACCCGGTGAAGAACACCACCTCATGGCTCCAGGTGGAACCACGGGACAAGAGCCACGGTTATTCCCTGACAAAGGACTACTACCACGGCACGGAAGAAGAGCAAGCGTATGTTGGGGAAGATAAGGAATGGATGGCCAGCCCCCACAATCCTATGCTCGATGAGAACGGCAGGGTCTGGATGACTGTGCAGATTCGCGCCGGGGGCAAGGAATACTATCCAGCGTGGACGAAGAATACGATCGTCACGGGCACCAACGACCCAGCGGATGTAGATGCCGCGTACAATATGCTGGCTGCGCGCGGTAACAACATGGAACTCGGTTACTACGATACGAAAACCAATAAATTCGTGATGGTCGATACTGGATACAACACTCATCACCTGCAGTTGGATTGGCAAGGCCGGATCTGGACCGATGGCGGCGGTTCCGCGGCAGGCGAACTCGACACGAAAAAGCTGGACTTGACGAATCTTGAGACGATAAAAGCGACGGAGGTCGGTGCTTCGAAGAACTTCCTGCGGATCGACCCGGCAACGAAGAAAATGATTCCAGGGACGGGCTATGGAGAGGCTGTCAGCCCGGTCGATGGCACGGTTTGGTATTCGTCTCCCGTGGCTGGAGGCCCTGCGAACAAAGTGTACATGATTGATCCCAAGACCGATAAAATCAAAGACTACCCACTGCCTGCTCCAGGACGTTTCCCGCACGGCATCGACTTCAGCTCGGACGGGAATCTTTGGGTTTCATTGGGCAGCGGTCAACTCGGGCGCATGGATGTCAAGACCGGCGAGTGGAAGTTCTGGGACACGCCGGGGCTAAAATTCAAGGGCACCGGCAAGGAAACCGGCAGTACCGATTTCCCTTACTACCTTTGGATAGATCAGTTCAACGCGTCCGGGCTCGGCAAGGACACCGTGTTCGTCACTGGAACCACTTCGGACGCGCAGTTCATTTTTGACCCGAAGACCGAAAAGTTCAGTGTGTTCCGAATCCCATACCCGATGCCGTATTACGCTCGTGGTTTGGACGGTCGGATTGACGACCCCAACGCCGGTTGGAAGGGCCGAGGCCTTTGGATGACGTACAGCTCGTATCTTCCGCGATTCACCGAAAACCGCTCAGGTACCGTGAATCACATGCAAATCCGCCCCAACCCATTGGCGAACTAGTGGGCTGGAGAAACGCGTAGCGGCGAATAGTACCAGCCGTCACGAGCGACAAATTGCAAAACAAACCGGCGAGACTCCTGAACGAGTCTCGCCGGTTTTTCTTTAGGCTTGAGACTTGTATTTACACACCCTTGTATTTACACATCAATGAGCAGTATGTAGATTGTTCACCGATTTTGACGGCTGATTTTTGGCAAGGAGCGAGCAAGAGATCGTCATGAAGGCCTTGGTATGGGCGGTTTGCCTTTTCGTGGTCGGAGGTCTGGCCCAGCTCGCGGCGACTACCGCCAGACCGCGGCCGATGCAAGATTCCCCCAAGGCGGGCGGGCGCGTGCGCACCTACTACGTTGCGGCCGAAGAGACCGAATGGGACTATGCCCCGCTCGGCATTGACATGAACACCGGCAAACCTTTTGAAGGAACGGCGGCGGCTTATACCCAGCGGGGGCCCAACCACATCGGGCATATATATCGCAAGGCGGTCTACCGGGAGTATACCGACGGTACGTTCACAACACGGAAGCCGCGCGCCCCGCAGGACGAATACCTCGGTTTGCTGGGACCAATCCTGCGCGCGGAGGTCGGCGATACGATCAAGGTTGTTTTTAAGAACAAAGCCTCGCGGCCCTACAGCGTGCATCCCCATGGACTCTTCTACGAGAAGGCCTCGGAGGGGTCCATGTACGCCGACAATGTCCCCGACGAGCAAAAGACCGGGGCCATGGTGCCGCCCGGGGCGACGTTCACTTACGAGTGGGAGGTACCGGAACGGGCGGGGCCAGGCCCAAATGATCCCAGCTCGATCGTCTGGGTGTACCACTCGCACGTCAACGAATACAAAGACGTGGCCTCCGGCTTGGTGGGGCCCATCATCGTGGCCCGGCGAGGCCAGACTAACTCCGACGGCACTCCCAAAGATGTGGACCGCGAAATCGTTGCTCTTTTCACCGCGTTCAACGAAAACCAGAGTTGGTATGTGCAAGAGAACATTGCCGCCCACATCAGCGCCGCCGACCAGAAAGCGCTCAATAAGCGAGACGCCAAAATGTCCGATCCGCACATGTACGTCACGTTCACGGGCAACGGATTTGCCGAGACCAACTTCAAGTTTTCGATCAATGGATACCTGTACGGCGATGGGCCGGTGATGACCATGAAGCAGGGCCAGCATGTGCGCTGGTATCTCCTGGATGTGGGTGACGTGGTCAATTTCCACACCCCGCACTGGCTCGGCGGCACGGTGAACTTCCAAGGCCGTCGCACGGATGTGTTCGACCTGTTGCCGGCGGGAATGGAAACCGCCGATATGGTTCCCGATGCCCCTGGCCTCTGGGTGCTTCGTTGCCAGGTGGACGACCATATGCAGGCCGGAATGATGGCGCGGTATGAGGTCCTACCCGCGCACGCCGCCGGCGAAAAAACCGGGCGTGTTAGCGCCGGCTTCTGACTTTGGGTCCGTGGCTCAGCGCGTTTAAGCCGCTTCGCTGTGTTGAAGGCCCCCGGAATGGAGGCCACTGCGGGACCAGCGAGCGTCGCAGCTCAAAGAGCGGCAAGGAGATTGCGATGAAAAGCCTGGTATGGGCGGTTTGCCTTTTCGTAGTCGGGAGTCTGGCCCAGCTCGCGGCGACTCCCGCTAGGTCTTTGTCAGGAGCGCGCTTACCACGCGCGCAGTTGGCCATGCCTTCAGGCGGACTCGTGCGCACCTACTACATTGCGGCGGAAGAAACCGAATGGGACTATGCGCCGCTCGGCATCGATATCATGACCGGCAAACCTTTTGAAGGAACATCGGCGGCCTACACGCAGCCCGGACCCAATCACATCGGGCACGTCTATCGCAAGGCGGTTTACCGAGAGTATACCGACGGTACGTTCGCAACACGGAAGCCCCGCGCTCCGCAGGACGAATACCTTGGTTTGCTAGGACCAATCCTGCGCGCGGAGGTCGGCGATACGCTCAAGATTGTTTTCAAGAACAACGCCTCGCGGCCCTACAGCGTTTACCTGCCCGACGTCTTTCGTCAGAAGAACTTTACTAGCACCGGCAGTGTGCCCGATGCCACAGGCAATGTTGTGGACGAGGAGCCGGAGGATACAGTGCAGCCCGGCGCCACATTCACTTACGAGTGGGACGTACGGGAACGGGCGGGGCCGGAACCGGGTGATCCCAGCTCGACTGTCTGGGCGTACCAGTCGCACGTGGACGAATACAGAGACGTGGCTTCCGGCCTGGTGGGGCCCATCATCGTGGCCCGGCGAGGCCAGGCTAACTCCGACGGCACTCCGAAAGACGTGGACCGCGAAATCGTCGCGCTCTTCAGCGCATTTAACGAAAACGAGAGTTGGTATGTGCAAGAGAACGTCGCCGCCCACATCAGCGCCGCCGACCAGAAAACGCTCGGTGAGCGGATGGCCAACTTCTCCGATTCGCAAGGATACTTCACGTTCGCGGGCACCGGATTTGCCGAGACCAACTTCAAGTTTTCCGTCAACGGATACCTCTACGGCGATGGGCCGGTGATGACCGTGAAACAGGGCCAGCGTGTGCGCTGGTATCTCTTGGATATGGGTAACGTGGGCTCGCTCAATTTCCACACGCCGCATTGGCACGGCAACACGGTGCTCTCTCACGGCACTCGCAGGGACACGATCTTTCTATTGCCTTTGGGAACGGAAACCGCCGACATGGTTCCCGACGCTCCTGGCCTCTGGCTATTTCATTGCCACCTGGACGACCATATGGAGGCGGGAATGATGGCACGGTACGAGGTCCTACCCGCGTCTACATCGACTGCAGATACGAAGCAACGCACTCGTTGAAGAGGGCGCCGGGACGCCGGACACGCAGCCTTTCCACGGCTTCGCAACCGGACATGCCGAGTTGATTCAAGATCCAACCCGCCAGAAGAGCAGACCGATTGAAGCCCAACCCACAGTGAGACAAAACACAATGATCCTGCCTGATGAGCGTTCATCCATACGAGAATCCTAACAAAGATCGGATAAGGCCTGGAAAGTCGGGTTATCGTCATCTGGGAGTCAGTCTCCGATAATCCCGTTCTATAAAAGGGGATGTCAAGAAAAACACTTCCCCTCCAACTGGAAGCGATCTCGTCATCCAGCCCCGTGTTGCGATGAGACGCTTTGAGTTCTGTTGCTCCCAGGTCCATCGGGATGTCGTAACGATGCCCTTCGGTTTCGGACGCGACAAGCAGAGTGGTTGTGCAGTGCCAACCATGGTTCTATCTGAGACTGGATTGTAACGACTGCCCCGCTTTCCAACGGCTCCACAGCTCGGCCCTCTGCGCAGACGAAAGCCGCACCCGGATTCGTTGCATCATAAACACCACCTTTAGAGAAACAATTTATACCAGATGGTGTTGCATCGACCGGTTGAGCTGGCACCGTTTATCAGGACCTATCTGACCGCACGGCAACGGAAAATCCAGTAGGCGACTGTTTTTCCGGTTGGTTTTCGCTCCAGTCCCCGATGGGCTGGGACTCAATGCGATCGGCGACTGTCGTCAGCACGGAGAGGATTTGCCTGATTACTTCCAACTTCTTGAGGATGCCGCTGATGGTGAAGGACAAGGAATCCTGTTCAATTCTTAAGCGTCCTTTTCTCAAAAAAGGGTAGTTGAGAAGGGCGAACTCTTGAAATAGACCCTGCACCTCTATTCTATATTTCTCCTCCAACGGGATGCCCACATTTTGGAGGGTCACGTTAGTGACAAATACCCTCTCGGTTCTGTCGCCCTCTGCAAAAGCATATTCCCAGTTGGGGAAATTCTTGAAAAAGCGGCCATGAATGTGAAGAGGGATTCCCTTGTTCACGCACTGCATTTCGATAACGGTCCAAGAACCGGAGCCGCGTGCTCCTTCTTCGTTCTCAACTGTGTATTTTCTATGATTGCTGGACCCGGCGATTTTCCCCGATTTAAATAAACCTTGCGGCTGATACTCGGCCCCCAACTCATTTGCAATCTGCTGGTACTTCCGCTGTCGCAACTGGTATGAACACAACACAATAATCAACAAAAAGAAAAGGAAGCCTGCAATATAAACAAGACCCAATAGGTTGGCCATCAAAGACCTCCGGGTTGTTCCCAGTGTACTTAAGTTCCGTTTCACGAAATTCTTCAGCGCGGACGAATTGTCCAAGCTGCAAACCGTTCACTGAAAGCCCTAATGTAGCGTACGAGGATGAATATCAACGGGGATGATGTTCTCCAAAGATTTTGTCAGTGCTCGATAAACGGATTCTAGTGCACTAGCGTTCGACGTCCCGGCCAGATTCCGACAGGAAGCAACTCGAGCGTGATGCCCCATCTACACTGGACTGGGAGGGTTCATGTTGAAGTGTCGGTGCAGAATAGTCGTCACTGCTGGGACCCTTCTTGTCCTTCTTGCGGCCGGCGCACGCGCGCAAACCAGCAGTGCGCCGCCACAGCAGGATCAATCTTCGCCAGCTGGTCCAGCACCTCAAACGGAACAAAAATCGCCGCAGACTCAATCCTCACAGTCACAACAGCAACAATCCAAATCCGGAACGACGGTCGAAGGCGATCAAAAGAAGGAGAGCACGCAAAATAAGAACGGCACATCAAATGACAGGCTCCTATTCACTTTGCCAAACTTCCTAACGTTGGAAAATGCCCGACATGTTCCGCCCCTCACGTCCGGACAAAAATTCAAAGTGGTGACCCGAAGTTCATTCGATTACGCCGAGTACCCTTGGTACGCATTTCTAGCGGGCATGAGTCAGGCTGAAAACAGCGAACCTGGCTATGGACAAGGAGCAATTGGCTATGTGAGCCGGTACGGAGCAGCGTTTGCCGACGGCACGATCGAGAACTATTTCACGAGCGCGATTCTTCCGTCCGTGCTCCACCAGGATCCCCGCTTTTTCCAGTTGGGGAAGGGAGGGTTCTGGCACCGGACAGATTACGCTGTCAGCCGGATATTTGTCACCCGCAGCGACTCTGGAAACAATCAGTTCAACTATTCGGAGGTCTTCGGCAGTGCGATCTCTTCCGCCATTTCCACGTACAGCTATCACCCACGGCAAGATAAGACCTTGGCAAACACCGCGAGCGTCTGGGGCACACAGGTTGGGTGGGATTCAGCGACGTTCGTATTGAAGGAATTCTGGCCGGATATTCGCCGCAAGATGCACAAAGAAAAGCAGTAGCAGATGGTGTTGCATCGACCGGTTGAGCTGGCACTGTTTATCGGGAGCTATCGGGAAAACACGCCGGCTGTCTCCAAAAGTGTCCCGTACGGCTGTAGATTTGCGCGCGTAAATTGAGGCCGATGTCCTTGAGATCTCAGCTTTCCACGCCAGAGTCACTCCAGAAACGGATCTCTCAATTCAGGGACTTGGCCCGGGGGTTCGGAAGACACCCGTTTGATTTGTTCCTCAATCGCGCGCTGGAGTTCGGAATCGTCCCGAACGCGTTGCAATGCGTCGGAGTAAGCTTGCAAAGCGCAGTCACGCGAGCCGCGTTTTAGACAAACGTTGCCCAGGTCGATGTGTACGAAAAAGGGGCTGGGATCAAGAGCCAGCGACTGCCTCAACAGTCTTTCCGCCATTTCCAAATCCGGCTTTTCCGCATAGATCTTTGAGACAGCATCCTCGTAGGAAGCTGGAGCCAGGATTGCACCGCAAGCGCACGTTCCTCGAAAGACCAACAAATTGCCGAAGCGGGCGCTCGGAACAGTGTCACGAAGGGACGAAGTATCCCAGAAAGGCCATGTGCCTACGAACCGGGCATTAACAATTACAGTGCCCGAAAAAATTGGAGAGCTAAGGCGGGTTTCGTCACGCTTAGGATCGCGGCCGAGCCAGTCCAGGCCAAGCGCCTTTTTCTCGGGTTCACCGATGGGTTCGTAAGAGACGATGGGAATTTCGCCTGATGGTTCGAGGACGCGGTGATAGTATTCGGCAATTTCCTTGCCGCGCTGCCAGACATCAACACCCTCGTCGCTGAAGTATAGATAGCCATTCTTTGTGCCGCCTATGATCTCATTGAAGTACTCCCAGGGGCGCATAACAGGCAAGGCGGATACCGCAGCCGCAACCAGTGCCGCCGCCACGGCAGCCTTCGATACCTTCGAATTCGACGAGAGGCCCAACTCCACGGCGAGTCCCCCAAAAATTGCCAGAAGAAGGACGACGGGAAGGGCGTGGCGGATTCCTCCGTATGTAGAACCTAAACATAGGACTAGCAAGAAGAGGGCCGCTGCAGCCAGAACGATAGCGAGCCCTACGTTCCATTCCGGGGGTATGCGGCGCGTGAAAAATAGGAACAGACCGATCAGCACGAGGATGCCGAGCCCAATCGGGAGCTTGAGAGCAATCATTCCTGGGAAAAAGTATCTTGGACCCGTCCCGATGTATGGGCGGCCAAAAGCCCTGATCGGCTCGACGCGTCCCTCAAGACCGGCCCTGATCGTGTCGGCGAAGCCCCAAGTATAGGCGCGCGGCACCACATGGCTCGACGCCATAGCGTGGAGCACAAGGCGATAAGCCGGCGAGCGAACGTCGGTGATTTTGTCCGAAAGTGGCCGATTGAAGACTTCGCGCCCCGTATTGCTCTCGGCAAATCGAAAAAAATAGAATCCCCACAAAATAATCAGTGCGCCAGCCGCAACTGCCGAGAGTTTTGCGAATCGAGAGAGGCGTGAATTCTCAGGCCGCGAGTCCGGCCGAATGAGCGCAAGAATGGCGCCGATCAAAGCTACGAAGATAAAAAAATGGGGGCGGAATGTTTTGTTGCAAGAGCCAGTCCGAGAGCGATGGAGCATGCGACGAGATCTCTCCAGGCCCAGTCTTGGAAGGCCCGAGCGGCAAGGACGACGGCGGTGGCGGACAGTAGCGAGACGGGTAAATCCGTCATCACTACAGGCAAATGCGCGGCCACGGTCGGATCAATCGCGAGAAAGAGCAAAGTCCCGAGAGCGACGCCAGGGCCAAAAGTTCCGCGCACGGCGAAGGCCAGAGCTATCAACAGCAATCCATTCAGCGTCCACATCGCAATTCGCGCGCGACGCTGCACCGAATTGAAATCGTTATTGAGGTAGACGTCTTCCTCCGTGAAATTGCGCTCGTCTTCCTTGTCGGTGAATGGGCGGATGCTGCTCAGGCGAAAGCCCGTTGCGGAGATAAGGCTGCCGACCCAGAGCTTGACGAGCGGAGGATGCTCTGGATTGATGCGAAAATCGGCATGGCGGACGTAAGAGACGCCAGCAGCGATGTGATAAGCCTCATCGATCGTAAAGCCATCCAGCCGGGTTGCTAAGGCAGAGCGGACGATGGCCCCGCCCACGATCAGGAGCAGGACCACGACGAAGAGGTGCAAGCCAATTCGAGAAGACTTTTGATGCTCGACTGGCGCTGGCGCGACAGGAGTGCTCAAAGTTCCTCCCGCCAACTGAATGGGAGCCAAGAGAACGTGGAATGAGTCAGCATCATAGTGAATTAATGTTTGTGAGTCGAGAACAAGTAAGACAATGGGAGCCATTGCGACGCCGGAATGAAAAACGCGCTGTGTTGACGGAACCGATTAGCTCCCGGATGGTCGGCTATCCGGAAGGTAGCCAGTGTTCCACCACCAAATACTTCGTTTCTGGTGGAGCTCACGGAGGATAATGAGCGGCATCTTAGCCGATCGCGCCGGCTGCAAGAGCTCAGCTGGCATTTGAGCCGAGTCCCGCCACATTTAAGGTGCTATCTGTCGATCGATAGGAGGTGGCCTAACGGACCTCCTTCCATGGCGTATGCCCCTTCTCTCGTTCGATGCTAGACTCGCAGTGCCCGGAGATGGATTTTGATGCCTGCGTAACCCGCGAAGTCAAGGCTGACCTTGCGGAAGTTCATAAGAAAATGAGATATCAACAGGATGCTTACTAGAAGAGCGATACTCGTGACTCCGGTGGCCTTGATGGCTACGCGCATCACTCCAGCCGCTTCGGGGAAGATGACTCTCGCGATTCACCAGAACAGCTCCGCAGGGGCGGGATACCGCAGTTCGCTTGAAGGCTGGTCCCGTGCTGGGATCAAGAACGTCGAACTCACAAATACGCTCTTAGACGATTTTCTGAAGACCGATTCTCTGGCAGCCGCACGCCGGGTGCTCACGGACTTGGGACTGACAGCCGTCCAGGGAGCAACCGGCGTGACGGGTCTCTGGGAACCGAATTCCAATCGGGCCGCATCACTTGAAAATCTCAAAAAACGCTGCGACATGTTTGCTGCGCTAGGACTCTCTCGCGTTTATGCTTCAACCGCCACCACTCAGAAAATTACTCTGGAGGACTACAACGCCGGAGTGGGCAACATGCGCGAAGCGGGGGATATTGCCAAGCAGTTCAACATGTTGCTCAGGATCGAATTCGTGCGCACGTCATCATTCATCTCCACAATGACAACGCTGCTGAAGATGACCCGCGCGGCGGCCCATCCCAACCTTGCGCCCATGTTTGATTGCTATCATTTCTGGTCCGGTCTCAATAAGCTCGAAGATCTCGATCTGATCCAACCGTCAGAAATTGGCCACGTGCACTTTCAAGATGTGCCCGATATGCCGCGGGAGTTACTCGATAACACAACCCGAATCATCCCCGGCGACGGAGTCAGTCCCCTCATCCACATTCTTCGCAAGCTTGCCGACAAGGGATACGCCGGCCCTCTCTCGGTCGAACTTTTTCTGCCAAAGTTCCAACAGGGCGATCCTTTTGAGGTGGCTCGTGAGATCCGCCAGAAAGCCGAATCGGTCATGCATCAAGCCCGCGTCATCTAAACGATGATCGCCTGTCGCACTGATCAGAAATAAAGGCCCCAGCGTTCCATCGGAAAGTACACCTCGCATTCAGGAAGCACATACTCTCATCGGCCACATTCTCTGCCAAATCATCGACGAATCATTTTAGTTGATTGTCCGAGTTCCGAGTTTTGAACGTCGTCCACTCCTTGGTAACGGGGGGTACCCGTCTACTTAAGTAGACATCGAGAGCAAAAAAACTCAGCTTTGCCTGAGCGTACTGAAAATACCAGTGCTAAGGCGGATCACGCCTGCATCGGTAATACCATTTCAAAACTTCCTTGGACATTTCTAATAGCAGGATCTTTAGCGGGCGCTGCGTTGCTTGTGTCTCGTGGCACGTGACACATCCAGGGCCGCCCTCAGTTCATCCTCTTTCTGTGTCCGAAAAATCTCCCACCGGTATGCCCCATGCACCCCAAGGATATCGAGAGTTGCAGTTGCCCTTGCATGCCGCATGATTTCTTCCACATCAATCAATCCAGGTTTTCGCTTGTATCGCCCTTATATGAGCTCTTTCGTGAATTGGGACAAATTCATTAAAGCTTTCGACGGTGTTCGTGGCGAATTCGATCGTGTCATTTAATGCATCTTCGATATTCCGAAACAAGATCGGATGGCTATCGAAATATTGATCCTGACCGAGTTCTACGCCAGCCTCGAGGGCGAGGATGTTTTTCATGAGCTTCACCAAATCATTAGAGAAAGATTCAATCTGCGAAGCCGAATTTGGTAGGTGAGCGAAAGATCTGAGCATCCGTAGAATGGATTCGGCTTCTACATGGCGTTCGGTTCGCTTGATACAGGCGGCCGCCGCATTGGCCACACTGCAAAAATGATCTTCCTGAAGCTGAATCTCTAGTTGCGAAGCTGCAAGCCCGACGACTCGGATGATGATGTCGGCGTTACGCTCAATGATCGCATTGAACTTGCAGATGAAGATCTTCAATTCCTGAAACTCTGTGCGAAGTTTCTGGCTAAGCTCAATACGTTGGCTAATGTCCGACTTATCGGGATAGGTAGCTTGGGCTTGCTGGTCGAGCTTGGAAATTGGCTTGATCAATAGGCAATCTCGATAATTTTCTTTTGCAATCGCCTTCCAGAAATCTTCTTCATTTGAATACAGACGCATTTGTTGGGTCAGCTGAATTGCCCACTCTTTTGGAGACAAGTAAATTTCGACGTCGTCAAGGCGCCTGTGTTCCGAAGCTACGGACATAGCTATCTCCCGGTAACGAGTGCAATTCGATCTTAAACGACGGATTCAATTCTTCGAATTCGGGCATCCAAATCGTTCAGCTCCACCGCTCTCATCGCAATATTCGCTAGATAGCCGACTGCATTGGCAACTCGAGGGTCGATGACGCCCGTGCGGACCTGGGTGATGGTCTCGGATAGGAGCGCGAGCATATCTCCGCCGTTTTCTATCTTCACATCAGGAATTCCTGGGTCTAGAGGTTTCATCCGATTGGCATGCCCTCCGTGTGATTGGGCGGCCTGCCGTTCTGCGGCTTTCGATGGATCGTGAAAGAAACAAAACTCTGAGTCCGTTAGTGCGGCGACTTCGCATTTTGAACCGTCCGGTGTGTTTGCTTTACACAGCTTTTTCGTTCCCATAGAAGTTCCTCCTAGGAAATTCTCGAAATAAGAACGAACTGAACTCGTAAAGGCGGAGCTGAAGAGAGCTATTGGTTCTGAGTTTCATAACCGTACGGCATTGCTAACCTCCGGCTGCCGCCGTTTCGGTTACGACCGCAAGTGATGCGCTGTGGCTTACGTATAAAACTATCGCGGCGACCCGAGCAATACAAGCTTTTGTCGGCCGACTTTTCATATCCTGCGGAATTGCTGAGAGCTACGTTGACCCTCCGCGTGCAAGCAGGTTCGCGTGCGGTCTGTATGTTCTACGCTGGTTTTGGCTTATTGTTTTTTGCTTTGCCCAACGTGCTTGGACAGCTTTGCGGCGAGTTCGCTACGCTTCGCTGTCATCATCTTCTCAATCCGTGCCTTGCCATCGCTGAGGCTCACATCAAAGTGGAAGGCGGAGGCGCTGGCGGTTTATGTCGTCCCGGTTAACGCGGCGAGCGCGTGAGGATCTGTCGTGCTATTAGCCCACATGTAATTCGTTTGGCCCTCAATGGAAAACAATGCGTGAGCGGGAAGCATCTGCGGGCCGCCGGCTATGGCATATCCGTCTCCTCCATATATTTGCAGCCAACTACCCTCGTTGCTCGCGTCCTGCGATACGAAAGTCGCGGCCGCGGGCGTTTGCGCCTGAGCGATGGGAAGGATCTAGAGAAGGAAGGGTCGTATCGTCATTTTGTAATCCATGTCCCGCCAGAGAGAGTGAACATTTGGCATTATGTTTCGTTCCATCGCCATTGGATTGAACATACGGCTCCCCATACGGGATGCGTCCAGCTTCATAGAATCAGCCAGTTACGATCTGCCTAATTTGCTGAAGAAACAAAAACGGTCAAGGAAGCGCCCCTCACTACGGAGGTTGCGCTCGCAAGCACGAACACGCTCCTGTCCCACCGAGATCCGGCTGACACATTTCTCGTGGCCACCGCAAACGTATTCGATCTAACCCTGGTTACGAGCGACGCACGCCTGCTCACCGCAAAAGGAATTTCGCTGCTTCCCAATCGGTGAAATTTGATAAACCTGGACGCAACCCGTTGACATGTGTTCTACATGTAAGTATGCTGATCGCATGCCAATTATGGTTCAGATCCGAAATGTACCCTCCGATTTGCATCGCGAGCTCAAGGCGCGTGCGGCCCTCGAAGGCATGTCCCTCTCGGACTACCTGCTCCGCGAGCTGCGGCACGCCCTGGACCGCCCTACTCTTGATGAAATCCGGAAGCGGCTCTCGACCCGCCGGCCCGTACGACCGCATCCCGCGCCAGCAGCTGCAGTGCGCGCCGAGAGGAAGAGCCGCTGATCGTTGTCGACGCCTCTGCGATTCTTGAGGTTCTCCTCCAAACGCCCGCGGCGCGGCGTGTGAACCCTGTCATTTTCGCCGCCAACGAGACGCTGCATGCTCCTCATCTCATCGACCTAGAAATCGCGCAAGTGTTGCGCCGCTACGTGCGCTTTGCCATCATCTCCGCTGAACGAGGCACCGAAGCACTCACTGATCTAGTCGACTTTCCACTTACCCGCTATCCCCATTTCGTCCTGCTCACCCGGATTTGGCAATTGCGGCACGGTCTTACGGCTTATGATGCCGCCTATATAGCTCTTGCTGAAGCACTGGATGCCACTCTCGTCACACGAGACCGTGCACTGGCAAGAGCAGGCAACCAAGTGCGGGTCAAAGTGATATGAGGCAAATGGCACCGCTCGACAGGGGAGTTCGAGAATGCACCCCGCCTGTTTGCTCGCCGATGTCAAGCAGGGTGCATCCAATTACTCGACTTTCAGTTGCGTGCGTTTGAAAAATTCCGACTTGCGCTCCAGCGGCATGTCGATCAGTAAGTGCTGCTCGCGCCTTAATTTTGCCCGCGGTCGTTTCATTTTGTATGGAACCATGCCCGTGAACAATGGCGTTGTCAAAGCTGCGGTTCACGTTCGGGACTCGAAGTTCACCACATTATTCCGCGAAGTCGGCTTGGCCATGATGCTGAAGAAAATCTCATCACCCTCTGTTGGGAATGTCACCGGCAGATCCATTCGAATGAAGAGAGAAAATCGATCGGACCGACTCAGTGTGGAATTGGGTTGCTTCTCACCCAGCGCAGGACTTCATCGGCGCTCTCGTTTGGCGGAAACACTGGGTAAAGGACTTGCTCTATTCGCCCGCTTCGTACGATCATTGTCAGGCGTTTTACAAGTCGCATTCCGTCCACTTCGAAGGTTGGTAGGTGCAGTGCCTCGCATAATTTGAACTCAGCATCGCTCAGTATCTCGAATGGGAGATGGAGCCGGTCAGCCATCTCACGCTGATATTCAGTCGTTTGCGTGCTGAGGCCAAACACGGCGATGTTGAACTGCAAAAGTTCCTGATACTTATCCCGGAAGCCGCACGTTTGGGGAGTGCAGCCCCTCGCGCCAGGGATCATGTCCCATCCTTCAGGTAGCGGCTTTCCCGGTACTCCAGTCATTGGATAGCAGTAGATAACCGTTCTTGGGGCGCTCAGTTCAGAAAGATTGACCATCCTATTTTCGGTTGAGCGGAGTGAAATTGGAGGCATCGGCATGTGCCTAAGATGGTCCCCGGCTCCGTCATCGACTGGCCGCGGTAAATTACAGGGCAGAGGGAAGTCTGTCATTAAATGTCAGCGGTCCACGCGAACTTCTCGCGTGCCAGATATTACTCCTTGACGGCCCTCCATGCGCGTGATATGAGACGCCGCATCCGTGTGTAATCCTGAATTTCAGAGGAGTGATCCATGATTTGTTCGAAGGGATCCGTTCCTGCAGTGGTGTGTCTACTCGCCAATCGTGTTCTGCACCTGACGGCAGGGACGATGATGCTCTTCTTTCTCATTTGTCTTCCGATATTCGCACAGACAAATCAGGGTCGCATTCAAGGCGGTGTCTTCGACCAGACCGGTGGCGTCATCGCGGGTGCCACCGTAACGGTCACCGACGTGGCCAGAGGGGTCTCGCGAGCATTGGTCACCGATAACGCCGGAGAATACTCCGCCACCAGCCTCGTGCCTGGCACGTATACAGTGCGTGCGGAGGCCAAAGGGTTCAAGGTGGTGGAACACACCAATGTGCTGGTGCAGGTGGGCGAAGACATTCGGGTTGATCTGACGCTGCAGGCCGGCGAGCAGACCCAGACGGTCACAGTCACTGCAGAAATTCCGCAGGTGGAAACCACCAACGCCACTTTGGGCGGAGCGCTCAGCAATGAGACGATTAACGATCTGCCATTGAACGGTCGTGACTTCACGCGAATGGTGCAATTGCGGCCGGGAGTGGTGAGTTACCCGGGTGGGGGAGACCACGCCGATTCCGCTAATGGCTTTACCTCCAGGGATGGGCTGTGGCTGCTGGACGGTGTGATGGCCTATAACCCCGTAAATGGCGGTCAAATCGTGAATTTTCGATATCAAGCCGGAACTGCGTCGAGCACCCTGCCCATCGACGCCATCCAGGAATTTAATACCCAGGAGAATCCAAGGGCGGAATACGGTTGGGCCGTCGGCGCGGTCATCAACGTCGGGCTGAAGTCGGGCACCAACAGTATCCACGGTACTGCCTACGCGTTTGGCCGCGACACGGCTCTCGATGCGCGCAACTACTTCAACCCACCGACGTTGTCGAATGGAGCAGCGAACCCGAAGACGCCAGTGGCCTTGGAGCAGTACGGCGCCACAGCGGGTGGACCCATTCTCAAAGACAAACTGTTCTGGTTCGTGGGCTACGAGGGGGAAAATTTATCGGTTGGGGACATCTACGTAGGCGGTGCCCCGGTCAGCGTCTCTATGCCGAGCCTCCCAGGCACTGGATGCAACGTGCTCACGGTTGGCAATTGCTCCGCTAGCATTGTGGACGCGTGTAATGATATTGGACGCGCGAACGTGAATCCGCTGAGCGCGCAACTGGCGGGCCTCCCGGCCGGAAGCTGTATCCCCCAACCGGCTTCATCAACATTCGAAAACCTCTTTCCATTTAACCCGGGGACCAATCCCGCGGGGCCAACTTCCTTTGCACCTTTTCCTTTGCCTAACACAACCACGGAAAATAACGGGATTGTGAAGATCAATTATCACATCAATGACCACAACGCGTTGAGTGGCTCTTATTTTATTGCGGACATGCCGAATGCGCTTTGGGTTACCTCGCCCGACCAGCTGACAAGCCAAATGCAAAACTACATTACCGTGCGGACCAGGGTTTTCGGGAGCAATTGGACCTACACTCCGAATTCCACCTGGGTGAATGAGCTCAGGGTTGGGACAAACTCCATAACCGAAATTGATACAGGCCCGGACAACAAGCAGAATCAGGCGCTTCCGTGGCCGACGGGATTCGGCATCCCCACGGGTGTCACAAATCCCACATATTTCGGAATGCCCTATGTCCAGATTAACAGCTTGAACAATTTCGCCCTTGGGCATGGCAGTACCACTGACTTTCGTGGTCCTGGGGGCACCACTGAAATTGGAGATAACATTTCGTACTTGCGCGGCAAGCACTCCTTTAAATTCGGAGGAGACTTCTTCTACTTAAGGCTAGCGGACGACAGCTTGCGTCTTGCCCAGGGACGAATCAAATTCAAAACATTGGAAGACTTCCTTTCGGGCAATCCACGTACGGGACAAATTCTGACAGGAAACCCTCAGGTGCATCAACGGGATGCGAGCGGTGCAGGTTTCATTCAGGATGACTGGCGCACCACTAAGACGCTGACCCTGAATCTTGGCTTGCGGTACGAATATATGCCTCCGCCGTGGGAAATCAACAATCAGTACGGTAGCTTCAATCCCAGCACAGGCTTGGTACAGGGCTGGACCGTACACCCCGACCATAGAAATTTCTCGCCACGTATTGGCTTAGCGTGGGACGTCACTGGCAACGCGAAGACCGTCGTCCGCGCCGCAGCCGCCATCATTTATCAGACTGCGGATTTCTGGGGGACTCTAGGTGGGGGCGCCACGGGCGTGCCATTCGGATACGACGTGGTTGTAAACGGAGTTACGACACCAGGGTCACAAGTTGGCGCCGGCAGCTTCACCTTTTCCAGTTCGCAACTTGCCTGGAATACCACCGGGCCCATCTTCCCCGCCGGCGGTGGCGGCAGCAGGCTCCAGTGCGGCGACGGAGTGGGCTCAGACCCAGGGCCCTGCGACACCAATTTCGTGGACCCCAACATACGTACGCCACGCATCACCAACTGGAACCTGGATATCCAGAGAGCCTTGACTAGCAATCTCACCCTCGACGTCGCCTACGTTGGTAACCACAGTCACGGGCAGGCACGTGCAGTGCAAATCAACCAGCCACCGGTTGGCTCCGGGTGGTTCAGTGCTGCAGCCCAAACTGCCACAACGGGCTCTATCGCTTGCCTCGCAAGCGCACCGCTCTACAACAACTGTAGCGTAGCTGACCCCTACAACACGCCGGCTCAACCTCTATATAGTAAGTTTCCGTACATAGGTTTCCTGGACGAGACTCAGAACGTTGGCTTTTCCAACTACAACGCCCTGCAAGTGACCCTGACGCAGCGGCGTTATCATGGGCTGTATTTCCTGGCTTCTTATAGTTACGGGCATGGCCTCGATGATTTCTACGGCGCCCCTCCGCAAAGAGGCGGACTGCAGAATAATACCCAGCCAGGGTTGGACTATGCGACTAGCGACTACGACGTAAAGCATCGCTTCACGCTGTCGCTGACCTACAACATTCCAGGAAAGAAATCGCCAGGAGAGTTGCTACAAGGCTGGTCGCTTAATTCCATCCTGACCGTGCAAACGGGGCTGCCCTGGGGCGTGATGGACACCAACGACGACTTCCCCGGAACCAGCGCGATTCATGACAGCTCTCAGACAGTTTGGGATTTCACGGGAAAGCCCTCGGATTTCACCTCGGGCCCGAATCCTATTCCCTGTTTCGGTCCGGCAAACGGCTGCAATCCGGTGATACCCGCTGCGTGTATGAGCGTGGCACAAGCCAATGGGCCGCTTGCTGTCGCGTCCCTTACAAACCTTGGGTGCTACGTGAAAGGAAATTCCGTTCTGACTCCTCCCGCCTACGGGAGCCTGGGGACGATGGGCCGCAATATTTTTCGCGACTCCGGGTTCAAAAACTTGGATTTCTCTGTGCTCAAAGACTGGAAGTTCAAGGAACGCCTGAACGCCCAGTTCCGAGTCGAGTTTTTCAACCTTCTCAACCATCCGAACTTCGCCAATCCTTACGGGGCCTTTACCACCTACTATAATAACGATCCTTCGACTGGCTCACCGTTCGGCTGCGGATGTATCACACCTGATGCGGCAGCCGGTAACTTCGTCCTTGGGTCAGGCGGCGCGCGGGATATACAGTTGGGATTGAAGTTGATCTTCTAATTATCGCGGGAGGACTACTTAGCGCGCGCCATCGTCGCGCAAGTGGAAGATCAGCATTTCGCTCCGACGTTAGTGAGGGGCTTCCTTCATTTGCAGACATCAAGCCCTAAAGATTTGAGAGGAAATTAGTGCTGGCCGTTTTCGCCCTCGGCTGCGTCGTTGCCAATTAACTTGTTATATCCCTGAAACTCCGTCGGCGTCCAAAACATATCTCTGACGTCGAAAGTTTGGGGCTCCAGATTGAAAACCAATCGGTCGAGCGCCAGCCAAGGTTTCGTATACATTTTCGGATCGTCGATCGTTACAGAGATCTCCAGATGATCGCGATCCACGCGGTGGAATCGCTCTTCCACGCGCAGTTGATCACTATGCGGGCGTCCCGCATGATCGATCCAGGTTCTCTCGTCCAGTCCGGTGGTCTCCACGACCAGCGTATAATCATCCGCCCACTTGGCTACCGAGTAGCCGAACCAACGTGGTTCGGGATTTTTCGGGACTTCCCGCCCGTCTGTCCAGACAACGCGCCACACTCTGCCAAACTCGTAAAGCAGGTAGACCTGCACGGGTGTCTGCAGGATTTGTAGCGTTCTGAACTCGAAAAGGTCTTCGCGCGGTATTCCCTGGGGATCGCCAGCGATGACGGGGTCATTCGACTCCGTGGACACGCCGGCTCTCGCCCCGTTGCTGGGCTTGGTTTCCTTCAGCATCTCGAGGCCTAAAGGAGCATAAGGCGGTTGATGTTGTGGTTTACCGTCATCCGGCATCATCGCTGGGCCGAGCGCTTGGATCCCGGCATCGCCCGGATCCCAGATTCCGGAAAGATCGCGTTTCGGCGCGGGATCTGACTTCTGGCCCTTCACGGGTACGGCTACAGGCCGCAGCCAACCGTCGACACGTTTGTCCATGGGTAACCGACGCTGATCCTGGCCGGCTGCGGGTTGAGGCGCTGCGGCTTGAGACCGCGCAGACTGTGAGGATAGCAATACCACTAGTGCAATGGCCGAAGCAGCGAAACCCTTGAACATGATGGCAGCCTTTCTAGTGTTTCGATAGCAACCGCGACTTGGTTTGGAATCGATCCCTGACCTGATGCAACTGGCGGCTAGCCATTCTTCAGCTATTTGGCATCGTCCTGTTTGGAACCGTTGTCCACAATCCTACCGAGCAGTTTCTGGCCATTAGCCTGCACAACGTACACGATCCGACCAATCGGCTTGCCGTTCTTCACCGTGATCACTCTGATCTCGATTGGATCGCCAGGCTTGAGGGAAGTTTTGTTCCAACCCATCGTCGTCATGCTGGCGGGATTTTCCGTCTCCGCCGTCCAGTGCGCGACGTGCCCGTCTCCATCTGTCACGTCGAAGAGAAGCACGCAATGGGGATTGGCCCACACGAATTGTATGACAGTCCCTTTGAGGTTAATTTGGTTGGTCGAATCATAAACTGCATTGCCGTGGTGCGCAGCGAGCGGAAGACTAGGAATCGAAACAGCAACAGCAAGACCAAGAACGATCATGAGCCTGACTCTCAAGGCCGACCTCCTGCTTACGTGACAATTAAGTTTCGCCAAGTTCGTTCGATTGAGCGCGATTCTAACGACGGCCTTGTCCGGCGTCAAGTGTTTGAACCAGCAGGTAGTGAGCTGTTTTGGCATACTTTCGATGATCATCCGAGAGGCGGCTAAAATTCAAAGTCCCCACTACCAACAAGAATCTCGTCCTCGTCCACGTGCTGATTGCTTTCGGCGCGGACAAATCTCGCGTCTGATCGTGGGGCGATCTCGCTCGCAGGCTGGCCCCACATTCCCGGGCCGCCGGCGTTTTCAGGAAACAACTAGCACGCCTGGGTTAGTAAGAAAAGGGCCATCCACTTTACTTTTTTCGCGTGAAGACCTGGAAATCCTGCAGTTCGGGGTGGTCAGGAACCCAACTGATCGACGTAAAGACGTTGCCATCGGCTGAGACGGTATAGATCGCCCATTCCGTAGGTTTGCCATTCATTGTCTGGAGACGCACGATCAAATCCGGGTTGATGCGCCAGTGAGTCAGCATCCTATTGTTAGGACCCGGGTGTTCGTTACCATCGAATTTGCCCGTGTAAGAGTACGTTTGCTTTTCGGGACTGTTATAGAGAGTGTTTCGGAAGCCATCGCCTTCCAGTGTCAACACCCGCATGTGCTGAGTGGCGAAAGTTGGTTGTTCGTCGAGGCGCTTGCTGAACGATTTGTTCACATCCATCACCCATGTTCCGAAAATGGGCTCGGTGGGTTTTGCCTCTTGTCCGAAGGCCCGGAAATGCACGAACAAAGGCGTCATCGCCAACGTCACCACAACGATCCCCGCGCCAAACGCGTATTTGCGCATAAGTCTCTCCTCCAGCCTGACTCGCATTATACGCCGGTTGAGAATTGCATGGTGCGGGGTCAATATCTCTCCAAATCTTGAGCGTCCGAGTTACGATTTGCAGGTGACAATGAGCGTAGGAGTGCATTCAGGCACAAGAAGGCTAGTTCCGCTCAGGCAAGCCGTCGGCCTGCTACAGCCAATGAGAGGACCGAAGGGTGCTGTAGGTCAACTTCTGAGTCGACGATTCGCGGGAGTCTCAGCGAACTTGGTCTGCGCGACAGGGCGTCGGATCCCAGCCCTCGCGATCAGGAATCTTCTTGAAGTGGACGGTCCATGCGTATTGACCCGTCAGGTATTGCGGGTCCGTGACGATGGACGAAACGACTAGCCATGAGTTGCCATCCGGCTCAGTGAAAGTGTCGAAGTATTCTTCCAGCGTGGCCTTTTCACTGTATGGCACCCCATTCTTCCGGAGATAGCCCGCTTTCATCTGTGTCGTGACCACCCTCAGATTGCCCGCAGGACCGGGAACCTTTGCGCCCCGACCCGTTGCAGTCCCTGCCCAGGCAGCAACAGAGTAACCTTGCCACTGCGGCTGCGCGTCGGCCGGCGGCCGCGCGGTGGCACCTAAATGGAGCAGACGCGTTTGTGATCCCGAGTCCGTGTCGATTTGCAAGGTATCGTCATCAGCCCAGTGGATGTGCAAGCGCCCAGGCACTCGCATAATTGTCGCGGCGCCGTATCCCCGGCACTCATTACCTGCATCTCGCTCCTGCGTCCAGGCATCCGCAACAGCACGGGCCTCGGCATTGAGAGGCAGCATTGTGTAAACGCCCTTGGGAGGCATAAGCATCCGCAGATTCCATTGCTCTGTGACGACGGAGACCCAGTAGCCCGTGAACTCTTTGGGGGCAGATGCGCGCGCGCTTCGCGGCGCCTCTGTCGCGCGTTCTTGCGTCTGAGGACCACCTGTGGCGGCTGGTTGTTGGGCCCGGGCCTCGTGTGCCAGAACACCGATGAGCGCAAGTGCCACCACACACGCCCACGCTGAAGTTGTGTCCACGACTTGCGCTTTACGTTTCACGTCACGTCTGAACGTCAACCGAAACTCCTACCGGGCCTGCCCCTTCCACTCCCATCCGTCGCTCGGCCGTTTGACGCTCGTGACGAGCATTCGATGAGAGGAGGGATCGCGAGCAAGTTGCCCATTAACAATGATATGGTCGCCAGGCTTAAGCGTTGTTCTGGTGATCTGCGAGTTGGCCAAAAGGCTCGCGGAGCCCCACTCGAGAGTCCAGCTCTGCGTCGTTCCGTCTTTGCCCATGACATCTATTTTCATGAACGAATGGGGATTGCGCCACGCAAACTCCGTCACAACGCCCTCAACTTCCGATTTCTGCGTCCCGTCGTACTCTGCAGTGAACGCGTGATGCGCTAAAGCACGGCCGGCTCCAGCCAACAGAATGATAGCCCCCAGCATGAGGATCCTATGTTTCATGACTCGTCTCCCTCGAGCTATTTGCTTAAGCTCCGAAACACTGCCTCTACAAACATGTCGGTGGTCCATGCTCCCGTTTTCTTGCCATATCGCGCATCGTAATCACGCGTAGGCTGCGCCGCCTTCACCTGCTCCAGGGTCATCCCCCGCTTAATCATGTCTTGGACTCGGTCGCGTATGATTGCGATCATATTGCGATAGTACACAACATCGGCGTGGTCCGCGATACGGCCATGTCCAGGGATGACTAATGTACCGCCTTGCGCGTATGCGCTGGGAACGGTGACATCCAGAAGTCGATTCAGGCTATCCAACATCGCCTGGATACTTCCGCCGGCTTTCAAATCGATGACCGGATACTCGGTAAGATCGAACAAATCTCCGGTACTGACGACATCGGACTTGCGGAAGAAGACGATACTGTTGCCGTCCGTGTTCGCCGGCAGGTGCATTATGATCACCGCTTCATCATTGAAGTAGAGTCTTTTCTGGGGCGAGGAATACGTGTTGTCCGGCCAGGCACCTTCCGGTCGTGCAGGCAATTTGCCGTTGTCTCCGGTCATCCTGTCAAACACAGTCAGATAGGAGATCACAGAAGACCTGTGCGTATTGAGCTCGTTCTGTATCTTGGCGGCGTCGCCAGCGTCAAACGGAATGATTTCGCCGGTCGCCGCGATCTTCTCATTCCCTCCTGTATGATCCTGGCTGTCGGTCGTGTTGATGACGTATCTGAGTGTCCGCTTCGAGATCGTCGCGACGGCAGCCAAGACCTTATCGCTCATCGCGGCCGTTCCCGTGTCGACCATGAGGATACCTTCATCGCCTGCCTGCACGGTGATGTTGCCGCCTGCCCCGATCAGCACCCACACTTTGCCCTGGACCGGAAGAACTTGTATTTCCCCTGGGTTCGGCCCGCTCAGTTTCGGTGCCCACATAGCGGGGCGGCTCTGGCTCGACTGCGCATAGACGTTCCCCGATCGCAGCCCCAGAAAAGCGAGACACACCACAGCTATAGCGAGGTGTGCTCGCCTCATTGACGCCCACCCTCGCCTTCCGGTGTGACATCTATAACTTTGGGAGGCCGGCGCATGGTCTTCATCTTATTAATGTACTCGGGATACATCGTCTCCGCCCCGCCAAGTCTCGGTTCATATGGGGTTCCAAACCGATCTGTCAGATCCTTGTTCAGTGCCGGCAGGGGACTCTTTCCGGGAAGAAAGTTAGGTACCTGGCCGCGCGGGACGGCGGTTTCCGTCGCCTCTTCGCATGGATACGGAGGCATCTGCATCGACGGATCGTTGACCCACATCATGCTGCTGCGGATATACGGTTCGGTCATGTAGACGGGGTCGTAAAGAATGGAAGTCGCTTGTAGGTAATTGCCCATTCGGCGCCAGCGGGTGCGCACTGTTGCTCGATCGCTCCGCATCAGTCCGTTGCGCCGCTCATACGACTCCTTCAGATGTGTCGTGGTCACGATCAGTACGTCGCCGTCCCATTCTCCTGTCGAAAATCCGCTCCAGGTGTGCAAAGCATTCTCGGGGGGATGCGGACGGCCATCCATCCAGATCGTCACCTCCTGCTCCTCCATATTTATGTGGCCACGATAAGCGAGGATCTTCTGCGTGACTTGATCGACATCGGCCCAAAATCGGATGGGCGAGCGCTGACCCTCCAGCGAATAGTCCCACGCGTGCGGTCGGCAACTCCACTCAGTGATATCGAAATCCTCCGGAGACCAACTCTGGACTCTCAAACGGTTACCCTCGGTGACGGGCACGCCGGCGATGTCACCGACCATTCCTCCTCCGTCTTGGTCGCGCGGCAGCGGACGCCACGAACCTTCGAAGTTAACCTGAGCTTGCATCGGATGGTTCCATAGCGTTACCAGCAAAGCCAGCAACCAGAATTGGCGTAACTTCTTCAGATAAGGGAATTGCTGTGAATACATATTGTGCAATGCTCCCGAAGCAGGTGCCAAAACATTACTGGAGTCGCGCGGATAATGCAATCGATCTGGCTTTTTACGTCTTCCCGAGCAGAAGTTCGTCTTCGTTGTAGACGCCACAAATAAGGTTTGGATCGTCAATCGCAGGTCTTCGAAATGCGCTCTGCGTCTTTGTCCGATGCTGCGCGGATATTCGCAGAGTGCAACGCCGTCCGCATCTACGGCATTGGGAAACGCTCACCCGAATTCTAGGTATTCGGCGAAATCAAGAGCAGGCGCAAGACGTTGCTTTCTTTATGGCAGATGGGGGAGCGGAATCTGGCTGCTTGCGGCTGCCGACGCACCTTACCAAATGAGTTTGCGCATCATTCGGGAGTCGCACAAGGAACTACCTGGCGGCTGTGCCGACGGTAAACTCGGAAATCCTGGTCGGTTGTGAGGATGATGGGATCTGCAAGCGTTTCGGTCATGCGAACGAGGCAAGCGTCGGCCAAGCCCATAGGAACGTTGGAATATTTCTCGATCAGTTTTACAACGGGCTCCACGTTCTCAGAGAGCGTGAAGGCAACTAGCAGAGCGCGGCGGCGAAGTAGCGCGGCGAGATTGGGGGCACCGCGCGCTCCGAGAAGATGAAAGGCCTCCGACAGAACGGCTTCGCACGAGGACCAAGGCGGGGGCATTTCAGACGCCTGCGTCACGGCCCACTTGTGGTGAGTGTCTCGGCTGCTGAGCGGCGCTACCACGAAGCCAGCGTCAACGAGAATGTTTTTGGCCATAACCCGTGGTGTGCAAATACTGCTTCTTGCGCGCAGTTAGGTCCGTCGGTAAGCCATCTACCGACCCAATGAGATCAACAATGGCGTTGAGGGAGACAGCGCCGCGCCGCTGGCGGGGCGCACGCTCGAGCCGCTCGCGAACGACATCCGACTTCGAGATCTTGCGCCCGCGCGATTCCGCCTCGATATCCGCCACCAGTGGTTCGGGCAGTCGTACGGTGAGAGTCTTCATTAAATGAGTGTATTACATTTCCGGCAGATGCGCAAGACAGACCCAAAAACAGACGACAAGTCCGAGCGAATAGGTGGTTCCCAACAGCAGGCGCGGTCCCATGACCTCCGGTTGCGGCACAAACAGCTTTCTTTGGCTTGCGCATACGGTGTATGCGACTCGCTGCGAAGGTCTAAGAGGTGTCTGAGCCGATCGATCCCCAAATCGCCAACCTCACACTCGAATCAATGGGATTGCAAGCAGAGATTCAGCGCCTGCGATCGTCAGTCAGCCGACAACAACTAATTCAGTTAATGCGCCTCTGGGCTCAACCGCCGTCAGAGTTATGTTCAATGCGCCTACTTATGGTTTCAATGTACTGGCCGCGACAGCGCGCCAGGTTAGATCCTCTGCCTAAACTCGCTATCTGAACCTTTAATAGGAGGGCGCCGCAGGTACGCTTCCTTAGCACATTCTCGTATGATCCCGAATAGTTAAGTCACTGATCAGATGAGAGTAAGCGGAGTTCGTTTTGTAATTTTGCCCTTCCGCCGCGTTGGTTCACATTTATGTACTACATACATAGTATTAGCACTCACAGTCTCGCGACCACTGCAATGAAAAAGAAGGTGCGGTCTGCCAGGGTTCCTGAACTGTCGAACGTCGACACTGAGAATGAGAAGACATTGCCGCCAGTCCACTGGGTGATAACCGCCGTAGCTAACGAACCGTCTTCGGAGACCGGCGTCACGACCGCCAGGCAACTGCCAGGAAACGGTGGAGAGGTCGTTAGAGTTACAACGTATCGTCCCGTCGCAGGCTTCGAAACCGAAAAGCCTATCTGCCCCCAGGACGACCCGTCTTGATTGACTTGACCTCGAAGGATCAGGAGATTTTCAACTCCACCAGGGCCAAACAGCGCACCGCTGCCGCCCAGCTTTATATTTCCTCTCACGTCGAGTTTGTCCGTTGGATTGGCTGTCGCGACACCTACGTTGCTTCCGTTGTCGAAGATTTGGGAATTGCCCACGGTGGTGGAGCTGATGAATTTTGCGACATAGTTCTTCGTCCCGCTGCCTCTTAGCTGTGGAGGGACTGGACGAGCATGGGGTCGGGCTTTGGTTCGATTCATCGCGGTTGTCCTCCCTTCTCACCTCGAATCTACACCTTTCCTGGGCTTTGAGACTATTTTAGAGGCTGAATCCTCAATTCTAGAGTGCGCATTCAAGAAAAGCACTTAATTCGTGATCCACTTCCGCTTACATTTTCGCTTTGCAAAGTGAAGGCGCGATACGGTGTTCGGACCCCCAGGTGGGCGGTTGAACGGAATTGGTGTAAGGGGCGTTTTTTCCTTTCGGAACAACTTTATTGAAGTGCGGTCCGGTGTTGTAACCAGCTTTTACGATGGGATTGCCCTATATGGCTCCGGTGAGATAGTCGAGCACATCCGCGCTATCGCCAACTTACAAGAGGGGATAACAGTGGGTGCTTTTGGCACTGGGAACCATCGCGTATTGGCCAATACAGCGATGAATAACGGTAAATGGTATTTCAGTCGACTCAGGTCCAGCGGTAGGACACTGGGATTTCAACCTGGCCAACTTCCGAGAACCCGACTTTCCAGGACTTGGGCGTGATCACCGCCTTTGCAGCTGTGCGTATGTCAGAGCCTCATCAATTTGCGCTTGGGGAGCCCAGCGTGCTAATGCGGCCATCATTCGCGCCAATTCGGCCCTATCAAAAGCCCCCAAGCGAATAACAATCCGTCTTTCAGAATCGCGCTCCGAAACAACGAAAACGGGTGGACTTCCTCGCTCTAATAGGACCTCTTTACTTACTCTTGCAACCCTCTCGTAAGGAATAAGAGTACCGAGCAAAGGAAGTCCTTTGCTTATTCCCTGCTCGGTAAGACGAACTGTCATGCTCTTTGCATAGAAATCATGAGTGCAAATGCCGCTGGGGTGATGACCAAAAATTGCGTCGACAAAAATTTCCGTTGCGCGGTCGCTATCATCCACAGGATCGCTGGAAGCCCGATTGCAATCGTACCGGAAATGATGACGTACACATGCGGGACTGGACTAAGTTCGATTGGGAGATTCAAATCCTCTTGCGACATAGAGTCTTCCTAGCGTTGCCTTTACGTGTTGGGCGGCGGGGTCCCGTCCCTGCATGCGTTACGCAGTGCAATAACCGATGATCCGAGTCGAACTGAACCTATTCTAGTTTTTATGCGGGGCCGATGAGTTTCGGATCGAGCAGCGTGTAGCGACAGGGTAAACGCATTATAAAAGGGCGCCCCTTAGAGTAGGTTTTGATCACTCGCATCAACACCTACAGGAAGGAGCACCCTCGTGAATGACGCCAAGTACATTGGGCTGGACGTTCACCAAGCAACGATCTCCGCAGCGGTTATGGACTCAACCGGTAAGCTTGTGATGGAATGCATCCTGGAAACGAAAGCGGCCACCATCCTCCAGTTTGTGCACGGACTGCGTGGAAGCTTACACGTGGCCTTTGAAGAAGGGACTTGTGCGGCGTGGCTACACGACCTGCTCAAACCACACGTCACGAAGGTGCTGGTGTGCGACCCGCGCAAAAACTCCCTGCTGAAAGCGGGCAATAAGAACGATCGGATCGATGCCCGAAAGCTGGCCGATCTGCTGCGGACTGGGCTCCTCTCACCGGTGTACCACGGAGAGCATGGCCTACGAACTTTGAGGGAGTTGGCACGCAGCTACCTAGCCGTCACTCGAGATCTCACACGGGTGATGAATCGCCTGAAAGCTCTCTACCGAAGCTGGGCCATTCCCTGTGCCGGCCAGCAAGTCTACGCGCTACGCTACCGCTCGGAGTGGCTCAGCAAGATCGCAGAGCCCGGCGTGCGCCGTCGTGCCGAGCTCTACTACCAGCAGTTCGACGCGCTGGATATTTTGCGTCAGGAAGTGCGGCGTGATCTTTTGGCCGAGAGCCGAAAGCACAGCGCGATGAAGTGGCTGCGCCAGATTCCTTCGATCGGACCCATTCGAGCGGCTTTGCTGATCGCTTTGATTCAGACGCCGCATCGCTTTCGTACCAAGCGGCAACTCTGGGCCTACAGCGGTTTGGCTTTGAAAACCTACAGCAGCGGGGAATACCGTTTTGTCGAGGGTCAACTCAAGCGCTCCAAAAGACTCCTGGCCATTCGCGGACTGAACACAAACCACAACCACGATCTGAAAAATATATTCAAGGGTGCGGCCATCCGAGCTGCAGTCGTACCTGGCCCATTTCAGGAGTTCTACGCCAGCTTAGTTGCCCGAGGAATGAAACCGTCGATGGCGCGGCTCACCCTGGCGCGCAAGATTGCGGCGATCACTCTGCTGGTTTGGAAGAAAGGAGTCTGTTTCGACGCTGAACATCTGAAACAACAAGCAGCTTGAGCGTCTGTCGAGAGCCCGCCCATTCCTGGATTCATCTCCAGCGGTGGCCTATCGGTTCTTCAGACGCTCTGGTTCGAGGGTGAGTATCCGTAATCCCGTTAGACCGAACGCGTGCTTTGGGTATCGAGTCTCTCGATAAACCGTATGCCCCCTCGGACAACCAGAAAAAGCTATAGGCGAACAGTCTCAGATAGAACCATGGTTGGCACTGCACAACCACTCTGCTTGTCTGCGTCAGAAACCGAAGGGCGTCGCTACGAAATGACGATGAACCTGGGGAAAAGCGAGATCACAGCGCCTCATTACAACGCCGGGCTGGATGACAAGATCCCTTCCAGTCGTCGGGGAAGTGTTTTTCTTGACATCCCCTTTTATAGAACGGGATTTTCGGAATATGGGGCCAGTTTCCGATAACCCGTGCCGGTTCAACCGGTCGATGCAACACCATCTGAGCTAGAAGCTCTTTGCAAAGGTGGTGTTTATGTTGATCAAAGGCAAGCGAAGAGGGCTTTCTGCGGAGCAGAAAGCCGAGTTGTGGAACCGTTGGAAGGCGGGCCAGTCGCTCAATGAGATTGGCCGTGCCCTGGGTAAAGACCACGTAGTCGTTCACTTCGTTTTAGCGCGTCATGGTGGGATCGCTCCGCCCGCTCGTCGCCGTTCGCGGCGAGTGCTTACCCTGGCCGAGCGCGAAGACATCTCCCGTGGAATCGCCAGCGGCTGCGCGATGCGAGTCATCGCACGAGGTTTGCATCGCTCGGCCTCCACCATCAGCCGGGAGATCACCCGCCATGGTGGGCGCACGCAGTATCGTGCCAACGCAGCCGATCAGCAGGCCTGGGAGTCAGCCGTGCGGCCCAAGCCGTGTCGGCTGTCCACGCACAGCGAGCTGCAACAGATGGTTGCGAGTAAACTGATGCAGGATTGGTCGCCGCAACAGGTTTCCGGGTGGCTGAAGATGGAGTACCCGAACGACGAGAGCCTGCGCGTGTCTCACGAAACCATCTATCGGAGTCTGTTCATACAAGCGCGGGGAGCGCTGAAACAGGAACTGGTGCGGCATCTGCGATCCAAGCGGCGGATCCGCCGCTCGCGCCATTCCAGTGTTCACGGGCACTCGCGCGGCCAGATTGTCGATGCGATCTCCATTCGCGAACGGCCAGCCGAAGTCGAAGATCGCGCCGTTCCCGGTCACTGGGAAGGCGATCTGTTGCGCGGGGCCGGCAACAGTCACGTGGTCACGCTGGTGGAGCGTCGTTCGCGCTTCTGCATGTTGGTGAAGTCACCGGGCAAGGACTCGTCTACGGTGGTGGCCGTTCTGAGCCAGCACGTGGGCCAACTCCCGGCGGAATTGCGTCGCTCGCTGACCTGGGACCGCGGACTGGAGATGGCCCAACACAAAACCTTCACGATGGCGACGGATATGCAGGTTTACTTCTGCGATCCGCAGAGTCCCTGGCAGCGGGGCTCAAACGAAAACACAAACGGCCTACTGCGGCAATACCTGCCAAAGAACGCCGACCTGTCCAGGTTCTCGCAATCGGAGCTGGACGAGATCGCTCTGCGACTCAATACCCGGCCACGACAAACCTTGGGATTTCGAACTCCGGCGGATAGACTGCAAGCCAGTGTTGCGTCGACCCCTTGAGATCACCCGGGTTATCGGAATGTGGCTTTTCGGTGTGTTGTAGCGACGCTTCGCTATTTCTGCCACATGCGAAAGCCGCCTAAGAAGGCGTTTTCGTTGTTGCCAAGCCACGTGCCGGGAGGCAGTTTCCTCAGTTTCTTACTATTTCCGCCACCTAATACCACGTAATCAGCTTCTAGTTGGGTCTTAAGTTTCTTCGTAATTTTGGCCACATGTTGGCGCCACTTTTTCTTGCCGGATCGTTCTAGCCCGCGCAAGCCAAGGTAGTCTTCGTAGGTTTTGCCGTTCTTGTAGATCAGGTGTGCCAACTCCATAGGCTGGAGCATCCCATCTACGATCATGGCCGACCCCAGGCCGGTGCCCAATCCGAGAAACAACATGCGCCCTCCTTTATAGCTGCCGAGTGCCTGCATGGCGGCGTCGTTGATGATCTTAACGGGACGGCCAAAAGCCTTGTGGAAATTGAATCCCACCCAGCCGCGGCCCAGGTTGTGGGGCTCGCGAAGAGGATGCCCATTAATAATGGGGCCAGGGTAGCCTAGCGACACACACTCGAACTTCCAATCTTGGACCGATTTTTTGACCAGGCGGACCATCTTGCGTGGGGTCATGGCGGGACCAGATGGATACTTTCGCGGGTTCTTTTGCCCGGTCGCCAGCATCTTGACGTTTGTGCCACCAACGTCGATGACAAGGACTCTTGGAGATTTTGCCGTCTGTGCAGCTTTCATGCGTGCTCCTCCGATGGTTTGATGAACCGAGAACACTCACGGCGAGGCAGAAAGCCAATTTCCCATAATCCCGTTCTATAAAAGGGGATGTCAAGAAAAACACTTCCCCGACGACTGGAAGGGATCTTGTCATCCAGCCCGGCGTTGTTATGAGGCGCTGTGATCTCGCTTTTCCCCAGGTTCATCGTCATTTCGTAGCGACGCCCTTCGGTTTCTGACGCAGACAAGCAGAGTGGTTGTGCAGTGCCAACCATGGTTCTATCTGAGACTGTTCGCCTATAGCTTTTTCTGGTTGTCCGAGGGGGCATACGGTTTATCGAGAGACTCGATACCCAAAGCACGCGTTCGGTCTAACGGGATTACGGATACTCACCCTCGAACCAGAGCGTCTGAAGAACCGATAGGCCACCGCTGGAGATGAATCCAGGAATGGGCGGGCTCTCGACAGACGCTCAAGCTGCTTGTTGTTTCAGATGTTCAGCGTCGAAACAGACTCCTTTCTTCCAAACCAGCAGAGTGATCGCCGCAATCTTGCGCGCCAGGGTGAGCCGCGCCATCGACGGTTTCATTCCTCGGGCAACTAAGCTGGCGTAGAACTCCTGAAATGGGCCAGGTACGACTGCAGCTCGGATGGCCGCACCCTTGAATATATTTTTCAGATCGTGGTTGTGGTTTGTGTTCAGTCCGCGAATGGCCAGGAGTCTTTTGGAGCGCTTGAGTTGACCCTCGACAAAACGGTATTCCCCGCTGCTGTAGGTTAAGGCCGAAACAAATCTTAATAAGTTGCGTTCTCTTGCGATCTTCACGCGCCTGCGAGAAAGTGGCTGCTTCATTTATCTTTTGGCCCGGTCCTTGCTTCAGACATGTGGCCCACGCCTGCCCCTACAGTGATCGTACAAACCTCGGGGCCTGACCCCGACAGTAGGAGGAAGTAGCATGTGGACTAAGCAGGCGAACACGGAACTCCAATCGCAGTCATCCAACCCTGAAGTTGATAGCGGCCGTCTGGCCGTGCCATCGGCGCTTAGTTTGGCCCGCATTGGCGCAAGTCTGAAGATTGAGGGCAGCGTCACTGGTGAAGAGGATTTGCAGATTGATGGCAAGGTGGAAGGCCCAGTTACGATCCGCGGCCGTTTGACCGTTGGCTGCAGCGGACAATTAAGCGCGGGAGTCATTGCGCGCGAGCTCGCAGTTTACGGCAAAGTCAGCGGCAATGTGGATGCCCAGGACCGTGTTGAGATCAAAAGGGACGGCGCGGTGATCGGCGACATCCAGACAGCCCGCATCAGCATCGAGGACGGCGCCATTTTCAAGGGTCGCATCGAAATCGGCCGGCCCGTGCCAAATCAGGCTAAGAAGCCCGAAAGCTCTCCGGCATTGGGAGTTGGTGCTGCCTAAACTAAAAGCGAGTATTCGCCGGTCGTGCATAGCGCAAAGCGGAAAGACTGAAGCATCCCAAATCTTTCAACTCCCGAAAAGTCGGGCACGTGTTTCCGGAAACTGGCCGTACAGGAGGTACGTTTACGGCATCTGTCCCTTCGAGCATTAATCACGTCCTGGCCCGATTGATAAACTTAATCTCCCGCACTGTTTCGTCCACAAGGGGTGAATGCGATGGGGCAACTTTGGGTTTCGGCAGGGAGGAAAGGCGTGGGCATGCGAGGGACCGTTTATCTTGCAACTGTCATGCTGGCTGGGGCTTCGGGAGCTGCCTTGCTAGGAACGCCACCCGTGGCAGCAGTGGACAGCGAAATGGTGGAACTGCAGGAGAGCGTTAAACAAATCATCCAGGGCCAAAAAGATACTGAAGCGACGCTGTTGCAGACTGCCGCGGTATCCAAGACGCACATGGAAGAATCCATGAACACGGTCAATAAAATGACCGGCAACGTAATGCCCCTGCAGAAGACCGTGCAGGATATGCAGGCCAATTCGGACACGCGCCTGGATACTATGTCCACGCAAATCCACGGCATCTCTGATAATTTGCAGGAGATGCGCGCGCGCATGGGCAAACTTAACCAACGGCTTGTTGCCCTCCAAAATGCCCTACGGGGAATCGACGCCAAACTGGCCCATAGCGCTCCACCGTCCGCGGGTACCCCGGCCCCTGCGCCGCCGCGAGTTTCCCCAAAACGTTAGGCCCACTCTGCGAATGCCCCTAGAGAGCGTGGCGGGGGCCAAGTCCTGAAAAGTCGTCTTATCGGAAACTGGCTTTCTATAAGGTGGCAAATCTGAGGTGGTGGTTCATGTTGCAAACATATGCAGCGAAAGAGAGTCTCCGCAATTTCTGGAGAGCGCTGTGGTCTCTGCCGAGGATGAACTTTCCCGTAGGCCGTCTACTTGGCCACCGCCAAAATGGAGAACGAACCCGGCAGCATAGGGCCGCGAGCAATGCGTCCGTTTGAGAGTGGCGGCGTCCCAGCCGGTGGCGGATCAAACATCGCCGCGATCAGCAAGATGCGGTTTGTCTTGCTGTCGAGCGTGAGCGTCTTGGCGCTCGGCATCGTGGTCAGGTTCTGTTCCACAGCGAAGCTGCTGGGGCTGTTCTCCTTAATCACGGTCAACGTGCCTTCGGCGTGCGAGCTGAATGCTTCCATCGTAGCGGGATTGAACACCGCGCCATCTGTGACGCCGCTGAGTGGCAGGGTGGTTATGATTTTGCCGTCGTCGGCATTGAGGATCACCATCACGTGGGGATCGCGGCAGGCGACAAAAAGGACGCGATTCTTAGCATCGATTGCCAGCCCGGCGCATGTGCCAGCTTTACCGGAAACATCGTAATGAGCAGTCACTGCAAGTGTCTTGGCGTCTAGCACTGCGATGTTGCCTTTATCTTCGATATCGACGTACACGTGGCCGTTGCCATCGGTGACGGCCTGTTCCGGAGCTCCCCCCAGATCGATAGTGCCAACGATAGAACCATCTTTTGCATCGATTACAGTTGCGTACGGCGCGGAGTGGCTGAGATCGTAAACCCGCTCGTTAAACGGGTCGAACAGAATGCCGTCCGGGTTACCCTGTACCTTGATGGTCTTGATGACCGCAAGATTTTTTGAATCGAACATCACGACGGGATTGCTGGTTACGAAACCGTGATTGGTCTTGGGGTCGACCACAGCTCCATGTCCATTGACATTAGGAACTTCGCCGGCTGGCTCCAAAGTATCCAGATCAAAGACGGTGATTCGGGCTGTGGGGCCGCTACGCGGAACGTATAACCGGCGGCCAACAGCGTCCGCGTAAACATAATCGAAGCCGCCCTCACCGCCAACTTTGGCCGTCTTCAGCACCTTATACGGGCCTGCAGTCTGGTCATGCTGAGCGAATCCTACCGACGCCAACATCGCGATCCCTGCTGCAAGTACAACTCCCAGGCACAATCGTCGCATGAGATATTTCCTCCAACGGCTTACTGTTTGGCCCTAAGCTGCGAGCGAATATACACGACATTTTGGGCGTCGTCGCCCACCCGGAAGCAATTTTGGGGGCGGCAAGCATCGCGCAGGGGAATAGGTTCCGATTCAGTTATCTTCTCGGAATGCGGTCGCGACGCGAAAAGCCAGTATCCGATAATCCCGTTCTATAAAAGGGGATGTCAAGAAAAACACTTCCCCGACGACTGGAAGGGATCTTGTCATCCAGCCCGGCGTTGTAATGAGGCGCTGTGATCTCGCTTTTCCCCAGGTTCATCGTCATTTCGTAGCGACGCCCTTCGGTTTCTGACGCAGACAAGCAGAGTGGTTGTGCAGTGCCAACCATGGTTCTATCTGAGACTGTTCGCCTATAGCTTTTTCTGGTTGTCCGAGGGGGCATACGGTTTATCGAGAGACTCGATACCCAAAGCACGCGTTCGGTCTAACGGGATTACGGATACTCACCCTCGAACCAGAGCGTCTGAAGAACCGATAGGCCACCGCTGGAGATGAATCCAGGAATGGGCGGGCTCTCGACAGACGCTCAAGCTGCTTGTTGTTTCAGATGTTCAGCGTCGAAACAGACTCCTTTCTTCCAAACCAGCAGAGTGATCGCCGCAATCTTGCGCGCCAGGGTGAGCCGCGCCATCGACGGTTTCATTCCTCGGGCAACTAAGCTGGCGTAGAACT
The DNA here is from genome assembly GCA_963803735.1 of uncultured Acidobacteriota bacterium. Lineage (GTDB taxonomy): Bacteria > Acidobacteriota > Terriglobia > Acidiferrales > UBA7541 > Palsa-189. The sequence continues at coordinate 4,050 of CAWDNV010000013.1, read as the reverse complement.
CCTGAAATGGGCCAGGTACGACTGCAGCTCGGATGGCCGCACCCTTGAATATATTTTTCAGATCGTGGTTGTGGTTTGTGTTCAGTCCGCGAATGGCCAGGAGTCTTTTGGAGCGCTTGAGTTGACCCTCGACAAAACGGTATTCCCCGCTGCTGTAGGTTTTCAAAGCCAAACCGCTGTAGGCCCAGAGTTGCCGCTTGGTACGAAAGCGATGCGGCGTCTGAATCAAAGCGATCAGCAAAGCCGCTCGAATGGGTCCGATCGAAGGAATCTGGCGCAGCCACTTCATCGCGCTGTGCTTTCGGCTCTCGGCCAAAAGATCACGCCGCACTTCCTGACGCAAAATATCCAGCGCGTCGAACTGCTGGTAGTAGAGCTCGGCACGACGGCGCACGCCGGGCTCTGCGATCTTGCTGAGCCACTCCGAGCGGTAGCGTAGCGCGTAGACTTGCTGGCCGGCACAGGGAATGGCCCAGCTTCGGTAGAGAGCTTTCAGGCGATTCATCACCCGTGTGAGATCTCGAGTGACGGCTAGGTAGCTGCGTGCCAACTCCCTCAAAGTTCGTAGGCCATGCTCTCCGTGGTACACCGGTGAGAGGAGCCCAGTCCGCAGCAGATCGGCCAGCTTTCGGGCATCGATCCGATCGTTCTTATTGCCCGCTTTCAGCAGGGAGTTTTTGCGCGGGTCGCACACCAGCACCTTCGTGACGTGTGGTTTGAGCAGGTCGTGTAGCCACGCCGCACAAGTCCCTTCTTCAAAGGCCACGTGTAAGCTTCCACGCAGTCCGTGCACAAACTGGAGGATGGTGGCCGCTTTCGTTTCCAGGATGCATTCCATCACAAGCTTACCGGTTGAGTCCATAACCGCTGCGGAGATCGTTGCTTGGTGAACGTCCAGCCCAATGTACTTGGCGTCATTCACGAGGGTGCTCCTTCCTGTAGGTGTTGATGCGAGCGATCAAAACCTACTCTAAGGGGCGCCCTTTTATAATGCGTTTTTCAGGACTTGGAGGACAGGATTCCGAGATGCTAACCTCGTAGATCATTCTGGCGCGTTTTCTCCGGCTGCGTGAGGCACCATTGACAATCTTCAGACGAATCCCGCCAGCGCCTGCCGCATTTGGCGTTTGCCTCTTTGTGAGCCTTACGGGAGCTGCGTTCGGACAGACGGTGACCGGCGAAATTACCGGTACGATTACACAGCAAGGACGTCCCGTACCTGGCGTGACTGTCCTGGTGCGCAACGCGGTGTTCAATCACGATCCAGTCAAAACGGATGAGTTTGGTACTTATGTCGTGTGGCTGCAGCCTGGAGCATATGAGGTGATAGTGGACCGCTCGGGAATCGGAGACCAGCGGCAAAGCATTCGCGTGGAGCCAGCAAAGAGCGTGCGCCTAGACTTCCAACTCGAACCCTCATACCCTATTCGAAGCGGCCCCATGTTTCGTCAGAATTGGCCTCTTTTGGAACTGCTCGGTACTGACTTCTATATTTTCATGATACCGATTCTAATAATTTCCGGTCTTTGCTGCCTGATTTTGTACTCCGTGTACCGTCAGCCCTCACTCATGGCCGTGGCGACAGTTGTCGCGGGGTCCTCATTGTTTACTGCACTGTTATTCGGCCTGTACAAGTGGTTTCTGTCCTCCCATCCGAAATGACTAATCCCGATAAGTCGGTTTTCCAGAAACTGACCTAAGTGATTCGGAAGCAGCGGTCGGAAGGCGAGTTGCTCATTTCCCTTTCAACCCGAGTGTTATGAAATGTTCCCTATAGCTGGGATATGAGCAAATCTTTTGCGTCACATCGGGCAAAGTCTGTTGTAATGCCGCGAGGATTTCGATCCCCTCGTTCTCCGATAGACCATTTCCAAACGTTTTTGGCCATCGCCCGACTTTACAAGTCAAATAAGAATGACCGTTATTACCCGGTTGCCATTCTAATTCGCTGCATTCATTCACAGGATATTCGTGCTTTCTTTCCCAGCCGTGGATGCCCTTACGGACAGTGAGCGTTTGGGAATCGAATTCTATGATCTCCTCACCAAAAAACTCGTAGAGCGACCTCCACAATCCGGGAACTAAGACAAAAATCCAGAACACGCGAACCCAAACCGGGATGGCGGACCAGAAATGGTAAAGGATACCGACGAAAATGAGATCAACGGTCAAAGTAGCTAGGCCCACCAACCAATGGGGCCTGGGATCAATCGTTACAGAAAGCATTCCTGAGCTTGTCTTCAGTTCAATTCCTGGTGCCATTCGCGTCACATTACCCAAAAAGTCTGTGCTGGTCCATTCTTCTCCAATTGCGCCCGAAAAGTCCTGCCAGCTCAACCGGTCGATGCAACACCATCTGGTATAAATGTTTTCTCTAAAGGTGGTGTTTATGATGCAACGAATCCGGGTGCGGCTTTCGTCTGCGCAGAGGGCCGATCTGTGGTGGCGTTGGAAAGCGGGGCAGTCGTTACATGAGATCGGGCGGGCCTTTGGCAAGAGTCATGTGGTCATTCACTTTTTGTTGGCGCGTCATGGCGGGATTGCTCCGGCCGCCCGTCGGCGTTCGCTGCGAACACTTACCCTGGCGGAGCGAGAGGACATCTCCCGCGGGATCGCTGGCGGATCGTCGATTCGTCAAATCGCCAAGGGTCTGCAGCGAGCGGTGTCGACGGTGAGCCGGGAGGTGGCCCGCCATGGCGGGCGGCCGTTGTATCGAGCCAACGATGCCGATCAGCAAGCCTGGGAGTCGGCCTTGCGGCCCAAGACCTGCTTGCTGGCTATCCACGAGCAGCTACGAACGATCGTTGCGAGTAAACTGATTCTGGACTGGTCGCCGGAGCAGATTTCTGGATGGCTGAAGAATCAGTATCCCCAGGACGGAAGCCTGCGCGTGTCCCACGAAACCATCTATCGGAGTCTGTTCATACAAGCGCGGGGAGCGCTGAAACAGGAACTGGTGCGGCATCTGCGTTCCAAGCGGCGGATCCGCCGCTCGCGGCACTCCCGTGATAGCGGACATCACCGTGGTCAAGTCGTCGATGCCATCTCCATCCGGGAAAGGCCTGCGGAGGTCGAGGACCGCGCCGTTCCCGGGCATTGGGAGGGCGATCTGTTAAGCGGCGCGCACAACAGTCACGTGGCCACCTTGGTGGAGCGCCGTTCGCGCTTTGTCATGCTGGTCAAGGTGCCCAGCAAGGAGACGGCGACGGTGGTCGCCGCTCTGAGCCAGCACGTCCGTCAGCTTCCGGCGACGCTGCGGCGCTCGTTGACCTGGGACCGCGGGCTGGAGATGGCCCAGCACCAGAGCTTCACCGTCGCCACGGATGTGAAGGTTTACTTCTGTGATCCGCAGAGTCCTTGGCAACGCGGCAGCAACGAAAACACCAATGGGCTCTTACGGCAGTACCTGCCGAAGAAGGCCGACTTGTCCAGCTACAGTCAAACGGACCTGGACCGAATCGCGCTGCGCCTCAATCAACGCCCACGCAAGACGTTGGGCTTTGAAACTCCGGAGAGTAGACTACAGGCCAGTGTTGCATCGACCCCTTGAGACCACCCCGGTTTTTGGAAAGTGCGAAACGGCGTGTTGTTCAGTCCGGTCACGTCATCCCAGGAAATTGCAGACGTGGCGGCAATCGGAATAGGATCGGGAACGATGCGAGCGCGAGTAAGGCTGGTTGTAATGCTGGCGATCACGCTGGGAATTCCAGCGGCAGCGCTGCTGTTGCGTTTCTATACGGTCGGATTGTCCAGCAGGATTCCTAGTGCCGTACAAAATGTGATAGCTGGAGTCTTGATGTCGATTGTGACTACCTCGATTGCCGTGATTGTCAAAGTCGGGCGCGTGGGATTCTCTCGAAGATTTCCGTTCATCCGATTCTGGCTAGTTATCCCTGAATAACGGCTTCCTGCCCCAAGGCTCACCAATGCCCCTATCCAGCAAAATAGCACCGTCAGCAAACAGAATGCCGCGTTTGGCTGTGAGGCCAAGTCCCGACAAGTCGTCTTATCGTCATGTGGGAGTCAGTTGACGATAATCCCGTTCTATAA
>CAWDNV010000012.1:0-347770 GCA_963803735.1 uncultured Acidobacteriota bacterium | reverse complement strand
TCGTGCCGCACCTGTACGCCTGGAAGAGCGTGAAGTGGGTGCGCGGGATCGAATTGGTTGAGCGCGAACTGCCCGGGTTCTGGGAAGAGAACGGCTATCACATCTACGGGGACCCCTTCAAAGAGCAACGATATTCCGGGTGAGCGGTCAGTCAAGAGGTGAAGGAATCGCAATGCTCCTGGCTCTGAAATTTCTGCCGCTCGCGTTTAGTGCTCTGTTGCCTGTGATTAATCCTGTCGGGTCGGCCCTGATCTTGCTGGGATTGGTAGGTCCCGCCCCGCCAGAGGTGTTTAGAAGCCTTGCGCGCAAAATAGCCCTCAGCACGGTTTTCTTTTTGCTTGCCATCGACCTGGCTGGAGCGGCGATTCTCTCCTTTTTTGGCATCTCACTGCCGGTGGTTCAATTTGCGGGAGGCTTCGTTCTGCAGCCATGGGCTGGGATCTGCTGAATCAGAACGACGTGGCGCCTGAGAATACTGCTTCGCCGTCAGCGGGAGATCGAAGCTCGCTGGCCGATCAGATTTTCTATCCTTTCACATTTCCTGTCACGGCGGGCCCCGGCACGATTGTGGTTACGTTGACCTTAAGCGCCCACGCTTCACAGACAAATCTGCTTGATGAAGCATTCGCCCATATCGGCATTCTGGGCGGTATTGTCTTGAACTGCGTCCTTGTGTACCTCAGCTATGCTTATGCCCAGAAAATTACCCTCAAGATTTCGCGACAGACGGTTCACGGAATTTTACGTGTGATCGCCTTTATTTTGCTTTGTATTGGAGTGCAAATCGCCTGGAAAGGCTTGGACGCGCTCATCCTCTCGGCTCGATAAAACTCGTCGTCCCTGAGATAGCGGCGCGTACGACGTGCCAATCCAAAATGACCAATCGCCCTCCCTGTCAGAGAGGGTGCCGTTGTCCACTTGCTGAGTCGATGGTAGACTGCGCGCATGCCCAAGAAGAAACCAGCCCGGCGAAAAGTCACAAAAAGCAAGAAAACGACCAAGCAGCCACGCGCGAAGGTCTCTGCGCGTACTCGGAAGGCCGCACCCAGACGCAAACCTGCGGCCACGAAGCCCGCTAAGAAGAGCAGGACGATTCGTGGTGCCAGTGCAGCCGCAGGCCAGGGTCGTTCAATCCCGTTCAGGCCAAAGGGGCCGGGCGCGCAAACCGCTGGCCAGTCGGGAGATATCGAAGGATTGCGGAAAGTAGCGCGCGCCAATTCAGAAAGTGTGGAGGAACTGGCGGAAGAAGGACAGTCTTTCGAGGCTGATGCGGTAGCCGGTGTCGAGGAAGCCGAGGACGCCGAAGAATCGGAAGTCGTCACTCACGAAGTTCCGGAAGACGATGTACCTTCCGAATATGACGACAACGAACATTAGACGCTGCTCCCCCTTTAATCCCACAAACTGCATGTAAGTCGCCGCCGGCCTCGCAAATCTGCACCGTAATGTCTGTGTTTACAATAGTCGTTATAACGAGTATTATTGGATCCGATGAAGCGAGGAACTCAGCCCAAGAACAGGCGCCCCAGAATGCCCTCTCTAGAGGAAGCCGCCTTCCTGGACCTGCTGCGTACGACCGACATGCTCTCGCGCGGGCTGGTTACGATTCTCAAGCCTGAGGATCTCTCGTCTACGCAATACAACGTGCTGCGGATCCTCCGCGGTGCCCCGGAAGGGCTCCCGTGTGGCGAAATCGCCAAACGAATGATTACGCGGGACCCGGATATCACTCGCTTGCTCGATCGGCTGGAGAAGTGCGGCCTCATATCGCGGTCCCGCGAGGCCAGGGACCGCCGGACAGTAATGGCCCGCATCACAGGCGCGGGTCTAAAGCTGCTTGCCCGGCTCGACGAACCGGTGCAGGCGGCCCACCGCAAACAGTTGGGCCATCTGGGTCGTGGGCGCCTTCGCCTATTGACGGGCCTTTTGCGGGAAGCGCGCAGCCAATTAGGCTGATTTATTGTGTCTAATAGCTGTTGTAACGATTATCGGTGTAACGCATCTAATCCCGGAGTAGCGCATCAAATCACTTGAGAAAGGATACGGATATGAGCACACTGGCGGCACCGCAAGCGGCAACTACCACCTGGAATATTGACCCCGTTCACTCTGTGGCCGAGTTCAAGGTCAAGCACATGATGATCTCCAACGTAAAGGGCCAATTCACAGGCCTTCAGGGCGCCCTTACACTGGATGAAGCGAATCTAACCAACTCGCACGTGCAGGCGTCGATCGATGCTGCTTCGATTAGCACGCGCGATACCCAGCGCGACGCCCACCTCAAGAGCGTCGACTTTTTCGATGTGGAGAAGTTCCCTACCCTGACATTCAAGTCCACGCGCGTAAGTCGCGCTCGCGACGGAGAATTGGCCATCGATGGGGACCTGACGATTCACGGCGTTACCCGAAACGTTGTGTTCGCTGTGGAAGGACCGACGCCCTCGGCCAAAGATCCCTGGGGGAATACCCGCTTAGGTTTGTCGGCCAGCACGAAGCTCAACCGTAAAGACTTCGGCCTCACGTGGAACACGGCCCTCGAAACCGGTGGCATTCTCGTCGGCGACGAAGTGACCATCACGCTCGAGGCTCAATTTGTAAAGGCTTGAACGATCCAGGCCGCGCGGCGCATATCGAATCTGTCTGCCGCGCGGCCGCAAAAAGGAGACCTTATGTCACTCCGGCCAGTTAAACGAATTATTGAACCGCAGCCCACTATCGAAGGAGCAGGTGTCAGGCTGCAGCGTGCTTTCGGATTCGGCAAAACCAGGGATTTCGATCCTTTTCTGCTGCTTGATGACTTCCGTAACGACAACCCGGAAGACTATCTGGCGGGATTCCCCTGGCATCCGCACCGCGGGATCGAAACGATCACCTACGTGCTCGCAGGTTCCGTGGAGCACGGCGATAGCCTCGGTAACAAGGGCAAAATGTCTGCCGGCGACGTGCAGTGGATGACAGCCGGCAGCGGCATCCTGCACCAGGAAATGCCCAAGGGAGATACCCAGGGGCGCATGCATGGTTTTCAGCTGTGGGCCAACTTGCCCGCAGCGCTGAAGATGACCGAGCCGCGCTACCAGGATATTCCAGCGAGCGCGATTCCCGATGTTACCGAAGATGACGGGACCCGAGTACGCATCGTTTGCGGAACCTTCGCGGGCCAGCGAGGGCCGGTGGAAGGCGTCGCAGCCGATCCCAATTACCTCGACATTTCGGTGCCACCTGGAGTTCGCAAGCGGCTCAAGGTCGAGACCACGCGCAACGCCTTTGCGTACGTGTTCGCTGGCTCGGGCTCTTTCCGGGACGCCTCGCGACCGCGAGCCGTGCTCACTGACGATGTGGCAAAACCAAACGCCGCGCCCGTCTACGACGTCCGCAATCATTCCTTAGTGCTCTTTGACCGAGGAGATGAGATCGTGGTACAAGCCGGCGGCGAAGGAATTCGGTTCCTGCTGGTTTCGGGCAAGCCCATCGAGGAGCCAGTGGCGTGGTACGGCCCTATTGTCATGAACACGCAGGAACAACTACGCCAGGCAATGGCCGAACTGCACACCGGTGACTTCATCAAGCATCGCTAAAATCAGCCGCAAATACTGAATACACCCCGCGCTAATCGTCTAAGCGGGGTGTATATTTTAGTCGGCAGGGTGCCCTGGAATGCCTTGTCGCCAATAACCAACCGCCGGGAACGTTGTCCTTCGCCCTTCTTTTTAAGGAGCCTTTCGTGAAACGACCTTTGAACGTGCTTATAGCGCTGGCCCTGCTCGGTCTCCTTCCCTTCACTGCCTTCTGCTCGAAGGCCTACGGACAGACTACAGCTGGACCAATCGCTTCACGCACGGCCACGGTCGATGGTGCCAAGTTGCACTATTTGACCGCCGGCCACGGTACGCCGCTTATCTTGTTGCACGGTTACGCGGAGACGTCGCTGATGTGGAGGCCTATCATTCCAGTCTTGGCCGAGCGCTTCACCGTAATCGCGCCGGACTTGCCAGGCATCGGAGACTCAGACATTCCCCCCAACGGTCTGGACATGAAGAGTGCCGCCATCCGTATTCACGGGCTGGCCAAATCTCTTGGCGTTCAGAAAGCAGAAGTCGTTGGGCATGACATCGGTCTTATGGTCGCCTATGCCTATGCTGCCCAGTTTCCAGCGGAAGTGACAAAGCTCGTCTTGATGGATGCTTTCCTGCCCGGCGTGAGTGGCTGGGAGGCAATTTACAACAATCCCGGGATTTGGCATTTCCGCTTCAATGGCCCGACGCCCGAAGCTCTGGTTCGAGGTCGCGAACGCACCTACTTCGACTATTTTTGGAATGACTTCGCCGCCGACAAAACTCATTCGATCCCGGTGTCGGATCGCAAAGCTTACACGGCGGCTTATTCACGCCCGGGACGAATGCACGCGGGATGGGCCTACTTCGTTTCGTTCCAGCAAGCGGCCAAGGATTTCGCTCAACTCTCTCAGACGAAGCTGACGTTTCCGGTGCTGGCCATTGGCGGCGAGAAGTCGCTTGGAGAACCGCTAGGCCAGCAGACGAAACTCGTTGCTACAAATGTGACCGTCGTCGTCCTCAAAAACACTGGACATTGGGTGTTGGAGGAAAATCCAAAAGAAACGACCGACGCGCTCGTCAAATTCCTGTGATCTTCCGCGCAATAAGGGTCGAGGAGTGATACCTTTCTCTTCTCCGAACTAGGCCCACAACACTGACCGCGAAAGGAGACCCCTCATGATTTTAGGAATGAGCACGGCAACTTATACGTTGCTGCACGTGCTAATCAGTCTGGCGGGAATCGCCTCGGGGCTCGTCGTAATGTTTGGACTCCTTGCTCAAAAACGTTTGGATGGGTGGACAGGGCTCTTCTTGACGACCACTGCATTGACGAGCATCACCGGATTCGGTTTCCCCTTCCATGGTCTTTTGCCCTCCCACATTGTCGGGATCATCTCGCTTGTGCTACTGGCGATCGTGATTCCTGCGCGCTATGCGTTCCACCTCGCTGGTCCGTGGCGCTGGATTTATGTGATTGGCTCCGCCATGGCGCTATGGTTCAACGTCTTCGTTTTGATCGTGCAGTCATTTCAGAAGGTCCCGGCATTGAGAGAACTCGCTCCGACCCAGACGGAGCCTCCATTCGTGGCCGCACAGATACTGGCGCTGCTGATTTTCGTTACGCTCGCGGTCTTCGCCACCGTGCGGTTTCACCCCGAACGAGTCCGCGCGGCCTGATGGGAAGACTTGATTGGAAGAAAAGTCGTCACTGCTGTGCTCGAACTGCCGGAGAATCGCGCTCCTCAGCCTGCTTTTCAGCCAACGGCAGCCAGACTTGGAACCGCGTATCGCCCGGTTTTGAGCTCACCTGAATATTGCCCCTGTGCTTCTTCACGATTCGCAAAGTGGTATCAAGTCCGAGCCCTGTACCTTCACCGACGCGCTTCGTGGTGAAAAAAGGCTCGAAGATGTGCGCCTTTATGTCCTCTGGAATGCCCGGCCCGTTATCGCCGATCTCCACCACAACGCAATCGTCGTCCCGATAGGTCCGCACTCGAAGTTCGCCTTTGCCACTCATTGCGTCGATGGCATTGTCGATGATGTTGGTCCAAACCTGATTCAGTTCGCTGCCAAATGAATTCACAAGCAGAGGCACTCGCTGGTAGTCACGCTCCACGACGACTCCGCGTTTGAGCTTGTGGTTCATGATCGTAAGCGTCGTTTCAAGGCTCTTCACGATGTCGACGTTCTGGACCGGAGTCTGGTCCATGTAGGTGTATTCCTTGATGGCGCGCACCAGGTCGGATATTCGCGCCGTGCTGTTTTCGATTTCATTCAGCAGCGTTGCGATTTCAACCGAAGCCGCGATCCTCACAAGGGCAGCCCGGGCAGTGCCTGCATCCAGGTTGGCAAATAAAGATTCGAGCGCCGCGGGTTTGATGTTCTTCCGCGCTAACTCCGCAGCCATTTGCCACATGTCGTTTTGCCCGTGACTGCGAAGCAAGGAATCGATTTGGTCTTCCAGGTCGCTGAGCGCCAGTGGATCGAGCGGAACTTCATTGTGTTGGACGAAGGAAGCTTCCAGCTTCTCGATTTCGGATTTCTGGGCAGGAGTCAGGTCGCGCCTTCCTAATTCGTGGCTCGCGTCCCGGATTTTTATCAGGATATCTCGCAGCTGGCCTGCGGCCCTCTTGGCAGCCGAAGCCGGATTATTGAGTTCATGCGCGAGCCCCGCTGAAAGCTTTCCTAGCGAAGCCAACCGGTCACGTTGTTGTTCGATCCGGGTGGTCTCACGAATTCTGTCGGACATCAGGCCCACCAGACGCTGGGCTAACTCCGGCATCTTCTGAACGAGTTCGGGAAATAGAGAGGAAGGAAAACGCAAGACGGTCGCATCGGTGAGGGCTCGTACGCCCACCGTAAACTGTTTCATTCTCGAAAAGGGCAGCACGCCAGTCACGTCGCCCGGCTTCATCGAGAACATGATCGTTTCGCCGCCGATTTCGCCGCGTCCCTGGAGTTGTCCTTCCATGATCACAAACATCGCGTCGGCGGGATCGCCCTGGCGAAAGTACGCGTCGCCGCTTTTGAAATGCAGCTCTTCCGCTTGGCTGATAAACCACGCGATCTGGTCGTCCGGCAGACCGACGAATACCGGGACCGCAAGTAAATCCGATTTGTCGACCATTTATACCTTGCTCAGATATTGATGGATAAACTGCACGGCCACCGATCCTTCGCCCACTCCGGAAGCCACGCGTTTCACCGAACCATGCCTCACATCGCCAACCGCAAAAATTCCGGGGACGTTTGTCTCCAGCAAAAAGGGATCTCTGTCCAGCGCCCACCCCTTCGGCCGCTGACCATCCCGTATGAGATCGGGACCAGTCAGAATGAACCCGCGCTCGTCCCGCTCGACAACTCCGGCAAGCCAGTCCGTTCGCGGCAGCGCTCCAATAAAGATGAACATGCCGCTCGCCGGCACGCGCTCAATCTTGTTGGTATCCGAACAAAGGAAGGAAATCTCTTCCAGATGCGTCTCGCCGTGAACTTCGGATACGCTTGCGTGTGGCCAAATCTGGATGTTGGGCGTCTCCTTGACCTGATCGATCAGATACTGCGACATGGTGCTCGATAAAGAACTGCCGCGCACCACAATAACCACCCGGTCCGCATATTTCGCGAAGTTCATCGCCGCCTGACCGGCCGAATTTGCTCCCCCGATCACGTAGACAATTTCGCCCTTGCAGGACAGCGCTTCGCTCGCGCCGCCGCCGTAATAGACACCCGCGCCCTGCAGCCGGTCGATTCCCGGAGCTTCCAGTCGCCGCCACTGCACTCCCGTCGCGATCATCAACGCGTGGCACGAGATCTCGTTTCCGTCCGCCAATTTTAAGAACCGGTAAGGCCCTTCCACGCGCACAGTCACAGCTTCTTGCGGGGCGAGAATTTCCACGCCAAAACGCTGCGCCTGCACCACAGCGCGCCGCGCCAAATCGCCTCCGCTGAGGCCCATCGGAAATCCAAGATAGTTCTCGATGCGGGAACTCATTCCCGCCTGCCCACCCGGAGCTTCCCGCTCGATAATCATTGTATGCAGGCCCTCGGACGCGCCATAGACAGCGGCGGCGAGACCGGCGGGCCCTCCGCCCACGATCGCCAAATCATAAAAGTTGGTTTGCGCGCGTGTCCGCAGGCCAACCTTTTGAGCCACATCTGCGGGTACACTTTCGAGAAGCTTTGTGCCGTCCGGGAAGAGTACCACCGGAAGACTGGCTGCCTCCGGGCCCAGCACGTCCAACAGACGCTTGGTCTCCGGGTCATTGGCGGTAAGTTCGACGTCAATCCACTGGTACGGAACGCGGTTGCGCGCCAGGAAGTCTCGCAACTCATACGATTTCGGAGACCAACGGGTCCCTAACACCCGGATTCCTTCGAATACAGGGCGATAGGAAGCTTGCCAATCATCGAGCAGATCATCCAATTGCGGATATAGATGCTCGGCCGGAGGGTCCCATGGCTTCAAGAAAAAGTAGTGGATGCTGGCTTCATTGATCGCGCTGATCGCAGCGTTCGTGTCGGCATAAGCAGTGAGCAATGCCCGTTTTGCATCGGGGAAGATCCGCATTCCTTCTTGCAGAAATGTCACGCCATCCATTTGCGGCATGCGCTGATCCGCAAGAAGCAGAGCCACGCTGTCGTTCCGCACCTTCAACTGCTTCAAAAGCGTAAGTGCGCCGTCAGGAGAATCGCTTCCGATCACCCGGTATTCGGCGCCATACTTTGATCGCAGGTCGCGCTCGATCGCCCGCAGAACATCCGAGTCGTCATCCACACTCAGCAAAACTGGTTTCGCCATAAATCGGTCCCACCGCTAAGAAGTAATTCTAAGCTTCCGAGCCACTGAAACAAGCTCGTTCAAACAAGGTAAGATGAGCGAACTTCGATTTGGTCGCACGGCTTCTATCGCGCCACAACTATACGCGTCGTCCGTCAGGTACGAATCAGTGCGTCTTTTTGGTAAGTGATCGGTTGGGAGCGCTCGAGGCGAAAGACGCTAGCTATGTCTTCCGCACGAAACCGTACAGCACTTCCGGATTTTCAACGAGGATGCGATGACGGGTCGCTTCGTTCGGGACCCATTTCTCGAGCAAGTCAAATAGCACGGCGTCATCGGGCTTGTTCGTTTCGTTCGGGTGCGGCCAATTGCTTCCCCATATCATCCGTTCCGGCGCGGCCTGCACATACGCTTGAGCAACTCTGGTTACGTCGGCATATGTCGGCGGCCCGTCTTTGGTGTTGTCGTAGGTCACGGAGAGCTTGACCCACGCCCGGCCCTTGTCGATCAGCCTGCGGATGAGTGCGAAACAAGGGTGCTTTGTGCCAATCGGCTGCGGAATGTGCCCCATGTGGTCGAACACGATCGCCGAAGGAATTCGGTTCCACAAATCTTCGGCCCCGACGATTCCCTCGCCGTCCATATTGATTTGCACGTGCCAGCCTAGCGGAGCCACTCGCTTTGAGAGCGGCTCGACCATATCAAGCGTCGTTACAGCCTTGTTGCCGTTGGGACTCGAGTTCAACGAGAACCGAATGCCGCGAATTCCGCCTTGATCCAGGCTCTTCAACTCGCCGTCCGTGATCGTCGGGTGAATGACGGCAACACCTTTAGCGTTCGGTGCCAGCTGAGAGATAGCGTCAAGCGTGACGCGATTATCCATACCGTAGGCACTGGGAGTGACGATCACGTCTCGTGTTGTGCCGATACGCTGCTGGAACAACCGATACTCCGCCACACTGGAATTGGGTTCCGCATGTTGAATGGGTTTAAAGCGAGCCGTGTCGTAGATGTGATGATGGCAGTCGCAGGCGAGCGCTGGTGCTTTAAGCTTGGGCGGCTCTGTGCCGCTGGAATTCGGCACCGCAATTTGTGATTGGCATTCAGAAGGAAGGATTCCGGCAGCGGTCAACGCTGCGAGCCCGGCGCCCTGAAGAAAACCACGCCTGCCGATGTTTTGACCAGCCATCGTTTGCCCTCGCTGATTGGGACGTCGGCCGCTTACGTTACCACAGCTTTTGTCCGCCCCGCGAACGCATCCCGAGAGGTCAAACCGATCCGAAATATTTCTCGGCTCTTAGTCAACCACTGATGATTTCTTCAACCTGGAGCTGACTACTTCTTTGAAGCAGCAACATCGACCACGGCGGTAAAGAGATATTCGATGAACTTGCCTTCGCCATCCAGCCGAAGCCGCTCGTCATTTCCATGAACGCGCAGTGCGTCATCGTCGCTGGTCGGTGCACCAATGCCGTACGCCTGTACGCCTTTGGCGCGCAGTTGTGCCGAATCCGTGGCTCCCGTCACCATCATCGGCAGCGTCACCCCGCCCGGAAATAATTTCGCCTGCGCTCGTTCCAGCGCTTGAAACATGTCGCTGTGGATAGAAGATGGTGCGCCGGCGGGCCTATCGTTAGTTTTGTCGCTGCGCACGATCTCTATTTCAGGATCGTTAATCACCTTTTTCAGCGTCGCCATCAGTTCATCCACGTTCTCATCGGGCAGCGCACGCACATCGAGTGTGGCCTCAGCGTCAGCTGGGATCACGTTCACGCGAAAACCGCCCTTGATGATCGTCGGGACAATCGAGGTTCGCAGCATCGAGTTTTGCGAAATGTGGTTCGCCGCGAGTTTCTGCTGCACGGCCGGCTCCTCGAGATGCGTGTAAAGGTACGCATCCTCCGCCGTACTGATTTTGGCCAGTCTCGAGAAGTATTCCTTCGTCGTTTCGTTCAGTCGCATCGGAGGCTGCCACGCCAGGAGCTTCCCCACCGCCGCGCCCAAATGCTCGATAGGATTGTCCAGGCGCGGCATGGAAGCATGGCCGCTCGACCCGCGCGCAATCAACTTCATCGCGCGTGGTGCCTTCTCGGTCGTACCAACGCCGGCATAGTCGACCTTGCCGTTGCTTTCGTGGAGCGCTCCGCCTTCGTTCAGCACGTATTCGCTGTCGATTTTGTCCCAATGCTGCGCGACCATGAAATCGATGCCGTACTGCGTAGTTCCTTCTTCGCCCGCTTCGGCGAGCAGGATCACATCCCGATCCAGCGAAATTTTCCTGCGGTGCAATTCGAGAAATACTTCCAGATTCGCGGCATCCATGGCCTTATCGTCACGCGAGCCGCGGCCATAAAGATATCCATCCTTCATCACTGCAGTGAACGGATCCACCGTCCACTTGTCCCGTTCCACCCCGACCACGTCCAGGTGGCCCATGAGCAGAAGGGGCCGTTTGCTGCCGTTGCCTTTGAGCCGCGCCACAATGTTTCCGCGGCCCGGCGCCGATTCAAATATCTCTGAGGCAATCCCCTCTTTGTCGAGCACTGTCTTGATGTAGTTCGCCGCCTTTACTTCATTACCAGGAGGATTGCTCGTATCGATCTTCACCAGGTCCGTGAGGAATCGAACGGCTTCGGCCCGGGACGCATCCGTGATCGCACTCGAAGCTGATGAAGACTGCTGCCCCCGGGCAGTCGAGCCCACGGCAACCAGGGTAAATAACGCAAGCGTGGAAGCGATTACACCAATGAGCGTCCGATTCATCACCAAGCTCCTCATCGACGAAAGATCCTTTTCAGGTTTATGGCTTTCCGCCTGCCGTGCGAATATACGCATCCACCTGCTGCTCGAGTATGTCCAGCGGAACCGTGCCGGCTTCAAACACCCGATTGTGGAACTCCGGTAACGAAAACTTGTCGCCAAGGGCCTTTTGCGCCTTTTGCCGCAACTCCAGAATCTTCAGCTCGCCAAGCATGTAGGAGCATGCCTGGCCCGGGAAAACCACGTACCGTTCCACTTCGCTTGGTTCGATTCCGTAATCGATGGCCTGCTGCCGGGTCCAGTGCTTGGCATGAATGCCCGTATCCACCACAAGCCGGCGAGCGCGAAAGAGTTCTGAATCGAGTTCACCCAATAGCCCTACCAAATCGTCGCTATACCAGCCGGACTCCGCAGTGAGGTGCTCCGCATACAGCGCCCAGCCCTCCGTTAGTGCGGATATTCCGCCGAACGCTCTGATTCGTCGAAACCGTGGCAGGTCCTTGTCCTCCAACTCGTATCCAATTTGAAAATGATGGCCCGGAACGGTCTCGTGATATACGAGGCTACGCAGACCGCCATCCGTCGAGAGCTTGGTCATCTGTTCCGAACGCAGCGGGAACTGAAATATCCCCGGGCGCGAGCCATCGGGGGCTGGCGATGTATAGGTAGCGGCTGCGTTCGTCTCGAGAAAGCGAGGATATGGCTGGGCAATCACAGGTGCCATCGGCCGCTTATCGAAGAGCGAAGCGGCGCGCTTCTCCGCATCGCGCAAGATCCCTTCGACGTCGCGCATGATGAGCGCCCGGCTCTCCTCCGAAGTTGGATTCGGATATTCCTGTTCGGCGCTGAGTTTCTCGATGCGCTCTTCGACCGAACCTTCCGTGCGCCCCAGCCGCCTTAAAAGGCCATCCATCTCAGATTCGATGCGGGCCACCTGACGAAGCCCGGTCTCGTGAATCTGATCGGCAGTCAGGTTCGTAGTGGTGTAGCGGCGCAAATCGTAAGCGTAAGCTGCGGATCCGCCTTTGAGGCGCCATAGGCCGGCATCGTCGCTCGCGCGCCCGGATTGAGATTGCAGGAGGGCGATGGCCTGCTTCCAAACTGGATAAACTTGATCGTTTACGATCTTCTCGGCCTGCCCACGCAGCTCTTCGATTTTCGTTTGCGGAATTCCATTAATGGCAGCGATCTTCTGCGCGAATGTGGCTACCAGGGGATTTTGCGCAGGGGGTACGCCGATGAACTTCTGCATCTGGTTGATCGTGGCGTCCAGAATAAAGCGAGGCGGAATAATCCCCTTCTTTGCCAGCCGCTCTGACTCCGCCATTGCTTCCTGCATGCGAACGTTCACTTGCGAGAGACGCGCCACGTAGTTCTCCGCGTCCCTCTCAATGCGCAACGGATGCACAACCACCAGCGTGTCCACCAGATTTACATTGGCGCCTTGAAACTGTTCGAGCGGGAATCTGTAATCCAGATAAGCCTCTTCACGGACCACCATCTCCAATTGCCAGCGCATCACTGCCGCCGAAAGTCGCTGCGGCTCACTTAGGTGTGCCCCGTTGAATTTCTGGAGTTCAGCCAGCCCTTTGCGGGCCAGTTGAATGCGCTCGCGTTTCCACGCAAGCGTCAAAGGCGTAAGCTCTCGCTCGAAACGGTCTTGCTCCTCGCCCGAAAAGTAGCGCGTGCGAGCGGCAAGATCGGGATCGTGGCGGATCCACTCGGCAGTGAAGTCACGGAAGAAATCGTCGATATTGTCCTGCTGCGCGAGAAGCGGAAATGCAACGAGGAGCGAAGCGATCACTGCTGGAAACAGCCTGAAAATGAGTCGTTTCACATGCGAATCCAAAACTCAAATGCCGCCACAGCCCAAAGCTACGTCATCCATATATTCGCGTCAATGAAGGCCTCACGGAAAAGACGGCGGGGGGACGCGGCGCTTGCTCGCGCGCTCAAAAGCATAGGCAAGTTCGATGAGCCTCGGCTCGCTGCACGCGGTACCCGTGAAGCTTATCCCGAAAGGCGCCGGTTTGGCATCGAATCCGCCCGGAAACGGCGGCGTCGGCTCATTCGGAATCATTCCGAACGGCACGATCACCGTCGGATATCCCGGTTTTGCCGCAATGGCGGCGCCCGTCGCGCCGGGAAACACCAATGCATCCAGCCGATTTTCTTTCAGCGCCGCGTCAATCCCATTCGTGGCCGCTAACGCAATATCCTTGGCGCGATCGGCCTCATATCGAGGACGATCCGCATCCACATCCATCTCGTCCGAAATGTCGAGCTGAGATTGGCCGTACTTGATCGCGCCAGCGGCTTCATGCGCGAGATTGAATTGACGAAGCTCCGTCAGCGACTTAACCGGCGCTCCGGGCCCCAGAGTTTTTAGCCAATTGTTGAAATCGCGTTTCATGCCGTATTTCATAACCACGGAGCAGTGTTCGTCTTTTCCTTTTCCATTCTGATCGCCTGCGCAGAAGTTCCACAAAAGCAAATTCGTCTCAGGATCCCTGGAGACGACGCTCGGAATGTCGGCCGGATCGACTACAGTCGCTCCGAGCTTCTTGAGAATCTTGATCGCCTCAGCCATCACAGCCGCTTGACTGGGATTCAAACCCGTGCTCGCCAGAGCCGTGCCTGGCGGTATCACCGCGTCGTAATAGAACGCCCGCGGAATGCCGATCCGCGCTCCCTTCAAGCCGTTCGGCTTGAGAAAGCGCCTGTAATCGCGTTGCGCTGGAGCTTTGCACCTGTTCGTCGCCGGATCGTTCGGATCGGGCGCGCTGTCTTCCATCGCTCCCAGCAGAATCGCCACATCGGTCACGCTTTTGGCCAGCGGGCCGGGCGTATCCTGATCCGCCGTGATGGGAATAACGCCATACCGGCTGATCCGCCCCACCGTCGGTTTAATACCAACAAGCATATTCTGATTGGCCGGATTCAGAATCGAGCCGGACGTCTCTGTGCCGACATTCGCCGCCCAGAAATTTGCCGCCGTCCCCACACCCGAACTCGATCCCCCCGCCACCAGCGCGGGGCGCCCGTCAAATGTAGCCTCGCGCGGATCGCGTCTTGGATCGTACGGGTTCATCCCATAACCGCCGAGCGCGCTGTAGTTGCCGGGCATCGGTGTAGGCGGGCCTGCCACCCAGTTTGCCAATTCGGTCATGCTCGTCTTGGCGATAATCACGGCTCCCGCTCGCCGCAGGTTCGTTGTCAGCGTCGCTTCATAGGGCGGCGTGAAACGATCAAACGCTAGCGCTCCGCCCGTTGTGGGCATGTTCGTCGTCTGGATATTGTCCTTGAGTGCGATCGGAATTCCGTGAAGCGGACCGCGTACTTTGCCGCGGGCGCGTTCCCGATCGAGCGCCTCGGCCTCCTTCAGCGCATTCGGGTTGACGGTGATCGCCGCATGCAGCTTGTCTTCATAGAGCGCGATTCGGGTCAAGTACTGCAGCACCAAATCTCGTGAAGTGACGCGCCCCGACTTCATTGCCGCTTGCATTTCGGGGATCGTCGCTTCTACGACGCTAAATGATCGCCGAGCCTGCTTTGGAGCGATGCGTTTCGCCTGATTCTGCGCGTAGCCAGTGGACGCCGATACGAAAAAAACTAATACGAGAAGTAGTGATAACAGCACAACCGGGACATGACCGAGCCGCCGTTTCATGCCAAAGGATTCTATTCCAAATCGGCATCAAATCTTGCACCTTCGATCTCCTTTCAAGTGCATAGCAGCTGTTTCCCTTTAGGCTACCCCTGTCCTTCCGGCCAGATGTGTTTCGGCGCTTTAAAGCGGTATGGTCATTCGAGTCGATATTTACCGGGGGACTTCATTCCCGCTGATCTCCCGCAAACCACCCGGATTGTTAGGCGAGCGACGTGCCTAATTCCAGATAAGTGGAAGGAGACGCTTCGATGAACGAGGCTTCTGAAAATCAGTACAACCGAGAAGACAACAACGACCGAGAAAACATGCAGGCAGAAGAATCCCGCATGGAGGGATCTGGAACGCCCCGCTGGGTGTGGATGGCCGTAATTGCTCTCGCGGCAGTGTCCATTTTGGGCGTTGGCGTGGGATGGAATGCCACAACACAGGCGAAAAAAGCGGAGCAGGCGCTTGTCAGCCAGACCGGTCAGAATAAGCTCGTGGGGCAGGATCTTGAGGCCCTGAACCAGCGCCTTACGCAGACCGAAGAGGTCAACTCCCAGCTCCAAAATGAACTCGTGGCGGTGACCGACAAGATGAAGATGACCCAAGGTGAGGTCACCACGGCGCGGCGCCAGAATGGCGAGATTCGCGACGACTATTCCAGAAAACTAACCGGCGTGCAGTCGGAGCTCGCCCGCAAAGCGAACCTCGACGATGTCAAGTCTTTGGGCGGTGATATCAATGGCGTGAAGAGCGACCTGGCGTCGACGAGAAACAATCTCGATATGACCCGTACCGAATTTGGCACTCTGATCGCTCGCAACCACGATGAGATCGATGAGCTTCGCCGGGTGGGCGAGCGCGATTATGCCGAGTTCACGCTCACTGGCAAGGGCACTCGTTCGAAAGTCGGCGATCTCATGGTCGAGCTCCGCGGCACCAATGTTAAGAAGAATCAGTTCAGCGTGGCGCTCTACGTAGACGACCTGCGTCTCGAGAAGAAGGACCGCGCGATCGATGAGCCGATCTACTTCTATAGTATGGGAACCCGAGTGCCTCGCGAGCTCGTGGTCAACCAGATCGGGAAGGACAAAATCGTCGGATACCTAAGCGTCCCCAAGGGGCATCCCAGATCAGCCTCGACGGGTCGGACGGCTAACTGACGCTTCGCCGGCAGCCGAGCGAAAAGCTTGGCTGCCAATTTAGACGTAGAGTCGGGCAACCTCGTTTTTGTTTTGCAAACTTCCTTTTGACCATTCGGATTTGAATTCACACCTGTTGAACCAGACAATGTGGTGTATATTCGCTCGCAGCTTAGGGCCAAACAGTAAAGCCGTTGGAGGAAATATCTCATGGGACGATTGTGCCTGGGAGTTGTACTTGCAGCAGGGATCGCGATGTTGGCGTCGGTAGGATTCGCTCAGCATGACCAGAGCGCAGGCCCTTACAAGGTGCTCAAGACGGCCAAAGTTGGTGGTGAGGGCGGCTTTGACTACATTACCGCGGACGTCGAGGGCCGTCGTCTGTATGTCCCGCGGAATGGCCCGATGGGCCAACTGACAGCCTTCAATCTGGATACGCTGGAACCAGCGGGCTCAATTGCCGGCGTCAAATCCGGCGGCGCTGCCGTCGACCCCAAATCCCATCACGGCTTCTCCACCACCACGCCCATGACCATGTGGGACTCCAAAACCTTGCAGGTGATCAAGACGATCAACGTGGATGGCCGCCCCGATGGCATCATGTTTGACCCATTCAATGAACGCGTGTGGGTGCTCAGCCATATGCCGCCGTATGCCACCGTGATCGATGCAAAGGAAGGTACAGTCGCGGGCACGATTGACCTTGGCGGACAGCCCGAGCAGGCTGCGACCGACGGCAAAGGCACCGTCTACGTCAACATCATGGACAAAGCCAACATTGCCGTGGTGGACGCGAAGAATTTGAAAGTGACCAAGCACCTTGACCTCAGCTCAAAGGGCGTGGACGCAGGTAGCGGCCTGTCGCTCGATACAAAAAATCACATTCTCTTTTCGTACTGGCGCCTGCCCACACCTGTGGTCCTGATTGTGAATGCCGAAAACGGCAACATCATTAGCAGTTTCCCGACCGACGTGAACGTGGATACCGTCGCGTTCAATCCCGCTACGATGGAAGCCATAAGCACCGCAGGCGGCGGCTCGATGATATTCGTCAAGGAAAATAGTCCCACCAGCTTCGAGGTGGAGCAAAGGCTGAAAACGATGGTAGGCGCCAGGAACATGGTGCTGGACACCAAAACGAATCACGTGCTCAGCGTGGCTTTCGAGTACGGGCCGGTTCCGCCTAACGCGCCCGCGCCGGTGCCAGGCCGCATGGCGCTCGGTCCGCCGCTGCCGGGCTCATTTACACTTCTTATGGTCGGTAAGTAGAAAGATTAAGGCTTGCGAGCAGAGGAACGCCGGCCGCGGCTGAGAACGCCTGGCTCCTGATCTGTTGCGTCCCGGCTTAGATGGGATTTTCGACGAACAGGGCCTTGCAGCTATTTCCACGCCCCTAGCAGACGCCGCAGCAAAATTAATTGCCCCACGTGATAGGAGTTATGGTCCGCCGCAATGTTGCAAGCGCGAAACGAACAAAGGCGGTTGGTCTGCGCCAATGTATTCGCCTCAAGTGAAGGGCCATGTCATCCACTAGCACCTACTTCGCGTCTCCATTTCAAACTCTGAGAGGAACGCGTTCCCAAAACGGTCAAGTCTAAGCCGTTGAACCAACTCGCTTGCCCAGAAGGCCCGCAGAAAATAGAACTTAGGTCACAGGCTAGAGTGGCTGTGTTCGTGCGATACGACCCAGAACGTCCCCGCTCATGAACATGGCGAGGTGGAAACATGAGAACCGCGGTATCGCTTCTATTCCTCGATGTGAAAGTGTGTCGTAGGGAACAGTCGCAGCATTGCGAATCGTTCTACGATTCTTTAGCTTTTCAAGGGATATCAATGAAAACCGTTGAACTCGAAAAGTCGACGAGGAGTGCCGTAACTCGCAGCACCGGCATGACCATGAAAGCGCTGGTCTATCACGGTCCGGGCAAGCGTGCGTGGGAGGACAAGCCGCGCCCAAGCATCCAGAATCCGGGCGATGCCATTGTGCGGATTACCGCTTCGACGATTTGCGGAACCGATCTTCACATCCTGAAGGGAGATCTCCCCGCTGTGACCGATGGGCGCATTCTCGGCCATGAGGGCATTGGTATCGTCGAGCAAATCGGACTTGGCGTCTCGGAGTTTCACGCTGGAGACAAAGTCATCATCTCGTGCGTAACTGCCTGCCTGAAGTGCGACTTCTGCAAACGAAGCATGTATTCCCACTGCCGGGATGGCGGATGGATTCTGGGCTACACCATAGACGGAACTCAGGCCGAGTACGTTCGCATCCCTCAAGCCGATGGGAGCCTCTACAAATTCCCGGTCGGAGCCGACGAAGAAGCAATGGTGATGCTCAGCGACATTTTGCCCACAGGTTTTGAGTGCGGTGTTCTGAACGGGCGAGTGAAGCCCGGGGACTCGGTCGCCATCGTGGGGGCGGGGCCAGTGGGACTCGCCGTTTTACTGACGGCGCAATTCTATTCACCGGCGGCGATTTTCATGATCGATTTGGACGACAAGCGGCTCGCTGTAGCCAAAGAGTTCGGCGCAACCAATCTGATCAACAGCACGGACGGAAACGCAGCCAGTCACGTTATGGAACTGACGGACGGGGCAGGCGTCGACGTGGCCATCGAGGCGGTCGGCCTTCCAACCACCTTCGCCATTTGCCAAGCCATTGTCGCGGCTGGCGGACACATCGCGAACGTCGGCGTCCACGGTAAACCGGTAGAGCTGCACTTGGAGAAACTCTGGGACCGTAATATTTCGATCACCACGCGGCTCGTGGATACGACTACAACACCGATGCTGTTGAAAGTTGTGCGCTCGGGGAAGCTCCAGCCGGGCAAGCTCGTCACTCATCGCTTCGCGATGAATGACATCATGAAGGCGTACGACACGTTTGGAAACGCGGCAAAAGAGGGTGCACTCAAGGTCATTCTCAAGAATGGTTAGTCACGTCCTTCATAGGTGGAGATGCCAATGACTTACCAGGAACGCTACGACAAAACGAATGCCTGGAGTGCTCGGCGTATTGCCAAGGACTTGATGCTGATTAACGGGAAAAATGAAATCGTCAGCGAACATGATGAACGTACGATCTGCGACGCCGAGAGCGGTGATGCCGCGATGCGACAGCTCGTAAAGCCACAGGCAAAGCCCCAATTGCCGTCTTGAATGCGGACCTAAGCAAGCGGCGAAGATGGCAGGAATTCACTCGATCACCATTCACTGATCGCTGTTAGCCCGGCAGGGTTCGGCCGTCGGAGAGATCGCAATGAGCAAGGCGAAATTGTGGCTCTGGACGGATACTGATGCGGAGAGCGGTTTCGGAAGTGCAAGCAGGAAAACTATCGCAAAGGCCGAGGGCTACGGCAAAGCGCAAGCGACCAGCCGCCGCGCTGGCGATAAGGAGTACACAAATGGGCTTCGACAAAAAGGAAATGATTGAGCAGTTAAAGTTTGAAATCGAGATGATTGAGAAAGGAGGATACCACCCCTCTGTCCGAGAGCCTCGCCAAAATCCTGAAATCTTCCGCGACTCGATTACCTGCCTCAACGTAGGCCTTGAGGAAAAGGAGCATCCTTGCTCAAGTTGTTTCTTAAGTGAGTTTGCGTCGCCCGAAGTGCGCAACTCGACCGGTGATATCTGCCACAAGATCCCGCTCAACGAAAAGGGTGACACCGTCGAGTCGCTCAAGGCTGAAGACAATCCAAAGAAACTCCAAACCACTGTCTTAGGGTGGTTGAAGAGAACCGTTACAAAACTCGAAGAAGAGGTCGCGGTAAGGAATTAGGCGTCGCGACCCTTCGTGCCCTCACGATGGAGAACAATCACAGAACAATACCTGCCATTTGCTGCTCAAGCCTGTCAAGAAAGTGCCCTAAAGCCACAACAAGCCAAGAGTTTTTATCCACTCTCCTGAAGAGAGGTCGGAAAGTGTGAATTGCCCTTCCATCTAGTTAATCCGCATATGTCCTGACAAACGGTGCAGCTCAACCGGTCGATGCAACCCCGTCCATTCAGTTGATCGGACAATACTTCACCCCGGAGGTGTGTTCTGAGCCATTGCCTCATTGGGGGAGATCTGTTGCTTCCATTTTTCCGAAGTCGCCCGCGCTAAGCCTAACCGCCTAGCGCGCCGAAGTTTTCCATTGATCCAATCCCGAGAGGCATCTTGTGCGTCGGCTGATACAAACCGATACTGCCGCCGCTGGGTAAACGCATTGTCGTGCTCGTACCCCACGGTTGCTTGCTGGGCTCAGTGAAGGCGACGTTTTTGGCCTTCATGGACTTCACCAACGAGGGTAAATCATCACACATCAGATGGAGCGTCGCACCAAGCAACTCGTGCCCTGTGTTCACGACTGGATTTGGACCATTTTCGCTTGAAGAATGTAACGCCAGTGCTGACGGCGGCAGTGCAAAAATAAGCCAGCCGCCGCCATCATCGACAAAACGGAATCCGAGAACGTCGCGAAAGAATGCGCGATCTGCTTCTGGGTCTCTACTGTAAAGAACAATATGAGCGCCGCTAACCATGTGTATGCTCCTTGACGCAATTTATGGACGCGCCACTAGTGCGCGAGAACTCGCGCGAATAAATAGTCGCGAGAGTTGAGGCGTTTATCTCCAGGCGCCCGGCAGCCTTGTAGCCCAGGGCGCGCCGGTTTGTGGCGGGCCCTGGGGCTGTTTCCTCGGCGCCGTCTTCAGGCGAATAGGGCCGTGTCGCAGCTACTTCCAGGCCCTTAGTAAACGCCGCAGTAAAATTAATTGCCCCACGTGATAGGAGTTATGGTCTGCCACAAGCAGCGCCTCGCGCAGCAGCGTCTGCCCTTGCCCATGAGGGATAGGAACAAAAAGATCGTTGGACGGATCCTTTACCAGCTTTTCCATTTCGCCCAAGTCTCTTCGGAATGCCGCCACGCTGGCATCCCATGCCGCCGGGTTAGGAGGAGCATCGCTGTCAGGCCAATAGCCTTCCGGCCATTTCGGTGATTTGTGCTTTGCGTTGCGGCTGAATTCCAGAATGTCCCACTGCGCCATGCGTAGATGCTCCAAAAGCCGCCATGGTGTGAACGGTACATCTTTTACGCGAGTGCCCCGCAATTCCTCGGGAAGCCCGTCGACCGCCTCGTCGAAATCCGCGTGTGCTCCGCGGCTACGTAGTAGTTCGATCAAATGCTTTCGAAGAGCGGCATCGTTGCCGGTTGTCGAGGCTTTCTTAGGAGCACGCCGTTTCGATTTCATGTCGCCTCGCGGGTTTCCGAGTGGTGTTTCCGGGTGGTAAGTGTACCGCGACGCACAAGTATGGCGTGTCGTTCTGAGGAACGGAGCCCGCGGGCGCCGGCACGTGCCTCTCGCACGAGAGAATCGCGTGCTAAGAAAGCCGCACCTGCGGTGGCAGCGGCGAAGAGACCCCAGCGGCCTCTCGCAAAACAGGGATCAAGCAAAGCGCTGTGCTTCACCCCAAAGCCGCGCTGCCAACCACCTTCACCTGAGCCGCCGCCTTTAGCGGCCGCGAAGGGTCACCCTGAGCAACCTGAACAACCCCTTAGCACCTGTGAAGGGCGGTCAGGCTGGCGAACCCATCGACCGTCGCTGTTGAAAGCATTCGCGACAATAGACGGGACGTCCCTGCGTGGGCTTAAACGGAACGGTCGTTTCTTTCCCACACTGTGAACAGGTCGTCTTCGTTTCGGCTCGCTGAAAGTTAGCTACCTGGCCGACGTTATCCGCGCGTTTTGCTTTGCAGGACTTGCACCGCTTGGGTTCGTTTTTGAAACCCTTATCGGCGAAAAACATCTGTTCGCCGGCGGTAAATACAAATTCTGCGCTGCACTCCGAGCACTTCAGGACCTTATCCCGGTACTCCATGTCTGGCTCCCACGACCCCACGCTGGCTGCGAGGCCGGTAAGCAGCCGGGCCCAGGCAGGCATATCCGGACGTATTCGTTTCCTGTGCGTCCAGAAAGCTCAACCGGGGCCCAACCGCCTACGATCCCTAGGGTCTATAATGCCTGGTCCTGCTTGCCTGATCGGCGGGCCAGATTAGCTTGCCTAATCCTGCTCGCGGCGCTGCTTCTTACGCAGACGCTTCCGGGAAAGAGCCTGCTTCGCACGGCGTTTTTCGCCGGGCTTCATATAAAAACTATGCTTCTTTATTTCTTTTATGATGTCTTCTTGTTGCACTTTGCGCTTGAAACGGCGTAAAGCGTTCTCCAAAGACTCGCCTTCCTGAATCACAACTTCTGCCACGCGAAGCTCACCTCCTTTCCGGGTATGAATATGGCTGTACAACCCGAGCCAGCGCTTGCTGAAAAAAGGTTACGCCCTGGGGGGTGCCATTTGTGGGCCTGTTCTAGCGGAGCGCGTCCCTTAAGTCAAGTAACTTTTTCCGCTGCCAGCGCCGCCGCAACGGTGACCCGGCTTGCTCGACCCCACACCATTTAAACTCACATGGCTCCATTCGGGTTGTGGGTCGCAGCTTGTTTCGCTGAAATCCAAATTCTGGCTTTGCTTGCGACTTCCGAAAGATTGAAACGTAGCGGGTGTGCGCTTTATCAACGCCCTTCAGCGCGGCATCCTGATCTCAGCCGCTACCCCAAAATAATTTGGCATCGCGAACCTTTCCTTATCCGTCTAATGGGCGCGGCTGCGATTTTCTCGCGCTGGAGTACAATGCGGCGCAGTACGCGACCGCAACTCACACCCAGAGGCCCAGACCCATGCCCCTTATGGGCGACGTTATCGGTATCCTTCTCGCAGGCGGACAAGGCGAGCGGCTTTGGCCGCTAACCCGCGACCGCGCGAAACCCGCAGTTCCTTTCGGCGGGGTCTACCGCATCATCGACGTCACGTTATCCAATTGTATCAATAGCGACCTGCGGCGTGTCTTCGTCCTCACGCAATACAAGGCGCTCAGCCTGAATCGCCACATTCGCGTGGGCTGGTCCTCTCTGATGGGACTCGGCGACTTCATTGAGATTTTGCCGCCGCAAATGCGCGTCTCGACGAGCTGGTATCTGGGCACCGCCGACGCCGTCTACCAGAATATTTATTCCATCGGCAGCGAGCGTTCCACCTACGCCATCGTTCTCTCCGGCGATCACATCTACAAAATGAATTACCGGAAGATGCTTCAGCAGCACGTCGATTCGGGCGCTCACGTCACGGTCGCCACCATCGAAGCCGATCCCGCCGAAGCAGCTCATCGCTTCGGCATCATCGAGACCGACGCGCAATGGCGCGTGCTCGGCTTTGAGGAAAAACCCGCTGAGCCCAAACGCTCCGCGCATCGGCCGGAAAAAGTGAACGCCTCCATGGGCGTATACATCTTCAATACGCAATTGCTCATCCCGATCCTAATCGCCGACGCAGAAGATCCCGAATCCACCCACGACTTCGGCCGCGATATCCTTCCGCGCATCCTCTCGAAATATCGCGTCTACGCCTACAATTTCGAGGACGAAAACCGTAATGGCCCTCTCTACTGGCGCGACGTTGGCACTATCGACGCCTACTACGAAGCCAACATGGATCTGGTTTCCGTCACGCCGATCTTCAACCTCTACGATAAGAGCTGGCCGCTGCGCACTTGGCAGCAGCAATATCCCCCGGCGAAAACCGTTTTTGCCGATCCGGACCGCATGGGCGTGGCCGTCGACTCGATCGTCAGCGGCGGCTCCATCATTTCCGGAGGCCGTGTGAAGGGCTCAGTGGTTGGCCTCGATGTGCGCGTCAATAGCTTTTGCGAAGTGGAAAATTCCATCATCTTCAATCACGTCAACATTGGCCGCCATTCCCGCATCCGCAACGCCATCATCGACCGCCACGTCGTTCTGCCCGAACACACCGAAATCGGCTACGACCTCGAAGCCGATCGCAGTCGCTATCACGTCAGTGACAAAGGCGTCATTACGGTCGTCCGCGAAGAATCCATGCTCGAAGAACCCGAATAACACTCGAAGTTGTCATTCTGAGCGAAGCATCCCGACCTGCTTGTCCGGAAATCGTGTCTTCACGATTTCTGTCGGGATGCGAAACCGAAGAATCCCTCCTCTCTGTGCGCTCAGTGTCTCCGTGTAACTCCGTCGACTTGGCTGCATTTTGTAGCCCAGGTGTCGCGTCACCTTCGGACGCGAGACCTGGGGCTTTTCGCCGATTTTGCGCATCGCGGCCCGAAGGTTAAAATGCCGTCTCGCAATTTTCCCGGAGGCGACATGCCCAGCAAGGCTAAGACAAAGGCCAAAACGAAAGCCAAAACGAAGGCCACCAGAAAAGCCAGCCCGAATCGCAGCAAAGCGACAAACGCCAGCAAGCCCAGCAGCGCCAAAGCCTACAAGATCGCCGGCGTGATCGGCCGGCAGATCATCGATTCCCGCGGCAATCCCACCGTCGAAGCCGACGTAATCCTCGAAGACGGCACGCGCGGCCGCGCGGCCGTGCCCTCCGGCGCCTCCACCGGCGAACACGAAGCCCTCGAGCTGCGCGACGGGGACAAGTCCCGCTATCTCGGCAAAGGAGTGCTCCACGCCGTCCAAAACATCAATGGCCCGATCGCCAAAGCCCTTAAGGGCATGGACGCCTCCGCCCAAGTCGCCCTCGATCACCGCATGATCGAGATCGACGGCACGCCGAACAAAGGCAAGCTCGGCGCCAACGCCATTCTGGCTGTCTCGATGGCCGCCGCTCGCGCCGCAGCGGCCGCCGAACGGCTCCCGCTCTACCGTTATCTCTCGCGCTTTTCCACCCAGCGCGACGCCACCACGCTTCCCGTGCCCATGATGAACATTCTCAACGGCGGCGCCCACGCCGATAATTCCGTCGACTTTCAGGAATTCATGGTCATGCCCATCGGCGCGCCGAGCTTTTCCGAAGCGCTGCGCATGGGCGTCGAAATCTTCCACCACCTGAAATCCGTGCTGCACAAGCGCGGCTATGCCACCGCCGTCGGCGACGAAGGCGGCTTCGCGCCCAATCTCAAATCCAATGAAGAAGCCATCGAGCTTGTCCTCGAAGCGATTCGCGCCGCGGGATACACCGCGGGCAAACAGATCGCTATCGCGCTCGATCCCGCTGCGAGCGAATTCTATCTGAGCGACACTGGTCGCTACGTCTTCCAGAAATCAGACCAGTCCTCGCGCACCTCGGAGGAGATGACCGCCTTCTGGGAAGGCTGGGTGCGCCAATATCCCATCGTTTCCATCGAAGACGGCCTCGCCGAAGACGATTGGGACGGATGGAAGCACCTCACCGAAGTGCTGGGCAAAAAAATCCAGCTCGTCGGCGACGATCTTTTTGTCACCAATACCGTGCGCCTGAAGCGCGGAATCACCGAGCACGCAGGCAATTCCATTCTGATTAAGCTCAATCAGATCGGCACGGTCACCGAAACCATCGGAGCGATCGAGATGGCGCGCCTCGCCAAATATTCATCCATCGTTTCGCATCGCTCCGGCGAAACAGAAGATACTTTCATCGCTGATTTCGTCGTGGCCATGGGCACGGGACAAATCAAGACCGGCTCCGCCTCCCGCACCGACCGCGTCGCCAAATACAATCAGCTGCTGCGCATCGAAGAAGAGCTCGGCTCCGCGGCCAAGTTCCCCGGCCGCTCCGCCCTCGCGCCGCTCGCCAAATAGGACGGCGGTGCTCGCGCCCCGCACGTAGGGGGGCCGCTTGCGCATTTTGTAGCCCAGGTGTCGGGCGCTTTCGGACGCGAGACCTGGGGCTTTTCGGCCCCTCGTGCCGGATTCCGGGCCGAGGGATCTGCTTTTCCTTTTTCGGGTGCCCCACCCTCTCGCCCTGAGCGGCGAAGGGTCGTACCTAAGGGTGGGTCCTTGCTTTTGCGTGGCACAGCCACTCATGGCTGTGCCCTGCCAAACCCGTCGCTCTACCTCACCGCGCCTTGACCGCCTCCATGCCGCTCGCCTTGATCGCCGCCTTCGCCTTTTCCGACGTGAGAAAATCGAGCAGCTTCCTGGCCTCCAGAGCCCGTGCGGCCAGCGTCGCTTTGGGCTCCTTCGAGCCCGCCACCATCGCCGCCGAAAACACCGACACGTACTGAATCTCCTTCGGCAGTGTCCCCACGAACTCCGTCCCCGGAGCGTGCAGCAGCTCGCTCACCGGCTGCACCGCGATCTCCGCATCTCCTTTGGAGACGGCGGCCACGCCGGTGCTTGTAGTCTTCGGAGCCATTTCGTTCGCGATCCCGAGCTGCGGAAAGAGCTTCTTCACCATATAAATTCCCGTGGTGCTGCCCGGAAACGTTACCGACTTCGCCCGCAGCATCGTTTGCTTGAACGCCTCGACCGTACTGATATCCGGCTTCGGCGCTCCAGCCCGCACCGCCGCGCCCAGCGGAGTCTGGCCCAGGTTAACGTCCGAGCCCGCCACGATTCTTTTCTCCGCGATCAAGTCGTCGAGCCCCTCCCGCGACATGATCACCACATCCGCCGCCACGCCTCGGCGCAACTGCGCGCCAATCGTGTCCGGCCCGCTTCCCTGCGAAGCTCCTCGCGTCACCGTCAGCCTGATGCCGGTGGACTTCTCGAACTCCGGCTGCAGCTCTTGTAACGGCGCCGCAAATCCACCCGACGTGATCACGTTTAGCTGCGCCCGAGTTTGCTTTTGCGATTCAGGCTGACCCTGACCCTGCGCCCGCGCCGCCGCCGGCAACGCAAGCCCCGCCAGCACCGCCGCGACCCCCGCGATCACCAGGACCAATCCCATCGGCCAATACCATCGCTTGTTCATACGGTCTCCTTCTCTCCAATTGGCGGATTGAGTTGACCGAGTATATGCCCCTTCTCTGTGCACGCGCCAAAGGCCCCACGAACCCACCCTTAACTACAAAGGGTGGCACACCCAGCGACTTTTCTATGCCCGAAAAAGCTCGACTCTGTTATGCGGCGAAAGCTCATCCTGTTGGTAGACGTTTCGCCGCGGTGGGTAGCCTTTTTCGCGCCCGACAACACCAATAGTGGGTTGCTCATGTCGCTCAGTACCTTGCTGCCGCAGGCCGTCGCGGAGGCGCGTCAGTCGCCGTAGCTACTCGTTTCTGCCGAAAAAACGCCGTCATAACTCGTTTAACCGCGAAAAGCTCATCCTGTTGGTAGACTTTTCGCGCAGGGCCGCTTTTTTCGGCTCGACAACACCAGTAAATGGGTCGCAAAGTCCGTATCATCCACCCCCTCCCCGTTTCTTACGTAAGTGTTCATTTTAAAGGCCTCTAGAGTTGCGGTGCTGCAGGCGGCGGAAGGCGGAATTGCTCATGCCGCGAAGCTTGCGCTGGAGCTTTTCTTTGCGGCTCGGACACGGATCCGGCTTCCTAATATTTGACCACGAGGGCGGTGCATACCAATCGGTGCGGTGGCCTTCGTGGTGGTCGGCGTCGGGGCCGAGGTCGGGAGAGCCTGCGGGCGGCGACGGGAGTTCGGAATGCGGCGCGGAGCGGGGAGCGCTGGAGTGCGAACGAGGTTTGCGGTGCCTCCTAGAAGGCGGCGCTACAAAATCTGCCGGGTCGCCCGCCGAAGGTGCGCAAGATCGCTGCGCCTCGGGGACTGTTTCGCCGCTCCGTGAGCTACAAGCTTCCGGATCAGGCACGGTCGGCGGTTTTGATCGTGAGGCGGACGGGTTTGGATGCGCACGGCCAGGAGTGGCTGTGCCACTCTCGAGCGGGAGGGCAAGTTTGATGGGATGGCCGTAGTAGTTCAGGAAGGCTTCGGGGGGAAGTGATGACGGTTCGGGACTGTCTGCTGCGTTGCGTTCCTCGGCGTCGCGGAAGCGACGAACGAGGTCGACGGTTTGGCCGAAGAAGTCCTTCGCCGGCTTCGCAGGAGCCGGTTTCATCAGTTCGAGTTCGAGCGCGAGCTTTTGGGCTTCAGAATGGCCTTCCGGGATGAAGTCGTATTTACGATCGAGCATATCGAGCGAACGGGACAAGATATCGCCGTAGTCGGGCTGGCCCATGATGCGTTCGGCAAGGGGACGGTCGGCTTTTTTCGGCTCGACAATACCATTAACGGGGTGCTCAACGTTCTCGCCGCCACCACCGGAGGGGCCGGGATCGTCGGGGTCGTTTTGACTCGACCCGAGGCTCGATTTCAATTTGTTCTCCCACTGGCGATAGCCGTTGGCGGCGACGTATTCGGCGCGGACTCCGGAGACGGTTTGCAGCAGGAGTTGAGTGAGGTAGCCGAAGGCGACGGCGTCTTTGCGGGAGATGCGGCCCTGGGCCATGAGGAGAAAAGTTTGGGCGAGGGCGCGGTTGATGTTGGTGGCGGTGGTAAGGTCGGCGCAGAGCGCTTCGAGTTCGGGAGCCTTCAGGGCAGCGCCTTTGCCGCCGCGTTTTTGTTTGGGGGCGTGATGAGCGCACATCGACGCGCTGGAATTGCGGCATTGGCGTCCATCGGAGAAGGTGAACTCGCAGCGGTACTTGTTGAGGCTATTGGTTGAATCCTTGTCAGAGCAAGGAGGTGGAGAAAAGTTGGGGCCTGTGGGCGGTTCTTTTACAGTAGTCATATGCAATGTTATCTGGTAAGTATACTTAGATCAAGTGGGTACTATGTGGATAACTCAAGAGGTGTGGAAAACGTCCAATTGATTATGTTGAATGGTTAGTGGCAAAAAGGTTCGAAGGAGTGAAGATTAGGAATGGCCGGAGCCTGCTAGAGGAAAAGACAAGTGGCGATCACGTTGGCCGAGCTTAAGCAGAAGCTTCAGCACCAGTTGGCGGGTATTGATCCCACGAGTTCGACGATATTGTCGCAGAATCTGACCTCCTTCTTGCAGTACGGTCTCACAAATTATGACCAGCTTGCCCCCGACGCAAAGGCGTACATCGACGGGCTTTCCGAGCAGATGCGGACTGCGTTTCAAGGGATCGTCGAGAAGTTGCCCGAGAGCCCGAAGAAAAGGCAATTGGTAAGGGCGCTCGGCGTTGCGGGCGGCGTACACTTCACTGCGGAGCACCTCATCAAGGGTCTGGAATCTCCGCCAGGTTTCAAACATCCGATTCTACCCGCGGCGAAAAGCGCTTTCACAAAACTTATACAGAACACGTTGGATGTCCTATTTGATGCAACTAGGCACACGCATCAGGGCGTTGCGAGCTTCGCAAAGATTGGCCTGTGTTACTGGACTATTGATGAGTTAATGGTGGCAATCCATTCAGCACAACGTGCTTTTGCTAACCAGTCATATGCCCATATTCGCACAGCCTTTGAGATACTCGACTTGATCGAACTATTTGATGTGCAGCCTGATTGGGCGAACCTTTGGGCCTCCGGAGACGACAAGAAGGTCTGGTCGGAATTAAGGCCGAAATCTGTGCGGAAAAAACTCGGCGGGCCGAAGGTCGACCCCATGTATTCCTTCTTTTCAGAGCTCGGTTCGCATGGAACATTCCGTGGACTGCAGGCGCGTGGTGTTAGGATCGAGAAGAAAGGCGAAAAGGGCGAAGAGAAAAGGAAGAGCTTCAGAATTTGGGTAGGAGGTACCCACCAGCTTCAGCACATTGTTTGGACGAATTCATTTTGTGTTTACGTGGCCTTAAGATTATTCGTGAAGTCCGTTCACAGTTTCGCCTCATACCTCAATGCAGAGGAAATAAAAGACATACTCGAGTCGTCAAGCAAATTGACTGCTCAGTTCTTTATAGAACATTTTGTCAAATGGGCAAAGGACGAGGGACTGCCCTATGAGAGTGCGCTTGATTTTCTGAAAAGGGCACCATGGGTTGAGGGGCAGTGAAAGAATCGCGATTTGATCATCTCGTGGCCGCGGGGCGGTGGCATTGCAGTGGCCGCACGGGCCATAGCGGCGCTCCATTAAATGCAAAAGCAGATCCCTCGGGTCACCCGAGGCGGACTCCTCGGGATGACAGCTTTGCGTGCGGTGCGCAAGGTGTGACAACGGCAATCGGACGCGGGTGAAGTTACTTGGTTTTGGCGGCGCCGGCGGCGGGTTTGGCGAACTCCCTGTTATATTCCTCGGTCTCCAAGGGCGCGCATTCCTCTTCCGGAATATCGAAGCTGGCTGCTTGCAGACGCAATCGCAGTTTGTCCAGGGCCATCCAAGGCTTCGTATACATCTTCGGATCATCGATGGTGATGGTTATCTCCAGGTGAACGGCATCCACGCGGTGATATCGTTCTTCCACGTGCAGGGCATCACTGTGTGGGAGGCCGGCGTTATCCAGCCAGGTTCGATCATCGAATCCATTCGAGTTGGCGACGAAGGTGTAGTCATCCACCCACTTGCCGACCGAATATCCCCACCATCTGGATTCCGCAGGATTGGGCGATCCCCAAGTGGGCTCCTCGGGATTCTTGGGCAATTCGCGACCGTCGGTCCAGATGGTGCGCGACTTCTTATTGAACTCGTACAAGATCACCACGTTTTCGCCTGTCTGGATGATTCGGCTGGTCCTGAAATCATGCAGAACGATACGCGGGAAACCCTGCGGATTACAGCCCGGCACGGGATCGTTGGTAAGCGCGGAGGCGACCATTCGATATCCCTCGGTGGGTATATGAGACAGGAGCGTTTTCCGGCCCAAAGGGGTGTATGGAGGCTCTTGTTTCGGCTTCAGGCAATCCGGCACAGGAGCCTTGGGGTCGTAGGCGTATCCAGTGTAAGGAACTCCGGCCTCCTTATATTCGCAGGAGCCCATCGACAGCGCCCCTTTACCCTGAAGTCCGGCTCCGGGCCCTCTGGCCGGTTCCCAAACCCCAGAGATATCGCGTTTGGGAGCTGGGGCAGGCTTCTCATCCGGTTTGTCAAAGTCGTACACCGCCCCAGGCTGCCGCGCGACCTCCTGAGCGGCCGCAATAAAAGGCGCAAAGATCGAGACTGCAATCAGCGAAATCAGCGTAGCCGCAAAGCGCTTTGCCATTACCAAATCCCCCTGCTTAGACTGCCTATCCTTCTGTGCCAATGACGATCTCGACGGGACGGAGCGGCGATGAACGCCAGGTCTTTTAGGCGCGAGCTGGCTCCGCACTTACTTATGGGCTTGCGATCTCGAGTGCGTGAAACAGAGTTCGGGATCTTTTGCGGAGTCCTCGCCCGTCAGTCCAGATGACCCGTGGCCATCTTCTTGCCACTGGGAAGCAGGACTTCCAGCATGCGTCCCAGGGGCTGCCCATTCTTGACCGGCTCCAGAGTGACGGTAACTTCGTCGCCCGGTTTGAAGGTGTACTGACCAAAGCCATTCGCGGTTACGCTGCGCGGAGGTTGAGTCTCCACAACCCAGTGCACTACTGAACCATTCTCGGCCTTTGAGTCGAAGGTCAAGAAGCAATGGGGATTGGACCAGGACCATTTTGTGACGGTCCCCTTCACCGTAACTCTTTTTCCGATGTCGAACTCGGCGTTGCCGTGGTGTGGGAAGGCCGAAATCGAAACGATCAGAAGTCCAAAGATTACGGCGGCAGGTGTGATAAACCGCTTGCGCATGGCGGTTGCCTCCATTTTCGAACCAATCTCAAATCAAGATTTTGCCCGGCCAGCCTAGATGGATTCTTTATACACCCGAGGCCGTACGGGTGAATATTGTTTTTGCCGTCGTACTGTTGCGCTCCCGAGGAGGATGGTGGCCATGCGTTAGAACATGATTTGCTGCGATTGAGGTAGCGTATGATGACGGCGAGATTCGGGTGATGCCCGCCTGAAGGCCCTTCGAAGCTCCCTCGAAACTCGGGACAGGTCAGGGCAAGCGGGTGCTACACAAGATTGGTTCTGCAGATGGGAGGGTGAGATGGCGCTGAGGCGATCTAATTTGAATCGGGTGATCGGGAGTGCGGCGGTGGCAGTGGTCCTGCTCGCAGCTTCTGTGTGTCTGCGCGCGCAGGGGCAGGCGCAGGGCAACGCAGCTAACGCCCAAGCAATCAAGCAGGTGTACGCCGAGTGGTATGAGGCTTTCAGCCGGCATGACGCGCATGCGGCGGCGATAACGTTTACCGAAGACGCCGATTTCACGAACATGCGCGGCGTTCACAACCACGGCCGCAAGGAGATCGAAGCGCACCTGGCGATGATCTTTGCGGGGGCGCTTGGATCGGCGCGCCGCACCGACACCGTCAGGAACATCCGGTTTTTCTCGCCCGAGCTGGCCGAAGTGGACGCCGATACGGTGATCAGCGGGACCAAAGCGGCCGACGGGTCGGAGGGGCCTCCGCGCAAAGGGCTGATGGTGACGACCATGACGAAAAAGGATGGCCGCTGGTTCATCAGCGTGTTTCATGAAGTGGAATTCCCGGCGGCGCAATAGAGAAAGTACACAGAGGACACGGAGGCACGGAGGTCACAGAGGATGCGGGAAAAAAGCCCCAGGTCTCGCGTCCGAAAGTGCCGCGACACCTGGGCTACAAAATGCGGGAGGCGGCGGCGGATGGGGGCTGAGGTGGTGGATTCGGCAGGGCTGTACGAAGGTACAGTAGCCCCGCGAAACGCGCCGCACGTAATCTTGAATGATCCAAGGGGCCGATCCGACTTCCTGTCTGTGAGGGGCGCTTGTTCTGCGAAAATTGTGGGCTGCAATTCCTCCCCGTGCAGTCGGTGTGCACCCGCTGTGGTGTGACCTGTACCCGCCACTGGTATCAATTGATGAGCCTCGTCACGCTAGGCGTGGCTGCCGCGTGCAACTCCGCGGTGGGTTTGCTGGTGTTACCGCGCCTGCTCGCGGCGAGTTCGCATCGGCTGGCAGTGCCCCATGAAGGGTTCGCCATGCGCGCGTGGCTGTGGACAGACCTGAAAGCCGCTGTTTACGGCTGGATTCCGTTGGCGCTGGCGCTTCTGGCCTGGGACTATTTCGTGCGGCAAGACGGCTCGCCGGTGATGAGCGAGAAGATCAAAGGCTGGCTCGTTCGCGGGCTGCTGATTGTCGCCTGGGTTCCAGGTGTGGCTCCGCTCGTTCCGCATTGGCTTCGGCCTCCTGCAGCGCTCATGGTGAGCGTGGCGAAGCTGCCCCGGCTTCCGGCGATGGGAGCTGCTTCCGGTTTCATGTGGCTTTTGCCCTGGGCCATGGTGGCGCTTGCCGCCGCAATACTTTGCATCAACGCGCAGACGCGCGATTCGCTGCTGGGTCACGGCCGCATTCTGAGCGGCATCAGCCTGGCGATTCTGGTGATGGTGCTGATGCTGACGTTGCTGAGCCTGTCTGCGTAGCTGCGGCAAATCGGCGCAGCGCCGCGCCAAGATTGTGTATAGAGCCGGCGGAAGAGTCTGTGATTCCCCGCATCCCCTTCCGCCTCGTAAATGCGTCCCATCGAAATTCTGCACTGGCACTCCGCCAAATCGCCGTGTTAGGCTGAGCTAATGGCAGTCGCCCAGCTTTTGCCAGCTGTGGCTGTTGTTTCAGCGAGCGCGCAGCGGACTTCTGCGTGCATGAAGGTGAGAACACCATGAATCCCAAGCGAAATCGAGCCCTCCTGATTTTCGCGGCCCTCTGCATCACGGCTGTGTTCGGCGCTTTGTCCGGCCCGTCGCTGCGAGCCACTCCGGCCGACACCTCCGTGCTGCAAGAGCACATCAAGAATCTGACCAACGTGCTGTCGGTTGTTCAGCAGAACTACGCGATTCCGGTCGATACCGACCGCGCGCTCTACGAGGGCGCCATTCCCGGGATGCTGCGCGTGCTCGATCCGCATTCCACCTTCTTCGATCCACGTCAATTCGCGCTGATTCGCGAAGGGCAGCGCGGAAAGTACTACGGCGTGGGCATGACCATCGGTGTGCGTGAGAACCACACCGTGGTGCTGGCGCCGATGGTCGGCTCGCCGGCGTCAAAAGCGGGCATTCGTCCTGGCGACCTGATCAACACAATCGACGGAAAGGCCGCCGAGGGCCTGAGCACTTCCGAAGTAGCCGATCTGCTCAAGGGGCCCAAGGGAACGACGGTACACGTGACGATGTTGCGCGAAGGTGAGAGCGCTCCTGTCACTTTCGCTCTTACGCGCGATGAGATTCCGCGGCATGCCGTCGACGTTTCGTTCCTGGTGCGGCCCGAGATTGGGTATATCCGACTGACCGGCTTCGAGAGTGAAGACGCGGATACCGATGTGGCGGCGGCGCTGAAGCAACTGGACGTTAGCAAACTCGACGGCCTGATCCTGGATCTGCGCGGAAATCCAGGCGGCTTGCTGGATAAAGCCGTGGCGATCGCGGATATGTTCCTCGACAAGAATCAGCTCATCGTTTCGCACCACGGGCGCGCATCGCAGGAACGACGCTATTACGCAGTGCACGGGAATCGCGGCGTGCAGGTGCCGCTGGTCGTGCTGGTGAACGGCGGCTCGGCGTCGGCTTCGGAGATTCTCTCCGGCGCGATTCAGGATCATGACCGCGGGATCGTGGTGGGCGAGCAAACCTTCGGGAAGGGGCTGGTGCAATCGGTGACACCCCTCAGCGAGAACACCGGCCTGGCGCTCACGACGGCGCGTTACTACACGCCCAGCGGGCGGCTGATCCAGCGCGACTATAAGGACGTCTCGCTTTACGACTATCTCTACAATCACAAGAATCCGCGTCCGAATGAAGTGAAACTGACGGACAGCGGCCGGCAAGTGTACGGAGGCGATGGCATTACTCCCGACGTTCAGGCCGCCGCGCCCAAGCCCAACGATTTTCAGGAATCGCTGTTGCGACGGGACGTTTTTTTCCCGTTCGAGGGAAGCGTGGGCAATTTCACGACGTACTTCCTGGGAACGAAGCCTCAGGTCACAAAAGAGTTTGAGGTAAGCGATGCGGTGCTGGCGGTGTTCCGAGGATATTTGGATAAGCAAAATATCCATTACACCGAAGCGGATATTGCCGCTAACGGGGACTGGATCAAGCGCGAGATCAAGAAGGAAGTATTTATCTCCATGTACGGCCTGCCCACGGGGGACGAAGTCGACCTCCAGAACGATCCCGAGGTCCTGAAGGCAATCGAGTCGCTTCCGCAAGCGCGGTCACTCTATGACAACGCGCGACGTGTGTTGGCGCAGCGAGTGACGGCGCCGTTTGCGCAGCCGTGAGATGGGGCGACCAGCGAGGCCGAGAAAAAAAGGCTTGACACGATATCTGCGAGAGTGATATTTCGGCACACATAAGCGCGGTGGCAAGGTGTTTGACGCGACGTTTCGACGAACCGTTGAGTTGTGAAGGCAGTCGGGATATTTAGCAGTTTCGGATTGACGGTTCGCAAAGTTTACTCAGCAACACCCCACCCACCCCGGGAGGTGGAAACCTCAGTTTTCACCTCCCTTTTTTATTTGGACTTTGTTAGGCGATAAAAGCCGCGTGATTTCCACGCGCTTTTATCGCTCGACAACCTCATTGGGCTCTACCTAGCGGCGCCGAAAGCGCCGTGATGTGCGGCACCCCAAAACTGGCACGGAAGCTACCCTCAGGAGCCTTTTTTCAATTCGGCGAGGACGAGCTTGGCGACTTCGCGCAGGGTCTCGAAGACACCTTTGCCTTCGACGGCGACCGCTTCAACGACAGGCTCGCCTTTCAGCCGCAGGCTTTTGCAAAGAGCATCCTGAGCCATCACGTTGGGGAGATCGCGTTTGTTAAGCTGCAACACGTAGGGGATGCTGCTGAATTCGAGCTTGTGCTCCTTGAGGTGTTCTTTCAAATTCTCGAGCGTTTCGAGGTTGGCATCGAGTCGCTCTTCCTGCGAGTCAGCGACAAAAACGACGCCATCCGCGCCCTTCAGAATAAGTTTGCGGCTTGCTTCGTAGAAGACCTGGCCGGGAACCGTGTAGAGGTGCAGACGAGTTTTGAAGCCTCGAACGCTGCCGAGATCGAGCGGGAGAAAATCAAAAAAAAGTGTGCGGTCAGTTTCCGTAGCCAGCGAAATCATCTTGCCTTTCATGCCCGTCCCTGTGTTGTCGTAAATCCATTGCAGATTAGCGGTTTTCCCGCCTAAGCCGGGACCGTAATACACAAGCTTGCAATTGATTTCGCGTGCAGGAAAGTTGATGAAAGGCACAGTGCCCCGGGCCGACCGGGAGTGTATTTATAACATAGCGAGCAAGGGAGGCCAAAGGGTGCTGGCACTTGGGCGTAGTCAATTGCCAACGAACCGCGCAGGAAATCTGCGAGAAC
Organism: uncultured Acidobacteriota bacterium; assembly: GCA_963803735.1. Taxonomy (GTDB): domain Bacteria; phylum Acidobacteriota; class Terriglobia; order Acidiferrales; family UBA7541; genus Palsa-189. The sequence continues at coordinate 311,805 of CAWDNV010000012.1, read as the reverse complement.
GCGGCAAACTGTTCGTTTACAAATAGATAGGTGCCAATCAATTGGGGACTCACGGCGCTCCGCCCGTACCCTGATTGACGGGCTTTGGAAAGCTATGCTAAAACATGGCCAAATGCGCCGCCCCAGAAAGTCCAAGAAAAGCGGAAAAACGAAACGGGTTAGTGCCCCGTCTCAAGCCAGATTTTTGAAAAAAAAGGAATTAAAGGCGAAAGATGTGCCCCGGGCATTGATCGATCCGGCCGTCGAACAACAAATGAAGACGTTCGAGGAAGGCGTACAGAATTTTCAGCAGCAAAAGTATGCTAAGGCTAAGCCCCTGTTTGAAAAGGTACTTAGCGGCCCCGGTAAGGACCTTGCGGACCGGGCACGAGTTCACCTGCGTATCGTTGAGCAACGCATGCAGCGTTCCGAGAGTGTCGTTCCACGTACGCCCGAAGAGCATTACCAACAAGGCGTGGCGATGATGAACATGGGGCGCTGGGACGAAGCCCGAGAACATTTACTGCGCGCGCGAAAGTTGGCCCCCAAAGCCGACTACGTCATCTACGCTATGGCGGCTCTTGATTGCCTTACGGGCGAGGCAGAGTCCGCCATGGAAAACCTGAAGCTGGCCATACAGCTTCGCCCCGAAAATCGTTATCACGCGCGTAATGATGAAGACTTCGCCTTTCTCCAAGAAGACCCTAGATTTACGGAGCTCCTTTACCCGGATCGCGACGGCTCAGGAACCTAACGGCGTCCGGCACGTGAACCGTTCACACCCTCATCGCGTTCGACCGATGCGGGTCGTCGCCATCGGCGGTGGAACCGGGCTTTCCACGCTGTTGCGCGGATTGAAAACCCATGTTGCTCCGCGCCAGCGACGGAATTCTCATCACCCCATAAGCGATCTTGCGGCGATTGTGACCGTCATGGATGACGGCGGCAGTTCGGGACGTTTGCGGCGGGAATATAGCGTGCTGCCCCCCGGTGACCTTCGCAATTGCATGGTCGCTTTGTCAGAAGACGAAGCCTTGCTCAGCCGGCTTTTTCAATATCGTTTCCAATCCGGCGTTGGTCTGCGAGGCCACAGCTTCGGCAATCTTTTTCTTACGGCATTGAGTCACGTTACCGGGGACTTCACGCACGCTGTGCGCGTCACCAGTGAAGTGCTGGCGATTCGTGGACGAATCTTTCCGGCGACCAATCAGCTCGTTTCGCTGGAAGCAGCCCTCGAAAACGGCAAAGTGATCGCCGGCGAAACCCACATCGGCCACACGCGCGTGCGAATCCGTCGCGTTCGCCTGGTTCCCAGAAAAGTGAAGCCTCTGCCTGAGGTCCTGGAAGCAATCTCCACGGCCGACCTGATTCTGCTCGGCCCCGGGTCCCTTTTCACGAGCGTTATTCCCAATCTGCTGGTTTCCGGCGTCACCGACGCCATCGAGAAATCCAAAGCCAAACGAGTTTACATCGCCAATCTGATGACCCAACCTGGCGAAACTCTCGGTTACACGCTCGTGGATCACGTGCGCGCCATACATCAGCACACGGGCAAAAAGATTGTCGATTATGTGGTGATTAACGATCATCCACTCGCGCCGGAAGTGCTGCGGCGCTACAAATCCGAGGGCGCAGAGCCGGTGGCAGTTGACTCCACCGAGCTGCAGCGTATGGGGCTGCAATGCATCTTTGACAATCTGCTCGAGGTTCACGGAGTGGTGCGCCACAATTCCAACCGACTCGCCTCGCTTCTGCTGAGAGAATTTGTAGAAAAATAAATTTCGACGCTTAATTTGAACCGAATGGATGGAGCAGGTGTGGAACAACGCGTTCGACGATAAGCCACAGGCCGACCAGCGCGAATACGATCCCTGCTGAAATCCCTGCATAGCGAGAGGCATTTTGTGCCAAGCCGGCACGGACCCGATTTCCGACGATGATTCCAAGGTACGCAAGTAAGAGCGTTTGACAAACAATCGTAATTATTACGACAGGGATGGGCAGGTCTGAGGCGCCCAGCGGAAATCCGATCGCCAGTTCATCTGTCGATATGGCCAGACCGGCCGGGAGTATTGATCGCAATGAACTGAAGGAGATGTGTTCCACTTCTTTTTCGCCGCGAAGGGCTTCCCGGACTGAATGGATACCAAGACCTACAAGTATGATTCCCCCGGTCACAACGGCGGCAGTTTCAAAGCGCCGGCTGACAAGCCGGGCAAGGCCGATTCCGAAAAGAGGCATGACGCCTTCGAAAGCGGAGAAGATCAAAGCCGGCCGCCAGGGGCGAAAACCTCGAAGGCCTAGCGCAACTGCGAGAGCCAGCGTATCCAGTCCCAGCGGAAATACGAAGGCGGCTATTTTCAAGGACATTTGATCGGAGGCTCCGTCAGCAGTTTCGCAGATTTCCGGCAACTGAGTCGCTAACCGAATAGAGGCGGCCGTAAAGCGCTCGTTCAGGGCCGCAGTCGAGCCTTGCGCCAGCGCACGCGTCTCCGTATACTGCGCTTCTCCGCGCCGACGATGCCAAAGCCCCTTGGTCTTCCCCGCGCGGCAAAAATCTTTTTCCGGAGCCAAGCTCCTGGAGCTTGCGTCGCGTATCATCGTTCCAGGAGAGCAGAATGTCCACGCCCACCCTTTCGCCGCATGATGAAATGAACGTCTACGCTTCGGCGGAAGCGCGCTTTGAAATTGCCGCCAAGAGATTGGGTCTTGAAGATGGCGTGTACCGCTTCATGCGCTATCCCAACAAAGAGATCACAGTCTACATTCCGGTCACTCTCGACAACGGTCAGCTTGAGGTCTTTATCGGGTATCGCGTGCATCATTCATTGGTGCGGGGTCCATGCAAGGGCGGCATCCGCTTTGCCCCCAACGTCACACTGGACGAAATTCGAGCCCTTGCCAGTGAAATGACCTGGAAATGCGCTGTAGTAAATATTCCGTTTGGCGGCGCCAAGGGCGGGATTATCTGCGACCCTACCAAGCTTTCGCGCGGAGAACTGGAGCGCATCACCCGGCGTTACACAGCCGAGCTGAGCGAATGGTTTGGGCCGGAACGCGACGTGCCGGCACCAGATCTGGGCACCAATGAGCAGACTATGGCCTGGATCATGGATACGTATTCGATGCACGTCCGGCGCACTACTACGGCCGTCGTGACTGGAAAGCCCGTCGAAATGGGCGGATCGCAAGGCCGCCATGCTGCGACAGGCCGGGGCCTGCTGATCGCCTGCGATAAGGCAGTGGCCAAACTTGGGATGCAGCGCAGCGAAACGCGCGTCGTGGTGCAGGGCTTTGGCAACGTAGGCTCAGCCGCGGCTTCCCTGATGCATGCGGCTGGTTACAAAATCGTGGGGCTGGCCGATATTCATGGCGGTCTCTACAACGAGAAGGGCTTTGACGTCCCTGCGGTGGAGGAGTGGGTCCTGCGCCAGCATAAGCCTCTTCCGGATTTTCCCGGAGGCGGCGTGCGCATGTCTGCACAAGAGGTGCTCTTTCAACCTTGTGACGTGCTCGTGCCCGCAGCCGTCGAGAATCAAATCACCAGCGAAAATGCGCACCGAATCCAAGCCCGCATCCTTTGCGAAGGCGCAAACGGCCCGACTACCGCTTACGCCGACGAGGTAATCGATACCAAGGGCATCTTTGTGGTGCCAGACATTCTGGCCAACGCCGGAGGCGTCACGGTCAGTTATTTCGAATGGGTGCAGGACCGCCAGGGGTTCTTTTGGCGTGAGAACATCGTGAACGAACTGCTGAAAGATGTCATGGAGCACAGCTTCGACGAAGTGGTACGCTACTCCGAGGCACACGGCGTGAATAATCGCATCGCCGCATATATGCTGGCCATCGATCGGGTCGCGTTTGTGCTGAAACTGCGTGGTATTTACGCTTAGGCTGGATTGATGCTGCCAGAAGCGATTATTCCCGGGAACGCCAAGACCGAAGATGCGCATCGGCGAGAAATCTGCACGGCCGGGCGCTGGATTCACGCGCGCCATTTCGCACCTGCTACCGACGGCAACATCTCGGTGCGTCTCAAGGCATCGCGCGTGCTGACAACTCCAACCTGCCTTAGCAAGGGGATGATGACTCCGGACGATCTGGTCATTACGGACATGGAGGGAAGACCTCTTTCCGGGTCGCGGCCGCCATCCACAGAACTTGCCATGCACCTGCTGATCTATCGCCTTCGACCGGATGTGTACGCCATATGTCATGCGCATCCGCCCATAGCGACGGGATTTGCAGCCGCGGGCCTGCCGCTGGATAAAGCCATCCTGAGCGAAGCTGTACTTTCCCTAGGCTGCGTGCCTCTGGCTCCTTATGGCACGCCGGGCACTACGGAATTGTGCGATTCGATCGAACCGCTGCTGCGGAATTACGACTCGATTCTAATGGCTAACCACGGCGTGGTGACTTACGGCCCCGACCTGCTTACGGCTTTTTTTCGCATGGAGACGGTGGAGCATTTTGCGCAGGTGTCGCTCGTGACGCAGTTGCTTGGGAAGCAAACTGTGCTTTCGGCCGCTGATGTGGACAAGCTCGTGGCCGCGCGTGAGCGTTACGGCAAGGCTCGTTCCGACTCGAACTGCGAAGCGCCGATAGCTGTCGAGGGCGAGGCTTCGGCCGGCAAAGCACGGCGGCGGGCAAAGCAGCTTCAGCGCAGCTGAGCGAGTCAGCGAGATTGCAGGTTATCCACAAGAAAGGAAAGGGGTAATTCACTTACGGCTTCCAAAGAAACCTACCAGGCAGGCGCGAGATTTTAACGAACAGGGACGAAATCTTACCGAACTTCAGGCTTCTAATCACTTTTTGCTCCCCTGCCGCGATAGTCGCGTGTATAGTGCTCCCTTTATTCAAGCTCATTTAAGCGGCGAGAGCGCAACAACTTGAGGCTAGCTTTTGCCGATGGGGGACAATCCAGACCCTTGACCAGCTCCACTGCGCACACAAGCCGACCGGAATCCAAACGCAACCATTGGTTGTTCAGCGTCGATCCGCACAATTATCACTGGGATACTTTGTTTGTTAAAGGCAAAGAGATGTGGCGAGGAGCGGGCTCGCGGCCCGATGCGGTGAGGCAACTCAAGCAGGTGCGACGCGGCGACCGCGTACTTTGCTATCACGCTGCGCCGGAGCGCTCACTTTACGCGCTGGCGGAAGTGACGCGCGATCCGTATCCCGATCCGCAGGACCCGGAAGAGAAGAACCTGGTGGCGGACCTGCGCGCGCTGGAAAGGCTGCCGCGGCAGGTCAGCCTCGTCGAACTTCGCAGCAACCCGGCGCTGCGAAAAATGAAGTTCCTGAAGAATGTTCGGCTGATCATTTCCCCTGTGTCGGACGAAGAATATCAAGACATACTGCGCATGGCCGGTATTGTCGCTTCCCCCGGCCTGCCCCTTCCTTAGTTTTCCAGCACGTCGAGCATGCCTGAATTGCCCGAGGTCGAAACGATTGTGCGAGGGCTGCGAACGGTGTTGCCCGGGCGCACGATTCTATCGGTGCGCTTGGGCAAAACTGATTTCATAGAGGATCCCGTCGCGCTGGCCGAACTGCTTCCGGGACGGCGAATCGAAACGGTCGAGCGGCTTGGGAAATTCATCCGCCTGCAACTAAGCGCGGGCGCCGGGGCCAAGAGCCCAGAGCGGGAGCTTAGCCTGATCGTGCATCTGGGGATGACGGGATGGCTGGGCGTGCGAAGGCAGGACGATCCCGTTGCGCCGCATACGCATGTCTTCTTCGAACTGGAAGACGGCCGCGAACTGCGTTACACGGATATTCGCCGGTTCGGGCAAATGCGGCTCGTCGGCGAAGATCAGATCGGTGCTTTCAAGGATAGCCTCGGGCAGGAGCCGCTGGAAATTTCGGCCAAGGATTTTAGTACGCGCCTCGCAGGCCGGCGGGCGCGGATCAAGGCTTTGCTGCTGGACCAGAGAGTGTTTCGCGGCATCGGAAATATTTATGCCGACGAGAGTTTATGGCAGGCGCGCATTCACCCGGCGCGGCTGGCGGCGCGGCTGAAGCCGGCGGAACTTGTGGGGTTACGCAAAGCGATTCGGCGAGTACTGCAGCATGCGATTTTAGACCGCGGTTCTTCGATTTCGAATTTTGTGGATGCGGAGGGCCAGCCAGGAGAGTACCAACGCAGGCACCGGGTCTATGGCCGCGAGGGGAAGCCGTGTTTTCGCTGCGGAACGAAGATTCAGCGGGCCATCGTTGCTGGACGCAGCAGCTATTTTTGTCCGCGATGTCAGCGGGCAGCGAGCAGAGCGCGTGGCACTCGTGGCGCTTCCCGGACGTCCTGAATCGGGGCTTCAGCGGCTAAAGCACCCGTCATTCTAACGGCTTAATGTCGTGGCTAAAGCCGCGACCCACAAACCGAATCGAGCCATGGTTGGAGGGGCTTCATTGTCGCTTGAAAAAATCCGCACCCTTAAAAACGAAGGGTGCGGCACCCAGGCTGAAGCCGTTCGCATTCTAACGGCTTAATGTCGCGGCTATGGATTTGCTGCGCTCACCATAAAATACCGTGACCCACAAACCATGTCGGATCACAACACAGGATCTACGGCCGGCAACTAAACGAGGGTTATGCGAGCGGTGATCCAGCGAGTGCGACGCGCGCGGGTGAGTGTGGATAAGCGCGTTGTGGGAGAGATCGGCGCCGGAGTGCTGGTTTTGCTGGGCGTCGGCAAAGGCGATTCAAGCGAGGCGGCGAGCTATTTGGCGGAAAAGACCGCGAACCTGAGAATTTTTAACGACGGTGAAGGAAAGATGAACGTTTCCTTACTTGAGAGCGGAGGGGCGGCGCTGGTGGTTTCGCAATTCACGCTTTATGGCGACGTGCGCCGGGGCCGGAGGCCGGGATTCGACCGCGCGGCGCCATCGGCGGAAGCAAATCGGCTTTATGAAGAATACGCGGCCAGCCTGAAAGCTTTGGGCGTTCCTGTGGGGACCGGCGTTTTCCAGGCGCACATGGTTGTGGAGCTGGAAAATGACGGGCCGGTTACGATTCTCGTCGATTCGGAAAAGACATTTTGAATCTCCCAGGGGCGCATTCTCGCTAATCCACATTGTTTACGATTTTTTGGACACGATCTAGTCGTTGTACGATATAATCGTATGTATGAGCCGATCCACGAGCACTGCTGAATATCAGGCACTTGCACAGTTCCGATTCTTGATCCGGCGGTATCTGAATAACAGCGAGAAGGCGGCGCGGTCGGTTGGCCTCGAGCCGCAACAGTATATGGGCATGCTGGCGTTGCGCGGATTGCCTTCGGATGAGGAGCCAACCATTCGCGGCCTGGCCGAACGCCTGCAAATCCAGCACCACAGTGCCGTCGAGCTGGTGGACCGCATGGAGAAGCGGGGGCTTTTCCGCCGCGAACGGTCTACGAAAGACCGGCGCCAGGTGCACGTACACGTGACTCCGCGGGGAGAAAAGCTGCTGAGCCGGTTGGTGCGGCACCGGATTGCGGAGCTGCGTGTGAGCGCGCCCGAACTGGCGCACGCGCTGCAAGCAGTACTCGCGGCGGCTTCCGGCGAAGCGAACATGGGCCGGCGGCGAAACGCTTACGCGAAGGAAATCGGAAAGCGGCAGAAGCAAATCCCCTCTCCGTAGACTCGTCATTAGGCAATCCAACCGACTTTACATGCTGCCAAGGAGAAATGTCTTTGACCGATAGGAGCGAACGCGCCATGGCGCTGCAACCAACGCCGGGCTACCGGTTGGGCTTTGTGTCTCTAGCGGCTGCAGTCATTGGATTCACCGCGGGCCTGATCGCATTCTTGCTGTACAACCTGATCGGCCTCTTCACCAACCTGGCGTTCTATCACGAATGGTCTTTTCATTTCCGAAGTCCGGAAGCGAACCAACTCGGGCCTTGGGTCATCGTGATGCCTGTGGTCGGCGGGCTGATCGTTGGCGTGATGGCCAAATACGGTTCGGACAAGATCAAAGGCCACGGCATCCCCGAAGCTATGGAGGCGGTGCTGAAATCCAACAGCCGTATCGAGGCGAAGGTGGCGATTCTGAAACCACTTTCGGCCGCGATTGCCATCGGCACGGGCGGACCGTTTGGCGCTGAGGGGCCGATCATTCAGACGGGCGGGGCGGTTGGTTCGCTCGTTGGTCAACTCCTATCGACGACGGCTGTGGAGCGCAAGGTGCTGCTGGCATGCGGCGCCGGAGCGGGCATGGCGGCAACGTTCAATACGCCGATTGCCGGGGTGATTCTGGCGATCGAACTTCTGCTATTCGAGTTTCGGGCGCGGTCGTTTATTCCATTGGTGATTGCGACGACGCTGGCGACGAGCGTGCATCTCATGCTGCTCGGGCGCGGGGCGATGTTCCACATGCTGCCTACGGATTTCTCTATTCCGGGCGGGCTGCCTTACTACCTACTTCTGGGTGTGGTTTGCGGCTTTGCGGCGGTGGGATTCACGAAGCTTCTCTATCTGGTCGAGGACCAATTCGACCGTTTGCCGATCGATGAGTTCTGGCATCCGGCGATCGGCGCGCTCGGGCTGGGCATCATTGGCTACTTCGTGCCGCGCGTGTTGGGCGTCGGCTACGACACCATATCCGACATTCTGAACAATAATCTGGCTTGGAAGCTGCTGCTTCTGATCGCCGTCTTCAAGTCGCTTGGCGCTGGTGATCTCGTTAGGATCGGGAACATCGGGCGGGTTGCTGGCACCGATGTTCATGGCCAGCGCGGCGCTGGGCGGAGTATTTGCATTGGGCATCGATCATATTGTGCCGGGCGCGAGTCTCGCTCCCGGCGCATTTGCGCTGGTAGCCATGGGGGCGGTGTTCGGAGCTGCGTCGCGAGCGACGTTTGCGTTCATCGTGTTCGCGTTTGAGCTGACGCGGGATTACAACTCGGTGCTGCCGTTGATGCTGGTGTGCGTGATCGCGGCCGCGATCGCTATCCGGTTCCTGCCGAATTCGATCATGACGGAGAAGTTGGCCCGCCGCGGACTGGAGACACACTCCGAGTACGAGACCAATGTCATGAAGCAGATCAAGGTCGGCGAGATCATGGCGGAAGGCGTGGTCACGGTAAGCCCGGAGGAAACGGTGCGAGCGGTGGCGGACCGGATGGCTTCGGGCGATCCCCGATTCATGCGGCATCGGGCGCTGCCTATTGTCAGTGGGGACGGCCGACTTCTGGGCATCGTCACGCAAGGCGATATCTTGCGCGGGCTAGAGGAGAATCCGGCGGGAGACCTGCCTGTGATCGAAGCGGGTTCGCGATCGCTAATCGTGGCTCATCCGGACGAAAGCGCGTTCGACGCGCTGACGAAAATGCTCGTCAATAATGTGGGGCGGTTGCCGGTGGTCGATCGCAAAAATCCGGAGAAGATGGTGGGATATATCAACCGAGCCGGAGTGATGGCGTGCTGGGGCCACCACTTGCATCAGGAATCGTGGCGCGAGGCAGGATGGCTGCAAGGGTTGCGAAAAAATGGAATGCAGGGCGGGGTGGCTCGAACGGTTGAAGGCAACGTTGTGGGCGTCGGCGAAGGGCACTTGAAAGTCCGTGTTGAAGATGCAGTCGAAGATTTGGCTGTGGATTTTGCGATTGTCGGGATAAGGCCGGGAGACCATGTGAGAGTGAGTTTTCAGGAACTGGACGGCCGGCGCGTGGCGCAACGTATAGAGGAATTGGCTAGGCGGCAATAGATCGTCCACGATGGGCAAAACGCAGGACCCACCCTTAAAAACGACCCTTCGTAAACTCAGGGCAAGAGGGTGGGGCACCCGAAAAATCGAAAAGCAGATCCCTCGGGCTTCCGGCCCCAACGCGCGCAAGGACGGCGCGCGTCGGGGACCCCGGGTCTGCCCTCGGGGGATGACAGCATTTAGGGTGAGCAGCGGTATGAAGAGGGATTCTTCGACTTCGCGTTGAACTTTGTTGACCCGGCGAAAGCTCATCCTGTTGGTGACTTTCGCCGGAAGAAGGAAATCGCGAGGGCGCGATTTCCGGAAGCAAAAGGCTCGGGACGCTGCGCTCAGAATGACAACGGAAGTTGGTTAGAAGCCGCCGCCGCCACCGCCGCCGAAGCCGCCTCCGACGCTGCCCATGATGCCGAAGCCCGAGGTGGACGAATTGCCTGAGCTTCGGGGTGCGGAAGCCATGACCTGGCCGGTACGCGCGGTCATTTGGTCCAGGCTGTACACAAAACCGACGGGGTGAAAGACCGCGGTGCCGGTGGTTTGATACCAGGATGGCTGCTGGAGCATGCCGTCGAATGCGCCGACCCATTTTTTCTCGACGCCCAGCGCCATGGCGAAGGGCAGGTACTTCTCGAAATTTGCCGGGGACTGAGGAGTGCGCGCCATGTGATCGGCTTCAACGTGGCTCAGGAAGTTCTCGAATCCCAAGCGTGTCGTGAAGGGCGCGGACACCATCGACGGTTCGCGTGGGCATGAACCATCCGAATCCGGCGATGATGAGACCAGTCAGAATGGCGGCGACACTAAAAGACTGGCCTTGAACTCCGGTGTGCTGCGCCAGGTATTGGCCGAAGAGATAGAGCAAGGCTGCTATGACCCCCGCGGCGAACAGATATGCCTGGCGAACTATGTCCGGCCGATACGAGAAATATCCATGCTGCACGAGGGACTCAAAAATGGCCCTGCGAATTCCGGGCAGATTTTTGTAGAAGCGGTTTTGCAATTCGGAAAGTGCGACATCCTCTCGCACGCCGACACCCGCTACGGGCAGGGGCTCGAAGATTCCGGTCAGCATGAGCAATTCGTGGGATTTTATGCCCTTCCATTCGGGCGGCTTTTTATTGAGGTGAAAAACGTATTCCTTATTGGAGTACAAGCCCATCAAGTGCGAGCTCTCTTTCTCTTCGATGGTGATAAATCCCTCGCACCGCGAGATCGACGAACGTGGCCGTGATATCGCGAATGCCGGCTTGATTGTCAACCAGTGCACCCGCTTCGCCGGGAGAAAGGCCGGCGGGAGGTTCGTACTGCACCGCGATGGCGCCGACGCGAGGTTCGCGTCCACGCATATACCACAGCGAAAACATCAGCACGAAAACGCAGGCAGGAAAGAAGAGCGGCCAATTGCTTTCCAGAAATTGCGCGATTTTCTCCGAGCCGTTCGGCTCATGGACGAAACCTTTATCCCATCCGGCAACGATGGTCATGCCTTCATGAAAGCCGAGCGGCCGCTGCGAGCGGATATCGATATTGCTGCCGAGAATATCGACTCGCGCATCTCCCGAGCGCGAGCCGAAATAACCGGTAAAGTTGGAGGCGTGAAGGCCGGTGACGCTCGGCGGGCAGGATGACATGCGCGCTGGCCGATTCGATGGGAACATCCCAATCCGTGCCGGTCACGTTCCAATAGAGTTCGTCGTGATCCTCGAAGAGGCGCAGGCCATCGCGAACGCGATAGTGAAGCCCGATATTGCGCGACGTGTCCTCGGCGGCGGATACGAAGATTTTCAGCTTGAGATTTCGACCGCTGCGCTGCTTTTCGATGCGGAGAGGTCTGCCGTCGGAATCCGTGGCGCTGATCTCCGTGACAAATAGCGAATAATTGAAGCCGCCGGGCCCTTCATACTCCACCGGGATGGTGCGATAGATTCCCTGCCAGGCGCCGGTGAACTCCACACGAATGGTTTCAGTGACATCGAGGGAAGAGTCCGGCAAAACATCGAGCTCGGCGTGAAAATCGTGGATATGCAACTCGCGCGCGCAAGCAGGCAGGGCAAATATCGCCGCAAACAGCAAAGCCAGAACAAGGAGCGGCGCGCCGAAAAGACAGCTCCCAAGCCGGCTGAGCGCACAATTGCGCCGGCGCGTCGCGCGACTCGGGATGCAAACAGAAAGCATGGAGCGAACTTCAGGCCGTCGGCGTCGCGCTGAAGCTCACGTGCGGAACTTCGCGTTCTGCCGGGGCCGAGATTTCAAAGAATTCGCGCGGTTTGAAATTGCCCATGCCGGCAACCATGTTCGAGGGGAACTGCTCGACACGCGTGTTGAAGTCGCGCACGGCCGCATTGTAGTAGCGGCGAGCGTTTTGCAGCGTGTCCTCGATCTGGCCGAGGGTGGCCTGGAGCTGGGCGAAATTGTCCGCAGCGCGGAGCTGAGGATAGGCCTCAGAAAGCGCAAACAACTGGCGCAAAGCGCCGGTCAGCATGCCTTCAGCCTGGCCCTTGGCTGCCGGGCCCTGTGCAGACATGGCCTGATTGCGCGCCTGCGTCACCGCTTCGAAGGTGCCGCGTTCATGCGCGGCGTATCCCTTCACGGTTTCGACGAGATTGGGAATCAGGTCGTAGCGGCGCTTGAGCTGTACATCGATATCCGCCCAAGCGTTGTCACATTGGACGCGGAGCCGTATCAGTCCGTTGTACATAAACACGATCAATAGGGCTAGCACAGCGACGACGATCAGCACAGGCATCATTAGGCGACCTCTTTCCGACGTTAAGAATTAGGTAAAGCGAAAATCAGACCCGTTTCGTTCTCCCAATATGGGCATCGGTTATGTTCGTGTAAAGAGCGCTGGGCGGGAGTGCGCCTGAAAGGTAAGAAGTAACTGATTGGGCGAAAATAAGGTCAGCCGAAAGAGTCTTTATGAGTGGTCGGGCATTGAGGTTCAGGGGCTAAAGCAAAAATCCGCACCCTTAAAAGCGACCCTTCGTAAACTCCCTTCGAGGCTCCCTTCGGGTGCGGCACCCGAAGGTAACTTCAAATCCCTTGAGCCGAGACAGCACAGCCAGGAGTGGCTGTGCCACCCAGGTAAAAGCCCCAGGGCCCCTGCGGAAGGCGCAGGGCGCCCTGGGCTACAAAACTGCGGTCGGCATCCGAAGCCGCGACCTACAAACCTGGGGCATACCCGGCGAAAGAGGCTCTGGCGCGGGCAATGTAGTTGGTTTAACCTTGCGGCCCGGAGTCCCTCCCTACCATGCTTTTCAAGGCGCTCAGCGCGGCTGTCTTTGGCATCGATGCGTACGTAGTGGAAGTGGAAGTCGATGTAGGCTCAGGACGCATGGGCGATTTCAACGTGGTGGGCCTGCCCGACATAGCCGTCAAAGAAAGCCGCGAGCGAATCAAATCAGCGCTGAAGAATTGCGGCTTCGAGTTCCCCAATCCGCAAAGTGTGACGATCAATCTTGCGCCGGCAGATATTCGCAAGGAAGGCTCTGGGTTCGATCTTCCGATGGCACTCGGAATCCTAGGCTGCCAGGGGACATTTTTCGGCAAGCCGCTGAACGGCCAGCTCTTTCTAGGCGAACTATCGCTGGACGGTAGCGTGCGGCCGGTGCGCGGGACTCTTTCGGCCGCGCTCCGCGCGCGCGAAAAGGGCATCCGCAATGTTGTGGTGCCGGAGGCAAACGCGCGCGAAGCTGCGGTTGTAGAGGGCATCGAGGTTTATGCGATTCGGTCTCTGCCGCAGGCCGTCGATCTGGTGAACGCGCCGGAATCGTTCAAGCCTGTGCAACTCGATGCGCGCGCGTTGCTGGCGGAGGCGGCGCAGTATCCGCTGGACCTGCGGGACGTGCGTGGACAACAGGGCGCGAAGCGAGCGCTGGAGGTGGCATGCGCCGGCAGCCACAACATCATTTTCCTGGGTCCGCCGGGCGCGGGCAAAACGATGCTGGCGAAACGGATCCCGACGATCCTGCCTCCGATGTCGCTGGAGGAGGCGATCGAGACGACGCGAATCCACAGCGTGGCGGGATTGCTGGAAGATGCGCGAGGCCTCGTGGGCACGCGGCCGTTTCGTTCGCCGCACCACACCATCAGCGACGCGGGACTAATCGGCGGCGGCGCCATGCCGCGGCCGGGCGAGGTTTCGCTGGGACACAACGGTGTTTTGTTCCTGGACGAACTCCCCGAGTTTCAGCGCAACGTGCTGGAGGTGTTGCGGCAGCCGCTGGAGGAAGGGGCGGTGACGATTTCGCGGGCCGCACTTTCCGTCACTTTCCCGGCGCGGTTTATGCTGGCGGCAGCGATGAACCCGTGTCCCTGCGGATTTTTTGGCGATTCGTCGCACGAATGCCACTGCACGCCGCCACAGATTCAGCGTTACGTTTCGAAGATTTCGGGTCCGCTGCTGGACCGGATCGACATTCATATCGACGTGCCCGCGGTCAAATACAAGGAACTCCGCGGAGAGGGTGCGACGGAGGATTCGGCGGCGGTTCGCGAGCGAGTGGAGCGAGCGAGAAGACGCCAACTCGAGAGATTCGCCGCGGAAAAGCACGTCTATGCGAACGCGCAGATGCCTCCGAAATTGATCCGGAAATATTGCGCGATTTCGGCCGAGGGCGAGAAGCTGCTGGAGACGGCGGTGACGCGGCTGGGCCTTTCGGCGCGCGCACACGACCGGATTCTGAAGGTGGCACGGACGATTGCCGATCTCGATTCGGCAGCGGACATCGCGTCGCGCCATCTGAGCGAAGCCATCCAGTACCGCACGCTCGACCGCACCTACTGGGCCTGAGTATCCGGCGAATGCGATTGCGCATTCGGGTTCGGAACCGCTTGCGGCTCTTGTAGGCGATTGCAAATGCGATATGCTACTCAGTGGCAAGAATTCCGAAATAGACTGTATGCCGAACAGTGCCAACCGAATCGAAGTAACCATGGAGACGCTGCTCGACAGCGTCCAATTGGCCGAAGGCATAACAGAGCGAGTGGCGAGAGCGGCGGGATTTACCGACGACGATTGCCTGAAAATCGGCATGTCCGTCAGGGAAGGCGTGATCAACGCTTTTCGCTATGGAAACGAAGAACAGCGGCACAAGAAGATTCAACTGCAGTTCGAGTTTACGGACGATAAGTTCGTGGTGCACATCGCCGATCAGGGACGCGGTTTTGATCTGCGCCAAGTGCCGGACCCGCTGGCGGAAGAAAACCTTTTGAAGACTTCGGGCAGGGGAATTTTCCTGATGAGAACTTTCATGGATGAATTCGAAGTACGCCGCACCGCCGAAGGCGGCGCGGAATTGGTCATGGCGAAGAAGTTGGTCCAGCGTCAGTCCGCTCCACATCTGCAGGACAAGTAAACCCGCAGCACGATCTTTTTCCATTACCCAACTCAGAGTTTGCGATGTTGCCGACGTATTAACGGCTTCAGAGCCTACAAAGGCTCTGGACAGCAAGGGCAGGTTTATGCCAGCATTGCGCCGCATTTGGTTGGGTCTTGTAATCCCGTAGTGGTGCAAGGGCCCGTCGTTCCGGGTAACTCCGAGCTCCACCGACTGGCGTTACACCCGGCAAATGGCGAAGATCACGACGAGGAGTGAAGAAGTTGAGCAGAGAACAAGGTGTGGTGAAGTGGTTCAACGCGGCAAAGGGTTATGGGTTCATCCAGCGCCAGTCGGGAGAGGACGTTTTTGTTCATTTCTCCGCGATCCAGATGGATGGTTACAAATCGCTGACGGAGGGACAAATGGTGGAGTTCGAGGTCAAACAGGGGCCGAAAGGCTACCAGGCCGAGAACGTCACCGTAGCCTAGCAGCTTAGATCCATCGTTTCGTAGATTGATGGAGGCCCTGTTCGCGATGCGGGTGGGGCCCCTTTCCATTTCACCCGCTTTTATCCGCGTGTGCGGCTCTCGCAATTCGATCTGTCCGCAGGATTATGGTAGGATTTTTGAAGAAAACCTGTCAGGAGACTTATTTTGCCGCAGCATTCTCTCTCGCGTAAGGAATTGAGAAAGGACGAAGTCCGCGAAACCCTTAGCCACGGGGCGCAGGCCGTCTTTGCGCATCAACACCAAATTTGGGTATATGGGGGCATAGCCCTGTTGGTTGCGCTCGCGGTTTTAGGATGGCGCTTCTATACCCAGAAGCAAACTGCCAAAGGAACGGCCGCTTTGGCGGATGCCATGAAGGTTTATCAGGCGCGGATTCGAACCGCTGCCGAACCGGCTCAGCCGGATGAGACTACCTATCTGGATGAGAAGAATAAGTACGGAGACGCCGAAAAGAAGTTCACTGAGGTTACGAACCGCTATTCCAGGACTCGTCCGGGGCAATTGGCGCGTTACTACGCGGCGTTGAGCTTGGAAAAACTGAATCGTTATAGCGAAGCCGAAAACGATTTGAAGGCTTTGGAATCGAGCAGCGACGAAAGTCTCTCGGCTCTGGCTCGCTTCAAACTGGCGCAAGTTTACGATGAGGATGGAAAAGGATCGCAGGCTGTGCAGCTCTATCAGCAGCTTTCCAATAAGCCGACCCTCTTTGTGCCCAAGCCAATCGTCTTACTGGCGCTAGCCGATCACTACAGCGGTTCGGATCCGGCGCAGGCAGCGAAGCTTTACAAGCAAGTCAAAGACGAATTCCCCGATACTCAGGCCGCCCAGCAGGCCGATGAGCGGCTGCAGGTGCTTCAGGCAAAGGGCTGATTTGGACTTCAAATCGGCGGATAAGCTCTTAGTAGAGCCTTCAAACTAAAAAGCCACATTTCCCAAAATCCCCAAGGGGCCCGCCTCTTTTTTTATGCTGGTGCATTCGCGCGTGAGGCAGCGGGCGCCCTGGGCTACAATTGTTCTGCCACTTGCGACGTTGCCTGTGTTTTCTCCCCAAAGCTCTGTGACATAGAATGACCGCATGAATGTGGCCTCAGTAGGCATGGACGTGAACCGTTCTCGAGGACGGCGCTGGCCAGAGCCGAAACATCCATATCGGGACGAATATGCGCGGGATCGCGATCGCGTGATCCACGCGCGCGCATTTCGGCGCCTGGAGGCTAAAACGCAGGTCTTTACGACCCGCTATTCCGATCATTTCCGGAATCGGCTGACGCACACCATCGAAGTGGCTCAGATTGCGCGCACGGTGGCGCAGGCGCTGGGGCTGAATACAGAGCTCGCGGAAGCGCTGGCGCTGGTGCACGACCTAGGGCATCCGCCATTTGGGCACGCAGGGGAAGCACGCCTGAACGAATTGATGCGCAATTACGGCGACCGTTTCGAGCACAACTTACATGCGCTGAGAATCGTGGAGCAATTCGAACAGCGTTATCTCGATTTTCCAGGCTTAAACCTGACGTTTGAGGTTCGCGAAGGGATCGTTAAGCACTCACGAGATTATTCAGCGACTGAATTCCCCGAACTCGCCGAATACGGACCAGAACTACGGCCCCCTATCGAATCCCAACTGATGAACGCCGTAGACGAGATTGCCTACAACTGCGCCGATCTGGATGATGGGTTTGAGGCGCGCCTGCTAGACATCGAGATGGTAAGAGACGAATTGCCCTTCTTTGCCGATATCTATGATGAAGTGGACCGGCACCATCCAGATGGGCGGGTGAAGCTCAAGATCGACGAGACCATAAAAAGACTGCTCGATTATCTGGCGACGGACCTGATCGAGCAGACGCAGGGACAGGTTTCAGCGAGCGGCGCAAAGGATACTGAAGACATTCGCCGGCTGCCGAAGCGCCTTGCGGGGTTCAGCCCGGAGGTGGCGAAAAGCAACAACGAGCTCAAGAGATTTCTATACCGGCGGCTCTACGATCATCCGACAATAGTCGAAGAGCGGGACCGTTCGGTGAACGCGCTCGAGCAACTCTTTCGCTATTACCTGGCGCACCCGGAGTCCATGCCGGAGTATTACTTCGAATTGGCTGCACGGGAGCCGCGGCACCGAGTGGTTTGCGACTATATCGCGGGCATGACCGATCATTTCCTGCTGCGGCAGCATCGGGAGCTGATCGGGGTGCCGGCGACGATTTGAGCACCGGGTTGACAACAGGACGGGCTGTTTTCTTGACATCGTTGGGGTGCACCGTATAATGACTTTTCGCTCTCAAAGGCTTCACGTATGTTCCTCGATGCAAAAGAACTGGCTGTTCATAAGCTGCGTCTGAACCAGAGTTATGCACCAGGCGCGGTCGACTACCACACCCGTGACTTTCGACAGATCGAGCCTTTAGAGGTTCGGGGAACGGCGGAGATGGTGGACGACCAAATCCGCATTTCCGGGGAACTGCACACTCGCGTAGAGATGGCTTGCGCGCGCTGCCTTGAACCCGTCGTCGAAGACGTGGTGCGCGACTTTGACCTGTATTACCGGCCGATGCAATCGATTTCCAGAGAGGAAGAGGAACGGCTGAAGTTGGATGACACCGAGGTGGGGTTCTTCGAAGGCGAAGGGCTCTTCCTGACTGATGTGCTTGCCGAACAGGTGTTGCTGGCCATACCCATGAAGGCCATTTGCCGCAGTGACTGCAAGGGCCTGTGCCCGCATTGCGGCGCTAACCTCAATAGCGACGAGTGCCGCTGCGAGAGTCACGCAGGTGATCCTCGATTGGCGCCGTTGGCTCGCCTGAAGCAGGACTGGTTCAAAAAGCAATAGCCATAACGATCAAAACGCCATAGAATCCCGCGCAATATAGCGCGATCCGAGCGAGGAGTTTGCATGCCTAATCCAAAGCGGCGACATTCGAAAAGACGTACGAGCACCCGGCGGGCACATGACCATTTAACGCCGCCGGCCTTCACCGAATGTCCCCATTGCCATGAAATGAAGCAGCCTCATCGCGCTTGCCCGCATTGCGGCTATTACAAGGACCGGGAAGTGATGGATACTTCCGCCTGAAATGGGCGCAGGCACGGGCGCGCTTTGTCTTTCCAGACGAATCTTCGGTAGTTTTCGGCCGCCAGAGGCGGTTCCCAGATGATTACCATCGCCGTGGACGCTATGGGGGGTGACCTAGCTCCCCGCACTGAGGTCGAGGGATCAGTTCTTGCGGCGCGGGAATTTGGAGTGAGAGTTCTGCTGGTGGGCATACCGGCGGAGGTGAAGCGCGAGCTGGGCCGGCACAGCCTGCGAAATATTTCTGTCGAAGTGGTCCCGGCAAGCGAGGTGATCGCCATGAGCGATTCTCCTGCGCAGGCTTTTCGCCGGAAGAAGGACAGCTCTGCGCACGTGGCGGCGCGCATGGTGCGACAGGGCGAGGCGGATGCGCTGGTGAGCGCAGGCAATACAGGGGCGCTCATGACCGTCGCGCGTTTTGTCCTCGGGACGCTTCCCTCGGTGCAAAGGCCGGCGCTTGCGGCTCCATTTCCGACCAGCCGGGGGGGCGTGGCGGTTTTGATCGATGCTGGCGCGAACGTCGATTCGAAAGTGGCCCACCTGTTGCAGTTTGCCGTGATGGGAGAGATTTACTACCGCGCGATATTCAGTACCCGGCGTCCAAAGGTGGCACTGCTCTCCATTGGCGAGGAAGAGTCCAAGGGCAATGAACTCACCAAAGAGGCGTACAACAAGCTCAAGGATTTGCCTCTCAATTTCGTTGGAAATGTCGAAGGGCGTGACGTGTTTTCGGGCAGTGTGGACGTGATCGTTTGCGACGGCTTTATCGGGAATGTGGCGCTGAAAATCAGCGAGGGTGTGGCCCAGCACATCGCTGCCGTGCTTAAAAAGTCGCTCAAGAGCACGATTGCTTCGCAAGTGGGGTACGTGCTTTCGCGGAGCGCTTACCAAGACTTCCGGCGAAAGATCGACTACTCCGAATATGGCGGGGCACCATTGCTTGGTGTGCGCGGCATTGCCATAATCGGGCATGGCCGGTCGAACGCCAATGCCATAAAAAATGCAGTGCGCGTGGCAGCCGAGTTGGCGAACGCGCGCGTGAATGAACGGATCGAGCGAGAGCTTTCCTCCTTGCCCATCGCCGTTGGAGCTTAATCCGCCAGTCTGAAGGAGCTTCGGAATACAAATGAGCAGAGTTGCATTTGTGTTTCCCGGTCAGGGCTCGCAATATGCGGGCATGGGCAAGGAACTAGCCGAATCATTTCCGGCGGCGCGGGAAGTCTTTGAGGAAGCGGACCGTGCTCTCGGGTTCTCGATTTCGCAGCTTTGCTTCTCCGGTCCTGAGGAGGCGCTGAAGCTTACCGAAAATACCCAACCTGCGCTTCTCACAGCGTCGGTGGCTGCATATCGCGTGCTGGAACAAAAAGGTGTGCGTCCCGACTATGTGGCGGGGCATAGCCTGGGAGAATATTCGGCGCTGGTAGCCGCTGGAGCGCTGAAATTTGCGGACGCGGTTCGCCTGGTAAGAAAGCGCGGACAGTATATGCAAGAAGCCGTTCCTCCCGGCGAGGGAGCCATGGCCGCGATTCTCGGCATGCGGCCGGGACAAGTGGCCGAGATTTGCCGCAAAGCTGCCGATGGAAAAGTAATGCCTGCCAACCTGAACTCTCCTGAGCAGACGGTGATATCGGGTCATGCGGCAGCGGTGAAAAGCGCTGTCGAGCAGGCGTCGGCAGCGGGAGCTAAACGCGCGGTGGTGCTCCCGGTTTCGGCCCCGTTTCACAGCGAACTCATGAGGCCAGCGCAAGAACGGCTGCAGGAAGATTTGCGCGCGCTCGAGTTTTCATCGTTAAAGATCCCCCTGGTTACCAACGTGGACGCAGGCCTCATCACGAGCGGAGCGGAAGCGAGAGAGGCACTGATTCGGCAGGTGACTTTGCCGGTGCGCTGGGAGGAGTCGATCCGCGAATTGATCGAGCAGGGCACAACAACGTTCGTCGAAGTCGGGCCAGGACGGGTGCTCAGTGGCTTGCTGCGGCAGATCGACCGCTCGGTGCATTCGCTGAACGTTGAAGACGCAAAGTCGTTTCAAGCCGCGCTCGACCGTCTGGTACAGATACGAGGCGAAGAGACGGAAGTTGAGGCCTCCTGAATGTACGGCCAAATCTCTACATGTTCAGCTTAAAGGATCGCGTCGCGCTGGTGACCGGCGCGTCGCAAGGGATCGGCCGGGCAATCGCGCTGGCGCTTTCGTGCGCCGGGGCGCGAGTCATTATTGCGGCTCGTAATACAGAGAAGCTTCAAAGCCTGGCGGAAGAGATCGGCGACGCCAAAGCATTCCCGGTGAAGATGGATGTGGGGAATCAGCAGGAAGTGAAAGCCGGTTTTCACCAGGCCATCGAGCGCTTTGGACGGCTGGACATACTCGTGAACAATGCCGCGATTACGCGAGACGGTCTGGCGGTGCGCATGAAGGCCGAAGATTGGGAAGCGGTTCTGCGGACCGATCTGACGGGCGCGCATTTCTGTATTCAGCAGGCCCTTGGGGTGATGCTTCGGCAGCGTTCAGGGCGCATTATCAATGTGACCTCTGTCGTGGCGCAGTCCGGCAATGCGGGACAAGCAAATTACATTGCCGCGAAGGCCGGACTGATCGGATTAACGCGCGCGATCGCCACGGAAGTGGCGTCGCGAAATATCACGGTCAATGCTGTCGCGCCTGGATTCATTGTCTCTCCGATGACCGACCCGCTGCCGGAAACGGTAAAACAGGGTCTGATCGGGCGGATTCCGCTGGG
Source organism: uncultured Acidobacteriota bacterium (assembly GCA_963803735.1). GTDB lineage: Bacteria > Acidobacteriota > Terriglobia > Acidiferrales > UBA7541 > Palsa-189. The sequence continues at coordinate 290,500 of CAWDNV010000012.1, read as the reverse complement.
ACGTATGGGCCAAGATGCGGAAGTCGCGGCGGCGGTGGTCTTCCTGGCAAGCGATGAAGCGGGGTACATAACCGGGCACGTGCTGGACGTGAATGGCGGAATGCGCATGAGCTAAACACCGGAGCGGTTGACCTGATTCGGAGCGCCGCATAGAATGGGCAAACGCTCAAACGCTAAGATAAAGAAAGAATGGCGCGAATCGGCGTGGCGGACAGCGGAGGCAAAAAAGAATGGCCAGTGTAGAAGAACGGGTCAAGCAGATCATCGTAGAGCAGTTAGGCGTTGATGAAGCGGAGGTTACGCCAACAGCCTCCTTTGTGGACGATCTGGGCGCCGATTCGCTCGATACGGTGGAACTGGTGATGGCCTTTGAGGAAGCTTTTGGCATCGAAATTCCCGACGAGGATGCCGAGAAAATCGCCACAGTGAAAGATGCCGTCTCTTACATCGACAAACACGCCCAGGCAAAGAAGTAATCTCCCTCGCCCGAATCCGTTCAAGGAGAATCGTACTTGAAGCGCCGGGTAGTGGTAACAGGTGTAGGCTTAGTTTGTGCGCTGGGTATTGGCACCGATGAGGTATGGAAAAAACTCATCGCAGGCGTAAACGGCGTCCGCCACATTACGCATTTCGATGCGAGTGGATTCGATTGCCGCATTGCCGCTGAAATCCCCGATTTTGACCCACTGAACTGGATCGCAAAAAAAGAGCTGAAGAAGATGGGCCGCTTTATCCAGGTGGCCGTGGCGTCCGCCGATTTTGCCTTACGCCAGGCGGGCCTGGAGATCACTCCGGCTATTGCTGAATCGGTGGGCGTTTACGTCGCTTCCGGCATAGGCGGGTTCGACATCATTGAACGCGAACACTCCAAGCTGCTCGAGGGCGGCCCGGGGCGCATCTCGCCATTTTTCATTCCTGCCGCCATCATCAATCTTGCATCTGGAGTGATCTCGATTCGTTACGGCGCTCGGGGCCCGAATTCGGCGACGGCGACGGCATGTTCGGCATCGGCGCACGCGGTGGGTGATTCGTTTCGGATTATCGAGCGGGGCGACGCCGAAATCATGATCTGCGGCGGCTCGGAAGCGGCGATCACGCCGATGGGTATTGGTGGATTCGCAGCTATGAAAGCGCTTTCGACACGCAACGATCAACCTCAATGTGCGAGCCGCCCGTTTGACGCCGAGCGCGATGGCTTTGTCGTCGGGGAAGGCGCGGGCATCCTGATTCTTGAATCGCTGGACCATGCGCAGAAACGCAATGCTCCGATTGTTGCGGAGATTGTCGGGTACGGTATGGCCGGCGACGCCAATCACATCACGCAGCCAGCAGAAGATGGCAATGGCGCGTACCGGGTCATGCGCGCGGCGATTCGCGATGCAGGAATCGGAGCTGAACAGGTGGGATACGTCAACGCGCATGGCACTTCCACGCCGCTCGGCGACGCCATCGAGACGCTTGCTCTTAAGCGCGTTTTTGGGGAGCACGCCAAGAAGCTGCCCGTGAGCTCGACCAAATCGATGACGGGACACTTACTTGGCGGCGCCGGAGGGCTCGAAGCCGGAATCAGTGTGCTCGCCCTGCGAGACCAGAAGGTGCCTCCAACTATTAACTATGCGCATCCCGACCCGGCATGCGATCTCGATTATGTGCCCAACCGTGCGCGAGCGGTTACTTTTGAATACGCCTTATCCAACTCCTTCGGATTTGGCGGCACCAACGCAGCGCTATTATTCAAGCGCTGGCAATAATCGGGACTAAACCGACGCAACGTAAGAAGTCAGAACCGGAGTAGAGATGAAGGTAGCCGTTTGCATCAAGCAAGTGCCCGCCAAAGATGCACCGTTGCACATCACCGATACCGGCGGGTGGATCCGCGAAACGGATATCGGGTTTGAAATGAACGAGCCGGATAGCTTCGCTCTGGAGGAAGCGCTGCGGCTCAAAGAAAAACATGGAGGCGAGGTGGTGGCGCTTTCCATGGGGCCAGAACGGACCAAGCAAGTAATCAAGGAAGCGCTGGCCAAGGGCGCGGACCGCGGGATTCATATCTCAGACGATAAATTCTTCCAGCTCGATCCGCTCGGCTCGGCCAAATCAATCGCTGCGGCGCTGAAAAAGGACAATTTCGATTTAATTCTGACCGGGTTGCAGAGCGACGACCAAGGCTTCGGGCAAACGGGCGTGCTGCTGGCAGAACTGCTGGGAATGCCGCATGCGACGATCATTATGCAGATTGAAGTTCAGGGGCAAGGGCTCAAGCTTAAGAAAGAGTTGGAGGCAGGATGGTTTCAGTGGGTCGAATTGCCGCTGCCTGCCGTGCTCACGATTCAGTCGGGTATCAATAAAGTTCGCTACTCCTCTCTGAAGGGAATCATGGCCGCAAAGAAGAAGGAGATCGCCGTGATCACGCGGGAATCGCTGGGCATTGCTCATGAGCCCACCCAGCGCGTGGAACGAATTTACGTGCCGCAGAAAGCGAAGCACACGGAATTTATCGACGGCAGCCCGAAAGAGGCCGCGGCAAAGCTGATCGAAAAACTGCGCCACGAGGCGCGCGTTCTGTAGTTCGGTCACAAAATGAAAATTCTCGTCATCACCGAGCAGCGCGACGGCAAGTGGAATCCGGTCAGTTCCGAAACATTAGTAGCGGCGCAGCAAATCGCTGCGGCGCAACCGGGGAGCCGCGTGGCTGCCGTGGTAATCGGCAAGGGCGTACGCGGGCTTGCCGAAGAGGTGGCGGCAAACCAGCTGGCGGAGGTCCTGCTCGTCGAGCACGACTTACTCGAAAAATATACCCCGGACGGATATGCGATCGCCCTAAAACAGGTAGTTACGCAAACTCAGCAGGATTTGGTTTTGCTGCCACATACGTATCAGGTGCGCGACTACGCTCCCAAATTAGCCGCATCATTGGGCAAAGGAATGATCGCCGATTGCGTTGGATACCGCGTGGAAAAAGAGCGCGTCGTATTTGTGCGTCAGATGTTCCAGGGAAAGACGGCCGCGGACGTATCGTTTACGGGCGCGCCGCCGTGGTTTGTTTCTTTTCAGGCAGGGGCTTTTCGCGGCGATCAGATCGCTCGGGGCGCATCCACTGCCCCGGTGACAGCTATTAGCGTCAATTTGCAGGCGGAGCAGATTCGAACGAAGCCGCTCGATCTTTTCCGCGAGGCAAAGCAAGCCGTTGATTTGACGCAGGCTCCCATCCTGGTTGCGATAGGCCGCGGGATCAAGGCGCCTGAAAACATTCCGCTGGTGGAGAAATTGGCGAAGCTGATGGGTGGCGAACTGGCGGCGTCGCGCCCGATTTGCGATGAGGGATGGCTACCGATGGATCGCCAGATCGGCAGCTCTGGCCAGACCGTGGCGCCGAAGCTCTATCTTGCGCTGGGCATCAGCGGCGCAATTCAGCATGTCGTAGGCATGAAGGGATCGCGTACGATCGTGGCCATCAACAAGGACCAGAACGCGCCGATATTTGAAGTGGCCGACTACGGCATCGTCGGAGATATTTTTGAGATGATCCCCGCGCTTACCGAAGTGCTCGAAAAGAAGTAACTGCTGCTCAGAATGCGACTTTTCTTCCCTGCCCCATGCTAGACTAACTTTTAGACGATGGACTTCGACCGTTACAAGATCGTGTTATATCGTCAAGATGACGGTTCATGGGTAGCTGACATACCCTCGCTCCCCGGTTGTTATGCACTCATGACGACGCGGGAAGCAGCCCTTTCCGAACTGGCGGATGTCTTTCGAATGATCGCGGAGGAATATAAAGAAAAAGGCCTCCCCCTACCCGCCGATACCACAGAAATCGTGCATGCCTAGCGCTACGGCGCGGGAATTCCAGACCGTTGCGCACAAGCTTGGCTTTGCCCAAACCCGGCAAACAGGTAGCCATCAACGCTGGAATCACCTGGATGGTCGAGCGGTTACAATTCCTCTTCACGCAGGCCGGGAAATCGGGCCGCCCCTGTTTTTCAAAATTCTCCGTCAGCTAGGAATTTCCTTCCAAGAGTTTCAAGAACTCCGATAGGCGTAGTTCCGGTGCCCACTGAGTGCTAGATTTGTTGCTAGAATTGCGGAGTGAGCGTCGAACGTGAGCGGCTGGATGCGGACGTCCTGATCGTCGGCGCCGGCCCGGCAGGCTTGGCGTGCGCCCTGCATCTGGCTCGATTAATCCGCCAGCATAACGAATCCGGCGGCAAGCCCGAACTTTCAACTGAAGGCATCTACGTTCTCGAGAAGGGACGCGATATTGGAGCGCACCAACTCTCCGGCGCCGTGCTCGATCCCCGCGCTCTGGCCGAGCTCGTGCCGGATTTTGCGAAGACGGCGCCACTCGACACGCTTGTCAACGATGATGCGGCGTATTTTCTGACTGCGAGGCGCGCCTGGAAACTTCCGATCACGCCGCCGCCCCTGCGAAACCACGGGAATTACATCGTTTCAGTGAGCAAGCTGGCGAAGTGGCTCGGTGGGCTCGTGGAGCAGGCTGGCGTGAATATGTTCACGCAATTTGCCGGCGCACAGTTGATTCACGAAGGCGAAGCCGTCGCGGGCGTAATTACGGAAGACAAAGGCCGCGATAAGGATGGAAAGCCCAAGGATAACTTCACGCCGGGCTATGAGCTGCGGGCCAAGATCACGGTGCTTGCCGAAGGGCCACGCGGCTCGCTGACGAAACACCTCGTTGCGGACAAAGGTCTTGATGGTCTTAACCCACAGGTTTATAGCATCGGCGTAAAGGAACTCTGGGAAGTTCTGCCTGGACGCATCACGCCCGGGTGGGTGGCGCACACGCTTGGCTGGCCACTGGATTCGAGCATGTACGGCGGCGGTTGGATCTACGGGATGCGGGATAACCGCGTTTCGCTCGGGCTGGTAACGGGGCTCGAATACCACAATCCGCGATTCGATCCGCACGAGGCTTTTCAACTATTCAAGACGCATCCGTTTGTTCGCCGAATTCTCGAAGGCGGCAAGCTGGTGCGGTACGGCGCGAAGACGATTCCCGTGGGCGGCTGGTATTCCATTCCGCGCACTTATCTTGACGGCTGCCTGATCATCGGGGATTCCGCGAGCTTGCTCAATTCACAGCGGCTCAAGGGCATCCACATGGCCATCAAGAGTGGCATGCTCGCGGCGGAAACGATTTTGGATGCTTTGCGCACAGGCAACACGTCTGCCGCAAAACTTTCGGCATTTCGGCGCAAGGTGGATGAAAGCTGGATCGGACGCGAGTTGCGGAGCGTACGCAATTTTCATCAGTCATTCCAGCACGGCCTTTGGCGCGGCCTGGTGCACACGGCCGTGCAATTTGTGACCGGCGGACGTGGCCTAGTTGACCCGGTGCGCATCAAGGCCGGCCACGAGCAATATCACAAGCTAGACGGGGCCGGACCGGCTCCGCCGCGTTTTCAAGGCGATGGCGTGCTCACATTCGACCGGCTGACGGACGTCTATCATTCCGGCACGCGGCACGAGGAAGACCAGCCCTGCCACTTGCACGTTCTGGACACGAACATTTGCGTCAATCGCTGCATTGTCGAGTACGGGAACCCATGCCAATACTTCTGTCCCGCCGCTGTTTACGAGATGGTGGAGGAAAAGGGCGGGCGGCGGCTGAAGATCAATTTTTCAAACTGCGTGCACTGCAAGACCTGCGACATCGCCGATCCTTATCAAATTATCGATTGGGTGCCGCCCGAGGGTGGCGGCGGGCCAAACTACGAAGGCATGTAGGCCGGACATCTCTGGGCCGAAGCTCAATGCAATCCGAATACGGAGAGCTCGTTCTGCGTGCCGATGTAGACGTTGCCATTTGCAACAGTGGGAACGGAAGATTTGACGGCAGGCCCCGCCGGCGGCGCAGGACCGCCTGTGCTCGAAGGACTCACGTAGAGTTCTTTAGCAAGATTCATCGCGTCGTAAGCGTGCAAGACCGCGGGCGAGGACGTAACGTATCCGCTCGTGTCCAGCGCCCAGACGATTCCGGCGGTGGAACCATTCGAGGAGATGGCCGGGGAGGCGCCAAAGAAGGGAAATGTATCTGTCGAGCAAAAGCTCGGCTGAGAGCAAAGCGGCAAGCTCAGTATTCCACTTGATAGCGGGATCGCTCTGAGATTGTCGCCTGCCGAAGCGACATAGACCGTGTTATTACCCGCCCAGTACGCAGGCGTTCCAAAAATCGGACTAATGAGAGAGAGCGTTTGCAGCGCCCCGCCGGTCGCCAGATTGTCTCGGTCCAGCAAGTAAAGGTTCGCGGCTTCATCTCCTGCAATGGCAAGATGCGGATGCGCTGTGCTTCCGGCGGAATCCGGCAAAAGCAAGACGCCCGTGGAACCGAAGTACTTCTGCTGAAGCTCCAAGCTCGTTTCATTTGCGCGGGCGAAGCTATCGACGATACTGAGTGCGGGTGGGGCCGTCTTGATCTGGAGCCTTAGAACCATGTCGGGATAGTCGGTCCCTATGTTTGGGATGGCCGTTTTGCCGTCAGAGGTGACAACGAAGACGTTTCCGTTCGAATCCGATGATGGCGCTGCACCACTTTGGCCGATGCCACCTCTCGAACCGTTTGGCGTGCTAATGAAAACTTCCGGCGCAGTTTGAAGATCAGCGGCATCGTACGCGAATAACCAGCCGTGAAAGGGATCTGTATCGCTATAAGAATCAAAAGCGACGTAAACGTTCCCGCCGGTCAGGAGCAGGGCGGAGCGCTGATTCTCGGTTAGGCTCATCGACTGGAACGAAATCATGCCCGAGGTTGTGCCGTCGCCATTGCCGTTTACAAAGGCTTGAATCGTAGCGGGCCCACCAAATTTTTCCGAACCTGTGGTCAGGTCGAGCGCGTGGAGTCGCTGCAAGTAGGTGCCGCTTTCCTTGGTCTTGGCGACAACATAAAGCGTAGCCGTCGCCGGATCGATGACAGGCGTTCCCGTTATACCGATTTCCGGGACGATGTCCGTCTGCCCCGGGATGTCTATGGTTGGGACGGTAGTTATTGCCGCGGCTGGATCTATGAAACTCACCTGCCACAGAATCTGGCAGCTGCTCGCGTGCGCGTCAAAGGCGTAAACGCTATCGTGTTCCGTAGCAACGTAGACGGTATCGTGAATTCCCTGATTCGGTATAGCGATGTTTGAGACGTAGAGCGGCTGAGCATGAATCTGGCCATCCACGGAGCACCCGAACAATTTGCCGAATGTACTGGCAGTGACGTTTGAGGGTGTCAGGTTCGTTTCCTGGGTATTTTGTCCCGTCAAGCCGTTGTCATTTCTCCAGGAAAAGACACCTGTAAAAGTGTTTAGCGGAACGACCGTGACACTCGCAGATGCGGATAGCGGAGGAACCGTCTGCAGCACTGCCGTCACGTTTACCGTGAGGGAGCTCGAGATGGTTGGCGCCGAATAAGAGGCTGTGTACCTCCCGGACGGGGTGATCATTCCATCTGCTGCATTTCCGCCATTCACACCATTTACCTGCCAGATCACGGGGGCATTCGAGTTTTGCACCTTGGCGGAGAATTGCAAAGTCTGGCCGCCTGGCACGTTGGACGTGACAGGAGAAATGCTCAGAGTTACAGGCGGAGTCGCGATTGTGACGGTTGTGCTTCCAAATACCGACAGGTCAGTTTGGAGGGTAGCTGTGATGGTCACCACGTTGGAGTTGGGAATTGATGCGGGGGCGGTATAAAAGCCCGACGAATTCATGAATCCCACAGTGGAATTCCCAGCCGGCGTGCCATTGACTTCCCAAATGACGGCCTGAGGTCCGTTCTGAACATTGGCGCTGAATTGCTGCGACGCTCCTGTTACGACAGTGGGGTTGGCTGGAGAAATCGTTATTTTGGGAGCGGGCAGCGGATTGATCGTAACCATGGCCAGGCCGTTTTTCGTTGAATCTGTCTGCAGAAGTGCCGCGACGGTGACCGTCAGGGGGCTGGAAACGCTCGCCGGCGCGACATAGGAAGCTGTTGCGGCCCCGGAAGGCGTGATCGTGCCGAGAGATGAGTTGCCTCCGGGAATTCCGTTTACCTGCCAATTGACTGCGGCATTCGGAGCATTCAGCACAGTCACCAAAAATTGGACGCTTGCGCCAGCTGCTATCTGCGCAGAGGGCGGCGACAGGGTTATGCTCACGCTCGGAGTGGGATCAACGTTGTTATTAACGGAGGAAGATCCTCCGCCGCCGGCACAGGAAAGTTGCTGGGTGATGGCGATCAGCACCAGCCATCGGGCCATTGAGCGGATTCTGGAGCGAGGGAACGGTCCGCGAACGAGCAGACACGAAAGGCGGATAGCCGGACCCCGGGCGGAGCTGGAACGCGCAGGCATCGGAAGCCAGTAACGATAAGCTGCCGTAGCTGGCCAATTACCTCTGAGAGGTGGGCGGAAACTAGCACCCGCAAGTTGTGGAAATCTACGAGGGCGCGCCTAGGTTTGTAAGCGAACACATGACGAGGGTGACGGGCTCCCGGTTCGCTGCGCGTTGCTATTTATGTGAGATTGACGAAGGACGAGGGTTCCGGCGTTATAACTGCGCCGCGGTGCAGTCCGGGCCGTCGCATGCGCTCTTGTGGCGATGAAAAAGTCCAAAGAGCCTTGCGAAAAAGTTCAGCTTTGAAGCGTGGGATCGCGAGGCCGACTGGGAAGTCGCCGCAGGTGGTGCAGGCAAAGCAGGCCTGATTGCACCCCGAAATGACGGTTGCGGATCCGCCACCGATTCGCTGATCAATGTTATGGCTTCCGAGCTCAAAGCAGGCGCAGGAGCGGCGGATCGGGCTTCGAAGGTCAAGGGCGGCATATCGATGCGAGAAGTGGTGGTAATGGCTGATTCCGGGCGACGTGCAGGCGCCGGCGCTCTCGATGGCTGGGCGGGCGTGTTCGCTTCTATTTGTTTGCTGACGTTATTCTGAGAGACCAGAAGCTCGCAGGAACACTTGCGTGAACCACTGCGTAGCGCATTGAGCTCGCCACCGTCAATCTCGATATCGCCACCCTGCGGAACAACTACTCGTTCTGCCGAAAATTGTTCCTCGATGCGTACAGCTCCGTAAAGAGAGATGACGCAAAGCTGCCCGTTCTGATCAAGCCCGACGGTTAAATCACGCTGGCGGTCCCCGATAGCCTCCGGAGTGACGACCAGGAGCGCCGTATAAACGGTGATCTGAACGGTGCTGCCAACTTGTAAATGAACTTGGCCGTATTCGAGTGCGATGGTGATCGCCGGGCCTGACTTCACGACGGAAAGATGAGCGGGCCCGCACAGAATGATATCGCCGCCATCCGGCAGATCGATCTTTGCCTGTCCGGATCGGAGTGTAAGATCGCTACCGCTGGCCAACAGGGCGGTGGTGCGCCCGTTTTCAGTGTCGTAGCCGATCGCCCCGGTAACGGAAACATCGTCTCCAGAGAGACGCCCGATTGCTTCCTGGCGTGCGGGCGGGTTGGGTGGCGCGGCTTGTGCTGCGCCCGTTTCCGGCTGACAAATCAGCAAGGCTATGACGGGGAGCAAGGCACAGAGGACTGCGCGCTTCCGGTTGTTGATGTACGAAGTTCCACAAACGAATTTCAAGATGCTCATATCCGCGTTTCCGCTCGCCTATACTATAGCGCATGACGGAACTGGCCAAGTCTCAGGCACAGCGGGACGAGCAGATCGCCGATTCGTCCGATGTGCGGCCACGGCCGCTCTCCCCTTTTCGACGCGCCCAAGTTCCCGTCATTTCCGGCGCGGCCTATGCATTCGCTCGGATTACGGGACCAACTTTGCGATACGAAGTGCTGGGCTGGCAGCAAATTGAGCGCGTGCACAGCCAGAACCGCCGCTGCGTTTATTCTTTCTGGCACCAAACGATCTTTTTAGCGATGTGGTGGTGGCGCTATCGCGGCGTGGTGGCCATGACGAGCGCTAATTTTGACGGACAGATCCTCGGCAGCGCACTCAAGAAACTAGGCTTTGATGTCACGTTCGGGAGTTCGTCCCATGGCGGCCTGCGAGGCATTTCTGTGCTGGCTGGACGGCTGAACCAAGGCCATGACGTAGCCTTTGCCGCAGACGGTCCGCGGGGACCGCGTTACATTGCAAAACCAGGGCCTGTGATCCTGGCACGCCGGAGCAGGTGCCCCATCGTAGCGTTCCACCTTTTTGCGGAACACGCGCATGTCTTCGAGAAAGCCTGGGACCTTTTCCATCTGCCGCGACCTTTTTCGCGGGTTGTGCTGGTGATTGGCCCGCCGATTGAAGTTCCGGACGAAATTGGCCGCGATGCCGTTGAACGCAAGCAAGCTGATTTACAACAGGCGCTGCAACGTGCTCGTGAAACGGCGGAGTCCTGGTTCAAGCTATCGCCGGCTGAACAGGAGCGACAACGTGAGATTTGGAACGCTTGACTTTCTCCGTTACGACTTCAGGATTTCGTGGCATTGGCGGAAGAGCGTGCCGCTTCACGACCCGCGATGCGCCCGAAGACCAGGCATTTAGCCAAGCCGTGCTGGTTGAAGCCACCCGCCGATTCGCCGCCGCAGTAAAGCCCCGGAATTACCTGGCCGCGCAAGTCAATCACTTGAGCCTTGGCATTAATGTGCAGCCCTGACACGCAATCGTGGATACCTGGCGTGGACCAGGCAGCGTAAAACGGCGGCGTTTGGATTTTGTATTTGGGATCTGGTTTTCCGAAATCTGCGTCCTTGCCTGCGTCGACAAATGAGTTGTATCTGGCCACGGTTTGTTCCAGGGCAGCGGACGGCATAGGCACCTTTTGATATTTGCTCACAATTTTGCGCGCGAGCTCGGCAAGATTGTTTGCAGTAAAAAACCAGCCGTCCGGGTCGACGTATGGAGGCGCGCAAATCCAGCCTTCGCGTTTAACGGCGTCTGCATCGAAGATAGCCCAAATCGGGCCGCCTCCCTCGCCTGTTCCGCCATTTAACTCCAGGCAAGGATTCCACCAATCGAACCCGGTGGCGGCTTCGTTTACGAACCTCAGACCGGTCTGATTGACGTGGATGACGTCCTGATAGTCCTTCATCAGCAAACCAATGGCGCGAGCGAGCCCAGGAATCGGGCTATTTTTGAGGTTCTCGTTGCGTGTGCCACCGCCCTGCGGATAGCCATATTGATTGCCGATTACGTAAGGCTTTTCGAAAATATGGGATCGCGCCATGGTCTCCACGGTTTGGTTCGCGGCGCCCCAAAGCGAAGCGCCGATTTCCATGGCGGCGATCTCGCCGTCGCCGGTCTGGCGGGAATACGGCTCGCCAACCACCTGATATTCTTCGGTTAGCCTGGGATCAAAAATCCGGCGGAAGTTGACGTTACTTGTATGACCGCCGGTTCCGATGATCATGCCTTTCCTTGCTTGAATTTTCAGGGTTTTGCCCTGGATTGTGGCCGTAATGCCGAGAACTCTTCCGGAAAGCTGGCCTTCTCTAATGAGTCCAGTCATGCTGTGCTGCAGAAGAATTTGCACTCCTAATTTTCTGGCGCTGGCCTCGAGTGGCCGCATGAGAGCAGTGCCATTTCCCCCGTTAGGAGCGACAGCGCTGGGCCCTTCAATCCAGACAACAGTTTGAGCCCGTTTAATGTCTTGCGGACCGCCATCGGCACCAACCGGAGACCGGTCGGGGAATTCCACTCCGTGCGCTTTGAGCCATTCGAACGTCGGCGCGCTACCGTCGCAAAAGGCGCGCAGGATTTCACGGTCGCTGAACCTGTAATCGTGCCAATGGACCAGATCTGAGAACATGCGATCTGGTGAGTCGTCAATGCCGTATTTTTTTTGCAGGCTGGTGCCGCCCCCCAGCGCGATATTGCCGCCGCTTTCGATGGCGTGCCCGCCAATGTCGTAATTCTGCTCGACGATGATGACGGAGGCTCCGTTTTCGGCGGCTTCGATCGCAGCGGGCAGTCCTGTGGCTCCGGCGCCAACGATAACGACGTCCGCCACACTGTCCCAATGGCGGGGAGCATTCGCAGCCGCAACAGACTTTGCGCCGCCGACTACGGCAGTTGCGACGACGCCGGTGAGTGCGGTTTTGACAAAATCTCTCCTCGACCAGCCATTTTTCGGTTGCCGGTGCTTGGCCACGTTTTCCTCCCACACTGATGGAACGGCTCAGCAGAGAGCAGGCATTGCGATCACATGCCCGCCTGTCTGCCGCTGGTTAGGGCGATTATATGCTCGCTGGACGAACGTTCAAATGGGAGGTGCTCGACACTATGGCTTCTAGTCAGAAGTGTGAGCGTCAGGCTGGATGGAAGGAGCTGAGTTATTCCATTTGTTTGGCGATGACGTCGCGGCCGCGTACTTCGACCTGAATAGCAATGGGAGGCCGAATTCCGACGCCCCGGACGATCTCGCCGCGGACCCAGGATCCGTTGGGTAACGTAGTCATTTTGAGCGGATCGTAAACGATACCGTCGCAATCGCTAACAACCATGGGATGGGCGGCCGGAATAGCAAAACGCAAGGACAATGCGCTGAGATCGGTTACGTATTGCAGCTGACAGCGGGAAAGTGGATTCGAGAGCGCGAAGCCCCAGAAAGATGGCTCAGCAGGCGGCCCCGGCAGATGAATGACCATGGCTGGGACGCCTGTCTGGGTCTTGGGATCGATGAACAGGAATGCCTTCGAAGACCAGGGTTGAGCAAGCTCATAGAGTGTGCCGACCGTGTTCGGTTCGGTATCAGACTTTGTGATTGAGGATGCCTCAGACGAGACGTAGGACGGCGGGGCATCGGAGGACGCGGATGCGTTGAGATTCGCATGCCTGCGGTGTGACAACCAAAGCGCGAATCCGGAGGCGCAAAGAAGCGCCGCGAGAATAACTGGGATGAGCGGCTTGAGTTGGAGAGGCGCACGCGGGGGCGCTTGGACCACCCCTGGAATGCGCGGCATCTCTGGGGTCATTTTGCGCTGCGCCGGGGGAGATGGCGGCTGGTGCAGGGTTCGTGGCGTCACGATGATTGAGACCTCCGCAAAGATTCGTGGAGATTGGCCAGGCAGAGCAACAATTCGAGCAAGCGAGTGCGATCCTCGCAGTAGTCCGGCACGTCGCCGGAAAGCAGCGTGACGGCGAAATCACCCTGCTGTCTAAGCCAAGTGAGGGTGCGGGCATCCGGGAATTCATTCTGGCGGCAGCGTTCCTCCACGGCGGACAGACGAGTGAAAACTTCGTCCAGATAGTGCGTTAGGCATACCCCTTGACGATTGAGCGTCTGAGGTATGGGAGTGGAACAGGCGCCCACACGGCAAGCACGAACCTGAGTGGCTACGACCACACGTCCTCCCTTAGCAGCGGGAGCAGCATAGCTGTGGATAAGCAAGCTCGTAACCAGCCCAGACTCCGCTTATGTAACTGACATTATTGTAGATAGATGTAACTTGAAGGGCAATCCGGAACTGCTGGCCCACAGCAGGGGTAGAAACTATCCCTTACCGGTAGAGGTGTGCCCTTGCGGGGCGAGGGGGCGTTATGCTGTTTTACCGCAGCACTTTTTGTATTTCTTGCCGCTGCCGCATGGGCAAGAATCGTTGCGACCGACTTTGGCGCCTGTGCGTACCGGCTTTGGAGCTTCGGCCTGGGCAGCCCCGGTTTGATATTGCAATTGCTGCTGCTGGCGCCGCTGACGCCGCTCGATTTCACGAGCTTCCTCTTCGGGGCGCGCCGGCTGAATCAGGAACAGATAGCGAATGGTTTCGCTATCGATCCGGCCCATCATCTCTTCGAAGAGCGTGAATGCTTCCTTCTTGAATTCAACGAGGGGATCCTTCTGGCCGTAACCGCGCAGTCCGATTCCCTCTTTGAGGTGGTCGAGGCTGAGGAGGTGATCCTTCCATTGCGTGTCGACGATATCCAGAATGATGCGGCGCTCGAGCCAGCGCATCATGGGCGGGCCGAAGAGCGCTTCTTTTTCTTCATAGCGCTGACGGACTTTTTCCACCAGCGCGTCGCTTAGTTGATCGTGAGTGAGAGCAGAAGTAGAGGGATCCAGGCCGACGGCTTTCAGATCGATGCCGAACTGGCCCAGAACTTCGCCGGAGAATTGCGTGAGGTTCCATTTCTGGGGATGCTCTTCGCGCGGGCAGAAGGTTTCCACCAGCCCTCGCGCAAGATCTTCGGCGATTCCCAGTGCGTAATCTTTTTGGTCTTTGCCTTCCAACGCAGAGCGACGGATGGAATAAATCGTCTCGCGCTGCTTATTCATTACATCGTCGTATTCGAGCAAGTGCTTGCGGGCTTCGAAGTTCTGGGCTTCGACGGCCTTTTGCGCGTTCTCGATGCGACGAGAGATGAGCTTCGATTCGATGGGCACGCCTTCGGTCATGCCGAGGCGATACATCAGGGCCTTCACACGTTCGCCACCGAAGACGCGGAGGAGATCGTCTTCGAGCGAAAGGAAAAAACGCGAAGAGCCGGGATCGCCCTGGCGGCCAGCGCGGCCGCGAAGCTGATTATCGATGCGGCGGGCTTCGTGGCGCTCAGTGCCAAGAATGTGCAAGCCTCCGAGAGCGATGACCTCCTCTCGCTCGGAGCTGCACTGTTCAACGAACTGGTTAAAGATCGGCTGCCACTGCTCGTGAGGCACCTGAAAGATTTTGCCTTCGATTTGGAAGAGGACCATGTTCGCGGCGCTCTCGCCAGTGCCGGTTCCATTGCCGCCGACTACAGCCGAGGCCGCAGCGTAAGGCATCGCCAAACGGTTTTTCAGGCAATAGTCCCGAGTCATAGCTTCGGGATTGCCACCAAGGAGAATGTCGGTCCCGCGACCTGCCATGTTGGTGGAGACCGTGACGGTTCCCTTGCGGCCGGCCTGCGCGATGATGTGCGCTTCGCGCTCGTGCTGCTTGGCGTTCAGCACTTGATGAGGAATGCCGGCTTTCTTGAGGAGTTCAGAAAGGTGCTCGGATTTCTCGATGGAGATCGTGCCGACCAGAACGGGCTGGCCGCTTTCGTGGAGCTGGCGGATTCCGTTAGCCTTCGTTCCGTCTTCCAAAATCATGCCGTTAACGACGGCTTCATATTTTTCATCGACGGTGCGGTAGACCACGTCGGAAAATTCGTGGCGCCGAAGCTCGCGGTTGGTGGGTATGGCAACAACCTCGAGGTTATAAATTTTATTGAACTCGACGGCTTCGGTTTCGGCGGTGCCGGTCATGCCGGAGAGCTTCTGGTACATGCGGAAATAATTCTGGAAGGTGACGGTGGCAAGAGTTTGGTTTTCGCGCTCGATCTTTACGGCCTCTTTGGCTTCCACCGCCTGGTGGAGTCCATCGGACCAGCGGCGGCCGGGCATTTCGCGGCCGGTGAACTCATCGACGATGATGACTTCACCATTTTTGACGACGTAATCGACATCACGCTTGTAGAGAGTGTGGGCGCGCAAGCCCTGGTAGACGTGATGAATCATCTCCATGTGGCTGGGGTCATACAAGTTGCCGAGGCCCAGGAGTCGCTCCACTTTGGAAACACCGTCTTCGGTGAGCGTCGCGGTGCGGTGTTTTTCGTCTACCGTGTAATCGATTTCCTGAATGAGCTTGGGAATGATCTTGTCGATGCGGTAGTACTTGTCTGTGGATTCTTCCGCGGGGCCCGAAATAATCAGCGGCGTACGGGCTTCGTCGATGAGGATCGAGTCAACTTCATCGACGATGGCGAAATGATGGCCGCGCTGCACGCAATCGGCCAGATCGTATTTCATGTTGTCGCGGAGATAATCGAAGCCGAATTCGTTATTGGTGCCGTAGGTGATATCGGCGCCATAGGCGGCGCGCCGCTGGGCATCATCAAGATCGTGGACGATCACGCCAACGCTAAGGCCCAGGGTACGGTAAAGCGGGCCCATCCATTCGGCATCGCGGCGGGCGAGGTAGTCATTGACGGTGATGATGTGAACGCCGCGGCCGGTAAGCGAATTGAGATAAGCGGGGAGCGTAGCGACGAGCGTTTTGCCTTCGCCCGTCTTCATCTCGGCGATTTTTCCTTCGTGCAGCACCACGCCGCCGATCAACTGCACGTCGAAATGACGCATCGAGAGAGTGCGGCGGCCGGCTTCGCGGGCCAGAGCGAATGCCGAAGGGATGGCCGGGTCGAGTGCGTCGGCCAGGCGCTGCTTATAGTCGGGTTCGGCGGGATCGGCGTTGCCGAGGCGCTCGGTTACCTGAAATTTGAGGCTGGCGGACTTTTCCTTGATTTCGGAATCGGTGAGCTTTTCGTATTCGCCCGCTAATTCATTAATCGCGGCGATTTTAGGGGTCAGCCGTTTGATATCGCGTTCATGTTTGGTGCCAATAAACCGGGAAACGACCCGGTCCACCATGTCTTCGATTCGCATCTCGTGTTTGTTTGGATGCTCCGATAGGGAGCGGCGCTTCAGCGCGCGCCAGCTTAATTGCGCATAGGTACCACGAAGAATTGATTATAGCCGCCGGTTTCACAGGGTGCAAAGAAACGTAACCCCGGCGTTTCCTGTGACGGAAGAATTGCAGATCCCTCGATCCCCCGCCACAATGCGCGACCTTTTCGCCCAGGGAGCACCTACGTTCAGAGGCAGGCAAACGGGCCTTGGTGGCTCGTGATGACAGCGTATTGACATTTTCCGAAGGCCAGGACCTTGCTTGCCCTGATGTGGGCGACGGCCTATCATGAGTAGACGATGCCTCCAACACCACCAGCAGCAGCCAGACCGATGGGACAGCAGGAGAAAATGGCGATCCCGGGCGTGAAGACGCTGGTCGCCGTGGCCAGCGGCAAGGGCGGCGTGGGGAAAACCACTGTCGCCGTGAACCTGGCGATCGCGCTATCGCGAATGGGAGCGGCGGTCGGGTTGATGGATGCCGACGTCTATGGGCCGAATGTGCCGCTGATGCTGGGCACTGAAGAACAGCCGCGCGCCATCAGCGAACGGCAAATCCTGCCAGTGGAGGCGTACGGCCTGAAGATGATTTCGATGGGCCTGCTGGCGCCCGCGGATAAACCCATGATTTGGCGTGGGCCCATGCTACACAGCGTGGTACAGCAGTTTTTGCGCAGCGTGCAGTGGGGCGAGCTGGACCATTTGATCGTGGACCTTCCACCGGGCACGGGTGACGTACAGCTCAGCTTGATCCAAAATGTGCCGCTTACGGGCGCGGTGGTGGTGACAACACCTTCGACAGTGGCTGTGGCCGATGTGCGCAAGGCGATCGAGATGTTCCGCCAGGTGAACGTGGAAGTGCTGGGGATCGTCGAGAACATGAGCTACCTAGCCTGTCCGCATTGCCAAAAGCGCGTGGACGTTTTTGGACACGGGGAGGGGCGGCGAATCGCCAAAGCTTATGGCGTGCCGCTACTAGGCGAGATCGAAATCGACCCCGGCATTCGCGTCGGCGGCGATACGGGCAAGCCTGTGGCCTCGCTAGGCGAAGACGCGCCGCAGGCGCGCAGCTTGTACGCCATGGCCCGATCCGTGGCGGCGCGAGTCGCTGAAGCAAGCGCTGCGGGCACGGGTCCGCGCGTGGAGATCATGTAAGCTAGCCTGTAAGTCTCGAGAGCGTATGGTCCGGCAGATATTGTGCGAAAAAGCTATGAGAGATTCTTCGGCTTGGCGTCCCGACCGGAAATCGTGAAGGACACGATTTCCGGAACAAAGACTTTCGGGACACTCCGCTCAGAATGACGCCTTCCTTCTGGTCCGCAGTTTCTTGTCAGTGAATTCGCCGTGTGCTAGGTTGGCGTGTTTATGTTTAGAGCGCGGCGTTGGCATGAGGAGCACGATTGCGCGAGTTTGTATCTCCGGGAGCAGTGAGGTGAGGGAGTGATCCGCAGCTATCGCGGCCGGTGGCCGCAAATCGCCGCGTCTGCTTATATCGATCCGGCAGCCGTAATTATCGGCGACGTGACGATCGGCGAGCACGCCAGCATTTGGCCGGGCGCGGTGATTCGCGGCGACGTACATTGGATTCGCATCGGGGCGCGCAGCAATATTCAAGACGGCTCGGTCTTGCACGTGATGAAGGATCAGTATCCGCTCATCATCGAGGAGAACGTGACGGTTGGTCACGGCGTGATCCTGCATGGCTGTACGATCGAGTCGCGCGTGCTGGTGGGCATGGGCTCGATTCTGCTGAACAATGTGCGCGTGGGCACGGGATCGATCATTGCGGCGGGTACGCTTCTGGCAGAAGGGACTAAGGTTGCGCCGGGCAGCCTCTTTATGGGGCATCCGGGGAAATTGCGGCGCACACTGACGCCAGAGGAACTCGAGGGGATCGACGCCTACGCGGCGCGTTATTTGGAGTACGCGCAGACGTATCGCGAGGAAGGTTCCGCTTCGCGGGCGGAGGTAGTGAAGTGAGGGGGCGCGCCGCGCAGGGCGAGGATCGCGTGCAAGCTTCAGGGCCTGAAGGCCCGATAGGTCAGGGCACGAATATGTCGGACCTAAAGGTCCGACCCCCTACTTTTCTAGACTACCAACCTTCTGGTTGGAAAATCCCCAGGGCCCCTGCAGAAAGCGCAGGACGCCCTGGGCTACAAGCGCTGAGAAAAGCAGATTCCTCGTTGCCAGCGGCTCCTCGGAATGACACCAACTTGTTTTTTGCAGGCTCCCGGGCCAAATGAAATTTCAAGCTATCAAGGGTGTCCGGGACATCCTGCCGCCGGAGTCTGCACTGTGGAATCGGGTGGAGCAAGCCGCGCGCAATGTCTTTCATACTTACGGTTACGGCGAGATCCGGCTGCCCATTTTCGAACCCACGGAACTCTTCGCACGATCAGTAGGACTCGATACGGACATTGTCTCGAAGGAGATGTACTCGTTCGAGGATCGGGACGATTCTTCCATTAGCTTGCGGCCGGAGGCGACGGCGTCAGTGGTGCGCGCCTATATCGAGCACGGGATGCACACGCGGCCGGGTAACGTAAAGCTTTACTATATCGGGCCGATGTTCCGCCGGGAACGGCCACAGAAGGGACGCTACCGGCAGTTCTATCAGATCGGCGCGGAGCTGCTGGGGCCTTCCGATCATCCGGCGCTCGATGCAGAAGTGATCGAGATGCTGCTGGCGTTTTTCGCTCGCGTGAACCTCAATGGCGCGAAGCTAAACATCAATTCCATCGGCGATAAGAATTGCCGGCCAGCGTATGTCGAGAAGTTGCGCGGAGAACTACAAAAGGTGCGCGATAAACTCGGTGCGGATAGCCAACGGCGAATCGAGACGAATCCGCTGCGGGTGCTGGATTCGAAGCTGCCGGAAGAACAAGCGATCATCGATTCCCTGCCTCACATCGCGGATCATCTTTGTGATGCCTGCCGGGAGCATTACGCAGAGTTGAAGTGGCAACTCGCCTTGCGGAAAATCGAATACGAAGAAAATTGGCGGCTTGTGCGCGGGCTCGACTATTACATGCGGACGACATTCGAGATTACTGCGCCTGGGCTGGGATCGCAGAATGCTGTCTGCGGCGGCGGGCGTTACGACGGGCTGGTGGAACTGCTGGGCGGCCCGGGAACCACAAAAGGGATCGGTTTCGCGATTGGCACCGATCGCCTGATGCTGTCGCTGCAAGAAGCGGGCGCGGCGGCTAGTTGCGGCCTGGAGGTGTACGTCGCGTGGATGGGAGCTCAGGCCTATCCTGCAGCCGTGGCGCTGGCGCGGAAGTTGCGCGAGCATAATCTTTCGGTGGAGCTGCCGGCGCAGGAGATGAAGTTCGGAAAATCGCTGAACCTGGCGGACCGGCTCGGAGCACGATTCGCGGTGATTTTGGGCGACGATGAATTGGCAGCCGGACAATTTACGGTGAAGCGGCTGGCCGATGGCGATCAGAGGAAACTTTCGGAGGCGGAATTGCTTGAGTACCTGACGAAATCGAGGACGGCGTAATGGCGACGCTCGATCTGCTGGGCGACTGGAAACGCACGCAGTACGCGGGCGATTTGCGCGCGGACGATGCCGATAAGGAAATGACGCTGATGGGATGGGTGCACCGGCGGCGCGACCTGGGCAACATCATTTTTATCGATCTGCGCGACCGCGGCGGGATCGCGCAGATTGTGTTCAACAAAGAGCTGGCACCGGCGGCGCATGCTCGTGCGGAAGAACTGCGCGGGGAATACGTTATGGCGGTGCGCGGGCGAGTGGCCCGCCGGCAAAAGCCGAATCCGGATCTCGACCAGCGGCGAAGTGGAGGTGTTTGCCTCGGAGTTGCGCATTCTGAATACGGCGAAGACTCCGCCGTTTGTGGTGGAAGACGAAGTGAGCGCGAGCGAAGAGACGCGCTTGCGTTACCGTTATCTCGATCTGCGGCGTTCGCATCTGCAGAACAATATCGCGCTGCGGCACAAAATTTTTCTGGAGATTCGCCGGACGCTTAATGAACTTGGGTTTTACGAGATCGAGACGCCCATGCTGACGCGCTCTACGCCGGAAGGCGCGCGAGATTATCTGGTGCCCAGCCGGGTCCACCACGGACAGTTTTACGCGTTGCCGCAATCGCCGCAGATGTTCAAGCAATTGCTGATGATCGGAGGGCTTGATCGCTATTTTCAGCTGGTGCGCTGTTTTCGCGACGAAGACTTGCGCGCCGACCGGCAGCCGGAATTCACACAACTCGATCTGGAGATGTCTTTCCCTACGCAGGAGACGATCTTTGGCGTGATCGAGCAGGTGATGGTGCGGGCGTGCGCGGCGGCGGGAATTAACGTGAAGGCTCCGTTTCGGCATATGGAGTATCGCGAGGCGATCAAGCGGTATGGAATCGACAAGCCGGACCTGAGTTTTGGAATGGAACTGCAGGAGGTGACGGAACATTTCGCGGTGGCGCGAGAGAAATTGCATTTGGAAGGCAGCGTGCATGCACTCGTTGCGCCGGGCGCGGCGCCTTTTTCGCGCAAGCAGCTCGATGAATTGAGCGAGCAGGCCAAGGGTCTAGGTGCGCGGGGGCTATATACGATCAAAGTGGCCGCGGAAGGCGTGAGTTCGCCGCTGGAGAAGACGCTGGGCGCGGTGGCCGTGCAAAACATCGTGGCGGCGATGGGCGCGAAGGCCGGAGACCTAATTGTCGCGGTTTCGGCGGCGCAACAGATTCCCGGAACCGATGCGGCGGCGCTGATTGCGGGACAATTGCGGCTGACGCTTGCCGATCGGCTGAACCTGGTGCCGAAAAATCGCTGGGAATTCTTGTGGCTGACGGGCTTCCCGCTATTTGAATGGAGCCTCAGCGAAAAGCGGTGGGCGGCGGCACAGCATCCGTTTACCGGAATCCGAGAAGAAGACGTGGATAAGCTCGAATCCGCGCCGCAGGAAGTGCGTTCGAAGGGCTACGATCTGGTGCTGAATGGTTCGGAGCTTGGGTCCGGGAGCATTCGAATCCACAGCCAGGAGTTGCAGGCTCGCGTGTTCGCGCTTTTGGGACTGAACGAGGAGCAGCGGCGGCAGCGCTTCGGATTTTTTCTAGACGCGCTGACGTATGGCACCCCTCCGCATGGAGGAATCGCACTGGGGCTCGACCGCGTGGTGGCGCTGCTGGCGGGCGAGAAGTCAATTCGCGAAGTGATTGCGTTTCCGAAGACCACGGCGGCGCAGGATTTGATGGCAGAGGCTCCGTCCGAAGTCGAGCCGGAGCAGCTCGAGGAGTTGGGAATCGCGGTTCGGCCCACCGAACGCGAGGCTGCGTCGGGCGGGGCGGCTTCAGGGGCCAAGGCCCTCAAATAGTGCAGTTGAAAATGTCGGAGCTAAAGCTCCGACCCACAAAGAAGCAAGAATATCCCAGGATTCGTGGCGTTGATGATCGTGCGTTCGCGCCGGATAGCAGAGCGACTGAGCAATAAATCGGAAAAAGAATGAGCCGGAAACGAATATTGCCGGAAGCGATCGCCCCGAACTGAGAATAAGAAGCACCGAGGTAAAGCTATCACTATAGTTGATCCAACTGACGGCCTTGCCGTGACCTATTTTGCGAAGGGATTTGCCGCTTGTGTCGGAATAACAGTGTGGGCAGAGTACCGGCACGATTGGCTTCTGGTTGTCGTTTCTTCTGCGGCGGTATTCCTGATCTTGACTGATGCATTCCAATCCGGTCACTCTTATTTCTCTCTTCGGGTGTGGAACCCTTTATCTTTGCTCGAAGGATTTTTATACCTCGGAACGTTTAGCTTATTCATTCGCCGACTAATTCTGGAGCATAGGGCCAAGGACGAGTCGCAATAGATGTCGCGCATACGGATATTGCCGGAGGCGATTGCCAACCGCATTGCGGCGGGCGAGGTGGTGGAACGGCCGGCCTCGGTGGTGAAGGAACTGCTCGAAAACGCACTGGACGCGGGCGCGCGTTCCGTGCGGATCGAAGTGGAATCTGGCGGAAAGCGCATGATCCGCGTCGTGGACGATGGCAGCGGCATGAGCCACGACGACGCGCTGCTAGCGTTCGAACGGCACGCCACCTCGAAGCTGCGCACCTCGGACGATCTGCTCTCCATCGCGACGCTGGGATTTCGAGGCGAAGCTTTGCCTTCGATCGCTTCCGTTGCGCGCTTGCTGCTGGAAACGAGCATTGGCGGCGAAGAACAGGGAACGCGGGTGGAGTTTGCCGGCGGCAAACTGGTGGGCGTGAAGCCGGCTGGGCTGCCTGCGGGCACGTGCAGTGAGCGTAGCGGATCTTTTTTATTGCGTTCCGGCGCGGCGAAAATTTCTCAAGTCGGACACGACGGAACTCGGACACGTGGCTTCGCTGGTTACGCATTACGCACTGGCAAATCCCGACAAGCAGTTCGCGCTGAAAACTCCGACGCAAGAGATCGTGAACGTCCCGCCGGTGGCGACGCTGGCGGAACGCGTGTATCAACTTTTCGGCCGGCAGACGCTCGAAGAGATGATCGAAATCGCGCCGGTTTCGGGTCCGATTCGCGCAGCCATTACCGAAGCTGCGCTCGAAGAGGGCGGAGGAGTGGGGGAGCTTACGGTGCGCGGCTTCGTTTCGCGGCCAGAAGTGCAGCGGGCGAACCGCAACGGCATTTATGTTTTTGTGAACCGGAGGCTGGTGCGCGATCGGCTGCTGCTGCACGCCATTCACGAGGCTTACCGAAATATTCTGCCGGCCGATGCCTTCCCGATGGCGCTGCTCTTTCTCGATTTGCCGTGCAGCGAAGTGGACGTAAACGTTCATCCGGCGAAGATTGAAGTGCGATTCCGGCATTCCCAATGCGTACATGACTTCGCGCGCGATGCGATTCGCCACGCGCTTTCGAAAGCGCGGCCTATCGCCAGCTTTGCGGTGCCGGCACGGCCGACAGTGCCGGCGTCCGGTGCGCATGCGGGCGTGGCGACGGCCGCCGCTCCAGCGCCGATGCCGATGGCCCCGCCACGGGCGGTATTGCCTTTAGCCGATGCCTATGCCGGCGCAGGAACGGAGGCATTCGCGTTGACGGAAGCGCCAGTGCAACCGGAGACGCAGCGGTTTGCGTTCGAAGCTTCAGCGCCAGATCCTTTCGCGGAAGCGAGCGAGCAAATCGAGGTACATTCTGGGGATGCTGCGCAGGCGCCGGCGCAGTACATGGAAGCTCCGGCGAACGCCACATGCATTGGGGAGCTGCGGCCGCTCGGGCAGGTGAATTCGAGCTTCATTGTGGCGGTGAATTCCGAAGGGCTGTGGATCATAGATCAGCACGTGGCGCACGAGCGCGTGCTTTTCGAGCAACATCTGCGGGCACGGCGCGAAGGAGCAGTGACGGGCCAGCGGCTGCTTGTGCCGATCGTCGTGGACTTGACACCGCGGCAGCGCGCAATACTCGAACAGATCAGCGAGGAACTTTCGGCGAATGGATTCGACGTGACGCCGATGGGACAGCAAAGTGTGGCCATTCAGGCCACGCCGGCGGGTGTGCCGAATTCCGATGCCGAGCGGCTGGTGGCGGAAATCCTGGACGGCATTGAGCGCGAGCACCAGGCGATCTCCATCGATTCACTACAGTCGCAGATCGCCGCGTCCACGGCCTGCCATGCGGCGATCAAGGTAAATATGCCGCTGGACCAAACCAAGATGGAATGGCTGCTTGGCGAGCTCGCCAAAACAGAATCGCCGATGAGCTGCCCGCACGGACGTCCGGTGGTTTTGCGGTATTCGCTGCGGGAGATCGAGCGGGCATTCAAGCGAATTTGAACATCAAATTGATTTAGCCGATGCAAAAACTGATCATTGCGATAGACGGCCCGTGGGCTCAGGTAAGAGTACGGTCGCGCAGCGCGTAGCCGAAATGCTCGGTTATATCTACCTGGATAGCGGCGCGATGTATCGTGCGGTGGCATGGAAGGCGCTGCGCAATTGGGTGTCTCTCGATGCAGAAGAGGAACTCGCTGAGCTGGCTCGCGCAACACGCATCGATCTGGTGAGTGATGATGGCGGCTTTCGCGTGCTGGTGGATGGTACGGATGTGACGGATCAGATTCGCTCGCCGGCAGTGGCGCAGGCAGCCTCCAAAGTTGCGGTGAACGGCGCGGTGCGGACCGTGCTGGTAGCCGAGCAAAGGCGTGCGGCGGCAGGCGGCGGAGTGGTGATGGAAGGCCGCGACATCGGTACGGTCGTTTTTCCCGACGCCGACCTGAAGATTTTTCTGGATGCTTCGGTGGAAGTACGCGCGGAACGGCGGCGGCTGCAACATGCGCAAAAGGGCGAGGCTATTGAGTTTTCGGAAGTGCTCGAACAGGTTCGGCAGCGCGACAAACGCGATCGTGAACGCGCGGTTTCACCGCTTATTCGTGCGCACGATTCGGTTTATGTAGATAACACGGCGATGAGCCCGGAAGAGACTGCGCGACTGATCGTCTTTCTCGCTCGCGAACGCGAAACGGCAGCGAAGGCGGAAGCGCGGCAGGCTTAAGTGCTTCCGCCCGCGTGCGATAGCGATATCCAAATTACAGAAAATCAGATTCCTCGTCGCGCAGTCGTTCGCGATAGAGCAAACGTGTGCCTGCGCCGCTCGAAAATGACGCGTTTTAGAAATCGATCGCGCGATCCCGGAAGAGAAAACCGTTTAACTCGGATTGGACATCGAAGCGAGAAATTCGGCATTGGATTTGCTTTTGGAGAGCCTGCCCAGGAGCAGTTCCATGGCCTCAACCGGCGACAGCGGGTTGAGGACCTTTCGAAGCACCCAAACGCGGTTCAGCTCGTCGGGCGGCATCAGCAATTCTTCCTTTCGCGTCCCAGAGCGATTGATATCGATCGCCGGAAAGATCCGCTTATCTACCAGGCGGCGGTCGAGATTGATTTCCATGTTACCGGTGCCCTTGAACTCTTCGAAGATCACGTCGTCCATGCGGCTACCAGTATCGATTAAGGCGGTGGCCATGATAGTGAGCGAACCGCCCTCTTCGACGTTACGCGCAGCGGCGAAAAAGCGCCGCGGGCGCTGGAGAGCGTTGGCATCGATACCACCGGAAAGCACTTTGCCCGAAGGCGGCGTGACCGCGTTGTAGGCGCGCGCCAAGCGCGTGACGGAATCGAGCAGGATGACCACGTCGCGCTTGTGTTCGACCAGGCGCTTGGCTTTCTCCAGAACCATTTCGGCGACCTGAATGTGGCGCTGCGGAGGCTCATCGAATGTGGAGCTGATGACTTCGCCTTTTACGGTTCGCTGCATGTCCGTGACTTCTTCCGGGCGCTCATCGATCAGGAGCACGATCAGGGCGACTTCGGGATGATTGGCGGTAACGGAATTGGCCACGGATTGCAGCATCATTGTTTTGCCGGTACGCGGCGGGGCTACGATCAAGCCGCGCTGGCCCTTGCCAACCGGGCAAAGCAGGTCGAGAACGCGCCCGGTGAGATTTTCCTTCGTGGTTTCCATCTTCAACCGGCCCTGGGGATAAAGCGGAGTGAGATTGTCGAAAAAGATTTTGTTCCGCGCTACCTCGGGATCCTCGAAATTAACGGCTTCCACTTTAATCAGCGCGAAATAGCGTTCGCCATCCTTTGGCGGACGCACCTGGCCCGAAACCGTATCGCCGGTACGCAGGTCGAACTTGCGAATCTGCGATGGCGAGAC
This sequence comes from uncultured Acidobacteriota bacterium, assembly GCA_963803735.1. Taxonomy (GTDB): domain Bacteria; phylum Acidobacteriota; class Terriglobia; order Acidiferrales; family UBA7541; genus Palsa-189. The sequence goes on along the minus strand of CAWDNV010000012.1, from coordinate 264,474 downwards.
ATAGATGTCGTCCGGGCCGGGCAGGTAGTTGTATTCCGGGGCGCGCAGAAAGCCGAAGCCATCCGGGAGGCATTCCAGGACGCCTTCGCTGAAGATAAGCCCGTTTTTCTCGGTTTGCGCGCGCAGGATCTGGAAGATCAGTTCCTGTTTGCGCATTCCGCTTGCGCCGGGGATGGCCAAGTCCTTGGCGATCTTGGCCAGATCGGTAATATTTTTTTCCTTCAGTTCTGCAAGACTAATACTCATTGTGATCATTCCTTGACCTTGAATGGGGCCGGAATTCCACGGCCCCGTTTGTCGGGAAATTTAGCAGCGGGCGACGGCGAACAGAAATGCGCCGTCGTCATACGGCGGAACCCACACTTAAATTACGAAACAATGTTTTTTCTTCTAGAGATTTCGAACAGGAACCAAACAGGGGGCGGGTCACTCCCGGGCAGAATCAGTTCTCATCGTCGAGCTCTGCGCGCGAAGGTCTCCCTCAGTTGGTTAATTCCTGATCTTGCTCTGCTTCCGCAGCGAACTTGGTCGGCACTTCCGGCACATCGGGAGGCGCCAACGGCTGAAGCGGTCTTTCCAACGCTAAACCCAAAACCTCATCCATGGTTTCCACAAACTGGATCACCAAAGTCGACTGAATATCGGCGGGAATATCCCCGAGATCTTTTTCATTATCTTTGGGCAGGAGCACCGTGCGGATCCCCAGGCGATGCGCCGCAAGCACTTTCTCTTTGACGCCGCCGATCGGCAAAACTTTGCCTCGCAGGGTGATTTCGCCAGTCATGGCCACATCGCAGCGAACGGGAATATGAGTCAGCGCGCTCACAATTGCCGTGCAAATCGTGATGCCCGCAGAAGGGCCATCCTTCGGGATAGCGCCCTCGGGGACGTGGATGTGAATATCGAGATGACGATAGAAATCGTGTGGCAGGCCGAAAGCGGCGGTGCGCGCACGCACATAACTCATGGCGGCCTGGGCGGATTCCTGCATCACGTCGCCGAGTTTACCGGTGAGCGTGAGCCGGCCCTTGCCATGCATCAATCCCGCTTCGGTGGTCAATACTTGGCCACCTACTTCAGTCCAAGCCAGGCCCGTGGTGAGACCGATTTCGTTCTTTTTCTCGGCCCAAAGCTCGCGGAACTTAATGACGCCGAGGAATTCGTTGACGTTCGTGGGCGTGACCTCGATCTTGATCTGCCGACCTTCCTTTACTACGCGCCGAGAAATCTTGCGGGAGACATTGGCAATCTCGCGCTCCAGATTCCGCACGCCGGCTTCCTGCGTGTAGTGCCGGATAATGTACTTCAGCGCGTCATCAGAGAATTGCAGGTTCTCTTCAGTCAGGCCCGCACCCTCGCGCTGCTTTTTTAGCAGGAAGCGTTTGGCGATCTCCCGCTTTTCGATTTCGGTATAGCCCGCCAAGCGCAGGACTTCCATGCGATCCTGCAGGGGCTGCGGGATCGTGTGCAACACGTTTGCCGTGCAGATAAACATGACGCGCGAAAGGTCGTACTCAACGTCGAGATAATGGTCGGTGAAGGCGTGGTTCAATTCGGGGTCGAGCACTTCCATCAGCGCAGCAGAAGGGTCGCCGCGGAAATCCATGGACATTTTGTCAACTTCATCAAGGACAAATACGGGATTGACGGTCCCCGCCTTTTTCATCATCTGGATGATCTGGCCAGGAAGGGCACCGATATAGGTGCGGCGATGACCGCGAATTTCGGCCTCATCCCGAACGCCGCCGAGAGAGACGCGAACGAACTTGCGCCCGGTTGCGCGGCCGATGGACATGGCGAGCGAAGTTTTGCCTACGCCGGGAGGTCCGACCAGACACAGGATCGAGCCGCGAGGATTCTTGACCAACTGACGCACTGCGAGATATTCCAGGATGCGCTCTTTGACCTTCTCGAGCCCGTAATGATCTTCCTCTAGAATTTTCTCGGCGACACCGATATCACGAATCTCTTTTGACTTCTTCTTCCACGGCACCGCCAGGAGCCAGTCGAGATAACTGCGGCTGACGGTCGACTCTGCGGACATCGGCGGCATCATTTCCAGCCGCTTCAGTTCCTGCATGGCCTTTTCCTGGACGTCTTTCGGCATTCCCGCCGCATCAATCTTCTTCTTCAGGTCATCGAGCTCGTTCTTTTCGCCGCGACCGAGCTCTTTATGTATGGCCTTGAGCTTCTCGTTCAGGTAGTACTCTTTTTGCGCGCGCTCCATCTGGCGTTTCACGCGCGTATTGATGTTGCGGTCAACGTTGAGCTTTTCGATCTCGCTCTCAAGGACTTCGGCCACACGATTCAAACGATCCAGCACGTCAAAGTTTTCGAGCAGTTCCTGCTTTTCTTCGACCGGGATCTGCAAATTGGCGGCGATCGTATCGGAGAGCTTGGCGGGATCTTCGACGCGAGCCGCGGCAATCATGGTGTCGTAATTCAGGCTTTGTGAGAGCTTCACGTACTGCTCAAAGAGGCCATTAACACGGCGAACGGCTTGATCGATCTGCGGAGAAGGCTCAGCGCGCCCGGGCAGGATCTTGAGGGTAGCGCGGTAAAAACCCTCTTCGCTCGTGAGCTGCACAATCTTGGCGCGCTCGACACCTTCAACGAGAACGCGGATATTGCCGTCGGGCAGCTTCACGCTTTGCACGATATTGGCAAGGGTGCCGACGGTAAAGATCTCTTCCGGTTTGGGATCATCTATGGAGGCGTCGTGCTGGGTAGCGAGAAAGATCTTCTTTTCTCCCGCGAGAGCTTCTTCCAGTGCACGCACGGAAGCCTCTCGCCCGACGATAAAGGGCTGCATCATCTGAGGGAAGATGACCATATCCCTCACCGGCATCATCGGCACACGCTTCATTTCACTTTTCTCGCGGGTAAACATTGATTTTTAATTGGTGGAAGGCTCCCTACTTCATTATCCCAAGTTATCCGGCTTTTTCCAGCAGGTTCCAGTTGATTTCGCGACTGCGCACCATTTCTGCGGTGACGGAGAATTCGCGCACTTTGCGCTGGGCGGGAAGGTTATACATGAGATCGAGCATGAGATCTTCAAGAATCATGCGCAATCCTCTGGCGCCAACCTTGCGCTGCAAGGCCAAATCGGCAACCGTCTCGAGCGCATCATCGGCGAAGCGCAGCCGGACATTCTCGAATTCAAATAGCCGCTGATATTGGCGGATCAGGGCGTTCTTGGGCTCGGTCAAGATACGCATCAGCGCGGCCTTATCCAGATCACCCAGAACACCGACGACTGGCAGCCTGCCCACGAATTCAGGGATGAGGCCATAGCGGATCAAGTCGGTAGGCTGGGCTTGTTCAAGCAGTTCCAGATTGCGCCGATTGCTGGTCACAGGCTGAGCGTCCGTATGGAAGCCCAGAGACTTTTGACCAACCCGGCGCTCCACAATCTTTTCCAAGCCTACGAAAGCCCCGCCACAGATAAACAAAATGTTAGTGGTATCGACCGGCGTAAATTCCTGGTGGGGATGCTTGCGTCCGCCTTGCGGAGGAACATTGGCGACAGTGCCCTCAAGAATCTTTAGCAATGCTTGCTGGACACCTTCGCCGGAAACGTCGCGCGTGATCGAAGGGTTTTCATCTTTCTTAGAGATCTTATCGATTTCGTCGATGTAGATGATGCCCTGCTGGGCCTTGGTCACGTCGCCATCGGCGTTTTGCAGCAGCTTCAAAATGATGTTCTCGACGTCTTCGCCCACGTAACCAGCTTCGGTAAGCGTAGTCGCGTCCACGATAGCGAAAGGAACATCCAGCATGCGGGAGAGCGTCTGCGCCAGAAGAGTCTTGCCCGTGCCGGTGGGGCCAACCAAAAGGATGTTGGACTTCGTCAGTTCGACATCGCCCGGCTGATGATTCAAGAAGATACGCTTGTAATGATTGTAGACTGCGACCGCGAGCTTCTTCTTGGTTTTGTCCTGGCCAATCACATAACTATCGAGGAAGGACTTGATCTCCGGCGGGCGGGGCAGGCGCCGGTTGATGGGTCCGGCCTGCTCGCGCTTTTCCTCTTCAAGAATTTGCTGGCAAACACCCACGCATTCATTGCAAATGTAGGCACGCGGATAATCCGAAGGCGAACTGATGAGCTTTTCAACTTGCTCTTGCGTTTTATGACAGAACGAACAGCGCAGCGGTTCGTCCGAGCTAAGTTTTCTCACGGCTGTCGGCCTCCGACGGCCTCCCCTGAAGGGACAAGACCCGTCACTATCTTAAGACTTTTCTCTATCCGCGGCATTGCCAAAACAATCTCGCTACTAACTGTTAGGTACGCCCCTATCGGTGCTTGTGGATAATTTCGTCAATCAGGCCGTACTCCTTGGCCTGCTGGGGCGACATAATAAAGTCGCGCTCGACATCTTTTTCGATTTTCGAAACCGGCTGCCCGCAGTGATTCGAGTAAATCTGGTTGATCACCGAACGCATCCGCAAAATCTCTTTGGCGTGAATATCGATATCGGTCGCCTGTCCCGAAAGGCCGGACATCCAGGGCTGGTGAATCAAAATACGCGAATTTGGAAGCGAAAAGCGCTTTTTCGGTGATCCCGCAGCCAGCAACACGGAGGCAATCGAGGCCGCCTGTCCCACACAGGTGGTGACCACATCGGGCCGAACATATTGCATCGTGTCATAAATCGCCATACCCGCCGTGATCGAGCCGCCCGGTGAATTTATATAGAGTTGGATATCACGCTCCGGATCTTCGGCTTCGAGGAAAAGCAATTGAGCAGTCACGAGGTTGGCGACGTGGTCGTCGATCGGCGTTCCGATAAATAAGATATGATCTTTGAGGAGCCGCGAATAAATGTCATATGCGCGCTCGCCCCGTGTGGTCTGCTCCACCACCATGGGAATGAGTGTCGTGGCGCGTGGACTTGAATCGTCTTCATGATGTTTCATCGAGTGTAGGGAAGTTTGCAGGAAGAAACCGGTCAGGACCGCTCCGGCTCTCGAGTTTTTACTTCAGAATTCTTTTGGAGCCACTCGAGGGTCTTTTCGCTGCGGAGCTTCGACCTCATCCTATCCACGGCCCCTTGCTTTGTCAAGCTAGCGCGGATCGCTGGTGCAGATTCGCCACTACGCTCCGCGATCTTCGAAATTTCCTGATCGATATCCTCATCAGTCGCTTCGATATTTTCCGCCGAGGCGATGCGATCCAGCAGCAGCTCTGCCTTTACATCCTCAATCGCGCGAGGATGCTGGCGGCGCCGCATGGCGACCCAATCCACATTAACGGCTCGCGGATCGACTCCCTGGGCTGCCAAACTTCGAACAGCACGCTCCAACCGAACATCCATTTGGTTTTCCACCAGCGCTTCGGGAACGGGGAAATCATGAGCCGCGACGATTTTTGCCAGAACAGCCTCGCGGACCGCGGATGCGTGGTGCGCCTCGAGTTCTTTTTCCAGATCCTGACAAATTTTGCCGCGCAGTTCCTCAAGCGTTTTGGTGTCACTGACGTCCTTGGCTAATTCATCATTGAGTTCGGGAAGTTTCTTTTGCTTTACGGCGACAACTTCTGCGTTGTAGACAAATTTCTGGCCGGCGAGCTTTCGGTCCGGATAATCCGCGGGGTATTCGACATCAAAACGCCGCTGCTCGGCGGGCTTTGCACCGACCAGATTCTGCGTGAAGGCTTCCAGGGTCTCCTCAGCGCCAAGATGGCAAAGGACATTGTCAGCCTTAAGGGGTTCGCCGCCGCCCACCGGCGTACCGACCAGCTTGAGTTGCGCGTAGTCGCCGCTTTCGAGAGCGCGATCCTCAACAGGGACAAAGGTAGCGGCGCGTTCACGCATGGCCTCGAGCGTTTTGTCGACATCGGCATCGGTGACCTGGGCCTTCTCGACCTCGACTTGCACGCCCTTGTAGGCGCCGAGCTCAAATTCGGGGAGCACTTCGAAGCTGGCGCGAAATTTGAGGGGGCGATCCTCAGCGTAGTCCACATGATCGACCTGTGGCTGTGTGATGGGAACAAGCTTTTGATCTTTGACCGCTTTGTCAATCTGCTCGGGAACGAGCGACTGCAGCACTTCGCCTTTGATATCGTCGGCGAACCGGCGGCGTATCAGGGGGATCGGCGCTTTACCGGGGCGAAATCCGGGCACACGAGCGACCCGCGCAAACTCGCGCGCTACTCGTTCGATCGCCTTCTGCACGTCCGTGGCTGGAATCTCGAGGTCGAGTTCACGCCGGCATGTCGCTTCAGCCATAAAGTCCTAAGTCTTCCACCGCATCCCGATTGCGTTTAAGACAAGTATTTACCGTCGAGGCGCAATTCGCGAGTCAAATGACGCGGACTGCAGGCGGACGCCATATCGGCGCTTCCTTATATTACGTTGCCGCAATCTGGTCCGGAAAAGAGCCCCTGCGGGGTGCGAAAGGTGAGTATAGGGGAAGCCAAGAAGAGCGTCAACTTTACGAAAAAATCGTTAGTGGAGAGATCACATAAACATTGAAGATGAGTACTAAGCCCACGAGCCCGCGCACGGCATGGCTCAGAAGCAAGGAATAATCGCTGTCCACTCCCGAAAGCAAAGTGGGAAAAGCAAACGAGGCGATGGCCACCGGGAGGACCAACGTGATGATGACCGCGTACGACCACAGCCACCATTGACGCATACGCCAAATTTCTTTCGCGCCCTTGGCGCAGAACTCTACAACTGAACTTTTTTCGTCCATTCATCTGGTGAATCGTTCAGGTGGATACGCGTTGTTTGGACTTAGGAGTCTTTAGCGCAACGCACAAGCGTTGGGCTACTCCGTAAGTCCGGTGCTTTGTATGAATCAATTCTGGAGCGCTGTTGTTTGCACCATGGCTTCTAGCTCGTCAACAAGCGCTCCATCCCACCAACCGCGCTTTACCTCCTCCCGCATCTGAGCAAAAGCTCGATCGGGTGTCATCGCTTTGCGGTAAGGTCGATCGGTAGTAAGCGCGTCGTAGATATCCACGGTTTCCAGAATTCGAGCGGTCAGCGGGATCGCGTCGCCCTTCAAACCATCTGGATACCCACTGCCGTCGATTTTCTCGTGATGGTGGATGATAGGCAGAACGGATCGAAACGACTTCAGCGGCGAGCAGATACCGGCCCCGACGACCGTGTGCCGCTGCATGACATTACGCTCCTCCGGTGTCAGAGGACCTGGCTTCAAGAGAATCTGATCAGGGACCGCAACCTTGCCAATGTCGTGGATAACGCCGCCGCGGCGCAGCGCAATGCGCTCCTCCTCTTTAGACTGAGGCGTTTCGCCAGCGCCTCCGAAGACTCGGAAAGACGGTCACAATGTCCCTCTGTATAAGGGTCTTTCGCTTCAATGCTGAGAGCCAAGGCAAAAGGCACGTTCTCGGCATGCTCCAATTCATCCGTGAATTGCTTGATCTTCAATAACGATCGCACGCGCGCCAGCAATGCTTCCTTGTTCACCGGCTTGTTAAGAAAATCATCCGCGCCGGATTCGATGCCCTGCACGCGATCTTCGCTCGCTGTCAGGCTAGTAACCATCACCACGGGAATCAAGCGCGTGTCCGGGTTCGCCTTCAAAGCACGACAGACGGCAAAGCCTGAGCGGCCAGGCATCATGACGTCCAACAGCGCCAAATCTACTTCCCCTTCTTCCAAAAGCTGCATGGCTTGCTCGCCGTCCTCAGCCTGCACGATCTGATAATGCTCATTTTATGGCGAACGGTTAAAGGCGGCGCGACGCTTTTTTATGTCTCCAGCTACCCGAACAGAATTAAAGGCACCGTTGCGCAACGGACGCGATTCTTGACGGTGAAATCGTCTGCCTCGATAGCGAAGGCCGAAGCGTTTTCAAAGATGTAATGCGCCGACGTGCCGATTTTCCACGCGCTTTGGGGTTTCTCCTTTTGCGCGTTTAAACGCTCACGCGCTCAGGAGCGAGCGTACCTAAGTTGAAATCGTTGGAACAGCGAGGTCTGCTTGCAGTGGAAGCATTCTATCCAGCTACCGCCCTCGGGGAATTCTGGCTTTCCAGGTAGAGCCCAAAGCCCGAAGTGCTCTTTCCCTCCATCAATTTCCGAGTGATTAAAATCCTTACGACAGTGTGGACAATTTAGGACCCAATACGGCATTTCTCCTATCTCTCCTTTTTGTTGGCGCGTGATTGTACGGGCAAGGTGAGACGGGGAGTTTGTACGAATTCGTGCGAGTGCGGGGTCCGGCTGCGTGCCTTACTGAATCAATGCGCGGCATCTTCAGTATTTCAGACGGATACTGATGGCGCAAGTTAGCAACCTTGAGGGAATTGTAGCCAAACACAGCTAGCGCCCTATGTAACAAGCCCCGCCACGTGGTTCAAGGTCTTGAATCCTGACTACCGCCAGAAGCGCGGGCGCAAGGAAATGTTTGACAAGTTCAGAAACCGGGGTTTGGTTTCGGTCGGGGCGGCTGAGGCAACATAGGGTGCTTCCATTTGTGTCCGCGAGGGCAACGATATTCCATAACCCATCTCAGGTGTAAGTGAACGCTCTCTCTTTCGTAATACTTGACGGTTGTGGCTTTGCGCCCGCATTTCGGACACTTGTAATCGTCCACTTCAGTTCTCCCACCGAGTGAAGAGACTGAGACCCTGGAATCTTGCCGTTTGGGTAATCGTTGGACGGAGCCTACAGCGGAGTTGTTACCGTCAAAAACTTTCTAGGTTGTAGAGATTTTTCCTTCTAAATGCGGGCCGCAAGATTTACAAATCGTTCGGTACACTCGCGGCAGCCTTGGCCGATTTGCCGGGACGGGGCAGTGCTCAAAGCAGCAGCTTCCTCACCTCGGCGAGCAGGGTCTCGGGTTCGGACTTAGAAACATAGCCCGCAACTCCCAGCCGAAAGGCGTACTGCCTCAGTTCCTCTGAATCATCCACCGTGAAGATGACAATCTTTAGGCGGGGAGCACATTTCAGCATCTCCGGTATCGCTTCGAACCCACTCATGACGGGCATCGAGAGGTTGAGAACGACCAGGTCCGGCTTATACTCCTTTGTCTTTTCGATAGCCTCCCGTCCGTTGGCGGCCTCCGCACACACATCCAGCCCTACGGATTCCAACAATGACCGTATCCTTCGCCTCATCGGTTCGTGATCGTCTACCACGAGAATGGTATGCGGCATTAAACGGTCTCCCGCGTTTGCCAGCCGTGAGGGGCACGATCCAAGGACTGAAGGTGAATCGCTATAAAAAGCGGTCGAAAGCTCCGGTGGGGGACGCCTCTGAGCAGCACTACTAAACCGTAGCGAGTGCTCCTAGTCAAGTTAAACCTTTTACCACAATGCCAATATTCGGGTCAGTTAGCGGCCCAGATCACGGATCGTGTTCTTGTGCGATCATGCCGCCCGGATTCGAGCGTCCCTCTAAGTGAGTGAGCCTTGTGATTTTTTGTCGGATAGTACTACTATGCCTCGCATGGAAGAGGGGAAAGTACGCGGAGCCGGTCCCGATCAAGCGCTGTTCCTCAGTGCTTTTAAGGCAAGTCCCATCGGAATCGCGCTGGAGGACTTAGAAGGGCGACCGTTGTTTGCGAATCCAGCGTTGTGCTCCATGCTCGGCTTCAGCGAAGAGGAAATGCGTAGCAAGCATTGTGTTGAGTTTTCTCCTCCCGAAGACGCAAAGAAGGATTGGGCTCTTTTTGAGCAGTTACTAGCCGGGTCGATAGATCACTATCAATTGGAAAAGCGTTTTTTTCGTCGGGATGGTTCGGTGATTTGGGGGCGTTTGAGCATTTCTCTGCTGGGGAGTGGCACATCGCGGCTTGTCTTCGCGATGGTGGAAGACTTAGGCGAGAGAAAGACCGCAAAAGACGAGCTGCTACTGTCCGAGACAAGGGATGAGAAGCTGGGGGGCCGTCTCATCCAAGCGCAGGAAGCGGAACGTGCCAGGATTGTCCGAGAGCTTCACCGCTACATCGATAGCCTGAAGGTGCTGGCAATCGATTTAGATTATTACGGGCAGAATCCTCCCGAATCGGTAGCCGAAGCCCGCCAACAATTCAGGGAAGCAAGACAGCAGGTTACCGATGTCATAAGCGATATCCGCGCCCTGTGGCACAACCTTCACTCGTCGGAGTTGGAACACTTGGGGCTCATGGCGGCAGCGGCCAAGTTTTGTAAGGACCTTTCCATCAGCCACAAAGTAAAAATTGACTTTCACTGTGAGGGCATTCCGAAAGGATTGCCCATGGAGATTGCCCTTTGCCTTTACAGAGTCTTGCAAGAAGCCTTGCAGAATGCGACACAGCATAGCAGTTCGCGAAATTTTGACGTATCGCTTCGCGGTGAATCGAACGAGATTCGGCTGAACGTACGGGATTGGGGGATTGGCTTTGATCCCGCCGAGGCTGTGAAAAAGCATGGGGTCGGCCTCGCCCGTATGCAGGAGCACCTGAAGCTAGTTGATGGGAAACTCTTAATCGAATCTCAAACTAAGCAAGGCGCGACAATCCACGCCCGCGTACCTTTTAAAGGATAAATAGATACTGCCGAATTGCCCCTAGCGGTACCTGCTTTTGCCAGTGTTGCCAATAAAGCCGATCTTTTGTCCTCAGATGTCCACTGTTGTCCACTCCTGAGTTGTGCCTAACCCATCGAGTATCAAGAAAAACCTGATTTTCCCAGGTTTATAAAAAAGGCTTGCGGAAGGGGGGAGTTGAACCCCCACGGCCTTGCGGCCACAGGATCCTAAGTCCTGCGCGTCTGCCAATTCCGCCACTTCCGCACACATCGTCCCGTTTAGCATCGCTATTCTCAATAAAAGTTGCAAGTTTTGAGGGCGGTGCGGACTCATTGGAGACGCCTTTCCCCTTGACAATCGATAAGAGCACGTCCATCTTAAATGGCTTTGCTAGAGGAATATTCCTCTTGTTTTTCCGCTGGTGAGGATCTTTTGCCCGACACCACGAAGGTCCGTCTCTGCTTCCACGATCGTTGTTTCGACGGCGCAGCTTCTGCGGCTCTTTTTTCGCGCTTCTATCGGGAGCGCATGAACGCGCAGGCAGTTTTCTGTTACTCGGGCATGACGCATCGCGCGGTGCAGCCTTTTGAGGAAGGGCTATTTGACGGCGATGAGAATGTCATCGTCGACTTCAAGTATTCGAGCTCGCCGCGGGTAACGTGGTGGTTCGACCACCATCAAAGCGCATTTCTAACAGCCGCCGACGCCGCTCACTTCCGTTCCGATCACTCAGGACACAAGTTTTACGATCCCGAGTACAAGTCCTGCACGAAACTGCTCGCTGATGTGACCAGCAGCAAGTTTGGATTCAACATTCAGCCGCTGGCGGAATTGATTCATTGGGGCGATGTAATCGATGGAGCGCAGTTCCCTACTCCTGAATCGGCGGTGGCTCTCACTGAGCCTTCAACACAAGTAGCGCTGGTAATCGAAGCGGCACCCGAATCGGGGCTTGTTCCCCGGATAATTCCGGAGCTCGCGTCGCGGCCCATGGCGGAAGTGGTGAAACTTCCAATTATTGCGCGGTATCTCGGCCCTCTGCTCGAACGGCACAAACGCTCCATCGACGTACTGCGGCAGCGGGCGGAGGCCCAGGATGCCGTTATATTTTTTGACGTGAGTGATCTGGATTTGGAGGGCTACAATAAGTTCATCCCCTATCTGCTCTTTCCGCAGTGCCGCTATTCCGTAGGTATTAGCGCGTCACCCGTGCGTGCGAAAATTTCCATTGGGTCCAATCCCTGGAATGCCGCGTCCGCGGAAAAGAATCTGGCTTCCCTTGCGGAAAAGTTCGGCGGAGGCGGGCATCCCCGGGTGGCCGCCATATCTCTAAATCCTTCGGATATTGATCGCGCACGCAAGATAGCACGTGAAATCGCTGCAGAGCTTCGCAGCTGACTTTCGCGTGGTGTAATCCCCCGATCGAGCGCCGAGGTTGGAGCGCCACGGCCACTCCATACAGCAAACCCCCGACCCTAAAATACGGGAAAAGAGCATATGCTGGCATGTGAGGGACTGCTATCCTCGCTGCCTGACGTGATTATCCCTCGAGATCTTAGACAGAGAGGAACTTATGTTATCGAGAAGAGTGAGCCAAACCAACGAAGTTGAAAGACTGCCGAAGAATTTCCCGGCCCTGCAGGAACGGATGGACGTTGTAAAACGCAGCAATGCCGAAAAGCAGCAGCTAACCTCTCGTTCTCCTCTTGAGAATCTGCCTGGTGTTGAAAAAGAAGATACTTTTTTCCTGCTCTAGTCGTCGTCAACTGATCGTTAGCTCGGGAAACAAGTTGTATTTGCCAAAGGCTGCTCCGGCGTATAAGGCCTACGTATTCGGCTCAGCAGCGCCGAGCGCCAGAGTTGCGGCCCCGCGACATGTAAGCTATAGTCACTGGAATTCGCGCGGAGTTTCTCCCCGCCGCTTGTGACGTTCATCGCTGGGCCGCTAGCTCAATGGTAGAGCAGCTGACTCTTAATCAGCGGGTTGGAGGTTCGAGTCCTCCGCGGCTCACCAATCTAAGTACTTCTCTCCTTAAAATTGTAGCGACGTACGTCGATCACGCCCTACGGGGCTTGGCAAGTGAAGTTGTCGGCGTCGTTGGTGTCACCCGCGCCCTTGTACTTTGCGAGCCGAGGATAGGGGCAGAGCGGGCGAGTCATTTGCACGCCCTTGGAGGGATCGTCGTCAATATATTTGGTGGCGATGATGTCGCTTGGTGCGGCGCCTTTTTCCACCCACGCCTGGAGCGCATCGTAAACACCGTAAGGCTTGCCCTTGGCGGTTGTGCGGCCAAACTGGCCGAAGGAATTCGGGCCGGGGCCCGAGAAGCAGTGCTGCATTCCGGGGACCATGTAGAGGCGAACGAAGCTGTCCACATTCCGTGAGCCCATCTTTGCGACCACAGAATTGTAGTAATTGACGCTATTCAAAGGTGGGATCGCCGGATCATTCCAGCCGTGGTAAAGAATGAGCTTTCCGCCGCGACCTTTGAAGCGGCCGAGGTCGGGGTCGATTGAGTTGAGAATCGCCGCGGTTTTTTCATCGGCCGCGGTTTCGGCGGCGTCCACGTTGGCCGAGAGCATATTCCACGCAGGATCCTGAAAGACCGGTGGTCTCAAGGGGTCGATGCAACACTGGCCTGTAGTCTACTCTCCGGAGTTTCAAAGCCCAACGTCTTGCGTGGGCGTTGATTGAGGCGCAGCGCGATTCGGTCCAGGTCCGTTTGACTGTAGCTGGACAAGTCGGCCTTCTTCGGCAGGTACTGCCGTAAGAGCCCATTGGTGTTTTCGTTGCTGCCGCGTTGCCAAGGACTCTGCGGATCACAGAAGTAAACCTTCACATCCGTGGCGACGGTGAAGCTCTGGTGCTGGGCCATCTCCAGCCCGCGGTCCCAGGTCAACGAGCGCCGCAGCGTCGCCGGAAGCTGACGGACGTGCTGGCTCAGAGCGGCGACCACCGTCGCCGTCTCCTTGCTGGGCACCTTGACCAGCATGACAAAGCGCGAACGGCGCTCCACCAAGGTGGCCACGTGACTGTTGTGCGCGCCGCTTAACAGATCGCCCTCCCAATGCCCGGGAACGGCGCGGTCCTCGACCTCCGCAGGCCTTTCCCGGATGGAGATGGCATCGACGACTTGACCACGGTGATGTCCGCTATCACGGGAGTGCCGCGAGCGGCGGATCCGCCGCTTGGAACGCAGATGCCGCACCAGTTCCTGTTTCAGCGCTCCCCGCGCTTGTATGAACAGACTCCGATAGATGGTTTCGTGGGACACGCGCAGGCTTCCGTCCTGGGGATACTGATTCTTCAGCCATCCAGAAATCTGCTCCGGCGACCAGTCCAGAATCAGTTTACTCGCAACGATCGTTCGTAGCTGCTCGTGGATAGCCAGCAAGCAGGTCTTGGGCCGCAAGGCCGACTCCCAGGCTTGCTGATCGGCATCGTTGGCTCGATACAACGGCCGCCCGCCATGGCGGGCCACCTCCCGGCTCACCGTCGACACCGCTCGCTGCAGACCCTTGGCGATTTGACGAATCGACGATCCGCCAGCGATCCCGCGGGAGATGTCCTCTCGCTCCGCCAGGGTAAGTGTTCGCAGCGAACGCCGACGGGCGGCCGGAGCAATCCCGCCATGACGCGCCAACAAAAAGTGAATGACCACATGACTCTTGCCAAAGGCCCGCCCGATCTCATGTAACGACTGCCCCGCTTTCCAACGCCACCACAGATCGGCCCTCTGCGCAGACGAAAGCCGCACCCGGATTCGTTGCATCATAAACACCACCTTTAGAGAAAACATTTATACCAGATGGTGTTGCATCGACCGGTTGAGCTGGCACCATATATCGGAAGTAATTTTCCGCGTAGACCGGGCCGGAGGCTTTGCCTGGGCCAGAGCCTATGATCCACGCCGCCCAGCCGTTTGGTCCGTCCTCGGCGCCGGGCACGTAACCTGGAAAAATCTGTTTGCTGTGCGAATCTTGAGCGCCGGCATAGAGTTTCTTCAGCGAGGAAACCTGCGGTGCCGTGAGGCAATCGCGCGAATCCGCACCTTTGCAGAGCATCACGGAAGGATCGAAGTGGCAGCGCAATGGATCGCTGATGATCCCGTCCTTTACTCCATCTTGAGCATCGCAGGCGGCCAAGGCGGCGGCTTGAATGACGGGGAGCTTGGCGCTGGGGATATACGCAGACGGATCCTTGCCGTACATGCTTTGGAGCATGTCCACACCGGCAGCCAGCATGTGAGTCCAGAAATTCGCGGGGGCGCCGGCGAGAATGCCGTCGAAATCCTCCGGAAAGCGCTGCGCTTCTATCAAGGCTTCGCGCCCACCGTTGGAGCAACTATCAAAATAGGATTGGCGCGGCGGATTGCTATAGAACGCTTGGATCAGAGCTTTGGCGTTTTCCGCGGTCGCGTGCAGGGCGCGATAGCCGAAATCGACGATCTTCTCCGGATGCTTATACGCCCAGCTTGCGTCTTCGGCATCGCCCTGATGCCCGGTGTCGGTTGCGGCAGTGGCGTAGCCTCGCCGCAAATCATTGGCGAGAGCGAAGTAGTTGATGGAACCAGCGAATCCGCCATTGCCTACGCTCAGGAATTTGCCATTCCAGTCAGAAGCCGGCAACCACACTTCGAAGCGAATATCGGAATCGGTGCTTGGCCGAATTACTCCAGCAAGGCGGCAGAACGCGGGAAGTCTGTCGAGGGGTCTGCCAGATGGAGGTGTGAATCTGCCTGCGGGCACGGCTTGCGCAGTGGTGAGGGTCGTATTCGGCAGTTTTACGCCACTGAGAGTTGCGCAGTCGGCAGCGCGAGCGGTAAGGGCGGATACTGGCGGGATAAGGAGCAGCATTACGAAAGTGCGCATCGCAAGCATTCGCATGTTATCGACTCCCTCGAATCCGCGCGTGGCTGAAGCTGGGCGACGAGCTTAGCTGCAAGCTCCGTGTGAGCCTAAGTCCGGCGCGCCACTTAGGTCAACGGGCAGAGTTTCGAAAGTGGCCACAAAAGCCGGCCCCACCCAACCACCCCAACGCGCGCAAGACCGGCGCGTTGGGACCCCGATTGGCGTGGGCACCCTGGGCTACGAGGCCGTCCTTCAGTGGCTAAAGCCAGTCTAACTATGGCCGGCCTAATGTCGCGGCTAAAGCCGTGACCCACAAACCCAGAATTGGGCGAATCCCACCCCTTAAAAACGACCCTTCGTAAGCTCCCTTCGGCGCTCAAGGCGAGCAGGGCAAGAGGGAGGGGCACCCGGAAAACTACAGGGACAAGGGGGCGGCTTCGTATCTGGTCCGGGTGCGCGTATAATTTTGGCAACTTGCGGGCGATATTTTGTGAGGCGATAGATATGCGGCGGATTTTGGTCACGCTTACGGCGTTAAGTCTGGTTGCATGGACGCTATTGGCGCAACAGGACCCCGCGCCTGCGATGGCAGGATTTTCGGGCGACCACGCGCGCACTGAACGAGAGTGGGAACAAAAATTCCGCTCCGCAATTGTGCCGGACAATATCAGGGATTACGCGAAGCTGCTCTCCGCGCGGCCCCACCATGTTGGTTCACCCTACGACAAGCAGGACGAGGAGTGGATCCTCTCAAAGTTCAAGGAATTGGGCTGGGACGTTCACGTGGAATCGTTTCAAATTCTTTTCCCTACGCCCAAGGAACGGGTTCTCGAAATGGTCGAGCCGACTCGTTTTGTGGCCAAGCTGCAAGAGCCGCCTCTTCCCGAGGATCCGACTTCCAATCAGACGGCCGAGCAATTGCCCTCGTACAACGCCTACTCGATTGATGGCGATGTGACGGCGCCGCTGGTTTACGTCAACTACGGGATTCCCGCCGATTATGAAGAACTCGACCGGCTGGGCGTTTCGGTGAAAGGGGCGATTGTCATTGCGCGTTATGGCTCTTCCTGGCGCGGCATCAAACCCAAAGTTGCATTCGAGCACGGCGCAGTGGGTTGCCTGATCTATTCTGATCCGCGCGATGATGGCTACGCGGCCGGAGATGCGTACCCGAAGGGGCCGTGGCGCCCCGCTGGAGGCGTGCAGCGCGGAAGCGTGATGGATATGCCGTTGTACCCGGGCGATCCGCTCACGCCCGGAGTCGGAGCGACGGCTGATGCCAAGCGGCTGAAGCTCGAAGACGTGAAGGTGCTCACGAAAATTCCGGTGCTGCCGATTTCGTATGCGGATGCGCAGCCGCTTCTGGAGGCTTTAACCGGCCCAGTGGCGCCGCCAAACTGGCGCGGGGGGCTGGCACTCACCTATCACATCGGTCCTGGGCCCGCGAAGGTTCACCTGAGAGCGAAATTCAATTGGGACATGAAGCAGATCAACGACGTGATCGCGAAAATTCCGGGAGCTTCGGAGCCGGACGAATGGGTGATTCGCGGCAACCATTACGATGCCTGGGTGAATGGAGCGCAGGACCCCATTTCCGGCACTTCGGCGGAGATGGAAGAGGCCCGAGCGCTGGGTGAATTGGCCAAGTCCGGATGGAAGCCGAAGCGGACGATCATTTATTGCGCCTGGGACGCCGAGGAGCCAGGGCTGATTGGCTCGACGGAATGGGTGGAAGCGCACGCGGATGAGCTTCGCGCGCACGCGGTAGCCTATATCAACTCAGATTCCAACAGCCGCGGATATCTCAACGTCGAGGGATCCCATTCGCTGGAGACGTTTATCAACCAAGTTGCGCGCGAGGTGACCGATCCCGAAAAGAATATCTCTGTCTGGGAGCGAACGCAGCTTAGACGCCTGGCCAACGCGAGTTCCGGCGAGGAACGCGAACGACTGCGATCCAGATCGACTTGGCCGATTGAAGCGCTGGGCTCGGGATCGGACTATACGGCATTCCTGGACTTTGCGGGCATCGCCTCATTGAACCTGGCGTATGCGGGTGAGTCCGAGGGCGGAATCTATCATTCGATCTACGATGATTTCTTTTGGTTCACGCATTTCAACGACGCTGGATTCGTGTACGGGCGCGCTCTGGCGCAAACTGCCGGGACTGCGGCGATGCGGCTGGCGGATGCGGACCTGCTGCCATTCAATTTTGCCGACCTTACTACCACCGTCCGCGGTTACGTGAACGATTTGCAGCGTCTGGCCGAAAATCAAAGCGATCAAATCCGCGAGCGTAACCGGGAAATCAACGAAGGCGTGTTCAACGCAACGTCTGACCCGCAGAAGCAGGCAGTGGCGCCCACGCCGCAAGCCGTGCCGCCGCATCTCAATTTTGCTCCGCTGCAAAATGCGCTGGATGCTTTGAACCAGAGCGCTAATCACTATCAACAGGTCTATGCACAACTCGAACAAGATAGCGGGGCCGCGCTGGCCCGAGCATCACTGGCGCAAGTGAACATGGAACTGCTCCAGAGCGAACGCGCGCTAACCGATCCAAACGGGTTACCGGGCCGGCCGTGGTTCAAGCACCAACTCTATGCTCCGGGGTTTTATACCGGCTATGGAGTGAAAACCGTGCCGGCAGTGCGAGAAGCCATCGAGCAAAAGCAGTGGAGCGTAGCAGACCAATCAATCGCCACAGTTGCCAAGGTTCTCGAAGACGAGGCTACAGTTATTGAACGCGCGGCTGCCAGCCTCGAGCATGCCATACATTAGTCCACGAAAAACAGGGCGACTTCAGGGGCTGAAGCCCCCGAAGTTGTAAACGCTGAATGTCGGAGCTAAAGCTCCGACCCCCTAAAAACAGAGCAAAATTCTCAAGTCTCCCGACGTTTTGAAGCGGCAAAAACTCATCTTGTAGGTAGACTTTCGCAGCAAGAGCCGTCGGGCGACCTGACTATAAGTTGCGCCACGAAGTTTGTGACCTTCGGGATTTGTCTTAGCGTGGCTCGGAGGACGCGGGGACGATGCTCTTGATCCGCATATACGTGACCATGTTGCCGTAATGATGCTGGTTGTGGCCGAAATTCAGGACCAGCAAACTCATGCGGTTGATGCGCCTCTTGTTTCCGTTTTCCTGGGTAATTTCGACGACTTCCTGGCCCGACGCTTCGGTGAGATTGGTATATAAAGGATCGCAATAAGTGAAGGCGTCGTTGAGAGCCTTGATCAGATCGGCTTTCGAGGTTAGTTTTTCGAAATCCTTCCCTTCGGCCGGATTTTTCTCACTTTTTGCCTGCGAGCACCACAAATAGTTAAAGTTGGCGAGATGGCCGACGAGTTGGCCGAAGGTCCTGACTTCGGTTTGCGGGCCGGGGCGCAGGCCGTAGAACTCTTCCGGAAATTTCGCGGCCGAGCGCGTAATTTCGTTGCGGTCACCCATATAAACGTTCTTCAGGAAACCCGTAAACGAAGGCGGCGCGGGTTGCTGGCTTTGCGCTGCCGCGACCGTTGCCAAGGTCAAGACGAAAAATATAGCTGGAATCAGTCTGCTCACAAGTGGTCCTCCCCTGATTGGCAATATACACCTCATGACGGGCGCTGAACCTGCCGAGTATAGCGATTCGGTAACCAGGTCGTAGTGGGCGACGTCTGGAATTCAGCCGTTTTTCAGGTAGGAGCAGGGAGCCTAATAGCCGAAACCGGGTAACTGGTCTGTATAATAGCCTCACAGCCTCGGTAAAGAATGAAATGGACTTCCGGACGTATTATCGCAATCACAAGAAGCTCGTGGGCCTCGGCGCCTTGATCGTGCTGGCTATTCTTGTAGGCGGCTGGGCTATTCGGGGGCGTTCCGACGATCCAAATTATTTGACCGCGGAAGTTCAACACGGCGGCATTACTTCGGTGGTTCAGGCTACGGGCACGATTAATCCGCTGACCACGGTACCTGTGGGGTCGTACGTGTCGGGGACAGTGCAATACGTCTTCGCCGATTTCAATTCCCGAGTCGAAGCCGGCCAAGTGCTGGCGCAGCTCGATCCCGAAGTTTATCAAGCGCAAGTAGTTCAGGCGCGAGGCAACCTTGAGAACGCGATTGCCAACGAGAAAAATCTGGAAGCAACGATTGGCGCACAAGAAGCGGGTATAAAGAACAATGAAGCCAATCTGGAACGGCTGAAAGCGGCCGACGTTTATAGCCGAGCGAACTCACGACGCATCATCGACCTGGCCGGCCAAGGCGTATTTTCGAAAGACCAAGCAGATCAAGCGCAGTCGGGTGTGGATCAGTCGCAAGCCCAAGTGCGGTCCGCCGAGGCACAACTGAACCAGTCCAGCGCACAACTTGCCGAGACGCACGCTCAGGTGGACCAAGCAAAGGCTCAAATCAAAACGATGCAAGGCGCCCTGGCGCTGGCGGAGGCAAATCTGCGCTACTGCACGATCCTCTCGCCAATTGACGGCACAGTTGTTTCCAAAAACGTGACCGTGGGCCAGTCCGTGGCGGCATCGCTGCAGGCTCCGATCGTTTTTAGCATCGCCCAGGACCTCACGCGGATGCAGGTGGCGGCCGCGACCGATGAGTCTGACACCGGCAACATCAAAATCGGCACGCAAGCGACGTTTCAGGTGGATGCTTTTCCGAGCGAGACCTTTACCGGGCGCGTGAGCGCGATCCGGCTGAACGCGACCACGATTCAAAACGTGGTGACGTACAACACGATCATTACGTTTGATAACCCCGACGGGAAACTTCTGCCCGGCGAGACGGTCTACGCGACGATACCCACCGGCGACGTCTCCGACACAGTGAAAATTCCGAACGCGGCGCTGCGCTTTACGCCTTCGTTTCCAAACAATGTGCTTCGGCAGCTCTATGAGCAAAACCAGATTCCGGCAGCAGCAACGACGTCGCATATGGGCGGATGGCGTGTGGTATGGAAGCCGGAAGCGGGCGGAAAGGTTCGCCCCGCGGCGGTTCGAACTGGCATTACGGATTACACGTTCACGCAATTGATCGCCGGGGATGTGAAGCCCGGCGATTTGCTCGCGACAGGAGAGCAATCGGGCGGAACCGAGAGCGGGAATGGCGCGGCATCGACTCCAAAGTTTGGCGCGCCGCGATAAGCCGAGAATCCGAATATGGCCGAACAGGCTCTACAATCCCCTGCGCAGATCAGGACCACACCTGAATCTCAGTTGACCATCGAAGTCCAGAATTTGCATAAGATTTATCAACTGGGCGAAATTCGCGTGCCTGCCTTGCGGGGAGTTTCGCTGGAAGTGCGCTCTGGAGAGTTCGTTGCCATTATGGGCGCTTCCGGTTCGGGTAAATCGACATTTATGAATTTGATCGGGTGCCTGGACCGGCCCACGAGCGGCGTATATCGCCTGGATGCGCAGGAGGTTGCGCAATTTTCCAAACAGGATCTGGCGCGGATTCGCAACCGTAAGATCGGTTTTGTGTTTCAGGGATTTAATCTGCTGGCGCGCACGTCCGCTCAGGAAAATGTCGAATTGCCTCTGGTCTACGCCGGGGTAAAGCGCGAGGAGAGGCAGCGGCGGGCTCAAGAGGCCCTGCGACTGGTTGGCTTGGAGGGCCGCGGGGACCACCACCCCTCTCAGCTTTCCGGCGGCCAGCAACAGCGCGTAGCTATCGCGCGAGCATTGATCAATAATCCTTCCATCCTGCTGGCCGACGAGCCCACCGGCAATCTGGATACGCGGACGAGCATCGAAATTATGGAGACGTTTCAGCGGCTCAACGATGAACGCGGGCTGACCATTCTGCTGGTCACACACGAGCCAGACGTGGCGCGTTTCGCGCGGCGCACCGTGCTCTTTCGCGATGGCCAGATTCTGAGCGATTCGCCCGTGCGCGAGCGCGCCTGCGCCTCGGAGATTCTCGCAACACTACCTTCGGGCGCCAGCGAAACAGCAGTACCAGAATAGGAGGCTGCGGATGGACCTGATCAGCATCCTGCGATTGGCCATGCGGGCCCTGGCGCGCAACAAAATGCGCAGCATCCTGACCATGCTGGGAATCATTATCGGTGTGGGCGCGGTGATTGCCAGCGTGGCGGTGGGCGAAGGCGCTTCGGAGCAAATCCAACAGCAGATCAGCAATCTTGGCGACAACATGGTTTGGGTCGAAGCGGGAGGCCGCGCCGTCAATGGAGTGCGCACAGGTTCACGAGGAACCAAGACCCTGGTTATGGGAGATGTGAAAGCCATGCAGCAGCAAGTTCCCCTTGTGTACAACTGCTCCGGCCACGTAGATGGACCGGTGCAGATTGTTTATGGGAACCAGAACTGGTTCAGCCAGGCGCGGGGCGTGTCCCCTGAATTTCTGCAGGTGCGCCGCCTGGGTATTGAGCGAGGAGATTCTTTTTCTCAGGACGACGTGGACCATTCGGCGAATGTCTGCCTGCTGGGTCAAACGATTGTGGACAATCTGTTTGGGTCCGCCGATCCTGTCGGGCAGACCATCCGTATTCAGAACTTGCCGATGCGCGTGATCGGCGTATTGACTCCCAAAGGTCAGTCGCCTACCGGCCAGGACCAGGATGACACTCTGATCGTGCCTTTGACGACCATGCAGAAAAAGATCAGGGGAATCGATTGGCTGGACGACATCATGTGCTCAGCAAGCTCACCGACAGCAATTAAGCCTGCTGAACAGCAGATCACCTCCTTGCTTCGGGAGCGGCATCATCTGCGAGTCGATGAAGATGAAGATTTCAATCTGCGCCACCCGGCGGAAATTGCTTCCGCGCGGGCGGAGTCACAGAAAATCATGACTATCCTGTTGGCGAGCATCGCCTCGGTCTCCCTGCTCGTAGGCGGCATAGGAATTATGAATATCATGCTGGTTTCCGTGACCGAACGCACACGCGAAATCGGCTTGCGATTGGCGATTGGCGCAAACGAGAGCGACGTGCGCATGCAGTTCCTGGGCGAGGCTACTTTACTTAGCCTGATGGGAGGAGCCCTGGGGGTGATCATCGGCGTAGCCGGTTCGATGACGATTTCCAGCACGTTGCGATGGCCGACCCGCATTCCTATGGAAGCTCTTCTCGTCGCCGTGATCTTCTCTGCCGCCGTGGGCGTCTTTTTTGGATTTTATCCCGCGTATAAGGCTTCTCATCTCGATCCGATCGAGGCGCTGCGGTATGAGTAGAATTTTGGCAACGCGGAGACATCCGGCGGGAAGACGCTTGCGTATGGTTGCTATTGTGTTTGCCACAGTCGTGAGCTGCGTTTTTTCAGTGGCGGCGCAATCCAGCAAAGTGGCGGGTAACGCGAATGGCGGGGAGGAGTTCTTCATCGTTTCTTCCGTGGACATTACGAAAAAGCAATTGCTTTTGAAGGAGCCCACCGAGATCACGCAACTCATCCAGGTGAACGACAAGACCCGCTACATGGATAAGGACGGCAAGCCGATGCAATTCGGCGATTTGCGTGCGGGCGATACCATCTATATTAAGTCCTCTAACACATCAGCGCGCAGAGTAGCTGTGAGCATTCGCAAAGGGCCAATGACTTTAGAGGAACTGCGCCGTCACTATTTGAAGTAGAGGGCTGCGGGTAGGAACGCAGCTTCGCCAGAATCCGGACTGAAATAACCTCGCAGAAAAATTGATTGGGCCAATCGAAATTCTGAATTGTACAAATTTGGCGCAGTAAGCTATTCATTAGCAATGGCTTGTAGTTTGGCAACTGCCCTCCGACTTACGGCGCACGCGCCCTTAGCGTAGCGCTCACCAACAGGTCTTGCAGCTATGCTCTGGTCGCTTTACAAGGCACGTTTGCCATGGTATTCAGGATGAACACTAGAATGGGCAAATATTACCCGCTCCACCATCCATTTGGCGGGCTACCTCCTGCTCAGGGTCTATACGACCCGAACTTTGAGCACGATGCGTGCGGCATCGGGTTTGTGGCGGATATTTCCGGACGCAAATCACACGACATTGTCCTCAAGGGCGTTCAGATCCTGATCAACCTGACGCACCGGGGCGCATGCGGGTGCGATCCGCAGACCGGTGATGGCGCAGGGATTCTGATTCAAATTCCGCATACCTTTTTCCAGCGCGAGTGCTCGCGGCTTGGTTTTGAACTACCCGCGCCCGGCGAATATGGCGTGGGGATGGCGTTTCTGCCAGTCGATCGGGCCGAGCGGATCCTTTGCGAAGGCATACTGGAGCGCATTGCCGGCGAAGAAGGCTTGACCGTGCTCGGCTGGCGCGATACACCGCTGAACGGAAACGCGATTGGGAGACTGGCTCGAGCGACGCAGCCCTATATCGAACAGATTTTTATCAAGCGCGGGCCGGAGATGGATCAGGATGCGCTCGAGCGCAAGCTTTACGTCGTGCGCAAGCGCGCGGAAGCTGCGGTGGCGGCGTCGGACTTCAAAGAGAAGGGCTTCTTTTATCTCCCTTCCCTTTCTTCGCGAACCATTATTTACAAAGGGCTGCTGCTGGCGCCGCAGATTACCGATTTCTACAAGGAACTGCTGGATGCGGAAGTGACCAGCGCGCTGTGCCTGGTGCACCAGCGATTCTCGACGAACACGTTCCCGAGCTGGCAGCTCGCGCACCCCTATCGCTACATCTGCCATAACGGCGAGATCAACACGCTGCGCGGCAATATCAATTGGATGTACGCGCGGCAATCGGTGCTGGCGTCTCCGCTTTTCGGCAACGACATCAAGAAGCTTTTCCCGATCATTACGCCGGGCGGCAGCGATTCGGCCATGATCGACAACGCGGTGGAACTGCTGACGCTCGCGGGACGCAGCCTGCCGCACGTGATGTCCATGCTCATCCCCGAAGCATGGGAACACGATTCGACGATGCCGGACGACGTGAAAGCGTTCTACGAGTATCACGCTTCCCTGATGGAGCCGTGGGATGGGCCGGCGGACGTGGCGTTCACGGATGGACGCGTGATCGGGGCCAAGCTTGATCGCAACGGCCTGCGTCCAGGTCGCTACATGGTGACCAACGGCGGGCTGGTGATCATGGCCTCAGAAGCGGGCGTGCTTCCGGTGAAGCCGGAAGAAGTCCGCATGAAGGGCAGACTCGCGCCGGGCCGGATGCTGCTGGTGGATACCGAGCAGAAGCGTTTGATTACCGACGAAGAAGTGAAGAAGGAGTTGGCGGCGCGGCAACCCTATCGGCAGTGGCTGAAGGAAAATCAGATTACGCTCGACGACCTTCCTAGCCCCAAGCGAGTTCAACCCACCGACCACGAAACCATCCTGATGCGCCAGCGCGCCTTTGGCTACACGGATGAAGATCTGAAGACCGTGCTTCTGCCTTCGGCGCTGCAGGCGGAGGAGCCCGTCGGTTCGATGGGCATCGATACACCACTGGCGTGCCTTTCCGATCAGACGCAGCTGCTGTTCAGCTACTTCAAACAGACTTTCGCGCAGGTCACCAATCCGGCGATCGATCCGATCCGTGAAGGATTGGTGATGTCGCTGAATACGTATATCGGGTCCGAAGGGAACATCCTCGACGAGACGCCGAAGAACTGTCATACGCTCAAGCTGCGGCATCCGATTATCTCCAACTGGCGACTCGAGAAATTGCGCCGCGTGAGCTGGGGCGATTTTCTGGCCACGACGCTGCCGATGCTTTTCCGTGTGGAGGGGGGCGAAAAGCAGCTCGAGCAGTCCATCGAGACCCTGTGCCGTTCGGCATCTCTGGCGATTAAATCCGGTTACACGCTGCTGATTCTTTCCGATCGCGGCGTGGACGCCGACCATGCACCGATACCTAGCCTGCTGGCGCTCTCTGCGGTGCACAATCATCTGATTCGCGAGAAAACGCGCAATCAGGTGGCGCTGATCGTGGAATCAGGAGAGCCGCGCGAGGTGATGCATTTTGCGTTGCTGCTCGGCTACGGCGCGAGCGCGGTGAATCCGTATCTGGCGATCGAGACGCTCGAAGATTTGCACCGGCAGGGCGCTTTTCCGCCCGACTGCACCTGGGACAAAGCTTTCAAGAATTATATGAAGTCGATCGATAAGGGCTTGCTGAAGACCTTTTCGAAGATGGGAATTTCCACGCTGCAGAGTTATCAGGGCGCTCAAATTTTCGAGACGATCGGCCTGCAAAAATCGCTCGTCGAGCGGTACTTCACCGGCACGGCTTCACGCATCGAGGGCGTGACCATGGACGTGCTAGCGCGCGAGGCGCTGCTGAAGCATCAGTTCGCGATGCAGCCGCCAAGCGAGTCCGATACGGAGCTGCGCGTCGGAGGCGAATATCAGTATCGCGTGCGCGGCGAAAAGCATCTGTTTAATCCGATTACCGTGAGCAAATTACAGCACGCTGTGCGGAACTCGAAATTCGAGACCTTCCAGGAGTTTGCCGCGGTTATCAACCAGCAGAATCGCGATTTGCAGATGCTGCGCGGGATGTTTGATTTCACGCCGAACGGAAAACCGGTGCCGCTCGAAGAAGTGGAGCCAGCAGCGGATATCGTCAAACGCTTTGCCACCGGAGCGATGTCTTTCGGGTCGATCAGCAAAGAAGCGCACGAAACCCTGGCCATCGCCATGAATCGCATCGGTGGCAAGTCGAATACCGGCGAAGGCGGCGAGGACGAAGCGCGCTTCAAACCGGATGCCAATGGCGATTTGCGTCGCAGCGCGATCAAACAAGTGGCGTCGGCGCGTTTTGGCGTGACAATCAACTATTTGATTAACGCGGACGATTTGCAGATCAAGATCGCGCAAGGCGCGAAGCCCGGTGAGGGCGGACAGTTGCCGGGTCACAAAGTGGATGACTTCATCGCGCGCGTGCGGCACTCAATTCCAGGCGTGGGCTTGATTTCGCCGCCACCGCACCACGACATCTATTCCATTGAAGATTTAGCGCAGCTTATTTACGACTTGAAGAATGCGAATCCGCGGGCGCGCATTTCGGTGAAGCTCGTGGCCGAAGTGGGCGTGGGAACGGTGGCTGCGGGCGTGGCCAAGGCTCATGCCGACGTGATTCTGATCAGCGGATACGATGGAGGGACGGGCGCGTCTCCGATCAGCTCGATACGGCACGCAGGAATTCCGTGGGAGTTGGGGCTCTCAGAAACGCAGCAGGTGCTGGTGATGAACGATCTGCGCAGCCGCGTGCGCGTGCAGGTCGATGGCAAGCTGCAAACCGGCCGGGACGTGGCGATTGCCGCGATGCTGGGCGCCGAGGAGTTTGGATTCTCCACGGCTCCGCTTATTTCGATGGGCTGCATCATGATGCGCAAATGCCACCTCAATACGTGCCCGGTGGGCGTGGCGACGCAGGATCCGGAATTGCGCAAGAAGTTTCAGGGCCAGCCCGAGCACGTCATCAACTTTTTCTTTTTCGTGGCTGAGGATTTGCGCAGGGTCATGGCAGAACTGGGTTTCCGGAAGCTCGAGGAGATGGTCGGGCGCGTGGATTGCCTCGTGCAGCGGACGGACGTCACGCACTGGAAGGCGAAGGGAATCGATCTGTCGTCAATTCTTTACAATCCGCCAGTGCCGCATCACGTGGGGCGGCGGCAGATGCAGCCGCAAGATCACGGTTTAGAGGCGGCGCTCGACAGGCACCTGATCAAACAATCGCAGAAAGCTTTGGAGAAGCAGGTTCCGTTTTCCATTAGCCTGCCGATCCGGAACGTTCACCGCACTGTGGGCGCAATGCTGAGCGGCGAAATAGCGCGACGCTACGGGTCTGATGGTTTGCCCGAAGACACCATTCGCATTCAGCTGACCGGCTGCGCCGGGCAAAGCTTCGGCGCGTTTTTGGCGAAGGGCGTTAGGCTGACTCTCGAAGGTGACGCCAATGATTACGTCGGCAAAGGGCTCTCGGGTGGCAGACTCATTATCTATCCGCCGAGGCATTCCGAGTTCGTGCCGGAAGAAAATATCCTGATCGGAAACGTCTGCCTCTATGGCGCAACGAGCGGCGAAGCGTATTTCAATGGCATGGCGGGCGAGCGCTTTGCCGTTCGCAATTCGGGCGCGACTGCTGTGGTGGAAGGCGTGGGCGATCACGGCTGCGAGTACATGACGAACGGGCTCGTAATCGTGCTCGGCCGCGCCGGACGGAATTTTGCCGCCGGGATGACCGGAGGCATCGCCTACGTGCTCGATCAAGCGGGCGATTTCGGTGCGACCTATTGCAATAGCGCGGAGGTCGATCTCGAGCCGGTGACTGAATCCGCGGACATTGCGCTGCTGCATCGGCTGATCAGCCGGCATGGCGAGTTCACCGATAGCCCGCAAGCGAAATGGATTTTGCAAAACTGGGAGGCCATGCTTCCGAAGTTTGTCAAAGTGTTTCCGCATGAATACAAGCGCGTCCTGGGTGTTCCACGGGTCTCTGCCGGTGTGCTGGTGGCGCAGGCCGGAACACATGCGCGTGGGCGCGAGGTTCGGGGCTAAGGCTCGTGGGCAAGGTCACCGGTTTTAAGGAGTTCACGCGAGAACTGCCGATCCGGCGGCCCGTCGAAGAGCGCATCAACGACTACTTCGAAGTCTATTACCAGTTCCCCGAAGACAAAGTCCGCACGCAGGCCGCACGGTGCATGGATTGCGGCATTCCCTTCTGCCACACGGGATGCCCGGTCAACAACATCATTCCCGACTGGAACGACCTCGTTTATCGCGATCATTGGAAGGAAGCGATCCGCGTTCTGCACTCGACGAATAATTTCCCCGAATTCACGGGCCGCATCTGCCCCGCGCCTTGCGAAACGGCTTGCGTGCTGGGCATAAACGAGCCACCGGTAACGATCAAAGTCATCGAGAAGAACATTGTTGAACGCGCTTGGGCGGAAGGCTGGATCCAGCCCGAACCGCCGGAAATGCGCACAGGCAAGCGCGTCGCGGTGGTGGGGTCCGGTCCTTCGGGATTAGCGGCCGCGCAGCAGCTGAATCGGGCCGGGCACCTGGTGTCGCTGTTTGAAAAAAACGATCGGCTCGGCGGCTTGATGCGTTACGGAATTCCCGATTTCAAGATGGAAAAGCGCGTACTGGATCGCCGCCTCGAGCAAATGACGGCGGAAGGCGTGCATTTCGAGACAAAGGCGCACATCGGCGGCAATATTCCCGCTCAAGATTTACGCAAAGAGTTCGATGCGATTCTGCTCTGCGGTGGAGCGGAGGCCCCTCGCGATTTGAATGTTCCTGGGCGGGAGCTTAAGGGAATCCACTTCGCGATGGAGTTTCTGCCGCAACAAAATAAGCGCAATGCCGGTGATGAAGTGCTCAACCAGATTCTGGCTACCGGAAAGCACGTGGTGATCATCGGCGGCGGAGATACCGGCGCCGATTGCCTGGGGACCACTCATCGTCACAAGGCAAAATCGGTGCGCCAGTTCGAGATTATGCCCATGCCGCCGGAGGCGCGTGCGCCGAGTACGCCATGGCCGCTATGGCCGCTGCAATTGCGTTCGGAGAGCTCACACGAAGAAGGCGGCTTGCGTGATTGGTCGATCGGGACGACGCACTTTACCGGCGACGAAAACGGAAATGTAAAGCAGCTTCACGCCATCCGCGTGGGGCCACCACCGAAATTCGAGCCAATTCCCGGAACCGAGTTCATTCTGGAGGCGGATCTCGTGCTGCTCGCGCTCGGCTTCACGGGTCCGGTAAAAAAAGGCCTGATCGAGCAGTTCGGGGTCAATCTTGACGCGCGCAGCAATATCGCTACTGATGCGAACTACATGAGCTCCGTGCCGGGGATTTTCGCCGCCGGCGATATGCGGCGTGGACAGTCGCTCGTAGTGTGGGCAATTTCTGAAGGACGCAAGGCCGCCGCGGGCGTCGATAAATTCCTCATGGGAAGCACCCGCCTGAAGTAACCCCAGAACAAGTGAGATTCTTCGACTTCGCGACCGCGCGGAGACAAGCGCGGTCACTCTGCATGACACGCCCGTTCCCCGGCGAAAAGCCATCCTTCGATCACATTTCCGCCAATGACTTTAGCGGCGATCGGAAGCGACGACCCTGTCGAAGGCCCGCCGGAGAAAAACGCCGATCAGATGGCGCTTATATTCGGCGCTGCCTTCGTGGTCATCGACCAGATCGGCACCCTCGGCAATGAGCGCCGCGGCTTCGGGCAGCCGTTTTTCAACTTCCGCCCGCGGGCCCGTGAGCAATGCCTCGGCTTGTGGCGAACGGCTCGGGAAAGGACAGACGCAGCCCACGGCGACGCGAGCGGCTCTAAAGGTGCGGCCGCGGTCCGGAGTTTCGAGCCAAAGCCCCAGGCCAAGAGTGGGTCGCTCGTGGATTTGAAATTTCATGTAGGCGGCGCGGTGACTGGATTTTGCGGAGGGGATGACGATGCGCGTGAGGATTTCGCCGGGAGCGAGATGATTCGCATAGGCGCCAGCAATCAATTTCTCAATAGGGATTTCGCGGGCGCCTTCGGCATTTTCGATACGCACGGTAGCGCCGAGCACCAGCAGCATTGTGGCCGGATCGGAGTGCGGCTCGGCGAAGCAAAGATTGCCTCCGAGGGTTCCCGTTGCGCGCACACGGATATTTGCCACTTGCGATTCCAGTTCGGCGAATACCGGCTGCTTTTCCCGCAGCGGCACAGATCGCTCAAGGGAGCGATGCGTGCAGGCCGCGCCAATTTCGATAACGCCGTCGCGGGCTTCGATCGCGTTCAATCCTGGAATGACTTTGAGATCGATGAGATGGCTATAACTGAGGGCGCGATGGCGCATGGCCAGCAGCAATTCCGTCCCACCAGCGTAAATGGCAGCCTCGTCACCATAATGGCCGAGCAGCTGCGACGCTTCCGCGACGCTGGCGGGCTGATGGATTTCGAAGCGGGAGAGAGTGGTCATGCGCGACGCTTGGGCGCGCGAGCCTTGCGCGCAGGCTTTCTGCGCACGCGAGATTTGGGCGCTACAGAAGATTTCTTCTGCGCTACCGGCGCCTGCGCCTTCTTCTCCTGCAGCGCTTTCCAGACGCGCTCGGGCGTCAAAGGTAGGCTGCGAATGCGCACTCCGGCGGCTTGATATAGCGCGTTCGCGAGACACGCGCCGATCGGATTGACAGAGCCTTCACCGCCGCCCTTTGCGCCATACGGCCCAACGCCATCTTGATTTTGGACGAGCTTGAGTTCAACGCGGCGCGCCAGATCGGAGAATCGCGGCACGCGGTATTCGAGCATGGTTCCATTCATCAACTGCTGGCCGTCGTAGATCAATTCTTCAAATAGGCCGATGCCCAGACCCATGGTGGCGGCGCCCAGATCCTGGCTTTCGGTCATGGCCGGATGGATGGCGAGCCCCACGTCGCCGACTGTGACGAGCGTGTCGAGTGAGATTTTTCCGGTTTCTTCGTCGAGCGCGATCTCCGTGCCGACCACGCCGATTTCCCAGAATATCGGCACGGATTTAAAAGGTCCCGCGCGGCGCAAATAAGCGCGCCCGATGATGCTGCAGCCCTCCATCTGAAAATATCGCTCCATGATTTCGGGCCACGTAAGAAATTCTTTGCCGTGGCGAATTCCGCCGCGTTCTTCAATGAGCTCGCTTGCAGGGACACTGAGAACTTCAGCGGCCATGGACTTGCATTGCGCTATGGCTTCGCGGCAAGCCTCCATTACGGCGCGGCCCATCAGGGTGGTGGTGCGGCTCGCGCCGGTTGAGCGTTCGAAAAGCATTACGGCAGTATCCGTCCCGAGCACTTTCACTTTTTCCAGAGGTACGCCCATCTCTTCCGCCGCAATCTGTGCGAGAACGGTGTGACTTCCCTGCCCGATCTCGGTGCTACCGCTTAGCACCGACACGGACCCATCGGCATAGACCTGTACCATCGCGAGAGTGACCGGATGTGCTCCGGCATCGCTGCATGAGCAACATACAGAGCGGCCGTGCTTCGACGCCAATGGGCCGTTCGAGCGCAGCGCCTCGGCGGCAATGCGAACGTCGCCGGGAACGTCAGCATCGATGGGGCGTAGCCCCGGATGAATGGATTCGCCGCTATGAGCCAAATTGCGGAGACGGAATTCCTGCGGATCGCGGCCGATTTTGAGGGCCAGTTCGTCCATCTGCGATTCCACGGGAAAAGTGATTTGCGCCGCACCCAATCCGCGATAGGAGCTTGCGGGAACCGTATTCGTGTAGATTGCGAGGCAGTCGATCTTCACGTTGGGAAAACGATAAGGACCGACGATGCGGTTAGCCGCCTTGCGGCAGACCATGGGACTATTTTCCGCATACGCTCCGGTATTCAAATGTATTGTCGCCTGCTTGGCGACGAGTTTGCCATTGCGATCGGCGGCGGTGCGGATGTAAACGCGCGCATCGTCTGAGCGCGTGGTCAGAAAAGCTTCTTCGACATTGAGCTGCAGTTTCACCGGGCGCGAGACCTTCCACGAACATGAGGCGGTGAGCGGCTCGATTTTGGTGTAAGACTTGCTGCCATAGCCTCCGCCTACATAGGGAACTATCACGCGTACGCTATTCAGCGGCAGGTCAAAGACTTCGGCCAAGTCGTGACGCACCATGAAGGGATGTTGCGCGGAGGAATAGACCGTGAGCTGGCCATTGGGGTCGTAATCGGCGACAGCGACGTACGGTTCCATCGCGTAGGCGTAGACCATCGGGAAGTAAAATTCGCCTTCGACGATGTACGCTGCCGAAGCAAAGGCGGCGTCCACGTCGCCCCATTCCACGTGTACGTCCTGGCAGATATTTTTTGTGCTGCCGGGAAAATCGGTGAAATCGTCGAACCCCCGAAAGGCGCCGCCGAGATAGTCCGTGCCGTGAACGAGCACAGCGCCGGGCGCGAGCGCGGTTTTGACGTCGAGCACAGACGTGAGCTCTTCGTAATCGACTTTGATTTTGTCGAGCGCCTCCTGCGCGCTCAATTCATCTTCGGCGATGACCGCGGCGACCGGCTCGCCGACAAATCGAACCTTGCCAATCGCCAGGAGGGGATGGTCTTTTACGGCGTGGCCATAATAAGGATGCAGTGGGCCGAGCTCATTTCCGGTGAGGACGTCAATAACTCCGGGATGACGCTTGGCCTCGGAAACGTCGATGGAGAGAATTTTGGCGTGGGCAAACGGACTGCGGAGGAGCTTGGCCCAGGCCATGCGTTCGAGCGTAATGTCGCTGGCGTAGGTAGCGGTCCCCGTAACCTTGGCCACGCCGTCGGCGCGAGGGACGGAATGATTCACAACGGCAAAGTTCTGTGCGTTATTTTTCTTCGAGTTACTCACCGGTTCGTTTCTTTTGCTTCGCGTGTAGTTGTAATTCCGCAGCGGCCTGCCTGATGGCTTTGAGGATTCCCAAATAACCCGTGCAGCGGCAGAGGTTACCGCTCATGTAAGCGATGATCTCTTCGTCGGAGACGCTGGCATTTTCATCCAGGAGCGCTTTCGCCGCAAGAATCATACCGGGCGTGCAAAAACCGCACTGGAAGGCGAACTGATCGAGAAAAGCCTGCTGCAGCGGGTGCAGACGGCCGCCGTTTGCCAGACCTTCGATGGTGGTCACGTGCTTATCGCGAATTTCGTAAGCGAGATACGTGCAGGCGCTGACGGGAATGTCGTCGACGAGCACGGTACAAGTTCCGCAGACCTGCGATTCGCAGGAGAGCTTCACGCCGGTCAAGCGGCACCGCGCGCGCAGGACTTCGGCGAGTGTTTCGCGCGGCTCGATTTCCAGGGACGTCGGCTTTCCGTTCAGCTCAAACGCGATCTTCACCGGCGGTCCTTTGTTGATTGGGCGCGCAAACCGCCACGCACATCGGTTGCGGACGGAGCGCGCAGATTGGGGCTTACAGCGGGTGAAAATTGCGCCTGAATATTGCGGGCGAACTCGGCGAATTTCTCGGTTGTTCTGCGCCGGATCGGTGCTGCGCCAAGTGTCGCAAGCTTGCCTAGAATTTCGATGTCGGCTTCGAAACGCATTTGGGCAGCCGGCGAGGCGGGGATCAGCGTAATGTGCAGCGAACCGGTGATGCGGTTCAGGCCAATGGAATCAGCGCCTTTGATGCTGGCTTTCACTGAGACTGGCTCGCGCGCCTCTGTCACGCGGATTTCCAGGTTCAGGGACACCTTGAAGGGGCCGATCTTATCGCCGGCCTTGGCCTGATAGGCTTCCGCTCCAGGCTCATCAAGCGGCGTAACAGTTTCAACCCCCGGCAGAAGGGCAGCCAGACGCGGCGTGTCGCGCAGGAGCTTCCAGACTTCGTCCTGGGACGCACCGAGATTTAGTTCTTCGCTTACCCTTAACAGCATCGTGTGCCGGACCGCTCCCTGAGCGAAACCTCTTATCGACTCTGTCGGAACAAAGTCGGCCGAAGAGACCGCCCCAATTATTACCGTGCGCTTCTCTCCAACGCAAAAACTAAATTGAACCCGAGCCGCTTCGTGCCACAATTATGAGCTTTTCAAAACAGGAGCATGTTTGATGGCCGAAGCCAAGGCAATCGCGCGCGGGAAAGACGGATGTCGAATTTCCTATCGCATTTATGCAAATCCCGGAAAGCCCCGCCTGACACTGATTCATTCGCTCGCTCTCAGTGGGGCGATGTGGAGCGAAGTTGCGAAGGAACTCTCCGGGAGTGCCGAAATTCTTATTTACGATTGCCGCGGGCACGGGCACTCCGAACGGCGATCCGGCCCCTACAGTGTGGAACTTTTTGCCGATGATCTCGCCGCGCTGCTTGACTCCGTTGGCTGGTCCTCCACCAACATCGCTGGGTGCTCGATGGGCGGCTGCGTAGCGCAGGCGTTTGCAGGGGCATATCCCCAGAGGGTTCGGACGTTGGCATTGATCGACACCACTGCCTGGTACGGGGCGAACGCGCCAAAGGATTGGAAAGCGCGTGGTGCGAGGCCTGCCGAAGCCGGGTTTCCCTCGATGGTGGATTTTCAGCTGAGCCGCTGGTTCAGCGATGGTTTCCGCAAATCGCATCCGGAAATTGCAGAAGAGATGACACAAATTTTTCTGGCCAATGACGCAGCTTGCTATGCGGCGACCTGCGAAATGCTGGGAAACGCCGATCTGCGCAACGCCGTGCGCGGATTCCGGATGCCGGCATCGGTCATCGTGGGAGAAGACGATTACGCAACGCCTGTGGCTATGGCTCAGCAGCTACACGAAAGCATCCCAAATTCGACCGTTACAGTGATTCCCGGCGCGCGCCATACCACGCCCGTAGAATGCCCCAAGGAGATCGCCGCGTTTCTGGGCGATCTACTTGGCAAACCGGCCGCCGTTTCGGCCGATTAGGTTTGGGACTTCGGCGGACCTTCGACCTTGCGGACGGGAGTTTCCGGAGTGAGATCGCCGTGGCGGCGCGGAAATGTGTTCAGGCCGTTTTTCTGCCACTCGCCGGAGACGGCATTGGAGGCGAACGCGTCCCAAGCTTCGCTCCAATCTCCCAATGAATAGCCGTGCCAGGGCTGCTGCACGCGCAGCGCCGGCAACTCCAATTGCTTCCAAATGTCGAGCGCCCGTTCCATAAATTCGCGCTTCGGCAGGGCCAGCGGCGGCATGGGATATTTCAGCGTCGCGTCGATGAGCATCGTGGAATCCACAGTCTGCAGTCCCGATTTGGGCGCGTGGCCGATGGAGCGGTAAGGCTCGATGTGTACGTCGTCTTGGGGATTTGAACGATACGCCAGCGACCACAGCACCGCGTCCGTATTGGACGGCTCGATATCTTCGCTCACCGCGACTACGATCTTCCCGCAATCGGCGCGCAGAGCTGCCGCGCCCTGCAGGCCTCGCCAGACTTCGGTGCGCGGCGTGCCGTTCGCGAATTGCAGAAAAATTACCGGCCGCACGTTGCTCAGCGGCTCATGCATGACTACGCGGCGAATACCTTTGATCGATAAATGCTCTCGCAAGTGCGCCAGAAAAAGGGGTTCGTAGGCGACTTTTTTGATCATGCTCGATTCGCTCGGCGTCACCTGGCTGATGATGGAGACGAAAATGGGAGAACGCCGATGCGTGATCGCCGTGACCTGCATGGACATGTTGTAGTCTTCGAGCGCGACGTAGCCGTTGCTTTCCCCGAAGGGCCCTTCGGGCTCGAGGAGATCAGTATCAATCAGCCCCTCGATCACGATTTCGGCATCAGCGGGCACTTCGAGATCGATAGTCGCGCATTTGGCGATCCGGATCGGTGCGCCTGCAAGCGCTCCGGCCACGCCCATCTCGTCTTGATTTATGGGAAGCTTCTGCGGCCCGGTGAAAACGACGACGGGTGCGCAGCCAATCACGATGGCGCACGGCATCGGCTCGCCGCGCACGCGATATTTCTGCCAATGCAGATAGCCGCCTGCACCGCCAATTCGGGCAGACATGCGCACGCCGAGCCGGTCGGACTTTTTGAGCTGCCCGCGATAAGTGCCCATATTACGCACGCCTGTCTCAGGATCGCGCGTGATGCAAAGGGTCGCGGTGAGATATGGAGCGGAGTCGAATCCCGGAGTGGAGATGGGAACCGGCAGCCGCGCCAGGCCGCCATCTGGGCAACGAAGATCGTCGCCGGTGATGATGGCCTCCTGGCATCGTGGCGAACCGACCACGACGGGAGGGATGGGATTGGCGATCGCGTGCGTCCAGGCGGCGCCAATTTCGTCGACGGCTCGACCCATGCCGAGCGCGTAGATTTTGGCCGAGGCTGCCAGCGCACCAACGGCCACGGGAATGTCGTAGCGCCGACCGCGCGAGTCAACCACGTTGGTAAAGAGAAATGCGCGGCGCTCGTCTTCGGGCACGCCTCCCAGGAATTGCCAACGAACCAGCGGATGGAGTTCCGTGTCTTTATTGATTGGCCTGTCGACACGCACGAGCAGCCCATTCGCTTCCAGGGCCGCCAGATGAGTCTGAAAATCGAGGCTTGGTCCGCTCACGCCTGCTATTTCCAAAAAAACACGAGGATTACCGCGAGGATGGCGGTTACGACGAGCTGCAGAATCTGCCATGGCAGGCAAATGCGGAAAATTTCGCCGTCTTTACCTTTTACGTTGGCAAGCGACGCAGCGTAAGAGATTTGCGTGGGCTTAAGCGCGTTAGGCGGGCCCATAGTGACCACGGTAACAATTCCCACGAGCAACGTGAGCGGAATACCCAGCAGCGGCGCAATGGGTACCTGCATCCGCGACAACAGAAAGTCGCCCGGCAGCCCTTGACCGAAAGCCATGCCCCCCAGAAAAGCGACGGCTGGATAGAGCGAAGCGTAGATCAGCTTGCCGCCACTCGAGAGCACTTTACCGAGCTGCGCGATCTGCCCCGCGTCCACCATCAGATAAACCGTGGCGCTGCCGACAAGGAGAGTGGTCAAAGGAGCACGGCTTCGCCGAGTCGCCGTGAGCAAGTCTTTCGCGAAATTGGCGCGCTTGCAGGCAAAAAGGTAGGCTACCAGCGAGGTCACCAGGATAAAGAATCCGGCGGAAGTAAAGATGTTGATCGTAAAGCGCCGATAACCCCAGGCAGCGACTCCAAACTCCACGTGCGAGAGCGCGTGTTCAACTGAGGGAAATTTGGTGAGAAGGACAAACAGAATGCCCAACAGCAACGGACCATACGCGCGAAATCGCATCGTTGCGGGAAACGAAGAGCGCAAGGCTTCCGGCCGTGCGGCACCGACGACACTCTGGACGCTCTGCCTGACGGTGA
Source organism: uncultured Acidobacteriota bacterium (assembly GCA_963803735.1). GTDB lineage: Bacteria > Acidobacteriota > Terriglobia > Acidiferrales > UBA7541 > Palsa-189. The sequence goes on along the minus strand of CAWDNV010000012.1, from coordinate 227,492 downwards.
GACGCCCATAGAGGTAAACTGTTCCCAAGGAGATAGCTGCGCCTGTAACCAGGGTCAAGAGGTAGTAAGCCGGCCAGATCTGCGTAAACAAAATAATAGCTACGGCGTTGCCCAGTCCCATCGACCAAAGCAGCACCTGGGTTTCCCATTCGAAGAAGCGGAATCCCAGAATCTTCAGAAAGCCGAGCAGCGAAAGAAATATGAGCGGAATGCTCAGCAAGCCCGCGCTGCGCACGATCTCTACAATCGGAACGCCGCTGGCTGCATTTGAAATGGTCGGCGCGATGAAAAGGCTATTAAACGGCAGTGTCCAAGAGAAGTAGACAAGGTAGCTGGCGCAAGCGGAAAGCCCGTCAAAACCGAGGTCGACGAGCCCGGGAATCGTCACTGGATACGTCGCAAAGCCATTGAACGCGGAGATAAAACCGCCCACCACGGTGACGAGAGCGATGGCGCGTCCTTGCTGATCCCAACTGGGAACAATCGATTGCACCGATTCCAGCAGGATCTCCAGCAGCCCGGTATTCCTATAGGCCTGGCCGAAAATCTGACCCGTATAGAGCACCAAAAAGCCCGCCCACATGGAGAGATTGCCCCAAAGCGAAGCCTCGATGGCCCGCAGCGCCGTCATGTGGTAGTAGCCGAACGCAATCGCTAGCTCGACTATCCAAGCCGAGGTAACTGCCTGGACGGCATCCCATTTGAAAATAAGGAATGCTGAAAAGAGCACCGCGAAGGGCGCCAGCGTAATCGCGACTTCCAGGCTCGTGCGCAAACTTCTCCTCGGTCAGATCAGCCGCCATTGTGTCATGTTCCTCCGGGCAATGTCATCCTCCCGCCGAAGGTCGCCAACTGAGCCTCTGCAGAATCAAAACTTACAGGAGAACTCCGACAGCCGATGTACACCAATCGGTTATTGGGAGTATTTCGCAGGTTACATAAGAACAACGATTTTGTTTTTTTCCGATTATGTGCCGCTAGAATCACCAACGATCGAGTGGAGGAAAACTTGACCGAAAATAGGGAGCTTGGCGCACTTTTATCGCGAGTGGAACGGCTGGAAAAACAGAACCGAAGACTCAAGCAGGGCGCACTGGCGTTCGTGCTGGCGATTGCCTCCGTGGGGTTGATGGCGCAAACGAAGCAAAAGCCCCCGACCTCAACGAGCAGCCAGAAGCCCAAACCCCGCGCGGCCGCTCCGGCACCTGCGCCAACCGGACCGACGGCAGTTGAAGCGCAAGCTTTCATACTGAAAGATTCGAACGGGCATGTGCGCGCCGAGTTGGGCCTGACGGGATCGACGCCAAGCTTAAAATTCAAAGATGAAAACGGATCTGCGCTGGTCACGCTGGCGCTCAATTCCGACGCTCCCGGCGGACCTATGCTGTTGCTATCTGATCCACAACACCATGCTTCGGTGGCGCTCAGCGTACTGGAACATGCGGGACCGCAACTTGCCTTGACCGGCGAGCGAGCCGACATTCAGTTGCATATGGGTGTGGCCCCCGAAGGCACTACACTAGAACTTTCGGACAAAGATGGCTTTACGACGAGCATCGGCAGTGGCGTTGTGGCCAAGAATGGCCAAGCCAAACAGACTTCTGCTGCTTCCATCGTGCTTTACGGCAAGCAACGCAAAGTGCTCTGGTCGGTGCCGTAAGGCGCGCCCCTCTCAATCGAATACGTTCGGTGCGGTCTAGTGGACGCACGCGGCAACATCAAGGTTGGTGTGGCGGGCTGGGCGTATAAGGATTGGCAAGGAATCGTCTATCCGCCGTCCCTGAAAGCGAACGGCCGAGTTGGATACCTGGCGCAGTTTTTCGATCTGATCGAGATCAACACCTCGTTTTACGGCCACATCAAACCTGCCGTGGCGAAAGAATGGTGCCGGATGGCCGCCGGCACCAATCCGAACTTCAGGTTTACGGCAAAACTGAACCGCGCGTTCACCCACTCCCCTAACGCCGTGATCGAGTCGACCTCGGCGAAAACGATTCGGCCTGGCGACTCAGACGAACAGGACGCCAAGGCCGGATACGATGCCCTTGCGGCGGAAAACATATTGGGGGCCCTGCTCGCGCAATTTCCGATCTCGTTCAAATACACGGATGAGAATCGCGCTTATGTCGAGCAATTAGTGCGGAAGTTTCGCAGCTATCCCCTGGTGCTGGAGATTCGTCATGCCAGTTGGAACCAGCCCAACATTCTCGGCTGGCTTCAAGGGTTGCAGGTGGGCCTTTGTAACATTGACCAGCCGCTGCTTGGCCGCGCGGTTCGCCCTTCGGCGCATGCGACCTCGGTTGTGGGCTACATTCGCCTGCACGGCCGCAATTATAAACAGTGGTTCGCGGAAACGAACGTGCGCGACCGCTATGATTATCTTTACTCGGCCGAAGAATTAGCCAAGTGGAAAGACCGTGCAGTGGAAGTTGCCGGCAAAACGGAAACGACTTATGTCGTCGCCAATAATCACAACCTGGGCAAAGCGGCGGTCAATGCGCTCGAACTTATTTCCATGCTCGAAGGCAGAAAAGTGCAAGCGCCCCCCACGCTCGTTTCGCACTACCCGGAATTGAAGCAGCTCACCAGCGACTAAGAGAGAAGCTCATTGCGTACGGTCGGACTCGCGCGGGCACTGTCGAAACTGGGCTATTGCTCCCGTTCGCAGGCGCAGCAACTAGTCCGCTCCGGGCAAGTGCGGGTGAATGGCGCGATAAAGCGCAATCCCGAAGCCCCCCTCTTTCTCGGGCGCGACCGAATTGAAGTGAACGGCGCGTCGATTCATTCGGCAGAGAAGATTTATCTGATGCTGAATAAACCGCGGGGCCTGGTCACGACTGCTTCGGACGAGAAGGGCCGCCCGACAATCTATGCAACTCTCTATGCGACTCTGGGAAATAACCTGCCGTGGGTTGCGCCGGTGGGACGGCTTGATAAGGCCAGCGAGGGATTGTTGCTATTGACGAACGATTCGGAGTGGGCTGCGCAGGTGCTGGCTCCCGAAACTCATCTGCCGAAAATCTATCACGTGCAGGTTTCCGGGATTAGAGACGCTGAGCTCGCGCACGCCTTGGCGGAGGGCGTGCGCGCTTCGAATGGCGATTTCTTGCGGGTGAAGGAAGCACGTACATTGCGGCAGGGCAATCGCAATACCTGGCTGGCCATCACGCTCGACGAAGGAAAGAACCGGCACATCCGGCGCATGCTGGAACAGCTTAGGGTCGAAGTGCTGCGGCTGGTGCGCGTAGCGATTGGACCGCTCACGCTGGGCGATCTGGCGAAAGGCGCATCGCGCCCGTTAAGGGCGGAAGAAAAATCGGAGTTGGATGGCGCCATGCACAACTCAACGCGCGGCTAACCTTTCAAATGAGCGACTAAGATGTGGGAGCGTCCCGCGCTTTCAAAAGCGCGGGACGCTCCCATTCGCAGCAGCTTCCCTGAGAAAGCTATCGATTTTAAGACTTCACTTCAGAATTGGAACAGATCGAACAGATCGCTGATGGCCGGACTATTCGTCGGAACGTAAGGACCACTCGCCGCCGCCGTCGTCGGGTTAGGCAGGTTATCCCGGCTGCGGCCGCTGATTTTGCCTAGATTCCAGTTGCGTTCGATAAACTTCAGCAGCGAAACGTGGTCAGCGTAGGCATGAGAAATGTGGCCCGGCTTCGTGTACGGAGAAACCACGATCAGCGGAATGCGTGTGCCGTCGCCGAAGAAGTCCAGCGGCTGGACATACCCGGAATCGTAGTAACCACCACCCTCATCGGTGGTGATGAAGATGGCGGTGCTGCTCCATAGGCTTGGATTCGCTTGTACTGCCTGCACAATCTTTCTCACGAATCCCTCGTACAAGTCCCATTTCGAAGAGGCCGGGTGACCATCGACCCAGCCGCTTGGCTTCACGAAGGAAACGGCCGGCAACTTTCCGTTGGCGATGTCCTGGTAGAGTTGGTCGGTGTCGAAGATGTGAGCCGTGCGAACGGCGTCGTTGGTCATAATTTGCGTCTGATATTGGAAAGGGTTGCAAATGTTGCAGTATTGATCGCTTCGCGGGCCGACTTTGCCGTAATTGAGTTGATACTTATCGCCGAGGTACCGGTCCCACTGGTCGTTATAGCTCTTCCAGGAGACGTTGCCCTCGAGCACGACATCCGCAATGCTATGTTGCGAAGTGGGCGGAATCGTAAACGGAGTGTTGTTCGAATTGGTATCTGTATAGGCGTTGCTCCCATCGCCAAAATACCCAGGGTTGTAATTGTTCAGCAGGTAGTAGTGGCCCGGTTCGCAGTTCGGTTTGATTGGCGGAGTGAGCGAGCTGAGATAGGTCACTACAGGTCCAACTCCAGGTTGTGAAGGATCCGAGCAGTTGCTATAGCTTCCGCCACCATAGACGCCCGTCGACGCGCCGCTACTGCCAAATCCACCGTAGCCGTCTTCCGTATACCAGTTGTTCGTTCCGGTGGCAGGGTTCGGATTCTCGATTTCGTCAACCGGTCCGCCGAAGCCAGGAACACTCTGGTTGTGCGGGGGCACCAGATTTCCGTTCTGATCCTTGAACCAAATGGCATCGCCGAAACCCAAAATGATGCTATCGAGTCCGGTGCCGCCCATGGCCGGCTGGTGATAGTTGTCGCTGAATGCATAGCTGTCGGCCAGTTCCTTCGTGTAAGGTGCATCCCCCTGCAGCATGTTGTAGAAACCCATTGAGGTCGATCCTTCACCAGTGGTCTTTTTACCAGGGGCGTAATCGGTGCTGAAATTGGCGGGTTGGGGAGCGCCGTTAGTACCTGCTCCGACTGTCACTTCCACCCAGGGGAAAAGATCCGCCAGGCAGCCGCTGGGATTCGCGACCGTGGCGTGCGCCGCATTGCAATCCTCCTGTTGCCACATTTGATAGAACCGATGTACTGGGCTAGCCGCATACGAGGTGTAAGGAAACGAGGTCGAATTGGTCAGCTGAAAGGGACCTTTCAGGCTGGAATAGGGAGCAGAGCTGTGCACCCCGGAGATTCGCGTATCAGGTACTTTTCCGCTGAGTCCGGTCCCACCAGTAAGTAGAGACTGATAGTAGTCAACCGGCTGCCTAGACAAACCATCTTCACTCGACGTGGCATCGCCCAAGTTGCACATGCCATTGTCCGTGCAAACGTTTGTGGGCCCGCCGTTGAGCGGAGCCGGAAGCACCGAATAAGGCATTTTCGACGCCGGGCTCAACTGGAAATTGGGGCTGCCCGTGACGTCTGCGGTATCCTGCTGAGCTTGCGAGAAATTGGGCCCGGGCGTGCCGTCTTGCTTGATGATGCCTTCCGAAAGCAGATTGTTTACGCTCTCGCCTGCCTTGGGCTTGTAACTGGCAAAAATGTGATCGAAGCTCCGGTTTTCGCCGACGATGATAATCACGTGCTTGATGGGCGTGACCGTCTTATTTGAATTGTCGGCGGCATTGATGTTTCCAACGGCAGGACCGAAAAGACTGAACTGTAGCAGCGCGATCAGCGCGAGACTAAAAGACATACTTCTAGCTGCTGGTTTTCTGAACTCCATACTTTCGCCCTCCCTAGGTAAAATGTTTCGGTAGACTGAGCGAGGGCGACCGTAGCGCCTCAAGATTACTCTTGCGTTTCTCGCCGATAAATTCCCGGAGACATATCCAATCCTGCGCGGCGTACTGGAATCACCTGACTGGTATCGGCACGATAAGGACGTTGCGCGGCGTGCCAATTGCTGCTAAAACCTACGGAGATCGAGGAGGAAAGAAAATGAGCAATCTTTTACGTTCAATCGCGGTCGTAACAATTCTCGTTCTCGCAGGTGCGGGCAACGCGGCAGCACAGCAAGGACAAGCGCCTCCGCCCTCTCAATTCAAAATCATGAGTTCAGCCTTCAGTGATGGGAGCAAAATCCCGACGCAGTTTTCATGCGCGGACCCCAACGCCACCTCGCCGGCGCTGAGCTGGAGCAATCCGCCAGGGGGCGCGATGAGCTTCGTCCTGGTCATGCATGATCCCGAAGGCGCTCCGATGAAATCATCAACCGACGTGACCCACTGGCTTGTCTGGAATATTTCGTCAAGCTCGTCTTCGCTGATGGCCGACGTGAAACCTGACTCCGCACCGGGTGGCATCGCGCAGGGCAAAAACGTTCGCGGCGTGAATGGTTACCAGCCACCGTGCCCGCCTCCAGGCGCCGTGCCGCACCACTACACGTTTGAGTTCTTCGCGCTCGATACCAAGCTCGACATTCCGGCGGGATCCGCGCGTGCGGACCTGATGAAGGCGATGGATGGGCACGTCATCGGCAAAGCTGCTTACATCGGGCTTTTCGGCCGATAAGCGCTAATTGCTAGTAACAAAATAACAATGCCTCGGCCGCACGCCCAAAGTGTCCCGCCGAGGCATTTGTGTTTGTGAAACCCGAATCGCCGCCCGCTTCACGGGACGGCCGGTGAAGAATTCGAGATTACTTAGCCGCGTCCTTCTTAGCTCCCGGGTCCGCGATTAATTTCAAATAATCCAGCTCTTGGGAGCCGATGCATATCTGCTCTTCGAAATCCTGTTTCGGTATCCACTTGAAATGTGCCGTCGTGATGTCAAAGGGCTTCGTATAGGCCTTCGGATCATCGATGTGGATGGTAACTTCGAGATCGTTGTGGTCCAAACGCTTGTAAGTTTCCGTCACGTGAATACCGACGCTGTGCGGATGACCGGCGTTATCCAGCCAGGTGTTTTCGTCGCTTCCGGTCGTCTCCACGACAAATGTGTAATCGTCCTGCCAGCGGCCGACCGAATATCCCCAGTAGTGCGGGTCGGGTGCATCCTTTTCGCTTCCACCTACGTTTGTGGGCAGCGGCCGGCCGTCCGTAAAGATTTGCCGCCAAGTCTTATCGTACTGCCACATTTGTATTATGCGGTCGGGCATCGTTGCGAACGCAATTCCTCTGGTCATAAAAACCATGGCGCGCGGGAATCCCAGCGGATCGCACGTGTTGTCCGGATCGTTGGATTCTGCGACGGCGTACTGCGAATTGTTTTTGTGCGTGCGAAAGACTTGCTCGGCCCACGCAGTCATGGGCGGGAGCGGATTGATTTTTTGGCCCACGCTCGATCCCCAAAAGCCGGTCAGGTCACGCTTGGGAGCGGCGCCACCAGTGCCCTCGCTAGCTAATTTGTCGAGTATGCTGGCGCTGCCTTCCCTTAGGGGCGGTGGGGCCTCGGTTTGCGGCTTATTTTGAGCCGCCGCATAAGATCCAAAAATCAGGACTCCTGCCAGACTTACGATTGCAGTTTTAACAAGATTCGGCATTCCCTTTCACCTCGTGGAAAATAGACGAATTCTCAAAAGCCGCGAAGCTACCGGTACAGCTATTAGTATCGATTGATATCGCCCCGATCTTCTCGATCGCTGTCCTTCAGCACCCTGCCATCATCCAGCACGATTTTCTCGAGACGTCCGGCCGCGGCGTCGAATTTTGAAGGCCAGAGGTAAACCGTTATCACATCACCTGGCCTCAACGAATATTTATTCCAGCCCAGCAATCGAATCGAACCTGCGCTGCCGGCTTCACCGGCCCAATGAACAACGTTGCCTTTATCGTCCTTGGCATCAAACAAGACCAGGGTGTGGGGATTCTGCCACATGAATTTCGTAACGGTTGCATCCTTCAAGACGAGCGCCTTCTTCACATACATGGCGCTTCCATGATGCGCGAAGGCCAAGCCGCAAATCGTCAGAAGGAGACCGGCCAGAATCAAACAATTTGGCCACTTGCTTTGCACTCGAATGCGCACAACTCCTTTGATCCCGAGAATATGCGGAGCCGCTCTTTCCTGTCAATCGCGCTTCACCCCGCCAGCTCGCAGCCGTCACGCATCCGTGTGGCGGGTGTACAATCGGCATTTCGTCCCGCGGAGATAATATGCCTGGGTTCGCCGGTGTGGATTTCCTCGAAGCAGATTCTTTGCTGAATGACGACGAGAGCTTGGCGCGCCAGACCGCGCGCGAATTCGTCGATCGCGAAGTTTCACCTATCATCGAGAAGCACAATCGCGAAGGCACTTTCCCTTTGCACCTGGTGCCTCAAATGGCCGATCTCGGATTCTTTGGCGCAAACCTCACGGGCTACGGCTGCTCAGGCATTTCGAACGTCGCTTACGGTCAGGTGATGCAGGAGCTCGAACGCGGCGATTCGGGCCTGCGCAGCTTCGTTTCCGTGCAAAGCGCGCTGGTGATGTATCCGATTCACGCGTTCGGCTCTCCCGAGCAGAAGGAAAAATGGCTCCCGGCTCTCCGGAGCGCCAAGGTCATCGGCTGTTTTGGATTGACCGAACCGCAATTCGGTTCGAATCCCAGCGGCATGCTAACGCGAGCGGTGCGCAGAGGCCGTTGCTACGTCCTGAACGGCGAGAAAATGTGGATCACGAATGGATCGCTGGCCGATGTCGCTTTGGTTTGGGCTAAAGACGAGGACGGCCGCATTCGGGGATTTCTGGTGGAAAAAGGCACGCCCGGATTCAAGGCGTGGGACGTGCACGGCAAATTATCGTTGCGCGCCTCGATCACTTCAGGGCTTTCTTTCACAGATTGCGAAATCCCGGCTGAAAACATGCTGCCCGGCGTGGAAGGCTTGCGTGGCCCGCTCTCGTGCCTGACGCAAGCGCGTTATGGAATCGGCTGGGGCACCATTGGTGCGGCTATGGCTTGCTATCAGACCGCCCTCGAATACGCCAAGACTCGCCGTCAATTTGGGAATAAGCCCATCGCTGGGCACCAACTCGTGCAGGATAAGCTAGTCTGGATGATCACGGAAATCAGCAAGGCGCAACTTCTCGCTCTTCACGTCGGCCGTCTGAAAGATGAGGACCGGGCCACGCCCGAGCACATTTCCATGCTGAAGATGAACAACACGTGGATGGCTATGGAAACCGCACGCAAGGCGCGCGACATTCTGGGTGCGAATGGGATCGTTGACGATTACCCTGTGATGCGCCATATGAACAATCTCGAATCCGTCTACACTTACGAAGGCACCCATGACATTCATCGCCTGATTATCGGCGAGCGCATTACCGGCCTCTCCGCCTTCGTCTAGGAAAGATGCTTTGCCATCCGCTTCGAGTTGATTATCATTAGGCCCTTTGATTATGGCCAACATAACAAAAGCACCAATGCAAATTCAGCTTAGTTTGGAACTATTGCGCGTGGTCGAGCAGGCCGCTATTGCGTCCGCCCGTACGATGGGCACCGGGGATCGCCACAAAGCCGATCAAGCCGCTACGGAAACCATGCGCCAAGTAATGGACCACGTGCCCATGGACGGCACCGTCGTCATCGGCGAAGGCGAGCGCGATGAAGCGCCGATGCTTTTCATCGGCGAAAAAGTAGGCGCCGCGGTACACAATCAAAATTCCCACTATCCCGCTGTCGATATCGCCGTGGACCCGCTGGAAGGCACGAATCTCTGCGCCACAGGCGCACCCAATGCCATTACCGTCCTGGCCGCCAGCGAAAAAGGCGGTCTGCTGCACGCGCCCGATTTGTATATGGATAAAATTGTGGTCGGCCCGAGTTGCAAGGGCGCCGTCGATCTCGATGCGCCCGTGGCTGACAACATTCGAGCCATCGCGCGCCGCCTCAATCGCGACAAAGAGGACCTCGTCATTATCGTCCTGGATCGGCCACGCCACGAGAAGCTGATCGAGGAGATTCGCGCCACAGGCGCGCGCATTCGCCTGATCAGCGATGGCGATCTTTCCGCTGGTATCTCGGCCGCCGTCGTTGGCGCTGGCGTTCACGCAGTAATGGGCACCGGCGGCGCACCCGAAGGCGTGATCACTGCTGCAGCGCTGCGCTGCCTCAATGGCGAAATCCTTGCGCGCCTGGTGGTCAGCAAGCCCGAGCATCAGGAGCGGCTGGCCAAAATGGGCATCAGCGATCCCAAACGCATCTACGAAACTGAAGATCTCGCTCCTGGCCGGCAGATCATCTTCGCGTGCACGGGCGTCACCGACGGTAGCCTTCTCCGCGGCGTGCGCTTTTTCGGCGACGGCATCCGCACTCATTCCCTGGTCATGACTCTCGAAGAGCGCCAAGTGCGCTTCATCGATTCCGTCCACCTGGAGAAGCGTCCCGACGTCAAAGTTCGCTTCGCATAAAAAAACGGTGCGCCGATTCCGTATCCCACGGACTCGGCGCACCGCTGACTTCCGGTGTCGGAACGTAACTGTAGCGCCGGCATCGAGGCCGGCATCTTGTCTTACCGGCGGCCCATTACTGCGGCCGGTTGGGGTCGGCGTGCCATCGGTATCAGCGGTTTCGGAGCTACCGGCGGCATCGTGCGCATCTGGCCGCTGGTAGAGACGTGGTCGCTGATGGCCTGTAGCCTCTTCAGTATGCCTTGCCACTGCTCCCAATCCAGTTGGCGCAGGAAAGGCCGCAATCCCTGGATGAATGGATCCTCGAGCAGCGCTTCGCCGTTCGATTCGGGGATGAAGAATCGATTCAACCCCACGCCCAAGGCTTCGGAGATCTTCTCCAAAGTTCCTAGGCTGGGGGTCATCTGCCCGCTTTCGATACGCGAGAGATACGACCGCGATACTCGCGATCTGGCCTGAAGCTGGCTCTGCGTCATCCCACGGGATTCCCGCAACTGGCGAATACGGTGGCCGATGTTTTCCACGGTTTCGCGGTTCGGCCACTTCTCGAATAGTTGACGGTTATCGCCCGGGAGCTCTTGTGCCACCGGCGGCGGAATCAGGAATTCCACCTTCGGCGGCAGCAGACGCACACAGCGGCGGCAGTTCCCCGAGTTCGTGCGGTATTGAACCAGGCCGCAGCTCTTACAACGGATTACTTCACGATCCATATCTGCTTCCTTTATGGTCCCGTTGCTGTTGTTGTCCGACACCGGCGGCTCCTCATATACGGATTCCGGCATGCGGATTTGGAGGACGTAAGCGTCTTCAGGGGGAAGGCAGAAGCTGGCGCGTCAGGGATATTGCGGGTGTAGGGTACCTGTTGTCAAGTATTTTCTGTACTTTTCCTAAGTAAAAGTACTACTCGGCCCTGGAAAAGTAGGGGTTTCTCCGTACATTCGCCTTGTTCCTTACTCCGAGACACAGGCCACGTCCGGCGCCGTCGTTCCCGAGCTCTGATTATCCGGGTGCGCGCATCGCCGTGCATTCGCTTGCGAGACAAAATAAGATATCCGGCATGATGCCAACCCGAGATGAGGCTTGGACCCTGCTCTGCGAATTCACCCAAAACGAAAGTCTGCGCAAACATGCCCTGGCCGTCAAGGCCTGTGTGCGCGCTTATGCCCGGAAATCCGGAGCCGATGAGGACCTCTGGGGATTGGCCGCGCTGCTGCACGATTTCGACTACGAGCGCTGGCCCAATCAGGAGCACCACCCGAGCGAGGGCCATCCCTCTTCCGGCGCCAAAATCCTGCGAGAGCGCGGCTATCCCGAAGAAATGCTGCACGCGATACTCGCCCATGCCGACTACACGGGCGTTACGCGAGAAACCCCTCTCGACCGCACGTTATTTGCCTGTGACGAGATGGCCGGTTTTCTCACCGCCTGTTCGCTCGTCAAACCCGGCAAGACAATCTTCGAAGTCGAAGCCGATTCCGTAAAGCGCAAGATGAAGGACAAGGCCTTCGCCCGCGGCGTGAGTCGCGCGGATCTGGTGCAAGGCGCTCAGGAGCTGGGCATTTCGCTCGATGACCACATAGCCACCTGCATCGCCGCCATGCGCGCTGTCGCCCCCTCTCTCGGCCTCGAGCCCAAGCGATAAGGCGAACCCAGCCCTTGAAATGCTTGCCACAGCCGGGCGCCGGTTCCGCCGCAATTCGCGATATAATTCTTGCTCGCATAAAGTGGGGAGTTTTCGTGACGCAGAGACAACAAACATATGCTGTGAAAGTCGGGCGCGTGACCGTGGGCGGCGGCGCGCCTATTGTCGTTCAGTCGATGACCAATACCGACACGGCCGATATTGCCTCGACCGTTCAGCAGTGCCTCGAGCTTGCGGGCGCGGGCTCCGAACTGGTGCGCATTACCGTAAACGTTCCTGAGGCGGCCGCCGCCGTTGCCGAAATCAAGAAACGTATGCTCGACGCCGGGTGCGATGCTCCGCTGATCGGTGATTTTCACTACAACGGCCACGTCCTGCTGACCAAGTACCCCGATTGCGCCCGCGCTCTGGACAAATATCGCATCAATCCCGGTAACGTCGGCGCCGGCAAGCGACGGGACGAGCAGTTCGCCACAATCTGCAGCGTCGCCCGCGATAACGGCAAGCCTGTGCGCATTGGGGTCAACGGCGGCTCGCTGAATCAAGAGTTGGTCATGCGCAAGATGCAGGAGAATACGGATCGCGAGCTGGGCCTCACCTCCGAAGAGATCATCAATGAGTGCATGGTGCTTTCCGCGGTCGAATCGACCGACCTCGCTCTGCAGTGCGGCCTGCGCGAAAACCAGATCATCATCTCCTGCAAGGTCTCGCGGCCGCTGCATCTGATTACGGTTTATCGCATGCTCGCTCAGCGCACGCGCCAGCCTTTGCATCTGGGGCTTACCGAAGCCGGAATGGGCCTGAAGGGTGCTATCTGGTCCTCCACGGCTATGGGCATTCTGCTGAACGAAGGCATCGGCGATACGATTCGCATCTCGCTCACGCCGCGCGTGGGCGGAGACCGCCGCGAAGAGGTCTACGCGGCCTGCGAACTGCTGCAGGCCCTCGGCCTGCGCGCCTTCGCCCCGAGCGTGACCGCTTGTCCCGGTTGCGGCCGCACCACCAGCACCACGTTTCAGCAGCTTGCTGAACGCATTCAAGGCTATGTGCGCGAGAAAATGCCGGAATGGAAGCAGCAATATGAAGGCGTCGAAACCATGACGCTCGCCGTAATGGGCTGCATCGTGAACGGGCCGGGTGAATCCCGCGCCGCCAACATCGGCATTAGTCTGCCAGGCACCGGCGAAGCGCCCAGTTGCCCGGTTTATATCGATGGCCAGCACTTCACCACGATGCGCGGCACGTATGACGATCTCGCCGCGCAGTTTCAGGCGCTAGTCGATGATTACGTGGCCAATAAATACACGCGGCGCGAGGCTACGCCGGCAGGCGCACAGGTTTCCTGAAGGAAAAGAATGAAGATTACACGCGAAGACGTTTTGCGCGTTGCCGAGCTGGCACATCTCGAGCTGAGCGAAGCCGAAATCGAGATGTTTTCGCGCCAACTCGACTCGATTTTGACCTACGTTGACAAACTCAACCAGCTCGACACCAGCAACGTCGAGCCGATGGCGCAGGTAGCGCCTCCGGCTGCGTCGGGCCAAGGGACCGCGGCGGGCACGCCGCTTCGCCAGGACGAGCTCGCGCCATGCGACATCATCGGCGACGTGCTCGCCGGCGCGCCCGACGCCAACCCGCCGTATTTCCGCGTTCCTCGCGTCATCGAACGCTAGCTGTGCACCGCAACGTACAGTGGCCGGCGCGATTCATCGCGCGCCGCGCTGCTTGATTCGCGAGAGGATGGCCTCGGCTCGCGCAATCACAGGGCGATCCACCATTTTCCCGTCCACTGAAACTGCCGCTCCCCGCACCGCCTCGGCGGCCTCCACGATTCGTTTTGCCCAGCTCTCTTCTTCCGCGCTCGGTTCGAAACATTCGTTGACCAATTTGACCTGACGGGGATGAATGCACAGCTTCGCGCCAAAACCCAAGCGCTTGCCGCGCAGAGTATCAAGGCGGATGCGTTCGGCATCATCAATGGCCGTTGTGACTCCATCAACCGGCGGCTCGATATTCGCTATGCGCGAAACCAAAACAAGCTGCGAACGAAAATAGAGCAGCTCTTCTTCTTCGCCCTGGATCCCGACGTCGAGCTGAAAATCGATGGAGCCGAAGACGAATCGCCGTACTTTGGGACCTTGCGCAAGCGCATGTGCATTCCAAAAACCGCGTGCAGTCTCGATGAGGGCCAAAATTGGCGTTGCGGCGCCGCAATGCGCGGCGAGAAGGCGAATATCTTCGACTCTTTCCGCTTTCGGCAGAAGCACACCGGCCACACCTGGCTTGCTGCAAACTGCGAGATCCTCACGAAACCATTGGCTCTCGGCGCTGTTCACGCGAATGTGCACAGGATGTTCCGGCGAGAGCCATGCGGCTAACGCCGCGCGCGCCGAAGATTTGTCCTGAGGAGGAACCGCGTCCTCCAAATCCACGATAACGGCGTCTGCTCCGGCGGCAGTCGCTTTCGCATATCGATCCGGGCGATTTCCCGGCACGAAGAGATACGAACGTGGAGAGGGCGATTCCATAAGGTCTAGAACGACCGAGGCAGTCCGAGCACACGCTCGGCAACATAGGAAAGGATCAGATTCGTGGAGATGGGCGCGACCTGATACAAGCGCGTTTCGCGGAACTTGCGTTCCACGTCATACTCGGCGGCAAAACCGAATCCGCCGTGGAATTGGAGGCACGCATTCGCCGCTTCCCAGGAAGCTTCGGCGGCTAGGAGCAGCGCCATGTTAGCTTCGGCGCCACAGCGCTTTTGCGTATCAAAGAGCGTGCATGCTTTATAGCGCATCAGATTGGCGGCTTCGATTTTGATAAAGGCTTTCGCGATGGGAAACTGCACGCCCTGATTTTGGCCGATGGGCCGGCCGAATACGATGCGTTCCTTCGCGTACTTCGTCACTTTGTCTATGAACCAGTAACCATCCCCGACGCACTCTGCGGCAATGAGCGCGCGTTCCGCATTGAGCCCATCGAGAATATATTTGAATCCTTTGCCTTCCTCACCGATCAGGCTTTCCACTGGAAGCTCGAGATTATCGAAAAACAATTCGTTCGTTTCGTGATTCACCATATTTGCAATGGGGCGCACCTTGAGCCGTTCCCCGATTGCTTCGCGAAGATCGACCACAAAAAGCGACATGCCTTCGGTCTTGCGCGTGACTTCAGAAAGGGGCGTCGTGCGCGCGAGCAGGATCATCAGGTCGGAATGCTGCACGCGTGAGGTCCACACTTTCTGCCCATTCACAACGTAGCCGGCGTCCGTTTTTACTGCGGCCGTGGTGATCTTCGAAGTATCCGTCCCGGCGGTTGGTTCCGTTACAGCCATGGACTGCAGCCGCAATTCTCCGCTGGCAATCTTAGGTAGATATGCGCCCTTCTGTTGCTCCGAGCCGTGCCGGACCAGCGTGGCCATGTTGTACATCTGTCCGTGGCACGCTCCCGAAGTGCCTCCGGCACGATTGATCTCCTCGAGAATCACGGAAGCTTCCGTTAAACCGAGGCCAGAACCACCGTATTCTTCGGGAATAAGCGCGGCCAGCCATCCTGCCTTGGTGAGCGCTTCCACGAATTCCTGGGGATAGGCACGTTGTTCATCGATTCGTCGGAAATATTCGGCGGGAAACTCCGCGCACAACTCACGCAGAGAGCTGCGCAGCTCCTGATATTCAGCAGCGCTCGGCACGAAGGTCTCGGTTGATTTCGGCATCACTCGTTCCTGATCATGCCAAGCCGGCTGTGGCCTCCATCGCCAACCATCCTTCCGAATCTGTGGCCCACAATTGCGCAGTCTTTCCGTCCGACCCGACGTTACCGCACACGCGGAATGGCGCGATATCAAAGAGCGGGCGCATGGCCCGAAACGATAGCGATGTGACAGTGGCATCGCCAAGATTGCGGCGTAGCAGATCAAGCAGGAGAGTCGCAATCAAGGGGCCGTGCACGACCAGGCCCGGATAGCCTTCGACTTCGGCTGCGTAGCGGCGATCGTAGTGAATGCGGTGACCGTTGAAAGTCAGGGCGGAATAGCGAAATAGCAACACGTCATCCGGCCGGACTTCGTGCGTCCATGCAGCACCGGAAGGCGGCTTCTGGGGCGGTGGCGCCGTATCGTGAGGCTTGGGGCTTTCACGGTAAACGATATCGTGCTCTTCCACCACGGCAATGCCTTCACGGTCACTGATTTCGTGCCGCACCACCACGAACACCAGCGGCCCGCTCCGTCCTTGTTTAGAGTTTACGTCAACAATGCGAGACAGCCGGGAGATGCTCTCCCCCACGCGCAATGGACGATGAAACTGCACGCGATCACCCGCAAACATGCGGCGCGGCAGCGGCACTGGAGGGAGAAACCCACCGCGTTTCGCGTGGCCGTCGGGACCCAATTCGGATTGGCGAGGAATGGGCAGGAAGTAGAGCCAATGCCAGAGAGGCGGAAGCGGATCTCCGGGTTGCGGGAATGGATCACCGCGGTCGAGCGTCGCCGACAGGGCGGCGATCGGGACCGCGGTAACCTCGTCCGATCGTGATTCAGTTTTGCCGCGCCACTCGCGCAGGTAATCTAAATTCAGGTCCATCGTGTCGAGAATTATCGGGACGCGCACGACTTAGCAACGGGTGCGCCCACCAACCGGCTCTACTTTAGCGGAATGCCGAACGAGAGGCCAATGGCGATGGATCGGCGAAACGTTCGAAGCCCACCGGGGATGGAAAGCGCACATCCATGACGTAGTTCACAGCATTCCTTCTGAGGGCATGACTTAATCTAATTAGGAGAGACGATCATCGGAGGAATCTCCATGAGCACAGATGGAATCGTCATGGCAAGCAAACCGAGCAGCAAAAACTCGCAAAGCTCGCGGCCCGTATGCCAAGTCTGCGGCAAGCCCGCTGTCACTCCGATCTGTTCGGCGTGTTCGGACCGCATCCGAGCGGAAGCCGTGGCACGCAAACGGCGAGAAGATAAAGGGCGCGAGTGATCTCGAGACCTTTGGCTTTCTGCGATTTGAGGCTAAGCTCGATTAGAGACATGTGGAGGTGTTGATGCGGATAGGTGTGCCTAGGGAGACCAAAATTCATGAATACCGCGTCGGCTTGGTCCCTTCGAGTGTGCGCGAGCTGGTTCACAGCGGGCACCAGGTGCTCGTCGAGAAGAGCGCGGGATTGGGAGCGGGAATCGGGGATGACGCTTATCGCCAAGTCGGGGCGCGCATTGTGGATTCCGCCAACGAGGTATTTTCCGCTGCCGAAATGCTCGTGAAGGTTAAGGAGCCGCAAGTTTCCGAACGCAAGGTGCTGCGACCGGGCCAGGTTCTTTTCACATATTTTCACCTTGCGCCTGATCCCGCGCAGGCTAGCGATCTCCAGCACAGCGGCGCCGTTTGCATTGCGTACGAGACGGTAACGGCGCCGGATGGCTCTTTGCCGCTGTTGACGCCGATGTCCGAAGTCGCCGGCCGCATGGCCCGCAGGTTGGTGCTGCGTGCCTCGAAAAACTCAATGGTGGACGCGGGATTTTGCTGGGAGGCGCGCCCGGCGTACCGCCAGGGGATGTTCTGATACTGGGAGCTGGCGTTGTCGGCTGGAATTCCGCGCTGATCGCGGCGGGGATGGGCGCAAGCGTCACGTTAGTGGATCGCTCTATGCCCGCGCTACGCCGGGCAGCGGATCACTTCGGCTTTTCGGTACAGACCGCATTCTCAACCCCACACGCCGTCGAAAATCTTGTACTCAAAGCTGACCTGGTGATCGGCACGGTGCTGGTGGCCGGTGCGGCGACGCCGAAGCTGGTGAGTGCCGCCATGGTTAAGTCCATGAAGAACGGCGCAGCGATTGTGGATGTTGCCATCGATCAAGGCGGGTGTTTTGAAACCAGCCGCCCCACCACCCACGCCGAGCCAACTTATGTGGTCGACGGTGTAGTTCACTACTGCGTTACGAACATGCCCGGAGCAGTTTCACGAACTTCCACGTTTGCGTTGAATAATGCGACGCTGCCTTTCGTTCTGGCTTTGGCAAACAAAGGCTGGAGAAAAGCGCTAGCCGACGATCCCTACCTGCGTACGGGTTTGAACATCTGGGACGCAAATATCACACACCCGGCTGTGGCAGAAGCGCTCGGCCAGCCGTATGTGCCCGCGGAAGCTGCACTCACGGTTGCGCCAAACGTCATTCCGAGCTGACCAGCGTTGCCGTTCGGTTATTCGGGCGCAAGCCAGGCTCTATCTGAGTTCCCTGTCAGCGCGATTTGTCAGAAGAATCTTTGGCGGGAACGGGATTATCGGCTTTGCCGCTGGTTGGCTTTGCGCCGATGTGGTCCGCGAGCGTATCTCCGCCAAAGCTGAATGTATAACTATCGTCGACTTCCGGCATCATCGTGGCATTCCATTCGTGCCATTCGGCCAGAAGCTTGGTGTAGATGTCCCGATGGCGTTCCCTCAGGTTGGCTCGTTCCATCGGATCATCGACTACGTTAAACAGGAACGTGTTATCCAGGATTTTCAGATACTTATAGTCTCCGTCGCGCGCAGCCCGCTGGGCATTGGCCTTGTAACGCCAGAAAAGTTTGCGCGGAACCGGCGCTGTGCTTTGCGTGAGCATGGGCAGCAGGTTCATGCCGTCGGAAGGAAAGACCGGATCGGGCTGCGTTCCCGCAGCCGCGAGAAGCGTTGGCAGCCAGTCCATGGTGATGGCTACTTGACCTGTCGTGCGGCCTTGCGGGATGCGGGCGGGCCAGCGCACAAGCGCAGGAATACGCAAGCCGCCTTCAAGTAGTTCCGTCTTTCGGCCTGTGAAGGGCCATGTATCGGCGAAGCGCTCGCCGCCATTATCGCTCGTAAAAATCACAATGGTGTTTTCGGTCAAGCCATGGGAGTCGAGCGCGCCCAGCACACGCCCGATTTGCAGATCCATGTCTTCGATCATGCGCTGATAAGTTTTCTGTGTCCCGCCATCGAAATCGTTCAAGTCGCCGTAGCGCAAGCGATTCGATTCCGCCTGGTCACCCGGTGCTTCCCAGGGCCAATGCGGAGCGTTGAAATGCAGACTGATCAGGAAGGACTGCCCCGATTTCGCGTAGCCATTCACGACGTCAACCGCGCGGTTGCCAAGTAGGTCGGTCAAGTAGCCCATCTGATCGATTTCAACGTCGTCATCCCACAGGTCGTCGCGATGATCGGTTCCGGTGTGCGTGTAGTAGTCGAGCGCGCCGCCGCGAAATCCGTAAAAATGGTCGTAGCCACTCTTTAACGGACCGAACTTCGGCAGAACACCGACATGCCATTTCCCAATCAGCGTCGTGCCGTATCCGATTTTCTTCAGCAATGACGGCAAGGTCGGGTGTTCAGGCGGCAAGCCGACTTCAGGATTGCCCGTCAGTGGCTCTTCCAACCCAACTCGCAATCGGTATTGGTAACGGCCCGTGATCAGGGCCGTGCGGGTGGCACTGCAAACGGCAGAATTCGCATAAGCCTGCAGGAAGCGCACACCGGTCGCGGCGATTCGATCAATGTTGGGCGTCTTGAGATCAGGCCGGCCATAACAGGAGACGTCGGCGTAGCCAAGATCGTCGGCAAGGATGAACAGTATGTTTGGAGGATTTGCGCCCTTCTGACCAAATAAGTTGCTGGCGCCTGATGCGACTGCAAGTGTTCCTACTGCCGCATTGCGGAGCAGCGTGCGGCGCGTAATCACGTTACTGTAAGTCCTAACGGCGGTCCTTCCGCTCGAGGTCTGAAAGCTGCGGCCCGGCAATTCGCGCCATGGGTGCGCCAATCGTGCCTCCGGCCATCGGCCTCTGTGAGGTACCAACCGGCTCCGGCATTTCGCGATGCTTTTTACCGAACAGACGCTTCGACCAATTCTGGGCGTCTTCCATATAGATGTACACCACTGGGGTCAGAAACAGCGTGACGATCTGTGAAAACACGAGACCGCCGACCACCGACACTCCCAGCGACCGACGCGACTCGGCTCCGGCGCCGAATCCTAATGCGATCGGAAGCGTACCCATCAAGGCAGCCATGGTCGTCATCATAATGGGGCGGAATCGCACCAGGCAGCCCTGATAAATGGCTTCGGCCGGCGCAATATTCTCGCTGCGCTGCGCCTCCAGGGCGAAGTCGATCATCATGATCGCGTTCTTCTTTACGATACCGATCAGCATGACCACGCCGACAAAGCCGTAGAGGTTCAGGTCCATATCCAGCAGCGGCGAGACCCAACCCTTCTGCGCGGCGAGGTGAAAGAGCTCGAGCGTCAGCAGAGCCCCAAATCCCGCCGAGGGCAACCCGGAAAGAATGGTAATCGGATGGATAAAGCTCTCATACAAAACTCCCAGCACGATATAGATCACCAGGATGGCCATCAGAAGCAGCATCCCCAATCCTGACAGGGAGGACCGGAACGCCAGGGCATTTCCCTGGAAGGTAGTGCTGACCGTTGGCGGAAGCGAACGGCGGGCCAGATCGTTAATTTCGTTTACCGCATCGCCGATCGAAGTCCCAGGCTTGAGATTGAACGACATGGTGACGGCGGGAAGCTGTCCCAGGTGGTTCACCGAAAGCGGCCCAAAATTACTCGTCAGCTTCGCAACGGCGTTCAGGGGCACGAGTTGGCCACTCTTCGAACGAACGTAGAGCGACGACAAAGCATTAGCGTCGCGCTGATACTGCGGCTCAAGCTCCAGGATCACGCGGTACTGATTATTAGGTGCGTAGATGGTCGACACCTGGCGAAACCCATAGGCCGAGTACAGCGCATCTTCCACTTGATTGGCCGTCACTCCAAGAGCGGAGGATTTGTCGCGGTCGATCACCACATTGATCTGAGGATTCTTGATTTGCAGATCGCTGGTAACGTCCTCCAGACCGGGAAGTTGCTGCATTTTGGCCAGAAAATCCTGCGAGGCGCCGAATAGTTCGGCAGTGCTCGCCGCTTGCAGCGTGAATTGATAGAGGGCTTTGCTCTGTATTCCGCCGATGCGGATCGGCGGATCGTTACGCAGGAACACTGTCATTCCCGGTACAGCAGCAAGCTTGGGGCGCAGTTCCTGAATGACCTGGTCAACCTGCGGCCGTTGGGAGCGAGGCTTGAGGTAAATGCTGAGCTGGCCCTGATTGAGGCTCCTGCCGCCTCCTCCGATTTGCGACAACACGTAGGCCACGTAAGAATCGTCCTGAATGATCTTGGCGATTTGGACCTGGTGTTCGAGCATGGAATCGTATGAGGCGCCTTCGACCGCTTCGGTGGTGCCATTGATCTGCGCGATATCCT
The DNA here is from genome assembly GCA_963803735.1 of uncultured Acidobacteriota bacterium. Taxonomy (GTDB): domain Bacteria; phylum Acidobacteriota; class Terriglobia; order Acidiferrales; family UBA7541; genus Palsa-189. Next base: position 206,420 of record CAWDNV010000012.1, on the reverse strand, counting down.
CGCTTGGCAGGAAGCCCTTGGGTATCACAATCGCCAAATACACCGTGCCCACCAGCAGCGCCAGTGAAAAGGCCATCGTGGCCAGTTTGTGCCGCAAAACGACCTGCAGAGTGCGGTCATAAGCATCGGTCATACCCTGCTGTATTCGCTCGAAGAGGTTGAACAGGCTGCCGTGTTTTTCCCCTCCAGCCTGATGCGGGCGCAGGAAGCGGCTGCACATCATCGGTGTGAGCGTCAGCGATACAAAACCCGACACCAAGATCGCCGACATGATGGTTACCGAGAATTCGTGCAGCAAACGACCCAGCACTCCGCCCATGAACAACACCGGTAAGAACACCGCTGCCAGAGACAGGGTCATCGACATAATCGTGAAACCAATCTCGTTAGACCCGTTGAGGGCAGCTTCAAGAACTCCCTCGCCTTTCTCCAGGTGGCGAACAATGTTTTCCAGCACCACGATCGCGTCATCCACCACAAATCCCACCGATAGCGTCAGCGCCATCATGGAAAAGTTGTCCAGAGAATAGCCGCACAAATACATCACCGCGAAGGTTCCTACAATCGAGAACGGCAGGGCCAAGCTGGGGATAGTGGTCGCGGGAACGTTCCGCAGGAAAAGGAAGATAACCATTACCACCAGAATCAGCGCCAACTCCAGGGTGAACTTCACATCTTCCACGGAATTTCTGATCGTAATCGAGCGATCGAACAGGACGTCCAGACTGACCGCTGGAGGCAATTGCGCCTGCAAAGTCGGCAACATTGCCTTCACGTTGTCGACCACCTCGACCGCATTGGTACCTGGCTGGCGGTAGATAGCAAGCTGAATGCCGCGCACGCCGTTATACCAGGCCGCCGTCTTGTCATTCTCGACGCCGTCAATCACGCGCCCCACGTCGGACAGGCGCACTGGCGACCCATTTCGATACGCCACGATAAGAGGCGCATAGTCGGGAGCCGTAAAGAGCTGCCCGGTGGCCTCAACGTTAACAGCCTGGTGAGGCCCCCATAACGTACCAGTGGGAAGACTGACGTTCCCATCTTCGAGGGCCTGTTCGACTTCGTCGATGCCAATTTGCCGCGTGGCCATCGCCTGCGGATCCACTTGGGCGCGTACGGCATATTTCTGACCGCCCCAAACCTGCACTTGTGCCACTCCGTTGACTGTGGAGACGCTTTGCGAAATTAGCGTTTCGGCGTATTCATCCACCGTGGAAAGCGGCAAGGTCGGTGAACTCATCACCAGGAACAGCACAGGAAAATCGGCCGGGTTAACTTTGTAGAACGCGGGCGGCGCTGGCAGGTTCTGCGGAAGCTGCCGGCTGGCCTGCGTGATCGCGGCCTGGACATCTTGCGACGCGCCGTCAATATCCCGGTTCAGAACGAACTGCATGGTAATGTTGGTCTTGCCGAGAAAATTCTGCGAGGACATCGAATCCAGTCCCGCTATTGTCGAGAACTGCTTTTCGAGAGGCAGCGCGACGGCCGCCGCCATCGTATCGGGGTTTGCGCCGGGAAGGTTGACCTGGACCTGGATCGTCGGGTAATCAACGTTCGGCAGATCGCTCACCGGCAACGCCCGGTAACCCGCCACGCCAACCAGCAGGATCCCGAACATCACCAGTACCGTCGCGACCGGCCGTCGAATGAAAAGTTCCGGTATGCTCATTTCGCGTGTCCCTGTTTCAATTGCTTAGATTTTTTTGCGTAGCGCGCACAGACCGCAGTGTTCGCTGACGCCGCGCGTTAATCGCTTAGGTTCGTCTTGATTTGGACCTTGGCGCCGGGCACCAAACGCACCTGGCCATCAGTCACCACGGTCTCACCGGCTTCCAGCCCCTTGTCGATGACCGCTTCTCCCTGGATGGTGCGGTTCGACACGACCGGACGAGGAGCGACAGTCCCATCGTCCTTGACCACGTAAACAAATGATCCTTGCTGGCCCGCGGTGATCGCCTGTGTGGGAATTACGGTGGCGTTCGATTGTTGCGCGAGCGTCATCAGCGTGTTCACATACAAGCCCGGCCAAAGAAGGCCACGGCGATTCTCGAAGGTCGACCGCAAGTGAATGGTCCCCGTCGTCGTGTCTACTGCATTGTCGATAAAGGTGAGCGTCCCCACTTCGGGCGGCTCAGAGCTATTGGGCACGGCCGCTTCCACGCGCAGAGGACCTGCGGCCAAATATTTCTGGATGGCGGGCAGGTATTCCTGCGGGACAGTAAAATCGACGTGGATGGGGGTAACTTCATTGATCACTACAATCGGCACATCGGCAATCTTCACCAGATTTCCGGGTTTAACCATCACGGAGCCCGTGCGTCCATCCATGGGCGAGTAGATCTTGCAGTACTCGACGTTCAACTGCGCTGTATTGACGGCCGCCTCATCGGCAGCGACCGAAGCCTCGGCTGCATCGGCCGTGCTCTTAGACGTGTCCGCATCCGAGGGCGATACGACCCCGTCGGCCAGCAGCTTCGAAAAGCGCTGGGCTTGGGCGCGGCTGTTTGCCGCCACAGCTTTATCCCTCAAGAGCGTCGCCTGGGCCTGTGCGAGCGCAGCTTCGTATGGCCGTGGATCAATCGTAAACAGCAACTGGCCTTTGTGAACGAAATCGCCCTCTCTGAAATGCACCTCGAGAAGTTCACCCGCCACCTGGGCTCTGATTGAAACGGAATAGGATCCGACGTTGCCGATGGCCGTCAGTTGCACCGGCATTGCCTTTTGGGTGACCTTCGCCACAACAACGGGAATTGCCGTCACCCGCGGTGCCGGGGCCGCCTGTTGCTTCGAGCACCCGGAACCAGCCACAACGACCAGAAAAAGTACGGCCAGAAATTCGCGTTTAGCTCGGAACACGAATTTCCATGACCCTGCAAGCACAGTAAGATGACGGTGCATATTGACCTGTTTTGGAAAGATCTATCAACGAAAAATCCGGCCCTTCTAGCCACTAACGCTGAGCTTAGGACGTGCCCAGACAAGCTTGCGTTTCAGGCCTCGCGGAAGCCAATACCATTGCATCACCCACTCGAGACGAAACTTCTCGGCCTTATGGGGCAGATTTTACAATGCCGGGCTACGAGGATGACAGCAGATTCGCGGGCTCTGTCCCGGAATTCGCTGCGAAGGCAAACTATGACCCTGGGGTGGACTTCCGGCGCGTTAAGGGGTTCACAGACCGACTCTATTGAACAGGTGCGCCTGCACCAGCTGGTTCTGACGCTTCTCTCAGTAAAGAAAATCGAGAGGAAGTCTTTGCAGGCGGAAAATGCTGCAACAGGACAGGTTTGATCAGCGATGTCCAGAGTGCGTAGCACTTGGCGCTCGGATGCAAACCGTCGGAGACAAAAAGGTCACTGGATAAACGTCCGCGGCTGTCGAGCATGGGCGAGGCCACATCGATATACGCGGCATGATCCTCATTGCGCAGAAAACCCTCGATCAACTGATTGGCTTCCTTCATTTCCGGCCAAGCTTTCCACCGCAAAATCGAAGGCTTGATCGAAAGGACGAAAACCCAAGTTTGCGGCAACTTGGCATGAACAATTTGGACGAACTGCTGCACATCTTGCGCAACACTTTGAGCGGATTTGCGGCCGGGCGAGGCCAGATCGTTGTCTCCGGCGTATACCACCACGGCCGCCGGACGATAGGCAATCACGATGCGATCAGCATAGTGATTGACGTCTGTGTATTCGGACCCGCCGAAGCCGCGGTTGATCACGGTAAGCGGCTTCATGTCGTCCACCAGCGAACTCCAATACGCAATGCTCGAAGAGCCGGTAAAGACGATCACCCCAGGCGCCACTGGGTGGCCCTTGTCCTGGCGTTCGAACGCGCGGATCGAGGGCTCCCATTCCTGCGCCAAAACCGTGCCGCGGAATTCACGGATGCCAGTGGCCAGCAAGCCTAAGCCGAGAATCGTCCAGAGCAAGATGGAACTGCGGAGCGCATGACGAAATGTGTTTAACATGCCGGAAAGCGTACGCCCTGTCATGTCCAAAGGCAATCGGCAGGAGCGCAAAGAAAGGGCAGCAGAAGATTCTTTTGAACTGCTGACCGGTGCGAGGGCACATTCTGCCCCCGCACCAGCCGGATGGTTAATGGTTAGAAGTTAAGTTTCAGCCCCAGTTGCATGACGCGAGCGCCTCCCGATCCGAGGACTGGATTGCCGTTGATGATATCCGGCGTGCCGCATCCGCAGCCAAACGAATGGGCGATGGAAGCGTCGTCGCCGATATTGGAGCCCACCACGCCGCCGTACGGATTAGCGAGATTGGGGTGATTGAGTATGTTAAACAACTCCACGCGGAATTCGGCGCCGAACCGCTCTTTCCACTTGAAGTCCTTGAATAGAGAGAAGTCCAGGTTCCTGAAGCCGGGGTCGCGGAAGAGGTTTCGTCCCATGGTGCCGAAGGTTCCAAACTGAGGAGGAACCATGACCGAGTTGCCCTTCACGTAGCAGCCACCACCCGGAATACCCGTTGGTAAATTCAAACCTGCGTTGCCTGCCAGGGTGTTGAGGTCTGGGGCAACCTTCAGGCACTGCGCACCCAGTGAGGACGGTAGTGTGGTTACGAGTCCGTCTACGCCGGATTGCTGCGTGCATACGGCTTGCCCTATGTTAGCAAGAGTTACGCCAGTACGAGGAGCATTTGGGAACGCGCAGTGCGGAATGGACTCAGAACTGGAGCTGAAATCACTGGGGTTCCCGAAGAAATCCCAACGGTCGGTGAATTCGCTGGTATTGCTGAAATTGTCGTTAGAGTCGATGACGATCCACGGTTGGCCGGACGCAACAGTCAAGATTCCGTTCATCTTCCAGCCTTCCAATAATTGGCCAAAGCCTTTCTTGCCCGGCAGTGCGTAACTGACCTCGAAAGTGAATCGGTGTCGCGTGTCATAGTCACTGCTAGCGTATTCCGCCGCGGGATCGGTACTGTCCTGCGGAAGCCCGCCGAAACGGCTCAAAGAGCCGTTGTCGAGACCATGACCATAGGTGTAACCGGCGGTAAAGTCGACCCCGTGAGAAACCCGCTTGGTCAAAGTTGCCTGCAGGCTGTTGTAATTAGATTTAGCAAAGTTTGAAAACTGGTTGATAAACAGAAGATAGGGATATTTTGCGGCGTAAGGATTCACTGGGTTAACGGCAGGCAAGAGGGGCTGATTAATGTCACGTTGGCCCGTCAGCAGCGTGCCGTGGTTACCCACATATCCAACTTCCAGTGAGAGATTGTTAGAAAAGGCGTGTTGAACGCCTAAGTTGTAATTGATCACATAGGGATTCTTGAGATTCGGATCTACCGCACCGATGCTGCACTGCGCACTAGCCGTGCAATAAGTCAGACCTTGCGGAAAAACAACGGTGTTCCAGTTCAATTGACTACTCTGCAGGTGGGCGCTTAGGACCGCGAGATTGCCCCCAAAGGTCTGCGGGCACACCCCACCTACTGGGACCGTTTGGCAGGCGCCGGTCGGGACGGTGGCCAGGCTGGCACCTCCAGGGACGTTCTGGGCGCCAGGGTTGGCCACGAAATCGGCGATGGCCCAAGTCGAGTAGATGCGACTTGCTCCACCCCGAACCACGGTCGTCCCTTTGCCGGTGACATCCCAGGCGAAACCCAGCCGCGGAGAGAAATCAGCGTAGTTCGGCTTCCATAGAGTGGACCCGACCCCAGGCTGGCCCTGCTGAACCAGTCCCACTGCCGGCAGGAAATTGCCCATTTGGTTATTGACTTCATGCATGGGCGAAACGTAGGAGTAGCGCAGGCCCGCATTGATCGTTAACTTGGGCGTGATGCGCCAGTCGTCCTGAACGAATCCCGCAGTCGAAGTCCACTTAATCCTTACGTTCGGATTGCCCGTGAGTTGGCTCCCAAATGACGTATTTCCGGCGAAGAAGTCTTCTAGTGGGCAGGACGATCCGCCGCAGTCGGCGAGACCCGGGGTCGCGCCGCCGACGAAAAAGATTCTGCCGCGCTGGTCGTGGGAGTCGGCGTCGGCCTCGATGTGCGCGAATTCGCCGCCAAACTTCAAGGCGTGCTTGCCCAGCAAATACGAGATGTTATCTTGCACATCCCAGTAGGGATTGGGCGTTGAATCCAAGGGGCGGCCGCCCTGGCTTCCCAATAATTGACCCGCTTGTGAGTCAAAACCGCCAACAGTAACCGTTGGGAACCCGCCAATCGCGGCACCGGTGTTGATGGGGTAGCCGGCACCGCCGGTCAAGCCCGAACCATCGGGTTTGACATTGGAGTCGGCGGGATCGAATTGAAAGGCATTGGTGCGATCGTAACCAAACCGGGCTTCATTCACGATGCGAGAAGTAGGTGTATAAACCCAATCGCCCTGAATGGTCCAAGCGGTTTGTATGACGGTATCTCCCCAATTTACGTTTGTGGCCGCATGATCTTCGCCCAGGGCGTGATAGCGGCCGGTCAACAACATGCCGTTGATCCGATTCTTATCGTTTATTGCATAGTCGATTTTCGCGAGGTAGTTATTGCTGACGTTGTTATTCGGGAAGGTGCTGAGATAATTCGTCGTGCTCGAAGGCGCGTTCTGGATGCCCCAGGCCCCATTGGGACCGCCGGCGCCAGAACAAGTATACGATCCCACTGTTGCTGGAGTGCCTGTGCAGCCCAATAGGGCCAGGCTGACGGGACTTAGGCAAAGGGGTCCATTGGCACCGTTGCATAGTGTCGTTGCACCGGCGTTCTGAAGTGCTGTGATGGCGTCGGGCATACTACTCTGCGGATTCCCGGCGGGCGCAGTTTGTGGAACTACGACTGGAAAGGTGTTGCCGAGCGTTGAGCGGATACCCTCATAGCCGCCAAAGAAAAAGAGCTTGTCTTTCTTGATCGGCCCGCCCACCACGCCCCCGAATTGCTCGAACTGCACTGGCGCCTTATTACAGGCAGCGGCAAAGCTTGGGTTTGGCACGCAGGTTCCGTTGACCGGTGCGGGGTTGAAGAAGTTGCGCGCGTCGAAGGAATCGTCGCGCCCAAAGGCATAAGCCGCACCATGAAGAGTGTTGGTCCCCGATTTGATTCCGACGTTGACGACGGCTCCCGGTTTCCAGCCGAACTCCGCTTTGGGATTTTCTTCCACGTTGAATTCCTGGATTGCGTCGACGGGCAAGACGGTCGCCATGTCGGTGAACGGGCTGGGCATGTTGTTTATGGGCCGGGCATCAAACCAATTGACGTTGAGAATGCCGTCCACCAGCCAGACCGTTTCATCAGGCCGAATGTTGTTGGTGCTCTGTGTCCATGGAGAGCCGCCAGGTTGCAGCATGACCCCGGGGCGCAGGCCCATTAAATTCTGATAGTCGCGGCCATTGAGCGGCAGGTCGTTAATAGTCGCATTGCTGAGTGTGCCTCCCAAAGTGGCGTTCGTGGTTTCCACCAGCGGAATGGCTTCCGTGACCGTGACGGTCTGATTTTGCTCGCCGGGCTGAACGGTGACGTCAACTCGCACGTCCTTGCCCACTTCTACCACCACATTCTGGCGCTCCAACTTCTTAAATCCCGCAGCTTCGACGCGGACTGTATAAATCCCGGGAATCAGGGTAGGCGCGTTATACTCCCCGGCCTGATCCGTCATCAGCGTCCTTGCGACGCCTCTCTCTGTGTCTATGACAGTCACAGTGGCGCCAGATATGACTCCGCCGGTTTGATCTGTAACGATTCCGAGAATGCGGCCGTAATTGGCTTGCGAAAACAGCGAGAGAGAAAACACCAACACACCCACAAGCGCACCGAGCACAGGCACAGCTTTTCTGGCTCGGGCCATCTTCCGTACAGAATTCATAGAGACCCCCTTTTTTAAATCGAGAGAACAACCACCTCTGGAAAAGGCCTACTTCAATAGAAAAGGCCCAGCTCAACAAAAAGGGCCCACCTTGGGAAAACAAACAGAGACTTGTGGCGCTTGCATAACACTGCTACGCGGAGGGAGTCAACAAAAATCTTGTCAATGTCGCAGCAAAATGAGAATGTCCGGTTTGTGCAAAGTAGAAATGTCCGGTTTCATCCAGAGCGGGAGGCGGGATGGGATCGGAGCGAATCGAGTTGAGTGCCAAAGAGCGGGAACGGTTGAAGGTTCTACAGCAAGTCGAAGAAGGTCATCTCAAACAAATCGAAGCGGCCCGGAGACTGCATTTAACCGACCGGCAGGTGCGGCGTTTGCAGGTCCGGCTGCGCAGCCAGGGCGATCGCGGAATCGTGCATCGCTTGCGAGGTCGCGGATCGAACCGGAAGATTGCGGAAAACTTCAGGCAAAGTGCTCTGCGCGAGCTGCGTCAGGCGCGCTATGCGGGTTTCGGTCCCACGCTGGCGGCCGAACATCTGGCGCGTCGGGGCACGAGCGTCAGCCGCGAAACGCTGCGGAAATGGATGAGTGCCGCAGGATTGTGGCGGCCGCGAAATCGGCGGCTGAAAACGGTACACGTATGGCGACCGCGGCGCAGTGCTTTTGGCGAGTTGGTGATGATGGACAGCTCGCCCTATGGCTGGCTGGAAGAGCGCGGACCGGCCTGCCATCTGATCGCCTTGATCGATGATGCTAGCAGCCGAGTGTGGGGCCGCTTGGTAGAGCACGATTCCACCGAAGAGAACTTGCGCACCTTACAGGGCTGGCTGGAACGCCACGGGCGACCGCTGGCCCTGTACACGGATAAAAACAGCCTGTTTGTGACTTCCCGCCCGGTGCAGTGGCAGGAGCAGTTGCGGGGGGAACCGGCGCGCACGCAGTTCGGGCGGGCGCTGGGGGAGTTGAGCATCGAGTGGATCGCGGCGCACTCGCCGCAGGCCAAAGGACGCATCGAGCGGCTGTTCGGCACCCTGCAAGATCGTCTGGTGAAGGAGATGCGTATCCAACAGATCGCCACGCTGGAGCAGGGCAATCGTTTTCTGGAGATGACCTTCTGGCCCGCTTGGCAAGAACGTTTTGCCGTGCAGCCGGTCATGGCCGTCAATGCCCACCGGCCACTGGGGAGCACCCATCGGCTGGAAGAAATTCTCAGCGTGCGCCAACCCCGCACGGTGGCGGCCGATCACACCGTGAGTTGGCAAGGACAGCGCTGGGGAGTCTGGCGCGAAGACGTTTGCCCGGGATTACGCGGGGCGCGGGTGGAGATCGAAAGACGCCTGGATGGCAGTCACTGGCTGCGTTTCCGCAGCCGTTACCTGCCGCTGCATCCCTGCCCGGCGGCGCCGCGATCGGCAACTCCTTCCGGCCTACGGCCTGCAGGAGTCGCCGATCAAAAACGCAAAGCAGCAACCAAGGTCAAAACCAAATACATTCCCCCGCCCGATCATCCCTGGAGGAAACCTTGGAAGCGGACATTTCTATTTGGCAGGGAACCGGACATTTCTACTTTGCGTTGACACAAAAATCTTGTCAATGTCACAGCAAGATGAGAATGTCCGGTTTGTGCAAAGTAGAAATGTCCGGTTTCATCCAGGGTGGGAGGAGGGATGGGACCGGAGCGAATCGAGTTGAGTGCCAAAGAGCGGGAACGGTTGAAAGTTTTACAGCAAGTCGAAGAAGGCCATCTAAAACAAATCGAAGCGGCCCGGAGACTGCATTTAACCGACCGGCAGGTGCGGCGTTTGCAGGTCCGGCTGCGCAGCCAGGGCGATCGCGGAATCGTGCATCGATTGCGAGGTCGCGGATCGAACCGGAAGATTCCCGAGTCGGTGGAGCAGCATGCCCTGCGCCACTTGCGCCAGGCGCGCTATGCGGGTTTCGGTCCCACGCTGGCGGCCGAACATCTGGCGCGTCGGGGCACGAGCGTCAGCCGCGAGACGCTGCGGAAATGGATGAGCGCCGCAGGATTGTGGCGGCCGCGAAATCGGCGGCTGAAAACGGTGCACGTATGGCGACCGCGGCGCAGTGCTTTCGGCGAGTTGGTGATGATGGACAGCTCGCCCTATGGCTGGCTGGAAGAGCGCGGGCCGGCCTGCCATCTGATCGCGCTGATCGATGATGCCAGCAGTCGTGCCTGGGGCCGCTTGGTAGAGCACGATTCCACCGAAGAGAACTTGCGCACCTTACAGGACTGGCTGGAACGCCACGGGCGACCGCTGGCACTGTACACGGATAAAAACAGCCTGTTTGTGACTTCACGCCCGGTGCAGTGGCAGGAGCAGTTGCGGGGGGAACCGGCGCGCACGCAGTTCGGACGGGCCCTGGGGGAGTTGGGCATCGAGTGGATCGCCGCGCACTCGCCGCAGGCCAAAGGACGCATCGAGCGGCTGTTCGGCACCCTGCAAGATCGTCTGGTGAAGGAGATGCGTATCCAACAGATCGCCACGCTGGAGCAGGGCAATCGTTTTCTGGAGATGACCTTCTGGCCCGCTTGGCAAGAGCGTTTTGCCGTGCAGCCGGTCATGGCCGTCAATGCCCACCGGCCACTGGGGAGCACCCATCGGCTGGAGGAAATTCTCAGCGTGCGCCAACCCCACACGGTGGCGGCCGATCACACCGTGAGTTGGCAAGGGCAGCGCTGGGGAGTCTGGCGCGAAGACGTTTGCCCGGGATTACGCGGGGCGCGGGTGGAGATCGAAAGACGCCTGGATGGCAGTCACTGGCTGCGTTTCCGCGGCCGTTACCTGCCGCCGCATCCCTGCCCGGCGGCGCCGCGATCGGCAACTCCTTCCGGCCTACGGCCTGCAGGAGTCGCCGATCAAAAACGCAAAGCAGCCACCCAGGTCAAAACCAAATACATTCCCCGGCCCGATCATCCCTGGAGGAAACCTTGGAAGCGGACATTTCTATTTGGCAGGGAACCGGACATTTCTACTTTGCGTTGACACAAAAATCTTGTCAAAAAAATGTTGTAGCGGCCCTGAGATGAAGTTGCAGCGCTCTTGTGAATTGATGGACTCTAGTGTTCTATCGGCCCAAAGAGTGGAGAAATGGTGGGCGCCAGGAGTGGAGAAATGGTGGGCCTGGGGAGAGTCGAACTCCCGACAAACGGTTTAGGAAACCGCTGCTCTATCCATCTGAGCTACAGGCCCTTTGGCCTATTCTATAGGATTCAGCAATCTGCGTGGAATTGGGCCTGCGAAGCAACATATTCGGACTAGCTTTCGCCGCGGCGGATGTTGTTCAGCAGCTAGCGATGGATTCCGGTTCGCCGCGGTGGACGATGGAAACAATATTCTCGATGTTTGGAACGTGCATTAGGCGCAAATGAAGCCGTCAGCGATTCGTCTTCACGAGTCCATGGAATAGGTCCGCACCAAACTTCAAATGCAAGCGCTCGAATCCATCGTCGCTGGCGCTTCAGCGTAAATTGTCCGGGGTGGCCGTCAGTCTCCAGCTACTGCGGCCGCCCCGCGGTCTGCGCGAACCAGCGGGACATCCACCAGGTGCTCCGCAATGAACCACACTTGAAGCTCGTTCGTGCGGATAACGTCGGAAACGAGTAAATCGTTTGTCCCGTCGTCTCCCGCCTCAGTAGCCAGTTTGGCCATTGTCCGAGCTTCCTTCAGGATCAGTTCGTGAGCTTCCAGGAGCCGTGAGATCTGCACCGGGACCTCTTCCCGACCTCGCGGAGGCCGTTCGATCATGGTTGTTTCGGCAATATCCGCGGCCATGGCAAGGCTGATGCCGCCCAAAATCTGTATGCGCTCAGCGATTTCGTCTACCAGTTCGTCCTGCTCGCCGTGATGCTTATCGAAGAGCAGATGCAATTGATAGAACGTGTGTCCTGCGACCTGCCAGTGATGTTTTTTGTACATGTCGCGCAACGTCATCGTATCCGCGAGAAGCTGGTTCAGGTTTTCTGCGCTTTCTGCGCACACCTTTTCGTCGAGGGCGATCGGCAGTTTCGCGATCTTGCCGTACGGCTGAATTTCCGCGCCCCGCTGATGTTGAATTGGTTTGGCCCGTTTGCTGCCCGCTTCCAATTGGTTATAACTCTCACCGCGTTTGTTATTTTTGGGGCTCATCTATTCGCTCCTCAGATCGGTAATAGGCCGAAGCTTCTTCGATGCTGGGAAAGTTTAATCGGGAACATCTTTCCAACGCGCGTCAGGAGCTTACGGCTTTGTGCCAAAGGATTCAACCAAGGCGCCGATACGCTGGCCGCTGAGTTGTTGCCGTTCGATCCTTTGAAGTCGTGATCACGAATCAGTGAAAAGAGCTGCTCGGGGCTGTCCGACCGCAAGCGGCGGAGGACCCGCTGGATCGCTGAAATCCGCCGTCCAGAACCAGTTGGTGATCTCCGGCAAGTCCTCGAAATTCTGGCGAATGTACGAGCGATGCTCGTACAGTTTCCGGTCGAACATGTCAATCACGTCCGAAGTTTCCGACCTTAGGCGCGGCACATAGGTCAGCGCCAGTTTGGCAAGGTCGAATCGGCTGATGCCATTCAAAACGACCATATCGAATGGCGTGGTTGTGGTGCCGGCATCTTTGAATCCACGGACATGAAAACGTGCTTCGTTGGCCCGGCCATGCATCATGCTGTGGATCACGGCCGGATATCCGTGATGGGCAAAAATCACCGGCGCCGCATGCGTGAACAACCCTTCAAAGGAGATGTTATCCATTCCGTGCGGGTGAACGTCTGGGCTCATCAGCACGCCCAGATCGACCACGTTTACGACGCGCAACTTGATTCCAGGAACGTGTTTCCGCAGCAGCCACGCTGCCGCCACCGTTTCCTGCGTGGGCACATCGCCCGCGCACGCCAGCACAATGTCAGGCTCGCCGCCGTCATCGTTGCTGGCGAATTTCCAAATGGATGCTCCCTGGGAGCAATGGGAAATGGCCTGATCCATGTCCAGCCACTGCAAGGCAAACTGCTTGCCGCAGGTGACGATGTTCACGTAATTGCGGCTGCGCAAGCAGTGATCCATCACGCTCAGAAGGGTGTTCGCGTCCGGCGGATAATAAATGCGGATCACTTCGCTCCTTCTTTGGAGCGCATTGTCCACGAACCCTGGCGCTTGATGGCTGAATCCGTTGTGATCGTTGCGCCACGCGTGGCTGGTCAGAAACACGTTGAGCGACGCGATGGGCCGCCGCCACGGAAATTCTCGCGATTCCTCCAGCCATTTAGCGTGCTGCGTAATCATCGAATCGACCACCTGCGCAAAGGCCTCATACGACGACCACACACCGTGCCTGCCGGTCAGAACATATCCTTCGAGCCAGCCCTCCGTGCAGTGCTCGCTCAGCACTTCCAGTACGCGCCCTTCGGGGCTCACTTTGTCGTCAATGGAGACGGTGGGTTCCACCATGCAACGCGTGGTGGCTTCGAAAATGGCGTTCAGGCGATTCGAATTGGTCTCGTCCGGACAAAAAAAGCGGAAATCCTGCGAATTCTGCCGCATCGTATCTCTCAGGAACTCGCCGAGCTTTCGAGGCGCTTCCGCGATTACATGCCCCGGTCCGGGCACTTTGAGCGCGTAATTTATGAATTCGGGAAGCACCAGCGTTTTCAATAAACGCCCGCCGTTGACGTGCGGACTAGCACCCATGCGATGGTCGCCGTATGGGGCGAGTTCGGCCAATTCCGGTATCAGCCGGCCATCTTTATCAAACACCTTGTCGGGTTCGTAACTCTTCATCCACTCTTCGAGCATCTTGAGCTGCTTGGTATCGGTGCGCACGTTCGCAAGCGGAACCTGATGCGCGCGAAACGTTCCCTCGATCGGCACGCCGTCCACTTCCTTCGGTCCGGTCCAACCCTTGGGCGTGCGCAGAATGATCATCGGCCACGTCGGCGTGCCCTTCAGGCCGTTTTTTCGCGCATCGTCCTGGATCGTTTTGATATCCGCATAAGCGTGGTCCAGCGCGGCAGCAAACTCCTGGTGCACGTCCGCGGGATCGTCCCCCTCCACGAAATAAGCGCGATGGCCTCGTCCCGTGTATAGTTTTACGAGTTCTTCATCGGCCGTGCGGGCTTCGACGGTCGGACTCGAAATTTTGTAGCCATTCAAATGCAAAATCGGCAGCACGGCGCCATCCCGCACCGGGTTCAGAAACTTGTTCCCCTTCCAGCTTCCCTCGAGCGGCGCCGTTTCCGCCTCGCCATCGCCAATCACGCAAGCGACGATAAGCGCCGGATTATCGAAAGCGGCGCCATAAGCGTGCAGCAGCGAATAGCCCAACTCTCCGCCTTCGTGCAAAGAACTGGGAATGTGCGGGCCGCAGTGGCTCCCGACACCTCCCGGCGTCGAGAATTCGCGAAACAGCGTCCTTATTCCCGGCAAATCCCACGTCACTTCCGGATGAACCTGCGAATACGTCCCTTCGAGATAGCTCTGGGCGACGAGAGCCGGGCCGCCGTGTCCGGGTCCGGAGATGTAGATAATGCTGGCGTGTTTCTCTTTGATCAGGCGATTCAAATGCACATAAATAAAATTCTGGCCCGGCGAAGTGCCCCAGTGGCCCAGAAGCCGTGGCTTGATGTGCTCAGGTTTAAGCGCCTCTCTTAAAAGCGGATTCTCCCGCAGATAGATTTGCCCGATGGTCAGATAATTCGCGGCCTGCCAATAGCGCTGCATCTTCTGTAGAAGTTCCTCAGATAAAGGTTTGCTGCTGGGCTTCGGTGGGTGCGACGGCTGATGATCGGTTTCAACTGCGGTTGAGAGCTTGGCATCGAATTCAAACATGGTATTTCCTTTTGTGCGTATGACTCTATGATGCGGGCAAATCCTGCAGGTTCGGTCTGACGGCAAAGCCTTAACTCTGCCGCAATACCACTGTAACAGGCAAAGGACCTCGCTCACGCTGCCCCAGGCCGTATAATCAAACTGCAATTGGGCGGCCAAGTTCCCGTTAATCTGTGGAACCTCATCACATCCTCGCCTTCAATAGCGGTTCGTCGTCACTCAAATTTGCGTTATACGAATTCAACGGCTCAAGCGAGCGCCTGCTGGCACGAGGCACGGCGGAAGACATCAGTGCGCCATCGGCGCGCTTATGGCTTCGCACGCCCGACGGCGTTTCCGTTGTGGATCAACCTCGTCCGATTCCCGAGCACCAACATGCGCTGCAGATGGCGCTGGATGAGCTGAAAAAAGGGAAATACGCCACTCCATCCGCAATCGGGCATCGCGTGGTGAATGGCGGCTCCCATTACGCTGCACCGCAAAAGATCACGCCACAGGTATTAACCGACCTCCGCAATCTGATTCCTTTGGCTCCCCTGCACTTGCCCGCCGAAATCAAAATTATGGAAGCGGTCGCCTCTCAGCTTCCACAAATTCCCCAGGTCGCCTGCTTTGATACGGCCTTTCACCGGCGCCTTCCGGACCTGGCGCAGCGCTTTCCTTTGCCCAGAAAGCTCTTCGACGAAGGCATCCGGCGATACGGTTTTCACGGCCTTTCTTACGAATACGTCGTGCAGGAATTGGGGTCGGCCGCCCAGCGGCAGCGCCTGATCATCGCTCATTTGGGCAATGGAGCCAGTTTGGCCGCCGTCAAAGATGGTCTGCCGGCGGACACGTCCATGGGCCTCACCCCGACCGGCGGGATAATGATGGGAACTCGCACCGGCGACCTGGATCCGGGCATCCTGATCTACTTGTTGCGCGAAAGGCGTTACAACGCCGCCAAACTGGAGCGCCTGGTCGACTCCGAATCCGGCCTCCTGGGTGTCTCCGAACTGACCTCCGATATGAAGGCGCTGCTCGCGAAACGCGATTCCGATCCTCGCGCGGCAGAAGCGGTTGCCATGTTTTGCCGCTCGGTTCGCAAGCAGATCGGCGCGTTTGCCGCCGTGCTGGGCGGCGTCGATATGCTCGTATTCACCGGTGGCATCGGGGAACACGCGCTGGCCGTTCGCGAGGAGATCTGCCGCGATCTTGGCCATCTCGGCGTACGCATCGATTTTGCTAAAAACAACGCTAACAAAGACGTGATCAGCTCCGCGGAAAGCGCTTGCGTCGTGAGAGTCGTAGCTACGAACGAGGAATTGATGATCGCGCGCCACACGCACAGCGTCATTTTTAACGGCATAACCTGAAAATCCAGCCAAATGGGCTCGATTTGCGCCTCTATGGACAAATGCCGGGCGTCGAAGGTGTATTTACCCACCGTTTCCGTTAAAATTGCGGCCCACAAAAAATGGACTTCGATCAGCTCAACACCTTTGTTGAAGTCGCCAAGCACGGCAGCTTTTCCCTGGCCGGCCGCAAAGTTTTCCGCTCGCAATCCGCGGTAAGCGCCCAAATCCGGCAGCTCGAACAGGAATACGGCGAAAAACTATTCGGTCGCATGGGAAAAACCGTCCGGCTGACGCCGGCGGGAGAAGTGCTGTTTGAATATGCCGAGCGGTTCTTAAACTTGCGGCAGGAATCGCTGCGGGCCGTCGCCGACCAATCCGAGATGCCCCGCGGCATTCTCGCAATCGGAGCAAATGAAGCCACTTGCCTCTATGTCTTGCCCGAGGTTTTCGCCAAGTTCCATCGCACGTATCCCGATGTGCAGATCAGCATCTATCGCAATTTCAGCCACAAGATTCTGCAGCGCGTCGAAGACGGGACGATTGATCTTGGGATCGTGACCCTGCCGGTGAAGTCGCCCAGCCTTAAAGTGCATGCCATCTATCGCGATCGCGTCATGCTGATGGTCAGCACCAAAAACCCGCTCTCGAAACTCAAAGAAGTCACTGCCAAGGACATCGCTAGCCAACCGCTGATCTTCCCCAAGACCGGCTTTACGCGCCAGTTGCTCGATAAGGCTTTCCGGCCTTATGTCGCCGATCTCCGCATTGTGATGGAATTGCCCAGCGTAACGATGATCAAGCTATTCGTCGGCGCGAATCTCGGCGTCTCCCTGATCAGCGAAGGCTTCACGAAAGACGACGTCCGCGCCGGCCGCGTGAAACTCATCCCTATAAAAGATGTCGAGTTGTGGCGCGAACTGGGATTGATTTACCGCCGTGACCGCCATTTGCCCCGCTCCGCCAGCGCCTTCGTCGAATTGATCCGTGGTGCCGATGGCAAGCCCGATGCCAAGGCCGATAGCGGCAAGAACGGCAAAGCAGAGATCCCGCCCGAATCCTGACGAGACTTAGAGCGTCTCGTTATTTCTCGTCTGGCAGCGCAAAAACGAAAAGTGTCGAAGCTTCCTGCCCGATGTGGTTTTTCGCTTCCGGCCAATATAGAGGAGCCCGCGCTTCGATCAGCGAACCCCCGCCGGAATCGATAGCCACATATTGCCGTCCATTTACGGAAAAACTCACTGCCGGCGAAGCGATGCGGCTGCCAGTATTAAATGACCAGACCTTCTGCCCGGTTTTGGCATCCAGCGCAAAAGCGTTTCCTTCGATATCTCCGCCAAAAACCAAGTCGCCAGCCGTGGCCAACAAAGACGAAGCATTGAAAAATTTGGTCGCGAAGCTCCACTGCTTCTTGCCGGTCAGGGGATCGAAAGCGGCGATATGAGGAACGGCGTTGGGGTTCAATTGCTCCTCTCTCTGCCCGCCCCAGAAGCTCTCGCCCTCATTCACCTCTTGTTTCTGCGGCGTAAGATGTGAGCAAACCTCCAGCGCGGTCGTGTACCACAAACCAGTCTGCGGGCTGTAGGCCGAGTGATTCCGATTCCGGCCGCCCTGTGTTCCCGGGCAGAACAAATAATCTTTGTCTACTTTGCCCGCTTCCTCCATGACCGGATCGATGGGCTTTCCGTCCTTATCCAGGCCTTTGGTCCACGTCACCGTATCGACATATGGAAATCCCCGAACGAATTTGCCCGTTTCGCGGTCCAGCACGTACGCAAATCCGTTTTTGCTCGAATGAATTACCAGCTTGCGCATCTGCCCGTTTAGCTGGACGTCGATCAGCACTGGCTCGGGATTGGAGTCGTAGTCGTATACGTCGTGCGGAGTCTCCTGGAAATACCAGCGCAGCTTTCCCGTGTCGGCGTCGAGCGCCACCAGCGAGTCGGTATAAAGATTGGCGCCCTGGCGGTCGCCGCCATAAAGGTCGGACGAAGGATTGCCCACGCCCCAGAAAACCAGATTGAGCTCGGCGTCATACGAACCCGTAAACCAGCTCGAGCCTCCGCCAAGTTTCCAGGAATCTCCCGTCCAGGTTTCAGAACCCGGTTGGCCCGGCTCTGGAATCGTGTAAAAGCGCCAGGCAAGTTTTCCTGTTTTCGCATCGAACGCGCTTATGTATCCGCGATGTGCGCTCTCGCCGCCGGTCACTCCGGTGATGACCTTATCTTTCACCAGCAGAGGCGCCGAACTGATCCCGCATCCGCACTTCGCGGAATTCTCGATTTCGATATTCCAGATCTCCTTGCCTGTCGTCGCGTCCAGAGCGACGACGCGATTCTCCCGGGTGCCCATAAAAAGCATTCCGAAACCAATCGCCAGCCCTCGAGCCTTTCCGTTTCCCGCACGAGCATCCTTGGCCGCTTTATAGGCGTAATTCCAAATCAGCTTCCCAGTCGCCGCGTCCATAGCAAAAACGTCGTTGTTCTGATCCACCAGATACAGTTTGCCGTCGGCAATAATCGGCGCGGACTCCAGCCCGCCGCGCCCACCCGTGGGAAAAGTCCACGCCGGCGCCAGCCGATGTACATTGTCGCGCGTGATCTGATTGAGCGGGCTATAGCTCCAGGCCCTGTAGTTCCCGAAGAACGTGAGCCAGTTCTGCGGCTCTTTTCCGGCGTGAACGAGGCGCTCCGGCGTGACTTCCTGCCCTGCGGCCGGCGTGGTTACCAACAAACTCAGCCCGAAGAGGACTGCACCAAGGCCCACCGCCAAACGACCCACATGACGCCAAAGATTCCGTGCCCACTCGCGGTTTGCCACGTTCCCCTCCACTCGATCAAAAGTAGCCTTTGTCTGTTTGGAGCGGGCTGAGTATACCGCCGTCAGGACGCGAAATGAATGGAATCGGCAGCGGCTCACGCAAGGGCATGGGACAGTAGGCGGCGTGGCGCGTTTCGTAAGCTACTGCTTCTTGCTTTCCGTCTGGGCTGCATCGGAGGGCCAAACCGCGCCCACGTTCACGATTCGCCAAACGGGGCCTTCCGGTTCGAGCGGACCTTCTGATTTGAGGGCAATCGGACCCTCACCCGCGACGACCCAGATGTGTGCGTCCGCAGGTTGCTTACCCACAAGCGGCGCGATCACACCGGCGGCTCCTTCGATATGCGGCTTTAAGTCAAACTCAATGGCTTCCCGCTTCGATCTTCCAATCAGGAAAGGCGTTTTCCCTTCCGGCGTAATCACGACCTTTACGACGCGCGGCTTCGGTTCCCCCGCGACCGCGGATACGCTCGTTTCCGCCTTCGCTGGATCAATATTTTTCATGAGCACCAAAAACATGCCATTCGCGAGATCGGCAGGCAATTCGATGTGCTCGGACTCCTCTTTCTGATTGCCTTTGTCGTCTGTATAGCGAACGATCACCTGCCCCGTGGAAGCGTCGATGGATCGCTCCATCGCCATTTTGAAGGACGGCCCTTTTTGCACGAGATGATTTCGTAAAAGCCGAAATTGGCCGCGCTGCGAGAATTCGCTGGTCTCTTCATAGTACGAGCCATCATGGAAACGAAAGATCATCTGGACCTTCACCCCTGCGGCCCTGGCGGTCTCGATCAGGTCGCCTTCAGCGATGGTCTTGCCATCGAGCGTTTGCAACACGAGAAACCCGTGTAGCGAGCCTTCCATCTGTCGCACAGAAATCGTTTCGGCGAAAACGGGTCGCAGCAGCAAGCCAGTCATCAGTAAGATTAGTGGGAGTAGTTTAGATGTAAGAGCTCGACGAGGATGGCCGGGGCGTTCGCAGAGAGGTCTTCGTCGCCTATTCACTCCCTTTAGATGCGGCATCCTCAATCCCGCGCCTGCTCACCATTTGCGACAAGCATACACAAGATTGAAAACGTTCCGGTCGCGCCTGGCTTCTGGGTTTGCCGAAGAGAGGGAAAACTACGTAGCCCGCCGAATTTGACTAGCTGGCGTGAGTTTGGTTCAGCTGCAAGGATTGCTCGGTCTCTGACCCGATCATCTTCCAACGTACGAAGTTCAGGATCAGGAGTGAAGCAACCGTCATGACGGCCGCAAGGATCAGGATTCCGTTTCGTTTCCGCATAGTTCTGTTCAAGCTCCTTCGTGCTTCTAGGATTTAGCCTGCAATATGAACTGCACCGCTACAGACCGGCGGCCGTTCGGCAGGGAGTCCACGCGCACCACGTTGCCCACAAACTCCTTACGAACCATGACCGGAGACGAATACGGAAATGTCAGGCATAGAGACATTCCCACTTGGTAGTGATCTCGCGAAGTGCTGAAGCAAAGGCCGTGCCGGTTCACATCGAGAGTAGTTGCAGCTTCCAAGATCGCGTGCTCGGAGGGATCGATCGAGCGTATGTGGACGGGAAGAGAGATTTTTGATCGTTCCAGAGTCCGGCGTTCATTGCGTTTCTCGTTCTCGAAATGGGTATGCGCGTGGCCTAAAAGCGGTAGGGCACTATGCATTAGCGCCTCACCGTTTCAGCGACAGCGCGTAGTTTTTGTTTGTTCGCAATGGTCATTACCAACTCGATGGCTATGCCGAAGTGGCCTTCAGGTAGCGCATCGATCCGCACGACCTTGCTGAAGAAATGCACGTTACGCTCGGGGGCATGCGAATAGGGAAAAGTGACTAAAAGGGGCATCCCGACCTTATAAATTTGAATGTCGGTGGAAAAGTAGAGTCCGTCGCGCGAGGCGTTTAACGTCGTCGAAACTTCTTCAAATTTATCGATAGATCCGTCAGAAGAGCATACATGGACTGGCAACGAAACGGGCACGCGCTCTGTTCTGCGGCGATCTTCCACCCATTCGGTGACGCTCACCGTGCCCAGGGTCTCGGTTGGGTTGCCCTTACTCACGCCCATCCTCGCACACCCGTCATTCTCAAGTAATTACAGGTCACCTCCAATGGACCGATCGGCCTAATATCCGAACCATCGGTTCCAGTACGTTTGTACCAGCCCAGGGCAGTGACTTTGACTCGCGAGGGCTGCTACCTTTAGACTCTCTTCATGAGTTTTTTCCCGCGATATCCCCGGGCGCGTTCGCAGTGGCGTGAATTCGTCACTCCCGCCATTCGCAATCTTGTGCTCGCCTGCGTCGGCGTTTTTCTCATTCAGACGCTGCTCGAACTTTTCAGCATAACCGGCTATCGCCTGATGATCCGCGAGTTCGGACTGGTTCCCCTCTTAGTGACGCACGGGCTCAGAATCTGGCAGCCGGTCACGTACATCTTTTTGCATGGCGGCCTGTGGCACATCCTTTTGAACATGCTTTTTCTGTGGATGTTTGGCGCCGACCTTGAACGCGCCTGGGGAACGCACCGCTTTTATACCTATTTCTTCCTGACGGGCGTCGGCGCCGGCCTGATCAACGTCCTGGTTAAGACGATCATCGACCCGCACGGGTTCGGGACATCGGCGATTCCGACCATTGGGGCCTCCGGTGCGATTTACGGAATCCTGCTGGCCAACGCCATCATGTTTCCAGACCGCAAGATTTGGCTGATTCCCTTCCCCGTTACGATTCCGATGAAGATTTATGTCATCGGCGCGGGCGCCATCGAATTTTTCCTCACGCTCGGCTCAGGTGCCGGCGACAACGTCAGCCACATTACGCACCTAGGCGGAATGCTTGTCGGCTATCTTTACCTGCGCCGCGGCTCGTGGTTCTTTCGCGCGCGTAATGGCCTCTCCGATTGGCAGCGGCGCCGCGCCCGTCGCAAGTTTGAAGTTTTCATGCGCAAACATAGAAATGAACCGCCCTCCCACCCCGACAATTGGGTCAACTGACGGCTTCCGCTACGGAACTTCAACCCTAAAACGCCCAGCCCCCCGCGTGAAAGAGCCGCGCGAAGTAAATCTGCAGCGAAAATTGACAGAGAATAAGCGCGTAGAAAGCCGCTCGGGAAACGTATGAAGCCATGCCCGTCCCGGATTTGGCTGTCACCAGCAACGGCAGGCACAACACGGGAACGAGCGGCAGATCGTACCGAACCACGCTGCGCCAGAAACCCTGGTTATAGGAAAACAGCAAGATCGATAACACGCTGAGAGCCAGCAAACCCTCGCGTCGTTTCGCTAACCATACCGCAGCAGCCATCAGCGCACAGAGGTAAAGCAGCGGCAGGAACCCGAATTCCAGCCAACTCGTTCCGCGACTCCAGTCTGACCCCACGTGGATCAAACAGTCGGCAAGCCCCTGGAAGAAGTTTCCCCGAGGCATGGCGAAAAGTTCCTGTGCGCGAAGAAAATAGAAAGCACTTCCAGCGATCAATCGATTAAATCCCAGCCAAAGCGCCAGCGAAGCCAAAACCGCGAGCGCTACGACGCGCCGCGCAACCAGCCACGAAGCAAGCGCGTAGCCGGTCAGCCGGATCCATGGAAGCACAAGGAGCAAGAGAGATTGCGCGATCAGCGCCCTACCGCCGCGCGTGTCTGGCGCGGCTAACGCAATCCAGAGCAGGACCCACAGCAACAGCATGAATAGAACGTCGGAATATGCAGTAAAAGCGAAGTAAGCAGCAGGCGCAGATAGCACGAACAAAAATAATGAAAAAGCTGGAAACCGCAAACTTCCGTGACAGCCACTCAGATACCAATACTGCGGTACAAAAGAAAGCCGCCAGGTTCAAAACAACTGCTGCAGCAAGAAAAGACGAGTGAAAAAGCTTTGAGATGATTCCCACAATAACCGGATACCCAGGGGGAAATACGAGAGTTCTCGGATCTGCGGCAGGATACCCCTCGCGCCAGATTTGTTCGTACCAGTGCGCATCCCATTGCTGCCAGCCTGCAAGCCAGGATTGCCCTGGGCACATTGGCCCCTACCCGTCGCGTAAAAAATCAGCAGGATCCAAAGAAGATAAACCGAGAAGTAAAAGCCGAACCGGACGCGACTCGCGAGCCCTAGCGCCACACCTGCTCGCCGCCGCCAATGATGTGAAATTTCACGAAATTTGTGGTCCCGCCGACGCCTAGCGGTGTACCCGCGACCATTCCCACCAGGTCGCCCTGCCGCACCAAGCCCTCCTCCAGGAGGCGGCGCTCCGCGATTTGCGCCATATCGTCGATATCCCGTAAAATCGCAGCCTTTCTCGGCAGCACACCCCAGAGCAGGGTGATCTGCCGCCGCGTCTCCTGACTGCGCGAAAAGGCGATGATCGGCGGGCGAGGGCGATGCTTTGAAATCAGCCGCGCCGACGAACCGCTTTCCGTGAAAACAGCGATCACCTTCATCGACAGCTCTTCGGAGGCGTGGCAAATGAGTTCCGCGGTCGTCTCCGCCAGACTTAAAAGCGCGCGCCGGTGCGGGCGGGCATATTCCGTGACGCTCGCTTCGGCCTCGAGGATGATGCGGTCCATCATTTTGACCGATTCCACCGGATAGCGCCCTGTAGCGGTTTCCGCACTCAGCATCACCGCATCGCTGCCGTCAAAAATTGCATTGGCCACATCGGAAGCTTCCGCGCGCGTCGGCCGCGGATTGTGCGTCATCGATTCCAACATTTGCGTCGCTGTAATCACCGGCACCCGCGCTTCTCGGGCATGGGCGATCACCATTTTCTGAACCACGGGCACGCGTTCCAGGCTCATCTCCACGCCAAGGTCGCCCCGCGCCACCATAACTCCGTCCGACACCTCGAGAATTTCATCGAGGTTGTCGATCGCCTCCGGTTTCTCGAGCTTGGCGATCACCGGAACTTTCCGGCCGGCCTTCTCCATCGCCGCCTTGGCCGCCAGCACGTCGTCCGCCGTGCGCACGAAGCTCACGCCAATGTAGTTGACGCCGCATTCCAAGGCGAACCGTAGGTCGGCCAAATCTTTCTCTGTCAGCGCTGGAATCCGCAGCTTCACGCCCGGAAGATTGACGCCCTGATGCTCCCGCAGTTCGCCGCCATTCAACACGCGACAGACAATGCGCTGGCGCGTCGTGGATATCACACGCAACTCGATTAGTCCGTCGGCGAGCAGGATTCGGTCGCCCTTGTGCACTTCCGCTGGCAGGCGTTTGAAGCTGATCGAGACACCTTCCTCGTTTCCTGGTGCGTCCACTGTGCTGATCGTGAAGCGGCTTTCAGTGCGCAGAGTTATTGGGCGTCCGCCTTCCAGCGCACCTGTCCGGATTTTCGGTCCCTGCAAATCGGCGAGAATACCGATGGGTTTTTGCTGGCGCCCCGAAGTCGCTCGTACCAGGGTGACCGTGCGCGCGTGCTCCTCCTGCGTGCCGTGGGAAAAATTCAGTCGTGCCACGTCCATCCCTGCCCGCATCAAGTGGTCGATCATTGCGGGAGAACGGCTCGCTGGACCCAGGGTGCAAACAATCTTCGCCCGCCGGACCTGAGTGGAGTTCAACTTACTTCGTGACGAATTCATGAACCGCCTTGTAGAGGAATTCGACGCCTGTCCGAAAGCTGGCGATCGGGATGCGTTCGTCGTCACCGTGCATCCGCAGCATATCTGCGTCGCTCAGTGGAAAAGGAACCAATCCATACGACTGTACGTTGTGCATTCGCAGATAAGCGGAATCCGTAGCCCAAGTGGATAAGTAGGGAACAACCACGGCTCCCGGAAATTGCTGCGGCGCAAGGTGCTCAATCGTCTGGTAAAGCTCCGTGGTGATCGATGAAGAAGGAGCGCTTGGTCCGGCGTCCGGCTCCACGGTGAATTTGACTTGGGGATCATTCACCGCCTTTTGCATCTGCTCGATTACATCCAGGATCGAATTTCCCGGCAGTAGTCGAATGTTCAGGTTCGCCGAAGCCTGCGCGGGAACTACATTATTGCGAACGCCCGCACTTAACTGCGTCGGCGCGATCGTATCCCGCAGCATGGAGTTCCACACCGGATTCATCTGAGCAAGGCGCAGGGCAGCAAGGTCCGCCCGGTCCGAGGTGTCCAATGCACGAATCCACTTGGCAATATCTTCGTCTTCTACGGGAGCAAGTTGCTCGAAATAGCGCCGCGTCATAGTCAGCAGGTGTAGCGGCGTTTCGAGCGTGCCGATTTTCTGCACAGCTGCCGCTAGATGCACGACCGCATTATCTTTTTGCGGAATGGAAGCGTGGCCCGAAGTCCCAGTCGCGGTCACCGTCACGTTGTAAGCCACTTTCTCGCTGGTTTGGATGGCCACGTACTGCACTTTGCCGTTTTGCAGGACCACGCCGCCGCCTTCATTCAGCGCAAAACCGCAGGCGATCTTGTCCCAGTACTTGTCGATCACCGCCTTTATGCTGGCGTCGCCGCCCTGTTCCTCATCGTCGTCAGCAAGAAAAATGACGTCACGCGTCAGCCGTGTTCCCGAGCGCTTGAGTCCGATAAACGCCGCCAGGTTCGCCGCCACCATGCTTTTGTCATCGATTGCCCCGCGCCCGTAGATGTAGCCGTCCTTCTGTGTCGCCGCGAAGGGATCCACGCTCCATTTGGCTCGGTCCACACCCACGACATCCAAATGCGCCACCAGTAAAAGCGCCTTCGAAGAGTCCGGCAAAGGCCCCGCTTGAATCCGTGCGACGACGATTCCCCGCCCCGGCTTCATCTCTAGAACTTCCGCCGGAATATTTTCCTTCTGCAAGACATTCTCGATATATTTCGCAGCCTCCATCTCGTTGCCCGGAGGATTCGTCGTATTGATTCGGATCAGGTCGGTCAGCCAAGTTTGCGCCTCAGCCGTCAGTTGCAATGGATCCGGCATCCCGCCGGGCGCAGGCGTTTGCGATTTCAATGTCGCCGGCGGCAACACCATCGTCAGCATGAACCCGGCAAGCAGGCTGAAAATGTAACGAATTCGCCTCCCCATCCCTTCTCCTTTAACCAAACGGCTCCGTTCCTCGCATTTTTTGCGCGAGCCAAAGATACTAACATGCCGGTGTTAGCGTCCAAGCCGATGGTTCCATCATTAATTCCATAGGAACATCACTGAAATTTGAATCAGGGAATTTGAACATCCCTTCGTTTCGTGGCACCATCAAAGGTAGCGGGTGGCTATGGGCGCGCAGTTTTCCACTATCGCGCGCCTGCTGTATCAAATATGACAAGATTATTGCTAGCCCACGCCCTGATCGCGGTTTTGGCTTTTGGGCCGCCGTCTGCCTTTGCGCGAGGCCAGGGATCTCAACAGACTCCCCCCGCAGTCAAAACCCGCCGCGCCTCAACAGGCGCCCGCGCAGGGACAAGACCAGCAGCAATCGGGCCAGCCCGGCTTTGCCATTTCCACCACCGTTCCTCTCGTTAACGTCGACGTCGTGGTCACCGACAACGACGGCAATTATTTGAATAATTTGAAAAAAGAAAATTTCCGCATCATCGAAGACGGCGCGCCCCAGACGATCACCAATTTTGGCACCACTGACGCTCCGATCACGGTGGTTCTGTTAGTTGAATTCAGCCAGCTTGGCTATGGTTGGTTCCTTTATAACGCCGTGCGCTGGGCCGACGTTTTTCTGCATCAGCTCAAGCCCAACGATTGGATCGCGCTCGAATCTTTCAATATGCGTTCCAACGTCGAAGTCGACTTCACGCACAATCCCCGTGAAGTTGAGCAAGGCTTGGTCTCGCTGTATTTCCCGCCGTTCCATGAATCAAATCTCTTCGATGCGCTTGTGGACGTGGGCGATCGGCTTCAGGACGTGAAGGGCAAGAAAGCCGTTCTGGTCCTCGCCTCGGGAATCGATACGTTTAGCAGGCTCACGTTGGATAAAACCCTCGCCAAGTTGAAGACAACCGACGTTACCGTCTATTGCGTAGGCGTCGCCGAACAGATGTTCGTGCGAAGTATGGATAATGGCGGGCTAACCTATCTGCAGGCCCAGAATCAGCTCAAGACTTTTGCCGAAATGACCGGCGGCCGCGTGTGGTTTCCGCGCTTCGATGGCGAAATTCCCGGAATCATGGCGGACGTCGCGGGCAGCCTGAGAAATGAATATAGCCTCGGCTACATTCCTAGCCACCAGAATAACGACGGCAAATATCACAAGATCAAGGTGGAACTCGTCACTCCTGATGGCGGCCCGTACACGGTCATCGACCAAAAGGGTAAGAAGCACAAATTCCAGGTCTACGCCCGTCAGGGCTACACTGCCCCCACCAGCAACGTCACCAACTGAGCCTCAGTCGCGCAGGCACTCTTGCCTGCGCGGTTTGCTTTTATGTAGCGCCCGCCTTCAGGCGGGCATCTTTCATAGCCCTAATATCCTCGCTCCAAATCCACCCGATTCCGCAACGGCTCGCCCCGGAACCAGCGCTCCAGGTTGTCGATCAAGAGCTCCGTTTCTCTCTCCCAGATGCGTTCGCTAATCCCGCTCGTATGCGGTGTAATAAAAACATTTTCGAGCGACCACAGCGGGCTTTCTGGCGGCAACGGCTCCGGCGACGCCACGTCTAGCGCCGCTCCGCCAATCGCGCGCTTCTCGACCGCCGCGACGAGCGCCGCCTGGTCTACCAGCGAGCCTCGCGCCACGTTCACCAGAATCGCGCTGCGCTTCATTGCCCCAAGCTCTTCCGCGCCGATCAGATGATGCGTTTCCGGCGTTTCTGGCGCTGCCAAGATCACATAGTCAGCGTAAGGCAACGCTGCCCTGAGTTCGGTCGCCGGAAAAGCCCGTTCCGCCAATGAAGGATCCGCTTTGACCGACCGCGTCACCGCCCAGATTCGCATTCCGAAGCTGCGCAGCCGCTCCGCGACTGCTCGCCCCACAACGCCGAACCCCACAATCAGCGCCACGGCGCCGCTCAGTTCCCGCGGCCGCGCCGGCCCATCCCAAATCTCCTGCTGCGCCCATTTTTTCTGTGCTTGATAGCGCATCGCACCCGGGAAATCGCGCGCCATCGCTATGATCATCCCTGCGATGTGCTCGGCCATGTTCGGTGCATGTACGCCGCTGGCGTTGGTGAGAATAATCCCCGAGCTGCGGAATTCCGGATACATCAGTTGGCCCACGCCCGCCGAAGTCGTGTGCACCCATTTCAGCCGCTTCACTTCGCGCAATTGCTCCGGCCGGAGCACTAAGCCGACAAAAATATCCGTGTCGGGAAGCTCGGGCGTGATCCGGTCGTAGTGCGGCAGGTCCACAACGCGCATCTGCGGCCATTGTTGCCGCACCGCCGCCGCCATTTCCGGCGGCGAGCGCCACAGCGTGAATCGGTGATAAGACGAGATGACCAGCTTGGTCTCAGCAGGCTTCGGCGGATTCATGCTCGGTCGGGTGTTGCCATCTGAAGTGCATTCGATCAATCGCACAGCGCGCTCTAGGTTTAAACGTAGAGCCGCGGCCTTCAGCGCGGCAGCCTTTTACTTCGCTTCCACGCGCACCATCGCTCTAACGTGTCATTCTGAGCGCAGCGTCCCGATGTATCTTTTTCCGGAAATCGTGCCTTACGATTTCCGGTCGGGACGCGCAGCCGAAGAATCTCTCCTTGCATTTGTTGTCATTAATGACGCCCGGGAAATCTGCTATTCGTACCCTTTCATTCAACCTTCGCTACTTCAACTCCACGCGCAAATCGCTCCCCGTCATCTCCCTTGGCTGCGGAATCCCCAAAACTCCCAGCATCGTCGGCGCAATGTCCCGCAGCGCGCCACCCTGTTTGAGCCGCAGCGAGTTATCTTCCTGTAGAAGAATAAACGGCACCGGATTCGTGGTGTGGTAAGTGTGCGCACCGCCGGTCACCGGATCGATCATCGTCTCGGCATTGCCGTGGTCCGCAGTGATGATCCAGGCGCCGCCGCGGGGCCGCAGCGCCTGAAAGATGCGCCCAAGACATGCGTCCACCGCTTCGACGGCGCGAATCGCCGCCTCCAGCTTCCCCGAATGCCCCACCATATCGGCGTTGGCAAAATTCATGATCACCGCATCGAACGCGCCTTTCTCAATCGCCTGCACCACGTTATCGGTGATCCCCTCCGCGGACATCTCCGGCTTCAGGTCATACGTCGGCACCTTCGGCGAAGGCACCAGGATGCGCTCTTCGCCGCCAAACGGCTTCTCCACGCCGCCGTTAAAAAAGTACGTCACGTGCGCGTATTTCTCCGTCTCCGCCACCCGCAGATTGCGAAAGTTCATCTCCGCAAAGACCTGCGCCAATATGTGCTCGAGTTTTTCCGCCCCGAAAAGATACTTGAGCCACGAGAATGTCTTGTCATATTGCGTCATGGCCAAGAAGAAAAGATTCTTTGGCCGCGCCGGGTCCACAAATTTATCGAAGCCCGGCTCGGCAATCGCGCGCGTAATCTGGCGTGCGCGGTCCGCGCGGAAATTGAAAAAGATCACCGCATCGTCATCGCGGATAGGCCCGACCGGAGTCGCGCCCGCCTCCTTGCCGGTTGTGATGACAACCGGCTCGACGAATTCGTCCGTGGTGCCCTGTTCGTAGCTCAAGCGCACCGCTTCGATCGGATCGGTCGAGTGCCGCTCGGCTTCGCCGTGCACAACCGCGCGGTAGGCGCGCTCGACGCGCTCCCACCGGTTGTCTCGGTCCATCGCGTAGTAGCGGCCCACCAGCGACGCAATCCGCCCCACGCCCAGCTCCCTCATTTTTTGCTGCAGTTTCCGCAGGTAATCGATGCCGCTGTGCGGTGGCGTATCGCGTCCGTCCAGGAAGCAATGCACGAAAACGCGCTCGACTTTGTTCTGCTGCGCCATCCGGAGCAGGTGAAAAAGGTGCTCGATGTGCGAATGCACCCCGCCATCGCTCACCAGGCCCATCAAATGCAGTTGCCGCTCGCGTCCGCGCTGCATCGCCCCGAGCAGAAGCTCGTTCTGAAAAAGCGCGCCGCTGCGGAATGCCTCATCGATGCGCGTGATGTCCATCAGCACTACGCGCCCGGCCCCGATATTCAGGTGCCCCACTTCGCTATTGCCCATCTGCCCTTCCGGCAGCCCTACTGACGGCCCCGAAGTGTGGATCAGCGTATTCGGAAACTGCGCCAGCAGCTTGTCGTAATTCGGCTTGCGCGCGAGCGCAATGGCGTTGCCCTTGCTCTCCGCGCGGTAACCCCATCCATCAAGCACAGTAAGTACAATCGGTTTTGGTCGTTTGGCCATAAGCCGTCAAGAATACACGGGATTGCCACCGAATGGTGCGAGAGCTGAGTTGCCATTCTGAGCGTAGCCGGGATTTTTGCAGCTCAGGTCATGCCGACGCCCGCGCGCAAGCGCATTTAAGAATTTGGGGCGTCTGATGACCTGAGGCTTTTCTCTTTGTCTGGAGAAGCGTATGATGCGCCGAAAAGTTCGGAATCCCTGGGAGGGATACGCATGAAACTTGCCTTAGGTTTGGCGGTATGCACGCTCTTGATGGGCGCCGTGGTGTGGGCAGAAGGCGATGATTTCGCCGAGTATCAGGGCTGGATGAAATCCAATGCCGCGACTGTCGCCGACCTTAATAAGAATCTAACCGCCAAAGACGGCGCCGCGGCCCACACCGACATCCGAAAACTCCAGGAGAACCTGGCCATGGTCATGGCTTACTGGCAGGCTCGGAACATAGACGATGGCGTGCGATTCTCTCTCAACGGTACGTACGGGCTCGCCCAAGTCGATGTGCTTATCTCGCAAGGCAAGTTCGACGATGCCGCCGCCGCAGTGAAAACGGCTCAAGCCAACTGCGCTGGCTGCCACATGGCCCATCGCGACAAAGCCGCCGACGGCTCCTTCAAAATCAAAATGAAGTGACGATGCGACTAGCATCGTCATCCTGAGCGACGAACCGGAGCGAAGGATCTCTCCTCAGCTGTCGCGGTTAACATTCGTTCTGGGTTAGAAGGCAGCAAACCTATAAGCGCGAGATGTATTTCCTAATCGTTCTGACCATGATTCTCTGGCTTGGCGGGTTCGTACTGCCGATTCCTTTTTTTATCTTGGCATGGCACGCATGGCTCAGAAATGAACATACTCCTCCATCGAGTGCCTGGCGTCGAAAGATCTCTCAATTGGGCCTCTACTTATTCGCTGTTGGTCTCGCTTTCTGGATTTATGCCGTGTTGCGCGAGTGGAATGGTCACTACGTTCTTTACGATGGCTTGACGGCCAAAATCGGAAGGTGCGCGTCCCTCAGTTTCGTCCTTCTCTGCGCATTCGCAGAGGGGAAAGTGAGACGATATCTGCTACTTGGTGCCGTGGGCCTGCTCCTCTATTTCGCCGTGAGCATAGGTGAGATAGCAATTTAGGTTCATCGTCACCGCGCGGAGGCCACACGCGCCATTCAACTCAACCTGGCGTATCCTACCTGAGTGGAACATCGATTCATGTGCCCATACTGTGGCGAAGAAATCTCTATGATTCTGGATTTTTCCGTTCCGAGTCAGGTGTACGTCGAAGATTGCGAAGTCTGCTGCAGTCCCATCGAGATCAGCTATTCCGCCGAGGACGATGAATTGACCAGCTTCCAGGCCAAGCGCCTCGAGTGACCATCCGACTAGGATGGTCATCCCGAGCGAACAGCGTGAGAGAGGGATCTCTCCTCAGCCTTCGCCGCTCGGTCGCCCCAATGCTTCCAGCTCTCTTCTTTGCAGCCAAACGAACGCGAAGGTTTCGATCATCAGCAGCAATAGCGCTCCCGCCCAAAGCCGTTCCGCAGACGTCCACGCATCCCCATCCAATCCGAATCCAGCGGAAGGAATAAAAATGGCCCGGTAGGGCGCAGCCACGGGCCTATAAAACCCAAACGCCGCCATGCAAGTGCTGGCGCAAACATAAAAGATCACGAGATACACCACGCCCGAGATCAGTTGCCGCCGTCCTTTTCTCAGATTCATCCACTGCAAATACTGGAAATCTCTCGCCAGCCAAATCGCAAAAAAAGCCACTTCCAGTATCCCAACCTGGAGATTCCAATTGCCGAACTCTTCCACCTTGTATCGAATCATGGCCAGAATCGCGCATCCTGTAACCAGCGCTCCCGCCAGCAAATAAGGTGACGGCCAAACCGCCGCCCACCAGCCCGCAGCAGTCGCCCCATATTGCCGGATGCGCCGCCGCGCCCGCTCTCGGTTGCGCAACAAAGCGAATCCGAAGATCGCAAACAGCCAAAGCGCCATCATCAGAAGCGTCAGCTCCGCGTTATCTGCCGGAATCGGCCGGAATTGCATCACAAAGCGCTGCGGATTCGCCGTGGGAGCATTGAATGGAATGCTCCACCGGAAAAAGCCAAGCACCAACGCATTCAAGTAGAGTAGGAACGCCAAAGCCTGCCACGGAGAAAACATTTCGTATACAGACGGGTCCCGCTTGATATTCCTTGTCAGCGCCAGCAAAAAGAACGCCGAAAACGTGACGTAGAGGACGATCAGTACCAGAAAATGTGGAACCGATGTTCCCAGGAACAAATCTTCCGACGGGGGTAGCACTGCAAATGGATTTCGCGGTCCCTGAGAAGGGAGAAGTTCTACGGCGAAAAACGGACTCACTTGATGAATGGCAAACGTGCTTATGCCTGCGCCAAAGATCGAACCCATGCCTATGAGCACAAGGAAGAATAAACTCGACCCCGCCGAACTTCCGCGCGGCACCAGCAGCGAAAGCAAAAGCGCCATCGCATGAAAGGTGATCGAACCCAGTAAGAGGATCAGATAGATCTGAAACAAAGTCCAAATCGGTATCTGCGCGACAAACGCCGCCACCAGCGTCACGGGCATGAGGCATAGAACAATCAGGTAAGTCATGGCCGGCGCGCCCAGCAATTTTCCGAGTGCCAATTCGATCGGTTTCAAGCGCGTGATGCGCTGATAGTCAAAAGTATTAAGTTCTTTCTCCCGGTGCACCGACTGAAGGCAATAGATCCCCCCGCCAATCAGCAAGACTGTAATCTGCAGGATAACCATGGTTCGCACTAAGTCGAGTGCGGCCATTTCTGAACGCGCGTCCTCTGGCGAGTAGAAGAAGTAAGCAACTGCCGAAAGCGATACCGCCGCGCAAATAACGATGACGGCCAGCACTCGCCCGCGGCGTAGCTGAATGCGCCCATTGCGCAAAAGCTCAGGAGTGAAGGTCAGCGCGCTCACATGACCTCGTCGCTCGAAACGCGGGAGTAGAGTTCCTCTAGCGTCTCCGTAATTTCCTCGACTCCACACACCAGGGCGCCCGCCGAAACCAACCCGCGAACGATTTCCGCCAGATCCATGTCGCTTCCCGCAAAGTTGAATGTGGCCTCTGAATTCACCGCCGTCACCGAACTCACTCCTGCGCGCATCCCAAGCCAATCGCTTGCTGCGAACCCGGGCGTCGCCAGCCGAATGCGCACTCGCCGCGCCGCCTTCCCTTCCTTCATCACGTCTTCCAGACGGCCGATTCGCAATAGCCGCCCTCTTTCGATAATCGCTATTGATGAGCAAATCTCTTCGAGGTCGGAAAGGATGTGCGAAGTAATAAAAATGGTCTTGCCGCCGCGTTGCAGACCGCGCAGGAGTTCCTTCAGCTCCACGCGCGCCTTGGGATCGAGTCCCGCTGCTGGCTCATCCAGCACGAGAAGCGGTGGGTCATGAATAATTGCGCGGCCTAGGCCCACGCGTTGCTTCATCCCGCGCGAGAGCCCCCCGATCATGGCTTCTCGCTTCGTCTCCAGGCCAAGTCCGCGGATCACTTCGTCCACGCGTTTCCGTATTAAGTAGGGATCCATTTTGTAGGCTCGGGCGAAATAATCGAGATATTCCCAAACCATCAAATCATCGTAGAGAGAGAAGAAATCGGCCAGATAGCCCAGATGGCGCTGCGCCTCTTCCGGCTGGCGCTCGACGTCAACTCCGTTTACGGCAACCCGTCCGGTAGTCGGAACCACCAGCCCACAAATCATCTTCAGCGTTGTCGTTTTGCCGGCGCCGTTCGGGCCCACCAGGCCGAATATCTCCCCCGACGCGACCTGAAAACTGAGTTGATTGGCGGCGACGATAGGCGCGCCTTTGCCTGTCGGCGCGTCATACTCTTTCGACAGGTTGTCGACCTGGATCATTCTCGCGAGGTCTACCACGTCGCGAGGTTCTCACCCCATTAACGGCAGTGTCAACGCCGCGCCGATTTCAGCCTGCCGTGCAAGTTATGTACTCGTGCGGTAAACGAGCATCCGGCCAGGATGCTCGTCCCGAGCGAACAGCGTGAGCGACGGACCTCTCTTGCACTTTGGCGGTGTCGAGTCGTCCCGGCTGAGCATCGCGAACGAGGTATCTTTCTTAGCTTCACGCGCCCCATTTACTGCTGGGGTACAATAGAACATGCTCGAACTCTGCTCAGGCTTGCGGCCCTTCCGCCCTCGCCTCGCGGTCGATAGTGGCATGATCGCCGGGTTCAGAAGTGGCACAGGCACTCTTGGCTGTGCGGTTACTGCTCTCGGTATTTTTCGCAGGCCCGAAGCGGAAAGCCACCTCGCCCAGTTCGGTTTTACGATGAGCAGATCGCACTCGCGCACAAGAAATGAACAGACCCGGAAAATTGGCGCTTCCTACATGGCGAGTGGAAGCTATTTAGAATCAACACTTGCACAAAATAGGGGGAGGGGGTCAGCAACGCTAACTTCGCCCCTTACGGCATAGACAGATTTAAGTCTTGCAGAATCATATCGTTGCACGCTGAATAAAATAAGTCGTTTGGACTGATATTCTTGCAAAAAAAGGTGGGGGTCACCCCCTCCCTGAAGTAATCCATTAACTTTATGAATAAAGCTAACCGCAATATCGCTATCGTCGCCCACGTGGACCATGGCAAAACCACGCTGGTCGACGCCATGCTCCGCCAAAGTGGCATTTTCCGCATCAATCAGGAAGTCGTCGACCGGGTGATGGATTCCAATGATCTCGAACGCGAGCGCGGCATCACCATTCTGGCCAAGAACACGGCGCTTTTCTATAAAGACACGCGCATCAACATCGTGGATACACCCGGCCACAGCGACTTTGGCGGCGAAGTCGAGCGCGCCCTGCGCATGGTCGATGGCGTTCTGCTCCTCGTGGACGCCAGCGAAGGACCGCTGCCGCAGACGCGCTACGTCCTGCAAAAGGCCTTGCAGGCTAAGCTGCCTCCGATTGTCGTCCTGAACAAAATCGATCGCTCGGACGCGCGCCCCACTGCCGTACTTGACGAAATCCTCAGCCTTTTCATCGACCTCGACGCCACCGAAGACCAACTCGATTTTCCGGTGCTCTACACGAATGCCAAGACCGGCGTCGCGCACCGGAAGTGGGCGGAATCCGGCGGAGACGATGCCCGCGATCTCACGTTCCTGTTCGAGGCCATTCTGAACACCATTCCTCCTCCCTCGGGCGATCCGCAAAAGACGCTGCAGGTGCAGGTCACCAATCTCGATTACAGCGATTATCTCGGCCGCATTGCCATCGCTCGCGTTTTTGAGGGCACGCTGCACCGCGGTGATTTGGTCGGCATCGCGAAACTGGGCGGTTCGCTCCAGACCACGCGCATCACGAAACTTTTCACCTTCCGGGGCCTCGATCGCGACGAAGCCGAAACCGTTTCTGCCGGAGACATCGTCGCCATCGCCGGCGTTGAGGGCATCCAGATCGGTGAAACGATCACCGATGCCGAAAATCCCGCTCCATTGGAACCGCTCCTCATCGATGAGCCCACTCTGGCCATGATCTTCACGGTCAATAACTCGCCTCTGGCAGGACGTGATGGCCAGTGGCTTACTTCGCGGGACCTGCGCGACCGCCTGCAAAAAGAATTGCTTACCAACGTCTCCATCCGTGTCGAGAATACGGATACTCCGGAATCCTTTCGCGTGCTTGGCCGCGGGGAATTGCAATTGGCCATCCTCATCGAAACAATGCGCCGCGAAGGCTACGAATTAATGGTTGGCAAGCCCGAGATTGTAGTGCGCAGCGAAAACGGCCGCCGCCTCGAGCCTCTCGAACAGGTGGTCATTGACTGCCCTGAAACTTTTATCGGCATCGTTATGGAGACGCTGGGCACTCGCCGCGGCGAACTCACCCAGATGGTTAATCACGGCTCCGGGCGCGTGCGCATGGAATTTCGCATTCCCTCGCGCGGCCTGATCGGCTTGCGCGGGCAATTGCTCACGGAAACCCGTGGCACCGCCCTGATTCATTCCATTCTCGCCGGCTGGACCGATTATGGCGGCGAAATGGCCTCGCGCCCGACTGGCGCGCTCGTGGCCGACCGAGCGGGCGCTACCACGGCGTATGCGATATGGAATATTCAGGAACGCGGCGTGATGTTTGTCGGGCCGGGGACGGAAGTCTACGAAGGAATGATCGTCGGCGATAATGCACGCGAAGCGGATATGGACGTCAACATCACCAAAGAAAAGAAACAAACCAATATGCGCGCTTCCACCGCCGATGAAGCCATTCGCCTGATTCCCCATCGCGAGCTCAGCCTTGAGCAGGCCATCGAGTACATCGCGGAAGACGAATACGTGGAAGTCACGCCCAAATCTTTGCGCCTCCGCAAAAAAGTCCTCGACACTAAGAGGCGCCCCAAGCGCTGGCAGCTGATTCGCGCCAGCGCCGAAACCCCTGCATAAGTTGTGTTGTGGAGGAAATTTGCTGCTAGGCGGAGTAGACGGATTCGCGCGCGGAGCGCTTCGCCGCCGCGGCCTGCTGTCTGCGCTGCAGCGCGTAGTGAATCACGCGATACCCAAGCAGCAGTGTGACAACTGCGGCGAAGCGCAACGGAATCGTCTTATCGGACTTCACCAGCCATAAGTAATGAATGACTCCCGCGCAGACGCTGATGTAAATCAGCCGGTGCAGCATGTTCCAGCGCCGCCCACCGAGCCGCCGGATCATTCCGCTGGTGGAAGTTAGTGCGAGCGGAATCATGAGCACGAATGCCGTGAATCCCATGGTGATGAATGGACGCTTGTAAACGTCGGCGATCATGGCGTGAATATCGAAACCCGAATATATCCAGACCCAGGTCGTAAAGTGCAGGCAGGCGTAGAAAAAGGCGAAAAGGCCGAACATGCGCCGGAAGCGAATCAGCCAGTTCTGCTTCAGGATTCGGCGCAACGGAGTCATCGACAACGTCACGCAGAGACCGACGAGCGCCCAAGTTCCGGTGGAATGTGTGATGAATTCGACCGGATTCGCGCCGAGCTCGTCGTGGAAACCCAACCAGGCGAGATGCGCGAGCGGTAGCAGACACGCCAGGAAAATCGGCGGTTTGAGCCACCGCATATTTATGTGCCGCGAAAGATCTTTCATTTTGAGCTGAAGCGAAAAGTGAGTTTAGTAGTTCTTCCGCAGGTCCATGCCGTTGTACAAGCTTGCAACCTGGTCGCCGTAGCCGTTAAACATCAGCGTCTTAATTCTCTTGCCGAAGAACGATCCGTCCAGGCGCCGTTCCGATGCCTGGGTCCAGCGCGGATGATCTACCTGCGGATTGACATTGGAGTAGAAGCCGTATTCATGCGCATTGGCGATGTTCCAGGTCGTCGGAGGCATCTCTTTCACAAAACGAATTCTCACCAGCGATTTGACGCTCTTGAATCCGTATTTCCACGGAAGAACCATGCGAACAGGCGCGCCATCCTGATTGGGCAGAGTCTCGCCAAACATTCCGAAAGTCAGGAGCGCCAATGGGTTCATCGCCTCGTCGAGCCGCAGGCCCTCAACGTAAGGAAGTTCGATTCCAGCGCGCGGTCCGAGCGGCATCTGTTTGACGTCGTAATAGCTCTGGAAGGCCACGAACTTCGCGGTCGGCTTCGGATCTACTTCCTTCGCGAGCGCGCTGAACGAGTAGCCAATCCAGGGAACCACGATCGACCACGCTTCCACGCAGCGGTGCCTGTAAATGCGCTCCTCGAGCGGCGCCAGCTTGCGGAGTTCTTCAAGATCAAACTTGCGCGGCTTGTTTACTTCGCCCTCGACGGTAACGCTCCAGGGAGTGGTCACGAATTTCGTGGCGTTTCGCGCCGGATCGCTCTTGTCGGTCCCGAATTCGTAGTAGTTGTTGTAGGTGGAAACATCCTTTAGGGGTGTTTGCGGTTCGGTTGTTGAAAACGAACTCTTCACCAGCGGCCCCAGTTTGGTTTCGTCGGCGAGCACAGATCGCGGCTCCAGCCAATCCGAAACGGAGCGTGCACCGAGCGTAGCCGCGCCGGTCGCCGCCGCAACACCGGCGAGAAATTTTCGCCGATTCATGTAGACGGACTTCGGGGTGATTTCGGAATACAGAATATCGCTCGGCTTCTTGATCAGCATCCTCGCCTCCGTGACACCCTTCGCCCGTGAGCACCTAGAATCTCTCACGGTCAATAGGAGTTCGCAACCCAGCAAAGGTTACACCCACACAGAAGAAACCGCGGGCTTACTTGATTTTACCGCGTTTGCAGACAATCGGCGTAACGATACTTGGCCTTGTTGACGCCGAGTATCACGTCGATGTGCGATCTGCCGCCGTTGCGCCGCCCGGCGCGCGTGGCAGGGTAATTTGCTTGGCGTAAAGTTCGCGGACGCGATCCAACGTATCGATCTGCTCCGGCGTTTTGTCCGAACGGATGCGCAAAATTCGGGGGAAGCGAAGCGCGAATCCGCTTTCGTGCCGCTTCGACTGCTGCATGTTGTTGAAGGCCACTTCGAGCACGACTTTTGGCTCGACGATTCGACGATATCCTTGGTCTTGCAGCGTGTGCTTCAGAAAATAGTCGGTAAATTCGCGAATTTCGGCGTCGGTGAGCCCGGAATAAGCCTTACCGATATTGAGCAAACGATCGCCTTCGCGCACCGCAAACGTATAGTCGGAAAGCACGCCGTGCCGCTTGCCATGGCCATACTCGACAGCGGTGACCACTACGTCTAGCGTCGCAAACGGCTCTTTCAGCTTGAACCAAAAGCGGCCGCGGCGTCCTGGTGCGTAGAGCGAATCCGGCGCCTTAGCGACGACTCCTTCGTGTCCCGCAGCCAGGGCATC
The DNA here is from genome assembly GCA_963803735.1 of uncultured Acidobacteriota bacterium. Taxonomy (GTDB): domain Bacteria; phylum Acidobacteriota; class Terriglobia; order Acidiferrales; family UBA7541; genus Palsa-189. The sequence continues at coordinate 167,547 of CAWDNV010000012.1, read as the reverse complement.
GCGAAAAGCTTCTTCAAGCGCTTCGCGCGTATCGCACATCCGTTCCGGCGCGAGTCGAAATTGTTTCGATTGCACCGGAGCTAGAAGTTGCTTCAGCCGTCGGCGCCTTTCTATAAGAGGCGAATCCAACAGGAGTTCGCCGTCCAGATAGAGGAGGTCAAACATGACGAACTTCACGGGAATCTCTTCCATCAGCCAGAGGTCCGGATTGCGGCGGCCTAGCCTCTTCTGAAGCTGCGTGAAAGGAAGAGGCTGCGCATCGTGCCAGGCGAGTATCTCTCCGTCGATGATGAATTCGCCGGGAAGAGATGCCAATGGCTCGCGCAGTTCGGGAAATTCGACGACTTCGTCCAGTGTGCGCGAGAAAATCTTCACGCGACCTTCGCCCTTGTGCGCCTGGGCGCGAATGCCGTCGTATTTTTCTTCCACGACGATAGACTCGGTTGCGTTCTTAAATATTTCCGCGGCGTTTTCGACCGGTGTTGCCAGCATAAAGTCGATCGGATGGAACAGCCGGAAGCGTACCGTTTCGAGTTCGTTGCGAAATGCGCATTGCAGAGTTTCGCCAATATCGCCGAGCAGCATATTGGCACGACGCACAGCGGCGATCGGGCGCTCGTACGCCTTGGCCATGGCTTCCTCGACCAGGCTTTCGCGCAGGCCGATGCGCAGATCGCCGGTCATGATCTTAACGATGTACTTCACTTCGGCGGGTCGAGCCTTTGCCAGCAGACGATGAACCAATTCACTCTTTTCGCTTTGCCCACGCGCGTTGGGCAATTCGGCAAACAGACCGGCGACTTCGCTCATCGAAACTCCCGGCACATTCGTGCGGTCGGACAACAGCTCTTCGGCCATATCTCCGAGATCACCGTGCTTGAGATAAGCGGTGCCCATCGTTTCACCGCTCTTCGAGGACAGCTCGCCGATCAGCCGGCTGAGCAGCATGCCGCCAACTCCAAGCACGCGTTCGTCCCACCGAGGAAACGGACGGCCGGTGAGAAAAATCGCGGCATGGGTAGCATCTTCGATGGGCAGCGATTGTAAAAGGCTGCTCACCAGCCGGATTTTTTCGGTTTTCTTGGTGGTTGCGGCGACGGCGTCGCAGGTCTGAGCGAATCGCAGCATTGTGTTAGCGGAGTGCTAGAGAACTTCGTTGTCAGTCAAAATGAAACTGAGAAAAACAGATCCCTCACTTCGTTCGAGATGACAATTGTGTCCTGGCAGCGCGCTATAGAGCCGCGGACATGGCGGCAATGGGCGCTACCGAATTTTCGGCAGCGGCGCCATCACGGAATGTGACGAATGCGCCTGAATTCGCCGCGACGCGATCGCCCGGCACGATGATTCCGACCAGATTGAGCGGATCGGCTGCGGAAACTGTCACGGTTTCGCCCATAGAGGGTTCGCGACGCATGGCGCGCAGAGATTCGACGGCAATGGGCAGCGCGAATTGCTCGCCCAGAAAATCGGTTACGAATCTTCCGCCGCGTACTTCGCCGCGACCTTCCAGGCGACGCAGCATGCCGAGCAGTTCGCGCCACGGCGGCAGGATGCTCTCGCGCGCGAGCGCTTCGCGGAAGACCACACCATAACGCCGCAAGAGTACGTTGCAGATCGCTTCGAGTGCATGGTCGCGGTCAGTCGAGTGATCGAGAGACTCAGCAACGTACAGCAACGACCAGCGGCCGCTGCTGTGGCGGGGCCGAGCGGCACGCCCCGTGCCCTGGCCGGAACGGCGCTTCGGATCGATCAGCGCGCGCAAGTTATCGAAGCCATCCGCTGTGATCAGCCCGGCGGTGACCAATTCCCAAAGCCCGGTTTCAACCTCGGACTTCAGCCGGCCCGTACCGCGGACGATATCCGGGAAAAACGAAGCGCCGCGTTCGCGCAGGAACGCGTGCACTTCGCGTGCCGCAGCGCTCAAACCTTGCGCCTGATGACCATCATGACCGCGGCGCGCGGCCATCCAATCGGCGTCATCGCGCACAAAAAAAGCAATCGGCGCAACGCTGGTGGGGATCACCCGGCGGCCGCCGGAAGTAACCGCTTCCAAAGTCGCGGGATGCGGCGACAATCGTCCCCATCCCACCGCTCCGGTGAGGCAAAGCTGGTCGAGAACCTGCGGCGCGTAGCCCGAAATGCGCTGGCGCAGAATCCGGTTTTCCCAGGAATTCGCGGGCGCTTCAAAGCCCTGCAACTGTCGCAAAATTTCCACCACGCCGCGATCGCCTGTTAGTTGGGTGCCGGGAGCGGCGTGCTGCCAGCGCAAAAGCCAGCGCATGAATTGCGCGGGCGTGACCGGCTGCACTTGTTTGCGCAATTCGCCGACGGTGAGCCGGTGAATGCGTGCGAGCAGACGGCGCTCGCACCATTCGATTTCGTTGGAGGCGGGGCCGGTGAACTGGCCGCGAAGGATGGAACCAGCGGCTTCGAGGCGCAGCAGAGCTTTATCGATTTCCGAAACCGGAAGGCCGAGGAGCTCGGCCAATTCTCTTGCGCTGGTGGGGCCGGCATGCGACATCCAGCCGGTGATCATCGCGAGCACGGCGTCTTCCTGCGAAGCCGCGGCGCCGCCAATCTCGGGCAATGTATCGGCGAAGGAGGCCGCGCCAAAAATCTGCTTGAAGATGGCTGCTCTTTCCGCGCAGACCCAGTAAGTGCGCCCATCGCATTGGGCGCGCGTGACGCGATTCTGCGCGATGAGTTCCGTGAAATGCGCTTCCCACCGCGGAATCGATTCAGCCACTCTCGCTTGCAGAGCCGATGAGGAAGCGTCGTTTTGCGGCAGCGCCACGAATGTGAGCAGCGCATCGTGCAACTCATCGGCGTCGCGAACGTCGGGCCAGGCATCGCGCCGCACTTCATCGATGGCGGCAGGATCGAGCCGGCCCAATTTGGACGCAAGCGACTCCGGCAAAGCGCGGCGCAACTCCACGGCACGCGCGCGGCGCTCTTCGAGCGGCGCGTCGTCGAGGTAGGCATACGGATTGGCGTTCAGGATTTCGTGCGAAAAGGCCGAGGGGACGGGCGTATCGACGGCGAGGCACTTGATGCGCCCTTCGACGAGATCGGTCAAAAGGCGCTTAAGACCGTCGATGTCGAGCGCTTCGGTGAGCACATCCTTCATCGTCTCGCGCACGAGAGGATGATCGGGAATGACGATATCGCCAACGATGTTTTCCTGGCAGGCCAGGGCCTGCGGGAAAACCGCTGCCAGCAAATCTTCCGCACGCATGCGCTGAATCTGAGGGGCAATTTTCTTTCCCCCCTGAAAACGCAGAAGCGCGAGCGCGCGGCCCGCAGCCCAGCGCCAACGCACTGTGAAAAGCGGAGCCGCGAGGACGGCCTGTTCCAGAATCTCCTGCACGGAAGCAGGCAGCAGATAACGGAAAACATCGGCGAGCGGGAAACTGTGCTGTTCGCCGAGCGAGATATTCAGGCCGTTGTCGGTGGCGGCGGCTTGCAATTCGAAATTGAACGAGCGGCAAAACTTTTTTCGCAGCGCCAGGCCCCAGGCTTTATTGATGCGCGCGCCGAAGGGCGCGTGAATCACGAGCTGCATGCCGCCGCCTTCGTCGAAGAAGCGCTCGGCAATGATCATTTCCTGCGAAGGCACGGCTCCGAGCACCGCGATTCCGGTCAAAATGTACTTGATGATCTGTTCCGCACCCGCATCGTCAAGGCCGCACTCCTGCTTGAGCCATTCTCTGGTGGCTGCGGCGACGGCTTCCGTGCCGTTTCCGTTTGGCTCGGTCATACGCGAGGCGACTTCTTCGCGCAGGTGCGAAACCTGCGCGGAAAGCTCGGCCGTGCGAGCCGGAGCTTCGCCACGCCAGAAAGGAACGCTGGGCGGCGCGCCCTGCGCGTCTTCGACGAGGACGCGCCCGGCTTGAATGCGGCGGATACGCCAGGAGGAATTGCCGAGCAACATGATGTCGCCGGCGAGACTCTCGACGGCGAAATCTTCGTCCACGGTTCCGACCGGGGTGTCATCCGGCGTAGCCACGACGCTGTAGAGGGCATTTTCGGGGATTGCGCCGCCGCTGGTGATCGCGGCGAGGCGGCTGCCACGGCGGCCCTTGATGCGATTGTTGACGCGATCGCGGAAAAGATAGGCGCTGTAGCGTCCGCGGCGCGCGGCGATGCCCTCCGACAGCATTTCGATGATGGCGTCGAAATCGGCGCGCGGCAGATCGCGATAGGGATAAGCGCGGCGGACCAGATTGTAGAGATCGTCCTCGCGCCACTCTTCCGCAGCGCAAGCGGCGACAATCTGCTGCGCGAGCACATCCAGCGAATTGGCGGGAATTTCCAAGCGGTCCAGATCGCCCGCGCGCACGCTGCGGACTACGGCCGCGCATTCCACAAGCTCATCGAGGGAGGTGGCAAAGATGCGCCCTTTGGGAATCGCGCCGCGCCAGTGACCGGCACGGCCAATGCGCTGCAACGCCACGGCAATCGCGCGCGGCGAGCCAATCTGACAGACGAGATCCACGTAGCCGATGTCGATGCCGAGCTCGAGCGATGCGGTCGCGACGAGCACGCGCACTTCGCCGGCTTTCAGCTTGCGTTCCGCCGCGAGGCGCAGCTTGCGCGAGAGGCTGCCGTGATGGGCGGCGACTGCTTCTTTTCCGAGACGCTCGGCGAGATGGTGCGAGACGCGTTCGGAGAGCCGCCGCGTATTAACGAAGACCAGTGTGGAACGATGCTGCAAGACGAGCGCGGCGATGCGGTCGTAAATTTCGCCCCACATCTCGTTGGAGGCGACCGGACCGAGTTCGCTCTGGGGCACTTCGATGGCAATGTCCAAGCGGCGGCCGTGACCGGTATCGACGATTACGGGGTCAGGCCGGCCATTTCCGGAAAGAAAGTGCGCGATGGTCTCGATCGGCTTCTGCGTGGCGGAAAGACCGATGCGGACGGGCGGATGCGGGAGCAAAGCTTCGAGCCGCTCGAGCGAAAGCACCAGATGAGCGCCGCGTTTGTCGTCGGCGACGGCGTGGATTTCATCCACGATCACGGTTTCGATGTTGCGCAGGATGGCGCGGCTTCGTTCGGCCGTGAGGAGGATATAGAGTGATTCGGGCGTGGTAACGAGAATATGCGGCGGGTGCACGAGCATATTGCGGCGTTCGTGCATCAAGGTGTCGCCGGTACGCACGCCGACACGGATCTCGGGCATCAGCAAGCCGCGTTCGGCGGCTTTGCGAAGAATTTCGCCGAGTGGGACCTCTAGATTTTTCTGGATGTCGTTGCCGAGCGCCTTCAGCGGCGAAATGTAGAGAACTTCCGTTTGGTCTTGCAGCGCACCAGTAAGCGCTTTACGCACCAACCGGTCGATGCAGGCGAGAAAGGCGGCCAACGTTTTGCCGGAGCCGGTGGGCGCGGAAATTACCGTGGTTTTCCGGGCGAGGATCTGCGGCCAGCCGAGCTCTTGTGGCTCGGTGGGCGAAGCGAAGCGCTCCAGGAACCATTCGCGGACAATGGGATGAGCCCAGTCGAGTGCGCGCGAAGCGTCGGCGTCAGGTGCGAAGAGGTTGGCAGTGGAATCGGCGGAAGCCATTTCATGATTGTAGCGCGGCGGCGAACAAAGTGCGAAGAGCACCGGAAGAGCGCGGTGGAACGACGGTCCCTAGAAGTGATCTCGCCCGCGGCAGTCTTCTGCTATGTGTGCGTTTGCGCTCGCGCTGATTCCGCTTGCTTTGCGGAAGCAAGCAGTTCCTCGGCGTAGAGAGCGCCTTCGGGCGTATCTTCGTGCTTGAAATAAGTGAAAACGTCGCCTTTTTGCGCGAGCTCGACGGCCTGTTTGGCGAGCTCCGCGCGTTCTTTCGGGGAGTAGCCCTGTTTGCGCAAGCGGAAGTAGGTGAAGCCGGCGGTCTGCACGTTCGGCGTTTCCAATTTTTCGCTCTCAGCCTGGCATAGAGCCGCGCTGGCGGCGCGCAGGACGTCGAAGACTTCGGGGCTGAACCAGGAATCGTGGCGAAACTCGAAGGCTGCGCGCGTATCGCGGGGCAGTTGCGCCAGGAAATCCTTGAGCCGCTGCAAATCGCAGCGCAGGAACGGCGGCAACTGGAACAGCACGGGCCCGAGTTTGCCGGCTTCGTGGAGGGGAGCAAGCGCCTTGAGAAAACTCGACGTCCACTCCTGGGCGTCTTTGAGCCGCTTGACGTGCGTGATGTTCTGATGCGCCTTGACGGCAAATTTGAAGTCAGCAGGAGTTGAGGCGATCCAGCCGGAAAGCAATTTCTCGGTCGGAAAGCGGCGAAATGTGTAGTTCAGCTCGACTGAATTCAGGCGGGTGCCGTAGTAGCCGAGGAATTTGGCCGCCGCGAGTTTCGCGGGGTAGAAATCGGGCTTCCACTGCGGGTAGGCCCAGCCCGACGTGCCTGCATACAACTTACCCATGCGATTCCCGGCTCGAACTATATCAGGTTCAGCGCGATCAGGTTCAGCGCGATCAGGTTCAGCGCGCCGAGATGAGCAGCGGCAATCGGCGTGAGTTCGATTGACACCAAAACCGCAAGGAGTAAACTGCGCTCGCGATTCCCGGAATGAGCATTTTTCCCGAAGATAAGCGCGGAGGAAAACTATGCGTAGAGCGGGTCTGACGCTTTTGACTATTGCCTTTGGTGTGCTGATCGGATTTTTCCTGGCGAACCGATGGCTGGTTCGAGGGCAGGCGCGGCCCGGCGCTGGATTCGCCGCCGTGCCCGGCGAAACGGGCGGCTGGGACCTGACCGGGCCATACGACGTTGTGAAGGATTGGCCCAAGCCATTGAGCCAATTGCCGGCTCACGAAAAATGGACCTGGGGTTCGGTTGAGGGGGTTTTTGCGGAGAGCCCAAATCGGGTATTCGTTTTTCAGCGCGGGGAGCTGCCGCTGCTGACGCGGCCGCAGGGCAAACCGGTTCCGGACTTTGGGCCGAGCCTTTCGTTTCCGGTGGGGCAAGTGCCGTTCCGAAATGCTTCGCAGGGACCTGTTTCGAGCCCGCCGGGAGCCGGTGGCCCGGGTGCTGATCCTTCGGATCCCGCGCAGGCGTGGAAAGGGAGAATGGGCGTCGACGCTCGCTGGGAGCACCTGCTCGTGGTGGTCGATGCCAATGGCAACATCACGGAGCAGTGGACGCAATGGGATTCGCTTTTCAAGCGACCCCACGCCGTCTACATCAATCCGTACGATCCGGACAAATACGTTTGGGTGGTCGACGATCACAATCACGCGATTTTTAAATTCACGCACGATGGCAAACAGCTCGTACAAACGATTGGGACAAAAGGCGAGGCCGGCGAAGACGACAAGCACTTCAACCGTCCGACGTACATTGCGTGGCTGCCGGACAGCACGATGTTTGTGTCGGACGGCTATAACGGCCATCGAGTGGTGAAGCTGGACAAGAACGGCAAGTTCCTGATGGCCTGGGGCGAAAAGGGCAATCCGCCGAATGAGACGCGACCGGGTTACTTCAATGTGGTGCATGGCGTTGCCGCAGATCCCGTTTCGCACCGCGTTTACGTGAGCGATCGGGGCAACCGGCGCATGCAGGTATTCGATGAGAATGGGAAATTCATCGAGCAGTGGCCGTTCGCGCAGCCTTCATCGGTGAATTGCCTGTACATCGGGGCCGACCGCAAGGTATGGGCTTTTGAGGACACGACGTCGAAAGTGGTGGAGTATGACTCCGACGGGCATCTCTTATATGCGTGGGGCACCCTCGGCGATTGGCCGGGAGGGCTTTTCAACATTCATGGGGCGAGCGTGGACCAAGAGGGCAACCTCTACATCGCGGAAGTTGCCGGCGGGCGCGTGCAAAAATTCCATCCGCGGCCGGGCGCGAATCCGGAGTATCTGGTCAGCAAGCCCGTGTACGCCGCCTGGAAGTGACCGAGGATCGTGCATGGCGGGCGCGATTCAGCGGCTGAAAAACAGATGAACTAGAATACGAGTAGCTTGAACTTGCCACGCATTCGCGGCCTTTGGCAGCGTCTAAATACTGCCGATGTGGTCGCGTGCGCGGTGGTCTTCGCGTATTTAGTCCTCACGCTCTTTGGCCCGCAGCTGCGCGTCCCAACACTGTGGTTGTCGCGGATACTTTTGGTACTTGGTCTCGGTTATCTGGCGATTCGAGTGTTCGGAGGGCACACACATTGGCTATGGAGCCTGCGTAACCAACTCATCGCGGTGTATTTTTTCGTTTCCATTCTCCCCATCTTGCTGCAAGTGGTCATGACCGCGCTGGCGCTTTACGTCCTCTATTGGCATTTCGGGGCTTATCTGGTGTACGCCGATCTCGAGAGACGTATCGAGCAAGTCGCCTCGACCGCAGATACGCTGACAACCGCCTATGCTCTGGAGGTTGCTTCAACCGGAGCGAAGGCGCCAGCCGGTGCAATCTCAGAACCGCCGCCCCGCACTGCAATATTTCTGGCGGCAGCCGAGGAAAGTCTGCCGGGGCTCATGATCGAAGTTGGCACAGGGCAGAAATTGCTCGCGCGCGCCACCGACCGGCGCCGGTTTCGATTCGCCGGTTTGGTCTCAGACGGAGGGGCACTGGAGTTGCGCGCGGTCGTGGAGCGGCGCGCCAACGGCCAGCAGATCATCGTATCGGCTGAGGTGCCGGTCAGTCCCGAATTTTTAGCCACGATCGAGCCCCAGTTTGGCCCTATTGAGGTTGTAACCGCGCGCCCAGCAGAGCGCGTGCGGCAGCCAGGTCTCACGTTCCTGAGCCGCGGCCGCGAGTTAGTTCCGGTGCGGGAGGTTCAGGCGGCGGGCAGAGCGCTCGCTCCGCCAAAGCACTGGTTCGACTACAGCGTGACCGGCTTCTCGAGGCTCGATGCGGTCAACCTGGCAGACGTATCGAATTCTGCAGATGTGCCGGTGATCCTGCGCTTCACTGCGCGCGCTTCGGAACTGAACGGACGGCTGCTCGCGCTGGTCGGAGAATGGGGCGGCATCGCGGTGACGGCGTTGTTGGTCGTCGGCGCGATGTTTGTGCTCATCGAGTTCGCAGCGCTTGCGCGCAGCATTTCCCTCACTCGGTCCATCACGCGCTCCGTGAATGATCTCTACCAGGCGACGCGTTACGTCGAATCCGGAGATTTCGGTCACCGGATTCAAATCCGGCATCGCGATCAACTTGGCGCTTTGGGCGAATCCTTCAACTCCATGACCGAGTCCATTTCGACGCTGATCAGCGAGCAGCGGCAGCGCCAGCGGCTGGAGCATGAGCTGGCCATCGCACGCGAAGTGCAGGCGCAGCTTTTCCCCACGGAAAAGCCGATAGTGCAGGGCGTGGAGATCGAGGCCGTAGTTCGCCCCGCACGTGTTGTCAGCGGGGATTATTACGATTTTTTGCCGCTTGGGCCGGGACGGTTGGGCATCGCCCTGGCAGACATCAGCGGGAAAGGCATCTCGGCCGCGCTGATCATGGCCAGCTTGCAAGCCGCGCTGCGGAGCCAAGCTATGTTCAATGGGCATGGCCCCGGGGGTACCGCGGAGATTGTCACGCGGCTCAATCAGCATCTCTATCGCAGTACCGCGGCTGACCGTTTCGCCACATTCTTCTATGGCGCCTACGATGCGCAGACACATCGGCTGGAATACACCAATGCCGGCCATCCCGCGCCGCTGTGCATTTCCGGCAAGCAAGTGCAGCGCCTGAGCGCAGGCGGCACCGTGCTCGGGCTATTCGATGATCGGCAGTATGAGTCGCAAATCGTCGACATCGCCCCCGGGAGCCTGCTGATCGGCTATAGCGACGGGCTCACGGAAGCGGAAAACGCGGCTGGAGAGGAGTTCGAGGAACAGCGGGTATTAGATGTGGCTTTGCGGATGGGCCAGGCGCCGGCGCGCGAAGTGCTGAAGAATTTGCTCGAAGCCGTCGAGCAATGGACCGGCCCAGCGGAGCAGAGCGACGATATCACGGTTATCGTGGCTCGATTCTGATCATTCGGGCGCTATTTCGAGTCTATTCCGTGAGAGAAGCATCGAAAACGCATCTATGAGTTGTTATTCCACTGGGGCTCCAGCCGAAAGAAGTGCATTGCCGGACGCCGAGATTCCGGCAATGCTGCCTGCGCTCTGACATCGGTGTACTTGCTCAGGAAGGCTTGGCGAGCCATGGCTATTTGGCTCGGGTCGGTAAGCGGATATGCTCGCATCTCAAACAGGCGATTCCCGATCTTCACGCGTATGCGAGGGTCGCGAACCACCATACGATTCCAAAACCTGGCTTCCGGAAAACGTTCTCGAAGATCCGGCTTTCCTGGCGCGGGCGCGAAATATTCGGAGAACAAATAGAGTTGCTCATCATTCCTCGCAATATCAGTCCGCAGAACGTGAGGAAGGAGATACCACGTCCGAGTCTCGATCTGAACGGTTGGAATCGCGTCCGTAAATGACCAGTCCGTGACAGGTGTCTTGACGAGGTTCCCGGTTAGCCAAAAGCCGAGGTCACCCTGGTACAGGCGCACCACATTGTTACGAAGGCTATTGTAATTGGCCGGAAGCGACGGCGAAGAACGCGTGATCGCGAAGTTCAGACCGAGTAGAACGACGGCGGCGATCAGGATTACGAGGCCGGCGATTTTCGATCTCTTCGTCTTGTACATGTTCGCCTCGGCGGAGGATTCTATCATCGCCCTTTCGAGACCGGCGAATTCCTGTATAGCGGAGCAAAATGTTTCGGGCAAAAACCCTATTGAGCGCGGCAGTCCCCCTAGCCTATCCTTCGCGGTTTCATAATCCCCAGCATCCTTGAACGACGCGACGGGAAACAGGAGTGTATGTTTATGCCCGAAAAGACCGAGCCAATACGTCTTCTCTTCGTCGATGACGAGGAGGGGATTCGGCTCACTCTTGCAGCGCTACTGGCGAGAAATGGCTTTGATGTGACATCAGTGGCGACTGTTCGGGATGCGCTCACCCAGGTCAATTCCATGCATTATGACGTTTTGCTCTGCGACCTGAATATCGAGAAGCCTGGAGATGGATTCGTGGTCATCGGCGCGATGCGCTATACGCAGCCTCGATTGCCTCGGTTTCGTCCTTACCGCCTATCCGTCGTTTGAAAATGCCATGGAAGCGCTTCAGCACCAGGTGGATGAGTTTTTCACCAAGCCCACGGACGTCGATGCCCTGGTCAAGAAGATCAAAGCCAAACTAACAGCCGGCAGATCAAGAACGCCAGTGCCATTCAGGCGTCTGGCCATGGTGCTGCGCGAAAGCTCCGCGGATATAGTGGCAAGGGTTGTATCTGCCTCCAAGGGCGATCGGATTCTTTCGGCTGCGCCTTCATTAAGACCGCGTGAGTATGATCTTCCCAAGATCATGGACGCGCTGATTGACTACGTGGATGTGGGACGCAACGGCTTAGAACCGGAAGTGCTCCGGCTTGGCGCGGAGCACGGCCGGCTGCGGAAAAAGCAAGGCTACGACGCTCGAATGGTAGTACGGGAATTTCAACTGATCGGTGAAAAAGTCTGTGAACTGATGGCTAGCGATCGTATGCCTGCCGCTCCGGTCGGATTGGCTGAAGACCTCATTAAATTCACCAAGGGCTTGAATGCACTTATGATGGAAGCTCTCCGCCCATACGCCCAAGCAAGGCAAGCCTCCCGCGTTTTGTCGCGACGCTCTTCAAAGGCGTAACTTCAGAATCTCGAGCAGGACAATCTGGCGACCCATTGGGGCCGACGCTCTCGGCGTGAACGAATCCATAAGAATTAAGTCGGGGACCTAAGCCTTCGTAAAGCTGCTCTTACCAAAGCGCATAGATCGCGCCATAGGCTAAATATGCTGAGGCACGGTTTTCTACTCACAACATGCCGCTTGGCACCTGCGTCGAAATTGTAGCGCCGCGATCCTTCGCGCTCCCCACCGCAGCTCATGCATCGATGCGGTCGTCTAACCATGATGTTCAGTTTTGAACAGACTTGGTGTGTGCGAGTTGGCATAAGAACGGACACAACGGGGTAAGCAACAGGGGGTCACGAATTCCTTCGTCAATGAAATGAGGGAAGTTCGCGCCACGCCGTTGTAATGGAAATCAAACGGGGCATTTTCTACCGTTTTTACCCACAGCAAGTTGAAGCGGAAAAGCTGGCGGCTTACAAGAATGGCGCGATTCACGTGCGACGGAAGTTTGGCTACGGTGGGAGGGAAAGGTAAAAATTGTCAACATCACCTGTAAATCTGCCTGCCTGGTTCCAAGATATTCCTCAAGGAGTACTCGGGCAGAAAGTGGTTCTGATCAAACCTGGGAAAGCGATATTCGGGCAAGGCGATGAATGTAGCCGCGTATACTACTTAAATCGTGGAATCGTGAAGCTTTCGACCCTTTCCCCGCAAGGCAAATCTGCTGTCGTTAGTATTTTGGGACCAGGCGATCTTATCGGTGTGGAATGTCTTACGGGAGAGAAAACGCACCAAACGACGGCGACTGCATTGGTGCAGAGTACCGCAGTCAGGATGCGAAGTGCTGTGTTGATGCGGCTTTTACGTGAGCGGCCGCCAACAGCCACGCAATTCATCGATTACTTGCTCAAGCGTTACGTTCGTGTTGAACGAGATCTCATCAATTATCTGCTCAACACGAGCGAGAAACGCCTGGCGCGGGCACTTCTCTTGCTCGACCGTTATAGCAGGGAGGTCGATCCGTCTATTCTGGAGACCATCACTCAAGACACCCTGGCGGACATCGTGGGTACTACCCGCTCTCGCGTGAACTTTTTCATGAATGGGTTCAGAAAAAAAGGCTACATTAACTACGATAACTATGAGCGTGGCCTAAAAATTAATCCTTCACTGGAAAAAGTTTTTCAGTCGTAGAACTTCCCTTAGAGAACCCTTTTCCTAGGTGCTTATCACTCATCGCCCAAGGTGAATCAGGTATCGGACAGCACCGTCCGTGTTACTACTATGTTTGCGTTTCTAAAGAGGGCGGTGCCCCACGGCTCGTGTTTTATTGGTAGATAATCACGAAGGCGCTCGTAGTCTTCTCGTTTCAGTACTCCAGCACGAACACTTCGAAGTCTGCGGGGAAGCTGAGAATGGCCAGCAGGCCCTATCGAAGGTTGCGGAGTTGCGTCCCGATGTGGTTGTGCTTGATATCCTCATGCCAAAGATGAATGGAATCGAGGCGGCTCCTCGGATACGTAAGCTTGCCCCAGCAACAAAGATAGTTCTTATCAGCGGTTTTCTTCCACGACAGTTTGGTTCGGAAGCGCTTCGGCTAACCGGCGCCCAGGCATACGTGGAGAAATGGGCTGCTGTCAGGGACCTCGTTCCAACAATTCGAGCGGTATTGCAAATCGAGTAGCATCTTGCCCTGATCCTCGTTTTAAGTGCCCCTGGGTTCAATTCATCGTCTTTCGGCATCGCGGGCAACGTCGAGGCACGGCAGGGGCCAAACAGCGATGATTGTTAGCGGCTTGTACGCATGCGTCATACGGAATGACGCCTATGGCAGAGATGGGTGTCGGAGCGGATGATCGGCTCAAAGGGCTTCGAGAAAGTCCCCGCACCTAGCGCCCCTTGCCCTTGAATCCAGGCAGCATTGCAAGCGATTCTCAAATGGTGCGGAGGACTTATGCCAGCGCGGATCCTGGTTGTAGACGATTTTCCGGTCGTTCGGAGTACCATCCGTGATCTCCTCGCTTCACACTCGCTCGATGTTTGCGGTGAAGCCGAAGACGGACAAGAGGCCATCGATAAAGTTAAAGAGTTGCAGCCAAACCTCGTTCTTCTCGACATCAACATGCCTAAGGTGAACGGTATTCAGGCCGCTTTCGAGATTCGCCAGTTATCGCCCACCACAAAAATTCTTTTCTTAAGTGTCCATGAATGTTCTGCCGAGGCTTTGTCTGCAATTCGCATCTTAGGGGCCGATGGGTTTTTGGAAAAATCGGAAGCCGGAAAGGAATTGATCCCAACCTTGAAGCGCCTATTCTCCGATGAGACGGCGATGCCCGAGAGGGAGCCAATCCTATTCGCCATGCCGCGCCGGGCACCGCGATACTATTTTGGCGGCGCCGTTGAACTGACGGAAGTTGAGTCTGGACGAATGCTGGTGGCTCTTGTCCGCACACTGAGCCTATGCGGTTGCTTTGTCAAAACAAACAAGACGTTCAAACCGGGCACAAAGGTTATGTTGACGATCACAAATTCGGAACTTCATTTCTCAGCGCTCGGTCGGATTGTCAATCAAATAGACGATGGCATCGGAATTGAGTTCAGAGGAATTGGCCCAACCGATCAGGCGCGTCTCGAAGATTGCCTTGCTCAGTTGGCCGAAAAAGAAAACGTAACGGCCACTGCGACAACGCACTGAATAACCCACTTCAAAATTACTGAGAATTTGGTGCAATCTCAAACACTTAGGTAGCGGACGATCAGATTGCTCGATACGTAGCACTACTGAATTCTCCCTATATCTGAGATGGAGATCACTTCTCTATCATCGCCACCTATGACGAGCGTGCTCGTTGTCGATGACCATGAACTGGTGCGCCGCAACATCTGCTCGCTTCTCGCAGATGAGACTGGCTTTGAGCTTCGACAGGCCGAAAACGGGAGGATCGCCGTGGACATGAGTCAAAAACAGCGGCCTGACGTCGTGGTCCTCGATCTGGTTATGCCGGTCATGAATGGGATGGAGGCCGCATACGAAATCTCAAGAATCGCGCCACATGCCAAGATCGTTTTCATTAGCAGCCACTACACACCGGAGCAAACTACGGCCTTGGCCCGGCTATTTGGAGCCGACTTCGTTCAAAAATCAGAAGTCGCCAAAGAATTGCTCCCGACAATCAACCGCTTACTGGACGTATAAGCGAGATAGGACGAGAGAGAGTCTTTCGCCAAGTGGTCACGTACGAAAGGAGATGAAGATGGCAAGCGCAGCAAAGGCTACGGTTAGTGAGCACATCGAACGCCGCCGCAGTGAACGACTCCCTTTACGCGTGACGCTGTGGGTCTGCGGCCGCTCCCCGGGAAAGGGTTCGTTCAAAGAAGAGACAGTGACACTGTCAATAAATTCTCATGGAGCCCTGATGGCCTTGTCCGCGAATGTCACAATCGGGCAAAGGTTATTACTGATGAATCCGCAGACCTGGGACGAAGTAGAGGCTCGCGTCAGCCGTTTAGCGGCTTTATATGATGAGAGGACTCAGGTAGCCGTAGAATTCGCACACTCCGCTCCGCAATTCTGGGCGAGTGGCCGCAAGCGACACGAGCTTTCTCCCACCAGAAACACCGCGCCTAACCACGCGTTTGAGACTTAACGATGTGCGAAGTAGACCGCGTTGACGGCTAGATCGCGTCCGTGACATTGTGCAGTTGCTCGTGGGCTTGATCGCCTAGCTCACGCGCACGCCGCGATACTTTTCGAGCAGCATCCTTGCCGCGTTCAATACTGTCATTGACTCGATCCGAAAGGTCATTGGCTCGATCGGAAAGGTCTTCACGTAATTCTTCCCCTGACTTTGGTGCAAAGGCCAAAGCCACGGCCGCGCCTACAAGAGCTCCAAACACGAATTTCAGCATGGTTCACCTCGCGACAAGATTAGGGCGCGGTACGTGCGATGTCGATACTGTGAACAATGGCTTTTAAGCGACGCCTTAGCGGATCAAGCGCGCTTCTCTGTATTTTCGAGCGGCGGACCTCCCACATGCAATTCGCGTGGTTACATGGCGTTGCCAAGCGGCCTTGCCAAGTTCAATGGATAGCGCAAACGGTAGGCACATCGCATAGTGGTGCAAACGATGTTCCTGTCCTAAACCTTTCGGAGGTTTCAATGGCACATTCAGTGGCTTCGCCCTTAGTGAATGAACGAGTAACCGAACGGCGGTCCTTTCCGCAAGCCGGCGTGAAGAATGAGGCTTATTCGTCAGGAGTTTCCTGGGCCGCGGTGTTTGCTGGTGCTGTTGGAGCTGCGGCTTTGTCTCTGATTCTAATCGCACTCGGGACAGGTTTCGGTTTGTCGGCCACGTCGCCATGGTCAAATGCGGGTGCTTCGGCATCAAAGATCGGCGTGGGAGCAATCATATGGCTCATCATTGTCCAGATCATCGCCTTTGGTCTTGGTGGCTACTTAGCCGGCCGCCTGCGCACGAAATGGGTCGATATCCATACGAATGAGGTTTATTTCCGGGACACTGCCCATGGCTTTTTAGTGTGGGCGGTCGGAGTTGTCATCACCGCTGCGTTTTTGGCCTCAGCAACTATGTCGATGGTCGGCCGCGCCCAAGCGACTCCCGGCGGGGGAACAAGCACTCAAGCCGACCAGAGCGTCCTTGGTCTCAATGCCTATTTTGTCGATATGCTGCTGCGTTCGAATCAGCCTAATCCTGATCGGAACGACGCGGCTGTGCGTGCTGAAATCGCGCGGATTCTCGACCGTTCACTTGAGCAGGGCGATGCGTCCGCAACCGATCAGAATTATCTGGCACAACTTGTAGCCGCACGAACCGGACTCACCCGGGCTGACGCGGAAAGGCGAGTGTCGGATGTTTTGACCCAAGCCCGGCAAGCTGCAGACTCAACACGCAAAGCGGTTGCGCACTCGCTGTATTGGACCTTTCTCGCGATGCTGATCGGGGCCTTTTGCGCAAGCTATGCCGCGACTATTGGAGGCAGGCAACGTGACCACGTGATGGTGTAAGACATGGTCGTGTAAGGCGAATAATTAGGTAGGTCGAATAATTTAGGAGGTTAGGATGCGTTCGATATTGCTCTTGCTGTTAGGCGTGCCGATCCCCATCATTATCTTGATCGGACTATTTAGCCACTTTTGAAATAGGTGTTGCTGTAGTTATCGTGGACACCGAGCTCTATTGTTAACAGGCTGAGGTTTCCCTCGCAGGTGCTTGACCTTAGCTTATCTTATTGCTAATAGAGTACTTAACAAATCGTGAAGAAGGGCCATGAACATGCCCTTCTTCAGTGCATGAATACTGAAAATATCAGCCGCCAAGATCGTCAGCTAACCTCACAGATCCAGTTTTTGCAAACCGTCCGAGTTCGTCCCTTTGATACGAGGTACTCTGCGGATGTCTGCAACACGGCTGACATCTCGGAGAGCGGGCTCTACTTTGAAACCTCTTTGGGGCACTACTATGAAGGCATGAACGTGTTATTGGCTCGCAATTTCCAACCCGGCCCGACTCAAGATGAAGAGACAGCCAAGATCGTGCGGACTCAGAGACTCAGCGACGGCAGGTGGGGCGTTGCCATCCGCATCCTTTAGAAACTTTGCATCAGGCCATCAGGGGATGGCAGAGGAACGCCGACAACATGCTGGTTTTGCGACATTAGCAAAGATCAAAAGCAAAGATCAAAGCGTCTTAAACGAGGTGTGGACCGGAGATCTTTCCCGAATGTAAACGCATCGTATGAATTCCTGCCCCACGTCTTGCCCCGAGATACCCTTTACCCTTAAATTAACCAGTGCTACTGTTAATTAACAGGTCAATAAATCTGAGATGAACCCCTCCTTGACATGCTGAGGGAAAGACCGGTGGCAAAACTCCAATGAAGATCGAGCCAATGCGGGAAATCAACGCGCCTGACGCTACGAATCTCCGCCGCGCTACCCGGTATTATTTTGGCGGTGTCGCCGAACTGACCGAAGTCGATTCCGGGCGAATGATCGTCGCACTCGTCCGGTCACTGAGCTTATACGGTTGTTTTGTGAAAACCCATCAGTCCTTCAGCTTGGGGGCAAAGTTGCTGCTGAAGATGACGCACGGAGACTCTCATTTTTCGGCAAATGGGCATGTCGTAAACCAAACGGAGATCGGCATTGGAGTTGAGTTCACTGACATCGATCCAGCGGATCGGTCACGTCTGGAAGAGTGCCTCGCCGAACTAGCTCAAACCGACAAAACCGCCTGACCGGCTTGTTTTCGAGCAGTCTAACTGCTGGTGATGAACGCGAAATTCTGCTGGGCCTCGTAGGGGTAACGCTGCAGTCCCAGAATTGTCCTAACGGTCACTTGACTGTTCTTCAGTAGAGGATGAAAGTGACGACATGGTGTTGTGTCCCTGAACGTTTGTGTTGAATGAAAGAGGATATGTGAGAGGCGCTTGCGATTCTTGTGACCGTGATTCTGAACTGTTTGAACTACCAGGGCGCGAGGACAAAAACTGCGCCGAATGCGATTCCGATATCTCGACCATGATATTGCTTTACGAAAGCCTCAACGATGCCGAGCGCTTAGGGCTGGATGCCGCCGAATTAGAAAATGAGGTCCTCGAGATTCTCCTCAGATATTTAGAGCGGTGCGGGATGGATCACCAAGAGAGCATCTGGTAGGGACACCGCGATTCAAACCCGGATTTAGGCGTTAAAAGGAGATTAAGGACACTCCACCCACCTTAGGACTCCAAAAGCGGCCTTAGACCATCTGATGGTTACACGGCGCACCGAAGCGTCGAATGGCCCAATGCCCTTACTCGATAAACGTACAGCTTCGGTTCTGCTCACAATTTTGGTGTTTGTGGCAGCTGGAGCGTTCATCTATGCTGCCAGCCGCGTCCTAATCATTTTTCTGCTTAGCATCTTCTTTGCGTACCTTTTGGAACCGTTGGTATCACGATTCCAACAATGGACTTCCATATCGAGGGGTTCACGAGGCCTTGCGATTCTGGAGGTGTATGTAATTTTGTGCGCAGCAATCGCGCTTGTGTTCATATTGCTGGGTCTACGGATCACTGACCAAGCGCGGAACCTTTCAGGGGCATTACCCGGCCTATTCCAGAAACTGAGTTCCGGCCAAATCGCACAAGAGATTGGATCACAGCGCGGCTGGAGTTACAGCACTCAAATCCGATTACAGCAGTTTCTTGCAAATCACGGGGATTACATTTTGCGTTTGGTGGGCTCAGTGGGCGCTCGGGCAGCCAGCTTCGTTCAAAACGTGATCTGGATCGTATTTATTCCGATCCTCGCGGTTTTCTTTCTGAAAGATGGACGCAACTTCACCGAGGGGCTTCTGGACATGGTAGAACGCGCGCCGCAAAAGCGATTCCTTGCCGGGATCACCGACGATCTGGACGAGATGCTGGCGCACTACATACGGATGCAGCTTGTACTCGCCGGGCTATCACTTGCGGCGTATGTTGGTGTGCTCTCACTTCTTCGCGTGCCCTACGCCGCTGCCGTCGGTGCAGTGGCTGGCGTGCTGGAGTTCATTCCCGTGGTTGGGCCGCTGGTCGGGGCTGCAGCGATTCTCGGCGTCGCGTTCCTGGCGAATTACCATCATGTTCTCATCGTGGCCGCGTTCCTGGGCTTGTGGCGGCTTCTCCAGGATTACCTGACAACTCCTCGGCTCATGAGTCGCAAGCTTGAGCTACATCCTTTGGCCGTGATTTTCGCTGTTCTGGTAGGCGCTGAAATAGGTGGGGTCATCGGGGTATATCTTTCCATCCCAGCGGCGGCGGCTCTACGTATCGTATGGAAACGCTGGCAGCGGGTATATGCGCAGCCCAATATCAGAGCGGCGTGAACAGGCACGTGAGCCGTGTTTTCAAAACTGGTCGGACAAGGGATTAGGGCGCCGTGCACTGTAGCTGTGATTTGGTTTGGTAGCGATACCGGGATTCGAACCCGGATTTCGGCCTTGAGAGGGCCGCGTCCTAACCCTTAGACGATATCGCCGCGGAGGAAAAGCATAGAAATACTCGCATGATGGCAAGGGCACCGCAAGCTACCTGACATCAACGAGGGAAAAGAAGCTGGCTTTCTTCGTCGCTCCACCCCAGCCCGTGCAAAATCGGCACGCGGTGGGGACCGCTCTCCGCTCCTCAGAATGACAGGCTTTGCCAAGGGCACCGCAAGCTGACAGGTCCGGTGAGTGGCTTTGAGCCCCGAATTCTACTTCTTCGTGTTCGTGCGCTTGAGGTGAGCCCGGTCCTTTTCATTCTCTTCGCAGGAATAGGACATGATCTCAGTATTCTGGCGCTTAATGGGCAACGTGACGGACCAGGGCTCGGTATAAAACTTGGGATCCTCGAACGTGACCGTCCACTTGATATTGTCGTTATCCATCTTCTGAAAGCGCTCAACCAGATGCAGTTGATCGCTGTGCTGGTGGCCGGCCGTGTCGAGCCAAGTACGGTCGTTGAGCCCGACGGTGTCGACGATCAGTGTGTCGCCTTCCCAGTGGCCGACGGAGTCGCCAAACCAAGTCTGGTCCGGATCCTTCGGATGGCTGCGACCGTCGGTGTTAATGATGCGGAACGTGCGCTGATTCTCAAAGAGGATGGCCATGACTGTGGGCGTCTGAACGATCTGGAAAGGCATAAGACCGGCCTGGATTCCTCGCGCCGGCCCGATGGGCAAACACTGCGTCAGCGGATCGTCGATTTCGTCTTCTTTCTTAAAGAGACCGGCGGCAAAGGGCGTAAAGGGAGGCTGATGGCCTAGCGGCTTCGAGATATCGGGAGTGAAAGGCGCCGACCAGACGCCGTTTAGATCCGGCGGAGCGGAGGCTTGCGTACGGCCCGACGTCCCTCCGGAACACGCGGTAAGAAACGGCAAGGCTATAAGTGCAGCCATAACGAAGCGCGGCGCGCGAAAAGATTGAGTCATGCCGGTTATCTCATTTTAGTTCTTGGCGAACTTAGTTTTTGCCGTAGCCTTTAACGTTTCCATTACCCATCGAGAGTTGCCGGCCGTCCTGAAAGGTGATGGTGTTGCAGGCAACCAGATGCGCCCCGTCCCGGGCGCGAAAGCCCTTGGCCGTAACCACGTCGCCCGGCTTGACGGTGTCTTTGCGCCAGCCCTGGCGGTAAAGAATGTTCGGCGGACTGCCTTCGAAAGCCCAATTCACTACCTTGCCGCTCGCGTCTTTGACGTCGAGATAGAAATAGATGTGCGGATTCATGAACTCCATTTTGGTGACGGTTCCCGTGAGCGTCACCGGCTTGCTGTCGTCAAATTCGACGCTGAATCCGTGGTGCGCCACCACAGGCGACGCTACGAAGAGTGCAGACGCAAGGGCCAGAGCCGAGAAAAAGGTGCTTCGCATGAATTCCTCCAGAAGCGAATCCTTAGGCAGGTTATATGCCAGCGACTGTTTGGGGTCAAGTTTGCTGCTGCAGGGTAGTTGGTTCAGTTTGAAGTTCGCGCATATGGCCGGAATTCGCTGGACGTGGCATGATGGCGCCATGCTTACCCAAGTCAACCGAGTCAGTGGCAGAGCCATAGTCGTACTGTCTCTGACAGCATTGATTGCAGTACTCACGGGCTACACTCAGCCGCCTCAAGCGGACGAGGGAGCCGCGGCACATATCTTTCAGTTGTCAATCGTGGCGCTAGTGCCGATCGTCTTCGTTTTCATCGCCACAGCGGATCGGAAGCGGCCTTTGCGGAGCGCGCGGCCGCTGACAGTTCCGGCCGCCGCTTTAATTCTCGCATTTGGAGCCCTGTACTACCTCGAACACTACCGATAAACTTTGCGACCCGACGGCCGGAAACTGACCCGCCACCCGCACGGCTAAAGACACACAGATCATTCGGGCTTGGCGGAGGCAAACGTGCCGGCGCCGGAGTCCGGCGCGCCATGCCAGGGCCATTCGCCGCGCCGGAAAGCGCGGAAGAAATACAGCGCGAGACCGGCGACGAGCAAAACGACTGCATAGCGGATTTCGCGCAGGAAATTCGCCCGCGAAATCAGAATGTAGACGAATCCGGCGATGGCGATGAGCGCCGGCAACGGATAAAACCACATGCGGAAAGGCCGCGGCATTTCCGGCTGCCGCGCACGCAAGATCAGCAGTCCCACCTGCTGCAACAGAAATTGCAGCAGGATGCGGATCACGACGAGAGCGGCGATCACGTCCACCAATCGCAGAAAGCAGAACGCCATGGACACCACTCCCAGCACAAGCAGAGACACATAGGGAAATTTGTGGCGCGGGTGGAGGCGGCCAAAGACTTCGAAGTAATTTCCGTCGAGCGCGGCGGCGTAAGGGACGCGCGAATATCCCAGGAGCAAAGAGAAGATCGATCCGAAGGCGGTCCAGAGAATGAGGAGCGTGGCGAGTTTGCCGGCCCAGCCGCCGTAGATCTGCTGCATAAAGACGGCAATCACCGACGAGCGGGCATTCTCGGTGGTCTGGCCCTGGAGCTGCTGCCAGGGAATAACGCCGAGCACGCTGACGTTCATGAGCAGATAGATCGCCGCGACCAGGCCGACCGAAATCAGGACGGCGCGGGGGACGTTGCGTTCGGGTTTTTCGACTTCGCCCGCGAGATAACAGATGTTGTAGTAGCCCCAATAATCGTAGGAGGTGACGAGAAGGGCGGCGCCGAGGCCAGTGAAAAAGCTGGTCGAAAAAGTGAATGCGCCCGGCGGAAAGTCAAACGCCTGCGCAGCGTGGAAATGCGTCACACCCGCGGAGATCACCCAAGCCACTGTCACGAGCACGCCTCCCCATAGCAATTTCGAGAGACGCCCGATGCTCGTAATGCGCCGATACAGCAGCACGACCGCGAATGCGCATGTGGCCATGGCGAGCCAGGTTCCCGGGGTAACGACGATGTTTGCTTCCAAGCGGCCGAGCAGCGGAATCGCAAGGTGCAGATTGCGCTGCAGCCATATTGCGCGAAGGTTCGGCCAAAGGTAGCCGGCATAGGCGGCAAGCCCGATGCAGCCAGAGGCAATCGAGAGCGGCGCGCTGAACGTCAATTGCCAGATGAAGAGAAACGACATCATGCGGCCCAGACTTTTGGGGCCGTAGATCTGCTTCAGATATTCGTAGGGGCCACCGGCGCGCGGCATGGACGCGCCGAGTTCGGCGACCACGAGGCCGTCGCAGACGGCCAGCACGGCGCCGAGGATCCAACCGAGCAGCGCTTGGGGGCCGTGCATCGCGGCGACGACCAGCGGCAGCGTAATGAACGGGCCCACGCCGATCATGTCCAGCATATTCAGGGCGACGGCGCTGCCGAGACCCATGCCCCGGATCAAGTTTTGAGTTTGCGATGCGTGCAGATCGGAGTGCGGCGCGGAACTGTGGGGCGCGCCGCCTTTAGTGGAGGAAGTCACAGCGTCGGGCGCTCAGGCGCCGGCGCTGGCGGCGGCTTCGAGTACGCGGCGATAATACGCTTCGTAACGCGGGATCACGTCTTCGGCGCAAAACCTCCGACGCGCGTCTTCGCGGGCGCGCTTGCCCATTTCTCTGCCTCGATCAGGGCTCGAGAGAATTTCGATAGCGTAGCGCCCGGCGGAGGCGACGTCGCGCGGCTCCACAAGATAGCCGTCGACTCCGTGTTGCACGACGTCAGGCATTCCGCCCGCGTTTGTGCCGATCACCGGTACTTCGCAGGCCATGGCTTCGAGAGCTGCGAGGCCGAAGGACTCGAGATCGGACGGCAGCAGGAAAAGATCGGCCACGCCGAGCTTTTCATAGACGCGATCCTGCTTGCCAAGCATAAAAACGTCTTTCGTAAGCCCCTTCTTCCGGATGGCGTATTCGACGGCACCACGGTCGGGGCCGTCGCCCATGAGCACGAGCTTCGCAGGCATTTTGCGGCGGACGAGATCGAATATCTCAACGACGTCGGGAACGCGCTTGACGGGGCGGAAATTCGATAAATGCATAAGAATGGGCTCGCCCTTCGGCGACCATTGGGCGCGCAGAGCGGGATCGTCTTTGCGGCTGTAAAGATCGCAATTGACGAAATTGGGAATGACCTCGATGGAGCGCTTGATGTCGAACTCGTCGATGGTTTTCTTTTTCAGATAGTTCGAGATGCAGGTCACGCCATCGGATTGTTCGATGGAAAAGCGCGTGATCGGAAGAAAACTGCGGTCATTGCCGACCAAGGTGATGTCTGTACCGTGCAGCGTGGTGATAAAGGGCAACCGACGAGGCGCGGCCATGGAGCGCGCGAGTAACGCGCTGACCGAATGAGGGATAGCGTAGTGCACGTGCAGCAAGTCCAGCCGTGCGGATTCCGCCACTTCGAGCATCTTAACGGAAAGCGTGAGCGTATACGGCGCGTGATCGAAAAGCGGGTAATTGGAAACTTCGACTTCGTGAAAGGTAACGCGCTCGTTTGGCATCAGCCGTACCGGCGGCGCATAACTGATGAAATGCACGTCATGACCGCGGGCCGCCAGCTCTATGCCTAATTCCGTGGCGACGACGCCCGAACCGCCGTAAGTGGGATAGCAGGTGATTCCGATTTTCATGTTGCTGTGGCCTGGGCGCCCAGTCTGGGCGGGATGTCGCAGGGCCGCACCATGTTATACCATCGCGTTATGGGGACGAAATTGCGGCTTGGGAACGCCTTGGCAACCATTATCGCCGCAAGTTATGTCTAACTGAGTTCTTTCCCGTTATGTAATTATCGGGGTGTAAGCACCCACATCAAGGAGTCACTGAAGAAACGAAAATGATCCGACCCAATGCAGCGATCCTGATTTTGTGTGCTGTCTTTGCCGCTACATT
The DNA here is from genome assembly GCA_963803735.1 of uncultured Acidobacteriota bacterium. Lineage (GTDB taxonomy): Bacteria > Acidobacteriota > Terriglobia > Acidiferrales > UBA7541 > Palsa-189. Next base: position 143,086 of record CAWDNV010000012.1, on the reverse strand, counting down.
TGCCCCCTTATCCTTCGCTCAAACTAACGACAGCACGGAAATATCGACGCTCGAAAACGCCGATCAGCCGCAGGAGACCGGGCAGACCCAAACACCGCCGCCAAACAATTCGCAGGCGCCGTCGCTTGAAGACCTGGGGCTCGCTCCGTCGCAGACGCAGAGCGATCCACAGCTGCAGGCGAGGCTCGATAAGCGCGCGCATATGCTGAGGATCCACCAAAAACTAGGCCTGATCACAGCGATTCCGATGATCGCCAGCGTTGCCACGGGCTTCGGCGCGGGCGGCAAAGGCACCAGTACGAGCGACCGCTGGGCGCATCTCGCTTTGGGATCAGTTACGGGGGACCTATATTTCACGACCGCCTATTTCGCGATCTTTGCTCCCAGAATTCCCGGAACGCAAACGCGCGGGCCCATTCGCGTTCACAAAGCTCTGGCCTGGATTCACGGGCCCGGGATGATTCTGACGCCCATTCTGGGCGCCATCGCCTTCGATCAAAAGAGCAAAGGGGAGAAGGTTCACGGCATTGCCAGCGCGCACGGGGTCGTCGCTATCGTGACGGCGGGCGCATTCGGGGCGGCGCTGTTATCCGTGTCGCTGAAATTCTAAAAATAATTCGAAGGTTCTCTCAATCAAGATGAATACAAAGTTTCTTATAGGCCTTTTATTCTTCGCCGCTCCTGCTTTCGCCCAAGCAGATCAACAATGGATTCTGCAGCAGAGCACCCTGACGTATCACGTTTCTCACCCCTTACATCAGAGCGAAGGTGTGAGCCATGAGGCGCGTGGAAAGGGCGTATGTCACCAAGGGCAATGCGATTTTCTGATCGCGGTGCCGGTGAAGTCGTTCAATTCCGGTGACAGTAACCGCGACCTGCACATGCTGCAGGTAGTGCGCGGCGCGGAATTCCCACTCGTTACCGTGCGCACGCGATTGCCCGAGGACGCAGCCTCATCCGCGACGGTGCTTGCGGATCTGGAGATTCAATTCGCAGGACAAACGGCCGAGTACAAGCAAGTGCCGTTGCAACTAGCGAAAGAGAGAGATACCTTCCGCATCACTGGGACAGTTCCCGCCACACTATCGGACTTCAAGATCGATCCTCCCTCGCTTTTGACCCTTCCCGTCAAGAATGAAATACCTGTGCGGGTTGAGATGACCTGGCACGCGGAGAAGTAATCCTCCGGACAACTCTGCGGGCCGATGCAGCCAAGCCGAACCAGGCGCCCAGGGACTAAACTTCTCGTTAGTGGTGGGATATGCTATGAGACGGAAGCGAGCGGGAGAGCCCTTCGTTTAGCCATGGTGTACAAGTTCTGGCTATGGCCATAAGGCACACAGTAAAACGTGCTCTGCTGAGGCGGAGCCGGATCGCCGTAAGCGCGCTCGGCGTCGTCGCGCTGGCGCTCGTCGGACTGGTCATTTCCATTTCCGTGCGCGGGCAGGGACCGGCCGCTGCAACGTCGACGGCGAATGATCCGACCAGTGCAGCGGCGCCTTGGGAATGGCCTACGCCCGATGGGCGCCCGCTGCAAATCGATCGCGGAGCAACCGGCCTGTGGCAAACACTGCTGAAGCTACACACGCGGGCAAGCCTTCTGATGCTGGTGGCGCATCCAGACGATGAAGACGGCGGCATGCTCACGTACGAATCGCGGGGGCAGGGCGCGCGGGCGGTTTTGTTCACGCTGAACCGCGGCGAGGGCGGGCAGAACGTGATGTCCGACGATTTCTGGGATGCACTGGGCCTGGTGCGAACCCAAGAACTGCTGGCAGCAGACCACTATTACGATGTGCAGCAGTTCTGGGGCACAGTAGCAGATTTCGGCTTCTCGAAAACGCGCGAGGAAGCGCTCGATCTGTGGGGGCACGACCGACTGCTCGAGGATGCGGTCCGTGTGGTGCGGATGACGCGACCGCTAGTGATTACGTCGGTTTTCGTCGGCGGGCCTACGGACGGCCACGGGCATCACTCCGCTGCCGGGCAGATCGCGCAGGAGGTGTTCGCGGCGGCCGGCGACCCGAACATGTTTCCGGAGCAGATTCGTGCCGGACTGAGGCCGTGGTCACCCGCCAAGATGTACGCCCGCGTGCCGATTTTCCCCATCAGCGACAAAGGGATGTTTGATTCGGCGACCGGAAAATACCTCCCGGTGCGCTTCTACGATTTCATTCACAAGACATGGTCGGATGGGCCGCTGAGCGCGAATCTGGAAATTCCGGAGGGTGATGGCGACTCTGTGCTGGGCGCGACCTTCACGCAAATCGCGCGCGAGGGCTGGTCACTGCAGAAATCACAGAATGGCGGTGGTGGAATTCCGCTCGCCGCGCCGGTAGCGGCGCCGTATCACCGCTTCGGTTCTTCGATTTCGGCGGGCGATAAAGAAAAATCGTATTTTGACGGGATTGATACTTCCGTCGGCGGCATCGCTGATCTGGCCGCCGGCCAAGATGATGCTTTTTTGAAAGAAGGACTGGGCCGCATCAATTCCGCGGTGGAACGAGCTATGGCGGGATTTTCGGTGAGCGAGCCAGAAAAAATTGGGCCGGTTCTGGCCGAGGGATTGAAAGAAACGAATGCGCTGATTGGGCAGGTCGCGGGAAGCAAGCTTTCCGATCAGGCGAAATACGATGTGGCGTTCGAGTTGAAGGCAAAGCAGGACCAGTTTCGAAAATCTATCGTGCAGGCGCTGAATCTTTCTCTCGAAGCGACGGTCGCTCCTGCGAAGGAGCCCAACCGCGGGAATCCTCTTTTCGCGCTGCCCCCCGAGACGATGAAATCTCTCGTGCCGGGCGAGCAGTTTGTTGTGCGAGTGCACGTGGATAATCCGGGTACGGCTGCGCTGCCACTCATCCGCGTTTGGCTGGAGAATCCAGCGGGTGAAGCCTGGAACGTGAGCGCGGAATCCGCGGTTCCCGCAAATATTGAAGCGAGGCACGCTCTGGATCAACGCTTCACTGTGAAAGCTCCTCAAGATGCCGCGCCGACGCGCCCTTATTTTTCGCGGCCAAACGAAGAGCTGCCGTATTACGACAAAGTGGACGAACGGTACCGCAACTTGTCGTTTGGTCCTTATCCGCTGGCGGCATGGGTTGAATTCAACTATATGGGCGTGCCGCTGCGCATCGGGCAGGTGATTCAAACCGTGCAGCAGGAGACCGGCCAAGGCATCGTGCTCAATCCGCTGGAGGTGACGCCGGCGGTTTCGGTAAGGATTTTCCCGGAGGCCGGCATCACGCCGTTGGGCTCGAAATCGTTCATGCTTTCAGCGCAAGTGCACACCGAAGCTGAGGCGGGAGCGAAAGGCACGGTCAAGCTGGACCTGCCAGAAGGCTGGCATTCCGAGCCGGCTTCGATGGCTTTCGCGCTCGGGCGAGCCGGACAAGAACAGATCGTGCGGTTTGATGTGATCGCCGATCGGCTGGAGACAAAACCGTATACGGTGACCGCGGTCGCGGAATCGGGCGGACGGCAATATCGCGAAGGCTTTATCACCGCAGGGTATCCGGGGCTGCGTCCTTATAACCTCTACGTTCCGGCGACCTATCGCACGTCAGGCGTGGACGTGAAAATTTCCCAGGGATTGCGTGTGGGATACGTGATGGGCACGGGCGACACGGTGCCGGAATCGCTCGATGACCTTGGCGTGCACGTGCAGTTGCTGAACGCGCAGGACATCTCGAGCGGCGACCTGCAAAAATATGACGTCATTCTGGTGGGTGTGCGCGCCTATACGGCCCGGCCAGAGCTTGTGACTAACAATAGCCGCCTGCTCGAATACGTACACAATGGCGGCGTGGTGATCGTGCAGTATCAGTCCGTGCAGTACGACCACAATTTCGGTCCGTATCCATATACATTGCCAAACGACGCCGAGCGCGTGGTGGACGAGCGCTCTCCGGTGGCATTCGCCGATTCGAAAAGTCCCATACTCAACTGGCCCAACCAGATCAACCAATCGGACTTTGGGGGCTGGGTCGAGGAGCGCGGCCATAGCTTTATGAAAACATGGGATCCGCAATATGTCGCGCCGCTCGAAACGCACGATCCGGATCAAGACCCGCAGAAGGGTGGCCTGGTATATGCGCGATATGGGCGGGGAGTTTACGTCTATGTGGCCTTCGCGCTTTATCGGCAATTGCCTGATGGTGTCCCCGGGGCCTACCGTCTGTTTGCCAATCTCTTGAGCTTGCCGCGCAATCCCGCATTCAAGCAGCCCGGCGGCACGAATAACAGCGCCCGCCGCTAAGCCGCAGCGCCTCTGTGGACGATGAAACCAAATGCCCTGTAAGCGGGAAACGGAAGTACGCAACCGAAGGCGAAGCACTATCCACGGCGGCACATCAGATCTCAACCGCCAACGCGCCGAAGCTTAGAGCCTATGTTTGCCAATGGTGCCAGGCCTGGCATTTGACGAAAGACACAAGCAAAGCCACTAAGGGTCGCAAATAATCAGGTGAGTTGAATTCGGCGAGGCCCACCTCGGCCGTTGAGATTGGTGATCGCGCGCCGTTCCGCTGGCCTTATTGCATGGCTAACTAATGTGGTAGACTCCGCCGAGATGTGCGCGGGGCAAGACAGGGTGACCAAAGCCGAGCTACTAATTTCCTTGCTCCAAGCCAGGAGTACAAGACGTAGCATTGCGACTAGGGAGGCCTAACCATGGCCACACATGATGGCGAATCAGCGGCGCGCGGCGCGAATGCTCGCAAGAAACGCTTCTACAGAACGCTTTGGGGCCAGGTGCTCATCGGGGTAGCGATCGGCATCATTCTGGGTTATGTCCGGCCGCAAACAGCGATTGCCATGAAGCCGCTGGGTGACGCGTTCATTCGCGTGATCTCCATGATTATCACGCTGGTGATCTTTTGCACCATCGTCACCGGCATCGCCGGCATGGGCGACCTGAAGAAAGTGGGACGCGTGGGCGGCAAGGCCCTGCTCTACTTTGAAGTCGTCTCGACAATTGCGCTACTGATGGGCCTGGTGGTCGGCAATCTGGTTCAAACCGGCGCGGGCTTCAATGCCGATCCGACCAAACTCAATGCCGCAGCCGTGACGAACTACGCGGGCGCGGCGAAGACGGCAACCGTCACGGACTTCCTGATGCACATCATTCCCACAACCGTGGTGGATGCTTTTGCTCGCGGAGACATCCTCGAAGTGGTTTTCGTTTCCGTTCTGTTTGGCCTGGCTATGTCTGTAATGGGCAAGCGCGTGAAGCCGCTAGTGGACACTATCGAGGGCCTGACGCAGGCCGTCTTTGGCGTCGTAAACCTGGTGATGAAGGCTGCACCGATCGGCGCCTTTGGGGCGATGGCCTACACCATCGGGGCGTACGGCCTCAAATCGCTGGGGCCGCTGGCGAAGCTGGTCAGCGCCGTTTGGCTGACGTCAATTCTTTTTGTACTGGTCGTGCTGGGCGCGATTTGCTGGGCATCGGGTTTCGGAATTATCCGGTTCCTTGCCTATATCAAGGAAGAGATCGTGCTTTGCCTGACGTTGAGCTCCTCCGAGCCGGCGCTGCCCACCTTGATGGAAAAGATGGAGAGCCTGGGATGTTCGAAGGCGTTGGTGGGACTGGTGGTGCCTACCGGTTATACCTTTAACACCGATGGGAGCAGCATCTACATGACACTGGCGGCGCTTTTCGTCGCGCAGGCCACCAATATTCATCTTACGCTCGGACAACAGCTGACCATTTTTGCCGTGGCCGTGCTCACTTCCAAGGGCGCGAGCGGCGTGCAGGGCGCAGCGTTCATTGCGCTGGTCGGCACGTTGATGGTGATTCCCACCATACCTGTTGCAGGGATGGCCTTGATTCTGGGCGTGGACCGCTTCATGAGCATGGCCCGAGCGACCACGAACATGATTGCCAACGGAGTCGCAACCGTGGTGCTGTCACGGTGGGAACACGAACTCGATCGCGCGACCCTGCGGCGCAACCTCGGAATGTCGTTTGCGGCGGCCACGGCGCCCCTGGAGCCGGCAACGGCGCACAGGAAATCTGCTGTTTAGGATGCTGCGTTTGGAGTTGCCGCGTCGGCGCAGCGACGCGCTGTGCGAAATTGAACTGCGGGAACGCTCTTCGTGAAGCCCGAACCCGTCCTTTTCACCTTTCACAAAATCCGAGAGCAAAGCGAGCAGGGCACAGCCGAAGCTTGGCGTGCTTTGCTCGAGTTTTATGCTCCGGTATTTTTTCGGCTGCTCGAAATTGACGGAGCAATGTCTGCCCAAGAGGCATTGCCGGTCGTGCAGAGGCTGCTGGGGGATCTCATGCGCAATAGCTTCGAGCGACTGCGCGCTACTTCCCGGCAATCGGAACGCGAATTTTTGGGAGACCTTCGCGCAATGTTACTGGAGGCCGCAGCGGACGAAGTAAGCCCCAAAAATTCCGACACATCGGCGGCTGGTGCCTTTGAACCCGATAAAATTGCCAAGCTGCTCGATGGCCTTCCCCTGCTCCACAAAGAGATGCTCTTTTTCAGACTCGCCGGTTATACGGAGAACACCGTCGAACGTGTTATGCGCCTCTCGCCGCGCGTGGCCGAAAAGGCTTTTGAGCGTCTGGCAGGAGAGTACCAGGCGGCACGTCAAGCCGGACGAGATCAGTGCCCCTGGCCCGCTGCCTGGCTCGCATTTCTAAAGCAGGCTCGAGGTCTCAAGACCGAAAATTGCACTCCCACACACCAGATGGTTCGCATTCACGATGGGCAAGTGAGTTGGTATGAGAAAGAGCCGGTGGAAAAACACGTCTCCGGGTGTTTGCACTGCCTGGAAGCATGGACGGGATTGCGCGAGGTCGGTTATTGGCGCCGTGCGGCCGATCCGATTTCCGCCTCCCAGGTCGATCAATTATTCGAAGTGATTCCGGTAGAAAAAACGGTCACGAAGAAGAAGTCATTCCTGCAGCGCCTGCGCTCCTAGGACATTAGGGTTAGTGCGACTGGTGCAGCGAGCCCCGCTTCCAGGCGCTTCGGTGGAAGATCCAGTCGAAAATCGGCAGGAAGACGTTATAGCGACCCTCGAAGCCGCCGTGGTGCAGCATATGATGGCCTCTCGCCGCGCGAAGCCATCCAGGCAACCAGCCTCCGAGATGAAAGCGCCAGTGAATCTCCTCGTAAGCAATGAAATAAAGCGTGAAGCCGGCGAAGATTCCAACGGCAAGTCTGGTACGCAGGAAAAACTCCAGGGCGAACACGGGAAGCGCGTTCAAAACGAAGACTAGGACGACCACCCAGGGCGACGTAGCGAAATTGACGTATCGCGGCTCCTCCGGCGCTCCCGCCGAATCGTGATGAAGCCCGTGGCGCTGGACGAGAAATCCTTCGCCCCAATGAAGGAAAAACCGGTGCAGGACGTACTCAAAACCGTTTGCGTAAAGGACTCCCGCCAGAAATCCTGCGACGAGGCGAAGGGGATCAAGCTCGCGCGCGTCAAAATGAACCAGCTTAAGAGCGACTGTCGCGAGGATCGAGCCCATAAGAAACGCCGTGACTGCGTTGCGGCGCTTGACGTGGTGGGCGCGGGCAATTTCAGCAGATCGGGAAACAAGCTGATCGGCCATTCGTTATCCCTGTGGGTCTTACCGAGAATCTGCACTTAGATTAACACTGATTCAAAAAGCAGATTCCTCGGGCCCGGAAGAGCAGCCCTCAGGATGACAACAGGAAATATAGACGCAACTTGAAGAATGACCTATGTGCGCATGGCCTGGCGCCTGGCTCAGCCTTCGGCGAGCAGCCGAACGCGCAATCTCTCCTGCGTATCCGGAGTAAGCTTCGCGCCGCCGAATGTGAGATAGAAGGCATCCAGCGCTCGCTGGCCCTCGGTATCGATCAAGGCGATTTCGATATTGCAGCCAAAATTCGCCAAAGTTGAACTCAAGCGAAAGAGCAAGCCCGGCCGGTCCTGCGTGACAATCTCCATGAGCGTTGAATGCGGAGAACTGCTGTCGTCAAAGCGAATCTGGGTCGAGACGTTGACCTTTGGCTGTGCCTTCGACTGCCCTGCGGCCCTGCCGCGCATTAGCGTCTCTCGCGGAGTGACCCCGGTCAATGCATCCTCCAAGTTTTTTTGCAAGCCCGCTAATTCCGAGGGATTCAGTTCGAGAGTTTTATGCGGATCGGTGAAGTGGAAGGTGTCCACCACAACTCCGGCGGCGTTCGCAAATGCTTCGGCCTTCCATATGTCCATTCCCCACGAAGCCAGCGTTCCGCTTACTCCGGCGAAAAGGAACGGCCGGTCCGTTGCCAACAAGGTCAGAGCGTAGATATGGCCACGATTTTCGAGGTGCAATTGAACGCTTTTCTCTTTCAATTTTCGTGCCATTTGGAGGTGGGAGGCGATCTCCTCCGGAGAATGCGCGAAGAGATAGCGGCGCGGGAGGCCTTCGAGAAAAGAAGCCAACCCTTCGCTTGAGGTGGCCGTGGAAAGCAGGGGAAAGATCCGCTCGATAAATTTCAGGTCTCCTGCCTCCGCCCGGAAACGCTCTTCGTCCAGGCTGCGGGTGAGGTAGTTTGCGGTAAGAACATAGAGCTGCCACAGCGATTCCGCTTTCCAAGGAGTCAGCGCCTCGGGATTCACCGCACGAATGTCCGCATATGTGAAAAGACAGAGCAGCTTCAGGCGTTCCGGGGTCCCTACCTGTTCGGCAAAGGCGCGAATCGTTTCAAGATCGAAAATATCGCGCCGCAACAGGCTGGCGGACATGGCCAGATGGTCACGAATGAGAAAGCGGACGGTATCCGCCTGGTCGGGCTTCAAATCAAGGCGGCTGAAAACTTTTTCGATCGATTCCAGGCTGCCGGCGACGTGGTCTTCGCAAGGCATTCCCTTGCCGACGTCATGAAACAACAAGGAGAGGAAGAGAAGCTCAGGTTCCTCCAGTTCGGAAAAAAGAGTGGCGAAAGGACGTTCCCAGTTTTGTTGCGCTTCCCGCAGGCTGTGAATATTTTCGATGGCCATGAAAGAATGCGCGTCCACGGTGTAATGATGATAGTAATCGCGAACCACCAGGGAATCGATGACGCCAAACTCGCGGAACAAGCGAACCAGCAATCCAGAACTGTGCATGGCGCGTAGCGCTTCGGCGGCATGGCGAGCCAGCAAAATTTCGCGAAGATTGCTCCACAATGTCGGGAGAGCCGATCCTGAGTCGAAGATACTTGGCAAAGCTTCCCGAATTTGATCCTCGGCTTCCCGGCTGAGCTTGATTCCATGTTCGGCAACGTATTTAAAAACTTCGAGGAGCCGCTGCGGATCGCGAAGGCCCGCCGGTTCGAGCAGGGTGAGGCGAGCTCCTACAACGGAAAATGCGGAATGCGAGCTGCGCGATTTCCATCCCCGGACACGAGAGGTACCTCGTTCCGGAACGGTTTCGTCTAGCAATTGCGTGCAGAGAGCATAAACGGCGCGCGCGTGCCGAAAATAGATGCGCATCCAGTCCGCAGGATCAACGGCTCGGCAATTTTCTATCCCAATCCCACGAGCGGCCGCAGCCGCCTGCAATTCATAGGACAATGCGTTATCGTCGCGTCCCTGCCGGTAATGAAGAAAGCAGCGCGCCGCGGCGAGAAAATCAAACGCCGCCTCCATGTCATGGCGAGCCTTAGAAGGCCAGCTATCTTCCGACGTCGCCCATCGACCCGTCTTTTTGATCCTGGAAATCAGTCCGACCCACCATGCCACGTGGTAGTCGCGCAAGCCGCCGGGAGAATTCTTGAGGTTCGGCTCCAGGTGAAAGATCGTGTCGCCTTCTTTTTTGTGCCTTTGCCGGGTGAGCTCGGAAAGGTCGCGTAGCAGATCAGACGAAGCTCCATCGATCATGTGGGGAAGAGCCTTATTGCGCAACCGGTCGAAAACTTCGCGATCTCCTCCCAGATAGCGGCTATCGAGGACGGACATATTGAACTCGGGATTGTCTTTTTGAAATTTTGCGCATTCGTTCAGAAAGCGATACGTCGGACTAACGCGGAGGCGCAGGTCCCATAACGCCCTGCCGACTGCTTGGGTTCTATCGCGATAGCGGCTCTCCGCATCGCGATCGGCCCAGAGAAACATGAGATCGACGTCCGAATGGGGAAAAAGCTCTCTGCGGCCATAGCCTCCCAGAGCAACGAGCGAGAGTTTTTTCAGGTCGCCGGGCTCCGGTGCGAGGAATTCGCGGCTGAGGTCGAGTACGACGCGGTCCAGCAAAGATGAGCGGGCCTGGGTGGCGACGCGGCCGTTCGAGGTAGCACGGAACTCACGCTCGATTCTGGCAAACTCCTCCGCGTAGAAATCGCGCAGAGCGGTGAATGGTGTGGAAGGTATACCCACTGCTGTGGCTCAAGAGAAGGCGATAAGAAAGAATCCTTGGTATGTGCTGCTAGAGAGCTCCTTCCCCTCTTTCTTCATCACGAATGCGGATGGCTTCATCCACCTTGGAAAGGAAAATCTTGCCATCGCCGATTTTGCCGGTCCGGGCGGTTTTCAAAATAGTTTGGACGGCGCCGTCGACGAGGTTGTAGGGCAACACCATTTCAATCTTCACTTTGGGAAGAAGGTCCACTTCGTATTCGCGGCCGCGATATGTTTCGGTATGGCCCTTCTGTCTGCCGTGGCCGCGCACCTCGGAAACGGTCATCCCCTCGACGCCGATCTGGTGCAGGGCTTCCTTCACCGATTCGAAGCGGGAAGGCTGGATGATCGCTTCAATACGCATCATCGAGTTCTGTCTCCTTGGATCATCGGTCCTTGTGTCAATCTTTGAGGATTCGACTTCCATTGCATCCTCCCGGCGTCAAGGCGCTATGATTCGAAATCGTATCCTACTTCTCCGTGCTGCGACAGGTCCAAGCCCTGCCGGGTTTTATTCAGTGTAAACCTATGATCCATTTACGAAGGCCTTATGAGAGCTGGTTTCGCGCGCTATCGGCGCGCCAAAGATAGCGATGCGCTTTTCAATTATCAAGATGAGATTTTCGGGAAATTGTTGCGGGTAGGCTAAAGGGGTGCTATTCGGAAAACAAATCCGTGACCGCGCCGAGGCTGCTGCTGGAAACCAAATGCCGATACTTTGCGAGCACGCCGGAGGTGTAGCGCGGTTCGGGCGCTTTCCAGGCTTTGTGCCTCCGCTCCAGCTCTTCCGGCGAGACTTGCAGTTCAAGCTTGCGTGAGTGCGCATCGATCGTAATGGAATCCCCCTCGCGCACGAGGCCTATCGCTCCGCCCACGGCGGCTTCCGGAGCTACGTGCCCCACAACCAAGCCGTGCGTGCCACCGGAAAAACGGCCATCGGTAATCAGGCCGACAGATTCGCCTAGTCCTGCGCCGATCAGCGCGGAAGTCGGCGCCAGCATTTCGCGCATGCCCGGACCGCCCTTCGGCCCTTCGTAACGAACAACGATCACGTCGCCTGGATGTATCTTCTTCGAGAGAATGGCCGCGAGGCAGTCCTCTTCGGAATCGAAAACGCGCGCAGGACCGGTGATCTTTTCGGCTTTTGAAATCTTTGCGACGGCGCCTTCGGAGGCAAGATTGCCTTTGAGGATGACCAGATGGCCTTCGGGCGCAACGGGCTTTTCCCAGGAATGAATTACGTCTTGATTCATCCGTGGCTCGCCGGGGACAGCTTCGAGCGTCTGCGCAATGGTTTTGCCGGTTATGGTGATCGGGTCGCCATGCAACACGCCATGGGCCAGCAGAATTTTCATTACTTGTGGGATACCACCTGCGGAGTGCAGCTCCGTGATGACGTACTTGCCCGAAGGTTTCAAATCGCAAAGCACTGGCACACGCTCGCGGATGGTTTCAAAGTCCTCTAGGCTAAGGGGAACGCGGGCGGCCCTCGCAATTGCGAGCAGGTGAAGGACGGCGTTCGTTGAGCCACCAGTTGCCATCACTACGGCGATGGCGTTTTCGAAGGCCTTGCGGGTCATGATATCGCGAGGGAGCAATTGGTGGCTGACTGCATTCGCGAGCACGCGCGAAGATTCGGCCGCGCTCTCTTTTTTTTCCTCGTCCTCGGCTGCCATGGTCGACGAATACGGCAAGCTCATGCCCATAGCTTCGATCGCCGAGGACATCGTATTGGCGGTAAACATTCCGCCGCAGGAGCCAACTCCCGGACACGCATGGCGCTCGACCTCGAGCAGCTCTGCCTTATCGATTCGCCCGGCGCTAAATTCCCCAACCGCTTCGAAAGCGCTCACCACGGTGAGATTTTCCCCGTCCAGGCGGCCAGGTTTGATCGTGCCGCCATAGACAAAAATCGAGGGAATATTCAGGCGCGCGATGGCCATCATTGCGCCGGGCATATTTTTGTCGCAGCCGCCGATAGCTACCAAACCATCCACTTCTGCGGCGCTGCAAACGGTTTCAATCGAGTCGGCGATTACTTCGCGTGACACCAGCGAATACTTCATCCCCTCGGTGCCCATAGAGATGCCGTCACTGACGGTGATGGTGCCGAAGATCTGCGGCATGGTTCGCGCTTCGCGAAGCGATGCCACCGAGCGCTCCGCCAAATCATTGAGACCTGCGTTGCAGGGAGTAATGGTGCTGTAGCCGTTGGCTACGGCCACGATCGGCTTGTCGAAATCGCTGTCGCCGAAGCCGACGGCGCGCAGCATGGCGCGGTTGGGGGTACGTTCGAAGCCTTCGGTGACGAGGCGACTTTTTCGATTGAGACGGGTTGCAGTATCAGTCATCGCTGATTGTTAATGGTTACAAACTAAAAACCGAAACCCTCAGGTCTGCCGACCAAAGGCGCCGGCGCGACCCGAGCTACAAACTGCACATCCCTCGCTATTGGGGATGGCAACAACAATAGATGTGGGCTCAAGGCTTCGCGCCAACGGCGGCGCTGGGCGGTTCGGTAGCGACTTTTACTGGATTCAGGAAAGGCATGAGAGCGCGCAACCGTTCCCCAACCTCTTCCACCAGCAAATGCTGCTCTTTGCGCCGCATTTCCATGAATCGCTTCCGGCCTGTTTCGTTTTCAGCTATCCAGTCCTTCGCCATTTCGCCATTTTGAATCTTTCGGAGCAATTCCTTCATGGTCTTGCGCGTCTCGGCATTGACGATCTGCGGACCAGCAATGTAGTCGCCCCATTCCGCCGTGTCACTGATGGAATAGCGCATGTAGTTCAGGCCGCCCTGATAGATTAAGTCCACGATCAGCTTCATCTCGTGCACACATTCGAAATAGGCCGCTTCCGGCTGATAGCCCGCCTCTACCAGCGTGTCGAATCCCGCTTTCATGAGCGCGCTGATGCCGCCGCAGAGCACGGCTTGTTCGCCGAAGAGATCGGTTTCGGTCTCTTCGGTGAACGTCGTCTCCATGACCCCGGCACGTGTTCCGCCGATGGCTTTGCCATAGGAAAGCGCGAGCTGCTTGGCCTTGCCCGTCGCATCTTGATGAATGGCAAGCAGCGCGGGCGTTCCGCCCCCTTCCGTGAAAACTTCGCGGACGCGATGGCCTGGAGCTTTAGGGGCGATCATCGTGACGTCGATATTCTTAGGAGGGTGGATCGTTCCATAGCGAATGTTGAAGCCATGGGCAAACATGAGCATTTTGCCGGCAGAGAGATTCGGCGCGATCTCTTTCTCGTATATGGCAGGCTGGGTGGTATCAGGCGCCAGCAACATAATGACGTCGGCCCACGCAGCGGCATCGCGATTCGATTTGACCGTGAGGCCCGACGCAATTGCCTTTTGGCGAGACTTACTCTGATCGTGCAGCCCTATGCAAACTGTGCAACCGCTATCCCTGAGATTCAGGGCATGCGCGTGCCCCTGCGAACCATATCCGATAATGGCGATCTTCTTGGCCTGAATCAGAGAGAGGTCTGCGGCATCGTCATGATAAATCGTAGCCATTCTATTGCTCCTTGGTTATGGGGCCCACTTAGACGGAACCGGGGTGCTCCGCCTCGACGAGCGCGTCGGCGCCCGTCAGTTCTGGGCCTGTTTTTTGCTGGCTTGGCCGAGGGTCATCCTGCGCGCCCTTTGGTAAGGAACTCTCTTGAACCCCGCGCCGCATGACCACCTGACCCGTGCGCACCATCTCCAAAATGCCGAAGGGGCGAAGCACGTCCACCAGAGCGTGGATTTTATCCTCTGCGCCGGTAATTTCAATGATTAAGGAGCGCGGCGCCAGATCCACGACGCGCGCCCGGAAAACACGCACAATCTCCATCAGCCGGTGACGGGATTCCTCCGGAGCTTCCACTTTAATAAGCGCAAGACTTCGCGAAATCGTGGTGGCGTGCGTTACGTCTTCCACCGACAGCACGTTCACCAGCTTGTAGATATTCGCTTCGACGCGATGCGCCGCGCCTTCGCCAATCGAAGAGACGATGGTCATGCGCGAAATGTTGGGACGCTCGGTATGTCCGACCGTCAGCGATTCGATGTTATATCCACGACGGCGAAAGAGCGAGGCAATGCGGTTGAGAACGCCCGGCTTGTTCTCCACGTATACGACAAATGTGTGAGGTTTTTCGCGCTCAGTCATCCGTCGGTCTTTCCACCAAAGGAGTAGGCCGACGGATCATGGCCTGCAAATCGGCTCCCGCAGGAACCATCGGGTAGACCGAATCCTCTTGTTCCACGCGAAAATCGATAAGGGCTGGTCCGCCATGAAATCGCGATGTGTTCAGCGCCGGCACCACCTGTGAGCGCTGGGTCACCATGAGCCCGGGAATCCCGTAAGCCTCGGCCAGTTTCACGAAGTCAGGGCTCAGCAGCGGCGTTCCCGCATATCGGCCTTCGTAAAAAAATTCCTGCCATTGCCGAACCATGCCCAGAAAGCCGTTGTTAATGATGGCGATCTTGACGTTCAGCTTTTCCTGAACGATCGTGGCCAGCTCAGCCATTGTCATCTGAAAACCGCCGTCACCAACCACCACCCATACTTCGGAATCCGGCCGCGCAAATTTCGCGCCGATCGCCGCCGGTAAGGCAAACCCCATCGTGCCGAGTCCGCCTGAGGTGATCAGGGAACGCGGCTTTTCGTGGTGATAATACTGCGCCTCCCACATCTGGTGCTGTCCGACGTCGGTAACAATGACGGCGTCGCCTTTGGTCTCGCGCCACAGATCGTTAATGACGTGCGCAGCGTAGAGGTGCCCGCTATCGGGAAGATTCTGGATGTCGCGCACCGCCGAATCCTTCTTTGAGACGTGTACCTGCGACCACCACTCGGAATGCCGGTTCGGTTTCACCAGAGGAAGCAGCCGCTGGAGGACTTGGCGCAGGTCGCCGATGAGCGGCACATCCACGTGCACGTTCTTGTCGATTTCAGCGCGGTCGATCTCGACATGGATTTTCTTGGCTTTTTGGGCGTAGGTATTGAGCTTACCGGTCACGCGGTCGTCGAAGCGCATGCCGAGCGCGATCAAAAGATCGGATTCCTGAATGGCCTGATTTACCCAGGCTTCGCCGTGCATGCCCATCATTCCGAGATTCAGAGGATGAGAAGCGGGGAAAGCGCCGAGTCCGAGCAACGTCAAGGCCACAGGAATATCGGCGGTCTCAGCAAGCCGGCGAACTTCTTCACCTGCGCCGGAGAGAATGATGCCGTGTCCAGCCAGGATCACAGGCCGTTGCGATTCGTTGATCAGTGCGGCGGCCTCATCCAGTTTCGCAGGAGCGGGAAAGAAATCAGGGACCTGGCGGTGCGCTCGGGGCGCGGCGGCATCCCAATCAAATTCGCAGGTGCCGAGCTGGGCATCTTTGGTTATGTCCACGAGCACAGGGCCGGGCCGATCGGAAGCGGCAATCTGGAAGGCTTCACGCAAGCTGGAGGCGACTTCATCGGCGCGCGTCACCAGATAATTGTGCTTGGTGATGGGTATCGTGATGCCGGTGATGTCGGTTTCCTGAAAAGCGTCACTGCCGAGTACGGTGCTGCCCACCTGCCCGGTAATGCAGACGATTGGGGATGAATCCATCATTGCCGTGGCGATGCCGGTGACCATATTGGTCGCGCCGGGACCGGACGTTGCCAAGGCCACACCAACGCGGCCGCTCGCTCGCGCGTAGCCGTCGGCCATGTGGGTCGCGCCTTGCTCATGCCGCACGAGGACATGGTGGACGCGCGATCGCGTGAGGGCGTCGTACGTGGGCAGAATGGCCCCGCCGGGATAGCCGAAGACGTGCTCAACTCCGAGCCGTTCAAGGCATTCCCAGATAATTTCGGCGCCAGTCAGCTTGCGCCGTGCAGCGTTATGGGATGATTGCTCGTTCATTAGTCAAAGCTCATGTTCCTAGTGTGTACTTCCATTGATAACAGATTCTGCGAGCGCGAGTCCAATTTATGTTTGTGGCATACAGTATAAAACAAGTTTATGCCAAGATCGGCCGAAGGATCCAGCACTTCGGGCAGCCTCACTTCCATTCGCAGCGGCCGGAACTCGCATTTTTCCACACCGCAGGGACCGGTGCGTAACCGGAAGGGAGATTCGCGTTGCAAGCGCGGCGCGATTCGGCCAAACTAGGAGAGTCGATCCGCAAATGGCGACGCAAAGCGGTCTCCGCCGGCTTCTGATCTTCCTGGTCCTGAAAGGTTTGGACCTGGAGTGGTCTTGCAAAGTGAGCCTGATCTGAGCTGATCTTCATCCGATCTGGGGAAGGGATCACCTCTCGATCTAAGGGAACCGGTAGGACTCCACTAATCTGAACTGATTCGAGGAAAATCCGAGAAATGACCGAGCAAATAGGTGAGCTTTTAGCCCCGTATCGCTTGATGATGACGCCGGGGCCGTGTTCGATCGACCCTCGCGTCTATCGCGCGATGTCGACTCCGCTTGTGGGCCATATGGACCCCTGGTTCACCGAGATGATCGGCGAAGTGCAGACTTTGCTGCGAAGGGCTTTTCAGACCGAGAATCGCGTGACCTTTCCGATCTCGGCATCGGGGTCGGGGGGCATCGAAGCCGCAGTGGTGAATCCACTGGAGCCGGGCGACGAGGCTATCGTTTGCGTGAACGGCAATTTTTCGGAGCGCATGGCCGTGATCGCTTCGCGTGTGCCGGGTACCACGATTCATCGCGTGGAAGCTCCCTGGGGACGAACTGTCGATCCGAATGACGTGCGCAAGGCCGCGAAGGGCCGCAAGATTAAATTTATCGGTGTTTGTCACGGCGAGACGTCCACGGGTGTTCTTAGCCCGATCGACGATTTCAGGAAGGTGGCCGATGAGGTCGGGGCGCTCTTAGTGGTCGACGCGGTGGCCACTCTTTGCGGGACTCCGCTGAACGTGGATAAGCAGAGGATTGACCTCTGCTTCAGTGGCACGCAGAAGGCCATCAGCGCGCCTCCCGGCATGTCGCCGATCACCGTGGGCCCGCGCATGGAAGAAGTGCTGCGCGCGCGGAAGACTCCTGTGCAAAGCTGGTATTTCGATCTCACCACAACGATGAACTTTTGGGGCAAGGACCGCACGTACCATCACACCCCGCCGATCTCCATTGTGTTCGCATTGCGCGAGGCTCTGCGGATCATTTTCGAGGAAGGGCTCGAAGCGAGCTGGCAGCGGCATCGCCAGAATCAGCTCGCGCTGATCGCCGGCCTCGAGGCGCTGGGAATTCAATTGTTCGTTTCCGATCCGAATGACCGGCTGCCTACCGTCACGAGCGTCCACGTGCCAAAAAGCGTGGAGGACGGGCGCGTGCGTCGGCAACTGCTCGACGAATTCGGTATCGAAATCGCCGGCGGCATCGGCCCGCTGAAAGGCAAGATCTGGCGCATCGGCTTGATGGGCTACGTGAGCCAGGCAAAACACATCCTGTTTTTCCTGGCGGCGCTGGAAAAAGTCCTGCTCGACCAGGGGCTTAGCGTATCGCCAGGCGCCGGAGTGGGGTCGGCGATTCGAGCCTACTCGCACGCAGAGACGGCTACTATCGCGCACTGAAGCTAAACAAGGCTAGAACGTGACTGCACCAACCGCGAACCGGGCAATTCCGAATGACGGGCCGATGAGCAACTTCGTCGGCCCGTTTGACGTGATGTCTACATTGACGGGGCAGGCTTATCAGGTTCGCTTCTCACACCTTTGGAATGGCATCGCGACCCGCCACAGCGATAGCGTGGATACGAAGTTTTTTGTCGATGGCCGGGCCGCCATTGTAGGCCTGGCGCACACCGGATTTGTGCAGTTCCGGACGCGGGCACACCGCGATATGACCGACCGCGAGGCGAGTTTCGTGGCTGCGGAATATCTTCGAGAACGGCTGGAGCAGGAAGACGAGCGGCCGCTTTACGACGTCTCAGCGGGTGAGATTGAACGATTGCTCGAGAAGATCGGGATTCGGTGAAAAGCTGCCAGAGAGATTCTTCGTCTCTACGCTCCTCAGAATGACACGCAAGACCCTGTAATTCCCTGAGACGCGAGAGCTAAAAGCAGATCCCTCGTCCAAAAGCGACTCGGGATGACAGCCGATGAGTCCTGCACTTCCGCTCAGGCGTCGGAGAGAGATTCGTCAAAGGGATTTGATTTGGCGGGCTCGCGGGGATTCGATTCAGAGTTCGCGCGCTTTGGATCTTCCGCCAGTTCGTGAGTTTCAAGAATAGCGCCGCAGTTTACGCACTCGATGTACTCAGCTTCGTTATCTTTGGCGATAAGCCGGGTGTGTTCGTGTTCGCAGGTGGAAATTTCCGTCATAGGTTTTGATCCAGAGGTAAGTTTGAGAATCATATCACGCCGGTTAAAAGTCCCGTGGCTGGACCATTCCTTTGATGGCGGGGCGATTAGAAAGTAGCCGCTAACTGTCCTTTGATTCTGTTGCGAATTTGCACACGGCGGAGTGCGCACCCAGCGGGTATCCACGGCTTGTGCTAGAGTAGGCCGACTTTGTTAAATGCGAAAAGCGCGACTTTGTGAAGCGGCGAAAGCTCATCCTGTAGTTAGACTTTCGCCACCAGAAGGCAGCCTTTTCGCTCCAGATGCGGCCATGGCTACAAAACCTGCCATTCGATTTACGGAACTGCCGCCGGAAAAACTGCGCTGGCGGTGCGATCCTGCGCGCATTCCCTATGAAACCACGGCGCAGGCCGAACCGATTGAAGGCCCCGTGGGGCAAGACCGCGCTTTGCGCGCACTGCGCATGGGAATCGAGCTGGCCGCGCCGGGATACAACATCTTCGTCTGCGGACTATCGGGCACGAGCCGCGGCGGAATGATCCAAAAGCTCATCGAACAGTTACAGCCGCGCACCGAGCCCGGGCCGGACCGCTGCTACGTCAACAACTTCAAGAACCCAGACCGCCCACGGCTGCTGACCTTGCCGCGCGGCCAGGCCAACAATTTCAAGAAAGACATGCAATCGGGCATCGACTTCCTGCGGCGACGCATTCCCCAGGTTTTTGAGGGCGAGCCTTTCCAGCGCCAGAAAGGGCGCATCGTAGATCGGTACACGTTACGGGAAAAGGAATTGATGGACGATTTCACCCGCCGCATTGCACGGGAGCAATTTGCGCTGGGGCACATGCAGGTGGGAGCCGTGGCACTGCCCGAGATTTTCCCCGTTCTCGAAGGGCAGATGGTGCCCATCGAAGACATACCCAAGCTGGTGCAGGAAGGAAAACTCGAGAACATCGCGGCTGAGGAACTGGAGCGGAAATACGAGCAGTTCCGGCAGGAGTTCACCGTCGTCTACCGCAAGACGCTGACGCTTTCGCGTGAACTTGCCAGTGAACTCAGCTATCTGGAGCAGGAAGCGGCTTCCGTCCTGGTGGACGGCTTTATCGAAGAGCTCAAGGAGAAATACACGGCCAGCCACGTGGCTGAATATCTGGAGGAAGTCCGGCACAACATTCTCGATAATCTAGATCCGTTCAAGGAACGCGAAGACGAACAGGAGCCGGGCGCTGGTCCTCCCGGCGAGGCACCCCTAAAGAGTTCCAATCCTGAGCGAGATCCCTTTCGCGTTTACGGCGTGAACGTGCTCCTCGGGCACAACGAGCAAGACACGTCGCCGGTCATTTTCGAGACAACTCCGACGCACACAAATCTTTTCGGTACGATCCAGCGCAGTTACGACTCGCGAGGAGTTTGGTCCTCTGATTTTATGGACCTGCGCGCCGGCTCGATGCTTCGCGCCGACGGCGGTTTCCTGATCATGTATGCGCTCGACGCACTGACGGAAATGGGCGTCTGGCGAACGCTAAAGCGCACGCTGAACCATGCCAAGCTGGAAATCCAGCCCATGGAGCTCCTTTTTCCTTTCGGCGCGTCAGCGCTCAAGCCCGAATCCATCGATCTGAATGTAAAGATCATCCTCATCGGTGACCGCAACTTGTATGAAATTTTCTATGCCCATGAAGAGGAGTTTAAGAAGATTTTCAAGGTGCGTGTCGAGTTCGATGAAGAAATGGCAATGAATGACGACGTGATCCGGCAGTACAGCGGCCGTTTGCACAAACTTTGTCAGGATGAGGGCCTCTGCCCCTTCGACCGCACGGCTGTCGCGGCGATGATCGAATACGGCGTGCGCCTGGCGGGCAGGCGCAACAAGGTAACATCCCGGTTTGTGGACTTAGCCGATCTGGCGCGAGAAGGCTGCTATGTCGCGCGGCAGGCCGGCGAAGCACCGGTGACGGCCACGCACCTAAGAATTGCGCGGGAGGCGCGGACCGAGCGTCACAATCTGATCGAAACAAAAGTTCGCGAGATGATTGCGGAAGGCACTTTGCTCATCGATACCGAAGGTGCTCAAGCCGGCCAGGTGAACGGACTCAGCCTGATGGAAATCGGCGGATATCTTTTCGGCAAGCCGGTGCGGATCACCGCCTCGGCAGCGCTTGGCAAATCCGGGCTGATCAATATCGAGCGCGAAGCAAACCTCAGCGGAGAACTCCACGACAAGGGCATGCAGATCATCGCCGGGTACCTGCGTTCTCAATTTGCGCAGGATAAGCCTCTCTCGCTGGCGGCCAGCATTTGTTTCGAACAGTCCTACTCTGGCGTGGACGGCGATAGCGCCAGTTCCACGGAAGTTTATGCTCTGCTCTCGGCGCTTTCCGGGCTGCCCATTCGGCAGGACATTGGCGTAACCGGCTCGGTGAATCAACAGGGAGTCATTCAGCCGATCGGAGGCGTGAACGAAAAAGTGGAAGGTTTCTACGACGTCTGTCGCGTGCGGGGCCTAACGGGAACCCAAGGGGTGCTCATCCCTATTGAAAACGTAGAAGATTTGATGTTGCGCGAAGATTTAATTGCAGCGGTGGCGAACGGGATGTTTCATGTGCACCCCGTCGCTCACATCGAAGAGGGAATCGAGATTCTGACGGGCATCGAAGCCGGGTCTCGTGATGGCCGCGGCCAATTTCCGCATGATAGCGTGTTTGGACGCGTGGACGAGCGGCTCCGCAAAATGGCGGATACGCTCAAGCAGTTCGAATAGCGTCCGTCACTCGGTACAACTAATTCTGCGCTTATTGCTGTGATCTTGGCGGTCCCGACGGATTGTTGGCCGCGGCGGGAGCGCCGGCTGGAACCGGGGCAGCGGCAGGAGCACTAGCGGGGGCCGTCGCGCCGCCTCCTAAATTGGCCGCTCCTGAAGGCGCAGGACCACCGGTCTCCTTGGGCGTGGAAAGATAGCCATTCACGCCAGTCTTGGTAACTTCCATGACCACGAGCTCGTAAGGCGCGCGGACACCACGAACATAGAACTGCATCGGCTCATCAACGTTGCGGTCTTTCTTGTCGATGGACTTATCATCTGCGATTACGGTCATGTCGAACTTGTAGTGCTTCGGGTCAACGCTGTGGAGCAAGATCTGAACTGGTCCGACGTGTTGAGGCTGCTTCGATTTGGTGATCTTGAAATCGTAGATATTGCGGTCGTTGAGGTGCTTGAGAACTTCCAGTTCTTCCCCATTTCGCGCAATCAAGACGCCATGCTGATTCAAGTCCCCTACCGCAGTGGTAAGAGTCTTCTTCGTATCGTCGAGATCTTTCTTGGTTGCGGCGAGATCGGATTTGGCCCCGGTTAAATCGTTCGTTACCTGCCCGATCTTGGCTGCGTTTTCCTGCTGCACCTGGCCTATTTGGGCCACCAGCTTCGCGTCACTGTCTTGCTGCTCCTGCTGTATCTGCTGGGCCATGGTGCGGGCGTGTGCCAATTCCGCCTGCGTAAGCCCAAGTTTCTGCGAGGTTACATCCAACTGCGCGCGAAGCAACGCAACGCGCGAATTTGTCTGCTCCAACTCCTTGCTAAGCACGTCGGCGTGGTTATTGCTCTGAGCCAGGGCATATTGCAACTGAGTTCGAGAGTTATATCCGATATAGATCAGTGCTCCGACGCCGAGAAATAACACGATTATGACGAGCGGAATCCAACGTGGCGTCGGCGCCGGCTCATACACATAGCCCTCATTCGAGGGGGGAGCATTCGGCGGGACATTCGGGGTAATACTCATGCCTTTTCTCCTTTAAAGCTGCGGCAGTCTTCGCTGCCACAATTACTTCACGATAGTGACAATTGACAATGCCAAGTATTGATTATGTCCGAGAGCTTTTGGGTTGTCCATGACGGGACTGGCCTAGCACTATGGTTACTGGGTCGGTGGGAAAGAAGTCCTGTTACCACGACCACCCTCACAGTCGGCGACCGCCTTGTTAGATGCGTTATCGACCTCGGCGCGGCCAGCGAGTTTCAACTGTTGTCGTCAGTCCACCGCGAGGGGTGAATTCGCCTTTAACAGTGCACCACGCCGGCTTCACGGCCGCGACAATATCCCGCAGAATGCGGTTGACGGCGTTCTCATAGAAGATGCCCAAATTCCGGTAAGCAAGCAGATAGTGCTTCAAAGCTTTTAGCTCCAGGCAATACCGGCGGGGTTCGTACTCGATGGTGATTGTTCCGTAGTCCGGTAAGCCGGTTTTAGGGCACATGGAGGTGTATTCGGGGTAGCGGGTGCGGATGATATAGCCGGGAAATTGATTGGGCCAAGTCTCGAGATCTGGCAGCTTGGCCTGAATGCCAGCCTTGGCGTGCTCCTGCGTGTAACCGGGCATCATTCACCTCAGTCGCTCTCAAGAAAAGCTCATATGCTACAATAAATCCGTAGGTTGCGCGTCTACAGAGACCTCAGGCCAAGTTGCAACGCAAGATACCGCGATATAACCAGCTTGGGATGGAATACGTCTAAAACGATGAGGGAAGTGTCTCTATTCCGCGCCTGCGCCGCGGCAGCGCGAGAGATGGAGTTTTAGCAAAGCGAAGCTATGTGGATTGTAAGGGTCGCCCTTAACCGGCCATATACATTCATAGTAGTGTCCCTTTTGATTTTGATCCTCAGCGGGGTGGCCATCCTGCAGACCCCGGTAGATATTTTCCCGGCAATCAATATCCCCGTGGTTGGCGTAGTTATTCAATACACAGGACTTTCCCCTCAAGATATGCAGGACCGTCTGGCCAGCGTCCTGGAACGCGGCATGACGAACAACGTCGATAATATTGAACACATCGAGTCGCAGTCCTACCACGGCATTGCCGTAATCAAGGTTTTTCTTCAGCCGAAAGCCGATCCCTTTGCTGCCATTGCCGAGATAAGCTCGGTTGCCGGAAGTTCTGTTCGTGGGATGCCGGCGGGGACGACCCCTCCTTACATGCTGGCTTATAGTGCCGCCGATGTTCCCATTTTGCAGATCGGACTGAGCAGCCAGAGTCTTTCTGAACAGCAGTTGACCGATTTGGGAGTGAATTTCCTGCGGACCCGGCTGATCACCATTGAAGGCGCGGAACTGCCGGCGCCCTATGGGGGCAAGAACCGGTTGGTGACGGTAGATCTGGATCCGCAGAAACTTCTCCAGCGGGGTATTTCCGGCGCAGATGTGGTGAACGCTGTAAACACGCAAAATCTGGTTCAGCCTCAAGGCACGGCCAAGATTGGCGATCGCGAGTATGACATTGAACTGAATAGCAGCGCCAAAAGCATTGACGAGTTGAATGACATGCCCGTCAAGGTTGTAAATGGCGCGATGGTTTATTTGAGGGACGTAGCTTACGTCCATGACGGCGCCGCCTTTCAGACCAATGTGTCACGACGCGATGGTCAGCGGGGCGTATTGATGGTTGTACTGAAGCACGGAGCGGCTTCGACCCTGGACGTGGCGTCTAGAATCCGCGCGGCTATTCCCAAAATCGCAGCCACCTTACCGCCGGAACTGAACATCACCCTAACTGGCGACCAATCTATCTTTGTGCGCGCGGCGATTAACGGCGTACTGCGGGAAGCGGCAATTGCAGCTTGTCTTACGGCAGCTTTGATTCTGCTTTTTTTGGGAAGCTGGCGGAGCACTTTGGTCGTGGCGATCTCCATTCCTTTATCGATATTGACCTCACTGCTGGTGATGAGCCTGCTCGGCGAAACTCTGAATATCATGAGCCTGGGCGGCTTGGCGCTCGCTGTCGGCATCCTGGTGGACGACGCTACGGTCGAAATCGAGAACATCAATCGCCTGCTGCCCGAGGGCATGCCCTTGCGCGACACCATCCTCACGGGCGCTCAGCAAATCGCGGTGCCGGCTTTCGTGGCCACACTCAGCATCTGCATCGTCTTCATTCCCATTTTCTTTCTGAAGGGCGCACCCGGATATCTCTTCCGCCCCCTGGCGGAGGCCGTTGTCTTTGCCATGCTGGCCTCCTATTTCTTATCTCGCACGCTGGTGCCAACCCTGGTGATGTACTCATTCCGTTCCGAGAGGCGTAAGCGCGAAGCGGCGGCGCGAGATCAGGCTTATGAGGGCTTCTTCCGCCGATTCCACCTTGCGTTCGAGGAAAAATTTGAGGCTATGCGGGAGGGCTACGTTGCAGCACTGGAATGGTGCCTGGCTCACCGCTTGATTTTTGGTATCAGCTTTCTGGGATTCTGCGCCGCGAGCTTGCTCCTGATACCTTTTCTGGGATCCGATCTTTTCCCCGCCGTGGATGCGGGTCAAATCCGGCTGCACGTGCGCGCTCCCATCGGAACACGCATCGAGGAGACGACCGCCCTGTGCGACAGGATCGAAGCCTCTATTCGCAAGCAAATTCCCAAAGCGGAATTAGACAGTATCGTCGATAACATCGGATTCCCGACCAGCGGCACCAATCTCACACTCAGCAATAACGGCGTGATTGGCACTTCAGACGGAGAGATTCTGATTGCACTGAAGCCCGAGCACCGCATTAAGCCCGTGGATTACATTCGCGATTTGCGCCGAACTCTGCCTAAAGAGTTCCCTGGGACGGAATTTTATTTTCAACCTGCAGACATTGTCAGCCAAGTGCTTAATTTCGGATTGCCCGCTCCCATTGATGTTCAGCTGGCGGGTCCCGATGTGCGGCAGAACTTCAATCTCGCTCGTGAGTTGCTGCCCCGCCTAAAGGCGATCCCTGGGGCGGCCGACGTGCACATCCAACAGGCTTATAACCAGCCGCAACTGGATATCGATGTAGACCGTGTTAAAGCCCAGCAAGTGGGCATGACGGAATCCACTGTGGCGAGTAACGCCCTGGTCTCCTTAACCAATAGTTTTCAGACCGCTCCCAACTTCTGGGTTAGCCCGCAGGGAGTCACCTACACAATCGCCACGCAGACGCCGCAATACCGCATGGATTCGCTGCCGAATCTCCAAGAGATGCCGGTAATTGGGGGGAATAGCCAGAGCACCCGCGCACAGGAACAATTAATCGAAAATCTGGCGCACATCTCCAGGGAATCCGCGCTTGCAGTAGCTTCCCAATACGACATTCTGCCTGTTGTAGACACTTACATCAGCGCACAGGATCGCGATCTCGGCGGGCTTTCGGCGGACGTCGTGAAGGTAGTGCGGCAGTACGAATCCAAGCTTCCACGCGGCACCTCCGTGGCTATCAGAGGGCAGATCGATACCATGCAGTCTTCGTTCTCCGGTCTGGCAATCGGCCTAGTCTTTTCTGTGGTCCTGGTTTACTTGCTGATGGTGGTGAATTTCCAATCGTGGGTCGATCCATTTATTATCATTACGGCGTTGCCGGGCGCGCTCAGCGGCATCGTGTGGATGCTATTTTTCACCGGAACCACTTTGAACGTGCCCTCGCTCATGGGCACCATCATGTGTATTGGGGTGGCCACTTCGAATAGCATCCTGCTGGTTACATTCGCCGCAGCGCAAATGCAGGAAGGAAAAAATTCGTTCCAGGCGGCCATCAGCGCCGGGTTCACACGGCTTCGCCCGGTGCTTATGACTGCTCTCGCCATGATTGTGGGCATGATTCCGATGTCGCTTGGAATTGGCGAGGGCGCCGAACAAAACGCGCCGCTTGGCCGCGCGGTTATTGGAGGCCTGCTGATAGCGACGATATCGACTTTGTTCTTCGTGCCGGTCGTATACAGCTTTATTCGCCGCAAGGGATATCGGGAACTCTTCGCGGAATAGGAATCCATCGAGAAAATGACAGGAACGAAAAAGCTCGCATACACATCATTATCATTGTCTGGTAAATCGAGGAGAAAAACGCTTTCATGAATCCGCAGTTCACGGAGACGGAGCAATCCACCGAACCCGTGCGGGCCCCTAAGATCTCTCCGGCACCGCACCGTGCGTCGCGGTTCTGGCTATACACCATCCCAGCAATTCTTTTGGCTCTCTTCGCCGGCTTAGCCTATTGGAGGGTGCAGTCGCGCAACCGCGTGAGCGCCGAACTGATTCCCGCAGCGGGGCAAAGCGAGCAAATTCCCGTGGCCGTAATGCATCCGACGCATTCCAATGCCAAGCGCGAATTCACGATTCCAGGCGACGTTCAGGCCTATGTGGAAACGCCGATTTACGCCCGGACCGATGGCTATCTCAAACACTGGTATGTAGATATCGGTGGGCGAGTGAAAGAGGGGCAGTTGCTTGCGACGATCGACACACCCGAAATCGATCAGCAGCTCAGGCAAGCAGAAGCGGCGCAATTGCAGGCTCAAGCCAATTTGGATTTGGCCAAGAGCACCGCGGAACGCTGGCACAACCTCCTAAAATCGGATGGCGTCTCCCAGCAGGAAGTAGATACCAATGATGCCGCTTATAAAGCCCGGCAAGCAGATTATGCCGCTGCAGTCGCCAATGTAGATCGGTTGAAATCCATGCAGTCGTTTCAGCAGGTGACGGCGCCATTTGCAGGAGTCATTACTACACGAGATATCGACATTGGGGCGCTGATCAGCAACGGCACGGCCAAGGAATTATTCAAGCTCGCTCAGATTGACGTCATGCGAGTCTATGTGAACGTGCCCGAAGGCTTTAGCAGCGATATGAAGATCGGATTGCCGGCGGAATTGCACATCGCCGAATTTCCCACCCGCGTTTTTACGGGGAAGATCGCCCACACCTCTGGTGCGATCGACACCGCTTCTCGCACTCTTCTGACGGAAGTCCAGGTTCCTAATCCCAAAGGCGAATTGATGCCGGGATCCTATGCGGAAGTCACGTTCCGCGTCTCGAGTGCTGAGCCACCGCTGGTTGTACCCTCCAATACCTTGATCTTTCGCTCCGCCGGGCCTCAGGTTGCCGTAGTGGAATCCCAAAACGTAGCGCGGCTTCGAACCGTCAGCATCGGCCGCGATTTTGGCAACAGCCTGGAGATACTCTCCGGGTTGCAGCCCAATGATCTCGTTATTCTCAATCCACCCGATTCCCTTTCGGACGGCGCGTCGGTTTCGCCCCAGCAGGCGACCGAGGTCCCGTCGAGCAGACAGGCTCCGCGCCCAAGTCCGGCGCAGCATGCGGCCGGAACTTCAAACTGATGGCCTCATCTAAACCGACCCGTCGCGCCGGGTCCACTTCCGGATTGTGGCGTCTGGCGCTCATGCTAATTGGCGTGATTATGTTTAGCGGCTGTGTCGTAGGCCCGAAGTACAACCGCCCTAGCGTGGACGCACCTTCTGCATGGAAAGAGCCGCCGCCAGAGGGGTGGAAGGCGGCCACACCCCTAGACGAAATCTCCAAGGGAAACTGGTGGGTCGTTTTCAACGATCCAGAGCTAAACGATCTGGAAACTCAAGCGCTAACGGCCAATCAAACTCTCCAGGCCGCCGCACAGCGGGTCATTGAGGCGCGCGCAACCTCGCTGGCCACGCGGTCCAATTTGTTTCCGTTTGTCTCAGGAGGGTTTTCGCCGGGCCGCGCGCGAATTTCCGGAACTCGGCCCCTGCCTCCGGGTTCGGGCGGCGACGTCGCTTTTTCGGCTAATACCTTCAGCTTGCCAATACAAGCAAGTTACGAAGTCGACCTGTGGGGGCAGATCCGGCACGAAATTGAATCAGCGAATGCTCTGGCCCAGAGGAGCGTGGCCGAGTACGAAAACGTTTTGCTGCAACTCAAAAGTGACGTCGCGTCAGATTACATCATGGTGCACTACATCGATCAGGATTTGGTCATCCTGCGCAACAACATCGATTTGCAGCAGCACGCCGTGGATTTGGCGAATGTGCGTCACCAGGGAGGCGTGGCCAGCGGGTTGGATGTTTCCGCGGCGGAGACGCTGCTCGACACTACCCAGGCGACCTACGTAGGACTGGGAGTTCAGCGTGCGCAATTTGAACACGCTCTGGCGGTTCTGTTGGGAAAGCCGCCGGCCGAATTCAGCCTTTCACAAAAACCTCTGCAAACACCCCCTCCTGCGCTTCCTGCGGGTTTGCCTTCCGACTTGCTCGAACGACGTCCCGATGTGGCGAGCGCAGAAAGGGTCATGGCTTCGAATAACGCGCAAATCGGCGTGGCTCGAGCCGCTTATTTCCCAAATGTGACGCTGACATTTTCGGCCGGTGGACTGAGTACGTTCCTTGGGCAAATTTTGAATGCGCCCAGCCTGGTTTGGTCGGCTGCGGCAAGTGCATCGCAACCGATCTACACCGGAGGCCGGCTTTCCGCGAATCTCCTGCTTGCTCGGGCAACTTATGATGAGTCGGTGGCCAACTATCGGCAAACGGTCCTGACTGCGTTTCAAGAGGTGGAAGACGACTTGTCCACCCTCCGCGTGCTCGAACAGCAGTCCGCCGCGTATGACCAAGCGATCCGCTCAGCTCAGGAAACGGTGGACATATCCACCTCTCGGTATCGAGAGGGCTTAGCCAACTACCTGGAAGTCATCACCGCGGAGGAAGAGCTGCTGACTAATCAGCGCGTTGCCGATCTGGTTCACGAGCAGCGCTTGCTGACCACAATTCAGCTTATCCAAGCGCTTGGCGGGGGCTGGCAAGACTCCACCATATACATATCGGGGGCGCCTTTGCCCGGCCAAAGCTCGGCCTTGCCGGCCCATTAGCGTGTTGCTCCGGGTGTAACCCCCCGATAATTACCATCCAAGCGATGATCTAGCCATTCGGGTAACAAACCTGCCCATCCACTGCATTGTTGTACACATTCGCTGGACAAAGTCTGCAGAATTTGTTACTTGGGGGTTGTGGGGGACGGTATATTCTCAGGGTGTCAAAGCTGCCTTGCATCGATTTACCGGCCAACGGTCCGCGCCCCAAGAAGCAAACAAGCTGCAGCGGCGGTTCTGGCGTTGCGGTCAGCAGGCAAGAGACTGGCCGATAATCGTTGGGCCTTAAAAACGCAATCAATCTAGACTGCCTCGATTGGAGTGATCATGAGCTCTGTTGCACCCGTTCAGGGAACACAAGCAAATGGTGAGTTGGTCCAGATTCTGTCGCCGGAGGCATTAATTCGCCAGCGCCTGGAGGAGGAACGCCAGCGCCTGCAAAAAGAAGCCGGAATCGAGCAGCGCGAAATCCGTCATTTCCATAAGCCGATTGAGCTTCCGTTTACCTCACTGCAGCGCGACCACACCACCATTCTTTTTGGCGGTCTTACATGGAAGCATGAACGTCTGGTGCACGGAGCCCTGGAAAGCTTGGGCTACAAGTGCGAATCCGTGCCTGTGCCGAATAAAAAGGCCTTTCAGCTTGGCAAGGAGTACGGAAATAACGGTCAGTGCAATCCGACCTACTTCACCGTTGGAAATCTTGTCCAGTATGTACAAGACCTCGAATCCAAGGGTTTGACGAAAGACGAGATTTGTAACCGGTATGTCTTTTTTACGGCGGGCGCTTGCGGCCCTTGCCGGTTCGGCATGTATGAAGCGGAGTACCGGTTGGCTTTGCGCAATGCCGGCTTTGACAAGTTCCGCGTGCTGCTCTTCCAGCAGAGCGGCGGACTGAATCAAGCCGAGGCCCAAGCTGGCCTGGAAATGAACGTCGATTTCTTCCTGGCGATCCTCAATGCCCTGAACATGGGCGACATCATTAACGACGTGGCCTATCAGATTCGGCCTTATGAAGTGAATGCGGGAGAGACCGACCGAGTTCTGGAAGAGTCCATGGAGCTTTTGCATGAAGTAATGCGGCGGCAGAAACCCTGGACCTTGCGAGGGCGCGCCGCCAAGCTGCTCAAGAATACGCGCTTCGCGGGAACAGGCGAATACGTAGGCAAATTCCTGCATCAGCTCTTTGGCGATGAAATCATGGCCGCGCTGCGAGAAGTGCGCGACCGCTTTGCTTCAATTCAGATCGACCGCACGCGCGTAAAGCCCATCGTGAAGATCACCGGCGAGTTCTGGGCGCAGACCACCGAGGGCGACGGAAATTTCAACATGTTCCGCTTCCTGGAAAAAGAAGGCGCGCAGGTGGTCGTGGAACCCATTGGGACCTGGATCTGCTACCTGATGCACCAGGTCGTGCAGCAGTGCCGCGACGAAAAGGGCCTCAAAGACGGTGCAGTGTTGCCGCCATCATGGCGGTTGGACAAGCACCTGAAGATCAACTTGACCATGTACAAGAAGATCGCGCAGATCAAGATTGCCGAACAGATCTTCAAGCGCGAATACAACCGGATTATCGACGCGCTCGGCGGCATCGGCCATCATCTGGTCGATCAATACGAGCTGCAAAGGCTCGGGCATCCCTATTACAACTCCCGTGCGGCCGGCGGCGAAGGCCATCTGGAAGTGGCGAAGAATATCTACTATTCCCACAAGGGGCTGGCGCACATGGTACTGGCGCTGAAGCCTTTCGGCTGCATGCCTTCGACGCAATCGGACGGCGCTCAGTCCGCCGTCATGTCGCATTACAAAGACATGATCTTCCTGCCCATCGAGACCTCGGGCGAAGGGGACGTCAACGCTCACAGCCGCGTGCAGATGGCTCTCGGCGAGGCCAAGGCGAAGACGAAACTGGAATTCAAGGCCTCTCTCGAATCCACCGGCAGAACGCTCGAGGAGATTCGCGCTTACGTCGAGGAGCATCCGGAACTGAAGTCGCCGATGTACAAAGTGCCGCATTGCGAAGGCGTGGTGGGTGCGGCCGCGAATTTCGTGCGCCACGTCGCGGAACTCATGAAGGCCGAGAATAAGCCGATCCAGTGCGCGAGCGCTGCGGCTTAGGTCTGAGGAGAATAATGGGCTGCTCGAGCGGAAGCTGCGGAACCGGAAGCGCCGGCAATACTGGCGGCGCATTTGTCCCACTGACAAATCTCTCCAAGCCTGTTGTAGCGCCTCCCCCTCCGTTGGTGAAACCGGCGGCGCCTCGCTTGGATCAGGGCGTGCGTCTCATGGTCGGCCTTGACGTTGGCTCAACCACGGTTAAGGCCGTAGTAGTAAATCCCGTCAACGACCAGATCCTCTGGCGGGATTATCAACGCCACGATACCAAGCAGCCCGAGAAGGTGCTCGAATTCCTGAAACGGATGGAGAGCGAAGTCGGAATCGCCCACGGCCTTACGCGTATCTTCGTTACGGGCAGCGGCGGCGGGGGCATTGCGCCCCTAATTGGCGCAAAGTTTGTGCAAGAAGTGAATGCCGTTGCGCTGGCCGTCGAGAAGCTCTATCCGCAATGCGGTTCCGTGATCGAACTGGGCGGCCAAGACGCAAAGATCATTATCTTTAAAGAAGATCCTGTCACCGGCCGCAAAAAGAAAATCCCGTCGATGAATGACAAGTGCGCGGGCGGCACGGGCGCTGTGATCGACAAGATCAACGCCAAGCTGCGCATCCCGTCCGAGCAACTCTGCGAGATGGGCTATGTCGGACTGAAGCTGCATCCTGTGGCCGGAAAGTGTGGAGTCTTCGCGGAAACGGATATCAACGGCCTGCAAAAGACTGGTGTGCCCGGCGACGAGTTGATGGCTTCGCTCTTTGAGGCCATCGTGCAGCAAAACCTCGCCGTGCTCACCCGCGGCAATACGCTGCGACCCCAGGTGTTGCTGCTCGGCGGTCCAAACACGTACATCCGGGGCATGAAAGAGTGCTGGAAAACGAATATCCCGAAGATTTGGGAAGAGCGTAAGTTTCCGCTTCCGGAAGGCGTTGACCCCGCCTCTCTTATTCTGGTTCCAGAGAATGCTCAATATTTCGCGGCGCTCGGTTCGGTGGAATTTGGCAAAGACGAGGACGAAGCCATCGGCCTTTACCGCGGTGTTGAAAATCTGGAATGGTACATGAACGTTGGGCGGCTCGAAGAGAAGCAGAAAAAGGGCGGCAGCGGCCTAAGCAAGGACGAGGAAGAGCTTCGGGCGTTCAAAGAACGATATAAGCCCAAGAAATTTGTGCCGGCGAAGTTCCAACCCGGGCAGGTGGTCGAGGGCTTCATGGGGATCGACGGCGGCTCCACTTCGACGAAAGCCGTACTGCTCGATAAAGACAAGCGCATCCTGGTGAAGTGCTATCAGCTCTCCAAGGGCAATCCGATCGAAGACACCATGGATATGTTCCGCAATCTGCGGCAGCAGGTTGAGGAACAGGGCGCGACGCTGCGCATCATGGGCCTGGGTACGACAGGTTACGCTAAAGACATTCTTAGAGACGTGCTCAACGCCGACGCCGCCATCGTGGAAACGGTGGCCCACACGGAAGCATCGCTGCACTTCTATCCGCACGCCGATGTGATCTGCGACGTCGGTGGCCAGGACATCAAGCTCATCATCCTGCAGGACGGCCGCGTAAAAGATTTCAAATTGAATACGCAATGCTCGGCTGGCAATGGATACTTCCTGCAATCCACCTGCACAGGATTCGGCTATGAAGTGACGCAATTCGCGGATCTGGCATTCAACGCCAAGGCCATGCCGATGTTTGGCTATGGCTGCGCCGTCTTCATGCAATCGGACATTGTGGATTTCCAGCGGCAAGGCTGGAAGCCGGAAGAAATTCTCGCGGGATTAGCAAACGTACTGCCGAAAAATATCTGGCTGTACGTCTCCCAGATTCCCAACCTGGCTTCGCTCGGCCGCACCTTTGTCTTGCAGGGCGGCACACAGCACAACCTGGCGGCCGTCAAGTCGCAGGTCGACTTCATCGAGTCGCGCTTCCGCGATAAGGGCGTGAAGCCGAACGTCATCGTGCACGAACATTGCGGAGAATCCGGAGCGATCGGCGCCGCTATCGAGGCGAATCGCCTATGGAGAATGGGCCGCCAGACCAGCTTCATCGGAATGGAAGCTGTCGAGAAGATCAGCTACATCACGCATCGCAACGAAGACACGCGCTGCTATTTCTGCAAGAACAAGTGCCTGCGCACGTTTATCGACGTCAAGCTGATGCCGGGCGTCCCGGTGGAAAACATTGGCTTCAAGACTTCAAAGATCCCGATCGCCGAGGGCACTAAGCGGCTGATCGTCAACAACAGTTGCGATCGCGGATTGGTTGAAGACGTGAATGCCATGCGCGAAATCAAGAAAGGCATGGATTCGGTCAAAGACGCCAATCCCAATATGGCCGAAGTCGCGGCCAAGATGGTCTTCAAGTCTTTCAAACCGGCCGCTGTGGCTGACCCGCTCCCGCGCTATACGCTTACGGCGGGGCAAAAAGCACGGGCCGCTGCCATGAAGCGCCGCGCCAGCCTGCGCATTGGCATCCCGCGCGTCTTGAATCAGTACACGTGCAATCCGATGTTCAGCGCCTACTTTGAGTCGCTGGGCGTTCCGGCCGAGAATCTGATTTATTCCGACTACACGACTGAGGAGCTTTACAAAGCCGGTGCCAAGCGCGGCTCGATCGATCCTTGCTTCCCATCCAAGGTGGGCATCCCGCACGTGCACAATTTGCTCTATGTGCACCATAAAAAGAAGCCGCTGGACGTCATCTTCTTTCCCATGATCGACGACCTGCCGTCGGATTTGGTGAATGCGCAGAGCCATCGCGCCTGCCCAACCGTAACCGCTACGCCGGCGGCAACGAAAGCCGCGTTCACAAAGGAAAGCGATCTCTTTACGGAGATGGGCGTCAAATTCCTGGACCCGCTCATCAACTGCGGCAAGCCCGTGCTTTTCGAACGCCAGATGTTCGAAACCTTCCGTGAGATCCTGGGGCTTTCGCCCGAGGAGAATCAGCGCGCCTCGCAAGAAGCGATGAAAGCCATGGATCAGTTCACCGAGGGCATTCTTCGCAATCAGGGGCGCGAAATTTTGCGCAAACTCGAAGCGGAGGACGGAATCGGCATCGTCCTGCTGGCGCGGCCCTATCACAACGATCCCGGACTCAACCACGACATCCTCGAGGAATTCCAAAAGCTGGGATATCCGGTGTTGACGCAGGCATCGCTGCCGATCGATGACGAAATCATCTGGCGGCTTTTCGGCGAAGAAGTGCGCGCCGGAATGATTACGCATCCCATGGACATCACCGACGCCTGGAAGAATTCCTACAGCGAAAACACAAGCCAGAAGGTATGGGCGGCGAAATATACGGCCCGGCATCCCAATCTTGTTGCGCTCGAGCTATCCAGCTTCAAGTGCGGCCATGACGCGCCGATCTATACGACCGTTGAAGAGACGGTGACGAAGTCCGGCACGCCTTATTTCTCCTTCAAGGACATCGACGAAAATAAACCCAGCGGGTCGATTCGCATCCGCGTTGAGACGATCGCCTATTTCCTGAAGCGCTATCGTGAAGACATGATCGCCAGAACGCGCAAGGAGTCGGAGATCGATATCAAGCTGGCGGAATTCGAGGCCAAGTTGCGCGCGGAATTAGGTATGCCGGCGGCCATGCCTGCGCGAGAATCCGCCGGAATGGAACGCGAAGAACTTCAGGCGGTTTAGTCAAGCATCGAAAGTGATTACAGCATGGCACTCGCCATCGAATCCGACAAAGTGATGTTTGAAATTTTCCGCGAGCCGGAATTAGGCAGGCTCTATCGTGTCGTTTATTTCACCGAGTTAGACGAGCACAATAAAGAGAAAGAGATCAATGACGCTATGCGCGGCGAGCATATCTTTGACGGCTATTTGCGCAACTATACAAAGGCAGAAGGCAAACGCATCCTTGCCGGAATCCTGGAGCGGCTGAATTCGGGCGAAACCATCGGCCCGGAGGATATTCAGCGCGAACTGAAGCCGTTCATGGCCTGAGTTCTCGCGGACATGCACACAATCTTGCGCATATCTCTAAGACTCGCATGAAGTTCACCACTCGCGCCCGCCGCAAGCTGCGCTTCGTTAAGACCAGGCTGAAGGAATGGCGCATGATCGCCTGGGGTTTGCTCAACACCGATCATCCGGTCCTCGCGCACCTGATTCCGATCCGCCGCTGCAATCTTTCCTGCACCTATTGCAACGAATTCGACGATTTCTCGAAGCCGGTTCCTATCGAGGAGATGCTGCACAGAATCGACCGCCTGGCGGAATTGGGAACGACCATCATTACGCAGAGCGGCGGCGAACCCTTGTTGCATCCCGATCTCGACCGCATCATCGCGCGCGTGCGCAGCCACGGAATACTGGCCGGAATGATTACCAATGGCTACCTGCTTACGCGGGAGCGCATCGAGCGGCTGAATCGCGCCGGGCTCGACCACTTGCAGATCAGCATCGATAATGCCCTGCCCGATGAAACTTCCAAGAAAAGCCTGAAGGTGCTCGACCAGAAGCTGGTGCTGCTCTCTGAATACGCCGAATTTCAGGTGAACATCAACTCCGTGCTGGGCAGCGGCATAAGATTTCCGGAAGATGCGCTGAAAGTAGCCCGGCGCGCACTGGAGCTCGGATTTTCCAGCACCATTGGCGTGCTGCACGACGGCAACGGTCAACTCAAGCCGCTGAGCGATAAAGAGCAGAAGATTTTCGAAGAGGTGATGGATCTCGGAAAGCGCTCTTATTCACACTTCAATCAGTTCCAACACAATATCGCTCGCGGCAAGGCCAATGAGTGGCGCTGCCGATCCGGAGCGCGCTATCTCTATATTTGCGAAGACGGCCTCGTTCACTGGTGCTCGCAGCAACGCGGCTATCCCGGCATTCCTCTGATGAACTACACCATGGATGATTTTCGCCGGGAGTTCAACACTGAGAAATCGTGCGCCCCCCATTGTACGGTCTCCTGCTCTCAGCAAGTGGCCATGCTCGACAATTGGCGCGCGCCTCAAACGCTCCAGCCGATCCCATCTGGCGTACCGGCACCCCAGCAACTGGTGCAACTGACGGGCGGGAGCGCGTCAGAGCACGATTAAGCCCTGCGCGGCACGACAAGTCACTCACTGACAATTGACACATACGCAGCCGTCTCTGCCCTGATCGCTTGTAAAGTATGGTTGCTGAAGGCAATCTGATAGTGAGCCCCTACACCTATTTTGGACACAGTCGGCCTTATGGGCAGAGATGTGGAGTGCAATAGCTTGCGCGTGTAAGAAATGCGGCCCGCGCGTCTGAGTCACCTAAAAATCCAGCCATGAGCGCCAAAAACCTTGCCCAGTTTCAACGTCGCCAGCCATCTGAAGCATCTTTGCAACCGTCTTCGCGGCTTTCTGGGGAAGAACCGCTTACGGCAACGCCAGTTCGCATGGATTCCGACGCTTTGGCAGTTCAATTTTTGCGTTCTTTTCATCTCTTATTGCGTTCGGTGCGGCTCTACCATCAGCATCATCCTCGCCTGATTGACAGCCTGAAATCGACCGGCCATGCGCTCGATGACGCCCTCACCGGTTCAGCGGTGTTACGTTTCACGATAGAGCATGATCGTCTGGCGGTTACAAAGCAGCTTTCAGGCCCCGGCCATCCACTTGGAGATGCGCGCGGCGAATTGAAAACCCTTGCGGACGTCTTCAGCCGTGCATCCCTCCGTTCGCTGACATTCGTTCCGCACACACGACTGGACGAGCTGCTGCAGTTTGCGCGCGCCGTAGAAGCGGCATGTCGTGCACGGAACAGTTCTTCGCGAGAGGACTGGGCCTCGCGCCTGCGCGAACATCGAATTACAGGAATTCGCGTGAATGAAGTGGCGGAACGCGCCAGCGAATCCATTAACTTTGCCGGGCTGCTCGAAGCCTTGCTCGGCGGAGCTGCCAGTTCCGTGATTGGCGACTCAGCGGCGACAGTTGCACCGGATCAGTTCCGGGCGGCCTTGCGCCGCTTATGGGCGTCCGCCGGACGTCTGGGGCACGTTCGACTGCAGGCGCCGCAGGAAGCCGCACGCGCTATTCGCGACGAATTTGCCGGTAGCGATCAATTCGTTCGGTCCACACTTATGCGAGGCGTGACTCTCGAACCACCTCGGGAGAGCGAATCGCTAGGCGTCTATCTCGCGCGGGTTGCGGACGCACTCAGTGTCGACTACGCCCGTTCCGAATTTCTCGGGCGCCGAGTTCGGCCGACGGAAGTGCGCATGATGCTCTCGCAGCTTCGCCCCGAACGGGACGGTCATCAAGAAAGCGATCCCAGCCTGGACCCGCTCGTCGCGCGCTTCTGGAGTTCCCTGCCCGCGCGCGAACAAACCCGTCTGCTGGCGAGCCACGAGGCCTGGTGTCTGCCCGTCAGTCTGCTGCGCGAATATCTGGAAGGATTGATCGCGGCCGCGGAGAGCAGGCGCGCGGAAGCTTCTCGGAGCCAGGCACGCCGGGCGCTCGCCGATTTCGTACGCTGCCTGAGTTCGGAAGAAGAAAAAGCACGGAGAGCGGTGGTTTCGAGCCTGCTCGAGCTGAAGGACATTTTGGAACGCATCTGGCCGTGCGCTCAGCTTGCCGACTTGGGAAAGAGCGTAGTGGCTGCTCTGCATCGTGAGGTTTCACCTGGAATTGCCAATCTGCTGGAACAATTGACGCAAACTTTGGCTGCGCTGGCGCTGGCGCGGGGTGAATGTGCCGAGGTCGAGAGCATTCTGATGGCGATCGATCAGCCGCCCGCGGAGTCCGACGAAGAGCGCCTGAGTGCGCTTACCCGACAGATTGTAGGCCGCGAGGAATGGCTGCTGTTGGTCGATCTGGCGCTCGCCAACCGGTCGCTTGATGCGGCACTGCCACGCCTTTTACGGCGTGATCCGGAGCGGCTGCTCGATCGCCTGCGCCTTCTTTTGACCTCTTCCGCCGGGTTGAACACCCTACCGGCGATGGCCAGGTTAGTGCGTGCAGCAGGCGAGCCCGTGATTGGCGCGCTCGAAACTCACCTCCTCGAGCCTCGGCGGCAGCGCGTGGCTACCGCCATCAAGCTGTTGTCCGCGTCGGCGCCTGACCGGCTGATTGCGGCTCTCCCGAGGGCCTTCCCTAGTTGGGACTGGAGCCTCCAAGACCTGGCGGTCACGGAATTGGCGCGCCAAACCGCCCCAGCATTGCGCCTGCAAGCGGCCGAAGCTTTCATAGCCTTACTTCGCGATGGGCATCTGTTGGTTACTCCCGGAATGATCGATCATATCGGGATAGTGGGCGATAGCTCGGCCGTGCCGCGCCTGATGGAGATTGCCATCGGCGATGCGGAGCGCTTTGGCGATGTATTTATTCGCATAAAGGCCATCGAAGCCTTAGGCAGAATGAAGGCGTCGAGCGCGGCCACGCCATTGCGCAATCTGGTGCGCAATCGTTCAGGCCTGACCTATACCGAACCCGCAGGTTTGCGCTCAGCCGCCGAAGATGCTCTGGCGCTAATCGAAGATCGAGTGGGATCGCTCACGCTGCGGCTTCCGGCTAAGACCTCGGCAACTTCGACACCGCCTTTCGCGCAACCGCGCCGTTATTTGCGGGTGGCTCTGCCTGAACCTCTTCCGGCCAAAATGGAAGGGCCGCAAAAGCGTTCCGCGCGAGTGCGATCCATCGCCTTGGGCGGTGCGCTGCTGGAGACGTCTGCTCAGTTTTCGTTGGGGGAGTCATTGCGCATCGAGATTCATGCCGGATTCGAGAAGATTCGCGCGACAGCTGTCGTGCGCAGCGTCAGCACCAAGGGTTGCGGCATCGAGTTCGTGCACATAAGCGAGGACGACCGCGAGAAGCTCCGCCGCCGCATCAAGAAACTAATCGACTAAGCGCGACGATTCGCGCGTTAACCGCTTTTGACTCACGGGTTCCGACTGCGTTTACCACCAGGCCTCAGAAAGTTTCCACACAGCGTCGCATTAGATCGCTTGCGCCTCGCCCCATTCGCGATAAAGTACCAAGACATGATCGGATGGATCGCAGCCGCAGTCATCGCCGTTCTCGGTGGGTTCGGGATCTTCGTGGCGCTCAGGGGACGGGACCTGGCCAGCGCGCAAAGCGAGGCGCTTCGTAAGGAAATGCAATCGTTGCTGGCTGCGCAGGCACAGGCTACCGCTGCGCAAATCAACCAACTCGCGCAATCCATGAGCTCGCAGTTAGGCCAAGTTACCCAGCAGGTGCAAAGCGGCATGGCCTCAGTCGGCACAATTGCCAGCGGCGCGCAAAAAGCCGTCTCGGAACAGTTGCAGGCTTCCACACAAATGCTGGGCACTATCCGGCAGCAGCTCGGTGAAGTGCAGCAGGCCGGCCACGAGCTTTCGGCGGCGGCCAAACAAATCGAAGACGTGCTCGGCGGGGCGAAAACGCGCGGCACCCTGGGCGAAGTCGCACTCGATCGCATTCTCGCCGATACGCTGCCCAGGGCCACCTATGAAACGCAATTCCGATTTTCGACCGGTGAAGTCGTGGATGCCGTGGTGCGCTTAAACGACAAGCTCATGCCCATCGATTCCAAATTTCCTCTCGAAGGCTATCGCCGCCTTCTCGATCAAGGCGAGGAATGCCGCAAGGATTTCTCGAATGCCGTACGCCTGCACGCCGACTCCATTGCCAAAAAATATATTCTGCCCGGGGAGGAAACACTCGACATAGCGCTGATGTTCGTTCCCTCGGAAGGCATTTATTACGAGCTATTGCGCTCCGTTGATGCGAAAGGAACGCCACTCGACGAGTATTGCCGGACGCGGTGCGTCGTTCCCGTTTCCCCGAGTACGCTTTTTGCTCATCTCAAGATTGTTTTTCTAGGGTTGCGTGGGATGCAGATCGAAGAGAACGCCAAGAGGTTGCTGGGCAGCCTCAGTGGTTTGAAAAAGCAGATCGACAACTTCGGCGAAGTTTACGAGCGGCTGGGCACTCATCTGCGCAATGCGCAGCAAAGCTATTCCGACGCCGACCGCAAGCTTGACCGGGCACGCACCTCGCTTGAGGAATTAGCCCAGGGCGGACCAGCGGAGAAGGTCCTGGAATCCGCCGGCTAACTATCCAGGAGGCCAGCGGAAATCGCGGCCGCCCAGCAGATGGAAATGCAGGTGGAAGACGGTTTGGCCAGCACCGGCTCCATTGTTGACTACCACTCGATATCCAGACGTCAGCTTGCGGTCCGCTGCTAAACGGCTCGCCAGCAGCAGCGCGCGCCCAAACAGGGCCCCATCCTCTTCTTTCGAATCGGTCAGTGCCGCGACATGTTTGCGCGGACAAATCAGGATGTGCGTAGGAGCCTGTGGCGCGATGTCTTCGAAAGCAAAAAGTTCGGGATCCTCATAGACCAATTTCGCAGGCAATTCGCGTTTGCCGATCTTGCAAAAGATGCAGTCATCCATCGCCGCAAGCCTCCTGAAACTCCGTGTCGCCGTTTATTGCAGCCCGTCCAATCTCACCACGAACGTATTGTGGAAGCCCCGCTCGCGAGTGAGTTGAGCGGCGAAGCGCTCTGCCTCGTGTTGCGTCGCCAGGCGCCCCACACGAACACGATAGAAGCGTCCTGCCGGCGCCTCAAAATCCTGCACGAACACAGGATAATGTCGGCTCAGATCCGCTCGCAGCCGGTCCGCATTCTTGCGCTGTTGAAACGCACCTACTTGAACCGAGAAGGCGCCCGCGAGCGGTAATGGGCTCGATATCAGCTCCAAGCGTACCGGCGCCACTCCGGTTCCGACCATATCGATGGCGTTGGCAGCGGCCAAAGATAAATCGATCACCCGGCCTCCAACAAAGGGACCGCGATCGATGATACGCACGTCCGTGTGCTTGCCGTTATTCAGATTGGTCACTCGCACGATGCTGCCGAAGGGCAGAGTGCGGTGCGCGGCAACGAATCGGTTCATGTCAAAAATCTCCCCACTCGAGGATTTCCGGCCATGAAACGGCGCACCATACCACGAAGCTACGCCCCGTTCGACATAGGTACCCGGCGGGACAGGCTTTTCTTCCAGGCCAGCGCCCGCGCTTGGGGCAGAAGGCGGCGCGGGGATACCCGCACTCGCGGGCTTATGGGCACAACCTGCCGCGGCAAAAAGGACCAAAATCAAAAGGTAGAGATGACAATGCCGAAAGTGGGTAGTTTCGAAGGAATCGTTAGCGTGAATCCGCTTTAGGTTCAACTTTCGCTTCTATATCCGCGGCCATTTGCGCCAGCTTTTCGGACATTCGCCTCAGGGATTGCGCAGTCTTGAGACGTGCGGCCGGGGTGATTTTCTTCTCCGTCAGCTCCCGCAACCGTTCGATTTCGCGGTCAAGCTTACGGCCGAAGTCTTCGAAAGTAGGCATGCTAGCCTCGTCCGGAACGGATGCGCTTTCGCGTCCCGATGAGATTTTTCGTATTATAGACAGGCGTCTCGTCAGCTCGCAAGGAGACCGTGTGCAGCTTCCCGTTCGTTGGCGCTATAAAATTGATCGCTGGCGCAATCAAATTGCATCTCTTTTCCACAAACAGCCCCGCGTTGCCCGCCCGCGATTGTGCCCGGCCTGTGGAACGCTGGTGGGTTCGAGTTCGGGCCGTTGTCATCAGTGCGGCGCGAGTCTGACCTTCTCGCTGGCTGCCGCCAGCCGCTCCCTGGGAAAGGTGCTGCCACAGACTTCCCCGGTCACTTACGGCATTCTGGGACTCTGCTGCATTCTTTACGGTGTGAGCTTGCTGATCACCATTAAACGCAGCGGCTTCGCGGCGCCCAGCGGAGGCTTAGGAGCCTTATTTGGGCTCGGCGGGATAAATGGCGCCGTGCTGTTCCGCATG
Organism: uncultured Acidobacteriota bacterium; assembly: GCA_963803735.1. GTDB lineage: Bacteria > Acidobacteriota > Terriglobia > Acidiferrales > UBA7541 > Palsa-189. Next base: position 100,902 of record CAWDNV010000012.1, on the reverse strand, counting down.
GGGCTGTCCGGCCCATTCGACCTCGTGCAGCCCTGGAGACTGATTACGGCGATTTTCCTGCACGGCAGCCTGCTGCACCTCGGTTTCAACATGTGGGTGCTCATGGATCTGGGGCCGACCATCGAAGAACTCTACGGATCGGCTCGCTTTCTCTTCGTGTTTATTGTGACGGGCGTGGCTGGCTATGTCTTGAGTTCCACGACAGGGCATTTCAGCGTGGGAGCTTCCGGCTCGCTGCTTGGGCTGGTGGGCTTGTTGCTTGCGCTGACGACGGGGCGACACAGCATCGGGATGCGCATGCTGCGGAGCCAATTGCTTTATTGGCTGGCGTACATTGTCGTGCTGGGGATATTGATGCCGGGCATCGATAACTACGCGCATATCGGCGGATTTGTTGCCGGCTTCTTGCTCGGAAAAGTAATGGCGGACCGCCAGCCCGTCGATGTTATCGAGCGCCGCCGCGCTTATGCGTTGGGATGGACCACCGGATTTGCTGTCCTGGCGAGCTTCGCACTCATGCTGGTGAATTACTTCAGTTCGTCCATCGGCCTCGGCTGAGGCCTCCGCGCGTTCGCATCGAGCGATTACGACGGCTCCGGGCTTTCATGGCTCAATCGCCGCGCCACGACCACACTGTAATGGAACCCGGAGAAGACCGTAAAACCAGCAACAACGTAAACCAATAATCGCCGCGCCAGGAGGAATACCGGGTAATGAAACACCGCCGCGGCCAGCACCGTAAACACAAGAATGATCTGCAGCGTCGTGGTCAGTTTGCCGTAAATGGAGGGAGGAAATGAACGATAGCCGGCCGTGAGCAGGATCACCGCCGCGGTTGTAAGGATCAGGACGTCGCGTCCCAGCACCAGGATCGTCAGCCACCAGCGAATTTGCCCATTGAGCGCAAGCACCACGAATGAGGAGGAGATCAAAAGCTTATCTGCAATCGGATCGAGATAGGCGCCCAGACTCGTCTTTTGATTGAGCGTACGCGCCAGCATGCCGTCCATGGTGTCGGTGAGTCCCGCGACGATCAAAATCGCCAAAGCCCAACTGTAGCGCCGGTAAAAAACCAGGATGATGAAGAGCGGCAGGAAGCCCAGGCGCAGGAAGGTAAGCTGGTTGGGAACCGTCAGAATGCGGGAAGCCATAGAATGGAAGTTCTCGGACAGGTCAGGCGAACAGTTCGAGATAGTCTTTCAGCGAACGGCCCACCTTTCGTTCGAATATATCAGAAAAGGACGGTATTGAACCGCTGGGTTCGTCCAGTGCAATCCGCTCCACGCGTTGCATCGGGAAGAATAGCGTAGGCAGGCCGACGCGGTCGCCTTCGGGATGCAAAACCTGATGCACGAAATCATCAAACGAATTCAGGTCGATCCCACGCAGGGTCACGCCAGCCGTATTCAGGGATACCAGTTCGCCCCACACCTTCTCCCGTGGCGTGTGCAAGCTGAGAATTACTATCGAGTGCAATTCCACGTATTTGCCTTAGAGCGCGATCTTTTTCAGGTCCTGCGCAACACGCAAGCGCGCTTCCGTTAACTTCTCGATGGCTTCAGGTGTCATGTCTTCTGCAATCTCGCGGAGCACGAGCCCGTCCGTCGTGACTTCGATCACGGCCAATTCAGTAACAATGAGATCGACCACCCCCACTCCGGTGAGGGGCAGAGTACATTCGCGCATGATCTTGGGCTTGCCGTCTTTGCTGGTGTGCTCCATGGCGATGATCACTCGCTTCGCGCCCGAGACCAAGTCCATGGCCCCGCCCATTCCCTTCAGCATCTTTCCGGGAACGGCCCAGTTGGCCAGATTGCCTTTTTCATCTACCTGAAGACCGCCCAGAACCGTCAGATCGACGTGGCCTCCGCGAATCATCGCGAACGAATCGGAGCTGGAAAAATAACTACTGCCGGGAATCTCTGTCACGGTTTCCTTGCCGGCGTTCACCAAGTCGGCATCTTCTTCACCTTCCAGCGGGTAAGGGCCCATGCCTAGCATCCCGTTTTCAGACTGGAAGATGACTTCCGTACCCGCCGGGATGTAGTTTGCGACGAGGGTGGGCATCCCGATACCTAAGTTTACGGTGAATCCGTCGCGCAACTCCTGCGCTACACGGCGCGCAATCAACTCGCGCTTGTCAACTTCAGTTGCTTTCATTTTTCCCTCTATTCGAAGAACTTATACTGCCACACGACGCCGAACCGTGCGCTTCTCGATTCGCTTCTCGTAGTTCGATCCCTGAAAAATGGCGTTCACATAAATGCCGGGCGTATGCACCTGGTCCGCGGGGATGCCGCCGAGTTCCACTAATTCTTCCACTTCGGCAATCACGTAATCGGCAGCGGTAGCCATCACCGGATTATAGTTTCGCGCCGTTTTGCGGTACATCAGATTGCCCCAGCGGTCGCCCTTCCAGGCTTTGATAAACGCAAAATCGGCCCGCAGCGCTTTTTCCAGCACGTACATCCTGCCGCCAAACTCCTTTGTCTCCTTTCCTTCCGCGATTATTGTGCCGTAGCCCGTCGGAGTATAGAAGGCCGGTATGCCGGCTCCGCCCGCGCGGATTCGCTCTGCCAGAGTCCCCTGCGGATTGAGTTCGAGCTCGACTTCGCCATTCATTACGAGTTGCTCGAACAACTTATTTTCTCCCACGTAAGACGCCACCATCTTGCGCACTTGCTTTGTCTGCAGCAAGAATCCAATGCCGAATTCTGACGTGCCAGGATTGTTCGAGATCGCGGTGATGTTCTTCGTCCCCACCCGCCTGAGCGCGGCAATCAGGTTTTCCGGAATGCCGCAAACACCGAAGCCCCCCATCATGATCGAGGCGCCATCCGGAATGCGCTTGACGGCCAGGTCCGCATTAGCAAATGTCTTGTCCATCCGGTTCCCTAATCCTCCGCTCTAACGCACACTCTAACGCAAATTGTGAAGCAGTTTATAGACGTCGTTGGCTGCGGAAAACTCCTCTTCCAGTTCGCGCTGCCGCAGGTGTGCGCGCAGATGCTCGATTGCCTGAGAGAGCCGGTCCAGGGCCACATCCAAATTATCCGTATTGGTGAGCACGATATCCCGCCAGACGGAATAAGGGCTACCCGCCAGCCGCAGCGCGTCACGCAACCCTCGTCCCGCCAGCGTAAGAGGCAAACCCGTTTGATCTGTCGCCTCGCGCGTCACGCCCGCGAGCGCGATCGAAACCAGTTGCGGCAGGTGCGATACAAAGGCCGCCGCACGATCATGCGTAGTTGCGTCGAGCCATACCGGACGCGCGCCAATCGCCTCGATAAGGGCCACAAAATTTGCAACCCGCGCATCGGCATGCTCCACGCGACTCATCGGCTCGCTCGAAATCGAGCCGTCTTCGGCTGCAATGAGCGCGTATTTAGCACCCTCGAATAGCGTTGCGTCGGCGCCATCAATGCCTGATAGCTCACTGCCGGCCATGGGGTGGCCACCTAGAAAAAGGACTTCATTCGAGAAACATTTGTCGGCCGTCGCGCAAATTGCGCGCTTGGTGCTGCAAGCATCGGTGACCAGCGCATTCGCCGGAACCTGGCGTGCGATCTCCGGCAACCGCTCAATTGCAAGGCCAACCGGCAAAGCGACGTAGACGAGGTCCGCGCCTTTGAGGGCGGCCGCTAGCTCTGGTTCGGCCTCATTTAGAACGCGCAACTCGAGCGCGCGTTCGAGCACGCTCGGCTTGTCCCAACCGACGATGCGCACGCCGGGAACAGCCCGGCGCACAGCAAGCGCAAACGAACCGCCAATCAGTCCTGTGCCCAGGACGACGATGCGCGAGAAAGACGGAGCCATCACGCGGCGATACTGCGGCCGACGGCGGGCGCGATCATGCGCAGTTCCACCATCAACTGCTCGAATTGCTCGAAATGGAGCGACTGCGCGCCATCGGAGAGCGCATGTTCGGGGTCGTTGTGCACTTCCAGCAGCAAACCGTCTGCTCCTGCGGCAACCGCCGCGCGAGCCATCGGAGGCACCTTGTCGCGACGGCCCGTCCCGTGCGAAGGGTCAGCCAAAATCGGCAGGTGAGAAAGTTTCTTGATCACCGGTATGGCGGCAATATCCAGAGTGTTGCGCGTGGAGGTCTCGAAAGTGCGGATTCCCCGCTCACAGAGGATCACATTGTAGTTGCCGCCGGACATGATGTATTCGGCGCTGAGCAGCCATTCCTCTATGGTTGCAGACATCCCGCGCTTCAGCAGTACGGGCTTGTCGACGGTACCCAGGGCGCGCAGGAGATGGTAATTCTGCATATTGCGCGCGCCTACCTGCAAGACATCGACGTAAGGGAGCATCAGATCGATCTGCGAGGGGTCCATAACTTCGCTGACTACGACGAGATTGTAACGCTCGCCAGCAGCACGCAGGAGCCGCAAGCCTTTTTCGCCAAGCCCCTGAAACGAATACGGCGAACTGCGCGGCTTGAAAGCCCCTCCGCGCAGCAGGCGCGCTCCCGCCTTCGCCACCCGCTCAGCAATCAACTCGATTTGCTCCGCGGTTTCCACGGCGCAGGGTCCAGCCGCGACCATGACTTCGGGGCCGCCGATAGAGACTCCCCGCGGCAATTTGACGATCGTCCCTTCTGGACGAAACGCGCGGCTTGCCAGCTTATAAGGCTGCGTGATGCGAACCACTTCGCGAACGCCGGTCAGCAATTCGATATCGCGCGGATCGAAATCGGGATGCACGCCGACGGCACCGAGCACAGTTTGGGAAACTCCAGTCGAACGATGGATATCGAATCCGAGCGAGACGAGGTGATCGATCACATTCTGAACTTGCTCCTCGCTCGCCCCGGCCTGCATCACGACAACCATGCACACTCCCCGGACTTTTTAGGCGCCGAAGGCGCCGTAATGACTTTCGCGCGAAGAAACGGCATTTTCGCGCTCGACAATCGCCTACAGCCGCCGACAGCGCGGCTATTTATGGCGGTCGGACTCCGCCTCGTCGCGCATCACCGTGCGCTCGACCGAGCGCGCCTCATCCAGAATGCGCTCGAATAATCGCCGAATCGCGGCCTCGCTTAGCGGGCCGCGATTCGCGCGCTCCACTCCAGCCAGGACCTCGCGCTCGCGGTCCGGCTGATAAAGCGGCGAACCGTCTTGCCGTTTCAGGCGGCCGATCTCCACCACGCACTGCGAGCGCTCGTTCAGCAACTCGACCAATTTCCGGTCGATCTCGTCGATTTTGCGACGCCAATCTTCAACGCTCATGCGCCCGGCTCCCGCCGGCTCATTCCCGTTTTGCCGACGCTTTTCAGCGCGCGGACACGCGTGCTGAGCGCCTCTCGAGCGGCATCCACGCTTGCGGCCTGCTCGATCTCCTGAACGAGAGCCGAGCCGACTACGGCCGCGTCGGCCAGCCCGCCCAGGATGGAAACCTGGCCGGGCAGCGCAATGCCGAAGCCGACCGCAATCGGCAGGCGGCTCGCGCGCCGCACGCGGCGGATCAGCGCCGGCAAATCTTCGGGGAGGGATTCGCGCGCGCCGGTCACACCCGTTCTCGAGATGACATAAAGAAAGCCGCTGGAGACTTCCGCGATCCGCGCCAGGCGTTCGTCGGTAGACGTCGGCGCGGCCAGGAAAATTGTATCCAGGCCGTGCGCCTGCACGATGCGGCGATAATCGCCCGCTTCCTCGGGCGTAAGATCGGTGATCAGCGCGCCGTCGGCGCCGGCATCCGCGGCGCGCCGCGCGAAGCGTTCGATGCCCATCTGCAGCACGGGATTGTAGTAGCTGAAAAGCACGAGGGCCACGTCGCTCTTGCGCCGGATGGATTCGACGAGATCAAGCACACCCGAAAGCGATGTGCCCGCGCGCAAAGCGCGCTCACTCGAACGCTGGATCGCGGGGCCGTCGGCGACAGGGTCGCTGAACGGCACGCCCAATTCGACGACATCGGCGCCCGCCGCATCGAGCGCGAGCACAAACGATTCTGTCGCTTCGAGGGAAGGATCGCCCGCCGTGATAAAAGCCACCAAGCCCATCTCGCCTCGGCGGCCAAGCTCTTCGAATCGGCGCTTGATGCGCGTCGTTGTGGGGGTTTGCGGCACAGCCATGGAGTTTGTGGCCATCAGAGATAGCGCGCGATGATTTCCATGTCTTTATCGCCGCGGCCGGAAAGGTTGAAGATGACGATTTCATCGCGCCGCATGCGTGGCGCACGCACGATCAGTGCGGCCAGCGCGTGCGCGCTTTCGAGCGCGGGGATGATGCCCTCCATGCGCGCCAGCGTGCGCGCGGCATCGACCGCCGCGTCGTCGCTGGCGGCGGTGTATTCGGCGCGATGCTGCTCGGCAAGGAGAGCGTGTTCAGGGCCGACGGCGGGATAATCCAAGCCTGCGGAAACGGAATGCGTCGTGGCGATCTGGCCGTCCGCCGTTTGCAACACATACGTATATGTTCCCTGCAGCACGCCGGGACGCGCGCCGGTGAACCCGATCGCTTCGGCGAGACGCGCCGCGTGTTCGCCAAGCTGGTGCCCGCGGCCGCCCGCTTCCACGCCCAGCATCTTCACGCCGGAATCCGCGAGAAATGCGTGGAAAAGCCCGATGGAATTGGAGCCGCCGCCAACGCACGCGACGAGCAAGTCGGGCAGCCGTTTCTCCGCTTCCAGAATCTGCCGCCGCGCCTCCTCGCCAATCACTTTGTGAAAATCGCGCACCATCTGCGGATAAGGATGCGCGCCCAGCACTGATCCGAGCAGGTAGTGCGTGGTGCGCACATTGGTGACCCAATCGCGCATGGCTTCGTTGATCGCGTCTTTTAGCGTGCGGCTGCCGGCATTCACGCCCACGACTTCCGCACCCATCAGCTTCATGCGCGAGACGTTCAGCCGCTGCCGCTCCATGTCTTCCGTGCCCATGTAGACGACGCATTCCATGCCAAACCGCGCCGACACCGCCGCCGTGGCCACGCCGTGCTGCCCCGCTCCCGTTTCCGCGATGATGCGGCGCTTGCCCATTCTTTTCGCCAGCAGCGCCTGACCCAGGCAGTTGTTGATTTTGTGCGCGCCGGTATGCAACAGGTCTTCGCGCTTGATGTAAATGCGCGGGCCGCCGAGGTGCTCGGTGAGCCGCGCTGCGAATTGCAGCGGCGTCGGGCGTCCGGCGAAATTCCGCAGCAATTCGTCGAGCTCGCGCCCGAAGCTCGCGTCCGCGCGAGCCGCGGCATAGGCCTGCTCCAGTTCTTCGAGCGGAGCGACCAGCGTCTCCGGAACGTAGCGCCCTCCGTACGGGCCGAAGCGGCCGCGCACGTCAGGCCAGGTTTGCACCGCCGAGGTCATGATCTTTTCTCCCGAATCTTCCCTTGAAAGGCGCGAGCCGGCTCACCGGCTACGGCGCAGTTCGCAGCTTCCACTTCGTGCATCAACTCTCGCAGCGCACGCGGATCCTTTTTCCCGGGCCGCGCTTCCACGCCGCTCGCCACATCAATCCCAAAAGGCTGCGCTTCGGCGATAGCTTGCGCGACGTTGTCTGGCCGCAGGCCGCCCGCCACGATCACGCGGCCGTAGCGTTTGGCCTGGCGAGCGACCCGCCAATCCGCCGTGCGCCCTGTGCCGCCATAAAGCGCGCTGTCGTAGCCGTCCAGCAAAAAAGCGGAAGCCGCTTTGTATTTCGCCAGCGTCGCGAGCTTGAACTGTGGCCCGGCCGCAAAGGCCTTGATCACGCCAAAGCGTCGCGTCAAGTCCTTGACCTCGCTCGGCTGCTCGTCGCCGTGAAGCTGCACGCCATCGAGGCGCAAAGCTCCGGCCAGCGCCGCAACTACGTGCGCGGGCCAGTTCACGAATACGCCCACCGTCGCCACCAGCGGCGGCAGCTTTCGCACGATCTCCCAAGCCGCTGCCGGGCTGATCGAACGCGGGCTGGGCGGATAAAAATTGAATCCGAGCGCGTGCGCCCCCAAATCAACCGCCAGCCTGGCATCGGGCCAATTTGTGACGCCGCAAATCTTAACGTGAACGATCGGAATTCCCCACGCCCGAATCGCCGCCTCGCTGGGAAGCAGCGTCGATCAGGCGCTTCAGCGCGGCGCCCGCGTCTGCCTCGCGCATCAAGCTCTCGCCGATCAGGAACGCGTCAAACCCCACGGCGCGCAATTTTCGCAAATCTTCGCCCGAGCGCAGGCCCGATTCACTTACAGCGATGCAGTCGTCCGGAATCATCTCCGCGAGTTCCAGCGAAGTCTCCACGCGCACTTCGAGTGTGTGCAAATTGCGGTTATTCACGCCGATGATGCGCGCGCCCGCCGCCAACACGCGCTCGAGTTCGTCAGCAGTGTGTACCTCGACCAGCGGTTCCATTCCGAGTTCGCGTCCCAACGCGAGCAACTCTGTAAGAGTCTCGTTGTCCAAAGCGGCAGCGATCAGCAGAAACGAATCGGCATTGGCTGCGCGGGCCTCCCATACCTGCCAGGCGTCGACGATGAAGTCCTTACGCAGCACCGGCAGCCCTACCGCCGCGCGCGCATCGCGCAAATTCGCCAGCGCGCCCTGGAAATTCTCCTCTTCCGTGAGCACCGAAAGCGCCGCGGCACCAGCGCCCTCGAAACCTCGCGCCAGCGCAGGCGGGTCAAAATCTCGGCGCAGCACTCCGGCCGAGGGCGACGCTTTTTTGATCTCGGCGATCACGCTGACTTGGTCGCGCACGAGCGCGCCGGCAAAATCGCGCGGCGCACCGGCTTTGCCTGCTGCAATGCGCAGCACTGGCTCCGGCATAATGCGCTTCCGCCGCGCCATTTCCGCTCGGCGGCTTTCGATGATCCTGCTGAGGACCGTTCCCGATTTGGTTTCAGGGATAGACACGCAGCTCCGCCCAGCGCTTTCAGCGCATCGCGGGTAAACCATGAATGCTATGCCCCGCCCCGCACGATGTCAATTTAGGGCCCGAGGCGCGGCAAGAGCTAATTTGGCTGCTTCGGCGCGAGAGTGCCTGCGCCACTAGGGTGCCTTCCGTCTGTGGCATTGCAAAAAAGTGCAGATGCTATAAATATATCTTGACACGACATATAAGGAAGATGTAATTTGGGCTCAGCCAAAGACCACTGGAACCGCCTCCGCGGGCAAGACCCTTCTTCCCACTCGATCTCCTGCGGAGGCGGTCTCTTTTTGCGCCGATCCTTCCCGCACTACACTTCTCCGGCACTACGCTTCCCGCGCTACAATTTGTCACGTGACCAAAGATTCGGCCGAGCAACGTCTCGCGCGGCTTCGCGAGACGGTTATTGCCTGCCGTAAATGCCCACGCCTGGTGCAATATCGCGAAGAAGTCGCACGCACCAAGCGCCGCGCCTTTCGCGAATGGACTTATTGGGGCCGGCCGGTGCCTGGCTTTGGCGATCCGCATGCCCGACTGCTGATTATCGGGCTCGCGCCCGCCGCCCACGGCGGCAACCGCACGGGTCGCGCGTTCACCGGCGACCGCTCGGGCGATTTTCTCTATGCGCGGCTCTATGAGGCAGGATTTGCCAATCAGCCGAATTCGGTCGATGTCAACGACGGCCTCGAACTTCACGGCGCCTACATCGCGGCCACCGCACGCTGCGCGCCGCCTGACAACAAGCCTCTACCTGAGGAACTGCGCAACTGTGCCGGCTATCTCGAGGAGGAGATCGCGATTCTGCGGCCACGTGCGGTGCTGGCGCTCGGCGCCATCGCGTTTTACACCTACCTACGCTTGTTGGTGAAGCAGGGGCGGCTCACCTCGCGCGCCACTTACAAGTTTTCTCATGGCGCCGAGTACAAGCTGCCCGGCGATCTGCCGCATCTTTTCGCCAGCTATCATCCCAGCCAGCAAAATACGCAGACTGGCCGGCTCACGCCGGCGATGTTCGATGCCGTGTTGCGCCGCATCCGCCGAGTTATCGGCGTGGCGGAAACAAAAACTCCGCGCCGTCGATCTGGTAGTATTCCCTCATGAGCGAAAAACTCACCGTCGGCCTGCTACAGCGGCAATGTTCCAAAGATTCCGCCGCAAATCTTGCGGGCACGGTGGAGGCCATCCGCGAAGCGTCCAAGCGTGGAGCGCAGATCGTCTGCCTCGAAGAGCTTTTCCGTTCGCAATACTTCTGCCGCGAAGAAAACGCCGACAATTTTGATCTGGCGGAATCGATCCCCGGTTCCACTACCGAAGCGCTCAGCAAACTCGCGCGCGATCTGCGCATCGTCATCATCGCTTCGATTTTCGAACGTCGCGCCGCCGGTCTTTATCACAATACGGCGGTAGTGCTCGACGCGGATGGTGCGTTGCTGGGCCTTTACCGCAAGATGCACATCCCCGACGATCCGCTCTACTACGAGAAGTTTTATTTCACGCCGGGCGATCTGGGCTTCCCCAATTTCGACACGCGCTACGGCAGGATCGGCGTACTGGTCTGCTGGGACCAGTGGTATCCCGAAGGCGCGCGTCTTTCCAGCCTGCGCGGCGCGAATATTCTTTTTTATCCCACGGCTATCGGCTGGCATCCATCGGAGAAGGCTGAATTCGGTGCGGCGCAACTCGATGCCTGGCGCACGATTCAGCGCTCCCACGCCATAGCCAACGGAATCTTCGTCGCCGCGGTAAATCGCGTGGGCTTTGAGGGACCACCGGATAGCGGCCTGGAATTCTGGGGCTCCTCGTTCGTGGCCGATCCGTTCGGGCAGCTGATCGCCGAATCCCCCACCAACAAGGAAGAAATCCTCATTGCCGAGTGCGACCTGGGCCGCATGGAAGAAGTGCGGCGTAATTGGCCCTTCTTGCGCGATCGCCGCACAGACGCTTACGCGCCTCTGCTCGAGCGATGGCTAGGTTGAAATCGCGCCAGGCCGGACTTTCTGTACCGCGCGCGAGCGCGCCGAAGGCGGACGTTCGCGCCGGCGCGACGCCCGCAGCGCTCGGCTACCGCATGCCCGCCGAATGGGAGCCGCACGAAGCCACCTGGCTCGCCTGGCCTCACGAACGCACGGACTGGCCGGGCAAATTCGCGCCTATACCGTGGGTTTATGCCGATATCGTGCGCCATCTCGCACGCGTCGAGCGCGTGCGTATCCTGGTCCAGGATCGCGCCGAAGAGCGCGCTGCGCGCCGCATCTTGCAACAGAGCGGCGCGGATCTGGCCGCCGTGGATTTTTTCGTTGCGCTGACGAATCGTGGTTGGACCCGCGATTTCGGGGCTATCTTTGTTAAAAAGTGCGCTGCCGCTGGCGGGCCTTCGACCTCTGACAGGGTGGCCGCCACGAAGTGGCGCTTCAACGCATGGGCCAAGTACGACGACTGGCGGAAAGACAACGCGGCCATGAACCGCATCCTGCCCAAGCTGAAAATTCCGGTGTGGGAACCGCAATATCGCAGGCGACCGGTTGTGCTCGAAGGCGGAAGCATCGAGGTAAACGGCGCGGGCGCGCTGCTCACGACGGAAGAGTGCCTGCTCAGCCCAGAGCAAGCGCGAAATCCCGGCTTCGAGCGCGCCGATTGGGAAGCTATCTTCCGCGATTACCTAGGCGCGACGAACGTGCTCTGGCTTGGCCGCGGCATAGCTGGCGACGATACGCACGGCCACGTCGACGATCTCGCGCGCTTCGTCAATCCAACGACCGTGGTGACGGTCGTCGAATCGGATCGCTCCGATGCTAACTACGAACCTTTGCAGGAAAATCTCGCGCGGCTGCGCGAGATGAAGGATGAAAATGGCCGGCCACTGCGCATCGAAACGCTGCCCATGTCCCGGCCGGTCTGGTTCGATGGACAGCGGCTTCCTGCGAGCTACGCCAACTTCTACATCGCCAATCAAATCGTGCTTGTTCCGACGTTCAGCGATCCCGCTGACCGCGCCGCGCTCAATACGCTCGCCGGCCTATTTCGCGATCGCGAAGTGATCGGCATCGCCGCGCGAGATCTGGTTCTCGGGCTCGGCACATTGCATTGCATGACCCAGCAGCAGCCCGCCGTATAGCGTCTACCGCTTATGGGACATCGCGTAGTCGATTGCGAATTGCTTCAGCTTGGGATTGTTCATGCCCAGGTCGGTGGCTTCTTTTTCGGCGCGGTCCTCGTCCCAATGATCCACGACCATGCGCTTGATGAACCACATGGTGGCCGCGCGTCCGCCGCCTGCGCAGTGAATGAACGAGGGCTCGGTGCCTTTTGTGGTGATGGCGTCGAGAAACTTGTCTGCCGCTGCGGGATCAGGATTCATGGCGTTGAAAGGAACACTGTAGTAGCGCAGTCCCGCGGATTTCGCCGCCGCGGCTTCCTCTTCGAGATTCGCGCCGGGCTCGCTTGCCTCGCGCAAATTTATGATGGAGACGAAGCCCATCTGCTTGATCTGCGGAATCACTTCCGGCTTGATCGCTCCCGTACATGCCACGACGGTCTGAATCCGATGGAAATTGACAACGCCGTCAAGGTTGTCCTTGGTGACTTCCTGCGCCCGCGCCGGCGATACCGCCAGCCATGAAGCCGCCAGCAAACCCACTGCCACCAGGAAATGCGCTCTCATGCCTTCCTCCCAAAATCGATCTCATTTGCCCCGCCGATGATAACACCGTAATGGCGCGATCCGGATGCGAGGTTAAGTCACCAGAACTCTTTGCCAACCGGCCCACTGAAATTGATCTCCTTATGCAGATTCCGGCGCGTAATCAGCGCAAGAAGCTGGTCCAAATCATATTTCTTACGATCTTCTGGTTGGGCGAGGCCCGGCCTGCGAATCCAAGGGGGTTTAGCCAAGTTTTCCATGATGTCGCTCGTTCGCATTGTAGCGAAGGCTTGCGGAATTCGCTCGCCAGCAGCGGGCGAATTTGCGAGTTGACTCGAATGATATAATCCTCGCGTAGAAAAGTGCGCCCGATCCCACAAGGGACCGGGCGTTTTTGTTTTTGGCCGCCTGCCGATATGTCCCAAGAAAATACCGCTGCTGATTTCATGGTGCGCATAGCTGCGCGCTTTCTGAAGGATCCCGCCATTTCCGCCGATGCCAAGGCGCTGCGCGCCGTGTTGGGCGCATATGCCGATGGGCACACCGGCGCGAGCTACGTGCTGCCGCGCACGCTCGAAGAGGTGCTCGGGTGGGGACGCCGGCGGCGCGAAGCAGCGCAGCGCGAACTGGTGAACCGTGGATGGCTGCGCCTGGGCTGGAAGCGCGGGCTCCGCGCGCGCTGGGCTCGGCGCATCTATTTTTTGTGCCGATGACCGTTGCGCGTTTTGGCCGCAGCGGCGAAATCGCGCAACTTATCATTGACCACTTACTACGGCGGAAGAGCTGTCGTCAGCCTCTGTCGGCAGCTCTTGTCGTCAGGTCAAGTCATCATTGACCACGAACTCTCCCACAAAACTTCGACTCAAGACCCAGCGTGAAACACCTGAACGTGCCCCGATTGCTGCAGGACAACTGACAGTTAAAACCCAAAAAACAAACTGAAAGGATGAGACCTGACATGACTCTGACCCTGACCCGAGCCCTCGAAATCGACATAAAGCTCATTGCCTTCGAGGAAGAGAAAGCGCTCCTGCTGGCCCGCCGTCTATGGGAATTCGATGGACGCCCTATCGAGAGGCAGGCGCTCTGCCGATCCCTGGAGCGGATACTCACCTTTTGCCAACGCGAAGGGGTTCGCTATCCAGCCATCCTGCTGCGCCGAAAGAAGGAGCTGGAGCGCGGAACCTGGGCGCCTGATCCGGCGTGCGCCGTCCCGGAGGAGCTTCCCGGCGATCCCAACTGCTCGATCTGCCGCGGCCTCGGCTACACCCTGAATCCGGGTGGCCTTTCCGGCCGCACCTGCGACTGCTATCTGCAGCGACGGCGCGCGAAACGCGATCCCGCAACGCCGGAACAGGCCATGGACTCCCAATCGCGCCCGGGTAATTCATTAAGCCCCTTAGAATGAGCGCGAGCTGCCACCGCGGCTTGGCTCGGCTTATTACACCTCGCTCAGCGCTTCAGAGAGGACCCTTGCGGCAAAGCTAGCCCCCGTCTGTGCAAACTGCGCCCAGGCTGAGCCTTTGCGGCCATGAAGCGCATCAACGTATACTCAGGCTTTAGGAACCAAGTGCAGCGCCCGCCTGCCTGATGGCTGGGAAGCGACACAAAGAACTTTGCATATGAGGCTAGAGAGCGTCCCTTGAGCGCCGGGGTGCAGTCCGACCGTCCAAACCTATGAACATCGCAGATTTCGAACAGCGGATCCAAGACGCCGTACTCGTTGCCGATGGAGCCATGGGCTCCATGCTGTTTGACGGCGCCGGCCCGCAGCGTTCTTTTGAAGAGCTAAATGTCTCCCAGCCCGAAGTCGTCTTTCGCGTTCACCAGGCCTATATCGAGGCCGGAGCGCAAATTATTGAGACGAACACCTTCGGCGCCAATCGCTCGAAACTGACTGCCCTCGGCCTCGGCGACCAGGTCACCCGCATAAACCATCGCGGCGCAAAGATCGCCCGGGAAGCCCGCGAAGCCGCGCCACACGAGGTCCTGATCGCCGGCTCTATTGGGCCGCTGGCCATTGCGCCGGAAATGCGCGAAATCCCGCGCGACGAGATGTTGGAGGTTTACCGCGAGCAGGCGCAGGCGCTCGAAGAGCGCGGCGTGGATTTCTTCATATTGGAGACATTCTCCAATATCGAAATGTTGGTGGCAGCCATAGACGCGCTGCGCTCTTTTTCCGCGCTGCCCATTGTGGCGGAACTGACATTTTCCGATGAGGGCACGACGCTTGGAGGCACGCGTCCCGCCGACGCGGCCGCACGCCTGGCGCACAAAAATGTCCAAGTCATCGGCGTTAACTGCACGCTCGGTCCGCAATCGCTGTTGCCGATCCTGGAAGGCTTCGGTGGAGGACGCCGAGCGCTTTCGGCCATGCCCAACGTGGGCTTCCCTACGCGCATCGGCGATCGCACCGTGTATCCGCGCTCCTCGCCGGAATATTTCGCACTTTTCGCGCGCGAAGCAGCGGCGATGGGCGCGCGCATCGTTGGCGGATGCTGCGGCACGACGCCGGAGCACGTGCGGGCCATGGCCGGTGCGATGCGCGGCTTGAAACCAGCGCAAGCGGTGAAAGCGGCATCGGTTTCCGTCACCACGGCGCCGGAGAAAGTCCGGGTAGTCAAGCGCGATCCGGAAAGCGGATTGTGGCGCAAGCTCAAGGCGGGCGAATTTTCGGTTTCCGTGGAGATCGATCCGCCGAAAGGCATTTCCCTCGACCGCATTTTCGAGCAGGTGGAAAAGATCACCGCGAGCGGCTGCGTGGATACGATTGACATCAATAGCGGCACTTTGGCGCGCGTTGGCATGGATGCTCTAATGCTCGCCGGAGCTTTGCAGGCGCGCGGCATCGAAACCGTTCCTCACGTCACCACGCGGGATCAGAACCTCATCGGGTTGCAAGCCGCTCTGCTCGGCGCGTGGAGCATTGGAGGCGTCCGCAATTTCCTGGCAATCACAGGTGACCCGCCCTCCGTCGGGGAAACTAGCGCAGTCTACGAAATCGATTCCATCGGCTTGGTGAAAGTGGCTTCCCGGCTGAACCAGGGAACGGATTGGGCCGGCAAAGCTCTGGGGGGAGCGACAAACTATACCGTTGGCGTAGCCGTGAACCCTACGGCTGAGGATCTCGATTACGAAATCCAGCGCTTCTTCGCCAAGGTGGAGGCGGGCGCGCATTTCGCCATGACGCAGCCACTATTTGATCCCGAACACTGGCACGCCTTCCTCAAGCGCATTGGTGGGCGCTCTCCCATCCCTGTGCTGGCCGGGATTTGGCCCCTGACCAGCTATAAACAGGCGCTGAGGCTGAATAATGAAGTCCCCGGCATCTTCATCCCGGAACCCGTGCTGAAGGAGATGGAAGCGGCTGGAACGGCGGCGCGCGATAAAGGCTTCGCTCTGGCAAAACGGATGCTCGCATGGGCCCGTACAGAGCTTGCCGGGGCCTATCTCATTCCTCCCTTCAAAAGATACGAAGAAATACTTGAGCTTTTTACATGATTTCCCCGGTTGCCGTTACTAGTTAATTTGACTCTAGTTTGATAGAGTGTAAACGGCCTAGCGCATCGTCCCCGAAGGTCGAACACGATCCAGTTCCTAACGCTCCTGTGGAGGAATTCGCAATGAGTCAGAAGTTTTTGATCGTAATGCTAGGCGCCACCGCACTCGTTTCCGGTTGCGCCACCAAGGGGTATGTTCGGCAGAACGTAACCCCCGTCCAAGATAAACTCAATCAGGTCGCTGATCAGGTCAATAAGGAAGGCACTGACCTGCAGAAGACTCAGCAAGACGTCGCTAAGAATACTCAGGCCATAAGCGCTACCGATGAAAAGGCCACGGGGGCCGACCGGCGCGCCGGTGACGCCATGAATCGGGCCAATCAGGCCAATGAACAGGCTCAGAAGGACGACCAGGAAATCGCGCAGCTTCGCGGCGTAATCTCCAATTTGGACGATTACAAGGTCTCCAACCAGGCGACTGTGCTTTTCAAGTTCAATAGCGCCGTGCTTTCCCCAGAAAGTAAAGAGGAACTCGATAAGGTCGCTTCTAACACTGGTTCGTTGAAGCGCTACTTCATCGCCGTCGAAGGCTATACGGATCCGACCGGGGACGCGAACTATAACCTGCAATTGAGCAGACGCCGTGCCGATGCAGTGGTGCTCTATCTTTCGACCGAGAAAAAGGTTCCCTTCTACCAGATCCGCACCATCGGCATGGGCCCAAACAATCTGGTGGATCCCGGCAAGACAAAGGATGCTCGCGCGAAGAACCGGCGCGTAGAAGTGAAGGTCTTCTCTGCCGACAGCGCCTTGGCTGCTGCCAGCGGACGCTGAGCTTCTAAAAGAAAATGAACCGCTTGCGACGGCGGACCGGCGGCGTCAGCTGGTCCGCTACGAGTGGCAGTTCAGGTTTGTAAGGCAATTCCCGCCCCTCAAACGCCGCAAGTGGGTTTTCGCGAAAGAGTGACTGCGCGAGCGATTCTCCCCATCGTTCTGCAACCACCCCGTATGCTTCTTTAAGCCGCAAAGGCCGCTGCGCGATATTGTGCGCATCGCTGGCAACGAAGTGCACCATTTTTTGATCAAGCAGCGCCTCCACTTGCTTTCTCGCAACTTCTCCCCATCTTCCTAGCAAAGACTGCGCCGTAACCTGAACGTAGCATCCCTGTTGCAGCCAGCGCTTTAATCTCTGCGGCTGCGCGCGGATCAACGGGTTGCGTTCCGGATGCGTGATGATGAGCGAGAGCCCCAGCTGCTGTAAGTTTTTCAGAGTCTCTTCGGTTCCGGGTGGAATAGCGAAATCGGCGAACTCTATAAGCAGGTATCGCCTTTGATTGATCGTATAGTTCGCCGGGCAGGCGCGAATCGCTTCTAGATTTTCCATGCTGAGATGAAAATCGCACCCTGTTGCAAGCTGCAGCCGTTCTCCGAGCTTCGCCTGTAATTCGTTGCGGCGCTCGCGCACGACACCGAAGTCAAAGCGATATTCGCTATTGGAGTGAGGCGTCGCCACAACGTGCGTAATCCCGTCCTCGATGGCCATTTCGGCCATTCTTAAAGCTTCGTCAAACGATTTCGCGCCGTCGTCGAGTGCCGGGAGGATGTGGCAGTGGATGTCAACCATGCGGAGTCTTTACCAGCTCAGCATAGCCGAGTGACCCCAACCTCACAACGGCACGTGGCCCATTACGTGTAACACTGCCAAGCCCTAACGGCGTCTTGCTTCATCGAACCAGTAAGGACTCTCCCTCCCGGGCCCTTTGGAGACTATTGTGCATCTGGGCCGCATCCTCCTCGTGTTTTTACTGGTGGCGACGATCGCTGTTGAAGTGATGGGCTACCGCCGATATCAATCCGACATGATTGCCTGGCGCGTTGTGGAGCAATCGCTCGGAAATCTCCACTCGGTGCTGGAGCGCGAGCCGGCCGCAAGACTTGCCGTACCGATTGCGCGCGCCCGCGCCGCAGTCGAGACGTTTGCAGCTTCCGCCCATCGGTTCCCGAGAGATCACAGCGCTAGATTGCAGGCCGCGGAGCGCGGATTGGAGTTCTTAGGCATCGCTGGCGATGGCGCGCAAAGCATCCGCAGTTGGGAAGCAATGTCCGCTTATCCCGATGTCACCAAACTCTTGCCCCGCGGCTGCGACGGAGACCACCTGGCGTTCTCTCCTGCGCTGATCGGCGAAGCCTTCGGAGTGGCGGGATCGTACTTCATCAAAGAGGCCATAAACGGGGCCACTCAGCAAGAACGCAACAACTGGCAACAGGGATTCTATCCGCCCTTGGATTTGGCCAAGGAAAATGCGCTATGCCAGCGGGTGGATCAGGCCATCATTCGAGTGGCGGATGTGAGCAAGGCAGGCGGCTCGGGACGCAGCGCGCAATGGAAATATCGCATCGAGGTATCGAATCCGACGGGCTGCCTGATGACGCTATCCTCGGACGATCAAATCCTTCCGATTCCGCAGACGAAGGTCTTCCGGTTTCATCTGAACGCGAACCGCAAGGCGCGACTGGAGAAGGTGTTCTGCGACTCGAAAAAACCGGCGGAGGCCATCGCCGTTACCGTCAATGGAAAGAGCTTCGATCCGGTTTGGCTGCTGGACGAATCCGGAATCAATTATGCGACGCAACTTGCGCCCACGCTGCCGCTTGCCATCTCACCAGACGCCACGCGATGAAAACTGCGGCGCCGAAGCTTAGCGGCTCCTCCGACGCCAACGCTGGCGCGATGCTGTGAACGTGTTTTAGCCGCCATACGCCTGAGTTTCATTTTCGGCTTCTTGCAGAAATGCCCTCGTCTCGTATGCTTTTCTGCGCGTCGGCTTGACCGATCAGCGATACTCCCTGCAAATACGACGAGAAGTCGCCCAAAGAAATTGCCGATTTACCGCGTGGCCGCCATGCATTATCGTTACGGCATTTGGATCGGCAGAACTCCAGGCGCATGAGACGAATCGTTAGGATAAGGCCGAGTTCGGCTGCATTAAGATTTTTCGCAGCTGTACTTGTCTGCGCAGCCATCCTCGCACCCAGTTCGCCAGCTCGTGCGCCTCAACAGCAGTCCGCCACGCCTGCGCCGGCAGACCACCCGGCCACAACGGAATCGAAATCGAAACAGACCACCGCGCAGCCAAACGGAAAACCAAACGCAAACAAGGAGCATACGTTTCGCGGCAAGGTGGAAAAGATCGACGGAAGCACCGGAATGCTGACCGTGAGCGGCGAGAATGTGCCCGGCTGGATGGGGCCAATGACGATGAACTATCGCGTCGAGAAGCCGGATAACGTAACGGTGAAAGTCGGCGATCACATAACCGCGAAGGTCTATGACGGCGACTTCACCACATTGCATGACGTCCGCGTCGTCGCCGACCCTGCCGTTGCCAGCGGACTCCCGCCCATCTCCTACGTGTGCACCGCAAGGGGTGAAGAGAGCGTTCTTGAAGATACGCCAGGCAAATGTCCTCAATCCGGGGCGCCACGTGTGCCCGTTCGCATCACGACAGTATACTCGTGCCTGAAATTCGAGTCCTTCATTCAGGAAAAACCCGGAATTTGCCCGGTCGACAAGAGCGAACTCGTGCCGATCACCGCGGGGCTGTACTTCACGTGCAAAAATGATTCGCAGATTCATCAACTGCAGCCGGGCACATGCGCTGATGGTAGCGCGCGAATCAGGGCCTACGAACGCCGTCCTCACGGCGATCACAACCCTCGCCACGGCGGCCAATTCTTTATGGATCAAGATAACTGGCATCATCTCGAGGGCACGTGGGTACGGCCGAACGTTTTCCGCGTGTACTTCTACAACGACATGACGCAACCGCTCGCGGTGAACGGCTTTTCCGCTCGCGCCGCCAAAAGCGATGCAAGCGGGAACGATATCGGCGCGCCGAGTCCCCTCAAAGCTGGGAAAACGGCCGATCGCAACACGCTCGAACTGCCGATGTCTGGCGAAGCACTCCCGGCCAAGTTCACCTTGCGGGTGAAGTTCAAACCAGAGGACAAGGAACGCGTCTTCGACTTCACGTTCGCCGATTACTCGAAAGAGCCGGGGCCGGCTGCACTGGCCTCTGCCGGATCGGGACCGGCTACTACAGGGGCCGCACCGAAATCGCAGATATCGGGGAGCGCTGCTGTTGGCTTCAGCGGCTCGGCTTCCCCTCCCACCCAGACTGCAACAGCAACAGCGCAGCCACAGCAGCCTGACAACACGCCCTACGTCCCGACCACAATCAAGCCAGAGGAGCAGCTGCCCACGACCGCTCCCGAGTTGGTTGCCGAACTGGCCAAGCGCGCTCAGGCTGTGGGCAAGGCGCTTGATCAAGGCGATCTGACTGGCCTGTGGTTCCCGGCGATCGGCGCCAAAGACGTCGCGCTCGCGCTCGAGGAAAACCACATCAGCGAAATAACGGAAGACAAGCGGCCAAAGATGGCGAGCGCGGTGAAGCGATTGACGATGGCCGCCTGGGAGATCGACGCAGCCGGCGATCTTGGCAATAAGGAACGGCTGCTGCCGCTGTATCGAGACTTCTCCGCAGCGGTCGCCGATATCGAGTCGATTTATGGAAGCCGGTAAACAATACAAACGCCTGATGGGACCGTGCGTCGCAATCGCGCTTGCGATCGTCTTTTTCCTCGTGGCCACGCAGCACACCCGTGCGCATACGCCGGTGACCTCGAGATACGACTACAACAAGGACGTCTTCCCGCTTTTCCGGGTTCATTGCGCCGTTTGCCACGTCGAAGGCGGGCCCGCGCCGATGTCGCTCGTGACGTACAAAGCCGCGATGCCGTGGGCTCAATCGATCCGCGACGAGCTCACCGCGGGCCGCATGCCGCCATGGCCGGTCGATCCTACCAGTCCGCCGATTAAAGGCGGATATCCCGTCAGTTCGCGCGATATCGACGTGATGGTCGTCTGGGCATCCGGAGGAACACCCGAAAGCTATACGGATGCGAAGCCGGCGGAAGTGGCCTTCAACCCTAAGTGGCAACTCGGCCAGCCCGATCTCAAGATCGCGATGGACGCAGAGCATACGGTCCCGCCGAGCGCAATCGAAGAAGTGAGTGAGTTCTCGTTGCCGATCAATGTGACGGACACGAAATGGATCAAGGCAGCCGACCTGATGCCCGGCAACCCGTCCATGGTGCGCGACGCCGTCATCAGCATTGAGAACGGCCCCGTGCTGGCGCTGTGGCAACCGGGAGGCGATACGATACCAGCGCCAAGCGGGGCGGCCTTTCGCCTGGCTCCCGGCTCAAAAATCCATCTGCAGATTCGCTACAAGAAGCATTTCGACCAGGAGCAAAATGCCGTCTCGGACAAGAGTGCGGTCGGCTTGTACTTCACTGAGGCGCCACCCTCGGGCCGGGAACTGCAGTCTTTCGCGATCGATTCCCCGAAAAGCGCGGGTGACGCCAGCGCTTCTGCCCCTTTTGAGACCGCGATCCCGAGGGCCGCACGCATCGTTGCGCTTCGGCCCATGCTGGATCGGGCGTATGAATCATTAAGCGTCGATGCAATTACGCCTTCGGGGACGACCGTGCCCCTCTTGCGGCTACATGGGCCGAGACCACAGTGGTTCCAGCGCTATTGGCTGCAGGAGCCCGTGGAGCTCGCCAGCGG
Source organism: uncultured Acidobacteriota bacterium (assembly GCA_963803735.1). GTDB lineage: Bacteria > Acidobacteriota > Terriglobia > Acidiferrales > UBA7541 > Palsa-189. The sequence goes on along the minus strand of CAWDNV010000012.1, from coordinate 79,291 downwards.
CAGCAAAATTGCCGTGCACATCACTCCGCTGGCTGACTACTCCGACGAGCCGGTGGTGACGCGAAAATTCCCGCTTCAGGTAGTCCTCGATTACGTTCCCTTGTAGACTCCCTGTCGACCTCGCTCTCCGAATAGCCACCGCGCAAGGCCAGCGCAACGGCGACACTGCGACGGTCTTGGGGTGAGCTTCACGTTAGCGAAAAGGCTTAGCGCGGTAGTGACTCATTTTGATTTCGGGCCCGTACCCCTTCTAGGGCTGTTTTAGTCTAATGATTGGCGGATTACACAAAAGTGCTTTACTTTTACCACCTTGGGGATTACAACCACGGCACTATTTATAGCGTCTTAACTTTTGAGCGAAGATCAAAACCCTCGCCCCAAAGATATCAAGGAAATGGTGGGGGAGTTTTTCCGTGAAACCGCAGCGCTGGTCATTGTTTTTGCCTTCCTTGACAAGCTGGTACTACGGGAAGATATAACCATTGCGTGGTCAGTGGTGGCGGTCACTTTGGCGTTTTTCTTGCTGGTTCTTGGTATTTGGATAGAAAGGAGACGCAGATGAAAGAATATACGCCGTTCTTGGTCATAGGTATTTTTGCCGTTCTCCTGTTCCTCGGGACTCTCATCTGGACTGAGTATCTCTTTCCAGAGAACAAGAGTCAGCGAAAGGATGGGAAGCAAAAAGAATTTGAGTTCAAGAAGACCGAACAGGGACACACCGAATTGATTTCTAGCCATCGCTAGCGCCACTTTTTCCTCTTCCACTTCTGGCAGCCTTACTAATCCCTCGATAGACCAAACGCGATCGCTAATGCCTGCCGCCACTGGTGTAACACGCAATGTCGGTGAATCCGACACAGCCCTAAAATGAGTCAATACCCTTACCGCGGCTGCGTTGACACGATACTGGCGGAGGACTAAACTCCGGCTCAGGGAAACTCAAACCGGAAGTTCCGGATATCGCTATCCGAGAAATCTAAGTCGAGATCGTTGCTGGGCCCAAGCAGCAAAGCTCAAGTTCCATTCGGGAGAGCCGGCATGGCGCGTGCCCCCAGAGATAAGAGCCAAGACAAGAAGAGGTTGTCGCGCCGCGATTTTGTAAAGACGGCGGGAGTGGGGGTCGGCGCGGCCGCGCTGGGCAGTCTTGGCGCGGACCAGGCAGAAGCACAAGGCCGCCTGCCACATTGGGATAAGCAAGCCGATATCGTTGTGGTCGGCGCCGGAGCCGCGGGACTCCCTGCTGGTATCGAAGCTACCGAGAACGGCGCGTCCGTCATCCTCATCGACGCCAACTTTGACATTGGCGGCCACGCCATGATGAGCGGCGGCAACGTTGCTCTCGGCGGCGGCACGAGCCGGCAAAAGAAGTACGGCATCGAAGATTCCGCGGACCTCCTGTTCGCGGATCTCACCGACTGGTCGGTAGTCGAACCCAACGGCTTCCCCGATTATCGATACAACGATAAAGAGATCATTCGCGCGTTCGCTGACAATAGCGCCCCGACTTTCGAGTGGCTCGTTGCGCACGGCGTGACTTTTGTCGAGAAAGCTCCCGACAACCAAGGGGCCGGTGCCGCTGGGAACTCCGCGCTCCGGGAAAATCACTCTGCTCCCATGGGCTTCGTGCGAATGCAAACCGGCAAGGCTGTGGATCCCAGCCAGGCGACGACGATGTCCTCTGGCGTCGGCCTCGTACGGCCCCTTGAAGCAGCGGCCCGAAAAGCCAAAGTGCAGATCCTGCTGAAGCACAAGATGTCTGGCCTCGTCCGCCAGTCGCCTACATCCGGAAGGGTTTTGGGTCTCAAGGCCACGAGCGAAGGCAAGACCCTGAACATCCGCGCGAGTAAAGCGGTTATCCTTGCCACGGGCGGTTCCAGCAACAACGTCAATTTCCGGCGAATGTTTGACGTCAGGCTGACCGAGGAATACAACGGCGTGGCCGGCGAGCCCTATTCTTTTCAAGACGGCAGCGGAGAACTGGCCGGTTTGGCCATAGGCGCTTCGCTCTGGGGCGCATACAACCAAGTCGGGGAATATGGCGACCGCTTGACGAAGGCTGGCAGGATCGGCACGCGATATGGCTATAGAAACCTCGAGTGGCAGCCGGGAAGTCCGCTCTTCCATCTGGTACGTGCTGTCGGGCTTAACGTCAAGGACTACCAGAACGTCGTTCTTGTGAATCAACTAGGTATGCGCTTCTATGACGAGACCGCAGGCCAATACACGGCCAATAATTTCCACGCGGTCAGTTCATACAAACCGGGCAGTTACCTCAACGCCGCCAATATCAAGTACAACCCGGCTAATTTCCTGGATGCCGCACTCGCGGGTACAGGCGAGGCTGTTAACGGCGGCGGCCCGATCTGGGCGATCTTCGATGCCGATGCGGCGAAGCGCGAAGAGTGGACGGTTGCGCCTCCGTATGTCGATCCCGACGGCTACTTTTTCTCGGCTAACAGCGTGTCCGCATTGGCCGCAGCGATTGCGAATAAATATCAGCACAAGCCCATATCTGGCGATGCCCTCGAAAAAAGCGTGGCGCGCTACAACTCTTTTGTGGATGCGGGAAACGATGCGGATTTCGGCAAGCCTACTCCCAAGTACAAAATCCAGACGCCTCCTTTTTACGCGGCTTGGGCCATGCCGGTCATCCACGACACGCGAGCGGGACTTCGAATCAATGCGAAGTGCCAGGTGATCGATTTTTCCGGGAACCTAATTCCCGGTCTCTACTGCGCAGGTGAAAGCGCCGGTGGATTCGGCCTTCACGGGCTGGCGCGGTGCCTGGTGCAGGGCCGCATCGCGGGGAAAAATGCGGCGAGTGAAACGTCAGAGATTTCCAAGGCCTAGGATGATAGTTAAGCGAGGAGAGATTACGATATGAAGACCACCCTCAGCCTCTTGATAGCGATGGTTGGATTCACGATGGCGGCTGCCGCAGCCGACGCGCCGCAACAGGTCACGTTCACCAAGGACGTGGCGCCGATCTTCCAGGAGCACTGCCAGAATTGCCACCATGCGGGCACGGTGGCGCCGATGTCACTCGTAAAATACGAAGAGGCGCGGCCCTGGGCACGAGCTATCAAGCAGAGGGTTTCCGCACGGGAGATGCCACCGTGGTTCATTGATCGAAATGTGGGAGTGCAACATTACGCAAACGACGAGTCGCTGAGCGATGAGGAAATCGCGACCATCGTCAAGTGGGTGGATAGCGGCGCCCCGCAGGGAAATCCCGCGGACATGCCGCCGGCGCGCCAATTCACCGACGACCAGGCGTGGCAGATCGGCAAGCCTGATGTCATCATCACTCTGCCGAAAGACGTGGTCGTGAAGGCCCACGGCGCCGACTGGTGGCCGGACATTCTGGTCGATCCCGGACTCACCGAAGACCGGTACATTCAGGCGCTGCAGATTATTCCCAGCAAGGGCTATAACGTAATCCACCACATCAGAACGTCTCTTGTGGAGTCCGAGGCGGCGGGCACACGCCATAGCGGCCAGCTGGATGGCAACGTTGCGCTCGAAGTAGGAGAGCAAGGCGTTTTCCTGAACGAGTACGCGATTGGAAAAGGTGCGGACGTCTTCGCGGACGGTTCAGGCCGGTTAATCAAGGCGGGAACCAAAATCAACTTCCAGTTCCACCTGCATGCGAATGGCACGGAGACTCCCGCCAATGTGGCTTTGGGCTTGAAGTTGTATCCCAAGGGCTACACGCCCAACCATGTGATCACTTCGCTCACCGTAGGCGTGAACGAAATCGACATTCGGCCCCATGAGGCGGACGTGCGCTCCGATGCTTACATGCCGCTGATCAAGCCGGCGCGGCTGCTGTCATTCCAGCCTCACCTGCACAACCGCGGCAAGGCCGAATGCCTGGAAGCAATTTATCCGAATGGAAAAACGGAGATGCTGAGTTGCGCCAGGTTTGAGTTCAACTGGATGCGCAATTACGTTTACGCAGATGATGCGGCGCCACTGCTGCCGGCAGGGACGATTCTGCATTCCATTATGTGGCATGACAATAGCGACAAGAGCCGATTCAATCCCGACCCGGATTCGCAGGTCACCTGGGGAGAACGAACCGTAGATGAAATGGCTTCGGCCTGGCTCAGCTACTACTACATGTCTGAAGAAGACTTCAAGAAGGAAACTGAGGCGCGAAAAGCAGCGCACCCAAGACTTACAAGTTCACGCTAACGATGAAAAGAAGTTTGCGTCAGCATCTGTGCAGAGCGGGCGTTTGCGCGGCCCTTCTCCTGTTTGCCGCAGGCGGCGCCCGCTTGCATGCTCAAATCCAGTATCCGGGCGGCACCCAATACCACAGAGGCCAGGATGTGAGTCCCACATTTGATGGCTGGGAAGGTAATGCCGACGGGACGTTCTCGTTCTACTTCGGCTACTTGAACAGGAATTCCGACGAGGAGATCGATATCCCGCTCGGCCCCGAGAACAGCTTTGATCTCGGCAATGGCGATCAGGGCCAGCCGACACATTTCTATCCCAGCCGAAGATGGTTTGTCTTCAAGGTGACTGTGCCCAAGGACTGGCCCAAGGACAAACGGCTGGTCTGGACACTCACGAATCGGGGCAGAACGAATCTCGCCAAGGGTTGGCTGCAACCCGAGTGGGAAATAGATCAGCTGCTGATCTCCAAGAACGCTATCTCTGATCCCTTTCTTCAGGCCGCCAACACGAACCCCAATCCCGAGAATAAGGCTCCTGTCATCACTGGCGGACCCGCCCAGACGGTAACTCTGCCCGCATCAGCCATGCTAAAGGTGACGGCCACCGACGATGGGCTTCCCAAGCCTGGCCCTGGAGATCGCGGCGGGAAAGTGCAAGGCGTCCAGATTCGATGGATCCTTTACCGGGGTCCCGGCAAAGTTCAATTCGATCCCGATTTGAGCCCGGCTGTTTACGGCAAGCCGCTAACTATCAGAGACGAGGGTGAGCTTTAGCGCGCCCGGTAACTACCGCATCCGCGCGATTGCCACCGACGGCGCCCTGTTCTCGACCTACGACTACGACGTGACCGTGAATCCAGGCGCCTCCGCCGCAAACGCGCACTGAGGCCCGCCTGCGGCCTACTTCACGGTAACTGTGACATCGTGGAACGCGGTCAGCGCGCCGTCGCTGGCAATTGCACGCAGCACGTAAACACCAGGCGCCTTGAAGCTCGCGGTTGACGCGCATGTGACGGGTTTTTCGTAACCGCTGGCGGCTGTCCCCGGATCGAAGCGCACCCCTGCTGGACCTCGGTAATGAATCCAACGGACAGATAAACCTGAAGGAGCTGGCGTGCCCACATCTTCGACGTCGCGCACGGTTCGAGGTTTGGGACGCCCGTCGTCTTGAGCCGTGGCGGTCAACTTAACGGTGTTGGGAAGCGTGACCGTCTGCGGACCCGAGCCGCTCACGAAGACTGGTGGCTGATTCTCAAGATCCGACCCCGCCCCGGCCTCCTGCATGATCACTTCCTTGTTGATTTCCCACTCGGGCTGAAGCCATCCCTTTGCCACATTCGTTTTGTCGCGCGTCGTCAGCGTCCAAATAACGTTTTGGTTCAAGCCCCAATCCTTCGGAACCACCACGGAGAACACCATGCGCTGGCGGCGCGGATAAAAGTGAGTCGGCTGATTCTGATCGCCGCTCTTATTGCTGTTTCCTTCACCGGAGAATTCGACTTTATTGTCCGGCCCGATAGGGATGTCGAGCTCCTCCTCATAATTCCGGTTCATATATCCGAAGTACATGTTGAATGTCCCGTCGGGGTTGCGTACCCAGCCCTCAAACGCAGGTGTGACGTCCTGGCCGCGCGCAATCCTCACCTGTCCTGCATAGGGAGCCTGTTGTGCTCTCAGAAAAGCGGGCGCACCGAGCAGAAGAAATGCGCCGGTCAATAACGGAAGCGAACGCAACCCGGGCATAAGTTTCCTTCCGCCGTTACTGCGTGACCTTCGAGGACAAGTTTTCGATCGGTTTTGCTTTGGCTTTTCGTTCGGCGACGGCTTGCTGGAACTCATCTTCCGTCAAATTGACGTAGGTCATCCACGCCATGGCCATGTCGTCGATGGAGCGCTGGCCGTAGCCGATCCAGTTGTTCGGATCGTTGTTCAGCCGGTTTGACGCCGTGTTGTTATACCAACTGATCAGGTGAAGCACGGTTCCCGGCGGAAGCAGCGGTTGCACATCCGTAGCGTACTCATAAACCATCATCCAGTTGAAGTCGAAATGGTTGATGCAGTTTAACGTTTCCACTTTGCTTCCATCGCGCTGTTCGGACTTTTGCGGATAGATGGCTTCCAGGCACTCGGCTTTCGCGCGCGTGTGCATATGTGGAGCATAAGAGAGCAGGCGCGTAGGCTTGCTCAAGATCAGATAACTGTCGTATCGGATATTGTCCGTATTCGGCGGCAGATCGAGTTGGGAATCGTCACCCATCAACTCCGTTATGGCCACCTGCTTTGGCACGTATCCTTTCGGATAGAAAATGAACCCGATTTCGACGTTTGTGCTCGTGTCCTCGGCATACGGATGGATATGCAGACCGAACACGACCTTGGTTCCGGCCTTCATCAAGCGCCCTGAATTCTCTTCGAAAATATTCGCGTTCTTCGCCTGGATCACCGCCGAGCCGCCGTCCGGATAAACCAAGCTCGTCCCGATGTGGTGAATCACTCTGCGGCCCTTGGTTGGTTTGATTTCGACGGCCTTGATGTATCTGTCCTCCGTCAAGCCGGGATCGACGACGATGTTCTTCCAGGTGTCCGGACCTCTGGCCTTGACGACGATATCTTCCCGCATAGCTGCAACAAGCTCGGGCGTGCCAATGTGCCAGATGTCGTCATCGAACTTCGCGGGCGGTGGCATGTCTGCAGGATTCCCGATCGGCGCCCCGCCATCGACCCATTTCACGAGAGTCGCGATCTCCTCGTCGGTGAGTCCGCCATAGTTCTTGAACTTGTTGATGCCGACATTGGGATCGACAAACCAGGGCGGCATCATGCGCGCGCTGACCTTGTCTTTGATCGCCTTTGCGAACGGGCGAACTTGCTCGTAGGTCTGTAGCGACATCGGGGCTATCGCGTTTGGCCGATGGCACTCCTGGCAATGTTGCTGAAGAATGGGCGCGACGTCCTTGGTGAACGAGAATTGTGCCGCTGCTGTGGGTGTTTGTGCTCCGAGGCCAGCGCCGGTCAGGATCACAGCGATCGGCGCAGACAAGGCGATAAACGCCACACGAAAGAGCCCGTCTTTCAGCGTCGCTCTCATATCGATTTTCCCTCGGAATAACGCCGGAAAATGCCTTCTGCTCTAATGTCTACGCCTAGCGTCAAAAAATGTCAACGGCGCGAAGAGGCCGCAGCGGTGCAAATCACAGTAACTCAGTTGCTTACGGCTTAGAACTGATCGCGATGGTTAAGTGATCATGACATTTTCGCCTGCTGGCGTCTTCCCTTGACAGATTCAGCGGGAGCATGTTACTTGCAGTCCGCCATCCGGCGGGAGGTTTCTCTATGAAGCTATTTCGAAAGATGTGCGCAGCCTGCGTGCTCGTCGTTTGCGTTGCATCGATCGCCAAAGCCCAGTTGCCGCCGGGCTCCGAGGGCAAGACCGCGGAGCAGGCATACAAGAATATCCAAGTGCTGCAGGGTACCCCTGTCGACATCTTTCTACCGGAGATGCGCCTTTTCGAGGCCGCGCTTGGCGTCGACTGCAATTATTGCCACCTGGAAGAAGACAGGTCCAAGGATGACCGAGAGGCAAAGCAAACCGCGCGCAAGATGATCACTATGGTTAGGGAGATCAACAAAAACTTCGATGGGCGTACGGTGGTTACGTGCTACACGTGCCATCGGGGAAATGTAGAGCCTGTCGGCGTGACCATGTTCCCCTCCGTGGAGAGAACCGAGTTGAATGAGGAAGAAAAAGCCAAAGCTTCGGCCCCACATTATCCCTCGGTGGATGAAATTCTCGGCAAGTACGCGCAGGCGATTGGTGGCGAGCAGGCTGTTCGAAAGGTCACCAGCCGCATGATCACGGCGACGCAGGACATCCCGACGGGCGCCGGCGGCCGCATGCCGGTGCAGGCACAAGTCGAGGTCTACCAAAAGGCCCCGAATTTAGTGCTAAACGTGTACCACACAGACAAATTTACGATCGCGGACGGTTTTGACGGCACGACGTCATGGGCGCAGAATGCACGAGGCATCGTTGCAAACGATTCCGGAATCGATCTCGCGCGCGCCAAGCGAAATGCGGATTTCTACCTCGGTCTCGATTTCAAAAGTGAATACACGCGGCTGGCTGTAACGGGGACAGAAAAAGTAAATAATCGGGACGCTTACGTGCTGACGGGAATTGTGCGAGGTGCGGGTCCCGACCGGCTTTACTTTGATACACAGACTGGCTTCCTCTTGCGAAGGCTCACTTTGCAGCCAACTCCCTTTGGTAGCACACCTACAGAAGTGGAGTACGACGACTATCGCGACGACGGCAGCGGAGTGAAGCTGCCGTTCGTTATCCGCATGACACCGGGTTCTGCGGCGGCGGTGCTTGCAGTGACCTCGACAATTCGGATCCAAAAAGTGCAAGAGAATGCGCCGATTGACGACTCCAAATTCGTCAAACCTCAATCCAAACCGGCGGCGCCGGCACCACGGCCGCAGTAGACAACAAGCCCACCGCCCATCGATTTCTACCCAAGCTGGAGTGCCTGCGCGTGGTCGCGGCGCTGGCGTCTATGCGAGCCTTTTGCGAGAATCCAGCTATGCCTTCTGACACGGACCTCCAAATTCGGCCTGCGAAAGAATCAGACGCGCCGCTGGTGCTCGAGTTCATCCGTAAATTGGCGGAATACGGAGATATTTCCAGCGAAGCGACCGTCACGGAATCGGACGTGCGCGCCGCGCTTTTTGGTGAGCGTCCCGTAGCCGAAGCCATTCTCGCTTATGTCGGAAGCGAACCTGCCGGCTTCGCCGTATATTCCTTTACGTTTTCGAGTTTCATGGGCAAACCCGGCATATTCGTGGAGGACCTTTTCGTGGAGCATCAATTCCGCGGCCGGGGAGTTGGCAAAGCGCTTCTGCTCACGCTCGCGCGCCTCGGCCGCGAACGCGGCTGCGGGCGGCTGGAATGGTCCGTACTTAATTGGAACGAGCAGGCCATGGAGTTTTATCAGGAGCTCGGAGCCGTGCCTATGGACGAGTGGACCACGTTTCGCTTGACGGGCGAAGCGCTGGACCGTTTGGCATCCGGAGAAGGGCGCCTAACCGCAACGGCCCGAGAGCATCGCAATGCGTAATCCCGTAGGGGCCTACCCGACGGTTCGCTTCAGCTTGTTCGCGCTGATTTGCCTCGCAGTCTTGGTCCTGCTCGCTGCGCCTCTTGCTGCCCGCGAACGCGAACCGAATAGCGTCTATGCGGAACGCCGCGCCCGTCTTGCGGCCGAACTTAAGGAGCCCGTGCTGCTATTCGGCTACACAGGCCGTGAGAATTCCTCGCCTGCTTATGTCTTCCTGCAAGAACCCAACTTCTACTACCTGACCGGCCACAACGAGGAAGGAGCCGCGGTTTTGCTCGTGCCCGCGAGTGCCTCGGAGAAAAGTTGGCACGGGCCCAACGAAATTTTGTTTCTTCCGTCACGGAATCCAGAAGAGGAAAAGTGGAACGGCCCACGCATGGCTCCCACCGATACGGACGTTCAGAAAAAGACCGGCTTTTCCAACGTCGAAGTCTTCTCGACTCTAAAAACGCGGCTAACCGATTTGGCGCAAAGCTATCATGAGATTTGGACATTGACGGCGCACGCGGACGACACGGGCTACCCGCACGCGCGCGAATGGTCCGACTGGATTTCGAAAGCAGCACCGGGAATATCTTTCCGGGATGCCACGCCGGCAATAGGTGCTATGCGTCAGGTCAAGTCACCGGGTGAAATCGCACTGCTCACTAAAGCAATCGAGCTTTCCGTTGACGCGCAGCTTGCCGCGATGCGTATGGTCCGGCCGGGCCTGTACGAGTATCAGGTGGCGGCTCGTATGGTGGAGATTCATGCATACGGCGGATGCGAGACGGAAGCTTACTCGCCAATTGTGGGCACCGGCCTGCATTCCACGATTTTGCATTTCAACGAACTCGACGGGCTGATTCAGGATGGCGACGTTGTTTTGATGGATGTGGGAGGCCAATATTCAGGTTATACGGCAGATATCACGCGAACGGTACCGGCAAACGGCCATTTCACACCGCGCCAGCGTGAAATTTACGAAATCGTGCTTGGCGCTCAGAATGCCGCGCTAGCAGTCATCAAGCCGGGCACGACGATGCGCAAGGGGTCTGGTAGCCTCTACAAAATCGCATACGACTACATCAATACACACGGAACCGATCGCCACGGGCATAGTCTCGGCCAGTATTTCACTCACGGCCTGGGGCATCACATCGGCCTGGAAGTACACGACGCAGGCGACGTGGACCGCCCGTTCGAAGCAGGTATGGTGATCACCGATGAGCCCGGCATTTACATTCCTGAAGAAAAAATTGGCGTGCGCATCGAAGACGACGTGCTGGTTACTCCCACAGGCTACAAACTGCTCACGGCGCGACTCCCACGAAGCGCCGACGAGATCGAAAAAGTCATGGCCGAAGCAAAAATTGCCCGTGACCAAAAATCAATCGAGCATTAATTCCCGCATATAAGAGCAGAGGCGAGCTAGTTCAAGGCGGCGGCGAGCGCGCGGGTAAGCTCCTCTTCCTGTGAAGGGAATACTGTGCGCAGGTCGAGTACCAACCGATCTTCGGATACACGCGCAAGCACGGGCGTGCGCTGTACATCCGTGATCTTTGCGCCGGTCCGCAATCTTTCTTCCAGTTGGGCCGCTGAATATCTCGCGCTGGCGATGCGGAGCAAGCTCGTGGGTAGATGTTCGGCCGGAGTCGAGCCGCCGCCGATTACGGACTGTCCTTCGCCGATTTCAACCCTGGCCTGGGCTGCAGCAAGAATCGGATTCAGTTCCTGCACAACCCTCCGCGCCCGCTTTTCGATTTCGGCGGCGCTCGCCCGTATCATTTGCAATGCCGGCAGCGCGTCGAAGTCGCCGCGAAGATAAGCAAGCAAAGTTGCCTCAAGCGCGGCGATCACCAGCTTATCTACGCGCAGGGCACGAAAGAGCGGGTGCTTGCGGACGCGGGCGATAATTTCGCGTCGGCCGGCCAGAATTCCGGCCTGCGGGCCACCCATCAATTTATCCCCGCTAAACGAGACCAGATCCACTCCGGCTTTGATACTGGCGCCTACGACCGGCTCAGTGAAGCCCTGCGGCGCGAGATCAACCAGGCACCCCGAGCCCAAGTCTTCATAGAGGGGTATGCTCGCGCGCCGACTGAGCTCGACAAGTTCGTCCAGCGAGGGTTTAGCGGTAAACCCCACGATAGCGAAATTTGAGCGGTGCACACGAAGCAGCAGGCGCGTGCGCTCGTTAATAGCGCGTTCGTAGTCGGCAATGGAAGTGCGATTTGTCGTGCCCACTTCGCGCAGAATGGCGCCGCTTTCAGCCATGATGTCGGGGATACGAAACGATTCGCCGATCTCGATAAGCTCGCCGCGCGACACGATCACTTCACCTCCCCGCGCGAGAGCTGCCAGCGCCACGAATACAGCGGCCGCGTTGTTGTTCACAACACAGGAGGCCTCCGCGCCCGTGAGGCGCTCCAATAGCGCGCCTGTATGCACATCGCGTCGCCCCCGTACGCCCGAGGCGATGTCGTATTCGAGGTTTGTGTACTGCCCCGCCGTCTCGCGGATGTGCTCGATAGCGGCTTGCCCGACCGGCGCGCGGCCAAGATTGGTATGCAGAATCACGCCTGTGGCGTTAATAATGGGCCGCAGCGACAGCGTAAGCAGGTGTGCCACCTCATCGGCCACCTGCACCCCAATGGCCCGCATCTCTGGCATGGCGCTCGCAAGATTCCGCGAAATATCGTCACGAATCCTTTGCAGGACGGCTCGAGCGGCATCCGCAGTAAGATTGCGGCTGACCCGCGCGGCAAGTTCCACCAGCGCAGGCAAAGCAAGGAGTTCGTCGACGGACGGAATCTTTCGAAGCAGTTCGCTGCGAGAATCGCGGGCGGGATCGGCTGCAGAACTCATAGGGGCATTTCAGCATAAGGCGCATAGGCAGAGCAATATAGGAGCGCAAGGCCTCCGTGCCTGATAGGGAGCACAGTACTTAGGGGTGATTGACGCAGTTTGCGCGGTCTCTTAGCATCGAATTTCCCTCTGTGCCATGGCCACAAACCAGACAGACGAAGATTTGAGCCGCCTCGAGCGCGATATTCGCCAGCTCAAGATTGAGTACGAGCAATATTTCGGTGGCGGCAAAAAGCGGCCGCCAGCCGACATCGAATGGCGGATCGAGCAGATTATCAAACGCTATGGCGATCGCGCCGCGGAGATGAATTACGGGCAGCGCTTTCGATATGGAAATCTGACACAGACTTATTCGAAATACCGCGAAATTTTTCATAAGCGGATGCGAAAGCGCGAGGAAGGAACTGTAGAGCGGCATTTTGGCGCGGCAGCGCGAGCCATTCAAGCCGAACGCGCCCGGTCCGGCCGCACCCCCTCACCGAGCCTGGTAGCTGTCACTTGCTCTGACCTGGAACGCGAATCCAGTAAGGTTGATGAGCTCTACCGTGCGTTTTGCGAGGCGTTGCACAATTCTGGCGAGTCGGTCGACAGGCTCTCTCGCGAGAAATTCCAAAAATTCCTTCTGCAAAAATCCGAACAAATCCGCCAACAGCGCGGCGAACAAATCGAATTCTTGGTCAGCATCGAAAACGGAAAGGCGCGGCTTAAGGCTCGCGTAAAAAGCTGATCGTCTCGCCCGCGACTTAAAGTTCCCCTCCCGAGAATTAAGAGCAGCGACTTCCTAGGAGCGGAAATTCCATCGCTTCGAGGGCGACGTCGCCTCTGTTGAAAACGTCCACCCAAAAGATGACATTTGTCAGCGGCGCGCTACAATTCGTCTTCGTTAATTTTGATGCGTATGCGGAGTGTGGCTTGTGCCGATCGAGCGGGCCCTGATCAGCGTTCATGACAAAACGGGAATCGCGGAGCTCGCACGCGCCCTCGCGCAAGTGGGCGTCGAAGTAGTCTCGACCGGCGGCACTGCCAAGTTGCTTCGCGAATCCGGCGTGAAAGTTCGAGAAGTCTCGGAACTGACCGGCTGGCCCGAAATGCTGGGCGGCCGCGTAAAAACCTTGCATCCGAAAGTACATGGCGGAATTTTGTTTCGCCGAAATCGGCCCGAAGATGGCGACGAGACGCGCAAACACGGAATTGCACAGGTCGATCTGGTGGTCGTGAACCTCTACCCCTTTGAAGCCACCGCCTCCCGTCCGCGCGTTTCGGCGGAAGACCTGATCGAAAACATCGATATCGGCGGACCTGCAATGGTGCGCTCGGCGGCGAAGAACTTCGAGAGCGTGGCCGTGGTCACCGATCCGGGCGATTACGCCCGACTGCTTGATGAATTTTTGCAAAGCCATGATTGGTCTCTGGCAACGCGCCGGGCGCTCGCCTGTAAAGCGTTTGCCATGACGGCGCGATATGACAGCTTGATTGCCAGTGAACTCGAGCGGCTCTGTGTTTCGGATGGCACGGTGACATTGGGCGAACGGCCGGATTTCCCCGCGCAACTGCATTTGGAATTATCTCGGCACGCCGCACTGCGCTATGGCGAAAATCCGCATCAGAAAGCCGCGCTCTACGTTCCGAGCGGGCTTCCCGCGTCAGGTTTGGCAGGGGCACAGCAACTCCAGGGCAAGGACCTCTCTTACAACAATTTCGTTGATCTGGACGCGGCCTGGTCTGTGGCGCAGGAATTTGCTGACCCTGCATGCGCCATTGTGAAGCACAACAATCCTTGCGGCACGGCGGAACAGAAGACGCTGGCGGAGGCCTATCGACAGGCGCTAGCGTGCGATCCAGTTTCGGCATTTGGCGGCGTGATCGCTTTCAATCGCAATGTGGACGCCGAGACAGCTGCCGAGGTGTCGAAGCTTTTTGTCGAATGCATTGTCGCGCCCGGTTATGATTCCCCAGCGCGCGCGACGCTGGCCGGAAAAAAGAATCTTCGGCTGATGCAAATGGGGCCCGCTCCGCGAGAAAAAGGGCCAGTCTGGGATCTCAAAAGAATTTCCGGCGGGGTTTTGGTGCAGGAACCCGATACGCTCACCATCTCGGAATCGGATCTGAAAGTGGTTACAAAACGGCAACCTAGCCGCGAGGAACTGCGGGATCTGTTATTCGGCTGGAAGGTCGCGAAGCACGTGAAGTCGAACGCTATTGTCTTCGCGCGTGGCGGCCGGACACTAGGAGTTGGAGCAGGCCAAATGAGCCGCGTGGATTCCGTGAAGATTGCCGTCCTCAAAGCACAGGAGTCATTGGCAGGCAGCGCTGTCGCTTCGGATGCTTTTTTTCCGTTTCCAGACGGAGTGGAAGAGGCCGGGCGCGCCGGCGCTATGGCGGTCATCCAGCCGGGCGGTTCAGTACGCGATGCGGAAGTCATTGCAGCCGCCGATCGCCTGGGTATGGCAATGGTGTTTACGGGCATCCGGCACTTTCGCCACTAGTGCAGCCAGCTACGCGCTCGATCATCCCGTTTAGCTACTTCAAGCTGCACAATATAGGACACCTTGCGAAGCTAAGAAGCATCCGATAAGAAGCGGCGGAACGGGGTGAAACAAGAGTGGCTGGGGTGCTATGACTCTCTCCAAACTCGTGGGATAATTGAAATTCTGAGGCCTCAATGAATATGCGATTTTTTTCGGTGGCGTTGGTAATTTGTAGCCTCACAGGGGCCGCAGCGCTGGCTCAAGATCAATCGCAAGCTGCGCCTTCCTCGACGGCCCAGAGCAGCCTTTCCCCAGACCAGCGCGCGCAAGCGTATTACAACGTGACCATGGGTCATCTTTACGGACAGGAGTTCGAGTCCTCTGGTCACGCCGAAGATGCCGCCAAAGCGATCGATTTTTACAAAAAGGCTTATGCCATTGATCCATCCAGCCCCGAAATTGGCGAGGACCTTGCCGAAGTCTACTTTCTCGCGCACCGCTCGCGTGAGGCGATCAACGAAGCGGAAGACCTGATTCGCCGCAATCCCAACGACATTTCCGCGCGCCGTTTGCTGGCCCGGATTTACATCCGCTCCCTTGGTGATCTGACTAATTCGTCCGAGCAGCAGCAGACCATCACTGCGGCGACCGGCCAGTTGCGCGAAATCGTGCGGCTGGATCCCTCCGATGGTGAATCGGCGTTGTGGTTGGCACGGCTCTTGCGGCTCGATAATAAGGATGATCAGGCAGAGCAGGTCCTTCGCGGATTGCTGGCGAAAGACACACAAAACAAGGGTGCGGTCGAGCAACTCTCGCAGCTTATGCTGGACCACAATAATCCGCAGGCGGCGATTTCCTTGCTGGAGTCCTTTGTACAGCATGCGCCCAGCGCGGACCTTTACGATCGGCTGGGCGACGCTTACCAGCAGATACAACAACCCGCCAAATCGGAGCAAGCTTATCAGCAGGCAGTCGCCATAGAGCCGGACCAGGCAGAACATCGACGGCATCTGGCCCAATCGCTGTACGAGCACGGAAAATATGCCGATGCACTCGCGGAATATCAGAGACTCGTGGATCTGGAGCCCGACAGCGCCAATAATCATCTTCGAATTTCCGAGATTTACCGGCGGCTCCGTCAGTTTGATAAGGCCGAAGAGCAAATTCTGGTGGCCAAAAAGATGGCTCCAGGCAATTTGGAAGTGATTTACAACGAAGCCGCCGTGTACGAGGCTGAAGAGCACTACGACGAAGCGGTGCGCGTTCTTTCGAATGCGGTTGCAGAGGTGAAAGCAGAATCGGAATTCGCGCCGGCGCGGACTCGTTCGCTGGGAATCCTGTACCAATTGCTCGGACAGCTCTATCGAGACGAGCAAAATTATCCCGCGGCCATCAATACGTTTCAGGAAATGGTCCGCCTGGGACCGGAAGAGGACCTTCGCGCGCGCATGCTCATCATTGATACCTATCGCACTAACCGCGATCTTCCTCATGCCTTCGATGAAACGAGCAAAGCGCTCAACGAGCATCCGCGCGACCGCGGACTATTGATCAGCCAGGCGATCCTCTACGGTGAAAACAAACAGCCTGACCTGGCGGCCCAGGATCTACAGCCCTTGCTCGAAAACTCGCCGAGCGATCTGGAGATCTATTCCAATCTTGCCCAGGTATACACAGAAACCCGGCGTTTCGGCGATGCGGAAAAGGCGGTGCGTTCGGCGGAAAAGCTCGCGCAGAATTCCTCGGAAAAAGAGACGGTGGGCTTCCTCCTTGGCGGCATGTACGAGCGGCAGAAGAAATACGAGCAGGCCGAACAGGCTTTCAAGGGAGTTCTGGCCATCAATCCTCAAAATGCGCCGGCACTCAATTACTTCGGTTATATGCTTGCCGATCGCGGCGTGCGGCTGGATGAAGCGGCCGATATGCTGCGCCGCGCGCTGCAACTGGATCCAAACAATGCTGCCTATCTCGACAGCATGGGCTGGATCTTCTACAAACAGAATAATCTGACACAGGCGGAAACCTTCCTCCGCAAAGCGGTCAACCGCGATTCTCATGATCCGACCATGCTCAGCCACTTGGGTGACGTTCTCGCCAAAAGCGGACATGCCGATCAGGCTGCGGTCGAATGGTGGGAGAAATCCCTGGCGGAGTGGCACCGCGCTGTTCCGGCCGAATTCGAAGAAGAGAAGGTGACGGAGCTGGAGCAAAAGATTAACAGCGTGAAGCGCCACCTCGCCCAGCAGAAGTCTCCAACCGCAGAGAACCAGCGTTAGCCCGCTGAATGCCCTCGATCCGAGTCCCAGCTTTTGCCAAGGTCAATTTGCGCCTTGACGTATTGGCACGTCGACCCGATGGCTACCACGAACTGCGCACGATCTTTCAATCCATAAGCCTGCACGATACTCTGCACGTGGAGCGCACCCGCAGGCCCGGCATCGAGCTGCAAGTCCTGGGTAATCCCACTTTGGCCGCGGCGCCTCAACGCGAGAATTTAGTCTGGCGCGCTGCAGATGCTTTCCTTCGCGAGGCCAAGTCTTCGGGAGGCTTGCGCATTACTCTGCAAAAGCGCATCCCAGCGGGAAGGGGGTTGGGAGGCGGTTCTAGCGATGCCGCCGCGGCTTTGGCAGGTTTGCTCCGGCTTACAAAACGGCGAATTGCTGGCGAGCGATTGCTGTCGATCGCAGCCGGATTGGGAGCAGACGTGCCTTTTTTTCTTTTCGGTGGCCGCGCCTTGGGAACGAGTCGCGGCGACGAAATCTATCCTCTCCCGGATGTTAAGCGCCACGCTCTCCTGGTGGTTTCCCCGCGCGATATTGCGGTGAACACGCGCGATGCCTATGGCTGGCTGGATCATAGATTGACAAAGGATTCCGGCAACTCTAAACTATGGAGTTTCTGCGCTCTGTGCTGGAGCCCGCAGGGAGATGGCCTCTCAAATGATTTTGAGAGCGTCGTCTTCAAGCGGCACCCTAGGCTGGCTCGTATTCGCCGGGATTTGCTTCGAGCAGGAGCTGCGGAAGCCTCGCTGGCGGGTAGCGGTTCGGCGGTGTTTGGAATATTCCCCAACCCAGCGCGGGCGCGCCGATCCGCTCGCTTGTTTCCGGAAGACCAGGTCTTCCTTTGCAGCACCCTTTCGCGCAAAGCTTACGCTCGCGCACTGTGGGGTTCTGCCGCAAGCGGGCCGAGCGGGACCTGAAGCGTAGCTCGGTGGACGCAACTTGATCGACGAAAAATTCAAGATCTTTTCCGGGAGTGCATACCCGGAACTCGCCCAGCGTATCTGCGGCTATTTGGGCGTTGGAGTCGGCGGCGCGAAGCTGGGCCGCTTCAGCGACGGCGAAATCTACTTCCAGATTCTGGAAAACGTTCGCGGCGCGGATGTATTCGTCGTGCAGACGTGCGCCGATCCGGTCGATCATCATTTGTTCGAACTGCTGCTGATGATCGATGCATTCAAGCGCGCCTCGGCTTGGCGCGTGACGGCGGTGGTTCCTTATTACGCGTATGCGCGGCAGGATCGAAAGGATAAGCCCCGAGTTCCGATTTCCGCAAAGCTGGTCGCCGATTTGCTGGAAACAGCGGGAGCCAGCCGCGCGCTGACGCTGGATCTGCATGCGCCGCAGATTCAGGGCTACTTCAACGTGCCGGTGGATCACCTTTACGCGTCCCCGGTGCTGGTGGACTACTACAAGCATCACAAGCTGCACGACGTGACTGTAGTTTCGCCGGACGCAGGAGGCGTGGAAAGAGCGCGCTCGTTTGCCAAGAGACTGGACGCGCCACTGGCCATCGTCGATAAGCGCCGCGTGGATGTGGACGTCAGCGAAGTGATGCACCTGATCGGAGATGTGCGCGGCAGGCCGGCGCTGGTGATCGACGACATCATTGATACCGCGGGAACGCTGGTGAAGACGGCGGAAGCTTTGCTGAAAGAAGGCGCTACGGAAGTTTTCGCGGCGTGCACGCATCCGGTTCTTTCAGGACCAGCTGTCGAGCGCCTATGCCGCTCGCCGATCTCTGAAGTTGTGGTCACAGATTCGCTGCCGCTTTCCGAAAAGGCCCGCAGCATAGGCAAGATAAAAGTGCTGAGCGTTGCGGAATTGTTGGCGCGCGGGATTCGCTCCATTCACGAGGAAACATCCATCAGCGAGCTTTTTATTTAGTTTCAAAGAGTTGAGAGGAAGAACATGGACCAGATTACAGTCGAAGCCAAGCCGCGCGATGATCGCGGTAAGAATGCGGCACGGCGCATGCGCCGCCAGGGCCACGTCCCCGCGGTGCTCTACGGCGGAGATGGCAAGTCCCTCACGCTAGCGGTGAATACGAAACAGCTCTCGGCGATTATGCGTTCGCAATCGGGCCACAACACGATCTTCAAGGTGAAGCTGCCCAATGGTGAGCAGCCGGCTATGCTGAAGGACTGGCAGGTGGATCCGCTGCTCGGTACGCTTTTGCACGTGGATCTGCTGCGCGTGGCCATGGACGTGCGCATGCGCGTTCTGGTGCCCGTGCATACGTTCGGTGAGCCGCAAGGCGTGAAACTGCAGGGTGGAATCTTTGAAATGGTTACGCGCGAAGTGGAGATCGAATGTCTGCCCTCGGATATCCCGGGCGAAATCCGCGTGGACATCAGCGAATTGATGATCGGAAAACACTTGCGTGTGGGTGATTTGCCGATTGATACGGCGAAAATCAAGCTGGTCACCGATCCGCAGCGCGTCGTAGCGCACGTCGTAGCGCTGCGAGCAGAAGAAGAGAAGCCGGCAGAAGCTGCCGCAGCCGAAGCCGCCGCGCCCGCCGAGCCCGAAGTCATCAAGAAGGGCAAGAAGGAAGCCGAAGAGGGCGAAGAAGCCGCCGCGCCTGCAGCCGAGGAGAAGGAAAAGGGCAAGAAATAGCCGGCGGAGGCTGCTTGTGTTGCGCGTGGCGTGGCGAATTGTGATCCGGCTGGCGCGACGATGCGGCTGATCGTGGGCTTGGGGAATCCAGGTTCGGAATATGCGTGGACGCCGCACAATCTGGGTTTTCTCGCCGTGGATGCGATCGCTGAGCGGGCGCGCATCCGAGTGGAAAGGCCGGAAGCGAAATCGCTGGTGGGCTTAGGAGAACTTGCAGGCCACCAGGTCGCACTCGCCAAACCGCACACGATGATGAATCTCAGCGGCCTCGCGGTGCGGGACTTGCTCGAACGCTTTGAATGCGGGCCTGAAGAGTTGGTCGTGCTGTATGACGACGTGGCGCTGCCCTGGGGCATGTTGCGGGTTCGCGAACGAGGAAGCGCTGGAAGCCACAACGGGTTGAAGTCGATCATCGGCACGATCGGCAGCACCGAATTCCCGCGCGTGCGCATGGGCATTCAGCCGGATCATCCGGTCGGCGATTTGGCTGCTTATGTTCTCCGGCCAATGCGTAAACCGGACTTGGAGATTGCGGCGGAAATGGCCGGACAGGCCGCCGAAGCAGTGGAACTCATCATTACGCGCGGAATCGCGGACGCGATGAATCGGTTCAACCGGCGCATCGCTCCCACTGACGAAATGGACGAAACGGATACTTAGGTGTTACGGCGCTCAAGCGCCGCGGACCGAAACGAGGAAAAATGGAAGACCGCTTATACGATTTGATTTTCATCTGTATGCCCACGACCCCCGAAGAGGAGATCACCAAGATCGTGGGCACACTTGAGCAAACCGCCTCCGAGCACGGAGGCAAAGTGGAAAAGGTGGAGAAGTGGGGAACGCGCAAGATGGCCTATCGAGTGGCCAAGCAGCGCGAAGGATTTTATGTCTACCTCGCGCTGCACAGTAAGCAGGGCGATTTGATCAAGGAACTCGAGCGGCGTCTGAAAGTTTCCGATGCCGTCATCAAGTATATGACCGTGCGTTTGGACGAAGAGATCAAGCGGCAGCAGAAGCTCGTCGCACATCGCGAACATCGCGCTCGCCGCCGGCCCCGCAAAACCGCGCCAAGTCCGGTGGCAGGTCCGGGTCCGGGGCCAGCTCCAGCGCCGGAGCAGCAGGCCCCAGCCAGTTAGCATAACGAAATTCAATCTAAGAGAAAGTCGAGATCAGAACCATGAGTGAGCAACAGTCAGTACCCCGCCCTTCCGGTCCATCGGGAGGGCCCCGAGAGGGACGCCCGTCAGGGCCGGGAGGCGGCGGGCCGCCTCGGCGAGGTAAACGCCAATATTTTCGCAAGAAAAAGGTTTGCCGCTTCTGCGTCGAGAAAGTGGACTTCATCGACTACAAGAAAGTGGAGATGCTCCAGCCATTCGTGCAGGAGCGCGGCAAAATTTTGCCGCGCCGCATGACCGGCACCTGTTCGAAACATCAGCGCTGGCTGGGCGTAGCCGTCAAACGGGCGCGCAACATTGCGCTGCTGCCCTTTGCGACGGAACTATAAATCGGCCGAATTACGAGGGATATGCAATGCAAATTATTCTGCAGGAAGATATCGAAAAGCTCGGCACGCGCGGCGATGTGGTGAGCGTCAAGGAAGGTTATGCGCGAAATTTTCTATTGCCGCGCAAACTCGCCTTGGAAGCTTCTCCCGGAAACCTGAAGCGCCTGGAGAAAATTCGCACGACGCTGGCCAAGCGCACTGCCACCGAACGTGAGGGGGCGCAAAAGCAGGCGGAATTGCTGAAGGACGTTGCGCTCACCTTTTCGCGCAAGGCCGGGGAAAACGATCAGCTATTCGGCTCCGTTACCGCCAGTGATATCTCGGATGCGCTCGCTGCCCAAGGTTTCCAAGTCGATAAGCGGCGCATCGAACTTGCCGAGCCAATCAAGGTTGTTGGTCAGTACGAAGTCACCGCAAGGCTGGTCCACGGCATTACGGCGACGTTCAAAGTCACCGTCACGCGCCAAGCCTAAAAAGCGTACCGCTCCCGAACAGTTCGAACGCAGGGAGATGGTCTTGCGCGCGCAGCAGTACATTTGGAAGGGCCGGATTATTCGGCGGACTTCCACGGATTTTCCACTCGGCAGATCCGGTTTCGAGTTTTCAACCGTTTCCACACCTAAAAAAATATTCACACGCTAGGTGCTCGTCATTTTCTTGACGGCTTGCGCGCGGCTCCGCAGAATGAGTTCCCCCAGATCAGCTCACGAGCCGATCTTTCACGTCTGCGTCCAGCTCGCGTGAATCGGAAGTGCTTGCATTCGAAGCGGCTTCCAGGCGAATATAAGGCGAATAAGAGGCAATGGCTGAAACGACCCTGGAACGACCGCTGCCGCAAAATACCGACGCCGAGCGCAGCGTACTCGGCGCTATCCTGCTCGACAATCACACCCTGAATACGGCAATTGAAAAGCTGAAGCCGGAGGATTTTTTCGACGACCGGCACCGCCGCATCTTCAACCAAATGATTCAGCTCGGCGAGGCGCAACAGGCCATCGATCTCGTCACGCTCACCGATCAGCTTCGACGCAAAGGAGAGCTCGAAGCGACCGGAGGGGCCGCCTACGTGGCGCAATTGGTCGACGGCGTGCCGCGAGTTTCGAATCTGGAGCACTACGCACGGATCATCAAAGAAAAGTCGCTGTTGCGCAGCCTGATCTATGCCAGCCATACCATCCAGCAGTCGGCTTTGGACGCGGAGGACGACGCGGATGCCCTGCTTGACCGTGCCGAATCTTCCATTTTCCAGATTGCCGAAGACCGTATTCGAACGGGCCTGGTGTCGATGAAAGACGTGGTTCACGACAACATGGAGCGCCTGGAACGCGTCATTATGGAGGGCAAGCGCATTACGGGGCTTGCGACAAATTACGCGCAACTCGACAACATGACGTCCGGTCTGCAGCCTTCGGAATTGATCATTCTTGCCGCACGGCCTTCGGTGGGAAAAACGGCATTCGCTCTGAACATAGCGGAGAACGTCGCGCTACACCAGCAAGGCTCAATTGCCATTTTCAGCTTGGAGATGTCCAAGGAATCGTTGCTAATGCGTTTGTTGGCTTCGCTGGCACGCGTAGACGCGCACAGATTCCGCACCGGACATCTGAGACGTGAGGATTGGAAGGAGATGACGCAGGCCCTGGCGCAGTTATCGGGCTCGCCTCTATGGATCGACGATTCCGGATCGGCAACGGTCACGGAAATCGGTGCCAAAGCGCGGCGGATGAAGCGCGATCGAGGCCTTTCGCTGGTAATCGTGGATTACCTGCAGCTGATTGCGGCCCGTGGGCGGTTCTCGAATAGAAATGAGGAAGTCTCGAGCATCACTCGAGGACTCAAGGCGCTTGCAAAAGAACTCAAGGTTCCGGTGTTGGTGCTGAGCCAGCTTACGCGCGCGCCGGAACGCGAAGAGCGCAGCCCGCAACTCGCCGACCTGCGGGAATCGGGCGCTATCGAGCAAGATGCCGATGTGGTGCTTTTCATTCACCGGCCGAATCTTTTCAAGAAGAAGGGTGAAGTCACCGACGAAGAGCGCGCGCAAACCGAGCTGAAAATTGCCAAGCAGCGGAACGGTCCCGTGGACAGCATTCCGTTTGTGTTTTTGGGCAAATTCACGCGATTCGAAGAGGCTGCCAGCGGAAGCTGGATTGCCGGCGAAGAGTAGCCGACCTTGAGCTCCGGAGGCTTCCCGTAAGGAAAGCTTCCAGCACAACTGAATCGCGTTATCTCAGAACAACTGCTTCTAGAAATGGAAACCGAGTTCCACTGTTTCGGTTCTCGGCGTCACGTAGTGGGTGCCGCTGAAGGTGGAAAGGAAGTTGTAGAGCGTCATTTTGTTCGTTAGGTTAATGACGGTGAAACGCAAGCTCCATTTGTAGTGGTCTGCGTTGAGGAGGTTATCGTCCCCTACGCTCGCATCGAAGAGGTGCCGCGGCGCGGTGCGTTGTGGATTGTGGTCGTCATTTTCCGTGTTCGGCGCCGGTATTTTGAGCAACGTCGATCCGAGCCCGGCGGCATCGCAGAAAGCCAGTGCGGGTCCGGTGGGGCTGGGAGCGGCGGGCTTGCCGTCGCAAGTGAACCCTGCCTGGAACTCCTGATCGGCGGTTAAAGGTACACCGGTGATGTTGTTCACCAGGGCCACCTGGCCGGCTGTAATCGTTGCGTTGGACCCACCATCCGCAATGGAAGTCGAAGGTGAGCAGGTGGCTGTCGCTGCAAGGCACGGAATTGCGCCGCTCACGAGTCCGCTGTCATATCTCCAGTTGAACCCAAACCAAGGCCAGTTCAGCCGCGGCTGATATTGAATATGCGTCGTTTCGTTGAACTTCTCGTCATGGTCAATGCGGAAAACGCCGGTTGCAGGCGGGACGATAGGGATCCCAGCGACCTGCGGCAGGAAAAAGCGCGCGGCCACGCTGGACATAACCACTTGTGCAGTAAGGCCGTGATAGTTCGGCACGCTGGCACGAAAGGTAAAACCGGTGATCTTGGACTTCGTCCACTCAATTGGAAAAGCCAGGGGCGTATTGCCCACGACGCCGAAGTCATAGCCGTTATGGGTATATTTCCAGATGTATTCCCCATCCAAGACGAGATACTTTCCGACTGCCTGTTCCAGTCCGGCGTGGAATTCGTTGCGCCAGCCCGGAGTAATCGGTCCCGCCTGACAGCGGACGCCGGGCGGGGGAACAATATCGGCAATGACTGGGATCTGACATCCTGTGCTGGCAATGATCAAGTTCTCATTAAACGGCGTCTCCTGGGTTCGGGCGTAGGAGATGCGAAGGACAGTATTGCTTGGGGTAATTTTGTACGCTACACCGAGCCGCGGCTCCGCCTGGTTGGCCTTGGAAAGGCCGTCGTAAAAGTCGCCGCGTAAGCCGAGATTGAAAGTGAAATTGCCCTTGGTGATCGTATCCTGGATATAAAGTGCTTCTTCTCTGACGTCCGCGTGGCCGCGGAAACCGAAGAGGGTCCCGCCTTGCGTTAAGTCAAATGGCAGGAGGTCCCTGCATGCGGGATTCGCGGGGTTAGGGCAGCCGAGCCCTGCAAGGAACCCAGGCTGCACGATCCCCAGATTGTCACTCTCCGTGAGGAACCAGTGTTCAAGCAGAGCCCCCACTTTAATATTATGGATGCCCTTCACATGGGACACGTCGGCGCGAAGGCCGATGTTCTTGAGGGCTCTACTCTGAGTGAATGTCTCGGCCTGGAGGTCGGGGCTGAAGTCGTTGAAAGGGTCGCCGCTCGGATAGTAGTTATATTGATCTTCCCGCACGAAGCCGCCAAATGTGAAGACGGTATCCGTGCCGATCAGGCGGGTCCAAGTTGGCGCGATATTAAACGTCTTAATCTGCGAACGCTGGTCGGCTGGGCCGAGAGGTGAGCCGGTGATCGGGTTGGCCAGGAAGGCAGGCAGGCCCAAGACTGGATCTGCGTGAAATTGCTGATCGTAGGAATTCGGATTTTGAAAATAAGAGCGCGTATATTGCAGGTTGAGCTGAATCGAATCCGCACTCGAGGGCTTGAAATCGACACGATCGAAAACATTCTCTTCGTTGCCTTTGTCATGAAACGTCTGGAACTCAGGCGGGTCCAGAAAACGGCTGGTGTTCAGGCCACTGGCGGAGATGAAATTCCCCCATTTCGGGCCACCAAAGGCGAGATCAAAGCTGGCGGTTGCGGTGCCGAAAGTACCGTAAGACAAATAGGCGTCGCCTTTGGGCTGAGTGACTCCAAGGCCTGAGCGTGTGGTGACGTTAATGATCAGGCTGGTCTTGTCGCCGTATTCGGCAGGCGGCGCACCGTCAATGACCTCGAGAGATTGAATCGAATCGACCGGGATCTGATTGGAAAAAACTTTGCTTTGCTGATCGGTGATGGGCTGGCCATCGACTGAAAACGAGCTTTCGGCGTGATCGCCCATTCCATGAAAGAGGCCGTTCGAGTCCGCGGCCACACCGGGAGACGTGAGCGTAATGAGCGAGCTTACCGACGAGGAGGGGCTTTCCAAAGGAAGTTTGTCGAAAAGACCGCGATCGATGTCTGTGTGTGCGGTCGAATCCTGTTCGATCAGATCGATGGCATTTTCGGCGGTCACGGTGATATTCGTTGTGGCGCTGCCCACCATCAGAGTTATGTCCATGCTGATCGGAACGGTCGAGCGCACGTCAACGTCCTGCGTGAAATTGGAGAAGCCGGGCGCCGTTACGGTTAGATGGTAGGGATTGAAGGGAATATTGGGGATGCGAAAGGCTCCATTCGCATCGGTCTGCACTTCGTCGACGTGGTGACTCACCGGATTCTCAATCCGGACTTTGGCCCCCGGTATAGCCGACTTTGAAGGGTCCGTCACCGTGCCTTGAATGATGCCCGAATTGGACTGGGCCCTTAGTATTGAAGGTGGGCTCAGAAAGAATAACCGCATAATCGCAAATAAAGCCAAAAACCCAAGATTCAAACCCCGCTTGCGCAGCATCTGCCTCCTCGAAGCCAAAGCGCGAACTGGATACCTTCCTCGTGTTTCCTATCCTTGCCAATCGCCAGCTCCGACTGCACGCATCTCGTTGCTGAATTCGCTTTTTTGCTCCGTCCTTGTTGATTAATCTGGACGTAGCGCTTAGGGTTTAGCCAAATGGACGGTAGAAAGGGAGTTGCGGTTCCATTTAGTTCAAGTCGGAAAGCGTTTCAGCCGCCCCCACCCCCCTACCTATTTTGTGCAAGTGTTCATTCTAAAGCTACTTACTCTGCACAATACCAATCTCTAAATCTTCATTTTGCGCAGAGCAAGTCTCGCACTTTTGCAGGCACCCTTTTGCCGTGTTTATCCCCAAGAACAAAACCCTCAGTGAGACGCTCGAGACTTTCGTCACGATTCCAAGCTGGCGCCGAGCGGCTGACGACAGTTTCGCCCCAGTTATTAGTCCGACCGGTAGTACCGGCCGCCACAAACAGCGGCGGATCGGTTTAGTTCGAATTAGCACTAGAGAATCTGAATGGCCGCAATTCGAGCATGTTCTATTTTATCGCATGCGTAAAGCTTCCACGCTCCTCAGAAATGAGCCATTCTGCAAATAAACGGGAGTTGCGTCGGGGTAGGAAGATGTCCGAAGGATGTGTTGCAGATCAGGTTCGGGGAAAAGTTAGGGTCGAGGTGCCAGAGGCTCGTCAACGAGCCTCTGGCACCAGAGACGCTTTTTAGTGCAACGAAACCACGCTTAGAAGTGGAAGCCGAGTTCCACCGTTTCGGTTCGCGGCGTGACATAGTGCGTGCCGCTGAAGGTGGAAAGGAAGTTGTAGAGCACGTTCTTGTTGGTTAGGTTGATGACCGTGAGGCGCAGGCTCCACTTGTAGTGATCTCCATTAAGGAGATTATCGTCGCCGACGCTGGCATCGAACAGGTGCCTCGGCTGGACACGCGGCGGGTTAAGGTCGTCATTTTCCGTTCCCGGCGCCGGCACCTTGAGGAGCGTCGAGCCGAACTGCGAAGCAAGGCAAACGGGGGGTAGAGGAACAGTAGGAGTTGCGTGCTGACCGTTGCAGGTGAATCCAGCCTCGAACTCCTGATCGGCGGTCAAGGGTGTTATGCCATCGTTCAGCACCATGTTAATGGCCGGCAGCCCGCCGAGTGTGGCAGACTGCGGGCAATTGTCTGCGAAACAGGGTGTCTGGCCAGCTACGAGTCCGCTGTCATATCGCCAGTTGAATCCGAACCACGGCCCACGCCTAAACGGTTGATATTGGGCATGGGTGGTCTGGGCGAAAACCTCGTCGTGGTCGATGCGGAATACTCCGCCTGGCTGAGGAGGCGCGATTCCGCTGCTTGTTGGCGGGAAGAAGCGGGCCGCCACATGAGAGAGCACGACAAACGCCGTCAAACCGTGAAAATTCGGAAGGCTTCCGCGGACGGCAAATCCGGGAATTTTGGAATTGTGCCATTCAATCGGGAAGAAAATGGGCGTGGCACCGAATATGCTGAAGTCATAAGCATTGTGCGTGTATTTCCAAATATAGTCACCGCTCAGGACGAAATATTTCCCGAAGGCCTGTTGCAGCCCGGCATGGAATTCATTACGAAAACCGGGGCTAAGTGGTGCAGTCGTGCAGGCGATGCCTTGGCCGACGGTCATGATCGCGTTAACTACGGGGTCGGTGCATCCCGTGCCGGAAAGGATCAGGTTCTCATTGAAGGGGCTTTCCAAGGTACGGGCATAGGAAATCCGGAGCACTGTATTTGTTTTCTTGATGTTATAGGCGACGCCGGCTCGCGGCTCCGCCTCCCGGGCAACAGCCTGAAGGCCGTTATAAAAATCTCCGCGAAGTCCGAAGCGGATCGACCACGGCCCTTTGGTGATGGTGTCCTCGGCATAGAGCGCTGTCTCTTTAATGTCCGTGTGATGGTGGAAGTTGTAAGGGGTCCCGCCCGCCGTCAAGTCAAACGGCGTAAGAGTCACGCATATGGGATTGGCCGGATCTGGGCAGCCCTGCGCCGTGAGTAGCCCGGGATCCACAATTCCAAAACTGTCATTCTCACTAAGGAAAGTGTGTTGGTATGTGACTCCTATCTTCAGGTTGTGAATTCCCTTGACGTAGGACAAGTCCGCGCGAGCGCCTGCGTTCGTAAGAAACCGGATCTGAGAAACTGTTTCTGCCTGTAGTGGCCCGAGGTCCGCGAAGGGATCCGTACTCGGGTAATAGTTAACTTGGTCCCGCCGCACCCAAGCGCCGAGGGTGAACACCGCATCGGAACTCAGCAGACGGGTCCAGGTCGGTGCGATATTAAAGTTCTTGATTTGCGAGCGCTGATCGGTAGCCTCCAGAGGATTGCCCGTGATCGGGTTGAGCACGACGGAGCCTCCGACATAGGGGGCTCCATTGCAGAGCGCGGACAAAAACGTACATGTTTGAAGTTGCTGGTCCCAACTATTGGGATTCTGGAACCAGGAACGTGTGAACTGCAAATTCAGTTGGATCGCGTCCTTATCAGAGGGCTTAAAGTCCAGGCGGTCGAAAACGTTCTCCGAATTACCCTTGTCATGCAGCGCTTGGATCTCAGGCGGATCGAGGAAGCGGCTTGTGTTCAGCCCATTCGCTGAGATGAAATTTCCCCATTTCTGGCCGCCGAAACCGACATCAAAGGCGGCGGTGGTGGTTCCAAAACTACCGTAAGACGCATATACGTCACCTCTCGGCTGAGTAACACCGAGGCCGGAGCGGGTCGTTACGTTGATAATCAAGCTAGTCTTGCCTCCGTATTCGACCGGGGGCGCGCCTTCGATTACTTCCATGGCCTGAATGGAATCGGCGGGAATTTGGTTGGAAAAGATTTTACTTTGCTGGTCGGTGATGGGCTGCCCATCCACGGAGAATGAGTTTTCAGCGTGATCACCAAGGCCATGGAAAAGGCCGTTCGAATCCGCGGCCACTCCAGGCGTAGAAAGCGTTATCAGGGAACTCACCGATGACGACGGGCTCTCCAAGGGCAGTCTATCGAACAGCCCGCGATCCACATCGGTGTGCGCGGTGGAATCCTGTTCAATCAGTTCCACGGCGGTTTCGGTGACGGTGATATTCGTGCTAGCGGCGCCGATCATCAGGGGTATATCCATCGTGATCGGAACGGTCGAGCGCACATCGACATCCTGGCTGAAATTGGCAAAGCCGGCGGCGTTTACGGTGAGATGATATGGATTAAAAGGGACGTTCGGAATTCGAAAGCTTCCGTTCGCGTCGGTCTGCACTTCGTCGACGTGATGGCTGACCGGATTTTCGATGCGAACCTTGGCGCCCGGCACGGCGGCTTTTGATGGATCGGTGACCGTGCCTTGAATCATGCCCGAATTGTTCTGGGCGCTTAACATCGAAGGTATAGCGAGAAAAAACACACCCATTACTGCGCACAAAGCTAAAACCGTACGACTTGAACCCCGCTTGCATATCATGTGGCCTCCTCGAAGCCAGAGCGTGAAGCATGCGGATATGCCGCAGCTCCACGGTTGTGGTTACCGGGTCGGTAAAGAGAGGAAAGGGATCTGAGCGAAAACCGGTCGCCCGGGCCGTTTATTTATGCCGAAGCGGGCGGAGCTCGAGAGGGCGGAGTAACGACGGAAGGGGCGCCTAAGAAAAGAAGCCTTTCGGCCGGAAGAACCCACGCAACGTGCACCGGCGCGGGTAGCGCAGCGGCCAAAGCCCCAGGGACGGCATTGATGTGGACTACGTGGCAGCAGATCGGACAGGCGTCCACGGAGCCTGGGCTATCGACGTGCCACCAGGCGGCACCGGTCGCGAGAAGCGCGATTCCGGCGAAGGCCGCAACAAAAGCCGCCAGGCGCAGCGATCGCATGAGACGAGGCGCTTTCATACTTGAGGGCAGCATTATATTCAAAATAAGGGATTGGCGCGCGACTCTTTCCTGAAATGACAATAGGGTGACAAATGAAGGGAAATCAGCCGATCCGAGAAGCAAATTGGGCTGTTACACCCGAAGATGACGCAAACACTTCTTGGGCGATATTGGATACTCGCTCGGAGTGCAGGTGTTAACTAAACAGCGCGGTTTGGCACGCGCGGTTTTGCCCCTCACACAATTTTGGTTTAGGCTGAATCTTCCACTATGCAACGAGGAATCCGATTTAATGGCCGTCCCGTTTGGGCCGAGATTCGGCTGAGTGCCCTCGCACACAACATCAAGTCTATTCGGCGACATGTGAATCCTGGCGAAGGACGCGCGGGTTCGCGACCCGATCGAAAAATCCTCGCCGTTGTGAAGGCGAATGCGTACGGCCATGGCGCAGTTCCGGTCGCACGCGCTCTCGGCCGCGCCGGCGCGGACTGGTTTGGCGTGACCTGCACCGCCGAGGGGATCGAACTGCGCGAGGGGAAAATACGCAAGCCGATACTCGTGCTGACGGGATTCTGGCCCGGCGAAGAAAAGCGCCTTATCGAATATGATTTGACGCCGGCCGTGACCCGGTGCGAGCAGTTGCGCATGCTGGAACGCGCTGCGGCGCGAGCGCACAGACGGATCAAGTTCCACGTAAAATTTCAAACGGGCATGAATCGCCTGGGACTATCCCCGGGCGACGTGCCCTGTTTTGCCCGCACTCTGGCATCTTGCCCACACATCGAATGCCAGGGAATTTTCACGCATTTTGCCTCCTCCGAAGTCTTCACCGATGGCCGGGTGCAGGAACAGCAGAAGGAGTTCGAAAGAATCCTGGAACATTTGCGTCGTCTGGGAGTCTCGGCTCCGCTGACGCACATGGCCAATAGCGCTGCCGTCGCGTCTCGTCCCGAAACGTGGGCAGACATGGTCCGGCCAGGATTGGTGCTGTATGGTTATCATCAATCCTACGAACCGCCCGCACTCACGGCACAAACGAATGCGAAACTTCCTTTGCAGCCGGCGCTGGCGCTGCGAGCGCGGCTTATTTCGGTGCGTGACACTCCTCCCGGCCAGGCAGTGGGATATAACGGGCGCTGGGTGGCGCAGCGGCCTTCACGAATAGCCGTGATTTCGGCGGGCTATGCGGATGGCCTGCCGCGAGCGCTCACAAACAAAGGCCGGGTGATCGTTCGCGGCCGTTTTGCGCCGCTGGTCGGCACCGTCTCCATGGACCTAACGACGGCGGACGTGACAGACATTCCCGATGTGAGCGTAGGCGATGTGGCAACCTTCTATGGCGCAGATGGGGATGCCACCCAGTACGTTTCGGAAGTGGCAGGACAATTGGGAACCGTAACCTCCGAGCTGTGTTGCGCGTTAGGTACGCGCGTGCCCCGCTTTTATCTGCCCTGATGATCATGCGGGAGCGACAACCCTGCTGTAAGCTCTTACCCTAGAGCATCCTAAGCTTGACCTACGTGTTACAATTCTTGCGCTGCGGCGTAGGGGAAGCCGCTCCACAGCTTCATTCCGGGGTTATTCTTCTTATCTTTATTGCGCACCGTCCTCCCGGAACGCGTATTTTATAAATCTATGATGACGTCACGCTTGTCCCTTATCAGTGAAAATCAATTTATGAGGTTCTCTTATGCCTCGCTCTTATGCCCGGACTGGGCAGGGCCCCGAAGTACCGGTTTCCGAATTAAACCGCTCGAAAGCGGTGACTGAATTTAGTGGGTATCGTAAAGACGTGCATTTCGGCACTTGGTGGGACCAGCTAATTTTAAAGCTAGTTTTCGCCACCGCGTGCGTTGCGGCCGGGTATCATTTTCATCCATTCGGCCTTAGCCGTGTGGCGGCTGCAATCGTAGGGCTGCTCTTTTCCGTCTCTGTTTTCTTATTCGAAATCCGCTTGCAACGTGCAAGTTTGCGGCGGCTGATCGGTGCCGCAGTCGGGTCCATTCTCGGCATTGTTGGCGCGTACTTGATGGGCTTAGTCATGAGCCGGACGACGATCCCCGAAGACACGCGCTCTTTCCTCGATATCGGCGTCCTGCTGGTGATGACGTACATCGGTCTGGTGCTCGGCGCGCGCAAAGGCGACATGCTGAATCTGCAGGCCCTGGGTGGCCTTTTTGGCAACGAGAAAGGCAATCGCCGCCAACCGAAAATTCTGGATACCAGCGTAATCATCGACGGTCGTGTGGCGGATATTTGCGAAGCTTACTTTCTGGAGGGCGTTTTGGTTGTGCCTCAGTTCGTGCTTCGGGAACTGCAGCTAGTGGCGGATTCTCCCGATAGCATGAAACGGCAGCGCGGCCGGCGCGGCCTGGAAGTCTTACAAAAAATGCAGAAAATGCCGAACCTGGAGGTAGAAGTCGCGGAGGACGATTTTCCTCAGATCGCCGAAGTAGATATGAAGTTGATAGAGTTGGCCAAGCGTTATGACGCCAAAATAGTAACCAACGACTACAACCTTAATAAAGTCGCGACGCTCCAGGGTCTTGATGTGCTGAATGTCAATCAGTTGGCAAATGCGTTGAAGCCGGTGGTGCTTCCGGGCGAAGCCATGCGCGTCTTTGTTCTCCGTGAAGGCAAGGAATACAACCAAGGTGTTGCTTACCTCGATGACGGCACCATGGTAGTTATCGATGGCGGAAGACGGGCCATCAACAAAACCGTGGACATCATCGTCACGTCTGTTCACCAAACAACCGCCGGCAAGATGATATTCGGCCGCTACGATGAACGCGAACTGCCGAGAAATCATGCGACACAGGCGGTAGAAGCCGCGCCTAAAGCAGTCGAAGCTCCTCCCGCAGTGACCGAGCGGCTCCCCCGCGCCGTCATACCGGATCCTAGTCAGTCATGAGAACCAACCCGGTGCGATGTGAAAGGCCTCAAGGACTTCGAGCTGTAAAGTTTTGATCCTTT
The DNA here is from genome assembly GCA_963803735.1 of uncultured Acidobacteriota bacterium. GTDB lineage: Bacteria > Acidobacteriota > Terriglobia > Acidiferrales > UBA7541 > Palsa-189. The sequence goes on along the minus strand of CAWDNV010000012.1, from coordinate 46,452 downwards.
CCGCGCAGTGGGTTTAGTATGGTGCGCGTTCAGTCTATGTCTTCAATTGTCGCTATATTGCCGGCAGCAGGCATGGGCACCCGCATGGGAGCCGACTCTCCCAAGCAGTTTCGGCTATTGGACGGAGTGCCTGTAGTCGTTTTTACGTTGCGAAGACTGGCTGCCTGCCCATTAATCAGCCGATTTCTGATTGCTACTCGCGAGGACGACATCGAACCTTTAAACCAGCGCATTGCCGCAGAGCGTCTCTCGCGACCGTTCCGTGTCTTACCGGGAGGCGATATCCGCCAGGAGTCCGTAGCCAAGGCCCTCGCGGAAGTTCCTCAAGACGCTGAGCTGATTCTCGTGCACGATGCCGTTCGGCCCCTGGTTACCCGCGACCAGGTGGAACGGGTGATCGAAGAGGCGCGGCGGTGTCGTGCCGCGATTCTGGGCATTCCCGCGATGGATACGGTGAAAGAGGTGAAGCGCGCCAGTTTGCCCGAGGACGTCGCGTTAATCACGGCGACCATTCCGCGGGAACGTGTCGTTCTGGCGCAAACACCTCAGGTCTTCGAAGCCGCCCTGCTGCGCGAGGCATTCGCGCGAGCCGCTGCCGACGGATTTACGGCTTCGGACGAGGCAGCACTGGTCGAGCGGCTTGGGCGAAACGTGCACGTTGTGCTGGGTTCGGAACGCAATCTGAAGATCACGAAGCCCGGCGATTTGGAAATCGCCGAGTTCTATTTGCGGCATGAACGCATGACAGCCGAGGTTGGCAGGTGAGCCAATCCGGTATCGGTTACGACTTACATCGCCTCGCCTCCGGCCGGAAACTCATACTTGGCGGCATTGAAGTTCCTTTTGAAAAAGGGCCGGTGGGTCACTCCGACGGAGACGCGCTGGCCCATGCAATCTGCGATGCGCTGTTAGGCGCGGCGGGTCTTGGCGATATTGGCACGCATTTTCCGGACACGGATCCACGGTGGAAAGATGCGCATAGCCTGCGTTTTCTAGAGCATGTGCGAGGCCTGCTCGCCGAGAAGCGCTTGCGGATCATGCACGTCGACGCCATCGTTATCACAGAGCGACCAAAACTCGGGCCGCATTTTTCGGCCATGCGCAAGACCTTGGCCGAGGCGTTGGGCATTGAAGTTTCGCACATTAACCTCAAAGCAAAAACAAATGAAGGCGTAGGTGCAGTGGGCCGCGGTGAAGCCATTGCTGCGCAAGCGATTGCGACGCTTGAAACTTAGACCCGCCGGTCGTTGCCGCCTGAAGCGGGATACTTTTCCGCACGACGTTTCTGCTTGTCCTCTCCATCTATGGAAAAATTGACCGGGATCCACGCGGTGAGGGAGGCGCTGGCCGCTCGCCGGCCGGTGCAATCGCTTCTGATCGCACGTGGACGTCATGGCGGCCGGCTGGAAGAAATCGTCCGACTCGCCAGAAGCAATGGCGTGCCAATAAGATTTGAAGATCGGCCGCAGGTCGATCGAGCTGCGGGAACTCGCGATCATCAAGGCGTCGTGGCTATGCTCGCCGCCGAGACGAGCGTATCACTCGAGGAGCTTCTAGCCCGCAGTGGCTCTCCTGCAGCGTCCGGCCTGCTGGTGCTACTTGACGGCGTGGAAGATCCGCAGAATCTCGGCGCTGTAATTCGAACTGCGCTGGCCGCAGGTGCGGGCGGAGTGGTGATTCCGGAGCGGCGCGCCGCCGGATTAACGGAGGCAGCGGTCCGCGCATCGGCTGGGGCAGCGGCGCATCTTCGTGTCGCGCGCGTCACAAATCTGGCCCGCGCTATGGAAGAGATCAAAGAGGCAGGCTACTGGCTGGTTGGATTAGACGAACGCGCCGAGAAGCGTCACACTGACGTCGATCTGACCGGAGCAATCGCGGTCGTTCTGGGCGGAGAAGGTAAAGGGCTTCACCAACTCGTGAAGGAGCGTTGCGATTTTGTGGTCTCTATTCCTACGAGCGGGCCAGTGCGTTCGTTGAATGTTTCCGTAGCCGCAGGGGTCGTTTTATTTGAAGCTGTTCGCCAGCGCTCCGCCAAGCGGCCCTTCGAGGCATTAAAGCAAGGCGCACCGAGCCCGGGAACAGATCAGTAAACTCTCAGGTGTCGTACTTGATGAGGGAGAAGACATCGAGGCCGGGCAATTTTGTGCGACCGTTCAGGAAGGTAAGTTCGACGGCAAAAGCAGCGCCGTTTACGGTGCCTCCCAGCATATTAATCAGTTTCACGGTGGCTGCCGCCGTGCCTCCTGTAGCCAGCAGATCATCGCTGATCAGCACGCTCTGGCCGGGCCGGATGGCATCTTCGTGAATCTCGAGCGTGTCCGTTCCATATTCGAGTTGATAAGTAACCTGCGCGGTCTTGCCTGGTAATTTCTTGGGTTTGCGAACGGGAACGAATCCGGCCCCTAACCTATAGGCCAGAGCAGGAGCGAATATAAAGCCGCGCGCTTCAATGCCAACGACTACATCGACCTTGCGATCCGCGTAATGATCGCAGAGTTTATCCACTAGCTTTTGAAAACCGCGCTTGTCCTTTAGGAGCGTAGTCAAATCGTAGAAGAGAATGCCTGGTTTCGGATAATCAGGGATTTCGCGGATCAACTTCTTGAGATCATCCATTATGGGCCTCGAGGCTGAGATTTTAACGGTCATAGGTCACAGAAAATCTGGAGCTAAAAGCCGGCGTGTGTTCGGCTTCAACTTCCGCGACCTCATCCACGGCAGCCAGAGCCGGGCCACGGCGCAATTCTCGGGCGAAGCTTCTGAGTTCGTCGGCGGTGCCAATCGCGTAGACTTCTACACGGCCATCGGCCAGGTTCTTGGCGTATCCCGTAACGCCAATTTTCTCCGCCGCATCCGCGGCAAAATAACGATAGCCAACGCCCTGTACCCTGCCCGAAACAAAGAATCGCTTAGCCTGCTTTTCAGCCCGCATTGCCGCCTGCCACTGCCTAGCAGCCGCAGCGGGATTCTACCAGAGCGGGCGCAAGGAAATTGAGGGCCACGGCGAAAATCCTTCGAATGAGTGCAAGCGGATATAATAGGAACGGGTTGCCGAGGACGATTGAAGTAAACGGAATCGTCTGTTAGACGCATCTTAAGTGACCATGATCCCTAGGCACATTCGACACCTAGCATTCGTACTGATTGCGGCCGTTGCCGGCTTTTTCGCTGTCCCGCTCATTGCACAGGAGCCCGCCGGGCCGCAGACGCCACCTAAGGCGCCAGACATCGTGCGGCTTCCCACTCATCCTGCTGCTCCAACGGAACAGCCGCCCATAGCACCCGAAGAGATTATCCGGAGATTCTCAGCGCAAGAGGACCAGCTAGCACGCCTCTTCACGGCCTATACCTATCGCAAAACCGTGCGTTTGGAGGAAATCGGTCCTGAAGGCAAGGTTTCCGGCCAAGCGGAGATCGCGGCTTCGTCCCTTCCGGTGTCCGAGGACGCTCGGCGCAAAGCCGGAGAGCCACAGTCCACCCTCAGGTTTCTGAACCTGGAGCGCGACGATATCGAAGCGCTTTCGAAAATCCCGGCGTTTCCTCTAGTCAGTTCTAATCTGCCCAAATATGAAATCAGTTATGCGGGTAAGCAACTGGTCGATGAGTTGAGCACATATGTGTTTCAGGTGAAACCTCGACAACTCGAACGTACTCACGCATATTTCGACGGGCTCGTTTGGGTTGATGATCATGACCTGGCCATCGTGAAAACCTACGGCAAGTGGGTTACTGAGACGGGAGATGCGCAGACTTCACAACTGCCTTTCACGATCTTTGAGACTTATCGACAGCCAATAGCCAACAAGTATTGGTTGCCGGCTTACTCTCGTTCCGATGGGTCCTATGACAATCGAGGAATAACCGTTCCTGTGCGCTTGATCATCCGCTGGGATCAGTACGCCGCGCTACCTCCAGATAAACCGGCAGGCCAAACCGCTCCCGAGAAAGGCTCCAAACCCTAGCTGTGACAGAAGAGCTCAGGAAGCGAGCTGATCGTGTTGATCAGAGCGTTCGGCCGCGATTCGCGCAGCCGGTCGGGCACGGGAGAATTCCGCAGAACGCCGACAACAGCTACGCCGGCGCGACGAGCCATCTTTACGTCCTCAGGCGCGTCTCCGACATACACACAACTGCCCGGGTCAAAACCAAGGTGGTGAATTGCAAGCAACAGTTGCATGGGATGTGGCTTGCGATGGGGCACTCGGTCACCAAAAACACTCACCGCAAAAAAAGGCTCCAGTCCAAATGCGCGAATCTGCGAGCGAACGCGCCAACTGCTGCCGCTGCTGACCAGGCCCAGGCGAAATCGCCCCGCAAGCGTATGCACTACGTGGCGAGCGCCAGCGTGCAGCATAGGTCGCTCTGCGCGATAGAAGCGACGCCAGACGCGATCTGCTTCAGCCCAGGATTTCAGCGGCAGGTTTGCGGCTCGATAAACGTTATGCCAATCAGGCGAATAATGTTGCGCTAACTTCTTAGGGTTCCAGGGAACGCCAAGCGCCCGGAACATCTGCAGGTAAGCGTTTGTATCCGCTTTGAACGAGTCGAGGAGGGTGCCGTCCCAATCAAACAGCACCGCCCGAAGCGGCTTATGCGTAAGCACTAAACCATCGTATCAGATCAAAAGCTTGATTAACGACCGCACTAATGGCCGACGCGATCATCTTTAGCGAACACAAACGCCCGTATGATCGGGCCAATGGCGGATATCATTCCGGGAACTTTTCGTCTCGGCGGTAGCTGATATCATCAAAGGCGGCCGCGACGCCGTACCAACCAGGCTTTTCCGCCGCTTCGGTGCGAACTACGTGAGCAATCGCACTCATGTGTACCGTAGCTCGAGCGACAGGCTGGGCGATCAATTTCACCTCTAATTCGATGGGAGTGCCAGCCTCAATCCGAAGTGGCGAAAGGAAGAAAAGGCCGCTCGAACTGATATCCGTGGTTTGCAGGAAGTAATGTTGGGTGTGGCGCTGTCCAGCCACCCGATCCAAACGGAGCGGGAGCGAAAGCCGGGCGCGCGCGTACGCGCGCCTTTCGCGCACGCGACCGACGGTATGCGTAGGCACACGGTTAATTCCCCGAGGCTGCCTGCGGTTAGTCCATTCGGCATCGGCAGCACGTGCTGGAACAGATGGAGTTTGTGGATCCTGGATTACCGATTCGGATGGGCCTGCGGCAAGGGCAGGCCGAGAAACGCGCATAGTTCTCCCCCTTTAGGGATGCGTCTCCGGCGCTGCTGGCGTGACTATGACGTCAGGACTCTAGCAGGTCAACGAATTGCGAGCCGAATGCGTTCCAATATGTAACCATCGGCCTGCAAATGGGCGGCCTGCAAATGCGATGCAGTTTGGGCGCAGAAATCGGATAGTAGCGGTTGAAACGCCGCTGTATTTTGGGAGTCATGAAACCGAGTGCTCAGATGCAAAAAGAAGATCGAGTGGCAGCTGTCGACGAGCCGCGGAGGCTGCCCGAACACCGATTCTGGCAGGCCGTTCAAGCACGGGATCACCGTTACGATGGTGCGTTCGTCTATGCGGTCCGTTCGACGGGCGTCTATTGCCGCCCGTCATGCCCGTCGCGCCGGCCTCGACGCGAGCGGGTCGTATTCTTCCGAACGCCGGATGCGGCGGAGAACGAGGGGTTTCGAGCTTGCGTTCGTTGCAATCCGCGAAATGCGCCCGGAGCCGCCGAATCGCGTTTGATCCGGCAGGCGTGCCGGCTCATGGAGCAAGAGTCCGATGATCCGATCCGGATTGCAAGTGTGGCTCGGCAGCTGGGCGTCAGTCCTTTTCGACTGCAACGAATCTTTCGTCGCATGATGGGCATCAATCCTGGAGCTTACGTTCGATCAATTCGTCTGCGTCGGTTCAAAACACAATTACGGGAGGGTGGAAACGTGACTAGCGCACTGTATGAGGCAGGATATGGTTCATCCAGCCGTTTATACGAACACTCCAACGGAGATTTGGGTATGACTCCGGCTACCTATGGACGCGGAGGACAGGGCATGGCAATTGGCTATACGACAACGCCTACTCACCTGGGCCAACTGCTGGTAGCGGGAACCGCAAAGGGAGTGTCAGCGATTTACGTGGGCGATTCCGAGGAGCGCTTGGAAGCGGCACTTCACCGCGAATACCCCGCGGCGAAGATATCCAAGAATCCATCTCAGGTTTCCCGATGGGTCCGAGAACTCGTGCGGCACTTATCCGGTGAGCAACCGGATTTGGATTTGCCCCTCGACGTCAAGGCTACTGCCTTTCAGCGGAGGGTTTGGGAAGCGCTGCAACAAATTCCTCGCGGCAGCACGCGAAGTTATTCCGATCTCGCTCGCTCTATCGGACTCCCCAAGGGGCAGCGCGCCGTAGCTCGCGCCTGTGCCACCAATCCGGCGGCGATTTTGATTCCGTGCCATCGTGTTGTGCGTGAGGACGGAGCTTTAGGCGGGTACCGCTGGGGAATTAAACGCAAGGAAGCGCTGCTTGCCGCTGAAGCAAAAAGGCGAGACTCCCCGCAGGGCTAAACTCGCGTTTAAAGCTCAATCCTGGGGCTTGACCCGAGTGACTCCCTTTGGCCATGCGGGACGGAAGCGCGCATCGGGGATCGCCACGTTTCGCGCCACATTCGAATACCGAACGATCGAGTAATCTCCCGATCCTGTCTCGAATAATTGCTGCTGCGCGGGCAGCCAGTTGCCTTCATTCAGCCAAAGGTCGATTTTTGAAATTTGCTTTCGCACATCATCGGCGCGCGGCGTTAGTTCCAGGTGCACCACCTTTTGGCCGTTTAAGCTTTCTTCGCCTTGCAAAGTGATCAAATAGCTCTTTTTGACGCTATCGCCAGAAGTACCGAAGCCCAAGAGGAGCAGTTGATCGACCAGATCCCGACGTTTGCCGAGATCATATTCCTCGACACGGCGAATCTTTGGAGTGTAGACGTAGATATGATCGCCATCTCGTAGGATTGTTTTTTGATCAGGAGAGATCAGGTCGATGCGCATCTTGCCATCCCGGCGGACTTCAATCTGGCCGGACTCAATGGAGCGGTCATTTACGACGACCGTTACCTTGGTGCGCTCAATACTGGCCGTGAGGCTTTGAAATTGACCCTGCTCTCGATCCATTTGCTTTAGAACATCGTCCAGAGACAATGGGGGGGCAGCGGGCGCAAAAATGGAAATGCCGCACCAAATTAAAACCAGGAACGCACGCAGTGGGGAAAATGGGAATCGCAGAGTTCTCATTCAGAATCGGGCCGATCTCATCGCATGGATGCTAACACATCATATAAGATGAGCTCAGGCGACTTGCAGTTTCTGGTTTTCTTTTGGATACCTCCCGCACTCGTCGGCACGCGCGTCAGGGCTTTACGGAAACATCATAATACGCGATCGAACCGTCATCGGCTCGTACTGGCTCGATTCTGACGATCTCGAAGCGGCTCTTCTGTAGTGTCTCAACGTTCTGACGAACGGCGTCGTGCAGTTCGTGTTCCAACTCGGATTCGGGGACTTTCGTTGAGGAATGCAGCAGCTTGGCGCTCACGCGATAAGTTCTTGTACCGCCGCTCAAGTCTGCATCGCGAAGCTCCACCATGGCCGGATCCGGGCCGGGTCCCAGAGGCGGTTGGTCGTGGAACCACGAGCGGGGCGATAAGAGAACAAAAATGACAATTACGACGACGGCGATGTCATAGGGCCAGGTGCCCCGTTCGAATGACCAGAAGACCGTCCGGACTAAGATTCGCCAGATCGTACGCATATTCAGTCGGCCGGTACGCCATCAACGGTGGCGCCATCCCGCATATGCACGACGCGATCGCAATAAGCCGCCGCTTCCGGGTTGTGAGTAATCATCACGATGGTTTGGCCGAGCTCGTGATTGAGCTGGCGCAACATCCCCAATACGTTCTCCGAATTCTTAGTATCCAAGTTGCCCGTAGGCTCGTCGGCCAGCAAAATTTTAGGCTCATTGATAATGGCGCGAGCGATAGCTACACGCTGCTGTTCGCCTCCGGAAAGTTCAGCGGGGCGATGGCGCAGCCTTCCGTTAAGGCCCAGCAGACCAGAAACGACTTCGAAGCGGTGCGGATCGAATCCATCGCCGTGAATGTGCTGGGCGATGGCAATATTACCGAAAGCGTCCAGCGTAGGCAGCAGGTTAAATCGCTGAAACACGAAACCAACCTTATGCCGCCGCAGGCGCGTACGCGCCGCATCACTCATCGCAGCAAGGTCATTACCATCTACGAGGACCCGCCCTTTGGTCGCTTGAGCCAACCCTCCAATCACATAGAGCAGAGTAGATTTACCACAGCCGGAGGGCCCCATGACGGCAACAAATTCGCCCGGCAGTACGTCGAAATTCACCCCCCGGAGCGCCGGAACCTCGACTTTGCCTGCGTGATACATCTTCCAGAGATTTTCTGTTCTGAGTATCGGCTCCACTGCGTTCCCTAGCTGAAATCTTGTTACCGGATGAAAATATTCTAGCTGGAGTGGGCGTCCCAACCTAGAGATTTGGGCTTCTGACTTCGGGCGAGGCGTCACTCGTAGGCAAGCGCTTCAATAACGTCTTTGCGGCTGGCCAGCCATGCGGGGTAAAGGGCTCCCAGCAATCCCCCTCCGACTGCAATGAGAGCGGCCCGAAAGATCCAATCGGGTGTAATCAGAATCGAGAGCGTGGGGAAGGCGGAGAGGAAAAAGGCGCGGGCCAAGTAGCTTACGCAGATTCCGAAAAGAATACCTGCGACAGAGATTGCGGCGATTTCACCGAGCAGCGCCCGAACTATGTACATCTTCGAGGCGCCGAGCGATTTCAGTACGCCGATATCACGTGTCCGCTCCACAACAGTGCTATACATGGAAAGAAAAATGACTAGGAAACCGATGGCGACGGCAAGAGCGATCATGCTGCGCACGAAAATATCGAGACCGGGAAGACTCGTTGACGTCATCAGCGACAAGAAATCCTTCAGGGGCCTGATTTCATATCCCGGCAGGATTTTCCTCATCTCGTCCATAACCGCCGCGGTATGGTCTGAACGGGTGCACTTCAGGAAAAAAATCGAAGCTTTGTCCCGCGCGCCTGAAAGTTCCTGCAATGTGGCGAGCGGCACGAAAATCCGTGCCCCTTTACCATGCTCCACGATGCCAGCGACATGAAAGTCGTGCTCTAACATTCGAAACGTCTGGCCGACTTTGATGTTCATGGATCGGGCGTCCCAGTCATCGACAAGCAAGTCATCCGGGCCGCTCATATCCTGCCCTTCCAGGAATACGAATCCACCGGAGACCGCACGAAAGCTTTCCGGATCGATGCCGTAGATGAGGTCTATGCCTCCCGTGGAATTGAACTGGAGCAGGACGGGAGCCACTGTTTGTACATAACGCAATTGGCGCAGGCGATCGCCGATACGTATGGGCATAGGCGCGCCGTTGAAGGCGAGGAATATCGATGCCGAGGGCGGCTGCAACATAATATCGGCGCCCACGCCTTCGATGCGCTTGGCGGTTTCCTGAATCATCCCGCTCGTCAATCCAACGATGATTATGACGAGAGCTACCTCAACGCTGACGGCCAGGATGCTGATTATCGTCCTAAGGGGCCGATACAAAATGTTGGCAAAGATGACGCGGCCGATCACGGCTGTAGCTCCTGCTGGCCGGCACCCAAGTTTACAAGTTCAGTTCCGGCCGGCTGCATCAGGCTGAACCGATCGGCGGGAATGTCCGTATTCAGTGCAAGCCTGCTGATAACCACCGACAACTGATAATCCTGCTGCGGCCGCGCGATTCGAAAGGTCCGAGGAAAGACGAGGGGCCCCACTGCCGAATTATCTTTTGCTACCGGTGCACCGTTGGCTTGAACATTTGGGGGCGGAACGTCTTGCCAATCCTCATAGCCAATGTCGGAATCGAGCCTTCCGCCAGGACCGTAGATTTGTAGCCTGGAAACCCGCAGGTCTGTTCGGTCGAACCAAATCTTGCGCGCAATTTCGAACCTAGGGGCCGAGCCACGAAGCACGCTCAGCACGTAATACCGCGCTGGCGGGACATCGACCTGTTCCAACACAACTGGATCGCTGGCGGAAATTGGTGTCCAAAAGAAGGCATCCAGTAGATGCTGAGGTCTGAGGTTTTCGATGGGATTTTTTGTCGCACGCTCCAGCTGAGTTGGCCCCACAAGGAATTCGTTCTTCGAAGGTATGAAAATGCGAAATGTCTGGCCGTCGCTCACCATATCGAAAATATTCGTGGAAACAATAGGCGCCTGGCCGATGACGCGAATCAGAGCGGGCCGAGCGGCCAAGATAAAGCCGCTTACCTCATGATACTGGTGGATCACGCCGCTATATGCCGAGCCCGCAGTGGGACTCATTTGCACCGAAGCATTCAGAGCGTGTACAGCATCAGCTTGCCGGTTATAGGATTCGACAAGCTGTGTCTGGTCAGCGTCCAACTGCGGCCGGATGGCTATTGGCGGAGCGGCGTGCTTCTCGCTGGCGGCGCATCCTGCCAGCACCACAGAAAGCAGCACAACTACAACAAATCGACCCTGAGTGAGACAGCGTGTCAGTCGGTTCTCCCCACCTACAGTAAAACAGAAAAACTATCAGGCCGCCAAAGGCAGGTCAACGTAGAGGCGTACGCGAAGTGCTAAGCGGGACGGGTAACATCTACCTGCAGTTTCTCCAAGGCCCCTCGTGCGCGCCGGATCACCTCCGAAGCCCACAATTGATTGCTCAAAACCGTCAGAAACCCGCCCTCAAAGTCGCACACAGAACAAAACAGATATTGAGGGAAGGCTGCTTGATAAGCGTCTACCCCGCGTTCGGCCAGGGCGTCCTCGACCGAGGCATCACCACCCAGCAGCGGGGCGCCTGCGCGAACGCCGAAAGTTTCGTTCGCAAAACGCTCAAACAGAGGCTGAAGCTTCTCTCGCCCGGGTTGGGGGATCACAAGCGCGTCAGGGTTTGGCTCGCGAAACGCGATTGCCATGTTACGGCAAAAATCCCGGACGCGCTCAAGGTGAGCGAAGAAATCGATGGCCCACGGCTGTTCCGCGGCTAGAGCAGGTACAAGTGCGGCCCAGATACCGGCAGCCTCGTTCCCCGTCACCGGCTCACGCGTTTCCCGATCGATAAGTTCCAGCCCAACAGCGCGCACGTTCGGGCCCAAATCAAGCGACTCGATCTCCAGCCGGTACAGGTTCTCCATTGTTATCAGCTACTCTTCGGCGGGCGAAATATCGGCGGCGAAGCGCTGCTGGTATTCGGGCGATTGCTTACGCAGGTCCAGCCAATCAAAGAATGTATCCGGCGTTTCCAGCCAAATTCGGAACCACTCCAGAATCTCCCGCTTCTGGTCGCGTTTGTGCGCATCGACGCGCGGGTTTCTGGCGATCATTTCGGCCCGCCGGCGCCCCAGCCGTGCTACTTCGAGCACTCGCTCAGCCGCCGCGCGCTGCCCTTCAGAACGGAACTTGCGCCAGAGCTCGTCCAGACGCATCAGGCATATCTCCGCCTCTTCCAGGGTGGCAAAGTGGAGGAGATCGCGAAACTCCTCTTCGTACTGGCCATTCGTATCAGCCTCTGTTGAGAGTATGCCGCGCAGCCCGGCCGCGGCCAGGACTTCGGCGATGTATTCAGGCGAGGTTTTTCCCGACGCGCCTAATTTCGCGATGAGCTGGCGCCGAATTTGCTCCACTTCCGCAGGCGTGAACTTTTGCAGGCCCAGATCCTGCGCAATGTGCAGAATGGCGTATTTTTTAGTGTCGGTGCCCTGCGGATTCATCGGAGTTTCAGGGGCGGAGAAGAGATGGCATCGGACCGTACCGGCTTCGTGGAACTGGTTGACGAGGCCGAGCTACGTTGAGCCGCGAGCCTTTGACGATATAGGGTCACGTTGTGATTGTGCTCGGCAAGTGTCTTGCCGAAGAAATGGCCACCTTCGGTATTGGCAACGAAATAGAGGTAGTCCGTTTCGGAAGGGTTGAGCGCTGCCCTTAGAGACGCACTACCCGGATTGGCTATCGGCCCGGGAGGAAGTCCGATATGACGATAAGTGTTGTAGGGCGAATCGAAGGGCAGGTTAGCCGCACTCAGGCTACCGTTGTAGTTTCCAGTCAATTCGAGCGCGTACACCACGGTTGGATCGCACTGCAAAGGGACGCGATGGTGCAAGCGATTAATAAAAACGCCTGCAACGATGGGCCGCTCTTCCGGTTTCGGCGTCTCGCGTTCGACCAGCGATGCAAGTGTCACAAGCTTCTGCAGTGGCAGGCCTGAAAGGTTAGGCTGCTGAGCGCTGATCCCAAGCCACTCCTTACGGAAGTGAGCCACCATTGCAGATACCATCTGCTCACCCGTCGGATGCCGCGGGAATTCGTAGGTTGCTGGGAAGAGGAAACCCTCCAGACTTGGCGCTCCAGGCACAAGATCCTGGATCAGCGCCGGGTTACGGGCAGCGGCCAAGAAATCGTTCCGGTTCGTAAAGTCCTCGCGCTGGACCAGATCAGCGATGTCAAACATCGACAAGCCTTCCGGCACGATCAATTCACGAACGTAAACTCGCCCGTTTGCGATTGCATCGAACACCTGGAAGCTATTGACGGGATGATCGAAAAAGTATTCGCCGGCCTGCAAAGTATTCCGGGGCCGCCAGCGAGACAGTCCTTCAAAGGCCCACCGACTGCGAATCACTCCTTGATGCGCCAGCAAACGTGCAACCGCGCGTCGCGAAGCACCGTGGGGAACATCGACAAAGACGCCCCCCGACGGGAATTTCTGATACGGAAGAGAGAGTGACACCGCCATCCACCCCACCAGGGCTGCGGCTGCTAAAACTAGGATGGCAAGGACCCTGCGCATATCGCTTCTAGGCCCCCCTGCCCACGCCCTGCAGATAATCGCGCAGAATCACTGCCGCAGCTACCTCATCGAGCTTGCGGTGTTTGGGGTTGGGCGAGCGCCCCTTGGAGGCATGGTCATCAGCCAGGATCTGTTCCGCCTCCCAGCTGCTGAGCCGTTCGTCTACCAATTCGACCCGGATGCCTAGTTCCTTGCGAATGCGATCGGCGAAGCCCGCGGCCTCCGAGGCCATGTCACCCTGAGCGCCGCTGAGATGCAAAGGCCAGCCGATTACGATCCGACTGACTCCCTGTTCGCGACACAGACTACGCAGGCGGGCGATATCTTGCCGGCGGTTCGAGCGGGTCCACGTTGCCAGAGGGCGGACTGCGACGCCCAGGGGGTCGGAAATGGCCAGTCCGAGTCGCCTGCGGCCATAGTCGATGGCCAGCACGCGCCCCTCGCTCCGGACTGTTCCACCTTGGGACAGAGCAGGAGAACCCATGCTGTAATTATATCCCTAGGGCAGGCACGAAACGTGATGGATGGGAAGAGCAGTTTCTTAAGGCTGACGTCCCCGGTGGCCGCTTTCCCAATAAGGCCAGAGTTGCAAAGCCTTTAGCTGGGAATCAAGTCCGGTCTTGTTAAGCAGCGTATCGACCTGTGATCGGGAAAGCCTCGGCCCTAAGGGAGTGGCAAATTCGGCCAGACTGAAGGTCAAAACGCCGGCCACAGCGGTGTTCAGCTTAAGGTTCAGAACATCAACCTTATCGAAGGTATCGGAGGAGGCGTGGTAATTCGCGACATAGTTAGCCTGCTCCTGGTTCGCCACTAGATTGGGGACACCCTCCAGGAGGAAATCCAGGTTGTCGGTACCGAGAATGGCATCGTCGGTGAAGTGATTGACGCCCCACGAAGCAACAGGAGTCAAAGCCTGGCGGAGCACTTCTGATTGGAGGTCAGCGCGTCCGCCGAGCGAAAAACCTGTCACGCGCCCGCTCCCTTCATCGAAAATAAGTGCCGCGTCGGTGCGATCCAGCTCGTTTCGATGCGCCCGAACGTAAGCCCAAGACCCCAGCATGCCTTGCTTTTCGCCGCTAAAGAGTACGAAACGTATGGACCGCTTTGGGCGAAGGCCCGTGAGATGGATGTCGCGGGCCGCTTCAATAACGAGCGCGGCATTGCAGCCATTGTCGAGCGCTCCGGTGCCGAGTTCGAACGAATCGAGGTGTGCGCCTAGCACGACGAAGTTGCCGGGCTGTTCCCTGCCGCGAATTTCCGCGATGACGTTTTGTTCCTCTGCCGGACCGCCCACCCGATTCGGCAGGTCCAAGCGAACGCGAATTCGCAGGCCCGCTGCGAGGTCGCGAGCGAGCCTTTGCGCATCCTCGCGCGCGACGATTGCCTGGGGCAATTTCTCGATTGAGCCGTCCTGACCGAGACCAGTCAGATGACGATACAGCAGCATCTGCTCGCGCGTTCCCATCCACAGAATGGCGCTTGCGTGCGCCGAGGTCGCACGTTCGATGATCCCGGGATTGCGCAAGTATTCGGCAAAGAGATCGTCAAAGGTGCGGAGCATATCGGTATGAACCAGCAGAATCGCCGCATGCGCTGTTATGCCTACGCGGACAAAATCTTCTGGAGCGCCGGCACCCCCGTCCACGAGATCTGCTTCGAGTCCGCCTGGAGTTGCCGGAGACCAAGCAACGGAGACTGCGTGCACGGGGAACCCGGCAGGCGAAAGTATCTCGACATGCGTCGCTCCTTCACTCCAGGTGTGAGGAATCGTGAATTTCTCGGTATGTACATCATCAACGCCGGCTTCGCGAAAGCCGGCTACAGCCCATTCCACCGCTTTCGCCATTGCAGGCGATCCTGTAAGGCGGCCGCCGATTCCATCGGTGAGCCGCCGAAGATTTTCGGCTAGAGGCGAAGCCCCCAGGGCATTAGCAATGATCTTTGGCGCTGCTTGCGCGCAGGCAGATAGCTCACTTTCTGAGCACGTTTGTGAATTTGCAGCTGCCGCCTGACGCATGCGCGCGAGCGGATCAGGCTCGGGCGCAGAAAGCTGCGCTGTCGCCGAAGCGGTAATGAGAAACCAGACTGCCAGGAATCCTAATGAGAAGTTCCGCTTGAGCAAAGGCTGCCCCACCGAGAAGCTGAGTGCTAACGCGTAACTACAGATTATAGCCCGCCTAAGCGCCGGGGGCTCGCGCCCGGCGAACGGCCGAAAGAACGGAATCCGCAATCTGAGCGACTTGCTTCATCTCATTGACGTCATGAACGCGCACAATGTGCGCGCCGTTTAAGATTGCAGTGGTTATCGCGGCGGCGGTTCCCCATTCGCGCTGTTCAGCGGGCCAGACTTGCCCTTTTCCGCCAAGCGCCCACCCGATGAACGTTTTTCTCGAAGGCCCCACCACGAGAGGATAGCCCATGCGAGCTAGCTCCGGCAGACGTGCAAGTACTTGGAAATTCTGCTTATAGTTCTTACCGAAACCGATGCCGGGGTCGAGGAGAAGTTTTGATTTTGAAATGCCCGCTCGGCGCGCGGTGGCAATCGACGCGCGCAAGCCTTGGACGATATCGCGGATCACGTCATGCGCAAATGGCCCTTTGTGCATCGATCTGGGAGCGCCGCGCATGTGCATCAGAATTAAAGCGGCGCCTCGGCTCTTTACAAGCTGGGCCAATAGGGGATCGGTTCGAAGGCCGCTGACGTCATTGATGATTCTTACTCCGTTTCGCAGGCCCACTTCTGCAACCGCCACTTTCTGCGTATCAAGCGAAATGGGAATACGCAATTTGCCCTGAAGTCCTTCGAGCACCGGCAAAATCCGGCCGATCTCCTCGTCTGCGCTGATCGGATCAGCGCCGGGCCGCGTCGACTCTCCGCCTATGTCGAGAATGTCCGCGCCTGCCTTTTCCAGTTCGAACGCTCGCTCAATCGCCAATGGCGCATCGGGAAAACGTCCCCCGGTGTAGAAGCTGTCCGGAGTCACATTGAGTATTCCCATGATCAGGGTGCGCTCGCCAAGGCGGAGGGTGCGCGAAGGCAAGGGCAGGCGGTATCGCCGGCGAGTAAACATAGGCGTACATGTTATATGGCAGTCGAGGGAGTTTCTAGCGGGGGGATGCCGGAACGTAGTAGGCAGTGCGATAGGCGATCTGGGGGATTGTTGCAACCTCTGCACCCTGGCGTAACTCCACTTTCAACTTCCTCCAGCCGGGATTCGTCACACCCGCAGCCGGGTAATATCCCAACGTGTATTCCGCATTCAACTGCAAGGCAATGGTGCGATAGATTTCGGCGAGGCTGCCAATTTCGCGGAGAAAATACAGTCCGCCTCCGACCTGCCGTACAAGCTCGGCAAGATAAAGTGTGTAAAGTGGAATTCCCGAGTTACGTGCAGCCGCAGTTATCAGCGGCTGCTCCGTATGCCCGGAAAGCCAATCGCTCGTAAGTACCGGAGGCCGCGGCTCGGTTGAAATAACGTAGAGCTCGATACCGCTCGCGGCGATTACACGCGCCACATCCTGAAACGTCAGAGACTTATTTGCCCCAGCCGCCGGGAACATACTTTCCGGATCCCAGGTGAGTCCCAAGGCACTATCTTGGCCGTCGGTGAGAAGAATGATTGCTTTGCGCCCGGCGCGTGCGCTTAGAAGCCGAACAGCGGTGAGATAAGCGGCCTGGTAAATGAACGATTGCGAGGAGTTCGCTACATGGGCGAGTTCCGGCGAGGTTAGCGCGGAGTTGAGGAGAGTGCGATCGCGCGAAAACGGCAGCAGCAAGTGCGTCTCGTCCGCAAACGCCACAACAGCAACTTCGTCCTCGTGCTGCAATGATTTCGCTATGGATTGAGCAACGCCGCGCATGTCTCCCAGTTCGCGATAAATGCTGGGACTGGCGTCGATGACGAGCGCGATACTCGCAGGCGTTGTCGCAGCATCGAAGGAAGCTACTTTCTGCTCGACGCTGTCTTCCCACAGGCGGAAATCGTCTTGCGTGAGCCCACGCACACGCGTCCCGTCGGGAGCCGTAACAGTGCACTGTACCTCGACCAAGGCTACGCTTGAACGAATGATTGGCGCGAGCCCCGCGCTTGCAGAAGTGCCGTCTCCCGCAGGAATCGTGCGCATCTCGCCAGTCGACGGATCACGTGATATCCGCACTTCGTTCTCAAGAACACGCGGGCGCGGAAGCTTTGAATTCTGCGCCGCCGCTGATGGGCCTATTCCCGCGACCAACGCACATAGGGCGGCAACAGGAAGAAGAGGTCGAATCCGGATGTGGTATTTCGCAGGCAATTTCATCACGGAGATGATGCCCGGCTATCTACAAAGTGCAGTGCTACTCAAGATCAAAATCGCGGACTGGCTTTTCTGCCGGACCCTCGCGTGCCCTCTTGAGTCCTTCTTCGAACTTGCGAGCGAGAACGTCTTCCTTCTTGCTTTCCGCCACCCACGATTCGCGGAACTTGTCTTCGCGCCGCCGCTCCTGCTCCGCTAGAATGCGTGCCGAATCCGAGATATCCACATCAGGAGCTGCTTTTTGCGGCGTCGTATGCGACAAAACGGTCGCCAAGTGGGCGTCAATCACAAGCTTCGACTGGCAGCAGGGGCAAACGACTTCAACGGGTGCAGATTTCTTTGCCATAGCCTGATTGTACGCCTTCCGGGACTGTTTGCATGAACCGCATTGCAGGAACCACAGCCAGCACGCCAGAAAAAAAAGGGCGCCCGAAGGCGCCCTTAAGATTCAATCGATCGGAGCCTGCCGTTCCGGACCTTATCCTTTGCTAAACCCAGGAGCAGGGCGAAGCTCCGGCCGCGGAGCCGGTTTCGGTTCCACGCCGGGAAGCGGTTGCGTAGGCGGTATCGGCGGAGCCGGCTTGGTTTTCTCCGGCAGCGGCTTACCTTCCATCAGCAGCTTTAACTCGACTGCATCCAGAACTTCGCGCTCGAGCAGGGCCTGGGCGATGCGTTCGAGGGTCTCCTTATTGCCTTCCAGGATGTTGCGTGCAGTTTCGTAGGACCGCGTGACAATCTTACGGACTTCCCCGTCGATGTGAATCGCCGTGTCTTCGGAATAATCGCGATGCTGCGCGATCTCGCGGCCGAGGAAGATAGCTTCCTCCTTCTTTCCGAAAGCCAGGGGGCCGAGTTCGCTCATGCCCCAGTCGCACACCATCTTACGGGCGATGTCAGTGGCTCGTTCGATGTCGTTGCCCGCGCCGGTGGTGATATGGCCAAGGAAGATCTCCTCAGCAGTGCGGCCTCCCATCAAGACCGTGAGCGTGCCGATCAAGTAATCTTTCGTGTAGGTGTGTTTGTCGTCGATGGGAAGCTGCATCGTGAGGCCGAGCGCCATGCCTCGTGGAATGATCGTAACTTTATGTAGCGGGTCGGCGCCCGGGGTCATGGCTGCAACGAGCGCGTGTCCAGCCTCATGATAAGCAGTGTTCCGCTTCTCCTCTTCAGAAAGAATCATGGACTTGCGTTCCACGCCCATCAAAACCTTGTCCTTGGACATTTCGAAATCGGCCATGGTGACAACTTTGCGATTTTGCCGAGCCGCCCAAAGCGCCGCTTCGTTCACCAGGTTAGCCAGGTCTGCGCCCGAAAAACCGGGAGTACCGCGTGCGATGACCGAGAGATCCACGTCATCCGAAATCGGAACCTTGCGCGTATGCACGCGAAGAATTTCCTCGCGCCCCTTGATGTCTGGCCGAGGCACTACGACTCGCCGATCAAATCGGCCGGGACGCAACAGCGCCGGGTCCAACACGTCGGGACGGTTCGTTGCAGCGATCAGAATGACGCCTTCGTTCGATTCGAAACCGTCCATCTCCACGAGCAGAGCATTGAGGGTCTGCTCGCGCTCATCGTGACCGCCGCCCAAACCAGCACCTCGGTGGCGGCCGACGGCGTCGATTTCGTCGATGAAGATGATGCAGGGTGCGTTCTTCTTCCCTTGTTCGAAGAGGTCCCGCACGCGGCTGGCACCTACTCCGACGAACATTTCCACGAAATCGGAGCCGGAAATGGAGAAAAACGGAACGTTGGCCTCACCAGCAATGGCCCGTGCGAGCAGAGTTTTACCCGTTCCTGGAGGCCCGACCAACAGAACACCCTTTGGGATGCGGCCGCCAAGCTTCTGGAATTTTTGCGGATCTTTCAGGAATTCGATGATCTCCTGCAGTTCTTCCTTCGCCTCGTCAATACCGGCTACATCCTTGAAGGTTGCCTTCTTCTGCTGCGCAGTCAGCAAACGCGCTCGTGATTTACCGAAGCTCAGCGCCTTATTGCCGCCGGCCTGCATCTGCCGCATCATGACAATCCAGAAGCCGACCAAAAGAAACAGCGGCGCCGCCGTGAGAAGGAAATTGATCCAGTCAGCGCGAGTGACTTCCTTGACGTTAATCAGAACGCCCTTGTCGCGCAATTCCTTGGTCAGATCCGGGGCGGCTTCTTTGAACAACGTTACTCGGAACTTTTTGGCCGGCTCGCGCCACTCGCCCTCGATTTCATAGCTGTTCGGAGAAAGGTAGAGCGTGACTTCCTTTACATTTCCTCGGTCTACCTGGCTCATGAATTCGCTATAGCTGGGTTCCTCTTGGCGCGCGGATTGCCCGCTGGCCGATACCATGCGCCAGAGCACGACACATAGCAGGATGATGAACATCCAGAAAAGTATGGTTTTTGCCGTGGAACTCGAATTCACGCTTTACCTCTTTCTTTCCTTACGCGTAGCTGCCTGCCCGGCCAACCCTAAGCGTCGCGCCCGGCGCGGCTGCATACCCACGTATGGCACGTTACGGTACCACCCGCGGCTGCCCGCAAGACCGTATCCTGCCAGATATTTAGATGCTGCATCGAAGCAAAAGTAATCAGGCTTGAGGTCGACCTTTCGCTCCGATGGCTTATCGAAAAGTGTAGCTAACTTCAACGAACGCGGACGGGTCTCTTGAAGCCGTTTCAATAGAAAATCCTGTGTCAGACCAGATTGAACTATGGCATCGACGACGAGCACGTCCCGCTTCTCCAGACGCGGAGGCCGGCTAAAATAAATCTCTCTCCGGTCATGCCCGCTAAACTGAACGTCTCGGATTTCCGCCCATACGAAATGGCAAACCACTGGGCAGGAGATCCGCCTGATCAAATCCGCCGCAAAAACAAATGCGCTATCGAGCATTACCACGATATCCAGGGTTCGATCCCCATAGTCTCCGGATATCGCTCGCCCTAATGCCGTTACCCTTTGAGCCAATTGCTGGGAGGTGTAAACAGGCTCCAGGGCCGGTTTCAAATCTTTTCCTCCGAAATAATCACTCCCGCGCGAGTTGCCGCTCCGGCGGCGAAATCCGCTGCCACAGGCAAGCCCCGCGTCCATACCAGAACATCCGCGCTCGTTAAAACTGGCCAACCCTCCCGATCCGGCACGGCCACCTGCTTCATGCTGAAGAACAGCTTGAGTTTGCGGGAGCTGCGCCGCCCCTTTGGCCGGAAGGAGTCACCGTGACGCCAATTGCGCAGAACCAAAGGTGTGTGGAGCAAGTCCTTGTCTAATGCTAGCTTGTACGCCTCAGTGTCGCTCCCCAAGAGGTGCCAGTCAACCACTTTCAGGTGAAACCGACGTTCGATTTCGGGCACCGCAACCACGGTGGATTCCCCGAGATTTCCGAGCGTGACAACCCTTGAGAAACTCGGAGAAACGTAGCGATTTCCTTCCAAGCTGGCGGCATATTCGCTCGTTGGTTCCTTGGCACGCGAAAACCGCAGCCACTCAAAGCATCGTTCTACAATTACTCCCGGCAATTCAACGCGAGAGCCACTTGAACCCGACGCCGCCATCTGGCTAACACGTTCCACGTGATCGGCAGTCCATTGCCGGCTATGACCGCGCAGTTCACTAATAATTTCGCGGATCAGCCGCTTTGAAACTGCCGATCGCGCCTCCTTGGGTAAATCATTGCCCAGGAGCACACTACCGTTCGAATACGGTTTTAATACATCTGCGCAACGGATGCGCAGGAGGTTGCCTTCTCGCTCTACAAGAGACCCCAGTAACGTGCGAGTCATTGCCTTCCAGTAAGCTTCGTCTTCCCGAGACCTTTCGGCCAGACGGCTCAAATGGGCGACGACCGCGGGTTGAATCTGGCTTTCCAACATTGGCAGAACCCGGTGGCGCAGTCGGGCCCGCAGCCGCGACTGATCGTGGTTGCTCGCGTCTTCTCGCCACGGGTGACGCAGATCGTGCAAATATCCTCGCAACTCAGCGCGTCTAACCTCGAGCAGTGGACGGATTACGTGTCCGTTCACCGGATAAATCGCTGCCAAGCCCGAGGGCCCCGTTCCCCGGAGGATTCGCGCTAAGACCGTCTCCGCTTGGTCATCGCTCGTATGCGCCACAGCCACGCGGTCAATTCGCCCTTCTGCTACTAAGTCGGCGAAGAATCGATAACGTAGCCGCCGCCCAGCGTCTTCCAAATTCCAGCGTTTTGTGCGCGCGACACCAGCCACATCTTCACGGCCGGAAAAGAATGGAAGATCGAGGTGAGCCGCCAACGCTGCGACGAAATGTTCGTCGCCATCCGAATCCGCCCCTCGTAGGCCGTGGTTGAAGTGCAGCACTATCAGGCGAATTCCTTGTTCGCTGCTTACTTCGTGCAAAATCCGGAGCAGGGCCACCGAATCAGAACCGCCTGAGACGGCGAGGCCTGCACGCTCACCGGCCCTTAACATCGCATGCCGGGAAATCGTATTCAGGACCCGCTTGATGAGATCGGTGGACACGGAAGATTCCCAGTAGTATAGCGCCCTGCTAAATGCCTCGCTGAAACGATGCCTGACCGATACGAAATAATAACGCGAGCTGGGATGGGCAATATTATAGACGTTATGCAGGCAAATTCAGTTCCCCGACGCATCGCGTTAAATTACTCTCTCGTCCCATTTTTTACGGCAGCAAGGCGGAGAACCGGGACGGTCAAAGACTGAGGCTGGTCGCAGAATGTTCCGTTTATTAGAGCGGAATCCGCGCGCTAAGAGCACTAACGATGAAAGAGGGAGATCCAGGGGGCAGGAGGAGGTGGCTAAAGCGCTTTGAGGCAGCGACTAGTTCGTTTAACAACCCATAGCGGGCTATTCACATTGCGGCCAATTTCAGGGGACGTGACTGACACACTTCATTTTCACGGACACTGCGATAGATTCGATATCCGTCTCGAGCGGTCTCGAACCTAAGCTGAGAGGATTTATCCACTAAGTACGCGCAAGTCGGTTCATGCAGCACAACCCAGACGTCGCGGAAGTATCGATCAAGAGAGTCCGTCAGTCTTCCGAGGACTTTTGCCATCACCTCACTTCCAAACGGATTAAAGAAAAACAAGACTAACTTTTCTTCGGGGAATTCATATTCCGAAGCGTCCATATTGAGTGATTCGATAAAACCGGCGCCCACATGGAGGCACCCGCGAGCATTTTTGGAGGCCTGATCGTGGAGTTCCCTTCGTAGTTCAATTCCGAACACGTGTCTGAAACCATAGCGGGCGGCCATGAATAACATGCGTCCTTTGCCCGAGCCAAAATCGATGAAAGTGTATTCGCCAGGGTCGTTCAGAGGAAGATTGCGCAGAGCCCGGCGCGCACACTTGGGGCGTATGGGAAGATAATGAAAATTCAATTTATCCTCCGGCCAGCCCAAGGCCACTTGTTCATCAAGTAGGACCGAAGTGTCAACTTGGTGATAAAAATCAAACCACCAATCCTCCAAAGCTACGTTCAACTCGATGATCCCTTGCACGCCAGGCCACTTTCTGATTGTTTGCCACAACGTAATTGAATTCATATGTTGGCCACTGAGTTGACAATCGACTTTCTAATAAAAGCAGTTCTCCGGCGCAGCGAGGCATTTCAGTTCATATATCATTCTAGCCATGGGCCGCGCGCGTAGGGCAGCGTAACGACTACAAACGCGAGCTCCGAAGCCTGAATACAGCAAGATGCTTCCCTTATTGCCCAATCCGGCGAAATCGAAGATAAGACCTCGACGCGCAGACTCCTTGATCGCCTCCCAAATGAGCAAAGCGGTGGCGTTGTTGCCAGAATCACGGCTGCGGGTTGACATCAAGTAAAACGACGAGATTTCATCCCACACACAAAAATTTGCTGCGACGATCTGATTCTTGCTATCCCGTGCTGCGAGAATTCGGCCGTGTCGCCTGTCGAGGGATGCGCACAGAATTTTTCGGCACAACGTCCAGTCCAGCTCGTTAATCTGTCCTTCTAATTTCACATTGCGTTCAAAAAAGTGCAGGAATTCGAATGGATCGCTCAATTCAATTACTGAAAATCGTTCTTCCGCCCTCCGAATGACATTTCTGGTCTTGTTGCGCATTTGTTGCCAGAGGACGCTAACCGGGTGGGGCGCGAGCTCATAAGTGAATTGGACATAAGTTCGAAATCCGAGGCCCTGAAACGCAATTACTTCGGTAACGCCGCCATGGCATTTCACATACTGCCACGAGGCGCGCGGCAGCCGTTCAAGCAGTTCGCGGGTAATGTGAAGGCGCTTGAGGAATCGGGTATTCGGACTTCCTTCACCCTCATCGATCGCCGGCCCCAGAAAATAGGTCAGCTCCGGCATGCGAATCAACGTCAAGCCAAACCGTTTTGTCTTATAAAACGGGAGACGCCCAACAATGCGCCCGCCGGTTAGGACTTCGACCACTTCGAACTGTCCGCCGGTAGCAGCTTCGAGCCACCAGTCTTCATGAAAGATGGTAGGTACCAAAGGATTGATGCGAACGCCGGTTTTATAATCCTCTTTCTGGGTCCTCGGTCGTGGCTCCGCGGCGGCCAGGATTACTTCGCTGTACGCTGCGATTTCATGCATACGCCGAACTCGTTTTCTCCGCACGCAGCTTACGGTATCTTACGAATTGCGCGGGATTGCCTGCATGAACCTCCATATCTGGAACGTTCCTGGTGACTACAGCGCCGGTACAGATGACAGCGCCGGCACCCACAACAACTCCCGGGCCAATGATCGCCTTAGCGCCGACCCAAGAGCCTCGTTTGCAAGTGATGTTTCGGCGTATCAGCCGCATGTTGACGGAGGACCAGTCATGATTTCCCGTGCAGAGGTATGCGCCCTGAGAAAGGCAGCAGTGCTCCTCGATCTTTACATGCGCCAGGTTGTCAATCCACAAATCTTCACCCAACCACGCATGCTCGCCAATCTCGAGATACCACGGAAATTTTACTCGCAGGCCCGGCTTGAAGTAGACGCCCTTCCCTATCTTTGCTCCAAACAGACGCAACAAGCGACAACGAAACCACGAAGACGTGATCAGATGGGATCGAAGTAACGGTAGCGCAAAGAAATACCAAAGAGCTTCCAACGAGAGGGAAGCGCCGCGAACCAGTTCCGTATTGTCCGGTCGGCTCAGATTTATGGAATCAGCAGTGAGCAGTTGGTCCTGATTGTGTTTAGTTTGACTGTTAATGACACGCATCGTGATGGTACGCATTCAACAGCGATTGGTGAAGCGACAAATAGCGAGTGATCATTTCGGAAGCGCTGAAACGCTCCGCGTTTTTCAAACTCTTGTCGCAGGGTTGACTGCGTGCACAGATCCTGCCCGCAATTGCGGCAGCAGCCTGGTCAATATTGTCCGGCTCAATGTACGTCGCTGCGTCCCCACCGATTTCCATCATAGGTAAACGACGCGAAGTCACCACGGGACATCCACATGCTTGGGCCTCAATGATGGGCCAACCGAAGCCCTCTTGGAGGGAGGGAAAAAGCATCAGGTTCGCGCATGAATAGAGGGCGCGCAATTCCTGATTCGAGGGGTTAATCAACTCGATCACGTCAGGGCCGGCCGCATTTTCGTATCGAAAGCGTCGCATCTCACGCGTAAAGGGCTGGCCTGCCATCACGAGAGAAAGCTCTTTGCCTTCGGGCAATGACTTCAGCGCAGAGAGAATCTTCAGAACGCCAAGCCGATTCTTGTACCAACTATTGCCACCCACATGAAGGATAAATCGCTGGTCATTTTGGATTCCAAATTTGGAAATTTGCCGGCGCGCCTGCTCCGTATCGAGTGGGCTGAAGGGAAAATGCAAACCGTTATAGATTTGGGAAACTCGCTGCTGCGGAACGTCGGCAACTCGCAAAATATCCTGCCGCGTGGCCTCCGAAACGCAAGCGATGTGCCCCGTGCGGCCGGCGGTCCGCAATCCGCGCAGAATGATATTTTGCAGCTGACGGCCCGTCCACGACGTTCGATTACAGGCAAACTCACCGATAGCACTTCGAACCGCAAGCATATCGTGACAGGTCACCACGTACGGACGATGTTGCACGTACTTTACGTAGAACGCGTTCGAGTGGTCGCAAATATGGACAATATCTGCCCACTCAACCATATCAATAAGGCGTTTGGGGAAAACGACGAACTGATCGAAGTAGCCCAACCACTTGGCGGCAGCGCCACCCACTAGCAGTGCTCCCGCCACGACCGGCGGACGTATGATCCGAGTTTCATGTCCAGCCGCTTTAAAGCCACTCTCCAACAGCGCCGCGAAGCGCTGCATGCTTTTCTGACCACTTGGTTCGTAGTTTCCAACCAAGAGGATTTTCATTCGACGATTAGCGAGTCAGTTGCGAGCAGGAGCCGAAGAACTTACGCATGCTTTAGTGGTGTATGGCAGAAATCCTGGCGCGTATGTGACGGCTTGGCTCTGGGTATTGTTCCCGAAATGGATGTCCCGGAAGACGCTAGTAACGGGGTCCTTCGTTGGGGCGGGGCCGAACAGAATGCACGGGAAAAATCCGTCCTGCGGTATCTGATTGTGCCGCGGATCATAACTTTGACTAGGGTTCGCAGCGTATGGCTCGATCGTGTTTCCCTCGATTTGAACGTTCATCATCCCCATCCCCCGATAGCTGTCTGGTGCGAACGCCTCCGCGTCTAAAGCAATAAACGCAGGCCTCAGCCCTGAAGAGTTTGAGACGACGTTATTTGAAATCTTACTGTTTAGAGCTACTTGATGCTCCCGTCTTCCTTCGGGATATAGCGAGGGATCCAGTGACTGGTCCACGGTCCTTAAAATGATTCCTCGCGAATTGACGAGAGTATTGTCGTGCACGACGCAATTACGACATCCGTCCCATAAAACAATGCCGTTAGAATTGTCAATCAGGGTATTTCCTTGAATGATCGCGTCGGACAAAGTCCAGACAAAGATGGAATAGAAACTTCCCATTGCAGGCACGGGATTCCAGGCTTCATCTACGGAGAGGGTCTTGGTCTGGGGATCAACATCTTTAATGTGCCGCCATTCACCGGTCGCATTTCCAGAAAATATCGCGACGACCTCTGGATAGCGGCGTAGGCGTAAAACAGTAACATCTCCCCACAATGCGCTCGAGTCGCTCAACGTATTTGAAGTGAGCTTGGTTGCGCTGCCCGCGTCCAACACATCTTGAATGTTCGAGTTCTGAGTTGTTATCGCTTCGCCGTCGCCATGTTCGTCTGTAGGAGCATTCAGCGTCTGAATGGTATTGTCCAGGACCTTTACGTCTTGGCCGAGCGAAAGCTCAACACCTCCGCTTTCGATCGCAGTCTGGCCGTCCATGTCCTTGTTCTGAGCATCGCGGATGAGTCGATTGGCTTGCATCAGCAGATGCGAGTTGTTTTGCATCTGCACGCGGCCGAAGTGATACAGGACTTGGTTGTTTCTGAAAATTATATTCCCGTTATTCACAATATATACGGGACCATTTCGGGTAGCAGCGCTCTCAAACAGACTCTTCTGAACCAAAAGATTGTCGATGGTTTGAAACCAAAAGGGCCTGCAATTTGCGAGATGAATCTCCAGATTGTTAAAGAAAAGTTTACTGACTTTAGTGCGATCGCGATTCCAGATCACCGCGCACGGGCTGCCAGACGAATTAACCGCGTAGATCCCCAAATCCGTCATGCCAACCAAACTTGACCCGCGGAAGTCGATGCCGCCCCACGTCTCAATGTTGTCCGTTTCGAGGTTTGCGCTCGAGTCGTATACAAAAATACGTGACGCCATTGCACTACTCCCACGCAATATAATTCGCGACGGCACTATCAAGGGACTCCCGCGTTTCGGGTCCGACGGTGTGACGATTTTGTAATCGCCCATAGGCAAATAAACGGTTCCTCCACCGGAGAGTGAGGCCAGTCGAATCGCAGCACCGACAGCCGCGGCATCGTCAGCGATGCCGTCTCCCACGGCCTTGATAGACAACCGCGAATCTGTTTTTACATTTATTTCGTTTGCGGCTATTGAACGAAAATCCTCGGCCCATGAAACCCCCAATACCGACGGGTCCCAAGTGCCACCTTCTGCGCTCGAAGCAATCGAACGATCGGCGCCAAGCTCCGCAGAGCAAATCGAAGCTGCGATCGCCGACGCTAAACTTACGAGGAAAACGATGCTGGGCAAACCATGCCGAGAGGCGGTCAATTTCGATTTATTCATGCGTTCACATCTACAGCGACTTGATTAGGCGTCTATGCTCGGGGAGGATCCAGCAACAAAATAGAGGGCTTCCCTTAAACCACGGACGTCATCCTCGAAAGACCATAGCTTGATTCGCTCAAGCGCACGACGGCCAAGGGCATTTCGTAAGCTGCCATCTTCCAGAAGGCTTTCTATTACAGAGCGAAGGGCCAAGACGTCGCCAGCGGGGAAAACCTTCCCGGTCAATCCATCTTCGATCAGGTCAGGCTGGCAACCCACCTGATCGGAAACGATTATGGCTTTTCCCGCATTCATGACTTCATTGACAATTAGCCCGAATGGCTCATCGACAGAAGGGAGAACAAAGACGTCACACAGATCAAAGAACTTCGCCATTTGGGATTGATTCTGAAAACCCAGAAAACGGGTCCTTGAGTCACCTGCTTCACAAACCATCGCTTCACATTTTGCGCGCTCCGGTCCGTCGCCCACGATCAACAGATAAGGTCGTTTGCCACCAACACCAGGTCTGATGCGAAGGAACGCGTTTATTAGATCAATGGAACGCTTTCGCTCGATGAGCTTCGAGGCGTAGAGTATGATGGCGCAGTCTTTCTCCAAACCTAAGCTCTGCCTGAATTCTTCTCGCGACTCGTTTGCTACAGAGGCCATTTCCTGGAAATACGCATTGTCGACCGCATACGGAGCCATAAACGACGGGGACCTAGGACCCAAATAATGAAGCCAGTAATCCCGGTTCCTGGTGCTGATTGGTAGAACTCCATTAATAAAATAGTCGGCAATAGAAAAGAATATGCGCTTAATTGCCAACCGAAAGCGGGAACGATGGCGGTCGATCAGCGTGCCCTCCGCACGCAACAGAAGAGGAATGCCAAGTAACTTCGCCGCAATCATGGCGAAAATAGAGTTAATGCTCCAGTATCCGTGGAGCCAGATCGCATCGTACTTCCCTTTCTTGAATGCAGAGTAGAACCCTCGGTTGATCGGCGCCCAGAAGCTCGTCTTTATTGCACCGCGGATTAAGGGCAGGAACTCATAGCGGTAACCCTCTAAAAGAGGGATATCCCACTTGACCCGCACGCTTCCAAATCCTTCGTCCGCGTAGCCTTGTACCGAATGATCGGAGGCAAAAAAAACGGTAAGGTCGATGTCTGGCTCGAGAGCAAGCCTTCGCAACAAAGGGGACTGGTACTGGATCGGATGCGTTACCACATATGCGAGCCGGAGTTTTCTGCGCAAACGCATATCAGAGTTAGCGGTCAGCAGTGAGGCTTTGTCGAGAAGACTTCAAAGGAAATGACCGCAGTTACAAAAGATTAAAGGTAACCGTGGGGGTTATACATAGTGCTGCAAATCGTGCCCCGCGAAAAACGCCTGAATCGTGCTCCGAGAAAGATAGCCACCCCCACGGCCAACGCCATGGCTCTGGTCACATTGATAACCGCGTAGCCTGCGTCTGATTCGAGCGAATGAATGACCTCTGGAAATAATGCCGCGTATAAAAAGAGGCCTGCGATATTCGCCCGGCTCGGCGAGCAGAACAGATAGAAAAGTCGCAGCAACACCCCTAGAAAAAACATCCCGCCCAATACCCCGGCCCAAGAGAAGTTCCGATACAAATCTCCAATCAGCTGCATGGAAGTGAATCCGTTATAGTTGCTGGGCACTCCCATATATGTCGCTTCGAATTCAGCGCTGGGGATATTGATCGGCTTATTTTTCCAGATTTGTCGCGGCACAAAGGTCATCGGAATCTGAAGCCAGGGGCGTCCTGATGCGTATGGAAACGGATTGGGCGTGTACTTCATGATTAAAGCTAAAGCATCGGTCCCAGCATTACGGTCCACCATCTGTTCCAGGGCTGATGGCTGTGCCCGTGCTACTTGATTAGAATTCAACATCATGGCCGCCGATGAAATGCGATACACGATGTCGGACAAAGTCTTTGGCGAGCCACTCCGCCCTACGACAACGAATCGATAGAAGTTGACCGCCCCGAACGCCAACATCAAGGTCGGTATGCCGACAATCAGCGCCTCCCAGAGCCGAAACCGTCGTTTGCCGTAGTGGATAACGATTACCGCCTCCATAAGAGGCTGAATGAGCGCAACTTTCCCGCCGGAGATCGCGAGTTTGAGCCCGAGTATGCCTACTGAGATCCCCAGAAGGGACCAGGTTTCCCAACGCCGCGATTTTTCGGTTGGCACGACCAAATACACACAGATCACTACCCAAGACAAATCCAACAGATCTTCAAGAAGCACAATCACGCCCGGCGGCGGATGCCGTTGGAATTCCAGGCTGCCATAGTTGCCGACTGCTACTCCTATTTTAAAAAGATAAGCCAAACTCCCCAGTCCGACGAGGATCAAAAATAAAAGCCGCGATGCGGGTAACGCTGCCGGCAACTGGTGAGTCGCAACAGGCAAGTGGCGCTTCCAGCTTTTTGCGATGTTTGAACTAAAACCTGCCAAAAACGAAAGGTATCCCACGCAGGCGCACCACAAGGCAGCAGGCAAATAGTCGTCATAGGGATTCCGCCCCAATCTGGTCAAAAAAGGAACTGTGCAAAGATAAAGGCTTCTGATTGCAAAATAGAGAGCAAAGTACCCGGATACCAATGTTAGAGGCGAAAATACATCAAGCCAACCCGAATTGAAGCCGAACCGAAGCAGATGTTCACCCGTTAGCGCGAGCAGTATCGAAAGAGGGACGGCAACCGGAAGGCGAATTTCGAAATAGAGCAAGACAGGAACCAGCGCTACCGCGAGAGCGGCACCCGCAAGCAAATCCAAAGTCGATTGGCCTTCTATAAGCTGCCTTCTAGCTGCTACTTTTCCATTCGGAGCAATCACAAACCGACCGATATTGGCCGTGTGAGTTGTCATAATGAGGGAGATGTTTCCGCGCCCATGCGGTCAACGGCCCGGAAAACGATGTGCTTCATTACAGGCTCGTTTGTTGTGCCGTTTCGGAGACTCCGGAGGTGTCCACGTCGGCCTACCTCCTTCCTCCAATGCTCATCGTTTAGAAGCCGTTTGCACTTGTCCGCACATTCGTCTGCATCACTCCAAAAGACGGCCTCGAGGTCCTCTTGATACAGGGCGAGATGTTCGCGGGTGCGCTCCGCGCAAAAAACTCCTCCGAGGTGAGGGATTTCGAATGATCTCTGCGTACAGAGATCGCGGTTTCCCTTGGAAAGCAATCCAATGCAAACTTTGGCGCACTGCAAGGCCATGGCATAGTCGTCTTCGTTTTCCAGGGCAGGACCACGCCAAAATTCCCTGAGCATCGGCCACTCGTCTGCCTTCGCCCATCGATTCCCCCAAATCGAAAGCGGAACGCCAAGTTCCACGAGCCGGGCAAGAAATGGCCCCCTCTCGGGCATCCAAGTACCCAGGAAAGCCACCTCGGATCCCCACTTCACCTGGTCTGCTGCGGAAACTTTTCGCGGCGCATGCGCAACCTCGTCGGATGAGCGGTCGACTCGTAGTACAGTTTTCGCTCCTGCCTGATAAGCTTCGGCGAGATTGCAGTCGCGAACCACAACAATCAAATCGTAATGAGGAACAGAGCGCAGATACAGCCGCCATTTTTTGGAGTCGCGAGTTCCATATGGATCGTCAAGGTTGTAGTTGACCACGAATCTTCCCTGCGATTTGAGAGCGCAGACGAGTTCAGGAGAGATGACATCTCCCCCGTCTACCCAAACGAGATCGAATTTCAGGTTTCGGATCGCCCCCAGCACTCGGGTGCGAACAAGAGTTCCAGAACCCAGCGCACCTGTGTGATGGTTCCAGTAATTCATCATCCAACCTGCGGGCAGAAAGCTGTACGGATCCAAGACCTGCACTTTGTGTCGGAGTTTTGTGAGACTCCGCGCGCGATGCCGCGACGTTCCCGAATCGGTCCCCAAGTAGAGGATGGAGAGTTTCTCCATCATTGCTGAATTTGGTCGTCCGCGATCCAAATCGAAAGCGATGTTCGAAATCATTCAGCTTGTTCATCCAGCCTTAAACCGACAGGCAAAACGAGAATGCCCCACAAGAAATCGGCTAGCTTCTCGTGCAATTGCCGTAGCGATGTCCTGAGAACCAAGTAGGTCATAGGAATCTCAATCAACAGAAGGACACTGGCCCCGCCGCTTAGTCCTTGCCGCGCCAGCAATATCCTGCCCATAACGGCGGCAAGCAATGAGAATCCCACATAAGCAACGGCAATCCGGTGATGAGCATTGGTGGACATAGGCACCACCGAACTGGTGAACCACAACGAATTCACAAAAGTGACGAGCAAAAGGATATGGAATGTGTTCGCATTAAACCCCACTGCACTTCGAATCCAATCGCCATAGAGCACAGGCCCAAAGAACCACAGCGCCAACCCCGTCATTAGAGACAATGCCAGCCCTGCCTGATAGGCGTGCCGGTGCAGCGTTCGTGCCAGCCGGAGATTGCCGGCGCCGAACGCCCGCGAGAGTTCGGGCCATAAGGCCCATGCGATTACGGTCATTAATTGGAAGTTGATGCGTGATAGCGTGCGCAGCGTCGAGAACTGAACCACTGCGACTGATCCCAGGACAGAGCCGATTACCAAGGTGAGTCCCTGGATGCTGATCGCATTTGCAAGTGGCACAGCAATGAAGCCAAAAGCTGGTGCCGCAAGTTCTTTGACTTTCGAGAGCTTGGCAAAACGAAATCCGATCGGGAGCCACGGAGTCTTCCTACCCAAAACAAGTCCGTACGCAATAATTCCTATTATCCGGCTGATCAGATATACGAAAGCGGCCCCAAGAAGACTTCCGGTCAAGACGCCACAAGTCGTGCCCATGGCGCATTCCACAACCCGGATCACCGTACCGCCCACATTCCCAGTGGCAAAGTTGCCATCACATCGGAAACCGCTTTCTAAAATGCCGCATTGCTGGCTAATTAATATGTACAGTCCAAGCACAAGCACAACCGCCGACGCATAGCGATTCGACAAAGTTGTTAGTTTCAGCCAATTGTGCCAGTGGACCTGCCACACAACGACGCCCGCGAGCAATGCCATGAAAAGAGAGACGAGCGAGAGAAGGACCCACGAACTCTGAAACGTTTCTATGGCACCTTGTCGATCACCGGCTGCAACCCTCATGGTCATGTCACTGCCAGAAGCGTCACCAAAGCCAAGATCGCTCAAGGTTAGGTAACTCGGAATCGCGAACAAGATGAGCCAGTCTCCATATTTCGCCGCACTCCAAAAATGCAGCAGGCATGGCACAGACGCAAGCTGGATAATCGCTGTCACAAGGGGGCCCAGCGCTGTCGCACCAAGCCCACGGAGTAATCTCCTTCGGAGACCACTACCCCCGGAAGCGCTGCTCGCCGCTCCAAATACATTCTTTGCTTGTACAGGTACCCGGCTCTCTATCAATTGGAAGTTAGGAGAAATCTTCTTGCGTTACGTACGAACGATAGGTGCCGTTATCACGAGTAGGGTCCCAATCATTCAGGATGCAGCCCAGTAGATGGATGCGGTCCTCCGCCAAGCGCTCATTTATAGCGAGTAGCGCATCGCGTGTAGTTTGTCCCGCCCTCGCCACGAGCACTACCCCGTCGGCCAGGATTCCAATAACACGAGCGTCCGTGATCGGCAGGGCTGGGGGCGTATCCAGCAGCACGAGATCGAACTGCTCTTTCCATTTTGTGAGTAGGGTAGAAAATTCGGGCGAATGAAGACCGCGTGCTCCTCGTTTAGCCTGCCCTGCAGTAACAATGCTCAACCCAGGCATGATCGTCTGCCGCAATAGGTTCGGCCAGTGCAGCCAGTCTTCTTTCGAATGCAGCAAATCCGCAACGCCTGCCTCGTTCTTTAGTCCGAAAATCTCGTGGATACGGGGACTGCGAAGGTCTGCGTCCACGAGCAAGACTTTCTTCCCGTTCGCGGCTGCAGCAATGGCAATATTCGAGATCACGCTTGTCTTTCCGTCCGCCTGACCAGCGCTGGTGAACACAAGGACCCTGCGCGCTCTGTGCTTCTGATCGGCAAAGAGAATGGAGGTTAGAGTGGAGTGAAACGCCTCTGGGATTTCGATGTGCCCATCACAAATAGCTGCTAGATTTTGCAAGTTGTAGTGGCCGCCAGTGATGAGAGCCCGATCCGTAGTCGGAAGCTTCCTCTGTTGCGCCCCTCTCGGCAGGAGCATCGGTGTGGTGCGGTCGGCGCCGTACTGAAATCGCGGGATGGCTCCCAATTCGGGAAGGCTTGCCCACTGTTTCACCTCGCCAGGCCGCCTCACAGTGCGGTCCGTCCGCTCTCGAATCAGAAAAACTCCAAAACTGCACAGGAAGCCGAAGAAAAGCCCCATTACCGCGTTTATCCTGAAGTTCGGGAATACAGGCTGGTCCAGAAGAAATGCGGGATAGACAACGTGTACGTTGCTCGCACGCAGGGCGGTAGCGATCGAAGCCTGCTTCATCTGCTGGAGCATGGTGTCGTAAAGCTGCCGGTTCGAATCAGCCTCTCTCTTCAGAACGTTATATTGCACAGCTCTTTGGTCCTGGCCAGAGACCTCCCTAGCCTGCGTGTCATATGCGTCCGCCAGCAGCTTTTCCCGCCGCGTCGCACTCTGGTAATCCGTCTCGATCCGATGGAGCAGATCCGCCCGGTGATTTGCAAATGCTTGCTGAAGAGAAATGACTTCTGCCTGAGCCTCCTGCAGCTTTGAATACCCTGGATTGTAGATCGCGCTCAGGCTTGCGACCTGGCGAGTCGCGTCATCGAGCCGCGCGCCGAGCGATTGCAGATTGGCATCATTCAAAACGTCAGCGAGCGCATTTGGTGGGCTATGCTGCGCCAGTTCAGCAACGGACTGTTTCGCGATGCGATCCGCCGCCGCTACCGAAAGCTGCTGCTGGATTTCTTGTAGTTTTTCAGTGGCCACATTAGTCTGTTTCTGGTCGTCGATGAAGAACAACCCCGCGCGGCTGGCGTAATCCTGTAATGCATCTTCGGAATCTTGTAGCCTCTTTCTGGCGTCGTCGATTTCGTGCCGGAGCCAGTCACTGGTCTGCTGAGTGCTTGCCCAGCGAGCCTCTATATTCTGCTTAATGAACTCCTGCACGAGCGTATTCGTGAAATTCACCGCGATCTGCGAATCCGTGGAATCGACGCTGATTTCGAGGATCCGCGTTCGCGGGGGATTCGTCACCTTAAGACTCGTCGCCGCGGCAGCAATTAGCGTCTCGCGCGAGGAGGGTTTTGTCCTTTCTTTCAAGTGGGGCCACTTAAACCAATGAACGCTGGCAGTTTCCGGGGACGGGGCTGGATCGTGATCGAGCCTTGCGGAGACACGTTCTAGCAATTGGGTATTCTGGAGCAGTGTCGCTTGAGTCTCCTCCTCCGATAAATTGTCCGTGTCTTCTCCCGGGACAGCGAGCTGGGTCGGCCTCATGTTCATGAAGTCTTCATTGACGTTGAGAACTTCCAGTGTTGTGCTTGCACGATATACTGGCTTCAGCGGAATTCCCGCCAGAACACCCAGCAGCAAACCTCCCATGCTCGAAAGCAGGATCGCAGTTTTGTGCCGAACAAGAAGCCGCCAAAAATCCGACAGTCCCCCCGGCTCTCTTGTCTCAACGAAGTAGGAACCTCCGGGCTCACGGTACGGGTTCAGCTGGGAAATAAAAGGCGCGGCTCCAGGGGCGAGACGCCCGCTTGGCGCCGGCGGTAGAGGCTGCTTATTTTCCATCTTTTGTTAGGGGTGCAGGTAGACGGTCGAGTACGTTGCGGCGTTCACGATCGCATCGACTGTGCGTAGACCAGCTTTTTTCGCTTTGCTGCCCGGTACGAAGAGGATATCTTCGCCGCGCAGCTGCACGTCTGCTGTTTTGCCGGCCATGAGACGGTTCAAATCGACAGGTGTTTCAGTACGAGTAGAAGTGCCCGGAAGTAAATGCAGAACCCGAGCCTTTGAGGCAGAGGCGGTGACTTGTAATCCTTCCGCCAGCGCTAAGACTTGCAGGGCCGAAAGCGATTCGTTTTCATTCAACGGATATCCGCCAGGCTTCGAAACCGAACCCACCACGTACACAACTCCCGCTTTCGGCACGGAGACTGTATCACCGGGATGAATCTCGATGTTTTCGGCTGCTTTTGGAACATTGATGATGTCTTTCAGGCGTATCGAGGCAATGCTGACCTCGGTGCTCAGGTCGGTCCGCACATTAGAGGTGAGGATGGTGCCGTTCGTCAGGCAGCGAGTCACTTGCACTATGTACCCGGCTTCAGGCTGGAGGCCGCCGGCCATGGACAGCACTTCGAAGAGGTTTTTTCTCCCCTGTAGCTGGATAATGCCGGGGTTTCTCACAGCTCCCAGAACAGAAACCGGCTCGCTGCCAAAAGAAGAAATATTGACCACGACTCGTGGTTCCTTAAGGAAGCTTACAAGCTTTCCTTGAAGATCTGTTTCGAGGGCAGCCGTGCTCCAACCTGAAGCGTGGATTCTGCCCACCAAAGGCAAAGTGACGTCACCGCTCGCGTCGATGCGGAAGAGTTTCCCGTCGAATTGATACTCTAGTCCGGGAACGATTAGATTAATTTGATCTCCCGGCCCTAGGACGTAATCAGGGCTTTCGCCATTTGCCTCGTTCGCGGTTTTTGGTTCAACCTTTTGCGGACATGTCGAACTTGAATTGGAGAACTCTTTCTCTTTCCCATAGACCACAGGGCCAAAAACCCAACTTGCGCAGAGAAAAACGCACAACAAAATCGTGTTACGGGTCATCAATTTTTCCTGGAATCAATATAACCGACTTCTAATTCCCTAGTCACACCTACTCGTCGCAGTAATGTCGAATGCTTGGAGGTTTATACGATGGAGTTCGCTACGGCTCAGCGCGCGATTAGTGCCTGAACGCATCTCTCACTGGCGGTCTGTTGTTGAATCCATGCGTACGTCTTCTCAAGCCCTTCTCGCAAAGGTCTGGATGGACGCCAGCGGAGTTTTTGCTCGATCAGCCCATTGTCCGAGTTGCGGCCGCGAACGCCCACCGGGCCGGCAATATGGCGGAGAGAGAGCTTTTTGCCGGCAACCTCAATGACCAGGTGTGCCAATTCATCAATGGTCACCATTTCATCTGACCCAATATTCACTGGACCGGCAAAGTCGGATTGCATGAGGCGCCGAATCCCTTCTACGCATTCGTCAACACAAAGAAATGATCTCGTCTGGCAACCGTCTCCCCAAATTTCAATTTCACCGTGATTTGCAGCTTCAGCGACTTTGCGGCAGATCGCCGCGGGTGCTTTTTCGCGGCCCCCTTTCCACATGCCGTCCGGTCCAAATACATTGTGGAAGCGCGCGATGCGCACCGAAACGCCGTAATTCCTCATGTAAGCGAGATAGAGCCTTTCGCTGAACAATTTTTCCCAACCATATTCGCTATCTGGAGCGGCGGGATATACCGAGTCCTCTGAGCACTTGGGATTTTGGGGGTCCTCCTGGTTGTAGGCGGGATAGATACAAGCCGATGAGGAGTAAAAAAACTTCTGAACGCCTGCGCGATAACCGAATTCCAAGACATTGAGATTAATTGTCGCGGAGTTGTGCATCACGGCAGCATCATGAGCGCCCGTGAAAAGGTAGCCTGCGCCCCCCATATCCGCTGCGAGTTGGTACACTTCGTCGATTCCTTCGACGACCGAGCGTGCAAAATTCTGATCCCGAAGATCGCATAGAATGAACTCGTCCGCAGCACTACTCGAGAAATCATGCGGCTTCATGTCGGCGCCGCGAACCCAGTAGCCCTCCCCTTTCAAGCGCTTTACTAAGTGGCCTCCGATGAAGCCACCTGCACCGCAAACTAAAACTCTTTCCTTATTCATGAGCGCAAGCATCCCATCTGTGGTTTTGAGCAGCCCTAGCAAACCACATGTTCTCAGTAGGCACCATCTGCAAATAAAACAGCTTTGGCGGTGCGGGCCAAAATATAAGAATCCAGCCAAATTGACCAATTGCGAACGTAATATTCATCGAAAGCGATTCGTTCCGCATATGTCGTGTCGTTCCGTCCTGAGACTTGCCAAAGTCCCGTGATTCCGGGGCGGACCCGGCTATAGAGGTCGTAGCTGCAGCCATACTTCAGCACCTCGCGCGAAACGATCGGACGCGGACCCACCAAGCTCATTTGCCCGAGCAAAACGTTACAGAGCTGAGGTAATTCGTCCAAGCTATACCGTCGCAACCAGCTACCAACCCGCGTGACTCTAGGATCGAGCTTCAGTTTCTGATCCCTTTGCCATGCGTCGAGCTGTTCGGGGAATTTTTGGAACTGCGCCTGCAATAGAGATTCACCGTTCTCATACATTGTGCGGAACTTGAGAGCTTTAAAGATCTTTCCATGCCGACCAAGACGAGTATGCCCATAAAAAACAGGGCCCCGTGAAGTCAGCTTGATGGCGACTGCAATCGCCAATGCCATTGGCAAGAGTGCGATTATGCCGGGCAGCGTCAGGAGCAGATCGATCATGCGCTTTATTATGGCAGTACTGCTGTGAAATAGCCTCTGCGGCACCTCAAAGCCTATTTCGCCTCCTATTTCACGGGCACTGATGCCTAGACTGCAGATGCCATGAATGTTCGGTACTAACAGCACATGGCGGTAGCCAATGCATTGATCCTGAATCACGCGGTGAAAAGATACTTTAACCGGCGGCTCGGCGAGAATCGCGTAATGCGCCGTTCTCTTGGCCGGCAAGTAAAAGGAATCGCCCGCAATGACAGCCGTCACCCTGATACCAAGTTCCCGATTCGTGAGCAAATTGAGAACGCGAACTGCGGAAGCGCCCGAACCAAAAATGACAGCCGGAACACCCCACCAGGAAAAGCGAGAGAGTTTTTGCCGTGCGAATGTTCGCGAAAGTAGAACTGCGGGCGCGCCAAGCGCCCATGTCGCCATCACAATCGAACGCGAGAAAGATTGCGCGTCATGTCGGAGAAACGTAGTAAAGAGCAAAAGGCAAAAGACAATACTGACGCAGCGGAACACGCGCCGAATTTCTTCAGCCGGATGCAGAAGCACGCCGGGATAAAGGCCATGGATGGCGAAGGCGACAACGAAAAGGCTTATGCCTGGAAATATTTGCAGATAAAGGCTCATATTACCTGGAGTCACCGACCGCCGCACAAGGACAGCGACCCAATAAACTCCGGATAGCGCGAGGAGGTCGGCCACAAATATGGAAGCCGCTGTCCACCACGCAGGCGCAGTGTCGCAGTCGCTTCTGGAAATGAGCGGCGATGTCGCAAGAATCGCTCCGGTTTCTGCGTGACTCGTCACAGATGGATATGTGCTCATGCGGTTAATGAAGAGACCACGGATGTCGCGTGGGCATATGGTTTACGTGCTGAAAGCAACACCGCTTCGAAGGCATCGCTTATTTTCGCTATATCAAACGTTCGTTCAGCATAGGACCGTGCTTTACTTCCAAGTTGAGCACGCAAGAGTGGGTCGGAGACAAGTCTTCGGGCAGCGCTCACCCACGCTGCGCCCTCATTTGGATCCACGACCAAACCGCCTCCGCTTCGCTCGATAATCGCAGCGGACAGATTTTCTCGCGGGCCGGCAAACAAGATCGGGCGTCTGGCGCACAAATAGCTCAGAATCTTCGATGGAACGGCAAACTTGCCTGCGTCGGAGTTGAGCGTCGCGAGCAGAACGTCTGCGCTCGCCAGGACTTCCGGTAAGGTTTCGTAAGGCTGATATGGGAGTAATCGTAAATTTCCCAGCGGAGGCATCTTCTCCAGAAACTCTAGGCCGATTCCGTCGGTTATCACCACTACCGTACACTCGTTTTTTAATCGTTCCGCGAGCAGGTAAAGGAGATCGGGCCGGTGCTTCATCCCGAGCGTACCGGAATATAACAGTACCGGGCGCCGCTCGAACTTTTGGCTGCGACTCCAATTGTTTTCGCACGACATTTGGGGAATTTCCTGGAGCGTAGCCCAGTTTTCGATCAGCGTGACCCTTGAGTCGGGAATATTCCAAGCGCAAAGAACCTCGCGGAAGGCCGGAGCAATGACAACGACGTGGTCACTCCGCGAAGCGACCCACCGGTCGAGAAGTTCGAAAACGGATGCAATTGGATCCGCCCATAGAGGAAGTCTGCGGTTTAAGAAGAATTTCAACGCTTGGCAATAGATATCCTGAACCCAGTGAACAAAGGCGATGTGTAGTTTTCGGCAGTGCCAGAGCAATTCCGCCTGGACGTCTATAGGAGCATTTCCTGACAGAACAGCATCCGGCTGAATGCGGCGACTCAGACGTTTTAGCTGCTTGGTGTAATTGCGCTGATCACAAAACCGCCGGTGAGCAGAGTATTTTTGGAACTGCGATGGCAACTGGATTCCACAAATGGACAGTCCCGGAGGGTCGCTAGTATCCTTGGAAAGTTGACCTTTAGGGCCCGACAACCCCGCAGCATACACATGCGTGACCAGGTGGCCTCGTGTGGCAAGTTCCCGGCTGAGCTGAACCTGAAAGGGATGGCCGGCGAAATCGTGAATCAGGAGGCGCATTCGAGTTCGGCCGCTTCCTTACGTTCTGAGGTGTGCCGTTCCGCGAACAGCGTGAATAGAGCGAACAATTTCGCGCTGGTGTGCGCGATATCGAAGCGATTCACAAAACATCGCCGTGCGTTTTGACGCATGGATCGTTTTTGAGTCCGAGGCAATCGGCTCCATCTTTCCAGTAGTCTGCATATGCCACTCACGTCATCGTTCTCAGCTAAACCGGCATCATCATTCACAATCTCTCGCCAAATGTTTACCTTGATCGTGGTGAGCACGGGAACGCTGCAAGCCAGGGCCTCGGTCACCGATATTCCAAAGTTTTCCTGATGAGAAGGAAGCACGTATGCATCCGCCGAACGGAACGCCGCCCACTTCAATTCGCCGTAAAGTGGTCCTGTCCAGATGATCTGATTCTCCAGACCGAACTGAGCCGCCATCGATTTGAGCTGCGAGATATAAGCTTCCTTACCCGGACCGCCGATTACGAATGCATAGTCCTTGTAATTCTCAGTGTTCCGTGCGATCGCTTGTAAAAGAAGGTCTATACCTTTTTTTTCGTGGATGCGGGCCAGGAAAAGGAGGAATCTTCGGGGGCCTATCTGAGGCATCATGCGTCTTATCAAGCGGCGAGCTTCGCTGGGCTCTCTCAATCCAATTTTGGAAACAAATGGGTCCTCGATACCATAGCCCACCACTTCGGAATTACACCGGTATGGCCAGAACGCCCTGTGCGCTAGCGCTTGCTCTTCCGCAGTCGTGAAAAGGACCGCGGCCGCATCGCGTAAAACCCTATACTCAACCGCATTCCAGTAAATTTGCTTTTTGATGTGTTTCAATGGGTATTTGTGCTTGAACCAAGGATCTAACGCGCCATGAGTGAACACGAAATACGGAACGCAGGCTTGCCTCGCCGCACACCGAACAGCCGCGCTGAAGTACATCCAAATACCATTCGTCGTCACGACGTCGAATCGCCGAATGTTCTCATGCAGCCAAGAGTCTAGCCGGCGGCAGTACCCAAAGTTGCCTAATTTGGCTGGGCCGATTGCATTTACATTCAAATGTTGAGCTTTGAGCCAAGCCGAATAGGGTGCATCCAGGCACGTAATCTCTGCAGAATGCCCAAGGGCGGCAGCCGTCGCTACGATATTCTTTACTCCCTCGACGGGTCCTCCCCATGCCGGATCCAGGGTGCGTATCACGTGTAGAATGTTCATCTAGGCTCTCGGCTAACAAACAACGCTAGATTCAGGATCTCCAATGAGCCGCAACCAAGCATTTCAATTATCAAAATACTTCGTATTCGCTGCTGTGCTCGGAGCTTCGGGCTTCACAATTGCAGTTAGCCATCGCGAACTGGTTCGTACCGCAAACCCGCTTGCCACGGCCGAAAAGCCAGTTCCTGGCTTCTTTCGGGAAGCGCGTTCAACGCGCTGAATTCGAACCTTTCCGACGATCAGCAAATTCGGCTTGCGAAGGGATCTGGGCAGGAGAATCTCCATCTCAATGACGGTGTCTACTGGAAGGCAAATTGCCGAAAATACGTAGCCCCCCCGCAAACTGATGTCACGGGTGATGCCCTCATAGGGGACGACAGCACTCCCGCGCTTCTTCCAACTAAAAAAGACTGGAAGCCTGACGGGATAGCGCACGTGCTTTCGCCGTTCCTTCCGTTGCTCGGCTGCTCGGGGAACTCTGTGTGCCTTTGTCGCACTCGGAGCAAAATGGACTAAGACCTTCGCGGGAAACACTTGGTGGCTCTCAGCTACTGAATCGGGTTACAGCATTGAGTCGCAATGTGTGAAGAAACTCCATGCTGAACAACACTAGAATTGGTCAACCTCTCGACGAGGAAGCTGTCGACCTCGACAGCGGCTGCTCTACCCAACATCTCGACGGAGATAACCAGTCGGTAAATATTTCTTTTACGTACCAGCAATCCTTGCAAGCCTGCCAAAGGCCCGAGTTTGATTCTCACCCGCTCACCAATTTTCAGAAAAGGATGCGGCTCAAGGTGCAAACCGCTATTCACAACCTGTTGGATGGCATCAATTTCATGGGTCGGAATAGCAATCGGTTGACCTCCGCTGGACACGAGGTCATAAATGCCAGGAGTATTCAGAATGTCCCATCGACGTTCGAGTCCCCCTTTGAGGAATATGTAGCAAGAGAATAGGGGCACTGAAAGGACTTTAGTTCGGTCCTTCCAACGGCGGACGGATTTATAGAGTGGCAGCAGGATCTCAAATCCCCTCCTCGTAAGGATCTGAGCTACAACCTTCTCGTGTTGATGACGTGTGTAAAGGGCGTACCAATTGGACGCTGGATTCGATGTATCGATAGGTAATGGCACAGCTTCGCTCTGTGGCTTACAAGACCCGAGTTTCCATAATCACGTCAGGCTTTTTATCCAGTGCAAGACATTGAGCTTGTTCTCGGCGATCCTAAATCTTAAAATTCGCCCCAAGCCAACGTGATTGTTAGGGGACGCACCTTACGCAAACCAGCGTGAACGCGCAAGGAGAGTAATGTCATCTGGGTGAATGAGTCATTCGACTAGAGACGATTATTCCCTCACGGCGAAGTGTCAAAGGAACAAAAGTACCTAGTTCTTCGAGCTCGGCGGCATAAATACATATCGCGCGACTGACTCTCACTTTTCCGAGTCCTCGAATCTCCTCAGTTTTCGCAAGATAGCGGCTAGATCGGCACTCTTCAAAGCACATGCGAAAATGGCAATAGCATCTGGAACGACGGTAGCCGAACAGAAGCAAACCTTGTATCCGAATGGCCCTCATCTGCATCTGATCCTCTATCTCGGGGAGGTGTAGTTGGCAATGTTCATGGCAGCGGAAGCGGCGACCCTTATCGAACAAGGATCCTCGCGTTACGAAGCCCTCATCCGTGTCTTGCAAGCCATTCGTGCGCACCGTGATCCTGCGGAGCTGTTTCCGGTCCTTAGGAACGAGCTTCGTAATGTCGTCAAATTTGACAGTATCGGCATCATTCAATACGACGAAGGGGGTAATGAAGTCGCCTGGCATCTCGCGGAAAGATGCAAGGAAATGAAAGGCGGCCCCTGCCCGGATATTGCGCGAGAAGAAAGCATCCCGTGGTGGGTTTACCAAAACCAGCAGGCTTTGGTGATTCCTTGCTTCGATCGCGAGACCCGCTTTCCTGAAGCCCTCAATCGGGTCAGGGCCTGCGGAATTCGCTCTGCATGCGCTTTTCCATTGACCACCGTACATCGACGGCTAGGGGTTTTGTTCCTGGGCAGTGAAGAATCCGACGCCTATTCTGAGGACGACATTTCTTTTTTGTCCCTGGTTGCCGACCAAATAGCACTTGCCACTGACGATGCCCTGAACTTCGATGCTTCGCGGAAAGCTCAAGAACAGTTAAAACTCCTGCTCGATCTAACGAACAGCGTTGTCTCGACATTGGATTTGCGCGAGTTGCTGAGAAACATCTCCGCCCACCTGCGGCGAGTCATGCAGTGCGATTTTGTGGGAGTAGGCCTGCCTGATGGGGGAAATAACACTCACTTGCGGCTCTACGCAGTAGATTTTCCCGAGAGCAAAGGGTTCATCGGTGAGGAGAGCCTCATACCCATCGACGGCAGCCCGCCGGGCGCCGCCTTTAAAACCGGTGAGCCCTATGTGGCTAACGTCCGCGATGTAGCCAAGATGACACCTGATTCCCCGCCTTCGGCCGAAGGTTTTACTGTGGGTTGCGTTTTGCCGCTCGTAAGCCGAGGGCGCATACACGGAGTCTTGAATCTGGCTCGCAGGAAAGAAAATGCCTTTAGTCCGGATGAGGTGAGGTTTTTGATGCAGGTCGCGAGCCAGATAGCTATTGCTGTGGAGAATGCCCTGGCCTACACCCAGATTACCGAGCTGAAAGACAAGCTGGCCCAGGAAAAGCTCTATCTGGAAGACGAAATCCGCACTGAGATGAATTTCGAAGAGATCGTAGGTAAGAGCGCCACATTGCGCCAGGTTTTGAAGCAAGTGGAAACCGTGGGGCCCACGGAATCGACCGTCCTCATTTATGGTGAGACCGGAACCGGGAAAGAACTGATCGCGCGGGCGCTCCATAATCTGAGCGCTCGCCATTCCAACGCATTCGTGAAACTGAATTGCGCAGCCATCCCGACCGGGCTGCTCGAAAGCGAACTTTTTGGCCATGAGAAGGGAGCGTTTACCGGCGCGATCGCGCAGCGTATAGGTCGCTTCGAACTCGCAAACCGCGGCACCGTCTTCCTGGACGAGGTTGGCGAAATCCCGCTCGAGCTCCAACCGAAGCTACTTCGTGTACTGCAAGAACGGGAATTCGAACG
This sequence comes from uncultured Acidobacteriota bacterium, assembly GCA_963803735.1. Taxonomy (GTDB): domain Bacteria; phylum Acidobacteriota; class Terriglobia; order Acidiferrales; family UBA7541; genus Palsa-189. Next base: position 2,173 of record CAWDNV010000012.1, on the reverse strand, counting down.
CCTGGGCAGCACGCGCACACTGCGTACGGACGCACGATTGATCGCAGCGACCAATCGCGATCTGGAAGCCATGGTGGAGGAACAGAAATTCCGTTCCGACCTTTTTTATCGATTGAACGTATTCCCCGTTCGCGTTCCACCGCTCCGCGAGCGCCCCGAAGATATCCCATTGCTAGTGCGGCATTTCACACAGCAGTTTGCCCGCAGCATGAACAAAGGCATTGAAAGCATCCCTTCAGAGACAATGAATGCCCTATGCGAATACCACTGGCCCGGTAACATCCGCGAGCTGCAGAACGTAATCGAGCGTGCCGTGATCCTGTCTTCCGGTCCAGTGCTGCGTGTGGTGCTTTCGGATCTTAAGAGCAACGGTGGTTCCGTGCCCGCAGCGGAAAACGCGAAAAGCGCAGCCCGACCCGAAACCTTAGGGAACATGCAACGAGTTCTCGAAGAAACCGAACGCAAGCAGATACTGGGTGCGCTCGAAGAAAGCCGCTGGGTTGTTGCTGGGCCAAAGGGTGCCGCGGCGCGCCTCGGAATGAAGCGTTCTACCCTTCAGGTGCGGATGCAGAAGCTCGGAATTGCTCGCAGCAGTAAACCAGTCTAAGAATTCCCCGCAAAACGCGTTCGTTTCGCCGATTTCTACAGCGGCTTGTGACTTTTCCCCTTATTTATGCTGAACCGTGATCGTGCTGTGCCATGTGAATAGCAGGTGCCGACTCAGCGGCAGTATCGTGTTGGCACGCTGAATTGGGTCGGCGCAATAGTTTTTCTTAACCCTCATTTGGCGAAGCCCTTCCAGTAATAAACGCTCTCACCATAGGTTTGGCACGGCGTGTGCATTTCATAATGCGTCGCCCAATGGGAGCCAAGCGAAATATCGAAACTTTGCCAGCGACAGAGATTGCTTCGTAGCGGGAAGGGTTTGGGCAGCCGCCGGAGGGAGAACGTCATGCTTTACGTCCTGATCGCAGTTTTAGCCTTGCTGATTTTTCTGTGCTTGCCCGGCTTCGGCCAAACCGCCCGTTGAACAGGTGGGCGCAAAGTCTGAAACGAATTTGAGAGATAAACCAAAAGGGGGACAAGAAAATGGCGATCCGAAAGACGGTAGTCTTTGCAGTTTTCTCGTTGTTGTTGCTTGGTTCTTCAGCCGCTTTCGCGCAAGAGGGACCGGCTCGGACCCACGGAGAAGTAAGCATACAGGGCACAGGCTTCTTCACCAAAGACTCACAAGGAAACGGAATCTCGCAGCATTCAACCGATACGGGCGGCTTCCTCATCGGATACCGTTATCACTTCAATCGATGGTTCGCCGCCGAAGCGAACTATGGCTACGCCCGCAACACACAGCAGAACCTCACCGTCGGTGGTCCATTTAACGTTCAGGCCAATGTGCACCAAGCTACCGGCGCATTTGTTGTGACCCTCCCGGGAAGTTCCAGGATCAACCCGTATGTTCTGGCCGGGGCCGGCGCGCTCGTCTTTGATCCGACGAACAATGCGGGACAATCCGTGCCGGGAGCTCTCCAACAAGCTAAGGCTGCATTTGTATACGGCGGCGGCGCAGACTTCCCGCTGTTGAGGCACGTCGCGCTTCGCGCCGAGTATCGCGGATACGTGTACAACCGGCCCGACTTCCAGCTCGCCGCGCTGGACTCGCATGTTACCGCACACACGGCAGTCCCCTCTGCGGGGCTGGTCTTCCGTTTCTAACTCCAACTCTTCGGCTCACGGCCGGCGCGATCAACTGAGGGGCGCCGGCCGCGACCGTTGAGAGCCAAACCCGAAAGGACTTCGAACATGGTTCTAGCGAGCGCGATACCACATCAGAGCGAGATTGCGGATTTGCGTAGTGCAGATTCGAAATCCACAGACGCGTTCAGCATCGAGCAGATTGTCCGCCGTGCACATCAGATCCACCGGGAGCATGGCGGGTTTTTTGGCTATGACTTCGAAGATTGGGTCCTAGCCTGGAGAGATCTGCCGCAAACTGCCAGCGGAAGGGAGATGGAGCAGGTAGTCGAAAACAGTAATGAATCCTTGCCCGAAGATAGGACCGGGATTCTTGAGCTATGCTTTGGATGCGGCGACTAATAAGGCAATCTTGCGACCAGGCAAAATAGAGTTAGCCCGATGTGGTCGGGGCGTGGAGATTTGAACTCCAGACCTCCTG
>CAWDNV010000011.1:0-888395 GCA_963803735.1 uncultured Acidobacteriota bacterium | reverse complement strand
CGCCGCGCAGGTGCAGGCCTTTATCAAAGATGGGCCACACGATCGCAATAGCGATCGGCCTATACGCGTTGTCGATTCCGGAGGCGACCGCATCGGCATATTCGGCGTTTTCCGGCCGAAGAGCGCTCCGCCCAACGCGACTGTGCACCAAACCAACGTCACCGAGGTCTACTATGTGCTGGAAGGCGCCGGCACGCTGGTGACGGGCGGTAGTCTGAAAAAACCCGCGACGCCGCGGCAGTCAACTCTCGGAAATTGGACTGACGTCGCGAGCGACGGGATCGAGGGCGGAGTATCGCGTCGGATCGCCAAGGGCGACGTGGTCATCATTCCCGGCGGCGTGCCGCATGGCTGGGCGAGCACCGAGAGCGACATAACGTATCTCATTGTGCGACCCGATCCCGAGAAGAAAATTGCACTGAAGTAAGGCGGGCGCGTTCAGGAACTCCGCGGAATGGATGGTAGCGCCGTGCGATGACGGACGTAGCGCTCGCCGGCACTACGTGTCGCCTAGTGAAAGTGGATTGTCGCGCTATTGACTGACAATCTTGAACTTCTGGATCCTCTTGCCACGGTTTTCAGCTATGTAGACATTGCCTTTGGAGTCCACCGCGATGCCATGAGCCTGGTCGAACTGCCCCGGGAAATGTCCGGCGCGGCCGAAACTCGACAGGATCTTGCCGGTCTGACGGTCCAGGATTTCGATTTCCGAATTGTTCTGGTTGATCAGGTACATGAACTTCTCATTGGAGTCGCGAGAGAGGGCTAGCGCCACCGCCGAGCCTCCACTCTGTTTCAGTTTCCCGTCAGGTGGCGGGGTGACCGGCTTCCATGGAGTGTCGATGTTCTTGATGAAGTGACCCATCTTGTCGTACACCTGTATCCGAGATCCCTCTCGGTTGCAGACATAGACGAAACCATCTCGGTCCCCGATCAAGCAATGCACGGACTCCATCCCCTCGGGCTGCCACTGGCGTAAGAATTTTCCAGTCCGATCGATCACCGCGACACGGCGGTTAGTACCGCGACTTTCGCCGTCGGACACGTAAACGTCGCCGTTTTGCGGGTCGACCCAAATGCTGGAGGGCGCGAAAAATTGCGCGGCGCTCGAATTGAGCGGCTTACCCTTATCCGTGCCATCCGTCGAATCCAAGACGCCTTTTTTACCGATCTGCAACAGGAGCTTACTTCCGTCGTGGGTATATTTCTGAACCATGCCGGACGGCGCACTCGCTATCCAGAAATTGTTGTCTTTGTCGAAGAAACAACTGTGGAGGCGGGGGTCGAGCACACTCAAGTCGCCCCAGGAATTAACCACGTTGCCCGCAGGATCAAGCTCGATGATCGGAGGAGCTAGATGACCCGCATTCAAGTCTCCGTCCAGCACGTCCTGCCGATTCAGGAGCAATACATGGTCTTGGGCATCCACACATACTCCGCCGAGCCCCCCGAGTATCCACTGGTCGGGGAAAGGCTTCGGCCAAGACAGGTCGACCTCGTATTTAGGCGCTGTGCTCTGCGCCCACGACGAGGGCGAACAAAGAATTCCAGCCACGATCGCCAATGCCGTGCATGTCCCCACGCTGCCAACAGAACGTGTTTTTGTCTTCATGTTCCTGTCGTCCTCATAATCGTCAGTCAATTCAGCCGGCAAATCCATTGCGCCGTCTGGTGTGCACGCTTATACACCCGAGGGCGTCCGCGCGCGGCCAAATTCTTTCGCAGGTTAACGCACGTAATGGGATCCGGCCAAAAACCTATTGATGTCGAGGCGGTAAATGTTTGTAAATCATAAAGCGACTACGGCATTTTTCAAGCCGCCAAAACGAGATTTTCTGGCGGGCCAGTCTCCGGAAAGAGGACTCTTCGGGACTTGTATGAAGGACAACTCACTGATCGCAAGCGGGGTCGTGACGATGCAAGTATTTTCCGGTCGTTTTGTCCCACGAAGCGCTCCACTCTTTGGCGTCCTGCCGGCAGTGCGCTATGAAGGCCTCCATTTGCCTCTTGCAAATGGGGTCAAGGGCTGGATTGCGTAGTGCATCTGGCCAGAAGTCCTGATACTCCGTGCGGCAAAATGGCGAAACCCATTCCCCGGGCTTCGGAGCGAGAGCGGCCTCGCGCGCCGCTTTTGTCATTGCGTCCGACTTGCCATAGATCGCCTGGTATCTCACGGCGCTTCTATGGATCTCCACTGGAAGAGTGGCTCCTACCGCCACGGCGACGTACCAAAACCAGATCCTGCGGCCGTTGGTGAGTGCCGAAAAAATGCCACGCAACTTTAGTAGATTCATAGTCGAAGCTATTAACTGCAGTGTGCCAGAAACCAGGTCGGAATAGATGCTTTCCTCCCGGATCGCACCGCAAACATAAATACGTAGATCAATGGCCAGGCGAAACAATCGAACAAAATCGAGCGGCGCAGCCTCCCAGGTATGGTATTGCTCTGTAACCTGTTTATTTTCAGTCGACGTTGAGCCCATTTTCGTAGCAGTTGGACGTGCTCTCGCCCGTTCGGCTCAGCACTAGGCCTCTCCTCATTCGAACCTCTCTCAGGAAGCCGTTCGTCAGCAAGCTGCGTTGGCTGCTGGATGCGGGTTGCCGATTGTTAAAGTTATGTGAATATCATGTTGCTGTTTCATTACAACCATGTGAATCTACTCTCAACGAAGGTTAGCGGCAGATGTGCATGTTCAACACTGTCTTACGTATGCTTGGGTTCGCGGCATTGCTCTCAGTTTCCTCATCCGCCCAAACTCTCAGTTCAGTAACCCTTTCCGAGAAGCCCGATTCCCAGCTGGCGGCACTGAGTAAGAAGGCTCTTGCGGGGGATACACAGGCGCAGCTTCGGATGGGAATCGCGTTCGAGTTCGGGCAAGGTGTGGACCAGAACCTCGTCGAAGCGATGCATTGGTATCGTATAGCCGCCGACCGAGGTGATCCTATCGCTCAAACCAATCTCGGATACTTTTATGAAACCGGCGTCGATGGTCCCGCAAATCCGGCTGAAGCCGCCAAGTGGTACCTTCGCGCTGCGGTCTCTGGTTTTGTTCGAGCGCAATTCAATCTGGGGACGCTTTATCTTCGCGGAACGGGGGTCGAGAGAAATAACGAAGTCGCAGCGCACTGGATAAGCGAGGCCGCGGACGCGGGATGTCCCACAGCGATGGCTGCTCTTGGCCACTTGTACGCAGACGGCATGGGAGTTCCGCGTGATGAGCAGAAGGCGCGCGAACTGATCCAGAAAGCTGCCAAAAAAGACGATTCCCGTTTATGTACGAGATACGGAAAAGCAGTGAATTGACCGGATACCGCCCAACCTGGAACCGCTCCCCTGATTTGTTGCCGCCCTGTCGTACAGACACCGCCGTCTAAGCAGAAGCAGGGCGATGTGCCCGGAGGAAGGAATGGATCTGGCGCACCGCCAAGGGAATCCGCTCCTTGGGCTCCTTCCACGGGAACATGCTCACTTCGGCCTTGGGCGCGAGCATCGCGGCCTCCATGGCGACGGCGTACGGATGTGCCGGGATATCATCCGGCAGGATCAGCACGGGCGTTTGGCAATTGCGGACGAAATCGCGCGTCACCGTGAAGACGAAGTCGGCGTTGGTACGGTACATCTTGGTCAGATATTTCTCGACCATCTCCATCGTGATGTCGGGCCGGCGCTTGACCAATTCCGGACCCCAGTCCTTCATATTGGTTTCGTAAAAAAGGTCGCGCATCTCCGGACGCGACCCGCTGGGCTGCGCCAGCACGGCTGCGACAATACGATCAGGCGCCCGCTTCAAGAGGTTCCAGATGAATGGGCCGCCGATGCAGAAGCCCATCGCCATGAACTTGTTGATGCCCAGATGATCCATCACACCGAGCTGGTCATCGGTGTGTGAATCCCAGGGCCGGTCGATCTCGAGCGGACCAGAGGATTGACCGGGATTGGCGTTGCGCAGGTCCGCCGCGATGCATCGGTACTCTCCCTTGAACTCCCCCATCGCGTCAAAGGGGTTCGTCAAGCCGGCGATCGTCGAGTTCAATCCTCCGCCGGCAATCAGCAACAAAGGGAAGCCGGAACCGGCCTCCTCATAGTGGATGCGAACGGGACCCTTTTCGTAGAAGGACATCGTACCTACTCCTTTGCCAGTCTGCTGAGGAAACAGGCGCGGCGCCGCGGCCATTGCCGTCGCCGCGGCGCCCGTTGCAAGTATTTGCGTCTGACCGGATCACAGTCGGCGACCGCCCTACTGCGCGACCCATTTGTCGAACCGCGAGGCAAAAGTGTGGGCAAGATAGACGGCCTTCTCATCCGGGCATGCTATCTGGTGAACGGAGTCAATGGTGCCAGCCATGCGGCCGGGGCGGCCGAAGGCGCCCAGAACCTTGCCGGTGAGGTCCATCTTATAGACCCGGCCCACGCTGCCCACGAACATCACCTGATTGGGTCCATTGGTGAGGCAAAGCGACCAGGGCGCAGTCGGCAAGTTCCAAACCGCCTTCCGATTGCCCTCAGTATCGAAAACCTGGATGCGGCTATTGCCACGGTCGGCGACATAGATGACGTCGTTATTGTCGATGACAATACTGTGAGGGGTGTTGAAGTTGCCCGGCTGGTCGCCACGCTCACCCCAGTCCTTGACGAAGTTTCCATCCTTATCGAACTTCGCAACTCGCGAATTGCCGTACCCATCGGAGACGAACATGCTGCCATCCTTGCTCCAGCCGATATCCGTCTCCTGATAGAAGGAGGCTTTGTCGGGAGCGGCACGCTCAATCACATGCGTCAGCCAAGTCCAGGGCTCCGGGTTTGTTCCCAACGTGCCCACGGTGCGGCCCTCGGAGTCGAAGCGGAAAATTTCGTCATCGGCGGCATCGACGTACCAGAGATTGCCCTGCGGATCGAAGCGCACAACATGGGCGCCTACGAACATTGTGGAGCCCTCGCCCCAGGAGCGCACGAAGCTGCCATCCGATTTGAACTCCAGCACGGGGTGATAGCCGCGATTGAGCGTGACGATATTGCCCGTCTTGGGATTGATCGCCACGCCAGTCGTGCGGCCCACGACAGAGTTGGCGGGATAGTGGAAAAAGTTCTCCACGAGATGAAATGGCAGTTGCGGTATCGTGGCTGCCACCCCCGGCCCTGCGCGTTCTCGCCCTCGCCCTGCGCCTTCATCAGCACGACGGCGCTAAGCGAAATCGCCGCGGCGCAAAACGCTAACGTTAAGAAGCATTTTTTCATTGGGGCCCCTCCTTTAGGTTTGTTATGCGCGCCATCTTAGGCTTTGTTCCGAGATCTGGCAATCACGGCAATTGCCTTCAGCAGCAAGGCAGCGTTCCCACAATCGAACAGCGTTAGTTTGGAACCGACAGCAGCGATCCAGCTAGGTAACGCCTCGCCGGGCTAAATCCAGTGGTTTCCAACGGCGGGCACGAGAATGAATTTGTGCTGGCGGGGACTTGATTTACAGACGGTGGTATGCTGAAGTTGATATTTCCAGCACGGTAAACCTAGTAGGCCCAGCTTATGGACAGACGATTCGATGCAGCCTTCGCGCGGTTCTCAAACGCTATCGCTGTAGGTGCGGCTGAGGCGCCGACCATCGAAGAGTCGCTTCGATTTGTTCTCCAACAGATTTGTGATTACGTCCCTTGGGCTTTCGGGCGCGCTCGCGTCGCTGCCGGCCGCATCCTTAACAAGGAGATTGACGTCTGGCACTTCGGTTTATCCCAGCGCTCGGAGTCTCACGACGAATCTACTGTTTCTAAGCTGACCGCCACTTCGAGAGCTTGGCATTCGCGGGCGGCGATCACAGGCCGCAGTTTCGTCGTCGATCTAGAGACAGAATCCGAACGCAGCGGAAAATGCGCCGCTTACGATTTGGGCCTTAGATCCGTGTTGGTCGCGCCGATTCTGCTGCACCGGCAGGTAATCGGGGCGCTGGAGTTCTTCTCTCGGAAGCTAATCAGGGCGGGCGAGCTATTCCTGGAGATCCTGAGCGACCTAGCTGCGAAGATGGGCTACATCATCGAGCTCAAGGCCACAGAGGCTAATGCGAGGAGACTATCCGCGAAACTGCTTCGAGCCCAGGATGAGGAGCGGCGGCGGCTGGCCAAGGAGCTTCACGACACAACCGCGCAAAACGTGGCCATGATGATAATGGACCTTGGCGTGATCAACCAGAGCGCAGGAGCGCTGGCCCCGAACGCGCGTACGGCTCTTTCCGACTGTGTCTCTCTCGCGCAACAAAGTATGCGTGAATTGCGCACGCTCTCGTACCAGCTTCACCCGCCCATGCTCGATGAGCTGGGCCTGCTCCCGGCACTGCGCATTTACGCTGAGGGTTTTTCTAAGCGAAGTGGCATGCAGGTACAGACGGAATTGCCGAACACTTACCCCCAACTTCCGAGGGAGTTGGAAACGGCGGTGTTTCACGTGATCCAGGAAGGCCTGACAAACGCGCAGCGCCATTCCGCGAGCCCGTGGGCGAAAATCGGCCTGAGCGTCGAGCCAGCGGGACTCAGGATAAGCGTCGAGAATGTAGCAACCGGAACTCCGCGTCTAAAAAACGACGCTGTAAAGATGGGGAGCAGCGGAGTCGGAATGCGCAGCATCCAGGAGCGCGTAGAGCAATTTGGAGGTCATCTTGCGCTCCACTCGGATCAGAACCGCACGGTCCTGGAAGTAGTTTTCCCACTCCGCCCGTTTGGTAACGGGACTGGTAATTAGCATTGTGGTAATACTTTAACTTGACCTAGGCCCATTTGCTAAGGTAGTAGACAGAGCTCTGAGTCGTCCCCCGCCTGAGCTCTCGACCGCTTTCCGCAGCGAGTTCAACCTCAGTCCTTGGTCGTCCCCCACGGCTGCGAACGCAGGAGACCGTTTAATGCCACCTAACATTTAGTGGTGGACGATCACGAGTCGATGAGGCGAAGAAAACGGTCGTTCCTGGAATCTGTAGGGATTGGCATATACGCGGAGGCCGCTACCAGTCCTCCTCGCGTACCCGAACCACCTGCCACATGGTATGCTGTCATCCTGCCCTGAACATTCTCTTTCCTTGAAGAGTGCGGGACATAGGCCCTTCCTGATTGGAGGCTCAATGGACCGCAAGACGCTGCACTACCATATTCGCTGGTCAAGCGCCTCGCTGTACTGGCAACGCTTCAAGACACACGCCGAAGCTAACGTAAGGGCTACACAACTGATGCGCCCCGGTGAAACCTACACCATCGAGGAACTTGACGCCGATTGCCCGCGATGTCTGGAGATCGTGAAGTGAATCCGCTGCGCGTGCTCATCATTAGCTAGATGATGAGCATTTCCGCGAAATTTGCCAAAAACGCCAGCAATTTCGAGTCTTTCATCTGCATTGTGAATTGCATTCTTCGGGTGTGAAAAAGCGGTAATTTGCGTCAGATAACGTCAACTTCGCAAAAACGCAAATCACTCAAAGGAAAGCTAAGTATCGACCGATGTGGTAGGCCCGTGCGGGCTCGAACCGCAGACCTCTACCGTGTCAAGGTAGCGCTCTAACCAACTGAGCTACGGGCCTATTGCTTGTAACTCCCAACCTTTTCTCCATCTTACGCGGCCTCGCCTTTGCCTGCAACTTCGCTCGATTTGGGAACATTGGGAACAATTACGGGCGGAACCAAAGGACATACACCCTTTAGTGCTCCCAAATCATTTGCGACTTGCTGCCGATCAGCGTCCTCGAAATGGGTATACAGATCAGCCATTCTGAGGGTGGAGTGCCCGATCCAATCGTTAATGATTTTATCGGCTACCCCATTCTTCCGCAGGAACGAAACGCGACCGTGACGAAAGGCGTGAAGACCGCCGCGCTTCATCCTGAGGGAATCCAGGATGAAATGAAGTTTCCTACGGACATTGTCTTTCGAGAATGGCGTGCCATTTCGAGTCTGGAACACGCGGCCCGACGTGCGTCTGCCAAGATGCTGGCGAAGCATCTCGGCCAGCACGGCCTCGATGTGGACCACGCGATATCCTTTTTTCGTCTTTACTGATACTTCGTTTTGCTGGTACACGCTTCGCCGAACGTGAATCTTCCGGTTGTTCAAATCGAGGTCGGCGACGTGGAGGCCGAAAACTTCCCCGCATCGCAAACCCGTCCCCGCCAAGGAAGCGAACAGCGTGCGCCACTGCAACGTCACAGCAGCGTTCTGTCCCTTGGCAGCGTTGATGATCTGAACCATCTCTTCCGTGGTGAAATACCGCTGCTCGTTAAAAGGAATCTCAGGCAAGCGCAGATCCCAATCCCGCCAGATTTTCTTTCCCACGATCAGCTTCAGCACGGTGATGATGTTCGGAATAGTGGAGGGACTGAGCACTTTGACGGCTCCTTTCGGCGTCTTGTATTCAGTCCGGCTCAGGTCGGCGATGAACTGCTGTACCAGCCGTTCATCGATGGAGGACACGGGCAGCGTCCCGAACCGAGGCAAAAGATACTTGTCGAGATGGCTACCCATTTTGTCCTGCGTGGAAGGCTTAAACAGTGAAAGGCGATTCTGTCTCCACCATTCAGCCTCTTGTGCGAAAGTTCGCGCGTGTTGGTTCACCCGCTCCAGATAATCGGCGGCGTTTACGTCGCGGCTCTCCAGAATCGAGCGAAGCTTGCGTTTGGCCTCCGCTTTCGTCATCGTCTTAATTGGTCCCAGAGGCACGCACAGATGCCTGCGTTGGTCTTGGCCCGAAACATCCTCGCGGTATCTGCCGCACCACATCTTGCCCTTCTTTACAACCGTTCCTGCTTGCCCAGATCGGCGAGACATGCTCTTTCCTCGTTTCCGATCCGGCGTCCCGTTCGAAACACTACTTGCTTGCCGTCCAGAAGGCAAGCAAGCGCTATTTGAAGGTTCTGGCAAAAAACCCGAGTCTCTGACGGATAGTTCATCAACCCCGCTACGGGTGATCTCTTGAAAGCTGCATTTGGCGGCCACAAAGCACTCCTCGATCTGATTTGTGTTTGTGGAAAAGCGGAGTGGAACGGAAGGGTGGTCAATCGGAAATGGTTAAAGGAAATGGCTAAGGAGAATGGGTCAAGGGAATGGTCTCCGCCCCGCGCAAAGCAACGGTCAAAACCCAAAGCAAGGCCTGTGGCGAGGCGCCACAGGCCTTGCCTCGAAAGCCGTTAAATCCGCTGTTGGCGCTTTTTGCTATCCGCATGCTTCAGTCCTCGAATCTGAACGGCGGGGCGGTCGATTTTGTATTTGTCCCGTTTTTTGCCACTGGAAATTTGGACTCGGCCTTGGATGGCACAGGAGTTACAAGTGGAACGGTTCCACTTGTAACTCCTGCCCGTGTCACGGCTTTCTGCACTATCTCTGTCATCACTGTGGCAGGCGTCGCGAATTGCGAGGTTCTTCGGCGCGGTTGTTGTGGTTCGGGCTGGCTGGCTACCAGCTCCCCTGAGTTCCCGCGCGGAGACGACTGCAGAGGTTTTGCCGCACTCCGCACCCGATAGGGCTCAATGGTGATGGCAAATCCAGGCGGAGAAAACTTCATCACAGCAGAATGGTGGACGAGTCGGCAGTAGAACTGATGACGCGTGTCGCTTCCTGTAACGACCAGCATCCGCAGTCTGTCCCTTAGGCACGCGACCAGGCGAGAGAAACTCCTGGCGAATCCCTTCAACTGTGACAGGGGGCTGCGCTGTTGATCATCCACAATCGCGACGCCGATTCGGTTGTAGTCATGCCAGAGCACCAGTTCCTCCCAGAGGTAAGGTTTTCCGCCGCGCTGTGGGAGGACGTTTAGCGGGCACCCCTCATAGAAGAACATATTGATTTTGCGTTGATGATCGAAGGCGAAGTCGGCTGGCCAGAGGCGCGCTTCGAGATAAAAACTCACCGCCAGCAGCCGGCTCAGTACCCTGGCCGTATCGTGCGTACGTCTTGCCCGGCGATCCCTGTCAAGCAGCCGGGTTGTCGCTCCGGTGATTTGGTATACAACCGGATAGTCGGCCACTCGGCGAACGAATCCGGCACGCTCGAGACCTTTTAAGTACGCCGACACTCGCGTATTGGAATTCGCCAGTTCAAGCGCTTTGGCCTGTTCCAGCGTGCAGTATCCGCCCAGTTCAGTAACGATCTTGAGAAAGCCCACTACGTGTTCGTCCACAAGTGCCGTCCGGCTTTGAAATCGCTGCATGGACAATCCTCCTCTTTGAGCAACTGTGTGGATGGACGACTTATGAGTGCTGCGCAGTTTGTGGGTAGGACTTTGTGGCGAGACTCGCGGACCGAGTCGCTGGCGGTGGGTCAAAGGCCGGCGTGGGTAACGGCGGGACAGCTCATGTCAGGCGACTCGGTCCCGCATTTTGGAATTCAGGCCCTCTACCTTACTAATGCCCATCCGAGCCGGAAAAACGGTCGCGCAAAATGAAATACTCTCCAAAAATCTGTGGAAATCTTTCCGAGACGGCCATTAAGCGCGACTCGCGTAACCGCAGCAGCTGCCAGTTCGTGGACGGGGAACCCGTCCGCGAACACCTCCTTGAAGCCCCGTCCATAAGGACGTGTGGTAACGGAATGGTAAGGGAGACAACTCCCATGGTGAATTGAGCGGTGAATCTCGCCCGAGATTCACCGCTTTTTGCAACCGGCTGAGGCCGTCTTTCGGCCAAGGATTGCGTAAGAACTGTCGGTCCATAATCAAGGCACTGATCCGGGCAAAGTTACGACTCTCATGTCAAAAATCTTAGAAATTCTTGCCTCCGAGCTGGTTGGCCACCTCGATTTCCAAGTTGCGTTTTCGCCTTGGTGCCCACCTCGGGTTTTCCACAGTCGTCGGGCAGTGACTGAGCAGCCCCTATATCTACTCACGGCCGCCGCCTCAGCAAAAGTTTGCGCGGGCGTCGCGAAAAATCTTTTGCGGTCCCCCCGATGACCAGCCATTGCCTGCACTAACCAGGCCGAAATCACCCCTCAACTATCCTAATGCACATCGACTGGGCAAAAACTAGCGCCTTGGCCGCAAAAAATTATTCGCCAAGTCGCCGCTGCGCGGCGGCGGTCCCTTCCTCACTAGGTCCCCAACTGGCCTCCTATCTCTACTAATGTCTAACGACCCGGCAAAAATAGTAGACTCGGCCTTTCCGGCGAGCCAGCAGGCTTCCCGCCGACGTTAGCCTTTGGCTAAACTGCTCCCTATATCTACTAATGGCCATCAAGGTTGTGAAAATGGTTCACCGCCGCTACTGAAACCTCCCAGATACACGCTCTCCCTATATCTACTAATGGGCATTGGCTCGGCAAAAGTTTGCGTCAGGCTCAAAGATTTTTCGCCTGGCCGCCAGAAGCCCAGTCGGACCCACCTAGAGGCCGAACTCGGGCCCCAAACATCCCAATGCACACCGAGTCGGCAAAAGTTTGCGCCCATCCCTCCGGTCAGGTGCGCACCTAGCCGTTAGCCCTCTTGGCGGACGAACTCAATCCTCAAATACCCTAAATGCACTTCGACTTGGCAAAAATGGTCGGCTCACCTCAAGAAATTTTGCCTTGGTAAAATCTACGTAGGATCACAGCCAACCAGATAGGGCGTCGTCTTAACTAGCTAGGGGCCATCCCTCCTCAAGCATCCCCGAACTGTAAGATCTGCGAACCATTAGGTTCGTATTCACTGCGACTTTCCGAAAGCAACGATTTGGTTCACAGTGAGCCGGTATTGTCGGTTAATACCGCTTTCCCGGTCCGATTCGCCGCCTAATACTCCATTTTCCGAAAACCCGTGCCGGTTCAACTGGTCGATGCAACACCATCTGAGCTAGAAGCTCTTTGCAAAGGTGGTGTTTATGTTGATCAAAGGCAAGCGAAGAGGGCTTTCTGCGGAGCAGAAAGCCGAGTTGTGGAACCGTTGGAAGGCGGGCCAGTCGCTCAATGAGATTGGCCGTGCCCTGGGTAAAGACCACGTAGTCGTTCACTTCGTTTTAGCACGTCATGGTGGGATCGCTCCGCCCGCTCGTCGCCGTTCGCGGCGAGTGCTTACCCTGGCCGAGCGCGAAGACATCTCCCGTGGAATCGCCAGCGGCTGTGCGATGCGAGTCATCGCACGAGGTTTGCATCGCTCGGCCTCCTGACAGCGATTTCAACAGGATACAGGGTTGCCGTCCACAGGCGAAATGCGATAGCACCCTCGGATGGTCGACGCCATTCGGCTATTAGTAGGCGCAATTCTGCGTCTCCTCCGCACTCGTCGCAGACTACAGCTTGAGAACCTGGCTCTTCGCCAGCAGCTCGCAGTACTGAAGCGAAAGCATGCCCGGCCAAGGCTGGCAGCCCTCGATAAGCTCTTCTGGGTCCTGGTGCGAAGGTTCTGGTCCGAATGGAAACAGGCTCTCATCATAGTGGGCCCGGAGACGGTTGTACGTTGGCATCGATCTGGGTTTGCAATGTATTGGCGAGTAATTTCCAGAGGCCGCCGGATCGTGGGCCGGAGAAGGACTTCCAAGGAAGTCCGCGATCTGATCTTTCGGATGGTCGCCGAGAACTCCACCTGGGGCGCCCCACGGATTCACGGCGAACTTCTCATGCTCGGTTTCGATATCTCGGAACGAACGATTTCCCGCTGGATGAAACGAGCGCCGAGAGACCCGGAGCCAGCAAAACGCTGGCTTGCCTTTCTTCGAAATCACCGGGAAGCCATCGCGGCGATGGACCTCTTTACCGTTCCGACCATCACCTTCGGTGTGCTCTATTGCTTCTTCATCATCGGCCACGATCGGAGGCGTATCGTGAATTTCAACGTTACGTCCCATCCGACCGCCGGTTGGATCATCCAGCAGTTGCGCGAGGCCTTCCCGTATCAATCGGCTCCTCGGTTCCTCATCTTTGATCGGAACGCCAAATATGGTTTGGAGGTCCCGGTCGCGGTGCGCTCGATGGCCATCCGGCCGGTTCGCACGTCGTTCCAAAGTCCTTGGCAAAACGGAATTGCTGAGCGCTGGGTCGAGAGTTGCCGGCGGGACTTGTTCGATCACGTTATTGCCTTCAACGAACGCCACCTCAAGCGCCTGCTGTCGGACTATGTTCGCTATTACCATGAAGACCGCACGCACCTGGGCCTAAGAAAGGAAACGCCGGCGGGCAGAGTTCGGTCCACGGATCGGGGTACAGTCGTGTCTCAAGCGCGCCTGGGCGGCTTGCACCATCGCTACGACCGAGCTGCCTAATAATAAGGACCGGCACACCGGCGAACGGATTTGATTTGCCAGCAGGCTTGCGCCGCAATTCAGCCCTCGGCTCAAAAACTCCCAACCTTTCGAGTGCACGTCCTATGGTCAAGAAGTTCTGCCCTGCGGCTTGCGCCGGTGGGTCGCACGATTTTTCATTCGGACGAAGCTTTGGCGAGGCACAAGATGGCCATCGACCGTACTGCGATGGGTACTTCCAAGCCATACTTGGCGTCCCGATCAAAAATCAGAAATCGAGGAGCTGATTGATACGGGAAGGATTCCCGCAACTGTTGAATGATCCAAGCGGCGCTGGGGTGACAGGTGACATTGAAGTGCAGAATCTCGCGACGGCGATGACTGATAATGAAGAAGCAATAAAGCACACGGAACGTGATGGTGGGTACCGTAAAGAAGTCCATGGCGGCGATCGCTTCACGATGGTTTCTCAGAAAAGCAAGCCACCGTTTGGCTGGTTCGGGATCTCTGGTCGCTCGGCGCATCCAGCGGGAGATGGTCCTCTCGGAAACATCGACGCCCAGCATCAAAAGTTCACCGTGAATACGCGGTGCGCCCCAGGTCGGATTGTCCGCCACCATCCGTAAGATCAGATCCCGAACTTCTTTGGAAATTCTTCTTCGGCCAACGATCCGACGGTCTCTGGAAATGGCCTGCCAATAGAGTGCGAATCCGGACCTGTGCCAACGCACAACGGTCTCGGGGCTTACGATGATCAACGCTTGTTGCCATCCGGGCCAGAATCTCCGAACGAAGACCCAAAAGAGCTTATCGAATCCTGCCAGTCTTGGTCTGGGATGTCTGCGCTTCAGTACTGCGAGTTGCTGGCGAAGGGCGAGGTTTTCCAGAAGCAGCCTACGATGAGTGTCGAAGAGGCGGCGGATCGCTCCCGCCAGGAGCCAAATGGCGTTTATCATGTGGTGGTGCTATCGCACTCTGCCTGTGGATGGCAACACCGTATGCTGTTGAAATCACAGGCGGACAGAATTTTGGCGAGGCACAACACCGATTTTTCCCACGTAAGCTGAGCGTCAGCATTGCGACGCTGCGTTTCAGTCCTTCGAGCTTGAGCCTCGGAACTTTGCGCAGCAATTCGCCCACGCTTCGCACTCTTAACGAGTTCATCTCTCGCGACAATGACGCCACAGGATGAGCAAAAGTTCTTGCCGTAGATGATCGGCGCGCCGCTGACCTGGTGGAGCCTTCGGCATGGGAACGTTACGGAAATATCATGATCCCCAGAGCCCGAACACAACTGCCGTAAGGGCTTCAATCGTCCACGATTGCCTGGCCGTTTCCGTCCTGAAGCTAAGAAATCATTAAAACGATTGCGGCAATCACGGCCACGGCGAGTAACAATAACAGTCCAGTAACCAGAACATGTGTGGAAGCATTCTCGCGTCGATTCTCATCGGCGAGCCACTTTTCGAGGATCGCTCGGTCAGTCGCTTCCATCTCGATAAACTCGACGCCCATCCCTTCTGAGGTCACGTTATCGGTCACTCTTGCAATAGCCATGAATTCGGCTCGTGCATGTTCAATGTGAATACGAACTCGGCTGCCTTTAGCAAGCGGAGCCGTGGTCTTGACGAAGCACCCGCCCCCACTCAGGTCGCGAGTGACGAGAACCTGTTCTTTCCATGACCCGAGTTCTTTTAATTGAGCGGTCGCCGCGAAGTCATAGCGGTCAGACCGCCTGGGCGTGCGGGATAACCACTGTTCAAGAATTGCCTGAGCCTCGGCTTCAACCATGCTGAAGACGACGCCCATACCATCACCCGTGACGTAGGCAACGACACCGGAAGCGGCGAAAGTGGTGCCGCCGTCAGTCATCTCAATATGCACTCTCGCCGCTTTCGGATACGGCTTTGAGGTTTGCACGAAGCATCCAAAACAGCTCAATTGCGTGGTTTGCGCAACCAAGGCTTGTGAAGAGCTTGTTTCGGTTACTACAGATGTGGCCTTGAAGCGGACGCGAGGGACTCGCCGGCGCTCTGCGGGGCGTTGAGTAACGTCTGTGGCTTGGGCCGCTTCAGGCATCCGTCAAATGTAAATGACCAGCTGGAGCAGGGACGTAAACAGAATGTAACTAACGGGCTGGAACGTCCCAACAAGTAAATGTTCGCCGCACGTCCAAAGCGTCATAGGGCATGTCCCGTATTGCGCAGGCGAAACGGAACCAGGCAGGCCCATGTTCACTTTTGAACAGCCTACAGTGGTTCCTGTATAGCAGGCTGGCCGAAAGCGGCAGCGACAATATGCAGCCCCGCTCAAAATAAAAAAATGGCCCGAATCCTAATTGTGGATGACCACCACGCCGCGAGAACAACCTTGCGCGAACTACATTGGTTGGATGCGAGGACGCATTTTTCGTCGATTGGGCCTTTATTTGGCCCTCAGACTCATGACATACGCGACAAGGGGTTTGTGGTCTGGGCTATCGAGCGGGATGTCCGGCATGCCTTTATTCTGAGCATCGGCGCTGGGCTTCACCAGGAATTTGGACACTTGCTCCGCCGTCAGTTTTGAGTGAGTGAGGTCTGGCGCATCCTCAGTTCCTTCACCGTTCTGGCCGTGGCAGTCATAACACTTATAAGCCCTGGAAACGCTTTTTCCCCAGGGCAACTAGAGCATCGTCCTTCGCGTCTGCGGCGACCTTAACGGTAGACGTCGAGTCTGCGAGCGCGCTTGCCACTGAGGTATTGACTCCTGCACCAGATTTCTCCCGACGAGCAGCGGATTGATTGGGATAAATTCTGACCCGCCCGAAAGCGATGCCAGCGATCAGCAAAGCCAGAGCAGAGCAAAACAGAATAGCTTGGACCTTGCGGAAACGATTATTCATTTCTTCCTCCCGCCAACAACCCCGCTATGGGGGCTCCGTGTGCGGTAGCCTTATTCCAATCCGCTCCAGAGGTCAATCAGAATCATTTTTCCTCATGCCAGGTCATCTCGACCCGCACCGGAATTTCATTCTTTACGGGAATAGCCAAAAGCGAGGGAGAATCGATCTTGAAATCCGACAGAGTCGCCGGAACTGTCCCGCTGATGCGGAAATTGTCTCCGTCTTTCGCCAGTTGCAGCAGCACTTGCTTGTACTCGGCCGTTTACCCCGAACTGAACCTCCAGATCAGCATGTAAGGTGACCGACGAAGATGCACCCTCGAGGAATCGCGTGCGCACGGTCACCAGGGGAAATTCCGCGCCGCGCACCGCCTGCGCCATGTGCAGATCGCGGTTGCTATCCCCGGAATCGAACGATTTCACGGGTACCGCGATCAGGAAATCGCATTGCCCCGCATGGCAGACGCCCTTTCCTTTCGCCGCGATGGTTCAGGATCTCTTGGCGGGCGCATCCAACGGGAGATTAACGCCAGTAGTCTCGTCCGGGGATGTATCCGCTTCAATGTTGCGAGTTGTTGGCGAAGAGCTAGGTTTTCAAGAAGGAGCCCGCGACGAGTCCGAAATAGTCGAAGAATCGCACCTACCAGAAGTCCGATGCGTGGATGATGGGAGGGTGCTATCGCATTCCGCCTGTGGACAGCAACTCTGTATCATGTTGAAATCACAGGCGGACAGACTTTTGGCGAGGGACAGTGTTCGATTCCTGGGAGGATCCACAGACGCTCTCCCAAATTCATATGTTGCTATTGGACGGGTTTGCAAACGGTGCTGCCGTTTCTGACGTGACAATAGAATGTGGCGTAGTCGCCTTCGTGGGTTTGAAGAACCCGATATTCGCCGGAATCGGTATCCACAGGTTGAGGGTGTCCTGATGCGTAGGTGCTATGGTGGCCGCATCCTGTGCCTGCCAGGGCCAACAGGAGGAATAAATATCGCATGCTGATTCGTTCTTGAAGCAGGTTACGGGTATGCTCAATTCCTGTTCAAACTGGCCAATAGGGAGGTTGGCCATGGCACTGAGCGCCTACATTACCCGCAGGCTTTGTGAAAAGAGGGTATGGAAAACGCAAAAGGAGTTCCTTGTCCAAAAGCAAAGATAAGGATTCGAGGGTTGAGCGCTACGCGCCAAACTGCCGCGGATTATCCGTTGGAGCGAACTTTGGGCGGGATTTTGCGTGTCGGCTAGGGGCGAATCACTCGCCCGCAGCCGTGGTATCGCGGCTACGCGATAGACCTAAAGCAACAAATTTGCGTAGTAGTTCAAGCGCAGGCCGTACTACACTCCAGCGCCGCGAAATGACTGTGAAACCCACCTCAAAATGGAGAAGCCTTGGCGAGCAGGTCGTGAACCTCAAGGACGGCGAGAATATCGTTCTCGAGCGTGAAGGCGACCTCACCAAAGAGGCCCGCAATATCCACGATGGCTTGAATGGCATTAGGGCATGCGACTTGGTCCGCCGAACGGTCAAGGTCGGCGGCGGAAAAATCGTGATCACGCGCGTGGGAACTAGGCGGACCCTGGGCGTGTTCTCTGGTTTTAAGGCTCGATGATTTCGAGGTCACAACGCCAAGCGCCGCAGGGCGTCCAAACGATGGCCTTGTCCTGGAACCGGTCAACTAACACAGCCTTGCGGGCGGCGAGTGGTCAACGAAGAGGACGGGTGCACGGGACCGATGCTGGCAGAGCCTCTCAAAACTTGGAATCGGGAAGGTACAACCTTGGGACTATCGGTTCCCGTAGCTGAGCTTGCACCACAGTAGAACAGGAACCAAATCGGGATCGCGCACACAGCAAGTAGCAATATATAGAGCCCCGCGAACGAGACGACTTTGGGAGCAAAGAAGTGTGATCAGCACCGATACAGCCAACACTCCAAGTGTCGCTGTCACTGCCGCTCTTCTGCGCTGAGCCGCCGGCATCCTTGCCGATTCAAAAAACACGGGAAGTCACTAATTGTCGAGATTCGACCGCTAACGCTCAATATTGTCTTTGCTCTGCGGCAAATAGTGTTCAAACACCGCATACCACTTGGCTTTGCCGATGCCCATATGACTCTTCCACCTCATGCCAGTTCCAAGGACGCCCCCGTAGATTAAAAACTTCCCGTGAACCTGAAAGCTCGGTGTGTTCCTCGTTTCTTTACTACTGTCCCGCAGGCGGAGGAGGTCCGGGACTAAGCCTCGACGAGATGATTACGGACAGCGTAGCGGACTAATTCTGTGACCGAATGACAATTGAGCTTACGCATCAGATTCGTTCGGTGCGTCTCGGCTGTCTTAGTGCTGATTCCCAGAATTGTGGCGACTTCCTTACTGCTTTTGCCTTCCGCCAATAGCTGCACGACTTCTCTTTCCCTCCCCGTTATCTGCGAGAATTCTTCGCCATTTGACTTTGGCCCTTTGCCCAAATATCCATCCATCACCATCTGGGCAACTTTTGCGGTAAAGAAGGTCTTGTTCGCCAGCAATGCCTTCACTGCCGCTATAAGGTCGCGGCCCAAATCTGTCTTGAGGATATATCCACGCGCTCCCGCTTGGATCACCTTACCGACTAGGAGGTCGGCGTCATGTACGGTAAGTATAAGAACCTTCGTACTCGGGCTGACGTTTGCTATCTGCCTGGTTGCTTCGAGACCATTCAATAAGGGCATACTTATATCCAGAATCGCGACATCTGGCTTAAACTGATTCGCCTTGAGGACAGCATCCCTTCCGTCTTTCGCTTCAGCGGCGAGAGGCGCCTGCGGTTCTGGCAGGCTCGGCACAGTGGCGTCCGGCTGGCTGAAATTCAGCGCGTACGCAAGGTTATTCACATCAGTGCTGGCGTCGCGTGGACTCAGCGGCACAAGCCCCCAGCGCCACTCAATCAACTTCAAAACGGAAGTGTGATCGAACACGAGCCCATCTCTTCCAGCAGTGCCCCAATGTTCGCGACCTGTGCTCAGACGTGCCGCTGTCAGTTGCACAGTTGCTGGCGCGAATGGTCGGCAAGAAAGCGGAAGGTCGACCTGCGTGGAATGACGCGTTGAAAATCTTGAGTCAACCGGAGGCCGCCGCTACCGTCACCGCCAAAAGTGCCGCCGTGAGCGCGGCGGTTCAAGCTGTCTTCGCTCGGCAACAAGAGGTAGAGAAAAAGGAATTGCAGTCCTTGGCACAGCAGGACGAACGTCAGAAGGAGCTGGATTTATATCGATACTCATGTGTTCAGTTGATGGAAGACTTAAAGCTCATAATTGACGAATTCAACAAAGAGTCACAGCAGGGCCAAATCACGACTGAAGCACTTGCAGGTATGACTATTTATCAGATACCGCACGGCCAGAACATCCAGCTGAGTTTCTTCCGGCCACACAAAGGCATCAAGATTCGCAGTGGAGAAGTCATCGGAGGCGGGTGGCTCGGACTCTCGAAAGGGCGAAGTGCGAATCTTGTGCTCCTGAGACATGGGCCAGAAGATTTATACGGAAGCTGGTCGATCTGCGAAGTCAAAATTATGGGTTTAGTGCGACCGCAGACGCTGAAGGGCAGCACGCGAACGGAAGATCCGGGACAAAGTTGCGAGGGATGTCGTGAGAGAAATGAGCATCGGCGAGAAGAATTATGAAGGGAATACAACCTCCATCCGGTCAGATATTTGTCGATTTTCGACAGGCGCAATTGCTGCTCGCGCGGTCGAGCAGTTCTTGAAGCACGTCCGCGCCGGCAGAAGCGCGAGGACAGAAAATGCAGGCGCCCAGCAGCACGGCAATGAATCCCCGCACTCCCCACTTCGGTATCTTGGCAAATTGCCTTTTCATTTGCGCTTCCATTTCGAATCAAATCGATAACCCAGCATCAACATCCACTGGTTATAGTTCTGTTGCTGACCTCGGTATAAAGTGAAGCTTCCCTGGGTGAATAGATACGAACCGACATCATTCTCCACCGTGGCGGTAACGAATCTCGCGCTCTGATTACCGGCCAGGGTGGAGATGAATGCCTGGTCCCCTGCAAAAATCTCCAGCCGGAGGCGCTCGTTTATGTTTCGTGAGAGGCTGGCGGCCCGATAAGAACCCGAGCCAAACGAACTGTTGAAGCGCGAATAGTGAGCGTCCGCACGAAGCCCGAGCCAAGGCATCCTGCCGAACGTGATGCCGTACATCTGGTTGAGCGCCGTGCTGCTATCGCCGGTCCGATTGCTGCGTCCGAGATCAGTATAAATCGAGATCTGCTTCACGATGTCTACTCGCACGCCGGCGCTGAAGCCTTGAAACAGATACTTATCGAGCAATCCGGTTCCGACCAGCGTAGGATCAAAAGTCGGAATATTCCGGAAGTAAGTGTGGTTGAAGTCGAGTTGCAAGCGTTGCAGAGGGCTCCAGCGCGCGGTGAAAAAGCTGCTGCCGATCCCGGCTCCAGGAGCAGCGACAGCGGTATTACCGGCAGGGCTATCCGCCTGCAATGCGCTGTAAAGGGAGAAGCTACGCCGATACGATAACGAATTCTCCAAAAAGACAAAGGGCCGGTCTACATTCCAGCTCAGCAGACTGATTCCCGCACCGCCTGTGCTCGAATAGTGAAAGTTGTCAAAGCTCCCCCCACTAAAGTTCACGAACGTGCCGCCGATCTGCCGGTTCGGAGCGTAGTTCCACGATGTGGGATCCGGCGTGGAGCCCATAAAAACCCCGGCAATGACGCTGGAATGGATACGGGCTCCAAAATATCCACCGTCGATCGTGTCCAGGCTGCTGGCCCAGGGCAGGTAAAGGCGCCCAAACCCGGCAACCCACCGCCCGGTGGGATTGTCGTAGGTAAGGCCAAGGTGATAGGTGCGGTTGAGCAATTGCTGAAGCGTAGCCTGCGATGCAGCGGATGTAGAGTTAATGGTCCCGTTATAATATCCCTGAAAGTTCCAATAGCTTCCGCCGATGCGGGTGAAGTCCGCACGGAGTACGACGCCCAGATCCCTGCCGTTGGCCTGCGAGGCGTCGAGACTGTGGGTGGCGAAGTAATCGAAACCAATGCGCCCCTGCATGCGGTTCACCGAGGGCAGCGGCGGGCGCGGAACGTCCCGCACGCGCGCCTCTTCATCGAGCGCGTCATCGTCTTCAGTGAAGCTGATCACGGCCGGATACTTCCGCGTGGAACTAAGAGATTGCTGTTGCACAAGCGCCTGCAGATCGGTGTCAGAAAGATAAGCTAAGTCTCCGGGCACTACATCGCGCTGAAGCACATGAATCTGTGTTACCGCTGAGGTCTCCGCGATCCCGACCACGGTCAGTTCCGCTACAACACCAGTTGAAGAGGAGCTGTTCGGCCGGGCTCCATTTGGGCCTGCATTCACAACCGCCAACTTCATGCCCTCCGCGAGGCCCTCGTTTCGTCCAGCATCGATGTAAGCGGCATCCTGTTGGACGAACTTTACGTGGAAGACGGTCAGCAGATCGGGATTCGGAACGACCGGGCTCGCTCTGAGCTCTGCTGTTGAAGGCACTGCGGCGATAATTGGATCAGCGCTCGCGCTGATCGATGCCGGCGCGGGAGGTTTCGGGGTCATGAGCGACGCCATCAGTTCCGCGGGAGCAGACCTGACGACCGGCAATCGCTGCTTAGCAGGATCCGATGTCGAAGCGGCGCCAAGCATAGTTGTACTCCGCTGATTGTCCTTGACCGCGCCGACGGCACTTTTTGCCGGCGCTTCTGATGCATGTGTCGCAGTGCTGGGTTGAATTGGCGAGCCTACTGCTACATTCTCCTGAGATGGAGTTTCGGGAATCGTCTGCACCGGGGCTTGTCCGTTTTTCGAGGCATCAGTTGGAAGAATCGGAGGCAAAGGGGCCGGAATAGGGTTATTTTGTGCTGCCGAAGTGTCCTGGCCTTGGCGCGATGGGTCAAAGACAGGTTTTTTCGGTGCTCTCCGGAAAATGCGATCGATCGCTCCCGCCGCTCCAACGCGCGCTGTCGGGACTGGCCCACTCTGGTGAGACTGGGCGTCTTTCACAGCCGCACCAATCTTCAAACTGATGCGCCTGCCGTCCATCGATAGTGCGTAGGGGTGTATGCCGCCCAGCCTTACCGTGATTCGAGTCAGCGGGGGAGTTCGCTGCTGCAGAGAAACAAAAATGTCTCGGACGCCATTTTGATCGACGACAAGGTGCTTTTCGCTGTCCTTATAGGAAACTCCGGGAAGGTCCCAAATCATACTATCGTCATACATCACGACGGATCCCGGGGACTCGACGGGAGTGGAAGTGCTAACAACGATGCGCATCTCCCCTTCCGTCGTCTCGGTAGTAACGGATTGAAGCAGAACCGTAGAGCTTGCGACAGGCTCCTGCGCGAACACCACCATCTCGAGCACCGGGATCGCAAGCGCCAGAAGAATAAGAAAGATAGATTTCATTCGCCCGATAGAGAGAATTGGCGGCCGAATACGACCGCTCTTTTCTAGCCCCCGCTCCCCCGTGGATGGCACGAATAGCAATTAATGCTGTTGTACACATACCCGCCGACGCTCGGGTGATGGAAATTGGCTGTGTTGTTGTTCCCGTGGCAACCCGTGCATTGGAAGACCGCGTAGTTCGCGGGATTCGTGTGGCAGGTCGCACAGACGCTGTTCGCCCCGCCATGAGTCTCGGGGAACCAGGTATGGTTGAACACCGCGCCGGTCCAGGCCGTTGTCGTGTGGCAGGTGGCACAGGTTGTTGGGAACCCGGCGGCCGTGTGGTTGGGATTATTCGTACCCTGGTAATCCGCTGTGTGACAGTTGTAGCAGTTGGTTGGAAGAGTCGTGTAGTTATTGTTCACATGGCAACTCGCGCAGGCCACGCTGGTGTGAGCACCGGTAAGTGGAAAGGGCGTGTTGTTATGATTAAAAATGCCCTGGGTCCAAAGCACGGTGTTGTGACACAGGGTGCAGTCGATCGGGAAACCGGCGTGATTGACCGGTGTCAAGGCATTGCTGAAATCTGTTTGGTGGCAAGTAATGCAAGCCGTGCTGGTCAGGCTGTAGTTGTTATTGACGTGGCAGGAAGCGCAGGCGACGCTCGCGTGCGCGCCGGTCAGCGCAAAGCCGGTAGAGGCGTGATTGAATGTCGCACCCGTCCAAGATGAAGTCGAATGACATACCGTGCAGTCGGTGGGAAATGCTGCCGTCACGTGGTTCGGATTCGTGGTGTTTTGGAAGTCCATCATATGACAAGCGGAACAGGCAGTATTCGCGGCAGTCAGACTGAAGTTGTTGTTCACATGGCAGGAAGCGCAAGCGACGCTCACGTGCGCGCCGGTCAGCGCAAAGCCGGTAGAGGCGTGATTGAATGTCGCACCCGTCCAAGATGAAGTCGAATGACATACCGTGCAGTCGGTGGGAAATGCTGCCGTCACGTGGTTCGGATTCGTGGTGTTTTGGAAGTCCATTATATGACAAGCGGAACAGGCAGTATTCGCGGCAGTCAGACTGAAGTTGTTGTTCACGTGGCAGGAAGCGCAAGCGACGCTCACGTGCGCGCCGGTCAGCGCAAAGCCGGTAGAGGCGTGATTGAATGTCGCACCCGTCCAAGATGAGGTCGAATGACATACCGTGCAGTCGGTGGGAAATGCTGCCGTCACGTGGTTCGGATTCGTGGTGTTTTGGAAGTCCATCATATGACAAGCGGAACAGGCAGTATTCGCGGCAGTCAGACTGAAGTTGTTGTTCACATGGCAGGAAGCGCAGGCCACGCTCACGTGCGCGCCAGTTAGCGGAAACGCGGTTAGGTTGTGGTTAAAGGTTGCGTTGGTCCAAGATGCCGTCGAATGGCACGTCTCGCAATTGGTGGAGAAGCCACCGAGCGCGTGATTGGGATTCGTGGTGTTTTGGAAGTCCATCATATGACAAGCGGAACAGGCAGTATTCGCGGCAGTCAGACTGAAGTTGTTGTTCACATGGCAGGAAGCGCAGGCCACGCTCACGTGCGCGCCAGTTAGCGGGAACCCCGTTAGGTTGTGGTTAAAGGTTGCGTTGGTCCAAGATGCTGTCGAATGGCAGGTCTGGCAGGTCGTTGAAAACCCACCGAGCACGTGATTGGGATTCGTAGTGCTTTGGAAATCCTTCATGTGGCAGGCCGAGCAGGCGGTGTCTGCGCCAGTCAGACTGAAGTTGTTGCTCACATGGCAGGAAGCGCAGGGCACGCTCACGTGCGCGCCGGTGAGCGGAAATCCTGTAGCACTGTGGTCAAAGTTTGCCTGAAACCACGTGTTCACTCCGTGGCAGGTCTGGCAAGTCGTGGAAAAGCTGGCCACCACGTGGTTCGGCGTCTTCGCATTTTGGAAATCCTGCAGGTGGCAGGAATAGCACTCCGTCGATAGCCCTGCGAACTGTCCGCTTGCGCCGCTCTTATGGCACGCGATGCAATCAACGGCCGCATGCGCCCCGATTAACGGGAAGCGATTTTCGTGGGCGCGTACCGCCTGCAGGGATACGTTCCAGCCAATCACGCTGTGGCACTGCTCGCAATTCGCTCCCATTTGCCCGCGATGAATGTCGGCGTGACAGTCTGAACACCGAGTGCTTACGTTACTGAATACCAGCTTGGTGTGGCACTGGACGCAATCCACCTTTGCGTGCATTCCCAGCAAAGGATATTTGGTCTCTCTGTTGTGATCGAATTCCGGCACCGCGCGGATCGGCTTCCAGCTCGTCAGCGTATGGCAATTCTCGCAGGGAATAGAGATAGGCCCGTGCGGGTTACGTGTCTGCGAGGCTGACCCACGGGGCCCCTGCGCTTGAGCAGGCACGTGCAGCACGAGCAAAAGAAAACCGACTTGGAGCAATGCTCCTTTGCACATGGGCGCGAGGTTTGAATTTGAATTGCGCGCGGGTTGGGCTTCTTTACGCGCAATACATAATAGAAGTAGGGAGGATAATAGCCTTCCACGAACGCTGTCAACCTAAACCCAGGGACAGATAAAGACTAGGCGGAAAGGCTAGGTGCGTGCGCCGCAGGTCGACGCGTACGGCCACGCTTCTCGCATCTGTTGCACGATCCACAGCGCACTGGGATAGCGCGTCACATTGCAGCGTACAATCTTGCGTCGATCATAGCTGATTACAAAGAAGCAATACAGGACGCCAAACGTGATCGTCGGCACCGTGAAGAAACCCATCGCTGCAATGGCTTCGCGATGGTTCCGTAAGAATGTCACCCACCGCTGCGCCCGATCCGGTGTTCGCGGCACGCGCCGAAGCCATCGTGAGACCGTCGGTTCGGAGATATCGAAGCCCAGCTTGAGCAGCTCGCCATGGATGCGTGGCGCTCCCCACGTTTGGTTCTCAGCCGCCATGCGGAAGATCAAGGCTCGAATCTCTTTGCCCACGGGTTTTCGTCCGCCCGGCTTATGCACTTGAGAGATGAGCCGCCAATACAGGCGAAACCCCGCACGATGCCAACCAACCAATGTTCGAGGTGTAACCAGGATGAGCGGCTTTTTCCAGCCAGCCCATAGCCTTCGCAACACTATCCAGAACAACTTTTGCAGAGCGCTGACTCGGCGGCGAGGTCGTCTTGCGCGCAAAGCCAAGAGCTGCTGGCGGAGGGCCAAGTTTTCGAGGATGAGATCCTCACGCGAACGGAAAACACTGATAAACCAGCCGATGAGGTGCCGGAGCCAGGAGATCATCGTGCAAAATCTTATCGGAAATCCAGCAACAAGCCGCTTGCAACTCATTCATTTTCCGAGTGCACTAGGTTTTGACGAGGGCCTTCGGAAGAAGATCAAGTTCGTCGCTTATCCAAAGACTGAAGCTTTAACGGTGGTAACCGGAGCCGATCCGAAACGATGAAGGCCGCAACTGATCCCCGCTAAGGTCAGCCCGCGAGGCTGGAGTCCCGAGCGTACAGTTTCTTTTTCATCGTTTTGACCATTTCCTCGATCTCAACTGGCTTCGTGAAGTAATGAGCAACCTCGTGACCGCTCGCTCGTTGAAAGCTTTCATCTGCGGGATATCCGGTGAGAATGAAATTGATGCAACGAGGCTGCACTTTCCGCATCGCTTCTATGACCGTGAATCCGGCATTCGATTGAGGGAGATTGAGGTCTGACAGCAGCATGTCGAATTGTTCGCTCTGAATCTCGGTGAGCGCATCTTCGAGCGTGCCTGCGGAGGTAACATTAAAGAATTTTGCCAGCACGCGCGGAAGCGTCAGGCGAATGCTAGCTTCATCGTCCACGAATAGAATTCGGGGCTTGCGATACTTTGCCATTGTTACCGAAACCCGTCCGTAACGCCGCGTGAAGCATTAAACGGGAACAGCGTTTCCAGAGTGCCGTTGGCGATCTTCCGGGGCAGGGCCAACAGGAACCACAGTCCAGCCACTACGTACACCGAAATGAAGTCGAGTAGCAGCACCACAACTCGATGAGCGATTGTATTGCGAAAATGTGAAAAAGGTGAAAGGCGCCTGTGGATATTCTCGGTGCCTGTGAATTCTTCACTTGCCGGCCGCGCTTCTGCGAATACCCTGGGTTAAGAATCTTGAACCACGTTTGCGGCCTGTTCACATATGGCGCCAGCCGATGCTTCGCTACGATACCCTCAAGATCCTTCTCGCGCCGCGCCTCGAATAGCTTAAAACCGCGGCGCTCGACATGCGCGGCGGTCTGCGCCAGGTCGTTTGTCCTGGCATAGGTCTCCGCAACCTTGTACTTCAGGGCGCCGCACTTACAGATGGACCTTACCAAATATGACGTTCTCATCTCCGATTTGAATATAGAAAAACCCGGAGACGGATTTGCTGTCGTCGCGGCGATGAAGGTCAGACAGCCTACATGCGCAAGCATTATTTTGACGGCATATCCCGACTTTGATACTGCGCAGCAAGCGATTCGCCTGAGCGTGGCTGATTATTTTGTTAAGCCTGTCAACATAGAGGAACTGATCGGCAAAATAGCAAAAGCAGGTTCGGACAAATCGAGAAGTCGAGGGAGAAAGCGTTTGAATGGGAGGTTCTACTCATGACCAATAACACACGTTTTTGCGAGCAGCAGATTCGGGAGCGTGCCTACGAGAGTGGCGAGCCTGGGACTCTGTTTGATAGGCGCTGCGCGGCGGGCTCAAGCGGCTTCGCCGATGGCGGTTTGGAATGTCTTTTCTTCGGTTCCGGGGCCACACTATGATGCCGGTTGCGAGTGGTTGTGAACTTGAGGGGGCTTTTTGGTCGTTCTAAATCCCGTAAGTGACGCCAGGACGGTGGCTTAGGGATTTTTTACTTTCTGGTTCGGGACCAGGGGGTCGGAGGTTCAAATCCTCTCGCCCCGACCATTTTATCCCCCTCAAATTCAGCAACTTCATGCTGCCTTCCGTGAAGCGACTGCAGCGCGTTTTGGTTGCGAAAGTTGTGAAACATTGGCGGGTAGAACGAAACCAAGGCCAATCTTTTCGCACCATTCGCGGCGATATTTCACATCCTCGCGTAGGTGTTCGGCATACTGGTCCGTAAGGTCCTTGTGCGCATGTCCCATCCACATTTTCTCCAGATCCCACGGCACACGATTTTTACGGAGCCAAGATGCACGGAAGCGGCGGAAGGCGTGGAAACCGCATTTTTCTCTGCCCATGGTTTTCAAAATCGGATGAAGACTGTTGCGCAGAACATTCCTCTGCGACAGCGGTTCACCACGCGATGTTTGAAAGAGGTAAGTCGATTTCTTGAAGCCCTGACCTGCGATGTAGCGCTTGACCGCGTTCGCTAGTTCACGGGCCACGTCGATGTCACGAACTGCGTTCACCGTCTTCGGGTCTTGTTCCACCCCGTGACGCACGGATTTTCTGATGTAAATCGTCCGCCAATCAGGAGAGATTGTAGAGTGACCGTCAGAATACGGCTCAACGCGAATAGCGGTTACTTCACCCATTCGGAGCGAGCACCCGGCCATAAGCGCGTACATGAGGCCGTACTTTGGTTTCGTTTCCGATATGATGTCGCCACTTCTTTGTCCGTGACTTTTGGACGCCTCTGCTTTGTTTTGTCCACGATGGGTAGCCGCATGAAATCCGGGATCGCGGGCCAGTCTTCGTCTGGGACGAAAAATAGGCCGCTCTGTCTGTCGTAGCCTGGCTGCGAAAGAATCGTGCCGTCGTCTCGCAACAGCGGTGCCGAAATGATTCCCGCCAGAACCGGAACACCCCAGGACCCGGTGCGCGACATATAAAACGCGGCAATTTTTGGTGGGCAGTCCACGGTCTGGACATCGCCCCTGGCGTCAGTTCGTTCCCATGTCGCGATGCGACTGAGAAACTTCCGTCATGGCCACGCCGCCGAGCGGCTCCAGTTGCACAGTTCCCTTAGAACGCTGCCCGGAAAATAGTGCCCGCCGTGAGGTTCTCATCGTTACAAGTGGCACTGGCGCAGGGAGAGAAGGCCCGAATAGTCCCTACCTGCTTTCGGCGATTGAACAGGCGCAGCGAGCGGGGATTCAAGTGCATGTGATCGACGCGGTAAGTGAAGGCCAATTAGGAATAATCAGGGCGGGGAGTAACCTAGAGCAACTCGCGGAAGCGACTGGAGGAAAGGCCTACTTCCAGGGTTCGCCGATGTCTTGCTCACCTTTCTTCGAGGACATCGCAAATCGGCTGAAACATCAGTATCAACTTACGTTTCTCGCCCCAGCTGGCCCTGAAGCGGGTTACCACCCAGTCCGACTTGAGACCGAAGTGCGGAATGCAGAACTAGTGGCGGCAGACAAAGTTTTCGTTCCGGCGGCGCATTAGGTTCGACACTGGCGCATCATTCGGCTGTAATTCACTCGGAAGCGCGGAGGTGAGTTCTTAGACCACAGGACTTTCTTCGTTCAGAACCCGGTTGATCGTCGGCACCAGTAGTTTGACGGCTTCTGGCTTCGGGACGAATGCTCTGGCACCGAGCAGGCGTGCGATCCAGGCAGCGTCTCCCGGCGCATAGTGACCGCTGATGAAAATGATCTTCGCATTCGGATCGATTTGTCGGATTTCGTAAGCCGCTGCTACGCCGCCCATCGGCTCCATCACGATGTCGAGCACCGTTATATCTGGAGCCTCCTTGCGGAATATCTCAACGGCCTCTTTTCCGTTCTCCGCCTCGGAGAATTCCCAAGAAGGTTGCTGCTCTGCTAATAAAGCGCAGAGATTCTCTCGAACGCCCTTGTGGTCATCGGCAATGAGTATCTGCACGATTTTGGGCCTATGAAAAGTCGCTATATCTTAGGCTTTTGCCGTCGCTATCCCTATACGGTAATCTCCTGAATGTTCGACACCGAACATACTTAAGCGCGATCGAGAAGCAAGGGAGAAGAGGGCGCGGAGTCTCCGAATCGAGAGCCTGCAAATAAAAAGGCCGGAACCTTTCGGCTCCGGCCCGGACTGAGGGATCAGACCTCTATGACTTCTCCGTCGAGATTTACACAATGATGAAGATCGGCGACGACGAGCGCATTGAGAGCGCTTTGTTGATCAGGATATAAATAACGCTTCGCCTCCTCGAACGAGTCGAACAGGCTATCGTTCCGTCGGCCTACTCCATTCGAAAGTGCAGAAGCTCACTCCGGCGCCGTTTCCATCTCCTTGATCTTCCTGCGGAGCCAATCGCGCTGGGCCTCCTGCGCGCCCAGGTTGTCGCCGCGCTCGGCCATCGCGGCAATCGTGTCACCGCTGGCGTTCAGCGGAATGTGTTGACAGGGGATTTCTTCGCCCCATTTTTCCGCTGGCACAAAATCCATCAGCCAGCACTCCCCGCACGAATGTTCTTTCGCGGGCAATGCGTAATTCAGGCATGAAGGCGAATCGCGAAAGATAAAAAGTTCCTTGAGCGGTTCCCTTAGCGAAGGCTCATATCCCCGCATCTCCAGAAACCATAGCTCCGATTTAAGAGACTGGAGCACTTCCCGCTGATGGTCTGTCATGTTCTATCTCCTCTAACCATCCTTACTCTGACTCTATCTTGCACGAGCCACTGTGGCCCAGGTCACAGGCCCTTGTGATGGCGTCAGACGCGGCAGCAGCCTTTTTGCACAAGACCTGTGATGCCGCTCACTGCTTTCGACGCCGCGGGTGCCTGACACTTCGTGTATGAAGCCGCAGAGCAGCGAAAGGAAGGCGGTACTCATCATCGATAACGATGAAAGGATTCAGGCGCTCTTTCAGAATCTACTAAAGGACTTGGGATTCGAGACGCGTACGACCTGGAGTGGTTATGAAGCTCTTGGCTTACTCGAAGCTGGAGGCGTGGATGTGTTGGTAGTAGACAATTACATTGCCGACCTGCACGTTGAGGCTTCCTAAAGCGAGTCGGGCACTTTCCAATTCAGCCGTGGATCATTGTTATGCAAGCCACTGCGCCATCAGAGAAGAGCATCCGACAGTACGCTTCACTGGGATCCTTGAGTGTGGTTCGGAAGCACCACGTCGCGGAAGTCTGCAAAGCCGTTTCATCATGCTGCATTGAGGATCCGTTAGCGAGGATTCGAGTGAATTTAGAAGGAGGTATGAGCCATGACGGCAAAGGCGAGCAAAGCAGCAACAATCTTGATGATTTTCGCTGCCGCTATATCCGCAGGCAGTGTAGTCGTGGAAAAACGCACTGCGATCACAGCAACTGGAATTGTGACTGATTCACTTTGCGGTGCGGACCATGGGATCAAGGCACTGGGTGACCCCGAATGCACGCGCACGTGTGTAGAACTGGGTGCCCAATACGCGTTGGCGGTGGGAAAGAAGCTATATGTGCTGCAAGGCCATCAAGCCGAGCTGGAACGGTTTGCTGGAAACGACGTTCGAGTTAAAGGTCACACTGCGGGCCGGGACACTGTGATCGTAGACCAAGTCGATCGTTTGTACACCGAGGCGGCAGGAATGAAGTAGCCGTACGTTGCGGGAGGGCGCCATGGTCAACACAGATTATCTGTTTGCTATGTTGTTCATCGGTGCCGTGTACTTGATGATCTATATCATTCACGGGGGAGGTAGCCCTCACTGGAAGCACTGAGATGGCGTTTAGAAGGGCCTTCGGCCGAAGGTGAAAGGAGGAGAGGCGATGAAAGAGTACGCAAAGGCAGCGCGGCCGGGCCTGGCATTGCTAGCGGTCGCAGTACTGTCCTTGGCGCCGGCAATAGCATCTGCCCGGCCAGTCGAGGATCCAGAAGAAGTGTCCGGCTTCCTGGCGGAAGCCAAGACAGAAGCCATGGAACTCCAAAAGAGCACGGAAAAGATGAACAGCTTCGAGCATTCCACGATCAACTGGCGAACCGAAGCCGCGAAGATCGCTGAAATCAAGCGACACTTCAACAAGCTGGGAGAACTGGTCATTAAGATGAATAAGGCGGAAGCGCCTTCACCACGGCAGCAGCAGGCCATTCGCGAGGTTACTCCAATGGTTGAGGAGCTGGCCAGCTACATCACGATGACCATTTATCATCTCGGTGAGAACCCGGATCGCCTGATCTTCACTTCGTTCCCGGAGTACGTGGCAGCAAACGCCGGATTGGCTTCTGGTATCGCGCAGTTGCTCTCGGACTAATTAGGAGGTCGAACCGGGCATCCTATACTCACATACCCTTCGCAGTCTTGCAGGAATCGCCCAAAGGAATCCTAAGCAGCGCGCGGACTTGTCGAGGAGTCCGCGACTAAGGTGCTGGGACCGTGCGTGGAAGCTGCAGCGTCAGAGACAATTCGGACATATTCACCACCAACAAACGAACGCGAACCAACTACCATCGGCCTCGGTGCATCGTTGTATATGCCACGCCATAAAGTGAATCTGCTGAACCCAGGATTTCCATGATCCGCTCGAGTTTGTGGTGGCCGGTTCGATGAAAGAAATAGGCTATGCCAATGTCCAGTGCAACTCCCCCCGCAATAAAACCAGTCGCGGAGCCACAGTGCTGAGTCGGCAAGAAGCGCTCGACACCACCAGCTGCCAATGTGCGGCAAGTTCCTACAGCATCTAGCGTGGCAAGACTTAGGTTGGCGCCGTTGGCAATTTTCCCCTGCAAGTCTAGAAATTTATGCGGAGAAGAAGCCTTCTTAGTCTCAACCGCTGCAGGTTTATCCTCAAAGAGCTCGGTTTGAGCCCAAGCGACGAAGGCAGCCAAAGAGATGCTGCCACCAGGATCACCATTCTGCCTGGGAAACCCATAATGACCTCTGACAGGACTATGAACCGTGGGACGGGGTTCAGTCGGTGATGCAAATCACACAGGCCTATGGGTAATGGGGATTTTTGTTTTCACGGTCCATGTAGCCTCCTGATGGGGCCTCATGTCCCGCACTCTTCAGAGAAGCGGATTTCGGGGCAGGGCAATACCCAACCACATATTTAGGACCCGGTAACTTCGGTTTTGCACAGGCTACCTTGCGGCTCCAGCCAGATCGTCTGCCCAATAAAGGACATGCAGACATGCAGTATGACGTTTACTCCTTGCAAACTTCTCGGCGTGTAGTTACGCTCTGTATAATGTTCCAGGTCCCGGTGCCAGTGCGCGTTGTTGACAGATGCCTGAGCCCGCGAAAACTACAGGTGTTACCGAGCCCCCGGCAGAACGCCGACGAGTCCCGCGTATTCCCTTCAAAGCAACTTCTGTTGTAGCCGAAACAGGCTCCACGCGAGCAGTCGCGGCCCAGACTACCGAATTGAGTCGCTTCGGATGCTTCGTCCGGACAATAAATCTCTTGCCTCAAGGGTCCAGAATCCAAATTGATTTGGTTGTCGGCGGGGAAACTTTTACCGCCTCGGGCAAGGTGGCTTATATCACGGGCGACGGTATGGGAGTCGTCTTCAGTACGGTTGACTCAGAGAATTATGAAATCCTTTCAAAGTGGCTATCCCGCACACCCAGAAGTTCTGACCGCTACAGTTTCGCGGCAACCGCTGAAGTAAAAGAACTTGAGTCATGGAAGGAACAGGTTTTGATTACCCGCGATCTGAGTGCGGGCGGGTGCTTCGTCAAGACCGCCGCCCCACTTCCTAAAGGAAGTCGAATCCGTTTGCGCATTGAACATGCTGGAGTCGAGTTTACGGCCATAGGAAGAGTGACAGATAACGTGACCGCAGAAGGAATGGGAATCGAGTTCATCGAGATGGAACCTAGTGATCGAGCCGTTCTTAAAAAGTGGCTAGATGGGAAATCAATTCGATAATTCTGTCACGCACTTCCTGGTTGAGGCATTCACGGACTCAGGACCGGCGGCAATTTGTGGGTTGTCGCCAATTCAGTGAGGCAGGCTTCCAGACGTATCTTATCGATTGAGTTGATCTCGGTGAACTCGATTCCGAGACCACGGCTGCTTTGGTTTCCGACACAATTTACAACGCTACCCATTGCGGAAATCCGAGTTCCAGAATGTGCAATCTTGAGCGCGACTCTAGCAGCCTGCTTGACGGGCATCTCCGTCTTGACAAAACACCCGTATAGGCTCACTGCCCGCACCAACGCTACTTTCATTCGTCCGGAGTCAAGATCGGTCAGTTCGACGACGCCACCAAGATAGTATCGAGGTGCCCGACGTTTGCCGTGGATTTGAGTTTCCGACATCATCAGCATTCCCGTCTAATCATAGTAGTCACCGAAATTCTAGATGGAAGCACTGCTTCGGCCCGATACAACCATCGCCTCGCTCGAAAACTGGTATCCGAGATGCAGCATCAACGACACATCGGAAGTTGCTCCGCTCCGCCACTAGGCCCCGTTTGATTTTGTGACCCGACAATCTCTGTCCTGGCGGAATCACCGAAGACAGAGGCAGAATGCCAAGGGGCGAACGGCGGTGACTAGGAACAATCCGATCAAGCGCCTTTCGCCATCATTTCAACGGCATTTGAGCGGCGGTTTCGGACAAGTCAATCAGCGCCGCCAGGTTACGAATGGAGACCAACTCTCTCCGCGCCACCACGATGCCTTGCCGATCCCAGTCAGAAAGCAAGCGGCTCACCGTAAATAATGTGGTCCCGGTCAACTGCGCTAACTCCTCGCGGGAAATCCTGATCTCTGTTCCGCCGTTCACTTGACGGCCCACTTGATGCATCATGCGAATGATTTGACTGCTCAGCCGCGCGGCGACGCGTTCGGTACCAATTTCGCGGAAACGCTCGTGCATGTCCTCTAAGTGCTGGAAGAGAATACTAAACGTGTTGCGCCTTACAAATGCACGGTGTTCATAGATCGCTTCAAAAGTAGAGATATCCCAAGCGAGCGCCGTACACGGCTGCTATGCTCGAGCCGTTGAGTTATGAGTCCGAGTATGCGAGTCAGCGATGCCGATCAGTTCGCCCGGTCCGCTGAGTCTGAGCATGATTTCATTTCCATTGACACCCACTTGCAACAGCTTCACACAGCCCGAGGTGAGCAGCAGGACCTGCCGTACAGAATCCCCTTGGTGAAAGATCACCTGTGCACTCTCGAATTTCTTTTCGCGAGCTGCGGAGACAATCTCTTTGCAAGCAGCCGAGGAAGCGCCTGAGAACAATGAAGGCGGCTGGGGCGCTTCCATCTCAAGCCTCGTCTTTCGGATCGGTGCCAACAAAAATAGGTGGTCGGGTCTGCGAAATTCAGGCTGCCGCATTATGTTCTTGGGAATTCGGTTGTGGGCCGCGATCAGAGCTGCGACGATTCAGCAACTCGGCCGCGCGGCGGAGAAGGTTCTCAAACTCTCGGTCCTTCGATGTCATTACAGGGGGACGAACTATGCTCTGAACTTTCATAACCTTCCTTCTGTTTCGATAGACGTTTGGTCCGAGGGAAGATACCGGGGCCCATTTGGCTTACACCTTCATTAGTGCAAACCACTCGCCAGAGTCCGCACTTCGTCCAGAGCACCGAAATGTCAGGCAGAATCAGGCAGTTAGAGAGGATTTCGTCATGCAGGCAGGCAGCAGAGTCGTGGAGCTGAGACGATCCTTCGTCTCTAGTGACTACAGGTAGTCTTTCCCTGCGATCTTTAATTCTTTTAGCTTGGAGTTCAGCGTAGTCCTCTTGATGCCCAGTCGTGCGGGGTTATAAGTGGGCCAGAATTCGGGCGTGTAGCCTCGGTTTTTAGTTTCCAGGAGACATGGGAACCTCACGACAAGCCGCTGCAGGACAGGGAAAACAAGGGAAAGAAATGAGTGGAGCCCAAGACGTGAATCCTGAGTGTAAGGTACCGGGGCTCTGGAGAAAAGGAGGCGCCGACTGCCCCTAAGCCAGTTGGCGCCTCTCTTGAAACAGTTCCGCCAGTTTTTGCTCTTCCGCCTCCTATCCATGCTGGTTTTTTCCCGAACCGGGGTTCACAACGATCCGCAAACCATGAGTTCGGAGAAACTCAAGCCCGATTCGAAACATCTACCGGTGCGCGAAAGTTTGCAGCAGAGATAGTCGCGACGAGGCAGAGTGGTCAGAAACCAAATGAGAAGCTGGACGATCGATCTTTGGCGTCTCGTGGCTAAGATTGGCCCGTCAACCGGTCGTGCATGGTGGAGAGTAAAAGCTCGAGCTGGTCATAAATGACGAGCTTGTCGAAAATGCCGCTGACATCATCATTTACAGTCAGTTCGCTAATGGAGAGCATTTCGGCGATGTCGCTGTTTCGATAACCTTGTATCATGAGGTTAGCGATTTCTTGTTCGCGATTGCTCAGAGGCTGCTTACTCTTAAGCCCCAGATTTAGGTTCTTTGTAAAAGGTATTGCTTTGCTACTCATCTGCTCCATTTCCTCCTGAAACGCTTTCTTAATTAGTTCTTGCCTATCGCGGGGTCAGGTCGCTCGCTCTGCATCCCCAGAAACGAGCTCCCCGACCCCGCTTAACACTCTCTTTAGGGGGGCAAGCCACTAGCCAAAGTCAAACCTCGGGCAGGAATCTCAGAATGGCAAGTAGAATCAAACAGTTAGAGAGTATTTTGTCATGCAGTCAGTAAGCAGAGTCGCGGAATTGAGACGATTCGTCGTCTCTAGTGACTACTGGTAGTCTTTCCCTGCTATTTTTAATTTCTTTAGCTTGGAGTTCAGTGTAGTTCTCTTGATGCCCAGTCGTGCGGCGGCACCATGGGGGCCTCCAATGACTCCTCTACTTTCCTGCAGCGCACGAAGAATAAGACCTCTGTTAGCCATCTCGAGATTCAGTTCGTCCGCCCCCGTTTCTTCTACAGGTTGGAGCTCGGTGAGGGGTGCGCGTAACACAGCCCCCTTGGAGAGGATAATGGCCCTTTCAATGAAGTGTTCCAATTCCCTGATGTTGCCGGGCCAGTCCCATTGCGTTAGGGCGAGCATGACATCCCTCGGGATAGTCTCTATGTGCTTATTCATTTTTCGAGCGTACTTAGTAACAAAATATTGGGCCAACAGAGGGATGTCTTCGCGACGTTCTCGTAAAGAAGGAATCGATATGGGAAAAACTCTCAAGCGGTAGTAGAGATCATTCCGAAACTGCCGTTCTATGACCATCTTTCCAAGCTCGCGATTCGTGGCCGCTATGACGCGCACGTCTACGGAAAGAGTGCGCGTGCCACCTAGACGTTCGAACTCTTTATCCTGAATGGCCCGCAACAACTTTGGTTGGATTTCCAAGGGGAGATCTCCTACTTCGTCGAGGAATAGTGTTCCCTGGTGGGCCAGCTCCAACCGCCCGATTTTCTGAGAAACCGCGCCTGTAAACGCTCCTCTTTCGTGACCGAACAGTTCGCTCTCTAGGAGGCTGGTGGGGATGGCGGCACAATTCAGTTTGACAAAAGTTCGTTCTCGCCGCGAACTGATTCGGTGGATCGCTCGAGCAATGAGATCCTTTCCCGTACCCGTCTCACCTAGCAGCAGGACAGTCGAATCCGTCGCTGCCACGGTTTCGACCTGCTTTAGAACCCTCTTGAGTTCAGCACTTTCACCGACGATGTCTTTGAAGTTGTATTCGGTAAGAAGCTCTTCCTCAAGGTATCGCTTCTCCTGTGCCAGTCGGTCGCGCAGTTTTGCGATCGCGCGGAACGCGAGGGCATGATCTAGAGCGATAGCGACGTGGTTAGCGAACTGCGTCAGCATGCGCAAATCTCTGTGCGAGTAGGCAGCTTCTCGGTTGCTGCCCAGCGTCAACGTCCCGAGCAAACGCTCACGGCCAACGAGTGGTACGCAGCACACAGATTTGATCCCGGCGTCAACGAATTGGCGAGTCGCTTTAGAGCTAAAGCGTTCGGTGTCTACCGGGCTCATCACCAATGGCTGACGCGACGTAAATACCGCTCCTGGTACCGAGCCTTCGAGGGGAACCAGCAACTCTCCGCTGAGCAGTTCATTTTCGCCGGGAGCATCGATCTGTTGGACTCGAATCTGATTGGTCTCTGGATCGTATAGTCCAAGTGTCGCGACGTCGAAAGGCATCAGGCGCCGGGCACCTCGTGAGATTGCGGAGAGCAGTTGGCTGGCATCCAGGTTCGAAAGGACAGCGTTGCTAAGCTCCAAGATCAATGCGTCTTCCGCTTCCTTTCGATCTGTAAGGTCACATGTCACCATCATGACTTTGGTGACTTTTCCCCCGGTGTCACGGATGGCTGTGAGAATAGTCTGAGCCCAATAGCGCGATCCGTCTTTCCGCACCTGCCAGGATTCGTCTTCGAAATGTCCCCTTTCCACTGCAACGTGCAATTCTTCTGCCGGTTTGCCCCGCTCAATCTCTTCGGATGTAAAGAAGCGAGAAAAGTTGTGACCAATGATTTCTTCTGGTTTGTAGCCTTTCATCCGTTCTGCCCCGGGACCCCAGGTCAAAATGCGCCCCTCTAAGTCCAACAAGGAAACCGCATAATTCTTCGCACTCTCGACCAGCAATCGGAATTGTTGCTCGCTCTGCCGAAGTGAGTCCTCAGTTTGCCTTCGTTTGGAAACGTCCCGGATCACGCCGAGAACGGAACGATCACCGGCGGTCTCTAATGGGCTGAGCATGATATCCACAGGAAACTCAGTGCCATCTTTGCGCCTGCCGTAAAGTTCCAACCCAGAGCCCATCGGACGCTGGCGGGGTTGGTCACTGTAGTTGGCGCGGTGTTGGGTGTGAATCTGACGAAATCGTTCAGGAATCAGAATTTCGACAGCTTGTCCCAGCAACTCTGGCCGGGTATATCCAAAAAGCCGTTCCACTTCCGCATTGACCTCTGTAATCCGGCCTTCCGCATCGGTTAGAACAATGGCGTCGGGTGAGGATTGAAACAGTCTCTCGAACAGACTTTGAGGACCGTAATCTAGTGCTTTCTCTAATGCTTCCCCAGTCATGAATCGTTCCCGCTTCGTGGACCTGAGTGGCACCTTAGGTGGACGGCGCACCAACCAGGGGAATCTCAATAATCGTGTAAAACGGGACTGTTACGCGGTATCTTCGTTATCCCGTAGAAACTCATAGCACTCAATCTTGGCCACTGTCCCTACTCGATCCAACTTTTTGATCTCCGTGCGCAACACGCGTCCTTGACAACGCACGCGGAACGTACTGGCCCAGGTTTCATTCAGCAGAGTCAGGACGATCTCGACTGCTGAGCCGTTCTTGACTTCTTCCGGCAGCAAGAAGTATACACCTCGCGAACTGATGTCCTCTGATTCCGTATGCGCTTCTCCGATCGCCGATCCATTCGTCCAGCGAAACTGTCATCGGCAGCTTCACCTGAAAGCGTTTGGTTGCGCGACGTCCGACGAATCTTCACGGCATGGGGCTGCCCACTCGGATGTGAGGTTAACTGCGCTTCTAAAAGTGTCTTTGCTTTTCCGCAAGGCTGTTCGCTCCATTTACTGGGAGAGTAGTTGGCGCGAGCAAGCTCATGGGATCCGGGGTTGGTTGCGTATAACACGATATTCATAGAGGAGCCGGTGGCTCGTGTGGGTGACCGAAAGCGCGTTTGGCGTAGAGCAGGCGCCGGAAGTGATCTGAACCTGGGTGACGCCCGTCACAGACTAATGGTATGCCCTAAGGCGAAACTGAATTAGAAGCAGAGCTTAAATCGCCTCGCGCTACTTCAAGGAATGGCTGGCGGAAGGAGGACTCCATGAAGATCGAGTATTCGGGCGAATGGAGACCCACAACTCCACTGCTGAAAATGGTCCCTGTTCTGATCATTTCAGTCTTGATGATCCTGTCTGTCGAGATCGCTGCGGGCAACGTGATCATCCCACCATTGCCGCCCAGGGTTACGCTGACGGGCATCGTGAGTGATTCCGTTTGTGGCGGCGACCACGGGATCAGGGCACGGGGCGACCCTGAATGTACACGGGCGTGCGTAGAATTGGGTGCGCAGTACGCGCTGATGGTGGGCAAACTGAGGGTCGGCGAGAACGAGAAGATGTATATCCTGCATGGCCATGAAGCCGATCTGGACCGGTTTGCCGGAAAGGAGGTCCGAGTTATGGGCCGGGCGCTCGGCCGGGACGCAATCATCGTGGATCAGGTCGATCGTTCGTATTCCGAAGCGGTGGTAGGGAAGTAGCCGATTCGTTCGCGGGAGGGCAATCATGGTCACTCTAGACTATCTGTTTGCTCTGTTGCTCATCGGCGGTTTGTACCTAATGATCCATGTGACTCATTGGCCGCGTGGGCATTCTCCATAGAGGAGCAGCTTAGGGCGGCACCCGATTCCGAACTCAACGATGTACCGAAGTCATCACTCTCTCAAGTGACGGCGGTCACAGCATGACAGACCGCTTTCGCTGATCCTCGTGGGGGAAAGGAGAAAAGTTATGGCAATCGTTGAAAGCGGGGCACGAGTCACGCTGAAAAATATCCTCTATCTTACGGACTTTTCAGAACCATCCGAGGCCGCGCTTCCTTTTGCCGCGGCCATCGCGCGCGAGTATCAGGCTAAGGTGTACGCCTTGTACGTATTGATGCCGGTTCCCTTAGCCTATGCGACACCAGAGTCAACCGCAGCCATGATCGAAGCACAGGAAGAAGGAGCGCAAGCCGGAATACAGCGGCTTGAATCGCAACTCGCTGGCCTGCCACACGAAGCGTATGTGGAGCGCGGGCTGGGGGTTTGGCCGTCGGTCGAGGCCGCAATCAGGGAATACAACATTGATTTGATCGTGCTGGGCACACACGGGCGTACCGGTGCCCAAAAGCTTCTGTTGGGCTCTGTTGCCGAAGAAATATTCCGGCGGTCGCATGTGCCCGTACTCACGATCGGGCCGTGGGCTCGCAAGGAGCTACACAAGGGGGGGAAGTTCCACCATGTACTCTTCGCAACCGATTTCACTCAGGAGTCTCTGGCTGCAGCACCCTATGCCGTCTCGATGGCTCAGGAAAACCAGGCTCGCCTCATCTTATTGCATGTCATGAGAAAACCAAACGAAGCATCAGGGGAGAGGGTCGCGGAGGAGGCAGTCGGCAGTGCGATGGGCCAACTCCACGAGCTTGTTCCCGCAGACGCAGAACTCTGGTGCCGTCCGGAAGCCGTTGTGCAGTACGGGAATCCCGCCGAGCAGATTCTCGAGACGGCTAAAGAGCACGGAGCGGATTTGATTATCCTGGGTGTGCGCAACGCCGCCGGTCACTTGAGCACCGCGACTCACCTAGAACGGACGACGGCGCACAAAGTAGTCGCGCATGCAATGTGCCCGGTATTGACAGTTCGCGGTTGAAAAACCGAAAACACCAGCGGCGCTACAAAGCGAGGTTTTCGAGGTGAGAAATGGTTAAGGCGACGGACTCACGGCACCCGTTGCAACCCTCGCCCGCACCATTCAATCAAGGTGTTGAGGTGGGTGCCCAAGCAAATACGAAAGTCATCTACTGGCATCGCGACTTGCCTCCGTTGGATGCCGAATACATGGGCGAACACATTATTGAAGCAGCGAGCGCGCGGGTGCCTAGTACGTTGGCGCATCGCGATGAGCTCTGGGATCGATGCTATCAGAATCTAATGGCTCAAATATGTGATCGGTTGGAGCAAGAGGTGCTCCGCCTCGGAGGCAGTTACGCGCATGTGCTCGATGAATCTATCGATTCCCGGCACGACGACGTAACCGGTGAAAGATGGCTGCATGGCTGCTTCACCTACATGCTCTACCGTTCAACGAATCACGGATGAAGTCAGCGGCACTCGGGAGACCGTGACGCGTACGCTGATATGGTCAAGCTTCGCCGTTCGAGTTCAGTACGGCGAAATCTATTCGATGATGTGCAACACGCGCACTTGGAGTCGAGTCCCCCGGAACCAAGGAACTGACCCGGCCTACGGTTAGGTTAGTATCCGGAATCGCCCA
Organism: uncultured Acidobacteriota bacterium; assembly: GCA_963803735.1. GTDB lineage: Bacteria > Acidobacteriota > Terriglobia > Acidiferrales > UBA7541 > Palsa-189. The sequence continues at coordinate 847,103 of CAWDNV010000011.1, read as the reverse complement.
TCGCGATCGTGAGTGTCTGAGGACGCAACTAAGGAGGCTGTCGATGCTCTTGTCAGTTTCGCGAAATCTCTCTCTCTCGATGGTGCTGCTGTCGTTGACAAGTCCCATCGGCAAGGCTGGAGAGCAGCAAGCTCCGAAGAAGACCGTGAGCACCACTCCAGCCGAACTATCAGGAGGAGAGATATTCAAGTCCTACTGCGCCACGTGCCATGGAACCGATGCTAAGGGAAATGGCCCAATGGCTGCTGTGCTAAAAGTGCCGCCACCAGATTTGACAACTCTCTCAAGGCGCAACAACGATAGGTTTCCTGCGGATCATGTGGCAACTGTGCTGAAGAATGGAGTGGACGTACCGGCGCACGGGACAGCTGAGATGCCGATATGGGGCTCTACCTTCGCAGACATCAAAACCCACCGCGTGGTGACGATGCGGGTTACTGAGCTAATCCGTTACCTCGAATCCATACAAGCGAAATAGAGGCGGCAGCGCCGACTTTGTCGGCCTTCGCTGAAAATCCGTAAAGAACAGCGGAGCGCGAATAGGAATTATGCTGCAGCTAGTCTCGGCCTTAAACCCGTTGCTAGAATTACTATTCAGAGCGCAAGGCTTCAATCGGATCGAGATATGCGGCTTTTCGCGCAGGGTAGTATCCGAAACTGATCCCCACTAGCGCGGAGAAGAAAACCGCGAGCACCACAGCCCCCACGCTAACGACGGTATTCCAGCTTGCCAGGCGCGAGATGACTGCGGATGCGACAATCCCCAGAACGATTCCGGCACACCCGCCGGCAATCGACAGCGTCACCGCTTCGACTAGGAACTGCGTCAGGATGTCGCGCGTCTTTGCCCCGACGGCTTGGCGAAGCCCGATCTCGCGGGTCCGTTCGCGAACGGAGACCAGCATGATGTTCATGATGCCGATGCCACCCACGATCAGTGAAACAGAAGCCACTGCCGCGAGCATGAGCGACATGATGTGCGAAGAGGCTTCTTGCGCGGCGAAGATCTCTTCCATATTGCGAATGGAGAAATCGTCATCTTCGGCCTGGCTGCAGATGGTGCCGCTGGCGGAGAAGGCTCTGGCTTCGTCCTGCGCCGCCTGGATCTGGTTCGCCGCTTTTCGCCTCCATCAGTAATCTGACTCGACGGCATCGGCATTGGCCGACTTGATGCCAAGGACCTTGCGTTTTGCAGTGGAGATAGGAAGCAGGATGACGTCGTCCTGATCTTGTCCTGTGGGCGATTGCCCCTTGGGCTCGAGGACGCCGACCACGGTGAATGGCACCTTCTTGATGCGAATCGACTGGCCAACGGGATCGATGTCGCCGAAAAGATTGGTCACCACGGTCTTGCCGAGCAGCGCGACCTTGTTGGCCGAATCCACATCTTGCTGAGTAAACGGCGGAACCCTCGGCCACGGAAAGGTCGCGCACATCCAGATACCCGGGCGTCGTCCCGTAAACGATCGTCGCCCAGTTGTTGTTCTCGTAGACGATCTGCGCCCCGCCGCGCACCAAGGGCACGGCAAGAGCGACATCCGGGCACTGCGCGGGAAGTTCGCGCGCATCGGACTCTGACAAGGTTACGGCGTTGCCGGTTCCCATGCGCATTCCGGAACTGGTGAGGCTCCCGGGCAGGACGATGATGACGTTGCTGCCAATGCTGGCGATCTGCTGCTGGATGCGCTGCTTTGCGCCTGAGCCGATCGCCGCCGTGGCAATCACGGCGGCGACTCCGATGACGATTCCGAGCATTGTGAGCGCAGAACGAAGCTTATTGACCTCGAGCGCTCGAAACGCGATGCGCATGGATGAGACGAGGCGTTTCATGGAGCTACCTCAACGGACGCGTAAGCTCGCTCGCTGCCGTCGGGTCTGCTACTTGGATGAGTTCTGTCTTCGAGTGTCGTCGACGATCCGCCCATCGCGGAATGTGATGATTCGGTCGCGTAACTGGCTACTTCATCGGAATGCGTCACGACGATGATCGTGATTCCGTGGCGTTCGATTCAGTTTCTGAAAAATCCCCATGATCTCGGCGCTGGTGTGCGAATCGAGTTGCCCGGTGGGTTCGTCAGCCAGAAGAATTTCCGGTTCGTTGATCAGCGCCCGTGCGATCGCTATCCTCTGCTGCTGTCCGCCGGAGAGCTGGGTCGGCAAATTGTGCTCCCTTCCCGCCAAGCCGACTGAGGCCAGGACTCGCCTCGCCCGCTCATCGGCATCCGATATATCGCCGCTGTTATACAGCAAAGGCAGCTGCACGTTTTCCATGGCGCTCATGCGTGGGAGCAGATTGAAATTCTGGAAGACGAAGCCAATTTTCTCGTTCCGTATTTCGGCGAGCTGGTCCCGATCCAGCCCTTCGACTGGCATGCCGTCGAGCCAATACCGGCCTGACGTGGGCCGGTCCAAGCAACCCAGAAGATTCATTAAGCGTCGATTTGCCCGAACCGGATGCCCCCATGATGGCTACAAACGAACCGCGCTCAATCCTAAGCGTGACGCCTTGCAAGGCGTTCACGGTCACTTCGCCAAGCACGTAGGTTTTCGTGAGGCCGATCCGTTTCGATGAGCGCGGGCATGGCGCTCCTCACATCCTCGGGGCCATTGGCACAGAGGTGGTCGATGTACCGGTCGATGCACTCCCGCTTGTGCTTGCTCTTACAACGGCCCGCGCGCCCGGCTGAAGTTGGTCCGACGTAATAGCCGTGTACCTGCCGTCCGAAAGACCAAGCCTGACGGGCACCGCTTCCAGCTTTCCTCCTGCCAGCACGTAGACTTGTTGTTTGTCCGCTTGCGTTGGCGGCAAACCGGTTTTCTTCATCAGCGCCGACGAGGGCCGGAAACGCAGTACGGAATTGGGCACCTTCAGCGTGTCGTCGAGCTTTGCCGCCAGGATTGTGACGTTGGCGGTCATTCCCGGAAACAGTTTGAGGTCGGAATTGTCGACGGTAATCACCACATCGTAGGTGACTACGTTCTGCGTGATGATGGGCGCCTTCCGAATGTCGGCCACCACTCCATGGAAGGTCGTATCCGGGTAGGAATCGACAGTGAAGGTAACCTTTGTCCTTTGGCGACAGTTCCCACGTCCGACTCGTCCACATTCGTATCCACCTGCATTTTGGTCAGGTCCTGCGCGATCTCGAAAATGGTTGGCGGGTTGAGTGTCGACGCCACTGTTTGGCCCACGTCCATTCGGCGGGCAATGACCGTGCCATCGACCGGAGCCATGATTCGCGTGTGGTCCAGATTGATCTGCGCCTGCTGCAGTACCGCTTGTGCCTGGCGCTCTTGCGCCTGTGTGGTCGCCAATTGACTCTGCGCCACTTGAATCGAGGCTTGTGCCGACTTCATGTTTTGTTTGGCAGCATCGATCTGAGCTTGGTCGGCCGTCACTTGCGCCTGGGTAGCGTCGTAATTCGCCTTCGCTGTATCGTAGTCTTGCTGGGCTACGATTTGCTCACGGAGCAGTATCTCCGCTCTTTCCAACTGAGCTTTTGCATTAGTTGCATTCGCAAGATCCTTTGCAGCGATAGCCTCGGCATTCTTTTCCGTCGCGTTCGCTGAACTCAAATCCGATCTTGCCTTCTCCACCTGCGCTTGCGCGGTGATGGTGGCAGCGTGCGCGGACCGAAACGTTGCGCTCGCCTGATCCACTTGGGCTTGAAAGATCTCAGGGTCTATGAGCGCAACTAGTTCACCTTTCTTGACCTTGCTATTCCAATCCGCATAGAGAGCCTTGATATTCCCGGAAACCTGGCTGCTCACGAGCACATCGACAACCGCATTGAGATTGCCGGTCGCCGTGACTTTGCCTGAATGGAGCCTCGTTCCACTGGAACCGTTTCGTATGTGATCGCGTTCTGCAGATGCTCACGCCAAAGTGCGCCCACGACGGCTAGTGCGAGAGCTAGACCCGCCAGCGTCCCCCATTTGATCCATTTCGCTCGAGAATGTTTCCTGGAATGCGGCCCAGTTACAATGTTTGGGCGTAGCGGGAATGGTCCGATCTGCGTGGGTGCCGTGGCCATATCTCACCTTCTCTAAGGCTCTATCGTGGGCCCTGCGGCAGCTTGTGGCTGTGACATAGGTCACACGAGCACGTGAATCTTCGCGTGGAGTGCTATTGGACAGACCGATGTCAATCGACCGGCGCACGAGTTCCCTAAGCCTATACCTTGGTACGCTTCTGATAGATGGACGCGAGGCGCAAAAGCTGTTCGAGATGTTTATCTTTGGCTGTGACCGTTGACGACGTTTCGAGGGATGAGTCCTGGCCGGGCGGGCACGGAATCGTTTCCTTTTGTAATTGTTGTTTAGGCAATCTTCTCGATTCGCCATCCCCGAAGCTGCGAAGGTGCATTGGGTTCTGACGCACCGATCTCACGGATTCGAATCTTGGTCCCTTTGCCGCAAGTAACTTGAAAGATGTAGCCGTTGGGCGAGATCACTTTGAATTTTCCATTCTGATTCCGCAGAGCTTCGGCCGGGTTTGCTACTTCCAGCATCTGTTTTCCAACCATAACGTCTCCCACCCTGAATTTCGCGAGCTTTCCTCTTAGCGCGCTGCGCCAGGAGAACACAATTAATAACGGAAACTGATTTTAGAGGCTGTGACCTACGTCACACAGCAACCTTATGTCAGTGAGGAAGAGCTGAGAGACATTGAGGCCGAGTTTGGACATCCGCTGACGGGAGAACTCGCCCAGTGGTTTATCAGGAACTGGATCCATCGGGGCGCTGTCGAAAGAATACTGGCAGATACCGAATCAGATCAAACAGAGGCACGTCCTAAGGTCCAGCGTGTCCACAAAACAATGTGACCGCGTGAGGGCGGTACGACATTGCCAGGAACGAGAGGAATATGCACGCCTACCCGGCTGTGCTGCGAGTCACCTCTACCATTGAGGTGACTTCCGCATGGTTGTCGGTTTGGAACTGCTTCCACCGGGGAACGTTCCAAATTTCACGAAGCGGACCATCGGCCAGAATTTGTCACCGGTGATTCGCGTCACAGAATAAACGGCTCCGTTGGAGTACAAAGAAGATAGAAGGAGGCAAGAATATGAGGAGCATGAGAGACACACCTACTGACTCCGATTTCGTGGGGCGCGGACAAGAAGGTAGCGCCAAGAGCTTCAGACGACGCGCCGGTCAGCCCGACCGGGAAAAGCTCCGCGCCCCTATCTTTCATACTCCAGCTTCTAACAGTACAGAGCGCATGTTCAGGGAGGCACCATGACGACCGATAATCAGTTGTCGGGCGAAGTGAAGCATGAAATTAGCGGAGCGTTTCCGAAATACCAAACCCAACGAAGCCGACAGAATCGCCGTAGAAGCAAGCGACGGTACTGTGGTACTCGGCGGACTGGTTAAAATCAAGGATGAGCGAGACAAAGCCGAGGAGGCCGCCCGGGCAACTCAAGGAGTTCGAGTGGTCTTCAATGACATCCAGGTGGCAGCGTAAGCGGGCAAAGACCGCGCAAGGCGTAGCGGAATTTTGGACCTGGCGAGCGAATGGCACGCCGACTTGAATCGTCCTCGGATCTCTTGCCGAACGCCGCGAGGAGCGTATCCAGCGCCAATCCTTCAGCCATAGTCAGGCTCCTCGGCAGCCTAGCCCCCATTGCCTTCTCCAGTCCAGCGCGGATCGTGTCCGGCAGCGGCTTCTCCAGCAGGGCGCGCAGCGCGTCGGTGACCGGCAGCCGTTTCGGCCTGCCCCCGGGGTTCCCGCTCCGTCCCTTCGTCCAGCGGTACGGCTTCAGCCGCTCGGTGCCGTCCTTCGGCGGCTTGGCCAGTGCTGTTCCTGTGCCGAGAACAGCAGCCCCTTCTGCGTTACTGTGGGGCGCCTCAGTTGCTTGGTTCTCGTGGAAGATCTCCAGGCACTCGTTCGCCGGACGCCGGGAAGAAGAATGGGGCACCGGCATGCTGCCGGTCTCGGGCGAATCCTGTGGCATCAAACCCTCTTGACGCCGCGCGGGCGCACGGGCACCACAAAATGGAGCACAAACCAAACCCAACCGTCGTGTTGTTCCGTTCCGTCAGGACCGGGAGCGTACCCCGGGGAATTGCGCTACGGCAGGATTATCGGCGTGCATGGGGCGACGGTCAAGCGATGTCGCGCGTGAGAAGCGCAAAATCTGCGTGAAACCGCCCAATGGTATTCTTCCTATTGCGCCGTGCGACGCGGTCGCGTGAGAGAATAGATTCTGGGTTCGGAAGGAATACCGGAGAAGAGGATATGGCCAAGAAGGCTAGACTCACTGCGGCCGCAGTGAAAATGGGAACCGCTGCGGGGCGAGCGGATCGCACGGCTCGCAAGGTGGCAAAGACAGCGCAAGTAGCTAGGGAAGAGCTGGCGGAGTTATCGAAGCGGGTGGAAGAACTCTTGAGTGATCTGAACAAGGCAAGAAACCGGCTGAAGCAGGCCCTCCGCTAGACTTCCAGCGTCTGCAATCCACCAGACGCTGTCACCGATGCTGTGTCGGCCCCACCGGGTTGTGCCAACCTGCCGCGTGGGAACAACGTGGGAACAATAAGCGTTTCTTACTGCTCCAAAGGCTTCCAAACACTACCGAAACTACCCCGTAAGTTGTTGATGTTCTGCTGCTGCTTTCATTGACACGGTAGAGGTCTGCGGTTCGAGCCCGCACGGGCCTACCATCTTTTTCAATGGTTTAGAGGGTTTTCTCCGGAATCCGCCAGAAACTTCACTTGTAATTCTTCACCTGTCTTTGAGGGCCTATGGCCCGCGAAACTCCATGAAAATCGTTCAGAGCTAAGATGGCAAACGGCTCGGAGCGGCGAGGTCGAGTATCGCAGTGGAGAAGTTGAGGCCGTTCACCTGTCTGATCCGGAGCGTGCGTGATTGAGCGAATAATTGGGCGTCGTTGTCTTCCCGCTGAGGGAGCGGCGATAGCCCGTGACCCTGGTTAAGGTAATTCGCAGCACGCTCTCCGCTCCCGGCCGAGGAGGAATTTATGCCTTACAGGATAGCGGGAATCGATGTTCATAAAAAGATGCTGGCCGTAGTTGTGTCCGACGTCGAAATCGAAGGCGAGTACCAGTTTGAGCGGCGGCTGTTTGGCAGCAACCCCGAACAACTGCGATCACTAGCCGACATGGCTGCTTGAGACAGAGGTCGAGGAAGTCGTCATGGAATCGACGGCGCAGTATTGGAAACCGGTCTGGGAAGCACTGGAACGGTACTGGAAGCCGCTCCGCCAGAAGCGGGAAGGCGCGGGCCCGATGTCGGGAACGTTGCATCTTGGCGCAGGCACAGTCCAATCGCGGGCCGCGGGGGCGCAAGAAGGATTTCCCCGATGCCGAACGCCTGGTGAAGCGGCTGGTGGCCCGGGAACTGACTCTGAGCTTTGTGCCCGATGCCGAACAGCGCCTGTGGCGGACGGTGATGCGCCGAAAGCACCAGCTGACGCGGAACCGGGTACAGTTACAGAACCGACTCGAGAGTCTTCTGGAAGAGGCGCATATCAAGTTGTCCAGCTTTGTCTCCGATCTGCTGGGCCTCAGTGCACGACGCATGCTGAAGGCGCTGGCGGACGGAGAAACCAATCCAGCAACTCTGGCTGCCCTGGCTGATCGGAAGCTGCGTGCCACGCCAGAACAGTTGTGTGATGCTCTTGGCGCGTCGGCGGAGCTTAACCCCGTCTATCGGAGGCTGCTGAAGATGGCGCTGGAGGAGTTTCAGTTGATCGACGACCAGATCGGCCAACTCGACCAGGAGATGGCGGGTCTGCTCAGCCAGCATCAGGACGCGGTGAAACGACTGGCGGAAGTGCCCGGTCTCGGCGTCAATTCGGCGCAGCAGATTATCGCCGAAGTGGGTGCCACCGCAGCGACATTTCCTTCCGAGAAGCAGTTCTCCTCATGGGTGGGTGCATGTCCCGGTGACGACGAGAGCGCGGGTGTGAACTACAACCACCGGTCCCCGAAGGGCAACCGCCACATGCGGCGGATTCTCAATCAGAGTGCCAACGCCGCAGCCAAAGCGAAAGGAACTGTCTTTGAGATCGTCTATCGTCGTACGGTACCGCGCCTGGGACACAATCAAGCTATCGGAGCCATCGCCCATCGGCAGTGTCGGCTGATCTGGAAGATCCTGCACCAGGGAGTGCGTTACGAAGAAAGGGGCCCTGCGGTCGCCAAACGATCGAAGCAACTTCGCGCTTGGAAGATGGTTCGGGATCTCCGCAGACTCGGCTACCGGATCGAATCACCGAATCCTCAACCGACTCCCAGCCAAGCACAAGCGCAGTGATTTTTCGACCCTGTAAAGCGGTGTTTCTGGATAGTCGGAGTCGGCATCGTTCGTCCCAGACCAGTCAATACAAGCGCGTTTGTCGGTACCAATCCGAGGGACGAACCGATAACTTCCGGCTTGCTCATCACTCGGGCGGTATACATGGTCATACGTATTGCCAACGCTTTGGCCCTGTTTTACACCTGCTGCTTTACCAACTCGTTCGCATAGAGCCCCGGAGCATTGGTGAGTGGGGACTGGGCCGCCGTCGAGCTGCATTCTAATTCTCTTCGGTTGTGATCGGGCTAATCCGCTGCTGCGGTGCTTGTGTCCGCGAAATCCCTACTGCTGTCCTTGTTCCGGGGCGTGGTGATAATCTTCGAGCCACGAGGAGCGGCATGATTGCAAATAGCCCAAGCATCGCGTAATAGACCGCTCCTGAAACACGATCTCGGGACGCGAAGTACTGTCGGATTGACAAGCCGCGAACCCAGAGCACGAACCCGAATTCCGCGAGGAGCAGGAGGCCGAGAGCGATAGCACCCATTCCGAGCCGTACGGACTGTACGTACGGAACGAGAAGATGCAACACTACCCACCTCGACGCCACGATGACGACGACGAGCATGACGGGCGTTTCCGTGAGTTCGGCCATCCGCGTGCCGACGCGGGGAACGACCCACAGCGTACGGATCGTGCCAAGTACGAAGCCAGCACCGAAGACAAGCGCGAAGTAGAGTACGCCCGCTTTCAGAACCTGTACCCATTTGTCGCAATCCGACTGCGTCTGGTAGAACGCCCAGATATTCGTTTCCAATCAGGCGGCCCTTGCCAAAGCTCGTGCCCTCAACCCTTCGGCGCGTTCTTTCAAACCCAGCAACATCCGCCGTGTCATGATAAATGCGGCAGGCTCCATCACACGCAAGAAGAGCCAGTAGCTCGCGTTTTGCGGTGTTCGCTCAGTACCGCGAGTCACAAGTCGCGTACGGTTGTTGACGAGAGGATACAGGCCAAACTGCCAAACCCACTCCATACCGCGACCCTTATAGCTCAAGACCAGCGAACGAAAAGGCTCCAAGACCGCGACGGTCAGTTCCTCGGGACCGAGGAGAATCTTGTCGCCCACGCCCAGGTGCTGAAACTCCGGAAGTATGCGGTTTGCACTCACACGGTCCAGAAAGCCAAAGAGCCGATCGAGCCAGTCATAGCTGTACAGGCCGCCGCGCTTATAGCCCATCTGGACGAGCCAAGGCCAGATGTCTCCGGGCAGCGCATCGACAGTGACAGCCTGGGTGGCTGAATGCGTGGGGTGGGAAATGATCGCATCGCCGCTCATGACGCACCAGAGTTCATTGTTGGTCGCGCCCCAGCGGCCGAACCAACGCCGGAGCGTGAACCAATACACCACTGCGAGCAAGAGAACTACGAGAAGTATGGTGAGCATAGCGTGCTCCTCGTTCATCTTTTCGCGCAGAGTGAGGAACGTCGCTGTGATGTGGGTCACACACGAGCCGTTGTCGCCCTCATCGTGCCGTCTGCGAGCGCCTGGGCAGGGCGACTGCTAATCGGCCGCCGCGCTGCTCCTGATTGCCAAGGCGATGTCTTTCTGCGCTTCAACTGCCTCCACTCTCTGAATCGAGGCTTATTAATCCTACGTTGATGACAGACGGTGTATACTCGTGCCGTCTCACCACACACCCTCCGCCGCGCCCGCCATGGGCGACGGTTCCTGTGCCACAAGACATACATCCTGCAGACCGGGTATGACGCCACCGTTGTCGGCAATCTACCTGACAGTCGGGGTGTAGTCCGGGAAGAGCCAAACTGAGGAGAACACAAATGAGCGCACATCCAGCAACAGCATTACAGCCAGTCAAAACATCCGTACCAACGAAACAAACTGAAACCGAGAATATTTTTGATCGGATGCAGGAGAATTACAATGCGATCGCTCGCAGAGCGTTCGAGATATTTGACAATAACGGCAGGTGGCTCGGTCACGATTTGGAAGATTGGTTTCGTGCCGAGTCCGAACTGCTTCACCCGGTACACCTGGAAATGCAAGAGTCTGATGACAACCTAACAATTCGGGCAGAGGTTCCGGGTTTCAGCACCAAGGAACTCAAGATCGATGTCGAACCGCGCCGTCTGACAATCTCCGGTAAGCACGAGGGCCAAGAAGAAAGCAAGAAGGCCAAGACCGTCTATTCCGAGCGCTGCGCGAAGGAGATCCTCCGGGTCTTTGACCTGCCAACGGAGGTCAACAGCTCGAAGGTGAGCGCGATCCTGAAAGACGGAGTTTTGAACATCGAACTACCCAAAGCACCCCATGCCAAAACAGTTCGCATCGAGCCGAAGGCAGCAAGTTAGAAAGGCTATGAGGGCGGTAAGCGTTTCGTGCTTATGCCCGCCCTCTCACTCGGGAAGCAAGAGCAACTAGATTGCACGGTCCAGAGGAGAGAGGATGTTCGCGAATTGCTCAAATTCTGATTGTGGGGTGCCATTCGATTACCGCGAAGGCCAACTGGTACGGTTTTCTAAGTCCCCATTGGATGGGCAGTCTCCCGTAGATCAGTATTGTGTCGAGCATTTTTGGCTCTGCGGAAGCTGCTCAAAACTTTATGTGTTGGAGTATAAGCTCGGAGAGGGCGTGAAGATAAAATCACGGGATCGTGTGATCGGCGTCACTGCGATGCTTCGCGGTACCGAATACGTTGCGCGCTGTTCGGCGAAGAAAGTCTGAGTCGCCGCTAAATTCTGGAGGCAAAGCCATGGCGAAGGACAATGGACTTAGAGATGCTGCGATGAGAGTTGGTTCTGCAATCGGTAGGGTTGATGCCAAAGCTCACAAAGCAACTCGTAAAGCAGTCAAAGCGGCACACGTAGAACTTGTCGCAATAACGAAGCAGGTAGATGCACTCAAGAGACAGTTGACGCAGAGCACCAAACGGCTGAAGACGGCGTTGAAATAGCGCAGCGGTGCGTTGTCAGGCTCTACTACGAGGAGGGTTCTTCGCACTGCGACGTTACCGTAACTCCCGATAAAACGGCGTTATCAGAATGCGGCCCGAAGTTACCACGGGGAAAGAAGCCACAAACAAGATAAAGGAGGGTTCGATGTCAAGAAATGAGTTAGCACAAAATCCGCTTCTCGCAGGCATGGAGGAAATACGGAATTCCTGGGGCTGGTTCCTGGGTCTCGGAATTCTTCTAATGCTTCTGGGAGCCATTTGCATCATCGGGGATGTCACCGCCACATTTGCGACCGTCCTGGTTTTTGGATGGTTGCTGTTGATTAGCGGAATCGTCGCTTTGGTTCACGCCTTTGGCACGAGGAACTGGAGCGGATTCTTTCTTAACCTTCTCAGCGCGCTGTTCAGAGGATTCACCGGATATTTGCTGATCCGTTATCCGCTCGCCGGAGCTGCAAGCCTCACTTTGATTCTTGCGAGCTTTTTCGTTGTGAGCGGGATGTTTCGAGCAATCGCGGCAGGAATGATGAAGTTTCCGCGCTGGGGTTGGGCAGTTTTTTCAGGGATCGTTTCCGTAGCGCTGGGAGTCATTCTGCTGGCGCAAATGCCACTTTCGAGTATCTGGTTCATCGGTTTCGCAATTGGTGTTGATTTGATTTGTGACGGTGCATCACTGGTCGGTTTTGGGACGGCAATTCACCAGATTTTCCCGAAGCCGAAGGCCTCTCAAGCTGTCTAAATTCACTAAAGGAGAATTCTCATGGAAAAGATGCTAGTCGTAGTGTTTGACAATGAAGCGAAAGCATATGAAGGCGCGCGTAGTCTCAACCAACTCGATACCGAGGGGAGCATCACAATCCACGCTGAATCGGTAATCAAGAAGAACGCCGACGGAACGGTTTCTGTACTTCGGACTGACGGCGACTTTCCGGTTCGAACCATCGGGGGTACTGCCATTGGCAGCCTAATCGGTGCTGCTGGGAGGACCCGTTGGCTTCGGCATCGGCGCTCTCGCCGGAAGCTTCGCAGGAATGTTGGGGGATCTATACGCTGCCGGAGTCAACACCGATTTCGGAGCTGACGTTGCCGCTGCCCTTACGCCCGGCAAGTGCGCCGTAGTCGCTGATGTCAGTGAGGAGTGGGTGACACCAGTGGACTCAACGGATGGAGGCTCTCGGTGGCGTTGTTTTTCGCTCTCTCAGGAGCACGGTTGAAGATGATCAAAGAGCCAGGGACGTGGCGGACGTTGAACAGACGAAATTGCGCAATTGAAGGCTGAGCATGCTCAGGCGCAGGCTGACCGCAAGGCGAAGCTTCAGGCCAGGATTGACGCCCTTAACGCCAAGCTTCAGGAAAAGCTCGACCAGGCCAAACAGAGGTCGGAACAGATCAAAGGGGAGACCGAAGCAAAGGTGCAAGCACTGCAACAAAAGGCGGCGAAGGCTCAGGGTGATGCCAAGAAAGCCATTGATGCGCGCATCGCTCAGATACGGGGAGAATACGAAGAGCGTTCGAGACGGCTGAAGAGCCTCGCTGCCGAGCAATTGAGAAAAGCGGCTGCGCAAATCGAGAAGTAGGCTTATCCGGCGTTTCACGGCGGGGGCGTAAAGGGAAATGCCTCCGCCGTGAAACAGCGCACATCCAGGTGGGCAAGTTCAGTTCTAATCCGCTGCGGCGGTGCTTGTGATCGCCACGGGCAGTTATGAGACTTGAGACATTTCCCGAAGTCGCTGCTGAATTTCTCGCGCAAACACTGGCCGCAACGTATCCTGCACTGCCCACTGTGCTTTTTGCGACCACGCTTTGGAAAAATGCGAAGCTATCTCACGACCAGCCCACTCCTCGAATGGAAGACGTGGCTTTGGACTTTGTTCTGCATATGTCGCTTGAAACGCTCTAATTTCTGCTTCTGTAATCTCTAGACGAATTTGCATCTGCCTTACTCCTTAACCTCAACCTCAAGTTCCGGGACGAGTGCCTCAATCGGGAGATTTTCTACACGCTGACTGAGGCCAAAGTGTTGATTGAACGCTGGCGCCGGGAGTACAACGTATTTCGTCCGCACAGCTCACTGGGCTACCGGCCACCCGCGCCGGCAGCGATCACCCCATTGCCGCTGGGTTCCGCTCCGCTCCACCCATCGGCAATGGCTCTGGGACTAACATAAGGAGTGGTACAACAACGGGGGGCAGGTCAATATCTCAGGGATTCAGGACATCGTCTCGTTTACTTTCCAGAAGTTTGATAACCTCCACCTTTTCTGCCTTAACCCCCACTTCTTCCAGAGCTGACGAAAATGCTTGAGAAACGTATCGAAGTGCGCGTCGTTCAGCCCGTGGTTTCGCGCCCATGCATGAACGCCGTGAATCTCTTTGCCTGTATACACAACTCGTCCACCGAGGAGTATGGTAAGGAACATACTCTGCCGGGAGCGGAGGTGCGCCATATCGGTACGTTTAAAGAAGTGGCGCAGGCTATCATCTGCCAACACTTTTGCGTAGAAGGATTCCGTGGCAGCCCCAATAGTGTGCCTTCCGCCGATAAGGTCATGTAAGTCATCAATCATGGGACCTCCTACACTAATGAAACGAGGCCAATCCGCTCACGACTGAAGTTCGCTTGGTGGCCGCGATTCTATACCAACCGGCATGCCGGAGAAGTTTACGTGGTCCGGCATGGCGAATCCGTTTGCTCAGAACCAAGAACGCGAAGAGCTTATCGAATGATGTTGTTGCGCCGGTCATCCTCAATTGACAGGATCGTGGTCCAAAGCCAAGTCCTAAGCGCCTGCTCCAGGTCATCCTGCGTACCCCAGCGATAAAACGAATCCACGGTCTCGCCTATTTCGTTGAGCGGTATATGCCAGCACGGCGTTTTCTCTTCGTGCCATTCCGAAGACGCGAACTCCATCAACACACATCCGTCACAGTTTTGGGGTCCACCCATCGCGTTTTTCTGGCAGGTCCGCGACTCTATGAAGGCCAACTGCGGCCGCCATGGCCGGAGCAAGCAATGCCTGTAGCCGCCGTTTTCGAGGAACCGCAGTTCGGATTTGAGAACCTCTAAAACATCCGGATTGCATTTCTCCATGTCGGCTCCCTTCCTGACTCATCTGAACGGATTATGGTTTAGCGCCGCACACGTCACACCAGTAAACAGTTTTGGTTGGGTCCCCGAAGTCTTCGGCGTGAACCAATCCGAGACACGTTGAACCGGGGTACGACCTGTGCGGCCGTGGGTAGCGTTCCGCGCACCCAAGGCAGTACCTATCACCTTGTTCATGGTCTCGCCCACTATTTTGGAACCCGAATTTCATTTTCAAAGGCTAAGTACAGGGATGCTCAGATGTCTGTGATGCGCGTCACTCATCATATCGGCAAATGTAGTGAGCCATTTAACCTTTGCTGATATCTTTCATATCCACGGTCGCCGTAATGTCGAAGCCAAAAACCTATAGCACGCCCGAAGCTGCCAAGCTGATCGGTGTGTCCGTCATAACCCTGCATGGTTGGCTCGGGGCACAGAGGATTCAGCCTTACGGAATCGAATTGGTTGACGGGCGCAAGCTCTGGCGATGGAATGAGCGAGACATTGAGGAAGGGCGTAAGCTAAAGGCTTCGCAGAAAGACGGCCCTAAAACCCGCTTGGGACCCTCGGACATTGCGAAGAGGCCAAGGTCAACTACTAGTCAGCGCAAAACCTCGTGCGTGCATGGCCAGGTATTGCCCCAACGAGGCTGACTTCCTTCCAAGGCTTATCCTCGAGAGCATGCCGATGGCTGCGGCAAACAAGTTTTCTAACGTCGCGCGCCCACACTGCTCCAGTAGCGCAAGAGATATTTCCGAGTGGCTAAGTAGGATTAGAATGCCTTTTTCTTATCTTACATCTTAGTGACATTTCGCACACGCCGCGATAATGGTGAGCTAAGGTGCGACTCGAAAAAGTGAGGGCGCAATAGCCGTTAAGCGTATTGCGCCCTCTAAATCGAGCCGTAAGTTTTACAGGCTTCCGGGTCAATCCGGCGACCCAACAGCCTTGCGGCTAATCGCGTCTTCCAAACTGAGGCGTACAATGTGAGAGTGGAAAACTTGGTGAAGTATTTGCAATCCATTCAGCAGAAGTCGGGCCCTCAAGGTCGGTGATGCTTATGACAGGCAACCACGAACGGCGTGCACTCCGCATTATTGTATGGGGTAGCAGAGCGGTCGGAGGGATTCTCATTGCCATTGCAATTGTCAATTCTCTGCAGATTGGAGTTGTCGCCCATATGAGGGGCAGCTTGACGTTGGTCTCCTCTCTGGCGCTGGGACTGCTTAGCATCGCGTGGATTGTCGGCCTGGAGTTGTTTCTCAGGTTTTTCGATAAGTTCTTGTCGCGCAACTGAAGAGCTGGCACTTATTGTCTCGCCGCCCGAATGCGTGCGAGCGCGACCGCTCGTGTTGCCACCAGATTTCTCTTTTTCGCATGCTGGGTGTGTTTTGGCAGCGCAAATGGCTCGACCTACAGCTCTCCGCAAGATGCATGCGGACGGATCAAGACCCGCGTTTCCGCTGAGCCTTCCTCGATTTTGACGATCTGAGCACCCAATGTTGAAGACCGCATTTGTTTGCCGACTCGCCGTTCGATCGAAAACTCACGGAATGCCGCTGGCGAAGCGTTGAAAGCCTCCATGAATGGCGCCGCGTTAGCCGCATTGACGCAAAGCCAGAAGCCAGAGGGATCGGTGAGATCGGGCCGGGCTTTATGCGTCTCAAAACCGATCAGACAAACTATTATGTCCTGGGCGCGCGGCAAACGTCTCACTCGCCTGATTGTTCACGCTTTGCTTCGGATCTGCGCAACAATGCGGACCTACGGTGATTACTGGACATGGAGCGTTGCGGAAAATAGTTTCGGCTAGAGAGCCAAGAAGCACTTTTCCCCATCCGGTGCGGCCGTGCGTCCCAAGGACGACTAAATCGATCTTAGCCTCGAACCGTGAGGGCTGGGCACGTTGCACCAGCGATAACCCGGTGCACAGTGGGCCGCAAAAGATGTGTTGCCGCGGCCACAGAATGTGGACGGATGCCCAGCACGATCATGTCGGCCTTGTACACGCCCGCCGTCTCTAAGATTTTCTCTGCCGGATCGCCGATTTCAACAATGCAATACGGTTGACGCCCTAGCTCCACGTCCGGCGGGATAAGTTCCTGCAGGCGCCGCAGGTTCGAACTCTCAAAGCGCTTCGCGTCGACAAGTTCTCCCGTCTTGGGTTTGAGTTGGACGTTCAAAATGATCAGCCGTGCTTGGTTTTCTTGTGCCAGAGAAATAGCGTATTGCAGGGCAGCCTCGGACGATGGGGTCATGTCGGTTGCATACAAGATTTCCTTGATTTTCAAGCTCGACTTCGGGTCGGCAACCAGCCGCGGGCCGACCGTCATAACCGGACACGGCGCTTCCCGGACAATCGTTTCGGCTACCGATCCGATAAGGACGCGGCCCAGGCCGGAGCGCCCATGGGTGCCCACGACAATCAAGTCGATATTCTTCGTCCCGACCAGACCCAATAGCGTTGTCGGCGTGTCCCCGCTTTCCCTCAGCGCGGTCGGACCTCCGGGAACAACCAAGAATTCGTGAGGAATTCCCTTCAGGAACTCTCTCAATCGATCGGACTCTTGTTCCTGCACCTTGTCCCATTCCCCGGTCTTGACGTGGACTGCGCAGATCCTTGCTCCGTAGAGCCCTGCAATCTCCAACGCGTAAGTTATGGCGGGGGCGGATACGTGCGACAGATCGGTGGCAAACAGCACATTCTGAATCGAAACTCTAGCCTTTCCCTTCGCGGCTTCTGGCATTTGGACCACCTCCTTGGACGGTTTATACACCAAGCTCCGCGGCGCACCAGTGACCGGCGTCACTCCGCTCCGTGGTTTGCATCACAGCGCATCTTCAATTAAATCTGGCAACATAAATGCCATCGATGATTGTTGAGAGGCATGACATGAAGCGAACAGAGTCGGGGACTAACTCACAGCGTTACACCATCCTGAAACTGGTCTCAGTTTTGATCATTGCAGGCATTGGCGCCTCGGCCAGCAGGTCCGCAGCGGTCTCTATCATTGGGAAGCAGGACCAGTCCGGCATCGCACTGAGCGGCATAGTCACGGATTCGGTATGTGGCGGTACACATGGGACAGCGACACACGGCGATGCGGAATGTACGCGCATGTGCGTGGAACTGGGTGCCGGGTACGCTCTAGCGGACGGGAAGAAGATGTACGCCCTGAAAGGTCACGAAGCGGAACTGAACCGATTTGCCGGCGACAGGGTTTTGGTAAGGGGAAAGGTAGTTGGTCGCAATACTGTTGCGGTCGAATGGGTCGTTCCTTGGGTCGTAGAAGCTGCGTGTGGGACGCCGGCACAGGGGTGCATTTGAAAATTGTGGGGACATTAGGAGATGATGATGAAAGAGAGCAAGAAAAGAGTCCTGATCGTAGACAACAACGAGAAAATTCTATTCACTCTGCAGCGAGTTCTTGAGAACAGCGGTTTTGACACCTGCGCTACCTGGAGCGGCTGCGAAGCGCTGGACCTTCTCAAAAACCAAGATTTCCAGGTTCTCCTTGTAGACGATTACTTGCCGGATCTGCATTCGTCTGATTTCCTCAGCCGTGTGGCCAGCTTGCCGATACAGCCATGGGTAGTTGTGATGCAATCCTCCATACCAACCAATCGCGACGTGCAGCATTACGCTTCGCTGGGCGCTATGAGTGTTGTACGCAAGCACCAGTCGGATGAGGTTCGCAATGCAGTTTCCTCTTGCTGCTCAGAAGAGCCGCTGGCGAAGGTTTGGATGAACTAAGAGGAGGGAGGGTCTGAGTTTACAACCCCCGGCTCTTGGGAGACGGTGACCTGGATCTATTTTTCATCAGATGAAGATGACCAAGACGTCGGAAATCTGAGAGCAGACCATCTGGTGCGATACCTGGAGTCAATCCAGCAGAAAGAGGAATTCGATTTTGTCCGATCCACAAGAAGAAAACCACGGATCTGATCATGCTAATCAGCGAGATGACAGAGAAGGAATGCCGGCAGTTCCTTAGCCGCTCCACTTTTGGCAGGCTTGCCTGCGCCCGAGGAAACCAACCGTACGTTGTACCGATTTACTTTGTCTACGAACCCGATCACCTATATGGATTTTCGACCTTCGGGAAAAAGATTGAATGGATGCGTTTAAATCCTCTTGTGTGTGTAGAAATCGACGAAGTTCCCAATCACTTTCGCTGGACGAGCCTGATTGTAAGCGGTCGATATGAAGAATTCCCTGACGAACCGGAGTATCGCACCGAACGCGATCATGCTCAGATGTTGCTGGAGAAACGATTCCTGTGGTGGCAGACAGCCTATGCAGCCATCCAGCTTCGAAGTAAGAAGGAATGCCATCCACCTCTATTCTATTGCATTCACATTGAGGACATGACAGGTCGTAAGGCGATACCCGACTCCGTTGAAGCCCGCGTCGGATTCGAGGACGACCCACGAGCCAGGTACTAGGTGCGCGCATTCGCCATCTCAGGCGTTCGCGTTCGTATCACTGGCCGAACTTTTGCGCCACACATCGAGCAGAGGTGAGACTGCGCAAGCAAGCCGCGATGCTGGGTTTCCAGATTATCCCCCAAACCCCAAAACGAGTTGTCGATGGATTAATCGTGGCCTCTCGGGAAGATATTCCACACATTCTCCGATCTCGAAAAGTACGCATTGATCATCTCGCCGGAGATTCCCACCATAAAATCGAAATCATACGAGGTGTTTTGAGAGACGAAGTTTTGGAGCTTTTTAAGGGAGCAAAAGGAGAATAAGTTCTAAGCTGGAGTTGTTCGAGGTTGAACGTCGCTGCGACAGCTTCATCGACCCCATCGGTCGGCACATGATCCAGCGACACCGTACCCGGTGAAAATGACTCGCTCCTAGTCTGCCGGTTTCCGCCGGGTTTCTTCAACCTGTTCCTTGGAAATCAACTTGGCCAATTCAGCCATCTCTTCGCCCAGCAATGCAAACAGATCGTCAATCGAAATGATCCCCGCCAACGTACCCTCTTGGTCGAGGACGGGCAGACGCCGGACGCCATGCCTGCGCGTCTCCTGTATCGCCTCAAACACGCCAAGGTCTTCCCGTACCGTGATGATTTTTCGGCTGATAAGATCGCCCGCGCTGAACATCGCCGGGTCTAGTTTTAGTGCAATAACACTCGTCACGATGTCGCGATCCGTTAAGATCCCGACGGGAACTTGTTTCCCTTTCGATTCTTCTATCACCACGACATCTCCGACGTGATGCTGGCGCATGAGTTGAGCCACTTCGTCAATCTTAGTGTCTCGGTTACAGGTAACTACACCTAGAACGCAAATGTCCCCGATAGGCATGTTCTTCCTCCATCACAAATGGCTTGCGGACAAAGTGTGGTAGGCATCTGCTTGAAGTTCCCCATCAAGTATGTGAGGGGTGAAACTGAGCACGGCGACCTAGGACGCTCGGGCCATCGTACCGATGCGAAAATTGACGGTCGCGTTCCACCGAATCGCCACCGGCTCGCCATTCAAGTACGTAGGTTCAAACTTCCAATGCGCAAGCGCTTTCATCGCTGCCTCGTACAACAGTGCCGGACCGGAAACGATCTTCAGGTCCACAACATTGCCCTTGCTATCGATGACAGCGGAGATAATCACTTCACCTTGTATACCGGCCTGATGCGCGAGTACCGGATATTCCGGAGCTACCCGGTAGATAACCCGTGGAGGCTGCACTTTCCCGCCCACCGGAATGGGCACTTTCGCGCTCTCGACGGCAGAACGAGGTGGCGCTGGCGCTTCGGGCGCCTTGATGCCTTCCAGGATGCCGCCAAGGACTCCGCCCGTCGCTCCTCCAGGCACGCCTCCAAACACGCCACCAGCTTCGGGTTCAGGCGCCAGAGGCTCTTCCTTCAACATAGCAATTTGCTTCGGGATCGCTGGCGGCATGAATAGCTTGCCGCCCGACGAGCAAAGTTCTCGTGTAGTTTTGGATGTCGAGTGTGTTGGTAAACCACACCGACAGCAGCAATGGTATGCCGACCAACATCGTGTGCAGCACGATCGAAGTCGTCAGCGTTCGCCTGCGCGACGGCGACCCCATCAGGTTTGCAGAGAGCAATGCGTCGGAGAAATCAGTATAAGACCGAGAGCCTCGAACGGGCACAGGCAGTCGCGTTCCATGGATTTCTGGCCTCGGCACCCAGCCGAGGAAGTGCTGTCTCGGTGGTGGCTGTAGGACTGTCGCCGTAGCCATGGTGTACCTCCCTTCGTGCCGTGAGTCCGGTGACGTGCGACTCGGGCCACCGTGACCTGATTTAAGTTGACACCATGAGGCAAAGCAGTCGGTACGGAGGCTCACGTCGGCGTGTGAGCCCGGTTACATTCTGGACAACGACTTAAAAGTTGAGACTCCCACTCCAATAGCTGAGGAAAACAGGAGGGTCATTTACCATACCATCGTTGGCGAGTCGACTCGCAAGCAGCTCACATCGAAGGGTGACCTGGATCACGGCGCATTTTCCCCACGTGGAGCAAAAAACTTCTCGTGGGAGGCACCTATCGATGAATAAGGATCAGCGCGATATTCTTGATGTCCTCAAGTCCGAGTTGGCATTCCTGGAGAAGGGCGGTTACGCAAACTGGCCACGTCCGGCGCAGAGACTCCAGCACATGTTCGAAGATTCGCCGGCTTGCATGAATTACGACTTAAGCGATTTCGCCCCTTGCTCCGAGTGCGTCTTGATACAGCTGGTGCCGCCGGAGTCTCGCGGGAACAGAATCCCGTGCCGACACATCCCCTTAAACGACAAGGGTCAGACGCTGGACTTGATCTATCGCTATGGAGGCGCCAACATCGAGGAAATATACGGGAAGTGGCTCCGGACCACAATTGCCAACCTTGAGAAAGAGCGACACGCACCCCTTGACTCCGGTAAGAAACCGTCGGTGCCCAACAGCAACAAATCGAAGGGATAGCCACGTTCGAAGCCACATCCCAAGTGCGCGGATCCGGGCTGAGCGACCGCATTCCACTCGCGCGGGGGGAAGGTTGTCCGAAAGAAGATCACAATCCTTCCCCTTTCTTGATGGCCATCCTTAAGCAATCTGGAACGGAACCGCTGCATAGAACCCACGTTGATCAGGATCACTCATGTGCGTGCGTTAGTCTGCCTGTCTGCCCCTGACGGCCGTCTCCCGCAGAACTGATATTAAGAAATCCTGCTTCAGCGGCTAAACAAAGGCCAGCGAGTTAGAGTGCTGCAGTTATCTTCAGTGGAGGAACCTGTTCAGTCGGTTTTGGAAGAAGCCGAATTCTTCCGATATTAGAACAGAGAGACTTCATCGCCCTTTTTGAATTCTCGGGCCTGGGTTCCGCTGTTCGACCTTGAGCAACCGCCCCGGAATTTCGTGAATTGCGGCTCTCTCCTAAACACAGTCTCGGGGCTCAAGCGAACCTAGGCCGTGGATGCTTCTACAACAAACAGCCATTCCTCCGGGCCATTCAGCACCACGTTGTAATCGGCAGGTGCCAATTGTTGCTCATTTGGGGGAGTCAGGGCGAGTATCTCGACCTTGGGATATTTCTCCTTGAGCCAATCGGCCATTTCCTTTCGCACCTTCAGAGTCGCCCCGTGGCCGACGATGAACAGGGCATAATCCTGGGGCTTTGCCAATGCAAACTTAGCGGCCCCGTTACCGAGCACAGAGACAACAGCGAAACCATTAGCTTTTAGCAGTTCAGCCCTACTCGCAATCAATCGCCCATCGTACGCAATCTGAAAGATAACCGGCTTGGACCTCTGTTTCTTTGCTGGCGACGGTTTGACAATTAAACCATGGTGCGTGGAATGACTGTGGATGAGGTACTCGCTCGGCGAAGATTTGATTAAAGCCTTCACGGCCAGCCTAGCGGATTTCAAGTCGACTGCCGACTTTACCCAAAAGACCTCGCAATGAGCGTCAACTCTAAATATGTCGAATGGCGGCAGCATGGCTAGCAAGACGACTGTACCCAAACCCGGAGCGCCCGACAATGCTTTGGGTCAAGTTCCGGCGGGCGCGAGCATTTCGATTACATATAAATGAATGACTTCGCCAGTTTCTGGATTCATTTTTGGTGTGACGCAATACGTATCTCGTCGAGTGATGTAACCCTGCTTCTCATATTCGAGGACGCGACGGAACACGTCAGCACCCCACTCACGTACTATAATGACGTCACTCATGTGGTCTTGGCTCCGAGACCAGCATCTCCAAGGCCACGGCTCCTCAGGTTCGCACCGCAAACGTCACACCAGATAACAGTGTCAAGCTCTTTGCTCGTAGGGTTTACGAATCTCTCCGCGTGAACCATTCCCAAACAGCTTGAACCTTGGAACTCTCGATGTGGTCGGGGCCAGCGGTCGGCACCGTCAATGGACTCGCATCCTGAACATTCGGCGTCGTAGAGGATATGATCCCGTCCAACTACCCGGAAACGCACAATCTTGTGTGAACTTTCGCGCACAGCGAGTTGAAGCTTTCAATAAACTACGTCAAGGAGAGGTCAGATTGATGTGATGCAGGTCACAGCAGCCGATTTCCGATTGGCCAAAAATAGGGATACCTGACAAATAGACGGCCAACGCAAAACACTATCCAGTGCGGCTCGCAAGCATGGAAGGCCCGATGAACGACCAAAACGAAGAACTGAAGCAATTGGCGAATAACGTAATCAAGGCCTACCGTGCCGGAGTACCGGTCATTGTCCTTGCAACAGACGGCAGTATCCTGCACGGAGGGCAGACACTTCGCTGGATCAGGGAAACCGGGGCACCCATCAAGGCAATTAGGATCCAGGGGATCGATCGTCAAGCTTTCGAAGGTTGCGAGCTTCCGGACATCTGTGAGGCCGCTCGGGAGGCCTGGCTGGCCGACACTTTTCCGAGGTAAGGAGTGTGGGCGCTTACGTTATGCCTAGCCTTCATAGATTCGATTGTCTTTGATCGAGTCTAGCGGACGGGTCCGCTGTTAACGGCATGTCTTCATTGGCTTTGAAGAGTCAAAGACCGCTAGCGCGCGACCGAAGCCTCAATCTGCTCACTTTGTCAACGAGGCTCTCCCTCTCGTTATATCCATTTATGTCTAAATGGGCTAACTCCATGCCCACCTTGCGCGCTCGACATGCGCTGCGGCACTCAGCCCCGTCGGTATCAGGGCTGTCGTGCTGCACCGCTTTGGCGCGGTGCTAGCAGAACTGGTTTGGCAAATTTCGCGGCGTCAATCGGTACATTCAACTGTATCGACCTCAGTTCGGTAACTGAACGCCCGTCCACCCACGTCTTGGTCACGCGAAAAGGCACCTTGATTCCGGAAATGTCGCGATAATCGGCGTAGTCGATCTCGGTAGGAATGAAGCCGACCGGCAGGTTGGTATAGCGCACCATCCGCACAAGCAGTCCGGACGTTGGATCGAAATACAATTTCACGTTAGTGCCGGCGGGCGTGGTTCCTTCAAGGACCGTGAGCTCGCGATCGTCAACACCGACACCGACGCTGTCCGCAAGGATGCTGGTTACTCCGCTGATCGGGAAGCCCACGCGCAAATTGGCGAGCAGTTGCTTAACGCGTGCCGGAAAATACAGTTCCGATTCCAGATGGGAGCCATCCAAGTCGCCTGCCGCTAGTGTCATGAGAGGTACGGGCATAGCATCTGGATCTGCTTGAGCGACCCAAGCGGAGCGGCCATCGTCTACCCAGGTGCTATCTCCGCTAATGCCATGCACAACCTGAAAGAACTGACCGCGAGCTTTGGCATAGATTTCTACGGGACTCGTCGCGGGATCGTCGTATCCCTGATAGGTTCCCTTGGCAACGAAGCTTGTGAATGTGGCCAGTTTCTGAGCTCCTCCAAGCGCCTGAACATATTTGTTTAGAACCTGATCGGGGGAAGGCGCGCCGGGCGCCTGTTGGGGAATCTCCTCTGGATCTTCCGGAGCCGGACTGCCGTATTGCTCAGCCAAAATTGGCGTGCCCTTAGGACGCTCGGAGTTGTGATGACACGAGTAACAGGTCACCTCGCGCTTGCCCCCAAAGTAGGTGCGATTCAGGGCGTCCACCATCAGCATCATCTTGCGCGCCGTTTGCTTCTGAGGAGGATCGTCCGCATACCTTTCCCAGCTACCGCCGCTTGCATCGCCATGACAGGTGGTACAGGTTTTATTCGTGGCAGCCGCAAAAAAGCCCATCGTTTCCATGAATTCCTTCACGGAAATCCCCTTGAGCAATTGCACGTTTTTGAAAACCTGCTCCGCCGTTAGCGGTTTCTCTTCTGGGGTTATCTCAGCGATTCGCTGCGGCATCGCCTGGCCACCGGAAGACACAATTCCCATCAAAGAAACGATCATCGCTCCGGTGATAGAGAGGGCCGTTCTGCTCAATCCGAACTTCATTGCTTGCCTCCGTTCGCCTCGCGCTCGATTCGACACGGAGTTAAAGCGCTGGCGCCAGGCTTTTTAACAATATTGGAGGATGGCTGTCGGTGGTAACGGTCACGTCCGCAGCGTAATGGCTGTCACAGACACATGTGACGGAGATCACAGCAGCGAGACCATAAATTTGAGATTCTCCAACCCGAAGGCTGCGCTTATTCCAAATCAGAAGAGCTTCTACTGACTCAGAATTTACAGCGAGGAGATCATGAATAGCACGCCAAGCTTGATCCTGGATGAGAAGAAATCTTCCGCAATCGAGCTTCCCTTAACGCCAACCGAGCACTTGACCTTAACCGAGGCTCCTGAGATTAGTCGTGGTGCATGGAAGGTCATAATTTACCTGCTGGTTGGTAGCGTGGTGCTCTTGGCCAGCCTGGCTGCCTACGTTTTCTCTGGACTTTATAGATTTCAGAATTGTCTTTGATCGGGTTTAGCCGGGGCAGCTAACTGCGAGGCTCGTGCTCAAGCTGTTTGGAAGCGCGACAAATACGCCAAGGTTTCACTCGCGAAACAGTCCGATTTCAGGCCGTCTTAACGCCCGAGTAGCTTCAACACTGTATGAGTGATGCCGTCATCGTACGCGACTGGAATGCCGACGAGTTCCATCGTCGCGTTCGAGATTATGAAAAGCACGGTTATGTAGCTCGGCTGGACTCTTATCGCGTTACCCCCGAAGTCAATCCGGAAACCGGCGAAGTCATTCTTCTATGTTTAATAGAGATGTTGCCGCCCGAGAAACCTTGAAGTTCGGGCAGAACGAAGTCGGAAACGGAGAGATCTCTCGTACCAAATCATAAATATGTTTGCGCAGAGATCCGAGAACTCAATCCTCCGAAGGCGACGCTATCGAAAACAAGTAAATGGCTATTCCAACTACAAGAAAACCGCCGCCGATGAACATGAATGCCAGGAAGGCTAGGGGATGAATGCGAATCAGCGAAAGCGCCTCCACTAAGAGACCAAGCGTAATTAGTACGCCCGACACTCGAAGCCGCCGTTGCCTTTTAGTCAGCACATTCATATGAGGTTCCAAATCCCGATATAAAGCTCAGAGCTCTACGGCGGTGAAAACTAAACATTACCTCACGAGCTCTATTCGACCAATTGCAGATTCAGCGCAATCCGCACACCGTTTACCAACACGACGCTCTGATCAATCAGTTGCTGACCAGTGATTTCTGCATCGACAAACTGTTGAAGGACTTTTCGGGGAGAGATGTATTCGATGGCTTCGGAAGAACTCTGGGGGTCTGGCCCGAGCCCATTCACGACGGTGACGTCATAGGCGTCGAAATTGGCATCAGCTGGCACCTTTTCAAGGATATCCTTTAATTCGCGAGCAAGAAAAAGATCGAAGCTCTGTGCGGCTCGCTTATAGATCGAACTGGAATCTGGCGCGAATTGCGGGGTGTTTCGCAACGTGAGTTGCAAAATAAGCTGATTCTGATAGACGCCAAAAGATGGCGGGGCGTAATCGACGAAGTTCCAATTGGCCCTTCCAACACTTTCCAGAGTATCGAGTTGCGCTTGAAACTGCGATTGCAATCGTTCGGCGTCTTCTTCCGTCGCAGCAGGAAGATTCTCGGGTTGCAACGCCGGGGCAGGGGGCGTCGACAGCGGATGATCGTCGGTCGAAGCCCGCGTGATACCAGGCGCTGAATTGATCGGTTTGCTTGCCGGTTCAGTTTCAATTTTCAAGGAAGCAGGACTCAATGCAGGTTCTTTGCCTCCCTTAGTCGAACGCCGCACCGAGGCAGTCGAGTGATCGGCGGAAGCCGTAGGCTCTTTTCCGATTGCTTCGAGGTCGAGGGGATTCCGCTGGTTCAGGGCCAAGCCGAATTCCTTGCCGTTCACATAAATGTCGGATCGATTCAGGATTTCCTGGCGGCCGGCGTCGTCGGTGTCAGCAGCAAATGCGAATGCATCGTGCCGGTCGAAAACGACGACAAGAATCTCCTTTCCTTCGTAGTCAAAATTCCGATGCACGCGAATGTGGTAGGAAATCTCGAATCCGATGCCGTCGCAATCCATATCCCGCGGAAACTCCTTGGCCAGGAGGCCGACGGTTGGACTGATGACTTCGGAGAAAACGTGCCCGGCACGCTCGTTTTGCGTAAGAAGATCGGGATTGTAAGCTGCGTTGTAATTTCCGGAGACTTTGAGCAGCACGCGATTATGGAAATTCACGAACTCAATGCCGCGCGAATCACTCCCGACTTCCTGTTTTGGATCGAGGCCCACGTATCGGCTGAGCTCAAACGAAAGAGGCGTGTGGATGCTCGGCACCGCGCGGTAGAGTGCCATAATCTGAGGAAAGTAGGCCCCCTCAGCCGCCTTGAGACGAGGATTCGTGATCTCTGCCGGGCTAACCTGGGCTTTCGCGCTTGGCCTACCCAAACCAATGAACAAGCTCGCGAATAGGAGCACAACGTACGTCGAGTGCCGTTTGGACACGATGGGTCTCACCTCGGAGTGTATTTGGGCCTGGGTCCGGCTGGGGCCTGGTAAATCGGCTGGGCGATGGCACGCGTATATGCGACCACTTGCTGGATTTCCTGCTGCGTGAGCGTCTTGTCGTAAGGCGGCATCATAGGGGACCTGGAGACGGCGCTTCCGCCCAAGGCGATGATGTTTTCCAGGTACTCATCGCTCTCATGATTTAAAGCAGTTCCGTCGTTCATTAAAACGGGCATGGGACTCAAATTCGATCGGTTCGAAGGGCCGGCCGGGGTGGCATCAGCGTGGCACCAAACGCACTGCGTATAGAAGATCCGTTTGCCTTGGGCCTCGTCGTAACTCAGCGGAATGATTCGCTGAGGATCGCTCCAATCGGCTTCGGAGTCGTAAGCTTGGCGCAACGGATCCACAACGATGGAAGCACGGCCTTTACTTTTACAGCCGCCTGAGAATCCGGCTAAGAGCGAAATAAGAAGCAGGAAAACGCCGTTTTTCATGGGCGGTCTTCCCTTTTCATCCCGCGGCTCATACGAGCGACTTGCGCGGAACCTTGCGGCTTGCTCGATACGCGCAACGAAAGCAGATAAGCCGTCAGCGCCTGTATCTCTTCTTCAGTAAATGCACGCCGGGGTTCGATCGTATCCGGCACCAGAGCTTGCGGATTTCGGAGCCATGCCTCGATCCACGCCGGAGTGAGCCAGTTTCCCGGCGTTGTTCAAATTCGGGCCGACGTATCCGCCGGTAGAGCCGATGGTATGGCAAGACTGGCATTGGTATTTGACTTCGTACAGTTGCTTGCCGAGCGCCACCTTCTCAGGCGTGAATTGCTTGGTGTCGACCGCGGAATCCACGTTCGGGCTACTGAATGCCATGCCGATGTAATCGGCCAGGGTCGCGGCCTCCTGGTCGCTCATATTGAACTGCGGCATGCGCAGTACCAGGGTGGGCCGCACCGTCTGCGGGTTCTTCAGAAAATCAATCAGCCATTGCCGTTGTGCCCGGCTCCCTTCATAAGAAAGGTCGGGTGCCAGGGTTCCACCAAAGCCATTGAATTGATGGCATACATAGCATTTGTAGCGTTCGTAGACTCGGCCGAACTCGCCCGCTGGATGAAAGTTCTGCTTGGTTGCGCGGCACGACCAGCTTCTGCATTCCCGCTGTAGACGGGAGCGCCGTCATGCTCAGCAGAGCGGTCGTCACAGCGTCGAGGTCATCGCGCGGACAGGTGATAAACCGGCATGCGCGCCGCCGGATTCACCGACAAGGGATCGGTTATCTTGGCCTGGAGTAAGCGATCAGATTTCGCGGAATCTTGGATTCGCCGAAGGAAAGCTGCGAGACGTCCTTCGCACCGATGCGTTGATAGGTCGGGCCCCAAATCGCGTTGCGCGGGCATCCCCTGTATCACGTGGCAGCTCGCGCATCCCTTATCGACGAAGAGACGGCGCCCTCGCTGAATTTCATCGTCCGTGGCAGGCCCCAAGGATGGCACGCCAGTGAACAGTCGGGATCGGTCAGCCGTTTGGTTATGTACTGCGTAACGCTGTAAAGGTCCTCATCCGACCATTGATAACGCGGCATCTTGCTGTGCAGCAAGGTAAGCCTGCGGATCGCGCAGCCAAGCGACCAGCCAATCTGGATTCACCTTGCTCCCGACTTTGGTCAGTTCCGGCCCGATATCGCCTCCGATCAGTTTCGTCTCGCCGGCCCGCGTGACCGAGCAGGGAGTGGCACGTCGAGCAGAACATCTGCCGGAACCGAAGCTCGCCCTGATCGGCGAGGTCGGTTTTGCCCAGCGGCTGTCAACGCGCGGGTCGAAATGGTAGGGTTCGACTGGCTTGCTCTTGCAGCGTGCTCAAGTAGGCGGAGAGGCCGCGCAGTTCCTGTTCAGTCAGCCGGAATTGCGGCATCCGCGGGATGCCTCCCGGTCTCGTAGCCATTCACGGTGACGTTGCCGCTCGCATCGGTCACTGTGCGCGGCTCCTTCAACCATTTGTAGATCCATTGGCGGCTGACTTTCGTTCCGACGTTCGTCAGGTCCGGCCCAAGCATCTCCGGGCGCTCCACATCGCGCACACGGTGGCAGCCGACGCAATTGAACTGCACCAGCAGCTGGCGGCCGCGATCGAGTTGTGGCGTTTCGGCAGATCGGCGCGGTGGCAGGTGCCGCAGGATGCCTGAATGAAATGCACCGGCAGGAGCGGCTGCTCCCAGGCGAGAGTCGTCTCGTGGGCCTCCGCCACTTCCGTGGCGGCTCCCTGGCCGCGGTGGCACGTCGTACAACCCCAGTCGCGGACCTGGATGCGGAATCGGCGGATGGGCGCGGAAGGGCTGCGGCACTGAGGCGTCCAGCAAACTCGCCTGCGTGATGCCTTGGTGGCAGGTGGTGCAGCGATCCACGACGCCCATATCAGGGATCCAGATCTGATCGATCTCCGGACGATAATCGGCGAGCAGGCGTTTGGTGTCCGGCCGCGTCTGCGCGAAGCGCACGTAGGCGCGCTTGTAGTGTTTCCATTCCCGCAAGAAATCCTTCACCGGCGAGATGGCCAGCGCGAGCAAGAAAGACGACGGACGCCACCGCGAAGGCCAGGCGCAAGCGCCGCGAAACCTGCCCCATCTGCTCAGCCGGCATGAGAGCTCCACGGCCAGACCCAGGACCAGCCAGGGCCCCGGAAAAACGTCCCGACCACCGTCAGAACGACAGCGACGGAGATAAACCACGTCATCACCCACCAGGAAAGCGGCCGTTCCCGCCGCCACCAAGAGCTCGCGCTGCGACTCTCGGATGAGAATCCACGATAGGAGGCTAGCGCCAGCACAGCGGCGATCACCGTCGGCACAAGTACCGTCCAGGCGCGAAAAAATCCGAGCAGCAAAGTCAAAGCACCCATCACCGAAAGAAAAATCCATAGTGTCCGCTTCGGCCTCTTGGACCAGAGCGGTGCACCCTGGATATTGATGTTGAAATACGGGATAACTACGAGCGCAATCACGACCAGCGTCGGAATGATGATCCCCGCCACGAGCGGCGGAAAATAATGCAGCAGCTCCTGCAAGCCCAGGAAATACCACGGCGCCTTGGCAGGATTGGGGGTCAGGAGCGGATTCGCCAGTGCTCGAGCGGAGCGTCCCAAAACAGCGCCACGGCAACCAAGGCGATCACGAGAACCATAAACGCGATCGCTTCCCGGATCAGCAGATGCGGATAGGTCATCAGCTGCGGGCCGGGGTCCCCGATTACCTTTGCCGAGGTCTTCTTGGTGATGAAGACGACGCGGACGGGCTCCTTCTTGGCGTCGGAGCTGAAGCCGGCCTCGTACTTTTTCTTTAGTTTCCTTTTCCGCCATCTTCCTCTGGCACCGTCAACCCGCCGTCCTTCTGCACACGCCAGAAATGCACGGCCATCAAAACGATTGCGATCAGCGGCAGCACCACGCAATGCAAAACGTAAAATCGCAGCAAGGCGTTTTCGCCCACGAGGTTGCCGCCCAGAGAAACAAATCGCACTCTGCGTCCGATGATAGGCATGGCCGAGATGATGTTGGTTCCCACGGTGATGGCCCAGAATGCAAGCTGGTCCCACGGCAAGAGGTAGCCCGTGTAGCTCAAAAACAGAGTCACCAGCAGCAGCACCACGCCTACGACCCAGTTGAATTCGTGCGGAGGCCTGTAGCCGCCGCGGTAGAAAACGTGAAACATGTGCCAGAACACCGCGAGCACCATCAATTGCGCCGCCAACCGATGCAGATTGCGCAGAAACACGCCGTTGGACACGACGAACCGCAGGTCCTTCATATCGCGATAGGCCTGCGGAACCGCCGGGTGGTAATAAAACATCAAGAGCACGCCCGTGACAGCAAGAACCACAAACAGCAGGAAGGAAATCGAGCCAAGATAATAGGAAGCTCGCACGCGCAGGGATTTCTCCCGCACCTTGACCGGCAAAAAATGCAGGAACAAATTGCCAAACACTGCCAGGCTGCGCGTCCGATTGGTAAGCGCCGGTCCGCGACGAAAGATGGATTTCCAAACGCGTGTACCGCGCAATCGTTCGAGCGCCGGTCCGATGGTGAACGAATTGGCCATTACGCACTCACGCTTTCAGGGCCTGTCCGGGGCTGACGATTTCAAGCTTGTCCACCTGCAACTCCCCGTCCGCCGTCAAGGAAATCGCGAAATGGGGCAGCGGTCGCGGCGCCGGACCTTCGATCTTCGTTCCGTCCGGCTTGAACTTACTGCCATGACAAGGGCAGGCGATCAGCCCGAGTTCCGGCTTCCATTGCGTGACGCAACCCAGATGCGTGCAAACCGCCGAGACCGCGTAAAAGCCATTTTCAGTGCGCACGATATACACCTGTTGGTCCTCGAGAAAAGTCACGGAGTTCGGCGGATACAAATCCGGGTTTCCGGCTCGAAACGTTGTGGGCGGCTCGAAGAGCACGTTGGGCGAGAGATATCCGTAAGTGACAATCATGGAACCGACCGCGGCGATGCCCAACGCCGCGGCGGCAGCTTCGTTCAAAAACTCGCGTCGCGTGGTGACAATCTTCGTCTGGGCGTCGGTTGGCGCCTGCGGGGCTCCTGTTTCTTCTCGGTCACTCATGGCTCATCGCCATGCTCTCAATCTGGACCAAATCCGGATCGTGATCGAACGCTTCGTAAGCCTCCATGGTGATGGTATGCACGGGACAGCGTTCCGCGCACAGCCCGCAGCGGATACAGATCGTTTCGTCCTTCACCATCACAGAGCCCTCGCCTTTGGAGAGTTCGGAAGCTTCCAGATGCTGCAACTCAAGCGTTCGGATGGGAGTCTCGGCCTGGAGACGCTCCACCGTGGATTCCGAAAAACTGAATTGGCGCAGCGGCACGAGCCGCAAGCAATTCTCGGGGCAAACGTCCACGCATCCGCCGCAGAGGATGCATTCGGTGCCGTGCTCTTCATCGCCTTCAAAGATCGTGTTGATCCAGCATTGCAGGCAACGCGAGGCTTCGCGGCGCGCCTGTTCCTCGGTGAATCCAGTCTCCACCTCCGCGATGCCGGTACGCCGCTCGAGCGGAAGAATGGGAACAGCCAGGCGCGAGTACTCGTCGTAGTGCTCGGCCATCTGATGGTGGTCCAGCACCGTGATCTGCACGTATTTAGGCTTCGGTGACCAGTCAGCTCCTCTGAGATAGCGATCGATTTGCTCTGCAGCTTTCTTTCCGTCGGCTACCGCATTGATGATCAGCCGAGGGCCAAAGGCAATATCACCCGCCGCGAAGATTCCGGGCGCAGTCGTCATGAAAGTTGCTGGGTCGATTTTGACGGTTCCTTGGCGCGTGGTTTCGATGCCGTCGGCCGGCGTGAGGAACGAAACGTCCGAAGCCTGACCGATGGCCAGAACCACGGTATCGCAGGGAATGACCGCCTCTGTACCGGGATCGAACTGCGGACTGAAGCGATGCTGTGCGTCAAAAACCGACCGGCAGTGGATCGTTTGCAATCCGATCACGCTCCCGTCTTTGCCCAGGAATTGCTTCGGCCCAAGCGAGGGATGCAGCTTCAAACCTTCCTCTAAGCCTTCCTCGATCTCTTCCGCAAACGCTGGCATCTCCTCGCGCGATTCCAGGCAAACCAAATGGACCTCGTGCGCACCCATGCGCAGCGCCGCGCGCGAAACGTCCATCAACTCCTTCATGGCGACATCCATTTCGCTTGCGGACAGACTGTTGGGAAGCCCTCCAGCCAGGGACTCGCTGGCGCTCTTTTGCTGTTCACGAAGTGCGGAACGAGCCACATCGATGGCTACGTTGCCGCCTCCTATCACCACGACCTGCTTGCCGATGGAGAAGCGATAACCGAGATTCACGTTGAGAAGAAAATCAATGCCCTTGATCACGCCGTCCAAGTCATTGCCGGGAAGTTGCAGGTCGCGGCTGCGATGCAGCCCAAACGCCAGGAGCACCGCCTGGTAGCCTTGCTCGCGAAGATCTGAGAGTGAGAAATCACGGCCCAGCCTGGAGTTAACGCGAAGTTCAGGACCGAGATCGAGAATCTCGCGGATTTGTGCCTGTAACACATCACGCGGCAGACGATATTCGGGAATGCCCAGATGCATCATGCCACCCGGGACCGGAGAAGCCTCGAAAACCGTGACCGGGTAGCCCAGCAGCGCCAGATCATGCGCGGCGGAAAGCCCTGCCGGGCCCGAGCCGATGACCGCCACCTTTTCCTCGTGCAGGATCTCGGGCTTTTCCGGAAAAACGTCGATCGGATGGCGCGACTCCGGCCCGTGTCGCTCGGTCAGAAATCGCTTGAGGGCACGAATGGAAATCGGCGCATCGAGTACCCCGCGCCTGCACGCAGGTTCGCAGGGATGACCGCATACGCGGCCGCACACCGAGGCAAAGGGATTAGGCTGGCGCGCATAGCGATAGGCTTCCTCATAGCGGCCTTGCGCGATCAAGGCGACATATCGCCCGGCCTGCGTGTGCACCGGACAGGCCTGCATGCAGGGAAAGTTAGACTCCAGCCATTCCAAATCCACCAGCTTGCTGCGGGGCTTCATGGCTCCATTGTCGGTATGTGTGTCGTTCGGCAAACCTATTTTTTCACCGTGAGCGTCACTGTAGCGCTTTCGCCAGCAACATCCACTGCTTGGGTTGTTGGCTTTCCCTCCTCGCTCCAGGTTGTCAGTGTGTAATGACCGGGCGGGACATTCTTGATCTCAAAATTCCCATCCTTGTCGCTGACTGCAAAGTATGGCGTTGGGGCAACAATCACATAACCGGACATTTCCGGGTGGACATTGCATAAGAGTGGAGCGGCGCCGAGATCGTTGAACTGGAATGATTTGGTTTGCCCCTGCGGCCACGTACCGAGATTATGAGCCAGCTTCTTATTTCCGCTGACGGCGGGCCAATAGACGTTGTGCCCGGTCGCATCGCTGTTAAGAAAATCCACTGTCGTCCCCTTCAACGACCACGAGAACATGAGGAACGAACTTCAGTCCTTTTTGGTCCATGACGGTGTGCTGGGCAGGCGCGGGAAAGTCCTTGCCCGGAATCGCGTCCACATAAACTGGCGATATTCTCCGGCGAACGTATTCCCTGAACGGCCACGTGGCCTTTGATATCCGACGCATGGGCCATGCCCGCCAACCCGATCGAAATGCAAATCGCTCCCACGAGCGCTATCTTGATCTTGTTCATTGCAGCTTTTGCTCCCTTCCTTTGCCGGCTATCTTGAATTTAGAAATGACGAAAATTAAAATGCAAAATCCATACCCAACAGCACACCGTTGGGGTGAAAGAAGGTGGGCAGCAGCAGTCCCAGGCACCGGCACACCCCAGCGATGTTCGTATTCGAAATTCACTTTGATATTGGCGCGCACCAGAACCTGCACGCCTGGACTGAAACGGTTCCGGGAGAATCCTTGGGAAAGACCAGCGGCAAAATCGAAAGGCGAATTCACCAGGTCGTAACGCATAATCGGTACCACCCACGGAAACAGCCAATACTCTGCCTCCGCAAAACCGCCGCTGTAATTGATCGAAGGTCCCGCCAGCAGAACGTTTCCGGTGGCTCCAGTGGTGGGAATTAGATTGGAATCGTGAGCGAACATCCCCATGCCATAAAGTTCGAATTTGCTCTGATAGCGGAAACGAAAATATCCACCGACGCGATAAAACGGCTCATTGAAGACCGGAAATCCAGGGAAGTCCGTAAGATTCAGATTGAATCGGTTCGTGCCGTAATCGTAGAAGGCGCCCAAACGGATCGAGGTGTGATCGTGCGGCCCAGTCGGTCCGGCGGCTTGCACCTCGTTACGGACGGCAGGATCACGTTCCAGATTAAACTGCTGAAAGACATTCACAAATATATTCTTGCCGTTGTTCACCTGCGCGGTACCGGTGCCATTGGAGACGCTCTGAACACAGCAGGGCGTATTGTTGTTGCTGCCGTCAGTTATAGCTACGGACCAGTTGAAATTTCCGTCGTTAGGGTAGCCGCCAAATTCAATTCCTCTGCTGCATGGCTGCGAACGAGAAGGGATTGTTGGTTGTGCCTAGAGCACCGGCGACAGCAA
This sequence comes from uncultured Acidobacteriota bacterium, assembly GCA_963803735.1. GTDB lineage: Bacteria > Acidobacteriota > Terriglobia > Acidiferrales > UBA7541 > Palsa-189. The sequence continues at coordinate 811,814 of CAWDNV010000011.1, read as the reverse complement.
CTTCATCGTAAATGTCATAATCAGTGGGATTAATCGTATAAGCTTGGCTAAAAGGCAAATCGAGTTCAAATTGGCCGAAGCGTACGTTTAGAGTATCTTTGGGCAAATGTAAGTAATGGCTGATGTCGTTCGCTTTTAAGTAGCCGAACCCCATGCCCCCTGCGGCATTCTGGCCCCCGACGGAAATGTCGTCGTCAACCCACCAGGAAAGCGTGGGGCCAAAACTACCGGCGGTCAGAATGGTGAAAGTGTTTGGCGCGAAAAGATCGACGCGCGGCAGTGTGCCCGCCAGAGCTGGCGGTAACTTGCTGTTGAAGTGGGCATAGCCTTCATAGCGGAGTCCAATTGGCACAGTCCCCGGGATCTCCCCCGGAAAAATCGTGTTGCCAGGGAAGGCCTCCTTTTGTGCCTTCGCGCCCAGCAAAACAGGCGGCTCCTTGACGAACGTCTCATCATCTTTCGGGAATTTGAACCCGTTTTTGTAAAAGGCCCACCCAAAATCATTCAGTTCGGGGAAATTGTTGTGGCAGGTCGAGCACGAAGTCCCGTACTTACGCGCGAAAACGGGAATTGCAGAAGCAGGAGGCGTCATTGACATAAGGTAGATCAAAATGCCGAAAAAAACGAACATCGCTCGTTTAGCAAGCCTTACCCCTCGGCTCTTCGTCATGATTTCGGATCTCTCCCCTTCCCGCCCGCCGACTCTCGTCGCGAAAGCGATTCGTAACGCCCAGACAGTATCAGCAAGTCTGTTACCAGAGAGATGTGATGACGGTCACAAGTTATCTAACTGTTACCTATGCAGGTTCCCCATCCGCACCCTGCCCATTAAGCCATGCCTAAGACGCCCGAGGTCAGATTCTGACGGAATGAGCCCTTCGGCTGCCCGACAGCTGTTCTTCGAGTCTCCGATTGGCTTTACTCGACGTCGAATGATGCTGCGCTGTGCAGTAGATCCCCAGAAGCAACTGACTCCACTTTGACTATATTGCCGTTGACAGCACCAGTGACGATCACCTTCTCGCCGGCGTATTCGTCCAGTTCAGCCTCGTGGCCTTTCAAGATAAACAGGCCCCTGCTGGCGACCAAAGCGTAATTCGCGCCCAACCTCACGCATATCCGCGTGCATTCGCGATCACCATGTTCGTTAATCGTGTGTCCCTTGCCACATATAGAATCGCTCACAATTCCGCTCAGGATGCGCTTCGTCTCCCAAGGCACCTTCGCTCTATTAATGGTGGCGGTTCGACCGGAAAGTCCAATGCCCATAATCACGGTCGACAGCGCCAGAGCGGAAGCGACGGTGCGGATATAGCCCCGTCGGGGAACGAGTCTCGCAATTTCTTTCGGCTTCATGGCAGTCCTCCCTTCCAGCTTTGTTGCCCTCATACCACCCTTGCAGGTGCGCACCCGCTGCCCATTGCGTGAAAACGCGTTGTCATTTCCCTGATGCTCATCGCGGCCTCAGAAATGGAATCCGACCTCTGCCGTGAACGTGCGCGGCGTGACATAGTGCGTGCCGCTGAACGTGGAAAGGAAGTTGTACAGTGCTTCCTTGTTCGTCAGATTGATTACAGTGAAGCGAACGCTCACTTTGTAACGTTCTGCGTTAAACAGGTTGTCGTGACCGAGGGCTGTATCAAATAGGTTGCGCGGCAGGGTACGTTGTGGGTTGTGGTCGTCATTTTCTTTGCCGAGTGCCGGTATTTTGACCTGCGTGGACCCTAGCTGTGACGCGGGGCAGAGATACATCCCGTTTACCAAGGTTCCTAACGGTTGTGTCGGGCTCGCGGCCACCCCGTTGCAAGTGAACCCGGCCTGGAACTCCTGATCGGCCGTGAGAGGCAATCCCGTAGCGTTGTTCATCATTGCTATGTAACCAGATGGAATCATGGCCGACTCGGCGTCGGCGAGCGATGTTGATGAATATTGGCACGTTGTCGTTGCCGCCAGGCACGGTACCGCTCCACTCACAAGTCCGCTGTCATATCGCCAGTTGAACCCGAGCCACGGACCACGCTTGAACGGTTGATATTGCGCATGGGTAGTTTGCGCGAAAACTTCGTCGTGATCGATGCGGAATACGCCCTGAGTTGGAGGAGGCGCGATTCCGCTAACCGTTGGCCCGAAGAAGCGCGCGGCGACGTGGGACAGCACGATAAACGCAGTCAAACCGTGATAATTCGGAATGCTTGCACGAACGGCAAACCCCGGGATCTTGGAATTGTGCCATTCGATGGGGAAGGTGATCGGGCTTGCCCCGAATATATTGAAGTCGTAGGCATTGTGCGTGTACTTCCAGAGGTACTCGCCGCTGAGGACGAAGTGCTTACCGAACGCCTGCTGCAGCCCGGCGTGGAATTCGTTGCGAAAGCCGGGAGTCAGCGGCGAACTGACACAATCAAATCGTTGCGCGAGGGTCATGATCGCGCTGACGACGGCGTTGGTGCAGCCCATCCCCGAAAGGATCAGGTTCTCATTGAACGGCGTTTCCAGAGTACGCGCGTAGGAAATTCGGAGCACCGTATTTGTCTTCTTTATGTTGTAGGCGATGCCGGCGCGAGGCTCAGGCTCGCGCGCAACGGAATCCAGACCGTTATAGAAATCTCCCCGAAGTCCAAAATTAAAAGACCAAGGCCCTTTAGTGATGGTGTCCTGGGCATAAAGCGCAAGTTCTTTGACGTCAGTGTGCCCGAAGTAATGGTAAAGCTGGCCGCCGGTCGCCAAGTTATAAGGAGCCAGAGTCTGGACCAGATTCGGGCATTCGGAGGCCAACGCCTGATCGGTAGAGCAGCCTGAGAGCAGATCGGGATTCACAATTCCAAAGCCGTCGTTTTCGGTAAGGAATGTCTGTTCGTAAGTGGCTCCCACTTTGAGGTTGTGAATTCCCTTGACGTACGACCAGTCCGTACGCGCCCCCGCATTCGTCAGGAATCGAACCTGAGAAGCAGTTTCATTCTGAAGCGGTCCATAATCGGCGAAAGGATCATTGCTCGGATAGTAGTTGTATTGGTCGTGCCGCACGAAGGCGCCGAGGGTGAAGACCGCATCGGAGCTCATCACGCGGGTCCACGTTGGGGCAACGTTAAAGGTCAGGATTCGGGAGCGTTGATCGGCCGGCCCCAGAGGAGCGCCTGTTATTGGGTTGATCTGGACGGAGGCCGCGGCATATGGCGCGCCATTGCAGAGCGCGGATAGAGCCGTGCAACTTTGAAGTTGCTGGTCCCAGGTATTCGGCGTTTGGAACCACGAGCGTGTGAACGCCACGTTCAGTTGGATCGTGTTCATCTCAGAGAGCCTGAAGTCTAAACGATCGAAGAAGTTCCCCTCATTTCCATTGTCATGCAGCACCTGAAATTCAGGGGGATCGAGGAAGCGGTCGGTATTCAGTCCCCCCAAGGAAATGAAGTTGCCCCACTTTTGGCCTCCGTAGGCGACATTAGCATTCAGAGTCGCCGTGCCGAAGCTGCCATAAGAGGTTGTCACCTCGCCGTGCGGGGTGTTCACTCCAAGACCGGATCGCGTAGTCACCTTGACGATCACGCTAGTCTTGCCCCCGTATTCAGCAGGCGGCGCACCTTCGATTACGTCCATGGATTGTATGGAATCCGCAGGGATCTGATTCGAAAAGACCTTGCTTTGTTGGTCGGTGATTGGCTGGCCATCCACGGAGAACATATTCTCCGCATGGTCGCCGAGCCCATGAAACAGACCGTTCGAATCCGCGACGATGCCGGGAGCTGACAACGTAATCAGTGAGCTGACGGATGAGGATTGGCTCTCGAGAGGAAGTTCCTCGAATAAGCCGCGGTCGACATTGGTGTGCTCGGTCGCTGTCACTTCCACCAAGTCCGTGACGCTCCCGGTGACAGTGATGTTCGTGTTCGTCTCGGCCATCGTCAGAACAACCGCTAGCGAGACCGGAACGGTCGAGTTCACGTCCACGTCTTGCGTAAAGTTGGCGAACCCTGGCGCGGTTGCCGTCAGGTGATATCGGTTAAACGGAATATTCGGAATGCTGAAGGTACCGTCCATACCCGTTTCCATCTCACTGACGTGGCCGCTGATCGGATTTTCGACGCGAACTTTTGCTCCGGGTACGACTGCCTTCGACGGATCGGTCACGGTGCCTTGAATGATTCCGGAATTGGATTGCGCATAGCTCGCTCTCGGAATTGCGCCCGTGAGCAAAGCAAAAAGAGACGCGAGGAAAGCAGTGGTTCCTAGAGATCGTAAAAATCGCATTCAACCTCCTCAAACCCATTGCGCGTTGGGAGCCTGTGATCGCGCGGCCATGCAGTGAAGCTATCGAAGTACCGAAAGGAGTGCGGTGCGCCAGACAACAACTTCGCAGTGATGACCGTCACAGATAGGCTACGCCATCCGGCGCAGCGCGTTTAGCGGGGCGTAGTGAACTCGACAGGCTAAGGTCGTAGTGGCAGTTCAGAGCGAGAAAAGAAAGGGTCCCGGCACATCCTTGTTAGACTGCCAGCATGCCGACCAAAGACAAACAGACCAATCGGAAGAGCGGTCGCTAAGAAGATAACGTGGAAGAGAAAGGTCGACCAGAAAAAAACTGTTGCTAGAGGTCCTCTCTCGCAAGAACGAAGACATGAGCAAGAAATATTCAGTACGGACCACATTAGACCCGTGCAGCAGCCCGCCCGGCTTGCGCGATCTCACGTCACATGGCCGCGCGCAAGCCTAAGCACGTCCTTCATCACTTCTTGCCGCGGAAACCGGGGCTGGGGCGCTTGCGGGCTTCGTGAAGCTTGCGAAAAAACTCGGCGTCTTGTTGTGACAGCTTCTTGTCACCGTGATGTTCCAAATTCCTGACAAACTCGTTCTTGGGCTTGCCGAACTTATTTTTCGGCATAAGTGCCCGCTCCGGAGCATGCAATCTGATTGGGAGAGCGCGGCCGCCGGGCAGCGGCCACGCTCTCGCGAAGCAAACTAAGCAGCTTTCGAATGAACCTCCACCTTCTTTGCCGTTTGAGCTTTCTCCAGCCTGACTTCCAGCACGCCCTTGCTGAGTACCGCCTCCACCTTTTCGGGATTCACTTCGGCTGGGAAATCGACCCAGCGGGTGAACTCATTGCGCTCCTCGAATACGTGCTCTCCTTTCTTTTCGGAAGACTCCTCATGCTTGGCATTCACGAACAAACGCCACGGCTCTGCCCGAACTTCGATTTCACTCTCCTTGAATCCGGGCATGGCGGCAAATAAGGTGAACCCTTGCTCCGTTTCGCGCAACTCGAAGGGCGCGAACTCGAAGTTGAAACCTCCTTTCCATGGCGAAAAGAACTCGTAAAAGTGCCGCACGATGGAATGTTCAAGCTTCTGAATGCGCTCCAGATAAGCTTCCCCCGCCGCGGGAGCGGGCGGACCGGTGTGCATGACCTTCGCAGCTGTTTTTGTACCGGCTCTGTTCCGAATCTTCATGGCGACCTCCTTTACTAACGGTTACCTTAGCTGGGGCCGGCGCCACGCGCTGGCGGCACCGCTACCGACCCGAACCCTTTCTCTGGCTCGGGCCTCACTAGTTCCGCTCAAACGGTGATCTAAGAAGGGTTGGTAGTCTGTGGCGCTTGTCACAGATGTGCGTGACAGAAATCACGCTGCTCCACCAGGGCTCATTTCCGACCACTTATGAACCTGCCAATCTGCAGGAGAACCGCTGTTCAGGAGGTTTTGGAGGTCCCCCGTTCTTCCAACAACAAACGGCGCAACGTCCTCAAATCTTTCAGAATACGGCGGCTTATTGTGATGTGCGATGCAAGCTTGGCTAATTTGTAGCTCACGAGTTGCAGCGCCTGCTGTCGGCGTGCCAGTTTGACATCTGCGGTACGCTCAATTTCCATCTCAATTTGCTTGTGTGCTTCTTGAGTTGCCTCAAGGAGGTAATTCACGTACTCCTGAGCACTCTCTATATTGACGAATAGTGTTTCCGGCTGGTAGCTCATAACAGATCGTCTAGATGCACGGTCGCCGCTGGTCATGACGAACTATCCGGCGACCTAGCAGCTTTAGTCTTGATCTGCATCCGGCTCGGACAGCTCAATGGCCCACAAATGAATGATCTCTCCGGTTTCTGAATTCATTTCGGGCGCGATTTGATAACTCTCACTCCGTGCGATATAATCGCGCTTCTCAAGTTCAAGTACCCGCCGATGAAACTCATCGGCGTTCCACCCGATCACAATAGGTTCGCCCACGATGCGTTTTTCAAGAATCAGATCGAGCATTCGTGTGTCCCAAACCCACTCCTCTGATCACATCTGTCACGTTTGTTTTGTCCACCAACGACCACGAACCAACAGAGCCCTCAAAACGAACACTTTTCTCCGTTGGCGCCGTTTGCATCACGAATATCTGCGTGCGGCCTAGCAATTGCGAAGCTCGCTTCAGAAACTCACCAACGTGCATGTCGGCAATATAGTCGTCGACGAACAGAGCATTGAAATTCGAGGACCGTAGGAATCGAAGTGCCTCGATCCCGCTCCAGGTTGTCACGGTTTCGTAGCCTGCTTCTCGCCACACTTTGTCAAATGCGCAGAGCACATCATCATCGTTATCGACAATGAGCACTCGCCTGTTTGTATCCATCCAGAACCTCCGATAAGAATCAAGTCACCGTGAGAACGCTCAAGATCGCATACCGCGAGAACCGAGGCTGTACGCGCTGTCATGTCTGGCGGTGAGCTGAATCACCATTTCAGCGGTTCGATACCTACTCCGATCGAATTATCTAAGCGGAAGGTGACGCACGTCACAGCTTACGCGAGGCAGAAGGCCTCTAATCAGGCTCGCACGGAGGTGCTCCATGGACGCAGTCAAGGCCCAAACGCGAATTCAATTGCGGAACATTCTTTTTTGCACAGATCTTTCGGATGCCGCAACTAATGCTCTTCCTTATGCCGCTGGACTGGCGCGGCATTTCGGTTCCAAATTCTACGCGCTCTATGTGAGGAATACGGGTGCGTACGGACGGGTCGCTCCACGCGAAGCGTCGGTGTTGGCCGATCTCCCCGAATCACAGGCGCGCGAGCAAATCCAACACTCATTGGCAAACTTCTCCGGATTTGAGCGCGACATCTTGATCCTGGAAGGGGATTTGTGGCCTTCCTTGAAGGCGGCAATTAATGACAACAACATCGATCTGCTCGTCCTCGGTACAAGAGGGAGGACTGGAATTTCAAAGTTGGTGCTCGGTTCTGCTGCGGAAGAAATTCTCCGCCGCGCACCGTGTGCCGTTCTAACCCTCGGTCCAAATTCGCCTACACAACCCTCGCAACCCGGTGAGGTATCGGAGATTCTCTACGCCACCGATTTCACTCCGGAAGCAGAGGCCGCCGCACCATATGCAATTTCTCTGGCTCAGGAGTACCAAGCTCATTTGACGCTCCTGCATGTGATTGATCAGCCAAAAACAGGCGATCTTGTGACTTCCGAACAGCTTGCAGCCGCCACCGAGCGCCGTTTGCGGCAAATCGTGCCATCGGAATCGGAACTCTGGTGCGAACCACACTGTATCGTTGGGCAAGGTGCTGCTGCCGATGAGATCCTGACGATCGCGAATCATCGGAAAGCAGACCTCATCATTCTTGGAGTGCGACGCCCCGCCGGCTTCCATGGCGGGAAGGCAACACATTTGCCGATCGCTACCGCGCACAAGGTTGTTTCTGCCGCGACTTGCCCGGTTCTGACGATTCGCGGCTGAGTGCGAGATCGGCACGCACAGCCTAAAGGAGGCGAATCACTTGCTTAGAGAAAGTGTCTGCGAAACTCTTGGTATTCACGGTGCTCAGCCGGGGTTCTTGACCCGGGCTTGGGAACCCACCCAAACGAACAGTTCCGCAATGGTCATGACTGTATGAACCTTAGATATCTGTTTTTGGCTACTGTGGCCGTGGTTCTCTCAGTGGTGATGATCAGTTGTAGCGGGAGACAAGACGAAGTCTCAGATCTACCCGCCGCCAGTTTGGGTGGAAGGCCAGTCGATCTGGCCACAGCGGGCGCTGTAAGTGGCAAGATAATACTCGCTGGCACGCCACCGACGATGAGGGTCATCAATATGGCCGCGGTACCAAACTGCGCGAAAGGGCACTCTTCACCTGCAATGACAGAGGACGTGGTGCCCGGCGAAAACGGCACGCTACAGAACGTGGTCGTCTACCTCAAAGGTGATTTCAGCCAGTATTCGTTTGAGACGGCGGAATCGCCCGTGAACCTTGACCAGAAGGGGTGCACGTACATTCCGCATGTGCTCGCACTCAGGGTCGGTCAGTCACTCCGTGTGACAAACTCCGATCCGGCAACTCACAATATCCACACTATTTCCAAGATCAACCGCGCACGGAACGACTCGCAATCTTCTGGGGCAGTGCCGATAAAGCAAACTTTTGCGCGCCAAGAAGTAGCGATTCCCGTGAAATGTAATGTTCATCCTTGGATGAAGGCCTATATAGCCGTTCTATCCACTCCATATTTTCAGGTAACCGGTAAAGACGGCTCATTCGAAATCAGCAACGTCCCACCCGGAACCTACACAGTGACCGCGTGGCATGAGCTTTATGGCATCAGCGAGCAAAGGGTGACAATAGGTCCGAAAGAATCGAAGGCTCTCGCCATAACATTCAAGGCAGCCGCCTCACACTGATGGCGCATGGGGCACATGCGGGCGCGCCTCGCCGTAATTCTGATTCTTCATGGCATTGGATATAGGTAAAGTGATGGAAAGGAACCGCTTGAAGCACGAAAGCTTCATCTAGTTTACCGGCGTCAATTGCGCGATAAGTACCGATCATTAATGTTCAAATATCAGGTTAGCCAGAAGAGCTAAAGAGAAAATTACGAAACGAACTAGGATAAGCGCCTTCGGTTCGGCAAAAACGCCGTAGAAGTCGACCCTGGCGCGCGATTGTGTGAGCGAAGCAAGCTTCGGTTCCCCTTCCAGCGGCTCGAACGCAGATTTCATGTTTACGCCGGCTGGCCTGCGGGCGTAGGCTCCTGCGGTTGGCAGCTGGTGCATACTTTTCTGCACTCAGGACTAGTCGGTTGCCGGAGGGTCCCGTGAAAAAGCGCCTGTGCGCGATTCCTATGCTCGCCCTGTTCGCTCTTGTTTTTGGAATTTATGCTCAGCACGCCGCCCTTCTAGGCAATCCGCGATTTTACGAGCAGGCCGGCGGCAACAGGTAATGGGTCAGCCTCAGGCAGGGTCGTGCTCTATGCTGCTGTGGGGGCGGAACTCACGCAATATGACGTGGACGTGGATACCGCAACGCTCGTCAAGCGCGGCAGCGTAACGCTTCCGGCCAACGTGCAGGAAGCGGTGGCGCATCCCTCGCGGCAGTACCTCTACATCGCTTGGAGCAACGGCGGTCCCAGCAACATTCCGCAGGGCGGTGCTGCGCCAAAGGGCAGTCAGCACGGTCTTAGCGCGTTCCGCATCGACCCGGCCTCCGGCGCGCTGGTTCCTCACGGAACGCCAGCGGCCTTGCCCTCGCGCCCGATTCACGTCACTACGGACGTCCCCGGCACGCATGTGCTCTTGGCTTACAACGATCCGAGCGGATTGACGGTGCATCGGATCGAGCCGGACGGGACCGTTGGCACGCAAGTAAAGCCGCCCGCGCCGCTCGATGTGGGAATCTACGGCCACCAGGTACGCGTCGATCCCTCGAACAAAATGGTGATTCTCGTGACTCGGGGGAATGGCCCGACTGCCGCCACGCGCGAGGATCCCGGCGCGCTGAAAATATTCGGCTACAACGATGGATTGCTGACGAACCTGCTTTCGATTGCTCCCGGAGGAGGTTTTAATTTTCAGAGTCGGCACCTGGATTTCCATCCGTCCCGCCCGTGGATCTTTCTTTCGCTCGAACGGCAAAACAAGCTGGACGTCTTCGAGAGGCTGAAAGACGGAACCCTGAGCCGCAGTCCTCTATTTTCCAAAGACACGCTGAGCGATCCCTCCAATGTTCGACCCGGGCAGGCTCTGGGTACGATTCACGTGCATCCGAATGGCAGGTTCGTGTATCTGGCCAACCGGGCAAGCGGCGTCACGGATTTCCACGGCCAGAGCGTCTTTGTTGGCGGAGAAAATAGCATCGCCGTTTTCTCGATCAACCAGGATACGGGCGAACCGACCCTCATCCAAAACGCCGATACAAGGGGAATTCACACGCGCACTTTCGCTCTGGATCCGAGCGGAAGAATTCTCGTCGCGGCCAACATGATGGAGCTTCCAGTGCGCGGGGCTAACGGTCTCAGCACGGTTCCAGCCAGCCTCGCTGTATTCCGCGTGCGCGGCGACGGAAAGCTCGATTTCGTGCGCAAATACGACGTTGCCGTTGGCGGCAGAAACATGTTCTGGATGGGGATTACCGCACTGCCCTAGGCTACGTAACTCCCGCGCATCTTGCAGAGGGTGCTGCCGAGTGTGACTCCGGTGAGCTGTGCTGGTGTTAATGCCGGGAGAATTGCCCTCCCCGGCGGCGCTGGCTGCGACTGAAAAATCCGGCCAGCAACGGGGGAATTTCATCCCCGCCGTCTCAACAGGAATTGGTTATTCATTTGTCCTTTACCTCGTTATACGCTTCGGTGATGAACCGGTTTTTGCTCGCTGGCGTGTCACCCTTCGTCGTCGCGTCGTACGGAGCGGTCAGGTTCGCAGCTAAAATATCGTCCAGCGATTTGCCCTGATCGGCCAACTTCTTCGTCTTTTCCAAAATATCGACGACCATTGCGCGATAGGGGAGCAGATCGGCCTTCTTGACCAGCGTGCCGTGACCGGTGATGAGCGTCGTGTCGGCGCCGGCAGTCTTCCCGATCATGTCGATCGCTGTGATCATGCCTCTGATCGAGCCGCCATTGGCCTGATCGGCAAAGGGATAACCGAAATTGCGGTAGAAATCGCCGATATAGATCGCGTTTGCATGCTGGAACCGGATGACCGTGTCACCCCCGGTATGAGATGCCGGAACCGGAATTAAATCGACCACTTCTCCGTCCAGATGGATGGTTACAGCGGGAGCGCCTGGCGTGCCCAACGGATAGGTCACCACGGGAACTCCGGCAGGATCGGGCGCGGGAGCCGGGGCGCCGTTGCCTTGGCGGGGCGGGTGCAGCATTTCCTCGCGCAGTTCCTCGCGCGAGTAGATCAAGGCGCCCTGCTTCGCGAAAAAGGGATTGCCCCCCGTGTGGTCGGAATGGATGTGCGAGTTGACCAGAATACGAATGGGCGCGGAGCTGAACGTTCGGATCGTCTTCAGAACCTTTTCGTGCAACTCCTCGTCCTGGGAGTCGACCATCAGGATGCCGTCGGGGCCAAAGAGCACGGCGATCCTGCCGCCCGCCGCATCCGGGTGGTTCGTGTCAAGATCGGGCGAACCCTGCAGAATGTAAAGGTTCGGCGCCAGCTTGGCCGTCACCGAAATCTGGATCTTGTCCCATTGTGCAAACGAGCGCCCCTGTCCCGGTCCCTGCGGCGCCGGTGCCTGTCCCTGTGCCCAAACGCTCGCGGGGTAACCGCCATAGCGGCCAACCCTCCCAGGAACAGCCATTGACGTTTCATTGGCCTTATCCTTTCCGTTTGATGTTCTGGTTTGACGTTTCTCCGCGATCGGATGCTTGAGCGTTTCGGGCTGAAGCAGTCACAGAGAGGATTTAATACGGCCCGAGGCGCTTGCCACTGGGAATCGCCATAGTTTCTCCGCCCGAATTGGTGCCAATGATATCACTTGAACCAATTTCTTCCGTTTCGTTACTACACTCCTGATTTAATTTGGGACCAGGGGGTGGAGGTTCAAATCCTCTCGCCCCGACCACTTTTCCTAATAAAAAGCGCGGTTTTTGAAAGGGCGACCCGCACGGGGCCTTCCGGTTCTACCCTCGTTCTACCACGGGCGTTAATCTCGGGCCCGTTTCTGCCCTGGAAAAACAAGGAGCTTCGGGTCGCGGAGCGGCAGGCGGGGCGGGCTAGAATCGAGGAGACGGAGGGAAAAGATGAGAGTCCAGATACGCAGGTGCGTGGCGAAGGCCCCGGAGGGCGGCCAGTGCACTGGAAGGGTCACCCCAGAGAGCCGCGTGCACAGGTTCTGCTCCAAGGAGTGCAGCGCCCGCGACTGGTACTAGCGGAACCGAGAGAGGTGGAAGGAACACAGCAGGGAATGGCACAGACGGAACCGCAAGAAGAAGGCATGACCAACAACGACCTAGCAAAGGGCGCGAGCATCAAATGTGTGCAACATCGACCACAGGAACAGTCGGCGTGATATGATTTGCAGTGGGAATAACAATTGGCCTATCATTCACGCCGCGCGGGTGTTTCACGTTAGGAATTGTGAGGAAGTGTCAACTTAGAAAATGCCGTTCCCTGACTCTCCGAGGGTGGTTTATCGGCGCAACACGCTTGAAGAAGTCATCTGTCAGTTAAAGTTCCCTCCGATACTGAAAATAGACACTGAGCTGCCAAGCGCATTTCAGGATGAAATTCGAGCTGACTACCCTCTGCTAGAGGAAGCTTCCACAATGGCCGTTAACCTTCCAGCCGAAATTGTCAAGATGATGCCCGGCCTAGCAGGAAGTAAATCATATATTTTTGAATCGGGTGATCATGTGTGGAAGGTGAGCCTTAACCGCGAATTTCTCTCGCTTTCAACAACCGGATACAAGCGCTGGGAACGATTCAGTGAGCGGCTCACCACACTGGTAAGTTCTTTGCAGCATCTCTATCGGCCATCGTTTTTCGTCAGGGTGGGCTTGCGTTACCGGAACACTATAAAACGCTCGGCACTTGGTTTGGAGGGTGTCGATTGGTCAGAACTACTCCAACCCTGGATTCTCGGTGAACTATCTGATCCAAAAGTGGCCCCACATGTGCAGCAAGCTATTCGAGATGTGCTACTTTCCCTGGTACATGACGATGCGCAGCTCCGGTTGCGGCACGGAATTGTGCAACCCATCCCGGAGCAAGAATATTCTTATTCAATTGATGGCGATTTTTTTAAAGAGAAGCGAACGGAGATAAATCATGCCATTGGACTCCTTAATGCGTTTAACAAAGAAGCAGGAAGGCTCTTCAGCTGGTGCATCAAGAGTCGTTTACGCGAGCAATTGGACCCACAGCCTATTACAGGGACTCAATGAGACTTTGCCAGCGACCGGCCAGAGCGCGAGTATAGCCCTTCTCCAACAAATGCCCGGTGCCCGCGCGGCTCACTACTTGATATTTGAACCTCCACAGACGACAGGTGTGGCGCACCTCAATCTGACTAATGTTGTACAACGCTTTGCTTGTGGTGTTCTGGTCTCACAGCTTCCTGATGAGGCTTTACCCGAATTGTGGGAAACGATTTCTGAGATGTACGATCATTACACGACCTCGGCTCCGACGACTACTGCTGTATTCTCTCCTAACAAATTGCACGCAAGACGTGGTAAGACGAACGCCGTTCCGAAGATTCGCCTTGAGGAATAGGTGTGGGCGACGCAGAGGCAGTCCCCCCGGCCCCTGCGGCGCCTAACGCTGAGGCAGTAGTCCCCCCAGCCCCGGCAGTGCCTAACGCCGAGGCAGTGGTCGCCCCCGCCCTGGCACTTCCTGATCAAACGATCTATATCCGTTCAGAGGCTAATGACCGCCTGTGGCAGGGTGAAATTCTTGCAAATATCCCGCAAGTGAGGTTAGCGCTCGATAGCATCGCTGCGGAAGGCGCAGCGGAAAACCCCGAAATAGAAATTGATCCTCACCCACTTGTGATTGTCCTTACGCAAGATTGCGACCTATTACAGGATTTCAATGCTCGACATGACGGAGATAGTATTCTGTCGAATATCCTCTTGTGCGACGTTTTTCTTGCTGAGGAGTTGCGCGCCAAGCTCAGGGAAAATGAAAACCTAGGAACTAGGGATTGGAAGGTAATCTATCAGAACAAAAACCCGCGGTTCCAATTCTTACAAGATGTCCTTGCACACGAGGATTTGCAACAACAGGGGCTGCCTGCCCTAGCGGTTGATTTTCAGCTTCACTTTACTATGCGAACAGATGAACTCTATCGGCGGCTTGCACAAGCCTTTTCTAAAAGACGCTGCCGACTAGCGACACCGTATCCTGAACATCTCAGCGATCGCTTTTACCACTACATGGCGCGCATCGCCTTGCCGGTAGACCACGCTGACACTAAGAAAGAGGATGCTCACCAATAATCGGAACTTATTCCGGCGGAATCGTGCCAAAAAATAGGCAGGTACCACCTGGCTGGCATCGACCGACTCGGCACCGTAGATTGATCCATCCCAAGTACCTCCGTTATGTCATTTAAACTCAGAAAGATTCGGCCACTCGAAAGAGAGCGAAATTTGGCACGTGGGGTGCTCACTCTAAGACCTGGGGGTGGGGGAGTCTGCAGTGCTGAAGATCATGATCACCGAAACGCCGGAAGAAATGCGCTGGGTTCTGCAGGGCCGTTTGGCGGAACCTTGGGTTACTGAGGTGAAAGCAAGTTGGAACGAAGTTCACCGAACCCACGAAGGCTGTCATTGCGTTGTCGACCTCACGGACATCACTTGCATCGGTAAGGGTGGCGAAGAGCTATTGCGAAGCATGTCCAACGAAGGCGCGCAATTCATCGCCAGCGGCTTTTACATCAAGGATGTGTTGGAAGAGTTGAAAAACTGCCGATGACTTCTTAAGGGAGCATGATTTGGCCACGCAGCTGACATTGCAGGAAATCCCGCGGCGCCTCGGCAGCGCTACGTGGCTGCTCCCCGCCGATGAGGAGACGGCTCCATCGACCGTGGAGCGACTCCGATTTATGCCCTATGTGATTATCCCGTGGCTCGCGCTGTACGCGTTCACCAGCAAGCTCGCCTCGCACGGCACCAGTTTCGGTATGTCTTTTGAAGACCACCTGCCGATCATTGGCTGGACGGCACTCTTGTACCAGAGCATCTACTTCGTCATTGCCCTGGCGCCCTGGTGGGTGCGGACGCGAAGAGATCTCCGCCGGCTCATGATTTCCAGCTGGATGTCCATGGCGGTGATATTTCCATTCTATTGGTTCGTTCCTTCCAGCGCTCCGCGTCGCCCATTGTTGGGCCATGACTCGATTACGCAAATCCTGGGCGTGGAGCGCGTCGCGTTTCCTCCCATTGCGGCGTTTCCTTCTTTTCACGTGCTGTGGGCGGTTTTTCTGGCGCGGGCTTTCAAGCCTCGCTGGATCGGCTGGACCTACGTAGCGGTCATTGCGGTGAGTTGCATTACCACGGGACAGCACTATATCGCCGACGTTCTCGCATCGATGGTCATCGCCCCTGCATTCGTGGAGCCGGAACGCACGTGGAGGATACTGCGCTATCTAACGGAATGGCCCGCGAAGTTCTGGCAAAAAGCACCACGCAACAGTGCCGTCAGGGGTTAGAACGTCAGGAGTTAAAAGAGGACGTGGTGCTCGTAAATCTTCAGCAAGGCTCAGTGGGGCTCAGTAAGGCCCAGTAAGGTTTCGATTGGCCGGCCCGCCTTGCTGTTCATGCGCAATAGGAAGATACAATCCACTTCACGGCTCTGTATCGGTAGGAACCGGCACTGTCTCGACGGTCTCCATGGGCTCGAGAGGCTCCATAGGCTCTATGGCCTCTATCGGTGCCCCGCCTTCCGTGTTCTTGGTTAGCTTTTTCTGGGCGCGGCGCTCGGCCTTCGCGCGCTGCTTTTCCTGCCTCTTCATTTCCTTTTGACGCTTTTGGAACGTTATCCTGCCCATAACCATCTCCTATATTTATATTTGGGACGAATCGTTGCGAATAGAGCTGCGAGAGGCGGGAAAAGAAGTCCGAAAGCATCGCCTCACGCCTGGCAACAACCTTCGTGTGACCTTCGGACTATTTGCTTGCTAAGTTCAGTATCGTCCGCCTCTGCCTCTATCCCCTCTGTCCCTGAATCCTCCGCCTCCGCCGCCGCGTGAACCACCACCCCCGCTGCGCTCCGGCCTGGGTGTCGCTTCGTTCACCTTCAAAGCCCGTCCCGCGACTTCTTTCCCATTCAAAGCGGATATCGCCTTGGCTGCTTCGGCATCGTCGGCAACTTCCACAAACGCAAACCCTCGCGGCTGTCCCGTCTCACGATCCTGCACGATGTGAATACGGGTAATCTCTCCGAATGGCTCAAACAGCGTGCGCAGATCGCCTTCCGTTGTCTGGAAACTCATGTTGCCGATAAACAGGTTTTTCATCGTGTTCTCCTTGGCAAACCACCGGTTCGGATCAGCCTTCGAGGAAGCAGCGAAGTCTGTCTGATCGTGCCGGGTGACGCAACTTCCGCAGGGCCTTGGCCTCAATCTGCCGGATGCGCTCGCGCGTGACTGCAAATGTATTCCCCACTTCTTCCAGGGTGTGTTCGGAGCCGTCCTCCATGCCGAACCGCATCTTGATGATGCGCTCCTCGCGCGGGGTCAGCGTCTTTAACAAAGATGCCGTCTGCTCCTGCAGATTAAGCCGGATGGCTGCATCGGAGGGTGACGCGATCGCTTTGTCTTCAATAAGGTCGCCCAGGTGCGAGCTCTCCTCCTCGCCCAGAGGCGTCTCCAACGAGATGGGTTGCTGCGCGATCTTTTTTACCTGGCGCACTTTGTCGACCGGGATCTCCAGGCGCTCGGCCAGTTCTTCGGACGTGGGCTCGCGGCCGAGTTCCTGCACCATCTCGCGGCTGGCGCGTATCATCTTGTTGATGTGCTCGACCATGTGCACTGGCACGCGTATGGTACGCGCCTGATCGGAAATGGCGCGTGTAATCGCCTGGCGAATCCACCACGTGGCGTAGGTCGAAAATTTATAACCGCGGCGCCACTCGAATTTCTCTGCGCCCCTCATGAGGCCGATATTGCCCTCTTGGATCAAATCCAGGAACTGCAAGCCATGGTGGGTATATTTCTTGGCGATGGACACAACCAGGCGCAAGTTCGCCTGGGTGAGCTCCTTCTTTGCCTGTTGGGAGACAGCCTCGCCGGACTGGATCCTTTGCAGCGCCCGTTTTAGCTCGGTCAGGCCAACCTCGCTCGCGTCGGAAATTTCCGCCAGGTCCCCGCGGCGCATCCCCAACTCGCGGCGTACACCAGCCCCGTCGCCTCTGGTTAGATCGGCACGGCGTTCGAGTTTGGCCACTTCCCGTTCCAGCGAGTGCAGGCGCTCCACCGTCTGCCGCAGCTTGGCGATCAGCCGATTCCGCTCACGCGCGGTGAACTCAATCGATCGCGCCAATTGCGACATCTGGATGCGGGTCCGAGCGAGCTTGTGCCGCGCGTGCAGATGAGGACGCTTCTTCGATTTGGGAGTACTCGCGAGCCGCGCAGCTTGTTTTGCCGAGACTTCATACAAAGCGGCGATCTTTTCCAGAATATTCAGAATTTGTCGCGCCTTTTTCTCTAGCTTCTCTTCGGTTAGTTCCTCTTCATCGAACATCACGATTTCTTTGATCGACCGGGTGCCTTCGCGCAGGCTCTTCAATACTTCCAAAAGCTCTTTGATGATGATGGGTGAACGTGTAATTGTCTTCAGCACGACAAGCCGCCCGCGCTCAATCCGCTTGGCGAGCGCAACTTCGCCCTCGCGCGTCAGCAACGGAACCAGGCCCATTTCCCGCAGATAAATTCGGACCGGATCGTTCGTTTTGTCGAAAACGCCCGGTGTCAGGTCAAGTTCGACCTCTACCTCCTGCTCGGAGGCAGGCTCCTCTTTTACTTCCGTTTCTAGCGTTTCGCCGGTTTCCGGCGTGGACCCCGCAGCCCGGGCGGCCGCAAGGTCTTCAAAGATGCTGATGCCGTAGCGCTCGAGCGTTGAGAGCAGGTCGTTGATTTCTTCAGGCGAGTCGACTTCGGGAGGCAAGATGTCGTTTACTTCGTCGAAGAGCAGGTAGCCCCGCTCCTTGCCCAGCGCGATGAGCTGCCGCATCTGCTCATACTTCTCTTCCAGTGCCTGCGACAAAGGCCCTCCGTTTCGTTCAGTTACTCTTGCCGTTTCTGAAAGTAGCTTGTTGCCTTGGGGCTGCTGTGGCTGTGGTAATCGGCCAGCTCCAAGTCGGTAATGCAAAACTCGGTTCCAGAAAGATCACTGGCATTGGTGGCGAGTTCGCGGTGAAGTCTCAACGAACAAATAATAGGACCGTCCTGATACCGCGCTCGATGGGATACGAATGCTTCGTTTGTTATGGTCACAGTGTAATCACGGGGCTGCCCGGCTGCGTCGCGAACAACAAAACTGTATTCACGCACAAGACTGCCGACTGTGAACCCGACATACTGGATGATAAACTGATCAGCCATTGGCCGCCCATCTTTCAGGGCTGTCATCCCCTGGAAAAGCGGGGCGGACCAGATCAGGCCCGCCCGTTTCTAAAACTAAAGGCCGACTACGTTTTCCGCTTGCAGGCCCTTTGGGCCCTTACGGACTTCAAACTCCACAGCTTGCCCTTCATTCAGGCTGCGGTAACCCTCCGCCTGAATGGCCGTGTGATGCACGAAAACGTCCTCACCGGTCTGGCGCTGAATGAAGCCGAAACCTTTGCTTGCATTGAACCACTTCACAGTTCCTTGTTCTTTCACTTATTTTCTCTTTTCTTGGGCTATTTGGCGCTTCTCGCGCAGCCTCAGCCGCAAAAACAAAGGGGCCGCGAGTTGTATCGGCTCGCAGCCCCTTTTAACGGATCAAAAGGTTTTTACAAGAGCAACAAACGCAACCCATTGTCTCATACATTTGGCTGCGGCACACCCAGATTCTTGGGCCAATTCCGTAAAATGGAATACCCGAACCAGCGAAATTGATAACTTGCACCTAAAGCACATTTTGGAGCAAGTAGGGTCGCTTGACACCAAACATTAACAACCATATCCTCCGCTTAATATCTTATTCAATAGATGATTTTCACGGCGCAGAGGTGCGATTGAAGAATCCGCTCCTTTTGTCTTTTGCCTTCGTGGGAGCACTGCTGACCGCAGGTAGCACCGCGCTCGCACACCACGGCACTTCGGCTTATGACCCCGCCAAAACGTTGAAGCTGAAAGGAACCGTCACCAGCTTTGAGTGGGTGAATCCGCACGTGTCGCTCGCATGGGACGTCAAATCCGAAACTGGTGCGGCCGAGCACTGGGTGGTCGAATTAACCAGTCCCGGAATGTTGACGAGATCCGGATGGCATCATGACTCCTTGAAACCCGGCGACGAGGTCACCGTGTACTTTCATCCCACCAAGAGCGGAACGAAGTTGGGAATTTTCCAGCGGGTAGTTTTCGCTGATGGACGGCCGGATCTCATCGATCCTCGTCAGCCATAGAGGGCACTCGTCCTGAAGGAGTTGCAAATGCGCGATCGATTCCTCACTTCAATCCTTGCCCTCCTGACGTTGCTTGCCCTTTCTCGCGCTCTTTTCGCCCAGACGACCGCTCCAGCGGACCCGAAGGCCGCCAATCAGGCCATCTACTCGGGCAAACACCACGAAGGTTCCGTGCCGCCGCACGATATCTCAGGAGTGTGGATGGTCAGCGAAGATTTCAGATTCTCGCCTATCCACGAAGCTCCCAACACATTTTTGCAACCCTGGGCACTGGCGAAATTGAATGCGGAGCCTCTATCGCTTCGTAAGGATTTGCCCGGCGGCCATGCAGGTGGCGGCACCGCGCTTGGAAAAGACGAAGACGTCAGCTGCAGTCAAATCAGCCTGACGGATTTCATAACCAAGCAAAAGCCGCTTGAGATCGTCCAAACTCCGCAGCGCATTTTCATGTTTTTCGAGTACGCGCACACCTATCGCGAAATCTGGATGGATGGCCGCGAGCTCCCGAAGGATCCGGATCCCGCCTACTTCGGTTATTCCGTGGGCAAGTGGGAAGGCGATACGCTAGTCGTCGACACCGTTGGCTTCAACGATCAGACGGTCCTCAATGGCATGCCCCACAGCGACGCGGCGCACCTCGTGGAGCGATACCGGCGCCCCGATCTGGACACATTGGAACTCAGCATCTCCGCCAGCGATTCCAAGGCTTACACCAAACCCTGGACAGCGGGGCCCGTAAAGCTCGCCTGGCATCCGGATTGGCAACTTGTGGAAGCGTTTTGCCTTCAGGAAGACAACGCCGCCTTCAAGAAGTCGATCATCGACCCATCGTGGTCCGGCGGCAAAGCCCCAAACGGCGGCAAACCCAGCAAAGACCAGAAGTAAAGCTCAGATCGGTCAGCGTGATATGGCGATCCTGTGCTCTGCGGTCTTCATTACTTCTTATCCGCGGCTGGTTCCCTCATATCTTTTCGGTATGTTTCTTCGTCGGAAGGCGCGCAGACGTCTTCGCGCATGGTTTGCTTCGGTGTCAGCTTCCACGTCTTTTTGTCGCTCACCCAAGGCATGGTGTAGGCCTTCGGATCAGTCAGCGTCATCGTCGATTCGATCGTGTCATGGTCCACTCGTTGGAAGCGCTCCTGGAGCCGCATCTGCTCGCTGTGAGGGTGCCCGTCATTGTCGAGCCAGGATTGATCGTTGAAGCCAATGGTGTCGACAATTAGCACATTTGCTTCCCAGTGACCCACCGAATAGCCGTACCACGTCGGTTCTGGGTCGTCGGGAAGCTTGCGGCCATCGACGTAGATCGTCCTGTGTGTGTAGAAGAAGTCGAAAAACTCGATGAGCCGGTCCTTCGTCTGCACAAACTCCATTGGGTACGCGTTGTAGAAAGCAATGCGCGGATAGCCAATCGGATCGCAACCCATCATCGGATCATTGCCCAGCGGCTGCGCTCGGGGGCCAATCCCCGGTTTTGCGGCGTCATAACGTGCCTGGCCCCAGGCCGTCATCGGCGGAGGATTCTTACTTAAACTGTTAAACGCTCCGCCGCGCCCCATCCATACGCCAGAAAAATCGTGCGGATCATACGCCAGATTCGCAGTAGGAGATGGGGCATTGGCTTCGCCGCGCCCCCGTCCGCGGCCTTGATTTGCTGCCGGGTGCTGGCCGGCTTGGCCTTGCTCGGTCTGGCCGAACGCAATCATCGACGACACAAGCGCAGCCGCTAGAACCATCGTGCATTTGATTAAAAACTTTTGCATCTGGGAGCTCCTGGCCCGCAGCCGGTGCTTTCATTTCATGCTTGCAGCGAGTTACTGGCCTACCTGCGCTCCTCGTCCCGTATCGTCGATGATTACTTTGCCCTCGAGCACGATTTTGGCCAGGAGCCCGCGAGTGGTGCCGATCTTGGAAGGAAAAACGGAAATGGTGATCTTGTCCCCAGGCTTGAGCGTCGATTTCGTCCACCCATCCTGGTTTTCGCACACAATCGGAGAGTGCGTCTCCGCTCCCCAATTTACGACTTTTCCTTCTGCGTCCTTCACGTCATACATGACGTAGACATGCGGATTCCGCCATCGGAATTCTGTCACGGTGCCTTCCACGGTAACCAGTTTGTTTGTGTCGTAGGAGACGACCGAACCGTGGTGCGCGAACGCCAGCCCGGAAAACGTCAAAAGCGCCGCACCCAAACCAAAATAGGAAAGGAACTTACTTCGCATGCCACCCTCCCGTCAGACTGGCGCACTTATACACCCGAGGTTCTGTTGAGTAAAGTCGATGATCCTTGCGCCGATCGCGGAATAGATCGGGCAAACCTAGGTGGCGGCTGGGTTCGAGCTATTGTTGTTGTGCGGTCTGCTGGGCCCGTTCGAGGATGGGGGGTGCAACCGGGGCTGCGGCTGTCCTGGTAAGTTGCTCGCGGCCTTCGTCGTCAAGCGCGGGACGCACACGGACGTCGACCGAAAGGTGTTGCCCGGCATGTCCCTTGTAAACGCCGCGAACAGGAGCGACGTCGCCGTAATCGCGGCCATATGCAAGTCGCACGTGTCGCAGGCCCACAGGTGCGCCGAGGGTCGGGTCGAACGCCATCCAACCACTTTGCGGAATCAGAACCTCGCCCCAGGCATGAGAGGCCTGGCCCCCGATGACCTCTTCCTGCTTGCCCTGCGGGGTCGCAGCGCCCATCGGAACGAGATAGCCTGATACATACCGCGCCGGAAGACCGCGCATGCGCGCCGCTCCCAGCAGCAGATGAGCGAAATCCTGGCAAACTCCCGCGTTGATCGACAGAGAATCGCTGATCGACGAGTGAACGTGGGTTGCGCCCGGCAGATATCGAAAGCGTTCGTGAATGACATCGGAAAGCTTCTGCACAAAGGAAATCACTTCGCCGCCGCTCATCTCTTCGGCAGCCACAATGAAGTCCGTCAGCTGGGGCAGGTGGGGAACGTATTCGCTCGGGGCGATAAACTGAAAGTGGTCCTCGCGCAAGTTCTCTTTCTGCGCATCCAGTTCCGCCAGTTTCGGCGAGTGCTCGGGAATTTCCGGTGCGTCATGCGTCAATACGATCGATTCAGCTTGGATCTGCAAGCTTGTATGTTCGCGAAGAACGTTGAACTGGTAGACGGAATTTCCGAAAGCGTCGCGATAAGAAGTCCCATTGGCCTGGGGCGTGGTAACAATGCGGAACGAAAGGCAACTTTGCCGCTCGTCTTGGATAGGCCGCAAGCGGAGTTCGTTGTAACTTTCCGAAACCGGGCCGTCATAGGCGAACTCAGTGACGTGGATCAGATGATATCGGTTCACGCGCCCACCGCGTAATAGAAATAATTGCGAGCGATGTCGCTCCCAATCAAGCTAAACATACCGGAAAGTTCATTCAAATAGCTGTGCAGTCCTTGCTTGAAGATCTCCTCGATTTTGTCGTAGCTAAGCCTCTCCACAATCCTGCCGGCGAGCCTTTCGGCTTCGTTTGCGTAGGAGCCGCGCTCACTGCCGCTGATGGCGCGTAGACCCGCTTGGACTTCCGTGGTGCTAAAGCGGATCGATCGTGGATGCTGGGGGTTAAGGATCAGCATGCCCGCCACTTTTTCGGGCTCGATCAAACAGTGATAATGGCGATGGTAGGCCTCGACCGCTCCAACCGAACGCAAGACAGCCATCCACTGGTGATTATCGGGCGTCCCAGTCGTAGGTAGTTCGTCGAGAAGATTCTGGTATTGGACGTCCACCAATCGGGAGGTCATTTCTGAGCGCTCGAGCGACCAGCCGATGCGCAGGAATTGCCATCCTTCGTCGCGCGGCAGGGTGGCATCGGTCACGCCATGGAAGCGATGCGTGGCGAACTTGATTTTATCGCAGAAGCGATGAGGGCCGGCGACCATCTCCTCTCGCGGATTGAAGCGGCCCACCATGTGGTAAAGGCCGTTGATGTCTTCCCACATCTCGCGCGACATGCAGTCTCGGATCGTGCGGGCATTCTCGCGGGCTTTGGCGATGCACTGAATGATGGAGCTGGGATTATCCTGGCGAAATGCCAGAAACTCGAAGACGTTTTCCGCGTTCACTTCGGAGTAGAGCCGCCGGAAAAGATTTTCTTCGCCGGCCATGACGATCAGCGGCTCCCACCGCAAGTGGTAGGAATCCTGCGATTGTTCGAGCAGCATGTGGTAATTCACGTCGAGAATGCGGGCCGTATCTTCGGCGCGCTCGATATAGCGCGCCAGCCAAAACAGGGAGTCGGCAATGCGTGAGAGCATCAACCCTCCCCTCGCAATACCCAGGTATCCTTGCTGCCCCCGCCCTGAGAAGAGTTCACCACCAGCGAGCCGCGCTGAAGTGCCACGCGCGTCAATCCTCCCGGCACGATCACCACTTTCTCTCCGTCAAACAGGCAATACGGCCGCAGATCCACGTGCCTTCCCGCCAGACGATGCCGGAAGACGTCATATGACGGAACCCGCGATAGAGGAATCACCGGCTGTGCGATGTAATTGCGAGGATTGTGAACGATGAGATTGCGGAACTGATCGAGCGTATTCCGATCGGCGGTTGGTCCCATCAGCATTCCATAACCGCCGGATTCCCCCACCGCCTTCACTACCAGTTCAGAAAGGTGACTGAGGACATAGGCCAGATCGTCTGGTTTGGCACAAACATAGGTCTCGACGGTCTGGAGAATCGGCTCCTCGCCGAGATAATAACGAATGAATTCCGGAACGTATGCGTAGATTGCCTTGTCGTCGGCCACCCCGTTCCCAACCGCGTTCGCCAGCGCCACGTTACCGGAGCGATAAGCGCCCATCAATCCAGGCACGCCAAGCAAGGAATCAGGCCGGAACGCCAGCGGATCCAAAAACTCGTCGTCGATGCGGCGGTAGATAACATCGACACGCTGCAAACCACGTATCGTCTTCATAAAAACAACCCCGCCATCCACGATCAGGTCGTGTCCCTCGACCAGTTCGATGCCCATTTGCCGCGCAAGAAAGCTGTGCTCGAAATACGCGCTGTTGTAAATGCCCGGGGAGAGCAGCACGATTTGCGCGTTGTCCTCGCCGCGCGGGGAAAGACTGCGAAGAATTCGGCTTAGCTCGTTTGGATAATGATCGACGGGCAGCACTTCGCTGGCTTGAAAAGCCTCCGGGAAAATCCGCGTCATCACCAGCCGGTTCTCCAGCACGTAGGAAATGCCGCTGGGGGTTCGCACATTATCTTCCAAGACGAGAAACTCGCCCGTCTTGGAGTCGCGGATTAAATCGATTCCGCAGACATGCGTAAAAATCCCCCGAGGAACTTCCACACCCACCATCTCGCGCAGAAAGTGCGGGCAGGAATAGATTAGCGACCGGGAGATTTTGCGGTCCCTGAAGATCGTTTGTTTGCCATAAACGTCCTGCAGGAAAAGATTCAACGCCTGAACACGTTGGCTAAGGCCACTCTCAATTCGCCGCCACTCCGAATTTGGAATAATTCGGGGGATCAAGTCGAAGGGAAACAGGCGCTCGGTGCCACGGCCATCGCTGTAAACCGTAAAGGTGATCCCCTGGATGAGAAAGGAAAGATCGGCCAGTTTGCGCCGCTCCTCGAATTGCTCGGAAGAGATTGAGGCAAGCTTCTCAAAAACCTTGGCATACGGACGCCGCGGTTCGCCCGGCTGGGAAAACATTTCGTCGTAGAAATTCCCCAAGTCGTAACCGGCAAACAGGCTCGGAATCATAGCGCGCGGACGTGCGGCTTCCATAGCGGTGTAGTACTCTAACAGGCCGCCACGTGATGGTCTTCACTCAAAATTTCTATCCGACCCATCGGCAATTCGGTATTCCGGCGGACCCTACTCGCCTCACTATGAAGCGCCGCAGGAGAGACCCATGACTATCGACCGCAGAGATCTTCTCAAGGCTATCGGCTCGAGTGCCGTCGCTTCGGCTCTCGCCGGGGCTTTGCCCGAACACGGGCTAGCGCAAAACACGGCCGCAGATCGGCAAAGTCAGCATACACCCGGATCGCCAATCGAGCGGGCTCCGGAGCGCCTGCTCCAATCTGAGCCGGTTGCGACGCTCGGCCCCGAAGGCGAGGCCACGATCGAGTGGGAGACCGTGGTGCCGACGCAAGGCGGGACAATCTACATTGGCGTTCCGAATGACGAAATCACATTGGACTGGCCGATCTACAATGCGAACCAGTCGGTAGCCGAAGAAGGCCCCCGGCTGAAACACAGCGCGCGCGTCGACGTCCGCGCATACGCCACTCGCTCTGCGGCGCGCATGTTGCTCGAAGGCGGCACGCTGGCGTATCGCTTGGAGCTTTTCGATCCGCGAAAAGGTGCCGCGCAATTTATCGACCGCCATTTCTCTTTTCGGGTAGATCACGATCAATTTCGGAAGACTCCCACGATTTTGGAAGGACCTTTCCTCAGCCAGATCGGCGTGGATTCGGCAATCGTGTGGTGGGTTACCGACACGTCCACAAAAGGCGAGGTCCGGCTGATTGAAGGAGCCACCGTGCCAAGCGATGCAGGGCTCACCAGCCGCCACCTCGTTCGCGTGAGCGCGCTTAAACCGAATGCTAAATACCGCTACATGGTGGTTAGCACCGGATCGGAGGGCGAAACTCGTTCGCGTGCCTACACGTTGAGAACGTCTGCGCGAGAGCCTGAATTTTCATTCGTCTTCACCTGCGACGGCCGAACGGGCGGCCTGGGCGGCGGCGATACCGCTTTAGAGGGCATAAACGGAATTTCCGCGCGGACCCTTGCTGCTCAGATGGCACGCCATTCGCCGCACCTGCTGATTTTTACCGGCGACCTTATCAACGGCTACACCACGCGCGAAGACGACTTCCGCGCGCAGTTGCGTTCCTGGAAACGCATCTACGGTCCCCTCTGGCACGAGGTTCCTATATACACGGGAATGGGCAATCACGAATCTCTCATCAATATTTACGCGGATACCACGCAAGTGGATAAGCAGGGCGACCAAAGCGCCGAGGCAGTGTTCGCCTCTGAGTTTGTACACCCGATGAACGGACCCGAGCCTGAGCGCGCTGGGCTTCCGCCATATAAGGGCAGCGTTTACAGCTTCGATTATGCCGGCTGCCATTTCACGCAGCTGAATTCGGATTATTGGTACTCGAGCCATCCCCAGGAGCATGAGGGCAACCCATTCGGGCGATTGCTTCCAGGCCAACTCCAATGGCTGGAGAAAGACTTAGCGGCAGCGCGCTCTGCCGGAGCTCGCCACATTTTCGTATTCGTACACGAGCCGGCGTTTCCAAATGGCGGACACATGCAAGACTCGCTTTGGGGCGGAGGCGATGCTGAAGGAGCGATGATACGAGACCGCTTCTGGAGCATTGTTACCAAGGCGGGCGCGAGCGCGGTTTTCTCCGGCCACGAACACAATTACAGCCGCACGTTGATTGACGGCAAAACGCCCGTACACCGCGATGGCACGCCGAATCCCGAGTTTGCCAAGCCGACTTGGCAGATTACTCAGGGCGCTGCCGGCGCGCCTTTCTATCCTCAGGACTACACCGCGCCCTGGGTAAAAAACGTCAAGAAATTTGTGGCCCACACTTGGTCCTATTGCCTGATCCAGGTGCGCGGGCCCCGCGTCAGCCTGGAAACCTACAGCTACACAGGCGAACTCCTCGATCAGGCAGAGTTAGTCTAGGCCTTCGCCTCGGGACGACAGAATTCCCTGCGGCCACTCGCTACGCCGAAATTGTGCGTATAGGGTGACCGGCGAGAAACGCGCGAATGTCTTCGACGGCCTCACTGTAAGCTTTCCGATAGTTTTCGACCGTCACGTACCCGAGATGCGGCGTAAGCACAACGTTATCCAGCTTGCGCAGCGGATGCTCGTCCGGCAGAGGCTCTTCATCGTAGACGTCCAGTGCCGCTCCAGCGATCTTGTGACTGGTCAGGACATCGATCAGCGCGCGCTCCTCCACAATTGGTCCGCGAGAGGTATTGATTAGGTACGCTTCCGGCTTCATCAACGCAAGTTCACGAGCCGTCACCAGCCCTCGCGTACGCTTGCTCAAAATCAGGTGAATGGTCACGAAGTCGGCGCGCTGAAATAGCTCGTCTTTTTCCACCCGTCTTGCGCCGAGCGAACTGGCGTGTTCAGCCGTCAGGTTTTGGCTCCACGCGATCACTTCCATCTGGAAGGCTCGGCCGACCCTCGCCACTTCGCTCCCCAGCTTCCCAAGGCCCAATACGCCCAGCACTTTTCCGTTCAGGCCCACGCCAACCGTGGTCTGCCACCCTCCGCGGCGCATGTGCTGCGCCTCTTCCGGAATGTGTCGCGCCAAAGCCAGGATCAATCCCCACGTAAGCTCGGCTGTCGGAGGCGTAAGCAGCCCCGTTCCGCTCACCACGACCCCCAGTTCAGCGGCGGCCTTTACGTCAATCGCCACGTTGCGCATGCCCGTGGTCACCAGGAGCTTGAGTTTCGGCAGGCGCTCGAGAACCGAACGCGGCAACTGGGTTCGTTCCCGCATAGCCACGATGACTTCGAAATCGCCCAGGCGTTTAATCAAGGCATCCTCGCCAGCCAGCCTTTCGTGAAACGCCTCGACAGTGACTTCCCGGCCCAGGCTTCGCCAGTCCGCCACCGCAAGAGCTACGTTCTGATAATCGTCGAGAATGGCCACTCGGGTCATGACTCGGGCCTCTTTGTGCCGCCGCAATCGCCGCACCGCATCGCAGCCATCAACCTCTTCCGGACGCATCGCAAACGACAGAATTATGCTACAAACGCAGGGCCGAAATGTCTGCCACTGCTGTTTTGCCGGACGTAGCACAGCGCGCCACGCGGCGCATCGCTCGCCGCTTGCTCCCGTTTCTTTTCGTGCTTTACGTCGTCGCCTTTCTGGATCGGGTTAACGTGGGGTACGCCGGCCTGGAGATGTCGCGCGACCTGCACTTCAGCGACCGCATATTTGGCTTTGGCGCCGGCATTTTCTCCATCGGTTACTTCCTGTTCGAAATCCCGGGAGCTCTGATCGTGGAACGCTGGAGCGCTCGCAAATGGATTGCGCGAATCCTGGTGACATGGGGAATCGTTACCATTCTCATGGCAGCGGTTCACACTCCGCGCCAATTTTATCTCGCTCGGTTCCTCCTTGGAGTTGCGGAAGCGGGCTTTTTCCCCGGAATCGTCGTTTATCTCACGCATTGGTTCCGCTACCAGGACCGCGCTAAAGCGGGCGCTATCTTCATGGCCGCGATCCCTATGTCCAGCATCATTGGATCGCCTCTGGCTGGCTGGATTCTCAGTCATCGTTGGTCCGGGATCGCGAGCTGGAGGTGGCTCTTCGTCGTAGAGGGAATTCCCGCAATCTTGTTCGGCATGCTCACGCTCATCTACCTGACGGACTGGCCCCGCCAAGCGCAATGGCTGGCCCTCGACGAACGCGCCTGGATCGACGCCGAATTGCAGCGCGAAAAAGCCGCAAAATCAAAAGTTCGCGCCTGGACCATCTGGCAGGCCATATCCAGCCGCCAGGTGATTCTTCTCACGCTGGTTTATTTCTTCGCAATTATCGGAATCTACGGATTCGTGATCTGGTTTCCCACGATCGTCCAGCGCGCCACAAACCTGCCGAACATGGCCGTAACCTTACTCTCCGCCTTACCGTATGTGGCCGGCCTTGCCGCTATGATCTGGAACGGATGGCACTCTGATCGAACCGCCGAGCGCCGCTGGCATACCGCCTTTCCTCTTTTCCTCGGTGCGGCGTGCCTGGCAGTGGCCATACGTTCGAGCGCTCATCTGCCGCTGGCATTTCTGTGCATGATTATCGCGGGTGCCTGTACGACGGCGTTCATGCCCAGCTTCTGGGCCCTTCCCACGGCTATCCTCACGGAGTCCGCCGCGGCCGCCTCGATTGGTTTGATCAACTCGGTAGCCAACCTCGGCGGGTTCGCCGGGCCTTTTCTTATCGGTTATCTGAGGACCGTCACAAACTCATTCGCGCCGGGCCTGATTTTTCTTCTGGTCTGTATGGTCCTATCGGGAATGCTGGCCCTGCTGCTCCGTGTCCCTGAAACGCCCGATTGATCACGACCGCGGCCAGACAGTTAGGCCGGTAGACGTAGCTGTCGATTGTCTGAGGGAATATTCCCGGAAGAATCAGGGCCGCGGAAAGATCCCTGAGGCGAATACCGGCGCCGTTTCAGTGGCCACGAGCTCCGGTTGGGAAGGCTCGGTCAGCCGGCGATGCAGCTCGGCGTGTTGCGGCTGATAGGGGGGCATAGGAGTGATGAGCACCTGAGCCAAGCCCTTTTCGACGTAACCGAGCTCCCTGGCTGCGGCTTCGGAGAGATCCAGAACGCGATGCAGGCGGAAATTGGGTCCGCGATCCGTTACAGTGACCGTGACCACCCTGCCGTTTTCCAGATTCACGACTCGAAGTACCGTTCCGAGAGGCACATACCACGATGCCGCGGTCATTTTGCGGCGGTCGAACCTTTTGCCATTGGCCATTTTGAGGCCTTGGTGTTGGAGACCGTACCAGGAAGCGACTCCTACAAAGTGCGATTCCTTTTTAACCGTTCGCGTCTTGGCATGAGACACGGCGGCAATCATGGAAGCCGAGAGCAGGCTTGCTGCGAAAATTAATGACGTCGTTCGTAGCTTCGTCTGCATGTTTGACCCTCCGGAGTCGGTAACTTCTGGACAGCTTTGGGGCGGGATTACCTCGGCTCCTCCACTAGCCTTTCGATTCCCCGCATCAAGATTGGGACAGCCCTTCTTGGCTTTTTCCCGCCTCGTCGGAATTGCCTTCACTGCTTACCGCTGAGGCCGGATACCCTCTCGATGGGAAACAATTTACCTTTCACCTGGGTCGTCGGCCTATGGCCGTAAAGCTTCATTTTGGCGGGTACGGGGGTACTAGGAAGAGAGGCGATGTGCCTCCTGCTAAGCATATGTAAATACTATAGTTAGTACAATAATGGTTCCAGAATTACTCCCGGCTAACCAGGCCTATGCGGCTAAGGAAAAACCCACACGTTTTCAGCAGCTTACACCTATCATGCTGATATTGTGGTGGTTAGCTACGCTTGGCTTTGGACTTGGGGATCGACTCCAAGAGCCTCGCCCAGTGCGAGAGGTGATTCAAAGAGGGCAGGTGGGTGCGTTCTAATTCGATGGGGGTTACAGATGCCAAGCCGGCAAACACGGCGGCGTAATCGGACTTAGGGTCCACGGGACCGTCCACCGGCTCCTCGCTCAGAAAGAAATAGACTCGACCTCGCGGGTCGGCCCCTTCCTGCAGCACGGTCCTGGTTATCTTGGCTGACTGGCGGGTGAAACGCACCCCGCCGTTCCACTCGAGCGGAACGTTGACGTTGAGTAGCACCCCTTTCGGCAGGCCTTTCTTCAAAATAAGTTCGGCTAGCCGTTTGGCGAATTGCGCCGCGCGGTCGTACACGAATCCTTCACCCCGGTGGGCCAGTGAGATCGCGATTGCCGGCACATGGTTGATAACGGCCTCTGTCGCCGCTCCGACCGTCCCGGAATAGAACACGTTCTCGCCGAGATTCGGTCCTTTATTGATTCCTGAGATCACTAAATCCGGCGGTTTGGGGAAGAGCCTGTGTAGCGCCACCATCATCGCATCAGCCGGCGTTCCATCGATTGCCCATTCGCGTTCGGCGACCTGTTCGCAGAAAATGGGTTGGCGTACGGTAATGGATTGCGCTGCGGCGCTGCGCTCCTGAGAAGGCGCGACGACGCTCACCGTGGCGAAACCGGCCAAGCCTTTGACTAATGCCCGCAGACCCGCGGCATGAATTCCATCGTCATTTGTGATCAGGATATGAGGCACTTTACTTGCGAGCGGCTGCAGTCAAATGCAAAAGGCCGAGGCCGATCAGTCGAACGATAGTCGGCCTTAGAGGACGATTTTAGAACTCTGATTGCCTCAGGGGAAGAGCTTCCCGAGGTATAGTTGATAAATTCTGTCAATATAGCACCCTCCGCCCGAGCACAACCGCGTCCGTCACTGTTCCGAAGCGGGCTACCCTCACGCCATAACTTGACGGTTGAACATTGGCGAATAAAAAGGTGGGTCTCTCGGTCCCAATCTGTATCTATAAGTTCTTGAATTCCTCTTGCGAGCGGACCAAATAGCGCTCGATGAGGATTTTTGCTTTGTCCGCTCTGGCACTCCGGAAATTCGTATTGAGAGCAACACAATCACCGGCACTGTTGATGTCATTCACGTCGCTTCGCGGTACCAAGAAAAACACGTACACCAAATCAGGAGGATACCCTTCGCAGCGTGGATCCTTTTCACCCGCCAAAACAAGGAAGTCGTATTCCTTCGGACCAAGAATCCTGTCCCAAGTCCAGCGTTTGGTACTTGTAGACTTCTGGCCATGGACTTTACTGAGCTTCACCTCAATGCGATTTCCTTTCTTGGTCGTGACATCGTGCGAGTCCTTATATCCTCCGGTGCGCTCACCTCCGGTCATTTGTGCCACTAAGACCTCCGCCGGGACGCCTCGCGCGCGGTCAAGCTTCTTCTTGAGTTCTTCAATTTCGTCCTCAAGTTCGCGAATGCGTCCCTTTAGCTTCAGGATTTCTTCCTCATCTCTTGGCATGGGCCGCGGCTCACCTGACGTCTTCTTAGACCGCTGCTTATATCACGAGTACAATCCGGGATTTCCATTTTGACATCCGGGATGCGCCGTCCAGATGCACGCGCATAGCCCCGCAGGCAGGCGAAGCCCGACGCATTCAAGTTCTGTTGGAAGATCTCCGGGGAAAATGGTCGGGACGACTGGATTTGAACCAGCGACCTCACGCACCCCAAGCGTGCGCGCTACCAGGCTGCGCTACGTCCCGACCGGTCGAGTAAGCGCTCGTCCTCAGACGTTCGCCAGGACTTGACTTATGCCCTTTGAGCCTATCACTCGCTTTCGAGCAGCGTCAAGAATGCGCGCAGCGAATCCCTTAGGTCGAGCAACACTTTGCGGCTGATACTCGGGGTAGTTTCCGGTTGCCGCGGCGGAGCTTGTTGCAGCTCGGCGGGGCTGGCAGCCGCCGCTGCCGACGGATCTTCGCTGATGTCCCGCAGATGACGCCGCGCACCCGCGATGGTAAAGCCTTCGTCATACAAGAGCCGCTTTATCAGGAGCACTGTATCGACGTCTTTTCGCCGATAAAGCCGGTGTCCCTTCGGGCTCTTCACCGGCTGCAACATGGGAAATTCTGTTTCCCAGTATCGCAGAACAAAGGGCTTCGTATCGGTGATGCGGCTCACTTCGCCAATGCGATAAAGATTCTTTTCCGTGATTTCCTGATGGCCGTTACTGGACATTACCGCTTTATCCTATGCCGATTTGCAGGCAAGTCAATCCGCTCTGCGCCGCTTTTGCTTTGGACGTTCCCTATCGTCACGCGCCCGCTCCCGAAAGCGCTGGATGAAACGAATCGGCGACCCAAAGAAATCGAACTGCTCGCGCAAACGGTTCTCCAGAAAGCGCTCGTAGCTGAAATGCAGCCTTTCACGCTGGTTGGTGAAGACAATAAAAGTCGGCGGCGACACACCGGATTGGGTCATGTAATAGATTTTGACGCGATGAGCCGAGGGTGAAGTTCCGCGCGCTAGATCGACGCTGGCCAGCCAGCGATTCAGCTCCCCCGTGGATATTCGCCGCTTGCGCGCCTGGGCGACGCGATCGATTAAGGTATAGAGCTTCTCGACGTGCTCGCCGGTCAGTGCAGAAATAAAAACAATAGGCGCGTACGGCAAAAACTTCAGCTTTTCCCGGATCAGCACCTCGTATTCAGAGGCTAATCGCGGAGGGCCAGGCGGGAGCTGCTTTGCATTTCGAGGTCGTCGCCCTTGCGGCTGTTTTACGTGCTGCTTCTCTGCATTTTCAGCCGCCTCTTGAGCCTTTTGCAGTGCAAGGTCCCATTTATTCATCACCACAATCACCGAGCGGCCCGATTCTTGGGCGTATCCGGCGATCGTTGCGTCGCCCGCGGTGACGCCGACAGCTGCATCGGCCACGAGCAAGGCCACATCGGCGCGTTCCAGATGCTTGCGGGCCATGATCACGCTGAGCTTTTCCGCAAAGAGGTTTGTTTTGCCTTTGCGCCGGATGCCTGCCGTATCGATGAAGCCATACCTTTTTCCGCCACGGAGGACGACCGTATCCACCGCGTCTCGGGTGGTTCCCGGTTCGGCGGACACGATGGAGCGTTCCGCCCCGGCCAATTGATTCAGCAGCGTCGACTTGCCAACATTCGGCCGGCCAATGATGGCCACCTGCACCTCGGATTTTTCCGGAGCGGCGCCTTCCGTTTCTGTTGGCGCCGGAAAATCGCGCGTCAATGCGTCCAGCAGATCGTCCACTCCTAGACCGTGTTCCGCCGAAAAGGGAAAAACCTCTGCGCCAATTTCATAAAATTGCGCCGCCAGATCCTGCTGCCGCAGCGTGTCGACTTTATTGACTGCCACGAC
This sequence comes from uncultured Acidobacteriota bacterium, assembly GCA_963803735.1. Taxonomy (GTDB): domain Bacteria; phylum Acidobacteriota; class Terriglobia; order Acidiferrales; family UBA7541; genus Palsa-189. The sequence continues at coordinate 778,009 of CAWDNV010000011.1, read as the reverse complement.
GAAAGGCTTGCCCGTCCTCCGCAAACGTCGAGCAAGATCCAAATCAAGCGGAGTCGCACCGGCGCGAGCATCGACGACGAGCACCAGCGAGGTTGCGTCCTCAATTGCCGTTTGCGCTTGCTTAAGAATTTCACGTGGGATGAGCGCGCGATCATCCGGCAGCAGACCTCCGGTGTCTACGATTTCAAACGGTCGCCCGCCCCACACCGCGGTGCCGTAAATTCGATCGCGTGTGATTCCCGGCTCGTCCGTGACAATCGACCTCCGCGTGCCTGTGAGCCGGTTGAAAAGCGTCGATTTGCCCACGTTGGGGCGCCCAACAATAACGATGGATGGCAGTTTCTGATTCATTCGTCTATGGCTTCTCTGTGTGCCCTGGGTTCAGCTTATCCTATAAGATGTGAAACGCATAAGATGGCCACGGCGCGCATAAGCAACAAAGACGCGAAACACTTGAGTTTCCGGGATCGGCTCCTCGAAATTCGCCGCGGTTTTGAACCTGCCTTTTGGGTTGCGAACATCACCGAACTTTTCGAGCGAGTCGCTTATTACGCACAGGCTGCCGTTCTGGCAATTTTCCTGCACGAATCGCTTCATCTTTCCACTGAGCAAACCGGAACGCTCATGGGAGTATTCGGCTTCGCAGTCTGGTTTCTTCCAATTCTTGGCGGCAGCTTGGCCGATCGCTTTGGCTTCCGCAAGTCGCTGGCCTTAGCCTACCTGACGCTTGCGGTCGGCTATTTTTTGATGGGTTCTCTCAGCGCAAGTTGGATGGCTCCGCTGCGGCAGGCGCTTCCGCTCTTCTGGGTCGTGCTGCTGGTCCTGATGATTCCGGCGCTGGGCCCGTCGGTTGTTAAGCCGGTCGTCGCGGGAACGACCGCGCGGGCGTCGAGCGAATCGGTGCGCTCCATCGGTTATTCCATTTACTACACCTTGGTCAATATTGGCGGGACGCTCGGTCCTATTATCGCTTTTCTCGTTCGGCGATCGCTCGGAATTGAAAACGTTTTTCGCGTTTCGGCTCTTTTTGTCTTCTTGATGTTTTTTGCCACGCTGGCTTTTTACAAAGAGCCCCGCCGTTCCGAAGAGCGATCTGTTCCCACGATCCGCGCAGCGTTGCGAAACATGCTGGTCGTTCTCGCTAATCTTCCCTTCGTAATCTTTTTGCTTATCTTCTCCGGCTTCTGGATTATTTTTTGGCAGGAATTCATCGCACTTCCACTTTTTCTCCGTGGATACGTTGACCCCAACGCCAAAATCGATCTCTTGCTATCTGTCGATCCGGCCACCGTAATTCTTTTTCAGATTGTTGTGAGTTATCTCACGCGCAAAATTCCAGTCTTCACGGCCATGACCCTGGGCATTCTGATCTCCAGCTTTTCCTGGCTGGTCTTGGTGGTGCACGCCAGCACAGGTTTCGTGATCGCGGCGCTTTTCATCCTCGCGCTTGGCGAAATCATCCAATCTCCTCGATATTACGAATATGTCTCGCGCCTGGCCCCGCCTGGGCAACAAGGCACTTACATGGGCTACGCTTTTCTCCCCATTGCCATCGGCTATCTGATTGGCGGGAGGCTTGGCGGATATCTGGTTCACTACTTTGGCGAGGTCCTGCATCGGCCCGCCGAGATGTGGTGGGTGATTTCCGCAATTGGATTCGCGACCACACTGCTGATGTGGATTTACAATATGGTGTTCAAGCCCATTGCAGCTGCGGATTCCCCACCGGCCGATTAGCATTGAGAGGACCTTTGGACCGAGACTTCCGTGGAAAGCGGGGCGCTCTTAAGAGCGGCGGCGCCGCAGCCATTTCGATAGCTGCGCTGCTGATCGCCATCTTCTTCCCAGTCGCCGCTTCTGCTCAGGTTTTGCGGAAGGATTCAAAACCAGCCATTAGCGCTTCAGAGGTTCAACAAGCCGTTGCGGGCAAAGAACTCTTTAACCAACATTGCGCCTCGTGTCATTTTACGGAGACCACGGCTCAGAAGATTGGACCGGGCCTCAAAGACCTTTATCGGCGGCTCACTTTTTCTGACGGGAAGAAGGTGACCGACGCGAGCCTTACCAGGTGGATCCAAGTCGGAGGTAAAAACATGCCTGGCTTCAAAGACGACATCACATCCGGGCAGATTCGCGAACTGATTTCCTACATAAAGACCCGATAGGTATCGGCCTATGCACCCGCCGAGCCTCATGCCTCCTTTGATTTCGCCGCCAGGAGTGAGTCGATTGCCTCGCGAGTCGTCGTCATTCTGGCTCCCAGAGATTTCATTTCAGCCAGGGCGCCGTCTCCATCTTCCGCCTTCAACGTCTTGATGGCGTCCTCTACCAGGGAGACGCGCCGCCCGCGCTCGAGCAAGCCCTTCGCGACGCAGCGCACGCAATATTCGGTCACAACTCCAAAGACAGCGAATTCGGCATCGGCGTCCGTAAATTGTTTCAGTCTCTCGATCACCGTCTCAGTGAGCGGATTATCAAAAACGTCCAGCGTCTGCTTTTCGAGAATCACCTGCTGGTAGGGCGATAAATCGGTCGGAACCGAAGCTTCCCGCCGGTTTGGCAGGATCAGAAATCGCTTTGCGATCGTCTCTGGAATAATTTCCGCGCCGGAAGTGCCGCGCACGCAGTGTGGTGGAAACCGCTGAAACTCCGGATCGTCCGGCGTGTGGACGCATGCGTCCGAAACGAGAAAAACGCGATCCTTGCGCGCTTGCTCCGTGAGCCGGTTTAAGTTCGGGATCAACTTCTCGGCGCCGGGAACATAAAGATTCCCGCCCGGAAGCATGAAGTCGGTTTGCGTGTCGACGTCCCAAAAAATGATTCGGCGGGAAACCACCCAGAACTCCTAAGCCCGTGAGACTGTCCGCGTGATGCGCTCGCGAACCTGTTCGAGCAGCGCTTCCAGGCGCGCGCTGTGCCGCACGGGATATGCGAGGCCACTGGGCGCAAGGCCGCGAAGTGGAGCGGGCAAACGCTCTATTTGAGATTGACACCGCCTTTGCATTTCCGCCAACGAAGGGGCATAGCTTACGCGCTTTCCCGCCCGAAGCACCGGGACGAGCAATCGTTCGCCGGGCATGTGTTCTTCCTCGAGAGCAATCACATCGCCCGCGTAATCACCCTGAGAATCGATATCACGAAAAACCTGCTTGCGGCCCGGGTAAGTTACCTTCGCAGCACTGAATTTCGCGGCTTCCCGCACTTCGCCGCCGCGTTCGACCTCGACGAGCTTATAAAGAACACTCAGTGTCGGCGCGTCAGAAGAAGTCGAGAGCGAAGTGCCCACTCCAAACGTATCCACGCGGGCTCCCGCATCCAGCAGCGAGGAAATCCGTTCTTCATCGAGATCGCCCGAGATGAATATCTCCACGTCGCCCCAACCAGCTTCGTCCAGCTTCTGGCGCACCCAGACGCTGTCGGCGGTGAGATCGCCGCTATCCAGCCGTACACCTCGAGGTTTTCGTCCAATCGCGATGATCTTTTCGAGGGCGGCGCGAACGTCGTACGTATCCAGCAGCAACACCGAATGATGCGGAAAGATATCCATAAAACGAGCAAAGGCTTCTTCTTCGCTCTCAAAGGCCATGATCCAGGAATGAGCTTGCGTCCCATACGTGGGAATCTCGAATAATTGACCGGCGCGAACATTCGAGGTTCCTTTGCACCCGCCGATGTAGGCCGCGCGAGCAGCCAGCACGCCGGATTCGATGCCGTGAGCGCGGCGCGTGCCGAACTCCACGATAGGCCGCCCGGCCGCGGCTTTGGCGATGCGAGCCGCCTTTGAGGCGACCATAGTTTGGAAACTGATCGTCGCGAGCAGCGCAGTTTCCACGATCTGCGCTTCCGCGATTGGCGCGGTAATGCGCAGAAGGGGTTCGCCGGGGAAACAGACTGTTCCCTCCGGCATGGCCCAAACGTCGCCAGTGAACTTAAAGCCGGCAAGATACTCGAAGAAATTCGCGCTGATGCGGGCGAAAGCGGGGTGCTTGCGAAGGTAAGCGATATCCTCAGGACTGAAGCGCAGCGTCTCCAGGAACTCCAGCGCCTGCTCCAAGCCGGCTGCAATCAGGAAATTCCGCTTGGGAGGCAGGCTGCGGGCAAAAAGCTCGAAGGTGGCGCGGGCCTCGAAGTGGGTTTCGAGGTACCCCGCCGCCATCGTCAATTCATACAGGTCGGCCAGCAGGCCTGAAGGCTGCGCGACGGTTGGCATAAGGTTACCGGACCATTATGCCACCGATTGCGCCTCCGGCAGGGCCGCATCGAAAAAGGTGCGGCGCGACGTCAGAGTCCAGGCAGTCAACGCCCTGTGGCTTCGGCTGCTATGGCCAAAACTTTTCCCGACTGATGATCAGGGCTGGGATGATCCGGATCGTTCGGGGCTTCGCTCGCGTTTAGGAGCCCAGAACCGCGTCTTTGAAGGCCTTTGCGGCCCGCAAACGTACTACCGTCTTCGCTTTGATCTTGATGGGCTCGCCGGTTTGGGGGTTGCGGCCCATGCGCGCTTTACGATGGGCTTTGACTGCACGTCCGAGGTTCGGAATTACGAATTTGCCCGCGCCGCCCTTGCATTCCTTTACCGCCAATTTGAAGAGCTCTTCAAAAAATGTACTCACCGTCTTTTTTGGCGTCTCGCACTTCTCCGCCAGATGGCCCACTACCTTGGACTTGCTCATTGGCTTTGCCATCTCGTTATTCTATCCTCCTGTAGCGTTCTATTCTTTCGAGCCTTCGTGGAGGCCCGAATCAGGCCGCGCACGCGCGACACTATAAAGAGAGTCCCTGCGCAACGCAAGAGAAAATGCAAAAAAGCCCCGGAAAATCGATAATTGGCGATTTCGATGGCAGATTTTTTCTCCTTCTCCGGTACGACCACAACCGTTTCGGCACAGTTAGCAAACTTATTACCCAGGCAGGCACGAGAGAGCCAGCCGCCCGCAATTGAGTTTCAGAGCTCGCCCAAAGTCAGAGTTTGGCCAAGGACTGATAAAAATTGGCCATGGCCTTGATTCCTCCAAAATAGTTTTCCAGCAGAATGTGCTCGTCAGGGGCATGGGCATTTTCGTCGGGCAAGCCAAAACCCATTAAGAGGCAAGGCACCTTAAACGTGTCGTACATCTGAGTGACAAAGGGAATCGAGCCGCCTTCGCGGATAAAAACCGCGCGCTCGCCGAACCCGGTTTCCAGAGCTTTGTGCGCCACCTCAAAAAACGGGTGCGTATAGGGCGCTACCCAGGGCTTGCCGCTGCTCAAAAGGTGGAAATCGCACTTAACCTGCTTGGGAAGCAGCTTCCGTATGTGGCGCTCGACCAGTTTCGCGATTTTGGCGGGATCCTGATTGGGAACGAGCCGGGTGGAAAACTTGGCGTGCGCTTTCGAGGGGATGACCGTCTTTGCGCCTTCGCCAATATAGCCTCCCCAAATGCCGTTGAGCTCCAGCGTGGGCCGCACCCAAAGCTGTTCCACGAGGGTGTAACCCTTTTCGCCGCATAGCCCAGGCGCTCCGACGGTCTTTCGGAACTCCTTTTCCTTGAAGGGAAGCTTGTTGAGCGCCTTGCGCTCGGCTCGAGAAACGACGGCCACGTCATCATAAAAACCAGGAATGGCCACGCGGAAATTTTTATCGTGCAGCTTGCCAAAAAGCTCGCTCAGCACGGTGAGCGGATTCGGCACCGCGCCGCCGAAAACTCCCGAATGCAAGTCCTGCGCAGGCCCGGTGATATCCACCTGGTAGTAATTCAGGCCGCGCAAGCCGTAAGTAATCGAGGGGACGCCGGGAGCCAGCATGGCCGTATCGGAAACAACCAGGGCGTCGGCTTTCAGCTTCGCCTTGTTGTGATTGACGTAATCCCAGAGGTTTTCGCTGCCGACTTCCTCTTCGCCTTCGACGATCACCTTGAGGTTGATCGGAAGCGTTCCCGCTGTCTGCTTCAAGGCGTCCATCGCGCGCATGTGGATGTGCACCTGGCCTTTGTCGTCCGCGGTGCCGCGGCCATAGAGATTGCCGTTACGAACGGTCGGCTCAAAGGCAGGCGAAGTCCACAATTCCAGCGGCTCTGGAGGCTGCACGTCGTAATGCCCGTAAAACAGAATCGTGGGTTTGCCGGGCGCCTGCAGGGATTGGCCATAAACCACGGGATGCATTTTCGTCGGCACGATTTCGACGGCGTCCAGGCCAACACGGCGCAAGCGGTCCGCGACCCACTGCGCCGCACGCTCGACGTCCGGCTTGTGGTCGGCCTGCGCGCTCACGCTGGGTATGCGCAGAAATTCGTAGAGATCGGTCAGATGCTCGTTATGCTTTCGTTCGACGTATTCATTCAGCTCCATCGGCCCTCCTGAAGCGGCGTTCCGATTCTAGGAGCGCAGCCCTTGCGGTGCAAGGCGGCCGCGATCCGCGCGGCCGGGTTTTGGAGCGCGCGAAGCGGCCCGGCTGCGGAGTTCCCCTTGTCCAAACGTTGTCCAAAAGGGCAGTTGCCCCCCAAGGCACGCGAAGCCAGCGCAAGAATTGACCGCATATAACGCCGTAGCCGACCATAGTTGTGCCATGAATACAGCCGTCTACGAACGCGAACGACGCAGCTCCCGAATGTTCATGCGAGTCCGGGTGAAGCTCGCGGGCAAGAATCAGCAGGGCCGGCGGTTCAAGCATGCCTGCGAAACGATCGTTATCAATGCGCATGGCGCTTTGCTCTACTCCGGGCAGGACCTGGAAGTGGGATCGCTGCTCGTACTCACCAATGCCGCCACGCAGGAAGAGCAAGAATGCCGAGTGGTCTATCTTGGCGATGACGCCGAGAAAGGCCAGCGCGTGGGCGTCGAATTTGTCTCCCCGGCTCCTCATTTCTGGGGCGTCGAACTGAAGCAACCCGATTGGGTGCCCGCTCAGACCAGCTCGTTTCAGAAGAACTAGCCTCATTCCCGGAGAGGCCAGCCGGAAGTTCAGTTGAGCCACCCCCCCGCCCCCTATGTTTTTCGCAACGATATCATTCCATGGGAGTTGCTCCGCGTCTTCGTGCAACGATATCAATCCACGGGGCTTAGCTTCCCGATTTGCCACGACTGAGTTCTCCATTCGTCCTCGATAAGAGCCCTTCACGACGGCCCCACCCCCCTCCTGTTTTTGTGCAAGTGTTCATTGTGCATGACTTAGCGCCAGCAGTTTTGGCGGGTGTGATGGCGGGTCCGCGTGCAGGCGGCCGCTACAAAAACGAGTCTCACGAAGCCGCGACCCGGCAAAGCGAAAACCACCCAGACCACCGACCCTTCGCGGGCTCCCTTCGAGGCTCAGGGCGAGGAGGGCAAGAAAGCAGATCCCTCTCTCGCCCGCCGGTGGGCGGACTCGCTCGTGATGACAGCATTTTTGGATCGAGCGAGAGCGTAATGGCGGAAACGGAAAATCTCTGCCATCGCATTCGAACTAAGGGCAACTGGGATGTCGGTCGGTTCCGGAGGGTAAATTTTTTCGCGAGATTCAACAATGCCGCGACGCCCACTTGTGCAAGGCCAACTCAGTCTCATCCTCAAGCAGGCGTACCTCTATTTTATCGCAAGCGTCAAACAGCACGAGGTCGGTAGACAGACCCGATGAATACCCGCACGGTTGCGTTGGCGTGGCTGTGATCGGAATTAGTCATCTAGTAAAGCCGGCGAATGCCGTTTCCTCCGCAGTGGAATTCTGTACTCAAATGTGAACCGATTCCTCAGGTCAATAATTGAACTTGGATTCCCTCTTGAGGCTTCGGAACTCGTTGATTGGGTTTCATCCCTAACAACTTTACTCGGCTCCCCCAATTCTGAATCCAACTCCGGAGATCGGATTCCCATACCAATGGAAATCTTAAAGCGAGTTCCCAGGCCTCGTCATACTCGATGCACTTTCTTTTGTGGAGGTAGGACCGGACGGCGTCGTGAGCCATGTTAACGTAGCGGGTCCTTAAGTCGTCTTGATATGTCGATCCGTCGTATTGTCCTGCGCTGAACATCTCCTTTTGCCCAGTTCTATCCACCCGAGAGCGTTGTTTGGCCTCGGCCCTGGCACCTAGCATGAAACCTGCCGCGCTCCTTTCCGTGCTTTTGAAGACCTCGACTCCTTTCGGATGGCGCGTCGCATATATCAGGTGAAAATGCGTGCGATCCTGAAGAGGGTTTAGAACGACCGCTGTACAAACGTATTTGAAGTGCCCCCGGCGACGTACTGCATCTGCATACTGGAATACGATGCTTTCATCCCTCTCTTGCCCATGAAGGTGCGTCACGTTTGGTATTGAGTCCGGTTCGAACAGCGAGGCAAGGTCTTTCTCTTCTTCCTCCAGGAACCTTCTGATATGGGATGTCATGAAGTTAATCAGGACCTCTCCAGGCGTGAATTGCAAGAGGGGAAGGATGGTCTTGATCCGAATTGCATTCCAACCTGTGGGATCGATGAAGACAAAAGGAAATGTCCCAGGATTTGTTTTTATAAACTTAATGATCTCGGGGATTTTGTCGCTAAAATCGCTATGTAATGTGCTAACGGGTATGTCGAGGACCTGGTCTGCATACGATTTAAGCTGGGCATATGATTTTGGATTCTTTTCGATGAATAGACATCTTACGTGACATTCCCGGCCTTCTGCACTGAGCGTATTCTTTGCTTCTCTGATCTGCGCAATGGCAATGCCGAACGAAGTGTCGGAGAAATCTGACTTCGATGCATTCCATGGTCCGGAGCAGCAGTCGATAAACGCCACATCTTGAGATCGTGCCAAAATGCGCGTTGCGGCCGCCAGATATCGACTCAGGACAAAATGCTTAACGGCAGTTTGTTCTCGGTTTAGATAAGCTGTGTCCACCATTTTGGTTCCACTGCATCTGCACGCCGAGGAAGGTACTCAGAAGTCGTCTGCGTTCATTGTCAGGAGGTGCCGCCTGACTGTTAAAGCAAGGGAATTCGTCGTATGTCCGACCGCGTAAAAGTCGGCCTTGCTTAGCTTTATTCATTCCACCCCATTGTTTAAAGAAAAAGGGGACCCGAGCAATGCGGCATTGGTCCCGGATCGAAAGAGCCCACGATTCTTCCATTGTGCGAGCGCCGGCGCCGCTTTCGCCCCCAAGAATTACCCAGTCAATGCCCGCGAGAGGAACAACTCCTAAATCTTCAAGTAGCGGCTCAATTGAAAGAAACCGCACTTCTGCAGGTGTACTCGTCAGATCTTCGATGCGTGGGAGCCCATGCTTCCGATCCTCTACACTGACGCCCCACCACACGTTCTGGAGTGATGCAGCGTGCCTAAGCCGGGACCGCAGTAGCTCATACATGCGCTTCGATCTTTTTGTCAGCACTTGGAAAGTGTGCCAGTCTGCTGCTGCCATTACTTCCACGACTGCTGCTATGTACTTGTCGGGAACACCGTCTTGGAACAGATCGCTCATCGAATTCACGAAGATCATTCGGGGCTCACGCCATGTTAGGGGTTGTGTCAGCTTCTCGGGCACAAGACGTGGGTCAAAGCCCTGTTCATAAGCGTGGCCCGCAACACCGCGAAATCGCTCGGCGAAAACCTCCGCGTAACAGTGCTTGCAACCCGGACTTACCTTCGTGCACCCGCGCACTGGGTTCCACGTCGCGTCTGTCCATTCAATTTTCGATTGGTCGCTCATACTCTGGCCCTTTAAGGTATTCGCTTTTTATTCACTAAGTCAATATTGACATTTGTTGCGCCTGCAAGCGGGCCTCGAGATGACAAGTTCAAATTGATGCGCTAGAAAAACCGCACCCTCAAAAGCGGAGGGTGCGGCACCCGAAGAAAAAAGCGAAAAGGAAAAGCAGATTCCTCGTCGCTATGCTCCTCGGAATGACAGCGAAAACAAACGACGCGAAAATCCCCCCTTCGAGACTCAGGGCAAGCCCTTCGATTCGTCTCACGCCTCTCAGGGCAAGCAGGGCCCCGCAACTTTTTTGTTGTGGCGTGCGCCTTCGCGCCGGTCGCGGGCGCCCTGGGCTACAAAGGACCGACCCTTCGACGCTCGCGGGGGACTGCGGCACCCGAAGGAAAGCCAACCAACTGCAGATCCCTCGGCCGCCTACCCGCCGAGGATCACCAGATCAAAGTCTTCCGGCTGCGTCTTCTTAAGTGCCTGCGTGGAGGACGTGTTTTCTGTACTTTTCATGCGGATGTTCCTTTCCGAGCAGCGGGTTCGCTCTTGGCTTGCACTGATTTCACGAGATCGGCCGCTGAAGCTCCTTCGAGCGCCAGTCCATAACCGACTTCCCGCACAATGCGCTCTTTCAAAGGTTGAATGAAGTGTACGCGGGTGTTGCGTCGCGTCACTTCCGGAGCTTTCAAGTACAGCTCAGCCAATTCCCGCGCACGACTGAGCGCCTTACCGTTCGGCACAACCTCGGCAACCACTCCCCATTCCTGCGCCGTACGCGCCGTCAGCGGCTGTGGGTTCAGCAGGAACGCCTCTGCTCGGCCTGCTCCAGCGCGGTAACTCCACGTGGTAAAGATTCCGTCACCGGGCGCAACGCCCGCGGAGAAGTGGGCCACATCCTGGAAGGTCGCGCCATCTGCCGCCACAATTACACTGGCAAGCAGAGCGTAGTCTGAATGCACATGGGCACGTCCCTCGATTGCCGCGATGACGGGGACGCGTATGTTGGCTATGTTTTCCAAAACCTGAACACCTTCGTCGTGAACCTGGCTCCAAACGCCGGGATCGGCGGCGTTGCCGAAGGAGGGCCAATCGACATCAGTAATGAACTCCCCACCGGCGCCCGTAAGGATTACGATCTTGTTCGCTCGATCTTGCGAAATCCGATAGAACCCATCGACAAATTCCGTGTGAGATTGCGCGGTCATAATGCACGGCCCGCCGTTGGTGTGGAATTCAGCAACCAGCACACCGTTGGCATCTCGTGTCAGCTTTAGGTTCTGATAAGCATTGAAGTAGTCACTCTGAACTTGCATCGTATTCTCCTCTCTGTTTTGCTCTGAGTGCGTTCACCCGAATGCGTTATTGCGAGGTCAGTACATTGAACTCACGTGGCCACAACGAGACCGCCTGCGGCACGAATGACCTCTCCGGTGATCCAGGCTGATTCGTCTGACGCCAGGAACAACGCCAGCGGGGCGATATCCGTGACGCGACCCAGGCGGCCGAGCGGCGTCTTCCCAGCCAGAACTGCGCCGGCACCACCCTCAAAGGTGCCCGCGGCTACATTGCCTTCGGTTTCTGTATGACCGGGAGCGATGGCGTTGACGCGTATCTTGCGCGGCGCCAACTCGAGTGCCAATCCCCTGGTCAGGGTTTCGATAGCGCCTTTCGTGGAAGCGTACAGCAGGGCTCCCGCCACCGGATGCGAGCCGACGATAGAGCTGAGGTTGATGATGCTCCCGCCGTCGTTCCCGAACCGCTTGATGGCCTCCTGCACGGTGAGAATCACCCCGAGAACGTTGATGTTGTAGTGCAGGTGAAAGCTCTCTTCTGTGATCTCCGCGATGGCGCCGAAGCGGAATACCCCGGCGTTGTTGACCAAAATGTCCAGTCTTCCGAATGCGGAATTCACTTCTTTGAATAACCGCGCGACATCTGCGGCCTTGGACACGTCGGCCCCGACCGCGATCGCCTCGCCTCCGTTGCCGGTGATCGCCTGAGCGACGCGTTCGGCGCCTTGCCGGTCGGAGGAATAGTTCACGGCCACGCGCGCTCCCGCAGCTCCCAAGGCAGTTGCAATCCCACCGCCTATACCTTTGGACGCGCCCGTTACTATCGCTACTTTATTAAACAGCCTGCTCGTGTTCACCATTGTTCTTGATTCTCCCTCTAGTTTGCCTTTTCAGAATCAATGGTCTTTCCGCCGAATAAGAGTTCCTGCGGCGCGTGGTGGAATATGCAGCGCTTGGGTTTGCCGAATTCCCGTTCTAGCGGGACTTGGAGGTGAGCGCAGGCTTTGGTGAATCGGAATCAGGCTGCGGAACCAATGCTTGATCGGCCGATTTTTCAACGGGCGGCACGGCCGGATGCCTTACGTCAGGCACCGAGATAGGCCCCGACTGGGGCTGCGCTCCAAGCAGATCCACCGCGGCATGGTTCAGCTTGGCGCGCAATAGAGATCGCTCGTTCGCGCGAGTAACATAACGCACGGAAATTTCGACTCCTCCGATGATGGGTTTGACGTTGATCGCGGGCGCCGCCGAGACCTTAATGTCGCGCGATTTGGCCGCACTCTTCCATTCCCGCTCGGCCTGCTGCGCGCCTTCCGAGGTCGCTTCCAGAACTATCTTTTGGATGGCCTCGACGACGGGATAGGGATTTTGTCCGGCAGGCAAAACAATTTGCAGCTCATCCCACAGCCACTGCCCGGACGTCGAAAAATTGAAATAGTGACCTTCGACCGCAAAGCCATTTGTAAAAGTCACCCGCCGCCCGGTTGGATGGCCTGAGTCCGTCCAATTTCCGGTTTCCAGCAGCACGGTGTGAAACATTCCGAGCTCCACGACTTCGCCGGTGACGCCATTAATCTCCACCCAGTCGCCCAGCCGGACCCCGTTTTTTCCCATCAGCACGAACCAGCCGAAGAAGGCGATAATGAAATCCTTCAGCGCGACCGTCAGGCCCGCTCCGGCAAGCCCCAAGAATGTGCCGAGCTGCGTGGGCCGCCCGAATATCACCAGCAGGATCAAAAGCACGACCACAATCTGCAGCGTAACGCGCGTGACCGTGCGCAACGTGGCCACCTGCCGGCGGTCCATGGAGGTCTTTCGGATGATCGCTCCAATCGCGTAATCAATGAGAACCGCGATGAAGGCGATCGCCAGAATGACCAGGACGCCGCGCAGCGCTCCATTCACAAGAGAGCGTTGTTCGGCCGCGACCACGCCGATCCATTGGCCGTATGTGTTGGCGAGCAGGGTTTCGTTGTCGATGCGTTTGGCGAGAGTGGCGAGGGTCTTGCGGTCTGCGGCGCGGCGCTGCGTTGTTTCCAGTAGTGTCGCCGTGGCTTCGCCGCTGGGGGCGCTGGTGGGGGTGGCGCTGGAGGCGGTGCCGGGGGTAGCGCTCTTTCCACCGGCAACGGGCGTTGATGGCGGAGCAGCGGCCACACCTGGGCCCGTTGACGTATCGTTCTGTGCGCCGGTGGCCTGCGCGCCAAGCTGGCGCTCAAGAGCGCTGTCCTTCAGGGCAAGCGCCGCAGCCGCCGAGAGGGCCTCTTGCTTCGCACGCCACAATTGCAACTGTTTCCGATGCAGCTCCGACCACTGCTGGAAGCGTTGAATCAAACCATGTGGCTCGATTGGTGCGCTGACGTCCACGTTCGTAGCATCCGAGGCCTTGGAAACCGCGTCGTGTTCCTGCGACATCGCCTGAATGCGGTCTTGTAGACTGCCCCCGGCGCGGATCAACTCCTCCTTCCCATCGTCCACTTCGTCCTGGTCCAGCTCCAGCTGCGCCTGGGCCAGTTTGAGCTGGTCGTCCAGCTTATCCTTTTGCGCTCCGCTGGCCTTGGCCTCCGCGGCAGTAAGCTGTGCGACGCGCGCCTGGTCTGCTGCGAGGGCGTCCTTCGCCTTCTGCAAGCGCGCCTGTATATCCTTGGCCTTGTCGGTCATGGCGGGCGGATGCTGCGTGACGTCGAGCACGGCCAGAGCGAACGCCAAATCCATCTCCTGATCCCCAAGCTGCAGAGCCTGGCGGGCGAATGGTAGCTCCACCGCGCTGGTCGGCATGGTCGCCAACGCTTGTACTGTTAGCAGGGGCGTCTGATCCACCGGCGTGGCAGCCGCAGAGCCGGTTGGCGCGGTTGTCCCATTCGCGCCAGGAATGCCGCGCTCGCCACCGGTGCGAATCAGGCCATATATGGTCGCGGCCAAGAGCACCACGAGTACAAACGAAAAGATTTTGTTTGCGAGTTTCATCTGTTGTTAACGAATGCTGAAGAACGACATTCCAGTATTCGATTCAACCAAAGCGCATCGCGGATAATCGGCAATCCCAAATATTCCTGTCCGCTTTGAACTTGAGGACGCCCTAGCCATCAGATTATCAGGATCGGGCGTGGAGTGCAGCCGTCCGATGTATCGGCTTGACGGCTCAGCGCTGGAAGTGATCTATTTGCGCAATTCGCCTGGCGGGTGCCGGATTGGACTAGTCGAGGATTGGGCATGATACGTGACGACATACTGAAAGGATTTCCGGAGCTGTTTGGGACCAAGAAGGTTAATGGCCACGCGATCGACGTCGAACAGGCGATCGACACGCTTACGCGCGAGTTGCGGCCCGCAATCGCTGCAGCGTTAGCCGCTCGCCGCGAACTTCTGCAATCCCGGGCGCCAGTCAGCAAGAAGTATGCGTGGCCAAGTTGGGACGACAAGTTTGAGGATCCCGTAAGCGGGAAGTTCTGGACGTTTCGGCAGATCGTCCAAGGCATGATCGACAACTTTCTCAATCGGAAGAGCGACTGGAGCTGGCGCTTGAATGACGAGGTGCCCATCCCCAAGGACGCTCATCCGTTGGGCAATCCGGGTTTGGAGCTCACCGGCCCGTGGCATCCGCTGGACATGGCCTTCAACGCATTGAATAGCCCGGCGCCGATGAATATGCCCGATTTTGAAGACGCTTCGCCGCCACACTTTCAGCCCGATGGCACGCCGGCAAAGCAGCCCGTCGGCGTTTTTGCGGCCCTGCAAAACGCCAAGGAGATTTTTGAAGGCCGCTGGGCGGAGCGTGCATACGAAGTTTCCAAAAAAGGAAAGAAGCGAACGTACAGCATTACCAAGCCGCCCGGCGGGTGGCCGACGCGGTTCGCACGACCGCCGAGTATTCACATTCATTACGACTACATAACGGTTGATGAACAGCCGGTCCCAGCTTTGATCCCGGTGACGTTGATCTGGGCGTTGAATAATTTCGACGCGCTGAGGCGGCTGGGGACAGGCGTGTACTTCTACATCCCTAAGATTCAAACGCCGCAGGAAGCTTTGATCGTGGAGAAGCTCCTGGCCGGAGTGGAAAAGTTGATCGGCGCGGTACCTGGGACGATCAAGATCAAAGTGCTATACGAAGAGGGAAACGCGGGCCGGTTCCTGCCTGCCATCGCGTGGGTTTTGCGGCGACGCCTGCTGGGAACGAATGTGGGCCGATGGGATTATCTGGCCAGCATTATCGAAATGTGGAAAGACGATCCGCAGGGCGTGTTCCCGGACCCGCAGTCGATTACGATGTCCGCCCCGAACATGATCGCGTACCAGAAGTACGACGCGCTGGTCATGCTGATGGCGGGGATGAAAAACGGCGAACTGAGCCAAGGTGCGCCCATCGGCGGGATGGCCGCGGTGATGATTTACCAGCCGAGCGATGCGTATGGCCGTTCCCAGTATAATCCGCTGGCGCTACGGGCCATGGTCATCGATAAATTACGCGAGCGCCTGCTGGGACTCATGTTTGTACCTGATGCTGCGCTAGGCCCGACGGAGCGGCCGACGCTGGAGGAGATTGTTTCGGGATGCGCGAAAGGGCGCCTTTATGATGCCTACCGGCAAAGTTGGGTGGCGAGTCCGGAGCCCGCTTATGTGGCCGCGGGCAATACGCCATTGCGCGCGCGCGTAAGCGAGCTGCAAACGATTCTCGATGCGCCGGCAGAAATGACGGAGGCAGCGGGTAAGCGCATGCCAACTGTCGCCAGCGGCCTCGTCGAGGCCGAACGGCAGCTGCTGCAATCGCGCGGACTGCTGAGCGCGAGCGGCAAGATTACTCCGTGGGTGATCAGGAAGGAGGAACTGGACGCGCCGGAAAAATTACATACGCACCCGCTGTGGGAGGCGATCTACGCCGTGCCCAAAGGGGAGATCACCATTGAGCGCATCCAACATGCGTTCTACATGGCGGCGAATTACGGCTTCCAGATACTCAACGGCAATTTCGCCGCGGCCATCGATGATTATGAACTTTCCCTCCGGTTCATGAATGACCTCGCCACATACCGCATCGATGTGTCCTGGCTGTGGACGCTGCTTCAGCATCGCGCGGTCATTACAAAGGATGGCTACCTGAAACGGCCGGAACTCACCCGGGACGGCGTGGTACCGGCGGTGAACGCTTTTGAGGTGAAAGCCGGAACGGCGTTCACCAAGGACGTATTTCTCAAGTTATGGGAATTCCACAATGAGTGGACGGCCGAGTTTTTCGCGGAGCTGGACCGGCGGGGCGATCCGGGACGGTTCGACCGCGGCAAGGCACCGATCATCATGGAGCTCCTGAAGCGGCAACTGCTTTCGCCCAAATACATACAGCACAGCGCACGCGTGCTGTTCGTTTTGGCGCAGGCGAAGCCAGTGGAACGCGCGCAAATCCTGGACGCGATTTTCGATCTTTCGCGCGAAGAAGTCGTCAGTAGGGTCGAGGCGGTAGCGATGGACAAGGCTGTTCTTGCTGCGCACGACTACATATACGACATCTTTCCCGGTCGGGAAGCGCAACGGCAGGCCACAGGCAGGTCAAGCAGAGATTGAATCGGAACTTGTCGTACGCGGGAAGCTGAGTGAGAAGAGCTCGCTTGCATTCGTTTTTGGTTTGCGGGCGCTGCGAGATTCAGGAGATTCTTCGACTTCGCGTCCCGACCGGAATCGCGAAGACACGATTCCGACAACGGATGTCGGGACGCTTCGCTCAGAATGACGAAATGGGCGCGAGGCAGCGGAATTGTCGCCGCTAAAACAGCGCCCACTGAGCATCGAAGTTTCAGGGTATGGGCAGCAGCGGCTTCTGCACCGCGGGCAGGTGCTGATCGAAGGCAGTGAGCAATGCCGCGTCAGTGGCGTGTTCCGCCATCAGATCAACTAAGTCCACCAGATCGGTCTCGCCGAAGATTTTCAGGGCGCGAGCATATGTCTCCGCCGTGACCATGTGCTTGCCGAAGAGTTCTCGACCCAATTCGATAATGGCCGCCTCTTTTTCTCCCGCTCCCGTAAGCGGTTTGCGGTCGCGCACTATGTCGATGACCGTTGGGTCCAGGCCGTCTTTGCGCGCCGTAAGCTCATTTATCGTCCAGTCATACTGCTGGTCGTGCTCGCGGGCCGTCACCAGGATCGCCAGCCCCATCAAACGCGGGCCGATGTGGGCTTCGAGCGATTTGCGTTCTCCCTGGTGCAGCCTGATCTCTGCGGGCCCCGTGCCCGTGGGCGCAAGCTCGCGTCCGTAGAGAGCCGCGGGCGCTTGCGGGGCCATTTTGATCAAGGGCAGGCGGCTTCTGGAATCCGGGTGGATGTCATCCGGCGGAGTGAAGGGCAACGGCAGGAACTGCTTCATCTGAGGCGGCATCTGCTGGTTGAATGCCGTGAGCCTCGCGGCCGTGCCCGCGTATTGAGCCTCCAACGAAACGATGTCAACAAGGTCGGGCTCGCCCAGGAGTTTCAGGGCACGCGCATACGTTTCCGAGCTCAGTTTGTGTTTGCCGATGATTTCACGATCCAGCTGAACGATCACCGCTTCCCGCTCGCCCACTCCTGTGAGTGGCTTGCGATGGCGGACCAAATCGATGACGGCCGGGTCCAATCCGACGGCGACAGCCTCCATCTCATGAAGCGACCACTCGTATGGCTGATCGCACTCGCGCGCTGCGGCCACGATCGCCAATTCCGTCAGCCGGCGCCCGAGCGGGGAAGCCCAGCGAACATCCACTCCTGAACCGTGGAGCTTTATCGCGACCACGCCTTGTGGCACGCCGGGCGCGGGGTTGGAAGCGGCAGCGTCGTCATAGGCTTTCTTGCCGCGATCATCCAAATTCTCGCGTTTGATTAGAGGAAGCCGGCTGCGAGAATCCGGAAGGACGTCCTTGGGAAGAGCTGCCCCGGACTCAACCACAGCGCTAGCATTCGCACCCGAGGACACTTGCGCTAAAAGATTGGGCTCGAACGGGTCCCCGCTTGCCGCCACGAGTAACAAGCCGGCGAGAACCTGGGCTAAGCGCATCTTTCGCCTCCTAGCGGGCATTTCGAATTCTGCTGAGCTTTTTACGTCGGATTTGTATCAAGAGAACGGGTGCTGCGTACACTACTTCTTTTTTATTGTGGTGAGGGGACTCGCTTCCAAGACGCAGTCGGAGACTAGGTCAAAGTCCGCGCCAGCGGGCGTTTCCCAAATGCTGAGTTGTGGCGTATACTCCCGCCAACTGAAGGATTTTTGACGTGAATAATACGCAAGCATCGGCTCTCGACGTCACTGCGGCTCCGCGCGAGCGAGCCGGAACGCGCTCGGTGGCGATCACCATGTATTGCATCCTGCTGCTTTCCTATGTGCTGATGGCGGCGGATCGCTATCTTTTTCCGGTGATCGCGCCGTACGTGCGGCGCGAGTTCGGCTTTTCGGCGCCGCTTACCGGCCTGCTCACAACGATTTTCACTCTTGGCCTGGGCGCCGGAGGGCTGACGACCGGCTACATTCTTTCGCACTTTTCCCGGAAATCGACCATGCTCGTGGGCATTGCGATTTTTTCGGGGGCGACCGCGCTTACCAGCGTTATCCATGGATTCTGGGGAATGCTTTTCTGCCTGGCGGCACAGGGAATCGGGATGGCCATGCTGGCGACGTCCATGTTTGCGCTGGCGGCGAGCTATTTTGTGACCTACAAGGCGGCGGCAATTGGATCGGTGAATTTCTGCTATGGCATCGGTGGGTTCGTGGGGTCGTCGCTGGCCGGCGTGCTGCTGGTGAAATACGCAAACTGGCGCGCGCCGATGATCGTCTTCGGGCTATTTGGATTTGTGATGATCGCGGTCATCGCGGTCACGGTGCGGGGGTGGTTCAGCGAGACGCGCGGGGCAGCGCAAGCGCGTGCGGCTGCCAGCGGTGGCGCCGAAAGCTTGCTGAACAGAAATACCGTGCTCCTAACGATTCTGAGCGTGATTCATGGGCTCAGCATGTATGGATTTCTCGGGGGCTATGCGTCTTTTCTTCAGGAGACTCTGCATTACACGCCGACGCGCGCGGGTTTTGTCGTGGGCTTTTTTGCCATAGGAGCGCTTACTTCGATTGCCGGGGGCTGGTTAGGGGACCGGTTTTCTCCGCGAATCGTGCTGAGTGCGGCCTATGTTTGCATCGCGGTGCTCGGATATCTTTTCTTCCAGCTAACGCCATCGCCCGTTACACGGGAGATCCTGACGTGCGCTTATGGCGTGGTGGGCAGCGCAATTCTTTACGTAAGCCTTGCCGCGTATCACGTGAGGTCGTTGCAAAGCAGCCTGGCCAGCAAAGGGTCTGGGATGTTCGTGACGAGTTTGTATGGCGGCGCGGCTTTTGGGGGCTATCTGATCCGCGCATTGGCGGCCCACGGTGGTTGGCTATTCGCCGGGGTAATACAAATGTCGCTGCTATGCGCGGTTGGCGCCGTTCTCGCATTGGCTTTGCGGCCTAGCGAGATGAACGCTTAGGCGAGGCGAACTAAGCCGGTTTGAGCGATTCGGGATCAGTCGGATCTGGTAACGGAGACTTCAGCGGCTAAAGCCGTTCTCATTGTGAACTGGCCTAACGTCGCGGCTAAAGCCGCGACCCACAAAGCAAATAGAGTCATCGGACAAATCGCATAGGGAGCCGCTATAGTTGCAGGGATTCTGGCGAGGTGCACTGCTCGGATTTTTTGCTCTGGTCGTTGGTATTCAGTTTATTCGACCTGCGCGTACCAACCCTACCGTAGTTCCTTCACACACGCTCGAAGCCGTGGTGCCCGTGCCGCCGGAAGTCGAGAGCATAGTGCAGCGCGGCTGCTACGACTGCCATTCGAACCTGACGCGCTGGCCGTGGTACAGCAATGTAGCGCCGATCTCGTGGTTTGTAATAGATCACGTCGATAGCGGACGCCGGCACGTGGACTTCTCCGACTGGCTGCGGCCCAACACCAAGAGTCCCGCGGAATTTACTCGTGAGCGCTTCGAGGCGATCTGCAAGCAGGTGGAGACCCGCAACATGCCGTTATTTTCGTATCTTTTGGTGCACCGCGCAGCAAGCCTCTCGCAGGGTGACATTGAGACGATCTGCCAATGGACGCGAACGGCGCTGGCGAAGTAATCCGCGTCCCTTTCGGATTTCAACCGTACCGAATAAACGTGAAAATCCTGCAACTCTCCAGCGATAATCACTCATGATGCAATCCGTGCGGACAAGCGCTGCCGGGAATTTGGAATCGGTGCTGCAGTGCGCACAAATGTACGTCGATAGCGTTACCGCTAAACAAATTGTGACACTCGCGGCGACCGAGCCTGACTGGGACGCGATTTTGAAGGCGGCCTCCGAACACAGCCTGACGCCGATTTTCTGCAGGAATATCCAGGAGTATGGCGGAGAGGCTTTGCCCTCTTCGTTGCGACGCCGTTTTAGCGAAGAATTTCTTCGGAATTCCTGTCGCAATTTGGCGCTGACGGCTGAGTTGTTCCGTGTCCTGGAGGCGCTGGAGAGCCAGGGTGTTTGCGCAACGCCTTACAAGGGACCGGTTCTCGCGGCACAAGCATACGGCGATGCTGCGATGCGGCAATTTTCGGATTTGGACATCATCGTTCCGCAACGGCAGATCGTCGCAGCGCATGACGCATTGCTCGCGCGCGGCTTCCGTCCGGTTATCAGCGGCGTTGAACCTCAAACTGGTGGCCGACAAGTTCCGGGTCAGTACGCCTATCGAAGCGATGCGGAAACGTTGGTGGAGCTCCATACGGAGCTCACGCTGCGCTATTTTCCGCGGGGATTGGATCTGACGAAGCTTGTTGAGCGCCGCGAGCGTGTACAAATTGCGGGACGGCAGGTACTGACGTTTTCGCTGGAGGACACATTCCTGCTGCTCTGTGTTCACGGCTCGAAACATTTCTGGGAACGGCTCGGCTGGATCGCGGATATAGCCGCGCTAAGCACAGCATCGCGGCCACTTGATTGGGCAATGGTGATGGAACGCGCGCGAAAGTGGGGAGTTGCGCGTATGGTGTTGCTTGGTGCGGGCCTCGCGGAGCGGCTTTTCCAGACGCCTTTGCCAAAGGAAGTGGAGGATTACCTAAGAAACGATGCGACTGCGCGCGGGCTGATGGATGAAATTTGCCGGCGAATCTTCGCGGCCGAGCCAGTAGAGATGGGAGTGTTCAGCCGCTTTGCGTTTCGAGTGAGGATGCGAGGTCCGCTTGCGCAAGGTTTGCCGTATGCCGTTCGGCTGGCGCTCATGCCCACCGAATTCGACAGAGGCCGGCACGCGTCTTATCTCGAACCACTCTACGCTTTATTGCGGCCGTTGCGCCTGGCGCGGAGCTACGGCTGGCGCACGCGTGGCGGCGATTAGGGCTGCGACGAATACCAATCCCAAGTTTTGCGCAGGCCGTCTTCGAAATTGATTGTCGTTTTGTATCCAAACGCCTGCGAGGCCAGGGAAATATCGGCCTGTGAATCGCGAATGTCGCCCTCGCGCGGAGGGCCATATTTTGGCTTGGCCTGACGCCCCGAGAATCCCTCCAGCAACTTCAACGTATAGTTGAGCGTGTAGCGCCCTCCGGTTCCCAGATTAAAGGAGCGGCCGGCGATGCCCGGCGTCTCGCAGGCTTGCAGGTTCGCGGCCACTACATTGTCGACAAATGTGAAATCGCGGGATTGCTCTCCATCTCCAAACACGGAAGGCTGGCCGCCATTGCGCATGGCGCTTATAAACAGCGACAGGACGCCGGAATACGGCGAACCCGGATCCTGGCGAGGTCCAAACACGTTGAAATATCGCAGCGCGACGAAATCGAGGCCGTAGGTGCGGTGAAATACGCGGCCGTAGAGTTCGCCGACAAGTTTGGAAACGCCGTAGGGAGAAATCGGCGCGGGCGGCATGCCTTCATGTTTCGGCAAAGTTGGCGTGTCGCCATAGATGGAAGAGGAGCTGGCGAAGACGACGCGGCGGACTCCCGCATCTCGAGCAGCAACGAGAACGTTGAGTGTGCCATCCACGTTGATCTGATTTGTCTCTTGTGGCTGCTTTACCGAACGTGGCACGGAAGTGCGCGCCGCGAGATGGATGACGTAATCGACGCCGCGACACGCTTTTTCAATGGTCTCGCGGTCGGTGATGGTGCCGCGAATGAAAGTGATCTTCTCGCGGATTTTTGCGAGATTCGCCTCTTTACCGGCAGAGAGGTCGTCGAGCACGGTGACGGAATGGCCACGGCGTACCAATTCGTCCACCGTATTCGAGCCGATAAAACCGGCGCCTCCAGTGACCAAATAGTGCATCAGAAAAATCCTCCCAAATCAGCACCGCATCAGGGAATCGACATGCGGCTTATATTCTGGAGCGAAGCCACCGATTTACAGCCGACAAATGCGTACCGTATGCTCCCTTTAACAAGTAAGCGCACAGGTAATTATGCTCGTGTGGCAGCCTTATCCCAAAGCGCTCTTACTTTGCGATGTCCAGCACTGAATAAGATGGGCGGCGAGCGAGCGGGGGCAACTCGTCCTTGTGAGAAAGCCAAAAATACCCGAAGTTACTGAAGGCGCTTTCGCGAATCAAGCAGTAATGAGTTAGGGCGGCCTTTCGAAGTCATTCTCCCGCTGTGAACCGGCGCGAAGCCTTGGCAGGAACGCGGCGTGGAGTAGGTCCCATGCCGGGAGCAAGACCGTCGTGTTTGGAATCAACGATGCGTTTCAGGGTTTCTGCCACTGTAATGACCGTCTCGTCGGGAAGCGATTCGTAAATGGGAAGGCTGAGAATGCCGTCGGCCAGAAATTCGGTCTGGCTCAAATCGTTGCGGGCCGCGTCGTGGTACCTGGAATAGAGTGACTGTTGATGAAGCGGAGGGTAGAAATATTTTTTGGTTTCGATGTTCTGGTCGAGAAGAGCATTGGCCAATTCATCCCGCGTCATACCCAAAATCTCGGGAGCGATGTGGATGGAGTAGTCCTTATAGGTGTTGGTGTCCTGCGGATGAGTCTTTTGAAAGCCCACTCCCGGCAAGGACGAAAGTATCTCCGTATAGGCTTGAGCAATAGCGTTTCGCCGCCGGACTTTCGCATCGATGAGCGGAAGACAACGCAAGGCGAGAGCGGCATTGAACTCCGTCATGCGGGCGTTAAGGCCCAGCCATTCCGGATTGTACGCGCCGATATCGCCATAATTGCGCATAGCACGCACTGCTGCGGCAAGTTTGGCGTCGCCCGTGGTGACCAGGCCGCCTTCGCCGGCAACCAGAAGCTTCGTCGGCGAGAGCGAAAAAACTTCTGCATCTCCGAAGGAACCGATGGGCTTCCCGCGATAGGCGCTGCCGAATCCGTGCGCGGCGTCGAAAATCAGTTTGAGTCCATGGCGTTGCGCAAGGCCCTCGAGGGCTGGAATGTCGCACGGATTGCCGTAGAGATGTACGGCCAGTATGGCTGAAGTCTTTTCGCTAATTTTGCGCTCAATATCGCTCGGGCTCACGTTCCAGGTGTCCAACTCAGAATTTGCGAATACCGGGGTCAGGCCATTCCAAAGGGCGGCGTGGCCGGTGGCGAAAAATGTGAAAGTGGGGACAATGACCTCGCCGGAAAGCCCCAGCGCGCGCAGCACCATCATCAGGCCACTGGTGCAGCTCGAAACGGCGACGCAGTGTTTCACGCCAAGCCGCTCAGCAACAGCCGCTTCGAGACGAGCTACTATTCCGGAGTTCGTGAGGAGCCCACTTTGATAGGCGGACTGATATTCTTCGATGACGTCCTTGAGGTCGGGCAAAGTCGGTCGCATGAACGGGAATCGCTCTTCAAAAGCGCGACCCTCGCGGTGGAGCGGATTTGGGGCATCCGACTTCGGATTCATCGTCACGGACATCGACTGTCCTCCCTTGGGCATTCTGCTTGTGAGTCTCACCGAGTGCGCTGACCTGTTCTCGGCGAACTGTCTGAAGCAGAGGCTTGCACTTGACCGGGTTAGGACTCCCGCGAACTCACAACACGGCTCGAATTCAAACTAATCCCTAAACGTCTGTAGGCGACGCTCCGCCGTCCGACCTGACGCAGGAATTTCGGCACGCGTCTAACGCTCGTGTAATGAAACCCTATGGAGGTTCCGGGGTCTATCCTGCGTCGTCCGTAGCGCCCTAAGAAGGATTCTGTAGGGTGCTTGCGGGCTTTCTATGAGCTATGAGGATTGGAGTGCGGGTGGTGTTCCGCTCGTTTTATCGATACCCATGGCGTGCGCCGCGCCAGTATCTTTCAAGCAGTCGCTCCGCAATAAGGCGATTTCAGGGTTTGGTAGGGGAAACAGTTTAGAGGGCCTCCGGTAAAAAAGGCGGCATCCCTCAGGATGTGCCCTGATTCCTCCCGTACCTCATTTTGGGTACGGTCAGGCAGTCCCGTGCACGATCTTACTGAAGACCGAAGTTTGGGGCAAACCAGCCTGCCAGAAAGGTATTATGTTTAATATTTTCAGTCGTTTGGGGCGATTTTGCCGAGTTGCATCAGTTTTTACGCTTGCCATGAGCCTTTACGTGACTTGTGCGCACGCACAGACTTTCTCGTCTCCGCCTAAACCTATCTCCAGCGCCGTGAGTAATTCGGCATACCCGACGATGGTTGTCGACGCGCTGGGCCATATCCACATCGCGTGGATAGACAGTGCTGTCGGCATTACCCTTGCGAGTTCTGCTGACTTCGGTCAGACGTTCCCGCAAGGAGGCATCATACCGGGGAGCCTCGGCGCGACGTTTCAGCCTCAGATGGTTGTTGATTCAACGGGAAGCGTTATCGAGATCGCCTGGGCCAAGCCGAGTACGACGGCGGGAAAGTTCGACGTGTTCGCGAGCCGCTCGACAGATGGGGGAGCAACTTTTATTCCCGCAAACACAAAGCAAGTGTCCACAACTTCGGTAGTGCTGGTCAGCGCCCCGCGGCTTGCGTTTGACGGCGCCGGCGTGGACGTGGTGTGGGGCAACGATGGCGCCTGGATCAGCCAATCGACGTACGGTATAACCTTTGGTACACCGATACCTCTCGCGATCGCGGCGCAAGACTCAGGCGGGCCGCGGATCGCCGTAGATAAGAACCGGAATATCTTCGTAGCGTGGACGGACCGTTTGGCGCAGGATCCAAACCAAAACCAATCGGGAAACTATTGCACTAATCCCACATCGCACACGGACTCGAACGGGAATACGGTCTTCACCAACACGTCCGGCGGGAATTACTACATTAATGAAACTCTAAGCGGTACAACGCCCTCCAGTGCCGCTACTCGAAATCTTTCGCATGAGTGGACAGACACAAGCTACCCTAATGGTTATTTCGGCTGCTCTTACGACAGCCTTCAACTCTTTTTCGATTCAAACAATAATCTGCACCTGCTTTGGGCGGATGACGTGCCCCTAGAGGATCTTCTTACGAGCGGGGCCGTCCCTCAAACGAATGCGCCGCCAAAGTTTCCGTTTCCAATGGGTCTCGTGGGCGACGAGGGAGTCAGTTCTCCAAGCGTCACCACGGATAATAACGGGAGGATTTACGTCGTGTGGGCCGCAGGGGTAAGCGCCCCCTCCAGCACAGAGGGCATATACTTCAGCCGCTCCGACGATAATGGGCTTAATTTTTTCGGGGAAGCGGAGGTTATCAGTGCCCCCGGACCGATATCGCCGGCTTACCCGCAGATTGCCGTCGACTCCAGCGGCAACGTTAATGTCGTGTGGGAGCAGGCCGACCAGCGGATTACCGCGGGCAGCAGCAACACGTTTCATTTGTTCCTTGCCCGCTCGACCGATCGAGGCGCAACGTTTCCAACGATAAGGGAAGTATGGACGACTCCTTCTGTGCTGTGCATTCCGGCAACGACGTCCGGCAACATTCCTCCTAATACGCCAAACACGACCACATGCGGAACTGTGCAATTGGGCCTCGATGCAAATTCGAATGGTGACATCGCTTGGGTACAAAATCCGAGTGCTCCAAGCACGCAAATCGACTTTTCGGTCGCGAACGTGGCGACGCCGCCCAGTCTCGATTTCGATATCAGCGTCACTTCACCAACAACAACGCCGACCACCTTTTCCGGTCAGACAGTCACTTACAATCTGACGGCGGCGGCCGCCGGCGGTTTTAATAGCGCAATCACCCTGGGTTGTAATGATTTTCCGGAAGTCATGGGGACGCAGGGGAGAACGGTAAGTCGATCGGATTTTTCGTGCACGGCTTCGGGGCCCCTCACTGCGGGCGGGACGGCAACGGTCAGCATATTGATACCGCCGGATTTACCATCGGATGTGACACCAAGCTCGACCAACCCATATGCCTTCGCGATTAATGGGACGAGCGGAGGAACAACACACCGGGTTATGGTGTCTTTTGATGACCCGGGTACAGCAGGTTCAGTTTCGCCGAGTTCGACGACGATTGCCGTGGGCGCTTCCGGAACCTTTACCGTCAATATCACTCCGCAGGCCTTCTCAGGAAATGTGAACCTCGCGTGCAGTGGACAGCCCGCATGGATTCAATGCGCCTTCAATCCATCTACGTTGACTCCGTCGAGTACTTCCTCGACTTTAACCGTTACAGTCGTTTCTGCACCGAGCGGCTCGCTGCTGAGTTATCCGCCGTCTTTCCACGGCTTGCCCGGACAAAGAAATCTTGCTCTGTGGGGTATCACCGGGACGACTCTATGTCTTTTGGCCATGGTGCTGGTCTTCAGCGGACGCCGCGAAGGGCTTAGCTCCTTTGTCCTGCTGCGCGGATTTGCGGTGATGGCTCTAACTCTGGTGCTGGCAACCGGATTGATCTCCTGCGGCGGCGGCACCTCGGCTGCGTCAAACGCGGCGACAAACAATAGCAGTCTGCAGTGGAAGTGGCAGCGGCGCCGGGACGGGAAGTGGTGGCGGCACTGGAACGCGGCGGTGGAACCGGAAGCGGCGGAGGAAGTGGAAGTGGCGGCGGAACTACCCCTGTTACCGCAACGTTTATGGTGCAGGCTCAAGCCGCGAACGGGACGACAAACCTGGGCTTGGTATCGATCACAACGCAATAGAGCAGACGACGCTCGAGTCGCCACGGCGCAAGTGTATGCAGCTTGTGCCGTGGCGATAGAGCTAGAGTTCGCGTGATGAGCGAGTACACCTCAACGCTATTTCAGGCTTGTACGGACCGCTTATCTTGAAGTGACATCGGCTGGAGGGGCAACATTGCGATTCTTGAGCCACTCCATGCTGATGTTCTGGTTCTGCTTGGTTTTCGGGATCGTGTCCAGGTCAGGCATAAAAATTTGCAGCCCGGCTTCGGGAGTCATGCGCGCATAGCCATTCACCAGATGTTCCTGGTAATGAGCTAAATCGAGACCATGCGTCATTCGACAGATCGACCATAATCAGATCGACGTGGTGCATGGTCAGTGATTGTGCGCGTAAAGGTTGGTGAGATCAGAGTTCTGAGAGGTGCCTATTGGCACAGCCGATGTGCCGGGCCAATCCGGGGCGCTGGCTGAAGCTGGGGACCTCGTCGCTGACTTTACGCTTTGAAAATGCCAAGTGATTAAAACCAGCGAGAGCGCAAGCGCAGATAGGAAAAAAATGATACGGGCACGCATAGAGACTCAGGATCGTCAGCCGCAACGCATTTGATGTCAGGGACGATGGTTTCGTGACCGGAGCCGTGTTTTGGGGCCAGCCTTTGGATATCCGCATCCGGGAGAGACGCATCTACGCGAAGCTGTTGCCGGCCTCATCGTCAAATTAAGTGAACCTACGAGTGACACGTCGCATGAGCAACACGACAAGGCTATGAAGCTGGCCGGCTTCAAACCTTTGGATTGCTTGGTGCCCAAGAGAGGATTCGAACCTCCACGACCTTGCGATCACTAGACCCTGAATCTAGCGCGTCTGCCAGTTCCGCCACTTGGGCATTGTTGGGAACCAACTGAGGCAGAAACCAAAATCATTTTGCGCGGCACTTCCGGCTTTGTCAACGCGGGCCGGCAGCTGCGGCGATTTCGCTAACGATTTGCTGCCGCAGAGTGAATTTTTACCTCGACGTCCTACGAAGCTGACCGCAGTGAATGCCATCTATTCCGCCTGGTCGTCTGTCGCGCCATAGCTCTTGACGCCCTCGACTCGTGCGATGCTATAATCCGCGCCACGCGCGGAGGCCATCTCTATGGCGCCGCAACTTCCAGGAAAAATCGAACGCAAGCAGTCGACATCGCAGGGAGGAAACCATGGGGGATATATCCGGTCCATTGGCCTACCTGTTAGTTTCGTGGGGCTTGATCACCGTCGCACTGGTGGTCTTGCTCGTTTACCGAGCGACGATTTCAAGCAAAGAGGACGATCAGCTCTATCTCAATAAAGCGGAGATAAGCATGATGGGCGGCGATCAGGCTGCTGTCATTACAAGATTGCATCGCCTAAGCAAGCCCATCGTCGCACTCGCGATCCTTTCCGGCATTCTGCTTGTGGCAAGCGCGAGTCTTTGGGTTTGGATCGGCCTTAGCAATCCGTAATAGGCGGCGCCGAGCGAAGCACGAAGCGCCCTACTTCGCGGCCGGTGCGAGCGAACTTGTAGGCTGGCCGCTGGCGGCGGGCACGGGCGTGCATGTGGACGAGTCGTCCGTCGGAACGGCTGAGGTGTGGTTCAATGTGATCACCCAGTTTCCGAGCCGCTTTTCCAGCATGAGCGTTGTGTGGCCGAAAGCCTCCGTATTTCTGCCGTCCACATTGCCTAAGAATTGCCACTGGTAGGTGACCACGGCTGTATCGCCCGTCACCTTGGTGTAGGAATTGATGCGCTCCAGCCGACAGCCAGACGTGCGTGCGAACTGCGCCTGATAGGCGCGCGCGTAATTCGCCCAACCGATTAGCGGAGGCTCATACGCCCCGCTGATCGATCATGACGTCATCGGCATAGAACTTCCGCATGCCGTCGGCGTCGCCCGCCTGCCATGCGCCGAGCATCTGGGAAACCAGCAGGTCGACGGCCTGATTATCCGGCATCAAAGAAGCCGTGCTCACCTCGGTGGCGGGGGTGTCCTTTTTGTTTTTCTTATTCTGCTTCTGCCCGTAGGCAAGACCCGTGCCGCAAAGCGAGGCCGCCAGTACCAGAATGGCGAAGCGCCATCTACTCATCCTTCCCGGCCCGACCACAGAACGATGCCGCGATGCTTTGGCCGGATCGCAATTGGCTCGCTTATTCCTGAACTCGGATTGTTCGCGCATCTGCCCTCCCGCACGACTACGCACAGGAAGATAGCAGAAGGATGCCGCCCTGGCTCTGGTGTTGGCGGGAGGTGTTGACCAATCGTTCATCCGGCGCCTTTTGGCCGCGGTTCGGGGTGATTAGCGGATCAGGGGGTTTTCGGGGCTCGCCTTCGGGCTTGAAGAAAGCGACACTGGCTTGAAGAAAGCGAAAACTGGGCCCTTCAGAGCGAGAGTGCCAGCCGGAAGCCATAATCGGCATACATGAATCCCGGAGGGATGCTCGAACGCGCCGCGCACCGTGAGACTTTAATGTGGTGCCGCCACGCTCCGCCTCGCGACGCGCGCCGGGTACCTTGTGCCGGCCCTTGGGGATTACGTTGAGGGCTGCGCTCGTAGTAATGCGCGTCATACCAGTCCGCGCACCATTCGTGAACGTTGTCGCCCATATTGAATAGCCCGTAGGGATTCGGCGCGCTAAGTCCCACAGGCTCCGGGCCAGTTCTCCACCGGTTTGCGTAGCCCGGCAATTCTTCGGGGGGCTGATTTCCCCAACTGTAAAGCTGACCCTCGATGCCTCCGCACGCGGCGCGTTCCCATTCCGCTTCCGTGGGAAGCCGATACTTTCGACCGGTGATTTTGTTCAGCCACTCGCAGAAGGCCACGGCATCGAACCAGGACGGCCCCACAACCGGCTGCTGCGGCTCCTGAAAATTGGGATCCTCCCAAAAGGGTGGAGCGGCCCGGCGTGCTTCGCGAAGAAAATCAGCATATTCGGAGCGGGTCACCTGATAAATACCCAAGGCAAAGCGGTCGACCCACACGCGATGGGCGGGGCGTTCATCATCTCGGCCGTTGTCGCAGCCCATAGTGAACCAGCCGTCGGGAATCGCGGCCATGCGAGGTTCTGAAAATTGCAATGCTCCCCGAATTGAAATTTCTTCCAGTTGACGTCGAGTTTCCGACATTCGAGACTCTTAGCCTTTCGCCTCAATGCTCAGATGCGTAAACAGGTTCACCGCCCTTGAGCATAGCAGAATCGTGAATCGCAAAATGCCGGCCCTGCGATAACATGGGAATCATGGTCAAAGCCGGAGTGATTCTACTCGCGTGCACTGCTGCCATCATGGTCGCCGAATTTCTCAGACGGCGTACGCAGCGATACCCTGCTTATGGGTGGATCGGCCTAATCTCATTGGCCGTTGCTGAGTGGCTGATGTTTCGGGGGGTAGAGCCGGTAGCCACCTTTTTCACCCCAATCGCGTGGACCGCTTATGCCCTCATCGCCGATGCGGCTGTTTTTGCCATTCGCGGACATTCGCGTTTGCGTGATGCGCCCAAGCGATTCGTAAAGATGGCCCTGCTTTCCATTCCTCTGTGGCTTATTTTCGAAGCTTACAATCTGCGGCTGGGTGGCTGGACCTACGTCGGCGACCTGCCTTTATCTCTTCCGCTGCGGTGGGCCGCATACGGCTGGGCTTTTGCCACCATCTGGCCGGGAATTTTTCTTACGGCCGATCTCATAAAATCGCTCGGATGGTGGGATACTCCGGCTCGTCCGATCGTCTTCTCACCCGCGACTCAAAAAGCCTTCGTGACGATAGGTGCTGTTCTTTTGCTTGTGCCGGTGATTGTGCCGCGGTCGATTGGCAGCTTCCTTTTTGGCGCGGTGTGGGTCGGCTTCATTTTTCTTCTCGATCCCATCAATTTTCGCCTGGGGCTTCCATCCTTCGAAGCCGATCTGGCCTCCGGACGGCCAGGGCGTTTTTTCTCCTTCCTTATCTCGGGATTTTTGTGCGGCTTGCTTTGGGAATTCTGGAATTTCTGGGCCGCGGCCAAATGGAATTACATTTTCCCGATCATGCAAAAGGAGAAAATTTTCGAGATGCCGGTACTCGGCTATCTCGGCTTTTTGCCCTTTGCCCTCGAATGTTTCGTGATGTATTACTTCGCCGCCTGGCTTCTCGGGTGGGAAAAGCCCCTGGCGACGCGAGAATATTCGCATGTGGAACGGTTGCGCAGCATTCCGGCTAAGCTTAGATCGCGGAGTTTGGCACTGGTGCCTTGGTTGTTCGTCACCCTCATGCTTTGCCCTCACTCCGCGCACGCCGCACCGCTGGATTTGTCCGAAACAGCAAAACAAGGTCTCAATCTGCTCTACGCCGGACACCCGGACGAAGCCATCCCCCAATTTCGGCAGGTGCAAGCCGCGGATCCGGGCAGCCCACTCGGTTATATCCTGGAAGCCGAAGCGCGCTGGTGGCAAATCTATTGCGAAGCCTGCGAAATCAAATGGAACACCATTGACGCGTACGAGCGGCCTCGGATTGCCGCCGATGACGATTATCTGAGGCTGACGGAAAAAGTGGCTTCACTCGCCGAATCGCGAATCGCACACGGTGATTCGGCGGAGACGCAACTTTACGCCGGTATTGGTTGGGCGCAGCGGGCGCGGCTGCTTGGCTTACGCAACGATCGTCGCGCCACGGCACGCGCCGGCGTCAATGCCCGCACGCATCTTCTGCGCTGCCTGCAGCTCGATCCGGAAATGGCGGACGCGTATACCGGCCTCGGTCTCTACAACTATTACGTCGACACGTTGTCACCCATTGCGCGGTTTTTGCGTTTCTTCATGGGCATTCCGGGCGGCTCAAAGGCGGAAGGCGTGCGGCAACTGCAAATCGCCATGGAAAAAGGAACCCTGACCCGCGTTAATGCTCGTTTTTATCTGGCCAAGAATCTGCGCATGTACGATCACGAATACGCGCGTTCGCTCGAGGTTCTTTCACCTTTGATGGACGAGTTCCCCCGCAATCCGATCTTTCAGCTCCTCCGGGGTGAAATTCTGTCCAAGCTGGGACGTAAGGACCCTGCCGCTGAAAGCTTCCGCGAGGCCGGCGAATTTTCGTCGGGCGATACGCTTTGCGATCGGCACCTGCGTGCGCTGGCTCAGGAATTAACAACGACACTGGCCGGCGCCAACTCCGACCAATAGGTCTAGCAGCGGGTCTTGGACTGATGTCAGTTACTACTAGCGATTTTCATTGAAAGAGCATTCAGGAGGCTGCCCATGGCTCCCGCGGCCGAGAACGGAATGATTCATCTTGCGAGCGCTTACTCTGTCCCAGAGACGCTTCGCCGTTTGGAGTCGCTTCTGCAAGCCCACGGGCTCGCTATATTTTCCCGCATTGATCACAGCGGCGAGGCCGAAAAGGCCGGCTTGAAAATGCGCCCCACGCAATTGCTCATATTCGGGAGTCCCAAACAGGGTACGCCGTTAATGGTCGCGTCGCCGACCCTCGCTATTGATCTCCCTCTAAAAGCTTTGGCCTGGGAAGACGCTTCCGGCAAGGTCTGGCTCTCGTACAACACTCCGGAATATCTCAAGCAGCGGCACAATATTCCCGATGAATTGCTGAAGAATATCAGCGGCGTCGGCGCGCTGCTTCAAAAAGCTCTCGAATAGGTTTCTCCCGGTTGCCGTCGGAAAGCGTGCGAGGATCCATGCCACAGCCAACTGCCAACGACCCTCGATCTGCAGACAGCGCGAACGCCAATCGCGCGCGCGACCACCTGGCGAACGAGCTGACGTTTCTCGCCTGGCTGCGCACCGGAGTTGCCATGGTCGTATTCGGCTTTGCGATTGGCCGCTTCGCGATTGCCATCCGTCAATTTATGCAGATCCAAGGCCGAGTTGTGCCGACGGCAGGGTTTTCTGTCTGGTTCGGCACCGTTGCGATAATTGCCGGAGTATTTTTGAGCTTGGCGGGCCTGTTTCGCTACCGCAAGACGAAGCATCAACTCGAATTCGGCCGGTTCGGGCCGGCCGGATTCCTGGTCGACCTGATCGGAATTCTCACCGCATTGCTTGGATTGGCCCTGGCAGGATATCTGGTCTATATCGAACTGAGCCTGTAGAAGCTGCGGGGCTCTGTTGCTAGCTTCCGGCGGCGCCCGCCGCCAACTTCACTGGAGTTTCGCCGAGCGCCTCTTTGTGCTTCGGATCCGTGGTGACAGCCGTGAACCATCCGGGATACTGCACGGGCGGCGCGGTCATTTGGTCGAGCGTTGCGATTTCCGATTCCGTCAACTTGACGTCGATCGCCCCCAAATTGTCCTCAAGCTGGCTCATCTTGGTAGCGCCCAAAATCACGCTCGTGACAAAGGGCTTCGCCAGCAGCCAGGCCAGCGCGATTTGCGCGACGCTCACGCCGTGCGCGCGTCCGATCTCTCGCAGTTTTTCCACCACCCGAAAACCCAATTCCTTATCGAGGGGAATGAAATCCACGCCGGCCAGCCGGTTTCCTTTGTCCTTGTCCCGGTCCTTTTGCTGGAAGCTCTCGCGGGTGTACTTCCCGCTCAGAAAACCTCCCGCGAGCGGGCTCCAAACGTTCATGCCGGTGCTGGTGGCCTGCAGAAAGGGCACGAATTCGTGGTCGAGATCGCGCGTCACGAGTGAGTAGTACATTTGCCCGCTGGTGAATCGGGCCCAGCCGCGTTCTTTTTGAATGGCAAGTGCCGAGGCCGCTCGCCACGCCGGCCAGTTGGAAAACCCGATGTAGCGCACCTTTCCGGCGCGTACAAGATCGTTCAACGCCTCGAGAGTTTCTTCGACAGGCGTGAAAACGTCTACTTTATGCACGATATAAAGATCGATCCAATCCGTGCCAAGCTTTTTCAGGCTGCTATCGCACCCCTCAAAAATGTGGCGCCGCGAAAGTCCCGCCTGGGTAATGGCCTCTCCCGAACGGAAGCCCACTTTCGTTGCGACCACCACGTCCTTGCGCCGCGGGCCTAAAAACTTGCCGAGGTAAATTTCGGATTCGCCGCCTGAGTATAGATCGGCGGTGTCGAAAAAATTTACGCCGGAGTCGAACGCGCGGTCGGTCATCGCTTTTGCCGAATCAAGATCAACTTTAGCGATCGCAGGAAAGCGCGGGTCGCTTCCGAAAGTCATGGTGCCGAAAGCGAAGCGCGAAACAATGAGGCCGGTGGTGCCAAGTCGCGTGTATTGCATGGGAACTCCTTGCGCGATGGGATCAATGCATACGGTTGGATGACGCGGGCCCAGCGCCAGTAACGGGACACGAGAGAGCGCAAAAGGGTGCTCGAAATTGGTCTCCTTTAACTCGCGTGCACTTTTCGCCGAAACTCATCTAGCCAGAACGCATTTCAGGAGGCGTCCGGCCACCCGCCCATCAAAATCTGGACACGCCATTTCCACCCTTTGGGTAGAGCTCTGTGCCATCAGGCTGTAGAATTTTCTCCAGGCGTAGAACGTTCGTTCCGTCCTTCGCTCGATTACCGACCAGAACAAGTTCGTCTCCTGGCTTGAACGTCTTACTATTCCAGCCCACGATTCGGGCCACGATATTCGGGCTATTGAGTTCGCCGCGCCATTTCTCCACCGAACCATCTTCTTTCTTAACCGCGATCAGGAGCTGTACATGGGGATTCGTAAAATAGTACTCAGTGACAGTTCCCTTCACGGTGATGAGCTTCGACATGTCATAAGCTACGTTGCCGTGATGCGCGTACGCACCAGACGAAATCGCCACGATAGAAACCGCGACCACTAATATTGCGAAAGCGATTTTCATCGAAGTCCCTCAGGGATGCGTCATATCGGCGGGCCGCACGAGCTGATCGAACTCCTCGCCGCTCAGATAGCCGAGTTTGAGACAGGCCTCCCGTAGGCTAATTCCCTGGACGTGAGCTTCATGCGCGACCTTGGCCGCTTTGTCATAGCCAATCTTGGGGCTTAATGCTGTAACCAGCATCAGCGAATTGCGGACGTATTCATCGATCTTGACCCGGTTCAACGTGATTCCGCGGACCATGTAATCCACAAATCCTTTGGAGGCGTCGTTCACCAGCGTGACCGAGTGCAGAAAATTGTGAATCAGCACGGGCTTGAACACATTGAGCTCAAAATTTCCCTGCGAGCCCGCGAAGGCAATCGCCGCGTTATTCCCGTGCACCTGCACGGCCACCATGGTCATGGCTTCGCATTGCGTGGGATTCACTTTGCCCGGCATGATCGACGAGCCCGGCTCATTTTCGGGAATATGGATCTCGGCCAGGCCGCAGCGCGGCCCCGAAGCGAGCCAGCGAATGTCGTTGGAAATTTTCATTAACGAGCCGGCCAGGGTGGTGATCGCACCGTGAGCATAAACCAACTCGTCATGCGCAGAGAGCGCGGCGAATTTATTGGGATGCGAGCGGAACGGCAGGTGCGTGAGGTCGGCAATCTTTTTGGCCGCGCGTTCCGCAAATTCAGGATGCGCATTAAGGCCGGTACCCACAGCTGTGCCGCCGATGGCCAGATCGTAGATACCGTCGAGCGACTGTTCGAGGCGGGCGATATCGCGCTCCACCAGGCTCACCCATCCGCCAATCTCCTGGCCCACCGTGAGCGGCGTGGCATCCATCAGGTGCGTGCGGCCAATCTTCACCACATCCGCGAATTCCTTGGCTTTCGCATCCAGTGCATGCTGCACGCGTTTCACCGAAGGAATCAACGCGTTGTGCATGCGTTCGGCGGCAGCGATGTGCATGGCTGCGGGGAACGTGTCGTTGGACGATTGCGACATGTTCACGTCGTCGTTTGGATGGATCGGTTTCTTCGACCCCATCACGCCGCCGGCGAGCTCGATGGCGCGATTGGCAATCACCTCGTTCGCATTCATATTGGTTTGCGTGCCGCTGCCGGTTTGCCAGATGCGCAGCGGGAATTGATCGTTGAGTGCGCCCGAGATGACTTCATCGCAAGCCAGAAGAATCAGGCGCGCTTTATCGCCGGATAATTTGCCGAGTTCCTGATTCACCAAGGCACACGCCTTTTTCAAAATTCCAAAGGCGCGAATCAGCTCCGGGGGCATGATGTCCCGGCCGATATTGAAATGTACCAACGAGCGGGCGGTCTGTGCTCCCCAATAGACGTCCGTGGGAACTTCGATAGGTCCCATGCTATCGGTCTCCAGTCGCGTCGCCTTCTTTGCCACCATCTCAGTCATAAGCTATGAGTCCCTTTCGCAATGAGCGCATTTTTGCATGTTACGAATCCTTTGATGTAACCAGTGTAATCGGAAAAGCATATAACCATAGTGGCGCAAGGCAATCAAATTACTGTTTTGGAATCGATCTCGAATTGTCCAGCGCTCGCCGGTTGAACTAAACCTCTCCTGAAGAGTAAATCCGGCGAAAGTAATCGCTTGAAAAACGAAGCATGAACGGAAGGAGAAGTTATGGCGTTGAAAAAGAGGGCTCTCGGAAACAGCGGAATTGAAATCACCACCGTCGGCCTGGGGACCTGGGCGATTGGCGGCGGAGGCTGGCTCTTTGGTTGGGGCAAGCAGGACGACGATGCATCCATTGCCGCGATCCGTCATGGCGTTGAATTGGGCATCAATTGGGTCGATACGGCGGCGATCTATGGCCTGGGCCACTCAGAAGAAGTGGTGCGCCAGGCGCTCGCGGGAATTCCGGCGTCGCAGCGGCCCTTCGTTTTCACCAAATGCGGCCTCACAGCCGACCGCAGCAAACCTTTCGATCCTCCTCGCCGTGACTTGCGTCCTGAAACCATCCGTCGCGAATGCGAGGCTTCCCTGCGGCGCCTGGGCGTGGATCGAATCGACCTCTACCAGTTTCATTGGCCCGACGAACTCGGCACGCCCGTGGAGGATTCTTGGGGAGAGATGAAACGGCTTATCGAAGAAGGCAAGGTGCGTGCCGGAGGCGTTTCGAATTTTGACGTGCCGCTGCTCGAGCGCTGTGAACGCGTGCGGCACGTCGATTCTCTGCAGCCGCCTTTTTCCATGATTCGCCGCGAAGCCGCGGCGGACGTGATTCCCTGGTGCGCCACCCACGGCACGGGCGTGATCGTCTACAGTCCCATGCAATCCGGCCTGCTGACGGATCGATTTACGAAGGAGCGCGTTTCCCAATTCGCGCAAGATGACTGGCGGCGTAACTCTCCCGAATTTCAGGAACCAAACCTCAGCCGCAATCTGCGCTTGCGCGACGCCCTGCGTCCCATCGCCCAGCGCTACGGTACGACTATCTCGGCCGTTGCTGTGGCTTGGACGCTGGGCTGGCCCGGTGTAACAGGTGCAATCGTCGGCGCGCGATCCGCCGAACAGGTGGATGGCTGGATTCGCGCCGGAGAGATCGAATTGACCAGCCAGGATCTCGAGGAGATTGCTCGGGCCATCGAGGAAACGAAGGCCGGCAGCGGGCCTACACGCCCGCGGGCACTGCGCGCCACCGCAGATTAACCGACAAAAAAACGAGCGGGCAAACTCGCATTTGCCCGCTCGCAAATCTGCTATCCGATTCGATCAACAGAGATCGTGAATCGGATAAACGTTCTTCTCAGATTTAGGTTGCTTTCGGATACCAGTCCAACAGCCGCACTTCGATTCCGCTGCCCTCGAGCTTCTGCTTGAAGGCATTCACATCGCCGGATGGATTGCCATTGTAGTGATAGGGAATCACCACCTTCGGATGAAAGGCCTTTACCGCATCGGCAGCTTCATCCGCCGGCATCGTGTAAGGCAGATTCATGCACACGAAAGCGACGTCAATATTCTTGAGCGCCTTCATCTCCGGGATTGCCTCGGTGTCGCCGGAAATGTAGAAGCGTTTGCCGCCATAGGTGAGCACGTATCCGTTGCCCCGGCCCTTATCGTGGAAGAACTTGCCGGCCGCGGGACCGCGGGTCATGTTGTACATGGGGATCGCTTCGATAGTCCACTTATCCCACTTCTTGGTGTCTCCGTTGGAGATTACTGTCGCCGTGGTCACAAACTTCTGCACCGCTGACGGCGCCCAGATCACCGTATCTTCCTTGCTGATGGTTTTGATGGAGCTCTGATCCTGATCCACGTGATCGCCGTGAATATCAGTTATGAGAATCAAATCGGCCTTTGGCAATCCGGTAAAGCTGGCCGGTTTGGCCGGGTCGACGTAAATGTTTTTGCCGCCTGCCTGGATCAGCATAGTCGCGTGATAGATAGGCGTAATTTTGACCGGTCCGAAATCCTGCACCGGGCGTGTTTGTGCGTGCACGGTGAGTCCTAAAGCCATCACCGCACCGGCCACAAGAATTCTGGAAAGCAACCCTTTCATCGTTATTTGCTCCTCGTTGTGTGTGCTTTAGCTGCGGAAGTTGGGCGAAGGGCCAGCCCCGGAGGCAAGTCAAAGCCGCGCTGCGCTCGAGGGCCGGAACTTCTCGCGGCCCAAGATGCTAACACGCGGCTGGTTCAGCTCGCAATGCAGCCAAAGCAGCGTGCGCTCCTGGGCTGAGCGCACGCTGTGACGAAGAAGGCCCTGGATTCACGCAACGTGATCAGCTCACTCCTGTGAAAACAAGCGCCTGCTTGCTACCCGCGAACCGTATTTCGAGCAGCGTATGCGAGCCATCGGCATTGTTGCTGTAAACCAGGGCATCGGCTCTGGATTTGGTATCCCGTTCCACAAATTTGCCCATCGCGGTCACCATTACCTGGCCGGCTCTGACAAACGTCACTGTGGCCTCCGGACTATGCGATACCCAGCTGATCTCATAAAAACCAGCTGGAAGTTTGTTCCCGTTTAAAGTCACTTCCGTTCGAAACGGAAGCGTCTTCTCGTTTTTTGCCCACATCGATAAGTTCACGGCGAAGATAATTACAATCAGCAAACCTAATATTTTTGCCTTCATGTCTCCTCCTTGCAGGCTGTCGTGCGCTCATCCTCGTTTCGCGCGCGCCGATGAACAAGCCTCATATTGGTCGGCGGCCAAAATGGTTTGCGATCCAAATTGGAGCGCCTCCAAATTGGCGCTGCCGAGATCGAAAGCTCGCCGCGCCGCGTACTTGGGAGATTAGTCAGCTGTAATGGAGCCCGACATCCGCCTCTTGCTTTCAAACTGAGGGATGGCGACCAGCCGAATCGCGCAAGTTACCGAGGTACGTCAATCAGCGGAGCGGAGGGGAGAAGAAGTAAAAGACGAGGCTCACGCGCTATCGTCACTACGCGCGAAAATGTTAATGTCTGCATATCTGCCAGAGTGCCGGGCTGACGGAATGGCAGACGTTCGGGACTTAAAATCCCGTGGGGATTTTCCTCGTGTGGGTTCGACTCCCACGCCCGGCACCACCTCTTTTGAAAAAAAACGGCGCTGGCAAAAAAACCAGCGCCGCAGACCTGATGGTTTTTGCGGGTCTATTCGCCCCTGATTGATCCGGCCTCGTAGACGACACCCAGCGTCACACGAAAATTATTCTGCATGACGCCTCCGAAGCGGCTCATGACGTAATCTGCCGATGCTCGCAGCGCCAGATGCCGCGCAACATTCCACTGCACACCGCCGCCGGCAGCACCGGCAAGAACGTTATTGGACGACGTGGCTACTGAATAAAAATTGGTAACCCCGCTCAGGTGATCGATGCCACCGAGGACGTGGAAAAATGCTTTGTGCATGTTCAAGCGCGGTCCGGCCATCGCCATATAATCATGAAAACCGAACGTGCCCACGTTGACGATTGTGAGGGTCTTGTAATAACCGCTGAGATTCGCTTCCCCCGCGATCCACGTGTTTACGTGCACCGCGACCGAGCCTTCGAATCCCACAACGTTCTGGCGAGAGGTCAATGCGTTCGTACCCGCATTCAAATACGACAAACCGCCAGAAACCTCCAGGCGCGGCACATTTCGCCCGTAACCGAAGGTCGAATAGGGAGTAAATGCTACTGCGGCAGGCTGTGGTTCTTGCCGCGTTTCTGGTCGTGGCTGTGGTTGTGGTTGTGATTTCAATTCTGCCTGAAGTTGCGGTTCAGGCTTTGCCTGTGCCGCTGGTTCTGGCGGGGCTTCTGGCTCGGGCTGAGTCTCTGTTTGCGGTCGCGGCTGCGCCTCTAATTTTGCCTCTGTCTGTATTTGTGATTCCGGCGGCGCTTGTGGCTGAGACGGTACCTCTACTTGAGCTTCAGCCTGCGGCTGCGGTTCCGGCTGAGCCTCTGGTTTAGGCTGTGCCTGTACCACGGGTGGCGCTTGTGGTTGAGGCGGTGCTTGTAGTTGAGCTTGAGCCTGTGGCTGCGGTTGTGCCTTTGGTTTTGGCTGTGCGGGTTGGGGTTGCGCTGGCGGTTGCGGAACGCTGGCGTTCGGAGCCGCTGTCGGTTGCTGCTTGGTCCCAGGCAGCGCACCAGTGATGGAAGATTTCGGCACAAATCCTTCTCTCCCATCCGCAGTACGCACGTGCACCCTGTCGCTGCCTTCAGGACCGACGACAGTGACCTTCTGGCCGCATTTCAGATTGGCCAACACCTGGAAGCCGGTGGCCGTATCGTAGAGAAATACGTATCCTTCTCCCATCGGGCAGTATGCGTAGACGAAGTCATCCGCCTTTGCCCTTGTAGCGGACAGAAAGCACAGGAGTCCCAGAGCAATAAGTACCTTTCGGCACATAAGCGCCTCCCCAGTCCGAGGTTAGCGTTAGACATGAATCCGGAGTAATTGCCGGTTTCGCGACATAGAACCAAACCGATATTGTCTGTAGGGTGACATCGAGTACTACGGCCCCAATCTTGCCTACGCTCTTGGGCCGTAACTTTTTCGGACAAGTGCGCCCCCCCCGGCCCAACCGTCCGTCTCTTTCTCCCCGAGCTTGCCAAAGGAGTAGAATACGGGGCAGAATCGCGCCGGATAACCTAACTTCGCGCCAGAGGTTCCCATGAATCGGACATTGCTGAAAGTAAACGGTCAGTCCCACATGATCGATGTGGAGTCGGATTGCCCGCTGCTCTACGTGCTCCGCGACAATCTGGCCATGAATAATCCCAGATTCGGCTGCGGACTGGGGCAATGCGGCGCCTGCACCGTGCTGATCGATAATCGCGCGGTGCGTTCCTGCACACTGCCTGTATCCGCAGCGGCGGGAAAAGAGATCGTCACTCTCGAGGGACTCGGCACGGAAGGCAATCCCCACCCCGTGCAGAAAGCCTTTATTCAAGAGCAGGCTTTCCAATGTGGCTATTGCCTGAACGGCTGGGTGCTGACGGCCAAAGCTCTGCTCGACAAAAATCCGCATCCCAGCGATGACGAGATGCGAAGCGCCTTCCAAAGCCTGATCTGCCGCTGCGGTAGCCACGTGCGCATTCTTGCCGCGGTTCGCCAAGCCGCGGACCAAATGAAGAGGAGCGCATAGCCATGGCCGCGAAAACCGTGCTCTCCAGAAGAGAATTCGTCAAGGATACGGGCGGGCTTCTCATTGGCTTCAGCTTGGCCGAGGGTGCGGTACTGCCGCAGGTCTTAAAGGCAGCAGCCGAGTCTGCCCCGGCGCCGTCTCCGAACCGCCTGGAAGCCTGGCTGCACATCGACCGCGATGGAAACGTGCATGTGTTCACGGGCAAAGCCGAAATCGGCATGGGCGTGGAGACTGGCCTCACCCAGATCGTCGCCGAAGAGCTGGACGTTCCCTTTAGTCGCGTCGTTTTCGTTATGGGCGATACTTCCACCACCGCCGATCAGGGCGGCGTTGGCGGCAGCACTTCCATTGCGATGGGCTCGAAGCCCCTGCGCAACGTGGCCGCCACGGCGCGCGCTCTTCTGGTGCGCCTCGCTGCAAAGAATCTGGGCGCCTCGCCCGACGAGCTCCAGGTTCGCGAAGGCGTCGTGAGCGTTAAAGCCGATCCTTCACGCAAGATCTCTTACGCCGATCTCGCGGCTTCCGGCGATCTGGATGAGGCGCTGAAGGTTTCGGGCGAAGGCTTCGCCCTGAATGTGGAGGGTCTCGGAAAACCCAAAGATCCTTCGAGCTACACGGTTGTGGGCCAACCTATTCCTCGCGTGGATATCGCGCCCAAAATCCTTGGCAAGTGGCAATACGTCACCGACGTGCGCGTTCCCGGAATGCTGCACGGCAGGGTCATTCGCCCCGCCGGAGTGGGCGCCAAGCTGATGGGGTTCGACGACTCGGCCGCCAAGAAGATTCCCGGCTACGTCCAGACTGTAACTAAAGGCGATTTCGTCGGCGTCGTCGCGGAAAACGAATGGGCCGCCGTTCGCGCCGCCAAAGCGTTACGGGTCAACTGGAGCACGCCACAGCAGGCTTTCCCCGAGCAGAAGGATCTATATCAGCACATGCGCTCGGCCGCTCCCAAGGCGACCAAAGAAACGTTGAAGAAGGGCGATGCCGCCGGCGTCCTCGCGTCCTCCGCCAAAAAAGTGCAGGCCGCGTACGAAGTCCCGTTTCAATCGCACGCCACCATGGGTCCGGGCTGCGCCGTCGCGGATATTCACACCGATGGCGTCTCGACAATATGGTCGGGTGGTCAGAAGCCGCACGCGCTGCAAAAGGGCTTCGCCGAATTGCTGGGGGTGCCACGAGACAAAGTCCGCGTGATTTGGGTGGAAGACGCAGGTTCCTACGGCCGTCCTGGTTTCGAGGACACCGCAGCCGACGCCGTGCTGCTTTCCCAGGCCGTTGGCAAACCGGTGCGTGTGCAATGGTCGCGAGCGGACATGACGGCTTGGGGATCCAAAGGCCCCGCCGTCGTTTGTGAACTTGCCGCGGCCATCGACGAGCACGGCGAAATCACTGCCGTGGAATTTACGTCGCATGCTTTTTCAGGCGGCGAGATTATGTTCGTGCCCGCCAGCAAGGATAATTATCTCGGCGCGCTGCTCACGGGAATTCCGAATAAGAGCGGCGTGGATGAATTCGCCCAGTGGGGCGTGCAGGCGCCGCCATACGTTTTTGCAAATGTGCACGCCGTCTCCCACATCGTGCCTGCGTTCTACGATTCAATCTCGCCGCTGCGCACTACGCATCTTCGCGATCCCGAAGGCCCGCAGACGAGTTTTGCGGTGGAATCGTTTATGGACGAACTCGCGGCCACCACCGGAGCTGATCCCATCGAGTTCCGGCTGCGCCATCTGGATAATTTGCGTGCTAAAGCCGTGTTAACTGCGGCGGCGGAAAAGGCTGGCTGGGAGCGCCGTCCATCGCCAAATTCAAAGAAGGGCTCGGGGGACATCGTCACCGGCCGAGGGATCGGCTTGAGTACGCGCGGCGGCACCTTCGTCGGCACTATCGCGGAAGTCGAAGTGAACAAGCGTACCGGCGCCGCGCGCGTCACGCGCTTCGTCTGCGCGCACGATTGCGGGCTGATCATCAATCCCGAAGCTCTGCGCGGCACGATCGCCGCAAACTTGATTCAATCCATGAGCCGCGGAATGAAGGAAGAAGTCACCTTCGACCGCAGCAACGTCACCAGCGTGGACTGGACCACTTACCCGATTGCCCGCGCTCAGGACATTCCCACGCAAGTAGACATTGTGCTTCTCAATCATCCCGAACTGCCGCCGAACGGCGCCGGAGAACCTTCGAGCCGCGCCACGGCTGCTGCTATTGCCAATGCGATCTTTGACGCTACGGGCGCTCGCGTGCGGCAGACTCCGCTAACGCCGGCCCGCATCAAGGCGGCACTTGCCGGCTCACAATCGGCCTGATCATCCAGTCGCTGTCGATATTTCGGAAGCTTGAAGAAAATGCTATTCGCTGGGGGGGTCGCCTTCGGGCACCGCGTCGGTGGATTTTTCCGGGGGAACAGCCTCAGACGAAGCCGCAGCTGGATCCGACGGCTCCGATGCAACGTTAGCAGGGGTAGAGACCGCTTCCGCCGCGGGCTCGTGGTTTTCACTCACTCCCGCAGGAGTTTCCGCAGCGGTCGTGGCGCTTGCCGCAGGAGTTTCGGTCGCTTCTGCCGGCGGAGCCTCTAACCGCGCCGTTAGAGCGTCCACGAGCAAATCGACTACGATCTTTACGGCCTTTCCATCCGAATCGCGTGTGGGATTGTAGCCCGCCACAACCAACGCGGCCAGATTGGGCTGTCGCACAAAAACGGTCAGCGCCTGCCTCGTATCGTCGAGACTTAAGCCGCCGGTTCCCGGAAAATTCGTAGCCCCGAAATCCTCCGAAGCGATGACATCCAGATCGAGAAGCAGCACAAACTCATGCCGCGATCCG
Organism: uncultured Acidobacteriota bacterium; assembly: GCA_963803735.1. Taxonomy (GTDB): domain Bacteria; phylum Acidobacteriota; class Terriglobia; order Acidiferrales; family UBA7541; genus Palsa-189. The sequence continues at coordinate 733,885 of CAWDNV010000011.1, read as the reverse complement.
TGCACGGTTTCGAGCACTTCCTGTGCTGCCACAGCCGCGCCGCGTTTCTTAATGTCGACAGCGAGATAGCGACGCAGCGGCGAACGCACCATCCACCGCTGCTCAGGCTCATCCACGCGATCGATCCCAAAAATGGCCACGTCTGGCTCGCGAATCAGCGGCGGCTCGCCCCAGAATCGGACGAGCTCAGGCGCTCCGCGGCCAACGACGTGCGAAATAACCATGCCATCCAGGCATCCAGAAGGTGTCGTTGCAGGGACATTCAGGCCAGCATCGCGATCCATCGATATGAGACTGACGTGACGGTAGTAGCGGCGGGATCCGGCAATAGCGGCCAAGGCTATGGAATCATCGCCGCTCAAGATCACAGGCAGCGCGCCCGATTTCACGGCAAACTCCACCTTGTGCCGCAATTCCTCGATAATCGCGAGAGCGTCGCCGACGTTGCGGGCCCTGGGATGCTCGTCGTCCGCCTTGTAAACGCGCGGCGCACTGTCGCCGTAATCTGTAACTTGGAACCCGGCGCTGGTCAGGCGATCGACTAGCCCGTCCGAACGCAATGCAGCGGGAGCGCCTTCCTGACCGCCCGCCAGCCCTGCCGCGCTAGTGGGCGCCCCCAGAAGGGCAATGCTCTTCACCTGACGGACAATCTTGACCGCCAAGATTTCTCCTTAACTATCTTTTGGGGAGCGGCTGATCCCTGCAGCCGCTTCTGGCTCTAGTTGCTCTTGCCCATTGGTGCGATGACGGCAAGCTCGGGCGGCAATGTAAACCGCACGTCCTCGCGAATCAAGTCAAGATCGCTCTGGTCGGTATATCCATATTCGGCCAGGCGTTCGCTCACTTGTTCGACCAGGACTTCCGGCGCCGACGCACCCGCGGTCAGGCCGACGCTTTCGATTCCCTCAAACCAATCCGCGCTGATCGCCGACGCGTCATCGATCAGCCGGGCCTGTACTCCGGAGCGGCGCGCCACCTCGACCAGCCGATTGGAGTTCGAGCTGTTCGGCGAACCTACGACGAGCATGAGCTGCACTTCGCGTGCTACTTGCTCCACCGCCTCCTGCCGATTCTGAGTGGCGTAGCAAATGTCGTCGGAAGCTGGTCCGGCAATCTGTGGAAAACGTTCGCGCAGCCGGGATACAATTTCCTTAGTGTCGTAAAGGCTGAGAGTGGTTTGCGTCAGATAAGCGAGCCGCGTGGGGTCCTCGACTTCAAGGCGATTCACAGCTTCCACGCTGTCCACCACCACAGTTTGCTCCGGCGCCTCGCCCGAAGTGCCGACAATCTCCTGATGATCCTTGTGACCGATCAAAATGATGGTCCGGCCTTCACGCGCAAAGCGCAGTGCCTCCAGGTGTACTTTCGTCACCAGAGGACAAGTCGCGTCGATCACGCGCAGTTTGCGCAGGTGTGCCTCTTCGCGCACGGTGGGAGGAACGCCATGCGCGCTGAAGATCAGCACGGCCCCCATCGGTACGTCCTCGACAGATTCAACGAAGATGGCTCCGCCGCGCCGCAACTGCTCGACCACGTAGCGGTTGTGCACGATTTCGTGGTGCACATAGACCGGGGGACCATAGGCTTCCAGTGCCAGCTCAACGATATCCACGGCCCGAACCACGCCCGCGCAAAATCCACGTGGACGAATTCGCAACAGCTTCTTCCCGTTCTTTCCGTTCGTCATGACACTGTTCGGCAACGGCACACCTCGTCTGAACCTCTGAAAACACACATCATACATTATTACGCCTTGGCCTTGCTACGCGACTTTTTGGCCGCTGTCCTCACCACGACGATACGCGAAAAGCCTTCCTCCCGCGTGGGCGGCTCCAGCCGCCGTGCCATACGGCGCAAAACGTCCTCCGGGACGATCTTCGCGTCCCGGGCTGCACCGGCTAGTACGCTCCCGCGCTTGCGATTTCGGTCGAGACAAACCTCCAGCGGCACGTCGAAATAGAGCGCCTCGGTGGCGCAGCCAAATTCCCGCGCGATCTGCAGGAAGGAGCGCCGAAAAGTAGCGGCTGAGGTTCGTGGCATCGATATATGTCGTCTGGGCGCCTGCCGCCAAACGGTGGCGCAACAGATCGCGAAGCACTGCAAACACCCATTCCGGATGCCGCTGGTCGCCCGCATCGTCATAAAGGAGTTCGCGAATCAGATCGCTCGAGAGAGGCACAATTCCCTTGCGCGCAAAGTAGGTCGATTTCCCCGCCCCGGGAAGCCCGATAGCCAACACAACTTTCCTTTGCGCCGGCACGAAGCCAGTTTAACGCACGATTTTGGCCTTTGGCTCGACGGCGGTTTCGAGGCGGGCTGCGTGATGCTATGCTCCTCGGTCGTTTATTGCGAACCCCATGCTCCTCCAAGGCAAAGTTGCGGTAATTACCGGCGGCGGGCGTGGCATCGGCCGCGCCATCGCGAAACGTTTCGCGGCGGAAGGCGGCGCCGTGCTGCTCGCTTCACGTACGGAGGCGGAGCTTCGCAGCGTCGCGAAGGAAATCGAACAGACTCGTGGAAAAGCCGCCTGGGTGGTCGCGGATGTGTCACGCGAAGCGGATTGCGCCCGCATCGTAGCGGGCGCCGAAGAGCACCTCGGGCCTGTGAGTATCCTTATCAATAATGCCGGCGATTACGGACCGGTGAAGCCAGTCGAGGAGATTTCTCCCGAGGAGTGGGACCGCGTGGTCTCCGTGCATCTGCGCGGCGCCTTCCTGCTTATGCGGCTTGTGCTGCCGGGAATGTACCAGCGGCGGTCCGGCGCGATCGTGAATATCTCCAGCCTGTCGGCTAAAGCTGCGTTCTCGTGGGGTTCTCCTTATGCTGCGGCAAAAGCGGGGATGCTGGGTCTCACACGCGTGGCTGCAGCGGAAGCAGCGCGCCGCGGTGTACGCGTAAATGCGATCTGCCCGGGTCCGGTCACGGAAACGAAGATGTCCAAGGATCTCGGAAATGTGCTGGCGGCTCGACTGAACGTGAGTCCGGAAATACAACTGAGGCAATTTCTCGAGGGAATTCTACAAGGGCGCGGACAAACGGCGGAGGAAGTCGCCGCTGCGGCTTTATTTCTTGCTTCGGATCAGGCCAGCGCGATTACCGGGCAGTCCCTAAACGTGGATGGCGGAGCTGCGTTTTATTGAGCAGGGACACTTGCGCTCCGTGCGCGGCAGCCCGCTTGGCGGCGAGCGTGCCCGCGAAATGCACTCCGCGCCGCGCCGTGCGCAGGATCGTCAGCCCGCTCAGTTCGGCCCACGTTAAAGTTCGAGCGCTGGCTCGATCAACCAGGAATACCAGCAGGCCCGCTCCCGCTATGAGAGCAAACACGACGCCAAGAACCACGAAAGCCGCGATCATCTCTTGCACATAGTAAAACTGCAGCGCTGCGACAACAGCCAGAGCAATCCACATCCACTTGCGAGCTTTCTTCTCCGGAACCGACCAAGGGGAAAACACGGTAGTCCTTTCAGGACCTTAATTTCGGCCTGTATCTCTGATGATGTTTATTCCTTACCCTTCTCGCTAGTTTAGATGCGGAGATGGCGAATAGGGCTGAGTCCAACGTAGGTAATCGGGGGCGCGTGACGTATGCCAAAATACAGCGATAGCCTTACGGTAATACCTTGAGACGATGGTTTTCTTGGACTGAAGACGCCTTGGCATGGAATGCGGGTTTCGAAGCAACGAGCCCCGGCCGATTGGCATCGTACAGCGCAAAATGGGCGTTCCGGATATACTAACGAGTCCCTGGGGCACCACGGGAGTATTTGGTTCGCAAGGGAGCGCTAAATTCTGACACCTCTCGAACATTGCACCAGACTACGGATACAGTGGCCTTCGTGTCTCTCTCACTTCAGACCATAGTTCGGGGCAGGTTGCTCCGCCGCGCGTCGGACATCATTTTTGGCCTGAGCGCCGTCTGCGCATTGTCTTTTTTGGGGGGCTGCAACACTTACAACCCTTACCTCGGCGCGACACCCACCGTGACTTCCTCGATCACCTCGATCACGCCGAGCGGCGCAACCGCACCAACGAACCATGATGTCCTTTTGACGGTAAACGGCTCGGGATTCGTCGCCGGCTCCAACGTGACCTGGAACAGTTCCAATAGCGCCAGCACCAATTTGGTTTCGAATGTCGTGAGCGCCACTCAAGTACAGGCCAACATTCCCGCGTCACTCCTTGCCACTCCAGGCACGTTTTTCGTCGGAGTCATCGCGCCCGGGCCTGCCAGCGGCAACAATGCGGGAAATAGTATTTCGAATTTTGTGCCCTTTATGGTCTGCGGCAGTTCGGGCTGCCCCGCTGTCGTGCCGAGCACAACGGCCAAATTTTCTACAGTCCACGCTTCTGGCCTTCCGGTCGCGAGTCAAGCGTTTAGGTATCAGGCCTTCGTTGCGAGTTCCGCTGATGGTTCCATCGACACGGGAACGGGAATAGCGAGAATTTTTCTGCGTGATAGCTGTCTTGGCGCCAACGGCGCGTGCGCGCCTCAAATAATTCCGATCTCCGTTGGATTGAACGGCACTGATCCGAATGGTTCGAGCAGTTCGCCTTCGGTTACGACGGACGGCCGGTTCGTCGTTTTTGCTTCCGAGGCCAACAATCTGGTGAAGGGTGACAGTAACGGCTGGAGCGATATCTTCCTGCGTGATACTTGCATCGCCGCCACATCAGTCTGCGTGCCGGTAACTATTCGCGTCTCCATTGGGCCCGACTGGGCCGAAGCCAATGGCGCCAGCTTCTCTCCGGCTATCGGCCCAGATGGCCGCTTCGTGATGTTCAATTCTCTGGCGACGAACCTGGTGCAACCCCAATCCCTGAACTCCTTGCCCGCAACCGCCACTCCTCCGTTATTCCTGCGAGACACGTGCTTCGGTGCGGCCGCCGGCTGCCTTCCCGCAACTTCTCGTGTCATTCCTGCGTCGGCGTTGCAGCGCTGATTGATAACAGCGGGCGTCAAAAACGCTTTTTGTGTACGGATTAGACGCCTTGATGCGCCGCTTGCACTTGTTCGAAGGCGTGATAGGAGGAGCGTACGAGCGGGCCTGATTCCACGTGACGAAAACCCATCTCCTGGCCGAGTTGCTTGTATTCGGCGAATTCCCGTGGTTCAACGAAGCGGACCACTGGCAAATGTTCCCGCGTGGGCTGCAAGTATTGTCCAAGAGTAAGGATATCGGTGCCTTGCGCGACAAGGCCGCTCATCGCTTGCAGCACTTCATCGCGAACCTCGCCGAGTCCCAGCATCATGCCTGTTTTAACCGGCATATGGGGCGCCTGCTTCTTGGCTCGGCCTAGCAGCTCTAACGAGCGCTCATAAATCGCACCGGGCCGCACGTGGCGATAAAGCCGAGGAACCGTTTCGACATTGTGATTGAGAACGTCGGGACCGGCTGCGACGACTATTTCCAAGGCCGCGCTATCTCCGCGAAAATCCGGAATCAAGACTTCCACTTTGCATTCTGGCACGCGTACCCTTATCGCCCCGATGGTGCGGGCGAAAATTTTAGCGCCGCCGTCCGGCTGATCGTCGCGGTTCACCGAAGTCACTACCGCATATTTCAACCTCATCTGCTCGACGGCCTGCGCAACGCGCTCCGGCTCATCTTCGTCCGGCGGACCTGCCGGACGCCCCGACGTAACCGCACAAAATCCGCACGCTCGCGTGCAAATGTCTCCGAGGATCATGAATGTGGCTGTGCGATGTTCCCAGCACTCACCTTGATTTGGACACCGCGCGCTTTCGCACACCGTGTGCAGGCCGAGGCCGCGCATGATGCGCTTCAGATCCTGATAATTCTCGCCGCCAAAAAACCGCACCTTGAGCCATGCCGGGCGCGGATGGATTTCCGCGGAAGGGACACTTCCGCCGCAACCCGGTGCGTTCACCGCTCCATCGCCCAGAATGTTGAATTGCGATGCCATAAACCAATGCGTGCGAACGTCATGGACATCAGGAGCTTCGCGCGCTAGAAGATGATTCTACGCCGTCGCCGCGGGAGCGCGCAATGCGCCCCAGTTGGTCTAGGGCGGGCTCCAGTAGTACGGTGAGTCCTGTATGCCACAATGAAACAGGCATTGTGTTGCATATTTACCACATGAACTTCCAGGCACAACCAGTGTTGCTTTCTAAGCACATGAATATAAATAGCTTGCAATGCAACCAAAAGGATAGCTAAATGCACCTTAGAACATTATGGCGAGCCAATCCACCATCGAACGCCCCGTCGAAGCCGAGGGAATCGGTCTTCATACCGCCGTTCGCAGCCGCATCCGTTTGCATCCTGCGCCACCTGATACCGGCGTTGTTTTCCGCCGCGTCGATCTCGACAATTTCGAAATTGAGGCGCATGGCCGCAACGTGGCGCGCGTCAGCTACGCCACGAGCCTGATGAAGAAGGGCGTCCTCCTCTCCACTACCGAACATCTTCTTGCGGCTCTTTACGCTTGCGGCATCGACAATGTCTATTGCGATATCGACGCTATCGAAGTCCCGATTCTCGACGGCTCTTCGCAGCCGTTTATCGACATGTTGCAGGAAGCCGGTGTTCGGCACCAGCGACGGCGGCGGCGTTACCTGAAGGTCCTGCGTCCTCTCGAGATTTCCGATGGCGATCGCTACATCGGCATCTATCCATCGAACGAATTCAGAGTGCATTGCCTGGTTGACTATTCGCATCCGATGATCGGCCGTCAGGAGATCGAGATGGTGGTCAACCGCGAATCTTTCAGCCAACGGTTGGCCGGTGCGCGCACTTTTGGTTTTGTCGAGGAACTGGAAAAACTTCGCGCTGTCGACCTGATCCGCGGAGGATCGCTTGAGAACGCCATCGTGCTCACGCGCGACGGCATCATGAATGGCGAACTACGCTATTCCGACGAGTTTGGCCGGCATAAGACTTTGGATTTGATCGGCGATCTCGCGTTGATCGGCCGGCCGCTATTGGCGCACGTCAAAGCACACAAAGCTGGCCATGCCCTGCATACCCAGTTGGTCTCGCGCCTTCTCGCGGATAAATCGCTTTGGACGCACACGACCGTCGCCATGCCACGGCGCGAGCCGGTGCCTGCAACTCTGACGGCCATCACCGCATAGCTCGCGCCCTTCTGTCTGGGTCTAATCTTAGAGGACAAGGCCTTATCGTTTTTTCCGCTTCTTCTGTCACATTTCTTGCCAAAGGGAATCCAAAGAACGGAGAATACTTTGATCGACTATGGCTCAGCGTGATTTTGCTGTTGTAATTCTGGCTGCCGGTAAAGGGACGCGACTCAAGTCCTCGCTGGCCAAGGTTTTGCACCGCGCCGGCGGGCGTACCCTTGTCGAGCACGTCGTCCGTGCCTGTCAGCCTCTGAAGCCTCGCGCGATGATTGCAGTCGTAGGACATCAGTCCGCCGATGTTTCCGCCGTTCTCGAACCGCTTGGCGTAGAGGCCGTCGTGCAGCAGCCACAGCGAGGAACGGGCCACGCCATGCTGGTGGCTCGGCGTGCGCTCGGGAAACGTGTGAAATATGCGATTGTGCTGCCCGGCGACGCACCTTTGGTCCGCCCGGAAACGCTTTTGGAACTTGCCCGCATCCATCGGCAAAGCAACTCTGCGGCCACCATTTTGTCGGCTCAAATACCAGAGCCTGCCGGCTATGGTCGCATTCTTCGCCGGGGCGATGGCTCTGTCGAGGCCATCGTCGAGGATTCCGCGCTCACCGACGATCAGCGCAGCATCAACGAAATCAACTCGAGTATTTACGCCTTCACGCTGGATAAGCTTTGGCCCTGCCTGGCGCACCTTCGCCCGAACAATACGCACCGCGAGCTTTATCTCACCGACGCCATTGCCATGCTGCGCGCCCAGGGAGATGCCGTGCAAGCCGTGGTCGCCGCGGATGCGGACGAAGTGCTCGGCTGCAATACCCGCGCCGATTTGGCGGCCGTGGATTTGGTTTTCCGCCGCCGCAAGCGCGCCGAATTGATGGCCGCCGGCGTGAGCATGCTGATGCCGGAATCGATCTTGATTGATCCGGACGTTACCGTCGGCCCCGACACGCTTCTCGAACCCGGAGTGCAAGTGCTCGGCAAATCGCGGATCGGTGCGGGCTGCACCATCGCCACCGGCAGTATCCTGAGTAACGTCACTGTAGGAGATGGCGTTCTGGTGAAACCTTATTCCGTGATCTCCTCGAGCCAGCTTTCGTCGCAGACTCATGTGGGGCCATTCGCGCACCTGCGCGACGATGCGCGCCTGCTCGAAGGCGCCCGCGTGGGTAATTTCGTCGAAGTGAAAAAAAGTGTGCTCGGTGAGCGTGTCAAAGCCATGCACCTTACCTATCTCGGCGACGCCCGCATTGGCAGCGAAACCAACGTCGGCGCAGGCACGATCACGTGCAATTACGATGGCGTGAACAAAAATCCGACCACCATTGGCCGTCGCGTTTTCATCGGAAGCGATACCGCGCTTGTGGCTCCTGTGAAAGTCGGAGATGGCGCTTATATCGGCGCGGGCTCAACGATTACCGAAAATATTCCTGCCGATGCCCTTGCCATCGCTCGCGGCCGCCAGGTCAACAAGCCCGGCTGGGCCGCCTCGCGTCGACGCGAAATGGCCGCCGCGAAGCGCACGCCACACCGCAAGCCGAAGCGAAAAGCTTCCGCGAAGGCGCGCCATGGCTCCCGCGCGCGCTCGGCGCGCGTTTCCCGCGGCAAAATCGCCGCTGCGGCCAAGCGCCGAAATAAGGTTTAAACGTAGAGCCGCGGTCTTTAGCGCAGCAGCCTTGGTCTTCGTATTTTGATGTGCTTATCGGCGGAAGAACAGTTAACCGCCGTGCCCGCAGGCTCAAGTCCTCACGCCGCCGCGACTGACCTTAGTTCTCGCCTACTCCCCTTTTGCCACATCGCGGCTCTCTGCGTCCAGTGCTGCAGGGAGCAACCTGACTTTTCAACAGGCGGGCCATCAGTTTTAAAATCGAGTCACAACACCGCCGCAGACTGCATTAAAATACTCCGTGCCACTCATGCCAGACTCGGCGAGCGCTTCGGCAAACTGCTATAATTTAAGTTCCCCAGGAGACGCAGCGTGACGAAAATTGGTGTCGTCGTATTTCCCGGATCGAACTGCGATCACGATGCCCTGCACGCCGTAAACGAAATCCTTCACATACCGGCCGAGTCCATCTGGCACCAATCTCAGGACCTCTCCGGTTTCGACGCCGTGATTTTGCCCGGCGGCTTCTCGTATGGCGATTATCTGCGCACCGGCGCGATCGCGCGTTTTTCGCCGGTAATGAACGCGATCGCGCGGTTTGCCCGTTCCGGAGGGCTCGTCCTCGGCATTTGCAATGGCTTTCAGATTCTCTGCGAAGCCGGGCTTCTGCCCGGCGCTTTAATGCGCAATCAAGGATTGCGCTTCATCTGCCGTCACGTGCATGTTCGCGTGGAAACGACGGCCACTCCGTTCACCTCCGCGGCACCACAGGGGCAAGTGCTTCGCCTTCCGATCGCGCACGCCGAAGGCAGCTACGTCTGCGATCCCGACACTCTCGCGGAGCTACTAAACAATGACCAGATCGTTTTCCGCTACTGCGCGCCCGATGGGCGCCTCGACCCAGCGGCGAATCCCAACGGCTCGCTCGATGCCGTCGCCGGCATCTGCAACCGCGAGCGCAATGTGATGGGCATGATGCCGCATCCAGAGCGCGCCGTCGAAGCTTCGCTTGGTTCGACCGATGGCTTGATCGTCCTGCGCTCTCTCGTACAATCTCTCGCGCGGCAACCTGCCGTTGCCGTGAGCTGACGCTTGTCGCACGCGGCCCGCACGCCATCCATGCTGGCAACCGAAATCAAGGTGACACCCGAACTCGTCGCCGAGCACGGCATCACGCCCGAAGAGTATGCGCGCATCCAAAAAATTCTTGGGCGCGAGCCGAACTTCACCGAACTCGGCATCTTCAGCGTGATGTGGAGCGAGCACTGCTCTTACAAGTCCAGCCGCGTTCACCTCAAGCGCCTTCCTACGCGCGCGCCTCAAGTGCTCCAGGGCCCCGGCGAAAATGCCGGCGTCGTTGACGTCGGCGACGGTCTCGCTGCCGTCTTCAAAATGGAATCGCACAATCATCCAAGCTACGTGGAGCCCTTACAGGGTGCGGCGACAGGCGTCGGGGGAATTTTGCGCGACGTCTTCACCATGGGCGCGCGGCCAATTGCCGTGCTCGATTCGCTGCGCTTCGGCTCCATTACGCCGGTGAATGGACAAGCATCCGAAGTTATCGCGCGCAATCGTCGCCTCGTAGACGGCGTGGTTCGCGGCATCTCTTTTTACGGGAATTGTTTCGGCGTGCCGACGGTCGGCGGAGAAGTCGAATTCGAGCCTGGTTACGCTGGCAATCCACTGGTCAATGTCCTGGCCTTGGGTATAGCTCCCAAGGATCAGTTATTTTTTGCGCGTGCTCGCGGCGAAGGCAATCCGGTCATCTACGTCGGCGCCAAGACGGGCCGAGACGGCATTCACGGAGCTTCGTTGCTTGCCTCCGCCGAATTCAGCGAAGAATCGCAGCAAAAACGTCCTAACGTGCAAGTGGGCGATCCTTTCCTCGAGAAACTTCTGCTCGAGGCCTGCCTCGAAGCCATGGCGACAGGCGCGATCGTCGGCATTCAGGATATGGGCGCTGCCGGACTCACCAGCACTTCCTGTGAAATGGCTTCGCGCGGCGGTGTTGGAATCGAAATTGAACTCGACCGCGTGCCGCAACGCGACACCGGCATGACCGCCTACGAAATGATGCTCAGCGAATCGCAGGAGCGCATGCTGCTCGTCGCCGAGCGCGGCCGCGAAGCCGAGGTTTTTCGCGTCTTCCGCAAGTGGGGACTCGACGTGGTCGAGATCGGCCGTGTCACTTCGGACGGCAAGCTGCGCGTTCTGCACCACGGCCAGATCGCCGCGGAGATTCCAGCCGATGCGTTGGCCGAGCAGGCGCCTGTCTACCAGCGCCCCATCGCGCCGCCGAAACCTGCAGCGGCGCACGACGCCCGCGTTCCGCTCGCTCCCGTCGGCTCCGACCTCACCGCGAATTTTCGGCGTCTGCTCGCTGCTCCGGCCATTGCCTCGAAGCGCTGGATATTCGAGCAGTACGATCACATGGTTCGCACCAACACGACCGTCTTTCCGGGCGCGGCTGACGCGGCCGTCGTTCGGCTTAAGGGCACGACTCGCGCCCTCGCGCTCGCCACCGACGGCAAGGGCCGCTGGTGCACCCTCGATCCGCGCGTCGGCGCCATGCATGCCGTCGCGGAAGCCGCCCGTAACGTGGCTGCGGTGGGCGCGCGCCCCTGGGCCGCCACGAATTGCCTCAATTTCGGCAATCCCGAAAAGCCGGAAGTTATGTGGCAGTTCAGCGAAGCTGTTGACGGCATGTCTGAAGCCTGCCGCACGCTTTCCATCCCGATCACCGGCGGCAATGTCAGCTTTTATAACGACACGCTCGGCAAATCCATCGATCCCACGCCCATCGTCGGCGTGCTTGGCGTCATCGAAAACGCGGCCGCCATATTAACCATGGCCTTTCGCAACGAAGGCGACGCCATCGTTTTGCTCTCCGCTCCTTCGGCAGCTGCCTTCGCTGCCAACGCACCCTCAGACGCCGCACAACGCGAATCGCTGCGCGAATTCGCGTCATCGGAATATGCGCGCACTGTCGCCGGCGTGGTAGGTGGCGTTCCTCCCGCCATCGATCTTGCGGCCGAATTGCGCCTGATCAACGCGCTCGTGGCGCTCGCTGGCGAGGGAATTCTCGCTTCGGCGCACGACATAAGCGACGGCGGCATAGCCGTCGCGCTCGCCGAATGCGGCTTCGCTTCGAACGGATTGACTGCCGACGCTGCATGGCAAAGCAGTGAGCCCGCCGAACTCGCGCTTTTTTCCGAAACCGGCGCACGCGCCGTTGTTTCTTTATCGCAGGTGTCACTTGCTCGCTTGCTGGCCCTTGCGGGACAATATAAGATCGCAGCACTGGTGATCGGTCGCGTCACGCGCGGGCAGTTCCAGCTCTCTCTCAACGGCGCCACGGTAGTTCGCGACCCTTCCGCTTCGCTCCGCGAAATCTGGAGCGGCACGATTGAGCACGCGCTTCTCGGCGATCAAGCATCAAAACAATCATGATCCATCTCGACGACGATCGGTTTCACGACCACTGCGGTGTCGCTGGCGTCTTCGGTCATCTCGAAGCATCCAAGCTCGCCTATCTGGGTCTGTATGCTCTTCAGCACCGCGGCCAGGAATCGGCGGGCATCGTCTCTTCCGATGGCGTCGACTTGCATCTAGAGAAGGGCATGGGACTCGTTCAGGAAGTCTTCCAACCACAAATCCTGGCCCGCCTTCCGGGAACGGCTGCGGTTGGACACACTCGGTACTCGACCGCGGGCGACACGTCGCTTATGAATGCGCAGCCGATCGTCATCGATTGCAATAAAGGCAAGCTAGCCCTGGCGCACAACGGCAATCTCACCAACGCCGCCAAATTGCGCCGCAACCTCGAGCATCGCGGCTCGATTTTCCAAACCACCAGCGATACCGAAGTCATCGTGCATCTCGTGGCTCGCAGCGCGGCCCACAATTTGGAAGGCGCTCTCGGTGACGCGCTCAATCAGGTGGAAGGCGCGTATTCGCTGCTCGTGCTCACGCGAGATGAGCTTTTCGCCATTCGCGATCCCCGCGGTTTTCGCCCACTCTGCCTCGGCCGCCTCGGCGACTCCTGGCTGGTAGCCTCGGAGACTACCGCCTTCGACCTCATCGATGCGCAATACGTCCGCGAAATCGAGCCCGGCGAACTGGTGCGCATCTCCCGAGCCGGCGTGGAATCGCTGCACTTCGCTCCGCAAAAGCAGCATCAGTTTTGCGTCTTTGAACACGTTTATTTCTCGCGGCCTGATAGTCTCGTCTTCGGACGCCCCGTCGATCGCAGCCGCGAGATGCTGGGGCGCTTGCTGGCTCGCGAACAGCCGGCAGACGCCGATCTCGTTGTGCCTGTGCCGGATTCCGGCGTTCCCGCGGCCATCGGCTACGCGCTTGAATCGGGCTTGCCCTTTCGCATGGGCTTGATCCGAAATCACTATATCGGCCGCACGTTCATCGAGCCGGAGCAGTCCATCCGCGATTTCGGCGTCAAGCTGAAGCTCAATCCCGTGCGCGCCCTGCTCGAAGGTAAGCGCGTCGTCCTGGTCGACGACTCCATTGTTCGCGGCACCACCAGCCGCAAGATCGTGCGCATGATGCGCGAAGCGGGCGCCACGCAGGTGCATATGCGCATCAGTTGTCCGCCCACGATTTCGCCTTGCTACTACGGCGTCGATACGCCCACGCGCGAGGAACTGCTCGCTGCCGATGCCTCCTGCATCCGCCCGCGCTTGCCCGAAGGAAGCCGCGCAGACCTTTCCGGCGCAGCTCGAACGCTCGAAGAGATTCGTCTCTTCCTCGACGCCGATTCGGTCGGCTATCTTTCTATCGAAAGCCTGCGCCGCGCCGTGAGCGACACCACCGGCAGCTTCTGTACTTCCTGTTACACCGGCTCTTACGTAACCGAAAACGTGCAACTCGAAGTCGGCGTGCCCGCTGGTAGCCGCGAACGAGTTACAGTTCTCGAAGCCGAAGGCCCTAACGAAGGCCAAAGACAAGGCCCTAAAGTAAGGCCCTGAATAAGGCCCCGAATAAGGAAAGTTCCGTGAATGATGATTTCACCACCACCGGCCCGATAAGCCCGGACGCGGGAACCAATCTTTCCGCCGGCCCGCAGTTGGCTACTCCAAACGCTCCGAGTTCGTCGGCCGTTGAGTCCAACACCTTCCGGCAGCGCTTGGTTCGCGAGCTGCTCTCCTGGGTTTGGGTGGCGCTCGCGTTTTTCCTGATTACTGGCTCGATGGTGCAGGCCCGCGTGATTCCCTCCGCTTCCATGGAGGGCACGCTGCTTATCGGCGATCATTTGCTCATGAGCCGGTTCGGCTACGACATCGGGTTGCCCTTCACGCGTTATCACATCCGCCTCTGGCGCGAACCGCGCCGCCAGCAGGTGGTCATCTTCCATGCGCCTCTTCCGGACCGCGATGAAGATTTCATCAAGCGCCTGATCGGAATGCCCGGAGACAGCATACAAATCCGCCAGGGCCGCGTCTTCGTTAACGGCGAAGCGATCAGCGAGCCGTACCGCCATGATCCGCCGAACCCGGTCGACAACTTCGGCCCGGTTACCGTTCCCGCGCGCAGTTACTTCGTTCTTGGCGATAATCGCGAAGATTCCTGGGATAGCCGGGACTGGGGCTTTGTGCCCGAGTCAAATATCATCGGTACGCCGGTGGTGATTTACATGTCCGTGCAGGCGAGTGAAGATGCCTGGCAGCCGGGGCAGGTGCGCGAACGATTTTACGCCTATGCCAACGCTGTGCTTCACCCGCGGTTGGTGCGCTGGCGTCGCCTGCTCAAGACGTTCTAGCCACGTGTCGGCTCAGCGTTGTAGCGCTCACGATGGCGCTCTAGCGCCTGGGAATGAAGACGCGAGCGCATCCTGGGGTTTGTTTGTTAGTCGTGGCTTTAGCCACAACATAAGTATCGTGACCCGTGGCTTTAGCCCTGATGTAGACTGTCGCCCGCGCTTAAAGGAATCAAGGCTCAATTCACATGCGCTATGCCGAAGCTGGCGTGGATATCTCTCGCGCCGAACAAGCCAAGGAACGGATTCGCCGCATGGCGTCGCGTACATTCACGCGCGGAGTCGTGGGGGGCATCGGAGCCTTCGGCGGGCTGTTTGCGCTCGACGTCAAGCGTTGGCGCGAGCCTGTGCTCGTCTCCAGCACTGACGGCGTCGGCACCAAGCTGAAAATCGCCGCGGCCATGGGCATTCACTCCACGGTGGGCGGCGATCTCGTCAATCACTGCGTCAACGACATACTCACGCTCGGCGCCGAGCCGCTCTTTTTCCTCGATTATCTGGCCCTTGGCCGCATGGACCCCGACGTAGTCGAGCAGCTTGTCGAAGGCATCACCCGCGCCTGCCATCAAGCCGATTGCGCCTTGGTCGGAGGCGAAACGGCGGAGCTGCCCGACACCTATGCCCCCGGCGAATACGATCTTGCCGGCTTCATCGTCGGCGTCGTCGAACGCAGCCGCGTCCCCAAGACCAGCGCAGTTCACGCCGGCGACGTTCTCCTGGCCTTGCCGTCGCTCGGCCTGCACACCAATGGCTATTCGCTGGCCCGCAAATTGATTTTCGAGACCGCCGGTTTGCCCACCGACGCCTACGTTGCCGAAGTCGGCAACAAAATCGGCGCCGAGCTGCTGATGCCGCACCGCTGCTATTGGCCCATGCTGAAAAATATCGTCGCGCAGGGCCTCGTCACCGGCATGGCCCACATCACCGGCGGCGGCATTGCGGGCAACCTGCCGCGCGTTCTGCCGCGCAGCACGCAAGCCGTCGTCGAACTCGGCTCATGGCCTGTGCTGCCCATCTTTTCGTATCTTGCCAAACTCGGGCAGATCGAGCGCGATGAACTGTTGCGCACGTTCAATCTGGGTGTCGGCATGATCCTGATCGTTCCGCCCGCCAATCTTCGCGCGGTCGAAACCGAGCTGAAGCGCCGCCGCGAGAAGTACTATCGCATCGGCGAAATCCGCAACGCCGACTCCCGTAAATCTCCCATGGTTTTCACCGGCTCCCTGCCGATCTGAACTCCGCGCTTATGCTCTCCATACGCCCTGCCACGATTAAAGACGCCTCGCTGCTCGCCACCATGATTCTTGAGCTCGCGCAGTACGAGAAGCTCGATCATGAAGCCGCAGTCACCGCGGAGTCCATCGCCCGCGACGGCTTTGGCCCTCATCCCAAATTCCGTGCCGTCATCGCCGAAGTGGATGGAAAACCCGCCGGCTACGCCGTCTTCTTTGAGTTCTACTCCACGTTTCAGGGTCGTGCCGGATTGTTTCTCGAAGATCTCTACGTCCGGCCGCCCCTTCGAAAGCAGGGCATCGGCCAGGCTTTGCTCAACTATGTAGCGCGTATTGCCTGGGAGGAAGACTACTTCTGCATGCGCTGGGAAGTGCTGGACTGGAATAAGCCCGCCATCGATTTTTATCAACGCCTCGGCGCCGTTTTCCTCGACGAGTGGAAAGCCGTCATGCTGATCGGCGACCCCCTGCAAGCCGCCGCCGACTCCGCCAAGTAAATCACGTTACTCGCCAAGCCGACGTTGCACTCGATAGACTTCTAGGCGTAGCCTAGAAGGCGAATATAGGGCGAAGAGCGACCTGGAATGGCACTCCAATTCGACGAGATCGGCATCTGGTCCGAGATCAAGCTCGCGATCATACGTGAGTACGCAAAGGCCTATTCCACAATCCTTTCAGCACAAACAAGGGCGCGCTTCTCTCATGTGTACATCGACGCTTTCGCCGGAGGTGGCCAGCACATTTCGAGATCCACGCACGAACTCATCCCCGGGAGCCCCCTCAACGCTCTTGCCGTGGAGCCGCGTTTCGATGAGTTCTACCTTATTGATATTAAGCAAGAGAAAATCGACAACCTGCGAGAATTAATCGGCAATCGCAGCGATGTCCACCTTCTCCAAGGCAACTGTAACCAGATCCTTTTGCGCGATGTTTTTCCACACGTTCAATATGCCGACTATCGTCGGGGCCTATGTGTACTTGATCCGTATGGACTACATCTGGACTGGACAGCAATCTCCACAGCAGGACAAATGAAAACGCTGGATGTTTTCCTCAACTTCCCAGTTCAAGATATGAATCGCAATGTTTTCTGGCGTAATCCTGACCGCGTAGATGAAGTTCAAATTCAGCGAATGAATGTGTTTTGGGGCGATGAGTCGTGGAGGAATATCGTCTATGACACAACACACAATCTCTTTGGATATCCTGAAAAGGAACCAAATGAGATTATTGCGGAGGCGTTTCGGAAGAGACTATCGGAGGTCGCGGCCTTTCGATGCGTCCCCGAGCCAATACCAATGCGAAACTCTACTGGCGCGACACTCTATTATCTGTATTTCGCCTCACAAAACGAAACCGCTGGAAAAATAGCACGTCAGATTTTCTCAAAGTATCGGAGCTAATTATGTCGGCAAAATCTTCCATTGAATGGACAGACGCCACGTGGAACCCAGTGCGGGGCTGTACCAAAATCAGTCCCGGCTGTGCGCATTGTTATGCAGAAACGTTCGCAGAAAGATTCCGGGGCGTGAAGGGGCATCCCTACGAGCAAGGGTTTGACCTTCGCCTTGTCCCCAACAAGCTTTGTGAACCCCTTCGCTGGCGCACGCCAAAAATGATCTTCGTCAATTCAATGAGTGATCTGTTCCACGAACAAGTGTCGGAGCATTACATTGTTGCAGTTGCAAAGGTAATGGTCGCTGCCAACTGGCACACCTATCAGGTTTTGACCAAGCGGTCCGAACGCGTCCGCGAACTCCTTAATGCAAAATTATCATTCGCTGCGAAACAGCCGCATATCTGGTGGGGAGTCAGCGTCGAGAATCAAGAGTACGGGTTTCCACGACTTCGGGAATTACAGGCCGCACGGGCTTCTGTCCGATTCCTTTCGGTCGAACCGCTCCTGGAGGATCTCGGAACTCTCGATTTGACCGGCATCGATTGGGTAATCGTAGGAGGCGAAAGCGGTCCGGGTGCCAGGCCAATGCAAACCGAATGGGTCACTTCCATTCGAGATCAATGCAAGCGGGCGGAGGTTCCTTTTTTCTTCAAACAATGGGGTGGAGTACGAAAGTCGCTCGCCGGAAGAATTCTCGAGGGACGCACATACGACGAGTTTCCCCGCCGCGTAGAACATCCCGTCGCTCCAGCCAATAAATGCATGGCTTTAATCTCCCAAATCGACCCCGGGTTCCTAAAAGAGCGGGATCTTCAATCTGCATTTTGCTAGAACGAGATTCGTTCGAACTCCAAGGTAAATGTTTTCCACTTCGTTCGAATGACTCATATAGTAAATAGTAATTGACGTCTCAGTACTTTCTGGTTATAATCACACATGTTTGCGCTGAACCAGACGTCTGCCTCTCGACTGCCCCTTCTATTCCCGGCCTTGCTCGACACGGCGCTGTCCGCTACTGACCGGGCGCCCGGAGTTTTCTCCTCGCCAACGAACACAGCCACAAATCCGCCAGGTGCGTACGACACACAGATCCTCATACCTAAAGCCATTAAAATGAACACTTGCACAAAAACAGGGGAGGGGGTAGGGAGACTTTTCGAGATCTGGTCTAAAGCCTTTGATCTTCCAAGTCTATGGGAATCATACTCTTGCACAAAAATGATGAACAACTCTCATGGAATCATACTCTTTCAAAAAAACCGGGGGTAGGGGTTCCCCCTGAAGCTCTACTTGAGCTCCGAGTTTCGGGGCGGATGGCGGGAGTACCAGCATGATTTGCTCGCGAGGAAAAAATGACGTGCTCTCAACCGCTCACTCCGATTTTGGCAGCCCGTGCTTAGTGGGATCGCGGCAGGCGCGGCGATGACGGTAAGGGCATATGCTCCGAAAGTCTATGCAACATGAGCCGAGCACCGCTGTGAGTTATCGGGAGACGGAATTAATGACCTTGACATGCGAATCGCAGTGAGTGGATCATACGGCCATAAATTCACTTCTTTAGGGAATAACTTGGCACATGCGCAGATGTTGAGAAGCCATCTGGATTTTCTCTCATCCAAGCCGCGGCTGATATGTATCGTGTCGACGCTCCTTCTCCTCGGAGGAGTGGGATCGGTGCGGTTTGCCTGCGCGCAGGAAAACCGCGGCCGCCAAGGCGCCGCAAATAGTGGCAGACAAAGTGGAAGCCCCAACGCGGGCGAGGTTCACATCCTGCCGGTACAAGGCAATATCAGCATGCTCGTAGGCGCCGGTGGCAACATCACCGTGCAGGCAGGAGAGGACGGAATTCTGTTGGTCGATAGTGGCGTGGCCGCAATGAGCGATAAGGTGCTGGACGCGATCCGGCCTTTATCGAAAAGGCCCCTCGTCTACATTATTAATTCCGATGACAGGCTTGATCATATAGGCGGTAACGAAAACCTCGGCAAGGAAGGCCGGCCCGTACCCACAGACTCGCAGCGGTACGCAGTCACAGACCGAGTTGCAGCATCGCACGCCTATATCATTTCCTTTCAGACCGTTCTGGACAGGATGAGCGCACCGACCGGCCAAGCCAGTGCTATTCCCCAAGAGGCCTGGCCAAACGATACGTACTCAGTACCTCAGAAGAATCTCTATTTCAACGGCGAAGCTGTGGAGATCTTTCACCAGCCGGCGACTACCGATGGCAACAGCATCGTGCTGTTTCGCCGTTCCGATGTGATCAGCGCGGGCGATATTTTCGATCCCTCGGAGTATCCCATCATCGACTTGAAAAGTGGCGGAAGCATTCAGGGCGTCCTCGACGGCTTGAATCGCCTGAAGGAGATGGTCATCCCGGCCGACCACCAGGAAGGCGGCACGATGATAATCCCCGGTCACGGAAGGCTGAGTGACGCCGCCGATTTGGCTGTCTATCACCAAATGGTCACCATCGTTCGGGACCGTCTGCAGGACATGATCAAGCGAGGCATGACGCTCGAACAGGTAAAGGCTGCCCGGCCGACGCGGGATTACGATCCGATCTATGGCAGCACTACAGGCAGTTGGACGACGGATATGTTCGTCGAAGCGGCATACAAGAGCCTAAGCGGCAAACAGCAAAGCACACAGAGCCATGGAGCGAACTAGTAGCTGTTCAGCCGGAGATCTTTCAAGGGCCCAGGGATTCTCTGACGCGCGTACCAGGAGAGGGTTATGAAACGCACATTGGCAATCTTGTTGGGAGTTGTGACATTACTGACGGTGGGCAGCAGTCAGCTCCTCGCTCATCATGCTTTTTACTCGGTCTACGACCGCGACAAAACCATAAAGATCGAAGGAACGCTGAAAGAGTTCATCTGGCGCAATCCCCATTCCTTCGTCAGGGTGGAAGCCCCGGACGAAAAGGGAGATGTGCAGAGCTGGGTGATCGAATGGGCCGCGCCGGCGCAGTTGACTGAGAAGGGCGTATCCAGTGCTACGCTTCGCCCTGGCGATAAGATCGTCATTACGGGCCACCCCGGGCGCGTGGCTGAAAATCATAGGCTGCAACTGATGAAGGTGGAGCGGCCGTCAGATGGCTTTAAGTGGGAAGGTAACATTCAGTAAGCGGTCATGATTGCCCGAAAGTTAGAGGTAAGAATGAAGACACACTGCCCGAAAGCGCTCATGCGAATTGGCCGGACATTCCTGTTCGCAGCAGCATGCGCGCTCGTTCTGGCGGCTCATCTCGGCGCCCAGGATACGGATGCCGCCGGACAGGGTGCTGGGGCTCAGGGCGCAGTGAATCTCCAAATTGGGGCGGCCCGAACCCCGCGGTCAGCTTCGCCGCAGGATCTGACGGGCTATTGGGAATCGATTGTCACCGAGTATTGGCGCTACCGTATGGTGATTCCGGACAAGAGCGACTACGTCATCGTTCCCCTCAATGCCGAGGCACGTAAGATCGCGGACGCCTGGGATCCGGCCAAGGATAAGGCCGAAGGCAATGAATGCAAGGGCTACGGTGCCGCCGCAATCATGCAGGTTCCGGGTCGTCTGCACATTTATTGGCAGGACGACAACACGCTGCGAATCGATGCCGATTCGGGGACCCAGACTCGTCTCTTGCATTTTGGCGGTTCCGCACCAGCGAATGTCACGGCTGACTGGCAGGGATATTCGGTAGCCTTGTGGGAGGGATACGAACCCGATAATCAGCGAAACGGCGGTGGCGGGCCAATACGGGATCCCAGAGATCTCGCCAAGGTTGTGCCCAGACAGGTCGGCGGGGTGGTCCCCGGATATCTCAAGGTTCTCACCACCCATATGCGTCCTGGGTATCTGCGAAAGAATGGCGTTCCTTATGGTGCGAACGCGACAGTCGAAGAATCTTTCGATCGCTTTACCGATCCCTATTCTCATGAGAATTGGTTGGTAGTTACAACCGTAGTAACCGATCCCCAATACCTCCTGGAGCCTTACGTCACCCATGCGCACTTTAAGAAGATTGCAGATGGGTCTGGATGGGATCCGACGCCATGCCGGAGCGATGAGCCCCGCTGATTATTTCTTTGAGGGTGCCGTTTTTGAGGTCCGGTTTTTCGCAGTGAGGATGAGCCAATGAGATTTGCAAACATCGGCAGCAGGAAAGTGAAGCGCCTTTGGTTTCCTGTGCTGCTGCTCTTGGTCTTACCGAGCCGCTCGCTTTGGGCGCAGGTCGATCTTACTGGTGAGTGGTCCCCGAGGATCTATAACGACGGCAGAGACATCGGCGACTACACGGGAATTCCACTGAATGAATCTGGCCGGCTGAGAGCCGAGAGTTTTCACCCGGAACAGTTTGATCTTCCGGAAAATATCTGCAGACCACATGCGTTCGATATCGGATTGCGCGTTGCTCCCGCGCAGCTCTATATCTCCACCGAACTGGATAATGCTACACAACTGGTCGTTGACTATCACTTCCACGCGTACTGGTCTGATTTCAGGATTTGGATGGATGGTCGTCCGCACCCGCCCGATTACGCAGCTCACAAGTTCTCCGGATTCTCGACCGGGCATTGGGAAGGCAGCACGCTGGTATTCACAACCGACCACCTTAAGGAAGGGTTCATCACCCGCACGGGGGCGCCACTCACGGAAAAAGCTACCGTGACTACTCGCGTCAATCGCTACGGCAATGTTTTGACGATGGTTTTTATTATCAATGATCCGGCTTACTTGAGTGAGCCCTACATTCGGGAATCCAGTTGGTACTACGATCCGAAGCAGGTGATTCCGGCATTCCCGTGCGAGCCGTCTCCAGAAGGAACACTAATACCGGCGGGCCAAGTGCCCAGTTTTATGCCGGGGAAAAACGACATTCTTACCGACTTCGCGAAGGAGTACGGCATACCTCCCGAGGCTGCGCTGGGCGGTGCCGAAACGACGCATCCCGACTACATCAAGAAGATGAAAGACATGAAGAAGCTACCCCGCACCAGCACGAAGCATTTCACACGGCAGGGTTAACTCGGTTATTTACCTCCGCGGCTTTTGATTCCCTGCGCGACCATTTGCACTTTGAAAACTGCTCCGCCGCCCACGATGTAAAGCGTTTTCATATCAGGACCGGCGAAGGTGAGATTCTGTGGCCGGCGAGACGTCGGAATTTTGCCTAAGAGCTTGCCCTGCGGGCTGAAGACTTGAACTGATCCGCCGGCTGCGGCGTATATGCGGCCCTTGGTATCGACCGTGAAGCCGTCTCCTCCTCCGCCGACTTTTCCTCCCGTGATCGTTAGGTCTTCGTATTTTCCGAAATTGCGGCGATTGCGCAGCGTCCCGTCTTTTTGCACGTCAAAGGCGATGATGTATTCACCGGCGGTATCGTTTACGTAGAGAACTTTCTGATCGAGGCTCATCGTAACGCCGTTGGGAAATTCTATTCCGTCCGCGACCTTACTTACTTTGCCGCCGCCCGGAGCAATGTAATAAACCGCCGGTGGCATCGGCGGATTCGGGACATTCGCCGGATCGGTGAAGTAGACACCACCTTTCTTATCGGCAAACAGATCGTTGGGCCGCACGAAAGGCTTGTCTTCAAACTTATCGGCAAGCACCGCCTCGCTGCCCTTGGGGTAGATTGCTTGCACTCCCATGTGTCCCGGCGCGGTGGTTGCTCCAATCAGGCGGCCCTTGGAATCCCAGGCAAGGCCGTTCGGGCCGTTGGCTATATTCGCGTCCACGAAAACGGACTCTTTGCCGTCTTTATCGACTTTCGCAACTCGGCCCAAGATGGTTTCGCAAAAGACCATGGTGCCATCGGGCAAAGCGATCGGACCTTCTGTGCCCTGCACTACGACGCCGGGAGTTCCGTGGCCTGGAACGGATGCGATGACGACTTGTATCTTCGTTCCGCCGCTGATCACGCCGGGAATATCCTTGGCTACCGTATCGGTAGGCGGAGCCTCGGCAGGTCGCTGACCTTGTTCCTGCGCGGATGCCCTCCCACAAATTGAAAGAGCGAAAAGCGCGAGAATTATCGCCTTAAGTTTCATAAGCACTCCCTGTGGACTTCCGCTAGTTTCTCTTGATTTGAAATTTTTGCAACTTGCTGACCACGGAAGGCTATACGCCAGCCGTATTTGGAGTGTCAAGACCAGTTCTTCCGGTGCGGATTCCTGCGGCGCACGAAAAGTGTGGCGGCACCGGATTCGTCTGGTGTATAAGCAGTCCCAAGAGTTGAGAATCGAATACTGAGCCATCGGCGGGAGCAGTCCATGAAAACTACGAAATGCTTGCTTTCAGCGGGTTTTGTCACCGCGCTTGTGTTTGGCACTTGGATCAACGCTCGGGCCCAGAGTGAGATCACACTCCTGGCGCCCACCATTGCCCGCAAGCCAATCGATACGATCCTCGCGAATTTCCAAGCCAAAGGAAGCTACAAAGTAAAAGTGACTTACGTCAATGGAACGGCCACACGGCAAACGGTAGCGAAAGGTCAGCCTGGGGATGTGTCGCTCATCATCGGGCCCTTCCCCGGAGCGATTGCTTCGGGCACGATAATCCCGAGCAGCGCGACACCGATTGCGAACTTTGTTATAGGCGTCGCCGTGCCGAAGGGCAAGCCGAAGCCGGACGTCTCATCGCCTGCTGCGGTCAAAAAAGCGTTACTCGCGGCGAAATCCATTGGATATGAGGACCCGGACTTCACTGTGGCAGGGCAATGCCCATGGGAGGCGCTGAATAAACTTGGCATAGCCGATCAGGTCGCCGCCAAGAGTCAGGTCATGCTAGGCCCCGGCGGACAAGGCGTATCCGCCAGCGCCACAGCTAACGCCACCACCACCTACCAACGGCTCGAAAGCGGCAATATCGATATTGGCTTGCTAATGCTAAGCGACGAGCTTCCCTACAAAGATAAGTTCGACGTTGCAGGCGTTTTGCCGCGGAAACTTTGCACGCCTACTCCGCTGGTGGGCTTTATCTCCACTCATGCCAGCGATCCTGCAGCCGCAAAGGCACTGCTGCAGTTTTTCGCGGCGCCCGAAGCGCAGGCGATCTTCAAGGAAGCGGGGCTCGAGCCGCACAGCTAAAGTTGGCTCGCGCCCGCAGCGGAAGGCCGGCTACTGCTTCACGTATTTCTTCAAATCCTTTGGGCCAACCTCCGCGCCATAGATAACGCCTTTGGTGTCCGCGGCAACCCCTTCTGCTGCGCTGGTCCCTGTGTAGTTAGGATCAGCGTTCGGATCAGGAATGAATGCTTTGAGGGAGCCATCTTTGGCGCTTCCGACTCGTATTCCTCTCTTCCAGGCGCCACGATCTTTGGCAACCGAGCCTGACTCCGAATCCGCCACGTAAATCACATCGTTCTGGTCGATAAAGAGCCCGCTAGGCCGGCTGAACTGCTGCCACTGATCGATAAATTTCCCGTTCTGATCGAAGATCTGAATGCGATTGTTGCCGCGGTCCGCCACAAACAGTCGCCCTTTGGAGTCAAAGGCAAGCGCGTGCGGGATGTTGAGTTCGCCCAGCGCCGATCCCTTTTTTCCCCACGTCATGATGAACTTGCCGTCTTTTGAGAATTTCACGATGCGGGCGTTGCTCTCTCCACCATGTCCATCCGCGACGAAAATATCGCCGTTCGTCGCAATGGCAACGGCCGACGGCTTGTTGAATGTATCCTCGTTGTTGCCCGCCACTCCCGCCTTGCCGAGCGTCATCAAAACTTTTCCCGCCGGGCTGAACTTGAAAACCTGATGGCCCTTGCCATCTTTCCCGTCACCATCAGTGACCCATATGTTGCCGTCCCGGTCCGCGGTAATGCCGTGAGGAAAGACAAACATCTCCGCGCCGAAGCTGGTCAGAAGTTTGCCCGAAGCATCAAACTCCAAAATGGGCGCCAGTTTAGAGCCTGCGCAGCTATTTGCGCCGCATCGTTCGGCTACCCAGATATTGCCTTTACGGTCGACCGCTACTCCCGCGGTCGACCCCCATGGCCTGCCCTCGGGAAGCTTTGCCCAATTCTCGATCGTGCGATAAGGGCCGGGCAGAGAATTCGTAGGCTGAATGTCGGCCGCCGCGACATGGATCCTCCCCGCGGATATCGTTCCCAGAATCGCGGCGATCGCGCCAATTAGGATCAGGTTAAGTCCGCGCGCGCTTGTTTTCACAAACTCTCCTTTCAGCCGAGAAAAGTGCCTAGCTCAGACAACAGCATTTCCGGTACCTCTTCGGCGATGAAATGGCTGCTCGGAAGTGGTTTGCCGGAAGCGTTGGCAGCCCGCTCCTTCCACGTGTCGAGAACGTTGTACTGCCGGTGCATCGCACCTCTTTCGGCCCACAGCGCCAAAACCGGGCAGCTGATTTTGCGCTGCAGATCCGCATCATCATGCATCAGGTCGATGGAGGCGCCCGCGCGGTAGTCCTCGCAAGTCGCGTGAATCATCTCCGGAGTGCGGAAGGATCGGAGATATTCGGCAAAGGCTTCTTTGCTGACGGCATCGGGAGGAAGACCATTGAAGCGCGATTTGAGCCAAAACTCGGCGCTATTGCCGATCATCGTTTCCGGGAGCGGCTGCGGTTGAATTAGGAAGAACCAATGAAAATTAGATGTGGCGAGTTCCTTGGTGACGGTATGGAAGACCTTGTACGTGGGCACGATATCGAGTACTGCGAGCTTTTGCACGCTGTCGGGGTGGTCGAGAGCCATCCGATGCGCCACTCGCCCTCCGCGATCGTGACCCACCATAAGAAATTTCTGGAATCCGAGGCTGTTCATCACCTCGACCTGATCCTGAGCCATAGCGCGTTTTGAATAAGCAGCATGATCTCCGCCACCGGCAGGCTTGCTGCTGTCGCCATAGCCGCGAAGATCGGCGGCCACTACGGTGAACTTTTTCGCGAGTTGAGGCGCAACCTTGCGCCACATGAGGTGTGTTTCCGGATAGCCATGGAGAAGCAAAAGCGGCGGCCCGCTTCCGGCGGTTACAAAGTTGATCGTTGCGCCTGAGGTTTGTTTCGTGAGCCGCTTGAAGCCCGGGAAAAAGTCCGCCGTGGCTGCTCTCTGATCCGTTTGTCCCGGCAGCCGATCAGTTTGTTCCGACAACCGCTCGGTGCGAGCGAGCGCATCCTGAGTCGAAACAATAGCGCCAAGTCCCAAAGCAGCGGCTTTCTTGAGAATTTCTCTACGGCTGTCATCGGCCATAACTTCGACCCTCCGGAGATCTCTGTAAGTACACGTTCACTTGCCGGGATGCAAGGCCGGGTTTACCGCGAAGACGCGCGGGTCAGCGTGCTTTTCTGTGCCGAGGGCGGCACGATAGCCGGCATGGAATCTTCCCAACGGCTATAGGTGAGCGCGTGCTGGTCGGAACCATCCGCTTTCATGATGAAAATCTGCGCGAAGGGTTGGAAGGAATTGTCATACAGCGGAGCCTCGTCTTTGAATCCGTAGCGCCCGCTGGACCAGAGAATGTACTTACCGTCGGGCGACCAGGACGAGTGGCTGTCGTTCCCCGGCGTGGTGGTCAATCGTTTTACGTCCGTGCCGTCGGGGCGCATGGTAAAGATATCGTAGTCCAGCGTCTTTGCGTCGCGGCGCGTAAATGTGATCAGGTCGCCGCTGGGCGAATACGCCGGGAAATTATCCAGTTCGGTGGTTAATGTTTTTATCGAGCTGTCGTCGAGATTCAATACACGCAGGCCATATTCACCGGCTCCCCAGACACGGTAGATGATTTTCTTCCCGTCCGGCGACCAGGTCGGAAATCCGCTATTGGGCAGACCCTTGGTGAGATCCTTGGATTTTTGCGAACCATCGGCTCGCACCATCATCAATTTCGCTGGAGTGTTTTCGCGCGCGCCGAAAAATCCTCCGAATCCGAAAGCGATCCACTGCCCGTCGGGAGACCATGTGGGCACGAAGGCCGCTCCGTTCTTGTCCGAGAAGACCACTTTCTTGCCGGACCCGTCCGCATTCATCACAGAGATCGACGCGGTTGACGTTGTGGCCAGGTTCCTGATGTCGCTGATGGCCAGCTTGCCGTCGCGAGAAAATCTGGGGAAGACGTCAGTGTACTGAACGTCCATATCCGGATCCCAGCTGTAGAGCGGCTGATTTTGTGGCCGCGCCGTGAAATCGACCTTCTGATAGACCACCTGTTTGCCATCCGGCGACCATGCCGGATTGCGCACCATCTCCTTCATTCCCGGCGCGCCTGAGGTGAATGCGAGCCCGGCATTCGGGCCGGCCTTGATCAGATATGCGATCTTATCCGCACTCAAGTATTGCGGTCCTACTTTCAGGCCGGGGCCAGAGGTCTGGTCAACCCTGGCGCCAGTGGCGATATCCACTGAGACAATCTGCGAAGTGACCATCCCCTGCGCGTAAATGCGGGCCGCGAAGGTATGCGCGGTGGGCACTTCATAAAACACAACGCGCTTACTATCGGGCGACCACTTGGGCGATCCATCGGAAGCGCCTTCCTTCATCGTCAACCTGCGCAAACCCTGGCCGTCCGGATGGATGATGTAGATGCTCAACTCCTGCGGATGCTCCCATCCCGGCTGCGGAAATTCGTGCGGCTTGAAATCGAAATTGCGGTCCGATGAAAACGCAATCCATTGCCCGTCAGGCGACCACACGGGCCGGAAAAAGCCGTCCAATTTGCCGGGCTGCGCCTGCAAAGCGGGACCGCCCGTCAAATTGCGCAGCTTGCGCGTCTTGAGATCCAGAATCCAGATGTTGGCCGTATGTGCGCCGCGCGTTGAGACAAACGCCACCTGATTCCCGTCGGGAGAAAATGCCGCCTGATCGTCCAGCGCCGGATCGTCGGTGAGGCGCTCGAGTCCGGAGCCATCCACGCGCACGCGATAAAGATCGGCTTGCCCGGAGCCGTTGCGCTCGGAGGTAAACACAATCCATTTACCGTCGGGCGAAAACGATGCGTTGTAGTCGAATCCGGAGGAGGGAAAGAGCGGATGTTCGCCGGAGCCATCGGCGTTGGCGATGTAGAGCGTCATCTGGGAAGGCCCGAGACGGTTCATGAGCATGGTTTGCTTTGGCCCAGCATGCAACGATAGCGCTGCCGCGAATGCCAAGCCGATAGAAAAGGCCACGAATTTCATTTTCATCTTCGTTTTCACTTTGGCCTCCAGATATGGAGACAACCTGCACCGGATGGAATAAGCGCATTGTACAGCACTCCTCGGCCGGCCGTGGCAGTGAATCCTGTTCCATTCGCCGGCGGCTGTGCTGTACACTCTGCCTACAAGAACTCGCCTTGGATGGAGGCAATCGCAATGCGAAATCGGCATATTCTGCCCGTGGTTTTGGCTCTCGGCCTTTTGGTCGCGTCTGCTCCTTTATTCGCGCATCACGCGAATGCCGTTTTCGATACGACTAAAAGCGTCACGGTAAAAGGAACAGTCACAGAATGGTTTTGGGCCAATCCGCATTGCCTTCTGAGGTTCGACGTAACAGACGACGCTGGCCAGGTGGCGCACTGGGTCGGGGAGACTCAGGCTCCGATCAATATGATCGGAAACGGCTGGAGACGAGACTCGTTCAAAGCTGGGGATGAAATTACCGTCAGTCTCCGGCCGCTCCGAAACGGCAGGCCCGGCGGCAGCATTCAATCTGTGGTCCTTGCCGACGGTAAGACACTAAAGGCGGGAGCAGGAACTGAATACGTGAAACCGGGCGGGCCGACGCCCGACGGAGCTCAACCCGAGGGAACTAAACCTGAGGGCGCCAATCCCGTAGAGAATTCCAAACCGTAAGAGGCGCTTCCCGAGAAATATCGGCAGGTGTGACTGCACGCCTAAGCGCGTTTGAGGCGGCGCAGCAAGCGAGAAGCTCAAGATGCAAACGGAAAAGCATGTCGCGATGTCAACCCGTTTAGGTTCTCTCTTAATCACGCGCGTGGCGGTATTCGTAATTTCGGCAATGATCTTCGCGCCTCTCGCCCATGCACAGACCGTGGTAATCCCTTTCACGCGGGAACCCGGAGCGGTTTACGACCCTGACGTCCCGAATGAGAAGCCCGGGCCTGCTCCGCGCCGCGATTTGTCCGGCATTTGGGAACCGGCGCGTTCCTTAGCGGACGACGTGGGGGCGG
Source organism: uncultured Acidobacteriota bacterium (assembly GCA_963803735.1). Lineage (GTDB taxonomy): Bacteria > Acidobacteriota > Terriglobia > Acidiferrales > UBA7541 > Palsa-189. The sequence goes on along the minus strand of CAWDNV010000011.1, from coordinate 704,687 downwards.
ATGGGGCGAAAGCAATACCGGCAGATGGCAAGCCGGGGCACGAACCGCCTTTTACCCCCGAAGGCCAGAAAGCGTACATGGCCAACAAGCCGACCTTCGGTTACAGACAAGTTCCGCCTGTGCAAACAAATGATCCAATGCCTGGATGTGATCCCCAGGGATTTCCGCGCGTCGCTCTTCATAATTTCCGAACGAGTTGGATCATGCAGAATGCGAGTAATGTGGTCATCCTGTACGAATTCAACAAAAAATGGCGCGTGATCTGGACCGACGGGCGAGAGCTCCCCAAGAACGCCGAGGACCCGAGCTGGAGTTATATGCCGGACCTTTCGGAGTCAAGATGGTGGGGATACTCGGTGGGCAAATGGATCGATGATTATACGTTCGAGGCCGAGTCGAACGGATTCAACGACAAGACCTGGCTCGATAACGCCGGCCGGCCGCATAGCACCGCTTTGCACGTGATCGAACGCTATCACCGCGTGGACGCAAAACACCTGGAAATGACCATCATTGTGGATGACCCGAAGTATTACACGAAGCCTTGGGTCGCGCTGGACCGTTTGTCCTTAAGATTGCAATCACCCAGCTTCGATTTCTTTGAGCAGGAATGCTCGCCCTCTCAGATCAAGGAATATAACGAATTCTATGGCGAGCCCGCCTCCGAGGATCTAGGCAAACCTGCCGATAAAGCCAAGTAGGCTTTGGACTCGTTCCCTGTGGATCAGACTGATCTTAGCGGGTGAGCTTCTCTTGACCCCGACGACGGGCCGCAGTAGCATCCAGCGAAGCTGCATCCAGTAGGTCAACTCAATGCCACGCAATAATGCGCATGCGTTCGGTTTCTTTTGTGAACGGGCTATCGTATTGGCCGCGCTCTTGATTGCGTTCGCGTCCGCGGTCTCCATGCATGCGCAAGCGTCTGCCCCGGCCCAGACCGCAAAAACAGAGCCCGCGCTGCGCCCGCGCGACTTTACCGGTCTATGGTTCGGCGGAGTAGGAGGAGGCTTGCGCGTGAAAGGAACGGTCGCTCCGCTGACTCCGGAGGGCCAGACCAGATTCAGTGCCAATACCGCGGAGTTGAAGAGCGATCGTACGATCAGCGCCGATCCGACGTTTCGCTGCGAGCCGCCCGGCTTGCCGCATATCTACGGGATCGGAGGCTATTCGATTGAAATGATGCAGACACCGGCGCGGATCATGATTTTCTACGAGTCGATACACACATTTCGCACTGTCTGGATGGACGGCCGGAAGCCGCCGGAAGATTCCGATCCGCTATGGATGGGATTTTCCGTGGGACATTGGGACGGGAACGATCTCGTCGTGGATACGACTAGCTTCAATGACAAGACCTGGCTGAATGGAGCAGGATATCCACACAGCGAAGCGCTTCACGTGATCGAGCGCTTCCATCGCGCCGACGCGAACCACATGCAGCTCGATATCACTATCGACGATCCCAAAACGTACACGCAGCCCTGGCATATGGGAGTGAACTTCACGCTGCAGCCGACCTGGGAGTTTGGGGAATCCTTCTGTATTCCCACGAACCAGGAGAATTTCAAATCGGAAATCATCCAGCAAAACGACAAGGACAAACCGGCCCCTAAGTAGTCGCTGGCAATTGATAGTTGCGCGAGGAGGTTCCGCGAAATGCACTTCACAACGAAGAATACAGTTCTAGCCTGTTGCGCCATAACCGCGCTGGTTGCTATTGGCCCCGGGGCCGTTTTCGCCCATCACGGCTCGGCCGCATACGATATGTCCAAATCGCTCACCCTCGACGGTACCGTAACGAGTCTGGACTGGAACAATCCGCATTGCCTGCTTCATTTCGATGCCAAGGATGACAAGGGCGAAATGCAGCACTGGACCATCGAGCTTTACAATCCCCTGTGGATGACGCGCGCCGGGTGGACACGAACCAGCCTGAAAGCCGGAGACCCGATCACCATCACGTTCCACGGAACCAAGAGCGGCGCGCCGAATGGCTACATTCGTGACGGCGACGGGAAACTGACCTCGAACGGCAAGGAACTCACTTTCCATCAGGCCGGCGACGAGCGCACGACGGAACGCTAGCGCCGTCCGACTCCGCTTCGAGGCGAGCGCGTCATGCGCAAACACACCGACAAATTGTCTGCTGACCTGCCGAAGCGTGACTCGGATTGTCCTTCGCATTTCCAGACTTCACGGCGGAAGTTTGTCGAGTCCGTTCTCGTCGCCGGCGCAGGTGCGGTGTTCTCCTCATCCCCGTTTTTGTCGCAATTGAGCGCGCAGAGCGCGCCGGCGGTACGCGGTGCAAAGGCCGGACGCATTGATGTCCACTATCACCTCACTCCCCCGGCCTTGATTCAGGCGTTCGGGGCCAAGGCGTTCGCAAACGCTGCCAACTCTGCCAACTGGACAATCGACAACACGCTCATGGACATGGAGCGAAACGGAGTGGCTGCGGTCATGTGCTCCATTGCGCCCCAGGCCGATCCCTTCGCGGATGTATCGAAAGCGGTGGGATTGACGCGTGAGTGCAATGAATACTTCGCCCGGGTTGTGACGGATCATCCCGGCCGGTTCGGACTATTCGCAGCAGTGCCGCTGCCCAATGTGGATGCCGCGCTCCGCGAGATTGATTACGCCCTCGGCACACTCAAGGCCGACGGCATCGCTCTGTTCACCGTCTACGGAGACAAGTGGCTCGGCGATAAGGCGTTCGACCCGGTTTTCGATGAACTCAACCGCCGCAAGGCGATTCTCTTCACGCATCCCAACACCGCAAATTGCTGCAGGAATCTTTTGCCCAATATCGCTGAGGGCACGATCGAGTGGGGCACGGATACTACTCGCGCCATTTCCAACGTGCTCTTCAACGGCACTGCCGCGCGCTGCCCCGACATTCGGATGATTTTTTCGCACGGGGGAGGCACGATGCCGTATCTGGTAGAGCGCTTCGAGGCGCTGGCTAAGACCCCCAAATTTGCCTGCGCAATTTCCCGCGAGGATTTGCGCCTGCGGCCGGCAAGTTTTACTACGACACGGCGTGGACGACGAATCCCGAAGCCATGTCGGCTTTGAGTAAGTTCATCCCGATCTCGCATATTTTGTTCGGAACGGATTTCCCGTACCTAACGGCCGCGGACCAGATCAGGGATCTGAAAGCGTGTGGTGTTTTTAGTGCCGCCGATCTCGAAAAAATCGAGGCCAGAACGCGCTCCCGCTTTTGCCGCGATTCAAAGTTTAGGTGGAAAGGAAGGTTGCCATGCGTCTAACCCTTCTCTCTTTCGTTGCGATAATCGGCTCGAGTCTGCTTTGCGCGCCCGCTTTCAGCCAAGAGAAAGGCGGGGACGACCGGACCGGCCCTTACGAAGCGGTTCAGGGCTGGCCGAAGCCGTTGCCCGACAAGGGATACATTTGGGGATCGACCGGTGGCGTCTTCGCCGAAACACCCGAACAGAATCTTCATCGCTAACCGCGGCGAATTGAAGCTCCCGGATAAACTGCCTCGCAATTTCAATGGTTTCTCGGGCTCCCTTGGGCTGGCGGCCACAGGCCTGACGCCAGTGTTCAAGAATTGCATCGCCATTGTTGATGCCGACGGCAAGCTGATCGAGGCATGGACGCAATGGGATCATCTTTTCGAGGATGGCCGCGGGCCGCACTCGGTGTTGATCAGTCCATATGATCCTGAGCACAACGTTTGGGTGGTTGACGACATCCATCATCAGGTCTTCAAATTCACCAATGATGGCAAGAAGCTGCTCATGACTCTCGGCGTGCGGGACGAACCAGGCAATGACGACAAGCATTTCAAGCGTCCTACCGACATTGCCTGGCTGCCGGACGGCACATTCTTCATCAGCGATGGTTATGGCAATACGCGCGTCGTAAAGTTCGACAAAAACGGAAAGTTTCTGCTGACTTGGGGAACTCCCGGCACGGGAAACGGCCAGTTCAATACGCCGCATTCGATCACCGTCGATCGGAATCGCCGCGTGTACGTTTCCGATCGGGCCAACAACCGTGTTCAGGTCTTCGATGAAAACGGCAAATACCTGGACCAGTTTCCCAATATCGCGCAGCCCTATCACATTCGAATTAGCGACGATGGCTACCTCTGGGCCTTTTCGGGTCCGCTCGATAAATTTTTGAAATACGATCTGCAAGGCCATCTCTTGTATGCCTGGGGCACACACGGCACCGAGCCGGGACTCTTCTGGGCCGTGCACCAATTTTCGTCAGACAGCGAAGGCAATCTCTACACCGCTGAAGTTTTCGGAGGGCGGCCGCAGAAGTTCCGCCCGCGGCCTGGAGCCGACCCGTCGCACTTTTTTAAGCAAGTGCCGCTCATGCCGAAGAAATCGAGTTAAGCTGCCGGTCAATCGTTGAAGAAGGAGTGAACCTTATGGCTAAGCGAAATCTGCCTTTGCTGCTGATCTTTACTCTAGCTCTGCCTGTAATCTCACGCGCCCAGGCAATGCCAAACTTCTCCGGAAACTGGAAACTCGGCCAGATCGATCCACCCGTCGATCCCCGAAACGGCCACCCGCCCGTCGACCGGTGGAGGCCTTGGCGGAGGTGGAGATGCGGACAACGCCTATGGCGCGAGCATCCGCGAAATTTTTGCTCAAGCGCCACAGATGATTGTCATCACGCAGACGGCAAATCAAATCGCCGTACAGATCGGCTCGGAAAAAGAGTCTTACACGCTGGATGACAAACAGACCGTCACTCCGGCCGGCGATCCTAATGCCTTGAAGACCTGGGCGCACTGGGATGGAACGAAGCTGCACCTGCACTTCAAAAAAGGAATGAACTGGGGCAGGGACATCCTCAGCTTGAGCGGTGGGAAGCTCGTCGTGCTGCGCGATGTTGAATCGGGTGGCGGATCGACGACTTTTAACATTACGTACTCCAAGACCGAGTGAATAATTCATCATTATTTCAGAATAAAAATCCGGACAGCGTGTTTAGCGGGTTTCGAGTTAGGTCTCGCAGATGGATAAATCGACCCTTTTATTAGCTGCAATAATACTGGCTGTTTTCGGCGCATCTACCGCAGCCGGTCATCCCCACTGGGGCACGTTCACCGGCATCGCCATCATTCTCCTGGCCGCGGGACTTGGGGCTGGAACGCTACCGCTTCGCTCCCAGGATTTTGTCGAGGAGCGAACAAGCCCCACCCAGAGAATCTCGAATGGCCTGATTACCTTAAGTTCCGCCGCCATCGTTGCCATCTACGCCGCGGGCTATCACCGAACGAGTCCTGCAGCGCACCGGTTTGATTCGCAGATACCGCAGCAGAGATCGTCCGCGACGATTGCGATAGCGACACCGCCACCTGCTGCAAACCCAGGCGCCGCCGCGGCTCCGCCGGTTTCGTCTTCTGCTTCTCCTGCGAGCAAGAAAAATACCAAGAAGCCTTTGACTCCGTCTCGCAAAGCGGCGCCTAGTAGCGCAAGCGATTCAGCGGGTCATCCGCATCATCGACCTCTGCACCATCGTCGTCGTCCACGACTAATCTGGCTGCCGAAACGGCCGCGGCGCCTGCGGTCGCGGCGAAGAATGTCTATAAAGACGGCGTTTACTTGGGATGGGGAAGCTGCCGGCATGGCGATATCGAAGCATCCGTTACGATTCAGGAAGGCAAGATCGCTCTCGTCGCGATCTCTCAATGCCTCACGCGCTACTCCTGCGGCTGGATCGCGCCAAAAATTCCGGGCGCCGGATTGCCCGACTTGCCCTCACAAGTAGTCGAAAGGCAGGGCCCGAAAGTCGATTACGTATCCGGAGCGACCGAGAGCAGCTATGCATTCGCTGATGCAGTCGTCGCAGCACTCGCCAAAGCCACAGAGTAACGACGGTCATCCGCACCGTCGCCCTGATGGGCACGTTAGTGACGATCCACGTGGTGGGCCATTAGTGGGAGACATGGCCGGTCACGAAGGAGAGACGGAGAGAACTGCAGCGCGAGCGAGCAGTCGACCGCGCTCTTGATTGGTTTTACAAAATTGAGGAGTGCTGCACGCGATTCGAGGCCAGCAGTGAAGCGATGCGGCTCGCGACCCAGGTAGGTGTGCCCGTTCGAGTGAGCACGATCCTCTTCGAAGCGGTGCAATTCGCGTGGGCCGTGGCGGAAGCAACCGAAGGCGCGTTCGATCCCACGGTCGGCTATGCCATGGAATCGCTCGGCTTCAATCGCGAATACCGCACCGGACAGACGATCCGAACCCCTCTCGATTCCAACAGCGCCGTCAGCTATCGGGACGTTCGCCTCGACGCGGAACGCCAGACGATCACCTTGCTTCGTCCGCTGATTCTTGATCTTGGCGCAGTCGCGAAAGGGGCTGGCAGTCGATCTTGCGGCACGCGAGCTTCAATCGTTCAAAAATTTCGCGATCAACGCGGGTGGCGATCTCTATCTCGGAGGATCCAATCGCACAGGCGAACCATGGTCGATCGGAATTCGCCATCCGCGAAACGATGGGGAATTGATCGATTCGGTCCGGGTCTCAAACCGCGCCGTCTGCACTTCAGGCGACTACGAAAAACGAGCTGCCGCCGGCGAGCAAGGCCATCACATTCTCGATCCGCGCACAGGATCGTCAGCGAACGCTGTAGCAAGCGTGACGGTTATCGCACCTACAGCCATGCTGGCAGATGCGCTTGCAACGGCCGCTTTCGTTCTGGGTCCGTCTGACGGGATTCGACTGTTCCATCGTTTGGGCGTGGATGGGCTGATCATCTCCCCGACTCTGGAACTATATGCAACACGAGGCTTCAGTGAGTACCACTAGGTCTGCGATTTGGCGGTTTTTTCAGACGCCCAAGGGTCTTCTCATCGTCGTGCTCCTGATTCTGGTTGCGGTCGCGGCCCCGCAGGAGGGAATGGCATTAGTAGCTCCCGGCCTCATAACCGCGGTTCTCGTCGCAGCCGCAATTGATCTGCTCGTTCTCCGAAAAATTCAAGGTGCCTGGGAATTTCCGAGCGGCGCCGTTCTTACGGGCTTGATCGTCGCGATGATATTGACTCCACAGGAGCCTTGGTATGTCGCCGCTTGCACCTCGGCCATAGCTATTGCGAGTAAGTACGTCGCCCGGACTCGCTCCGCCAACATTTTTAATCCGGCCGCTCTGGCTCTGGTTGCCACCTTCTACATTTTCAATACGGGACAGAGTTGGTGGGGTGCCTTGCCTGAAATTTCGCCTTACGCTCTGATCGTGCTTGTGGCCACCGGCGCGTTCATCGCGGATCGCGTCAATAAAATTCCTTTGGTCCTCGTCTTTCTGTTTACTTATTTTGGGCTATTTACGCTCACGAGCTTTCTCGGCGACCCGGGAAAGGTCGCCGAAATGTTTCGCGCGCCCGATCTGCACGCCGTGCTCTTCTTTGCGCTCTTCATCTTGACCGATCCGCCAACGTCCCCTGTCAGGTATCCGGATCAGATTGTGTGCGGAGTGCTCGTCGGCCTGGCCAGTTATGCTACGTTTGAATGGGTGGGGGCAGCCCATTATCTTCTTGCCGGCGTGCTCGTCGGCAACATCTGGGAAGCGTGGCACCGCTCGCAATTTCTGCGCCGGCGCGTGCCGTCGCCGGCCACATAGCCGAAAAGCGCGAAGCAGAAAAGCAAAGCGCTCCCTACGAAAATCCGATCCAGCGCCCGCCGATTCCTACACCCGCCCACAGCAGGACCGAAACCACGGCCACTACTTTGCTCCAGACGGGACTCACTCGAGTCTCGTCGCTCATGATCACTTTGCGCTGGATTGTAAAGGTGAAGACGATCGCCAGAAACAAACACGACATCTTGAACCAAAAGGCGTCATGGTAATAACACTTGATCGCTTCTGAGAGGAAGAGCAGGCCACCCGTGATGATCATCAATACAAGACTGCCGACGAGCCAGGGCTGAGCATCGCGTGTCAGCTGCGCGGTGGACTGCCGCTTCAATCCAAGACCTAAGAGACGCAGATCGACTACCAGCACCGCTCCCCCGATCACTCCCAGTCCGAGCAGATGAATTGCCTCGATCACCGGGAACAACCAGGATGACTTCCGAATCGTTTCGCCGATTCCCGAACCTTCACACCACTGAAAGAAGGTCAGCAGCGACATTAGTGTTCCGCCTGGGTTGGCACGCAGCTGGTGAGGAGATTAACTATCGCCGGTTGCGGCTGCCTGTCGCAGTCGAACCAGTTATAGGCGATCATCCTGCCGGAAAGAACGATGCAGACCCAAAGGACAAGCGAAAGCGCGCCGGCAACTCTGGCAGCCTTGGGCGGTACATTCTCCACATCCCACGTCGTCACCCGGCGATAAACGCCTGAGTGAAAGATCCACACGTTCAGCCCGGCCAGCAGCAACATAATCATTTTCGCTCGGAAGAAAATATTCTGATAGGAACGAAGCGGTATAGCCGAAAACAGAAGCGCTCCACTAATGACCATGATCACGAATCCGACCGCGGTCCATGGCAGCAGGCGCCGGGCCACTTCGGATACGGGCACGCTCTTCATCGTCCAGCCGAGGAGACGGAAATCAAACATCACGGCCAAGCCGAAGAATAGGCACAGCGCCCATACATGGACCGATTCGATCAGGTCGTAAGCATACCGGGATTCGTGCAGCCCGGTGCTCCACGAAGAATCGCCCATGCGTTGAAAGAAATTAAGAAGAGAACCTCCGATTCCTCCGGGTCCTTGATTACCTTCGTCAGCACCCGACTGCAATGATGCCGCGTCGAATGGCGCCGTTCGCGAAAAAATGGCCAAGCGCGCCCATTTTTCGGAGCCAGGGTCCGGCGGAATCAAGTGGATGTGAACTGCGGCTTCACTCGAAGCCGGTACTCTGTAGGCCGCTTGAGTAGGCGAGGTCGCGAAATAACAGAGAGCCAACGTCAAAACAAAGAAGAACCCGATTAGAACGCGCTTCATTTGGAAATTCGTTGTTAGCCGATTTCAAGCATTGGGGATCCACTCATACGCAATCCCGAGCGCAAACAAGAAAAGGCGGCGCGGATCGAAGTGCGATCCGCGCGCCAATGCAAACGCGGGCGCCGCGTCAGCTATTTCTTACTCTCCGGCGACAACTCGTATGGCGCGCCGGTTCCGGACGAGCCGAGGAACAGTTTTCGCCCGTCAGGGAACGTAAGATCCCTGCCGTTGGCTCGATGCGACCCGTCTTTCGCCTGGTATCCATCGACTACCACTTCGGTTCCGGGCAGCAGGGATTCCTTCGTGAACCCGCGCCGGAAAAGGACGTTCGGCGTGCCCGCTTCGACGGCCCAGTTCTCAACCGTGCCATCGGGCTTTTTCACGTCGACGTGCATCCAGGTGTGGGGATTCACCCATTCCATTTTCGTGATGGTTCCCTTGAAACTCACCGGTTTACTCGCGTCGAATTCTGCCGCAAATGCATGGTGCGCCGAAACCGACGCCGCACCTCCCAGGATTGCGAAACCTACGACGGCGACTACCGTTGCAATTTTCGTTCGCATCGACTCCACGCCTCCTCCGTATGTAGAACCAAAACAAACTCTAGCCCGCGGCGGCTCGATAATCCGGAATCACGACGTCCAGTGCCCGCTTATATTACTTGCCGCCGTTACCGCCGTACCAGTCGTAAAATTTATCGCCCTGCGGCACCTTGCGGGTGATATCCACCGCCATAGTTTCGCCTTCCCAGTGCTTCACCAACTGCTGCTTCCGAAGACCTCCGTACATGAACTCTTCGACGAATTCATTGCAGCGAAACTCGAGAAGCTGCATGTTCGGTTCCACGCGGCGATAGAGCGGCATGGCGATCCGCCAGGGCCTGCGTAAAAACCTTCGAGTCTTCGATTGTCACTTCGTAACGAATAATGTCAGGCGACATCTGCGTGAAACGCTCGGTAAGGTGCAACGCGTCGCTATGGAAATTCCCGGCGCGGTCGAACCAGCTGCGGTCGTTGAAATTTGTGACGTCGACGACGAGCGTATCTCCGTCCCAATGTCCGACGGAGTGGCCCATCCAGGTATCGTCCGGAGGCCCCGCGACCTTATCCAAATGGATCGTGCGCGCGGTATTCGAGAATTCGTAGGCCATGTGAATCTTGTCTGTGCCTTGCGTGATCTGGAAGGGATAAGGCATGTACATCGCGCGCGGAATGCCCGGCAGGTAACACTTGAGTTCCGGGTCACGGTCAATCCAATGTTCCGCATTGTCCTTTTTGATCTGCAAAGCTTCGGGCTTGTATGGGATTTGCCCGTCGCCCTGCACCACGCCGAGCGATCCGGGTACCGCGCCCGCCGCGCCCAGCGCGAGAACGGGAGCTGCGGGCACGCGCGCGTAATCGTAAGGATAAACGCCGGGCTGCGTGACTGCGGCGGAAGCGCGGCATGCGCCTGCAAATCCCAATTAGCTTCGTTATTGGCTTCCCAGATGCCGCTGAAGTTAGGCTTGCCACCCACACGGGCTGGCCGCGCCGCGGGAGCGGCGGGAGCCTGAGCCGACGTGCGTGTGATGGATATCGAGGCGATCGCGCCGACTGCAGCCGCGGCAATGGCGACCGTTATCATCGAACCTGAGATTCGGCGGCGCATCATGTCCTCCTCTTACTCCCGTGGTCGCTACTGCAACGGATCGTCTTCGACGCCCACGAAATCCGTGGCGTTGTCGCTCAATTCTCGGGTCGGGACCCTCTCCCTTTGCAAATGCGGCTTCGGCCATGCGCTGTCCGCGCATCAGCCCCGGGGAGGCATAGTTCCCTTCAATGCAGCGAGGCTCGTAATAAATTCGGTTCTCCTGCTCGTTCTGCCTGCTGAAATCCTGCTTTACCGTCCATGGCCGCGTCCACACGGTTGGATCTTCGATAGTGACGACGTATTCGAGTGTGTTCGGCCCGGTGCGCGTCCAGCGCTCCAGCAGGTGCAGATTTTCCCGCGAACCCTGGTAATCGGTCTTTGGAGCTGAAGTTCGTGACGTCGATTACGAGTGTGTTGCCTTCCCAGTGACCGCGCGAATCCCCGTACCACTGGCGAATATTGGCCGGCAAATGCGGGCTTCCGTTCATAACGATATTTCGCTGCCAGCCCTGTCCCTGACCGACGTCGTAGAACATCGAGATGCCGCCGGCCGTCTGCACAATGCGGCGGAAACTGCCGGTCGCGCCTCCGAATTCGGGCAAGCCCGCCCGTCAGGCAGCGGTCCGGCAATGCGCCATCTTCGGGATTATTGCGGCGATTCATACGCGCCGTGTTGTAGCGAGGCGGAGGCTCGGCGAATCGCGGCGAGGGCGTCGGATCGTATTTCCCGCCGGCACATCCCACAGACTTGTTCTTGCAAGTCTGCGTCGCTTGCAGCAATGCGAGACGAAATTCCCGGTCGCCAGCGGCCATCTTCTGTGCCTCCGGCGTGAGCGGCGGGATTCGCCCGTTGGGCGGATCCACAATCAGCGAGGTCCGCGCTCCGGTGTGCTTGACGGACATAAACTGCGCGTTATAGGCGCCGGCCACATCGAGTTCGGTGCCGCGCTCCACACGCCTGTCCCGGCCGATCAGTGCCGCTCGTTCCTTGTCTAATTCGGCGCGCTGCGCCTCGGTGAAAAATTCCTGATTTGCATACTTAGGAGAGCGCTGCAACGGCGTATCCGATTCGTCGGTCCAGATGCCCTGCAGATCCGGTTCACCCCACGGCGTTTTCAGTGCTGGAGCTGTCGCCGACGACTTCGCTGAAGCAGTGGGCACCGTTGCGGAAGCCTTTTGCGCCTGAGCCGACGTACGCGTGATGGATACGGAAATGATCGCGCCGGCCGCAGCCGCGGCAATTGCGAGGGTTATCATCGAGCGGGAAAACCGGTCGCGCATCATCTCCTCCTGAATCTTTTGACTTGCCTCACTGCAACGGGTCGTCTTCGACGCCGACGAAATCAGTGGCATTGTCACTTAACGCTGGATCGAGGCCTAGGCCTTGCGCAAAGGCGCGGTCCGCCATACGCGCCGCCAACATCAGCGACGGCAGAGCATAGTTTCCTTCTACGCAACGCGGCTCGTAGTAAATCTTATTTTCCTGCTCGCTCTGCTTGGTGAACTCCTGTTTACCGTCCACGGCCGGGTCCACACGGTGGGATCTTCGATCGTAACCGCGTACTCGATCGTGTTCGGCCTGGTGCGCGTCCAGCGTTCAACCAGATGCAAGTTCTCGCGCGAGCCACTGAAAGTCCGTTTTCTGGCTGAAATTCGTGACGTCAATCACGAGCGTATTGCCTTCCCAGTGTCCGCGCGAATCGCCAAACCACTGGCGGATGCTCGGCGGCAAGTGCGGACTTCCGTTCATGACGATGTTTCGTTGCCAGCCTTGCCCTTGGCCGACATCGTAGAACATCGCGATGCCGCCGGGCGTCTGCACGATTCGGCGGAAACTCCCACCGTAGGCCGTGCCAAATTCGGGCAACCCGCCCGTCAGGCAACGATCCGGCAATGCTCCGTCCTCCGGCCCATCATGGCGGTTCATGCGTGCTGCGTTGTAGCGCGCGGGAAGTTCGGCGCGCCGCGTAGTTGGTGTGGGATCGTATTTGCCGCCTTCACAGGCCACTGACTTGTTCTTGCAGGTTTCGGTAGATTGCAGCAAGGCCAGACGAAACGCGCGGTCCGCAGCGATAATCTTCTGCGCCTCGGGCGTAAGCGGCGGAATCCGACCGTTTGGCGGATCGACAATCAATGACGTCCGCGCACCGGTGCGCTTGATGGACATAAACTCCGCATTGTACGCACCGGCGACGTCGAGTTCCGTGCCGCGCTCCACGCGTTTGTCGCGCCCGAGCAGCGCCGCTCGTTCTTTATCCAATTCGGCTCGTTGCGCCTCGGTGAAAAATTCCTGATTCGCATACTTGGCGGGACGCTGTAAGGGCGTGTCTGATTCGTCCATCCAGATGCCCTGCAGATCCGGTTCGCCCCACGGCGTTTTCAGCGTTGCGGCTGCCTTTGGCGCCGTCGCGGAAGCCGTCGGACCTTCTTGCGCGACCGTCACCTGCGCCGGTTTCAAAAACACAAACACAGACAAGATCGCAGCCAGCGCCCCAATGGACTTGAAAAGCCGAGTGCGCATTTGAGACCTCCCGCTAAACCCAAACGGAGGAGTACCCGAAGACCAGTGCGGTTCGAAACCGCCAGATGGCGCCATTATCTTCAAGGACCGGCCTAGTGTCCAGAAGATTGAGCCGCGCGTGGTTGACGCGACGCTCTTACCTCGCTAACTTATGCGCCGATTACCACAGCAGGAGACCCCGAATATGCGAATCGGATTTAACCGCCCGACTGCTTTGATTGCCAGCGCCGCGATTGCCGCCGCGTTTTCTTTCGTTGCCATCAGAATGACCGGCCAAGCGGCCCGCACGAGTCAGGCGACTCCGCCAGCGCAGGCGACGCGCGCGGCGCGGACTCCTGACGGCCATCCCAACTTAAACGGCATCTGGCAGGCGACGACGACGGCGAATTGGGACCTGCTGGCTCACACGATGCGTCCCGCCGTCGCGCAGCCGGGCGTCTATCCGGACGTCCAGGTGCTGGCAGCTCCCGTTCTGGCGCTCGGCGCGGACGGCGGCGTGCCGCCTGGCCCCGGGGTTGTGGAGGGCGACGAGATCCCATACAAGCCCGAAGCCGCGGCGAAAAAGAAGGACAACGCCGAACACTGGCTGGATCGCGATCCCGAAGTACGCTGCTACACGCCGGGCATTCCGCGGGCCATGTACATGCCGTATCCGTTCCGGATCACGCAGGGCACGAGCAAGATCGAGATGTCATTCGAATTCGCCGGCGCCAGCCGCACCATTCACCTCGATCCTGTCGATCCGCCGCCCGCCGATACCTGGATGGGCCATTCGGCAGGCCATTGGGAAGGCAACACGCTGGTCGTCGACGTGAGCCACTTCAACGACCGCACCTGGTTTTCGCGCTCCGGCGATTTCCATAGCGACGCGCTGCACGTCGTCGAGCGCTTTACGCAGATTACCCCGGACGCACTGCGCTACGAGGTCACGATCGAGGACCCGAACGTCTTCACTCGCCCCTGGAAGATGAGCATGGTGCTCTACCGTCAGCTCGAAGCTAACGCGCAACTGATGGAATACAAGTGCGTTGAGCTGGCGGAGGAAACCTTCCTGGGTCATCTGCGCAAGAAGCAACTCGTGAAGCATTGGGAGGGCGACACGATCGTGATCGACGTCACCCGCAAAATCCCGCGGGGCGACAAACTTTACGAACGGTGACGAGGGGCGCGTGAAAAGGATAGCCGCTTAGTTGCCGAGAGGGCAGTGGCAGGAGATTAGTGGCTAAGGCAGAACGGCCTAATCCTTAAATGAACGCTGTAAAGAAGCGCATTGCCCAGATTTTACTCGGGATATTATTGACCACTCTGGGGCTAGTATTCGGTCGCCTTTGGTGGGCTACTCTCACCCCACGTCGTCCCGCAAATATGCCTATAGGCAGCGTTTGGGTCTGGGCTCCGCCTGCCCCTTTGGACTTCAGCCCAAGAGGTTACTGGCTAGGCTGCTGGCTTGATGGGAGTCAAAATGTGAACCGCTGCCGAGTGACTGACAGGAACGGGCACGTTCATTTTGAAGATGAGTACAGGTCTTTGATCCGTGAGATGCCTATTCCTTCTGCGGAGCTTCTGATCAGAACCTATAAGGACACGTCTGAGCTCTGGGCTTGGTCTAAAACCATGCACAATGACGTGGCGGTCGTCCGTTTAGCAAACGGCGAGATTTTAGTGCCCTTCAAGGCTTACAACGACCTGCGCTAGCGATTATCTCAGTAGCCGACGTATGCTATTCACTCTCAAATCCGATGGCCGGATCACAGATTCTATTAACCGATGACGGTTTATTGGTCGCCACCGCCGCCGGTTGCATTGTCCTCAAGCGCTGGATCAGGCCCCTTTCCCTCGGCAAACGCCTTCTCCGCGGCGCGCGTGTTGGCCAGCATCCCAAGCAGCCCGTAGTTGCCCTCGTGGCAGCCGCCTTCATACACCATATTCGGCTTGTCGGCGTTCTTCCGTAGCTCCTGCACAAACGTGAAGGGTTTGACCCAAGTCGTCGGGTCGTCGGCGGTCGTGGTGATCTGCAGTGTTTTGGCATCGATGCGCTTATAGCGCTCGATCAAGTGGAGGTTTTCGCGCGAGCCGCGGAACTCGGTCTCCTGGCTGAAGTTCGTGACGTCGACGACCAGCGTATCGCCTTCCCAGCGCGCGATCGAATCGCCCCAGTATTGGTGAATGTTCTTGGGCAGATGCGGCCGGTTCGTGATGGGAATCGGCCGATTGAAGCCCGTGCCCTGCCCGATGTCGTAATAGATGTCCACTGAATCGGGACTCTCGACGATGCGCATCACGCCCCCGAAATTCCCGTAGGGCCGTCCGTCGGGCGTCAAAATTCCTGCCGGGAGAATCACGGGGAGTCCATTCAGCAGACAGCGCTCGACGCTGCTGCGGTCCTCAGGACCATCCGAGCGATTCATGCGCTCGAGGTTGTAGTCAGGCGGCGGCTCGTTTCGCAGCAGCGAAATCGGTCCGGGCTTGCCACCCGACGTGCCCTGCAGGAGCGCCTCGAGGTACTCGCGCCTCTTGTTGATTCGCGCCTGCGCCTCCGCCGTGAAGGCAGGCATCTTGCCATCGGGCGGGTCGGTAATCATCGACGTGCGCCGGCCCACTTCCGTCGGCTTATCCCCGAACCAGTGCTCGTTGTAAGCGCGTGCGACGTCCTTTTCCGTTCCGCGAATGTCCTTGCCGTTGCTTTCGCGGCTGTCTCGCCCCGGCATCGCGTCGCGCTTGAGCAGTTCTTCTTCGGCTTTCTGGTGCTCGGCCTCCGTCATGAATTCGCGATTGCCAAACTGTGCCGGGCGCTGGAATGGGACGACCGTCGTATTGCTCCAGGTGCCTTGCAGGTCCGGGGCGCCCCACGGCGTCTTTAAGGTGGCCGCAACCGATGGAGTATTCGAAGCCGTTTGGCCGATAACTTTTGTGCTCGTGAAGCCAACGGCAATTAAGATCGCGGCGCTCAGTGCGATCGCCAACAAATGCGAGCGAGCTCGAATTCTCACGGCGGCCCTCCTACGCGAAGTAGGCCGATGGTAGCACTGGTTTATTGCGTCGCGCCACCTGAGCAATTCGTACGGTAGCCTTATCCAGCCGCAACTTGGCAAACTTACCTGCCCTGGCTTCGCGGCATCTAAAAGCTGCGGTCGGTCTCTGTTGAATAGCGAAGTCGGTTGATTGAGGTACGAATTTGGCTGAGACGCGACAAACATCGCGAGCTCCCAAAAAGCGCTGGGGCGAATCTCCGTGGACCATCGACTTCCATCCCTCGCCGCGCTTACTTCCCGAGCAGGTGGACTTCGCCATAGTCGGCGGGGGATTCACCGGATTAGCGACGGCGGCTTGGCTGCGTCACTTGGCCCCGAATAAGACCGTAAGTGTTTTCGAGGCGGAGCACATCGGCTCCGGGGCCAGCGGGTATTCAGGCGGTATGGTCCTGGCGGAAACCTCGGCAGGCGATCTTCCCGGGCTCGGCGATGTCTTGGATGGCTTTTCCCGCACGCTCAGCGAACTCAACGTCGAGTGCGATCTCGACCTCCGAGGCGCCTGGGAGATTGGGCGAAGCCATGCCCTGAAGAATTCGCCGATTGCATGGTCGGATTCGGGGACGTTGCGCGTTGTCGCTGAGGTTCCAGGTGGAACCGCCGACCCAGGCAAGCTCGTCAGCGGACTCGCTCGCGCAGCCAATCGACTGGGCGCCCACATTTATGAAGATGCGCGGATAGACGATATCGCATTTCAAAATCGGCTATGCCTTACGGTGGGAACGAAACAGATCCGCGCCGAAAATGCGCTGATTGCGACGAATGCAATGTCGCTCGAGCTGAGCGGACTCGCTGGCCGGGCGGAACCGAAGTTTACGTTGGCAGTGGCAACGAAACCTCTGAAGCCGGCCGAACTGGAAGTGCTTGGGCTAAGTTCGGGAAAAGCTTTTTATACCGTTGATCTTCCTTATCTGTGGGGCCGAATGATGCCCAATGGCGGCGTTTTGTTTGGGGGCGGCCTCGTCGACGTGGAGAACTGGCGCGAACTCGAAGAGATTGATATTGGCGCTGGTCGGGCGGCTGAGCTTATTGCCCGGCTCGAGTGGCGCGTGCGCGGTCTGGATCCGGCCCTGAATTCGGTGGATTTTACACATTGGTGGGGCGGCCCGATCTTGATCGCAGAGGACTGGAGTCCAATATTCACGCGTCACCAGCAGAGCGATCGCGTGATTGTCCTGGGCGCATACGCGGGTCAAGGCGTAGCGCTTTCCGTTTATCTGGGTCGATGGGCCGCCGAAGCCATGCTTGGTCTGCGCCAATTGCCGAATTGGGGATGACGCGCTCGGAAGAGGTAGAATCTAGTTCGGCCTGACATGCCCATCGGAAATAGTTCCAGCCATCGCTTGCCTCCAGACATCACCGCATAAATAAATGACCCGCGAAGCTCAGAGGCTCGAAGACCTGCGGCTGGGCAAAGCTCAATGGAGGCGCTGGGGCCCCTATCTAAGCGAGCGCCAATGGGGGACGGTTCGCGAGGATTACAGCCACAATGGCACGGCGTGGGAATATTTTCCGCACGACCACGCCCGTTCCCGCGCGTATCGCTGGGGCGAAGACGGCATCGGGGGAATCTGCGATAGCCATCAACATATCTGCTTTGCGCTGGCATTCTGGAACCGGCGCGATCCGATCCTCAAGGAACGGCTGTTTGGCTTGACCGGCCACGAAGGCAATCACGGCGAGGACGTAAAGGAATGCTACTTCTACCTCGACGCCACGCCCACGCACTCTTATCTGAAGATGCTGTACAAGTATCCTCAGTCCGAGTTCCCCTATGCGCAGCTGGTCTCCGAGAATGGCCGCAGGACGAAAGCCGATCCCGAATTCGAGCTGCTCGATACCGATGCATTCGATGGCAATCGCTATTTCGATATCTTCGTGGAGTACGCGAAAGCGACGGCGGGAGACATTTTGATTCGCATCACGGCATGGAATCGCGGAAGCGATTCCGCCCCCCTCGATATGCTTCCCACGATTTGGTTCCGCAATACGTGGTCCTGGCGCGATGAAACGCAGCGGCCCCGGCTCTGGCGAGTGCGTGACCCGCTCCACTGCGAATGTATTGGCGTTCAGGCCGTCGACGATGCACAGCGTTGGCTCATTGTCGAGGGAACACCTCAATTGCTATTCACCGACAATGAGACCAACTTCAAGCGCCTGTTTGGAGTCGAGAACCGCGCCACACATCTGAAAGACGCGTTTCACGATTACCTCATCGCGGAAAATGAATCCGCGGTGAATCCTGGCGAGACAGGCACCAAGGCCGCGGCACTCTATCGCTTCGAAATACCGGCGGGCAGCTCCGCAACTGTTCGGTTACGCCTCACAGATCAAAATCCCACTGGCGCTTCTAGTCAGGCGCCCTTTGGCCAGGTGCCCTTCAGCGAAGTGTTCGATGAAGTGTTCCGCGCGCGCATCGCGGAGGCCGATGAGTTCTACGCCCAGTATGCCTCCAGCAAAATGACCGACGATGCCCGGCAGGTACAAAGGCAGGCTTTCGCCGGCTTGCTGTGGTCGCAGCAGTCTTACCATTACGATGTGAACGTTTGGCTACACGGCGACCCGGCCTTTCCTGCGGGTCCTGCAGAGCGCAAGAAAGGACGCAATTATCGGTGGAAGCACTTTCACGCCGCAGATGTGGTCTCCATGCCCGACAAATGGGAGTATCCCTGGTTTGCGTCGTGGGATTCCGCTTTTCAGTGCGTGGCGTTAGCCGTGGTCGATCCGGAATTCGCCAAGGAACAGCTCATTCTTCTGCTGCGCGAATGGTATATGCATCCGAACGGGCAATTGCCGGCATACGAATGGGCTTTTGACGACGTTAATCCGCCCGTGCACGCCTGGGCGGCATGGCGCGTATACAAAATCGAAAAGCGTGTCCGCGGGCGCGCCGATCGCGGCTTCCTGGAACGCGTTTTCCAGAAGCTGCTCATCAACTTCACCTGGTGGGTGAATCGCAAGGATCCTGACGGCCTGAACGTATTTGAGGGCGGATTTCTGGGGCTGGATAACGTCGGAGTCTTTGATCGTTCAGCGCCTTTGCCCACGGGTGGGCATTTGGAGCAGGCGGATGGCACAAGTTGGATGGGCACGTATTGCTTGAATATGCTAGCGATGGCCTTGGAGCTTTCGCGAGAAGATCGGGTTTACGGAAGCGTTGCCAGCAAGTTTTTCGAACACTTCATCTATATAACCCAGGCCATGAACGATCTTGGCGGTGAAGGCATCGCTCTCTGGGATGAGGAAGATGGTTTTTATTACGACGTCCTGCATTTACCGGATGGCTCACAGAGCTTCCTGAAAGTTCGTTCCATGGTCGGTCTGGCTCCGCTTTTTGCGGTGGAGACGCTGGAGCCCGAAATGCTGGTTAACCTCCCTCATTTCCGCGAACGCGTGCAGTGGTTCCTGGAAAACGTGCCCGCCGCCTCTCGTCATCTTGATATGAGCCAGAAATCGCCTAACGGCCATCGACAGCTTCTTTCTCTTGTGAATCGCGAACGCCTGCTGCGCGTCTTGAGCTACATGCTGGACGAGAAGGAGTTTCTCTCGCCCTATGGCATCCGCTCGCTTTCCCGGTTTCATCTGGACCATCCTTACACTTTGAGCATGATGAGCAACGAATATCGGGTGGACTATGAGCCGGCGGAATCGCGCACCGGCGCATTTGGCGGAAACTCTAACTGGAGAGGACCGATATGGTTCCCCATGAATTTTCTGATTATCGAAGCCCTGCAACGGTTCCACTATTATTTTGGAGATGAGTTGCAGGTTGAATTCCCAACGGGCTCGGGGCGCAAGCTGACGCTCTGGCAAATTGCGGCAGAGCTCTCTATGTCGCTGAGCAGTATCTTCCTGCGCGACAAGGAGGGGCGCCGCGCAGTATGTGGCTCGAATGAGAAACTTCAGTCCGATCCTTATTGGCGCAATCTTGTGCTCTTCTTTGAATATTTTCATGGGGAGACGGGTGCCGGGTTGGGCGCTTCGCACCAAACGGGATGGACCGCGTTGGTGGCCAAACTGCTCGAACAGAGCGGGGCACACGCGAGCTAGGGCAAAATAAAAAACGAAATAGCAGAAGACGAGGCATCTAATCCATCAATGACTCCAGAACTTCGCTTCAAAGATAAAGTCGCGCTGGTCGCCGGTGGCACCGGCGCGTTGGGTCGCGCCGTAGCAACAGCTTTCGCGCGTGAAGGCGCGCGAATCATCGTGACGTACCGGCACCAGCAGGAATTCGACACATTCATTTCTCAATCGAAGAGCAGCGGCTACGAAGCGGCGGGCGTAATGGTTGATGCCACCGATCCTGCCCTCGTGGCCCGCACGG
Source organism: uncultured Acidobacteriota bacterium (assembly GCA_963803735.1). Classification (GTDB taxonomy): domain Bacteria; phylum Acidobacteriota; class Terriglobia; order Acidiferrales; family UBA7541; genus Palsa-189. The sequence goes on along the minus strand of CAWDNV010000011.1, from coordinate 684,250 downwards.
TCGAGGACATCCTTGCGAAACGCGGCGCGCTCGACATTCTGGTGAACACCATCGGCGCGTATCACGGCGGCAGGCGAATCTGGGAAGAGGAACCCTCCGCCTACGAGCAGATGATGTCCCTCAATCTGAAAGCTGGATTTGCACTCGCCCGCGCCGTGATACCGGCGATGATCCGGCAGAACCGCGGCTGGGTCGTCAACGTCGCCTCGCGGGCGGCTTACGGCACGTCTCCCGGCGCGGCTCTGTATGCAGCATCAAAGGCCGGGGCGCTTGCGTTGTTCGATTCGCTCGCCGAGGAAGTCAAACCGTATCCCATCTCCGTCAATTCTGTCGTACCCAGCATCTTTGACACTCCCGCAAATCGACAGGCCATGCCCAAAGCTGATTACGCGAACTGGCCCAAGCCGGAAGAGATTGCCGATGTGATCCTGTTTCTGTGCTCGCCGCAGGCCCGCATCATTCACGGCGCCGCCATTCCCGTCTATGGCAGGACGTAAGGTTTGAGCGCGCCGATCGTCGTCAAATTTGGCTCTGAAATTTGCGGCTCACTCGACGTCGGCAATGAACGTGAGTGGCTGGCGACAAATGGACTGGGTGGGTTTGCTTCCGGCACCGTCACTGGCGTTCAGACGCGACGCTATCACGGATTACTGATTGCCTCTCTCCCCGAGAGGGGCCGGGTTCTCCTGGTCTCAAAAGCCGAAGAAATCCTCCGCTACGCGGGCCGCGATTACGCTCTCGGGGCCAATCGTTGGTCGACCGGCACCGTCGAGCCAAAGGGATTTCTATTCATCGAGCAATTTCGTCTTTCGGGATCGGTGCCTGTGTGGAGATTCGCCTGCGCCGACGCGATATTCGAAAAGCGCGTATGGATGCAGGACGGCGCGAACACAACTTTCATCCGCTACGAACTTGTCTATGCCTCCCGACCCACGGAATTGGAAGTCAAGATTCTCGTGAACTATCGCGATATTCATGCCACGACGCAGGCAGGCAACTGGGAGACATCTGTGACGCCGGTTCCCGGCGGTTTGTGCGTTGTCGCTCGCGACGGTGCGAACCCCGTTTATTTGCTTAGCGATACTGCGCAGGCCGAACCGCGCCGCGAATGGTATCGAAATTACGATCTGGCTGCGGAACGCGAGCGCGGTCTGGACCATCGCGAGGATCACTTACTCGCGGCAGTTTTCAAGGCGCGCCTCACGCCCGGCGGCTCGGTGACGCTTGCGTTCAGCACCGATCCCAAACCGCAGTCCGAGAATCGCGCGGCGATCGCCGCGCGCGAGGACCTGGACCAGAAGCTGCTCGAATATTGGATCGCTGCGCATCCGCGAGCCGCCCTCGAAGCTCCGCACTGGATTTGGCAACTGGTGCTGGCGGCAGCTCAATTTGCGGTGCGCCGTCGCACTTCAGATGGACGCGAGAGATGGTCGATTGTGGCCGGTTACCCCTGGTTCGGCGAATGGGGCCGGGACGCGATGATCGCGCTCCCCGGTTTGGCACTGGAGACGGGCCGGCCTGAAATAGCGCGATCCGTGTTGCACGAATTTCCGCGCTTCGCGCAACAGGGCCTGCTTCCCAACACGTTCTCGGAGACACGGCGAGCCCGCCAGCTACAACAGCGTGGATTCGATGCTTTGGTACTTCCAGGCTCTGCGGGAATATGTCGCCCAGACTTCGGACCTGAGCGTCGTTCGAGAGGTTTTCGAAGTGCTTGCCGCCGCTATCGATTGGTATGTGCGCGGGACGCGATATGGCGTTCACGTGGATCCTGCCGACGGTTTGCTTTGCGCGGGAGAGCCAGGAATGCAGGTTACGTGGATGGACGCAAAAGTTGGCGATCGCCCGATTACCCCGCGTATAGGAAAGCCCGTGGAGATCAACGCGCTTTGGTTCAATGCCCTTCATACGATGGCGCGATTCGCCCCGGAATTGGGAAAACGGGCAGACGAATATAAAGCACTCGCTGAGCGCGTAAAGAAAAGTTTCGCGCGCTATTGGAACGAGGAGCGCCAATGCTGCTTTGATGTAGTCGACGGCCCGGAGGGAAATGATAGTTCGCTTCGCCCAAATCAGATTTTTGCGGTCTCGCTGCCCGAAAGCCCGCTGAACGCGGATCAGAGAAAACAGGTCGTAGATTCCTGCGCGCTACACCTGCTAACGCCGCACGGACTGCGCAGCCTGGACGCCGCCGATCCGAGTTATTGCGGCCGCTATGAGGGCCCGCAGTCGGAGCGCGACGCCGCTTATCACCAGGGGACTGTGTGGTCCTGGCTGCTCGGCCCTTTTGTTCTGGCCCACCTGCGCGTTTACCAGAATCCGCAGCAAGCCTTCGCCTTTCTTGAACCCATGGCCCACCATCTTTCGGCGGCCGGGCTGGGCACCATCAGCGAGATTTTCGATGGCGACGCGCCTTACCTACCGCGCGGCGCATTTGCGCAGGCCTGGAGCGTGGCGGAAATCCTGCGCGCATGGCGGGCCTGTCACGACGCCGGCCTCAAAGAGAAGAGCGTGCTGAAGCCCTGAACATCAGCCCTACCGCTTTTTTGCCTTCTTCGGCGATTCCACCAGCTCGATCAACAGCTTGCGATCATCTGCGATGGGCACCAGAAAGAAGTTCACTCGCGTTTGATTCGCTCCCGCGCGTATTTCGGGATAAATCGCCTGAACGTGGAAGCGCTGTTGCAGGAGTTCAGTAGCGCGCGAGGCGTCACGCACATCGCATTCGACCTGCTGGATGCCTTCGCCAAAGCGCGCAAGAAATTTCGCGATGGCGCCCTCTCCCGTCGCCGCGCGCGGCGTGATCACGTCCAACCGCACGCCATGCACAAAGTTCAATTCAAATTCGAGCACGTCCTGATCCGCGGGAACCTCCGCGAGTTGCGGTTGCCCGAAACGCGCGCGAATCGCTTCGAACGTCGCCGGCTGCACCGCCAAGCCCACCGTGAGCAGGACACCTCCGCCGGGAACGAGCGCGCGGAACTCCGGATCGGCAAACCATTTTTTCAGCACTGGTTCAGCGCTGGCGCAGCCTAGCCGAAATAGTGCATAGGCGGCCGCTTCTCGCTGTTTGGCATCAGGTCCAGCCAATTGCGAAATATAAGCGGCGATGCTTTCAGAGGATGGAGATGGGGCTGCCATAAGGGACGTTCAGTGTATCGCCAAAGTCTTAGAGCGGAACGAGGGAAGGATGGCGTGAACGAGGGCGAGACAGCTTTAGATTACTGGGCGTCTTGCTCTAAGGTCTCGAGTGCATTCAAATTCGATAGTTCAACGCGCGCAGTTTTTGCCGGAGGAACAGATATGGCCACGTCCCAGTGGAGTCGGAGGTCGCCGGCCAAGGCGGGAATGTCGAGATTGGTAATCCAGTACTCTCCGGATGGGACGTTGTCAAACGAGGCGGAACCGCTGAGATTGCTGACCGCCGTCGCCACCAGATAACGTGTTTGCGCGAGTTGCATGACTCGCTTTTCGAGATGGCGCTGCTGTTCACCTTGAACCTTGGCCCAGCGTGGATACGGATTTACATCTCTGAGCTCGGCGTCGATCCCCTCTATGGAATCTACGTTCGCCTGAATATAGTGGCGAAGCGCCTGCCGATATTGCTCGCGGTCCTCCTTATATTTTTCCGGATTCTTCTGCTCTTCGCCCTTCTTGTACTTGGGTTCCGGAATAACGGCGTGCAAGGCCGCGCCATTCTGGCTCGTATAGGCGGTCAGAAATTCGGGCACCTTGACAACGTCATCCGGACTAACTTCCTTCGTGAAATCTGTGCCGGCGAGATCGACGCGCCGATGTTTTGATATCCAATCCTTCAATTCCGCGGAGACGTCAAGCTGGGCGACGAAATGATCGAGATCCATCATGCCGTCGGCCGTTGCGACTTCCTTGCGTATATCGGAAAGGCTTCGCGATAGCAGATAGAAAGTGATCCCGCGAACCGGTTCCGGCTGCGCTTGTGATGCTCTTACGTAAGCATTGAATTCGACGCTACTCGTCGCACTGCCTTGTGCGGCCGCGGTTTGGGCAGCCGGAATCAATGAGGCGCTCAGGGCGCAGGCAAAAGCAAGTAGGCGTGAATTTCGCACGGGGAGATGCTAACAGATCAAATCGGAATGAAGCTGCGCTCAAACGACAAGCGTGCGCGTAAAGGTACTGGCCTGTTTGCGAGAACTGCGCTACGAGAACTGCGCGCTTATTGGTTATAGCAGACGGAAATTGACTTCGATCGGCGTAATCGTCGCTACCGGCGTGCCATTGGGACCGATTGCCGGCTTGAAGCGCCAGGTACGCACGGCTTCGATTGCCTTCTCGTCCAGTCCGAGACCTGCGCCCTTCACCACCTGGATGTTGGTCGCATGGCCGTCCGGCTGGATGATCACTTGCAGGACCACAATGCCCTGGAACTTGGCTTTGCGTGCGTCTTCCGAATATTGCGGCTCCGGGCAATACATGCAGCTCGGGTAACCCACGCCGCCCGTTCCCGGACGGAAAGCGCCGCCGCCGGTGCCGCCACCGAAGCCCGGGCCTAACCCACCGCCGCTTCCGCTGCCGATTCCGCCACCATCGCCTGTGCCCATTCCGCCGCCGCCACCAGCACCCGCGGAAACGCTCATCATGGCTGCGAGCGGATCGCCGAAGTTCGGATCATTCGGACTTGGAATCTTCAGCTCCGGCGGACCCAAAAGAGTCGGCTCAGAAGCCAGCTTCGGATTCGGATGCGGAGTCACCAGAGGCGGAGTAATCCGCGTCATGCTCCACTTTGGCAGCTTGCCCTGCGTATCGGGTAGCGGCTTGTGTTCGCCGCCGCCTCCTCCACCGCCCGCTCTTTCTTTTCCGGGAGGCAACTTGGAGAGGTAAGGCGAAATGTCAATCACCTGCGTGCTGGCTTGCACGGGCGGCTGCACCATATGGTGAAAGAGGGGCACGAGGATCAATATGGCAATCACGGCGTGCACGCCGATCGAGATCATTTGTGCCGTGCTGTATTCGCGCCGCTTGGCCCACAGCGGCCGCACTGGCACGGGCTTGCTGGTCAGCTTCAGCGGCGGCAACTTGGGCGGCGAAATCAGATCGTGCAAGTTGCGCCAGAACACGCGGTACGTGGGCTCGAGGTCCACGATCATGCCCGATGCGGCCGCGCCCTTAACCTTTGGCGAGGGACGGAAAAACGACTTCAGGCTCTCGGAAAAGCTGCTGTCTACACCTTCGGTATAAAAAACTTGCTGCCGCGCATTGCGCGGAATACGGATGGAGCGTTCCGTTAGAAAGTCCTTAAGGTTGGTCCAGAAGCTGGATGACTCCAGCTGCCGGCTCGGGGCAAACGAAGGTGTGGGTCCGCTACCGAGATTCAGGTGCGTGGTCTGCGGATCGCGTGTCGTCAGGTTCAGTCGTTGCATACGTGACTCTGCCTAGGCTCCACCATAGGAGTTAGATTCATCGGTAGCCAAAAGGATGTCCTGGTCACGAGGCTGACTTGGGTAAAAATAAATTGTACCATATGACTTTTCACCTTGTGCATCGCCGTTTGATATGTTGAGTACTTAGAATTACCCGACCCTAAAGAGCCAGCCGCTCGGGCCGCGATGGCTCCGAAGTGCCGCAGAACTATGGAGTTCTCTGACAGATGTCTAAAGACGTTAAGCTGAAAAGTACGCTGAATCTCCCGCGGACGGATTTCCCCATGAAGGCGAATCTTCCGCAAAACGAGCCGCGCATCCTCGCCCGATGGGAGGAGGGCAAGCTTTACGAGCGGATTCAGCAGGCTCGAAAAGAAGGCCCGCCCTACGTTTTGCACGACGGTCCGCCATACCCGACCGGCACGATCCATCTCGGCACCGCCCTGAACAAAATTCTCAAAGACATGGTCGTAAAGTCGAAAACCATGGCCGGTTTTCGATCGCCTTACGTTCCCGGCTGGGATTGCCACGGCTTGCCCATCGAGACGCAGGTCGAGAAAGAACTCGGCGGCAAGAAGGGCCGCGTCACTCCTGTGGAGTTTCGGCGCATCTGCCGGGAATTCGCTTTGCGCTACGTCGATCAGCATCGTCGCGATTTCAAACGCTTGGGTGTTTTGGGCCGCTGGGATGATCCATACCTTACGATGTCCAAAAGTTACGAAGCGTGCATCGCGGACGCATTTCTAAGGTTTTTACAGAAGGGCTACGTCTTTCGGGGGCTGAAGCCGGTGTACTGGTGCATCTATGACCGTACCGCTTTGGCTGAAGCCGAAGTCGAGTACGAAAACCATACGAGCCCATCGATTTGGGTGCGCTACCGCGTAGTGGAATCCCCGGAGAAGCCCCGAACTTCAGATGGCGGCTTTTACGCTCTGGTCTGGACCACTACCCCATGGACGCTGCCCGCCAGCATGGCGCTGGCTTTCAATCCTCAACTTAAGTATGTACTGGCTTCGGATGACCGGGGTGATACCTACATAGTTGCTGAAGAGATGGTTAGCAGCGTCGAGAAGGAGACAGGGATGCGCTTCGGGGCCCGTGCCGGCCCATTTCCGGGCAGTATCTTCGCTCAAGCCAAATTCCAGCATCCCTTCCTTGATCGCGTCGTTCCCGGAGTCCTCGGCGAGCATGTCACGCTGGAACAAGGCAGCGGCATTGTGCATACGGCTCCGGGGCATGGCGCCGAAGACTTTGCCGTGGGCCAGCAATATGGCCTCGAAACTTACGCGCCACTCGACGATCAGGGTCGCTTCACCGAGGGCCTGCCGGAATATAAGGGCAAGACCGTATTCGAGGCCAATCCGGCCATTATCGAACTACTGAAGTCGCGCGGAGCACTGGTCGCCGAAAGCAAACTTCACCACAGCTACCCGCACTGCTGGCGCTGCCACAACCCGGTGATCTTCAGGGCCACCGAGCAGTGGTTTATACAACTCGACAACGGAAGCGCTTCGGTTCCGGCTCCCAAAGCCCCGCCCTTGCGGAAGCTGGCGCTCGACGAAATTCCCAAGGTGAAATGGACGCCCGAATGGGGCCGTGAACGCATTCACGAGATGATTGCGCATCGCCCCGACTGGTGTATTTCGCGGCAGCGCGTATGGGGCGTGCCTCTGGTGATTTTCTATTGCGATAAATGCGGCAAGAGACTCGAGGACTTTGCCGCACTTCGCCACGTCATTGACTGGTTTGAACGCGAAGGCGCGGACGCCTGGTACACGCATTCCGCCGAGGAACTGCTTCCCAAAGGGACGGCTTGCGCCTGCGGCAATGCAACGTGGCGCAAGGAAACGGATATTCTCGACGTCTGGTTCGACTCCGGATCGTCGCACCTCGCCGTGCTCGACCCTCCGGGCAAACCGAATGCGGAATTGCCGTGGCCCGCGGACATGTATCTCGAAGGCCCGGATCAGTACCGCGGCTGGTTCCATAGCTCTTTGCTGATCAGCGTCGGGATTCGCGAGCGCGCTCCCTATCGTCAGGTGCTCACGCACGGCTGGGCGCTCGATGAGCAGGGCCGGCCCATGTCGAAATCGTTAGGCAATGTGATTTTGCCCACTGAAATCTGCGAAAAATGGGGAGCCGACCTGCTGAGGCTGTGGGTGGCTTCCCAGGATTATCACAGCGATGTTCGTATGTCCCAGAATGTGATGACGCAGCTCTCCGAGGCTTATTTCAAGATTCGCAATACCTTCCGATTCGCTCTCGGGAATCTTTCTGACTTCGATCCCTCACGCGATTCGGTCGCGGAAGATTCGCTGGAAGAGTTGGACCGTTGGATGTTGGGGCGGACCAATCAGCTGGTCGCCAAGTGTTTGGAATTCTATGAAAGCTTCGATTTTCATCGCGTCTATCACGCTCTGTACAACTTCTGCGTTGTAGACCTGAGCGCCTTTTATTTCGATATTCTCAAGGACCGGCTTTACACGTTTGCGGCGAAAAGCTCTGCCCGGCGCTCCGCGCAGACCGCCATGTACCGCATTGCCAGCGCCCTGGCGCGATTGCTGGCTCCGATTCTGGTCTTTACCACGGATGAGGTCTGGAGATATCTTCCGCGCGAAGCGGGCGCGGCGGCCGAAGTTCACCTTTCGCTGTTTCCGCGCCCGGATGAATGCCTCCGGCGCCCCGACGAAATACTGGAGGCCCGCTGGTCGAATTTGCTCGAAGTCCGTAATGCCGTGCTGAAATCTCTCGAGCAGGCGCGCAGCGCCAAGGAAATCAATAGCGGTCTCGAAGCTCGTGTCGAGCTCTCCGCCGATAGCAAATTGGCGCCACTGTTGCGAGATTACGCGGCCTCGTTGCCGGCCTTGTTTATCGTTTCTCAAGTGGAGCTGGCCAACGGAAGCTCGCCGGCAAAGGTGGTTTCTGAAACGCTGCCGGGCCTCGGCGTGACCATTCACCGCGCGCAAGGCAAGAAATGCGAGCGCTGCTGGAACTATTCGGTCAGGGTCGGTGAGAGCGCCGACTATCCTACCGTCTGCGAACGCTGCGTAGCGGCGCTACAGGAAATCGAAAGCACAGCTGGAACTGCCGGCGCGAAGTCCTGATGGCCGCCCCGAGTGCTCGCTGGCTCTGGCTGGCAATGGCGGTCGTGGCCGCCGATCGCGCCACCAAATATGCCATCGAGCGTCTCACCACCGAAGGTTTTCGGCGGCCGCTCATCCCCAATTTCGCGGATCTCGTTCACAGTCAGAATCCAGGAATCGCTTTCGGCCTGTTCTCCGAATCGGCGTCCAAATGGATCTCTTTCCTGCTGGTATTGAGTTCTGCGGCCATAATTATTCTGCTCGTCTGGCTGCTGCTTGCGGGGCACGTGGGAAGGACTGAGAGCCAGGCCGGCATTGCCTTGATCGCGGGCGGGGCAGCGGGAAACCTGCTCGACCGGTTCCTGCACGGCGGCGTCACGGATTTCCTCGAATTGCGCGCCGGCAATTTTCGCTGGCCTGCCTTCAATCTTGCGGATTCAGCTATTACTATCGGAGCGGCTCTGATTATCTTTGAAGTTTTAGCCGGCGAAAGGCATGCAACCAGAGCCCGGTCGTAGTCCGTCTGCAACGGCTCCTAAAGAGGACGTTGTGTTGCGCCGGTTTACCGCTTCAGCGGAGGATGCCGGCCGCCGTCTCGACCTCTACCTCGCTTCGCGCCTTCCGGATCTCAGCCGCACTCGCATTCAGGAATTGATCGATCAGGGCCGCGTCCGTGTGAGCGAGCGCCTCGCCCGCCGGGCGCATCGGGTCATGGCAGGCGACATTATAGAAATTGAAGTTTTGCCCCGCCCGCCATTGCGAGCTGGGCCGGAAGAGATACCGATTGACGTGCTCTACGAGGACGAAGACGTCATCGCTGTGAATAAGCCTGCCGGAATGGTCGTCCACGCCGGAGCCGGGGCGACGCGAGGCACGCTGGTCAACGCGCTGCTCCATCACTTCGGAACGCTATCAACCGTTGGCGGAACTCTTCGTCCGGGAATCGTGCACCGGCTGGACCGCGGTACCTCCGGAGCCATGATCGTGGCGCGCAATGATGTTGCCCATCGCGTTCTCGGCGAGCAGTTCCGCTCGCGCGCAGTCAAAAAGACGTATATCGCCTTGCTTCACGGCCGACTGGCCCGGGATGCCGGAACAATCGACCGCCCGATCACGCGCGATCCGCAGCGCCGAACGCGAATGACCGCGCGCCTGGGGAATGGCCGCGCGGCCCAGACGGATTGGCGTGTGCTGCTGCGCCTGGGAAATTTCACGCTGGTCGAAGCCCAGCCGCGCACCGGCCGCACGCACCAGATTCGCGCGCATTTTGTCGCCGCGGGGCATCCGTTGGTGGGCGACACGTTATATGGCGCGCCACGCCAGGTTCGCGTTGGCGGAGCTTCTCTCAAGCCACTGGGGCGCGTATTCCTGCATGCGGCGCGCCTGAGCTTTGCTCACCCGCGTACGGGCGCATCCATCGAAGTTCGTGCGCCGCTCGACCCCGGATTGCGTAATTATCTGAATGAGTTAGCCGTGGGCACGGATACCGACACGCGAAAGGTTGACGCCGCTTTGCGCCGGTACCTATAATTTCACCAATGCGTCTTCGCATTACCTCCGCAGTTCTCGCCCTGGCGGTATTGTTTTGTGCAAATCTCTACGCCCAGCAGCCGTCACAGCCGGTGGCTCCGCCTGCGCCGCCTGAGCCTCCGTTAAATGCAAAGCAGTCCATCCGCCAGAACGTAAATCTAGTGGATGTTTTGTTCACGGTCCTCAATAAGCAGAACAAGATCGTGGGGGACCTGAACCGGGACAATTTCAAGGTGTTCGATGACGGTGCGGAGCAGGATATACGGTTTTTCAACCGGCAGACGGATATGCCCTTGCGCGTCGGCTTGCTCATGGACACTTCCAATAGCATTCGCGACCGTCTGAAATTCGAGCAGCAGGCGGCCATCGACTTTCTCTACAACGTGATCCGGCGGGATAAGGACCAGGCCTTTCTGATGACCGTCGACGATGATCCGGAAATGGTCCAAGGATTCACCGGTGACCTTGACGCGCTTCGTCAGGTCATCTTGAAGCAGCGAGCAGGAGGCGGAACAGCGCTTTACGACGCGGTCTATCAGGCCTGCCAGCAACTGCTCAAGCTGCCGCCACTGGTCGGCGACCCAGACAAGGACATGCGCCCTGTGCTGGTGGTCATTAGCGATGGCGACGATAATCTGAGCCGCCATTCGCGCGGCGAGGCGCTGGAAATAGCCACCCGCGCCGGCATCGTCATTTACACAATCAGCACCAGCACCAACTGGATCCTTACCGATCAGGAAGTTGGCCACGGCGATCCTTCCAATCGGAAATACATGAAGGACGAGGGAGATAAAGTTCTGCAGCAGTTTTCTGACGATAGCGGCGGCCGCGCCTTCTTCCCCTATCGCGTTGACGACCTCGCTCAGTCGTTTGCCTATATTGGAGATGAACTTCGCAGCCAGTATTCGCTCGCCTACGTCCCCATGCGCCCCGCCGACGGCAAGTTCCACAAAATTCGCGTCGAAGTGAATACCAAAAATCTGCAAGTCCGGGCGCGCAAGGGCTACTATGCAGCGCCTATTGAAGCGTCTGCCGCGACGGCCCGCTGAATCAACTCTTAGTTTTTGGGGGCGTAATATCCACGTCGTGCGAGAACATCCAGGTCTTTGCGCGTCGTGTCCACTTTGACCTTGCGGTAGCTTCCATCGTGTGCTGTGTTGGTCGAATAGTAGCCTACCGTGTACTGGCTGCGCAGCTCTTGGCTGATTTGATCGAACGCTTGCTCCAGATTCTTTTCGTTTCGAACCACAATCGTCCTGCCGCCGGTTTCGTCGGTCAGTTTTTTGGCGACACTTTCGTTGCCGCCGCCGTAATGAGGATCGGCCACGAGCAAAACGTGTACCACCGTATCGGTACGCTGTGCGGCTTCGATGGCGTCCTGAAGTTTTAGCGTGCTGCCTTCATCCTGCGCGTCAGTCAGGATTACCAGGGCCTTGCGCCCGGCCTCGTCCGCTAGCCGGTCATGACAGGCGGCGTAGACGGCATCGTAAAAGACGGTTCCGGGTATGGTTTGCGCCGTCGGCCCTTGCGCGCCGGGCGCATTGATGCGCGTGCGATTGATGGCTCGATCGAGCCTGCTCTGATCGTCGGTAAGATCGGCCAGCAGGTCCGAATCGGTGTCAAAGCTGACCACCATTGCCAGGTCGCCCTTGCGCATGACGCGCGAGAGGAAGCGCACCGCGGCTTCCTGTTCGGCGCCCAGCGTGTTCGATTCGCTCCCGCTCGTGTCAATTAAAAGGCCGAGCGTGATTGGCAGCGTCGATTCTTTGGAAAAAAACGAAATCTTCTGCTCGGTGCCGTCTTCGGTGACCTTAAAATCGTTCTGCTCGAGATTGGGAATGATCTGCTTGGTTCTCTTGTCGCGCACGGTGGCGAACAGGTTCACCAGATTGACCTGCACGCGAATGCCGCCCTGCTGCAGTGGGTCCGAATTCTGTGCTGCCAGCACGCCGAGACCCGGGACGAGCAGGACCGCCAGCGCCGCGACTGAAACTTTGAGGCTGAGACGTTCCGACCTCATCGTATAATCTCCATTGGAATTGACTTGCCCTTACGATGCGCCATCGCCCCAGGAAGGATGCGCGCCAGATTTTGTCCTCGTCTCGAAGATTGCGATCACCTTGGAATTGTCGGCCTGTGACTCGCCTCCGTCAACCCGCGCTCTCCGCCTTACTCATCGCACTTACTGTGTTCTTTGCGCAGGCCGCGCAAATCAGCCCTCCGGCCGCGCCACCGCCCCAGGCGCCAGAACAGCAACAAGATCAGCCACAAAAACAAACCTCCGACCCGCGCGCCAGAATTCGCACTACCGTTGAACTGGTCGTCGTGCCGGTGACGGTAAAAGATACCAAGGGCAATCTTGTCGCTGATCTCGGCAAAGATGACTTCCGCATCCTCGAAGACGGCGTCGAGCAGCAGATTTCGGCCTTTTCGACTGAAGCCGTTCCGCTTTCTGTCGTGGTCCTGCTCGATGACGACCTCAAGCCCAAAGCCGCCGACCAATTGCACAAGAGCCTGCTTGCCATCGCCGGCGCCTTCAGTGAATCCGACGAAGTGGGAGTGGCCAAATTTGCATCATTCTTTACGCCTGTTATGGACTTCACCAAAGACAATGATCAGCTGATGGCTGAACTGAAGAAGATCGTTTCAGGGGAGGACGCCTTCCCCGATCCGGAATCGAACGCGCCGCACCCCTCGGCCGTCGACCATCCCATTCCCGGGTTCCCCACCGGTGCGCAGCAAGCAACAGTCGACAAGAGTACGAAGCACCTTGACGATGCCCTTCACGCCGCCGCCGAAGCTCTGCGCGGCCGCGATCGCGAACGCCGCAAAATCATCATCCTCGTCTCCGACGGAGTGGATGCCAAGACCAACACCTATAACTACGATCAGACGTTGGCGCTGCTGCTCTCGTCCGACATATCGGTCTATGCGATTGGCACCGATGCTGCGCTTTTGCGCCGCGGCGCCAGCCCTCTTTCGCGTTATGCGCGCGCCACCGGCGGCGACACTTATTTCGTGAGCAATCAGGCCGCGCTCTCGCGTGCTTATTCCCAGGTTGCCGAACAAGCGCGCCATCAATACACGCTTAGCTACGCGCCGATGGGAACCGACCGCACCCAAAATTATCACTCCATCGAAGTGCGCGTGGAGCGCCCCGGGCTCGAAGTGTTTTCACGCGACGGCTACTACCTCGTTCGCCTCCCCTGATGTTGGCACGGCGCCGCACTTAGCACTGCGTTCCTCCAGAGCCCGTGCGGCCAGCACCACAAGTTTCGCTTGACATAAAAAGCTGTGGACCGTAGAACCTATGGCAGTGCGTTTCGCACGAATAATTTTCTGCGAAGCGCGCGAGAATCCCGAAGGGGAGAAGCCTCTCGACGAGAGGCAATGCGCGGCAAGCCGGAAGAGACGGCCCGGACCATCCAACTTTCTCTTCCTGATAATCAAAGCGGGACGCTACGGGGCGTCCCGCTTTTTCTGTTCCCACCTACTTTTGAAAGTCACTTTCCTGCAGTCAATTCTGCTTCAGCGATCTTCCAACTGCTCCCTGTTCCCCAAGCTCGTTCGATTCACTCCGCGCCGACCGCGATTCCTGCGCGGGACACAAAAATCTATATTCACAATATTTGCAGATGAAGCCCGGGCGTGCGGGAAATTCACGCGCGCGAATATCGAACGCGACTTCCTGAATCGTCCCTTGCAGCTCTTTAAGCTGCTTCTCTTCGCGTGACGCGAAAACGCACGTATTGTCTTGCAGGTTGTAATAAATCAGCCGGACCGGTTTCACATCGAGCACTTCGCGAGCCGCCAGTGCATAGACGCTCAGTTGCAAATCTTTTTGAGCGTGCGTCTCTGACTTCGGCTTTCCCGTCTTGTAATCGATGATTTCCACTTCGCCGGGAGCGACGCGATTGATCTGATCCATGCGGCCGATCAATTCAATCCCGTTCTCGCACTTGATCGTGAAGCGCTTCTCCTGCGCCGTCACGTGAGCCGGGGTGTCAAGCGCGCTCGTATGAAATGCCCGCAGTTGCTCGATTCCATCGTTCAGGTAAAGCTCTTCCTGATGGCGGTCCTCGAAACCCGCCGAAGTCCATTCGCGCTTGAAAATCGTCACGACCTCTTCGAAGCTGAGCCGCAGGCCCTTGCGTAACGCGGCGATGAATTGGCGGATCGTGTTGTGCATGACGTTGCCGAAAGTAGTTGCCGCCGCTGGGCCGCTCCTGATGCCCCAGACGTTGCCGAAAAGATATTTCTGCGGACATTTCTGATACGTTTCGATTCCCGAGGCGCTCAATTGCAATGGCTCGAAAACCGGCGGGCGGTATCGCTCCGCCCATCGCGCGATCAGCGAATAGATCCGCGGCTCTGCGTCCGAAAAAAGCAGAGGCTCGGATACTGCGAGCATGCGTGCCGCTTTCGCGGCAGGCGCAACCGGCGCGGCTTGCTCCACATTCTGCTTCGCAACGTGAGGCGCGCTCAAAATGTCTTCAAGGAAAACAGAAGGCCGCGAGCGCTTATGCACCACCGTCGTCAAAGTCAGCCGCTCGCGCGCCCTGGTGATGGCCACGTAAAATAGGCGCCGCTCCTCCTGAATGTGGAAGTCGCCGCGCGGCAACTCCTCCTTCATCAACGCTTCCGGAAACACCAGCACGGGGACGCGCGGCGCCATGGGGAATCCGCGATGAGTGAGCCGCAAAACAAACACATGCTCGAATTCCAGGCCTTTCGCCGCATGCACGGTCATTAGTTGAACGGCGTCGCGCGAATCCTGCTCCAGATTGATTTGCCCGCCGGCCTGCATGAAGTAATCGAGATATTCGACAAATTCCGCCAGGCGCGAAGTCTCGCCCTTGGATTGCCATTCGCGAACAAATTGCGCAAGCCGCCGAATGTAGGGCCGATCGGCGGAACGAATGCTGAGCGGAAGTTCCAGCCATTTCTCGAGCGCTTCGAATAGATCCGTCGCATCGATCGCGCTGCTTCGCAGGCGCAATTCGTTCAATCCGGCAATTAAGTCGTTCGTCGCAGGCGCGCGGCCGCTGAAAGACAGTTCGCCTTGTGGCGCTTGAAGCTCATCCCACAGCGAACGCCTGGCTTTGCCCGCTCGCTCGCAACTCCGCACCAGGTCCGCAGGATCGAGTCCCCACGCCGGCGCGGCCAGCACGCGCGCGCAGGCGATATTGTCCGCGGGATTTACGATCAGGCGCAGGTAAGCCAGCAGATCGCGAACCAGCGGATGATCGAGAATCGAGAGATTGCGGATCACAAAGGGAATGCCGCGTTCTTCGAGCGCGCTCACCAGTTCCGCGCGATGTCCATGAATGCGATAGAGTGCGGCGAATTTCCGCCAGTTCAAGCCAGATGCATGCAGGCGATCGATTTCCGCCGCGATCCACCGGGCTTCTTCCTGCGCGGATCCGAATTCCACGATGCGCACTTTTTCGCCGTCGGGTTTGTGCGGCACAAGCTCTTTCTTGGGCACGAGCGGCGAATGATCGACAAAAGAGACCACTTGGCCAGCCGTGCGCAGAATGCGCGCCGTGGACCGGTAGTTATCCACGAGCGGCTGGACAAATCGTGCGGCCCCGGCAGTATCGCTGCGCGGCACGCCGGCGAAACGCTCGAGGAAAATGGTGAAGCTCCCGAACGAGGCGCCGCGAAAACGGTAGATCGCCTGCGCGTTGTCCCCAACTGCGACGACGTTGCGATGATCCGCCGCGAGCTGCCAGAGCAATTCGATTTGGGCGATGTTGGTGTCCTGGAATTCGTCCACCAGGATGTAGCGATAGCGCGCGCGCAGCGCCGCGGCTACGTCGGAATCGCTGCGCAGCAAATGGACGGCTTCGAGCAGTTGCATGCCGAACGTAAGCAGATTCCGTTCGCGCAGCAGCCGGTCGCTCGCTCGGTAAGCCCGGGCGATCTCGCGCTGTTCCGCGATCCCCTCTTCGCGCAGCCGCTGTTCATCTTCAAGAAGTGTGTGTTTCTCTCTCGCGTACTTGCCAGCCAGGGATTCGACGTAGCGCTCGTAATCGTCAGGCGTAACCAATTCATCCTGGCAGCGCGAAAAGAACTTCACGAAGTCGCCCAGGAACTGCCCCGGCTCCGCCAGTCGCCGATACCGCTCCAGCGCCAGCACTGAAAGATTCCGCCGCAGCAGAATCCAGTGATCGACGTCGTCGAGTGTCTGCAGCTTGGGATTGCGTTCCAGCAGCAGGGCGTTGCAAAAGGCGTGAAAGGTTCCCACGAAAACGCCTTGGCCGCGCTCCCCCGCGGTACGAATCACTCGATGCTTCATCTCGCCCGCGGCCCTGTCCGTGAACGTTAACGCGAGAATAGATTCGCCCGGCATCTTCGGATCGGTTTCCAGCAGGTGGCGGATTCGTTCCGTAATGACGCGCGTCTTGCCGGTGCCCGCGCCGGCAACCACCAGCAGCGGCCCTCGGCCGTGGTCCACAGCGGCGCGCTGTTGGCTGTTCAGGTCTTCGCCGAGTTTGGCCGATGGCGAAGCTAAATCGAAGAGATTACCCACGCCGCCATCCTAGCCCATTTGCGCCCCCCGCGCACGAAATAGAGCTACGGCCTAGAACTGCCCTTCCAGGCTACAACTCCCGATTCACACGCGAGTTTGGCCCAAAGTGCCTGCCATCAGCGAAGTAAGTCATGTGACGGGCGTTACAGACAACGGCCTGTTTTGCTGCGAAATTAAATCCAGAAGTTCGATTCTGGCCGTGAAAGATGTCGGCTGGGGGAAAAGGAGGCTTTATGAAGCTTGAGCAGGCGAGCAAACGGGTGCTCGGCCCCGTTCTGATCATTTCCCTCATGATGATTCTGGCTGTCGCAATATCCGCGGGCAGCGTGGTCGTGGAAAAGCGGCCTGCCATTACGCTGACTGGAATTGTGAGCGATTCCCTTTGCGGCACCGACCATGGGATCGAGACAGCGGCTGACGCGGATTGTACTCGCACGTGCATAGAGCTGGGTGCGCAATACGCGCTGGTGGTGGGCAGACATGTATACGTTTTGCAGGGTCACCAAGGCGATTTGGAGCGGTTTGCGGGGAATGAAGTCAGACTAAAAGGCCGGGTGATAAGCCGGGACACCATAATCGTGGACCAGGTTGCTCGCTGGTATTCCGAAGCGGAGGTAGGGATGAAATAGCGGTTTGTGGCAGGAGGGCATCATGGTCAGCCGAGATTACATATTTGCCGTATTGCTCATCGGCGTTTTGTACCTGATGGTCCATACGATCCATTGGACCGGTGGCCATTCCTGGCGACACTGAGATCATAAGGTCCCGGAGTTTAGTTGACATCGGGAAGCGCCGATAAATGAGATCACGGAAAACTGACGCGATCTACTATTCCGCACGCGCCAAAATTGACCACATTCGGGGCCGCGTTATACTGAACGCGTTAGAGCGGTAGTATTGCGATGACCATCTAGGAGTGGCGTTATGCAGCAGCGAAATCTCCGCCAACCCGTGATCTTGAGCGCCGTGCGCACCCCAGTAGGCAAATTTCAGGGCGCGCTCTCCTCCTTTTCCGCCACCGAACTTGGCGCCCGCGTGGTGGCCGAGGTTACGCACCGCGCCGGAATCGAGTCCGACACGGTAGACCAAGTCATTATGGGCAACGTCGTACAGGCGGGACTCGGCCAGAATCCGGCGCGCCAGGCGGCAATTCGTGGAGGCGTAACTCCGCGGGCCGCGGCTATGACGATTAATAAAGTCTGCGGATCGGGGCTCAAGGCTGTCGCATTGGCCGCACAGGACGTGATGCTCGGCGAAAGCGATATGGTCGTCGCGGGTGGAATGGAATCGATGTCCAACTGTCCTTATTTGCTGCCGGGCGCACGCACTGGCTATCGCATTGGCGACGGCAAAATCATAGATTCCATGGTTCACGACGGACTTTGGGACGTTTACGAAGATTTTCACATGGGCATGACCGGGGAGCTCGTGGCCGAGAAGTACAAAATTTCGCGCGAAGAGCAGGATAGATTTGCTCTCGAAAGCCATCGGCGAGCCGTGCAGGCAATGAACTCCTGCTTCATTGAATCGCAAATCTTGCCTATCGACATCCCGCAGAAAAAAGGCGAGCCCATCGTAATGAAGCGAGATGAATCGCCGCGTGCCGACGCGTCGCTCGAGGCGCTTGCCAAGTTGCGCCCGGCATTCAAAAAAGACGGCACCGTCACTGCCGGCAATGCTCCGGGCACAAATGACGGCGCGGCCGCCGTCGTCGTCACCAGCGAAGAAACCGCGGAGCGGTTGGGAAAAACGCCCATGGCGCGCATCGTGGCGCAGGCTGTCTCGGGCGTCGAGCCGAAGTGGGTGATGATGGCGCCCGTTGAGGCCGTGGAGAAGCTTCTGCGCAAGACCGGATGGGATCGCGATCGCGATGTGGACCTTTACGAGCTGAACGAAGCTTTTGCGGTGCAGGCCATTGCCGTGATGCGCGAATTGCGCCTCGATCCAGCCAAGGTCAACGTAAATGGCGGTGCGGTCGCCATCGGCCATCCCATCGGAGCGTCGGGCGCCCGCATTCTGGTTACGCTGCTCTACGAAATGCAACGCCGCCGCGCGCACCGCGGAATCGCGGCGCTCTGCCTCGGTGGGGGCAACGCCGTTGCCCTCGCCGTCGAACGCTAGGAAGGCTCCAGGTGGCACAGCCACTCTTGGCTGTGCGGTCGGTCGAAGAACTGAGTCGGGTCAACTAGAAGTCCGCTTGATTTTCTTGCGCAATCCGTGATCTTGTTGCCCCTTTCTTGCACTCTGCGGAGCTATCTGTGAACTTAGACTCAATTCGCACCGTCGCCGTCTTGGGTGCTGGCACCATGGGCAATGGCATCGCCCATGTGTTCGCGCGCTGCGGCTTTCAGGTCATTT
Source organism: uncultured Acidobacteriota bacterium (assembly GCA_963803735.1). GTDB lineage: Bacteria > Acidobacteriota > Terriglobia > Acidiferrales > UBA7541 > Palsa-189. Next base: position 665,345 of record CAWDNV010000011.1, on the reverse strand, counting down.
TGCGCGATGTCGAACAGCGTTTTCTCGACCGAGGCCTGGAAACGATCTCGAAAAATCTCGACCGCGAGATTCGCAAAGGCAAGTTCGCGGAGGCGGAAAAGCCCTCGATATTGGCCCGTATCCAGCCCGTTACAAAACTCGAAGCAATCTCTCGAGCGGACTTCGTAGTCGAGGCTGTCCCCGAACACCTCGAGCTCAAACGCAAAGTTCTTGCCGAGGCAGATCGGGCGTTGCGCCCTGAAGTCATCCTCGCCACGAATACTTCTTCCATTTCCGTAACAGTGCTGGCCGCCGCTACGCAAAGGCCCGATCGCTGCATCGGCATGCATTTCATGAATCCGGTGCCGATGATGCCGCTGGTGGAAGTTATTCGCGCGTTGCAAACGACCCAGGAGACTTTCGAGACCACCATGAAATTGTGCGAGAAGCTGGAGAAAAAGCCTGTGGCCGTCAACGATTCGCCCGGCTTCGTCTCCAATCGCGTTCTCATCCCGCTCATTAACGAAGCCGCTTTTTGCGTGATGGAAGGCGTGGCCACGCCGGAGGCCGTGGATGCCGTAATGAAATTAGGAATGAATCATCCCATGGGGCCGCTGGAGCTGGCCGATTTCATCGGCCTCGACGTTTGCCTCGATGTCATGGAAGTGCTTTTTGAAGGTTTCGGCGATTCAAAATTTCGGCCCTGCCCGCTGCTAAAGAAAATGGTGGCGGCGGGCTGGCTGGGGAAAAAATCCGGCCGCGGTTTTCATAATTACAGTGGAAAGTGAGCGCGGATGCAGGCCCCAGAGATGTAAACGTAGCGCCGCGGCCTTCAGCGCGGCAGCTTTTCTCGAGTTTCGCTTTCAGTTGCAGGCGCATAAACGGATGTAGGCAACGCTTTTCTATTTGCTTTTTGTTCGCCCTAAGGTTAGGATGACGGCTGCTCGAAGCGCTGAGTGCGTTAGCTACAAGATACGGTTAGCCAGAAGATAAGTGATTTGATAGACTCCGCCCATTCCGGCGGCGAAATTTCCTCTTCGAGGTGCATCGTGGCAGACGATCGCAGCAAAATTCTCGAATCGGCCATTGCGCAGATCGAAAAGCAGTATGGCAAGGGCGCCATCATGCGTCTCGGCAACCGGGATGTGCTCGTGCCGGTTAGCATAATCCCCAGCGGTTCGATCAGTCTGGATGCGGCGCTTGGTGTGGGAGGATTTCCGCGCGGCCGCGTGGTGGAGATTTTCGGACCGGAATCCGGCGGCAAAACCACCATGACGCTGCACGTAATCGCGCAGGCGCAGAAGATGGGCGGCCAGGCTGCCTTCATCGACGCTGAACACGCGCTTGATCCCGCCTACGCCCGCAAGCTTGGCGTAGACGTAGACAATCTGCTCGTATCACAGCCTGACAATGGCGAGCAGGCTCTCGAAATCACCGAAACGCTGATTCGCTCGGGTGGGTTGGACGTAGTCGTTGTGGACTCTGTGGCCGCTCTGGTTCCGCGCGCGGAATTAGAAGGCGAAATGGGCGAGCCGCAAATGGGCCTCCAGGCGCGCTTGATGTCCCAGGCGCTCAGAAAGCTTACGGGCATCGTCTCAAAATCACGCACCTGCCTGATTTTCATCAACCAAATCCGCGAAAAAATCGGCGTAATGTTCGGCAATCCGGAAACGACTACCGGCGGGCGCGCCCTGAAATTCTATTCTTCGATTCGCTTGGATATCCGCCGCATTCAGTCGATCAAGGAAGGCGATCGGGTGATTGGCTCGCGCACGCGAGGAAAAGTGGTTAAAAACAAGGTGGCCGCGCCCTTCCGCGAAGCGGAATTCGACATTCTCTATGGCGAAGGTATTTCGTTTGAAGGCGATCTGCTCGACCTTGGCGTGACTCACAACATTGTAGAAAAAAGCGGCACCTGGCTCAGCTTCGGCGCCGAGCGCATGGGCCAGGGGCGCGAGAATGCGCGGGTCTTTTTGAAGGAACACACCGATGTTCGCGCCAAAATCGAAGCCGCTTTGCGCAAAAAACTCGGGCTGCCTGTTCCCGGGGCTCAGGCTGAGGCGCCGGCGCAAACGCCGGAACGGCAACCGGAAAAGGCTGTCGCCGCCGCTTCCGGTGCTGCTGCAGCCCTCCGAGGCAAAAACGGCCGCTAGAATCGTCGATTTAAGTACGGTCGATTTTCCCCAAACGAAGCCCTCCAACATGGCTCCGCCCTGCTTCAATTGCAGAGTATCTTTTTGGTGTCAAAGTGCTCAGCGCACAGGTACTAACGGCAAAATAGTCCCGATTGCCTATTGCATAGGGCATCCTACTTCTCTAGAATCCGGCTTGCCAGCACCTGGAGTGCAATGGCACTCTGGGGCTGACCATTTTTTACAGTCAAACGTCTAATCGGCATACGAGACCCAGTCTTATGTATCGTTTAAATCGTCTACTTTTTGCAGCTCTACTTTTAGCGACTTTAGCTCTCGCGCCTCACTCCGCGTCCGCGGTGGTGGCAAAGGCTGCCACGCGCGCCGTACGCAGACCGCGCGTCGTGCGAGGTGTTCCCACTTTCGCCGATTCCACGCTGGGCGACGTTGCGACTTTTGACGATCCGATTGTGCGTGCAGCAGCGATAGCCGGGCTGGGGCGGTATAACGGTTCGGTCGTTGCGGTGGATCCAAATTCAGGCCGTATTCTGACGATTGTGAATCAGAAGCTGGCGTTTTCCTCCGGATACATTCCGTGTTCCACGATCAAGCCGGTGATCGCAGTTGCCGCACTCGAAGAGAACGTGGTCACGCGCGACACGATGATCAAAGTGGCGCCGCGACTCTATCTGAACCTTGTCGAAGCTTTGGCGCATTCCAACAACGCGTTCTTCGAGGAGTTGGGCCGGCGCATGGGATTTGAGACTGTGTCGCACTACGCGCGCTTGCTGGGCTTGGGCGAATTAGCAGGTTATCAGGTCCCGGAAGAGCAGCCTGGCGCGTTTCCCTCTGAGCCGCCGAGAAATGGCGGCGTAGCGCGCATGTCCAGTTTCGGCGAAGGGATCCACATCACGCCGCTGCAGCTTGCATCGCTCGTCTCTACCGTGGCGAATGGCGGGACGATTTATTATCTACAATACCCGCGCTCGGAAGCGGATATCGCCAGTTTCCAGCCGCGAATCAAGCGCAGGCTCGATATCGAATCTCTCTTGCCGGATGTGCGCGACGGAATGCTTGCTGCAGTGCTTTATGGCACTGCGCGGCTCAGCTACCTGGACGACGAACAAGCGCTCGGGAAGACGGGAACCTGCTCCGATTCAGCTTCCCGGGTTGGATGGTTCGTTTCCTATGCGGATCAAGTGCATCCGAAGATCGTGATCGCTGTGTTGATGCGCGGACAGGGCAGGGTCGTAACCGGACCAATGGCGGCGCAGATCGCAGGCCGAATCTATCGACGTCTGGACAGCGCGAACTACTTCATCGATAAACCCGGGGCAAAGTCGAATCTGAGCGCGAACACAGCTATCGCGCACTAATCTTCCGGAGTAGTCTTCCTTAAATATTGGCTAAATTTTTGCGGTATTTTCCGCAGGCTCGAACCTAGCGCACTTCCCAGGTGTCGCCGGAGCGGAGCAGCTTTTCGATATCGCCCGCACCGCGCTTGGCCGTCACGTCTTTGATCTGATTCGCTATCGTGTCTTCATAGCGCGGGACGTCGTTCCACGAGCGAAGCACGCCGATGGGCGTCGGGAAGCCAGGCATCTCTTCCATCTTCGCCAGCAAGAACGCGTAAACGGGGTTGCGATATTGTTCGTCGTGGATAAGCAGATCGTGCTCGGAAACGCCGTTGCCAAGCTGCACCATTTCCAAATCGAGCCCATTCAAGCGAATGCCCTTATCGCGATTTTTTCCGAAGATCAGCGGCTTGCCGTGCTCGAGTGAAACGATGTGTTCGGTGCGGGCGTCTTTTTCGGTCAAATGCTGCCAGGCGCCATCATTGAAGATGTTGCAGTTCTGCAGAATTTCGATATAGGCCGCGCCTTTGTGCGCAGCGGCTTTTTTCAGGGTCTCTTTGAGATGTCCCTGCATGACGTCGACCGAGCGAGCCACGAAAGTGGTTTCGGCTCCGAGCGCCAGCGCAAGCGGATTGAACGGGCGAGCATCCGATCCGTACGGGGTGGACTTGGTCTTCTTTCCAAATTCCGACGTGGGCGAATATTGGCCTTTGGTCAAGCCGTAGATGCGGTTATTGAACATGAGCACCTTGATGCCCACGTTGCGGCGAAGCATATGGATCGTGTGATTGCCACCGATGGAAAGCGAATCGCCGTCTCCGGTGGCCACCCATACTTCAAGTTCGGGATGCGCGACCTTGATTCCGGTCGCCACTGCGGGTGCGCGTCCGTGGATGGTGTGGAATCCGAACGTATTCATGTAATAGGGAAAACGACTGGAGCAGCCGATGCCCGATACGACCACGAATTTTTCGCGAGGAATTCCCAATTCCGGGAAAACGGCCTGCACGGCAGATAGAATTGCATAATCGCCGCAGCCGGGACACCAACGAACTTCCTGATCGGTCTGAAAATCTTTCTTCGTTAGAACTGGCGTAGTCGCGCTCATGGTCTCCCTTATCTCCCGTTTCTTCCGGCCCCGACTGGTCCGTAGCTGAAAACTTCCTCAATTTTGGCTTCGAGCTCCGCCTGTTTGAAAGGCTGGCCCTGAATCTTGTTGTAACCCTCCACGTCCACCAAATATTTTGCGCGAAGAATCAAGGAAAGCTGGCCCATATTCATTTCCGGCACCAAGACTTTGGTGTAGCGCTCCATGACGTCTCCCAGGTTGCGCGGGAGCGGATTCAGATAGCGGAGATGCACGTGTCCGACGCGGCGGCCGGCCTCGCGTTGCGTTTTCAGAGCTGCCGTGATCGAGCCGTAAGTCGATCCCCAACCGATGATCAGGAGATCGCCATCCGGATCGCCAGCCGGCACGACATCGGGAACGTCCTGGCCGATGGCCTCGACCTTTGCGGCACGCATGCGAACCATTTTTTCGTGATTCAACGGCTCGTAATTTACGTTGCCGGTGACGTCCTGCTTTTCGAGTCCGCCGACGCGATGTTCCAGACCGGGCGTTCCCGGAATGGCCCAAGGGCGCGAGAGCGTTTGCGGGTCGCGCTTATAAGGCAGAAAACCTTCCGGGTCCGTAACGAAATGTACGGGAAACTGCGGAATTTCGCTGACGTTGGGAATGCGCCAAGGCTCCGCACCGTTCGCCAGGTAGCCGTCCGAGAGCACGATTACCGGAATCATGTACTTCAGTGCAATGCGGCTGGCTTCGATGGCGATCCAGAAACAATCGCCGGGGGTAGAAGCCGCAAGAATGGGAATCGGGGCTTCAGAATTTCGCCCGTACATGGCCTGGAGCAAATCGGCCTGTTCGGTCTTGGTCGGAAGGCCGGTAGAAGGACCGCCGCGCTGGATGTCGCAGATCACCATCGGAAGCTCGACCGCAACGGCCAAGCCCATGGCCTCAGTCTTCAGAGCCATTCCAGGACCGGAAGTCGTGGTGATAGCAAGCGTTCCGGAATATGCAGCGCCAATCGAGGATGTGATCGCGGCGATTTCGTCTTCGGCCTGGAAGGTGAGGACGCCGAAATTCTTGTAGCCGGAGAGCTCGTGGAGAATATCGGACGCGGGTGTAATCGGATAAGAGCCCAAAAAGAGCTGCAGCCCGGCCTGCCGCGCCGCAACGACGAAGCCCATGGCAAGAGCCTGATTGCCGCTTAAGTTGCGATAGATGCCAGGCGCAAGCTTGGCGGGAGGAATTTCGTAGCTCACCTGGAAGGCTTCGGTTGCTTCGCAGTAACTGTAACCGGCCTTCAGAGCGCGCTTATTGGCTTCGGCCAATAGCGGCTTATTCTTGAACTTATCGTCGAGCCAGCGATAAGTGTTGTCCATTGGCCGGTTGTAGAGCCAATAACTCATGCCCAAGGCGAAGAAATTCTTGCAGCGGTTCATGGACTTGGCATCGAGGCCAAGTTCGGCCAGCGCCGCCTGGGTCAACCGTTCAAGCTGTACGGCGAATACGCGATAGGCATCCAGGGAATGGTCTTCCAGAGGATTCGTCGCCTGATGCGCTTTGCGGAGATCGTTTTCCGAAAAGCTATCGCTATTGACGATAAGGATCCCGTTCTTCTTGAGATCCTTAATGTTCATCTTGAGCGCCGCCGGATTCATCGCCACCAAGACATCGACGGCGTCGCCCGGGGTGTAAACGTCGGTTGAAGAGAACTGCACCTGGAATCCACTGACGCCCGGAAGAGTTCCCGCAGGGGCGCGGATCTCGGCCGGATAGTCCGGAAAGGTAGCTAAATCGTTTCCATAGAGGGCTGCGGTATTGGTGAACTGACTGCCGGAAATCTGCATGCCGTCGCCAGAGTCGCCGCAGAAGCGTATAACCGCGCGATCGATTACCTGCCGCTTGGGCTTCGTCTCGACAGCATCAGTAATGGTGGCCATTATTGCGTATGATCCTCAGTAAGTTGGAAGCTGGCGTCCGCCCGAGCGAGTTCCCCCCCAAGCTATAAACTGGTGAAAAGGAGACCCACGGAGGGGCGCCGCAATTCCAAATATAACACAATTCAGGCCGCTCCCGTTCGCGTTTGCGGCAACAGTAAATACGAATCAGAGATCCTCGCTTTGACGCCGATTGATTTGGTTTTCGCTCGCTTTTTTTGCGAGAGCGGCCTCGATCGGATCGGGCGGTTCGTAGGGCGGCCCGGGAATATCCCAAATGATCTGAGGAGGCCGCTTCTGGGCCTGCAATTCCTGAAATCGCGCTTCCTCCAGACGCATATACTCCTCTCGATTGATAGCGCCAAGGCTATTGAGAAGCAATTGACAGATATAAGCCAGCGTGATGGCGTCGCGGCGCGGGATGCGCTTCAACGTGACCTGCTTCACGAGATTTCCGAGGAAGCGATTGACCGAAGCGGCGTCGCTGAAGTCGCTGACGGAGGCCAGGAGTTCGGTTGCGGCGGCTTCGCTTCCACGTTGGGTTTGCAGGCGGCGCTGGGCATGATAGGCGCAAAGATCTGCGTCGATGCTCATGACCAGCATGCGGCAGCGATGGCCACGCCCATCGATATGGCGACAAAGAGCGGCTTCGGCAGTAGCTTCTGACTCGGCCGATGAGATTTCGGTACTTGAAGTGATATCTGATGGGACCCCTGCCCCCCTACTTTTTTCGCAAGGATGTGATTCCATTTAGGTTATCTTTCAGTTTCTTGCAACGATATGATTCCACGCCGTTTACCTTTTGTCTGTACGCAACTCATTGGTTTAGAAGTGGTTAGGTCTGAGCCAGGTTGCGAAGGGTTAGCGGATGCGGATAGGGCGGCATCAGAAGCCGTGTAAGTGGCAAGGGCGGTCGCCACGGGACCGCACGGAGCAAGGCCGAATACGCACATATAGTATTTTACCGCACGAGTAAAGCGCCGACGCACGATCTGGCGAATCCGTGCCGTTGAGCATTAGGATGTGTGTTGCGCTAATTCTTGCACGCGCGAGGATGGGATGATTACCAAAGTTTAAGAGCAACTGCATAGCCGGTAAGCAGTCCATGGAAGAATGCCTGCCGAACCTTTTGGTTAGAATCCTTATAGTGTAGGATCGCGTCATCGAGCGCGCGGAGGAGTTTCTCACGGCGCTCCTGATGCCTGCCTCCATCCGTCAGTTTTTCCACGAGAGCACGTACTGCATCATCGTCAGCGATCGTGAACTTATGGGAGTGACGAGCCATGATCGCACCTCCCTTTTTGGAAATTGTACCGCTCAACCCTCGTCGTCTGTGGGAGGAACAGAGCTCAAGTCAGCATTTCGCCTGGTTGGTTTAATGAGCCATCAGTGTACCGGCCCCGTCCCAAGTTCAATTCGATCCGTTCTATAATCGTCCCACCTTGCAAACGAGCCTGATTTTTCGACACAAGGTGAAGACGAGCCGACGTTTCGTGTTCGAGAACATAATGGATCTCGATCATGTTTGTACTTTGCATAAGCGATGGTTTCGAAACCTCCGAATCGTTGCTCAAAAGCCAGACTACGTTGAATACCACCTGACCAGCCTGTTTTATGGCTTGAAACAAGAAACAACGGCCCGCGGCGGCCCCGTCGATGAAAAGCGTTATTGGTATGAGTTCATCACCCCGTTCGCCAGAATGCGCGTAGACGGCCTAATGGAAGGCCGAGAGGGAGACCTCACGCAAACGGAAAAAATTACTTTCAATTTTCATTGGTACCTGGCGCCGGTGTTTTGGCTGTTCCGTCCGTTATTCAAGAGACAAAAGGAAGATATTCTCCGTGATGATTCCGCGCTGCTGGAACGGGTATATGAGTTGGATGTAACCGGCTTCCAACGGCTAGAGCCCGAGCTTCCGAAAGTCGTCGTATATGGTGGTGACGGCTTCTTTGGGCACTTCGTGGTAGAGGACCTTCTAAAATATTCGGCGGCGCAAATCATAGTTGCCTCGCGGCATCCCAAGGCCACAACCTTCCAACCCTTCGAAACGCGTATAAGGAAGGTCGAATCCGATATAAACGACTACGTCTCGGTCCTCTCAACCATTGATGGCGCAAAGGTGGTGGTCTCCTGTGTTGGCCCTTACCAGGGCCAGTCCTTGAACCTGCTTCGGGCATGCATGGAAAAACACATCTCTTACGTCGATATCGCTGATGACAGAGATTTCGTCGTCCGTTGTCATCAGTTGTGTTCCAAGGTCGAACAGGCGGGGATTACGGCATTTGTCGGGTGTTCTGTAGTGCCTGGCATGTCTTCCTTATTGACAAAATATTGCCAGGAAAAAATTCCCTCGATCGAACGGACAAGAATTTCCATTAGTCCCGGCACGCAGCATCCAAGGGGCCCCGGCTCTTTTCTCTGCTTACTGTCTACTGTCGGGAATGAATTCTCGATACCGAACGGTACCGGTCAACGCACCGTTCGCGGTTGGACAGAGCGTGAGCGAGTGTCTTTTCCGCCTCCAATGGGGAATCGATGGGTCTATTCCGTCGTCGATATCGCCGATTATTTCCTCCAGCCGATCTATTTTGGTGTCAAGGCTATGGAGTTCAAGATCGGTTCAGAACTGGACTTTTTAAATCGTACCCTGTCGGCCCTGCGTGAATTCAGGGGAGCCTTCAATTTAAGAAATCTGGATTGGTTATTGCCAATATCGAAGGGTCTGATTTACGCGGCGTCCTTCTTTGGCACTTCGCAGGGTGGCGTGATGGTTGAGGTTTCCGGCCAGAATCACAGAAGCATTTCACTGAGTGTACTTGCCGCTGAACACGGAGAAGTGATTCCTGCTCTGCTGCCGTCGCTTGCCGCTCAGATGCTTCTCCGAGGAGAGGTAACCCACCGCGGAATCGTTCCTTTGCCGGACTGGCTTCCGCGTACGAAGCTTTTGGAGGAACTGACTAAGAGGCATCTTAAAATGGCTGCGAAAACCGAAGGAACTTGGTCAGACTGCAATTGAAGAGCCCTACAACCGTCCCGATAGACGGGGCAGTGGGTGGTGCTGCATCGACCTGTTGAGCTCGTGATTCGAGATGAACTAGGTGGAGGCGGCGTGGACTTTGGTGCCGTAGTCGAGGTTGGCGTACCAGTTTCCGCGACCTTGCGGGGTGAGGTCCATGAAGTGCCAGATTGGAGCGAGCAGGTCGATGCCGCGCTCCTTGATCTCGGGGGCCATCCAGGGATGCGAGGTATAGAAGTGGCGCAAGGCGCCGTCGGCGTCGCGGGTGAAAACAGAAACGGTGGAGTCTTGGCGTCCTTCGCGGTCTTCGCTGCCGAAGTCGTACTTGAATGTGCTGTTTCCGGCGCTCAGGAGGCGCAGCTTGTCCCAGCCTCGGGCGCGAGCGTGGGCGCGCAGAGTGGGGAGATCGGCGGCGGCGACGACGGCGAAGTCGAGATTCTGAGCGAGGTGATGAGCGACACCGTTGGCGGCGTCGAGCCAGGCGGTGCACATGGGGCACGGTTTGGTCTGCCGCTTTCCGTACATAAAGTGATAGACGATTAGCGAGCGGAGGGAATCACATGCCCCGCATGACTAAGCAGACATTGGGTTCTCTTTTGTTAGCAGGGACCCTGATTTGTTTTTGCTATAGCGCTGCTCAACAAAGCCCAAGTCAACAGTCTGGGAGAACGCAGAGCGCCAAACCACAGTCTACTCAGGCAACGCTACAGCAGCAGAATGACCAGCTTCGCGATCAAGTGGCGCAACTTCAAATGCAAGTCAAGGACTTACAGGCCGCAATCGACGATTTGAAGTCGGAACAGCAGATGATCGAAGCCACGACCAAAGAAACCCGCGAACTCGTACTGGATAGCCGTGTGGCGCAGGCACAAGGCCGCGAAGAATTGAGCTCGTTAGTAAGGGCCGCGGGCCGAAACGAAAAACAGATTGACCAACTCGGGCAACAAGTAAGCAGCATGATGCTGGATTTGCGGCGAGTCAAAACAAAGGTGGGACTATATTAGTTTTCCACGCTTATTCACGTAAGGTTCCAGTCAGGTAGAAGAATCACCGTCGCTTGACTCTTGGCTCCCCGAGGCGTAGAACAGGTTTACGTCCAATAGTCGGCCCCTCCTAGTAGGTTCTGAAATCCAAGGAAATCGGAGGGAACGAGCTTTCTAAAGGGCCTCCGCTCCCCCCAGAAAAGAGTAACCCATGAAGAGATACAGAATCGTGCTTCTAGTATTGGTGTTCGTTGCGTTCGCAGGCTTCGTTGTTTTACGCCGAAGCCAGGTGTCGGCGCAAACGGTCAACGTCAAAGTCACTCCGACGAACGTCAGCCGGGTGGTGCTCGCCAAGGTGAACCCAGGCCAGCGCCCTGCTTTCGATCAGGATGTGATGAGCAACTTAATCCCCGTATTCGAAGAAGAGAAAAAAGCCGGGATTATCACCGGATACGAATTTTTCAACAACGTAACGGCAGACAGTCCCAACGATTGGAACGTTGGGATGCTTTTAACCTATGCGAACTACGCGGCCCTCGATGGCCTGGGAGACCGAGCCGATCCCATCGAGCTGAAGCACTACGGCTCAGCCGCGAAGCGGCAAGCAGCGGGAGAACGCCGGAACCAGATACGCACAGTGGTCTCGAATCGTTTGATCCGCATGGTCAACTATAGCCAGGCAACTCCAGCAAGTTGATTGCGCGAGAAACCTGCCGACCCAGACGGGCGGCAACTAAAGCGAACGAGAGGATAGGGAGCGGCTCCAGGGCAATATGGCAACGGTAGTCGCAACGGCGATAGCAGTCCGCTCAGAGCCCACGAGCCGGACTCCCCTTCCCTCGGAACGAACAGCCGGAATGAAATTACCGCGCTAAATCCAACCGGCATTTTCGCTAAATGGCTTTCAGCGTCCTGATTGGACGGTGGTGCAACGACGAACTGCAGATCCCTTGCGCTGCGGCGCTCGTGATGACAACGCAGGTGTCAGATGCCGGCGTACCACGCGTACCCACCTTCTGGCGCCGACGAGCCCAAGCCTTTGCCGAAGCGTTTGAGGCTATCGGTGACGGTCAGGCTGGTGATGTATTTGACGTTCTTGTAGCCGAGCTGCCGGGGAACCCGCAGGCGAAGAGGCCCGCCGAACTGAACTGGAAGCTCACCGCGGTTCATACCCAGGGTCAAGAGAGTTTGAGGGTGCAAAGCATCGGCCATGTCGATGCTCTCCCACCAGTCTGGCTGGATCGAACGGTAGACAACGTATCGGGCCTGGGGATGAGCGCCCACCATGCCTAGCAGGTGAGCGAGCGGGACGCCACTCCATTCGGCGATATAAGACCAGCCCTCTTCGCACGCGATGAATGTGATTTGGGTGCTATGCGGGAAGCTCCTGAGCTCTGCAAGCGAGAACGACGCCGGGCGGGCCACCATGCCATCCACGGCAAGACGCCAGTCCACAAACGCTCCGTCCTGAAGGCGCTTGAACTCCACGCCCAGGGGATCGACTTCGTTTGCAAACGGATCTTTCGAAATCTCCGTGCGAGCAAATTCGCGCGCCATGGAATGGCGGCTCAATAATCGCTGCGCAGCATAAGTCAGAGTTTCGCCCGGGCCGTAAAGAACGCCGGCATCGGGGGGAATGAGTCCATAACGCTTGGCGAGGTTCGGGGCAACGGCGAGCCCTGCCGCCCCCGCGGCGCCCACTAAGCCAGCGGTGATCAGTCTACGCCTCGAAATCTTATTCATAGTCGCTCCACAGCCTTGGGCAGGCGACCGACGATCATCGCCCCCACCCGCTTCCGGAACCCGGCGAGATAAACCATAAGAACGTGAATCAATAGAAATAGCACCAAAAAAATGGTGACGAAGAAATGTATAGTGCGCGCGGATTGCCGTCCGCCCAAAACCGTGACTAACGCGGGGAATATACCTTCGATGGCCGGGGACATGGCCAAGCCCGTCCAGATGACTAAGGGGAAGAGAACGAAAATCACGAGCAGATAGCTCAAGCGCTGCAGGACGTTATACGACCAGGCTTCGTCATCAGGCGGCCGGCCGAAGCGCAAGTGCCGCGCAATGTCGGTCGCGAGACTCGTTGGCGAGAGGTCAGACGGAGAGGGAAATAGATTCCGCCGGAAATGCCCCCTGAAAAATCCGAAAGCGACATAGAGTAAGCCAGTCAATACGGCGACCCAAGCCGCCTCGAAATGCAGATAGCGGCTCCAGCCGTTCTGGTCGGGAAGTACGTAGCCGTAGCCAGTAGGGACCGTTTCTCTGGAGGATGGGATAGGCAGCGTGAATAAGGGACGCGTGTTTACGTTGCCGATTTCACCCCAATAAAAACGCGGGTGAGAGATGAGAATTTCCACTCCCGTGAGGAGAAGGGCCAGAAAGGACAAGGTAATCAGCCAATGCGTGACGCGAACGATGGCAGGATGTCGCGGATGAGATGTTTCGGGCATCTGCGAAATTGTCCTCGTTGAAGACGTGCCGTACACGGAAACTCCAAGGACTCTTTGGCCCCGCCGACACGATACCTTTGGCTAATTCTGAAAGCAATTGCCTAAGACCGAAGGTCTCGGACGAAATCGGAAGCAGTAATACTTATTCTGCTTGTCGGGATTTTTGCAGTGCCGCCGGAATCAAAACATCTGCGTAGCGCTGGGCTTCTTTAGCTCGCGCACCGCCGGATTGGGCGATTTGGCTAAACAGGGGTAACATCTGGTCTCTCAGCATGGCCGAATTTTGGGTGGCTACTGCGCGGTCGTACTTCTTGACAGCGCTCATATAGGCGCCGTTTGCAGATGAGATGGCTTTTGTGGCGGCAAGCCTATCTTCAATGTGCTTCTCCGCCCTGGGGATGAGGCTATTCAAGTAGTCGCGGGCGTCCATGGCTAAGGGGCCTTGCGCGTCGGCCACAGATTTGAACTTGGGCTGCAACTGCTGAAATTCGTCCAGAGCAGCAGCGTCACCCTGTTCTACCAGTTCGTCGAAGTGATTTTTAAGCCGCGTCATTTCCCACTGATCGGCATCGGACGCCACGGGCGTGTCCAGTTGATTTTTTCGTGCGTCGTCGCGAATCATTTGGGTGATAACGGTATCCCGCATTTGGCGCGCTTGCTGTTTGTGCGGGCCTGGAAGCGCCAAGAGTTCGTCGAGTGCCTTCACCTCTCGCAAAAGATGGCCGGGTTCGTGGGAAGTGGATTCGAACTGAACCGCGGCCCAAAGCTTCTCGTTCGCGCGACGCTCGGGAATGACCTCATCGACGTAATGGGCGGCATCCGACCAGTAATGACCGACTTCTGGCAAAGTAAGAATGTCGCGAAACCACGTCTCGGCATCGTCGAGATCGCCAGCCTGCAAGTACGCGGTGGCTTTGTCCCAAAGCCTTTGCTGCTGCCGCAAGGGATCTTCGATCGAATCGGGCAAAGGCGACGCAGGTTTGAGAACGGAGTCGCTCGCAGGAGTGGGTGTGGCGATGTCTGCAGTTGGGGTGGTTGGCGCGCCTGGCTCGCTTGGCGTATCGATTGGCGTCGAGGTTTGCACCGCCGCAACGGGCGTAGGCGTCTCTGGAGTGCCGGCGGGCAACGAGGGTGGCGCCGGAGATGGCGGAGTCAAATACACGTTCTGCGTCGAGTCGGGACGAATATCCAAGGCTAAGATCTTGTAGCGGCGAACGAGCTCGAGCGCATTGTAGCGACGAGCGATTCCGAGCGCAGTGTCCCGGCGAGCGATCCCGATCGCACCAAGCACAATGACTGTCAAAAGCGCGCAGGTAGCTGCGGCGTTGCGCCAAAGATGAGAAGCCGGCCGGGCAGGTTCTTTCGCAGGGATTTTGACGGGTTGATGCGCAACGGGCGGCGCAATCGGGGCCGCGCCTGCAGGGAGCACGCCGGGAATTATCGGATTGGAAGCCAGCAGGACGGTAGGCGCGGGCTGCACGCTGGTTTTGGCAGTAGGCGCCTGCGTCAAGCTCTTCGATCCTTTTGCGGTCAAGGAGAAACGCAGGTTTTCGACGTCTTTGAGGAGACTTTCCATCGAGGAGTAGCGCTCTTTCTCGTCCTTGCGAAGACATTTCGCGATGATTCTTTCGAGCGCAACCGGGCATTCAGGGAACACGCGCCATATCGGAGGAGGCTCATTCTGCAGAATGCTGAGCAGCAAGGCTGCATGGTTTTCACCGGTGAACGGCCGCTGATAGGTAACGAGTTCGTAGAAAACGACTCCCATTGCCCAAACGTCAGAACGCGCATCGAAGTGCTGGCCGCGAACTTGTTCGGGAGACATGTACGCCAGCGTGCCGAGTAACACTCCCGTTTGGGTTTGTGAAGCGTTACCTAGGCGGGCGATGCCGAAATCGACGACCTTAACGATTTCATCGCGCGTCACGACGATATTGGCCGGCTTGACATCACGGTGGATCACGCCATGACGATGAGCGTAGTCGAGCGCACGGCAGGTCTGGACGATATACCCGAGCTTTGTCGCGAGGGGCAGCGCCGGCTTCCGGGCGATCATTTTCTCCAGGCTCTCTCCTTCGAGATACTCCATGGCGATAAAAGGAGCGCCACCCGATTCAGCCAACTCGTAAATGGTAACGATATTGGGATGCTGTAAGCCGCCGGCAGCCCTCGCCTCGCGGTAAAAGCGCTCCAGGAGATCGGCGCTTTGGGCGACGCCAGACGTGATCGTCTTGACGGCGACGTCGCGGCCAATGAGTGGATCGCGTCCTTTGAAGACGACTCCCATGGCTCCGCGGCCGATCTCCTCGAGGATTTCGTATCGGCCAATCTGCTCTTTTTCGCGCTGCGGCATAAACCCAAGCCTCGCCTTAGTCTTAGTTTAACGGCGTGCAGGGCACCGTTCTGCGAGGCTCAAGGGGCGCGTAGCGGAGCCGTTACGTATCAGTTTGGGGTCGTTCCGGTGACAGAAAGCGGCAGCGGGCCTGAGCATGACACATGGAGCACCTGCAAGACCGGTAGCCGATAGCGCGGAAACAGAAAAGCAGATTCCTCACTGCGCTGCGCTTCGTTCGGAATGACAGCGTAGGTCCGGACCTTTTTTTCAGTTGTGGCTGAGTTGCGCTGTGATAGAAGAGCGTTACCCATTTATAAAGTGAGCTTCTTTTGACCGTCTCTCCGGCTCAAATCTCCGAGAATGCGACGAAGGCCTTTCGCGCCGCGCGTGATTTCCTGCTCACGCACCGTGATGATTACCGCGCTGCTTACGCTGGCTTTCAATGGCCCAACCTCGATCGTTTCAACTGGGCCCTGGACTGGTTTGACCGCATTGCCGCCGGAGACCGGCGCAACCAAACCGCGTTGTGGGTAATTCACGAGGGCGGAAGAGAAATAAAGCTGAGTTTTGCCGAGCTATCAGAGCGTTCTTCGCGCCTTGCGAATTACTTTCGCCGTTTGGGTGTGTGCCGTGGCGACCGCGTTCTGGTAATGCTGGGAAATACCCCGCCACTCTGGGAAACGATGCTGGCAGCGATGAAGTTGGGCGCCGTCACGATACCTGCCACCACTCTGCTTACCGCGCATGACGTAGATGATCGCGTTGCCCGCGGGCAAATACGCCACATCGTCTGCGCGTCGGAGATTGTCCCCAAGATTGAGGCGACTTGCGGAACCTGCACCAGTATTGCCGTCGGAGTGCGGGTTTCGGGCTGGCACGCGTTCGAGGAGGGATATGATGCGCCGATTCTATTCGAAGCTGACGGAGAAACGAAGGCGAGCGATCCCTTGCAGCTTTACTTCACTTCGGGCACCACGGCCAAGCCCAAACTCGTGCTGCACAGCCACTTCAGCTATCCAGTCGGCCACCTCTCTACCATGTATTGGATCGGCATCAAGCCCGGCGATCTCCACTGCAATCTTTCCTCGCCCGGTTGGGCCAAGCATGCCTGGAGTAGTTTCTTTACGCCGTGGAATGCCGAGGCAACGGTTTTCGCCGTTAATCAGCCACGGTTCAATGCCAGGAACCTGCTGGATTGCCTCAGCCGGTGCGGTGTTACGACGTTCTGCGCTCCGCCAACGGTGTGGCGCATGCTGGTGATGGAAGATCTCGCGGCATGGAAGACCAAACTGCGCGAGGTGACGAGCGCCGGCGAGCCGCTGAATCCCGAAGTGATCGAGCAGGTGCGGATGGCGTGGGGGCTCACCATTCGCGATGGCTACGGGCAGACGGAAACCACGGCTCAGGTTGGGAATTCACCAAACCAGCCGTTGAAGCCCGGCTCGATGGGCAGGCCGCTGCCGGGCTATCACATTGTGCTGCTGGACGCTGAGGGCAAAGAGGCCGAAGAAGGCGAGCTATGTCTCCCGCTGGATTCGCAACCGGCTGGTCTGATGCCTGGTTACCAGAATAATGACGGCACAATCAAGCCGCTTGAAGGGCGTGTGTACTCCACCGGTGATGTCGTTCGCCGTGAGGCCGATGGATATCTCACGTTTGTCGGCCGAGCCGACGACGTCTTCAAGGCATCGGACTATCGCATCAGTCCGTTCGAAGTGGAAAGCGCCTTGATCGAACATCCCGATGTGGTCGAGTGTGCGGTGGTTCCGGCGCCCGACCCCATTCGGCAAACTGTGGTCAAAGCTTTTGTAACGCTGCGTGCCGGGACGGATCCTTCTGCGGAGATTGCGCTTTCCATTTTTCGGCACAGCCGCAAAACGCTGGCGCCTTACAAGCGCGTTCGCCGCTTGGAATTCACAGAATTACCGAAGACGATCTCGGGGAAGATTCGCCGGGTAGAGTTGAGGATTTCAGAAGCGGAACGAGTTGCCGGAGGTCAGCGGAGGGCATCAGAGTTTCGCGAAGAGGATTTTCCGGAACTGGGATGACATGCAAGACGGGGGAACTGTGGATCCGTCGCGCCGAGGCGCTCGTGATGACAGCGTCCAATAAGGGCGAAGATTGGCGTTGACGCTTCGCCTTGTATTCGCCTATACTGGCCGGTGCTTTGAGGTGAAAGGCGATGACGCTCACCAAACGACAGAAGGAAGTCCTGGATTTTTTGGTCAATTTCGTGAACAAGCACGGCTACTCGCCGAGCTTTGAAGAGATCGCGCGCGCGTTGCGCCTGACCTCGTTGGCCACGGTGCACAAGCACATCACCACGCTCGAACGCAAAGGATTCATTCGCCGCGGCTACAACCAAAGCCGTTCGATTGAAGTCACGCAATTGCCTAAGACCGTTCGCGAGCAAGTGATGGAGCGCCACAGCGTGGAATTGCCGTTGGCGGGACGCATTGCGGCGGGCCGGCCGCTCGAAGCGGTTGAGAGTCACGAAACGTTTTCGCTGAGTGAGTTCACACGCGCAGACGGCAGCTTCGTTCTTCAAGTCAAGGGCGATTCCATGATCGAGGATCACATTCTCGACGGCGACTATGTGGTGGTTGAACCTTCGCAGGTTGCCAATCCAGGCGAGGTGGTCGTGGCGCTGGTGGGGACAGACGAGGCGACGCTAAAGCGCTTTTATCGCGAAGCGGGCGGAAAGGTGCGTCTGCAGCCGGCGAATTCGGACATGCAGCCAATCATAGCGCCAGCATCGGAAGTGAGGATCCAGGGACGGGTGGTCGGGGTGCTCCGCAAGTACTGAACGTTTTTCGTACTGCGCAAATGTTTGGTTGCGTTCGTTCATCGTGCCGCGCTTCCGACCGACAACGCCTAGGAAACAGATGCCGGACTGACGGCCGGCGCTACAGAAAGCAAAAACGCGGCCTTACCTACCACGCAATTAAAGGACACCTGCGTTTTCCGCAGGTTGTCCACAGCTTTTCAAGGCGCGTCTGCGCCTTCGCGTTACTGTCACGCACATCGTTCGAGATTATCTTCTTGCTCCGCTCTGAAACAGAGGACTAGAGTGTCTCTCCCCGGCCAAATGCCAGAGCCTTCTGGCCCAACATGGAATGACCGAGGAGGCCTAATGTGGGGAAACAAAAAAGCTGAACCTGCTTCGCCGCCAGCGGCTGTTCCGGCTCCGTCAAAGGCTCCGGAGACAAATATAACCAAGCCGACATCGGCAACAGTGGAGGGTAAAGTCATGAGCACCGACGCAGTTCGCCCTGTGGCTGCAGCTCCGGCCGGATCAACAGCACGTCTCGGAGCCAGCCTACACATCAAGGGTGAGATTTCCGGAAATGAAGACCTGCAAGTGGATGGCACAGTAGAAGGACTGATTCAGCTGGACGATCGTAAGTTGACCGTCGGAGCCAGCGCGAAAGTGACCGCCGATCTGGTGGCGCGCGAGGTGATCGTCTATGGAAGCGTGAAAGGAAATCTGCGCGCTCGCGATCGCATCGAAATCAAAAAGGACGGCTCCGTTATCGGCGACCTGACAACGGCCCGCATCATGATCGAAGATGGAGCGTACTTCAAAGGCGCCATCGAAATCGATCGTAAAGGCGAGGCCGCCAGCAGCACCAGTCACGAGAAGCCAGCGTTTGTGAAGGCGGCTACTGCCGCAGTGCAGACGAGCAAGGCTTCGAGCTAGGTTTCGCGTTCGATTCGGCCTGCCTGAGCTGCGGTCAAGATTTGTCTGAAAGCTTGCCTGTCGGCCTGGTCCCCGCGACCGGGCCGCTGGCGAGGCTCCGCGGTTTTGTGGACCCTCGTTGACAAATCCCCGTCCATCTAATATTGTTTCCGTTTGTCCCTATAGGGGTGAGGTGTTAGCAGAGCATGCGGACGTATGTTCCAGAGGGCCGCGAGGCGGAGGCGCTGTCGCAAGGTCCGAAATGGTTTGTGGTTGATGCTGCCGGCCAGGTTCTGGGCCGTGTTGCCACAGCAGTAGCGCGCGTGTTGATTGGGAAAGATAAGCCGAATTTCACTCCCTACCTCGACTGTGGCGACCACGTGGTTGTGATCAACGCGGACAAGATTCGTCTTACGGGAAACAAGCTCGAAGACAAGGTTTACCGCACCCACAGCGGTTATCCCGGTGGTCTCAAAGAAGTTCCCGCAAAGCGGATTCGTGGCAACCGTGCCGACTGGATGTTACGCGAAGCGGTTCTGGGGATGCTGCCCAAGAATCGGCTCCGCGCCAGCCGAGCGCGAAAGCTGCGCGTCTACCTGGATGAAAAGGGCCTGGCACGTCACGCAGGTCAGAAACCGCAACCGTTGGCTCTGTAAATTCGTCCAACACTTTAAAGCATCCCAAGGGTATTTTTTTCTGAGTCGTGTTTGAGGAGGAAATTTGGGTTCGAACGCACAGCCTACTGCGGGTGTTTTGAATACAAAAGCATATGGCACGGGCCGCCGCAAGAATGCTGTGGCGCGCGTCTTCATTCGTCAGGGCAGCGGAAAATTTGAAGTGAATGGCAGGGCCGTTGACGCTTATTTCAAAAACGTCACCTGGCTGAACCGCGCGGTCGAACCGTTGAAGTTCACCAATACCGCCAATGAGCTTGACGTAATGGCAACGTGCAATGGCGGAGGCGTGGGAGGTCAAGCCGGCGCGGTGCGCATGGGACTTTCGCGCGCACTTTCGATTTTGAATCCGGATTTGCGAATCGGACTGCGGAAAAACGGGTTTCTAACGCGCGATTCACGCATGCGCGAGCGCAAGAAGTATGGGCAGAAGGGCGCGCGGAAACGCTTCCAGTTCAGCAAGCGCTAATCAGCGCTTGTCACAAGGGCTCCAGTTCGCATTGCGAACTGAATACTTGGCCGGCGGGATGCCGGCAAAAGGATGCTGCTTTTCCGAAAGGAAAACACCGGAAAAGTTGGTAAGCATCCAAACCTAAAAGGAGGTCCATTGGCAGTTGAAATTACGATGAAAGAGCTGCTGGAGGCCGGTGTTCATTTCGGCCACCAGACCCGGCGCTGGAATCCGAAGATGAAGGAATACATTTTCGGGGAACGCAACGGGATTCACATCATAGATCTACAAAAAACTTTGAAGATGTTCCGCGACGCAAGCCGGTTTGTGAGCGAATTAGCCAGTCAGGGGCGCGTCGTTCTGTTTGTGGGCACCAAGCGCCAGGCACAAGAAGCCATCGCAGAAGAAGGAAAACGCTGCGGAATGTTTTACGTCAATCACCGGTGGCTTGGCGGGACACTCACCAATTGGGCCACTCTGCAGAAATCGATCAAGAGACTGAAAACGCTCAAGGCCATGATCGAAGACGGGCGCATGGCGCAGCTTTCGAAGAAAGAAGCCGCCAGACTCGAACGGGAACTAAAGCACCTGCAGCAAAATTTGGAAGGCGTCGAAAACATGGCCACGCAGCCCGATGCCATGTTTGTGGTCGATTCGCACACGGAGCAGATTGCCGTGCGTGAAGCGCGCCGCATGGGCGTGCCCGTGGTGGCCGTGGTAGATACGAATTCCGACCCCGATCAAGTCGATTGGGTGATTCCCGGGAATGACGATGCCTTGCGAGCCATCAGGCTTTTCACCACCAAGATTGCCGAAGCCGTAATCGAGGGCCGCGCTGCGTTTGAGCAAACACAGCTGGCAGGCGAAAAGGTGGAAGGCGGCGAGGGCGGCGAAGCTGCCGAGAATGTGGAATACGTGGACACCAGCGCCTATGAGTCTTACGAAAAACAAGAAGGCGATTTCGTGGAGACACCGGAAGCGACCGAGGCCGTCGAACAGCCCGTTCAGGCGGAAGGCGAGTCCGAATCCTGATTGCGCGGCGAGCGCGTGCCGGGCTTCGTTGATTCCAGCCAAAATCTGACCATTAGTTGAGGATTTGCCGAAATGGCGACAAACCCTGAGCAAGTGAATATACCCGCGCAACGTGTAAAAGAGTTGCGTGAACGCACGGGCGCCGGTTTTAACGACTGTCGCAATGCGTTGGTGGAGGCCACCGGCGACGTCGAACGCGCGATTGACATCCTGCGCCGCAAGGGACAGGCGGCGGCGCAAAAGAAAGCGCAGCGCGAAGCAAGCGAAGGTCTGATCGGCCACTATATCCACGCCGGCGGGAAAATTGGTGTGGTCGTCGAAGTGAATTGCGAATCCGACTTCGTGGCCCGCACGGACGACTTCCAGAGGCTCTGCCACGATCTCGCTATGCACATAGCCGCGCTCGATCCGCGTTACGTGCGCAGGGAGGAAGTCACGCCGGAGATTCTGGATCACGAGCGCGACATCTATCGCGAACAGGCTCGTGCTACAGGCAAGCCGGAACCGGTGATCGAGAAAATCGTGAACGGCAAGATGGAGAAATTCTACGAGGAAAATTGCCTGTACGAGCAGCATTTCATCAAAGACGAATCGGTGACCGTCACCGAGCTCATCAGCCAAATGATCGCTAAATTGGGAGAGAATATTTCCGTGCGCCGTTTTGTGCGCCTCAAAGTGGGAGAAACTACAGCTGCTTCTTCGGGAACCAGCGGCGAAGCGGCGTTGCAGCCGGTCCCCTGAAGATTACGTGGCAGTATTCCGATAATTCAGTACGGAAACGCCGCGCCGGTAGTAAGCCGCTGCGAATCTCTGGTAAAATGCCCGCCGAAAAACTGCCCGAATCCACGGCCTAGAATGCGATTACAAAAAGCAGGAACGGAGTGATGCCGGCCCCTGACGGTGCGAGTCCCGCTTATTCGAAGATCGTGCTGAAGCTTTCGGGGGAATCGCTGCAGGGTCCTCTCGGTTCCGGCATCGATGCGGAAACGGTAGCGCGCGTGGCCGCGGAGTTGAAAGAGATCAATGATATCGGGGTGCAGGTGGCGATCATGGTGGGTGGAGGAAATATCTTCCGAGGCACCCGCCAGAAATCGCTTGCCATCGACCGAGCCACAGCCGATTACATGGGCATGCTGGCCACGGTAATTAATGGGCTTGCTCTGCAAGATGCGCTCGAAAAGCAGGGCGCTCATACTCGTGTACTAAGCGCCATCGACATGCGCCAGATTGCGGAACCTTTCATCCGGCGGCGCGCCACGCGTCATCTGGAGAAGGGCCGCATCGTGATCTTTGCCGCTGGAACCGGGAATCCTTATTTTTCAACCGATACGGCCGCGGCATTGCGCGCGATGGAAATCAAAGCAGAGGTCATTCTCAAAGCGACCCGTGTGGATGGAATCTACGATGCCGATCCGGAAAAGGTCCAGGGAGCGCACCGTTTTGAGCACATCAGTTACCTGGACGTGTTGCAGCGCGGGCTCGCGGTGATGGATTCGACGGCGATTTCACTGTGCATGGATAATAAGATGCCGATCATTGTGTTCGATCTCAACCGGCCCGGAAATCTGAAGCGAGTTGTTCTTGGCGAAAAAGTGGGTTCGCTGGTTACCGCCAGCTAGTTTTCCCTCGCCGAATATGCGGCTAAAAACATCGAGGTAGAACCGATGAGCACTGCAGCTACGAGCAAAGACGCGCTATCGCAAGCCAGGACGCGGATGGAAAAAGCAGTCGACGACTTCAGGCGCGAATTATCCAGCATCCGCACGGGTCGCGCAAACGTTTCGATATTGGATCATGTACGAGTGGATTATCACGGAACGCAAATGCCCATTAACCAGCTCGGCACGGTTACGGTTCCGGATCCAATGATGTTGGTGATCTCCCCGTGGGATCCGGGCGCCGTGCCGCTGATTGATAAGGCCATCCGCACTTCCGATCTTGGGCTCAATCCGACAAACGACGGGAAGGTGATTCGACTGCCGCTGCCCGCGTTGACCGAAGAGCGACGGAAAGATTTGGTCAAGCACCTTCATAAAGTGCTCGAAAATCATCGCACGGCCATGCGCAACGTGCGTCGGGACATCAAAGAGGCGATCGAGCATTTAGAAAAAGACAAGAAGGTCAGCGAGGACGAGCGCAAGCGTTCTGTGGAAGAGTTAGACAAGCTCACTCAGAGTGAGACCAAGAAAATCGAAGACCTATCGGCCGCGAAAGAGAAGGAAGTCCTGGAATTGAAGTAGACTTTTCGCAACCTGCTGATGCTATAGGGCTTAAGATGGGCGCGGGGTTCTGTGAGGGCTCCTCAGGTGGCCTGAGGGCACGGGAGCACGTGCATCGCCAAGTCCGCTTTAGCCCCGAGAAATGTGTTTTTTATTTTGACACATTGTCATTTATTGCCTATACTCAGCGTTTTGTCAGGGGAATTTTTGCCCTGTGGTAGAAGGGGAAGGTCTCCTGCCCCGGCAGAACGAGGGAATTGGGGCGGGAGGGCGGCCGGAATGGGGCGCCAGCCCCGCAAAGCCGAGTAGCCTCTCCGCTTGTGACCCGCTGCTTTTGCAAGCCGCAGTGGATTCTGTGCGTGGAGAATTTTCGGTCCGGGGTCGCTACTGACCCTTTCTGTTGATCAACCCGCAAACTCCGAGTGTCAGCGAAAGCTGGCCCGGAATGGAATCGTTTTTTGCTCAAGTGAGGGAGAGCCGTGCCGACGTTTGCGCAACTGGTCCGTAACGGACGCGAGAAAGTACGCACGAAGACAAAATCGCCCGCGCTGCAGGGATGCCCGGAAAAGCGCGGCGTATGCATCCGTGTGTACACGCAGACGCCAAAAAAGCCCAATTCCGCGCTGCGCAAGGTGGCTCGGGCGCGGCTGACGAATAGCGTCGAAGTGACGACTTACATTCCCGGAATCGGGCACAACCTGCAGGAGCACTCGATCGTGCTGGTGCGCGGCGGCCGCGTGAAGGATCTGCCCGGAGTTCGCTATCACATCATCCGAGGCACGCTCGACGCCGCCGGCGTCGATAATCGCAAGCAGGGGCGTTCGAAATACGGAGCCAAGCGGCCCAAGGCTGCGCAGAAGTAAGAAAGACGGAGAAGCATCATGCCACGCAAAGGATTTGTATCGCGCCGCACGGTTCTGGCGGATTCGGTTTACGCCAGCGATCTGGTGCAGAAATTCATTAACTCGATGATGTGGGATGGAAAGCGGTCCACGGCGCAGAGCATCTTTTATGGCGCCATGGAGCAGGTGGGACAGAAAGCGAACGATGAGCCGCTCAAGGTTTTCAAGAAAGCGGTGGAAAACGTCAAGCCGGTGCTCGAGGTGAAGTCTCGCCGGGTTGGCGGCGCGAACTATCAGGTTCCGGTTGAGGTGAGCCAGTTCCGCAGGCAGTCTTTGGCGATTCGTTGGTTATTGCTCCACGCACGCACCCGCCCTGGCAAGCGCATGATGGATAAGTTGGCCGACGAGCTTTTGGACGCGGCCAACGGACGTGGCGGCGCGATCAAGCGCAAAGAAGACGTTCACCGCATGGCCGAGGCGAACAAGGCCTTCGCCCACTACCGCTGGTAAAACAAAAAAACGGAAGAATTTGGCAGAATTATGGAAATACGGTCACAACTCGAACATACGCGCAACATCGGCATCATGGCGCATATCGACGCCGGCAAAACGACGTCCACCGAGCGCATTCTTTTTTATACCGGTGTGACGTACAAGATCGGCGAAGTCGATGAAGGCACCGCCACGATGGACTGGATGGAGCAGGAGCGCGAGCGCGGCATTACGATTACGTCCGCAGCGACGACGGCGACCTGGAAACGCTCTGGTCAATCCTACCGGGTCAACATTATCGATACGCCCGGCCACGTGGATTTTACCGTCGAGGTGGAGCGCTCGCTCCGCGTACTCGATGGCGCCGTGGCAATTTTTGACGCTGTTGCGGGCGTGCAGCCGCAGACAGAGACGGTGTGGCGGCAAGCGGATAAATATCGGGTACCCCGCATTGCGTTTGTGAACAAGATGGACCGCGTAGGAGCCGATTTCGAACACTGTATCCGCACGATGCGCCAGCGGCTTGGTGCCCACCCCGTTCCTCTGCAGTTTCCCATCGGCAAAGAAGATAGCCTCGTCGGAGTCATCGATTTCATCGAGCAAAAAGCGATTATCTGGCTTGAAGATACTCTCGGCGCGAAATTCGAAGTGTTTCCGATCGAGAAGCTTTGGGATGAGGCCTTTTTGAAGGAGCGGCCGGGAGTCGCGGCGGCAATCAAAGCGTCGGCGATCAGTCCGGAGTTCTATAAAGAGCAGCGCGAGAAGGTGGTCGAGTACATCGCCGAACACGACGACGTCATTCTGGACAAGTACCTGGCCGAACATGAATTGAAGCCGGAAGAATTGCGCGCGTCGGTTCGCCGCTCGACGATCGCGCTTAAACTCGTGCCAGTCTTGGCGGGCTCCGCATTCAAGAACAAAGGCGTTCAGCCTCTGCTCGACGCGGTTGTTGATTATCTGCCTTCGCCTCTCGATGTTCCGCCGGTCGAAGGCACTTCGCTCGATGGCACAGAGCCGCTTTTGCGGCGGGCGAGCGATGACCAGCCGTTTTCGGCGCTGGCGTTCAAGATCATGTCCGACCCGTTTGTCGGGCATGTGACTTATATCCGTGTGTATTCGGGCATCTTGAAGGCAGGCAGCTACGTTTATAACTCATCGAAAAGCACTCGCGAGCGCATCGGCCGGCTCTTGCGCATGCATGCAAACAAGCGTGAGGAAATCGATGCCATCTACGCGGGCGACATTGCCGCGTGCGTAGGCTTAAAGAGCGTAACGACGGGCGACACGCTTTGCGATGAGCAGAAGCCGATCATTTTGGAATCAATCGAATTTCCTGCTCCGGTCATCTCGGTGGCGATCGAGCCGAAGACCAAAGCGGATCAGGATAAGCTCGGCAACGCGCTCCAGAAGCTTTCGCAGGAAGATCCTACTTTCCGGGTACATACCGATCCCGACACCGGACAGACTTTGATTTCCGGCATGGGCGAACTGCACCTTGAGATCATTGTGGATCGCATGATGCGCGAATTTGGGGTCCAAGCAACTGTCGGGCGGCCTCAGGTCGCTTACCGCGAAACGATCCGCAGGCATGCTGAAGCCGAAGGCAAATATATTCGTCAGACCGGCGGCCGCGGCCAGTACGGCCATTGCAAACTCGAAATTCATCCTCTTCCGAATGCCAGTCATGAAGACATGCACGAGATGTCTACCGACGAGCTCGATGCATTGGCGAAGTCAGTGGCTGGATCAGGCGGTAAGTTCCGCTTTGACAAAGAGCATCGATTGCTTTTTATCGACAAGGTCATAGGAGGGGCGATACCCAGGGAATACATCGCTCCCATTGAAGCAGGTATACGCGAGGCCATGGAGAATGGCGTCCTCGCAGGCTACGAGATGGTGGATATCGCCGTAGTTTTGACCGACGGCAGCTACCACGAGGTAGATAGTTCGGAAATGGCGTTCAAGATCGCCGGGTCCATGGCGTTCAAAGAGGCCTGCGGCAAGGCACAGCCAGTGCTGCTCGAGCCGGTGATGCGCATTGAGGTGGTCGTGCCCGAGGAATACATGGGCGATGTCTTCGGCGATCTCAATTCGCGGCGCGGCCATCCGCTGGGGATGGAGTCGCGCGCCGGAGCGCAGATCATTCGCTGCGAGGTGCCGTTGGCGGAGATGTTCGGTTACGCCACGGATTTGCGAAGCCGCACGCAAGGCCGAGGAAGCTTCACTATGCACTTCTCGCATTATGCCGAGGCGCCCGCATCGATAGCGGATGAAGTGATCTCCAAGGCCACAGGCCGGGTGACGAGATAGTTTCAGTTTAGGGTTTTTACCGCAGCAGCGGAGGAATAGGACAAGCATGGCGAAGGAAAAATTCGAGCGCAGCAAGCCGCACGTGAATATCGGGACGATCGGGCACATCGATCACGGCAAGACGACCTTGACGGCGGCGATCACCAAGGTGCTCAGCAAGAACAATCCGAAGGTGCAGTTCCGCGCCTTCGATTCGATCGACAACGCGCCGGAAGAGCGCGAGCGCGGGATCACGATCGCGGTGGCGCACGTGGAGTACGAAACGGCCAACCGGCACTACGCGCACATCGATTGCCCGGGTCACGCCGACTACATCAAGAACATGATCACCGGGGCGGCGCAGATGGATGGAGCGATCCTGGTGGTGGCGGCGACCGACGGGCCGATGCCGCAGACGCGGGAACACATTCTTTTGGCGCGGCAGGTAGGTGTGCCCTACATCGTGGTGTTTTTGAACAAGTGCGATGCGGTGGAAGATCCCGAACTGCTCGAGCTGGTGGAACTGGAAGTACGCGAGCTGCTCAAGACCTATCAGTTTCCGGGCGATGACGTGCCGGTGATTCGCGGATCGGCGCTGGGCGCACTGAATGGCGAAGAGCAGTGGGAGAAGACAATTCTCGAGCTGATGGCGGCGGTCGATAAGAACGTGCCGTTGCCGCAGCGGGATGTGGACAAGCCGTTTGCCATGCCCATAGAGGATATTTTCTCGATCTCTGGCCGCGGCACAGTGGTGACCGGGCGAATCGAGCGCGGCAAAGTGAAGGTCGGAGAAGAGATAGAGATTGTGGGTTTCCGGCCGACGATCAAGCGGATCGTCACGGGCGTGGAGATGTTCCGCAAGCTGCTCGACGAAGGGATGGCGGGAGACAACGTAGGTTTGCTGTTGCGCGGCACGGAAAAAGAAGAGGTGGAGCGCGGGCAGGTGGTAGCGAAGCCGGGCTCGATCACGCCGCACACTAAGTTCAAGGCCGAAGCTTACGTGCTGACCAAGGAAGAGGGCGGGCGGCACACGCCGTTTTTCACCGGATACCGGCCGCAATTTTATTTTCGGACCACGGACGTGACCGGAGACGTGAAGCTGCCGACCGGAGTGGAGATGGTGATGCCGGGAGACAACGTATCGGCGGAGATATCGCTGATTACGCCGGTGGCGCTCGAACGCGGGCTGCGCTTCGCCATTCGCGAAGGCGGCCACACCGTCGGGGCCGGCGCCGTCACCGAGGTCATCGAGTAACCTATGCCAGCCGGAGAACGAATTCGCATTCGCTTGAAAGCGTACGACCACCGCATCCTGGACCAGTCCACGCGGGAAATTGTGGACACAGCCAAGCGCACCGGCGCGGACGTGGCCGGGCCGATTCCGTTGCCCACCACGATCAACCGCTGGACGGTTTTGCGTTCGCCGCACGTGGATAAAAAATCGCGCGAGCAATTTGAGATGCGCACGCACAAGCGGCTGATCGACATTCTCGAGCCGACGCCCGACACGGTGGATGCGCTGATGAAACTGGATTTGCCGCCGGGCGTGGACGTGGAGATCAAGGCGTTTGGCCGCGAGCACGCGGCGAAATGAGCAGTTCCAAAGGACGATTCGAATGGCCGTGAATGGAATTATCGGAATCAAGCTGGGCATGACCCGCGTATTTGCGGACGATGGCGCCGCGGTGCCTTGCACAGTGCTGCAGGCTGGGCCTTGCGTCGTCGTTCAACGCCGCGGCAAACAGACCGACGGCTACGATGCCGTGCAATTGGGCCTAGTCGAATTCGTGAAGCCCCAGCGCATCTCGAAGCCCATGACCGGCCATTTCAAGAAGGCCAACGTGGCGCCCATGCGCATGCTGCGCGAGGTTCGCCTGGAAGAATCGAACGACGAAACGAAAGTTGGCGATCGCGTTCTGGTGGACCGCTTTGCACCGGGCGAACTGGTGGACGTGACCGGCGTGAGCAAGGGCAAGGGCTTTCAAGGCGGCGTCAAGCGCTGGCACTACCGCGGCGGCGACGCCACGCACGGTTCCATGTTCCATCGCGCGCCGGGCGGCATTGGCGCCAGCTCCTTCCCGTCGCGAGTATGGCCGGGTCAGCATTTTCCCGGACACATGGGGCATGAACGCAAAACCGTTAAGAATTTGCGCGTGGTGAAGATCGATGCCGAAGAGAATCTTTTGCTGGTGCGCGGAGCCGTTCCCGGGCCAACCGGCTGCTATCTCTTGATCCGCAAGTCCAAGCGCGCGAAGTAGAGACAAGGAGCTTAGGCATTTCATGGCCGTCGTCGACGTAATCAATTTGCAAGGTAAGACCGTGGGCCAAGTGGAACTGGCCGATGCGGTGTTCGCGGCGCAGGTGAATCCGCATCTGCTGCACGAGGCAGTACGCTGGTATCTGGCGGGCGAGCGCGCGGGCACGCACAAGACCAAGGGGCGCGGCGAAGTGTCCGGGTCCGGCCGCAAACTATGGCGGCAGAAGGGCACCGGACGCGCGCGGGTGGGGTCGATTCGCTCTTCGATCTGGCGCAAAGGCGGCACCGTGCACGGGCCTCAGCCGCGGAGTTACGAATATCGGCTTCCGAAGAAGATGGTGCTCGGCGCTTTGCGTTCGGCGCTTTCGGCAAAGCTATCGGACGAGAAACTTACGGTGGTCGATGGCTGGAAATTGGATTCGCACAAGACCAAGGAGTTCCGGGCGGCATTAACCAAGCTCGATGGAGAGACGCGCACCGTGCTCGTGGTCGAAGGGCCGGGCAACCGCAATCTCGAGCTGGCCAGCCGCAATCTTGAGGGAGTGAAAGTGGTCGCTCCCGCTGCGCTGCAGGCCTATGACGTCTTGCGGCACGGCCGCGTTCTGCTATCGCAAGATACGGCGTTGCATCTGGGCCGGTCTTTGGGGCCGGAAGGAGCGCAACCCGTAGAAGCTTCGTCGAGTGAAAATGGCGGCGCGGAGCATGCGGTGTCTACGCGCGCGGCCGTGCCATCCACCAAGACTCGGCAGAGCAAGGCGGCGGTGCGGACAAAGTCGAAGTCTTCGAGCAAGGCCAAGTCACCGGCCCGTGCGAAATCGAAGCCGAAAGCCAAGCCGAAAGGCAAAGGCAAGGAAAAGGAATAAGGCGGGCAGGGCAAAAATATGGACGTCAACGTTTACAAAGTGATTCGCCGGCCCATCATCACCGAAAAGGGCTTGGGAGTAAAAGAGACGCAGCACACCGTCGTCTTTGAAGTGGCCGCGGATGCTACGAAGACTCAGATCAAAGAGGCGGTACAGCAGATTTTCAAGGTAAAGGTCGACGCCGTGCGCACAGCGATTTTTCATGGCAAGTTCCGGCGGCGCGGGCGTTCGGAAGGGCATCGGCGGGATTGGAAGAAAGCTTACGTCCGGCTTGGCAAAGACGAAAAGATGATCGAATACGCGGAGAATCTGTGATCGGTTCTTTTCGATATCAGGGTGCAAAGCGCCGCGAAGTTTCGGGCGCTGCAGGAAGGTAATAGGCAATGGCACTAAAAAGCTTTAATCCCTATACCGCGTCCAGACGCTTTATCACGATGCTGGACAAAAGCGATATCACTAAACAGACGCCGGAAAAGGCGCTGCTCGAACCTAAGAAGCGCACCGGCGGACGGAATTCGCAAGGCGAACTGACCATCTGGCATCGCGGCGGGGGGCACAAAAAGCAATATCGCATCGTGGATTTCCGGCGCGAGAAAAAAGGCATTCCCGCGCGAGTGGCGGCAATCGAATACGATCCCAATCGCTCCGCGCGCCTGGCGCTGCTGCATTACGTCGATGGCGAAAAGCGGTACATCCTGCATCCGGTAGGGCTTGAGGTAGGGATGACGGTGCAGACGGGCGAAGGCGCGGACATTCTGCCTGGAAATGCCATGCCGTTGCGGTTCATTCCTCCCGGAACGCAGGTGCATAACCTGGAGCTTTCTCCCGGCAAAGGCGCTCAGGTGGTACGCGCTGCGGGCGGATCGGCTCAACTGCTTAGCAAGGAAGGGGATCTTGCACTGGTGAAGCTGCCTTCGGGCGAGGTGCGGCGCTTCGTGATCGACTGCATGGCAACCATCGGTCAGATTGGCAATCTGGACCATGAGAACGTTACCTATGGCAAGGCGGGCCGAACCCGTTGGCATGGCAAGAAGCCGACGGTTCGCGGCGTAGCCATGAATCCTGTGGACCACCCGCATGGCGGTGGTGAAGGCCGCGTCAAGGGCAATCATCCCCAGACACCGTGGGGTTTTCCAACGTTGGGCGCGAAGACGCGGCACAATCGCCGCACGGACAGGAACATCGCCCAGCGGCGGAAGTAATCTCGGTCTTGATTTTGGCGGTAATCAGTACGAGATAGTAAAATTAAGGATGTAGCGAAAGATGATCCCGGCGCGGCGGGTGATGGAGAGGACGACCATGAGAGCAACGCGAAGCATTGCGGCGGCTCGGCGCGGTTCGAGCGCACGCAAATCAGCTGTGCGGTCGCGAGTGTCCAAGCCCGTACGGAAGACGACAACGAAGGTGCATGCAGTTCCGCTCGAGCCCGTGCTTTACCGGTTTTGCAAGTCGGGTTGGGCGGTGCTGGTGGAAAAACAGCCCAGCCAGCAGGGCACGCGGTTCGTATGCCCATTCTGCCCGCATTCGCATCGGGTTTCCGGGCCGGTACGGGGCTTTCGAAAAGTGCGGCGCGCGCAGTGGATCAAGCTGCGGCGCGTGGACGAGTAGCCTAGTTTTACTCGGCCAAGATAGCTAGGGAAGGAACTCAATGGGTCGTTCGCTGAAAAAAGGCCCGTTCGTGGATTCGCCTTTGCGGAATAGCGTAGAGGCGCTCAACGCGCGGAACGAGAAGAAAGTCGTGAAGACGTGGTCGCGCCGCTCCACCATTGTGCCGGAGATGATCGGCCACACGATAGCCGTGCATAACGGCAAGAAGTTTATTCCCGTGTACATCACGGAGCAGATGATCGGACACAAGTTGGGCGAATTCGCGCCCACGCGGACTTTTAAAGGCCACGCGGTCAAAGCGGCACTGGAAAGGGCTGCAGGTGTTGCAGGCGGTCCCGGAGGTCCGGGCGGACCGGGGGCCCCGTCACCAGCGGGTGGTGCAGGCGGCGCTCCGGCAGCTCCAAAGGCTTAAGCCCAAAGGCTAAACGAACATGGCTACGAATGTCACAATTCCGGCAGCACCAGCAATCGAGGCGCAAGCGCTCTCGAGGCACGTGCGCATGTCCCCGCAGAAGGCTCGTCTGGTAGTGGATCTGATTCGCGGCCAGCGCGCTGAACATGCACTGCAGATTCTGCGCTATACGAAGAAGCGCGCGGCTCGCGATATCGAAAAAGTCTTGCGCAGCGCCATCGCCAATGCGGAACGCAAGGCCGAGGACGCAGGCGCCTCGCTTGACGTGGACGAATTGTACGTGTCGCGCTGCTTCGTAAACGAAGGATCACGCTGGAAGCGGCTGCGCCCCGCCCCGATGGGCCGGGCTTTTCGTTACGTGCGGCGTACGGCGCATATCGTCGTAGCAGTTGAGGAGCATCATCGGGCAGCCGCGGAACGCACGGCCGCCGCGCAAGCAGCGGCAGCCTCCGAAAAAGGCGTGCGTGGAGCGGTGAAGAAGGCACGCAAAGCGCTTGGCGGCCAGAAGCCTGCACGCAAACCGAAAAAGCAGGAATAAAGAGATCGGAAGGAGTTGCTTTGGGACAGAAGACACATCCTTATGGGTTTCGGCTGGGCTACAACAAGCCCTGGCGGTCGCGATGGTTTGCCACCAAGGAATATGCCGACCTGCTGCACGAAGACGTGGTGCTGCGGCGCCAGCTGAAAGAGCGGCTGCGCTCAGCCGGCATCAGTGCTATCGATATCGAACGCGCCGCCAATAAGCTGGTCATCCGCCTGTTCACTGCGCGCCCGGGAATTATCATCGGCCGCAAAGGCTCGGAAATCGACAAGCTGAAGAACGAAGTTCAAAAGCGAACTAAGCGCGAAGTGCATATCGATATTCAGGAAGTCCACCGGCCGGAACTCGATGCACAGCTGGTGGCCGAATCGATCGCTTTGCAGCTCGAGAAGCGCGTCGCTTTTCGGCGCGCCATGCGTAAAGCCGTGGACTCGGCGCTGCGGTTCGGTTGCAAAGGAATCAAAGTGCGCGTGGCGGGCCGGCTGAACGGAGCCGAAATTGCGCGCAAGGAATGGTACCTGCAGGGGCGGTTGCCGCTGCAAACGCTGCGCGCGGATATCGATTTTGGATTTGCGCAGGCCTATACCACTTACGGTGTAATCGGCGTGAAGTGCTGGATCTACCAGGGTGAGAACATCCCTGAACGAAGCAAGCGCCGCGTGCCGGCCGCGTCTGCGGCTGCGGCCGACTAGAGAGAATTCGCCATGATGATGCCGAAGAAAGTGAAGTATCGCAAACAGCAGCGCGGCCGCCGTCGCGGAAAGGCCTGGCGGGGAGGCGAGCTGTCTTTCGGGGAATACGGACTGAAGGCTCTCGAGCCCGCATGGATCACCGATCGCCAGATTGAGGCCGCACGCGTGGCCATCACGCGATTCATCAAACGCGGCGGGAAGCTATGGATCCGGATTTTTCCGGACAAGCCCTTTACCAAGAAGCCGGCTGAAACCCGTATGGGCAAAGGCAAGGGAGCGCCGGAGCGTTGGGTGGCCGTGGTGAAGCCCGGGCGAGTCATGTTCGAGATGGCCGGAGTCGATCTGGCCACGGCGACCCAGGCCATGAAGCTGGCGTCGCACAAACTGCCCATCCCGACAAAATTTGTAAGCCGCGCGGGAGAGTTGTGATGGCCAGGAAAGTCGAAAAATTGAGGGATTTGGGCCAGCCAGAGCTGGCGGCGCGCGAGCGCGAGCTTGCGGAGCAGGTCTTCCGGCTCCGTTTTCAGCTGACCACAGGTCAGGCCGAAGCCGTGGGCCGGTTGCGGTTGGCCAGGAAAGATTTAGCGCGCGTCAAAACACTTTTGCGCGAGCACGAATTGAGGAAAAGTTGATGGCAACAGCCGTAAATACCGCCACGGAAAAGCGCCGACGGCGCCACGAGCTGATTGGCGTGGTCGCCAGCTCCAAGATGCAGAAGACGATCGTAGTGCGCGTGACCAGGCAGATTCAGCATCGGCTCTACCAGCGCTACGTGCATGTGGTCAAAAAATTCTATGCTCACGACGAGCAAGGCGAGGCGCGCCCGGGCGACGTTGTGCGTATCGTAGAGACCCGCCCGATGTCCAAACTCAAGCGATGGCGGCTGGCGGAAGTGCTATCCCGGCGCACGAGCGTCGATTAGGTTTTCGATTAAGGTAAGGGGAGAGCGCGGCAATGATTCAAATGCGAAGCTGGCTAACCGTGGCCGATAATTCGGGAGCGCGCCGGTTGATGTGTATTCTGCCCGTGGGCGGCGATATCGGCAGCCGGGCGGGTCTGGGCGATATCATCACCGCTTCGGTGAAAGAAGCGACCCCGGAAAGCCCCATCAAGAAGGGCAAGGTTGTGCGCGCTGTAGTGGTACGCACGCGCAAGGAGCATCGGCGTCGCGATGGCAGTTATATCCGTTTTGACGACAACGCCGCCGTGCTTATCAACGATGCCAATGAGCCGGTAGGCACGCGCGTGTTCGGACCTGTAGCGCGCGAATTGCGGGAAAAGAAATTTGCCAAGATCGTATCACTGGCCCCAGAAGTCTGGTAAGGCCAGCGCAGAGGGATAAAAACGATTCATGGATACCACGGTTACAAATGCGAGCATTCGTAAGGGCGATCAAGTACGCGTGATGAGCGGGCGCGATAAGGGCAAGACGGGCCGCGTGCTGGGAGTTAACCCTCGGAGCCGCACAGTCACAGTCGAGCACGCCGCTATCATCAAGCGGCACACACGCGCCAATCCTTCCAAGAACGTGAAGGGCGGCATCGTGGAGAAGGAAGGCCCGATTCAAATCTCGAACGTGCTGTTGTTGTGCGCGTCCTGCAACAAGCACGCGCGGGTGGGCCATAAGCTGATGCCCGACGGCACCAAGGTGCGTATTTGTCGCCGCTGCGGCACGACATTGGAGAAATAGCACTGCTATGAGCCGATTGCACGATCGATATCGAAGTGAAGTGGTTCCGGCGCTGATGAAGCGCTTTGGATTTAAGAACCCCATGGCCGTGCCCAAGGTAGCCAAGGTGGTAGTCAATATCGGCTTGGGCGAGGCCAGCCAGAATGTCAAGTTGCTGGATGTGGCCGCCGCGGAGTTGGGTCAGATCTCAGGCCAGCGCGCCGTCATCACGCGAGCCAAGAAATCGATCGCCAATTTCAAGATCCGCAAGGGCATGCCCATCGGTTGCTGCGTGACGCTGCGCGGCGACCGCATGTACGAATTTCTGGACCGGCTTTGCAATGTGGTGCTGCCGCGTGTGCGCGACTTCAAAGGATTGAGCCCGAACGCCTTCGATGGGCGCGGCAATTACACGCTCGGTTTGCGTGACCAACTGGTTTTTCCGGAGATTGATTACACGCGCGTGGACAAGATCAAGGGCATGAATATCACTTTAACCACCACCGCGAGCAATGATGAAGAAGGCCGCGAGCTGCTAAAAATGATTGGAGTGCCGCTGCGCGGCTAAGGAGAGTTATGGCGCGAATTTCGCAATTTGCGAAGACCCGCAAGAAACTGAAGTTCAAGATCCGTATACGGAACCGCTGCCGCGTTTGCGGCCGGCCGCGCGGCTACATCCGCAAATTCCAGATGTGCCGCATCTGTTTTCGCGGTTTTGCGTTGCGCGGCGAAGTTCCCGGCGTGACCAAGGCGAGTTGGTAAAGATGCAAACCGATCCTATTTCCGACATGCTGACGCGCATCCGCAATGCCGCCAAGGCGCGGCATGCGCGGGTGGAGTTGCCGGCGTCGAAACTCAAGATTGAGATCGCCCGCGTGCTCAAGGAAGAGGGCTTCATCTCCACGTACAAAGTCGTGGACGAATCGAAAACGCGCAAAGCGCTGCGCCTATTTCTGAAGTACACGCCGGACAAGAGTTCGGTAATCAGCGACCTTCGCCGCGTTTCGCGGCCCGGAAGCCGGCGCTACGTCGGCACGGTAAAGATTAAGGCAGTCTTTGGCGGTCTAGGCGTTAGCATCCTGAGCACTCCGCGCGGAGTGATGACCGGCCGGGCGGCACGCAAACAGCGCCTGGGCGGCGAACTGCTTTGTGAAATCTGGTAAGGGTAAAAAGCTATGTCACGAATTGGACGAAAACCGATCCCGGTGCCTGCTGCTGTAAAGGTGCAGATCGGGTCCGCAACCATCGAAGTGCAAGGCCCCAAGGGCAAGCTCAGTATCCGCGTGCCGCGAGGCATCCACTTCGAGCAAAAAGACGGCACGCTTCTCGCTCTTCGCGAGTCGGACGAAGTGCGCGCACTTCACGGCTTGGCGCGGGCCCTGGTGGCCAACGCCGTGCGCGGCGTGACCGAAGGATTCAAGAAGGATCTGGACATCGTCGGCGTGGGCTATCGCGCGGAGGTCAAAGGGAAGAATGTCGTCTTCGCGCTGGGGTACTCCCATCCCATCGAGTTCCCTATTCCCGAGGGCATTCAAATCACAGTCGAGAAGCAAACCCGCATCAGCGTAGCGGGAGCCGATCGCGGGCGGGTGGGACAGGCGGCGGCGGATATTCGCGCGCTGCGGCCTCCGGATCCTTATAAGCAAAAGGGCATTCGCCTGGTTGGCGAGCGCTTGAAGAAGAAGGCCGGCAAGGCGGGCGCCGCCAAGACCGCAGCGTAAACGGTCCTTCGAAAGGCCTTAACGAAAGGAAAGAATGGCGACAAAATCAGTTCGCAAGCTTTCACGTAACGCGCACCGGCAGCACGTGCATGACCGCGTGCGGCAGCGCGTGGTGGGCACGTCTGAGCGCCCGCGCCTTTGTGTGTACCGCTCGCTCGGCCACATCTACGCGCAAGTGATCGACGATCACGGCGGGCGCACGTTGGTGTCGGCGAGTTCGCTCGATAAGGATACCCGCACAGCGATCAAGGGCGGCGGCAATGTCGCGGCGGCCAAAATCGTGGGCAAGACGATCGCGGAGCGTTCGCTGGCTGCCGGCGTCCAACAGGTGGTATTCGATCGCGGCGGCTACATGTATCACGGCCGTGTTCAGGCGCTCGCCAGCGCGGCTCGCGAAGCGGGATTGAAGTTTTAATCATGTCCAAACACATTCTGCGCGAAACGTTAGCGGTACGCCGGCCGATCGAGGTCAGCGCCAATAATCTGAAGGATCAGGTTGTTTCCATTCAACGCGTCACCAAGGTGGTCAAGGGCGGCAAGAATTTGAGTTTCTCCGCATTGGTAGTCGTCGGCGATCAGCGCGGCCACGCTGGTTTCGGC
Source organism: uncultured Acidobacteriota bacterium (assembly GCA_963803735.1). Classification (GTDB taxonomy): domain Bacteria; phylum Acidobacteriota; class Terriglobia; order Acidiferrales; family UBA7541; genus Palsa-189. The sequence goes on along the minus strand of CAWDNV010000011.1, from coordinate 628,041 downwards.
ATGGGCAAGGCTCGGGAAGTTCCTATGGCCATTCGCAAGGCCATCGAACAGGCAAAAAAGAACCTGATTCGCCTGAATTTGAAGGGCACCTCGATTCCGCATCAGGTCACTGGTTTTTATGGTTCGGGCCAGGTTCTGCTCAAGCCGGCGTCAGAAGGCACGGGCATCATTGCCGGAGGGCCGGTGCGCGCGGTGATGGAAGTGGCGGGAATTTCGAACGTGTTGACCAAGTCGATTGGCACTTCGAATCCGCATAACGTCATCAAAGCCACTTTCGATGCACTCTTGCGCCTGAAGGATGAAGCCCGGGTCGCAGAGCTTCGTTCCAAGACTGTCGAAGAGTTGCGTTAGGAGCAGAAATTGGTTGCGACGAAAAAGAAGCCGGGAACGGTTAAACTGAAGTGGGTGGTCAGCTATATTGGCTGCACCCGGGATATGCGCGAAACGGTGCGCGGCTTGGGATTCCGGCGCATGCAGCAGGTTGTGGAGCGGGAAGACACGCCCTCCGTCCGTGGTATGGTGGATAAAGTGCGCCATCTGGTAATTGTGGTGGAATAAGCGCAACACTTTTCTCCAGAGGGCTCGGGAGGGATTGAGGCAATCATGTCGGTAACTTTGTCAAATTTGCGGCCGCCGCGCGGCTCCCGTCACCGCAAGGTGCGGGTGGGCCGGGGCATTGGTTCGAAGCTCCCAAAAACTGCCGGAGCAGGAAACAAAGGACAGAAGTCCCGCAAGGGATATTCGCAGCGGCCGGGTTTTGAGGGCGGCCAGATGCCGTTGCATCGCCGCATACCCAAGCGCGGCTTTCACAACCCTTTCAGCAAAGAATATGCGGTTGTGAATCTGGAAGCGCTCAAGGTCTTCGGCGCAGGCGATGTGGTGAGTCCTGAATCCCTGCGCGAACGCGGCGTGGTGCATGGGGGTTCGCGCCAGATAAAGATTCTGGGTGATGGTGAATTGAATGCAGCGCTTACGGTCCGCGCGCATGCCTTCAGCCGCTCGGCGGAGGAAAAGATCGCGAAGGCCGGAGGCAAAGTCGAGCGAGTATCATGAACCAATTTTTTGAAGCCTTTGCCAATATGTTTCGGATTGCCGATCTGCGCAAGCGGATCCTGTTCACCTTGGGAATACTGGCCGTGTATCGGCTGGGCGCGTTTCTGCCTACGCCGGGTATCAATACCGACGTTCTGACGCAGCTTTTCCAGCAGAATCAAGGCTCGGTCCTCGGCATTATCGATCTATTCAGCGGCGGGAATTTCCGGCGGCTTACGATTTTTGCGCTGGGGATCATGCCCTACATCACGTCATCGATCATCCTGCAGCTCATGACGGTGGCCTGGCCCTATCTCGAGCGCCTGCAAAAAGAAGGCGAACTCGGGCGCCGCAAAATCACCCAATACACACGCTATCTCACGATTCTATTGAGCATTCTTCAGTCGCTCTCGATCGCTTTCACGCTGCAGCACCAGTCCGGACCCAACGGGTCAGCGCTGGTTTATAACCCCGGCCTTGGGTTCACCCTGATGACCATCCTGACGCTGACCACGGGGTCGGCATTTATCATGTGGCTCGGTGAGCAGATCAGTGAGCGCGGCGTCGGTAACGGAATGTCGTTGATCATTTTCTCCGGGATCGTGGTTGGATTGCCGCGCGGCATCTTCGACCTTTACACCAAAGTCTCCACCGGCCAATGGGGGCCATTCACCGGTCTGGCCGTGATCCTGCTCGTTGGCCTGATGCTGGCGGTGATCGGCTTCATCGTCTTTGTCGAAGGCGGGCAGCGGCGTATTCCGGTGCAATATGCCAAGCGCGTGGTCGGAAGGCGCGTCATGGGCGGGCAGATGACGTATCTCCCCCTACGCGTGAATGCCGGTGGCGTCATTCCGCCTATCTTTGCCAGTTCGCTGCTGACGTTTCCCGGAACAATCGACCTGGTCATGCAGAAGCGCTTTCCTTCTTTTGACCGGCTTGCCAAGGCCTTAGCCTGGGGCGAACCGCTCTATACGCTGATCTACGTCTTGCTGATCCTTCTGTTTGCGTTCTTTTACGTCGGCATCGTCTTCAACCCGACTGAGCTCGCAGACAACATGCGCAAGTACGGCGGATTTATCCCGGGAATACGGCCTGGCCGGAACACTGCCGAACACATAAATCGCATCCTGCGCCGGTTGACGTTTGTGGGCGGCGTCTATCTTGCGGCCGTTTGCCTGCTCCCCGAGTGGATGATCGCCGGTATCCACCTGCACCACTTACCCGGAGCTGTGGGCTCCTGGTTTGATAACCACATGTGGCGATTCGTGCTGGAGGGACTGAATGTGTCGTTCTACTTCGGCGGAACCTCGCTACTGATCGTAGTGGGCGTGGCCATGGATACGGTTCAGCAGATCGAAGCGCAACTCGTGATGCGGAATTACGAGGGCTTCGTCAAGAAAGGAAAGCTGCGGAGCCGCCGATATGCCTGAAGCGGGAGTGGCCGCAAAAGGACTGGGCCGCGCCGTCATCTTTCTGGGTCCGCCCGGCGCTGGAAAGGGCACGCAGGCCAAGCAAATCGCTGAGAGTTATGGCGTGCCGCATCTTTCGACGGGCGACATGTTTCGCGAGCACGTCAGCCGGGGCACGCCGCTGGGGCTGCGAGCCAAGCCGATCATGGAGCGCGGCGAGCTAGTTCCGGATGATCTGGTCCTCAGCATGGTGGAGGACAGAATTTCGCGGCCCGATACCGCGGACGGATTCATATTGGACGGCTTCCCGCGAACGGTCCCGCAGGCAGAAAAGCTGGACGAAATCCTGCGCAGGCGGTTCAAGACGGAGCCGCTGGTCGTGCATTTTGTGGTCGACAAGAATCAGCTCATGCGGCGCCTGACCGGGCGGCGGGTGTGCGGAATCGGCGGCGAGATTTATAATATATACGACCACCCGCCGAAGGTTCCGGGCCGTTGTGATCGCGATGGCGGAGAGCTTACACAGCGTCCGGATGACCGCGAAGAGGTAATTGCTGAGCGACTGGCCGCTTACGAGCGGCAGACGCGTCCGTTGGTAGATTATTATCGCCAGCAAGGCGTGCTGAAGGATGTGGATGGTATGGCCGCGCCGGAGGCGGTAACAAAGAACGTGCTCGGGTTGCTCGCGCAGAAAAAATGATCGTTTGTAAATCCGCCGCGGAACTCGAGACCATGCATCGCGCGGGCTTGGTGGTCTGGGATGTGTTGAATCGGCTGCGCCAGGCGGTGCAGCCGGGAGTGAGCACTCTCGACCTGGAAAAGATCGCGGCGCAGGGTGCTCAGGAACATGGTGCTCGCCCGGCGTTCAAGGGGTATCGCGGTTATCCGTGCGTGTTGTGCGCCTCCATCAATCAGGAGGTGGTCCACGGGATACCTTCAGGCGCGAGGCGGCTGAAGGAAGGAGACGTTATTTCGCTCGATTTCGGGGTTGAGTTGGATGGCTATTATGGAGATGCGGCGCTGACGCTGCCCGTGGGCAAGATTCGACCCGAGATTTGCGACCTCCTGCGAGTGACTCGCGAATCGCTGGACAAGGCGATTGAGAAGGTTCGGCCCGGAAATCGCTTGAGCGACATCTCCGCATCCGTGCAGCAATGGGTGGAGAAACACGGCTTCTCGGTGGTCCGTGAGTTTGTAGGCCACGGGATCGGCACCAAGATGCATGAGGAGCCGAATCTGCCGAATTATGGCGAACCCGGCCACGGCCCGCGCCTAGAGGAAGGCATGGTTTTTGCCATCGAGCCGATGGTCAACGCGGGGGAGCCGGGGGTGAAGGTTCTCGACGATAAGTGGACGGCGGTAACGCTTGACGGCAGCTGTTCGGCGCATTTCGAGCACACGGTAGCGGTAACATCGAATGGTCCGTGGATTTTGACGCGGCCACGAGAGATAGCGGGAGCATCCTGGTAGCGTTTGGAGCGTATGGCAAAGACCCGAGAACCCGACAAAAAGAAGGCTGATTCCAGCAATCCGAAGGAAGACGCCATCGAAGTGATGGCCACGGTGATCGAGCCGCTGCCGAACGCGATGTTCCGGGTGCAACTGGACAACAAGCACCAAGTGCTGGCGCATATTTCGGGGAAGATGCGAAAGAATTTTATACGCATTCTTGCAGGCGATAAGGTGGCAGTCGAGCTCTCGCCCTACGACCTGACGCGCGGCCGGATCGTCTATCGCTATAAGTGACGATGAGTCGCGAGCGGGCGAGCGATCATCTGATGCTCTGCCACATAAGCGAGAAGCAAAGAACGGAGCGAAAATGAAGGTTCGGGCCTCAGTAAAAAAGATTTGCGATAAGTGCAAAGTCATTCATCGGCGCGGAGTGGTTCGGGTGATATGCAGCAATCCGAAGCACAAGCAGCGCCAGGGTTAGGGGCTTTTTATGGCACGCATTGCTGGAATAGATTTGCCGGTCAATAAGCGCCTGTGGGTCGGTTTGACGTCGATCTATGGCATTGGCCAGCAGCGCGCTCGCGCGCTCTGCGCCAAGGCCAAAGTGGACGAAACCAAGAAGATCAAGGATCTAACCGAAGAAGAGGTGAATCAACTTCGCCAGCAGATCGAATCCGAAGGGCGCGTAGAAGGCGATCTCCGCAAAGAGATCCAGATGAATATTCGCCGTTTGATTGAAATCCAGTGCTATCGCGGCCTACGCCATCGGCGCAATTTGCCCGTGCGCGGCCAGCGAACGCACACGAATGCCCGTACACGGAAAGGCCCGCGAAAGGGCGCCGTGGCCGCCAAGAAGAAAGTGATGGCTCGCAAATAAGCGAGTTTAAGGGAGAACGCATTTGGCTAAGGAAGCACAAGAGGGAGCAGCGGCGGCAACAGGGAAACCGTCGAAGCGCAAAAAGGAATTCAAGAAGAAGCGCGAGCGCCGGGTGGTGCCGCATGGCTTCGCGTGTATCCAGGCGACATTTAACAATACGATTGTGACCATCACGGCGCCCGATGGGCGCACGGTGTGTTGGTCATCCGCGGGTTCCATAGGCTTCAAAGGGTCGCGTAAGGGCACTCCCTACGCCGCGCAGCAAGCCTCTATGACGGCTGCTGGGGTGGCGCGCGATCAATATGGGATGAAGTCGATTGAAGTTCGCGTTAAGGGGCCGGGATCAGGACGTGAATCGGCGGTTCGGGCACTGGCATCTGCCGGATTGCACATTGCACATATCAAGGACGTAACCCCGGTTCCGCACAATGGGTGCCGCCCGCCCAAGCGCCGGCGTGTTTAAGAGGCGCGAGGAATAAAGGAGAAGCGAATTGGCAAGACATCGAGAAGCGGTTTGCCGGCTGTGCCGCCGGGAAGGGCAGAAGCTCTTTTTGAAAGGGCTACGCTGTTTCACGGAGAAGTGCGCCATCGAGAAGAGAAATTTCGTGCCCGGGCAGCACGGACAGGCGCGGCGGCCCAAGATTGCCGGTTATGGTTTGCAGTTGCGTGAAAAACAGAAGGTCAAGCGCACCTATGGGCTGCTGGAACGTCAGTTCCGCGGGTATTTTCACAAGGCGGAGAAGGCCAAGGGCCCGACGGGAGAAAATCTGATCGTCATGTTGGAAAGGCGCCTCGACAATGTTGTAAATCGCAGCGGGTTCGCCTCTTCTCGCGCCCAGGCGCGCCAGTTGGTGTTACACGGCCACATTATCGTGAACGGAAAAAAGGTAAACATTCCTTCTTACCTGGTGACTGCGGGTGAGGAGGTCACGCTCAAGCCGGACATGCACCAGAACACCATGGTGCTCGAGTCCCGCAACGTCGCGCAAAGCCAAAACACGGTTCCGTGGCTGGACATCGACCGCGATAATTTCAAGGCGCGTGTCGTGGCGCTGCCTAAGCGCGAAAATATTCAGACGCCTGCTTTCAATGAACAGTTGATTGTGGAGCTTTACTCGAAGTAAGCCGGGCGTCTCCCGATTCTGAAAATTTCGTATCCCGCTCTGCGGGAGGAAGGATAGAAACAGATATGTGGAAGGGATTTCAGAAACCGAAGCGGTTGGCGGCTGAACTTGATTCGTTGACCGACAAGTACGGAAAGTTTTCCGCTCAGCCTTTTGAGCGCGGATGGGGCACGACTGTAGGCAATGCGTTGCGCCGCGCGCTGCTCAGTTCGATTGAGGGCGCAGCGATTACCGCCGTCAAGATCGAAGGCGTGCTGCATGAGTTCAGCTCGATTCCAGGCGTGGTGGAAGATGCCACGGATATCATTCTGAATCTCAAGCAAGTGCCTCTGAAGCTGAATAACGATCAGCCGAAGACGATCACTCTCAACGCGGAAGCCGCGGGTGTGGTGACCTCTGCCATGATCGAAGAAGACGCCGATTTTGCCGTGCTGGACAAGAGCGTCTACATCGCGACCGTGAGTGAGGGCGGCAAGTTGCAACTCGAGATGCGCGTCAAGAATGGGCGCGGGTATGTTGGCGCCGACCGCAATTTCGACGAGGATTTGCCCATCGGCTACATTCCGGTGGACTCCGTGCACTCGCCGGTTCGCAAAGTGAATTATTCGGTAGAGGCTGCCCGGCTTGGCCAAATGACCGACTATGATCGCTTGATGCTGGAAGTGTGGACCAACGGCGCGATAACTCCTCAAGACGCCATTGGCTTGGCCGCCAAGCTGATCAAGGATCATATGAGCATCTTCATTAATTTCGAGGAGCCCACCGAGCTCCCGGAAGAATCCGTCGAATCCTACAACGATCCTCGCCTCGAACACCTCGATCGCTCGGTGGAAGAGCTCGAGCTTTCCGTTCGTTCGTACAATTGCCTTAAGAATGCGAATATCCAGACCATTCGCGAGCTCGTCCAAAAGACGGAAAATGAGATGCTCAAGACCAAGAACTTCGGCCGCAAATCCCTGAATGAGATCAAGGAAATCCTCACCAGGATGGGTTTGGGGCTGGGAATGAAATTCGACGAACACGGACGAATCATCTGGCCGCCGCTGCCGAGCCAGACTGCGCCGCCAACGCCGGAGGAGACCGCGGGGCTGTAAGCCGCTGCAACCGGCATGAGACACCTTAATTCAGGAGCTAAGCTGGGCCGCCAACCTGCGCATCGCCGCGCAACGTTGCGCAATCTGGTGACGAATGTCATCGAGAAAGAGCGCATCACAACGACCGTCCGGCGTGCCAAGGCCACGCGGCCCTTGGTGGAAAAAATCATCACCCTCGGCAAACGCGATTCTCTGCACACACGACGCCAGGCCGCTGCCTATCTGCTTACGCCGCTCGCAACCAAAAAACTGTTTGACGATATCGCTCCGCGATTTGCCGACCGGCCGGGCGGATACACCCGCATTATTCATGCAGGTTTCCGCATCGGAGACGGTGCGCAACTTGCGATTCTCGAATTGCTGGGATCCAAGTTGAAGAAGAAGGAAAAGAAAGAGAAGCAGAAGGCCAAGGCGGAGGCCGAGGAGCCAGCCGAAAAGGCCGAGGCCAAAGCCAAAGCCAAAGCGTAGTTCGAAACCCTCTTGTTAATGTGAAAGGCCCATTTCGCCGAGAAACGGGCCTTTTCTTTTGGGGCTGATCCCACACTTATTTAAGTGCGTTCAAGAAGTGCGCGAACGGAATTCCCTCGGTCAAGAAGTTTGCTCTCGCCGGTTAAACATCCACACGACAAATTGAGCGACAGTGGCGGCGCCCGTATCGAGCAGCGCGTCCCAAATGGAAGCGCCGCGGCTGGGGACAAAAATCTGATGAATTTCGTCTGAGGAAGCATAAAGGGCAGCGATGAGTATGGCCACGAAGGCCCACCGCAAGTCCCACCCACGACCGGGTGCTCTTATTGCGCGAAAGAGCAGCACGCCAAAGATGAAGTATTCGACTACGTGACCGCACTTGCGGATGATGTCGTGCAATATCAGCAGCGTGCCCTGGGAGGCATGAGGAAGGAGGGTATGCAGGACGTCCACCACTACACCCTGCGTATGTTCGCTCGAAAAACTGTCTGTCGAGAATGTGAAAATGACAACCGACCACGCGGCGACGAGGAGCCAGGCGAAAAAACGGGAAGATCCGGGATTATTCGACCTGATAGTTGGGTGCCTCGCGAGTAATGATGACGTCGTGAACGTGGCTCTCGCGCAGGCCGGCGGACGTGATGCGCACGAACCGGCCATGTTCCTGCAGTTCGCGAAGATTGGCCGCTCCGCAATAGCCCATGCCGCTGCGTAGCCCGCCGGTGAGTTGATCAACCAGACCGCTCAGAGGTCCTTTGTAAGGAACACGCCCCTCCACGCCCTCGGGCACCGATTTCCCGCGATCCGCGGTTTCTTGCGCGTAGCGGTCCGCCGATCCTGCTTCCATGGCGCCAAGCGAACCCATGCCGCGGTAAGACTTGAAGGTGCGCCCTTGATAAAGGATGGTCTCGCCGGGCGACTCTTCCGTGCCGGCAAAAAGTCCGCCGATCATTACGACAGAGGCTCCCGCGGCAATGGCCTTGGTGATATCTCCGGAATATTTCACGCCGCCATCGGCGATCACCGGAACGCCCGTACCCTTCGCAGCCCGCGAGGCTTCGACGATCGCGGTCACCTGGGGAACTCCGGCGCCGGTGACGACGCGCGTCGTGCAGATTGATCCAGGACCGATGCCCACTTTAAGGCCATCGATGCCGAGCGCGATGAGGTCTCGCGCGCCTTCGTAGGTGGCCACATTCCCCGCCGCCAATTGCATATTCGGCAGCCGCTGCTTCACGGCGCGAATTGCTTCCATGACGCGCGTGGAGTGACCGTGCGCGGTGTCGAGCGCCAGTAGATCCACGTTGGCGCGCGCCAGTTCGACGGCGCGTTCCAGGAAATCTCCGGTCGCGCCGATTGCTGCGCCTACGCGCAGGCGCCCATGTTGATCTTTCGTGGCCCGCGGGTATTCCAATTTTTTCTGAATATCTTTGACGGTGATCAGCCCTTTAAGATTGAAATTCTGATCGACGACCAGGAGTTTTTCGATGCGATGCTGCTGCAGCAGGCGCTCGGCCTCTTCGAGTGTGGTTCCAACTGGAACGGTGACCAGATTCTCCTTGGTCATCACGCTGCTGACGGATTGATCGAGATTTTTCTCGAAACGAAGATCGCGATTGGTGAGAATGCCAACCAACTTGGAACCGTGCGTCACTGGCAATCCCGAGACGTGATACTTATTCATGAGATCGAGCGCATGATGCACCGAATTTTCCGGCGAGATGGTCACCGGATCGACGATCATCCCGCTTTCCGAGCGTTTGACCCGATCCACTTCTTCCGTCTGGCGCTCGATGCTCATGTTGCGGTGGACGAACCCGAGCCCACCCTGCCGGGCCATGCCGATCGCGAGATGCGCTTCCGTAACCGTGTCCATGGCCGCCGAGACCATGGGAATGTTCAGAGAAATGCCGCGAGTGAGGCACGTACGCGTATCGGCTTCGGCCGGAAGCACGGAAGATTTTCCGGGAAGCAGCAGAACGTCGTCGAAAGTCAGCCCTTCAATGATCGCGCCTTCCATGTCCCTCCAGGTCCCTTGCTAAAAAATGGCCGAAAGAAAAGAGGCCAGAAACTTCACAGCCCAGCGGCGAGCCACTGGGCTGAGGAATGCTCGTTCCGATTGTCGGCCGTCATGAATAAAGATCGATTGTATGGGGCGCGGTAGCGTTGGTCAAGGATGTCGCAGCACGATGACATTCGTTGCCGTCTATATGGGTTGTGGAATTTTGCGAATACGGCGGTGTTTTCAAACGAGACGCGCTTCGCTACGCTCAGAGTGACACGTGAACGGATTTGAACCGCATCGCTGGCTGCGCAATAAGCACCTGATGACGCTGGCGGGAGCGTTGCTGCCGAGGCGCACGCCGGGACTGCGGCGGGCAGACGACCGTCTGTTTGAAGTCGAACCAGGAACGCAGCTGCTGGCGCGCTGCCATTGGCAGCGCGAGCCGCGGCGATCTCCAACCCTCGCGCTCGTGCATGGCCTGGAAGGCTCGAGCGAATCCGGCTACATAAGAACCTTGGCGGCGAAGGCGTTCGCCGCTGGTTTCAACGTGCTCCGGTTGAACCAGCGAAATTGCGGCGGCACGGAACGGCTTACAGGGACGCTCTACAATTCTGGGCTAAGCGCCGATTTCCGAGCCGTTCTCCTTGAGCTCATCGAGCGCGACCGGCTGAAGCAGATTTTTTTCGCCGGTTATTCGATGGGTGGTAACCTGATTTTGAAGATGGCCGGGGAATTGGGAGGAGAAGCGCCGCGCGAGCTGCGCGGCATTTGCGGCGTGTGTCCGACCCTGGATTTGGCGGCCTGCGTGGATGCGATCGAGTGCCGCGAGAACTGGCTTTATCAGTTGCGATTTGTTCGCGATCTCAAATCGCGAATGCGGCGGAAGGCGAAGCTCTTTCCGGGGCAATTCGAACTCAATGGCCTGAGCGTCGTAAGGACTCTGCGGGAGTTCGACGAGGCTATCACGGCTCCCTGCGCCGGTTATCGCGGCGCGGCGGATTACTACGAGCGGGCAAGTGCGATGCGCGTAGCGCACCGGATTGCTGTGCCGACGCTTATCCTTACATCGAAAGACGATCCGGTGGTCCCATTCGAATCATTTGGCGCTCCAGAAATCGCCGGAAATCCCAACATTCGAGTTGCGGCCACGGAATTTGGCGGACACTGCGCTTTTATATCGCGGACGAACGGAGCCGAACGTTACTGGGCGGAGGCTCGGGTGCTGGAATTTTGCATTGCGCACGCGCAGGAATAAATTTCGCCGGTACGAATGCGCTTCAAAAATTGGCGCCCCGAGCCGCGTTTACTGAACCTGATAGACGTAAATCGCGCTCGACGCAGGCGCTTTCCCCGGAACGGGAACAAACAGACGCGACAACTCTGGCGCCAAAAGGCCTGTCTTTCCGCCTGGACCCGACGGAACCTGCCCCAGCGACTGATAGTGATCGGGGTCGGTTTCCTTATATACGTTGATGACACCGGCGCCGCCGGAAGTGGCGTAAATGCGCTTGCTCGCCGGGTCAAACATCAAATCGTCCGTTCCCTTTCCAATCGCAAACATCTGAAGTTCTTTGCCTGTCTGCGTATCGAAAACCACCACTTGGCCGGGCCGGCAGCCCACGAAAAGACGATGCGCCGGTTCATCGAGCGCCATCGTTGCGTTATCCTTGCTCATTTTGAGGGGCCAGGTCGCCGTCACCTTATTGGTTTTGCGATCGATCACTTCGACTTCGTTTTTCGCGGGATTGTTCAGAAAGAGCCTGTTTCCCATCTTTTCCAACGCCATCGCTTCGAGCGTGTCTCCATCGATTTTGATGTCGGCGAGTTTTGTTCCGGCGGTTGTGTCCACAACGCTGAGCATGGTGAACTCTTCGTGGGCATTGTCGCCGCCATTGTCGACGTAGAGATAATGCGTGACCGGATCGTAGCCGATGGAGTCCGTATCTACCTTGAGAGGAACCGATTTCACTTGCTCATAGGTCTTCGCGTCGTAGATGTTCACCGCGCCTTTATCTTCGTCGGTAATGTAGAGGCGGTTGAGATCATTGCGGACGAGCACTGCGTGCGGGTGGGGAACGCCGATCGTCTTAAGGATTTTTCCGGTGCCCAGATCGAAGACCAGGACCTGCCCACCTTCTTCGGCGACAACGAACAGGCGATTGCCGGCCATATCCAATCCGAGATGGTCGAAGCGTCCTTTCACGGACGCGGGGATCTCATATTTGGTAACGAGCTTCAAAGGCACGGCAGTTTGAGCAAAAGCCGGTGGCACCGCGGAGAGCAATAATGCCACAACGAATAATTTGAGCCTGCTCATTTGTGTCTCCCTTTTCGAAGTGGGTTCCGTTGCCGGCGAGGAAAAGGCACCCTCTCGGAGTGCGGCAGGTCATTCTGTACTTGCCAGAGGGTCAAGGTCAAGCTGCGGGAGCCTTCGCCTTTGAAACCGGCGAAGGCTCCCTCATGATGCGATTTAGAATTCCAGTCTTAAGGCAAACTGGATCTGCCGTTGGTTATCTGCCAGCTGCTTTTGGACCAAGCCCGCAGTTGCTTTCGGCGCTTCCGAGAACGGGCCCATGCTGCCCGTGCCTCCGTTGAATATATTGGTCCGCAACCCATCGCCGGTGAAGTTTGTATGGTTGAGGATGTTGAAAAACTCAGCCCGGAACTCCAGCATTCCACCCTCTCCCAGGAAGCCGAGCTTGGTTTGCTTGACGATCGAAAAGTCCCAATCCCTTTCGGGCGGCCCGCTCAAGATATTGCGTCCGGCGGTGCCAAGCTGGCCAATGAAGTTCCCGGGGCAATTGTTCGGATCGGATGCAGGCAGAAAGAAGCAGGCTGGCTGCTCCGAGTTGAGACTGTGCTGGATAGGCGGCAGCGAGAACATGGCCGGATTGAACCATTGGTTGGGGTCGCCGGTGATGACCGTATTGGGATTGTAGACGATCGGTTGGTAAGCACATGGATTGCTTCCGGCTGGGGGCTGGCCCGGCTGCGAGGTACACGGATAGGCGGCCAGCAAAGCGGGCGTATTGATGTTCACCCGGTCGCCTTGTTGGGCCTGGGCAACTCCGGAATTCGATCGATTGGCATTGCTAATCGGCGAGAATGGTTGGCCGCTCTGGATGCTCACGATGCTGCTCATAAACCAGCCGCCCAGCGCTTTCGGCAAGAAGCCGCTCCCGTGTGGACTCGGCAGGTGATACAGCACGTTAAATTCCCAGTTGTTTGGGATATTAAAGCAGGCCGGGCCCTTGTCTACCTGCGGGTTCAGCGGGTAAACGCCCAACAGGCCTCCTGAAACGATGCAATCTTGTATGTTGGATTGGCCCTGCGTTTCATCGGTCACACGGCTATGCGTGTAGGCCGCATCGAACTGGAGTCCGTGGCTGGTCCGCTTTTCCACGTTTACCTGCAAAGCGTTGTAACGAGACGTTGCGAATGTGCCGACGTTGATATCGCTGCCATAGTTGGGATTAATGTTTTGATATGCGGGAGAGCCGTTATCCCAGAACGGCACCCTGCCGGCGACGCATACGCTGGCAGGATCGCCGCACGGACCAAAAGAGGTGGGCAAGATCGGATTGCCATCTCGAACCATGGGCAAGTGAATTCCATGATTGCCTACGTAGGCGATGCCGAGCGCCATATTCCAGGGCAATTGTTGCTCAACGCTTGCGTTGTACTGGATCATGTACGGGCTCTGATAGTTGTAGTCGATGAACGTGGGCGTAACGATACCGGGATTAGACGTACACTGCGCGATAGTGTGGGCGAAGGTCCCCGAGCACGTGGGTTGGTAGAAGTTTAGTACCTGCGGGGGAATCGGAATTGGAAACCCGCCGCCAGCAGCATTAGTGGTGTTTAACACGCTCTGCCAATCCGTTGTTGTGCATGGCAGGAAACCGGGTGTGCCCAGAGGGTTTGTATTGTTGTTCGCGTTCAAAAAGCCCGATGCGCAACCTGGCGGCAGAATATCAATCAACGCCCCATACGGGAGGCCTCCGTTCGTAGTGCCTCCGAGGGCCGACCCGATGTTCCCCAAATCGTAGTAGATTCCGGCACCGCCGCGGATGGCGGTCTTTCCGTTTCCAAAGAGGTCATAGGCAAGGCCAACCCGCGGGCTGAAATCTTTCAGCGTGTTGTTCTTGATCACTGGCCCGGGAGAAAAGAGACTGCTGTAATCGTCTACCAGGTGCGACTGCTTCCCTTGCAACTCGCGCGGGGTGTTCATGACTTCATAGCGCAAGCCCAGGTTGACGGTTAGCCTCTGTGTGGCTCGCCAGTCGTCCTGGCCGTAGAAGCCATAGGTGTTGTAGATGAAAAAGCGGTTCTCATTGGCCCAGGTGGGCGCGAACTCTACAACGGCGGGTATGTCCTGCAAGAAATCAGACAGTTGGTTGTATTGGAGCTGCCCATTAAACGAATTGGTAGCCTGGTCTCCTTGATTGTATCTGTTAAGCAGCAGGCCAAATTTGAAGGAATGTTTCCCCCGGGTCCAGTTCACGTCGTCGCTCAGCGTGTAGATGTTCTGAAGGCTGAACGTTGTGGGGGCCGCATTGGCCGATCCGAACTCGCTATACCCGCCGCCGCCGGAGCCGCTCATGTCAACTATGCCGGTGGAAAAACCCGGCACGATTTGCGGACCCGTACCGCCTGGCAGACCGGAGTTCGCCAAGGTATTGGCGCTGTGCGTGCGACTGAACGAAAACCGCGCCGTGTTGAGGACCGTCGGCGAAAAAGTGTGGTTCTCGGCAAGCGTAATCCACTGATTTCGAGCGGGTGCTAAATAGCGGAAGTAGGAGTAGTCGCCTTGTGTATTGTTTTGAATCGCGTTGTCAATGGTATATCGTGCAAAGAATGTGTCGTTTGTGGAGAAATTCTGGTCCACACGCATCTGCCCGTAATTCTCACCGAGACTATTAAAATCGCTGCCGATTTGATGGGACGAGCCTGAACCGTCCACGAAATTGGGCATAGGCGCAAGCGCCAGCAGCGGAGCAGTATATTGGCTAAGAACCACGCCGCCATTCGCGGATAAAAATGGGTCAGAAGATTGGGCTAGATCCGGACAAGCCGCCTGGGAGATGAAAGTACCGGCGCCATAGTTGTTCGCGGCGCTGGCGCCTGCCGGGTGGCATCCTACGGCAGGCACAATGTTGTTGATGGGGACCCCCAGTTGCAGCCGAACTCCTTCGTATACGGCGTAGAAGAAAGTTTTGTCTTTCTTGATCGGCCCGCCAAATGCTCCCCCGAATTGGTTCTTTTTAAGCGGCGCGATGGGGCTGCCCGCTTGGTTTTGGAAGAAGTCATTGGCATCGAGCGCGGAATTTCGGAGGTATTCGAAGACGTCGCCGTGGAACTGATTCGTTCCACCCTTGCTGACGGCCACCATCTGGCTGCCCATAGCCAGTCCATATTCGGCCTGGAACGTGCCGGTCACAATTCTGTACTCCTTGATGCCATCCAAACCCAGGGCGTCACCGGAATCGCCGGCTACGGGGCTGCGTCCTGTGCTGTTCTGTAGGATGGCCCCGTCCAAAGTGAAATTATTGGATCGCACCGGCGCTCCGTTCACGCTGAAGCTCGTGCCGGACTGGTTGCGCTGGTTTTTGTCCTGATTGACGCCCGGCTTATAAAGCGCCAGGTCAACGTAGTTCCGTCCGTTCAGCGGCAACTCTGCCATCTGCTGCTCGTTGACCGTGCCGCCGAGCGTAGCATCTTGCGTATTCACCAGGGGTATGTCGCTGGTGATCGTGACCTGCTGCGTGGTAGCCCCGACTTGCAGAGCAAAGTTAATTACGCCCTGCTGGGTGACCTCGAGATTCAGGCCGGTGTGCGTCTCGGTCCTGAACCCGGCAGCTTCTGCTTTGATTTCATAGTGACCGACCGGCAGCTCTGGGAAGCGATAGCTACCATCCGCCTCGGTCGTCTCCGTCTTCGTGAGGTTCGTATCTGTATTCCTCAAGGTCACCATGGCGCCTGGTATCGACGCACCCGAGGAGTCTCTGACAGTTCCCAGAATCGTGCCTGTAGGTAGTTGGGCCGCTGCTGGAATCGCTGTCAAAATCAGAACCGCAGCGACACACAGCATGATTCGCCTTACAAACTCATGATACACACCCATGTTTTTCTCCTCTGGCGATGTCAGCATGGCCACCGCCCCCGGTACTTCTACTTGACTACTAGCCGCACCCCGTAATGAAACAGCAAGACCCCAAGATTATTTTTGTGCATGAATTCAGTTCGAGCGTCTGCCTGACAGGAGGACCGCACCGCACCCCAGAAGTGCCACCCCGGAACCACACCGAACTAAGGCGCACGTACGCGCCGTAACCGGCTCCCCGATTCCGAATTGCGATTTCGAGAACGGAACGAACTTCGAGTCGGAGTAGAATTAGTCCAGCTTACCTTAAGGGAAGCTTAAACTGCCTGTGGATAATTGCCAGGTAGGAACGGCTCCCATAAGGGAGCCGCACGAAAAACTTCGAACCAACCCGCGTCCCGACGGGCAGACTACTTCTGGATTCGGGTTTTCTTCTCGAACTCGAGGAAATTGAGAGAATTATCTTCGCAGACAAATTCCATCAGGTTCCAATCAGGTTTCAGAATGTATTTCTTTTGCGTGTGCAAAGGCATTGTGTACGCCTTGGGATCATCGAGCGTGATATCGATCATTAGCGAATCATGATCGATGTGACGAATGCGCTCGGTGACGTGCAGAGCGTCCGAATGCGGCTGGCCGCCGTACCCGAGCCACGTTTTATCGTTGAAGCCGGTCGTATCCACAACCAGCGTGTCGCCCTCCCAGTGGCCAATGGAGTCGCCCATCCAGCTCGGTTCGGCATCCTGCATATGGCCGCGGCCATCGGTAAAGATCTGGCGGATGTTGTGGCCGTATTCGAAAAGCATGAGCACTCGTCCCGGAGTGTGAATAAGTTCCATTGGATAAAGGAACAGATAGATTCTCGGCACGCCGGAGGGAAAGCATTGAAAGTCGGGGTCGTCCGAATCTATCGCGGAAGTCTTAGGTCCGGTGGGATGGTTGGCCTTGAGTCTTTCCTGGCCCCAGGCCGTAAGAGGCAGGGGACCCTTGAGGGGCTTGCCCTCGGAATCGAGCCAGACGAATTGCTGGCCGGGATTATCGGGAGTGGCCGCCCCCAAGGTGCTTCCGGAGGACGGATACCAGACTCCGGTGAAGTCAGCCGGAGGCCGGTCGTCCGTCGATCCTTTTGCCTTGGGTGTCTGCGACGCTTGCGCGTGCAGCAGAAAGGGGACGAGAAGCATGCTCGCGCAAAGCCAGAAAACGATCCGAGCTCTCATTTGGAAGAATCCGAAGGTAACCCCATGTTGGGGGTCTCGCGCCCATCGGTGAACACGACCTTTTGACCCGTCATCGCTTTCACCCCGTTTTTTACGGGGTGCCCTGTGATGACGACTTGGTCGCCTGGTTTCAGGGTGCTTCTGCTCCAGCCCCTTCGAGAGAGGAGATTCGGGCTCTGAAGTTCGGCCGTCCAATCCGCCGTTTGT
This sequence comes from uncultured Acidobacteriota bacterium, assembly GCA_963803735.1. Taxonomy (GTDB): domain Bacteria; phylum Acidobacteriota; class Terriglobia; order Acidiferrales; family UBA7541; genus Palsa-189. Next base: position 611,053 of record CAWDNV010000011.1, on the reverse strand, counting down.
CCCTTATCGTCCTTGACAGTAAAAAGAATCAGCGCATGTGGGTTGAGATATTGCAACGCAGTGACGGTTCCCTGAAGGGAGATCGTCTTCGTGTTGTCGTATTCGGCGGCACCGTGATGGGCTGATAGCGGAAGTGACACAACCATCAAGCCGACGGCGACAAAAAAAAACGCAGGCAAGCCGAGTTTCATGTCCCACCTCGCGAGAGCTCTCGAACTCACACTCGCTATTTGCACTCTGTGCGACAAGGAGTATAACGGTCGCCGCCTCGTGTCAAGGTGTCACCAACCCAAGACCGAGAGGTAAGCAGACTTGAAATGCCGCCACAGCCTAAGTATGATCGGCGCCGCTCGTCGTTATTTCATTAGTCGCATAGCAGAGTTGACAGGGGCTCAGCTGCGTCGGTACACGCGCCTAGCACCTAAGGAGCTGTGTAATGAAGCTTCGTACGAAATCCGAGGTAAACAAATCGCATACAAAAACGAATTCATCCACTTGGTTCCTGGGCGCGCTCGTGGTGGTTCTGGTCCTGGCACTGAATGGGCTCCCGCGCGTAGCTGCTCGTCCGAAGCCGAGTCCGAAAAAGCCGGTCAAACTTCTCGGTGGCATCTTACTGCCCGGTAATCCTCTGCGTTTTGACATCAGCTGGGTCGATCAGACGACCGGCAGGTACTATCTGGCCGAAGCTGGAAACGCCGCCGTTGACGTCATTGATGCGGAGAACGATTTGTATCTGGGCCGCATCACGGGTTTTCATGGCTTGGGTCTTCCGGACGATCCCTGTGGCGCGATCGAAGGAATGGGGCCGAACGGCATCGTGGTCACGCCGAACAACCAACTCTGGGCCGACGATGCGCATGGCACTGTGAAAGTGTTTGACCTGAATAAGGCCGAGCCGCCGTTCACCAATGTCATGCCGATTGCCACCATCTCCACCGGCGCAAATTGCCGCGCGGACGAAATTGGATTCGATCCCAAAGACCACCTCGTCATCGTCGGCAATCCAGAGGAGAAGCCTCCGTACGCCTCAATCATCTCTTCCGACCCGCCCTACACCGTGCTGGGCAAAGTCCCCTTCGAAGGGGCGCGTGGATTCGAGCAGCCACTCTGGGATCCGGAATTGAAGGGAGGCCGCATGTTGGCGACGGTGCCGGGCATGGGCGAGACATCCAAAGTGGTTGTCTTTAACTTGAAAGACCCCAAGTCACCGTCGATCGAAGCGACCTATCCCACTGGGAACTGCGGCTCCGGTTTGGTGCTCGGTCCTTCTCAGCATCTGCTTGTGGGATGCGGAGGCGGAAAACCGCTGATAGTCATAGACGCGCTGACAGGCAAGATGCTGGCCGCTGTTGAAGGAACAAAAGGCGCGGACGAGGTTTGGTACAACGCCGGGGATAACAACTACTACGCTCCCGCCGGTTTCGGTGGCATGCCGACGCTCAGCGTGATCGATGCCGCGACTAACAAACTGCTGAACAATCTTCCCGCGGGACCAGGCTCGCATTCGGTAGCCGCCTATCGTGAAAACAATCACGTCTTCGTTCCCATCGCAATTCCGACTAATGCCGCGCCGACCGATGTATGCAACACCATGTTTGGCTTCCCGGAAAAACGCGGTTGCATCGCCGTCTACGCGCACGAAAACTAACTTCGTAACCAGCGTTTGCTCAAACTAGTCTCGCGTCGCGAGAGTTGCTGCTTGCGCCGCACCGGCACTTCGCACGCCCGCGAATCGCCAGGAATATTCAAACCGTTGCTAAGACCGGCGAAACTGGGAGTATCATCGACCACGTACTTCTAGGGAGGCTATATATGAAGCGCTTTGCCGCTGTTGCGGTGCTCGCGTTAATTGCGATCGTGCCGTTATTTGCACAGGTGCCCAAGGACTGGAAGCTGCGCATCGACCGCAGCACCAGCGCCGAAGATCCGGATGCCGCTGGTGCGATCAAGTTCATGCCTGCAGGATCGGGCTTTCACGTCATCACTCCGCAGGCAGCCGTTTTCTGGAATCCCGCGAACACAGCGACGGGTAACTACACGCTCAAGGGCACCTTCACACTGACGAAATCGACCGGCTTCCTCGAGTATTACGGACTCATATTCGGAGGCAGCAATCTCGAGGGAGCGGGGCAGGAGTATCTCTACTTTGTGATCACGGACGATGGGACGTGGCTTGTCAAACGCCGAATGGGCGGTTCCGCGCAGGAAGTGTCAGACAAAACTTTGAGCCCCGCTGTGAAGAAGCCCGACGCCAAGGGAACCTGCACGAACGCCCTCGAAGTTCGGGTGATGGCGGATAAGATTGATTTCGTCATTAACGGCATGGTCGTAAAAACACTTCCCAAGACCGGAGCGGCCACGAAAACCGACGGAATCTATGGACTGCGCGTCAACCATCATCTTGACGTTCAGGTCGATGGGTTCGGTGTCTCCAAGAATCCGGCCTGAGCAGATCGGTCACCTTGACATGCTCGGACGAGCGGACGTATGTTTTGGCCGCTCCCCATTCCCTTAGAAAGAGGCTTTCAAATGCTCCATTGCTTCAGGGATTCACTCATTGTCGTGGTGTCGGCGTTCACATTGACGTCGTTGGCAACGGCGCAAAACGAGCGGCAACAACAGCCGCCCGCGGCGAAGGAGCAGAAAGCAGGCGCGCCCGCGGGTCAGAGGTCAGCTCCCGCTCCGCGCCACGACGTTTCGGGAACTTGGGAGCCCGCCAATGGACCCAGTGACGGGATCCAGGCCGATGGTGTGAAGGCAATGCCGAACGATGGCAAGCCACAACATCAGTTGCCCTACACTCCTTACGGCGAGCAAGCATATAAGTCCCATCACGCGCTGGAAGGCGCCGATGCCGTGCTCCCCGGCCAGTTCAATGATCCTCGGGACAAATGCGAGCCGCTGGGCTTTCCCCGGATGAATTTTTATAACCTACGGGAAACGCAAATCCTGCAAAACGAAAACAAGATCGCGATGCTGTATGAGTATGCAACCACCTGGAGGGTCATCTGGACGGATGGCCGCGAGCTTCCCAAGTTGGTGGATGGCGGTGTAATGATCGGAAAGGAAGTGAAGGAGCCGCGATATTACGGATACTCCGTGGGAAAGTGGGTGGACGACACGACGCTCGTGATTGAGACGACTGGAATGATGGGCGAAGACAGAGTCTGGCTGGATACTGCGGGCCGCCCGATCAGCGATCAGTTGCGCGTCGAAGAACGGCTACATCGGGTGGACCACGATCACCTGGAGTGGACCGTGACGATCGATGACCCCAAGATGTATACAAAGCCGTGGATAGCCATGAATAGGTTCCCGATGAAGCTTGAAAATCCCCATAAAGACGTTATGGAGCAGTACTGCTCGCCTTCAGAGATGGAGCGCTACAACAAAGTATTTGGAGATCCTTCCAGCGGCGCGGGAAAGCATTAATGAAGAATGCAGCACTGAACAATAGGGTCGACTTAATGCAAGAGAAGGTGTCAGCAAAGCTCGTGCAGCTTAGTTTGAAGCTTTTGGCTGACCTTTAGCAGCGGCCTTTTCCGTAGCGCGAGCTCCCGCCAGTATGTTAACGATGCCGTTGTTTCCCTCGGCGCACGCGTATTCGAACATCGGCCCGTCTGCGTGGCTCAAGGGAACGATTGCGGACCAGGGTTTCGTCCACGTCGCCGGGTCATCGATGGTGAATTTGTATTCGATTGTGCGCGCATCGATGCGTGTAAAACGCTCGGTGATCTTCAAGGTGTTCGGATCGGCATTTTGGAAGGTAGCCCCCGGCCGGAAATTGGTGGTCTCCACGACCAACGTATTGCCTTCCCAATGACCGCGTGAGTCGCCATGCCATCGGTGCATGTTTTGTGAAAGGGGCGGGCGCCCGTCCAACGGTATTACGCGAACCTCGCTATTCCACTCATATTCGATCATCACGTATCCAGCGCCTTGAACGATGTGCACATCGCTGTTGTAAGCGGCGGGAAGGATCGGCGGTCCGCCAAACGAAAGGCATCGAACACCTAGAGTTAAATCGTCCGGGTCATCGGCTTGCACGGGCCCTTGTGTTTCGATGTTTTCATTAGCGGTTGGAATTTTCTTCATTTCCGCTCTGGACTTCTCGCCCTCGGGCGTGAGCGGAGGAATTCTGCCATCGGGCGGATCGACAACCAGCGAGGTTCGCCGGTTCGGTTGAACGCCGTTTTGCCAGGCTCCCAGTGCATAAACAGTGGAGTCATAAACTGGGGTCTCCGCGGAATTGGCATACGTAAATTCGTAAGCGTGCTGGACGCCCGACTTGAAGACTTGAGCCATTTCTTCGTCGGTCAAAAACTCTCTTTTGCCGTATTTGGCGGGACGCTCCATGGGCGTAAAGCTCAGGCTGGTCCAATATCCCTGCAAATCCGGCTGTCCGTCCGGAGTACGTGGCAAAGTCCAGGTTTTTGACGTTGCTGCCGCTGGCGAGGCTTTAGCCGTCTGCGTCTGAGCCGCGAGGAAGCCAGGCGCCAACAGTACGGCCATCGCGGCCGTCAAAACGGTCGATGAGGCCCCAAAACGGTGTGTCATCAGAACACCCTCAAGTTATTTGATATTGGGACTCAGTGTATGGGCCAAGAGTAGCGCTGCGTGAGATGCGTGTAAAGACCGGCGCAACGGGCGACCGCCAAGCAAAATTCGCCGTTCAAATCTCCATTGACATCTAGTCGCTGGCGGAGTGGACAGGAGCCGCCGGTTCGGCCGTAGCGTCGAGGCGGTGCATGCGCTTTCCACCGCTGGCCCACGCGCGGAAGCGATCAAGATACAGATATACCACCGGGGTCGTGTAGAGCGTGAGCATCTGGCTCACGATCAGGCCTCCGCAAATGGCGATACCCAGGGGCCGGCGCACCTCAGCGCCGTTGCCATGGCTGATAGCGATCGGAACGGCGCCCAAAAGCGCGGCCATCGTCGTCATCATGATGGGCCGGAAGCGCAGCAGGCAAGCCTCGTAAATAGATTGTTCCGGGCTGTTGCCTTCGTTGCGTTCGGCCTGAATGGCGAAATCGATCATGAGGATAGCGTTTTTCTTGACGATACCGATCAGCAGAATGATGCCGATCAGGGCAATGATATCGAGTTGGCTGTTGGTGACCAGAATGGCGAGCAACGCTCCCACGCCGGCGGAAGGTAGCGTGGACAGGATGGTGAGTGGGTGTACGTAGTTCTCATACAGGATGCCAAGGACGATGTAGACGGTGGCCAAGGCGGCCAGAATCAGAAGCGGCTCGGTAGAAAGTGAGTCCTGGAAAGCTTGCGCCGAGCCTTGAAAACCCGCATGGATGCTGGAGGGCAGGCCGATGGCACGTTCCACATTCTGAATCTGGGCCACGGCCTCACCCAAGGGGACGCTAGGGTCCAGGTTGAAAGTGATGGTCACAGCAGGAAAAACGCCCTGATGATTCACTTGCAGGTAGGTATTGCCTTGACCGAGATGGCTGAAGGCGCTGAGGGGAACCGGGCTGCCGGTGCTGGAGGGGACGTAAATGTTGTTGAGCGCCTGGGGATCCTGTTGAAACCTCGGATCGACTTCCATAACCACGTGGTATTGGTTGATTCCCTCATACATTACCGAGACCTGGCGCTGACCGAAGGCGTCGTAAAGAATGTTGTCGATGTTACTAGCGCTGACGCCCAGACGGCTGGCAGTGTCGCGGTCAATGACGAGATTGGTTGCCAGGCCGCGATTCTGCAGGTCCGTATTCACGTCCTGAAGGATGCGAACCTGCTTCAGTTTTGATTCCAAGAGCGGCGCCCAGTAGAGAAGGTCTTTAAGGTTATCGGCGATCAGCGTGTACTGGAAGGACCCGTTCCCGAGCCGCCCTCCGATTTGAATCTCTTGAGAAGGCTGCAGGAATAAGGTGGCACCCGGAATAGCGGCCAGCTTCGGGCGCAAGCGATTCACCACCTGGAAGGCGCTGACCTTGCGCTCCTCTAAAGGCTTGAGCGTGATATTAAAACTAGCGGTATTTACCGCGCGCCCCCCGGTCCAACCGTTAATATTATCTACGGCTGGATCAGCTTTAACGATCGAGACGTACTGCATAAATTTCTGCCGCATCGATTGAAACGAAACATCCTCGCCAGCGCGAGCCTGACCGAAAATTCGGCCGTTGTCCTGCTGAGGGAAAAAGCCCTTGGGAACGATGATGTAAAGGTATACCGCCAGGCAGACAGTGGCGCCCGTGACACCCAGCATAAAGAGCTGATTTCGCAAAACCCACCGAAGGCTTTCGGCGTAAGCCTGGTGCAGATGATCAAAGATGCCTTCGCTGAAGCGATACAGCCGATTGTGTTTTTGGCCTTTGTTTGATTTCAGAAGCTTTGCGCACATGGCGGGCGTGGTGGTGAGGGAGACGATCATGGAGATACCCACCGCAACGCTCAGAGTGACGGCGAACTCGCGGAACATGCGGCCCACGATGCCACCCATCAGGAGAATAGGGATAAAGACGGCGACCAGCGAGGTGCTCATGGAGAGAACGGTAAAGCCGATCTCGCGCGAGCCCTCGATCGCCGCCTCAAACGGGGTCATCCCTTTCTCGACATAACGCGTGATGTTTTCGACGACCACGATGGCATCGTCCACCACGAACCCGGTGCAGATCGTCAGAGCCATCAGAGAAAGATTGTCGATGGTATAGCCGGCCAAATACATCACCCCAAAAGTGCCTACCAGCGAGAGGGGCACCGCAACGCTGGGAATCGATGTAGCCCAGATACTGCGCAGGAAGGCGAAGACGACCAGAATGACCAGCAGGACCGAAATGATCAGAGTCACTTCGATATCGTGGACAGAAGCCCGGATTGTTGTGGAACGGTCCTGAGCCACTCCGATGCGAATCGAAGGCGGAATGGAGGCCTGCAGCAAGGGGAGGATAGCCTGGATGCCGTCCACCGTGTCGATAATGTTTGCCTGGGGCTGACGATAAATGTTCATCAGAACAGAAGGCTTGCCATTTACTGTTCCGGCGTTGCGAATGTCTTCCTGCGAGTCCACCACAGTGGCGACGTCGGACAGCCGCACCGGCGCACCATTGCGGAAAGCAATGATCAGCGGCGCGTAATCCTGGGCGTGAAACAGCTGGTCATTGTCATTCAGCATATCCATGTGCTGACTATCAGCAAGGGCGCCTTTAGGCCGATTGGCATTGGCATTGCCAAGCGCAACTCGCACGTCCTCCAGGCCCAACCCGAGTTTGCTCAACAGCAGCGGATTCACTTCGGCGCGTACGGCAGGTCGTGAGCTGCCGCCGACTTGTACAAGTCCGACGCCATCGACCTGCGCAATTTTCTGAGCGAGGATCGAATCGGCCACGTCGTACATCTGCGGCTGGGTAGCTGTATCGGAGGTAAGGCTCAAGACCAGGACGGCAGACTCAGCGGGGTTAACCTTGCGCCAATTGGGATTGCTCGGCAAATTCGCCGGTAATTGCCCGCGAGCTGAGTTGATGGCGGCCTGCACATCCCGCGCGGCGCCATCAATATCGCGGCCGAGGTCAAAGACCAAAACGATTTGAGTATTCCCGAGCTGGCTCGACGAAGTCATCTGAGTGATGCCCGCGATGCGGCCGAACATGCGCTCGAGCGGGGTGGCCACGGCGGAGGCCATGGTCTCCGGGCTAGCTCCGGGTAAGTTGGCCTGGACGAATATGACGGGGTACACCACGTTCGGCATAGGAGAGACAGGGAGCATGCGATAGGCAAGAATGCCGGACAGCAACAACGCAATGGTCAGTAGCGAAGTGGCTACCGGACGACGGATGAATGGAGCGGAAATATTCATAACGGATCTATCCCGCTGCTAATCGCCGGGTTGCGGGGCCTCCAAGTGGCCGTGAACGGGTTGCGCACTTCGACGGAAGCGGCTCGCCAGGCCATCAAACCAGATGTACACGACGGGAGTTGTGTAAAGCGTGAGCAACTGACTGATCAGCAGTCCGCCGACGATACAAATGCCGAGGGGCTGACGCAGTTCCGAACCAGTACCCCGACCCATAGCCAGGGGCAAAGCTCCGAAGAGCGCGGCCATGGTCGTCATCATGATCGGCCGGAAGCGCAACAGGCATGCTTGATAAATGGCTTCGTCGGCCGGCAGGTGCTCCCCTCTCTCGGCTTCCAGCGCGAAGTCGATCATCATGATGGCGTTCTTTTTCACAATACCAATCAACAGAATAATTCCAATCAGGGCGATGACGCCTAAATCCAGGTGAAAGAGCTGTAGCGCGAGAATCGCTCCAACACCTGCGGATGGCAGAGTCGAGAGGATCGTCAGCGGATGGATGTAGCTCTCGTACAAAACTCCCAGCACGATGTAAACAGTTACGACGGCCGCCAGGAGCAACCAGCTCTCGTTGGCCAGCGAATTACGGAACGCGGCAGCCGTGCCTTGAAAGCTCGCGGCGATGCTCTGGGGCATGCCAATCTCGCGTCCGGCGTTCTCAATCTCCTGTACAGCGTCGCCCAGGGAGGCATTCGGAGCAAGATTGAAGGAGATGGTGGTCGATGGGAACTGGCCCTGATGATTGAGCATGAGTGACGCAGTGCTCGGCTCGAAATGAGTGAAGGAACTCAACGGGACCTGTTGTCCCCCCGCCGATTTAACATAGAGGCTGCTCAGTGCGTCCGGGCTTGCGCGGAATTCGGGCGCCACTTCCAACACCACGTGGTACTGATTGATCTGAGTAAACATGATCGACACCAGCCGCTGCCCAAAAGCGTCATACAGGGTGTTATCGATTGCCGCTGTAGTTATGCCTAGCCGCGAAGCTGTATCGCGATCCACGACCAAATCTTCTTCCAGCGCATGATTCTGCTGATCGGTGGCCACATCCCGCAAGTTGGGCAGCGCTTGCAACTTCTGCACGAGCATGGGCACCCAGGTGGCCAATTCATTGGCGTCGGCCGCTTCCAGGCTGTACTGATATTGCGTGCGGCTCACGCGATCTTCCACCGTGAGATCCTGAACGGCCTGCATATACAACTGAATCCCCTCGACCGATTGCACCTTATCGGAGAGGCGCCGAATGATTTGCGTGATATCGGACGACCGTTGGTCGCGAGGCTTCACGTTGATCTGGATGCGCCCGGCGTTCGGGGTCATGTTGGTGCCGTCCACACCGATAAACGAGGAAAGGCTCACCACATCGGGATCTTGCACGATCACGCGCGCGAGTTGCCTCTGCTTTTCAGCCATGCCTTCAAACGAGGTGGTCTCCGGAGCTTGAGAGATACCCAGGATGACGCCCGTATCCTGCACGGGGAAAAAGCCCTTAGGGACAACCACATACATGTACAACGTCAAAATGAGCGTACCGAGAGTGACCAGGAGAGTGATCGTCTGGTGCCGCAACACTACTCTTAGGCTGCTGGCATATTTGTTGATCACCCACTGCCAACCTCGCTCAGAGACGCGATAAAACGCTCCCTGGCTGGCTAACGGGCGGTGACGCAGCAACTTCGAACACATCATGGGCGTCAGCGTCAGCGAGACCGCAGCCGAGATCAAAATCGTTACGCTTAGCGTGATGGCGAATTCGCGGAACAGCCGGCCCACTATATCGCCCATGAAGAGCAGCGGAATGAGCACGGCTATAAGGGACACCGTCAACGAAATAATGGTGAAACCGATTTGTCCGGAGCCTTTGAGCGCGGCATCGAGCGGTGAATATCCGTCTTCCAGGTAACGGTCGATGTTTTCGATCATGACGATCGCGTCGTCTACGACGAAGCCCGTGGAGATGGTGAGCGCCATAAGAGACAGGTTGTCGAGCGAAAATCCCAGCATGTACATCGCTGCAAACGTGCCCACGATCGACAAGGGAACAGCAACGCTGGGGATGATCGTCGCCGATAGGTTGCGCAGGAAGAGGAAAATGACCATGACGACCAGCGCCACGGTCAGGATTAATTCGAACTGCACGTCCTTAACGGACGCGCGAATGGTGGTTGTGCGGTCGGTCAGAATAGAAACTTGAATGGCCGGCGGGAGAGAGGCCTTCAGCTGGGGCAGCAGCGCTACGATCCGATCGACGACGTTGATGATGTTGGCGCCGGGCTGTCGTTGAATGTTGAGGATCACGGCCGGTGTGTCGTTGAACCATGCAGCCTGGCTCGTGTTTTCAACACTGTCGATTACGTTAGCGACGTCTTGTACGCGGATCGGCGCGCCATTCTTGTATCCGATGATGATGGGCTTATATTCGGCGCTGCTGAAGATTTGATCGTTTGCGCCAATCGTGTAAGCCTGCCGCGGGCCGTCGATATTTCCTTTGGCTTGGTCTTGGTTGGCATTGGCTAAAGCGACACGCAGGTCTTCGAGACTTAACCCATAGGAAGCCAGCGCCGTCGGATTGGCCTGTACGCGCACGGCCGGCTTCTGGCCGCCGCTGATGGTCACCAGTCCGACGCCCGGAAGTTGCGAAATTTTCTGCGCTAAAGTTGTATCGGCCAAATCCTCCACTCTTTGCAGAGGCATCGTGTCTGAGCTCAGCGCCAAAGTCAGAATAGGCGCGTCGGCCGGATTCACTTTGCTGTAAATCGGGGGATTCGGCAGGTCTGCGGGAAGAAACGTGCCGCCAGCATTAATGGCGGCTTGCACCTGCTGTTCCTCAACGTCGATGTTCTGATCGAGATCGAATTGCAAAACAATCAGGGACGCACCGAAAGTGCTCGTGGAAGTCATCTGCTTCAGGCCCGGTACTTGGCCAAACTGCCGTTCGAGGGGAGCCGTGACCGAAGACACCATCACGCTGGGGCCAGCGCCCGGATACATCGTCAGCACCTGAATGGTCGGGTAGTCCACCTGTGGAAGCGCTGACACCGGCAATTGCCGATAGGCGACAAAGCCAGCCAGCATCACGGCGGTCATCAACAGCGTGGTGGCCACCGGCCGGAGGATGAAAATGCGAGACGGACTCATTGCTGCCGGTTGGGACGATTCCTGTTTTCCGTTCGGGAGCCTTGAGAATTACCGGTCTGACCGTTTGGCTGATTGCCCTGGACTCCCGGGCTCCTGAACGCTTGAGCGCCGCCCGGGAGTTGAGATTGGGGGCGTGGGGAGCCAGGCAAACTTTGGGGTACGGAACCTTGTGTCGTGCTCGGAGGATTCGTCGCATCTGTCGGGCGGGTATCGGTCCGCGGATCGACTCGCGCTCCGGGCCGCAACCGATCCTGCCCGTCGGTCACCACGAGATCATTGGGAGATATGCCGCTCTCCACCGAAGCGATAGTGCCTTCAGTTACTCCTACGGTTACAGGCACCACCTCGGCCGTATTGTCCGACGGATTCACCCGATAAACGAAGGTGCCCTGATCGCCGCGCTGAACAGCGGCAACGGGAATTATCGTGGCATTCTTTTTGACGTCGGTCAGCAGGCGGGCATTGACGAACTGGTTCGGCCACAAAGCACGATCCTTATTGTCGAAGACCGCCTTCAACCGGTAAGTGCCGGTGGTCTGATCGATCTGGTTATCGATCGTGAGCAAGGTGCCCGATGCGATGTCCATTCCATTATCTCGGCTCAGAGCCTTTACCGGCAAACTCGCGCCGGATCGCATGTGGCCGTTTACGACAGGCAGCGTATCCTCAGGCAGCGTAAAAATGACGGCGATCGGCTCCATTTGAGTGATCACGAGCAAGCCATTTGCGTCCGACGCATGGACAATGTTGCCGGCATCAACCAGCCTTAAACCCACGCGCCCGTCAATCGGCGCAGTGATATGGCAATAATCGATATTCAGCTTGGCGTTATCAATCTGGGCCTGATCGGCTGCAACTGCTCCTTCCAATTGACTGGCAAGAGCACGCTGAGTGTCGTATTGCTGCTGCGGAATGACACCGTCCTTCACGAGTTGGCCGTATCGGTCGACATTTAGTTTTGCATCCGTCAGCTGCGCTTTGTCCTTCGCCAGATTGGCTTCGGCTTGTGCAAGGGCCACCTCATAAGGGCGAGGATCGATAATGGCAAGCAAATCGCCCTTCTTAACGTCCTGACCTTCCTTGAAGCGCACCTCCATCATTTGGCCATCAACACGGCTTTTCAGCGTAACCGTGTTAAACGCCTCAACCGAGCCAAGGCCATCCAGATACACGGGCAAATCACGTCGCTGCGCAGGGGTAACAGCCACCGGAATTCGCGCGTTGCCATCGGCATTGCGGTCGCCTCGGCCTCGTCCGGCCGCGGCGGTGGTTTGCGGTTTGTGCGTGCTGCGCCAGAGGAAAAAGCCCCCAGCTAAAATGGCGATTAGAATCAGAATTCCGATCGAACGAGCTGAAGACCGCTTTTTGCCAGGTTTGTCATTCGGATCGTCCGCATGGAGTTTCAGCGCGATCTCAGAGCGCGTGGGAGCTTCTGTAATTTTGTCGTGCATGACCCTCTCGATGGATAACTTCGATCTGGTGATTTAGATCAAGATAAGATGAGCGCTTCGAGCCGCACCCTTCTCGGCGGATCCAAGCAATCTGCCCACTTTTATCCAGGGTTGATACGCCCGGCTTTCCCAAGTGTAGCAGAGAATCTACGCCACTCAATTAGACGGGTGACCGCGTAGGATCGTTACGCCGAAGCGGGCATGGTTTCCTGGATATCCGTTTAACTACGGGGAAAGGGCCTATTCGGACGAACATGGCTGTAGCTGTACACATTGGCAGCCGAATTCAAAAAACTTGGCTGGCTACTTAGCGCCTCGACGAGGAGATTTCCTGGCGGCGGTTTGATTTTTTCGCTAGTCTTTCTAGGTACGCGCGTAAGCTCTGTGAGAGGGAATCGGCGCTTTCGAGAGGGCCTGCCGTTAGTCGCAACAGAACTATGGCTTACGATCATCGCCGACATACAGTAGAGCCGGCATTCCTGGCGATGGCTGGCATGCTCGTTCTAGGCGCCTTGCTAACGGCTGCTGGTCAAGCGAAGCGTCCGGCGAGGCCGGCATCGACTACAGAGACTAAACGGCCCCCGCGCGACGCCGCTGTTCCTTTTAATCCCGGCGAGCGCCTGTCTTTTCGAGTGATCTGGTCGAAATTCTCTGTGAATGCGGCCACGATCCAGCTCGCAGTGATCGAGCGGCGCGATTTTTTCGGCCGTATGGCCTGGCATTTCCGCGCCCTGGCTCAGACCATTGACACCATGCACATAGTTTATCCGCTCGACGACCAGTTGGATTCCTATACTGACGCGGCGCAGCTCAACTCAATTCAATACGAGATGTACTTGCACGAGCAGGGCAAACAGCAGACCAATACCTGGCGTTTAATCAGCGACGGGTCCCCGGCTCCCGCCAACGTCACCGCCGCCCGAGTTTCGCCCGGCACCCGCGATCCGATTGGTTTGCTCTACCTGCTCCGTGCGGCTGATTGGAAGAGCGCGCCGCAATTGCGAGCGCCCGTCTTCGACGGCAAAAATCTGTACGAGGTTGTGGCCCACCTGGAATCCTCCTCCGAACAGGCCATTGTTCCCGCCGGACAGTTCTCCGCCACTAAGATCAGCGTGCGGGTTTACGATCACGGCCAGGAACTCAGCAGTACGCATTTCAACGTCTGGCTGGCACAGGACGCCACCCGAACACCCGTGCTTGTGGAAACAGAGCTGCCTATCGGCACGGCGCGTCTGGAAATGACTGCAAAGAACTGATCAGGATTTCGAAGCTTTTACGGGAGTGGGTATCGAACTCTTTGTTGGGCCCACCGAAGGCTTTGTCGGAGAAATTACGGAAGGTTTTGCCGCTTTTTCGCCTTCCTCAGGAACCGGCGTCCAATTCTCAGGTGGAAAAGCGACATGCCAGAAGTGCGGTGCGGGTTTAAGGAATTCGACGCCCACTTGCGTTTGACCTTGCACGGTCGGTCCGATGTAAACGACTTTGCACGATTGCGCCTCAGGATTCGAAGCGCTCTTCAGTTCCAACTGCTGGCCCTGCGTCAACTTGGCCGCCAATGTAATTAGGGCTCCGTGCGCATTGACGACCAGAGTCTTGGTTTCCTCTGTGAACTTTCCTTTGGGACCGGTGCCGGAAACGCTTACCGGAACGCTCAAGATCACGCGTTGGCTGCGGCGTCGATTTGAGTCAGGACCGGCGGTTGCCCAGGTGTTCATTAATTCCAAACTAGGCGAGCGGGTGCATTGGTGCAAGTGCGGAAAATGCGTAATTTCCTATGATTAACTGCTGACTAACTGTTCTACGGCTGCAAGCGCCCAACGTGGGAGGCTGGGCGCAATTCCGAGGAGTAGTTCACTTCCCGGGAGCCCGAAACTAGCAGAGCACGATCTTATTGCGATTCCGCGCGATCCGCCGCGTCGCGTTTCGCGTGTCCACGACAAGTTGCGATGCTTCCACAATCGCTTGATAGTCGTAGGAACTGTGATCCGTGGCAATGACCACGCAATCGAAGCTACCCAGGTTACTGGGCGTCAGCTCGACCGACTGCATTTGCGAGTAGTCGTAATGCCGCATTTTATGAAGCTGCGGAAAGTAAGGATCGTTGTATTCGACGCGGGAGCCGTGTTCGATCAGCAGTTGCATGATCTTTAGAGTCGGCGATTCGCGCAGATCGTCCACATCTTTTTTGTAGGCTACGCCAAGAACCAAAATTCTCGAGCCCTTGAGCGACTTTTGCCGGTCATTGAGGGCATTGCCGATGGCGTCGACAACGTTATACGGCATGGCCGTATTGACCTCGCCCGCCAGCTCGATAAAACGTGTGGCAAAATCGTATTCGCGCGCCTTCCAGGAAAGGTAGTAGGGATCGACTGGGATGCAATGCCCGCCTAACCCGGGCCCTGGATAAAATGGCATGAAGCCGAAGGGCTTGGTGGCTGCCGCATCGATCACTTCCCAAATGTCCATGCCCATGCGCAAAGACATCTGCTTGAGCTCATTGACCAGCGCGATGTTTACGCAGCGAAAAATATTCTCCAGCAATTTGGTCATCTCGGCGGCACGGGTCGTGCTAACCGGCACCACGCGAGCCACGATCTGCGCATATAGCGAAACTGCGGCCCGTCCGCTCGGTGGATTCACACCGCCAACAACTTTGGGGATTTGGGCGAGCCCGTATTGCTTATTTCCCGGATCCTCGCGCTCGGGAGAGAAAGCCAAAAAGAAATCCGTCGCGGTGTGCTCCGCGTCGGGACCGTGGGCAATGGGGCAGCGTAAGCCGGATTCCTCGAGAATTGGCAGCACCAGTTCTTCAGTGGTTCCCGGGTAAGTCGTCGATTCCAAGACGATGAGCTGCCCGCGCTGCAAATGCGGCTGAATGGAGCGCGCCGTCTGTTCTACGTAGGAAAGATCGGGTTCCCGGCGCTGATCGAGAGGCGTGGGAACGCAAATCACTACCGCATCCATGTCCGCCAGACAGGAGAAATCGCTGGTGGCTGAAAAATGTTTGGAACGGACGTGCTGCTGAATTTTCGCGCTCGGGATATGTCCGATGTAAGTCTGTCCGTCGTTGAGCTTACTGACTTTGTTGGGATCTGTGTCAAACCCTTTGACGCGGTGGCCTGCTTCGGCAAATCGTAATCCTAGCGGCAGCCCTACATAGCCGCATCCAATAACTCCCACCTTCAATTGTGTTCCTTTGAAATACTCCGGCTTGCGGTCCAGCGGCATATTAGTAGGCTACGCTCCTCCCTGTTTTGATTCCGTAATAGGGAAAAGGGTCGACTATATCAGGAAGGATGGGTCAAAAGAAGGTTGGCCGGCCGCTCTCTCGGCAGGGTGCATTCAAGGGGTGGCTTTCCGCCGTTGATAACACAGCAGAATCAGGTCGGCGCGGCGTCGCACGCCAAACTTGCTCAGCAGGTTCGAAACGTGGAATTTTACCGTGCGTTCCGAGATATTCAGCTTACTGGCAATCTCCTTATTCGCCAGATTTTCGAGCAGGGAATCGAGCACTTCTTGCTCCCTGCGGCTCAATTCCGCGGAGCTTTCCACCTTCATACGCCGGCCACGCGAATTATTGATTATGGCGTCGACAAATTCCGAAAGCAGCGAACGCGGCACCCAGAACCCGCCACTCGCGACCAATGGCAGGGCCCGTGGGAGTTGCTCGCGAGCCTCTCCGTAGGTGAGCAGGCCCTTGGCGCCGAGCCGCAGCAGATCATGACTTTCAGTAGCGTTGAACTTCTCCGCCACGATCAGCACTCGCGCCGAAGGCGCCCGCTCCAGCAGATTCGCCATCAGAGCTGCGGTTGCTGAAGGTGAAGCATGGGCGTCCACTACGTATACGGGCGCTCGCGGAAGCGCCAATTTGCGCAATTCAGGCCCTAGCATGGAATCCAAGTGACGCGTCGACGTTTGGAACCCAGGTGGCGCAAGTGCCCGGGAAAACTCTGTCAGCACAAGCGGATGCGGCGACAAAATGCAGACTCGAAGCGCGGTTTTTGCGGGCTTACTCTTCACATAGGCAGACTATACGACCGCAGTGCGGCCAGCAAGCCTTGGCAGTAGCCATACCTGCCCATTTAGGCAACGTGCAAGTTGGGACACAAGAAAAGCCTCGGCCCAAGCGGCTGACCTTCGCCTGTTCTGCCTGTTCCCCGGGCCAATTAAGCCATTCGACAAGAATGGCGCCGTCGGGCTCAAATTCAGGGGAGATTCTTTGATAGGCTGGTCTCGTAACCCGCATGTCCCCAGCAATCACACCGCGTCGCTATGCGCGCATAGGCCTGCACAATGGCCCCTTGGTGGCCTGGCAGGGTGTGTCCGTCCGCACAGTGTCGCGTATTGCTACTTTGGGCTTGGGCGGATTGTTTATTGCAGCCACTCGCCCCGCTCAGCTGGGAGAGGGCATAAAGATGGTTGTTCACGTCCCAGGAGGTGTAGTGCGCGCTCGCGCTATGGTGCGCAACTCGCATCCCGGCAAGGGCATGGGGGTCGAATTTACGTCCATGAAGCCGGAGGACCGTGCTCGCCTGCACCGGCTGTTGCGACAACTCCTCTCGGAACCAACCGCCTCGGTTAATTAGAAAAGCAGAACAAAAAAGATAGGCCAAGCCTGCTCTGCGAAGCGTTATCTTTGCGGGAATAGAATTGATTCCAGCATATCCGCTCGGGACTTTTCGTCCGAAGCGATCACCTGCAGCAAATCGGTAACGGAAAGCATTCCGCGGAACACGCCTTGCGCATCGACCACCAGCAAATGAAAAATGCCGTGCTTCTCCATTTGACGCAGACATTCGTCGAGCGACATCTCCGGCGTTACGGTCACCAGATCCCGGGTCATGATTGCGGAAACGGGTATCCCCGCGGACTTGTTTTCCGCAGCCACCTTATCCGAAATGTCACTTTGTGATACGACCCCTGCCAGCTTTCCCGCTCCGTCCAGCACACCCACTGCGCGCACCTGGCGTTCGCGTAAGTAGCGAGCGGCTTCGTGAACGCTGATCTCTTCCGAAATAGCAAAGATCTGAACCCTGCTGCGGATCACGTCGGCCACGTTCATAGGGCCTCCTGAGGCGGGCGTTAGTGGAATCTTAGAACCGCAAGCCCGGCGAATGCAACTTGAATCGGTCAAGGCTCGTTGGCAGGTTATCGGAAAGCTTTCGGTTTTAAAAATCGGCGCTAGATACGGAAGTGAGGACGTGCAGGAATGGTTTTGCGCTGAGCGCGGGTCAGGCGTGTTCGAGGATAATCTTCATGCGCTGGCCATTATCGGAGCCCAGCATACCGATCGCATCCTTCAACTGGCCAAGCGGCATTACGTGGCTCACCAGCGGCTCCAAGCGAACCGTTCCACGTTGCACCAGCGCGATTGAATTCGGGTAATCTTCACTTTTGGCCACACGCGCGTTAATCAGCGCGAGCTCTTTGAAGTAGAGGTCATAAAATGGCAATTCACCTTGCTTTGCGGTGATGATGCCAAACAGGAGCAGCCGGCCGCCTGAGCGCGCCATGTGGATGGCATCAGACAACACCGGCAGCATACCGGTGCACTCGATCGTCACATCCGCGCCGCGCCCGTCGGTGGCCGCACGCACTTTTTGAATGGCCTCTTCGCCCCCGGGAAACGCCAAATCTGCACCGAGTCGCAGCGCGAGATCGCGTTTCTCGGCGCTGCGGGTAATCCCGATTACCGTCGCGCCGCGCGCTTTCGCGAGTTGCACGTGAAGTTGCCCGGTTACGCCGAGACCCATTACAGCCACAGTTTCGCCGGGAAAAATATTGATTTGCCGCTGCGCGTGCAGGCAGGTAGTGAGCACCTGAATCAGAGGGGCGGTTTGATTGTCAATCGATTCAGGAAGCGGAAAAACGTGGCTCGCCGGTGCCACTAGATATTCGGCGAAGCCGCCGTTGGCGTCTCGGCCCAGCAACATTCCGTTGGGACAAAGATGCGTCTGGCCGATGCGGCAGTGGAAGCAGGCGCCGCAATAAAGTTCGGGATCGATGATGGCGCGATCGCCCCGGCGGACGTTGGCGTCTGGGCCAGCTTCTACCACTTCGCCGATCATTTCGTGGCCCATGATGCGCGGATAGCGCACCGGAATCGCGCCGCTGTAAATTTTGTAGTCGGTGCCGCAAATTCCGCTGTACGTCACACGGACGAGCACCTGCCCCTCACCGATCGCCGGCCGGGCGACTTCGCCCAGAGCCAGTTCGTTCGGTGCGCTGAGGACCATCGCTTTCATAGTTTCTCTCTAAGCCGTTGTGGCGGGCTTACGCGCGACTTGTTTGAGGCTTTACCTTCAACGCTTCAGGATTGACGGGATTTTTTGGCGCCTGCCCTTTGAGCACGCGGACCACTTCCTCCGCCGCCTTCGTTTCCAAGTCGTTCAGAGACTCTTCGGAATAGAAGCTCGTATGCGGCGTGATGATAACGTTGGGACGGCCCAAAAGGGGTGAGCCCGTTGGAGGTTCCTTGGTCATAACGTCCAGCGCCGCACCGGCTAATTGTCCCGCGTCTAGAGCGTGCGCCAGCGCCGCTTCATCCACGATAGGGCCGCGAGCCGTGTTAATCAAATACGCGTGCGGCTTCATCTGCCGGAAAGCGTCCGCGTTGAATAAACCTTGAGTCTCGGGCAAAAGCGGAGCATGGATCGAAACATAGTCGGATAGTTTCAGCAGTTGAGGGAAATCTACGCTCTCAACGTTAGCCCGATCGAAAACATCCTTGGGAATGTATGGATCGAAACTCACAACGCGCATCCCAAAAGCCTGGGCTTTCGGCGCGACAAGTTGCGGAATTCTTCCGAAGCCCACCAGCCCCAAAACGCTTCCGCGTAAGCGGTGAATGGGAACGACCGCGGGCATTTCCCAGCGCCCCTGCTGCACCAGAGAGTTCGCGAGGGGGATCTTACGCACGGCCGTAAGCAGCAGCGCCACGGCGTGGTCGGAAACTTCGTCGATGCAATAGTCTGGAACCTTGGTAACCACGATGCCCCGCTCTGTCGCCACGGGGATATCAACGTTGTCTACTCCGATTCCGAATCGCGAGATGATCCGGCAGCGGGTCATCTGCCGGATCATCTCCGCGGTGATTTTGGCGTAGGTGGCGAGCAGCGCGTCCGCGTCTTTTGCTACACGCAGAATCGCCTCAGGTTTGGGCTCCTCTGCTAGTCGCAGTTCCGCGCCGATTGTCGATAAAACGGCGCGCGCCCGGTCCAGGTTTGGAAATACGATGTCGGAAACGGCTACTTGGAATTGCGCCATTTAACGCTTCATCGCCTCTTCCATGTGTTCCATCTTGGTGAAGACCACCGGCCCCTTGGCAGAGACCAGCACATTCTCTTCGAGGCGTGCGGTTTGTTCGAGCTTCGGATGTCCTGCGAAGGTCTCGATGGCGAAGTACATGTTCTCTTTGATCTCCGCGGGATACTTCAGCGAATATGCGCGCGACATCCACATGCCCTCGTAGAGCGTGATGCCGATGCTGTGGGCAAACTGCTGTAGCGTGACCGTTCCGTATTTATCGTCGTCATACTCGGGGAAGGCCGCCGCAACGTCGGCGGTCGTGTTTCCGGGCTTCAGCTTTTCGATGCCCGCGTACATGGAATCGTAGACTTCCCGGTAGAGATCGATCTCCTTCTGCGTCATCTTCATGCCCTGTGCGCCACCGCACTTGAAGCAGCGTACGAAGTCGATGAAGTACCCGGAAGGACCGACTGCGTTGATGTCCACGATTACCAGATCGCCCTGGCGGATCAGCTTGTCGGTTGCCCAGCGGCGATACGGGCTGGTGTTTCCGCCCGAGGCTACGATAATGTCGTAAATAATCTCGCAGCCGCGCTCGAGCATGAACTCGTGCACCTTGGCTTCGATCTCGCGCTCTCGCACACCCGGCTTCAGCCATTCGTACTTGATCTTCCACATGGCCGCATCGCCGATGCTCGAGGCCTGCTTCAGCAATTCGATTTCATCGCGCGTCTTAACCACGCGAGCTTTGGAAACGGCCGGCCAGCCATTCACGATCTTCAAGCCGTGCTTCTGGAGCGCCTCGAAGGCGGGCATGTCAAGGTTGTCGATACCGATATTCTCTTTGGCGAGGCCGTTTTCCTTTAACACTTCAACAACGCTATCCGCCATGCGGCCTGCCATGTAAGGCACCGCGCCTTCGGCCCATTGCCAGGTGATCGCCGGACGGATGCGCCCTTCCATCCAGGGCAAATCGATTTTGGCGCACTGCAAATCCGAACCGGCAGTTTCGAAGAGCACCGGCTCGCCGCCAGTCGGAACAACGGCGTAGCGGATATTGATGTTGTATTTCCAGTTTCCCTGATAAGAAGCTGTCGCATAACGGATGTTCGCGCCCGCAAACAAAACTAGCGCGCCCAAATCCGCTGCGACCATCTGTTCCTGCAATTTCGCCAAACGTTCCTTGCGCAGCCGGTCAAAATCGACGCGGTATTGCCAATCCGCGCCCGTCTGGCTATAAAGCCGCCGCGGATCCCACTCGTGCGGTTGGCCAATAAAGCTCGTATCGAGCCGCGAGCCGTTCACCGAGGCCGATGCCTGTCCCGCTGCTTTCTTCGTCTTTGTCAACTGCTCCGTCTTTGCCATGAAATTTCCACCATCCTCCTATGAAGTCAGGCAGGCTAAGATTCTCCTGTTGCGTGAATGGCTCCCAGATGAGCGATTCTTCAGGGGATCGACGCCAAACCCGTAAGCTTGATTTTCCCTAGGACCGCCGGTCAACGACAAAAGAGCAATTCCAAAAGGGCAGGCCAATATACACTGCCGCCCGCTAGCCAGTCCACTTACAGCCCGGTATGCCATGCAGCGAGCGAATTTCTACGCTGTCCCATTTTGATTGCTGGATTATTTTACGCGAGAGCCGTTACCTATGTTGTCCTAATGTTACTGGACGGCGGGTTTGCCGTTCGCGCCGCCATTTTGAGGTACACCGGCTCCGATCTGCTTCGGCTGTTGCTCGCGCTTGGCCTGCAGGGCTTTGAAGACTTTCTCCGCCGTTGCAGGCAAGGACATGATGCGCACTCCTACCGCGTCGTAAATCGCATTCGCGATCGCGGCTGCCGTAGGAACAAGCGTCGGCTCGCCCACGCCTTTCGCGCCAAATGGGCCAGTTGGATCGTAGCTGTCCACGATATCGACTTCGATATCCGGAGTGTCCAGCGAGGTCGGCATAATGTAATTGGTGAGGTTGGGATTGATGTGCCGGCCGTTCGCATCAAACAGCATCTCTTCCTCGAGTGCGAAGCCAATTCCCATGGCCACGCCGCCTTCAACTTGCCCCTCGACCAGCATCGGATTGATGGCCGTGCCGCAGTCGTGCGAAGCCACAATGCGAACGACTTCGACTTCGCCGGTTTCGTCGTCCACGTCCACTTCGGCAATCTGCGTGGCATAAACGTAAGTGCCAAATGGTTTGCCCTGGCCCGTCTCCGGGTCCAACGCCAACGTCTCCGGATTGAAAGACGCGCTGCCGATCGGCGGTTGTCCCGAAACCAAACGCGCGTGGTTGGCCACGTCTCCGATGTGCATGTTGCGCTGCGGGAAGCCTTTCACGAAAATCTTATGGTCCTGCGCTTCGAGTTGGGTCGGCTTCACTCCCAGCAACGGTGCGGCCACTTCGAAAAGGGTCAGCTTCGCTTTTTCGGCCGCCATTTTTGCAGCATTGCCGGTCACGTAAGTCGTGCGGCTCGCGATGGCGCCCGTATCCATGGGTGTCGAGTCCGTGTCTGCCGAAACCACGTGCACGTCATCTGTAGCGATTCCCAGTTCTTGTGCCACGATCTGCGCCAGAATCGTCAGCGAACCTTGTCCCGTCTCGACCGTGCCCGTGAGCAGGGTTGCCGTGCCGTCCTCATTGATTTTCACCACCGCCGCACTGGGATTCGCGGCCACAGTAAAGCCGATCGGGTACCACATGCAGGCCATGCCGCGTCCACGCCGTTTCATGATTAGGCTCCGTTCCCGTGTCCGGCGTCGCCCAGGCCGTTCCAGCCGAAGAGCTTTGCCGCGCGTAACAGCGATTCCTTGACGACCACGCTGTGCAACTTCTGACTTGTCGGACTCAGCGAACCCTCGTCAAATGCGTTCAACAGCCGAATCTCAAGTGGATCGATGCCCAGCGCGTGGGCTATGTCATCCATATGCGATTCGTACGCAAAACACACCTGCGGCGCGCCAAATCCGCGCATCGCGCCCGTCATGGTTTTGTTGGTGTAGACGACAAACGCTTCCGCGTGCAGATTGTCAATGTTGTAGGGGCCGGCGGAAAGGATGCAGGCCTTGCCGAGAGTCGTCTCGCTCCAGGAGCAATAAGCGCCGCCGTCGAGGACCAGTCGAATCTTGCGGCCCAGGATTTTCCCTTGTTTGGTGACTCCCGTCTTGTAATCCATGATCAGGGGATGGCGCGTCGTTGAGGACGTGAACTCCTCTACCCGGGTGTACACGCACTTCACTGGCCGCCCGGTCTTTTTCGAAAGCAGCGCCAGAGCGGGCTCGGCCCGGATTTCATTCTTGCCGCCAAAATTGCCGCCAACCACCGTCGCCACAATACGCACGCGGCTCATGGGAATTCCCAGTGTGCGCCCGACGTCTGCGCGCCCCAGCGTGATACGCCCCAGCGTGGAATAAATCGTCACGCGCCCGTTTGCGTCCCACTGCGCAATACACGCGTAAGGTTCCAGCGGCACGTGCTCCACCATTTGCGTGCGGAAGCTGCCTTCGAAAATATGATCGGATTCGGCGAACGCCTTTTCCACGTCGCCTTTCTTGATAATCTTGTGCCCGTAGATGTTTGCGCTAGGCGCGTGAATGCCGGGCGTCTCCAGTTTCAACGACTCCAGCGGATCCAAAACCGGCGTCAGCGGCTCGTACTCGACTTTGATTTTTTCCAGCGCCTCGGTGGCAATCTGTTCGCTGACTGCGGCCACCGCCGCCACGCCATCGCCCGCATGGAACACCCGCTTATCAGCCAGTACCGGCTGATCCTTCAGGGAAGGCCCAAACGAATTGCAGGGAATATCGCGGCCCGTGATCACCGCGATGACGCCGGGCATGGCCTCGGCTTCTTTTGTATTGATGCTCTTGATCAGCGCGGAAGCAATTCCCGCCCGCTTGATTTTGGCAAACAGCATGTTGGGGAAATACATATCGTCGATGTATTTCGTTTGTCCCAACCCGTGCAGGCGGCCATCAGCCCGCGACGCCCTCTGGCCTACGGCTGGCGTCTGCTGGCGTCCCTCCGGCACGACAACTTCGACGGGAAAGGTGACCAGCGGCGCAGGCGCCTGCGGCTTCAATATATCCGGCCGTTGCAGCACATCAGGCTTATCAACAACTTTCGGCTTGTCTGCCATGATTAGGCTCCTTCTGCCGTGAACTTATGCGGACTTGACTGCCGGAACTTCTTCGCCACGCAAGATGCATGAGGCGCCTTTGATCGCCTCGATCATTTTCGTGTATCCCGTACAGCGGCACAGGTTACCGCCGAGCGCGTCGCGAATCTCCTGGGTTGAGGGATCGGCGTTCTCGTCCAGCAGGGCCTTCGCGGACATGATCACCCCCGGCCCGCAGAAGCCGCACTGCAGCGAACCGAAGTGTTCGAACAATTTCTGTAACGGATGGAGATGTTCCGCGGTGGCGAGCCCTTCTATCGTCAGAATCTCGCGGCCATCCACCTGGCCCACGAGCATCAGGCAGGAGTTCACCGGCTTGCCGTCCACGATCACGGTGCACGCGCCGCAGTCGCCTACGTCACAGCCCAGCTTCGCGCCGGTCAGGTTGAACTGGTCGCGCAGCAGCCGCAGCAGCGTTGTTTCTGGAGGAACGCTGGCGCTGCGCGT
The DNA here is from genome assembly GCA_963803735.1 of uncultured Acidobacteriota bacterium. GTDB lineage: Bacteria > Acidobacteriota > Terriglobia > Acidiferrales > UBA7541 > Palsa-189. Next base: position 586,790 of record CAWDNV010000011.1, on the reverse strand, counting down.
TTCGCCGTTGAGTTTAAGAGTTACGTTTACCATTGGATCCCTCCAGTCGCTTCGTCTGGGCTAACGCCCACGCGCCTTCGAGCGCTCGTTTTGTAAGCACCGCGACCAAATTTCTTCGGTACTCTGCCGAAGCGCGAAAATCGCTGATGGGCTTGGCATCGTTCACGGCGACGCAGGCCGCTTCCGCCATCGTTTCCGGAGTGATCGTTCGGCCCTCGAGGTAAGCCTCAGCTTGCACGGCGCGAATAACCTTCGGCGCCACGGCTCCAAGCGCGATCCGCGGTGCGAGAAACGTGTTCTTGTCCCAATCGACCCAGAAGCTCGCCCCCACGTTCACCAGCGCCAGCGCTTGTCCTTTGCGCAATCCGAACTTCAAGAAATGCGTCGGCTTGCCCAGGTTCTGTTTGGGAATGATGATTTCGGCCAGCAGTTCGTCTGGCTTGAGAACGGTTCTGCGGGGGCCAACAAAAAACTCGCTCAGCGGCACCTGACGCCGGCCGCCGTTGCCGGCGATGGTGACGATCGCCTCGAGCGCCATCAGTGTCGGACCGCTGTCCATGGACGGCACCGCCGTCACCAGGTTTCCCCCAAGCGTACCCAGATTTCGCGTTTGTACCGCGCCGATCGTATGTGCCGCATCCACCAGGGCAGGAAATAGCTGACGAATCAACGGCGAGCGCATGATTTGCGTGTGCGTCACCAGAGCGCCGATGCTCAGTCCTTGATCGGTCATGGTGATGTTTTTCAGGTCCTCGGCGCGCGAAATATCGACGACGACGTCCGGCCCGTGGGCCGTGAATTTCAGGTCCGCTAGAAGATCGGTACCACCGGCGATAATTTTGACTTTGGCGTTAACGGCGTGCTGAGCGAGGAGCGTTACGGCGTGGTTCGAGTCCTTGGCTGCAAAGAATTCAAATGACTTCATTTATTTGTCTTCTCCCAGCGCCTGTGGCGATCTTTCCCGAGCACTGGCGCTGGCTCATGTGCGCCCTGCAGGCCGAAACGGAGTGTCGCTAAAATACCATTTTCGCACTCGCCTCGCAATAGTCCGCCGGGTCACGGCCTTGCAGTCGCGAGCCATAAATTCGGTTAGTAGACTGGCCTCAAGACCAGTTTACATTTTCCGAATGCTTCGTTAACGTACTTACGCCCGCCTGTTCTCCAGCCCCTGAACCAAAAAATGAACCACAAAATCTTGGCCTTCTCACAAGGAGCCGACCATGCCCTCAAAGCCACGGCAGAAGAAGTCAGATCACCCGCAAAAACATCCGATCCGCATTGTTCCACTGCATCGTCCCGAAGCCGTGGCCGCTCCCGCTGCAGCCGCGCCTCATCTCACTTATCGCAACGGACCGCTTCTCACCGCGGTCCAGGTTTTTACGGTTTTCTGGGGTTCTGCTTGGGATCAAGCCTCCAACAGCAGTCTCATGACTCAAATCAATCAGTTCTTCGATTACATCCTGACCAGCCAACTCATGGACCAACTCGGCGAATACAGTGTCCCTGGGCAGGCCATCGGCCACGGCTCACGCATTGGCACAAAGGTCCTGACTTCGCCGGCTCCAGGCACGTCGGTTCAGGACAGCGCCATCCAGCAATTGATCCAGCAAGAGATCGACGCCGGAACCCTGCCGGCTGCCAACGCGAACACTCTATATTTCGTTTTTTTGCCCAATGGCGTAACAGTGGTTCAAGGGAACAGCTCCTCGTGTCAGGCTTTCTGCGGTTACCACGACTCCTTCGGCCAAAACCTTTACTATGCCGTTATGCCCTATCCAGGCTGCTCTGGCTGTACGGGCGGTTCGGCTGTTTTCGATGCCTTACCTCCACTACTTCCCACGAATTATGCGAAGCGATCACCGACCCTATCCCCGGACAAGGCTGGTATGACGATAATAACGGAGAGATCGGCGATATCTGCGCCTGGAAAACACGCACGCTGGGCAGTTACACCATTCAGCTCGAATGGTCCAATCGGGCGGGCTCCTGTGTATAGAAGCTAAGTCAGACGGACGTCCAGCAGGGCCAGCCAATACTGCAGCGATTGCAGCGCAAAGCCGCAAAGGATGAGCCCAATCCCGAAGACGCCGAGTGCGCGTTCGGGAAGGTTATCCGCAAAGTATTCGATGTAAGGAATCACCGTCTGACCCACGCCGGTGACGATGCCGGTGACGAGACCTACTCGCAGCGCAAAAGATATGGGGTGATCCACGTGATGGACAAAGGCACTGCAGATTAATGCTGTGGCAATGAAACCAACAGTACGGACGACAGTGCTCCAAAACTGACGCCGCTGATAAGTGCGGACCGCGACGCACCGTATAGTCCATCCCCGGACGCATGCCGCGAGAGTAGGCGAATATCTGGCCGATTGTGTTCAGAATGGCGAACGCAGTGCGAACTGCAGGCCCACGATCCTGTACAGTCCGGCTCCGAAAGCGCCGCCCCGAATGGCGGCGAAAACTCCATCCCAAGGTAAAGAGTAAGGACGCAATCGACGCGCTTCTCTATTGAGTTCAATTGAAAGGGTGATGCCAGCCGCGATGCCGGAAGCCAAGCCAAAGACGGGACCGATCCCAATCCCGTAGCCAACGCCGAAGACGATCGAATACGTTACCGTCCTCGTAAGCAGCCGCAGTGGGCCGTGCTGCCCACCGAGCAAATCGTAAGCGAGATAGAGGCTGCCCAGCACGTCCAGACAGCTACCGCTAATGGCGATGGCCGCGACCGTATGGTGGTCTATTTCCGAAGGCAACACGCCGGTATTGTGCCCGAGTTACGTCACACTCGGAAGCGATCTGCGCCCTCGGTACTTGCTCGCGCATACGCCAGGTTATGTTTTGGGCCTCGAACAGTCACTCTCTCATCCGGTCCACATCTTTTTGACTATACTCACCTCGAGACATGCGGCCCAGATTGAACACAACGCATAAGTCTGGTCTGTTCGGTGCACTTGCCCTTGTTTGCGTGATTAGCATCGTTGGCATTCTTGTCGGTGGCGATCCTCGAACAAACTTCAGGCTCGCTAATGCGCAAGACAAGCCTCACGTCCCGACGACTCTCTTTTCGCTGGCAATAGTTCCAGGCACGAGGGGCATCACTATCGCCCAGGACAAACCCGATGAGTTTTACGTCGTCCTTACGAATATTTCCAAAGAGTCTCATGCCGTTTGGGAAAGTTGGAACAGTTGGGCCTACAAAAACATATCGTTCGAGTTCACGATTCCAGGAGGCCGGAAGGTTGTTGTCTCCGAAGGACCGAAAGATTTTACGAGGAACTTTCCGTCCACATTTGTTATTGAGCCCGGCGAGCATCAGGTTTACGCCATCCGACTAGACAAGTGGTGGCAAACGCATCCATCGCTTCCGAAGGCAGACCAAATACCAATCTCAGTGAGAGCAATTTACGAAGTACATTCCACTCCGGAGGCCGCACAGTACAAGGTCTGGACTGGACGGATAGAATCCAAGAGCTACAGCTTCACATTGAGACAGTGGTAAAGGTGGTGCGAGGGCGCGACTTGCTCGCGCCGGGTGCAGGTTTTCTAATCCTCCGCCACAAGCTGCTTGCGGCGTGACTTTGGCAGGAGCGGCGCCGCCGCAGGCGCATCTTCCATAGGCAAACGGAAACGGCGAACTTTGTCGTAGGAATAAAGCGCGCTCGCTACTGCGCCAGCGGTTGCGACGCAGCCGATCTCGCCGACGCCTTTCGATCCATAGCCACCAACTTCATCCGGCACTTCGATCAGGATCACGTCAATTTGCGGCGTCTCTTTGGCCCGCGGAATACCAAGGTCGCGCAAAAGCAGCGAATTCGGCACGCCCTCCGTCGAAGGAAAACTCTCGGAAAGCGCATAACCCAGGCCCATGTGGATCCCGCCTTCCATCTGTTCCGCGCACAGCCGTGGGTTGATCGCCCGGCCCACGTCATGCGCCGCGATCACGCGCTCGAGCCGCCCGTTTTCGTCAAGAATCACCACTTGTGTCGAATAACTGAAAGTCAAATGCGTGCTCGGGTTCGACTTCGCCTCGGGCGTTCCTGGCTTTGTGGTGAAGTCGCAAACATAGGTGCCTGTGTATTCGCGCCCCGCGAGTTCTTCGAGCGATGCTTGTTGGAGATCGGACGCCAGCTTGCGCGCCGCATTTTGCGCCGCAGCACAGCTGAGCGTCGTCGCGCGCGAAGCCCAGGTCTCCCCGCACTTGCTGCCCATCTCCTTGTCCCAAATGACGCCGATTTTCTCCGGAGGCAAACCGGTTTCTTCGCACACGGCCTGCTGGGTTGCCGTATATACGCCCTGTCCCATCTCCGTGTAGCCGTTCAACACCTGCAGCCGTCCGCCCTCCATCACGCGAATCTTGATGTGCCCGCTGTCAACGGTGCCGTTCCCGATGCCAGTGCTCTTGATCCCGCAGGCGAGCCCGGCATATTTCGAACCCTTATAGATCCCTTTCACGGCGTCCAGTGTTTCGCGCAAGCCTCGTACGCTCGGCCTCATGATCTGTCCCGTCGCGAACGCATCGCCGGGATTCAGAATATTCCGCTCGCGAATGTCATAGCCATCCACGCCGACGCGCTCGGCCAGGATGTCCATAATTCCTTCCATCGCGAAATGCGCCTGGTTGGTGCCGAATCCGCGCATGGCGCCGCTGGTTGGGTTGTTGGTGTATACGGCTTTCGATTCCACATCGACGTTTGGCACGCGATAAGGGCCACAGCTATGGCAGGCGGCGCGCAACAGGCATTTACCGCTGGTCCCCGCGTATCCGCCCGCATCGCCCACGATGCGCGCCTTTACGGCCAGCAGATGGCCTCCGGCATCGGCTGCCACTTTGTATTGCAGCGTCATCGGATGGCGCTTGACGTGGTGCTGTGTGGATTGCTTGCGCGTTAGAACGACTTTCACCGGCCGCTGCAGAAGGTATGCGGCCAGGGCGGTCTGCCCTTGGATCGAGAGTTCTTCTTTGGCTCCAAATCCGCCGCCGCTCGCTGCCAAGGCAATTTCAATTTCCTCCAGCGGCAGATTCAAAATTTTCGCAATCTGCTGTTGGTCGGAAAGCGAGCCTTGGCTCTGCGTGTGCACTTTCACGCCATGGCCCTGAGGTACGGCCAGGCAAGCTTCCGGCTCGAGAAATGCCGGCTCGATGGCTTGCGTTTGGAATTTCGCTTCGATCACGTGCGTTGCGGTAGCGAACGCCGCCTCCACATCGCCACGCGAGAATGCAGTCGTATCAATCAGGTTGCCGTGCACATACATATTCCCGCGCGAATGCACCTGCGTCGCGTTGGGATCGAGCCCTGCAAAGGGATCCGTCAGGGGCTTGAGGACTTCGTAGTCCACCTTCACTTTGGCCGCAGCTTGCCGGGCGTGGAACTGGGTGTCCGCGACCACCATCGCCACAAAATCTCCTACGCAACAAGTGGTCTCGCCAACCCCCACGAAAATCGGCAAATCCGGCACCGCCATGCCTGTGCCGCGCTGGCCAGGCACATCGGCCGCCGTAAAAACTCTCGTGACTCCCGGCATTGCCAACGCTGCGGAAGAATCGATTCCCAGCACCTTTGCTCTCGGATGTGGTGTGAGCACCAACGCGCCATGCAGCATTCCCGGCACGCGCATATCGTCGACAAAGGGCTTATCTCCCAAAGCTTGTTGGGCTCCGCCAAGGCGCGAAGCCGAGGACCCGATGCCGTTCTTTACATTTCCCTTGGGTGTAGTCGCCGGATTGCGTTTCAGGCCAAACTCCTCGCCGAAGTAAAAATGATGCTGTGGTTCACTTCGGGGCATTTGGTGATGATCGTTCCAGGCTTCGCCCGCCGTTTGTATCGCGTCGATGATGCGCTTGTAGCCCGTGCACCGGCAAAGGTGGCCGTCGAGCGCTTTTGCAATGGATTCCCGGCTCGACGCCTGTCCGTTCTCGAGCAGTGAGCTGGCTCGCACGACGATGCCGGGCGTGCAAAAACCGCACTGGACGCCGCCCTCCAGCACAAAAGCCTCGCCCAGAACCCGCCGCATCTCCTCCGGAATGCCCTCCAGCGTCCTGACTTCGTGCCCCTCCAGTTGCTCCGGCTTACGCAGGCAGGAGAGCGCTGGCCGCCCGTCAATAAGCACCAGGCAGCAGCCGCAAGTCCCTTCGGGAGCGCATCCGTTCTTGGCCGAAACGATGCCACACTCCTCCCGCAGGAGCTCCAGGACGTGCATCCCCGGCTCGTAGGGAACGGTGACTTGCTTTCCATTGAGGATGAAGCTGATGTTGGGCACTTTGCCCTCTTTTACGAACCGTTCTTAAGACTCTGGCGCTTCGGCCACTGCCATATTATAGGCCGATTACTTGGCCAGTGGGTATCTTTCTGCCGTTTATTCGGCACGGCTTTTCTGGCGCTACGATATTTCGGCACCACACATTTGATTAGCAAACGCGAGCGTTGGTCACTGACTTTTTTCTTTCGCGCTTTTGCTCGTCCTCGCAGGTAAGTCTCGGGCCATCCCTCAGCTATGGAGCACCCGACGGAGTGGGGCAGCCCGCTCCCGTCCTTGAACGATGATGGCTGCTCGTTGTATCATTCCAAAATCCAACCGAAACTAGTGAGCGCATTGGAGTTCGCTCGTTCGGCGGCGCGATCAATCGCGGGACTAACTTTACGGAGGTTAAATGAAGACGCCTTGGAAGACCGATAAATGGTTTACGAGCCCCTGGACTTATCTGCCCGAAGTCACCAAGAAATACAGTTTCGCTCCCAAAATCAAAATTCATGATGTGACCCTTCGCGATGGCGAACAGCAAACCGCCGTCGTCTTCCGGCGCGAAGAAAAAGTCGCCATTGCCAAGCAGCTTGATGCGCTCGGAGTCCACCGAATCGAATCCGGCATGCCTGCCGTCTCTGAGCAGGATAAAGCCGCCATTCAAGACATCGCCGCCCTCGGCTTGAAATCCGAAATATTCGCTTTTGCCCGTTGCATTCCGGAAGAGATCAAGGTCGTCAAGGCCTGCGGCTGCACGGGCGTGGTCATCGAGATCCCCGCTAGCGATCACATGATCAAAAACGCCTACGGTTGGACCTTCGATCGCGCCATGAAGTCCTCTATCGACGCGACCCGCGCCGCTAAAGAAGCCGGCCTATACACCGTGTTCTTCACGATCGACGCCACGCGCACCGAAGTCGATCGCCTGCTCGATATCGTCGAGAGAGTCGCCACCGAAGGCCACATGGACGCTTTCACGTTGGCGGACACGATGGGCGGCTGCACTCCTGACGCCATCTATCATGTCGTGAAGAAAGCGATCGAGCGGCTGAAGAAGCCCCTCGAGATCCATTGCCACCAGGATTTCGGACTGGGCGTTGCAAATACGCTCGCCGCGTTGCAAGCGGGAGCGTCGGTTGCGCAGACCACTATCACCGGACTCGGCGAGCGCGCGGGCAACGTGCCCATGGAAGACGTAGTGTTGTCGCTACTTTGCTTGCATGGCATCGATATCGGCATTCGCACCGAAAAATTCTGCGAAGTTTCGCGATTCGTCATGGAGAAAGCCAAAGTCACGCAGCCGCCGAACCGGCCTATCGTCGGCGACAGCCTCTACGAAGTCGAATCCGGCATCATCGCCGGCTGGGTACGCATGGCCCGCAAAGATAATCCGCTGGAATACGTGCCCTTCTCAGCCGATCTCGTCGGGCAGAAGCCCGTCAACATCGTGCTCGGCAAGAATAGCGGGCCGCCATCGATCGAGGAGTGGTGCGAAAAGCTGGGCATCAAGGCCACAGAAGAAGAGCGCATGGCCCTGCTGCAGGCCGTCAAAGCGAAGTCATTCGAGAAGAAGGACCTGCTTACCGCGGACGACTTCAAAGCCATCGTCGAGCGCGTCCTGCAAAAGACCGCAGCCCGCGCCTAAAGCTGTCATCCTGAGCTGCTTTCCGGGCGCGCGTTTTTGTGTTGCCCGGAAAGCAATCGAAGGATCTCTCCTGGCGTTCGTTTCCCCGACCCTCTAGCGAGTCTTCGCTCGCATTGAGAAGCCGAGTGTGGGGATTAGCTTGAGGTGTAAAGAGGGCGCCTTCGCGCCCTCTTCGAAGTCTTAGACCCTGCTGCAGGCAGCTAGTTCTTGGCTATCTTCGTGCCCGGGGTTCCGATGGCCGTGCAGGCATCTTTTACGAGCTGACCGGTCGAGTGCCCAGTTTCGGAAAATAGCTCTTTTCCGGTCTTGCTCATCACTTCTATCTTGCTCGCCTTATGCAGCCCAAAAGCGCTCTTCACGCCTTTGCTGCCCGGATCGCGTTCAAACATTACGTCGTACGCCGCCTTTGACTTGCTCTCCGTGAGCGCGACGCTCGGGCAATTTTGCTGAAACGCTTTCGTCACGTCTGCACTCAGCGGCTTCTCGGTTGTCGCAGCAGCAGGTGTGGACTTGCTCGCTGCGGACTTGCTCGCCGAGGTCGCAGATGCATTTTTCACCGAGGCTGCGGCGGGCTTACTCGTTGTCGCATCGGCAGTCTTATTCGCATCGGCGGTACTTTATTAGAAGACCGATTGTCCATTACGTAGACGAGCGGTTTCGGCGCGCTCTTCTTGGCCGGAACCGCGGCTGGTTTCGCGGCCGGTTTGGCCGCCGGTTTTGCCGTTGAACTCTTGGTGTTTTGTTGCGCCGCACCTTGCTGAGCAAGAGCCGACTGCGTCGCGGCAGGCGCAGCTTCCATCAAGACAAAGATCGAGCCAATCAGGAGCAAACCGGTAGCGAAACTTTTGTTGAGCATGGGTTCCCCCTCCTTCCAAACGTGGAATCCAGCCTACGCCGCGGAGAAACCCTCTGCCTACTGTACGAAGGAGCAGTAGTCTCGATTCCGCTACCCGTCCTCCCGGCCGGTGCCTGCGGAACAGCTCTCTCGAACTTGATTCAGTTCACGTTTAGCGTCATTTGGGCGGTGTGGCTGATTCCCCCGATTTGCGCCGTAACGGTTAGCATTCCCGAACCCGTAGCCGTTGTGGGAGGGGCCTGGACCACAAAGTTAAAGGGAACATTCAGGCTCAGTGTGGCGGCATTGCTGATGGCGTTACCCGCCGAGTTGTTCACCGCCACGCTGAATTGGTCGCCCTGGTCAGAAGAAGTTGTCGCTGGGGTTGTATAACTGGAGGACGTGGCACCGCTGATCGCTGTACCGTTCTTCAGCCATTGGTAATTCAGCGGAGCAGTGCCGCTGGCCGATACGGAGAACGTTGCTGGCTGGCCTTCCACCACGGTCTGGCTCATGGGCTGGGCAGTGACAGACGGCGCGACGGCTGGTAACACGTTATTGTTGCTCGAGCTGCCGCCCCCGCAGCTCAGGCAAGCTAGGCATAGCAGAAGCAAACTCGCTGCCGGCGCGAACTCCGTCCACCTCCATGCCGGACGGGCAAAAGGAACTCTGCTCGCGCCAACTATCATCGCGACCGAGATCAGCAGCAGAATCAAAACGACTCCTGGATCCCGCCAGTCTCGGCCGGAGAATTTTCCCGGCACGAACAGACTGGAGACCAGGGCCACCGGCACGACCGAGCAAGTCGTGGTACTCAGGGTAGAAGAAACCGTACACGTGAAGGACGGGGTTCCGGAGAAGCCATGCAGAGGAGTGAGCAGTAGCTGCGCTGTCCCGCAGGAGCCTTTTTTCACCGTGAGTTGCGTTGGGGAAAAGGCCAGCGAAAAGTCCACAGAGGCTGCGTTCCCCGTGCTCGCCGCCGTCACGGAAGTCCAGTTCGTAACCATCACGAAAGCGTCGATCGACCCCAAGCCCGTTGCCAAATCGTATCCAGTTCCGGCGCCGTAGCCGATCTGCGTCGTCGCCGCGCACGGCGCAGCAGAGAATGGAACCTGATTATTCCCCGTTGTAACGTCATGGAATGCCGCGGGAACCTGTGCCGCCAGTGCATAGAGAGTCGGATTGATGTTCCCGGAGCCGCCAGAGTGATTGGTCTCTTGGTTGATCAGGGCAACGATGCCCGCCATAGTTGGTGGACCAAATGAAGTACCCCCAAACGCAGCCAGGCTGCTGTCTGTATTCCGAAACGACGGAGGATTCGGACAGGTGGGGGAAAACATATTTGTTGTTGAATCGAAATTCTCCGAGCAGACGAGGTAGGCGTCATTCAGAACTGAAGCGCTGAGTGAAATGTCCGGCACATCTCTTGCCCCGTCGTTCGGCACTCCGGTTCCTGCTTGCCAGACTGGCTTGGATATGAACGCGCTCGATCCGCCGCCTCCGGCTGTTAATCCCGTCGAAACTCCACCTACGCTGATGTTCGTCTCATTCCACGCGGTCTCTGGAATATAAGAAAGGGCTGAGGATACGACGTCCGTTACAACGGCAGGCGCCCAATAATTGCCCGATCCTTCGTTGAACTTGGTGCCGCCCATCGATGTCACCGTCGGTAACGATGCCGGTAGATCAACCGCGAGTCCTAGGGTCGAGACCGTTGTAGGGCTAGGGGAGCCAAAGTTGAAGTCGCAATCCGCCGCTCCGGTATCGCCTGTGGCCGCCAATATGGTTATGCCTTCCGCACTGGCCTGCTGCCCTAAACTGGTGAACGCGGAAACTCCCGAAGCGCCGAAATCCTGCTCACACAGGCCGTAGCTAATGCTGATCACGGGCGCGGGCACGGGGCTGGTCGTAATCGCGTATATCAAAGCATCGTAAAGTCCGCTGGCGTTCACGGGATCGCCTACGATGAAAATGATCGTCGCTTTGGGCGCCATCGCCCCGGCCCATTCCACATCCAAGTTCGCTTCGTCGATGTCGAGAGATTGCATTCCAGGATCGGCATCACCCGGCACGACCAGCCCCACAAAGGAAGAATTGTTGGCGTTAACAGGCGTGGGATCATTCGCTGGTAACCCGGCAGCCTTGCGAAAGTTCTGAATGTCGCTGAGCGCGACGTCGCTCTGCCCGACCACCACGATTTTCTGTCCCGTACCGTCTAGCCCTTTGTTGTACAAGGGCTTCACGTCGTAAATCGTGGCCAGATCGCCGGGAGTGATGAAATGATTTCCGGTTGTCCCAGAGGTGAACTTCGGGTTAAGAACGGTCCGTCTAGTCACACGTGGCTTTAGTCGAAAGTTGTTAAGTCCACGAAAACCCACCACCACATCGGCTAGCGCGGCTGGAATCGATGGGTCGCTGGCATTCGCATAATGTGCCTCGCCCCTGAGGTTATAGCGATGTATCTCGGTATGCAGCGCAGCTTCCACTTGCTGTGCTCTACCGCTGAACGTGATCATGTTACGACTCGCCGGTACGCCTTCTACGCTGAACCCCGCGCTCTCGAGCCACGCCGTCACTTTGCCAATATCGCCCTGGCCCAACCCAAAGCGGCTGCCGAATTGTTCCGGAGTGAGCCAGCGGTGATAATCGGGTGATCCGCGCTGCTGCTGAGCAGCGAGAAGGGCATCGAGCTCGGCCTGCTGCGCCGCAGTCATCTTGAAGTTCATGGTCACGCGCATGGCCATTAAAGGATCCACCTTGCCCTGATCGAATGCCGCATGTGCCTGCGGTTGCCTGTTGCCCGCGAGCCTCGTCAGTACAGTTTCATCCACGGGCGCGGTAATCCGCGCTTGCGGTGGGACGGTTTGGGCTCCGGCCCGAAGAAAAGCGCCCAGAAAAATAAAAACGATGAATATGAAACTCTTAAGCGCCAGCTTGCAACGCCGTCTCCGTGGGGATGATAAAAAAGTTCTCGACCGGGCTCCCGACACAGGCTTACGTGTTTCGGCGCTAAACGCAGTGATTGCAAGCATTTGGACCTCAAATATCCAAGCAGGCTAGTTAGGTGATAGGTATATACTGGTATCTAATGGGCGGGAAACTAAGCTTTTTATCGTAGAAAATAAATACGGGCAACGCCTTAGAAAAACAACCGTGAATTATGGATTGCACGGAAAGGCGCGAGCGCGGATCCCCTCATGCCCTTTGTCGCCGGCGGAGGAGAAGCTTGTTGGATTTCCCAGAGGTGAGTTACAAAGTAGCAGGAGCGATTTCGAGCCGTTGCTCGCCGGAGTAAACGATAAACCGCTGGCCGCGCAGAAAGCCGACGAACGTTAACCCCAGTTCTCGCGCCAAGCGTACCGCGAGGCTCGAAGGCGCCGAGACGCTTGCAAGCAGCGGGATGCCGGCCGCGAGCGCCTTCTGCACGATTTCAAATCCGCCGCGTCCGCTGACGAGCAGCGCATGCGCGCGCAGAGGCACCTTCCCTTGCAGCAGGGCCCAGCCGATCACCTTGTCCACGGCGTTATGCCTTCCGATATCCTCGCGCAAGACGACCAGTTCGCCGTCTGGCTCAAAAAGCGCAGCGGCATGTAATCCGCCTGTGCGTCCGAAGATCGCTTGTGTTGCGCGCAGCTTCTCCGGCAACCGGCAGAGGATCCCTGGATCGAATCGCGATTCGGAATCAGGAGGACGGATTCCCCGGCGGCGTACTTGCGCAATGGATTCTTTGCCGCACATGCCGCATGCCGATCCGGCGGAAAATTTCCGCCCACCGTGTGCCGACAGTCGCACCCCAGGTTTCAACCGCACGCGAACAACATTGTTGCCGTTCGCGCGACGCTGAGCCGAATCTCCCGGGGCTTCAATCGACAATATATCTTCGCGTTTCGAGACAATTCCTTCGGTGAAGAGAAACCCTGCCACGAGTTCGCAATCGTTTCCGGGAGTCCTCAGAGTTACTCCCAGCCGCTGCCGCCCGGAGCGCATTTCCAGCGGCTCTTCGCCAGCTAGATAATCCTCGACGCGCTGCGCCTTGCCCTCGTTCCACTCGAGAACCTGCGTGATATCTATGCTCCGTGTGGATTGGATACGCGTCGCCATTCTCCCGGGCGCTCCCTTGAAGTCTCTCTAGAGTCTACTCCACTCTTCTTCTCTGACGGCTCTTAACGGCTGGGCCAAGGCGGCTTTCGGGCGGCTGTGTGGCAACTCGCGTTTTAGGGGTCGTCGCTTTAGCGGCGACATGAGCGGCTTGAAATTATAGCGGCTTTAGCCACTGAAGGAATTCTGCCCCCCACGCAGCCTGAAAGTCTCATTTGGCCGCGACCGTTCCCAATCCTAGCCATTCGGCTGATGTGAACGCGATTTCCATTTGCGAAACTGTCACTCGAAGGGAGTCTTATGGAAACCGTACTGAATAGTTTCTCGAATGAATTGAGCAACTTAGTGCAGCGGATAAGTCCTTCCGTTGTAGCCGTACACGCTCGCCGGCATTTTCCGTCGAGCGGCCTGCATTGGGGGCCGGACCTCGTCGTCACCGCCGATCACACCATCGCGCGAGAAGAAGACATTCGCGTGGCTCTCGCCGACGGAAAGAGCCTCACCGCCTCGCTGCTTGGCCGCGACCCCGGCGCCGACCTTGCCGCGCTTAAAGTGCCCGGCCTGGGTCAAGCGCCCGCAATGAACATTCAGGACAAGCCCGTGCTCGGCGAATTCGCGCTCGTCGTCGGCCGTTCGCCCGATAGCGGAGCCAACGCCAGCCTCGGAATCATAGGCGCAGTTTCCGGATCGTGGCGCACTTGGCGCGGAGGCCGCCTCGAACAATACGTTCGTCTCGATGCCATGCTGTATCCGAACTCGTCCGGCGGCGCCGTGGTCAACTCGCGCGGAAGCATCCTCGGAATCGCCACGTCGGCGCTATCGCGCGTAGCCGGCCTCGCCATTCCAGCCTCCGACATCACGCGTGTCATAAAGGAGTTGCTCGAAAAGGGCTATGTGCCGCAAGGATATCTCGGCGTGGGCGTCTATCCCGTCGCTATTCCTGACAACCTCAAGTCAAAGCTGTCGCTGCAAAACCCAACTGGCATTCTCATCTTGAATGTAGAAAAGGACGGACCCGCGGAACGCGCCGGCGTGCTGCTCGGCGACGTGCTCATTGCTTTGGATTCCACGCCCATGCAGAAAATCGAAGACCTTCAGACATTTTGTGCTTCCGGTGTAATTGGCAAATCCGTGAATGCGCGCATCATTCGCGGCGGCGCACTCATCGAGAAGAGCATCGTCGCGGGCGAGCGCCCGCAGAAGGGGCGGTAGACATGTTTCCGCCAGGTTTCGGTGAAGTCGCCGAGCGGCTCCGCAGGTCGACGGTCCACGTCAGCAGCGGAGGCCGCGGCCACGGGTCGGGTATCATTATCAAATCCGACGGAACTATCGTCACCAATGAACACGTGGCTCGCTTTGGCCGTCTCGGTGTCACGCTATGGGATGGCAGATCATTTCCGGCCGAGATTGCCGCGCGTGATGCGCGCCGCGATCTCGCGATTCTGCGGCTCGCTGCATCCGATTTGCCCGCCGCACCTCTTGGCGATTCAAATCGCTTGCGTCCAGGCGAACTCGTCATCGCCATCGGCAATCCGCTCGGCTTTATGGGCGCGCTGACTGCCGGCGTGATTCACACCGTCGGCCCGCTGCCCGGGCTCGGACCCCGAAAGTGGATCCAAGCCGGAGTCCGGCTTGCTCCGGGCAATTCGGGCGGGCCTTTGGCGGACGCATCCGGAAACGTGATCGGCGTCAACACAATGGTCGCGGGCCGGCTTGGGCTCGCCGTGCCCAGCAACGAAGTCACGCGGCTCCTCAGCGGCGAAACCCCGCAGTTTCTGGGTGTCACGCTCCGGCCCGTTCCCGTTACCGCCGAGGGAAGGGAACGGCTTGGGCTGATGATCCTCGAACTCGTTCCGGATGGCGCAGCGAGTCGCGCCTCGCTGCTGCCGGGCGACATCCTTGTGGGCGCGGACGGCCGATTCTTCAGCGCGCTCGAGGATCTCGAGGACGCGCTGCAGGGAAGCGCCGAGCGCGTGCTGCGATTGCAGTTCGTGCGCGGCGATCCGAGCAAGCTGCGCAGCGTGGCGATCCAGCTCGGCGTGAGCAAGTCAGTAGCGGCATGATCGACGTTTTGGTTGAGGCTTCTTCGCCGGATTTATACGTGGAGATCACGGACCTGCTCCGCGATCATGCGCAGATTCGCGTGATGGAAAGCGCTCCGAATGCGGCGGCGAGCGAAAGCCAACCTCAACCCGGCGTCGTGATCATCGCGGCGGGCTCGCACGGCGAGCCTGACTTCGAGTACTTCAGCCCTAATCCCGGAGACCCAAATCCGAGCGGCGCGAATGCAAGCGACTGGAACGTTGGCGGGTGGAATGCCGCCGGCGTTCCGGTCATTCTTCTCGTAGACAATCCTGGGCGCAGGATCTTAGAAGCTCTGCCTGCAGGAGTGCGCGCCGTCCTGCCGCGTAACATCACCTCAACCGAGATCGCGGCCGCGATCGAAGCCGTCGCAGCCGGTCTCTACGTATTTCATCCCGCCGACATCGATTCGATTCCGACGTTGCGCCCGCCGCAAAGCGAGACCCTTCCCGAACTTGGCGAGCCCATTGTCGAACACTTGACGCCGCGCGAGATCGAAGTTTTGCAGTTGTTATCGGCAGGATTGGGAAACAAGGAAATTGCTTCGCGACTCAACATCTCCGAGCACACCGCCAAGTTTCACGTGGCCTCGATCATGGGCAAACTTGGCGCCGCGACTCGAACCGAGGCCGTCACGCTTGGCATACGCCACGGCCTCGTTATGATCTGATTTGCTTAGTTCTTCTGTGAAACCTTAGTGCCCTTGTTTACGATGACTTCGCCGATGCGGTTCATGCCGCTGCACGCGATCCACAGATTACCGTCCGGAGTGTGCACCATATTCCGCACCACTCCGCCGCCGGAAGGAATCGCCCAGGTTTGAAATTTCTCCGTCTTGGGGTCGAACCGCACGATCGTATTGGGCTTGGTGTTCGATTCGCTGTACCAGACGATGCCGTTCACGATGGTGATCCCGTAAGGCTGTGATTTCGGCCCACCCGGCGAAGGCCATTCGGTCATCTTTCCGGTCTTGATGTCGTACCGCCCGAGAAATCCGCGCGAGTAGTCCGAATAATAGATCACGTCGTCAGGCGTGATGGCCACGCGTCGCGGACGGCTTTCTTCGTGGGGCAAAACGACTTCGTGGATTTCCAGCGTGTCGGGATCGATGCTGGCAATCTTGGGCGCGCCAAATTCTACGAACCACGGAATTCCCTTCGAGGTCATGACCATGCCGTAAGGATTCGACTTTGGCGTGGGAGAAGTGTTCATCTTCACTTCGCCGGTCTTCGGATTCACCCTTGCCACCATGTTGGCGCCTTGCAACGTCAAGTAGAGGTTTCCGTTGGGAGCAAACAGCGGCGTATGCGGATCGCGGCCCTTGGGATCCGGCATGGGATATTTGGTGACTTCGCCGGTCTTGGGATCCAGCTTGCCGACATAAGCCGCGAAATTCGCCGTGAACCATATATTGCCCTCTTTATCCGGCGTGAGCCCGTGGGGTCCCGATTTGGGCGGCAGCTTGTATTCCTTGAATTGCTCGGTCTTGGGATCGAAATGTCCGAGCACGTTGGCCATCTGCCCCGAATACCAGACCGTTCCGTCCGGAGCAAACATCGGATCGTGCGGCCGTGAACCCGGCGTCGGCACCACCCATTCCTTGATCGTGACGTCTACGTTGCCGGGAATGATCTGCGCCGGAGGCTGCGGCTTGGGAGGGAAATTTTTCGCAAGGTAATCGACGACGGTATCGAACTGATTGTCCGGGACCGGCGCTCCCACGTTCACCATCATGTGCAAAACCGTGGTCCACTCGTCGCGGTCGTGTCCGGAGTTCGTCACCTGGTTCATCGAATGGCAAACGCCGCAGGCGGCTTGCACCGTGGCTTGGCCATTGCCTTCCGGCAACTGGACCTGGTCTTGTCCTCGATTCTGTCCGCGGCTCGGCAGGACGAAACCTACAGAAGCCGCCAGCAGGAGCACCGCAACCCAGGAAAAGGAATTCTTCGACATAGCGCCTCCTCGGCCACATCTCGGCGACATTAGCTGCATGTCGCATCGCCAAAACTTGTCTGTCTGACCCAGCCCATTCTAGTTCCGCGCCGCCAAACTTTTGCAATCCGCCTATCCGGCTCCGCCGCAGCGACAGGAAAACCCCGTTTGCAACGGGGGGTACCCCCCTACCCTTTTTGTGCAAGTGTTCATTCAACAGAAGTTACCTCCATGCATTTGCACTCGCTAATTGCACAGTGGACCGGTCCTAAAAGGTCGACCTCGTGAGAATTGTTGAATCTTGCAAGCCGCGATTCTGAATGCCTCGGATCTCGAATATCCGCATGTGGAAGCGAATTTCCACTTCATTCGAAATTCGGGCGTATGGAATTTCGGGTGGGATTTTGCGATTAGTCTCTCAGCGAGAACTGGTAGAGCCATCGTGTCGCCGCGTGCTCGCGCCGCTCCGGTGATTCGTCCGGAGTGGTCATTCGAAAACTCTTCTGCGCCGCACTAAGAACTTTGCGCACCCGTAAAAGAATCTCAGCCAGCGCGTACTAATATTATAAGGCGCGAGTAAAGAGGCTCGGGCGCGCCGCGTGACAGTCAAGGTTCGGTGAAATCCATGTATGGCTTAAATCTCTGTTTCGCTTCGGCCATTCGCCGACTGAACCAGTTCATGAGCTCGGTGGTCGGCGCATTATCGGCATTCTGAGCGTGTAACTCTACCCCTCTGTCATACACGTCATTAATGAATGTTCCGATTTCGGGCCCAAACAGAAAGTCGTGCTCGCGCGTTTCCTGGAGGAGCTTAGTCAGATCGGTCAGTTGTACATTCCCAGCCTGCATAACGGCGGCCATGAACTTCACCGTTGTATTGAAGACAGGCAGTCTCTTTTCAAAAAGTGCGAGCCGATACTGGCGACGGTTCGTGACGTGTTGCTGGTATGCAATGTACGCCGCTATCGCGGCTATGAGGGGAGTCAGAAGGGCTGAAAGCAATCCGATGACGTACGACGCGATCGCAGCTAGGACGGGACACAAAATACCAAACAATAATCTGATCACGCTGAACTCCCCCTTTGACCGGCAGTCCCGATGCTGACTTCACTTTTTTCTTTGCGGGATTTTTGCTCTTTGGCGCGGGCTATGAGTCGGGGCTCGCTCCTCTCTCGATTTAGGGTCGGCGCGGCCTTCGCCGGGATCTCAGATCATGCCGAATCGTCTGAGGAGTTCGAGCTGCTTTTGCAGCTTATCCGGGTCGCTACTCGAATCAACGTTCAAGGTCACCGTAACGCCCGCTTTGTTGGTGCGACGCCCGTCTGTTCCCGCATCAGTACCGCTCTCATGCCTTGTCGGCGGCACAAGTGCGGACTCCTCAGGCGGCTCGCTCTCAGGCTCTGTCACCACCGGTTCTTCGGCCGGTTTTTCGTCAGTGAGGGGCGCCGTGGTTGTCGTTTGCAGCGTTACCGAATCTCCGTTCAGGCTGGCAAGTCCTGCGGTCACCGCGGAAGCCGTAAAGACTTCCAGGCACTCTTCAGCGGAGTCGGGATGGACGTCCAGCGCTTGCGCCTGCTGCCGAATCTTGGCTTTGGTGATCGTATCGCCGTGGAACGTCTCGAAGATGTCATTGAAGAGTTTCGAGGTTCGAAAGGCGCGCTGCAACAGTGGCGTCTTTTCCTCGGTCGGGGAGGCCTGGATCGACTTGGCGAGCTCGGTGGCCTCATACGCATCGGCCTTGCCCTGCATTAGCCCGAACTGCTTAAGCGCCGAAGCTCGCACCTTACCTGCTGAGCCACGGTTATTGAAGACTCCAGGAAGGAGCTTTTCTTCGGTCTGGGGGCCGGTATGGGTCTTAGAAACCAACTTAGCGGAATACTCCAACGCCTCGGCTAGGTTGATCCTTGGGAAGATTCTGCCGCCTTTTCGTCGACCTTCCAGAACGTGTTTCTTCGCTGTCTTATCAGCTTCGGTCACGCGCAGTCACCTCCCGAGATTCGATAGCTGCGAGCAGTTCGTTGAACGCCGCCATGTACGGGCCCGAGAAATCTGCGTATTTCTTGTCCTTGATGCTATCGGGCATTTTCGCGCCGTCGAGCTTTATCGGCATCACGACCACCTCCCGCCGTTCAATCTCACGCACGAGGGCGCCGCTGAGCTCTTTCTGCACCCAGGCCGACCCGACGGAGTTCTCGCTTACCACGACCAGGAAGAAATCTGACTCGGCAAGTCCCTGCGCTATCTTGTCCGGTATCGAGTCGCCGATGAGGATGCGTTGCTCGTCGAGCCAAACCTTCACTCCATTGCCGACTAAGTCGGCGGCGAGCTTCCGCACGAATCCCTTGTCCTTCGAACTGTGGGAGATGAAGGCCACTCGCTCGCTCGAATGATCCGAATGACGGGCTTGCTTCGCGGCGACGGCGTTGTCGACGAGTGCCTCGACCCGCACGCCCAAGTCGAGCGCCTTTTCCGTGTTGGCCCAGTTGACGAGAGGGCTCACTGCGCTCCTGTCGTAGTTCTGTTCGCCGAGCACCGTTGACGCCTTCCGCATCGCGGTTTGCAGGTCGTCGCCGAGTGCAATGAACTGCCAGATGCTGTTGATGAGCGGGTGCCGCAGCAACGCCTCACGTACAACGCTGCGTTTCTCCGTGAGTGTGCCTTTGTACGGATATGGCTGCGCCAGCACATACCTCGTGTCGTCGGGCGACTCCACCAGCCGGATGAGGCGGGCGTTCTTCAGAAGCTTGCCCGCCGTTCTAGGATCAATACCGGCGTATTGAGCAATCTGTCTGCTTGTTGGGTTTTCTATCCACGCGACCGCGTCTAGTACGCCGAACAGCGAGTCGATCCTCACCGCCTCGAAGCGCAACGTCGGTTTGTTGTTTTTCGGGGGCCGGGCTTTGCCCATTTCCGGGCATTATCCACCTAGTTATACTGCACAGCAAGTCAAGACGATACGCCGCACGGGTCCTGCGCCGACTGCGGCGGCGAGGTCGAATGCTACGTCGTCGTCGACAAGGTAGCGGCTCTTATTTCATAAAGAAGTCGAAGTGCGAAAAGGCGCATTCGGCGCGAGCGATGAGGGTTACCACAAATCAGGAGTTGCCGCGGAGGATCAGCCGCGGAAGATCAGCAGGATCAGCAAAGCATTCAGCGCGATGATCATGGCGGCAGTCAACCAGGCGAGCGCGTTGCTGCGGAAATCTAACTCCAGCCCTCTCTTTTCAGTTTGAAAGCAATTCGCGGATAGCTGCCCAACGAACTACTCGCTACTCTCCCACAGAGAAGCAACCTGGGAGGGTTTCCATGACCGTTTACACTGGCAGGACGTTTCAAACCTGCGCTTTGAGGGTCTGGGGTATTTGGGTTTCGATGCGGGATTTCCACGCGGCGACGGTGAGAAGCGATGAAGCGCGGGAGAATCAAGCAGCTCTTAGTTTTATAAAGAAGTCGAAGTGCGAAAAAGCGTGCTCGCGGCGAGCGATGAGGGTACAGCAAATCAGGAGTTGCCGCGGAAGATCAGCAAGATCAGCAAAGCATTCAACGCGATGATCACGGCGGCAGTCAACCAGGCGAGAGATGCGACCCACCAGGAGTTGGCGAACTGACCCATCCTGCTTTTATCGCCAGTGAACTGTACCAGTGGAACCAGCGCGAACGGCTGAAAGCTCTCGCCGGTGTGCTGGAATCAAGTCGGAAAGAGCGGCACTTGCGTGAGGGCAGTAATTTCGCTAGTGAGCGCATCCTCGGCGATTGATTGATCTGGGAAGTCGACTCTGGTCATCCACGAATTGAGTGCGCGGCTCCACGAGAGAAAATTCAATTCCGGCAAAAGAACGTCTCGTGCCGGAGCAGGGCCTCAATCCCGCTGACAATCTGACGACTGTCATATTTTGAGACTGTGCCTTGAATTCCACTGCGCTGCGCCACGGAAACCAGAGCAGGCGGGAGGTCAGTTGTACAGAGGAGGATGGGGAGTTCAGGCGCGAGCTTAGCGATTGCGTGGGCCGCCTGGAGTCCATCCATTACGGGCATGCAAAGGTCCAGGATCAGGATGTCTGGTGCCAGTTGTTGAATTTTCGTGATTGCATCACGACCGTTGACTGCTTCTGTACAGAACCATCCGACATGGTCTTCTATCAATTCGTGCAGCCCAGATCGTACAAGCTCACTGTCATCGGCAATTAGGACACGAGTCATAGGAAGCTTAGACGGAAGAGATTCTCATCGTTCACGGGCCGCAGTCGATCAGGCTAACAGGTCAACCGGGCTGTTAACTTCCCCTAGTTGCCACGGGAACTGCCCTACGATCCTTCCTTCTAGCCTCAAGGTAAATAGGTGTCCCGAATCGGACACCTCAGCCCTCTATGTCCTTGGTAGCTTGCGCTGCCTTGCCTAAGACCGACAGACCTTACTCCGCAAAATGAGGCGGCTCATTGAAGAAGCCGACCGGCCAATGGTTGGGTTGTTCAAGCGATGAAGCGCGGGAGAATCAAGCGGCTCTTATTTCACAAAGAAGTCGAAGGGCGAAAAGGCTTACTCCGCGTGAGGGATGAGGTTACCGCAAATCAGGAGTTGCCGCGTATCAGGAGTTGCCGCGGAAGATCAAGACGATCAGCAAAGCATTCAGCGCGATGATCGCGGCGGCAGTCAACCAGGCGAGCGCGGCAACCCACCAGGAGTTGGCGAACTGGCCCATCCTGCTTTTATCGCCAGTGAACTGCACCAGCGGAACAAGCGCGAACGGCAACTGAAAGCTCAGAATGACCTGGCTGAGGATGAGCAGACCCATGGCCTTGGATTCGCCGGCGATGCCGATCACGAGCGCCGCGGGAATGATGGCCGCCGAGCGCGTAATCAATCGCCGCAACCAGGGCTTGAGCCGCAGGTGGAGGAATCCCTCCATGACCACCTGGCCGGCGAGCGTGCCGGTGAGCGTGGAATTTTGTCCGGAACAAAGCAGCGCCGCAGCGAAAAGAGTGCTGGCCAAGCCCGCGCCCAAAACGGGAGTCAGCAGTTGGTAAGCCTGGCTGATGTCCGCAACGGTGGTGAGGCCGCGATGATGAAAAGCGGCCGCGCCGAGGATCAGGATCGCGGCGTTCACGAAGAGCGAAAATCCAAGCGCGATAGTGGAGTCCAGAGTGGCGTAACGGACGGCTTCGCGTTTTTGGCCGCCGCTGAGCCCGAAGGCGCGAGTCTGCACGATGCTGGAATGCAGGTACAAATTGTGCGGCATGATCGTGGCACCCAGGATGCCGATGGATAGATACAACATGTCGCGGTTGTGTAGCAGGCCCGCCGGAGGCAACAGGCCCGAGGCTGCTTC
This sequence comes from uncultured Acidobacteriota bacterium, assembly GCA_963803735.1. Lineage (GTDB taxonomy): Bacteria > Acidobacteriota > Terriglobia > Acidiferrales > UBA7541 > Palsa-189. Next base: position 564,630 of record CAWDNV010000011.1, on the reverse strand, counting down.
GCGCCAAAGCGGCTGCGCGAAAAAGATCTCGTAGGCGAAGCAGGCGGCGATCGTCGCAATAAGCGTGATCACCAGCGCTTCTATCCAACGGAACCCACGGCCTTGCAGCGCCAGGACGATCAAGACATCAGCGCCGGTGATCAAGACGCCAACGAGGAGCGGGATGCCGAAAAGGAGCTTCAGGGCGACGGCCGAGCCCAGGACTTCGGCCAAGTCGCAAGCGGCGATGGCGATTTCGCCGAGAATCCACAGGGCAATTGCCGTGGGGCGCGAGTAGGATTCGCGGCAGGCCTGCGCAAGATCGCGGCCGGTGGCGATGCCCAGTTTGGCGGAGAGCGCCTGCACGAAAATCGCCATCAAGCTGCTGAGAATCACGACGCTGAGCAGGGCGTAGCCGAATTGCGAGCCGCCGCCGATGTCGGTGGCCCAGTTTCCCGGGTCCATGTAACCGACCGCCACCAGGTAGCCGGGGCCGGCAAAAGCCAACATCTTGCGAAGGACCGACGCGCCGCCGGCAATCGGCACGCTGCGATAGACCTCCGGCAAGGAGGGCAGCATCGCGGCGGACTTTGCATTCTGAGCCGGCTGAAGTGCCGAAGTGGGACTTGAGGATTCGAGCCCCGCGGCGTTGGGCGAAGATTCGGACACGGGATTCACAATGGGCTCAATGATCTTAACCTAGATAAACGTAGATTATAAACTACATTTAACACCGTCAATACAGGTTCTGTGGGAGCGTTGCGTGAAGCGCACGCGCCGATTGCGATTGCGCTGCCATGCGTGCCGCTTCAGGATTTGCGGCAACGATTTGCGGCAGTGCCTGCGTCACAGCATTTGTGTTAGCTTCAAGCGAAGGTCCTACGGAGGGAAAATGGCGGAACAGCAAGCGCCTCAAGTGCAAATCAAAGCCGATGAGAAGGAACTGGTCGGCAGCTTCAGCAATCTGGTCATGATTCATCACAATCCGGAAGAGTTCACGATGCACTTCATCTACGTGTTTACCAATGGCACGCACGGGAAACTCGTCGCCAGCACGATCGTCAGCCCGGGTCACGCCAAACGCCTATGGCGCGCGCTGGGAGAGAACATCTCGCGATTCGAGGCGCAATTCGGGCCCATTCGTGAATCGCCCGCGACGGCGCCGCCCCCGAACGTGGGATTCGTGCAATAGAAAGCATCGCCGGAAGAATTTTGCGGCTGACCGCATTCTAAGATAGGCTCGTGCGCACGAGCATGCCGGCGATCAGCGCGATCCTCATTACCTATAACGAACAATCCGATCTGCCCGACGCACTGGAGTCGCTCCGCGGAGTCGCGGACGAAATCGTGGTCGTAGATTCCGGAAGCACGGACCGGACCCGCGAAATTGCGGAAGAGTTCGGCGCGCGCGTAGTTCCGCGTCCTTTCACCAATTTTGGCGACCAAAAGAATTTCGCGGCGGCGCAGGCATCGCAGGATTGGGTGCTTTCGCTCGATGCCGATGAACGGCTGAGCAGCGAACTGTGCCAAACGATCGCCGCGTGGAAGCAAAGCGAGCCGGAATATGCCGCCTACGAGATCAACCGCAAGCCGAATTATCTGGGCGGCTGGATCAATCATTCGGGGTGGTACCCGGAATATTGCGTGAGGCTGTACCGGCGCGATTCGGCGCAGTTCGTGGGTGCGCTGCACGAAAGCGTGAAAGTAAGCGGCAGCGTGGGGCGCCTGCGCGGCGAACTTCTGCACTACACCATCCGTTCGCTGCGGGAGCACTACGCCAAGATGGAAGCGTTTACGACGCGGGCGGCCGAGGACCTGTATGCGCGAGGACGGCGGCACTGGCGCGGCGGAATGTGGGTGGCGGCACCCTGGACGCTGCTGCAAAGATTTTTCTTTCAGCTTGGATTTCTCGACGGATATCGCGGCGTGCTGATCGCCTGGACCTCCGCCCGCTATGTATGGCAGAAGTACCGCAAACTGGGCGTGCTCGTACGAGGAGGTAAGCTCGAAGCGCGCGCCTGGCCGCAAGCGCGGGACGTTTGACGTGGTGCGCGTGCTCGTGGCGGATCTGGAACGGGTGTGGCGCGGAGGCCAGGAGCAGGCGCTTCTGCTCATGACAGGACTCAAGCGCCGCGGGCATTGCGCGGAACTCGTAGCGGTGCGGGATTCCGCGATTGCGTCGCGGACGCAAGCTGCGGGTATTGGAGTGCATGCGGTTACCGATCGCGCGCGCCGGATTGGCGCGGCGCGGCGGCTGCGGCAACTGATTCGCGAGAAGCGCTTTGATCTCGTTTACGCAAACGAAGCGCACGCGCTCACCGCGGCGTGGCTCTCTCGCGCGCATAGCCAGGTGCCGCTTAGTCGCGGCTCGCCGCGTCGTTTTCCCCCTTTCGCGCAGCCCTATTTCGCTGGCACGCTATCGCGCTGCGGCGCGAATTGTGGCGATCTCGCAGGCCGTACGCAGCGAGCTGCTCGCAGCAGGCCTCGATGCGAAGCGCATCGAGGTCGTTCCCGACGGGGTGGAAATTCCCGATCCTATAAGTCCCGAAGCGCGCCTGCGCGCGCGGGAGCGCTGGGGTTTGCGCGCGGACGAACTGGTTATCGTGAATACAGGCGCGTTGACTGCCGAAAAAGGTCACGCGCTGCTGATCGAGGCATTCGCGAGATTGCGGCGGGAATTAGGGAATTGCCGGCTGCTCATCGCAGGCGACGGGCCGCTGCATGCGCAGCTTGAACGCCAGGCGAAAGAGGCGGGTATGGGAGCCGAGATTATCTTTGCGGGCTTCGTCTCCGATGTGGATTCGGTTTATCGCGCAGGCGATCTGTTTGTTTTTCCCTCACTACATGAAGGCGCGGGCACTTCTCTGCTGCGCGCCATGGCTTTTGGTCTGCCGGTGCTGGCGCTCGCCCGAGGCGGCATAACCGAGATCATTGAAGATGGACGAAATGGGATTTTAGTGGCGAATGCCAGCGCCGAGGCCTTGGCGTGGGCAGCCAAGGGGATGCTGGGAGACAGGGAACTTAGAGAACGCCTATCGTTGGCAGCGCGGGAGACCGTTGCATCTAGGTATTCGGCTGATCGGATGATTGACGACGACCGCTCGGATATTCGAAGAACTGATTTCCGGCAGCGCGCCGCGTCAATAAATTTTCGCACGCGAAAAGAAAAAAGCGCCGGAACCCTCTGCCAGGGCGTCCGGCGCTAATCTCTGAAAAACTTGCGCCAGTTTCTTTTCGCTTTCGTCCTCCTTATCCGTGCAGGTTATTTCCCGAAGCTGTCAGCGGGCCGAGAACCCAATGGCCCACCGGTTCCAGGAACTCGAGGCCGACGGCAAAGCCGTCGTCACGCAGGCGCTCGCAATAAGTGACGCGGGCCTTGGCGCGAAAATTGCCAGGAAGCGATTCAAATGAAAGATGGTCGTTGCGGTTCCAGCGGCGGACGGAAAGAACACGGGCGCCGCGAGCGCTGACGTTTTCCGTGAACGTAGTCTCCACACCAGGAAGCTCCTGGTGACCCGAGATGTGAACGGCAATGGCCATCGGAACTCTTTTCTCAACACGCGGTGCGCTATAGGTTTTTTGCACGCTTTCCCCCAGCAACAAGCGAACTGAAAACCCGGCCTACAAACAGGCCGCGATACGCGATAACCCCATGAGTCTGCCGTTCCCCTTCATCCCGTAAAGGCTGCGATCAGCGGCGTCGAACAACTCCTCAACGGTGCGGCCATCCTGAGGAAAGACAGCCGTTCCGACGCTTACAGTGACAGACGGATATTCCCCGTCGGAGGCCAGGCGTTCGCGAATTCGTTCGCCGACGCGGCGTGCGGCCGGCGTACCGGCTTCCGGAAGTACCAGAGCGAACTCGTCTCCGCCGTAACGCGCGGCCGTATCAATGGCGCGCGAATGCACGCGAAGCACTTTGCCCAGGCGGCAGATGGCGTGGGAGCCAGCCAAATGGCCGTGGCGATCGTTGATCTGCTTGAGATTGTCGAGATCCATCAAGATCAGGGCGAAGCCGCGGCCGTTACGGCTGCAGCGCTGGATCTCGCACTCGAGCGCGTTCAGGAGGGCGCGATAATTGCCAAGGCCGGTAAGCGAATCGCTGACGGCGAGCTGCCGAACCTGTTCGAAAAGGCGGGCATTATCGAGCAGCGTGCCGCCCAGGATCAGGGCATAGCTGCCGGTACGCAACGCCAAAGCCAGAGTGAACGGCGCGTCAAAGGCGCGCAAAGACTGCGTGGCCGCCACATGGCATGCGACGTTGATCCACAGCGCCACACAGAGCGTGCGCTTGAAGCCAAAGCGCGCCGGGTTGGCACGGCTAAAGGCGATCGCTGCCACAAGGAAGAGCGCCGCCGGAATCAGCTCCGAAGCGCGGGCCAGCCGAGCCGCAGGATGAGTGGCGATGTTGATTACGCCGCTGAGGTAGGCAGCGCCCGTCAGATAAGTGACGATGCCAACCAACACAAGGGAGACGGTAATTTCGCTCCGCGGATGGCGCGAATGCGGCACACGCTGCTCCAGCGCGAGCGCGGAGACGAGCAGGCCCGCGAGGGCCGTTTGGCCGATCATCCAGGTGAGGAAAACGCCGGAGTCTTCCGCAACCGTCATGGGACCGCCATAAATTCCCCAAATCGCGAAAGTCTCGATTAATCCGGCAAGGAGAAATCCGAGCGCAAGAATCAGCGTGAGACGGTCACGAGTACCGCGGAAGTGCACCAAGGCGTTGGCGACAAACGTGAAGCAGAGAAGGCTGCCGACGATTTCCAAATAGCAGAAGAGTACGAAACCGGAGGAGAAATCACGCTGTCTTAGCCAGCAGGAGAGTGCCAAGATGCCGGTGACCGAGATGAGGCCGAGTGTCCAGTGATACCGCGAAAGGTACCGGCCGATTTTTCGCTCGCCAACCACGACGCCCCCAGAAGTCCTTCCCCCGAAGTGCCCCAAAAAGAAACGCTGGGTATTGGTGGATACAGCACGTGCGGTGCCTTATCGGTTCCGTGTCCGGAAAGGCAGGTAAGGTATTGAAAAAGAGCGGATTGGGAAAAGGCTTCAGGCGTGGCCATCGCGGGAAAATCTCAAAAGTGCCGGGGCGGAGTTTCAAAATGTTACGGATTAACTCAGGTACTTCCCGTAATACTGTTTAGAAACAAGCGGCACAAATCTTGAGGTTAGGGTTCGACCCACATCAGGCGCTCGATTCTCTGTTGCGGATTCAGATGGATTGTCACACCGGAGAGAGGATGACAGGTGACCTCTGTCGCTTCACCTTTGAGCAGTAAGCTTGCCAGGCGACCCGTACCGCGAATCGGTGCGAGTGCAAGCACCCGTTGAACAATGGGCAGAAGATTGTTCATGGGCACTGCCAGCAGCTTGGACTTACTTTAGGGTTTCGGGTTTTTGTTTTGTTCTTCGGCGCGGACGGCGGCTTCGGCGGCCTGGAAACCGAGGCGGCTATGCGTGCCGTCGCAGAACGGCTTGTTGACGGAGCCGCCACAGCGGCAGAGCGCGAAATTCGTTTTTCCGGTCAAATCATACTTCTGGCCATCAGCGTCTACGAGCTCGACCGAGCCTTCGGGAGCGTCCACGCGGAACGGCCCGTTTTTTCTCGCCATGATTTTGATTTGCGCCATCATTACCTCCGGCAGAGTGATGAATTCTAATCCGATCCAGCGACGTTCACTGCGCCTTCTAAAAACAGATCCCTCGTGGTTTGCCCACAAGTGGGCGAACTTTTTCGGGACCACAACGCTCGGGACGACAACTAGGGATGTACTCTTGCGGCCGAGCGTCCGCGTTCAATCAATACTTCGGTACGGACGGATCGACTTCATCCGACCAGGCCAGAATGCCGCCCTTGAGATTCCAAATCTTGCGGAAGCCGGCCTGCTGCAAGAATTGGACCGCGTCGGCTGAGCGCTTTCCGCTGCGGCAATGGGCCACAATTTCGCGTGAGCTATCGAGCTCGCTCGCACGCTTGGGCAGTTCGCCGAGCGGAATCAGGTGGCCCTGCAAATTGCAAATCTGGTACTCGTGCGGTTCGCGCACATCCAGAATAAAAAGATCGTCGCCGCGATCGAGACGAGCCTTCAGTTCGCTAGGGGTAATTTCAGGAATGCCTGTAGTCACGGGAACAAACTCCTCTCCACGTATTCCGCAGAACTCTTCGTAATCGATAAGCTCATGGATTGTAGGGTTATCGCCGCAAACCGGGCAAGACGGATTCCTGCGCAGCCGCAGTTCGCGGAAGCGCATGCCCAGCGCGTCGAAGAGCAAGAGACGACCTGAGAGCGGTTCGCCGATGCCGAGAATGAGCTTGATCGTCTCCATGGCTTGGAGCGCGCCCACGATGCCGGGGAGAACGCCCAGGACGCCGCCTTCGGCGCAGGAGGGCACGAGGCCGGGCGGCGGTGGCTCGGGATAGAGGCAGCGGTAGCAAGGCCCGCCAGGATAATGGAAGACGGTGGTCTGTCCCTCAAAGCGAAAGATCGAGCCATAGACATTCGGCTTATTCAGGAGAACGCAAGCATCGTTGACCAGATAACGCGTGGGGAAATTATCGGTGCCGTCGACGATGATGTCGTATTCGCGAAACAGATCGAGCGCGTTTGAGCTGGTCAGGCGCGTCTCGTACGTATCGATGCGAATCTGCGGATTCATGCCGGCCAGGCGTTCCTTGGCAGCCTGAATCTTGGGCCGGCCGACGTCGCTAGTAGAAAACGTAATCTGGCGCTGGAGATTGGTGAAGTCGACCACGTCGAAATCGACGATGCCCAGCCGTCCGACTCCAGCCGAGGCCAAGTAGAGTCCGAGAGGCGCGCCAAGGCCACCCGCGCCGATCATGAGCACCTTTGCCTTAGCGAGCTTGAGCTGCCCTTCCATGCCGACTTCGGGCATGATCAAGTGGCGGCTGTAGCGCTGAATCTCCTGCTTTGAAAGTGTGCGCCCGGTATCTGGAACAGTGGGCGTGCCGGTGATGACTGGCATGATTCCTCTCCTCTCGATCTCTTGTATTTCTTCTTATATTTTTGCGCCGCCGGCGATCGAAGGAACGATGCTGATCGTATCGCCGTCTTTGGTGGGCGTGTTTTCCTTCTGCAGGTACCGAATATCCTCATCATTGAGGTAGATATTCACGAAGCTCCGAATGCGCCCGTCCTCGGTGTAAAGATGCTTGCGCAAGTCCGCGTAGGCTCCCGTTAGCTGTTTCAGCGCCTCACCGACGGTGGCCGCATTGAACTCCACGCTCGCTTGCTTGCCCGCGAACTGCCGCAGGGCCGTAGGAATTTCCATCTTCACTGCCATATTCCTCTCGCCTCCAGTGTAACTCCGCAATCGAACTCGAGCCGACAGCCTCAAATCTTAGGCGCTTCCGGACATCCGTGGCCGCTCACTTCATTGCGCCGGGTGGAACGGCCCAGGCAATCTCTTCCGGCTGAAAAGCAGAGCGATCGTCGGCAAGCTGCCATGAAGTCATATCCCGCGGCTCGCCGCTCGCAACGCTGACGATCACGTAGCTATACCAAGGCCAGGCGTGCTCGCGATCGTATTCACTGGGCTTGGCCGGATGATCGGGATGGGAATGATACCAGCCCACCAGGTCCAATCCCTGCTCTTTGGCGGCGCGCTCGGCGGCGCGAAAATCGTCGGCGGTAATGGAAAAGCGATTGCGCGGAGAATCGTCGCGCCGATTCGTGAGGGGAAAAAGCGTGCGCACCTCACGCCCTTCGTCGCCGTCAACGCCAAGCATGGCGCCGCAGGTCTCGTTGGGATAATCCTTGGCCCCGTATTCGCGGATGCTTTGTGCAATGTCTGCATTGATGATGAGCATACGATTGGCGAGCAAGCCTGAGCCGCGCTACGAGCCTTCGCTTTCATCCCAGAAACGCTCGCTCAGATACTTCTCCGCGGCATCGGGGAAGATGGTCACAATAACGGCGCGCTCGTGCCGATTGAGCGACGCCGCTACCTGCTGGCACCCTACGAATGCCGCGGCGGCGCTAGGGCTCACCAGCATGGCCTCTTCGCGCGCCAGCCGCCTGGCCATGAGATAGGCGTCCTCGGTGCGAATCACGAAATCACGATCGGCAACGCGTGCGTCATAAATCGCGGGCACGAGCGCCGAAGCCATATGTTTCCATCCCTCGAGCCCGTGAAAGGCCGCGTCAGGCTGCAGGCTGACGCATTGAATTCGCGGATTTAACTCTTTCAGCCGGCGCGCGGTGCCGACAAAAGTGCCGCTCGTACCGAGCCCGGCCACAAAATGGGTGATGCTGTGTTCGGTCTGCTCCCAGATCTCGAGTGCAGTCGTCTGATAATGCGCGCGCCAATTGGCTGGATTGCTGTACTGATCGGGATAGAAATATTTTTGCGTGTCACTGGCGTGAATCTCGCGTGCCCGACGAATGGCCCCGTCCGAGCCTGCATCAGCCGGCGTCAAAACGATCTCGGCGCCGTAAGCGGACAATATTCGCTTTCTTTCCGCGCTGGCGTTCGAAGGCAGGCACAGCAACACCGGATATCCGAGGGCCGCGCCGATCATGGCATAGGCGATTCCCGTATTCCCGCTGGTGGCGTCGAGGATGGTTTTGCCGGGGCGAAGTGCGCCGGAGCGCTCGCCTTCCCGGATCATGCTCAATGCGGCGCGGTCCTTTACCGAGCCGCCGGGATTGAACCACTCCGCTTTGGCATAAAATTCGACGTGGGGGTATTCGCGGCCCAACCTTTCCAGACGCAACAAGGGCGTATTGCCGACGCGTTCGAGCACGCCGACACCTATTTTTCGCGCGTTTTCAGGCGTCGTGGTCAAAACCGAACTCTTCGCAAAAGCCATGAGTTTACAATAGATTCCGTCAATTTGGACGCGCGATAGCTGAGCCTGGCTCCCTGCTGGGACTGGACTCCCTTTCCAATCCCCCCGTGAATAGATGCGGCAGGGCGCCCAATGTATTCAAGGCGCTAACCCGAGCTTAATCGAAAGGACCTGCGGCAGCCAACTTAAAACCCGCAGCAAGACACTGATTCTACTGAGGGTTTGACAAGCGTGACGCATACGTGAATGCTTAAGGCCCATGTGGAATGTCAACGAGCTATTCGATCCCGCCACTCTCGAAGCATTGCCCTCGAAGGGCTTCCAGGTAAGTAGCACGCGCGGAGTGGTACGCGTTGAGAAATACGGATGCGGTGCGGAATTCCGGCGGGTGCCGAAGGGGCGCTTTCAAATGACCATCATGCCCTCCATCGTTCACGACGGAAATTTCACGCGGCTTTGGGATGCCGGATATCAGAAATTCCTGATCACCGACGATGGACGGAAACTTCCCGCAACCGCCCAGCAACTCGAGAACTTGCGCAAATTCAACGAGGAACTGCGTTATGCGCTCGGCGTGCCCACCTACTACAACGAAGCCTTAGGCTCGACTTCCCAAGTCACGGAGTATGACCGCGTGCACGGCCGGCCCGGCGATGTTCCCGACAGCAGTGTGGGAGTCAAGGCAAGCGGCGAGTCTCATTAGGCTTGTAAGCAGACGCTCCGCGGATCAGCCCCGCTGCGCGGATCGGCTGGCGAGCCTCTGCGAGCTGACGCCGGAATTGCGCGGGATCGAGACGATGCTTGGCTATCTTGCGGTCCGCCAGAAAAATCACCGGCACATCCAAGTTGTAAAGTTCGCGCAGTTCGGGATCGGCATCAATATTGACCTCGCGCAATCGAGCGCCAAATTCAGCGAGCAGTGGCGCCATCTGCGATTTCGCCTCGTCACATAAATGGCAGCCCGGACGCGTATAGAGCGTGACTTCGAGCGGGTCCGTTGGCAGCGGTTGCGTTGGCAGCGGATCCATCGGAGATTTTTCGTCCTGCTTCATCGAACCTCTTTCGGGGCGGTGAGCGGCTTGCTACGATGAATATCTATGGTAAATGAAAACGCGAACGGCACCACCGATGTGCTGGCACTTGTCGACGATTTGTTCTTTCAGGCCAAGCTGACGGAAACGGCGCGTAAAATCGGAGTGACGCTGAAAACGGTTTCGAGCGGCGCGGCGCTGGCCAAAATGCTGGAAGCGGCGCCAGACGGTGCTCGAGTCAATTTGCCGCGCCTCGTCATTGTGGACCTGAATGCACGCCAAGGCGCCGTTGAAGCCATCGAGCAGTTGCAGCGTTCAGGCAACCCGATACCCGTTATCGGCTTTCTCTCTCATGTGCAGACAGATCTGGCTGAGCGGGCCCGTGCCGCTGGCTGCAAACAGGTGATGCCAAGATCAAGCTTCACGGCGAATCTTTCGGAAATCTTAAGCCAAGCAAAATCGTGACAGTCGCTGTACCCCATCACTCGAACCGCAGCGCTGCTCTTTTTCGCTATAGACGCACAACTTTGGCTGCTTGGGGGATTTTGCTGGGGCTGCTATTCGGCGTCTTTGCTCCTTACGGCTTCGCACAACGTGCCGCGGGTTCGGCCACGCCACCAGCCTCCGATCCCGCAGGGGCCCTGCAGGATACATTGACGGCGGCTTGCCGCCACGATGAAGCGGCCTTCGCAGGTCACCTGACCAGTGACAGCGCGCAAGCCTATCGCGCTCTGCCCCAGGAAGAGCGGGTGGCGGTGTTAAGGCGTCTGGTGCTGCTCGACGATCCCGGCAGGCCCTTGCTCTCTGCTTTAGAAGGCAGCGCAGTGGTTCGCTGCGAAGCCGGCGGCGTCACGACGGAGATGCGATTTGGCGCGGCGGAGGTGCGAGAGAATCTGGCCTTCATCCCGGTGGGCGTGCCGGAAGGCGCCGAGACGCAATCCATCCGTTTCGGACTCGTCAGGGAATCCGGCCAATGGAAACTGCTCTCAGTGGGCCTACTGATGCTGGATATCCCAGCTTTAGGCCGTCAATGGGAGCAAGCCGATCTGCAAGCTCGTGAACGGAACGCCATCGCCGCAATGCGCAAGGTGGCTGGCGCGCTGAAATCGTACCAGACCGCTTACGGCAACTTGCCGGAGACGCTTGAGCAGTTAGGCGCGCCCGGGCAGGGCGGCGCTTCGCCGGAAATGGCGGGATTGCTCGATTCCGATCTGGCGAAGGGACTGGCGGGCGGTTATCGACTGCGTTATTCCATCGTTCCGGCCAGCGGTGAAGAGAATGAATCGGAGCGGAACAAGGCTGCCGGATTTATGCTCGCCGCAACGCCTGTCGTTTATGGAAAAGATGGCCGACGCTCGTTTCTGCTCGATGCCAGCGGCACGCTTCGAGGAGCAGACAAGAATGGGGCAGTAGCGACGGCAGACGATCTTTCCATCGGAAGCGAAGAAACGCAGCCCTAGCATTACCCTGCTGAGCACGCTGCAACTCTTTGCTTGCCCTAGAGTTGGAAAACCGAGAGAATTGAATTCCCTTCCTGATTCGCGCCCGTTTCGTGCGACGGGCGTGAGAAAAACCGACATTTAAGGCAGCGGGAGCTTGCTTTGAAACAGCAGGATCTCGTCGTTGGACCGCTATTGGATCCGGTATCCATCACGAAAAAGCCGGTTCAGGACGGCGAACGGCGAAAAGAGGTGCGGTTTTCGGTGTCGGCATCGGCAGAGATGCTGGAGCTGCACACGCGTACACGCCTCATTGGCCGCGCCTCCGATCTGGGCACAGGCGGATGCTACATCGACACAGTTTCGCCATTTCCGGTAGGCTCATCCCTCATGCTGAATCTCACCAGCGCACACCATAACGTCCATGTGAAAGCCAATGTCGTCTACGCACCGGCAGGAATGGGCATGGGCCTGGCGTTCACCGAAATCACGCCGAAGCAAAAAGAGAATTTGACGGCTTGGCTTCGTGAGCTCAATGGCGAAGTACCTCAACCGCCTCCTCCCGAGCCGAATATGCCGTACGTTCAGGAGGTGGCAATCGACGAGCCGAAAGCGCGGGCCGAAGACGCGGGCCTTCTTGGAGCGCTGGCGGAACTCATATCGCTACTGCGAGTCAAGCGGATCTTGAGCGACTCGGAAGTAGAAGTCCTGCGCGAAAAATTGAGCAAATAATCGGCTGTGGGTCGCTTTTGGACTGGGTTCATCGCATTAGTTTTATACAAGCGGGTTGTCGAGCGTGGAGGTTGGATCGCTGCGGCAAATGTGCTAGTCTTTCGCCGGCTCGTACACGATCTTCCGACGATTCAAACTCAGGCCTCCTACCTCCGCCAGAGAGCAAAACGCGAGAAGAAACAAGGCGGAGCAAGTATCCCAGGGCATTTTAGCTGCGAGCATCAGCCCAAGGCGCGATGCGCTTTGCGTCGAGTGCAGAGAAATCGTCCAGCAGAGCGAGTCCGGGTTTCTCGAAAAGGAGTTGCGACCATGCCGGCCCGGCAAGCGACAACGCAGGTGCAAGAGATCAAGCTGGCGCATTCGCCGGATTCCGACGATGCCTTTATGTTTTATGCGCTGGCCACGAATCGCGTCAAAGCTCCCGGCCTGAAATTCACGCACGTTCTTTCCGATATCGAGACGCTCAACCAGGCTGCCGATCGCGAAGTCTACGACGTTACGGCGATCAGCTTCTCGGCCTACGCCTACCTGCGACACAAATATGTGTTGCTCGATTGCGGCGCAAGCTTCGGCGAAGGATACGGGCCTATCGTGGTGGCCAGCCACCCGATGACGCCAAAGCAGCTCGCCGGCAGCCGCGTCGCAGTTCCAGGATTGCGTACCACGGCATATCTAACGCTGCGCCTTTATCAGCCTGATTTCGAGCCAGTGCCCATCCCGTTCGACCAGATCATTAATGCCGTTCAGGCGGGAACGGCAGACGCGGGTCTGCTCATTCACGAGGGGCAGCTGCAATTCCCCGAAATGGGACTTCATCGCGTGGTGGATCTCGGCCAATGGTGGATGGAAACCACGAAGCTGCCGCTTCCGCTCGGAGGCAATGCCGTGCGGCGCGCGCTCGGAGAAGAAACGGGTAAACAGATCTCCAGAGCAATTCGACAAAGCGTGGCCTACGCACTCGAACACCGCGAAGAGGCCTTGAACTACGCGATGCAGTTCGCGCGGGATATGGATACAGACCTGGCGGATAAGTTTGTGGGCATGTACGTGAATAGCTGGACACTAAGTTATGGGGAACGCGGCCGCTCCGCAGTGCAGGAGTTGCTCGATCGCGGTTTCGACGCCGGCTTGATTCCCGGACCCGCTAAAGCGGAATTTTTGAGTGAGGCTACCGAATAACCGCAGGGCGCTTCACGCAAACGGCATTCTGCCCTATAATTAGCAGAGTATCGCAGCGTCACGAAAAGGCTGGCCTCCACCTTCGCAAACCAGTTTCGGACATCCAAACGAGATAAACTTTGTGCGGCCTTCGTTTTTGGGCCGAAGTGTCGAGAAAGCATGGCGTTGCCGCGCGATTGAGATATTGGTGGGAATTGCTGAATAGATGAGCCAGGGCGACCACATCCGCGACGAACTCAACGCGCTCCTGCGCGAGCGCATTTTGCTGCTCGATGGAGCCATGGGCACGATGATCCAGGCGCGCAAACTGGATGAAGCAGGCTACCGCGGCAAAGAATTCGCCCGGCACAGCAGGGATTTGCGCCTCAATAATGACGCCCTGAATCTCTCGCAGCCGCAGATCATCGAGGAAATCCACACGCAGTATCTGGATGCGGGCGCCGACATCATCGAAACGAACACGTTCAACTCGACCGCAGTGTCGATGGCGGAATATGCGCTTGAAGGCCGCGTCAGCGATCTGAATTTCGCCGGGGCGCAAATCGCGCGCAGGGCAGTCGACCGCTACATTGCCGCGCATTCGAAGCGACGGTGCTTTGTGGCCGGCTCCATGGGACCGACTTCGAAAGCGGCTTCGGTTTCGAACGATGTCTCCAATCCGGCCGCGCGGCCGGTCACTTTCGACCAATTGCGCGAGACGTATGGGATTCAGGCGAAAGCTTTGGTTGAGGGCGGCGCCGATCTTCTGCTGCTGGAGACGGTCTTCGACACTCTCAACGCCAAGGCCGCGCTTTTTGGAATCGAGGAATATTTCGAAGCTTCGGGGCGGCGCGTTCCGGTGATCGTTTCGGTGACGATTGTGGATCGCAGCGGCCGGACGCTTTCGGGTCAAACCGTCGAAGCGTTCTGGACCTCCGTTTCGCACATGCCGCTTTTCAGCGTGGGAATGAACTGCGCTCTCGGTGCAAAAGAGATGCGTCCGTTTATCGAAGAGCTCTCGCGCCTCGCGCCTATTCCCATCACGTGCTATCCGAACGCAGGCCTGCCGAATGCCTTCGGCGGTTTTGACGAGACGCCGGAACGTATGGCCGCCGACCTGAGGGAATTTGCGCGCAACGGGTGGCTCAATATTGCGGGAGGCTGCTGCGGTTCGACGCCAGAGCATATTCGCACGATCGGCGAAGCGATTCGCGGGACAGCGCCACGCGTGGTGCCGAAGGTAGAGCCCTACTCGCGGTTCAGCGGACTCGAAGCGCTGGTGATTCGCCCAGACACAAATTTTGTGAATATCGGCGAGCGAACCAACGTTACCGGATCGCCGCGGTTCGCAGAGCTGATCCGCAAAGGCGACTTCGAAAAAGCGCTCGCCATAGCGCGCCAGCAGGTGGAGGGCGGCGCGCAAATGATCGACGTAAACATGGACGAAGCCATGCTCGATTCGGAAAAGTGCATGACCACTTTTCTGAATGCGCTAGGTTCGGAACCAGACATCGCGCGTGTACCCATTTTGGTGGATAGCTCCCGATGGAGCGTGATCGAGGCGGGCCTGAAATGCCTGCAAGGCAAGGGAATCGTCAATTCCATCAGCCTGAAAGAAGGCGAAGACGCGTTTCGCGAACAGGCGCGAAAGATTCGGCGTTACGGAGCAGGCGTGGTGGTGATGGCCTTTGACGAAAAAGGCCAAGCCGACACCGCCGAGCGTAAACTCGCCATCGCCGCTCGCGCGTTCCGCATCTTGACCGAGGAAGTCGGGATGCCGCCCACCGACATCATAATGGACCCGGCAATTCTCACCGTGGGCACGGGAATCGAAGAGCACAACCAATACGCGCTCGCCTTCATCGAGGCGACGCGGCAAATCAAGGCGGCGCTGCCGGGGATGAAGGTCAGCGGCGGCGTCAGCAATATTTCGTTTTCGTTCCGCGGAAATAATGTCGTACGTGAAGCCATGCACTCGGCCTTTTTGTATCACGCCATTCGGGCCGGGATGGACATGGGCATCGTGAACGCGGGGCAATTGGCGATTTACGAAGAAATCGCCCCCGATCTGCGTGAGCGCGTCGAAGACGTGCTGTTGAACCGCCGTCCCGACGCCACCGAGCGGCTTCTGGAATTCGCGCAGACGGTGGAGAAGCGCGGACCGGCGGCCGCGCGCGAAGACGCCTGGCGCCAGGGCTCCGTCGAGGAGCGTCTCTCGCACGCGCTGGTGCATGGCATAACGGAATTTCTCCCACAAGACGTCGAGGAGGCACGCCAGAAATACGAGGCGCCGCTCAGCATTATCGAAGGCCCGCTGATGGCCGGTATGAACATCGTGGGCGACCTGTTTGGTTCCGGAAAGATGTTTCTGCCGCAGGTGGTGAAGAGCGCTCGCGTGATGAAGCAGGCCGTGGCCATCCTGCTGCCGTATCTCGAGGCCGAAAAGCTGGCCAGCGGCGGCCGCGAGGCTCAGGCGAAAATCCTGCTGGCCACCGTCAAGGGCGACGTCCACGACATTGGCAAGAACATTGTCGGCGTGGTCCTCGGTTGCAACAACTATGAGGTGATCGATCTCGGCGTGATGACTCCAGCGGATAAGATTCTGCAGACAGCGCGCGAGAAAAAGGTGGACCTGATCGGCCTGAGCGGATTGATTACGCCCTCGCTCGACGAAATGGTGCACGTCGCCAAAGAGATGGAGCGCGAGGGATTTTCCTTGCCGCTGCTGATTGGCGGCGCAACAACGAGCCGCGCGCATACCGCTGTGCGAATTGCGCCCTAGCTATCGCCATCCCGTGGTTCATGTTCTGGACGCTTCGCGCGCAGTCGGCGTGGTCTCGAGCTTGAGCAGCAAGGAACATCGGCCGGCCTTTGCGCGAAAAAATTGCGAAGAGCAGGAAAAACTCCGGCAGCAATACAGCGGGCCACGAATCGCGCCGCTTGTTTCGTTGCAGGAAGCCCGCGCGAGAAGAGTGCCTATCGATTGGACGAATTATCAGCCGCCGCGTCCGCCATCCAGCGGCAGCCGGGTTTGGGATGGCGTGCCGCTTCGAAAGCTCGTGCCGCTAATCGACTGGACGCCGTTTTTCCACGCCTGGGAGCTGAGGGGAATTTATCCGCGAATTTTGCAGGATCCCGTTGTCGGGCCGCGCGCGCAGGAACTCTTCGACGACGCGCGGAAACTGCTGGACGAAATCGTGGAACAAAAGCTTCTTACCGCTCGCGCAGTCGCCGGATTTTTTCCTGCGAATAGCGTCGGGGATGATATCGAACTCTATGCCGACGAAGCGCGCACGCGCCCTCTGGCCACGTTCTTCACCTTGCGGCAGCAGATGGAAAAGCCCGGCGGTGAACCGGAATATGCTCTGGCCGATTTTGTCGCTCCCAAGGAGACCGGCCTGGCGGATTATCTGGGCGCCTTCGCGGTGACGGCGGGGATGGGCGCCGCCGAGCTCGCGGGGCGATACGAAAAAGCGCACGACGACTACAATGCGATTATGGTCAAGGCTCTCGCGGACCGGTTGGCTGAGGCGCTCGCCGAATGGATGCACAAGCAGGCGCGCGATGCGTGGGGCTTTGGCCGCGAAGAGAACCTGACATCGGAAGACTTGCTGCGGGAGCGCTATCGAGGCATTCGGCCGGCGCCTGGTTATCCGGCTTCGCCCGACCACACAGAAAAGGCCACTCTTTTCGCGCTGCTAGATGCGGAGCGCTCTACAAGTATCACTCTCACCGAAAATTTCGCCATGCTGCCGGCCGCTTCGATCTGCGGATTATATTTTTCGCATCCGCAGTCGCGTTACTTTGCCGTAGGCAAGATCGGACGCGATCAAGTGCTCGATTATCAGCGCCGCAAAGGCCTGGAACTGCGCGCCATCGAACGCTGGCTCGGACCCTACCTGAATTACGAGCGCGCCGCGGATTAGCTTCGACTCGCAATGTGCTCTCCTTGACGCTCCCTAGG
Organism: uncultured Acidobacteriota bacterium; assembly: GCA_963803735.1. Classification (GTDB taxonomy): domain Bacteria; phylum Acidobacteriota; class Terriglobia; order Acidiferrales; family UBA7541; genus Palsa-189. The sequence goes on along the minus strand of CAWDNV010000011.1, from coordinate 547,515 downwards.
CTTTCGCTTAGAGTCACTGATTCCCGTGCAGCGGCGATCTCCGACAATCTCGAGCTTGGATGCTGCGCTCGCATGCCAGCCGGGTCCGCCGAGCAGTGCCACAGGAATCTGAGATTCGGCCATGGTTCGGACCCTATCCACTTATCTATTCATAAAGCGAAAACTCACTCCCGCTTTGCTGACCGATATCGCGCGCCATGGCATTTCGGCGGTTGAGATATTTTGCGCGATTTCGCACTTCAACTATCACTCCGCTGATGCGGTGCGCGAAATCGCCGGCACGCTGCGGGACCAGAACTTGACCCTGCACGCGCTGCATTCTCCGACCGAACGGGACTTCAATCCTATGCACGAGAGCAGCGCCCCGCTCTCGATCTGCGATCCGGCGCGGGTGCGCCGCCTGGAGGCGGTGGACGAAGTCAAACGGGCTCTTGATGTTGCAGAATACATACCCTTTCGTTACCTCGTCCAGCACGTGGGCTCTTCGCGAGACACGATGGATGAGCGGCGCTTCGACGCGGCGTTCAGTTCGCTCGAGCACCTGCACATTTTTGCGAAGGCGCGCGGCGTCACCCTGGCGCTGGAAAATACGCCGGGAGAACTGGCGACCCCGGCGCACCTGCGCAAATTCATTATCGACACGCGCCTCACGGACCTGCGGCTATGCTTCGATATCGGACACGCGCATATCGGCGATGGAGTTCAGGCCAGCCTCGAAGCGATGCGCGAATTCCTGGTAACTTCGCACATTCACGATAATCACGGCATGAAGGACGAGCACCTGCTCCCCTATGCGGGAACCATCGAGTGGAAAACGGCCCTTTCTGCTTTGCCTCCGGACCTGCCGCTGGTTTTCGAACTGAAGGAGCAGCCGGCATACGCGGATCCTGCTCCCACATCTGTTGCCCTCAGCGCCGCTCGCGCTGTATTTGACCGCGTCGAGGAGGCACTCTCCTCATCCGAATCCGAAAGCTAGAACTGCACGCGCGATGAACGTAGTCACCATCGAAAAAGCCGGAGAGCACGAGGGCCAGGAGGTCACGTTGCGCGGTTGGCTCTACAACCAGCGCGAATCCGGCAAGCTTCTGTTTCCCATTTTTCGCGACGGCACGGGATTGATGCAGGGAGTAGTTTCGCAGAAGGAGCAGCCCGACGCGTTTGCGGCGTTGCGTGGGCTAACGCAAGAATCAAGCGTCGAAGTCACCGGCAAGATACGCCGCGAGCCGCGCGCTCCCGGTGGATATGAAATCGGGGTCACTCGCGTTCAGGTGCTGCAGCGCGTGTCGGAAACTGAACCCTACCCCATACAACTGAAAGAGCACGGCGTGGATTTTCTTCTCGACCGGCGGCATCTGTGGGTGCGTACTCCACGTCAAGCCTCCATTCTGCGCATTCGCGCCGAAGCCATCCGCGCCGCCCGAGAGTTCATGGATAACCAGGGCTACACACTTACGGATGCACCCATATTTACGCCGGCCGCTTGCGAGGGCACGACAACTCTGTTTGAGGTGCAGTACGTCGACGACCAGAAGGCTTACCTGACGCAATCCGGGCAGCTCTATGTCGAGGCCCTAGCCGCGGCTCTGGGTAAGGTTTATTGCTTTGGGCCAACGTTTCGCGCCGAAAAATCGAAAACTCGCCGGCACCTGACTGAATTCTGGATGCTGGAGCCCGAGGCGGCCTATGCGCACCTGGAAGATATGATGGCGCTCGGCGAAGGATTGGTGAGCCACATCGTGCAATCGGTATTGCGCAATCGCCCGCGCGAGATCGAAACGCTCAAACGCGATGTCTCAAAACTCGAATCGCTAAAGCCTCCGTTTCCGCGCATTACTTACGAACAGGCGCTTGAAATCCTGCGGCAGCACGGCCACGAGGTGAAATTTGGAGACGACTTCGGCGGCGATGAGGAGACCACGCTTTCCCAGCAATTCGATCGGCCAGTGATGATCCATCGCTATCCCGCTTCGATCAAAGCTTTCTACATGGAGCCGGACAGCGCTCGACCCGATTTGGCGCTTGGATTCGACATGCTCGCCTCAGAAGGCTACGGCGAGATCATCGGCGGCGGCGAGCGCATCTCCAGCTACGAACTGCTCGTCAAGCGATTGCGAGAACAAAAACTGCCGGAGGAAGCCTTCCAGTGGTACCTGGACCTCCGCCGCTATGGCAGCGTGCCGCATGCCGGCTTCGGCATGGGACTCGAGCGCGTCGTGGGATGGATTTGCGGAACTGAGCACGTGCGCGAGGTTATTCCCTTTCCGCGCATGATTTACCGGGTTTATCCTTAGCCGCTGTTCGCCGGCTCCTCCGCCCGCCGGTTCGGGCAAACATCCATCATGGCGCAGAAAATTCGCATCATCGGCGTGCCGATGGACCTCGGCCAAAGCCGCCGCGGCGTGGACATGGGTCCATCGGCTCTGCGCGTCGCCGGCTTGCAAACTCGCCTCAAACAGCTTGGGCATACGGTTGACGATATCGGTAACATGCCTGTAAAGCAGCCGGAAGAGCAACCCTACGGCGAAAAGCGCGCCAAATATCTGCATGAGATTGCGGAAATCTGCCGTGATTTGGCGGAGATGACGGAGAAGACGCTGACCGAAGGTTTTTTCCCTTTGGTGCTTGGCGGCGATCATTCCATCGCCATCGGAACTTGCTCGGGCGTGTCGGATTTTTTTCGCAAACAATCGAAAAAGATCGGCTGCCTGTGGCTCGATGCGCACGGAGATATGAACACGCCGGAATCTTCACCTTCTGGAAACGTTCACGGCATGCCGCTGTCCGCCCTGATCGGCTACGGCGCGCCGGAGTTGGTGGATTTGCTCGGCTACAAGCCCAAAGTTGAGCCGCGCAACGTAGCCATCGTCGGTGTGCGCGATCTGGATGCGAAGGAGCGGCGCCTGGTGAAAGATTCCGGCGTGCATGCGTTTACCATGCGCGACATCGACGAGCGCGGGATGCGCGAAGTGATGAGCGAGGCGCTGCGGTTTGCCATGGACGATACGGACGGAACGGCGGTGAGTCTGGATATGGACCTGATCGATCCCTCGGATGCGCCGGGCGTCGGCACGCCAGTCCGCGGCGGGATTACTTACCGCGAAGCGCACCTGGCCATGGAAATGATCGCGGATAGCGAAGCCATGGCCTCGCTCGAAATCGTGGAGATCAATCCGGTAATCGATCTGCACAACAAGACGGCATTGCTGGGAGTCGAAATGTTGCTCTCCGCGCTGGGAAAGAAAATCCTTTAGGAGATTGGGCTGAATTTCATGGCAGAAAACAAGAGGCTGCGGGTCGGCGTAATTTTTGGAGGGCGTTCGGGGGAGCATGAAGTATCGCTGGCCTCGGCGGCGTCGGTAATTCGCGCGCTGGACCCGGAAAAATACGAAGCGGTGCCCATCGGAATTGGCAAAGACGGGCGATGGTTCATCGGCACGCCGGCGCAGAAAATGCTGCCGGACGTGCTGCGTCAAGGCCATCGAGTGATGCTGAGCGCCGATCCCAGCGTCGGAGCGCTCGTGCCCCTTGAAGATCGTGCGGCGGGCTCGCAGCGTGTGGACGTGATCTTTCCCGTTTTGCACGGCACATTTGGCGAAGACGGCACGGTGCAGGGGCTACTCGATCTCGCCGGCTTGCCTTACGTGGGCTCCGGCGTGATTGGCTCGGCCGTGGGCATGGATAAAGACATGGCAAAGCGTTTGTTTCTGCAGGCAGGGCTGCCCACCGGGGATTTTCTTGCCATTTTGCGTTCGGAATGGGAGAAGGGCCGCGAGCGCATTTTGAAAGCCGTGGCAAAGAAATTCCGTTTTCCTGTATTTGTTAAGCCCGCCACTCTGGGCTCGTCCGTGGGGATGACCAAAGTGCATAAGCGCGAGGAGTTGGCGGCAGCGCTCGATCTTGCTGCCGAATTCGCGCAAAAAATTCTGGTCGAGCGCAACATCCGTGGCCGCGAAATCGAAGTGTCCGTGCTCGGAAACGACGAACCGGAGGCTTCGATTCCGGGCGAGATTATTCCCCATCGAGAATTTTACGACTACACCGCCAAATATCTGGAAGAAGGCACGCGGCTGGAAATTCCGGCAAAGCTTTCGAAAATGCAGGTGCGGCGCTTTCAGGAGTACGCTGTCCGTGCGTTCCGTTGCCTGGAATGCCGGGGAATGGCGCGCGTCGATTTCTTTCTGGAAAAACCCAGCGGGCGCATCTACCTCAATGAGATCAATACGATCCCCGGCTTCACTTCTATCAGCATGTACCCCAAATTGTGGGAAGCTTCGGGAATTCCGTATCGAGATTTGATCGATCGCTTGATCCAACTCGCGCTGGCTGAAAACCGCGAGAAGCAGCGCACGAAGTACACGATCGAGTTGCCGGCGGGATCGGGTGGCGCCCTCGGCGCCTGAGTTCGTCGTGCGATTACCTGCTTAGTTTGCTTCTGCTGAGCGAGTCTGCTAATTTTTTCTGTTTGCCGGCCGCTTGTTGTCTCAACTTAGAGGGCCGTTGCGCAAAATAACCGAGGATGGATTTGGCTCTTTTTAACGAAACCAGCAGAGGAACCGAATTCAAAACGGCTCCGCTATGCGGTAAGCGGCGTCGCTCTGGTCATTCTGGTTAGCTTTGGCATCTGGTTCTTTTTCCTGCGCTTCATCAGTGAAAAACACACCATCGAGCATTTCATGGATGCCGTGGTGGCGCAGGATTACCAGCACGCCTTCCAGATCTGGAAAGCTCACGGCTCTTATACGTTTCAGGATTTTATGGCCGATTGGGGACTCGACGGCTATTACGGGCCGGTCAAAAGCTACCGCATCGAATCGGCAGCGCAGCCTCCCAACGGGGGTAGTGGCGTGGTCGTGGTGGTGGAAGTGAGTCCCTTTCAGCCGTTCCCCGATAGCACTGATCCGCACAGCAGCCGGAATAGAGAAATCCGCTTATGGGTGGAACGAAGCGATCAGTCGCTCAGCTTTCCGCTGTAAGGATTCCAATGATCACGATTCAGGTTTTGCTTCGTCGCGGATCATGACGGGAAATCCGTCACGAATCGGATAGACGATACGGCAGGTGGCGCAGCGAAGGCCCTTTTCGTCCCCGGTCAGCTTCACGGGCGTCTTGCACACCGGGCACACCAGCAAATCGAGCAGCTCCTGGCTGATTGCCATTTCTCGACACCTCGATTTTCGAATTTAACAAACGAGCGCTCCCCCGGGCAACGGGCTCACAGATTTTTTCTGCCTCGAAATTCCCGGGCCACCGCAGCCGGATCGCGTTGCTGCGCATCGACGGCGTAATTCATCTGCCGCATTTCGTCATCCGAAATTTTTCCGCCGAGTACGTCGAGAGCCCCGCGCAGCTCCGGATGGTCGCGAAGCGCGCCGCCCCGAAGAATCGTCACAGCCTGATACGGAGGAAAGAAGTGGCGGTCGTCCTCCAGGATGACCATGCCGAGCGCGATGATGAGGCCGTCCGTGGCACTCCCAGCGACGACGTCCACCTGATGCTCCTTGAGCGCCCGATAAAGCAAACCGAGGTCCATGATGCTTGGCGCGGCAGCGAACTTGAGTCCATACGCGCGCGAGAGGCCGGGGTACCCGTCGGAGCGTTCCATGAATTCGTAGCCAAATCCGGCGCGCCATTGCGCGGCGTGCGGCACCAGGTCCGAAATTGTTCGTAAATTGAACTTCTTCGCGTCTTCGCTGCGAACCACAATGGCAAACGTATTATTGAATCCCAGCGGCGGCCCCACATCGAAACCGAAACGGTCGCGATAGGCGTCTTGAACGGTCCGGTAAACCGTTTCGGTATCGTTCGAAGAAGTTTCCCGCAATACGGCAGCGAGAGCCGTGCCTGTATATTCGGCATAGAGGTCCATCTGGCCCGCAATCATGGCCTGATGGCAGATCAGCGTCCCACCCAGATTGAGCTTGCGATCGATTTTCAAACTGGTGTGCGTTTCGATTTGCTGCGCCAGCAGTTCCGCAAGAATGATCTGTTCGGTGAAATTTTTTGAGCCGACGACGGCGGTGTTTTGACGCGCACGATGGCAGCCCGCGAGCGTGCCAAAAGAGCCGCCCAGGAGTGTGAAGGCATCCCGTCTCGTGAAGCGCGCGGCCATTGAGTCTGGATGATCGGTGGCTCACGCCGTAGGCGTGAGTTTTTCCTCGACCAAACCGAGAATCATATCCACGCCAATCGCCAGCAACGCCGCAGGGATTGCCCCCGCCAGAATCACGGAATTGCTGACCATGGCCACTCCACGAAAAATAAAGACGCCCAGGCCGCCCGCGCCGATGGCGGCCGCAATCGTGGCAACGCCTATGCAGATGATCATGGCCACGCGCACTCCGGCGAGAATCACGGCAATGGAGAGGGGCAGCTGCACATCCCAAAGAATCTGTCTTTGAGTCATGCCCATGCCGCGCGCGGACTCGAGAACGGCAGGATCGACGCCCGCAATTCCGGTGTAGGTGTTGCGCAGGATTGGGAGCAGCGCATAAAGCGCGAACGCGACGATAGCGGTCCTTGCGCCGATGCCCCCTAAAAAGGGCACCGGAATCAGAAATCCGAATAGCGCCAGGCTCGGGATCGTCTGGATCACGTTTGCCGTGCCCAATACCCAGCGGCGTAGGTTCTGACGGCGGACCAGGGCGATCCCCAACGGAATTCCTACCAGCACGGCGGCCAGCATGGCAGCGGCTACCAGGAGGAGGTGTTCCAAGGTGCGCGACAGGATCTCACCGCGATAATTCACCAGAAAGGTCAAGAAGCTCACGCCTTCCTCCTTGTGCTCGTGATCTGCGGCGAACTTCTGTCCCAACTCTCGCCGGCGTTGAGCGAATCGACAAAGGCCCGGGCCTCCGCGTCTTTGGATCGCAAAAACTCTTCGGGCTCGTAAATGCCGGCCAGACGCCCTTCGGTGAAAAGACCAATATGCGTGCCGATCAGAAGAGCCTCGCGCAGATCATGCGTGACGAAGATGATGGCCTTTTCCAGGCGCTTCGCCAGTTCGCAAAACTCGCGTTGCAACTCGGCGCGAGTCACCGGATCGAGCGCGCCAAACGGCTCGTCCATCAATAATATAGGGGGATCGGCGGCGAGGGCGCGGGCCACTCCTACACGCTGGCGCTGTCCCCCGGAAAGCTCGCTGGGCTTGCGCGTCGCGAATTTGGCCACGTCGAGGCCCACCAATTCCAGCATTTCCCGGACGCGCTCGCGGACGCGTGCCTCCGGCCAGGCTTCCAGCCGGGGCACCATGCCAACATTCTGCTCGACGGTCCAATGCGGGAAAAGCCCAACGTCCTGGATGACATAGCCGATCCGCCTGCGCAGGCGGATGGGATCCCACTCGGTTTGCGGGCGGCTTTCGACAAAGATTTCGCCCGAAGATGGCTCCAGCAGCCGGTTGACCAGCTTCAGGGTCGTGGTTTTGCCGGTGCCGCTGCGCCCCAGCAGAACCAAAGTCTCCCCGTGGGCCACCTTAAAGCTCACACCACTGACGATTTGCCGCTTGCCGAGGCAGTAACCCACGTTTCGCAGCTCGACCGCCAGGCCATCGGTCGCAGCCGCGGGGTTCACGCCTGGCCCTCATCTGCCATTTGGTCCGGAACCATTCTGCCTATGTTAGGCTGGTAGCACATTCTGGGCAAATCAACCTCTCCCGGCTGGACGTAAGAGTTTGAGCGACCAGTTACTCCCGGAAGCATCGAATTGTGGGGGTACCAGATGGCTTCTTCAACCCGGGTAACCGGGGCCCATTCCCTCCTGCTCCAGCTCTCGCAAGCTCGGGAGCGCAGCGACGCGTTATTCGAGATCGTCCGGTCCGAGGCGTTGTACGAACGTCCCATCCCCGAAAGACATCGCATTATTTTTTACTTGGGCCACCTCGAGGCCTTCGACTGGAATCTCTTTGCACGCGAACTCGGGGAGCTGAAATCGTCCACCCCGGTTTTGGACAAGCTGTTTGCCTTCGGCATCGATCCGGTGAGTGGCAATCTTCCCGACGACCAGCCCGGCGACTGGCCTGAGCGTAAAGAGGTTTTTCAGTACAACCGGGGAGTACGTGCGGCGGTTGATGAGCAATTGACGGCGGGACTGGAAGGGCCCGACGAGCGCCGGAGAACCCTTTCGCAATTCCTCAACGTAGCCATCGAGCATCGTCTCATGCACGTCGAGACGCTCGCGTACATGCTGCATCGTTTGCCTATCAATCTTAAGCGTGCTCGCCAAAACCCCGCGCCGCCTCGCGCACCGCAAGTACGGCCGCAAATGGCGGAAATTCCGGCCGGCGTCGCAACGCTGGGATTGAAACGGGACGATGGTGTTTTCGGCTGGGACAATGAGTTCGAGGAAAACAGCGTCTTTGTGCCTGCGTTCCGTATCGACACGTATAAGGTCACCAATCTTCAATATCTGCGCTTCATTGCCGAAGGCGGTTATCGCGAAAAATCCTTCTGGAGCGATTTGGATTGGGAATGGCTGCAATCGAGCGGCACGCTCCATCCCGCATTCTGGATTCGCCGGGGCAATCAATTTTTCTTTCGAACCATGTTCGACGAGGTTCCGTTGCCGGGGGATTGGCCGGTGTACGTGAGTCACGCGGAAGCTTCGGCCTATGCGCGCTGGGCGCGCAAGGAGCTACCCAGCGAAGCCGAATGGCACCGGGCGGCCTTTGGCACTCACAATGGCGCCGAACGTGCCTATCCCTGGGGCGACGACCTGCCGCACGCCGGCCTCGGCAATTTTGATTTTGACTATTGGGATCCGACTCCGGCCGCTGCCTTTCCGGCAGGCAGCAGCGCCTTTGGTGTTGCCGATCTCGTTGGTAATGGCTGGGAATGGACGCGCAGCGTCTTTGCCCCATTCGATGGATTCGAGCCGTTTCCGTTCTACCAGGGCTACTCGGCTAATTTCTTCGATGAACGGCACTACGTCATGAAAGGCGGATCGGCGCGAACCGCCGCATCTCTGTTGCGGCGATCCTTCCGCAATTGGTTCCAGCCGCGCTATCCCTACATCTACACCGGTTTTCGCTGCGTCGAACACTGATTACCTCTAATTCCGATCGGGGGCGGCATGGCTACTCCAACTCTGGCGAAATACTCCCTTAGTGAATTCGCAGAGGATGTCCGTCTGGGACTGACGAAGGACGGCCAGAAGGAAATCCTTTCGAAGTACCTCTACGACGAAGTGGGTTCTGCGCTTTTCGAAGTGATTACGGTTTTGCCCGAGTACGGCCTATTCCGCGCGGACGAACGTCTGCTGCGGGAAAATGCGGAGTCGATTGCTGCGAGCCTGGAATGCGAGGCCATTGTGGTTGCCGAACTTGGCAGCGGCACTGGAAGAAAGACCGCTTGGCTGCTCGACGCTCTGGCAAAGAAGCAGCCGATCGTCTATAGCCCTATCGAAATTTCAGCAAAAGCCCTGGACCAATGCTCGAAGGAGTTGGGCCAACTACATAACGTGGACGTCAGGCCGCTGCAACAACCGTATTTGGACGGGCTATTGTCGGTGGCGGCGGCACGCAAGCCCGGGGAGCAGTTGCTGGTTCTCTTCCTGGGCAGCACGATCGGCAATTTCGAGTGGCGCGCCGCCGAGCTTTTTCTTACCGAAGTGCGCCAGGCTTTAATTCCCGGCGATGCATTGCTTCTGAGCGCGGATTTGGAAAAGCCGCTTTCGCAGCTTCTGCCGGCGTATGACGATCCGCTGGGCGTTACCGCGTCCTTTGATCTCAACGTGCTGGCTCGCATGAATCGTGAACTGGATGCCGATTTCGATCTTTCCGCCTTCCGCCATCTGGCCCGATATGATGCCGCGGAACGGCGCATCGAGATGCACCTGCTTTCGACGCGCTCGCAGAGGGTGACGATTCCGCGGGCACATTGCAGCGTCCCTTTTCTTGAAGGCGAAACCATTTGGACCGAGAGTTCGCATAAGTATCGGCCAGAGGAATTGAAAGGAATGGGGCGCCGCAGCGGATTTCGGCCGCTTAGGCAATGGTTAGACGCCGAATGGGCCTTCGCGCAAACCTTATTTGTCGCTGAGTGATCCTTCCGTTACCCACAGAATGATGCCCGCCTAATCGCGACGCGAGTGAGATTCGGTGCGTCGCGCGGGCTCCACGTACAGGCTTACCTCTCCCGTCCAAGGCTCGCCGATGGCTTAAGCCCTAACTGTGCAAGGGTGCCGAAGTAAGCTTTAGTCGCTGAACCTGCCCGCTGGCCAAACGACGCTGCCCCGAGGGCAACAAAGACGTCCCGCCTGAGAATATTCCTGCCCGCTTCCACTGTACTACGGGGAACAAAGTAGGGCAGTGGGTTCGTTGTACGGCAATTACCCTACTCACCGCTGTTTTCCCCTAAGGGAAACCGGTACCTTCTCATCCCCGCCAAACTTAACTAATGGGAGGTCGAGATTGGATGCATATGTCCGCTTCAACAATAAACTTAAACTACAGGCACCCGATCCCGCTCACCTCAAGCCTCAAAATTCGCTATCGTTTCTAGCTCTGTTTTTCCTGATCGCTCTTGCGTTTTGCGGCTGGGGTTGTGGCAGCGGGACCGGTGCCTTGGCAGCGCGAGCATTAACGAACAGCACCAGCGCAGCTAGCCCTGTAGCGCCTAGCTCTGCGGCCGCCAGCCCGGGGGCCACTAATGGATCCGGAAGTTCATCTTCGACTGGATCCCCGAGTTCAACGCCCCCGCCGCCCAATACCGCTCCGGCCAATGCCGTAAGTTTGTTGCATTTTGGAAACGCCGGCTTTGGTGGCGATGACACACATGTTCTTCAGACGGCACTGGACTTCACGGCGGCGAATGGCCAAACCCTGGAGATACCGGCAGGTGGCTACAACATCAATCCAATTTCGTTTCCCAAAAACTCCAATGTGTTCGTGGATGCCGGAGTCACGGTGACGGCTAATTCGGGTTATGCCGATGGCGCGACAATGCTCAACATCAGTTCCTCCAACGTCACCATCACCGGCGCGAGCGCCGCAGTTTCCGTTTTCCACATGCGCAAGTCGGAATACACGAGCGGTGAGCATCGGCATTGCCTGAATATCGCTAATGCCAGCAATGTCACCATAAACGGAATTTCCTGCAACGATTCGGGCGGCGATGGCCTTTACGTGAGCTACAGCACAAATGTCACGGTTCAAGATTCCGTCTTTGATAACAATCGCCGCCAGGGCTCCAGCATCGTCGGAGGCGTAAATCATATTCATTATTTGCGCGACCATTTTACGAACACGAGCGGCACCGCTCCGCAGAGCGGTATCGATATCGAGCCAAACCAGCCAGCCGACTTCCTCCTCGACATAAAGATCCAGGACTGTTACACCGATGGAAATTCCGGCGATGGCCTGATGGTCAGCACTTGGCTGATGAACTCTACTTCTCAACCGATCGACGTTACGGTATTGCGCCACCACTCTACAGGTAACGCCCGCTACGGCTATATCGGTCAGAATAACGATCCCTCCAATGCGCCCGGTACGATCCTGATCCAAGACTCCTTCAGCGATCAGAGCGGCAGCTATGGCGCAGCGGGCTATTTCTACGAAGCAAATGGCGCGGCGCTCATTTTCAAGAACTTGACCGTAACCAATCCTCACTCCCGTGGTCCTTCCGTCTACGGAGACAGCGCCGCAGTTGCTGTTGTGCGTGGCGGCGGTGGCGCGCGTCCTCTTGGCAATGTTCATTTTCTTAACGTGAACATTGACATTACAGATGGGAAGACCGACCGCTACTTTTATTTCCATGACGGTGGTGGTAACGGGGTTACGAATGTCCAGTTCATCCCCGGCACATTGAGCGGCGCAACTCAGGCGCCCCCAAATGGGCTCCTAAACGGCGTAGCAACCAACGAAATACCTTAGTTTCCGCCCGAAGCCAACGGCACAGGCGTAGCCAAAGCTGAGGGAGCCGCAGGCGGCCGGAGGGCGAAGTAGTTGCGTCCGAAGGCCGCCTGCGCGCCTCCTGCCTCCACCACCACTGCTTGCACCGTGTAGCGTCCGATGGCCACCGTATTCAGCGGCAGGCTGATTCGAAAAGATGCCGTGCGCGTTTTATCGTCCACTTGGGCAGGGGCTACGATGGGAGTTTGGCTCACACGCGCGCCGTTGCGAAAAAGTTCCAGCCCGGCGCGCAACTGATTGGGATCCACTTTTTCCGGCACGTAAGCCTGAAAGAAAATATAGAGCATCTGCTGGCTGGTGAAGACGCGCGTCACGCTGGGGATGATGCGTTCCCCGGCCATATCGAGCGGCAGGTCTTTGAGCTTGGCATCGGGCGCGAAGCGTTTGGTCTGTACCTCAGAACTCTTCTGCACTTCCACTAGTTGGCTCGAGAGCACCACCGAACTCAGCTGCACGCGGTCCGCTTCCACGGCCGGCAGCTTCAAATCGTCCTCAAAGGTACCGATGCGCCCGGATTCATTTTCCCGCGCCAGAAACTTCAGCTTGTAATTCCCCGGCGGCAGAATAATGCCGCCCTGATAGACCAAGGCGTTCTGCTGGATCTCTTCGTAGCGTTCCGAATCGAGCCGCACGGTAATCGTGTCGCGCAAAGCGCCCGCGATGCGCCCGGATTGGCTGTCGTGAACCTCGGCGGCAAAATCAAATTCCACCTCGCGCCGTCCGCTCTTTTGGGCCCACTGCAGGGCGCTGGAGGCCAGCTTCGCGGAGATCGGAACGTAGATTCGCCTATTGTCGAGACGAAAATAAGCGGTCTCGACTGCGATCGGCAATTCGACTACCGGCGTATCGGAGCGCATCGCGTCTTCCAATTGGCGCTCGCGATCTTCCGTTGTGTAAACGCCAAAATCTTTTGGCGCGTAATAACCCTGGCGGTAGCGAATCCGCGCGCCCGGCACCCCGGCCAGTTTCACGCGAATCGTGCGCCAGCGGCCGTCATGCGCCGCATTCGCGCTGTAGTAGCCCAGCAGATAATATCCGGCCGTATCGGACTGCACGGAATGAAAGGCCTGCCCGAGATCTCCCAGATCGAAAAAGCTTCGCCCACCGGTGTCCGAAGCGAGGGTTGCCAGCGTTTCGCGCGAATCCTGCCGCGCTCCGCTTTGCTGGAAGACCGCCGCGCCGGTATACATCGCGTTTCCCGCAGCAGCTCCGGCGCTGGCGTCACCGCCAGGAATTTCCGCCAGCAGGCCGCGTGAATCTACCGTGTAAATCGACATGTTCGCGCGATTGGCGGCATCGGTTGTGGCGCGAAGCTGCGAGCGATTGTCTTCGCCTGTCTGCGTTATGCCACCGGTGAACTGCAGCACAGATTTCTTGCCGGGAATATCTCGCAGCAAATCCGCCAACGATTCCAGCGCGATCAGTTTGCGGTCCGTATTGAAAGCATTGAACTCCGTATCGTCCGCGCTGAACGCGGCGTTGGTGTCTTCGGTAACTGCGGAGTCGATTCCGGTGGAAGTGGCTGCAGCCAGAGCCGCGAGCTGCGATTCTTTGCCGGGAAGAAGCGCATCCACCGCGCTGTAAAGCAGATCGCGGTCATTCGTAAAATCAACGATGACGCGAAGCTGATTGCCAAACGCGACGACGCCGACGAGATCCGCCGGCGTCATTTGTTTGGTTAGAAATTGTTTCGCCGCCAGCGTGGAACGCGTCAGGTCGTTCGGCTGCAACGAAGTAAGGTCGAAGAAAAGCACGATCATGCGGCGATCGCGTATCTGCTGGCGAACTTCTTCCGCCGGAGCCACGGAGCCGATAGAAATAGTTATGGGCGCGCTTTCACCCGCCCCCGCCGTCTCGAGTTTTTCCACGTCGTAGTAATCGAATGTGGAGACCTTCTGGTCCTTGCCGTCTTCGGCGATGCTGAACTGATCCTGCCGCAAGCCTTTCAGAGGCTTCCCGTCGCGATCTGTGACCGCAATATCCACTTCCACTAAGTTGACGGCGGTCCTGATGGCGCCTTTCTGATTAGCGGAAACTTGCGGCGGCGCAGGCGGCCGCACCGGCTGCTGCGGATTCTGAGCCGAGCCCGTGGGCGCCAGCAACGCAGCGACTGCGAGAAATGCGATCGCCCGCCGAATGGTTAATCTCATCGTCGCAGCCTTAGAATGTAAATCTCGTAACGAAATTCATAGCCCGCATGGACCCGGCGCCTGCCACCTGACCGAACGTCGTAGAATTCACCAGAGTCGACAATCCCGTCAGATTCGGGGTATTCGTCAGGTTCGTGATCTCCCAGCGAAAATCCAATCGACGCTGTTGGTCTTTGCCCAACAGAAAAGTTTTTGCGATTTGCGCATTCCAGATAAACATTCCCGGGCCGATGATGGTATTGCGCGCGGCATTGCCCAATTGTCCTGCCGGAGGCACCACGAAGCAGGCGGTATTGAAGAAATCCAGCGGTGCGCCAAGTGCGCCTGCACTCGGATTGCAAATCTGGTCCGCTCGCGTCGCGAATACGCCGCCGCTCCCGACGTTTGCAGCCGACGTACCCACGACTTCCGCTGTATACGGCGTGCCGGTTTGCGCGCCGAAATTTCCGCTGAAGCGCCAGTTGCCAAAAAACGCGCCGGTCAGCCCCTTCTGCGCGAAGCGGTGCCCCTGTCCGAACGGCAACTCGTAGAGGTAATTGATTCGCGCCTGATGCCGGATATCGAAAGAAGAGAGGCCATACTCGGCGGCCAGATTATTCGAATCCTGCACCACGATGGGCGTGCCGCCGCCAATCGAACTTGCATCGTCGATCGATTTCGCATACGTGTACGTGCCGTTGATCATGATTCCGTGCGACAAGCGCTTCTGCAGTCGCACCTGCAGTGAGTTATAGATGGAATTCGCGCCCGACGTATCGTAAATAAAATTGCCCGCGTTCGCCACGGGAGCTGTCGCCGAAACGCTTCCCGGTACCGTGCGATTGGGCGCATACAGCAAATCTAGATTCGAGCCTTTCGTTCCCGTGTACGTCAGCACCAAAGCCGTGTTATTTGCGATTGCGGTTTCCACCGAAAGGTTCCAGATCTGCGCGTATCCCATTTTGTAGTTCGGATTCACGGCATACGTGTTTTGTATGGTGTTTTGTCCCGCGACGGTGGCAGGGAATCCATTCTCCAGTGTCAGCACGTCGTTCACGCCCGCGATGCGCAACGCAGAAGTGGACCAGGGCGGCTGGTTGGCGAGCTCCGAGAGCAGCTGCGTATAAATCGATTCGTTGTAGAACATGCTGTAGCCCGCGCGCACGACCATGCTATGGCGCGCCTGCAGCGATTTAATCGGCGGCCGCCACGCGATGCCAATGCGCGGTGTCAAATGGTTGTACTGCGGCCGGATGAGGGAGTTGGGGAGCGCGCCGCTGAAAGGTGCGCTCTGCGCAGTCAAGCAACTCAGTCCCGTCGCGAGAGATGCCGTTGGCGGGCATGCGGGCGCCACCACCGCCACCTGCGAAGTAATCGGATCGAAGTCCAAATTGGAAAGGTGGCCGTAGAGTTCGGTAGGCGGGGTGAAAAATTCGTAGCGTACCCCGAATTGCAGCGTGAAATCGGGACGAGCCCGCCAATCGTCGCTCACGTAGCCGACGGTGCCCCAGCTCCGAAAATAGCTGCTTGGAGTCCCAAAGCGCACGTTAGTGCTGTCGGGAGACCCCAGAAGAAAGTCGGCGAAATCGAGTCCCGTCCCGCGCACCGCCTGCCCATTGGCTACCGAGCAGTGCGGTGGTCAATCCGCTGAACGTAAACAATCCTTCCGGAGTTTGGTCCGAATTGCTGTTGTTTTCGATGCGGCGCACCTCGGCTCCGAACGTCAGCGTGTGCTTTGGGAGCATATAGGTCACGGCATCCACCAGGCGATAAGTCTGATTTCGCACCAGCGAAGGCACGGCGGGCGCCGCTTTCGTGAAATTGTTAAAGCTAAGCTGCGGCGGGCCCCAGTCGATTGGAGCTGTGGAAACTCCCGTGATCCCCAGCGCCGCAGCCACATCGGTCGTAAATGCGAAATTATCGAGCGTCTGGACGCGGTTACGCGAAAAAATGAATTGGGAATCGTTGACCCAGCTCCGCGACAGGTTTTGCGTAAGGCCGATGGTGGCCGACTGCCCGCGCGTGGCGACATCGCTTTCGAAATCCGAAAACGACTGGAAAGCGTGATTGGCCGACTGGCTGAAGCTATAAATCACACGCGCATTCAGCTTCGGCGAGATCGTGTGCAGAACACGCGCATTAAACCGATCTTGCTGCGTGGGAACGCTCGTCTGCAGATGATAGTTATCCACTAAGCCCGGAAGATTCGGCTGAGGAATGAAATTGCAACAGCCCCAGCACTGTGGTGTTTAGCCGCCATTCACGAGAGAGGAAATGTTGCAGCCATACCGGCTGGCGCGGTCCGGCGAGATCGGCTGGATTCGCGACATAAAGCTGCGGTTGCGGGCCGCGATCGCAGAAATTGCCTAAATTTTGTCGTTCGAAGAGCGTCGGCACGGTGGAAAACTGGTCCACCGCATTGCGCGCCCATGTGCCGTCAAAATTAACGAAGAAAAATGTCTTGTCATGCCCGTCATAAATGTGCGGAATCACCAGCGGCCCGCCCAAGTTTCCGCCGATTCGCTCGTTCCAGGCAGGAATCTTCGGCGCATTCGGCTGCGTGAGCGAATAGGGACGCGCGTTGAAAACGGAATTGCTGTATTCGTTATAGAAGCTCGCGCGAATGCGGTTGATCCTTTGCCGCAGCACGCGTTGCATGCCATAGAGGGCCGTGACGCCTTGCGGCGGCGCGCCGCGCCCTCCTGGCCCGCCCCGGCCTCCGCCGGCACCTCGAAATGCAATGGCCGGCCCGCCGGGCCACCGTCCGCCGCCCTGCAATCCCGGCGTGCCTGCGCCGCCAGGATTCGCCGACGGAGCTCCGCCTCTAAATCCTCCACCGGTACCTCCAAAGCCGCTTTGGCCGGCATCTCCTGCCCCTTGCAAAAAGACGCCGCCTGGCGGAAAGCCGCCGCCCCCAAATCCTGCGTTTTGGTCCCCTTGCCCAACCGTGCCGTTCATAAGAATTGCGTCCGACGCAGACGCTTGCCCCAATGGCCCCGGCTCGCCGGCTCCTGCACCTTGCGCTTCCTGCCCGTTTGCTCCCTCCTGACCTTCTCCGCCGTTTTGATTGTTCAGAATCACTTGCTGGAAACCGCCGCGCCGTCCGCCCAAGCCTTGTCCGCCCGGCCCCGGACCTCCGGCGCCCGGCGCAGCGCCGCCCTGCGCTGCCGCGCCATTCTGGCCATTTTGACCGGTACCGGTGCCGGGCGCGCCTCCACCGCCCGGAAATTGCCTGCGCCGCAGCCCGCCACCGCCGCGCCCCTGTCCTGGCGTTTCGGAGTTGTCGCCGGCGCCAGCGTTTGCGGTAGCGGCACTGGGTGGTGTTCCTGCGGCCTCAGGCATTTTGTTTGGATCTTGGGCCGGACTCGCCGCAGCCTCGATCGCCGCAAGCGAAGCAACTTTCAGCGTCACTCGAATCGTGCCGGGAGTCTCGCCCAGATCGAATTCCTGCGTCACGTTGTCGAAGCCGAGTTGGCTGACCTCAATTCGGTAATGCCCGAGAGGCAATCCCGGCAAATCGAAATGACCGTTCTCATCGGTCCAACTGACCCACGCACGCCCGGTGCTGGTTTCGACCAGGCGAAGATTCGCGCCGGGCACGGGCACGCCACTGGATGTGCGAACGTCACCCGTGGCTCGCCCAATGGGCGCAGTTTGCGCCGCCTGCGATTCGTCTTGCGCGCCGAGTTGGAATGCGGGTAGCGAGAAAACAAGCACGAGTGCGAAGCCGAGTCGGCCGATGCGTTTTGTGAATGCTTTCAACAAAAGATCCTGAACTCTCTGACCCAGTGGCTAATCGTCCTTAGGTGCCTTCTTGTATAACAAACGAGGCCGCGCTTTTCCGGGCGGATAAAGGACGGCCGCTGCAAATCCAAACTAAGGCAGCCGAGGTCCCCAGTGTACGCCTCTTGACGAGAACACTCGGGCAGCGGAAAAGTCGCGTGCCGGGGTGAAAAGGCGCGTGACAAAAAGCACGCCTGAAGGCACACCTCACCGCCCGCTATGCCGCAATCTAAGACGCGATTTTACAGCCAAACGTTATCCTGGCGTGACGCGCATTTTCGCACCGTAGATGCTTTTGCGGGATGAAGCTTCCCCATGCGAGAATGCGCGCGTGAACGCGTGGCCTCTTTATGCTGCGTCGGCCGCGGGAGCTTGCGCAGGAATAGCAAGTTGGGGCGCCGTTTCCGCGACGTCGGAGCTTTTCGGTCCCACGTTGCACCATACTCTGGAGGCCTCGCAGATCGCGCTCACCTTCGATGATGGGCCGAATCCGGCGTACACGCCGCAGCTCCTCAATCTTCTGGAACGGCGCCAAGTCCAGGCAACATTTTTCCTGGTGGGCCGCTTCGCCCATGCTTGTCCCGAACTGGTGCGCGAGATCGCCGATCGCGGCCATAGCCTCGGCAACCACACCGAAACGCACGTCAACCTCACATTTCTACCCGCGTGGCGAATTGCCGACGAGCTCCGCGCTTGTCAGGACAGCATTCTTCGCGCCCTGGGCTTCGAACGTGACGCGGCCCCCGTACTGATGCGCCCACCCTTCGGCTATCGCGGGCCGCAACTTTGGCCAGCTATCCGCAGTGTCGGTTTGCGCGGGGTGGCCATGTGGTCGCTGAAATGTTACGACTGGAAAGTCCAGCCCGCGGAGCGCCTCATTAAGCGCCTGGAACGCGTCGGCGAAAGGTGCCCGCTGCCTAGGCCAGCGAGCATCGAAGAAAAATCCCATCATGGCGGAGAAATTGTGCTCTTGCATGACGGCGACGCCCGCGCCTTGGGAGCCAATCGCCGCCACGTGCTGGCTGCCCTCGAATACTGGTTGCCGCGCTGGCAGGATGTCGGCTTCGAGTTTGTTACAATGAACCAGCTTGCAGCGCCTGCGATCGTTGGGCGCTAAAAGCGCGGTTTTTCCGTGTCCGGGGTGACCGAATGGACGAGCGACAGTTTTATATCGAGCGCCAGGAGACCAAAAACCTCACCCTGGTCTGCCCGCATTGCAAGCAGGAAAGCTCCTATCCCATTCGCTGGATGGTGCGCACCAAGAAGAACGAACTCCCACGCGGCGCCGGTTCCGAAGACCGCAAGCGCTTTGAAAACGCGCGCTCCTATATGGTTCGCGTCGACGAAATGGTCGCCTGCCGCAATATTCGCTGTCGCAAACGCTTCGAACTCACCGGCCAAAGTGTGGTCCTGACCTCTGACGCCGGTTCCCAGCCCGGCCCCAACTTCGACCCCGAAAACTTCGGCAACCGTTAATCTTTGGTTCCCCATTTGAAAAAGGGCTGTGGAAGTCATGGACTTCGTGGAACCTTATTTGCGTAAAATTTTAGGCTTCATTGGAATTGACAACGTCCAGACCGTTCGAGCAGAGGCATGAACATCCCGCCCCTTGCAGATAGTGCAGTAGAACACAGAAAAAGCCGTTGACGGTCTTGCCCTCTAGACAACAGATTGCGCTTTTCTAGACGCATACAGACACGCCCATGTCAGATGCCAAGGGGTTCTTTATGGAAAAAAACAGATACGCAGTTTTTGAAGCGCTCAACCCATTCTTCGAAATCGTCCTAAGAGGCCTGAGCGGGCTGGTTGATGGGGAACACTATTTCGATACGTTCGCCGATGACGCAATCTTTGAGTCCCGCTATCACTTTCCGGGCTGGCCTGTGACGATTCGAGGACGAGCCAATCTGATGGCGAGCCTCTTGGGATACGGCAAGACGATCAAGCTTCGCTCCGGCGACTCACTTGTTGTGCACCGATCTCAAGACAGTCGCGTCGTGATCCTCGAATATGAAGTGCACGGCAAGATTCTTTCGAGCGGCGCACCCTATGACAATAGGTTCATCTCGGTCATCACGATTGAGAGCAGAAAGATCGTACATTGGAGAGACTACATGGACTCCCTTGCCGCCTGGACGGCGCTGAATAGCTCTTAAAGGCCATCTTCACCCTGGGTACGCTCGGCCGGAACAACACCTCCGCCACACCGATGTCGGACCTGTTCAGGGGCGGAATCCCTCAGGACTTCGGTTTCTTCGAAGGTTTCGACTTGCCAGAACTGTTGAGGGCGATCGCTTGGCGAACGAGCGCCTTGAAGGCGGACTCGTCAACTTCTTCTCCTTCGTGGATGTCGATCGCGCGGCGTGCGTTTCCGTCGAGGCTCGAGTTGAAGAGACGGGCCGGATCCTTCAGAGACGCGCCCTTGGCGAAGGTAAGCTTGACGACATTCTTGTAGGATTCGCCAGTGCAGATAATGCCGTCGTGCGACCAAATCGGAGTGCCCATCCACTTCCATTCTTCGAGGACGTCCGGGTCTGCTTCCTTGATGAGCTTACGCATTCTGCTGAGGGTTTCCCCGCGCCAGTCCCCGAGTTCGGCGATTCTTTTCGAGATGAGCTCCGATGCCGACTGGCCTTGGCTCGCGCCCGGCTTTTTCATGTACTCATCCTGGAAGTTCCTGAATCACTGAACTTTCGCAAGCGCCTGCGACACCTCGCTCATGTCCGGCATTGTGGGAATGTCGTAATTCTTCAGCCAGGCGATCTTCCCCGTCTTGTCGACGATCGCAATGGCCCGCCCGGTGATCCCTTTGTCGGCCAGATAAACGCCGAACTTTTCCGCTACCGCACCACGCGGCTGGAAATCGGCAAGCAACGGGTAGCGGATGCCCATCTTTTCGGCAAAGGCCTTGTGCGACCAGACGCTATCCACGCTCAGCCCCAGTACCTGCGCATTCAGCTTCTCGAATTGCTTCATATCGTTTACGAAGCAGGCGTGCTCGTTGGTACATACTGGACTCCAGTCCAGCGGATAAAAAACGATCACCACGTTCTTCCCGCGATAATCGGAAAGCTTGACGTCTTTCTGATTCTGGTCCTTCAAACTGAAATCCGGCGCCGCCTGTCCCACAGCAATGGCCATAATTCCTCCCGAGAAAGTTTTGTCTCCGCGCGCCTTGCAGGGCCGCTTTTACTGCAAGAACGCCGATAATCTTATCCGACCTGCGTTCCCCCTCCAACCACTGGCCTCCTGCATCCAGTCTGTTACCATGACTGAAAGTATGCGTCTCGAGCAGGCTTATCCCGAAATCCGTTTTCGTTGGCGTTCCCGCAACTGGATGGCGCGCTTGATGCGCATGCCTGCCGAATGCGAGCACCTCGGACATGACTACGCGTGGATGGCCACCTTCATCCCGGACACACTCTATTTGCGTGGCAAGGCTTCCGTTCGCCGCCAGCCTGTGCGGCCGGAAGTTTCTCTCTGCCTGGCTTGCCTCAGAAACGAAATGCAAAAGGACCTTCAGCGCTTCGCAGGCCGTGTCGTTGCCTTTGAACCGGATGGCGCCGAATTCACTCAATACTTCTTCGTCGGCAGCGATGAATTTGACGCCGCCGGTCTGCAGCCGGAAGTAGCCGCCGCCATCAGTCGCCGCCTGGATCAGCCCATGGGCCAATGCGAAGCATGTGATTGCCCCGGTACTTGGCTCTGGTTTTCGCGCGACGAAGTGCCCAGCCTCGACGAAGTCGCGCGCATCGCCATGGCGCGTGCCGAGACGCTCTGCGCCGTGCACGGGTCCCAGAAGTTGCTCGAAAGTTTCGCCCGCACCCCTGGCGCGAATCTGTTTTACGTCAACGTGCCCTACGGCGAATCCGGCGCCTATGTGTGGATCTAGCCTATGTGTGGATCTAAAAGTGTGGATATAAAGGTGTGGCTATAAGCGTGTCGATATAAATGTTTGGATATAAAAAACTGTGGGCGTGCAGGAAATGAGCACGGCGGCACGTCAGCCTCTGAGCCTGCGCGATCTGGTCGAAAAATATCGCCAGCTCTCCGGAGGATTCGGAAAGCCGCTAGCCTTGGCCGCCTTCGGGCTCTCCGTCGAAGAAACCGAACGCGTCTTTGGCATTTTCGACGAGGATTATCACATCAGCCGGTTCTTTCATTTCTCTTTGCAGCCGGCCGCTGCGGAGCGCGCCGCCCAGACCTATAGCATCAATGGTTTTCCGCAATCGCACGTAGCTCTGGATGCCGAAATCGAATCCATACTTTAGTTTCGCCAGTTGTTGGTTTCACCAATTTGGGTAAGATCGGCATCAAGACAAAACATCCATGAGCGATTCTGTAATCGAGCCTCTGATCCTCGATCTTCTTCAGTGGCTGGCAAACGGTGAGAGGACCTACGAAGACGTGATGGAGGCTTGGCGAACTTCCTGTCCAAGACTTACGGTTTGGGAGGATGCTAACGATCGCGGACTCGTCGCCAGTGAGCAAGTGAACGGGCGCAAGCTCATTCGGCCTTCGCCGTCTGGTCTTGCGCTTCTCGACCAGCGTTCCCGCCGTCAAAGCTGAACCACAGCTGATAGCCTAATTATTCCTCCGACGGCACGGCTTCTTCGTAATCCCACTCCATTGCCAACGCGTTATGCTTCCCCGTCTGCAGAGTGCGCCAGAAATATGGCATGGCTGCGGTGAACGAAAAAGCCACGTCGGTCCCGCTGCCCAGCCGCGCACCCACAAAAACAATAATGCACGGCAGCTCACACTCGTTTTTCCGGTTGGTCACCAGCAGCCGCTGGCCCAGTTGCACGCCCGTCTCCAAGCGCATCGATCCACCATGTACGTTCACAGTGTTCGTGAAGGTTTCCTCAAAAAAGGGTTGGCCTTCCGGTGTGTGCCCATACACGAAGAGAGGGACGGGAATGTGCTTGCGAGGCGTGCGCCTGCGCTCCGGCCGTATCGGAATACACAGCTCGGCAGGTTTCGATTCAATTTGCGGAATGAAAATCCGCGCGACTGGCGTGTGTAGAATTTCGCTCACGGTAGCTGGGCTGATCTCCCCGAACTTTGAAAATTCCCGAGGAGCATACTCGAAGCAGATTCACGTGGGTGCGCATTCGAGAGAGCCTCTTGTCTCTCCAGTTACCCCCATTCTGAACGCCGTAACACTTTCGTCTCGGCGATGTAGAGGCAACTGGTCGGGCCGGCTAGTTCCGCATACCGGGGAACCTCTTTTTCTTAAGGTTCCATTCAGCATATGAACCCTACGCTCTAACACGAAATCCGGTGAGTAACAGGCCTTCCCCGTCCCGCCGGGGGGCGAATCTAGCCAGGTGATTGTCCACTAGAAGAGTGTGAGGGTGACTTGTGCGGCGAAGCTGGCTGCTGGTTTTCTGCTTTATTGCGTTGTTCGGCGCCCTGGCTCAAAGCCAGACTCGTACGCCGCCAATTGCGGGGACGGTTGTCGATCCCAGCGGTACTTCTGTGGCCGATGCAACCGTTACGCTCAAACGCGGCGCGAAAGCGCTTTCGTCCGTCAAGACGGATGCTTCTGGCAGATTTCGCTTCGAAGGACTTCCGCAAGGAAATTACGCCATTGAGATTCTGCAGGAGGGATTTCAGCCCTCGCTGACGCCGGTCCAGCTGCAGGAAAAGCCACTCGAGCCCCTCACGATCACACTCTCGCTCGCTGAGCTTGTTTCTCAGGTCTCGGTGACCGCTGGGGTGGTGCAGGTATCCACAGACACTGCCGAGAATCGAGACTCGGTTAATGCGGATCAAGCCCTTTTGGAAAATGTGCCCGTGTTCGACCAGGATTATGTCGCCGCAATGTCAGCCTTCCTCGATGCAGGGGCGCTCGGCACCAATGGTCCTCAGCTCATCATCAATGGTGTCGAAGTCACCAGCGCAACCGTCACGGCCTCCGCCATCCAGCAGGTGCGCATCAATCAGAATCCTTACTCCGCTGAATTTGCGCGGCCCGGCCGGGGCAATATCGAAATTATCACCAAGGAAGCCACCTCGGACTATCACGGAACGCTGAACTTCATTTTTCGTGATGCCGTGATGAACGCGCGCGATCCCTTTGCCCTGGTGCGCCCTCCCGAACAAAGGCGCATCCTTGAGGGCGCCATCAGCGGCCCCGTCGGTCACAGCAAGACCACATCATTTCTGCTCTCCGGCCACCGTCAGGAAGAGGATCTGCAATCTATCGTATTCGCGGAGGGGCTCAGCGGCCCCATCCGAGAAAATGTCCCGAGTCCGAAGCGGGATACCATGATCTCGCTCCATATCGGCCATCAGTTCAGTTCGAACCACAGCGCCTACTGGCAATATAACGAGTGG
Source organism: uncultured Acidobacteriota bacterium (assembly GCA_963803735.1). GTDB lineage: Bacteria > Acidobacteriota > Terriglobia > Acidiferrales > UBA7541 > Palsa-189. Next base: position 523,353 of record CAWDNV010000011.1, on the reverse strand, counting down.
GATTATCCCAGCTTTAACCAGGGCGTCGGCAATTTCGTCCTGCCGGAAGCCGGCACGAACTCCGATCAGTGGGAACGCGAGTGGATCTTTAATGACCGCCTGACGGTTTCGCCAAAATGGCTGATTCAATCTCAAATCCTGATCGGCTGGGAGCACCATGGCACTTTCAGCGTCACCAATGCCCCCAAAATCGTGGTGCAGGATTCGTTTACGTCGGGGGGCGCGCAGATCAATCTCTTGGGTACGGAACGCCACGCCACATTGAACGAGATGGTCAGCTGGTCGTCCGGCAAACACTTCGTCAAATTCGGTTTGAGCGTCCCCGACTGGAGCCGGCGCGGTCTCGTCAATCACAGCAATTTCGGTAGCACGTATTTCTTCTCCAGTCTGCAGGACTATGCCGCGCAGCATCCCTATGCCTTCCGTCAGCAGGCGGGATCGGGCCAGGTTCTCTATTGGCAGCAGGAGTTAGGCGGATTTATGCAAGACGATTATCGTGTCTCGCCGAATCTCTCCCTTTCGCTTGGACTGCGCTATAACTGGCAAAATCATCTGCACGATCATCGTCAGCTCGCGCCGAGAATAGCTTTTGCTTACTCCCCTCAGAGGAGCCGCAAAACCGTATTCCGCGGCGGTGCCGGAACTTTTTATGACCGCACCGGCGCCGGTCCTCTTGGCGACCTTTTGCTTTACAACGGGCTGACCCTGCAAAGTTATTTGATCAAGAACCCTACGTTCCCCAGCCCTTTCATTAATGGAGGCTCGCTCGCGGATTTCCCAACCGATGTCGTGCAGTTCGACCCTTCCATCCACGAGCCTTATTCGATCCAGTTCAGCATCGGAGTGGAACGCCAGCTTGCGAAGCAAACCACTTTGGCCATTACTTACAATGGCTCCGTCGGGGTTAGCCTCTTCCGCTCGCTCGATATCAATGCGCCTCTTCCGCCCAATCATCTTGTCGTTCCAGATCCTTCGGTGGGGGTGCTGCGGCAAATCGAGTCTTCTGGCCGGCAAATTAGCAACTCTTTGCAAGTTACCCTTCGCGGACAGATGCCTCATCACGTTTCTGGCTTGATGCAATACACCTTGAGTCGCACAGACAACAACACCGGTGGAATCACCTGGTTTCCTGCTAACCAATACGATCTTTCAGGAGAATGGTCGCGCGCAGACTTTGACCAGAAGCACCGGTTTAACTTGCTGGAAAGCTACAGTCCCGGAAAGTCATTTACGATTGGACTCGGCGTGACGGCAGCTTCCGGTAAGCCCTATTCGCTCACCACGGGCGGAGATATCTACGGTACGGGGCTTACCAATGGCCGCCCTGCTGGCGTGCCTCGTAACAGTTTGGAAGGGCCTGCTTTCGTTGATTTGGATTCGCGTCTCTCGCGCGATTTCTTTCTAAGCCGTAAAAAAGAGAAGGGTGACGTTTTAACCTTCGCGTTCGATGCCTTCAACCTTCTGAACCACGTCAATTACGTCGCTTTCGTCGGCAATCTGCAATCGCCATTTTTCGGACAAGCAGTTTCAGCCTACCCGGCCAGGCGCTTGCAAATAACCACTCGATTCAAATTTTAGAAAATTGAATTCTGAAGTGCGGCAGCTCAGCCCTTTGCGCTGGCTACCAGGTTGAGCCGTTCGGAAAGGTGCGTCTGCTCCGCGCGCAGTTCCGGCGGGAGGCGATCGCCAAATTTGTTGAAGAAGCTGCCGATCTCCTCCGCTTCCTTCTGCCAATCTCCGGCATCCACGCGCAGCAGTTCGTCCAGGTTTTCCGGCGAGATGTTGAGGCCGTCCAGTGTGAGCGCGTGCTTCGTCGGTACGAATCCGATGGGAGTTTCTTCGGCTTGGCCCTTGCCGCTCACGCGCTCGACAATCCACTTCAAGACGCGCGCGTTTTCCCCGAAACCCGGCCACAAAAATTTGCCGTCGGCGCCCTTGCGGAACCAGTTCACGTGGAAAATCTTCGGCGGATGCGGGATCGCTTTGCCCATCTCCAGCCAATGCCCAAAATAATCGCCCATGTTATATCCGCAGAAAGGAAGCATGGCCATCGGATCGCGCCGCGTCACTCCAACCGCACCCGTGATCGCCGCTGTTGTTTCCGAAGCCATCCCGGCGCCCACGAAGACGCCGTGCTGCCAGCTCAAGGATTCATACACAAGCGGCGCCAGTCGCGCGCGCCTGCCGCCAAAAATAATTGCCGAAATCGGTACGCCGGCCGGATCTTCCCAGTGCGGCGATATGCGCGGAGCCTGCCGCGCCGGAACCGTGAAGCGCGAATTCGGATGTGCCGCTGGGCCTTTGGAGTCGGCAGAAACTTTGCGGCCCTGCCAATCCACCATCTCGCTCGGCGGCTGCGGCGTCATCCCTTCCCACCGGGGCTCGCGCGAAGCCGTCATGGCCACGTTGGTGAAGATCGTGTTTCGCTTGACCATCTCCATGACGTTCGGGTTCGTCACCTCATTGGTTCCCGGAGCAACGCCAAAAAACCCTGCCTCGGGATTGATCGCGTGCAGATAGCCGTCCGCTCCCACCTGCATCCACCCAATATCGTCGCCCACGGTCCATACGCGATAGCCCGAAGACTCCAGCGCCGACACCATCATGGCCATATTTGTCTTGCCGCAGGCGCTCGGGAATGCCGCCGCCATGTAAGTCACTTTGCCGGAGGGATCCTCGAGTCCGAGGATCAGCGTGTGCTCTGCCATCCAGCCCTGTTCGCGCGCCATCGAGCTCGCAATGCGCAGCGCGAAGCATTTCTTTCCCAGCAACGCGTTCCCGCCGTAGCCCGAGCCGATACTCCAGATTAGTTTCTCTTCCGGAAAATGCAGGACGAATCGCCGCGCCGGATTCAAATCGCCCAGCGAATGCAGCCCGGGCACAAAATCATTCGTTTTGCCGATTCGGTCGAGCGCGATTTTTCCGATGCGCGCCATGATGCGCATGCTCGCCACGACGTAGGGGCTGTCGGTCACCTCTACGCCCACGCGGGTCATAGGCGAATTCGCGGGCCCCATCAGGTAAGGCACCACGTACATGGTGCGCTCGGCCATCGCGCCGTCAAACAGTGCGCCGACGTTCTTCTTGGCCTCTTCCGGCGCCATCCAGTTGTTGGTGGGCCCGGCGTCTTCTTTGCGCCGCGAGCAGATGAACGTCACCTGCTCGGTCCGCGCCACGTCGCTCGGATCGCTTCGGTGCAGGATGCAGTTGGGATAAGTCTCTTCGTTCAGGCGGACGGTTCGCCCCTCGGCGATCAGCTTTTCCACCATCCGCTGCGCTTCGCTTTCGGATCCATCGCACCAAACCACTTGCTTTGGCCGCGTTCTGCGAGCGGCTTCTTCCACCCACGCTTCGAGCGGTGTCGCCAAGGTCTTCTCCGATCCGTAACTATCTGAATGTGTGATGAATTCGATGAGCGGCAGGGCTTTGGCTAAGGCTGCTGGGGCCGCCAAGCCGCAAAATCATACCAACTCAATTCTAGTTCGCTGATTCGGCAGCGGCAAGAAATTTGCTGCATCGTAAGCCGTCATGGTGTCGCGCGGCTATACTGACTTCGTGTTCGCCCAGAGGCTGCGCGTCGATGTCATATCGGCACTGACCGCGGTTCCTGTCCCCTCGATTGGCTTGACAATTTGTGTATGCGCAACTTCACTGGCCAAGCCGAGTTCGATGACACACTTCCTGTCGCCGCGGGTGTTCTTGAAGCGGGTTTTCGCGTCCATCCCGAACGCTTGGCAGAAGCAATGAGCGCCTGGTTCACGCAGCGCGGCAAAGGGCAGGGTCATCCGGTGCGTATCGAAATTCGTCCCGCCTAAGAATTTCGCCGGCCGGACAAGGCGCCCGTCGGCACAATCCGTGAAGCCTCGGCAAAACCAGCGCGTTCCATAGCAGTTTCCAGCGCGGTTCGCACACGTGGCATCGCCGCCATCGCGGCTTCTTCACCCGCCGCAACTAGCTCTGGCGTCTTGGCGAAGTCATCCCACGCAAATTCCCGCACGCGCGGTTCGATCACCACGTCCGCCCTTGTCCGCCAAGCCAAATCGGCGTGCCGCTGAATAATCGTGAACGAGCGGCCGATCACATCTGTGAAGTTCGTCGGTTTGACCATCGCCTCCGCGTCCAGAAAAACCGCGATGATCACGTCCGCACCCATTTTGGCTACCGCTTCCACCGGCACGGTCGCGCCCACAAAGCCATCCACCAAAGTGTGTCCTTGGTACTGCACTGGCTGAAAAAGCCCCGGATAGGCGCACGACGCGCGCAGCGGCGGACCAAGTGGCCCTTCATTGAAATAGACCGGCTCGCCGGTAATCAAATCCGTTGCCGCTATGGTGATTGGGATTCGAAGGTCGTCAAACGTGCTGATATTCAGATAGCGCTTGGGATAAAACTCCAACTTTTGATTCGACGCCAAGCCCAGCCAGGAAAATCTCCATTGCCCGAAGATGCCAAATCGCAGCTCAGCCGCCCGGTTTACAACTTCTTTGAACGGCAGTCCGCTCGCATAGGCGATTCCTGCCAGCGCGCCCGCGCTGGTGCCCGAGATATAGTCGATCTTAATGCCGCTCTCTTCCAGAGCATGCAGCACGCCGATATGCGCGATCCCTCGCGCAAAACCGCCACCCAGTGCCACTCCGAGTTTTGGACGCACCGGAGCCTTAGCCTCCGTCGGGCGTTCCGCGTAGGCAAAGTCACGTACGCGCTCAACCGCAGCCTGCAGCCAACTCATTACGGCATCTCGCTTATCCGTACCCATCTATTAGACGAGAATAAGCCCTCTTAGGGATGCTACAACCTGCCCCGTTGACCGGTTTTGTCCGTTCTGTAACACTCACTGGCGCTGACCCAAGCCTCATCTTCTGAGTCGCTGAGCCCGAAGGAGTTACGACGATCTTATGACACCCGGCTCCCCCGCTAAGCCATCCATTAAAAATGTGGCCGTACTCGGCGCCGGAACCATGGGCGCCCGGATCGCCGCTCATCTGGCCAACGCCGGCATGCACTGTTGGCTGCTCGACATGGTGCCTTCGGAGGTGACCCCGGACGAGAAAGCCCGCGGATTGACGCTCACCGATCCTCGCGTGCGCAACCGCATCGTCCGCGCCGGCTTCGAAGCCGCGCAAAAAGCGCGCCCCTCTGCGTTCTTCACGCCCGCCACGGCCAGCCGCATCACCATCGGCAATTTCGAAGACAATCTCGCGTGGTGCGCTCAAGCCGACTGGATCATTGAAGCCGTCGCCGAAAATCTCGCCATCAAGCGCAGCCTTCTGCAAAAAGTGGCAGCGCAACGCCGCCCTGGCACGATCGTCACAACAAATACATCCGGCCTTCCCATTCACCAGATCGCCGAAGGCTTTGATGACGATTTCCAGCGCCATTGGGCCGGCACGCATTTCTTCAATCCGCCGCGGTACATGAAACTTGTTGAACTCATTCCGGGCCCAACAACTTCGCTGGAAGTTCTCGACGCCCTAACCGATTTCTGCGATCGCCGCTTGGGAAAAGGCGTCGTTCGCGCCAAAGACACTCCGAACTTCATCGCCAATCGCATCGGCACCTTTTCCATGCTCACTTCGCTCTCCCTGATGACTCGTTTCGTCATGAGCATTGAAGAAGTCGACGCCTGCACCGGCCCGGCCATTGGCTGGCCCAAATCCGCCACGTTCCGCACGGCCGATATCGTGGGCTTGGACGTTCTTGCGAACGTCGTTCGCAATATCTATGAAAACGCTCCGCAGGATGAATCGCGCGAGCTTTACCGTGTCCCTCCGCTTGTCGAAGAAATGATTAAGCGCGGCTGGCTCGGCGAAAAATCCGGCCGTGGCTTTTATCAGCGGGTGAAAAAAGGTGGAGACAGCGAAATTCTGGCGCTCGATCCCGGGACCATGGAATACCGCCCCCGCCAAAAAGCGCGCTTCGCGTCGCTCGAAATGGCGCGCACCATCGACGATTCGCGCGCACGTCTTCAGGCCATCCTTGGTCCCGTAATTGCTGGTCAGCCTGGCGACAAAGCGCAGCAGTTCCTCTGGGCGCTGATTTCGGAAACGTCGCTTTATGCCGCTCGGCGCATCCCCGAGATTGCCGATTCGATTCTCGATATCGATCGCGCCATGCGCTGGGGTTTCGGCTGGGAACTCGGCCCATTCGAAATATGCGACGCGCTGGGTGTTGATGTCCTCGCGCGCCGCTGGACCGCCGATGGCCGCGACCTGCCTCCTTTGTTCACGTGGCTGCTCTCTTCCGGCCGCAAATCACTCTACGAATCGTCAGCGGGAGAACTTTCCGCCTTTGCCCCGGCCGCCGCGAGACATACCAAAGTTCCCGAGCCGCCCGGCATCATCATTCTCAAATCGCTCAAAGAACGTTCGAAGGAAGTCGCGCGCAATTCCGGCGCCAGCCTGATCGATCTCGGCGATGGCGTATTGTGCTGCGAATTTCACTCCAAGATGAACGCCATCGGCGACGACATCACGGCCATGATTCAGACCGGCCTGAAGCGCCTGAACACCGATTTCGACGCCCTCGTCGTCGCCAATCAGGCACCTAATTTTTCCGTTGGCGCGAATTTAATGCTTCTTCTCGTCGCTGCTCAGGAGCAGGAATGGGACGATATCCATGACGCCGTGCGCCGCTTTCAAGGCGCGAATATGGCTCTAAAGCATGCCGCGAAGCCTGTCGTTGTGGCTCCGCAAGGAATGGCCCTCGGCGGCGGCTGTGAAGTTTGCCTGCACGGAGCGCGCATTCAGGCAGCGGCTGAAACGTACATGGGACTTGTCGAAACCGGCGTCGGCCTGATCCCGGCGGGCGGCGGCTCCAAGGAAATGATCATTCGCGCCAATGAGCATGCCGCCGGCGGCGAATCCCTGGACCTCTTCCATGCTTTTAAGCCTTTGTTCGAAACCTTGGCTATGGCCAAAGTTTCCACCAGCGCCGAAGACGCCCGAGGCCTCGGTTTCCTCCGTCCCGCCGATTTCATTTCTATGAACGGCGCCCGGCTCGTCGCGGATGCCAAGGCCGCCGCACTGGCCCTTGTTGAAGAGGATTATCGCCCAGCGCTCGCGTCGCCCACGGAGCCTTCGATTCGCGTTTTGGGCGAAGAGCTGATTGCCGGCGCCAAGCTTGCCATCCACATGATGCTGCGCGGCGAATACATCTCCGAATACGATGCTCACGTTGCCCGCAAATTGGCGAATGTGCTGGCGGGAGGTCCCCTGACCGAATCTCAGCTCGTCAGCGAACAATATCTGCTCGATCTCGAACGCGAAACCTTCGTCAGCCTTTGCGGCGAGCGCAAAACTCAGGAACGCATCGCCCACACCCTTAAGACCGGCAAACCCCTAAGAAACTGACGATTCGATCAGGATCGTCATCCCGAGCGAACAACGTGAGCGAGGGATCTCTCATAGCTACACGGCAGGTGTCATTCTGAGCGGAGCGTCCCGACTGATTTTTCTCCGGAAATCGTGCTTTTCGATTTCCGGTCGGGATGCGAAGTCGAAGAATCTCTCTTGGATCTCGGTGTGGGCGGCGAACTCGGGACCGCATCGACCAACACCCTGAAAGCGGCAAGCCCTGAGGATTAGCTATCCAAGGCACCCCGTACGTACTATAATGTAAGTACGGCTAATGCACTTCATTTGGGACGAGGATAAAAATCGTCACAATCTCTTGAAGCACCAGGTTAGCTTCGAAACAGCAGTCGCGGTTTTCGATGACCCCCACGCACTTAGTATTCAGGACCGTTTTGTACAGGGCGAAGAGCGCTGGCAAACACTGGGATTGATCGAAGGCGTCGTAGTGCTCCTTGTCGCGCACTCGATCGAATTTGAGGGCGATGAAGAAGTCATCCGTATCATCTCGGCTCGCAAAGCTACGCCTCGGGAAAGAGAGATCTATGCACAAAGCCAACAGAAAACGAAATAAGGAAATCGCCGCTCTGAAAAGAATTAAGGACGACCAGATCAATACATCGGATATTCCAGAAATCACGGACTGGAGCGGCGCCGTTGTGGGCAAGTTCTTTCGTCCGATCAAGGAGCCGGTCACCATCCGGATCGATGCCGACGTATTGGACTGGCTCAAATCAAAAGGAAAGGGCTATCAGACGCGCATCAATCAACTTCTCCGTGCCGCTATGCAGCAAAGCAAGGCCAGAAAACGCGCGTAAGACTCCCCTGGATCGGAGGCCCCATTTCGAAGGATTGTTCGAACGATTTGATGATCGACCGCGACTACTCCGATTTATCCTTAAGCTTTAGCTTCCCTCCGGCCTTGTTCTCCTCCAGGAACGTCCGCAAATCACCGGCTGCATCGAGCAGGCGTACCCATTGCTCGTAGTAGAGTGTGACCGGGAAGCGCCCCAGCCCGTAAACGCTCACGCCGCCCTTTTCTCCAACCCTGAATTCGAGCGCCCCGCCCCGGCGCCCGCCCTTCTGCTTTTCCAGCTCGGCCACTCGCGCTTGGAGTTCCTCGTACGATGGTTCTGCCATTGCTTCTCCCTCCGTATTAGTAAGGCAAGATGATAGAACACGCCCGACTCCTCTTCCAGTCCCGCCCCTATGCAGCGGGTGTAAAATAGGGGCTGACTCTAGAAAACAAAGCTTTACGAGCCTCCGTTGTATCAGTAAGAAGGTCGTGTATTAGCTTGTGGTGTTATTAGGTCGTTACGTAGGCGTCCCGAGCCGTTACATCGTAGGCCCGGCCATCGTCGCCCGGTAGGGTCTTGCGGATGCTGCATAAAGTAAGTCACGAGCAGGCGATATGGCATCGAATGTAGCGCCGTCGAAATTGGACGTGGATTAGCCAGTGCTTGGGTGAGGTTAGTTGTGAAATATGGTTTTCTTAATCCCTTTAGAATGCGCACTTGCACAAAAATGGTAGGGGGGTACCCTGCACTAGCAGGAGCTAAATCATGAAAGAAGCCGTGATCGCCAGTTCCGTACGCACCGCCGTCGGCAAAGCCTATAAGGGGACCCTGCACGCCACCCGTCCCGACGATTTGGCCGCCATCGCTATCAATGGCGCGATCGCCCGCGTTCCGGGGCTCGATCCGAAGGAAATCGAAGACGTCGTCCTGGGCTGCGCCATGCCCGAGGCCGAACAGGGCATGAACGTGGCCCGTATCGCGTCTTTGCGTGCCGGTCTGCCCGTCGAGTGTTCCGCCATTACCATAAATCGGTTTTGTTCCTCCGGCCTGCAAGCCATCGCCATGGCCGCCGAACGCGTCATGCTGGGCAATGCCGAAGTGGTATCGCCGGCGGCGCGGAATCGATGAGCATGGTGCCCATGGGTGGCAACAAGACCTCTCCGAATCCGTGGCTGATGGACAATTACCCGGACGCTTATCTAGGGATGGGGCTGACCGCCGAAAATCTGGTCCGCAAATATGGAATCACGCGTGAGAAAGCAGACGAGTTTTCTTATTGCAGCCACCAGAAGGCTCTTGCCGCAATCGCGGCAGGAAAATTCAAGGATGAAATCGTGCCCGTCGAAGTCCGCAGCACAGTCGTTTCCAATGGCGACGGCCGTGGCGGCCGGGCCAAAACGGCCACCAAAGTCTTCGATACCGACGAAGGCCCTCGCGCCGATACTTCCCTTGATGCGCTCGCGAAGCTGAGGCCCGCCTTCCATGCCCATGGGACCGTCACTGCCGGAAACAGCTCGCAGATGAGTGACGGCGCCGCAATATCCGTGGTGATGAGCGCCGACCGCGCTCGCGCCCTCGGAGTGAAGCCTCTGGGTCGTTTCCTGGCCTTTGCCACTGCCGGTTGTCCCCCGGAAGAGATGGGTGTGGGGCCAGTATTTGCGATTCCCAAAGCGCTTCGGCTAGCCGGCCTTAAGCTCGAGCAGATCGATATCATCGAACTGAACGAAGCTTTCGCGGCGCAGTCGCTTTCCGTGATTGGCGCAGCCGGGCTTGATCCCGCGCGCGTCAATGTGAATGGCGGCGCCATCGCTCTGGGCCACCCCTTGGGTTGCACGGGGGCGAAGCTCACTGCCACGATTCTGCGCGAACTCGAGCGCCGCAAGGCTCGGTATGGAATGGTTACCATGTGTATCGGCGGCGGCATGGGCGCGGCAGGGATTTTCGAGCGCCTTTCGTAAATTACTGGAGGAGATATGGCGACTACGGCGACACCCGGCACCCTCGCGCCCGGCGGCAGTTTTCTCCTGGAATCTCCGCGCGCGGAAGACGTCTTTACTCCCGCAGAATTAACGGACGACCAGCGGCTGATCGGTCAGACAGCTGAGGAATTCGTCACGAAAGAAGTGAAGCCGCTCATCCCCGAACTCGAGCAGCATAAAGAAGGACTGATGGCCGGGCTGCTAAAGAAAGCCGGAGAAATCGGACTTCTGGGCGGCGGCGTGCCGGAGGAGTACGGCGGCTCGGGTCTTGACCGCATCTCCTCGACCGTGCTCTCCGAGAAAATTTCCTCCTATGGCTCCTTCAGCGTCAGCGCCGGCGCGCATTCGGGCATCGGCACGCTGCCGATCGTCTATTTCGGTACGGAAGACCAGAAGAAAAAGTATCTGCCGAAACTCGCTACGGGCGAATGGCTTGCCGCCTATTGCCTTTCGGAGCCGCAGGCAGGCTCCGACGCACAAAATTCCCGCACCCGCGCTGTTCTCTCTCCTGATGGGCGCGACTGGATCCTGAACGGCCAGAAAATGTGGATCACCAACGGCGGATTCGCGGACGTCTACACCGTTTTCGCGAAAGTAGACGGCGAGAAGTTTTCCGTCTTTTATCGTGGAGCGCCGGTTCCCCGGATTTTCCGTAGGCGCCGAGGAAAAGAAAATGGGGCTGCGCGGCAGTTCCACCACTCCGATTTTCTTCGAGAATTGCACAGTGCCGCGCGAAAATCTGCTGTACGAAATTGGCCGCGGGCACATCGTCGCCTTTAACATTCTCAATTCCGGCCGGTTTACGCTGGGCGCTTCGTGTCTCGGTTTTTGCAAGAGCGAACTCGGGTCCGCAGCGCGCTACTCCAAAGAGCGCACCGCTTTCGGGCATCCCATCGGCGATTTCGGCCTGGTGCGAGCCAAGCTCGCCGAGATCGCCATTCGCACGCTCGCGCTGGAATCGATGATCTATAGGACCGCCGGGACTATCGATCAGGCTGTGAAGGCCGGCGCTGCTGGCGGAAACAAACCCACGAATTCGATGAAGGTGCTCGAGGAATACGCCATTGAATGCTCCATCGCCAAAGTATTTGGCAGCGAGGTCCTCGATTACACGGTGGATGAAGCCGTGCAAGTTTATGGCGGCTACGGGTTCCACGAAGACTACCCTGTCGCCCGCGGTTACCGCGATTCGCGCGTGAACCGCATCTTCGAGGGCACCAACGAAATAAATCGCATGCTCATTATTCAGATGCTGATGAAACGCGCCGTTGCGGGTACTCTGCCGCTGATGGCTGCGGGCGCAAAACTTCAGGAGGAGATCCTGAGCGGCGCGCCCATAGAGGATTCATCTGACGGCCAGTGGACCGAAGAGAACCGGATTATTCAGGGAGCCAAGAAGGTATTTTTGATGGCCGCCGGCGCCGCGCTGCAGAAATATCGAGATCGCCTCGCGGACCAGCAGGAGGTCATCGGCGCGCTGGCCGATATCGTCCTTGAAATTTATCCCATGGAATCCGCTTTGCTGCGCGCTCAGAAATCTGTAGCCGCGCGTGGCAAGGATTCCGCGGGCGCCATTGTCGCTGCGGCGCAAGTCCTGTTGCAAGATGGTGCAGCGCGCGTGGAAGCCAATGCTCGCACCGCACTCGCCGCTTCGGTCGAGGGCGATATGTTGCGCACCCAGTTGGCCGTGCTGCGACGGATGATCAAGCGCGAACCGGCGGACACCATTGGGCTGCGCCGGACCGTTGCCGATGCTGTGCTGAACGCAAACGGTTACCCCTTTGAGGGGCGTTAGGTTGTCGAAAGCACAAGCTGCAAAAACGAAAGCTGTTCGCGAGAGCGCCTCTGGTTTGGGAGTTGTTTCGCACTCTCGCTCTGCACAGTGGAATTGTGACTGGATTCCGACCCTCGCCGAGCCATACCTTCGCGGTTACACGCCGGAAGTTGAGAACGGCAATTCTCTTTCAGGCTATCGCTTCTTCGCACAGCCTTCGGCTTCCGCGTCGCCAGCTCGGAAAACAAGTCGGTCGTCTTCCGAAAGCGCTTCAGCCGGATTCTTCATCGGATATCTCCGCGACGATCACGGCATGCGTTTTCTCAAAGCTGCTCCGCCGGAATTTCTGATCTTCTGTTTTATCGAGCCCCTGCGCGGACGCTTGCATCGCCGCCTCGTCAGCCAGCCAGACAGCTCTGATGCGCCGCACTGCCGAATACATCCGCTGGCTGACGCATCACCCTCCTCGCTTCGAGCTGTTTGCCGACCAACATGCCGCGCTCGTTCGCCATATTCCCACGCAGGCATGGCCAACCGACCGAACCGAACACTACGCCCGAAATTTCACCATCGAAACACTAGCCTGGCTGGTGCGTAGCGCGCTGATTCGCCGTTTGCCGGAGGAACTCGCATCGCCGATGCAGCCCGCATCGGAAAAGCGCCCCGCGCGGAAATAGCCCCTAACCCTCGGTCTGCATTGACAACCGTTGCGGCTCTGTCGTACATCCCTAAAGCCGAAGTCCTCGCTATAGAATTAATGTGCCCGGTCCAGAGGAGGGCCCGTCGTGTCCGTGTCTTCTGAAAAAAGCCTGTCCGCTTTACTCGACGAGCGGCGAACTTTCCCGCCGCCGGAGGATTTCCGCCGGCGCGCCAACGCCAACGACCCGGGGATCTACGACCGTGCGCTGCGCGATCCCGAAGCGTTCTGGGCCGACGAAGCCAAAAAGCTCGATTGGTTCACCCCCTGGCAGAAGGTAATGGAGTGGAACGCTCCGTGGGCCAAATGGTTCGTAGGCGGAAAACTCAACGTCACCTACAACTGCGTCGATCGCCACGCGCATTCCGCCCGCCGCAATAAAGCGGCAATCATTTGGGAAGGCGAGCCGGGCGATTCGCGGGTGTTGACGTACGGGATGCTGGAGCGCGAGGTGAATCGCTTCGCGAATGCGCTGCGTTCACTGGGCGTGGCCAAAGGCGACCGAGTGGCCATTTATATGGGTATGGTGCCGGAACTGGCCATCGCTATGCTCGCTTGTGCGAAGATCGGCGCGCCGCACAGCATTGTCTTTGGAGGATTTTCCGCGGAGGCGCTGCGCGAACGCATCAACGATGCGAAGGCAAAAGTGGTGATCACCTGCGATGGCGCCTGGCGTCGAGGCAGCATCGTGCCGCTGAAGGCGAGCGTGGATGAAGCGCTGCGGGGCACTCCCACAATTCAGAACGTGGTTGTGGTCCGCCGCGTAGGCGATGCGGCTAAAGCCACGATGCAGCCTGGGCGCGACGTCTGGTGGCACGAGATCGTCGATGCCTCCTCAGATCAGTGCGCCGCCGAGCCCATGGATGCGGAAGACATGCTGTTCGTTCTGTATACGAGCGGCACGACGGGAAAGCCGAAAGGCATCGTGCACACGTCGGGTGGATATCTGGTGGGCGTTTCGACCACGCACCGGTACGTCTTCGATATCAAGGAGGAAGACGTTTATTGGTGCACGGCGGACATTGGCTGGGTCACCGGGCACTCCTACATTGTGTATGGGCCTTTGGCGAACGGTGCGACCTCAGTGATGTATGAGGGCACGCCCGATTATCCGGATCGCGACCGCTTCTGGTCCATCATCGATAAATATGGCGTAAACATCTTTTATACGGCGCCGACGGCGATTCGCACGTTCATGCGGTGGGGTACGGAATTGCCGGCGCGGCATTCGCTCGCTAGCCTGCGGCTGATCGGCACCGTGGGCGAGCCGATCAACCCCGAGGCTTGGATTTGGTACAACGACTACATCGGCCGCCGGCGTTGCCCGATCGTGGATACGTGGTGGCAGACCGAAACGGGCATGATCCTGATTTCGCCTCTGCCGGGTTTGACGGCGACGAAGCCGGGCTCGGCGACGCGTCCTCTTCCCGGCATAGTCGCGGAAGTCGTCGACGCCAAAGGCGACCCCGTGGGACCGGGGGCGGGGGGCTATCTCGTTCTCAAACGTCCTTGGCCGGCGATGATGCGCACGATCTATGGCGATCCCGATCGTTATGTGCAGCAATATTGGTCGCGTTATCCGGGCGTGTATTTCACGGGCGACGGATGCAAAGTAGACGCAGACGGATATTTCTGGCTTCTGGGCCGCGTGGATGACGTCATGAACGTGGCCGGACACCGCATCTCGACCTATGAAGTCGAAAGCGCGCTAGTGGATCATCCTTCAGTCGCTGAAGCGGCGGTGATTGGGCGCACGCATGAAGTGAAAGGGCAGGGAATTTCGGCGTTCGTTACGCTGAAGGAGGGCGTGACCGCGAGCGATGCCCTTAAGAATGAGCTGAAGCAGCACGTGGTGGGCAAAATCGGCGCGATTGCGCGGCCCGACGATATTTTCTTTGCAGCGGAGCTTCCCAAGACGCGCAGCGCGAAAATCATGCGGCGTCTGCTGCGCGATATCGCCGAGGGCCGCATACTGGGGGATACGACTACCCTGGCCGATCCATCCGTTTTGACCCGGCTCAAGACGCAGTACCAGGAGGAAGGCTAGCGGGCGCCTTTCTTCGGCTTTGGGATAATTGACGTAGCTTCGGCGTCCTTCTAACATCTAATACAACGCCTCTTATGCCGCCCAAATTGCCAATTCCTTTGCGCGACCTGCTAGGCCGCCCGCTCGAGAGCTTGCGTCTCTCGGTGACGGACCGCTGCAATCTGCGCTGCCTCTACTGCATGCCAGAGGAAGATTATGTCTGGCTGCCGCGCCAGGAACTGCTGAGCTTCGAGGAATTGGTCCGGCTGGTCGATATTTTTACGGGCCAGGGAGTCAATCATCTGCGCCTGACCGGCGGGGAACCGTTGCTGCGACAGAATCTCGATCGCCTGGTCGGCATGTTGGCGCAGAATGCGCGAATTACCGACCTGGCGATTACGACGAACGGGATACTTTTTGCGGATCAAGCCGAGTCGCTCAAACGCGCCGGCCTCGGCCGGGTGACCATCAGCCTGGATACGTTGCGGCCAGACCGCTTTCGCCAGATGACGCGCCGCGACGAGCACCAGCGCGTGCTATCCGCGTTCGATGCGGCACGACGAACCGGTTTTACGAGCACGAAACTGGACGCCGTAATCATGCGCGGAGAAAACGACGACGAACTTGCGGACCTGATCGAATTCGGCCGCAGCAATCGCGTGGAGGTTCGTTTCATCGAGTACATGGACGTGCTCGGCGCAACCAAGTGGAGCATGTCCAAGGTGGTCTCGCGCGATGAAATGCTGCAGCGGCTTGAGGAGCGTTACGGCAAGATCACGCCTGTGGCGGAAACGAGCTCGGCGCCAGCTTCACGATTTCTGCTGCCCGACGGCACAGTCTTCGGAATTATTGCCTCCACGACTTCGCCGTTTTGCCGGACCTGCGATCGCAGCCGCATAACCGCGGATGGGATGTGGTATCGCTGCTTGTATGCCACGAGTGGCACCGACCTGCGGAAGCTATTGCGCGGTGCGAACGCTTACGCATCGTGGGGAGCTGCTGACGCCGAGATCGCCAACGTTATCACCGAAGGATGGCGCGGACGCGAAGACCGAGGCGCCGAGCAACGGGCCGGTCGAAACGATCGCGACGCGCTGATAGCCATCGAAGAATTGCGGCGAGATCCGCACCTCGAGATGCACACGCGTGGCGGCTGATTGTCAGCTGCCGGTGACGTGACCTAATTCCGTGCGCGCCTGCACCACTCGCAGAATGGAATCGCGGGTGACGAGCCCCACGACGTTATCTTCCCTGATCACGGCAAGCTGATCCACGTTCGCCGAGCGCATGCGCTCGAGAACGCTGAGCACCGGCTCCTCCGGTGCGGTCCACGCCAATTTTTCCCGCGGAATCATTACTGCCTGTACGGATGTGGAAGGCCACTCCTCGCGCGGAACCGCCTGAAGCATCTCTACGCGCATGAGCCCGGCAAGCTTGCCATCGGACACGACCAAATGCGCGCGCCTGCCGGTGCGGGAAACCTCTCGCGCATACTCATCGAGCGAAAGGTCGCGTGCAACGGTGGGCATATCTGAAGTCATGACGTCGACGGCGCGCAGACCTTGCAGCGCGCCTTGCGCTTCTACCTGTTGATAGCTCTGCCGGGCGGCCGTGAGCAAGAACCATCCGAGGAAGACGAACCATACGCCATTCACACTGGAGTGGAGGACGAAGGCCGTGTACAGCCCAAAAGCCATCATGGCATAAGCAATGCCTTGTCCAACGCGTGACGCAATTCGCGTGGATTTCGAATAATTCTTGGTGATCCCCCATACGACGGAGCGGAAGACGCGGCCACCGTCGAGCGGAAAGCCGGGCAGCAGGTTGAAAGTCGCCAGGAGCGCATTGGTACCCGCGAGCCAGGTGGCGAGCGCATTAGGCATGCTGTCGTTCGGCGTAGCTCGCGCCAGGAGCCAGAAGGCACCCGCAAGCACGTAACTCGATGCCGGCCCCGCCGCTGCCATCAGGAATTCCTGGCCTGCGCTATCCGGATCGCGCGTAATGCTCGCGATTCCGCCGAAGAAGAAGAGCGTGATCGAAGCGACGGGAATTCGATAATGACGGGCTACGGCGCTGTGCGAGAGTTCATGAAACAACACGGAACCGAAGAAAAGCAGGCTGGTTATAACGCCCAAAGACCAAAGCTGACCGCTCGTCCACTGCGGGTAACGCGCGCCGTACTCGTCTACAAGCGAATAGGTGATCAAGCCGAAGATCAGGATCCAGCTCAAGTGCAGGAAGATGGGAATGCCGAACACCTGACCGATTTTGATTCCTGAACGGCGCATGTAAGTTCCTTCGGCAGTATAACCGAATCGGCTTGGATCAGTGGAAAGCACGCCTAGAGCACTTTCGGAAACACTGCCGCAATTTTCCGGCCCGCCGGACCTAAGGGTCTTTTATGATTCCTGCGTGAAACTAGGCACCAAACTCACCATCTTCTCGGTAACCGTGGTGGCAAGCTCCGTTGGCCTTTTCGGTTGGGGCGTCGACCGGTTTGTACGGCAGCAATCTGAGCAGGAGCAACGCCAAAAATCCGGTACGCTGATCACGCAATTCCGACACGAGTTCGCACATCGTGGCGATGAGGTGGTCTATGCGGTGGACGCCATAGCCCAGGCCGAGGGAAGTCTGCGCATGGCTATCGATCTCAGCCGGGCGCAGTCGGACCCATCCCTATACGCGCGGGACGCGCTGGGGATTGCAAATTCACGAAAAATCGATTTTCTGGAAATGGTCGGGGACGACGGCACGCTGATCTCTTCGGCCCAATGGCCGGGGCGGATCGGTTTCAAGAATGATTGGGTGACGCAGAGAGCCGACTGGAATCAGCAGGGGGCATTCCTGTCGCGGGTCGAACTGCCGGACAAAGTCGAGCTAGGGCTGCTGTGCGTGCGCACTGTGAACGTGGGCGAGAAGAAGCTGTACATGATCGGCGGTCGAAAGCTGGACAACGATTTTCTGCAGGCGCTGGTCATCCCAGCAGGAACGCAAGTGATGCTTTACCGCAATCTGGAAGCGGCTTTCGTGCCAGACGCGTTATTGAATTCCGAGGGCCCAGCCGAACAGCCGGAACGATTTGCCAGCCTGATCGGATCGATACAAAAGGAACCACGCGCAGGCGAGTATGAGGCTCCCGGCTCCGGCAGAGCACAGAAGTTCGTGGCCCTGCCCCTCACCGGCCGAAGCAACGAGATGCTGGCCGTTGTTCTCGTGGGCACGGCTCAGGATGCCGTGGTGAAAACGTTGGCCTACATCCGGAATGCGGGGCTCGTTATCGGCGCGGCGGGCGTTATTCTTGCCCTGATCTTTTCGTGGGCGCTCTCGTCGACGGTGAGCCGGCCACTCGAGCGCCTGGAGAAAGCGGCGCGCGAGCTTGCCGCGGGGAATTGGAAAGCGAAAGCCAATGTAAGCGCTGCCCGAAACGAAGCGGCACGCGCGGTGCGGGCCTTCAATGAGATGACCGCGCAACTGAGCGCAAAACGCGAGGGGCAGTTGCAAGCCGAGCGCGTTGCGGCATGGCGCGAGCTGGCCCGGAATTTTGCCGTAGAGCTCAAGGTGCCGCTTTTTTCTCTGCAGCTCACGCTGGAAAATTTAGAACGCGCGACGAGAGAAAACGCCGGAAAAGTTCGATGGGATGTTCGTCGAAACCATGAGGATGGCGCATGCGGAGATGGAAAATCTGAAGGAGATCGTGGCCCACTTCAGCGATTTCGCCAAAATGCGCCAGCCTCGCATGCAAGCTGTGAACTTGAATGAAGTCTTGCGGGCGGCGGTAAAGTCTTTTGAAACCGCGTTCCATGCGCGTGGGCGGCCGCCGGTTAAACCTGAGCTCGCTCTGGACGAGGGTGCGGAGAAGATTTGGGCCGACCCCGAGCTTTTGTACAAGGGATTCGAGAATGTAATCGCGAATTCGCTCAATGCCATGCCGATGGGCGGCACGCTTACCGTTCATACGGCACAGCAAAATGGAATGGTGCGCGTGGGGATTTCCGATACCGGGTCGGGATTGGACCCGCAGCCCGCAGAGCCGGCAGCGCGTTACGCGGCTAAGGTGGAAGGGGCCGGTTTGGGCTTAGCGACGATACAAACAGTGGTTAGCGATCACGGCGGCCGCATGTCCGTGGAAGCCATATCGGGCGGCGGCACGGCGTTTCGCATGGAGTTCCCGGTCGCGCCAATATCGGTTAAGGCGCCAGCGGTGGCAGCCGCGTCAAAAGTATCGAAACCGCAGAACGATCCCACCCCGAAAAAAACGGAAGATGCCGCGCCGGTAGAATCTCAGCAAACCGCGAAGAATCCGAAGCCCGTTCTAGCTCGCATGATGGATATTTAGGGACTTTTTTAGGGCTAACGGCGTTCCCAAAAAATTTTGACAGGTGGGCCTGAGTTGAAGGGCTATCCGATCATTGGCGTTCCGGTGATCTCCTCCTCGATGGCGAGCAGATATTCCGCGGAAAGTCCGATAAATTCCACTCCAATGCCGACGCCGGCAAGGCAGTAGCGAACCTCACCGCGCGCGTGCACTTCGATTCCGGAGCGGCTGAGCCGGAATCGGAGCTTTAAAATCGCGCCCTCGGGAAAGCGCCTGACGGTATTGATGAACATGCCATGGGTGCTGATGTCCGGCGGCCGAACAGAGATTTCCTCCGTGCGACCTTCGTAAGTGACAGCAAGTTCGCTGAACTGAGCATAACGCGGAGAACGCCGCTGACGGACGTCTTCTTGGCTTTTACGCGAGCTCACGGCAAAGCTCCTTCACGTTCGAGTTTGGCGGTATCAGGTTGCGAGCTTGATCGGCGGTCTCCACAGAATGGGCAGAACTGAAACGTGGCATGGAGCTGTTGGCCGCAGGCGGAGCAAAGGCAACGGGCGACGGATTCAAACGGCACGATGCGCAGAATCTCTTCGTAGGTTGTGAGGCCGGTTCTCACCTTTTCCAGACCGTCTTCATGCATGAGGCGCATACCCCGCAAGCGCGCCAGTTCTCTAATGGAATCGATGCTTTCGCCGTTTCGGATCATGCCGCGAATGGATTCGTTGATCATCAGCAACTCCGCCACGCCGATCCGGCCTCTGTAGCCAGTGCGATCGCATAGCCCGCACCCTCCTGGAACGCGGACGTCCTCCCGACTGAAGGGAAGGCCCGCTTCGGCAAGGCGCGCAGAAAGACCAGCGGTCATCGGCTCGACGGAGTGGCAAGAACACAGCTTCCGAACCAGGCGCTGAGCGAGCACGCCTATCACGGAGGAAGCAATCAGAAAAGAAGGCACACCCAGATCCAGCAGGCGGACAATGGCGGAGACACTGTCGTTCGTGTGCAAGGTCGACAACACGAGCTGGCCGGTTTGGGCGGCCTTCAGTGCGATTTCCGCCGTTTCCTGATCGCGTATCTCGCCGACCATGATCACATTGGGATCTTGTCTCAATAGTGAGCGCAGCACGCTGGCGAAGGTCAAACCCGCGCGGGTATTCACATGAACCTGATTGATGCCGGGTAGCGCATATTCCACGGGATCTTCCACCGTGACGATGTTGACGGAAGGCTTGCGCAAAATGTTCAGTGCGGAATAGAGCGTCGTGGATTTTCCTGAACCGGTAGGCCCGGTAACGAGAATCAACCCTTGTGGAAGTGCCAGCAATTTTTGCATACCTTCCGCAATGGCGGGCGTGAAACCGATCTCAGCTAAATTCAGCAGCGGAGCGCTAGGCTCCAGCAGACGGATAACAACTTTCTCGCCATATTGCGTGGGAAGCGTGGAAACGCGGAGATCGAGCGAACGATTCTTCGTCGAAATCATGAAGCGGCCGTCCTGAGGAGTACGGCGCTCGCCGATATCCATGTCCGCGAGAATCTTTATCCGCGAGATAAGCGAATGCTGAATGGTGCGGGGCACGTGTTGGAAATCGCGCAGGACGCCATCAACGCGAATACGAACGATCGTATCTTTCAGGCGCGGATCGATGTGAATGTCGCTGGCGTGCTTTTCCATGGCGGAGCGGATGATTTCCGAAACCAGGCGCACGGCGGGAGTTTTCTGGTTGCGAAGCTCGGCCTGAGCCTCGGCAATGGCCTCTTTATTGGCCTGGCGCGTGCTGGTGGAAACGAATTCCATTTCGTTCGCGGAATCCTCGGAGATGACGGAAACGGTTTCCGACGGCGGCTCCGCGGCCAGCTGCGAATAGTGGCGAGCGATGGCCTCGCGCAGTTCGGCACGGAAGGCAAGGCGCGGAGAGATAGTCATGCCCGTCATCGCGGCGAGTTCCTTGCGCACGGCAGTATTGCGGGGGTCGGACATAACCACCACCAAACGCGAGAGATCACGGCGCATCGGAAGAACGCATAGGCGCTCGGCGACTTCGCGGGGAATCAGTTCCAAGGTGGCGGGATCGACAGGAGCATTGGCGATATCGATATAAGGGACGAGAGATACCTCTTCCAAGGCGGCAATAAGGTCCGCTTTTCCAACCAGGCCACGCTCCAGCAGCAACTCGCCCAAATGGCTTAGCTTCTGTTGCTGGTCTTCCAGAGCCTTTTCCAGGTCTCTGGAGGATATCTTGCCTCGCTCATGAAGGACTTCGCCAAGACGCTTACGCCTCATCCGCGGGCCCCACGAGAGTTGGCGTGTACCGGTGCGGTACGCATGTTCCCAGTGTAGGAACGGGAGCAAAGCCGCTTCAATAGTTCCAACGGGTGAGATGGTTCATAAGTGAACTGTTGGCTCTTTAGCCGCATCTAGTCATGGTTTCAACCAATTGGGCAGAGGTGACAGTTTTCGCCGCTGTCCGTAAGTGTCTTTTTTCTAATAAGTTTGGGCCAGAAACTGAATGCTTTCAAATCGGAAGGCTGAGGATGTTGACAAAGTGGCCGCTAAAAGCCGATAAGAGACAAGACCAAGACCCCTCACTTTCACCGCCAACGGTTAAGGGAGATTGCGATGCGCAACGTTTATTCGAGAATATTTTTCCGAAACGCACTACTGGGAGCCATCTTCGCGCTCGTGGCGACTGCCGGAGCGATCGCGCAAAGCAGCGGACCGCGTAATCTCGAAGAGCTCAAGGCCGAAACCCAAAGGCGCGTGGACCGAAATCTAACGCCGGCAACCGGGCTCAAATCCGAAGATGCGCGCGAGGCTTTGGCAAACATCCATAGCCTGGATCGCGACGAATGGGCCGCGGCGTGGAGCACGATCGGCGAACGTTATGCAAGCAGCGCAGCAGCGGAAGAGTCCAGCGATAAGGTCAAGGCGCAGCAAGGCTATCTCATGGCGTGGCGCTACTATTCGTTCGCGCGCTGGCCCACTCCGAATTCGCCAGGCAAAGTAAAGGCTTACCAGAAGGCTCTGGAGGCGTTCCGGAATTATGGGCGCTTCCTTGATCCGCCCATGGAAACGGTGCGGATCCCGTTCGAAGGCAAAGAGATCGTCGGGTACCTCCGCGTGCCCAATGGCATTCGCCCCGCGCCGCTCGTCCTGACTATCAGCGCGCTCGATTCGCGGAAGGAAGAGAGCGCCCAGGCAGACTCCGGGGTTTTACGTAACGGCATCGGCTTCTTTGCGGTGGATATGCCTGGCACCGGTGAGGCGCCGATCAAAGTTGACGTCGGGGCCGAGCGGATGTTCTCCACGGTGCTCGACTATTTGGCCACGCGGCCTGAAATCGACAGCAAACGCATTGTGGTCCGCAGCATCAGCTGGAGCGGCTATTGGGCTGCCAAACTCGCGTATATCGAAAAATCACTCATACGCGGAGTTGTCATACAGGGCGGCCCCGTGGATGGTTATTTCACGCCCGAATGGCAGGGTCCCGGACTTAAGACCGACGAATACCTCTTTGACCTTTTCCCCGCGCGCGCCGCGATTTACGGCGTGAAGACGATGGACGAATTTCTCGCCTACGGCCCGCATCTTTCGCTGAAAACCGAAGGTTACCTCGGCAAGCCTTCTGCTCCGATGCTCATTGCCAACGGAGTGAAAGACACGCAGGTCCCTATTGGGGATCTTTACCTTTTGCTCCAGTCGGGAGGCTCGGCAAAAGAGGCCTGGGTGAATCCGGACGGCGGGCACACGGGCAGGTCGGAAGAATGGCCGAACGCGAGAATTTTCGACGAGATAGTTCTGCCGTGGATCAAGACCCGCCTGGCTCCAGACAGCCAGATGAGCCGAGCCCAGGCCGCCAACCGGGAGTAATTTGTCAGCCTGCCAAATACGCTAATGCGCTAACGGGTAGCGCGACCCGCACCGGATGGCCAAATTTTTCGCAGGCAACAGAATCTGCCTGAGAAGGTATATACTCCCGTGAATCGAAGGGCTGCAAAACCGAAATTGATCTTCTCATTCGAGGAGCGAGGATTATGAAGAAAATGTCGAATTCAATGGGCCGAGTAATGCTGGCCATGGTCGCCATTCTGGCGCTTGCTGCTTATTCCCAAGCGCAGGGGCAACCCGATTTCAGCAAGGTAGAGATCAAGACCACTAAACTCGCCAACAACTTCTACACTCTCGATGGCCAGGGAGGCACGATTGGCGTGCTTACCGGCCCTGATGGCATCTTCATGGTGGACACGCAGTTCGCGCCGCTGAGCGGAAAAATCGCCGCGGCGATCAAGCAAATTTCAAACGGGCCCATCCGATTTATCGTGAATACGCACGTTCATCCGGACCATACAGGCGGAAACGAAAATTTTCAGAAGATGGGCGCGGTCCTGATTTCCCGCAATGAATTACGCGACCGGCTGGCGCATCCGGTGCCCGCCGCGAATGGCACGCCTGGTACACCTGCTCCTGAAGACGCGCTCCCACTGATCACTTACGAGGGACAGCTTACGTTCCACATGGATGGCGAAGACGTAAGGCTGATTCCCATTCCGCGCGCCCATACCGACGGCGATACCCTGGTCTATTTCCCAAAGGCCGACGTGATCATGACCGGCGATTTCTATCGTTCGATTCAGTATCCCAATATGGACCGCGCCAACGGCGGCAGTCTGAATGGCTTACTCGATGGGCTCGGCAGGCTTATCGGGATGGCGGGACCGAATACGAAGATCGTTCCGGGTCATGGCCCCGTGGTCGGCCGAGCGGATGTTATCGCGCATCGGGATATGGTGCTGGCAATTCGCGATAAAGTGTCGCAACTGGTGTCGCAAGGTAAGACACAGGACGAAGTCCTGGCCGCTCACCCGACCGCCGATTACGACGCGAAGGTGCCCAATTCCAAGGAAACCACGGAACGTTTCGTCACGCAGCTTTACGCGGAACTGAAACCGGCGAAATAGATCGGCGCTTTGCCGTCATACGAATTTGCCGGAGGAGGAGTTTGCCCGTGAGACTTGCAACGTTTGCTCTGGAAGCATGTATTTTGCTGCTCGTGGTGGGCGCCGTCGCGGCGCAGGATCGCATGCCGCCTGTTCCAAAAGACAAGATGACCGAAGCGCAAAAGAAGTCCTTTGAGGAAGTGACGTCGGGCCCGCGCGGAGGGGGAGGAGCGGAGGGGCCTTTTGTTCCGCTGCTCCGCAGCCCCGAATTGATGAGCCGCCTGCAAAAGACGGGCGAGTATCTTCGGTTTCACAACACGATTGGCCCGAAGCTCACCGAGTTCGTGATTTTATTGACCGCGCGCCAATGGACGCAGCAATACGAGTACGACGTGCATCAGGTTAATGGAGCCAAAGCCGGCATTAAGCAAGAGACGATCAGCGCCATTACGGAAGGACGCCGCCCGGCGGGGATGGAACCGGACGAAGAGATTGTCTACGATTTCTGTTCGGAGTTGCGGCATAACCAGAGTGTTAGCGACGCGACCTATGCGCGCGCCGTCAGCAAGTTTGGCGAGCAAGGTGTAATCGACACCACGGCGCTCGTTGGGTATTACACGACCCTGGCCATGATCATGAACGTCGCGCGGTCGCCTTTACCGGAGGGGAAAAAGGCTCCGCTGGCTGCGTTCCCACACTGACGCTGTTCTTTTTAGCAAAGGACTTCCTACAGTGAGCGATTTCCTGCGAGGCAAACGGCAAAATGCGCCTCGATTAGCCGAACTGCTCCGCGCGCAGGAGCCGATTTTGGCGCCGGGTGCGTATGATGCGTTGACTGCGCGATTGATCGAGAAGGCCGGGTTCTCGGCTGTTTATATGACGGGATTTGGCACTTCGGCGTCATTGCTCGGCAGGCCCGATATTGGCTTGCTGACCATGTCGCAAATGGTGGATAACGCGCGGCGCATCGCTCAAGCCGTCGATGTGCCCGTAATCGCGGACGCCGATACCGGGTACGGAAATCCGCTCAATGTGATTCGCACGGTACAGGAGTACGAACTAGCCGGAGTTTCAGCGATTCACATTGAAGACCAAATCATGCCCAAGAAGTGCGGGCATATGGAGAACAAGCAGGTCATTGCCGCCGCGGAAATGACCGAAAAGATTCACGCTGCGGTCGAGGCGCGCAGCTCCAGCGATTTTCTGATCATTGCGCGAACCGATGCGCGGGCGGTAGAGGGGCTCGAAAGCGCTTTGCGCCGGGCGCGCGCCTATCGTGAAGCCGGCGCAGACATTCTTTTTGTCGAAGCTCCGCAGAACGAAGATGAAGTCGCGCAGGCTGCTCGCGCTTTCCCGAATGTGCCCCTACTCTTCAACTGGGCTGAGGGCGGCAAAACTCCGCCACTGCCGCTGGCGCGGCTCAAGGAACTCGGCTATCGCATTGTTATTTTTCCGATCAGCGCGCTGCTGACCGCCGCCAAAGCGGTTCGCGGGATTCTCGCAGAAATCAAGGCGGAGGGTACGCCCAGGCGCATTTTTGCCGACGGAAGCTCCTTCCGGGAGTTCAACGAGATGATTGGTCTTGGTGAGATTCAGCAATTAGAGAAGCGATTCGCAGCGCAAGCCGTGCAACGCGCGACTAAAACAGACGACTAAGGCTTAAGTCTCCGCCCGATTGGGCACTTAGGCATTTGAATCAGCATTGTTGAATCAAGGAATCACCGGTGGAACGTAGGCTAGCGTGCGAGCGAAGAACCAGACCAAGAAAAGCACCAGCACCGAATTCACCATCAGTTGAAGCGCCGTAAAGCCCACCAGGTCGCGCGCACGCACTTTTAGAATCCCCAAAATCGGCAGCATCCAAAACGGATTGATCAGATTGGGCAGCGCTTCCGAAGCGTTGTAGACCTGGACTACCCAGCCGAGATGCACGTGCAGATCCTTGGCCGCCTGGAGAACGTAAGGGGCCTCGATGATCCATTTGCTTCCGCCAGAGGGCACAAACATTCCCAGGATCGCCGAATAGACGGAAACCAGAAGCGGGAAAGTGCCGTGCGAGGAAATGCGCACAAAAAAATGAGCCATGTTTCGCGCGATAGGCGACATCGTCACGATGCCAAAGATTCCGCCATAGAATGGGAATTGGATCAGCACACCGGACGTGGCGGGGACGGCGCGATTAACCGCGCGAGTGAACGAGCGGGGCCGCCAATGCAGCAGCAATCCAGCCATAAGAAAGAGAAAGTTATAGCTATTCAAATCGAGCGCCGCGAGTGGCCCACGTGCAGCCAAAACACGCGCGAGGTAGCCGAACCCAATTAAGGTAATAACGATCGAGAGGAGCGGAAAATATTCCAACCACTCGCCTTTTGTCGCAGGGCCCGGTTTATCTGGCGCCGTTTCCTCTTCCTGAATCACCCCAAACCATTCCGCCGTCTTCGTCGAATGCGCGGGAGCGGAAAGATAGGCGACCAGGAGGCTGGAACAAATCAGCACCAGAGCCATGATCATACTTTGCGGAAGATAGAGCGTTTGGCTCAGGGGAATTACGCCACTGATCTTGAGCAGGTTCGTGGGAATCGCGCCGGGCGTTGCCATCAGCAACGCCGCAGACGAAGAGAACCCCAAAGCCCAAACGGTTCCCTGGCCAAGATAAGACGCCGCCCCCATGGCGCGGTAATCGATGCCGCGCACGTTTTTGACGACTTCGCGCGCCAGCAGCGCCGCGAAAATTGTCCCGAGTCCCCAGCTGATCAGCGAAGTCAGCATGGAGAAAAGGGCCACAAAAGCAATTGCGCCGCGAGGTGTGCTGGGGATTCGCGAAAGGCGGCGAATGATGCGCGAGACGGGCGGCGAAACGGCTACGACGTAGCCGCCCACGATGATCATGGCCATCTGTACAGTGAAGGGGATCAGGCTCCAGAAGCCCTGCCCGAAGTAATCGACCACATCCCAGAATCGAGAGCCTGCGAGCATTCCACCTATAAAAACTATGATCAATGCGAGTAATGCAAAGACGAATGCATCGGGAAACCAGCGTTGGGACCAATCGGCGAGCGCCACGCCGAGCGATTCGAGTCTGCCGGCCCGCTGCTCGGTGCTGCTGTCGGTCTCAACCTTCATGGCGTCGCTGATCTTCTCATGAGAGGCTGCATTTTTACGCGCGAGCGGGTATAAGATCGGTCGCAGTAAATGTTATAGGGAGAATCACCACTATGTTCGCAAGAAAGACGCCGATGCTCGCCATCGCCCTGCTTGTCTGCTGCGCGGCGGAATTGGGAATGGCGCAACAGGCCGCGCCGCTCACTGCCGTGCCGCCGAAGGAAGGCGACTTCAGGGCGAAGAATTTCAAGTTTGGCGATGGCGAGTCGCTCCCCGAGATTCATATGCATTACACCACAATTGGAACTCCGCAACGCGATGCCGATGGTCACGTAACCAACGCCGTGCTCATATTGCATGGAACCAATCGCAAGGGCGGCGTATTCCTGGTGCCGTCGTTTGCCGGCGTACTTTTTGGGCACGATCAGTTGCTCGACGCGTCCCGATATTACCTCATCCTGCCTGATCAGTTCGGCGCTGGACTGGGCAAATCGACGAAGCCGAGCGACGGTTTGCGCGCGAAGTTTCCGCACTATGATTATTCGGACATGATCGCCGCCATCCGGCTGATGTTGCGGGATGGACTGCACGTCGACCATCTGCGTTTGCTCGTCGGCACCTCGATGGGCTGCATGCAGGGATTCATGTGGGCGGAATCCAATCCGGATGACCTCGACGCCTTGATGCTGCTCTCGTGCCTCCCGACGCAGGTCGCCGGCCGCAATCGCATGGTGCGCAAGCTCATGATCGACGATGTGCGGCTCGATCCCGGATACAACCATGGAAATTACACGCAGCAGCCGTACGGTTTGCGCGCGGCGCTAGGACACTTGCTCGTGGTTGCCAGCGCGCCTACCTTGTGGCAAGCGGAATATCCCACCGCGCCGGCCGCCGACAAATTCGTGGATGAATACATCGCCGAAAACATAAAAACAACCGATGCGAACGATTTCGTCTACCAATATGACGCGTCGCGCAACTATGATCCGGAGGCCGGACTCGGCACGATTCGCGCCCACGTCATGCTCGTGAATACCATGGACGACTTCTGGAACCCGGGCGAGATGGGCGTTGCCGAGCGCGAGATGCCCAAATTAAAAAATAGTCATTTCGTCTTGTTGCCGATTACCAAGGAAACCCGCGGCCACTATACGTTTTTTCAGGCTGCACTGTGGCAGAAATATCTCGGTCAACTGCTCGACGAATTGAAGCACTAATATGAGCGCGTAATCGTAGTCGCTGGTTTCGCTATTCGATGAGTGCTTGCATCACCGCGTTTTCAAAATCGTGGTGGATTTGCGGGTTCGGAGTTTGCATCATGAGGATCTCAACCATATTTTCCTTGGGATCAACCCAGAACTTGGTTCCATAGGCGCCGTTCCAGCCGAAAGCCCCCTGGGACACGTGCATTTCCGCCGCTACCGGATCCTGCATCACGGCAAAACTAAGTCCGAATCCTACGCCGTGGCCGGGATAACCATTGAATTTGGCGTCGTCGAAGAGCTCGCCAACATGATTGGACGCCGCGAATGAAATCGTTTTCGGGCTAAGCAAGCGTTTGCCCTTCAACTGGCCGCCATTCACGAGCATTTCGGCGAATTGAGCATAATCTTCGGCAGTGGACATCAGGCCCGCTGCGCCTGAGAAATACGTGCTACTGACGAACGGACTCTCTTTAGCTTTCTCCAAACCGTTCGGACCCTTTACATATTGCGTCACCAGATGGGCTTTGCGATCGGCAGAGAGAACGAAAGTCGTGTCCTTCATCGCGAGCGGATCGAGGATTCGCTGTTTCAGAAATTGATCGAAGGGTTGGCCCGAGGCCACTTCCACAATCCGGCTTAGGGTCTCGAATCCAGCTGTCGGGCTGTACCGCCATAGTGTTCCCGGCTGAAAATCGAGCGGGACCGACGCCAGCTTCGGTACATAGCTTGCCAACGTGTCGCTCGGCCCGCGCGGCGCGATTTTGTCCAGCTGCTTCGTGCCAATACCGCCCGAGCCCAGCCCGGATCCGTGCGTCAGCAGGTCCAGGACGGTGATCTGGCGCGCCGCTGGAACGAGAGTAAATTCCGGATCGGCAGAAGCGGGATCGGTTCCGTGACTTTCCTTTCCCACCGCTACCTTCATCTGCTTGAATTCCGGAATAAATTTGGAAACAGGATCGTCGAGGCGAACTTTTCCTTCCTCGATCAACATCAGGACGGCGACGGCGGTTACAGCTTTGGACATGGAGGCAAGCCGGAAAATCGTGTCCTTCTCCATGGGCTTTTTCGATTCCATATCCATCAGCCCATGCGTTTCGAAGTGCACGATATGTCCTCGGCGCGCCACCAGAGTGACTGCGCCGGAGATGTCTCCGGCATCAATGTGCCGCTGAATGCTTTCGTGAATTCTTTGCAGGCGCTCCGAGGAGACGCCGGAATCTTCTGGTTTGCCCGCAGGCAGGGAATTGGCCGCCAATGGCGAAACCACAAGGGCGAGGGCGAGCAAGCATCTGATGCAGAACGCAAGAATCGATTTCATTGGGCGACCTCCTCGCACAAGCTCGGTCCGCGCGTGCTACGGCACTTCAAACAGACGGCTGCTTCGTCACCCTTGCGGTATGGCGGCGCTTAGTTTACCCGAGAATGGTAAAAGTAAAACGGGCCGGACGATTAAATCCGGCCCGTCTCTGACGTTAAATTACTAGAAGGATAGTTTCAGGCCTAGCTGCATCGCCCGGGATCCGCCCGATCCGAGCTGTGGGTTGGAACTGTAGGTATCGGGCGTGAGGCCGGAAAAGCCGAATGGCGCGCCGCCCGAAGGATCCCCAATTGCGCCGCCCGGTCCGCCAGACGGATTAGAGAAGATCGGGTGGTTGAGGACATTGAAGAACTCCACGCGGAACTCGGCGGCGAACCGTTCCTTGAACTTGAACTGCTTGGTCACCGACATATCCCAGTTCTTGAAGCCGGCGTCGCGAAACATGTTTTGTGTCGTGTTGCCATAGGTTCCGTAGGGAGGTGGAATCAGCACAGAATTACCCACCGCGTAGCAGCCAATGTTGGTTAGGGAAGCCATTGCCAGAACTTGCTGCAGGCCACTGAAATGGCTGTTGACCGCTGCCGTACAGGTCGCCAGGATTGCGCCGGTTGGGTCGCTGCCAGAAAACGGAAGGCCACCTTTTCCGCCGCTGAGGGCTCCCCCATTGGTATCGGTAAATCCGTGGACCGGGGTGAAATCCTTGGGATTGCCATAGAAATTCCATTGCTCGCCCGCATTGCTCAATGTTGAAGCGCCGATCTCATTGGTTCCAGTGAAATCGTCGGAAACGTCAGCCAAGCCCCAGGGGGCGCCGCTCTGGATGAGCACGATGGAATTGATTCCCCAGCCTTCCAGCATTTGCCCGAAGCCTTTTCTTCCGGGTATCTCGTAGTTCATTGATAGCGTGAAACGGTGCCGGATGTCGAAGTCGGTGCTCGCATACATCTGGCGCGCGGCTCCATAAGAGTTATAGGTCAGGGGCAGGTTGCCACTGGTCCCTTGGTCGGAACCTTCGCCGAGGGCATGAGAATATGTGTAGCCGGCGGTGAAAGAGACCCCGTGGTAATTGCGGCCCGTGAGAGTTGCCTGCAAGCCGTCGTAGTTGGAAGTGTAGGAGTTGTTAACGATGGTGACGTAGCTTAGGTACGAGAAGCATTTGTTGTTCGGGTTAAATGGTCCGCCGGAGCCATTCGTGGCGCCGGGCACAGCAGCAGCGGCGCAAGGAGCGGTGAATGGAAGGGCTGCCTGCTCAGCACCGCCGTCGGGGGTGCATGTACCCGTGGTCGCACACGTAGTAATCGCCGCTGGTGTCCACCCGGCACCCGTTGTAATGGTCGTGGGCGCCGTTGTGAATCCCGGTCCCGAAATTGACGGAATGGTTTCGGTTACAGGCTGAACCTGATTATGGTCGAGCTTGCCTAACAACCTGGCGCCATGATTGCCGACGTAGCCGACATCGAGGCTCAGGTTATTGGTGATGGCCCGCTGGATGTCCAGATTCCAGTTTTCCACGTAAGGGGTTTTCAGATTGCGATCCACGCCATAGATTTCGCACGGCCCGGGAGCTACCAGGTAAGGAGCCCCAGGGGATGTATTGCCATCGCCGCAGGCAGGGTTGGCAACAGCCGCGTAGAGAGTTGTCTGGCCGCTCACCGGCAAGGCGGGATTGAAGTTTTGCCAGGCAGTATTAATCGGAGCGAGCGTCGCGCCGTTGTTGAACACTAGTGCCTGGAGTTGGATGTTTCCGCTTGTGGGAAGCGGCGTGCTGCTGCCGTTATTGAAGCGAGGAATACCGGTGGGCATGGTACGCAGCCCGAGCAAATTGCCTTCACCATTGAGTACATCGAAGCTCATCTGCTCGTAGAGGATTCCGGCGGCCGCACGGACTACCGTCTTCCCGTTGCCGCTAACATCCCAAGCCACGCCGAGCCGTGGCCCGAAATCTTTGTGATCGCCGTTATAGGGCGTGCCCTGGACCAGCCCGGTGGCGGAGGTAGGATCGAAATTCGCCAGTTGATTGTTTTTGTCCTTGACCACCGTGTTGTACTCATAACGCAGGCCCAAATTGACAATCACCCTCGGTGTGACACGCCAGTCATCCTGGACAAAGGCGCCATACCCCTGGCTGGTCAAAGTGCGTATCGGATCTCCGAGAAACAGGTTCGCGCGCAGTAGTGTTCCGGTGAAGAAGTCAGTCAGGTTATTAAAGCGAACGGGCCCCTTGGCGTTGGATGTTTCATCCTCGATGGACTTATTGTCGAGGATTTCGACGCCAAACTTGAAGGCATGCTTGCCGCGCAAATAGGAGACGTGATCGAGGATGGTTAGGACGCCGTCGGGTCCTATGATCTTGGGCCAGCCGCCGCCAATAAAGCCACCGCCGCCGCCGCTAAAGCCGCCCTTGTTGAATCCCAGTCCGGGAAAACCACCATAAAGTGGATTCGTGATCCCCGTGGGCATCTCGTAAGTTGCGCCGTTAAACGCGTAGCTTCCGGCACTGGCGTTGTGATCTTCGGTTTCGAACAGCTGGTAGTAGTGTGCGTACCCGCCTCGGAGTTCATTCACCCAGTTGGAACTCGGGGTCCAGGTCCAGTCTCCTGTAGCCGTCTGCGACCGGGCGTGTTCGATGCTCAGCCAGTTGGTGGTGACCTGGGCAGCGGCATTATCCACAGCAAGGTCATCGCCCTGACTGATGAAATACATGCCCTCGAATGAGTTTTTGTCATTCAGGTGGTAGTTTATCTTCCCCAGGCCGCCGTTAACCCCATTGTTATTCGCCAGGTCGGTGAGGTAAGTGCCGGTTGCGCTAGCAGGGAAGAGACCCATGAAGCCCCCGCTGGGTTGCCCGCTGACGGGCGTGCAGGGTGCGGCGCTGCCAGGTCCGTTCAGACCTGCCAAAGATGCGCTCAACCGCCTGAGCTTGCCTGCGGCTAGCGCATCATTGCAGGCGTCGATAAGGCTAAGTTTGCAGTTGACACCGATGATCGTAGAACAACCCGTACTGTTTGGGTCCGGAAGCGAGACCGTGGCCGGGACGCTGTGTAGGCTCGGATTTCCAATGGAGTAGCGCTGACCCTCGAAGTTCACAAAGTAGAAGAGCTTGTCCTTCTTGATGGGCCCGCCAAAGGTGGCGCCAAATTGCTCCAGCGCCACGGGCTGCTGCGTTGTGACGCAAGGAGCTGACGAGGGGCAGTAAGGCGGGTTGAAGTAGTTGCGCGCATCGAAAGCCGTTTCGCGGCCATAAGCGTACCCTGTGCCATGAACATTGTTGGTGCCCGACTTGATCCCGATATTGACGATGGCACCGGGCTTCCACCCGTATTCCGCCCGCGGATTTTCTTCGGTCTTGAATTCGTCAATAGCATCCACCGGCAGGATCGTTCCTGCATCGCCCGAGGCCATGACCGCATTCATGACGCTTTGGCCCATCCAGGGATCATTGGCCACGACGCCGTTCACTAAGTACATGTTGTCGTGGGCGCGCTGGCCGTTGGTGCTCTGGGCCCAGCCTGAGCCACCCGGATAGATCGAAACGCCCGGCCGCAGTTGCAGCAGGTTTTCAAAATTACGTCCATTCAAGGGCAGGTTATCGATGATCTGGGCTTGGAGCGTGCCGCCGAGTTCGGCGTTGGTGGTTTCCACCAACGGGACCTCGCCCGTGACCGTGATCTTCTCCGATTGCTCGCCAGGCTGCAGCGTGAGATCCACGCGCAATTCGGCATTGACCTCGAGCACGATACCGTCATGCTCCGCCGTCTTAAAACCTTTGACCTCGGCACGGACCGAATATGTTCCCGGAATCAAGTTGGGGGCGTTGTACTCTCCCGAGCTATCCGTCATCAACGTCCGCGAAATACCTCTGGCGGTGTCCGTGACGGTGACAACAGCGCCGGCCATCGCGCCTCCGCTTTGATCAGTAACCCCGCCCAGAATTCTCCCAGCGTTGCCTTGGGAGAACGCGGAAAAAGAGATCAGCAGAATTGCGACGCTCGCGCCTAATATCCGACTCGCACTCCTAAGACTGAAAGACACGTGTAGTGAATGGCCCGCCCTTGGGAAATTCATAGTGCACACCCTCCAAACGAACGATTGGGAGCCCAATAAAGCCG
The DNA here is from genome assembly GCA_963803735.1 of uncultured Acidobacteriota bacterium. GTDB lineage: Bacteria > Acidobacteriota > Terriglobia > Acidiferrales > UBA7541 > Palsa-189. The sequence goes on along the minus strand of CAWDNV010000011.1, from coordinate 489,741 downwards.
ACAACGGAGCTAGATTTTAAGGAACCCTATACTGCGTGGCCGTAATAATGAGCGTCTGATATCACCCAGGTTCGGGGAAGTCAAGGAGTTTTGCTGTACTGGAAACTGCAGAGGACGTTAAAGATAACGGTTATGAGGGCTTCAAGTTTTTTGGCCACGAATGCCACGTGGCACCCACTACCATCCAGGCGGTTCAGGTCATCTCGCCAGCTCGGCAGCGCGCTGCTGCGTCTGTTTGGCGGCGCCCAAATACCACTCGAGAATCTGTTCGCCGGTCCAGAACACCACGCCAGGCCGTGCATGGATATGTTCGAGCGCCTCGCGCAAGTAGCGAAGCCGGTGCGGTGCGCCCATGATGTATGGGTGTATCACTAGAGCCATGACCCGCGCCGAATCCGCCGCATCCGCGTACAACTGCTCGAATTGATCGATGGCCCGCTGCTTGTATTCACCGGCAGGGTGGTGCTGAATCAGCATCATGGCCACGTCGTTGCATTCCTGCGTATAGGGAACATTGACCAGGTTCTTCGTGCGTGTCTTGAGCAGAACAGGCTGGTCGTCGAGTACCCAGTCGCAAACGTAATCGTACCCTTGCTCGGCCAGAATATCCGGAGTGTCCCAGGTCTCAGTCAGCCCGGGGCCCAGCCATCCGCGCGGTTTTTTGCCGGTAAAATTCCGAATCACCTCTGTTGTTTTGGCGATATCGGCGCGTTCATCGGGAACCTTCTGCATATTTTTCTGGCCGAAGCCGTGACCAATGAACTCCCATCCGCGTTCGAGGGCAGCGCGCGCAATTGGCTCATAGGTTTGAATGGCGGAGCCGTTGATGGCCAGTACAGAGGGAATATGAAAGTGATCCAGAACCTCGACGAATCGCCAGAAACCGACGCGATTTCCATATTCATGCCATGCCCAGTTTGGAATGTCAGGAATGGGAGAACCACCCGCAGGCGGACTCAGAACGGTTCTTGGCAAGGGCTCCTGCGGATTCCATTCTTCGACATTGACGATTACCCATACCACCAGACGCGCACCGCCGGGCAAGAGGAGGCGGGGACGTTCTTTTATCGGCGAATAAGCGATGCGTTCACTGGGTAACATGGTTCCTCCGCGGTGCGATAGAACAGAGTGAAAACCTGGAGATCAGCGCAAAAAAGCCGCGTGCATTTTGTGTTTGCGGCGAATTCGATGTCAAGCGCGAAAAGATTTGCTCAAACTATGCGGACCGTCAACTCCGCGACGCCTTCGACGGAGCCGTGCAGGACATCGCCTCGTTGGACGGGCCCGACGCCTGCCGGAGTTCCCGTGAAGACGAGATCGCCAGGAGTCAACGCGAAGAGATTCGAGAGCTGGGAAATGATCTCGGGCACCTTCCAGATCAAGGCGGCGAGATCCGAACTCTGAACGCGCTTGCCATTGCATTCCAGCCAGAGCGCCCCCTTTTTCGGATGGCCGATCTTACTGGCGGGCACCACGGCTGAACACGGAGCCGAGAAATCGAAAGCCTTTCCGGGTTCCCACGGGCGCGCCAGCTTCTGGGCGTGCAATTGAAGATCGCGCCTCGTCATATCGAGCCCCACTGCGTATCCATAAATGTGGTTCAGCGCGTCCTCAACGCGAATGTCAGCGCCGCCTTTGCCAATCGCCGCGACAAGCTCGAACTCGTAATGCACGTTTTGCGAGGACGATGGATAAGGGAAATCGCGCCCTTGCGGAAGGAGGGCATGGCCCGGCTTAAGGAAAAAGAAAGGAGGCTCGCGGTCTGGATCGTGCCCCATTTCACGGGCATGGTCGGCATAATTGCGACCCACGCAGAAGATTCGATTTACGGGAAACAAATCCGCCGTTCCTACTACTGGGAGGGCAGGTATAGGTTCGGGCGTAACGACATAAGCCATCGGTTTCCTCACTTTGTGAAGCCGTCCTTGACGGCGCGCCGCCAGATTGCGTCATAATCCGCGGCGCCACCCGCGATTACAACCGCCAATCGCGTATGTTCCGAATCGGGCGAATCGGGGTGCGGCGTGACGCTCGATAAAAGAAAAGGAGAATACCATGAACCGTTTGCTCATTGGATTGCTCACCATTACCGCGGCAGCCGTGTGGCTGCTGACGGGTTCTAATCTTCACTCCGCTCAGCAGCAAAAATTATCGGCACCGCAATTCCTGGAAGGCGATGCCTATCAAAAGGCTCGCGCCTTTTCGCCCGCGGTAATCACGAGGGGCGGCAGAATCATCTGGCTAGCCGGCCAAACCGCTACCCAAGACGTCAACGGTAAACCACTCCCCGGCGACTTTCAGGGACAGGCAAGAACCGTATTCCAACTCATGGACCGCACATTGAAACGCGACGGAGCGAGCCTGAAGAACGTGGTGAACATGACGGTCTTCATCAATGATCCTCGTAATGGAGATCAGCTCGTCAAGTTGCGCCAGGAGTTTTTCCCCGACGGCAAGTACCCGGCAAGCACGATGATCACGGTTTCAGATTTTGCGCAGCCGGGAATGATGATTGAAATCGAAGGTATAGCCGTTGTTCCCGAGTGAATTCCGAGCGATTCACTCGGAGGCGACGGCAAATTCCCTGGTTGAAGCGAGCAGCCTGAATTTAGAAAGTTAATTTCAGGCCCAATTGAATCGAACGCGCTGCACCTGATCCCAGCACGGAGTTGGTGAATCCAGTGGCATCGGGGGTCGTGCAGCCGCAGCCAAACGTACCGCCAGCCGACGGGTCGGTCCCCGTCTTGAAAGCGACCGGCAGCGCTAAGTCGGTACGGTTGAACAGATTGAAAACCTCCGCCCTGAACTGAGCGCCAAACCGCTCCTTGAACTTCCAGTCTTTAGCAATGGAAAGATCCACGTTGTAGAAGGGCTGTCCGCGGAAGATATTGCGTCGCGCATTGCCTTGGGTTCCATATGCGGGCGGAGTGAGAATGCCGCTACCCTGCACATAACATCCCAGGTCGTTTAACGAGGCGAGCGCGAGCTGCGTTAGCTGAGCATTGCCGGCGTATGGAGCTGTCGCCGCTGTAACGCACGCTTGCGGGGGGACGCCACCGACGTAGGGCGTGCAGCCTGGGAGATTACCGAAGCACGGAATGCTCGTCGGGCCGGAGTTGAATGCTGAGGTAGGCCCGGTAAAGTTCCAGAATTGGAACGGGGTGCTCGCGTTATTGAGCTCGTTTGTCCCGGTGATATCCGTTGAGAGATCGTCGACCGACCATGGCGTGGCGGAATAGAGGGCAATGATCGGGCTGATCGACCAGCCCTGCAGCATCTGCCCGGGCGATTTGATACCTGGGACGTTATACGTCGTGGACAGCGTGAAGCGATGGCGGCTGTCAGAATCACTATTGGCGTACAGGAAATTCGGGTCAGCATTGTTTCCAGAAATTCCGTTGTCAAAGGTGCCGCTCGAGAGCATGTCCAAGGCATGCGAATAGGTATAGCCCACAAGGAACGTCAGTCCATGCGAAGCCCGCTCTGTCACGGTGACTTGCAAGGAGTTGTAGTTGGAATGATCGAGATTTCCGATCACGTTGATGTTCTGCAGATATGGAAACTTGCTGAAATATGGGGCGGCCGTCTGCTCATTGGTGGCTATCGCCCCATTCACAAGCCCATTTTGTGTTTTGCTTCCGCTTATCCCGCAAAGATCATACGGCGTCGGATCGTTGGCGCTCGAAATGCATAGAGCCGCCGGACTGATTCCGCCGAGGGCCGCGCTCGGCAGATTCCATCCCGAACCGAGGGCTGGCTGGTTGAGATCGGTCTTGCTTGCCTCTCGTCCGTGGTTCGCGACGTATGCGATATCCACTGTCAGGTTGTTCGTGATCGCGCGCTGGATGTCAACATTCCATTCCACAGTCCAGGGTGTCCGGTAATTTTGATCGACTCCGGCAATCAATGAACACGGTGTGGGAGTGTAATTCGCAGGTAAACCCGGCTCGCCTGGATATGTGCAGGAGGTCCCGGTGTAAGTCTGCCCATTAATTGCGACCGACGTGTTGGCGGGGAATACCGGACCCGCGGGATTCCAGCCAAGCTGAGTCGAATCGAGATTCAGCTGGCTGGGTGTGTGTTCGTTTATCGCCGTTCCGCTGTTGTTTACTCCAATACTGGGGAAATTCGCTCCGAAGGGATTGAGATCAACCGTTTCGCCGAGCAGCGCGGCATTATAAAAGACTCCGGCCCCGGCGCGGACAATGGTCTTTCCATTGCCTTTGAGGTCCCAGGCCAGGCCCACGCGCGGTGCGAAATTCGTGTAGTCGGCTTTCCACATTGGAGGAAATCCGCCACCCCCCACCTGGGTAATAGCTGGCGTTGTCAATGGGTCAGCATTTGGGTTGAAGTTAGCGATGTAATTGTTGCGCTCGTGCGGACGCCCCGTATATTCGTAGCGCAAGCCAAGATTCAAAGTAAGTCTTGGCTTCACACGCCAGTCGTCTTGTACAAATCCGGCGAAGGAGTTACTTCGCGAAACCGACGTAGGATCCCCGACCAGGATGATTCCATTCTGTGGGGTACCCAGCAGGAAACTCTGCAAAGTCTTGAAGCTGATCGAACCGTTGCCATAATTATAGGGGTCGTTGTCCGCGATACCGAGGAGGTATTCGAAGCCAAACTTGAAAGCGTGTTTACCACGCAAGTACGAAACATGGTCCACGAAATCGGCCGTTCCTTCCGGACCGCGGTTTCCTTCGCGTTGGCCCTGCCCCAAAAAGCCTGTGAAGGCCTTGATCGCAAGTTTAGGCATGCCGAAATACAGTGGGTTTGTTATACCGGTTGGAATTCCATAGCCAGTCGGCCACGGGTCGGTCGGATTCACGTTGTGATCCACGGCCTGAGCCCTGAAGTGGAGTAAGGCCACCCCGCCCCTGAATTCGTTCACCCAGGTAGAGTTTGGCGTCCATACCCAAGTGCCGTCTTCGTCGTAGACGCGCGTGTTACTTTGGTTCTGCCATTGCGGCGTGAGTTGGTTCTGGTCCAACTGAACTACGGCATTCGCATAGCCGATGAAAAACATCCCGCTCAGGTGATTGGTGGCGTTCAGGTTGTAATCCACTTTGGCGATGCCGTTGTGAATCGGGTTTACCGTGGTTAAAGGCGGGTTATAGTTAACCGATCCCGTCGCATTGAAGGGGAAGAGATTTTCGAATGTCGACGAAGCAGGAGAAACCGTGCACGCCGCAGGATCGCCCAGTTGAAAATGGCTTAAACCTGCGATTTGCGCACTGAGCCCATTAATCGCCTTACCTTTAGTTTTCAAAGCGTTGCATGCATCCGTCATGCTTAAAGCCGCGTTCCCCACCGGAACGCTGATCGGAATCGTCGGCGTAGCAGAGTCCCCGACCGTGTAGTTCAAGTCTTCGTAGCCCAAAAACCAGAAAAGCTTATCCTTGATGACTTTTCCGCCGGCAGTCGCGCCGTACTGTTCCAGGCTGATCGGTACCGCCTTGCCGACGAAATAATTAGCGGCGTCCCATGGAGTATCGCGCCCAAACGCGTATGCCGTTCCGTGCAGGGTATTGGTTCCGGACTTTACGCCTATGTTTTGGACCGCGCCGTCTCTCCAGCCGTATTCCGCCTTTGGGTTTTGCTCGATATTGAATTCCTGAATGGCATCTACAGGCAGCAGGCTCGTGGAGTCGCCCTGGTGGTAAGACGTATTCAGCACGCTTCCGCCGCTTTGCTGAGCCATCGTAACCAGGCCGTCGATCAGGGTTACGTTTTCTCCACCTCGAAGCCCGTTGCTGCTCTCCTCGCCCGTGCCCTCTCCGATCGCACCCACAACTCCAGGGCGCAGTTGAAGCAGTCGTTGATAATTTCGCCCATTAAGGGGTAAGGCGTTGATCGCCTGGTTGCTAACCGTACCGCCCAAGGTGGCGTCGGTAGCATCGACGGCAGGTACCTCACCGGTCACCGTAATTGTCTGAGTTTGTGTGCCCGGCTGCAGCACCAAATCCACGCGGATATTCCGCCCGACCTCGACGCCGACATTTGTGTGCTCGACTACCTGGAATCCCTTGGCCTCGCCCCGAACCGTATATGTCCCCGGAGTCAAATCCACGGCGACGTATTCGCCGGCGCTATCGGCGGTCAGCACCTTCGAAGTGCCTCTCGCTACGTCCGTAACCGTCACCATTGCCCCCGGGATTGCGCCTCCGGACTGATCGAAGACGCTTCCCTGGATCGTCCCCTGCACTCCCTGCGGTGATGCTGGAACTGAAAATAGAAACGTCGCAAGCACCACCGCTGCGATTGGGAAATACCTCGTCCAACGGCACAGTAGTACGGCCGGCACAGACAAAGCTCTCATAGACAACTCCTTCCGGGTTTATGGTCCCGAGGCTACGCCTGAGGTTGAAAACTGCGCGGACACACCCAGCGGTTCCCCAGTTCAATTACACAGAGTGTTTTCGCCGCGCCGCTGATAACACACACTTCGAACGCCTGTCAAGAAAAAGCGCCCGAATTTACAGAAAAGCGACGCGGCCCTGATTGCGCGACTGAACCCAACCAATGAACCTTACGCGTAGCCCTGGATGCGCTTCATCCAGCTGCTTTTTCACGCAGAAGCAACAGCAAATTTGGGATGCGATGGACGCTATTTCTGACCGGCGAGCTCATCCTGGCCGGCAGGAATGGCAATCGTGTTCAGGTAATCGATCGCTTGCGAAGGAACGCAAAGCTGTTCGTCCTCTTGCTGCTGGGGCGTAAACCTGAATTTATTGGTTACGTCGACGAATGGCTTCGTGTACATCTTGGGATCGTCAATCGTTACGGTCAGTTCCAGATCGTTGCGATCCACGCGCGTGTAACGCTCCTCCACGTGCATATCCACACTATGCGGATATCCGCGGCGGTCGATCCAGGTCGAATCGTCCACACCGGTGGTCTCGACAACCAGAGTGTTATCGCCATCCCAATGCCCTATGGAGTAACCGTACCACCTCGAACTCGGTCCGCCCTTGGTTCCAAAGTTCTTTGGGAGCGGGCGCCCGTCCATCCACACCATTCGCCAAATTTTTGAGTACTGCGTCATGATCGCGATGCCCTGCGGCATCGGCGCGAACGCCAAGCCTCTGGTTTCATTGGTCGCGCTGCGCGGGAAGCCGAAGGGGTCGCACGTTCTCCATGGATCATTCGAATGCGCGCTGAAGGGATCGGGAACATTCACCTTGAATTTGGATTGCCCAAGAGGCGTGAGAGAAGGCTTATCGGCGAACTTCGGTTCCAGCGGACCATTCCAAAAGCCCGTCAGGTCATGGACCGGAGCGGGTCCGCCCGGCCCGGAATTGGCCAACTTCTCGTAGACGCTGGGAGGACGCTGATCAACCTGTCCGGGCCCCCTGGTAGGCGTGTCCTGCGACCGGGCAGCTGACGAAAAAGCGAGCGCTGCGGTCAAAATGCCAACTGCGATTAGACAATGTTTCATATACACACTCCTCGGCTAGCGTCGAGTCCTTCTCTGCAAAGATGACGAGGTAAGGTGACGTGTCGCGGTCTACTGTTCTCGATATCCCAGCGCGCTGTCTTTTAGTGCCGTGCCGTCGGCCAGGACAATTCGATTCAGCCGTCCAACGGGACGCCCTGTCTTCGATTGGTATATATAGACTGTAACCATATCGCCAGGCTGCACGGAATCCTTGGTCCAACCTAATAAGCCGAGCGACGAAGGGCTTCCGGCCTCACCCGCCCAATGCACGACGTTGCCCTTGTCATCTTTGACGTCGAACATGAGAAACGTATGTGGGTTGCCCCACACGAATTTGGTAACCGTCGCTCCTTTCAACTCCACTGCCTTGCTTGTCTCATACGCCGCGTTGCCATGATGTGCGAATACCGTGCCGCTTGCCGACAAAATAGCCACAACTAACAGAAGATATAAGGCGATCCTGGGCCGCATTGAACTCCTCCTGCAGATTCGTTAACACAAATGCCATTGTCGACGCAATGATTTCCATTGCGTCCCTGGGGAAATGCTTCCTTGCGTCTGCATCCCATAGACGCGGCGCAAGCACGCAGCGTTTCCTTGATGGCCAACGTCTTGATTATTGTATTCATAGGCTCCCCGTTGTATTTTGCCCATCGCTCTTGATCGAAAACGCATCCGGTTAGCGGTCACATTGGGGAGGCCAAACGTGCGGGCGAAGATGACAGGCTGCCTTTTAGCAGTGCTGGGTTTAGTCTTGGTTCTGAGCATTACGGGCCACCCTGCGCAGAATCGTGAGTCCCACCGGGCGAATGCCAAAGCTCCGCTTAAGCTTCTCGGAGTTATCGCGATTCCCGGTAATCCGCTGGTGAGTTCCGATATTGCCTGGGTCGATCCCGGAACGAAGCGATTTTACCTTTCTGACCGTTCGAATTTGGGCATCGATATTATCGACGCCGAGAACAATTTGTTTGTGGGCCGCGTGAGCGGCTTCGCGGGGCCCGGCAATGCCACACCGCCGCCTCCGAACGGCCAAGGCCCAAATGGCGTGCTTGTCACGCCAAGCAAGAAAGTATGGGCTGGCGACGGCAACAGCATGGTGCAGGTGGCCGACGTTGACCCCGCCTCGCCGAACTATCTGAAGATCATCCAGTCCATCAGCACGGCAATTCCCGAATGCGGCTCGCACTGCGATCGTGCTGACGAAATTGGGTACGACGACGCGGACCACTTGATTTTGATCGCAAATAACCAGCCTCTTACGGCCAGCCCAACGAATCCGCCGACCCGATCCAATCCCTATGCGACTTTCATTTCGGCTGACAGCTACAAAGTGCTGGGCCGTGTTGTATTTGAAGGCGCCATCGGATTGGAGCAGCCGTTGTGGGTTCCCGAACTGCACCGCTTCTTCATTACGGTGCCCGGCTACCGCGATAACGGTGGGAGCAACGGTGGAAATGGGGAAATTTCAGTCATCGACCCAAAGAGCATGAAAGTCGGAAAGACATTAAAGCCGGGCGAATGTCATACCAGTGGTGAGGCGTTAGGGCCGTCAAATCACGTGTTGGTCACTTGCGGCGGCCCGGTCGTCTTGAATGCATCCGACGGCACGATTATCTCGAGGATTACTCAAATTGGCGGAGGAGATGAAGACTGGTACAACCCGGGAGACGGCCGCTTCTACTTCACCTCGGAAGATAAGAGCACACCTCCGGTAGAGTCGCTCGGCGTTGTCGATGCTCAATCGGGAATGTGGTTGCAAAACGTTCCGGACCCGGGCGGGCGGCAAGCAGTGGCTTTTGCTGAAAGCAATCGCATCTTTACCCCGGTGCGAGTCACGCCAGCGATCATCAAAGATCCGTCGACCGACAACACCACCTGTGCGCAGTTCGGCTTCAAGGGGACGGGTTGCGTCGCTGTCTTCGCTCACTCAGCCGAGGGGGCAAACCAGAAGAAGTAATAAGGGGGAGTGCTACGCTTTCGAATCGCTGATTTCTCTTGTGATGGTTGCGAATCCCACTGTCTTGCCATTCGCATCTTTTACCTGAGACAACGACATCGACACGCGTATACTTTTTCCATCTTTGCGGATATGAGTAGCCTCGCAGGGTGGAATTCTCTCTTCTTTTACGAGATCTTCGGATAATCTGCCGAACTCATCCGCTTGGTCCGGAGCCATCAGCATAGATCTCGAGCGCCCAAGAACGTCCCTCTCGGAATACCCATAAATTCTCTCCGCACATTTGTTCCAGCTGACGATGGTGCCGCCAAGCGTGTAAAGCACAATCGCGTCATTCGCGTATTCCATGAGTGACGCCAATTGGGAGAGCCTTTCATGAAGGCGCTTACGTTCGGCGACTACGCTTTTCAATTCCTGGTTCTGACGCAAAAGTTCTCGCGTGCGGCCAATGATCTTTTCCTTGGACTCCCCTGTGAATTCCACATACTTCAATGCCCTTACATATTCGACGAAGGCTTTCCAGGAGGCATGATCCAATGAAAGAGGCAACAGCACGTTAGTCATTTCTGCCCCGGGCTCGGCGGAAGCCTGTCCATCCACGATTTGCCGAAGAAGTTCGCCGTAATTCTCGCTGAAGCTCCACCGCGGGCAGGCCGTATCCAGTAACCGTATTTCCTCTTTCGATTCGGCCAGTTCTCTAAGTTGCTGAGTAAGGCGCGCAATTTCCGCGCTATTTTCGGCTCGTTTTGCGAGTAACGATTCAATATTCTCGGGGACTCGAATCCAGATCTGCATTGTGAGTTGAAGGTTGTACGTGCAATAGGAAAGAACCTTCTCGGCCATTTCCAGCTTGGCCTCAACCGCGCTATAAGACTGATTTAGCTGTTGCACAAGTTTACTGCTCCGTCGCTAGCGGCTGTCAAAGCCGCAACTTCCAGGTTCGTTTAAGGGCCACGAAATAGCGGAAAAACACACTTCCGCATTCTTTGATAGCCTTAACAGTTTTATGACGTTTAGGGGTAGGTCGGAATGGGACGTTAGTACCTTTTATGGCCTAATCAACCGGCCTATTATTAACGTCTTAGCTACGGGATCGCTGACAAGCCCCCTCGCGTACTCGACGTAACACCCGCTTTTGCAGCGGATCTGAAGTCCCTGGAAAAGGCGGAAGTTGTATACTGGCCGGGGTTGAGTCACGAAATGGCTCTCTTTAGTTAGCAGGCGCAAACGGAGCGGAGATCCTTCGCTCTCAAAACAAAGCGCGCATTGGAGGTCGCAATGAAGAAAAAGGCTAATCGGCCAGATGCAGACGAATTGTCACGCGAAACCGCAAACCGAAAGGGCCGCTTGATCGGCGAACATTGTTGCGTGCCGGTGCTCTTGCCGCCGGCATGGCTGGTATGGGCGCAGGCATAGCTCGGGCTGCTGAAACGGTTGGCGCCGATGCGCCCGACTGGATGAAGACGCCGGGCCGCTCTCTTTCAACCTACGGGATGCCTTCCAAGTACCAGGAAAAGGTGCAGCGCGCCTTTGCGATACTTCCCGGACGAGCGGGAACGGGCGCGTCGCGAACTCCACTGCAACTGCTCGAAGGCACAATCACGCCTAATGGATTGCATTTCGAACGCCACCATAACGGCGTCCCTGATATCGATCCGAGCCGCCATGAATTGGTAATTCATGGGCTCGTCAAGCGGCCGCTCGCGTTTTCCGTGGAAACGCTTATGCGCTATCCGATGGAATCGCAAATCCGGTTTCTCGAGTGCTCCGGTAATAGTGGCTCCTTCAATCAGCCGGAGCCGCAGCAAACCACGGCCGGTGGGCTCAACGGCCTTATCTCCTGTTCGGAGTGGACCGGCGTGCGGTTGGCGACACTTCTCGACGAAGCGGAAGTAGCCCGCGAGGGCAAATGGGTGATTGCCGAGGGCGCGGATGCAGCTGCTATGAGCCGCAGCGTCCCGCTGGAGAAATGCATGGATGACGCCATGATCGCGCTTTATCAAAATGGAGAAGCGATTCGTCCCGAACAGGGCTATCCGATGCGCCTTCTGCTGCCGGGCTTCGAGGGGAATATGAATGTGAAGTGGCTGCGCCGGCTGAAGGTAATGACCGAGCCCGTCAATGCCCGGGACGAAACCTCGCACTACACGGAATTGATGCCCAACGGGAAGGCGCGCCAGTATATGTTCCTGCAAGGCGTGAAATCCGCGATTATCAAGCCGTCGTCAGGAATAAATATGAAAGGACCGGGCTTCTACGAAATCTCCGGGCTGGCGTGGTCGGGGTCGGGACGAGTTTCCAAAGTAGAAGTCTCGACCGACGGCGGGAAAAGCTGGACAGTTGCCGCACTCACTCCGCCGGTATTGTCGAAGGCGCTGACTCGCTTTCGGCTTCCGTGGCAATGGGATGGCCGGTCTGCAACGCTGATGAGCCGAGCCACGGACGAGAAAGGAGGGGTGCAGCCCACCAGAGCTGCCTGGGTTTCCCAATATTCGCCCGTCCAGTTTTATCACTTCAACGGAATACAAGGCTGGCGCGTGGACGCGGATGGGACGGTGAAACATGTCTATGTTTAAGTTTGGAATTCTGCTGCCAGCCGCCGCGCTGTGCTTGGCCTCATCTGTTTGCAAGGCGCAACATCCCAACCTCGGCCGTCCTTTGACTTCGGAAGAGGTAAGTAAACTCGATATCACCGTGACTCCGGAGGGCAACGGTTTGCCGCCGGGCAGCGGTTCTGTTTCTGCGGGAGCCAAGGTTTATGCGGACAAGTGCCAGTCCTGTCATGGCACGAAGGGCCAAGGCGGGCCGCAGGATCACCTCACCGGCGGAATCGGTACGCTCACGTCCCCGAAGCCTGTGAAAACCCCGGTAAGCTATTGGCCGAGCGCCACCACGATTTTCGACTACGTGCGCCGCGCCATGCCTTTGCAATCGCCGCAATCGCTGACCGATGACGAGGTGTACGCCGTCACTGCGTATATTCTGTCCATCGACGCTATTGTTCCTCAAGATGCCGTGATCGATGCGAAGACTTTGCCGCAAGTCAAAATGCCAAATCGCGACGGATTCGTGCGCTGGTGGCCGGTTCCTAAGCACTAACGCAAGGCCTTGCGAGAAACACAAAAGGGGAGGATGAGTCCTCCCCTTTGTATTTTGTCGTGCACTGAAAGCCAGGAGCTGACCATGGCATGCAATTTGGAAGATTTTGAGAAGCGCAAAGCGGATCGCCGTCAAATACTGAAAGCCTTGGGCCTTATGGCGACAGGCGCTTTCGTCTCAAGCGCTCTTCCGAATAAGGTTGGTGCGTTTGCTGCACGTGCTGCACAGGGCGCTGGCACAGGCGGCAAGTCGTTTCCAGTAACCACCGTTAATCATCTGAACCTGACTTCAGCGAATTACGCCAGGAGCCGCGATTTCTATGTGGACCTGTTTGGAATGCGCGTCGCGTGGGACGACGGCAGACAATGCGCACTTGAGTTCGGCAGTCTCACTTCTCCAAATGGCATGTACATCCGGCCACTCACGAAACTTGGCGAGAAGCCGACCATCGGGCACATGGCCTTCGGAATTCCGAATTTCATGTCCCAGAGAGCTGCCATGAAGGCCGAATTGGAGCGCCGCGGCGTCAGGAATGTTCGGCCCGATGGCGAAGTCGGATGGAGTTGCAACGATCCCGCGGGGTATCCGCTGAATATCTGGGTTCCCGAAAAAGACAAAGCCATGTTTCCGGGGGCCGCTGGACCTTGCGATGTTGCGGCATCTGAAAAATGCGTCGCGGCATGGGAAAGGGGACAGAAGAATTTGAATGCCGCGCCGAAGCCGAGCGGCAAAGGTTTCCATGCGACGGGCTACAGCTTTCTTGTCCTCAATGTGCCGGACGTCGCAAAGGAAAGAGATTTCTACCGGGATTTACTGGGAATGAAAGTCATCTACGACAAACCAGAAGGACCCGGTGCCGAATGTTTCTTGAGGTTTGGTCAGAACACGCTTCAACTGCGGAAGATCGGCAATCCTGCGGGCAAGCCTTACTGCAATCAATTCGGAGTAGCAGTCGAAAACTACGAGCAGAATCTGGTGGAAGCCGAATTAAAGCACCGAGGCCTTAAACCGAAGCCGGATTCCAAATTGTCGTGGGCGATTGTGGATCCGGATGGATATCAGATCGGAGTCTCCGGCGCTGGATTTTCAGAGCACATCGCCAACGACTGCCACGGCAGCAGCGCGACTTGCCCCGGAGGTCCCACGAGCTAGCGCGCATCGCGGCGGAAGTCGTAGATCTCTCTGGCTATCGATTAGGCTTGCCGACAGCTGGCTCCCTGATCCTTTTGGTAAAAGAATTCTCTTCCGACCACACGCAGGGAAGCTCCCCGATCTCCACGCCCGGCCGAAGCTTCATCATTCTTTCAGGTCCGATGATCGGTTTCGCATACGCCTTTGCATCGTCTACGCGGATGTTGTACAGAATCGTGTTGCGGTCGACGCGCTGGTAGCGCTCCGTAACCCGCATCTCTTCACTGTGCGGATAGCCCGTTGCGCCAAGCCAGGTCTTGTCATTAAAGCCCGCAGATTCGACAACCAGTGTGTAGTCTCCTTCCCAATGTCCAATTGCATATCCATACCACGTCGGATCGGGATCTTTGGGAAGCGATCGACCGTCGGTCCAGATTGGGCGCCACGCGTGTTCGCGCTCGAAGAATTGAATGATCTTCGCGGGAGTCTGAACAAATTCAAACGGCGTGGGGAAAAACATAATGCGCGGGAAGCCGGCAGGGTCGCATTGCAATATCGGGTCATTCCCGCCCGGCACGGCTCTCGATCCGTATCCGGGGCGCTCGGGATCGAACCTCGCTTGCGCCCAAGGCGTCATGGGCGGCATATCTTTTTCCGGAGCGGTGCTTTCCGCGCCGCCGCTGCCTTGGTATAGCCAGACGCCAGAGATGTCGCGTTTCGGCGCAGGCGCAGCTGCATCTTTGGCAGCCTTTTCCTGCGCTCCAACCGGTGCGGAAATGCCGAACGCGATGGCGAGTATCGCGGCGAATCGTAAAATCAAAGTGACGCGTCGGCTTTGCGTTTTCATCTCAAGTCCATTTTCAGGACGTGCCCGTCGTCGAATACGACCTTCCCGCTTTTCTCGCCGGAAAATCCGACCGGCGCTCCGCTCTTGGCAGGAACCAGCGTCACAGTAATGTGATCCCCCGGTTTGATCGAATCCCGAGTCCACCCGTTTCTCTTGAGGATGCCCGGACTTTGCGACTCGACAGACCATGCCACGACATCGCCTTTGTCGTTTTTCACATCGAGATAGATCTGGCAATGAGGGTTGGACCATACGAATTCGGTCACGTTGCCGGCGATCGTGGTCGGATGTTGCTCGTCGTAAGCCACATTTCCGTGGTGCGCCAGCATCGAGCTGCAGGCCGCGAGAAGCATCACAATCATCGCGGCGGATGTTTTTAGCTTGGGCTTCATCTCAGGTCCTCGTCATATCTTCATCTATCCAGCGAATTGGATTACTGGGGCGAAAACGCGAGCAACACATTGCCCGGAATGCCTGTGCCAAACTGGTAGCCCGATCCCACGTAGAGCATCCCGCCCACGATCGTTGGTCCCGCGGACGCCATTGTTCCGCCATTTGCCTTGACTTCGTTTACGGTTTTGAACTCATGGGCCGTATTGATTTCCCAAATCTGGTGGCCATCCTCGGTTGAAAGCGCCCGCAGAATGCCGTCCCAACCGCCCGAGAACACCACGCCTGGAATCACGGTAAGCGCCGCGGTCTCGCCCTGGAACGGGCCTCCAGGATGCTGCCCCGGGAGCGGAGTAAACCACTTCTTCTCTCCGGTCTTCAGCGAAACCGCAGCGATTCCTCCACTGCGCAATCCGAAGTAGGCGTTCTGGTCGTCTGCCGCCCCTCCGAACGTGATCATGCCCAGCGCCAGCTTATCGACGAGCTGCACCTTCCACAGCAGCTTGCCATTCTGATCGGGATCGTGCGCCCAGACCATGCCGCTCTTTTGCGCCGCGACGAGAACGCGATGGCCATCGGGCAAGGTCCGCAGGATCATGGACGAGCCGAAATCGAAATCCGGCCCCAGCGGCTTCGGGCAGTTATGGGAAATTCCGTCCGGATTGTCGGCGCCACCGCCTCCGCAACCGGAAAGCCAGGCATCGTCCTGAGTGTCCTGCACCGACCACAACACTTTGCCGCTATCCATATCCAGCGCCATCACGGCGTCTGTCGTCTTGCCCGCTGGTTCCGTATAGGCATCGCCGGTGCCGATGTAAAGCGCATGGTGCCGCGTGTCGATGGTTGGTGCCGCCCAGACTGCGCCTCCTGCCGGGCCGTAATGCTGCACGCCCTTGGCGGTCTTTGTCGTCGGCTTCGGCGGATCCGGAATGATGTAGGTTTTCCAGATCTGTTTGCCGGTCTTCGCATCGAGCGCAGTTATGGTGCCCCGAAACGTGCAGCACGGATAAGTCACGCTCAATCCGCCGGTCCGTTCCTCGGCCGAAGCCATCGGCACGTATAGCCGCCCTTCATATAGCGTCGGAGCGCCGGTGATCTGCGCGACAGGGTGCTCATCGACCTTTACTTTCCAGAGCAGCTTTCCGTTCTCGGCATCGAGAGCGTACATATTCGCTTTTTGGTCCCCGAAATAGACGGCGAACTTGGTCGCGCCGGGTCCCTTTACCGACGAAACGCTGGGCGCCACGCGCATGGCTCCGTCAGTCTGAAACGACCAGTAGACGCAGCCGCTTGATGCATCAAGCGAATAAACTGTGCCAGCATCGGAGCCAACGAAAACGCGCCCGCCTATGACAGTGGGTTGGCTGTGTGCCTCTTCGGCCAACGGAAAGCCGAAGGCCCATTTCAATTTCAAGCTGGGCACTTGCGCCGCGCTTAGACCTGCGGCGCTGGCGGGCTGAAAACGCGCATTAGTCGCGGGATCAACTCCCCACCCATTCCAACTCGGCCCGGCGTTAATGTCGCTCATCGGCGGATCGGCCGTGCACTGGTTCGGCATCTTCTTCGCGTCGGCGATTTCAGTCACTCCAATTTTGCGACCGCCGAGAAAGGCCGCCACCGTTTTCTTATCGTCGTCCGAAACGCCCTGCCCTTGAGGATGAGGAGCCTTTGATAGCGCGGCGTAGATCGCCTCCGGCGTCATCTTGCGCAGCCGCGAAACGTCCGGCGCCTTTTTGTCCGGGGCGCTCTGGTGACAGCTTGCGCATTTTGTTTCAAAGAGGCGAACTCCGACTGGGGATTGTGCAACCGCCTTATCAGGCGTCGCCGTAAGCATTACGAGAGCCGCGAGTGCGGCCGCAACGAGCATTAAATTTTTCATAAAGGCATACTCCCTATTGTGCTTTGGAGTGATGTGAGAAACCATATTCCTACGCTTGGCGATCGTCAAGACTCGCCACTTCGGCTTGTGCTACCGGAAATGGCGAGAGCAAAGCCCCCGTTTCCAGCGCAAAGTTTGTTGAACTTCTCGGTTAGTTTCGGCCGATGGCCTTGCGCAGATCGCTGATCGTCATCAGTCGTCCGTGAAGCGGAGTGATCTGTTCCACGTCCAGATTGAGTCGCTTGATGTTGTCGTAGAGGTTCACGGTCTCCTTCACCACGGGACCGGGCGCGGCGTTGGGAGGCGCGGGATTATACGCATCGGCTTCGATGAGCACTTTTGCTTTCGGTAGGTAGCCGATCAACATCGGATCGGCATGATTCGTTCCTTGCAGCCGATAAAGCTCCAACGTCTGCGTGCCGTCGGTGAGCACGCGTTTGTCAGCCACAGCGTCAATAACGGCCTTCTTCGGAGCCTTTGCCAATCGATCCGGGCTGATCGTATGCGGCATGGCCCATAGTTTTTCGTAGTAGGGTTTCTCTTCGGCCCCCGTCACGACGGTAGCTCCTTCAGCCACGCACGCCCGCAGCCCTCCCAGGTGATCGAAATGGTGATGTGTATTCACCGCGTATCGGATGGGCTTGTTGGGAATTGTTTTCTTGACGGCATCAATGACCGCCAAGGCGCGGGCGTCATTTAGCGGGCATTCGACCAGCGCGACGTAATCCTTGAACTCAACCGCCACGCTGTGATGCGTGCCGCCCGTCAGGTACCACACGCCTTCGGAGACTTTTTGCGTTTCGACCTTCACCGCAGGCGGTTGAGCTTTTTCGACATTCTCGGGCACGGGAAACACGACGTAGGGATTGTTGGTGTCGGCCTTGGCGATGGTCAGATCGAGCACGGGGAATCCGCCCTGCTTCTGAACAATGTGCGATGGGAACGGCACGTCGGTAGTGATCTCGCTCAGGTCCTTGTAGTCGGAATACGTCGTTTCCGTGACCATGTCCCCGAGCACGGGATCATTCGTGCGGGTTTCGACGCGCTCCGGCTGGTTTTTGGCATTGAGTATTGCTTTGACGGTGATTCCTTCGAGCGACCCGGAAAGTGGAAAGGTGATGACGGTTGCTCCGCCTTCCGTGCTAACCTTGGCCGCCGCGCCAGCCTTGACCGCCATCTTGAGCACTCCGAACGGGGTCATCCAGAGCTGTAGTAGCCGATCATTCGCCGCATCCGGAGTAGGAGTGGCCGTCGTCCCGGCAGTGAAACCGGCGCCCGGCACGGATTCGTTCCAGGCGAATTTGCCGCTTACGACTTGAATTTGTCGTTGAGGCGCTGCGAGCGGCAGCCCTCCGCCGCCCTGGATGGGTCCATCCGGATTCGAGCGGGTCACGTCGACGCGCATCGCCGGAACCGCATAACTAACGCTGGCGTGATAAGTCGCCTTGAATTCGGGCCACGCTCCGCCCGGATGGTAAGCCTGCCCGAACGCATATGTTGATCCCGTGCCCCAATACTCGAGCGTGTTGATGGCGTCGATTCGCTGCGGGCCGCGAATCATCCCCAGTGCGTACTCGGCATTTTTGATAACCGTGGGCGCATCCTGTGCGTGCGCGCACGGAGCAGCCAGCGCTCCCGCGATCAAGGCGAAGCAAAAGAGGCGGCGGATGATCATTGAGTTTGGCGAAATTCTAGTGATGCTCTTTAGTGACAAGATGCGACAAATCGTGCTCAACGCACGGCAGAGTCTCGGTCAGCGTCGCCTTGGGATCGGCGTTCAGCTTTAGCGTGCGAGTGTTCATAGTCCAAGGCTTGATCAGCACGTCTGGATCGTCAACGGTTGCCTGCCATGTCAGCGTATCGCCATCGCGATGCATGCGCTCAATGACGTGCATGTTCTCGCTGTGGAGATAGCCGGTGATGTCGAGCCAGCTGGTGTCGTTGAAACCGATCGTGTCTATAACCAGCGTGTCTCCCTCCCAATGGCCGATCGACTCGCCTTTCCACGTGCCGTCCAAATCATCGAGCGGAGTATGCGCGCGGCCGTCGGTGAGAATCACGCGGTAAGCATCACCCCAGCCCTCCGCTGGTGGACTCACGTACAGGAAAACCATTTGCTTGGGCGTTTGAACGATCTGCGCGGGCGGTCCCATTCGCGGCACGCCGGCCGGCTTGCAGCCAAAGGACGGGTCTTCCGTGTTGCCATTCTGATCGAACTTCTGGACCTTTTCCCAGAACTCGGGCTTGTAAAGCGGCTTATTAGGATCTGATCTGCGAATCATCGCGTTATCGCGTTCGAAATTCAGCAGCGTGCCATCTCGCGAGGCGAGATTTTGAGTCAACGGATCCGTGCCCTCAACGAACGGGGCGCGCTGGCCAATCCAGACGCCGCTCAGATCGGGATGCCCGTCGGACGCTCGCGGAGTGCTCTGGCTTCCCTGCGCCGTCGCGCGCAGAGGCAACATGCATAGTGCGGTCATTGTGAGGAGATAGCTGAGATGTGTTCGTTTCATTGCTGCCCTCTGGCCTTCCTACTTGGCGTTCGGGTCCGAGGTCCAGATCGTGAACTTGCGGCCATCCGGAAGCGTCACATCCTTGATCAAGCCGGAATCAGTTCCGTCCTTTGCGGCCACGGCACTGATGGTGACGGTGTCTCCGGATTTCAGGCCTCCACGGTCTGCCCGGCTAAGCCCCGCTCTTCGGAGCGCACCAGGTCCCGCCATCTCGAAGGCCCAATGCTTTACGTTTCCGCTTTCGTCTTTAACGTCCAGATAGAGATAGGAATGCGGATTGATCCACTCCACTTTCGTGACAACGCCGGTGATCGTAAGCGGCTTATTGAGATCAAATTCCGCCTGCACCGAATGATGGGCCCAGGCAGTCATCCCGGCCATCAGGAAACCGAAAACCGCGAATAGTCCAAACGTTGCGCGCTTCATCCGTTGTCTCCCTAGGTGATTGAATGACGGTTAACAGAATGAACAGGCCTCTGTCAAGGTGTCGGGCGCAAGTCCAAAACCGCGCCTAAGCCGATAATCTTTTCTGTCACTTATAGTTAGCAAGATTAACACGGCAACTTATAGTTTGCAGATGCGGGTAGTTTGCAGATGCGGGAAGGGTAGCGCTCTTGCGTCAGGAACCATTCTTCTTGCCTCTTATGCTCGTTTAGGCATAATATGCTAGAGGCTCAGAAGGAATAGTGGGCATGAGCAAAAAAATTGAGGTCGAGGAAGGCAGCGGCAATGTTTTCGCAGACATTGGTCTGCCCAACCCCGAAGACCGTCTTGCCAAAGCCGACCTTGCGATCCGCATTACCGAGGCCATTCGCGCGCGGCGACTCACGCAAACTCGCGCCGCCCACATCCTGAACATTGATCAACCCAAGATTTCGCGCCTTCTGCGAGGTCAACTTTCCGGCTTCTCGACCGAACGCCTTATCCACTTTTTAACCCTGCTTGGCCGTGACGTTGAGATCAGCGTGAAGCCCGCGCCGCGATCACGCCGCCGGGGACACCTTCGGGTTGTCGCGACAGCCTGATTGCACTTCTGTCCTGTGTTATGTTGTGAGCACAGGGGCCCGTAGCTCAGCTGGTTAGAGCAGCGGACTCATAATCCGTTGGTCCTAGGTTCAAATCCTAGCGGGCCCACCAACAATTCGGGCGATCTGAACGCGGCTGAATAACGCAGAAATTTGAAGACGGCTGGCGAGTGTTGCGTCAATTCTTTGACTTATCGGCTTCGGCGGCGGCTTTATCCCGCTTTTCCTGATCTTCCTTCGACAACTGGCCTGCATAATTTCCGGAACCAGCTTGCCGCGAATAGCGCATCACGACACTCCCATCGGCTCTCTTGATCTGATCGATCACGCCATTAGGCACGCCCGACTTTGCCGGGCGGAGCACCAGAATCAGTTCGTCGCCGGGCTTGAACGTCTGCTTGGTCCAACCGTCGTCCGCCATCATAGATTCCGGAGAACCGACTTCGCCGGTCCACTGCACAGCTTTGCCGCTATCATCCTTTGTAGTCCAAACGAGCAACACGTGCGGATTTCTCCAAACAAAATCCACCACGGTACCCTTTACTGTCACTTCGGTTGCGGCCCACGCCGCATTCCCGTGATGTGCCAGGACGGGAGAGGTCACCATTGGTAATGCAACGAAAGTAGCCACCACTGCAACGATGAGCATAGCTCGCGACATCTTCCCCTCCTCTTTTTAGACTGCTGCCAAAAGTTTCAGGGACAACCCTTACCCTTACGGCTTCGCAACCGTCGGAATCGTATTCTGATTATTAAAATTGATGCTGTCCGATGGAACGCAGAAATGTTCCCCAAGCTCACTGTTCGGAATCAGTGTAACTGTGCCCGTTGTCGTCCAGGGCGCCGTATATATCTTCGGGTCGATGACTGTCAGCGTAACCTGAAGCAATCCGTAGTTGAGCCGCTTGTACCGTTCCTCAACCCGCATCTCATCAGTGTGCGGATAGCCGCCCGGTTTCTCTGCGCCAGTACGCTGCACCGGAGTTGGAGCAACCCACGACCTGTCGTCGTAGCCATTGGACTCAACGACGAACGTATCTCCTTCCCACCTGCCCACGGCATATCCCAGATATCGCGGGATGGGAGGATTCGCCGGCAGTTTGCGTCTGTCAGTCCAAATGTCCCGCCAGGTGTGCCCCCACTCGATGAATTGCAAAATGCGGTCCGGTAATACAACGAACTGGAATCCAAAGTTGTAAGTGATCCACCGTGGCCAGCCCATCGGATCACAAATATTCACCGGATCTTTTGAATTCCACTGCGTTGAATCGCTTTGATTGGCGTCGAATAACTTCTTTCCATAAGGCGTGAGCGGCGGAAGGGCTTTCATATCGAGGGGCATGCCATTCACCTCCAGGTCATGGGGATTGCCGCTCCAAATTCCCGATATATCGTGCGCATCGAAGGGGTGCTTATCTACGTTCGCTTTCTTTCGGTCCTCTGTCTTGTAGGCTTCGTTCTCGCAATGCGGACAGGCCTTCCAGCCCGGCCCCGGCGTAACTAATGGCACTTCCAGCCCCGGCCTCTCAGGCTTCGCGTCACTGGTTTGCCCGGCGGTTCCCTGCGCGAATGCGACCGGCCTGCAGATTAGTGTCGCTAACAGCGCCATGCTGACAATCGCAAAATTTCGCATTTTGCCCCTCTTTCACGAGACGGGTAGCCCACCGGATAAACCGCAATGGCCAGATTGTACGCCATTTTCTGCTGGGAGAAATGTCTGAAAAGATTCTCGCAGGGCGCGTCCCCCAACGGTTTCCCGTCAGTTCTGCTGACGCTGCATCAGTGATTTGGAGAGGCAGTTCTCACTAGCTAACCCGACATGTTAGATTTGGCGGCTCGAAGCCAAGGAGGCTGACGATGTCGAAGATCGTTCTGGCATGTGTAATAGGGATTTCACTTTTGAGTATTTCGGTAACGAACGCCTCGGCTCAGTTAGTTGAAAAGAAAACGTTGAGCCTGGCTGCAGCGAAAAAGATGGCAGCCGCCGCCGAAGCGGAAGCTGCCAAAAACAATTGGACCATGGTGATCAGCGTGTTAGACGATGGCGGCAATCTCCTCTATCTCGAGCGGATGGACGGCGCTCAGCTAGGGAGCATTGACGTATCGCAAGGCAAGGCGCGAACGGCGCTAAAATTCAAGCGCCCCAGCAAGGCCTTTCAGGATCTGATCGACAAGGATCAGGCGCACTTGATCACGCTTGGCATTTTAGGCGTACAGGGTGGTCTGCCTATCATGGCGGAGGGAAAGGTAGTCGGTTCGATCGGGGTCAGCGGAGGAGCCAGTCTTCAGGATGAGCAATGCGCCCAGGCAGGCATAAACGCCCTGGGCACCCTGTGAGTTTTGGTCGTCCCCTATTCGTGCCGCCTAAGGGCAGTGCCCCGCGCTGCATCCCCTCGCGCGCAAATCGTGAATGTCTTTCAGGTCATGTGGAACGAAATCGTCGCGGTTGGGCATCTTCACTTTGGGCAGGCTCGCGGCGTCGATGACCTCCGTTTCGGGGATGATCTCGTTGCGGTAGAGAATGAACGCCGTCAGCGCGTAAACGTCGCTGGCGCTAAGCGACCCCTGTTGCTTCGGCGGCATGGCACGATTGATGTAGTCCCATATCGTGGTGGCAAACGGCCAGTAGTTGGCAAGCGTCCGTGAAGGTGTAGGAGTATTGAGGGGGGCTCTGCCTCCCACCAGGCGTGGCGCAAGCTGGCTGCCTTCACCGGCGGGTCCGTGGCACGCCGCACATTTTTCGCCGAAAATCTTCTCGCCTTCCTTGCCAGTGCCGCTTCCCGGCGGAAGTTCTTTGCCCTCCGGCCCGATCGATTGGTTCCAGGCCTGCATTTCTTCCTTGGTCGGTGTCCGTCCCACATTGCTGTAGCTCGGCGTTTGCGCGAATGCAGCAGCACATGCCGCGAAGCCACAAACCGTGAGTGCCAAACAGAAATTAAAGCAGCGCATTGCTGACGCTCCCATCGCGGTTTACCTTCCACGGCTGAATTGCATTGAAATTCCCCATATCTGCCGTAGCAGGAGGCAGCTGGAAATAATCCATGCCGACCCCCCAGAATTTTGCGAGTTCGTTTAACGTCGGCTGAACGTGCCCCTGGTCATCGGTGCAGCGGGATTGGAGCACTGCTTCCTCGCCATTCCAAGTCCAAGCCAGCCCGAACCGCGTGTGTGCCTTGGGCGCGATCGGCTGTTGAAGCTGCGCGTCTTTCCACGTTCGGCCGCCGTCCACTGAGATTTCGACGCGGCGAATGGCGCCGCCACCGGACCACGCCAGCCCGGTAATTTCATAGAAGCCGCGCGCGGACAATTGCTGTCCGCCGGAAGGGCGCGTGATCACCGATTTCGGTCCCATCTCCGATTCAAACCAGCGCGACTTGCCGTCCAGGCGCGGACTAGGGTACTTCGTGCTTTCCATCATGGCCATGTAAGGTTCGTCGACCACGTAAATCCGCCGGACCCACTTCACATTGTTGATGCCTTGCCAGCCCGGTACCAGCAAGCGCAATGGATAACCCTGCTCGGGCCGTAGCGCCTCGCCGTTCTGGCCGTATACGACAAGGCAATCATCCATGGCTTTCTCAAGCGGAATACTCTTCGAGTGCTTGCCCTCTTCAGTACCCTCGGCAACGATCCAGCTCGCGCCTTTTTGCACGCCCACTTGGCCAAGTAAAACCGAGAGCGCCACGCCGGTCCAGATGCTGCAGCTCGTGAGGCCGTGAGTTTCCTGCACGGTGGCATTGGGAGCTTTTCGCGGGTCGCCGGTAGGGCCTGACGTCGCGCTATTACCATGGCATTCGAGGAAATGCAGCCGCGAGACCGAAGGCAGCCGCTTGATCTCATCCAGCGAAAAGATCAACGGCCGGTCCACCATTCCATGAATCATCAGCCGATGCTCGTGCGGATCGATGTCCGGCGGTTCGTGGCCGTGGGAGATGATGAAATGCAATGGCGCCGGGGTAATGATCCCGATGGAATCCTGAAGCGGCGAGCGGAAACCGTAGTCGCGCCGCGCGCCGGGCACAATCGGCCACATGGCGATGCTGCCAATACGCGCGTCCTTCTCGAAATGCGAACGCTCACCGTAAGCATGCAAGGCTTCCCCGCCCGCCGCAGGTGTATCGGCAGCAAAGAGATTCTTGGCCGGGGAAGAAACTGCACCGGCTGCCAAGCCGGCCAGCGCGGCGCCCTTTTTCAGGAATTGTCTCCGGGGAGACCGTTTAGAACTCATCTGTGCCTCCTGACTGGGCATTTCATCGGGGCTAAGGAGATCGAACGATGCGACCAAAATTCCGCCTCCCGGCCCCAAATGTCAAGAAAATTGAGAGTCCATTCTGTTGGTCGATTGCGTTAGTCGAGTTGCTACTTCTGAGGCCGGCTTGACGCCGTTAGGGAAGGTTCTGACCGCTGAGAAAGTCATCAACTTTGCGGAAGAGGCTCTTTTGCTTATGGGAGTTTTCATCCATAACTCTTGCACTTTCGAGAGAAGGCCAGCAGTCGAATTGCTCACCGACCGGTCCGAGCAGGCACGAGGTTTTGCCCTCGTCTGCCTCATAGTATCGGCCGGAGATGAGCAAAAGCTGCCGGGAACTGGATTCCTGCGTGATTTTCTGCGGTTCCTCGATGAAATATTCGTCGGAGTTTCCCGAGTTCGTGAGCGTTGCTCCCGGACGTCCTGCTTTGCCTCGCGGCGGCTGTATTAATATGTAGCTGATCGGGAAACGCCCTTTTTTTCGGTTTGGATTCGAGGAACCGCACCGCCACCACTGGGCCTGATAAGGATCGCCATTGCCGTCGAAGTCCACGGCGATGCTCTCCAGCTTATGACAGCCTTTCAGGATAACTTTGGCTGGCACACCTTGGCGCAGCGTCAGCTCGTAATCGTTTTCTCCCGCTCGCACCTTTGCGCTGAACGCCAAAACAAAAACGGCAATTAAGACGGTCCAGAGACCCCGTCGCATAGCGGGGCAGAATATTCAACTCACTTGCTGCAGTCAACCTAATATTGATGCTATCGAAAAAACGGTAGCCGATTTGTGGCTCAAATCACCATTCGAATCCAACCGTAGCGGGAATCATCCGCGTTGGAATTGGTCCGGTGCCGGCATAGTGGTATCGGGCCTCTGCAAAAAACTTGACGGTCGAATCGCCCATCCGGATGTGAAATCCCGCGCCAGCACTGCCTCCAATTGACGAACGAGTGATGCTGCCAAGTTGAATGTCTGCCGGCAGGAGTCCCGGAAATAGGACGCCAAAAAACGGATCGAAGAGCGTTACGGGAATCGTTGTCGGAGCTGTGAAATTCACAGTTCGCCGGTAATATCCGACACCCCCACCAGGTAGGGATCGAAACGCCGGGCGCCTCCAAAGCGGAGCTTAGGATCGGCACTGATCGACCATACGTGCGAGTTCGCTGACGGCACGCCCGCTTCGGCTAGTACGATCGGCTTGACGCCAAGTCCGCTGTACATGAATTGAGCGTTCACCTCGAAGTGCGACGTAATTCGAACGCCAGCGCCGCCCGTGGCGTTCCATCCGTTATTGAGCCGGTTACTCACCTGCCCGAAGAGCGGAGTGAATCCTGCACCCGCGTTAAATGTGTACCAATGCTCCTTCGGTTCCTGAGCATATCCAGCCATAGCGAAGCCCAAAATCAGCAGTGCTGTGACTGCGAAGGCTGCGTTTCGAATTTTCATGTTTTTTCCTCCACCCCATCATGTGGCTCCGTGTCGCCAACGATCCCTGAAGCGACGGAGCTGAAGCCGAAGTCGGCCTGTTGCATGCACCTTAAATCACAACCTCGTGGGCAAGAATCGAACACCGGCTGTAGACCCTAGGCTGGCGCCCTGTATTCGCATTGAGGACCGCTGGCATGCAGTACCTACATTGCACATACCATGGGATAGTCGGCTGCACTCTAAGCCTGGGTCGGTATCTGGCCGGATAACGCGAAGCTTTTAGCGCTCTGTGGGTGCTCGTTTCGGCATTTGCCCCAGATGACTATGAGAAAAGATCGAGTCAAAACTCGCTAAATTTTGATAAGTTGGCTATTCGGGCTCTAGCTCGTTGGAATTTGAGTGGTATCATGCGCAACCGCATCGTAAAAAACTAAGCTGCATCTCGGGCGGAAAATTTGGCGAATTGGCGAAACAAAACGGAACTGCTTGCCTTGACGGAGCCGCAACTCACTCCGAACGATCTCGCTCTTGAGCCCTCCATTCTCCAACCCATTGTCGAGACAACCGCCTGGTCTGCGAGCGATGCGGCAATCGTTTGCGCTTTCGCCGCGGGGGCGTTCCTTATCCATCTGCTGACTGCCAATCGCTACGGCTACTTTCGCGACGAGTTGTACTACGCCGCCTGCGGACAGCATCTGGCCTGGGGCTATGTGGATCATGCTCCGCTGGTCGCGGTCATCTGCTGGTTCGCGCGGAGGCTGCTGGGCGATTCGCTTTACGCGATTCGCCTTTTCCCGGCGTTATCGGCGGCAGCCAAGGTGTTGTTCACTGCGTGGATGGTCCGCGAATTTGGCGGGCGCCGCTTTGCATACCTGCTCGCCGCCGCGGCTGTCTTTCTCTGCCCGATTTACCTGACCATGGACAGTTTCCTTTCCATGAATTCCTTTGAGCCGCTCTTTTGGATGGGCTGTGTGGCCGTCGCCCTCCGCATAGCCAAAGGCGGTTCTCCTCGTTTGTGGCTGCTTTTTGGCGGGATTGCGGGCGTTGGAATTCTGAATAAACATTCCACCTTATTTTTTGGCCTGGCGTTTTTTCTTTCCCTGCTGATCACGTCCGGCACACGCTACCTGCGCAGTGTCTGGATTTGGCTCGGGGCCCTGACGGCATTTCTGATTTTTCTCCCGAATCTCTTGTGGGAAATCAGGAATCGCTTTCCTACTATCGAAGTCCTCGAGAATGCCGCTCGACTCAAGAATGCGCCTGTTTCCTGGTATGCCTTTATCGCGGAGCAAGCCCTGCTCGTTCATCCTTTAGCCTTCCCTGTGGTTCTGGCGGGACTGTGGTTCTTTCTTGGCAGCAGAGACGGCCGCGCCTTCCGCTTTCTTGGATGGACCTATCTTCTTGTTCTCATACAGATGATCGTTCTGAAAGGCCGCATTTATTACGTCGCGCCAATCTATCCCATGTTGTTTGCCGCAGGTGCCGTATGGATCGAGAGCCGCATTGAGGAGCGGCATTGGGAATGGGTTCGGCAAGCCATTCTGGTTCCGCTAACCGTCGGCGGAATCGTTGCAGCGCCGCTGGCGTTGCCGATCCTGCCCGTCGAAGCGGCGGCAGCTTATTCGAATTTCTGGGACATCCACAAAGTGCGCGTCGAAAATTACGACTCAGGCAAGCTGCCGCAATTCTTCGCGGACATGTTTGGCTGGCCCAATCAGGTGAAGTCCGTCGCGTCGGTTTATAAGGGCTTATCTCCGGAGGATCGGACTCATTGCACGATTCTTGCCGCCAATTACGGTGAAGCCGGCGCCATCGATTACTTTGGCGCGTCTTATGGTCTGCCGCGGGCTATCAGCCCTCACAATAACTACTATCTTTGGGGTCCCGGGTCTGGCTCGCCGGATATAGTAATCGCCGTCGGCATGGACAAAAACAAACTAGAGCTTCTCTTTGCGGATGTTCAGAGGGCGACGACGATTTTTGATCCTTATGCTGTTCCCGACGAAAGTAATCTTCCCGTATACCTTTGCCGCCATCCGCGCGTGCCACTTTCGAGGGCCTGGCCTTCGCTAAAATTCTTCGGCTGAGATTAGTGCAAGTAACCTTAGTGTAAAGACGTCGCGCCGAGCAGGCCCTTGTCGAACATCGCCCCATATTTCAGATATTGGTGCACAGGATCGCGCGGATAACTGATTTCGGCCTTCTCGATTTCCGAATTCTTGCCGAACGTGGCCGTCACTTCCGCATTGATTCCAGCCCAGTAAGTGGGCAAGTTAAGCTTTCGGTAACGCGCCAGGACCTGATCACGCAGCGCCGGATCGAAATGGAGCCCGTAGCGATCGACCAGAGCCTTGATCGCCGCATAGTCTCCTTCCGCCTTGATGCGCATGAGTTCCGCCAATAACATGCCCACGCCTTCGCGCATCTTCGAATAGTCTTTAACGCGCAGGTAAGTTTTGCCGCCGCGCTCGATGCGTTCGATGCCGCCCGTCTTATCCATAACGTAGAAGACGATCAGTTGGCGATCGCGTTGGTGATCCTCCTCGATCGTGTCGCCGGTAGGAATTCGACGCAACTGAGTGAGCGGGGCCAGCGTAGCGTTGTCGTACATGGCTTTTGCGACTTCTTCCTGGTCCGTAATCAAGCCGAGTTCCTTCAGCTTGGGATCCCACACGTTCCACAAAGCCATCAGGTCCGCGCGCGCCTCTTCCAGCGTGGAAAAATATTCCTTCAGATAAGGCTCGGCTCCTCCGGAAACTTTATCGCTCAGCTTGCCTGAACCGTGGCCTATGACTTCGTGCAATGCAGTCATCAGATCTTCAGCCTCGATGCCATACTTCTTGTTCCTTGCGACCTGTTCCGGCGAAGCCGCGAACTCCTCGATTGAAGATGTTCCGGCGGCCTTGTCCAGCGTGCGGCTGCTTCCGGTAAAAAGAAAATTCTTCGTTCCATACTTTTCGTGAATCTCATTTTCGTTCGGCAGGTTGTCGCCGATGGTAGTCACGCTGAAATCGCCGGTCTCGATAAGCGTCTCCACCGCTTTCACGACGGGCGGCTGGAAGCTTTGCTTTTTGTACTTGGCGTCCCACGGCGCTTTCTGCTCGAAATAACTCGCATTGGCCGCGAGCTTGGCCATCGCGGCGGTAACCTTCTGGTCGGTAACGGTTACAAAGCTCTGCGAACTCCCCTTCGCGCCCCGCGCGTCGCGATAAATTTCGATGAAGCCATTGGCGAAATCTATGGTGGCGTCATCCCGCACCCAGTCGGCGCCGAACTTCATCCAATCGTTGAAGTTGCCCATTTGATAGAAGCGGATCAAATCGCCGATTACCTGGGCTTGCTGCGGGTCGGCGAATGTCCGAGTCTTTTCCAGGCACTCGACTGCCTTTTTCAGATAAATCGCGTAGAGGCCAGGAGGAACTTTGCCGTCCGGACTGCCGGCTCGGTACACCACTTCGCGCAATTTACCGTTACTGTCTTTCACCACTCGGGAGTTCAGCCGGTGCTCCTCGTGAAAATCCTTGAGCTCAGCGACAGTGAGCCCCTGGTAGAACGTATTCGAACTTGCCTTCAGGATATCCTCGCCGGGCTTGGGATTTTTCGCAGTGCTCATCGGCTCGAAGGCAGGATCGAAAAACGACGCGCGAAGCTCGTTGAGTTCCTTGTTGAGTTCCGCGGGCGTCGTGATCGGCGGCAAATCGCCATATGCTGTCTTCATGGCGCCATTACGCTGCGCCGTGAGAGCGGCCTGCTTTAGTTCATCGAAGGTGAACGTAGGCACAAACTTTTGCGACGTGTTGTCGTTATGGTTCCCGCGGTTGGCCCAGAATAGCTCGGCAAATTCGGTAATGCGGGCCATTGTCCCCGAATCAATACCGCCAGGGCGGGCCACGATCTCCTCAAGCAGCCGCTTCTGACGGAGGCCAAACCGCGAGAGCTGATCGTAAATGATAGGGTCAATCGCGATGGACGCTTGCGTAAGCCAATAGGCCAGCGCTCTCTGTTGCGGAGTGAGCGCATCGAAACTCTCTGCCCTCACTTGGACGAAACCAGTGTCACCAACTCGCGCCACCAGCGGACCCGAGGTATCGCCGGACCTCGACGCGGCCGCAGTTGAAGCCGGCTTTTGGGTCTGACCAATTGCCAGAGTCAGAAAGATCGAACAGCAGAGCAGAACAGCTATCCTCTTCACGCTCGTCTCCTTACCCCGCGTTTACTCATAAATGTCTACTCATAAAATTCCCGGCTTACGCTTTGGGCCGCAATGCGGCGGGGGTCCTCGAAGAGCCTCGCGACAATAGCCCCAAATATAAAGCCGCCAACGTGGGCCATATACGCCACTCCGCCGCCCGACTGCGCTGCCACTACAGAGCCGACCTGGCTAAAGAGTTGTATCAAGAACCAGATTCCGATCAGCACGGATGCAGGAATCACCGTAACGGTGATGAACCAGCCAAGCAGAAGCAGCGTGCGAATCTTGTCTCTCGGATAAGTGATCAGGAAAGCGCCCATCACCGCGGCAATAGCTCCGCTGGCTCCCAGGTTCGGAACGGTTGAGCTACTCATCGCGGCGATTTGTGCCACGGACGCTACGAAGCCGCCAAGCAGATAAAACGCCAGGTAGCGTATCGGCCCCATGGCATCTTCGATCTCCGGACCGAAGGCCCAGAGAAACACCATATTGCCGATGATGTGCATCCAGCCGCCGTGCATGAACATGGCGGTCAGGATGGTTATCCAGCGCTGGCCGGCCACGATATAGGCGGGAATCACCGCCCACTGCTCTATAAATTGCTGGCCACCCGCTAATTCAAGAAAGAAGACAGCGACATTAATGACAATGATCGAGATCGTTACAACCGGACGATGTGCGGGACGCCGGGAGATATCGCGTAAGGGGATTCCCACTGGATGCGCTCAGCGCTTTTGCTATCTAGTTAGATTACTTCAGTTGTGGAATCGAGTCGGCCTTTGGCGGCTGCGCGACGGATTGCACAAACGCGTAGATGTCGGCTAATTCCGAGTCCGGCAGCACTTTGCTTGTGTACGGCGGCATCTGGTCTCGCGGCGAACGGACTTGAAAGGCAAATACCGAATAGGGAAGCGGCGATGGCCCAAGTTTCGGCCCGGTTCCCGCCCCTCCCTGCGCCTCGCGGCCATGGCATTCGTAACAGCCGTCAGCCGTATAGACGGCCTTTCCATTTTTCGCATTCCCTGCGGGAGCGTTATCGGTTTTTTGCGACGCGCTCGCCGATTGCGCTCCGCCCTCCGCGCGCGCCTGCGCGCCCGCAACCGAGCGGGCCGAAACGATCGACAGTGTGACCACCATCGCAGTCGCCATTACGAGAAAGATCGAGCGCTTTTGCATGGTGGCTCCTTAGCGGGGTTGCGTGACTGTATCCAGAAGTGCCGGCTCCCCACGCTTCACTGCAGCCACGGCCCTCTGAAGCGCCGGAGCCAGGTCTTTCGGATCGTTGATCGGTCCTTCGGCGTACCAGCCCATGCTCTGCGCGAGCTTGGAGAAGTCGATATTCGGATCGAGAAGAGTTGTGCCGATACCCGCATTGGCGATGCCGCGCTGGTGCCGGTTGGCCATACGCTGCAGGTGCATGACTTCCTGATGATAGGCGCGGTTGTTGTGCATCACCCACAGCATCGGGATCCGATGATGCGCCGCCGTCCAGAGCACTCCGGGCGCATACATCAGGTCGCCATCATTCTGCTGGTGAACGTACAGCCGGCCATCCTTCCGGTGAGCGAGTGCGGCGCCCACCGCGGACGGCGCCTGGAAGCCAACCCCAGCCGCACTGGAGAGGCGGGTGCGTTGATAATATTTTTCGTAGTTCCATTCCGGCCCGGCAATGCCTCCCGCCCAGTTTTCGTTCTTGACCGCCGCCCAAACTTCGGCCGACAGCCGCGCCAGGCTGACCGGGCTCGCATCCCACGCATACGTCGCATCGACGCGCTCTCGTTCCAAAGCCTTCTGGCAGGCTGTGGCAAGTTTCGCGCCTCGATCCTGAAAAACTCGCTTGCGATCGTCCGTGGTCAGCCGCTTGACCGCCTCGGTCAGCGAAGGCAGCGTGACCTCGGGATCCGCGGCCATGGTCAGATCCATCTCCTGGAACCGCTCGAAATCCTGGTAATTGCTCTTGAGATAGAGATCGCGGGTCGTAATGCTCATCAGCTTGGCGTTGCTTCGCGTGATCGGCTGCGAGCTGCGGTGCAGTTGATCGCGGTAATTGTGCAGGGCGCCCCAGAAATCTTCGACGTCCAACCCGAGAATGACATCCGCGTTTGCGATCAATCCGCGGCCGCCCGCAGTTTGATTAAGCGGATGACGCGACGGCAAGTTGCCGCCCTGATCGATCACCGGAACCTGCAGCGCTTCGGCAAATTCAATGAACTGCTGCATGCCGGCCTGCGAGCGCACCACGTGTCCCGCAATCACCACGGGATTCTCGGCCGCGACTAAGAGGCGTGCAGCCTCCGCCACCGAACCGGAATCGCCCTGCGGAGCCGCATCGAGTGTGAGCTTCGGTATGCGGAACGACGCGCTCGCGGGAATCGGCGACTCCTGCAGCGTGCTATCGGCCACCAGGACGACCGGCTCCCTCGGCGGAGTCATCGCGATCCTATAAGCGCGTACCGCGGACTCGGCGAAATGTGGAAGCGACACAGGCGTGTCGTCCCACTTTGTGTAGTCGCGGACCATTGCCGCTGCGTCCTGCGCGCTGTGATCCCACTCGACTCCCGGACGTCGCTCCACCGCGTCAAGAGTGTTGCCGAGCACTATGTATACTGGCGCCTTGCCCGCCCAGGCGTTGTAAATTCCCATCGACGCGTGCTGCAATCCCACCGTGCTATGCGCCAGCACGAGCATCGGCTTGCCTTCGACTGCTGAGTAGCCTTGCGCGAGAGCAACCGATGACTCTTCATGGCAGCACGTGATGAATTCCGGGTTCTTGTTTCCGCCGTAATTGATCAGCGATTCGTGCAAGCCACGAAAACTCGATCCCGGATTCGCGGCCACGTACTCGAACCCGAGAGACTTGATCACATCGACCATGAAATCGGAGCCGGTCCGATCGGCTACAAGCGCGCCGACTTCAACTGTAGGATCCGCCTCTTTCGGCGGAATTGGGGGCGCCGTCGCGGGCCGAGCCACCAAATTTTGCTGCGCCGCGCCCGCCACTCCGGTGCTTGCGACCCAAGTCGCCACACCACCTACGGCTGCGCCCTTTAGGAATTTGCGACGATCGACCAGGCTCTTCTTGGATTTTTTCACGGCTGGCATCTCCTCTTGGGCGCTGTGCGTGTTGCCCGCAGTTTGTGTCGAGGGTCCCCTAAGCTTGCGGCATTATACCCGAGTTTGCGTGCACCGGCGTTTGGATATATACGCCGCCAATTCTCGCCGCCCGTCGTAACTTTTTGCGTTTCGTTATTGCTAACTAAAGCGTGCCCCTACGCATCAGCGAAGCCGAAGCCCTACGAGTCGTCGTCATTCCGAGCCTACTGCGGCGCGCGTGCTTCGCGCGCCGAGTGTCTTCCTATCAGCAGGCGAGGAATCCCTCCTTGCTTGTTTCCAACGGCCAGCCTTTAGCGCGGCACATCCCTAGGTTTAAACGTAGCGGGTGTACGACTTGCACTCGGCCTTCAGCGCGGCACGGTCTCCCGATCAGGTGGGGTCCCAGCGGGCGTGCTTGGGTTTCAACGATCTTGACGCGCTGACGTCGCGATTCACCGGGTCCCCAACACACGCCGCCCTTGCGTGCGTTGGGGTGCTAGGCGTATGGTTTGGGCAAAATCCAAGTTGGTCCAGGAGGCATCCATGCGAGGAGTAGCCGTTTATCTACGCGGAATAACTCTGTTTGTAGCGGGAATCGTCGTCGGCTCGATCTTGATGCAGCCAGGTGCGGCCCAGGAAAAAAGAACTCCGCTCCGGCTCAATCACGTTGGTATCGCCGTAACCGACTATCAGAAATCCTTCGATTTCTACACAAAGGTAATGGGCTACCGCGTCGCATTCAGGTTCCCACCCAGCCCCGATGGCAAGCCCACCACCACTTACTTCCAAATCAGCAAAGACACGTTTTTGGAAATGGCCCCGGCCAGCGCCCAGGTACCGGCTGGCATCACGCATATGGGCATCGAAACGCCTGACGCGAAAGCCACCGTGATGGAGCTTCGCGCCACGGGCGAGCACGTCGAGGACATTCGTGTGAGCGGCCCGACCAAGGCGAACCTCTCAAATATCTACGACCCCGATCACATTCGCCTGGAGCTGATCGAGCTCACGCCCGATTCGCTCCACAAAAAGGCCGAAGACTCCTGGAAGTAGCCGCGCTAGCAGCGGGGCGCATCTTGAGTTCCTAAGGTTTGCCGCGCTGAAGCACGCGGCGCTACATTTAAATCCTAGGACCTCAAGATCTGCCCCGTTGAACCCGCCGCGCCTGCTGCCATGTTTTTCGGGGCATTGCAAAGCCTTAAGATTGGAGCGTAGCGCCGCGGGCTTCAGCGCGGCATGCTTTCGGCCCCAAGTGTGAGGGCGTTTATTCATGAAGGTCGTGATCTTCGGCGCTACGGGCATGGTCGGCAGAGGCACGCTGCTCAAATGCCTTGACGATCCGCGCGTCGAAAGCTGAAACTTTAACTTCTGGCCCGGCGCCGAAGTGCTTAGCCCAGGAATGCCGAGAAGATTAGCAGGGGGGGAGCTTGGTTTTCTTGAGGGCGAGGTCGCGGAGCCAGTTATTGATGGCGGAAAGCTGCTCGGCGGCGGCGTTTCCAAACACCACGCCCAATCCGAAGATCCCCATGCCGTAGCCCGAATGCATGTAGATCACTTTGCCGGGGAGCTCGCAGGAATTCGTGCCGTCGGAGATTCGCAGGCGCACTTGGGTGCCGATGGGTATGGGCTCGAGCGTATCGATGTAGCATCCGCGCGAGCTCAGTTCGGAAACCTGTGCGGGAACCAATGTCCCGTCGCTCAGGGCCGCCTCCGCCTCCGCGAAAAACGCAAAACGTGGATTCACGCGCCGAACCGCGAACGAAGTTTCACCCATATACCACCTCGAATTGGTGCAGTTCTGTGCCCGTATGATTCCATTCTATGGAAGCCCTACGTAGCACGTCCAAGACTTCAGCAATTTGATTGCCGAGATAGATAACTGGCTTTTCGTACAGGCGGACACAGCTGCTATCAACTGCGGTCACTATCGGGTTTAGGTTTGGAATAAATTGGTTTGTTTGTCAGGTGGCCGAGTCAGGATTTCAGCGATTCGTTGCGGACGATCTCATATCGCTGAATAAGGGCGGCTACGCCAACCTGGTTGTCGTCTTCGTCAGAGATCTTTTCGACTCGAACGACTTTTCCGATGGCCCGGATGAATACTTCCGTGCCGCCGGTGACTTCAGCCGGCAGCGTCATAGTAAGATCCAACTCGGAGCCCGCGGCGAGTTGATTACCGATGTGGAAATAGACTCCGCGAGTGGATATGTCGCGGGTCTTTCCGTTACGGGCGTCCTGCTCAATGGGTAGCTTGATCAGGACCGGTAAAGAAAGGTCGTAACGTCGTGCCGTGCGACGGTCAGTCATATCCCCCAAGTTTCCAGCGCCCCCCAGTTTGGATATACCGGGCTAGAGAGTGCAATTCATCTTCCAGAACCTTTGGTTAGTCCTATAACCGAGTGCAAGACCCCTGTGGGAAACCGAGCCTTCCCAGCGAAAGCGAGGCGAATTGTTAACATTCAGTAACTTCATTATAACAAAGGATAAGCGGGTCGGTCGGCTCATTGCCACCCGGTCTACTCCGTTTCTCTGGATTCCTTTAGAATCTCCTGGCAAAAAGGGAAGCAAAACTTTTGCAACCTCGCATGCCAAAGCCCCTTATTGCGAATAACTTTCGAGAATCTAATGCCTCGAATAGGCAAGAGATTGCACCTATGTCTCCTCAACTCTCCTTGCCAACCGGAGCCAACGGAGCGGCGGCCGCAGCCGCCTGCGAACGGGATCCCCTTCCCGAATCCAGGTTGAACTGCCGAATCTTATAAAGAAGTGCCTTATAGCTGATACCCAGCATCTTCGCTGCATCCTTGCGGCACCAGTGCGTTTTCTCTAACGCGTCGGCAATCGCTTCCATCTCCGCTTCATCCTTCAGGCCTCGCACCAGCGCCTTCAGGCCCTGCTCTCTTACGGGCACAGGCTCCTCACGCGGAGAAGTGCGGTGCCTGGCTGCGGCCATTTCAACGAGTTCGCGGAAACTTCCTTCGTCATCCTCGAGGATGACGTAACGCTTCACGAAATTCTCTAGCTCCCGCAAGTTGCCGGGCCAGGCGTAACGAATGGCCGCCTCTATTAGATGCTGAGAAGGGTTAGGAGTCTCCTTCTGAAATTTCTCACTGTACTTATTAAGGAAGTGCCTGAACAAAAGAGGGATTTCCGTGGTCCTCTCCCGAAGGGGCGGAACATTGATAGAAAGTACATTCAATCTATAGTAAAGATCTTCGCGCAGGCGGCCGGTTTTCATGGCCTCCTGAACCTCCATGTTCGTCGCGGCGAGGACTCGCACGTCCACCTCAACCAAGTGGCGCCCGCCCAGCCGCGAGTACTGATGGTCCTGAAGCACATGCAGGAGCTTCGCTTGCAGGTGGGGACTCATCTCGGCGATTTCGTCCAGGAAAATCGTGCCCTTATTCGCCAGTTCGAATTTGCCCGGTTTCGAACGCACTGCTCCCGTGAACGCGCCTTGCTCGTAGCCGAATAGCTCCGATTCCAGCAGTTCGCCGGGCAGGGCGGCGCAATTAACCTTCACGAAAGGCTGATTGCGGCGGGTGGAACGCATGTGGATCATGCGCGCGACGACTTCTTTGCCCACTCCGCTTTCGCCGCAAATGAATACGGGCACATCGACGGGAGCGATCTGCAGGATCTGCTGGCGAATGCGAACCATCTGCGGGCTGGAGGCCAAAAACGAAAGATCTTCGGTCAGATGGTCGCAATATTCGCGCAGGGCCTGGTTTTCTTTGCGCAAATCCATTTTCTGGCGGGATTTCAGGAGCGCTGCGTCCAGTTCTGGCTTCTCAAATGGCTTGGTCAGGTAATCCTGAGCGCCCAGCCGGATAGCCTCAACAACAGTCGTAACGTCATTCGAACAAGACAGCATAATCACGTTCAGGGTTCGATCCACCTGCATCAGCCGGCGCAAAGTCTCGAGGCCATCCATCTCCTGCATCAACACATCCAGGATGATGAAATGCGGACGGGCTCCCTGCTGAACGGATTCGAGAGCTTCCGGACCGGAAGCCACGGCCGTTACGTGGTAGCCGTCGACTTCCAGCAATGTCTGAAGGTATTTGCGGATACTCGGTTCGTCGTCTACCACTAGAACGCGTTCTTTTTCACTCATAGACACATCCTTCTTTCAGGCCGCAGCCGCGGCTCATTGGTTATCGATCGGGAGCAGGAAAGTGAATGTGCAGCCGTGGCGCAATTCACTATCCACCCAAATTTTTCCTCGATGAGCTTGAACAAGACGTTTCGCAATGGCCAGGCCGAGTCCCATACCTGAAGAAGAACGGTCGACCCGCACGAAATCCTCGAAAATTTCCTGATGGTGCTCTGCCGCGATACCCGCACCTGTATCGCTTACTGCCACTCGTATGCAATTCGGCTCGTGTTTGCGCTCGCGCCGGCGGTCCGTGGCCGGGAGGTCCTTGGCTATGCGGCGCTCCCAGAAATGCAGATCGGCGCGCATGGTGACGCTGCCACCTGCTGGGGTGTGCTTCAGCGCATTGTCGAGCAAGTTCGCAACGGTCTGTTGCACCTTCTGGTAATCGAACTTGAAAATCGGCAGCTTTTCGTCGATTGTGAATTCGAGTCGAACGTGGTTGCGTTGAAACGCTTCGTGCCAACGGGTGGCCACTTCGGTCAGGCAATCGCACAGATCGTTATCGCGCAAGTACAACACGAGCTTGCCGCTTTCCAGCGTCGAATAATTCAAGAACATGGAAACCAGGCGAACCAGCCGCTCACAGCTGTCCTTTGATTCCTGCAGGATGTCGCACTGCTTCTCGTTCAATTTGCCCAGCGAGCCCGAAAGCAGCAGGTCGTAATAGCCTTTGATTACAGCCAGCGGGGTTTTTAGTTCGTGGGCGGCAGATGCGAGAAATACGGTTTTCTGCCGGTTCACATCCTGCAGCCGAAGATATGCGGCCAGCAGGTTCCGGTAGGTGATTTCTCGCTCTTGTAACAACGACTGCACAGTCGGTTCGGTGGGTTGCTCACCGCCCACCGATTGCACATTTCCCGCCGGCTCGAGCCGCAGAACGAGCCATTCCGAGTTCGGCAATCGTTCCAGCCGCACTCGGAGTCGTCCTGACGCCGTCTCTAAGTGCAGGTCGACTTCGCTCTCGCCGCTTTCTATTTGGCCGAGCAACACCTGTGGGTCCATGCGCAGGATGTCGCCGAAGAGGTTCGAGCGCCTCCATCCGGCATCTTCGGGCAGGTCCAGAGCCTGGCGAGCGCGCTCATTAACCAGCAACAAAGCGCCGCTGGAATTGGCAACGAGCAATGGGCCTTCGAAAAGGTTCAGCAGAGTCAGAGTAAGACTCGCAGGAAGGGACTCACTCACTTGAGCTTCGACAGCGATGCCGTGCTGCAAAATTCCTCTCCTTGACTTCTGTACGCTGGGGGATACGTCTCAAAAAGTCGCAGGTACCAAAGCAGGCGAATGGTCGCAAAACATGCAGAATAGTGTCAATGGTAATAAAGTTCCATTTTGCACAGATGCGGAACTATATTAGAACTTAGTGCAAGGAAAACATTTTCCCCTCGCCAGCTAAGCCGCATCTTACTGTATATACTAGATATGTTCCATAGGAAATAAATTTGACGGTGAGCAGTCAAACGCAGGTACTAGGAAAGAAGTACTACGAGGGAAAATTAATTCCACACCGAAGCACTATTGGCACGGAGAGGAACAAATGTTGAAATCTGAGTCGCACTGTGAACCCGATTTCTCTTAATACACCTTTCTTTTCTTGGAGGCTGCATATTCCCGGCTCTGGGGCCCCAACCGTCCTTTGTTTTGGCGGGCCCTGCGCGGAAACCTAGCGAAGCTAGATGGCCCTTGGCGTGCTATTTTCCTCGCCTACCAGCCTGCTATCCCAAATCCCCGTTGGGGTAAGCTGGGTTTTTTCGTCGGGACTTTGATACCGATGGTTAGCCCCAGTGATCCCTCACCGGCCGCCGCGCCCGAGGATTCTTTTCTCGAGCTGTTGGCGGAGACTCTCGAGAACCTTGACCGCGTCCCTCGCGGCCAGTTCCTGCAGCGGTTTTTCAAAACGATCGCTCAACTTGACCTTAGCGAAACCGTTAGCTCGGAGTATTGGGACCAGATTCTCGAGCGTCGCAGGCAACTTGCGGATACCCTCGGCAAGCCCATTTCGCTGAAGGCCGCCATGGTCGACGTGCTTGCTTCGTCTTCATACCTCCGCGTGCCGATCCTTATGGAGTACGACGACCTTAGAAAACTGCAATTCAATGCCGCCACTGATCCTCTTACCGAACTCTACAACCGGCGGCTCTTCGAAGAGCATTTCGACAAGGAATTGAACCGCGCGCTGCGATACACCCAGCATCTTGCGTTGGTCATTCTCGATCTACACCAATTCAAAGAGGTCAATGACCGATTCGGTCATCCTCAGGGTGACTTGTTTTTGAGGACTGCTGCCGGCACGTTACGCAAATCGCTGCGAACCTCGGACTATGCTTTTCGCATCGGGGGCGATGAATTCGCCCTGCTGCTTGTGCATTCCGATAGCGAA
The DNA here is from genome assembly GCA_963803735.1 of uncultured Acidobacteriota bacterium. Taxonomy (GTDB): domain Bacteria; phylum Acidobacteriota; class Terriglobia; order Acidiferrales; family UBA7541; genus Palsa-189. The sequence continues at coordinate 449,966 of CAWDNV010000011.1, read as the reverse complement.
CAGGCCAACACGCTGGCACGCCGCATTCGAGCCAATTTTGCTACCGCGGTGCAGAACATGCAGGCCAGTGTTGGACTTGGCTTGGACTATGGAATTGCCGTATTCCCCGAGGATGGCGACCAGAAAGAAGTTTTGGTGCGCATTGCCGACCAACGTTTGTACGAAATGAAGCACGTGGAGCGAAAGGTACAAAATCCGATCCCGCAGCAAGCGCCGCCGCCTCCAATCAAAGCGTCGCCTGAGCCTGTCGCCGATCCGGCCCCATCTCCGAATCCAGCGCCATCTCCGAATCGAGCGTCATCCGCCTCGGCGGCCACCGCGCCCGGGCGAAGTGAAACACGCAAGTGGGAACGAGTTTCACTTGTAGGAACTCGTGCGTATGCACAATTGGCCGATGATCCCCAAACAACGGCGCGAGTGATAGATCTGGGTTATGGAGGCCTCGCTCTGGAATTAGAATCGTCCGTCGAAATAGGATCACGGTTTTCGGCCGTACTGCACGTGCCGATTCTCCCGCCGGTCCGCGTTCTTCTGAAGAAGTTGTATCAGGTCCCGGGAAACGGTGGTCAGATACGGGTGGGCTGCGCTTTCGTCTCCTGATCGCTTTTCGTACACGCCTTCAGGCTGAGTCCTGTCGCTCAGTTCAATCCATAGAGACCCGGTTCTGACGGATCGCTCGGGCCAGAAATAGCAGCGCCTGCTGCACGCGCGCGACGCCCACACTCCAGCGTAGCTGCGCCTGGTCCTGTTTCGCTCCGCGAGCAAATAACAGAAGTCTCAAGCAAAATCCTTCGAAACCCCCGGCAAATTGTGCGGGCGAGATATGCAATTCGGCCCAAAGTGCGTCGCCGGGCTCTCGCTCGAGTAACCCAGCCAGCCGGGTTGCCACCTCGTCATACTGCGCACGGCCCAGCCGTTCCGCTCCCTGTGAAATGACCAAGTCAATGCGCGACGCAAAAACGATCGGCTCAGCACCCTCAACGTCCTCGATCCATACCTTGCAGCCAAAAGTCGCAAAGGGAGATTCGTCGGAGTTGAGGTTCAACAAAAGCCCTCGGAATGCCGGATACCGCCGGGCAGCATCGATGTGTTTGATTCCCGTCGGCTCTTCCCGAAGGTCGAGTCGTTCCGGCCCGGCGACCGAGCAGGCTTGGCCGCTGTCTTTGGTGACGCTCACTCGCATGGTTTGCGACGTTATCCTTGCCTGGCGAATGGCACAAGCGAAATACGGATGGATCGTGACGATGAATCCAACCTGGCTGCTTGGACATCTATCTCATGATCGCGTAGGATAAAGTTATCGCGAGCCTAGCGACGCGGCTGCAGTTCCCGATCGCGGGAGCCGTGCAGAACGGCTTGCGGAACGGAGCAAACATGAAACCCGGTATCCATCCCGATTACCACGAAGTTACGGTCCAGTGTGCCTGCGGTCATAACTTCAAGACCCGCTCGACCTATAAAGCGAACCTGATGCGGGTCGAGATCTGCTCTAGCTGCCACCCATTCTTCACGGGCAAGCAGAAGCTTATCGACACGGCGGGTCGCGTGGAACGCTTCCAGCGCAAGTACGAAAAAGCCGCACAGGCGCAGGCAGCCCAGGCCGCCAAAGGCAAAAAATAGCTTTGCTGTTCGGCCACGCAGGCGCGGTGTAAAATTTGCCGAGCATGGCGTCCCGTCCTTCAGTCAATTCAAGCGAAGTTCAGGCCGCAGCGTCGGTCGAGCAGGCGGTTCCGCGCGTCACGCTACGCAATTCGTTCGCGCACCCGTATGACTCCGCTATCGCCGCCGCCCGCACCTGCTATGCTCCACGGCTGATTTCTGCGGACGAGATCACCGAAAAACAGCGCACCACTATAGGCGCCGCCACTTACTACGCGGGCCACCACACGGTTTATCAGCACGCGCATTTTGAATTTGGCCTGGAAAACGTAAGCCGCCAATTCGTGTGGTCTTTTCTGCACGCGCATCCTTTCTACAACTCTGAGCAGCAGAGCCAGCGTTACGTTCGCCTCGATCGCGCGCTGGCTTATATCCCGCCTGCCACCGAGCATTTCGGCGCTGCTGAACGAGAGATTTTCGAACGTGCCGTCGCGCGCTCCTGGAACGCTTACCGCGAATTGACAGCTCTGCTCAAGGACGACGCGCGGCGCATCCTGGCGGACATTTGGAATATCGGCCCGATGTCGCATTCGCGGCGGATCGAAAAAGTCGAACGGCAGGCCGAGAAGCGCGCCATCGAAGTGGCCCGGTACGTTTTGCCGGTAGCCGCCGCCACAACGATGGTGCACACGCTTTCCGGAGTGGTCTTGCACCGCCTCTGGCGCATGCAGGGCGCTTCAGACACGCCCACTGAGGCGCGCGCGATCATTAGCGAAATGGTCGAGCGCGTTCGAGAAGTGGACGCGCAGTTTTTTGACCGGTTCAACGACGGTCCGCTCGAAGAGCTTCCCGAATGGCAACACGCGCCCGCAGGTGACGGCGAGAAGCACGCGCAGGAATTTGACGCCAAACTTGCCGGCCACACTTCTTTGCTGGTCGATTATTCGCCGGCGGTGGTTCGCGTTCTGGCGGAGTCCTATCGCGCGGTTGTCGGTCTTACCGAGGCGGAATGCCCTGACGGCGAAGCCCTCGATCGCATGCTGAACCCCGCGCGGAATCCTTATCGCCTCGAGACGCTGAACGTCGGCGTGCACGCTCCCTTAATGCGGCCTTTGCAGCACGCTAATTTCACTTTCGCCAAGAAGCTGAGTCATACCGCCGACAGTCAGGATCAACGTCACCGCATGGTCCCCGGATCGCGGCCGCTTCTCGTCCTCACCGACACCGCCAAGCCTGATTTCATCATGCCCATGCTCATCCGCGAAAATCGCCGTGCCCAGGAAGTCTACGAACGCGCCATGCAAGACGCCTGGGCGGCAAAAAACGAATTGCTTGAGCGCGGCGTTCCCCGCGAATTCGCCTTGTATCTGTTGCCCAACGCAAAAGCCATCCGTCTCGTCGAGAGCGGTTCGCTTTTGCACCTGCTTCATAAATGGACCATGCGCACTTGTTTCAACGCCCAGGAAGAGATCTACCAGGCATCGATGGAAGAGGTCGCGCAAGTTCGCGCGGCGCTGCCCGAACTGGGCCGTTACATCGGTCCGCCGTGTTACGTACGCGCGGGCATTGCCACGCCGATTTGCACCGAGGGCTCGCATTTCTGCGGCATCAAAGTCTGGCAGGAATTCCCGCACATTGAGCGCCGTATATGACCCGCCAGGGAACGTTAGCCTATTATCTCGCGGCCTGGGTGATTGGCTGTTTCGTGGTCGCGGCTTTGCAGTGGGTCGGCGAAGCGTTCGCCGGCGAAATTCACACGGCCTCCATTTTGCTGACCACGTATTTCTTCTCTCTGATTTTCGGCGCTGTGGCGGTTCTCCTCTTTGCTTTTCTGCTGCGCAGGTGGATGCGACTGATTGGCAGCCACAGTCAGTGGGCTTGGCTGGTATCAGGCGCAGCCTTGGCTCTGTTGCAGACTTATATCCTGATCCGCGCGCAGGGCGCTTTGCTCTCGATTCGTTCTGGTCAGTTCGGCGAGATCTTGTTTGCGGCCATTCTAAACGCGGCGGATTCCCTCTCTGGTCGAAATCTCTGGCAGGCGCCCGTCGATGGCGCGATCACGGCGTATGTCCTTTGCCTGGTCGACCGGGCGTTTAGTCGTCCGAACGAGACAACTCCCGAGCCAAAGCATTCACCAGCGTAATATCAAGTTCTTTATAGCGGGCCTGAATGGTAGTGACTCAATCTGCCAGCAGCCTACGAGCAGCCGTGCTCCCTAACTGCATGCTGAGTTAGCTTCGCGTTCGCAGCCTTGAGTTTACTGTGGGCTTCTTTCATGTGTTCTACTTTGCGGGCATACGAGGGTGCATTTTTCTTGGTCTGCTTAACTTCGTCCTTACAGGCTAGCCACTCACTGAGCAGTCGGGAGCACTCTGAGGATAGGCGATCCCGCTCATCGCATTTAAGGGTCTCGTGAATTTTGACTTTACGACCATCACCGAGCTTCATAGATGTCTAAAGTCCTTTTGTCTAGGCTCCGAGCCGAGCAATGACGATACTTATCTTAACCTTGTCCAGTCACCACCGGATTCAAAATGAGTCACTACCGCCTGAATAGCAGGATTGATTTCGCACTGAAGAGCGTCTATTCTGATGGCAGGTTCATGGAGATGTTCGCCTCTTTTTATTAGCTCCGCGTTTCACGCAGCGCCCTTGTGGCGCCGTTGCCAACTCCAGTTTGCACACAGTCCTAAGGCCCGATAATCTCGTTCTTGTGCAGGTGCGCTATGTCAGCTCTTACGTTATTTGAAAAGCTCGATCAGATCGAATCGCGATACCAGGAGCTCACGGATCAATTGTCCTCGCCGGAAGTCCTGGGCGATTCCTCGCGTTACCAGAAGCTCGCTCGCACGCATGCCGATCTTTCCGCGATGGTCGAAAAATACCGCCAGTGGAAAGAATTGGAAAAGGGCCTGCGCGAAACCAAGCAAATGCTGGTGGAAAGCGAAGACGCGGAGATGAAACAGCTCGCGCACGAAGAAGAACGCCAGCTTCTCGAGCGCAAAGAGATCGTGCAGAACGAATTAAAGCGGCTGCTCCTGCCGAAAGACCCGAACGACGATAAAAACGTCATCGTCGAAATTCGAGCCGGCACCGGCGGTGATGAGGCTGCGCTCTTTGCCGCGGAGCTTTTTCGCATGTACTCGCGCTATGCCGAATCGCAGCGCTGGCGTGTTGAGGTGTTGGAAAGCTCGCCTTCCTCGCTAGGCGGCGTGAAGGATATCGTCGCAGCCATCCAAGGCGACAAAGTCTATTCCAAGATGAAGTACGAAAGCGGCGTCCACCGCGTGCAGCGCGTGCCCGCCACCGAGCAGCAGGGGCGTATCCATACCTCCGCGGCGACGGTGGCAGTGCTGCCGGAAGCCGATGACATCGACATCAAAATCGAAGCCAAGGATTTGCGCATCGACACGTTTTGCTCGTCCGGTCCCGGCGGTCAATCCGTGAATACGACCTATTCGGCTGTGCGCATCACCCACCTGCCTTCCGGCTTGGTGGTCTCGCAGCAGGACGAAAAATCGCAGATCAAGAACCGCGCCAAGGCCATGCGCGTGCTTCGCGCGCGGCTTTATGAACTGGAACAGCAGAAGCAGCACGACCAGATCGCCGCGGAACGCCGCGGACAGATCAAGACGGGCGATCGCTCCGAAAAAATCCGCACTTACAATTTTCCGCAGAATCGCGTCAGCGACCATCGCATCGGGCTCACGCTTCACCAGTTGAGCGAAGTCATGGATGGCAAACTTGCGCCCATGGTAGACGCGCTGGTCACTCACTATGAGGCCGAGCGCCTCAAGCAGGAGCTGGTGGAAGCGTGAAGTCGGCGGCAAATCCGAGCGTCGCAGCTGCGGCCAACGAAGTTCGCGCAGCTCTGAGGGCTGCCATCGCACGTCTCGAGGAATCTAGCGTGCCTTCTGCGCCGCTCGCGGCAGAACTGCTCCTGATGCACGTTCTGCATCGCGATCGTACCTGGCTCTACGCGCATCCAGAATTCGAATTGAGCCCCGAAGACGCTGCAGCTTACGCGCAACTCATCGAGCGCCGCAGCGAGGGCGTTCCCACGCAGTACCTCACAGGCCGCCAGGAATTTTGGGGGCTCGAATTGGAGGTCGGTCCGGGTGTGCTGATCCCTCGGCCGGAGACCGAGCACGTCATCGAAGTTGCGCTCGAGCGTCTCGGTGCGCGGCGAGCCGAGCCGTTGCGAATTGCAGATGTGGGCACAGGTTCTGGCTGCATCGCGATCGCGCTCGCGCGCGAATTGCCGCGTGCGGAGATTGTCGCCACCGATATTTCCGCCGCGGCTCTCGATTACGCGCGGAGAAATGCGGCCCGCCACCGCGTTTCCAATCGCATACAGTTCCTTAAAACCGATTTGTTGGAAGCAGCAATCGAAGCTTCCAAGCAGCGGGGAAAGCGATTTCGACCTGATCGTCAGCAATCCGCCCTACGTTGGTCGCGGCGATGCCGCGAGTTTGCCGCGCGAGGTGCGCGAGCATGAACCCGCCGAGGCTCTGTTCGCGGGAGATGACGGCTTGGAGATTTACCCGGCGCTGATCGAGCAAGCCGCACGAAAGCTTGCGCCCAACGGGATTCTTGTCCTCGAACTCGGCTACAACGGAGCCCAGTACGCAGGTTCTCTGTTATCCGCTCCGCATTGGTCTGATCTTCGCGTTACGCGCGATTTGGCCGGAATCGAGCGCGTAATCTCCGCAAGGCTCTCCGCTTAATCTGCGTCTCAGCAACTTCCCGGGTTTCGCTCCAACTATCCTGGTGAGACAATAATGAACAACGTATGCCCAGGCTCGCTCATTTCCGTGCCAAGCGCGAAGCCTCGCCACTCGGGCTGGACACAACTCCGATTCTGCATGTGGATATGGATGCGTTCTTTGTTTCTGTAGAGTTGCTCGATCGTCCCGAGCTGCGCGGAAAACCCGTCGTTGTCGGCGGACAGCCGAATCGCCGCGGAGTCGTATCTGCTGCGAGTTATGAAGCGCGCCGCTACGGCATCCATTCGGCCATGCCCTTGCGTACGGCCGGAAAGCTTTGCCCGCACGCGATTTTCCTCGAAGGCCGCCACGATCTTTACGCCGAATGGAGCGATAGAGTCGCCACGATTCTCTCCAGATTTTCTCCGGTGGTCGAGATGGCCTCAATCGATGAAGCCTACCTTGATCTCTCGGGGACCTCGCGGCTTCATGGACCGCCTCTCGCAGCCGCCCATGCGCTTTTGACGGAAATAGGCGCGAAAACGCGATTGCCCTGCTCCGCAGGCCTCGCGCGCACTCGCCTGGTCGCCAAGGTTGCTTCCGACCAGGCCAAGCCTCGCGGGCTGGTTTGGGTCCCCGCGGGCGCGGAGACTAAATTCCTAAGCCCTCTTTCTGTGCGGCGCATTCCTGGAATCGGTCGTGTGACCGAAGCAGCTTTGGCTTCGATGGGCATCGAAACAGTCGGCCAGCTCGCCGGCATTCCAGAAGAGCGGCTGCAAGAGGTCTTTGGCCGCTGGGGCACCGCGCTCTACCGCAAGGCACACGGGGAAGATTCCTACGAGTTCGTGATTGATGCCGAGCCCAAATCGATTTCTCACAGTCACACCTTTGGCTCCGATACGAACCATCGTCCCACGCTCGAGTCGATGTTGAGCCGCCTGTCCCAGAAAGGCGCCAAGCGCTTGCGTGATGCTGGCCTCGATACCGGCACGGTCACGCTCAGGATTCGCTACTCCGGATTTCAAACTGTCACGCGCGCCCACACGTTACCCGAACCGACTCATCTCGATCCGGTGCTCCTGGCGACATTGCGGCGGCTTTTCGAGAAGCATTGGGACCGGCGGCCGGTACGTCTCATCGGAATCGAATTTGGGACTCTGACCCACGGCGCCAATCAGATTGGGCTATTCGATCCCGAGGCGCGTCAGAAGCTGGAGCGCCTGGCTCGAGCCACGGATCAGCTCCGCGATCGGTTTGGCTTTGCAGCCATACAGCTTGGCGGCTCGCTAGGCGCAGCGAAGGATCATTAGTCCATTCCCCGGCATTCTGGGAATCTAAACATTCTTTTGGATTCCCATGGCCTCCCTGTTAGGGGGCATAATCGCCGCATGACCCCGCGCGAACTAGCGGCGGATATTTGCCGAAAACTTCAGGCTTGTGGCTTCAAAGCCTATCTTGTCGGCGGTTGCGTGCGCGATCTGCTGCTCGGCCGGGAGCCGGAAGACTATGACGTCGCAACGGATGCGCATCCCGCACGGGTACAGGATCTCTTTCCGTCCAGCGTGGATGTAGGCGCGCGCTTCGGTGTGATCCTTGTGGTGGCGAACAGCTCACAAGTCGAGGTGGCCACCTTCCGCTCGGACGTCGGCTATTCCGATGGCCGACACCCCGATCGGGTGGAATACTCGAATTCGCCTGAAGAAGACGTTCGCCGTCGCGATTTCACGATAAACGGCCTGATGATGGACGTGCAAACGCAGCAGATACTCGATTTTGTGGGCGGGCGCGAAGATCTCCTCGAGCGCATTGTGCGCGCGATTGGCGAGCCGGACCTGCGTTTCTGTGAAGACCGGCTACGCATGGTCCGCGCAGTTCGTTTTGCCGCCCGCTTTGGCTATGTCGTGGAGCCTTCAACCTTCCAGGCCATAGTCGCGGCTGCGCCGCACATTACCGCCGTCTCGGCCGAAAGGCTGCGGGATGAACTCACCAAACTGCTCACCGAGGGAGCCGCCCGCCGTGCTTTTGAGCTCCTCGACCAGACCGGTTTGCTGAAGGCTTCCTTGCCGGAGATCGCGGCCATGAAGGGGGTCGCCCAGCCGCCCGAATTTCATCCCGAAGGCGACGTCTGGGTGCATACGCTCCTAATGCTCGAAAATCTGCCTGCGGGCGCCCCGGCTACACTTGCCTGGGCTGTTTTGCTGCATGACGTGGGTAAGCCACCCACATTCATGTCCGCTGAGCAAACCGGCGATCGCATTCGTTTCGATCGCCATGCCGAAATCGGAGCTCGGATGGCGGTAGCCATCTGCCGCAGGCTTCGTTTTTCCGTGGACGACATCGAACAGATAGAAGCGTTGGTTGCTAACCATCTTCGCTTCAAGGACGTCTTTCAAATGAGGCCCGCCACGCTCAAGCGGTTCGTGCGATTGCCGAAGTTCGAGGAGGAGCACCTGCCGCTGCATCGGCTCGATTGCCTGGCAAGCCACGGGAATCTGGACGCTTATGACTTTGTCCAGCGCTTTTTGCGGGATACTCCTCCGGAGGAGGTCCGCCCGACGCGGCTCGTTACGGGAGAGGATCTGAAGGCCATGGGTTTCAGACCGGGACCGGTCTTTAGGGAAATTTTGCAGGCTGTCGAGGAAGCCCAGTTGGAAGGTAGTCTACTCAAGCGTGAGGATGCCCTGGCTTTCGTACGTCGCCAGTACCAAAAGGCGGGGTAGTCTCTAATGAGTGCAAGCTTTTATCTACCATTAAGTTACAATAAGTGGTGTTTAGATACCCGTGGCGGCTGGATCAAAAGATTTAGCGTATTATACTCAAGTTAATTTAGCATAGGATTATCGAAAATTTGCACCCATTACCTTATTGACCTCATCTAAAGTTTCATGGCGCTCTACATGCTCCTTATGTAGTCGCCAGGGGGTATTATGGCCGAAAAAACTGAAAAGATTATGGTTCCGCCCGAGTTACCTGTATTGCCTGTTCGCGATACGGTGCTTTTCCCGGGTGGAGTTCTGCCACTGACGGTGGGGCGCGAGAGCTCCCTGGCCTTGCTCAATTCTTTGCAGGGCGAAGACCGTCTTTTGGCTGTAGTTGCACAACTTGATCCTCGTGTGGAGGACCCGACCGAGGTCGACCTCCATCGCGTCGGCACGATGGCCAAGCTCCACAAGACCGTCAAGATGCCCAATGGCAACCTGGTAGTTTTTGTGGAAGGTCTGGAGCGCATTCGGATCACATCCGTCGTATCGATTAAGCCGTTCTTGCGCGCAAACGTTGAGCCTGTCACCAATCTCATCGGGCCGCGCGATACGGAGCTTTCCGCCCTCGAGCGGAATGCGCGAGAGCTTTTCCGCGACGTAGTGGCGCGGTCGCCGCAGCTCTCGGATGACCTGCAGACTGTAGCTTTGAACATCGAAGATCCCGTGCGGCTGGCCGATTTCATTGCCGCCAATCTTCCTTCGCTGACCACTCTGCTCCGCCAGGAACTCCTGGAGACTGCGGATGTCCGCAAAAGGCTCGAAACGCTTGTGCGCGAATTATCCAAGGAGATCGAAGTCCTTGATTTGCGCAACAAGATTCAAGAACAGGTCCAGGAGCAAGTCAGCCAGAGCCAGCGCGAATATCTGCTCCGTGAGCAAATGAAGGCGATTCAGAAGGAGCTCGGCGAGTCGGATGATTCGCAGGCGGAAATCGATGAGCTGCGTACCAAACTCGATGAGTCGGGCATGCCCGCCGAAGCCCGCAAGGAGTGTGACCGCGAGCTGAAGCGCTTGCAGAAGATGACTCCGGCTTCGGCTGAGTACATGGTCGCACGCACGTATCTGGAATGGATGACGGCTCTTCCGTGGACGAAGTCCTCGGGAGCGCCCGAAATCGATATCGCCAACGGGCAAAAGATCCTCGACGAGGATCACTACGACCTCGAAAAGGTAAAGCAGCGCATCCTCGATTACCTGGCGGTCAAAAAGCTGCAGCCTGGGATGAAAGGTCCCATCCTGTGCTTCCTTGGGCCTCCAGGGGTCGGCAAGACTTCGCTCGGCAAGTCCATCGCGCGAGCGCTCGGACGCAAGTTCGTGCGCATCTCGCTCGGCGGCATGCACGACGAAGCCGAAATCCGCGGCCATCGCCGGACTTATATCGGCGCTCTGCCCGGACAGATCATCCAGGGCTTGCGCCGCGCCGAAGTCAACGATCCCGTTTTCATGCTCGACGAGGTCGATAAGCTGGGCCGGGACTTCCGAGGAGATCCGTCATCGGCTCTCATGGAGGTTCTGGATCCCGAGCAGAATTCGGCCTTCCGGGATCACTATCTCGACGTGCCCTTTGATCTCTCGAAGGTGCTCTTTATCGCTACGGCCAACTGGATCGATCCGATCCCGGAGCCGTTGCGTGACCGCATGGAGATCATCGAGCTCGCCGGCTACACGGAGGTCGAGAAGGTCCACATTGCGAACAAGTACCTCATCCCCAAGCAGGCCAATGAGCACGGTCTGAAGGTGGGAGAGCTGATCGAGTTCACTGACGATGGCTTGCGCGAGGTGATCCATAGCTACACGCGTGAAGCCGGCGTCCGCAATCTGGAGCGTGAGATCGCCACAATCACGAGAAAGCAGGCCCGTCGTCTTGCAGAGGGTAAGACCGACAAGATGGTGGTGACGCCTGAGGTCGTTCGCGAAACTCTCGGCGTTCCGCGCTTCCGCGCTGAACGCGAGGTCGAGGATCGCGTCAAACAGCCCGGCGTTTCCATCGGCCTGGTCTGGACGCCTGCCGGCGGCGACATCGTCTTCATTGAGGCGACTCGCATGCGCGGCGGCAAGCAGTTCACCATGACCGGCCACTTGGGCGAAGTCATGCAGGAGTCCATGACCGCGGCGCTCTCTTGGGTCCGTGCCAATTCGGAGCGTTACGGTATCGATTCGGACTTCTTCCGTAAGCAGGACATCCACATCCACGTGCCCTCGGGCGCCGTGCCTAAGGATGGTCCCTCAGCAGGCGTCGCCATGGTCACGGCTCTGGTGAGCTTGTTGAGCGGCCGCCCGGTCCGGCCTCGGGTCGCGATGACAGGGGAGATATCGCTCTCCGGATTCGTTCTGCCCGTGGGCGGGATCAAGGAAAAGGTGCTCGGCGCAAAGCGCGCCGGCATCCGCGAGGTGATCTTGCCGGCGGAAAACGAGTTGAACGTTGCCGACGACTTCCCGGAAGGTCTGGAGGGTATCCAGATCCACTACGTTAAGACCGCGGAACAGGCGCTTGATCTCGCGCTTGGGCCGGCTATTCCGGGCTTCTCGCTGGATGTCGGAACCCGGGCGCCGCAGGGGCCTTCGCCAGCTGCACCGTCCGTACACTAATCGGCGGATCGTAATCAAGGCAAACCGAAAAGGGCTTGGTCAAATGTGACCAAGCCCTTTTTCTTTTTGCAGATTTTGCTTGCGCTGCGCGGCTTCCATGCCTCACGTTGTGCACAATGGCCGGCCGCAAACTTTTCCTCACTCACGCAAGCGAGCTAGCCCATCTTCTTGTAACCGCCATCACGCGTGACGCCATGTCCATGAAATTTGTCCGCGCCTATGCACAGCGGCATGACCGGCGCAAAGTTGTGGCCAACCTGGAGCGGCTTCGCGAGATGGAACGCACAATCAGCCGCGAAGCATTGCTGTTGATCGCCGCCGAGGTACGCAGGCTACTGCCGCGTGCTTTTGGATTGTCCCGCAACCCGCGGCCCGAGGAACTGGCGCTCTGCGATGGATTTTACGCCGAGTTTCTCGAAGCTTTGGGCCGCGCGCTTGAGTGGCCTTTTGCCGAAGCGGAAACAGAAGCTGAGGCCTTTCGCAAGGATCTCGAAATCTACGCCGGATGGCGCGAGCGCAATCCCACGGTGCCGGCGCCCCGCAAAGCATCCAAAGCATCGCGGGATGGGAGCCCATTCCCAGATCGCTGCGCAATTTTGCTCGATTCCGGAATGATGGAACAGGCTCGGCGCGCCGCAGCTGCGTTTCAGTCGGATCTCTTGCGGCTCGGAACCCGTATTTTTGTCCAACTCGGGCGCCTTGCGTCCCAGCGCAGGATGTCGTCACCACTAAAGTTCGCCCGGCCCGGCATGGCGGCCGTCAACGAGGCAACGGAAGCCGCGACGTGCGCCTGAGAAAATCCGCGAAGCGATCGGCTCGTCCGCGGCGCCGATCCTGAGAACCGCATACCCTGCAGAACGGGTTCGCTCCGCGAGTTCGTGTGCGTGGGTTTCATATCGCGCCACAAGCGCCAAAGTAGCGCGCCCGGTGTGTAATTGCTTTTGTTATCCTCGCTTCTGTGTTCACGCTTTTCTACTTCCTCGTTGTTGAGCAAATCCTGCAGGGCTTCTTCAGCCTCCGGCAAGGACTCGAATGGCTGAAAATGGCTCGGCGCCGCGCGAGCGCTGGGCCCGGCCTTTACACGCCTCGCGTGGCCTTGATCTGCCCTGTAAAAGGATTAGAAGACAACCTGGAAGCTAACCTTCTTGCGCTGACTCAATTTGATTATCCGCAGTACGAAATTTTCTTCGCCATTGCCACTGCGGAAGACCCGGCCTTCCGGGTGCTCGAGCGTCTTGTCGCCGGAAGCAAGCGTCCCGCCCACATCGTTCGTGCTGGGCGCGCACTGGACTGCAGCGACAAGGTCCACAATCTCGCAGCCGCGGTGGGGCAGTTGGGCGACCAATTCGAAGTCTTGGTCTTTGCGGATTCTGACGGCCGCCCGTCGCGCCGCTGGCTCACCCGCCTGGTAGCGCCGCTCAAAGATGAAGCTGTCGGTGCTGTCACTGCATTTCGATGGCTTTTGCCGAAGGGGAATGGGTTCTGGAGCGCTTTGGCCTCCGCCTGGAGCGCCTCTGCCGCCACCTATCTCGGCGAAGGCAAGCGCAATTTCTGCTGGGGCGGCGGCACGGCCATAAAACGCCAGCGGTTCGAGGAACTGCGCATTCTGAATTCCTGGAAGGGTGCCGTCAGTGACGACTATGCGCTCACGCGCGCCCTTCAAAACAACGGCCTGCGCATTGTTTTCGCGCCTGAATGTCTGGTCCCTTCATCTCCCACCTTCAATTTCAAAAGTTTTCTCGAATTTACAAACCGCCAGCTCATCATCACGCGCATCTACGCCCCCAAACTGTGGTGGGTAGCTTTCATAGGTCACCTGTTTTATTGCGCCGCAATTTTGATGGGTATCGCATCCTGGTTTGTAGGTTCAATGATGGGTTTGCCGAGCGTGCAATTTCTCGTGCTCGCTCTAATCCTTCCCATTTTTGCATCGGTACGGGGCGTTTTGAGACTTGTTGCGGTTTTAGAGCTCCTGCCTGACTTGCGAGAGCAGTTGCTCAGTGAAGGTTGGGTTTGGGTTTTGCTCGCGCCGCTCGTTCCCTTCGTGTATCTGTATAATGCACTAGTGGCTATGTTTACCCGCAAAATCACCTGGCGCGGTATCCGTTATGAGCTTATTTCTCCGCTCCGCACCCGCATTATTGCCCGTTAAACCCGTTCTATAAAAGGGGATGTCAAGAAAAATGCCTCCCCTGCGACAGCAAACCACAGTGTGTTTGCCGTCCGGCCCCAGTAATGTAACGAGACGCTGTGAGTTTTCCTTTTCCGCAGGTTCATCTTGCTTTCGTTAACGACGCCCATCGGTTCCCAACGCAGACAAGCAGAGCGGTTGTGCAGTGCCAACCATGGTTCTATCTGAGACTTTTCGCCTATCGCTTTTTCTGGTTATCCGAGGGGGCATAGGGTTTCTCGAAAGACTCAGTGCCCGAAGCACACGCCTAACGGGATTATGGATACTCACCCTCGAACCAGAGCGTCTGGAGAACCAACCGGCCATTTTCCGAGATGAATCCGGGGGGACTCTCGACAGACGCTCAAGCTGCTTGTTGTTTTAAATGTTCGGCGTCGAAACCAACTCCTTTCTTCCAGACGATCAAAGTGATGGCCGCGATCTTACGCGCCAGAGTGAGGCGCGCCATCGTTGGCTTCATTCCTCTGGCTACTAAACCAGCGTGGAATTCTTGGAACGGTCCAGGGACGGCAGCGGCCCGGGTCGCGGCACCCTTGAAGATATTTTTCAGATCATGATTGTGGTTGGCGTTGAGCCCGCGAATGGCCAGGAACTTCTTGGAGCGTTTCAGCTGGCCCTCTACGATTCGGTATTCCCCGCTCGTGGAAGTTTTCAATGCCAAGCCACAGTAGGCCCATAGTTGTCGCTTGGTGCGAAAACGATGGGGCGTCTGCATCAGTGCGATCAGCAGTGCCGCCCGAATCGGTCCAATCGAAGGAATCTGGCGCAGCAGTTTCATCGCGCTGTGTTTTCGGCCTTCTGTCATCAGGTCACGCCGTACTTGCTCGCGCAACCAACGCAATGCGTCCAACTGCTGGTAGTAGATCTCCGCCCGGCGATGCACTCCAGCTTCGGTGATCTTGCCCAGCCACTCCGAGCGATAGAGTGGCGCGTACACGCGCTGTCCCGCGCAGGGGATCGCCCAACTCCTATAAAGGGCCTTTAGGCGATTCATCACCCGCGTGGTATCTCGCGTCAGTGTCAGGTAGCTGCGGGCCAGTTCTCTCAAAGTCCGTACGCCGTTCTCCCCGTGGTAGACCGCGGAGAGCAGCCCGCTCCGGAGCAGATCGGCCAGCTTGCGAGCATCGATGCGGTCATTCTTGTTTCCAGCTTTCATCGAAGCGTTTTTGCGCGGATCACACACCACCACTTTCGCGACGTGCGGCTTTAGCAGATCGTGCAACCACGCTGCGCAGGTTCCTTCTTCCAAGGTCACGTGCAAACTGCCGCGCAGGCCATGGATAAACTGGAGGATCGTCTCGGCTTTTGTTTCCAGGATCGCTTCCATCACCAGCTGGCCGGCACAATCCTGAACCGCCACCGAGATCGTTGCTTGATGAACATCCAGCCCAATATACTTGGCGTCATTCACGAGGGTGCTCCTTTCTGTAGGTGTTGATGCGAGAGATCAAAACCTACTTCAAAGGGGCGCCCTTTTATAATGCGTTTTTCACTCGTTTTAGTACCGTTTTTTCGCTGATCGACCGGCAAATTCTGCCCTCCACTGTGAAAACAATGCACATGTATATTGAGGAAGGGTCTCTAGGGTTGCTGCAAACTACTGATTCGCCTATACGGCAAAAACCTTAGAAGATGGCACAGGTCTTGCTTAGAATACCGTACGAGGTAGCGGACGCGCTAAGGGCCTCCTCCTCAGACATCTGTACAACGCCGATTCCGCCCACGGCACCGCCCTCGTCGGCAGTAGAGCCCAGTCAATGTAAATCTACTTTGTGTCACGCAATCTGCGGATGCAGATGCTGACAACGCGAGGTCGTTCTGAATAAGACAAGGAGCAACACGGTACTCAATTCCATTCCCGCAAAAGTACACTCGCTCCAACCCGGCGCTTTCGTTTTCTGCGAACGAGCGTCCGGCGCCGCGCGATTTGAAATTGAAGCGGCCCCTGAGGGAACAATACCTCTCGAAAGAGCCGCTAGTCTCCTGGCCATGCACTGTCTGGTTCGAGGCCAGGCCCCAACCGACTACACAGTGTTGGTCGTGCCTCGTGCAAGCCTGCTCGATTCAGTCGGAAGGCGTGCACAGGAGTTGTTGGATGCCGGACGGGCGATCGGCTCGGAAGTCCGCCTGAGCCCACGCGAGCGCGAAGTGCTCGAGTGCGTGCTCAGAAATCTTTCCAACAAAGAAATCGGTGCCCGGCTGAATGTCTCCGAACGCACCGTCAAATATCACGTTTCTGCGCTTTTGGCGAAGTTCAACGTCCGCGATCGCGTGAGTCTGATGCGCGAAGCAACCAGTGGACTGCGTACTGCGCCTGTCAACTCTTCCGTAGACACGCTCTTTGGTTTTAATGTGCCACAGGCTACGACCGAGGAGAGCGCACCCGAGGCGGTTTCGGCAGGTGAGCGGGTGTTACGGATGCCGGCGAATGCTCGTCTTGGGTGACGAAGACCACCGTGCCGCCGTGCACCGGTGAAGCAGTACCGTGCCGCAGCGCACGGGAACTTCGCACATTGCATTCCGCCAAAAACTCGGCCCGCCGCGCAACCGGCGGGCCGAGCCCATTTTAGGAGAAAGCGCCTGAGATCGACGCTAAAGCTGGCCTATTTCGCTGATCCGAAGTTCTTCTCGATCTCTTCCCAGTTTACGACGTTCCACCAAGCCTCAATGTATTCCGGCCGGCGGTTCTGATATTTGAGGTAATAGGCGTGCTCCCACACATCGAGGCCCATCACCGGTTTGCCCCCGCTCATCACCGGATTATCCTGATTGGGCGTGGACTCGATGGTTAGCTTCCCGTCTTTGCTGAGAAGCCAGGCCCATCCGGACCCAAACCTTGTGATCCCAGCCTGATTGAATTTAGTCTTGAAATCCGCAAAAGATCCGAATGCGGACTTGATGGCGTCCCCCAGTTTTCCCTTTGGCTCGCCGCCTCCGCCCTTTTTCATAATCTTCCAGAACATGGAATGATTCATGTGACCGCCGCCGTTATTGCGTACGGTTGTGCGGATATTTTCTGGAACGCGATCCAGGTTGCTCAGCAACTCCTCGATCGAAAGTCCCTGCAGATTGGTTTGTCCTTCGAGAGCCTTATTGAGGTTTGTAACGTATGCGCCGTGGTGCTTATCGTGGTGGATCTCCATCGTCATCTTGTCGATATACGGCTCGAGCGAATCCGCCGGATAAGGCAGCGGAGGAAGAACGTGGGCCACATGACCCTCCTTCGGTGAGGTAGCTTGCTGTGCCATAAAACGCCTCCTACGGGATTTAATCCGTCTATCTATAGAGTTGGATGTAGGCTGGGCGCTTCCGGGCACCGGTTAATCTTAGCGCCGCTCGCGAGCACCGCACAACTAGCCTCTCTATCTCAAAATTTATTCGCTCGCCGCAAAGCGTGATAATGCCCACGCGGCATGTTCCGCAACCAGAGGATCGGTCGAAGCCGCCAATTCGCCTAAGCGCTTTCGGAGTTCCAATCGCTCAGGCGCGTCCGAACTGTATTTATCTGCGAGGTTCCCGGCGGCGACGCACGCGTTGCGGATCAAGCCTCGCCACTTCGCCCGGCGAACGGGGCTGCCGCGGAAAATTTCACGGAACTCCTCTTCCTTCAGCGACAGAAGCCACAACAGTTCCGGTGCCAGCAGTTTTTCTCGCGCTTGAAGAAATGGAATCGGCGTCACGGGCGCTTTTCGGTTCCAGGGGCAGACGTCCTGGCAAATGTCGCACCCGAACACCTGCCAACCCATCGGCGCGCGCAGTTCTTCGGGAATCGCCTCGCGAAGCTCAATGGTGAGGTAGGAAATGCAGCGGCGCGCATCCATGACGTAAGGCTCGACGAGCGCGCCCGTGGGACAAGCGTCAAGACAAAGCCGGCAATTTCCGCAGAGGTCGGCTGGCGGCAACTCCGGCGCTGCGTTGGAGGGCGCCAGTTCTAGCGAAGTCAGGATGACGCCAAGGAAGAGCCACGATCCGATACTTTCGTTGATCAGGCACGTGTTTTTCGCCTGCCAACCCAGTCCTGCTTTTTGCGCCGCGAGCCGCTCATCGATCGGACCCGTGTCTACGTATGTACGCGCTTGCCACGATCCAATGAAATGAGCTTGCATGGCCGCGAGCAGTTGCTTGAGTTTTTCGCCGACCACCGTATGGTAGTCGTCGCCGCATGCGTAGCGCGAGATCCAGCCGCGTGGTTCCTGATCTGTCGCACGGGCAGCAGCTTCGATCGACGCAGGCGCACCTGTGTTGTAATTGAGCGCGCACACGATCACGCTCTTGACGTCCGGAAGCACCTGCGTGATATCGGCTCGTCGCGGGTCATGCATGTATTGCATCTGTCCCGCGTACCCGCGCGCGAGCCACTCCTTCAAATTCGCGGCGTCGGCCAGTCCTTCTACAGGCGTAATTCCGCAAAGATCAAAGCCAAGCTCGTTCGCTTTCGCGATGATCCACTCAGTTTCCGTGACGCCGTGCATGAATCGCATGAATCGATTGTCCCGCAATCTTTGTGTCTCAGAAAGGACTTCACCAGGATTCAGCGTGCGACATTCGGAGGATTGAACCAATCCGCGCTGCTGAATTCTAGCCAAAACCCGGTTGAGGTTTTGGTTGCGCAGCCTAGTCACTGCTACAATGCTCGGCAATGGCAGACTGGCGGCAAATTCAGGCACGCATCCGCAAAGCGAAGGCAGGTACGGACGCAGCAGCAAAGCTGGCCGAACTTTACGAACAGACCCGCGACGCCATGGTGGCGTTCGAACTGGCTCGGTGGCAGGAGAAAGCCGGCGAGCACGCCGAAGCGGCGCGCTGGTATACGGCGGCCGCGGAGCGATTTCGCCGATCCCAGTGGAAGACCAAGGCTGAGGCTGCATTGGCCCGCCTTCGTTCTCCTTCCCCGGCGGGCGTCGAAACAAGCCAGGGCACCGAAGCATCCCCACATAGCACGAGCGAAGACAGCTCGAGCGCGGAAACTTCGAGCGCAGATGCTTCGAGTTCCGCCAGTGATTTGTCCGAAACTCAACCTGTATCCGAAACCGGCCCCGACATGGGACAAGACATCATGGGACAAGACATCGCACCGGACGCCGCCAGGCCACACCTGAAGCTAGTCCGCGAGCCAATCCAGCGTGCTCGGAGCGCGGGTGCCGCGACCACCGGAAATACGGCTGCCGAGGAGCCGGGTGCTGCGCCGGGTCAAAGAAAACCGCGTCGCCGCGGACGGCGGGGCGGTCGAAACAGGCGTCGCCCGGCCAAGGGCATTGCTTCCGGAGTCGCACCGGTTCCAGCTCCGATCCGTGCAGAAGTCGTCGAAACGCCCAGCGAGAGACCGTCGCGCGTTCCTCCCTTATCGGAAGAGCCTGTTCCGGAATTGAGGCCACCTGCTAGTCCCTCGCCGAGTCCGGTTGTGCCATCGACCGCAGCTTGGCAGGCTCGAAGCCGTGCGGGCGAACCTGCCCTCGCTTCTCGGATGGCGCATTTGGAGTCACAGCTTCGGCGCTTGTTGGCTTGCCCTCATTCAAAACTGGAGCAGGCGGAATCAGCCCCGGCTGGTCCTGGCGTGCTGTTGCTCTCGGATTCCGACCAGGTAAGTCACTACTACGTTGAATCGTGCCAGACTTTGCGAATTGCCATCGGCAATATCGTTCGTGGTAGTCGCGGATTAAAAGATCCGCCGCGATTGAAAGAAAGCTTGGCCGAGAACTTGGGAATCGCCGAATCCCGTGTGACAAATTACCTTAAAGAGCATTGCATTGTGCGTTGGCTGCAGCTCGATGAAGGAGCCGGTGAGCTCGCGCATTTTGCTATAGCCGTATTGCGGCCGGTCGTAAACGAGTGAACATCCGGAAGGCCCTCAAGTTACTTGAATCGTGCGACTTATTGGTAACCCCTAGGGCCGTCCCAGGCCCTTTCTTCACCTTCCGTTAACCATCCGGCTGGCGCCGTTCGACCCCTCTTTTTCACCCTTGGCCGTATCTGGCTGGACCCTATGGCGCACCCCCGGCGAAACTAGTGATGGTGAAGCACTTTGGCGTCGCGGCGCAGGCGTGGCGCGCAAGTTTCCGTGATAAAGTGAGCGCTCTTTTGGGGGCCTCTTTGGGGGAAGAATTGGTGACTTCGCTGCATTTTCTTTCACATATTCGAAACTCAAATTTCGTAGCGGGAAAGCGAGGCAATTAACATGCCGAGAAAAGTAGGCGTGGGTTCGCAGGCCTTGAAACTGGTGGACTTGGCTTTGAGCAAAACCGCCGGCGTAGCTTTCGATACTCTGCAATTTTTCAACAAATTTAATCCTAACGCTTCGTTTACGCCGAAGTGGTCCGAGAAGCCGTTGCTCAAGTCGTGGGAAAAAACCAAGCCGACACTGGGGTGGCCGAGGCAAACCGATTCGCTTTGCCCGGGGTGTGTGAAAGAGGCGCGCGACGCTATTTTCAGTGGAAAAAAGGACTGGCAGGATTTGATGTTCGAGAAAGTCGGGGAGATCAAGGCGCAGATCATCGAGCGCGATGGCCAGGTCTGGATGGTGAAAGAGTGCCCCGTTCACGGCACCTATGAAGACCTGATGGCCATCGATTCGAAATTTCTGTCCTGGATTGAGAAGAATTTCCCCGGCCGCGATATTCCTGCCCATAACGATGAGGGCTTGCACAAGCATGGCTCGAGCACGGTTCGCTACGGGCGCGGCGCTGTCCTGACTGTCGACCTCACCAATCGTTGCAATATGATGTGCGATCCGTGCTTCATGGATGCCAACCAGGTTGGCTATGTGCACGAACTGGGCTGGGAAGAGATTCAGGAAGTTCTCGACAACGCGGTAAAGATCAAGCCGCGCCGCCAGCTTTCCGTGCAGTTCTCCGGCGGCGAGCCCACCATGCATCCTTATTTCCTGGATGCCATCCGCTACGCGCGAAAACTCGGTTACAACAGCGTACAGGCGGCCACCAACGGGATTGAGTTCGCCAAGAGCAAGGATTTCTGCAAGAAGGCATTCGAGGCCGGCTTGCGCTATGCCTACCTCCAGTTCGACGGAATTGGTAACGACGCGAATAGCCACCGTCAAGTCGGCAACTTGTTTGACGTCAAACTGCGCGCCATCGAAAACATGCACGAGTCGGGCATCGAAATCATTCTGGTCGTCACGATCGTAAACAACGTTAACAACGACCAGGTGGGCTCGATCGTGAAGTTTGCGATGGAAAATCCCAGGAAGATTTCCTTCGTGGCCTTCCAGCCGGTGTCTTTCACCGGCCGCGACGAAGACATCACCCCGGAGCGCCGCCTCCGGCAGCGCTATACGCTCTCCCATTTGGCCAACGACGTTAGTAATCAGGTGGGCAGAGTAGAGCCGACCCGCGATTGGTTCCCGATCTCTCTCATCAGCGCCTTTTCCGCATTTGCCGATTTGGCCCATGGCCCGGAGTCGCACTGGGGAACGGTGAGCTGCGGTTGCCATCCGAACTGCGGTGTAGGTACTGCCCTGATGATCAACAAGCAGACGAAGGAATGGGCGCCGGTGCCGCGGTTCCTGAATGTGCCGCAGTTGGTCGATGATGTGAAAAAAATCACCGATGCGGCGCGCGGCAAGAATTTCTCGAATCTGATGATGGGGCTCGCGCTGCTGAAGAATTATCGGCCCTTCGAGGCGCCGCCCAGCCTGGCTCTCATCGATCTGTGGCGCAAGTTCGATAAGTCCTGGGGTCTGACGCCGAATCACGTAAAGAAGTATGGGAATTCCGGCCCCGATCGCACCTTTGAAGATACCAAGAAGCGTCGCGAAGAGGATCCCTGGAATTTCCTGTTCATTGCCGGCATGTGGTTCCAGGATCTATTCAACTACGACTTCCGCCGCACGGAGATGTGCATCATTCCGTATGCCACGCAGCAGGGCGAAATCTCCTTCTGCGCATACAACACCGGCATCGGCTGGCGGAAGATCATCGAGAACATGTACAAAAACGCGACCGTCGCGCAGTGGTATCGCACTCACGGCAAGCATGAAATTTATGCCAAAGGCCGCCCGGTCGATCTGCAAAATTACGAGCATTCGCTCGTCATCGATGAGGAGGATGCAGCGCGTGTTCGTCCCAAGGAGCACGACATCCCGATGACCGCGGCGGAGGAAGATAAGATTCGCCGCCGTAAGGCCAACGAAGAGGCTGCCAAGGTTCGGGCCATCTACGAAGAGATGGTCCTCAAGAAAGCACAGCCATCTGTGGTGCAGATCGGTTCCGTGCAACAAATCAAAACGGCCACCGGCCCAGCCCTCACTACCATCGCGAAAGCCGGCGCGAAGGATGCGGTCAAAGAAGTGGAAGAGGTCGCTGCGCCCGCTGGCGACTAGATCATCAGCAATTCAGTTGTGTCGCAACAGCCCCCGATTCCTTGGGGGCTGTTGCTTTTCGGGGCTAATTAATTCGCCGCGGACTTGCTTGCTCCGAGCGCCAATCTATTTCTACAATATAGGCTGACATAAGGAGCTGGTTTCGATGCCCATTTACGAATACCTCTGTGACGATTGCGGTGCACACTATGAGCAAATTGTGCTTTCCAAAAGCGCGAAAATCGCCTGCCCGAAATGCGCGAGCCAGCGCCACACCCTCCAGCTTTCCGTCTTCAGCGCGCCAGCAAAAAACGGCTCATCCGAGAGTTCCGCCAACGGCAGCGGCATGCCCGGCGGTTCCTGCTGCGGGATGGGTGGCTGCGGCTGCAATTAGCTCGCGCGCACCTACGTGTCGATGCGTCGAATCGGTATTTTAACCGGCGGGGGAGATGTTCCCGGCCTGAACGCCGTCATCAAGAGCGTCGTCTATCAGACGACGGACATGGATTATGAAGTTTTGGGAATTCGCCGCGGCTGGGAAGGGCTGACCCACCTCAAGCAGGGACCTCAGCTTGATTCCGAATATGTCCACATCCTCGATCGCAACAATACACGAGGGATCGACCGCACCGGCGGCACCATGCTGCATACCTCGCGTACCAATCCTCCCAAGATGCGCCGCGCGGGTTTGCCCAAGCATCTCCCTCCGAAAAAGCTCGAATCGCTGCGCGTTTCCGAGGAGGTCTACGATCTCACGCCGCTTGTGCTCGAGAATATCGAGCACCTCCACCTCGATTGCCTCATCGCCATAGGCGGCGATGACACGCTCAGCTTCGCAAAGAGGCTCGATTCCAAAGGCGTGCGCATCATTGGCATTCCCAAGACGATGGACAATGACGTTCAGGGCACGGAATACTGCATCGGGTTTTCTACCGCTATCAGCCGCGCCAAGGAAGCCATCACGCGCCAGCGCACCACGCTCGGTTCGCACGAGCGCATCGGCATCTTCCGCATCTTCGGGCGCGATGCGGGCTTCACAGCGTTGTACACCGCTTACGTGACCGCGGGCCGCTGCGTGATACCCGAAGTGGAGTTTGACCTGGATCGCCTGATCGCAATCCTGCTGGAGGATAAACGCAACAATCCCAGCCGCTACGCATTCGTGATTGTCTCGGAAGGCGCTGTGTGGCAAGGCCATTCCGTCGAGGAATATGGCGAAGCGGACGCATACGGACACAAGAAGAAGGTGGATATCGGGCACGCGCTAGGCGAGGAGATTCGGCGGCGAACCGGCGAAGAAGTCATGGTCAGCGATCTCACTTACGATCTGCGCAGCGGCGATCCCGACGCGTTGGATCAGATCGTGGCGATTACCTTCGCGAATGTGGCGGTGGATCTGATCCGCGGGGACGTCTTTGGGCGGCTCACCGCCGTTCGCGACGGCAAATACACGCATGTGCCGCTCCCCGATCCAAAGCTTGGCGCCCGCACCCTCGATATTCCGAAGATGTACAACGTCACGCGCTACAGGCCGCACTACGCCGGCAGGCTCGGCTCACCGCTGTTGCTTTCAACTGTCGAATCCTAAAATTAAGAACACGAAGAGAGATTTGAAAGCGCGAAGAGCGTTGACGAGAGAGCGCTGCGCCTGAGAGAAAGCTATTCGAGGGGCGCTTTCAAAAGACCAAAGGCGAGGGCCAGACGCAAGCTGGCTTTCTTTGATTTGAGTTCTTCGAGGACCTGGCGTTCTGCTTGCAGCCAATCATCCATGTCACACCCGTGCGTGCCGCCTCGACTGAGATAGAGTTCGTAAGCGCGGCGCTCAATATCTTCAGTGAGTGGGTTTTTTCGCGCAGAGCTCCGCGAGCCGCCCTGCTGCGAAACAGAGTGCCGTGAAGAATAAGAAGCTGCCAGCCGTAGGAGCTGGTCAAACGCCGAGTCGCGCGTAATTGAGCCCGCAAAGGCATCCGCAGCTGCAGGGTCGAATGGCATGGTTTCTCGTCGCGCGCTTAGAATAAGAGAACTCACGCCCTCACGCTTCCGCAATCAGCAGGGGTATATAGCCGTCGTTGGGGGTCCGCAGACGAAGCGAAAGCAATATGCCGATCGCTTCGCGATAGTCCAGAGTGTAGGTTTCCGAACATGAATCGCATAACCAATGATGTTGAACGGAATGTGAATTTACCGGCACAGGCGAGGAACTTCTCCGGAAACGGAAGAACCGTCCATGCCCGTAATCGAAATTCGTTCCACAATCCGGATTCGCGCAGCGTGACAGCATGGCCCATTCCTCCTTTGCATTGAGAGATAATTCCTCGATTGCACAGTACAGTGGTTTGTCCAGAGAATCCAACGCATTAAATCTATTGGTCCAATCGAGTTTACTGCTGCATTTGCGAAGACGCTGCTACATTCATCCGAAACCGCAGAGAGATTCTTCGACTTCGTGGCCGCGCGGCCACACTTTGTAAACGCGCGAAAGCTCCTGATGCCCATGACTTTCGCGCGAAGAGCGGCCGGCGGAAAATCGCGGCCACTTCGCTCAGAATGACAAGTTGTAGGAACGGCGCAGCCACGAGTTGACACCAAAACTTCAAGAGGGATTCCTCGCCCGCCGATCCGGAAGGTCGGCCGCGTGTGCGGCCGACGGCGGGCTCGTAATGACAACGCGAGTCATGGGGCTTTTCTCGTTTCTCAATATCGACGGCCTCGGAAAACTGCATCTCGTCATACCTCGCTTCGATTCGCGTCGGAATTCGGCATCGGCGAATTTTACGGTTCGCCGGGGAGCGGGCCGAATTGAGGCGGCGGAACGCGGCGCTTGGAAGCCGCCTGATAAGCGGAAGCGACTTTCAGGATTATGTCCTCTTTGCCGGGCTCGGCCCGAAATACGAGAGAGAAGGGAAGTCCAGGCGCAGGCAAAGTGGCCGGCGTATTGTTGGCGGTCGGAATATATCGCTTTTTATCGGGACTCAACGTGAACACCGGATCATAAACCGTGGTCACGTAACCGGCGGGAATGAGGACTTCCGTGACGCCCGCAAACGGACCCATGCGCAGCTCACCGCGAACGTCTCCGCGAGGTTCGGGCTGAGGAGCCAATCCAATTTTTCCGGGAGGAAGCGAGTAGTGGACGCGCACGACGGCGTCGAGGTGATTTTCGTAGATGACCTTCATTTCCACGCGCCGCAGAAGCTCCCGCATCATGATGTGTTCGTCGATGCCCTGGCGGACGCCGGTGTTGCGCATATCGGTCATCTCTTCCCAATCCTTGAATGATGCGCGCTGATCGTCGCCCCAGAATTTCGAGCGCGCGTTAAGGGCGTGAAAATCGATCAAAGTTTCCATGAAACCGCGCTCTTTCCAATCGGCCGCACGGCGCATGGCGTACTGATTGAAGTGAAAGGTGAAGGCGTTCGATTCCACTTCCTCTTCGATGGCGCGGATATTCAGGTTTTTGGGAATGGGAACCTTTCCTTCGGCGAGGTTGAGGAAGTAATCGATGGGCTTCATGGTTCCGGATCCGAACGTTTTGCCTGGCGCGAATTCCGTGGGCTGAATTTTTGCAGCGAATTCGGGGAACTGAGGCTGGCCATCGCGCCCGAGGCGGTAAAGGATGTCGGGAAAAAATACCGGAACGAGCTGCGCCAAAGCGTCCGTGTAGGACGGCTTCATATTTTCGATGCTGGGATCATCCGGCCACAGAGGATCGACCGATTCGACCAGAGTCGCGCCCAGATAATCGCCGAGGGTGGCCTTGATCTCCTTGGCAGCAGCTTGCGAAATGGGTTCGTCGGCTTTGACGCCGGGAAACGTGAGCATCGATTCGCGGATGATCCCGATGCGCATCCCTTTCAGCGAGCCGCGAGTGCCCGGTGAAGCGGCGTTCGGCGCGTATGGTTTATCGAGAACACTCGGCCGGGGAACAGTGGTGAAAACATCGCGCGGGTCGTAGTAGCCGTTGACCGGATCTTTCAGCGAATCCAGGACCTTGGCCGCATCTCTAACGGTGCGGCACATAATGCCGGCGCGATCGTTGTAAATATCCGCACCGATAGCGCCGCCAAGAAACGAAATGAGCGATTTGTGCGGCAAAATCAGCGACACGGAATTGTGATTGGAGGGGCCGCGGCAGGACATGCTGGTCTCTTCGCAGAGACTGCACATCGTAAGATTCGCGCTTACGGAAACGCCGGAGCCGGAACTGGAACCCAGGGAGGCGGCGCGGGTCGTATCGTAAACGTCGCTCGGATTGCCCGCCCAGGTGCTGCGCTGATAGCCCAGCGTGGAGACGAAAACTTTCGTGGGCCGATTGGAGCCGCGCGATTCCGAATTGTCTTCGCCGCGAATGGCAGGGACGGGGCGGCCGTTGTATTCCGTGTTGACGGCTTTGGCGTAAATGATGGCGCCCTTTTCGCGAAGCTGAGCGATCAGCGTCTGGTCTCGCGCCGGGAAATCGATGTCGTAGCTGGCATCGGCGCCGCCGGTGCTGCGCATGTCTTTGGCGTCGTAGGAATCCTTGAAGGTGAAAACGACGCAGTACATGGGCAGCTTCTGGAGGTCGGGATTGCGGCCATATTGCGCATCGAGCGCGGCAGCGCGCTCGAGGGCATCGGGCTGCTTGCGGAATTCCTCGCAGACAGCGGGCGAGCCCGGCGGCAGCGGACCGTCGGCGGGACGGCGGTCACGATCGCCTTTGCAGGTGACGGAGCGTTCGCCGCGAAGATTGAGCGTGCCGAGCGCGTTGAGCTGGCCGGCATTGGGCATGCCGACGGTCATGCCGTACTGCTGCTGCACGGTGGGATCGGATGCGGTCGGCTCCATCCGGCCGAACTCGATCGGAGGGCCGGCGTACTGATCGAAATTGGGCAGCAAAGTGGATATCGCGATTGTCGCTGTGGGAAACTTCAGCGGCGCACCGACGCGAACCACGCCGGGCGCAGGCGGGATGGGCGCGCCGTCTTTGGTGACCAGCTCATCGGGGACGCCGTTATAGGCTTTGGCGCGATTGATATAGAGCTGGACCAATCCGCGGCAGGTGATCTGGCCTTCGCGGATGGCGCGATGGACGTCGTCGATGGTCGCTTCCTGGAGATGAAAGCGAAACTGCTGGGCGTGGGCGCCCGTGGCCGCCGCCAGCAACACAGCGAGCATCAGAAATGCTGCTCTTAGCCCTCGTCATTATTCCTCCGACATTGATCTCCCGAACATCTGAACAGCGATCCTCCTAAAGCCACCCTCGACGAAAATTTTTTTGCAAGTGTTGATTCTACAGGTACTTTAAGTCCAATAAAACCGTAAGTGCAGATTCCTGCTGGAGTTGCGGGCGGAGTTTTCGTATGTGCTCATTCTGCTGACCTTAGCGGAAATGAGAGCCTAAGCAACATAATGCGGGTCGAGGGGGTGTGCCCCCTATGTTTTTCCGCAACGATATGATTTTAAAATGTTTATCAGTATACTTTGTGCAACTATCTGATTCTAAACGGGTTGCTATCTGCGCGGGGGAAGTTGCGAAGCCTACGGATCGGAGCGAAGTAGATCCGAAAGGCGTTGCTCGGCGGCGTACTGCGGTACCCGCATGGTGAAAGGAGCACAGACATGAGCGGGTGTAAAACATACGAGGCACACGACGCACGCGAGGCGCGCTTGCGCAGAATGCGACCGGACAAATTTCGAGCATGTTCTATTTTACTCCGTGAGTAAAGGCGGACAGATGCCGCCCTGAAGGGCGGCGCTACATAACGCATGAGTAAAGCGAATAGATGCCGCGTGGTCCCTCGCACAGGCACTAGGGACAAGAGGTTGCCGCTACAGAAACCGGGCCGGAGGCATGATTAAAGCGAACAGATGCCGCCTAGCCCCTCGCACCGGCACTCGGGACAAGAAGGCGGCGCTACACAAACCGAGCCGGAGGGCACGGTCGGTGCTCGTGAAGCTGATAAGCCAATAGCGGGCGGGACACTGGCAGATACCTCGGCGCTGGCCCTCAGGCGCGCTGATTCGGAAAATGGCTGCCGGGGGGAATCGATGCTGACTCTAGTAAAGGTGCAGATTGTCCAAGTGCCACCGGAGCAGAGGGAGCAAGTTAACGGCGCAACCCACGCATGCAGACATACCGCGGACAAACTGAACAACGGCGAACGCGTGGCAGCGGGTAAGGACTTTAGCGGCGGAATGCAGACCGGAGACTGGGCAGCGACGTGTCGCACGTGCGCAGAATACCTCCGGAGCCGCGAAACTACGCGGACATATTTGGGAGCTTTAGAATCCGCCGCGTTATGGAGCTGAGCACGAACGGATCGGCCACGGCCTCTTTGAATTTCAATGGATGGAGCGTCAATCCCTTCTTGCTTACGTTGCTCTTACTTCTTCTTTTCCTGCGGCTGTGGGCCAACGCCACGGAGAAGGCTAAACTGTCGGGCTTGCGGCTTGCAGATTTTTAGTGGATAACCGGCCACGTTCCCGTTAAGTGGCAAAAGATCGCCAGCATGCTTTCTCTTTTTGCCGCCGCCATCAGTCGTATGAAATTCGTCCGCCTCATAGATTATCGCCGTGGCCAAATGTATTGCGTCGCTAGAACTGATCTTCGGATTCCAATTCCTTATTTTCGTGGATAGGTCCAACACGCGGGTCGTCACATCCACTGGAACCACATTCCTGCGTTGAAATAATTTATTGAACAGAGTTCGCTGTGTGTCCGTCATTTTGCCTTCTAATACTTCGGTTTTTGTAAAGGCGGATGTAAATATATCGGCGCGACCAGCCTCGACCTCTCTAACAACTTCCTCTAAGCCATCCACGTCTTGTGGATCGCCATTGCCATCTAGCCACAATATGAAGGCACACGAACACCAGTAATATTTTTTCCGCTTCTCAGCCATTCCTAACTCGTTCTAAAAAGTCGTGCGCTTCTAAGCCGCCTGTAAGCTCGGGAGCCATACCCTTGAGATCACTCAATTTGGGCAGCTCGTATTCGTGAGGGTAAATATCTAGATCAGTGGCATCAATGGCGTGGGGAAACTTATCCCAATGCTTATACCGCAGCCTTCCATAAACACAGACGTACCGTTCCAATCCCTGCTTAACCTTATCTTTGATCTCTGGCCGAAAGTGACAAACCACGCGCTTAGGTCCGATTGTCGGGAAAACCTCAAACGATGTGACATTGTGAAGTTTCACGGTATCGAGCGTGCCCGTTATAGAGCCCTCGGCAAATTCGTCCGGTCCAATCGCTTTTGTAATTTTCTCTTCGTATTGATAATCAATGGCTATCCGCCGCCTTCCGTTTCCGATGACAAGAGCACTGACGTGTTGGTGCTGAGGAAGCGTAATCTCCCGATATGCCTCGGCGGTCGGATAGTCGAAATCGGGCGGTATCTTTCCGTGCTTCTTAATCTGATCTATCGATGTGAGGAATTTTCCAACTACTTGATCTGGCAACGAGGAAGGCTTTTCGGCAACGGCTTCCAGGGTAACCGTTAGCGGGCTCTCGCGGTGAGCGTCGATAATTCTGTAATAGACCGGTCCTTTCTCCCCTTTTTGCAGCAATCCTTCCGTATATCGGAGCGCTTTCCGAACGGAGTCAAGCTGCTTCAAAAAATCCGTCAGGCGAACATGTCCCTGGTCACGCGGATCGCCGTCAACGCTTATGCGTATTCGATTCTTGGCCATTGTCTCAGCCTCCCCGTGGTACACTACGAGCAGGCGGTCCGATAGCAGCGGACCATTTGGCCGAAAGTTCAGGTTTTGAAATAAGGCTCGCTGACAGGCGGGCCTTATTTCTTTTTGGGACTCGCGGATGAGTCCCGCAGCATGAGTCGCTTCCCATCTACTCTCTTGATCGCTAGCAGGCTCCTAGTTCCATCCGTTAGGTGGCGCGAATTGTACCGAAAATCGAACTCACTGGGATAGCGTTGTAATTGCTCTTTCCCATAAAAATGTGGCAGGCAGGTTTCGAGCATGTTCTATTTACCCCGACGAGTAAAGTGCGGTAGCCAGAGTAGTAAATAGCGGCGGTCAGGCGGGAGAGATTTTGGCGCCGGCGGTGAGGCGCTGCTGGGTAAAACAGCTCAGAGGATCCCTCGCTCCGGTTCGTCGCTCGGGACGACTTTGTTAACCGGCGAAAGCTCGACTCTTCTATCCGCGAAAAGCGCATCCTGTTGGTAGCCTTTTCGCGGCGGATGGCAGACGTTTCGCCGGAAGACTGATCAGATGCTCGTTTTGGGGCTGGCGGTGAGGCGCTGATACAGCAGGAGCGCGGCAGGAAGGATGCGCGAATCCTGGCCGAGGTCGGCGGTCAACTGCAAACCGAGAGGAAGGCCGCTGGCGACGGGCATGGGGATCGATACCGCCGGAGTTCCCAGAGCCGTCCAAGGCGCGTTCATTCTCGGATCGCCCGTGGTGGATAAGCCGAGGGGCGCGGGACCGACGGCGGCGGGCGTGAGAATTACAGGCGTGGATTTGAAAATTTCCGCGAAGCGAGTTCTGCTCTCGGCGATGAGCCGCTTGGCCTCGTCGTATCGCTCCATGGGAATCTTGAGCCCGTTGCGAACCAAGTTCGCAATATTCTGATCGAGCCGGTCGCCGAACTGCTTCAGGCGCGCCTCGTGGACGCGCGCGCCTTCGTAAGATTCCAAGACATCGCCGGCTTCGACAAGTTTTTTCAGGTCACCGGCAATATCAATTGATTTGATGGCGATGCCGGAGCGGCGCAGGAGCGCGATGGACTGGCGGAATGCGTTGGCCATTTCCGGATCGCATTCGGGGATGGGTTCGGGCGCGGCGAACGGAAATTGCTCCGCGCCGGCCACGGGTTTGCCCATCGCTTTCCAGAGCGCGATCATGTCCGCGGGCGTGTGCGTATACAGACCGAGAGTGTCGAGGCTCTTGGCGAAGGGAAGCATGCCCTCGGTGGGCAAAAGATCGTAAGTGGGCTTGAATCCGGTGACGCCACAGAAGGACGCCGGCCGGATCATGGAGCCGCGGGTCTGTTCGCCGATGGTGAAGGGCACCATGCCCGCGGCTACGGCCGCAGCCGACCCGCTGGAGCTGCCTCCGGGGGTGTGGTCGAGATTGCGCGGGTTTCGCGTGGGTCCCGGAGTGCGGTAGGCGAAGGCGGTGGTTACCGTTTTGCCCAGAAGAATGGCCCCGCGGCTGCGCAGGTCGCGAATGATGGCGGCATCCGCGGTGCCGACGCGGCCCTTGTAAAGCGGCGAGCCATATTCGGTGGCCATGCCCTTTGTTTCGACGATGTCTTTTACGCCAAAGGGAATTTCCGAGAGCGGGCCGTCGGCGGTGGGGCGTTCGAGTTGAACGACCACCCAGGCGTGGATGGAGGGGTCGAGTTCGCGGATGCGGTCGAGGCATTGTTGCAGGCCGCGTTTACGCGTGGCGCGATCGGCGGCGATCCAGTCGGTGAAGGTTTCCAAGCGAGAGGATTCTACGGGAGCAGAGGCGGCGGGCAATGCGGCAAATTGCGAAATACCTGCCGCCGCACCGGCAGCGGCGGTGGATTTGATGAAGTCGCGGCGGGAGTATTTCATGGTTTACGCGGCGCAGCCATCGTGCTCATCGCTCGCGCGAAGAGTATGCCGAGGAGCCGAGGCTCGTCAAGGAGATCCCACCCTTGCAACTAGCCGGGGGATTTGGCGCGGCGGAGGAGTTCGTTGATGCGCTGGGCGTACTCTTCGGAGCGGTCGAGGACGAAGGTAAGTTCGGGGGAGCGGCGGAGCTGGAGGCGTTCGCTGAGCTCGTGGCGGATGAAGCCGGCGGCGGCGGTGAGGGCTTTGATGGTGTCCCTTTGTTCGTTTTCGGGGCCCATGACGCTGACGTAGACCCTGGCCTGCTTGAGGTCGGGCGCCATGCGGACTTCGCTGATCGTCGCGAAGACGGAGAGGCGCGGGTCTTTGAGTTCGCCGGCGAGCATGGCGGTGATTTCCTGGCGGATTTCGCCGGCGACGCGCTCGTGACGATGTCCTGCGACAGTCATGTTTGTCTGAACCCCAAGACTCCGGAACGGAGAGATCCCTCGCTCCGGTTCGTCGCTCGGGATGACGATCCTGGTCGGATCGTCATTTCGCCGGCGACGCGTTCGTGACGATGTCCTGCGACAGTCATATGGCAAAGGCGAGAAGCAGATTCCTCTTCGCTGTGGATCCTTGGAATGACAGCATAGCGGCGGCGCTCATAGCATTTCAAGATTATGGTCGACGAGGTCGCGGCCGAGCAAATTTTCCGCTTCCGCGAAGACGGCCTGCAAGGATTGCTCGAGGTGCGCGGCATCGTTCGAGAGGGTGACGACGCCAACCTGAGCGCGCTGCCAGGTCTCCTGGTGATCGAGTTCGGCGACGGCCACGTTGAAGCGCGCGCGGAGGCGATCCTTCAGGCTGCGCAAAACCTGGCGTTTGTCTTTAAGGGAATGCGCGTCAGGGATGAAGATTTCCAGCGTCAGCAGACCGACAGGCATGACATTCAGCTCAGTTGTTGCCGAAACATTGCGAAGAGAGATCCTTCGGCAACCAAATTCCACACCCGCTCAGGGTGACATCAGAAAAAGCAACAGCAGATTCCTCGTCGCTACCCGCTCCTCGGAATGACACGCTTAGGTAGCGGCAAAGCGGTGCTTGCGAACGGCGCTTTTTCCCACCCTTCGCAAACAGCGCGAAGGGTGGGGCACCCGAAAAAGCAACCGCGGATCCCTCGCTTGCGCTCGTGATGACAAGCAAAAACGAACAGCAGATTCCTCGTCGCGTTCGCTCCTCGGAATGACAGCTGGGAGTTCGACGCGCGGATCGTCAGGCGGTGGCTTCGGCGAGAATCTGCTTCTGCATGGCGAAGCATTCGAGCACATCGGCGACTTTGATGTCGTTGAAGTTCGAAACTCCGACGCCGCACTCGAAGCCGGCGCGAACTTCATTGGCGTCTTCCTTGAACCGGCGGAGCGAACTGACGCGGCCGGTGTAAACCACCACGCCTTCACGAACGACGCGCACTTCGGCATCGCGCTTGATGATGCCGTCGAGAACGTAACAGCCTGCGATCGTGCCGACGCCCTTGATGCGGAAAGCGTTGCGCACTTCGGCGCGGCCGAGATGCGTTTCCTTGAAGACGGGCTCAAGCAGGCCGGTCATGGCCTTTTTGATCTCGTCGGTGACTTCGTAAATGATCGAGTGCAGGCGGATGTCGACGTTTTCGCGCTGAGCCAAATCCGAAGCTTTGCGATCGGGGCGCACGTTGAAGGCGAAAATGATGGCGCCTGAAGCGGAAGCGAGCAGGACGTCGGTTTCCGTAACGGCGCCGACGCTGGCGTGAATGATCTTCAGCTTCACCTGATCGGTGGACTGCTTGGGGAGCAGCTCGCTGAGAACTTCGACGGAGCCCTGCACATCGGCCTTGACGACGATGGGTAATTCCTTGGTTTCGCCGCTCTTCAACTGCTCGTGCAATTGATCGAGCGTGATACGCCCGCCGGCACTGCGGGCGAGCGAGGCTTCGCGCAACTTGGTTTGGCGATAATCGACGATGTGGCGAGCCTTGGCCTCGTCGGCTACCTGGAATTGATCGCCAGCTTCGGGAATACCTTGCAGGCCGAGGACTTCAACAGGAGTGGACGGCGCGGCCAGTTTGACCGGGCGGCCATGATCGTCGAAAAGCGCGCGCACTTTACCGTAGACGGCGCCAACGATGAAGACGTCGCCGGTGTGTAAGGTGCCGTTCTGCACAAGAACGGTGGCAACCGGGCCGCGGCCGCGATCGACGCGGGATTCGAGAACCGTGCCGCTGGCAGGCGCGCCTGGATTGGCGCGAAGCTCGCGCAGATCGGAAACGAGCAGGATCATTTCGAGGAGCTTATCGAGATTTTTCTTTTCGCGCGCGGAGACTTCGACGACGACAGTATCGCCGCCCCATTCTTCCGGCATCAAGCCGCGATCGGCAAGCTGGCGCTTGACGCGTTCAGGCTGGGCTTCCGGCTTATCAATCTTGTTGATGGCAACAATGATGGGCACGTTGGCGGCACGCGCGTGGTCGATGGCTTCGAGCGTTTGCGGCATCAGGCCGTCATCGGCGGCAACGACCAACACAACAAGATCCGTGACCTTGGCGCCACGAGCACGCATGCGCGTAAAGGCTTCGTGGCCGGGCGTATCAATGAAGACGATGCGGCGACCGTCAACGGAAACGACTGATGCGCCGATGTGCTGGGTTATGCCTCCGGCTTCACCGGCGGCGACTTCGGTTTGGCGAATGGCGTCGAGCAAGCTGGTCTTGCCGTGGTCGACGTGACCCATGACTGTAACGACCGGCGGCCGAGGCAGGAGATTTTCCTTCTTCTCTTCCTTGGCGACTTCCTGGACGACTTCCTCTTCGAAGGAAACGACATTCACGACACCGCTGAAAGCTTCGGCAAGGCTAGTTGCCGTGCCCACGTCCAGAGCTTGATTGATCGAGGCAAAAACGCCGCGGTCGAGGAGCTCTTTTAAGACTTCCTTGGCGCGCACGTCCAGCTTTTCCGCGAGATCGCGGACGGTGATGCCTTCGGTGATGGTGATGTCGCGCGGAGGACGCGGCGGCTGTGCGACCGGCTCGATGCGCGTGGTCCGGCCCTGGGGTACGCCGGTGCGCGCGCGAACGGGGTGCAGCTTGCGTTCGCCCTCTTCGAAGCGCTTCTCCAGCGTGGGACGAGCGCGAGCCGCAGGCTTGCGTTCGTAAATTGGCTTGCCGGGCTCCGCCTTTGGCGGAGGCACGACGGGCATTGGTCCCGGGCCGCCGGGTCGCGTAGGCCTTTGCCCAGGGCGAGGCGGCATACCGCCGCCGGGCCGCATAGGAACCGATCCAGGGCGAGCGCCGGGACGCATCGGGTAGCGGCCACCGGGGGCTCCTACGCCGGGACGAGGCGACGGAGCGCCAGCAGGAGCTCCGGAACGCGCAGCAATGCCGGGTGCAGAACCAGGAACGCCGGGACGAGAAGCGCCGGGAGGGCCTCCAGGGCGCGGAACTACTGGACCACCGGGGCGAGGAGCGCCAGGAGCGCCGCCAGGGCGAGCGCCTGGAGTTCCGGGTCCACCGGGTGCAGCAGCCGGACGCATGGGCGGCCGGGCAACGCCAGCCGGCGGAGCGCCTGGTGCAGCAGGGCGCATCGGAGTCGGGCTTGCAGGCCGCGGCGCCGATCCAGGGGGCGCGGTCGTGGGCGATGGTTTCGGCGGTTGCGCGGCAGGAGGTGCTGCTGGCGCGACCGGAACCGGGCCGGGGGCGCCAGGCGCCGCAGCCGGACGAGCTGGTACCTGCGCGGGAGCAGCGGGTTTCGGAACAGCGGCGGCCGGCGGCGCAGCAGCCGGAGCGCCCGTAGCCGGAGCCGGCTTAGGAATCGAAGGCGTGACGCCAACCGGCGCGGCCGCCGTAGTTGCAGGACCAGGCACATTTGTTGGCGGTGCAGGAGCCGCTGGGACAGCGGGCCGAAGGCGAGCGGCTTTGGCGGCAGCTTCTTTGGCGGCTTTGTCCGCTTGCGCTTTGGCTTCAGCGGCGGCTTCGTCCTCAGCTAGTTTGCGGAAATGGGCGCGTACTTTTTCGGCGGCGGCTACGTCGATCGAGCTCGAGTGGGTCTTCTTCTCGGTGACGCCAGCCTCGGGCAAGTAGTCGATGATCGCCTTGGCCTTTACTTCCAGGTCACGCGCGAGTTCATTGATGCGAATTTGGTTTGGTTCTGTCATTCGCCAGTTGATTTCTCTTTTCGCTCCACATTTTCGGTTTCGGATGAGCCGGCTTCTTCAGGGACAGCCTCGACTGATTCCGCTTGAGCCTGCGGCGCAGCTTCCTGATTAACTTCGGTGAATTGCTCAGCCACAGCGTCCAACTCTTCGGGCGCGGCCTCGGCAGGGGCTGCTTCCCCGGCGGAGCCTTTTTCTGAAGCCAGCTGCTCGGCCTCACCCGGTTGTTCCTCAAGTTCGGCGGGCGGAGCCCCTTCCCCGGCCTGCTGCTGTTCAAGCGATTGAAAATGCGCGGCCACGGAAAGCTGAATTTTTTCCACCATCTTTTCGCCAATACCCGGAATCGCGGTTAACTGTTCCGGAGTCATATCGGCCAGCTTTTCTATGCTGCTGACGCCGTGAGCTTCAATTTTTTCGATAGTCTTCGGGCCCACGCCTTTCAATTCCGAAAGAGAAGTGCCGGGCGCGGTAAGCGCAGCCATCTGCGCTTCAATTTCCTGGCGCTTTTCTTCCTCGCTCTTGATATCGACATTCCAGCCGATCAGTTTGCTAGCGAGGCGGACGTTCTGTCCTTTTTTGCCGATGGCCAGAGAAAGCTGAGTATCTTCCACGATGACTTCGAGGTGGTGATTTTCCGGATCGACAATTTGCACGCGCGTAACCTTAGCCGGGCTCAACGATTTTTGCGCGAAGGCCATGATGTCTTCGGAATACGGAATGATATCGATTTTTTCGCCGCGCAATTCGCGGATGATGGATTGCACGCGCATGCCCTTCATTCCGACGCAGGCGCCTACGGGGTCGACATCTTTATCCCGGCTCACGACGGCGATTTTGGTGCGCTCGCCCGCTTCGCGAGCGGCGGCGCGAATCTGCACGGTGCCGTCGTAAATTTCGGGGACTTCCATTTCGAACAAGCGCTGCACTAACACGGGATCGGCGCGGGAGACGATTACTTGCGGGCCTTTGGCGGCGCGGTCCACCGCCTTGATGACCACGCGCAGGCGATCGCCGAGATTGTAAGTTTCCAAGCGGGATTGTTCGCGCTTCGGCAGACGCGCTTCGGTGCGTCCCATATCCACGACAACGTCGGGACCTTCGAAACGCTTGACGATACAGTTGACGAGCTCGCCGACGCGTCCGTTGTATTCGTTGAAGATGGTGTCGCGCTCGGCCTCGCGCACCTTTTGCATGATGACTTGCTTGGCGGTCTGCGCGGCGATGCGGCCCAGAACGGCGGTTGGCTTGGGAATCAGCAGTTCGCCGCCAACCTCGAGATGCGGATCGACCTTACGCGCATCGGAGAGCGTCATTTCGTTTTTGGGGTCGGCGACTTCGTCCACCACGGAGCGAACTGAATACACGTCGACCTGGCCGGTTTCCGGATTGAACTTGGCGCGGAGGTTCTCCTCAGTCTTGTAAAACTTCCGCGCGGCCACCACCATGGCGTCTTCAATGGCGGCCACGATGATATCCGGCTCGATATGCTTTTCCCGGCTGATCTGCTCAATCATTTGGTCCAGCAGATTCGCCATTCTGTTTTGCTCCTACCACTCTACAACCAGATTCGCTTTGCGAATGCCGGCCAGAGGTAACTCAATGATGCGGCCCTTGACGTCGATCTTCACCAGGCCGTCGGTGTGCCCCGCCAAGCGTCCTTCGAAGAATTTCGAATTTTCGACGGGTTCGATCGTCGAAATTCGAGCCAAGCGGCCCACAAACCTCTCGAAATCAGCCGCCTTAGTCAGCTTGCGATCCAGGCCCGGAGAGCTGACCTCCAGAATGTAGCGGGAGCCCGGAACGAGGTCCTCGACGTCGAGAAGCACGCCCAGTTGCTCGCTGACGGCCTGGCAATCGCTATGACTGACGCCTTCTGGTTTATCGATGTAAACGCGCAAAAATCGTTGCTTGCCGATCTTCCACTCGACATCGATGACTTCGACCCCGGCCGTGCGGGCGGCGCGTTCGGCGGCGTCGCGTATGCGCTCCAACTCCATGGGCTGCCGGCGGTCGCTGAACATTTTCCCCAACAAAAAAGTGGGCTCGCGCCCACTCGGATGTGCGACCGGCTTCGGACGAAGGTTCAGTATAGTGGCCGGGAACTACAAAAGCAAGGGAACGACGGAAGCCTGCGGTTTACTTGGAAGCCAGATACGAGGGATTAACCAAGCTGATACCGAGCATCCCCCAGCCATAG
Source organism: uncultured Acidobacteriota bacterium (assembly GCA_963803735.1). Classification (GTDB taxonomy): domain Bacteria; phylum Acidobacteriota; class Terriglobia; order Acidiferrales; family UBA7541; genus Palsa-189. Next base: position 411,905 of record CAWDNV010000011.1, on the reverse strand, counting down.
AACCGCAGCTTGCCAATACCGAAAACCAATTTACCGAGCAAGCTGCGGTCAGTCTTTTCTGCTGCAAGAGCGGCCGTCGTAAGTTCGGCTGCCACAGGTTCGATTCGTATTACGGCGTTGTCTTCTTGGGCGCGGTGGAAGGCTGAGTTCCAGCCGGAGCCTGAGTTTTCGGTTGTGCGGGCGGAGCCGCAGAACCGGATGGCACAGCCGTTCCCGGCTTCGCAGGATATGCCTGATCGTAGAGACGGATTATTTCCTGAGTGATATCGATCTGGCTGGAACCGTAGACGACGGGCGAGCCCTGGGCGGATGTATCGAATACCGCCGTGTAGCCATTTTCGCGGGCGTAGCGGTCGAGAACGTCGAGCATTTTTCGGCCAATATTGTCGATGATGTCGCTTTGGGCGGCATTCACGGCTTCATTCATGTCATCCTGCTTGCGCTGAAATTGGCGGGCTAAAAGCTCGCCCTGGCGCTGCAGCCGGCCTTGCTCATCTTCACTTAGGGTACCGTGGCTATTGGCGATGCGATTCTGCAAATCAGTAATTTGCTTCTGCATATTCTGCAGGTCGTTCTGTTGCGAGGCGAACTGACTCTGAAGCTGAGCGGAGGCCTGTTTTCCTTCAATGGTGCTTACGATGGCCTGGCGCACATTGAGAATGGCGATTTTCATCGGGGCCGAAGAAGCGGCGGCGCCGCCCGTCTGGGCCCAGGCGCCCGCAGCCGGCATTAACAGCAATGCCAGCGTGAGCGTCTGTAGATTTTTCGGCATTTGGTGAAATTTCATGCTTTCTCCTTCACGAAATCACAAGTCGGGAATTATAGCGACCGCATTTTCCAGGCGTCAACTTAGTTGCGGATGAGATGCCGCATAAAGTGCCTTTCGTTGCACGCCGATAAACGCCGTTAGTGCGGCAGCGGAACCAACAAGACCTCATTATCCGCCGGATCGGCAACAACAGCCAGATTCGTCTGCGGATGAATATCGATTGCAAATTGGGTGGACGACGGCAGTGAGAACACCCCCCGAACGGTTTGGTCGATGAAGTCGACGACGCTCACAGTTCCACTCAGGTTATTCGTGGTTACCAGCGTGCCGCTTTCAAAATTATAAGCGATTGAGCTGGGACCGATCCCTACTCGAATGCCCCCTGTGGAAGCTGTGTTGGGATTCACGGCGAACACTTGGTTGCTGGCGGCGGAGGTGACCATGAAAAGGCCCGTTATGGGATCGAAGGCTACACCTTGAGGGAGGCTGATCCCGCTAGTGGTCAGACTCACAGCGTTCGAAGACAGGTTCACGATACTGGCGGTGTTGCTGCTGCTATTTGCCACGACGGCCACGTGATCCTTTTGATCGATGGCCACACCTGTGGGTCCTTGCTGAACGCCGATCGTAGTGGGCGTTGGCGCTGTGGTGCTAGTCGAAACCGGGAACACATCGGCCAGACTGGCGCCGCTAGCGGTCACGACAGCCCTGCCGGTGCCGAGATCGATAGCGACGCCAGCAGGGAGCGGGTCCGTTGGAAAGCTGTTGGCACGTCCATTATTGACGAGGTCCACGATCGAGACATTGTTACTGAAATTATTGGCTACGACCGCCAAGCCCGCTTGCGGATACGTGGCAACACCTTGGGGATTTGTGCCGACGGCAAGATCGGTGGCGCCGAACTGTCCCTGGCCGATGGTGCCGGGCGCCAGACTAACCAGCGAAACGTGGTTACAGCCGGGTTCGGTAACGACGGCTACGTTGTGGACGACATCGATGGCGACTCCCTGAGGTGCAGGATTGGGGCAAGCGCTTGTAACTACGCTGACGGCTTGAATCACCTGCAAGGGAGTGACGTTGGAAGGCGCCGTAGGCGCTGAATGCATGCATCATGCCACATCCGAGGGCATACAAATGCGGACCATTTGCCTGCGAGGAAACTGCCCGAGATGGTCGCGGTCATGACATCCTATTCGCGCTGTCCGTAATCGCTTGGAGAGGTAATACCCGTGAAGGCAGCGGCATCTCCATCTAAGCGAGAACGGGCGTTGCCAGGGAAATCTCCTACGAGGTCACGGTCTGATTCTGCGGCACAGCAGCAGAGCCAAGGCTCGAAGTGATCACCAGGTGAGAGGAGCTTTGCGAGGGACCGGTTGAGAAAAGCTGCTTTGAATGATCTGGGGCGCGGCGGAACGTAACGGTCCGCCGAGAGAAAAAATGCTCACGGTATTGGCACTTTGATTGACGATTAGAGCCGTATTGCTGGCGGGATCCATTGCGACATCGACACCGGAGAAGGCCCGGCAGGGAAGGAAGTGAATGAAGAAGAGGAAGGTATCTCATTCGGAGTTACAGGATTAACGACGAGTGCCCGACCCGCCGTGCTATTTACGATCAAGCCGATATTTGTCAGCGGGTTCATGGCGGTGGCCACGTTGTTCGCGGTTTGCGGGAGTCCGTTTACGAGCGGGGAGGTCTGATCCAGGATATTGAACACAAAAGCGGGGACGTTGGCAGTGGGCTCGGCGAGAAGCGCTTTCTGTGTTTCATCGTTGATGCTCACTCCACGTACGTTCGGGTCTGTGGCGACCGAGGCGACGGGAAGCGAGTAGGCTGCGACGCCGGCACTGCCAGGTCCCGGGCAGGCGTTGATCACGTACTGGAATTGGGTACCGGAGACGGACGTTACCGAAAAGATTCCGTTATAAGCCGCCGGGCTCACGCCAGTGACAAGCACCGGCTGGCCGACTTGCAGGCTGACGGTGGAGGTCGTGGTGGCCGAAGCAATCGATGGAGTGCCCGCGGCGCAGGTAAGGCCGGTGATTTGACTGGTGGTTCGGCGTCCCAAGTCGACAATGGAAAGCGCCCCTTGGCCACCCGGAGTTGCCAATGCCCAATTCAGTCTAGTAGAGACAGCGATATGTGGACTGACTCCGTTGTTGATGTTAACGACGTTGATCACCGCTGGAGGCGTTTGAGTGAGATCCAAAATGGCTCCCACATTCGATCCGCTAGCTCCAGAAAGATTCGCCGAGAAAGCAACGAGCGCCCGCCCGCTGACCGGGTTTATCGCTACTGCCTCAGGTGTCAGTTGGAATGCGGTTCCGTTCTAGAGCCACTGACGGAAAGGTAAGCAGGGCTGTGACTGTCGGCGTACCACTGAGGTTTACGACCGCAAGCGTGGGGCTGGCGCTATTGGCGACGAGGGCGAGGTTACGCAGATTGTCTACCGCGACGGAGACCGGTCCTGATGCGATGCAACTTCCGGTCAGGCTCCCGAGGGAGCCAGTGCAAAGCGATGCCGTGGAGACGCTTAGCGATGGGCTCGCAGGAGAGCCTAAATTTATGACCGTAATGTCATTCGACCCTTGATTTGCGACAACGGCGAAGCCGGTAGCTGTATTGATAGCAACTGATGATGGCATGGTACCCACAGCCGCTGTTGAGGGCGGACCGACCGGGGCAGTCGGCTGCAAAGCAAGGTTGGCGGCGGCCGTTATGCCGTTCGTTGAACCCGGCACGGTGTCCGTGACAGTAATCGGATAGAGGCCCGGACCAGTCACAGAAGCTGGTGGCACGGCAAATTGTATTTGTCGATCCGAAAGAAATGAAAAGAGGCTGAGGGGCGAGCCGTTGAACCGCACACTGACCGCAGGCGCCCCTGTGAAACCTCCCGTTTGAGTGCCCACGGCTGTGCCGAAATAGCCGCCGTCCAGAGTCACCAGGGTAGTCGATCCGGACGGAATACTGTCGGGGGTGGAGGACACCAGGGCCGGACGCACCGGCGAAAGCACCAGTTGGCAAGCAGTTGAGCAAGGTTGTGGCGACCCACCTTCGCGTTCGACGGTGAAGGTGAGCGTCACTGGGGCGCTGGCCGATGAAGGAGAGAGAACGGTATCCGGAAGAACTACGAGGAAAGTGGTGGAAGACAGCGCAGAGAGCGAGCCTGCAGGCAAAGGAGTGCCATTCACAAGCACAGCCGTCGTGCAGATAAAATTCGATCCGGTGAGGTAGACGTTCTCACGGGTGGCCCCTAGCGCGCCCGTGGTAGGGCTGAGCGCGCTTACGGTGGGGTCCGCTGCAGTGGCGATGGTCACCGTAGCGCTGGCGCTCTCGGTGGGGTCCGCAACGGAAGTCGCCGTTACGGTCGCGGTCCCGGCAGTAGCCGGAGCCGTGTAAAGCCCCGTATTCAGATTGATGGTCCCGACACCGCTGACGGTCCAGGTGACTGTCTGGTTCGAACTACCGGAAACAGACGCGGTGAACGTGAAGGTTTCGTTTGTTCCGATGGTACATGTAGGCTGCGAGAGCGCGACGCGGATTCCGGAATCGAGTGTAACCGTGGCATTGGCGACGGCGCTTGTACCCGTGACCTGGGCAGAGATGGTGATGTTGGGGACGGCAGTGGCGGTTCCGCCGACGCCGTTGAGGGGAGGTCCCGCCGGCGTGGCAATTTGCACTCCGAACTGGCCGTTGCTAAGAACTCCGACAGCTTGAATGATAAAAGATGAATTCCAGCCGGGCTGGGAATTGCCGCTGATGTTGATCGTGTTACCCGGCGCGAAGTTTGCCACGTTGGAGCTGTTTTGAAGTTCGATGACGGAGCCAGTGAAGCCGGAATTCGGGACGCTGGCATTCGCGACGGCAAAGATTACCGGGACAGCTACTGCCGATGCCGCCACAGGCCGCGTGCCAGGCGCAGTGTAAAGGCCCGTGGAGTCGATCGTGCCCACGGTTGCGTTTCCGTTGGCAACGCCATTCACGCTCCATTGCACGGCGTTGGTCGATCCCGAAGGGGTGGCGACAAACCGGAAGCTCGTCCCGAGCAGAACGGTCGCGGAAGTCGGCGAAACGGCGACAGTAACTGAGGTAGCGCTGTTTCCGCATCCTGCCATGACCACGCCGATGACGAGCGGCAGGCAAAGCAATCCCAACCGGGATTTCATGCTCTTGTCTCCAATGTACGTGGCCTCTCTTGCCCGGCCGGGGCGTGATCGCAAGTCATTCAGAAGGTCCGACTGACGGTGAAGCGGAAGGTCGAGACGGGCTCGAAGAAGTTGATCCGCTGCGTATTCACCTGGAAATTCCTCAATTGCGGGAGTATTTGCGAATCCCAGATGCTGGGGCCTATCGACTCTCTCAAACTCTGATAGTCGATTGACTGGAAGTTCGTTAAGGGCGCGGCAATCTGCTGCTCGACACGATTGAGGTTATAGGCCCAGTAGAGGCGGAAAGGCGCGTTGATGATGGGCAACTGCACCACGAACTCGATGCCCGCAGAAGCGCGGGGCCTGAAATTGGTCCCGTGTTGAATGATCAGTGAATTGCTGACACCCGAATTAGGGAAGAGCGACGTGATAGTGGAAAGACCGGTTGAATTGAGCTGCAGTTGATTTGGCCGCAAAGCGCCAACCGTGCCGGCATCAAGGAAAATGGAACTGCTTACCGGTCCAACGATGGGAATGCGATATTCGGCGTTCATGACGCCCGAAGTGTCGCCTCCAGGGAACGAAGGCTCGAAAGTAAGCACAGGGATCGCAGGCGTGGTGCGGAAGGTTGCATTGCCGGCAATATCGAGGTGCGTTGGATCCTGGAACGTAAACGATGTGGTGGTCGCAATGGGGATGAAGGCAATGGGCGTGACGGTGCGGATATCGTAGCCGCGGAGGTCCTGTTCGCCGCCGAGGAACAGCCGCTCGAAGGGTGGCGCTACGCGGCCGTTGTAACCGGTGACGAAAGAGCCCACGAAATGGAAGGCCAGGACGTTACGCTTGTGATAGGTCGGGTGAAAGTATTTTGCCTCGACGACATTCGAAATGGCGCGTACGTTGCCGCCCAGCCCCTCGAGCTTCAAGGAATAAAATAATGATTTTCCGCCGGTGGGGTTCATCGGATTGTTTACGGTGTTGTACGTGATCGTAGGCATGATGTAACTGGAATCAATGCCCGTAAGCGCCGACGGCCCGCCCAGCGATTGGAATTGCAGGACTTGGAACAGATCGGTCGAGGCCGTACTGAAGGCGGTGATATTGGTACGAGAGTAGCCGTAGCTTAGTCCGAGGCGGGCAAAAGAAAATTTCCGCAAAGGATAACTGGCGAAAACGGTACCGCCGAGAGTGTCCTGGGTGTAATCCTGTTCGATATTCGGATTGATTTGGATTTTCTGTCCGAACAGGATGGATTGCTGCTGCGACTGGTTAAAATTGAAGCTCGAATAAGAAACGGTAAAGCCGGTAGCGATCGGGCGGTCGAACAAATAGGGTTCTGTAAAACCAAAGAGTGCGCTTTTCTGAATATTGCCAATCTGTCCGGATAAGGTTAGGGTTTCGCCCAAACCGAGGAAGTTATTGGTCTGGTAACTGAGGCCAATAAAGCTGCCCGCAAGCCCGCTTACCCCTCCCGTCAGGCTGATGGATTGTTTGCCCTTTTCTTTGAGCTTGAGCAAGATGTCGACGGTGCCCTGCTTGGTGTTGCGCTTAATGTCCGCGTTCTCCGGTTTAACTTTTTCAAAGTAATCAAGCTGATTGAGGCGAAGAATACTCAGTTCCCACGCGTGATTATTGAAAATGTCGCCTTCGCTGATCATGAGTTCGCGGCGAATGACCTTGTCTCGAGTGGTGGTGTTCCCGGAAAAATCGATGCGGCGGACAAAGTATTGCTTTTGTTCATCAAAGTCGAGCGTCAGATCGATGATTTTCGTGTCGTCGTGGACATCCGGAAGCGGGACGGCAGTGAAATCGATGTAGCCGTAAACGCCGTAGAGTTTGTTGTAGTTTTCGATCGCCTTGCGAATCTTGCTGATATCGAAAATATCGCCCTGGTGCAGTGGGAAAATCGTTTCGAGATATTCGCGTTTTAGGGAAAGGCCTTTCTCGGGATCGGCGCTGCGAATTACCAAGCGTCCCATATGATATTGCTGGCCCTCTTCAATGGGGATAGTGATGTTCGTGGCTTTGCCACGTTGACGGCCGATGATCGGAAGCGGCCCCAATCCCTCGCGATTCACGTCCACGGTGGTCAGTATGGGATCCTTGACCACCACCTTGAAGTATCCGGCGCTTTGATAAAGATCGCGGACGCCGGCTTCGAGATCCATGTCGAGCTTGGAGCGATCGAAAGTCTTGTGCATGAGAGGGACGTCAAAGAACCACAGGGGAGCGGCGATAGGCCGCGAATTGTGCATGGACCTTATGATCTTGCGATCGGAGAACGCATGATTGCCCTGGAAGGTAATCAGCCCGACCTTGACCTTTGGCCCTTCGTCAATGGTGAAAACGAGCTTCACGGCATTGGTGGAAGGAATTTTTTCGTAGGTCGGCTTTACCACTGCGAATTGATGGCCGTGCTCCGCTTCGAGATCCTTGATGGCCACTTCGGCCTTCTTAATCTTTGTCGGATCGAACTGACCTTCAACGGAGAGGCCGACCTTGCGATCTTTGAAACGATCGAGGATGTCCGATTCCGTTATGGACTTATTGCCGTGGTACTCGATGCGGCGGATGATGGGCCGCTCGACCACATAGAAGGTCAGAATTTTGGCGTTGGGGTCGCCGCCCTTATTCTGAACTTCAAGGCGAATGTCCTCAAAATATTGGGTATTCCAAAGGGCCTGGAAATCACGCCGCAGCGCGTCTTCATTGTAAGGATCGCCGGTCCTGGTAAAAATCCGGGCCTGCAAAGTTTCCGTGCGGACGCGGCGATTGCCGTCGAACCTGATTTCAGCGATGCGTGGAGCGGCTTCCTGCGGGGCAGGAGGAGGCACACCTACCTGTGGCTCAGGCGTGGGCGGAGTCACTGGCGCGCCGGGCGTGATCTGGGCTCGCAGTGGCAACCCGAGACTGAGCAGGCAGAGAATGAGCCAGAGCAACCTCGTAATGTTGACGCAAGGAAGCAGGCAGGAATTCTTATGTGCGGCCGAGGCAAATGTCAAGGCCGCTTCCCCCAAGCCAAAATTGTTTGTTCTCCCGCCGGTCCCGCAAGGGACCGCTTGCGGGGCGTAGGATTCGCTAGTGGGTAACCGGGGTTGCTTCGACGACCGGCCGGAAGCCTAAGCCTTCGCCGGAGACGTGGATTTCCAACGTCGCCGGACGCTGCAGGCCTCCCTGGATCAACGCTTCTGACAGCGGATCTTCCACGTACCGTTGCAATGCACGTCGCAACGGCCGCGCCCCATAGCTGCGATCACCGCAGGTCTTGTCGAGAATCCACTGACGCGCTTCCGGAGTCAAGACAATTTGCACTTGTCGATGGATCAGGGTGTCGTTGATCTGGCCAACCAGAAGATCAATGATGCGCAAGAGATCGCTATCGAGGAGCGGGTTGAAGAGGATGATCTCATCCAGACGGTTCAGGAATTCGGGATTGAAGACTCGTTTGACCTCGCCCATGACCATTTCGTCCATCGATTTGCCGGCGCCCTCTTCTCCTATGGACTGGAAGCCCAGAGAGGCGCGCTTCTGCAAGTGCCGCGCGCCAAGATTGGAAGTCATGATCAAAATGGTGTTGCGGAAGTCCACCGTATTGCCCAGACCGTCAGTCAGCTGACCATCTTCAAAAACCTGCAGCAAGATGTTGTAAACATCGGGATGCGCTTTTTCGATTTCGTCCAGCAGGATGACCGAATAGGGCGTGCGCCGAACGCGCTCGGTCAACTGGCCTCCCTCTTCGTAGCCTACGTAGCCTGGGGGGGCGCCGATCAGCTTCGACACGGAATGCTTTTCCATGTATTCAGACATATCGAAGCGGACGAGCGATTTCTCGCTGCCGAAGAGGAACTCGGCCAGACGGCGAGCCACTTCGGTCTTGCCCACGCCTGTGGGGCCGAGGAAGAGGAAACATCCGACGGGGCGGCCGGGCGCTTTGAGTCCTGCACGGCTCCGGCGGATGGCGCGAGCGAGAGCGGTGATGGCTTTTTCCTGGCTGATCACGCGCTTGTGCAGTTCCAGTTCGATGCGCAGCAATTTTTGCTGCTCGTCTTCTTTAATCGAGGTGACGGCGACGCCCGTCCAGCGCGACACAACGTCCTCGATGTCTTCGCGCGCCACGATACCCGTGGTCGAATCATCCAGCTTCAAACGCTCGCGCAACTGGCGCAAATTATCTTTTTCTTTGCGTTCCTCTTCGGAATAGAAACGCGCCTTTTCGAACTCATGATTGGCGATGGCCGTTTCCATGCGATGAGTGATGAATTTCACGCGCTTCTGCATCTCGGCCACTTCATCGGGAAGCGTGGCCTGGCGCAGCTTCACGCGCGCGCCCGCTTCGTCGATCAGGTCGATGGCCTTGTCGGGAAGGAAGCGGTCCGGGATGTAGCGGCTGGAAAGATAGACGGCATACTGGATCGCTTCATCGGTATAGCTGATGGCGTGGAACTTCTCGTAACGCTCGCGCACGCCCTGCAAAACGCGAATGGCTTCGTCTTCCGAGGGGCTATTAACCTTCACGGACTGGAAGCGGCGCTCAAGAGAGCGATCTTTTTCGACGGACTTGCGGTACTCGCTAGGCGTGGTCGCGCCAATGCATTGAATTTCGCCGCGGCTCAATGCAGGCTTCAGGATGTTTGCGGCATCAAGCGAGCCCTCCGCCGAACCGGCCCCAACGAGCGTATGCAACTCGTCGATGAAGACGATGGCGTTCTGGCTCTCCATCAGTTCCTTCATGATGGTCTTGAGGCGCTCTTCAAATTGTCCCCGATATTTCGTGCCAGCCACGATCAGAGAGAGGTCGAGAGAAAGAATTCGCTTATCGGCGAGGAACGGAGGCACATCGCCATCAGCGATGCATTGCGCGAGACCTTCGACGATAGCCGTCTTGCCGACACCCGGCTCTCCGATGAGCACGGGGTTATTTTTTGTGCGGCGGCAGAGAATCTGGATGACGCGCTCGACTTCTTTTTCGCGGCCTACCAGCGGGTCAAGCTGCCCCTCGAGAGCCGCCTGCGTGAGATCGCGGCTGAACTCGGCGAGGAGCGATGTCTCCTTCGGGCGATTCACCTGAACTTTTTCTCCCGCACTGCGCGCGAGCTCTTCGCGGAGTGACGACAGACGCAGACCACGCTCGGCCAGTATCTCCGCGCCAAAGCACTTTTCTTCGCGGAGAATTCCGAGCAAGAGGTGTTCCGTGCCCACGTGCTTATGGCCAAGGCGCTCGGCCTCCTCAGCAGCGTAGTTGAGGATGCGCTTGCACTCCTGGCTCAAAGGCACTTCCACAGAGGTGGAGATACGCTCGCGAATGGTAATGCGCGATTCGATCTCCTTGCGAATCGATTCGATGGAGCCATGCGTGCGCAAGAAACGATTTGCCAGCGCCTTGTCTTCACGCATCAGACCGAGCAACAAATGCTCGGTTTCGATGTACGGACTTCCATATTGACTGGCCTCGTAGCGCGCGAAAAAGATCACGCGACGGGCCTTTTCCGTATAGCGTTCAAACACGGCTCAGCTCTTTTCTCCCTCGGTTACCGGTAAAGGGGCCTGTTGGTAAGCTGCGTCAGGTTGGAGAATGCCGTGCTCCAACCGCAAAACGCGGTCACAGCGCTTGGCCAGAACAGGATTATGAGTCGCAAGGATAGAAGCCAGCAGGTGTTTCTGATGCAAGCGCTCGATCAAATCCATAATTGCGACAGCATTGAGTTCGTCGAGATCGCCGGTAGGTTCATCGGCGAGCAACACAGCCGGCTTAGTCACGAGCGCCCGCGCAATCGCCACGCGCTGTTGCTCCCCCCCCGACAGTTCGGCAGCTCTTTGCTGCGCCCGAGAAGCCAACCCCACTTCAGCAAGTGACTCAGTGGCTTTCCGGAGCGCTTCGCCATAAGCGACGCCGCGCATCAGCAAAGGCATCGCGACATTCTCAGAAGCTGTGAAATCCGGCAGCAGATGATGCCGTTGCCAAACGAAGCCGATCCGCTTGTTCCTGAACTCCGCCAGCGAATCACTTCGCCGCGCCGCCAGCGCTTTCGTATCAAAGTATACTGTACCGCTTGTTGGGGTGTCCAGCGCAGCAAGCAAATGCAACAGCGTACTTTTCCCCGAACCCGACGGCCCGACGATTGCGACCATTTCGCCCTGCCTGAGTGAGAGATCGACGTCGTCCAGAACCGTTATGACGCTTGCTCCGGTTTCGTAAACTTTGCGAAGAGAGCGGGCTTCTAACCAGATGCCGCCGGGCGTCAGCCCTTCCGAAGCGGCACTCTCATCAGAGGACACACTTTCCTGCAACTGATTCACAGTTTCCTCGCGGCGGGGCACCCGTACACTCTGTTTGATGCTAAATTCCGATTCAAGATTGCTCTCCGAGCAACTAAGCTAATAGTCAGCTCTCTTATCCTGAAGTCTAAAATCTTTCCGCTTTTGGGCTACAAACTACCGCCGAACCCTTTGTGATCATAGGCCGGCCACAGCCCTCGCTCACAAACCATTGGATGCGTGACAATTGCGATCAGCTGGAGCGCCCCGATGTGCCTCCTTTGGCAGGATTCTCTCACTCTCGATAGAGCTATGGGAGCAAGCGAGACGCCAAAGTTTCCTGTAAGTCGAGGGCGGAAGAATCCGTAGCCGCAATCATTCATAGCGCAGCAATTCCACGGGCTGGATGCGCGATGCGGAGCGAGCCGGTATGAGCGTGGAGGCGATGCTGATGGCCAAGGCGGCGGCAGTAATCCATAAGGCGTCGCTGGGATTAGGCTGGAAAGGTACGAAAGGCACCGAATAGATCTGCGGATCCAACGGAATCAGCCTGTAAGTACCCGCGGCCCAGGCGAGGGTATAACCGGCGATGAGGCCCAGAGAAGTTCCGAAAGCGCCGACAGTAATCCCTACCAACACAAAAATGCGGCGAATCTGCTGGCGTCGTGCGCCCATGGCCATCAGAACCGCGATATCGCGCGCCCGGTCACTCACCGTCATCGCCAGAACTACGAGGATATTTAACCCGGCAACAAACGTTATCAAACCAATAAACAGAGCCGTAACCAATTTTTCCAGCCGGAGGGCGCGAAACAGAGCGCGATTTTCGTCCATCCACGTGGTGGCCACGTAACCTGGCCCGGCCTCATGGGTGAGTTGAGCGGCCATTTCTTCCGCGCGATCGACATCAGCGACGCGGAATTCGAGAACGCTGGCAACGTCGCCGACGCCGGCAAGGTTCTGCGCCGCATGGAGCGCGACAAAACCCCAGTTCGCATCGTAATCGTAGAAGCCCGAGTCAAAGATGCCGCTGATGCGAAACCGCTGGGACCGCGGGATCATTCCGAACGGCGTCATATGACCGGCCGGGCTCGTGAGCGTAACGTAGTCGTTGGGCTGCAATTTCAAATCATCGGCGAGCATTTTCCCAACGATGATGGCTTCGAAGCCATTGGCATCCGGCGCAAAATCCGCGCTTCCGCTGACGATTCTCTGCAGCGCCTCGTTGCGTTTCGCTTCCAATGCGGGATCAATTCCCTTGACGACGATGCCATGAGCGCGCCCGCCCGAAGATAGCAGCACAGTGATGTAGATGGCCGGCGCCGCCGCTTTCACCCCGGGAATCCGACCGAGGCGCTCGGCAAGTTCTCTGTAATTACTGAGGGCTTCGGAGCCGGGACGGGAGAGAGTTACGTGGGCGGTCACGCCGAGCAAGCGATCCTGCAGGGTGGTGCGAAAACCGCTGTTCATGGCCAGCGCGATCACCAGCGTGGCCACACCTGAGGCGACGCCCACAACTGCCAGTAACGTGACGAGACGAAGCACGGCGGGCCTGTTTGGCGATCGAAGATATCGCCTTGCCAGAAGCCAGGCGAATCTCATTGGTTGGCGTCCGCCTGCGGACGCAGCAGCGGGAAGAGAATGACTTCGCGAATCGAATGCGAATTGGTGAGGAGCATAGTGAGCCTGTCGATACCGATGCCCATTCCTGCCGCTGGAGGCATACCGAAAGAGAGCGCGCGGATGTAATCGAGATCGACTTCGCGCGGCACCTCATCGCCGCCGCGTGCAACCTGATCGCGAAAGCGACGCTCCTGCTCATCAGGATCGTTCAATTCGGAAAAGGCGTTGCCCAGCTCCATGCCCGCTACGTAAACCTCGAATCGCTCAACAAGCGAAGGGTCATCGGCACGGCATTTTGCCAGCGGGGAAATATCCGTCGGGAAGTCGTAAAGGATGGTTGGCTGAATCAGCTTCGGCTCGGCGAGGGTTTCAAAGAGCAGCCCTGTTGCCTCGCCGTCGGACATGGAGCTGACATCAAGGATGGGCGTCGGAGGCGTCTGCGGTGATTGTGAGGCTTGCTTCTGAAGCCATTCGTTGTAACGCAAAGCGACCGCGCGCGGTCCGCCGGGGGCAGCCAAATCCGTAACCGTCGGCGGAGATCCGGCCTCGGCAGGCCAGTGTTGGACAATTGCCTCGCGCATGGAAAGCCGCTGCCAGCGGGCAAAATCGAGTGTGTATTCGCCAAAAGTAACTTGTGTTGAGCCGCAGATTTTTTGCGCCAGTGAGGCGAATAGCTCCTCGGTAAGCGCCATCAAGTCGCGGTAATCGCTGTAGGCCTGATAGAACTCCAGCATAGTGAACTCGGGATTGTGTTCGCTGGAGACGCCTTCGTTGCGAAAATTGCGATTGATCTCATAAACCCGGTCGAGTCCTCCCACCAGGAGGCGCTTCAGATAAAGCTCCGGGGCGATACGCAGGTACAGATCGAAATCGAAAGTATTGTGGTGCGTGATGAAAGGACGCGCCGCAGCGCCGCCGGCAATCGTCTGCATCATCGGCGTTTCCACTTCGACGTAAGCGCGCGCATCGAAAAACGCGCGCAGTCCGCGCAGAATTTCGGCGCGGCGGAGAAATGTCTCACGGACGCGGGAGTTAACAATCAGGTCAACGTAACGCTGGCGATGCCGCAGTTCGACGTCGGCCAGACCATGCCATTTCTCAGGCAGCGGGAGCAAAGCCTTCGAGAGCAACTGCAGGGAGTCGACCCAGACCGTCAATTCGTTTGTTTTGGTGCGGAATAAATGACCGGAGATGCCAATGATGTCGCCCATATCTAGTAACTGAAAGAGACGAAAGGCGCGCTCTCCGACGGCATCAAGCTTCACGTAAATTTGGAGCTTAGCGCCATCTCCCTGAATATGCGCGAACCCTGCCTTGCCATGAAGGCGCAGCGTGAGAATGCGGCCCGCCGTGCGCACATTTACGCGCTGGGTCTCCAGTGCTGCGGCGTCGCTCTGGCCGTGAGCGGCAACGATCTGCGCGGGCGTCGCAGTCTGCTCAAATTTACGAGGGTAGGGGTCGTCGCCAAGCGCTTTGACTTCGGCGAGTTTTTTCTTGCGCTGGAGGTACTGGTCGAGAGGTTCGAAAGGCAACGAGGCTTTCCGTTTGTGTTCCTCTGCAGTATACCGATGCGTTTCTCGGAGCGTCAAGAAAACGCTTGCCTTAGTAACGTGTGATATCATCGCACTCCCCGCAGGAGGTGCGGTTTTGGAAGATGCGATCGCCAATCGCGGGCTCCCCCGCACGGCCAGCGTGCACGAAGATTGGATAGCCTGGCTACCAGAGGAGAAGGACCGCCTTTTTGACGCTATCCTGAGCGAACTCGAAATTTCCTATGGAATTCTAAGCGTCAGCCTTGATGACGCCTTCACCTTGTGCCATTTAGGGAAGCTTTCACCTGCGCGCGAACAGGCTCGCATGTTTGCCGAACTATTTGAGCGCATGGCGGGCCGGCTGCGAGGGACTTTGCGTTCTCTATATGAACACAGCCGGCAGTTTGGCACGTTTCCCAATACGGCACCTTTGCGTCCCCGGTTTTTCAGAAGTGAACGCGCGCAGCAGGTAGCGCGATCGAATAATCTGCTGGCTTTGGTTCGATTTCGGGCCCGTACGCGTTTTTTTCGCAAGCTCGGTGCCTTGGAGGAAATTGTCGCCGGCCTGCAGCGAGAAGCTCGAGATACAGCGCGAGACATCTCCGAGGGCATGGCCGTGGCCTGGCGGAAACAATGGACCCGCTTGGAAGTTCTTGACTACGATTTGAATACCAGCCTTCGCGAGACGACCGTTGTATTGAAGTCTTTTCTCTGTGTGCTCCCCATTGAGGAGCTGCCAGCGTTTCGGCAAAGGGTGGCTTCCCTCACCCCCAAGCCGTCGTTGAGCCAAAATCGGCGTGCGGCGCAAGTGCTTGCCAAGTTGGGACCGGCCTGCCGTAAATCGGGGGCCCGAGGAGCCACGGAAAAACCTGCTCTTCCCGAGAACTCACCTGGCACCTAGGCCGTGTTAGATCATAATAAGTAGTGTGGGTAGACAACCTTGGGGAGCAGGGATGGCATCACTAGTAGCTGATGCGTCCCGACGGGACCGGTGGCCCGAACGAGACCAACAGAAGTCCGCGAGCTAAGCGAAGCGGAGGCCATCCAAAGGGCACAGCAGGGCGACGCCGAAGCTTTTGAGCGCATCTACAGATTGCATAATCGGCGCGTGTACGCACTCTGCCTTAGGATGGTAGGAAACACGGCTGAAGCGGAAGATCTTACGCAGGAAGCTTTTTTGCAGCTTTTTCGTAAGATCGGAACGTTTCGGGGTGAGTCGGCGTTTTCGACCTGGCTGCATCGCATGGCTGTAAACGTGGTGTTGATGCGTCTTCGCAAGAAGACCCTTGCGGCGACGTCTCTCGACGAAGCTACCGAGCCGGACGAGGATGCCGGGGGACCGCGCAAAGACATCGGAGGACCTGATCTTCGGCTCTCAGGATCCGTGGACCGGGTAAATCTTGAACGTGCTGTCGAGCAACTTCCACCAGGTTACCGCTCCATATTCGTGCTCCACGACGTTCAGGGTTACGAACACAACGAGATCGCGGTAATCATGAATTGCTCGATCGGCAATTCGAAGTCACAGCTGCATAAGGCGCGCATGCGGTTGCGGGAGTTGCTGCAAGAGGCTGAGCGCAGTCGCGCACGCGAAGAGCGCCAGGCTGCCAAGGGCAGCTCAGGCGGCGGTGATTGAAGTACGTAGATAAGTAAGAAACACATTGCGACGCGGAAGGATATTCCCATGATGAGCCCGATCCAATGCGCCCAATTCGAACGGATGCTGGAAGAGCAGCCGGATGGTCCGCTTTCTGCCGGGTCCGCCGCGCACCTCGAGGGCTGCATTGATTGCCGAGTTCTCTGGAGCGATATGGGGGCCATACGCGCCGCAGGATTGGAATGGGGCAAAGAAGAAGTCGAGCCACCCGAGTACCTGTGGAGCTCGCTGCGGCGCCAATTGGAATCGGAAGGGTTGATACGAGAGAGGCCGACACAGCGCGGCTGGTTCTCAGCCTGGTTTGGGGTGGCGCCACGATGGACTCTAGCCGGGGCCTCTGTTTCTCTGCTGCTTATTGGAGCGATGTTGGCAGGCTATCAGGTGAGTGAACGAAGGTCCGCGGCCGTTCTGCCCGTGCGGTTGAGCATTTCCGCGGCGACTCCCAAGTTGGTGGCGGCTGACATAGGCAAGACACTCGACGGGGATATGAAGCGAGTATTCGATTCGCTGCCTGAAGGCAATCCTATACTCGCCAGCTCGTTGCGTGAAAACCTGGGTATCGTGGATAATCTGATCGCTGACTGTGAGAAATCAGTGCGCGAGCAGCCTGACGATCCCATGGCCCGCGACTACTTGTACGGGGCTTATCAACAAAAGGCCGTTTTGCTCGCAGCGGCCACGGATCGCAGCGCCTTGGAGGGTCAATGAAAGGCCGGTCAGGTTCGGCAGTGTATTCCCAGGTTAGCGGTACGATTCTGATCGCGCTGTTTGTCGCGAGTTCGGCGGGCGCGCAAGCCCGGCGCTTCGAACGGCATTTTACCGTTCAAGGCAAGCCTGTGATCACCGTCCAAAATGCCACGGGACGGATCCAGGTAAAAGCCTGGGACAAGCAAGAGGTCCTGATCGCCGGTCAGAAAGCGAGCACGAGCATTGACGTCGATACGGAACAGGTTGGCAATCGCATCGAGGTCGCAACGCGCGTAGTTTCGAGCAATGCGAATCCGGATGCGCTTCGCGCCGACTACGATATCAGCGTGCCCGTAGAGTCTGAACTTCAGGTTCGCAGTGACTCCGGAAACGTCACGGTAGACAGCGTGCACGGCGACATGTCCTTCGATACGGTGGCTGCCGACCTGGCGCTGCAGGACGTGGAAGGTTATCTGGTGGTGAAGAGCATCGGTGGATCGACCATCTGCTTGCGTTGCGCGGGCCGTTTCGACGCCACCTCCATTAGCGGCAATTTCCAGTTGCTGCAGCCCACCATGGACAATGTGCGCGTACAAACCTCTTCCGGAAACATCCTGTTCGATGGCGGCTTCATGAATCGCGGGATTTATGTCCTGAAGAATTACAGCGGCACGATTGAAGTGCGCTTTTCGAGTAGCGACTCCTTTGACGTCAGAGCCACTTCTCTGTATGGAAACGTCATTAACCAAGCGCCGGTCGTTCCGGACCGTCACAATATGCCGGCGCCGCGAAGTACAAGTACTCTGGCGAAAAGCCTGTTTGGAACGATGAACGACGGGCATGCCAAAGTGGAACTTTCTTCCTTTAACGGCACGATCAAAATCTCCAAGCGAGAGTAATATCGCCTGGTGCTGCACGACTCCGCTCCACAATCCAATCCAAATCCGGGGCACCGGTCCGATCAGCCGGTTGTTTGCCTGGCCGGATTCATGGGTTCCGGCAAAACGACGGTGGGAGTTCTCCTCGCGCGCCAACTCGCGTGGCGGTTCGAGGATCTGGATGCGCGTATCGAACAGTCCGCGGGCCTTACAATTTCGAGCATTTTCGAGCGGCGCGGAGAAGCAGCGTTCCGCGAGATCGAACGGGAACAACTGGAGAAGACCTTGGGCCGGGTGGCTGAGTCCGGAGAGGCCGTTGTGCTTGCTTTGGGCGGCGGCACCTATGCGCAACCCGGAATCGTAGAAAGACTCCGAACGTTCGGCGCAGTGGGTATCTGGCTCGATTGCTCGGTTGACCTGCTGCTCGCGCGTTGCGCGATCATGGATAATCGCCCTCTTTTCCGCGATGAAGTAAGCTTTCGGAATCTGCTTGCGGCGCGTTTGCCCTTTTACGAGCAAGCCGACTATCGCGTGGCCGGCGATGACGATCCGGCCAACGTGGTGGCGCGAATCCTCGCGCTGCCGCCATTCGCTAAACGCTTTACAAACTTGGGTGCGGGACTCTCCCACAAAAGGTGAAACCATGAGACATCGCCTTCCGGTGTGGTGCGCGCCAATGGGGATTGTGACTTTGCTTTTGAGTGCTGCGGCGAATTATGGGTTCGCCTATCCGCGGCCCGCGGCGAATTCCGCACTTACGCCAGATAAGGGAAAGTTCCGCATTCTCCAGCAAGGTAATGAAGTCGGCACGGAGGAATTTGATCTGCAGCCCTCTGGAAATGCCTGGGTTATGAATGACCAGACAGTGATCCGCGTTGGCAGCGCGGAAACTCACACATCCGGACAGTTGAGAATTTCGGCAGATGGTACGCCGCAGCACTACACCTGGAGCTCGCAAGGGGAAAAGAAAGCTTCAGGCACGGTTGAATTCGACAACGGCACGGCGAAGACGTCCCTGAACATTTCCGGGGCTAAAGGGCCGGCGCAGCAAGATTTCAAATTCAGTTCTCCCCGGCTGCTGGTACTGGACAATAATCTCTACGAGCAATATGCCGTCCTGGGGACAATGTATGATTGGACTGCCAAGGGAACGCAGAGCTTTCCCGTCCTCATTCCGCAAGACGCAACTCCAGGGAGTATCGACGTCGAATCTCTAGGTACGAAGAATGTCGAAGGCGCAAGCCTGCAAGTCTTGCGCGTGCATTCAGCCGATCTCGAGATTCAGCTTTTCTTTGACGCCAAGCTTCGTCTTGTCCGCCTGGAGGTTCCGATGGCGCAAGTGGTAATCGTTCGGCCGTAAGCGCATCCTCTCCGCTCGCAAGAAGCTTCCCTAATAAAAAAAGGGCCGTAGAGAGCGGCCCCTTTTTTGCCTTGTCGGACGTGCGAAATCGACCCCTTAAACAGCCAAGCTTCATTGCAGATCTTCGTTGCAAATCAAGGGTACAAACGGAAGGCGAGCGTCACTGTGCTAACCACGCCCACGGGATGCCCATCCACCAGAACCGGCGCATAGCGCCACTGCTCCACCGCGCGCACAGCAGCGCGGGCCAAAACCGGTGGGCCGGAAACAGGAGCTATGTCGCGTATCGTTCCGTCTTCATCCACAAAAATACGCAAGGTGACGTCACCCTCAATCCCGGCAAGGCGCGCCACGTCTGGATACTGCGGCGCGACCGCGTGAGTGAGGCGCCTTTCTTGCTCCGCGGGTTCGACGCGGATGGCTCCCCAGAGGTATGCATCGAAGAAGCGTCCCAATTCTCTTATTTCAACCAAGTCTGTCATCGCGACGATTTCCGGCGGGTCGTCGGGACGGTGAGGCAAGCCGGTTAGGAAGGCTTGCATCTCGGCGGCAGGAATCTCCTGCGCAGCCGATGCCAAGCGGGACGCATTGCCGATTTCGACTCGTCCTCCGGCCGTATCCGCCCATACGCCGCCATCGATTTTCTTGGCGATGATATCGCCGCCGCCGCTCGCGAAAGTGGCTGCTCCGAAAACGTGACCAACGCGAATGTCGCCTCCTCCCGTACGCAGCACTGCCGGTCCACGTACATCACCTGCAGAGATTTGGCCGCCTCCTGTCGAAGCGCGAAGGCCACCCACAACATTTCCAACGCGAATGTTGCCGCCCGCCGTTTCGAATCGCGCTGCGAATAAACCATGCGGGAGAGCTTTAAAGGGAACGGCACTGCCGATATTGCCAGCCCGGATTTCGCCGCCTCCGCTGGAAAACACGACGATGCCATCGACGTCCTGCGTGACGATGTTGCCGGACTCAACGGCAACATCGAGGTCGTAGCGATGAGGCACGTGAATCTGGAGAATCAAATTGCCGCGGCAACCACGTTCTCGCGGCGTTTGATCGAGCAGCACTACACCGCGAGCTGTGTTTCGAGCCGTCAGCGCAAAATTTTGCAGGGAATCCCGAGTGCCGCGGCCCGCGTCAGGATCGAGTTGCGCCACATAGCTCACGGAATCCGACCCATCCGTAGAGATCTGCACACTAACGCAGCCGACTTTGACGATGAGTTGAAGGCCCGGCCGTGTAGGGATTGCGCCCTGGGGGGCATTCGAAGCGGCTTGCGCTGCGTCAGGTGAAAAGAGATCGGAGGCAGCCGCTGGTTGATCTGCGCGTACAGGAGAGCACGCAAGAGCGATTATGGCCACGAACGCCAGTGCCCAGTGGATGCGGATCACCGGGGGCCATTTTGCGAGTTTGGAGAGGCTCACGGATGACGGCCCCCTGCCGGAACCGAGTCTTCATCCACGGAAGTGAGCTGCCCGAGGGCGTCTGCGCTGCGCGAGCGGATGTAGCTATTGGAATCGTTATTCATGCGGTCGCGCAGAATGCCTAGGGCACGATTATCCAGCGGCACGCGAGAGAATTCGCGGCTTCTCATGCGCTCGAGCAGCGAATTCAAAGCCTGAATGCGCACACCGGAATTATCGTCATCGGAAAGCGCTCCAAGAATAGCGTTCTGCACGTCCGCCGCTGAACCAACATCACGAAGCGCCTCAATCGCCCTCAATCGCACAGCCGGATTGGGATCATGCCGGAGAGCTTCGCTCATCGCTTCACGAACTTGAGGATCGTCAGCCGCGGGCCGTAGCGCATCGATGGACTGGAGCCGCACGCTGTCGTCAAATTGGCCGCCGTGTCCGATCACGTAAGTCAGCACGCGCCGGATTTCTGAATCATCGGGCGTTCCCTGGACGACGCGAGGCTGCGGCGAGCGAACTTGCAGTTCCACTTTGGGGATAAGCGAACCGCTCTGCGGCTCCAGGCGAACGCCGTCGCGACCAATTGTCTCGAGCTCCTGCTCGGTAATTGGCGCTGGTGCGGAGACGGTGATTACCGGGTTTCCAACTGGCAGAGCGACCTGACGGTACAATTCGCGAGCCGCGGTACCAGCAAGGGCTCCGACCAGGAGCAGGGCGGCTGCACTCCAACCCGGACGAAACACAACTGTCTGGCGAAAAGCGTCCAACCAGCTCCATGGAGCCAACGAGGTCCATGACCGCTTCGGTTGTGCGGCCGCGTCGTCCAGAGTCTCGAAAAGTTCGCTGCGGCAACGCGCCAGCAGCAGATCAGAGCGATCGAGTGTATCCGCAGGCTGCAGGCGCAGGGCAAGCGTCTTACGCAAACCAATTTCACGCGAAAGAATGGCGGCACAGCTCGCGCACTTTTGGGCATGCGCCTCAACCGCGGCGGAATCTTCCCGGGTTAGTTCATCGGCCGCGTAGAGAATCGCGTGATCCTCGTAATTCGAGCAATTGAGCTCTGGAAGCATCACCGCTTACCTCAAGCCCTCGAGCTGCGTGCGCAGTTTGCGCGTGGCACGGAAGAGTGAATTCTTGGCGGTCTCTTCGGTTGTGCCCAGTGCCTCACCGATGTCACGCAACTTCATACCCTGATAGTGCCTCATCTCAAAAACCATGCGCTCGCGTGGCGAGAGCGCCTGGAGCGCAGATTGGACTTTGCGCCCGATTTCATGGCCCAAAACCTCGCGTTCCGGGTCCGAATGGGTCCCCGTCCCTTGCTGACGGTCAAAAAAATCGCCGTCGTGGCGCTCCTCAAACGAAACCGGCCGCAGAACGGGCGGCTGTTCTTCCGGATGACTGCGGCGGCGGCGCAAATGGTCGAGGCAAATGTTCGTAACGATCCGATAGATCCAGGTGTAAAAGGCGCATTCGAAGCGGAAGCTATGCAGATTGCGGTAGATTTTTAGGAAAGCCTCTTGGTAGACGTCGCGGGCGTCTTCGGGGCTGCCCAACACGTTTAGCGCGAGCCGTAAAACCTGGCGATCATAACGTTGCACCAGCAGCTCGAAAGCGGAGCGGTCTCCCGCCTGGACGCGCTCAATGAGCGTGCGGTCGTCCGCAGCCGAAAGTACGGGCGAAGCCGCGGGCGCAAGCTGCGCGACAGCCGCTGTCGCGGAATTCGTTAACGTTTCCAATTCCGATGATCCGAGCATCATTTCGGACTGCATAGGTTCAATCGATCGAACTCTCAAGTAACGGCAAGCTGGACTGGACCGGTGCCACGAAACAACTTTCAATTTCAAACGCTATTACCTTAGACGCGGGAACCAGGCAAAACGTAAGCATGCGTTTCTTATTGAATTAAAAGCAGTTATTTTGCTTAGCGAGCATTGTGATATAAGGCGAAGCGTGACAGCCCTTTCCAGCTCCGCCACCGGCACGGGAATACCCGCGCGCGGGAGGCGGAAGCTAACCCTGCTGCCGCTTATCGCTGCCACATACTTCATGGTCGCAGGCGGACCTTACGGCCTCGAGGACCTGATCGGCAAAGCCGGTTACCGATCCGCACTTATCATTTTACTACTCACTCCTTTGTTGTGGAGCATACCCACCGCCTTAATGGTCAGCGAGCTGGCCGCAGCGCTGCCTTGCGAAGGCGGCTTCTACGTCTGGGTGCGCCGCGGCATGGGGCGCTTCTGGGGATTTCAGGAAACCTGGCTCACGCTTGCGGGCAGCGTCTTTGAGATGGCACTTTATCCGACGCTCTTTGTCTCGTACTTGAGCCGTTTTGCGCCGGAGTTCGCCGGCGGCCATCGCGCTATTGCTATCGAATTAGCGCTTATCGCTTTTTGTGCGGGATGGAATATCCTGGGCGCGCGTGCCGTTGGCGAAGGCTCCATTTGGCTGAACGCGTTGTTATTTTTGCCCTTCGTGGCGATTTTCGTTATCGGCTTGACCCGTAAACATGCGGTCGTGCCGTCTTCTCCGATCCAGCATCTGGATCTCGCGGGCGGTATCGTTATCGCCATGTGGAACTATATGGGCTGGGATAATCTTTCCACGATTGCGGACGAGGTGGAGCGTCCGCAAACCACTTACCCGCTTGTCATGCTCGGTGCGGTCGTTTTGGTGATCACGAGTTATTTGTTGCCGGTGATCGCTGTCGCGGCGGCGCGGCTTGACCTTAATTTATGGACGACCGGGAGTTGGGTGGATGCCGGGCAGGTGCTTGGAGGTCCGATTCTGGCGCTGGCAGTGGCTGCCGCCGGAATGATCGGCGCTTTGGGCACGTTCGGCAGCCTGATGCTTTCGTTCACCAGATTGCCCGCAGTCATGGCGGCAGACGGATACCTTCCGCAAGCTTTTGCGCTACGTCATCCAAAGACAGGTGCACCGTGGGTCGCTATCCTCGTCTGCGCAGTTGCATGGGCGGCTTGTTTGCCGCTGGGCTTCTTTCGCTTGCTGATCCTTGACGTCTTGCTGACCGGACTGAGCATTCTGCTGGAATTCGCAGCGCTGATTGCCTTGCGGATCCGCGAGCCCAATCTGCTGCGACCTTACCGGATCCCAGGAGGGATTTTAGCCACGATTGGGATCACCGTGCCGCCAACCGCGCTGCTGGTTTTGAGCGTGGTCCGAAATCAAAGCGAGCAAGTGGGAACAACGAACGGGTTGATGATTGGGCTAGGGCTCATCCTTTTGGGGATATTGCTTTACTTTGCCAGCCCGGGATCGCGCCGCAGGAATGAGGCTGATGAAATAGAAGAGCGGCAGGTGGAGTAAATGCGCTAGCCGCGCTGGCTACCCGAGCTGCGCACCAAGCGGATGAGGCCATATAAAAAGACGCAGATCAGGAAGTCCAGGGCCAGTCCCAAATCAACCTGGAACATGCGATGACGGAAGAGCGTGGGCAACTGCGGCTCAATAGCAAGATAGATGATGTTGCCGCCGAGCACAGCGAGCAGATACTCGGCCCAGCGACGGGCAGTGGAGACGCCGCCTGACATTTCCGAATCTGTTTCTTCCCGGCCTCGCATTTCCGAAATCCTCTCACGTAGTTACTGCGATTTATGCAGGCACCACGAACCGATCCGCGGCTCGATGGCGACGCGCCGCGGAACGCCACCAAACGAGCGGAAGAACCACCAAAATCGCGACGGCAGCGATCAAGATCACTCCGTTAATCCGATAATACGCGTTGGGCTGTCGAATCAACCCGTCGATTGCAGGCGATAATGCCAACAGCATTACCAGTAAAAAGTACGCCAGAAAGTTGAGTCGCACCAGGAAGCGCGCCCCCCACCAGACTACCGCCAATTCCACAAAACTGAAGACCGAGCTTTGAACAAAATCGCCCGCGCTGCCCCATCGCTGCACGGAAAAGATGGCCAACGCAGCGAGCAAGGTGAATTGAATCCAAGTCTGCCGGAGATAGCGGGCAGCGAATCCCAAAACGAGCGTGATCATACCCGTCGCCAAGAGGCTGTACGTTATCCCATTTGAGAGCGCGTTGAGGGCGGGCCAATTCGCATCCAAACCCTCCACCACACTCGCCGGGAACGCATAATGTGGGACCGGCCAGATCGCGGCGACGAAGTCGCGCAGGCGTTGGAGGCCGACAAGCACGGCCCAGCCCGAGAGCATTACCAGAATTGCGTCTCGGTAATAGGTTCCGGGGAAGTTATGCGAGAAGGGCAGGTAGTCAGAGCCGTAGCCACAGATTAGGAAAAATGAACCCAACCCCAGCAGGAGTGCGGCCGCCCCGTAAAAAAGCATTGCGGTCAACGCTTGGCCGATCAGCAGGCTTCCGATGAACGTCGCAAAAGGCTGGTCTGTTCGGTAGGTGAGAAGGTACAACGGTTCGAGGCTGACGAACCTGAGCAGCGCAGCGGCCAAAACCAGCAGCGACCAACCTGCAATTCGTCTCCAGGGGACCGCCGCGATCTGAGGGCTCTTGAGATTTCGGAAAAAGATGATCAACACAGCCAAGCCGAAAGCGCTGGTGAGCGACAGAAAAAGCACCGACTGCGCCGTATTCGCAAGTGTCGTCTCGTTTTGCTTCCGGACCCAATCTTCGGGAAGGTGGATGAAAATTCGATAGCCGGAAACTTCGTCTCCCTGGACCACAAGCGACACCCGCACGTGCGCGGCTTCGGCTTCAGGTGGCGAGGGGTTTAGGGCTTGGGTTTCTTCCCAAACGAAGCTGTGGTCCGTGCGCGAGGGCTGTTTCTTGGATTCTGCATCCACGAGTTTCCATTGACTGAGATCGATTTTCTTTGAATCCCGCAGGAAGTTTTCAGCGCGGGCCTCGGCTTCTTCCTTCGTTAGGTTGGGGCCGGGCGCAGCTTCGGCGAGCGTGTGATGCACGGAGTGCACCGTTCCATCGGGCCGAAGCACAACGAAATATTCCTCTTTCTGGGAGTCGCGGAAATAGCGCGCGGTCCAGAAGGCGGCGGGCACTTCGTCGCGGTAGATTCGATTCACCGCCTCCAGGCCTATCGTGCGACGAAGATATTCGTTTACCAAAGGATCGAATGTGTACTGCGTCGTGACCACACGATGATACGAGGCGGGCGTCTGACGCAGTTGTCGAAGCACATCATCCGTTCGCAGCCCGGCTTCGCGGCTATTCAAGGGGAATCGAATGAAACTGCCGATCGTCTGCGGTTTAACGGCCAACAGCAGCGCGAATCCCAGCACGCCTCCGGCAGCCAGTAAAGTGGCCGCGCGCCTATTCAATGGCTGATAAGCGAGGGCGGGCTCGGCCGTCGGGCGCGGTTCTTCTGCGACGGTAGCCGGCTCAAGTAACGGCTGCGCACGATTCAGCAGATCCGTTTCGTCTGCGAACGCGCCGTGCCTGAGATAGAGGATCCCGGCCACGGCGACTGGGATTACGGCGGCGAAACCTACGAGGCCTCCAGAGATGCGCGTGTAGAGGCCTTGGGAACGCATCAGCGAAAGGCTGGTCAAGAACGCGTCTACTGTGTAGTGCCAGGTCAATGTCGCCAGGATTCCCCAGCGCAGCATCACCAATCCGGCAACGATACCGATTGTTCCGACTTCGATCCCGCGGATATAGGGCGGCTCTTGCGGATAATTGGAATGCAAGAAACCCCAGGCAAAAGCAGGCAGAACGATGGCCAGGATTTTCCAATTCGTGACGCGCATCAGAAAACGAATCGAGAACATGCGGAACAAAAATTCCTCGCTGGCCGCCGCGTAGATGCCTATGGTAAGCGCGGAGATCCAGGGAAGCGCGGTGCTGAGCGT
This sequence comes from uncultured Acidobacteriota bacterium, assembly GCA_963803735.1. Lineage (GTDB taxonomy): Bacteria > Acidobacteriota > Terriglobia > Acidiferrales > UBA7541 > Palsa-189. Next base: position 385,767 of record CAWDNV010000011.1, on the reverse strand, counting down.
ATCCGAATACTGCAGGTCTTGTGGGGCCCACACGCCGAAGCGGCGCCCCACAACATAAAATGCCACAACGTATCCAATGTGCACGGCGGCCAGGCACAAGCCGACAACGCCAGCACAGAAAAACTGGCGGGTGCGAAGACCGGCGAAAGTGAAGGCACTGCTCAGGCGAAGGTGGTTGGGCTGGCCCGCTCGATAGAGCGGTTCGCCCGGCGCCGCCGCGATGACCACCAGCAACGCGAGCGAGAAGCTCTCCACGAGGGCCTTGACGATTACCGTCGCGACGAAACTGGCATAAGAATCATTCGTGTCGTAGCCAGCTCGAATGAGAGGCCATTCGTTCAACTGCATCGCGAAGTAAAGAGCGGTGATGAACAGGCCGATACCCATCGCCCATTTCCAGCGAATCAATCCGCGGCGGCCCAGTATGATCAGCACCGAAAGCGCAGCGCCGATCAGAATGGCGTAGGGAATCAGGGCAATCGTTTCGATGAAATTGTTCGAAGAGCGCAGACGCGCGTAGGTTCTCTGCCAAGCTTCCGGGACCTTCAGGAATTCGGCATAGCCACCCGGTTTGTCACCCTCAATGGTGACCTGCAAGCGATACGGTGCGTCTTTGACGCGAAACCCCTTGCGTTCCCAGGTGAAACTCCAGTCGGTACGGTTAGGCCGTGCGTTGGAGTTGGCTTCCTCGGGCAGGAAGGCGTAACCACCGAGATCGACATGCAGAGTTTGAGTAAGAAACTGCTCGGCGCGCGCGAATGCTTCGCTCTGGTCCAAACGCGCGCCGGGCGAGGCCTCTTCGAGGATGTGTTCATAACCAACGACGCCGCCCTTCGGGTCGACCCGCACTCGAAGCTCTTCTTTTTGCCGCGGACGGAAGAAGCGCGCGTCCCAATACCAGACGCTGACTTCTGACGACATCAAGCGATTGGCTTGCTCGAGCCCTACCTCGCGTTCCAGAAACGTCTTGGTATCGTCATCGACGTTAAAAACTATTGCGGATTGATAGCCCTGACCAGAAAAGCCCTGTCCCGCGGCAAATGATCGCGCGCGATCAAGCGCGTCAGCTCGAGTTACCTTAAAATCCACAGACGCTTCGGGGAAGGCGCGGAAAAAATAGCGATAAGCCACAGATCCGCCCACAAGCGCGGCAAGCAGCCAAAGGAGGAGCACCCGCACGTCACGCCGGCTCAGAACATTCGGGCTCGATTCTCGAGTTAAATCTGGGGACGACAAAGCATCTCCGAGCGAAGGCGCGCGGGCGGCCAGGCAATTAGATTCGCCCGCAGCCAATCTATGCATATAGCTTGGCATGAATGCAAGCGCGGACGGTCTACAGATGCAATGGTATATATAGAGCCGGAATGAATGTAACGTTCGCCACCGAAGTGAAATACCTGAAGGGCGTCGGCCCGCAGCGCGCCGCAACGTTGGCTTCTCGAGGGATTCTTTCGGTTGCGGATTTGCTTCTTTACTTACCCTTCCGATATGAGGACCGCATTCGCTTCAATCAAATTGCAGAGATCGCGCCAGGAGGCACCTACACGATTCATGGCACCGTAGCTGACGCAGGAATCGCACGGTTTACCCGGGGCAGAGGAGCGATCTTCCACCTCGTCCTCCAAGATTCGAGTGGGACCTTACCTTGCAAGTTTTTCCACGGCGGCTATATGCAAGGGCGGTTCAAGGTCGGACAGGAAATGGTCGTGCACGGCAAAGCGGAGTTCGATCCGCGGCGCCCCGGCCGAATCGAAATGATCAATCCGCAGTGTGAACTACTGGGGACGGAGACTGCGGATTCCACCGAAATGGGCCGCATCGTGCCCATTTATGAAGCGATCGGCAACGTCGGTTCGCGTATTCTGAGACGTATCATTTATGGCGCGCTGCAAAATCTCGCGGCGGTTCCGCCTGAGGCTTTGCCTGCGCGAATCCTCGCACGCTACGAATTTCCGACTCGCGGCGACGCGCTTCGCTTCGTTCATTTTCCTCCGGCGGAGGTACCGGTTGAGTTCCTCAACGAATTTCGCTCGCCCGCACATCGCCGCCTGATATTCGAGGAGCTGTTCCTTTATCAACTGAGTCTTGCGTTGCGAAGAAAAGAAGCGGAGCAGCGGCCCGGAATTTCCTTTCGCGTCCGTGAGACGCGCGTGCGCGATGCGCTGAAACGCATTCTGCCGTTCAAACCCACCGACGCCCAGAAGCGAGTGCTCGCGGAGATTGCGACAGATCTGGAGAAACCCACGTCGATGCATCGTCTACTGCAGGGCGATGTGGGCAGCGGCAAGACGATTGTCGCGCTGGAAGCGGCGACGATCGCCATCGAAAATGGTTATCAGGTGGCCCTGATGGCGCCCACGGAAATTCTGGCCGTGCAACATTTTCTTTCCGCGCGACGCATCTTTGCCGCCTCAGGCTACGAGGTGGAACTGTTGATCAGCGGCTTGAAAGGACAGGCGAAGCAGGAAGTATTGGAACGCATGCGCACGGGGGAAGCGAAGTTTATAGTGGGCACTCACGCACTGCTCGAAGATCCCGCCGAATTTGCGCGGCTGGGGCTAGTGATCGTGGATGAGCAACATCGGTTCGGCGTATTACAGCGCAAGCGTCTGATGGAAAAGGGCTCCACGCCGGACGTGCTCGTGATGACCGCGACCCCGATCCCGCGAACGCTGGCGCTAACGCTTTACGGCGATCTCGATGTCTCTGTCATCGATCAACTGCCTCCCGGCAGGACACCCATCGAAACGCGTTGGTCCGCTCCCGAACACCTGCCGGGCGTGTGGGATTTTGTCGGGCGAGAGGTCAAGAAGGGCCGCCAAGCCTATGTCGTCTATCCCGTGATCGAGCAATCCAAGTCCAACGAAGCTCAGCTATCGCTAAAATCGGCGATGGTGGAATACGAGCGTCTGCAAAAATCCGTATTCCCTAAAACGCGTGTCGGCCTGCTGCATGGCCGAATGAAGAGCGAGGAAAAAGAGAAAGTAATGGAAGCCTTCCGGCGCGGCGATCTGCACATTCTTGTCTCTACAACTGTGATCGAGGTCGGCGTAGATGTGCCGAACGCCACAGTGATGGTGATCGAACATGCGGAGCGATTTGGCTTATCGCAACTTCACCAGTTGCGTGGGCGCATCGGCCGCGGCGGCGAAAAGAGCACGTGCCTTTTGATCGCGCCGAAAAGCGTTTCTGAAGACGCCCGCGAACGCCTGGAGACCATGGTGGCGACGAACGACGGCTTCGCTATTGCCGAAGCGGATCTAAGGTTGCGCGGCCCGGGCGAATTCTTCGGCACGCGGCAGCACGGTTCGCTCGGCTTTCATATTGCGAACCCGCTGCGCGATCGCGAAATACTCGAACTGGCCCGGAGTGAGGCATTTTCGTTGCTCGAAAATCCTTCGGAAGAAAAGGAGCGGCTGCGCCTTTTCCATACGCTCGATCCAGGCTGGCAGCGGCGATATCAGCTCGCTTCGGTGGGCTAGACGCGGCGCGGGAAGCCGCACAGGACCCTTGGAGACCAGTTGCGCGTTATCGCGGGACAATATCGCAGCCGCCGGCTGCAAACTTTACGCGGAACAGCTTTGCGGCCTTCGAGCGACCGCCTGCGGGAAACGCTCTTCAACATTCTGGGCACAGCCGTCGAAGGCGCGGTCTTCGTCGATCTTTTTGCGGGGTCGGGCGCAGTGGGCATCGAGGCGCTCAGCCGCGGAGCGCGCGGAGCTATTTTCGTGGAGAACCACTCGGCTGGCGCGGCGCTGATCGCACGAAATTTGGTGTCGCTTAGGATTCCGACGGCAGCGCAAGTTGCCAGTGGGAAGACGTTCGCGGGCAGCGCGGAAATATTGCGCATGGACGCTATGGATGCACTTAAACGGCTAGACAAAGGCAGCGCGCAAATCGATTTTGTGTACCTGGATCCCCCTTATGCAAACACTCGCGCTTACCAGGAGATTCTCGAGTTCTTAGGGGAATCGGAGTTGCTCGCGCGAGGCGGCTTGGTTATCGCGGAGCATCGACGTAAGAAAGATCTGCCCGCGATAGCCGGTCATCTGGAACGTGCGCGGGTCGTGGAACAAGGCGACACAGCGTTGAGTTTCTACAGACCCGTATTCGCCGCCTGATTTCTCTCAGAAATGGTCCCGCAATCCACGAAAACTGGAAACGATCAGAAGTTTGCCGGCGCCGCTGTGCAGTTCGGCGTCCTCTTTATTCCAAGAGGGGGCATGCGGAACATAGGCAGCGTTTAGTCCCGCCTGCAAAGCAGGATTGATCTCCAGTTGCGCGCTACTGCCGACCAACCAGGCATACGATTTGACCACGTGGTGCTTATCGACCAAATCGCCGTACACGCGGATATTCTTATCGGCCACAATTTCGATGGAATCGAAAAAACCTTGCAATCCGGAACGCTCTACCTTGGCCGCCTCCTCCGCAGGTTCGCCCTTGGTGAAGAGAATCATCCTATGGCGGCTCGAAAGATAGGCGAGCGTTTCCGGCACGCCGTCGAGTACGCGCGGCGGCGTATGCTCGAGTTCGGCGACCATGGAAGCGACTTCGTCCAGGGCGCTGCGCTGCGCCAGCCCGCCCGCCAGTTTCATATAGCTTTGCTCGAGCGACCGCGCGAAACTGCGCACTCCATATCCATGCTGCTGAATATTTTGGCGCTCGGTCTCGTTGAGGATGTGCCGGGCGTAGGCCCGGGCGTAGCCGAAGGGCTCGACCAGGGAGAAGAAGCGCTCCAGAGTGTTCTCAAAGAAGACGTTACTCTCCCAGAGCGTGTTGTCGGCATTAACGAGCAGAGTCAACCGCCGCATTTGCGCACCTGTGATTCGCTAAATTTATGCGGCGCCATCATGGCTCTCACGTGTTCTTAACTCTGAATTGCTGCAACGCGCTGCGGACCTTTCACCTGAAGTTGGTTTGATCTCGAGGGCATTTTCGAACAAGCATTGTACTGCGGTTCGCCGGAAACAAAGACGAGATGGTTAGGTCGAAGAGGGCAGAAATTCGTAACGTTCAATACGTGCGGCCACGCCGCGCGCCTTGCTCTGTGGTTCGACGCGGATGACACGGCCGAAACAGTGGATATTGACGTCGCGCGTCATGGTGACTTCCTTCGGCAAAGTGAGCACGAATTCGATAGCACCACCGGTCTGTAACTCTTCTTTAGTCCAAAAATACAATCCGCGAAAACTAACGTCGCGAGTTTCTGCCTGTGTTTCCGCAGGACCTGAAGGATCATGTGAGCGCAAGGTGAGGGGAAGCGCCATAGTGAAACGCCGTGAGGTGCGGCGTTCGGTGGAATCGGCCATTTCTGCCTCGGGGGAAAGCAGTGCGAGTTCCACGGAAAGCTAACATCCAATAGGTAAAATCGCAATAGAACTACCGGCTAGTCAGGTTTCTCGTTAATCTGGGGAGAAAGCAGCCGCCTGCATGCGCGCAGAATGCGCCGATAGGGCCAGCCGGTCGGGCGAGGTTCCTGAAAGAAAATCTCCCCTTCGCGAGGACTCCCGTAAAACCAGCGGGCCAGCAATGCCAGATGATCTTCCAATTGCTGAATTGCAGGTGTGTCAAGGGCTGGTCGGTTGGGGTTCGCGTCATCCGATTGCGTACTTGCGGGCTCGAGCAATTCGCGAATGATCTGTTCGGCGGATCGGGGCTGGCCAGCCAACTGGTCAAATTGAAGAACGAAAGGATCCGCGATCTCGCCGCCCCGCACGGTGAAGACTGCAATCGCGTTCTCCGCTGCGGCCCGCGCGAGGATTACCGCATCGATCTGCTCGATCGGGCGGGCGAGTTCGGGGAGAGACCGGCGCAGTTCTTGGACCTTCTCCAGCCGTTTGTGCAAGGCCGACGCGTGCTCAAAATCGAGTTGCGTACTCGCTGACTCGCGTTCTTGGGTAAGCGATTCCGTCAACGACGCTCCGCGGGAGCGCAAGAAGGTGGCTGCGCGGGTGACCTCACTGCCGTATTCCTCCACTGTGCATCCGGCGAAACACGGCGCCAGGCACATCTTCATTTCCGAATAAATGCATCCGGGGAACTGGGGATCGCGGCGGATTTTGATCTGACAGCGCCGGATTCGGAATAGGTCAAGCCAGGGCTCCAGGAAATTTTCGGCTGCGCGACGCGTTACAAACGGCCCCACGTACAAGCCTGACGGAGCCAAACGCCGCGTGATATAAGCGCGCGGATAAGCATTCGTCAGGTTCAGCTTCACAAAAGCGGGTAAATGCAGCCGGAGGCGTCGGCGATAGTTTGTGGGCCACAGAATCCGAGCCTGCTGCCAATGGACCAGAGTCTGCTCGAATTTCGAAGCCGTAACCCGAAAGCGAATCGCCGCCGCGTACTGCCGCAGATTCAGCCGCTTCGAGTTCGGCTCTGGCTCAGAAAGCAAAAGGCGCATGCGCCGCCTCAAATCGGCGGTGCGCAGAAGCAGGGCGCGAGCTCCTTTTAGCGCGTCGTGCGGTTTGATTACTACCACCGCTGGCCGCGCGGGCAGGTTTGCGAAGAACTCTTCTGCACGCCCGGGCTCGAATTGGATCTCGCGGTCCAGCTCCATCATGGATTCAGCATACACGCGCGGACGGCGACTCGGGGAGTATTGCAAAACGGGCTGAGATCCGGGCAGTGCCGCTGGGGAGTTGCAAGGCACGTGCACGCTTCCGGTTCCGGATTGGGGGCCGATTTTCGGCTCAGACGGCTAAGGGATTCAGGACGGCGCGCAACCGTTTATAAGTGGTCGTGAGTTCCTCGGGTTGAACTCGGGTTTCGCCGGTTGTAGTCATAAAGTTTGTATCCCCGATCCACCGCGGGAGCACGTGGAGATGAATGTGTCCGGCGATGCCAGCTCCTGCGGCACGTCCGATGTTCATTCCAAGGTTGTATCCATCGGGATGATATAAGCCTTCAAGAGCCCCTTCGAGCCGCTTCGCTAGCGCCATCATCTCGGTGAGGGTTTCCGGCTCCGAGGTCGTGAGTGTCGCCCGATGTGCGTAGGGAACCACCATGACGTGCCCCGAAGTGTAGGGATAACGATTCAGGATGACAAAATTTTTGCGGCCGCGGAAGACAATCAGGGATTGCGCATCGTCATGACCCTCCGCAGCGGCGCAAAAAACGCAACCGCTGTCCTTCACGCCCCCGGCGATATAGGAGTAGCGCCAGGGCGTCCAGAGATAATCCATAGTGGCGGAGATTATTGAGAGGGCGCTTGCGGAGGCACAGCGGCGGCAGCCGCTGCTGCATCGGCGTTGACGAAATCCTTGAGTTCTTTGCTTGGCTTGAAAAACGGAATGCGCTTCGGGGGAACTTCTACCTTAGCGCCTGTCTTCGGATTGCGACCAACCCGGCCGCGGCGCTGGCGGGTGCGAAAGCTGCCAAAACCGCGGATCTCGATTTTGTCACCCGTCTGCAATGCCTGGATGATGGATTCGAAAATGGTCTCCACGATTGCTTCGGATTCCTTGCGGGGCAATTCGGTGGCTCGTATGACCTCTTCGACCAGATCGGCTTTGGTCATGGTCGTGTCATTCATCGCAGTCAGTTCTCCCATATCCAAAACTCCGGGCCCTCTAACTACAGCGTGACGTGCTTTTGATTCTGAACCCGGCGGCTAAATCAGATCCAAACGCGAGCCATACAGATGAAAGACAGTACCATAACTTCTAGTATTAGAGACTCCGTTTTGCGAGCAGGGCGTCGCCTATCGTTGCCGTCGAGGAGGATTTGGAAGACCTGTAATCCTCCATCTCCCGGCGCTCGGTTTGACGCACAGCCGCCCGATAACTCAGGCCAACCTTGTGCTGGTCGAGATTGATCTTTACGATCTTGAAATCGTACTCACGACCGGGCGCCAGGACTGAAGCGTTTTGTTGCGAAGGCTTCTTTTCCCGTTCTTTGTCGCGGCCGCGACGGTCCTCGATTTCCGAAATGTGACACAGCCCTTCGATTCCGTCGGCCAATTCGACAAAGGCGCCGAACGTCGTGAGCCTGGAGACCTTGCCGCGAACGACGTCATTCAGCTTGTGACCAGCAAACCAGTTTGCCCAGATATCGTTCAGTTGCTTGATACCCAAAGAAACGCGCCGGTTGACGGCATCGATCTTCAGGACCTTCGCTTGTACCGTGTCGCCCTTCTTTAGGGCTTCAGCGGGATCCTTTATTTTTCCGGTCCAGCTGATGTCGCTGACATGAATAAGGCCGTCGAAGCCTTCTTCGATCTCCACAAAAGCGCCAAAATCCGTAAGATTCCGCACCCTTCCCGTAACTTGCGTGCCCATCGGATATTTTTGCGAAAGTTGCACCCAGGGATCAGGCTGAGCCTGCTTCATGCCCAGCGAAATGCGCCTTTGCTCGGGATGCAGGCCGAGAACCACAACCTCAACGGCGTCGCCCACTTGCACTAGTTTTGAAGGGTGCTGTTTCCGCTTCGACCAGCTCATTTCGGAAACATGCACAAGGCCTTCGACGCCCGCATCGAGCTCCACGAAGGCGCCATAATCCGCCACCCCAACCACTTGCCCTTGCGCGCGAGCGCCAATCGGAAAGCGCTCCGGAACTGTGGTCCACGGATCGGGCATCAGCTGACGCCGCCCAAGGGAGACGCGCATTTTTTCGCGATCGAACTTGAGAACCTGCACGTCCAGTTCGTCGCCCGGCCGAACGACGTCAACCGGATTGGCGACGCGGCCCCACGAGAGATCGGAAACGTGCAGCAGGCCATCGATTCCGCCGATGTCTACGAACACGCCGTAACTGGTTATGCTCTTGACCGTGCCGTGGAAAACCTGGCCTTCCGCGATCGAATCCATCAATTTCTGGCGTTGTGACTTCTGCTCGTCTTCCAGAATTGAGCGGCGGCTGACCACCACATTCCCGCGCTTTCGATTCAGTTTGAGAACGCGAACATCGATGTCGCGGTCCTTCCACTCTTCCAGCTCGTGCACGGGGCGGAGGTCAACCTGAGAGGCGGGCAGGAATGCCCGGACTCCCACATCTACGACCAAACCGCCCTTTACACGGTCAACGATACGGCCGGTTAGGGTAGTTTTATCGTGATAGGCCTTGTCCAGATTGGCCCAGACTTTTCGACGATGGGCGCGCTGGTAGGAAACGATGAGATAACCGTCTTTGTGCTCTCCCGTGAGCTGGACTTCGATATCTTGTCCTGGATCGAGGCGAATCGGGTTATCGGCTTCCATGAATTCGCCGGCAGGAATCAGCGCCTCGGTCTTCCCGCCGATATCAACCACGGCACCGACATCTGCAATCGCTACGACCCTGCCTTGAACGGTCTCTCCTTCGATGGGAGCCTGGTGGGGCGTAGCATACTGGTCCATCAATCGATTGAGTTCTTCATTCGAAGGCAGGCTCGACTCTTCGGCCGGAGCTGCTTCAGTAGCAGAAGTCTGCGAGGGAGCGGAGGCAGCCTCGGCGGCTGCAGCCTCCGATTTGCTTGACGATTCGTTCATTGCCGAGGAGCCATCACCTGATGCAGGCGCACGTTCCGCGCTGACGACCTCCGAGGCGCCTTCGGTCGGCTCGATCACAGAACTCGCGGCCGGCTCGGGGGAGCGAGCCGTCGCAAACGACGCTGGTGCGCCGGAAGACTCGCCGCCTGGCGTGTCGTAATCGAAAAGCATCCTACAGGGCCTCCCAGGGAATAGTTTGCCCGCTCGTCCGGCGAACTTCCTTACGGAAAATCCTGCTCATGAGCTTAGAGCAAGGAAGGAAAAACCACCCGGTACAAGAGCTTATCAGGCGCGATCATACCGGCTTCCGTACTGCATGTCAATGAAACCAGTGGGTTGGTACGTCGTTTCGGAGAGACTCAGTTTTACGAACGAATGCGCCCGGCGTGACGGATTTCCCGGCGATAATCCGGCGCAAAAATCTCCACGGTGCGGCACATCTCATAGAGACGCGAGCGCACCCGCTGACCCAAACGGTCGACGAGTGTCTCCTCTCGCGCCGTCGTGATCTTCTGACCCGAAGGCATTGGCAAAACAGCGGCATCGCTGTCGGCGCGGTCCAGGTAGTTCGTTGTCAGCAAGGTCACACGGTTGTCGTTATATCGCTTATTGAGAATGTGCCCAATCGTATCCAGCGCCCACGGAGAAGGCTTGCTGGCGCCAATGTCATCGATCAATAAAACTTCCGCCCTGAGCACTGGTGCGAGCACGCCCATTTCACTGATGGGATGATCCGGATCGTAGCTCGCTTGTAGATCCTTCAGCAGTTCGCGATAGTCGTAAAAGCGAGCCTCGTGGCCGCGGACCATCAATTTGCGCAGCGCAGCGACAGCCATGTGCGTCTTTCCCACTCCGCATGGTCCCATTAGAAGAAGACCCGTCTCGCTACCCGCCGGATAATTCTGCGCGAAGGCCTGCACGACGATTTTGGCCTGCGCCAGGCTACGATCCCAGGCCGTGCCGTCGGATCCGCCTTCCCAGACGTCAGTCTCGAAATTTTCGAAATCGCAGTGCTCGTAGCGGCGCGGTATACGGGCGCGAGTTAGGCTGCGGGTCGCGCGGTCAGCTTCCGAACAGTCGCAGGGCACCGCCCAGGCAAGTTTGGGCGCCCGTACAGATGCTCCCGGGGTAACATCCTTGCGCTGAACCACGCGCTCGGCTTTTTGATTCGCGTCTACCCGCTCGACCACGCGCCAGCCAGTTCCGCCGCACAAAGGACATTGCGATTCAGCCATGACTCGGAGCATAGGCTGAGCGCAGTCTCGCGCGCAAGCGATCGCCGCCGTGGAAAAAATCGGAAATGTGAAAAAGAAACGTCAGAAATTGAAAAAGGAACGAAAAGCTATTTGTGAACGCGGATCACACGCGAAGGTGGAACATAAACGATGGCATCTTCCGAGGGTTTATGAGCCGAGTGCAAGCCGTGGGAGAGCTCTTTTTGCACGAATTCCGCAAAAGCCTTCATCTGCCGCTGCATCTCACCCATCTTTTCGCGCATGTTCAATATGATTTCGATGCCTGCGAGGTTAACGCCCATGTCGCGGGTAAGCGTAAGAATCACTTCCAGCCGTTCCAGATCCGCATCGGTATAAAGTCGAGTATTGCCTTCCGAACGCGATGGCTTGAGGAGCCCGACCCTCTCGTAAAGCCTCAACGTCTGAGGGTGCAGGTTGTAGAGTTCCGAAACCGCGCTGATCATATATCCGGCGCGGCCCCTTTTCTTTTGCGTGCGGATCGGCATAACGTACTTCTCCTCTTGCTAAACCCCAACCCCGGCGCGCGCAAAGAGATCCTGGCGCGGATTTTCCGGTTCCAACCGTGCCAGTTCGCGCAATAAGTCGCGCACGCGCTCGTCGACTGGCTTGGGCACAACGACTTGCAACTCCACGTACATATCTCCACGCTTACCCGGCTGGCGAACAGAGGACACACCTTTTTCGCGCAGCCGAAGCTTCTGACCGCTGCTCGTCCCCGGGGGAACGCGCAATAGCGATCGCCCATCGAGCGTGGGCACCTCAATCTTGGCGCCCAAAGCGGCTTCCGAGACAGTAATTGGCACGACGGCATAAAGATCGTCGCCACGCCGCTGGAAAAATGGGTGCGCCTTCACTTCAATAATGAAATAAAGATCACCCGGGGGCGAACCATGAGTCCCTGCATTGCCATGACCTGGAACACGCACACGAGACCCGGTCTGCACGCCTGCCGGAATCCTCACGTCGATCGTTTCGGCCCGGCGCACCCGGCCTTCGCCGCCGCAAACGCGGCAGATCGGTCGAACCTTGCCCGTGCCGCCGCAGCGCGAGCAGGTGACATTGAAACGCATGCGGCCGCTGACTTGAGAAACCTGCCCAGTACCGCCGCACACTTCGCATGTTTGAGGTTGGCCTACGGCGCCCGAACCACCACACGTTTCACAAGTCTCAAGTCGCGAGATGGTCACTTTCTTAACCGTGCCGCGTACGGCCTCCCAAAAATCGATTTCGATTCCGTACTCGAGGTCCGAGCCGGGTTCTGCCTCCGCGGCTGCTGCCCCTGCACCGCCCCGAAAGAACTGGCCGAATAAATCGCGGAAGTTCGTTCCGCTCGAGCCGCCGAAATCGAATCCTCCAAAATCAAAATGCGTGCCCGGCTGCTCCTGTTCCGGCGGAGCGGCCGTTCTGCGCTCGGCGTCGAAGCCAAACTGATCGTACATCTGTCGCTTTTTGGTGTCGGAGAGAACGTCGTAGGCTTCCTGAACTTGCTTGAATTTCTCTTCGGCGGATTTATCGCCGGGATTCAGGTCCGGATGATACTTGCGGGCAAGCTTTCGATAGGCTTGACGAATCTCTTTCTGAGCGGCCTTGCGCGGCACTCCAAGTAGTTCGTAATAATCTTGTTTGGTTGCTGTCGCCATATTTGTGACTCGCTCGCCAAAACAAAGGGGCGCTCTAAAGCTTCGCCCAGCGCGTATTCAGATCGGCTAATTCACCTTGTTCTCGCGTTAGTTCTTCCCGACGGCGGCGGCGCTCTTCGTCCAGGCGTCCGCCCATCGCCGCCTCTTTCTGATTGGCGCGCTCGATCCAACGGTCAAGCCACGCCACCTTCTGCTCGACGCTCGCTCCATCGGAACGAAACCGAAGCAAGTGACCGCTGATCTCGACGGCTCGCGGTGGAAATTCAGCCGGTGGCGATTGCTGCGTATCGTAAAAAAGCCGCTTCCAATCTGCCGATGGCGTCTCAGTGAGTTGTACCTGAACCAGATAAAAATTATCTCGCAGCTTTTGCAATGCCAGCGGAGGCCCCGCTCGCCTGATGCCGTCGGTCATTCATTCTCCCTGGAAAGTTCCAGTGTGAAACTTGCCGGGAGGCCATTCGAAAATGGCCTCCCGCATGACATTGTTGCAGTTCAGTTCGGCTTCTTCGATTCGTCGACGTCCACGTATTCGGCGTCGATCACTTCGCCCTCGCCGCCCTTCTTGCCTGCGGAGCTTTCGCTCTGCTGTCCGCCGGGCGCCGCTCCGGGCGTTCCCGGGCCTCCCGCAGCTCCTGCAGCTGCACTGGCCCGGTAAAGGACCTCGGCCAACTTGTGCGATGCGCCCTCGAGTTCCTTGATAGCCGACTGAATGCTATCCAGGTTCCCGCTGGCAAGCGCACTCTTGGCGCTTTCGATCGCCGCTTCCACCGGTTTGACGTCGCCCTCCGCGAGCTTTTCGCGATTCTCTCGAATAAGCTTCTCCATCTGGTAGACGCGTGAATCGAGCGTGTTGCGAGCTTCCACTTCCGTGAACTTGCGACGGTCCTCGTCAGAGTGAGACTCGGCCTCTCGGCGCATCTTTTCGGCTTCGTCCTTGCTCAGACCAGTCGAAGCAGTGATGGTGATCTTCTGTTCCTTACTGGTCGCCATGTCCTTTGCCGAGACGTTCAAGATGCCGTTCGCGTCAATGTCGAAGGTCACCTCGACTTGCGGCATGCCTCGCGGCGCCGGAGGGATGCCCATCAAGTGGAACTTGCCGAGCGTCCGATTGTCCGGCGCCATCTTCCGTTCGCCCTGCAGGACATGGATCTCCACGGAGGGCTGATTGTCCGAAGCCGTTGAAAACACCTCGGACTTGCGCGTCGGTATCGTGGTATTCCGCGGAATCAGAACGGTCATAACGCCACCGAGCGTCTCAACGCCAAGAGACAGTGGCGTCACGTCGAGCAGGAGGATGTCCTTCACTTCTCCTCCCAGCACGCCTCCCTGAATCGCGGCTCCCACCGCCACCACTTCGTCCGGATTAACCCCTTTGTGCGGCTCCTTGCCTCCGAACAGGTCTTTCACGATCTGGACCACCCGCGGAATTCGGGTCGATCCGCCTACCAGCACGACTTCATCGATCTTGTCGGCGCTGATGCCTGCGTCGGAAATAGCCTGCTTCACCGGGCCAACCGTGCGCTGCAGCAGGTCTTCCATCAATTGTTCCAGCTTGGCGCGCGTGAGCTTTACCTGCATGTGCTTAGGACCGGAGGCATCCGCCGTGAGGAACGGCAGATTGATATCCGTTTCCTGCGTTTGCGAAAGCTCGATCTTGGCTTTTTCAGCCGCCTCCCGCAGTCGCTGAATTGCCATGCGGTCTTTGCCGACGTCGATGCCTTGATCTTTCTTGAATTCCGCAACCAGCCAATCCACGATCTTGTTATCAATATCGTCGCCGCCCAGGTGGGTGTCGCCGTTGGTGGACTTCACCTCCACCACGCCTTCGCCTACTTCCAAAATCGAAATATCAAAGGTGCCGCCGCCCAGGTCATACACGGCGATCGTTTCGTCCTTCTTCTTGTCCAACCCATACGCCAAAGCCGCGGCCGTCGGCTCATTGATGATTCTCAGAACTTCCAGCCCCGATATTTCGCCAGCCTGCTTCGTCGCTTGCCGCTGGCTATCGTTGAAGTAGGCTGGGACCGTGATTACTGCTTTGCTGACCTTCTCGCCCAGAAAATCCTCGGCGGCGGTCTTCAGCTTTTGCAGGATCATCGCCGAGATCTCCGGCGGACTGTAACTCTTGCCAAAAATCTCAACGCGGGCGTCGTCGTGCGGTCCACGAACGACCTTGTACGGCACTCTCTTCGCCTCTTCCACTACTTCATCGTAGCGGCGCCCCATAAAGCGCTTGATGGAATAAACTGTGTTCTCGGGATTCGTTATTGCTTGTCGTTTGGCTACCTGGCCAACCAAGCGTTCCCCGGTCTTGGTGATGCCCACCACAGACGGGGTTGTACGCGCCCCTTCTTGGTTGGGGATAACTACGGACTCTCCGCCCTGCATCACGGCAACCACGGAATTGGTGGTGCCCAGATCGATGCCGATAATCTTGCTCATCTTCTTCTCCTCCGTCGTTGCCCCGTGCGTGGCAGCGACGCGGGGCGCAATTCAAAGGCGATTGTATGCCTTGAGTGTGATTATGTCAAGTTAGTTGATACTGCTAATAACAAGTGCGGAATCAATGGCTTGTGAAGGCCTAGTCGTTCTCACTCCGAATTCCGCCCACCGACCACTGACTCCTAGTTCGAAGCGCCCCCGGACCCAAGCATCGTTCCGCACCTCCAAGAAAACTCAATTTTCTGCAGCCAAACACTTCTAAGTGGGCCCGCATCCTATTACAATACCGTTTCCCATTTGGATCAGCTGTCGTTGCAGGGAGGGCTCGTGAAGCGTTTGTACGTCAAATTTGTTTTCTTCGCGCTCGTTGGCTTGGTGCTGCCAGCATTACTGAGCGCCGGGCCTCGGCAGAGTGCCGCCGCGAACAAGCCCTCTCCTGCTGCGAGCAAGCCCGCTCCTGTGCAGGACCTCACGCCGCTCAAATCCATGGGCTCGCGCGAAGCTCCCATTACCATCGAGGTTTTCAGCGATTATCAGTGTCCCCAGTGCCGGGTGTTCTACCTCGATACGGCGCGCCAATTGATGCAGTCGTATATACCGGCTGGAAAGGTTTATTACGTCCACCGCGACTTCCCGCTCTCCATGCACTCCCATTCTCGCGAAGCCGCACGCTGGGCAAGCGCGGCCGCTATTGCGGGTGTGTTTCAAACCGCCGAGGAGACGCTCTACAGCAAGCAAGATCAATGGGGCGCTACGGGGAAGATCGAGGATGTCCTTGCCGGTGCGCTTTCTCCTACCGACATGAAAAAGGTGCGCACAATCGAAGCCACGCAAGGCGCTGAAATTGATGCCGCCATTGCAAAGGATATGGCTCTCGGCGATTCTCGTGGGGTGAACGGCACGCCTTCGATTTACGTTTTTCATAAAGGTCAGATGACTCCACTGCCGCCGGGCGGCGTCAATTATTCGCTCCTCAAGCAATATATCGATTACCTTTTGCAGCAGCGCTGATGGTAATAGCCCTAAAGCATGAGCCAAGCCCATCCGATTGCGATTGAGCGGCCGCGCACGCCGAGCAAAGCGCGCTTGCTTTTAATTCCCGCGCGGATAATTCTCGGCGCGGTTTTCATCTACGCTGCCTACGCGAAACTGCACTTCAACGGCGCGTGGCACCTGCGGGACTACTATTTTTTCTTCGCTATGGGAATCGACTCCTACAAGATGATGCCCTTGGCGGTTGTGGAGTGGATGGCGAAGATTCTGCCGTGGCTGGAGCTCGGATTGGGCACGCTTTTGATCATTGGTGCGGGTGTGCGTTGGGTGGGACTGATGGTTACCGCGCTGCTGGTCGTGTTTATGGTCGCATTAGCGCACGCGGCTCTCGGCGGTTTGGAGATCAATTGCGGCTGCTTCGGCAATAACAGCGTAAAACCGAGCCATGAGTTGATAGTCGACGGAGTCCTCATAACGTTGGCTCTCGCAGTCACCCTGGGGGGATTTCTGTCGCATCACGGCGGCAGCTCGCAGGCTTAGTTACACAGAAATCGCGGGTCGCAATTCATTATGCCGTTCTCTCTCCCTACTGAGTCCCGCTGGGATTAGAATCGACCAAATACGATGGCGCCATTTCCTTCGATTACGCTCCAGGTCCGCGGACGTAGGCTTGCCGGACGCCTGGCATTTGCGATTGTTTTTGCAGGAGTCGTCCTGCTCGGAGCCGCGGGTGGGTTGATATTTGTTTACTCCACGGATTTGCCGGAAATCCGCGCTCTCGAGGACTACCGCCCTAATGTGGTGACCGAGCTTTATTCCGACGATGGCCAGCAGATCGGAAACTTCGCGCTGCAAAGGCGCATTCTGCTCACCTGGGAACAGATTCCGCCCGTCCTGAAAGACGCCATAACATCGACTGAAGATCAGCACTTCTTTGAGCACTGGGGAGTCGATCTGCCGCGCGTGATGGAAGCAGCTTGGCGCAACGCACTCCGCGGCCGCATTCGGGAGGGAGCGAGCACGCTCACGATGCAGCTTGCCGGCGGGCTCTTCCTCGACCGTTCGGATCGCAGTTTTCGCCGAAAGATTCAGGAGACGCTGCTCGCCATTCAGATCGAACGCAATTACACCAAGCAGCAGATCTTTACCATGTACGCCAATCAGGTTTATCTGGCGCATGGCAACTACGGATTTGAGGCTGCCTCAGAGTTTTATTTTGGCAGGCCCGTGGGCAAGTTGACCTTGCCCGAGGCCGCGTTGCTTGCCGCCCTTATTCGGGGTCCTGTCTATTCACCGATCATGTATCCCAACCGCGCCCTGGAGCGCCGCAATCTCGTTCTCGATCTGATGCAGCGGGACGGCAAGATCACCACGCAGCAGGAACGCGAGGCGCGGCTGCAGGCCGTCAACCTCAACGTGCAGTCGCCGCGAAACGAATTGGCACCTTACTTTGTGGAAGAGATTCGCAAGTATCTCGAATCGACATACGGAACCGAAGCGGTGCACGAGCGTGGGTTGCGCGTGTATACGACGCTAAGCGTGGCCATGCAGCGCGCGGCGAACGCTGCCGTGCGAGATGGGCTGCATGCTTATGAGCGGCGGCATGGCTGGCGCGGCGATCTGGTTAACGTCATCCGCGACCAGCACGCGTCTCTGCAAAATTATGACGATGGCGATTGGCACCGCCCCATTTCGAAAGGCGATTACGTCAACGGACTGGTCACAGCCGTTGATGACAAATCAGCGGTGATCAAGATCGGACCTTACCGCGCTGTCCTCATGCCGCCGGATTTTGCCTGGACCGGCCGCAAGGTTCCTACGCAAGTGCTCCACGTGGGCGACATCGCAGAGTTTTACATCAAGGATCTCAATGGGAGCACAGCGCACGTTACGCTGGAACAGGAACCCGGCCCGCAATCTGCGATGGTGGCCATCGATAATGGGTCGGGTGAAGTGAAAGCGATGGTGGGCGGCTATAGTTTTGAAGATTCGAAGTTCAACCGCGCCACGCAAGCGCAACGCCAGGTGGGCAGCTCGTTCAAAGTCTACGTATACGCGGCAGCTCTGGAAAAAGGGATGACTCCGTTCGACACCATACTCGATGCGCCATTCACCGTCATGAGCGGGGGCCAGGCTTATTCTCCGCACAATTACGACGAGCGATATGAAGGCATGATCACTTTGCGCCGGGCTCTGGCAGGTTCGCGCAATGTCCCCGCCGTAAAACTCGCCGACAAGATCGGAATTAACGACGTAATTGAGGTAGCGCGGCGGTTCGGAATCAGCAGCCCTTTGCCGCCTTATCTTCCGATTACGTTGGGCGCTGCCGACCTGAATCTGATGGAGCACGTTTCGGCCTTTACCGTCTTCCCTGACGACGGAATTCGCATCGATGCGCATCTGATTCGCCGCGTCACGACTTATGATGGTGCCCTGCTCGAAGAGGCGCGGCCTCCGGTGCACGACGTTATTTCACCTGAAGTTGCGCGCACCATGGTGGCCATGCTCGAAGACGTGGTGAATTTTGGCACTGGAGTCGGTGCCAAGGCGCTTGGCCGTCCATCCGCCGGCAAAACAGGAACCACAAACGATTTCACCGATGCGTGGTACATGGGATTCACGCCGCAGCTTACCGCCGGGGTTTGGGTCGGATTTGACGACAAGCAGAAGTCGCTTGGGCGCAGTGAGACCGGAGCGCGCGCCGCTTTGCCGATCTGGTTGGAGTTCATGCAGAACGCGCTCGCGGGTATGCCGGTTGAAAACTTCCCCAATGTCGAGCCGCTCGCGAAGATTGCTCTCACTAAAGTAGTGCATGTAGATACCCCAGACAGCGCACCTACAGAGGCATCCGAAGAGGGTGGTGGGCACAACGCAGTCGTCCCGAAACCTCCGTCGGCTCCTCAACCCGCCGCGGCTCCGCAGCCCCAGCCGCCGGCGAACCCACCGGACCCGCCGTCCACTGGAGTGCAAGCGCCGCCGGATCCTCGCGGCCAATAGCCTCAGTTTTCAGGCGGAGCGAGTTTCAGGTTGGGATGGCGGCTAAACATCCAGGCCCGCAGGGCATCGGCCATTTCATCAAGATGCCCCGTAAAAAAATGATCGGCAGCGGGAACGAAGACTACACGAGTCCCTTTCGCGGCATCGCGGTTAAATGTCTGGACGAAGCTCTCGAAATGAGATTTCGCGGCGTACTGATCGTCTTCTCCCTGAATCAGTAACTTGGGCTTCGTGCACGTGCTCAAATAGCTGAACCCGAGCTTGCGATCGTCGATCGGCAACCCGAGACCGATCAGTTCCACAACTCGGGGATCGCTGCAGCCTCGGCGCAAGCCGACCCACGCACCGAAGCTGAAGCCTGCTACCAGCAGTTGAACGCCTGAAAAGTGGGTTTCGAGATAATCGAGAGCGGCACGGACGTCGTCTTCCTCACCCTGTCCGCGATCGTAGCTTCCCTCGCTTGCGCCCACGCCGCGAAAGTTGAAGCGCAAGACCGGGATGCCTAAGGAGTCGAGCGCCTTCGCAGTCTGATAAACCACCTTGTTGTGCATGGTTCCCTGATAAAGCGGGTGCGGATGACACACGACCGCAGCTAATTCGGTTTCGTGTGGTTGCTTCGGCGCCCATAGCAGCCCTTCGAGGCGCCCCGCACTTCCCTGTATCGTCACTTCTCTATGGGATTTTTCCATCGCTTCAGCGTTTTCCAAAGGGGTCCCATCCGCCGGGCGTGAGTGGTGAGGAATCTCCACCCGCTGTGACGATACTCACGCCCGATCCGCGCACAATCTCGCCGATGCGCGATATCCGTGTGCGGCCGAAAATTCTGGGGATTCGCGAAGCTTTGCCCTTCGCGACCGTAAACATCAAGCCATAATCTTCGCCGCCATGGAGCGCCAGGGTAAGAGGATTGAGCGCTCTTGATCGTTGTAAGGATCCAGGAACATCGACTGCCGGTATCTGGTCTACGTAAATCCGGGCTCCAACCCCGCTCGATTTGCAGAGCCGTGCAAGGTCAGTCGAGAGCCCGTCGGAGACATCCATCATCGCCGATGCCAGCCGATTGCGGCCTAGCCAGAGGGCAAAATTGAGGGGCAAACTTGGGTAATAGTGCGGAGCAATGAGTTTACGATATTTCTGTTGGCCGGCTCGTTCTCTAATGAGTAGTTCCAACCCGAGTTGTGCCCGTCCCAGAACGCCGGTCACATAAATCTCATCCCCAGGCTGTGCGCCCGCGCGGCCCATTCTGCTTCCGCGCGTAGCCTCCCCGAGCACCATCAGATTGAGCGCTATGCGGCCGTTCTTCCCGGGACTCCGCGTCGTATCGCCGCCCGCGAGCCTCAGGCCAAGTAAGCTGCTTGCTCGAGCCATGCCGGATAGCATTCCGTTGAGCCAGGCTCCGGTTCGTTCGGCGGGCAGGACGAGGCTGAGCAGGAAAAGACGGGGTCGCGCAGCCATCGCCACGATGTCGCTCGTGGCTCGCACGAGACTTTTATAGCCCACTGATTCAGGGGGATGCTTGCCGACAAGAAAATGCACTCCCTCCAGGAATTGGTCGCAGGTGACTACCCAATCGCGATCCGCCGGACGAATTACGGCGGCGTCATGACCGATGCCAAGGCGAAGTGCGCCGCCTGCGGACGACGGAATCCGTCGGCGTATTCGTTCAATCAGATCGTCTTCGAAAATTCGCAATGACGGGTTGGGTATTTTGCAGGCGAAATTATACTCGCACATGAAAAAGTCGCCCGGCGAGATTCTGGTTCCAAGGCTATGATTTTTGGAAAGTACCAGGTACCAAGGAACAGCTGGCCAATTTTTCACCTATTGCACAGGTTGACCGCTTGGCACCTTCAGCTAAAATTTGGTTGACGCCGGAGACTGTCTTTTTCTAGACTGGCCTCGCTTTCGGACCAAGACTCGCGGTCCAAAGCTTTTCAGGTTTCTTCGCTGGCACCAGGGCAAGCCGTAATCTGGGCTTGTAGCGCCGGCAGCAGACAGTTCGGTACTTCGAAACGCGCTTATGAAACGGCAAACATACACCCTGTTCGTTGCCTCTAACCACCGCGGGCGAGTCCGCCGCATTACCATTCCGCTTTACGTGTTGCATCTGATGATGATCTTGTCGGTTGTCGGAGGAATCACCATCGCAGCGGCCGTCGCCTCCTATACCCGCATGTTACTGAAGGTGGGCAACTATGAAGCGCTGTTGCGACGGCAGGATCACCTCCAGCAGCAATATCAGCAATTACAGGACACGGTGAAGAGCACCGACCAGCGCCTCTCCTCCCTGCAATCGCTGGCGACTGAAGTTGCCATGACTTACGGCTTTATGTATATGCGCACGAGCCCATTCGGGTTAAGCGAAGGAGCTGTGGCGCAGGAACCTCCCATTGACCACACGCTCGAAGAGTTCGATTTTCTCGCTAAGAACGCCAACCCCGCTTCGTTGACTAACCCGGGTCCTCGATTAGTGCCGGCACTTACCTTGGGCGAGATGACGTTCAGCCCGACGTTGTGGCCGGTGGTAGGCCGCATAACCGCAAATTTCGGCGAACGTCTTGATCCATTCAGCGGTGAGGGCGCCTTTCATACCGGTGTCGATATCGCCGCAGAATATGGAGAAGGCGTACGCGCTGCAGCCGATGGCGTAATAATCGAAGCTGGCTTGCATTCCGGCTATGGCCGGCTTGTGATTGTGGATCACGGTTTTGGCGTGACGACTTGGTACGGCCATTTGTCGACGTTCACAGTTCCGCCGGGTATTCACGTAAAGCGTGGCGACATTATCGGCTACGTCGGTGTCAGTGGCCGGACGACCGGACCACACGTGCACTACGAAGTTCGCATCAATGATGCACCCGTGAATCCAATGCGCTATCTCCGATTTACCTCTTCCGCAGAAGCAGACTGAAGCGTCTTAGCTGTCTTTCCTCGTTGTCGTGCAGACCGCCGTTCGCTCGCTGGCACATCGAGTTGCGTTTTCCGCTGCCGTCACTTCGTCAACTGCGAAATCGTTGAATCTCCGTTTGCGAGCCTAGCTGTCATGTTGTACAATTGTGTCTTCAAAACAATTCGTCTGGGCATCTGAATTGCTCGCGGCTAGGACGAGCGCTTGCAATTGAGTTGCCCTTTTGTTATCTTCTTTCGGTTTGAGCTGCGCTGGCGTAGCTCAGTTGGTAGAGCATCTGATTTGTAATCAGAGGGTCGGGGGTTCAAATCCCTCCGCCAGCTGATCTTTTTGGGATCGTAGCGGTGTTGGGCGGCGGATTTCCGACAACAAAAAAGACAGAGTGTTTCCTGCGTGAATAATACGGATGAGCGGGTGTCTCTTCGCGGGCAGAGACTGCGCGCTTGATCTCGATGGCGGCTTCCCGTGCGGACGGGTGGGTGAGTGGCTAAAACCAGCAGACTGTAAATCTGCCGCTCCTTGCGGGCTACGGAGGTTCGAATCCTCCCCCGTCCACCATTTCGCACGCAGCACCTTGAGGCAGTCGGCCCGATCAGAGAATCCAAACTTGGTGTCAAAGCACGCGAAATGTGACAACGCGAGCGCCGCGTTAATTCAAAACGAGAGGCAGTGAGAGAGTCGAAGTAAATCCAGGGCACCGGGTTCGGCCTGGGTAGCTCAGTTGGTAGAGCGCGTCCTTGGTAAGGACGAGGTCACCGGTTCAATCCCGGTCCCAGGCTCCAGAGTTGGTCGAAGGCCGGCGGGGGTAACTCAGTGGAAGAGTCTCGGCCTTCCAAGCCGATGGTCGCGGGTTCGAATCCCGTCCCCCGCTCCAGTCAGTCGAAAGAGGTTTGGAGAAGCATGGCGAAGGAAAAATTCGAGCGCAGCAAGCCGCACGTGAATATCGGGACGATCGGGCACATCGATCACGGCAAGACGACCTTGACGGCGGCGATCACCAAGGTGCTCAGCAAGAACAATCCGAAGGTGCAGTTCCGCGCCTTCGATTCGATCGATAACGCGCCGGAAGAGCGCGAGCGCGGGATCACGATCGCGGTGGCGCACGTGGAGTACGAAACGGCCAACCGGCACTACGCGCACATCGATTGCCCGGGTCACGCCGACTACATCAAGAACATGATCACCGGGGCGGCGCAGATGGATGGCGCGATCCTGGTGGTGGCGGCGACCGACGGGCCGATGCCGCAGACGCGGGAACACATTCTTTTGGCGCGGCAGGTAGGTGTGCCCTACATCGTGGTGTTTTTGAACAAGTGCGATGCGGTGGAAGATCCCGAACTGCTCGAGCTGGTGGAACTGGAAGTACGCGAGTTGCTCAAGACCTATCAGTTTCCGGGCGATGACGTGCCGGTGATTCGCGGATCGGCGCTGGGCGCGCTGAATGGCGAAGAGCAGTGGGAGAAGACGATTCTCGAGCTGATGGCGGCGGTCGATAAGAACGTGCCGTTGCCGCAGCGGGATGTGGACAAGCCGTTTGCCATGCCCATCGAAGATATTTTCTCGATCTCCGGTCGCGGCACAGTGGTAACCGGGCGAATCGAACGCGGCAAGGTGAAGGTCGGAGAAGAGATAGAGATTGTGGGTTTCCGGCCGACGATCAAGCGGATCGTCACGGGCGTGGAGATGTTCCGCAAGCTGCTCGACGAAGGGATGGCGGGAGACAACGTAGGTTTGCTGTTGCGGGGCACGGAAAAAGAAGAGGTGGAGCGCGGGCAAGTGGTAGCGAAGCCGGGCTCGATCACGCCGCACACCAAGTTCAAGGCCGAAGCTTACGTGCTGACCAAGGAAGAAGGCGGGCGGCACACGCCGTTTTTCACCGGATACCGGCCGCAATTTTATTTTCGGACTACGGACGTGACCGGAGACGTAAAGCTGCCGACCGGAGTGGAGATGGTGATGCCGGGAGACAACGTATCGGCGGAGATATCGCTGATAACGCCGGTGGCGCTCGAACGCGGGCTACGCTTCGCCATCCGCGAAGGCGGCCACACCGTCGGAGCCGGCGCCGTCACCGAGGTCATTGAGTAATCAAAAAGGGGCCGTCTGAATGCGCGAAATCATCACGCTGCAGTGCAATGATTGCAAGAATCGGAACTACACAACAACAAAGAACAAGAAGAAGCACACCGATCGAATGGAAACGAAAAAGTTCTGCAATACGTGCAGAAAACATACCGCACACCGTGAAGTGAAATAAACGGAGTGCTGCTAAATGGCGCAGCCTTGGTTTTGCTACATCGCACGATGCCACGACGACTCGTTGTACGTGGGAATCGCGCAGAATATAGAAGAGCGAATGAGGAGACACAATTCCGGTGCCGGTGCGGAGTTTACGGCAAGGCGCAGACCAGTTGAATTAGTCTGGAGCGAAGGTTTCCGCGATTCGAAGGCCGCGAGAAAAAGAGAGAAAGAGATCAAGAGTTGGAGCAGAGAGAAAAAACTTAGGTTGGTCGCCACTTTGCGGCCTGGCAGCGAAACCGGAGCACATACGCGGGAAGGAATTGTCAGAGTTAACGCTTTACAGCCAGTGACATGGGCTGCTCAGGGTTGGAACAGTAGACCGCCGGCTTGCCCTGAGAGGCGCGCAAGCGACTCGAAGGGTCGACGTGAAGCGGGAATGAGTTAGCAGGGTAAACCCTTCGCATCCGCCTGCGGCTGCTCAGGGTAAAGGGGAGTAGGTTCAACGGTAGACCGCCGGTCTCCAAAACCGGATGTGGGGGTTCGAATCCCTCCTCCCCTGCCAGACTGAACGAGAAGTTGGGGAATTGAACGATGGCGTTACACGCGGAACGATTGAAAGCAATGTCAGGTGATGCTCCCGAATCACGCACGGGGGCGCTTTGGGAACGGATTAAAGAACATCCAAAGCGCTGGGGCGAGTTCCTGCACGAGGTGCGGGTGGAGCTCCGTCAGGTCACGTGGCCCACGCGCCACGAAGTGATCGTCACCACTTTTGTGGTGATCGTCGCGGTGGCCTTTTTTGGCGTCTTCTTTTTCGGCGTAGATAGCACAGTGGGCTGGCTGCTCAATCGCTTGTTCACTATTTTCAAGCACTGAGGCGAAAGCGTGTCGATGGCTAAGCAGTGGTACATCATCCATACCTATTCGGGCTTTGAGAAAAAGGTGAAGGAGAGCCTGGAAGGACGTGTGGCCGCATTCGGTTTGGGTGAGCGCATCGGACGCGTGATGATCCCCACTGAGGACGTCATGGAAGTCCGCGGTGGCAAGAAGATCGTTTCACCGCGAATGTTTTATCCCGGTTATGTGCTGGTGGAAATGGAGATGGACGACGACACCTGGCACGTGGTGCGCTCTACGCCGCGCGTCACCGGGTTTGTCGGTTCGGGGCAGACGCCTTCGCCCCTCAGCGAGCAGGAGGTTGAGAATATCCTCCATCGCGTCACCACATCGGCGGAAAAGCCCAAGCCGAAGTTGGTTTTCGAACGCAACGAGCAAGTGCGCATCGTCGATGGCCCGTTTGCCAACTTCACCGGGCAAATCGAAGAGGTCAACGCCGACCGCAGCACGCTCAAGGTTTCCGTCACGATTTTTGGGCGTTCGACTCCAGTCGAACTGGACTTCGCCCAAGTGGAAAAGATCAGCTAGCAGTAGCGCTAAAAGGTAAGGACAGAAAATGGCCAAGAAAGTTCAAGCCGTGGTTAAGCTGCAGTTGCCGGCTGCCAAGGCTACGCCCGCGCCGCCGGTTGGCACTGCGCTTGGGCCGCAGGGCGTCAACATCATGGATTTTTGCAAGCAGTTCAACGCCAAGACCAATAAAGAGCCCGAGGGAATGATCATCCCGGTGCTGGTTACGATTTTCAACGATCGCAGCTTCACCTTTATCCTCAAGACGCCGCCCGCCTCGGAATTGCTGAAGCGCGCCGCGGGGATCGTCAAAGGCTCCGCCGAACCGAATCGCACCAAGGTCGGCAAGGTCACGCGTAAGCAAGTGGAAGACATTGCGCGCACCAAGCTTGTGGACTTGAACACCTCAAATCTCGAATCCGCCGTCCGCACCGTGATGGGTACGGCGCGCAACATGGGACTCGAAGTAGAAGGTTGAGGAGATACAATGCCGCGAAAAGCCGGAAAAAATATCGTCAACGCGCGGAAGAAGATCGAACAGCGTCCTTATAAGTTGAGCGAGGCTGCCGACTCGCTCAAAAACGCGCATTTCGCAAAATTTGACGAAACTGTCGAACTCGTCATCAATCTCGGCGTGGATCCAAAGCACTCCGATCAGATGGTGCGCGGCACGGTTGTATTGCCGCACGGGCTCGGAAAATCCAAGCGAGTTCTTGTGATCGCCAGCGGCGAGAAAGTCCGCGAAGCGCAGGAAGCGGGCGCGGATTTCGTCGGTGGCGAGGACATGGTGCAGAAAATTCAAGAAGGCTGGACCGATTTCGAAGCCGTCATCGCCACGCCGGACATGATGAGATCCGCTGGGCGGCTGGGAAAAGTTCTGGGCCCTCGGGGGCTGATGCCCAACCCGAAGACGGGCACCGTCACTTTCGAGGTTGCGAATGCAGTGAAAGAGATCAAAGCCGGTAAAGTCGAGTTTCGTGTAGACAAGACGGGCATCATTCATTCGCCCATCGGCAAGATGAGCTTCGATGGGCCAAAGCTCGCTGAAAATGCTCAAGCTTTGCTGGGTGCCGTGGTCAAGGCTAAGCCTGCGGCTTCAAAGGGACGTTACGTCAAGAAAATTACTTTGACCTCCACGATGGGGCCGGGGATCACCATCGACTTGGCGGAAGCGGAAACGGCCATGGCCACCGCCGCCTAATGCGGGAGATCTAGATGAAAAAGCGCAGCGAGAAAAAAGAACAAGTCGAAAAGCTGAAGAGCGACTTGGCGAGGGTGTCCACGGTAATTCTCACCACGTTTCAGGGCATCACCGTGGCCCAGGATACGCAACTTCGCCGCGCCGTGGAGGGCGCGGGCGGAAACTATCGCGTTGTGAAAAATACCCTTGCCGAACAGGCCGGGGCGGGAACCAAAGCCGAGGGCATGCTGAAGGGCCTTACTGGTACAAACTCGATTGCCTATAGCATGGACCCCGTATCGCTGGCGAAGGTGCTCACGAAAGTTGCCAAAGACGTTCCCGCATTTAAATTCAAGGCAGGTGTGGTCGAGGGACGCGTCCTATCGATCGCGGAAATTCAGCAATTGGCTCTTCTGCCTTCGAAGGAAGAGTTGATTGGCAAGATTATGTTCATGCTGCAATCGCCTGCGCGTCGCAGCGCCACTGCAGTCGCAGGCTTAAACCGGAATCTGGCCGTGGTTATGCAAGAAGCGGTCAAAGCAGAAAAGTTCGCACACTAGCGAGGAGGAAACGAGAAAATGGCTGGCAAAGTGGAATCGATCCTGGAAGAGATCAAGGGGCTCACGCTTCTCGAAGCCGCCGACTTGGTCAAAAAAATGGAAGAGGCTTTCGGTGTGTCTGCCGCGGCCGCAGCCCCGGTTATGGTCGCCGGTGGCGGTGCGGCTGGAGCGGCGCCGGCCGAAGAGAAGACGGAGTTCTCGGTTGTGCTCACCGAAGTGGGAGCCAACAAGATCAATGTGATTAAGGCTGTTCGCGAAGTGACTAGCCTGGGCTTGAAGGAAGCCAAGGACCTCGTCGATGGTGCGCCTAAGCCGATCAAGGAAGGCGTGAACAAGGACGAAGCCGCCGCCATCAAGAAGAAGTTTGAGGATGCGGGCGCCAAAGTAGAAGTCAAATAAAAACGCGATCGCCCGGCCCCGCGCGCCAGCGTGCGCGCAAAGGAATTCGTACGAAGCTGCATTGTCTGGAATTTGAACTTCAATTGCGTCCAATCCGGACCGCTGGCGGAAGTGTGTGCGCCGCGCGTCCCGGCCTGACCCTTTTGGATATCGTGAGGAAATAGAATGGAAAACGGAAATCATCGCAACGGAAATAGTGCTATTCGGGAGCGCGAGCGCCTGGACTTTTCGAAGATCAAGAGTTCGATCCAAATCCCGAACCTGATCGAGGTCCAGCGGCTCTCTTATCAGCGCTTCCTGCAAATGGATTTGCTGCCGTCTGAACGCGAAGACACCGGCCTGCAGTCGGTTTTCACGTCGGTATTCCCGATACAGGATTTTCGCGGGCTCTCGCAGCTGGATTTCGTCGATTACGCTATCGGAAATTGGGAATGCAAGTGCGGCAACCTAAAAGGGCTGCACCATCTGCGCGCCACTTGCCGCAATTGCGGCGCTTCGGTAGTCACCAATCCTTATCAGACTGGCGACGTGATCTGTTCGAAGTGCGGCACCTTCAACAAAAACACGCCGACGTTCTGCAATAAGTGTGGCGATCCCGTAGCGATGCAACTGAAGTACGACGTCAACGAATGTCAGGAACGCGGCATGACGTATGCCGCTCCGCTCAAGGTAACCATTCGTTTGACGATTTACGACAAGGATCCCGACACAGGCGCGAAAAATGTGCGGGACATCAAGGAACAGGAAGTTTTCTTCGGCGACATCCCGCTGATGACCGATAACGGTACGTTCATCATCAATGGCACCGAACGCGTCATCGTCAGCCAGCTCCATCGTTCGCCCGGCGTGTTCTACGAAACGGCCAACAACCGCTCTTATTTCCTGGGCAAGATCATTCCTTATCGTGGCTCCTGGGTAGAGTTCGAATACGACACCAAGAACATTCTTTACGTGCGCATCGACCGCAAGCGCAAGTTCCTCGGCTCCATCTTTCTGCGTGCGCTGGGCATGAAGTCCAATGAAGAAATTCTGCGCACCTTTTATCAGGTTGAGCGCGTCACCCTGCGCGACAGCGAATTGCATTGGAACCTCTCGGAGGGCCTGGTCGATCGCAAGCTTTCGCACGAGATTAAAGCCCCGCGTTCCGAAGACGTTTTGGTCGCGGCGCACCGCCGAATTACCGAGCCGCTCTACAAAGAGCTCGTAAAGGCAAAGATCGCTCAAGTCCGCGTTTCACTCGCGGACCTGGAAGGCGCTTACTCCGTCGCCGATCTGGTCAATCGCCAAACGGGCGAAGTGCTGCTCGAAGCCAATAAGCCTCTTACCCCGGAGATCTGGGCTGCATTGCCGGATGCCGGGATCACGGCTGTCGACGTCTTCTTCCCCGATCGAGACGACACGGGCGTGGTCATCTCGCGCACGCTCGACAAAGATTCCATCCGTTCCTCGCGAGAGGCTCTGATCGAGATCTACCGCAAGCTGCGTCCTGGCGATCCGCCGACGCTCGAGACCGCTACCGCGCTTTTCAATGGAATGTTCTTTGATCCGCGCAAATACGATTTCAGCAAAGTCGGCCGTCTGAAGTTCAATATCAAACTTGGTCTAGAAACTCCGCTCGAGACGCGCACTCTCGATTCCACGGACTTTGTCGCCGCGATTCGCTACCTGCTCAAGCTGCGCAAAAACATCGGCAGCGTCGACGACATCGATCACCTGGGCAATCGTCGCGTCCGTGCAGTGGGCGAGCTCCTGGAAAATCAGTTCCGCATCGGGCTCGTTCGCATGGAGCGCGCCATCAAAGAAAAAATGTCCGTTTACCAGGAAATGTCCACCGCTATGCCTCATGACCTGGTGAATGCGAAACCGGTTATGGCCGCGATCCGCGAATTCTTCGGCAGTTCGCAACTGTCGCAATTCATGGATCAGACCAATCCGCTGAGCGAAATCACTCACAAGCGCCGCTTGTCTGCACTCGGTCCCGGCGGACTTTCTCGTGAGCGCGCCGGATTCGAGGTCCGCGACG
Organism: uncultured Acidobacteriota bacterium; assembly: GCA_963803735.1. GTDB lineage: Bacteria > Acidobacteriota > Terriglobia > Acidiferrales > UBA7541 > Palsa-189. The sequence goes on along the minus strand of CAWDNV010000011.1, from coordinate 356,251 downwards.
TTCATCCGACGCACTATGGCCGTATCTGCCCCATCGAGACGCCGGAAGGTCCGAACATCGGCTTGATCAGCTCGCTTTCGTGCTATGCGCGCATCAACGAATTCGGATTTATCGAGTCGCCTTACCGTAAGGTTAAGGGCGGCCGCGTGATCGATTTCGTCCAGGTCGTCAACGCCGGAGAAAGCGAATTCAAAGCCGGCGAAATCATCGAGCGTGACAAAGTGGATGCCGTCAACGAAGAGCTCAAGCGGCGCCGCGTCACCGCGGAACCCTACTGCTTCTATTTGTCGGCGTGGGAAGAGGATCGCTACGTGGTCGCTCAGGCCAACGTGCCTCTCGACGAGCGCGGGCGCATCACAACCGAACTCGTTAACTGCCGTCAGGCGGGAAACTTCGTACTGAAGCAGCGCGAAGAAGTCGATTACATCGACGTTTCGCCCAAACAGCTCGTCTCCGTTGCCGCCAGTTTGATTCCGTTCCTTGAGAATGACGACGCCAACCGAGCTTTGATGGGCTCCAACATGCAACGTCAGGCCGTGCCTCTGATCCGTGGCGAAGCGCCGCTGGTCGGCACAGGAATGGAGCGCGTCACTGCTCGCGATTCCGGCGCTGTTGTCATCTGCCGTCGCGAGGGCATCGTCGATCAGGTGGATTCGGAGCGCATCATCGTTCGCGTCGAATCCGATCACTCCGGCGTGCTGAGCCGCGAAGTCGGTGCGGATATCTACTCGATGATCAAGTTCAAGCGTTCGAATCAAAACACCTGCATTAACCAGCAGCCTTTGGTTCGTGTCGGAGATCGCGTCAAGCAGGGACAAGTGCTTGCGGACGGCCCATGCACCGATCGCGGCGAGCTCGCGCTCGGGCGCAACGTGCTGGTCGCTTTCTTGCCGTGGCGCGGCTACAACTTTGAAGACGCCATCTTGGTCAGCGAAAAGCTGGTCAAAGACGATTACTACACCTCGATCCACATTGAGGAATTCGAGATCGAAGCGCGCGATACCAAGCTCGGCCCCGAAGAAATCACGCGCGACATCCCGAATATCAGCGAAACATTCCTGCGCAATCTGGACGAAAGCGGCGTGATCCGCATCGGCGCAACGGTTCGTCCCGGCGACATCCTGGTGGGCAAGGTCACGCCCAAGGGCGAAACGACGCTCACACCCGAGGAGAAGCTGCTGCGCGCCATCTTCGGTGAGAAAGCCGGCGACGTTCGCGACGCTTCGCTTTACTGCCCGCCTGGCATCGAGGGCACGGTCGTTGACGTCAAGATCTTCTGCCGCAAGGGCGCCGAAAAAGACGAACGCCATAAGGCCATTGAGGCCCTGCAGGTCTTCCGTCTGGAGCGAAACCTCGCGGATGAGATCCGCATCCTCACGGACGAGCGGCTCAAGCGCCTGACCGGTCTTCTGAACAATCAGAAACTCGTCGCCGATTTGCACGACGAAAAAACCAATAAGCGGCTGCTCACTAAAGGCACGGAGCTCACGCGCGATATCATCGAGAAAATCTCCACGCGCAACCTGAAGCGCCTCCGCCTTGCCGATAAAGACCCGCTGCTCATTGAGAAGATCGATGAAATAGAAGAGATGACCTCGCGGCAGATCGATGTGCTGCGCAAGATCACCGACGAGCGCAAAGAAAAGCTCAAGAAAGGCGATGAGCTTCCGCCCGGCGTGATCAAGCTGGTCAAGGCCTACATCGCCATGAAGCGCAAGCTCTCCGTCGGCGACAAGATGGCCGGACGTCACGGCAATAAAGGCGTGATCGCCCGCATCGTGCCCGAAGAAGACATGCCCTATCTGCCTGATGGGACGCCCGTGGAGATCGTGCTCAATCCGCTCGGTGTGCCGTCTCGTATGAACGTCGGTCAGATTCTCGAGACTCACCTCGGCTGGGCGGCCAAAGAACTCGGCCGCAGCATCGGCCGTATTTTCAACCAATCAACACGCGCCGAATCGGCCCGTCGTTGGTTCCGCGAAGTTTTCGGCGATACGGCCATCTGGCGCTCGATCTCCGCGATGGAAGACGAGCACCTGGTCGAACTCGCAGACAGCTTCCGGGATGGCATCTCCATGGCCACGCCCGTCTTTGACGGCGCGCGCGAATCCGAGATTCGCCACCTGCTGGAAGTCGCGGGACTGCCGGAGTCGGGCAAGCTGCCGCTCTTCGACGGAATGACCGGCGAATCTTTCGCTCAAGAGATCACCGTCGGCTACATCTACATGCTGAAGCTCTCTCACCTGGTCGATGACAAGATCCACGCTCGTTCCATCGGGCCTTACTCGCTGATCACTCAGCAGCCGCTGGGCGGAAAAGCGCAGTTCGGCGGACAGCGCTTCGGTGAAATGGAAGTGTGGGCGCTCGAAGCCTACGGCGCTGCGCACATCCTGCAGGAGTTGCTCACGGCCAAATCCGACGATGTTTATGGCCGCGCCAAAATTTACGAAGCCATCGTCAAAGGCGAACCCGGCATCGAGCCGGGCGTGCCCGAATCCTTCAACGTCCTCGTACGCGAATTGCAGTCGCTGTGCCTGGATGTCGAGTTGATGAAGAGGCGAGAGCCGCAAGCGGAAGCAGCGGCCGATTAGCAAAAACGATATCTAACCAGTTCCACCTCCCGGGTAACCGGGAGCGCTGCGGCGGAAGCCGTGGCAGGGAGGAAAAACCTTGTATCGTAGCAGCCCTTATGATCGTGCCAGCTTGATCGCGGATTTCGATTCCATTCGTATCAGCTTGGCGAGCCCTGAAAAAATCCGTTCATGGTCGCACGGCGAAGTTACCAAGCCGGAAACCATCAACTACCGCACCTTCAAACCGGAGCGCGACGGCCTGTTTTGCGCCAAAATCTTCGGCCCGGTTACGGACTGGGAATGCTTGTGCGGCAAATACAAACGCATGAAACATCGCGGAGTGATCTGCGATAAGTGCGGCGTCGAAGTCACCCTCAGCAAGGTGCGCCGCGAACGGCTTGGCCACATCGAACTGGCCTCGCCCTGCTCCCACGTGTGGTTTTTCAAGGGCCTGCCCTCGCGCATTGGCTACCTGCTGGATATCTCCATGCGCGACCTCGAGCGCATTCTTTATTTCGAAGCTTTCGTCGTTGTCGAACCCGGCGAAGTGCCCGGCATCAAGGAACGCGAACTCCTGCCGGAAGAAAAGTTCCGCGAGCTGCAGACCGAGTACGCGGGACAGTTCCGCGCGGTTATGGGCGCCGAAGCCATTAAAGAGCTTCTCCGTCACGTCGATGTGGATAAGCTCAGCGAAGAACTGCGCGAAAAAATGAAGGTTGATGCCAGCCTGCAGAAGCGCATCAAGTACGCCAAGCGCCTGCGCGTTGTGGATTCGTTCCGCAAGAGCGGAAATAAGCCTGAGTGGATGATCCTCGATGTAATTCCCGTTCTGCCTCCCGAGCTGCGGCCTTTAGTGCCGCTCGATGGCGGCCGGTTTGCCACTTCCGATCTCAATGATCTTTACCGGCGCGTGATCAATCGCAATAACCGCCTGAAGAAACTCATGGAGCTGCACGCTCCCGATGTCATTGTGCGTAATGAAAAGCGCATGCTTCAGGAAGCCGTTGACGCGCTCTTTGATAACGGGCGCCGCGGGCGCGTTCTGCGCGGCACCAATAACCGGCCTCTCAAGTCACTCTCCGACACGCTCAAAGGCAAGCAGGGCCGCTTCCGCCAGAACCTGCTCGGCAAGCGCGTGGATTACTCCGGCCGTTCCGTGATCGTTGTCGGCCCGGAACTCCGGCTCAACCAATGCGGTCTGCCCAAGAAGATGGCGCTCGAGCTCTTCAAGCCCTTTATCTATCACAAGCTGGAAGCCGCGGGTCATTGCACGACCATCAAGCAAGCTAAAGAGATGGTCGAGCAGCAGGATTCGATCGTCTGGGATATTCTCGAAGACGTCATTCGAGAGCACCCGGTGCTCCTCAACCGCGCGCCCACGCTGCATCGTTTGGGCATTCAGGCTTTCGAGCCCACGCTTGTTGAGGGCAAAGCGATCCGCATTCATCCGCTGGTTTGCACCGCTTTCAACGCCGATTTCGACGGCGACCAGATGGCCGTGCACATTCCGCTTTCTCCTGAAGCGCAAATCGAAGCTGCGGTTTTGATGCTTTCTTCGCGCAACATTCTTTCGCCTGCCAACGGATTGCCCTTGGCCGTGCCCACGCAGGATATGGTTCTGGGCATCTACTACCTGACCAAGGCAAAGCCCGGAGCAAAGGGCGAGGGCCGCGCTTTCGGTTCGGTGGAAGAAGTAATACTCGCGCTGGAAGCCGGTGAGGTCGAACTCCTCACGCCAATCCGTTTGCGCTACACCGGCGAGATGATCGATCTTGTCAACGCCTACGACGATCAGGACGTGACGCACACCGAACCCGTGAACCTTAAGCGCCAGTTCATTTCAACCACTGTTGGTCGCGTTCTTTTCAACGACAACCTGCCCCAGGAAATGCCCTTCATCAACGGCTTGATTAAGAAGAAGGGTGTTCAGCAAGTGGTTTACTACTGCTACCTGCGGTTTGGTCTCGAGCTCACTGTTCACGCCCTGGACCATCTCAAGGAACTCGGGTTCCTCTACGCCACCCGTTCGGGCATTTCCATCGGCATCGAGGACATGCTCATTCCCGGTGATAAGGCGGCTCTTGTCGAGGCTACCGAGCGCGAGATCGTCAAGGTGCAGCAACAGTATCTCGATGGCGCCATTACCAACGGCGAGCGCTACAACAAAGTGATCGCCATCTGGAGTGACGTCACCGAAAAAGTTGCCGAGCAGATGTTTAAAGCGCTCGAGCAACAGGATAAGGAAGGCGTCATCAACCCGATTTACGTCATGGCCGATTCCGGCGCTCGCGGATCGAAACAGCAGATTCGGCAGCTTTCCGGTATGCGCGGCCTCATGGCCAAGCCTTCCGGCGAAGTTATTGAGACGCCGATCACCTCCAACTTCCGCGAAGGCCTCACCGTGCTGCAATACTTCATCTCCACGCACGGCGCGCGTAAAGGTCTGGCGGATACCGCGCTCAAGACGGCCGATTCCGGCTATCTCACGCGCCGCCTGGTTGACGTTGCCCAGGACGTAATCATCAACGAGATCGATTGCGGCACGCAGGATGGCATCTACGTCGAGCCCATTCTCGAGGCAGGCATCGAAGTCGAGCCCTTGCGCGACCGCGTCGTCGGCCGCGTTTCGCTCGAGAAAATTAAGGATTACGAAGGAAACGTGATCCTCGATATCAACCAGGAGATCACTGAAGAACTGGCGAACTCCATCCAGGCTGCAGGCATCGAACGCGTCAAGATTCGTTCCGTGCTCACGTGCGAATCTCGTCGCGGTGTCTGCGCCCGGTGCTACGGACGCAATCTGGCCAGCGGCCGCATGGTCGAACTCGGCGAAGCTGTCGGCGTAATTGCCGCGCAGTCCATCGGCGAGCCAGGCACGCAGCTTACCATGCGCACTTTCCACATCGGTGGAACGGCGACCCGCGTGGCCGAGCAATCGAAAGTTGAGGCTCGCAGCCACGGTTTCGTTCGCTTCCTCGACCTCAAGGCCGTTCACGGCCGCAACAACGCCCTCATCGCCATGAACCGGTCCGGCTTGATTGTTATCGTGGACGAAAAGGGCCGCGAAAAGGAGCGCCACCACGTCGTTTACGGCGCGCGCCTGCGTGTTGACGAAGGCCAATCGGTCAACGTCGGCCAGATCCTCGCCGAATGGGATCCGTTCACCTTCTCGATCCTTACCGAAGTCGGTGGCACGATCGAGTTCAAGGATCTGCAACCCGGCATCACCATCGAGGAACAGGTCGACGAAGTTACCGGCCTGGCTCAGCTTGTCGTCACGCTGCCTCCTGGCGACGAAAAGCACCAGCCGACGATTCAAGTGCGCGATTCTGCCGGCCGCAGCCGTAAGAAGTACCTCATGCCTTCGCGGGCCCACCTTATGGTCTCCGATGGCGACGAGGTCCAGCCCGGCGACGTCCTGGCCAAGATTCCTCGGGAAACCACCAAGACCAAGGACATTACCGGCGGTCTACCGCGCGTCGTGGAGCTCTTCGAGACCCGTAAACCCAAGGATCCCGCCGTCATCAGCGAAATCGATGGCGTGGTCAGATACGGCGAAATCAGCAAGGGCATGCGCAAGATTTACGTCGAGAGCGAAGACGGCAAGACGCAGAAGGAATACTCCATCGCCCGCGGCGTGCACATCAACGTGCAGGAAGGCGAGCACGTCCATGCCGGCGAGCCGTTGATCGACGGCCCGCTCAATCCGCACGACCTCCTCGCCGTTCTTGGCGAGAAGTACACGCAAGCGTACCTGGTGAATTCGATCCAGGAGGTCTATCGTCTGCAGGGCGTGAACATCAACGACAAGCACATCGAAACCATCGTTCGCCAGATGATGCGCTGGGTGAAAGTCGAAGACGTCGGCGACACCAAGTTCTTGCTGGACGAACAAGTCGACAAGTTCCGCTTCCGCGAAGAAAATGATCGCATCATCGGCGAAGGAAGCCGGCCGGCCACGGGACGTCCGCTCCTGCTCGGCATCACCAAGGCTTCTCTCTCGACCGACTCGTTCATCTCCGCGGCAAGCTTCCAGGAGACAACGCGCGTGCTCACCGAGGCGGCTGTCGCCGGCAAGGTGGATTACCTGCGTGGCCTCAAGGAAAACGTAATTATGGGAAGGCTTATTCCTGCAGGCACAGGGCTCGAGCGCTACCGCAATATCGATCTCCTGGTCGAAGTTCCTCCTCCGCAGCCTGCGGAGGCGGAAGTTGTCGCGCCGGAACTCACTCCCGAGGAAGCCGCCGCACTGGACTTCCTGCGGAAGGATGCCGACGTGATTGCAGAAAGCTAGGCCTTTCAGATATCAAAGAAGCCCGGCGCGCACGAAGCTTCGAACCTGCGCGTCGGGCTTTGCAGTTTGCAGTCCCAATATCCCCCAGTCCCGCTGCGTGACAGCAGGTCGGATAATTGGCGTCCAGCTTCGACTTAATTAATAGGTAATTCGTTGGGTCGAAGCAGTTGCGCCTGTCTCTGGCCGGGACATAGACTGTCACCTCGCAGCTGCCTTGTCCTTTTTCCGGAGAGATCGAACTACAAGTTTCATGGCTATTACGACCACCCAACGTTCTGCCTCTGACGTGGATGCCAGTCTCTCCACACACTCGCCTGCCGTCCCATCGGATCGATTAGCGTCCCGCGAAGGCCGCCTCTGGCTGCTTGCGGTAATTCTGCTCATTTCTCTCGCCGTTGGATTAGCTCTGGTCTCCTGGCAACCCATCCATCTGCTCCCTTGGAAACTGGACGCCCTTCCATTCGGCTTGGTTTTGCTGGTCAGTCTTTTTGGCGCCTACGCCATTTCGCGATGGCGCGAAATGGCCCAAGTGCGCGGATTGGTTCACAACCTCTCGCATCAGGCCCAATCACCGGCGGCGGGACAAGTAGAAAAACTCTTCGAAATCGTGCAGCGCTCGCAGCGCGGATATCGCGATCTTATCGATACCTTTGACGATTTTTTGCTGTCGCTATCGCTTGAAGGACAAATCCTTGCCGCCAATCGCAGCTTCGCAGAACTGCTTGGCCGCCCATTTTCTGAAGTGGTGGGGCACCGGCTCGATGAATTCGTGGAGTTAGCTGAAAATTCAGGTGAGGCGTCACTCCAACGCGAATTGATCTCGCTGCTCGAACGGCGCCAGCGATCCGGTGTGCTGCGCATCCGTGTGAAGAATGAAACAAGCGCGAGATACTTCCAATGCACAACCCACGCGCTCATCCGCGAGGGTGCTCAACAAGGTGTGTGCATTCTCGCGCGGGATATCACCACCGAACGCGAGAGTGAAGCGCGATTCAAGGATTTGTTCGAGACACTGCAAGAGGGAGTCTACCTCGCCGACAGCGATGGCAAATTGGAAGATGTCAATCCTGCCTTCGTGCGCATGCTTGGCTATGAAAATCGTGCGGAGTTGCTTGGGCGCCCTCTCTCGGAATTGTTTCTTCAGGCCGAGGATTGGGAGATAGAACGCCGCCAGTTGGCGCAGTCGGATATCGTGAATAGCCACGAAGCCGTGCTGCGCCGCAGCGATGGCTCGGGCCTTGCCGCGCTTCACGCTTCGGCTCAGATTCGGGATACCGCCGGGCGTGTCCGGCGCCGTCAGGGAACGCTCGTGGATATTACCGAGCGGCGCCAAATGGAAAGCCGGTTGCAGCGGGAGCAGGAATTTGCGCGCCGGCTCGTGGAAAGCTTTCCCGATCTGGTCATCGCGCTCGATCGCGAGGGCCACTACACTTTCGTCAGCCCGCGCTCGACAGAATTGTTGGGCTTCTTACCGGAACAGTTGATTGGGTCTCTTTTCAGCGAGCGTATCGAACCGCACAGTCGCATCGATGTCCAGGCATTCTTGGATAGCATTATTTCCGGACAATGCTCCAACGGCAGTACCGAATTTCTCATCCGCCGGAACGATGGTGAAACCCGCCTGTTCCGGGCTACCGCGAGCCCGCTTATGGATGCTTCCGGCCGCATTGCCGGCGTTATCGCGGCGGCACGCGATACGACCGACTCCAAGCGCATGGAGCAGCAGTTGATTCAGAACGAAAGGCTTGCGGCTATGGGCCAGATGATTGCCGGCGTCGCCCATGAGCTGAATAATCCGCTCACCGCGGTGCTGGGCGTGACAGAACTTCTGCGCGATACAACGGAAGATGATTCCGCGCGCCGGCAACTCGAAATTGCCCATCGACAGGCGCGGCGCGCCGCTCAGATCGTGCAAAGCCTCCTGACTTTTTCTCGCCCGCCCCAGCCGCGCAAGATTTGCCTCAATTTAAGCGAACTGATTCAGCGCAGCCTGCAGCTTCACGAACATTCTTTGCGCTCGAATCGCATTACCGTCGATTTTGCCGCTCAGGCCGATATTCCTCTCGTCCTCGGCGATGCCAGCCAACTCACCCAGGTGTTCCTCAACTTGATCGCCAATGCCGAGCAGGCCATTCGAGAGGCTCGTGATCATGGCACCCTTCGCATCCGGGTCAGCCGCGCTGCCGATCGTGTTGTGATCACTTTTCAGGATGATGGCGCGGGTATTCGAACTGAGATTCTGCCAAAGATTTTTGATCCCTTCTTCACCACAAAGCGCCCCGGTCGCGGTACCGGTTTGGGCCTGAGCATTTGCCTTGCGATTCTTCGCGAACATAACGGCGAGATTGAAGGGCAGCCGCTCCCGCAAGGCGGCTCCTTATTCACGACGTGGCTGCCGATCGCGCGGGGTACGGCTTTATTTTTGGCCGAACCGAGGGAAGGAGCGGCAGACTCGACTTCGAAAGAAATTCCAAGGGAAGGAGCTGCAGGCTATTCGATTCTCGTGGTGGACGATGAAGAAAGTATCCGTGAAATGATTCGCGAAGGCCTCGGCGCGCGCGGCTTCAATGTCGAGACGGCTGCAAGCGTCGAGGAAGCCTTATCGCTGATGGGACGCCGTTCCTTCCATGCGGTGCTCTGCGATTTGAACTTGCGTGCCGGCGCCGGTGCGGAAGGTTCCGGTCTGGGACTTTATGCTGCGGTTACAAACTCCACGCACAGTAGCGAGCGCAAGCCTTTCTTCCTCTTCATGAGCGGAGAATTGGCAGCCGCCGCGGTAACCGAACAATTGGTTCAGGCCGGCGCACAAACCATTCAGAAACCTTTCCGTATCTCCGATTTAATTGCCATCCTGACCAATGCCCTCGGTAAGTCTCCCTCGGGCGCCGCACAATTTTCTTCTGTTAATTAGCTCGCGATTGTTTCTTTGCCGCCTTATCTTTCGCCGAAGGCTTCTCGCTCGCAGGCTGCACGTCCCCTGGCGCGTCGACGCCAAAGGTCCACAGAAACATACTCTGTCCCTCCGCCTGCGTCGTCTCGATGATGGCGTACTCGCCGGATTCGAGAGGGTGATCGACGGTGTAACGGTAAAGGCCTCGCGCTGCGTCCCACTGCAGCAGCGAAACTTCCTGATGCTTGAATGATTGCTGCCCGACAATATTCGTGGTGATGACCTCCACCGCTCTCTTCTCGCCCTTCACCGTCGCACGCAAAAGCGTAAGGTGTGGCTCGCGTTTGTCCGCAGTCCGGAAATAGAACTCCGCGTCGCCCGTATGAATTCTTAGCCCTGCCTGCTTCCCCGGGATCTCCACGTCTTGTTTGCCGGAAATCAGGGGCATGCCGGTCACGATTTTTGCGACTGCGCGTCCCTTTTCGGTATGAGTCTCAGCTTTTTCTTGCTGCATAGGCGCGATCTTGTTTCCGTCCAGAACGTAGAATCCGACGTCATCGGGAAGAAAAACGCTCGGACGCACTTCGAAGCTTGTGTCCACGTCCAGACCGGCAAACCGTGCAGCCTTTTCGCTTTCCGCGATTTGCTTGGCCAATTCCTTCTGCTGTGCATCCAGCTCGGCGTCGGCTTTTTGAGTGGCCGCCCAGTCCACTAGCGTCGCCGGGATTTCCTCCCATGACGACCGTTCCACGCTGTAATACCGTACCCGGTCGCCTTGACGCTGATATTCCCGGACAATTTGGAAAGTGCCGTCTGTAAGAAACAACTTTTTGCCTTTGGGCAGCGGAACGGCGATCGCCTTCTGCTGGGCATCGCGTTCATCGGCTGCCTGGGATCCTTGTTCCTGGGGACCGAAGCTCGATGCACGTAATCTCTGCGCGCCAGAAATAATGGCGAGAAACGCCATCACCCCAATGCAGGGTGTTTGCCAAAGACTCCAAACCCTGACATATTTTCCGCATTTTTGTATTGCTGGCAGGTTCATAGGCAGGTTGGGATTACTCATTCAGGATAACGCCGTCTGAGTGTCGCTGCAATCGACAGCTCGAATTCAATTTTGGGAAAAGGAGGAACAATTCGAACTACTGGAAACAAGCAAAATTGGCCTATGTGAAATAAAGCAGACGCGCGCGGCTTAGTGCTCGCAGCGCTCGCAAACCGTCGTCAAAACAAAGAGATCCGACATCGTATAAAGAAACTTGTGCGCTGTGCTGCCCGCCGCTTCGGCTGCAGCTTCAGCGGCTTGGCCCAGGTGCCTTATACGGGCGAAGCTCCGCAGGTGCTCCTGGCAGATTCCGGTCAGCCCGGAAACCTCTTCCTCGGTAAAGATCTTCTTGCTCGATCGGATCGTGAGGCTGCTCATATTCAACTCCACCCCAGCATGCTCAATACGACGCATGGTATTTCATATCTTTGTTTCTTAGCAATAGTCCTTCCGTTCCATTACGATGATTTTTTGATGAACGAGCGATCCAATGCGGCTTCAGAAAAAAAGACTTATACGCCGCTTGTTAAACCCTGTAGTTTTCGGGAGTCGTGGGGAAAATCAAAAGTGAACGAGCCTGCGCAAAATCGGAATTTGCTGTCCAACACCCAGACGCATTGCAACCTGAAACGGGGAAATCGACGAGGTCTAGACTAGTGCTCCTCCGGCTCTCTCGAATGCATTTGCCAGTTGCAAGACTCGCCCTTCGCCGAAGGTCTGGCCGAAAATCTGCAAGCCTACGGGCAGCCCCTCGGGCGTCTTCCCGCAGGGCACCGAGATACCGGGAACTCCCGCGAGCGATCCCGTAACTGTATAGATGTCAGCAAGATACATTGCTAGCGGGTCAAGCGTTCGTTCGCCCAGCCGGAAAGCGGGCACCGGCGACGTCGGTGTAACAATTGCGTCTACCTTTTCGAACGCCTCCGTGAAATCCCGCGCGATAAGTGCCCGCACCTTCTGTGCCTTCAGGTAATAAGCATCATAGTACCCGGCCGACAGCGAGTAAGTTCCCAGCATGATTCGGCGTTTCACTTCTGCCCCAAACCCCGCGCCACGCGTTTTCCGGTACATCTCGATTAAGGTTGCACCCGGCACTCGCATGCCGTAGCGCACGCCGTCATAACGTGCCAAGTTGGAACTGGCCTCGGCCGTCGCAACCAGATAGTACGTCCCCACGGCATATTCCGTATGGGGCATGCGCAGTGGAATGCGCTCGCAGCCGAGTCGCTCGAGTAAGCTGATTCCCGCTTCGACCTTCTCCCGCACTGCGGGGTCGAGTCCCTCGGCAAAATAGTCGGTTGGCACACCGATTTTTAGCCCCTTCACGGGCGCATCCAGGCCCTGTAGGTAATCCGGAACTGGAACCGCCGCAGCGGTGGAATCCATCGGGTCACTGCCCGCCATCATTCCCATGATAGTGGCCACGTCGCGGACGTTCCCCGCGAAGACCCCAACGCGATCCAGCGAAGAGGCAAAAGCGATCAGCCCGTAACGCGACACGCGGCCGTAGGTCGGCATCATCGCCGGAATGCCGCAGAACGAACCTGGCTGGCGAACCGATCCTCCCGTATCTGTACCCAAAGCTGCTACCGCCAGTCCGCCCGCCACCGCCGCCGCGGACCCTCCACTCGATCCCCCCGGGACTCGGTCCATGGCCACGGGATTTCTTACCGGGCCATAAGCTGAATTTTCGTTCGATCCGCCCATGGCGAATTCATCGCAATTGGTCTTGCCCAGCAGGATCGCCCCGGCGCGTTCCAGGCGCTCGACTGCGGTGGCGTCGAATGGTGGCCGATAGCCTTCCAGAATTCGTGAGCCGCAGGTCGTAACTACGCCCTTTGTGCTGAGAACGTCCTTCACCGCGAGCGGCAAGCCCGCGAGACGGGGCAGTGGCTCTCCACGCGAAACGAGCCCATCGATATAGTCGGCTTGCTGATAGGCGCGCTCGGGAGAAAGCGCCAAATACGCGTTCAGCTCCGGATTACGCTGCTCGATTCGTCGGTAGAACTCCGCGGTCAATTTGCGCGCAGAGATGCGCTTTGCCGCAAGTGCTTCATGGACAGAATCGATCGTCCACTCGTGGCCATTGCTGGTCGGATTCGCAATCATGGCGGTAAATTAAGCAGTCAAGATTATAGGGTTTGATGTGGGCTCTCGCCAGCGGATGGTCAAGCCGCCGGCGTCAGTCGCGCGAATTCAATCGAAAAGATTGAAACGAAGGATGCACCAGAGCGTAGTGAAGCCGTCTTTCCAGGTGATCTTCTTTCCCTCCGCGTAGGTCCTTCCCGAGTACGAGATCGGCACCTCATAAATGCGCCAGTTGCCTCTGGCGACCTTCGCTGTGCATTCAGGCTCAAAGCCGAAGCGATCCGATTTCAGGCGAAAGCTCTGCACCACTTCGCGCCGGAAGACTTTGTAGCAGGTCTCCATATCCGTGAGTTTCAAGTTCGTGAGCATGTCGGAAAGCAGCGTCAAAAACTTGTTACCCGCATAGTGCCAGAAATAGTGCACCCGCTGCGGCCCGCCGAGAAATCTTGACCCAAAGACGACGTCCGCGCGGCCGTCGAAAATCGGCTCCAGCAGTTTGTGATAGTCCTTCGGGTCGTATTCCAGATCGGCATCCTGCACAAGAACGATGTCACCATTGGCCATCTCAAATCCACGGCGCAGGGCTGCACCCTTGCCCTGGTTGCGGTCCTGAAAGATAAAGCGGATGTTTTCGAGCGGGAGAAGGGCTTTGCCATTCTGGACGGAAACTTCGCGTTGACCGGCGGTCTGAGCTTGTTCGAAATCGCGCAGCAGCTCTCGAGTTCCGTCCGTGGAACCGTCGTCGATTACGACAACTTCTTTTTCGAGTGCCACTGCCTGTACACGGAGTAATACTTCCTCGATGTAGGCCCTCTCGTTGTAGACGGGAATTACGATCGAGACCGTCACGCTAATGGAACTTTCTCAATTCAATACACCTCTGGTTTTCAAAGTGACCGAGAAATAATAGTCGAAACAGTCGGTCGAGTTTACAAATCGTGCGAAGCTGTCGTGTCTGACGAGTAACAGTTGGCGCACCAATAAGCCGCCTCCGACCGCGATTATTAACGTGCTCTGGTAGCGTATCGTCCCATCAGGGCATTCCAGCGAATCGCCACCAAATCCAGGAACATCCGAAGACTATCGGCAAACAACCTCACTTTGGTCGCGGGATCATGCGCCCAACGGACGGGAACTTCCGCGATACGCAATCCTCTTCGCTGCGCGAGAAACAGAATCTCGGGATCGAAGCCAAATCCCTCCGTGCGCTGCTGCTCAAAAATGACTCGGGTTTTCTCACGGCGGAATGCCTTGAAGCCACATTGCGTATCCTGGAGGGACAAACCCGTGATGCGCCGGGCGATCTGATTAAAGAGAATGCCCGCGCGTTCTCTAAATGCCGATTGATGAACTTCGATCAGACTGCGGTCCACGGCGCGCGAGCCGATGGCGACATCGTACGTGCCATCGCGAAGCGCCGCTAATAACTTATCCGCCTCCTCGATCGGCGCGGATAAATCCGCATCCGTAAACATCGCGATCTCTCCGCGAGCCTCCAGCATCCCGTGGCGAACGCTGAAACCTTTACCGTGATTGCGGCCGATCGATAGCAAGCGCAACTCGGGAAACTCGGCTCGCGAGAGTTCGACAACCTTCGCCGTCGCGTCTGTGGATCCGTCGTCAACGACGAGCACCTCGGCACGAAGTGAGCGGGATCTTAGATACGTGCGGATGTTTTGAAGAGTTTTCGGTAAGCGCCGTTCCTCATTGAACGCCGGAACGACAATGGAAAGCTCCAATGGGTTCCCGGCGCACGCCTCTCAAGCGCAAGCACTCGCGGTGTCGACAAAATCGCGCGTGCTGGGGTGCGAGGGCGGCTGCCTCCTCCGGACGCTCATTCTATATCTATATCCTCGAGTTAGGCATTCCCCTGCGTGGCCTATGTACCTGTGCCCTCTGTGCTAAGGGCCCTCCATCCTGTGCCGCTTGAAGCGATTTGCCCATCCAAACAGTGAGCTTTGAAACGAGATACAATGTTGAGAAAACGAATGATCATTGGTCGCATGCTAGACAAGCCAAAGAGGGTGGCGTGAGCACGACGCAATTAGACACTTCACTCGACAGGGGATCGAAGACGGTCCTGGACATTCTGCTGGCCATCAGCTTTTGCCATCTACTGAACGACATGATCTCTTCTTTGTTGCCGGCGATCTACCCGCTATTGAAGGACTCTTACCATCTCGATTTTGCGCAAGTAGGTCTGATTACGCTCACTTACCAGTGCACGGCTTCGCTCCTGCAGCCTCTGGTCGGACTCCACACCGATCGCCGCCCGATGCCTTATTCGCTGCCTGCCGGCATGATTTTTACGCTCATCGGAATCGCCATACTTTCCGTGGCGCATTCGTTCGGGATGCTCCTCGTCGCCGCTGCGCTGGTCGGTACGGGCGCCTCGGTTTTTCATCCTGAATCGTCCCGCGTTGCTCGCCTGGCTTCGGGCGGCCAGCACGGCCTGGCCCAGTCGCTGTTTCAGTTGGGCGGCAATGCCGGACTCGCGCTCGGGCCGCTGCTTGCGGCTCTGATTGTGCTGCCAAAAGGTCAGGGGAATGTCCTGTGGTTTTCTCTTGCGGTTCTGCTCGCCATCGTTTTGCTCACCTGGGTAAGCAGATGGACCAAGCAGCACATGTTGAATCTGCTCGCCTCCCGTAAAGTCCACAAGGAAGAGCATTCTCCCGTTTCGGGGAAAAGAGTGGCCGCGTCAATCGGCATTCTATTAGCGCTTTTATTCTCGAAGTATTTCTACCTTGCGAGCATCACCAGCTACTACACCTTTTATCTCATGAGCAGGTTTCAGGTGTCCGTACGCAGCGCGCAGATCCACCTGTTCGTCTTTCTTGGTGCGGTCGCGCTCGGCACGATTGCTGGTGGGCCGATCGGCGATCGAATCGGTCGTAAACGCGTCATCTGGAGTTCAATTCTCGGTGTCCTCCCCTTCACGTTGGCTTTGCCTTACGCCAACCTCTTTTGGACCGAAATTCTCAGCGTGGTCATAGGTTTGGTTTTGGCCTCCGCTTTCCCCGCGATTGTCGTGTACGGCCAGGAGTTGATGCCCGGAAGAGTAGGAATGGTTTCCGGGCTTTTCTTCGGATTCGCGTTTGGCATGGCAGGCCTGGGCGCGGCCATACTCGGGGAACTCGCGGATTTGACCAGCATTCGTTTCGTCTATCTGGTCTGCTCAGTGCTGCCGGCGGTAGGCCTGCTGGCGGCTTTCCTGCCGAATCTGGAAACGTCCTCGATACGAAGAACCATGCACGAAACCGCCGACGCTGTGTAGATTCCTGTCGCCCCTTCCCATTTTGCGCGACGAAAATTCCCATCCGACCTAGCTCTCGAATCGTTCACGCATTCTTAACAGCAGCGTAAAGCCTTGGCATTCCAGATGTGCGACTGTTCTCCGCCGTCCTCAGGAGGATACGCACGTGAAAAGAGCTCCGCTCGCGATAAGGTTAGGTTTACTTGCGATCACAATCGCAATCGGATTGGCTACAGCAGGATTGCGCGCTGATGACGATCAGGATCGCGCTAAGCATTTCCACTTCGTTCCCAACAGTGTGGTAGTCACCCGTAGCGTGTACGTTGGCACGGCCGACACTGTTACCATCGGCGAAACCTTGCCGCCGGGCTGCGCCGGCGGACCCAACGGCACTACCACCGTCGCCGTGCCCACCACTGCGGGCGGAGTTGTGGACGTGCAGGTACCGTGCGGAGTTGCGAGCGACAACGGGGAAGCCCCGAATCTTAGCGATTCGCACAATGTATGGAACAATTCCGGTTCCGACAGCAGCTTTGGCATCTCGTCACCCATCTTACTGGATGACATTACGAAGGAAGGCCATCTCCTCGGCACGCTCCCGATTCCCAGCGATCAGATCGTGACGAGCTTCAGTTCTAAATCCGAACTGGCGCTCAATCTCTCCGTCGACGGCAAGTCCCTCACATTTATCGGTTATCGCGGCGGACCCGGTTGCCCGGTGATCACTTACCTGAACGGCATCGGCACACAGGGCAATACCCCCGGTCCGATTTCGCCCACTCGTCCAAATCTGATCGATGCCTCTGCCTCGAGCACGCCGGGCATTTGTGACCCGACGAATTCCGTCATTTCGAGTTTCGTGAGCAATCCTGTGGTTCCGACCGCCTACTACCGCGCCGTCGCGGAAGTCGACGGCGACGGCCACATCACGATAACCCCTGGAAACGCCTATAGCGGCGATAATGGCCGTGCGGCCAAAAAGGGTGGGAACGGCCTGTATTACATGGCCGGGAACGACAACAGTGGCAATCTGTCGAAAGGCCAGCTAAAGACCACGCCGATTGGCATTGATCTCGTTAACGCCACTGGCGCCGAACTCCGCACTCCAGACACTGCGCCGACAGTTCCTCCCGATATCCAGATGATTGGCAGGCTGCAGTTCGGAAGTGACAAGCCCGGCAAGGACACCAACTTCCGGGGCCTAACCATCTTCGATAATACGCTCTACATCAGCAAGGGCAGCGGCGGCAACGGGATCAACACCGTATATCAGGTAGGCACGCCGGGCACCTTGCCCACAGGCGATGCGGCGTCCCTTGCCGGAGTGCCGATCACGATTCTGCCGGGATTCCCGAACACGGCCGCGAGCACCTCACCGGGGCCCGCTGGGGCGTTTCCTTTTGGAATGTTCTTCGCCAATTCCAGCACGCTATATGTTTGCGACGAAGGCGATGGCACCTACGTCACCCCGCCAGTTCTTGGAGATGTAAATACAAATGTAGAGGATTCAACAAGCTTGGCTACTGCCGGAGTGCAGAAATGGGTGTTGCAGAATGGCAGCTGGGTGCGCATCTATGTTTTGCAGGATGGCTTGAATCTCGGCGTTCCCTATAGCGTCCCGAACTACCCTGCGTCCCTCAATCCAGCAACAGGCGGTTGCCGTAACATGACAGGCCGCGTCAATGGGGATGGCACGGTCACCATTTGGGCCATCACCTCGACGCTTAGCGCCAATGGCGATCAAGGCGCCGACCCCAACAAGCTCGTCAAGGTCAGCGATCTGCTTTCGGCAACAACCTTGCCGACCGGCGGCGGATTGGGCCATTTCGAGACTGTCCGATCTGCTCGCGCCGGCGAAGTCCTCCGCGGCGTGGCCTTCGCCCCTTTAGGCGACGGCCACGGCTTCGGCGGTGACGATAACAGGTAGCTCGCTGCCGCGCCCCGGGCCGGGCTCGCCGGCCCGGGCGCCATATTGGCTTGTTCCCGCACCACCTGCGCTGGCGCAGAACCTAGAGATACCGCCTTACTCTCTCGCTGTACTCCATATACTGCTCCCCATAATGGTCTCGCAGGTACGCCTCTTCACGCAGTACCTGCCGCTGGAATAGCCACACAGCCGCAACCACATAGAGCAAAAGAATCCAATTTGAGAACACCAGGAATTCGCCCAACAAGACAAACCCAAACGCCACATAAATCGGATTGCGGCTGAAAGCAAAAACGCCGCTCGTCACCAGCTTGTCCGGCTGGTCTTTATCAATCCCAACACGGAAGCTCTTCCCAAAAGAAACAAGACTCAGGAATAACAGGGCCACTCCCGCCAGGCAAAGAACCACTCCCAACCAGGAAACGATTCTGGACTGAAAAAATTCCTGCCTGCTTACGGTCGGAAGATTGAATGCAGCCGCAAACACGAGATAAAAATAGAAAAATGCAAACGGCGGAATGAGGAAATCTTTCTTGTCAATTTCGCCGAACTTAATGGCCCTAATCCCCTGAGTTCTCATCAACAGCGCTCTCACGCACACCATTCCCACCAGAACCAAAAGCGTCCCCGCCCCGAAATATCTCTGCATCGCCCTATTCCTTACTCGAAAGTTCCCCTCTACTCAGAAGGGATCTCTCCGAATCGATTCGTCGGGTCCGCCTATTTACGCATGCGGTAAAATAGAACATGCTCGAAATTCGTCCGCCCGCGCTTTGCGCTGACAGAGTTCGTGCGCCATCCCGGTCGCGCATCCACCTCAGGCTATGCTCAGTTCAGTGTTCGGTTGCCTCATGCGCGACCGAGTAACCGTGCCCGAATCGGCTTCGCTCCGAACTTCCGGCTTCGAGCACTTTCGCGCGCCGATCGCAACCGATTTAGAATCATACCCTCTTGCACAAGTAGGTCCGCAACAAGCGTAGAATCATACTCTTACGAGAAAGGCAGGGGGGTACCCCCACCCCGTCTGGCAACACCACCTTTCCGCGCTGCGAACTTACCGAAAATGGAATTCGCTGCAGTTCAGATCTAACTGCGGGATTAAGCAGTGGGTTTAGCGGGCTTCAGGCACACGAAGCTGGATCGTCATCTCCTTTAGAATGCGCACTTACACAAAAACAGGGGTGGGGGGTACCCCCTCCGGCCGGTTTCTTGCAATGACCCGCAAGTCGCGTCCAGCCCTGTATGACGGTGCCCTTGTCATCGACAAGCCTCGCGGGCGCACTTCGCACGACGTGGTCGAAGCGGCCCGCAGGATCCTGGGCTTTCGCCAGATCGGTCATTTGGGGACGCTCGATCCCTTGGCGACTGGGGTTTTGGTCCTGCTCGTTGGGCGCGCCACGCGCTTTGCGCAGTTCTATACTGGACGCCGAAAGCGCTACGAATGCGCCGTCCGCTTCGGTTTTGCCACGGACACTTATGACGCCGACGGCACTCCCCTCGGCCCCGATACCAATCCGCACCTGAATAAAGAAGACCTCGAGAGGCTCGCGGCTGGTCTCACAGGAAAATTCCTGCAGATGCCGCCCGCTTTTTCGGCCAAGAAAGTTCACGGCCGCCCCGCGCATGAACTTGCCCGCGAGAAGAAGCCGGTGGAGCTGAAGGCTGTTGAGATTGAAGTATTTGAGTTTCGTCTCCTCGGTATTGAGGGACCGCTCGCGCGCTTCTCCGTGGAGTGCGCCGCCGGCACTTACATTCGCTCGCTCGCGCAAGACATGGGCAGGGAACTTGGCTGCGGAGGTCATCTTGCCGAGATCGTGCGCACGGCCGTAGGCGAGTTCACGCTCGATCGTGCCGTTGGCCTTGACGATTTCGCGCGAGCCGCGCAATCAGGCCAGGCCGCGCAGTGGATCGTGCCGCTTGCGAATCTGCTGACGGAATTGCCCCGCGTCTCGGTTTTACCTTTTATCGAACGCCGGGTGCGTCACGGTTCGCGTTTTCAGGTCTCGCTTTCGCAGGTTCAAGCGGGCCGGCCCGAAATCCCGCAAGGTGCGCCCGCGCAACTCGATTCCGGCGAGTGGAAACCTCCGCGCGTACGCGTGTTCAATCAGCAGGATCAGCTCATCGCGATTGCGGAAGCCGTGGTCCCGCGTACCTATCAGCCTGTGCTTGTGCTGGAAGCCGAAGCATGAACATTCAATTGGCAGCGAACGTAAAAGCGCTTGGGCCTGGAATCACATCGGGCATCGTCGCGTACTTATTTCACGGAGTCTCCCGCACTATCGTTGCTCGGCAAAAACATCTTCCATAGGTGTCGCGGCTTTATTAAGCGAGCCAGGCAGCTTGACAAATTCTGAATCCAGGTTTACGGTCGTAGTCGAGTAACGATTACGAAATAAGATAACGTGCGAAAGACGAAAGCTTCCGATTCGGTAGACCGCAAGGATTTGTACTCTGGCCTGATCCGAATCCACATTCTCTTCCATGCGTGCGAGGGCCCAATTTTTGGTCTTGGAATGATCGAGGAATTGTCTCGCCATGGATACCGGCTGAGTCCGGGCACGCTCTACCCCCTGCTGCATGGTTTGGAAGAAAAAGGGCTGTTGCGATCGCGGGAAGTGCGGTCTGGCCGATGGGTTCGGCGCGAATACCGCGCCACTCCGGCCGGTAACAAAGCATTCCGGCTTGCTAAGAAGCGCGTGCGTGAGTTGTTTGGCGAGATCTTTGAGGAAAGTTAGGGAGAACATGAAGATTCCGCTCCTTCCGCACGGATTTGTGAACTCGCGACATATCCTTGCCATTTTCGTGATTGTACTCGTC
Organism: uncultured Acidobacteriota bacterium; assembly: GCA_963803735.1. Lineage (GTDB taxonomy): Bacteria > Acidobacteriota > Terriglobia > Acidiferrales > UBA7541 > Palsa-189. The sequence goes on along the minus strand of CAWDNV010000011.1, from coordinate 335,364 downwards.
TCGATTTCTCCAGCCCTTGCCCAGACAACTGCTGAACCGAAGACTTTCACGCTGGAACAAGCGATCGAGTATGCGCTGGCGCACTACCCGGCCATTCGCGCATCGCTGGAACAAGTGAACGCGGCGCGAGCGGAGGTAAGCGTTGCACGGGCTCAATATCTTCCCTCGCTGAATGGCGTTTATCAGGATAGCCGCGCCACGCAGAATCAAGTGGCTGGTATCTGGTTGCCGACCGCGATCACGCCGACTGTTGAAGGACCGGTTGCCGCTGCGAGTGGCCAAAGTTTCTGGGGCAGCCAAGCGGCTGCGCTCTTTTCCTGGGAGCCTATTGATTTTGGCTTGCGCCGTTCTATGGTCGGACAGGCAACATCCGCACAGGAGAAATCGAGTGCGGATCTGACCATAACGCGGCTTCAGGTGGCGACAGCCGTAGGGAACTATTTTCTTATGGCGCTGGCCAACCATCAAACTGTTGCCGCCGCACAGGCAAATGTGGACCGTTGGCAAGTCTTTAACAGGTCGGTTCACACCCTGGTTGATAGCGAACTGAGGCCAGGCGCCGAAGCTTCCCGCGCGGATGCTCAACTCGCGCTCGCAAAAACCCAACTGTATCAAGCGCAACAGAATGAAGAGGCGGCCCTGGCTACGCTCGCGGCGCTCATGGGGATGGCGGGAACAGAAATCAGACCGGATAACAGTCGGTTGGTTGATCTTCCCCCTTCTGAGTCGCTGCCGAACGTTGAGCCTGCGGCGAGTCCCTTAGCTCAGGAACAAATGAGTGTTGTGCGGCAACTAGAAGCGCGTGAGAAAGTCCTAAGCCGTACCGATTACCCGCGGATCTTTGTTCAGGCCGAAGGCTTTGGGCGCGGCAGCGAGGTCCCGAATGGCAGCTCGATTATCGGCAATTGGAACGGTTTGGCCCCGGCGCGAGGAAATTGGATTGCCGGTTTCACCATAACGTTTCCCAACGTTTTCGATTTCAAGACTCTCAGCGCCGAGAAACAGGCCGCCAAAGCCAATGAGCTATCGCAACAAGCTCTTTACGACAAGACGATTCAGGATGTGACGGGTCAGGTGCGAGCAGCGCTTGCTCAGCTAAAAAGCGCTCAGTTGATCGCCCAGCAAACTCCTATCGAGTTGTCTGCGGCCCGAACGTCGGAAACACAATCGCGGGCGCGCTACGACGCAACTTTGGCAACTCTGGTGGAAGTGGCTGATGCTGAGAGCCTTTTGGCGCAGGCGGAGATTGATGATGCGATTGCTCGACTGAATGTATGGCGCGGCCTTTTCGGTGTGGCATATGCACAGGGGAATTTGCAGCCATTCCTGGACCTGTTGCGAGGGCACCAGCCGTGAATCTGTGAAGGCGGGAGAGATTCGATGTGGTTAGTTCGAGCTGCGCTGAGGAGACCAATCGCCACACTCGTATTTGTGATGGCGATCGCGCTGTGTTCGATTCTGGCGGTCAGCCGCATGCGAATCGATATCTTTCCGAAACTCACCTTGCCGGTGATTTACGTCGCGCAGCCCTATGGCGGTATGAGCCCCGCACAGATGGAAGGCTACCTCATTTACTACTATGAGTATCACTTCCTTTACGTCAACGGCATCGAGAGCGTTGAAGACAAGTCCGTGCAGGGAAATGGGCTACTGAAACTGTCGTTCTATCCCGGAACGGACATGAGTGAGGCCCTGGCGGAGACGATCTCGTATGTGAATCGCGCCCGCGCGTTTATGCCGCCCGGAACAATTTCGCCGTTCGTGATTCGTTTCGATGCTGGAACAGTGCCCGTGGGCTATCTTGTGTTTTCCAGCGACACCCGCACGGTCAATGAGATTCAGGATTTGGCGCTGAACCGCGTGCGCCCCGTTTTCGCGACGCTGCCGGGCCTCACTTCACCACCGCCATTTGGCGGTAATCAACGCACCATAGTGGTGACGGTCAACCCCGATCGCTTACGAGCCTACGGAATGTCGCCCGACGCGGTCGCGCAGGCAATCAATAGTGGAAACGTGCTTCAGCCGGCGGGAAATGTGCGCACGGGCAGTTTGTTGCGAATCGCACAGAGCGATTCCGTCACTCCGAATATCCAAAGCCTCGCCGATCTCCCCTTGAGGACTGGTTCTGGGCCGACCGTTTATCTTCATGACGTCGGCACGATACAGGACAGCAGTGATATTCCCACGGGCTATGCACTGGTGAACGGGCGTCGCGCCGTCTACATTCCCGTGACCAAGCGTCCCGATGCATCCACCGTGAGCGTGGTTAATGAGGTCAAAGCGAGCCTCCCCTATTTCCGGTCACTCGTTTCAAACGACATCAAGATCACCTATGAGATGGACCAGTCGCCTTACGTCACAAATGCACTCGCAGCAGTGGCTCGCGAGGGACTGATTGGCGCCGTTCTCACAGGCGTTGTGGTGCTGATTTTTTTGGCTGATTGGCGCAGCTCGTTGATCGTCATGACGACGATCCCATTTGCGCTGCTTACATCCGTCGTTGCTCTATGGCTGACAGGCCAAACGATCAACGTGATGACTCTTGGCGGATTGGCTTTAGCGGTCGGGATCCTGGTGGACGAGGCAGTGGTTGAAATCGAAAACATCGATACCACGCTGCAGCACGAACCCGATTTGCACGTTGGCCGCGCTGTACTGCACGCGACGCAGAGGACGGTTTTGGCACGTTTCCTCTCGATGCTTTCGATTGTGGCGGTTTTCGTTCCTTCTTTCCTGATGAGTGGAGTGGCGCAAAGCCTTTTTGTGCCGCTTTCGTTGGCGGTGATGTTCGCGATGATCGCCTCGTTCCTGCTTTCAAGTTCGTTTTTGCCGGTGCTGTTTCTTTGGACCCACCGCCAGATCGATCGAACTCGCAAAGTCCTGATGGCGGGGCGCTGGGATTTCGATCAGTTTCGGGACCGCTGGGCAGTGTTCCTCGAACGTCTGGGTAAGAGTCGACTGCTGGTCGTCGCAGCTTATGTGGCCGGCGTGGCGGCAATTTTTGTGCTGCTCGGACCGCTTCTCGGGCAGGAGCTATTTCCCAACATCGGCGCAACGCAATTGCGGTTCCGTTTCGATGCGCCCGTTGGAACCCGAGCCGAAGATACCGAGCGGCTGGTCACGGGAGTTCTGGAGCGGATCAAGAAAACCGCTGGCCCTGAGAATGTGGCAATTACGATGGGTTATGTGGGCACGCAAGGCGCGAGCTATCCAATCAATACAGTTTTCCTATGGACGAGCGGTCCCCATGAGGCGGTGATCGATGTGGCGCTACGGCCGGAAGCGCACATCGACGTCAGCGCACTCGAAGAGAAATTGCGAAAGATAGTGCGCGACGAATTTCCAGGCTCGCTTATCTCATTCGAGCCCGGAGACCTGGTAGATCAAATTATGAATTTCAGCGCTCCTACGCCGGTGGAGATCGCCGTGGCCGGACCCAATCTTGCCGCCAGCCGCGCATTCACGGACCGTTTGCTGGGTGAGTTGAACAAAATCACGAATCTCCGCGATTTGAAATATGAGCTTCCGCTCGACTATCCGAGCGTCGATGTAAAGGTCGATCGTGAACTGGCCGGGCAGTTCGGAGTGACGGCGGGCCAGGTTGCACGTTCGCTCTCGGAAGCCACATATTCCAGCCGCTTCACAAGTCCGAACTATTGGGCCGATCCCAATACCGGCATTGCTTATCAACTGCAGGTCCAGTATCCGCAGCCAAGTATCACCTCGGTACAAGACGTTCAGAATATCCCCGTGATGCCAGACCGAGCTCTACACCCATTGATCGGAGACCTTGCCAGCGTCGATACGGGCACAGCTATGGGTGAATACGACCGGCGCAACGGTTTTCGGATGTTAACCCTCTCCGCCAATATCGCCGGACAAGATTTGGGCCGAATATCAAAAGAGATCGACGCTGCATTGGGACGCGCCGGCGCTCCTCCCACAGGCACGACGGTGCAGGTTCGCGGGCAAGTCTCGGCAATGCACGATACTTTCAGGAATCTTGGTTTCGGCTTGCCTCTTGCCGTCACGGCCATTTTTCTGCTGCTGGCTGCGAACTACGAATCTTTGCGGCTCGCTTTTGTTGTCTTGACGACCGCTCCCGCAACGATATGTGGAGTGATTCTGATGCTCCTCGTCACCCACACGACGATAAATATCGAATCGTATATGGGCGCGATCATGGCTATAGGCGTGGGAACCGCCAACGCCATCCTGCTGGTGACATTTGCCGAGCAACACCGGCGGGGCGGCGCTTCCGCTCTCGAATCGGGCCTTCAAGGGGTGAAGGAACGGATGCGCCCAATCTTGATGACCAGCGCCGCCATGATCGCGGGCATGATTCCGATGGCATTGGCGACTGAAATCACAGCGCCCCTGGGGCGAGCCGTAATCGGTGGTCTGCTCGCGGCTACAGTTGTCAACCTGACGGTGCTGCCTCTGGTGTTCGCAATCGTGCAGCAAAGAGCAAACACCCAATCCGCATCGCTTGATCCCGATCATCGGGAAAGTCGCTATGCGACCAGTTGAAAGATTGCCGAAGTCAAAGGCCGTGAAATCGTCGAGGACCGCGAGCGTCGGAACTCTCGCCATTTGTTTGCTTGTTGCGTCGTGCGGCCGTGAGGCTTCTACGGAAACGCAGTCGAGCAATCCGGCCAATGCGAACCAATCGGTGCCGCAAGTGGACGTCACTTCAGTTCGATCTCAACGGTTGAATACCACAATCCGCTTACCTGCTGAGCTTCAACCTTACGAGAGCGTCGATTTATACGCGAAGGTCACCGGCTTTGTGAAATCGATCCAGGTCGATCGTGGTTCGAGAGTCAAGGCGGGCGAATTGATGGCGCAACTCGAAGCTCCGGAGATCATCGCGCAACAGGCCCAGGCCGAAGCCGCATACCAAAGCGCGCAGGCGCAGTTCGCGGCGGGAAAGAGCAAACTCGCGTCCGACCAGGCAACATTACAGCGTATGAGCGTGGCGGCAAAGGTTCCGGGCGTCGTGGCCGGAAACGATCTAGATATTGCTCAAAGGACTGCACAGACAGACGAGGCAAATGTCGCTGCGCTCGAGAAAACTGCTGCCGCCGCCGAGGAGTCGGTTAAGGCTGTTGCGGAGCTCGAGTCCTACCTCAACATAACCGCGCCCTTTGATGGGGAGGTGACGACCCGATTCGTTCATCCAGGGGCGCTAGTCGGGCCTGCGGGAGGTGCGGGCACGATGACGCCAATTGTCCGGGTTGAAACACTGACCCGCCACAGACTGGTTGTTCCGGTACCAGAAAATGATGCCGGGGGAGTTCCAGAAGGGGCGCTGGTGGATTTCTCAGTTGCGTCATTTCCCGGGCGAACCTTTCGCGCTCCAATTGCGAGAATTTCCCACGATGTGGATACGAAGACGCGAACGATGCCCGTGGAATTGGACGTTAGAGACACAAAGGCGGAACTGGTTCCGGGGACTTTTTGTGAAATAGAATGGCCGGTGCGCCGTGCTTATCCCACGTTATTCGTTCCGTCTTCTGCCGTAGCCAGTGATCTCCAGAGGACCTTCGTGATTCGCGTCCGTCAAAATCACACGGAATGGGTGGATGCGACCACAGGCGCGAGGACCGATAACCTGGTCGAAATCTTTGGTGATTTACACGAGGGAGATGAAGTGGTACTCCGCGCGACCGACCAAATACGCCCCGGTATGGAAGTCTCAGCCCGCGTTGCCGGCTCACAATAATTCGGAGACGTATACTGAATTTATTGGCAAGGGGGCGTTCGGCTCCTTATTCGTTTGGGCATCGTCCCTCGCCGAAGGCTTGCGCATCGAAAGAAGCCGGTGCTAGGTTGGACGCGAGAGCGTCCATAGCGCCGGAAGACGCCTCCAGCACTGTCCCTAAATGTTGCCGTATCAATGACGTGGCGATATACTTGCTGCTTCACAGTAGCAAGCTGAGCAGGACAGTTCGGGCAGCGGGCGTGGAGTTTGTTTGTCCCTCTGGTTTCAAAATGAAAACCGCCTGCCGCAGACGCGGCTGACGGTTATTTCCTATTCGATTGTAGGGCTTATGGCCCTGCTGCTTCTCGGTTTCTGGAAGCTGCAGATCGTCAATTCCGACCGTTATTCGCAGCTGGCGGAGCGCAATCGAGTTCGGTCCATTCCTATTATTGCTCCACGCGGCGCAATGCTCGACCGTTTCGGCCGCGTTATCGTTGATAACTACCCATCCTTCAGCGTCTTGCTTCTTCGAGACGATCCCCAGCAAGTGGAACGCCTGCTTCCGCAAATCGCGGAGGGTTTGGACGTCACGTTGGACGACATCAGGCAACAGCTGGAAGCTGCTACATCGCTGCCGCATTTCCAGCCCATCGTAATCAAGCCGGAAGCGAGCGCAGGCGACATTGCCTTCATCGAATCGCATCGCGCCGATATCCCCGTGCTGGAAATGCTGATGGTGCATCGCCGCCGGTATCCGCACGGCGGCTTTATGGCACACGCCAGCGGGTATGTGGGTGAAGTCAGCTCTGAACAAATCGAAGAGAGCGGCGGCCGCTACAAACCGGGCGACATCGTGGGCAAAGCGGGACTCGAACGCCAGTATAACGACCACCTTATGGGCGTCGACGGGATGCGGCGCTCCGTGGTGAACAGCGTAGGACGCGAAGTAGGCCGGCTCGAACAGACAGATGCCGTTCCGGGAAAACCAATTCGATTGACGATCGACTACGACCTGCAATTGGTGGCGGAAGAGGCCCTCGTGGGTAAGAAGGGCGCAGTCGTGGCGATCGATCCAAAGACCGGTGACGTCCTGGCCATGGCGAGCCAGCCTTCGTACGATCCCAACGATTTCGCGATCCGCATATCGAAAGACGAATGGCAACAGTTGAATGAGGATCCGGAGCGGCCGCTGCTCGATCGCGCCATTCAGGCGCAACTGGCTCCGGGATCGGTTTTCAAAATTTTAATGGCTACGGCCATGCTGGAATCGAAGGCGCTGCCGGCGGATTACCATGTTTTCTGTCCCGGTGAAGCCGAGTTCTATGGGCGTGTTTTTCATGATTGGGATAAGAAGGGCCATGGCGACGTGGATGTGCACAAGGCTATCGTGCATTCCTGTGATGTCTTTTTCTACAACGTGGGCAAGCAACTGGGAATCGATCGTATTTCGTTTTATGCGGGCAATCTTGGACTGGGACACAAAACGGGAGTTGATTTGCCCGGCGAAGAGCCTGGAATTATGCCATCAGAGGCTTGGAAGGAACGGCTCTTTCACCAGAAATGGTATCCTGGGGAAACTATTTCCGTGGCAATAGGACAAGGAGCAATCGCTGCTACGCCGATACAGCTTGCGTACGTGATCGGCGGCATTATCACAGGAGGCAGGTTTCACCAGCCGCACCTGCTCCTTACGAACGAAGCCGCGCCCGAAATTGATTTTCCAATCTCCGACTCTACTGTCGAGACAGTAACCCAGGGCATGTACGGCGTAGTGAATGAGCAGGGAGGAACTGGAAGCGGATCCAAACTCCCGGGCATCGAATTGTGCGGAAAAACGGGAAGCGCGCAAGTCATCAGCAACCAAGGATTGGCGCGGACGGGGAAACAGGCGGCTCTAAAGGACAACGCGTGGTTTGTGGGTTTTGCTCCGCGGCAAAACCCTGAGATCGTGGTCTCAGTCCTTGTGCAAGGTGGAGAGCACGGTGCATCGGCTGCCGCGCCAATTGCAAAAAACGTGGTGAAAGCCTATTACGATAAGAAGCAGGGCAAGATTGCGCCGCAGCAATTGACCACGCAAGCGGTGCCACCGGGAATTCCCCCGTCTTTTGCGGCCCAAGCGGCGGCGCGAGCGGCCCAATCCGAGCCCGTAGCCGAAGAAGGCGTTCCGACGAAACCCGATGCGGCCCCCACGAAACCTCAACCGGTTTCGACAACTCCACCGGTGGCGCCTCCGGTGACTATGAATCCATGAGCGAAGGCACAGGCATACTACGCGATTACGATTGGTGGCTGCTGACGATCATTTTCGCCATCTGCGGAGTCGGCGTGATCGAAATCTGGTCGGCTACCCACTCGAGCCACCTGGCAGGAATGCATTGGAAGCAAGTGTGGTGGGTCGTGCTGGGTGTCGGCCTGATGATGTTGCTCTCCCGTCTGGACTATCACTCGGTGCTGGACAAAGCGCCGATTCTCTACCTGATCGGAATCGTTGCGCTGCTCGCTGTGTTGGTCGCGGGACACACGCGTTACGGAGCCAAACGCTGGCTACCGGTGATGGGAGAGTTTTTCCAGGTGTCGGAAATCGCCAAGTTAATTATAATTGTATCGTTGGCGCGTTTTTATGCGGAGGTACGCACAGACCGCCTTTCGATTGCGGACTTATGCAAAGCTGCCGTGCTTACCGCAGTACCGATAGGCCTGATCCTGCTGCAGCCGGATCTCGGAACAGCCATGGTGCTGGTTCCCGTGGTGGTGGTGGGCGCTTACCTGGCGGGTATCCAATGGAAACACGCGGCAGCGTTGATTTTGGCAGCTGCATTGATGTTGCCGATTGGCTGGCATCATCTGAAGCCTTATCAGAAGGACAGGGTAACCACGTTTTTACGTCCCGAGGAGGACCCCAAAGGTTCGGGATATCAGATTTTGCAGTCGAAGATTGCTGTAGGCTCAGGAGGATTCTGGGGAAAGGGACTTGGCAATGGCAGCCAGAATCAACTGGGTTTCGTGCCAGTGCGATATTCGGATTTTATTCTGGCCGCGCTGGCGGAAGAATTAGGTTTCGCAGGAGTCTTTGTAACGTTAGTGTTGTACACGGCTTTGCTGCTACGACTGATCCAGAACGCGCAACACGCAAAGGATCGCGCGGGAATGTTTTTGGTGATGGGCGTGGCAGCGATTCTTGGTTTTCATGTGCTCGTTAACGTGGCCATGGTCATTGGCTTCATGCCGGTGACCGGCATTCCCTTGCCGCTGATGAGCTATGGTGGTTCGGCCATGCTATTCGTTTTTCTGGCGCTGGGCCTGGTGATGAATGTTCGCCTGAGGCGATTCGTCAATTAAGCCCGGGCCGAGTTTGACTCTTGCGCTGCGGAACGATCCGGCGGAAGAGAAGTAAATTTAGGAATTAGAGTGCATCGCGTGACTGAGAGATTTTTCCAATCGACTTTTTCCGCCCCTCCGGCGCCGCAGAGTTGTGCCGGAGCCCTACGGATTAGAGTATGGCGGTGCGCTCTGAGGAGCTTTCATGCCCAAAGAGCTTGTAATTTCAGCGGCCCCCCACGAGACTCGGGTCGCCATTCTGGAAGATGGTCAACTTTGTGAAATTTATATCGAGAGGGAAAAAGAATTTGCGCTAGTCGGGAGTATCTACAAAGGCCGTGTTACGCGCGTGCTGCCTGGCATGCAGTCGGCCTTCGTAGACATAGGCCTGGATAGCGACGCCTTCCTGTACGTCGGCGATTTCCTGGAAAATCTCGAAGACTACGACCACGTTGTTGCTCCCGTAGAAGGCAAAGTCGAAAAAATGGAGCAGCAGGGCGGTGAAGTGTTTGCGCCGCCTGCGAACGGCGGGGCTTCCGAGCAAGGAACGAGTTCGCAAGATCAACCTCGGTCAGCGCAAAACGCACCGCTAGAGCACTCTCCAGAGGAGTCGACAAGTCAGCCTGAAGTTTCGGGAAATGTGGAGTTCTCGCGACCTCCCCTTCGCGAAACGCTTCGTCCGCCGGCACCGTTTGCGCGACAGGAACGCAGGCCGGGCGGTTTTGGACAAGGGCGTCAGGATCAAGGCCGCAGGGGCCGAGGCGGACGCTGGCGGCAAGGCCGGGGAGGTCAAGGCCAAGGTAACCGTTATCAAGGACGCGATCTTCCACCCTCGAAATATGCCTCGCCGCGACCGTATTCGCCGCCGGGTGGCCAGCCGGGTGGACGGCCTTCTGAGGAATTGCCGCCCGACTACGAGCCAATCATTCTGCCGGGCGAGTCCTTAGCAAAATACAAGGATCGGACACCGCATGCAGGCGCGTCGAGCTCGCCAGGAGCGTCATCGATTTCTTCAGCGCAGCCGGCGGAGATGCCGCCTCCAACCGAAACCCACGATTATCCAGCGGCTGAAAGCGTGAGAGAGACGGCTTCAGATTCCGCAGAGCACGAAGAGCCGAAATCAAGAGAGCCGTGGACCGAACACCACGAAAGTGACACTACGAGCGCGGCTCAAGATTCGCACACGTTTGCCGAATATCAGGCCCTTCCCGAGGAGCCGCCGCGCGCTATTTACGAAGCGGCCCACACTGAAGGCTCAGCGCCCGCACATCATCACGATCTATCGGATGAAGAAGTGACTTCCCTGGCGGAGCAGCTCGCCGAGGCGCGGCACGAGGAAGTGAGCGCCAAAGCAGAGGCCGACGCTGAACTCGGTCTGTTGGACGAGGAGCCTCCGCACGTGCCCGAAAGCGCTGCCGAAACGGATGAATTCATCGCTGAGGCGGAAGCGGAAGAGCACGAAGAGGTCTCGGGAAACGTTGCGCCGGAAATTGCGGCGGGACTGAACGAGCCGCAAATTCCAGGAACCGGGAACGCGCCGGAACGCCCGATGTCGGCACGAATTTCCGAGCCACAGCGTGCGCGTTTTCAGCGGCCAATGCGACGAGGCGGCAGCCGCAATCGTAACCAACGGCACTCGAGGCGTCCGGAGCACCGGCACGAACGTCCCAGGCCGCAACTGATTTCCGAGGTTCTGAAGCCTGGCCAGGAAATCATCGTACAAATCGCCAAGGAGCCGTTGGGCAAAAAAGGCGCGCGTATCACCAGTCACGTTGCGCTGCCGGGCAGATTTCTCGTGTACATGCCCACGGTCAACCATATCGGCGTCTCGCGGCGGATAAATTCCGCGGAGGAGCGTTCACGTCTGCGCCATTTGGTTACGGAAGCCAAAGGCACTTTCCCGGGCGGGTTCATCGTGCGTACCGCAGCCGACGGCGCTCCGGACGACGAGATTCGCAGCGACGTCGAGTTTTTGGGCCGCACGTGGGAGAAGATCCGCACGCAGTCTGAGCCGCGCAAATCGCCGGCCCTGTTGCATCGCGATCTCAATCTCGTCGAGCGGATTCTGCGCGACTATGTGAATAACGATTACACGGCCATCTGGATCGACAACGAGGAGGAGTTCAGCAAAGTAGTCGAATTCGTCAGTCGCTTCCAGCCGAAGCTGGTGGGGCGCGTCAAGCTCTATACGAAGAGCGCTCCCATCTTCGAGGAGTTTGGCATTCAGCAGGAACTCGACAAGGCGTTGCGGCCGAAGGTTTGGCTCAAGTCGGGCGGCTACATCGTCATCAACCACACCGAAGCTCTAGTGGCCATCGACGTGAACACCGGCAAATATGTGGGCCGCGGCTCGACTCGCCTGGAAGACACCATCGTCAAGACCAATCTCGAAGCCGTGAAGGAGATCATCCGGCAAATTCGCTTGCGCGATTTGGGCGGAATCATCGTGCTGGACTTCATTGACATGGAGGAGCGGCGCAACCGCGATAAGGTGATGGCGGCACTCGAGGCGGCGCTTCGCTCCGATCGTGCCCCCTCCAAGGCTCTGGCCTTCAACGAATTCGGCCTGGTGAACATTACTCGCAAACGCACCAAGCAAGCGCTGGAGCGCGTGCTGACGCAGCCGTGCCCCTACTGCACGGGTTCGGGCATGGTGAAGTCGGTGCCGACGATTTGTTACGAGATACAGGCGGAGGCGAGGAAAATGGCCGCGGATTTGGAGGCTTCCAGCCTGACTCTGCGGGTACATCCGGAAATCGCCAAGGCGCTGAAGACGCGCGAAGCGGTGCTCGTCGAAGAGTTGGAGCAGGTCACGCGCAAGAGCGTGATCATCCAAGCCGATCCCACATTGCACTGGGAACAGTACGACATCTACTGAAATTCAACCTGGTGCGCCGTCCTTTGAACGAAGTGGCGGCGCACCACTTTCCTCGTTTTCTCCTCCGATAAGCGACGAATTCCGCCCATTTTTTGAACTTGCCCGAACGGGCGATGCTAGAGATACTCTCCGCGTTTCGTTGCAGTCCTGAAGACATCAGCAAAGCGCAGAACTCATGATGCGGAATAGAATCCGTTCGCTGACTTGGCCGGCCTTCGTCGCGGTGCTTGCGTTATGTCTCGCAGCTTGGACGGGATTTGCCGGGCCGAAGGAAGCCGACGACAACTGGGTCGCTACGTGGGGCGCAAGCCCGGTGGCTCCGCTGCCTGCCAATACCACGAATACGGGATTCACCAACCAGACCGTGCGCCTGATTGTGCATACCAGCCTCGGCGGTAACGAAGTACGCGTGCGGTTGTCCAACGCATTTGGGACGGAATCGCTCGGGATCGGGGCCGCGCACGTCGCGCTTCGCAGCATGAACGCGGGGATTGTTGCCGGCACGGATAGGGCTCTCACCTTCAGCGGCTCGAACTCGGTGACCATTCCGCCCGGAGCACTGGTTGTCAGCGATAGCGTCAAACTCGGCGTGCCCGCGCTGGCGGACTTGGCGGTGAGCCTTTATTTGCCCGGCCCAACGGGCCAGGCGACCTGGCATGCCGCAGCCCTTTCCACGAACTATATTTCCAAGCCCGGAGATTCCACGGGCGCGGCGGATCTCCCGATCGATCACACGGTGACGTCGTGGTTCTATTTGACCGACGTGGAGGTGAAGTCCTCGAAAGACACTTTGGCGATCGTTACTTTTGGCGACTCCATCACGGATGGAACGCGTTCGACGCCGGACACAAATTATCGCTGGCCGAATCTGCTTGCCGAGCGATTGGCTCAGCGCCGTATCAAGCTGAGCGTCGTCGACGAGGGCATTGCGGGAAACCGTGTGCTGCATGATTTTGTGGGGCCGAACGCGCTGGCAAGGTTTGACCGAGACGTGCTCGCGCAACCTGGAGTCGGGTACGTAACCGTTTTGCTGGGTATCAATGACATTGGCGATATCGGCCGCGTGCTTACCCAGCCCGGTTTAACTCCTCAACCCGTAAGCGCCGATGAAATCATCGCCGGTCATCGGCAAATGATCACGCGGGCGCACGCGCAGGGACTCAAAATCGTGGGCTGCACCTTGACGCCATTTGAAGGGGCCGCTTACTTCACGCCGGAGGGCGAGACCAAACGCCAGGCCGTGAATAAGCTTATTCGCGCGGGCGGCGCGTACGACGCTGTGATCGACTTCGATGCGGTCGTGCGCGATCCTGCACATCCTGCGCGATTCCTTGCCATGTACGATAGTGGTGACCATCTGCACCCGAACGACGCCGGTTACAAAGCCATGGCCGACGCAATTGACCTTTCGCTCTTTAAAAAGCGGTGAGCGACGACTAACGTATCGTCTAGATCTTGGGTCGCAGTCTTTCTTTCCCAAACGATTTCAAGTTGACGTGTTAGATAGCCGGGGGGTAAGGTCTCTGCGCAGAAATATGGCTGAACGGCGTCGAACGCCGAGCCAGAACAGCGGTCGATTTCAGGAGGAACCGTGAAGCATTTATTTTCGTGGATAGCACTCGTCGCTTTTGCGCTCGGCATTTCGGCCGGCGCACACGCTCAAACGCGAATCACTCTCTTGTCGCCGGACCCGCTCAAGAGGGAAGTCGATGCGATCGTTCAGAGCTTTGAAATGAAGACGGGCATCAAGGTCCAGGAATCCTACGGCACTGGTGTAGGCACTCGCAGAACCGTGCAAGAAGGCGGCGCGTTGGACGTGACGCTACTGTTTGCGCCGTTTGACGAGGCGCTCAAGACCGGCAACGTGGATAAGAGCACCCAGACCGTAGTCGCGCGAGTTCGCCTGGCCATCGCAGTGAAAGACAGCGCATCGAAACCTGACATTTCGAGCGCGGCAGCTGTAAAGAAACTACTGCTCAATGCGAAATCGCTCGCTACGGTCGATCCCGCTCAGGGAAGCGTGGGCGGCGCGGCGATGCTGGCGTTCGACAAGATGGGCATCACGGATCAAGTGAAGCCGAAGGTGAAGCTCTTCCCGGGCGGCGGTGGGGTGCAGAAAGCGGTTGCGGATGGCGACGTCGAAGTCGCTGTCGGTCCTTATCTGAGCGACTACCGCAATCCTCCCGCCGGGCTCCAAGTGGTCGGGGCGTTGCCGCCGGATGCTGCTACGCCGGTCGATATCACGGCGTGGGTTTCGACCAATGCACCGAACAAGAAAGCTGCCATGCAGCTCATCGAGTACTTCAAGGGCAAGGAAGCGGCGTCAGTCTGGGAAGGCGCACATGTCTTTCCTGCGACGAAGTGACCTTTGAGGTGAGTCGTTAGCTCGCTCTTTTCGTGGCGGCCACTGGGGTGGCGTGATTCTCTGGCGCGAATCCGGTGGCCGTTTCCTCTTTTCGCTATAATAATCGGCATAAACCTTCAGAATTATCCGTGGGAGACACCGTGACGGCGCGCATCCTCGACGGCAACGCCATCCGCAATCAGATTTACGCAGAACTGGAACCGCAGATTGCAGAGCTGGGGCGCGCCGCAATTCATCCGGGCCTTGCCGCGGTATTGGTCGGCCACAATCCTGCATCAGAGGTTTACGTAAAAAGCAAAATTGCGGCCTGCGAAAAGCTCGGGCTGCGAAGCTGGCTTTTCACGCCTGCTGAAAACGTTTCCACGGCCGAAATGCTGCAATTGATCGCCGACTTGAATCGCCGCGATGACGTCGACGGAATACTTGTGCAATTGCCCTTGCCGCGCCAGGTGGATGCGCGCCGCGTTCTGGAAGCGGTCGATCCCTCGAAGGATGTGGACGGCTTTCATCCGATGAACCTGGGACGGCTGGTGCGAGGAGAAGCAGGACTCGTAGCCTGCACGCCTTTGGGAGTGATGGAGATTTTGCGGCGCAGCGGAATCGCCACGGAAGGAGTGCCCGCAGTTGTGCTCGGCCGGAGCGACATTGTCGGGAAGCCCATGGCGCTGCTGCTGATGCACGCGAATGCGACCGTCACCACTTGTCATTCCAAGACGCGCGACCTGCAGCAGATCGCGCGCCGCTCCGATCTGATCATTGCGGCCATGGGCCGGACGGCGATGGTTACGCCTGAATGGATTCGCACAGGCGCGACCGTGATTGACGTCGGTATCAATCGAATTACCGATCCTGCCGAAGCCTCGCAAATCTTCGCAAAGTTTCCGCATCGGCTCGAGCAGTTCAAGCAAAAAGGCTCGGCACTCGTTGGCGACGTTCATCCGGACGCCGCGGAAATAGCAGGCGCCATCACTCCTGTTCCAGGCGGCGTCGGGCCGCTCACCATCGCCATGCTCATGAGTAACACCATCAAGGCTGCGCGGCTAAGGCGCGGCCAGACGGCCGGCGCCACGGCCGCCAGCCCCGCTTCCGGACGTTGATGCTTCGCGTCGGCTTGACGGGCGGCATCGGATGCGGGAAAAGTACCGTCGCTGCCATGATGGCCGAACTCGGCTGCCACGTGCTTAATGCCGACAAGATGGCGCACGCCTTGATCGCGCCAGGAGAGCCCGCTTACGACGATGTTGTGCGGACATTCGGGACGCATATCCTGGCGCCCGACCGAAGCGTCGACCGCGCGCGATTAGCCGCCGTGGTTTTTGCCGACGCGGATAAGCTGGCCGCTTTGAATGCCATTGTGCATCCGCGAGTCCTGCGCGAGTTGGATCGAGAATTGGATAGACTCGCTCGACTCGATCCTCACGGCGTTGCGGTGGTAGAGGCGGCATTGCTGATCGAATCCGGCTACCACCGAAATCTAGACCGGATCGTTCTGGTCACTTGCACCCGCGAGCAGCAATTGGAGCGGCTTACCGATCCCTCCTCCGGGCGAGGGATGTCTCGCGAGCAAGCCGAGCAGCGTATCGCCGCACAGATGCCGGTGGAGGAAAAACGCAAGCAGGCGGCCGGCAAATTAGATGAGATCGATTGTTCGTGTTCGCTTGATTCCACGAAAAAGCAAGTGCATTTGCTAGTGGAGCAATTCAAGCAGACTGCAGGTTCGCATGCGCGCTGACTGCGCCGTCTCTGAAAGCTGAATCACCTTCATCTCTTGTCGTCGCTCATACCGAGGCTTCCTGCGACCGGTGCTTCGGATTTCGCTTGACGAGCAATCCGCGCTCTTACTAGAGTCTTGTCAACCTGGAATCCTAGCTCAGTGGAGGCCCTGCCGTGATTAGACGCAACTTGTGCGTTGCTTTATTGGCGTCTTGTGCGCTGCTGGCGGCGCTGCCTGCTTTGGCACACCATTCCTTTCAAGCTGAATTCGATGGGAGCAAGCCCGTCACTTTGAAGGGAACGCTTTCCAAAATCGACTGGATCAACCCGCACATTTATTTCTATCTGGATGTGAAAGACGATGCTGGCAAAGTAACCAACTGGACTCTGGAGTCCATTCCGACGGGATTCATGCATCGAGCGGGTCTGACGAGAGACGATTTTGTGCTCGGTGACACTGTTACCGTGCTCGCCTACCGTGCCAAGGATGGAACCAAGGCGTTTGGATGGGTGCAGGAATTTACGTTCCCGAACGGACGCAAGGTCGCCTTCGGAGCCACACGCCCTGCCCCAGAGACCGACGAGTCCAGCTCGAAATAGGGCGACCGAACGATCTGACCTGATCGACAATCGGCGACCGCGCTGACAGATCGATAGGCGAAAGGAGATCCGCAATGAATCCTGGATTTTGTTGGCGGCGATGGGCGATCGGGGGATGGGGAATTTTGTGTTTGCTCGCGGTGAGTGCGCGCGCCCAGGTCGACCGGGCGACAGTCTCCCACGGCGCGGCGGCAGCCGCGGAGATCAAAGCAGCTGCGGCAAAACCAACTCCGCGCACCCCAGACGGCCATCCTGACCTGACTGGATATTGGGATTTCCCTCAGCCGTCGGTGAGCGAACATACGAAGGATGGGGTCATATACGCCAGCCCCTTCATTCCCGGCGGAAATGCCCCCGGTCAGATGCAAGGAGATCCCAACCCGCCTCCGTATAAACCTGAGCTATTGGCAAAAGTGAAAGAGCTGGAGAAGAACCAAACACACGCGGACCCGGCATTTCATTGCAAGCCGCTGGGAGTTCCGCGAGTGGGGCCTCCGAGGCAGGTCATCCAGACTCCAAAACTGGTGGCATTTTTCTACCAAGTGGACATCGGGGAAGGCGATCAGAGTGGCATTGGTGTTCGTCTCATACCCACGGACAACCGCCCGCACCGCAAGGATGTCGATCCGATGTATTTCGGCGATTCGGTGGGACATTGGGAGGGAGATACGCTCGTCGTCGACGTGAATCACTTGACGGAGGACACCTGGCTGGGCATCAGCGGTTATTTTCATAGCTCAGCCCTGCACGTGATCGAGCGATATACGCGCAAGGGCGATACGCTGATCTACGAAGCAACGGTAGAAGATCCCATGGTCTTGACGAAGCCGTGGGTCATGACTCCGCAAACCGTGAGGTTGGAGCAGGGCATAGTGGTTGAGCAACCCCCGTGCGAAGAGCGCGACGAGCAACATCTGGTGAATGACGACCACCACACGCGCGATTACTGAGCACTGCGTGGGCGAGCGGATCCGCTCAAGAATTAACCCCGGTATATACCTGCTTGACACCAAGGAACTTAAGTGGTGAACTGTGCTCAGGATTACTGCCTGACAGTGGTTTCGCCCAACAATTCGGCGCAGCTCTGAATTTAAGCGCTAGGCCGAGGAGGTAAACGCGATGATGTCCTTCCGGAAATCGCTCCCCGTGACTCTTCTCGCTCTTTTTGTTGTGACATTGATTGCGACGAGTGCCAGTGCGCAGACGCCGTCGAATGCGGTCGCGAATTCCGCGCAGCCGCAGGTCACGTTTGCGAAGGATGTCGTGCCGATTCTCCAGGCGAAATGTCAGGACTGTCACCATACCGGAGGCATGGCTCCGATGTCGCTGGTGACATACGAAGAGACGCGCCCATGGGCAGCGGCGATGAAGCAGCGAGTGGAGACGCGCATGATGCCGCCGTGGCACCTCGACAAAACGGTTGGCATTCAGCGTTTCCAGAACGATTTGTCTTTGAACGATGAGCAAATCGCTACGATTGTGCGCTGGGCTAATGCAGGCGCGCCGCTAGGAAATCCAAAGGATATGCCGCCAGCCAAACAGTGGCCGGACGAGGGCGGCTGGCAACTCGCGAAGCAGTTCGGTCAGCCGGACCTCGTCGTCGACTCGGGCACTTACACCATGGCGGCGCATGGCCAAGATGTGTGGTGGAAGCCGCTGACTGATCTGCCGATCACGGAACCGCGTTGGGTGCGAGCTGTGGAAATCAGGCCCGCTACTCCGGACGGCCGCAGGATCATGCACCACGTGCTCGCCCGCCTGCAGCAGGACGAACCCGACCTGCGCAAGGCGCTTTTCACCGGCAATGACGCCGATAGCAACGGCCCGGGCATGTTGATGGAATGGGCCATCGGCAAGAACTACGATATCTACCGCCCGAATACGGGCAAGCTGTTGCTGCCCGGCTCGCACATCTGGTGGGAACTGCATCTTCATGCCGTGGGCGAAGAGATCACCTCTCACGCGCAGCTGGCGATTTACCTCTATCCGAAAGGGCAGGAACCGAAATATCGCACCTACCTGATGTCTTACACGGCAAACCCCACCGTGGATGGGCAGCTTTCGCTGGATATCCCGCCGAACACGGTGAAGATGACGGAAGGCTTCCATGTGTTGAAACAGCCCGCGATTCTCGAAAACTTCCAGCCGCACATGCACCTTCGCGGGAAGGCGATGTCCATGGAAGCGATCCTGCCGGATGGCAGCACGCGGATGCTCAGCTACGTGGATCATTTCAATTTTGCCTGGATGACGAATTACATTTATGCGGACGATGCCGCGCCGGTGCTTCCGGCGGGCACCATCCTGCATATCACGGCGTGGCATGACAACACAGTGAACAACCCGAATAATCCCGATCCGAACCAGTGGGTCGGTTGGGGCGAGCGCACTGTGGACGAAATGTCGCATGCCTGGGTGAATGTGACCTTCATTAGCGACGAGGATTATCAGTCCTATGTCGCGCAGCAAAAATCGAAGCAAGTAGCGTCTGCTGCCCCGGTGCGTTAGGAACGCGTTACCGATAGCCGAATATGCGCGCGTGGCGTGCCACATTAATCGCTCTTTGTGCCGTAATCGGAATGGGAAGCTCTGCTCTCGTGCGAGCGCAGGGCTTGCCTGCTGAGCCGAGGCACGATTCTGGCCAAGGCGTTACCGGTGCTTTTGAAGGCTGGTTCAAGAATCAGGACGGCAGCTTCAGTCTTCTTTTCGGCTACTACAACCGCAATCAGAGACAAGATCTGGAGATTCCAGTCGGGCCGAATAACCGCATTGAGCCCGAAGGTCCGGACCAAGGCCAGCCCACTCACTTTCTGCCGGGGCGGCAATGGGGTCTTTTCACCATCACTGTACCTGCGGATTTTGGCGCCAAAAAACTCACCTGGACGCTGATCAGCAACGGGCAAACTCTGTCGATCCCGGCAAGCCTCAATCCGCTATGGGAGATCAACGCTTTTCGCGAGCCTACTATCGGAAATACGCCGCCCGTGATTCGTTTCTCTGAGGGCAGCTCTGTCCAAGGGCCGCGACCGATAATTACAACTCTTTCCGCTGCGGTAGCCAAGCCACTTACGCTTGCCGTTTCCGTTTCCGACGATGCCACGATGCCCCTGATTGGGACTACGGGAATGGATCGGCCGAAAACTCCTCCGGTGACGGTGACGTGGAGTAAATTTCGGGGACCCGGCGAGGTCACGTTCACTAACGCCAAGCCGAGCGTGGAACTGGGCGGAAAAGCGGAAGGTGGAGCGGGTGGAGTGAGCGGAACAGCTACTACGTCAGCGACCTTCAGCGAGCCGGGAGACTATGTGTTACTCGTTGTGGCTAACGATTGGTCTGGCGTCGGCGGCCACGGCTACCAGTGCTGTTGGACAAACGCTCTGGTCAAAGTTTCCGTAAAGCCTTAGTTCAGCGGTTCCAACTTAACAATCGAAGCGCCGTGAGTATTGCCCACCCAAAAAGTGACGGGCGTCGTGGAATTGTCTACGAATGCTCGCCGCATGTTGGTGAATCGCGGCATCGGGTATTCGGTAATCTGGCCGGTTTGCGAATTTAAGCGCAGAACGCTGTCGGAGAATTCGCTTACCGCCCATGCATCGCCGTTTTTGTCGGCCGATACGTCATAGGGAAAATATTCCGGCGCCGACGAATCCCATTCCTGGAATTTTTGCGTTTTGGTGTCGAACATTCCAATTTTGTTGCCGCGGTTTTCGCCGAACCAGAGGCGGCCCTGCGCGTCCATCATGCCCCGGCGCGGCGCCGAATGGGCTGTCGGCGTGGGATAGAACGTGACCTTGCCAGTCTTGGCGTCGATCCTTCCGATATCCTGCCGGCCCATCACATCGAGATAGAGGTTATTCTGCGCGTCGGAAATAACCTGATAGATGTTGGGCCGAGGCACGGGAAACGGCTCGAAAACCTCAAATTTGCCTGATGCAAGATCCAAACGCATCTGCGTGTAGCTGCCGGCATCGGTAAGCCAGACCTTGCCATCCACATGGCTGTGCTGCGGGGCCACGAAGGTGATCTCGCGGTAGTCGCCATCCAGTTCCGGAGGAAGTTTGTAAATCTGGAATTTCTCGGTCTTTCTGTCGAACTTCGCGATGGCAGCCTGGAACGTCATAGCGATCCACAGGTTTTGATCTTCATCGAACTCGACGTCGAGATTTCCGACCACGGTTTTCGGCTTCAACACAGGCAGAGGATATTCCGTTGTTTTGCCCGTCTTCGGATCCATCCTGGCGAGGATGGGTTCGCCGAATCCTGCATACCAGACCATCCCGTCTTTATCGACCACCACGTCGTGCGGCTGCCTGGTGGGGTTTGGCAGATCGTATTCGGTGATGATGACCTTGTTGCCAAGACCCTTGACGCGAGGGAAGTGCTGCAGCGGGTAATTCCATTGGGCAGCGGCACTGAAATTCAGCGTGGCCAAGTATTCGGCCTGCTTGCGGCGGTTCTCCTGGGCTTGGGCCTGCTGCTCTGTATTGAGCTCGCCTCCCCCGGTACGGCTCGGAGTATGCGGCTGAGGCATCAGAGGAAATGATTCCGGCGTGTAATGGGTCATGCGCTCGAGCACTTTCTCGAACTCCGCCGCGTCGTGATGCGAACGGACGATCGGCTCGAGCGTGTGGCAGTGCGAGCAGTTCTGGACGGAGGCTTTTTGCTCGGCGGTTCCCGGGAAGCTGACGAGCCATTCCGCATTTGTTAGTTGGGCGGCGAGATCTTTCGTTTTGCGGAGCGTCAAATCCAGACTGACCGGGTCGTTTGCGGGTATATCTACGGAATTGGGGCTTTGGAGATCGTAGCCGGTCGCTCGGATGGAGAGGCTGTAATGGCCGGGCGTGAGTCTCGCGGCGGGAAAGCGATAACGACCTTTATCATCCGTAAAGACGGTCGTGGTTATGGTCGAGCCGGATTTCTTCGTGCTGACCAGCACGCCCTCCATGGCGCCCTCTTCCGCAGACGTAACCTGGCCGGTGAGGGCTACGGAGCCTTGACTGTCGGCGTAACTTCTCGTGATGAACGGGGTCGTCATCAACGTAGCGGCGCCGAGAGCGCCGACAATCAAGACCGTAAGCAGAAGAAGATGTATACGCCGCATCGGGCTCCCTTGGGTTTTGCGTGGACGTGCCTGGAGAGCACTATACCTCTGGGCCATTTACACGTGCAACGAGCGCGCCCGATTGCCAAGGTGCTTCGCCCTATCGGTGAGCTTGCGGGTTGCCGGGAGACTCGCGGCGGCACTACAATTCGGCGTCACGCCCGCGTAAATGGAGAAACCATGAATTGTCGGGTCAAATATGCCCTTATAGCCGTGATCTGTGGCGTCGGGTCGATGCTTGCGCCCTTGCCGCGGCTGCTGGCCTCGCCCGCGGCGCCACAAGCGCCGAATGCGGCCGCACAGGGCCAGAAGGAAGCGTTCGAGCAGCGCGCCCTGGCTGCAGACCGCGCTTTTGTAGAAGGTGCCGCGAAATCAGACATGGCGGCGATCGAGAATCTGCTGGACGCGCGGTTCACCTGGACCGATGCCAACGGCAAGACGCTGACCCGCCAGGAATTCTTGCAACAAATGCCCAAGCCTGCGATCACTGATCCGGGCGCGCAGACCACCGCGCACACTTACGGCAGCGTGGAGAGCATTCAGATCCACAGCGACAAAGACCACGCGCTGCATGTATGGCTGAACCGGTCGACCGGCTGGCGGTTGTTGCTCTATCAGGAAGTGCATCTGCTTGATGCGCCGCCGGCGCCCACTCCGGGCACGCGCGCCGCGTGCGAGAATCCCTGCAAAACCATGCCGTTCGAGCCAAAAACACCGAACGAGCGTGACGTCATCGCCGGATTCCAGTCGCTCCAGACCTACACGGTCGCGCATGACTCGAAGAATTGGGGCCTGTACGTCGCGGATGAATTCGAAGCGGCAAATTCAAATAGCGATCAGACGCTCACCAAGCGCGGACGCATGGAGGATCTCGCGCGCAGCAAAATGGCCGGGTACACGCCCATGCCCGTCGTGGAAATGCGTGTGATCGATTTGGGCGCGGCCGCGCTTCTTATCTCGAAGCATCAGCCCGAACACGGCAAGCCCGTACACATTACGCGGGTGTGGATCAAACGCAGCGGTCACTGGATGGAAGCCGCGAGCTATCAGACGCGCATCGAGGATGCGCCCGCGCGGTAGCTGTTGCGTTTGCCGTTCGCGTTTCTGTCCCGCTCAGGAGCCAGTATGCAAAAAGAACTGATATCGCTGCGTCGCTCGGTCCCGATCGCCGGCCTAATCCTGGCGGCCGCGATGCTCGCTCGCGGTCTACCAGCACAAATCGGAGATTGGAGACCTGTCGCCGCGCTCAGTCCGTACGTCGATGTACACACGCATCTCGACGAAGCCAATGTTGAAGGATCCATGCAGGCCGCCATTGGCGACATGCCGGAGGAAAACCTCGCCAAGAACGTTTTCATGCCGTCGCCGTTTACTCTGGCCGACGCGAACCGGTTCGACGTCGAGCGGCTCGTGCCTGCGGCGAAGAAATATCCCGGCAAAATCTATCTGCTGGGAGGCGGCGGCACGCTGAATCCCATGATTATTGAGGCGGCGCGCTCCGGAAATGCAGGTCCCGAAATACAGAAAAAATTCAAAGAACGCGCTGAGGCCATTCTCGCCGCGGGCGCTGTGGGCTTTGGCGAGATGGCCGCCGAGCATTTTCCGTCGTCCACCCCCTACGAGTCTGCGCCTCCCGATCACCCGCTGTTTTTGTTGCTGGCGGATATTGCCGCGCAGCACGGCGTGCCGATCTGTATCCATATGGAAGCAGTGCCGCAGGATATGGATTTGCCCTCGCCGCTCAAATCTCCGCCGAATCCGCCGCGGCTGCACGCCAATATTGCCGCTTTCGAGCGATTGCTCGCTTACAATCCGCGCGCCAAAATCGTTTGGGCGCATCTCGGTTGGGATACGACCGGCTATCGCACGCCAGAGCTGACGCGGCGCCTGCTCGAAGCGCATCCCAATCTCTTTATGGAGATCAAGCTGGACCCGCTGGATACTGAGAAAAATTCGCCGCTCTCGAATGGCGCGTCAGGCACGATCAAGCCGGAGTGGCTGAAGCTGTTTACGGATTTTCAGGACCGATTTGTTATCGGCAGCGATCAGCATTACCCGCAGAGCTCCGGGCCGCAGCGCTGGCAGGCGGTTGTGCGGCTCTTCAACCTGCTTCCTGCGGTGGTGCGGCAGAAAATCGGGACCGAAAATGCCGTCCGTATCTACAACCTAAAGTAGCGAGCACTTGAAGCAGCGAGCGAGGTGGGAATGCCGAAAAAACTGATATTCGCGCTGTTGATCGTCTCGTTCGTCATTTATGGCTCCGCACGAGCACAGGATCATCTCCCGTCTTACAAAGTTGAGGCCGATTGGCCGAAGGAATTGCCGAATAACTGGATCATGGGGCAAGTGAGCGGCATCGCCGTCGATCGCGAAGATCACGTCTGGGTACTGCAGCGTCCGGGATCGAATGCGAAAGACGACCTCGCAGCTGCGCAAAATCCGCCGGTATCCCAATGCTGCGTTGCAGCGCCGCCTGTTTTGGAATTTGATGGCGCGGGCAAACTGATGAAATCGTGGGGTGGCCCCGGATCGGGCTACGACTGGCCGACTTCGGAGCACAGCATCTTCGTGGATACTGCCGGCAACGTCTGGATCACCGGAAATGGCGCCAGCGACCGGCAGGCGATCAAATTCACGAATGACGGCAAATTCATCATGCAGATCGGGCACGCCTCTAAGGCTCCGATAAATAACTTAGACACGAGTTTGCTCGGGCGTCCCGCAGGCATGGATATAGATGAGAAGGCGCATGAGTTGTATATCGCCGATGGATATGGAAATCGGCGCGTGATTGTCTTCGATTCAGAGACCGGGAAATTCAAACGTATGTGGGGCGCATACGGGAGCATGCCGGAAGATACGGATCCGAGCCCCTACGATCCCAGCGCCGCTGTCGACAAGCAGTTCAGGACGCCGTTGCATTGCGTCCATCTCGCAAGCGATGGACTGGTCTACGTCTGCGATCGCGTTAACGACCGGATTCAGGTTTTTACGAAGGAAGGGAAGTTCCTGAAGGAATTCTTTTTGCGGAAGGAAACGCTTGGCAATGGGTCCGCCTATGATCTCGCGTTTTCGAGAGATCCGAGTCAGAACTTTCTGCTCGTGGCAGACGGCGAAAACAATGTCATCTGGACATTGCGCCGAAGCGATGGAACGGTGATGGGCAGCACAGGCCATGCGGGCCGCAATGCAGGCCAGTTCCATCATGTGCACGAAGTCGTCTCCGATTCTAAAGGGAACCTGTACACCGGAGAAGTGGAGACGGGGAGGCGCGCTCAAAAATTCGTTCTATTAAGCCGGTAATTGTGCCTCTCGTTTGATCGCGAAAGAGAACGCGCCTCGGTTGCCCGCTTTCCGCAGCGCGACGCTGTTGTGCTCCGTTGAGACTAGGAGGCGGCGGAGCCTTTCAAGCTTTGCATGACCAAGCGCACATCATGACGCGGGTCGTTTGCGACCTTCCATTCATCGTTAATGATCATGGTCGCGCGTTGGTCCGTGTTGTAGGCCGGCCATTTCGGCGTGAGAGATGTATTCGGACTTCCCGTGCGCGCAAAAGCCGTCCACGCGCCGCTTACTTTGTCTGCCAGCGGTTGCAGATCGGGGCCGTTCCCGACTTCGTCCGGCTGCTCTTGAGGATTGTCGAAGACGAAGGGAAGCTCAATCGTGTGCGGTGAATGCCGTCTCCCGCCTTCCACCGGCGTTTCCCAGGTGAAAAGGTACATGTAGACGGGCGCTTTCCCCTGCGTGAACTTGCGCTCGGCCTGCTTGATTGCGTCACCCGGAAATGCCGCAGCCATAAAGAAGAGCTTGCTGGGATTGGCATCAGGCGCTTCCTTGCGATAGAGATCGATGAGCTTGTCCGCCTGATCGCCGAATCGTTGCGTCATCTGCGCCTTCAGCCCCGCGTCATCGAGCGAGTAAAGCGGTGCGAACTGAGGCGAGTCGGGAGGCATGAAGAACGTGCCTTCGGTGTTCACCGAGCCAATGATCACGGGCACATCGGCGGAGACTTCGGGCGCGGTGGGGTCCCATGGATCACGGGGAAGATTGTGCTCGTCCACGACCGGCGCGAAATTGAAAGGCCCGCCGCCGGCCGCGCCTTGCCCGCGGGTGTCAATCGCCGCCAGCAATTTCTCCACGGGAAGTTTTTGCAGCTCGTCCACTTGATTGGCCTGCAGATTCAGCTTCGCCAGCAATCTCTCCGCAGTCTTATTTGCGTTTTCCCGACTAACGCCTTTAAGAGCCGAGCCGCTCTCGATAATCCCTTTGTGGATCAGGCCCTTGGTCGCAGGCATTCCCAGCAGCGTGCTTACCTTGGCACCGCCGCCCGATTGGCCGAACAGGGTTACGTTGCCAGGATCGCCGCCGAAATGCGCGATGTTGTCGTGGGTCCATTGCAACGCCGCGACGATGTCCAACATGCCTGCGTTCCCGGAATCGGCATACTTCTCGCCGCCGACGCCTCCGAGATAGAGATATCCAAAAACGTTGAGCCGGTGATTCACGGCAACTACGACCACGTCGCCCGAGCGAGCGAGGTAATTGCCGTCGAACGAATGAGCCGATCCGGCGCCTCCGGCGAAGCCGCCGCCGTGCAGCCACACCATCACGGGCCGCTTACCGCTCACGGCCGGAGTGAACACGTTCACTACCAGGCAATCCTCGCTTTCAAATGTGGGCGCGCGATGACCCACGATCAGCGGGTTGGGCGGGCCGCCAAGCTGCGGCGCGGTCGGACCATTCTGGAAAGCGTCGCGTACGCCCGTCCACGGCTCCGGTTTGCGCGGCGCCATGAAACGATTTCCGCCCGCAGTTGAAGCGCCGTATGGGATGCCTCGAAAGGTTTGAACGCCCTGCTGGACGACGCCGCGGAGTTTCCCCGAGGACGTTTCTACGACGGAAGTCTCATACTTTGCGGTCGCATCGGCGCCCCAGGCCGGATTCGAAATCAAACCGCCAAACAGACTGCCGGCCAATGCCGTTCCACCGCCAACCAGCGAGGACTTCAAAAGCGCGCGGCGGCCAAGCTGAGCTTTCAGGATATCGTTCAGAGCCATGGCGGCCCTCCCTTATTCGACTGTAAGTGCTGAGCCTTATAAAAGCTTTGCGCAAACCATACGGCGGGCAGATTGCGGTGTCAAGATATCATCCGGGCGGGAGAACGGCTGAAGCGTGCTATCGAGGGCGGGCAAAGATTAGTGGCCCGTGGCTTCCAGAAATTTCTCCGCGTCCATAGCCGCCATGCAACCGGAGCCCGCAGCTGTGACAGCCTGGCGATAATGATGGTCTTGCACGTCGCCAGCGGCGAAAATCCCCTGGATATTGGTTTTGCTGCCATTGCGAGTTGTAAGGTATCCGTTCTCGTCCATATCCAGAATGGAGCGAAAGACCTTGGTGTTGGGTTCGTGGCCGATGGCAACAAAAACGCCTTCCACGAGCAACTCCGATTTCTTGCCGGTCTCCATATCGCGAAGCGACACGGCCTCCACGGAACTCTTGCCCACGTCGGAGATATTTTCGATCACTGCCGGGGTGACGAACTTAATCTTCTCGTTGGCGTGAGCTCGATCCAGCATGATTTTGGTGGCTCGAAATTCCCGGCGCCGATGAATCAAATGAACATGACTGGCGAAACGCGTTAGAAAAAGCGCTTCTTCCATGGCTGTGTCGCCCCCACCGACCACCGCGATTTCCTTGCCGCGAAAGAAAAAGCCGTCACAGGTTGCGCAGGTGGAGACGCCGTGCCCAATGAGCTGGCGTTCCGCATCGAGGCCCAGCATGCGCGCGGAAGCGCCCGCAGCGACGATGACCGTTTTGGCCGGGAAGTTATCTTTGCCTACGCTGATATGAAATGGCCGCTTGCTGAAATCGACGTCTGTAACCGCTCCAGCCAGAAACTCCGCGCCAAAATGCTGCGCTTGCTTGCGCATCCGCTCGATCAATTCCGGGCCCAGGATACCCTCGGGAAAACCGGGGAAATTCTCGACCATGGTCGTCAGGGTAAGCTGGCCGCCCGGTTCGTATCCATCGATAACCAGCGGCTTCAGGTTGGCGCGCGCGGCGTAAATGGCTGCCGTCAGCCCGGCGCACCCGCTCCCGATTATGACCACGTTATGCACGATTCCTCCTTGGATGAATCAAGCGCCTGCAGGATTCTTAGAATGCAGGCGTCCCTGGCAAAGCGTTGTAGTGTAACATTCCGACGCTGGCAGACGAATGCGTCCCGCTTCGCCCAGATAGTTGTTGCATCAAAATAAAACGGAGGCGAATCTGAATTTGCGCTGCTTATAGAATTTCATCAGCGCAACTTGATCGTGATATTTTGTTCTATAGGTCCGAACAGTCATCGGGGAGGTGACTTTGACACGAGCGCCCGGAACATACGCCATTTTTGAGACTTCGCAGGGAAACGTCGTCTGCAAATTGTTTGAAAAAGAAGCGCCGCAAACCGTAGCGAATTTTATCGGCCTGGCTGAAGGCACAAAAGAGTTTGCCGACCCGAAGACGAGCCGGAAAACAAAGCGGCCCTTTTATGACGGCCTGACGTTTCATCGCGTCATACCCGACTTCATGATTCAGGGCGGATGCCCGATGGGCACCGGCACCGGCGGGCCCGGATACAAGTTCGCCGATGAGTTTCATCCTTCGTTGCGCCATTCTGCACCGGGAAAGCTTTCCATGGCCAATTCCGGCCCCAATACGAATGGCAGCCAATTTTTTATCACCGTGGCGGCAACGCCCTGGCTGGATAATCGACACACCATTTTTGGCGAAATTGTCGAGGGTCAGGATGTGGCCGACAAAATTTCCAAGCTGCCTCGCGACTCGAGCGATCGCCCGCGCACGCCGGTGACTTTGCAGCACGTCCGCATCGAACGCGTCTGAGCGCCAATGGCCAGCCCTGGCAATCTTTTTCGGGTCATGAATGAGTTCGTATTCATGCTGGTGGGCGGGTTACTTGTTTTATTCGCGCTCACAGGCCGGTATCTATTTAACCCCCGGCAGCCTAGTTGGATCGTATTGTCGATCGTAGTCATCCTGTGGGGGCTGGGAACGTGGAGCCGAGCGCGTCTGAGCAGAGTGGCGGCGGAACGGCTGGTCACAAAAATCGGCGGAGGCTCCCTCGTCGCGGGCGGATTGATCATGCTTTCGCTCGCGTGGGCGCCATTTCGATGGGCTGGATGGCTTTTGCTCGCCACCGGCGGCATCTTCGTCCTTCGAGGATTGGTTTCCGCCGCAATCATGGTTCGGTCCGCTTGAGCTTCGGGAACTTCTCCGCGAAAGGAGCAGTGACAAATGGATCCCGCAGTAAAAAAGAAAGCGCTGCGAATGATCACTTACGGGCTTTTCGTGGCCACGGCGCAGGACGATTCTGGTCCTGCAGCCGGCGCGATCAACTGGATTTCGCAGAGCTCGTTCACGCCTCCATTGATAATGGTCGCTTTCAAAGCCGATAGCGCCCTTCACCGAGCCGTTACGGCCTCACGCAAGTTCATCGTTCACGTGGTGGGAAAAGATCAGAAGGATCTGGCTGCAGCTTTCTTTCGTGGCGCGGAACTTTCCGGGGATAAATTGAACGGCTATCGGATTGAAAGGAGCCCAGACGGAATTCCGCTGCTGGTGGATCCGCCGGCATGGTTCGAGTGCCGCGTCACGAACGAGGTGCGCGGCGGCGACCATACCGTATTCGTGGCTGAAGTTGTCGAAGCCGGCGTTCGCAATGACGCGGAGCCGCTCACCTTGCGCGATACAGGGTTCTTTTACGGCGGCTGATCAGGTTTTCTGGGTGAGTGTGTACTTATCCGAAAGTGTTTGGTTATCCGGCTGCGTGCGTGCGAAAGGCTTTACCGCATTCCTCGCAGGGACAAATCGTTCGCAGGTAGTCGTAGCTGTAAATGCCTGTGGTATGCCCATCGGAAAAGTCGATCTGCACGGCGTAATTCCCAACGGCTTTGGCTGCGCGAGCCGTCAGACGCGGCTTGAACATCGGCAAAACGGCGCCGCTGCCGATGGTGCTGCTCGTGTGCGCTGCCATTCCCTCCTTCTTCAGTCTCTCGTCATTGCACATCGCGCAGGGACATTGCTCTCTGAGATAGACGAAATCGTAGTGGCTGGTGTGATGGTCAACCCAGACGATATCGACGCCGGCGCCGGTGGAGACGCGCACCTTGATATCGGCAGGTTTTTTTCGTTGGTCCAAGGGAATCGGCATTGGTTTTGTTCCAGGGCTATCTTCTAGCGTACCGCTGCGGCTGTTATTGTCCAAACGCTAGGTGAGATTCGCGACGATGTGCATCAGTCGGCCGTGCGCCAGTTCGATCCGGCGGTCAGCCATGCGGCCGATCTCCGGCGAATGAGTCACGAGCAGAATGGTATGACCCGAGCGATGCAGTTCTCGGAGCAAATCAAGCACAACCTGCTCATTGGCCTCGTCGAGATTTCCGGTCGGCTCGTCCGCCAGAATCAGCTTGGGATGATTGATCAGCGCTCGAGCCAGTGCGACGCGCTGCTGTTCGCCGCCAGAAAGCCGGCTGGGCAGATGTTCGAGCCGGTCTCCCAGGCCGACGCGTACAAGCGCTTCCGCCGCCTCCGTTTCGTCGGCGGTGCTGTGAAAATACTGAGCGAGCATTACGTTTTCGACCGCGGAAAGATAGGGCACAAGATAAAAACCCTGAAAGACGAAGCCGATTTTCTCCGCTCTGTACCTCGTCAGTTCTCGCTCGCCGAGATTCCCGAGGTTGACGCCGTCAACGATTGCCCGGCCGCTCGTCGGCTTGTCCAAACCGCCGAGAATATTGATGAGCGTTGTTTTGCCGGAACCGGAAGGGCCCATGATGGCGATCCATTCCCCGGCTTGCACTTCGAAGGTGACGGTATCGAGCGCGCGCACGCCGCTATACGTTTTGGAGATGTCTTCGACCTGGACCAATGGAGCCATCATTCGCCCCGCAGAATTTCCGATGGCCGCACGCGGCCCAGCAAGCGCAAGGGAAACGCTCCGGCGAGTGACACAAGCACCATCAGCGCCACCGTGGCGGGCAAAACAATCAGGCGCGGAGTTATGGACACAGAGAAGACGCGTTCTCCGATCCATTCTGAGAGCGCGACGCCCACGATAAATCCAACTATCCCGCCCGCACAGCCAATGGCGGTGGCCTCGGCCAGGAAAAATCGCATGATCCTGCGCACCGAGCCGCCCAGCGCTTTCATGAGTCCGACGTCACGCCGCCTTTCCAGTGCGAGCCCGGCCATTGCCGCCAGAACGCCAAGCGATGTCAGCACCAGAATCAACAAAACTGTGCCAAAGAGCAGCCCGCGAATGCGTTCGAGCAGCCGGCCTTCGGCCTGCGCAATCTGGTGCAGCGGCCGCACTTGTAATCCTGGCAGCGCGGCGGAAAGACGGCCGATCACATCTTCGATTTGCCGCGCGGAACCGTTTGCGGTGATTTGAATTAGACTTGCCCGCTGACCCAGTCCAGCCAGTTCCTGCGCCAGGGGCAAACCGATAACGATCTGGCTGTCTTCGGAACCGCCCGCCGTAATGATACCGGCGACCCTGAGCGTCGCTTCTTGTTTTGCATAACGTATCGTGACGTTTTGTCCTTGAATCAGACCGAGACGAGAAGCCGCCAGTTCCCCGATCATGCAATCGGAGCGATTATCGCGGCCGCTTACCCAATTCCCGTCTACTTTCCATGAAGAATTCATGCGCGCTGCTTCGTCGAACCAGGTTCCGGCCGCGATCACAGCCGTGCTGTTCGCTCCGGCATGTGCCTCCGCCGAAAGATAAAGATAAGGCGCAACAGAAACGACGTCGGGCAAGCGGAGGTTTTCAATCTGTTGTGCAGCGCCGGCATCCAACGTGGCTGCGTCATCGCCGTTTTGTGCACCTGAGACTACAACATTGGCTCCCAACACGCGGAATTCGTGCGTCAGCTTATCCGTGGCATCGAGTTC
Source organism: uncultured Acidobacteriota bacterium (assembly GCA_963803735.1). GTDB lineage: Bacteria > Acidobacteriota > Terriglobia > Acidiferrales > UBA7541 > Palsa-189. The sequence goes on along the minus strand of CAWDNV010000011.1, from coordinate 303,728 downwards.
GAGATTGAGCAGCATTGCGCAAACAGCAGCGCCACTGGCAACAGCGAGGAGAGCCAGTGCAAGCCTGCCGCGGCTTGCATACAGCAATCGCCAAAGAATACGCCAGAACATTGTTGGATGGGAGAGTCGCGGCGCGCGCCTGAGGCGGATCTATTCGCCGCGTAGGGCGGGCGCTGGGTCTAACCGCATCACCTTTCTCAGTGGAAGCAAACTTCCCGCGGTCGCTACGGCGGCGGCAATTCCCAGAATCACGGGAAGCAGGATCAATCTCGTGCTCGGCGAAACTCCAAAAATGCTCTGGCCCACGGCATGTGCCAGGCCCATTCCAGCCGCATAACCGAGCAATCCGCCTACGATGGCCATGAGCCACTGTTCCCCGAGGAAAAACGCACCCACGAGGCTGCGGCGAGCGCCCAGGGCCTTCATCAGGGCGACCTCGCCGGTGCGCTCAAGGACGGTTGTTCCGGCTGTGGACGCAACGGCAAGGGCCGCTGCCAATAGCGCCGCGAACGTCACCAGCCACATCAGAGACTGGACGCGCGAGAGGATCTGGCCTTCGCCCTCGGCAACCTGGCGGATCGGCCGCACACTAACTCCCGGCAACTGTTCCTGAATCTGACGCGAGATCGACGAGATATAAGGCGAACAATACCAGCGGTCGAATTCGGCCGGATTCATGGATTTGGGATCGCGCTGAGAAAAGGTGTCTTCGGGCTTGGTCAACGCGCTTACCAGGAGGCGGCGATATTGCCCCGGTTTGCCGGATAGTTGTTGCGCGACTGCCAGGGGCGCAAGAATGGCGTCGTCCTCCTGCCCTCCAGTCGAGACGATGCCGGTGACCATTAGTTGTGCGTTGACGCCCGCGGCGCGGATATCGAGCATCTCTCCAGCTTTAATGCCTACGCGGCGCGACAAATTTACGCCCACAACAGCTTCATGGCCGGAATCATTGCGGAACCACCGTCCGTCAACTTGCCATCCCGGATTTGTGGCGGCCACGCCGGTACTAAAAACGCCTCCGCCACTTGGAATCGCCACGTCGTGCCGATACCAGGTGCCGATCAGAGTGGCGCGCGACGCACCGTTCGAAGTAGAGGCGCTCGCAGAGTTCACAGTGACTGGTACATCGAGGAAGGGCGCAAAGCCGATTACGTTATTGCGCCAGAAAATTGTTTTCAGCTTACCTAACTCGGCGTCAGATAAAAAGACGCCGGAATCCACCGGGCGATAATCGACGCCGCCGATCTCCAGCGGCAGTGTGTCTGCTTCAGGAGTGACCAGCAGATTGGCGCCCAAGCTCCGAAATTCACGGGCCAGCCGGTCGCCCACGTCCAAGGCAACCGTGAGCGTCGCCGTGGCTATAGCCGTGCCAAGGGCCAATGCCACGGTAGTAAGCAGCTTACGACGTGGCTGCCTCTTAAACGAATCTGTGATTAGTCTGACAAACACGAAACGATGCCCTAGTGGGGAACTTTACGCGCGGCATCAGTGAGGGCAGAGAGATCGATCACCAATTCACTGCCCTCGACGTGCGCGGGAAAAGTTACGGGATTACAGCCGCCAGCCTGGCCTATGCTTGGGACGTAAATCGCCGACGCGCAGTTGCGGCAAACCACATCGGATCCGTTCTGCCGGTACCCGGCCCATCCGCAGATCATGCAAGCGTCCAATGACGTTCCCCAACTGCCATCGGGCTTGCGAATGACGATAAAGCGCAGAGAAGTGTTGTTGGCTTCGACCTGGAAGAAGTGCAGATTGCCGTCGTTTACGTTTTCTGTCGGTATGCGCACTGCGTCGTTCTGCGCAGTGACCGTCTGTGCCTGCGGAGCGGCAGCCGACACGCGCCCGTAGACGAAATCGGCGGTCAAAGCAAGTATCACAATCACGAAAACGGCCGCCGCCGTGAACATCCAACGGCTCCGGGTTCGCAGTTCCCATTGGATTCGGCGCCGGTCGGCAGCATTTGCGGCGTCAGGTGCGCCTGCGAGACGCATAGAACGCCATTCGCGAAGAATCAGCAGCGCCGCCGCGCCAAGGATGACCACGAAGAAAAAGTATTCATTCCGGACGATGGGCCCCACCCACGCCATTTCGCGTTTGCCGGAGGGAATCCACATGGCCTCGCTAAGCTCGTGGAACCCCGTCAGTGCCAATTGCACGGCCACGATTACCAGGATTGCGCTGGTCACAGAAAAAAAGCGGCCCAAAGGGATCTTGAGGGTGCCTTCGAAGAAAAAGAAACCAACGGCGATCGCGAGGGCGAGCCCCAGCCCGGTACCAATCCAAACAGCCACACCTTCGCTCGAAAGCTCCACGGCTCGCAAGATCAGCGCCAGTTCCGCTCCTTCTCGCAAAACCATGAGGAAGACGAACGTTCCAAGGGCAAGGCCGGCAGCTAAATCGGTCTTTTGCGCAAAAGACTCTATCCGCTGCTCGATTTCCTTCCGCAGATGACGCGCGACGCGGTTCATCCAGACGATCATCGTGACAACGAAGCCGGCCGCGAGCAGCATCAAAAGGCCTTCGAAGCCGTCTTCGCTGATCTGCCAACGTTCCAGGGCGATTGCCGCGGCGAGACTCAAGGCAGCCGCCAAGGCTACGCCTGCCCAGACGAAACGAGCCAATCGCGAACGGCCCGTGCGGTCCAGATAGACGAGTACAATGCCGACGACCAGAGCGGCTTCAGCGCCCTCACGCAGTGCAATCAGGAAGGAAGAGATCACCGGGCGAGTTCCAGTTGCAAATCAGTTGCAAGTAACAAAAATCAGTTTAGAGCCTCCAAATCACGCAGTCAAGCCATTTTGCCGCTGCCTCGTACTCTCTCGGCAGTTACAATATGCACTCATGTTTTTGTCCGAAAGCATCCGCAGAATTCTCCGGATCGGGAATGGACGATTAGCGAGCCGCCGTCTTCGGTTCGCCCTTTTGGCGGCAATGGCCTCGCTTTTAGCGCTTTCCCTCCGCGCCCAATCGCCCAGTGTCGTTCCGGGGGCACGAGATTCGGCTGTGCCTTCTTCAGGTTCGAAAAACGCGCGCCAAGCTTACGATGAAGGCCAACGAGCGGAGTCCCTGGGCGACTGGGAGACCGCATTCCAGGCCTATCAACAGGCTGCCACTCTTTCGCCGGACGACCGAGCTATTCAGGCGAAAGCGATCTTAGCGCGATCGGCGCTTGCGCAGCAGCGTACGGAGCAGGCCGAAAGGCAGCTTGTAAGCGGCAATCGGGCACTTGCGCTCGCTATGCTGCAATCGGCGCTGCAAATAGACCCGACCTACACCGTCGCTCGGGAACGTCTGCAGGAATTGGCGCAAGGGGATACCTCGGAGGGTCTAAGCGGCGACAGCCTGTCCAGCACGCTGCCAGCAGTCAAAGCAAACGCCGGCACCCGCAACTTCGATTACAACGGCGGAGCGCACGGCGCTTATGAGGAACTGGCGCGGCAATTCGGAGTCACTGCGGCGTTCGATCCTGAGTTGCAGGATCGCCAGATCAGGTTCCGCGTGTCGGATGTCGATTTCGAAACTGCCATGCGGCTCCTGTCAGAGCAGACCAGTACCTTCTGGTTCGCGCTCGACGCAAAGACATTTTTCGTTGCTGCCGACACGGCGGCCAAACGGCGCGATTACGACCCTGAAATCAAGAAAACCATACTGCTTCCCGCTGCTGAAACGAACGATGAGATGACCGAGGCCATGCGCATGGTGCGGGACATTGTCGGCCTGCGCCGAACCGAACTGGATCTGAAGACGCACAGCATTACCGTGCGTGATACGCCGGCAAATATCGCGCTGGCCGAAGCGATTCTCAAGGATGTGCAGCAAACGCCGGGTGAGTTTCTCCTGGAAGTCGATTTGCTCGAAGTCGACCGGAACTCGGCGCTCGACCTCGGCATCACGCCACCCACAACAGCCAGCACGTTTTCTCTGCCCACGGGCGTGATTCGCGAGTTAGCGCAGGCGCAAAGTTCGGGCACACTTCTCCAGGCCATCCAGAGCATATTTGGCTCGCAGAATCCGTTAGCGGCCTCGGGCATCTCTGCCGCGGCCATACCACCGCTCATCGCTTTTGGAGGCGGCAGCACGATTTTTCTGGCCACGCTACCAGGAGCATCTGCGAATTTTTCGCGCACTCTGAGCATGGTCAAGAGCGCCCAGCGTGTTTTGCTGCGCGTTGAGGATGGGCGGCCTGCAACATTCTTCGTCGGCGAGCATTTTCCCATCACGCTGGCGCTGCTCTCGGCGAGCCTGGTGGCGCCGGTTTCACAGCTCGCCTCGTCTGCGCTTGCGGGCAATCTTGCCGGCGCCAGCTTCCCACGAACTGACTTTACCGTGGGGCATTCGCCCGACGCGGTTGCCGTCGGCGATTTCAATGGCGACAGCAAGCTCGACATGGCCGTTGCCAACAAAGGCGATAACACCGTTTCGATTTTATTGGGAAATGGGAATGGGACATTTCAATCGCAGACTACTGTCGCAACTGGCTTGGCACCAGACGCCATTGTGACTGGCGATTTCAACGGTGATGGAAAACTCGACATGGCCGTCGCGAACTTCACGGACAATAGCATATCGATGTTCTTGGGGAATGGAGATGGAACGTTCGCGGCGGGCCGTACGATCACTGGCATAAATACTCCCGTAGCCATGGTCACGGGTGATTTTCGAAACACCGGAAAATTGGACCTCGCTGTACTGGATCAGGCAGATGGCGTGGTTTCTATTTTTCTCGGGAATGGCGACGGCACATTCCAGAACAAAATCGATACTTCGGTAGGCCAAAGCCCTTCGGCGCTCGTAACCGGCGACTTCAACGCCGATGGCAAACCCGATTTGGCGGTGACGAATTCGGCTTCGAACAGTGTTTCCGTGTTGCTCGGGAACGGCGACGGGACATTTTTCAAACGCATCGACGTCGGCACAGGCAACGGCCCTTCCGCGGTCGCTGCCGCGGATTTCAATAGCGATGGTCGCTTGGACCTGGCCGTAACGAATAAGACCGACAACACGTTGTCGATTTTTCTGGGCAATGGGGACGGTACCTTCGGCGCTGCAACCAGCTTCACGACTGATGCCGGCCCTACCGCGCTGCTTTCGGGGAGTTTCGCTTCCAGCCCATTTCCTGACTTGCTTGTCGTTTGCGAATCGGCGAACACTCTCGACGTCTTTCTCGGCCTGGGCAATGCGTCGTTTGCCACGCCTCTTAGCGTCCCCACCGGCAATAGCCCTGTCGCCGCGGCGACTGGCGATTTTGCGGGCACTGGGTTACTCGATGCCGCCGTCGCGAATCTGGCGTCGAATACTGTTTCCGTGATTCTCAATCCCGTGAATAGCCAACTCTCTTCTACTGCGTCGAGTACGGCCTACCCCGCCTCCGAATATGTGGATTTGGGGCTGAAAGTCCACGCGACGCCCCGCGTGCATGCGCCGGACGAAGTTTCGCTCAATATGCAATTTGAAATCACGGCCCTAACAGGCCAGAACGTGAATAGTGTTCCCATTATCAGCAATCGGTCTATCGAGCAGATGGTGCGGCTGCGCGCCAACGAAACCAGCATTCTTTCCGGCCTGATCGAGACAAGCGAAATTCGGAGCATCACCGGATGGCCGGGCCTGACTTTCCTTGGTCCGCTCACGAGCGACCGCAATAATCAACAAAGCGAGACCGAACTGGTGATCGCCATTACGCCGCGCCAATTGCGGCTTACGCCGCGCGAGGATCGCACGTTTTATGCAGGGCGGGGCGTAGGCACTGCCGCGCCACCCGAACCCGCGGGGCCGGGTCAGCTACCGCCTCAGCCTCCTGGGGTGGCACCTGCGGGAGCTCCGCCTGCGCCAAATGTCCTGCTTCCAGGTGGAGCACCTGGAGCGCCTCAACCACTCCCTGGCGCCCTTCCAGGTGCACCGGGGAATCCGCCGCAAAATCCTCAACCTAACGAGTCAGCACCGCAGCCACCGGGCGTGCAGCAGCGTAATCCGGACCGCTGATTTAGCGAACAGATTGGCGCTCGCCGCCCGCTGCTATCATGCGCCAGGCGAAAGCCGAGCTCGCCACCGACAGCCCCGCACAAATCAGCATAATGAGCCGGAATCCGAACACAAAGGCGCGGTCGATCAAGATTTTCAGCGCAGTGGCCGCGTTCGAATCTATTCCGGGCGGGACGTTAAGAGCGGCAAGCGCGATTTCTTCCGATTGCACGCTATGGAAGGCCTCGGCGGGGAGGTTCAACTGCGTCAGCCGTTCGTTTAAATAACGGCTGAACGCACTCACCATGGTCATTCCCAAAATTGCAACGGCGAGCAATCCGGCGATTCTGGCGACGGCGTTATTGATGCCCGAAGCGGTCCCGGCATGCCTTTGCTCGACAGCGCCCATGACAACGGTCGTGAGCGGAGCCACGCTCACTGCCATTCCAAGCCCGAGCACCACAAAGCCGGGGAAAAACGTTTTCCAGTAGCTCCCGCCAACCGAGGGAATCACGAATAGAAGAAATCCCGCGGCAGCAATGACCGGTCCTACTATCAGCGGCAGCCTCGCCCCGAAACGGCCAACCAGTCCGCCTGACCATCGTGAAAGCAGGAACATGAGCAGGATGAAAGGCAGGCCAGCGGCGCCGGTCGCCGTTGCGGAATAGTACTGCACCTGGATCAGATTCAAGGGATATAGAAAAAAGAAAATTCCCAGGGGCGCGTAGAGGAAAAGCGTAATTAAATTAGCGCCAGTGAAATCACGCGACTGAAACAGCTTCAGCGGAACCATTGGAGAGCGGACATGAGCTTCGAAGTAAGGAAAGATCGCAAGAAACGCACAACCGACGGTCAACGTTCCCCAAACGGAAGGATTTTTCCATCCTCGATTAGCGGATTCAATGAATCCGTAGGTCACGCCCGCCAAACCGGCCGTTACGATCAGCGCCCCGATCCAATCGATGCTGCTCGCCGTGTCGTCCCTGCTTTCCGGAACGCGCAACAGGGAAAGCACGATCACCGTCGCCGCGAGCGGCATATTAATGAAAAAAACCCACCGCCACGAAGCGTGCTCGATTAACCAGCCGCCCAGAACTGGTCCCCCGGCCGTTGCGATCGAAGTGAAGCCAGACCATGTTCCAATCGCGCGGCCACGTTCCTTCTCACCAAAAGAGGCGCTGATAATTGAGAGACTACCGGGCACGAGAAACGCGGCTCCAAATCCCTGCACGGCGCGCGCGATCACCAATTCTCGGATATTTCCCGCCAAGCCGCAGCCTGCCGAGGCAATCGCGAACAGGGTTACGCCTGCCAGAAACATCCGTCTGCGCCCGAATACATCGCCTGTGGCGCCGCCGGCCAGAATTAGCGCGCTCAGGAACAATGCGTATCCTTCGACGACCCACTGCATGTCGATGACGGTACCGCCCAGGGTCCTTTGAACTGCGGGCAGCGCCACATTCACAACAGTACCGTCTATAAACGCCATGCTGGATCCGAGGATAGTGACGGCAAGGACCCACGGTTCGACTGATTTTGCGCATGGAGCGGCGGGATGGCCAGTCTCGATTACCGCCTGGTCGCACGGTGGTTTCATGATTTGTTCTTGCTAAAAGGCGATCCGCGTTATCAGCATCAGCTTGCGGGCGTTTGGATTCAATACAAAAAGTAAATTAGCGATCCTGCCAGATGCCTTACGGCCCAAATTGGCATCGCAAGGTTATTCAGGAGTATCTTAGGAGTTCGTCTAACGATTGGTTCTGCTCCATTAGCAGGTGAGCTTCACAGAGCCGAACGGCGCGAAATCGGAATCGGGCACGCACAAAGGGAGTCTGGGTCAATGGCTACACAATCGCTTGGTCGAGAGCTCGGCAATCGAGAATTCTTCATTCAGAGGTGGGAACAAGAGTATCCCGCTTTCGTGCGGGTATTCAAAGCGCTGCCGGCTGCGCACCTCGATTACCGGCCGCATCCGCGCTCACGCTCCGCGGGAGAATTGGTTGCACTGCTGGTTACTGCCCAACAGAGCTGCGTTGAACTCTGCAAAAGCAAGAAAAGCTTGTATAGCGGTTTGCGCTGGGAGGAACCCGGCGTTTTTGGTCCCCTGGTGGAAATGATCGCGGCATATGAACGTGATCACGATATCTTTTCCCGCCAATTGCGCGCGTTGGACGACGGTGCGTGGAACCACCAAGCCTGGCTGATTGAGGGCACCAAGGAGATTCTGCTGAAGGATACAGTAGGTGGGCTGCTGTGGATCGCGCTCTTTGATATGGTTCACCATCGGGGGCAGTTGACCACCTATATCCGCCCCATGGGCGGCAAAGTCCCGAGCATTTACGGGCCCTCAGCCGACAACGAGGGCTGACGCAGAGAAATTATATGACGGAGGCTTAGATGAGCGTGTCGCATCGAGAAGCGGCGGAGACCACTTCGAAGAGTAGCGTTCGAGGTGTGGTCGTTCGCGGCAGCGGCGCCGGATTCGCGCAGGAAATTTCCGCCGGCCAGCATCGCCTCAAGTCCGATGAACCTGCGTCTGCAGGCGGCACGGACACGGGAGCAACGCCCTACGATCTTCTGCTCGCTGCGTTGGGTTCCTGCACGTCGATCACTCTCGGAATGTACGCTCGACGCAAGGGATGGCCGCTCGAGGAGGTCACAGTCAATCTGAGGCATTCGAAAGTCCACTCTTCTGACTGCGTTGATTGTGAAAGCAAAGACGTGATGCTGGATCGAATTGAACGCGACATCCATTTGACTGGACCGCTTACGCCTGAGCAGAAATCCAGGCTGATCGAAATCGCGGATAAGTGCCCCGTTCATCGAACGCTCACATCCACGATTCAAATCAAAACCCGTGCGGTTTGAACCAAAAGAGCTTTAAGGAGCAATGAATGCCGCAGTATCTGAAAACCAGTATCCCGGCGGCTGAAGTGGAAGCGGCAAACAGGCAAGTTCAAGAGACCGTCGCCAAACTGATCGCCGATGTAAAAACGCGTGGCGATGCAGCCGTTCGGGAACTCTCGGCAAAATTCGACAGTTGGGCTCCGACGAGCTTTCGGTTGTCGCAGGACGAGATCGATTCGTTAGTTGCCTCCGTTTCGCGCCAAACAATTGAAGACATCAAGTTTGCGCAGGCGCAAATCAGAAACTTCGCACAAGCCCAAAAGGCAGCGCTGAAGGATACCGAGGTCGAGACGTTGCCTGGGGTCCGGCTCGGCCATCGCAATATTCCTGTGGATAGCGTCGGATGTTACATCCCCGGTGGCCGTTATCCGATGGTCGCGTCATCGCACATGACCATCGTCACGGCAAAAGTAGCGGGCGTCCGGCGTGTGATTGCCTGCACTCCGCCAACCGGCGGAAAGCCGCATCCCGAAACAGTTGCCGCAATGGCGCTGGCCGGCGCGGACGAGATTTATATCCTGGGCGGCGTCCAGGCTATAGCGGCGATGGCGCTCGGCACGGAAACGATTGCCGCCGTGGACATGGTGGTCGGCGCGGGCAATGCCTATGTCGCAGAGGCGAAACGCCAGCTTTTCGGCCAAGTGGGAATCGACCTGCTCGCCGGCCCAACCGAAATCCTCGTCGTTGCGGATGATTCGGCAGACGTCGAGTTTGTGGCCGCGGACCTGCTTGGCCAGGCCGAGCATGGTCCCACTTCGCCGGCGGCGCTGATCACAACGTCGGAAGCTCTGGCGCGGTCCCTGCCGGGGGAAATTGAACGCCAGCTCAAAGTTCTTCCAACCGCGGAGATCGCTTCCGTTTCCTGGCGGGATTATGGCCAGATTATTTTGGTGGCGGATCTCGCCGAGGCCGTGCAAGAGGCGGACCGGCTTGCGTATGAGCACGTCGAGATCATGACCCGCAATCCTCGTTATTTCCTCGAACACATGCGGAACTACGGATCGCTTTTCCTTGGTCCGGAGACGAACGTTGCTTATGGCGATAAAGTGATCGGCACGAACCACACTCTTCCAACGCGACGCGCAGCGCGTTATACGGGCGGGCTATGGGTTGGAAAATTCATGAAGACGGTCACGTACCAGCAATGCACGGAGGAAGCGAGCGTCCTGATCGGGGAGTATTGTTCGCGCCTCTGCGCGATCGAGAGATTCTGGGGACACAAGGAGCAGGCGGATATTCGAATTCGCCGCTATGGCAAACGCAACGTGAGCGTTACGACCAGCTCGGGAGACTCCCGATAAACTCGATAAACTCCACGCCCGCCACGTCCGGCCGTACCGCAATTCCGCCAGTGTTTCGCCTCGACGGCCGCGTTGCGCTGATCACCGGCGCAGGCCGCGGCATCGGCGCCGAAGGGGCGCTTGCCCTCGCTGGAGCCGGCGCCGAGGTGGTCTTGGTCAGCAGGACCCGTAGCGAACTTGAACAGGTCGCAAAACGCATTGCCGACGCCGGAGGCCGGGCGCGCGTAATCGTTTGCGACGTAACCAAACGTGAGCAAGTGAACGCTGCTTTCGCCAGCATCGATCGCGTTGACATCCTGCTGAACAACGCGGGTATCAATATTCCCGAGCCCTTCGTGGATGTCTCCGAACCGCATCTGGACGATATGATTGCCCTCAACGTGCGCGCTGCGTTCCTGGTCTCGCAAGCGGCCGTACGAAAAATGCTTCAAGATTCCGATCGCCGCAAGCGCGGCGGCAGCGTAATCCATGTGACCTCGCAAATGGGACGCGTTGGCGCCGAGCGGCGCACCGTGTATTGCATGACCAAGCACGCAATCGAAGGGCTGACCAAAGCCATGGGTGTCGAGCTCGCGCCGGAAAATATCCGCGTGAACGCGATCGCTCCCACTTTTCTCGAAACGCCCATGACCGCCTCGTTCTTTGCAAATCCGGAGTTCCGCAATTGGGTTCTCAGCCGGATTCCGCTAGGCCGTATCGGCCGAATGGACGAGGTCACCGGCGCCATTGTTTTCCTCGCCTCGCCGGCAGCGTCGCTGATCACCGGTACAAGCCTTGCCGTCGATGGCGGCTGGACCGCGCGCTAATCGCACCGCAATCACAAATCAGTGACGAACCGGATACACTAAATTGGTGGACGGATGCACAGCAGCGAGACCATGACTCAATTTTTGAAAGCTCGATGGATGGCCCCAATTGCCATAGCTATGGTGGTATGCGGGGCGAGCGCACCTGCGTTTGCAAGGTACTTCGATCCGCAGACCATCTCAAGTGACGCTCAGTCACAATCCGTCGGCCAAAACACGAGAAGCTCTAATTCAGGGCAACAGCAGCCGAAGGCCTACACGCTTCCGCCCGACAAGGAAGCTCGAGCCATCGCCTACGCGCACTCGCGCCACGAACTTTATTTCCTAGACTTCTTTTTCACTGCGGTAGGGCTGATTCTCCTGATTCAACTCGGCGTAGGTCCCCGGCTGCGCGATTGGGCCGAGCGTATTTCTCGTCGTCGCTTTCTTCAGGCTGTGATTTTTGTCGGCGTGTTTTTCATTTTGCTGGGGCTGCTGGGCTTGCCCGCGGCCGCGGGCAGCCACTGGCTGGCGCGCTACTACGGACAATCGGTTCAGGGCTGGGCCTCCTGGTTCTGGGACTCGATTAAGGGCGGAGTGGTCGGACTGATTCTGGCCATCGTTCTCACGTGGCTTTTTTATGGGCTCGTGCGCCGCAGCCCAGGGCGCTGGTGGTTCTACGCATGGCTCGGCGCGCTGCCGATTCTGATTTTCTTGATTTTTGTCGAGCCGCTCGTGCTCGAACCGCTTTTCTTCCGCTTCACTCCATTAGCTTCTACTGATCCGCAACTCGCCGACGCACTCGAACGCGTAGTCCAGCACGCGGGCCAGAACATTCCCGAGAATCGGATGTATTTGATGAACGCCAGCTCAAAGCTCAACGCGCTGAACGCTTACGTTACCGGAATCGGTGCGTCTGAGCGGGTTGTGGTGTGGGACACAACGATCGCCCAGATGACCACGCCCGAGATTCTTTTTGTCTTCGGGCATGAAATGGGTCACTACGTGCTCCATCATATCCGCAACGGTATTCTTTTCGGGGCCGGTATCCTGCTTATTTTTCTCTTTGCCGGCTTTCAAGCATTGCACTGGGCGCTCCGCCGATTTGGTGGGGTATGGAAAATTCGCGGGGCCGATGACTGGGCCTCCCTGCCGGTGCTCATTTTTATCATTTTCATTTTCAATTTTATTTTTACGCCTATCGACAACGCTTACAGCCGCCACCTCGAGCATCAGGCCGATCAGTATGGCCTCGAAGTCGTGCACGGGATCGTGCCCGATGCACCGCAAGTGGCCGCGCAAAGCTTCCAGATTCTGGGCGAAATCGATCTCGACGAGCCTTCGCCCTCTACAGCCGTAAAACTATGGTTCTACGATCATCCGCCGATCAACGAACGGATCCTCTTCGCACAGACCTACGACCCGTGGGATAAAGGTGAATCGCCGGAATTCGTGAAGTAGTTAGGCTCGACCGCCGGACGAACTGCGTGCACGATTTCTCGTGATACATTGGCTTGACCTCGATGACCAGAATCGTTCTCAACCAGATCGTTGCGGCCCCTCCAGAGGACGTCTTCGTTTTCTTCGTTCCACAGCGGATGCCCCGTTGGTACGGACCGGAGATGCAGAGCTCGTTTGAAACGCAGGGCTGCGGATCGGACTTTCGCGCGGGCTCCAAGGTATGCATTTCGGGCAGGATGGCGAACCGAACGTTTTCGCATACGGCGATCGTGACGGCATTCGAGAGGCCGCTCCTTTTCGAATGGCGATTTGAAGATGTCTACGGAGTCCAGGGCACCGAACGTTGGGAATTGGAGCGCCTTCCAAAGTCCGCTGGGGCTAAAACCATGATTCGGTTTACCGACGAATACAAAATTCCGGGCCGCTTTGGCCGCTTGATCGATTGGCTGCTGACGCGGCATGCGCTCGCGCGCAGAAATCGCGACTACCTGGACCGGCTGGCGCGGCTCGCAGAGCGACGGCCGTCAAAGGACTAGCAGAATAATTCCAACGATGTTTCGACTCTGATGCGGAGTGAGTCGCGGCGTTAAATCCGTCCGGGAGGATCAATTCATGAATGGCTCCGAAGCTCCGCGTTCGGATGACGCTGCGCCGCAGATTGAGCCTCCCCAACCCCGGCGCTTTCTGCTCGAATCGATCTTTCTGGGCCCACATGGCGTACGTGCGGGCTGGCGCGCCGCACTCTTTGTCGCTCTGTTTTTCCTCTTTGTCTCTGTCGGAGGATCGGCTCTCCGGCTGCTTCATCTTTCCGTACTGGTGCAGCCAGGACCGATGACGCCCCCCGCCCTCGGTGCGCAAGAAGGGCTGGCGGCGCTTTGCTCGATTGTGGCAGCTCTGATCATGAGTCGCCTGGAGCAGCGCCGCTTCGGCGATTACGGAATGCCGCTGAGGCAGGCTTTCGGAAAAAACTTCTGGCTGGGCGCCGTTTGGGGTATTGCGGCGATTACCGCGCTGATGCTCGTCATCGGCGCATTCGGCGGATATTCGTTCGGTATGGTGGACCTTTCTCCCTCTGGCGTGGTCCGTTATGCGCTCGAGTGGGCGGTTGTCTTCTGTCTAGTGGGAATCTTCGAGGAGTTCTTCTTTCGGGGATATCTGCAATTCACGCTGAGCTCGGGAATGGGATTCTGGCCCGCCGCCCTGCTGCTCTCCCTTGCCTTTGGAGCCGTGCACCTTCGCAATCCGGGCGAAGGGCCGGTGGGTGCGCTGAGCGTGCTCGTGATCGGAATGTTTCTTTGTTTCACGCTCAGCCGCACGGGAGCGCTCTGGTTCGCCATCGGTTTTCATGCGGCTTATGATTTCGGCGAAACTTATGTCTATTCCGTGCCGGATAGCGGCATCGTCATGCCGGGGCATCTGCTGGCGTCATCGTTCCACGGCCCGGCGTGGCTGACGGGCGGCACGGTGGGTCCCGAAGGCAGCGTATTCGATTTTGTGATCATGGCAATTGCGTTCGTCGTCTTCGACCGCGTGTATCGATCGACCACCGTTAAGGAGACTAGAAGCAAGGCTTCCTAGTTTTCGAATAGGACACGCTTTGGCGGCTTCTTCCCTACACGTAATGTATGGTTTTCGATGTTATCGAGACTGATTGCAAACGTCGGATCGTTTACTTTTATTTCGTCCCACTCAACGGCGCCCTGCGCCATCAAACGCTCAGCTTCCGCCTTGGAACTCGCTAGTTTGAATTCATCAACGATCAAGCGAGACAGCCTTACCTTGTTTTCGTGAGCGCCATAGGTCTGTATTAGCCGTTTTCGCGATAGCGTATGCTCCTCGATGATCTGCCGTTTGCTGTAAACCAGATCGAATTCCTCAGCGGCCTTCTTTGCTGCGTCCTCGCCGTGGAATTCGGCGACGATTGTGTGGGCGAGCTGGACCTTTGCCTTTTTTGGATGCAGGAGGCCCGTTCGCACTTCTTCCTTCAGGCGCACGATCACGGGCGGCCCGAAATCTGTGAGCAGATCGTAATAGGACCACATCAGCTCGTCGGAAATAGACATGATCTTGCCGAACATCTGTGTCGGCGATTCCGTAATGCCCACGTAGTTGCCGAGACTCTTGGACATTTTCCGCTGTCCATCGGTGCCCACGAGAATGGGCATGGTGAGCGCCACTTGCGACTGCTGCCCATATTCACGCTGGATATCGCGGCCCACCAGTAGATTGAATTTCTGTTCGGTGGCGCCTAATTCGACGTCGGCCTTAAGGGCGACTGAGTCATAGGCCTGAAACAAAGGGTAAAGAAGTTCGTGGACCGAAATGGCCTGATTATTGGCCAGACGCGATCGGAAATCCTCGCGTTCAAGCATGCGGGCGAGACGGTAGTGCCCGCAGAGCCGTACGATTTCGATGCCGCTCAGACCTCCAAGCCATTCGCTGTTGTAGCGGACTTCGGTGCGCTCACGGTCGAGCAGTTTGTAAACCTGCTCGAGATAAGTTTGCGCGTTGGTTTGTACTTGCTCGCGTGTAAGGGGCGGTCGCGTTTCCGATTGGCCGGTGGGATCGCCGACCATAGCGGTGAAATCGCCGACCAGAAAAATCGCCGTATGGCCTTCGTCCTGAAAATGTTTGAGCTTGCGTAGCACCACCGTATGCCCGAGATGCAGGTCGGGCGCTGTGGGATCAACGCCGAGCTTGACGCGCAAAGGCTTGCCAGAAATGCGAGAGCGTTCGAGCTTGGCGCGCAGCTCTTCTTCAGGAATGATTTCCGCGGCACCTTTACGCAGCGCCGTGAGCTGCTCGTCTACGGATCGAAATGTTTGCGGTGCAGTCATCGATGATGAAGTGAACCTAGTGGTGCTTCGCGCGCTCGGTCAGGCGTCCCTCCTGGGTTTCTTCGACGGTAGGCAGGACGCGACGGCCTTCGATGCGGAATTTGCCAGAGAGCACGAGGCGAACAGCCTCCGTGTAGATGCGATGCTCTTCGCGCAGAATGCGCGCGGCGAGAGTTTCATCCGTGTCGGCGGGCTCAATGGGAACAATCGCCTGCTTGACAATGGGGCCCGCATCGAGATTTTCATCCACGAAATGCACGGTGCAGCCGCTGAACTTCACTCCATAGTCGAGGGCCTGGCGCTGGGATTCGAGTCCGGGAAAAGACGGCAGGAGCGACGGATGGATATTTAGAATGCGGCCGCGAAATGCCGCCACAAAGTAAGGCGAAAGAAGACGCATGAACCCGGCCAGACAAACCAGATCGACCCGAGCTTCCTTCAGCGCCGCGACGACAAGGCGGTCGTAGGCTTCCCGTTCCACTCCCTTTGACGGAATCACCCGCGCGGGAATGCGGCGTTCCGCGGCTCGCCGGAGGCCCTGTGCGTCTTCGCGATTGCTGATGACAATCGAAATTTCAGCATCGGGAATGCGGCCCGCTGCCGCGCTATCAGCGAGCGCTTCGAAATTGGAACCGCGACCGCTGAGCAGCACGCCAATTCTTTTTGTCATGCGGAAGTTAAGTTAACACAGTCCGTTTGCTGCTGCTGTGGGCGCACACTTAAGGTTCTCCGCTTTAGGTTATCGGGGATCTTTCCGATGTAGCTGTGGCGTCGAATTCTATTTGCTGTCCTTGTCGCTCGCCGGATTGCCAATAAATCTGTTGTATTGGGCAAGCTCTAGCGGCGAACACAGCATCTCCGTGACGTCGAAATTCCACGATTGCAGCTTGAACGGCAATTTATTCAGAGCGATCCAAGGCTTTGTGTACATCTTCGGGTCGGTAATCGTCACCGTGAGCTCCAGAGCATTGGCGTCGACACGGTGAAAGCGCTCTTCGACGCGCAAATCAGGACTGTGCGGACGACCCGCTCGGTCGACCCACGTTTCGTCATTGATGCAGCAGGTCTGCACGACAAATGTATAGTCGTCTTCCCACTTACCGATGGAATACCCAAACCACCTTGCTGCAGCATTTTTGGGGAAGTCTCGCCCGTCGGTCCAGATGGTGCGCCATACTTTCCCGAATTCGTAGAGCACCATGACGCTGGCCGGCGTTTGCAGAATCTGCGTGGTCCTGAGTTCATATAGATCTTCGCGGGGAAGTCCCTGCGGATTACACGTCACGACCGGATCATTCGTGTCTCCGGGAAGAACACTTCTCGATCCATTGCTCGGTTTCGTGAGGTTCAGCGCCTCCAAGCCGGCCGGCGTATAGGGCAATTTATGCTCCGCTTTCCCGTCTTCTGGCATGGCGGCCGCGCCCATGGCTTGTATTCCGCCATTCCCGGGATCCCAAATTCCAAAGATGTCGTGACGCGGAGCGGGACCTGCCGGCTGATTTTGCGGAACGCGCTGCCCGGTCCAGCCGTCGACAGGCGCAGCAACGGAGGAGTTTGGTTGTTGCGTCGTCTGAGCGTATGCAAGCGAACAGAACACCCCGGCCACAACGAACAAAATTGCCGAACTAACGAAAGCCTTCCACATCACCAGCTCCTTCCGAATCCGTCGCGGATTCTACTCATCTGCTTTGTGTTTCACAAGTCATTGTGCGGGCCGGAAATTAGTGGCATAAACGGATCGCCGTAAACGCAGTCAGCGAAACTCGGTGCCGAAATCGGCTGCCAAAAACCGATTGAAGGACCACGAATGAGATTGGACTCGGGTGGATCCATCGCCAGTAATTTCAAGCAGCCCACCTATCTCGGTTATCTTGCTCTTGTGCGCATTCTGATCGGCGTTCTATTCCTTCTCGTTGCTTGGCCTAAAGTTTCCGGGCGTTTCTTAAGTGGCGAGGTGTTGCCCCGTCAATTGCTGAACGGCATACAAAAAGATCCGCTCGCGTGGCATCGTGCGTTCATCGAGGGATTTGTCATCCCTCATGGCCATTTGTTTAGTTATCTTTCGGCTTTCGGCGAAATTTCCATCGGGCTTTCGTTACTAGTGGGCTATCTGGTGAGGATTTCCTCGCTTTTCGGTGCGTTCTACAACTTCAACATTCTGTTTTCGGTCGCATATGCCGCCGGCGGTGGAACCGTCAACTACAACCGCGTCCTCATACTGTTGCACCTGATTTTCGTT
Source organism: uncultured Acidobacteriota bacterium (assembly GCA_963803735.1). Taxonomy (GTDB): domain Bacteria; phylum Acidobacteriota; class Terriglobia; order Acidiferrales; family UBA7541; genus Palsa-189. Next base: position 286,234 of record CAWDNV010000011.1, on the reverse strand, counting down.
TCAGCTTCCGCCGGCCGCTCTTTGGGCATCGATGGAGTTTTGAAGCGCCGCTTTCCGCACACATGGTTATTTTGATGAACGCGCCCGTGCTCTTTTCGATGGAAAGTTAAGCGGCGACTAAGTTGCGGCAGCTTACGTTTTGCGCAGTCGATCCAGAAGCGGGTATAAGACAACTGCCACGACAGAATTTACCAGCGAAGCAATGATCAGCCTCATCTCCAGATAGGGCTCGTGCTGCCCCAGCAAAATCCGGTCAGTCAGGACGAGCACGGCGTTATGAAGATGAAAGAAGACGAAAGTCAGAAGGAACCGGCTGATAGGATGGTCTACGTCGATCCGTGAACCGAAAGAGGAAGCAACGAAGCCGACCGCAGTCTTGGCGATTCCATACATTCCGAACGGTGTATGCCCAAGGCTGTCCTGCGCCAGCCCAACGACCATTCCCAGCAAAAGTCCAGACGAGGGATTTCTCCGGCTCAGGCCGAAATAAATCGTAATCAGAAGCGGAAGCTCCAGGATTGCCGCCGACCGGAAGTACACGGGCAGCAGAGCCTCAAGCGCCAGCGCCAGAACGACCACAGCTAAAACAGTACCGGCGTAATACTTGTGAACTTCTATGTGCTGGTCGTACGGCGCGTGAATTTCCATGTCCATAGTCTAGTAATCTGCCTTCACGGATTGCTCGGCGTTTCTTGAGTCTCTGACGCTGGCGGAGTCTCGGGCTCCGCCGCTTCGGATGGCTCCTCTGAAGGAGCAGGCTTAGGCGACGTCACGGAAGCCACAGGCTTGGGCGGCGCCGGTGGCTTTACCGGTTTAGGTGGCGCAGGCGTCGTCGTTTTAATCGATGTCACTGAAGCCACAGGTTTAGGAGCCGTCGGAGCTGCGGGGGCCGTCGCAAGCGTCGCAGACTTGGTCGAGGTCACAGACGCAACGGGAACAGGCGCGGTTTTATCGGTGTCCTTGCGAAGTGTAAATTCCTGTCGTGTGAGCAGCACCAGAACTTCCTCGAGTCCGTCCAGCCGCGCCGCAGGCTTTACCGATATTTTCTGGAACGGGCTGCGGCGGTCCGGTTGCACTTGCACGACCGTACCGACCGGCAAATCCTTTGGGAAAATCCGATCCTGGCCTGAGGTGAGTATCTTTTCGCCCTGCTCAATTTTGACGTCATTGCCGATGTACTCAAGTCCGAGCAGCGGATCGCCCGAACCGCGTACCGGACCTTGAGCGCGCGAGGTCACCAGCAATGCGCCCACACCACTTTCCTTGTCCGTGAGCAGCAGTACTTGAGAGGTGTCCGAATAAACGGCAAAGACTTTGCCCACCACGCCTTCCGGAGTGATTACGCCCATATCGCGCTTCACGCCGTCGCGTGTCCCTCGGTTGATGAAAACCATGTGGCTGGAGGGATCTGGACTTGCCCCGATCACGCGCGCCGCCAACGTTTGCACTTCGGTGTGCACGTCGCGAAATCCAAGCAATCCTGCGAGGCGATCCGCCTCCGCCGCGCGGCTCTCCAATTGAGAATTGCGCATGCGGAGTTCGCCGAGCTCAGTATGGAGTTGTTCGTTCTCCTCGCGCATGTGACGCAAGGCCACATAGTTGTTCCAGATGCCCCGAACTCCGTCCACAGACCACGCCGCGCCGCGCCCCAAAGGGGATACGCTTTCGATGGCCCAGACGCGGATCAAACGCACCTGTTGTCCGCGCCTGATCTGAATCGCGAGCAGCAGGACTTGAGCGGCCATGGCGGCCGCGAACAGAGCCAAAGATCGATGGCGTGAAGGAATGGAGAAGTCCTCTCTATTGCCTCAAACGAAAAATTACAGGCTTGCCGTTTACTTCCAAACTCGTTGGCTGATCGCTGTCTAGTCTATGGACACTAAGCGAAGCAGGCGGAAATCACTGAGCATTTTTCCGGTGCCCAACACCACGGAAGCCAGCGGATCGTCCGCAATCGAAACCGGAAGGCCGGTCTCCTCTCGAATGCGTTTGTCCAAATTCTTAATCAGCGCTCCGCCTCCAGTTAGCACGATGCCGCGGTCGCTGATATCCGCGGAAAGCTCAGGAGGAGTGCGCTCCAGCGCTACGCGAATGGCGTTCAAGATCGTCGAGATGCATTCAGAGAGCGCCTCGCGGATTTCGCTGTCGTCGATCGTCACGGTGCGCGGCACACCCTCGATCAGATTGCGCCCCTTGACCTCCATGGTCAGCGGTTTCTCGAGAGGATAAGCGGATCCGATCTCCATCTTGATCTGCTCGGCGGTGCGCTCACCGACGAGGAGGTTGTATTTCCGCTTCAAATAGTGCATTACGGCTTCGTCCATCTCATTGCCGGCCACACGCACCGATCGCGAATAGACGATTCCGCTCATCGAAATTACGGCGATATCGGTTGTGCCGCCGCCAATATCCACAACCATGTTGCCGGAGGGCTCCTCGATGGGTAACCCGGCGCCAATGGCTGCTGCCATGGCCTGCTCCACCAGATAGACCTCGCTCGCCCTGGCGCGATAGGCGGAATCTTGCACCGCCCGTTTTTCCACCGGAGTGATTTCGCTGGGCACGCCAATGACGATGCGTGGATGAACCAGAACGCGCCGGTTGTGGGCCTTCTGGATGAAGTAGGTCAGCATCTTTTCCGTAACTTTGAAATCTGCGATCACTCCATCCTTCATGGGCTTGATGGCCACCACGTTGCCCGGAGTGCGGCCCAGCATGTCCTTTGCTTCGCGCCCTACAGCCACCACCTCGCTGGTGTTCTTATTGATGGCCACAATCGAGGGTTCGTTGACTACGATGCCTTTACCTTTGGAAAATACCAGCGTGTTTGCCGTTCCCAAATCGATGGCCAGATCGGATGAAAACAGGCTGAAGACGGATCGAAGGTTGTAGCCGTTTTTACTGATCATTCTTATTCCCGCGCCGTTTGTGGCCACGGTTCCCCTTTGCCGGCGACACAGTTTTATGGAATCACGATAGGCACGCGCTTGATGGCCGTGCCCCCGCGACGATTCTGCCCGGTCACCACGATCTCGTGACTGCCACGCGAGAGCGGCTGCGTGAAGTAGCGGAAATGGCCATCGCGCTGAATGTCTGCCACCGCTTCTCCATTGATAATGAGCGCCGCGTTAGGCTCCGTTCGCCCCATGAGCTCCACCACGCTGCCGTGCAATTGCGTGCCATCTACTTCCAGGAGCATCTCATCGGTCTTGCCTTGGGCGATCAGCGTAAACCTGAAGGCATCGCTTGGCGCGCTTTCTTTCTTGTGGGCGTCGATTGCTGTGACGTTCCAGTAATAATCGGCCGGGTCGAACCCGCTCAAGTCCGCGCTTGTCCCGGTGACCGTTTTCTCGGCAGCGATACGCGTAAACATTGAGTTCGTGCTGACGCGAAGGCTGTAACTCACCGCATCGGGAATCGCCGCCCAGGCGAAGTGCACAGTAGCGTGCTTCGGATCTGCTTCGATCAGCGGCTGGAGGTTTAAAGGCGACGTCAAGGCGGGTGGCGCCAGCACGGCGGTCTTCGTTATCGCGCCACTCGACGAATTAAAATTCACGCGTTCCCACTCGCCGATGGACACGTGTTGATTGCCAACCTGCATATCCGCCGCGCCGGAGGAAACCGTGATCTGGTTTTCGGCCGTAGTAGGATCCGTGCGAACTGCCGCGCGGCTATTTTCCTGCAATGATGCTCGCGCGTTCGCGAAAGAAACCTCGGCACGCGATCGCGGCGATTGCCATGTTCCCGTAGCCAAATCTACGGCGCCGGAACTGATGTGCACGCCCACGCTGGTCGTTTGATCGCGATCGATAAAATTCTGTTCCACCGTCACGAAAGAATTTGCTTTGATCGTATAGGTTGTGCCGTCCACGAAGGTGAGCCGTGCCGCGCCGTCGTCACCGGTCCGAATCAGATCTCCCCGGTCGAGCGTGCTACGGTAATCGGCATTTTCCCAGGTGACTGAGTTAACGCGCTTGATTTCCACCTTACCATCCAGGTTAACGAAGCGCGCCTGGTTCTGCGCTAAAGCGCCGGCATTGGCCGGGGCAGCTCCCAAGTTGCGCGACACGCGGTCCAGTGCCCTGACCAGCCAAGCGGGCCGAGCCAGGTACACGCCCGCGCACAGAATAACCACCACCAGCACCACGTAAGTGGCCACGGTGCGGTAGCTGATCGCCGTCCAATAGACTTCAATGGCCGGACCTTTGCCGTGTTTTGCCGAACCGAGCTGTCGTGAATCAGGCATAAAAACGTGATTTTACGCTGGTTTCGCAATCTAGCACACGGTATAGGGGGTCGCAAGACAACGACTTAGGGGTGTTGCTCCTACCTACAACATCGAGCCCACCTGCTTGCAAAGCGGCAGTGGCCCTTGGTCTGATTTTCCGGGATTTCACGTTTGAGCACAGGGGCGAGCTGCCCTATAATCAGGGTTTCAAGACAATAAAAAGCGCGCTGCATGTGATGGCTGGAAGCTCCTCTGCGTGCTAGCAAGGTGGCGGTAACGTGTTCAAATCACTACATAAGAAAAACCTCGGTGTCCGGATCATGCTCGGCGTGATCGTTGGGCTGCTCGGTGTCGGCATGCTCCTTTATCTCATCCCTGGGCAAGGCACGGACAGCGTCTCCGCGGCTGACGTAGTAGCGACGGTGGATACCCAGTCGATCACCGTTACGGATATTCGCTCCCAGTTGGGACGTATTGAGCGCACTGGCGCGATTCCAGCTGCGCTGGAGCCCTTGTATGCTCAGCAAGTCCTTAATGAATTGGTGTTCCAGAAAGAGTTGGCCATCGAAGCCAAACAACTCGGAATTACCGTCACCGACCAGGAGCGCGCAGATCGCATCAGGCAATTAGTCCCCACGGCGTTCGTGGGCGGCACCTTTGTGGGTAACGACCAATACGCGGCGCAGGTGGAAGCAGCTTCGGGGATGGGAGTCCCGGAATTTGAGGATCTCGTGGGCCAGGGATTGCTCGAGGAGAAGTTCCGCGAGCTCGTTACCGACGGCATGTCCGTTTCGCCCGCGGAAGTGCAACAGGAATTCCGGCGACGCAACGACAAGATCAAGATCAGCTACGTAGTCGTAAAGCCCGAAGATTTGCAGTCCAAAATCGAAGCGAGTGACACCGATCTTTCTGCATATTTCGAGAAGAATAAAGGGAGATATAACGTTCCGGAGCGGCGCGTCGTGCAGTACGCGTTTCTTGATCTCGAGCAGCTTCGGCTTCACGCCAATATTTCTCAAGATCAAATTCGCGCCTACTACAACGACCACATCGATCGGTATAAGCAGCCGGACCGTGCCCACGTGGCGCATATCTTGTTCAAGACGGTAGGTAAGACCGATGCGGAATCCGAAGAAATCCGCAAGAAAGCCGAAGACGTTCTGAAAAAAGCCAAGAGCGGCGCGAATTTCGGCGACCTTGCCAAGCAATACTCCGAGGACACGAGCAAAGACAAGGGCGGCGATCTCGATTGGATCGTGCGCGGACAAACCGTTCCCGAATTCGAGCAAGCGGCTTTCACGTTGCCCATCGGTTCGGTTTCCGATCTGGTGAAGACACAATACGGATTCCACATCGTCAAGGTTCTCGATCGTCAGGCCGCCCGTACACAGACGCTGGACGAAGTCTTTCCGCAAATTTTGGGCACTCTGCAGGAAGATCAAGCGCAGCGCGCGGCCGAGGATCTTTCCGGGCAGATTTCGGCCGAGATCCGCCGGTCGGGTCGCGTTTCCATCGACGATTTAGCGAAAAAGTTCAATCTGAAATTGGGACAAACGCCGCCTCTCGAGGCTAATCAGCCCATTCCGGAGGTCGGCAATTCGCCGGAACTCGCCGAAACGGTTTTCCGCCTGCGCCCCGGCGACGACAGCTCTCCCATCCACACAGACAAGGGCTATATTGTTATTTCGGTCAAAGAAGTTCAGCCGGCTCATCCCGCGACGCTTGCCGAAGTTCGTGATCGGGTCTTGGCTGATTATCGCCACGAGAAGGCAACTGATCTCGCAAAAGCCCGCGCGGAAGACCTGGCGAAGCGTACCAAGTCCGGCGAGGATCTGACCAAAGCAGCGAAGGCGCTTGGCTTGGAAGCAAAAACGAGCGATCTTTTCTCTCGCACGGGCTCAGTAAGCGATCTCGGAGGCGCAGCGCAACTTGGCCCGGCGTTCAGTCTGTCCGTTGGCCAAACCAGTGATGCGGTTTCTCTGGGCGCAAATTGGGCCGTGTATAAAGTCCTCGACCGCCAAAATGCCAACCCCGCGGACATGGCGAAGCAACAGCAGGACGTTCAACAGCAGCTTTTGGATGCGCGCCGCACCATGGCCTTTGAGGCTTTCCGCAAGTCCCTTGATAACAGCATGAGGCAGGGAGGGAAGCTGAAGATGAACGCCGAAAATCTCAGGCGCATTACCACGCCGTCGAGTTCCTAAAGAGCTTCGGTCTAACCCTGATCTTCGATAAGTGCTTCGCCCTGGAATCGGGGCTGGCGGCGGAGCTGCTTAGCAGGCACGTCCAAAAATCAACGTTATTTCTCCCGTAAAACAATTTCTCCCGAACCGATGCATTGATCGTTCAGCCACAGCCTGTAGCGAAATGACCCGGGCTTGGTTCCGGGACGGGGAGGTCCGCTCAGCAAGCGCATACCCGCCGGAGCCTGAAAGATATTCGACGCAAAGGGCGAACGGTGAGGGTCGAACTCGACCTTCAGTTGTCCCTCCCCTGCGACCCACGCCACCTGGTCCGAAGGCCCAATCACCATCGCCTCCGGGATCACCCCAACTAAAATTGTTTTCTCAGCCATTGAGTGTCCATTTCAGGACAGGGCGCGAAGATAACACACTCTGAATTTCCGTTGAGAGGTTTTTGGAGAAAAGCGAACTCGAAGAGCGTTCACCTGTCCGTCGGGTCAGGCGCTTTTTTGCAACTTATCTGGGTGAATTGCTTGACGCTTCTCAAACGAACGCCCATACTCGAATCATAGTCATTACCACATTAGAGCGCCCCGACTGCGTGTGTCCCTGCGCTCAGAAAGAACTCCGGAAACCAATTCCGGGCTCGAGGGAACACCATGGCATTCGGCTGGATTACTCTGAAAAGCGGCGATCGCATCTCGCTTGTCCGTTCTTCTCCTTTCTTCCTCGTTCATCTCGCTTGTCTCGCGGCATTCTTTTTAAAATTCCACTGGTCGTATGTGATTGTCTGTCTCGCCCTGTATTACATCCGCATGTTTTGTGTGACGGCGGGATATCACCGCTATTTCTCGCATCGTTCGTTCAAGACCAGCCGCGCGTTCCAATTCGTAATGGCGCTTGTAGCGACCATGTCCACGCAGAAGGGTGTGCTTTGGTGGGCCGCCAATCACCGCCATCATCATCGCCATTCGGATATGGACGAGGATCTGCATTCCCCCACGTTGCGCGGCTTTCTTTATGCGCATGTGGGCTGGATCTTGTCCGATCGTTATAACCAAACAAAGACAGAACTGATTGGCGATTTCAATAAATATCCCGAGTTGCGCTGGCTGAACAAATATCACGTCGTCCCGCCCGTTCTCCTGGCAGTCTCGATGTTCCTCGCCGGGGGGTGGGGCTTGCTGGTCTGGGGCTACTGCATCAGCACCGTAATCCTGTGGCACAGCTCGTTCACGATTAATTCGCTATCGCATATCTTTGGCCGGCGCCGCTATGCCACCACGGATACCAGCAAAAACAACGCGCTGCTCGCGCTGCTAACCATGGGCGAGGGATGGCATAACAACCATCATCACTATATGGCCTCGGCTCGCCAGGGATTTTTCTGGTGGGAAGTTGACATCACTTACTACGTTTTGAAGATGCTTTCCTGGTGCGGGATCGTGTGGGATTTGCGGCAACCTCCGAGGCACGTCCTGCTCGGCGCCGAAATCCAGCAAGCCGCGGCGGACTAAGTCTGGCGAGTTTGTTTGTAAAAGCGCCTTCCGACCGGCTAACTCGCTTTCCTTTAAGCAGGTCTACTTATTTTCCGCCTAATACCGCGTTGACCGCTTCTGTGATCTTTCGCGCGGAGATTCCGAAGGCGTCCAACAGCTCCTCGGGCTTGCCCGAATGCGGCACGCGATCCACTGCCAGGCGCCGCACCGCCGTCAGGGGCACACCAGCCAGGGCAAGTTCCGCGAGTACGGCTTCACCCAGACCGCCTTCCTCGTAGTGATCTTCCACGGTGACGAGTTTCCCGCCGGTCGCACGAATATGCTCGGCGAGCGCCGCAGTGTCGAGGGGCTTGACGCAATAAAGATCGAGCACGCGGACGCCGATTCCGCGCGATTTAAGTTCGTCGTAAGCCTTGAGAGCTTCGTAAACCGTCACTCCCGCGCCAATCACGGTGACCTGGTCATTCGCGCTTTGCCGCAACACCTTTAAGCCCGGCACGGGAAATTTCTCATCCTTGCCGTACAAGACTGCTGTCTTCGGCCGTGAGGTCCGCAGATAGCAGATCCCCGCCCGGCGCGCCATCTCTTCGGTGAGCCGTTCCGCTGAAACGCCGTCGCTCGGATAAAACACGGTCGCACCGGGAATCGCGCGGAACATAGCCAAATCCTCGAGCGCCATTTGCGAAGGGCCATCCTCACCGATAGAAACTCCGCAGTGCGAGCCAACGAGCTTTATGCTGCTACGGCTGATGCCTGCCATGCGTACCTGATCGTAAGCACGTGACAGAAAACAAGCGAATGTGCCGATAAAGGGCACGAGGCCCTGCGCGGCCATGCCCACACCCAGGGAAACCATATTTTGTTCCGCGATGAAACCTTCGACGAGCCGGTCAGGGAAGGCCTTTTGCAGTGTTTCCGTAAAAGTGGAGTTTTTCACGTCTCCATCAATGGCGTAAACCTTGGGATTTACCGTCGCGAGATTCTTAAGTCCGACGCCAAAGGCCTCCCTGGTGGCCACGCTTTGTCCCGGTTTGTAATCGGGCGCGGGTGGGGCAGGGAAATCCGGCTCCGGCGAGGGGAGCGGCTTGCGTTCATAAGACCGGCCATCGTCTTTCAGAACCGGAGGAATGGGCCCGAGTTCGGCGAGCGCTTTTTCGAGCTGCTCGGGGGACAAGGCTTTGCCGTGCCAGCCGTCCTTGCCGGAAAGAAAGCTGATGCCGTGGCCCTTGTCCGTGCGGGCGATGATCGCATACGGCTTCCCACGCGTGGCCCGGGCGTGATCCAGCGCGGCGACAACCGCAGCGATATCGTGTCCGTCGATGACTTCCGCGGCCCAGCCCTGCGATTCGAATTTGCGCCGGTAGATGTCCATATTGTGCTCGTACATGGTGTGCTGGCTCTGGCCCAAAGCGTTGATATCGGCGAGCGCGACCAAATTGTCGATGCCGTAGTGACCTGCGAATTCCGCCGCTTCCCAGATGTTTCCTTCGGCCAGTTCTCCGTCGCCGGTTAAGACGTAGACTCGCGCGGACGATTTTCCAACCCGCGCGCCGATCGCCAGGCCCGCCCCCACGGAGAGTCCCTGCCCGAGCGAGCCCGTGGCAGCATCGACACCGGGAATGCGTGGCGTGGGGTGGCCTTCGAGTTCGCTCGAAAATTGCCGCAGAGTCATGAGCCGGGAAACGGGAAAGACGCCCGCCTCCGCCAGCGCCGCATAGAGAATCGGCGCGGCGTGTCCCTTCGAGAGGACAAAACGATCGCTGCCCAGCGAGTTAGGATTGGCCACATCGAGTTTCATGGCGTAGAAGAAGGTCGCGGCAACGAGCTCGGCAGCCGAAAGACACGAGGTCGGATGGCCCGAACCGGCTGCCGTGGTCATGCGCAAGGAATGAATGCGAAGCAGGCGGGCTTTCTCGCGAAGCTGTTCGAGCAGCGCCAAAGTGGGTGCCGCTTGTCCCGGTGCGGTCATAAGACCTCCTTCTAATTAGGCCGTGTGCAAGGTTACTTTGCTTAGAGGCGACGCGGCATGTTGTGGGTGCACGTCGCTCCAGACTTCAACGCCATTGTATCGAAACGCCGAAACCCCGTTCAGAATTTCGGGAATTTCAAAGAGGGGATGAAATTCGACCCCCACCCCCCGGCCCTTTTTGCGCACGTGTTCATTCTACGGCTGTTAGCTCGATGCGCGTCGAATGTGCTTGATCTGAGCGTTCCGCTTCGCCTTGTTCATTTTGTCGCGCCTGCCTAGCTGTTCCCGTCCGATGCGGCGCTCAATGAGCTGCCGGTTGCAGCTGTTTCAGCTCGGCTAGCTGAGCGTCGTGCTTCAATTCGAACGCGCGGAGACAATCCACCTCGGCGGATTTCGAGCATGTTCTATTTTACCTTACGAGTAAAGATCAGATTCCGGCGGCAATAAAAACAGTGGGAATCGATCTAATGGAACGGAAAACTAGCGACGGCGAGGCTGTGCCGCCTGATGATCGAGGTGCGCTGCGAGTTCCGTAAGACTGTTGACAAGGAGATCCGGCGGGTTCTTTGCGAGTTGGTCGGCGCCGAGGCCGTAACTCACGCAACAGGCCCAGGTTCCAGCATTGCGCGCCGTCTGCACGTCCACTGCAGAGTCACCCACGAGCATGGCTTGCTTGGGCGCGGCGCCAAAATCGCGCAGCAAAACGCCCATTCCCGCAGGATTGGGCTTTTTGCTTTCGAAGCTGTTGCCGCCGTAGATGTAGCGGAAGTAGGACGCAAGTTTCAATCCCTCGAGGATCTGGCGACTGAATCGCACCGGCTTATTCGTGAGCACGGCCATGGGCATACCGTCGAGCGCGGCGAGTCCCTCGCGCACACCGGGATAGGTGACCGTGTTGTCCAGCATGTGAGCGCGATAGTAAGAAAGAAAAAACGCCAGCCCTTGCTCACATTCTTCCCGAGTGGTCCCGGGCCCGAGCGCCTGTTCAATGAGCCGTCCTGCTCCCTGACCTACATACGCGAAAATCCGGTCGTTATGGAGAGGCGCGCGGCCCATCTCTTTGAGAGTGGCATTCACGGAGAGGGCGAGGTCGGCACCGGAGTCGATCAGCGTGCCGTCGAGATCGAAAATGAGGACGCGAACGTCCGCGAAGGGCGCCGCATCTGAGGTTAAGTTCGTGGCGTGCATAGAAGCGAAGAATTATTCTAGCCGAAACAATATTCAGGCGAGATTGAGAAAAGTGCGTGAGTTTCTTTGTCACGGTCAAGCCACGCTGATAAGATTCCTCCTTTTCGGAGTACATGGGAGGAAATGCTAGTTCATGGCAGAGATTTTTCCCTTTCACGCGTACCGGTATAACTCCGAGCGAGTAAAGCTCGCCGACGCCGTCACACAGCCCTACGACAAGATCACTCCGGCGATGCAGGAGCGCTATGCCGCTGTAAGCCCCTACAACCTGATTGCAGTGGAGAAGGGCAAGCCTTCGCCAAAGGACACTGCCGCAGACAACGTTTATACCCGCGCAGAAAAAGCTCTAGAGCAATGGATCCGCGAGGGCGTGATGGTGCGGGACTCCCGGCCCGGAATTTATGTTTATTTGCAGGAATATGCGGTGCCGGGGACAACGGAGCGGCACACACGCAAAGGCTTCATCGCGCTGGGCCGCGTGGAGGACTACTCGGCACACGTCGTTTTCCGGCATGAGCTGACGCATTCAGGGCCCAAAGCCGACCGCCTGGAACTGCTACGCCACACGCGTACACACACCGGGCAGCTCTTTATGCTCTATTCGGATCCGCAGCGGCAAATCGACGGATCGATCGATCAGATTGCCGCGCGTTCCCGTCCTGAAGAAGCCGAGGATGAATATGGCGTCGTACACCGGCTCTGGCCCGTATTCGATACCTCAATCATCGCCGATGTTGCGCGAGCAATGGCGCCTCAGAAATTGGCGATTGCCGATGGACATCACCGATACGAGACCGCCCTGGCATACCGCGACGAATGCCGCGCGAAATGCAAAAACGGCGACCGCAATGCTCCTTACGAAAAGGCCATGATGACGTTTTTCAATACGCATGCCGAAGGCCTAGTGATCTTGCCAACCCACCGGCTCATATCGAATCTCCCTTCGTTCGATATGGGCTCATTTCCCCGGAAAATATCTTCTATATTCGACCAGGAAGACTACGCGTTTGGCAGCGAGGCAGCCCGCGCCGTCGCCAGTGAGCGATTTCAGAACGACCTGCGAACGAGCGGAGAAAGCGGAAGGACTTTCGGAATGTACGCCGGGGGCAGCTTCACCCTGCTTCGACTGCGGCGTGACGCTGACCTGCAAAAACTGATGCCCGATCTATCACCCGCGCAGCGCAAACTCGATGTGGTTTTGCTGCACCGCGTATTGATCGAGGAGGGCCTGGGCATCACGCCCGCGGTAGTCACGGCCGGGCAAAACGTCAGCTATGAGCGAGAAATTGGGGCGGCGTTGGAGGCTGTGGACCACAAGCGGGCGCAGATCTGCTTCTTGTTGAATCCAGTCGATGTCGCCCAAGTAATGGACATCGCACTGGCTGGTGAAGTCCTGCCCCAGAAATCGACGGACTTCTATCCCAAGCTTCTGAGCGGCCTAACGCTCTACCGGTTGGACTGAGTAGTTCGCTTAACTTAGTGGCTGAAGCTGCTGACGGCGGCCGCTTCCGACGGGTAAACATCAAAAACGGTGAGCAGCTTCGTTACTTGCAGGATTTCCTGAAATTTCTTTCCGAGATTCGAAAGCTTGAGCGTCGCGCCTTGAGTACGAGCGCTGTGATGCGCCGCGACGAGCGTTCCGAGCCCCGCGCTGTCGATATAACTTACGTTGCTCATGTCCAGCACGATTTTCTTTTTGCCGGAGGCCAGCATTTTCTTCACTTCTTCGCGTAAGGCATTGCTTTCCTCACCGAGAACAACACGCCCGTCAAGCCCCACCACTGCGATGCCATCCACTTCGTGCACATTCATTTTGAGTGCCACGGTTCAATCTCCTTTTGCTCATTTGCAAGCACTCGCGCCGATCAATGATCTGGCATGGGTGCTATCAGGCCGGCATTTCCAAACGGAAGTTCAATAATAATCCGAACAGGACATATAGTAGCCGCATGTGGGGCAGCGCAACTTGCACTTATGCGCCTCCAACCGCGCTGAACACACCGGGCAGAAATTCGACGGATTTTCGTTTTTCTGTTCTTTCTGCCGCGATTCGAGGCCAGCATCAGACGTTGTAACTTCCGAACTGGCTTGTCGGTATCTCACGAATGATACGTATAGCATAGAAGCGTACGAATTGGGGAGTTCGACTGGTCTGGAACCCATAGCCGCGCCAGTCTTGCAACTAGGAGACCCGGGCGGACATCTATACCATTGAGGGTTGTTACGCTTCTACGGCCATGACAAACGCGATATCCAGATTCGGGATGCTGGTGGCCCTGGTCGTTGTTATTGCGATTTCGGCTTCAGGGCAGGGCCGAAGCCTTGCAGCGCCCATGCGTGCGTCTTCCGCGCCAGCACGGAGCTTTTCGGGCTCCGGACACGGATTTGCAGGCCGTCCGCGAGGGACCGGAACGAGGCCCGGCGCATTCAGAGGGTTTGCTCCTCCGCTGGTAGGCACGCCGCTGAATCCGAATTTTGCACCCCTACGGGGCGTGCCCGGCTTCGGTTTCGATTTCGAGCATCTGGCGGGTATCCAGGGGCCTTCCAGGGGCCGATTCGGACGAGGAGGTCGAGATAGGGGTGGGTTTTTTACTCCCCTGTTTTTTGGTGGGCTGCCCTACTATCCGTACGATTATCCGTACGATAGCGACTATCCGAATGATACGGCCGTACCCGACAACTACACGGGAGCGGCGCAACCACCGATTTTCGTAGTACCTCAGCCGCAGCCGAATACGTCAGCGGCAGCCGACGCTCCATCGAGACAAGCCGCAACGCCTCAGGCTCCGCCTCCACCGCCACCCGAACTGGGACAGTTAATCCTGGTGCGCAGCGACGGCGAGGTTCTGCTTGCTGTGGCCTTTACCGTGAGAAATGGCCAACTCACCTACATCACCAATGAGGGCACCAAGCGCTCTTTCCCGGTCAGCGAGTTGGATAAGCAGGCCACGCAGCAAATGAACGACGCCAACGGCACGTCTGTTTCACTTCCCCAGTAGTTGCCCGGTTTCCCTTACTAGAGTCCATTCAGAGCGAACCTTCTGCGTAGATCTGCGCCTGGGTGAATTGGTTTGGAAGGGAAGTAATGAGCCTGAGACAGATCAGCTCTTGGTGGTACGGAACGGTTCCGGCATGTAGTAGCCGGACTCCGGCAAACCGGCGCGCTCAAATTGCACGGTTGTGTGCTGGATGCCAAACGTATTTGCCAGCCGGGCGCAAACTTGGGCCAGAATTTTCTCGCTTTCCTCCATGTGCATATCGGGAATGCGGAGATGACAGGAAAGCGCGTGATGCCCCGCGCCCAGGGTCCAGATATGAATATCGTGGACCTCCTGGACGCCGGGAATTTCCAAAATGGCCCGCGCGACTTCGGGGAGCCGCATGTCGCGGGGCAGCCCTTCCAGCAGAATATGCGTGGATTCACGCAAGATCCCGATCGTCGACCATAAAACGAAGCCCGCTATAACGAGCCCCAACGCCGGATCGAGCCACAATGCGCCGCTCCAACGGATGACCAGAGCGCCGGCCAGAATGCCGATATTCGATAGCGCGTCTCCGAAATTATGGATAAGCAAAGCGCGCAGATTTAAATCCTTGCGTCCGCGCATTAAACCCAAGGTTATTCCACCATTGATGACAAGGGCGAAAAGCGACAGCCCGATCATCCATTGCTCATGGACGGCAACAGGATGCCGAAAGCGCTCGAAGGCTTCCCAGAACAAAGCCAATGCCACGAGGAGCAGCAGAATTGAGTTTGTGAAGGCGGCGAGCACGCCCGCGCGGCGATAGCCGAAGGTTCTCTCCGCATCGGCCGGGCGTTCGGCCCAGCGCGCAGCGATCAAGGAGATCAGGATGGCGGGTACGTCCGAAAGATTATGAACAGCATCGCTTACCAGAGCGATGGAATGACCGAAATAGCCGCCCAGGAACTCGGCGGCGACCAGCACCAAGGTTGCCAGCAGCGCTGTGGAGAGGAATCCGCGGGCCGGATTTTCGCCTGGGTGGCAATCGCCTGCGTGGTGCACGTGCATGAAAACCATTTTACTGCAGAGGCGCAACACGGGCGCGCGGATGTGTCTTTCTGGCACCCGCAACGGCTAGATAGCGTCTGGATTTACATGGGCTTACGGCCGTTCGTTTCTTAGCAACGCAGGGGTGAAAGCCCTTTGACTTCCGCACAAACCGACGCCTAGTATTCCTTTAACCCAGTGTTGATGAAGGATTTCCGGCCAGGCAATGCGTATACGGGTTGAAAGGCGCGATACCCGAGTTACCCCAATAATATGGCTAACGAGGTGGCCAAACTAAGCTTCTGGGGCGTGCGTGGATCCACGCCAACGGTCGACCGCGCCACATGGCGCTATGGCGGAAACACGCCCTGTCTGGAGCTGATTACGCCGGACGGCAAGCGGCTGATCCTGGATTGCGGTACCGGTTTACGAATTCTGGGCAATCGATTAGCGGCATCGCCCGAAAAGACCATTGACGCTGAAATCCTGGTGACCCATTACCACTGGGATCATATTCAGGGCATTCCGTTTTTTGCTCCGCTTTATTCAGCGCAGAACAAATTTCATTTCTACAGTTTTCGATCGGACTTTATCGGACGCGACAGCCTGAAGCGCGTCTTTGAAGCGCAGATGGCCCATCCTTATTTCCCGGTGGATCTCCAGGCGATGCCCGCGCAGCGCGATTTCACCGATGTTTCCGGAGGAGATCGCTTTGCCATAGGTAAAACGCGCGTGACTACCGGCTGGCTGAATCATCCGCAGGGCTGCCTCGGGTATCGGATCGAAACTCCGGTCGGCACGATTGTTTACGCCACGGATAATGAGCCGGGCAATCTCGAATACGAGCGCAATTTGCGGCGCCTAGCCGAGGGCGCCGATATTTTTATCAATGACGCGCAGTACACCCCAGAGCAGCTGGAGCGTCACCGCGGATGGGGGCATTCGAGCTGGCGCGAAGGTGTGCGTATCGCCATAGCTGCCGGCGTGCGGAACCTGGTTCTCTTTCATCACGACCCAGATTCGTCCGATAAGGCCATAGACGGCATTCTGCGCGATGCGCGCGCAGAATTCGAGAATACCTGGGCCGCGGCTGAAGGCATGGTGATGACACTTGGGGAAGAACACACCGACGTCGTAATCCCGGCGGTGCGGGACGGGCTGCGCCGCGAGGCGCATTTTCGGGCGCGCGTCTCCGGCCTAAGGCAAGATGGCAGACCTTTCGACCAGGAGACGGTCATCCGCGACCTGAGTTTGCATGGCGCGCTGATCTATCTGGACCACAGCCCCAAATTGCAATCGGAACTGCAAGTCACCATCGAAAATCCCGGGAACGGGGATCATGCCGATCGGGCCCTGCGCGGATACGTCGTGCGTATCGAGCCCGGACCCGAAAAAGATCAGGTCGGCGTGGGGATTGTCTTTACCGAGTAGATGACGCAAACTCATTTGCGTCATCTATGGACCCGAACCGCAGCATTCCAACGCGCAAGCTGATTGCCGGACTGATCGCCCAAGCGCCATTCGCGCTCAAAACTTTCCAGCTGTATTTCACCAACCTCTATCGCCGCAAAATCCTGCGGAGCAAAATCGTTGCGCCCTACGCTCTTATTTTCTATGCCACGCATAAATGCAATCTGGCGTGTAGCTACTGCACTCAGAAAGAGCCGGACGTCTTCAGCGACGAATTGACAACGAAGGACACGCTACGTCTTCTCAGCGTAATTCGCCGGGAGACGGACTCGATCGTCTTCACCGGCGGCGAGCCTACGTTGCGCACGGATATCGAAGAGTTGGTCGCCGCCGCACGACGCCGACTGCGCTTTCGTTCGGTCATGCTCATTACCAACGGAACTTTGCTTGACCGCCGGCTGAGCCTTTTCGAAAATCTCACGGGCCTGGTGATCAGCCTGGACGCGCTCACCATGGATCCGACGAACCCTTTATCGAAGCCTGCGGCACTGCCGAAGGTGATAGAAAATATCGAGCTCGCCAAATCGCGCATGCCCAATCCCCGTACGATCACCATCAGCACAGTGATAGAAGAATGGAATATCGGCGAGATTGAACGCATTCTGGACTGGGCAGGCGAGCAGGGGTTTGTGTTCGCAACGCAAAGCGCGCTGAACGAAAAGATGCCCAATCTGCGATTGATCGAAAATCCGCGCTATCTCGAACTGGTCCGAAAAATCATCGAACGGCGCAGGCAAAATATCCAGCCGATTAACGGAACGCCGCGCACCATCGAGACACTTTTGCGCTTCGGCGATTTCCAGTGCTTTCCCACTATGTTTCCGCGCGTTTATCCGAATGGCGATGTCTTCTACCCTTGCGAACCGCTGCGCAAAATCGGCGGCAATCTGCTGCGTGAAGGCTCGCTCGCCAAAGTCTTCGCGAGAGGAAAGAAGCTTTACGGCGAGATTCCCGAATGCCACGGTATCTGCCATTTATTCGGGAATGTGGTCTCGCACTATTACACAAACGATTTCTGGCGCTTGGCGGGCGAATACATACGCTGAGCGGCTTTCCCCAGTAATATCTCCGGCTTGAGCAATACTGAATCCCCGCACTGCGCCTACCGCGAAGCCTGCGCCAATGTGGCTAAGGCGTCAGCGAGACAGCTACACCGTAAGACGCCGTCGCAGGATTATAAAGCGGCTCGACGCGTACCGATTTGGTTTTCGGAGAGTAGAACGCGGAGTGGTGGTGATACACATATCCGCCAATCGAGTAGCCGATCACGGATCCGACCAGAGCGTCGGAGGGAAAATGGTTTTCGCCCGTGACCCGTGCGATGGCCACGCCCGTCGCTAAGCCATAGAGCGCGACATGCAGCCACGGGTGGCCGGGAGTCTCTTCGACGATCACGCGCGCGAAAGCGAAACTGGCTGCCGCATGACCTGAAGGAAATGAACTGCTGAAACTGTAGACGTCCGTGTCGTCCGGCCAGAATTTTCCCGTGCCAGGAGGTACGTAAGGGCGTTGCCGGTTCGTTGCAAGCTTGAGCCCCTCCACGACTATACCGGCGTCGGCCAGACTTTCCAGAGCGAGCACGCCGGTTTCTCGCGGCCCTTCCTTGTGATCCAACTTTCCGATCAAGTAGGTCAGACCGGCAGCGGGCACCAACGTGTACGCGGAGCCGAGATAGGTAAAATCATTGCTCACGCGGACGCGCGTAGTAGACGGGCCGAGCGCGTTCATGGCCCGCACGTCATAGACAAATGCCAGTGACGTTGCTGCTGCAAACGGGACCAGCCAAAGCAGTTTCCGGCCGCGAAGGCGGGCTGGGGCGGTCCAAATTCCTCTTTGGTCGTGCAAGACGTCATCCAGGCACGTCAATGGATTGGAGATTAGATCGCAGGTGCTACCAATGGGCTGAGTGGCGGTTGCGGCTCCGGTCTGGGTCTGCGTCTGTGTTTGTGTCGCAGTGTTATCGACGGGCGTTTGAATCTGCGGAGTGGCAGTTGACGAAGGCGTCTGCGGCACAGCGATGGGGATAAATGCGGGACCGGCGACTGACGCCGACTCAAGTGAAGTCTGCGCGCGAATCGCGGGAGCGACAGAGAGCAGGAGCACTCCGACGAATATTGACTCGAATCGAATGACAAAAGGTTGAAAGGCTTTTTTCACGCTAAATCTCCGTGGCCGGACACTCTTCTACGATGCGCCAAACTCTTATGGAGACGCCTAGGGGTTAGCGCAAGACTGGAAGCTCGCGGTTGAGGCGGCTGCGAACTGTGGCTTCGGCGACGCCCGCCAGATGCTGTGCAAAGCTGCCTTCGTACATGAATTCCGCTTTCGTCTGTTGGCCATCGAGACGAAAGCTCCAGTCGGTGCCGGAGGGTTCCACGACGAGTGTTCGGACTTGCGTCAGCGGAATTTCCAGGAGGATCTGAAGGGCTGAATCGAGCGCCCATAGGCGATCGGGACCGACGAAGAGCTTGGTTCGATACCGGTTTCCGGCGGCATCGATGTAGTGACCACCATCTACCGTGATTAACGCCCCCAATTCTTTTGCCCGCGCGTCAACGGAAATTTCGGGGCGCTCCGCACTTACAAGCAGGCCGAACAGCAAGATCAGCGCCCCCGCAGCGATCAGCGCGAAGGCAGGCCCGCGAACGAAGCCGAAAACGAGTATCGATATGCCAGCTATTGCTACAAGAATACGAAGGAAATTCCACGTTCTTCTGCGGCGCCGCAACCGGTTCATCTTCGGAATCATGAGAACCAGCGCGAAAATCAGCCATAGCCCGCCGCGCCGCAGCCGAGCCGCGCCTTCACGCAATATCGAATTTGAGGAATCCGTCATCGAACGCTCGGCCCATCTTCGATGTCACTCGGCCTGATGTCAAACTGGAGGGAGCAAATCCGACGAAATTCCGGTCCCCTTTTCGTCAATCATCAGCGATCCGAGACGAAAAAAGCAGACGGCGGCTAAGTTACAATGGAAGTGCATCAAAAAGGTAGTCATGGCGGAAACGGCAACCCCATCCGATCTGGGTGAAGCAGGCAACACAGAAAATCAAAGAGCGCGGATAGGTCTGCGCACCACGCTGCGGGCGCTGCGTCATCGCAATTTTCAGCTCTTTTTTAGCGGCCAGCTAATCTCCCTCGTCGGCACGTGGATGCAGAACATTGCCCAGGACTGGCTCGTCTATAGGATGACGGGTTCGTCGCTACTCATGGGCACGGTCGCCTTCGTCAGCCAGATACCCATTTTTCTGTTGGCGCCGGTCGCCGGCATCGTAGCGGACCGCTACAATCGCCACCGCATTGTTATCGCGACGCAGACGGCGTCCATGATACTGGCGCTTACGCTGGCCACGCTGACGCTCACCGGACGCGTTCGAATCTGGGAGATTATGGTCATCGCATCATTGCTTGGCGTGGTAAATGCCTTTGATATTCCCGCGCGCCAGGCTTTCCTGATCGAGATGGTCGGACGCGACGATCTCTTGAACGCTATCGCGTTGAACTCCTCCATGTTCAACAGCGCGCGCATTATCGGGCCAGCCATCGCCGGAATTGTGGTGGCGACGGTTGGGGAAGGCTGGTGTTTTTTCGCTAACGGCATCAGCTACATCGCCGTGATTGCCGGATTGTTGATGATGCGGCTCACCAAGCGCACGGAACTGCAAAAGCACGGTTCGCCGCTGGAAAATATGATCGAAGGATTTCGCTTCGCGCGGCATACGGCTCCGGTGCAAGCCTTGCTTCTCCTGACCGGCTTTGTGAGCCTCGCGGCGATGCCTTATACGGTTTTGATGCCGATTTTCGCCGGCCGTATTCTGCACGGTGGAGCGCGCGAGTTGGGCCTACTGATGATGATGACTGGCGTCGGCGCGCTGCTCGGAGCCTTGACGCTTGCCTCGAAGCCCAGCGTCAGCGGGCTTGGCAAATGGGTGTGGATGGCGGCGACCGGCTTTGGAACGAGCCTGATATTGTTTTCCTTTTCGCGACACCTGTGGCTTTCGTTGCTTTTCCTTGTGCCGACAGGATTCGGCATGATGGTTCAGATGGGTGCCACTAATACGCTTTTGCAGGTCATGGTTCCCGATCGCCTGCGCGGGCGTGTGATGTCGCTTTACTCTATGATGTTTATCGGCATGGGTCCCATTGGGGCCTTTGCGGGCGGCGCACTCGCGGCCAGAATCGGCGCGCCATTGACTGTTTCCATCGGTGGGCTCGTTTGCGTTGTGGGAGGCGCCATCTTTGCGAGGCGCTTGCCGGCCATCCGCGGTGTGGCCCGGCAATTGATCCTCGCCCAAGGGATGGGCCCCGGCGAACCTCCGGCGTCTTTGCCGGCCTCGCGCTCATAGGCCGAAACGATCTAACCCGCGGACCCTGGGCGCAATCAAACCCTACATCGAAAATTCTTTTACCAGGAGCACAGCACATGCAGATTGGAATAATAGGCCTTGGGAGGATGGGCGGGAACATGGCCCGCCGCCTGCTACGGGCCAAACATCAGTGCGTTGCCTTCGATCGGCATCCGGAGAACGTTAAGAAGGTGTCTGACGAAGGCGGCAAAGGAGCAGCCTCGCTCGAGGAGCTTGTTCAGAAACTATCGGCACCGCGCGCGATCTGGATGATGGTACCGGCCGCAGGCGTTGATGGCACCATTGATCAGCTCGTTCCAAAGTTGCAGCAAGGCGACATCCTGATCGACGGCGGCAATTCCTACTACATCGACGATATCCGGCGTTCGAAGCAGCTTCAGCCGCGCGGAATTCATTACGTTGACGTCGGTACCAGCGGCGGCGTATGGGGACTGGAGCGGGGTTACTGCCAGATGATCGGTGGGCCTCGCGAGGTCGTCCAGCATCTCGATCCGATCTTCAAGGCGCTTGCTCCGGGGCGCGGAGATGCGCCGTGCACTCCCGGACGCGAGAAAATCGACGGCACCGCCGAAGAGGGCTACCTCCATTGCGGCCCGGCGGGCGCGGGGCACTTCGTGAAAATGGTGCACAACGGGATTGAGTACGGACTTATGGCAGCCTACGCGGAGGGCCTCGATATTCTGAAGCATGCCAATGTAGGCAAATCCACCAGCCATAGTGACGCCGAGACAGCCCCTCTGCGCGACCCTGAACACTTCCAGTACGATTTCAATCTTGCAGACGTGACCGAGGTATGGCGGCGCGGGAGTGTGGTTGCCTCCTGGCTTTTGGATTTAACCGCTAGCGCGATGATAAAAGATCCCCAACTCGCGAAGTTCTCGGGCCGCGTATCCGATTCCGGAGAAGGGCGCTGGACTATACTCGCGGCAGTCGAAGAAGGCACTCCGGCGCCTGTTTTGAGCGCAGCCCTTTATGAGCGCTTCACATCGCGAGGCGAGAGCGATTTCGCCAATAAAGTGCTTTCGGCAATGCGCTTCGAATTCGGCGGCCATCTCGAAAAGAAGGCTGAGAAGGCCTGAGCCTATATTCTGGCTGCGAATGACCTGCAATTTTAAGGCATCAAACTAGAAGTTCTCACCGGGAAGCGAAGGAGAATCCGTCATGAGTGCGATCCTAACGGCCGGTGTTTCCGAGCAGCGCCCTTTACCCAAAGGCGCTGCGCTTTCAGACGCTCTAGTCTTTTTTGGCGCGACCGGCGATCTTGCCTACAAGCAGATTTTTCCCTCGCTGCAACAGATGATCCGCCGCGGGAATCTAAATGTGCCGGTCATCGGAGTAGCCAAAGCGGGCTGGACGCTCGAGCAGCTTCGAGAGCGGGCACGCGACAGCCTGGAAAAGCACGGCGGCGTAGATAAAGCCGCTTTTTCCAAGCTGATGGAGTTGCTGAACTACATCGACGGCGACTACCGCGATCCGGCTACGTTCACGAAGCTTCGCCAGCTCCTCGGCAAGGCGCAGCTTCCCACGCATTATCTGGCCATTCCGCCCAGCATGTTTCCGACGGTTGTGGAAGGTCTGGGCGCTGCGAGCTGCGCCAAAAATGCCCGCGTAATCCTCGAAAAGCCCTTTGGCCGCGATCTCGCTTCGGCTCAAGAACTCGACGCCACGCTGCACTCCGTCTTTGCCGAATCGGCCGTTTTTCGCATTGACCATTACTTGGGCAAGGAAGAGGTCGAAAATCTGCTTTTCTTCCGCTTTGCGAACACTTTCCTCGAGCCCATCTGGAACCGGAATTATGTGGAAAGCGTCCAGATCACGATGGCGGAATCTTTTGGCCTCGCAGGCCGAGGCAAATTCTACGAGGAAGCCGGCGCAATTCGCGATGTTCTGCAGAATCATCTTTTGCAAGTGGTGGCATTTCTAGCGATGGAGCCGCCCACCAGCATGTATCCCGAATCGCTGCGTGATGAGCAGGTGCGCGTCTTTCGCACCATTCCTCCCCTTGAGCCGGCAAACGTAGTTCGCGGCCAGTTTGAAGGTTATCGAAAGATTCGCGACGTCTCGCCCGATTCCAAAGTGGAGACCTTTGCCGCTGTGCGTTTCGAAATCGATTCCTGGCGCTGGGACGGCGTTCCGTTCCTGATCCGCACCGGCAAATGCCTGCCCGTGACCGCAACCGAAGTGCTCGTTAAACTCAAACCGCCTCCTCTGCGACGCTTCCCGACCCAGAACAACTACTTCCGGTTTCGCCTTGGTCCCGATTTCTCCATAAATCTGGGCGCGCAAATCAAGCGTCCCGGGCCGGAGATGGTCCCGATGCCCGTTGAACTTTCAGCCGTGCAACTGGATCTGGGCGACGAGCTCATGCCCTACGAGCGCCTGCTCACCGACGCAATGCGCGGCGATCCACTTCTCTTTGTCCGTCAAGATGCGGTCGAAGCGGCTTGGGCCATCGTCGATCCCATTTTGGGTCCCGATACCATGCCGCTGTATCCTTATCCCTGCGGAAGCTGGGGTCCTCCGGAAGCCGATCGCCTAGCCGAGGACATTGGCGGCTGGCATAACCCCGAGCCTTCCGTGCAAGGTGGCACATCTCACTTTATGTGGCGCTACGATGAACCCGAACCCGCCCCCAACGACGGCGGTTAGCTCCGCGGTTGTGCACGCGGAACAAACCCGGTTTGTATTCGCCGCGGCCGCATTTGCCGCTCTCGGCGGACTTCTGTTTGGTTACGACACCGGAGTCATTTCGGGCGCGCTGATTTTCATTCGCACGCAATTTGGGCTCTCTACCTTTCAGCAGGAACTCCTGGTCAGTATTGTTTTGGTAGGCGCTGCAGTCGGTGCTTTGACGGGCGGGCGGCTCGCGGACGTTTTCGGCCGCCGCTTCATGCTAGTGGTGACGGCAGTGATTTTCGTTACGGGCGCGCTTGTGTGCGCCGTCGCGCCTTCGCTCAATATTCTTGTGATCGGCCGATTGATTGTGGGTTTGGGAATCGGCTTCGCAACGAGTACCGTGCCGATCTACATTTCGGAGGTTTCGCCGCCCCAGACGCGCGGCTGGCAGGTGTCGCTCTTTCAGTTAGCCATAACGATTGGAATCCTTGCGGCATATCTAGTCGACTACACCTTTTCGAGCAGCGGCAGTTGGCGCTGGATGCTCGGACTTGCATTTGTGCCCGGCGCAATCCTCGGGCTGGGCATGATTCGCATGCCCGAAAGCCCGCGCTGGCTAGCCGAGCACGGACACTCTAATCTTGCGCGCCGGATATTGGTGCGAATCCGGGGGACAGAGGACATCGAAGCGGAATGGTTGGAAATCCAAAAAACGCTGACTGAGACGGAAGAGCGCGGCCGTTTCTCCGATTTGTTAAGCCCATCGCTGCGAACCGCCCTTCTGATTGGCATCGGACTGGCGATTTTTCAGCAGGTCACCGGAATAAATACGGTCATTTATTACGCACCTTTAATTGTGCAGTCTGCTGGAATCTCCTCGGCATCAGGGGCGATCCTGGCCACCGCAGGCATTGGGTTGGTGAATGTCATCATGACGATCGTCGCCATGTGGTTGATCGACCGCGTCGGCCGCCGCCCGCTTCTTTTAATTGGAGTCGGAGGGATGATTTTGAGCCTGGGCGTACTCGGCTTTGTGTTTCGAATGCCCACGGGAGGAGCGCTCGCCTGGCTCGCGGTGGTTACACTAATGGTCTACGTAGCCTCTTTCGCCATCAGCCTCGGCCCCATTTTCTGGCTGATCATTGCGGAGATTTATCCCCTGAGGGTCCGCGGCATCGCCGAAGGCACAGCGGCGGGCGTGAACTGGGCTTCCAATTTTGTCGTGTCGTTTACTTTTTTGACGCTGATCGAGGTCCTGGGGCCGAGCATGACTTTTTGGGTCTACGCCCTGCTGGCGGTCGCGTCGTGGCTATTTGCGTATTACCTCGTGCCCGAAACCAAGGGGCGCACGCTCGAAGAGATCGAGCACTCCTTCCGCCACCGCCACGCCGCCTGACCCGCTTTCTTCAATACGTATGCGGCTGTTGCAGTCGTTATTTTTCGATCACTCCGCAGGCGATCCGATCTCCCGAATTGCCGGCAGGATCGGTCTTGTAATCGTCCGGACCGGCGTGAATGACGAGCGCGGTTCCGCCGGAATGAAACAGCGAATTGGGGCCATCTCCCAAAGTCACCATGTCCGCGGTAATGGTCGCTTTGCCTTTGCCGTTCTTCGCGACGGTGAAATTGGGCAGGTCGCCGGCATGTGGGCCGTCGGGATTATTCTTACCGTGCTTCTTCATCGTCGGGTTGAAGTGGCCACCGGCGGAAGCGAAATTCGGTCCCTGGCACATGCCGACAGTATGCACATGAATCGCATGCACACCCGGCGGCAAATTCATTACGGTCACACTGATCTTCACGCCCTTGCCGGCGGGAGTGAGCGTCGCTGTCCCCACCTTGTTGCCTTTAGCATCCACTAAATTCGCGTGCGCTTTCGCGCCTCTCTGCGCGAAAGCTACAGTCGCACTGAGTATTACGCCGATCAGCAATACGCTTCGAAATGACATCGCGATCTCCTCATTTTCCTGCTTATATCCTTATGGCCGCAGCTCGTATCTTCTACTTCTGCTCAGTTATACCCGCGCCTGCCCGCGAAAAGCAATCGCGGTCCATTATCCCGGCGGCAATCACTCCTTGACTTGCGTGAGGGTCTAACTTATAACCAGCAACGGTTGGTGTATTTGGGAAGCCGGTGAAAATCCGGCACGGCCCCGCCACTGTGAGCGCGGAGAGCTCGAGCGAATTAAGCCACTGGGATACCCGGGAAGGCAGCTCGAACTCGTCGATGCGCGAGTCAGGAGACCGGCCAACCGCCTACGATGATCGAATCGGCTTCTAAGGGAGAGCCGATGACGATGTCTCTGCTCCAACGCAGTTAAGTTGGCCAAAAGCACCGTCGCGTTTTCCCTCCAGAATTGGAGCGCCTGTGTCACCCGAGGCGGAAACACGTAAGAAAAGCTTAACGCTTGTGCTGGGCGGAGCACAAAGCGGGAAGAGTTATTACGCGCAGCAACTCGCCTCCCATTTCGAACGCGTTACGTTTATCGCCACCGCGCGCGGCACCGATGCGGAAATGCGAAGGAAGATCGCGCGGCATCGTCGCGAGCGGCCGGCTGCGTGGAGGACCATCGAGGCGCCTCTCGAGCTCACCAAATCGATCCGTTTGGAATCGCGGGAGTCGGACGTGGTGCTCATCGATTGCCTCACGGTTTACGTTGACAATGTCATGACTGCGCGCAGGAAGTCCAAGTCGAAAAGAGATTCGAAAGAGTGCATCAACGCTGTTTGCGACGCGATTCGGACGGCTGAAGCCAGCGTGATCGTGGTGTCGAATGAAGTGGGAAGCGGAGTTGTTCCGCCGTATCGAAGCGGGCGGGCCTACCGCGACTTCTTAGGGCAGATGAACCAGAAAGTAGCTCAAATCGCGGATCGCGTGATCTTGATGGTAGCCGGAGTGCCGATGACGGTGAAGGAAGCGGGGGCAAGTCAACAGAAACGCGATGAGAACTCGATTGGTGTGGCGACGGGTGAGTTGATGCCGTTCGCGAATGGCTCTGGCAAAAGACATTCACGTTCGCGAGAGCAATTCAAATGAGAGCTTTGTCGGCGAACCAGGAGAAACAGGCCGAAGCGATCGTGCGGGACGCGATTGCTTCGGTGCCTTTGCTGCGTCAGGAATGGCACGAGCGGGCCGTACGGCGGCTCAATAGCCTGACGAAGCCGTTGGGGAGCCTTGGGCGGCTGGAGGAAATTGCGGCAAGAATCGTAGCTATTCGCGAGGAGTTGCGGCCCGCCTGCTCCAGCAAGGTGATCTTCACGATGGCCGCGGATCACGGCGTTACTGACGAAGGCGTGAGCGCGTATCCGAAGGCCGTGACGCGGCAAATGGTGCTCAATTTTCTGTCCGGGGGGGCGGCGATCAATGTTCTGTGCCGCCACTTGGGGATCGATGTCACCGTCGTCGATATCGGCGTGGAAGGCGACACCAACGAATTGCCTGGTCTGGTGCAGAGGAAAATCGCACGCGGCACCAGGAACATGGCTCACGGACCGGCGATGAATGCAGCCGAAATGTACCGAGCGCTGGAGGTGGGGATCGAATTGGCCAATGATGCAGCCGACTGTGGGCGCACGCTTATTGGCACAGGCGAAATGGGAATCGGAAACACCACAGCCGCGAGCGCAATCACGGCAGTGCTGACAGGTTTGCCGGTGGCGCAGGTAACCGGACCGGGCACGGGACTGGACGACGCAGGCATCAGGCACAAGATCGAAGTGATCGAGCGCGCGATAGGGGTGAACCATCCTGATTCATCGGATCCGCTGCGAGTGCTTCAGGCCGTTGGCGGCTTGGAAATTGCGGGACTGACAGGTTTGATCCTGGGGGGAGCGGCGCGGCGGATTCCTGTTGTGGTCGACGGTTTTATCTCCACAGCCGCAGCGGCAATCGCCTGCGCCATTCAGCCGCGGATGCGGGATTTTGTGTTTGCGGCGCATCGCTCGAGCGAGCCGGGACACGAAGCGCTCCTGAACTTCGTCGGCCAGGCGCCGCTGCTGGATTTGAAAATGAGGCTT
Source organism: uncultured Acidobacteriota bacterium (assembly GCA_963803735.1). GTDB lineage: Bacteria > Acidobacteriota > Terriglobia > Acidiferrales > UBA7541 > Palsa-189. The sequence goes on along the minus strand of CAWDNV010000011.1, from coordinate 258,687 downwards.
GGCGAAGGAACGGGCGCGGCTCTTTGCATGGTACTGATCGAAAGTGCCACGAAGCTGCTGAATGAAATGGCGACGTTCTCGTCAGCCGGTGTGAGCGAGGCTAGCGCATGAGAAGCGCGGCGAATTCTTTTCTCGTGGCGATGCAGTTCATGACTAGATTGCCAGTGCCTCGCGGAATTCCCTATTCGCCCGATGCCCTGGCAAAATCGGCCAGGTTTTTTCCGGCAATAGGTCTGCTTGTGGGCGCCGGTGGCGCGGCATTGTACTTATTACTCTTGCCACACATGAGCCGGGATGTTGTTGTGGTCTTGGTCCTCGTTTATCTCGTGGTGGTAACAGGCGGACTCCACGAGGATGCCTTGGGTGATGCCGCCGACGGCCTCGGCGGAGGATGGGAGAAAGATCGGGTCCTCGCGATTATGCGCGACAGCCGCATTGGCAGTTTTGGAACTATTGCAATCACGCTGGGACTGCTGGCTCGCTTCGTATTCCTTACGAACCTGGCTCCCGGCAGGTTTGTTGGCATCTTCATCGCGGGGCAAGTTCTGGGGCGCTGGACGGCATTGCCGTTGGCATTTTTTCTACCATCCGCTCGCGAGAATGAAACTGGACAGGGCAAATTGATTGCAGCCAAAGTTACGACTTTATCGTTTGCGGGAGGAACGCTCCTGGCGCTGGCGATCGTGGCGATCGCGCTGAGGCTGGCCGCGCTGTGGGCTTCAGTCACGGCAATCCTGGTTGCGTCGGTGAGCGGCTTCTACTATTGGCGCAGGATCGGCGGAATCACAGGAGATTGCATCGGCGCGACGACTCAGCTGACGGAAATTGCAATTTACCTGATGGGAACCGTTCTGCCATGAGAGCGATTAACGGACGAAAACAATCGGCGCTGAGCGAGTTTTCGCGTACGGAGAAACGCGGGCTTTATAAGGCGATATACAAACGTCGCGATGTTCGCGGCCATTTTCTGCCCGATCCGATTTCCGACCGGCTGCTGCGGAAGTTACTGGACTCTGCGCATCATGCCGGCTCTGTAGGGTTCATGCAGCCGTGGTCGTTCATCGTGATTCGTAGCCGCGAGATCAAGGCGCAAGTCAAAGAATTATTCGAGCAGGCCAATGCGGCGGCCGAGAAGGCATTCGAAGGGAAAAAAGGCGAGCTTTATTCGAAGCTGAAGCTCGAAGGCATTCTAGAAGCGCCTGTGAACCTGTGCGTCACGTGCGATCCGTCGCGCAACGGGCCACACGTCTTGGGACGAAACACCATTCGTGAAACAGATGTCTACAGCACTTGTTGCGCCGTCCAAAACTTGTGGCTGGCGGCGCGCGGCGAAGGCATCGGTGTGGGATGGGTGAGCGTCTTCGAGCCGGCCGAGCTCAAGCGGGTGCTGCAAATTCCCGAGCACATAATTCCGGTCGCTTATTTGTGTCTGGGATATGTACGCGAATTTCTTCCGCGGCCTGAACTGGAGATTGCCGGATGGCTGCCGAGAATCCCGCTCGAGGAGTTGATCTTCTTTGAGCATTGGGGACAAAAAAATGGCAAGTGATCGCGCCATCCGAACGAAATCGGGCTCAACGAAGGGTTTCGTTATCGCCGGGCCAGCGAGCGGTGCCGGCAAAACTACGGTCACGCTTTCCCTGATGGCCGCGCTGCGAACGCGCGGGCTGACCGTGCAGCCTTTTAAATGCGGCCCGGACTTCATCGACGGCGGCCATCATGCGAGAGTTTGCGGACGAGCGTCGCGAAACCTGGACGGCTGGATGCTTTCGGCCGAGGCGAACGGCCAAGTCTTCTACCGGAATGCTGCGGATGCGGACGTCTGCGTAGTCGAGGGCATGATGGGCCTTTTCGACGGAGTGGACGGCAAATCGGAAGCGGGCAGCACTGCAGAGATGGCGAAATGGCTGGGGCTGCCCGTGATTCTGGTTGTCGATGCATCCTCGATGGCCCGTAGTGCGGCGGCTTTGGTTCATGGATACGAGTCTTTTGATCCGGCACTGAAAGTCTCTGGGGTAATTTTTAACAACGCTGGAGGAGCGGCTCACTATCAGATGTTGAGCGATGCTGTGACGATGAGCGCAAACGCTGTGCCGCTCGGCTATTTGCCGCATGACGAGCGAATCCATCTTCCCGAGCGCTATCTGGGACTCGTTACGGCCGGAGAGAACCTTTTGCCGGATTCAATGCTGTGGCTGCTTGGCGAATTGGCGGAAAGCTATATTGATCTTGACCAACTTCTGGCATGCGCGCCGTCCTTTCCCGCGCCGACGGATGATCCGACCCAGAGTGCTCGCGGTCTATCAGCCGGTTCGATACGCCTCGGCGTCGCACGGGATAAAGCTTTCTGTTTTTACTACGAAGATAACCTGAACGCCTTGCGAGAGGCTGGTGCGGAAATCGTTGAGTTCAGTCCTCTAGAAGATTCGTCTTTGCCCGCTGCTCTCGATGCTCTGTATTTCGGAGGCGGTTATCCGGAGCTTTTTGCGAAGCAGCTATCTGAAAATCGCTTAATGCTTGCCTCCATAAAACGAGCTGCCGAGGAAGGCCTGCCGATATATGCGGAATGCGGGGGCTTGATGTATCTGGCTCGAGAGATCGCGACAAAAGAAGACGCATCGTTTCCAATGGCTGGCGTGCTACCGATCACGGTGCAGATGACCGACCGGCTCGTCAACTTTGGCCACACAGAGGTTTCGTTTACTTCAGATTGCTTGATTGGGTTGGCAGGGGCAAAAGCTCGCGGACACAGCTTTCATTGTTCACGGATTGCCGATGTGGGTCCAGTCGAATATGCCTACCAAACGCGGAATTCGATGACAGGTCGCGAGGAAACCGAGGGCCTGCGAGTCAAGAACGTCCTCGCGAGCTACATTCACTTGCATTTCCTGTCCAATCCCAGGATGGCCGAGGCATTTGTAAAAAATGCAGAACGCGCCAAACGCCAATCCGTGGGCCGAGCGAGCAAGCAGTTTGAGCCGATGCATTCAACTCGCTTTGCGAGTGACAGATGAAAACTGCGATCACCCGCGCGGGAGCGACCAAGCCCAAGAAAAAGGGCTTGATCATCGTCCACACCGGTGATGGAAAAGGCAAAACCACGGCGGCGCTAGGACTCGCGCTTCGTGCCTGTGGCTACGGCATGAAAGTCATCATGCTTCAGTTTTTCAAAGGCAAATGGAAATATGGCGAGCTTCGTAGCGCTCCAAAGCTGGAAACGTTTGAGATTCAGCCGATGGGCAAAGGCTTTACCTGGGAAAGCAAAGATATAGAAGTTGATAAGGCTATGGTGCGAGAAGCGTGGCGGGCGGCTCAGGAAAAAATACTTTCAGGAAATTATGACGTTGTGATTCTGGACGAAATCAACTACGCGCTCAGTTATGACTTTTTGCCGGTAACGGATATCGTCGATTTTCTTAAGAATAAGCCGCCCATGCTTCACGTGATTCTGACCGGGCGCGATGCCAAGCCGGAAATTATCGAGATTGCCGACCTCGTCACCGAGATGCGGCAGATCAAGCATCCTTTTGAGCAAGGCATTTCCGCTCAGAAGGGAATTGAGTTTTAGCAGGAGAGGAGAAAGAAGCAAAACAATCCGCTGAAGGGATGAACGGGAAGCGCGGTGAAAATCCGCCACTGCCCCGCAACTGTAAGCGACTGCTAAGGTCTGCGATAAGCCACTGCCCAATCGGGTGGGAAGGTGCAGGCCAACAGATGTGCGTCGCGAGTCAGGAGACCGGTCCCTCGGCATATCTCTGGTCCGCTCTTCCGAGGGCGAAGGAGGACGTCATGCATCCGGCTCGTCACGCTTTTGTTCGAGGTCTCTTGTTGTTGCTGTTTATTCTTCCGTTGCGTATTCCCGCATTTGCGAGCTCACCAGGAACGCTGCGCGGCAGGGTACTTGATCCGCTCGGTGCCGCTGTAGCTAATGCAGATGTCACTCTCATCCGAGACGCGAAACCGGTGAGCGCGACTCACACCAATGCAGAAGGCCTATTCGAATTTTCCGTACCTGATTCGGACCGCTACACGGTGCGCGTAGAGGCTTCCGGATTTGAGAAGCAAGACAGTTCTCCCATCTTTGTTCCCGCTGGCAGCACCGTCAACCTTGAGGTATCGCTGCAAATCGGATCCATCTCGCAGAAAATCGTGGTGTCGGCGACCGGCGCGGAGACGCCTGACGCTCAGGTCGGCGCTTCTGTCTCCGTAATTGACCATGCCCAGCTCGAAGATTTAAACAAACTGGACGTGCTCGAGGCTCTCCGCACGGTGCCCGGGATCCAAGTATTAGAGTCAGGGCGACGCGGCGGCACAACATCTGTTTATATCCGCGGCGGCCGTGGGGACTTCAACAAGGTGCTCGTGGATGGCATTCCTATGAACGACATCGGAGGCGCCCTCGAATTCGCCAACGTCTCGACCAGTGGCGTCGAAAGCCTCGAAATTCTTCGTGGCGGCAATAGCTTGCTATATGGCACGGACGCACTGGCGGGCGTCTTGAATATCACGACGCCGCATGGCGCCACCACAACTCCGGAAGTTACCTACTCAGGTGACGCAGGCAACTTCGGTACATATCGAAATGATGTATCGCTCGCCGGAGCATTCCGTCAATTCGACTACTTCTCGGAGTTTTCTCGATTCGACACGCAAAATGGTCTTCCAAATGACGCCTTCCACAACGGGACCTACGCGGGGAATTTCGGCTGGGCGGTGAACGGGTCAACGCAGGTCCGTTTCACACTGCGCCACACAACGGTAGATCTGGGCGATCCCAATGCGCTGGATTTCTATAGCGTGCCGGACAGCTCTTCGCAGAAGCAACAGGATACGTATTGGGGCGTCACCCTGCAGAATCAAACCGCCGCCCACTGGCACAATCTGGTGCGCCTTGCATCAACGCAGCTCAATTTTCAGTTTGCTACTCCGTCGCCTAGCGGAATTCCGTTCGAAGGAAATTTCGTAGGCAATGAAGTGACGATCCGCGGAGCAAATGGGTACAGCGTAACCGGTCAGGCGATTCTGGATTTTGGCGGAACTTACCCGCAGACATTCGATTCGAACACAGTCCGGCGCTCAATTTACGGGCAGTCCGAGTACGATTTCCGTCCGAGCCTGGCCGCGATTTTTGGATTTCGATATGAGCATGAAAATGGATTTACCAGTTCGCAGGGATCCACATCACCCGCAAACCGAAACAATTTCAGTTACTTCGCCGAAGGACACGGGAGCCTTTCTCGTCGCCTTTATGCAACGGCCGGAGTAGGGTTCGATGACAATGCCGTCTTTGGTTTTGCGGCTTCCCCCCGCGTCTCTTTGGCGTATTACCTTCGGCAGCCGACTGCCGGTGGGTTCTTCGCCGACACCAAATTAAGCATCAATTATGGCCGGGCGATCAAAGAGCCCAGCATCTTCGATGCAGGCTTCTCGCTGCATTCAGTTTTGTCGCAGCTATCGCAAACGAGCCTGATTTCGCAGTTTGGAATAAGTCCCATTGGGCCGGAGCGCAGCACCACCCTCGATTTCGGGGTGACGCAAACATTCTGGAATCGTCGCGCTCGCCTGGGCGTCAATTTCTTTCACAATCGGTTTTACGACCTGACCGAATTCTTGCCGAGTGCCGCACTGCCGCTCCTGGGCTTTCCTCAAAACATCGTGGACGCCGTGGCCGCCAGCGGGCCGGGCGGAGCAACGGTTAATTCATCATCGTATCGAGCGCTTGGAGCCGAGGTGCAGCTCGAAGTTGATCCTGGGCACGGATGGCGTCTCGGAGGGGCTTACACATATCTCGATCCCGTCGTAACTCAGTCATTCTCGAGCACTCCTTTCTTCAATCCAGCCTTTCCTGGAATTCCTATCGGACTCGCGTCACCTTTGGTGGGGAACCGCCCTTTTGGGATGGCCTCGCATTCCGGAAGTTTATATATCGATTATCAGCGGCGGCGGGTTGGCGCGGAGCTGAGCGGTTACTTCGTCACCCGCCAGGACGACAGTACGTTTCTTAGCGACGCTTTTTTTGGCACATCAATGCTCTTGCCGAATCAGGGTCTGAACGCTGGTTACCAGAAAATTGATATGAGTGCGCGATACACTCTGAATCCCGCCGTGACATTCTTTGCCAGCGTCGAAAATCTTCTCAACGAGCGCTATACGGGCGCGTTCGGTTACCCCTCTCTGCCTCTGGCATTTCGGGCCGGAATTAAATTCCGGATCGGGCGGGAGGGCTGGAAATGGTAAGGGAATACGAATGAGTTTCGTTCGAAAGTCGAACGCATCGTTCGAAGGAAAGCGAGGCTGCTATGCGAATTTTGTCGCTGCTTCCTAGTGCAACCGAAATCGTCTATGCACTCGGCCTGGGAGACGATCTCGTCGGCGTATCCCACGAATGCGACTACCCAGAGGTCGCGAGAACGAAGCCGGTGGTATCGACGAGCACGCTTTCGAACGCTCTGCGCAGCGATGAGATCCACTCCGCCTTCAGCGAACACAAGCATGCGACCCACAGCCTCTATCGAATCGACGAGCAGTTACTCAAGCAGATCGACCCGGACGTGATCCTCACGCAGGAACTGTGCACGGTTTGCGCGATCCCAGTGGCACAGGTCCGCGAGGCCGCGAGGATTTTGGCCGGGCCTCGATGCGTCGTTTCTCTGGAGCCAATCAATCTCCGTCAAATTCTGGAAAATATCTCGGCCGTTGCCGAAGTGACCCACCGCCAGGCGGAAGCGGCCGCTTTGGTTGCGCAGCTCCAGAGCCGAATCGCGCGAATAGCCTCGGCCACGTCTTCCCTACGCGAGCGCCCCAGGGTTTTTTGCATGGAATGGATGGACCCACCGATGGCGGGCGGGCACTGGATTCCGGAAATGATTCGTCTCGCAGGGGGAACCGATGGCTTGGGGAGCGATGGCGAACCGTCAGCGGCGATCGAGTGGGAGAGAGTGGTTGAGTTCGCGCCTGAGATTTTGGTGATCATGCCATGCGGCTACAAAATTCCGCGATCTCTCGGGGAGGTCGATCGGCTGACTTTGAATACGGGATTTTACGATCTGCCCGCCGTGCAATCGGGTCGGGTTTACATCGTCGATAGCCCGGCGTTCTTTAGCCGGCCTGGTCCGCGGATCGTGAATGGCCTGGAAATTTTGGCCCGGATTATTCATCCAGAACTATTTTCCGGAATGTTCTCCACGGGCGGAACTCTGAAGCTCACATGGGAGCAAGCGCAGCCGATCAGATCACAGAAGCTTTCCTCGCGCTTTACGCAGCTCTAAAAACCTTCGCACCACTATCAAGTTTGAACAATGAGCGCACGCACGATCATGATCCAGGGAACGGGATCGAACGTAGGCAAGAGCGTCATCACGGCCGCGTTCTGCAGTTATTTTCGGCAGAAAGGCTTTCGCGTCGCTCCTTTCAAGTCTCAAAACATGTCCAACAATTCCTTCGTGACCGCTTCTGGCGGCGAGATCGGCCGCGCGCAAGCGTTTCAGGCGCAGGTGTGTGGGATTGAGCCTACCGTTGAGATGAATCCGATTCTGCTGAAACCTACGAGCGAAATAGGCGCTCAAGTTGTCGTGCTCGGTAAAGCCGTGAGAGTGATGTCGCCCCACGAGTATCACGAATTCCAGCCTCAACTGATCGGCGTGATCCGAGAATCTTTGGAGAAGCTTTGTAGCCAATACGACATTCTGGTAATCGAGGGCGCCGGCAGTCCCGCGGAGATCAACCTACGCCAATTCGATATTGTGAACATGGCTGTCGCGGAAATGGCAGCCGCACCGGTCGTTCTTGTAGGAGATATTAACCTGGGCGGGGTTTTCGCGTCGCTGGTGGGCACGCTGGAACTTTTGACTCCGAAAGAGCGCTCGTTCGTCAAAGGACTTTTGATCAATAAATTTCGGGGAGACATTTCTCTATTGAATGGAGGGCTGGAGTTTCTCGAGACGAGAACAGGGAAAAAGCTCCTGGGCGTTCTTCCGTTTGTTCAGGACTTGCAAGTCGCGGAAGAAGATTCCGTTCCGGAATGGAAATGGAGATCGTTGCGTCCCGCTGAGCCAGAGAAGCTCACAATTCATGTAATTCATTACCCGCACATCTCGAACTCGACCGATTTCGAAAGTCTGGAAAGGGAGCCCGATGTTTGTGTTCGATTTCTCAAACGAGTTCCCGATGCCGAGCCTCTCCCGGACGCGCTGATCTTACCGGGTTCTAAAAGCACGATGTCAGACCTCGCGTACATGCGGTCGGCCGGGTTTCAGAATTATGTTGATCGGTGCCGTGGAGCTCGCATCCCCGTCGTGGGTATCTGCGGCGGTTACCAAATGTTGGGCACGGAACTCGCAGACCCCGAAGGCGTCGAGTCTGCGGTCAAAACGGCCGAAGGGCTAGGTCTGCTTGATGTCGCGACATGTTTTGAGCGCGAAAAGAAAACGGTTCAAGTCCGAGCAGTCCATATCGCGGGCCGCAACGAGATTATTGGCTATGAGATTCACATGGGACGGACAAATGGACCCGACGCCGCGAGGCCGGTTTTCGAAATTGTGGAGGAGACGGGAAGCCGCACGAGACGATTCGATGGTGCCAAGTCCGAAGATGGATTAGTCTGGGGCACCTACATACACGGAGTTTTTGACGCGCCCTTGTTTCGGCGCGAATTCGTGAACGCGCTTCGAAAGCGCCGCGGATGGAAGCCGCTCGATTCCAGCGGCGCCTTCTGCTTCGCTGAAACCTCGGATTCGCTGGCCGCCCTGATCCGGGATCACGTGGACCTGGCCGCCTTGGGTCACATCCTGGACGGAACGCTCTGATGAGGGATGAAGATTACCCAAGCTTGCCGACGTGACCCTCGAGCAACGCCCAAGTCTTGGATCCGATTATGTTTTTCCACCGGGAGTAGTAGTCGCCGAGCCGCGCGCGGAAGCTCGCTGCGTCCGGTTGATTGATCATCATGCCGCGCTGCGTAAGGCGCGGAGCCAGATCATGATTCATTTTGTCCGTATCCTCGCGTTGCAACTTCACATACTTCTCGGCATTGCGTTCGATGATTCGTTGCACATCAGCCGGTAGCCCCTGCCACATTTTCAGGTTGGCGATCAGATTAAAGCCGGACCACATATGATTCGTCAGGCTGATGTATTTCTGTACTTCGTAAAGCTTCAGCAATTCCGCCACGTTCAGCGGATTATCCTGAGCGTCGGCTTCTCCGGTTTTGAGCGCTTCGTAAATTTTATTGAAATTAAAGACTACCGGAGTGGCGCCCAACGCCTTCCAGCATTCGACATAAACCGGTGTATCAGGCGAGCGCATCTTGATGCCATTGAGATCGTCGACCGTGCGGATCGGCCGAACCGAGCAGGTGATTTGGCGGAAGCCATTTTCGAAACATGCGCGAGGCACGGCATAGATGCCCTTCGCAGCCATTTCCTTGGCCAGGTGGGCGCCGAGATCGCCATCTATTGCCTTATAGACCTGAGCCTCATCGTGAAACGCAAAGGGAATGCCCTGCACGTTTACGGCAGGAACTACTGTGCCAATCAAGCCGCCGTTCAAGGTGAAGAAATCCAACTCGCCATCGACGAGCATCTTCAACGCGGCGGGATCGCTTCCGGGAAGCTGGTCGTTATCGGCAAAAGTGGCGACGTCGACGCGTCCCCCGGTTTCAGTCTTTACCGCCGCCCACATTTCCACGAGCCGCTTGTGCAACGGGCTGTCCGCAGGCTGGTTGTGGAATTGTCGCAGCTTGAAATCCGTCGCGTGAAGGTTACGAGTGATCAAGGCCATTCCCCCTGCCAAGGCCAAACGGGCCGTAAATTGACGTCGTGAAATGTCCGTCATGTCGCCTCCGGTCGCTGTTTCGCGCTCCTATCTCTAACTAAGGAGAAGGATTAGCCCGCAAATGGGCCCGCAAATGGGAGCGAGCGGCAGTATACCATGGCCCAAATTGGCCTTTGCGGCGCATCGATTTCCACAACTTACAGAAGTGCCTCCCTCCATTTAGGGTTTCTCACCTATACCCTTGTGCGCGGGCTATGCTATAGTGTAACCACTCATAGAACACACCCCGGGAAGCAGCGGCGGTTGTACCAAAGCTGCTTCCTTTTTTTTTGGGTTTTACTCTACTTTCGATTCGCGCTTCTTCTTGGCATGCAGGACAACCCCTTGCAGTTCACAACGAGTCAAATTATTTTGGAAACAAAGCGGAGAGCTACCAATCAGACTCAGATGAATTCCGCGAATAAGAGCCGCTGGGAAAAATATTCGAGCCGAAATGGCCGAAGCTCCGTTTTCGACCGCGGAGGGCTAGTCTGGCTCAGCGTTTGCGTTCTGTTTTGCGGCTTTCCAGCGTTGACGTGGGCCCAAGCTGAGCAGGCGGAGGCCGCCAGTGTGGGACGCGCAGTACAGGACATAACGACGTCGGCTCCCTCTGCGCAGGCTGAACAGCAAGCCGGCCAGCAGCCCGAACAGCAGATCATCGGAAACATCAGCGGGACAGTTCTCGATCAGTCGGGAGCGCCAGTCGCCGGAGCCGAGGTAACCCTCGTTCGCGAAAACCAAGCTTCGAACCAGCAAATCGTAGGCGACGATGGTCAATTCTCGTTTGCGAACGTCTCGCCTGGAGCATTCCAACTCAAAATTAATGCGGCGGGCCTGGCCGGGCAAACAATATCCGCCGTCCTGCACTCAGGCGAGAATTACGTTGCGCCGCAAATCTCGTTGCGGGTAGCCACGGCGATGACTTCGGTGCGTGTGGAACCTCCGCCTGTCGAAGTTGCCGAAATGCAGATTAAAGATCAGGAAAAACAGCGCGTGCTCGCAGTGATGCCAAATTTTTATGTCAGCTACGTGCCCGATGCGGTTCCTCTCACCTCAAAGCAAAAATTCGAACTGGCTTCGAAGATGGTGATCGATCCATTCACTTTCGCGCTGACGGGAGTGGTTGCAGGGGCTCAGCAAGCTGAAAATCAATTCAGTGGGTACGGCCAGGGAGCTCAGGGTTATGGAAAACGCTTCGGTGCAGCCTACGCTGACATTGTCTCGAGCACATTCATTGGCAGCGCCATTTTGCCGTCCATCCTGAAACAGGATCCACGTTATTTTTACAAGGGAACCGGAACCAAGCGTTCACGGCTCCTCTATGCGCTTGCCAATTCCGTAATCTGCAAGGGCGATAACAGGCGGTGGCAGCCGAATTACTCGAATATAGCCGGAAGCCTAATCGCCGGCGGGCTTTCCAATTTGTATTATCCGAAGAGCGATCGAAATCGGGTGGGATTCGTTTTCGAAAACACGGCGATTGGGATTGGTGAAACCGCCGTCCTGGACGTCTTACAGGAATTCTTTATCCGAAAGCTGACGCCAAAACCATCCAACCAGAAGCCCTCTAAAATCTAGAAACCCTCAGCCCGGGAAAAAGGCTTGGCCTTGCTTTTTCGTCGTGGCGCGGGCAGGGAACTTATTCTATGCGCTGAATATGCGCGCCTGAGGATACGATTTTAGAATTTTTGGGTCAGTCAGACCCCGGTAGACTTCCCAATTTTTGGCTATCCCGTATTTGAACCGCAAGCAAAGACCGGTCTGCCTAAAGACCGGTCTGCCTAAGGATGAGGGCGCACAGAAACTTCTGGTTGATCTTGCGAGGCAGCGGCAGGTAGACGTCCCAACTTCGTGCCGTCAGCAGTTATGGCCTCGATGATGCGCCCGATTGGCTTGCCATTCCTGGCTTGGCTCGCAGTGACCGTAACTTCGTCCCCGGGTTTAAAGGAGTCCTTACGATAGCCAGTGGGGTACATGACCGTCGGAGACTGCGACTCCAGAACCCAGTGCGTTACTTCACCGTTCTCATCTTTCACGTCAAGCATCAGCAAAAGATGGGGGCTGGCGTAAAGCCATCTCGTGACGGTCCCCTTTAAGACAATTTGCTTATCGGTTGCGTACGAAGCGCTGCCGTGATGTGCGAACAGAGGAACCGAAACCGAAAGCCCAAGGGTCATAGTCAAGGCGATGACAAGCCTTTTACTCATGGTGCAACCTCCGTTTTTACGAGTCCATCTTCTTCTTTACGACCCCTGGAAACAATGTCAAAGACAGGTTAGCTCACCCTCGACTGTCACTTCTTGCTGGCGTCATCGCCAAAAGCGTCGAGATAGAGCTGGTAGTTTTTTGGCGAGCATATGTTTTCGTTTTCCTCCGCATGGGGATCTTGCAGCCTAAACGCCATCTTCAAGGCGTCAAATGGTTTACTATACATTATCGGATCATTGATCGTTTCTGACCATTCCAGAGTGTCATAGTCCAAGCGCCGGAATGTCTCCGTTATGCGAGCCTGATCACTGATGGGCCTGCCAGTATTATCCAGCCAAACCCGGTCTTCAGGCATGGTTCCGACCGTTTGGACCTCGAGGGTGTAATCGTTCAGCCATTTGCCGACGGAGTAGCCCATCCACCGCTGTTCCCTGAACTGGCCGTCTATTTCCACGCCGCCGTCCAGCAATTTGGGAAGGGGACGACCGTCGATCCAAATGATGCGCCAGCGGTCGTCGTAGTGATACAAAATCGCTATCTTCGCCTCGTCCTGAAAGATTTGGCTAAATCTGAGGCTGTAATGATTCCAGCGCGGAAATCCTAGGGGTTCGCAGAAATTCCTGGGATCATTGTGTTCGTTCGGCGGGACCGCGTCGACTCCCTCGGTTGGCTTATGAGTCTTGTACACTTCCAGTGCATGGGGCGTGTATGCTAGCGCATTCTCCGGTTTCCCATTGTTTGGCTTTAACTGCACGCCGCCTGCCTGAGTTCCTGCGTCCGGCCCCCCGGCCGTACTCCACGACCCGGAGATGCTGCGCCGTGGAGCTGGTTTTCGATTCTGTGCTGTTATCCGCGGTTTATGCCAATCCACCTCAGGCCAAGTCGGCTTAGAATTGTTCTGAGCGGATGTGCCAATGGAAATTGTTAGCGCGGCAGCCGACAGAACAACCATTGAAACCCAAAAGCGATTTCGCATTTTCGGTCCCTCCAGCGTACTGATGCCTGGCTAGTTTGCTCGAGGCATTTTCATCGAAGCACGATTCCCAGTGCAAAAAACCTGAGCCACCCACGGGCCGGAAAAGCAAACGCCTGCAGAACAGTTCTAAACCAACGAGAGGCTATCGCTGCAATTCCCTGAATGTAAAGATGAAAGAAAGTGGCGCGCCTGAGGAGACTCGAACTCCTAACCCCTAGCTCCGGAGGCTAGTGCTCTATCCATTGAGCTACAGGCGCGCATAGGAACAGAAACAGCAGAAGGCATTGTAAAGCGCTTTTCAGGCGGCATCAATTCGGGCGGACCGTCGCTCTACTCCTGCGGCATTCCCCGCGCACTTTCGATAACGAAGGATTTGTCTCACCCGCGGACTAAATCTCGCACGTGCCGCGCTAACTTTTCGATCTCCTCGGATTTGCGAATGACGTCAAGGGACAAAATGTCTGTCGTGTCACTTTCCTTGAGCTGTTTTTGCAGCGCGCCCACCAGGTCCGACATCCGCGTGACGTCCTTGTTGATGGCTTCACGATTCGCTTTAAGCAGGACGCGATCGCGTCTCTTGTTTCGGGGCGATTCAGGCGGTTCTGCTGGTGGAAAAGGTGGCGGAAATTGCGGCGGAGGAACATCTTGTTGCGCGGCCCAAAGACCGCCAACTGATGGGCCCAATAGGGAGGCAGCGATGAAAACTCTGCGCGACAAACGCATGGCGACCCTCTCTGGATGGTTAATTTTATATCGTAGATTAACCCATCTAGCGCGGCTGATACGTGTTTGTTTTGACGCTCTGTTGATTGTTGACGCTCCCGCCACGCCTCGCGGGATGAGCTTGCCGGCCAACAAAATGCAATTGATATAATGCGCACCTCTATTCTAATGCGCGAAGCTCATCTCGCGGGTAACGCCCACGCTGGGGCGTCAGGACAGCAGATCTTATGACTGACCACGTATTCAAGTGGACCGAATTCGCCCTCGGCCATGGCACACGCCTGCTCGCGATTCTCTTGATCGCGCTTCTGCTGATTCGCGTGTTGCGAATCGTAACGCGTCGCCTGATCGCTGGCGCGGGTGCTCAATCTGCCGCGCGCGTCGCCAGGATGCGCGAGCAGCAGACTCGAACATTGGCGGGGATACTTTACAGCGGCGGAACGGCCATCATCGCAATCGTGGCCATTCTGACGGCCCTGCCCGAGTTCGGCTTCAATATAACCCCAGTCGCTGCGGCTGCCGGCCTAGCCAGCCTGGCGATCGGTTTCGGAGCGCAACATGTCGTGCGCGACTTCATCAATGGATTCTTCACGATTTTAGAGGACCAATACGTCGTCGGAGATGTGGTGCGCATCGGCGACGTTGTCGGCCGGGTCGAGCATATGACGCTTCGCCGCACCGTCGTGCGCGACCCGCAGGGCGCGGTGGTCACCATTCCCAATGGTGAGATCACCAAAGTAGCCAATCTCAGCCGGGATTGGGGGCAGCTTTTTCTGGATGCCACGGTCGCTGTCGATCAGCCATTGGACGAGGCGTTGAACGCGCTGGAGGACGTAGCAACCGAATTCCGCGCCGACCCGTCGTGGTCCCCAATGCTGTTGGACGGCCCCCGCGTTCTTGGAGTCGAGTCTTTGGCCCCGAACGGAACAACCGTGCGGCTGCAGGTACGAACCGCTCCCACGCGCCAGGATGATGTGGCGCGCGAACTGCGCAGGCGGATTCAGATTGAACTCGCTGGCAGAGGCATCCAGCTTGGCGGGCTGCAGCGGATACAGATCGTCACTTCAGAGCGAGAAGCTCGTCGCGTAGGGCGAGAATAACCTCAGCGTTTTTCGTAACATCAGAAGCCCCCCTAGAAGCCAGTTTGAGATCGTACATGGTTCTGGCCATACCCTTACGGACTATTCCTGATTGCCCCAACTGCCTCGAATTGCCATAGTTATACCTCCCTAGCTCGTCCGCGCCTCAGCTAGGAGGGGACATGAAGGGCAATCGAAGACCGGAAACGTACACGGGAATAGTGCTCACTGCCGGGCTGTTGATTATCGTGTCGATCTTGTCGTACGTGAACATACAACTGGGCGTTAATAATGGATTCCGTTACGCGGGCGGTCTGCGGATCGCCTTTCTGCTCATCTGTCTTGCTTTCCTGGCTGGCGCGATCAGTGGTCTAACCCAGCTCAGCAAACGCTGAAAAGCCTCGCTGAACCACGCGAAACGTGTGGCATCATGCGAAATAATTTGCGATTCTGGAATGGCATCAGCAGGATCGCCACTCAGCCGGCCAAGTCGAGGGTATAACTCGATTCAATGGGTTTCTCGAGCAAAATAAAGGCACACGTGCGGCTCCCTGAGGTCCTGCGTCAGGGGTGGCAAGAGCGCATGTACGCGTTGCGGAACATACCCCCCGTGATGCGGATGTTTTGGGATTCCGCGCCGCGCGCCGTTGGCCTCGGGCTGTTCTTCCGCTTGATTAACGCGCTGCTGCCTCTCGGGGCACTGCTGGTAACGCGTCTCATCATCAACGGCGTCGTCGGTTACGTCGCGCACACTCAAGCGCTTCCGAAACACTTCTGGCTGCTGGTTGTGGCCGATTTCGTTATCGCGGGACTTTCTGTTCTCCTGACACGAGCAGTTGATTATCTCGACGAACTTCTCGCCGGCCGCTTCATGATGCACAGCAGCCTGCTGATCATGAAGCACGCCGCGGAGCTCGATCTCGCCTCCTACGAAGATCCCAATTTCTACGATCAATTGGAACGGGCGCGTGTTCAGGCGATTGATCGAGTGAGTATGATCCGTGCGCTTGGTCAGCTGATCCAGCAATCCATTGTCGCGATCAGCTTGGCCGCCAGCGTCTTTTTATTTTCGCCTTGGCTCGTATTGATCCTTGTCGGATGTGTCGTCCCGGCCTTTCTCGGCGAGACGCATTATGCTTTTCAAGGCTACGCGCTGCGGTTCCGGCAGACACCGGTCCGTCGGAGGCTCGATTATCTGCGCACTCTGGCATCAAGCAAAGAGACTGCGAAAGAGACGAAGCTATTCGGACTCGGGCCTTTTTTCACCTCTCGGTATGACACATTTTCGCAGCAGGTACATCGGGAGGATGTCGCTCTGGCGCGGCGCAAGCTCCTCGCCGGCTCACTTCTCGGGCTTACCAGCACGGCGTGCTACTACGGTTGCTACGCATTCGTGATCTACCGCACGGTTACAGGCCATCTCAGCGTCGGCGATATGACCTTTTTGGCCGGAGCAATCGCGGGAACGAGCACCAATATCCAAGCGATCTTTTCGACGTTCTCCGGTTTGGCCGATCAGGCACTCTTCCTTGGCGATCTGATCCGCTTCTTCTCTATCGGCCCTCAAATCCGGACGCGGCCGAATGCCCTCAAAGCGCCGCGGCCAATTCTTCAGGGATTCGAATTCCGCAATGTCTCATTCATATATCCCGGCCGCACGCAGCCGGTCTTCACGGATTTGAACTTCCGCATCGAACCTTGCGAGCGCGTCGCCCTGATTGGCGAAAACGGCCAGGGAAAGACGACCATCGTCAAACTTCTCGCGCGACTTTATGAGCCCACCGGAGGAGTGATCCTTCTGGATGGAATCCCGCTGCAGGAATATGACTTGCAGGATTTGTGGAAAGAGATGGGCGTCATTTTCCAGGATTTTGTCCACTACGAAATGAGTGCAGCAGAAAATATCGCCGCGGGGCGCATAGAAGATCTCGATAACTTGCCGAATCTGGTGAATGCGGCAAAAAAGAGCAGTGCGCATGAGCTCATCACTTCTTTGCCCGAAGGCTACACGCAAATCCTGGGCCGCCGGTTCGAGCGAGGACTCGATCTCTCCGGCGGAGAATGGCAGAAAATCGCTCTCGCGCGCGCATATCTGCGCGATGCGCAACTTCTGATTCTTGACGAGCCTACGGCATCGCTCGACGCGCATGCAGAACACGAAGTCTTTTCTCAATTTGCGGAATTGACTGCAGGCAAGATGGCGCTCCTCATCTCGCACCGGTTCTCCACGGTTCGAATGGCGGACAAAATTCTTGTGCTCGAGAATGGAACCATCGTTGAAGAGGGCAGCCATACGGAATTAATGAGCCAGGGCGGGCGCTATTCGGAAATGTTTGAATTGCAGGCGGCCAATTACAGGTAGGCGGAACCCAGGATGTTCGAAACGCAAGCAAGTCAATACTCCGGGCTCTTGAAGCGCTATGTTGTGCAGCAGATTTCCGCGCTTACTAATCCCAATTCCGCCGAGACTGAATCAGCGGAAGCTCAAAAAATTGATCTCCGCAGCCGCGCATTTTCCGAGGTGGCAGATTGGTCCTCCGAGGTTAATAGAAAGCCTTCGAGCTTTCTTCCGCGACAAAGCTTTTTGACTGCTCTCGGAATACGCCAGCTTTATAGCGGCTTGCGCCAAAACGACCGAGCTGAATGGGTCGAATGCCTGCTGACCAACAGCCGCCTGCTGCATAGCGTCACTTCTGCATTTAGTGGCGCCCTTCGCGACGCCAGAACCCTTGCCAAAGTAAGCGCCTGCGGCGCGAAACGTGTCCCTCGTGCCTACCTGGTCTGTCCGCGCTTATCTCTCGGCGGTGCAGGAAAAATTTCGGCAGGACACCTTCCTGATTTTCATCAGTGCCATGCAGGAGCACGTCACGTTCGATATGGATGAGCTGTGGGTATTCAAGCCCCTCTTTCAGCTCCGCCTTATGCAGCGGCTGCTCCAGATCGGGAGCGAACTCGGCCGTACCTCCGAGAGGGACCGGCTTCAGAAGCTATCGGCAGAGTTGGTCACCATTCTCGAAAGCTTGCGCGAACTCGATCACGCCAATTGGGATCGCATTTTCGCAAAGTTGAGCGCCGTTGAACAAATCCTCCGCACCGATTCTATCTATGCGCAGATGGAGCCGGCCAGCCGCGATTCCTATCGGCACGCAGTAGCTGAGATGGCTGCTCGCTCCCGCAAGAGCGAAGCCGAGATTGCGCAGCAAGCAATTGATTTGGCGCGGCAGTCGCCCTCGGAATCGGCTGGCTACTCGAACCACGTGGGATATTTTCTGACGGATGAGGGCCGTGACCAACTTCGTAAATTGGTCGGCCATCGGTCTTCTGTTCTTGGGTGGCTCAGAGAACGAATCATCAACCACGCGCCTTCGGCCTATCTGCTGGCTATCGAGTTCGGCGCTTTTGTTCTGACGGCTGCACTGCTTTTGGCTTGCGGACGGTCTGTTTCGATGGCCATCATTTTGCCCCTTTTGCTCGTACCGGCGACGGGAGCAGCCATTGATATCGTCAATCAATTCATCGCGCTTTTTTTCCCGCCTCGAGTTCTTCCCAAGCTCGATCTTTCGAAGGGCATTCCCGATGAGTGTCTGACTGTTGTGGCCGTGCCGACCCTCCTGTTGAATGAATCTCAGACGCGCCAAATGGTGGAGGCGCTGGATGTGCGTTTTCTCGGTAACCGCGACAAGAACCTCCATTTTGCGTTGCTCACCGATTCCGTCGATTCACGCACCGGCCCAGCAGATGATGACCCGCTGATCCGTCTCTGTTCTCAATTGATCGAACGGCTGAATCGCAAATATGCGCAAGAGTCGCGCGGCACGTTCTTCCACTTCCATCGTCACCAGGTCTACTGCGCCTCTGAAGGCATCTGGATGGGCTGGGAGCGTAAGCGCGGCAAACTGCTCGACTTTAATAGCTTTCTGCGCGCTGAACATGACGCTTTCTCCGTCAAGATCGGTGACCTTTCGTTACTGAAGAACGTGCGTTACGTAATAACGCTCGATTCCGACACCCAGCTTCCGCGTGATGCGGCGCGAAAATTGATCGGCACACTGGCACACCCCTTGAATCGTGCGGTATTCGATCGTTCGGGAAAGAAGCTGCGGCGCGGTTATGCCATTTTGCAACCGAAGGCGGGTGTAGACCTTCAGTCGGCCAGGAAATCGCGGCTGGCAGCGATCTTCTCTGCGGATGCCACCTTTGACGTCTATACGCGGGCCGTCTCCGATGCATACCAGGATCTCTTTGGCGAAGGCAGCTTCGTAGGTAAGGGAATCTACGATATCGACGCCTTTCATCGCCTCGTGGATACCTGGCTTCCCGAGGGAGCTCTACTGAGCCACGACATGATCGAGGGGTCATTTGCCCGGGCGGGATTGGTCTCTGACATCGAGATCGTCGAAGATTACCCGTCACGATATGCCGTCTATTGCCGGCGCAAACACCGCTGGGCTCGCGGCGATTGGCAGACGGCGCCTTGGATCTTACCGCGCATAGCCGACAGGTTCGGCCGCGAGATGCCCAATGCGCTGCAGATTATTTCACGCTGGAAGATTGTCGATAATCTGCGGCGCGCGGTGTACGAGCCGGTGATGCTCGCGCTGCTGGTGGCAGGCTGGCTCTTCCTTCCTCGCGGGCCTGTTTTCTGGACTGGCGCAGCTTTGGTTGTGGTGCTCCTGCCGAGTTTTCTGCAACTGATTTCTGGCCTCTCTAAAGTTAATCGCTATTCGGCCGCGTATTTGAAGAGTGTAGCCTTGGGCTTCGCCCTCGAACAGGTGCGGATGGCCCTATTTTTTGTTCTATTGCTGCATCAGAGCGTGATCATGATCGATGCGGCCGTGCGGACGATTTTCCGCCTGCTCGTGACGCGAAGAAACCTGCTTGAATGGGAAACCGCGGCGCAAGCGGAAATGAATTCCGGGCCGCGTTCCCTGGTGGACCGGTATCTTGAGTGGATTCCCCTGGCGGCCTTTGCTATCGGTGGCCTGATTTGCATGGTCAAGCCGCACGCCTTGCCGATTGCCCTGCCATTTCTGATTTGCTGGTTCCTGACGGGCCACGTCGCTGTCTGGCTCGATCGTCAGCCGTCGCCAAGCGAAACGAAAGTCGCAACGCGCGACCGGGAATTCCTCCGCGAAACGGCGTTGCGCACATGGCGTTTCTTCGACGAATTCTGCAATCCCACGAATCACTGGCTCATCTCTGATCGCCTGCAGCAGATCCCGGCCATCGTGGTCGAACGCGTCTCGCCGACAAACTTGGGTCTGCTTTTCAATTCGCGTTTGGCGGCTTACGATCTGGGCTTCATCAGCCTGCCTCAAGTGATCCAGCTTACGAAGTCCACGCTCGCTACGGCCACCAAGCTCGAGCGTTTTCGGGGACACTTCTACAACTGGTACGACGCGCGCTCATTAAAAGCGGAACCGCCGTTTTTTATCTCTTCCGTAGACAGCGGCAACCTGCTTTGTTCGTTGCTGACGACGAGTCAGGCTTGCATACAGATGCCCGCTCAGCCGCTCTTTCCGCCTCAGGTGTGGCTTGGAATTGGAGATCGCTTGCGCCTGCTCAGGCAAATTGCCGAAGCAGATCAAATGACGCATCTGCTCGAGGCGATTGCTGAGTTCGAAGATCGGACCGTAACTTTGCAGGACGATCCCGAACGCTGGATTCCGGAACTCTATAGCCTGGAAGATGGTGTTCGGAAGCTCGAGAAGACCATAGAAAACGTAGGGCATCGGTCGCCGGATCTCCATTACTGGTCTCGCGATCTGCGCAATCAGTTGAGCCGCT
Organism: uncultured Acidobacteriota bacterium; assembly: GCA_963803735.1. Lineage (GTDB taxonomy): Bacteria > Acidobacteriota > Terriglobia > Acidiferrales > UBA7541 > Palsa-189. The sequence continues at coordinate 238,104 of CAWDNV010000011.1, read as the reverse complement.
TGCGCGAGCTGGCTGTGACGTTTGTGCCTTGGCTGCTCGCCAAAGATAAGGCGTTGATCGAGACTTTGGGCGTTTGTCCGCAGGTTGACATTCGTCAGCTCACGCTGGATGGAGCCATCAGGGCGCTCGAGGCACTCGCCGCAGCGTTGCGCGAAACTCTGAATCGGCCCGATCTTGCAGCCGGCGGCGCAAATGACGTCAAGGTCCTTCTCGCTAAAATCTCAGCTCGCCTGCAGCGCTCCCGAAGCCTGCATTCCACCATGGAGGAGCTTGCTGACACCTGCGAACAGCTCGCTCATGACATGGATTTTGGCTTCCTCTACAACCGCCAAAGGAAGCTGCTCTCCATCGGCTACACCAAGAGTGCGAACCGTCTCGAAAGCGCCTGCTACGATCTCCTGGCTTCGGAAGCGCGCATCGCCACGTTCGTTGCAATTGCCAAGGGCGACATTCCGCAGGCAAGCTGGTTCTATCTCGGCCGAGGCCAAACCGAGTGTGAAAACGAGCGGGTGCTGATCTCCTGGGCGGGAAGCCTTTTCGAATACCTTATGCCCAATCTGTGGATGCGCGCGCACCCCAACACACTACTGCACGCGAGCGGACGAGCGGCCATTAAGTTCCACGCCAATATGGAAGTCCTGAAAGATCAACCCTGGGGAATTTCCGAGGCCGCATTCGGCGATCGAGATCCCAACCGACTGTTCCAATACGAAGGCTTTGGAGCCCCTGGTTTGGCGCTACGCCGCTACACGATGCAACGCTGGCTCATCTCTCCGTATTCGACATTCCTCGGCCTCGGCATAGAAACGCATCTCGCACTGAAAAACATTTACCGGATGAAAGATAGAAACTGGCTGGGCCGCTACGGTTTCTACGAATCCGCGGAGATCAGGGTCAACGGGCAATCCAACCCGGCGGCCGACCGCATTACGCGATGCTGGATGGCACATCATCAGGGCATGATTCTTCTGGCAATATCGAATCTCGTGAGCGGGTCAACAATGCATCAACGGTTCCATGCCGTGCCTATGATTACGGCTACGGAACGGCTGTTGCACGAAAAAATGCCCGCAGAGGTCCCGGTGGAAGAGTCGTTCGCGATGCCGAATCTGGATCTCGCGCCGCCGGCCCAAGTCGAACTCGCTCCTGATACTCTCGTCTCCTAGCTGCCAGCTTGTCACGGATGGGCGCATGAATCGCAGTAGTAGTGCGACTCTCGACGCTGTTGTTTCTCTTGAGATTTGAAAACGCAGGACGCGTTGGATCTTTCGTAGGTTTCAGTTACTTTTCTTGCCGTTTGCCCTCCGTCGGCAATCCTTTATTCGGCGGCAGGCCTCGCCGGGGCCCCTCACATCAATGACCTTGTATTTTTTTCCCGTCAATTCGTGATAGTTGACAAAAAACTCTTCAAGCTCCCGCACGAATTGTTTGCCCAGATCATCGATGTGTTTGACGTGCGCCCATCGGTGATTATCCTGTTCGACGGCTACAATACGATCGTTCCGTTCTTTGTCACCCTTTTTTCCCTGCTCTCCTTCGATGACCCCCACGGGCCGGCACTTCAGTAAGCATCCCGGGAATGCGGGCTCATCCATCAGCACCAATACATCAATGGGATCGCCGTCTTCTGCCTTGGTCGAAGGAACAAATCCGAAGTCGTAAGGGAAAGCCATGCCTGCAGGCAGAACCTTTTTCAGCTCGAAAATCCGTTCGTCCTGATCGAACGCGTACTTGTTACGCGAACCTTTCGGCGTCTCAATGATGACCTGAATGATCGCGTTATCCTTCTCGTCAGTTGGCGATAGGCGAGAGGGATCAGCCAAGCCATTCCTGGAGGTTTTTGATTTTGCCATTCAAATACCCGATGGCGGGAGCTCGGGGCTGGGGCCGAGCTATCGCGCTACGCTCTAGCCGCTTTCGTCCTGGAACGGCGCGGAGGGGCCTGTTGCTCTTCTCCTTCACCCTGGTCCTGGACGTTCTCTAGTAGGGTTTCGGATACTTGGTTGAGTTTTTGATCGGTTTCCTTTTCTTCTTCCAGCGTTTGCTCCAGAAGCGAAACGGCATCGTCCATGCCAAGTTGCTCTGCGAAGGCCCGAACGCAGCCATAAGCCGCAATTTCATAATGTTCCACTCGCTGCGCGGCAGCGATCAGAGCCAGATCCTTGCTTTCGCCCTCAAGTTCATCATCGCCGATCACTTCGCTTCCTTCCTCGATTAGTCCCTCCATGCCTTTGCAAGTGGGGCCTTTGGGACTTTCTTCCATCTCCTCGAAAATGGTTTCCAGCCGCTGCACGTGGCCTTTGGTTTGTTCGAGGTGTTCCTCAAAGCCGCTACTCAATTCATCGGTTGAGGCTGCCTTTGCCATCTTGGGGAGCGCTTTGACCAGCTGCTTCTCAGCGCTAAATAGGTCCTTCAATTGGTCGGTGAAAACTTCCTTCAATTCAGTGCGATTCATCGGTTGGGCTCCTCAGTTGTACAGTTGCTTCCACGCTCATGGTCCTTCAGGAGGGAAATGGGCCGCAATCAACAGGGCCCAGTAATGTCGCGCTCATAAGGATTTATTCAATACCGCGAATCGCGGTACAGCTTCGGCCGAATATTAGGGTTATCTCCTGCTTGTTCACACACGGAAAGCTGGAGGGAACCCTCTATAGCTTGGAGCTACTCTGACGGTGCCGCTGGGGGAGCAGATCGTCTGTTTTCTTCACCCTTATGCTCGCGTTGCTGCATCGCCTTTTCCAATTCTTTCTGGTGATCGGTAAGCACAGCATGAATCTTGTGGTGGGTTTCGTCGCTGATCGCGTGAATCTGGGGACCAAGCTCCTGCCGCGAACCTGTCGGATTCTTATCGAGGCGAATCGCCGTATAAAAAGACGCAATGAAGTTGTGAACAGCTGCAATCGTTCGACAGTATTCTTTTGGAGCCACTACCGCGCGGAGCCGAGAGGCTCGCACGACGTCAACTGAAACAAAACACAAGGGAAATCGTGGAGGCGCGGGTGGGATTCGAACCCACGAATGGAGGTTTTGCAGACCTCTCCCTTGGGCCTCTTGGGTACCGCGCCCAACGCCCGTCAGTATAGCGAAAAGCGGTTAGGTATGTCAGTCAGGCGATGAGGTGCAGAAACGGTCTGTCCCGCCATCGAGTCACTTTCAAGCCGCGGAGGTCGCAGTGACCTGCGCCTCGCGAAGAAAACGCGCGGACTCCTCCGGCGGAGTAGGACAGATGTAAAAGCCTGTTCCCCACTCGAATCCCGCGACTTTGATCAACTTGGGGATGATCTCAAAGTGCCAGTGATAGTGGTCATTAATCTCCTCCCCGACAGGAGAGGTGTGCAGCATGAAATTGTACGCGGGATGATCGAGCACGGCGTCAAGGCGCGATAGCGTATCTTTGAGCATTCGCGCCAGGCTCGAGTAAACCGAACTCTGATTATTTTCGAATGCCGAACTATGCTGCTTCGGCAGCAGCCACAATTCGAATGGGAAACGCGGGGCATATGGAGCGATAGAAACGAACTGATCGTTTTCGCCAACAACGCGCACGCCGGATTCCATCTCTTGCCGGATCATGTCGCAGAAAATGCAGCGTTCTTTCTCTCGGTAATAATGCTTCGCCGCGTCCAGTTCCTCGCGCACTCGCTTGGGCACGATGGGGAGCGCGATCAGTTGCGAGTGTGAGTGCTCCAAAGACGCGCCCGCGGCATCTCCATGATTTTTGAAGATGAGCGCGTAGCGAAAGCGCTTATCGTTCTTCAGATCCAGCACGCGATCACGATAAGCCCACAACACATCCTCGATGGCACGAACCGGCAACGTGGCCAACGTGCTCCTGTGATCGGGCGTTTCAACGATCACTTCGTGAGCGCCCACGCCATTCATACGGTCAAACAGGCCATCACCCTGCCGGTCCAAATCGCCTTCAATGCCAAGCGCCGGGAACTTATTTGGAACCACACGGACGGTCCAACCGGGTGTGTTGGGGCCACCGCCATTCCGGCCGTACGCTAAAACTTCGGGCGGTGTTTTGCCTTCATTTCCCAAACAGAAGGGGCAAAACCCCTTGCCCTCCATGCGCACACTTTCACGTACGAAATCGGTCGGGCGCTTCGCCCGATCAGTCGAGATGATGACCCAGCGGCCTGTAATGGGGTCCTTACGTAACTCCGGCAACGCGTCCTCCTGCGGTGCGGCAGCCCTGAAAGCCCGCAACGCTTCTTCGCAATCTTTAATTGTATCCTTAGGGATTCACTTTAGCTCGACGCGCGCCAGCCCGCAAAGGCGAGCTGAATGCTTGCGACCTATTGATCAGCAAAAGCTTGATCAGCAAAGGCGCCTCTGTGCAGGCGCACGATCGGGCGATTGCCTGCCCGGGCTTCGATTGCCAAAACGTCGTAACGCCAGTCGACGCCTCTGAGCCTGCGCTCCATCAAAAACTGTCGTGTCATTCGAGCCACAAAGCGCCGCTTATCCGCAGTAATGGCGTCTTCCGGCAAACTCATGACATCAGGCTTACTCGTCCTGGTCTTTACCTCTACAAATGCCAGTACAGGCCCGTCGAAGCCCACTAAGTCGATCTCGCCTTTGACGCCCGACACGCGGAAATTGCGGCAGATGATCACGTAACCGTGGCGCCGCAAATACCAATAGGCGAAGGTCTCGCCCCGCACACCCATCACTCGTCGAGATTGCCGGCGCTCACCATCTGAGGACGGCGATTGTGTTGCCAAGCCGCTCCTTGCTGCCCAGTCAACGAGCCCGAAAATGAAACTGGAAAAAAGACGCACTCGCTCTTGCCTCGGAAAATCTGCGGTCCAGAAACTCTCGATTTCGCTACTTAAACCAGTGATTCCGTCTCCCGGATGCACTCCTCGAGTGTTTGGATAGCGAAATCCGCTTGCTCCTCATCGATCAGCAGGGGAGGCGCAAGCCTGATCGTATTGGGACCCGCTCCCAGGATCAGCAGCCCCTTGCTGAATGCGAGATCTTCGATCGAATCGCGAAGCTTGGGCGCGGGCTCTTTCGTTTTCTGGTCCGATACAATTTCGACGCCAATCATTAAACCCTTACCGCGAACGTCGCCGACGATGGGGAACCGCTCACGCCACTTCGAGAGCCGGCCGAAAATATATTCGCCCATGCGCCGCGCATTTTCGAGGTAATGGTCCTTCACAAGGCGGTGCGTTACCAAAGCTGCGGCTACGGACACGGGGTTCGCGCCGAAAGTCGAAGCGTGGGCGCCCGGCTTCCAGTCCATCACTCCGGCTCGAGCGATCGTCGCTGACAGCGGCAGGCCCGAGGCAATTCCTTTCGCGACGCACAGGATGTCCGGTTCGATACCAGAGTGATCTCCCGCCCACCACTTACCCGTCCGTCCCATGCCGCTCTGCACTTCGTCTGTGATCAGCAGGATTCCGTTTCGCCGGCATATGTCCTGCACGTCCTTCAGAAATTCGGCTGGGCCCGGAACGTATCCGCCCTCGCCTTGAATCGGCTCCACGATGATTGCAGCTACTTCCTGTGGGTCCACAATTTTCGTGAAGAGCACGCGTTCAATGAACTTCGCGCAATCAGTGCAGCAATCCTTCGCCTCGTGTCCGTAGGGACAGCGGTAAGTGTTCGCGTATGGGACATGGAAAACATCGGAAAGCAAGCTTCCGAATCCTTTCCGCTGGACGGCCTTTGAAGCGGTCAGGGAGAGCGAACCCATCGTCCGCCCGTGGAAAGCTCCGTAGAACGCAATGATCTTCTCGCGCCGGGTGTGATATCGCGCGAGCTTGATGGCCGCCTCAATAGCTTCGGTTCCCGAATTTCCGAAATAGACTTTCTTGGCCTCTTTGCCAGGCGCGATCCCCGCCAGCTTTTCGGCGAGGTCGACCATGCCTTCGTAGTAAAAATCCGTGCACGACATATGAATAAGCTCGGCGGCTTGCCGCTGAACGGCGGCGACCACCTCCGGATGGCAGTGACCCGTGGCCACAACAGCTATGCCCGCATTAAAATCAAGGAAGGTGTTACCGTCGGCATCTTCCACCAAAGCTCCGAAGCCGCGCTTTGCAACCAGCGGATAGCTCCGTGTATAGGAGGGCGAGATATACAGGTGATCCTGTTCGACCACTCGCCTGGCGTTCGGACCGGGAAGGGGAGTGATACGGCGGGGGAGTTTTGCGTTCGCTAGTGTTTGGGGGGGAGCAGATTGTTTCGACATACAGCGATTGTACACGCGCTCAGGATTTCTGTTATCCCGAACGCTTTCCCGATACGTGGCTTATGGGGAGCTCACGGAATTCCTTCTACACGAGAGCGCGCACCTCATTAGGTTGATCTTCGCGTCACTTGTTCGAAACGAGCTTTTTGTCGGGATGCAGGATCAGCTTCTGCAGCCGCCAGTTGTTCATGTCCGCGACGTACAGCGTATTCTCTTCGGGACAGGCGATGCCGTGAACCCAGTTGAACTGCCCGAGGTCGCGACCTGATTTGCCCAGCATCCCCAGGATTTTGCCGTCCGGTATCGAAATTTTGTAAATGCGTCCCGGTTCCTCATCGGACGTGTAGAGGTATTGCGGCGTCGTGTTCGTGATGCAGATTGTCCATGGGCGCGTTTCGTCCGGGCGGTTGGCGGGCATGTTCCCGAGAACTGGATGGCGAGTCTTGTCGTAGAGCACGTTCAGAAAGATGAATTTTTTGAAATTACCGTCGGTGTCAAACACCTGAATGCGGCGGTTGCCGCGGTCGGCAACGTAAATGTTATCGGCCCGATCGATCCCGATGTTATGAGGATTGCTGAAATGGCCGGGATTCTCGTTGGCATGTTCCCCGCCCTTGCCCGGCGCGCCCCAGCGTTTAAGCCAATATCCATGCTTATCGAATTTTGCGATCTCGGAATTGAAATAGCCGTCACTCACGTAGATGTTATCGTCCTTATCCCAGGTGACGTCGGTCGTGCCGTTGAAATATCCATCCACCGGAGTCGGCGGGGGATCGGCGTGCCGGTAACGAGGCTCGTCCGGTCCCTCATCGCGCCGTCCGAGATTCATCACCACCATTCCTTGAGGATCGAACTTCATTACCGACATCGTCGCTTTATCTGCCACCCACAGGTTGTCGTATCTGTCGAATCGAACCGAGTGTGCATAGGCCAGCCCGTAAACGCCGCGGCCGATTTCGCGCACGTAGTTGCCTTTCTCGTCGAACTCCATTAATTGCGTGGTGGACTCGCCGTAGACTGGCCCGGTACCTGCGCTGCCCGGGTGATTCAGCACCACGACGTGCCCTTTCGAATTGACTGCCACAGCCAGGACTTCACCCAGGTTGCGGTCGGGCGTCAGTTTCAGGAACGGCACAGAGTCAAAGGGAATTTCCGGCGCGTTCTGAATCCCAGGAGCCGGTGGCGCTTCCTGCGCCAGCGCCGGCGCCGCGAGAAGGCCGAACAATACCGTCGCGATTAGCCCTTTCATATTGTCCTCCTTAAATCTGTGAGTGCTGTTCTACTTGCGTTTCCACCGGACGATCCCGTCCTTGCTGTCTTCGAGAATGATGCCTTGCTCAGCCAGTTCCACGCGGATGCGATCGGCCTTGGCAAAATCGCGAGCCGTACGGGCCACTTGCCGCGCGGCGACAAGCTCTTCGATTTTTTCGTTGCTCAGGGCAGTGCCGTGCGTGTTCACACCGACCGAGCGAAGTTTCTCGTCGTCATGGTCCTGGAGAACGGCAAAAATTGTGTCGAAGGATTCGAGAACTTTCCCAACCGAGGCCACATCGCCTTGCCGAAAGTTTCCTTCATCCATGGCCCCATTGGCTTCCCGGATCAATTCGAATACCGCCGCCAAAGCCTGAGCTGTGTTCAGATCGTCTTCCAGCCCGCGTTCAAAACCTTCCTGCGCTTTCTCTGAGCTTTCACTAATGGCGGACTTGCCTTCCGGAAACTTACTGGTGTTAAGCCGCATGGCAAAATTGCGCAAACGTTCGACGGAGCTGGCGGCTTGCTGCAAACTCTCTTCAGTAAAATTGAGCTGACGGCGGTAGGGAACCGACGCGAGCAGAAAGCGCAGCGTCGAAGGCTTGTTTCCCTTCTCGAGTAGATCGCGCAGTGTGTAGAAGTTGCCGAGCGACTTGGACATCTTCTGCGAATCGACCAGCAGGTGTTCGGCGTGAAGCCAATACCGGACAAACTGCTTCCCCGTTGCAGCCTCGGACTGTGCGATTTCATTTTCGTGATGCGGGAAAGCGAGGTCCACACCGCCGGAATGGATGTCGAGCGTCTCTCCCAAATACTTCATGGACATGGCTGAACACTCGATGTGCCAGCCCGGACGCCCTGGGCCAATCCGAGTTTCCCAGAAAAACTCGCCTGGTTTGGGAGCTTTCCATAAAGCAAAGTCCCTCGCGTCGGCCTTGTCATACCGATCCACATCCACACGCGCGCCTGCTCTAATTCCCGACGTATCCACATTGGTCAGTTTGCCGTAATCGTGAAACTGGGAGATCCGAAAATAAATCGATCCATCACTCACGTAGGTGAAGCCCTTAGCGGTGAGCCGCTCGATCAACTCCACCATATCCTCGATGTGGTCGGTGGCCCGGACCATGTATTCCGGTTTCTCGATCCCTAACACCCGCTGATCGGCGAGAAAGGCCTCAATATACTTGGCCGTGTAATCGCGTATCTCGAGCTTCGCTTCCGCCGCCTTAGCGATAATGCGATCGTCTACATCCGTGAAATTGGCAACCTGAATGACCTCGAAGCCTCGCGAACGGAGAAAACGTCGCAGGATATCCTGGAAGACGAAAGTCCGAAAATTGCCAATATGGGCGAAGTCGTAGACGGTGGGGCCGCACGTATACATCCTCACCTGGCCCGGATGCAGCGGTACAAATGGCTGGTTCTGCCCTCCGAGCGTATTGTGAAAAACGATCTCGCCCATTGATCGTGCGCGATCCTCCTTAGGAATGGTGTTACTGAAAATGATGTGGTTACGACGGCAGCCGATATCTTCCGGCGCAATGACGTAGCATTCTAGCCGAGGGCAGCACGGCCAGCAACGCGCTCAAGCGCGCGGGAATTCGAACGAACACGATCTCAGCCGGCACCGCCCAGCCGTTCATTCGCCTTTGGAAAAGCTGTTGCTGACGATGCTTTACACTCATTGGGTCGTGTGCTATCGTGCGGCCTGTTACCGCCGATCCAAGCGCCGGACGGTTGGGCCACTGCTATACGACCCGCCAGAGCTTTTGTCGCGAGCACCCTCCTCTCGAGGAAATCGATACCGTATCTGCCGAAGGGCCGTCTTTTGACCCGAAACGGCGGAGGATAGGGTCTCTTGCTTAAACTTCGCAAAGTTGAAGTCATTGGCTTTAAGTCCTTTTGTGAGAAGACGCACCTGACCTTCAGCGGCACCGGCTTGAGCTGCATCGTTGGACCAAACGGATGCGGCAAGTCGAATATTGTCGATGCGGTTTCCTGGGTACTGGGCGAGCAAAGCACTAAGTCGCTCCGCGCCGAGAGAATGGCCGACTGCATTTTTAACGGCACCGCTAAGCGTCCTCCCATGGGCCTGGCGGAAGTCACCTTAACGCTGGTCGATGCCGAATTGGCGGAGGCTGCGCGTCGCGTGCTCGGCGACGCGGAACCCGTGCTTATTTCCGCTGACACGAGGACCGACGAAGCCGAAGATCTGCCTTCTGGCGACGATGCTTCGGAATCCGCGGAGGCGGGCCCCATAGAGATCGAAAGCGGGCTTGCTGCCGTTCCTGACGAAAAGGCCTCGCGAAAGCGCCGAGGCGCTCAAAAAACCGCTGCACACTCGCGCCCGGGTGAAGTTGTCGTTGGCCGTCGCCTCTATCGTTCCGGCCAAAGCGAATATCTCATCAACGGTCGCACCGCTCGGTTGCGCGATATACAAGAACTGTTTATGGGTATCGGCCTCGGCCCCGATTCTTACGCCATCATCGAACAGGGCCGCATTGGACAGGTTCTGAGCTCAAAGCCTTCCGACCGCCGCGCGATCATCGAAGAAGCTGCCGGAATCACCAAGTTCAAAACAAAGAAGCGCCTCGCCGAAGCCAAGCTTGAATCATCGAAAGTTAATCTCTCACGCGTCAATGACATCTTTGTCGAAGTCGAAAAGCAGCTCGCATCCCTCAAGCGTCAGGCCTCTAAGGCGCGCCGCTACGCGGAGATTCGTGAGCAGATGCGCGCGCTGCTTCGTGTAGTGCTCGCCAGCAAGGCGCGCCGGCTGGAAACCGAAGCTGAGCGGCTGGCCGCGTCGCTTGCGGAGATCGGCCAGAATGAGGAGAAGCAATCCCTATCGCTCGCCGAGCTGGAAGCAGAGCAGGAGCGGCTAGATCGTCGCGTTTATGAACTCGACGCCGAGTTGCGCCAGAACCAAAACCTCATCGGCCAGGCTGCATTGGAACTCGACCGCGCGGAGAACCGCATTTTGTTCAACCGCCAGCGCCGGGAAGAACTCGCCGAGCGCGCCCGCCAGTTGGCAGGGGAGCGAGAGCAAGCCGCCGCGCAATTAGCACAGATCGAATCGCGCGTTGCAGCACAGGAAGCCGTCGTCGCGCGTCTGCAGGAAGAGAGCGCGCAACTGGAAGCCGCACTCGCGGAACTCGCCACCCGCTCCTCAGAACTCTCCGCCGTCAGCCAATCTGCCGAGGTGCGTATTGCCGAATCGCGCCGCGGAATCCAGCAGCACGAGCAAACACTTGCACAAGTCCAGGACGCACAAGCGCAAGCGGAGCAGGTGCTTGCTCATCATTCGGGTGCGCTCGAGAGACTGGAACAATCCGAGCAGGCGCTGCTCGAGGAGTCTTTAGCTCACCGCGAAGGCTCGCAAGCGGCTGACCTGCGCTGGCAAGCCGTCACCGAAAGGGCGCGCTTTCTCGAGCGCTCTCTGGCTGATGCACAGCAGCTGCTGGCAAATTATCGCCGCGATCAGGCCGAGATGACCTCGCGCTGCGACACCCTTCGCGAATCGTTGGCTGCGGTTCGCGCTCGCCGCCACGCGCTTGGCCAGGTCCTGAGCGACCGTTCTTACAGCACCGAAACCGTGCAGAAGCTGTTCGCCTCCAATGGCCACGAAGCGGCTCGTGATTTCCGAGCCGTCGGTTTGCTCGCTGACTATGCCGAAGTAGAGCCGCAATACGAAACCGCCGTCGAGCAGTTTCTCCGCGACGAGCTGGAATACGTTGTCGTGGAAACCTTTGACCATGCGCGTGCCGGCATCGCGCTCTTGCGCGAAGAATTCGGCGGCCGCGCCACCTTTTTCGTCGACTCCCTGCGCAGCTTGAATCTCAACGATCACGACGTCGCCGTTCCGTTTTCTCACGAAAGCGGCGTCTCTCGCCTCGATCGCTTGGTCGAATTTCGCGACCCGCTCGGCCCCGCGGCTAAACAGTTTTTGCCTCGGCTGCGGTCAGCCTTTCTTGTGGAGGCGCCCGAAACCGCGGAACGACTCGCGCGTCAAAATCCGTCCTACATTTTTTTGACTACCGACGGGACCTGCTACCACGGCCGCGCTGTAACCGGCGGACGGCCGACCGAAGCCGGTCCTTTGGCCACCAAGCGTGAGTTGCGCGCGTTGGAAACTGAAGCTTCGCGTTTGGAAAACAGCCTGGCCGAATTACAGTCGGCCGCCGAACGGCTGGAATCCGAACGGCAGCAAGCCGAAAGCTCTCTCGAACAAATGACGCTGGAGCACGTGGAAGCGGGAAAGAAAGTCGTGGCTGCGACGCTGGAACGAGATCAGGCGCGAGCTGAATTGGCGCGGCTCAGCACGGAGTTGGCGGCCTGCCAGTCTGAGGTCGAACACCTTCGGCGCGAGGCTCGCGCCGCCAGACAAAAAGCCGAGCACGCTATTGCGGAACGCGAGGCCGTCGTCAAGGCGCGCGAAGCCGCGGAGCACGATATGGCCGAAGCCACGGCTCTCGTCAGCGAAGTTCGCCAATCCGCGCAAGCCCATCAGGACGAAGTTGCCATCAAGCGTGCCGAAAAGGCAGCAATGGCGGAGCGGCTTTCAGGCGCGACAGCCAGCGCGACGCGCACGCGGGAAGAACGTGACGAACTCCTCGCCCGGTCGTCCTCTCTTACCTCGCAACAGGCAACCATCGAAGCAGAAGATGCCGATCTCCTCAGGCAGAGCGAAAATCAAGTGCAGCAGATGGAATTACTCCGCGCCGAACGCGAGCGCCGCGAAAAACAACAAGCCGAACTTGAGCGCGAATTCAATCAAACCCGGCAGCGCACCAGCGAAGTCGACAATATTCTTCGAACTGGACGGCAAGCCCTTACAGATCTTCGAGAAGATCGCAATCGCCACGAAGTCGAACGTGCGCGCAACGATGCCGAGCGCGAGCATATGCGGGCCTCGTGTCTCAACGAACTGAACGCCAATCCCGAAGACCTCCTTGCTGAGCAGGAAACGCCGCTCGAAGGTGACGCTCTGGCTGCCTCCGAGGCGCAGTATCAAGAGATGAAGTCGCGCGTCGAGTCGATGGGCCCAGTCAACATGATGGCGCTCGAAGAGTACAACGAGTGTGAGCAGCGCTTCACATTCCTGGATCGTGAGCGCGCCGATCTGCTCCAGTCCATCGCTGACACGCAACAGACCATCGGCGAACTGGACCAGATTTCCCGCCAGAAATTTGAAGAAGCATTCGCGATCATCAATGGGCATTTCGCGAACGCATTCCAGACGCTCTTCGGCGGCGGCACCGGCCAGATGCGTCTCTCCGAGCCCGATAGCTCCGGCGAGTCAGGAATTGACATCGCCACGCAGCCGCCCGGAAAGCGTCTGCAGAACGTTCTGCTGCTCTCTGGCGGCGAGAAAGCGCTGGCTGCTCTCGCTCTGCTTGATCGCCGTATTTCGCTATCAGCCCAGCCCATTCTGCATCCTGGACGAAGTCGACGCGCCTCTTGACGAGACGAACGTTGGCCGTTTTGCTCAAATGTTGACGGAGATGAGCACAGAGGCCCAGTTCATCGTCGTCACGCACAACCGGCGCACGATGGAAAAAGCTTCTGTCCTCTACGGCGTAACGATGCAGGAGCCTGGCGTCTCCAAGCTTGTCTCTGTGAATTGGGAACAAGCTCGTTCGAGCGCGAGTCACGCCGCTTGAAATTTTACCAATCGAAATTTTGATCTTGACTAGCTGGGCATTTTTCTTGTCGTTGTGAAAATTGCTCCTCGTAGTTTTCCTCGTTCAATTTTCTTCACTGTTGACATCGTTTAACGCTGCGCTAGAATACCGGCCTCTTCGACAGGATAAAATTCACTCATGGCATCTCCTTATATGAGCGCGGTTGTTTGGGAAACAGATTTCCCCGACCTCAAATTACTTTCCAGAGGCAAAGTTCGGGACCTCTATGAACTCGGCGCCGATCTGCTTCTCGTGGCCACCGACCGCCTTTCCGCGTTTGACGTCGTGCTGCCGACTCCGATTCCGGATAAGGGCCGCGTGCTCACGCAGCTCTCGCTGTTCTGGTTCGATACCCTGGGGGATATTGTTCCGAATCACGTCTTGAGCGGCACGGATTTCCCCGGATCGGCTAGCTCCTATCGCCAGCAGCTCGCCGGCCGATCCATGTTGTGCCGCAGGACTCAGCCGCTGCCCGTCGAATGCGTGGTGAGAGGATACCTGACAGGTTCGGGCTGGAAAGACTACCGGGCCACTGGAAGGGTCTGTGGTGTGGCCCTGCCGCCCGGGCTGCGCGAATCCGATCGTTTGCCGGTGCCGATTTTTACTCCATCGACCAAAGCTACCGCCGGCCATGATGAAAACATCTCCTTCGATGACGTAGTGGCTCTTGTGGGTGGCGATCGCGCCGACCAGCTCCGATCGATTAGCTTGGAAATCTATCGCCGCGCCGCGGCATATGCTGAGCCGCGGGGAATTCTCTTGGCGGATACGAAATTCGAATTCGGGCTCATCGGCGACGAACTCATCTGGATCGATGAAGCGCTCACGCCTGATTCCTCGCGCTTTTGGCCCGCGCAAGACTATCGGCCGGGCCGTTCGCAGCCTTCGTTTGATAAGCAATATGTCCGTGATTATCTGGAAAGCATTGGTTGGAATAAACAGCCGCCTGGCCCCCAATTGCCGCCAGACGTTGTTGAACGAACTCGGGCCAAGTACCGGGAAGCATATCGCCTGTTGACGGGCATGGAACTATCCTGATCCGTAGAACCATACAATCAGAAGAGTCTTGCGGAGCGAAAGACCGTGAAAGATCAACTGGAAGCGTTAGTGGGTCAGATGGTCGAGCGAGGCATTCTGTTTGAAGAAGCAGTCAACGAATTCGAAAAAAAATTCATCAAGCGCGTGCTGGATCGCTCGAATGGAAATCAGTCCCGCGCCGCGCGCTTGCTGGGCATCCATCGCAATACGCTGAGCCGCAAGATCGATATCTACAAGCTCGATCATCGCCACCACCGGCGCGCCTGAACCTGCGCCGCGCCTTCCCGGAAATGAAAACGGCCCCGAACCACGGGGCCGTTCATCAATCCTGCGCTTTTATTTTCCAATTCGTTCCTGCTTACGCTCCAGGCCGCTTAGGCGCCGCCGTACGAGCTGGGCGCTTTCCTCCCGAGGGTGCGGGTTGCAAATCCTCAGGATTAACCTTGGCGTTGTCCCAGACCAGCATGAACGGCGACTGTTGGTAGTCCTTTAGCGTTCCCGTGAAGCGCACGGCGTCGTCTTTCATCAAGCGCTTGACGTCAGGTTGCCCGGCGATATGCACTTCCATATTGGGCATCGTTGCCGCCTCCATCTCTTTGGCGGCGGCATCGGCATCCGCTGCAGCCGGCCGGTAAACCTTTAAAGTGAAGCTGTCGTTATCGCCCGGCATGATGTCCAGTACTTTCACGCCGACGTCGGGATACTCCAGGCCACAAGTTGCAAGCCACATGACTCGGCCATGGTCGCTGCCTTCTTGCAGCCAAGGCAGGAAGTTCGCCGTGTCATCGCGAGCTTTCTGCAAATCCTCCGCGCTGGGAATCGTCAGCGACGCCGGACGATCTGTGCTGGTTCCCGCGAGCGTAATCATCTGGTTCATTTCGTCGTCGGCCAGCTTGTCGCAGGATGGCTGCTGGTAATGCAGCAGTTGGTTGCGAAGGTAAGTCCGTACTTGCGCTTCGCCGGGCCCCTTGAGGGCAATCGAACGCGAAAGTTCCCAGAATCCATTCGGTGCATCGGCGGGCATCTCTTGGAGATACGCAACGCCCAGCCGGAAATGTGTTACCGCATCAGTGGGATCAAGCGCCAGAACGGCTTTATAAGAGTCAGCCGCGCCTTTGTAGTCCTTCAATCCGGATTGCGCGATACCCGCCACAGAGTTGAAAAGGACCCCCAACCCCTTCTTATTATTCGTGAATTGCTCGTCGGTCATGCCTTGCGGTTTCTGCCATTGATTCAAGGTTTGCAATGCCTGCGCCGAAGCCTCTTTCCCTTTCGTGTAGGCCTCGGGCGTTTGCAAATCTTTTTCTCCGGAACCGTAAAGCATGGCCTGCGCGCGATATCCCAAGGCCTCCAGTTTCGTGCCGATCTGTTCCGGTTTCGCGAGATCCGGCAGGGCCAATATCTTGTCGACGTATTCGATCGTCTTGGGGTAGTTCTTCACCGCATAGTACGTCCGATAGTAGTCCCCGTCGATGTACAACATCAAAGCGGAACCCGGAAACTTCATTGAAAAATCGTCGAGAGCCTTCAGCCTCATCTGCGGATCTTTTTCGTTGTGCGCGGCCTGATAGGCGTTATATTCGGCCAAGGTATAATTCGGTTTCTGCTGTTGCTGTTCTTGAGGGGCCGCCCAGGTTGTTGCTGCGGCGCCGATTACCAACGCCGCTATAAATGCCACAGAGACCCATTTCCACGCTGGTTTCATCAACTGCCTCCCCGGCACATTTCAAATGCTGAGCGTCGACTTATAATTTGCCGACTGTCACGAACTTCCGACCAGGTGCAAGATCAGGGGATTATAGGGGAAGTTTCTCCGACCGCGCAAGCGCGTTCCCTGTGAACAGATCAATGCGAAGAATTTCCGGCACCGGCCAGCGTTCGAATCTCTACCTGCTAAGATGAACTCACAGTCAAAAAGGATTGCCGGAGAGGTGGAGAATGCCCGCGAAGCTTCCTGAGGAACATACAGCTCCCCCTCGGACAGAAAGTTGCCCTGGTCACTGGCGCCAGCCGTGGCATCGGACGGGCCATTGCCTCGCGGTTGGGCCGGATGGGCGCGTCTGTGGCCATGTGCGCAAGAAGCCGCGATGAGATCGAGCATACGGCTGCAGCTTTCCGCAAAGACGGCATACAAACTCTGCCAATCGCGGCGGATGTGACCCGCGCGGAAGATGTCAACAGAATGATCGAGCAAACATGCAGTCAGCTCGGCGAGATCGAAATTCTCGTCAACAACGCGGGAATAGGCATTTTCGGTCCCTTCTACGAGCGGCCCGAAACTGACTGGGATGCGGTTCTCAACACGAACCTGAAAAGCGTGTTCCTGACAAGCCGCCTGGTAGCACCTCGAATGGTCCGTTTGGGACGCGGCCACATCATCAATATTAGTTCTCTTGCATCAAAGAGCGCTTTTGCCGGCGGCGGCATCTATTGCGCCTCGAAATGGGGGGTGATGGGGTTAACTGTCTGCATGGCAGAGGACCTGAGGGCGCACGGGATTCGAGTAAGCGTAATTTGTCCCGGAAGCGTGGCCACGGAATTTTCTCCCCACGCGGGGCGAAATCCGGCGACGCTTCTGCTGCCCGAAGACGTAGCGCATGCAGTAGCCATGCTGGTCACTCAGGGCCCCCATAGTTTTATCAGCGAAGTCGATGTGAGGCCTTTGCGGAAGGCCTAAGCGGCAGAGCATCGAAAGAACCTACGCGGGCGGAATTCTTCGCGTAAAGGGTTTCCTGTATGTCTTTATTTTGGTGGTTCTTGCGGAGGGTTGAAAGAAGTCGGGGGGAAGATCGCGCCGGCCCAGCCCTCAATCCCCTAAAGGGATCCTCGGCTCGTCTTCCCCCGTCGGGTAATTAATAGGGCACGCAGCGCGCCAAACCCAACCGACTGAAACGGCAGGCCTTTTTTAAGCGTAGCCTGGTAAAAAAAATACGTCCGGGGAAAAAACTTCTGGTCGCCCACCGAGATGGAAATTCACAGGCGAGCTGGCCCTAGATTTGCCTACAGGGTTCCTGCCGGACCAGCCGGGCGCGCTTCGAAATTCCACCCCTGGTAGAGCAAAAAGACGTATTCGCGTCGCCTTGACCTCTACCAGACCGCTTGTTATGGTTCAAGATTACTCTGGCCGTATTTTACCCGCTGTGCGCTGGACTCCTCTGTGCACAGCTCGGCTCGGCTGTTTCCCATATGACATTGAAGAGCATCACCGTTCGCGGCGCTCGCCAGCACAACCTGAAAAATATCAGCCTGGAAATTCCTCGTAACTCCCTCAGTGTCATCACGGGGTTATCCGGCTCGGGCAAATCCTCGCTCGCTTTTGACACCATTTATGCCGAAGGTCAGCGCCGCTACGTGGAATCCCTTTCCGCATACGCCCGTCAGTTTCTCGATCAGATGGAGCGCCCGGACGTCGATTCGATCGACGGTCTTTCACCTTCCATTGCGATTGAGCAGAAAACCACCACGCGGTCGCCGCGTTCGACGGTCGGCACTATCACGGAAATTTACGATTATCTCCGCGTCGTTTATAGCTCCATCGGTGTGCCGCACTGCCCGAATTGCGGCCGCGCCATTGCGCGGCAGTCCAGCGAGCAGATCGTTCAGGCTGTGCTAAGCGGCGAATTGGCGCACGAAGGCGATCGGCTCATGGTGCTCGCGCCCATCGTCCGCGGCCGCAAGGGCGAATACCGCGAAGAGATGGATAAGATGGCGCGCGCCGGATTCACCCGCGTTCGCATCGACCGCGTCCTCTATCCACTCGACGAACCTCCGCGTCTCGACCGCCGCAAAAATCACGATATCGAAATCGTCGTCGACCGCCTGCTGGTCAAGCCTGGCATCGCAGACCGCCTGACCCAGTCGCTAAACACCGCGCTTAAATTGGCTCAAGGCCTGGTAACTGTCTCAGTGGTGGATGGCGCTGAGAAAGTTTTTTCGGAAAAGCTGGCCTGCCCGGAATGCGGCATTTCCGTGCCGCAGCTCGAGCCCCGTTCTTTCAGCTTCAATTCGCCCTATGGCGCTTGTCCCGCGTGCCACGGCTTGGGCTCGAAATATGATTTCGATCCCGCCAAAGTGATTGTGGATTGGTCGCGGCCGCTTTTCGAAGGTGGATTGGGACCAGGTTCAGGCTCTGTTTATCTCAAGCGCACCTTGGATCTCGCCGCCGTTGCGCACGGATTTGATCTGACCCAGCCTTTCGAAAAATTGTCGCGCCGAGACCAAAACCTGATCCTTTACGGCAATCCTCCTTTGCAGAGCCGTTTCGCCGGCAATGGCCAAAATGGAGCCGATCCAGCCGCTGCCACCCGCAACCGCGAGAAAAAAAATGTCCCCGGATTGCGCTTTCCCGGCGTTTTCGGGTTTCTCGAGGACAACCTCGCGGAAACAAATTCTGACGGATATCGCGAATGGTTGACGCAATACATGTCCGCAGTCCCCTGTGCCGTTTGCGGCGGCAGGCGCCTGCGTCCCGAAAGCGTCGCGGTCAAAGTCGGCGATCTTTCCATCTCGGATTTCACTGCGTTGGCTCTTAGCGATGCTCGGCCTGCAGTCGACAAAATTCGGAATGAGCTCACCGTGCGACAACGCAAAGTCGCTGGCCGGCCCCTCGCGGAAATCGCCGAGCGCATCGATTTCCTGCTCGAGGTCGGGCTGGGCTATCTCAGTCTGGACCGTTCTGCCGCCACACTGTCGGGCGGCGAAGCGCAACGCATTCGTTTGGCCACGCAGATCGGTTCGCGTCTTCGAGGCGTGCTCTATGTGCTCGACGAGCCCTCCATCGGCCTGCACGCGCGCGATAACCATCGGCTGCTCGCTTCTCTCGAGCAGCTTCGCAATCTCGGCAATACCGTACTCGTCGTGGAACACGACGAAGAGACCATCCGGCGCGCCGATTTTGTCGTTGACCTCGGCCCGGGCGCCGGAAATGCCGGCGGCCATTTGGTCGCTCTTGGAACGCCCTCGGCCATCGCCGCGAGCGACCAATCTCTTACCGGCAAATATCTGTCCGGAAAACTACAGATTCCCGTTCCGCATGCACGACGCGCACTCGGCGCGAAGGCGCTTTCACTGATTGGCTGCCAGGCCAACAACCTGAAGAATATTGACGTCAATTTTCCGCTGGGTTTGCTAATTGTCGTCACCGGTGTATCAGGTTCCGGAAAATCCACGCTGGTCAACGACATCCTCTATCGCTCTTTGGCTCAGAAGCTCTATCGTTCCGCCGAGAGTCCCGGAGAATTCCGCGAAATTCGCGGCGCCGAGAATATCGACAAAGTCATCGAAATCGATCAGGCGCCCATCGGGCGTTCGCCACGGTCGAATCCCGCTACTTACACTGGAGTTTTTGCGCCCATCCGTGAACTGTTCGCCATGCTGCCCGAGTCGCGCGAACGAGGCTATCGCCCCGGCCGCTTCAGCTTCAATGTGAAAGGCGGACGCTGTGAAGCCTGTCAGGGCGACGGCCTGAAGCGAATCGAAATGAATTTCCTCCCGGACGTCTACGTCACCTGCGATGTCTGCCGCGGCCGCCGCTACAACTCCGAAACTCTGGCCGTGCGCTACAAAAATTATTCCATCTCCGATCTGCTCGATATGCCTATCGAGGAAGCCCTGAAAGTGCTCGAAAATATTCCGCAGGTGAGCCAAAAGCTGCAAACCTTGGTCGACGTAGGCCTCGGCTACGTCGAGCTCGGCCAATCTTCCACTACTCTGTCCGGTGGTGAAGCACAGAGAATCAAGCTGGCCCGCGAACTATCGCGCCGTCAAACCGGCCGCACTCTCTACATCCTGGACGAACCCACCACAGGTTTGCATTTTGACGACGTAAAGAAACTCATGCATGTCCTGAATCGTCTCGTGGATCTCGGTAATACCGTGCTCATCATCGAGCACCATCTCGACGTAATTAAGCAGGCGGATTGGATTATTGATCTCGGTCCCGAGGGCGGCGAAGCGGGAGGCCGCATCGTTGCGCAGGGCACGCCGGAACAGGTCGCCCGCAACAAAAAGTCCTACACGGGCCAGGCTCTCGCCCACGTTCTGGACGTCAACGGCAGCAAGCCGTCTGCCCCGCCCGACACCACCGCCGATTCCACGGTCCCCGCTCGCCTTGATTCCGCCGCCAGGTAGCCAAAAGAGACCCCGTCAGCCGCCCACACATCGTTTGCACGCGCCAAAGAGGGCGAGAACAGCGAACGGAACTTAATTCCAGTTACCGTCGAGGTTCCGCCTCAATACACTAGAAGCGGAACGAGTAGTTCATCGTTATCGCTTGAGTGCCCACACGGACGGTGCTGTTGTTATATTCGCCGGATAAAAGTGCGCTCTGCTGAACCTGAGCTTGCGCGGTCGGATCGTAGGAATAAGCAAGCTCGAAATTAGAGCGCCCTGGGTGGTACACCAATCCGGTCGAAATCTGATTCGACATGATCGCCGCGGTCAGGGGCGTGAGGGTGGAGCTAGGTACGGGGTCGTTGGCGTGAGCATAACCGAATCGGAGCGAAGTGCGTTCGGTAAGGAGGCGCTCTGCGCCAACGTGGAATGAATATTGGTTCTTCCAACCGAGCGGAACGCCATCCTGCAGCGTTGTGGAATTCAGCAGGCCATTGATTGCGGCATTCGTGCCATTCGTAAGGGTGACCGGCAGAGTTACAAACGCGCTGTGCCAGTTGACCCAATCGGTTTGGAAGGCAAGCAGCCAGCGCGGATTGACGCGCCAGGCGACGTTCGCCAGCACGGATTGCGGAAGCACGTTTCGCACCTGCGCCGAATAGTTGAAGGTCGAAGGGACGCCCGCTAAGCCCAGCGCCGCGAATTGCGCGTACACGTCGCCGCTGGCAGCGCCATTACTGATAATTGTCGTGCTGGATTTCCAGGCAAGTCCCAATTCCACGGAACGAGTGGGACGAATGAGTGCGCCCACGCTGCCATTCCAGCCGTAACCCGTGGTATGGAGATCCAGTAGCGTCTTGAGCCCCTTCAGGACCGGTTGCTGCTGAAAAATGTACGGCGCATCAAGCGTATTCGAATTGTAATCGGCCCCGAGGCTCACGCCGATCGAGATCTTCGGATTGAGGACCACACCCAATCCGGCCATTGCGCGTCCCGCAAGGATTGCCGACTTCTGCTGCTGCATTCCATAGGTCGCGCCGGCGACTCCGGGCGAATCTACGTAATGCCAGTTGGCAACGGACATAAGGTCGGGCACAAAGCCGACTCCCCAGCTGAACCGAGAGTGGCGAATGGGCATTCCGAATGCGCCGTACGGAAGCACACCCGGCGTCTGGCTGAGCTGTGCCGAGTTGTTCACAGAGTTGCTGAAGGAGCCACGAGGAAGCATGAGGCTGACGCTTATATCAAGCGTGCGGCCGCTCAGGGACGTAAGACCCGCGGGATTTGCCGCCAAGGCATCGACCGCGTCGTCCGAGGACGTCACGTAGATGCCCCCCAAAGCCTGTGATCGGGCACTGGCGGTGTTCCAGTAGAAACTTTGCGCGAACGCGGAGGACGCAAATACGACGCAAACAGAAAGCGCCAAAGCCAATCGCGATTGTAGTTTCATCGAGCGCTACTCCTTTTTTTGGATTGTCGCTGCGGCAGTTCGAAATTTTGGTCGTTCTAGGACAGACGGCTCAGAACTCGTTTTGGCGGCAATCAATGCTTCGAGACACGGCAAATCCAACGCATGAGGCGACTCCCCGCGCATAATGGAAAAAGCCTTTTCGAGCGGCAGGGAATCCCGGTAGGGTCGCTTGGCTCGTAACGCGTCGAATATGTCAGCCACCGCGAGGATCCGAGCGAACGTGGAGAGCTGCTCCCCAACCAAGCCTCGCCAATACCCCGAGCCGTCGAGTTTTTCGTGATGCGCGGCAGCTTCTTCGCCTAAAGCCTCGAAACCGGGAATTCGCCTGAGAATCTCAAGCGTGTAGTACGGGTGCATCTTGACGATTTTCCATTCGTCGTCCGTCAATTTGCCTGGCTTTTCGAGAACCATGTTAGGCACGCTGAGCTTCCCCAAGTCATGTAAAAGCGCGGCGCGACGCAGCAGCTTAATGTCGCGAGGCTTCATGCCAAACCAGGTGCCGATCTCCATGGCGGCTTCGGCGACGCCGGTCGAATGTCGATACGTGAATGGCGATTTGGCGTCGATGACCTCGGCAAAGGCCTGACAGATGTTGTCTATGGCATCTTCTGTCGCCGTAATGCGGCGTTGTTCTGGTTCGACGGCGATCACCTTATGGAGTAAGTCTGGATTCTCGAGCCCGCTCCATAGCATTCCGTTTTTGGACATGCAGACGGCCGCATTCACAAGCTCGGGATCGAACCAGCGTCCGCTGCGCCGGCACGCCGCGTCGATTGCTGCCGCAGGACCGCGCTCGGCGTGAAATACATCCAGGGTTTGCGATAGGTTCGCGATTCGCGAGAAAAGGGGGATTTCGTCTCTGCGAAGTCCATCCGGATATCCGCGCCCGTTCCAATGCTCGTCCAGGCTGTAAATGCCGGATACGACGCCATCGGAGAAGCCCAGCTGTTTGGCGATATCGGCGCCGCGTTCGCATCGAATCTTAACCAACGCGCAGGAATCCTGCTGTTGCGTGGCGGCCACCTGAAACAGCCGCCTCACGCGCTGTAAGAAAGGCAGGCCTGTGGCGACATGGGTCAGTGCATAGTGGAGGCTTTCCCACCCCACGCGAGTCCAGTCTGTCAATTTCACATCGCGCTTGGCTTTAATCTCGTCCGCCGTCACAATGTGAAACAGCCGGGAGGAATTGCTGCTGCAACCTGCGTCTTTTAGCAGCAGGGCATAGTACAGATCGCCACGCTCGCTGGCAGGCAAGCCAATTTGCTCGGCCAGCCTCATGCCGATGATGCAGGCGCGCACCGAATGACCCATCGGCTGACCTTCGGTAAGGTCGAGGGCGTATGAAAGTGCAGAAATGATCTCTGAAACTCGAATGGAGGGTTTGGGGCGTCCATCGCGGCCATCAAGGTCGGGTAAGGACGGAAAACTGGAGAAGCGATCTGGATCCTTCATTCAGTCTCCTGCGTGGTCATGTAGCAAGGGCCATCTCGCCATAGAGCCCTGGGAATAGGCACCCTCTCCGAGAGGGGCGAGCCTACATTTTCTCTAACGAAATGAAAAATAAACCTAGTACGAGAGTACTAAGTTACGCATAAGCGCTAATAATTCGGGCGGCACCAGTTAAAGCCTGCATAGATTCTTGAGAAGTTTTGTCCAAAAACGCCCAATTGTGCCGAAAAGTCCACTATCGACCAAGGCGATATCCAGGTCACGGTTGTGGACGATCATCGGTCCTAAAGGTTACCCTTTGTGCCGTGACTTTTAACCGACGAATAACTCTGTTCGTGGCGTGCTGCGTGTTCGTTATCGCCGCCCTTCTAAGCCGCTATCCAGCGCTAGCTCAGGAACCTGCGGGAAAATCGACCCTTCCCACAGCATCTATTAGTGGAACCTTCACAGTAATCAGCGGAGACGGGACCAAAGATGCAGCGCCTGACGTCACCGTAAAACTGGCCGGTCCCTCGCCGAATGAAGTACCTCAGTCCACCATCACTGACGCCGAGGGCCACTACGAATTTTCACAACTTTTGCCGGGAACCTATACTCTGCAGGCAACTGAGGATGGTTTTAAGCCGTGGACTGCTGGCGTCACTCTCAAACCCGGCCAGGCGGTTACCGAGGATGTCGTCTTAGAAATTAGTTCGGTTAATCAGCATGTCGAAGTTCGAGCCGAAATCACCCCCATTGTTGCCACTCAGAGTGTCGGGCCAACCGCGACGGTCAGCGATCAACAATTAGCCGCCTTGCCTCTGCCCACAGAAAAGTTTACGGAAGCTTTATCGCTGACGCCCGGCGTCGTTCGCACTGCCCAGGGGAAGCTGAGTTTTGATGGTCAAGCGGAAAGTCAGGGCATGCTGCTGG
Source organism: uncultured Acidobacteriota bacterium (assembly GCA_963803735.1). Classification (GTDB taxonomy): domain Bacteria; phylum Acidobacteriota; class Terriglobia; order Acidiferrales; family UBA7541; genus Palsa-189. The sequence goes on along the minus strand of CAWDNV010000011.1, from coordinate 213,980 downwards.
TTGACTCTGCGGAGAATGTGGACCCGATTTCTGGGAGCTTTTCGATTCCCATTCCGGTCGATGCCATTCAGTCGATGACGGTTTACAGCCTGCCGGAAAGCTCTGAGTACGGAGGTTTTTCCGGCGGCCTCACGGCGATCGAAACGAAGGCTCCGTCGACCGCGTGGGACTACAAGCTGCTCGACTTTACCCCGTCATTCCGAGGCAAAAACGGCGAGCTCGTAGGAATCGCCAACTGGACGCCACGATTTGAATTCGGCGGCCCGCTCGTCAAGAACAAGATCAATTTCTCCCAGGAATTAACTTACGAATTCCGTAGAACGCCTATCCGCGGCTTGGCGTGGCCGTTGAACGAAACCACCACGCGCTCGACCACGTCATTTACCGAACTTCAGGCGATCCTGTCGCCCCGCCATCTCCTGACCGTCAACCTCAATATTTTCCCGTCGGCAATTGAATTCGCGAATATCAATACGCTCGTTCCACAAAGTGCTTCTGCGAACTATCGCCGTAACGGCGCATCCGTCGGCATGTCCGATAGCTATCAGTTGCTTTCGGGTGCGGTGCTGAACACTGTCGTGCGCTACACCCGCTTCGACAGTGACACCTGGGGACAAGGGCCCGCCGACATGCAAATCACGCCCGAAGGCTGGGGCGGTAATTTCTTTAACACATGGTCCCGCAGAGCCAACCAGGTAGAAGTGCTTCCGGCGTATCAGCTCCCGGCCAAAACCTGGCACGGGCGTCATGAAGTGAGATTCGGCGAGGATGTCTTGTACAGGTCCTACAACGGGAGCAGCGTTTCCCACCCTGTAGATCTCCTCGCGCAGGATGGCACGATTGCCGAGCGGATTGACTTTCAGGGCGCGGGACTTTTGAGAGCTGCCGATACCGAAGCGGCGGAGTTTGTTCAGGATCAGTGGAATGTGAACGGCAGTTTGACGCTGAACTTTGGCGCGCGTCTTTCGAGCCAGTCCATTGGCCGTGACGCTGCCTTTGCGCCTCGCGCCGGCATGGCGTTTTCGCCGGGTAGCGGGCGCAAGACTGTAATCCGCGCGAGTGCTGCGGAGATTTACAGTCATGTGCCGTTGCTTGCGGCGGATTTCGCCGATAACCAGACCAGGGTGCTGAGCTCCTTCGATTCGTCCGGTGCGTTGATCGGCCAGCCCGTGGTCCTGCAAAACGCCTACCTTCCATCGGGCATCCCCACGAACATGATCGGCGCCCAGTTTGGTCCCGAAACGAGCCCCCGCACATTCGTCTGGAGCGTCGAGTTCGAACGCGAGGTGCGGCGAAACGTAAGCCTCCGGCTCGGCTATCTTGATAACCAAACAACCGACCTCTTCGTTTTGGATCCGGTGCTCAGCGCAACCGGCGCCAATGGGCTGCTGGCGCTGCACAACACAGGCGAGTCCCACTATCGTCAGGCTCAGGTGACCGCCCATTACCGCCCCAGCGAATCCACCGACTTCACCATTTCATACACTTGGAGCCGCGCGCTGGGCGACCTGAATACGCTTTCCGATACGCTGATTCTCTTCGAAGCTCCCGTAATTCGGCCTAATGTGACGGGCATCTTGCCGTCGGATGTACCCCATCGCGTATTGGCGTCGGGTTTATTTCATCTCCCCTGGAAATTGGCTTTCAGTCCCGTTCTCGACGTTCATTCGGGATTTCCATATTCGAATATGGATGTTCTGCAAAACTATGTGGGCGTGCCCGACGGCTCGCGTTTTCCGACGTACTTTTCCCTGGATGCCCGGATATACAAGGAAATTGCGCTGCGCATTCCGTTCCGCGAGCGCTCCAAAGCCCGCAAAATCCGCCTTGGAGTCTATTCGACTGACGTCACCAACCACCAGAACCCGCACGACGTCTTTAGCAACGTCTCCTCGCCTATTTTTGGGACCTTCGCGGGCTTCCAAAGACGAGTCGACGGTATGGTTTTGGACCTGGGTCAATAACGCCAGATTAGCTCCCCCTAATCTGATTTTGGGCCTACCCCGCCGCCACTGAAGACCTTGCGCTCTAAGCTCGACTCCATTTACAGTGCTATTAGAGATGGGTGCACCCTGCGCATTGGGCCAATCATCCAACGATCGTCATCCAAAGAACTGTAACGCCGCATGAGCTCTCTACCCCCTGATAACGCACCGGCCCCTCTTGAAGGACAACCGGACAGATTTGCCGCAATTCCGCCGCCTGGCCCCGGCCCTTCTGAACCAATGCCCGAATTTAGGCAACGACTGGATTTTGAGGCTCAGCCGTTGTCTGATCGGGCTCCGCGGGTCGACTCGCGCACCCCTTTCCGGTGGATCGATCTGCTCTACCTCATGCTGTTCTATTTCATTGCTGGCGCCGTGCTCACGCTGATCGTCGCTGCGGGTGCCGTCGTCTTTTTTGGCATATCTCCCACCGCCTTGCGAAACTCCACCGCCGAATGGGCTTCGGTGCTGATCGTCAGCCAGGCCCTGCTTTCCGGCGCCACGCTGGTCTTTCTTTACGTCGTCGTTCGCGGCCGCAGTGCCGCGCCCTTTTGGCAAACCATGGGCTGGCGCGGTTTCCGCAACATCGCCTCGAGCGGCTCGGTCGTACTCCGTTATGTTTTTGGTGGATTCGCCTTGGCTGTCGTGGTGGGCTGGCTGGGAAATTTCGTCGGCCGCGAATCCGGCATCCCTATGGAAGAACTGTTCCGCAGCCGCCAAAGCGTTTTGATGCTCATGGCCCTGGGAATTCTCGTGGCTCCCTTGGTCGAAGAGACGATTTTCCGCGGCTGCATCTACCCGGTCATCGCTCGCAAATTTGGGATCACCACAGGCATCGTCGCCACAGGCGCGCTTTTTGGACTTGCCCACGCGCAGCAGCTCGGCGGCGCTTGGGGACAGATCGGCCTGCTGATCTGCGTCGGCATCGTCCTCACTTATGTTCGCGCCAAAGCCGGAACCGTCGCCGCAAGTTATTTCGTGCATCTCGGCTATAACACCATCCTGTTCGCCGGCTTTTACATTGCCACCGGCGGCCTGCGCCACCTCCCCGGCGCATGAGCGTGTGCCGCCTCGCTGCCTTGGCTCACCCATGATCGGAGTCATCTGATCCGTGCGCGTAGTCCAGCCCATCGAGTGGACCCCGGCTGGCGTGGTCATGATTGACCAGCGCCGCCTGCCCGGCGAACTCGTTCGCCATACCTATACCGATTACCGCGAAGTCGCCGCGGCCATTCGCGACATGGTCATTCGCGGCGCGCCCGCCATCGGCGTCGCGGCCGCCATGGGCGTCGCGCTCGGCGTACTGCACTCAAAAGCCAAGTCCGTGGCGGAATTGCGCGCCGAATTTCCTGCGATCTGCGAAACCATCGCCCGCACCCGGCCCACCGCCGTCGATCTGTTTTGGGCCATCAATCGCATGACGCGCCGCTTCGAAGAACTCGGCGGTAACGCCAATTTGCAGATCGTCCGCGATGCGCTCGTCGCCGAAGCCCGCCGCATCCATGAAGAAAAGCGCGCTATCGACGAAGCCATCGGCCGCTTCGGCGCTCCGCTGATGCCCGAAAGCGGCCAGGTCATGACGCAATGCAATGCCGGCGCTTTGGCCACCGCCGGCATCGGTACGGCGCTCGGTGTCATTCGCGTCGCCGTCGATCAGGGACGAAAGCTGCGCGTCTTCGTCCCCGAGACGCGTCCTTATCTGCAGGGCGCGCGCCTCACCGCCTGGGAGCTTGCCGAAGGCGGCATTCCTCTCACGCTCATTACCGACAATATGGTCGGCCATTTCCTGAAGACAGGTAAGGTTGGAGCTGTCGTCGTCGGTGCGGACCGCATCGCCGCCAACGGCGATACGGCCAACAAGATCGGCACGTATCAAATCGCCGTGCTGGCGCGCGAAAATAGCGTGCCTTTTTACGTCGCCGCGCCCATCTCCACCTTGGATCTATCCATTGCCTCGGGCGAAAGCATTCCCATCGAAGAGCGCCCCACCGAAGAAGTGACGCACATCCGTGGTGTGCGAATCGCACCCGCCGTCGAAGCGGCCAATCCCGCTTTCGACGTCACGCCCGCGCGCCTGATCACCGCGATTATCACGGAACGCGGCGTCGCTACCGCGCCCTACCGCGATTCGCTCGCCCGTATTTTGTCGGAATCTGCCTTACAACAGGAAAAGGCTGCCACCGCGGCGCCCGAACGCCCCGCCCCGGCGCGTTCCTAGCCCGGAGCTCCTATAGCTCGTTCCCCAACGGGACCCAACTCCCGATCGCGAACCTTGCTCGTTGACACGAGCAGCGGGCCGGGTATATCTACGTCTCCGGGTGCCTTTCCCACTTTGCGATCCCGAGCGCAGTGTTCAGAACGAAGTCCCGCGCCAAGCGTGGCGCGAGGCGTAGTCGAGGGATCTACTGTTTGTTTTGAATTGCCTTTTGAAAGGGAATCTCGGGTCAGCCACGGCACGAGTCACAAAATTACGACGAGGAGGCGCACGTGGAACACGTCATCTCCAGCCTTTTGGGACGCTACGAAAGCGGCACGCTCACCCGCCGGGAATTGATTCAGGGCTTGGCCATGCTGGCTGTGGCCGGCGGAACACTCTCGGCCGTGGATACCGGCTTTGCCGCCGCCACGATCAATCACGTTTCGATTCAAGTGAGCGACATAAAGCGCTCCGCGGAATTCTATATGCGAGCCTTCGGCCTCCCGAAGCGCGTAGCCGGCAGTCCTACCGCCGTCCGTCTGGGAGTCGGCCCAAGCCATCTCACGCTTCGACAGGAAAAACCATCCGGCAACGTGGACCATTTCTGCCTCGGGATCGATAAGTTCAACCACGACTCAGTCGTTCGTGATTTGAAGGCACGTGGTGTCACCCCGGAGCCCGACGAAAAGGGCCCTCAGGGCTTCCACGTTAAGGACCCGGACGGTTTCCGCGTTCAGCTCGGCAACTCCTCCGAATTTTAACGATTTATTTTAGAACGCGCGTTTTTGCTCTCATCGTCTGTCGCCAAAGCAGGCGTCAGCCTCTATCGATGTCATCCGGATACGGCGCGCCCTTCCGTGCCAAATACACATTCCAGTTTCCGAGGACAGGACCGCTCTACCCAGTCTAGAGTATGGACTCGCCGCATCACTGACGTAACGTTGTGACCTCTCCCGGATTATCTGGCCCAGCCCCATCGGGCTTGGGAATACGATCTCACGAGTACATCCGGACCGAAGACTGACAACGCTTCGACGCGGTGTAGACTCTGGGGTGATCGAAGAAACAGCGCGACTTGACGAGTCGTACACTCCGATTCCGCTAAAGCATTTAGCTTCTTGTCAAATTGAAGGCTCAAGATGAACGATCAACAAAAGAAGGAGCAGTATTCTGGAGCGCGAGATCAAGAGATCCGTGCGGCACTGGATCAGCATTGGGCGGCGTCCGATGCCAACGATTTTGAAACGGAGCACCGCATCTATCACGAGGACGCGGTGCTGGAATACCCGCAGTCAGGCGAGCGAACCCGCGGTCGACGCAACATACAGAACCAACGCGCTAGTCAGCCGAGCAAAAAGCGGTTTGCTGTCCGACGAATCATTGGCGGCGGTGATCTTTGGATCACCGAATTCATCCTGACATATGACGGCAAGCCGTCCTACACCGTGAGCATCATGGAGTTCAGGGACGACAAGGTTGCGCGAGAAACACAGTACTTTGCGGATCCATTCGTGGCTCCCGCATGGCGCGCTCAATGGGTCGAACGGATGGACACATAATCTCGAGGTGCGAGAATTCGCTAACGACACCGCCATTTGCGGAGGGACAAGAGGTGGATTGGAAACGGTTGGTCCAGTTTGCGCTGCTGGGTAGCAGTGATTTGGAACAATATGCCATCCTGCTGGTACGCGTTTCGCTCGGGCTGTTCTTCGCCATCTCCGGGGCAAACAAATTGTTTGTCGCCGGCGGCACACAAACTATGTACGAAACGCTCGTTGAGGCCAAAGTCCCGTTTCCCCACCTGATGACTTATTTCGTGTCGGGTGTCGAGTTTGTTGGCGGATCCTTGCTGACCGTGGGGTTTCTTTCGAGCCTAGCCTGCGTGGCTTTATTGGTCGATATGCTTGTCGCCATCCTGACCACCAAGCTTTCCGCCATGCCTAAAGGACTTTCGCCTCTTAACTGGCTCGACGATTTCCTCTACCTTCCGGAAGTCCTGTACGTGCTCTTCTTTATCTGGCTGATCTGCTTTGGTCCGGGAAAGTTCAGTGTCGATTACTGGCTTGCCGGCAAGTTACGGAGTTGATCGATCGACGAAGCAGCTTGTTGCTAGACAAGAGCTTGATGGTCATTACCAGAATTTTTCAGCCGCAGGACTGGCGCTAAGTCCTGATTAACGGCATTCTCGGAGACTGGGCTTGGCCAGCCGCCCTTGAGGCTGTGCTCGCGCACTTATGATCTGTAAGATTGAAACAGCGAACGAACGGGTGAAGGCGCTTCAGCCGTGGCGGACGGCTGGGTCGGCCATCGGATCAGGACCCACCTCGCCGCCTTCGGAAACTGTTTTCAACCGGCCCAGGTAGTGACTCCATCCGCCATCATGTCCTTCTCGGGCTTCTGGCGGAAGTTCGCGATGCGTCAGCCGCAGCCGTGTGCCTTTGCCCTCTGGCGTCAGGTCGATTTCCACGCGGCTCGATGCAGCCGGCACCTTGTAACCGCCTCCTTCAAAGCCCCACGTGAAGACCACCCGCGAGTCGGCCACGACTTCTAGATATTCGCCCCGAATGACGTCTCGGCCATTCGGTTCCACGCGATAGATTCCGCCCGGCCTCGGATCGATTTCCGCCCGAATGCCCATCCAGCGAGTCATCTTTTTCGGATCGGTAAGAAACTTGAAGACTACAGAAGGCGGAGCATCAATATAAATTTCTTTGACAATGGGCTCAGAGGTCATGCGCGTCCTTCATCTCCGCCTCCGCCGCGGACTTCAGCTTGCCGAGCTTCTCGTCCCAGAATGTTTCCAGAAAGCTCCGCAATTGCGCGAATCCCTGCGGTCGGATGCGATAGAGCCGGCGCGTGCCGTCTCTCCGTTCCGTCAGCAAGCCTGCCTTGATGAGTACCCTTAAATGTTGGGAAATGGCGGGCCGCGTGGTGCGAAAATGCCGGGAAATTTCCCCTGCGCGTAGTTCCTTCGAACGAATCAGCTTCAGAATCGCTACGCGCCGCGGCTCCGCCAGCGCTTTCAAAATGGCCTGTGTTTGTTCCAATCTGTCCTCATGCGAACGAATCTCTGCCTCTGGCTAATCCCCGGCCTGCGTAGCGGTTTTTGCTCCCCGTAGTTGCGCCAGTAGATCGTGAAAACTGGGCTCGGACCACGTTTCGGCGATTTTCCCGTCCGCGATGCGATAAATGTGGTTCTCCGTCCAGTACACCTTCTTGCCTGTCGCGGGAATGCCCATGAATTCCCCCTTGTGCACCGCGTGCGCCGTGTGGCGCTCCACAACGCGGTCGCCTTCCACGACTGTGTCGTTCACTTCCACGTGCACGTCGCCAAATGCCGCAAAGATGGTCCTGCCGACGTTCTTCTGGGCATCGCGCCCCGGCGGCAGGGGAAAGCCGGTGACGTGCAGTACCGCATCCGGCGTCCAGGTTTCGTCCACGACGTCGATGTTAGCGTGATTTTTGAACTCTTCCAGGAAACGGCGTACTGGAGCCACCTTCTTCGCCCGCAGATATTCGCCCAGCTTGTTCCAGTAATGCGTCCGCCAGCCGCTGTTGATCGAGTCATACTGATCCGCAGGGACGCCGGTTTGCACCAGCGAGAGCTGAGTGCCTCGCCCCTCATAGATGGGAGTGAAAGTTAGCGTCAGCTGCGAGAGATGCCCCGCCGGCCAATTAACGCTCCGCCATGCTTGCACGATGCGGCGGTCTTGCTCGATCTCCTGCGTCGTTCCTTCCAGGTGTCCGGCGTGGGCAGTGAAGCGGCCGCCGGCTTTGCGTTCGATCTGCGCCGGCGCGCCGGTGAATTCAGCGTGCTGCTTGTCGTCTATAAATGCCTCGAATACTTCGTGAGCTGTCGCGTTGAGAAATACTTCGTGCGTGACGGTCTTCGTTTCCATTTGCCTGCGCTCCTCCGCCTGAAATTTTGTGCTCTGCAATGGAGCGAGAGGTTAGTATACGCTTTCGTAAGTGTCAACTTACTTTTCTTGTTCTTCGGGTCCGCACATTTACTTGAGGAGTAAAATAGAACACGCTCGGATTCCGCCGAGCCGAGTTGGAGCAATGACCGGGTGCAAGGTAAGCTGAATTTCAATTACATATTCGGCTGTTTTCATGAGTTGCTCGTTAAACTCCGTAGAATGATATCGTTGCACAAAAAGCGTGACCAACTCCTTTGGAATGATATTCTTGTGAAAAAAGTAGGGGGGCACCCCCCTCCTCAACCAGCGCTTTAACTTTCGAGGAATTTGTATATGGATCCGGCCCGCGAACTTGGTAAGTGGTTGATCCTCGGTGGTTTGATTCTGGCCGCCATCGGGGGTCTGTTCTTCCTCGGGGGTCGGTTGCCGTTCCGGCTCGGCCGGCTACCCGGCGATATCGCTATCGAAGGCAAGCACGGCTCGTTTTATTTTCCGGTGGTCACCTCCATTGTCCTGGGCGTGGCCCTGACGCTCGTCATGTGGCTGGTTTCTTTATTTCGGAAATAACCTAGACAGATGGCTAAGCCCTTTCAACTTCCCCTGATGCCGCGCCGCACGATCTGGTCGGTGAGCGACCTCACCGGCCGCATCCGCGATTTGCTTGCTGGCGAATTCACGGACGTTTTCGTCGAAGGCGAAGTCTCCAACGCGCACGCCTCGCAATCCGGCCATCTCTACTTCACGTTGAAGGACAATAACGCGCAGATTCGCTGCGTGTGTTTCCGCACGCAACTTGCCCGCCTGAAATTTCGGCCCGAGGACGGCCTGCACGTCACCGTGCGCGGCTCCATCAGCGTCTACGAAGCGCGCGGCGAATATCAATTTTATGTCGAACATGTCGAGCCTATTGGTTTGGGGGCTCTGCAGCTCGCCTTCGAGCAACTGAAAAAGCGCCTCGAGGCCGAGGGAGTCTTCGATCCCGAACGGAAGAAATCGCTTCCCGTTCTGCCGCAATGCGTCGGACTGATCACGTCGCCGCGCGGCGCCGCCGTGCGCGACATTGTGCATATCTTGCAGCGGCGTTTCCCCAATTTGCACGTGGTCCTTTATCCCGTACACGTTCAGGGCGAAGGCGCGGCCGGCGAAATCGTGCAGGCCATCCGCTATTTTGACCGCAAGCAACTTGCCGACGTGCTGATCCTTGCGCGCGGTGGCGGTTCGCTCGAGGACCTATGGGCCTTCAACGAAGAGCCGGTGGCGCGCGCGATTGTGGCCTGCACGATTCCGATCATCACCGGCATCGGCCACGAAACCGATTTCACCATCGCGGATTTTGCCGCCGATATCCGCGCTTCGACGCCTTCGGCCGCGGCCGAGATGGTGGTGCGCACGCGGCAGGAGTTCGATGGCCATTTGTGTGATCTGCGCGACAAAATCGCGCAGCTCCTGCGCTATCGCGTGCTGCAAGCCAGTCACAGATTACGCGAGCTCGATCTGCATCGCGCCGCCCGGCGCCTCGAAGACACGCTGCGCCGCCGGCGCCAGCACACCGACGACCTCGCTGCGCAGCTCGCCGGCGCGCTTCGCGGACGGGTCGAAATGCTCGACGAGCGCCTTAAGGTGGCGCTCTCGCGCCTCGCGGCTGTGGATTTTCGCGCGCGCCTCAGGGCCGCCACCGTCCGCCTCGATCGGCGCACAGCTGAGCTGGGCGTGCGCGCGAGCCGCACGCTCGCGGCAAAAGGCCAACTCCTGGAAAAATTGCTGGTGCAGCTTGAAGAGCGCAGCCCACTGCGTCTCCTCGAGCGCGGCTACGCGATTTGTTATGACGCGCGGGGCAATGTAGTGCAATCCTCGGATCAAGTGGCGCTTGGCGAGCGCATTCGTGTGCAACTCGCACGCGGCCGCCTGGGCGCTGAAGTCACAGATAAAGAAAAAGATAAGGAATCAGACAAGACCGGCGCTTAATGTTTTGCGGTCATTCCGAGGCCGGTTCGGCAGAGGAATCCGCTTTTCATCGCGCTCGGCGTAGAGAAAAAGAAGAAGTAAGGACGACCTGAATTAGTTACTCATCCGTTGAAGACGCCACTTTGAGCACAGCCAAGAATGCTTCCTGCGGAATATCCACGCGGCCCACGCGCTTCATGCGCCGCTTGCCTTCTTTTTGCTTTTCGAGCAGCTTGCGCTTTCGCGAGATATCGCCGCCATAGCATTTGGCGAGGACGTTTTTCCGTATTGGACTGATCGTCTCGCGCGCGATCACGCGGCTGCCAATGGCCGCTTGCAGCGCTACTTCAAACATCTGCCGCGGAATCAGCTTTCGCAATCGCGTGACGAGTTCGCGGCCGCGCTCATAGGATTGCTCGCGGTGGATGACCAGAGTCAGCGCGTCCACCGGTTCGCCGCCTACGAGCACGTCGAGTTTGACCAGGTCGCCTTCGCGGTAGCCCGTGAGATGGTAATCGAGAGAAGCATAACCGCGCGAAACGCTTTTGAGGCGATCGTAGAAGTCGAGCACGATTTCATTCAGCGGTAATTCGTAAGTGAGCATTACACGCGTGGGTGAAAGATATTCAAAGCCTTTTTGCATGCCGCGCTTTTCTTCGCAGAGTTGCAGGATCGCGCCGACAGAATCATCGGCGGTGATGATCATGGCCGTGATCACCGGCTCTTCGATTTTGGCGATTTCGCTTGGGGAAGGGAATTTGGTCGGATTATCCACTTCGAGTACGTCGCCGCTTGTGGTGGTGATGCGATAACGCACGCTCGGCGCGGTGGTAATCAGGTCGATGCCGAATTCGCGTTCCAGGCGCTCTTGCACGATGTCCATGTGCAGCAGCCCGAGAAAACCGCAGCGGAAGCCGAAACCCAGCGCCACGGAATTCTCCGGCTCGTAGAAAAAGGCAGCATCGTTGAGTTGCAATTTGCCGAGCGCGTCCCGCAGCATCTCGTAGTGGTGCGCTTGCACCGGATAGAGTCCTGCGAAAACCATCGGCTTGATGGCTTCAAAGCCGGGAAGAGGCGGAGCGGGGCGCGCCGCGTCGATTACCGTGTCGCCGACGCGTGCGTCGGCCACGCGCTTGATATTGGCGATGATGAAACCGACTTCGCCGGCGCCCAATTCCTGGAGCACTACCGGTTTCGGCGTAAGCGCGCCGAGGCTCTCGACTTCGAAGACTTCATTGTTGGAGCAGAGGCGGATCTGCAGATGAGGGCGCAAGCAGCCTTCCATCACGCGCACGAGCACCACGGCGCCTCGATAGGCGTCGAACCAGGAATCAAAGATCAGCGCGCGAAGCGGCGCTTCCGCCGAACCCGTCGGTGGCGGCACGCGAGCGACGATGGCATCCAGCACTTTCTCCACGCCCAGTCCGCTCTTTGCGCTGATGGCCAAGGCATCCGAGGCCGGAATCGCAAGCACACTTTCCATTTGCGCTTTCACTTCGTCCGGCTGCGCAGCAGGAAGATCGATTTTGTTGATCACCGGAATGATGGCGAGGTTGTGCTGTGCGGCGAGAAATGTGTTCGCCACAGTTTGTGCTTCCACGCCCTGGCTGGCATCCACCACCAACAAGGCTCCTTCGCAAGCGGAGAGCGCGCGCGAAACCTCATACGAAAAGTCCACGTGCCCGGGAGTATCGATGAGGTTGAGTTGATATTCCTGGCCGTCCGCGGCGCGATAGTGCAGGCGAATGCTCTTGGCTTTGATGGTGATGCCGCGCTCTTTTTCCAGATCCATGGAGTCAAGCACCTGCGCGGTCATTTCGCGCTGGCTGAGCGCGCCGGTCAGTTCCAGCAGGCGATCGGCAAGGGTCGACTTGCCATGGTCGATGTGCGCGATAATGCAAAAGTTGCGGATGAACCTGGAATCCATGAGGGTATGTTTATCCCGGCGCGAGACAGTCGTGAGGCTCGCCACAATGAGAGAGCAAAGCGCCTGAGAATAGCTCAGTTTGACACAATTGCACGCGAGCGGCCAGAAGAGCGGCCCGAATCCTTAATAAAACCGGCATTTTTCCTGTGGGATCAGTTGATGTTCCGGCACCGAAAGCGCGTCCGAACGTTTTCCGCTGCTCCGGGACAGTATATATTGTCTTTGGGTCCGGCCCGCAGGGGGTGAAGACCATCCGGAACAGCTTCCGAATATAGAGCATGGCCGTCGACGTCACTAAGCATCTGGAGCGAGCCAAACGGAGTCTCGAGAAGAACAAACTCGAAGACGCCGCGGAGGCGTACGAGTCTGTTCTGGCCGAAATGCCCGGTCAACTCGAAGCCCTGCAGGGGCTCGGCGACTTGTATACGCGCCTCAACCAGGCCGATCGCGCGGTCAAGTATTACAACGTGCTCTTCGACCGTTTCTTCGAGGCGCATGAGGAAAATAAAGCTCTGGCCATCTTTAGTCGGGCGCTGAAGGGCATCCAGCAACCGCCCGAACGCATGGCCCGATATGCGCTGCTGCTGCAAAAGCAAAATCGGCCGGACGAGGCGATCGAGCAATACTCATTCGCTTCAGAATTATTTCTGGCACGCGGCAATCAGGAGGCGACACTCGACTGCCTGGAGCGTATCGCGCAGCTTGATCCTGACAATGCGGCGCGCCAAATGGCGATAGCGGAAATGGCTGAACAGCTAGGAAAAAATTCGATTGCCACACGCGGCTTGCTGCGCGCGGGGCAACTTGCAGAGGCTTCCGGCGATGCGGAAGGCGCTCTCAAGATGCTGAAGCACGCCCACGAGCTAAGCCCGAACGAGCGCGGTCCGGCATTGTTGTATGCACAAGCGCTGCTGCGCCGCAAAGACGCAACCACTGCGATGCGGATACTGGCACCTTTTTCCAAGGGCGACCCGGATCAAGGGTTCCTGCGCACTTTTGCGGAAGCTCTGACTTCCACTGGAGAGTTGGATCGCGCGCGGGACATCCTCGCGCGACTGCCACTGGATCAGTCGGAAACGGCGAGCCGAATTTTCGATCTCGCTGACCGCTATCTGGCTGCGGATAAAGATGACGAAGCCGTGGCTTTGCTGCAAAAAGTCCAGGATCAAATGAGCGCAGCTCACCGGGAAGGCGATTTTGTCGGCCGGCTCGAAGTGCTTGCGGATGCTCACACAGATTCTATTGCATTCGCCGAATTCTGTGCCGGCGCCTATGCCAAACTGAATCGCGAAACCAAATATTTCGACGCCCTGGTGCGGCTATTCGATCTCCATATTGCCGGTGGCGACGTGGAGCACGCTTCCGAAACATTTGAAATGCTGGTGGATATCGATCCCTATGACGCGCGCAATCAGAAGCGTTTCACCCAGATCGAAGCTAAGGCCGATCCTGCCTTTGCCTCACGAATGCGCACCCGGCTGGGCCAGACCGCGCCGCAGAAGCTGGATACGGGGCCAGCTGAGACGCCGAGCGCTTCGGCCCCGCGTTCGGAGCAGCACGAGGCTGCGCCTACGCTCGAGGATTTGATGGTGCAAGCCGAGATTTTTCTACAATACTCCTTGCAGTCCAAGGCGGTCGAGCGCCTGCAAAAGATCGCCGAATTCTTTCCCGGAGAAGAGGGCCAGAATCAGCGCCTGCGCAAACTTTATGAGACCGCGAATTGGTGGCCCGAAAGCTCCGCCAAGCCCCAGGCGCCCCCTGCAGAGCGCCCGGCGAGCCCCGCTGCGCCGCCCTCCGCCGAGTCCGCGGATAACGTGCGCGACCTGGCCAAGATTTCCGAGATCAGCCGCGCATTGTTTCGCCTGCCCTCAGCGCGGGCGATTCTTTCTGCCGGGATCAATGAGATCGGAACGCACCTGAGGGTCACGCGCTGCATTGCTGTGATTGGCCCGTCTGGAAAGCCGCCTGAGCTGGCCTCCGAATTTTGCGCGCCGAATGTTGAGCCTGCCAATGGCGCTTTGCTGGTAAAGCTCCTCAGCCAGTTGGATCGCGCGGCGCCCGACGCTCTTGGAGGACTTCCTCTGCATGCCGCAGCGGCGCCAGTTCTGCGGGAATTGGGACTTGAATCGGTTCTGGGTATTGTCTTGATGGATCGCGAAAAGCAGAGCCAGGCGGGCATGGTGGTGGCGGGTTATGCGTTGCCGCACCAGTGGCGGGCGCACGAAACTTACTTCCTGCAGGCGGTCGGGGATCAAATCCTTCTGGGCGTGAATCACACGCGCCTGCGTACACTGACGCGCACGATGGGGCCCGCTGACGAAAAGACCGGCCTGTTGGCGCGAAGCTCGTATCAAGGAATGCTTTTATCGGAGGCGAACCGCGCCAAGTCCAACGGCATCGCATTAGCTTTAGCCTTGATCCAGATCGATCGCGGGTCCGAAGTGCTCCGGCAGCAGGGAGAGATACAACTCGAACGTTACGTTGAGCTATTAGCGCGCGCGTTCCAAGCGCTAATTCGTCAGACTGACTTGGCTATCAAATACACGGCCTGGACGATTGCTTTCATTCTGCCGGATACGGGACTGTCCGGCGCGCAAATTCTGGCGGAGAAGCTGCGCAAAGCCGCGGGGCACATTGCTCCGCCCTGGAACGGCGGGGTGCCGTTGAGTTTCAGCGCGAGCGTTGCGGAAGCGGTAGCCAGGCCCGATTATGATAGCGAGGACATTGTTACTGAGCTGATCAACCGCGCCGAAGCGGGATTAGAGGAAGCGCACGGGCGCGGAGGCGATGTCGTGATCGCTTCCAGACTCCGGGGACGTTAAAAAGAATGGCCATCGAAAAGCTGGGTGTAGTGGGTTGCGGCCTGATGGGATCGGGGATTGCGCAAACAGGCGCGCAGGCCGGTCTGCAAGTAACCGTGCGCGAAGTTTCAACGGAATTGATCGACAAAGGTTTCGCAAATATTGACAAGAGCCTCGCACGATTGGTGCAGCGAGGGACTCTCTCGGACGCGGATCGCGATGCGACGCGCAGGCGGTTGCGTCCAACAACGAAGCTCGAAGACCTCGCTGGCTGCGATTTGATCATCGAGGCCATCACGGAACAACTGGAGCCGAAGAAAGAGCTCTTTCGGGCCCTGGACGGATTTTGCCCGCCGCAAACAATTTATGCGAGCAATACGTCTTCGCTTTCCATTACAGAGATGGCTGTAGCAACGCGCCGCCCGGAACGCTTCGTCGGCCTGCACTTCTTTAATCCTGTGCCCATCATGAAGCTTGCGGAAGTCATCCGAACCATTGCCACCGACCCCAAGGTGTACGAGGAGGCTGCCGCGCTAGCCGTGCGAATGGGGAAAACAGCAGTGCGCACAAGCGATCGAACCGGCTTCGTGGTCAATCGCCTGCTGGTGCCGTATTTGCTGGACGCGGTGCGCGCGCTCGAGGAAGGAGTGGCCAGCATCCTCGATATCGATCAAGCCATGAAATTGGGTTGCGGTCATCCCATGGGACCGCTTACTCTGCTGGACTTCGTGGGATTGGATACGACGTATTACATTGCGAACATCATGTTCGACGAATTCAAAGAGCGCCGCTTTTCGCCGCCGCCTCTGCTGAAGCGCATGGTTATGGCAGGCTGGAACGGGCGCAAGGCCGGACGCGGCTTTTACGATTACAGGGATCCTGAAAATCCTATGCCGATAGCGCTTGTTTGAGATGCCGATTTGGCGACTGTCTAAAATTTAGCGGAGTCTGACGCGTGGCCTACGAAAATTTGATTTTCGAAAAGAAAGAACATGTCGGTACGCTCACGTTCAACCGGCCAAAAGTTTTAAACGCGCTGAATCGGCAGACAATGGACGAGCTGGACGCTGCGCTCACAGAAGCCGGGAACGACAAGGACCTGCGCGTGCTGATTCTCACGGGAGCGGGCGACAAGGCTTTCATCGCCGGAGCAGATATAAACGAGCTGGCGCGCATGACACCAATGACAGGGCCCGGGACCTCTTTGTATGGGCAGGGAGTGCTGCACAAGCTGGAAACTTTAGGGAAGCCTTCAATCGCCGCGGTTAACGGTTTTGCGCTGGGCGGCGGTTGCGAGCTGGCGCTGGCCTGTTCCATTCGGCTGGCTAGCCGGACGGCGAAATTCGGGCAGCCGGAAGTGAAACTGGGGATCATCCCCGGATATGGCGGCAGCCAGCGGCTCTCGCGGCTCTGCGGAAAAGGCGTTGCGCACGAGCTATGCCTGAGCGGGGAAATGATTTCGGCCGAAGAGGCGCAACGCATCGGGCTCGTGAATCATGTTTACGAGCCGGGAGAGCTTTTGGCGGCGGCGCAGTCCCTGGCCAAGAAGATCGCTGCGAACGCTCCGGTGGCCGTGCAGCTTACGATGGAAGCGATCGAGCGCGGGCTCGAAATGCCGCAGGAACAAGGCTTGTTTCTGGAAGCTTCGCTGTTTGGAATGAGTTGCGCGACCGAAGACATGCGCGAAGGCACGAAGGCATTTCTGGAAAAGCGCCCGGCGCAATTTCAAGGCAAATGAGAGTAGTTCCTGAAGCGGGTGCGGATAGCGAATGAGCGACAATTTTCAGCCCAACGAGATTCGCGGCTCCTATGATGCATCGGGAATGCGCTTCGGCGTGGTAGTAAGCCGGTTCAATAGCTTCATTACCGATCGCTTGCTTGCGGGTGCGATGGACGCGCTCGAAAAGGGCGGAGCTTCCGCGGAACAAACCGATGTCGTGCGCGTGCCGGGCTCGTTTGAAATTCCGCTGGCGGCAAAGAAAATGGTTTTGGCGCGGCATTATGACGCCATCATCGCTATCGGCTGCGTGTTGCGCGGCGAGACGGCACATTTCGATTACGTCGCGTCGGAAGTAGCGCGCGGCGTTCAACTGGCGCAAATGGATACCGGCGTACCGATTATTTTTTGCGTGCTGACGTGCGATACGCTCGAGCAGGCCATCGATCGCGCCGGACTGAAGAGCGGGAACAAGGGTTACGAGGCGGGGCTGGCGGCACTGGAAATGGCGGGCTTATCGAGCCAACTTCGCGCGGCCGCTCCCATTTCTGCCGTGCGCATGCGAAAGCGCCGCTAATATGCCGCAGAGGCATAAGGCCCGTCAGTACGCGCTGCAGATGCTGTTTCAGTGGGAGATCGGACAGCAGGATCCGCGTCGCATCGAAGAAGGCTTCTGGCGGATCGCCAAAGCGGAGAAAAGCACCCGGGCATTTGCCAACGATCTCTTTGAGGGAGTTGTGAAAAACGCGTCGGAGCTCGACGCTGTGGTTACGGCACACATGGATAACTGGCGCCTGGAAAGGCTAGCGCTGATCGATCGGGCCATCCTGCGGCTGGGCGTACACGAACTGCGCACGGGGACAGCGCCGCGCAAAGTGGTAGTCGACGAAGCCGTGGAACTGGCCAAGGTTTTTTCCTCAGAGGATGCAGCCGGATTTGTGAACGGAGTTCTTGATTCGGTCCTGCACGCATTGCCGGAAAAAACAAAACACGACAGCAAATCCTAAATAAGGCCCAACGTAAATCGGCAGCTAGTAGTAGTACGTTCGTACCAGAAACCACCTGAATACACCTCGAAACTTCGTGCCCACCATCGTGTTTTTCTAGTGCAAGCTGGTTCCAGTCGTTTTCAAGGAGGAAATCGTGAAGCTCATTACCGTAAGGATGGGCCTTAGTGTGTTCGCGATTGCCGGGCTGCTAACGGCGAGCGCATGGGCGCAGAATCCAACCCCCGAGCCGGGCGATGTGCGGAACGATACTCACGATATTCGCCAGGACCGGCGGGACGTCCGGAAGGATGTGCGCGATCGCAATGCGGACAATCGCGATATCCGGCAGGATCGGCGCGACGTTCGCGGAGACCGCAGCCAACTACGGCAAGATAACGCGAAATATGGCGCCAATAGCGCGCAATCCAGGGCGCAACGACAGGATATTCGCGCGGACAAGCGCGATATCCACCACGATGTGAGGGACCGAAACCAGGACAGGCGCGACATCCATCACGATCGGAAGGATGTGCGGCAGGATCGCAAGGACCGGCGCCAGGACGTGAAGGCGTTGCGCTAGACCGAGTAGATCGCGCTGTTTGACTTAGTGGCACGGC
Source organism: uncultured Acidobacteriota bacterium (assembly GCA_963803735.1). Classification (GTDB taxonomy): domain Bacteria; phylum Acidobacteriota; class Terriglobia; order Acidiferrales; family UBA7541; genus Palsa-189. The sequence continues at coordinate 195,883 of CAWDNV010000011.1, read as the reverse complement.
GGGCCGATCTTCGGATTGGCCCGCCTGGATTGGCCCGCTTGGGATCGGCCTGTTGCGGATTGGCCCGTTCGCGCGAAATCAAGACGTCCAGAAATCCTTCCATGATCGTGACGGCAGTGCCGCTCACGCGCGGCACGAGTTTGCCGTGCTGCGCGAGCACTTCCACACGAATGCGGCTGGGGCGCCGCATTTCGATGCCCTGATGAATTTCCAGAGGAGTAGCCAGCTTGAGGCGTCCCTGGTGCACAAGATAGGCGCCGAGCGAACCGGCTGCCGATCCGGTGGCCGGATCTTCTCCAATTTCCCATGTAAGCATGCCGCGCGCGAAAACTGTGTTCTTGCTGTCTGCCGCGAAGCAGTAGGCCATTGTTGCCGCATCGCGAAGCACGCGGCGAAGCGCAGGCGGATTCAGCTCGATCTTTTGCAGTGCTGAGCGCAGCCGGACCGGAACCATGAGATTGAAGATACCCGTGGAAACGAATTCGAGCGGCAGCGAGGAATCGAGATCGCGGACGCCGAGACCGAGTGCGCTCGCGAGCGCACTGCGGTCGATCCGCGCGGCGCGGAATTCGGCTTGCTTCTGAGTCATTGCAACGCGAACCGGGCGGCCGTCGTGGAAAGCAATCTCGACCGGCAGAATGCCCGCGCCGGTTTGTTGCAGGACGTGAACGCTGCCTTCCTGGGCTGGCACTACGCCGAGCTGCGCTAGAAGAAACCAAGTGCCGATCACCGGATGACCTGCAAGGGGAAGTTCGGTTTTCGTGGTGAAGATGCGAAGGCGCGCGAGCGCGCGATTGCCGGTGGGTTTCTGCACGAATACGGTCTCAGCAAGATTCATCTCTCGCGCGATAGCTTGCATCAGCCGCGTGGAAAGACCGTCACCATCCGTGATAACCGCGAGGGGATTACCGGCGAGCGGTTTGTCTGTGAAAACGTCGAGTTGGTAAAAATGCCGCTTCATTCTTTGCTCACAATGCTTGTACCAGAGCGCTGACTTCGTTCAGGAGACGTTTCGTACTCTCCGCGCGCTTCGTTTCGGAATAAACGCGAAGCATATTTTCGGTGCCTGAGGCGCGCACCATGACCCAGCCGACGTCGCCGAGGTAAACCTTAATGCCGTCGAGATCTTCGCGATGAACGACCGGCCAATCGCCCAGCTGCGCAAGCTGCCCACCGGCGAAGTATTCTATGGCGCGCTCTTTTTGGCCGGGGCCCAACTCCAGATCCACGCGGCCGTAATGGTGTTCGCCATATTCGGAGTGGAGATGCGCGACGAGTTCACCGAGGGACATGTGATGCCAAGCCATGACTTCGGCGAGTAAAAGCGCGCTGACCGTAGCATCGCGTTCGGGCAGATATAGCTTGGTCCCGATGCCGCCGGACTCTTCGCCGCCCATCAGAATATTGCCTTCGAGCATCAGCTCGCAGATGTATTTGAACCCGACGGGAACTTCATGAACGCGGCGGCCGTAACGAGACGCGATTTTATCGAGGAGCTTGGTCGTGGAAAAAGTTTTGGCGAGATCGCCGCTGACTTGCCGCGTGCCCGCGAGGTGCCAGAACAATATCGAAAAGATCTGGTGCGGATTGATGAATGTGCCGTCGGAATGCATGGCTCCGATGCGATCGCCATCGCCATCAGCGGCAAACCCCGCGTCGTATCCGCCCCGCAGAACGGCTTCGCGCAATGCGGCGACGTGGGGCTCGATGGGTTCCGGGTTGACGCCGCCGAAGAGAGGATCGCGGGTGCCGCGAATCTCGTCGCACGCGACACCATGACGCTGCATCAGAGCAATCAACAGTCCACGGGCTGAGCCGTGCATCGGATCGACGACGAAGCGAAGCCCGGCGGTTTGCAGCTTTTCCCAATCGACGAGCTTATCTATCGTATCGAGATAAGGCGCCAAAATATCGAGTCCATGAATTTGTGCGGAACGCGGCGGAAGATTCGGAACGCCGTGGACCTGCACGGCCGCGAGTTCGTGTTCGATCTGCTCCACGATGGAAGGCAGCGCCGAGCTACCGTAGCTTGCCTTGAACTTAATTCCGTTCCAGCGATAGGGATTATGGCTGGCGGTGATCATTACGCCGCCCGCCGCGGAGCGCTGACGCACCAGCAATGAAACCGCCGGAGAAGGGCAAGGAGCAGTTGCGAGCCACACCGGCACATCCGCCATAGCAACCGTTTCCGCAACTGCCTGCGCGAAGCGTTCCGAGGCGAAGCGATTGTCGTATCCGACGACCACGCCCTGGCCGGGCTTTTCGGCGCGAACGATGTAGCGAGCGATGGCCCAGGCGACCTTGCGAACATTTTCAGACGTGAAGTCGTCGGCTATGACGCCGCGCCAGCCGTCGGTGCCAAAGCGGATGTTGTTCACGGGCACAGTATATGCGAATGAGTGATGGGCGCGAAGTACACGAGTTAGAGCAATTTTTGCAGGCGATGCTGCTCGAGCCATTTCACCACGCGCCCGACGTCTTGAGCGCGTTCGCGGGAACAGACGAGCAACGCGTCGGAGGTTTCCACGATGACCAGATCGGAAACTCCTACCGCGGCGACGAACTTCGAAGGACTGGAGATGAGGTTTCCCGCTGCCTCGAGGGCGAACACGCTGCCGGTCGAAACGTTCGCGCCGGGACGTTTTGCCAAGAGTTCGTACACAGCGGCCCAGGAACCGACGTCGCTCCAATCGATTGCCGCGGGAATGACAAAGACGCGAGCATGTTTTGGATCGCGTGAGGCGGGCTCGAGGAGGGCATAATCGATGGAAATGTTTTCAAGGCGCGAATACTCGCGCTGGAGTGCCGCCGGATAGCGCGAAGTATCGATGGCCTCGGCGATACGCATCAGGGCAGCATGCGTTTTGGGCAGATAGCGCTCGAGATTTTCGAGGAACGTGGACACGCGCCAGAAAAACATCCCCGCATTCCACAAATAACGGCCCGACGCGACGTACTTGCGGGCGAGTTCCAGAGACGGCTTTTCGGCGAACCGGCGGACCGTGTAGGCATGATCACGATCCGCGAATTGTTGGGCCTTATCGCGGGAAGCGCGTTCGATATAGCCGTATCCGGTTTCGGGCCGCGTAGGCGGAATGCCGAGCACGACCAAAGCTCCCGGCTGCGCCGCCACTTTCAAAGCAGCGCGAACGATCTGCCGGTAACGTGCGGGCTTGCCGATGAAGTGGTCCGCAGGGAGAACTGCCATGAGTGCGTCGCCGGCTTTTTCTTGTCTCAACAAATGCGCGGCTGCCAGACCAATGGCTGCTGCTGTGTTGCGGCCGACGGGCTCGGTGAGAATGTGCCGAGAAGGCACGCTGCCGCAATTGGCGGCTCACAGCACGAGCCTGTTCCCGATGGGTAACAACCCAAATTTGTGAACTGGGAAAAAGCGGCACGAGGCGCTCGTAAGTCTGCTCGAGCATGGTTTTCTGCCCGACGATATTGAGTAACTGCTTCGGCGAGCGGGTGCGGCTGCGAGGCCAAAAGCGCGTTCCACGTCCACCAGCAAGGATGATGGCGTGAGGAGATAGCGCGGCCGAACTCATTGGCGAAATATCTCGGAGCGCTGCGATTCGCTGAGGCCCTTCTCGGCGAGTTCGTGCGAGAGTTGCTCCAGGTCTGGGACATATGTACGGAGCAGCTTTGTGGCGGCTTGGGCGGCGAGATGATATTCGCCGAGCGCTGCTGGAATTATCCAGGCTTCGCCTGGATTGTAGGGCATGGACACCGAGCGCCATTGAATGCGGCCGTGGCCCTCGAGCGGAACCAGCAATTCAAAGCGGTCCGGATCCGTTGCGACTTGAATGGCTCCGGTAAATTGCCAAATCTCGGTGGCGAAGTATGTGCACGCTGCTAAGTAGGTTCTCTTTGCCGATCCTTGCTGAACCGGGACGCCGCGCACTTGTGCGCATCCTTGAGGACCGAACTGCAAAACGTCAAGAGCCTGGCGAACGTGGAGAGGCCGCGGCGAACCATCCGCCTGCCGACGGTTGTAGTCGAAGACACGGTACGTGATATCGGAATTTTGCTGGACTTCGCACAACAGCACGCCAGGACCGATGGTGTGCGCGCTTCCCGCCGGAACGAAGAAGGCGTCTCCAACCTGCACCGCACGCCGCGACAGGCAGCGCTCCACATTGGAATCGGTAAGCGCCTGGCGAAAAACTTCCGGCGTGACGCCGGGTTCCATGCCCAGCAGGAGTTCGGCGCCCGGGCGGGCGGCGACTGCGTACCACATCTCCGTTTTGCCCGCACCTCCCGCGGCCGCTTCGTGCCGGCGGGCATATTCATCGTCGGGGTGAACCTGCACGGAGAGCTTGTCTTCGGGGAAGATGAACTTCAGGAGCAGCGGAATGCGCGCGGTCGCTTGCAGACGGCGCCCTTTCCACTCGGGCGAAAGGCCGGGCCAAGCCTCGCCGAGCGAGCGGCCCGCAAGGGGACCGGAGGCGAAGGTACATTGGTCTCCCGTGAGCCAGACTTCGCCTATTGGTTCAGTGGCCGCCGGACCGTTGTCAAACAGAGGCGCCAAGCTTCGAGAACCCCAGATGCGAGGCACAAAGATTGGCGCCAGACGGGAAGGCGGAATATTCACCGGGCGACGGCAGCCGACGCAAAGAACCGCTCGAGTCTGCGCAACCCTTCCTCGATTCGGTCGATGGAGGTGGCGTAAGAAATGCGCAGATAGCCCGGGGCGCCGAACGCATCGCCGGGCACAACCGCGACATGTTCGCGTTCGAGCAGATGCTGGGCTAGCTTAGTGGAATCTCCCGAACCGTTGACCAGATGCGCGGAAACGTCCGGGAAAGCATAGAACGCGCCCGAAGGTTCGGGGCACGTGACTCCCGGAATAGCGCTCAAGCCGGCGAGGATTCGGGCGCGGCGTCGCGCATATTCAGCCAGCATGACCGGCACGGAATCCATCGGGCCGGTGAGCGCAGCGAGTCCAGCGTACTGTGAGATCGAGGTCGGGTTCGATGTGTTCTGGCTCTGCACCTTGAGCATGGCATCGATGACGGGCTTGGGAGCGAGAGCGTAACCGAGGCGCCAGCCCGTCATCGAGAACGTCTTTGAAAGCGAGCCCACGACGATCACGTGAGGCTTCGATTCCGGGATGCTGGCGATGGAGTAAGGCCGGGCGGAGCCATATGTGAAATGTGAGTAACACTCGTCTGTCAGCAGCCAGACGCCGTGACGCCGGCAAACTTCATAGATCTTTTCAAATTCGGCCGGAGGAATCACAGCGCCGGTTGGATTATTGGGCGAATTGATGATGGCCATGCGAGTGCGAGGGGTGATGGCCTCTTCCAATTGGCCGGCGCGCAGAGTGAAACCCGTGGACGCCTCGGTGGGCACAAAAACGGGTTCGCCGCCCGCAATCTTCACGATATCGGGGAAACTGACCCAATAGGGCGAAGGGATCAGGACTTCGTCGCCTTCCTGGATCAGCGACATGACCGCGTTGTAGATGGCATGCTTGCCGCCCACGCACATGATGCACTCGCTGGGCTCGTAGGAGCTGCCGAGTTGTTGGGCATGCCAGCGGCAAACCGCTTCGCGCAGCGGCGTGATGCCCGCCGTCGCAGTGTACTTCGTGCGGTTGCGCTCGATCGCTTCAATGGCGGCGTCCTTGATATGAGCGGGCGTCGGGAAATCCGGTTCGCCGGGGCCGAAATCGACGACGTCCAGGCCCCGCGCGCGCAATTTTTCCGCCTCCACAAGAACCGCCATCGTCGGCGAGGGAACGACACGATTGACACGATTGGCAAATCTTTGCGTCATTTTAGCTAGCTCCCCTGAGAATCCTTTAGATTACCTTGGCGCGCAAGCGGCGTTCAACCGCGACAGGCACGAGGCCGCTGACTGAGCCACCCAATTGCGCGATTTCGCGAACCAGCCTGGAGCTGAGATAGCTATATTCCACGGCCGGCATCATAAAAACAGTTTCGAGACCCGGCTGAAGCTTCCGGTTCATCATGGCCATCTGCAACTCGAATTCGTAGTCCGATATGGCACGGATGCCGCGGAGGATGACGCGCGCCTTTCGTTCTCGCGCGTAATCCACAAGCAGACCGTTAAAGCAATCGATCTCCACGTTGGCAAATGAAGCGGTGACCTCAGCAAGCATTTCCGTACGTTCGGCCAGACTGAACAGCGGCTCCTTTTCGTTGTTTCGAAGGATCGCCACGACCAGCCGATCAAATATCTTAGTACCCCGTTCGATCAGGTCGAGGTGACCATTAGTAACCGGGTCAAACGAACCGGGATAGATGGCCAGTACTGGTTCCATGAAAGGAAAAGCAATTCTATCGCATCGGAGGCCAGATTAAAGAAAAATCCCGATCCATGCCCGTCAGCTACTGGAGGCCGACGTAAATAGAGATGGCAAGCCCCATTCAGACCGCCCCGTTTTTCGGGAATCAGGCACCGGAGCCTGGGAATCTCCTTGAGACCTGCTTCGGCTACGAATTCGTTGCGAGGGAGTGCCTAAGAAGCCTACGCCGCCCTGATTCGCAGGTCCAAATCGGAAATTCCGGTCTAGACTCGAATCGCCCAGTCCTCTTTCCATAAGAAAGCGGAGGAACGGGCATGACAACGCGGCAGAAAATTGCTTTAAAAGCTTTCGGCGCATTCGTGGCCACAGTTTTGGCAACGGCGTGCATTCGCACGTCGGCTCAAACTGTGAAAGCGCCGGTAGATCCTGGGGTGCGCGTCGGCGCGGCGGGTGCGGGCAATCCTCTCAATAGCCTTACGGCAGACGAAAAAACCTTCTTCCAAGACGGGTTGACAAGATTCATAGAAGTCGAGGTTGCACAGGGAGGCTCGAACAATGGTCTCGGGCCGCGCTTCAACTCCAACCAATGCCTGGCATGCCACGCGCAGCCCGCTCCCGGCGGAACGAGCCCGGCACAAAACCCCTTGATCGCGGTAGCGACGCTCAATGGGGCAAAGAACGCGGTGCCCTGGTTTGTCACGGCGAAGGGCCCGGTGAGGGAAGCACGCTTTAAGCGGAATCCGGACGGAACCAACGATGGCGAGGTGCACGACCTCTTCGTCATTACCGGTCGGAGCGACGCCGCGGGATGCAATATCTCCCAACCCAACTTTCTGCCGGCTGGAAATCCGGTCACAGGCAAGGGCGGAAATCCAAACATCATCTTTCGCATCCCCACCCCGGTCTTTGGGGCCGGACTGATAGAGGCGATTCCCGACTCGGCGATTCTCGCCAATATCCAGGCCAACGCACCCGAGAAGGCACAGTTGGGCATTTCCGGTCACGCCAACGCGCACCTGAGCGGCAATGCGAATCGCAGTGCAAACGACGGAACCATTACGCGCTTCGGATGGAAGGCACAGAACAAATCCCTGCTCATGTTCTCGAGCGAGGCGTACAACGTGGAGATGGGAATCTCGAACCAACTGTTCCCGCAAGAGCGCGACGAGACTCCGGCATGTCTCTTCACCGCCACACCAAATGACACGCTCAACTTTACGACGGCGCCCACGGGTGCTGCCACTTCCAATCCGGCCGCCATCTCCGACATCGAGGCCTTTGCCAACTTCATGCGCATGTTGGCTCCGCCCACTCCGGCGCCCGACACGCCATCCACCGTGAACGGACGAGCCACCTTTACAAAAGTGGGCTGCGCCCATTGCCACACGCCTTCGTTTACCACGGGCAAGATGATTGCCAGCGGCTCCTCGACGAGTCCGAGTGCCGCGCTCTCCAACCAGACTGTGAATCTCTTCTCCGATCTCCTCGTCCACCACATGGGTAGAGGTCTTGCGGACGGCATCACGCAAGGTGGCGCAGGACCCGACGAGTTCCGAACCGCCCCGCTCTGGGGTGTTGGGCAACGCGTCTTTTTCCTTCATGACGGACGGACAAGCAGCTTGGTGGAGGCTATCGAAGACCACCAGAGTCCGGGTAGCGAGGCAAATCGAGTCATTGAGCGCTTCCGTAGGCTGTCGATCCCAGAGCAGCAGGATGTCATCAACTTCCTGCGATCGCTCTAGTCACATTCTGAAAGTCCCCGGTGAATTCAAGAGGTCATCGCAACACTTGCTCGACCCGTCTACTTGCAGGAGTTCTCAGGAAAGTCGGTCGCGAGGGTTGATTCAAAAAAAACACTACCCTGTATAGGTCTGATTGAATACAGCCAGACAGATCGGCGCTCCGAGGTGAAGTATTTTCCGATTAACCGATTGGACCGTGTTGCAGCGAACGTTTGAGCTCGCACCGTTTTTCGGGATCTATCCCGGAAAAACCTAGCCATTGATGTTCGGCCCTCGCTGTACAATATGTGTCATCGTAGCCAACGAATTGTCTACAAAATGCCTCTGAAGCCATCGGGCCAAGGGGTACGCGACTAGGGTTTTCCAATTTCCTGGACGAGAAAATGACAAAATGTCGTATGCGACCAAGTCCGAGGTACGATCCCATTCAACTGTGAAGCGCTCTTCGCCCCGCTCCGCGTGTTCTGCCAGCGTACCGTAAGCAAATCCAAAACGCCGGATGGAAGTATCCTCGTCTATCACATAGACGATGCGGCAGAAGTTCAGGCACCAGAATCCGAAATGCTTCATTAGCACTGCAACTACGTTTCCGGGCTGAATAGGCGTGGTCGGCCAGCAAAGCGAGACACCTGGAAAATCAAACATCTTCCATTGATGCACCGCTTTCGACGCACGTAGAAATTTTGCAAGGCCTCGACCCAGTTCCGCACGATTGTGAAGTACAGTGTATCCAGAGGGCAATTGACCTCTAGAAGCACCAACCTCTGTGTAGGAAAACGGTTTATCTTGCTGGTTCGCAATAATTGCGCGGATTCGTTGTTCCGTAGGTCTCGAGGGGAAGAGCACGTCGGCAGGATTATTCTCGACGTTCGCAGCGAAAAGGCAAAACGTCGGTCGGAATCTCATCACGCTTGACCGGAACCCACTCCACCTGAAACGAGCCGCGGTAACCAAACAGGGGCCCCCAAAGCCGGTTTCGTACGTTCACCTCAATGTGAAACTGCTGGTCGTGTTCTTCGTACCATTCGCAAACTTCTGCTATGCCAGAGAACAGCATGGGAAAATTAAACCCGAAGGAACCTTCGTAGAAGCGCTGCGATCCAGAGCACAAGCGCAGTCCTCCCCGTTCATCGACAGACAGGTCAATATCCACGGCCAAGTGCTGATGCGTGCCAAGATAATCCACAACGCGGTCGCGGTGATCGCTGTAGATCATGTATGCATCAAAGCGGCGTTTCACTTTAGTGTTAAAGGTTCGGATCCAAGTTATAGTTTCACGACCATGTCCGTCCTTATAAGCATAATTCCTGATCGTGAAAGGTATGCCTGTGCCCTGCTCTGGGAACATTATTCGCCGCCAACTGCCGATGTATAAAAATGGCATTGTGTAGAAAGGGCCATGCCAAATCTCAGCCATTGTCCCGGTCCCGAAACACGCCACATTATCCGAACTGCTAAACCCAAACCTTTCCTGAATGCGGGGATGAAGAAGTTTGAATTTGTCTCCGAGTGCTCGTTCATAGATGGATCTCATCGCTCACCTTCAGGCGGTTTACGAAGACAATTGCTTGCCGTCGGAAGCGACCTCCCGGTGAGCAGTCCGACGACTGCTAAGGTTGCCACTGCTAGGTTCAACGTTAAGGGGTTGAATGCACCTGTTAAATAACCCGGCGATGTTATCGCGACGCCCAAGGTGGCCAAAAGCATTGCGGCTAACGTGAACCAGAGCGGCCAGCGAGATTTCCAGAACATTATGAATATCAGTGCTAAACAAATTTCCGTGAATCCCAGCAGGGACAGAGCCCCGAGCAATTTAGGCGTTGCGACTCCGGCATCGCTCAGCATCTTAAGTTCATCTTGATTCCGATTGATCAGCTTGGGGACAAGGCCGTGATAAAACCAGATGAGAGCGATGCCAAGTCGAGAGAGTGCGTAGGCAAAAGCCTTTTCACGACAAGCTTCCGGAAGGACACCCGTTTCGATCCAAAGGCGAAGCCGATCAAAACTCCAAGCGGTCGCCCAGCCCAATAATGGTCGGAAAAATAACCCGTCTGTAAATCGCCCAAGTACGCCAAAGCGTGTTCGATAGTCATACGAAGTGATGAACCTAATGCCGTCGTTCGTAGGAATGTACTTCCAGTAGCCGGAACCCATTCCTATCAGAGACTTGGGATCGTCAGACCAAAACTTAAGGGCCGATGTTCGTTGTCCGTTCGAATCGTTGCGCTCTCCTGTACTTTCGCCAGCTCCTTCGATGCGCACGCTCGCCGCTATCTTAGTGGTATAAATGAACTTCTGAGCATCTCCAGGTTCGCGTGGAAGATAGTCGATTTTTGAGAAGCGAAGATCCCAACGCTCATGAAGTTTCGGTTCCTGGGTTTTTTCCCATAACTCGTGCATTCCACTTCGGATCAAAATCTCGACGTAGATGCTCATACTTTGGCCTGAAGGTAACGCGACGTTCTAGTGGTGGCCAGTACCAAGTGAGATACAGGGTGACAACTCCTAACGACAGAGGCCACTACTCGGTGCCGGTGGCGAGGGCCGCGGGAATCTCTTTCGAACTCAAAGTTTTTGCATGGTTCTCGCAAGCGTAAAGCTGACCGCTTCCTCCGCCCCGCCCTTGAAGCCCGGGAAGTCAAATCGCCGCTTGGCTAAGTGCTTCTGGATATTGGACATTTCGGGTTAAGTGGCGCTGGTTCGGGCTTTAGGGCTAGAATTGAAGTACGCATGAGCATCAAGTTGCCAATTTACATGGATAACCATGCCACCACGGCCGTGGATCCACGCGTGGTGAGCGCGATGCTGCCGTACTTCAATGAGAAATTCGGCAACGCGGCCAGTCGCAATCACTCGTTCGGCTGGGCAGCCGAGGAGGCCGTGGAAAGCGCTCGGGGCCAAATTGCCAGACTGATTAACGCCGCACCGAAAGAGATCATTTTCACCAGCGGCGCGACCGAATCCAACAATCTGGCGATTAAAGGCGTCGCGGAGATGTACCGCGAAAGGGGAAATCACATCATTACCCAGGTTACCGAGCACAAGGCCGTGCTCGATACCTGCAAGCGCCTGGAAAAGTACGGCTATCAGGTGACCTACTTGCCCGTGGGCAAGGATGGCCGGATCGATCTGGATCATTTGCGGCGCGCGATCACGGCGAAGACGATTCTCATTGCCATCATGTACGCGAACAACGAGATCGGCGTAATTCAGCCCATCGAAGAGATCGGAAAAATCGCCAAGGAAAAGGGCGTTCTCTTCCATACTGACGCGGTGCAGGCGGTGGGCAAAGTTCCCGTGGATGTGATCAAGGACAATGTCGATCTGCTGGCGCTGACGGGGCACAAGATTTACGGGCCTAAAGGCTGCGGCGCGCTTTACGTGCGGCGGCGCAATCCGCGTGTGCAATTGACGTCGATTATCGACGGCGGCGGACACGAGCGAGGGATGCGTTCGGGAACGCTTAACGTTCCGGGGATTGTGGGCTTCGGCAAGGCTGCTGAGTTGTCTCAAAGCGAAATGGCGCAGGAGAGCGAGCGACTGCGCGGGCTTCGCGATCATCTGAAGGAAGGAATCTTAAAGGGGCTGGATGAGGTGTATGTGAATGGCTCGATGACCTACCGGCTGCCGAATAACCTTAACGTGAGTTTCGCTTATGTTGACGGCGAATCCCTGCTGATGGGCATCAATGACGTGGCAGTCTCGAGCGGTTCGGCTTGCACTTCGGCGAAGATGGAGCCCAGCTACGTTTTGAAGGCGCTGGGTGTGAATGAAGATCTGGCGCATAGCTCGATCCGGTTTGGACTCGGGCGATTCAACACTCCAGAGGAAGTGGATTACGTGATTCAGCGCATGGTGGAGGTTGTCAGCCGCCTCCGCGAACTTTCGCCACTTTACGACACAGCCAAAGAACGCGTGCATTTGAGCAAAACGAACTGAAGCATAGAATTAAAGAGTTGGAATGCGCGAGGTGGGAACCGGAATATGATTCACGTCACTGAAAAAGCGGCTAAGAAGATTCGAGAACTCCTTAGCAAGCAGGGTGTTTCGGCCAGTGGAGGCCTGCGCCTGGGCGTGCAAGGCGGCGGCTGCTCTGGACTTACTTACGCCATGCGTCTCGATATTGAGGCGAGGGATCGCGATAAGGTGATCGAGGAGAATGGAGCGCGGGTTTTCGTGGACCCTAAAAGCTATGTCTATCTCGAAGAAGTGACGCTGGATTACGAAGAAACGCTGATGAGGCAAGGCTTTGTCTTCCAGAATCCAAAAGCGACGCACAGTTGCGGCTGCGGAACTTCGTTCACGGTGTAGGCTCACTCGCCAAACCCGGGCGTAATCAAAAATTTCTCTATTCAATTCAGTGAGAGCTTTTCTTTAGAATCGCTCCGCAATAAGCTGGATATCCTTGTTTGCAATCTCATGTAGTGCGGGCAGAGCAGGGAATTCGCACGCCCGTGCAAGGAAGGCATATGCCGCGGACGGTCGGGATCGACCTGGGAGCAAGCTACAGCTCAGTTGCTTATGTTGATAAGGCGAGCGGCGAAGCGAAATGCGTTCCGGGCCCTTACGGCGACACGCTTTGCCCCTCGATTGTGGGTCTGGATGCGGATGGCGGCATTATCGTCGGCGCGCCGGCCAGACGGCAATCTGTGAGCCATCCGGACCGCGGCATCCATTCGGTGAAACATCTGATGGGCCGAGGTGTAGACGGTCTTCCCGATTCCTTGAGGACAAAGTTGTCGCTCGATCCAGAAAGCCGAGAGGTGGTCCGGGTTCGCCTGGGCGAGTGCTGTCTGACGCTGCCTGAAATATCGGCATTCATTCTCAGAGAATTGAAGATGTGGGCTGAGGTGTTTCTAGGCGAGACGGTGGACCGAGCCGTAATGGCTGTGCCGGCCTGCTTCGACGAGGGACAGAGGCGAGCGACCAACGAAGCCGCAATCCTGGCAGGCCTGGAGGTGTTACGCCTGGTGAACGAGCCTGTCGCTGCAGCGCTGGCCTATGGCTTGCACGAGCGGCGGCGCGGATATGTGGTCGTCTATGACCTGGGCGGCACAAGATGTGAGATTTCGGTCTTGAAATTGATCCCCGGGGGTGACGGCGGGATTTATCACGTCATCTCGACGAAAGGAGACGCGCACCTTGGCGGAGACAACGTGGACGAGGCTTTGCTCGCGATGGCGCGACAAGAGATCCGGCTGCGCCACGGTATCGATGTGGGAAGCGATCCGCAAACTCTACAGAGCCTGCGCAGAGCCGTCGTTCAGGCCAAACATGAGTTTTCGTTTGAGGAGCGCGCTACTCTAGAAGTGCCGCTGCCGAATCGAAGCCTTTATGTGCGGGATATTCTGAAGGCTGAGTTCGAGGAACTGGCACGGCCGATTCTCGAGCGAACCATGGATCCGTTGAAAACGGCGCTGGGTGATGCGAGAGTTGCCCCGACGGAGATCGAAGACGTGGTGCTGGTTGGCGGCTCGACGCGCTTGCCGCTCGTCCGCCGCATGCTGACGGAATTTTTTGGACGGCGTGCTCGCACCGAAATCAATCCAGACGAAGTTGTGGCGCTGGGCGCCGCCATACAGGCGAATATCCTCGAGGGCGGACTGAAGGAAGCTGAAGTCGAAAGCTCGGGAGGGCGGCAGTCGTAAGCGTCCAGTATTTCTGGCCTGCGAATCCGGAAGGTCATCGTTAGCTGAGGCGCCGATTAAGGTAGGGCGCCGGTTGAGCCAAGGCACTATGTTAAGATTTGGATTCGTTGTGGCGTGTTTGTGCCCAATTGTGGCCCCGTGGTGCAACGGTTAGCACATCGGCCCTTCAAGCCGGTAATACGGGTTCGATTCCCGTCGGGGCTACCAAAATGCTTCAGAGATCGAAATCCTCAAAGATCGAGCTGAGAGAGAAGCGCGTCGAGATTTGAGTCGTCGACGATGAGGTCAGGTTGTTTGGGCTCGATCTGTTGCGATTCATCCAGAGCTTGAAAGAGCCGCAGTTTGGCAACGGCATACTCCTCAGTGCCCGAAAGCGCGCGCCCAGCAGAACGTCCCCACTTTTCCACGGCTGATTGCTTAACGAAGATTCGAAGCGGGAAGATCTGCTTGCGATCGACGGAAACCATGTAGACGTACTCGGTCCCGGCGGAGAACCCGCGGCGGCTCTTTTGCACTTCATAGAAATAGTATTGATAGACGTAGCCGCTTGCGGCCGAATAGGCCTTGACGCGCCGAGCGGTTTCGGGACGGCTCATCCCGCGATTATTCGGGGGGCGAGTGTAGATGTCAATTCAGAGGGTTGGGCGAACTGAGGGAAATAAAGGAAATCAGAGTTGTCTATTGCACCTTAAACGGACTTATTTCAGTGGCCAATTGCGAAGGGGTTTCAGTCGGCTCATGTGTCGCAATCCAAAGAAAGGCGCCGAGAAAGACCGCAGCGAAGATGAACAGGATAATAGCGAGCTTTCTGAGCGCAGGAGCCGCTCTTCCAGCCGGTGCAGCTCCACCTTGGGGATCAGGAGGAGGATCGGCCAGCGTTATGCTCACGGCGGAACCTTCTGGAACATCCACAGACTTCGCATCGTGTGCCGTTTTGATCGTCAGCGTGCCCTTCCTTGTGAACAAGACGGCTGAATCAGGATTTTCGAGGTGAAGCACGCCGACAGATGAGGGATCCTTGGCACGTATAGTGGCGTCGCCGAGGGCGGTTTCAAGGGCATCGTTTGGCCCAGCCAGGAACGAAACACCACCCTGTAGCACCGCAAATTGCACGCGTGAGGCAATCCGATTTAGCTGCACGGAACTATCGCGAAAAAGCTCGATGCGGCCCCCTCCGGCAACGTTAATCTCGGCGCCGCCTGTTTGATCGACTGCAACGGATTCGCCGCTGAAAATCGTAGAGCCCGAAGGCAGCGGGGCATTGCCCATCGTCGCCGACTGGCTAGTCAGGACGGTGCCGGCAACCTGGTTTTGGCTCCAAGCAGGCGAGGCCATAAGTGCAATCAAAACAGCGGCGAGCAATTGCTGAAAGGGTCGAGGGATCGGCAATTTCGAGTTCCTGAACATCGGAACGACGCGGCCATGCTAACAAACGAGGGGGGACCCATTCAAGGTTGTACTGGCCGTTCTGTATTGGTGATTGAGGCTAGCCCGACGGGCGTAACACGGCAGTCAATGCGGGCTGCAAATCGGGGTAATGAAAGCGGTAGCCCAACTGTTCGAGTTTACTGGGATAGATCCTTTGGCTCGCCAAGAGGAGGGAATCGGCCATTTCACCAAGAGCGAGGCGCAAAGCGAACGAAGGGGCCGGGAAGATCGCGGGCCGGTGAAGTACCCGCGCCAGGGCGGAAGAAAACGCGGCGTTTTGGACAGGGTTAGGAGACACGGCATTGGCCGGACCGCTGAGGAGATTCGTTTCCAGCGCGAAACGGATTATGCCGACGACGTCGTCCAAAGTAATCCAAGAGATCCATTGGCGGCCCGATCCGATTCTACCGCCGACGCCCAGGCGAAAAGGCAAGGCCATCTGAGGGAGAGCGCCTCCCTGTTTAGCGAGGATCACACCGAAGCGCAAAATGACCACTCGCGCGCCCGATTGTGCCGCGCGAGCCGATTCGGTTTCCCAGTCGACGGTTATTTGCGCGAGGAAACCAGTTCCCGCTGAGCTGGATTCCGTTAATTCTTCGTCGCCTCGGCTTCCATAGAAGCCGATGGCTGACGCAGCAATGAAAATCTGAGGAGGACGATGAAGGCGTTGCAGCGACGCGACCAGCCGATTCGTTGCCGCCACGCGGCTATCCCGCAGTTCGCGTTTCCATGCTTCCGTCCAGCGGTGCCCTGCGATGGATGCTCCAGCCAGATGGATAACGGCATCGGCGCCTTCGGCTCGCGAATCGAGGAGTCCGGACTGCGGATTCCAGGCGACCTGTGGCAGTTCGGAGACCGCGGCAGGTTGACGAGTCGCGGTGCCAGGGCGAACTAACCGGATTAAATCGTGACCTTGATGACTGAGATTATCAACGACCGCAGATCCAACCAGACCCGAGGACCCGGATATCAATATTTTCACTCAGCGGCTCCGACTTGCGACTCCGAGCGAAGGAATTGTGCCGACCATTCATCGCTTTGTTAATACAAGGAAAGGTATGATGGAGTCCCGACTACGTCAAGTGATTACGATTTTGTAAGGGACAAAGAGGAAAGCGCCGGGAGGGCCTAGTTCTCAAAAGCAAATCGGCGAGGCAATGGAAAACGGATAGAATACATACGTGCGCGTGCGAGTGCTTTTCTTCGGTCAGCTTAAAGAAATCGTAGGGCGCGGCGAGGATTATGCCGAGCTCGTCGATGGCGCGCGTCTGGAAGACCTGTTCGCAACATACGGGCAGCGTTATCCGAAGCTGGCCGGCTTTCGCAATTCCGTGGTTGCCTCGGTGAATCAGTCCTTCGCGGACTGGGCTTCGCCTCTGGCGATGGGGGACGAAGTGGCCTTCCTGCCGCCCGTGAGCGGCGGGGCCGGGACTTCGGCGCTCGCACGGAGCGAGGCGATTATCGAAATTCAGCGAGAACCCATTCGAACGGCGGAGATCAGCGCCAGACTAAAGGCTGCTGAAGACGGTGCGATCGTGGTTTTTGAGGGAATTGTGCGCAACGAATCCGGAGGCCGGCGCACCTTGTACCTTGAATACGAAGCCTACGAGACCATGGCCTTGAAGCAAATGGGCGTTATCGCCGCCGCAATGCGCAGCCAATTTGGCGCTGACTCTGTCGCGCTAGTTCACCGCTTAGGGCGCTTGGAGATTGGGGAAACAAGCGTGCTCATCGCGGTGAGTTCGCCGCACCGGCGGGCGGCTTTTGAAGCATGCCGCTACGGCATCGATACACTCAAACAAACCGTGCCGATCTGGAAGAAAGAATACTTCGAAGATGGCGCTGTTTGGGCTCAAGGTGAATTGCCGCCGCTGCCATCCAATTCGCGTAAAACGGAATCTATCAAGTGAGACGCCATTCCGGGCGTCCACACTTGCCGCACATCTCTCGAACTCAACTAATAGTCCCAGCAGGCGCGATCTTTTTTTGCCTTGTAGCCGGTTTATCGCTACGGTTTGTTTCGAGTTCTCAGGCGCAGAACCGAGGTGCCGACCAGCGTTCGTCCATTCGCGTCGACGTGAGTCTCGTCAGCGTAATCGCCAGCGTGCTAGATGCGAACAATCGGCCAGCACCTGATCTGAAGCAGGAGCAGTTTGAAATTTACGAAGAGGGCAAGCCACAGAAGATCGAGGTTTTCGAGCCGGAGACCCAACAGCCTCTTGATCTGGCCCTGATGATCGATTCCAGCTTGAGTGAAATCAAAGAGCTGCAGTTTGAGACCGATGCTGCGGCTCGATTTATTGCCCAGGTTGTGAGGCCCGACGATCGTGTCGGCATATTCGAATTTGCGGACACGGTGACGCAGTTGGCCGGCTTTTCGGGGAACGTGCCGCAATTGCAAGCCGCGGTGAAACGCGTCACACCGGGCGATGGGACAGCACTCTACGATGCTGTTTATCTTGGATCCGATGCGTTGGGTAAGGCTCCGTCCGGTCGGCGCAAAGTGTTAATTCTGATCACCGACGCCGGTGAAACCACGAGCCGCGCCGATTTTGAGACCGCTCGGCGCGCTGCGCTGCGTGCCGAGGCGCTCATTTATACGATTGTCATCCGGCCCGTGAAGAACGAGAACGGGCGAAATACAGCCGGCGAACACGCCCTTGAAACCATAGCCGATAGCACCGGCGGCGCCATGTACTATCCCGACGAAATTTCGCAACTGGACGCTATATTCGAGCGCATTAACCGCGAGCTTCGCACTCAATACCGCCTGGCATACTATCCACAACCCAGACCGCCACAGGGAAGTTACCGTTCGATCGAAGTCCGGGTAAAAGGAAACTATAAGGTGCGCTATCGTAAGTCTTACTATAGTGGCGGGGTGACAAACTGACACCTCCGGTTCTGCGATAAATGGGCAATCAATTTCTGGAAGTAGCGGTAGAGACGGCGCTCGAGGCTGGGGGCATTCTGGTTTCTGAGTTCGATCACCCCGCAAAAATCAGCTACAAGGGGGAAGTCGATCTTGTTACGCAGGCTGACAAGCGCTCAGAGGAGGCGATTGTCGGCCGGTTGAAGGGCTACTTCCCAAAGCACGCCATCGTGGCGGAAGAGGGAGGCGGACAGGAGGGGGACGGACGGCATCGCTGGATTGTCGATCCCCTCGACGGAACAACCAATTTCGCCCACGGCTATCCATGTTTTGCGGTGTCGATTGGACTCGAGCAGGAAGGAGAGTTGGTGGCGGGGGTAATCTACCAGCCGATCACAAAAGAGCTCTTCACTGCTTCGAGGGGAGAAGGCGCCTTTTTGAACGAGAGGCGAATTCAGGTTTCCCAGATCGATCATCTCTCCACGAGTTTGTTAGCCACCGGATTCCCCAGCACCAAACGCGCCCGGAACCCGAACATTCATTACTACTGGAACTTCACATTGCGCTCGCATGGGGTGCGCCGCGATGGATCCGCTGCACTGGACCTGGCGAGCGTTGCTTGCGGGCGTTTCGATGGATTTTGGGAGTTTGGTCTGCACGCTTGGGATACAGCCGCTGGAGTGCTGCTGGTTCGAGAAGCAGGAGGCTTTGTGACCAATTTCTCAGGCCAACCGTACCAGGTTGGTGATTATGAGACCCTGGCCTCGAACGGACGTATTCATAGGGAACTGCGTCAAGTAGCCGCCGAAACACAAGAGCAGATTGCCAGCGAGACCGAAGTGCCTCAAAAATAGGCGGTTCCAGACACAAAATAACTCTTGCGCCTCCCAGTTGTTGCAGTTTAATTGACGGGCTCCGTTCCAGGGTGTTAGCCTCACCGAGTCTTATCGTGTAAGCGTCCTCGGGTGGCATCGGTGGCTTGCAAAATAGTCTCGGAGTGCCATGATTATAGAGATGGGAAGTCTGCTTACATCGCCGCCTGTGAGTCGCTGGGCGGCACTGCGTGAACGCTATCTAGGTCCTCCGCGGGTTAACAATCGTTTCACCCGAAGCCAATCCCGACGCGGCAGTCAGCCGGCGCATCGAATCCGTGGCAGCTTAGCAGTTACGGCGCAGCGCATCTGGCTCAGTGACTTGCCCGAGGAATTTCGTGGATTCCGCATACTCCAGTTAAGCGATATTCACCACAGTCTATTCGTGCCTTTGGAACACGTTGCGGCGGTGGTGGAACTTTCGAATAAGCTCAAACCCGATCTGATCGCGCTGACCGGTGACTTCGTCACTTATTCGCGATCATCGATTGAGCCAGTCGCGGAGATATTAGGCGGCCTTCGAGCGCGCGCGGGCGTTGTGGCCGTGCTCGGGAATCACGATTTCCGCGTTGGAGCTGAAGCGGTAGAGAGAGCGCTGCGGCGGCAGCGGATTCAAGTATTACGGAATCGGCATCGCTTGCTACAGCGACGTGGGTCGACTCTGTATTTGGCCGGAGTCGACGACTACGGCTACGGTGCGGACCTGGGACAGGCGATGTGCGGCATTCCCGAGGACGCAGCTACCATTCTGCTCGCTCATAATCCACGTATGGTGA
Organism: uncultured Acidobacteriota bacterium; assembly: GCA_963803735.1. Taxonomy (GTDB): domain Bacteria; phylum Acidobacteriota; class Terriglobia; order Acidiferrales; family UBA7541; genus Palsa-189. The sequence continues at coordinate 176,271 of CAWDNV010000011.1, read as the reverse complement.
CGGCGGCGGCATGCCGGGGCGTTAGCCTGGTGTTATCTGGACATACTCATGGCGGCCAGGTGAATTTCCCACTGCTCGGCACGGTTTACGGGCGGTCGCCCGAGCAAATGCGCTTCAAAATGGGATGGGACCGGCTGGGCGTAACGCAGATCTACGTCAGCCGGGGTATTGGGACCATCGTTTTGCCGTTGCGCTGGCGTTGCCCTGCAGAAGTGCCCTTACTTGAACTCGAGCCGCACCAACGCGGCGACGCTTGTTCCTCGGCATTTCTCCAGCGCAGTTACGCAACTTCCTGGCCGATGTCGACGCTTGGCATCGCAGCCGATTGACCCCCGCCTGCGTTTTTGCTTAATCCAGAACGACCGAGTCATCACATCCGATAGTTTCAGTCGCGCTTTTGGGTCCGCTGGACCTGCAGCCGGTTGGCAGCGCTGCGCAAGGTATCGGAGATGTTTCTATTCGCCGCAAGTTTTTTCAGATCGGGCGCGTTGATACTCGACAGCATGCGGAGGGTGATATCGAGAGGGGTCTTGGGATTATTCATGAGGTTTATTACCACACTGTAGTTCCGGCGGAAATTCCGGCTGGTGGCGATGAGACGCAAAACCTCGTCCGTGAGGCTGGCCATTGACGAAAAGGTCTCCACCTCGCGATCGGTAATCCGTGCAGATTGAAGCACCGCCCGCTGCACAACCTTGCATGGATCGCGGATCAAGGCCATTCGCTCTTCCCGATTTCCCTTAAGCGCGAGCTGCACTCGCTCAACGACGCGCAGTCCTGCGAGTCGTTGCAGGAGCGTGACGCGCTGTTCGCTGGTGGCATCGATCTGAGCTACCGCTTGAGCGAGCGCCGATTCGGGCGCCGGCTTGTCTGCCAGGAGCTCTTCGAGCTGCTGACGCTGATCCGCCGTGAGCGAAGGCGATTGCACCAGGGCGGCCACGAGCCCGCGATTGGAGCTAAGCCGGTCCAGATCCAGCATCAATTCCTGCACTGCGGAAGTAGGCAAAGCCTTCACGGCGGGAGTCAGAAATTGCATTGGGCAGCGTGAGTTTTTTGCGAGGGCTTCAGCGATCCCCGGCTTGCCGATGAGATTGCTGCCGCAATAGCGAAAGAGCTGCGCTGGGGGATTGTCACCATTCAGAGCCGCAACGAACGTCTCGGTCGACTGATTAAGCAGCGCGTTTTCGGCACGCTCCCGCACGGAATCATCGGCATCTTCGGAAAGCACGCTGAGCACTTCAGCATGTTCGGCTGGGGTAAGTCCGGCGGAAGCCGAGCAAACGGCGATCTTGCGCTCCCGTGTCGTGCGGCCAGAGAGAAGTTCTTCGTAGATCTCGGAACTAATCGGAGCCTCCCCTTGTCGGTTTCAAATTGCTCCGGGTGAGAGTGAGATTAGCCGGCTGACCTGGGGGACCCAATGGGGCAAGAGTCTGGCCATTTAGTTCCAGTAGTAGAGCCCCTGCATCTTTCGCGGAGATATAAATGGCGTCTCGCGCCATAAACGTGCGGCTCTGGCCTGCAATCATGCTTCCTTCAAATGCTTTACTGCCGTCAGTAGATACGGTGACGAAGGTTTCCTTGCCGGCCTCGATTTTGAGTTCGAGTCCTTGAGCCTCGGTTCCTGACGGGCCTGCGGAGGCAGTGAGTGGAATTTGGGCCGTTCCAGATGGATCCGCCTGAACGCCGGCCGCAGTTCCGCTCGGCTGACTAGCCGCCTGAACAATCGAGGAAACAGGGATGCGATTATTCGTGGCTTGGCGTAGTGCCTTGTAGTGCCATCTCCAGCCGAGCCAGCCCGTTCCCAGCAAGACGATCAGACAGAGGCTGCCCAGCGAGATAAAACGAGGGATTCGTGTTCGGGGCGGTTCCTGTTGGATCGGCGAAGGCACACCTTGCTCAATCTGAGGAGCTTGTTCGTTGATGGCGTGATCGTACTCGGCTAGGAGATCGTCCTCGTCAAGACCGAGAAAGCGAGCGACGGCGCGAACGAAGCCGCGATTGAAGACGCCTCCCGGCAGCATGCCCCACTGTTGGTTTTCCAGCGCCTCAAGATAACGAGAGCCGATGCGAGTTGCAGTGCAGACTTCATCTCGCGAGACCCCACGCAATTCCCGTTCCCGCTTGAGACGTTCGCCAAAACCAGATTTACTCATGCCAGCCATCGTTTGGATTTCTGGGCGTTGGGATTCTCGGCCATACTAGGCGGGGCATAGCGAGGTGTCAAATCCGCCTTTAGCCTCGTCTTCGTAACAGAAACCAATCGGAAACATCGACTTGAATGGGCCATTGCACCGTGTTTCGACCGGTGCCTATAATTTATCGTCTGATGCCGGAGTACGGCTCCGCGGAAGTTCATTAAGCGAAAATGTCGGAAAGTAACCTTTTTACGGGCATTGAACGCCGTCGCAATCCGGGTCTTCCTTCCGAGCGGAGGGAAGCCGGCGAAGTGGCCGTCTTTCACGAGCTTGGTAAAGCGCTTACGTCATCGTTGCAACTCGATCAAGTTCTGCGAACCATCATGGAGAAGATCGACGAATTCCTCCATCCGGATACCTGGTCCATGCTCCTGGTCGACGAGGTAAAGCAGGAACTTTATTTCGAGCTGGCAATCGGCAAGAACGCCCACGGCCTTAAGGACGTGCGCATCAAGATCGGCCAAGGCATCGCAGGGTGGGTGGCGCAAAACCAGCAAGCGGTAATTGTTCCCGACGTCAGCAAAGACACGCGTTTCTTTGGCAAGGTTGACGAGAAAACCAAGATGGAAACGCGGTCGATTGTCGCCGTTCCGGTGCGCTTCCGCGATCACTGTCTCGGTGTCATTGAACTGATCAATTGTATGGACATGGATGGCTTTCACGACCGTGATTTGGCCCTACTGGAGGCTCTGGCAGACTTCGCCGCGATTGCCTTGGAAAACGCCAGACATGTGCAGCGAATTCACGAGTTGACCATCACAGACGACTGCACAAATCTTTACAATGCGCGGCACCTGAACTTCATTTTAGAAACGGAGATCTATCGGTCGCAACGCTACGGGTACGAATTCTCGCTGGTTTTTCTGGACCTGGATCATTTCAAGGCTGTGAACGACACACACGGACATTTGGCCGGCTCAAAGTTGCTTGCCGAGATTGGCGACGTGCTGCGGGATAACTGCCGGCTTATCGATTTCGCGTTTCGCTATGGCGGAGATGAATTTGTAATCCTGCTTCCCCAAACATCAAAGGAAAATGCCTGCGTGGTTGCGCGCCGTTTGCACAAGTTGATCCGCGAAACTCACTGGCTCAAGTCGGAAGGTCTTGACGTGCGCATTACCACGAGTGCAGGTGTGGCATCTTATCCTACCGATTCGAAGACAAAGGCGGAGCTACTGCACCTCGCCGATGAGGCCATGTACATGGTCAAGAACAGCAGCCGCGACAATGTCGCAGCCGCAAAGCAAGGCATGCTATCGGCACCGGAGAAGGTCAGTTGACGGGGTTTCCCGGTATTGCCTTGATTGGCAAACATGGGAAATGTTAGTCTCGCGAGAACTTCCGGAGCTTCGCTTGAGGTTCTAGGCAAAACTACGGAAGCGCGCTGAGGCCTTTGGCGAAGTTCCATTGCGTCGCGCGATATCCCGCGGAAATATCCTTGCCGGCTCAAGACCGGTTCCCTCGGCCCTGACAGTTTCGAAAGACGAACTGCCGTATCGAAAACAAAAAGGCGGAATGAAGGTTGTTCGGCGCAAACCTTATTCCTATACTGAGCTTCTAAGCTCGAGAGGCGCTATTCGATGCGCACTACCGAAGCCGCGCGTTATGCACGATGGTCGGCAGGTATTGCCGTTCTGCTGATCGTCGTCGTTGCTTGCGTCTACGGGGCGCGCGACTGGCAATCACGCCAAGCGCGGAAGAAAGTGCCAGCGGCCGTACCTTCGAGCGTGGAGCAGCGTTCGGCGGGCTTTACGTTCTCGAAGGTGGTAGGGGACCGTACAGAATTCACGGTGCGCGCCTCGCGGGCCACGGAATTCGCGGAAGGTGGCCGAAGCCTGCTGGAGGACGTATGGATCACCGCCTATGGCGGTGCCGGTGAGCGCTTTGATAATTTGCATACGCACACTTGCGATTATTTAACCGCGTCAGAGAGCATCAGCTGCGCCGGTGATGTGCAGATCGATCTGGACCGCGCCTCGGACCAACAGTCCCAAACTGGTAAACCACAGCAGGTAAACGACTCTAAGCTTGTGCGGGTCGCGACCAGCCACGTGTTATTCGATCATAAGACGGGTTTGGCGCAGACCGACAGTCCTGCGAATTTTCAATTTTCGCAAGGCGAAGGCCGGGGAGTCGGTTTTCGGTACGAAGTGACACAAGGCCAGATGCAACTACTCAGCTCGGTGGAGCTGGCCCTGCATAGTGCGGATGCTGCCGACCATACATCTCACGCGCCAACGCAGTTGTTGAATTTGTCCGGAAGCAGCATGAGCTTTGAGGACGGCCAGCACATGATCCATGTCACAGGTCCCGTCCATGCTCATCAAGCCAACTTTGACCTCGTGTGCGGCAAACTGGATGTCGAGTTGGACGAGCATATGTACGCACACCGCTTGATTGCGACGGAAAATCCCGAGCTGCGAAGCGACGGGCCTTCGCCGATATCGTTAAAAGCTGCGACGATAACGGCGCTTGCTTCACCCGAGAGGATTGACGCGATCATCGCTGAGGGCGGAGTGTATGCGATTGCGAAAAGCGCAGACGGCAAGGATGAACTACAAGCAGACCGCGTTGGGACCGAACTTGATCCTATATCCAACCTTCCGCGGCTCCTGATTGCTACCGGAAACGTCACAGTGAATTCCAACCGGGCGGGAGGGGTGAAAAATCTGCAGACTTCGATGTTGCGTCTCGATTTTGCCGCTTCCAAGAAAGGTGACCGATCGCGCGTGAAGCATGCGGTGACTCCTGCGGGCACTCTCGAGCTGCAGGATAAGGAAACGGTTTCCGGCAAGCCGGCTGAGGAGAAAATGCGGCTGGCCGCTCAGCATTTGGAGGCAGATTTCAGCGGCGAAAATGATTTGCGGGAACTCCGCGGTTCCGAAGACGTCCGTTTTGAGAAACAGATTGGGGAAGGCTCACCTCAAGTCGCAACGTCAAGGGATATGGTGGCCCAATTCGAACCGGGCGGTGGGTGGTCCACCGTGGATCAAACGGGTAACGTGGAGCTCCATCAGGACAATGAAACTGCTCGAGCAGAGCGCGCACATTTTGAACGAAGGAGCGACATCACGTTGCTGGAGGGATCGGTTGTCGTGACAGACCCGAGTTCGAGGACCACAGCGCGCAGCGCAATTTTCAATCAAGCTACGAACGAATTCCACGCCATTGGGAGAGTGGCCACCGTTGAAACCTCTAATGGCGGAGGCAGTCAATTCGTTAACTTTGCTGCTGGACCGGCGCGGGTCTCAGGGGAACGGCTTGATGGAAATAGCGCAACAGGCCGCTCCATCTATTCCGGGAAGGCGAGGCTTTGGCAGGGGGACTCCATTGTCGAAGGCGAGACCATAGACCTCAATCGCCAGACCCATGTTCTTATCGCTACCGGGCAGGTTCATGCAGTGTTTCCGCAGGCGCCTAGAGTGAATCCTAGCCATGCCGGGCCGAGCAAACCAGAGTACTGGCATGCTGAAAGCAATCGGCTGACTTACTTGAGCGATGAAAGTCGCGGGCGAATGGAGGAGCGAGTTCACGCACATTCCGACGAGGGCTCAATGACGGGGGATGCCGTCGACTTCTTCTTCGCTCCGGCAGGAAATCCGGCAACTCCGGATGCTGGCGCGCCGGGAAAGCAGGTTCAGGGGCTGGCAAGAGAATCCGGCGGGGGCCAGCAACTGATTCGCGCCTCGGCGTTTGGCAGGGTCAAGGTCGAACAGCAAGGGCGTCATGGTGACGGAGATCGGGCGGACTACACCGCCGAGAATGGCAAGATCGTTCTTTCAGGCGGGAGTCCAACTGTTTATGACGCTTCAGGAAACGCGACTCACGGGCGTCAATTGACCTTCTTTTTTGGCGATGATAGCATTGACATCGATTCGGCGGAAGGTTCGCGGACGTTGACGCTGCATCAGGTCGAGAAATGATGGGATATGTTCAAACTCCAGGCCGTCGACCTCTGCAAGTCTTACCGGGGACGGAAGGTTGTTGACGCGTTAGACCTCGAGGTCGGCCAGGGTGAGGTGGTAGGCCTGCTGGGTCCCAATGGTGCGGGAAAGACCACTACGTTTTATATCCTCGTTGGTTTGGCCCGCCCAGACTCGGGGCGCGTGCTTCTTGACGGGGAAGATATTACAGATCTTCCGATGTATCTTCGGGCGCGGAGCGGGATTAGTTACCTTCCCCAAGAGCCTTCGGCTTTTCGCCAACTGACCGTCGAAGAAAATCTGCTGGCCGTTCTAGAGACCCTGCCCTTAAAAGCGGAGCAGCAGCGCGATCGTTTGGAAGAACTGCTGGCACAAATGGGACTGGAAACCGTGAGACAGAGTCGAGCTTATACTCTCTCCGGAGGAGAGCGGCGACGCCTGGAGATCGCGCGTTCGCTGGTGCTGAACCCGGCCTTCATACTGCTGGACGAACCGTTTTCGGGAATCGACCCTCTGGCGGTGGTCGATATCCAGAAGATCATAACGGACTTAAGCCGGGCGAGAATTGGTATCCTGATCACTGATCATAATGTTCCAGAGACATTGGCGGTGGCCGATCGTGCCTATATCCTGCACAGTGGACGGATACTATGCGCGGGGACGCCGAGCGAACTCAGCACCGATGCCGAAGTGCGCCGCATCTACCTGGGAAATAATTTCCGCCTGAACTGACTTCCATGAGTTGGCTCCAACCCAAACTTCATCTCAAACTTGCGCAGAAGCAGATTCTGACGCCCGGCCTAGTCCAGATGGTCAGCGTGCTGGCTCTGAATCGCTTGGAGCTTCGGGAGATGATCACCCAGGAGATGGTTGCCAATCCGATGCTCGAGGAGCTGACGGACGAGAGCCAGGTCGCCGAGCAAGACTATACAGAGGAAACGTTTATCAAGGCTGAGACAGAAAAGGTTCCGGAGACCGAGCCTGCGAACCCTTTTGACGAGTTCGACATCAATTCCTTTTTTAACCAATACCTGGATAGCGGGGGCGGGAATGGAAACAGTGAGCACGAAGTCATCGAGAAGCCGTCTTTCGAAAAATTCATCTCCTCGCCCCAAGGATTAACCGAGCACCTGAGTTGGCAGTTAAGCGTAACGGTTTGCAACGAGACTGTACGAGAGATCGCCGAAGTGATCATCGGAAATCTGGATGAAGATGGTTATCTCCGCGCTTCGCTCGAAGAGATTGCCAAGAACGGCAACTATTTGATCGAAGACGTGGAGGAAGCATTAGCTACGGTACAGGAGTTCGATCCGCTCGGCGTGGCTGCGCGCAATCTACGCGAATGCTTGCTCACTCAGCTTAAGACCCTCGATCCGCAGAACACTCTCGCTCAGCAAATTGTCTCTGAATGCATGCCCAAGCGTCCGATGGCGGCTACCGAAGAGGAGCTGCAAAGTCCGGAAAGCCCGCTAGCCAAGTTGTTGCAGGGGAATCAGCTCAAGGAGGTGGCCCGGGGGTTGAACCGTCCCATTGAGCTGGTCAAGCGCGCGATGGAGGTGATTCGCCGCCTCGATCCGCGTCCCGGATTGCGCTATAACAAAACTCAGGCGCGGCTGGTCGAACCGGATGTTTACTTCCGGAAGATGGATGAGGGGTGGCATGTCTTCATGAACGAAGATGACGTACCTCAGCTTCGGTTGAGTCACGTCTATAAGAAACTATTGGCACGCGACGCGGCCGATCGTGACGTGCGCAATTACGTCAAAGAGCGATTCAGCGCGGCGTTGCAACTGATGAAAAGCATCGAGCAACGTAAGCACACCATCCTGCGCGTCTGCCAGTCAATCATCCAGCGCCAAGAGGAATTTCTGGAGTACGGAGCGGATCATCTCAAGCCGATGATGATCAAGGAAGTTGCGGAGGAGGTAGGCGTACATCCGTCTACCGTGAGCCGCGCGGTCTCAAGCAAATATGCGCATACGCCCCAAGGCGTAATGGAGCTGCGCTCGTTTTTCAGCGAATCCGTCAATGGCCCCGAAGGCGCCGGCATGTCTCTGCAAACCCTGAAGCGCCTGGTGAAAAAGATGATCGAGGAAGAAGACACCGCCCATCCCCTTACGGATGATCAGATCGCGAAAAAGCTGGCCGAGGGCGGCATTCAAGTAACCCGCCGAACCGTCGCCAAATACCGTGAAGATCTGCGTATCCCCAGCACACATCAGCGCCGCGTGAAAGCCTAGGCCCCGCCAACGTGAAACGGAGCGCCGCTTCGGACGGCCGCCAACTGGTAATCCTGACGGGGCTGAGCGGCTCCGGAAAAAGCACGGTTCTCAAGACCTTCGAAGACCTGGGTTATTACTGCGTCGATAATCTGCCCGTAGAACTGATTCCCACCTTCAGCGAGCTCAATTTGCAAGGGAATTCCGAAGTGGAGCGTGCCGCGCTTTTGGTCGATGCGCGTGAAGGCGATCAACTCGAGCGCCTGCCGGCGCTCTATAAGCAAATCCGGCGAGACGTCCCGGCGAGCCTGGTGTTCATCGAGGCCTCAGACGAAGCTTTGCTGCGGCGCTTCAGTGAGACGCGTCGCCCCCATCCTCTGGGCCACGGCCGGCCTGTGCGAGAAGTGTTGAGCCATGAGCGTCGTCTGATGGCGCCGATCCGAAAACTCGCGGACGTGGTCATCGATACGACTAAGTTTAACGTCCATGAGTTGCGGCAGTTCATCACGGATCGCTTTCAGAGCCGAGGCAAGCGGCCCATGATGGTTTCTGTGGTGAGCTTCGGCTATCGCTATGGGTTGCCTCCCGATTCCGACCTGGTTTTCGATGTGCGTTTTTTGCCCAACCCGCACTTTATCCCTCGATTGCGTAAGCTTTCGGGGCAGAACTCCAAGGTGGCACGCTATATCAGGTCGTTTCCGCAGACAGCCGAATTCCTTCGGCGCATCGAGACCCTGTTGACCTATCTCATTCCCCATTACATCCGCGAGGGCAAAAGCTATCTGACCATTTCTTTTGGGTGTACGGGCGGGCGCCATCGGTCAGTTATGCTAGCGGAGGCAGTGCGCCGCGCTTTGGCATCGCGGGGGTATACCACTAAGGTGGTGCACCGCGATCTGGACAAGTGGACGGGTTGACATTCTTTTTGGTGCTTCGTAACGTGGCCTTCGTGCGCAAAGATTGGAACGAGTGAAAGCGGAACCGCACATTCACGAATTGCAGCGCCTGCTTCGCTATACGCGACCTTATCGCGCGCGATTGTTTATGGGTGTGATCGCTCTAGCGGTGTTGGGAATGGCGGAAGGCCTAGTTGCCCTCATGATTACGCCCATGGTCGACCGAATCCTGAGCCCGTCGAGCAATGATAGTCAACTGCCCCTGGTGAAGCTTCCCGGCAATCACTTCATCTATCTCAATTCTTTTTTGCCGGCTAGCATCCACTGGGGCTGGACCATATTCTCTATCGCTCTGGTGGTAATTTTCACGGTCAGGGCGATTGCGGAGTACTTCGGGGTCGTCGAAATACAGTACGTGGGGCAGGCAGCGATAACCGATTTGCGCAACGACGTTTACGAAAAGCTCGTACGCCAGCCGATCGAATTTCTGCAAAAGCAGCCCACCGGTCGCCTCATCTCCGCCGTTATCAATGATGTCGAGCGGGCGCGCCTCACACTTTCTGAATCACTGGCCCTTTCCTTTCGGTATGTCTTCACACTCTTCTTTCTTTTAATCGTGATGTTTGTCGTGAACTGGCAGATGGCGCTGGCCTCACTGGTTTTGGTGCCGATTGTGCTGCTCCCCGTGCGGAAACTGGGCCAACGGATTCGCCGATCGACCGAATCGAGCCAATCGCATCTCGGCGAGCTGAGCCAGATTCTGCAGGAGACGCTGAGTGGAAATCGCGTAGTGAAGGCGTTTGGCATGGAGCGCTTCGAGATCGCCAAATTCCGCGATCGAGCGCGGCGACTGCTGCGTGAGAACATGCGCTGGATTCGTACGTTTGTAATCAGCGGGCCTCTCATGGACATTCTGAGCGCGGTGGTGTTCGCATTGGTTTTACTTTACGCGCGTGAACAGATCAAGCATGGCGTGATGACTACCGGTACCTTCTTCACCTTCGTCTATGCCCTCCTCAAAGCCTACGAGCCGGTCAAGGGAATGGGCGGCGTGTACCAGCAATTTGAGCAGACCCATGGAGCTACAACGCAAGTCTTCGGCTTTCTGGCTTTGCAAGAGGAGGTGGAGGAACATCCAGGTGCGCGCGTGCTTCCGCCATTTTCGGGCCAAGTGGAATTCGATGACGTGAGTTTTGGATACGATCCGGCTGTGCCAATCCTTCGGGGCATTTCTTTGAAAGCGCGCGCGGGCGAGGTAATAGCGATTGTGGGATCGAGCGGAGCAGGAAAGACAACCTTAGTGAACCTGCTGCCCCGTTTTCACGATGTCACCGGGGGATCTTTGCGCATCGATGACGTCGACGTGCGGAATGCAAGCTTACGCTCGCTGCGGGAACAGATCGCCATAGTCACGCAAGAGACGATCCTCTTCAACGATACGGTATGGAATAACATCTGCTACGGACAGCCGGGCATGAGCGAAGAGCGCGTATATGGGGCGGCTCAGGCCGCGCTTGCGCACGAGTTCGTAGCTGCGATGCCGGAAGGGTATCAGACCATGCTGGGTGAGCGGGGCCAGCGCCTGAGCGGCGGGCAGCGCCAGCGGCTGGCTATTGCTCGCGCTCTGCTGAAGGATTCGCCCATCCTGATTCTCGACGAGGCCACTTCGGAACTGGACTCCGAGTCGGAACTTCTGGTCCAGAAGGCGCTGGCGAATCTCATGACCGAGCGCACCGTCTTTGTGATTGCCCACCGGCTGTCAACCATTCGGCGCGCCGATAAGATCATCGTTCTGGAAGACGGAGTGATTGCTGAAACTGGAACGCACCAAGAGTTGCTTGCACGTAATGGGACCTACGCCCGCCTTTACGAACTCCAATTCACGGATAGCGACGCGGCGCCTTCCCCCGCTGGTCCTTTGGAATCATGACAAGCAGGACCGCCTCCGAAGCCCTGCGTTCGATGACCGGTTATGCTCAGGCTCGCTCCGAGCAAAACGGCTGGAGCCTGCGGGTGAGCCTGCGGAGCGTCAATCATCGTTTTCTCGACCTGCGCATGCACATCCCAGAGGGATTCGAGGCTCTTGAACCACAAATGCGACAATTGGTGCGCGACCATATTCAACGCGGCCACGTGGATCTGACGTTACATATAGATCTCTCCAAGTCAGCAGGTTTGCAGATCGATCGCAAACTAGCGGCAGGCTATCTGCGCGCGATCGAAGAGCTGCGGCAAGAATTTAACCTGGCTCCGGAGCCGCAGTTGGTGGCCTTACTACGCCTCCCGGGAGTCGTTGCCTCTCCGGCATCGCCTGGTCCGTTGCCAGCAGCGTTCGATGAGGAGCAGTTCGAGCGGCTCGGAGGGCAAGTTTCCGCGTGCCTGAAGGACGCCCTTCATAAACTGGATGGAATGCGGCAGGAAGAAGGGCGCTCTCTTGCCCGTGAGATGAACGGTCTGCTAAAAAGCATCGGCGATAAAACCGCGCGGCTCGAGATTGTTTCCGAACAAGGCCGCCCGGCATACGCGCAGCGGCTCAAGTTACGATTGCAGGAACTGACAGGGACCGTGCCCGTCGATCCAGTTCGCGTGGCGCAAGAGGCGGCAGTGCTCGCCGAACGCGCTGATGTGTCCGAGGAATTAGCGCGTTTGCGTAGTCATGTGGATCAATTCGGCAGGTTGATCGGAGAGGCCGGCGAAATTGGAAAGAAGCTGGACTTTCTGCTCCAGGAAATGCAACGGGAAGCGAATACCATGCTTTCGAAGACGCCGGGTCTCGGCCAGGAAGGACTGGATATGACTGAGTTGGGGTTACAGATCAAAGCCGATATCGAAAAATTGCGCGAGCAGGTGCAGAACGTAGAATAGAATGACCGGCTCAATCCCGCGAGTGCTGATTGTTTCGGGTCCATCGGGTTCGGGTAAGTCCACGCTCGTGCAGAATCTACATGGACTACCGGACCTGACGTTTTCCGTTTCCTCCACCACGCGCCCGCAGCGCCTAACGGAAAGTCCGGGGAAATGCTATGATTTCATCACGGAAGCCGAATTCAAGCGCCGCGTCGACTCTGGCGAGTTCCTGGAATATGCGCAGGTTTTCGGGCGGCACTGGTACGGAACCCCGCAGCAGCAAGTAGACGAGGCGCGCGAGGGGGGGCTTGATCTAGTGCTCGAAATCGACGTGCAGGGTGCGCGGCAAGTTAAACAGAAATTGCCCGAGGCGATCGCGGTCTTCATTGTTCCGCCATCGAGGCAAGACTTGGAGCGCCGCCTGCGCTCCCGCGGCCAGGATTCGGATGAGGCCATAACTCGGCGCCTGGAACGCGCGCGGCAGGAGATAGCGCGTTCGGCAGAATACGATTTTGTGATCGTGAATGACGATCTGCAAAGGGCCAGCGACGAATTGCGAGCCATCGTCGTGGCCTCCCGATGCCGCCGGCGGGATAGCGACGAACGGCTTCGCAACATTCTTGACTCCTTTGGAGGTTCCTAACGCATGGCCGTTCTCAGTCAGGCTCCAGATAGCATGTTCGCCTTTGTGGTGGTTGCGGGAAAGCGCGCGCGGCAATTGATGACGGGCGCCGTCCCTCTGCTGGCGAACCCTCGTTCTCATAAAGCCACGCGAGTTGCGATGGAAGAACTCAGCGCCGGACAACTGGAATATCGGACACCCGATTTGGACGCGGAAAAGGACGGCAAGCGGCGGAAAGAATAGCGCCGCTCAGTGATGCGCATCGCACTCGGCGTTACCGGAGGAGTGGCGGCTTATAAGGCAGCCGAACTGGTGCGCCGTTTGCAGCAGGAGCAGATCGAAATACAAGTTGTGATGACGCGCAGCGCGCAGGAGTTTGTAGCTCCGCTGACGTTCGCCGCACTGACGGGGCAAAAGGTCATCACCGGACTCTTTGGGACTGAATCTCCCGCCAACGTCGAGAGCGCGATCGAACACATCGCCGTCGCTCAGCGCATTGACGCGCTTGTGATCGCGCCGGCGACGGCTGACATCATTGCAAAACTGGCGCACGGCGATGCCGACGATTTCCTGACCACCCTGTATCTTGCGACGACGGCTCCCGTGGTCGTCGCTCCAGCCATGAACGTGAATATGTGGGAGCACGCCGCGACCCGCGAGAATGTACAGGTGTTGCGGGACCGGGGCGTGCATGTCGTCACTCCAGACGAAGGCTATCTGGCTTGCGGCATGACCGGCGCCGGAAGGCTTGCGGGTTTAGATGCGATTGTGGAGGCTGTCCGAGAAGCCCTCCGCATTCGGCATGACTTGGAAAATGAAACCGTGCTCGTGACGGCCGGCCCGACCTGTGAGGATCTTGATCCTGTACGATTTCTGACCAATCGTTCTTCGGGTCGAATGGGTTTTGCAGTGGCGGAAGCGGCGGCCAGACGCGGAGCGCACGTAATTCTGATCAGCGGGCCCGTTTCGTTAGAAACGCCGGCGGGAGTCAAGCGCGTAGACGTTCGCACCGCCGAGGACATGCACGGCGTGGTTCTAAGTAATCTGGATCGTGCAACTGTGGTGGTGATGGCCGCTGCCGTTGCCGATTACCGGCCCGTCCTTTCCCTGTCAAGCAAGTTGAAGCGGGGAACCGAGCGTTTGAGGATCGAATTCGAGCCGACAGCGGACATTTTGGCCGATGTTTCGCGGCGCAAAGGGGAGCGGCTTCTGATCGGCTTTGCAGCCGAAACCGAGCGCGTGGCCGAGCATGCCCGGCGCAAACTGAAGGAGAAAGCTGTAGATTTGATCGTGGCCAATGACGTGACGGCTCCGGGCGCGGGCTTTGATCACGATACAAACATCGTTACGATTTTCCACAACGATGGCCGGGAGCAATCCCTGCCGAAATTGGCTAAGATTCAGGTGGCACATCGCATTCTCGATGAAGTCGTGGAGCTTCGCCGCTCGATGAACCGTGTTGGCAGTTCTCCGGAAGCCCGCTGAGGCGTATGCACTCGGGATCTTCTCCTTCTGACAAAGAAAAACTGAAATCGTGGCTCCGATATTACGAAGATCTGGGCATTGGACCGTTCTATCGGGATCGTGCGCCAAGGTACATGGCGACTGAGGAACCAATGGCGAGAACCGAACAAAAAGACGCAATCGAAGTGGCCTCGGCGAAAGCAAAAACGTTGCCGCCGGCACAAGCTCAAACCGCAATTCCGAAATTGCATCTGGTGGCGCGCGGCCCTTCTCTTTTTGAAGTGGCGGAGCGCGTCGAAGGCGATTCACTCGAAGGCATCTGCGGTGAACTGGCCGGCTGCACGCGCTGCAAGCTGCACCGGCGGCGAACGAATATCGTCTTCGGTGTGGGCAATCCGCACGCCGAATTAGTGTTTGTCGGGGAGGGGCCGGGACACGACGAGGACGTGCAGGGCATCCCGTTTGTCGGTCGTGCAGGTCAGTTGCTCACACAGATGATCATTGCCATGGGGATCAAGCGTGATGACGTCTATATCGCTAACGTGGTCAAGTGCCGTCCGCCTGAAAATCGCACGCCCGAGAAAGACGAAATTGCCACCTGTTTGCCATTTCTTATGCGGCAGCTTGCGAACATCAATCCGAAAGTTATCGTTAGCCTGGGAAGTGTGGCATCTCAGGCGCTGCTCAACACAAACAAATCAATCTCCCATTTCAGGGGCCAATGGTTTGATTTTCGTGGCGCCAAGTTGATGGCCACGTATCATCCTGCCTATTTGTTGCGAAATCCGCATGCGAAGCCGGAAGTCTGGGCCGATCTCAAGAAGGTGATGGCTTTTCTCGGACTCGCCCCGCCAAAGGGAAAACGGGCCTAAGCTCCCGGCTCTTGGTAATTTTCCACTGCGACGGCTGCTAAACTAGGCCACTCCATGGTGCGCACTTGCGAAGTGGCTTTACCCCTCCCCCTGCGTACGACGTTCACCTATCGCATCCCCGAGGCCCTCGAGGGGGCAACGGTGAATGGTGCGCGTGTGGTGGTGCCCTTTCGCAATCGAGCCATGCTCGGGGTTGTGCTCGGCCGCGGCGATAGTCTGGATGGGGCTTCGCTCAAAGATGTCACAGAAATTATCGATCCCCTGCCGGCGCTTTCGCCACACTTGATCGAGCTCGCGCGTTGGATCTCAAACTACTACTTGTCGCCGATTGGGGAAACGCTGCGCGCGATGCTGCCTCCGTCTGTCGAGGTGCAGTTTGATCGCGAGTGGCAGATCAGCGAAGCGGGCCACGCACGCTTGCGAGAGTTGCGTTCGTTGACCGCTACGAATGAGGTTGAATCCGCCGATCTTGCCGTCCTGCAGGAATTGGACAGGCGCGGGGGCATTGCGCCTGACCGGATTCTTTGCAAATTACCGGGTGGCCCGGCGGCGGCGACGCGGCTTTTGCGAAGGGGCGAACTGACCGTCCGGGGGGCAGGCAGGCACCGCAAGGCGCGCATGCAGAAAATCGTGGGATGGCGAACTCCGGTGGCTCCTGTCACGGCTCGCCCTGCAGAGCAGAGGATTTATCGGGTTCTTGTTGAAAGAGCCGGACTGCTGCCGCTGGCCTCGCTATTGAAAGCAGCGCATGTGTCTGCATCGGTGGTTCAACGCCTCGCGAAGGAAGGAAAATTAGTCGTATCAGAAGAACCTTTGACTTCGGACGACGCGCGCTTCGCGACCGAGCTGCTTCCACCAGTGAACATATTGAATAGCGATCAAGCCAAGGTTGTTGAGGCTATTCGGAGCCGGTTGCAGGCGCGTGCATTTCATCCGGCATTGCTACACGGCGTAACCGGTAGTGGCAAAACGGAAGTCTACCTTCGCGCGGTCGAGGCAGCCCTCTCCCTTGGCGGTACAGCGATCATTCTCGTTCCGGAAATTGCGCTGACCATGTGGATCAGCAACATCTGCCGCGCGCGTTTTGGCGATACGGTTGCTGTGCTGCATAGCGGTCTTTCCGATCAGGAGCGCGCGCGGGAATGGTGGCGGGTGCGTCGCCAGGAAGTTCACGTCGTGGTCGGAACGCGCTCTGCGGTCTTCGCCCCTTTGGAGAATCTCCGTTTGATCGTCGTCGACGAGGAACAAGAGTCCAGCTACAAGCAGGAAGAAGCGCCACGATACAACGGGCGCGACCTCGCGCTCATCCGCGCCAAGCTGGAAGGAGCGGTGGCCCTGCTTGGCTCAGCCACGCCGTCGCTGGAAAGCTATCACCGCGCACGCGAAGGAAAATACGCGCTGCTTTGCCTGCAATCGCGCGTCGAAAATCGGCCCATGGCGACGGTACGGATTACCGATCTTCGCGAGGATTTCCGGCGTACTCACAAGGCTGATCCGATTTCTCAGGCTCTGCGCTCCGCAATTGCACGCGAGCTGGCGGCGGGCAGGCAATCCATCGTCTTGATCAATCGCCGAGGTTATTCGTGGTTCGTGCTTTGCCGCAGCTGCGGAGCCGCCATTCTTTGTGAGAACTGCAGCATCGCGCTGACGTATCACAAAAAACGTGAGCGCCTGGCTTGTCACTACTGCGGGTTCTGTCGCTCGGTGCCGCGCGTCTGCCCGAAGTGCAATTCCGAACACGTCTATTTTGTGGGTGCGGGAGCCGAGCAAGTAGAGGAGCACCTTCGTGCGCTTTTTCCGCAGGCCCGTATTGCCCGCCTCGACCGTGATTCTGTGCGGCGGAAAGGCGCCTTCGGTCAGATGCTAAACGCGTTTGGGGCGGGGAACATCGATATTCTCGTGGGGACGCAAATGGTTGCTAAAGGCCACGACTTCCATGGCGTCACGCTGGTTGGAGTGGCTTCGGCCGATGCGCAACTGGGTTTTCCTGATTTCCGCGCGGCAGAGAGAACGTTCCAGTTACTCACACAGGTGGCGGGCCGTGCGGGCCGCGGTGCATTACCAGGGGAAGTTATCGTCGAGAGCTATCATCCGGAGCACTACGCAATTCAGCTAGCCGCGTGCCAGGATTACGTCTCGTTCTTTGAAAAAGAGCTGCACTTTCGCCAATTGATGCGTTATCCGCCATTTGTGGCGCTGGCCGGCGTGCTGGTCCGGGGGACGAAGGTGGAAAAAGCAATTCAGTGGTCGAGGCAGATCGAAGGCTTCTTTGAATCCCAGAAGGCGCAAGAAATCAGGATTTTGGGACCAGCGGCCGCCCCACTGGCACGTTTGAAAGGCGAATACCGCTTTCAGTTCCTGCTGAAATCCACGCGGAGAGCAGCCCTCAATCGCATCTTGAACAAGTGTCTAGGTTTTTGCGCAGAGAAGGAGATTCCAGATCGCGCGATCCTGATCGATGTCGATCCCGTGAACCTGTTGTGACGCGGGTCTTCAGAGGACAAAGGGCGCCGGCATAAAGCACAAAACGAACATCGCGAGCGCCACACCGGCCAGAATACGCCTAGTCCGATCGAGTGGCTCCCAGCGATCAATCAGTGGCGGATGACGGAAGCCGATCGCGACCAGCAGAACTGCCCAAACCATCCAACCAGCCCAGAATTTTATTGCCAAGGGGACTAGCAAAATGGCCACTGCAAAAGACGTCCGGCGGTGCCGCTCGCTTGCGACGGCGTAGAGGATATGACCACCATCCAACTGCCCGGCGGGAAGCAAGTTAAGTGCCGTCGCAAAGAGTCCCACCCAAGCGGCGCGCCCGACAGGATGCAGCAAAAGATGGGCATGCGCGACGCCAGGCCGAAGCAAGAGTTCCAGTAATCGCTCGACCAGGGGCTGGCCGAATATGAATGACGAAGATGGGTCGCTTGCCGGAACGACTTTTGAGAAGAGGATAGCCAAGGCCAGCGCGGGAACCGCAATCAAAAAACCAACCAGCGGACCTGCCAGCGCCATGTCAAATAAAGCCCGACGGTTAAAAATTGGCGACCGAATTCGAATGAAGGCGCCCAGAGTACCGATCAAGGTAGGCGCAGGAATGAAGTAAGGATACGTCGCGCTAATGTGGTAATGGCGGCAGGCGAAGAAGTGGCCTAGCTCGTGCGCGAGCAAGATGCCCATGAGCGTTACTGCAAACGGGATGCCCGAAATAAACAGCCGCGGCTGGAAGAATGGCCGGAAATAATCGGAAAAGAAGCTATCGAATCCCGGCGATTGATTGGCAGCATAGGCGGCCGCGAACTGAGCGCCTGCGGCCAACGTAGAGAACGCCGTGATTATAAACAGACCGATGGCTGCAAACAGCGAGCGAATGGAGCGCGGTTCGGGCCCCCAGGCAATCGGGTGAGCCGGTAGCCACGGCGTTGGTTCCGGTCCTACAAGTTCAATGGGGATCGGTTCGGGTTCGTCTTGCATACGGATATGGGTTGGATGCAGCCAGAACGCGGAACGAGGTGGGAGAGCCCCGTTGCTTAGATCGATTGCAACTCTTTGCCGGGCTTGAAGCGGACTGCCTTGCCCGGGGGAATGTTAACTTCCTGACCGGTACGGGGGTTACGACCGATGCCTGTTTTGCGAGGCTTGACGTTGAAGACGCCGAAACGGCGGAGCTCGATTCTGCGTCCGCGGCCCAAGGCGGCCTTCAAAGCCTCGAAAACGGTTTCCACGGCCTGTTCGGCCTTCGTGCGCGTTACGCTTGTACGGGTGACGACTGCGTTCACGATGTCGAGCTTGATCACGCGCGCCTCCTGCTAAAAAAGGGAAGCCTATGCTAACACTCGCACTTAGCTTGTCAAGGGACTGAGTGCGATTATGGTCGTGGAGTTCCCCGGCAAACGTGCGCGGCTTCGTGTGATAAAACTTGTTAGGGAATCAATCATCCCTTCCTATGGCCCTAGGCAGCTAATCCATCATAATAACTTGGCATATAACCTGGCGACAGACGCAAAAGGATAGGAATACGGCGCTGGATGTCGCCATGCTCACCCTGATTCTGATGAGGCAATATGCTAAGATTCAGCGTCGCTGGCTAGCCGTGTGGCGTGGAAATGAGAGCAAACACGACTGGTCTGCCGCTCAGTAGCAAAATCCTAACTGCCGCTTTTCCTTACCGCTGGGGCGTGGTCCAACCGGTAGGACACCGCACTGTTAATGGGATTCCGATGTTTTTCAAGATACGCCGACATCAGACACCGTTGCAAAACCAGGGATTTATGCGGAGACGATTAGGGCTGGTTAGCGTGTTTTTGGCCTGGCTGGTACATTTCTGGTACAACCGGCTGCTACTTTCGGTGTAGCTGCATGGAATTCGGAACAGGCTCCAAAAGAAAAGTACCATTCAAATTTTCGTGGAAATCTGAAACACTTGCAGCAGTAAGAAGCGGACGCGCCCGGTGTAATCAGCACCGAACGCGCCCTAACCAGAGCACCTATATGAGAGGCGCAATGGCTGACCGAAGTATACAAGCATCAAGAGTGCGGCCAATGGCCGCTGCCAACCGTAACGCCGCCAGGCGGAAGCGGTGGAGCCCAGAAATGGGGATGCGCTCTCTTTAGGAGGGAAATGTGAAACCTGAAATCCAAAAACAAATTGGAGCCAGACTCCGCGCTGAGCTTGAAGACCGCCTCAGAAGAGGACTGATGACTACGGAGCAACTCATGGCGAAGATTTTGCAGGACGTGCAGCGGATGTCGCCGGAGGAGAAGCTGGAAGTTCGACGGGCATTGGACAAGGCGTTCCCGCATCGGGAGGCGCGATGAGCATGCAAGTCAACGATGTGGTTCGCAACGCACTGCTCACGTATCACGGCGCGGCAATGTTGATCGGCATATGGCACGCGGAACCGCGCATGCTGCTCGTGATCGCGCTGAGCAGTGTGCTGATTTGGAAGAGATCCGCGTGATCGTACGCCAGCATAACCGACACGTCGCGCCGGGCTGCTGCATGCTCTGTGACATTCAGCTTGTCGACGCGAGGTCGCCGCTGTGCTCAGTGTGCGGCACGATGGCGGTGGCAGTCTGCAAGCCATGGTTCGATACAGACGACGAGATCATCGACGAGCCCTGCGCTGGCCCGGTCTGCGATTTTACGATCCTGGACAAGACGATGTTGCGAACGTTCGCGATAAGTCCGGAGTAAACCCCGGAATTTCGGTCACTAGAAAAAGAGAGCTAACGCAATAGCGGCCACGGCGAGTTCGCAAACACCCGCCGAAGCCTAACCAAAACGAAAGGAAGGCTTTCGCAATGGCTGACGAAATCGTATCTGCTGTGGATCAGGGGTGGCTAGATAATGAGTGGCGCGACAGTGCTGCCGCCGAATCCCATGTCAAGAGCAAAAATGCCAGAGATTGAAACGACGTATAGACGCTTTTGAGGCCTTTTGACGAGAGCAAATTGGAACGCCGAAGCTGGTGCTAAGCTTTATCCCGTTATGAACCAATTGCGAACAATGCAGTCTTATATAGTCGTTGAACCGGGGAAGAAACAAGAAGCGTTTGACGATTTCCCCACAAGAGCACTTGCTAGAGCATGGGCCAAAAAAGCGAGGATCACGAATTATAGCATCGTACTTGTGGAGTCTTCGGTGCCACAAACGATCTTGCCACGGCGCAAGCCAATTTCTTCGGCCAGCAAACCAAGGGACGCGAAGAAGCATAAGAAGAACAGGATGATACAGTCAGTGGCACTGTCCCCGGGTGCCCCTCTGCCTCCGCCCAAGCAGTCTAGAAAGCGCCAGAAGCAATTCTGGTGTTCGAAATGTGTCAAGCGGCAGCGAAACCAATTCTGCGAGTTCCACGGTACACGTAACAAACCTTTAACACCTTCATTGAAAGCCATCGTCGGCCCAGCACGCCGTGAGCCTTACCACGGCTCTGTGCGCCATCCTTATCAGGGCGGTCTACCACAGTAAGATCGCAATCCAAAGAGGACCGTCTTAGGAAGTGAAGACCTTGAGTGATCCGTCATATACGAGAATACGATCAGCTTGAGTACTGCCGAGCGTTCGGACGTTGTAATTCACATCCCTGGTTACGATGTTCATTCGGGTGTCCGAGAGATAGTAGAGTTGCTGAACGTCTATCCAATCGGACGCATGCTTTTCAAAATCATATTTGGATTCGGAAGCTAGTTTCCATAAGGCGCTATCAAATCGATAGGCCGCATCCAGAGCTGTAGCCAAGCTCTTGCACAGTTCGGGTCTCGGCGGACCCTCCATACGCCGGATGATCCCAGCGGCCCAAACGACAGAAGGTGGAGCTTGGAGCTTCCCGTCGCGGAGTTCCTCCAGTTCGCGAGCATGCGCGTCTTTCCCCTCCTGAACTTGGGCCTCAATTAGGCCAAGATCTAGGCCGAAAGTCCTAGATTTTCGAGGGGGCATTTCGACCGCTCCAGACTCCAGCGACTGTATGTCAGGGGCACGAAGGGCGGCTTTGGTCCACAGATCGAAATCTTTGGCTTCAAAGCCAAATTTCCTCTTGTCAACTTTGAGGACAGTTTCCATGACGAATTGGCCAGGAAGCTTAAGGAAGAGTCGATTCGCGGAATTTCCGTAGAGAACTCGCAGCGCCTCTTTATTCGGCTCAAAATATTGATCCCTACCCCGACTGAATCCAACGAGTAGTTCATAGAGGGTTAGAGGCGAGATGCAGTATTGGAATTGTCTGGTCAGACTCTGGCGACACTTTGTCCATTCATCTGCAGTGATGCGACCTCTTGCGATATCGATGCAGAAAGAGGTATCAAAGAAAATTCGCGGGCGCATATTGTGTGGCAGTTGCCACTGACCGATTCTGGCGATCACTACTGTCCGAAATGGTGCGGCCTATTTCCAACTGCGTCGTGCTCACCACGGCCGCTGTGCATCGAGAAATTCGCAGAAGGTCTCGATGCGGCGAATGGCTTCCGCCAGATTATCCTGAGTTATTTGAATTCGCCCCAACCACTCGTGCCCAGATGACGCCGCGATCTGCCTATCGATTTCGTGAACAAACACACCCAGAGGAAATCGAGTCTGATGGTCTTTGCTCTGAGATCGAGTCATGCCGAATGGCTCGCCGTTGTGCTCACCGTCATTCCTTGCCAAATTGACTTCTTCCAAATCACTAAATTTCACTGGGCCACGATCCCAGTCAATATTGTAGGTCTCCCGAAATTGATTCTTATACCGTTCCAACCAGTGAGCACCTTTGGCGGAGAGTTCCACACGGTTCGATTTCAGAAACCACGCAAGATAATCTCGGAATGAGGCCTGAACAAGATTCAATGCCGCCTGGCCGACTAAATTCAGGGCCTCGTCAGCTTCCTGCCATTCCTTCAAGAATGGCGGCTCGAAATCTGTAGCGGTCGCTGGATCGAAGTAAGGTGGAACGAATGGTTCTTCCTCAGCCTCGATCTTTCGTATTGTTTCTCGAAACGGTTCTGAGGCGGAGACATAGAAGCGTTCGATGAAACGGAGCTTGTCCCGCAAACCCGCTAGGATGTCCATTAGTAACCAGGCTGAGCGATAGCGAGAGTTTCTATCGCAGGGGCTCGTGCGTCAAGTTGGGAAGAGCAGCTTCACGGCGCTCGTGGAATCTCTCGAACATCTCCTGGCGTCCGCGCTTTTGCGAGTAATCGGGATTCAAGACCTTAAACCACGTTGCCGGAAGGCGCGGGCGTCAAGCTGGGGAGGCCTGCTCAGAGCGGCTCCGAAATCGGTCGAAGACATATGCTTGCCTGACGCGCATTTAAAGGAAGATAATGCGGCCCGCTAACTGACTCGGATATGGACAAAAAATCCCGCATAGCGATATGGGTCGCTGTGATCGGCGCAATTGCGACGATCTCAGTTGCAGCTATCCAATACGGCCCTAGGTGGATTTCGCGTGCAAAGGAACAGGGCAAAGGCCAGAACCAGAATGAATCTGTTATAGCTGGCAGAGTCGTTGATTTAGACACAAATCTGGCGATTCCTGAAGCTGATATCTCAGTCAACGGAAAAGCTTCAGGGTATATTACAGAAAATAACGGCAACTTCAGGTTCAAGATTACGAATAGTTCTGAAGGTCAGAGTGTTCGGCTTCGCGTTGATAAGCCCGGATATATTAGTTGGGATCGCGCTGTGGGAGTGCCTTCGGAGGACTTGATCATTCAACTGCAACGGAGTTCAAGGTGAGGATTTTCTTTGCTGTCTTGGCCTTGCTATTAGCCCTGTCTCTACCTGCGAGTGGCGGTCAGCGTGCGCCCGCCCACACACCAGACCCAGAAGAACACGTTTCTTGGATTCGGGGAATCGTAATGGATCGAATTACGACCATGCCAGTTCCCGGAGTCTCGATTAGTGCGGGTGGAGATATAGCCAAAGAGGATGCGATAAGCGACGACAACGGCCTCTTCGATCTAGAGTTCACGAAACCATTGCTTGCAGGCCGGATGGTAACATTGTATTTCCAAAAGCGTGGCTATAGTCCTGCGTTAAAACACATCGTTATAGATCGTTTCTCCGACCTTGTGGAAAATAATGAATATTTCATAACTTCCATACCTCCTGCGACACGCCTTCAGCAGACTGCTGGCACTCAAAAGGGAGAGCATATCTTTATAAACTACCTTCGACTCTTTGGCGCTTATCAAGTGCCTATGGTTCTAGCGAATCAGTTTCTTGGACCTTCCCTTGAGCAAGATGACGAGCCGGAAGCCCAGTACTACAGGAACTTGGGGAACATCGAGCATCAGCTGAGCGCATTTTGGAGAAATTGGGAATATAAGAATGCTCGACCGATCCGAAGTGTCGTCTGGCGTCAATTGTTTTTCAAAAATGAAACGGACACATATTCAGATATACCAAGTGAACTTTTGTTGTTTATGGCTGGGGATGATGACCGCATTCGGCAATGGGAGGGCGTTGCTGGCGAGCTTTGCGGTGGACTTGATGGCGGGGCGCATCGGGTATGTCCGGGAAAGTACTCTCAGGATGAAGTGCTAACAGCCGTTAAGGATCACGCTGCGAAGGTCGGATTCTTGTCGTTAATAGTTGAGAACACGTCACCGAATACTTTGCAAAACGTTGGTCTGCATTTCCGGACGTACAAGAAATTGGATGGAGTCTTGGGAAAGCCCGTTCCGAGTAATACCGTTGAATCTGAGATCACGACTCAGCCCGAACAGGTCCAGGTAATTCCAAGAATGAAAGCTCACAGCAGCGTTCTCTGGTTACTATCGATCTACGAGAAGGACTCAAATGGATATCCGCAAAACTATCTTTCGAGTGTCATTTTGCCGACTCGAATCACTTTTCGCGACCCCGGTTCCGAACGCGATGATGTAATGGCGATTCGCAGGCCGCTCATGGATAAGGCTGCAAAGGTGCTAGTTCCATTCGGCTGGTATATGCAATGATTCCGATTATGGCCCTAGTTTGTTCCCCTTCTCCGCCGCAAATGTTTTGAGAAAGTACGCTCCGAATGCTGCGTTCAGATGAGCAACCCAACTAGCAGGGTTCTGGCCGTCGCGCATGAAGCCCAGGAATCGATCATCAAAATAATCTTTCTGAAAGTGAAAAGCCCCGTTCCGGTATCTCCTCAAGAGTTCAACATTCGGGGAATTTAGCAGCGAATCGACTAAGGGATCAGATAACCCGAGTTCCTTCCACCCCTCGATGACGACGTAGAGTTCTCCGTACCAAAAACTCATGTACAAATCGGCCAAAAGAGCTTCCTTACTGAATCTGTCGGTTTGAGGATGGTTCGCTATTTGCGGGACCAATTCGTAGAAATGTTCCCGCATCCGATTCGCCCATATGTAGTATTTGTGAAGGGCATGTACCGCGAGCTTGAGAGATTTCTCATCCATGAGATTTGCTCTCAGGTTGCGGCTGGGTGAACCCTTTCGCGTTTCGTGGAACTTCTCGAACATTTCCTTGCGACCGCGCTTCTGTCTCTACACCTCTATAATCCTGCCGCTGTTGCCATTTCTCTATCGAGCCATCCTTTCTCGGGTCCAGCCCATACGTAATCAACCATTCGCGCATGAGGGTGGTGGGCATTCAACAGTTCCCTTGCTTTACGGCGCATGATGTCGAGGTTGTTTTCATGTCCCATCATGCGATTTTCTACCTGACCGTAGGCGAGTGTGTACGAAGCCAGACAATCGGGAAATGCTGTACAGCTTATCTTTTCACTTTCGCGTAAATCCGCGAGCATGCTGGGTATCGGCTTTCTGTCCCATTGATTCTTAACAAGCATAGCTGCCATCGGTGGGTCCTCCGTTCACCGGATTCTACACCACAAATAAAGGCCGGAACCCTTTCGGGACGTGGCCCAGGCCGTTGATTTTCAAGAAGTAGTGGCGTAGTCTGCCCCAGCCCCACTCTTCCTCAAAGCTTTGGGAGGTCCGATGCTTGTTGGCGATAGACTCCGCGCTTTGCGAGAGCAGAAGAATTTGTCCCAAGGTCATATCGAAAAACGCACCGGACTTCTCCGTTGTTACGTTTCAAGAGTCGAGAACGGCCACACGGTTCCAAGCATCGAGACGCTTGAGAAATGGTCTCGGGCGCTGGACGTACCGCTGTATCAAATTTTCTATGAGGGCGAGAAGACTGCGCCGCCGAAGCCTGAGGCGAATGGTTTGAGCAGAGCGGATGCGCGATTTCTGATGCAGATGCGCCGAGCACTAAGCAATACGAATGAGGATGACCGGCAACTGCTTTTGCATATGGCGCGGAAGATGGCGAGCAAGGCCGCTTAGTAGCGTCCTCGGCCACCACCGCGCCCACCCGGTCACCGCCTCGCCCTCCGTCACGTCCGCGCCCACCGCCGTAACCGCCACGACCAGCACCACCACCTTCACGTGGCCGGGCTTCATTGACTACCACATTGCGGCCCATGAAATCCTGGCCGTTGAGGGCCTGGATAATGCGAGCCGCTTCTTCATCGTTGTTGATTTCAACGAAGGCGAACCCACGCGGCTGTCCCGTGAACTTGTCAGTCACCAGCGCCACGTTCGCAACCGTTGCACCCGCCTGTGTGAACCAATTGCTTATATCTTGTTCCGTAGCCTGGAATGGTAAGTTGCCCACGTACAGTTTCTTCAAGGTAGCTCCTTTGGCGAGTGGGAACTCTAGCGACCGTTGCTTGGCTTTCGCGTACTCAACTGGGCGAATAGCTTTTCCCAACTCAGATTCGCAATACACTTCTTACCCCTTGGCCCCGTAAAGGCGGCTAACCCGGCGTGATTGATTTCCACGCGGCCCACATAATTCTTTTTCTTGCCGTATGCGCGTATTGACAGGCCGACCTTGTTCAGAGGTATTTCCTCAAGCTGTAAGAACCCTGTGCGTTTTGTCATTGATTGCCCCGTTAGGGCGGGCTGCACCCTTACGAGTTCTTTCAATACGGCTTGTTCGATGACTGGACAGCGCGCTGGAAGGTTGGTTTAAGAGTTTTAAGTTACCAATCGGTTTATACTTGGCGCGATAATGGATAGGCCGGTCCTGTGCGTCCGCTGAGGTGAACTATGCCCCGACGTTCACGTTCGCTGTTCTCTACCCACTTCTTTTGTGAGCATTGCCAGAAAGAGACCAGGTTCATGCCCATCCATTTTGCGATCCAGGAGATTGGGGTGAGCCGGACCACCATGTACAGATGGATGCAGCGCAAACAGGTCCACTGGCTAGAGAAGCCGAGCGGGCGGGCAATGATCTGCCTGGAATCGCTGATGCAGAGGGCGCAGGAGGCGGAAAACGTAACCTCTATTTCCAAACATCGGTCTCCTAAGAATCCGCACAGAACTGCCTAACGGTCGTTTTCCACAGAAGAAATCGTCCCGTTTCGTTCCGTTTTGTTCCATTTCGTTCCGTTTTGCAACTTGCCCTCCTGCAAACAGCGGCGTAGCCTCCGCAAAATCTGATAGAGACTTTCGTCATCAGGTCAATCGTGGAGCACAAAAAGTTACGCCAACTTCTCGACGCGATGATCCACGCGGCGAGGCTGTCCGTCGACAAGACTAGCGATCTCTCGCCATTCGCAGCGGTCTTAAACGACCAAGGACAAATCCGGCAGCTTGCCTTCACGCAGCGTACTTCGGCTGAAGAGACGGTCCGGTTTATCGAAACCGGCCTGAAGACGCTCGCACAGCAATTGACCTGCAAGGCCGTGGGGTTCTGCTCTGAAATCCATTTTCCGGACGGCAGCCGCGTAGGCCACGCGGAGATCGTTTTCATTCTAGAACACCGCGACGGCTCCGCTTACCGCGTTGTGATCCCGGATTTTCTTGCGCCGAAACACTGGGACGCACGGCGAACGGAGCCAAGATTTTTCACACGTACGAATTCGTTTTCGGCCAGCACGAGATGGTGATTCGAGGAGGGTGTATGCGCGTTCTGTTGCTGCCGTTGGTTTTACTGTTCTGCGTTCCAGTTCTGGCCCAGACCACGCCTCCGGCCCAGCGCGACCCGCAAGCTGTGGCGGTATTGGAAGCAACAATAACGAAAATGGGCGGGGCCACAGCGATTAGCCCATTGCAAAGCTGGAGATTCGAAGCCCAAGCAGAAGGCCGCATCGACAACGGCACAATCAACAAAGTTCTAAGTCTGAGCGCTCCGCAAAACCCCGGTCCTCCGCCTGGAGCAGCCGCCAAAGCGCATCCGTGGGCAAGACCTCGTTCGTTATTCGTTCCGGCATTGGTCAGCACGATTTTGGTGCAAGAACTTCAAGACCCAAGTTTCTCACTCCAGCAGGGAATACCCGATCCTTCGATACCGAATTCAACTCTGGTTGTCTTCTCCCTGCCGACGAAATCAGGACAGAGCGTGCCAGCGCAGAGGTGGTATTTCGATACCACAACGAATTTACCAACCATGATCGAGTTCGCCCTACCGGCCAAAATCGGGTTGATCGAATCCTTTCCCGGCGTAGTCACTCTTTCCGACTACCGCGCTATTGGAGGAGTCCTTTATCCGTTTCGCATAGGGACATCGCTGTTACGCGAGAACGGCGGCGGCGAAACGGTTACTTTGCAAATCGTGACACCTAGCACGGCTGTGGCTACGGGAGGTGTGAAGTGAATCGCAGACTTCGTCTTTATTCTTATGCGCTGCTCTGTGTCGTTTTACTCGGCTTATCTGTCAGGCCAGCTTCGGGTCAAGATGCGCCGATTGTTTCGGATTACGTCGATCCCGCGATGGCCTATCACACCGGCGATATCGACTACATTGATTTTTTCAATCAGCGCCTCGCGCTGAATATCCCGCTGTTAGTGGACCACTCCCAACGCGGCAACCTGAATTTCACCTACAGCTTGCGTTACGCGGCCACGGTGGAATGGGACGAAAATTATATTGGTGGTGCATATGCTTACCAATGGGGTCCCGCCAACAACAAGATCAACAGTCCTTTTTTGTCCATGGATGGCAACCTTCTGCTTGGCGTGGCCTACGTATTCGGCTGCAACGGCGGGGCGTGTACGACCTCCTATTATGCGAGCGACGAGAATGGCCAAACCCACTATCTAGCCACAAATGTGAATGGAGGTTCTGGAACTTGTGGGTTCGAATCGGCAGATGGCTCGGGAATTCTGTGGAATTGTAATGGCATCCTGGTGAATCGCCAGGGCGTTCAGTTCCACCAGCAGGGGGGTACGTCTACTTTTCCCGCAAACGTCCAAGACCCAAACGGCAACAGGCTCACATTCAGTTGCACGAGCGGTTCTGGGGCGTGCAATACCCCCGGCAACGTAATCAAGATGACCGATTCAGTGGGCAGGTTTTGGTGGCATTACTGGGGAGGTGGGAACACGGCCCTTTGTCCAGGGTCTCCGGTCAGAGCAGACCTTTGGCAGGTTCCTGGACCAAACGGAACACTCCGAAACTTTACCTTCTGTTACTCCACTGTTCATGTTCTTACGGCGTTTGGGGCGAGTGGTGTCGAGGAGTATCAAGCTTTCCCACAGCTTATAACCGCGGTTGTTCTGCCTGACGGCACGACGTGGCAGTTCACATATGACAATTACGGCGACATTACCAATGTGCGCCTGCCAACAGGTGGGAGTATCGCTTACACCTGGATAACTAATGGTCCTGGGCGCGGCGTGATATCGAGAACACGTTCTGATGGTACGACTTCTTCCCAGTGGACCTACAACGGTTCCATCGGTTCGCCCACCACAACTGTGACCGACCCTCTGCTCAACGACACAGTCTATACACCGGTTGATAATACCAATTTGGATTGCGATAACCGAATCACTCAAGAGAAGCATTACCAAGGTTCGGCGGGCGGCGGAAATCTGCTTGAGACTTTGAACTACGGATACCAGGTTCTCGACGATCCATACCCGTTAGATGCTGGCGGGTGCGGCGTGGCCTTTCTGCCCGCCAGCACCACCACAACGAACAATGCGAACCAGGTCACTCAAGTATCGACCACATACGACACAGGATTCTCGTACACAGACCAAAACGGTAATACTGCTCATCATTCCGTCTACGGACTACCGCAACAGACGATCAATTACGACTATGGCAACGGCGCTCTAGGTCCGGCACTAAAGACAACGAACACCGTCTACAAGGCTCTTTCGACCGATTCAAACGCCTCTAGCTATCTCTCGGCGAATGTTCTGAGCCTGGCGAACTCCCAAACTGTCCTCAACGGCGGTGGGACTCAGGCGGCGCAAACCACATACGCCTATGACGAGAGCAACGGGTCCGTTTGCACGACGCAGCCCTGTGGGGATTTGACTTCCGTGACGCGCTGGTTAAATGGCGGCACGTCCCCGAAGTCGCAGTACAAATACAACAGCAACGGGATGCTCACGACGAAGTGCGACCCGATTGATCTCCCGTGTTCAAATCCAACCCTATACACGTATAACGGTGCCTACCTGAGCCAGATTCAATACCCTACCGCTGGTGTAGCACACTTCCGACATTTTGTTTTCGACAGCAACACTGGATTGATGACCCAATCGACCGACGAGAACGGCACCAGCAATCCGACCAATTACTCCTGGGACTGCATGTTGCGACCGCTTTCGATCACCTATCCAGATGGTGGCCAAGAAGGCGTGACTTACAACTACAGCGGCGGCACAGGATGCAGCACTGCAACCGGATTGACATACACCGGCGCGACCCAGACGAAAAAGATCAACGCTTCGCTGACCCTTTCGCAAAGCTCAATCTACGACGGCTTAGGCCGATTGCTGCATACTCAGCTTACATCTGATCCAGAGGGAACCGATTACACGGACACAACGTATGACCTTAACGGCCGGGTGTATTCGGTTACAAATCCGTACCGCAGCACGTCGGATTCAACCTATGGCCTTACAAAGTATCAGTATGATTCCCTCAACCGCGTCACCACGGTTATCGAATCGGACTTAAGCGCCATCAGCACCAGTTATTCGGGCAAATGCGCAACAGTGACTGATGAAGTCGTGCACCAGCAAACGAGTTGTACTGATGGCCTCCAAAGGCTAACCGAAGTGGACGAGCCCTCTGCCCCCGCCGCCGCTCCCTCCTCAGGTAGCGGAACAGCGACCGTGCCGACGAACGATTCCGAGAAGTCTACTACCAATAGCGGCTCTGCCTCTGCTGGACCAAAGGCTGTAGGACAGGGAACAGATAGCGGAATAGGCCCCGATGGCTACTCAGACGACGTCTGGAGTAATCCTAATAACATTACCCTGAATAATTCCAACTCCCCTGCCAGCATCTATCTGGACTGTTCGGATAACGCAGGTGGTTTGTCAAACTATCTTCTAGCTAAGAGTTTTGGTTTTAATTTGCCTAGTTCTACGCTTTCTATAAATGGCATTCAGGTTACTTTTACCCGTGAAGAGACCTCTGGCGGACAGGTATACGACAACTCGATAGAAATTGTTAAGGGTGGTGTAATAGGTGGAACTGACCATACAGCTTACGCCGCGTGGGGTTATTCTTATTCACAGGTTTCATTCGGCAGTTCCACTGACTTATGGGGGTTGCCCTGGTCATATACGGACATAAATTCAAGTGGTTTTGGGGCTGCCTTAAGTTCAAGCGTCGGACCAGTATGCGGCGGTACAGCCAACGTTATAAGTGTGACTACTACGGTCTGGTATACAACGCCAGCCGGTACGACGTATGATTCTGGAACCGTGTGGGTGACGGTGAACGGCGCGCCACAAATGTCAGCCACTTATGGTCAAGGCGACACTCCCACTTCTGTGGCCAGCAAACTTGCGGCAAGCATCAATGGGAACGGCTCATCACCTGTTACAGCCTCATTGCCGCAGGGGAGTACGAGCATTACGCTCACAGCGAAGTCCACCGGGCCGTCCTCGAATTACTCCCTGGTCTCTGGCTCTTCCAGCAGCAACGGTTTCTCGCCGCCGTCCTTCGGCGTTTCCGTTTCTGGGAGCAGCCTCAGCGGCGGCTATGACGCCGGAGGCGCACTGACGGCCAGCACGTTCTACCAATACGACGCACTCGATAATTTAACCCGCGTGGATCAAAAGAACGGAGATTCCAATTCAGCCGATTGGCGCACACGCACCTTTAGCTATGACAGTCTGTCGCGCCTGCGATGCGCTGCGAACCCTGAAATTGCCATCGTGGTGTGCCCGAGTCCAGACCCAGTTCCAGATAATGTGGCTTACACTCAAGGAACAATCGGCTATGGTTATGACCCCAATAGCAACCTCCTCCACAAGACCGATGCACGCGGAATTACCATCACCTTTGCCTACGATGCTTTGAACCGCCTTACTCAAAAATCCTACAGCGATGGTTTAACAGCGACGGTGAAGTACGGATATGACGCCATTGCGCCAACAGGTTGCTCACCAAGTCTGACCATGCTCAACCCTATCGGGCAACGCACTGCGATGTGTGATGCGGCAGGCATTGAGGCGTGGAGCTATGAGCGAATGGGCCGCCCCGTGACTGACCAACGCACAAGCAATGCCGTTACAAAGTCCACTGGATACGGCTACAATCTTGACGGGTCGATTTTGTCGATGACGTATCCGAGCGGCCGAACCATCACGTACACGCCGAGCGCAGCGGCGCGAATGTTATCCGCGGTCGATACCGCCAACGGCGTCAACTACGCGACTTCAGCGTTGTATACTTCCGGAGGAGCCCTGCGCTCGGCGACCAACGGCACCGCGCACGTCTACGACTACTTTAACCTTCGTTTGCAGCCATGCCGGTTTGCGGTGAACACCTCGGGCACCACGCCAACCTCGTGCGCGGATACAAACAAAGGCAATGTCTTGGACGTGACCTACAATTTCGGACTCGGCGCGGATAACGGTAACGTGCTCGGCATCACCAACAACATAACAGCAGGTCGCAGCTTGACTGCCGCGTACGACGCCCTGAATCGGATTGAATCGGCTTACATGGGTACTTCTTGGTCCGAACAGTACGGAATCGATCTGTGGGGCAACTTGACGACGATCACGAACATGCCGGGTAAGCCTGCCGGCGAAACTCTCACCCAAGGCGCGACCACCCAAAATCGTTTCGCGGGCATGAGTTATGACGCCGCGGGTAATCTGCTCAACGACGGCTCCACCGCCTATGCTTTCGACGCCGAGAGCCGCATCAAGACCGCCGGAACAGCCACCTATCTTTACGACGGTGACGGCAAGCGCGTGGAAAAGTCCACCAGCAGCGGGGTGTACAAAATCTACTGGTATGGGATGGGCAGCGATCCGCTGGACGAAACCGATGGGACGGGAAGCCTGACGAACACCGCCTTCAACGAATACGTCTTCTTCAACGGCAAACGGATCGCCCGACGTAACTCAGCCTCGAACGTCTTCTATTACTTTACCGATCACCTTGGCACTTCGCGTGAGATTGTGCAGGCAGGCCAGACGTTACCGTGCTACGACGCTGATTTTTACCCGTTCGGGCGTGAGCAGATGGTTTACACGAACACTTGTCCGCAAAATTACAAATTCACCGGCAAAGAGCGTGACGAAACCACGCTCGACAATTTCGGCGCGAGGCATGATTCGTCGCAGTACGGCAGGTTTATGAGCCCCGATCCGGTAGGAGGCATACGTACCGATCCTCAAACTCTCAACAGGTACAGCTACGTTCGAAACAGCCCGTTGACGGTTGTCGATCGGGACGGATTGTATGCGTGCGAGGACGACGATAACCTTTGCGCGACAAAGAATGATCGCAATTTTGGTAATGCTTTGCTTGAACTGCGCTTCTCAGGGCTGCAGGGAGCGGCTATTGCAGCTAACTTCGGAAGTGCAAAGGAAGAAAACGGAATAACAGTAGACTTCAAGTCGGCGAGCGATATGGGAGTAGGGGTTCTGGGAGCCACGGATTTTACCGCGCATCGGAATGAGAACGGTTCGATTGGCAACATACAGATCAAGGTGAATTTACTGAATGGCCTGAAGGGAAGAGACTTATTGCAAACTGTCGCGCATGAGGGTTCACATGTTCAAGACGATCTGCGATTCTTCCTTTCATTTGATTTCTCGTCGAATAAATTCAACTCTGCGCTAAATTTTTATCACTATGACACCGAATTCAAGGCGTTTGAGATCGGTGCGATGATGAAGCCGTATCAAAATCTTGACTGCTCTGGAGGTCAAGGCACTGTTGCCTGTGGCAACATAGTTCCCGGGCCACATGGATATTCCAATCTCGACAGATATCTCACCACGAATCCTCAATATAGAAAGACTAACAATGAGTTGCAATTTGATCCGAAGATGTGGCCTCAATAAAGGAGGGCAGGCTGTGAGAAGAACTCTTGCATTCCTGCTGTTGGTTCTCGCTGGAAGCCCGTTGGGAAGGGCACAAACTAAGCCCGCAACCGCGGTGCAAGGATATCAGGCTGTCGATTTCTGCGATTTAGTCCGGCATGCCGATCAGTACAACGGCAAGACAGTGAAGGTTACGGCAACCTATGCCGGAGGCTTGGAGGGGGCCAGCTTTTCTGACGATGCCTGCAAGAAATCCGAGACCGAATCCGAAGCTCAGGTGACAGCGAATGCGAAGTTCACGGGTAGTAGTAGTGAGACTGCAGAAGCCTTCAAAAAGCTTAGTAAGTTTCTTGACAAGAATAAGACTCACCAAGCCGAAGTAACAATGATTGCGGTTTTTACCGACGAGTTTTCTTCCAATCGCATAAAAGGAGGCGCAGACTTTTCTCGTTATACGCTTCAAGTAAAACGACTCCTGGCTATCGAGCCAGTCCAGCCCAAGCAGTAGAATTTGAAAACAAATACCTCTACGCGTTCGACGTTGACGCGCACGTCGAGCTTCGCTGGCTCCACACGTATTCCTCCGCTCGGGCGATCAGGTCCTGCGATGGCTGGGCGTTTCCTTTCGTCCGGTTGCACTCCCGGCAAGCGGGCACTACAAGCGAACGTGGCCTGTTATGGTGACGCCTCTTCCGTTTTTTGGATTTGTAGCACCTCTGAGGCGGAATCACGTGATCGCGGGTGTGCGCCCAAGGGTAAGAATCGGCGCGATGGTCGAACGGCCGGAACGTAGGCCGCCCGCAGTAGAAGCATGGCCCAGCTTCGAAGTGCCGGATCGTGCGGCGTAGAACGCCAATTCCAGCGTCCACTCGACAAAGCTGAGATTCACCGGCACCCGCTCCTCGCCCCAATCCGCCCAACGGCAGCGAACGTAGGTGGATCGAACAGCGGGCTGCATACACTTTTATCTAATTCAGAAAAGGAATACATCAATGGCGGACACACCTGACAGAGCAGTAGTGGAAAAAGAGACGGCTTTAATAGCGGAGATTGAACGCTTATTGCCGGACTTTGCCCGCTCCTGTCGTGGAAGCGAGGACGTGGTGATCATCCATCAAGACTCATTCGCGGCGGATTACCAGGACGAAGAATATACACTCTTCGGGAAAGCTCTAAAGTTCGCCGGAAAGGAAATCCGCGTCATCGGAAAAAACAGAGAGACTCTCACCACGGCGAAAGCCGCACTCCTACAATAAAGTTCCGCAGACCACTAGCGTGGCATCGAAAAGCGCGCCCTGATATCTTGACGCGCTCCAAATGATGCCCATTCGTCGCGCCATCCAGGTCTTACCCCTGCATTGATCTGTATCAGGCTGCGGAATTCTAGTCCGAGGGCGATGCAATTACCAGCAAACCGACATGAGGATTTCAAATTACGTGCGGAGCCTAGGGCTGGATTTTGGGGAATGCTACTCGTTACAGCGTTGGCGAGTCGCGGAGCAACGGATATTTCTTTGGGATTACCAGCAAGATATATGTTTATTGAATATATGCTATCTAACATGTTAGCCTCCGCCGAAAAGGAGAGGCGATGGTCGAAGTCGCTGTTGGCTGGCGGGAGGAACCACGAGTAAAGCCGTGGTCTCGGGTTGCAATCCTTTCCTTTTTCCTCGTAGTCGCACTTCTCCTTTCTAATTACCTCACTGGTTCCTTCTTGCCCACTGACCCAAAGCAGTCGCTGATTTTCCAAGGGAGTCTACTTCTGATTGTCTTGGGTTCGGCGGTTTTGGAGCACAAGTTCACAAAACCTGCCGATTCGGCGGTAAACGCTTTTATGGGAATTGTTACGTTGATTCCGGTCTATAGGGCGACACCGAGCCTAATCTGGTGGTGTGTGTTCACTTATTGCGCTGGTGTCTTTGCTCTCGCAGTGACGTGCGTTGCGGTTAGTAGTGGCCCCCACATATCCGACAGACAACAAGCCGTCGCACGTTTCACATATCGTCCTGCTGTAATTCTTGGGAGTGCACGAATCCTCTATTCCATTCTCTTTTTGTTCGGGCTCTTTTCGTTCTACGAACTCCGATCAACTGGAGCCGTTGTCTTGCTGCTTTTTTGGGGGCTTTTCGTCGTGGTGTGGCCACTGGGTATTCCTGAAGTATTGAGTGGACTGACCCGGAGCGTGGCAGAGCCGAAGCCCATCGGAAGACTGTTGCGAACCGACGCGCCGAATATCGTGCGCGTCTCTCTTGAACCAAGCGCCGACTGGAGTCGGTCTCGGGGAAAGGTCTATCAGCAAGCGGACGGCAAGCAGGCATTAGTTATTCCACTTTTCTGTCAAACGCAGGATGAAGCATTGCTCGCTACGGGATTGTGTGTTGATTTAGGCGCAGATCGAATTAAAGGGTTGTCCAGCGGGCAACTTTACGACGTTGAGGGTAGATTCCCACTCTCTGATTCGGAAATTTCTGAAAAACTCAGCGGTGACCGCGCTTCAAGGCTGGTTGGATTTGTCGTCGAGGACTCTTCAATTGGTGCGATCCGGTTTGAAACTTTGGACTCGGAAACTTGCCAAGAGGGTATGGTCGTATGGTGCCGGATCGGCGAGGATAAAGTTTTCTACCAAATCACAAACGGAGTGACTCGTGAAGAGACGCTCCAAACCGATAAGCATGGTTTCCAGATCGCCATCGCTGCTCAACTGGGCCGACTGGGGAAAGAAAAAGGATTTTCAAAATACGAATGGCTGCCTGCGATGAATACACCGGTATTCGCTACATCCGAAGAATTTGGCGGAGACATCGAGATAGGTAAGGAGGGCGATTTTCATTATGGTTTGGTTCCGAGAACCGGAATCAAGGTTGTGGGGCCCCTGATGGATTTCATCGATTTTCATACGGCAATACTTGGCGTAACAGGTTCCGGCAAGACGGAGCTTGCATTCGACATCATTCGGAAGGCCACCGAGAGCGATATCAAGGTCGTGTGCATTGACCTGACTTCTCAATACGCGGGACGGTTAGCCGATCTCAAGCCCGTGAATCTCTCCATTTCGGCCAAAACGTCTGCCGAACTAGAGCAAAAATTGATGGACGTGGAGACCGGTCAATATGGCGCGGGCGCAGAGAAGAAGGCTTTGAAAACATTCTCCGATAAGCTGAGGGAAGACGTTCGGAAGTCCGTACGAGACTTTTTGACGGACAAAACTGACCAAACGCGAGTTGGTCTCATTCAACTTGAAGAAATTTCAAATACACAGGCAACGCTCTATATCACAGAATTATTCATGACGTGTCTTTTACATTTCGCAAAGGAAAACAAGGACTGTCCTCGTGTCCTCATCGTCGTGGAAGAAGCTCATACCGTGATGCCGGAGCCGTCCACAATGGGCTTGGGCGACTTCAGTTCTCGGGGCTTGGTTGCAAAGATCGCTCAAATCGCACTTCAGGGGCGCAAATATGGAGTGGGGTTGCTCGTCATCGCACAACGTACAGCCACGGTAAGCAAGTCCGTTCTAACTCAGTGCGACACAGTTATAAGTTTCACATGCTTCGATGACACAAGTTTAGGCTTTCTCAAGAATATCTTTGGTGAGGCACATACGGAATTAATTCCAAACCTTCCTCCACTCTCTGCGGTAATTTTTGGGAAAGGTGTCAGGTCGGAGGGACCGATAATTGTTCGAATTCCATTCAGCAAAGAAAAGGCTCAGTCCTCCCCGAAGCGAACTACTGCACCTGCTTCCACAAGTGCTCCTGCAACTCACGCCGCTCTTATTCATGCCGATGCGGCTCCCGCGAAGCCCGTGAAGGACACATAGATTGAAGCCTCAGGTTACTGCGCCTTCCACAAAGGTTCAATCCGCCATTTAGCACGGGCACAAATTATGTTCCCTTGTACCGGCTGGCGAAGATAAAGCGAATATGCTACCTTCCCATTATGTCCGTCCGTTCATGCCGCGTCACCATCCGCGATACCGAAGGAATCGAGCACAGCGCCGAAGTCAGCGCCGAAAGCCTCTCTGAAGCCCTCGCTCTCGGTCTTCGTGCGATCCGCCAATGCAGTTGGGTCGAAGATGTCGGGCAGAATTTTACGATCCGCGTCTTGGCGAGGGGTACGCCGGTTTACGACGGCGGATGACGCCATTCAGGGGCTCTGGGCAACGCACGTCTATTTGAAGAATGCTACCGACCTCGTTGACTCACGGAGTGTGGCAGCACGACTTCCGCAAGGGACTTTTCAGCTTACTCACCACTGGGCGCGTAATTATGACCCAGAAGAGCTAGTGACAGAAATCTGCAGTACGGGCATCGAATTCCTGCTGAGTCGTTCGTCGTTGGTATCGCTCGTGACGCTCTGCGAAGCTGCACTGAAGCGGTTTAATCAACGGCTCAGCAGCCTCAACAATTGCCGTGAGATTACAGGACAAAAGAAGCTTCTAGCTTGGGCATTTACACTAGTGACAGATTCTGCTCCATCCTTGGGACAAATCGGCGAGCGCCTCCCCGCGACCTGCGGTGATTTGGATAATGCTCGAAGGCTGAGGAATTGTATCGTTCACAACAATGGTGGCTACGATGAGAAGTATTTAAGCGATTGCGTTGACGTTGATTGGGTGAAACGACAGCAGGAATCAGGCGTCGCAACCGGAGAAAAAATATTTCTGACTAGCGAACGCTTCGAGTATTTCAGTCGCTCACACGTTGAGTTTCTGCATGTGCTACACAACTCAATTCAAGACACATTTTTCGGCCACAAGAACGGGTATAGCTACGCCGAAGAAGGAAAGACAATTGAATGGCATAGGGTCCTAAGCGGCAGACGCATAGTGGAAATGTGATCTCTGTCCATGTACCGCTTCACCTCAGACGACGTGGACCTCGACGATCTGCGCTCCCGCCTGCGCAAAATGACGGACGCGCAGGTGCTCGCCTTTGGTAAGTCAGCGCGATATATGTGCAGCAGGGCGCTAACCTTGGCATGCCGCCGAGGGAACCTTTTGTCATTCAGCTGCGGGAGGCGCGAGCGGAATGGAAATGGCGGCGAGAGACTAGTGCAAAGCAGCAGTCATTCGCAGGCTGATCAATAAAATGCCTTCTATCGCACTCGGGACTACTCTCGTTGGCCCGAACAACGAGACGTTCGAAACCACGGATTTCCTCGGACAAGGTGCGTTCGGCGAAGTCTATCGTGCGGTCGGCCAGACGACCGGAATGGTGGTGGCCGTGAAGTTGCTGCCTGTTGGCAGACTCACGT
Source organism: uncultured Acidobacteriota bacterium (assembly GCA_963803735.1). Lineage (GTDB taxonomy): Bacteria > Acidobacteriota > Terriglobia > Acidiferrales > UBA7541 > Palsa-189. The sequence continues at coordinate 137,218 of CAWDNV010000011.1, read as the reverse complement.
CACCGGAATCCGAACGGGCCTTATTGAATGAGGTCAAAGCGTCGCAGCAAGTTAGGCATCCCAATGTCGTGGCGGTACTTCATGTCAACGACGGCACCTCATCTCAGATCGGTCCTTACGTCGTCATGGAATACGTGTCCGGCGGAACACTTGCGAGACTGCTCAAGGCACAAGGGCAATCCAGCACGCAGGTTCCAATGCCTCGCGCCATCGAAACGATGATCGACATCGCCCAAGGCGCAAGGGCAATCAATACGAACGTCATCCATCGTGACATCAAGCCCGATAACATTTTGATCGAAGGCAATGTGCTGAAGATTGCGGATTTCGGAATCTCAAAGTTTGTAGATGAGAGTACACGGTTGCAAACCTTCAAGGGCGGCCAGCACATTGCCTACATGGCCCCCGAAGCTTGGCAGGATCAGGCAAACACGTTCAAGCTGGACGTATATTCCGTCGGTTTGGTGTTCTACCAAATCGCGTCGCTCAAGCATCCACTGCTCGACAAGGTCAAAGATCCCAGCAGTTTTCTCGATTGGCAAAACGCCCACCTTTTTCAACAGTGCCCCGATGTGCGCACCTCCCGCTCCGACGTGTCATTGCCCATCGCACAGCTGCTGTCCCGAATGGTTGCCAAAAGGCCAGATGACCGTCCAGCTTGGGACGAGGCACTGCGAATCTTGAGCCAGCCGGAAGCCGCTGGTGCCCCCAAGCGTCCAGCTGTAAGCGCCGCAGTGCAAGCTGCACTCGCCCGCCAGCAAAAGCAGGAGCAGGAACAGTTGAAGTCTATGGCGCAGCAAAGGGAGCGAGAAAACGAGACGGAGCTATATCGATATTCGTGTGACAAGCTATTGCAGGACTTGCAACCCGTGGTAGAAGAATTTAATCAACAATTCCAACATGGCCAGATCACCATCGCACGAGAGTTAGGCTCGACGTTCTACCGTATTCCTCTTGGCCGCAGTATTGAACTCACCTTTTTCCAGCCACAAAGGGGAATTAAGATCCAAGGCGGTGAAGTGATAGGAGGAGGTTGGCTTGGGCTCTCGCGGGGCAGAAGCGCCAATGTGGTGCTCCTGAAGCGAGGTGCCGATGATCTGTACGGAAGCTGGGTGGTCTGCGAGGTGAAACTTATGGCGTTAGCCGACCCCAAGAAGCTAATTGGGAAATTTGGACTGACCGCCGAAACGGTCGAGCCGTTTGGATTTGCAACAAGCTACTTCTACGACCAGATCCAATACTCGACCGGCATGCTTCATGCGTTCACTTACACCTTCAGCAGTGACGTTGTCGATTTCTTCGCAAACTTGCTCCACGAGGCCTGTAAAGAGTAGGTCTCTTCAACTTGACTTAGTAGGAACAAAAACTTTCCATCCCATACTCATGGGCCAAAAGACCTCATTGGGATGTCCGCAGCTTGGGCAGGTTAGGCCTTGCGGCACTTCCTTTGAGCCATCGGTGCTTCCGGTAAGCACGATGAGTTTCCCGCACTTTGTACAATTGATTCTCTTTTCCACAGCAACCCTCGCTTCAAATCTAGCATGTTATGTCTCGTCGAGACAGCGGCCCTTCGGCGGCGAAATAGGGGATTTCGTTGCAGGCTTGCGTATGCGTGGATTTCCAAGTCCTACTGCGCTCAACACAGGCTTCGAGAAGCATGACAGCCCAACCAAATGTCTGATTCGACCCCGCCCCGAAGGTTCCATCGCCCCAGCCAAGCTCTTGTACAATTCTGAACGGGATACCAAGAATGGCACTTAGGCACACAAAGGCTTATGCACTCTATAAGTCTCAAACTGATGCATTGCTTGATTTCGCCGTACTCGTTGCACACTCGATGCCCACCCTTAGAAACGAAATTCAGCTAGTGAATTCTGGTGCGCAGTTGGCATTGACTCGACCTGACTTCTTTCACAAGAGCAACCGCACCACTCCTGACAATCTGCTGAAAACAGAAGTGAAATACGAACAATATTTAGCCTCTTATGTGCTTCTCGCTCATTTCAGCTTTTTCGAGTCTTTTGTGGAAAATCTAATTAAGGAAATGTTCACGTTTCACGGCGGAGAGAAACAGTTCGTGGCCCGCATCGAAAACAGGGTTAAGCGGTTCGTGACTCGACAGTCCTCACAAGTGATCGAAATGAAGCGCAAACTGCAAGAGTCCGAAAAGTCCAAATGGCGTGATCGCTACAGGAAGTATTCCCGTGATTTAGACAACGAGGGCTTCCGATTCCCGGGAGAACTGTTATCCGCTTACGGCGTGCAGAGCTTAATTCTGAAGATGAAGAATTTGAAAGCCATACATATTCCTGAGGTGCTGATTGGTGCGTTTCAAGTGGATCTCTCCGAAGTGGAGATCCGCAAATATCACAAGATCAGGAACATAAGAAATGGCATCGCACATGGCGACCCAGTGATACTTACTGTGCGAGCAGCGGTCAAGATGAATGGGTCACTCCGAGACCTTGCACTTAAACTTTCTTCGCATCTCGCAGAGCACTTTTTTGTAATTGAAAAATATGTTCCCGGGAATCCATTTTTGGTTTAAGACAAATCGGTACAAGGAGAGGCTAAAGTTAGCCATTCTTAACATGAAAACGCCCAGCATGTCGTTTTTGTGCGCCAGAGCACTGCGCCTCTCAATGAAACTCGCGTACACTTCACGCCATGCCTAGTCCCGCGCCATTCGGTGTCGGGAAATTAAATGAACCAAGGGGTCTTCTCCAGTACGGCGTGTACCCTGAAGTTGTCCTGCTGACGAAGAAATGCAGCCGTCAAGTATGCAATGTCCCCTGCGTACTTCGTCGTAATCGGCTCGCCGCAAAGTGAATCCGTTGAGGCCCAATTCAGTTTCGTTAAACTCAGTATCTGAGACGCCAGAGCACGCAGATCGTGACGAGTCCGACGCTGTCGATCTGGACCTTCCGCGAAGATATTCAGTTCAAGCATCTTGGGCGTGCCGAGAGCTTTTCGATACGTATTGAAGCCCGTAGTTGAAAGATATATTTGCGACGGAGAAGTCGTGACAAAACTTCCACGGCTGAGACTCCCATCACCTTCGGGCCTGCCATCGTAGAACCGCACGTTGTGGTCCATGTTGATCCAAACGAACGAGTAGGTTCCACCCGGACGAACCTCACGAGCGGACTCGATAATCGCGTCTCGATCTTCTCTTTTGAATTTCGCTGAGTAGTGGAAGTACACGGATGGGCTATCGGACAACGATAGTTTTTCCAACGTAGCACGGACCAGTTTGGAAAAATATTCGGCCTTCTTTTCAAACGGAAAAGTATCAGTGTTGGCCGAATAGAATACCCAACGCCCATAATTACTGAAAACGTTCGCGTATCCCATCGTCCGTGTTGTGCCTCGCTCATAATTCTGCGTGTACGAAAGCCCCACAAAGAAGTCTGCATCTGGAATAGCGCCGGGAAGAACCCAAGGAACGACACCACACTTTGCGATGATGTTAAGCCCCAGATTGAGGTCTTTGAAATCCGGGTTTAACAGCGTCGGGGTGTCCACCATTTGGGAGGGAACACCGCGCTCTAACAGTCGCCTCTTCAGTTGGTAGTAAGGCGAGTTTTCATCATCGAGCGCGTATCCAATTTCTGGTGTCTGGACAAGAAACAGGCGACTAAGGGATTTGTCTCCCTCCCACGCCGGGTGCTCTGCCAGAACGCGGTCGCACTCACCAACCAACTGTTCCGCAGACGGTGCCGTAATTATCGACGAATACGAAAACTTCGTGCTAAACGTTCTCTCCGAACCCTTAAACTTGAACTTGCCGACCTTCAGCCGTTGAATCAGCCCGGCCATCTGTTCCCGAGCCTGCTCAGTGCAAAGCGGAATCAGTTCGATATCATGAGGGCTGCTATCCCACGCGCCGAATTGCGTGATTCCCTCGCGGATATTCGCGGTTACCTTTTGATGCTGAAATTCGACTTCAGGCTCTGAGACGCTCGCCGCGTTCAGATTTGAAAGCGGATTTGCGTCTCTCGATATCGACGCGGGAGTCGGCTGAAGGGACACGGTTGCGCCCGTCGCTAGTGTAATCGGAAAAACAGTCGAGGCTATGTCCACGATAGCCGCTTCGGTTCTTGCAGAGCGTGTACGTGCCGCGTTCGGCTGTGCGGACAGACTGGCTTCCTTGATCGCCTTCCCCAAATCAAAAGTGACGCCACGCTTACCTAAGATTTCGTCCAGCATACGGGTCTTGATGTTCGGGATCACCTTGTCCGCCGGAACGCTTTGGGGAGCCTCGATGTCGAAGAACTTTATTGTGCATAACCCCTCGTTGATATCGGTGATCTTGCCGCGATGCCATCCATTCCAGTTTGCGATCCCGGAACGTCCTATCAGGTCCGTTGCTGGACGCAACTGCAACAGTTCGGCAGCGGATAGCACATTCTTCACCTGCAATTCGAAATCCAGCGTTAGATACAGGACATCCCAAAAGCGTCTGACTTGAAAACTGAACGCCGGATACATCCGAAGGATCGCCGAGACATTCGTGGGAAGAGGCAGGTCGTTTCCTTTTTTATGTGCGATGATTCTGCCGTATGTGGACTTGTCGATGTACCATCCGTTCGTTTCAAGATTGGAGCTAATCGAACTGGTTATTTCTCGCTTGATAGGCTCAAAATCCTGTAGGCCCACATTCTTGCCAGTGATTTGCAGGGCATAGAGATTGGTGAACTCGGTCTTCTTTCCGTGTGCTGATTTCAAGACCGCTTCACGTTCAGCGATGTTATTGAACAGCGTTACCGTAGTCGATGACGGGCTAACAGAGAATTGTGGCGCGGGAAGTCCAAGATGCTCCATCTCATCACGCATTTTCCGAGTTCCTTCGCTTATCGCACGAACAAACTCGGCACCGCGCTCGTCCTTCAGCGCTTTGAACCACTCAAGAATCTTTGGATTTCGTGCAGTGTGTGCAAGGGCAAAATCTGAAAGCGAAAAATTGCTAGGTACTTCGTGATCGCGCTGTAGCACACGACCGGGATTCACTTCCTCGAAGGCGTCACTGAATTTCTTGCACTCAATCGGCAGATGGACCGCGTAGTCTCTGTGGACGACGGCGTTGACTATAACCTCGTCAAGCGCAACCAGTGGGTATTCGGGCTCCTCGACGAAACCGGAAACTCCGGTCTTCCGCACTTGGTACTTTTTGAAGAATCCTGACTCTTGAAAATAGGATCGAATTGTTCGTATTTGGGATGGAAGTGGACCGCTGAATTTACGATCATCCGATACCAAGCCTACTTCACTGGCTTTCGCCAGAACTGCTTCGAATCTAAGCAGCCGGACGTACGCCCAACTAATTACTCGCTGAGGATTCGACGTGAAAAATAGAAGTCCCGCATTATTGAAAAAGTATTTCCCGTTCTCTCGAACAATCGCTCCGGCGTGGTACAACAATTCTTCGTCCGAATACGTATAGCCCGGCGATCCGGGGAACACTTTTCTGAACTCGGCCACTATAGCGGTGTCGAGATCGTTCTTGTCGAACTCGCAGCATTTCTCATTTTCAAAAATCGTTATTCCCTTATTGCGTCGAAGTGTATCTTTTTCGTCGGCGTTCAATAGAATGTTCTGCGCACCTTGGCGAAACCATGCGAGTTTTTCTTTATCTGCAGTCTCACAAAGCGCAGTTGCAAGATAAGGCGTAAAGATGAGCGCGACTTTGGTCTGACCTGATGGTCCGTCGCAATCGTACAACCTGCATCTTGAGGTGTGATTCGTCAACCAACCCCGGCTATCCAGCAGGCTATTCCTCTGCGCGTCATTGAGGTGCGACAGGCCCTTAACCTCGCCGATCTTCGAAACGCCAACCACAAGAAGGCCGCCGTCCCGATTAGTATTCGCGAACGCCGAGATTGTTTCTTTCACATGCGCGATGATCTCTGAGAGCTTGCTGGACGAAAAATTCCCTGCGGGGTCCGGTCGTCCTGCTTCTTTCCGGTCGAAATGTTGATCTTCGAAATCAACATCCTTCGCGGTCGTAATCAGATGCCAGTACGCACCCGGATTGTCGTAGATTTCGATGGGCTTAGGCATATTCAGTTCCAATAACGGATGGGACAAAACTAACACCCGTCGTCTCTTTGCGTCACTAATCTTTCTGACAACAAGTAGTGAATAGCGGACGGCGGAGCGTTTTGGGCGGCTCTCGGGTCCGTGCCATGCCCCGAACATCGCGAAACCTGTGAACGCCCGTCTGCTCTGGAATGGTGATTTTGCGCCAATTTCGCTGCCCGCAGGGGTTTGGGTCGGCTGGCGTGTTTCCGAGGCGATGGAAGCCTTTGTGACCACCTCTGTTGACTGTTCTAAGTGGCGAGCAGACCCGAAACATGTGCCAGCGCAGGCTTGTCGAGTCCATCACCGAAGAAGTTTTCGTCCCTCGTGATCTTCCGTCCGAAAAAACGTTGGTAGTGCTGATAAGCGCGGTCAGACAGATCGCCGCCCGATATGACAGCGAACTCAGGCGGATCGCGCCGCGAAAGTTGCACTCGCTTTAGCAAATACTTGAATTCGAAATCAGCAGCCGGAAGCGAGTACCCGACGAAAATCCAGTTCTTCGCGTTTCGGAGAAGTCTCTCTGCTGAAAACCATGACTTTTGAAACATCGGGAAATCAAGAGCCTTCCTATAGCTGAACGTCGCAAATCTCGTTCCAAGGCTATCCGCTCCACATCTGCCACAGTGCCATCGGTCGTTGCTGTGCCGAGACGCCGGGTCTATTCGCTTCCAGTCCTCTGAGGAAAGGAGTTGACCAGCGACCTTATACGTCTCGTCCGGCTGCATCCAGAAGAGACGTCGGCAATTATCACAATACAGCCAGTTCACCGAGCCGTGCATTTTGATGACAGGCACCGTCGTGCCGACTGTAGCCGTCTCTTTGATCTCCTTGTGAGCGGTACGTAAGGAACCGAAAATTGCGTCGCATCCATACGCAAAATGACGGGTGCCGTGGGCTTCGGTGAGCATGTCTTCGACGACAGTGTCCCAGTTAGTAGCGACAAAACTCACGGTACTGGGATCGAGACCTTGGAAAAATCTCACGAGCGTTTGCCAATCCGAATCCTTCTGTTTTCGCGCCTCCCGATACCGCTCCCTAAGCATTGTGATAATCCGATAGATCAAGGCTCTGCGTATCGTCCTCAGGTCGGAAGCCGAAAATTCTGATCCCAAGTTATGCCCCGTATTAGCGGACAGGTCGATGCACGTGAAGATGTCTTCCAACTCAGGCCAAAACTTTGCGTCGGCGCTCGTTTTGTGGTCGAAAGCCCGATTGACGAAGTTTCGGAGGTGCAGGACGATCTTCCCGCTGTTGCCGCTCGCGCTACCGCGTCCGCTAAGCAAAGCATCCGTAAAGTCGCGTTGGAGAGGCATGCCTGCGTACAGCGAAAATCCTGCCCCGACAACGAAAACAGACCTTACGCGTTTTGGTGACATCTAGTTCCTCCTTTGAGGCGCTCGAATGCTCGCACAGCACGAGCCGTGAAAGCGAGTGCCGATGACAATCTGCGCGGCGATTCGATTCGCCTGGCTGGCAGGTGGTTGAGGAGTTCGTGGATTCCAGAGTAGCATCTCGGACATAGGAGAAGCCGAACCTGATTGGTCTCATGCCGAGGGCGATTCCCATCTCAAAGTACGTGCCCAAGAAGTTCGGGAAGATCGAGCCTAAGAATCTCCCGGTCTTCAAACTGGAAGCCATACCCAAGTCTTCTCCCATCGACCTCAATGTGGCTGCCTTATGCGAAGAATCCGGTTGGAGCCTGTCCGACCGACTGCGCTTCTGGCACACACTGAATGAGGAATTACCGGGAGCGCGGTTGACGGTCAGGAAGGTCGAACTGGATGAACAAGCCTTGGTGCATTGTCAGGTCGAGGCGGACGGGAAGGTGACGATTCTGAGTAACAGCAAGGAATACGCAACGAGATTCTTTGTCACTGTTTTTATGGGCAATGCCCCTGCGTTTCGTAGTCGCAGAGATTGGAAACTGAAGGGGGCATGGGTGAACGACGGGACTACGGTCGCGTTCTTTGCGGGCACCGCTGCCGGAGCGTTGGGCTGGGGTCTGAAAGTGCCCAATGAGATCGAAGATTCAATGAAGGAAGCGTTTCGCGGCATAGAGAAACGGAACTGGAAGTCCTGCGTGGTCATGTGCCGCAGAGCGCTGCAAGCCCTAATGGAAGTTGCCTACGAGAAGTTCTTCGGCGTGAAACCCGGAAAGGGACTGGACTTGAACGGCATCATTCGGAGTTTTGAAAAGCTCTCGCTCTCTCCCATTCCTCGGCACTGGCTGAACATCGCTGACGCCGTTAGAAACATCGGTAATGTTCCGGGCGCTCATCCGCGTCCAATACCCAACTACCGATTCTCGAAGGGGGATGCCGCCTTGGCATACAGCAACACATCTTCGTTTGTGTCCACATATTTCGAGAAGATAGCTCCATGACCTTGCACGAATTTCGCCAATCACTCACCGCGACCGAGCCGCCACCGGGCGCTAACGTGTGCCCTCGCAGGGCTGTGGTGGGACGCGAAGGGCGATTGGACGCAGGCGCACGAGTCCGCGCAGCAGGACGAACGCATCGAGGGAGCGTGGGTACTTGCCTATATGCAGCGCAAGGAGGGCGACCAGAGCAACGCCGCCTACTTGTATCATCGGGCTGGTAAACCCGTGTGCCGGGGAGCCGCTCGACGCGGAATGGCTCAGCATTGTCGAAGGTTTGCTTGGCTAACCAAAGAGACAAGGCGGCTGTGATGAAGCTCTCCTTCGAGCAGGCACTCATCGAGGTCTGGCGGCAAGCCCTCGTGGAGAACGCTAAGACCGTCGAACTCGGAACGGACCGTTTCCCTGTTCGACGCACGCCCAAGCGCGGACTACGGCAGGTTGATTTCGTCTTCGAAGGGAACGAGATTCGTGGACTGGAACAGAATCCCCAGACGAAATCCCGGTGGGCGCAGTTGGCACGATCAGGGAAGAACGTGATGCAGTTCCTCAGCGAGGGGCGGTACGTGGCGGTTGTGGAGGATGGGAAGGTGACCCTGTACAGGGTCGCCGACGAAAGCTAACCTGACGGCTCTATGCCACGGATAGAAGAGACTCTCAATCGTCTCGCGATAGCGTTCGCGGTCAAGGACATCATGACCCCGCGCACAGGATTGGTCTGCGCGGCGAATGACATGCAGGCGGCAAGGGTTTCGGACGATAATCCTGATTATGACGTTATCCCCATTCAGCAGGGAGGAACACTCACCGGGTATTTCGAGCGTAAGCCTCGCAGAGCGAGGAAAATTGCACCAGCCGACCTCATTGCGGATGGGACTAGCCTGCTCGACCTCGTCGAGATTCTTAAACAGCGCCAATTTTCTTTTGTACTCAGTCGCCAGAAGGTAGAAGGCTATGTCCATTATTCGGATTTGAATCATCAGTTGGTGAAGCTCACGTTTTACGTGATGTTGGAAGCCCTTGAGAGAACGGCTCTCAACTCGATACACAGCACAAGCGACCGTGAATCCCTAAAGAAAGACCTCCCTGAACAGCGGTTCGAGCAGATTGAAAAAGCGTACAAACGAGCCGGACGAGCCGCTCGCAACCTTCTCGGCTACTTGAACCTGTCGGATATACTGCAACTGGCCGCCAAGAGAGGCCACATGTCTGTTGAGGACCGCTTCATAAAAGCCATTAAAAAGGTTCGGGATGGTGCAGCTCACAGCACGGAGAACTTGGTGTCCAGCTACGATGACGTGAAAACGTTGGCGAACGTTAAGCGCGAATGCCTGCGCGTGCTTGGTACGTCGTGACAGATTTCGCGACGCACACACGGCTCGCGGTAATGCTTCCTACAAACGATTGAAGGCACACCCTCGTGGCATAGTTCCGGTGCTGGCAGGGTGTCACTGGGTTGGGCCGCGTCGATGAGGCGCGGATCCACGGATTATGACTGGTATCCTTGACTTGCTAGGGAAGTCGCTATGTGATTCACAGTAGTCGGTTAGGGTGTCGGCACCCGATTTCATCATGAAATCTTTCAGTGTCGCTGTGTAGTCGCGACCCTGATACCTCAACGGAAGGTCAACCCATGCCCGGCCATCACTCAAGTCGCGACCTGTTGAACTGGTATCGCGACAAAATAAGCCCATTGTTCACAGAGCATCTCAGCGAACAAAAAATAGAAGAATTCGAGAAAGACTTCGCTCGCCTCAGCCGTTCTCTTGAAAGCTCCGAGATCGAGTTGTCTGTTTGTTTTCTCGGTAACTCCGGCGTCGGGAAGAGCACTTTGATAAATGCGGTGATTGGCGGAGATCGCCCTGTGGTGCCTTCTGGCGGAGTCGGGCCATTAACCGCCCAAGCGCTCGTTGTTCGCTACAGTTCCCAACCGAGGTTCGAAGTTGAATACCATGGCCCAGCGCAGCTATTGCGCACCGCCTTCGGTCTTGAACAGATGTATAGAGACCAACTCGGGAAACCTGCCATCGAGCCCGACGATATTGATGCGCAGGGCGAGTTGGAAGAGGTAGACCTTGTTGATAGAGAGGAGAGAACTGAAGGCACAACATTAGTGAGTCCGTCCGACGAAGCTAAGCGTTTGGAAAGAAGGGAGCGCCTTCGACGTAGAGCGCAACTGCTTGTGACAGGGAAGCAGGACGACGAACGGGAGTTGCCTTACCTGCTGGATTGCCTAAGAGAGGCTGCTGGCGGAAAAAGGTGTTGGGGCACGGAGCCAAAGGAGCACGATACTTCTCGGCTGCGAGGGCTTGCGAACGCCGTAGACTTGGCCAAGAGCAAGACTCTCTTTTCGAGTGCCGCCGTTGATGACGGAAACTTCGTTGCATCCCTGCGGGACCACGCGACTGGATACTTGGCCCCCCTAATTAAAAGCCTGACGTTGCACTGGAACTCGCCAATTCTGCAACAGGGGATTGCGCTGGTTGACCTTCCCGGAGTGGGGGTGCTTCGAGATGTCCATCGAGAAGTTACGAGGTATTGGATTCGAGAAAAGGCCAACGCTTTGGTTTTAATCACCGACCATAGGGGCTTACATGAGTCGGTTGGGGAAGCTCTGAGGCAGAGCGAATTCCTGAACACTTTGATTTATTCCGTGGATGCGCCGGAGGACGACCCCGTGGTTCTTGTGGCTGTCACACGGATTGATGATATTGCCAACGAGCGCTACCAGCAGGACAAATCGAAGAAAAAAGCGCAGCACTTTTTAGACGTATCGCAGGAAGTAAGAACCACGCTGCGGCGCGAAATGCAATCAACGTTGCATTCGATCTGGCTGAGCGATGAAGAAATTCCAGAGTCGCGCCGCATCGTCGTCGAAAACTTGCTCAATCGCTTGCAAGTCCATCCCATTTCAGCGCCGGAATATGCTCGGCTTCGAGGTAATGACGAGGATGATCCGTCATTTCTGAAGTCACTTGAGCAGACAGGTATTCCGAGTTTTGTGAGCAGCTTAGCTGACTTGGCTTTGGAGCGAAAGCGTCGTGCACGCGAACGACTCAGGGCCCAGTCTAATCTCTTCCGCGAAAGAGTCGTGACGACCCTCGAACTGATTCAGCAGCAGTGGGAATCGGGCTCGCGGGCAGAGCACGAAGCCCAGAAGCTGAAAGAGGAGATGGAGCTTTTTATGATGCCCCTCCGCAAAGAGTTCCTGTTGCGGCAAGGGGCGTACCGAACGTTTTTGAAGAGAAACGTTCCGCAAAGAATCAGGGACCTAGTGGAATCGGCAAGTCTAAAGGCAGCGTCTCAGATCAACCGCTATCTAACGCGACTGGGAACAAGTCACTGGGCGACGCTCCGGGCTTCCGTGGTACGTGGCGGAAGATACTCCGGCGCTTCGGACATTAACCTACCAACTGAATTTGCTCTCCGTTTTGAAGAACCCATCGCCGAGTTCTGGGGTCGAGACATTCTGAAGGACATTCGGCAGGAAACTCGGGGATACGCTCAAGACTGCGTGAAAATTGTCGAAGAGCTATCGTCATGGGCGCTGGAGCAAGGAGCAAGAGTGCAGCCTAAGCTCATCGAGGCCCAACGAGAGGCAATTAAGATCGATGCCAAAAAGCTGGAGAGCGTCGGACGGGAGATGATTCAAGAGATGCGTGACGAGGCAAAAGCAAGATTGATCGACAGCATCGAAAAGCCAATAAAACATCGTTGCCAATCCTTTGTTAAGAAAAACCTTCAGATTGGGCCGGGTGTCAAACAAAGAATTCTGGAACTTTACGGGAGCATGGCGGAAGAAGTGAGCGAAGCGGCAAAAGAACCAGCGGCTTCAATTCTCCAGAAGCTCTTCAAAGATGTGGAACGAGAGATACTCGACGCCTTCAAAGAACACGAAAATCCTCTTGATGAATTAGCCGAGGCAATCGTCGCCTCGCAGGAAACATATATCAAGCGCAGCGATGCTCAGAGACGAGGCAAGACTCTGGCGAACCTAGAAGAAATCTGGAAAACCGTGCCACCTACTGAGAGCGAACAAACCAAATTGGAGGCTTCGATCCAGTAATGGCGGACCTATTTCGAAAGCCCGATAGCAATTTTCAGTTTTCTGTTCTTCGTGAATTTGAGGAATGGGGACTTCGCAGCGCTGATCTGGTTGCTCCTCCTCGGCGTCTTTGGGCTGTGAAGGAACAAAGCCAAAACGTGGTAGAAGAAGGCACCGATATTCGTCGGCTGAATAAGGTCCCCACGCCATGCGCACTACTCGCCCAACCACCAGCCGAAGAGACATGGCAATCGATCTCACGACGGAGCGTTGCGCGACTGAACTCATATTTTCTGGCGATGGAAGACCCCCAACGACGGCTAGACGTTCGAGAAGTAGAAACGCTCTCCCATCAGGTCAGCCTCGTAAGGCACATTCTTGAGGCCGACAAGCTTCGAAGTGTGTTGGTTGCGGACGAGGTTGGTTTAGGAAAAACCGTCGAAGTGGGTTTGCTCTTAAAAGAACTCCTCGCTCTGAGACCTTCGCTGAGAATCCTCTACCTAGCTCCGGCCAGACTTGTCGCAAATGTTAGAAGAGAATTCGACCGACTCAATCTACCATTTCGCCAATGGAGCGTATCCGAGGGCGATGCCCGGCTGACTGATCCCCGGGTAATCGCCAGCATTCATCGCGCTGTTGTAAGTTCCAATTTTGATAAATTTGCCTCAACGACCCCTTGGGACGTAGTGATCGTCGATGAATGCCATCACCTGTCGGCATGGTCACCAGACGGAACTGACGCCCGCCAAGCATACAAACTGGTGTCGCAATTGATCCAGAACCAGCCACGCGGTGCTCGGCTTATCCTTATGAGTGGGACTCCTCACCAAGGCCACCAGACCCGTTTCGAAAACCTTCTCCTCTTGCTCAAACATCCTGAAGAATCGCTAAACGACTTAGCTGGGCGCGTCATCTATCGCACCAAGGACGATATTCAAGACTGGGATGGAAATCCGGTCTTTCCGAAACGACAGATAAACGATCCGCTCATCGTCGATTTGGGCTCGGACCATCGAAAATGGCTCAACAACATTTTTGAGTTTTATCGCCCGCCAAGAAACCAATTTGAAAATGACGAGGCTAGACGCCGGGCCGCCGGATGGCGATGCGCTCAGGCAATGCAGTGGGCGACCTCCAGCCCCCAAGCTGGTCTTGGTTATTTGGTGAGGCAAGCGATTCGGGCTCGATGGGATCAAAACAACAAAAGTTTACGAGCGGCCTTGACTCTGTTACGTCCCTATAGATTGGGGCCGGAGAACGAAGACCTCGACAGGCTTTACACCAGAATAAACAGGGAGGTTGACCGACAACAACAAGATGAAGATGTCGATGACATCGAGAACTTCATTCCGGGGCAGCCGTCTGACCCCGAATCGCAGCAGGGACTGGAACGGTTGCTCCGGGAAGGCATAAAGCTCGTCGAGACCGCAGGTGACGAAAAATTGAATCTGATTTTCACAAAGCTGCTTGAGCCAATCGGGAACGAAAAAGTAGTTCTGTTCGCTCAACCCATCGAAACCGTGACAGCGTTGTCCAGATACCTCGAAAAGAGAAGGGGCGAGAAGCCAAGTCTCATCATCGGCGGTCAAAGCGACGAAGAGCGGACGAAGGAAGTCAATACATTCTGGGACCCCAAAGGGACGAGATTCTTGGTTTCCTCAAAAGCTGGAGGTGAGGGCATCAACCTCCAAGTCTCTCGCAGACTCATTCACATTGACGTTCCTTGGAATCCAATGGACATGGAGCAGCGCGTCGGTCGAATCCATCGTTTCGGGTCTCGCGAGACTGTCATAGTGGATACAGTAGTGGTTAAGGACAGTCGCGAATGGGATGCCTACCGTGTAGCCCGTGAAAAGCTAGGGCTTATCACGCGAACTCTCGTTGAGCCCGAGCGATTTGAGTCCGTCTTTTCCCGCGTAATGAGCCTGCTCTCTCAAGACGATTTCACCAACCTGATGGTCAATGGCTTTGGAGCGCCCCTCAGTGGCAATGACAGAGATCGCCTTGCCGAACTAGTGCAGCAGGGATTCCAAAAGTGGAAAGACTTCCACCAGAAATATGGGACTGAACAGTCTGCGATCAAGAAGCAAGACCCCGGCCTTGCAACGTGGGATGACCTAAAAGAATTCTTAGAAGGCTATGCGGGGGCCGAGACTGTGCCGGGTTTTACCCGCCAAGCATTCGTTCGCGATGGTGATAATGTGCGGGCCGTTCAGACAGAAGCGCAGGTTCTGAGATTTGGCGCTTCGGACGCGTACGTTTGCGCAGACTACGGTGAGTTCTTGGTCTATTCCCCGGACGGTCGGGTAACCCCCAAACTGGGGTTAAACCATCCTAGTGTGGGCGACGCGCTGGCAAAGACCGCCTTTCCCGAGGGCGCAGTCGGTCCAGCGTATCTTCGCTGGCCCGATTCACTTGATCTGCCATCAACGGCTTACCATCTCCCGTTTGGTGTCCTCGTTTTTAGCCGTCAGACCTTGCAGCAAGACATGAATGGCATTTGGAACGAACGGCGGGTCTCGATGCACGTCTACGTATCTAACGGAAACGACTTAACTGAGATCGTGAATGCAGAAAAAGGAAAACTGATGCGCGGAATCTTTCGCGGAGTGATTCGAAAATCGTCGGAGCCGATTGAGGCTCTTATCCAATCGCTCTCCCGAGCAGAAAATGAGCTAACAGAGTCACTACGTCGTCCCACAGAGGCTGACCTACAAGCAAAGGTTCGGCATGCCGTTACGCCGATCTTCGCGGCAATCATCACTGAATGAATGTCGATTCGCCCTGAAGTAGCCTAATCCTAGCTAGCTTGCTCTTATTCCAGCGAGCCAACAGCCTTCACGTCCTGCGTGCGAAAGCACACGATTGTCGCCATGAAGTGGTGCCGATCTTCTCCTTTTTTCGCCAATTCGCGGATGTCACCGAAAAGGTCGTCCCTTTGCTTGCGCTCCCAGCTATAAAACCGTTGGTACTTAGGAATTCGAAAGACACGATCGAAAAGAGTCCATTTAGAGTCTGATATTTGGGCTCGATCATCAGCCCCGCCTTCAGATTTCTCTTTCGAGAGGAAAATGGCAGCGACGCGCCGGAGTAGGCCCTTAAGCTGCGGCAGATCGATGGGGGGTTCTACCCCCGGTCGATCATTCACCAAAAGAATGCTTATTCCCTTTTCCTGTTGCTGATTCACTTTGCGAAAGTTGCTTGCGATCTCGCCTACATGCGGACGAAATCAGCAACGCTTTGAATGCTTGGGGGCAAATGAATACGCACTTGATGTGTTACACATTATCCTTGACAACCAGCTACTTTGTGTAACACATTTAATGCATGCCTAGAATGGGACGGCCCCCAATAAAACCTAAAGAGCGGCAGAGCCGTTTCGTTGTGCTGCGGCTAAAGCCTGCTGACCGTAAGCTGCTTGAGCGGGCTGCCCGCGGAGCCAAGATGTCTGTCAGCAATTACATCCGATTCAAGCTCGACCTGAGGTGACCATGCGAACTGCTCTTTACGCTCGTGTCTCAACGCTGAACAACGGCCAAGATGTCAGCATGCAGGTTCGAGAGTTCGAAGAGTTTTGCGCTTCCCGCAAATGGACCGTCGCTGATCGTTACATCGACAGCGGCATCAGCGGCTCCAAAGATTCACGACCGGAACTGAACCGGCTGATGGCTGATGCCAAGCGACGGAAGTTTGATGCTGTCGTTGTTTATCGCTTTGATCGCTTTGCTCGGAGCACGCGACACCTTGTGAATGCGTTAGCCGAATTCAGCGCCCTCGGGATTCAGTTCATCTCCATGCACGAGGGCGTCGATACCAGCACGCCGAACGGTCGCCTTGTGTTTGGCATCTTTGCCAGCATCGCCGAGTTCGAGCGCGATCTAATCCGCGAACGCGTACGCTCCGGGATCGCAAACCGCAAGGCCAAGGGACTGCGAACCGGACGACGGCCAGCCAATATCGACCTCGACCGCGTACGGCAGCTGCGGGCTGATGGCCAGACCATCCGGCAGATCGCTCAGCTCCTCGGCATCAGCCACGGTCTTGTCCATAAAACCCTTGCGAGTCTGGCCGCGTAAGCCATCCATTTTCAATCCCGCCGGAACGGGCTTTCCTGTCCATCTGGCAGTTGTCAAATGGACGCGCCGGCGATCCATCCAGACTGAATACGCAGGCGCCGGTCGGCATGATAGAGGGATAATTCACGGGAAAAAGCAGATAATCCACGACGAAACGCCGTGATGTTCAGGGCATAAACCCTTTAAAATTAGCAGAACCTGAATTTAATTCAGCATAGAAATTAGGCCTATGCCTTTCCGATTCAAGCAGTTACGAATAATTGTGGGAAATGTGAGTTTTGTCCTCTTCATTCGAGCGGCAATGCCCGGCCATGGCCCAGTCCACGAGCTCGATTCGGCATCCACGCCGACCTGGGGCAAAATCCACTTGCTGCCATTCCACGGGTCTATAAACACAGATCCTTAAATATATATATCTATATATTTGGCAGCAGGTGACAAAAATTAGGCTTATCCCTCGTAGAATCAGCGAGTTCACTTGCTGCCAAATTTTCTGTCACCAACTCCGGTTTGTGGTCTAATTCGACCATTTTTTTCGGAGAACTTGGCAGCAAGTGGAGCTTGGCAGCAAGTGTCAGACGGCCTCACTAAACGCTGATTCCATTTGCGCCCTTATTCCGGCGGGATCGGAAGGTATTTCGGATATCTCTGCTTGTTGCTCTTTTCGATCGTGATCTCCTGCAAGTGAACCTTGACGTGTGCATCCCAAGCCCGACCGAAAATGTGCTCTTCGTTGTTCCGGTAGGCATGCGTCTCGTTCTCGTAGTCACGCCGACTCTTGGCAACCTTTTCAGGCGGCACGCCCGCGTCCAATTGCCGTTGCATTCGCTCGGTAATCTTTTTGATCGCCCCGAGGTAGAAGCCGACGCGATCTGGAACCTCTGTGCTGAAGAAAACACGACGAATAATCAACTGGCGCGTGAAGATTTTGATCGCAATCTCCATATCTGGGAGTTCGGCAACCTTAGAGCCCCGGCCAAACGCAGACATGAATGCGTCCATAGCGAGGTTCTTCCTCCAGCGAACCTTCACACGGACCGCTTTCGACTGTTCGTTCCAAAATTCCTCGAGCCTATTTTCGGCCTCCTGGGACATCTCCATCGTCAAGGAGTAATCGAGTCCGAGCAACTCCGCCATTAATTTGCCGGCATCACTCGCGTCGATGTCGGGCAAATTACCCGGTTCGACCGGAACACCGAATTCCGGATAGAGCCGATCGTAGATCCCGAGCTTGGTCCGGCCAGCAAACGCCTTCATAAACGTTTCGCCATCTTGACCGCAGATGACCATGCAGAAGCGCGCATCATTGGTTGTTCTCGACGCCTCCCGCTTTTGGCTCTTTTTCGCCAGTACCCTCGAGATGGATGTACTGTCGGCAAGCTCGATCATGGTGTCGATGATCGCTGGATTGCGCGTTGCTGCTGCCTTGTTTCCCAGCCCCTCGATTTCATCGACGTAGCACAAAACAGGTTCGCCTTGTGGCGGATCGAAGAATACGTCCTTGATGCCAGCCCCGGAATCCGCGCTATTAATAATTTTGATCCCGCAGTCAATGATCAGACCTGGCGCCTGAAGAATTTTCAACATTCGTCGCCAAGCCTCGCCCTTGCCGCTACCCGTCTCTCCGATCAAAACGGTGTAATAGCGCGGTTCAGCATCCAAATTCTTGAACTTAACCTTACCGGCCATCCGTGCGCCGACAACGGTTTTGGCGATCACATAAGCAAACTGCGGCGCCAAGGTTGCTCCGCGAGTGATCAGATCGACGAATTTGGCGTAGATGCCGTTGATAACCGTCGGATCGAATGGCGGGATCGCCGCCACCGAGTTTGGGTCTATCTCTTCTGGCAGAGGCACAGCCGTTTCCGTCGCCTGAAGAACGATAGGCTGATTTTTAGGTTTCCATTCTTGGGCTGATTCGAGGGCTTTGCGAATGAGTTTCTCACGATAATCTGCGCGTTCGAATTTGCGTCGATAGAGTGAGGATTCACGAAAAGCTTCAGCAATGCCTTCGGCATCCTTGCCATCGATGGCGAGCCAAGTCGCCAGCGCCAGATCAGCCTCGCTATGACTTGGGTATTGGAGCGAGTTGCCCAGTCCGTCCTCAATGACGAGAGGCCGGTCTTGGGTGATGTTTCCGTGCATCAATAGTTCGAGTTTCGTCGTTATGACACTGCCAGTGCTTTTTATTCTCACCGGGCCGGCGTCAGCGTCATCAACAGAGCCCGGTTGGGTTGGTTTGTGTGCGCTCGGGAACTGCCGCTTGAGCTCGTCACATAGCCGATAAGCGTCGATCAGGTTTCGCCGTTCGATGTCTGTTGCGTCGCCGATGCGGTCGCCTGTAATCGTGAAATATCTGCCTTCGCTGAAGACCTCAATCCGAACCTTGTCGCCGTAGCCGGCTGACGGCGATAGAGAGAAGACACGGCGACCTTCGGGAAGTTCGCCGATAACCCAGACACGGACGCCTGTACGGCTCGGAGTCACTTCGGCATACGAACTGAGGCATTTAATTAGCCGCCAAGCCCATTCTGTAATCTCGCCGTTCTGCGAATTCCGGCAGCCGTCAATATCGAAGCCGACGAGACCAAGCTCTGCCGCCTTACCATTAATTACGAAGCCGAGACCTTCGTTGGTGTTGATCGTGGGCACGCTGCCGATAGCAGTCCTGAAGCGAACCCAATCGGCAGGCTTGTTGATAGCGGCAGGCCGCGTTCGTGCCGACGACATAGGGCACCTTCGTCTGCTTGCCGTCCCGCTCTTCTAGTTTCCATTCGATCCAATTTGGAATCTGCTTTAGAGTAGCCGGCAGATTCGGAAACGGATCAGTTGGGCCCCCAAGCAAGCTGTCTAGGAATTCCTCCTCCGATTCCAACTGCTCGAGGATAGCTTCAGGAACTCTCAAGTCTGTGTTCATTTCGCCTCCTTCGCGATCTTTCTCGCCGCCGTTTTTTCAACCTTTTCAGTAGGATCGAGCTGACGTTCTAGCAGCCAGTCTGGAATTGTCTGACCCATGTTTGCTCCTTTCGCCGCCGGCCTGCGCCAGTCTCGCCAATACTGGCCGGTTGAGCAGTCAGCATTGGCAAGACGGCACCGGAACGGCTTCACGTAGCCTACTTACCGCCAGGTGTTGCTACGCATTGGAATTGGGCAACTCTGACGATTCTTCCGCCATTTCGCCGTTGTGCAGATAAGGCAGACTTCTCCGAGCCATGTACACTCTGGAACTCAACCCGACGGACCAGTTGGTCTTTCACAACGACCCAAATGCCTTTGTCGTTCTTTGGCTTATTCATCTGGATACCTCCTTTCTGCGGCTATGCCGCGGCTGACCCGCCCCCAAGTGCGGGCGGTCGAGCCTAAATACGAGCCCAAAGCGATTCCTAATTTCACCCGGTCCATATAAGTGCTAAGACTGCTCAAACTCACTTCAACGTTCAGCAGGCCGCTGCAGTCGGCCCGCCGCACGCCTTAACGTGACTGCGACTACGAATTGGGTTCACAGGCAGCAATTTCGTCCTCGGTGTCAGGCCCGAAAGACCTTTCTGCTGCTTCCTTCTGAATTTGGACAAACGCGGCTCCGGTCCACGTCTCAAGCGTCGTCTCAACCGGTTCCAATTGAGACTTCGCCTCAGCAGGAAAGAGGTTTGATTTTGTTAGCGTGAGTTGCACGAGCTTGGCGGCCAAGATGTTGACGGTCTTATAGAAGATTTTGTGGAGGTGGTCGTTAGATTGGAGGATGCTGTGGGAGAATTCGTGTAGCATCAAATAGTAGTTCTCCGTCCAGTCCCGCACTTCGTGGAAAGCAAGATTAACGGTCATCTCGTACTTGGCCTTTGGCTGGAAGCAGCCTTGGAAGTTTGTACGTTTGTCGTTGATGAACACGACGGACACGGGGTGGTGTAGCAGGACAAGTCCGACCCGTTGAATGAAGGTCTCATAGGCCGACATCTCCGGCGTGTACTCGTCTCGCTTGTAGGTTTTTTCGGGAGCCTCACCCGGATCAGGCGAAGGGCAAACCTCGCCAGCCTTCTTCATCAAACCGAGTTTGGAGACTGTCTTCCATTCCTCCTTGCTCATCGCACCATTCAGCACGACGCTGTGACCTTGCGAGACAGCCTCCTTGTTGGCTGGCTTGTCCACGCGGTCCTCACGCACTGCATCTTCGCCGAATCGTTTTGTGACAATCTCCGCGGCGGCCTCCTTTGTAATGCTCTTTGTGTTCGCCAACGCGGTGCTAACCCACGGTCGCGTGACCTCTTCTTCTGAAAGCTCATTTATCCGTTCGTTGACCACAACGGTGTAAACGGCCTTCAGGTAAGCGGGAGTCACATTGTCCCGTTCGATGTTCAACGGGACCTTCTGTTGAACATCGACGTGATAAGCACAATCGATTTCAACGACTGGCATGCCCATCTCGTAGAGCGCGGGCTTCTCTTCTCGGAACGGCTTGTAGAGACGTACAGCGGTCTTACGCTTGCTGCTGCGGGATATTCCGCTGTCATCTGCAATCTCCGTCGGGAGCGTCGTCCTGAACTCATGGAGAATTGGTCGGGTTGGGACCGGCTCGCCATTAAAGAAGGTTGGCACCGGAGCGATGACCCGCTTCACCGCTGCGGACATCGCTCCAAACTCTTCCAGAGTTAAAGACAGCTCGCCGCGGAACTCCGTGCCGACCTTTGTCTTGACGGAGTCATGGGTGCGTGTGCCGTCCTCGTGGAAAATTACGCGCCCAGTTGTTGACGTAATCGTAGCGTTGTCGCACAAAGCCAGGACGTACTTCTCCCCGACATTGAAACGGCCGCGCTTTTGGTGATCGGTTTTCTTCTTTGACTCGGCGAACATCGTATGGGCGTCCGACAAGTTGGTGTAGCCAAGCGGCGCATCATCCATGCAGCTCAGGATGGACTTGCCGTTCTTCGGTGGCGTCAACGTCAACGTCACCTTTGTGCTCGCCTCGTCAAAGGCGTTCTGCAAGAGTTCGTAAATCGCGAACTCTTTACCTTTTCTTTCCAAGGTCTTGCGCAAACCTTCCTTGCTGACGACAAACCACGGTTGACCACTCTTCAACATATTTCCTCCGTTATCTCGCCCCTGCCCTCGATGAGTAAGGGCTCGGGGCGTTGTTACATTGCCGTTGCGGTTGACAACAGTGCAGTGATTCATAACTTTCTCCTTGGTGCCGCGCCGATCCGTTCGTGCTGGTGGTCGCGGGTACAACCGTCCTCGTCGCCGATTCGTCTGGCGATTCGGGTACAACTCCGGCTTTCGCCGGAAACTCTGGTCCAGATACACCTCGCCCTCGCAGACCCAGTCAGGTCATCAGTTGTCGCCGTTTTGGGGTTTAATTAGCGAAAGACGACCGGCGGACTGTGCTTGTTGACCGGCCCCGACATTTGACCGAATCCGTTAAGGGCTCGTGATCGGTTTCGTTCCCGATACCGTGCTTCTCGGCGTTGGATTGTCCCTGCCTTGCGATTGGCGTTGCGATGCGAGAAGCGGTGCTCATCAGAACAATATTGCGTCCGACCGTTGGCTTTCGGCTTAGGTTCGAACCACCAGCCGCAGAACCTGCATTTGCGGTGACGGATGATCGGATCAATTTCTGCATAGGCATACACTCCGGGTAAGGCTGGCGTTGTGGTCATGATCGTCACCCTATGCTGCAAAGTGCTTCGTCGCGTCGATGTAGTCCTGCAAATCTTTCGGACTAATCAGGAAGCGGCGACCGATTTGAACGAACTTAATCCTTTTCGCCCACAGCAGTTCTCGGAATGACCAGACGGTGCATCCCAGCACAGCGGCTGCTTCCGGGATGCTGAGAAGCAACCGCTCAGGTGCGGGTGTTGTTGATGACGCGGACGTTGATTTGCCCATGTGCTGTCTCCTTTTTCGAACAAAACTACGGCGCGAACACCGCGGTGGGTGCTTGGCCGCGAATCCGAATGACCGTGAATCCGAATGCACCTCAGCGCCGTGCGCTGAAATGCGACACTGCAACCTTCAGAACTTTTGGCGGAAGCGCGTCCTGCCTGCTGGCGAGCCGCGCCGGGGATGGCGGGTTCGTACGGTGGTGTAGAAGCGTGTTCCGTTTACAACTAGATTTCTAAGCTCATCTTCTGAATGTGACGAACCTCCTATTGGCTCATCTGTTTCGAAATTCGCTCTAGCCTCGCTCGGGCATTAGCTTGCTTCGAACCGCATTATCGTGCTCTCTTTCCTCCACTCGGCGAAGCAATGCTTCCTTCAGTCGATCAAACAACTGTTCTTGACTGATTCCCATCGCGTGGGCTGCACTTTCCTTCGTAACCAGACCTACGGCTATCAGTTCCCTGAGCGTGAAGAGGTCAATATTCTGCATCCTCTCCATGACATGTGGTAGCGGGTAGCATAAGTCTGTAGGCTGTGACGAGTCGACCCTAGTTTTCAGCAGGCCAACATCAGCCTTCAGTATGGCAACCTCCGCCTGCAACAGCTTGAGCTGGTCAACCTCTGGGTGCCGAGCGGTCTCGCTGAAATATCTCAGGAGAGCTTCTCGGACCATCCGAGACACGCTTACACGAGCATCAGCCGCTGCTTTCTTCAACCTTTCGGAAAGATCTTCTTCAACTTGGCAACTCACGCAAATTGTTCGTTTCTGCATCGTATCTCTCCCACCTGACACGTAGAGCCTATCACGCTCTCGGTGTCTTGTAAATATAAATGTTTATAAATATTTCTCTTTACATTTGGACTCACGTTTTGCTAGGATTCGCAATTATAGGGACGCGCTTATGAACGAAGGAGGGTGTATGGCTGAGGAGAAACGAGACAACGGTACAGGCTGCGTAGTCCAGCTTAGGCACAGTGACAAAAAGACCGGCGAGATTGTGAAATCGCGCTACTACTACATTCTTTACAGGGTGGGCGGACGACGCATTCGCGAGTCCAGCGGCAGCGAGTCCAAGCAAGTCGCTGAACAGTTGCTGCAACGCCGCCTGGGCGAAGCTGGTCTCGGTCTGAAGCCGCATCAGGACGTGAAGAACCTCAAGTACGAAGAGGTCCGCGACGCTTATCTCGCGGAGGCCAAGAATAAGGGCCTGAGCTTCTGCCAAAAGAAGGATGGCACCGAGTATTTCAATGGCGTCCAGCACCTCGATGCATTCTTTGCAGGGATGCGAGTCGTTAACATCAACTCCGATTTGTTGCGGCAGTTCATCGAAACCCGCCGTAAGGAAGGCGCAGCAGACCCGACGATTCGCCGCAACCTCGCGGTATTCCGCGCCATGCTGAACCAGGCGCGCAAAGAAGGGAAGCTCCGGCTGGCAGACATCCCACACTTTCCGATGCCGCAGGATTCGAAGCCCCGCAAAGGATTCGTGACGCCAGATGTCTTCGAGAAGCTCCGCCTGGCACTGCCGGAAAAGCTGCGACCGCTGGTTACGTTCATGTATTACACCGGATGCCGTAAAGGCGCGGCGCGGCAAATCACGTGGAGCATGATAAGCGCCGATTGTAAGGAGGTCGAACTACCGGGCGAGATTACCAAAACTGGAGAGCCGCTAACGTTGCCCTTGGCCGGTGCCGGTCTGAATGAAATTACCAAGCTGCTGAAGAAAATGTTTCGCAAATCGGGACCCGTATTCGACGCCACGAATCTCCGGCAGGAATGGTGCCGGGCTTGCCACGACCTGGGATTGGGTGTCTACGACGTGAAGACGCGGCGCTACAGTGGACTGACGATTCACGACCTCCGACGGAGTGCGGTGCGGAACCTTACCCGCGCCGGAGTACCTCGCGGAATTGCAATGGCAATCACTGGCCACAAGACCGAGCATGTCTTCGAGCGCTACAACATCGTGAATACGGATGACGTCCGCGAGGCCCTGGTTCGGCTCGGTGAATATGCTAAAATTCAGCGCCGTGCCGCGCAGAAACACTCAACTCAGCGAGCGAAGGTTAGGGTTGGTTAGACCTGCCTGGTGCATTTCTGGTACAAAAGGACGTTGCACTCCTGGTGCATAATAGCTAAGTCCAGTCATTTCTGTCTGCTGGGGCGTGGTCCAACCGGTAGGACACCGCACTGTTAATGCGGATGGTGAAGGTTCGAATCCTTCCGCCCCAGCCATCTATCCGGTGGCATCCTCTCCAGGCTTCTCAACGGGGTAACCTGCCTCGGTCCATCCGCGCCAACCACCATCCATCGAGATCACATTCGTGTAGCCCATCTTCTGCAGGTTGTCGGCTACCAAGGCAGACCGGAATCCCCCTCCACAATAGAGCACGAGCGGAGCGTCTTTATCGGGCAATGCCTCCTCGATATCACGTTCGATGATGCCCTTGCCAAGATGCACTGCCCCGGGCAGGTGTCCACGTGCCCATTCGTTGTCTTCACGTACGTCGACGAGCGTCAGTTTTTCACGGCCATCCAAACGCCGCTTGATGTCGCGAAAATCAGCCTCTTTGACGCGCGATTTGGCATCATCGACTAACTTCAGAAAGTCGGGAGAATGCCTCATGGACTTAGCCTCCGCGCGATCAGCACCGGTTGATGGCGCTGACGAACCGCTACTTCATGTCTCTCCAGTTTGCACCGGACTTAAGGTCGACGACAAGAGGGACACGTAGCGGGTGGACATCCTCCATGGCGGGCTGCACGATCTTTTGCAATTGCGGGAGTTCGTCCGGGGGGGCTTCGAATAAGAGTTCATCGTGTACTTGCAGGATCATCCGCGACCGTAAATGTTGCGTCTCCAGTTCGTGCTGAATCTTGATCATTGCCAGCTTGATTAGGTCAGCGGCCGTCCCTTGCAATGGCGTATTGAGAGCAGTGCGTTCGGCAAGACTCCGCAGATTGAACTGGGGCGAGGAAATCTCCGGAATTGGCCGGCGACGTCCGAAAAGAGTCCGGGTGAAGCCGGAGCGCCGCGCCTCCTCAAGTGAGCGATCGAGATATTCCTTCACGCCACGATAACGCTCGAAGTAGGCGGAGATAAATTTCGCCGCCTCTTTCTGATCGATCTGCAAATTTTGCGCCAAGCCGAAAGGAGAAAGGCCGTAGATGATGCCGAAATTGATGACCTTGGCAGCGCGGCGATGCTCGGCCGTCTGCGCCATGGGGCCGACGCCAAAAACTTCCTGAGCGGTGCGCGAGTGAATATCCTGACCGGTGCGGAAAGCTTCCACGAGCACAGGGTCTTCCGAGAAATGCGCCAGGATGCGCAGCTCGATCTGGGAATAGTCGGCAGAAAGCAAAGTACAGCCCGGGTCGGCGACAAACGCAGCGCGAATCTGCCGGCTCAGTTCCGTGCGCACTGGAATATTCTGCAGATTCGGATCGGAGGAACTGAGTCTGCCCGTGGCGGCGCCGGTCTGGCTGAAGCGCGTGTGCAGGCGGCCCGTCGCCGGCTCGATCAGCGGCGGCAAAGCATCCACGTACGTGGATTTGAGCTTCGCGAGCTCGCGATATTCCAGAACTTTCCGCGGCAATTCGTGCAGCAGGGCCAGTTCGGTGAGAACGTCCGCCGCTGTGGAGCGCGAACGCGCTCGGCTACGTTTGGCGGATGGGGCAAGATTGAGTTTGTCAAAGAGGATTTCCGCGAGCTGCGGAGACGAATTTATATTGAACTCTGTTCCGGCCAGCTCCCATATGCATGTTTCGAGCGTACGAATCTCGTTTTCCATTGACGCAGACATCGTTGCGAGAGCAGCAGGATCTACGCGAATTCCGTGCCGTTCCATGGTTGCCAAGACTGATGCGAGAGGGAGATCGATTTTTTCAAAAACCGGAACCAACTCCTGGGCTTCAAGTTCCTGGCGGAGCAAAGGCATCAATCGTTGCAGGAAGTCTGCGTGCTCGCCGGGGGCGCCAGAGAGACTCAGATTCAGGTAGCGGAGAGCGATCTCTGGCAGACCATGCTGCGCGGTTGTGGGCCGCAACAGGAAGGAGTAAAGCATGACGGCCTCGCTCGGCCCGCGAAGAGGCCCGATCAAGAGTTCGATGAGTTTGGGGTCGTGGACGATTTTTGGCCGCTTGGCATCCGCGAGAAATTCACGCATTGGCGCGATGATGTCGCCTTTGGGGTCGCACCAGGCGAATCGGCCGACACCCGGGCCTGGCGATAGTTCGAATCCGGCGACGCGAGCTCCATAGCCTTCGATCTCGCGTGCACCCGAATCGAGGACAAGCGAGACGGCGACCGAGCGATCCTGGGGCTGCGCGGCGAGAAACTCACGGACAGCGCCGGCGGATTCGAGAGCCGCATAATCGGTCGCGATGGCCGAGGTTGTAGTAACAACAGGCAAATCCTTCAGGAGAGAAGTGAAGCCTAATTCTGCATAGAGATCACGCAGCGCTGCCCAATCGGGTTCGCGACGTGCCAAGGCATTCCAATCCAGTTCTATAGGGACGTCGCCGGAAATGCGGGCAAGCTGTTTTGAGAGAAGCACCTGCTCACGGCAGTTGATGAGCGCCTCGCGATAGCGCTTGTTTTCAACCTCGGCGGCGCGATCAAGTGCCGCCTCGACCGATCCAAAACGGCGGATCAAATCGCGCGCGCCCTTATCGCCGATGCCCTTGGCGCCGGGAATGTTATCGATGGAGTCACCCATCAAGGCCATCATGTCGGCAATTTGTTCCGGGGGAACGCCCATTACTTCCTCGACTTTGGCGGAATCCAGAATAACGTCAGGCTTCGCTGGAGGCTGGCCGGGCCGCAGGACGCGAACCCTGCCTCCGACGAGCTGCATCATGTCTTTGTCGCTGGTGACGATGTAAACGTCGACGTCACGGCGAGACGATTGGCGGGCGAGGGCGCCAATGACGTCGTCAGCTTCATAGCCGGCAACCTCGAGTATGGGCAAATGCATGGCTTCGCACAGGCGCCGAACGAAAGGAATCTGTATAAAAAGCTCGTTGGGCATCGGCGGGCGATGAGCTTTGTACTCGGTAAAAAGCTTGTCGCGGAAGGTTGGGCCGGAGGGGTCAAATACGACGGCAACGTAGTCCGGCTGCAACTCCTTGGTGACACGCCGGAGCATGTTGGAAAAAAGGTAGGGAACCTTCGTGGGGACGCCATTGTGCTGAAAGCTCGTTCCGATGGGCACGAAGAAGGCACGAAAAATGAAGCCCATGGCGTCGACCAGGAACAGTTTTTTCGGGGACTTGGGATTCACCGAAGGAGTATAGCAGAGCGGATTCGAGGGCCTTCTGCGAGGTGGGGGGCTTCGCAGATTGCGCTACTTAGACATTTACCGGGCGGCAAAAGCTGAATTCAGTGCGTACCATGGTTAAATCCGGTGCCACCATCGCGGTTGTGATTACCCATCATTTTGGTGAGCTTATGTAAGTCGCCGTACACTTCTAGTCGCGGCGTCTTATAGGGCTTCTTGGGCACTTCTTTAGCCGATTGTGCTGGCTTTTCCGGTGAATCGCTCACAAGGAACCCTTTCCACATGATTATCTGAACTTCGATACGAATTTTGCAACCAATGATTCAGGCTACGTAAGCGAAGAAGGCTTTCAATATCATGAGTAGCCCCTGGGTGGGAAAGCCGCTCGAGATCCACAAAGGCTCGTATCTCTTCGGTTGGCCGAAAGGGCGCCGCACAAAGACTTGCAATGAACTTTCGAACCGGGCGCATATCCACGCTTTTCTTTCTGCGACGGAGGACAGACTGCGGCAACCTGCCGGCCATGGATTTACGGAGGAGGTACTTGGACCGGCACCAAGGCAAGGAGGGAACTGCCAACAAGAATTGGAGCATACGTATATCCACGAAAGGATGACGTACCTCATAGGAGGTTTTGGTGACCCCAGGGTCGAAGCCTTCGAACATCGCTTGCCAGCGCGGACTTTGTAGTGATGCGTAGCCTTTGGGGCGGATCGTATGCCCGGGTGCGTCAGGAAAGTTCAGGGCGTGCCACCGTTCGCGCAATTGAAGCCGGTACTCGAAGGCGGAATTCAGCCATTCCGGATAGTCCGATCTTCCAGTACCGTCCGCATTACCGGAGTTCTTGATCGCTTGTAAAATTCGGCCTGAAAACGGTGGGCGTCTGTCTGCCAAGAGTGTCATGAGGATGCTGCCGAGTAAGCGTCGATAGGAGCCAGATCTCAGGAGATAGGAAAGGTAAGGCTTCGAATCCATAATGAGCGCGTTATCAGGCCCTTCTCCATAAAAAAATACCCGGCTGCAGGGACCGAACTGACCCCAAAATTGACGCTCCGCGGGAACCAAGCACTCGTTCGGATGTGGCTCTGGTAATGAAAAGGGAATGGTTTCCCAATCGAATTTGCTCGCATCAGTCCAAGGCTGATATTTGATAGGGATTGCCAAATGGTTTGCGACCGTTTCCGCATAGCGCCGTTCCTCGGGGACAAAGGAGTCCACCTGCGTCAATGCGCCTAATTCGAAGTTAGCGTAACGCTGTCGCAACAGATCGAGGGCAGTGGAGGCGAGAGTTGGGGAGTCGATACCGCCACTCATGAAGACCCACACGCGACTGTTACGAAGACGGTCGGCTACAGATTCGCGTAGTAGATTGTGGAAATGGGCAACGTAATCGCCATCTTGCTTGTAAAAGATCGGCTCTTCAATGGGCAGGGACCAATAGCGACGGATACTGAAATTATGTCGAGACCAGGTGGCGCAATGAGCTGGCGGAATTCGCCGAATCTCCGCGAAAGAAGTGGTCGCTAGCTCTTGGTTGAAACCGAACAATAGGAAATCGGCAATGGCGAGATCGTTCAGCTTGTCAGAGATGCGTGGATCTCGGCGGATACACTCGAGAGTATTGCTGAAAATTACGCAGGGGCCGAGTCGGGCATAATAGAAGGGCTTGACGCCCATATGGTCACGGGCGCAGAAGAGTCGTTGCCGTGTTTCATCCCAAATTCCGAAGCTGAAATCCCCAAGCAGGTGCTCGACGCAATCCAGTCCCCATGCTCGATACGCGCGCAGAATCAATTCGGCGTCAGTCCAGCAGGGTGGCACGATATCGATTTCTCCGGCGGCCTTGAGTGCGGCGAAAAGTTCTTCACGAGCATCGATCCGAGCATCGGCGACGATCCAGGTTTTGCCATCGAGGGTCAACGGCTGTGAATCACGTTCAGATTCTTCAGTGGTTTTAAACAGCGTATGAGCAAATCCGACGTTGTCCCTGATCCACGTCTGCTGAGCGTCGGGGCCGCGGAATACGAGGAAGTCCGTGAGCTTCCGGAGTAGTCCAGAGTCCACTGGAGATCCATCGAAGTGAACAATACCGACGATTCCGCTCATCGTAGTGGTGATCTCATAAGCTTCTCAGAGGGCGCTCGAACTGGGGAAGAGGCCGACCTCAGGATCCTAACTTTAGGAGAGCAGTGTAATTTCCCATTTGCTGACCTCCAATCAAAACTTCGTTCTCGCATACAACCCAGGCGTGCGCTTCGAACTGGTTACATTCATTTTTTGCGACACCGATCGTAAGGAGTGGGTTATAGCCGTGTGGGGTTAGTAGCGACTGCGCAGCAAGGGCCTGCACCAGGCAAGTGGATCCAGGAATGAAGCGAGCGGCTGACCGCACGGCCCACACGATTCGGTCAGCACTGAGAGACTCGTTACAAAGCCAGGTGATTTTAACGGCCAGACGATGAACGTTTCGCACGGAAAGCAGGGCGAGACTCAACCGAATTAGAAATATCGAAATGGCTGCGTGGAATAAGAGCAATCGCTCCCTTTTGGACAAGCGAAGAAATCGCTTCAAGACGTGCATGCGGCAATCTCTGACTTTTCTACGCAAAGGTCGGAGAGAATGGCTTCCCGGACCAAAGGCAGGCGCTCCAAATATCTCGGATAGGAGAGCTTTCGTATTGGCATGACGTTAGCAAGGGCTTGCGCGGCGCCGAAATGGCGGCGCAAGCGGTCCGGATCGACGATCACGCGATTAAACGTGTTACTCAATAAATTAACGAAGGCTTCCTTTTCGGTTAAGGCCGTGATGCGGACACAATTATCATGTGCCTTGTTTGGCGAAGCGAGAACATAAACGGCAGCGAGAGGCATGGCCTCGGAGGAGACCTGACTGTTGTCCAAAGGAATGATCTGTTTTTGCGTTTTGGGGTTCAGGGGAACGCCGCTCGAAGCGTCCGCCAAAAACTTGCCGGCCACTTTGGGAAAGAGTTTTATGCGTCCCGGGCCCGGAAATGCGACGATTGACTGCGTTCGAGTTTGTAACAGCAGGAGGTCGTCGGTCAGCAGGCGATGTCCCGCTTGTAGAAAGGCAGCCGCCAAGGTTGATTTGCCGAGCCCGCAATCGCCTATGAAGGCGATAGCCTGATCGCCCACCGCCACGGCGCTCGCATGCACCGGCTCAAAACCCTTATTCACCAGCGCGAAAGAGAGGGCCTGCCCCAGAAGATAGACGTGAAATGATTCCGACTCGGTTTGCGGGAAAGGATGGCAAGTGATTAACTCCCCATTTTTCGAAATCAAAACCTCTCCAACGTCGTCCCAGCGCACATAGCTCGAAGCATCGGGCATTTGGCTGAAATAAAATCCAGAGAAGGGGTTGCGTTGTATGGTCGCTCCTGGCCCAAGAGTGTTCGAGATCGATTCACTAGAGAGGCGAATTTCCACTTTACAAAGCTCCGGTTCAATACAACCTCGCGGTTCAGGAAAAGGCAGCGCAAGCTCGCTGGAAATCGACACACCGTAGAGGCGGTAACTGCGAAGCTTGCGCGAAGGTTGCGAAAGGACTCTATGGGTCATGATGGTATAGGAATGTTACCGCCGCATTGGAGGGGCAAAGTAGCGTTACACAAGCTGCTGATTCACAAACCGTTGCATCCCCTCACCCCTGGGAGTATAGCGTAGCCCCATGTCACGTAAGAGTTATCGATAACTACAGCAAACTAAGGTGATTAACGGATCGCTTACTGTATCTCTAGCGTTAATATCCTAACTAGTCAACGCCACATCAGGGTGACCTCCGCGGTCACCTCTTCGGGCGAGCCCTTTTCAACTCCCGAACCTGGAAGGAGTTTGATGGGAACCAGACGTCCATTTGGACGTGCGGCAAATGCCTTCGCCAGGGCCGGGTGGTACTCGCTCTTGGCTCTCGCGGTATTACTGGCAGGCTGCGGCGCCGGCGCCGGAAACGGAAATGGCGGGAATAATATCTCTGTTTCAATCACCAATAAGGTGACGACTCTCCAAGCTGGCACCGCCGCTATTTCATTCAGCGCCACGGTGCAGAACGACTCGAGCAATAGCGGCGTCACTTGGAATCTCACGGCCAACGGCACCGCATGTTCTCCAAACTGTGGAACGCTATCGCTAGCGACTTCTTCGGCCGTGACGTACACCCCTCCTGGTTCTGGACCGAGCGCGCCCAACAATCAACCCACGCTTACTGCGACGTCGGTGGCAAAAACAAACAAATCGGATTCTGACACATTCACCATCACCCCCGCACTTGTGGTGAGCATCACGAATAAATTCATGTCTGTGAATATGGGAGCCAGCGCGTTCGTCGTTAATGCGACCGTGCAGAACGACGCCACCAACAGCGGAGTCACTTGGGCACTTACAGCCGCGTGCGCCACGACCCCGTGCGGAACTTTGACCGGCGCTACCCCAACCAGCATCACGTATACTCCTCCGTCATCAGTTACAGCACCGCCCAACGTGACGCTCACCGCTACTGCTGTACACGAAAGTTCGAAGTCCGATTCCGACAGCTTTGCCGTTAATCAACCGGCTATCACAGTTGCAATTCAGAACAAGCTCACGAGCGTTGTTGCCGGGGGCTCAGGCATCTTTTTCGAGGCCAACGCAGAAAACGACACGTCCAATGCGGGAACCAGTTGGACGCTGACGGTCAGTGGCACAAATTGCGAGCCCACGTGTGGAACGCTCACTTTGGCCGGCCAAGAAAGCATCGTTTATAATCCTCCGGCGTCGGTGCCGACGGCGCCAGATAACAAGCCGACGCTGAGCGCAATTTCGATCTCCGATTCCACGAAGTCAGATTCGGATACCTTCACGATTGTGGCCGCTCCGCCCATTTCGGTCGCGGTCACCAGATTCACGTCGGTTTTGGCGAATGCTGGCGGCATCACTTTCAGTGCTCACGTTCAGAACGACCTCAGCAATCCGCCGAAGGGCGTCACCTGGCTGCTTACTGCGGGTGCCTCGGCCTGCTCACCGGCATGTGGCTCGCTATCAAACACCACGACGACTGCAACTTACACGCCGCCAACATCTGTTCCATCTGCACCCAATAATCAGCCGACCATAACAGCAACGTCTGTGGCGGACCCCACCAAAACCGGTTCCGACACTTTTACGATCACTTCGACGGTCACAAACAGCTGCAGCGGCGCACCGAGCGGAAACGAATCTCTGCTAAATGGACATTACGCTCTGCTGATGGAAGGATTCGAGGGCAGTGGCACAGGCACTCCACTCCTGATGGCAGCGGGCTTCAGTGCCAACGGCAGTGGAGGGATCAGCGGCGGCGAGGAGGACATCAACGATACGATTTCGCCGCAGCATCTGACTATTGATTCGACCCCTGGCCGTAGCCTATATACCGTGGGCGCCGATCATCGCGGCTGTCTGCAACTCACGAATGCCGGAGGAACTACTTCCGTTTTTCGCTTTGGTCTGGGCGGCATCAATTCCGGCATTGCGTCCAAGGGACGCGTGACCGAGTTTGACGACAGCTCAGGCAACGGGCAGGGCAGCCGCGAGTCGGGAATTCTCCGGCTGCAAGACCCGAGCGCTTTCGTTCTAACCGCACTTCAAAACCAGTACGCATTCGGGGTCGGTGGCTGGGCAACTCAAGACAATCAGTTCTTTCGAATCAATGCGGCAGGATGGTTCAGTAATTCCAGCGGGTCCTTAAGCAACGGTGTGGACGACCTGAATTTTGCGGGAATCACAACGCCTGATACGAGGCCCCTCACGGGCTCAATTAACCCTGTTTCGCCGACGACGGGGAGAACGACAGGAACATTTGATATTTTCAATTGGGCGATCTACGTCGTTAACGCGTCAGAATTGTTCGTGGTTGGCATTGATCCGGTGAATAACTCCAACGTCTCGGTAGGCAGAGTCATAGCTACGGGCACCTTCTTCACAGCTTCTTCACTCTCGGGGAATTATGTTGTGCATGCGACGGGGAGCAACGGCGACAGCGCCGATGTGAATCTGGATTTGCTGACGATGGCGCCCGGAGGAGCTCAAGCAGGGACGCTGGGTGGCACGGTCTACTCGTACGGTGCGGGGAATGGCGCGCAAACCAGCACTCTAAGTGGCGTTACTTACAACGTGGACGCGGCTTCTGGCCGGACCGTGTTGGGGAATCCAGGTGACAATCTCCCGATTCTTTACGTTACTACGCCAACTGACGGCATTGCCGCTTTCGTGGTAGGCGTAGGTGCGGACGCACTCTTCGGCGTGGCTGAACCGCAGACAAGCGCAGCGTTTTCTGCGGGAACTTACATTTTCGGCACGGAAGATCCTTCGGACAATACTGTGGCAAATAGAGCCGGCGTTGCGCAGATAGCCAGCGGTGGCGCATTTACCGGCACATACGACCAGAGCACTACCTCCGCCTTGCCGCAGAGCGGCCAAGCCATCAGCGGCACAGTTTCGCTCGGTCCCAACGGAACCGGAAATATAGGCCCCAGCACCGTGGCGATTACCAGCGGAAGCAAACTATTTTCGATCGATGAGTCTGGCGGAACATCCGGGCCCGCTGCGATCGTAGTCGCGGAACAGTAGGCTTCCTTCCATAAGCAAAAGCCGCAGGATTATCTCCGCTGTTTTATTTTGTAAGTGCAATTCGCCCGAGATCCG
Organism: uncultured Acidobacteriota bacterium; assembly: GCA_963803735.1. Taxonomy (GTDB): domain Bacteria; phylum Acidobacteriota; class Terriglobia; order Acidiferrales; family UBA7541; genus Palsa-189. Next base: position 102,813 of record CAWDNV010000011.1, on the reverse strand, counting down.
CTTCACTCGGAGTTCGCTCGAACGTTGTGTTATGGTAGCAGCGTACGAATCGCGCTCTCTGGATGACTCCTTCCGCTAAAGCTTCTGCCTCACCGGCGCCTTCACCCACGATGGCTGATGTGTTTGGTCCGGGCGGAATGATCGAGAAATGTATGCCCGCGGGCTACGAACATCGTCGCTCCCAGCTATGTATGGCCGAGCTTGTCGAAGAGGCTTTTCGGAACAAGCGTCATCTCCTGGTGGAAGCAGGAACGGGCACAGGGAAGACCCTTGCTTATCTGATTCCCGCCATTCGCAGTGGCCGCAGAGTGGTGATCTCGACGGCCACGAAATCACTGCAAGAACAGCTTTTTACAAAGGACGTACCTTTCCTGCAGAAGCATTTTGCACCCGAACTGAAAGTCGCTGTGATGAAGGGCCGCTCCAACTTCCTCTGCCGGCAAAAAGTGCAGCAGATGGAGGGACAGCCGATCCTGAAGGGCATGGAAGAACTGGATTGGTTCACCCAGATTCGCGACTGGGAGCGCTTGACCGAGACCGGGGACAGGTCCGAGCTGACGTTTTTGCCGGACGATGCTGAGCTTTGGTCCAAGCTGGATGCGCGAAGGGAAACTTGCACCGGACAGAAATGCGCGCAGTTTGAAAGATGTTTTGTCACGGCGATGCATCGCCGGGCTGCCGATGCGGATTTGATCATCGTGAATCACCACCTCTTCTTTGCTGACTTGGCGCTGCGGCAGGACGATTTCGGCAGCATATTGCCCGAATACTCGGCGGTGATTTTTGACGAAGCGCACGAGATCGAAGATGTGGCCAGCGATTACTTCGGGCGGCAGATTTCGAATTACCGTTTCGAAGAGCTGGCTCGCGACGCCGAGCAGTCCATGCGGATTGCTCAATTGGGGAAGCTTCCTCTTTTACGCCGAGTGACAAAGTTGCGGGAAAAAGTGCATGAGTTCTTCGACGTATTGCCCGGCAAGGAAGGCCGTTCCGCGATGGAATCAGGCTCCCGCGAGGCGTTTTTGGGGCAGCACAGATCGCGTTATGACGGTCTAATCGGCGCTCTAAAGGCTCTCGAGAGTGAGATAGCTGCGCTGCCTTCCAAGCCGGAGGAGCTATTGGTCATCGCACGCAGGGCCGCCGAGCTGCGCGGCGAGACCGCGTTTCTATTCGAATCAAACGAAAAGAACTACGTGTATTGGCTCGAGCGGCGAGGCAAAGGCGTATTTGTCGTCGCTACGCCGATCGACGTCAGTGCGATCCTGCGGGAGCAGCTTTTCGACGCCTTCGACACGATCATAATGACGTCCGCGACTCTGGCTGTGAGCGGCCGCTTTGACTTTCTGAAGCAGCGGCTTGGAATGCAGGTAGCGCAGGAAACGGTGTTGCCGCACGAATTTGATTATGCGCGGCAAGCCCTCCTGTATATCCCCGCCGGGTTGCCCGACGTACGCAATCCCGCGTTTGCGCACAAAGCAGCGGAGGAGATTTCCCGGTTACTAAAGTTGACGGACGGGCGGGCGTTTTGCCTGTTCACCAGTTACGGCCAGATGAACCAAATTTTCGAACTCGTGCGCGCCTGCGTGCCATTTCCCGTGTTTCTCCAGGGAACGGCGCCTCGCATGGCGTTGCTGGAACGCTTTCGGAACACACCGGGTGCAGTTCTCTTCGCAACTTCGAGCTTTTGGCAGGGCGTCGATGTTCCCGGCGAACAGCTTTCCTGCGTGATTATCGACCGGCTGCCGTTCGCGGTTCCAACCGATCCTGTAGTGGCTGCGCGCGTGCGCATGCTCACTGAGGATGGCCGCAATGCTTTTACCGAATATCAGATTCCTGAAGCGGTGCTGGCCTTAAAACAGGGCTTCGGCAGGCTGATACGCACCCGAACTGACCGGGGTGTGCTGGCCATTCTCGATAATCGTATCCAGCGCATGCAATATGGTAAAATTTTTATCGAGTCGCTGCCGGAGTATAGCCTCACCCGGGACATCGCTGAAGTTCAACGCTTCATGAAGGCGCCGAGTTAGGCGAAATTTCCCACCGGGCCGGCCGATCAGCCAAAAAATGTTTCAAGTCAGCGTGGAAGAGACATTTTCTGCCGGACACGCCCTGCGCGGATACAAGGGCAAGTGCGAGAATCCGCACGGTCATAACTATCGCGTGCGTGTTGAACTTGAAGGCGAACAGCTTGATTCTATAGGCCTGCTCTTTGATTTCACGCACCTCAAACGAATCTTGCGAGATCTCATTGGCGACATCGATCACAAGTTCCTGAATGACCTGGCTCCCTTCGACGCGATCAATCCGTCCGCTGAAAATATCGCCAAGTTTTTGCATGATGAGACCGTCAAACAGATGCGCCAAATGAGCCACGCTCCTCGAATCAGAAGCATCACGGTCTGGGAAACCGACCAGACTTCAGCGACCTATATACCCTGAGAGAAATCACGAAATGAGTCGCGCGTATTTTCTAATTTTGATTCCCGCAGCTTTGGTTGGTGTGGCCTATGTGATTCTTCTGCACTATCTCAGTGTGCCGATTCATGTTGGGCCCTTCCTTGGAGCCGGGGCTGCTGCGATCGCCGCGATATTGATCGTACGTCACTATCAAAGGCGCAAATCCCGGCGGCATGGCAGTTCATGATGCAGGTAACCGAAATCTTTCGCTCTATTCAAGGCGAAAGCACATACGCTGGGCTGCCGTGTATTTTCGTGCGCCTTACTGGATGCAACCTGCGCTGCACCTGGTGCGATACGGCCTACGCGTTTTATGGCGGAACGAGGATGAGCCTTGACGACGTGCTCGGCCGGGTTAAGGAACTTTCTGCCAGCACTGGCTCCCATTCTGCTTCCGATGCAAACATCGGTTTACAGGTGGAGAAGCCGATCTTGCTTGCGGAGTTGACCGGTGGTGAGCCTTTGCTGCAACCCGATTCAGTTGGGCTCGCGCAACGGCTGATGGCGGAGAACTACACGGTGCTTGTGGAGACCAGTGGTGAGCGTTTCGTGGGCGCTCTGCCGCAGCAGGTAGTGAAAATCGTGGACGTGAAGTGCCCCGATTCCGGTGAAGGCGGCACATTTTTGCTCGATAACCTAAACGCGATCGATACGAAAGACGAGGTTAAATTCGTTATCGGGAGTCGACGGGATTACGAATTCGCAAGGGATTTTTCTACCACGAATCAGTTAGCCCGCCGCGTTCGGCAAGTGCTCTTCTCGCCGGTCTTCCCCGATCCCAACGGATCTTGGAACGGACTTGATGCGCGAATCCTTGCCGAATGGATTCTGGCGGACCGCCTGCCAGTACGACTGGGATTGCAGTTGCACAAATTCGTTTGGCATCCTTCCACGCGCGGCGTTTGAAGTTAGGGCACGGACGATATGGCCGAAAAATCGAAAGCGGTGGTTCTTCTCAGCGGCGGTATGGATTCGTGTGTAACCGCAGCCATCGCGAACACGTCACATCGGTTGGCGTTCCTGCACGCCGGTTACGGACAGCTTACGGAGAAAAGGGAGCGAGAAGCGTTCGAGGCGATTGCCGATTTTTTTGGCGTCCGCGAGCGGTTGATTGTGCACCTGAATCACTTAAAAGAAATCGGCGGCTCCGCGCTTACGGACGAGCGCATAGGCGTGCCGGAAGGCGATCCGCACGCACCAGTCGCTGGAAATTCTATTCCCGTGACGTACGTTCCCTTTCGCAATGCCCATTTTCTTTCCGTGGCGGTGAGTTGGGCAGAAGTAATTGGCGCGAACGCTATTTTTATAGGTGCAGTGGCGGAGGATAGTTCGGGCTATCCCGATTGCAGGCCCGAGTACTACCGCGTCTTTGAGCAGCTGGCGAACGTGGGGACGCGTCCAGAAACCCAGATTGCCATCGAAACCCCGGTTATCGGGATGAAAAAAAGCGCAATTGTCCAGAAGGGGCTTGAACTTGGCGCGCCGCTTGATCTCACTTGGTCGTGCTACCAGTATGGAGATGGCGCCTGCGGAGTTTGCGATAGTTGCCGGCTCAGATTACAGGCATTTGCGGAGGCAGGGGTTCCCGATGCAATACCCTACCGCGTACGGGTTGCAAGATGAACCAGTTAGGCGATAATAGGAGAACATATCGCCATTATCCGGCGTACCTGCCGGGAGGAGGAGGAAATCGATCTATGAAGCAGATAGAGAGAATAAAGATCGTAATGGTCCTCGTGTGCGCGCTATCCCTCGCGGCAGGAGTTGCCATCAGCGCGGCAGCACAAGACAAAGAAAAGCCAGCGAAGATTCATGGCCAGGTGTCTGACGTCTCCGGCAATCCCTTCGGAGGCGTGATCGTATCCGTGCGAAATAGCACGACGGGCCAAAGCATGGATTACACCACAGATTCGCAGGGCCGCTATCGCAGCGGTAACTTAACCGCCGGCACCTACTCGATTGACGTCAAGGTGCAAGGCAAGTCGGCTTTTTCGCAGATCGTTCAACTGATGGGCGGCCAGGATACCCAGCAGGATTTCAACTTCAAGGAACTGCAGAACCAGCAGAGCGAGCAGGCGGCCGAAGCGGCAAAAAAGAACGAAGAAGCCAAAGTCAAGTTTTCTGCTATGAAGCAGCATTTCGACGCGGGTAACGCGGCGTTGGAACAGGCTAAGCAAACTCGAGCCCAGATTGACAAGATGCCCAAGGATCAACAGGCAGCGGCGCAAGGCCAGCTCGATCAGGCGGACACAACGGCCGTGACCGAATATAACGCCGCACTCGAACAAACAGCTGAGACCGACCCGAACCGCAATATCGTTCTGGCCAGGTTGGGCGAGGCCTATGAGGTGGACAACAAGTATTCCGATGCCGCAACCGCGTATGCAAAAGCCGTTGCGCTGAAGCCAGACCCCAGCTACTACAACAACTTGGGGAACTCGCTGGCGAGGACTGGAAAAATCGACGATGCGCTGACGGCTTACCAGAAGGCCATCGAATTGGATCCCATGAATACGGCCATGTATTGGCGGAACTTCTCAATTGGACTTTACAATACCGGCCGTATCAAGGAGTCTGTTGACCCTCTCAAGAAAGCTACGGATGCTGATCCAAAGAACGCGCAAGCATGGTATTTGCTTGGCGCGGCGCTCGTGAATACGATGGAGTTTAAGCAAGAGGGCGACAAGATGGTGCCCATATTGCAGCCGGGAACTCAAGAGGCCTACCAAAAGGCTATCGCACTCGACCCGACGGGCATTTGGGGCGCGCAGGCCAAACAGGGGCTGGAAGCTCTGCAGGCTATGGGTTTGGGCATCGATACCAAGGTAAACACAAGGCCAGCCAACCAGCAGAAGAAGAAGTAGAGCACTTCCAAAACAGCGATTCAGAGACCCCGCGGCTTTGTGCGCGGGGTCTTTTATTAGCCTAGACATCATTCCTCGGGGCAATAGTGAATGAGCCTTTCAGGGCAATCGGTGGTCACGGTTACAAAAGATCAAGTGTCGTGTAGTCTCGGGTCAGAAGCGGCCATCTTGAATGTGAAAGATGGCGTTTATTATGGACTCGACCCGGTGGGCGCAAGCATCTGGAAATTGCTGCAAACGCCGTGCAAGGTTGCCGATATTCAAGAAGCTTTGCTGCAGGAATATGACGTCGAACCCGAGCGGTGCGAACGCGACTTAATGGCCCTGCTCGAAGGGCTTCTGGGAGCGGGGCTGATCGAGGTGCGATAGTTCGGCAAAGGCCTCGACGCAGAGTGTTGTTCCAGCAATCGCCAAAACCCACGTAAACAATTAACCTTCAAGAGTTCCCTTGAGGGATGTACCTGTGGTACATCCCATCGTAGCGGCAAAATCGATGTCCACTCCGGCAATCAATTCGAGATGGCGATGGTTGATATTCGGCGTAATAGCTTTTGCGGCAGGGAGTTTGACCTTTGCAGCAGTGCGTCACGAAGTCGCTGCCCATTGGGCCGCCTCTGCAAGTCCGGAGATGTGGCTTCGCGCTGCCGAAATCGAGCCGTCGAATGCAGATCTTTGGTACCGCCTGGGCCGCTATCGGCAACTCGATTTCGCGTACACCGATCTGCCGTTAGCGATCTCATATTATCAGCGTGCCACCTCCATAAATTCCGGCTCGTCGTTTTACTGGATGGATCTTGCCGGCGCGTATGAAACAGCAGGCAATGTCGCGCAAGCGGAGCAGGCGTTTCGAAAAGCGCGGCAGCGCTATCCTATTTCCGCAGATGCGGCGTGGCGCTTTGGGAACTTTCTGTTGCGCCAAGGCCGTGTTCCGGAGGCCCTTCAGCAGATCCATGACGCTGTTGTAAGCAATTCTAGGCTTACGGCGCTTGCCGTTTCGCTCTGCTGGCGCAGCACGCATGATATCGATCAACTTTTGAAAATTGTCTTGCCGGACGAGCGGGAGCAGAATTGGGGAGCCATTCAATTCTTTGTGCAGGCGCGCGAGCCAGCGCCGGTGATGGCTGTGTGGACTCGCATCGCCGGTCACGGCGCGTCCTTTCCAGTTTCAGACGCTTTTCCATTACTGGAAATGTTGTTCGGCACCGGCCATGCCGAGGATGCGGAAACGGTCTGGAATCAGGCGCTGGGAGGAATGGCACCAAAGCCAGACCCACCCGGCTCGCTTGTTTGGAACGGCGGATTCGAGCAGGAGCCTCTAAACGGCGGATTCGATTGGCGAGTCAACCCTGTCGCAGGCGCGGAGATGGCTTGGGATGAGCAGATCGTGCATTCGGGAAAGCGTTCCCTACGCGTGGATTTCGACGGTACGGCCAACGTGGACTTTCAAAATGTTTGGCAGTATGTCGCCGTTCACCCGGGCACACGATATCGTTTTAACGCCTTCCTCCGCACGCGGGATCTAACTACAGATAGCGGAATACGTTTCGAAATCCGGGACATTTCTAGCCCGGGGAGTCCGGCCTACTTCACTTCGAATCTCGTGGGTACTCAATCGTGGACCGAAGCGAATATCGAATTTGTTAGCGGAGCCGAGACGAAAGTTTTGCAAATTGTGCTGCGACGGACCCGCAGCGACAAATTGGGGAACAAAATTCGAGGTACCGCTTGGGTCGACGATGTGGCGCTTTTTCCGCTGCCCCCCTTGCCAGAGTCACATCGATGAAGGGGTTGCGCGTTGGCATATGCGGGCTGCTGGCCTTCAGTGTGTTGGCGCACGGCGTGGTTGAGCCGTGGTCAGAAGCCGTGCTCGAGATCGGTGCGGCCATATTGTTGCTGTGGTGGGGTCTGCTTTTCGCCTGGGGAAGCGTGCCTGTCCGCTGGCATCGTTTGCTTTGGCCGGTTGCCGCCTTCTGGCTGTGGATTGCAGTGCAGTACGGCGCCGGCTTCACAGAGGTGAGATTTTTAACGAAGATAGAACTCCTCAAGTTCTCAGCCCTGGCGCTCTTATTCTTCCTGGTCGTACAGGCTTTTGAGACGCTCGAAAATTGGAACGCTTTTGCATGGTTTTTGCTCGCTCTCGGATTTGGCGTTTCGGTGCTTGGGATTCTGCAGCATTTCACATTCAACGGGAAACTGTACTGGTTTCGCGAATTGCGTTACGGCGGAATTCCATTCGGGCCTTACGTCAATCGCAATCACTTCGCGGGACTCGTGGAATTGATCATCCCCGTCGGCCTATCGATCGTTTTATTACGAGCTGAAAACCGCGACCGTATGTCATTGCTTATGGTCTTGACGCTCATGCCCATTGGCGCTCTTTTCCTTTCTGCTTCGCGCGGCGGGATAGCGGCCTTCTTCCTGGAGGTCGGCCTCGTCGTGATCTTGGCACTTCTCCGTGGACGCGGACGGAACCAGTTCGTCGTAGGCGCGACACTGCTGCTTCTGGCGTGCGGTTTTGTGGTTTGGCTCGGCGCTGGCCGGGCCATCGCCCGATTTGAGGCTTACCAGAAGCTGGAAGTTAGCGAAGCCAGGCGTGCGGAAATACTCAGAGATTCCTGGCGAATCTTTATGGATCATCCCCTTGCAGGCACGGGACTAGGCACGCTGGAAGCTGTTTTTCCTCGATATGAAACGCTTTATGACGGGTCCATCGTGAATCACACGCACAACGATTATGTCGAGGCGCTCGCGGAAAGTGGCGTAATCGGCGGTGCCATCGGCATCTGCTTCCTGGCGTTCTTCTTTCGTATGGCATCGATGTGCATCCTAGAGGCAAAAAATCGGCTGGAACTGGCGCTTCACATTGGAGCGTTTTCGGCGTGTTGTGGCTTATTGGCTCATAGCCTTGTCGATTTCAATCTGCACATTCCTTCGAATGCGCTTTTGTTTCTGATCCAATCCGGACTGGCGACTTCCGCGACACCCACTCGGGCAGCACGTCGGTCGGAAGCCCATACAGGGGTCGCGGCAAAATTGAATATGAGGCGCACCGTTCAGACGGTATAATTCCCGGCGCGTGGGAAAGACCATCTGATGGGCCCTAAACGTGTTGGTGTACCCGGCCAGCTGTGGCGGAAGTTTCGCTGCTGCGGCCTCCTCTGGCTGTTCTCAATATTGCCTGGTGTAGCTTTTGCACAAAATCCGTCCCAACAGCGCGAAATTGCCGAAGCACAAAAGTTGCAAACTGCTCGCGAAGCGAACGACCGCATAGCTCAGCTCGCCCTCGTTGAAGCAGCCGAGCACAGGGATTACGTCATCAGCAGCGGCGATTTATTATCCATAGAAGTCTTTGACGTTCCTGAACTATCGCGTGACGTACGGGTAAGTGAGTCCGGTTTTGTGGCCATCCCGTTGGTTCCTGTCAAAGTACAGGCTGGCGGCCTAACGCCGTTTCAGTTCCAAGACAAGCTGGCCGAATTGCTGCAGGTTAATGGCCTGGTGACGCACCCGCAGGTTACCGTAACAGTCAAAGAGCAGCATAGCGAACCGATAACCGTCATTGGTGCCGTGAGGAATCCGCTGACGATACAGGCTGTGCATCAGATGACGCTGCTCCAGGTGTTATCGCAAGCGGGCGGAATTTCCGATGATGCGGGAAGCAAAGTGCTGGTTACGCGAAAGCCGCGGCCGTCCGAGCCCGATAATACTCCGGGCGAAACACCGTTAGCGGAAAGGTCTAAGACGCAGCCCGCGAATATCCCCCCAGGCGCCGAAAACACGACCATTATTGACCTCAATGAGCTGCTCGACAGCGGCGATCCTAAATACAACGTGCCCCTTTTGGGTGGTGATGTCGTTACCGTGCCCAGAGCTGGTGTTGTGTACGCTGTGGGTGCTGTGCAGCACCCCGGTGGATTTGTGATGCAGAGCGATCGCCAGCGATTGACGGTTCTCAAAGTGCTGTCGCTCGCCGGTGGGCTGACCAGTACCGCAAAAGGGGGAAATGCAGTAATCCTGAGGCAACCACCCGGAAGCGAGGAGCGCGAGCAAGTGCCGATCGACGTGAAGAAAATCCTGACTCTCAAACGTGAAGACGTTTCGCTACGGCAGAATGACATCCTTTATGTGCCCGATAGCACAGGCAAACATGCGCTCCGCCGGTCGGCCGAAATAGCCATAGCCATTGCGTCAGGAGCCGCGATTATCCGGGTGGCTCAGTGAGGCATTTTTACCGGGCACCCGTCGAAGAGCATTTGTAAGCTAGGCATGAACGAACACACCAACCTGATTACACGCGATCATGCGGTGGCCTTCAACGGTTTGGCCGCTCGGGAGCCTTTCGTCACGCTGGATATGATGCCGCGCGAAGGGCATCTGCTCGACTACCTGCTGATCCTGCGGAAGCACAAGTGGCTGATCATTTCATTCCTTCTGGCCCTGGTTACAGTAGTTACCATCGCCACTTTCCGCATGCAGCCGACTTACGAGGCCACCACACGGGTTGAAATTGATCGCGAGACCTCGAATTTCCTTCCGTTTGCAGGCAACGATCCTTACGACTTGTACCAGGACTTAGAGGATTACATCGAGACGCAGTCGAAAATTCTTGTGAGTGAGACCCTGGCCATCCAAACAATCAAATCTTTGCATTTGGATCAGGATCCGCGATTCGGCGGCCATGCGCAAAGCCCCGGCACCTTGGAAGTGATCTCGCCGAAGAGCGGCCTGGAGCCACCGCCTTCATTAGGCGCGTTTCTCGGCGGCTTATCGGTGAAGCGCGTGCCGAATAGCCGATTACTAGACGTGACGTTTGCAGCTTCAGACCCAAAACTGGCGGCCGCCGTTGTCAACGCCCATGTGAATAATTTCATCGAGCAAAACTTTCGCAGCCGTTACGAAGCGACCACTCAGGCCTCGAATTGGCTGGCAAACCAGCTCGACGAGTTGAAAGGGAAAGTCGAGGCTTCCGAGGATGCCCGTATTAAATATGAACGGGACAATCAGATCTGGACCATCGACGAAAAACAGGATGTCACCACTCAAAAACTCGCCGACCTTAACCGCGAGCTTACAGAGGCTCAAGCCGATCGTATAAACAAAGACGCCGTCTACGAACTAGCCAAGGCCGGCAATTACGATGCGATCCCCGCGGTTCGCGAAAGTCCGGTGATTCAGGAAAGCCTCAAGCGCCAGGGCGAACTCAGCGACCAATATACTGAGGCTCTCAATCAGTACGGACCGAAATTTCCAAAGGTGGTCCGGCTCGAGGCGCAACTCAATGAGAGCCAGCAGCTCATAGAAGGTGAAAAGAAGAACATCGGAAATCAGATCGAGGCCGAGTATCGGGGATCGCGTCAACGAGAAGTGCTGCTACAACGGGCGCTCGATCAACAGAAGAATGAAGCCGCCTCGATGGCCGACAAAATGGTCGAATACAACATTCTGAAACGTGAGGCGGAGGCCAACAAACAGCTTTATGACGGCCTGCTGCAGAAGCTTAAGGAGGCAGGAATTAGCGCGGGGCTGCGTTCGAGCAATATCCGTGTGGTGGATCCAGCGCTGATACCTAGGATGCCTTCGCGGCCGAACAAATCGCGCAACATATTTTTGGCGATCTTAGTAGGGCTATTCGGCGGTATAGGACTGGCTCTCGTTCGCGAATATCTCGATAACACGGTAAAAAATCCCGAAGACGTGCAGAGTTTGTCGCGCCTGCCTTCGCTTGCTGTGGTGCCCACGTTTACCAGTTCTAATGGTGATAGCCGTAGCCGCTTGCAGAAGCTCTTACGAGGTTCGGGGAATGGGTTTCACGAGCGGGTTGCGTTGCTCTCTCATTCTGAGCCTCAATCGCAGGTTTCTGAAGCTTTTCGGGCCCTGCGAACGTCGCTATTACTTTCGCAACCGGACCACCCGCCGCAATTGATTTTGGTAACGAGCGCGCTTCCACACGAGGGCAAGACTACGGCGAGCGTCAACATCGGCGTGACTCTGGCGCAGCTTGGAGATAACACTCTGCTGATCGATGGCGACCTGCGCAAGCCGGGTATCAGCCGCGCTCTTAGCATGAACGACGGTAAAGTGGGGTTGAGTTCGTACCTCGCGGGTGTTGTCGGGCTTGATCTTGTTACCATTCCTCATCCGGTGATCAAAAATCTGCACGCGATTCCAACCGGGCCTATTCCTCCAAATTCCGCCGATCTTCTTTCCTCGCATCGCTTGGCAGAAATGATCTGTGAGCTGCGCAAACGATATAAATTCATCGTCATCGACTCTCCTCCGATTATGGCCGCTACTGACGCGGTCATACTTTCGGCCCTGGTGGATGGCGTGCTTCTGGTTGTGCGAAGCGGTGAAACCCCGAAGGAAGCTCTGATGCGCACTCGGGACTTGCTTCACAGCGTGAAATCGCGTGTGCTGGGAGTAGTGTTGAACGCAGTAGACTCGAGCGCTCCCGACTATTATTACTCTTATCGCTACCACCCATACGCTTATGGCGCCGATGGCTCTGATGAGCCAGCAAAATCCAAAAACGGCAATGGGGTGTCAAAGTCGGATGCCTGAGCACACTGGAAAATCTCTGTTTCACGAGGCACATTCATGCGGGCTCTGATAACTGGCGGCGCCGGCTTCATTGGCTCTCATCTGGCAGAGCGATTACTCGCTGATGGCGATGAAGTCCTGCTGCTCGATAATCTTTCGACGGGCAGCATGGAAAACATCCGTTGCCTCGAGAAATATGACCGCATGCGGTACTTTCTCGAACCAGTCGAGAATTGCCAGCTTTTGGCGGAGTTCGTGGATGAAGCGGACGTCATATTCCATCTTGCCGCTGCCGTTGGCGTTCGTCTGATCGTAGAAAGTCCCGTGCGCACGATTGAGACAAATGTGACGGGCACGCATCTTGTTCTGGAAGCGGCGGCCAAACAACGAAAACCGGTGTTCTTCGCGTCTACATCTGAAGTCTACGGGAAAAACGTAAACGTTCCATTTGCGGAGGACGCTGAGCTAGTTCTAGGGCCGACGGATAAGGGCCGATGGAGTTACGGAGCTTCAAAGGCCATTGGAGAATTCCTCGCCCTGGCCTATTGGAAAGAAAGGAAGCTGCCAGTCATTGTCGCGCGGCTTTTCAATACGGTTGGGCCACGGCAGACTGGCCGATATGGAATGGTCGTGCCGACGCTGATTGGGCAAGCAATCGCAGACCTTCCGCTCACAGTATTCGGCACCGGCAACCAGAGCCGTTGCTTTTGTTATGTGGAGGACTGCGTTGAGGCGATGCTGCGCCTGGTAAGGGCGGATAGAGCAGTGGGAGAAGTCGTCAATATAGGAACGAATGAAGAAGTAAGCATTGAAATACTTGCTGAGCTTATCCGAGAACGTACGCGGAGTCGCTCTCCGATCAAGCACATTCCGTACGATCAGGCTTATGAGCCTGGGTTTGAGGATATGCAGAGGCGAGTGCCTTCGCTGCACAAGTTGGAACGCCTAACGGATTTTCGGCCAAAGACGACTCTTGCGGAGATGATCGATCGCGTGGCGGCGTATCTGAGTGAAAAGCAACAGACACGCTTAGTCGCGGCGTCTTAGTCGTCGCAAAAAATCGCGGACGGCAAGTGCCGTCGGCGTTTTCGAGTTGAAGGCATCATTATGGCTACAGCGGTCACAAGAGCTCCTGTTGCGCCGACGCGGATTGCCCCATCGCGGCGGTTGTTTAGCGTCCGCCTGGGCGAGTTATGGACCTACCGTGAACTGATTTATTTTTTTATCTGGCGCGACGTCAAAGTCCGGTACAAGCAAACTGTTATTGGAGCAGCTTGGGCATTACTGCAACCTACGCTGACCATGCTCGCTTTCACTTTGTTTTTCGGCAAGTTGGCAAAACTGCCGACAAATGGAGTGCCGTACCCTCTTTTCTACTACTGTGCGGTTCTGCCGTGGACCTACTTCGCAACGGCACTGCAAAGCAGCACGAACAGCATCGTCGAGCAGCAACGATTGATCACGAAGATCTATTTTCCCCGTCTCGTGTTACCGATCTCGGCAGTACTGGCTGGCCTGGTTGATTTCGTTGTCGCTTTCGGCGTGCTGGCGGCTCTTATGGTCTACTACCGTGTCGTTCCAGGGCACGCTGTGCTGTTTCTGCCTGAATTTTTGCTGCTTGCCCTTCTTACCGCGTTGGGTTTCGGTCTTTGGCTTGCGGCCCTGAACGCGGTCTACAGAGATGTGCGTTACGTCGTGCCCTTTCTTGTGCAGTTCTGGATGTTCGCTTCACCAGTGGCCTATTCGAGTTTGATGGTTCCCCGGCAATGGCGCTGGGCTTACGGCCTGAACCCGATGGCCGGTGTAATCGAAGGATTTCGCTGGGCGCTTACGGGCCAAGGGCTTGCCCCCGGGTCGCTTTTTGCTGCATCCGGGTGCGGCGTCATCGTCGTGTTGTTGGGTGGCATGGTTTACTTCCGCAGAGTGGAAAGCACAGTTGCCGATCTCGTCTGAAGCATTGGAGTATGGAAAATTGATTCGCCCGGAGTCTAAGACTTGAGTCCCGCAATTCGCGCGGAAGGTCTCGGAAAGCGCTACCGTATCGCTCGGCGACAGCGATATCTCGCTTTGCGAGACCAACTCGGCGAAGTGCTGCGCGCGCCCTTGCGTTTGTGGAAACGGGGATCGAATGGCGTTTCACACGAACAAAGAGAAATTTGGGCGCTGCGCGGCGTCACTTTTGAGGTTCAGCCGGGCGAAGTAATTGGCGTGATCGGTCGCAATGGCGCGGGCAAGACTACGCTGCTCAAGATTCTGTCGCGCGTTACTGTGCCATCCGCCGGCTGGGCCGAAATCTGCGGGTCAGTAGGGAGCTTGCTGGAGGTTGGAACGGGATTTCATCCGGAGCTCACCGGACGCGAGAATATCTACCTCAATGGTGCAATTCTCGGGATGAGCCGCCGGGAAATCGGACGGAAATTCGATGAGATCGTCACATTTGCCGAGGTAGCTGAATTCCTGGAGACTCCGCTCAAGCACTACAGCAGTGGCATGCAGACACGGCTGGCGTTTGCCGTAGCCGCGCATTTTGAGCCCGAAATTCTGCTCGTGGATGAAGTCCTCGCCGTCGGTGATCTTTCCTTTCAAAAGAAGTGCCTGGGCAAAATGAATGACGTAGCCAGGGATGGGCGAACCATCATTTTTGTCAGCCACCAGATGAATCAGATACGGCGCCTGTGCGCTCGCTCAATCTGGATCGACGGTGGCCGCCTGAGCATGGATGGACCGACGGCGGAGGTTGTGAGCTCATACGAAAGCGCGATGTCGCGCGGGGACGTCGGCGAGCGACAGGAAGGAAGAGAAGGTGGAGCGAAAACCAGATTCCTGAAATGGCAGTTGGCGTGTCCTGTGGAAACAGCGAATCCCCACAATCTTGATTCGTTCGGAGAAGCTACTGTTCACTTCGATTTCTGGCTCAATGACACGCTTCATCGTGGCCATCACGGCGTAGCCCTGTTCAGCGCCGACCGAGAACTCATTTGGGGCAGAGCCATTGACCATCTGCACCTACAGCCGGGACTGCATAGGATTTCGTACACGTTCCCCTGCTTGCCGTTACGGCCCGGGCCTTATTTCTGGCACGTAAGTCTTTGGCAGGATCACGAACTGGTTGACCTGTGGGATTGTCTTCCGGAAATGATCGTAGCCACTCCGAACCTGCAGCATCCCCGGGACGAATGGAGCGGTGTGCTAAACATCGCTTCGGAGGTTCGTTTCACAGAGCTGGGAGAGATTCAATCCGCCGAATCATCGCAAGAGCGTCAATCGCCCGTTTCTGGCGCTGGACTGGTAAACACATGCTGACGATTTTCGCGACGCCAAAACCTTTCGGGGGTCACGATGGAATTATTCAACACAACGCGATTGGCAGTTGGGTGCGTTTGCATCCTGACTGCGAAGTGATTCTCTTCGGAGATGAAACTGGCACGGCCGAAGTCGCGGAGGAGTTGGGCGCCCGTCACGTTCCTCATGTGCTTCACAGCGAATTTGGCACCAAGCGTCTCGATTATATGTTCGCGTGCGCTCAAGAAATGGCCAAGCACGACCGTTTATGTTACGCAAATTCCGACATCATACTTGTTCAGCCTTTCTGCCAGGCCCTCGACGGTGTGGCCCACTGGTCTCCGAAATTTCTCATGATCGGACGGCGTTGGGACACGCCTGTGACGCAGGCGATTGATTTCGAAGCAGTAGATTGGGAGTCACGACTGCGAGAGTTCGCAGTGCGCTCAGGGAATCAACAGCTTGGTTACGCGGTCGATTTCTTTGCGTTCTCGCGAGGCTTGTATGCCGACGTTCCACCTTTTGTGGTGGGCAGAGTGTACTGGGATCATTGGATGGTTTGGAAGGCGCGCTCGATGAAGGTACCGGTCGTGGACGTGACCGCGGACGTTCTGGCCGTGCATCAGAATCACGATTTTGCCTACCATCCAGGCGGGCTTGCAGGAATCAAAGCCGATGTGGAATCCAAACGAAATCGCGCCCTCGCAGGCGGCCAATTGCACCTCTACACCATTGATCATGCCACGCACCAGCTCGTTGATGGTGACATAGTCGATAAGCCGGGCCGCTGGCACGTTCCTGTAACTTCTTTACTTCGCGTCTATTCAAGCCAGTTTTGGTATTGGCTCTTAGAAGAAACATTTAGAGTACGGCATGCTCTTGGACTGTATAGCGGCGCCTTCGAACAAATGCGGAAGCGCGTTCGATCGTTCATAGGAGAGTGAGGCAGCAGGTATGCAAGCAGTGTTACAGAATTTGTTTGCTGGCTACCCTGAGGCCTCGGGATGAGCGCGCGTGTTTCCGTTCTGATCTGCACGTATAACTATGCCCGCTATTTGCCGCAGTGCCTCGCGAGCGTCTTGAATCAAACGCGTCCGCCGGACGAGGTCATCGTTATCGATGACGGCTCGACAGACGGAACTGCAGACGTAATGCGCGAATTTCCGGAAGTCCGCTACGTCTACCAGGAAAATACCGGGAAGGCCGTGGCGTTCGGGCGAGCTTTTTCACTCTCTACGGGCGATATCATCTTTCATTTGGATGCAGACGACTATTGGGAGATCTCCAAGCTCGAGCGCGTGCTGCATTGTTTCGAGGAGAATTCAAACCTCGGCGGTGTCATCCATGAAGTTACTCACGTAGACGCATCGGGGAACGCTATTCAATTTCCCTGGACCATGCGGCACCGAACCGAGCCAGCAACGTTGACGCTCGATGACAGCGAGGATGTGAGCTTTCTCTATCCTCTACCGAAGGCACGTGGGCACTTCTTTGGCGTACCGAATACGACGTGCATTCCCAGGCGTTTTCTTGAGGATCTGTTACCTTTGGTTCCCGAAATAGGCGGATCGGTGGACGGTGTATTAATTGCTGCAGCCCTCCGATACGGAGTGGCATACCTGCCTGATGCTCTCGCGGCCTACCGAATTCATGGAAGCAATGCGGGCTTCGGAAATGTCGCTGGGACTCAAGAAACAATCTGCATGTGGGAATTTCTACTGACGCATCCCAACTTTCGCCCTTTTTTGTCGGCTCGGCACGCAAGTTTGCTCCGCGCCAAGATATTGGAAAGAAAAGCTTACATGGCCAGCCGGACTGGGCGAAAGATGTTCGCCGGAGCCTGGGCCGGCCTTCGCATTCCATGGATTCTTGCGACCAATGGCTATCGCTGCAGTTGGAAACACCTGGCTCTCCCCCTCGCGTGTCTCCTGCCAATAAAGCGTAGCCGCACGAGGCCACTGCAAAAACCAGAGAATTCCTTGAAGTGCGACTCGCCGAATTCGTCGCCAGCGGCCGTTTAACGCCAGTCCTGGAATGGACAGATGATTTCAGCAGCCGCCATGCACGTGAGCGAACGGATCCTCGGACGGCGAACCATGTTCAGGTATTATCTGGCAGTTTCAAGAGAGAGGCTCCCGGAGATAGTATTACGGCGCTGCCCATGACACCTGGCGTATCGATCATTATTCCTACGCGTAATCGCGCTGCGATTCTCGTGCGATGCCTCGCTGCCCTTCCGGATGGCGTACGCGGAATGGAAGTCCCGCAGGTAATCGTGGTGGACGATTGTTCGAACGATGATACGAGCAAAGCCGTCGACGAATTTTCAAATACGACTGGCTGGCAGGTGCGCTATTTGCGCCAAGATCATCCGCTGGGAGCCAATGCAGCACGGAATGCCGCCCTGCAGGTTGCGCAGGCTGAGCTTATCGTCTTCATAGACGACGATGTGCTCGTCACCGAAGGTTGGCTTCGCAAACTCTTGGCGGGTCTGTCGGAGCAATTCCCCGTTGTTTCCGGTCCCGTTCGCCTGGTGACGGAGGGTCCGATTCCTGGGAAACATCGCGAAGAAGTCAGCAGCTATTTATCGGAAATTCTCGTACCTGTACGCGGCGTACAGGGCGAAATTGTTCCGGTGGCCTGCAATATGGCCGCTTACCGATGGGTCTTTGAGCGTGCGTGCTTCGACGAAAACGTGCGGCCTCCGGTCGAAGAGAATGACTGGCTGGAACGTGCCGGCGTTCGTGCCGGATTCGTCCAGGAAGCCTGGGTGACGCATTACAAATGTCAGCGAGAGCTCATATTGAGAACGCTGCTGGCGAGCGTGTGGCGTCGAGGTGCCGAAGGCGGTTGGTGGCTCCGGGAGCGTTTGAGAATTTCGGCGCGCAGACGCCGGCTCCTAACAAGATGTTCGCTGCGTACATCTTTCCGCGCCTTTGGGCATGCGATCTTACGAGGCTGCTGGGGCGGCGTCGTGGTCGGCCTGGGTGAGCTCTCCAAGGCGTTAGCTCTCGCCGGCTTTGTGAATCGAGAACCGCGAGCGCCCGAGAGTTGGCGATGATCGACTGCGCAATGCTCAGAAAAAGCGGTGTCGCTCTCTTGGCCAGCCGCATTTGCGTATTGGGTGACGATCCTTGTGGAGGATCTGAAGTTGTACTGTGGGAGGATGCCCGCATCTTTCAGAAAGCTGGCATTCCCGTGCGTGTTTATGCACGCGCAGCGCTCAAGCACGCATCCGTGAACACTATTCCGTTACGCACCCGCACAGCGCAGCTCAACACGATTGAATATGCCCGCTCAGTGCTGCGGAACGAGCCCGAGGCTCTGATTCTCGC
Organism: uncultured Acidobacteriota bacterium; assembly: GCA_963803735.1. GTDB lineage: Bacteria > Acidobacteriota > Terriglobia > Acidiferrales > UBA7541 > Palsa-189. The sequence continues at coordinate 84,335 of CAWDNV010000011.1, read as the reverse complement.
TTACAATGAGCCCGCTCTCGCGGGTTATGCTCCGGATCGGTCCATTGTGCGGTTCGATTGGACGACCCCGCTGCCACGTTATTGGAATTGGCCCTTATGGCTTTCGAGGTTCCAGCGCGCTCGGTATCTTTTCCCCAGCGAAAGCGAACGCAAGATTTTTCTCAAGCAAAACGCGCGAATCCCGTCGCGGCAGGCGACCGTCATACCTAATGCGGTTGATCTCGAATTATTTCAGCCTTCCAAGCGAGCGCACCGGCAGTCGAATGGCCTTTTGCGAGTAGGGTTTGCCGGACAGTGGATAGCGCGAAAAGGTATACAGGAATTACTGGAAGCATGGCAGGCTCTCAAACCTTCGCTCCCTGGATGTGAACTTCACGTAGTGGGCGGACCTTCGGTTTGGAAAAACGTTTCCGGCGTGATGGGCGCTGAGGAGGTTGCAAAGCGCGTTGAGCACTTGGAGCAGTGTGAATTGATACGCTGTAGCGGTGCGCTGCCTCGTTCCGCAATGCCAGCATTCTGGGGTGGTGTCGATATGGCTGTTGTGCCATCTCTTTATGAGCCCTTCGGGCTCGTAGCCTTAGAAGCGCTCGCGTGCGGTGTGCCCGTAATCGCTTCCGCCGTCGGCGGTTTGAAAGAGATTGTCGCGGATGGCCAGTGTGGCTTGCTTGTTCCGCCTGGCGATGCGGGCGCGCTGGCTCGGGCATTGCGCCTGTTGCTCACGAACGAAGCATTGCGCCGGCGATTGGCCGCCAGTGCTCGGCTCAGGGCCCAGCAGTTTTCGCTGCAGCGTCGATCGCGCGAGCTACTGACGCTGATACTCGAGCGGGCGGTCAAGGCGGCATGATCTTAGAGCAAAAATCGAAAGAGTCGGCCGCTGCTTCAAATAGGCCGCGTCTTTCGAGACTAAGACGCGTTTCTGTTGGTCTGAGATCGAGGCGCGATCCAGAAGACCTTTTGGCGCTCGTCATGCTGTTTGGCCGCCGTGATGAACCAACGGACGCAGTTCGGGATTACTCGAACTGCTTGAGCAAGGCGCTGCGGGGCTATGGGATCTCCTGCGAAAACTCGGAAATAAGTTGGTATGAAAATGGCTGGCTCTCCGCATTGGCGAAGTTATGGAAGCAGAGTCGTGACTGGCGAGGGCGACGGGTTGTATTCCATTACACGGCGTTGATGTGGTCACGGAGGGGGCTTCCGTTTGGGGTTCCTCTCGTTCTCAAAATCCTCAAGCTCCGCGGTTGTCGAACCGTCGTAGTGTTCCATGACGTGTATGCCGTAGCGGCTTCGCGCTGGATCGATCGGTTCCGAGTCTTCGTCCAACAGCGAATTATGTGCCACTTAAGCCGAAAGGCTTACCGCGTGATCCTTCCTGTACCCCCGCAGAGCGTCCCGTGGCTGCAGGAACAAAAAGCGCGCATTGAATTTATTCCCGTGGGAGCGAATGTATCTTCATTGGACGAACTGGCGCACGAGGGATTTGTTCCCGTTCACAATCCAATTCCCACGGTAGCCGTGTTCGGCATTCCCACCTGGCCCTCGGCGCAAAAGCGGGAAGTGGAAGCAATTGTGCGAGCGGTCCGGAAAGCCTCGGCGCATACGTGTGAACTGCAACTTTTGGTGCTGGGTCGCGGCGCAAAAGAAGCCGAATCCTTGCTGCGTGTCGGGCTCTCAGGTACGCGAGTAAACTTGAGAGTTGATGGTTTGCGCAGCAGCCGTGAAATTGGCATAGCTCTGTCGTGCTGCGATGCCTTGCTTTTCGTGCGTGGTGGTTTCTCCAGCCGGCGCGGCAGTGGTGTGGCTGCCATTGCTTGTGGATTACCCATCGTGGCATATCAAGGGCGCGAGACCGGCTATCCGTTGACAGAAGGGGGAGTCCTTTTCGCGGCCCAAGATGATCCCGATAGTTTAGGGAAAAAACTCGCCCGGGTTCTGCTGGATGGTGAACTTCGCCTGGCGCTCAGGCGACGTAATCTCAAGATTTTTCGGGAGTGGTTTTCCTGGGATCGAATCGCTGAGCGCTGGATTAAGGTGCTTGGTATTAACACTAAGGATTTCTCAGCGTGTCCAGAATCCCAAGAAATCTCCTGATTTACAGCACGGACTTCTGGCCCACACGGGGAGGTGTGCAGTCGGTTGTCATGACGCTGGCTCGAGGTTTGCAGGATGGAAACCAATCCTCCCGGGGCTTCGAATGCACGGTCGTAACGGAGACACCGGCGGATAGAACTGCGGATTCAGAGTTACCGTTCCGAGTTGTGCGCAATCCGAGGCTTATCGAACTCGTTCGTCTGATTCACAAATCTGATCTCGTCCACGTTGCGGGTCCTGCGCTTCGCCCGCTAGCGATCAGCTTTCTTCTGCGGAAGCAAGTTGTGGTGGAACATCACGGTTTGCAGACGATCTGTCCCAACGGATCGCTCCTGCATGAGCCGACCCGCACACCCTGTCCCGGATATTTCCTTACCGGGCGTCATGGCGAGTGCTGGAAATGTAACTCTGCAGGCGGGTATTGGCGCAGCGTAACGTTGTGGGGGCTCACGTTTCTCCGCCGGTGGTGCTGCGGTTTTGTGGCTGCAAACATCGCTCCGACACGCTGGTTAATGTGCTCGCTGCAGTTGCCCTGGACTTCAATGATCTCTCACGGCGTCAAGGTGCGACCCTATTCGCCATTTCCTTCCGGTCAGAGTCCCACGTTGGCGTTTGTCGGAAGGCTGGTAAGTACAAAAGGAGTTGAGCTTTTATTGCATGCCTTCCGTGAGTTATCGAACACGGGCCTGGAATCCCGCCTTCTGATAATTGGCGATGGGCCGGAACGCAAGACCCTCGAACGGCTATGCGGCGAGCTCGGAATTGCGTCCAGAGTTGATTTCGTTGGTGAGATTCCGGAAGAAGATATCGACGCCCTCGTTAGTGATGCGAACGCTGTAGTTATACCTTCACTGGCTGGAGAAGCCTTCGGCTTGGTAGCGGCCGAGAACATGATGCTAGGGCGCGCGGTTATCGTCCCTGAGGGCGGGGCGCTAACAGAAGTTGCCGGCGAAACGGGATTGAGGTTCGTGGGGGGCGATTCGAAGTCACTTGCGACCCGCATGGAGCAGCTGTTGCGCTCGCCCGAGGCGGCCATGGAACTGGGACAGCGCGCCCGGAATCATAGTCTCGATCTTTTCAGCGCACAGCGAATGCTGGACCACCACTTGGCCTTGTATCAAAAGGTATTGGAGTGAGCGCCCAGAGTCATCCCAGCACGACTACAGCCCCCGGCCTGCACGAGTTTCTCCTCCAGCGGATTTTCCCCCGCTACATTTGTGCCGCAGGACGGGCTGTGGACTTGGGTGCGGGAAGCGGCGCGCTCGCGCTTCGGTTGCGCGATGCAGGTTGGGATGTGCTCGCCACAGACGTGAATGCCGTGGAATACAAAGCTTGCCTGCCTTTTTTGCAGCTTGATTTCAATCGGCAGGATTTCGCTTCAGAGCTTGGCCCCGGCACCTTCCGCCTGGTTACTTGCGTTGAAGTAATCGAACACGTCGAGAATCCCATCGGTTTTTTGCGGAATGTGAAGCGCCTGCTAAGTCCCGGTGGAGTGGCCGTTCTGACCACGCCGAATGTGGATAGCACTCCTGCGCGAATCAAATTTCTTCTGCGTGGAACCATCCGCATGATGGATGCGGCTAGTGAGAAAACTCACATTACCCCGATTTTTTGGGATCTTTTTACGCGTCAGTATTTGCCGCGTTCGGAATTACAGTTACTCGAACATTACGTTTATCCCGTACGGGGTTACCAAATGACGCGTCGGGTCTTAGCCGTCCCAATGAGGCTAATCTCTTTGTGTTTGGGAGGCGCTTGCCTGCAGGGCGATAATCACGTCATTGTCCTCGGCGAGGAACGCATTGGCGCGACAACGTAAGCAGAAGGGCCCTCCTATGCGCGTGTTTTTTCCTTTCACTGATGGGGCTCGTAGGCAATAATTCCTTACTCGGAAGTAGCATCTCTGCGCCTCGAAAATCAGGTGGTCGCCGTGCTGACGGTTCACGATAGCGCAGGTCGGAGATAGCAACCAACCGGGCAGCAAAAGAGCTGGTAAAAGGAAATGAGTACGCGGCCTTTATACGGATTTTACAAGGCGAGGCAAGTGCGAGGGTTGTTCTTACTTGCGGGCCTCATAGGGATTGTGTGGGCGCTGGCGAACTGGATCGTAACAGGATCCGTCGAGATGTTGGTCGTCGGTGCGATGGCCATTGCGCTTGCTATGGCCGTTATGGCCACACTAATCAACTGGCGCGCGGGAGTATTGCTGTTTATCTCGTGGTTGTTATTTGAGGATCTGGCGCGCAAATACTTAGGGAATGGATTGATACTCTTCTTCGGAAAGGATGTGCTGGCAGCGATCACATATCTATCATTGTGGAGGGCAAAAGGACGGGGCGAAGTTCCTTGGTTCAGGCCTGCCTTCATGATGCCGCTAACATTGTTTTTCGCCCTGGCATTCGTCCAAGTGTTCAATACGTGGACCCCGAGCATCCTTTATGGCTTGCTGGGGCTGAAACTTTATTTCTACTACTTCCCGTTAATCTATGCAGGATATGCACTCATACGAAACGCCAATGATCTGGAACAATTCCTTCTTTACAATCTCGGCTTAGGTATGCTGATCGCCCTTCTCGGAATCATTCAATCGATCGTAGGATTGAAGTTTCTAAACCCGATTGCGCTCGCTCCGGAACTCGAAACCCTTGGTAACCTGACGCGGTTTTCTCCTATTACACACCAGGCCGTTCCGCAGCCGACTTCAGTGTTCGTGAGTACGGGCCGTTTTGCCTCTTACATAATAGTCGTAGTCATTTTGGCTTTGGGCGCCAGTGCCTATCTATTGGTGACGCGTCGTCGAGGCGCGGCGTACGGTTTGTTGGCTGTTGGCATTGCGGCTGTCGCAACAGTCCAAACCGGTTCCCGTGGATCGCTGATCTATGTGTCGATGAGCATGCTCGTCTTATCCGCAGGATTCCTTTGGGGGGCGCCGTCGCGCTGGGGGCAAGCGCGCACCCTGGTCAAGGCAATGCGCCGAGCGTTTCTCGTCAGTGCGGTGGGCCTTTTCTTCATGATCCAGTTCTTCCCAGCCTCTATTGGCGCTAGCTGGGCATTTTATTCGGAGACACTGTCACCCACAAGCTCAGCTTCGGAACTGCAGAATCGGACGTGGGCGTATCCCTTGGATAATTTGAAGACGGCCTTGCAACACCCCCGTTGGCTATATGGCGACGGCACCGGCACCGCGTCATTGGGCATGCAGTACGTGGCCAAGATACTGGGACAACCCCCAATAGGATTTTGGGTGGAGAATGGCTGGGGTACACTCATCTTGGAGATGGGAATCTTGGGGCCAATTCTTTGGATCATTTGGACCTGTTCACTACTGTACTTTTCCTGGAAAATCGTACGCCAATTACGCGGCACGATCTATTTCCCAGTGGCGCTCTCCATTTTCTGGTACGCCTTCCTACTGTTAGTCCCGTTCTCCTACAACGGCATGGCGCCCTACCAGAACTACGTCATGAATGCCTACTTGTGGCTTTTGATCGGTGTGCTTTTCCGCTTGCCCCATTTGGCCGTTGATGAGCAAGCTGTACAGCGTCGAACCCACATGACCAACCTTCGCACCGCCTCGGCATACGCCGGAGCGGTTTAAGCCACATGTGCGGTATCGCCGGAATTGTGGGCGATACTTCCGTGCAAGCACTGCTTCCGGCGGCACAAAAGATGACCGCTTCCATGCGTCATCGTGGTCCTGATAGTTGCGGAGTGATCTCCTTGGGTCGCTGCCTCCTGGCCAATACCCGGCTCGCAATCGTGGACCTAAGCGAGCGCGGACGCCAACCGATGTCGAACGCGGCACGAACAGTTTGGATCACATACAACGGCGAGACTTACAATGCATCCGAACTACGCGAGGAGTTGACGGGGAAGGGATACTTCTTTCAGTCCACAACCGACACCGAAGTAGTCCTGCACCTGTACGAGGAATATGGCGATGATTGTGTCGAGAGAATACGGGGTATGTTCGCCTTCGCCATTTGGGATGCGCAGACAAATAAACTTCTCCTGGCGCGGGATCGCTTAGGAATCAAGCCTCTCTATTTTGCGGAGCAGCACGGGCGCCTGATTTTCGCTTCGGAGTTGAAGTGCCTGATTGCCTCCGGGCTGATCGAGCGGCGACTAAATCCCCAAGCCCTACGGGTATATCTTCAGCTCGGTCATGTTCCTCCGCCCTGGACAATCGTAGATGGAATCGCACCCCTGCAACCGGGACATATCGCCACCTGGCAAGGCGGCGAATGGAATATGCGGCCTTACTGGAGCCTGAACCATTGTCGGCGTTCAAAGACGGGTCTGGCCGCTGCTGATTTAGACGAAAAACTCGGTGATGTCCTTTTCGAGGCGATGCAGAGGCACCTGGTTTCCGATGTGCCGATCGTGCTGTTTTTAAGTGGCGGTGTCGATTCCGCATGCCTCGGTGCTCTTGCGCGTAGCGCTGGAATGGAAAACGTTAGCGCTATGACAATCGGCTTCGCTGACAGAAAATTTGATGAAACGGCGCTCAGCGCGCAAACAGCTCGAGCGCTGGGGCTCCCTTTCAAATCGATCTTAATCTCGCCGGAAGGCGTCGCGGCCGATATCGATGCGTCCGTTCGGGCCACCGATCAGCCGAGCGTGGACGGACTTAACTCGTATTGGATTTCAAAGGTCGCAGCCGAGCAGGGTTATAAGGTCGCTCTCTCCGGCCAGGGTGGAGACGAACTTTTTGGCGGCTACACGTCCTGGAAATGGTTCGAGCGGTTCGAAAAGATCGGTTCTTGGACTTGCCATTTTCCCTGGGTATTGTCTCGATTTTTCGATCGTGAGCGAAGACCTTACAGGTGGCGCAAGCTTTCTTATCTTTTTGGAGACTGCGATTACGCGCTGGCTTCGCAGTTAGCTGTGAAAGTCCTTTTTCTGGAAAGCGATGTTGGCCGCTTACTCACGCCGGACGTGGCGGAACGCAGCGTCGGCAGCGATGCTCGGGAATATTTGAAGCATTGTGCTTCCAATGTTTGCCAGAGAGACCGCCGGCAGATGCTGGCGCTTATGGATATCCAAACTCACCTTCAACCCAGGTTGCTCCGAGATCTGGATGCCATGAGCATGGCTCATAGCGTGGAGGTCCGGCCCGTTTTCCTTGACGACCGCGTGGTCGAATTAGTGCTAGGGCTGCGCAGTGCATTCCACGGGAGGCCCAAGGAGTCGCTGCTTAAAGCCATGAACCGCTTTCTTCCGACGAATCTTCTTTCGAATCTGACCTCGCGGACGAAACGCACATTCACGTTTCCATTCGCCAACTGGTTGGGACGCGACTTGAAGCCCGCGATCTCAGAGACCTTTTCTCCAGAACGCCTCAAGGACAGAGGAATTCTGCAGCCTGAAGCGGTCGGCCGAATTTGGGAGCGATTTCAGCGATCCCCTGGGGTCGTCGGGTGGTCTCGCATCTGGAATTTGTTCGTCCTCGAGCGTTGGTGCGAACTGATGGACGTCCGGCCATAGGGCCCAGTCTCGTGCCCCACATGCGGATCGCAGTCGTCTCACCCTCCATAGATAAACGACACGGGACCGAGCGCCGCGTGGCTGAATTTATCTCGCGCCTTGCGGATCAATACGAATTACACATCTACAGCATGCGCGTAGAGGATATCGACCTCAGCAGGGTGGTTTGGCATCGAATTCCTCGATTGCCCGGCCCGTACTTGCTCACTTATTTGTGGTGGTTCATAGCCAATCATCTTTGGCGCCGGCTCGATCGTAGCCGTGGCATCGTTCCGGACGTGGTTTACTCGCCAGGAGTCAATTGTCTGGATGCAGATGCCGTCTCCGTTCACATTCTGTTCAAGAGTTTTCGTGAAAGCCTCCACAATGCCCTGAAATTAAGCCAGAATTCGATTGTCGATTGGCCTCGAATCATTCATCGCCGGCTGTTCTATCGACTTATAGCGACCCTCGAGCCTTATGTTTACGGCCGAAACTATGTATGCATCGCAGCGGTATCGAACCGAATTGCCGACAATTTGAGACGATTCTACGGCCCATTGGGTGAAGTCAGCGTGATCTACAACGGGATTGATCTGGACTGTTTCTCGCCCGAACGTCGCGCCCGCTTGCGCCTTGCTTCCCGCAATGCACTTTCGATTCGAAACGATGAATTCGTTTTGCTCCTTATTGGGAACGATTGGAGAAACAAAGGTCTGAATTGCCTTCTCAACGCTATGGCTCAAGTTGCGGATCCCCGCCTACACGCGCTCATCGTCGGGAGTGATAATCCCGCGCCCTTCCACGATCTGATTACTAATTTGCGTCTGGAAGGACGCATTCGGTTTTGTGCGCCTCGAGCTGATGTGGAGCAGTATTATGCTGCCGCCGACGCTTACGTTGGCCCTTCGCTCAACGATGCGTTTGCTCAGCCCCCGGCTGAAGCGATGGCCTGTGGGCTTCCTGTGATCACTTCGCGCAAAAATGGGGGATCGGAAATCATCACACATGGATGCGATGGTCTAATTCTTGAGGATCCCACGAATTCAAGAGGGCTTGCAGATATGATCCGCGATCTGATCGATGATGGATCGCTGCGGAATCGCTTAGGCGCCGCTGCCGCCGAAACAGCGCGCCGCTTCACCTGGGAGCGGAATGCAGCGCAGATGTGCGATTTTTTTGAGAAGGCGGCGAGGCAAAGCTCGCGGCGATGATTGTCGGTCTCTTCCCCGACCTATCAAGCACCGGCGGTATCCAGCGCTCCGGTTGCTTGACGGCGCTCGCGTTGGAATCCTTTGCCGCGAAACGCGGCGAGACTTGCCGATTTATTAGTTTGAACGACCCGGCCGGCCTGCGATCGCTAACGGTTGGCAGCAGAGAGATTTTCTTCACGGGTTTTGGCCGCTCGAAAACACGCTTCGCTGCCACCGCGCTGAAGCTCGCCGCGCATCAGCCCAGCGTTGTTCTGGCACTACATCCAAACCTGGCGCCAGTGATTGCAGCGATGAAGATTGTTTCCCCTGGGATGCGGAGCGCGGTTGTGGTGCACGGTGTGGAAGTTTGGACGCGATTGCCCATCGTTCGACGCTGGTCTGTGCAATCGATGGATCGTGTGCTCGCGCCAAGCGAACACACATTGATAGCGGTGACGAGAGAGCAGCGCTTGTCACCGGATAGAGGACGGAAGCTTGCCTGGAGCCTTGGGCCGGAATTCGATCCTGCTGCGGCGCCACTTTCCGGATCCTCGCCGCCAGCCGGGTTCCCGAACGGCCAGATCATACTGACGGTCGGTCGCTGGGACGCAAGCGAAGCCTACAAGGGCGTGGATCATTTGATTATAGCACTACCGATGTTGCTTAAAGACTTTCCAGAAGTGCAGCTGGTAGCTATAGGGGAGGGAACCGACCTGCCGCGGCTGCAGTTCCTGGCGCGGGAATCGCGTGTTGCTGACCGGGTTCATTTTCTTCCTTTCATGAGCCCGGGCGGACTGCCGAGCGCCTACGATCATTGCGAAGTTTTTGCCATGCCAAGCCGGGGGGAAGGTTTTGGCCTTGTATTCATCGAGGCCATGGCTCGCGGCCGACCAATGGTTGGAGGAGCCCACGGCGGGACGCCCGAAATCATTGATGACGGAATCAATGGCTTCGTTGTTTCCTACGGAGATGTAGCGCAGCTCGTGGACCGTTTCAAGCGTCTTCTTGCGAACGATTCGCTGAGGAGAGAGATGGGTGTGCAAGCGCTCGCCAGGGTGAGGCGCGATTTTACTTTCGGCCGGTTTTCGTCCGAGCTGGCGACGATTCTTAACGAGCTGCTGGACTGAGATTCGTTTCGGCCACTCTGCCTTGAAAATCTGGAAGAAACCGTGCCGCACGGAACATCGAGGTTATAATTTAGGGCGCTCGAAAGACGAATCATCGCTCTCAAAGCGTGCCACAAGCGAAACGTCTCCGATTTGGAATGGCATGAACTGTAGCGTTTCTTCAATCCGCGCGGCACACATTTGCCCTGCCTCTGCTGATCTGGGCGCCTATGGCCCGCCCACGCATTTGCGCGTTTTGATGGTTACGCAATCTTATTATCCATTCCTCGAGCGCGGAGGATCCGCGGCAACCGTACACGCATTGGCGCAGGGGCTGGCCCAAAGTGGTCATTCGGTAACCGTATTGACTTCGGATCTCGGGATTAGCACGCAGCCGATGCCCGGTCCCGCGGTTGCTAAGACAACTGAAGGTTGGCGATATGAACAAGATGGCGTGGAGACTATCTATCTTTCGTCGCGGGGCAGCTATCGTGCTCTTACTTGGAATCCAGGAATTTTTGCATTCTGCGCCAACCGCCTGAGTTCCTTCGATATCGTTCATATCTACGGAACCTACGATCTGCTTGGCCCAGCTGTGGCGCGCGCCTGCCGCCGGGCAGGAGTCCCGTACGTCTTTGAGCCGATGGGGATGTTCCGGCCGATCGTTCGCAATGTTGTGCTCAAATCGGTTTATCGGCAGCTTTTCGGAGAATTTGTCGCCCGCCGCGCGGCCCAGCTAGTTGCGACGTCGCTTCAAGAAAAAAGAGAGTTGATAGAGGAAGGAATCGCTGCCGAAAAGATTACGATCCGGCGAAACGGAATTGATTTGCCCACGCTCTCGACCGCTGGGGCATTCCGCCTTCAATGGAAAATTCCCCAAGATGCATTTCTCGTGCTTTTCCTCGGCCGGATCGTCCCCAAGAAGAGTCCGGAATTGCTGTTGGAAGCCTTCGCCGGATGGCAGCGCTCGTCAACAGCGGCACTGCCCTCCTTCCTCGTTTTTGCCGGGCCGTCCGAAAGTGAAAGCTACCTTCGAACCTTGAAAGCGGACGTGAAGCGGCTGGGTCTAAGTGAATCCGTGGTATTTACGGGAGCTGTGTATGGCGACGCGAAATGGTCCGCCCTTATGGATGCCGATGTTTTCGTCCTTCCATCACAGAACGAAAATTTTGGGAACGCTGCGGCGGAGGCGATCGCTTGCGGAACTCCTGTCGTCGTTACGGACCGATGCGGGATCGCTCCCGTCATCGAGGGCCGTGCGGGACTCGTCATTTCTCACGAATGCGAAGCGTTGGTCCGCGCTCTGGATCAATTAAGTGATCCAGGATTGCGCACACGCATGAAGCTTGGTTGTAAGGAGCTAGCCCGCGGGCTCGGTTGGGAGCAGCCTCTGGCCGAAACCGAAGCGCTTTATGCCCAATTACTGAGCAATTTGAGCGCAGCGCGAACGCGCCAAACAGGATTCGAACCAGAACGTTCAGCGCGCCGGGATCTTTCATCGTGATTATTCTGGGTATCAATGCCTATCACGCGAATGCTTCAGTGGCATTGGTGTGCGATGGCCAGCTTGTTGCGGCGGCCGAAGAAGAGCGATTCAACCGCGTAAAGTACGCCGCAGGATTTCCTGTGGCTGCAATTCGTTATTGCCTCAAAGCTGCAGGCCTTGCAATAACTGATATCGATCACATTGCTGTTCCGCGCAATCCCTGGGCGCGAATAGGTACAAAGCTGCTTTATGCGATGCGCATGCCTTATTTCGCGCGAGAACGTGCCAAAGCATGGGCCTCCTTCGCGGATATTCCCCAGGTTCTAGCAAAATCTTTTGAGATAGATCCCCACCGGATTCGCGCGCAGTTTCACCGCGTTGAGCATCACCGCGCCCACCTAGCCAGTGCGTTTTTTGTATCGCCGTTCGATCGAGCAGCGCTGCTTTCTGCGGATGGTCTGGGGGACTTCGCCAGCACGATGTGGGCAACAGGGGAGGGCAGCAGCATGCATATTCATGGCAGTACTGCCTTCCCTCATTCTTTAGGCATTTACTACACCGCGCTCGCGCAATACCTGGGCTTTTGGAATTTCGGCGATGAATACAGGGTGATGGGCTTAGCTGCCTATGGCGAACCCACACAGATTGAAGAGTTTCGTCGCATAGTTGAAGACGATGGCGTGAGTTTCCGCCTTGGCCTTGAATACTTCACCCATCATCGTCATGGTGCGGAGATGAGTTGGAGAGAGGCAGACAAAACGCCGGTGCTCGGCCGCCTGTTTTCGGATTACCTGGAGACGCGCCTTGGCCCCGCGCGTCGGCCCGATGCTCACCTCGAACAGAAACACAAAGATATCGCTGCCAGTTTGCAAGCAAGGCTCGAGGAAGTTCTCTTCCTAAAATTAAAAGCGTTGTATGCGCAGACGCGTGCCAAAGCGCTCTGCCTTGCGGGAGGTGTGGCATTTAACTGCGTCGCTAACGGAAAAATCTCCAGTCAAGTGCCGTTCGAACAGGTTTTCATCCAGCCAGCGGCGGGCGATGCGGGCCTCGCGTTGGGAGCGGCCCTTTACGTTTGGCACGAAGTTTTGCGCCAACCGCGCAGTTTTCAGATGCGACACGCATCCTGGGGACCAGAGTATTCATCGTCCGAAATACGTGCGGCAATGGACGAAAAGCAATTATTTGACGCCCGCTTTGACGTATCGGAATTATCTGAAGAAAAACTCATTAACGAGACAGCCCGGCAAATTGCCCAAGGCGATATCGTCGGATGGTTTTCGGGGCGGGCGGAATGGGGGCCACGCGCGCTCGGAAATCGCAGCATTCTTACAGATTCGCGACGGCCGGAGATGAAAGACATCTTGAATCGGCGGATCAAACACCGCGAATCGTTCCGGCCGTTCGCTCCTTCCATTCTGGCCGAGTCGGCCGGGGAATTTTTCGAAAACGCCCAACCATCGCCCTTCATGACGTTCGCTTATCCTCTTCGCCCCGATAAGCGGCAAGCGCTTCCTGCGGCCACCCACGTGGATGGTACGTGCCGGCTGCAAACCGTCGCGCACGATGAGAATCCGCGATATTGGAAGCTTATTCGCGAGTTCGCTAAGCTGACGGGCGTTCCCGCAGTCGTTAATACCTCCTTCAATGACAATGAACCGATCGTGTGCTCACCAGGAGAGGCTATCGATTGCTTCCGGCGAACGCACATGGACGTACTGGTTATGGGAAATTACGTCGTCCGCAAGCGTACCTCCGCAGACGGCAAGCAATTTTCGGAGTTCGCCTCGTCGCTCGAGCCGAACGTCGCCAGCCGCTCCCGCTCCTAGCGAATGCGTCCGTTGCACGTCCTCCTGCTGAACGAGTATTTTCCGCCCGATACTGCCGCAACCGCGAGAAACGCGGCGCTCGTCGCTGAGGCGCTTGCGGAGCGCCATTTTGTGACCGTGCTCGCAGGCCGTCCGTCATACGACCCTGTGGAGCACCACCATCCCTATCTACTGAGGCGTCGAACAGAGAACAATTTGGTAATTGAGCGCGTCGGCTCAACTGCCTTCTCGCGCCTCCGCATGAAAGGAAGGCTGGCGAATTACCTGAGCTACCTTGCGCTTGCGACTCCGCGGGCGCTGTCGATGAATCCAGATGTTGTAATAGCCATGACGGATCCGCCGATCGAAGGCATAGTAGGTGCCTCCGTCGCCAGATTCTTGGGTCGCCCCTTTGTCTACAACATTCGAGATCTATATCCTGATATGGCGTTGGCGGCAGGAATTGTGCGTCAAGGAGGTTGGACCGACGTCTGGGAGACATCTCATAGGCGAGCTTTGCGCCAGGCTGCGAGAGTGATCGTCCTAGGCGAGGATATGCGCGAACGTATCGTCGAAAAAGGCGTCGATCCCGCACGCATCGTTGTGATCAGGGACGCGGTGCCATTTCCTGATGTTCTGCCCACGGTCAACCAGGGCATCGTGCGCGAGATTCGAGGCGAATTCCGCTTTGTTTTGATTCACGCCGGCAATTTAGGCTTTTCTGGAGCGTGGCAGACGCTGATCCACTCTGCGCAGATGCTCGAATCGGAAGGCGTGGGGCTGGTGTTCATCGGAGAAGGCGCAATGAAGATCCGGATCCAGGAGGCCGCCCAGAACTCCCGAAACATACGATTTTTGCCTTTCTTCCCCGCTTCAGGAATTCCCGCTGTCATGGCCGCAGGCGATTTGCACGTGGTTACGATAAAGCGAGGGTTGGAAGGGGTGATCGTGCCGAGCAAGCTATACAATATTCTGGCGTATGGCCGCCCGATCCTGGCCATAGCTACGGAACTGGCCGAAGTGGCTCGCCTGGCTCGAAGCTATGAATGTGGCATTACTGCTGACCCGGATGATCCAACTCAGGTAGTACAGGCCGTGCAGCGCCTATTACAGGCACCGGAGCGTCTCGGTTATATGAGTCAGCAGGCCCGTAAACTCGCAAAAACCTATGATAGATTGAGTGAACTCCGGAAGTTTGTTGAAGTAACCGAAGAGGCTGCGCGACCCAAATCAGGTTCTTAACGAACGATGATGGATTTGGAACGAGCATGGCTGTAGGATTCCTCACCTTCGCAGTCGCGCTGATTACGTCTTGCGCGGCTACTATTCCGGTGCGCCAATTCGCGATTCGTGTCGGGATGGTCGATCGACCCGGCCCGCGAAAAATTCACCTGGAACCGATTCCCTTGTTGGGCGGGATCGCAATCTATGCCGCCGTGATTCTGGCCGTGCTGGTGTCTTACCCCAGCCGAACGGTCAGCGAGATTCTTGGAATCCTGGCTGGCGCCACATTGCTGCTCCTGGTTGGCACACTGGACGACCGCGGCTTGTTGCATCACCAAGTGAAGCTTTTTCTCGCCATGCCGGCCGCTGGTTTGATTGTGCTTTTGTCTGGAACACGCGCAAACATTTTTTCAACCGTTCTTCCCGGGCGCCTTGGTTTCCTGGCTGATGGTGCGCTCACCGTCTTTTGGATTACTGGCATCACTGCCGCTTTCAGCATTCTTGATTATATGGACGGCGTCTGCGCGGGTATTGCCGCAATCGTATCGTTGTTCTTAGCTATTCTGGCGAGTCTCAACGGACAGGTGCTGGTCACCACGCTCTCAGCTGCTGTCCTTGGAGCCGCGCTTGGGTTCTTAAAATGGAACTTCAGCCCCGCAAAAATCTTTATGGGCGACGGTGGGGCAATGCTATTGGGCTTCTTGGTGGCTACTTTGGCCCTAAAGTTACGAGTAAGCGCGTTTTCGCCACACGCAGCTTGGCTTACACCCGTCCTCGTTCTGGCAGTACCCATTTTCGATACTGCTCTTGTTTCCGTCTCGCGCTTGCGGCGTGGCTTGGTTCCCTTCTCGAGCCCCGGCAAGGATCATACCGGCCACCGGCTCGCAAATTCAGGGCTGGGGACCCGAGCTTCAGTTCTCGTTCTGTATGCGATGGGCACCACTTGTGGATTTTTGGCAATTCTCTCCACGAGACTCAATGCCAGTTGGGTCAATAGCTTGGCCGTGCTCGTTCTCTTAGGACTGATCGCAGCCGTCGCATTGCTGGAGTGCTTGCCTTACGAACGACAAGATTCGCGGTCTGAGCCTTCCGCCTAAACCCTCTCCTGCGATCGGCCACACAGTTTCTTTTGGAGCTATTGCCCCGGCGAATACTTTCTGGGGCGAATGGCCCTTCGCTATACTGGTTTTACCCGCGTGGGTGCTGTTCCGGAAGGTTAAGCTGCAAAATTTACCTAAGCACAGCAAGGTTCCATGCCCGACGATCCGATAGGGATTGTTGGTGCCTCTGCAGCCGGTTTGTTCACAGCCCTCCTCCTCGCCCGCAAGGGCCGGAGCGTACGGCTGTTTGAACGCGCAGAACGACTCGACCCCGCTTTTCGCACTCTGATTGTTACCGATCGAATCCGGAAGTTGCTGGGCGCTTCTGCTGAGAAATGCGCCATCAACGAAATCCGCGGATTCGAACTATTCACCGACGGGCGGGCAGCTCAGGTTCAACTCGATTGCCCTGATCTGGTGATCGAACGTTCACAATTGATTCGTGCTCTTGCCGATGAGGCGCAAAGCTATGGCGCGCAGCTTGAATTCGGCCGCCGCTTTGCTTCGCTCCAGGCCAGCAGTCGGGGCGGCATTGAGCTGGCCCTCTCCAAAACCGGTCCGCAAGCTAAAGGGGCGCAATATGAGCGTGTGTCGTACAGTACGGTTGTAGGCGCTGACGGTGCCCATAGCGGTGTGGCTAGGGCGGCCGGCTGGCCTAGATTAACCACTGTGCCCTTGGTGCAAGCCCTTGTGGACCTACCTTCGGGTATGCCTTCTGATACTGTCCGGGTCTGGTTTATTCCAGACGACACCCCATATTTTTACTGGCTCATTCCTGAGTCCAGAGAACGTGGAGCGCTTGGGCTAATTGGTGTGGATGGCCAACAAACGCGCCGCTGCTTGCAGCGCTTCATGGAAAATCGGCACTTTGAGGCTCTCGGATTTCAGGGTGCTCGAATCCCAATCTACGAAGGATGGGTTCCCGTAGAGCGCCGGATCGGCAAAGGGCGCGTTTATTTAGTAGGGGACGCCGCTGCGCAAGTCAAAGTGACCACCCTCGGAGGCGTCGTTACGGGTTTTAGAGGTGCCCTCGGGGTGAGTGAACAGTTCTTGAACGGCGGCTCCAGCCGGGAATTACGCGCGCTGCGGCGCGAACTGGACCTCCACAAGCTGATTCGCCGCTCGATACATGGATTTCGCCAGGCTGATTACAGCCGCCTTGTGGATTCGATGAACAACAGAATGCGGCGATCGTTGAGCCGCCTGAACCGAGACGAGGCTGCCCGCCTGCTCTGGCACATCTGCCGCGACCAGCCTCGCCTGGTTTGGCTAGGCCTGCGTGGCTTGCTGGCCCGCCAACCCGAACTATCGAAAGACAGCGATTTGTCGGCTGACCTGTCCGTATGTGGCCCTTCGGTGATCCAACGGTAAAGAGGGCACAACGACAGATTTGTAGCTCACGCCATATTCGTGTAAGTTGGTTGCACCTCTAGGTTTGCTGCCTGGAAGAGGTATTGTCCCGCAGCGGTCACTCCGAGGGAGGTTATTGTGCGTCTTGCCGTAATTGGTTGTGGATACGTGGGATTGGTGACGGGCAGCTGCCTTGCCGAGGCAGGACATGACGTCATTGCCACGGATAACGATCCGGTCCGTATAGGAATGCTGAATGCGGGCCGTCTGCCGATTTATGAACCCGGCCTGGACAAAGTGATGGAAAGCGCCATTGCTGCCGGCCGGCTGCGGTTCACCTCGGATTGCGCCCAGGCTGTCGGCCCTGCCGACGCCATTTTTATCTGTGTGGGCACACCGCCTCTTGATTCGGGCGAAGCCGATCTTTCCGCAATCGACAATGTGGCCCGGCAGATAGCGGCTGCTTCCCGGTCGCCTAAACTGGTAATCGAGAAGAGCACAGTCCCGGCCCAAACAGGCGAGCAGCTGCGTCACGCTCTTCACGTCTATGGCCGCAGCAAAGGCGCCACCTTTCGAGTTGCTTCCAATCCGGAGTTCCTGCGAGAGGGCACGGCTGTGACAGACTTCTTTCATCCTGACCGCATCGTCGTAGGTGTGGAGGATGCGGAATCCGAAGCGCAATTGCGCGAGATTTATAAGCCGTTCCTCGAGGGCAGGTTCCATTGCCCGGTTCACGAACCGAAATGTCCGGTCGGCCCTGCGCCGGTGTTTTTGGTGACTACGATTGCCAGCGCCGAACTGATCAAGCACGCCTCCAACTCTTTCTTGGGCCTCAAGATCTCCTACGCCAATCTGATTGCGGATCTCTGCGAGAAGCTCGGAGGAAACGTCGAGGAAGTCACTCGGGCGGTGGGGCTTGATCCGCGCATTGGACCGCATTTCCTGAATGCCGGCTTGGGCTTTGGAGGATTTTGCCTGCCTAAGGATATACAGGCGTTCATTCGCTTGGCCGAAAAGAATGGCATCGATTTCGGGCTGCTCAAGGAAGTCGAGGCGGTCAACAAGCGCCGCATCGACCAGTTCGTGGAAAAGGTGCGCCGTGCGTTATGGGTGGTGAAGGAGAAAACGGTCGGAGTCCTTGGTCTGGCGTTCAAGCCGAATACCGATGATGTGCGCTTTGCGCCGGCGATCGAGGTCGTGCGACGCCTGATTGCCGAAGGCGCAACGGTTCGTGCCTCTGATCCCGTCGCTATGGAACGCGCACGTCCATTGCTGAACGGCGCCGCTTTCGTGGAGGATCCCTATGAGGTGGCTCACGGGGCGGACGCTTTGCTTTTGCTGACCGAATGGAAGGAATATCGCGAACTCGATTGGAAGCGCATCTACCGGGAGATGGCGCGACCCCTGATCCTGGACGCTCGAAATATGCTGCCACCTGCAAAGATGAAGGAGCTCGGCTTCGAATATCACAGCTTTGGCCGGCCGGACCTGACCGCCAATACTGTCCTCACGCTCTGAGGATTTATCTCGCCGCTGATTCCGCGGCCACTTGCTGCCTGAAAAAGTCTAACGTCAGCTTCAGCCCCTCGTTGAGGTTAACCTTCGGCTCCCATCCGAGCAGGCGCTTCGCCTTGCTGATATCCGGGCAGCGCTGTTTGGGATCATCCTGCGGGAGCGGCTCAAAGATGATGGGTACGTCCAAGCCTAGCAGCGCCCGAACGCGTTCGGCGAATTCCAAAATCGTTATCTCCTGCGGATTTCCGATATTTACCGGTTCATGCTCATCAGAATTCATCAACCGATAAATCCCCTCGATGAGGTCAGAAACGTAACAAAAGCTGCGCGTTTGTTTTCCGTCCCCATAGACGGTTATAGGCTGGCCACGAAGGGCTTGGTACACGAAATTCGGCAGCGCCCGGCCATCGTTAAGGCGCATACGCGGCCCATAAGTATTAAAGATCCGCACGATGTGGGTATCCACCCCGTGAAAACGGTGATAGGCCATCGCCATAGCTTCCGCATACCGCTTGGCCTCGTCGTACACTCCGCGCGGACCGATGGGGTTGACGTGCCCCCAATAGGTTTCTGGCTGTGGACTGATTTGTGGATCGCCATAGCACTCGGAGGTCGAAGCCAAGAAGTACTTGGCTTTTTTTGCCAATGCCAGGCCCAGAGAGTTGTGGGTCCCCAGAGCGCCAACCTTTAGCGTTTGAATCGGAAGCTTTAGGTAATCCACCGGGCTCGCTGGGGAAGCGAAATGAAGAACGTAGTCTACGGGCCCGGGCACATCGATATAGTGCGAAACATCATGGCGCATCATCCGAAAACGAGGATGCTTGACCAGATGCGCGGCGTTCCCTTCGCGTCCGGTAACTAGATTATCGATCGAAAGCACATCCCAGCCGTGCTCGATAAGGTAATCGCACAGATGAGAACCTAAAAAGCCCGCACCTCCTGTGATAACCGCGCGCAAGCTCCCTCCTTTCGGGGAATCCTAACCTAATACACGACAGGCCCACAGAATGAATCTCTCGTCCTAGTTTCGATGCATTTTAAAGCCGAGATAGCCGGGGACAAAGTAGAAGCAGAGTAACCGATAATTTTTTGGTCAGGTGCCTTGGGGCCAGAGTCGGCCACGCTGGAATCTCGAGCGGCACCGATAGGTTTTCCGCGGAAGCACGCCCCAGCCGCCACCAACCTTGGCACCTCAGCAGCGATCCCGCAATGCTGGAGGGATCTCGGCGGAAGCATGTAGAAAGTAAATTCGCGGGCACCCTGCGTAGCATCTAATTAATGGGAGAATAAATATGAGAGTCACGAAATTATTGCCTGTTGCTGCTGCTCTCTTGATGGCAACGTTCCTGCCGATTGTTGGCTCGGCACAAAATCAGAATGGGAATCCAAACTCACGGCCGGCTCAGCCGGGTACCGTTAACTACGTCGAGGGCCAAGCGTTCATAGACGATCAACCCCTCAGTGCCAATTCAGTAGGCTCAGTTCAATTGCGAGCCGGGCAGTCGCTGACTACGCAAGCAGGCAAGGTTGAGGTTCTGCTTGTTCCGGGCACGTTTCTTCGCGTTGCCGATAACAGTGCGGTGAAGATGGTCAACCCCGGGCTCGCCAATACGGAAGTTGAAATTGATAAGGGCCGCGCCATGGTGGAAGCTACGGATATCAACAAGAACAACGATGTCCGGGTGGATGTAAACGGTGTGACCACCAGAATCCTGAAGAACGGCCTGTACGACTTCGACAGCACTCAAAGCACAATCCGCGTTTTCAAGGGTAAAGCCGAGGTCGTCGTAAACGACAAAAAAATCGATCTTGGCCAAGAACGCGAACTCGTGCTGAATGCGACCGCCAAGCCAAAAGCCGAGGATTTCGACGCGCGCAAGTACGAGGATGATTTCTTCCGCTGGTCGGCATTGCGTTCCGGATATCTATCCGAAGCGAGTGTGGATCAGGCTCGTATTTACGTAAACGGAGGGCCTGGGTGGGTCGGACCGGGCTGGTATTGGGATCCTTGGTTTAGCTGCTACACCTTCATTCCTGGCGGCGGAGTTTTCTACAGCCCCTTTGGCTGGGCCTTCTATTCTCCATTTGCGGTCTATCGGACGCCATTTTTCTACGGCGGTTATTGGGGCCGTCCCCATGGGTTTGGCGATTACCATTATCCCTACGGCCACGGAATTGAACCGCATGGCGGATTCCGCGGTCCAGTCGGTGGGTTCCACGGTGGAGGCGGATTCCACGGAGGAATCGGCGGAGGTCACCGTTAACCTCGTGTAAAGAGCGCTCACTCGCTTACGCTGCAGATATAAAAGAACCAGCCGCAGGTCACTTAATATGCCCTGCGGCTGATTCTTTTTTCTAAATGGATTGTCGTCGCTGCGACTTACTTAACCGGGACGAACCTCTGCACGCGTTCCCCGGCAAACACCTCGCCGGTATAAATGTCGCCCTTTGAGTCGACGGCTTCCATGTGCAGGCCGAAGAATTGGCCGCCGTTTTCGCCCATACTGCCCATCTGGCCCAGGATCTTGCCGTCCTCACGATTGAGGAACCAGATGTGATTGTTTGTCAGGTCGGAAATGTAAAGGATCCGCTGTTCCTTATCCGGTGAGAACATCACGCCCCCAGTGGAACCGCCGATGGCCGTCCATTCCGCCATCTTGAATTCCTTCACGAACTTACCGTCCCTCGTGAAGACCTGAATGCGGTTCGCCATGCGATCTGCGCCGTAGACGAGCCCATCATGGGACACGTTCAGCGTCAGATGGCCACGGAACTCCTTGGGCATTGGCCCGTTCGGGGTGTATTCGCGATCTTTGTCGTCGGTGGTGATTTCAGACAGTTTGTGCCCGTAGGCGCCCCAACCGCGCTTGAACGCGAAGCTGTCCAGATCAAACACCATCACGCGCCCGCCTAGGTAATTGTCGGCAGCATAAAGTTCGTGATTTGGTTCGTCCAATCGTACTTCTTCGATTCCACCCACGATCATCGGTGTTGTCGGAGGATATTTCTCGCGAAAAGCCTTCGTTGCCGCCTGGCGAGCAGCTTGGGCCTCAGGAGAGAGTTGAGGCCGAGCTCCGGCTGGCCGGATGAATCCCGCCACCGGTCCTGCGGTGCCGTGCCCCGGCACGTGTTCTGAAGTCAGGGGGCCGCCATCACCTCCGCCCCCCGGGGGCATTTCAGGCGTGTGAGGCAATTCGGCCATGAGTTTACCGGTCTTCTCGTCATACTTGCGGACGTTGCCGATCCCGTGATCGACATTCCCGATGTACGCGAAGCCCTTACTATCCACCGCCATGCCGTGTCCTTGCGGGGGGTCGAAGTAGCCGATTACATTGCCTTCCTTATCGAAGTGGATCATCGACGGAGGTCGCTTGCAGCAATCCGCAATTGGCGGGTTCAGCTCGGCCTCGAGTTCGATATCGGTTAGATCGTTGGGGCGATCGAGAGCCCAGACGTTATCGTCCTTATCCACCGCCAGGCCGGTGACACCCCCCATTTTCCATTTGTTCGGTAGCGGCTTCGGCCAATCCGGATCAAATTTAAATTTTGGCGCCGTTTCCGTCGGCGCTCCTCGCAGCGCGCGAAAAACTCCTGCCCCAAAGAACACAACAAAAAAAGCCAATAGCGCGAAGCCGGCCAATCTTACCCAGGCGCTCGTCCCTATCCAACGCATATTCACGATCCCTCCTCTCACGTGACTTCTTCACGTGAGGCTACCAGCCACTCTGGGCGCGAGTCTATTCTTCGGAATTCCTCGTGTCAACAAACCACCATAGCAGGCGCTGGACCACTCATTGGGTCATTGGGCGCACCACATATATCGCTATAGAGCAAGATGTCCGCGGGCGAGCCCGCGAATGAATGCGACTGGGATGAAGCTAGGGGCGTGCGCGCAATACCATTTCCGCGCGCTGCATCAGTGGCTCAGCGCTTTGAAGTACGAAGTAACTTTCAGCAGAGAAAAGTGATTTGCAGCTAGGACAGATATTACTTATTAGAGGGCTAGCCGAAGACCCGCTGTTTCCACTTCCGGGATCTTCCATTTGTTCGAGTATAAATTCGGAACTGCACACACCGCATTTCCTGCAGAGGTAAGCAAACATTGTTGGTACCTCCGATAAAATTGGTCGAGCGCAGCCGAAAAAGGCCGAGACTCAAGGCTTCCTTTCCTCGGACGTGTTCAGCCCCGCCTGGACCACGATTTTGGCGCTGGCCGCATCCCGAATGAAATATTTTGCAGGTACGGTCTGTGTCAGCGTTTCGAGCTTTTCCTGCGCCTCTTCCAGCGTACTCGCTTGCGCAATCCACAACGGTTTACCGTCACTTAGCTCTCGAAAGATGTCATAGCCAAGACCCATATTCTCCCCTGCAGGGCCCCCATATTTGCTGCCCCTGTCAGCGATGAAAATCCAGTACTGAGAGATGGCTGATCTCGAATGCCCCATTTCTTTCTCGTTTCTCGCGCTGGGCTCGTTGCGGCCCGATTTGGATTGGAGCAAGGTCAGTGCCAAATACCAGCTCATTTCTAGCTGGCGTGCGAAAGTATGAAAGCGAAAGGGTTACAAAGTTGCTCAGAATTCGAAGGGCCGGGCTACGGTGTTTATGTGTTCACGGATACACCATAACGCTGAGACAAACTATTCTCGTTCCAGGCAGTTTTGCCTCAGCGAGCCTCTGCCGCAGACGAGAGTGCATGGTGTTACTCAGAAACTTGAGGGGATTCCTTGTATTGGCGCTTACGTCTGGTCGTGGTCTCTTAGAAGTAGTATTTAAGACGCTTGCTCGCAGCCGCCTTGACACGGCCTTTCAGTCCGCCTGGAGTGAAAGGCCGTGGAGTGAAAGGAAGGTATGTCAGTTCGGATTTTGGTTGTGGACGATTATCAGGTAGCGAGAAAGACAATCCGCTCGCTTCTGAACTGGCACTCCATGCACGTTTGTGGCGAGGCCGAAAATGGCAGGCAGGCCGTTGAGAAGGTGAAAGAGCTGAATCCCGATCTTGTTCTCCTCGACATCAATATGCCGGTAATGAATGGGGTTCAGGCTGCGTACGAAATAAGGCGAATCGCACCTTCCACAAAAATTATTTTCTTCACCATTCACGACTCTCCCGAATCAATGGCCGCAAGCAGAGCCATCGGCGTCGACGCCTTCGTACCGAAAGCTGCTGCCGGAACGGATTTGATTCCCACCGTGCAGCGTGTTCTCGAAATCGCATGATAGGCGACCCCGTCGATGGGACGCGAACCTGGTGTCGGTTGCGGCTCGTCTTTGTAGTTAACTCGATGGCTGACCGATGTGCTCTTTTGGGAATGTGACTCTTCAGGAAGAGGGGCATCTAAGTGCAATAACCTGCAACCGATCTTCAACGTTAAAAGGAGGACCTCATGCCATACGTTACAGTTGGCAAAGAAAATTCTGATGACATCCAGCTTTACTACGAAGATCACGGCTCAGGCGAGCCGGTGGTTTTAATCCACGGGTATCCTTTGAGCGGAGCTTCCTGGGAAAAGCAAGTCTCCGCGCTTCTTTCTGCTGGCCGTCGCGTGATCACCTACGATCGCAGAGGCTTCGGCAAATCCAGCCAGCCGACCACCGGCTACAATTACGACACTTTCGCCGAGGATCTGCAAAAGGTCGTCACACATCTTAATCTTCAGAATTTCGCTCTCGTGGGATTCTCGATGGGAGGCGGTGAGGTCGCGCGTTACATCGGGAAATACGGATCCAAAGGCGTGAGCCACGCGGTTTTCATCTCCTCCGTTCCGCCTTTCCTTTTGAAGACTCCTGACAATCCGGAGGGCGTGGACGGCAGCGTGTTCGAAGGCATTAAGAAAGCCGTTGCTGCGGATCGCTACGCGTTCTTCACCGCATTTTTTAAAGATTTCTACAACACCGACGTTTTCCTGGGCAAGCGCGTGAGTCAGGAGGTAGTTCAGGCGAGTTGGAACGTGGCGGCCGGCGCCTCAGCCACTGCGAGTCTCGCATGCGTGCCCACCTGGCATGAAGACTTTCGGGCAAACTTGGCTCGCGTCGACGTTCCCACGCTCGTCATTCATGGCGACGCCGACCGCATCGTGCCTTTTAGCGCCGCCGGACAAAAAACGGCCAAATTAGTTAAGGGCGCCCGCTTGGTGGTAATAAAAGATGGGCCGCATGCCGTGAATTGGACCCATGCGGATGAGGTCACTCCCGAGCTCGTCAATTTCCTAGGCAAAGGCGCCACGCAGCGAGTCGCTTCAAGCTCGTAGCAAGACTCACCTGAGTCCAGCGATCAGCCGAACAAAAAAGCTACGGCGAAATTACTGCGGCGTAGGTCCCCGGACGATTTGCACAAAGTCGTCGGGGCGAACCCATTTGGCAAAGGCCGCGCGAACGTCATCGGCGGTAAGTTCGTAGAAGCGCTTGGCGGCGCGGTCAGCCTCATTAAGCGGTAGCCCTATCTGCGCCCTGCGCACCAACGCATTGGCGACGCCGTCTTCACTCGATTCGGCCAGCGGAAGCTGGCGCAACACTAAAGCCTTGGCCAGCTGTAGTTCTCCCGGCGTGACAGTATCTTTCTGCATGGCCATCAAATCGCGCTGAATCAACTGCCGTGCCTTCGAGACGTTTTGTGGATCGCATGCGTAATCGACAGTAAAGATAGTTCTAGTTTTCTGAGCATTCAGCACAACGTCGACGCTATACACATACCCCGTAACTTGCCTCAAATCGTGATAGAGGCGCGTCGCGTAAAAGCCGCCACCCAAAACATGATTGCCAAGTTGAAGCGGGTAATAATCGTCATCGAACCGCGTAATGGGAATCGTCTCGGACAGATTCACCGAATCCTGAAGCTCGCTGGGGTCCGGCACGTTTTGCGCCGAAGCCTTATTTGCCGGGACGCGTGGAAGATCGACTTCGGGTTTCGGACCGGCAGCCTTCCAATCGCCAAATGATTTCTCGACGGCGGTTCGCGCTTCCTCCGGAGTGATGTCGCCAATTACGGCAATCGTGGTGAGGTCTGGCCGCATGGTCTTTGCGTAGTACTGCCTTATGTCATCCAATGTGAGCGAAGACACTGTCTCTGGAGTCGCTTGCCGCAGGGCGGGGTCCTTGGGAGGAAACAGCGCCACGTCCAGGGCTCGCCCGGCGCGATAGCCCGGGCTCCTCATTTGTCCCGCGACGAACTGCGCGGTTTGAGGCTTGAGTACGTTGAAGGCCTGCTCTGGTAGCGCCGGGTTCAACTCATTGTCGGCCAGCAGTTGCACGCCGCGTGGGAAGTCCTGCTTCAAAACTTGAAGCGTAAATTCAAAACCCGCGGACTCTTCCGCGGCGATATCGTCCAGTGCCTTCTGGAACGCAATCCGGTCAAGATTCTTGGTTCCGTAGGAAAAAAGATTGTCGAGAACTCGGGCTATGCCATCTCTTCCAGCCGGCGCTTCCACTTGTGGATCGTGCCGTATATTTCCAACGACGGTAACCGTTGGCGTGACCTTAACGGTTCGAACGATCAGCCGCAGACCATTGGGCAGCATCATATCGCTGGAGGTTGGCTGTGGAGGCGGCAGTTCCAACGTGAGAAGCCGGGAACTCGCCCACGACGGCAACTCCACGGGCTTCGTAGGAGCCGCGGTTAATTGCTCGTTGCCCCCGAATCCGTTCGACGCCACCGGTTCTCCCGAAGGCGCGGGCTTCAACTGCGCCGTTATCGATCCCTGGTCCACCAAAAATGTCTTTGCCACCCGATTTACATCTTCGACGGTGACCCGTTTCATCGCCTCGACGTTCTCATCGGGTGAATTGCGTCCTTCCGCCGCCAGCGCATCCGACCAAGTCTCTGCCAAACCGGGAATAGAGTTGCGGCGAAATTCAGAGGAGGCAATTTCCCGCCGTTTTGCGGCCTCCACCAAATCCCCAGGTACGCCTTTGGCGGCATAATCCGCCAGGATCTTGCGCATCTCCTGAATCACTGGAGTCGCATCGGCCGCAGCGGGCAAAACGGCAACGCTAAAAGCCATGCTGGCCTTAGGGTAGGCCTCTGCTAGCCCGAATTCCGTCTCGAGCGCCTTACCCTGCGGAACGAGTTCATACAAATTCCCGCGCTGGCTTGCCAACACATCGCTCAAGATGTGTGTGGCCGCGAAATCGGGGCTGTCCGTGCCGGGCATGCGGTAGGCGATGAACGCCAGCAAATACGGAAGATTGCTGTCGAGTGTAAACGACTCCGATTTTACGGGGCTTAAATTCACCTCCGGTCTTGCCGGCAGCGTTTTGCGCGGGATCTTTCCGTAATATTCCCTCACTTTCGCCAGCACCGCATTCGGCTCTACATCGCCGGCAATGATGAGGATGGCGTTGTTCGGCGCATACCAAGCCTTGTAGAAATTCTTCAGCATCTCGCCGGTAGTCGCGTCGAAAGACTCTTTCGTCCCCAGCGGATCGTGGCTGTAGGGCGTGCCCGAGAACAGGTCCTCACTGGCACGAGTGATGAACTTGTAGGTGGGATTGGATAGGTCGCGCGCGACTTCCTGTTCTATCGCGCCTTTTTCCTGTGCCCATTCGCTTTGCGAATCCTGAACGTCTTGCATACAGGCGGCGTCCACGCGCAGAGCGACGTCCAGATCACCCGCGGGAAGCGTTACGAAATATTGCGTAATATTCTGCTGCGTATCGGCGTTATCGAATCCGCCAAGTTGCGCATAAATCGCGGAGATTTGATCGGCAGTTAAATCCGCGCAGCCCCTGAAGGCCATGTGCTCTTGGGCATGCGCCATTCCCGGAAAACCGGTCGGCGTTTCGTCGCCGCCGACCAAATAATTTTGCTCCACCGTAACCACGGGCGCGAGCGGATTGCGCAGAATCACCACGCGCATGCCGTTGTCCAGTGTGGCGCGCGTGACGTCGCTGCTTTGCGGCGGCGGGTTGCCTTGAGCAAAAAGCAAAGCTGCTGCCAACAAAGAAACCGCCATCATTCTAACTATGGACCAGACCATGGCATTACTCCTGACTGGCTTATAAAAAGCTCCACTCGATTCGATCCTTTGATTGTCTCCGCCGGTGATCCAATTCGCAAATCCCTATTTTCCCCGATTCGCATCAACAACTCCAAGCAGTTACCCGCTCAGGCATTAATTAGTTTAGGTGGTGGCACGGTCGCTTCTTTGGCTCTGCGGTAACCTTTGTCGATGGTTCGCACAGGCGGCTTGCCCATCCTGCAGGACCTGCAGGTGAGCAGATCTTACCGCCGGTTTCCAGGACCGCCGATAGCTCAAACCTGTGCTAGTTGGAGGGCTGTCGCCCGAGCACCAGGTAACGCGCGATGACGTAACCAAGAGCGCCTCCGGCGAAGGTGTCGGAGGTGAAATGCGATTGCAGCGTGA
Organism: uncultured Acidobacteriota bacterium; assembly: GCA_963803735.1. GTDB lineage: Bacteria > Acidobacteriota > Terriglobia > Acidiferrales > UBA7541 > Palsa-189. Next base: position 56,643 of record CAWDNV010000011.1, on the reverse strand, counting down.
CGCGAGAGAGTCCCACGGCGGCGGCAAGACCGTAGGCCAGCCAACGATGCCACGCCGGATGGGGATAGCGCATGGCAAATGTCGTAGCCACGGCCATAACGGCGATCTCGTGGCCGGACGGCATGCTGCCGAGGCCCCCGAGCCAGCCCCCTTTCCTGATTTTGAACCAACTATCGGTGAAATTGCCGCCGACCGGATAGGTAATAGGCGCCTCGCGCCCATCGATGTCTTTCATGACTGTCGTGAGAATTTCTGAGTCTATAACCGCTTCGCCTGCCAGCATGAACGTTTTCTGATCGTAAACATTCCTGCGCGCGATTGCCGCAAGGTAAAAGGCGCCTGCGAATGCGTCCGTAGCCGTAGCGGTATTGTAACCAGCGAGGGTGTTGTTGAAGCCGCTGAGTGGTTGGATATTGTTTCGCGCCCATTTTGCATCATGTGCGTCGATAGCTGTGAGCAGAGCGGTGGCGCCGACTAACGCGAGCGTGGGCTTGAGGTGATGCCCGCGGACTACGGAAAACGGAAAGAGGTAAATGCTCTTCTGATCGTGCAGCAGGTCCGGCCCGAGGCTCTTCCATTGGCTTCCAATAATGCGCCACTCCGAAGGCGCGCGCCGAAACGCGGGCGGCTGTATAAGGTCCGGATCAGCTGGCGTGCTTTCGGTCGGCGGTTCGGGATCCTGGATCGGGATCGAATCCACCGCTGTCGGTTGCGTCGGCAATTCTGCAGCCACGGCTGGCGGAGGATTGCCCGAGGGAGCATCTTGAGCGGCGCAAAACTGTATGGCAATCAGCACGGCACACAGCAGTAAAGTGGGTGACAGCCATTTTGCCATCTGGAGCTCCAATCGAAACGCGGTTATGCCGGCGCCCAATTCTGCGGCAGCGGAACATCAGGGAAACGTACGGAAAAAAGAAGTGCTCACCACCGGGCAATTGTAGGGCATTGGTGTCAATTGACCAGCACTTTTCGTTCACACTCTTCACTTTAGATACCAGAGTCCCCGGTTAGATACTAGAGTCCCTGGCGCGCTTCCGAAGAGCCAAGCACGGACGCCCCAGCGGCAATAAGATGTGATAATGTGTCCTTCAGTTTACGAGGCAGTTCAAAAGGGTAGGGGCAATAAAATTCGGCAACTGCCCATCGGCTTAAGTACGGGAGAAAGTCATGGCCATTCGAGATTCCTGGATTGAAAAACGCCTGGCGCAAAGCGCTGCCGCAAACGGCTCACGTAACCTTTCGCAAATGCACTTCGCCCGCACCGGCGTAATCACCGACGAAATGGAATACGTAGCCCGCCGCGAGAAAATCGAACCTGAACTGGTGCGCAGCGAAGTGGCCCGCGGCCGCGCGATTATTCCCGCCAATATTAATCACAAATCGCTCGAACCGATGGGCATCGGCGTCGCTTTCCGCTGCAAGATCAACGCCAATATCGGCAACTCCGCAGTCACTTCGGAGATCGCCCAGGAACTCGAAAAGCTGCATCGCGCCGTTCATTACGGTTCCGATACTGTGATGGATCTTTCGACTGGCGGCGATATTCCGAGTATCCGCCGCGCAATCATCGAAGCTTCGCCCGTTCCGGTAGGCACGGTTCCGATTTACGAAGCCCTGTCTCGCGTCAAGCGCACGGAAGATCTCAGCGCCGAGCTCATGCTGGAAGTGATCGAGGAGCAAGCAGAGCAGGGCGTGGACTATATGACCATTCACGCCGGCGTGATGCGCGAATTCCTTCCGCTGGTACGCAATCGCATCACTGGAATCGTCAGCCGCGGCGGTGCGCTGATGGCGCAATGGATGGCCGCGCACAAACAAGAGAATTTCCTCTACGAGCGCTTCGACGACATCTGCAAAATTTTCAAGAAGCACGACGTCAGCTTCTCGCTAGGCGACGGCCTGCGCCCCGGCTCCATTGGCGACGCCAGTGACGCCGCGCAGTTTGCCGAACTCAAAGTGCTGGGCGAATTGACGCAAAAAGCGTGGCAGCACGATGTGCAGGTGATGATCGAAGGTCCCGGGCATATCCCCATGGACCAGATCGAGCTCCAAGTGAAAAAAGAAGCAGAGCTATGCTACGAGGCGCCCTTCTATACTCTCGGTCCCCTGGTGATCGATATCGCTCCTGGCTATGACCACATTACCAGCGCTATCGGTGCGGCCATGATCGGCTGGTACGGCGCTTCCATGCTGTGTTACGTCACACCCAAAGAGCACCTCGGGCTGCCCAATGCCGAAGATGTGAAGCAAGGCGTTCTGGCCTATAAAATCGCCGCGCATGCCGCCGATGTCGCCCGCCATCGACCCGGAGCGCGCGATCGCGATGACGCCCTCTCTTATGCGCGTTTTCTCTTCGACTGGAATAAGCAGTTCGAGCTTTCTCTCGATCCCGAAACCGCCCGCACCATGCACGACGAAACTTTGCCGGACGACTTCTATAAAGAGGCCAAGTTCTGCTCCATGTGCGGGCCCAAATTCTGTTCCATGAACGTTACGCAGGTTGCCGAAGCCATCGGTGGAATGGATCAGGCGGAGCGGGAACAGCGCTTCGTGCAACTGCTGGCCAAAGTCGAAAAATAGATCGCGCCGGAAGCAGCCACCGGCCGCGCTATTCATCCTCTCGGGCCCATTGGTACGAATTTCTCAACCAAAGATATAGGAGCGCTCCAATATGGCAATGAACCAGGCACTACTGGGCGAATTCGATCACGAGATGGCCAATACGCGGAAGAGTCTCGAGCGAGTGCCGGACGGAAAATTCGATTGGAAGCCGCACACCAAGTCTATGACTATGGGAGCGCTGGCGGCCCACATCGCCTTTATTCCTCATTGGGGCAAGCTGACGCTGGATACACCCAACTTTGACGTGAATCCCCCCGGCGGGCAGCAGGCGCGACCGCCCGAATTGAAGACCAAAGCCGAAGTTCTGGCGTTTTTCGATAAGAATGTGCCTGAAGCTCGCGCCGCCATTGCAGCCGCCACCGACCAGTCGATGATGGCGCCTTGGACTTTGCTCAATGGCGGGAAAACGATTTTCACTATGCCGCGCATTGGCGTCTTGCGCGCCATGATCATGAACCACATGATTCATCATCGTGCGCAACTCGGAGTCTATCTGCGTCTCAATGATGTCCCCGTGCCGTCGATCTATGGCCCTTCGGCTGATGAAGCGGGCATGTAGCCGCATGCTGAATATCCCGGCCGAAAAATAATAACGAGCGGAGTAAAAGCAATCACGGATTCTCGAAGTCATTCCGAATCTATTGCGCCAGGAATTTAATCGCTGGGCGGAAGCGGGCCGCGGCGAGGGCATGGAGCAGGATCATCTGCCGATCGTGCTTCCGGTGCTCGACCGCATGCGCCTGTCCCCCGAAGATAATGTGTTGGATGTCGGCTGCGGCGCGGGTTGGCTTTCGCGCCTGCTTGCCGAGCAAGTGCCTGAAGGTCGAGTTGTAGGGGTGGATATTTCTGATGAGATGATCCGGCGCGCTCGCCGCAACGGCGCTGATCTCGAAAACGCTATGTTTGTCATCGGAGCGGCGGAAGAGATTCCTTGGGACGCTAACTTCTTCAATCATGCGATTTCCGTCGAAGCCGCCTATTATTGGCCCGATCCCCTCGCAGCTTTGCGCGAAATTCACCGCGTTCTGCGCGAAGCTGGCAAGGCTTGGCTGCTTATCAACTACTACAGCGAAAACGTGCACGCGCATCAGTGGAGCGACATTCTGAGCATTCCGGCGCATCTGCGTTCCGCCTCCGAATGGATGGCGCTTTTCACCGCGTCCGGATTTTCCGAGGTGAAGCACGACCGCGTACCGGATCCCACGCCCGCGCCTGAAAAATACGAAGGCCGTTGGTTTCGGGATGCGGCTCAGCTCCGCGCTTTTCGCCAGGAAGGCGCGCTCCTGGTTTCGGGAGTTAAATCGGAAACGTAGATTTGAGTCGATCACCCGAGCGATCAATATGTGCAGATCTTATTTCTTTGGCTTAGGGGATTCAGGACTGCTGAGCGCGCGCAGAAGATTTTGTGCCTGTGTATTCGCCGGATCCAATTGCAGAGCTTTCTCCGCGTCGGTCCTGGCGGGCGCGGTTTGGCCCTGCTTGTAATGAATCACCGCGCGGTTTGCCCAGGCTCGTGCGTAACTCGGCGATTCCGTAATCTCTCGATTCAGTACGTCCATCGCGCCATCCATATGGCCCGTCTGCATCAGCAGTGCCGCATAATTGACTGCCATGAAATCGTAATTGGGATTATCCCGCTGGCTCATGTAATATGCGCGTTCCATCATGTAGCCGCCCGCATCCTTCTCGCCTTTCCAGGCCTTCAACAGGCCGTAATTCGCGAGCACGTCGGGATAATCTGGATATATCTTCAATGCGGTTTGGAACTCCGCAGCAGCCATGTCCCGCTGCTCCACAGCCATGTACTCGTCAGCGAGGTCGGCATGCATCTTCGCGCTGTATGGCGAGACGCGCACTCCGGCGGAATAGAGATTCAAATTGTCTTTCCAGTCCTGGTTGCGAACCATCGCCCGCATCCCAAAGGCCGCCACGACGGCCGCCAAGGCCGCTAGCGCCACCGTCCTCTGCCGGCCACGCAGCCAATTCCATCCGAGTGCTGCCAGCAGGCAAAATCCCACCGACGGAAGATAGGCTAGCCGCTCTCCCATGATCGTTCCAGTGGGCATCAGTATGTTCGCCGTGACTGCAAATGCGCCTAAATAGATCCCGCCAGCCAGGATCAGCCCAGTCCGCTGTTTCCAGATCGCCCATATCCATGCGCCTACCGCGGCGAGCGTCGCGAGAAGCGCGGGCAGCGTATGGCGCCAATCCAGATATATGGGAATCGTATTGAACGAATAGTCGCAGGAAAGTTTGGCCGGGTAGAAATGAAGCGCTGCGTACTTCCATGCTACGCGCAGGGAGTTTAGAATTCGCCATCGCGCAGGAATGACGGCAAGCGGATTGTCGAGCTGCGAAATCGTGACTTGGCCGAATCGTCCTCCCTGAGCTTTCCACAGAACTCCAAGATAGATGAGCGTTATTCCGCCAATCAGCGCGTAACAAAGACGCGTTTTCCATTTGCCGCGCGCGTAATCGCCAAGCAGCAAGAGGGGCAAAAAAACGACCGCCGATTCCTTTGAGAGCAGCGCCAACACAAAACAGCTCAGCGCTGGAATTTGCTGATCGTTGAGGTGCAGGATCCACGCGGCAAAGAGAAATCCGGCCGCCAGCAATTCAGCGCGTCCCGAGATGGAGGCAACAGCCTCCGTGTGCAGCGGATGCACGGCGAAGATCAAAGCCGCCACTAAAGCCACTTCTTTCGCCGGACGAGAAGGCCCAAGCAGAGCCTCCAGAAGCAAAAAGAGTAACCATGTCGCGCCGGCGTGTAGGACCAGATTGAATAGATGAAAGCCAAAAGGACGCTCACCGTCGAGCCACCAGTTGAGGGCGAAGGTAGCGAACGTCACGGGCCGGAATACATTGCTGATCTTGTGTGGAGCGAAGAGCTCTTTCAACGAAGGATGGGTCACCTGCGAATTGTTCACAATGTAGATTTGATCGTCCATTGTGAAATCGTTTCGCAGCGCGTTGCCATATATCAGCGCGACTACTGCGAGCAGCAATCCGATGCGCAGAGAATCCTTCATGTAAGGTGAACCCTTAGGATCAGCCATGCCAGGATGTTGATACCCACACCCAAAATACCGCGAAAACGCAATCAGAATGACCGCGCTCATTACGTGCGTGTTCCTAACTCGTTAATTTACAGCAGGGCAAATCTTCGCTGTGGTTTCCTGACGATAAAAGCACATTTCCGCGTCGCGAGCGAGTCCTTACGACGCAGAAGACACGGCGCCCTGGCCTTGATAGAGGGACAACGACGGCGCTCTAGCCTCGACTGGGATGTAGTGGAAGTCTTTCCACAATTGTGACGTCCCAAGGGCACTTTAAAGCCGATCTACGGCATGTATTGTATTGTGCAGACATGGCTCCCCGCGTATCTATACGATAGCACCGCCGGGTCGCTGCCCACCGCCTCGTCGTTGCCTGAAGGCGACGTGCTTCCACAAACTAAAATTCTGGTTGCTGACGACCAGCCGCTGGTCCGGCGCACTCTTCGCTCGCTGCTGGCCGAAAAGTCTCATTGGAAAATCTATGAGGCCCAAAATGGCAAGGTAGCTCTTGAGTGCATTCAGAAAGAAAATCCGCAAGTGGCCGTGCTGGATATTGTCATGCCCGAAATGGGCGGCATCGAGACGGCATACGAGATACGCCGATCGGCGCCGGGCACGAAAATCATCCTCATGAGCAGTTACTACACCGCGGAAGAGGCCGCTCATTTAGCTCGCCTGTTCGGCGACGGTAATTTCATCGAAAAGTCCCAAACTGGCACCGAGTTGATCCCAGCAATCAACCGTCTTTTGCCCGAAGAGAGTCAGGCCCATTGAAATGTCCCTCTGGGGATAGAGGATTAAGAAGTGATCCCACCAGAGATTCCGGGAGATAAAATTGCCAGCGCGAATACTGGTCGTTGACGATAACTCCGCCGCTCGCAGGGCCATCCGTTCGCTCTTGGACTTGAATTCGTTCAAGGTCTGCGGCGAGGCTCAGGACGGTGCCGAAGCTCTCGAAAAAGTCGGCGAGCTAAGACCGGATATCGTCCTGCTTGACATCAATATGCCCGGAATGAATGGCGTTACGGCTGCCGCCCGGATCCGGAAGATGTACCACACAAAAATTGTGTTCCTGACAATCCACAAAACTTCCGGGAACCGTCCTCGCTACGCGACAATGGTCGGATGGATTTGTGTCCAAATCGGCTGCTGCAACTGAATTGATCCCCACGCTGATTCAGGTCGCGCGAACCGTGGACGGATTTACGAAGCGAACGAGATCAAAACGCGGTCGCGCCTCTTAATCGTAAGCTAACTCCCTGGGACAATCACGGTTCGACGCCGGACAAGGGCTGGGTCCAGTCGGTCGGTGGAAAAGCTACGCGCCAGAATTTCGGACTGGCCAAAATGAATTCGACGCCCACTTCGATGTGGTCGCTCTGCCGCTGACCGAGGTGAGCGACTATGCACTCCGCTTTGTCCCCTGTCGCAACATTCAAAACCTCCAGCCGTTGTCCCTTGGTTACGGGTCTTGATAGCGGAATCGATGCCCCGTGTGCGTTGATCGCGAGAGTATATGTTTCTTCGTCAAATCTCGAGGCAGCAGAGCCTTGAGACGAAACACGCACGCGAATCCGCATCAGTACTCGCTGTGTTCTTCGGCGATTCCGAGTCAGCCAGTCCCGCTCGCGTGACGATCCAAGCCAGCTTTCCAACATCGGAAGCTGGTCCGACGGAATATCAGAAAATGCTAAACCCATGCTGTTTCCCGAGGAATACACAACTCTGGCTCGGGTCGCAAAAGACTCTCCGCCCTTCCTGATCAGGATCTTCGTTTCTGTTCCGAGGGGAAATGGCTTATCTGTTTCGGCGTGACAACCGCGCTCGCTGATATCGACGATGTGAGCTTCGATGTTCTTTTCCGATACGTCGTCGATAACCTCGGCAAGGGCCATAAACCGATAGCGCGGCTGGGTTCTGCGATCAGCGCCGCGCTGCGCCGGAGGCCCCCCTGATTGTCTCGTCTCATCCACGATAGATGTGATGACAAATATCTGCTGCCAGCGTTACTGATGAAGTCAGCATAGAACATCCCGCCGGAGAGGTGCCATTTGAAACTGGTCTGGTATTGCCTATGGCTGCATGAGTTCGCCTCGATCAGGTATCCTTCTTTTAGAACGGCTTGAATGCTATGAACATGTCTATGGCCAGTCGTGCTCGTTCGGGGAGCGATTCCGTTCCAGGTAAGTTCATTCAAAGGGCCATACGGCTGGCTGGTCGCATTCTCCTCTCGCTAGGCGTGATTGTGGTAGTTACTTTTTTGTCTTTTCGTCTTTTGCCGGTCAATGAAATAACTGCAGGCTTTCTCTACCTGGTTGCGATCCTTTTTATCGCCACGGTCGCCGGCCTCGTTGAGTCCACCATAGCTTCGGTTGCCGCCATGTTGTCCTTCAACTACTACTTCATTCCACCAATTGGTACTCTGACAGTTTCAGATTCAAGGAATTGGGTGGCGCTCTTTGCCTTTCTGGCTACCTCTCTCACGGCCAGCCAGCTTTCTGCACGAGCAAAACGCCGCACACAGGAAGTCGTCGACCGCCAAAATGAAATTGAGCGGCTTTATTCCCTCAGCCGCGCTCTGCTGCTTACTGACGCAACACGTCCCATCGCCAAACAAATCGTGGAGCAAATCGCCCAGGCATTTGAATCCCCATCCGTCGCTCTTTACAACCGCAGCACTGGTGAGATCTTTCGGGCTGGATTTGACGATCCTGCCGCCATCGATACGGAATTAAAGGACGCCGCTGTTCGATCCGAGTTCCTTCGCGACGAGCATCGAGGGCTCACCATCACCCCCATCCGTCTCGGCAGGCAGCCAATCGGCAGTCTGGCCATTCGTGGCGCGTCCTTGTCCGATGCGGCTTTGCAATCCCTCGTGAACTTGGTCGCCATCTGGCTGGAACGAGCCCTCTCGGAAGAAACACTCAACCGCGCGGAAATTGCCACCCGCAGTGAAGAGTTGAAGTCCACGCTTCTCGATGCCATCGCGCATGAGTTCAAGACGCCGCTGACATCGATCAAAGCTGTTACTACGGATTTGCTCTCCGATTCGGCCGCTGGGCTCGAGCAGCATCAGCGCGAGTTGATCTCCATCGCGGACGAAGGTGCGGACCGTCTGTCCACGCTCGTTACGCAGGCCATTCAACTCGCGCGAATCGAAGGAGGTAAATTTCAACTAAATCGCGGAATCCACCTTCCGGGTTCGCTGATTTCGTCGGCGCTTCGGCAAATAAAATCATTGACCGATGGTCGAGAAATAAAGGTTTGCGTTGCGGAGGAACTTCCTCTCGTGTCCGTGGATGCTGAGCTCGTGCAGATGGTGATCGCTCACCTGATCGATAACGCGTTGAAGTATTCCCCCCGGGGAACTCCCATTTCAGTTGGGGCTCGAATGAGCGACGGCCATGCCATTATTTACGTGGCAGACCGAGGTGCGGGAATCGGCGAAGAAGAACAATCGCGAATCTTCGATAAGTTTTACCGTGGCACAAAGGAGCAACAGCTGAAAGGCACAGGAATGGGTTTGGCCATCGCGCGCGAAATCATCCGCGCACACGGCGAAGAGATCCGCGTCAGCAGCAAGCCAGGCGAAGGCTCGGAGTTTTCTTTCTCACTCCCGCTCGCTCCTCGGGGCGGCGAATGAGCGCCGGCCGGATTCTTGTGGTCGACGATGATCCCCAGATTCGCCGCGCTATGCGAACGACTCTTACCGGGCGCGGCTATGAAGTCGCCGATGCGCGTACCGGGGAGGAGGCCCTCGAAGCGCTAAGGTCCGGCAACTACGATCTGGTGCTCTTGGATATGAACATGCCAGGAATGGGAGGCATCGAAACCTGCCGCTTGATTCGGTCGAGCTCAGAGGTCGCTATCATCATGCTCACCGTCAGCAATTCGGAAAAGGACAAGGTGGAGGCTCTCGACGCTGGCGCCGATGATTACATCACCAAGCCCTTCAGCACGCCGGAACTGCTTGCGCGCATTCGCGCCACTCTGCGGCGCTTGCCCCATGCTCCCGAACATGGGGACTTGAAGGAGCTGGACCACCGCGGCGTTGAAATTGATCTGGCCTCGCGACAGGTCAATGTGCATGGACGCGCCTCTCGCCTGACGGCAAAGGAATTTGACCTGCTCTCCTACTTGCTCGCGCGCCCCAATAAAACAATCTCTCATCGCGAACTCTTGCAGGCCGTTTGGGGCCCGGATTACGGCGACGAACTGGAGTACCTGCGCGTTTTTATCAATCGCCTGCGCAAAAAGATAGAACCCGATCCCTCCAAGCCGCAATTCTTGGTGACCGACGCCTGGGCCGGCTATCGTTTTCAGCTTCCTCAGTAACCTCCAACGCTACGCTGTTTGTCCATCTCCATTGCTATCAGCCTGCTACGGGCCTACTCCATTGCTATCAGCCTGCTACGGGCCTGAGTCAGTAGGGGTATCTACCTTGTTCAGTTTATGCCGTTCTTAGGGGGCGTTTATGTAACGTTTATTAGTTCGGGAGCAGGATTGGGATCGGAAGTAAGATCAATGAGCAGCCGATACCATCAAACGACCACAAACCTTCCTGGGAAAGCGATAGCCCAAGAGAGCGCCCCGGGGTTTGCTGCGGGACCGCTCGAGGTGAACGTCATCTTCACCGATCTGCAAGAAACGGCCGCCGCTTTGAAGTTCGCGCAGTCCTTCGCACATGAGCTGGGAGCGCATATCAGCCTCCGAGCGGCAATCGCAGTGCCATTTCAATTGCCACTCGATCAGCCGCCTATTTCGGTAGCTTTTCTCCAGGACGTTATGCGGAAGCTCGTCGCGCAGCTGAACAGGGAAGCGTTCGATCCAACAGTCCATTTATATCTCTGTCGGGATCGTGTTTGGGCCCTTTCGCAGGTCCTCAAGCCGAATTCTCTGGTAGTGATCGGCGGACGAAAGCGCTGGTGGCCTACCGCGGAAACGCGCATGGCTCGCGCGCTTCGGGACAAAGGTTATCGGGTTGTTTTTGTCGATTCGAGAGCACGGCCAGTTTTCGGGCAGCCAGTTTTGGAACCGGCGATCGTAGCGAGGTGATTATGCTGCTGGATATCTTCTATATCGGAGTCGCGGTTGCATTTTTTGTTGTGCTCTGGGGTTTCACGAAAGCCGCCGAGCGTCTTTAGGAGGGTTCCATGGAATACGCCATTGCTGGAATCGTGGCGGCCGCTCTTTTTGTTTACTTGATGTATGCGCTGCTTCGGCCGGAGAAGTTTTGAGGTGCTGAAATGACTTGGATCGGCATTGCACAAATCGTGCTCTACTTCCTGATTTTGCTGGCGCTCACGAAGCCACTGGGTACGTACATGTATCGTGTGTTCGAGGGCGAAAAGACTACGCTTCATGCGATCTTTTACCCCGTGGAACGGCTGATCTATCGTCTGGGCGGAGTTCGCGAAGGTGAAGAACAATCGTGGATACAGTACGCCGGCTCGATGATTTCGATGAGCCTTTTCAGTTTCGTCGTTGTGTACCTCTTACAGCGATGGCAGGGGCACCTGCCACTCAATCCAGCGCATCTCTCCACCGCCCAGGCGCCTCCAAACGCCACGCCAATGACGCCCGATTTGGCCTTCAATACCGCCGTCAGCTTCATGACCAATACGAATTGGCAATCCTATACTCCGGAGACTACGGTCAGCTATTTCGTCCAGATGGCTGCCTTGGCTGTTCAGAACTTTGTCTCCGCGGCGGCGGGGATGGCCGTGGCCGTTGCGTTGATTCGAGGATTCTCAAGGCACACCGCGAAGACCATAGGAAATTTCTGGGTTGATGTCACTCGTTGGACGCTCTACATCCTCCTTCCGGTGTGTGTTCTCGCCACTTTGTTTTTTGTTTCGCAGGGCTGCATTCAGAATTTTAAGCCGTATCAGACAATCCAGACTTTGGAAGGCGGGAGCCAAACAATCGCCCAGGGCCCCCTGGCTTCGCAGCTCGCGATCAAAATGCTGGGCACCAATGGCGGCGGATTCTTCAACGCAAACTCGGCTCATCCCTACGAGAATCCCAACGCGCTCTCGAACATGATTCAAATGATCATGCTTCTTTGCGTCGGCGCGGCATTCACCTATATGTTCGGCAAGATGGTCCGCGATACACGTCAAGGCTGGGCCCTTTTTGGGGCTATGTCCGTGATGTTTATTGTTGGCGTTTTCGTCTGTTATTGGGCCGAGCAGCGTGGCAACCCGATCGTGGCCAGCGCGGGCCTGGAACGCACCTACACGGGTAGCCAGCCCGGCGGCAACATGGAGGGCAAGGAAGTCCGCTTCGGTATTGCCCAATCGGCTCTGTTTGCGACTGTCACTACCGATGCTAGTTGCGGCGCCGTCAATGGCATGCATGATAGTTACACTCCTCTTGGCGGGCTCGTTCCACTATTCAATATTCAGACTGACGAAGTGATTTTTGGAGGCGTTGGTGCTGGTCTCTACAGCATGTTGATTTATGCCGTCATCGCCGTATTCATCGGCGGATTAATGGTTGGGCGCACGCCCGAATACGTGGGCAAGAAGATCGAGCAAAAGGAAGTCAAGATGGCCATCATTGCCGTCATTGCAACTTCTTTGGTGATTCTGGGATTCACCGCCGTCAGTTCCATCGTTCCGTTTGCAAAGAACGGGTATTGGAACTCGCCCGGTCCTGCCGCGGCGAATATCAGCAACAATGGCGCTCACGGTTTCTCGGAAATTCTATACGCATACTCCAGCGGCGCCGGAAATAACGGCAGCGCCTTCGCCGGAATCAATGCCAACACACCTTGGTACAACCTGACTATGGGCGTTGACATGCTTGTCGGAAGATTTTTGTTCATCATCCCGGCTCTCGCGATTGCAGGCAGCCTGGCTGCAAAGAAACTTGTCCCGGTAACGAGTGGCACTTTGCCGACGAATGGTTCGCTGTTCGTTATCCTGCTGGTCGGGACCGTCATTATCGTTGGCGCGCTCACCTATTTCCCGGCGCTTTCATTAGGTCCCATCGTGGAGCATTTCCAAATGCTCAATGGCAAGCTGTTTTAGCGTGATGACGTGATGAAGGGATAAGGAGCTGGAAATGTCTACTGCCACTGTTCCTCCGGTCCAACGCAAACCGGAGATCAAAGAGCAAGAAGCGACGACGCTCATCTCGCGGGGTGTCCGGGCGCGTCCCTTGTTCGATCGCGAAATCATGAGGCGTGCCATCCGGGAATCGTTTGTCAAGCTCAACCCGGTACTCGTGGCGAAAAATCCCGTGATGTTCGTCGTCGAAGTGGGAGCTGCTCTGACGACCGTATTCGTCGTCAAGGATGCGTTCACCGGCGCAGGCGGCACTTTGTTCGGCATTCAGATCGCTCTGTGGCTGTGGTTTACGGTAGTGTTCGCCAATTTTGCCGAAGCCATGGCCGAAGCTCGCGGCAAGGCCCAAGCCGATGCTCTGCGCAAGACCAAAACAGACACGATGGCGCGTAAGCTCCTCCCCAATGACAAATTTGAAATGGTGCCTGCATCGAAGCTCCGCGCCGGAGACGTCGTCTACGCCGAAGCGGGTTATCTGATTCCCGGGGACGGCGAAGTCATTGAAGGCATCGCCAGCGTCGATGAGTCTGTTATCACCGGCGAGAGCGCGCCTGTCATTCGCGAATCCGGAGGCGACCGCAGTGCCGTGACTGGCGGAACGAAAGTCCTGTCCGACCACATCAAGATCCGTATCACTTCGAATCCAGGCGAAACTTTCTTGGACCGCATGATCGCCCTCGTCGAAGGCGCCGTGCGTCAAAAGACGCCTAATGAGGTCGCTCTCAATATTTTGATTGCCGGCCTGACGCTCATTTTCTTGTTGGCTGTTGCCACATTGCCTCCCTATGCCAAATATGCGATTCAGGCTGTGGGCAGCGGCACCGCGCCTACCGTCGCTGTCTTGGTTTCGCTCCTCGTTTGCTTAATCCCCACGACGATTGGGGGATTGCTTTCCGCCATTGGCATCGCAGGCATGGACCGCGTGATGCAGCACAACGTTTTGGCCATGAGCGGGAAAGCGGTAGAAGCGTCTGGCGACGTCAACACACTGCTCTTGGATAAGACCGGCACGATCACCTTGGGGAATCGGCAAGCCGTCGAATTCATCCCCGTCGATGGCGTCACCCAAAGCGAACTGGCGGATGCTTCTCAGCTCTCGAGTCTTGCCGACGAAACGCCCGAAGGGCGATCGATCGTCGTACTGGCCAAACAGATGTACAACTTGCGCGGCCGTGAAGTGGGCGAGCACGAAGCGAACTTCATTCCGTTTTCCGCCTATACGCGGATGAGCGGCGTCGATCTCGACGGCCGACGGCTGCGAAAAGGCGCCACGGATGCCATTGCGCGTTTCGTAAAAGAGGCGGGCGGAACTGTACCTCCGTCGCTCTCCGAGATTTCCGATCGAATTTCCAGGAATGGTGGCACTCCCCTTGCCGTCGCCGATGGTGCGAAAATTCTGGGAATCGTTCACCTCAAAGACATCGTTAAAGGCGGGATGCGCGAGCGCCTTGCCTCGCTGCGCGCCATGGGAATCAGTTCCGTGATGATCACGGGAGATAATCCGCTCACCGCGGCGGCCATCGCGCAAGAAGCGGGCGTCGATGACTTTCTCGCGCAGGCCACTCCCAAAGACAAGCTCGAATATATCCGCAAAGAGCAAGCGCAAGGCCGCCTCGTGGCGATGACCGGTGACGGTACAAACGACGCTCCGGCGCTGGCTCAAGCCGATGTGGGCGTCGCCATGAATACGGGCACCATGGCTGCTAAGGAGGCCGGCAACATGGTCGACCTCGACAGCAATCCGACCAAGCTGATCGAAATCGTCGCTATCGGTAAGCAGTTGCTGATTACCCGCGGTTCTCTGACCACGTTCTCCATCGCTAACGACGTCGCCAAATATTTCGCCATCATTCCGGCGATGTTTGCTTCGATCTATCCGGAACTGAACAAGCTGAACATCATGGGCCTGCATTCGTCTCAGAGCGCGGTGCTCGCAGCGGTGATTTTCAATGCTCTCATCATCATTGCATTAGTTCCCTTGGCCCTGCGAGGCGTGCAATACAAGCCAGTCAGCGCGGGCCAGATGCTGACGCGCAACCTGCTTGTCTATGGCCTGGGCGGGATCATCGTGCCATTTCCCGGAATTTGGCTGATCGACAAGATCCTGGTCGCGCTGCATCTCGCGTAAAGGAGTAAGTCATGCTCAAAGAACTTGGACCTGGTTTGCGTTTGACCATCGTTTTCACGGTTCTCACCGGCATCATCTATCCCGTGGTCATGACCGGCATCTCGGAGGTCATTTTTCCAAAGCAGTCGAAGGGCAGCTTGGTCACGGTCAATGGAAAGGTTGTCGGATCGAGCTTGATCGGCCAGCCCTTCGAAAAGGCGGAATATTTTCATCCGCGGCCGTCAGCTGCCGGGATTGGATACGACGCGAGTTCTAGCGGCGCCACGAATCTCGGTCCCACAAGCTCCAAGCTCCTGCGCGGCACCACAAAAATGGACGACAAGAAAAATGAAGTCGTCGATTTCGACGGCATCGCCGATCGTATCGTCCATTACTCCGTCGATAACGAAATCCCCTACGAATCGTCGGTGCCCCTCGACCAATTCAAGGATTCGCACGGCGATCTCGACGACGTAAAGTTGATCAAGGCCTTCAATGACGACAAGGCGCCCGTTGGTATTTATGCCGAAGGCGTCGATTCCGCAAGACGCAGTGACCGCTTCGGCGTTCGGGTCTCGACCCGCACATCACTCCTGCTAACGCCGAGATACAAGCTGCGCGGGTTGCAAAAGCGCGCGGCGTTTCGGCGGATCAGGTAAGACAGGTAGTCGCGCAATTCACGGAACGTCCTGATTGGGGCATTTTCGGCGAGCCGCACGTTAACGTCCTCTTGCTGAATGTTGCGCTCGACCAGCACTTTCCCGTTTCCAAATAGGAGGCGCGATCGCTAGGGCCTCGCGCAGATACTGTGGCTTCGTAAAAATGTCGGGCTTCTTGCCAGAGGTGCCACTGCGGTTCAATCTTGAACTACCGCCTCAAACTTCTCCTTTTCGTTCTGTGTGCGCTGGTTATTTTTTTTCTTCTCAACACGGGTTATTCCGCACTCAACACGATTTCACGCCTGGATCAGGTGGAAACGGAACGCGATCGGTGGCAGCGCCCTGCCGAAGTGTTGCACGCGTTAGATATCAAACTCGGCGATCTTGTCGTCGATCTAGGATGCGGCTCGGGGTATTTCGCACTGCGACTTTCTCCCCAGGCGGGAAAGGGCGGTCGCATCTTGGCGGAAGACATCCGCAGATTGCCGCTGGTATTCCTCTGGTTCAGAACGATTCTGAAGAACGAGCGCAACATCACTGTGATACATGGCGATGTCACTGACCCGCACTTGCCACCCGAGCGCGTGAACGAGGTGCTCATTGCGAACACGTATCACGAACTGACCGACTCACAAGCCATCCTTAGGCATGTCCGGGAATCGCTCATTTCCAGCGGTCGGTTGGTGGTAATCGATCGTGCGCCGAATCCGGCGGATACCGGTGCTTCTCGGCTGGCCGAGCATGAGATTTCAGCCGAGCAAGTCGAAAACGAGCTCCGTCGAGCTCACTTTGAAATCGTAACTCTGCAAAATAATTTCATCGACAAGGATCCCGATAATGAAAGTTGGTGGCTTATCGTGGCGCGCAAACCGTAATCGAAGTTCTGAGTCCCCGGGGAACGAGCACCTATGAGCATCCTCACAGTCTTTGGCCTGATCGCGGTCATGTTGATGCTGATTTTCTATGCTCTGGAAAAGCGCAGCCGCTGGTATACGCTCGGGTTTGCCGCAGCATGTGTTTTGGGGTCGGTCTACGGATTTCTGCAGGGCGCGTGGCCATTCGGACTCGTGGAGGCCGTATGGTCGCTTGTTGCAATCCGGCGCTGGTGGCTGGCTGCGGAATCTTCGCTTTGAGCGGGTGCACCATTTCGCTCTTGCTGTGCCCTCGATAGAATGGTTCCAATGGCTACTGACTCACCACACCGGCCAAGTCCCGACCAACTGCTGGCGGAAGTCGAACGCGAGGAGGTTCGGCAGCGGCGTGGCCGTCTTAAGGTTTTCCTCGGCTATGCTTCGGGCGTAGGCAAATCCTTCCAAATGCTGGACGAAGGCCGCCGCCGCCATGAGCGAGGGGAGGACGTCGTCGTTTGCGCGCTGCAGCCGGAGTATCCGCCGGAAGTGCAAACCGTATTGCAACAGCTCGAGATCATTCCTATGTTGAAGATGGGCGGCGAGGAAATAATAAATGTTCCCGCCGTAATCGAGCGGCACCCTCAAGTTGCTCTCATTGACGGTCTCGCTTATGACAATCCGCCCGGCAGTCCAAATTGTCATCGCTGGCAGGACGTTGAACAATTGCTCGATGCTGGAATCTCCGTCGTCGCCACCGTAAACCTCCAATATCTGGAGAAACTTCAGGATGAAGTTCAGCGCATCACAGGCAAGCGAGCCTCCTGCACCATTCCGCGTGGTTTTCTCGATCGCAGTTCGGACGAAATCATGGTCGTGGATGCTCCGGCGATTGATAGCTTTTCGCGTGGAACTGGTGGCGAGGACGATGCCATGCGGCTCGCCGAAGAACATAAACTTTCGCGGCTTAGGGAACTTGCCCTCCTCGTCGCAGCGAGTGTCATCGACCGGCAGCTCGAGAATTATTTGCGCACGCACGGCATGGATTTTTCCTGGGGCGTGCAGGAGCGCATCCTGGTCTGCGTTACGCCGCGCTCTAGCGCTGCGCAAATGCTGGAAAGCGGCCGCCGGAACGCGGGCCGCTTTCAGGGCGAATTCTACGTTGTCTATGTAAATCAGCCTGCGCTTTCGCAAGAAGATCGAGCGATTCTGGAGCAAAATCTCAACTACGCACGCCAGTTGGGCGCGCAGGTGGAAACCCTCCATGGCCTGGATGCGGCCGAAGCCATCCTTAAATTCGCGCGCGAGAAGGGCATAACGCAGATATTTATCGGCCACAGCCTGCGGCAAGGCGCCTGGCGCCGGCTCTGGAGTAACTTGATCGAACGCATAATTCGTTCCGCGGAGGGGATCGATGTCGTCGTCTACCCCCACCAGCGCTGAAATCCTCAGGGATGGCCAACCCAAACGTGGCGCCCATTTCCGCGTGTTTCTCGGCTATGCGCCGGGCGTTGGAAAGACGTTCCGCATGCTCGAGGAGGCGCAGCACCTCAAGCGGCAGGGGAAAGACATCGTCATAGGTTATTTTGAACCGCACGGACGCAAAGACACCATTGCAAAAACCGCCGGGTTGGAAATGATTCCCACGAGAACCATCAACTATCGGGGCGTGGACTTTCGAGAGATGGATACCGACGCTATCATCCGCCGGCATCCGGCCATTTGTGTTGTGGACGAGTTGGCGCACACCAATGTGCCCGGTTCGGGACGCGCCAAGCGCTGGGAAGACGTGCAGGTGCTGCTGGATGCTGGAATCGACGTCATCACGAACATGAATATCCAGCATCTCGAAAGCCTGAACGATCACATCTTCAATATCACTGGCGTCCGCGTCCGCGAAACCGTTCCCGACTGGTTTGTGAAATGTGCCGATGAGGTTGTGATGGTGGACGCGACCACAGGCGCTCTTCTGAACCGGTTGAAAAGAGGCGACATCTACGCGCTCGAAAAGGCGCAGCAGGCGATGGAGAATTTCTTCAAGGAATCAACCCTGGCAGCGTTGCGCGAACTTGCCTTGCGGCAAACGGCGCACGAGGTGGAATGCAGGGATATCGCCGAAAGTCCGGAGCCGCCAGAGGGGCTCTCGACACTTTCGTCCCCGCCGGGCAAGGAGATCCGCGATCGGATTTTGATATACGTCACGGCCGACCCTTCCACAGCCATGCTGATACGGCGCGGCCGCAGAATGGCGGACTACCTGGGGGCGGATTGCTTCGCCGTCTCCGTTTCGTCGCATCGCGGCGGCCGCCGCTCGGTGACCCAGGACCTTGAGGGCATACAAAAGCACATGAATTTCGCCAGGAATCTTCACATCGAGAGCCGGACTTTGGAGGGCGGTGACCCTGCAGAGACCATCGTCGATTTCGCGCATCGCAATCTGGTCACGCAAATACTGGTGGGCCGGCCCAAGAAGCAGGGCCTGTTGAGCCGGCTGTTTTTTGCCGACCTGGTTTTCCGGCTGGTTCGCAAGGCCAAAGATATTCGCGTGATTATTGTGGCCGACCGCCGGCGCCAACATCAGGCCTCCGCGTGAACGGCTGGAAGTAGCGAGCGCCGGCGACTTTGATGCGGCATGGCTGAATCCGAAGCAAGGCACCCCCCTCCCCATTTTTTCGCAAGTGCGCATTCTAAAGGACTTGGCCGAGCGGATTTGTAACATGACTTGCCGGTCGCGCATTGTGCATTGTTGTCAGGCCCAGCTTTCGAGCAGGTCGAAAGTTTTTGGAGCGAGCGGCGCGGTGGCTTCTCCCGACCGGCCGTGAGTCGGGTTCGGTGCAAAGAATCCCTGACCGGGCGGGAAATCCAGAGACGAGAGACGAGACGAAATCAGACGAAAAAGTCAGGACAGAAGCGCAGAAACTCTAGAGATCGCCAACGAACATAAGTGACTATATCATATTATCGAGTAGTTATCAATAAAATTTAGTTAATAACTGATATTCGAGTTACAGAATTTCCGTTCGAATGTATAGGCAAACGATTTCCGGTTGGGTGAGAGCGCGCCGGGCAGGGAATTGTTTTAGATTCGAGATTGTTCGAACGGGTTCCAGTGTGAGAGAGTCCGAATGACAGGCAAAGGGTTTTGACGTTCTGGCGCGGGCTTTCGGGTGAGCGCCAGGTCATTCGAACGAGGAGGGTGAGATGCCGAGCCGCAGAAATTTCCTGAAGACTTTGGCGGGCGCATCGGCCGGAGCTTTTTTGCTGCCCCGCAACGGCGGTGGCGCGCAGACGCAGCCACGCCAGGGCGCGAAGCACGCGCCGGTAACGATTGCCGGGCGTCGGGTGAAAACCATCGACGTGCATTGTCACATTGACGTGCCGGAGGTGGCCGATTTTCTCAGGGGCACGCCTTTGGAAAGCGCCGTAAATCGCCCGGCACCTACCGGCAAACAGCGGCAAGGCATCAGCGACTTCCATATTGACTCTCCGCTCGGAGCGGAACGCCTGCAGAAAATGGATGAAATGGGCATTGATGTCCAGGCCGTGAGCATCAATGCATTCTGGTATTCGGCCGATCGCGATCTGGCCTCGCGGCTGATCGATTTTCAGAATGAAAAACTCGCGGGCATGGTGAAAGCGGCAGAGCCCGGGAGATTTGTGGCCTTCTCCTCCGTGGCGCTGCAGTTTCCCGAACTGGCGGCCAAACAATTGGAGGAAGGCGTCAAGCGCTGGGGATTCCGCGGCGCGGCCATCGGAGGAAGCGTTCAGGGCGAAGAACTATCCTCACCGAAATACGACCCCTTCTGGGCAAAAGCTGAGGAGATGCAAACCCTGATCTTCATGCATCCGCAGGATAGCGCCATGGGCACCGGCATCTGGAACCGCGTACAGGGAAATGGCGTGCTGGGCAACGTGATTGGCAATCCGCTGGAAACCACGATCTTTCTCTCCCACATGATCATGGAGGGGACGCTCGACAAATTCCCTAACCTGAAAATCTGCGCGGCTCACGGCGGCGGCTACCTTCCTTCTTATGCCGATCGCCTGGATCACGGATGCGTGACGTTTCCGGATCAATGCAACAAGAAGCTGAAGAAAAGGCCGACGGAATATCTGAGACAGATCTATGTGGATTCACTGGTGTTTTCGCCCGAAGCCCTGCGGCATCTGGTTGCCGTGGTTGGCCCCGACCACATCGGCCTGGGCACGGACTATCCGTATCCCTGGACGGACACGCCGGTGGATCACCTCATGGCCACGCCAGGCCTGAGCGATGCGGATCGAACCGCCATCCTCGGCGGCACAATGAGCAAGCTTCTTCGAATTGGCACTTAGCTCTTCCGATCAAACCTTAGAAGCTCGAATACACCGACTTCAGAATCTGGGTGGTCGGGCGTTCGAATCTTTTCCGCAAGCGCCAGTTTTTCCCCAAACGTAAACCAAACCTCGAACTGAGTCGCTTCCAACGTGTGACACCTTCGTACTCGATGGAATCAGAGAAATACTTTGATATTATGTTTCTGAGTACGGGCCCCGCAAGAACACCCAATCATATTAGGAGTATTTAACTTTGGACGAGCAAGTTGCACTGCTGCGCGAGATGCGGGACCTCCTTCGCGTTATAGCGGAGCCTGCATTGGCGAAACGAGACGAGGAACTCAGAGCGGCTCTTACCGAGATTGTCGGAAAAAGCAGAGCCAAGGCGAAAGCCGTTCTGTTGATGGACGGCTCCAGAAGGCAAGCGGGCATCTGCAAAGAGTCTGGAATCGATCAGGGAGGCTTGAGTCGGTTGTCGAAGGCCCTCCGTGCCAAGGAGTTGATAAAAGCTGACGAGAAGCGTCCGGAATTGGTCATCTCGATCCCCCCGAACTTCTTCGAAAGATCGGACAGGCAAGATGGATGAACCATCCGAGCTGTTAAAAGCCGTTTGCGAGATTCGCGATCTTGTCCGGCTTATGGCCGAATCCGCGATTGCCGCACGCGACCAGAAGCTCCGCGCTGAACTCAAGCGAATCGTTGGAAAGAGCACAGCGAATTGGAGGTCAATCTTCCTGATGGATGGAAGTCGAGCGTCAGGCGGAGATCCAACGAGAGGCCAAGATCAATCAAGGGAATTTGAGTACGCTCGTCAAGAAACTTAACGGGAGCAAGCTCCTTGCTGGTCCTGGAAAAAAGCCGAAACTCGCTATCTCGATTCCATCTAATTTCTTCGAAAATGAGGAAGCGGATGAGCGATGAGAAGGTTCTCGCGGTTCTAACGGATATTCGCAACTGGACCCGAGCCGCGTCCTACGGCTCGGTCAAGAAATTGCTCGAGGAAGCACTGCCCGACGCCAAGTCTCGTACTGCCTATCAAATGCTGGACGGCTCGTCCACGATGGACCAAGTCCGGATCGAGTGCAAGATGAGCCCGAACGGTTTGCTGGCTCTCGCTCAGCGATGCACTGCTATGGGATTGATGGAACTACGCGACGACAAAAAACGGGTTAGAATTTTCGATCTGAACGACTTCGGTTTGATCAAAACCGGTGACCAAGCCACCGTGCAGGCAAAACAGTGAACGATAAGCCGAAAAGGACGGATCGGGTTGAAGTTTCTTCGGACCAACTGAAGTCTGAGCTGATCGAGATAAAAGAGCGTCTCAGCGCTCTGGAGACCATTGCGAGCGTGTCTAACAGGACAGAAGTTGAAGCATACGTTCGCGGCTGTCTCACAACTGCCAAGGGGAAACAAATCATGAAGGAGTGTGAAGAGCCGAGAACGAAAGAATACCTAATTGCAAAATTTAGCTTCGCTAGTAGCCAAGCGCTGGATTATCACCTCAGTCCGCTGCGCCGGGACGACCTGGTTCAACAGCACGTGGACGACGACGGCACTAGAACATTCGAGTGGAGTAATTTGTTCAAGCGGCTCCCGAAGAGAATTCTTCAGAAGATATTGGATTGTTCCGATTGAGTGAGAGTCTCGTTTGTCTTGCCTGGTTCACCGATCTTAAGCTATGCCCAAAGTGAAGAAAGCCCCTCGTGAGCGTCAGAATCTCTCGCTAAGGACGAAGACGATCGTTCTCACGGAAGCCGGATACCGATGCGCGGTTCCGACGTGCCGCGGAATCCTCGCATTGGACATGCACCACATCTGGGAAGTTACTTACGGAGGCGGCGACGACCCTTCTAACTTGGTTGCCCTGTGCCCGACCTGCCACGCGCTTTACCACCGTGGAACGATCTCGTCTGATTCCGTTTATCTATACAAGGCGATGCTGGTCGCCATTAGCCGCGCTTTCGATCTCGAAGCTATAGACAAGCTGCTCTTTTTGAGCGCGTGTTCGCCGGACTTCCTCATCCTCTCGGGGGACGGCCTTCTACATTTTGCACGGCTCATAGCTGCTGGGATGGCCGACGTTCGCCTTAAAGCCAACAACAATTTCCAGATTGTCACCTACGCGGTTAACATCAGCGAAAAGGGCAAACTGCTAATCGAAGCGTGGCGCCAGGGGGATAGAACCAGGGTCTCACAGGTGCTCGGCGGTCCTGTGCCAGGCGTTGACTCCAGTGGAGGGCTTCCGCCCTCGAAGAAGAAGTAAACTTATGGAGTATCCGTCAATCGCGGATGCCAGTGTTTGAGTAGAGTCGCGGCGTTATTCGCCATCATCAATATTCCTAGAACAAAAACGAAAACTGCGAATGCTTGGCGGAGCTGATTGCCGCTAAACCTTTCTGAAAGTCCAACCCTAGAAGTCCGCGCGCTACTGACGATCAGTCCTTCCAGGCTAAGTAGTTGAGCTTGGTTATGACAAACGCGGGATTGGCTTCTGGCTCAGGACTGAATTCTGCGTGCGAGCACGACGGGGCCGGTCAGAGCGATAGAACAAGAGGAGCCACTTTCCGGAAACGCGACCTAGCGGGCGGTGGGCTGACGCTTGAGTAAGCGGCTGGCGCTAGTGGCAGAGCAAAGTCGCTCACTAGCGCCTATCCGGCTATTTCTTGTGGCTGGGATCGTCTTTGGGATTGATGTAGTTGAATTGCACAGGTGACATGCCGTGAATCTGGACTACCGTCTCGCCGCTGGCCGCTACGTAATGGTGCATGTCGGGATCGAGATAGGCAAAGCTGCCCGCTGAGAAGCTCGCCATTTTGCTGTCATCGAAGTTATCGCCCATCCCAACTTTCAAGGTCCCCGAGATCACCGTGACGTTTTCGCGCTTGGGATGCCAATGCGGCGCGATTCGATATCCGGCAGGCATCTTCAGACGCACCGTGTAATCTCCGGTAGAGGCAAGAGGATTACCTTCCACGACTGCCAACTGCGCTCCCGGCTCCACAAATGAGGGTGCAGGTCCCCAGGGCATGCTATCCGGGGTGAAGATGTTTTTCTCAGAAGAATTGGGGTGTGCAGCAGCCGCGAAGAGGGCGCAGCACAAAAGCGCAAACAACGCCAAGCCACCATACAAGTTTCGTCTCATTGTGATACCTCCGTTACTTTGAACCAACGGTGGGATCATCTACCGATCATGTAGGCTTTTCAATCCAGAGGGGGTACATTTAGTATATCTTTCGTATATCTTCGCAAATTATTGAATCTCATAGCATAATCTCTGAAACCGAAAGCCTATGCTTCCCGCCAGACCGGCAACTCCCGAAATTGAGCTAGACCTCGGGCGCTACGAGCTTCGCCGCAACGGACGAAGGGTAAAGCTCGAGAAAAAGCCGATGGAGCTGCTGATTTTCCTGGTCGGCCGGCGAGAACAATTGGTTTCGCGCCAAGACATTGTCTCGAAGCTTTGGCGCTCGGATCTCTTTGTCGACACGGAAACCAGCATCAACAACATTGTGCGAAAAATTCGGACGGCCCTGGGCGATAACTCCGCAAAGCCGCGCTTCCTGGAGACAGTCGTTGGCAAAGGATACCGGTTTATTGGCCCCGTGCGCGTAGTTGATCCACACTTTCCGCAAGCCGCCTACGTGCAAAGTTCTGGAACCAGTTCCGCGGGTGACTCTGGAAGATGCGGGCACGGTGCATGAGCGGCCGTCGCTCGCGGTTCTGCCGCTCTTTCCCGTAGGGAATGCTCCTGACAATCGTGACCTCTGCCTGGGCTTTGCGGACGCGTTGATCTCGCGACTGGGCAATTTAGAGAGGATGAATGTACTGCCGACCTCGGCCGTGCTAAATCTGCCTCTCCAAGCGACCACTTCGGAAATCGCTTCGCGTTTGGGGGTCCGCTTTGTCGTCCACGGCGCCATTCAGATATCGAAAGGGCAATCGCGGCTCTCGGTGGAACTGCTTGACACGCATTTGCAAAGCCCTTGCTTTACGCGGAAGCGTGACCTCCATATCGACCGCCTCTTCGAAGTGGAGGACGAGATCGCAAGAGACATCGCCAGGGCATTGAACAGGCCTCTGCGGACACCGGTCCCAGGACCGCGGCCACGATATAGCAAGGATCCGCTAGCTTATGCGGAGTTCATGCGAGGTTATCGGCTTAGTTCTGCCGGAGATCCCGCGCTTCTGGACGAAGCGGCACAGCGGCTGACCAATGCGATCAGTCGCGATCCCGCTTTTTCGCTTGCTCATGCCACGCTGTCGTTTGTGTGTGCAACCCGCCACTTTGAGGTCGACCCTACAAGCACGTGGCTGGAGAAGGCAGAGTTCCATTGCGGAAAGGCACTCGAGTTGGATCCGGATTTGGCCGAAGGACACGTCGCCAAAGCGTTTTTGTTGTGGGGCCCCTCGAAAAACTTTCAGCATCTCGAGGCGATTACCGAGCTGAAACGCGCGCTCGCCCTGCAAAGGAATCTGCCCCACGCTTATAACCGCCTGGGCACAATTCTGGCGCACATCGGACTACTGGACCACGCTCGCGAAATGTATGAGCGAGGACGCCAGTTCGATACCCGAAAGGCCGTCAGTCACAGCATCGTGCAGGTTTATGTGTGGAATCGAGAATACGAATTGGCGCGGGAAGAACTTCAAGTTTGGCGAGCCGAGAATCCACGAAATAAATACCCCGTCTATTTCGCTCCGCAACCGGCCATGATGACGGGGGACTGGAAAGAGGCGAAGGTTCTGCTGGATGAGGCGGCGCAGCTCTTGCCCGAAGAACCGCTGATCGTCAGTCTCCTGGGCGTTTTTTACGCTTTAACGGGGAAAGAAGGGCAGGCACTTGAATGCCTGAGCCAGGCATGCGCAAGCCCAAAGTCTTTTGGACATGCGCACCATACTTACTATCAGATTGCCTGCATTCTTGCACTGCTGGGTCGGCACAAAGTGGCATTTGAATGGCTCGAGCGAAGTGTCAGCACCGGATTCGCTTGCTGGCCGTTCTTTGTGCGAGACCCTTGCCTCCAAAATCTGCGGAGTCTTCCTGAGTTTGAAGTGCTGGTGAATTCCTTGCAGGCCAAGCACCCTGACCATCTTGGACTGCTGTAGCCGCCGGACATGTTAGTGTTTCAATAAGGTTGCGGCGTTATTCGCCATCATGAATATTCCCAGGACAATAATGAAAACTGCGAATACTTTGCGGAGTTGAGCGGCGCTAAACCTTTCTGAAAGCCCAACCCCAAAGTAAGTCGCAACGAGCGAAGGCGCCGTCAGTGCGAGCAGAGGTATCCAGGGAAGTTGCAACGAATGAAGACGGCCGAACAAGGCCACAGCGCTATTGGCCGCAATGACCAGGAGAGAGGTTCCGCACGCGAGCTTCATAGGCATCTCAAGAAACAAAACGAGTGCCGGAACAATCAAGAATCCCCCGCCGATACCCAGAAAGCCAGTTAACAATCCAACCGCTGCACCACTTGCGATGGCGGGCCGGATGTCATGTTTGTGCGGAGCGTCTTGATGCTTCTCCCCTCTGCGAAGCAGCGCAATACCTGCAATTCCCATCACCATGCCAAAAAGCAGGAGCAAAAGCGGGCCAGAGAGGCGCCGCGAGAAATAGGCGGCGACCAAATTCATGGGCGCGCCGAAGCTGGCAAAGAGCAGTCCGTCTTTCCAGTCCACACGCGCTTTACGATTATGAAGGAGCGCCGCTACAAGAGCAGTGGCTCCCACCAGCACGAGCGAAAAGGCAATCGCTGCGTGAGCTTCAATGCCGAGGACGTATACCAGGATTGGTACCGCCAGAATGGAGCCTCCTCCTCCGAGAAGGCCCAGCACCAAGCCCATCACGCCGGTCAATAAGGCGGCTATCCACAAATACAAGCCAAGTGCCCTCCTTCGCACGCGTGAGGCCGAGCTTTATACTTCGGGGATCTAATCCGCACAACTATACAGCGGCGGGACAACGCTGCGATCTTGAAACTCTTTCGCAGCCGAAAGAACTCGGTGTAGATTCAGTTCGCCGCACTCGCTGACGATAAATGTTTTGCAGTCAGGCGGACTCTCGAGACGAGGTTGGCACGCAATTGGAATCTGTTGGTGCAGTGGCGATTCCCAGTCGGAACTCGGCAGCGATCGCCATCCTGGTGGCCGGGGCGTTTTTCATGGAGAACCTGGATGGCACGGTCATCGCCACGGCGTTGCCGCAGATGGGGCGATCCTTCCATGTGAATCCTGTCGATCTCAACATCGGGATGACCGCCTATCTGCTGATGCTGGCGGTCTTCATTCCCATCAGCGGTTGGGTCGCGGATCGCTTTGGAGCACGTACTGTATTTGTCTCCGCCATCGCCATCTTTACCGGGGCCTCGATCCTCTGCGGATTGAGCACCGGGTTTTGGCAGTTCACGGCGGCCCGCGTCGTCCAAGGCATCGGTGGCGCCATGATGGTTCCTGTGGGACGGCTGGTGGTGCTGCGCACTACGGAGAAGCACGATCTGATGCGCGCCATGATCTACATTACGTGGCCTGGACTCATCGCTCCCGTTGTGGGACCTCCGGTCGGCGGATTCATCACCACCTATGCTTCGTGGCATTGGATTTTCTTTCTGAATGTGCCGCTTGGGGTGATCGCCATGGCCTTAGCCGCATTGTGGATCACGAATCTGCGGGAGGATCAAGCGGCGAAGCCGTTCGATTGGATCGGCTTCGCCCTGAGCAGTACGGCCTGCGTGAGCTTCATGTATGGCCTGGAATTGATCGGGCGCCAGAACACACCGTGGCTGACAACTGGACTCTTCCTGGGAGGCGGAGCCGCGCTGGGGACGCTGGCAGTGCTTCATCTCAGGCGTACGCCGGCGCCGGTCATCGACCTTTCCTCACTCAAGATCAAGACCTTTGCGGTCACGCTTGGGGGAGGATCGCTGTTCCGCATGGCAATCAGCGTATCGCCCTTTCTGCTTCCTATGATGTTTCAAGTGGGCTTTGGCTTGGATGCATTTCGGTCCGGCCTTCTGATGCTGGCCCTTTTTGCGGGCAATCTGGGAATGAAAACCGTCACCAGTCCCGTCCTTCGGCGCTTTGGATTTCGGTCCGTGCTGATCGCCAACGGGATACTGACGGCGCTGGGTATTCTTGCTTGTTCCGCGCTCGCGCCACAGACGCCGAGGATTGTGATCATTGCCGTGTTATTTGCGAATGGCCTGTTCCGCTCGATGCAGTTTACCAGCTTGAGCACGCTGGCCTTTGCGGACGTTCCGAAATCGCAGTTGAGCTCGGCCACGAGTTTCTTCAGCATGGTTATGCAGATGACTATGGGAATGGGCGTCGCGCTTGGCGCAATCGCGCTACGCTTGGGCGCGCTACTCGACCGCCATCGAGGCGCCACTCCCGGCCCGACAGAGTTCCGTATTGCTTTCGCCCTGGTTTCCCTGTTGGCATTTTTGGCGGTGATCGATTGCTTCAGTTTGGCGCCGGAAGCGGGCGCGGCAGTTACGGGCCATGGCGTAAGATAAAGGGAGACTCGGCCACGCGGAGTAGCTGTTTGCCGGAGGCGAGAGCGCCTCGTCGAGTTATTTCGAGCTCCGGCTTCGGCCGGCTTTCTCCGCGGCGCGGGCGCCGGCCAGGATGCCGCTCATGGCGTAATTCCCCTCATGGCACGCGTATTCGTAGATCGGGTCGTCGCTCTTCGTCATCGGGATGACTGCCGTCCACGGCCGCGTCCACATCGTCGGATCGTCGACGGTGAATTCGTAGAGGAGCGTGTTTGCGTCGGTGCGCGTGAAGCGTTCGATCAGATGCGTATTGGCGCTGGAGCCCGGCAGGCTCGTTTCGCGTCTGAAATTGGTCGTATCGACAACGAGAGTATTCCCCTCCCAATGGCCAACCGAATCTCCCCTCCATTGGCGAATGCTCCCGTGCGGACGCCCATCCAAAGGGACGATGCGAGCGCTGTGGACCATTTCGTTGAGAATCACCACGTATCCGGGAGTCTGGAGCAGCTGAACATCATTGTTGTAGGCGCCCGGAACCATGGGCGGCCCGGCGTTGAGTCCCACGAGGCAACGCTCCTGCAGAGGCCGATCTTCCCACGAATCGGCCGCCGGATGTCCAAGCTGGTCATTGCGCTCCGCGGCCGCACGAAGGTCCGCTTCCTTCTGCCCCTCCGGCGTCCAAGCAGGAAGGCGGCCGTCGGGCGGATCCACGATCAAGGACGTGCGCTTTGTCCCCGCGACCTTGTTGCCCCGGTCGTACCAAAATTCGTTGTAAGGGACGACGCCGCCGGGCGGATATTGCAAACCGCCCGTCTCGGGATCGATTAAATCGCGATTCTGACGCTGATTCTCTGTCTTCTCATATTTCGCGGCTTCCTCTTCGGTAAAAAACGCCTTCGTTCCAAGTTCCTTAGGCCGTTCCAGTGGAGTGATCGTGCGGTAGTCCCAAACGCCTTGCAGGTCCGGCTGGCCATCAGGAGTACGTGGCGGAGTCCACGGCTTCGCTGAGGCCGCGGTTTTCGCCGGAGCCGCTTTTGTCGTGGGCTCGGTTTGGCCCGCGACATTTCCAGGCGCCACCAACGCGACCGCGATCACCAATGCCACCACACTCGTTGCAGCGAAAAATCGATGGCTCATTCCAAACCTCCTAAAGCCTTCACTCACTTGCTCTTTTGTTTGCGAAGAGGCCCGTACAGAAGCTCTTCGGCGAATTCAACGCACTGATATTCCAACAACTGCGCATCCTTTTCGAGGTGGCGATACAGCGGCATTCTCATCTTCCAGGGCCGCGAAAAGACTTTTGGGTCCTCGATTGTGGCTTCGTAATCGAGGGCGTCCGGGCTGATGGGTGTGTAGCGTTCGACTACATGTAACGCGTCACTATGGAAATTACCGGCCCTATCAAACCACGTCTGGTCGTTAAAGCTCGTCACGTCGACGACCAGCGTATCGCCCTCCCAATGGCCAACCGACCAGCCCATCCATGTGTCGTTGGGACTTTTCAGCTTGCTATTCATGTAGATGGTTCGAGTGGCGCCCGCGAACTCATAGGCCATAAGGATGTGCTGCGGAGTCTGAACTATCTGAAATGGGTACGGCATATACGTCGCGCGCGGCACACCCGGCATATAACACTTGATTTCGGGGTCGGAGGTCAACCAGTGCTCGGAGTTTTCTTTCTTTTTCGCCGCTGCCTCGGGCAGGTACGGGATTTCGTTGCCCTCCACTACGCCTCGTCCTGCGGGAATGCTGAAGGCCGCGCCCAGGGCGACAACCGGCCCCATTCGCGCAGCATGGTCCTGGATATCCCAATTTGCCGTGTTGAGAGCCTCCCAAATCCCGTTCAGGTCTGGTTTGCCATCTGCCGTCCGTGGCGCCTTGTAGGTCTGGGCATGACTCACGTTCGGCATTGCGACGAGCCAGAGCGCCGCTGATCCAACTTGCTGTCAGGCCTGCTATCAGGGCGCCTTTGGAGATCGCAGATATTGCGACTCTCAACCAATTTTGCATCCGTGTTTCCTCTAAACCTGGGTACTGCTTCCGGGAGTATAGGCTTTTTGAGGTTGGTTCCGCAGCTTGAAACAGAGGGACGCGCAACGCGCCACATATTGAATGGCGAGGAAGCGCTCAAAGCCCCAGGGCCCCCGCAAAAAACGGCGGGGCGCCCTGGGCTACAAACTCCAGCTCCGGTTAGTCCTTCCAGGCGGAGTAGTTCGGTTTGGCCACAACAAACGCGGGATTGGCTCCGGCCTTCGGAGCGAATTTCTCCACGCGTCCGTTATCGACCTCGGCCAGGTAGAGGTTTCCGTCCTGGTCCACGCTCAACCCATGAACGCCCCACAGTGCGCCCGGGAAATTGCCCATCGTTCCCCAGGCGTACAGCAGGTGTCCTTGCAGGTCCCACTCGACCATCTTGTTGGTGGTGCGGTCAAAGGTCCAGATGGTATTGCCGGAGCCGATGTAGAGCAGGTGCAGGCTCGACGGGCTGGCGTCCACCTTCCACTCGCGGAGGTACTTGCCGTTTTCGTCGAACACCTGAATGCGGTGATTGTTGCGGTCGTTCACGAAAACCTGGCGGGTCTTCTGATCGATGGCGATCCCGTGTACGTTGCTGAAGTAGCCGGGGCGCGTTTCTACTGGTTCGTTGTCTCCGCCGCCTCGCGGGCCGCCCTTCATGCCCCAATCCATGATGAACTTCCCGTTCTTGTCGAATTTGGCCACGCGGGTGCCCGTGTAGCCGTCTGAGACGAAGAAGGTACCGTCGGGCAGCCAATCGATATAGGTGGGCCGATTGAAGTGATTGGCGTCCGCGCCCTCCTTCTCCGGCGTGCCGATGGTCTGCAAGAGCTGCTTGCCATCGTGGGTGAATTTATAAATGACCTGCATATTGTCGTCTACCACCCAGACGTTCTTGTCCGGATCATAGGGGCTGATATAAACCGAGTGCGGGCGGCGGAAGAGCTTGTCCCATTGCTTCCAGGTCTCGATGATGTTGCCCTGGCCATCGACCACGACGAGGCAATTCTCCCAGTTGGCGTCCACACCCATTTTTCGATAGGGCGGGCCCTTGATGCCGATGTCGGGCGCTTTGCCTTCCCAAGCGGTCATCCATTCCGCCATGTTGTTATCTGTCCCGCCGGTACCTGGCGGAGAGGCCGTGGTGGTGTCGCGCCACAAGCCGGCAACCGGGAAGCTGATGCTGGGGCCCAACTCCGGCAGCAGCCTCGCTTTGGGCGGGGCCATCTTCGGCAGTTCGCCGCGGAAGAGCATGTAAACGCGATTGGGGCTTTCCGCAAAGACGCCCTCAGCCGCGCCGTAAGTCCACTTTTCATTTCCCGGCAAAGTGCTTACGTCCTTTGGCCAACCCTTCACCACCTCGTAGGGTCCGTCGACATCTTCGGAACCCAGCGATCCTGGAATGGCGGCGAATCCGGCTCCGGGCTTGGCCTGTCCCTCGGCAACGGACGCCCGCCTGTTGGAGATCCAAAAACCGATCCCCGCGCCGATCGCTAGTACAACAATTATCAAAGCAAGTTTTCGCATGTCATCCTCCGAAAACCGAAACCTCAAAATCTGTCGAGACGTGTATCCCTAAGTTGAAATTTATCTGCGGCCCCGCTCCAGCTTTTGCGCGCTAGTGGGCAGGGTAGTAACGTCAGCGTGCGAAGTCTACCTCCATTCGCCTTATTGCGACAAATGCTTAAGTGGAAGGCCAGGCGTGACAGGTGGAGCAGACAGTGGGAGCGTTATGCGCCTGATGACAGCCGATGCAGCTGGCCATTGCCGTGACACTGGTGTTCTGTGCCATGGCTTCGACTTGCCCGACGTCGCCATGGCACATGGTGCACTGCATGCCCGCTTGCAGATGCGCGCGGTGCGTCCAGGTAACGCCGGGAGTCACTTGATAGACGCGCACCCAGGGAATGGGCTGATTCGATTTTGCAAATTCGGCCAGTTTCATAATCGCGGGCCGATCTTTTGCGATGGTCGTGTGGCACATCATGCAAGTGCTCGTCGCAGGGAACGTCATCTGATTGCCGGGATCGGGATTCGTGTGGCAGGTCTGGCATCGCACGCCTCGAGACACGTGCAGCTTATGGCTGAAGGGAATTGGCTGCTCGGGCGCGGGATGCGGCGCGATGTTGTCCGGGACTTCCTGCTTCGCCGGGGGGCGCTGCTGAGCGCCCTGCTGCGCCCGCGCTGCGAAGCCCAGGAACAGGAACACCACTGCCAGTGCGATGAGCAAACCGGCGAGCGCTTTTCTGTTTTTCACGAACTCACCTCTCGCTCGCCAGCCATTTCCGGGGCCACTCTACGCATCTTTCTTGCCCGCCTTATTCACTTCTTCAAGGCTCGTACCCAAGTCGCTGAGCAGAGCCGCAGCCGCGTTACGTCCCGGAATAGCCGTAATCGAACCGCCGGGGGCCGTGCAAGCGCCCGTCTGATACAAACCGGCAATCGGCAATTTGTAAGGAACAAATTGAGGCAGCCGCCGGTCGCCATGATGCGCGCTGCCGCGCCACATTGCGGGATTCATGCGCTCGATATCGAGCGGGCTTTCGAGGAACTTGCCGAGGATTTTGTCGGGCGTCAGATTGGGCGCGGCGCGAGTGAGACGCGCGAAGACCTTCGCAGCGACTTCTTCCTTGATGACGTCCCAATGCTTGGGACCCTCTTTGAGCGCGTAGGGCATGGTGCCTTCGATTTTTACGGTGTGGTAACCGGCGGGAGCGCGCGTGGGGTCGGCCACCGAAGGGCTGACGATTTGCAGGGGCATATCTTCGACGAAAGGAACGCCGCGCGCATTGTAGTCATTGAGAACGAGCACGCTTTCGGGATGTTCCATAAGCGCCGCTTCGGTGGTGGAGATGGTTTGGCCGCCACCGAGGGGATATTTGGGCGCTTCCGAAGTGGCGTAGTGAAACGAGAACATGGCGTGCTCGGGCTGAAAAATCTCGATATCCCGGTTGAACTCGTCGCCCCAGAGCTCGCGCGGCGCCATGTTGATCAGGTGCTTGACGTGGATCGTGGAGACCACTGCCTTCTCGGCTCGGTATTGGCTCCCGTCGACGCATTCGACGCCTGTGCATTTGCCGTTTTCGATGATGAGACTTGCGACCGGCTTATTCGTCAAAACGACGCCGTTGTGCGCTTCGATGAAACGGCCCAGAGCCACGCTGAACATACCCGAGCCGCCCTTGGCCATCGGCCGCCCGTTGAGTTCGACCATCATTGAAAATGCCTGGCCGCCTGTGCCGATGTCGCCGCCGGGAACGCCGCCGAAGTGGCCGGTGGAGAGATTGGCGGCCTGCATGTGTTCGCTTTCGTACAGCGCCTTCACTGCATCGTAACCGGACATTGCGGAAAGGCGCTGGATGAATCCGGCAGGTGCGCCGCTCCTGCGGCCGCCTTCACCGGCGGCATTGCGCTCGCTATTGCGGAATTCGGGCACGAGCCGGCGGAACGTTTCGGCGTCCTTCTTGGAAATTTTCGCAATCGACTCGCAGGTGCGATCCACATCCTGCCAAACGGTGATGGACGCGCCGTCCAAAAAAGGAATGTGCATGACCGGATCGGGCTCGAGATATTCCAAGCCATACTCCTGCAGACTGAGTTCGCGGTAAACGGGGCTTCTTACAATATTGCCGTGCACGCTCGAGCAAAGATCTTCTTTGAAGCCAGTCAGGCAGACTTCCTGCGTCTTACAGCCGCCGCCGATCGTCGGCCGGCCTTCCAGAACGAGCACTTTGTTGCCCGCTTTTGCCAAATATGCCGCGCAGACCAGGCTGTTGTGCCCGGCGCCCGCGACCACGATGTCAAAGCGGTCCCCCGGCGCCTTGGGCGTCTGCTGACCTATCGCCGGAAGGGACGTCAAGGCAAGCGGCGCAAGCGTCGCGCCCTTTACGAATACTCGCCGACTCATTGGGCTCATTAAATCCTCCTTCTTGCCTGTTTCTGGGCCGCTCAGACGGCCTGAATAGCTCTCCTGCGTGATTATCACCATGGTGCCACAATCCGCTTTTTTTTTTTTTTTTTTTTTTTTTTTTTTTTTTTTTTTTTTTTTTTTTTTTTTTTTTTTTTTTTTTTTTTTTTTTTTTTTTTTTTTTTTTTTTTTTTTTTTTTTTTTTTTTTTTTTTTTTTTTTTTTTTTTTTTTTTTTTTTTTTTTTTTTTTTTTTTTTTTTTTTTTTTTTTTTTTTTTTTTTTTTTTTTTTTTTTTTTTTTTTTTTTTTTTTTTTTTTTTTTTTTTTTTTTTTTTTTTTTTTTTTTTTTTTTTTTTTTTTTTTTTTTTTTTTTTTTTTTTTTTTTTTTTTTTTTTTTTTTTTTTTTTTTTTTTTTTTTTTTTTTTTTTTTTTTTTTTTTTTTTTTTTTTTTTTTTCCCCGTTCAAATGGCGAGTGGAAGACCGGTCAAAAAAAAGCCCCAGGGCCCCCGCAAAAGATGGCAGGGCGCCCTGGGCTACAAACTCCAGCTACGGCTAGTCCTTCCAGGCGGAGTAGTTCGGTTTGGCTACGACAAACGCGGGATTGGCTCCGGCCTTCGGAGCAAATTTCTCCACGCGTCCGTTATCGACCTCGGCCAGGTAGAGGTTTCCGTCCTGGTCCACGCTCATGCCGTGAACGCCCCACAGAGCGCCCGGGAAATTGCCCATCGTTCCCCAAGCGTACAGCAGGTGTCCTTGCAGGTCCCACTCGACCATCTTGTTTGTAGTGCGGTCAAAGGTCCAGATGGTGTTGCCCGACCCGATGTAGAGGAGGTGCAGGCTCGAGGGGCTGGCGTCCACCTTCCACTCGCGGAGGTACTTGCCGTTTTCGTCGAACACCTGAATGCGGTGATTGTTGCGGTCGTTCACGAAAACCTGGCGGGTCTTCTGATCGATGGCGATCCCGTGTACGTTGCTGAAGTAGCCGGGGCGCGTTTCCA
This sequence comes from uncultured Acidobacteriota bacterium, assembly GCA_963803735.1. Taxonomy (GTDB): domain Bacteria; phylum Acidobacteriota; class Terriglobia; order Acidiferrales; family UBA7541; genus Palsa-189. The sequence continues at coordinate 21,554 of CAWDNV010000011.1, read as the reverse complement.
CTGGTTCGTTGTCTCCGCCGCCTCGCGGGCCGCCCTTCATGCCCCAATCCATGATGAACTTCCCGTTCTTATCGAATTTAGCCACGCGCGTGCCCGTGTAGCCATCCGAAACGAAGAAGGTACCGTCGGGCAGCCAATCGAGATACGTGGGCCGATTGAAGTGATTGGCGTCCGCGCCTTCTTTCTCCGGCGTGCCGATGGTCTGCAAGAGCTGCTTGCCATCGTGGGTGAATTTATAGATGACCTGCATATTGTCGTCTACCACCCAGACGTTCTTATCCGGATCATAGGGACTGATATAAACCGAGTGCGGGCGGCGGAAGAGCTTATCCCATTGCTTCCAGGTCTCGATGATGTTTCCCTGGCCATCGACCACGACGAGGCAATTCTCCCAGTTGGCGTCCACACCCATTTTTCGATAGGGCGGGCCCTTGATGCCAATGTCGGGCGCTTTGCCTTCCCAAGCGGTCATCCATTCCGCCATGTTGTTATCTGTCCCGCCGGTCCCTGGCGGAGAGGCCGTGGTGGTGTCGCGCCACAAGCCGGCGACCGGGAAGCTGATACTGGGGCCCAACTCCGGCAGCAGCCTCGCTTTGGGCGGCGCCATCTTCGGCAGTTCGCCGCGGAAGAGCATGTAAACGCGATTGGGGCTTTCCGCAAAGACGCCCTCAGCCGCGCCGTAAGTCCACTTTTCATTTCCCGGCAAAGTGCTTACGTCCTTCGGCCAACCCTTCACCACCTCATAGGGTCCGTCGACATCTTCGGAACCCAGCGATCCTGGAATGGCGGCGAATCCAGCTCCGGGTTTAGCCTGTCCCTCGAACGGGCATCCGTCTGCTCGAGACCCAAAAACCGATCCCCGCGCCGATCGCCAATACAACAATTATCAAAGCAAGTTTTCGCATGTCATCCTCCGAAAACCGAAACCTCAAAATCTGTTGAGACGTGTATCCCTAAGTTGGAATTTATCTGCGGCCCCGCTCCAGCTTTTGCGCGCTAGTCGGCAGGCTTGTAACGTCAGCGTGCGAAGTCTACCTCCATTCGCCTTATTGCGACAAATCCTTAAGTGGAAGGTCAGGCGTGACAGGTGGAGCAGACGGCGGGAGCGTTATGCGCTTGATGACAGCCGATGCAGACAGGCCATGGCTGTAACGCTTATTGACCCCGTCGCCATAATCCACTTTTGTTCGGCCCAAAAATCTCTGCTAAAATGCCTCCTCCGATTCAAACAGGAGCTTTCATGGCCCAAAGATGCCAGATTTGCGGGAAAGGCCCGCACTACGGAAATGTGATCAGCCACGCCAACAATACGCGGCGCCGGCGTTGGAATCCGAATTTGCGCCGCGTCCGCGCGCTTGTGAACGGCGCGCGCAAGCAGATACGCGTGTGCACCAGTTGCCTGCGATCGGGCCGCGTGAAGAAGGCCGCTTGATTCGCCGTATCGATTCGGCGAGTAAGGTTGTCACGTGGTAAGAAAAGCATTCGCTGCGACACTTCTTGTTTCCGCGTTGGCCGCCTTCGGTTGCAAACACAGTGACGTGGCGCCCGCTCCCGATGTGTGGGCGATTGTCAACGGAGATCAAATCCATCGCCCCGAAGCCGAGAAGTATTACAAAAGCCGGCTGAACCCGCAGGCGCCGACGCCTTCGCAGGAAGAGGCTCTGTCGCTCACGCTGAACGTCCTCGACGAGCTCATCAATAACGACATTCTGATTCAACGCGCCAGGAAACTGGGCCTGGAAGCCACCGATGGCGAGGTCGAGGACAAATTCACGGAATTCAAGAACCCTTACACAGAAGACGAATTCCAGCGGCAGCTCAAAGACCGTGGTGTGACCCCCAACGACTTAAAAGATGACCTCCGCCGCCAGCTTACGGTGCAAAAACTGCTGAACCGCGAAGTGGTGGCGAAAATCTCCATCACCGATCAGGATATTTCCGACTTCTACAATCAGAACCGCGCGCAATTCAACGTGGCTGAGGCGCAATACCGCATCGCGCAGATTCTGGTCACGCCGCACAAAGATCCGCAGCTGCATAATCGGAAGAATGACGACGCCACGACAGATGTGGAAGCTCGCCGCAAATCCGCCGCGCTTCTGCAGCAGCTCGCCAATGGCACTGATTTTACGCAGTTAGCTATGGATTATTCCGAAGATCCGGCCACCGCCTCTTCCGGCGGCGATCTCGGCTATGTTCCGGAGTCTTCCCTGAATCAAAGCGATCCCGCGCTAAAGCGGACCGTGGTCAGTCTCAAGGTGGGCCAGGTCAGCCCGATCATTTCGCTCAAGGATGGTTACCACATTCTGAAATTGATGGCCAAAGAGGCGCCCGGGCAGCGCCAAATCAGCGATCCTCAGGTGCAGCAGTCCATTCGCGATACGCTCCGCAATCGCAAGGAGCAATTGCTGCGCGCCGCGTATATGGCCGAGGCTCGCGATGGAGCCAAAGTCAGCAATTACCTGGCGCAGCAGGTCATCGAATCGAATGGGAAACTGCCGGAAATTCCCAAATTCGCCGGTGCTGCCGGGGTTTCGGCTCCTGCAAGCACGCCCGCTCCTGCAAGCGTGCCCCGCTCCTGCAAGCGCGCCCGCTCCCTCAAACGTCCCCGCCGCTTCGCAGCCCTGAATCGCGAAACCGCTCGCCGGTCAATTCAATTGATTGTGACCAGCGCCTCGCCCGCCGCGACGGCTTGCCCTTCGCTGATAAATATGCGCTCGATCGTGCCCGCTTTCGGCGCCCGGATTTCGTTCTGCATCTTCATTGCCTCGACAACCACGAGACCTTGATTGGCTTCAACGGTGTCACCCGCGCTCACGAGAACGCGTACGACCTTCCCTGGCATCGGTGCGGTGACCTGCTGCTTGCCTTCCGCGCCGAATAGCGCCCCACGGCTGCCCCGCCATGCGCGAGGATCGGAAACGATGGCATGGAATTCGCGGCCGGCACAGCGGACCAGAACTCCTTCTGCTGCAGGTATGACGATGGCTTCGAATGCGCGCCCATTCACCAGGATCGAGTAAGTATTGGGCGCCACTTCGACCGCATCAATTTGGGCGCCGTCGTCTGGGACGACGGCAAATTGATTCGGGCCGCTGCGTTGGATTTCGATCTGCCGGGTCAGCGTTCCGATGCGCACGTCGAATTTCATTTACGATGTCTCGGACGCCGGGTTCGTCGAGTGCATGCAGTTGGTGAAATTGTTGGGCGGGAAGGTGTCATCGTCAGCGGTCGGGTGTGCGCGAGATCTGCTCGCGCCGTCCGTCGTCACGCCAGCGGGAGACGGACTGGGCTGGTTCTCCGTTCGCAGATTTGGCTTGGCCAACATGCCAGAGAGCGGCGGCAATCATCGCAACTTTCATCTCCAGCGCTTCGCTTGGACTGTCGGCGTCCGGTACACGCGCGGGCAAAAGAGAGGCAAGGCGCTCATCGAGCCAGCGCGTGTGAATTGCACCTTTCTGGAAATCGGGGTCGGCGAGAATTTTTTCAAACAGGAGAGTATTGGTGCGAATTCCGGTGATCTGGAATTCTGAGAGAGCCCGCTGGAGACGGGCTATCACTTCCGTGCGGCTGCCGCCCGAGGCGATCAATTTTGCAAGCAGCGGATCGTAATCGCCGGGCACGGTCCAGCCGGAATAGACGCCTTCGTCCAGGCGAATGCCCGGACCATGCGGCGGCGCGCCAGGAGATGATTTTCCCCGGGGAGGGGAAGAAGTGGTTCTCCGGATCCTCCGCATAGATGCGGCATTCCATCGCATGCCCGCGCAAGGTCACATCCTGCTGTGTAATAGGCAGCTGCTCGCCCGCGGCCACGCGCAGTTGCAGTTCGACGAGGTCGAGACCCGTGACTGCCTCTGTTACCGGATGCTCGACCTGCAGGCGCGTATTTACTTCAAGAAAGTAAAAATTGCGATTCGCATCCACCAGGAACTCAGCTGTCCCCGCGTTCGTATAGCCCGCTTCGCGCGCCAGGCGAACCGCAGCCTCGCCCATCGCTCTGCGCAATTCCGGCGTCATAAATGGCGATGGCGCTTCTTCGATCACCTTCTGGTGCCGCCGCTGCACCGAACATTCGCGCTCGCCGAGGTAAACGACGTTCCCATGTGCGTCGGCGAAGATTTGCATCTCGATATGCCGGGGCCGGTCGAGATATTTCTCGATGTAAATGCGCTCATCGCCAAAGGCGTTGAGCGCTTCGGAAGCTGCATCGCGCCACGCCGAGGCGAGTTCATGGGCGCCAGCCACCACGCGCATGCCCTTGCCGCCGCCTCCCGCAACGGCTTTCAGCAATACGGGGTACCCGATCTCATCGGCAATGCGGCGCGCTGCTTCGAGCTGCGGGATTGGTTCGCGAACGCCAGGAACCATCGGCACACCGGCGCGAAAAGCAAGTTCGCGGGCGGCCGTCTTTGCGCCAAGGCGCTCCATCGCCTCGGCCGGCGGCCCGACAAAGGTGATGCCTGCATTGGCGCAGGCGCGTGGCAGTTCGGGATTTTCCGCGAGGAAACCGTACCCGGGATGAAGCGCGTCGCATCCGGATCGCAGCGCGATATCCATGAGCTTATCGATGCGCAAATAGCTTTCGCGCGAAGGCGCCGGCCCGATCGCGTAGGCTTCGTCGGCCATGCGCACGTGCAGCGCGGCGCGATCGACGTCGCTGTAAACGGCTACACCGGCGACGCCGAGATCGCGGCAAGCGCGCAAAATGCGCACCGCAATTTCCCCGCGATTAGCAATGAGCAGCTTTTTGAACATGATCCGGCAGCCGAACGAGCGTGCATTCTAGCACTACAGCAGCAGTTCACTCAGGCATGGGAATGCGCAGATCGCGGCAAATCTTACGGGTGAGATAGTCGTTGATCTCACTGTGACGCGGAACGGTCGACGTTACCCCTTCAAGTGGGTTGTGGAAGACGGAGTGCCGGGAACCTTCACGAATGAGGATGCAGCCGGAAGCAGCGAGATGCCGGAGCAAATCGCGCCGCTTCATACTTGGTTTTCAGACTTCCACTGAAACCACTTCGCGGCGGGCGCCTGCCGATGATTTTGAAAGAAGGCGATTTTGTTCCAAAATCAGCTGGAGAGCTTCCTTTAGATTCCGGCGCGCTTCGGCCAGGGTTTTACCCTGCGTGTTGACGCCCGGAATTTCTTCCACCCAAGCGACATACCATCGCCCTTTTTTTTCGATCACGGCAGTGAATTCTCGTGTCATCACAAGGATTTTAGCACGCCCGCTGAAACTCCGACGGCTGACCCGCTGACCGCGCAGGCTTTCCTAGATGGCACGCGCAAACTGATATGTTCCCCAGGCAATCAGGAGGATGCCGGCGATACGACCGAGAAGCAATCCCTGCCGCAACAGCTTCTCCACGAGCACGAACACTGGCGATGGCCGCCACCCATAGCAGGTTCATTACGCCGGCGACGAACAGGAGCGCCATTAGAGCCCAGCAACAACCGACGCAGAACAGTCCGTGAAGAAAGCCCATGCGCAACGCTCCTGCGGGCCCTTCCCGCCAGTGCTCAGTTAGAAAGCTCAGAGGCGAACGGCAGTGGGCGAGACATGCGTTCTTGATCGGCAGCAACTGATAGACGCCCGCAATGATGAGAATGGCTGCGCTCAACATGCCCGATTTGGCCACCATAGCGGCCGAGAGCAGCGCCGCTCGATGAAGCGCGATTTGTCCCGAGGCGGCGGCCAAGCTGAATAAGGTCCAGGCCAGTAAATAGCCGCTGACGAATAACACGCTGTTCAGGCGCGTGTGCCGATCGTCTCGGCGGCGATAGACTCCAAGGATTAAAAGAATGAGGGGCGCGGCGGAGGGCAGCATCATCCCCACCATCATCACCGCCCACATCACAAAGAGCGCAACCAGTTCGCGCGGCCAAGACTGCATCTCCGCCATTCCCATGGCGGCGTGCATCTCGGCCTGGCTGAGCATGCTCCGCATCCCAGCGCTTTCGGTTACGAGATAAATCCACGAGAGCGCAATGACCGCAAGCAGCCCGAACGCGACGATAAGCCGATCCTGGCGGATCATGCGTTCGAGGGAAGACGTATCCGAGACGCCTGCACTGCTCATGGGATTATGCTTGGTTGGTCCAGTTCACTTCGGCGGCGGCAGCGTAGCGGTTCGGCCATTCCAGCCGGAAGTCGCCATGTTCGACGCGCATCGTTTCTGTAGTCGCCATGTTCCCGTCATTCCAGAAAAAGCCGCCCTTGGGATAAACGATATGAACTTCCTTCTCCTGACCTGAAACCGGGTCGCGCAGCGGAGTGAACTTCATTTCCACCGCGCCAGGTACGCGCAATTCCGATCGCACGCCATTCAGGCGCATCTGGATGGGTTTTCGAATCGGCCCCTCAAACCGCTCGATGGTTCCGGCCAGCGCCTCCCACGGCATTCCACCGATTTTGCCCGACAGAATCGTAGTAAAGGCATCCACCTGCTCCTGGCTCGCTTTATCGTCCACAAACAGGATGACGTGCCCGTGCCCTTCGTGAATGGCTTTCGGATATTTGAATGCGACCACGGCGCGAAGGCCATTCAAGGAGATCTTTCCGAATCGGCCATCCTTTACTTGGAAGCCGATGATGGCTTCACATTTACCTTCGTTGGGATAACCGCCGAACTGGCAATTGCAGCCGTGCTGGCAGTTGCACGCTTCGATGCTATCCGCTTTGACGCGGAAAGGAGTCTTGCCATCATTCGCTTTCGCGGGTGTCTTCTTCTTCACTTTTGTCTTTCCAGGCATTTACCACCTCCGACTGAGAGAAGATTGCGAGCGATGATATCCAGCCGTTCTGCAGTTCGTCAATTGATGTTGTGTTTGAACTAAAGGGGAATATTTCCGTGTTTCTTCTTCGGGTTTGTGTCGCGCTTATTTTCGAGCGCGCGCAAGGCGGTGATCAGGCGCGTGCGCGTCTCGCGCGGCTCGATCACGGCATCGATGTAGCCGCGCTCCGCAGCGATATAAGGATTGGCGAAGCGTGCGCGAAACTCCGCGATCTTTTGCTCGCGCAGCCGTTCGCGTTCCGCCTCCGGCGCGCTTTCGATCTCTCGCTTGTAGACGATGTTCACCGCACCTTCGGGGCCCATCACGGCGATTTCCGCGGCTGGCCAGGCGAAATTCGCGTCGGTGCGGATATGCTTGCTGGCCATGACGCAATACGCACCGCCATAGGCCTTTCGGGTGATTACGGTCAGTTTGGGCACAGTAGCCTCGGCAAACGCAAAAAGCAGCTTGGCGCCGTGCCGGATGATGCCGCCAAATTCCTGCTGAGTGCCGGGAAGAAAGCCGGGTACGTCTTCGAATGTGATCAGCGGGATATTGAACGCATCGCAGAAGCGCACGAAGCGCGCGCCCTTTACCGAGGCGTTGATATCGAGGACCCCGGAGAGCACCGCCGGCTGATTCGCGACGATACCCACCGGCCGACCGTCGAGGCGCGCAAAGCCAATCACCAGATTTTTCGCGAAGTGTTCCTGAACTTCAAAAAAATAATGATCGTCCACGACGGCGTGAATGGCCTCTTTGATGTCGTAGGGGACGCGCGCATCGGCCGGAACGAGTTCATCGAGGGACGCATCGGCCCGCTCGGCAGGATCATTGCAAGTGCGCCGCGGCGGATCGTCCAGATTATTCGATGGCAAAAAGCTAAGCAGTTCGCGAATCATGGCCAGGCAATCGGCATCATCCCGAGCCGCGAAATGCGCCACGCCGCTTGTGGCGTTGTGCGTCATGGCGCCGCCCAGTTCGTGCTTGGAGACTTCCTCGTGCGTGACCGTCTTGATTACGTCGGGGCCCGTGACGAACATGTACGAAGTTTCGGCGGTCATGAAAATGAAATCCGTAATCGCCGGAGAATAAACCGCACCCCCCGCGCAAGGCCCCAGAATCGCGCTGATCTGCGGAATCACGCCGCTGGCCAGAGTATTGCGAAGAAAAATATCGGCGTAGCCTGCCAGCGACATCACTCCTTCCTGAATGCGCGCCCCGCCGGAATCGTTGAGCCCAATCATCGGAGCGCCTGCGCGCATGGCCAAGTCCATCACCTTGCAAATTTTCGAGGCGTTCGCCTCTGACAAGGATCCCCCGAAGACGGTGAAATCCTGCGCAAAAACATAAACCAGCCTGCCGTCAATACGGCCGTAGCCGGTCACGAATCCGTCGCCGAGCGGCCGCTGCTCCTCCATGCCAAAGTCCACACAGCGATGCGTGACGAATTTGTCCAGTTCTTCGAAGGTGCCTTCATCCAGCAGCAGGTCGATGCGTTCTCGCGCCGCCAGTTTCCCCGCTTTGTGTTCGCGCTCGCGCCTCGCGACGCCTCCCCCCTCTTCCGCAGCCGCGCTGCGGCGGCGCAGTTCCTCTATTTTCCCGTTTGTTTTAGCTTTCGTAGCCATCCGGCCCTCGCCGTAGGATTCTAACCTAGCAGCGTCTAACTGTGGTGTTAGGCGGTAGTAGCGGCTTAGCGGCGGGACGAGCTGTCTTTGCCGAAGATCAGCACGGCGAGATGCGTGACGATGTAGATCGTTCCGACGAGCCACAGCATTCCGGTGAGCAATTCTGCCACCGTGGCCAGCGCTCGCATCGCGGGATTAGTCATTCGTGAAATGCTGATGCTGGCGCCTACCAGAACAATCACCGATCCCAGCGTAAGCGTCACCGCAAGAGCGGCTACAATCACCAGGGCGGCCCATTTCTTCAGGTCCGCTTCTTCCGCCCACTTTTTCACGAATGGTCAGCGCAAGCCGGACCAGTCGTCCGCAATGAGGATGGAATTACTGGGATTGGAGGGATCGTACTTGATACTGGCGGGAAGTCCGGTGATGATGCGCTCCATCCCAGCGCGCCCTTCCAGGCTGGTAATGTCCTGCGCCGTTTCGTAGCTCACGCCGGAAATCGAATAGCTGTAGCAGACCAGCTTGCGGCGGCCGTCGACCTCTTTAGTGCTTTTGCGTCGGGCCTTGTCCTCGGCGACCTCCACCAGATCCGTGATCTGCCCTTCGACGATGCGCCCGATTTGATTCAGGTAAGCGCGCCTTTGCCGCTCGATCTCGTCGGGGTCGGGCGACCGCCCCAGCAATTTAGAGATGAAAAGCGCCCCCCACCACGGCCAAGCTAGCCGCGTTCAGGGCCCAGATCTGCCAATTTAAGTGCGTGTGGCTCAACGGCCGGCTTTGCGAACGGTAGGTTCGACGATATTCCCGAGCACCGCGCGCGCCTTCTCCCAATCTTTGAGGAAGCCCTGGAGCCCTTTATCCGTCAGCGGGTGCTGGAATAGTTGCTGGAAAACCTTGAAAGGCATGGTGCCGATATGCGCGCCCATTTTCGCCGCTTCCACGACGTGTATCGGATGACGCAAGCTGGCAGCAAGCACCTGCGTGGTGAAGTTGTAGGCGCGATAAATCTCCAGAATATCCCGCAGGAGTGTCAGCCCATTTTCAGAGATATCGTCGAGCCGGCCAACAAACGGGCTTACGAAATACGCGCCCACTTTGGCTACAAGCAGCGCTTGCGACGCCGAAAAGCACAGCGTCACATTCACGCGAATGCCTTCCTTCGAAAGAATGCTCAGAGCGCGGACCCCATCCGGGATCATGGGTATTTTTACAACGACGTTGGGGTGCCAGCTGGCGATCTCCCGGGCCTCCCGCAAAATGTTGTCGGTATCTGTGGAGACGACTTCCGCGTTTACCACGCCGCCTTTCAGGATTTCGCAAATTTCCAGTATGTGCTCGCGAAACGGCCGGTTCTCTTTGGCTACAAGGGTGGGGTTTGTGGTGACGCCGTCCACCACGCCCAGGGAAACGCCTTGCCGGATCTCGTCCAGGCTTGCCGTATCCAGAAAAATTTTCATGAGTGCAAACTCCGTCCTAGGATGCTTTCATCTTTTTGATGTCTCAATTTTTGCGCGGTTCCGCGCCTCATGCAACTGCGGGATTGCCAGTGTGTTCCGGCCCGATAACCTTGATGCTCGCAAGCTTATTGCAGGTGTTCAGTGCGCTCGCCGCACGGGCACTGCGGGTCCATAACACAAACCTAGTACCAGCTGTGCGACCCAGAGCAGGGCTGAAACCAAACCCAGGATGAGGGCGCCCAGCATAAAAAAGTGGAAGGTCCCCATGCGTGCTGCAAGGCGCGGAAAGGGAATCTGCAAAATGGCATAGATCAACGTCAGGATGGACCACGCTATAAGGCCGGAGGCGAAAACGTGCGAGGGGTGCTTCCGGAATCGGCAGACCGGCACAAGCATGAGAACGACGGCCAGCGTTCCTGCCGCGATATTCCGCACCATTGCCAGGTGATCAAGTGACGGAAGGCGATTGGCGATGAGCAGCCAGGCGATTGCCACTCCCGACAAGCCCGCACCCACCACCACACCGAGCCATAATTCGGTTCGGGATACTCGACGAAGGTGCGCAGCTTGCGGCTGAGGGGGCATGGGTCCTCGCCTTGTTAGGCTGTTGATCGGCTATGGCCCAGGGACTTGAGCTTCTACTGGCGAGCTGAGAGGGCTTTCATTTCCGGATTGGTCAACCGCTCCCACTCGATAGGAATAACTCTTCCCCGGCACGACGGAGATATCACGGAACGTCGGAACAAGCAAGAGTTCACTATTTAGTTTCTGCCCCGGCATCTCCGGATTTTCGCTTCGGTAAACACTGTAGCCGGCCAAATCCGGTTCCGTGTTGATTGTCCAGGTCAATTCTATAGACGTAGGGGCTTCCTTCGTAGTTGCCACGGTGACAGCTTCCAGGTCGCGCGGAGCCGCCGGCGGGAATATGTCCTTGGCTGTTAGAACGGCCGGAGTGGAATCGGCCGATTCGATGGTCGCGGAGCCAAACTGCTCGACCGCGCGAACCCTATACCAATAGGCATGCCCGAATTGAAAGCTCATATCGCGGTACTCGGTCGGCTGTCGTTTGCGCAAGCAATTCCTCCGGCGCGATCAGCTTTGCCTGCGAAGGATTGAGAACCGCGGCCTCCGCAGTTGTAGGATCCACTTCTGCGCGATAGACGTGGAATCCCGCCGGCTTGGCGCCACCGGCTTCGGCCTGCTGCTTGCGCAGCGCTCCAGTCAAGCACCAGAGCTGTTTCCGTAAGTGTGACGCGCAGGCCCTGAACCGTCGCGGGAGGCGGATAAACTCGCGCGGTAACCGCATTGGAATCGGCTGAGGCCTTCCCCCGAGATACACGAGTCCGGACGGTATAAGTGAGGTCGGTGCCGCTCTCCGCGGACAGGTCGCTCGCGTTCAGTTTGTCGGGAAACTCGATGCGGCCGGTTCTCCGGTACTGCTCGATCATCTCAGAAGGAATCGTATCGACGAGCCGCGCAGTGCTTTTATCCTTCGCGCGGGATTTTGCGGCAGGGGCCGCGGTTTGTGGCGTATTCCGATAGACCTCGACCGACGGAATGTCTATAAGAGGTTGCAGGTCGGTTGAAGTCGTGGGGAGCGTGAAATTCAGGATCATCGTGTCGCCGACTTGTCGTGCGCTCAAATCGCCCACGGGCACAGGTACGGTGGGGTGACGTGGGATGGGAGTGTTGGGGGAACCGCAGCCAAATACGAAAGCGCTGACGATGATTGTTAGCGCGATTTTATAAACGGGCATGGGCCAAACGGCGCGTACGGCCAAGCATGCTACAGGAGCTTCCGATTTTCGGGCCGGCCACGCGACTGCTCCGCCCTGCTTTGGCGGCTCGAAAAGCGTCATCGGTGCGGGAATTAGAGAATATAGCGGCTCAAGTCCTGATTCTTGGCGATTTCGGCAAGCTGTTTGGCCACGTAAGCGGCGTCGATCTTCACGTTTTTCTTCTTCAGCTCGGGAGCTTCAAAGGAGATTTCGTCAAGCACGCGCTCGAGAATGGTATGCAGGCGGCGCGCGCCGATGTTTTCGGTCTGTTCGTTGACCATTACGGCAAACCGCGCCAGGCCGGCGATGGCATCGTCGCTGAAGGCGAGTTTGACCCCCTCGGTTTCCAGCAGGGCGATGTACTGCTTGATCAGCGCGTTCTTTGGCTCGGTCAAGATCCGCACGAAATCTTCCTCGGTGAGCGCGCTCAGCTCCACGCGCAATGGAAGCCGCCCTTGCAGCTCCGGAATCAGATCCGAAGGCTTGGTGATGTGAAACGCGCCGGCTGCGATGAATAAGATGTGATCGGTGCGCACCATGCCGTAACGCGTGTTGACCGTCGTGCCCTCCACGATCGGTAGGATGTCCCGCTGCACGCCTTCGCGCGATACGTCCGGTCCGTGACCGGTCTCACGCCCCGCAATCTTATCGATCTCGTCGATGAAGATGATGCCCATTTGCTCGGCCCGCTCCGTGGCGATGCGCGTGACGTGATCCATATCGATCAGCTTGCTTTCTTCTTCCTGGATCAGATAATCGAACGCCTCCGACACGGTCATTTTTCTCTTTTTCTTTTGCTGGCCGAAAAAGCCTGAGAGCATGTCCTTGACGTTGATATCCATCTCCTCGATGCCCTGATTGGAGACGATTTCAAACGCGGGCATGGAGCGCTCGCGCACCTCGACCTCGACCATGCGCTGATCGAGCTTGCCTTCGCGAAGCTGCGTTCGCAGCTTATCGCGCGTGCGATCCATTTCGCGTCGCGTGCTTTCCGCCACCGCCGACGAGTGCCCGGCGTCAGGCGAGGGAGGCGAAGGCGGCAGCAGTAGATCGAGCAGCCTTTCTTCGGCGGCCTGTTCCGCGCGTTCCGCAACTTCGTCCAGCTTTTCCTCGCGGACCATGTCGATGGCCGTCTCCACCAGGTCGCGAATCATGGATTCCACGTCGCGGCCCACGTAGCCGACCTCGGTGTACTTGGAAGCTTCCACCTTCACAAACGGGCAGCCGGCCAGACGCGCCAGCCGGCGGGCGATTTCCGTTTTCCCCACGCCCGTAGGGCCGATCATCAAAATATTTTTGGGAAGAACTTCCTCGGCCATCTCCGGCGGCAGCTTCTGCCGTCGTACTCGGTTGCGCAACGCAATAGCCACGGAGCGCTTCGCCGCCGCCTGGCCGACGATGTACTTGTCGAGTTCGGCGACAATTTCGCGCGGCGTCAGCTCGTCGAACGACGGCGGCGTTTCCGGTTCTGTTTGCCGCTGTTCCCCGGGCAAGTAGATCACCATATCCTTGTTTCCCGATTGTTTCACAATTCTTCTACGGTGAAGTTGTTATTCGTATAGATGCAGATCTCGCTGGCGATGCGCATGGATTCTTGGGCGATCTCCTTGGCTCCCAGTTTGCTGTGCTTGGCCAGCGCACGCGCTGCCGACAGGGCGAACGGCCCGCCCGAGCCGATGGCGCACATTCCGTCATCCGGCTCGATAACGTCGCCGTCCCCCGAAAGCACAAACGTGCCCTTCGCATCGGCGACCACGAGCAACGCCTCGAGATGGCGAAGAGCGCGGTCTTTGCGCCACTCTTTGGCCAATTCTACCGACGACTTTGCCAGATTCCCGTGATGCTCCTGCAACTTCCCCTCGAATCGCTCGAAAAGCGACAGCGCATCGGCGGTCGACCCGGCAAATCCCGCCAGCACTTTATCATTGAACAGGCGGCGAATCTTCCGCGCGGAATGTTTCATCACCTGCTGCCCCATGGTCACTTGGCCGTCTCCGGCCATCACTACTTTATTATCGCGGCGCACGCACAAAACTGTAGTGCCGTGCATCCGCACACGCGATTCCTCTGTTGGCATCCGGTAATTATACCGCGTGCCGGAACAGCGCGCCGCCAACCTATTTCTTCTTCTTTTTGCCGCGCTCTTGACTGAAGCGCTCGTCGAGCGAAGCCCGCGTAAAAAAGTTCGCTGGGAGATCGACGTTGTACGCGCAACGTTTCCCAGAACACCTGGTAGACCTGGCGGCCATTCAGGAAGCGGGACTCACGAAAGGGCGTCTGAATGCCGTCGATAGGATGATAGGTCGTGTAATACGTGCTGCGCTCTGTTTTCTCGCCGGTTTTCGGGTCCCGGCCGAGCAGAACGGAACGAATCGGCAAATGATCGTTGCGGCCCACCGCGATGCGCAGCGTACGTCCCTGGTCGCCGATCTCGACCCAATCCGCCTCTTTCAAATCCACTACATCCCTGCCTCCGTAGCGAAAAAAGAGGCCGCTTTCATTCAGGCGATTGCGGAGCACGTTGCCCATTTGCATCTTGAGCTGCTCTTGGTAATCGGCTATATCTTCTGCCGGAAGCTCGGAAACTCCGCCGCGGTCGAGACTCCAGCCCTTGTCTCCGGCGTAAACGTTGACGATTATGGCCTTTGGATCGTACTCCATCCGCCACTTGTCTGGCATTTCGCGGTATTCGCGCGCTTCGATATAACCGCCGATCTCCCCGGAATGCTGGAATTGCGCGTACCGGCCGGTGCATTCTGAATTATGCACGTTCGAGTAGGCTGCGCCGCCTAACCCATCGATCGCTTGCTGCAGGATGGCCTTTGCTTTGGCGGCACTCGCGGCGGGCATCAATTCGTCCGGGTTTTGCGCGCGACCGGCCGAAACGAAAAGGAAAATCACCAAACCGGCGAAAATCGCCGAGAGTTCAAGCGCGAGTTTGCTCGATTTTATCCGCACAGTACCGCTCCGCCATTTATATTGAGCACTTCTCCCGTCACGAAGGTTGCCAGGTCGGAAGCTAAAAATAGAATCGGCCCCGCAATCTCCGCCGCCGTGCCCACACGGCCCAATGGAATTGCCGAAGTAGCGAACTTTGCCCCTGCCCTGGTTGCCAGCACCGGGCGCGACATATCCGTATCCACCCAGCCGGGCGCCACGCAATTCACCAGAATGCCGTGGCGCGCCAGTTCTGTCGCCAGGGACTTGACGAAGCTGATCACCGCGCCTTTAGTCGCCGCATAGTGGGAATGAAAGGCTTCGCCACGTTGGCCCGCCGTCGAGCTAACCACGATAATTCGGCCGCTCTTCTGCGTGATCATCTGCGCCGCGGCATAGTGCGTAACTCCGTACGCGCTCTTCAGGTTAACGCGAATCATCTCATCCCAGTCGTGTTCGCCTAGCGCTTCGATGGGAGCCTCTTCGGCATTCCAGATTCCCGCGTTCACTACGACAATGTCGAGGCGCCCCAGCATTCGCACGGCATAAGAAACGAGCTTTTTCGCTTCCGCCATCCGGCCGAGCTCGGCTTTAAGCGATTCGATGCGCGTACCGTGCTTGCGCGCCTCCAGTTCGACTTGCCGCGCGGCTTCGCGATTTCGATGAAAATTGAAGACCACATCGGCCCCCGCTTCGGCGAAAAGCTTCACGGTAGCCGCCCCGATTCCCCGCGAGCCCCCGGTAACCAGCGCAGCCTTACCCGCCAATGAGATCATCGAGAGGACTTGCGCCGTCCGGCGCGGCGGCGCGCCTGCCCTGAGCGCGATTTCGGCGTTTTCCGTTCGCTTTTCGCTTCTTTCACCAGCCGGCGAAAGAGCGCTGCGGCGAAAGGCTCGCCGCGCATACGCTCGGGATGCCATTGCACGCCGAGAACCCAGCCTGGCCCGGCGGTCCACTCCAGCGCCTCAATGACGCCGTCAGGCGTCCGCGCAGCGACGCGCAAGCCACGTCCCGGCTTGTCCACGGATTGATGATGCGAGCTGTTTACCCTCGCGCTCGAACCGCCCGCCAGTTCCGCGAGTTGTCCGCTCTTGATACGAATAGAATGCAGCGCCTCATCTCGACCGGCGCCGCCATCGTGGTCCATGGCGTTTCGTATTTCGCTGGGAATGTCTTGCACGAGAGTCCCATGCAGATGAACGTTCAGAAGCTGCGCGCCATAGCAGATTGCCAGCACAGGCTTGCCACTCACGAGAGCGTGATCCAGCAGCCCATCATCGGTATGCTCCCGTCGCTTATCAGGATGCGAATTTTGCGGGTGACCTGTGCTGCCAAAACGTCGCGGCTCGACGTCGGCGGGACTGCCGGGCAGAACGAACCCGTCGAGCGACTCCGCCGTCTGCTTCAGTTTCGCTGGTGGAAGTGAAAGCGAAATTTCAACCGGGTCGCCGCCCGCTTCGCGTACGGCCCGCAAATACTTCTCGAAAGCCCTGCGGCGTCCCTGAAGCTCCTCAATGGTAGTCCGCCAGGGCACTCCGATGCGAGGCCGATGATTTTTCTTAACTGGCACACCGTATCGTAGCATCCGGCCGGAAAGACGGGCAAACTCGGCCCAAAGTTGATTAGGGGGTCAGAGCTTTAGCTCTGACGTTCAGACTGCCGTCGGTTTTTGGGGCTTTAGCCCCTGAAGCTTCGCAGAATCAGTGGTCGATTTTAGGAAGTGACGGTCTTTCCTGACTCTCGTGCGTATTCGGCTGTTGCCTGTGCGTCCCAATGGCGGCGCAAGTCTCCCACTAGATAGAGAGAACCGGTCGCGAAGACTACGTCGTCGGGCTCGGCGATCTCGAGCGCCCGATCCAGTGCTGCACCGGGCTCGCGAATCACTTCCACGGTTCTCCGCAAGGTGCGAAGTCATCTCGGCAAGAGCCTGTGCTGAAAGCGAACGCGGCTGCGGCGATTGGGTCAAAATCACCGTTGCGGCGTGAGGGAAGAGCAGGCCGGCAACTTCATCGATGGCTTTATCGCGCATTGCGCCGTAGATGAGGTGAATGCGCCGGCCGGCCAGATGTTCGCGCCAGAAGGCTCAACACCTCCCGCGCGCCTGCGGGATTGTGCGTACCATCGAGATAGACGGCGGGCCTTTCCTGCAGCCGCTCCAGCCGTCCTGGCCAGCGCACGGATTGGATCCCCTGGATGATCGCATCGTCGCTGATCGCAAAACCGCGTTGGGCCAGCAGTCGAGCGGCTACGATCGCGGTAAGCGCATTGCGCACCTGAAAGCGTCCCGCCAGCGGTAAGGCAATTTCCAGTTCTCGCGCAAATCCGGTTCCCAGATCATCCGCGAGGCTCACCTGAAACCGATAGCGTCCGTCTTCCGCGCTCAAGCGGGAAACCCGGCAAACCTCATCGATCTCCACCAGACGCGCGCCTTGCTCGGCGGCGCGACGCCGAATCACTTCTCTCGCAGCCGGGTTTTCCGCCGCGCTCACGACGCAAGCCCCTGGCTTGATAATCCCCG
Organism: uncultured Acidobacteriota bacterium; assembly: GCA_963803735.1. GTDB lineage: Bacteria > Acidobacteriota > Terriglobia > Acidiferrales > UBA7541 > Palsa-189. The sequence goes on along the minus strand of CAWDNV010000011.1, from coordinate 4,459 downwards.
CCTTTTCCGCGGCAATCTCTTCGATGGAATGCCCCAGGAAATTTTCGTGGTCGAAATCGATTTGCGTGATCGCAGCAACCTCGGGAACAATCACGTTCGTCGAATCCAGCCGCCCGCCCAGGCCTACCTCGATAACCGCAATTTCCACGCTGGCGCGGGCGAAGAAGTCGAAAGCCATGGCCGTAACGCATTCGAAGTAAGTGGGATGGGCGGCGAGTGTTCCGGCAGCCAGTAGTTCCTCGACGCTCGCAAGGACTCGTGTGAATGATTCCGCGAATTGCTCGTCGGAAATATCCGCGCCGTCCAGGCGAATGCGCTCGTTGATGCGCACTAGATGCGGCGACGTGTAAAGCCCGCAACGCAATCCCGCCGCCCGAATGATGCTCGCGAGCATCGCAGCCGTCGAGCCCTTGCCGTTGGTTCCCGCGATGTGCACCGAGCCAAATTGCCGCTCGGGGTGGCCCATCCGTTCGCAAATCTCTCGGATATTGTGCAAATCAAACTTTGCGGCAAGCGCCTGCTGGGGCGAGGCGAGCTCGCGGCCCAGCGTCAGCAAATAGCGTACTGACTCGTTGTAGTTCATTTTGAAATTAAGGCGCTAAGTGAGGAAGGAGTCGAAAGCGCTCGCGATGTAGCCTTTCAGCTCTTTGCGATGCACCACGGCGTCGAGAAATCCGTGCTCCAGTAAAAATTCGGAGCGCTGGAAGCCTTCCGGCAGTTTCTGCCGAATCGTTTGCTCGATTACGCGCGGACCGGCGAAGCCGATCAGCGCGCCCGGCTCTGCGATGTTGAGATCGCCCAGCATGGCATAACTGGCCGTGACGCCGCCGGTAGTGGGATCTGTAAGCACCGAAATAAACGGAACGCCCACTTCATCGAGTTGCGCCAGCGCCGCGGAAACTTTGGCCAATTGCATCAAGCTGAGCGTGCCCTCCATCATGCGCGCGCCGCCCGAACAGGAAACAATCACGAGCGGCATCTTGCGCTCCACGCAGCGCTCGATTGCCCGCGTCACTTTTTCGCCCACCGCCGCGCCCATCGAGCCGCCGATAAATGCAAACTCCATCGAGCAGCAGATCACCGGCCGTCCAGACAGCAGGCCCTCCGCAGTCAGCACCGCGTCGCTCATTCCCAGCTTCCGGCGCGCCTCCTTCAGACGTTCGGCATAAGGGCGCGTGTCGGAGAAATGCAACGGGTCATTCGAGGCAATCTGCGCGTCATGCTCGATCCAGTGGCCGTCCAGCAGCAGCTCCAACCGCTGCCGCGCGCTCAGGCGGAAGTGATGCTGGCATTTCGCGCAGACGTGCGCATTCGCTTCCAGGTCTTTTTTCCAGACGATGGCCCGGCAGCCGGTGCACTTGGTCCACAGCCCTTCGGTCTTTACGCGCCGCTCGTCGGGCGGCGTGGGCTGTTCAATCGATTTTTTCGAACGCTTGAACCAGGCCATAGTTCTCTTCGCTTCAACCAGGATATACCCGCTGCGTCAGTAATCAATTCCTCGCTGCGCGAGAATTCCTTTCGCTAAAAGGAGAAGGAATACTGACGGCGGGCCGGGCAAAGGTCAAGCCCGGCAATGCAGCTTGCCAACGCAGGTCAGCCGTCCAGGTTGGCCAAAAGCTCCTCTGGGGTGAAGGTACGCGAACTCTTCACAGAAACGCCAAACAGTTTGCGCGGCTCGCTGGCGCTGGGATACGCCAGCGCGTATTCGCTGCCGCGAAACAGCTTCTTGAAAAACGTCTCGAAATCCGAATGGAGGACCTCGCGAGTTGAATCGCGATTAGGAGCAAGCAGCCGGTCATTGACGAAGAACTCGATCTCCTGGCCATTGAACTGAAGCTTCCCTTCGAGGCTCGGCTCGGCTTTCAGGCGCTGGCAAGCAATCAAGCTCGCACGCATCGCCTGACGCAGGGCATTCTGATTGCCGCCGTCCACTTCGGCCTTGCGGTTGTAACGCACTCCCAGGCGATCGTCGGTGTCATCCACGCTGTAATTGGCCTGATGCCCGATCAGAACCACTCCCGGCCCGGCTGGAACGTGCCGGTAATCGGCCACATCCAGCAGCAGTTCTTCTAAAACTTGCCCTTGAATCCAGCTGTGAAACACCGGAATCAGCGGCTCGAGAGGGACCTCCTCCGGGCTTTTGACGAGGAGTTTGACGTTGACGTGCTGAAGCTGCATAAGTCCCATTCCAATACGGGCGCTAAACGGCGACCGGCTTGCCCATGCGCTGATAGCAACTGTGGGCGGCCTCGACGAATAGATGGGCCTCATCGATCAGGTAGCGCGCCGAGTCTGCCGTATGCGGCTGCTGGCTTTTTTGCTGAGCGGCGAATAGATAGTGCGCGAATTTGCCCCCGGCGAACGGATCAAAAAATTTCTGCGTATCGTAGAACCGCGTGCGGAATTCGCCGATGATCTGATCGCTGTCCTGCGAGATATTCGGATACTCGAGTTTCACCAAGCCCCGGGCTGCGCGCACCATTGCCTGATAGGCAAGCTTCCCGGCCCTGTCTGCTTGGCCGTTCTCCAATGCGACTTGAGCCTCAAAAACTTCCCTTTCTGCGTCCGCGAGATCGAAATCGATGGCGGAAATAACTTCTCCGGCGCATTCGCCAACTCCTAGATCCTCCAGGCTGTATTCCCGGGGATCGCCCCAATCGGTGAATATAGTGCGATCCGCTGGATCCGCGGGAGGCCGCGCCAGGTCTTCCAGCAGATTCTTCAGTTCCGCTTTGCCCATGCGCTTGATGAAGTCTTTAAAGGCTTCGCCGTCCTTCCGTCCGGTGGAATAACGGTCCACCAGCCGCGTGACGACTTCCGGAATGTGCTTCGATGGGACGGCCATGACCGGCATGCCATAGGATCCGCCGTTGTTATTCCATTCGCCTCCCAAAACCACTTGGAAGTGTGGCACCGCGTATCCGGCCATTTTGCGGCTTACGCCGTAAAACCCGAGATCGGCCACGTGATGCTGACCGCAACTATTGAAGCAGCCGCTGATTTTGATGTGCAGATTTTGGACGGCTTCGTCGAGCTGAGCATTCTTTTCCGCCCAGCCTCTTGCGCAGTTCGGCCGCGAGTCCCCGGGAAGACGAGATGCCCAGTTTGCAGGTATCCGTACCAGGGCAGGTGACTACGTCCAGGATCGTTTCGGCGCTCGGGTCGGCAAGCCCCGCGGCCCGAAGCGCCTGCCAGACCACGGCAAGATCATCCTGGCTGATCCAGCGCAGCACGATATTTTGTTCCACGGTCGTGCGCATCGTCTCTTTTGTGAACTGCCGCGCGATATCCGCAAGCGCCCGAAGTTGGTTGGCGGTGATATCGCCGAGCGGAAGCGCGATGGTGACCACGGCGTAACCCGCCTGCTTTTGCGGACGGATGTTCGTCTTAAGCCAGCGCTGGAACTCCGCCGAACCCAAAAGCGGCGCCTTTCCGGCTGGTTTAAGGGGCGCTTCCTTGAATGCAGCCGTTGCGCTCTCGATATATTCGGTCCAGCGAGGATCGGGAGGGAGGTTCTTGCGCTCCTCCAAAACGAGTTCGCGGAATTTCTCGATTCCTAAGTCCTGAATCAGAAACTTGATCCGCGCCCGGCTGCGATTTTTCTTTTCGCCAAGCCTGGCGAAAACGCGCGCAATTGCCTGCGCCAGCGGCAGCAGTTCTTCCGGCGGAACAAACGAGTCAAAAAGTTTCGCCTGGTAGGGCACGGCGCCCAGCCCGCCGCCCACATGCATTTCGAAGCCAATTTTCCGCTCTCCGTTTTCGCTTCGCTCCCTGGCGATCAAGCCCAGGTCGTGCATGCTCGCCAGTCCGCAGGCGTGCTGGCCGCAGCCGCTGAACGAGGGCTTGAACTTTCTGCCGAAGTTCTGGCAATCCGGATGGCCCAGCAGGAATTTCGAGAGCGCACGCGCGTACGGCGTGACGTCGAACACTTCATCGGGGCAAACTCCCGCGTAAGGGCAAGCCGTAACGTTGCGCACCGAATTTCCGCAAGCTTCCCGCGTGGTGATATTGGCTGCGGCAAGGCGGCGCATTATGGTCGGCGTATCCTCGATGTGCACGTAGTGGAGCTGAAAATCCTGCCGTGTGGTTACGTGTGCGATGCCGTCGGAATATTCCTCGGCTAATTCGGCGAGTGTTTCCAGTTGGTCTGCGTTCAGTCCGCCCGCGGGAATCTTGATGCGCTGCATCCCTGGCGCATCCCAGATCGTATTGGGACCTTTCGTCAGCGTGCCCGACGGATAGGCCATCTCCTGAACTTTTTTGCCGTCGTGCCTCTGACCATTGTCGTACCGCTGCCCGTAAACTCCTCTGCGAAGCCGCGTTTCAGCGAACAGCCGCTCCTCGACTTTACCCTGCTTGCGCAGCGCGATTTCCGTCTCGTAAATATCGATTTCACGCGCCAGAGCCTCCGGCGTCTTTCCGGCCAGCTCTTTTTGCCACAGTGAATTGGAAGCCTTCA
>CAWDNV010000010.1:0-1197913 GCA_963803735.1 uncultured Acidobacteriota bacterium | reverse complement strand
CCGCCGGAGAGGCGTACACGTACGGTATAACGCGTGGACAGCGACAAATTCTCATTAACGACAGCCGCAGCGTTCAGGCTCTCCTTATCTTCAAAGCCGAACATTTGCCACGAAGCGCCGTGACTTTCTGCCGCTGCCGAATCGAGCGAATTTGCAGATCGAAGCCGCGGCAGAACCGTTCGCATCGGACGCTGCGGCATAGTTGAGGAATGCGCGGCAGCGGCTCCAAATACGAGAACACCTAATGCACAAAGCGCCAGAATGAAGACGAGGACGTAACGCAGCATCGTGCTGCACTCCTTCTCTGTCATTGCTTCGCCACTCGTGCTCATATTGATGAGCCTAGAGATTTGCAATGAAAAAGGCATGAAAACAGCATTCGGAAACCATAAACGGGCGACGGAGAGAAACCGAGTCGAAATCAGGGCTGGATAAGACCTATCGTGGCTGCACACACTGAAGACAGTCGGCATTTCTGTTTCATTGCTTTTGCGAGGTTGGGAAAGACCGGGACCGCCGAAGCGGCCCCGAGTTTCCAATCCGCTAGAATCGGACCATTACGCCCACGCTAGCAGCACCTTGATTCTTGACCAGATCGGGAAACCAAGCCGTGAAGCCAGAGCCAAAGGTTGCAGTGCACGCGGATGCAACGGCACCGCCTGTGTTATCCACGAGGAATCCGTTTCCCGACGGAGTGAATCCCGTGGGTGACGAGGGACTGTTACTGGGTAACGCCGCGGAACTGGTGCCGTTAGTGCACACGTAGTTCGCCGGAGAGCCCGTGTTGCCACCTGGAGGCGTGATCCCGTTACGGCCAGTCCAATAAGGCTGATCCGAGTGGCGATAGCCAATCTCTGCCCACCACGTGAGCCAGGTCTTGGGCATATAGTTGTAAGTAATCGTGGCGTCCCACATCTTGAAAGGCTGACCGAAATTTTCGGTGAAATACGGTGAACCGGAGACCGCATTCGCGGCATTGATGGGCGGGAGCAGCGTCAGATAACCGCTGGGATTGTCCATCGTCCCGCCGCCGAGCGTAATCGCGTGCTTATCTTTATCGAACCAGAACCGGTTGTAGAGCATCCAGCCGGCAAAGGATGACCTAAGCGCATTGGCCGTATTTTTAAAGCAACTCGCGCCACCGCCGTACTGGCATCCCAGGTCTCCCGTGAAGGAGAAGGCCATCTTCGATAGACCGGTGCTATCCGGCCGGTTGAAATAGCGGATCTCGATGCTGTCGTCGGTGTGAATACGCGAGACGTTCGGATTGTTGAGAGTATCCGTGCCCATGCCGTAGTTGTTGAAGACCAGCGATATCCACTCCGCCGGACGCCACAAAATCTGGCCTCCCAGGCCGGGGCGGCTGTTGAACTTGGCATAAGACTGCCATCCGTTGATGAACCACGGTTCGATCTTGAGTTTGTTCGTGGGGAACCACTGGATCCGCACTCCATTGAAGAACCAGGGCGTGTTGGATGACACGTAAGACGGTTGGTAGGTCCAGTTATCGAAATTGTAGTAGCTGAACAGACCAATATAGGAAACGAAAATTCCTGCATCGACGTTCAGTCCGTGATTTACATTGAAATGGTATCCGCCCCACGCTTCGGAGAAATATCTGTAGGCATTGTTCAAGTCCCATTGACCGACGCCCGCGCTGGCGTCGTTTCGCGGTGTCGTCGTGGCAAACTCACCGAACATCGTGAGGACTCGGCCGCGGACATTGTTCCAGTGAAAGTCGCCGCCGAAACTGGCCTGCTCGATTTGTACTTCGCCGGAACGAAATGACTCGGTCGAACCCCCGAGCGAATGGTCGTGCGGATGATGGTTACTCATTATATAGTTCGTATCGAATCGAATTTCCGGAGTGAAGAACTTGGTATCGAAGGCCGGCGTGCCGCGGCCCGTGCCGTTCAGCCAGCTAAAATCCGCATACGCAAACGGAGTCTCGTTGTCCACTCCCGGAGTGGGTTCGTTCGGCTCAAGGCCCTGCGGAAGAGCCGGCGCCGGTGCGGGTGCTGGAGCAGCCGCTGGCGAGGCCGGATTCGGAGCTGCAGCTGAAGCCGCTGTGGTTGTCTGCTGAGGACCAGCAAGCTCCGCGGGAGTGGCGCCGACAGCTGAATTCAGAGACGAATTCATCGGCTGAGTGGCCAAATCGCGCTTGGCATTGACGGACGTTTGCGCGGCATCCTTAGCTTCCATTGCCGCGAGGCGAGTTTCGAGGCGATCGATGCGCTCGAGCAACTGCCTTTCGCGGTCCCTCAGTGGTTCGGCACTCGATTTCGTGATTATTGGTGGAACGTCTGCGTTTGCTGGAGTAGCGTCAGCCTCTAACGGAAGGTCCACCCGGGTTAGGTGCTTACCTTCGACGTCAACCGTCGCGGACGCCTTTTGAAATCCATTTTTCGTCGCGGCCACGTCATATCGGCCGGGCTCCAGATTTGTGAATTTGTACATGCCAGCGGTATCCGTGACGGTGAAAAGGTCCGTCCCTTTGTCCACGTTATGCGCGACAATCCGTACTTCCGCCACGGGTTTGCCGCTCGCGGACTCACGAGCCATACCGCCTACATAACCATCTGGCACCTGTCCGAATGCTGGAAGTGCGAGCAATCCGAGCAGAAGTGCGGCACTGACAGGCGGAGCCATGGCAGAAGCATTGCCGCGCGAGTTTGTGAATTCGTCATGTTTGCGAAGACAAAAAACAAAACGCCTGATTCTTGACAACACCCCCCGATTACCGTTCATTGTTTCTCCTTCCTCCTGCGGATTCTTAGAGTCCTCCCGAGAGATTGCACACACGCGACGCCTTGCAGCCTGGATCACGCTCGCATGCAAGATCGCTAACACATCCCATGTTTGGACCGAAGAGATTCGCCGGACTAAGGTGGCGTTAGAGCCGTAAAAAAGGCATGAAAGGAAAGGCGGGATACTTTCAATGGGGCCAATCAGTTTTTTCGATGCGGCTGGCCCGTTGGTTAGTTCATTGGTTAGTAGAGATAGCGGACGCGAGTCAAAATCGGCACGCGTCCTTGCATGCTGTACTCAATCAGAAGTTTCTTGTCTTTCCTCTCAGCCGTGAAATAGGGCTTGTTCGTAGCATCCTTCCCGCCGGCGAAATCAAATTGATCGGCCTGTTGGATGAGCTCGCCCACATCCAGAGTGTCTGCGGCAGATGGCAACACTTCAAACCCGACGATCTTGTTGTCCTCGCCGACGACGAGTTGCGCGCGTTTGCAGAAATCCGGCGCATTGGGAGCGTCAAGCGTGAGCTGATTCGTAGCGCCGGTTTCGCGGGCAACCTCGAATTCTGGTTTTGTCACAGCCTCTGCCGCGGTCAGATTAGCAAAGGCTGCATACACTGGACTGTTGCTGCAGCTCAATATATCGCTGAAGTTCCGGCTCTTAACCTGTGCCGCCACTGCCAACCTGAATTCATGCATCAAGCTTCTGCTCGCCTCGGACACGAGCATGTATCCCCAACGTTTGTAATCCGTCCATAAATATTGGCCGGTGTGCCCATCAATGACAGTAAGGATCGTATAGTCGACAAGAGCAGGTCTCTTATCAGGACCATCGCGCGTAAGATAATCATTAAGGTATGGGTTCATCGAATACAGGAGGATGAGATCCGCATTATGACGATCGGGCGATAACTGGTAACGGCCCCAATCGAGCAGTTCCGCCAATGCGCTCGGCACCGAGACGGCCATTTCCTTCCGGCAATCGCAATCCAGGTAGACGGTCTTCGCTTGCAGGATTTTGACGGATAGGGGTGGAGTCTCGTTCTTTTTTTTGCCAGAACTCGCTTGGCACAACGATGATGAGGCGATCAGGAATAACAGGAAGAAGCCGGCCAACCTTCTCGTCTTCATTGTTGGCACCTGGTTTCGCGAAAGTGCCTCATTCTTGCATAGTTTGCGGTTCAGGGGAATCCGTGTACCGCAGTAGAGTTCATTGTGAAAAATCCCACTAAAGCAGTACAAGCAGAACGAATCGGACGCGTCAGAACAAGAGGTGAGGCACCCACCGCTGGCGAGACACAAAACTTCTCATCGCGAGGGCGATTCGGAATCCAAGTGAAGCTTTCCTTCCACCGCCATGCGCAAGTCACGGATCAAGGCTCTGCTAGCCCGGGATACCAGCATGTAGCCCCAGCGTTTCCAACTACTCCACAGAGCTTCGCCCGTGTGCCCGTCGATGACCGTCAGAATCGTATAATCCACGATAGCCGGTCTCCTATCAGGGCCGTCGCGCGTGAAATAATCGCCAAGGTATGGATTCATCGAAAACAGGAAAATAAGATCGGCGTGATTGCGATCACGCGCTAATTGATAGCGCCCCCAATCGAGCACTTCTGGTAGAGCGCTCTGCACCGAGCCGGCCATCTCCTTGCGGCAGTCGCAGTCGAGGAACACTGATTTTGCCTGCAGGATTTTGGGGGATAAGGGGACACGGTCGCCCTTTTTGGCGTAACCGGGCTGACAGAAGAAAGCCAACGCAAGCAGGGATATGAGGAGCGGTTGAGCCAACCTACTTGTGCTCATCGCTGACACCCGACTCCGCAAAAGCATTTCATTCTTGCGCAGTTTGAGCCCACGTTGCGGGGCACATGGGTCAATTCGCATCACTTCACCTGGCTTTACTTGCCGGTGGATGAGAAGTTGCTTCGTCGCAAGCTCAATTGTGCCAGTTCTTTGGGGTCGAGATCTCCGCTCTTATCTGTATCCAGTCTGTCGAACTCTGCGGACATAAATGTCATCCACTCTTGCTTGGAGATTTTGCCGTTTTTGTCCGTATCCATCAGAAAAAACATTAAGTTGACCTCGTCCTCTTTGAGCCCCCGCCTGTCCCCCGGCGCGGCCGCAGCTCTATTTTGTGCCAACGGGGCACTGGCAAACAGTACCGCAAAAAGCAGAATGATCAGTTTGCTTTTTTTTCTCATAACTGCCTCCTGAGAAGCATTCTGCTTGGTCTTCAAGATGGGATGAAACGCAGAGAAGAACGGTCTTAAAGAGGCCGAACAGTTTTTTCGGTTGCCGCCAGCTTTGCGAGTTTCTCTCTGAGTTCCTTATTCTCGCTCTGCAGCAGGAGTATTTCCTGCCGCCGTTTCCAATCGCGGATCGTACTCGCAGTCACGCCGACCTCGCTCGCTATTTCCGTCATGCTTCGGCCAGTTTCAAGGTGCTTCAGTACTTCGGCAATCTGACGCGAGTCACACTTGCTGCGCGGCCTGCAGCTGTTTGCTGATCCATTGCCATTCCCACTCCCATTCACGTCCCGGTGATTGTTGCGATGCCGCCCAGCAAATCGTTTCACCGCCGGGATAACCGACATGGACGACCCATTTCCGGCCGGTGACAAGAAGACTCGAATCGGAGGGCGAACCGGGCCTAGACTGAATACTTGATCAGGAGGGATTGTTTGAATAAAGCCCAGCTCCACCGCGCGCCTTTTCCAAGTGCTCAGGATTTGCTGAAATCTCTGCGCGCTCAAATCGTAACGCGCTCTGATTTTCGGGCCGCTCCATCCGCAAATGAAGTAAAGCTGAACCAGTTTTCGCTGCAGGTCGGGGCGGGTGTGTTTTGAAAAAGTCGGGATTTGAGAAGGGAAACTTACCTGGTGCTTCCAGATTGCCGCGCGCAATTCGTCCACGCGCATCTGGAGCAGCTTCTTATCAGAAAACGCCGCATGCGCCGGAATGTTTGCGGGAGGCCCAACTCGCGGCAAGATGACGGTAGGAAACGCCGCGCTGTGCAGGACGACCTGCATATCCCGCATATCCCGCATATCCGCGCTGACTCTGCCGAATGTGCGCGAAGAGGCCATGACGGTTATTCTCTCTCGGAAGGATCGACAGCTTCGTCGTCCGATGGATTACGGAATCTGTAGCCGACCCATGGGTCGGTCAGAATGTACTGGGGCTTCGCCGGATCATCCTCGATTTTCTTGCGAAGCATGCGGACGTACGTCCGCAGGTATTCGAGCTCATTCCCGTATTCGGGGCCCCAAACGGCGCGCAAGAGCTTGGTGTGCGTCAATGGGGCGCCCTGGTTCTTCCACAAGTAGGAAAGCAGGTCGAACTCCTTGGGGGAGAGACGAATTTCTTCGCTGCCTTTCCACACCAGGCGGTGGCCGAAATCCATCTTCAGATCGCCGTTTTGCAAAATGCCCTGTTCTCCGCTGGTGTCAGCGTGCAATCTTCGAAGGACCGCCCGCACGCGTGCAATCAGTTCCCGGAAGCGAAAAGGCTTGGTGACGTAATCGTCCGCCCCGGCGTCCAGGGCGCGAATCTTGTCCTCCTCGGCATCGCGCACCGTCACCATGACGATGCCAGTGCGGGGAGCGACAGCCCGAATTTGACGGCACACTTCGACGCCGCTCATACCCGGCATGTTCACGTCCAGCAACACAAGATCGAAACTCCGCCGCTGAATTGCGACAATCGCTTCCGTCCCATTTCCCGCTTCTTCGACTGCGAATCCGCTTGTGACGAGCGAAGCTCGCAGAGTTCTGCGCAACGCCGCCTCGTCGTCCACCACGAGGACGCTACACGGCTGCGGCGACGTCGTCCCGCTCCCTCGCTGAAACGGGAAGCGCCAGACGGAAGACTGTGCCATTTGCAGCTCCTGGATCATCACCATCAAGCTCAATGCTGCCGCCAAGCGCGAGGGCGATCTTGCGCGCCACAAACAATCCCAGCCCTGTACCCGGGCCTATGCGCCGCCCATCGACGCCGCGGTAGAACCGTTCAAAAATTCGGCCTCGTTCTGCCGCCGGGATAGGGAATCCACTGCTTGAAACGCGGACCACCACCTGGCTGTCTTCGCGCGTGATCCTCAGAATTACGTCTGAGCCCGGCGTGGAATACTTATAGGCGTTATCCAAGAGTTGGCTGACGGCGAGCCGCAAAAGTTCGGGATCGGCCATAACCTCGGTGGAATGCCCATTTTTGACGACGGAGATACGTCGGTCCGTGGAGAGTCTCGCGTATTGATCGACCGTATCGCCGACCACGGATGAAAGATCGATGAGTTCCATCCACGGTCTGATTTCCTCGCGCTCGAGCCGCGCGGTGCGGATCAACCTGGACGTCAGCCGGCTAAGGCGAGCTGCCTCCAACTCAACAATTTCCGTCATCTCACGATGCTGCAGGCCTAATGCCGGAGCTTCGCGCAGAGCGCCGGCCGCGGTCAGAATCGTCGAAAGAGGCGTCTTGAATTCGTGGGCGAGTGCATCGAGAATGACCGTTCGATAGGACTCCGTTTGGACTGCAGCCACGGCCCGGCTGGCGTGGATAGACGATCGCATTCTCTCCAGATGGGCAGCGGCGAGGGTAGCCAGCGGTCCTGCCATCAGATCTGGATCTTCCAGGCCCTCGAAACCAATCGCTCCGATCGTGCGCCCCCCAACTCGGATGCATCGCGCCGCGATTTTTTTGTCGAAATTGTCGTAATCCTTCTCATGAATGAAAGCCTGTCCTGTTTCCTTTTCCAGGTCGTCGCCTGCGGCCCCACAGACATAAACTTCCGAATCGGCGGCATCGAAGAAACAAACAGCACTGATGCCAAATGCTCCGCAGAAAGGTTCCAGAAGTTGGGTTTCGCCTTTTGTGTTGACTTCCAGACTGAGCAGCTGCTGAGCGAATTCGTAAAGCCGCTGCAGTTTTTCGCGATGCAATCGGGAAAGCTCGGTTTTAGTCCGGACCTGCGTGACTAATCTTGTGATCACTACGCCCGTGATCAGGAACGATCCCAAACCCGCTACGTAGACAGGGCTATCGACTTGGAAAGAAAAGCGGGGTTCCACAAAGAAGTAATCCAGGCAGGCGACGGCTACGAAAGACACCATAGCTGACGAAGTGAAATCGCCCGCCAGCGACTGCACGACCAGGACAATCAAATAGCAAAAGCTGACCGTAAGAAAACTGAAGTGCAACTGGAATGCAACCCATGTGAGCAGTAAGACGGCAACCGCTCCCAGTGCGCACCACTGGATGGTTTGCCAGACTCGCCAGAACCCGCGCCCCTTAGAACCCATTGGCCACGCTCATCTTGAAACCGTCAACGCAATCTGGATCTGAGTCGCGGATACAGATTGCGTTGATGCAGTTTCGTCGCCGAAGCTACTTCTTAGGGCCCAGTGTGAAAGCATTTCGCCCGCTTCCGTTGTTTTGTTTCGGGTTACTCTCGCTCGCACTGTCGTCGCTTGTGCTGGCGGCATTCTTCATGGCCCTGGCGGCAATTTCGTACTTCTCGGCCATCCACTGGTGATCCTCAGCGAGCCTCGAATACTTCTGCACTTGCGCGCTGTATTCCGCAACAAGTCTCCGCGAGTGCGGGTATGGATCGGGTACCTTAGAGGCGCGTTCCTCCGCTCCCCATTTCTTTTGCAACTCTTGGGCATCGGCCAGCTTTTTCTCTGATTGTTCAGCCTGAGACTGGTAGTAGGCCGCGAGCCGCTGATGATCGGCTGCGGTAACGGCTGATTTCTCAAGCTCACGAAGTTGCTTTGCATTAAGCACCTCGTGCGATGCGTCTTGGGCTGTCGCCTTCATGTGCAGCGGCACAGTAGCGATGAAGATCAAAGCCAACGTAACTTTCAAGTTTCGGTACATGATCGTGACCCCTCCGTTCGCGAAGTCTGCGGCAAAATGCGTCGCGGATTACTTCGAACTGATGGGAGAATCGCGCAGGAGCTGTGAAAAAGGCATAAAACGCTGGGCCGATTTCGTCCTAACCAACACCGTTTTTTATGACTTTTTCATAACTTTGGCGAAATCTTGTCTCTAAAGTCGGACCGCAAATGCTTGATCTGGCGAACGAGCTGTTTATGTATGGTTTATGTGCTGCATGTTAGAGTCCTGCTCGGAGCCGGTGTAGAAGATGTCCCGCCAGACATTTAGAAAAACAGCCCTGCTCGCAGGAATGGGCAGCGTTGGGGTTGCCCTGTTGACCCTCATATGTTTTGAAGTGCATCTCGATCTGGCGTCTACACTGCCTCTTTACATGCTGCTGATTGTCGTGCAGTCCATGACCGGAGACTTTCGGTCGGCCGTCATCGTCTCGCTACTATCTGCTGGATGTTTGGACTTTTTCTTTACCCCACCTCTCTTTACGCTCTACATCAACAACGCGCTCAATGTCATTGCCGTCGTGGCTTTTGTTCTCACTGCTTTGGTGATTACTACATTGGCATCGGGAGAGCAGAAACATGCCGAATTCTCTACGCTGCAGAAAGATCGGCTCGATCGCCTTTACAAGCTTTCGCAGCAGCTTCTCGCCTTGGAGCCCGAGGCGATGATGACGGAAAAGTTCCTCGATCCCTTTCGTCAGCTTTTTGGAGTTACAGCCATTTGTGCCTTCGACGCTGAGACTGCCGAGCTTCATATCGTTGGCGCTTCGCAACTTGACTTGGCGCAGAAAACGCGTGAGGCATACATAGGCGGGCACGACCTTAACAATGCGGATTCACATTTGTCCGTCCGAGGTTTTCGATTTAGCAGTAGCGGCAGAATGACCGGAGCGATCGGATTCGAGGGCCTTCAGGAGCCCGAAGAAACCACTGGCTCGTTGGCCGCGCTTACCGCGGCTTTGGTCGAAAGGACGAAGGCCTTCCACAAAGCCACTATCGCTGCAGCCGCGACGCAAGCTGAAGAGTATCGCTCGGCGGTGCTGGATGCGCTGGCTCATGAGTTCAAGACGCCATTGGCCACCATACTCGCGGCAGCCGGAGGCATCCGTGAGGCAGGGCCTCTCGGGCCGGAACAGCAGGACATGGCGGAGACCATCGAAAGCGAAGCCGTGCGTCTCAGCAGCTTGACGTCTCGGCTGCTCCGCACCGTTCGCTTGGATCGTGAAGAGATTAAGCCTCGCTTGGAGGTGATTGATCTGGAGTACCTCGCCGCGCAGCTCGCCAGCCAATATTTAGAGCGTTCGCCAGACCGGCGAATTCTCCTCCAAAACCCGTACGAACGCCTCGAAGTGTTGGCGGACCCGCAACTATTGCGCATTGCACTGAGTCAGTTGGTCGAAAACGCCTGTAAGTACTCCGTGCCGGGCTCCGACGTAACCATTGCCATTGACTGGCAAGGCGACTCTGTCGCCGTCAAGGTATCTAATACTGGTAGCTCGATCCCCTATAATGAACGGGCGCGTATTTTCGAGCGCTTCTATCGCGGATCGGACGCCACTCGTTCGACGTCGGGTTCCGGCTTGGGATTGTATGTCGCGCGAAAAATCGCTATCGCTCATGGCGGCGCCCTGGAATTGGAAGTCGAGGACCGCGCAACTGGCAAAGTTACGTTTTCGCTGAAGATCCCGATTGGGAAGGAAGCGGCGAATCGCGTTGTCGCAGCCAAATAGTGTTCTCGTTGTTGACGACGAAGCCTCCCTTCGAAAAACCCTGCGAACTTCCTTGACCGCGAGCGGTTTTGTCGTTCAAGAAGCGCGCAACGGCGAAGAAGCTCTCACAATTATTCAAGCTCAGCCTTTCGATCTCGTCCTGCTGGACATCAATATGCCCGGCGTGGGAGGCATTGAGGCCTGTCGGCGAATTCGAGAGGCCGCGCCTCACTCAGGCATTCTCATGATCACCGTGCGGGATTTCGATGAAGACAAAGTTCGAGGCTTGGAGGCCGGTGCGGACGACTACGTCACCAAGCCTTTCAAGCTGAGAGAACTGACGGCCCGGCTCCGGGCGGTTCTGCGACGCACGAAGCTTCAGGCCGCGACAGGACCGGTCGTCCTGGAGATCGGAAATCTGAAAATCGATTTTGACCGGCGACTTTTTTGGCGCGACAACGAGGAAATTCACCTTTCGCCAAGAGAGTTCGATCTCCTTGCTTTCATGATGAAAAATCCAGGATTTCCTCTCACTCACGTAAAGCTCTTGCGGACGATCTGGGGTCCTGAGTATGGCGGCGAACTCGAGTACTTACGTTCGTACGTGAGGATGCTCCGCAAGAAGATTGAAGACGACCCAGAGAATCCGCAATATATACTCACTGAGCCCTGGTTGGGCTATCGATTCCGCGATCCCGCCGACGCAGAACCGCACTGAAATGCCGTCGTCTCCGATGGTTGGAGTTTCAGCGAATTGAAAGCGTGCGGTCCAGCTTTGCCTAGCACGCCATCGCGTGCAGCCCACAAGTCTTTATGAATTCCAGAGCACTTTTTTATGCCTTGTTTATGCGTATTCCCCTAGAGTCTGCGAACTGCCAACAACCATTGAGTGTGATGTAGCCAATTTCGACTTTATGAGCCAAGTCGACAATCACGAGTCTCGAAGGCCCGTATCAAAGCACATGCTTTAATACAGTCAAATCTTCGAGAATTCGGCCCCGAGTTTTCTATGACTTCCAGCCCCTGAGCAAATAACCCTTTGATACACCGGCATCGCACAACCTTCTTGCGCTGAAGGGGGACGTACTTTGCGTTTCGTCCGTGTTCTGGGCTATGTAGCCCTCACCGCCGCGAGGCGAATCATCGTGAAACGCAACAATACGTTGCTCCCGCTGGCTTTATCGAACAGCGTAACCCCTTTCGACATGAACTACGCCTGTTTACCGAACGCAACAGAACCGACATTCTGTTGGAAATATAATGCTGAGGCGAGCGCTTCGCCGCACTCATTGGCAATGTATTCGGCACCACGGGTGGTGGGGTCGAAACCAAGGAGGACCTGAAATCACGAGGAGTTAGAGGAAATCGAATGGAACGTAAGGAGCTGGAAAGAAATGCCGAGAAACTTAATCGTTCTCCAGTTGTTCCCTGATTTTTCTCGACTATTCCTTGTGGAATCATCAGACGACGAGGCCAGGTAGTCGGCGCTTCTTGGGCTGGGCTTTCTTCGCAATGCGTGGGCGTACGAAGCAAGGCCAGTCTTGCCGACCGCAAATTCCCCGTCGCGGTGCAAAGCCGCAAAGGTGGTTTCGCACGGGGGACAAATGTTGTGGTCGTTCTCTTCTCTATTTGGAACGTCTGGCGGCCAGGCGGAACTCGTGCTTGCCCATTCTTATTGTGCCGTCGAAATCGTTGGCAACAGCAGTTCCGCGGACCTCATACTTCTGGTTCCCGTCGGTAATCGTACCGAGAAAAATAGCTCCGTCGAGCGATCCCTCGAACGGGAGGTCGCCATTCTTACTCTTCGCGGTACCGGTGACCTTGTCACCATCCTGTTTCAGAGACCATTGCTGGCTCAGGATGCCGTCTACAGTGCTATGGATCGTGACGCCCCAATTTCCAGTCATTTTGGCAACCGAGGTCGTGGCTGCGGCAACGACCGATTTTCCCGAACCGGGAGTGCTCACATCGCTATAAGGCGTGAGGTCGCTCTTCATCACATGGGGTTTATCGTAAGGTACGCACATCGTCGGGCGGATATAATCGCCTGCAGCCGCAAGTTGCGTTTGACGAGGAGTCATTACCCACGGTTTGGTGAACATTACTGGGTCTTCAACCGTGGCTTCCCAAGTGATCACATCGCCATTGCGCGTCCAGCGCTCCACGACGTGCAATTGATCGCTGTGCATCATCCCTAATTTGGGACCTACCCTGCCGGAGCCGAGCCAGGTCTCATCGTTGAGTCCGACAACATCCACCACCAACGTATCCCCCTCCCAATGGCCAATGGAGTCTCCGAAATATGATTTATCTAAATCCGCAGGGTGCTGGCGCCCATCAAGGTAGACAATGCGAAAGTAGGGACCGGGCCGGTCTTCGTAGAGAAACGCTATCGCCTGGGAGTTCTGGACGATATGCATCGCGTAACTACCGCCGCCGCGAAGCGAACCACGCGGAACGCCATAGGGTATGCAATCGTATTCGGGGTCCAGCGGTGAGGTTGCGTCGTATTCCGCGTCGGCGATGGCCTTGACCTTGGCCATGTACTCGGGTTTATACGGCGGGTTTTCGCAGGAAACGCATAGGCGGTCGAGATAGTTAACTTTGCCATTCTGAATTTGTCTGACCCTTGCTCCTCCGCCCGCTTCCCCTCCTGCTCCGTTTGCCCCACCGTAATCAAAGAAGACCGAGCCGTCATTGGCGCGCTCAACTACGTGTTGGCCGGGTTTTTCCTCTAGGGGGTCCCCGTGGTAGATGTCGCCGAGATTGTAGAACCCACTGAAGTCGGGGTGTCCATCGGGCGTCCGCGGAGTTGGTTTTGCTTGAGCCGCGGAAGAGCCGCCTGAAGGGGGCCCCTCTTGGGCGGCAACCGGAACACACAACAGGAACGCGCCCAAGGACAACAGCCCTCCCGCGAAAGCCGCAACGAAACCGTAGCTGGCATGAAGAGCTTTCATAGCGCAATCCTCCTGTTAGGCAATTCCGCGGCTGCCAAGACCCTCAAAACTAATTTCCGGCCTGTCTGAATACAAGCACGTGGCCGTCAGAGTGGTATTTGATTTGTTTGATGAAACCCCAGCGCTTCGTACCGTCTCTGGCAACGAGGCAGGTCATCGTAACAACCTCGCCGACCCTCCAGTCCTCTCTGTGCACGCCGGCGCGGCTGTATGTGGCCGGGGGGTTCCCTTCGCAGCCCCACCTTTCCGTCTCACCGGTCTTCTCGTCCTTCACATCCACCCAGGTGGCAGTGTGCGGATTAATCCAGTCGATTTTGCTCAGCACGCCGGTTACGGAGAACTCCTTGTTCGTGTCGAACTCCGCTTCGAACGAGTGATGCGCCAAGACGGGAATCGCGGCCAGTAATACGCCGCACAGGGCAAGCATGACACCGTAACCACTGTGCCTCCGGGTCATAAGTTCCTCTTGTTCTGGATTTTGGGCCGTAAGCAATCTGGCTTAATCGGCGCTTTCGTGTCAAGCGCTTTGTTTTCACTGGGAAGTTGTGTCTTAGGATCTTTGCGGCGATCGCTTGCGGAAGAAATCAGTTCTCTCAGTGGGACTTATTGCGGGTGTAAGCGGGCGCGTGTATACTCCGCCCCATCCTTGGGCATCTCGGCTGCGTCCTGCTTAATTCGTTGTGATAGGCAGTGAGGCGAACTTACGCTCAATCGAAGGACATGTAGAAGCAAAACGGAGACCACAAATGAAAATCCCGACAATTCGCTACTACGGCGCTATTTTGGCCGCATTGGCACTCCTAACCGTTGCGGCCGTGGCCGAGCGTCCTGGCCAGCGCGGAACCGCTCCAACCGCTGCACCGGGCGGCGAAAATGCCGATCGATTTGCGAAGTACAACATCAGAGTGACGAAGATGGCAAACAACCTTTACACGCTGGATGCTGAACCCACTGGCGTGACCTTCGCACGCGTCGGCGTGCTCACCGGCGCGGACGGGATCTTCATGGTGGATGCTTCATTCGAACCACTCCACGATAAAATCGTGGCGGCCATTCGGCAATTTTCCAATGCTCCCATCCGTTTTCTAGTTAATACACACGTGCATCCGGATCACGTGGGCGGCAACGCAGCCTGGGCCAGAATGGGTGCCACGATCTTTTCCCGGCCCGAAGTGCGCGATCGAATGCGTACACCCGGTGCTCAGTTTTATTACAGAGACACAGCGGGTTATCCGATCGTCACGTTCAACGGACGCATGAGCTTTCACATGGATGGAGAGGATATTGAAGTCATCCCGTTGCCCTCGGCTCACACAGACGGCGATACGCTCGTTCGCTTTGTGAAAGCGAATGTGATCATGCCGGGCGACGTAATGCGCACCTCAGGCTACCCGCATATCCAGGGCAGTCTCAACGGCATGATCGACGCGATAGGCGTGGCTATTGGACTATCGGATCCCAACACAAAGATCGCTCAAGGCCATGGTCCCATGACTGACAGAGCAGGTCTCGTCGTCCACCGGGACATGATTATTACCGTTCGGGATCGTGTCGCGAAAATGATGCAGGAAGGAAAGACGATCGACGAAGTGCTCGCGACGCACCCCACAGCAGAGTACGACGAGAAAATGTTGAAAGATCAGCCTCTGTGGTACGGCGATGGTGAACCGGAATACAAAACGCCGGAGCGCTTCGTCAGGCAGATTTATGCAGAGCTGTCGATGACGCCGGCGCAGGGCCTGAAACCCTTGGTAGCACCTGCAGGGTGGACTCGAGATGCGAACGGCAATCCTGTAGCGCCCGGTGCAACGAGAACCAGACCTTAATTCAGATTAGCGTCACTCCAAATATCCGAGCGGACGCAACCGAGCCTCACACCGCGTTCCCATATCGAGAACGGTCGTCAGGCAAAGTTTTTGCTATGCGCAGCACTCATATCGCATTGAACTCTGTCACCAAAATGGTGGCTAACTCTCTTACTCTGCAACGCGCCACGGCGCTTTGAACTTGACACCAGCGGGAGGGCGGCATACATTCCGCGCCACACGAAATTGTGGAAAGCAGAGGTTTTCGGCTCACCGGCGAACGTATAGGGGAGGGGTGCAAATGAGAACGTTTAGAGTAGCTGAGCTGGCTATCGCTGGCGCACTGTTGTTTTTGGTCGGCGCCTGCGATCTGAAGGCGCAAGTCGCAAGCGGATCGATTCTCGGCGTTGCCAGCGATACCAGCGGCGCAGTTGTGGCGAACGCAAATATCACCTGCACAAGCGTGGAAACTGGAGTGGTGCGAAAGGCCACGACGGATAGCACAGGTGCGTACCTTTTAGCGGCCTTGCCGGTCGGGAATTACGATCTGGAAGCGTCATCGCAGGGCTTCAGGAGCGAAGTCAGAAAGGGAGTCGCGGTCACGGTTGGCGCTTCAATCGCGGTGAACTTCACGTTGGCTGTTGGAGCGACGGAGCAAACAGTAGAAGTCACTGCGGAAGCGCCGCAGGTGAATACGACCGACGCCAGCGTGGGCGGCCTGGTGAGTGAAACCGCAATTCGTTCGCTTCCTCTCAACGGCCGCGACTGGCTGCAGCTGGCCACTCTACAGCCTGGAGTGACAGGAGGAATCGGGCAATCTTCGGTTACTGGTGGCGGCCGCGCGGCGACGGGGAACGGCGTGTTCCTGTCTATTGCGGGAGGCCGTCCTACGGATAATGTCTTCACTGTGGATAATCTGATCGTGAATGATTATTCCAATGCCAGCCCGGGCAGTGGCTTGGGCGTCAATCTCGGCGTAGATGGGATTCGGGAATTCCGGGTTATCACCGAGGAATACACGGCCCAGTACGGGAGGACCTCCGGAGGTGTGGTGGACGCCGTTTATAAGTCTGGGACGAACCAGTTCCACGGCGGACTTTTTGAGTTCCTGCGCAACAGCGCCCTGGATGCGCCAAATTTCTTTGATAATGTCGGAGGCACCACCAAGCCTGCTTTCCGGCGCAATCAGTTCGGCGCCTCTATTGGCGGGCCCATTAAAAAAGACAAAACATTTTTCTTTGCTAATTATGAGTCCTTGCGCGAAGTTGAGGGGCTCTCGATGTCCTCGAATACTTTCTCCCTGAATGCCCGGCAAGGCATTCTGACGGAGGGCAATGTTACGGTCGCACCGAGCGTCATCCCCTACCTGGCGGTTTTTCCGCTGCCCAATGGCGCGGTGAACGGTGATACCGCCAAGTTCAATTTCGGAGCACCGTTGAACGGCGTGGAGAATTATGGCGTTGCGAAGCTGGATCATTATTTCACCGATCGCACCACGCTCTCAGGAAGTTTCCAAGCTGACGATGCAGTTATTGCCGAGCCAGACGGGTTTGATGAAAAGAATATTGGATCGCCTTCGCGGCACTACAACGGCGTGGTGAATTTCCAACATACCTTCCGCCCCACGCTGCTGAATAACGCGCGAGTCGGAGTGAGCCGGACGGTTGCCCATGATTCATTCGACAGCAGCGCCATTAACCCGGTCGTCACCGACACGTCATTAGGCTTTCTGCCGGGCCTCCCTGCCGGGATCATCACTATTCCCGGTCTGACCAACTTCTCAGGGGGCATGGGTGCCTCAGGAGCCGATGTTTTCCAATACACTTCCTTCCAGGGGGGCGACGACGTAACGTGGACCAAGGGGCGAAACACTTTCATGTTTGGCGGCACAGTGGACCGCATGCGCGACAACAAAACCAGCGTCAACACTCCCCTAGGAGAGTACGACTTCAACACCATCACGGGTTTTCTCACTGCGGACCTTGGTGACGATGGCACTCTGTTCACGCTTGATCTGCCCGGAACAAATAATATCCGTGGCCTGCGCGACACCTACGTAGGCGCGTATTTCCAGGATGAGATCGCCGTTCGCCGAAACTTGAAGGTGAATGTGGGAGTGCGTTACGAATATTTGAGCGCAGTCACAGAGCAATTTGGCAGGGTATCCGTCCTGCCAACCCTGGATGCCGCCACTCCAAGGCTGGGCGGCAGTTATTTCAATAATCCCACGAAAAAGAATTTCGATCCACGATTGGGCGTGGCCTGGGATCCCACGGGAAGCGGCAAAACCTCGGTCCGCGCCGGCTATGGAATTTATGACGTCTTGCCGTTGCCGTACCTGGTGGTTAATGACACCAATGCCGCGCCGTTTTTCGAGGAGGGCGTTGTCAGTTGCGCGCCCGGCCCGACGCCTTGTACATTTCCTGCCGCCCCGATCGGATTGCTCGGGCCGCACAGCTTAAGGGCAGCCTATCTCCCAGCCACTCCGCCCCGAGCTTACGACCAGCAGTGGAATCTTACGGTTCAACGCCAACTCGCCGCGAACACCACTCTAATGGTGGGATATCTCGGCGCGCATTCGGTTCATCTCCCGCGCCGCATCGACGACATCGATGAGGCTCCTGCATCCGAAATTACCGTAGCTCCAGACGGAAACCTGGCTTTCCCGTGCGCGCCCGTGGTAGCAGGCGCGTGCACCGTGAATCCCACGATACTCAACAACAATTGGCATAAAATTTCTTCCGTCTTTTGGGACGATACCGCGACCTATAATGCGCTTGTCACCGCCTTCAGCCAGCGGTTTAGCCATGGACTCTACTTCCAGGCGGCCTACACTTACGCGCACGGCATGGACGAAGGCTCTCAATCGTTTAGTGAGAGCCAAGGCAATGCGGCCCCTAGTCCCTATACTTTGCTTGCATCGCTGAACAAGGGCGATTCCGATTTCGACATCCGACACAACTTCGTTTTCAACTTTACTTACGCTATCCCATCGCCTCACTCCGCCAATGGTTTGGTAAAAGGCATGTTTGCGGGATGGGAGCTTGGCGGGATCTTCACGGCGCAAACGGGGGCGCCGTTTAGCGTGCTCATCCGCGGCGACCAGGCTAACACGGGGACCGTCCAGCAAGACCTGGAGCGGCCGAATTTCGCTCCTGGGCCCGGCTGCTCGACTAACGCCATCAATCCTGGCAACCCATCCAACTACATTAACCTTCAGTGTTTTTCTTTCCCGAACCCCGGCGAACTAGGAAATCTGGGACGGAACACTTTGCGCGGTCCAGGGCTGGTGGACTTTGATCCATCCCTCGCGAAGACCTGGGGGTTTGACCAGGAAAGAATGAAGCTGCAATTTCGCGCGGAATTTTTTAACATCCTGAACCGTTCGAATTTCTTCGAGCCCTCAGCTGAGATATTCGACGGCAGCGGGAATCTGGAGCCTGCCGGCGCACAACTCGTGCCCCCAACAGCGACTACGTCCAGGCAGATACAGTTCGGACTCAAGCTGAACTGGTAATTACCAGTTTCGAACCTTCTTCGTTTGTTTGGGGGAGCGAACTTTACGGTCCGCTCCCCCGAGACGTTTGTTGGGATTTCGGTCTCTGGGAATTTCCTCCACGGTCTTTCTCGGCCGCCGAAATGTGCCGATCTCTGCGACGCGCATGAGTCCAAGCTTCGCTCTTGACAGGCGCACAGCCGCCGAGATAAACGGTTACGCCTTGGATGTTTCCCGCGGCCGCTTGATCACAATGAAGGAGTCAGGAGAAAAATCATGAAAAGGGTTCTTGTGCTGGGGATTCTAATAGTGGTCGCGGCTTTTGCCCTGGCGGCTGATTCAGGCGACACAATCCCCGCCGACGGTGGCCCAATCCAAGTTACGCCGGTCATGCGCTCGAGCGTGCAGATCGAATACGGCGGGAAGGTCATCCAGGTTGATCCTGTCGGCAAGTACGACAACGTCGAAATTCCTTTTGTGGGGAAGTTTGACACCCTGAAGCCGGCGGACCTGATCCTGGTAAGCGATATTCACCCAAATAATTTGGATCTTGATACGGAAGAGATTGCCAAAATTCGTAAGCCCGGCGCGCCCGTAGTGATGTCCATGGCGGTCGCCTCTTTGGCGGGCGCGAAAATTCCGCCGCCCACGATGATCGTGGCAAACGGAGAGATGAAGACCGTCGCAGGCATCAGTATTGAAACGACGCCCATGTACAATCTGCTTCACGGCCCGAAAGCCGGGGAGGTATACCACCCCAAGGGCCGGGGCAATGGTTACATCCTCACCTTGGGCGGGAAGCGGCTTTACTTCATGGGTGACACTGAGTGCACACCTGAAGTTCGCGGCGTCAAAAACGTCGACATAGCCTTTGTGCCTATGAACATGCCGTACACGATGACGCCGGCGGAAGCTGTCGAGTGTGTGATGGCCCTTCAGCCGAAAATCGTGTATCCATACCACTATGAGGGGCAGCGGAGGGACGAAACTCTCTTCCGAGCCTTCTTGAAGAGCACGCCGGTGGACGTTCGGATCAACACGAAGGGTTAACCGCCAAGACCAGCGCTCCGGATATTTTCCCGGTAAGATCTCATACATCCTAATCGGGAGGCACTCATGGCGAAGATTCTAGGATTACTTCTCCTGATCTCAGGTGTAGCGCTGGCCCAAGCGCCAAATGCCCAGGCACCGGCAACTCAGCCTACGCTAAGGCCGGTGGGCACTGTGGATGACCTGATGGTGGGTATCATCTGGCCCATTTCGGACGAAGTTTTCTATATCACCACCCGCGATACGCCCAAAAACGAAGAACAGTGGAGGCTGTTTCAGGGAAGGATGCTCATGCTTGCGGAATCCGCCAATTTGCTGATGATGCCGGGCCGTGTGTGGGACAACGATGGTTGGATGAAGGATTCGGAGCGCCTCTATGATGCCGGAACTGCAGCATACAAGGCAGCGAAGGCCCGTGATCTAGATAAAGTCGCAAGCCTCAGCGATCAGATGTACGCGGCGTGTGTGGGATGTCACAACGATTATCGTCCCAATTATCGAAAGCGGCCATTAACGCCGGAATAATGGCTAGTGAAAGTGCGCTGCGCTAGGAGAAAAAAAAGGTAGCCTACCTACTTACTGTCTTTGCCGCTAGCGGGATTCCCCATCAGCTTGTCATATTCCGTCAACTCCGACGGGGAGCACATCATCTCCCTGACGTCGAAATTAGACGGTTCCAAGTTGAACCTCAATTTGTCGAGGGCCACCCAAGGCTTCGTATACATCTTCGGATCGTCAATCGTTAGAGACAGCTCCAGGTGATCGCGGTCGACGCGGTGGAAGCGCTCTTCCACCCGCAAATCGCTGCTATGCGGGCGCCCGGCTCTATCGATCCACGTCCGTTCATCCATCCCCGTGCTCTGCACGACGAGAGTGTAATCGTCCTCCCACTTGCCAACCGAATACCCAAACCATCTGGGCTCGGGATTCTTGGGAAGCTCGCGCCCGTCGGTCCAGATAACTCTCCAGACCTTGCCGTATTCGTACAGGAGCAAGATCTTGTCAGGCATCTGATAAATCTGGGTCGTTCTCAACTCGAAAAGTTCCTCGCGCGGAAGTCCTTGAGGATCACAATGCCATGCTGGATCATTCGAGTCCGTAGGGAGAACGCTTCTGACGCCATTACTCGGCTGAGTAAGCTTCAGCGTTTGCAATCCCAAAGGAGTGTAGGGTATTTGATGTTCCGGCTTGCCGTCTTCGGGCATTGCCCCGGCACCCAGTTGCTGCACTCCGCGGGGGCCCGGGTCCCAAATCCCAGAAAGGTCATGTGGTGGAGCGGGAGCCGTGCTGTGATCGATCGCTAAGTTATTGCCCCACCCGTCGATGTTGGGTGCCGCCTTCTGAGTCTTCGCAGATCCTCCTGCAGCTCCTCCACCTTGGTACCCACCCGTCTGCGCCAAGGCCGAAGAGCACAGAATTGTTGCTGCAATGAGAATTATGGAAATGTTCGAACGACTTGCTGTTTTGAGTTGGATTTCCATGAAAGGCCCGCTCTGACCTTGTCCGCTAATTTTTATTCGGCATTATCGCGCGGCAACTTTTGACCGTCGGGGAATACGACTTCGATAAGACGCCCGACCGTTCGACCATTTTTGACAGGCAGGACACTGATTGTGACCTGATCCCCGGGCTTCAACGATTGCTTGGTCCAACCCCGGTTGATCAGACTGGGCGGTGCGGTGGTCTCCGCGACCCAATGCGCCACTTGGCCGTTTTCTGTCACGTCGAATTGCAGCACGCAATGGGGATTGGCCCAGATCCATTGCGTCACGGTGCCTTTCAACGAAATCGGTTTCGCCGTCGTATCGTAAACCGCATCGCCATGGTGTGCCGACATCGGAATCGAAATAACTAAAAGAATCAGAACCAAAGCGAGAACTCTAGGGCGTTTCACGGGTGACCTCCTTTGATTGAACTGCCACCTTCGCCGGCGAACACAACTACCTACTTCAATCGTGAGTATCGCGCTATTTGTTGGACGTCTGGTCGCTCTTGCTCGTTGGAGCAATTTCGTCCTTCGTGGGAGTCGCTACGTCGCCCTCGGCACCGGGAGCAGATCCCCCGAAGAGGAATTTCCGCCCGTCTGGGAAGGTCATATTGACGCCCACTCCTTTATGCTCAAAGGCCTTGGACTGATAACCCTGGATGACCAGTTCCGTTCCGATAGGAATAGTGTTCTTGGTCACGCCATGGCGGATGAGGGAATTCGGGCTACCCCCCTCGAAGCCCCAGTTGGTCACAGTGCCGTCGCTGGCTTTCTCGTCGCACCAGAACCAGGAGTGCGGATTGATCAATTCGACTTTAGTGATTGTACAGTGCACGACCACCGGCTTCGAAGTATCGAAGGTCGCTGCAAAAGCGTGATGTGCCCCGGCCGGTTTCGCCGCCAGCAGTAGACCAACACCTGCTATCACGACTGCCAAGGTTCCCTTTAATTGCATCGCAGCACTTTCATTCTCAAAATCTCAGTCCGATTAGTCCCAAAAAACAGACCATTGCACTTATATTTGCAGCCGCCGGGCTCATTTCTGCGAAATAGGCTTCCCTTCCGCAGCTTTCTTTTCGGAGGCCCGCGCCCCCGCGAGGATGTTGACTGCATCGTTGTTGTTCTCGCTGCAGTCGTACTCAAACAACGGCCCTGTGCTGGCGCTCATGGGGATGATTGCTGACCAAGGCTTTGTCCATGTTGATGGATCGTCGATAGTGAACTTGTACTCGATCGTCTCCGCATCAATGCGCTTGAAGTATTCGGTGATCTTTTCGGTCTGAGGGTCGCCATTGCGATAAGTGTGGTCTGGTCTGAGATTGGTGGTTTCCACGACCAGTGTGTCGCCCTCCCAATGCCCGCGGGAATCACCATGCCACTGGTGAATATTGGATCCCGCGTGCGGGCGACCATCAATGGGGATGATTCGGAATTCGCTTCCCGTCTCCGTCTCGATCAACATATAGGATGGATTTTGGGCGATAAACAAACCGCTGTTGTACTCGGCAGGAGTCAGCGGAGGTCCACCCGACTGGGTTGTACAGGTGGTCCCCTGGCCTAAGTCCTTCGCGCGATCAGCGTGAACAACTGCCCCTCCGTGGTGGTCATCAACAACGTAGGGGAAGCCTCCTCCCGGTGTCGTTCTCGTAGCCAAGCGGGCTTTTGCCTCAGCCGTTAGCGGAGGAATTTTGCCGTCCGGTGGATCCACGACCAGCGACGTTCGCGGGTTTGGTTTAACCCCGTTTTGCCAAGGGCTGAGGCCGTAGGTCGTCGCGTCATAATCGACAGAGTCCGGATTAAACAGTTCACCGCCGTAGCGATCCTCGCTGCCCTGAGCGCCTGGATCGAACGATCCCCGCACGCCCGATTTGAACACTGCTTTCACTTCATCATCGGTTAAAAACTCTCTATTCCCGTACTTTGCGGGACGCTCCATGGGCGTGAAGGTCAGGTTGTTCCAATATCCGCTGAAATCCGGATGGCCGTCGGCCATACGATGCATGACCCACTTTTGCGCTTTGTCCGCCGGATTGGCGCTCGTCTTGGCCGCCGTTTTCACCTCAGAATTCGCGGTACCTGATGAAGACTGCGCCGCGACGAATATCGGTGTGCATGCTATGAGAGCTGTCGCAATCCCCAAGCTAAACGTTTTCATCTGGAGGGCCTCCTCCTAGACTCGCAAGAGTCTATTTCTTGCTGTATTGGCCGTAAAGGAAATCGAGCACGAATTCCGTACAGTTGAAGTCTACCAATTGGATGTTTTTCTCCATGCGGCGATACAGCGGGAAGCTCATCTTCCAAGGCCGCGTAAAGACGTTTGGGTCCTCGATTGTTGCCTCGTACATCATGTGGTATGGGCTCACAGGCGTAAAGCGTTCGATCACATGCAGGGCGTCACTGTGAAAATCCCCTGCTCGATCGAACCAACTGTAGGCGACGAATCCCCTGGAATCGACAACCAGAGTATCGCCCTCAAAGTGCCCGTTTGACCATCCCATCCAAGTATCGGCAGGAGCTTCCTTTGGGATGCTCTTGTCATTCGGATCCATATGGATCGTTCGCAGGGCGCGCGCGTACTCGTAGGCCATCATAATGACGTGCGGCGTTTGCAGGATTTGAAACGGAAAAGGCATATAGTTCGCGCGCGGCACTCCGGGCATGTAGCACTTCAGCTCCGGATCTCCGGTGTCATGGCGATGGGGATCGCTGGTGATGTTCACCACCATGCGCTTTTCGGCATTGGCCTTTTTTTGCGCCAGCGCTTCGGGTTTGTAAGGAATCTCGCCGCCTTCAACGATCCCTTGTCCACCCGGCCAGGCGCCATACGCGCCCATAATGTCCGGATGCGGGCCTGCTTGCGCATCGTGGTCCTGAACATCTATGTCAGCCGTGACGAAGGCCTGCCAGATTCCGTTTATGTCGGGTTTACCGTCGGCTGTGCGCGGAGGGCGGTAAGGAGGAAATTGCCCCGGCGTTGGCGTTCTGGCCGCGGCAGAGGTACCGGCTGAAGCTTGACCGTTTGCCGAGGCTTGGCCGGCCGCGGGTCTGACGGCCGTCAGCAAAAAGAGCGCCGCGGGCAAAGTTGCGACCAAAACCATCGGATATCGAAAGTGCCTTTGCATCGAGCGGTCTCCCACGACCCTAACACCAAGCGCCAATAACGGTCATAACGAAACTATCGGCACCTTATTTCTTCCTCATGTTTGTCCATGAACCTCGCGAGCGTGTTGCAACTAGCGCACTCACTGCTTCGCCGATGACAGTTGAGATGGGGTCAGCGCGTTCGGCGGCAGCGTCGATGACAAGCCCTTGAAGATGAACCGCTGGGCACGAGCGCCCGGTGCCACTTCCGCCGTGTAGAGGTTACCCTTCGAGTCAACTGCAATCAGATGGATACCCCGAAAATTGCCGGGCTCGGTGCCCCTCTCTCCAAACTGGTAGAGGATTTCGAGCTTCTT
This sequence comes from uncultured Acidobacteriota bacterium, assembly GCA_963803735.1. GTDB lineage: Bacteria > Acidobacteriota > Terriglobia > Acidiferrales > UBA7541 > Palsa-189. The sequence goes on along the minus strand of CAWDNV010000010.1, from coordinate 1,173,318 downwards.
GCGATCCATTACCACCACGCGTGAGTTGCCGTAATCTGCCGTGTAAAGGAATTGCTGATCCTTGTCGGGCGAAAATGCAAACCCCGAAGTCGACTCCTTTGCCGGACCCGCTCGATTGATGAAGACTTCTTTGATGAATTTGCCCTGGGTTGTAAACACCTGAAAGCGCCTGTTGTTGCGATCGGCGACGTACACAAGGCCCTCGCTGGACACAATGATGCCGTGCACCGGACTGGCGAAATTCGCGGGTCCCGGGCCAGTTGCGTCGAGCGCCGCCGCACCCGTTCCTTCGCCGGCAAAACTAGGTCTACCCCCAGCCGGACCACCTGATGGGCCTGGGCCGCCGGAATTCTCGTCGTCTTGTGGCGGCTTGCCGTAGGCACCCCACATGCGCTTGAACGCACCGGTCTCCGAATCGAAGACGATGACGCGGCGATTACCATAGCCATCTGAGACGAAGAGTTCGCGCGTCTTCTGGTAAACGAAGACATCGCCCGGCTTGTTTACGCTCTTCGGGTCGTTACTTCCTTTGCTTACGGTGCGCCCACCGATCTGCAAGAGAAATTGTCCCTTGTTAGTGAACTTGATGATCATGTCGTCGGACCGCTTCGTTTTCGATTGACCGCTCGGGCTGCTGCCACTGATCCACACGTTATCGTTATAGTCGACAAGGACATTGTGTTCGGCATCAGGCCAATCGTATCCGGCGCCTTCCCCGCCCCACGCCTGAACGAACTTCCCCGATGCATCAAATTCCACCACCGGCGGCGCCGATGTCTTGTCCGTGGCAACGGTGCGCGGCCGATGTATCAACCACACGTTGTCGTGTTGATCGACGGCAACCCTGGAGACATTGCCCAATACCCAATTATTGGGAAGCCTTGGCCATTCTGTGTCTACCTCAAAGACCGGCACCTTGCCAACTTTCGCCTGTGGCGCGGCCGAGGCTCGCCCGATGATCTTCGGACTCATTCCAACCGCAATCGCCAGCACCACGAAGGCAGCATCCGCCATCCACTTCCGTTTCGTCATAACTTCTCCCGAGTCGTTCGGTTTCGGTACGGTTTGGTCTCTTTGCGAACTGATACTAGGCCCAATTTATGCGTTCGTCTTCTCAAGTCGAGTGGCTTACTTCAGGCGACCCTTATATCCTTCGGCGAGCATCGGCATTTTGAAGAGGGAGTCCCCAGCCAGCACGAATAGGGTTTTCTTTCCCGGCCCCGCAAAAGCAAGCTGAGCCGGTCTCTTCGGGATTGGAATGGTGCCCAGATGGTTCCCCTCCGGACTATACACTTGAACACCTGAATTTGCCGCCACGTACAAGCGCCCGGCCGCGTCGATGGTCAACCCGTCCGCTCCGCTGGCCATCGCGCCGGTATCGCCTTTCCGCAATCCCTCCGTGATTCTCACAAACGTTCTTTCATTGACGGCGTTGCCATCAGGCTTGACGTCAAACACCCAGATCGAATCTCCCTGGGTATCGTCAACGTAGAGAGTTTTCTCGTCGGGACTCAGGATGACGCCGTTGGGAAAGGTGAAATCTTCCGCGATCTTTATAACTTGGCCATTGGGCTTGAGGTAGTAAACTGCCGGTTTGATGCCATCGGCCGGAATTCCGTGATCATCGGTAAAGTAGACGCCGCCTTTCTGATCGATTGCAAGGTCGTTGAGATTTCCAAAGGGATGGCCCTCGAATTTATCAGCCAGCACGTCTTTACTTGGAGCAAGTAAGGCGACCTGTTGCGGCATCCTTTCCACTCCGATCGCGCGGCCTTTGGGGTCAAACAAGAAACTGTTCGTGGCATTTGTGTCTTCCATGTAGGAAGAGAGATTCTCGTTGTTATCGAGCTTCCAAATCTTGTTGGCCGTCCGCTCCGTAAAGAGGAGGCTTCCGTCGGGGGTTGCGGTTGCGCCCTGGGCGCCTTGCAGTCCTTGCTTCATCAACTGCACCTTCGTGCCAGCCGCGATCACGCCGGGAATGTCAGGTGAAGCTGTCTCCGCAGGCGCTGCTTGCTTTTCGGGACGAGATGCACCTTCTTGACCCGATACAAAGATGCATCCCAGCAGGCACGCTGAAAACAAAAGGAGTGCCCTTGACCCCACAGCTTTCCTATGCACGACTGGAAAAATCACCCGCAGGATCTCCCTTAATTCGAACAGCGTCCGATGTGGGCACTAGATAATACACCCCAACCCGGAATCCTCGCACACTTTGTCTCGACGGCCGGAATACGACATGACCGAAATCAATCCAAATGTGGGGATCGACGTGGCGAAGTTTGCCCAAGCCGAGCCAGCGCCCACGCCAGTCGAACCAGTGAGTGCACAGTAGCTCGATAGTGGCGAGCAATCTAGCCGCAATCAGCGCCCAGGCCGCAGATTCCTAAACATCCCTAGAGCCGCTTTTACGTCGTGGGTATACCCAGCCACTTGCAGGCGGTGCCGCCCAGGATCGCCACCTTTTGTTCATCGGTAAAGCCCGGCGTAGCAAAAACATGATCCACGGGGCCCAGTGTGTTTTCGCCGGCCACGAGCCACTTGAAGGGATAGTCGGTCCCAAGCATGACGTGAGATGGTCCCATGACAGCGGCGAGATGCCGCAGACCCTCAGGCGTGAACACCAACGAATCGACGTAGAGTCGCTTTAGATATTCCGTAGGCGCCTTTTTTACTTGCGATCCTTCGCATCGCCCCGGAGAGTCAAAGCAGGCGTGGTCCATGCGGTCGGGGTAGGACGGCAGGTAACCACCTCCGTGCGCACAGCAAATCCTCAAGCCCGGAAAGCGCTCAAGCACACCCTCAAAAATCATGTGGGAAATGAAAAAAGTTGTTTCGAGCGGATTACCGACCACATTGTCCAAGCCGCCAAATCCCTTGACTCGCTTGCCAATGCCGGTAGCTTGAACGCTGTCCTGCGGGTGCATGAAGAGTGGCGCCTGTAGCTCCTCAGCTTTTGCCCAGAAAACATCATACTTGGGCAACGTGACTTCCTCGCCCTGAACGCTTCCCGCGATGCCAGCGCCCTTCAGCCCCATCTTCATGGCATTTTCCAATTGCTTAGCCGCCAAGTCCGGATACTGCAACGCGACTGTGCCAAAGGCTACAAAGCGTCCGACCGGGGCGGCGTGCACAATCTCTACCAGTTTTTGATTCTGATAATCGATCAGCCGTTCGGCCAGATCACGCTCGGCAGAATACCAAAAGGGCCCGACGCTCACGGCCTCAACGTCGATTCCCCATTTATCCATAATCTGCAAGCGAGTTTGGTCGATGGAGCGATCCTCAGTTCCTCCGCCGCCACGAAATCTTTCGAATGGCGTGCCCTTCAGAAAATCGGGGGCCGGAACGTTCACATGGCAGTGCACATCCACAGTTTTAACTCTCTTGCCGGCAACCATCACGGGTTTGTGTTTGGGCATGGCCACGGTCTGCGGCGCTCGAGGCGGCTCGCCCATCAGGCTGTGGCGTACTAAGAAAGTTCCCGCAGAGGCGCTGGCGAGGCCAATCAAAAACCGTCTGCGAGTTGTCGTGGACTTCGTCATTTGCTTCACCCTGTTCGAGCGCTCGGTCTCGTTACTTCGCGCGGCCTTGGTATCCGGCCACTAAAGTTCTAATCCGAAAGATCTGACCATGTCCTACGACGTACAGATACTGCTTACCCGGCCCACCAAAGCCGCAGTTCTGAGGCGGCTGGTCATCGAGAATGGGAACTTTGATCGTGCCGAGGCGTTCGCCTTTTGCGCTGAATACCTGGACTCCTGCCGGCGTCGTGGAGTACGTATTACTCTTGCTATCGATGCACAGCCCGTCGCCGGCGCCAACCAATCCCTTATCGGTTTGCTGCACTGTGTCGAACTTACCGAAGTTTCGGTGATTCTTCAAAGTTCCGTCAGGCTGAACGTCGTAGGTGACCAGATACTCGCTCGCCCAATCATTGACGTACAGGGTCTTCTCGTCCGGACTCAGCGTAATACCGTTCGGTCGGTTGACGTCATCGGCCACCCGGATTAGCTTCCCCGCGGGAGTGTAGTAGTAGACTGCTTGCGGCAAGTCTTCCGGCTTTCTATCGGGACCATTAACCGCAACCGGCCCGTGGCGGACGATTTCGTAACAATCCGTAAAGTAAAAGCCACCCTTCTGATCCACCACCAGATCGTTAGGGCGGATGAAAGGCTTGCCCTCGTAACTGTCGGCAAGCACCTTTTCGCTGCCCTTGGGATAGAGAATGCTGACCTTCCTCGAGTATTGCGCCGCGATAATTCGGCCCTTCGAGTCCACGGCCAAGCCCTGCGCGTGATCGGAATTCGCCACCAGCATGGACAGGTTCCCGTCTGCGTCGATTTTGCCGACACCACCGTTCACGGCCAGGATGATGCTGCCGTCGTGCATGCCCACCACACCGTCCGAACCCTGCATCCCATACTTCACAACTTCGATTTTGGTTCCCGCCGCGACAACGCCCGGAATGTTCGGCGTGACCTTGTCAGTCGGCGGCGGCGCGTCCTGGTTCCGGCCCTGGCCAAATGCGATGGAACAGAGTCCACAGAAGATTACAAAGAAAGCTGCTTTCGATTTCATGTGAATCCCCTCGCTTGTCTCGAACCAGCATTTCCGTTGCGGGGCTACGGAGAGAACTCCGAGCCGCGTCGGCAGTAAGCTTTGTATGCAGTAAGCTTTGTACAATGTCTAATGGCAGTTACGCGCCGCGACCTTCGAAGAGACCCGGAGATTGTCGGAGTCTTCGACGCAGGGAAACTCCTACAATATTCGGACAGACACTCAGAATTCAACCCGCAGAGCGAACTGGATTTGCCGTGGAATGCCCTGCATTGTGCTGACCTGCCCCGCACCCTGCGTCGGTGCTTCCGAAAACGGAGTCAGGTCGGAGGATTGACCCGAGAATACTGCTGCGGCTGGCGAGCCGAAGTTTGGATGGTTCAGTATGTTGAAGACCTCCACCCGAAATTCCAGCATGCCAGCTTCGCCTAGGAGTCCCATTTTCGTATCCTTGACAAGCGAAAAATCCCAATTCCTGAAAGGCGGCCCGCTTAGGATATTGCGCGCAGAATTGCCAAGCTGGCCGATCGTGTTTGGCGTGCAGGGATTGTTAGGATCAGGAGGCAGGAAGAAGCATGGGGGCTGGTTGGCGCTTGGACTTAGCGTGACCGGCGTGATCGAGAACATGGCCGGGTTATACCATTGGTTGGGATTGCCGGTGATGACGGTGTTCGGGTTGTAAGGAATTGGTGTGTAGGCACATGGATTAGTGTCCGGACCAGTCGCTGGATTCCCCGGTGTGGAGGTGCATGGATAGGCCGCCAGCAAAGCTGGAGTATTAATGTTGACACGGTCGCCTTGGCCACCCTGAAGGACCCCGGAGTTGGACCGATTGCTGGAGGTAATTGGCGAAAAAGGTTGGCCGCTCTCGATGGTCACGATGCTACTCATGAACCAGCCGCTCAGCATCTTCGCCGCAAAGCCGCTGCCTTTCATCAAGCTCGGGAGGTGATACAGCACGTTGAATTCCCAGTTGTTGGGAATATTGAAGCAAGCTGGGCCAGTATCCGTTGCTTTCGGGTTCAACGGATATACCCCCTCGAGGCCACCTGAGGCCGTGCAATCGCGGCTGTTCTCTTGGCCTTGCGTGTCGTCTGTCACCCGGCTGTGAGTGTAGGCGCTTTCGAATTCAAGTCCGTGACTGGTCCGTTTTTCCAAGACGATTTGCAGGGCATTGTAATGGGAATCCGCAAATGTGCCCACGTTAATGTCGCTGCCGAAATTGGGGTTCACCGGGTGGTAGTTGGGATCGCCGGTATCCCAGAACGGTACTGAGCCGCCCACACACAGGCTGGCAGGGTCGCCGCACGGACCTGTGGACGTGGGGAAGATCGGATTCCCTTCACGGACCGTGGCTAGGTGAACTCCATGATTCCCGACATAGGCCACTCCAAGGACCATGTTCCAGGGCAACTGCTGCTGAACGCTTGCGTTGTACTGGATCATGTAGGGGCTCAAATAGTTGTAGTCGATGAATTGAGGAGTTAGGACCCCAGGGGTAGTCGCAGTATAGGAGCTCCGTACTTGATTGGGAATGGGAAATGGCCACCCGGTGGTTCCCAAGGTCGCCTCCCAATCCGCTATCGAGGGTGATGAGGAGGTCGTGACATCGACCAATCCCCCAAACGGCGCAGCTCCAGCGGTGTTGCTTGCGAGGACAGACCCGATATTTCCCATGTCGTAGTACATTCCCGCGCCGGCGCGTATCGCGGTCTTCCCATTTCCAAAGAGGTCATAGGCCAAACCGACCCGCGGGCTGAAATCGTGCAGCGTATTGTTCTTGATGATGGGACCGATCGTGAACGGGTCCGTGAAATCGTTTATCACCCTGGACTGCTTTCCCTGCAGCTCGCGTGGCGTGCTCATGAATTCATAACGCAAGCCCAGGTTGATAGTCAGCCGCTGCGTTGCGCGCCAGTCGTCCTGCGCATAGAAGCCGGCCGTATCGAATATGTAAAACCGGTTCTCGTTGACAAACGTGGGCGCAAATTCCACCAGGAAGGGGTTGCTGGTCAAGAAATTAGCCATGGTGTCGAATTGGATCTGCCCGTTAAAGGAATTGGTGCCCTGAAATCCGAGATTGAATCGGTTCAGCAGCGTCCCAAACTTGAAGGCGTGTTTGCCCCGGGTCCAATTCACGTCATCGCTCAGCGTGTAGATGTTCTGGAGATTGAACTCCTGGGGGGCATACCCGGCGGAACCGAACTCGGTATACGTGCCCCCGGCGGCCCCGCCCATGTCGATTACGCCGGTTGAAAATCCCGGCACAATGGAGGGGCCCGTACCACCGGGCAAGCCGACGTTAAAATCGGCCAGGACGTCGTTGGTGCGGCTGAAGGAGAACCGCGCCGTATTGAGCACCGAGGGCGAGAAAATGTGGTTCTCGGACAAGGTAATCCACTGGTTTCGGCCATTATTCAAATCGCGGAAATAGCTGTAGTCCCCCACGGTCAGATTTTGAATGGCGTTGTCAATCGTATAGCGGGCAAAAAACGTGTCACTGGCCGAAAACTTCTGGTCCACACGCATTTGCCCGTAATTTTCCCCGTTGCCGCTATGGTCGCTGCCCACTTGGGCGGCCAGCCCGCCGGGCGGGGCTGCGACGTTGGGCAGCGGTGCGAGCGCCAGGAATGGAGCGATATATGGGCTAAGTACCACCGACTGGATCTGATTGCCGCCGCTGTCCAGAGTGCCTTGTAGGTCCGGACAGTCGGCTAAGGTGATTACAGCGCCCGCGCCATAATTGTTCGCCGCGCTGGCATTGGCCGGGTGGCATCCGGCTGCGGGCACCAAATTGTTGATGGGCACTCCCAGGTTCTGCCGCAATCCTTCATAGACCGCGTAAAAGAACGTTTTGTCTTTTTTGATGGGGCCGCCAAATGCCCCTCCGAATTGGTTCTTTTGAAAGGGCGCGATAGGGACGCCCGCGCCGCGAGCGAAGAAGTCATTGGCATCGAGCGCGGAATTCCGGAGGTATTCAAAAGCGTCGCCGTGAAAATTGTTCGTTCCACCCTTGCTCACGGCCACCATCTGGCTGCCCATCGCCATTCCGTATTCCGCCTGGAAGGTGCCGGTAACGATCTTGTACTCCTGGATACCATCCAAGCCCAACGCGTTACCAGACTCGCCCGCAACGGGGTTGCGGCCGAATTGGTTTTGCAGGATGGCTCCGTCCAGCGTGAAATTGTTGGAGCGCGGCGTGGCCCCGTTGACGCTGAACGATGTCCCGCTGTCGCGCTTGTTCTTGTCCTGGCTGACGCCCGGCTGCAATAAACTCAGGTCCACATAGTTTCGACCGTTCAGCGGCAGTTGTGCCATCTTCGTCTCGTTGACCGTACCCCCGAGAGTTGAGTCCTGGGTATTCACGAGCGGCGCTTCCCCAGTGACCGTTACCTGCTGCGCCGTAGCCCCCACTTCCATTGCAAAATCAATCTTCGCTTGTTGTGTCACCTCGAGTGTGATGCCCGTTCGTATCTCCGTCTTGAACCCGGTGCGTTCTGCTTTCAGCTCGTAATGACCCACGGGCAATTCGAGAAGACGGTAACTACCGTCGTCACTGCTCATCACGGCCCGCGTAAGGTTGGTATCCGTATTCCTGGCGGTCACCATGGCATTGGGCACTGACGCGCCGGATGTGTCTTTGACGTCGCCGAGAATCGTTGCCGTAGGCAACTGGGCGAGGGCCGGAATAACCGCGAGCAAAAGGGCCATCACGAACACGAATAACCCCGTCTTCGGTACGGATTTCATTTTGTCCTCTTTATTTTTCAAAAACGAAGGAACAGCCGCCGTGGCTAGTACTGTGCGCGGAGAAAGTACACACAAATCCTCGATCTTGTCAAAGCTAATTGGGTAGGCTCCGCTCCGACGAGCGCCTCGCCCTTCGTACAGAACCACCTAATCGTGCGGATTCGACATCACAGCTTTAATGGCCAGTTTTAACGGCCAGTCTTAACGGAACGATCTCTCGCAACGACAAAACAATCTAGTTCACTTGCAAAGGCGTCGGGGTGTATGTTGTACAACGCTTGCAGGTGGCCGCGTGTTTCAGTTCGCCCTCAAACCCAGCGGAATTAAGCGGAAAGAGAATTCAGCATCATGACTCACTTCGGACATGGCGGGATAATTGTTGTGGCTGCAGTGCTGTGCTCGATGCCAACCGCGGTTGTTGCCCAGCAAATTTCCAAGGCCTCGCTCACAACCAACGCACCGCCGACGCCGTCTGGTCCCACGCCGCGGACACCCGATGGACACCCGGATCTAAGTGGAGTCTGGGATGGCTTGAGGGACAATTTGCTCGGCCCCCCGAACCAAATGGCTAACGCCGGCATCGTGGTTGAAAGCGAAACCTCGACGCGCGATCTTCTCAGCGGAGCACGGATTGCAACCTTCCCGAGGAATACCAGCCGCGTGCAAAATGTCGAAGAGGACGAACGCGCGGCCACGCTCCTGCGCAGAATGGGCTCGAGTAGACCCGTGTACAAGCCTCAATACTGGGGAATGGTGAAGGAACTGGACGCGAATGCCAATGAAGAAGATCCCTCCAATAATTGCATGCCCGCTGGTGTGCCACGCGTGGGTATCCCTTCTTTAATTAGCCAAACTCCTAACTACTTGATCTTCATCTATCCGGGCCTGGGCGGTTTAATTGCAACGCAAACCAGCTATCGCATGATTCCTCTTGATAATCGCAAGCACACGCCCCTGCAGGATTTGGACGGGACATACAATGGAGAAGCCATTGCCCACTGGGATGGGGATACGCTGGTCATCGACACCTATGGTTTCAATACGGCCACTTGGTTCGACCAGGTCGGAGGCTATTTTCACAGCGAAAACATGCATGTCATCGAACGATTGCACCGTGACGGAAACACTCTCACGTGGACCGCGACGATCGACGATCCCGACGTGCTGCTGGAACCCTGGACAACGACTCCGCGCGTACAGATCCTCAATCCGGATCCCAAGGCTATGTTGCCGGAGTCACTGCCTTGCAGCGAGAGAGATCTGGCTCACACCGTCACCAAAGAACATCACTAGACCACTTTTGGACTAGGTATTTTTAGCCTCACTTTGTGCCCGGGAGATTGCATCCTAAGGAGGCGGCATGCTAGCGAATGCAAAACTGACAAAGATGTTGATGGTCGCAGCAGTTGCGGCACTCGCCTTCCAGCCCGCTGGTGCACAGAACGACAAGGCCAAAGCGGCGCCCGGCGCAACAGCCAAGGTTGCCGCAGCCGCCGAGCCCACAGCTAGCGACACACTCGATCGTGCCAAGATCCTCAGGGCTATGGCAGACGCGTTGGGCATGGTTCGATGGTCGGACGTAGGAGCTGGAAAAATCCGTCTCCCTGGAGTCGATGTGGTCAACAGAATGGAGATTTGGGGCAGCGGTACCAGTTACGCTGTTGGTCAAGCGGACAAGCCCGACGGACCGCGGCCAGCACTTAAGACTGAATATCACGTGGCCCTGGGTTACAACCCGCCAGCAATGCGTGTGGAAATGATGCGGACAAATCCCGATGGGCCCACTCAGGGCGGCGGGGGCCTTCCGCTTGCGGCCGCACAGCACACAATTCAGACCGTACGCGATACCTACGCATGGAATGAATCAGAATTGGGCGCCGGCCTGGTGCCCGGAAAGGGTACCGCCACCCCAGCCATGGATGCGGTCAACGAGCGGCTTCTCCAGCTCTGGATACTTCCTTATGGTGTCGTCAAGGCTGCGATAGCTGCGGCCGACAAGACCAAAGTTTCGACTGAGAGCGGGGCCACGGTCATTACGTTCCCCCTGAGCGGGCAACTCGCCGGCATTACGGTAAAGGCCACGCTGGCCGCGAATAATTTTGTGACCAAGGTCGAGACTCAGACCGACAATCCCGCGCTTGGTGACATGGTCACGGAAGCCGATTATTCCGATTACGCGGACCACGGAGAGATTCTGAGCGACCTGAAATCCCCCGGCCACATCGTTCAGAAAAAGCGCGGGTATCCAGTGCTAGACATCCAGGTGAAGATGGCGGACCTCAACAATCCCTATCTGGCTTTTCCGGTCCCTGAAAACGTCAAGAAGGCGGCGACTCAGGAGCCCAAGGTTGCCGGGAAGTAAGGCGGCAGGGCCGCAGCATGCGCGAAGGATTTCGAACATGGCAAATCGCTTCATCGTTTTGATCTTCGTTTTGATCTTTGGCCTGATGGCGGTACTGACCTTTTTCTCCCGGGCGCTCGCTCAAACCCCACCGCCTCAGCGGTCAGGAGCGCTAAAGGATTTAGAAGGCGGTTCCAGCCCCCGCTCCGCGCCATGACATTTCTGGAACCTGGGAGCCGGCCAATGGATCGGGAGTCCAGGCCAATGGCGTGAAGGCCATGCCAAATGACGGAAAGCCGGAACATCAGTTACCTTTCACGACCTACGGATTAGAAACGTTCAAATCCAATAAAGCGCTCGAGGGCGTTAATGCGGTCCTCCCCGGGCTTTATAACGATCCGCGGGACAAGTGCGAACCGCTGGGGTTCCCCCGCGCAAATTTTTATAACCTCAGGCAGACGCAGATCCTGCAGGACGCATACAAGGTAGCGATCTTGTATCAATATGCTCAGACGTGGCGCGTTATCTGGACTGATGGGCGAGAGCTGCCTCAATTGGTTGAGGGGGGCGTACGAGTGGGCAAGCAAGTCCAAGAGCCGCGGTTTTATGGGTACTCGGTGGGCAATTGGGTGGACGACACCACACTCGTGGACTTGCGTGCCCGCGCAAGGAATGCCCCGATTCATCACTCGCGTGAGATCTTTGCTGATGGTCAGATAACTGCGGGCCAGCTCCCGCAACGTTCGTAGGCCCGTTTCTCCGTGATAGACCGGCCGGAGAAGGCCTCCGCGCAGCAGTTCGGCCAGTTTTCGAGCATCGATGCGGTCACTCTTGTTGCGCTCTTTCAGCAAGGCATTCCTTCGTGGATCACACACCACGATTTTGCTGACGTGCGGCTTCAGCAGGTCGTACAACCAAGCTGCCCAGGTTCCTTCTTCAAACGTCACCCACAAACTTCCGCGCAGTCCGTGCACAAACTGGAGGATAGTAGCCGCTTTCGTTTCCAGGACCGACTCCATCACCAGCTTGCCGCTCGAGTCTAGAAGGGCAGCGGAGATCGTTGCTTGATGAACGTCCAGCCCAATATACTTGGCGTCATTCATGAGGGTGCTCCTTTGTAGGCGTTGATTCGCGCGATCAAAACCTACTCCAAAAGGGCACCCTTTTATAATGCGTGGCTTTGGGGGGCCGGGCGTGTTAGCTAGTTACCTGCGGGAAACGGCGAGCCACAGCAAGCGATTTCGGGGTCGGTAGGGGCGGCTTCTCCATTAAAATGCAACATTACGTCACCCGGGGCCCTGCTATCGACCGGCATAACCCCAGAAAAATAAGTGCTAAGGCTTGGTGAAACGCAACAGAACGACACCTTTGTTGCGTCTTGCGGGTCTGGACCACGAAGGTCGCTAATTTCTGAGTACGTTGCGCCGGAGCTATCGCCTTCATTCTACGAAATAGTTCAGCGGCCGGCGGTAGATCTGGCTGAATTCCAGCAATTCGACGGCGTCAACCCGCCGCTCCTCAGATTCGCATTTCGAGACGAACGACTGTGGCTGGCCTACCTCTTGGCTACTTCTATTTGGGTGAGGCCTGCCTGAGTATAAGCCTGCTTCAATCGACTGAGAAATCGACGATAGTGCTGCCGGTAAGAGGCGTCCTTCAAAGTGACGGCATTATTGCGAGGCGGGCTCCGTCAATCGGCAGCCGAGGTTCCGATGAAGCTTCATCTTTTGACGCGTTTAGGATGATAGTCATACAACCTAAACCGGGGCCGCCGCGGTCAGCCCAAAGTTCGCGTCCTTCATAGCGGACTGGTAGCTCCCTAACCATGCGAGCCTTGAAGGCGGCGAGCGTTTCTTGGGGATTGCGGGTGTACTCGCGGTCGGGAGCACCGGGCACCTTTACAGTTGCATGCGTGGCATTGCAAATAGGTGGACCGATCACCCGTCCCTCGGAATCGCAATTCGCGCTTACGAACTCAACAAAAATTATTGGCAGCCTGTCCGGATCCTCGAGTAAGGCTCGGGCGGCAGCCCTGGATTCCGTTGATCCAATCGCCGATCTTGAAAGTGTCTCGCTCCAATTGGCGCTTTCCCTCTTCTTTTGAGTCACTTATATTCTCCGATAACCGTCGAGATGTATCGGCCGGCCACCATGACGGCAGCTCTCCAGTTTCGGCGTAGCGCAACATTTCCTCGCGAGTCATCCGGTGGAATAGTTCTCTTGCGGTGTTCACATTCACGTTCTCCGTTTTATCGATCCACTCGCCAGCAGCGTTGATCTTTGCATAGGCTTGAATGGCAGAAATAACGGCAGCGGCGGTGACCCTCACCTGGTAGCCACGCTCGATTAAGCGCCCCAGGGCAGCCTTAATGTTTCTATCGCGTCGGCCGAACAGGCCGACGGCTCGAGCATGGCGGTATAGTGCAACCCGATTGACTCTGTATTCGCGGCTGATCGCAACGACTGACTTCCATTCACAAAATTCTTCCTCGATTTCCTCGCGATGTGGATGGTTGCAGATCTTACAGTTCTGCTCGTGCCGTGAGTTTGGATTCATAGGAAGGTTGCGCACCTCTCACGCATTCAGCGCCTTCATAACGTGGGCGCGGTGTACATTTAGGTGTACAAACGCGCCCACCATAGCCCACCTATTGCCTCTTGTTACGCTCGCTCCCTTCTTATCCTCGTGAAAACACTCGCTACCCCGTTCGCGATACTGATTCGTAAACCGTAGGTCCCCGGTTCAAGCCCGGGCCTCGGCTCCAACTTTTCAAACACTTGCGAGCCCTTCATTGCTTCGGCGTTGAACAATCGGTGAACAAAGTTGCCAGCCGATTCATGGCTTGGAGCGTGTTTTCTGGCACGTCCTTGATGTAGTGCCGCTCTGTCGTGGAAACGCTCGAATGCCTCAGAAGGCCCTTGGAGGCCATTGAATCATTGGTGAGAGACCTCAAGGCCGTAGACACCCCGCGCTGCAGAGCATACCAGCCATGCCACTCCAACTTCGCCGCCTTGAGCAGGGAAGAGAGCACGCGCTTTCGCAGGTTGTCGAGGTTTAGCGGCTTGCCAGAGGGACCGCGTAAAATCGGGCCGGTTTCAGGGTTGCCGCCCATGCCGTCTCCATTCCGCCTGCGCCTCCCTTAGCCGAATCACAAACGGCTCCCGTGGGGGCTGTCCAAGGTTCGCTGCCGGGCTGCGCCTCAGCACATTGACGAAGCAACCCGGTGATTTTTCCGTTCCCACCAATGAATGTAAATAAAAACGCGAAGTGTTCGTAATGGCACAGACCTCCGTCTCCGCGACGTTAGAATCGCATTGGAGGCGGGATGGTTAAGGATAAAAGGACAATCGGGGTAGATGTGTCGGAAGAAGTGGTGAACGCATTTGAAGCCGGTATCGTGTTCGGACGAATGGTGGAAAGTAGACGACGCCACCCGCTGTGGTCAGAGGACGAATGGCGTCAAGCCTTAATCAAGGCGGTCGGGAAGAAAGCATAATCCAAAGCTCGGGAGTCGAAGCGGGCTTCAGCCGGGAAGGACAACAGAAGCACGAGACGCTACTCAGCGGCGGTACCTACTTTCCTAATTCGGTTTCTGAGGTCGGATCATAGCGGATCAATTCTTTGAGAGTGCGATTTCCCAAGAATAGCGAAAATCGATTCCAGCCCAACAGTTATCGAAACGGACGCCGAAATTCGTCGAATTCTCGCGGAATAACTCAATGGCTTTTCTGACCAGTATTCGTGAGGCTGTCGGTCGAGCTCGCTTCATACGACTCCGCGTCAATTGAGCCATTGTACTCAATAGGGGCAAGGGCTTAAACGGGAAGAAAGAGGTCTGTAGGGGATCAAGGCTCGATCATGGTGTTTCTGACCGCGTAACGTACCAATTCACTCACCGAATGCAATTCGAGCTTACGCATGATATTGGCACGATGCGTTTCCGCCGTCTTGACGCTGATCCCTAGAGTCACAGCGACTTCTTTGCTGCTTTCGCCCTCTGCCAGCATTTGCACAATCTCCCGCTCTCGCGCACTTAGGGCCTTACGCATCAAAGGGGTTTGTGTCGAGGCTGGGTCGCAAAATCCATTGACCAGAGTTTTAGCAGCATCCGACGTGAAGAATGATCGGTGATTGGCAAGGGCTTCGACGGCAATCAAAAGGTCATTACTGGCATCTGATTTCAATAGGTAAGCACGGGCACCAGCGTCCACGATTTGTCGAACAAGCCGCTCGGAATAATGGAGTGATAACACGAGAACTTCTGTCTTAGGAAGCATCTTGCGTATTTGTCGCGTAGCTTCCAACCCGTTCAAGCCCGGCATAATGATGTCCGTGACCACGATGTCAGGTCGATACTGCGCTGCCAACGCGACAGCTTCTCGGCCTGTTTTCGCTTCTCCACAGACTACCCAACCCCGTCTCGACGACAACACCGCCCTTAATCCACGTCTTACGGTCTCGTGATCGTCTGCGATCAATATCCGAAGATGGCCCATACAGCCTCCAAGCCACTTCTAGGGGATACGGGGCGAGAAACACCGTAGCACACGCATGATTTTGTGTCGCGCCGTTTTTATTTGAGGGCCGACTGTCCGCTTTCTGTCCGTGAACCTCTTCAACTAACCTGGATATTCGACGCAATGTTTGCGCAAGGTAAGTCCTTGGCGTACCCTTCCCGTTTTAAGTCGGGAAAGAGTCATCCGTACCTATCGGCGAAGCCTTGTTCTGGGTGTTTTTAACTATGTATCGCCCCGTCGAGCCCTATGATGCGATCCTCGACAAATCTGGCCACGTCTGGACAGGTGGAGAACCGACCGATTTCGTGACTCGCTTGGATCCCAAAACGGGGGAGATGGTGAATTATCTGCTTCCCACTGTGAACGCCAATATTCGACGGGTGTATGCGGACAACTTCAGCGATCTGCCGAGTATGCTGGTCGGCGAAAACCATCGAGCTAAAATTGTTTTGGTGCAGCCTTTAGAATAGAGGCTTAAGTCGCCCTCCCGCTTTCTTACGCAAAATTCCGCGATCTCGAATACTAGGCATTTCTAAAATGTCCGCCTGCCTCGCAGACTCCACTGCGGCTTACTTTTCAACTTCGATGTGTACGAGATCGCCGTCCAGCCATTTTGCCGCCGACGGGGTAAAGACGATTTTCGCCGTATGTCCCCTGAGCTCGCTACAGGGATCTATGTCTTCGTGTATGGCGGGAATGTTGCTGGTGTAGCCGATGCGCGTGCGGTCCTTGGCGTGAAATAGGAGCGGCGCCTGCCGATCAGGAATTTTCGCTGTGACATCTATTTCGTTGCCGTTGCAGTGCACCTGGATGACGACGCCGGTTACATCCGTGGCACCACCGCGACGCTTGAGCACCGGCGCATTAGGATCGGCAGACGGTCCACTCGGCGCCGAGATTTTGTCCGCCGAAGATTCGAGAGATTCGGGACGCGCTTCGTTTGTCCGCGTAGAGATTTGATCTGCTCGCACCGCTGCCTGTTCGGATCGTGCCGCAGCCGCCAATGCGTTTGCACGGGCAGCGGATTCCTCCTGCCTCTGGCGCTCCCGTGCGTCATAGTCGCGAGCCTGAGAGACATACGTCAGAATCTGGTTGGCTTCGGTGCGGATGCCGTCATCCGTTGCCCGCGCCAGCACGGCGCGGCCCAACCTCTCTGCGTCATCGTAACGGTGCATGCTGGCGAGCACATGCGCCAAGGTCAGTTGCAAATTCACGTTGCCTGGTTGCAGTGAGACGGCCTTCTGTCCAAACGTAAGTGCTTCCGGAAGTCTTTCGTTATTGGCCGCCAGATATACCGCGAGCAGGCCGTTCGCGTTGGCGAAATCGGCTTTTAGCGCGATTGCCTGCCTCAAATCGGTTTCGATTTGCGGATCAGTGTGAGACACACCATCGAAAGTTAGTTCCGCGCGAAGGAAACGTGTCGTGGCATCTTGCGGATCGAGAGCAATTGCAGCGGAGAGGGATGAGAGCGCGTCCGCGTGCTCGTTGCGGTAGAGATGCAAGAACGCAAGATTTCGCTGGGCGAGAGCAAGCTTAGGATCGAGTTGCGCAGATTCCTTGAGAAGAGGGTCGGCTTGCTCGAACTGGCGGTGAAGGACGAGGAACCCTCCCGAGTAGGCGTCCACCTCCGCCTGTGATAGCGCGCGCGTGTTGAGACTGCTGTCGGGAACTTTTGCGGGCGCCGGAACTTCAATCGCGGGAAAGCTGAACCGTCCGATATATTTGTCCAAATTGTCTTGCAGCTTGCGGAGATCCCCAAAGGCCTTTCCGGCAGCTTCTTCTTGACTGGCGCCCTGGCTTACAGCATTCAGGTAGGCTCCGAAAGAAGGGTTGTGAGAACGCTGATCACCTAGCATGAGGTAATGGATGAGCGCCCACGATTCCGCGTAGAAGATCGAGACTTTGTTCTGCTCGTTGTAATAGGGCGAATTGTGATCGACTTTGAACAGCGCCGCTAGAGGAATCAGCGGTTTGCTGCGAAGCTCCTCGATCAGTCCGGCGTTAGGCATGCCGAGATCGGCTTTCTTATCTCCGATGGCTGAATTTCCGAAGAAATCGGCCATGCCTTCCGCAACCCATGTCGGTAGACCCGGAAAATAAGGAACCGTAACCGAATGGTAGTATTCGTGGTACAGGCTTTCGTATACGTTGTCGCCGTGCGCGGCTAAATTCACAGCGACCTGGAATTGATCGTAGCCGCCGTCCAGGAAAATTCCCGCCGGATGCGAGTGTCCCTTTTGCGCCCAGTATTCGGGCAGCAACTCGCGCAGCGAATCCTCATCTTTGACCGCCATGATCGTGATGACAGGCGAGGCAGCGTTTTTGGCATACGAGAGGGAATCGCGAAACAGCGAGCGAATCTGCTCGAACTGCACGGCGGTCTTGCGTGCCTGGCCTTCGCCGGCATTGCTGACGACGATGAAATTCGGACTACGTACCTCGACCCATTTTCCAGTGGGCGCCGCGAGGGCTGCGGCAAATAGAAAGAACGTACCGAGCACGGCTGCCACCATAGACCTTGGCATCGGTGGTCCTCCAAACGGGATCATTTCCTACCGGGGTTGGCCAGGATTCTACCGCCGTTTTGATTATCTGTCGGTTAATATTTAGGATGTACGTCCTCCATTCTGGGCTAACCCTAAACAGCAAATCCCGAGCCTGCGCTGCGCGGCGAAGTTGCCACAGACCTCTGGTGATGCAGGCAAAATCGTGAAGGAAAAGTGGTTCGCAAGCCGGGGTACCCCCCTACTGTTTTTGCGCAAGTGTTCATTCTGGATGCCTTAGCTCTACGATGTTGTAGGTGCGCGCCGACAGTATTTTGGCTTTGCACAGATTCCAGATACTCGGAGAAGGCACGGGATTTCAGGACGGTGACGGCGTCCGAAGTAGCCCTCGGATTGGGAACGGAAGAGATTTGCCGTTGTATTCGAAATAAAGGCAGCTGAAAGTTCGGTGGGTCAGGGGATGTTAATTTTTTACCGAGCGACAAAGACATCAGAATCACGTTCGCCCACTAAGCCACATAGCCAAGCCGCTAGGTTGTTCCGTAAGAGACGGGCGACACAAAAGGGCGCCAAGTCAGCAATACGCAGCTCACGCCGGACAGCCTTGGCGGATCTGTAGGAAACAGGCGTAGGGTTATTATACCGCGGGAGTAAAGATGCTCAGCGCAGGAGCAAATCGATCACAGACTAGAGACGCGCTCCACGCCAGAGCTTCCGCGCTTATTTGGAGGCTTCGGCGCCTGCGCCTATACCCGACGGTTTGGCCAGTGTGTCGCGATACTCGATTGCTTCCGAAGGTATGCAAAGTGTTTCTTCGAAGTCCTGATCCTTCATCCAGTAGTAGTTCGCTTTGAGGAAGACCCACGGCTTCGTATAGAGCTTCGGATCATTGAGCGTGGCGGTGAGCTCTATGTTGTACTGGTCGATGCGCGTGTAACGCTCTTCGATGTGAGCGTTCTTGCTACGCGGATGGCCGTTCTCATCGAGCCACGCTCTTTCGTCGAAGCCTGTGCTATCGATCACGAAGGTGTTGTCGCCATCCCAGCGGCCCACCGAATATCCGTAATAACGGGAATCGGGCGCGCCTTTGGCGTCTACGTCTTTGGGAAGCTCCCGGCCGTCCATCCAGATTTCACGCCATATGCGCTGCTGCTCAAACATGATGAACATGCGGTTCTGCCCAGGCTGGAAGAACATTCCCCCTCGGCTGCTTACCGCGTGGTTCAGAAGATCGCGCGGAAACCCGAGTGGATCGCAGTTGATGAAGGGATCGTTCGAAGCCAGGGTTTTGACGTCAGCTTCGCGAGCGCCACCTTGCACGTAGGCGTGATTCTGCTTGAAGCGCGCCTCGCCGGCGGGCGTCATCGGAGGCATAGGGTCGCGGGAAACGGTTTGCGGCCCTACCCAGGCGCCAGTAAGGTCGTGCTTCGGCGCCGGGCCCGCAGGATTCGGCATTTTGGGAACGCCCTCGACGATATAGCCATCCTGCACTTCGTGTCGCGGCCGGGCTTGACCTTGACCTTGGGCCATTGCCGACGACGAAAGCGCAAGTAGCGCCAGCGAAACTACGATTGTTTCGGTCACCGGATTTCGCATTTGGAAGAGCTCCTTTTTACGTCAGGGACGTTTCCGTTTCCCTACTTATCTTTCTTTTCTTTCGTGTAATCGTCCTGTCGGTAGTCGCTCTTGTTCCCGGCGTCTCCCCCAAGCTGGGTATCATGCAGGGCGGTGCCATCGGAGAGCACGATCTTATTCAGGCGGCCGGCTGGGTTGCCATTCTTCGAGGGATACAAGAAGACGGTGATCGTGTCTCCGGGGCCTATGGAACTCTTACTCCAGCCGATCAGCTTGAGCGCCTCGGGACTAGCCGTTTCGCAGACCCAATGCACGACGTTGCCTTTGTCGTCCTTCACGTCGAAATCGATCAGGCTGTGAGGATTGGACCAAAGGAATTTCGTCACGGTCGCCTGCTTGAATTCAACGATCTTGTCCGCGTACGCCACATTTCCGTGATGTGCGAGAGCGGGGCCGCAGACGGCTAGAAGACCCGCACCCAAGACGAACGCCACGACCAGCTTGCTTTTCATTCGGCACCTCGTAAAAGAGCTTTTGCGGTTCGAGCCAAAACCAGGGAATTAATATAAGCTGCAATCTCCCCTCTGGCTCCCCAAAAGGGCATGATAATACATCATCTCCTTAGGACTCCGCTGCGTTCGTTTTGGTTTCAAGGCTCCGGCGGCTAGGGCTGTCGGCTTCATCGTTTTGGTCAACCACCGAATGGAGGAGGACATATGAGTCGTGAGCGCAATTCAGAATCACTGGGGCTCCGCGGGGTCGCCATAATCGCTACCGCTATCGGTGCCGTCGCGGTAGGCGCATTTGCCATCGGAGCATTGGCCGTCGGCCGCTTGGCGATTGGCCGCCTCGTCATCGAAAATGCGAAATTCAAATCGCTCGAAATCCAGGACCTCTCGGTGAAGCGGTTGCGAGCCACGGAAGTCATCGTAAGCGACTCGCTCGCGCTGCCACCAGGCACAGGGATCGAGAAATCCAGCAATGAGGCTAGAACCGCCATTTCTGGCGGCAGTTAACGTATAATCGGCGGGCCAAATCAGCAGACAGCCAAATCAAGCGAGGAGGCGCCGACGATGTCCTTCCGTTCTCTTGGGTCGCGCGTGTATTTTCCTGTTGCTGCCGCAATCGCCGCGGTAATGCTCCTGGGTCAGCCCCTGGCCGCCAAAATATTTGACAAGAATGCTGATATTGCAGGCACGAAGCTGGATTACAAAGTCATTCTTCCCAATGATTACGATGCGGCGAAATCCTATTTCGGGATTCTCGCATTTCCGGGCGGGCCGCAAACCATGGAGATGGTTATGGGCACGGTGATGCGAAATTGGCGCGAACAGGCTGAGAATCTGGGTTATATCGTCGTCGTGCCGGCCGCGCCAAACGGAGATCTATTTTTCGAACAAGGCGATCGCGTGTTTCCCGCATTTATCGACAAGCTGCTCAGCGACTACAAGATTAAGGAAAATAAGTTTCACATCGCCGGCGTTTCCAATGGCGGACTGAGCGCGTTTCACATTGCTTCTCTCTATCCGCAGTATTTCTGGTCTGTCACCGGTCTTCCCGGGTTCCTTGACGACGGCTCGCCCGAACGCGTGCAAGCCCTTTCAAAACTTTGCATCTATATGTATGCCGGAGGATTGGACACGGGTTGGCTCCGAAACGAAGAGCAGCAGGCCGCGAAATTAAAGAGTAAGGGATTCACGGTTGAGTTCAACGAGGAAAAGGGACAGGGCCACGTCATGCGCACGCTCGAAGGCCCCGGCGCGGCGCGCCTCTTCAAGCAGTTTGAGCAGGCTCGTCAGGGCTGCGGCAAATAAGACGACTGCTCGGCAGGTAGGTATGCGAACAATTCTCAATCGCGCACGGCTTTTAATCATTGTCCTCCCAGCGGCGCTAGCCTTCTTGTCGGTGACGCTCGGTTCGGCACCGCTCAGCGGAAGCAGGCGGCCGCAGCAGGCGCAGGCCAAAGATCAGAAAGCTGCAGCGGCGAGCCAAAAAGCAGCAGCAGTTCCGCGGCATGACCTTTCCGGAACTTGGGAGCCAGCCAATGGTCCGAGCGAAGGAATCCAACCCGATGGCGTAAAGGCAATGCCGAATGACGGAAAGCCGGAACATCAGCTGCCATACACGGCGTACGGATTGCAAACGTACAAGTCCCATCACGCACTGTTTGGAACCGACGAAAATCTGCCCGGGGATAACAATGATCCACGCGACAAATGTGAGCCGCTGGGATTCCCACGCATGGATTTTTACAACCTGAGGGAAACGCAAATCCTGCAGAACGAGTACAAGATCGCCATCTTGTACGAGTACGCAACCGCCTGGCGGATCATCTGGACAGATGGCCGGGAACTTCCAAAGCTGGTCGATGGCGGCGTACTCATCGGCAAGGAAGTCAAGGAACCGCGCTATTACGGCTACTCAGTCGGGAAATGGCTGGACGATACCACGCTCGTCGTTCAGACGACGGGGATGATGGGAGAAGACAGAGTCTGGCTGGATACGGCCGGACGTCCCATCAGCGACCAAGTGCACGTGGAGGAGCGGATCCATCGCGTGGATCACGATCATCTGGAGTGGTCCGTGACGATTGACGATCCCAAGATGTACACGAAGCCGTGGGTGGCTATGAACAAGTTTCCGATGAAATTGGAAGATCCTCATCGAGACGTCATGGAGCAATACTGTTCGCCGGGCGAGATGGAAGACTACAACAAGCGATTTGCGAATCCGGCGAGTTCCCCGGCGAGTCAGGCGACAAAACAATAGCGTGCGCTGATGGGCGCGCCGGTTACTTCAAAGAGGAACTGCTGAAAAGAACCGGTTTTAGTCGGATTGCCAGCTTGCCGAAGAATCGATTGTGCGACGACTCCAATGAGCATAAAATTTCATCAATCTGCGGGCTTCACAGAACGGAATTCCCGAAGCGGAGGCTATTGCCATGAGAAGTAAAGTTATCGCGGCCCTGGTGCTGGCTGTGGGTGTGGTGACCTTTTCCGTGCCGCTTTTGGCACACCACGGAACGGCGGCGTTTCAGAACGATAAGAAGGTTACCGCGAAGGGCACCGTCGCGGAATGGCTGTGGTCCAATCCGCATTGCCTGCTTAGCGTCGACGTGAAAGGCGACGACGGCAAGGTAGTACGCTGGGTCGGCGAGACCCAAAATCCGGTCAGCATGACTAATGTAGGGTGGAGTAAGGCTGCCATTAAAGCCGGCGATGAAGTGACCATCACGATTCTTCCGGTCAAGAATGGAATGCCGCTCGGGCGCCTGGTCTCCGTCGTGCTCCCCAATGGGAAGACGTTAATATCGGGCGAAGGCGAGCCGAAAGACGTGCGCGATGAGTTGGAGCGCAAGGCGCGGGAAGAGCGGCAGTAAGGGATTTTCACTTTTCGCCAACGCTGATAACGCCATAGCGCGCTTGTGCTGAGAATTCCAATCGTCCTAAAATGGCCTCACCCCGCAGTTCGTGAGATCGCTATCCGCGGAGGCAATCGCGATGAGAAGTAAACTGATAGCCGCACTGGTGCTCGCTATTGGTAGCGCGACGGTTGAGATTCCCCTATTCGCACATCACGGAACAGCTGCATTCGAAAACGGGACGAAAGTTACCCTGAACAAGGCAGTTGTGACGGAATGGCTATGGTCCAATCCTCATTGCCTGCTGCAGTTCGACGTAAAGGGCGATGACGGGAAAGTAGTGCATTGGGTTGGCGAGACCCAAAATCCCGTCAGCATGACCGACCGTGGTTGGAGTAAGTCGGCGATTAAGGCCGGCGATGAAATGACGATTGTCATGCTCCCAGTCAAAAACGGAATGCCGCTCGGGCGCGTGGTGTCGGTCACGTTCCCCAACGGGAAGACGTTGATATCGGGCGAGGGAGTGTCCAGAGCCGAGCGCGATCAATTGGAACGCCAGGTTCGAGAGGGTACCGATAAGTAAGGCCAATAAGTAAGTCGCGCCATGGATCGCACGGCCCGTCTGCATGAGCCCTAGTTAGCCGATTCTGCGTACAATTAGGTTCAATTGCGGTCAGCGAAGGGTGGTGTTGTGCGCGCTGGCGGTGATATTTCCGGCGATTCCGATCGTCTGCGGCAACCACCACAGTCGTCTCACCCAAACATGTTGGCTCTTTGACATACGTTCCGCGAGCCACATGCCGGCGATGACCTGAACAGTACCCAGCGGGGCCATGCGGCTCCACGTCGGCGTGCGTCCCAGGAAAGCGCGCGTTAACGGATCGACTTCGACGTATCCACGATGGAGGTATTGCCGCGTAGTCACGCCATCGGAAATCAATGCACCAGCTTGAATGGCCCCGAGGAGAACGATGGACCTATTCTTCACTGCCCCGCAAAGATTTCTCTCGAGCAGAACACACTTTCCCGCGAGCGTTGGTTCACCGGATTTGTATTGAGTTTTGGGTGCGCGCTTCAGCGGATCGTTTACTACGAATGGAGGCTGGCTTTCCATGAACTCCGAGGTGTCGTAGCTTGCGTCGACGGTTGAGACGTCCGATACGCCGGGCCCCTGTGATCCGACATCGGGCGGAGTCGCGGCGTCGCCCGTCTTCGCCACTTTGGCGGAGCTTGTCACATCATCGTTGCTGTTGGTTGCAGCCAGGCATTCTGGAACTGTGAACGCAAACAAAATCGTAAGAAGGAAAGGGAAGAGGAGCGCACCGATCAGAGCTAAAGCGCCAGTATTCGCTCGGATTGAGTGCAGACGATTGCGGCTGGGTTGTGCGCTTGAGAACATCCCATAAGCAGTGTGGAACCCCCCGTCACCCTCTCGCTACTGGACCAAAGTTCAGGTGTTCTGGCGTCATCAATGCTTATTCGTAAGAGCGCTTAAGGTGAAATGTCGCGAAAGCGCGTTAAAAGCGAAATTCGCGTGGACACGCCAGCCTCCCCGTGGTTACTCCAGGCCCTCTTACTTCAGGTAGGTGCGGACGATTTCGATGAGATCGCTGGCGGCTTCTTCCGAGGTCTTGGTGTGGCGCGGCATGTGGTTGCGGATATGGTCCTCCATCAGTTCCGCCATCAGGCTGTTGATCGCTCCTCTAGCGGCGGACAAACGGTGAAGAACCTCCGCGCAGGGTTCGTGCTCGTTGAGGGCACGCTCCACCGATTCCAACTGCCCAATTACTTTTTTCGTGCGATTGACGAGATCAAGCTTTTCTCGCGACAGATGTGACATTTTGTCTTGACCTACCCTAGAGGGGTAGGGTATCACGGTATTTGATGTAGGGAAAGCAATCGTAATATATCGCGCGTCTATCGAACAGGGATCAGTTGGCAAGAGCGGGGGCGTTCGTTTCGATCTTCTTGGCGCTGCTTTGGCGAGCCGCCGCTAATTTTCATCTGTATTTAACAGCGTAAGCCGTCAATCACGTGCAAGCTGAATGTGGGAGTTGCGGGCAGTTCTCAGGCGCAATCAAACTAAAGATAGCTCCAGATCCACAGATGACAAGGCAATGAGCTTCGATCGCGGACATGGCGGGCGGTTTCGATTCGGGCAGTGGTTGCTGCTCGTGACCGCCGTCGTTCTATGTTCCTCCGTGGTGCTGGCACAGGATTCAAATCCGCCGGATGCAGCGCCCGCGAACGCAGATCCGCAGAATCCGGCGACTCCAGGGAAATCCGGCGGGGATGCTCAGCAGACGCCGCAACAGCCCGACAGCAATCCGCAATCCATATTTCCGCATCCGGAGGCGACGCGCTGGTGGCTTTCCGGCCAGATCAATATCATTTCGCAGGGACATCCCGGTTTCCACGCGCCTTATAGCGGCCCCAACAGCCTGAATCCCAAAGGCGAAACTCGCACTTCGCGCATCTTCACACTCTATACCGCATATCGGCTCACGAACTCGATGGACGCCGTCTTTGACCTGGAGGAGGCGAGCGGGAATGGCATCAGCAATTCGCTGGGCTTTGCTGGCTATCCGAACATTGACGTGGTCCGAACTCCGGGCCAGGGATCGCCTCTGAGCGCGGCGCCCTACGTGGCGCGTGCCATCTTTCGATACGTACTGCCGCTGAGCGATGAGTCTGACGATGCCGATATTGGACCGCTGGGTGTAATCAAGAGTCTCCCAGCGAAACGGATGGAGTTCCGTATCGGGAAAGTTTCTTTGGCCGACTTTATCGACGTGAATGCTGTCGGTAGCGACAGCCATTTCCAGTTCATGAACTGGACCATCGTGAACAATGGGGCCTGGGATTATGCGGCCGATACGCGGGGCTATACCTACGCGGCTATACTGGAATATGACGACCGCTCGTGGGGTGTGCGCTTCGCTGAGGCTATGATGCCGACTGTGGCAAATGGCATTTCGCTGGACGGGGACCTCGCAAGGGCCAGGGGAGAGAATCTCGAACTGGAACTACATCCCAATATCGTCGCGCAGAAGCCCACTCAGGTGCGCCTGCTCTCGTATGTGAACCACGCGAATATGGGCGATTATCGCGAAGCAGTCGATTTGTTCCTGGCGGGAAAAACGCCGACTCCCGACGTGGTTGCCACGCGGCAAGAGGGAAGGGTGAAGTATGGGTTTGGCATCAATCTGGAACAACAAGTGTCGTCGCACATGCGGGCCTTTGGCAGGTTCGGGTGGAACGAAGGGCGGCACGAGTCTTTTGCCTACACCGAGGTCAATCAAACGGTTTCTTTGGGCGCGGATTACGCGGGAGATGAGTGGCATCGCCAGAACGATAAGGTTGGCCTGGCTTTCGTTAGCAATGGAATATCGGGCGACCACCGGGCGTATCTGAAGCTCGGAGGTTTGGGTTTTCTGCTAGGCGACGGGACGCTCACCTACGGCCGGGAAAACATCTTCGAAGGGTACTATAATGTCCATTTCTGGCGAGGCCTATATGGCGCGATCGATCTTCAGCACGTCGATAATCCCGGTTACAACCGGGACCGCGGGCCGGTTTGGGTTCCGGGGTTGAGATTGCACATCGAATTGTAAGCGCCGCCACATGTGCCGCTGCTTGTTTGTGTGCACAGAGAGTGCAATTTCGAGTCGAGTGTAGGCAGGGTGCACAGTGGTAATGAACCAGCTTGGCCAGTGATATACTAAACGCCTTCTTATCAATGAGCTGGCATGGTCTAAACAATGGCTGGAAATGGTCTGGCGAGTGCTTTATATAAGCCTGTATTCAAATTCACAGGCCGGATAACAACGAAATCTTTTCGCAAGGGAGAATAGAGAACATGCGGAACAAACAAAAGGGTTTCTCATTGATTGAGCTTTTGATCGTAGTGGCTATCATTCTGATTATCGCCGCCATCGCCATCCCGAACCTGCTTCGTGCGAAGATCGCCGCCAACCAGGCTTCGGCAGTGGGCTCACTGCGTACGTTGAACACAGCGTGCATCGCGTTCTCCACTAGCTACGGCTCTTTCCCGGGAGCACTCTCGAACCT
This sequence comes from uncultured Acidobacteriota bacterium, assembly GCA_963803735.1. GTDB lineage: Bacteria > Acidobacteriota > Terriglobia > Acidiferrales > UBA7541 > Palsa-189. The sequence goes on along the minus strand of CAWDNV010000010.1, from coordinate 1,146,641 downwards.
GGGCCCGATCAGCTCTGGCGGTACGGCGAGTTCCAGCTCAGCAGACTTAATTGACTCGGTGCTGGCGGGAGGTACCAAGAGCGGATACGTCTTTACGTTCACGCCCGGTGCGAGCAACCAGTCGTATTCGATAACGGCTACTCCCATCACGGCGGCGACCACTGGACAAAATATGTACTTCACGGACCAGTCTGGCGTGATCCGCGTGAACACCTCTGGTTCGGGTGCAAACGCCAGCAGCACCCCGATCGGTTGATCGAGTTCCACGGTTTTTCGGAGCAGGAAAAGAGGGGGAGCCAGCGCTCCCCCTCTTTTGTTTTTGCCTGGCGATCGCGCTACAGGCACTGCCGACGGCTAACTAAGGTTCTGATGATGTCCCTCATGCTGGCCGCCAGCATCTACTGGGAGACCGTCGGCCCCAGCCCGGCCAGAGGGATTTTTGTGCGCTATCTCGAGGCGGGTTGTAAGCTGATTGCTCTCTTAGAGGTGTGCATTGGCCATTACGGAACGCCGTCACAGGATGAGATACCCGCTGAAGCTGGCCGTGTCAGTCCGCCCGTCGGGCGCCTCTGCTGCCGGAGAGATTCTCGCTGAATGCAGGGACGTCAGTTCGCAGGGCGTTTATTTTTTCCTGGAAGAACCGTTGAAGAGCGGCTCAGAACTCGAAATTATGCTGACCTTGCCACCGGAAATCACCCGGGGCGATCCGGTGCGCGTGCGTTGCGAAGCTCGCGTGCAGCGAACTGAAACTATAAAGCAAGGCCGCGTGGGGATTGCCGCCAAAATCGAACGCTACCGCTTTCTTCCGGGAAAGCGAGAACGTCGCAGAGCAAGCTGAGCTGCTGACGCGAGCCCGCGAGCCGAACTTACCAATGCGGTACGTGGGACAATGGCGCGGCGCTGGGCAGGCCGCGCGGAGCGAAATCAGGAACGCGTCATCTTCCGCGACGCCCGCATTCCGGCTTCGGCGGCATCGGAAACGCTCTGCTGCACCTGACTGGCCATCTCTTGCGCGCGCCGCGCGACCGATCTGCTTGTCGCACGAACTCGCTGCGCGCCCTCATTGAGCCGATCGTTCAGGTCTTCCCTCAAATCCTCGCCGGATTTCGGGGCCAACAACATCCCCGCCACCACTCCCAGGCTCGCGCCGAGGAAAAACGCAAAAAATCCCGTCCATTTGGAACCGGCCATTGTGACGCTCCTTGAGGAAAAATGTCCTCGCTTGATTGGATGTCGATTCTGGAGGACCCGAGCCTAGAATCCTGTTGATGTGTCTAGCCGCTAACCTGTGGAGCGTTTGCCGGCGCGCTTCCGTGCCGGAACCGCTTCCGGCACCACTTTCATGGGCTTCATTTCCACTGGACCCTGTTTAGCTGCCGGCTGCTTGCCGCCGGCCAGGCTCTTCTTGAGCGCTTCCATCAAATCCACGACCGGCGCGAGCTGCGGATGCGGAGCGACTGCGATTTCTTGCCCCTTCAATTTCGCCTCGATCATGGCGCGCAAGCTTTGGCGGTATTCGTCGTGATATTTTTTGGGCTCGAAATGAGTGGACAGGCTTTCGATCAGCTGCAAAGCGAGCTTCTTCTCCTGTTCCTTCGGCTCAGCGCTATCCTTGTGGCCGTATTCGGCGACGTTGCGGATCTCATCCGCATAAAACATGGTGTGCAGCGTCAGGCCATGCGCGCGGGGCCGAATGACTACGATGTATTCGCGCTGATGCATGTAAAGCTTGGCGATGGCCACATGGCCGGATTCTTCCATGGCGTCGAGCAGCAGTTCATAGGCCTTTTTGCCCGCGTCTTCAGGAGTCGCGTAATAAGAAGCGTCAAAGTAAAGAGGATCGACTTCGTCGGCTTTGACGAATTCCAGAATTTCCATGGTGCGGGCCGAGGGCGGATCGAGCTTGTCGAGCTCTTCTTCGTTGAAGAGAACGTACTGATCTTTCTCGTATTCGAATCCCTTGATGATTTCAGAGCGCTCGATCTGGCGATTGCAAGTGGGGCAGAACTGCGGCTGGCGAACGCGCGAGTGGCACACTGAGTGAAGCTGGTTCAAACTGATGCGTTCCGTCCGCGCCGCAGCAAACAGCCGGATAGGAATCGATACCAAGCCGAAAGTGAGGTGGCCCTTCCAGACCGAAGTCGCCATAAAAGCCTCCCGCTGTCTATGTGACGCACCACGGGCAGACAACGAGTCTGTAAGGTTAAGGGAGTGCCTGCGGCGAATGCAAGGAGAAGAATGAGCGAAAGAGGGCGAAATGTCACTAGCCCCACGTTGTTCTTCTCGCTGGGCTACAAGTGGAAAAATGATTCCCGAGCAAACGTTTTCGATTCGCTATAATTTCCGCGCGAATCCCTGAAAAATGACGGCGCACAAGTACGAACATTCCCTCGAAGAGCAGAGCGCGACGCCGCGCGCGCAGCGTTTGACTTGTCCCCTATGTGGTTCGCTCGATGCGCGGGCCATCCTCGAGAAAAGAGTAGAAGCGGAAGGCGCGGCCGTGTGCTTTCGGCTGTGGCGTTGCACTGCGTGTGGCTTGGTCAGAACGGAGCCGCAGCTCACGCCGCATGAGCTAGAGCCGTTTTATGCTGAGGAGTATTGGGGTGAGGGTGGCATCGAAGCCACGAACGAAAACTGGATCAGGCGCGACCAGCGCCATCGCACCGGCTTTCTGCAGCGCTTTCGCAGCGAAGGCAGCGTGCTCGACGTCGGGTGCGGGTTGGGATTTTTCCTGCGCGCTCTTGATCCGAAGCATTGGGACCGATACGGCGTTGAGCCCATGCCCGTGCCTTATCGGCAGGCAGTGCGGTCGCTGGGATCAGAGCGCGTTCATAACGGCGACCTCATCGCATCTCGATTGCCGTCGAGCAAGTTCGACGCGATCACTTTCTGGGATTCGCTCGAACACCTGCCCAATCCCCGCGCCGTTTTGCAGGAAGCGGCCCGGCTTCTGCGCCCTGGCGGAATCGTCGTGATTGGATTGCCAAACTTTGGAAGCTATCAGGCGCGGCATTTCGGGGAGGATTGGTTCGGGCTTTCGTTGCCTCATCATCTCTGCCATTACACGAGCGATACGCTGACGCGGCTGCTGGAGACATGCGGATTTCGCGTGCGCATCATGGAAGATCGCACCGGCACCGAAAATTATCACGGGCTGAAGCACAGCCTGCTGAATCGGCTGATGCGGCGCCATGGTCGGAGCGGCGGGCGCATGATGTATTACGCGGCTAAGCCATTTCTGCATCTCTGGGAATGGATCAGCACCCGAGTGGGCGGGGGTTCGTCCTTGCAGGTCTGCGCCGAGCTCGTTTCGCCGGAAGCCGCGGGATTTTCCCCTTGAGCGTTGCGGGTCTCAGCATCGTTGTTCCCAACTGGAACGGTCGCGCCTTGCTGGAGAAGTTTCTGCCCAGCCTCATCGAATCGGCGCGAGCTTTTGAAGCCGCGTGTTGCCGGCCGGCCGAAATCCTGATTGCCGACGATGCCAGCTCGGACGATAGCGAGGAATGGTTGCGGGCGCATTGGCCGGAAGTGCGCTTCGAGATCAGCGCGCGCCAGCAGGGATTTGCGCCGACGGCCAATCGTGGCGTGCGATCTGCCCGCTTTTCGTTGGTGTACCTCGTAAACAACGACGTCGCGCTTACGGGCACGACGCTGCCCCCTCTCGCCGCGCACTTCTGCGATCTCGAGGTGTTCGCCGTAACGGGCAATGCCTATGATTTCTCCACCGGCGTGCTGCGCGGGGCGGGGCAGCGCGGGAGATTTCGGCGCGGCTTCCTTGGCGTGCATTCCCGATTTTTCGTTCCCGACCCGCCGCCGCAGATGCAGCCGCTCATGACGCTCTACGCCACTGGCGGCTCGTCGCTTTTTGATCGCGAGAAATTCCTGGCGCTCGGCGGTTTTGAAGAGACGATGGCGCCGTACGGCTGGGAAGACGTGGAGCTTTCGCTGCGTGCCTGGAAGCAAGGATTCGAGGTGCGCTACGAGCCGCGCAGCGCCATCTGGCACCAGTTTTCGTCCACTATTGGTTCGAAGGTATCGCGCCGGCAAGCCAACGCAGTTTATGATCGCAACCGTCTGCTCACGCATTGGCTGCATCTGGATACTTATGGCGAGAAAGCAGCGAACGCGGTAGGTGTCGGCGCGAAATTGCTGACGAGTACAATGATCGGGCGAATGGAATATTGGCGGGCGTTTGCGCAGGCGCTCGCGGTTCGACCGCAGGTAAAAGCACGGCGGGCTGAATTGAAAAAATCGCAGCAGCGCAGTCTGGCCGAAGTTGTGAGCAAGATCGAAGCGCAGATGTCCCGGAAGGAAGTACGGGCGCTGGACGCCACGTCCGCGCCAATTCGATCTTATGTCCGGTCCGAAAAGTTGAGCTCGGTGCAGGCCGAGCGCGAGAAGACAAAATGACGAGCCGAAAGTCCGCACGAACCTTTGCCGTTTTTGTCGTCACCTTGGTCGCCGCGTTCGTAGGTTCATCGGCGCTGCGGGTGCAGCGCGACCCAGCGGAGCCTCCGCAAGCAAAGCCGGCTCCCAAGCTGATGCCAAGGCCCGCCAGTGCGATCTCGCGACCCGCCGTCGACGAAGCCGGGATGCGCAGCCTGATCGAGCAACTCGTCGCCTGCGGGACGCGCAATTCGCTCTCTTCGTGGACTGATCCCACACGCGGCGCGGGCTGTGGCCGGGATCGCATCGTGGCGCGCTGGAACGAAATTGCCAAGAGCTCAGGCGGGCGATTCCAGGTCACGGTCGACAAATTCGATGCCACAAGCGCGCGCACTAACAACAGGCCCGTACATATGGAGAATGTTTACGGAGTCCTCGCCGGCCGCGATCCGCACCTTGCGAAAACCGTCTTCATCGTTTCGGGCCATTTCGATTCCCGCGCTTCCGACGTGATGGATCCGAATCTCGATGCGCCCGGCGCGGACGATGACGCTTCGGGGGTCGCCGTAAGCATGGAGTGCGCTCAACTGCTCAGCCGCATGGCCGCGAATGGGGCAGGGAACTATCGCGCCACGCTGCTTTTCGCCGCAATCTCAGGAGAAGAGCAGGGTGTGCTCGGAGCCGAGCACATGCTGGCCTGGGTGAAGCAGCAGGGCTACACCGTAGGCGGCATGCTCGACAACGACATTGTCGGGGCCGATTCCGCGCCGGGCGCGCCTCACCGCGTCCGGCTTTTTTCCGGTGCGGGTGACATCGATGACGCCGACTCGCCTTCCCGCGAACTGGCGCGCGCCATCGAAGAGATCGACGGGCGCGAGGCGATTCGCCTGATCTTTTCGTTGGATCGCCTCGGACGCGGTGGCGATCACGAGCCATTCTACATGGCCGGTTTACCCGCGGTGCGCTTTACCGAACCCCTCGAGGACTATCGGCACCAGCATCAGACGCCGCGCACGGAAAATGGCGTTGAGTATGACGACGAAATGAAATACCTCAATATGGCATTTTTCGGACACGTCGCCCGCGATAATGCGGAAGCACTGCGGCAGCTCGCGCTCGCGCCCGCCGTTCCAGTGAACGTGAAGCTGAGCGGTGGCGTTACGCCTGACGCGAAGATCGCGTGGAGCGCCGGCGAAGATTCCGAGCGCGCCGGCTTCGAGGTCTTATGGCGCGAGACGACCGAGCCGCGCTGGCAAGTCTTTCAGTTCGTAACCAACGCGGGCGAAACGACACTAAAAGGAGTCTCCACGGATAATCATTTCTTTGCCGTGCGCTCCGTGGGTAAAAACGGCGCTCGCTCGATTGCGGTCTCCGCCTCGGCGCCCAGAGCACTGCCTTTCCCTGATGCCGCGCAACCCGTGAAGTAACTGCACGTCACGAACTTCTGTGCATCCGGAGTCATCCTAGAGATGAGTTGGATGCGCGAGCGATTGAAGCGCCAGCAGGGCTTGTAGCCTCCATGCGGGAATATAGAATGAACGCAGATTTGCGTTTGCGGCTGATCGTAGAAGACTTCGACTTTGCCGCCCTTGACCCCGGTCGCGTAAAAGAAAGTGATTGTCTCCAGAGGATCGTTGGTCTTGGGATTGTGGACGCGAAATTCGAACCACAAAAAATCGCCTGCGTACACCAGAGCGGCTAATGCGACCAGAACTCCGGCGATCCACTTTAAGAGCGTTTTAGGCCGCACGAAAGCCTCGTAAACAAAGGCGCCTCAGAAAAGATCCTTCAGCGCCGCGCGCGCCGCCAGATGGCCGCAGAGGCCATGCACGCCGGGGCCCGGCGGCGTAGAGGACGAACACAGATAAATTCCCTTTGCGGGAGTGCGGTGGAAGCGGCGAGTCGGCCGCAGCAGGAACTGCTCCAGATCCGCTGCGCCGCCGCCGATATCGCCCCCGATCAGATTCGGATTGTAGCTTTCCATGCTGGCCGCAACACGCACGTTGCGCTTCAGTATGAGCCGGCGGAAACCCGGAGCGAATCGTTCGATCTGGTTCTCGATCGCCTCGGTCATATCCATCGACGATCCGTGTGGCACGTGACAATACGCCCAAGCAGTGTGTTTTCCTGCGGGAGCGCGCGTGGGATCGAAAAGCGTCGGCTGCGCGAGCAGCACAAAAGGCCGCTCGGAATGCTTTCCTTGCCACGCATCGCGCTCGGAGGCGGCAATTTCTTCGAATGTGCCGCCTAGGTGCACGGTTCCGGCGCCGCGGCATTCGTCCGCCTTCCACGGAATAGGCCCGTCCAGCGCCCAATCGAGTTTGCAGACGCCGGGGCCATAGCGATAGTGCTCGAGTTGATGGCGGAAGCTGGCTGGGAATCGCGAACCTGCAATGGTCAGAAGTTGTCGCGGCGTCACGTCACACAGAATGGCGCGAGCGCGGGGAAGTTCCTCCAGTGAAGCAATCGGTATCTCGGTGACAATTTCTCCGCCCAGCGATGTGAGATGCTTCGCGAGAGCACTGGAAATATTTTGTGAGCCGCCGCGCGCAAATGGCCAGCCCTGCGCGTGCGCGATGATTCCCAGAACGAGCCCGAATGCGGCGCTCGGGACGCGTTCGAGCGGCAGCACCGCGTGCCCGGCCAAGCCGGCCAAAAGCGCACGCGCCCGCACCCCGCGAAAGTGATGTCTGGCGACGCTGGACGCCGAGCGCATCGCGGTAAGTCCAAAGCGAGCCGCGGCGAAAGGATGCGCCGGGAAGCTGAACGGATTTTGCACGGTAGCCTCCAGCTTCGGCCACGCTGCAAGCAGCGGTTCCATGAGGCGAATGTAGCGGTCTTCATCGTGGCCGACATTTTCCGCAGTGCGTTCTACCGAACGCTCAAGGACCACTGCGGAACCGTCGTCGAGAGGGTGCGCCAGCGGGGCGGCCGGATGGACCCATTCGAGCCCGTGCTGCGCGAGCGGCAGCCGGCGAAAAAACGGAGACCACAGGGCCATGGGGTAAACGGAAGAGCAGACGTCGTGTACAAAGCCGGGTAGCGTTAGTTCAGCCGATCGTGCGCCGCCACCGATGGTTTCGTGCCCCTCGACCACCAAAACCGAGTGGCCCGCCTCGGCGATGGTAATTGCGGCGGAGAGGCCGTTCGGTCCGCTGCCGATCACGACGGCGTCGTATTCTGTGCGGGGAAAAGGCATCAGGTGCGGCGAACAGTCGCGCATCCTGTGTTTTGGCACGCGTTCGCCGAGAATAATTGTGCGCTACATCATATCGCGAGTGTCGCGCAGTTTTAATGCCGCGGCGGCCACTTGGCTCCTTCTGGTCGGGTGTCTAGATGTCTTCTCAGTCTCTGTGACCTCCGTGCCTCTGTGTTCTCTGTGTTAATTTCCGGTTTCCTGTAAGTGGCCAAAGCGCAGCGAAGACGGAGATGGTGACTTGGACCTGCCGATATCTAACGAGTCGCGGAGAAGTGTTCGTTCAGATAATCGCGATAGCGATCGCGCAGAGCGCTCTTGAGCAGCTTGCCCGTTGACGTGTGCGGCAGCTCTTCGACGAAGATGTAGGCGTCGGGAAGCTGCCACTTCGCAAATCGTTTGCCGAGAAACTCGTCCAATTCCTCAGGAGTTGGCTTGGGTTCGTTGGCCACGATCACTGCAACGGGCCGCTCTTCCCATTTCGGATGCGATGCGGCAATCACCGCGGCCTCTCTGATGCCCGGATAACCGACAATCGCATTTTCCAGGTCTACCGAGCTGATCCATTCGCCGCCACTTTTGATCAGGTCTTTCGTGCGATCTACGATGCGCAGGTAGCCAAGTTCGGTCACGGTGACCACGTCGCCGGTGCGCAGCCAGCCGTCTTCGGTCCATTTGTCGTTTAATTCGGGCATATTGAAGTAGCTCGCCGCCACCCAGGGCCCGCGCAGTTGCACTTCGCCCATCGTTTCGCCGTCCCACTGCACCGGCCCCGTTTCACTGATTACTCGAGCTTCAACGAATGGCACAGGCATACCTTGCACCGCGCGAATCGCATACTCTTCGTCTTCTGACATCTCGCCCAGACAAGGACGCAGACGGCAGACAGTCGCTATCGGCGTGGATTCGGTCATGCCCCACGCGTGAATCAGGCGGACCTTGTGCGCATCGAAGCGGCGGATCAACGATTCCGAGGGCGCGGAGCCGCCGACGATAAGCCTGAGATTGGGCGCGAGGCGCCACCGTTGTGGATTTTTATCGAGCTCCGCGCAGACGGCCATCCACACCGTCGGTACTCCGGTCGACACCGTCACCTGCTCGCGCTCGCACAGGTCGAGCAGGCTTTCCGCATCGAGGTGCGGACCGGGCAACGCCTGCTTGGCTCCCACCATCGTTGCGGCGTAGGGGAAACCCCACGCGTTCGCGTGAAACATGGGCACAACCGGCATCGCACAGTCGTTTTGAGAAACGGCCAGCGAATCCGTCATTGCCAGGGCCATCGAATGCAGCACCATCGCGCGATGCGAGTAAACCACGCCCTTCGGATCGCCGGTCGTTCCGGAGGTGTAGCACATGGCCGCGGCGTCGGACTCATTCAGTTGTGGCATACCGCAATCGTCCGGCGCGGTTTTGAGCAGGTCTTCGTAGTCCTCGTAGAGACCGGCTTCACATGCGCCAGTGCGGCGAACGAAAATACGTTCGAAGGGTGCATCGCCAACAAACTTTTGCAGCACGGGCAGCAGCACATCATCCACGATCAAAAATCGATCCGACGCATGCTTCGCGATGAACACGAGCTGGTGAGGAGGAAGGCGCAGATTTAGTGTGTGCAGCACGCCGCCGGCCAGCGGAATGCCGAAATACGCCTCCAGGTGCACGCCATGATTCCACATCAGCGTGGCCACGCGTTCGCCGCGCTGCAATCCTGCTGCGATCAGGGCGCGGCTGAGCTTTCGAGCGCGAATGGCCAGATCCGCATATGTACTGCGTTCGAGGCTCCTGTCCGGCATCCGCGATACGATTTGCACCTTCGGATACAGCGTCGCCGCACGCTCGAGTATGGGCGCAAGCGTCAACTGAAAATCCATCATGGTGCTTTTCATGCAAAGAAACTCCGGAGCCGTCGCTTGAGCCGGGATTTTAGTTAACGCTCACAAAGAGTGCAAGAGAACTCAGACCCAGGGCTGCATTGGTCTGACCCCGCCCTCATCGAGAGCCGTGTTTACTCTTGCGCGATTCCAGGGCACCGAGCGATCAAATGTGCTATATTCGTTTAGCCCTTGATGCGACGGTTGCGTCCTGCAGTTGGTTAAAGAGTCGATCTGACGATACCCGCCTGCCGTTCTTTCCGTAAATCTTCGGCCTAACTTAAATTACAACTGGCCGTGCTCATTTCGGTCCACGCTCGCGAATCTGTGTGCGCGCTCCAAGCGTTCCGGCCAGAGAAAAGACAAAAGAGTGCAGAGTTTTTCAGAATTACAGATTTCTTCGTACGTGAAAGAGCGATTGTTGCAAGCAAGTTTCGTGACACCCACGCCTGTGCAGGCGGCAACGATCCCGCAAGCGATCGAGGGCCACGATGTGCTGGCTACAGCGCAGACCGGAACCGGCAAGACGCTGGCATTCCTGATTCCCGTGATGGAACAGCTGATGCGGGAGAAGAAGCCCGGAGTGACGGCGCTGGTGCTTGTGCCTACGCGCGAGCTTGCGATGCAAGTGGCCGATCAGTATGACGCGTTGCGTGGCCGGCAACTTCCCCCGGCGGCGGTGGTGGTGGGAGGACTGGCGGAGGGCCCGCAGCTTGCCGCATTGCGTCGCGGAGCTCGTCTCGTAGTAGCGACGCCCGGCCGGCTCGAGGACTTCCTCGAGCGCAAGAGTATTGATTTCCGCGGGCTGCGAATTCTGGTGCTCGACGAAGCCGACCGCATGCTCGATGTGGGATTTCTTCCTGCCATTCGCCGCATCGCGGCAGTTCTACCCAAGCACCGGCAAACCATGTGCTTTTCCGCAACGCTGGAAGGCGAAGTGGTACGCCTCGTCACGGACTATATGAAGAATCCCGTGCGTGTGGCATTCGGGTCCACCATGAAGCCCGCGGAGAATGTGCGATTACAGGCCTTCGAGGTGATTCCTGAGCACAAGCAGGCACTGCTGCGCCGCCTGTTGGTCAAAGAAACCGGCCGCTGCCTGGTGTTCGTGCGCACGAAACGTGGCGCAGACCGGTTAACCAAGGCGCTGAACCATGACGGCTTGGCGGCGGCAACGATCCACGGGAACCGGTCGCAATCGCAGCGCACAACGGCGCTCGCCGGATTTCAGCAGGGACGTTACCGTGTGCTGGTCGCAACCGACATAGCTTCCCGGGGAATCCACGTCGAGGAGATCGTCCACGTCATCAATTATGATCTACCCGAAGTGGCCGAAAGCTTCATTCATCGCGTGGGGCGTACGGGGCGTTTGGGCAAGCGTGGCTGTGCATCCACACTCTTCACGCGAAGCGAGCGAGGGGACCTGCAGAAATTGGAGCGGACGCTCGGCATTAGCATGGAGATCCCGCGGTCCAGCGATAGCCAACCAGAAACCGCAGCGATCCGTGGCGAGCGTGACAACAAAGTCCACACTCGAGTGGAGCGCAATCCCAGGCACCGCAGTTCCACTGCGCGGTTCAAAATGATTTCGCTGCGGGGAGAAGTTCTCCAAGGACAACTCGGAAGTTAGCTCGCATCGTTTTGTTGTGATTCGTCAAAAAGCAGGCGGAGCCGCCTCGGCGACTCCGCCCTACGCAGTCTCGTGCAGAACTAGCGATCTAAGCCGCTAACCCTGCGTTTGCGGGGTGACAGACTTAGCCACATTTTGGTCCGCCTTCGCTACGTATTCCACCTTTACAGGACTGCCGACCTTCACCTGACCGTTGACCTGAGTTTCTTGATCCACGACAAACTGCAGGGTTTGCTTCTCACCACCTTGATTCACCTCGAGGGCAAAGGAATGCCCCTTGTCTCCAATGGAAACAACGGTCCCAGCAACCGACTTCGTTGCCTCTTGAGACTGTTCTCCTGATTGAGGTGCAGTGGGGATTGGTTGTGTCCTGGCTGACGCACCGGCCAACATCAATGCGGCGGAAAACAGAGAAGCTGAAAGCAGAAACTTTCGCATTGGATCTACCTCCTTCATGGTTTACGCATGTTTGTAGTGTGGTGCGGGCAGGTAGCTAATCTAGAAGCATACGGCCTTCCAAGAGCATGGGGAATGATCCTGTATTCCGCCACTCTTCAGACAACGCGGGGCTTAGAGAGTCCCCAGCTTTTGGGAGCCGTGAAGCCAGAATAGCGGGCAGGAAGTTTTTTCGGGGCACCCGACAATGTTTCTCCATGCGCCCTCCTTGGGATAAAGCCATGGGCAACGCGGGCTTCATAAATAGGTCGGCTTGTGGCAGATTGGCTCGGCTTCGATGATGAATACCGAAGCGAATCGGGGATGAGAAATGTTCCAACCAGATCTGCTCAAGGGCAAACGTATTTTGATCACCGGTGGCGGCACCGGCCTAGGCCGCGCAATGGCGGAGCGCTTTCTGCAGCTCGGCGCAGCGGTTTACATCTGCGGCCGCCGGGCTGATGTGTTGGAACAAACCTGCCGCGAGCTGGCTGACCGCACATCAGGCCAGATTGCGAGTTTTGTTTGCGACGTGCGTGAGCGCGATGCCGTCGAGCAGATGATCGCGAAGATCTGGGATGCTGGGCCGCTGAATGTCCTGGTCAACAACGCTGCCGGCAATTTCCTCGCGCGCACCGAGGAACTCTCGCAGCGTGCATGGGAAGCAGTACTCGGCATCGTCCTATACGGCACGATGAATCTGACTTTGGCTTGCGGCCAGCGCTGGCTCAGAGCCGGGCAGCAGGCGACCGTGCTGAGTGTCTCGACTACGTATGCCGCCGTCGGATCGGGCTCCGCTTACACCGTGCCCTCCGCAGTAGCCAAAGCAGGCGTGCTCGCTTTGACGCAGAGTCTTGCCGTCGAATGGGGCCCGCGCGGCATTCGCTTGAATGCGATTGCTCCCGGCCCTATTCGCACCGAAGGCGCCTTTTCGCGCCTGCTGCCGCGAAAAGATTTAGAGCAACACGCGATTGACCGCATTCCGTTGCGGCGCTTTGGGACGCTCGAAGAGTTTGCGAATCTCGCTTGTTTTCTCGTCAGCGATGGCTGCACGCACATCAACGGCGAAGTTGTGGTGATGGATGGCGGAGAATGGCTGCAGGGTGCCGGCGAATTTGGCTCCGTCGGGCAGTTGCTGAGCGAATCGGATTGGCAGAATCTGCGTCCGAAGAAGCGCTAAGCGCCCGAATGCTGCGCGAGACCCAAAGTTATCGTGATCCCGTGGTGCGTGCAATAACGCGGCGGGGGCATAGCGCCCCCGCCAGCGGCTCATCAACCAGTCGTCACATTGTTGAATTTACGACGCACCAGACTGCGAAGCCGAACGCGCCCGCTGCCCACTGGAGCTGCCTTGGCCCTGGCCCTGACTCTGGCCTTGACCCTGCCCCTGGCCGCCGGAAATCGGAATCTGCCGCCGATTCTGCTGTGATTCCGGAATCGGAATCGTTATTTGCAAGACGCCATTTTCGAAGCTGGCTTGGGCATTTTCCACATCCGCGTCTTCGGGCAGTGGAATGAGTCTGTAGAATTGGCCGTAAACTCGCTCCGACCGCCGAACTCCGCCCTCTTCGTCGGTGTACTCCTGCTTCCGTTCGCCCTGGATCACCAAGCCGTCCGGTGTAGCCTCTACCCTCACGTCTTTCTCCGTCAGCCCTGGCAACTCCGCCGATATCACCAGATTGTTATCATTCTGGCGGATTTCAACTGCCGGCACCCAGGCAAGTTCATCCAGTGACGTGCCGCCCGTAGACCCACCTAGGCTGGAGAACATGCGATCCAACTCCTCGGTAAACCTTCTCATCAGCCCGAAGGGACTCATGGTTAAAAAATCCCTCGGCGTTATGGCAAGGATTGATGGCAAATAGCCGCCGCCGCCCCTACGCTGCATGCCGCCGCCTGAACTGCGTTGTATTTGGCCCGCTCGCCGCTCTTGGCCCCCTCGCTGCTCCTCTTTTTCGCTGGATCTCTGTCTGCTTGCTCCGCTTTCGGCCATGTTTATCCTCCAAAAACTTTCGCGTTTCCAAATTCATGACGCGATGAGTTCCATACTTAGAAGAAGGCCACGCACCTGTGGATTTCAATACCGTCGATATGGCAGGTGAAAAACTGCAGAGGCTTCTGCGGAAGATTGTGAAAAAACTACGCTGCTTAGACGAGAACTTCCGGAACTTCGAGTCTTTGCTTGCGAAATGCCGCTTCGAAAGCTTTTACGACCCGGGGATCGAAATCCGTGCCGGATGCTTTGGAGATAACATCGCGAGCCTCGAAGAGCGAAATGCCTTTGCGATACGGCCGGTCGCTCACGAGAGCATCGTAAACGTCAGCCACGCTGATGATGCGTGCTTCGATGGGAATTTCTTCGCCTTTGTTCGGATGGTAGCCCGATCCGTCGAATTTATCGTGATGGGCCAGCACGATGGGCAAGATGCGCTGCAGCGAACCGCCCACCGGGCTCAGCAGGCCCATTCCCTTATCCACATGACCGCGCACGTGCGTCATTTCCGCTTCCGTCAGGCGCGCAGCCTTATAAAGAATTTCGCGGCTGGTCTCGAGTTTCCCGATATCGTGCAGCAGTGCCGCGGCGCGCACGTCTTCGATGCGGTCCTCGGACATGCCCATCTCTCCGGCGATTTGTGTGGCATAGAGCGAAACGCGATAAGAATGATTCTGCGTAAATTTGTCGTTGGAGATGAAGTGATTCAGAATTTGCAGCACGCCGTGATAGGTTTCGCGAAGGTCGCGCAGCCTTCGTTGCCCGTGTTCGTAGAGAGTGCCGGCGGCGTAGGCCGATAGCATAAGGAAGCCAGCCCATATGGTCAGATCCGACCAGCTGAGCACGCCTTCAATTTCTTTTCCGAGCACGGTGGGATGCAGGATGTGCATCCACAGGATGAGCAGAATGGAGGCGACCGAGGCTTCCACGGCACGGCGGCGTCCAAAATAATATGCGGCAAAGAGCGTGGGCAGGTTGTATATCGTCAGGGCCATGCGCTGGCCCGCGATCAGCAAATTGATCAGGCCGGCAGACACGACGATGGAAAGAATGAGGAGCAGTTCCTTATTCAGCTCGGCTATGCCGGCGATCCAGTGCTTTTTCACACAAACTCCCGCCCTTACGAATGAAGGCAATACTTTCTCGCGGTGATACGGTGTGAAGCTATAGTACCGAGGGCGGTCTTGTCCGATGAGTAAAACGATTCTGCACGTTACGAGTTGGGGAGAAACGCGAAATCGTGAGGCTGGCGCTTCCAAAAACGGAAAGCCCACCTATCGGTGGGCTTTCTGGAGGGGAGAATAGTTCCAGGCCTATGCGCGGAAGGCCTTGAAACTCGTTCCTCGGATTCGAAGTCTAGAAGAGAGGGCTTCCGCGAGTCAAGAAAAGAAACACTTTAACATCGGGTAGCGATATCTGATTGCGTATCAGGTACTTACCGGAAAGAGCTCAGGTTTTCCTTTAACGGTTGCGGGCTATCTCGGCGACTGAAGTATATAGAAGTCCTTAACATCTACGGGCTTACTGTTAATGCCCAACTGGAGAATTTCTATATCGTTATTGCGATCGAATATCTTCCCGGGTGCCACAAACTTTGCCAGCAGCCGGAAGCCGCCAAACCCCAGGGACGCGGCCAAGGCCAGCAGCATGATGCCCCCGGTATCCACGATCGCCCCAACGACGATATTAGAAATGCTAGGGTCGGTGAACTTTTGTGTCGGCTCGTTCCATGTAACTTCCGAAGTGTGATGAACTTGATTGAGCAGTTCTGCCGCCTTTTCGCGTGACTGCACTCCCGAAAGCAAGGCGATAAGCGCACTCGAACGCGTGCCGAACACGGCTGGCTTACCCTTCGCCAATTCTGGATCGACGTTCAGCGCCAAAGGACTTACCTAACTCGTTGTAACGGTCCGCGGCTAATTGCTGCGTCGGGTAAAGCATCAGCAGGAGCACCCCTTCGGCCGGCCGCTGCCCACCTGAGGGTTTATCCGAAAGCCGGTAGCGGCCGACAACCGCTTCTGCGCTGGTGCCGAATCCGGCCCAATCGGCCTGATTCACCGGCGCAGCCGGAAAAACCTGTGCCAGAGCCAACGGC
Source organism: uncultured Acidobacteriota bacterium (assembly GCA_963803735.1). Classification (GTDB taxonomy): domain Bacteria; phylum Acidobacteriota; class Terriglobia; order Acidiferrales; family UBA7541; genus Palsa-189. The sequence goes on along the minus strand of CAWDNV010000010.1, from coordinate 1,131,038 downwards.
CCAAGGACGTAGCGCTCTGAACCGGGAATCAAGCCTTCGTGGGGAAGAAAAGTGGCGATTGGCGGATAAGGCCGCCGGTCCGCCTGGGTAGCCACGCTTTTTGCCAGCGCGTTCAGATCGGCAGGAGCCATTTGGACTTTCCCGGCGTTCACGTCGAGCATCAGATTGCCGACGACGAGCAATTCACGGCCGCGCTTACCTGCGGCATATGAAGCAGCCATAATCGGCGCAGGTAACGCCATATCGGGATCGCGGAAGAACGTAAAAGCGCCAAAAGCGGCACTGGGATCGACCATGCGATAGAGCGTAACCGTAACCTTGTCGTTCCCGCTCGTATAGTCACGCCGCTCGCCGGAGGTAATCCCATACTCGCGCAGGATATTGGCGCGATCATTCGCCAGTTGCTCGATCTGCTGGGCTGGAACTTGAGCGGTAGGGCTGGAAGCCGTCCAGGTCCCCACATTTGGCGGCAACACGTCTTGGGCAGCCAACGGCGCACTCCACAGGCCGCCGAGCGCCAATATAAAAGCGAACGTGAAAAGCAATCCTCTACCCTTCATCCTATTTCCTTAGACACCGATTTCAACCTAAATGGTAACGCCGCGAGAGCAAATCGCGCTACTGCGGACGAGGAGAGCTTACAGAGGGAGCGATGGTTGTTGTGAGGCTATTGACGCTGCGGAGATATCTCTCGATTCCATGATAAAGCCCGTCGGCGGCGTGCTGGCGGTTCTCGGGTTTCTTCAGCCATTGCTCGTCAGCCGGATTGCTCATGAATGCGATCTCCGCCAGAACTGACGGCATATCGGCGCCCACCAACACCGCGAACGGCGCTTTGCGCACGCCCCGATTTCGTTCCGGACGCTTGCCGATTTGCATCGAACTGGCCAGCGATTCCTGGATGTCGGCGGCCAGATCGCGCGATTCCTCGACTTTTTCATTGCGCGCGATTTTCGTCACCAGATCCTGCAGGTCATGAACGGAGCTTTGCGCGGTCGCATTTTCGCGCGCCGCCACTTCCATAGCCTGGGCGGAGGCGTTGAAGTTCAGGTAGTAGGTCTCAATGCCGCTCACTCGCACGTCATCGCTGGAATTGGCGTGTATCGAGATAAAGAGGTCCGCCCGGGCATCATTAGCGATGGCGGTGCGCTGCTCGAGTCCGACGTAACGGTCATCCTGTCGCGTATAGACGATTTCGGCCGAAGGAAGGCTCCGCTCGATTAACCGCCCCAGCCGCTGCGCCACGTCGAGGCACAGATCTTTTTCCATCAGCCCCGTCGGGCCGATCGTGCCGGTATCGTGCCCGCCATGCCCGGGATCGATGACAATGCGGCCGATCTTCAGCCCCAATGCACGCGTCAGCGAATGTTCGCCGTTGCGGGTCGGTTTTGCGAAGGGTGCCGGGCCGATATTATCGGCCTGGCTTTTTAGCGATTGCGAAACTGGAACCGTAGCAGCGATCGCGACTTTCGGCAAAGCGGGCATCCGGAGCAGGGAAGCGGACGCCTTCGCGGGCAGAGGCAGCAAACCTGTTGCGGCGCTCGGCGGCGTTTGAATGCGCCCTGTTCTTGCCGTGGGTGCTAGAGAACTTGAAGCTGTGAGCTGCGATCGCTGGTGTCGGCACTGCGGTACCCGCGGACGCTGAAGCTGCGGACTTCACGTTCGTTTTCCCGATGGAATTTGCAGGGGCCGCGGTTGCCGCGGCCGTGCCATCTGCCGGTCCGTATACATCCACTATCAGGCGATCGGGATCCGCCAGCTCGAAAACTGAATAATCCTTCACCTTGGCCACATCCAGCACCACGCGCACTACATCCGACCGGTTTTGCGCCACGCGTACCGCTTTCAGGTAGCCGACGGAAGGAATTTCGATCGGCTGGTGCAGGAGCTCGTTGCTCAGCTTGGCGTTTTCGATATCGAAATAGATGCGATCGGGATCAGAAATTCGCGCGGCTTGATATTTGGCCTTGCCGCCAAGTTCGATGATGATCCGCGTGTAGTTGTCTGCATTCCAGATGTGCACGTGGCTCACTTCGGAGCCCTGTCCCGGCGCAGAAGCGTTTACCGTCGCACTGCCGCTTGCGGCAGCCGCGGCCGTAGCAGTTCCGCCGGTCGCATTAGTGTCCGAGGAGGAAGTGCTCAACAGTAGGGTTGCTCTGCAACGGGCCCCCCCGCTGCGCTAGTGGAAGCTGCGGTAGAGGACGATCGCGGCGCGGCCGGCGCCACCGCAGTCTGCACTGGCGCCGTCTTTGGCTTGGCGGCAGCGGCTTTTATCTCCGCGATCGCTTTGTGCACCTGCGGCCCATAAGACGAGCGCGGATACTGGTCGAGAAAGTCCTGGTAAATCTTCAGCGCCAGGTCCGCTTGTGAAAGATTATTCCTGCGGATCTCCGCGATGGCGAGCAGCGATACTTCCCGCAAACTCGATTCGGGATATTCTCGCATCAGGTACGCATAAGTCTCGATGGCCGAATTGAAATACTTCGGCTCGAATTGCTCACCCATCCTGCGGTAAAGGTCGGCGACGTTCTTGATGGCAGGAGGAACCTGGATAGCGGTTGGCGTAATCAGGTAGACGCGCCGGTAAGCCGAAACCAGGTTTTCGTAATCTTGCACGGACCGCTCGCGCTCGGTCTTCGCTTCGAGCGCAGTGCGCATCGCCTCCGCGCGCTGAAACTGCCCTTCAGCCGCTACGCGTCGGGAAGCCACGTCTTCCTGCGCAGCCGCAGGCAACACACTGCCAACGAACAGGGCAGAGATAAGGACTAGAGAAAAGGGGGCGAGAGAAGAAGCGAAACCGAGAGCGATTCTTTCAGTAAAGGTGGCCCGCGAAGGCCCGGGCGACGATCTCATTCGTTCGTGAAGACGACCCGTCCGTCATCGGTCGTGGCGCGGTAGATCGGCCTGGAAGCCGCGCGCCAAGGCTGGTGTTGCGAACCGGGTTGGAAGTAGCTGCTGGTCACTTTTCGCACGTATTCGCGCGTCTCACGAAAATTGGGCACGCCGCCCCAGCGATCTACTGCGCGGGGGCCAGCATTATACGCCGCCAAGGCCTTGGGAAGGTCGCCATTATATCGTTCGAGCAAATTGCTCAGATACGTTACGCCGGCCTCCACGTTTTGCGTCGCGTCGAACGGATTGTAGACGCCGAAATGCTGCGCCGTTTCTGGAATCAATTGCATTAGCCCCAAAGCGCCTTTGCTGGAGATCGCGGAAGTATTCCAGTTCGATTCGGTGGAGATCACCGCGCTGACAAGATTGGGATCGACGTTATGTTTGTGCGCCGTTTCCTGTACGAGTTGGTGCAGCACCTCTCCGCCCAGCGGGCGAGCCGCGGGCGCAGACGTGGCAGCGTGCTGGTCCGAGCTGTTCGGTTTTGAATCCGCAACCGCAGCATTTGAATCCGCGTCCGCAGGAGGTTTCGCGGCCGCTGATGGGGCTGCTGTTTTGGCCGTCGTTTTTGCTGTGTGCCGCGCATCGTCGTTCGTATAGACGAGGTTGCCGTGGTCATCCACGTAATAGGGCAACTGGGCATGAACGGGGACCGCCAGCCGCCCGATGGCCAGGCAGAATACCGCGGTCGTGAGTATGGTTTTCATGGGCCAGTTCGTCATCGCTCGGGGAAAGCAGAACTGCTGTTTCCTGAAAATCTGTGAGAGTCTGTGCTCTCCGGGCGGGATGGACTACTTTCGCCCGAAAAACGTTTCTCGGCGCTAATGAGAGGATAGCATCCCCTCGATAAGGGGGTAAACCCGGTCGAGGGCGCTTTTTAGGTTGGATGTGTCTTTTCCGCCAGCCTCCGCCAGGTCGGGTCTACCACCGCCTTGGCCCCCTAAGTCCTTGGCAATAGACTGGATAATCTTCCCGGCGTGAAGCCGGTTGGTCAAATCCTTGGTTACACTCGAAAGCAGCGCCACCCGGCCGTCTTCCACCGCCGCCAGCACGAATACCCCGGAGCCCATTTTCTGCCGCAGGGGGTCCACGAGCTCTCGCAGGCCCTCCCGGGTGATTCCCTCCACCTGGGCCGCCAGCACGGGCACATCTTTAACGCTGCGGACGCCCTGGAGCAGGGCGTCCAGCTTGCCGACTGCCGTCTTCCGCTGTACGGCTTCGAGCTGCTTTTCTACCTGCTTCTGGGCTTGCGCCAGCCGCTCCAAAGCTTCATTGACCTCGCCTTCGCCCACGTGCAGCCGGGCGGCGACTTCGGCCAGCAGTTCCTTCGAACGCTGGTAATCGGCCAGCGCGCCTTCGCCGGTGAGAGCCTCGATGCGGCGAATTCCCGAAGCTACCGACTGCTCGACTGCGATCTTGAAGACGCCAATATCGCCGGCGCGGCGCACATGCGTGCCGCCGCAAAGTTCCTTGCTGTAAAAGCCGCGCGGCGAGGCGGGGTCCGGGATCGTCACCACGCGCACGTTTTGCTCGGGATAGCGGTCGCCGAAAAACGCCAGGGCGCCGGAGGCCAGCGCATCGTCAAGTGTAGTTATGTCCGTTTCGATGGTCGTGTTCTGGCGAATATGATCGTTTACCTGCTGCTCGATATCGGTCAATTCCGCGGGATCGACTGGAGCGAAGTGTGAGAAATCAAAGCGCAGCCGGTCCGGCGCGACCAGCGAACCCGCCTGCTTTACGTGCGTGCCCAGGATGTTGCGCAGCGCGGCGTGCATCAGGTGCGTACCGGTATGGTTGCGTTTGATGTGTTCACGTCTGGCAGCGTCGGCGACTACGGCGAGACGATCACCAACATGCAGATCTTCCTTCGCAACGATACGGTGGGCTATGAGACCCGCTATCGGATAGTAGGCGCCGTGTACCTCTGCAAGGAGCAATGACTCGGAATTGTCGTAGAACGCTCCGACGTCAGCAACCTGGCCGCCCGACTCGGCATAAATAGTCGTGCGGTCTAGGATTACTTCGGCTTCCTCGCCGGAGGATATAGTTCCAACGGGCGCTCCCGCCTTAACGATTGCCTCGATCCTGCAATCGCGTGCCGTGCTCTGGAAATAGAAGTCCGGCTCGGTCCGAAAGGCCGAAGCGATTTTTGTGTAGACCGGTTTCGCAGCCTCTTTGTGCGCTCCTTTCCAAGAAGCCCTGGCGCGCTCGCGCTGCTCCTGCATGGCGCGATCAAAGCCCGCTTGGTCGAGATGAAGGCCCATGTCTCGCAGCGTATCCAGGATGAAATCCAACGGAAGGCCATAAGTGTCATAGAGCTTGAAGGCGAAGTCACCCGGGAGAGTCATCTGAACGCCACGTTCTTGGTTCTCTGAAATCCGACGCTGTAGGTCCCAGCGTTCTTTATCTCGCATAGCTTGATTTCTATCGAGCGTAATCGCCAGTGGATGCTCGATATCAAGAAGGTAAGAATATATGGCGTCTTCTAAGTGCCCGAACCCCACGTTTATCGTATGCGCAAAGCGCTCCTCTTCGTGCCGGATAACCCCGGTCACGCGGTCAATGCTTTCGAGCAGTTCTGGATAAGGCTCCCGCATCTGCTCGGCGACTTGCTGCGCCATCTCGAAAAGAAACGGCCGCTGGAGCCCGAGCATCCGCCCGTGCCGCACGGCACGGCGAATGATCTTGCGCAGCACGTAGCCGCGCCCTTCGTTCGAAGGCATGACTCCATCGCTGATTAGGAAAGCAGCGGCGCGGCTATGGTCGGCAAGAATCCGCAGTGACGCATCGCTTTCGGGCGCTGCGCCATACTTTTTGCCCGAAAGCTTGCTGGCAAAATCGATCAGCGGACGAAAAAGGTCCGTGTCGTAGTTGCTGATCTTGCCTTGCAGCACCGCGGCGAACCGTTCGAGGCCCGCCCCGGTATCGATGCCGGGCTTGGGCAGAGGTGCGTAATTGCCCGCCGCGTCGCGATTAAACTCCTGGAAAACGAGGTTCCAGATTTCCACGAAGCGGCCGCAGTCGCAGCCGAATTGGCAATCCGTGTGGCCTGCGTCCGAAGCCGCCGGACCCATGTCGTAGTGGATCTCGGTGCACGGACCGCAAGGGCCGGTGTCGCCCATGGCCCAGAAATTCTCCTTGAGCCCGGGAACAGCTATCACCCGCGCTTTTGGCGCGCCGACGTGAACCCAAAGCGCGGCGGCTTCGTCGTCGGGTGGCAAATTCTTCCCTGGAGCGATTTCCGCCCCGCCGAAAACCGTGAAATAGAGCCTGTCGAGCGGAATGCCGAATCTTCCCGGCGCCGAGGAAGTCACCAGTTCCCAGGCGAATGCAACGGCTTCCTTCTTGAAGTAATCGCCAAAAGAGAAATTTCCCAGCATCTCGAAAAAAGTGTGATGGCGATTGGTGAAGCCGACGTTCTCGAGATCGTTGTGCTTTCCGCCCGCGCGCACGCATTTTTGCACTGAAGTCGCGCGCTTGTAGTCGCGCTGCTCGAGCCCAAGGAACACGTCCTTGAACTGGTTCATGCCTGCATTCGTAAAGAGCAAAGTCGGATCGCCGATGGGCACAAGAGAAGAGCTGCGCACAATGCGATGGCCGTTCTGCGCGAAGTAATCCAGAAATGTACGGCGAATTTCGTTTCCTGTGAGCATTTGTGTGATTTCGTCTCGAATTATGGCAGACGCATTCCGGCGCCGCAACGCGCCGCGTCCCTCAATCTGTCATTCGGAGGCCCGTTTTGTCGGGCCGAAACCCTGTAGCTCAGGTCGCGGCTCGTGTTTTGTCCGCGCCGAGACCGAGGATTTTCCGCCGCGAGGAATCTAAAACTTCGGGTCTGGCCCGACCTCAGGTCCCGATCCCGACCCGAGCTACATACTGCCCGGTTCCAATCACCGGATAGTCCGAGTCAGCGCGATCACCGAAACAATCAACCCGATGAGCGCCAAGCCGCATCCGACGGCGGCAATCCAAAAAATGGTGCTCACGCGCTCGGCAAGCGCCTCAGTCGCGCGCAGCACGTCTTTCAAGCCTTGCTCCAGCTGGGCCGTTTGAGCCTCGTGTTCTTTGGCCTCCGATTCGAGGCCGTCGAGCCTGCCCTCCACAGCTTCGAACCGTCCCGCATGGACGTCTTTTCGCGCGCCGCCCGGACGCACGGACTGAATGTCCCGCCGCAGATCGGCAATCGTCTCGACCAATCTACGTCCTAGTGAGATTGCCGAGAAAATGTCGCTTAGCATTGATGACTAATCCTTTGACGGAGTGCGCGAGAGGTTTGAATTGAGCCGGGTTATAGCGGCCGCTTGCCCCGACTTGTCCCGAGTTTCGAGGGAGCCCCGAAGGGCCTTCAGGCGGGCGCGTTTACTTCTGTTTGCCGCGTTCAGTCTCAGCCCGGCATTTCTTCCACTGCTTCGGGCAGCGGGAAAGCACGAAGCTCGCGCCGAATCAGTCCGGGATCGAACCCGGCGCGCAGCAGCGTTCGATAAAGCGAAGCCATTTTGCGCTGATCGAATGGCCCACGCGCCGTGCGCGTGCGCCGCTCGATCACTTTGCGCACCATCGCAGCTTCGTCCACGTCGGTGAAGACCTGCGCGATTGCCGCATTGATGTGCTGGTCGGGAACGCCGCGCTTGCGCAGTTCCTGCGCGATGCGGCGCCCGCCTTGGCGCCGTCCGCTGGCGCGAGAGCGCGCGAAATCGAGCGCATAGCGCGCATCGTCGATCAGCTTTTCCTGCTTCAGCCGAGCCATGACGTGGGGCACCATGGCGGGCTCGATCGCGCGGCGCTCGAGGTGAGTGCGCAGCTCGAAAGTGGAGTGCGCGCGGCGCACCAGCGCGCGCAGCGCCGTCGCGTAGAGTTCTGCTTCGCCATCAGTTTTTCGCGGTTGCGGGCGCATGGCGCGCCCAGCATAGAAGCTTTCGCGGAAATCGGCAATTGCATCGGCGTGGGTTTCGCTTTTTACAGGTGCCCCACCCCTCTTGCCCTGAGCTTGCGAAGGGTCGCTTTCAGGGGTGGGTTGCCTTTCTCGGTCTCAGAGCGGGTTGCAGGATTAGTACGTTACTGAGTAGGGCAGGGCGTGTTGGGCTTCAGCGGCTGCCAAACTGCTCGTATTCCGCCATGGTCCGCTCCATCTCCTCGCGAGCGGCGTCGGCGGCGGAGCGGATGCCCTGCACGCGGAGCTTGAAGTCGTCGGGATTGGATGCACGGCTGAGCGCTTCCTCGAAGGTGATGAGGTTGCGCGTGTAGAGATCGTAGAGCGATTGATCGAAGGTCTGCATGCCGTACTGGCTGGTGCCGGCGGCGATAGCTTCATGGATCATACGCGTCTTTTCCGGATTGATGATGCAATCGCGAATGTAGCCGGTGGCGATCATCACCTCAACGGCGGGAACGCGGCCTTTTTCGTCCGCGCAGCGCACTAGCCGCTGGCTCACGACGGCCTTCAGCGTGCCGGCAAGCTGCAAACGAATCTGTTTCTGCTCCGGCGGCGGAAAAACTGCAATGATGCGCTGAATCGTTTCCGTGGCGTCCAAGGTATGCAATGTCGAAAACACCAAATGGCCCGTTTCCGCGGCCAGCAGAGCTGTGGCAATCGTTTCCAGATCGCGCATTTCGCCGACCAGAATCACGTCCGGATCCTGACGCAAGGCCGCGCGGAGCGCGGTCGAAAAGTTTGCCGTATCCACTTCCACTTCGCGCTGATTGATAAAGCTGCGCTTGTCGCGGTGCAAAAACTCGATGGGGTCCTCAATCGTGATCACGTGGTCGGAGCGCGTCGTGTTGATGCGGTCGACCATCGATGCCAGCGTGGTAGACTTGCCCGAGCCAGTCGTTCCCGTAACCAGCACCAGCCCGCGCTGCTCTTCGCAAATCGTTTCGACCACCTTCGGCAGGTTTAGTTCGTCGATGGTGCGAATCTTGGTTGGAATTACGCGCAGCACCATGCCCACGTTGCCCCGCTGCTGAAAAACGTTCACGCGGAAGCGTCCCAGGCCGGCCACGCCGTAAGCCATATCCAACTCGGCAGTCTCTTTGAATTTTTGCTTCTGGCGGTTGGTCATCATGCTGAACGCCATCGAGAGCATCTCTTCCGGCGTCACGCGCGCATTATCCCCGAGAGGAACGAGTATGCCGTCAATGCGGATATAGGGATTGTTGCCGACCTTCAGATGCAGGTCCGAGGCTTTCTTCTCGACCGCCAAGCGCAGCAAATCGTCAATGCCTTGTGCCATGTGGATGCGGCTCCAGGAAAGGTCACATCGAAACTAGCATCGGGCATGACGCGCGACAAGCGCAGGCGCGCCAGCCGTTCCCGCTTAGTTACTGTCCGTTTGTTCGCGCGAAATGGGGATTTTCCTCAGCCGAGCTGCGTACCAGGAGCTGCCGTTAAGGAAGGTGCTGTGCGTTTCTCTGTCTCAGTGTTCTCTGTGACTCCGTGATCTCTGCGTAGATCGACGGTGTGTGCGCCCTACGATTCAGCGCAAGATGCCGGCGTCTTCTTTGGGTGTGCCTAGGAAAATCAAATCCGAAACCCAAGCGCCGATTACGCCGCCCGCCAGCGGACCGATCCAATAGACCGCGTGATTGCTCCAGTGGTTGGCGGCCACAGCCGGGCCCATCGCGCGCGCGGGATTCAGGGCTCCGCCGGTGAACGGCCCTCCGAGGAAAGAAGCGACCGTGACGATCAGCCCGCCCGCGAACCCGGCTACCGGGCGCGGGATGCCGTGCTCATCCAGTCCAATCGCAAACATCACGAAGATCAGGAAAAACGCCATCACGCCTTCCAGCAGCATGCCCGGGAGCCGAGTGACGCCGCTAGCCAAATCGGGTGTACCCAGCGCCGTTGCGCGCCAGGTTTCTTCCGGCACCACGTAGCGCAGCAGATATGCTGCCAGGATCGCGCCGCCAATCTGCGCCGCCCAGTAGAGGATCGTATCGATCGTCCCAAGGCGGTGGGTGACCCAATAGCCGATTGTCACCGCCGGATTGAGATGTCCACCCGAAACACGGCCCACGGCAACAATCATTGCGCCGTAAGTCAGTCCATAAGCCAGCGAGATGCCCAAAAGCCCGAGGCCGGCCATATTGGTGTTGCGCAGGAATTGATCGGCGCAGATCGCTCCAGCGGCGAACATCACCAGAGCGAAAGTGCCGAAAAATTCGGCAAAAAGCTTCTGCACCCGGCTATAGGCGAGTCCGGGCGGAGGAATATAAATCGCGGGATCGGGACGCGCCGCCATCTTCGGTGGTGATTCTATAATGTAGGTAGTCATCGTGTAAGCGAACTCATCCATTAGAAGATTTACGGGGTTTGAGGGGCAAGGGACTAACGTGAGTACAGAAGCAGGGGACTAATGGCTCCACTCACCCTGTAGGGCCGCGCATCGCGGCTTGGTGTTGGGCTACGGCTGCACCGGCCGGCGGCTTACCGAGGTGGCGGACGGTGAGCCGGAAGGTCGCGGCTAATCCGGGTTGGCGAGCAGGGAAAAGCGCGTGGCAATCGCGCGGCTTTCCTGCGTAAAGAAGTCGCGGGTGCCCGATGTAATCGACGGGTGTATTATTTTTCGTTTCACACTGTCGATTTGCAGCCGCTTTGTTCGACTTACCTGTAGAGGCCGGAGCCGGGGCCGAATAGCGGCCCTGATAGACGGCTAGGCCGGGGATTTGATCACGGAGAAAAGGAGCCAGGAATGAGCAAAGTGCGAGTTTTGGTCGGCACACATAAAGGGGCGTTCGTGCTGACCTCCGATGGCAAGCGCGAAAAGTGGGACGTGAGCGGCCCGCATTTCGCCGGTTGGGAGCTTTATCACTTAAAGGGATCGCCCGTAGATCCGAACCGTATCTACGCATCGCAAACGAGCGGATGGTTCGGGCAGATCATCCAGCGCTCCGACGATGGCGGCAAGACTTGGATTCAGCCAGGCACGCCGCCCGGCGAACAAAATCCGCCGCAGGGTCCGCAGAAAGGCGAGAGCAACAAATTCGTCTACAACACGTCGCCCGAAAAGGGAGGAAAGCCGCTCACCACGCACCAGTGGTATGACGGCACGCAGCACGCCTGGGAGTTCAAGCGCGTCTGGCATATCGAGCCGTCGCTGAGCGATCCGGACACCGTCTTCGCGGGCGTTGAAGATGCCGCGATTTTCAAATCGACCAATGGCGGCAAAAGCTGGGAGGAAATGCCGGGACTACGCGGGCATGGCACGGGTCCGAAATGGCAGCCGGGCGCAGGCGGCATGTGTCTGCATAGCATCGTTCTTGATGCGAAGGATCCAAAGCGCATGTACATCGCCATCTCGGCCGCAGGCGCGTTTCGCACTGATGATGGCGGGAAGAGCTGGAAGCCCATCAACAAAGGGCTGAAGTCCCCATATATTCCTGATCCAAACGCCGAAATCGGCCACTGTGTTCATCACATTGCCGCGCATCCCGCGCGTCCTAACGTGCTCTTCATGCAGAAGCACTGGGACGTGATGCGCAGCGACGACGCCGGCGATTCCTGGCACGAAGTCAGTGGCAATCTCCCCACCGATTTCGGATTCGTCATCGACGTGCACGCGCACGAACCCGAAACGATCTACGTCGTCCCGATCAAGAGTGATGGCGAGCACTTTCCGCCAGAAGGCAAGCTGCGCGTCTACCGCAGCCGCACCGGCGGAAACGAGTGGGAGCCGCTCACCAAGGGTCTGCCGCAAAGCGATTGCTACGTGAATGTACTGCGTGACGCCATGGCCGTCGATTCGCTGGACAAATGCGGGATATACTTTGGAACGACGGGCGGGCAGGTGTACGCCTCGAATGACGCGGGCGACAACTGGGCGCCCATCGTGCGGAATCTTCCGGCCGTGTTTTCCGTGGAGGTACAGACGCTGCCATGATTCGTGTTGTATTGCCGCCGCATCTGCGGACGCTGGCGCACGTCGGCATGGAAGTAAGCATCGACGTGCAGGGCGCGATCACGCAGCGCTCAGTGCTGGACGCGCTCGAGGCTTCTTATCCCATGCTGTGCGGCACCATTCGCGATCACGATACGCAGGAGCGCCGGCCGTTCCTGCGCTTTTTTGCCTGCGGTGAAGATTGGTCCCACGAATCGCCGGACCATCCGCTACCGCAGGACGTGGCGGGCGGCAAAGAGCCTTTTCTGGTCATCGGCGCCATCGCCGGCGGCTAGCGCCCAGCCGCGCGACTCCTACCGCTGCAGCACAGTTGTCATTCTGAGCATAGTGTCGCGAACTCTGTTCCGAAAATCGTGCCTTTGCGATTTTCGGTCGCGACGCGAAGTCGAAGCGCGCATTTTGCCGCCGATGCCTTCCGGCGAATCCCTCTGCGTCCGCGGGTGGGTTCGTCGGCACTCATAGCGGCATGATAGCGGTTTCGTCGCGCGGCCCCGGACTCGGGACGCTCCCGCCAAGTTGTCATTCCGAGGTCACCGGCTTTTGCGCCAAAGTCCCCGGTAAGGGGAGCTTTGGCGCTTAACAAAGTCGCGCGTCGTTTGCGCCCCAGTCCTGCTTGCGGTGACCGAGGAATCCCTCTTAGTTTTTAAGAAAAATTCGTATCGCCGGCGAGATTCGAAGGGCGGGGCGAATGTGCGATCTCAATACTGCCCGTATCGTCCCTTTACCGAATCCAGCAACTTCTGCGAGTCGTAACCGATGCCATCCTTGAAAACGATTTGGACGTTTTCGATATCCGAAATCTTCATGGATGGATCACCCTTCATCACCACAAGGTCCGCGTTTTTTCCAACGGCCACGGAACCAATCTCTTTCTCCTTGCCCAGGTAAACGGCTCCGTTCAGAGTGGCAATTTTGATGGCTTCGACCGGCGAAAACCCGGCTTCGACCAATAATTCGATTCCGCGCTGATCGCCAAACCCAGGAAGGACATCGCCTCTGCCGGTGGGATCCGGCCCGGAGAGAAGCAATCCTCCGGCCGCGGCGAAAGCGCGTTCGAGTTCCAAATCGTGCTTCCAAAGCATGGTCCGATCGATCTTCGGAGCCGGCGCTGACGCCGGCCGCTGTCGCAACAGAAAGAAATCCTCCCGAGCCTGCGGAGTCATCGAGTCCAGAACTTGCTGGCGAAGTGGCGGACGTCCTCCGCCCAGATCGCCCTCGAAGACCGGCAGCGTTGATGTGATGGCGACGTGATGGCTGATCAGCGTGGCGATCAGGTCTTTTGCCTCGGGCCCGTTTGGATCCATACGGGCCAGCGTTTCGTCGCCTTCGCTCTGGCTGCACACGTCAGGTTTCTTATCCGGGTCCAGCTGCGTGTTTACGAAAAACCCGTGCTCCAGGTCGTCGATGCCGAGTTCGGCGGCTTCCTTGTATGTAACCGAGCAGAGGTGCCCGGTGACTTTGATTCCGTGCTTGTGTGCGGCTTCGATTGCCGCCTTCAACTCGGCGCGCGTGATGTTCATGTATGCCTTGAACGACGTCACTCCGCGGTCGGCCCAATACTCCACCGTCTGCCGTGCGTCTTCAGGGCCTTTTAGCTGCGCCATCTGGAGAAAGTAACCATGGTGCCTTGCCCTCGAGATAGGGTCCCGTGACGTCCAGGTGCGGGCCGGGCAGCTTGCCGGCGTCGATATCGCGCCTGAGGTTCAAATCCGCATACGGTTCCACGCTGCCGGTGGTGCGCATGGTGGTCACGCCTGCGGCGAGATAGAGGCGCGGAGCCGAAAACATCATTTGCGGCACGGCAGTGGCTCGTCAAAGTGCCGCTGGCTGGTCAAGATTTGGCCGCGCGACGTAGAAGAGGTGGTTGTGCATCCCCACGATCCCGGGCATGACCGTGAATCCGCGAAGATCGAGGACAGTTGTGCCCTCGGCCGGCGGGACGTCCGCGCCTTTCTGCACCGCCGAGATTTTCCCTGCCTCGATGACAATGTTCTGGTCTTCGGCTGCGGGTGCTCCCGTCCCATCGATAATCCGAACGTGCGCGAGCACCACCTTTGCGGATTGCACGCGAACGAAGTCCTGCACCGTCTTCGACAGTTCGGGCGACTGTGCCCGTAGCGAGAAAGGGAACAGCAGCAGAAGAAGAGGCCACAAAATGCGCGTTCGCCGCAGCGCCACGCCCTTCGTCGGCCGCCTCTCGTGTGGTTCTGTCAGCACTCATAGCAGCATAATCGCGGGCTCGTCGTGGAACCGCCAGACTCGGCGCTCTCGCCAAGTTGTCATTCTGAGCGTAGTGTCGCGATCTCTCTTCCGAAAATCGTGTCTTTGCGATTTTCGGTCGCGACGCGAAGTCGAAGAATCCCTCTGCCTCCGGCGCGCGGCTGCCCCACCCAGATTACACCTGAGCCTGCGAAGGGCGTCGTTACGGCTGGTTCCGTCAGCGCTCATAGCGGCATAATCACGGGTTCGTCGCGAGGAATCGCGTCCAGCGTCGCCTTGTCGATATTCAAATGCGCCATGACGAGCTCCGGCGGCGTGTGCGTCAGCCATTCGGAAAGCGAAAGGTCCTGGTAGAAGCTGCTGCGGAACATCTCCAGGAACTTCAAATCCGTGTTGCCGGTGTTCTCGATGTAATGCGGCAAAGTTTGCTGCACGTAGCCGACGTCGCCGGCCTGAAAATCCATAGTTCGCGCGCGTCCGCCGGTGGCGAACACAGTCATTCGGCCCTGCCCGGCGAAATAGTATTGCCATTCGTCCGCGTTCTGATGCCAGTGCAATTCCCGGATGCCTCCCGGATGCACCGTCACGATGGCCGACGCAATCCTCTGGGACACCTTGAACTGGCTCGAATCCACGACGCGCACTTCGCCGCCCTTCGTGCGGTTCGTGACCGGCATCTGCAGCGTGCGAAACGCGAAATCGGTTTTGGATGGCCCGCGCGTTCCCGCGGCAGCTTTCTGGTCGGCTTCCAGCGGACCCGGAACTTCGCTCTGAAAAATGAACAGCTCCCTTGGGGGCAGCTTGTCGAAAGCCTTCTGCGGAACGCCAAGACTCTTGGCCAGCACATCCTTGGGCGTGTGCGCCATCCAGTCAGACAGTAAAACGGTGGCATACTCCGAAAAATTGCCGTCGTCGAAAACGAGCAGGAACTCCGCGCCGTCCGGATTCAATCCCTGAATCGAGTGCGGAATTCCGGTGGGGAAGTACCACAGATCGCTTTCCTTCACGTCCGCGACGAAGCTTCTGCCGTCGTTATCGATGGCCGTGATGCGTGCGCTGCCGTAGAGCATGTACGCCCACTCCGCGGCAGTGTGCCAATGCAGTTCGCGAACGCCTCCTGCGGTGAGCCGCATATCTACGCCCGCCATGGTTGTGGAGACGGCCAGCTCGCGCACGGTCACTTCGCGCGACCATCCGCCCTGATGCAGCCGCTTGTGTGCGATCGAGAACGGATACTTGAATGTCTGCACCCCGCCGGCATCGGTCGGCGGCGGATTGCGCGAATCCGCATTCTGCGAATCCAGCGGCGCGTTCTTCGGCCCGGGCTCGCTCGCGTCGCGCGCGGAAGCCGGTTTCGTGGGCCCGTTTGAGGATTGATCTTGCGCGAATATATTGGCCACGGAACTTACCCCGGCGCCCGCCAGCGCACCCGAACTCACCCCTAGAAAATCCCGCCGCGAAAACTTCGAGTCACTCTGATCGTCAGCCATGTGTCGTGTCCTTGCTCCTCGCAAATGATTCTACGCCAAGAGGGGACCAAGTGCTGTCATCCCGAGTTCGGCCATGGCTGCAAAGTGTCATTCTGAGCGAAGTGGCCGCGCATTTTCCTCGGCCGTTTTGTGGCCGCGCGGCCACGAAGTCGAAGAATCCCTCTGCGGTTTTTTGGGTGCGCTGTCATCACGAGGAGCGCAGTGACATGCGGGGTCCCCAACGAGACGCCGGTTCTGCGTTCGTTGGGGTGCAGGCGAGGGATCTGCTTTTGCCTTTTCGGGTGCCACACGCCAAAGGGCGCTTTGCTTAGCTCTAGAGTGCTAAGGTCTGTCCCGTATTGTGCAGACGGGGCCCATAGCATATCTATACGCTGGCAATGTTGGGGCGGCTACCGGGCCCTCGCCTTGCCAGAGGCGACTGTGCCCATACCAGCCAAAATCCTCCTCGTGGATGACCATGCGTTTGTCCGCAGCACATTGCGTTCTTTGTTGGGCCAGCAGCCACACTGGAAAGTTTACGAAGCTCATGATGGCCTGGCCGCACTGGAACGCGCACGCGAAATCCAGCCCGACGTGGTCGTGATGGATATCGTCATGCCAAATATGAGTGGCATTGCCGCCGTATATGAGTTGCGCCGGATCGTGCCCCGAACCAAAGTCGTTTTGGTCAGCAGTCACTACACGGAAGAAGAAGCCGCCCATCTCGCTCGCCTCTTCGGCGACGGTAATTTCATTGAGAAATCGCAAACGGGTACGAAGCTGGTCTCCACGATCAGCCGCATTCTCCCACTGGAAAGCCAGGCAGTCTGACCCCGCGTCCCAATTAATTCAGCAACGAGCGATCTGCAGTTCGTCTCTCGCATTGCATTCGCGGGCGGCGCGGCGTATGTTGCGGGCGGGCACGGGGAAGGAGGGCAACATGAGAGTCATCTCCAAGGCGGGGATCTTCGCTGCCGTCGGAATGGCGGCTGCTTGCCTGATGGGCGCGACGACGGCGCACGGACAGAGCGGGGCAGCGGGCGGGCAAACCGCTGCAGGCGGGCAGACACAACCCTATGGCGCGGCTGCTTCGGCGGGGAAGCCGCTGATGTCCGACCAATTCTTCAAGAATGTGCAAGTGCTCAAAGGGATTCCCGTGGACCAATTCCTGGGGACGATGGGTTTCATTGCCGCGTCGCTTAGCGTGAATTGCACCGAATGCCATCAGGCGGCAGGCCGAGGCCTGGTCAGGGATTACGCTGCGGACAATCCGAAAAAGCAGAAGGCGCGCCAAATGATGCTCATGGTGAAGGCCATCAACCAGGCCAACTTCGGCGGCGCGCACAGAGTTACCTGCTGGACTTGCCATCGCAGCGACACGCAGCCTCCCGAGACGCCGAGTCTGGCGGTGCAGAATGGCGCCGTGCCCGACAAAGATCCCAATGACATTGAAGTTCCGGACGAGCCCATTCCGTCACCGACCGCCGATCAGATTCTCGACAAATATATTCAGGCGCTCGGCGGCTCAGAGCGACTGGCCGCGATTACCAGCCTTTCCGCCAAAGGGACCTACTCGGGTTTTGACACCGATCTGGGTAAGGTACCTGTGGAAGTCTTTGCGAAATCTCCGGGGCAAAGCACGACCATCGTGCATCGTTCCGAGAAGGCGCAAAACATCACCACATTCGACGGCCATAATGGCTGGATCGCCATGACCAATACGATCCTTCCGGTGAAATCGCTGAGCGGAGGAGAACTCGACGGCGCGCAACTGGACGCGGAGATGTTCTTTCCCGTCGGCATCAAGAAATATCTCCACGATTTTCGCGTTGGCTTCCCGCCTACGAGCATTGACGACCATCTCGTGCAAGTCGTCCAGGCGACGGCGCCCGGTGGGACGCGAGTGAAGTTATTCTTCGACGCAAAATCGGGCCTGCTGGTGCGGGTCGCGCGGTTTGCCGAAACGCCGCTCGGTTTCAATCCTTCGCAGATGGATTATTCGGATTATCGCGACCTCGCCGGCGTCAAGGTACCGTTTCACTGGACGCTGACGTGGACCGACGGGCGCTCCGAGTTTGAGATGACCGACGTGCAGCCGAACGTGCCAGTCGATGCGGCGAAATTCGGCGAACCCATGCTTCCCAAGCCCTCCACGCCCTAGCCGCGCGTTGCGAACGATTTGAGCAGCGGTTTTTGTAGCCCAGGGCGCCCGCGACCGGCGCGAAAAGCGCACGCCACAACAAAAGAAGTTGCGGGGCCCTGGGGCTTTTCGTTTTGTGGGTCGCAGCTTTTTATGGTGAGCGCAGCGAATCCACAGCCGCGACGATTCCCTTAGCCGTCAACGGGCCCGGGTCCGCTATGCCTGCAACGTGTCATTCTGAGCGAAGCATCGCGACGCTTCACCGGAAATCGCTGCTTCGCGATTTCCGTCGCGATGCGTAGTCGAAGCGCGTATTTTGCCGCCGACGCTTTTCGGCGAATATCTCCGTCTCCGCAACTGCCTGTGGTCAGGCGAGCGCCAGGTAAGAGCGAGCGGTCAGACGAGCGCCAAAGAAGACCGCAGGTGCGCCGCCGTGCGGTCGATGATTTCCGGCAACGTGATCTGCGGACGAAATCCGGTGAGCGCGCATAGCTTCTCGACCGAGGGCACGCGCCGCTGCATATCCTCGTAGCCGCTGCTGTAGACATGGTCGTAGGGCCTGAACAAAATCCGCGAACGGCTGCCGAGCCGCTCGCGCACGAGCAACGCCAGCTCTTCGATGGAAATTTCCTGCGTGCTGCCGATGTTGATGACTTCGCCGAAGGGCTGCGCGTCGATCAGCCGGGTGACGGCTTCGACGGTATCGCGCACGTCGCAGAAGCAGCGTGATTGTTTGCCGTCTCCGTGGATAGTGATCGGCGCGTCTTCGAGCGCCTGCTGCACAAACGTGGGGAGCACCATGCCGTACCGCGCATTCTGCCTCGGTCCGACGGTATTGAAGAATCGCACGACAATTGCTGGCAGTTGTTTCTCTTCCCAGTAAGCGAGCGTCAAAAACTCATCGAGCATTTTTGAAGCGGCGTAGCTCCAGCGGCTCTTTCGCGTCGCGCCGAGCACCACGTCGTCGTCTTCGCAGAAGGGAATCTTGTTGCTCTTGCCGTAGACCTCTGACGTGGAAGCGATGAGCACCGGAGTGCGGTTCCTTGCCGCAGCTTCCAGCACCACGTGCGTGCCGGTCACGTTGGTTTCCATCGACTCGACCGGTTTCTCCAGGATCAGCTTCACGCCCAGCGCCGCGGCGAAATGCACGACGAAATCGCTCTCACCGATCAGTCGCTCGACCGTATCGCGTTCCTGAATGCTGCCAAAGTGGAAATCCACCGCGCCGGTGTCCACCAGGTGCGCGATGTTGTCCAGGCTCCCGGTCGAAAGATTATCGAGCACGGTGACGCGCTCGCCGCGCGCGACGAGCCGCTCCGCCAGATGCGAACCGATGAACCCTGCCCCGCCCGTGATGAGAAAACGCATTTTCAGTCGGCTCCCTTGTGAGATTCAGCGTTTTCAAATCCCAGCCGAGGGATCGGCTGCCAGCGCCGGTCGCCGCGGAAATAATCGATTTGGCCGCGCAGCCGCCAGAAGATGTGTAGGAATCGGAACGGAAAAACTTCGAGCGCCGACAAAAGGATCAATTTCATTTTCTCTGGAGTGGGATAGCGAGGGTACCGCCGCTCGCTTTGGCGAATCGAAAGGATGGAAAAGAATATCGTCAAGCCATAGCCCCCGCCCAGGATCACCGGCGCAAATGTCCAGTTCAGGCAGCCGAGCATTGCGGCCAGCAAAATTGAGACCCACGCGATCGATTCCACCAGCGGCACCAGCAATTCGTAAATCCACAGCCACGGCAGCAGGACAAATCCGACGCGCCCATATTGCGGCCGGAAGAGCATCCCGCGAAAACGCCACAGCACGTCGCAAAGGCTGTTGTGCCATCGGGCGCGCTGGCTGGCGACGTAGCGATAGTTCGGCGGAACCTCGGTCCACACTTTGGCATCGGGCGCAAAGCGAATCCGGTTCGGCAGATTGTTCGCCAGGATATAGCGGTGGATCTTGAGCGTCATGTCCATGTCTTCGGCCAGGCAATTGGCGTAGCCGCCCACGGCGCGCAGCACGTCCGTGCGGAAAAGTCCCAGCGCCCCGGAGATATTCGGCGTCATGTTCAGGAACGACCATCCCAGCCGCGACATAAAAAACGCGCGCGCATATTCGATCACCTGCGCGAATTCAAAATAATTGCGCGGCGAATGAATTCCGCGAAGCCGCCCGCGCGCGACGTCGCAGCCATTCACCGCATGCAGGCTGCCTCCCACCGCAATCGTGCCGGGATCTTCCAGGACGACCCCGATCATGCGCCGCACGGCGTGTTTTTCCAGCAGGCTGTCGGTGTCTGTCACTAGCGCATATTCGCCGGAAGCGATCTCCAGCGCGGCGTTGGTGGCGTCGCCCTTGAATCCCGCGCTCAGCTTGCGAACCACCACGAGCCGCCGATCGCGCGCACTGCGCCACACGCTCAGAATCGGGCGATGCGGCAGCTTCGAAACAATCGGCGAATCGTCGAGCTCGAGGTCGTAATTTTCCTGAAGCAATTCAAACGTCGCATCGGTGCTTCCGTCGTCCACGAAGAGGACTTCCAGGGTCGGGTAGTCCAGCTCCAGGAATGCCCGCGCCGCACCCAGGATGCAAGCTTCTTCGTTCTTCGCCGGAGCGATGATGGTGACGCGCGGCATCAAAAGATGGGAGAGCGCTAGATTGCGCACGACGGTATTTTCGGTGTGCCGCTTGCTATAGAGGAACGCAAGGACCATCAGCGCGATGTAGCTGATGGTGCTGCCGGCGTAATACCAGAAAAAAATCCAGTTCGCGCGAGCAATCAGCCGGCCGAAGGACGGCGCAGGAGCGAAGTACGGGCCGAGGCTGGAAGCGAACGACGTTCCGAAGCTAAAACCGAACAACGTAATTCACCCCATAGGAATCGCTAACCAGATGATTTGCCCCGTACAGAACGCGGAAGTAATACGCGCTCGCGCTGGTGCTCTTTGTGACCCAGTAGCGCGCTCCGCCGCCGAATTCGCGCGACGAGACGTTGTTGATCTGCAGCACGTTGGAAAGCTCGGAATCGAAAGCGACGCCGGGCATTATGCTGAGCCTGCGTGTGAGCGGAATATTCAGCTTCGCGCCACCCGAAGGTGTCCACGTGCTCGCGGAGCCGATAGTCTCTCGGATAGCTCCAGCGCGCAGCGTGAGCGTCCAATCGCGTGGAAAATAAATGATCGCCGCCGGGCTGACGAGCAACACGTTCACGGCCGGCGAAAAACTGTAGCCTCTGTCGGTCAGACTTAAATTCGTTTCCAATGCGCGAATCAGGCCCGCGCGACGAATTGGGTGTTGCGCAGGAAGTGCGTCCCGCTCAGATTGGTAAAGAGTGCGTCCAATCTCGAAAGAGCCTGACCACGTATTCGTGGTGCCAGTGTTCGAATTGAGGCTGCCCCCGGCGGTCAGGTATGTCTTTCGGTCCGGCTTCAAAGTGAAGTAGGAACCGCCCCCGCCAAAGCGCTCGCCAAAATAGCTCCCGCCCGTGGCGATGGCGTCCAGCGTCAATCGCGGAAGCAACCGGATGGTTGCGTCCATCGACGCGACGCTTGCCGTTCGGCCGCTGCTGTAATTCTGCCCATCAAAGCCGAAGGTAATTTGACCCGCCACTCGGTCGCCATCGCGATTGGTTTGCGCGTGCGCCGCCGTCGCCAGAAAGACAAAGGCGACTGCGACGGAGGCGATTGCGACGGCTATCTGTTTGAGTGCCATATGCTCCAGTGCAAAGCGAAGACACGAGCGGCGCCGCTGTTCACGCCTGCTTTACACAACCGAGCGTAAGGGTAAGTCCGTAGAAAACCCATGGTAAGTTGAGGCCATCCGCAGCGGGAGCCTGGGGGCGGTACGTGCTACTCCTGAAGTACAGAAACACAGCTACGCGCCTGGTACCAAAGGTGTAGAACTCCCTCGCCGGCCCCGCGCAAGTAACGGTTGTCACTCTTCCGCCGCGCGACGGTTTTGTGGGTGCCCCACCCCTCGTTTTTAGAGGTGGGCCTGTAGCCCACGCCGAGCTGCCAAGTGACCGGTTTGAATACCGATCTGCTTTTGGTTTAAACGTAGCGCCGCGGTCTTTAGCGCGGCATCCTCTGTCGCGCGATGATGCCGAAGTGGAAATTGCGGACTACCACCAAGAGGAAGAATGGCGAGAAAGCTAAAGCCGGTGCATCCCGGGGAAATGCTACGCGAAGAATTCATGAAGCCCTACGGCCTCAGCGTGTACAGACTAGCAATGGACTTTCATGTTCCGGTCACGCGCATCGCCGAGATCGTGAATGAACGCCGCGGCATCACCGCGGATACCGCCTTGCGGCTTGGCCGCTACTTCAAAAACAGCACCGAGTTCTGGCTGAACATGCAAAAGCACTACGAGCTCGAAGTCGCCAAAGACGAGATAGCGGAGAAAATCGACCGCGACGTCCGCCCCTTCGACTCCGCCTCCACCTGTCAGACGCCGTAAAATTTCAAAGTGATGGAACTGAATTGGATTAAACGCACCGGCGGCCGGCTATGCGAAGTCGCCTGCAGGGAGTGAAAGACCGTCAGGCACTGCGTGGTTGCCCGCCGGACAGCAATCGGCATTTTGGCGGCGGTCAGAGGCGGGCGGTTGGTTTCAACGTTGTTGTGAGTAACGCAATCCCGGGGCTACAGGCGTTCCGCATACCGTCTGAATGACTTAACGTTTGGGGTTCTTGACTCTCGGGTGTTGGGCGCAGACATGAGATGCGAACTCCTTGTCGCGTTGCTTTTCGTACTGACTTCTCATTTTGTCTATCGAGTCGCCGATGGGCGAACCTGCCATCTTGAACACCCATGCGCATTGGGAGCAACCCCAGCCCCAAAAATCCGGTCGTTCGATCCATACCAATTCACGGCGTATCCCCTCCACAGCGCGCCTCCCAATTTGATGTGGTTATGCTTTTGCGAAAGACGGCGCAGCACTGGTGTCCACCGCGACGACAAAGCCGCTTTTTCAGTGCCTTGAGCGAGGTTCGGCGCAAGCCACCACGCAGAGGCAGACCAAAACGGTCTGAATTATTAACGATTGAAAAATGCGCTGTCTGTGGGGTATCCAACGCAGACAAGAATTGCTATCTCAATCCGAGGTCGTCCTCGAATTGTTGAATTACGGCGTAGCATTCACAGGCGGATTTTTCGAGTTCCCTGCGATTCATAATATTCACTGCACCACGGACATATTCTATAATTCCCATTTTTTGCAGGAGTGCCGCTACCACGCTTACAGTGGATCGGTCGGTGCCCATCATGGTCGCAATGAAATCGTGGGTGATCGGAAGTACCCCCGAACCCACTCTGTCCTGAGTCATCAGCAGCCACCGCGAAAGACGCTGCTGGATGTCGTGCAGCCGATTGCACGCTGCGGTCTGTGCGACTTGCATCCCTTGAAGCCCCGTATGCCTGCCTAATATCATTTGCAACTGCGGAGCCGACCGTAGAATGCGCCCTAGCTCATTTCCACTCATTTGGAAGCCATCTCCGGCGATCTGGACTACCTCACGCACTGAACTTCTGCTCAATCCAACTGCCAATCCTGCCCCAACGTAGCCCTCGTTTCCCACGACACCGACTTCCACGGTTCGACCGTCTTTGGTCACGACAACTTGAGAAACCATTCCCCGGTTCAGGAAATAGACGAACTCGATACTTTGAGTCGGCTCGTGAAGGCTGCGATGACTGGGCAGATCGACATACTCCAAGTAAGGACGCATCAACTGGTATTCATTGGCTGGCGTTGACAACAGTACTTTGTTGCTTACGGCCTTTCCCTCGACGTTAGTCCGTTCGCCCGCCCGTATGACTTGAGAGCTTTTCCCGCTCATGTCAATCCTGAATGCGCACTAGTGTGGCTTGCATTTATTAGGGGAACCTTCATGGGAAAACGAAATTCGCAACTGGTTATCCGTCGAGATGCCATGCCCAATTAAACCAAAACTGTAGTCCGACAATCTGTGCGAAATGGGACAGCCCTGAAATCTATGCGTTCGAGTGGGTAAATAGATAGAGAGGGCCGGACTCTCGAATTCCTAAACCGCAGGTCCGTGGTTCAAGTCCTGGCCCCGGCAGTTTGACCCTCGCGGTAAAATAGAACTAACGCTTGTGAAGGAACGCATCCGCCGCGTAGGGGCATTCTCCGCGAGCTCTGAAAAACTGTTGCGGGTAGCCACCAAAAAACGACGATCCGACCAGGGCCTGAGCGAAAAGGCTACCCACAGGATGCGCTTTTCGCTGCAAACGAGTTCGTCCCGAGCGAACAACGTGAGCCGAGGGATCTCTCTTTCTTGTGGGCCTCGCGCAAAAAAAGTAGCACCCCAAAACGCGGTACCCCCCAGAATCGGTTAATTCGAATAAACCACTCCCGCCGCGCTTTTCTGATGTCAACTCCCGTCGGAAATTCGTCCCCGACTCTGTGCCCTCCGTGTCCCTGTGCCCTCTGTGTTAAATTCCCGTTCCCCGCTTCACTTTTCATCGCGGCTTTTGCGTCGGAAGGAAGACTTGTAGCTCAGGGCGCGGCGCCCTTTGCCGGCCCTGAGGCTTTTTCCTATCGCCTATTCCCTCACCACCTCCGGAAACGCCACGAACGACTAAGCCTTGCATTATCTGCACTTATGCAAAACGAGTCCGCAACCCGCGCAGAATCAGCACTTACATTTTTAAAGGACTTAAACATGACTGGAATCAACACTTACAAAAAAAACGACGATCCGACCAGGGGCCGAAGCGAAAAGGCTACCTACAGGATGCGCTTTTCGCGTTTAACGAAGTTGTTTTTATGGGTGCCGCACCCTCTTACACTGAGCTGCGAAGGGTCGATTCTAAGGGTGCGGTTTTTCTTTCTATCTCCAACTGCTGTCATCCCATGGCCCTTTGTAGCTCAGGTCGCGGCCGTGATTTCGAGTCAGCGAGACCTGAGGCTTTTGTCTGCGAAAGCGCATTCGTCGCTGCATTTCGCAACTCCAGCAGAATGCGCACTTACACAAAAACACCGGGGGGGTGGGTGCGCATCGCTCGCACTCCTCATGCTGTCATCACGAGCGCCGAGCCGGGGCCCCCAACGCGCGCCGAGGTTGCGCGTGTTGGGGTGGGAAGCGCGAGGGATCTGCTTTTGGGTTTTCACTGGGGTGTCAGCGGGAAGATTGCATTCGCGGGCCGAACATCGTAGCCTCAGGGAAATTCGGATCACTGCACGGTAGAGGCGAAAACATGGCGAGAGGGAAAAAGCGAGCCGTCGGACGGCGAGAGTTCCTCAAGGGAGTCGCCGCGGGAGCCGGCACCCTGGCCGGTGCAAGCGCGCTCGCCGCAAACGCGGCAGCGGCCCCGGCCGCGCCGCCGCGCGCATTCCCACTCCCGGCCGTGGAGGGCGATCCGCCGCCGACAACCGGAGAAGTGCTTACCGTCGACCGCACCGGCTCCGACTTCATGGTGGACGTTTTCAAATCGCTCAACCTCGAGTACGTGTGCGCCGTGGCGGGTTCGAGTTTCCGAGGGCTCCACGAATCGGTGGTCAACTACGCCGGCAACAAGAATCCCGAGTTCATCACGTGCTGTCACGAAGAGTCTTCGGTGGCCATGGGACATGGCTACGCCAAGATCGAAGGCAAGCCTCTGTGCGTTTTTGCGCACGGCACGGTTGGCCTGCAGCACGCGTCGATGGCCATCTACAACGCATTTTGCGATCGCGTGCCGGTTTATATCGTCATCGCCAACAATCTGGACGCGCTCACGCGCGATCCCGCTTACGGCGAGTGGCCGCACAGCGTGCAGGACGCCGCCGCGATGGTCCGCGATTACACGAAGTGGGATGACCAGCCCGCTTCGCTGCAGCATTTCGCCGAATCCGCGGTGCGCGCCTACAAAATAGCGATGACGCCGCCGATGGCTCCGGTGCTGCTGGTGGCCGATAGCGAACTGCAGGAAAACCCGATTCGCGCAGACGCCAGGCTGAGCATTCCGAAGCTGACTCTGCCCGCTCCGCCGGTAGGCGAATCCGGCGCGGTGGCGGAAGCGGCGCGGATGCTGGCGCAAGCGGAAAATCCGGTGATCGTAGTGGGCCGCAACACGCGCACGCAGGCGGGCATCGATCGGCTCGTCGAGCTGGCCGAAACGCTGCAAGCTTCCGTAATCGACATGAACGACCGGATGAATTTCCCCACGCGGCATCCGCTGAACCAGTCCGCGCGGCGCAATGCCGTGGTGGCCAATGGGGACGTGATACTGGGTCTCGAGGCTTCGGATTTCTGGAGCGCGGTAAACACGTATCACGACCAAGTGCACCGCAGTTCGCGTTCGCTGCTCAAGCCGGACGCCAAGCTGATCAGCATCACCGCCGGCGATCTCTACACCAAAGCGAATTACCAGGATTTCAACCGCTTCACCGAAGTCGATTTGGCGATCGCGGGCGAAGGCGAAGCGACGCTGCCTTCGCTCATCGAGCAAACCAAGCGCCAGATGACGGCGGAGCGCAAGCGCGTGGCGCAGGATCGCGGCGCCAAATTGGCGGCGGCGCACCAGAAAGCTCTCGAAGCCGCGCGCGACGAAGCGGCCTACGGTTGGGACGCGAGCCCGATCAGCACGGCGCGCGTGAGCGCTGAGCTTTATGCGCAGATCAAAAACGAGGATTGGGCGATGGTCTCGATCCTTCAGCACTTCAGCTGGTGGCCGATTCGGTTGTGGGACTTCAATAAGCAGTATCAGTTTCTCGGCAGGCAGGGAGGCGGCGGCGTCGGCTACAACGCGCCCGCCACGGTGGGCGCGGCACTGGCCAATAAGAAGTATGGCCGGCTTTCCGTGAGCATTCAGGATGATGGCGACCTGCTGTTTGCGCCGGCGGTGCTATGGACCGCCGCGCATCATCGCATTCCGCTGCTGAGCATCATGCACAATAACCGCGCGTATCACGAGGAGATGATGCATGTGCAGCGCATGGCCGACCGGCACAATCGCGGCATCGATCGCGCCGGCATCGGGACGACCTTCACGGAGCCCAATGTGGAATTTGCAAAGCTGGCACAGGGGTTTGGCGTTTACGCCGAAGGGCCGATCGAGAATCCGAAGGATTTGGGACCGGCGATCAAGCGCGCGCTCGCCGTCGTCAAGCGCGGCGAGCCCGCGCTCCTCGACGTCGTAACGCAGCCCCGCTAGGCGCTAAGGGCTAAGTTACCGATGCTCCGCAGGCGGAGCAGCCGTCTGAGACGAGATTTCGGACACCGGGCCCATCGCGCCTTTGAGGGAGAAAAGAAAGACGTTGTCGCCGCGCGGCGCGCCGGCAAAGAGACTGCCGCCGGAGTAGACGGCGACGTATTCGTCGCCCTGGTACTCGAAGACGCTGGCCGGAGCGTTGACGCCGGCCCCGGTCTGGAATTCCCAAAGGCGCAGGCCGCTCGAGGAATTCAGCGCGGTGAGTCGGCCGTCGTTTCGGCCCACAAAGACGAGGCCGCCCGCGGTGGTCACCGAGCCGCTGTAGCAGCTGTCTTTCCACCGCTGCTGCCAGACGAGCTTGTTGGTTTTCATGTCCAGGGCGGCGAAGATTCCGTTTGACCCGATGGGCATGCCGCCGAATGCGCTGCCTAGGTATCTTTGGCCGCCGGCGTCCGGGAATTTTTCGTTCTCTTCGCCGCCCTTGAAGAAATTGGCGCCGTCGCTAGCGCAGACGTAATACAGATTCGTCTCGGGATCGTAGGAACTCGGAGGCCAATTCGCGCCGCCGCGCGCGGAGGGCTTGACGACAACGCCATCGGCCCAGAACGGCGTAAAAATGCGGCCCTGGTTGACGAGCGTGAAGCCTTCCGGCGCCACGTCGATAGACTGCGGGACGAACGCGTCGCCGCGAGGAATCGGCTGCGTCGCCGAAGTAAACTGCCGCGGATCCTGCGCTACGGGCTTTTCGTCGATACCGATCAGCGGCTTTCCGTTGGTGCGGTCGAGGATGTAGACCCAGCCGGCCTTGTTGGCCTCGGCGGCGGCTTTGCGAACGCGGCCGCCGATCTTTACGTCGAAAAGCATCACCGGATTCGGCCCGTCGTAATCCCACAAATCGTGATGCACTTGCTGGAAGTGCCAGCGATATTTGCCGGTTTTCGCGTCGATGGCGACCATGGAATTCGCGAAGAGGTTGTCGCCGGGGCGAATGTGTCCGTTGAAGTCGGGCCCCGGATTGCCGGTGGTGAAGTAGAGCAGGCCAAGCTCCGGATCGATGGCGGGAGTCTGCCAGATTGCCGCGCCGCCGTATTTCCACGCGTCGCTGTCTTTGGGCCAGGTGTCGTGGCCTATTTCGCCGGGGCCGGGAATTGTGTAGAAGGTCCAGATCAGGTGGCCGTCTTTCGCGTCGTAGGCTTTGACGCGCCCGCGCGTGCCGTTTTCGCCGCCCGCGAAGCCGGCGATCACCATGCCGTCGTAATAGAGCGGAGCCGCAGTGATGGTGTAGCCCTGCTGCCATTGTTCGGCTTGAATCGACCAAAGCGGCTTGCCCGTTTTTTGATCGAGCGAGACGAGGCGGCCGTCGAGTTGGCCGACGTAAACGGCGCCGGCGCCGAGCGCGACGCCGCGGCTCGTCCATCCGCAGCACACCGTGGTGATGCCTTGGTCGAGGTTAGCTTGGTATTTCCAAAGGATCTTGCCGGTGTCTATGCTGATGGCAAAAACGTCGTCGGCGCCGGTGACGATGTACAGAACGCCTTCGTAAACCACGGGCTGTGCTTCGCCGGAGTATTTATTTGCGAGCGCGGAGCCATCCAGATGCGTTTGCCATGCGGCCTTGAGCTTCCCAACGTTTTCGCGATCGATCTGTTTAAGGGGAGACCAATTCTGGTTGAGCAGGCTTCCGCCGACTTTCAGCCAGTTTTGCGCAGGCGGCGCGGTGAGATCATGCGCTGAGAACGCGGGCGCCGCGGCGATTCCCGAAACCCCGCGGTTCTCGGAAGCCGCTGACGTGCCGGCAAGCGAAGCCTGTTGCGGCGCAGCGTGCACCCGCGAGAGGAGAAGCAAAACCACCGTCGCGAAGCACAGCGCGAACCCTGCAGGCAGACGCAGCCAGCGAAGACTCGAATTATTGCTGCGGTTTCTGCTCATGGCTGGCTCCTTCGCTCGACGAATTCGAGGCTAGCGCGTGCCGAAGATGCGCGAACGCATTTGGTTCCCGGTCCGAGAAGTAGCATTTTATTAAGTTAACCGTCCCCGACCGTGCAGCGAGTTTATCGGAATGCATCCGGGGTACACAACGCATAGATTTCGCATCGGGTGGCAAGAGAGCTTAAGAAAATTCTTTGCGCGGGGAGACGGCCAAAGCGTATATTTCGCTAGCCCGGTAGAAAAACTCGCACCATTCAGGCAGAAATTGGGAGGGGGGCTATGAACAACAGGTTTTGCTTGGGTTTCCTCGTGACGATCGCTCTTTTGGCGTTTTCCGTTCCGCTCGCAGCGCATCACGGAAACGCGTCATACGGCCATGCGAAACAGATCACGCTGAAGGGGACCGTGACGGAATGGGATTGGCTCAGTCCGCATACCTTGCTGAAAATGGATGTAAAAGATGACCAGGGAACGGTCGTCAATTGGATTGTTGAGTGGAGCGCTCCCTCCAGCCTGATCAACTATGGAATAAACAAGAAGACGTTCAAGCCGGGGGATGAGGTTACGGTGGTCATGATAACGCCCGATAACGGCGCGCCCGTCGGTCGTATCCAGCGAGTCATGATCGCGAACGGCACGTGGTTGCGTGGGTAGAGAGGAGTCCTCGAATATGACAAAAAGGATTTCCGATATGTTGAGCCGCTTCGTGATCGCGGCGGTTGTACTTGCAGCATCAATGTTTTCGATTCCTGTACGCGCGCAATATAACCCGCGCACGCCGTTCCCCGCGCCCGACCAAAATGCTCCACCGGTGGCGCAAAACCAGGAGAAGCATATCGACGGCTGGTACAAGGAAGTGCCCGCGCCGCCAAAGGATCAGCAGGCAGCTCCGGCGCCTCGACGCGATCTGTCTGGAATCTGGGAACCGGCGGGCGGTTGGCGCGATGGCGTGCAGTTCCTTGGCGCAAAGGAATATCCCTCGGACGGAAAGCCGCAGCACGAATTGCCTTTCACGCCTTTGGGCGAGAAATCCTGGAAATCGCACAAGCCGGGATTTGGAACGACAGAAGTTGCCATCGCGCTCAACAACGATCCCTTCGATAGTTGCGATCCGATCGGCTTTCCGCGCATAGAACTATTCAACCTGCGCGCGATACAGATCGTCCAGAATCCAAAGCAGGTGCTGATCTTTTACCAGAACGATCGGACGTTTCGCAGCATCTGGGCGGACGGCCGCGGGTTTCCGTCGGACGATATTTCCGAGCCTCGGTGGTACGGCTACTCCACCGGCAAGTGGGAGGACGACGCCACGTTCGTTGTGGAGACGACCGGGCTCGACGAAAGAACCTGGATCGACAATGCCGGCCGTCCGCATAGCAGCGACTTGCGCGTGGAAGAGCGGTTCCATCGCGTGAACCACGACATCATGGAGATCACGCTGACGATTAACGATCCGAAGATGTATACGAAGCCCTGGAATGCGCTAAATAAATTCCCCATGCGGTTGCAGCCGGCCGATTTCGATCTGCGGGAAATGATCTGCTCGCCTTCGGAGCAAGCGCAATTTGACAAGGAATTGAGCCGGCCGGCCATCGCGGATACAAAAAAGAAGTAGGCTTCAGCACTCGCTCACATGTTGTCATTCCTAGACAGGCTCGGAATGACGACGAAAAGCCCCAGGGACCCGCGTCGCGCCTGAGGCGCGGGCACCCTCGGCTACAACGGGCCAGCCTAAAGGCCGCCGCTAAAAACACCAAATAACCCAACGTTAAAAACGCCCATCGGAGCTTAGGGCAAGCAGGGTCGGGCACCCGGCCGCCGGCGGCAGAGGGATTCTTCGACTTCGCGTCGCGACCGAAAATCGTAAGACACGATTTTCGGAAGAGAGATCGCGACGCTGCGCTCAGAATGACAACTTGGCGGAGACGCCGAGTCCGAGGCCGCCGCGACGAGTCCGTGATCGGCTCGGAATGACGACGAAAAGCCCCAGGGCCCCGCAACAACGGTGGGCGCCCTGGGCTACAAATGCAGGACCCACCCTTCAGAAAGGGTGGGGCACCCGAAAAACCAACTGCAGATCCCTCGGCCCAGAAATCGGGCCTCGTGATGACACCCGCACGAAACGAGCGGCGCACAGTGCTTTAGCGGGCGCTGGTGCTGGTGGTTGTGGTCGTGGAGCGCTCCGCCAGGAAATCCCAATGCTCGCCGGCGTGCTTGACGATGGCGGGGACATCTTCTACGAGCAAGAAGCCATCCGTCACGAGCGCGTTCGCCGATTGCTGCACGAGCTTCAAGTACTCATCGCGTGAGTGGTAGCGTTCTTCAATCGAAAGCCGCGGATCGCGGGCTTGGTCGCGTTCCGCTTTCGTGCGCGCAAAGGGAATGTATGAGCCCATCAGCGGGAAGAATTGCTCGGTCCCACCGATGGCGGTGTTTCGGAAATTCCATCCGGTATAAGTCGCGAGCGGCACGGCGACGTCGGGAAGCCGCAGTCCCGCGACGGCATTGCCGTCGCGGTCCACTTGCGGGACGAGGTAGGGAATCGGCGCGCCGGCGCCGTCTTTCGCCAGCAGGCGGTTTGGACCGCGTACGCCGGCGTAGGCGGTCTGCGGCGAAGTCACGCCGGCAATTTTCGGCCAGGCGACGTCGCGTGCGCGCACCAGCGTACGATCCTGCAAGCGCGGATAGCGGCTCGCGGGCGGCGCAGTGCCATCCGCAACCCATTTCTCCATGGCGATCAGCAAAGCGCGGAGGGTAATTCGCGAGTCAAACGGATTCCCAGGAAGCTGCCCCGTGGTCACCATAGGCGGGAACGGTCCTACGTTGTGCGGCGCTCCAGACAAAAGATAGAGCCGCTCGTTCGGCAGTGGCTCCATGTCTTTGGAGCCGTCTGGAGTCGTAGTGGCCAGAGCGATGCTGCGCTCCCAATACTCGGTGTCCGAATAAGTGTAGAAGATCTTCGGCTGATGCTCGGCGGCACGCGCGTTTTCGAGGTTTCCATCCTCGAGGCCGGTCACCGGGTCGCGCTGCTTGCGATCCGAGAACGGAAAATGTGTGGCCGATTCCATCAGCAGCGACGTCGGGGTCGCCCATCGAACGTCCAGCTCGACGCCTGCCGCGCCCGCTCGATGCGGCCAGACCGCATCGAATACCTGCCGGTTGCGTTCGTCCGTATTGAAGCCTTCATAGAGGAATTCGCGAACCCATCGGCCGGTTTGGGAGACTCCGAAGGCAAGCGTCGTTTTCGCAGAGACCGTCGCGTCGGGCGCATATTTCACCCACGCGGCGGCGTCGCGCACGGCGGCAAATCCGAGTGCCGCTACTGGCGGATTCGCGGCCAGATACGCGAGCTCGTAGGTGTGGCCGGGCTCGAATCCGCCGTCAAGAGTGACGGTGTTGCCCGCGAGCTGCCATTTGGAGCGCGCAATCGTCACCCAGCCGGCGCCCAGCTTTTCCCGCACGCGCAACGTATTTTGTGCCGAGGCCGGATCGCTCGGCGCGTAGCCGACGAGATCGGCGACCGTAGCCTTGTCGCTTCGGCTGTCGACGATGAACGTCCCGGTAACCAGGCCCGTCACGCCCATCGCGCCGGGCAGGTCGATTTTCAGCGCGCCTTCTCTGCGCGCGTCGAATTCCCAGCCCACCATCACTATGGTGTAGCCGCGGTCGAGCAGAAATCCGTCTCCCGCTTCGGTGTCGAGATTTTTCCCGGGCGGCCCATCGAACTGCGGCAAAACGACGCCAGCGCCGCGGTTCACAATATCAAAGATGGCGATGCCGTTTCCCTTAGTGGGATCGTGCGGCTTGAGAATCACGAGATCGGCGGAGAGCTCGATTTTGCCTGCGGCATTCTTCGGCGCTTTGTCGAGGTCGGCGATCACCTGGTTGCGCGTGTTGGCCGGATCGATGGCGAAATAGATTTTGCCCGTCAGCCGGTCGTAGACGCCGGTCGAGCCAAACGAACGGCCTCCGGCCACGTCCCGCCGCGAAGTTATCTCCACGCGCGATACTTCCGCGCGCACGAACGCGGGCAGGATCAGGACCCCGATCAACACCAGAAGCGCGAACTGAGCTGCGTGCCGAGCAAGGCGGTTCATCGTGTGCCTCCTTCTTCTTAGGCGACAAAAGCCGCCTGATTCCCATGCGCTTTTGTCGCTCGACAACCCGGAACATGGGTTGCGTAATTGTTGGGGTTACCGTTTAGGTTGGCCCAAGTCTGCTCCCGCGCGCATGCCGCTGTCAATTTGTATGCGTCTACGCGGCGGATGCCCCAAAAGCGGCTATCTGCGAAGAAGCTGCATAAACTGATGGCACCACTAAGCAGCAGTTCAGGTGTTTGACGTATTGCGCCTTAAATGTTGCACAGCGACGATGGGCTACCCCGCATTGGCTCGCAGCACGAGCTTCGGCCCCGTCATTTCGTCGGAGACAAATTGTCGAACAGGATTGTAATTGCCGAGGACCGTTAGGTCCGCGCGCAAAAAACATAATCTGAGTCATGCCCACGCCCATGCCAAAGCAGAAACCGGTCCGGATCCTGATCGTTGACGATCACTATGAACTTCGTATGGCCATCCGCAATCTCCTGGAATGCCAGAGGGGATTCGAAGTGTGCGGTGAAGCCAAAGATGGCGGTGAAGCAATTCAGAAAGCCGATACACTGAAGCCCGACGTGGTGGTCCTGAATATCGCCATGCCGGTGATGAACGGGTTCGAGGCGGCGCGAAAGATTCGAGAAGTCTCGCCTCAGTCGCGTGTCGTCATCCTTTCGTCCTACACGGATACGCAATTGCTCAAGGAAGCCCACAATGTGGGCGCCGTCTGCTACGTGCCTAAATCCGACGCCGAGCGGGAGTTGATCGAGGCCGTCAATACCGCCGCCGAAGGCCGGCAGCTAGGCACATTGTTGTAGGTTCGAGCTATTTCTCGCTGCGGCTTGGTGTTGAGGGATTTCGAATAACTAGGCGGTAAACGGGCCGGCCACGATTTTATTAGGGAGGCTCACTTCAAATTCGCTGGCGCAGTTAAGGCACGATATGTACTGCTGTCCCGTCTGGGCCAATCGGGCGCGCACGGCAATCTGGATCTTCTGCCTCACTTTGCAATGCGGGCATTCAATGGTCCTTTCGCTAGCCGTGATTCCAGCAACGCGTTGCAAGGTGGGAATCAATTCGGTGCCGGCCGCGGATTTGGGCACGAATCCGTGCGCCCATAGCCTCGTTCCAGCCTTGAATCCCGGACCATCATGGATGGTCAAGAACACAATTTTTGTGGTGGGCGCGATTCGGCGGATTTCAGTGGCGGCTATAATGCCATTCATGACGGGCATATTGATGTCCATCAGGACAATGTCTGGCTTCAATTCCACGACTTTTTCTACGGCTTCTTTGCCATTCTGCGCGTCGCCGCATACTTGAAAGGAATGCCAATCGAGGAGTTCGCGGATGGTTGTCCGCGCGGCGTGTTGGTCGTCCACAATAAGGATGCGGGCGCTCAATTAGGCTCCGACTTGAAAGGGCGCCACGCTCTGGTCCTACGCGCTCGTGGCAAGTTTAGAGTCGCGCTAAAGGTTTGTCTGTACAATACAGGAAAGGCCGTAGACCACTGCTGCCGTACCAAAATCTAACCTTACTGTTCACACCCCTGCCGGATAGGGTCTTTTCCCCATTGGCGAATGCTAAACAAGTCCCTAAGGTTCCAAAGCGGTAGATGGAGCTATTACTTGACGGCAGGTGGAATTATTACTTCACGCATATTAATCGTCGACGATCACGATGTGGTGCGGCAGGGTGTGCGCCACATCCTTGAAACCCAGAAAGACTGGGAAGTGGTCGGGGAAGCCGCAAACGGCGAGGAAGCCTTACGGATGACGAATGAGCTTAAACCCGACGCCATCGTAATGGATATAACCATGCCCGTAATGAGCGGAATCGAAGCCACGATGGAAATCGTAAAAACATGTCCCGAGTCCAAGATCCTGATCTTCACCATGCATGAGAGTCCAAGCCTTGTGATGCCAATACGGCGAGCGGGAGCGAAAGGCGTGCTGACTAAATCGAAAGCGACGAGCGAACTGACGCCTGCGCTGCGTGCGATTATTGCCGGCCAGACCTACTTTCACTGATCATGTGCTCAGTTTGGTACTCGCGTTCCTTCTGACACCTCTCGTGTGCGCCGATTTGCCGGCGTTATCGAGATATTCCTACGAAACCTGCGTCGGCGTAGTCCAACTCCCCCGGCTTGTGATTCTGAGTGAAACCGCAATTTGTTCCAGCGTCTGCATGTCTGTTTGGTGTCGAACAGCGGCAGCGGCTGATTCAGGCGTATAATCCGCCGCTCTTTGACACCCTCCGCAAGTCGGTCAGCGAGGCAAAGGGGGCTGGCCGCAAGAGTTGGGCGTGCTGATGCAAATATCATCTGGCCCTGACATTGGAGCGATGGATCTAATCGCGCCGGTGTTGGTGGCCATCCTCTTCGTTTCTGCATGTTCTTTTTTTCGAGAGCCAAACCGACGGAATTTCAACGCGATCATGATCGCAGGTGCGGGCGCGGCGTACCTGAATGGCGGCTTCGGGGAATGGGAATTCGTATTTACGGCCATCGTCACTTACTTGGCGTATCGCGGACTTCGATCCTATAACCTCATCGGCATCGGCTGGCTCTTTCACACCGTATGGGATGTGCTTCACCATCTTTACGGAAATCCGATTGTGCCTTTTGCTCCGGCCTCGTCTATGAGTTGCGCGATTTGTGATCCCCTGATTGCTCTTTGGTGTTTCGCAGGTGCGCCTTCCGTGTCTGACCTCCTTCGTAAAACGACCGCAGAAGAAAGCCGTCGCCCTTCTTGAGACTGCTCGCGTGAATCCGTGCGGCCGGGGCCGCTGGATCCCTCTGTGCAGTGGAGTACATCGCAAGCCGATACACCTGTGGTAGCGTGTTTGTCTGCCCCGAAATCTCTTTCCTGGAAGCGTGCGGGACATGAGCCCGAGGAGGCCCCATGGACCGCAAAACACCGCACTACCACATTTGCTGGTCAAACGAGGCGCTGGACTGGGAGCCCTTCAACACACGCGCGGAAGCTGAGGCGAGTGCGAGACAGTTGATGCGCTTCGGCGAGAGTTACACAATCGAGGAATTTGACGGCACTTGCCCGCGATGCCTCGAACTGAAGTGAAAAGAGTCTCTTCGGCCCGTGTATGGCAGCCTTGCCGCGGCTAGCTCTTGGAGTGGGTGAGCTCTTTGTAGACGACTTCGGTGAAGCTAGAGAAGTTTGGGTTGGCGCCCGCGGGCGGTGTCGCCTCTCCGAGTTCTTTCTTGATCTCGTCGAGGGATTTGCCCTGGGCGACCAGTTGCTTGATTTTGTCGCGGCGCGCGGCGGTGTTCATCAGGCGCTGCTCCAGCACGGGCTTGGTTTGCGTGTTGCCGTGGCCGGGCACATACGTATCGACGTCGAGCGCGACGATGCCTTTCATGCTTTCCACCCAGCCGGCGGATGAGCCCTCGTCTTCGAGATGAATAAGCGGGTAGGGAAGCCGCATGACGGTGATGTCTCCAGTGAAGGCGATCTTCTGGTCGGGCAGATAGATGATCAGATCGCCGCTGGTGTGCGCCGGCGCCCAATGCAGCAGCACGAAACGCACGCCGTCGATGGTCATGGATTCTTTCTTGCCGACGGTCTTCGTGGGCACGTAGCCGGTGAGGTCGACGTGGCTCGGGCTGCTGCGCGGATGCTCCATCTGCTTTTTGCAATTGTCCTGGGCGATGATGGTCAGGCCCTTGGGGAAGCCGGGCAGGCCGTCCGTGTGGTCGAAATTGCTGTGCGTGAGGATGATGTGCGTCACCGGCTTGGGCGTGAGTTTCGCGATTTCCGCCATCACCGCTTTGCCGGATTCAGGCGTCTGCTTGGCGTCGATGACGATGACGCCGTCCTTGCCGATCACGACGCCGGAGTTGGAGCCGACGCCGCCTTCGATCCAGTAGACGCCGCCAGTCAGGGCGTGCGTCACGATCGGCGCAAATTGTGGTTGCGCCTGCGCACGCAGCGAGGGCGCGAGCGCGCTCATGGCCGCCAGAAGCGCGGCCGCGGCTAACGCTTGAAACACAAATTTATTGTTGCGCGCCATTTCTCCTCCGGGTGCCAAGGGTTGCGCTCTGACTGAATTCAGGAGAGCGTTTGGTTACTGCGGGTTGTTCTCTTCGTCGCTTCTGTCATTCAGGCGGATCGAGTGCCCGTCTGGAAACGTAATTCGTCGCCCTAAGCCAAGATTTTTTGTGCCGTCCTTTGCCGGTGCCGCGATCACGGTAACCGTCTCCCCAACCTTGAACATGTCCCGGGTGATTCCCGCGCGATGCAGCATGCCTGGAGGAACAGCTTCAATGCCATAGGTGACCAGCTGGCCGTCTTCTTGCTTCACTTCCACCCACACGTAGATGTGAGGATTCGTCCAATCGAGGCGTTTCAGAGTTCCGGTGACCGTGAAACTCTTTTTGGGATCGAACTCGGCGGTGACGGAGTGGTGAGCCAAAGCCGGTACCGCAGCGAGCAGCAGCCCAAACAGCGTAAGCGCAAGGCCCCGTGTGCTTTTCATGGCGTCTCCCAAAGATCGGTCGATCTGCCGGTGTGTTTGCCCCAAGATTTGGCACGGATCGTATCAGGCGCTGTGATTTGGCGTCAAGCAATGGGGCACCCAAGCAACTGCAGATCCCTCGTCGTCCGACTTTTTTAGGCGCCGTAAGCTCGGACTTATTTCCCGCGAAAAGCGCATCCTGTAGGTAGCCTTTTCGCGGAGCCGGCGACGTTGCGGCGCACGACAACCCCAGGCCTGCGGGGTAGAGCCGATGCAGGGAAGCTAACGGCGGCAAGCGGGATCGCCGGGCTTGTTAACGGCATTCCCCAACTCGCACTGCGGCTGATCCTGTTCGCTGGGCCGGACAATGTGGCTTTTGTCCCGTGCCTCGCAGAAGCTCTCAAAGATGCGATCGTCCGGGGGAACGCCGAGCATAAAGTGCCGCGGCGTGAGGACCCAGGGCTTAGTGAACGCGACGGGATCCTCGACGGTTGCTTCGTAGACCAGCATATCGCCGTGGCGGGTGTAGCGTTCGGTGACGTGCTCCTGATCGCTGTGGATCAGTGCGTGCGTCTCGACGATCTGGTGGCCGGGTTCACCGGGGCCGCCGGGTTCGGTGTGGCCCTGGGCGCCGCCGAGCCAGGTTTCGTCATTCAGGCCGGTGACGTCGACAACCAGAGTGTCGCCTTCCCAGTGGCCAATGGAATCGCCCAAAAACGAGCTGTCCAGATCCTTGGGATGGCCGCGGCCGTCGGTGTAAATGATGCGGTAAGTCTGGCCGATGAAATTGGACTCGTACAGAACGACAACCATTTTCGGCGTCTGAACGAACTGCAAGGGCACCATGGAGGCGCGCGGAACGCCCATGGGCTTGCAGTCGTACTGAGGATCGTCGGGTGTGCTGGCGCCATATTGGTTTTTGAACAAGGCCTCAACCTTGGCGGCGTATTCGGGCTTATAGGAAGGCATGTCGGGAGTAGGCCACTTGTATGGGGAGCGCCTGCCTCCTCCGCCTAAAGTGAAGGAAACGGTGCCGTCGGAATCCTTGGTCACCGTCGTGTTGAAAGGATTGTCGTAGAAGCCGGTGAGGTCCGGGTGGCCGTCCGGCGCGCGCGGCGTGGGCTTTTTGGCGACGGGCAGCCCAAGGTAAAACTTTTGCAGTTCTTCGTTCGTGCCGCAGCAACCGGACATGTAAGCGCCCGAGGAATCGCTTTTCGCTGTGGCATCGGATTTCGCGGTTGCCCTCTTGGTCTGAGGAACTGCCGGCAGGGCGAGCAGATAAGTTGCCATCAGCGCCGCCGCGGTAATGCCGTATCGAACGAGACTGGATTTCGTGTTCATGGCGATTCGACCCCTAGAGGACTTCCGCGCGAGTTGAGATCCCCGAGTGAGACCGCGCTGCACTTTCTCAGGGAGCGAGCCGTTGCGAATGCGTGGATGCTATGCCCGTGGGGAGGGAAGTGTCAATACGAAGGGTATTGGCTGGAGAGCGAGCCGCGCGCGAAGTGGAGGTAAAACCGCGGTCGCCAGGGCGCGGCGCCCGGGCCGGCTCATTCATGCAGCAACTAGAGACCGTACGGTCTTATCTAGTGTCTGGTAAGATGCGGGCAGCGACCAGTCGGTCGCATATACTGATGACGGGGAAGCCAGATGCGTAAAGGCGAACAGACGCGGCAGGAGATCATCCGGAAGGCCGCGCCGATCTTCAACCAAAAAGGCTACGACGGGGCCGCTCTATCCGACCTAATGCGGGCCACGGGGCTGGAGAAGGGCGGGATCTACCGCCATTTCGCAAGCAAAGAGGAATTGGCGGCGGAGGCGTTTGACTACGCGTGGGCGGAGACGTTCGACGCGCGCATCCACGATCTGGACGAGATCGGGAACAGCGTGGACAGGCTGAAGCAGCTGGTGGCGAATTTTGTCGAGAGACGCGGCATCATTCCCGGCGGCTGCCCTTTGCTCAATACGGCTATCGATAACGACGACGGAAATTCGGTGCTGCGCCAGCGGGCACGGAAGGCCTTGAGCGGCTGGCGAAATTACATTGTTTCGATCGTACGTGACGGGATCAAAGCAGGGGAGATTCGCGCGAAGACCGACGCAAAGAAGCTCGCGACGCTGATTATTTCTTCGCTCGAGGGCGCGGTTATGGTGTATCGGCTGGATCGAGACGAGGAAGCGCTGCGCGCCGTGCGAGCGCATCTAGATAACTATTTCGAAACGGGAATCCGCGCCGACTCAAAGTAACTGTAGATACTGCCTAGTCGCCTAGCGTCCTTTGGCGTGGTCACCTTTTAAAAACCATGCAAGTCGATGACGACGTGGCGACGAGCCGCCCCTGTTCGTCCGTGATTTCGCACTCGATGTAGCCCATCAGGCTTCCTCGCCGCACGACTTTGCTTTCGGCCCGCAATTGAGCCGTCCATACCGGGCGAAAGAAATTAATCTTTAGCTCCACGGTGGTGAAAGATTCGTCGGGCGCAAGCGTCGCAGCAAACGCGATTCCCATGGCGGCGTCGGCAACGTCACAAAGAACGCCGCCATGCAGCGTGCCCATGGGATTGGCGTGCTGCGGTCCGGCCGCGAGCGTGAGCACGGCTCGCCCGGCGGCGATCTCCTTGGCTTCAAATCCGATCAAGCGCGCGATGGCTACGTCGTTCGTTTTCACGCGAGCCATGAAGTCTCGTTGCTGTGCGGGTTCCGGGGTCATTCGAATATCCTCGCGACTGACTGTCTCGCCAGTCAATCTAACACAAATTAAATGCGACCGCGCGGTCTCTAAGGCATCGAACAGGGAATAGAGCGAAGGCGAATTCGGAAGTTGGCAGATGAGGTTTCGATGGGCGACAAGGGGTCTTACAGTGTAGGCCACTATTTGGAGGAGGGGATATGAATTTCGTGAACAGGATGTTCGTTTTGCTGATGATTTCGGCGGGCCTGCTCATGGCAACGGGAGCGAACCCGCGAGGAACGGTTCAGGTGCAGACGGCTGATCACGGCACTGCTGATCACGGTTCTGGGACAACGGCCGGAGAAAGCACGCAAGCGAAGATCGCACGAGCGCTTTCGGCGGGACCGGCTGACGTGACCAAAGGCGCGCGCATCGTGGATACGGATTCCCAGGGAAAAACGACCGTACTGCGCGAGGGCAATAACGGATTCACCTGTATGCCGGGAAACCCAAAGGTGGTCGGCGAACCACCGCTGTGCGCGGACGCGGCGTCGCTGCAATGGTTCGGGGACTTCAAGGCGCACAAGCCGAAGCCAACCAACACGGTGCCCGGCATTACGTACATGCTCGCCGGCGCCACGCAGAGAAGCGATTCCGATCCTTATGACCAAACGAGCCCGGCGATGACGATCGGGCCGCATTGGATGATCATGTGGCCGTTCGATCCGAAGACCAGCGGGCTGCCAGCTGCGTACAAGCCTACCGGGGCTTTCATCATGTGGGCAGGAACGCCGTACGCGCACGTGCATGTGATGGGGCGTCCCTGAGGATTACAGGCTGACGACCAGATAGGAGCTGCAATGAACAACAAACAGAATTTCTCCAAGGAACACTTTAAGGGCGACCCGCTTGATCGCGATCTATACACAACGTCACAGATAAGAGAACGCGCCCTGAACGCGGCCATAGTCGACGCCGAGATAGAACAAGGCTATGAAAAGTATCTGGCGATCTTCAACGCCTTCTATGGCTATGAGATTGAAGTAAGCAGCGAAACGGCGGATGAGCCGATTCGTGGGAAGGACCGAGTGCGCTCGCTTCTCGGGAATTTCTTATACCCCGTTCACGTGATGACCGAAGTCGGAGGTTTGACCGTAACGATTCGAGTGACGGAGATTGCCGGAGATGTTGCCGGCGAGACGCATTCGGCCTGGACAGTCGAGTTCGTGGGAGTTTCCGGCAGAACCAACACTGTGAGTTGGCGCGTCTTCCGGAGATGGAGTGGCTCGCGCGTGGTGTACGAGTATCACTACGACCAGCAGCAAAAGGGCGGGCCGTTGACGTCCACTGATTTTAGTTTTAACGCCGCCACACCTGAGGCGCAGTTT
Organism: uncultured Acidobacteriota bacterium; assembly: GCA_963803735.1. Lineage (GTDB taxonomy): Bacteria > Acidobacteriota > Terriglobia > Acidiferrales > UBA7541 > Palsa-189. The sequence continues at coordinate 1,089,727 of CAWDNV010000010.1, read as the reverse complement.
GAAAGGCCTTCTTGAGGCGATATTTTGATACGGGCGCGCGACGGGGCCGCTGGGAGGATAAGTCATGAGTACAGGCGCTAGCGTAAAGGCCGTATTGAAATGGGACGTGTTCGTGGCAAAACGCCAAGGCCTGACGCGCGACTTGCCGCCCGGCAAGGAAGAGTGGATGTGGGTGCCGGGGTCGGCGACTCTCATCTACGGCGAGAAGGATGCCGTGCTCGTCGACACGTTGCTAACGATCGAACAGGCGAAGGCGCTGGTGGAGTGGGTCGCGGCGCACGGCAAGAACGTGACGACGATCTATGTCACACACGGTCACGGCGACCATTTCTTCGGGCTCGGGGCGGTGCTGGATCGTTTCCCCAATGCGAAAGCCGTCGCCATGCCAGACGTCGTGAAAGTGATGCGCCGGCAGGCTTCACCTGAGTCCGTTACTAGCTTCTGGAAGGCGCGATATCCCGGCCAGATCCCGGAGCGGTTGGTGATCGCCGAAGAACTCCGCGGAGGTGTGATCGAACTCGAAGGGCGTGAGTTGATCCCTGTGCCGCTCGGACATACCGACACCGACAACACGACGTGTCTGCATGTGCCGTCAGCCGGGTTGGTCGTGGCAGGAGATGCCGCTTACAACGATGTTCACCTTTACCTCGCGGAGTCCAACGCGCAAACCCGGCGCGAATGGATCGCTGCGCTGGACACGATCGAGGCGCTGAAACCGCGCGCCGTTATCGCCGGGCACAAGAAAGCCGAGAGGGAAGACAGTCCCAGAATCATCGAAGAGACGCGGCAGTACATCCGGGATTTCGAGCGCTTAGCTGCGGCGACCACGACGGCGCAGGAGCTCTACGACAAGATGCTGGAGCTTTATCCGAATCGAGCCAATCCGGGCTCGCTGTGGGGTTCGGCGCGCTCAGTGAAAGGTTAGAGGCGTAGCGAAGGAGACGGACATGGGGAAGCTGGAAGGGAAGATAGGGCTCGTAACCGGCGGCAATGGTGGCATTGGTCTGGCGACGGCAAAACGGTTTGTGAGTGAGGGGGCGTATGTCTTCATCACCGGGCGTCGTATTGAGGAACTGGCCGCGGCCGTCAAGGAGATCGGGAAGAACGTAACCGGCGTGCAGGGAGACGTATCGAAGCTCCCCGATCTGGATCGCCTGTTTGCGCAAATCAAGCGGGAGAAGGGCAAGCTCGATATTGTGTTCGCGAATGCCGGCGTGGCGAAATATGCGCGGCTCGGCTCGATCACCGAGGAGTTCTTCGATTCGATCTTTAATACCAACGTGAAGGGACTGCTTTTCACCGTGCAGAAGGCGCTTCCGCTGCTGCCGGATGGCGCGTCCATCATTTTGAATGCGTCGATCGTCGGGAGTAAAGGGATTGGCGATGAATAGCGTTTATAGCGCGACGAAGGCAGCGGTACGCGTTCGTTCGCGCGGACGTGGACGACGGATTTGAAAGACCGCCGCATTCGCGTGAACGCTGTCAGCCCGGGCTCCATCGACACGCCTGGGCTAAACGATTTGCTGGCTTCATCTGAGGTTGGCGAGCAGCGCAGGAAGATGATTTCCACCCTGACGCCACTCGGCAGATTGGGCACGCCCGACGAGATCGCCAAGGCAGTGGTGTTTCTGGCTTGCGACGACAGCAGCTACGTCACGGGAATCGAACTGTTTGTGGATGGCGGCTTCGCGCAGGTGTAGGCGGGTTGGAACGCGGCTTCAGGTTTGGCCTGAAGTCAAATCGGAGGAGAGCCGGTCGCGCCGATCGAGAAAATGAAGGAAGCGGGCTCGGAGGCCGTCCTTGAGGGCGTCGAGCGAGTGGCCGGTCATCGATTCCCACAGACCATCCTGGCGGAAAATCCAATGCCAGAGGGCGTACGCGATGTGCGCGTAGATCAAGAAAAGCAAAAAATTAGAAATGCCCACGTGGAAGCGGATCGTGCCGGCGAGCAGGGGATTGTCGGTCCTGATCCTGCGGCGCGCGCGGAAAATGTGCGATTCGGGGCGCGAGGTAGGCGATCATGAAGCCGGAGGCGAGTACAGCGGCGAGCGAGCCGTAGATGGAGATTTGAGAAATCCAAGTGGCGGCTCTTTCCCATCGAGGCGCATCGGTGGGCAGGCGCGAGCCTCCGCGGAAGAAATAAACCCAGATCGGGCGCGCGAGAAATACGAGCGCAATGATGGCTCCCAGGATGACGTCGCGATGCATGGCGGCTGAGCATTGAACAGCACGCGCGTCCTTTCGCCATTTTCGATGAAGGCGTATGCGAGAAGCGCGCCGCCAAGCCAGTGGAACGCGCGAGTGGCATAGCCATGAGCAGAGGCGCTTCTGCCGGTATGACGGAAGCTTTCGAGCGTATCGCGGGTGAATTTCATCTGCGATCCAGATTCAGCAATTGAGGGAGTTTGTACACCCAGCCCGATGAATTTCAGCTTAAGGCCGGCGTGGCCTGAGCCTGCGAGTCGCGTAAAGACACCATGACTAGCGCCGGGCTTCGGCGCTTTCTGATGATTGCAATGCGGTTGGGTTAATCCTTCTGGCGGTCGCGGGTAGCGCGGGCGCACTCCATCATGAGGTCCAGGAAGCGCGTGTAGTTTTCCTGGCCGACGACGAAGGGGTTCGGCTCTCCCGGTTTTCGCGCGCGAAGCGCCGTGAGCTTATCGGCAAATCCGTCGAAGACGGGATGATTCTGAATCTCGACGTCGACTTTCATCCTCCTGGTCCATTCTTCAAAGTGCTGGATGGAGTCGATGAACTCCTGCACCTGGCTGGCGTTACCCTGAGCGATGAATCCACCACCTACCATTCCGACGACGTGCGGCTTGCCGTTATCCTTCACCGGGATGATGAGGCCTAGCGAGCCGGGTGTGTGTCCGGGAATGAAAACCGGCGTCACGCTCTGATCGCCAAGCGTGATCGGGACGCCTTCGAAGGCGACCATGTCTTTTTTCGGCAGCGGTACAGGCGGAGCGGCATTAGTGGCAGCGTTTCCTCCGCCGGCAGGCGGGCGCGGAATATTTATGAAGTCCCAATCGGCCGCAGTCATATAAACGTGAGAGCCGTAATGCTGCTGAAGATACGCGGAGCCGCCGAAATGGTCTTCGTGGCCATGCGCCAAGATCACCACCTTGATGTTGGCGGGATCAAGCCCAAGAGTTTTCAAGCCCGGCAGAAGCTGTGTCTCAACGTCTTTGGCGTGGCCAGGGTCGATCAACATGATTCCGGCCGAACTGGGAAGCACGTAGGTCACGGCATTTCCGACGGAATATGGTCCGGGAATGGCCCAAAAATTATCGAAGAGTTTGACGGGGCCGGGATCGGCGACTTGATTCGCGCGAGGCGCTTCGCAGAGGAAGTGTTCCGCCTGCGCCCAGTAAGTACCGGCGATCTTTTTTGCTTTTTCGATGTGCGCCTGAACTTCGGGGGAATCGGGCTTCGTCGATGCCGGTTGCTGTTGCGAGTGCGCAGGCTGCGCGAACACGGCGCAAATCGTCAGAGCCGACAGAAGCCAGGAAAACCTTTTTTGCATAGCGTTCCTCCCTCAATTCGTACGCGCTTTGGAACCCCTAGGATGGGCACACTTATACACCCAAGTCTCGTCTAAGTTCACCAGAGTATTTTTGCGGCATAGCTAGGGGACATGGCAGCACGAAACGAGGTTGCACCATCTTAGGGGCTGGGGGTTGCAGCGCGAAACGAGCGGCCTGGCAGGACCGTCTTATGGACCGGGAGGACTGAATGACGGTGAGAAGAGCAGCTGTGGGGTTTTTGGCATTGGTGATGGCTTTGATCGCGATACCCAATTTTGCGCAGGATCAGGGGCAGCCTCCGTCATTCGCACCGGACCAACTGGATCAGCTGGTGTCGCGGATAGCGTTATATCCGGACGCGTTGCTGGCGCAGATACTTGCCGCGGCGACCTATCCGGATCAGATTCCCGACGCGGCGCGCTGGGGGGATCAGCACCATTACCTGACCGGACAGGCTTTGGCCGACGCGATCCAGGCCGACCAACTGCCTTGGGATCCCAGCGTGCAAGCGTTGCTGCCATTTCCGTCGGTGCTGGACATGATGGCTTCCGACATGAACTGGACGACGGATCTGGGAAATGCTTTTCTGGCGCAACAGCAGGACGTGATGGACGCGGTCCAGAGGGAGCGGCGGAAGGCTCGAGACTTCGGATACCTGCGAAGCAACGGCCAGATTATCGTTGGCGGCGGGCCGTATATCACCATCGCGCCCGTGAATCCTGGTTTTGTCGTGGTGCCATATTACGATCCTCGAATTGTGTTCTTCGCGCCGCGACCGGGCTTCGTTGTGGGCGGGGCGATCCGGTTCGGCTTCGGCGTAACGATCGGAGGATTTTTCCGGCCGTGGGGCTGGGGCTACGATCGTTTTGACTGGGACAGGCACGCCGTGATCATCAACAACGATCCCTGGCGGCGAGGCTGGGGTGACAGGCGAGAGTACGTGCATCCTTACCCCGGCGTGCGGAGATACGCGCCGGCAGAGCGCGCGCCGGAGCGGCATGAGCTACACGGACGCAGCGAACGCGAGCGTGCGGCTCCTCGGGAAGGGCGCAGAGCGCCAGAAGAGCACGGCCGAGACGGGCACGACCGGCGCTAGACCTTATCGGTTCCTGAAATCGAAGAACAGTTCGGGCGAAACCTTAAACCGCCGGCTCAGCTTTTCAATGTGCCGCTTGTTGAGTTCTCGCTTGCCACTCAGAACTTCCGAAACAATACTCTCCGAGCCAAGCAGCGGAGCGAGGTCCTTTTGACGAAGATCGTTTGCTGTCATCAATTCCTGGAGCACTTCTAACGGAGTAGCGGAACGAATGGGGTAGTGTTTTTCCTCGTATGCCTCGATCAACAGCGTCAGAAGCTCTGCAAAGTTCCTTTCCGTGAGCGTTAACTTTTTCTGGCGCTCCAACTCCAATAAGGCAGAAACGTAATCGTCATGCTGGGCCTCGGATGTAATCACCCGCGGCGCTCCAATGTCGCCGAAAGTGTATCTCCTAATCGTGGTCGCAATCATCTTTCCACCGATCCGTGTCGTATTCGACGTGATCCAAAATATGCAGAATGAAAGGCTTCTGGGTCCTGTAGTTAATGTAGGCGATTAGTCTGCATCTGTTGTAGCTGATATCAAAGACAACGCAGGTCCAGACGCTATCGGCTCTCCTCCAACTTTGCTTAACGTCTCCAAAGTGTTTCCATCTGGCGGCTTTCGCAATCCTGTACCACGCCGCGAGCGAAGCCTCCCATTCTCCATGTTCTGCAAAAGCCTCCCGGATGTTTTTCCGGCTGATGATCCGCACAAGAAATCTTCGCATATTGCGAAGTATGGGTCAACGGGTGCAATGGTACGCAGAGGGGCAGATCGAGCCGGGCAGAGATCAATACGCGGCAACTACCGCCCGCAAGTAGGCCGAAATTGGGGACCGCCTATTTCACGGGGGTGCAGTCGTTCGCCGGCGGCAAAGCCACGGTCACGGCGGTGTTGAGCGACGGGGCGCATCAGCGCGAACAGCAGATCCCTCGGTCTTCGGGCCTCGTGATGACAGCTTGAACCTTGGCGAGCCGATCAAAGGCCGAGGGAGTCCATTTTGGGCTTTTCGTACGTGTCGTCTTCGCCGGGATAGCGGAGGCGGTCGTCGAAGCGGCCGGTCTCCTTTGCAAGAGCCCAGACGAGGCTTTCGCCGGCGGGAAGCGTTTGCGGCTGGCGCTTGAAGACGGGATCGTCGAAAGCGCGCCTGGCGTCGATCCACTGCCATCCCTTATCTGAGAATTCGCGAATTACATCTTCGAGGAAAAGCGCGTTGATCATTTTGTGGTGGAGGAGCAGCGTGTGGGGGATTTCGTGGCCCAGGACGTCGACTGCGAGCTGACGATAGAACGCGGCGCGGTCAAGCAAATGCGCGACCAGATAATCCCCATAGGGCTGCGTGTTCGCAGCGGGCTGCTGTTGAAGGCGCGCGTTCATGCGGTCGTCGACGTACCAATCGGAGGCGTCGATGGTCACCTGGCCGACGGCATAACTTTTCTCCTTGAGTAGATCGCGGAAGCGGTCGCGTTTTTCGGCCGTGTCGCCTTCCTTCAGGCCTGGATAGCGGAACAGGCGCGTGAAGTGATGATAGGACTTGATGAGTGGCTCGTTGCGTTCGAAATCAGCGGCGAAATCTTCGTAAGTTCGTTTTGGCGCATTGAAATTGAGATGCGAGTAGGAATGATTGCAGATCAGGTGTCCGGCTTCGTCCCATTGGCCGAGGAGTTCCTTGCCTTGCGCTGAGTCGATTCGCATGCCGCACACGAAGAGGGTGATCTTGAGGCTCCATTTCTCGAGCGTGTCGAGAATGGCGCGATTGGCATCGCGCCAGGCGATGTTTGGACTGACGGAGGTGGTGGGGTCGTCCATGGTGACGGCGATGCGGGGCCGTTCGGTCGCGGCAGGGGCGAGCGGTGGTAGGGCCGAGGCCGCTACCAGCGTGCCGACAGTGCGAAGGAATTCGCGGCGATGCATGCGAGAACTATATATCGGAGAGAAAGCAGTAGGAATCAAAAGTAGCTTTTTTTGTGAGAAGACGTGCATTCAGGACTGGAAGCTGTTTACTTGGTTCCCCATGGATTCGTTCCGAGCCTTTTCAAGAGCAATCCTGCTGCCGCGCAAAGCGCAAGGACCCCAAGTCCAACCCCGGGGCTAACGAGGAGATGCTCGCCTCTCGTGAGATAAACGATCGTGTAATGATCCTGAAACGGATAGATTCTGCCTTCGCTTGGAATCGGTTGTCTGGGCCTGTTCCAGCCAAAATAATTCATGGACAGCCATATGAACGCCCACGCAGCAACCATCACATAGCAAAACACCGCCAGCAGTCTAGCTAAGTAAAGCCTCATCGCTGGCTATTTTAACCTGCGTAGACATTAGGGCGTTTTTCCACCGACATTGACGGTTTTCAAATGCATAACAGAGCGATGCTGTGCGGAGGAACCACGGCGCGACGCTTCGAGGCAGCGTGGTAATAGATGAAGTGGCTGCCGAGACGTGGTCTAAGACGAAACCCCTTTCCTCAAGGAACTTAACGAGCTCGCGGGGCTTAACGGCGGGAAGCTTGCTCATACTCGAGGTCTAGAGAAGCCATGAGCGTGTCATTGTCGGTGGGAATTGGCTCGTTGTGCTTCCTTAGGCTCTCGATATAACCAATGATGGCCTCTTTGGCCATTTCCTTCGCTTCTTCCAAAGTGCGGCCGTGCGTCACGCAGCCCGGGAGAGCGGGAACCATCGCGGTGAACCCGCCCTCGGGTTCAGGCCGCAGAACGACATTGAAATGACCGTACTGTTTCGCCATGGAATAGCCGATTGTAGTGGAGTGATCGATCTGTCGTCAATTTGCGGGCTGACAGATCAGTTATTGCCGGCCAAACAGTTCATACGCTTCGTGGAATAAGCAGTGGAAAAGCAGAATTCTCGGCCTGCGGCCTGGGGATGACAGCATAAGGAGAAGCGGCGGGTGCGTCCGGCCCGCGCTGCACGCGTGCCCTCCGCGGAAACCGATGCCGCTAGCGCCGCGCGCTAGCGGGCGGAGGCGACGGGGGAGCCGACGGCAATTGGCGTGAGCCAGTTGTGACGGTCAGGCTTGGCGCCAGACAGAATAGCGAAAAATTCTTCCTGGAGGCGCTTCGTGATGGGGCCGCGGCGTCCGGCGCCGACGGTGATGCGATCGATCGAGCGCAGCGGAGTGACTTCGGCAGCAGTGCCGGTGAAGAAGACTTCATCGGCGATGTAGAGCATCTCGCGCGGAATCATCTCTTCGGAGACGCGAATGCCGAGGTCTTCGCAGAGCGTCATGATGCTGCTGCGGGTGATGCCCGGCAGGACGCTCGAAGCGAGCGGCGGCGTATAGACGACGCCGTCACGAACAATGAAGATATTTTCGCCGGAGCCTTCGCTGACGTAGCCATTGGTGTCGAGCGCGATGCCTTCGGCATAGCCATTGGCGAGCGCTTCCATGCGAATAAGCTGTGAATTCATGTAATTCGCGCCGGCTTTGGCGATGGACGGAAGCGTATTCGGCGCGAGGCGAGCCCAGGAGCTGATGCAGACGTCCACACCTTGCTCAAGCGCTTCGGCGCCGAGATAGGCGCCCCATTCCCAGCAGGCCAGATAAACCTCGATGGGGCAGGGGAGCGGATTCACGTTGACGTCGCCGTAGCCGCGAATCATCAGCGGGCGGATGTAGCACGAGTTCAGATGATTTTCGCGCACGAGGTCGGCGGCGGAGGAGGAAAGCTGCTCGACGGTGTAAGGGCTCTTCATGCGGTAAATGTGGCCGGAGTGCAGCAGGCGCTGCATGTGTTCGCGCAGGCGGAAAGCGGCCGGGCCGTTTTTCGTTTCGTAGCAGCGGATGCCCTCAAAAACCGAAGAGCCGTAGCTCACGACGTGGGAGAGCACGTGAATTTGCGCTTCGTCCCAGGGGATCATTTTGCCGTTGTGCCAGATCCATTCGGTTTTTTTGAGTGCCATCGGTGTCGCTCCTGGATGGAAATTATAGCATGGGCGTTTCGGGGGCCTTTGATCGGAACAGGCGTTCGCAGGTTGGATGCGCGGGCCAAATTGGACGGGCAGAGGCACGAACGCGCCAGGTGTACTTAGATCGCGGGGAATTCGGACTAGGAGTGATTCCTCACCCGCGTAGGAGTGATGCGGGCGCAAAGGCTGCGCCCGACACGGGCTCGGAATGACAGGTTTTCTTACTGAGGGGAGGCGGTGCCCGATATATGCCGGCCTGAAGGCCGACGCTACAAAAACCGAATGAAAACGCCATCGGAGGGATCTCCTCGCCCGACCAAGATAAATCGGTCGGCGCAAAATGCCGCGCCGAAGTCGGCTCGGAATGACAAGTTTTCTTACCGAGGGTCGGTGAGGGGCGCGGGACGCTCAGCGGGCCCGGGAGAAGGGTGTTCGGCGGGGGTGTTGCGCTCGATGGAGAGGAAATCGCTGCGGGCGGCGGAGCGCACGGTGCCGTGCGCGGTTTCCCAGAGGCCGAGCAACAAGAAGGGAACGATGGTTGCCGCGGCCAAGAGTTTGGCTCTGGAGCCGACCTTGGCTTCCGGTTCCCAGCGGAAGAGCTGCTGGCTGAGGAAGAAGGCCATGGCTGCGCTAACGGCGAGCGCGGTGATCTCGGCTCCGATGTGGGTGATGCCAACGCGGGCGACCATGACGCGTTCGAGGCCTGTGACGAGATAGGTGGCCGGGAGGAAGAGCGCCAAGCGTTGGAGCCAAATCGGCAGGATGGGCAGCGGCAGCGTGGCCCCAGAAAGCAATAAGAAAGCCGACCACACGAGTTGGTTAATGACCTGAGTTTCCTGGGCGCTGTTCGTGACGCTGGCAACGATCAGCCCCAGGGCCGCGAAAGTCACCACTCCCACTGAGACCAGCAGGAAGGCGCCGCCCAGGTTTCCCCACTGGCTCATGTGGAAGACCCTGCGGGCCAGCAGGAACTCCACGGACACGATCGGCAGCGTCAAAATGTAGTTCGAAAGAATGCTCGAAGCCAGCATGGCTCCTGGGCCGACCGGCGCGACGCGAAAGCGGCGCAGGATTCCCTGTTCGCGGAAAGTCACGAGCTGGATACTCAGGCCCTGGAAGCTGCCCATCACGGTTATGGCCAGCACCGAGGAGAGCGCGTATGGAATGGCGGCAGGTGCGTAGCGCGAAAAGTAGGCAAGGACGGGGACCAGAATAATCAGAGGAAAAATAAAACCAAAGAAGATGAAGGCGCGGTTGCGCATCGCCAGGCGCATGCGAACTTTCGTGAGTGTCCAGGCGTTTCTCAATCGCGGAGGCTCCTGCCGGTAAGCTCGAGGAAAACGTCTTCAAGCGAGGGCGCGGCAATATCGAGGCTGTAGAGCTCGTTGCCGTGGGCCTCAAGGTATTTGACCAGCGAAACGATGGTTTGCGGGACGCGCGTGGAGTGAACCACATAGAGGCCGTCGGAGGCTCGGCAATCGGCGACGCCTTCGAGTTGCTTGAGGGCGGCGTCGGTTTCGGGCCGGGCGAGGCGCAGCTCGATGCGCGTGGTGCCGGCGGAACGCTGCTTGAGCTCGCGTGGCGTGCCCTGAGCGATGACGCGGCCTTGATCCACGATGGCGACGCGATCGCAGAGTTTTTCGGCTTCTTCGATGTAGTGCGTGGTCAGCAAGATCGTTTTCCGCTCCTTCTTCAGCTCTTCAATGATGGTGTAGATTTCGCGGCGAACTTGAGGGTCGAGGCCGGCGGTGGGCTCGTCGAGGAAGAGCACGCGAGGCTCGTTCACAAGGGACATGGCCAGGGCGAGGCGCTGTTTTTGGCCGCCGGATAGATGCGAGTAAAAGGTATTGCGCTTTTCTTCCAGGCCGAAGCGTTTGAGCAGGGCGGCGGGATCGCGGCGGCGCTTGTAAAAGCTGGCAAACATGGAGACCGCTTCGCCAACCCGGAGCTTATCGGGCAGGGCGGTGGCCTGCAGGACGGCTCCGATTTCCTGTTTGAAGGCGTCGCCCGGAGTCTGCGGGTCAAGGCCACAGACGCTGACGATGCCTCCGTCGGGGGGACGAAGGCCTTCCAGGATTTCGACGGTGCTGGTCTTCCCGGCGCCGTTGGGGCCCAGCAGGCCAAAAACTTCGCCCTCCTGGACTTCGAAGCTGACGCCGCGGAGGGCTTGGACCGGGCCGTAATGCTTCGTGAGGTTATGAACTTCGATGATAGGGGCGCTCACGGTGTAAACCGGTATCTATAGCACATTTTGGAGACGGGTGACGGCAGGAGGGAATTCCAAAAAGCAATTTGCGAGCGACGGCAAATTGACAACCGCGGGTGAGAGGCAAGTTCTAACGTTGGGGTCCGACGTTCCTCCGGCGAGATGGTTTAGCCGGGCGATGACGGGACTTGTGTAGGACGGCTTGACCGTCTCTTGACGCGGAACGGGGAGGTGCCCAAGCGTGCTCTGCGGCAACGCGACGTTCGACGATGCGGGCGCCTTCGGACTCAAGGAGGCGGCGCTGGAGGCCCGCGAAGGGCTCGCGGATGACGATACGGCCTCCCGACGCAACGACGCGGTGCCATGGGATACCTTGACCGCGCGGGCAAGCAGCCATGGCTCGGCCGGCGGCACGAGCGCCGCCGGGGAGCCGCACCGCCCGGGCCAACTCGCCGTAGGTGGTGACGCGGCCCTTAGGGATGCGCTTGACGAGGTCGTAGAGTCGCTTCCAGGCGGCGTCCATGGTGGTAAAGATAGCCGCAATGCGCGTGAGTTGCCAGACACCAAGGCCTCTGGCTTTGCAGGGAAGAATTTCAGGAGCTAAAGCCCGAAAAGTTGCGAATGCAATTGTCGCGGCTGTGGATTCGCTGCGCTCACCATAAAAAGCGGCGACCCACAAAGCAAATTCGAAAGCCGCCCAGACTGACCGTCCCACGGCGGCAAATACACAAGGATGGGGCACCCGCTATAATGAGATGGTGGCATGGTCGCGAATAAGCTCCAGGAAGCGAGTTGCTAGTTTTGGGAGTTTAGGAAACACGATAGGCAGAAAAAGTCACAGTAGTAGCATCTAAGTAAGCAGGGTAAGAAGGGCCCCACTCCTCCCAGGTTCAGGTTCCAGTTCCTCCACAACGAGCGTATTCGAAGTGTCGGGTTCCTCTGCCGATGGATTTTGATGCGAGGAGGGATTCTCGCCATGCCGATTTTGAGGGTACAGACCCTATGAGGGATTCCTCGTGATCCCGGAAGGAATCGGGCGCAAAGGGCGCGCCCGACAGCCACTCACTCAGAATGACAACCGCGCAGGGGGCGCAAGAACACGAGTTTCGGCTGGGAAAAGGCCAATAAACGCGTGCGGGTAGGAATCGAAGCGAGAAGCGGATCGAAAAAGTTGATGACAATGATCGATAAAAGAAACCGCGAGGATTTGCCGAACGTGCGTAGACTCATCGCGCAAACTCGGAGGCGGCATACCGCAAGAGTCAGTAACTGACTCGGGGAGTAATCGATAAGAGGCAACAGCGCCCAATTTCGCAGCATCGAACTTGACGGTGTAGTGGATGCTCCTTACACTACAAGTAATGATTGGGGGGTTTTGAGGGGCAGCATGGCTTTCGTACGGCGCAAAGGCAACGCCTATTACCTGGTGCACAACGTGCGCCAGCGTGGCAAGGTGAAGCAACTTCACCTTGCGCGGCTGGGCGAGCGTCCTAGAATCACCGATGACGTAGTGCGCCAGGTCAACCGCACCTATCCCTTCGTGGACGTGAATTGGAGAGAGCTGCGCGAGCAGATGAATACTCGCGTGGAGCTGTTCGACTCAAAGTCCGCGTACGTCCGTAAGCTAATTGGCACGCTTCGTACCCTCAATCTGGACTTAGCCGATCTTTTTCCTCCGCTATTAGACGTCTCTGAAGCGCCTGCAACCGGGCAGGAACTGGTCACACAACTCCGTCTTCTGCATTCGACGGTGGGTGTGAAGCTTGACCAGTTCGATCGGGCGCCACATCGAGCGGTGATGGCGGAGCGGAATTTTCGGTAAGTGGTCAGGAGGCACAAAGCCATGCGCGCCAGCCAGCAGCGTCGGTCTTTGGATCCAAGCCTGAGAAGTATTGAGTCTCAGGAATTCGAGAACTCTCTCCGCGAGAAGATCGTGGGACAGGAAGAGGGCATCCGCGCCCTTGTGGACCTGTACCAGGTCTTTTGTGCAGGAATGTGTCCCAACGGGCGTCCGGTGGGGAATTTGCTGTTTTTGGGGCCGACCGGGTCGGGCAAGACTCGCATCGTAGAGGCGGCCGCGGAGATTCTTTTTGGCGATCCGCGCGCGGTGATCAAGGTCGACTGCGCGGAATTTCAGCATTCCCACGAAATCGCCAAGCTGATCGGCTCACCGCCAGGCTATCTGGGGCACCGCGAGACTCATCCGCTGATTACGCAGGAAGAGCTGTCGAAATTCCACACCGAACAATTGAAGCTGAGCTTTTTGCTTTTCGACGAGATCGAAAAAGCGTCGGATTCGCTCTGGCAACTGCTGCTCGGCATGCTGGACAAAGCCACCCTCACGCTTGGCGACAACCGGCGTGTGGACCTTTCGCAGGTGGTGATTTTCTTGACCTCAAATCTGGGCGGCGGGGAGATTACCGAACTGATGACCGGAGGCATGGGCTTTGTGCAGCCGCCGGATAAGCCCGCAGATACGCTGGACGTTAAAGTTACCCGCACAGCTCAGGAAGCGGCTCGGCGGAAGTTTTCACCGGAGTTCATGAACCGGCTCGACAAAGTCGTTGTGTTCCATCCGCTGCGGCCAGTGCAGCTCGAGCAGATTCTGGAAATCGAGCTTTCTATGGTGCAACGGCGCGTTCTGGACACGGCGAAGGGGCAGTTCCTGTTCCGAGTGACTCCGGCGGCACGTAATTTCCTGCTGCGAGAAGGCACCGACCTGAAATATGGCGCACGGCATTTGAAGCGCGCGATTGAACGCAATATTGTCTATCCACTGGCGAACCTGCTGGCTACGAGTCAGGTCCATCTGGGCGACCTGCTGTGCATCGACTGGGATGAGCGCGATCAAAGGCTGGTATTCGAGAAGGAAGGCGAAGGCGCGGTCCTGCCGGTCACTCCTCCTGCAGCGGCTGCGGCCGCGGCGGCGCAGTCAGCGAAGGCAACCGGCGGCAAGCCGGCGGAGGGGCCGCCCGCGATCGCGGCTCGCGAAGCCAAGGCTCCGATTACCGTGCCGCTTTCGCCATTGCCGGCACCGGCGAGCAGGCGGAAGAACGAGTCGTAGGCGCGGCGCGTAACGTTTTCTCAGAGGGCGGTCGGGGACGCTGTCCTTCGCCGTTTTCCCTGAGTCCCTGCTACACCGTTACCACAATTTTGCCAATCTGCTCGTTTGACTCCATGTAGCGGTGCGCTTCCACGATCTGCGCAAGTGGAAAGACGCGGTCGATACGCGGCTTGAAGTCGCCTGCCTTGAGGTGATCGAAAACATACTGCTGAGCCTTTGCTCGCAGTTTCGGGTCAGCAAACACCTCCCGGATTGTGTATCCGCGAACGGACAGCGCTTTGCTCAATGCGGTAAGCAAGGGAAACGGTGTCGGCTCGAGCGAAAGTGCCCCGTATTCGAAGATTGTTCCGCCAAGAGCTGCCGCCTGAGCGAGAAACTCGACGCCTTTGCCGGCGATGGGGTCGAAGATCACACGAGCCCCTTTGCCACCCGTGATCTCCTTTACCCGTGCGAGGAAGTCTTCTTCCTGGGTTGCAATCACGTGCGTCGCTCCAACCTCGGCCAACGTGGCTTTCTTCTTGGATTTTCGTGTGGTTGCGATACTGATCGCGCCTTCCGCCTTCACCATTTCAATGGCGGCAATCCCCACACTGCTGCTGGCCGCCGTGATGATTACGAAGTCGCCTTTCGTAATCTGAGCGTGGGCAATCAGTGCTCCATAGGCTGTCAGATATTGCATCCAGATCGACGTGCCTTCTTCTGGGGTTAGCTTCTCGGGATAAACTGCCAGCGCACTGGCCGGAACAATCGCCACTTCCCCATACACGCCGTATTGCGTCATGAGAAACGCCGGAACCGTGCTGGCCTTCTTGCCAAGCCAGCTCTTGTCGACATCTGGACCGACTGCCGCTACAACACCGGCCGCCTCATAGCCGAGCTTTGACGGAAGGCCGGGGGATTCCAGATATTGGCCCCTGCGGAACATCACCTCCGCCCTGTTCAGGCCAATGGCTTTCACATTGAGGCGAACTTCGCCTTTACCCGGTTCGGGGATTGGTTCACTCTGAATCTTTAATACTTCCGGTCCACCTACTGCGTGGAATCGGACAACTTTTGCGGTTTCGTTCGCCACGTGAATCTCCCAGTGTGCTTGTGAGTTCTTGGAGCCACTAAGATACCCGCTACTTCTTTGGGGGTACAGAAGCCTTGCTGGGACCGAGGCCTTACGGAACCGGAGTGCCTGCGGCTTGGGAGGCCGACGCATTAGCGCTAGAGTAGTCGCATGCGCAGGATCAGCCGAGCCGCGCTTTCCAGGAACGATTCTTCCCGCCAGCACGACGTCGGTCTCCGCCGTATCGCGCTCGGGTTCGTTTTCGCGATGGTCATTGCGCTAGCGCAGATCTGCTGGGCGGAAGCGCGAACCCCGGTCAAGCCCGGATGGAATCTATTCACGCCGGAACAAGACATCCAAATGGGGCAGCAAGCTTCCGCGAGAATTGGCCGGCAAGTTCTGTTACTGAATGATCCGCGTGTGGACGATTATCTTGACGCTCTGGGCAAGAGATTGGCTTCGTACGCGCCTGGCTACAAATTTCCTTACCAATATCGCTGCGTAAACGATGAGAACATCAACGCGTTTGCGCTGCCCGGCGGATTCATCTACATCAATCGTGGCGTGATCGAAGCGGCCGACGACGAGGCGCAACTTGCCGGAGTGATGGCGCACGAGACTTCGCACGTCGCGCTGAGGCATGGGACGAATCAGGTGAGCAAGGCCGAGGCGTGGCGAATTCCGTTGGGGTTGCTTGGGGCCGCAGGAGGCCTGGGCGGGTTGATCGGGCAAGTGGGCGCGGGATTCACGCTCAATTCGATTATTCTCAAGTATTCGCGCGACGATGAGACGCAGGCGGACGTGCTCGGGACGCAGATTCTGTACGATGCGGGCTACGATCCGCGCGCGCTGGCACAGTTTTTCGAAAAAATCGAGGCGGAGTCGAAAGGGAAAGAGCCGGCGCAGTTTTTCTCCGATCATCCGAATCCGGGCAATCGGATCGGGCGGATCGACGAAGAGGTCGACAAATTGGGCGGGCCGGAGCCGGATTACCGGAGCGATTCCGACGATTTCCGCAGCATCAAGATTTACGTAATGAAGCTGCCGAAGCCGCCCAAGCGCGCCGGGAAGTAGATCTCACCAAATCTGGGGTTACAGCAAGCCGCATTCATAAGCTTTGTGTCGCCCCTCATGGGGCTTTTCGCCCTCTGCGATGACGCGAGCCCAGTGCTTCCGCACTGGGCTAAGTTGCGTCCCTGACGGGACTGTTTGGGTAGCCAGGCGCGCAGACCGTGAGCGTGTCCGCTACAAAAGCTACGTGCGGATTCAGTCGGCGGATTCGGCGGAGGATTTGGGCTTCCAGCGGAGGATGGGCTTTCGGGCGGCGGTGACTTCGTCGAGACGGCCGACGCGGGTGGAATGCGGCGCAGTCTTCACCAAATCGGGCTGCGTGGCGGCTTCTTCAGCGATCGATTTCATAGCCTCGATGAAGAGATCGCATTCTTCCTTGGACTCGGACTCAGTGGGCTCGATCATCATGGCGCCGGGAACGATGAGCGGAAACGCGGTCGTATAAGGATGGAAGCCGTAGTCGATCAGTCGCTTGGCGATATCCATGGTGTTTACGCCATGCTTTTTCTGGCGGCTGTCGCTGAAAACGACTTCGTGCATGGAAGGCGACTTGTAGGGTAGATCGAAAACCCCTTCGAGGTTTTTGCGGATGTAGTTCGCGTTCAGCACGGCGTCTTCGGTTGCCTGACGGATGCCGGGGCCGTAGGCGAGAATGTAGGCCAGCGCCCGCACCAACACGCCGAAATTTCCTCCAAAAGCGCGCACGCGGCCAATGGACTGATGCCGAACCGGTTCCAGCGTTATGCGGCCGTCTTTCTCCGAGAGCACGGGAACGGGCAGGAAGGGCTCGAGATGGCTTTTCACCAGCACAGGCCCGGCGCCGGGCCCGCCGCCGCCGTGCGGAGTAGAGAAGGTTTTGTGCAAGTTCAGGTGCATGACGTCGACGCCAAAGCGTCCCGGCTGAGCGACGCCGGCGAGCGCGTTCATATTGGCGCCGTCCATATAAAGCTGGGCGCCTCGGGCGTGGAGTATCTCAGAGACCTCCGCGATGCGCTGCTCGAAGACGCCCAACGTAGACGGATTGGTGACCATCAGCGCGGCGACGTCTTCGTTGACGATATTTCGCAATTGAGCGACGTCGATCTGGCCGCGCGCGTCGGAGCGGATGTCTTCGACTTCGTAACCCGCGATGACGGCCGTGGCCGGATTCGTTCCATGAGCCGAATCCGGGATCAGGACTTTCTTCCGCGCGTTGCCGCGGCTTTCGAGGTAAGCGCGGATCAGCAGCAGGCCGGTCAATTCACCTTGCGCGCCGGCGGCGGGCTGCAACGTGGCGGCATCCATACCGGTGATTTCGAGCAGGCATTTCTGCAGGATGGCGAGAATTTTGAGGCAGCCCAGAGAGAGTTGGTGCGGCTGATAAGGATGCTCGGTGGCGATGCCTTCGAGGCGCGCGATGTGCTCGTTGACGCGCGGATTGTATTTCATGGTGCAGGAACCCAGCGGGTACATGCCCAGATCGATGGCGTAATTCCAGGTGGAAAGCCGCGTGAAGTGGCGGACGACCTCGATTTCGCTGACTTCGGGGAAGCCCTCGATATCGCCGCGCGCGTAATCGGCTCCCAGCGCAGCTTGCACGTCGACGGCAGGCACGTCGGAGGGCGGAAGTTCAAAGCCGCGCTTGCCGGGCGCCGATTTTTCGAAGATCAGGCCTTCGTTCTGGCTGACGTGGCGTCCGGCTTTCTTGATTTTATCGGGCACTTGGGTTCCTCAAAGCCCCACCCTTTCCCGAAAACGGAAAGGATGGGCTACAAAAATTCTGCAGTCATTGCAAGCAATGACATGCCGGCCTAAAAGGCCGGCGCTACATAAAAACCCACTCTCACGCGCGCTCCGCTCAGCACGGCTCTCACACTGGCACGGCGAGGGTTTCGCGAACGGCTTCGGCGAGCCGTTCGATCTCTTCGCGCCGCGTGGTTTCGGTAACGCAGACCAAACCGCATTTCGTGAGCTCGGAATAGTGGGCGCCCAAGGGCAACGGCCCGATGATTTTGTCGCGCAGCAATTGCGAGTTGATCATCCGCATGGAGCGTGGGAACTGCAGGACAAATTCGTTGAAGACGGGCCCGTTGAAGACTCGGCGAACGCCGGGCAGCTTTTCCAGCTCGGCCAGGGCAAACTGCGCTTTAGCGATATTCTGCTCGGCCATTTCGCGCAGGCCCTGCTTGCCGAGCAAGCAAAGGTGAACCGTGGCCGCAAGAGCATAGAGCGCCTGATTGGTGCAAATGTTCGAAGTGGCGCGTTCGCGGCGGATGTGCTGTTCGCGCGTGGCTAGCGTGAGGCAAAAGCCGCGGCGCCCTTGTGCGTCAGTCGTTTGGCCGGCAAGGCGGCCTGGCAGTTGGCGGATGTCTTTCTCGCGCGTTGCGATGACGCCGGCATAGGGACCGCCATAGCTCGGAGGAATTCCGAAGCTTTGCGTTTCGAGCGCGACGATATCGGCTTCGGCGGGCGGGCGGACAGCGCCGAGCGAGACGCCTTCGGCAATGGAGACGATGGTGAGCGCTTCCGAGCCGCGCGCAATTTGTGCGATGCGCGAGACTGGCTCGAGTGCGCCAAAGAAGTTCGGCGACTGCACAAGCACGGCGCCGATTTCGTTGTTCATCGAAGCGCTGAGGGCCGCCAGATCGATTTGGCCGGAAGGCGTGTAGCCGATTTCGTCGATTTGCAGGTCGATGTTGCGCGCGTAAGTCGCCAGTACCTGGCGGTATTCGGGATGCACGGAGCGCGCCACGAGCACGCGGCGACGGCGCGTAAGGCGTTCGGCCATGAGCACGGCTTCGGTGGTGGCCGTCGAGCCATCCCACATGGAGGCGTTGGCGACTTCCTGGCCGGTAAGCTCGGCGATCAGCGTTTGAAATTCGAAGATGGCCTGCAGGGTGCCCTGGCTGATCTCTGCCTGGTAGGGCGTATACGAAGTGAGGAATTCGCCGCGCAGCAGGATCGTGTCCGTCACGACAGAGCGGAGGTGGTTATATACGCCGGCGCCCAGAAAACTGGTGTAGCCCAGGGAATTTTCGGCGGCGCGCTCACGGAAATACTGAATCAGCTCGGCTTCGGAAAACGGGCCGGGCAAATCGAGCGGCCGCTTGAGGCGCAGCGCTTCCGGAATCGAGGCAAACAACTCGTCGATGGAACGCGCGCCAATGGCTTCGAGCATCTGGCGGCGCTCGGAGGGGCTCTTCGGGAGATAACGCATTAGGCCGAGGCTTCCTTCTGTTTGCCGGCGAGGAAAGCTTCGTAGGCTGCGGCATCCATGAGCTTGGAAACCTCGGAAGAATTGGCCAGTTTGAGCCTGATCAGCCAGGCTTTGCCGTGCGGGTCTTTGTTGATGGTTTCTGGCGTTTCGGCCAGCCCCGAATTCACTTCGGCGACTTCGCCGGAAACGGGAGCGTAGATATCGCTGACGGCCTTGACCGACTCCACCGTGCCGAAGGACTCTCCGGCATTGAGCTTCGCGCCCACTTTGGGCAAGTCGACGTAAACAACGTCGCCAAGCTCATGCTGGGCGTAGTCGGTGATGCCGACCGTGGCGAGATTGCCTTCGAGGCGCACCCACTCGTGTTCCTGCGTGTAACGGTAGTCGCTGGGATAGGACATCTTTTCTCCCCTGTTGTACTGCAACTTCCTGGCGCTAACGGGGCCGCTTATAAAACGGCACGGGCACGATTTTGGCCGGTGCTTCCTGAGACCGAATGCCGATGCGGATCTGGGTCCCCGGAGTGCTCGATTCTACAGGCACATAGGCGATGCCGATATTCTTTTTCAGAAATGGCGCGGGCGATCCGCTGGTGACACGGCCGGTTTTTTGGCCGTCGGCAATGAGCACGGGATAGCCATCGCGAGCAATCAGGCGATCCTGCATCTCAAAGCCGGCAAGGATGCGGCGGATTCCGCTCTCCTTTTGGGCCTGTAAGGCGCTACGCCCCAGGAAATCGCCTTTGCCCATCTTGCAAATCCAGCCTAGATTAGCTTCCCAGACCGTGGTCGTGTCGTCAATTTCGTGCCCATAGAGGCACATGCCGGCTTCCAATCGTAGCGTATTGCGGGCGCCCAGGCCGCAGGGCAGGAGCCCTTCGGATTTGCCGGCATCGAGCAGGGCATTCCACAATTTTTCGGAATGCTCGGGCGCAAAGTAAATCTCAAAGCCATCTTCGCCGGTGTAACCGGTGCGCGCGATCAGCGCGCTCACGCCGTCCACTTCGCCATGAAGGAAATGGTAATACTTCAGCGCCGCGATCGGCTGGCGCGTGAAGCGAGTGAGAATTCCGAGCGCCTTGGGTCCCTGAATGGCGAGCTGCGAATAGCGCTCTCCGGTGTTTTCGACCTGCGCGTTGAAGCGGCCCCGGCCGGCGTCGCGGATGTATTCGAAGTCTTTATCCTGATTGCTGGCGTTTACGCAAAGGAGGTAGTGGCCGTCGGAGATTTTATGCACCAGCAGATCGTCGACGAAGGTCCCGGCGGAAGTCATCAGGCCGGAGTATTGCGCCTGGCCATCGACGAGCTTCGCGGCGTCGTTGCACGCGACGAATTGGACCCAATCGAGCGCTTGCGGACCGCGCACTTCGATCTCGCCCATGTGGCTGACGTCAAAAAGCCCGGCGGCGGTGCGCGTGGCAAGGTGTTCGCTGACGATTCCGGAATACTCGACGGGCATGTCCCAGCCGCCAAAATTGACCATTTTGGCGCCCATGCGGCGATGTGTAGAGTTGAGTGCGGTTTTGCGAAGCTGCGTAGTGGTCGCTTCGATCACGAACGGTCCCGATTCCAGCGGTAAATGCAAACTAACATTGGGGGAGAGGCGAGTCAAGGAAGCGCAGCGAAACAGCCGCTTGGCCCGTATGAGAGAGGGTTCGCGGAGGGAAATCCGGCTTGAGATTGGGGGCGGGGTCGCTTATATTTTGGCTAATGAGCCCCACGAAGACCGTTATCTGTTCGCAATGCGACAAACCTGAGCGCGACTGCCGGTGCGACAAATACTGCTGCATCTGTGCGGGGTTCGACCAGGTCAAGCTGGGCACGGACGGGCTGTATTACTGTCCCGCCTGCATGGAAGCGTGTGACGTAAAACTGGCGAGCCGCAGTGACGCGTGAACATTCGCGTACGATTCTGCATCTTTCGCGCGACGACCGCCTGATCGCCGCTGTGGGCGGCGCAGTGGCGCATTTTGCGGAGCGCGTAGGCATGGAAAACTCGGCGTGCAATCTGCTGACTTCGGCGCTCGAGGAACTCTGTCGACAGACTCTGCCTTTACTGAACGGAAAGGGCGACGGGCTGGACGTAGCCATTGAAGATTTCGACGACCGGCTACAGATCAGCGTAGAACACAAGGGCGAGGCGCAGCCTTCAGTGGGGGTGGAGTCTTTCATCGCGGAGTGCGCGCGCGATTCGGACAAACGCCTTACCGGCGTGCGCTTGATGCGCACCGTGGATCGGATCGAGTACGACGCGCGCAGCGGGAGCATTCGTACCACACT
Organism: uncultured Acidobacteriota bacterium; assembly: GCA_963803735.1. GTDB lineage: Bacteria > Acidobacteriota > Terriglobia > Acidiferrales > UBA7541 > Palsa-189. Next base: position 1,068,331 of record CAWDNV010000010.1, on the reverse strand, counting down.
CGTGAAGTACCTCCAATTCGGCAAGAACGGGCGTTGATTCCAGATCGCATATAGGCGCCCGAGAAAGTCCCGCCTGCAATCCTTCTACAGTCACTCACGTATTGCACAGACAGACGCGCTTGAACAGCATAGCCTGCCCGGCACGGAGCCTCCCACCCGCCTCCGAGCTGGCAAAGTTGGGCCCCGGAGCGCCAATTGCCGGCTCGAATACTCATCGCTGACGACAACTCCGTAGCACGGACGACCATCCGAGCGCTTCTGGATTGGCATTCCTTCCAGGTCTGCGGCGAGGCTAAAAACGGCAAAGAGGCGATCGAGAAGGTGATGGAGCTCAAACCGGACATCATTCTCCTCGACATCAATATGCCGGAACTGAATGGCGTCAAGGCGGCTTACGAAATAAGGCGAGTCTCACCGGCGACGAAAATCGTGTTTTTGACGATCCACAACACTCCTGGAGCGAAACAGATCACCAAAATGTGGTCGCATGGGTTCGTAGCCAAGTCTGCAGCGGGAACGGAACTGATTCCCACGCTAGATCGGCTCACGGCGAAGCCCGGCGAGAATCCACCCCGCAAAGCCGCAAAGTCAAAATCGAAAAGCGCCTCCAGCGAAGATTGAGACGAATCGCAATTACATCGTTACGGCGAAGGTATTGCGGCGGATCAGCGATAGCATCTGATCATCGGTCAGCGTCAGCCGGACGTTGAGGCGATCTCCCGCCGGAGTGATACTAGTGGAATCGAGGAGGGAAGCGAGATCCGGATTGGAATTGCCCAGCTGGTAGCGCTTATAAAGCAGGCCGGCCTGTAAGAGTGCGGCAAACGTATTGGCATCGTCGGGGCTGGCGCAGACGGATTGAAAGCGGGCTTGGACGCCTGAACCTGCAACAATCTGAATGCTCAGTGCGCGCAGGCGGGAAACGAGTTGTTGCGCCTGAGGAAATTGCCCCGCTTCCGGAGCCAATTGCTGCATGGCCAATTGCGCATAGGCTGAATTCAGCACCGCCCATACCACGCCGCTGCCATTGGCTTCGTTGATTAACGGCAGCATTTTGGACTCGGTCAACAGCCCCTGTTCTTCGCCCGCACGGATGGCAAGCATGCGCTCGAGTTGCTGGCGCTGGCCGAATGCCGCCGTATTGGCATCGAGAAAGAAGAAAAAGAGGTCCGCGGGACCGGATCCACCGCCGAAGGCGTAAAGTGAGAAGTTCCGCACTTTCACCACTGGGAGCTTTTGCGCGGTGAAATAGGCTTCGGCTGTTTCGGGGCGGAAAGAGCCGAGCGCGACGCCAACGACTTGCTCGCTGCCGGGTCCGGGCGCGGTCTGTTGCTTGGCGCCATTCGCGGGAGCATTTTGAGCGGCCGGTGGTGGTGGCGCGCCTACAGTAGCCCAAGCGATTTCTTCGACCTGAGAATTGGGATCGATGCCCGCGGCGGTGAGGAATTGCTCGAACTGCTTGAAACGCGCGGGAAGCATCTGTTGCTTCAGTTGCGGGAACCAGCTCAGAGAACGCGCTTCTTTAAGATTGGCGTAGGCAAATTCACCAATGTTCTGAGGAAACATGCCGATTACGTCTGAGCCGAGTGTGGTGGCATGAGCCCGCGTAATCGCCGGCCCGGCCAAGACTGTCGCAACAATCATCGTTCCGAGAATTCTTCTATAGTTCATTGTTCACCTTTTACTTACGTGTGAATCCCGCTTCTTCTACACCAATGCACCAATTTATGATCCGATGCTGGGTAATGTGATGCTGTCGGGCGCTTCTTCGTTAGTCTGTGCTTCCAAGCGAATTTCCAGGATCTTTTGCGCCGGCACGAAATTTTCGAGCTGCAAATAGGCCGCGTCGTCCGGGCCAAGCGCCTTGCGCGGTACCAAACCGACGATTTCGCTGCTCATGATCGAGCAATCGTTACGCCCGGCTTCGAGCCGCACGGCTTCGAAGACGCGGCGAATCGGGGTCTGCTCGAAATCGGTAACGTTTATGGCGACCTGAGCGATTTTGCGATCCTTTAGCTCGACGCCGATGGCCTTTACGTACGGAAGGCCGCCATTCGAAGCGCGAATTGTGCGAGCGATCTTTTTTGCCACGGAAACGTCGGGCGTATCCAGATTGATATTGTAGGCGATTAGGAATTTGCGTGCGCCGATGGCAACTGCGCCCGCAGACGGATGAAGGCGCGGACCGCCAATATCGGGAGTACGATCCGCATTTCGCAGAACCTCGTCGCGCAAGTATTCGAATTCTCCGCTGCGCACGCTTTCCAGCCTTTTGCGTTCGGGCCGCAAGGCGGCCTCTTCATAAAAATAGACCGGGACTTTGTAGCGCGCCCAAATCTCCTGACCAGTCTGCCAGGCCAGTGTGACGCAATTTTCCATTGTCACGCCATCAACTGGAACGAACGGCAAAACATCCGTGGCGCCGATGCGCGGATGCTCTCCGCGGTGATGGCGCAGGTCGATCAGTTCCGCGGCCTTGCCCACGCCGCGGTGCGCCGCTTGGGCGACCGGCTCCGGCTCTCCGGCCAAGGTGACGACGGAACGATTGTGGTCCGGGTCAACATGCAGGTCGAGCACCCGGGCGCCTTTGATTCCGCTCATGGCCGCGAGGAGCGCTTGGATCTTTTTGTGATCGCGCCCCTCGGAAAAATTGGGAACGCATTCGATCAAGCGCCTCATGGCTGGTTTTGGTTTCCCTGTGCTCGTTGCGCCTGCAAAACTTCCGGAAACCTATACAGAGTGCACGGAGGCACTGAGGGCACAGAGATGCTGGAATAACTGAGCCGGAAGGGGCCCGGAGCCGCGGCCCTGCACCGTGCAATCGTACGCGATATGTAAGCAGTTCGCCACGAAGAATGAGAGCGGCGTGACGCAAGTCAAAACGCAAAATCCGCGGGGCGAGTTGCAAAGAGGCGCGCAATAGCTTGCGCTGTTCCGGGTTTGCCGTCGGCCAGAACGACGAAGTACGAGCTTCGCTCAGCTTCGTTTGGCCCGGCTGCTTCCTGGACTGCGAGCCACGCGCGGCCGAGGCGGACTCTCCTGGAATGACAACCTCCGCTTTGCGACATAGGGTAGTCGTGGGTTCGGCGGAGTTGCCGCAGTGAATGCGCTGCTGTAGAGTTCGGGGCGATGGCTGCGGAATATCCCACGCTACCGGGGCGCTTGCTCAAGGGGTTTGAGCGCTACCTCTCTCCTCGCGCGCAGATGTACAGAGAAAATGGGCAATGGCTGGCCATTTCGTCGCAGGAGATGCTGCGGCGAATCGCGGGGCTTTCAGAGAGCCTCGCGAGGCTTGGAGTCGTGCAGGGCGACCGAGTGGCGCTTTTTGCTCCGAACAGCCCGGAGTGGCACGTCGCGGATTTTGCGGCGCTGGGTCTGGGTGCGGTCGTCGTGCCCATCTACTTCCGCGAATCGGCGGAACGCATGGCTTACATCCTGGCCCACTCCGAGGCGAAGGTCATTTTTGTTGCCGGAGACGAGCAGGCCAGGCGCTGGAGCGAAATCGCACAAAACTGCCGAAGCGTGCAGAAAGTCATTTATGCGCGAGGAGCGGCGGCCGGAAAGGCGGCTGCACCGCAAGGAGATCGCGGTGCTGCGGCGGCGCGAGGCGGCGACGGGAGCGGGTCGGGCGAAGGGCTGAGTTACGAAGCGCTCATCGCCAATGCCGAAGATGCGGAGGTCGAAGCTTATCGGCGGCGGAGCGCCGGGCTGCGCTCGGATTTGCTGGCGTCGATCATCTACACTTCGGGCACGACCGGCGAGCCCAAAGGAGTGATGCTCTCGCACGCGAATTTCACTTCGAATAGCGAAGCGTCGTTCGAACGGTTCGATCTGGGCGCAGGCAGCGTGGGGCTTTCATTTCTGCCGCTGGCGCATGTTTACGAACGGCTCGTGGATTACGGATACCTGTTCAATGGCGTCTCGGTGGCTTACGTTCCGCGCATGGAAGATGTTCCGCAGGCGCTGCTGGAGGTCCGGCCTCATATTTGCGCAGCGGTGCCGCGATTCTTCGAAAAGCTTTACGGCAACATCCTCGAGCGCGGCGCGCAAACGACGGGTCTGCGCCGCCGCATCTTCGACTGGGCCATTCGCGTGGAACAGAAGGCGGTGCCGTGGCGCGGGTACGGCCGCCACGTGCCGATCGGAGTGCGCTTGCAGTGGTCGCTGGCCAATCGGCTGGTGTACAAGAAATTTCGCGAAGGCGTGGGCGGGCGCATGATCGAATTCATCTCCGGAGGCGCGCCGCTGGCGCCGGAGCTGGCCGAATTTTTTACCACCGTGGGCCTGCCGCTATATCAGGGTTATGGATTGACGGAGACTTCGCCGGTGGTCGCCACTAATCTACCGAGCGCATACCACATCGGCACGGTGGGGCGCCCCATTTCCGGGGTGGAAGTGCGCACGGCCGAAGATGGCGAACTGCTGGTTCGCGGTCCATGCGTGATGCAGGGCTACTACAAAAAGCCCGAGGAGACGCGCGCAGTACTTTCTCCAGACGGCTGGCTGGCGACCGGCGACATCGGGCGCCTCGATGCAGACGGCTATTTGTCGATCACCGATCGCAAAAAGGAGCTGCTGAAAACTGCCGGTGGAAAGCTGATTGCTCCGGCCCCGATTGAAAATGCGCTGAAATCGAGCCCGTTCATTCTGAGCGCGGTGCTGGTGGGCGATCGCAGGCCCTACATTTCGGCGCTGATCGTGCCGAACTTCACTACCGTGCAGGCTTGGGCGGCGCAGGCAGGAGTGAAGCTCGCTTCGCCGCAGGAGATGATTTCGAGCGCCTGGGTGCATGAGTTGATTGAAGGCGAGGTCAAGCGACTGACCGCGAATCTAGCGCAATTCGAGACGATCAAGCGCTTCGCCCTGATTGACCGCGAATTTACGTTCGATGGCGGGGAGCTGACATTTACGCTGAAGCTGAAGCGGCGCGTGATCGATCAGCGGTATGGCGATGTGATCGAGCGGCTCTACGCTCAGCCGGCGCCGGTGCACCGGTAACGCGGCTTACCAAGTGGCGACTGGCGCAGTACAATAATTCGTTGAACACCGCCTTGGAGAAGAAATAATGGAAGATCTGCTGGTAATTGCGGGCCGCGCGTTTCATTCGCGGCTCATTGTGGGCACGGGAAAATATCGCACTTTCGGTGAGATGCGCCGGGCGCATGAGGCTTCGGGTGCGGAGGTTATTACTGTGGCCGTGCGGCGAGTGAATTTAACCGATCGCAGCAAAGAATCGCTGCTCGACTATATCGATCGCGACAAATATTTTCTGCTCCCGAATACGGCGGGATGCTACAACGCCGAAGAGGCCGTTCGCACGGCGCGACTCGGCCGCGAAGTGGGGCTTTCGAATTGGGTGAAGCTTGAAGTGATCGGAGATCAGCAGACTCTCTTTCCGGATACTGCCGAACTGCTGAAAGCGACGGAACAACTCGTGCGCGAAGGGTTCGTGGTTCTGCCTTATACGAACGACGATCTCGTGGTGGCGCGGCGCCTGGTCGACGCAGGTGCAGCCGCTGTGATGCCTCTGGGCGCTCCGATCGGCTCGGGCATGGGGATTCAGAATCACGCCTCGCTGCGCATCCTGCGCGAACGCATCACCGAAGTGCCACTGATCGTGGACGCGGGCGTGGGGACCGCTTCCGATGCCGCCGTGGCTATGGAATTGGGCGCCGACGGCGTGCTTATGAATACGGCCATCGCGGAGGCGCAGGATGCGGTTCTGATGGCCGAAGCCATGCGCCATGCCGTCGAGGCCGGGCGGCAGGCTTTCCTCGCGGGACGCATTCCGAAGAAGCTTTACGCCAGCGCGTCGAGCCCGCTCGCCGGAGTCGTGAGGTAGTGGCATCAGTGGCACAGGCACTCCTGCCTGTGTACCGCCTGTGATAAGGTGCCGCGAGTGGCCGATAAGGCGACACAGCGTCTCGCCTTCCTCGATTGGACTCGCGGTCTTGCCTGCGTTCTCATGTTTCAGACGCACGGCTACGATTCCTGGCTAAGCGAGAGCGCGCGACATACTACGTTTTTCCGTTTCTCCCAATTGGCCGGAACGCTGCCTGCGCCGTTGTTTCTTTTTGCTTCCGGAATTTCCCTGGCCTTGGTGATCGGCCGCGCATCGCAGAAGGGAGTTACGCCGGCCGTGGCGTCCCGCAAAGCAATGCTGCGCGGGGCGGAGATTCTCGCCTTCGGGATGCTTTTTCGCGTACAGGAGTTTGTGCTCGGCCAGCCGTACGCTCCGTGGACCGACCTGCTGCGCGTGGATGTTCTCAACATCATCGGCGTCTCGATCATTCTGATGGGAGCAATGTGCTGGCTCGCGGCGACGCACATCGTCGGGCCACGCGGAATCACAGATGCAAAGGCGGGCCGCGTCGCTGTGCCTCGTTCGCGCTATGTCACCTTGGCGATTGGCGCAGCCGCGATCATTGCGCTCGTCACGCCGCCTCTCTGGACCACACACCAACCGCGCTGGCTGCCGTGGTATCTGGAGTCGTATATCAATGGCGTGCACAATTTAGGCACGCCGCAGCCCTGGCTTTTTCCGGCGTTTCCGTGGGTGGCATTCGCGTTTACCGGATTGGGGTTTGGGTTTCTGATTTTTTCGCCTTGGGCCCGCGAGCATGAGAGCGCTACGTTTGGTGTGACGGGGCTCGCGGGTACTCTGTTTATTTTTGCAGGGCTCTGGCTCGACGCAATGCCGAGGCAGCTTTATGCCGTCTACGATTTCTGGCACACGAGCCCGACTTTTTTCCTGATTCGAGCGGGCGAAGTCCTCGGAATTGTCTTCGTGGCCTTTGCGTGGTGCCGCTGCGGAGCTGCGCTTAAGGGTTTTGCTCCGGTGATCGAACTTGGGCGGACTTCGCTATTCATTTATTGGCTGCATATTGAATTCGTTTACGGTCGCCTCTCGATTCTGGCGAAGCGTTCACAAAACATTCCGATGGCGACGGCGGGAATTTTGGTGATTTTCGCGGCTATGGTTGCCGCGGCAGTGATTCGCAATCGTGCGAAAGGCCGCGGAATTGGGGTGCTGGCGTTCTGGCGGCGGCCGGCCGGTGTGACGGCATGATTTTAGAAATTGTCAGCCGTTTTTTCTGCAGGTGGCGCCGTCGCAAAATACATGCTTGCGATCTGAAGCGCATAAATACGGGTGCAGATCGACTGAATCGTGAGGCTGAAGAGGTTTTGAAATACCAAAGCGTGAATCGTTAAGGTTTCTTGGCGGGGGCGGAGTCCTGAGACTGTTCGGGGATTTTGAAGATCATTTCGCCAGGTCGGGCGAGGCCCATTTCTTCCCGAGCGATGCGTTCGACGGCTTTGGGGTCGGTGCGCAGCGCCTGGACCTGCTGATTGAGATGAGTGTTTTCCTGATTCAGCCGGTCGATCTCCCCGCGTAATTCCTGAACCTGCGCTTGCGTGCGACGCATGGCGAGCAGGCCGTGGCTTCCGAAAATGTCGTGAATGGCTAAGAGAAACAGTGCGAGGCCCAGAATAGTGCGTGCATGACGGCTCCAAAACGGCTGCGGCTCCTGCGCATTCGACTTTCGCAACGTTTAGCCCCCTGCCGCTGCGGCAAAAACCCACTTGCGAGCGGCTTCCGCAAGCTGGGCGGATTCTTTCACCGTGGCGCTTTCCGTATAGACGCGCATCAATGGCTCGGTCCCGGAGAGGCGCAGCAAGATCCAGGAGCCGTCATCGAAAACGAGTTTGAGGCCGTCGGTGCGATCCGATTGCGCCACACGCTTCCCGACAAATTCCGAGAAATCGCTCTTCAGCCGTTCCACGGCGCGCGCCATCACGTCTTCCGTCAGATGCAGATTCGTGCGCAAGGGCCAATACTCGCGGCCGACTCGGCGGAAAAGCGCGCGCAATTGCTCGTCCAGTGGCGCCTGGCGAGCCGCGATCATTTCAGCGACCAGCAGGCAGGCGAGGATGCCGTCTTTTTCGGGGATGTGCCCGCGAATGGAAAGCCCGGCGCTCTCTTCGCCTCCGAGTGTAATGGCATCCTGCAGAATTAATTGGCCGATGTATTTGAATCCGACCGGAGTCTGGCGGACTTTGCGGCCATGTTTGGCGGCGACGGCGTCGACCAGATGCGAAGTGGCCACGCTGCGGGCGGCGTCCAAATTCCAGCCGCGACTTTCGATAAGGTAATCGTAGAGCAAGCCGAGGATATGGTTCGGCGAAATCCAACGGCCGTGTGCATCGACGATGCCGAAGCGATCGGCATCGCCATCGGTGGCGAGGCCTATCTGCGCTTTGTGCGCGATCACGGCTTCGGATAAGCGCTTGAGATTTTCCTCGGACACATCGGGGCCGGAGCCTTCGAAAAGGACGTCGCGCTCGGCGCGAATGGTTTCGTAGGCGACGCCGTGCTCTTGCAACGCACGATCGAGATAGCCGGCGCCGCAGCCGTGGAGCGCGTCGTAAACGATGTGCGGCGCGTTCTTCTTTTTCAATTCGTCGAAACGGATGAGCTCGCCGAGGCGCGCGAGGTAGGGCGGGGCGATGTCTACTTGTTCGAAAGTGCGCGCGTCGTGCGGCGAAGGGAAAGCCGACGCCTTTTCCGGGGGGCGCGCATAGAGCTTTGCGGCGCGAGCTTCGATATCGCGCGTGACTTCCGGCAGCGCGGGTCCGCCACCGGCCGCCGAAAATTTCAGGCCGTGATACTCCGCCGGATTATGGCTGGCGGTGAAATTAAGGGCGCCGTCGATTTTGCGGCGCCGAATCTCAAAGGCTACGGCAGGCGTGGGCGTTGCACCAGTGCAGAGCAGTGGATGCACGCCGCGATTATCGAGTTCAGTTGCCGCGGCACGTGCGAACTCCTCGGAAAAGAAGCGCGTGTCGTGGGCTACAAGCAGCGTTGGCCGCCGATTGTGGCTTAAGACGTGGTTGGCAATGGCGGCGGCGGCGATGCGCACGTTGGGGAACGTGAAATCTTCGGCGATGATGCCGCGCCAGCCGGAGGTGCCGAATTTTATGGGCGAGGCCGCCATTTTGTTTTGTGCCGGGCCGTATTGTATCTTGGCGGAGAAAATACACTGCAACAAAGCGCACGCACGGAAGCAAAAAGTTAAGAGGCGCTCGGAGGCGAGTAGCGACAGCGGCGATGCCGAAAAAAAGTGCAGGGAAGTACGTCGTGGTGCTGGTGACGTGCAGTTCACGCGCCGAGGCGCAGCGAATTGCGCGAGAAATTATCTCGCGGCGGCTGGCTGCGTGCGCCAATCTGCTGGAAATTCCGGTGCGGTCTGTGTATCGGTGGAAGGGCAAGGTCGAGAAGGCCCGCGAGTTCCTGCTGCTGATCAAGACTTCCGCGCGACGCCTGTCGGCGCTCGAAGTCGAAGTCGAGCGGCTGCATAGCTACGATGTTCCCGAATTTATCGCCCTGCCGATCGTGGCGGGCTCGCCGAAATATCTGCGCTGGTTGGCTGAGTCGTTGTAGCTGAATCGTTGGAGCTAGAAAAAATCCTCACCTTTTTCTGGAAATCGGGAAAGGGTGGGCTACGTGTGGAACTTAGATCTTTTCGAGGGCGGCGTCGAGGTCGGCGATCAAGTCTTCGACGTCTTCGATCCCGACCGACAGGCGCACGAGGCCATCAGTGATGCCGATCTGGCGGCGAACCTCCGGCGGAATCGACGCGTGCGTCATCGTCGCGGGATGGGAGATCAGCGTCTCGACTCCGCCAAGGCTCTCCGCGAGGGAACAGATCTTCACGTGATTTAGCACGCGCCGCGCCGACTCGAGGGTGCCCACATCGAAGGACAGCATGGCGCCGAAGCCACGCTGCTGCCTGCGCGCCAGATCGTGCTGTGGATGCGAGGGCAGGCCGGGGTAGAGCACGTGCTTCACCTTGGGATGATTTTCCAGATAGCGCGCGACGGCCATGCCGTTAGCGTCGTGCTGGGCCATGCGGACGGCCAGCGTTTTGATGCCGCGCGACACGAGAAAGCAATCCATCGGCGCAAGGCCGGCACCTGTGGACCGCTGCAGAAAATAGATTTTCTCCGCGTCCGTGGGACGTGACAGGATTACCGCGCCGCCGGTCGCGTCGCTATGCCCGTTGAGATATTTGGTCATGGAATGCACCACGATGTGCGCGCCGAGCTCCAGGGGGCGCTGCAAATAGGGGCTCAGGAAGGTGTTGTCCACGGTTACGGTGATGTTTCGCTCATTTGCAATTTCTGCGATGGCTGCGATGTCGCTGACGATCATGGTGGGATTGGTGGGCGTCTCCACGTAGATCATTCTCGTATTCGGCCGCAGCGATTTCCGGACACACTCGAGATCGGACGTATCGACGAACGTGAATTCGAGGCCGAATTGGCAAAGGAACTGTGTCGTGAGGCGATAGACGCCGCCATAGACGGCGCGTGAAATCAGGGTGTGGTCGCCGGGGCGCAGTAGCCGAAACATGGCATCGATTGCCGCCATTCCCGAAGTGAAGACGTAGGCGGACTGGCCGCCTTCCAGGCGAGCGACGCAACGCTCCAAGGCGCGGCGGTTCGGGTGCGCTGTGCGCGCGTAGTCGTAGCCTTTATCCTTGCCCAGCTCCTCCTGCACGTATGTGGAGGTCTGAAAAATTGGCGCGACGATAGCGCCCGTAGCCGGTTCCGGCTCTTGTCCAACGTGGATCGCGTCAGTGGCGAATCCCATGCAGTCTTCCTCCTCAGGTCGCGTGGCAAGCAACGCGCGGCGTGCACTTGCAGGTACTCACTTGCAGGCACGATGATCAGCACTCTAGCGTAACTCAGACTGTCGGATGGTCGCTTGCCAATTTGCTATAGGAGGAGTAAACAGTGGAGAGGTTCGCTGCGGTTGCATGCTAGGGCCGGTTAGCAGCGCGTAAATGTCGGAGATGCGGCCATGCTAAAGAGGAGTTTGTTTCGGGCGTCGCTTGTTCTCTTGGCGATGCTTTTCGGGCTGGCCCTGTTGACGCCGGCGCTCAACGCGCAGTCCGATAAGCCTCCCGCCGCCGCGGACAAACGCAACGCGAGCAGCCGCCTGCGGATCGAGCTGACCGGAGGCGATGAGAATAAACCTGTTGCCGATGCCAGCATTTATCTCCGGTTCCCCGACCAGAAAAAAGTTGAACTCGACCTGAAGACGAATCAGGAGGGCATCGCGCGTTCGCCGGAAATACGGCAGGGCAAGGTCTTGATTCAGGTTGTCGCGCAGGGCTGGAAGACCTATGGCGAGTATCACGACGTCACAGAGAGCGAGCAGACCATTCAGATTCACCTCGTAAAGCCGCCGATCAAGTGGTACTGAGGCGCGCTCCGGCTACAGCGCGGGGCTCCGCCCAAATAGACTTAATCTGTGCAAGACTAATAAGGTGCCCTGCCTGAGAAATTCCCCCCCTGGATTGGGCCAAAGGAGACAACACATGACAGCATGCACGCACATGAATCAGATTCGGGACGTGCAGCCGCACACGCGCGGCTGTGAAGAGTGCCTGAAAATGGGCGACACCTGGGTGCACCTGCGCCTGTGCTTGATCTGCGGGCACGTGGGCTGCTGCGATTCCTCCAAAAACAAGCACGCCACGAAGCATTTCCATTCCTCCAAGCATCCCATCATGAAGTCGTTTGAACGCGGCGAGGATTGGGGTTGGTGCTACATCGATGAGGTCGAACTTGACCTCGCCTGATTGGCCGCCGCTGCCTTATGCCGAGTGGGAAAGCACGCTTGACACTCTGCACATGTGGACGCAGATCGTGGGCAAAACACGCCGAGAGCTTACGCCGCTGGTGAACCACTGGTGGAACGTGACGCTCTACGTCACGCCGCGCGGCCTGACCACTTCCACGATTCCATCCGGCCACGAGGCGTTCGAAGTCGAGTTCGATTTTATCGGGCATCGCCTGCTCATCGAGACGAGCAAAGGTGACGAGCGCAGCATCGAACTGCGGCCCCGTTCTGTGGCCGATTTCTACAAGGAGTACATCTCCACCCTGCGGTCGCTCGGAATCCAAGTAAAACTTCATACGATGCCCGACGAGTTCGACGACAAGATTCCATTTGACCAGGACACCAAGCACGCATCGTACGATCGGAAATACGTGGAGAGTTTTCGGCGAATCCTGCTGAGCGCGGACCGTGTGTTCAAGGAATTTCGGGCGCCTTTTCTGGGCAAGTGCAGCCCGGTGCATTTTTTCTGGGGTTCGATGGATCTGGCGGTGTCGCGTTTTTCGGGGCGGCGGGGTTCGCTACCGAAGGGCGCGGACGCCATGACGCGCGAGGCGTATTCGCACGAAGTGAGCAGCTGTGGATTCTGGCCCGGAGACCGGCGCTACAAGCAAGCCGCCTTTTATTCTTATACGATGCCGGCGCCGGCGGGATTCGAGAAAGAGAAGGTTCGTCCGAGCGCGGCATATTGGGATACGCAGCTGGGGGAATTTCTCCTGAAGTATGACGACGTGCGCGACGCGGATTCGCCGGAAAAGGCAATTCTCGATTTCTGCCAAAGTACGTACGAAGCGGGCGCGAACCTGGCGAAGTGGGATCGCAAGGCGCTGGAGCGTGGCGGGTAGAGTCAGCTTCAGCGGCTAAAGCCGTTCTCGCTTTTGAATGCCTCAATGTCGCGGCTGAAGCCGCGACCCCCTACCCTTAAGCGCAGCAATGGAGCCGTGGCTCCACGTGGTCCTTCGCTCACGATGTTCGCTCGGGACGAATATCCTGGCCGGATATCCGTTTTCCACAGGGACGTTGGCAACCGCTGCCGTTGGCGTGAATCTATGGCTAGCAGACGGGCGGCTTCCAGCCGCGCCCGCGGAAGTGAAAAATAGCGGACACATTCCGCGAGGAGGCATCGCATGTACGTCGTAATTGGCGCCACAGGGAATACCGGAAACGTCGTTGCCGAAAAACTGCTGGCGAACCGCGAAAAGGTTCGCGTGGTCGGCCGGGACGAGAGGAGGCTTGAGCGATTCAAGCAAAAAGGTGCGGAAGCATTCGTCGGGGACGTGACCGATGCGAGCGCGATGGCGAGGGCATTTTCGGGCGCGGATGCAGCTTACGTGATGATTCCGCCAAACATATCATCGCCGAGCGTACTCGCTTATCAACAGCGCGTAAGCGAGGCGCTGGCCGCGGCGCTCGAGAATAACGGAGTAAGACATGCCGTCGTTCTCAGCAGCTACGGCGCAGATAAGGCGGACAAGACCGGGCCCGTGGTCGGCCTACACACACTGGAAAAGAAGCTGGACGCAATTCCGGGCTTGAACGTTCTCTTCATACGCGCGGGCTACTTCATGGAGAACATCCTGCCTCAGGTCAATGTCATTCCATCCGTAGGAAGCATGGCGGGACCGGTGCGGTCCGACCTGGCCCTGCCCATGATCGCGAGTCGCGACATCGGCGCGTTTGCGGCAGAAGCACTCTCGCGGCGTGACTTTCAGGGGAAACAGCGGCGGGAATTGCTCGGTGCGCGCGATGTGACGTATACCCAGGTTGCCAAAGTAGTTGGCGCGGCAATCGGAAAGCCGGATCTGACCTATAAGCAACTTCCGGCGGCGCAATTGAAGCCTGCGCTGACGCAGATGGGGATGTCTCCTAATATGGCTGACCTGTTACTCGAGATGGCCGAGGCGCTGAATTCGGGCCACATGCGCCCGCTCGAACCGCGGTCACCACAAAACACCACGCCAACAACGATCGAAACGTTTGTCGCCGAAGTTTTTGCGCCGGCGTACAGAGCGAAAGCAGCTCGCGCTTAGACGCGCGCAACATCGCAGCACCCGCATGGGGGGTGAGCTCTGTCAGACGAACTGCGCTCACCCCGATCATCTTCTGGAAGAATCCCGCTTCTGAAAGAATTCTACCTGGATTGTGCGAAAGCCGCAGCACACGGCCAGCGGGTTCCCGTAGTCACAATGCGCGAGCGCTGGCCGGAGGGTCAGTTTCCGGCCCGGAAACCTGCCACACGGCGCGATTGTTTCGCCTCCTTCCGGAAGCTAGAGTGGTCTCCAGCAATGGCCGGCATGCGCCGCCGTCCAGCGCTTCCGTGCAAATCGAACGAAACAGGTCGCGGCTAAGCCGCGAAAACCGTTGGAGTTGTTTCGCCTGTTTTCCTGGAGAGTTGCGGTTATGGACCTGGGGATCATAAAAGAGCAAAAAGCAGCAACGCTGAGGCCCGCGGTACACTCGGCCAAAGTCGACCTCGAAATCATCCTCGAGCAACATAACGAATGGGTGAAATCGAATGGACGCAGCGGCCGTCAGGCGGACCTTTCTCGCCTAAATCTGGAAGGCGCGGACCTAACCGACACAAATTTGCAGGGCGCGTTGCTGAATGGGACGGTTTTGAAAGGCGCCGATCTGCTCCTGACTGATCTGCAGGGCGCCAGCTTGCTACAGGCAAATCTCGCAGGGGCGAACCTGTTGGGCGCGCGGTTGCGCGAGGCCAATCTACAAGGCGCCACTCTCGAAGGCGCAACAGGGTTATTGGCAGCGGAGCTGGCTGGGACAAATCTCACGTTCGCTAAGTTGCCCGCCGAAGTGGCGGCCGCTGAGGATTTGAAATATATAAGGCGGCGGGGCCGGCATGCGAAATGGTTGATCAGCGCATTGATGCTGCTGAACGCGCTGGCGTGTTGGCGGATCGTTACTGTTTCAGACACCCAGATTCTGCGAAACGCCGCTTTACTTCCGTTCCCGGTGCTGCGAAATGGAGTGCCACTCGCGGAGTTCTTCCTTTTGTGCCCCCTGTTGATTGGCGCGCTGTACCTCTGGCTGCACGTGTATTTGCAGCGCTTTTGGGAGGTAACAGGGGCCATGCCGGCAATTTTCGAGAATGGCCGGCGCCTGGACAAGAGCTTGCCGTGGATTGTGAGCTGGCCGGCGACGAGTTATTTCAGATGGCTGCGGGAAAAGCGTTCGGCACTAGCGGGAGTGGAGAAAACGATCTGCACTCTCTTGCTGTACTGGGTCACTCCCGCCACAATGACGCTGTTTTGGGGACGGTATCTGACTCTGCAGGATCTGCGCGGCACAATTCTGCACGCGGCGCTAATCGCGGCAGCAACGACTGCGGCGATCCATTTCCCGCGTTCGGCCGCGCGCGCTTTTCGGAGCGACGAGCCGGGCTTACTTCCCGAATTGCGGAGCGAATCTGCAGCGGAAGCGCCGGCTTCGGCTGAGAACGCATCAGCAGATGCTTCGGTGGAATCGGCGACTCCGGCCGCACTTTCAGACCCGCGGCCACGCCGTAATTGGAGCAAAGGCTCTTGGGGCAAAAAGGCGGGATCGTTACGCATTTCGATCGGTGCAGGATTCGGCTTCATTCTGTGCGTGCTTTCCATCGGGACAATCGGCGGCGCTCCGCACGGCGGAAATCCGGCGCAGGGAATTAGCGCCGGAAGTCCGTGGACGTGGGCTGCCGACGCGCTTTGGTTGGTCGGCTACAATCCTTACGCGCGGGTGATCGAGGCGGAAATTTCGCGAAAACCTGCCGGCTGGACGGAAACCGAAAGCGACTTGAGCCACGTTCAAGGCGCGAATCTGAACGGTTTTCGCCTGCGCTATATGCAGGGCTACAGCGCATTCCTGGTGAAGGCGCGGTTGCGGCAAGCGGATCTAAGCTATGCCTACCTGTCAGAAGCCGATTTGCGACTGGCGAATCTGCGTCAGGCAAGCCTGCGATTTGCGGCAATGGACCAAGTAAAACTAGACGGCGCGGCACTGCAATCGGCCGATCTCGAAAGGGTCAACCTGATTCGGGCGGACCTGGAAAAAGCCGATCTCTCTTTTGCCTCGCTTAACGCGGCGGTTCTGCTGGACGCCAAACTTGACGGCGCCGTGCTCTATGGCGCCGACCTGCGCAATGCCTGGCTCGAGAGGGCCAGCCTAGGACAGGCGGATCTGCGGCAAGCCAATCTGGAAGGCGCTAATCTCAAGATGGCCGATTTACGCGGTGCGTATCTGTCTACGGCGAAAATGGCGGGCGCCAAGTTTGGGGAGAGCCAGTTGAACACGGCGATTCTGATGGGCGCGGACTTGCGGCACACCGATTTGAGCAACGGGAATCTTCAAGGTGCGGTGCTGAGCGGTGCCGATCTGGCCGGCGCCAACCTGCAGAATGCCGACCTGCGGGGCGTCGTCGGGCTGAGCGCAGCGCAGATTTGTGCAGCGGCAAACGCGCATCAGACGCAGTTGGACGATTCGCTGGCAACCGAGGTCAGCGCGCGCTGCAGCGCGAACCGCTAAGCGCTATTTCCAGTGTTCTCGGAAGCTATCGCGGGCGAGAGTATTCGGCGCGGGCCTGCTGTAAGACGGGAATCTCCGGATCGGCGTCCTTCCACAAAGCCAGGAAATCCTGATAAGCCATGCGACTTGCTGAGGAATTGCCGCCAAGGCTGCGCGCACGCGCGAGACCGAGGATAGCCAGTGCGGCGTACGGGCGGCCCGCCGCGAGCCCACGGTGATCGATAACCTTCTGGAACTCTGCTTCTGCCGCTTTGCCGTCTCCAGCGCGGAGGTACGCCTGTCCTCGAAGGTAGGGGGCGTAAAGAGACGTTTCGTGGAGGCCTTTGCTGAGATCGAAGGGCATCGCGGGCTGAAGAAGCCGGATCGCCGCACCGGAGTTCCCGCGGCTCAATTCCACCGCCGCGCGAATGGTGGGAAGATCCAAGGAGTTCAGCAAAGTGTCTGAAGGGAAGCGCTGGGCCAAATCGGTGGCGATCGTCTCCGCAGCTGACCCATCTCCGGAGCGCGCAAGAGCCAACGCCGCGATGGCCTGGGCTTCAGGGTCGTTAACGGCGTTTAATGACGTCTTGGCTAACTGCCGAGCCTCATCGGGGCGGCCGAATTCTGCCTCCACGAGAGCGGCAAACGCCTGCGCTTCGGCAGCGGACTCCTTGCGTCCATAACGCCGCGCAAAGTCTTCGGCCTGCTGAAATAATCCCTCGGCGTTGCGCAGGTGGCCGGTGTATGCCGCAGTGGAAGCATCGAACTCCAGTAGTCTGTGATCGTTCGGCTTGCCGGCGGCCCAGGCCGTTTGCTGCTTCATGGTCTGTGTATCGCCTTCGAGGAAGGCGATGATGTATCGGCCGATGTGAAAGTCTTGGGAATCGAGCCCGCGAGCAACAGCCTGGTCGAAAGTGGCCTTGGCCTCATCCAGGCGATTCAAGCCGAGGTAAGCGAAAAGCAGATTGCTGTAAACGAAAGCACTGTCCGGATCGAGGCGCCTGGCGTCCAGGAGTTCGGCAACGGCTTTGTCCGGGTGGCCAAGTGCGATGTAGAGAGCGCCAAGATTAATGGCCGGAACTACGTCTCGCGGGTAGGTGTTCCGCCACAGTTCATAGATCTGCGTGGTGCGGTCCAAATCGCGAGTGACATTTTCGTAGTAATGGGACGAAATGTAGAGGTTTTCGCGTTCGCTGGCCCGCTCGCGGCGATCGAAGGCTTTCTGCGTGTACTCGACAGAAAGCGCGTTCTCGCCCAGGTTCGAATACTGCTGGCCCAAGACGGCGTAAGCCATGGCGAAATTGGGGTCGAGCTCGATGGCATTCTGGAAATAGGGAACCGACTCGGACTCCATGCCGCGATTTCGTGCGGCCTGGCCCATGGAAAACGCCTTCAGGGCTTCCAGCGATGTGGTGGTCGCCTGCTCGATGGGCACGTCGTTTTTCTGAATCGAACTGAGCGACTCGCCCAGCTTGCGCCGGATATCCATGGCGGTTCCGTCAAGCGCCTTGAGTACGCCGCCTTTGCCGACAGCTTCAGCACCGGCCCGAGCAAGTAAATCACCGGTAGCGCAATTGCTCGCCTCCAACAGGATCGAATAGTGATCGTCTAACTGGGTAATCGAGCCGGTGAGCATGGCTTTACCGGATAACCGCTGACAAACCTCGCGAGCTGTGGCCGTAGTCAACCGCTCATCGGGCGAACGGCCCATGAAGCGCAAAGTGTCGCGCATGCGGTCTTCGGGAACGATATTGAGGAACGGGGAATCGATGAGTTTGACTTCCAGCGCTTGCCGGAGTGTGTTGTCGAAAACAGGGTCGGAAGTCGAATTGGTAAAGTCTGCCAGCACGATGGAATCGGTTTCAGTGAGCGCATGTGCGGGGCGCGAATAGTAAGAATATCCAGCAAGGCCTAACACGACCGCTCCTAAGATGGCTACTGCCAGCGAACGGCGCCTCAGGAGACGGGTAGCCTGGGAAGGCAGCGCGACAACCTGCGGCGCCGCAGGTAGCGGCTCCGTCTGCGTGACAGGGTGACCATTTCCGGAAGAGCTGCTGGCGTTAGCAGGGGCGGATGGCGGAGTGGGAGCCGGTGCGCCTTCGACCGTGACGATCAGGCGATAGCCACGCCGCGGCAATGTCTCGACATAGTGCGGACGGTCCGCCGAATCGCCCAAGGCGTCGCGCAGCCGAGCAACAGCTGAGTTCACCCCATGTTCAAAGTCGACGAAAGTGTCGCCGGGCCAAAGCCTGCTGCGCAACTCTTCCCGCGTGATGATCTGACCCGGCCGCTCGAGCAACATCGCGAGGATCTGGAACGGCTGTTCCTGGAGCCGAATCCTCGAGCCACCCTTGCGCAATTCTCCGGCGCTGAGGTCGGCTTCGAAAATCCCGAAGCGAATGAGCCGCGGCGGCGGATTGGACGCTTGCGTGGGGGCGGACTGCATTTTGAACTTTCCGGGAAAGATCGATTCTAGCACCTTAGGTCAATAAAGCCGTCACGATTGTGGCGTTACCTAACGTGCTATCCCATTGGAGCATAGCGGGTTAGCGCGTTACAAATATTTTACCTTTCGTGCATTGAGGTACCTGGCCCCCGAATGCATTTTTTGTGCGCCGACCGAGAGTCCGGCACGGGCACAGAGAGCGGTACAACTTCAGCGTACCGACCAGCCCGAAATCAGTAGGGAGATGCAGGAGGGGAAAATGAAAAGCAACGGATATCGTGGAAACGCGTTGGCGATGGTGGCAATTTTCTTGGGTGTGTGCCTTTCCGCAGCGGCGGCAAACTCGCACACCGTTTCGGTCAAGACTCCGATCAGCCTGAATGGGACGGAAATTACCCCTGGATTTTACGTCGTCGAGTGGGTGACGCACAGTCCGGAAGCGACCGTGACATTTACAAGGAACGGGAAAGTGGTGGTTACGGCCCCTGGCAAAATGGTGGAGAGAGACGGCAAGTCTTCGGCCGATGCCGTGGTCTATACCAACAATGCAGACGGGTCCCACACACTCAAGGAGATAAGATTTGCCGGCAAGAAGCAGGTACTGGTGTTTGGAGAAGCCTAAAGGTCCAGCCCGGCTATCGAGCCTCCGGGCGTGAGCTTGGAGGCTCGATACCCCCGTGGGTCTCGGCCCAAGGGGCGAGTTTGCGCCACAGTACGTTCCACGCCAGGATCAGCGCCGTAATGGAAAGGGAAGCTCCTCCCAACAGAAGAAAGATCACGGCAATATCCCACGCAGGCCGGTATTTATAAAGCCAGGGCAGATTGAACGAATGAAGGCCGTGGTAGAACCAGCGATTCCACCGCGAATTCGAATTGTAGCTCTGCACGATGCGCAGCGTTTTGGGGTCGATGTAATACGCGGATAGCGCCGGATCGTTCAGTCGCACAAAAATCACCGGCAGAGGCAGCTCGTTGTTGCGGTCCAGGTAGTACGATTCGTACTCAGTCACACTCCGCACCTGTGTGACCACGTACGGGCGTGCGGCTCTTTCTAGAGCTGTGAAGATCCGATCGCGATCGAATTCGTAAGACGGCCGGCCGAGCACAGGAATCACGCGCGTTTCTTGCGGCCCCAGGACGGCCAAATAAACCGGCTCGCCCGCGCCGGAAATCAGGTCCAGTTGTCTCACTCTGGATCCGAAAGCGGTTTCGGCCTCCGACACGACCATCTGTGGTGGCTTCGCGGTGAAGACTTCGAGCGGCGGCATTTCGCGAAGTGCTGTGGCCAGCCCAGCGGCAGGTCCGTCGTCCGCGCCTTCCTGCAATTTGGGGAATGGATCCATCGATAGCATTCCGCTAAAAGCCCAGGTGCAGGCGAAAAATCCGAAGAACAGGCCGAGGATCGCGTGCCAACGCTTCTGCCCATGATAAGGAAAGCTCGCGGGCTCTCCTGCGTAACGATAGGTCCTTGAAGGCGAATACATCCAAAGTCCCACCGTGATGCCGAGGATGGCCGCAATGGTTCCGAGGCCGGACGACCAGATAACCGCACGGCTCCACTGCTGTCCGCGCCTGCGCAGCGGCGTGAAGTAAAGCCAATGCGGGATCGCGCCGAAATACGCCGCGAGGCGCGAGCCACGCGTTGTGTATTGCACGACGTCGCCCGTTATCGTGGAGACGTAGACCTGTTGGCCATCGGGCCAACTGTATTTGCGCAACGGCCGGAGCTCTGCGAACTCCTCCGAGACGGTCCACTGATCCTCTTCGATGTTGTCTTCTTCCTTAGCGGCGCTGGAAGGCTGGTCCGTCCAGGCCGAGGCGATGCGGAGGGTCAGTTCCGGCGAAAAATCTTCCTGGGCCTCGCCGGTATCGGCATAGACGATGGAGACATCGCCAATGCCGATGCGAAAGCGATAAGCGGGGCGTCCATCGAAAGTGACAAGCTGCGCCCCTAGAGGAGGGCTATCGGTTTCGAACCGTGCGTACGCCTGTTGAGGCAAGACGTGGATTCGGGAAGCGTCAAGCGCGGGCGCCCGGCTTAAGCGATCTGCTGCCGAGACTTGCGGGTATTGCCAGTACATCATGACAATTCCGGAAGCAAACCACGTGGCGAACAGTAGACAGAAAAGCACGCCCATCCAGCGATGGACGAAGATGAGGGCTCTTTTCAACTGTGCGCCGGAGGCAGGCATGATGGCGTTTTTAGGCAGGCGGCGAGATGTTAGCGCGGAGCCGCAGGGAAAAAAAGATGCGGCGACGGCAATTCTTACCGAGTGGACGCACTGAGAATTCTGATTCCGCAAGGCAGGGTGGTCTCAAGGGGTCGATGCAACACTGGCCTGTAGTCTACTCTCCGGAGTTTCAAAGCCCAACGTCTTGCGTGGGCGTTGATTGAGGCGCAGCGCGATTCGGTCCAGGTCCGTTTGACTGTAGCTGGACAAGTCGGCCTTCTTCGGCAGGTACTGCCGTAAGAGCCCATTGGTGTTTTCGTTGCTGCCGCGTTGCCAAGGACTCTGCGGATCACAGAAGTAAACCTTCACATCCGTGGCGACGGTGAAGCTCTGGTGCTGGGCCATCTCCAGCCCGCGGTCCCAGGTCAACGAGCGCCGCAGCGTCGCCGGAAGCTGACGGACGTGCTGGCTCAGAGCGGCGACCACCGTCGCCGTCTCCTTGCTGGGCACCTTGACCAGCATGACAAAGCGCGAACGGCGCTCCACCAAGGTGGCCACGTGACTGTTGTGCGCGCCGCTTAACAGATCGCCCTCCCAATGCCCGGGAACGGCGCGGTCCTCGACCTCCGCAGGCCTTTCCCGGATGGAGATGGCATCGACGACTTGACCACGGTGATGTCCGCTATCACGGGAGTGCCGCGAGCGGCGGATCCGCCGCTTGGAACGCAGGTGCTGAATCAGCTCTTTTTTCAGCACTCCGCGGGCCTGAATGAACAGGCTGCGGTAAATGGTTTCGTGGGACACGCGCAGGCTTCCGTCCTGGGGATACTGATTCTTCAGCCATCCAGAAATCTGCTCCGGCGACCAGTCCAGAATCAGTTTACTCGCAACGATCGTTCGTAGCTGCTCGTGGATAGCCAGCAAGCAGGTCTTGGGCCGCAAGGCCGACTCCCAGGCTTGCTGATCGGCATCGTTGGCTCGATACAACGGCCGCCCGCCATGGCGGGCCACCTCCCGGCTCACCGTCGACACCGCTCGCTGCAGACCCTTGGCGATTTGACGAATCGACGATCCGCCAGCGATCCCGCGGGAGATGTCCTCTCGCTCCGCCAGGGTAAGTGTTCGCAGCGAACGCCGACGGGCGGCCGGAACAATCCCGCCATGACGCGCCAACAGGAAGTGAATGACCACATGACTCTTGCCAAAGGCCCGCCCGATCTCGTGTAACGACTGCCCCGCTTTCCAACGCCACCACAGATCGGCCCTCTGCGCAGACGAAAGCCGCACCCGGATTCGTTGCATCATAAACACCACCTTTAGAGAAAACATTTATACCAGCTGGTGTTGCATCGACCGGTTGAGCTGGCAAGACTTAACGGCAACGGGTGAGGTCTAGTAGTAGGTCAACGACCAGCCGAGCAGGGTCATCGCCAGCAGCACGAACAGCGTCGCTATGCTGATCAGGCTCAGAATTCTGCCATGGCCGAGCAGGGAATCGCGCGTCGCAGGATTCCAGACGAGCAGAACCAGCACGAGCGTAACTGTGAGCCAGGCGAGACTTGAAGGCAATCCAGGATAGCGCGATATGCGGGCGATGAAACTATCCGGCGGCTGGCCCGCGGGAATCCACCAGGGAAGAAGCGGAGTCACGGCTGTGACCAGCACAAACGTGAGGAGCTTTCTCGTGATCCAGCCTTTGATTTTGTGCCCGGTCTGCTTTGCACGCCGCGAACGGCGCCAGATGAAGTAGTCCCAGGCCAGGATAGCCATGATAATCGGCGCCCAGCCATAGATCGAAGCCTTTTCGTCCAGCCAGAGCCAGCCTCGAAATACCTGCGCGCTTCGTACGCTTACCAGCCGCGGCAGCAGAAACCAGCACACCAGCGCATTGCAGAACGCCGCGAGCACAAACACCATAAGGCTTGTGAGTTGAAGCCAATGCCGTGCCGGCGTCGCTCCGCAGCCAACACACACGGGTTTCTTCGGGGCGAAAGCCTCGCCGCAACGGTCGCAGAAGATGCTGTCTTCGATGGAAGCGGCGGCAGAACCCATAGATTACGCTCCTGGGAAATAGCGCGAGCGTCTCAGGATAATTCGCGACGGCGGTTAGCCTCTACTGGCCTCCTGTGCCGAGAAAGAACAGCCGTTCCTGACCTGTCCCGGAGGACAGGAAGCGACTGTCCCTCAGGGTGACAAACAGTTAAGTAACCCAAGTTTTTGGATGAATTGGCTCACGTTTTGCTCTGGTATTCACCACAGTCATACCTTTCGTACACCTTTATGGGTATGGTTTTTGCAGTAGATGGTGAGGTATTTAATGGAGGCAGGTGGCCCCAGCAGAGTGCTGGTGCGGATTTTCTGCAAACTGCGGTCACGACGGCACTTACTGAGAGCCCGCCTCAGAAATGAAACGGGAGAAGTCACGCTGAGTCCAAAGAAGGAAGAGAGTTAGCGCAATGCTTACCAGCCAGCTCTCGCTCGCGATCCCTAACCAAAACGCCTGACGAAGCCGGCAAGCAAAGTTTAGAAATGATTCCGAGTCGCGGCAGCGCCGCTTGATCATCGAATCATCGAATGCTAACAGCCCGCAGGTAATGGACTAGTTTCGCACTCAGCGTGCGGCGAGGAACGAGGAAGTGGAATGAGATTTAGTCTGCGGCTAATGCTTCCGGTTATCGCGTGTCTCGCGCTGATCTCCGGCCTGTTTGCATATTATCAGGTGCAAGATCAGGAAGAAGCGCTGCACAAGGAATTGGACCAGCGCGCCAGCCTGGCGGCGCAGAGCTTGGCCGATAACCTGCAACCGTTACTGGATAAAAACTCCTCCGCAGCGGAGTTGCGACGCGCGCTCAATCGGCTCAGCACGCGCGAGCGCATTCTGGGCGCGGCGATCTTCGATGATGCGGGCAAGACTGTTGCCATGACAGATCGCCTGCCAGCGTCGCTCGAAAATGCCCTACCTGAATTGACGCCAAAAGTGGATCCGGAAAGCCCAGAGGGGCGTGGCGCTTTTCTTACTCTCGGGACGAGGTATTACCACGCGGAGACGCTTTCGATGCGTCGCGCGGACAGCAAAGTGATGGGGCTGGCGGTGTTTCATGATGCCGGCTTCATTCGCGAACAAAGCGCCGTAATCTGGCGGCAGACGCTGATCCACGTGTCGCTGGAAGTGCTGCTTATCGTGCTGATCACGTTCCTGGTAATCCGCTGGAGCCTGATGAGTCCGATCACGAAGGCCGCCCAGTGGTTGAAGGCTTTGCGCAGCGGAAAGTTCGGCGATGTTGCTGCGCCACCGCGCAGCGAGTTGCTGGGTCCCCTGGCGAAAGAGATGGAAGGCGTGGTGAAGTCTTTGCAGGAAGCGCGTGCTGCTGCGGAACGAGAAGCGCACCTGCGGGAGACCGCCCAGTCGCTGTGGACCTCCGACCGCTTGTCCGTGCACGTACGCAAGCGCCTGCAGCAAAGGCGTCTTGTGGTGGTGTCGAATCGCGAGCCTTATATCCACACGCGGCAGAACGGCAGACTGGAAATCATGATACCGGCCAGCGGCTTGGTGACCGCGCTCGAGCCGATCCTGCGTTCTTGCGATGGCACCTGGATTGCCGAAGCCAGCGGCGACGCCGATCGCGAAACTGTAGACGCGCATGATCGCCTGCGCGTGCCGCCCGCCGAACCGCAATACACCCTGCGGCGTGTTTGGCTCAGCAAAGAAGAGGAAAACGGCTATTACTTCGGCTTCGCCAATGAGGGTCTTTGGCCGCTTTGCCATATCGCGCATACACGGCCGATCTTTCGCTCCGAGAATTGGGAATACTACCAGCAAGTGAACCGCAAATTTGCCGATGCTGTGCTCGAAGAGATCGCGGACACGCAGAAGCCTTTTATCCTGGTGCAGGATTATCACTTCGCTTTGCTTCCGCGCATGATCAAAAACGCGCGGCCCGACGCTCGCGTGGCGATTTTCTGGCATATTCCGTGGCCCAATGCGGAAGCTTTTGGAATCTGCCCGTGGGAACGTGAACTCGTCGATGGATTGCTGGGCGCTGATCTGGTGGGGTTCCACATTCAGAATCATTGCAACAATTTTCTCGAGACGGTCGATCATGCCGTGGAGTGCCGCATCGAGCGGGAGACCCTGACGGTGAATCGCGGCGGCCATCTGACGCGCGTCCGGCCGTTCCCGATCAGCATCGATTTCGCCGATGGCCAAGATACCGAGAGCCGCGAATCGCCCTACGTGGATCGCGCCGCGCTGCTGGCCGGAGTCGGCGTGCAGGCCAAGTTCATGGGCGTGGGCGTGGACCGCGTCGATTACACCAAAGGAATTCTCGAGCGCTTCCACGGGATCGAACGCTTTCTCGACAAGTATCCCTACTATCAGGGCAAATTCGCCTTTGTGCAGATCGGCGCTCCCAGTCGTATGCAGATCAAGCGCTATCTGGAGCTTTACGCGGACGTGGAAACCGAAGCGAATCGCATCAATCGGCGCTTCCAGAACAATCAGTGGAAGCCGATCGTTTTGCTCAAACGCCACCACTCGCATCAGGAGATCGAACGCTTTTATCGCGCCTCGGATTTGTGCCTGGTCACTTCACTGCACGACGGCATGAACCTCGTAGCTAAAGAGTATGTGGCCGCGCGCGATGATGAACGTGGCGTGCTCATCCTGAGCCGTTTTGCCGGAGCCAGCCGCGAGCTTCACGATGCGCTCATCGTAAATCCCTATGATACCGAGTTGATTGCAGACGCCATCAACACCGCGCTGGAAATGCCCGCGCCCGAGATCGAGAGGCGCATGCAAGCGCTGCGGCGTACCGTACGGGAGCACAATATCTATCGCTGGGCGGCCAATCTGATTAGCGAACTTTCGGAAATTCGCATGGGTCCGCCGGAGTCCGCCGCATCCAAGCCGGCGCCTGTGCCCGCCCCCGTCGAAATCGACGCGGCCTCGCTTTAGCCGCTTGGTCAGGATCACTATTCAATTGGCCTGAGGCCCGCGCGCGTGCACGGTTTGGCCGCTGCGGCCATCTGATAGATGGGAGCGCTGGCCCGGCGCCGAAAAAGCGTACAGCAGGGGCAAAAGAAAGGGGAGGCTCATGCCATCAGTCGTTGGAGTTTTTAAGTCGCGATCGGATGCCGAACGCGGCGTTGCCAAACTAAGAGAGATAGGAATTCCAACTGAGCGCATCAATCTGTTGACGCCTCAGGCCACCGAAGCGGAATTGGCCGCTGTTCCGACGTCACAAGGCGAGCAGCCTGGCATGGTCAAGACTTTGGGTGCGCTCACCGGCGGCGCACTCGGCGCGGGCATAGGAGAAATGATCGCAACGATGATTTTGCCCGGAGTCGGTTTCGTGCTGGCTCTCGGACTTGCAGGGGGCGCCTTGCTGGGTGCGATTGGAGGAGGCGTAATCGGAAACGAAGCCGAAAAGACGGTGTTTGCTTCGTTGCCTGAAGAAGAGTTCTTTCTTTATGAAGACGCACTCCGGCGCGGCCGAAGCCTGGTGATCGCTCGAGTAGACGACGAAATGGTGGAAGCAGCGCGAGGCGCGTTCGACGCTGCGGGAGCGGAAAGCGTGGACCGCGCTCGCGAGATGTGGTGGATTGGCTTGCGCGACCTAGAGCGGGAGCACTACGAGGTTGATGGCAGGAAGTTCGAGGAAGACGAGCCTTACTTCCGGTATGGCTTCGAGGCCGCCCTGCTTCCCAGTTGCCGCGATAAATCCTACGATCAATGCCTCGAGGATCTGCGCAAACGTTATCCGCAGATGTATGACCGCGAGCCATTCCAACATGGCTACGAACGTGGTGAGGCGTATCGCGGTGCGCTACAAAAGCGCCGCGGTGCGACCGCCGGAAGAACCTAACGGCGGTTAGTCGCGCCCCGCTGCTATGCTTAGATTAACGCTGTGATTGCGGTTGGCCTGGCACCTTGATGTTAGGGTCCGTGCCCGCCGGATCGCCCACCGATTTCAAATACTCGATCGTGTCCGATGGTATGCACAGCTTCTCGTCGAAAAGCTGGCCGGGAACCCACCGGAAATAAACCGTACCCAGCGAGAAAGGCTTGGTATAAAACTTCGGGTCTTCGACGGTAAGTGTCACCTTGAGATCATTGCGGTCCGTCCGCACCCATCGCTCTTCGATTCGAGCTTGCATCGTGTGTGGATAGCCGCTCTTCGTCAGCCAAGTGTTTTCATCCAGGCCTGTTGTCTCCACCACCAGCGTATTGTCGTTTTCCCAATGGCCAACGGAATATCCGTAGTAGCGCGGGTCCGGCGCGCTCTTTTCGGTACCACCCACATTCTTGGGGAGTTCTCGTCCGTCCGTCCAGATTTCGCGCCAAACCTGCTGGAACTGGTACATGACGACGATGCGGTTGGGCATGTTTCCGAACTGCACGTGGCGGATTTCGTCGAGCGCGGCGCGGGGAAATCCAAAGGGGTCGCAGGTCCTGAAATTCGGGTCGTTCGTGCCCGCGGGACTGTACTTGCCGATGGGTCGACTGGCAGCGAATAGCTTTTGTCCCTCTGAAGTGAAGGAAGGCACATCCGACTGAGGCAGGCCCGGCACACCTGATCCAGATTGCGGGCCGGCCCATGTTCCGGTCAGATCGTGGACGGGCGCGGGTCCGCCTGTGCCAACGATCCGGTCGCGACCGTTATATTTCCACGGCCACTGTTCCGCGGTCTCTTTCTGAGGTTGAGGCGCCTGGGCCATGCCAAGCGATGAAAAAACTAGTGCAGCCGCAACACCCATGATTGCGCACGTGCAGCGAATACCCATTTTTAGAAATCCTCCAAGTATGAAACCGATGGAGCCTACAACTATCTGCGATTGCAAACAATCTTATCTATTTGTGGCATCGCTTCCATGATTTTCTTCGTCTTGGACGGATCAAATGGGAAGAGAGTTACTACCGATGACGAGGCTGGAGACGCTGGGCGCGTTCCCGGAGGGAGTTTCGTGGGGCATTCGGGGGCGCTTAGGCAGCTTGCCCCAGAGCGCGAAGATGACGACCAAGGCTAACAGCAGCACGGCAATTATCGCCCACGGAACTGATTTCCGTCCGCTGTCTGCGCTGCGCTGTGGGCTGCCTTCAGTGGCAATCCATCTGCGAGCGACTGGAGGGGCCGGAGTGATGATACGTCGAGGCTGAGCCATGTTTCCCCCTGCAGGTTAGATGAGGAA
This sequence comes from uncultured Acidobacteriota bacterium, assembly GCA_963803735.1. Lineage (GTDB taxonomy): Bacteria > Acidobacteriota > Terriglobia > Acidiferrales > UBA7541 > Palsa-189. Next base: position 1,040,343 of record CAWDNV010000010.1, on the reverse strand, counting down.
AAGGCTTGAGCCGAGCCTGAGGAAATTGTTATTCGGGATTATGACTGGCTTACAGCTGCGGCCGCAGCGCGCTTCTGCATCTCCTCGAAAGAGACGTCCTCTTTGTGGGTGGCAATTGTCCACTGATGACCGAAAGGATCACTCAACGTCCCGGTCCGGTCCCCATAAAATTGATCTTTGACTGGTCGCATCAATTTTGCGCCGGCGGCCATAGCACGAGTTGTGACGGCATCCACATCATCCACGTAAAGCAAGATGCTCACAGGCGTGCCACCCAGTGACATGGGGCTGCGCGCGCCCATCTCCGGGAATTCATCCGCTAGCATGATACGCGAATCGCCCATCTGCAGTTCGGCATGGCCGACGCGTCCGTCGGGGTGTGGTATGCGCATCACTTCTTTGGCGCCGAAAGCGTGTTTGTAGAATTCGATTGCACTCGCCGCGCCCGTAACGACCAGATATGGCGTTACGCTGTGATATCCCTCGGGAATCGGTCTGGGAGGCATGGCTTCCTCTTGTGAGTGACTTCAGTATTTGTCCGATCCGAGTGGCGTCTGCTTAGGACTTCCCGCGGTCGGTGCACCGCACTCCATTCTAGTGATGATGGACGCCAGGCGAAAGAGCCGGGAAAATTCAGCTGCGTATATGGAACCCTCGTGGGAGAGGAAAGAGGGAGGACTCAGCGTCCGCCAAACGTATATCCGACAGAGCCGCTGTATTGCAGCACGAGGTTACGGCCGAATTGGTCCGTGAAGTTAAATACGTAATGTAGATCGAATTGCGGCTTAACGAATATGTTCCCTTTGACGTAAAACTTCAAGCCGGCTCCAAAATGCAACTGAGCGTGATTGGGTGTGGACCCCGCCGGGAAGCTGGACAAGTTTGTAATGCCTGTAATCGGAGTTGTCGACGTGGAACTCAGGCCTAGTCTGGCGCCGCCGGCACCGCCCTCCAAAAGCGGAGCAATGCGCTTGCCCGCGACTCGCATCCACATCACATTCACGTCGTAGAATGCGGGACGCATATTCAAGCTGTCCAAGGGAAGAAACGGCACCTGCTTAAAGTGGAACGCGTATTCGGCGTTAATACCAAAGTGCCGCTTGAACCTGACGTCCACGCCAAAGGTACCGAATAGACCGCCGATCGTTGGACCGGGCTCGCAGATTAATCCATCGAAAAGCTGTCCCGTGGGACAACTGTTTGTGCCGTTGCTTGTGGTTCCCGCTCTGTCTTTTGCGCTGCCTAAACCAAAATATGCGCTGACGCGCTGGGCGTGAGCGCCGGCCGCGCTTACCAGGACGAACGCACATAGAAGCGGAACTGTTCGCAAGGTGAGCCTGGACAAGAATCGTTCCTTCGTCAAAGTGTCCTACCTATGCTTCTTGTGTGAAATATGCAAGACGTCCCGGCGAAATTCGCCCCTTGCGTTCGAGCCCGGGCAGTGTGCAAATGGCCGAACGAAGGCGCTCTCGTCGCTGACGTGTGGCGCGTTTAACGTTCTCCGAAGGTATAGCCGACCGCGACTGTATATTGCGGGACCCAGTCCCGGCCGAATTGATCGGTGAGATGAGTCACATAATGAATATCAAATTGTGGCTTGATGAAGATATTGCCCTTCACATAGAGCTTCACGCCCACGGCGGCGTGCACCTGAAAGTGATTCGCGTTCAGGCCGGCCGGGATGGTGAATGTGTTGGTGATGCCCGTGATCGAAACTGTCTGGGTTTGATATAGGGCAATTCTAGCGCCGCCGATACCACCCTCGACGAGCGGAACAATGCGCTTGCCGGAGAGAGGCTGGTACACAACGTTGAAATCGTAAAAGCCAGGCCTGAAGTTCAATCCTGCAGCCGGTAAGTAGGGCGCTTGAGCGAAGCGGAAAGCGTATTCACCATTGAAGCCCAGGTGTGCTTTTAACATGAAATCGACGCCAAACACGCCGAAGACGCCGCCAATGGTAGGTCCAGGTTCGCAGTTGCCTGTGATGTCATCGAAAACGTTCCCCGGAGCACAGGATGTTCCAGTGTTCAGGTTGAAGCCAGTCCCCGCGCTATCGGTGGCCGAGCCCAAACCAAAATAGGGACTGACGCTTTGCGCGCGGACAGAACTAACAGTTCCCATCAGCAGAGTAGACAGCAGCAGAATTGTTCCAATCGTGAGTTTGGACAAGAAACTCTCCTTTTGAGCACCGCTTTTAATCACGCATCTACCTCTGGCAGTTAGAGCTAGAACCTGATTCACGGGTTGCACGAATCCGCGCACTCAACCACACGTTTCTGACCGGGGATGTGACCGTCGCAGCGCATAGCGCGGCATCGTGGCGGACACTAGAATAACGAATTACCGCGTCTCTGCCAATCCAGCACCTCCAGCATAAGGAGCGCTCTGGCGGCGCAGACGATTGGGGCACGCCGGGCCATCACAGCCTTCCCCAGAAGGCAAACGCCACGGCCCCCAGGATGCAAAGAAAGGCCCCACCGTACCTCCAGGTGATTTCCTCGCCGAGGTAGACCCAGGCAAAAACCGTAAAGACGCACAGGGTAATGACTTCTTGAATGACCTTCAGTTGAAATCCGGTGAATTGCCCATATCCAATTCGATTAGCAGGCACCTGAAAACAATATTCCAGGAAGGCAATCAGCCAGCTCACCACGATCACCGTGATCAGCGGAGCTCGGCGGTATTTCAGGTGGCCGTACCAGGCGATGGTCATAAAGATATTCGAGCAAAGCAGAAGCAGCACAGTTTTCATAGAGGGTCGAAATCCTATCACGAGGAAACGGCAAGATTAGCCTTTCATCCGATGGCGGAAGCCGTGTAAGATGGCCGCGCAAGCTTCATCTGGCAGAAACAACTCGGCCTATCCCCGCGGCTGACCGTAATACGCATGAAGAAAATCTAATTGTACGAGTTGTAGAATTCGGGCGGTTCGAAGCGTGGGGCTATGGGACCTTTACATTCAACGAGACCTCTCTCGCGGTCTTTCTTTTCTATCAGTCTGATCATGTTCATCGCTGGAGCTCTAGCGGCGTTTTCACCTTTCGCCACGCGAGCACACGAAAATTCGAATCCGAGCACGGATGATCCCGCCACTACCGGCGGCATCTCGGATGTGCGCCTCACTGCTGTTGGGAGCGCCGCGCTCGAGCAGGAGTTGCGCTCCCTGGATCACACCCTGATTCAGGCCATCGCCACGAACGACGGGTTGGTGCCGGCCCGCCTGCTGGATGCCGAATTCACTTGGATCGATCGCGATGGCCGGAGCAGAAGTAAATCGGATCTCGTGAGTCGAATCGGTTTGCTCTCCGCAGGCGCTGACACAAACCTTACGCTGCAGACCTACGGGCGGGTGGCCTTGGTCACAGGCACGCACAGGCTCACACCCGACAACGCGCCAGCGTTTTTCGCGCGAGTTTGGATACGCCAGGCATCCGGTTGGCGACTTCTGCTCTACCAGGAAACCACGGCGCCGGATTCGTCAGTAAAGGACGCGCGTTACGCAGTCGGTCACGCCGACTCGGCGGGGCGCTGCGAAAACCCCTGCCGCTCGCTACCGTATAAACCGCTGACCTCGGAAGCGCAGGAAATCGTTGCATCGTTCATGGCAGGGCAAAAAGCTGTATTCGATGGCGACGCCGAGACCGCCAGCCGGATCCTGGGCGATGACGTCCTGTTTGTCACGCCGGATCGCGAGCAGCCCATCGACAAAACACAGCGCATCGCCCTGATGCGGAACTTCAGACATGCGGAGGCTGCCGTGCCGCCGCCCGCGGTTGCTTCCATGGCTCTGTGGGTATTTGGCAATGGCGCCGTTATGTCCGCGGATCAGGAATCACAATCCGGAGAATTGCTGCGGACCACGCGCATCTGGGCCAAGCGCGGCGCCCAGTGGCAACTCACCTTCAGCCAGCACACCCTCGTGCAATAGCCGGCTGGCATTCTTAATGCCGTCCCAGGGTTTGTGTCGCTGTGCACTTTTCCCTCGTTTCTCTCGGCTTACGAATGTGCGGGCCGTGAGCCGCGCTCACTATGAAAATCGGCTCGAACGCACATGACGTCCCTCACTGACCAGCTCCCCAAATCCATTGTCTCCGCTCGCCGAGAAGCGTACGATGCGCAAGCAACCATCGAACACACTTGGAGGCGTTATGCGCTCGACAATTATCATCAGCCTTGCTCTCACTCTCGCGGCCGCGGCCGCCCTTGCGAAACAGCCCGCGCCCAAGCCTGCCCCACAACCGGCACCGCAGTCCGATACGAAGACCATGCTCTTCACTTCTGCCGCCGACGTCGCCAAACTCGCCGACAAATCGAAAAGCGAACGCAAGCCCAACCAGCCCACCGTCGCGCAACCCATGCTCGAGCTCGGCGGCTACAACGGACACATGGAATATCGCGCCTCGGTCGGCAACGCCGCCGTCCATGAAAAGGAAGCCGAGCTTTTCTACGTGATCGATGGTTCAGCAACTCTCGTCACCGGCGGCAAGCTCGTCGATGAGAAGCGAACTGACGCCACCAACCTCGGTGGCTCCGCGATCTCAGGCGGAACGCCGCGCGAGATCGCCAAAGGCGATTGGGTTCTCGTACCCGAAAACACGCCGCATCAATTCAATCCGATCCACGGCGTGATCGTGCTGTTCTCCATTCACGTCCCGGGAACTTTTTCCCCCGGCGCAAACTAAAATATAACCGTCCGCTACTCCGGATCGTCATTCCGAACGGAGTGAGGAATCCCTCCGAGGTTTTTCGTCTGCCCGATTGGAGAAGGGGTGCCGCACGTTCTCAGCCCAGCGCGCCGCCACCCCGGATCGTCATTCCGAACGCAGTGAGGAATCCCTCCGAGGTTTTTCGTCTTCCCGATTGGCGAAGGGGGTGCCGCACGTTCTTACCCCGGCGCGCCGCTACCCCGGATCGTCATTCCGAACGCAGTGAGGAATCCCTCCTGACATTTTGGGTTGGCGCGCGCCCGCGGCGGCCACATCTTATTGCCTAATCCGGGGGCTTAATCCGCAGGGTTTCCGGCCGAGGTGTGTGTAAGGCGCGAGCGGTCAGCGCGTCGCCCTTCCAGAACGCCCGCTATCGTCTTCAGCACAATTTCAGAATGGCTAGCCTTCACGACATAACCGTGCGCACCCGCTTCTTGTGCTTGCACTAATGATGTGGTTATCGTGCATCGATACGATCACGATTTTTGTTTCTGGAGAAAGCTGCCGTATCTGCCGGGTGGCCTCGATGCCGCTCATCACCGGCATCGTGATGTCCATGAGCACCAGGTCAGGCTTCAGCGCGAGCGCTTTTTCAATGGCCTCTTGCCCATTTCCCGCCTCGCCGCACACTTCCCAGCCGGACTGCGACTCGATAAGGCGGCGCAGCCCTGATCGCACGATCTCATGATCGTCAACGATCAGTATTCGGGCGCATTCGGAATCGAGAAGAGGGCGAATTCGAGGAGGTTACGCGAAACAAGAGCGGGCGGCTATACAGACTTTCCCTGATCCTGGGCGTCATCGTTGCGGCTCATGCTGCCTGCACCCGCGCTGGCATCTCCATCTGTGTTCCAGAAATCGACCCAGTGTCGCTTGGCCGCTGTTCCAATAGACTTCCCGCTCCATCCACAACGCTCGCACGTTATCGCAAAAGACTGCGCATCCGTCTGCTCGAGGTTCCGCGCGCCGCTCGCGCTTGCCGTCGCCACCGGAGCCCCACAATCGCCGCATTGGAAAAGAAACACGTGCACGAAAGGATCGTCGCCGCCTTGCAATGTTATCCTCCATCGGGCGGGACTGGAATGCCCTGATAGGCCGACCTTAGCGGCAGCGGCGTCCGAAATCCATACTTCTAATGGTCGAATCCCCGTAACGAAAGACCCTAAGGAAAATGGGTACAAACCCTTGCCCCCGCAAGGGGTATGCACTAGATGCCGCTGGGAAAAAGCTCATCGCCCCGCCACGCTCCGTCACCCCTCGCCCTTATTCTTGTAGCCCAGGGCGCCGCAGCGCGCCTTTCGCTGCGGGCCCTGGGGCATTTTCCTATGTGGCAGAGTTGCTCTTGGCTGTGCAGTTCCTCTAAGCGTGAGCCCCGAAGTTTCTCCTTGCGTGGGCGCTGCACACTACCGCATCGTCATTCCGAACGCAGTGAGGAATCCCTCTGCGCTTTTTCCCCGAGTCTCGCCCACCCGACAGGCGCTTCATTCCGAGGCGGCTCCGCCCGCCGAGGAATCTGCTTTTGCCTTTTGTAGCGCCGGGCTTCAGCCCGGCATCCGTGGCACAGCCACTCTCGGCTGTGCTTCGTCTCCCCAATCCGTCATCACGAGGAGCGTAGCGGTGAGATATCTGTAGTTGCCTCTGCGGGGCTGCGCGAGCCGGCGGCAGGTGCAGTGAAGCGCTGTCATTCTGAGCGGAGTGGCCGCGTTTTGTCGTCCGCCGTCTTCTGGCCGCGCGGCCACGAAGTCGAAGAATCTCTCCCGTTTTTTGTGTTGGTCTTGTAGCTCGGGTCGTCCCGCCGTTTCTCGGCGGGAGACCCGAGGCCTTTCCAAGGGTGGCGTGGCCTCGCTTTGCGGCTCGCGGCTTTTTATGGTGAGCGCAGCGAATCGCCGCGATATACGGGCGCTTCAATTATCCGGAATAAGCAGCTGAGTGCTGGGCACAGATTCTCTTGATCTCGTTTTCATGCTCTTTGGTGCAAAGGCTTAGAGGATAGGCGCACAGAATGTCTACGTTGTATTTATTCGCAAGATGATTGCCGAGTTGTTCCAATTGAATCGCCGCCTCCGCGTTGCCGTCGTCACACAATAGAGCCACACCCTCGCCGAAAATCGCAATTCGGGGATTTTGCGCTTTGGCTGCTTTTGAGGCTGACTCTACGAGCTTCCCGAATCCTTCAAAGAACCGAGCCCGATCGGGCCAGCCATTTACCATGAATAGCGAAAGCGTCTCAGCAGCGTCTAGTGGAACGTAAGTTCCCTGGCTAATAGCGGCGTCAACATCCACGCCTTGCAGCTTCAACGCTTGAAGAACACTGTCCCGGTGTGGTTTGGTAGCAAAAACAATAGAAGCATTGCCGGCCATCAAGGCGGCAGTCACAAAATTCGAAACAGTCGCCACAAACACCGCGTCGTCAGAATAGAAGCGAACCTCATGATTGTGCGGGCGAGCAGGCAGGCCGGCGATGTCCAAAGGCATCTGCCACGATTATATATGCGTTTGACGAAACGCAAGCCGGCCTGATCGTGCAAACTTCTCAATCGCCAAATATGCGCAGAAGAAAGGCAGGAGCAAACCCTTCGCCAAGTCCCACTACCATATCCGCTGGTCTGGCAAGACAGCGTTGGATTGGGAGCGGTTCGACACGCACGAAGACGCCACCGCGCGTGCAAAACTACTGGCACGCCCAGGCGAAAGCTACGCTATCGAGGAACACGACAGTGCCTGCCCGCGATGCCAGCAAGCGATGAAACCGAAATCCGCGCCCGGCACTTCCAAGGGAGCCAGCGCGTAGACTACATTCCACCCTCAATGCCGGGCCGTGTTCGGTGTTCAATCGAGAACATCGCATCCCGACATAAGTGTGATAGGGTGCCTGTCTGCCCCGAAATCCCTTTCATGAAAGTGTGCGGGACAGAAGCCGACCCAATGGACTGCAAACTGAGCCCAAGAGATCGCTGGCTCTCTTGGCCCTTACACTAAACACGTTATTGGTTTATTAAGCGTCTCTAAGTAGGCTTCACGATCCATTTATGAATACGGACGGAACGAGCACGCCCACGCCCAATTCAGCTAACGGGGAGGCAGTTGCACTCGTGCGAGAAGTTGATTATTCGGACAACGAAATCTTCCGCCGCCTGGTCGAGGGTGTAGGAGAGTATGCCATCTTCTTTCTTGATCCCAAAGGAATCGTAACGACATGGAATCAGGGAGCCCAGGCGATCAAGGGCTACACGAGGGACGAAGTCCTAGGGCAACATTTCTCCAAATTCTACCTGCCCGAGGCAGTCCAGAGCGGCTGGCCGATGCGAGAGCTGGAGTTGGCTGCGAAGGAGGGCCGTTTCGCCGACGAGGGCTGGCGGGTCAAGAAAGACGGCTCCTCATTCTGGGCTTCTGTCACGATCACTGCCGTGCGCGACGACAACGGCGAGCTAATAGGCTTTTCCAAGGTTACGCGAGACCTGACTGAGCGCAAACTAAATGAGGAACGCATCCAGGATTTGAATCAGGAGCTGCGTATGCGCCTCAGCCAGCTCGCCGAATCCCAGCGAGTGGTAGAACTCCGAACCTTGGAACTTCAAAGACTCTCGTCGCAGTTGTTGAGGGTTCAAGATTCAGAGCGGCAGCGCCTTGCCCGAGAGCTGCATGACGAATTGGGACAGCAACTCTCCGGTTTAGGCATGATTCTAGGCATGGTAGAGAAGGCTGGAAACAACCCTCAGATATCGCAAGCTGCGGAATTGGCTGAAACTGCGTTAAAGACCGTTCGCAATCTATCGTATCTGCTGCATCCGCCTCTGCTGGACGAAGTGGGCCTGACAGCCGCACTGGATTGGTATGTGGGTGGATTGGCGAAGCGCAATGGCCTTGAAGCCTCTTTGAGCCTGAAGCCGACAAGCTTCCCTCGCCTTCACAAGGACATTGAAATAACTATTTTTCGCATCGTCCAAGAGTCGCTCACAAACGCCTATCGCCATGCCGAAACCAAGAGCGCTCGAGTCGATGTGGAGAAACAAGCAGATACGGTGACGGTCACAGTTCGCGATTACGGCAAGGGTTTACCGCCCGAGATGTTCGAAGGCGGTAGGATGACACCGCGTCTGTTTGGCGTCGGTCTCAGTGGTATGCGGGAGCGAGTCCGTCAATTCGGCGGCGAACTATCGGTTTCCAGAGAGGAACCCGGAACTAAGGTGGAGGCAAAGATTCCCCTGTTCGGCCATCCGGCCACGTAGATTACGGTTCTTAGCCCAGCGCGCCGCTACCCCCGCATCGTCATTCCGAACGCAGTGAGGAATCCCTCCGAGGTTTTTCGTCTGCCCGATTGGCGAAGCGGGTGCCGCACGTTCTTAGCCCAGCGCGCCGCTACCCCGCATCGTCATTCCGAACGCAGTGAGGAATCCCTCCGAGGTTTTCCGTCTGACCCATTGGCAAAGCGGGTGCCGCACGTTCTTAACCCAGCGCGCCGCTACCCCGAGTCGTCATTCCGAACGCAGTGAGGAATCCCTCTGCGCATTTTGGGTGGCACAGCCACTCTTGGCTGTGCTTCCTCAGCCCAAGCTGTCAGAAGGTGGGCGCCCCCGTGCCGACTTATTTCTCAGGAGCTGTCAGGGCTTTGAGGCTCGACGCGCTGCTTCGCGAAAGCGCCCCAGGCGAGACTGCAATTCGGAATTTTGCGGATCGAGGGTGGCCGCCTGCGTTTCCACGGCTAGCGCTTCGTCGGCGCGGCCAGTGAGGAGCAGCGCCTCCGCGAGTGTATCCAGAAAGGCCGGCTGCGGCGAAGCCGTCACGGCGCTGCGTGCGAGAGCCAGCGCCTTGGCCGGATCTCGGTACTTCGGATCATCTGCCGTCGCATAGATCCAGGCCAGATTGTTTTCCACTGCCGGAGAATTCGGCACGAGTTCCAACGCAATCTGCAGCTCCTGTATCGCGTCCGCCGTATCTTTCAGCTCGCCCAGTTCGTACCCGACGGTCGCGTGCGCATCCGCATCCTTCGGATTTTTCTCGATGGCTTGTTGAAACTCGTGCTTCGCGTCCTTGAGGTTGCCCTTCTGCCCCAGCGCAGCGCCAAGGAAAATGCGGGTGTTATGCTCCTCGGGATTGAGTTCCAGCGCCTGCTCGAACTCGCCGATCGCACCATCGATATTCTTTTTCAATGCCAGACATATGCCGATATTGTGGTGCGGGGTGGACATGGTCGGATCAAGCCGGAGCGCCTCGTTGAATTCCTCTACTGCTTCATCGAGTCGCTGTAGCTCCATGAGGAACACACCGTAATTGTTATGCAGGTCCTTGTCATTCGGCTTGTAGCGAAGCATAAAAACGTACTGTTCGGCGGCGGCATCCGGCTCGCCGTTTTCTTTTAGCAGCTCCGCGAGTTGGTTCAGCTCCACGAAATCCGCGTCCACAACCTTGGCTTGGTCTATGAATTTCGCAGATGAAGCTCTGACGAAGCTCCGCAGCGCCTCGATCGCGGACGTGCGATCCTTCTGCTCGAGATAGCGTCGGACCAGTACGCCCGTCGCAGAGCGATCCGCGGGACGCATGGCCACCATGATTTGCGACTCCTTGATCGCCTCCTGAATACGGCCTAGCTCCTCCAAGGCCTGCGCCAACTCCAAGCGGAACTCGCCGAAAGGCGTAATCCTCGCCGCTTCGTGGAATTCCGCCAGTTCTGCCTCCACATCGTGCTGCGAATTATAAAAGTCTGAAAGAAAGACGTGAAGTTCCGGGTTGTCCGGTTCGAGGCGAACGGCCTCTCGAAGTTCGCTTTCCGCCATGACGAAATTGTGAGCGTTTGCATACTCGCTGGCGAGCAGCACGTGACTGTTGGCCAGGTCGGGCTCCATCTGAATTAGGCGACGCAGTGCAGGGTTAATTGACTCATTCGGGTCCGTAGCGGTGGGGAGAGCGTCTTCTGGGGAGCGAGGAACAAAGATAATTCTGCCAGACCCCCCGATAACGTCCAGTTGCTCCTCCAGCGAGTAGGCTGACGCGGGCGGCTCCTGTTGCTCCGAAACCAGTCCGAAGAGCGAGGGCTCCCGAACCATCGCTAAATTCGGGCCGAGAGCCGCCGCCTCTCGAAGCAGGTTCTTCTGCTTCGCGTCTGTTTCTCCCACTTCTGTCGTTGCCCCGGTTTCCCCAGGGGAGGTGTACTCCATGAGTTTGGCGTTTACCAGCAGTGGCCAGGGACTCGTGGGATTCTCCTTAATCGCGGCCCGGCATTCTTCCTGGGCAGACTCCATGTCGCCTATGTGGATCAGCGCGGCGCATTTGGCCAGATGCTGAATCGGCCCCCGCTCCCCATTGGCAGTAATGACGGACGATGGCGGGTTGGCGCTGGAAAGTCGTTCGACTAGAATCCCGTCGCCGCCGGCCAGCTTGACGCGATCGAGAAAATCCACAAATGCAAATCAGGGCAGGGAATCGACAGACAACAACTCCAACTCCGCCGCTGTAACGGCAACATGCGGGACGGAACCTTTTCCGGCGACCGCCTACCATTTCCCGCCGGAAAGTCACCGCCCAAAGGCGGCTCCCTATCGCTACGACGATTATGTCGAAGGTAAAATAGATACCAACCCGCTTCCCGAACGCTGCCAGTTCATGTTTTCTGATGGACGTCAGTGCACCATGGCGCGCTCCGATATTCATCCTTCTCTCTGCACCTACCACTCAGAAAGAGAAGAGCAGTTGTTTGGCGTTCCGTACGTCTCCTCCCCGCGTATTGTTCACGGCGCTGCATTCGATCTCCCCGAACTCTATTCCGCCTGCAGTGACCTCAGCACCCCTGTCGGCGTTAGCCGCGCGGTCGCCCAGGTAATTCGGCTGCTTGCCCAAAGGCGCATCTCACGGCAGGAAGCAGCCACCTTCGCCCACCTCGCCCATGTTCTATTGCAGAGCTTTGCGATTGCTCGCGCTGAGAACGCCGCCAGCGTCGTTGATCGTGCCTCACAAGAAAACCCGGCGCTCCGATTAGGATCACCGGCTTCGGCCGCAAAACCGAATGGCTCCTCGGTAAGAGCCGAACTCGCTTACTCCAACAGAATCAGCACTTACGAAAATGCGTCCGCAAACCAAGCAGAATGAGCACTTACGAAATTGCTAGACTTAAAGTCGAGCAGAATCAGCACTTACAATTATTTTTGCAGGGGACGGGGATGACGGGGGCGCGTTTTGCGGCGAACGGGTCTGGTAGCTGCGAGTTCTGTAGTCGCGGACTGGCGGCGGGAGCTATGGTCGCTGGACCAAGTCCGAGAGGAGCTTCCGGGCCGCGCTCCTCAATGAGACGCCGCAACGCGAGCACCAGTTCGCCCGGTGTGGATTTGGAAACGAATGCGTCCGCGCCCACAACGTGCGCAGCGGCTGACATGGTAGGTTCATCGCGAAGCGTGAAAAAGACGATCTTCACGTTTCCGAGGCGCTGGCGGATTTCGTAGGCGGCCTGGACGCCGGTGAGGTCCGGCAGGGAATGGTCCAAAATAATGAAATCGGGTTTTAGGCGCACAGCCTCTTCGATGGCCTGCTTTCCATTGAGGGCCTCACCGCAAATCTCCAGGCCTTCGTTGGTCAGCACTTCGCGCACGGTCTTAAGGACGGCTTGGCTATGGTCGACCAGTAACACACGCGCCATGGTTACGTTCCCCCGAATTGTTATGAATTTTTAATGTGTTGGCGAAGGAAGCGCGATACGGGACTTATGGTAGGTAATGGTACGCGCGGGCTTTTTCTACAAGCAAAGGCGACGCGGGATCTGCTTTTTCTTTTGCCTTTGCTTTTTCGGGAGCCCCACCCGCCCGCCTTCACGGGGATGAGAGCTGTCATCAGGAGGAGCGTAGCGAATGCGGGGCCCCCAACGAGACGCGTCTCGAGCGCGAGCAGCGCTCGCGCGTAGCGAGAAAGTTGCGCTCGTTGGGGTGCAGGCGAGGGATCTGCAGTTCGCCTTTCGTTGGCCCCGGCAGAGATTCGATCCAAACTTGGGCGACAGGTTTGGTCGAGCGCGGTAACATCAGATGATGACCTTCAGCAGCGACGAACTGATCCTGGCGCTGGTCAGCCTGGTGCGTGCCACCCGGCCGGGCATGCTGCACCAGGAGGCGGATGGCTTCAGCGTGGATTTCGAGGCCATCGCCAACAGCAAGACTCCGGGGAGCGCCGATCGCCTGTTGCTGAAGATGGGTGCGGTGATGGGAAACTCCACGCCGTATCCGGCGGAGAATCCCGAGAGCTCGGTCTCGATCGATCTGGACGCGGCCGAAGCGCGACAGATCGCCGACGCGTTGGCCCAACTGGAGTTGGTGCAGGCTTGGCCGCAGGACGTCATGGAGATGAGCCGCGCGCTGCGCGCCCGACTCGTTCCGCATGCGGGCCAGAGCTCGCGAGAAAATTGAAGCTTAGGCTCGATTTGCAAACCCGAGCACGAGTAGGCAGACTGGATAGCTGATTAGGATAATCAGTAAAGGATGCTACCGAAAATCGGACTAAATAAATGAATGCTCCTTACGACGTGATCTGCGTTGGCGCTGGCCCCACGGGCCTGGCCTGCGCCATCGAAGTCAAACGCGCCGGCTTGCGTCCGCTGGTGATCGATAAGGGCGTGCTGTGCAATTCGATCTACCACTATCCGGTGAACATGGTGTTTTTCACCACGCCGGAACTGCTGGAGATCGGCGATCTACCGTTCGTCAGCGCCACGGAAAAGCCGAACCGCGTCGAAGCGCTGAAGTATTACCGCAAATGCGTCGAGCATTACGATCTCGAGCTGCGTCTGGGCGAGATGGTGACGCGCGTCGAGGGCAGCGACGGCGATTTCCGCGTGCACACAAAAACGCAGGACGGCGCGATCGAACAATACGAAGCGCGCAAGCTCATCGTCGCCACTGGCTATTACGATTTGCCGAATTGTCTCGGAGTGCCGGGCGAGGATCTGCCCCACGTCTCGCATTACTACACGGAGCCGCATCCTTTTTGGCGGCGCGATGTGGTGGTCGTCGGCGGCAAAAATTCCGCCGCGGAAGCCGCGCTCGATCTCTATCGCACCGGCGCTCGCGTGACGCTGGTGCACCGCCGCGCCGAACTTGGTTCCACGATCAAATATTGGGTGCGCCCCGATATCGAAAATCGCATCAAGGCGGGACAGATCAAGGCGCTTTTCAACACGCAGGTCGTGCGCATCACGCCCGAATCGGTGCACGTAGTTGGTCCGGGCGGGGAGGCAGCCTTACCTGCAGTCGAGGTGTTCGCGCTCACCGGTTACCATCCTGATTTCGATTTCCTGCGGCAGCTTGGCGTGAAGCTCGATTCGGAGACGAATAAGCCCGCGCTCGATCCCCAGACGCTGGAGAGCAACGTCCCCGGTTTGTATCTGGCCGGAGTCGTCATCGGCGGAAAACACACCAGCGAAATTTTTATCGAGAACGGCCGTTTTCACGGCAAGCAGATCATCGCAGCGCTCACGGGCACGCCGCTCGCGGTCGCGCAGGCCTAGTCACGTGGTCAGAAGTCCCGTGAGGTACGAAACAGCGTAGCCCACTGCGGAAGCGGTGGGAAAACTTACGGAAAGGATACAGCCCCGGCGAGGGGTGGCACGCTGCTAAACTAGCTGGCAGGTGAATTCAGAGAATATGGCAATCATCGGAGAAGTCGGCGACACGATCACGGCGCTGGCCAAGGGCTTCAGCGTCACCTTTCGCAATCTTTGGCGAAAGACGACGACGGAAAATTACCCCGACGAGCCCGTCCATTTTCAGCCGCGTTATCGCGGCATCCACGTCCTGCAGCGCGACGAGGACGGACTCGAGAAGTGCGTCGCCTGCTTTCTTTGTTCCGCGGCCTGTCCCGCCCGCTGCATCTATATCGAAGCCGCCGAAAATACCGAAACCAATCGCATCTCTGCCGCCGAACGTTACGCCACTGTTTACAACATCGACTATTCGCGCTGCATTTTTTGCGGATACTGCGTCGAAGCCTGCCCCACCGACGCAATCACGCATGGTCATGGATTCGAGCTCGCCACCTACGACATCAATTCCATGATCTATCGCAAAGAACAGCTCCTTGAAGCGGGTCAACCAAAGCCCCCGCGCGCCGTGTGACCTGCTCTGTGGCGCCGCGTCCCCACATCTCGCGGCCCCGCACTTGGCGCCGCACGTCCTTTCGCTCCGCCATTTGGTCGTCCTAAGGGGACTTGAGCACCGCGGTGCGTCGTGCCGCCCCGTGCCGCCGCTGCGCTGTTGCTCCGGCCGATTAGCCGGCCGCTGCCAGAAGCAGGCTCTCGCCCGCGTGCGGCAACAATGTTTGCAGCTCCCGTTTAGCCGGCCGCTGCCTTAGCGCAGTCTGGTCACCCCTGCTGCCGTTTTCACCCGTGCGATTGCTTGCCGCCGCCCTCGCGCATGGCCGCTCCCGATGCCGAGTGCCGCAACGCATGGCTGTGCGTCGTCCGCTACTTTGTCACTTGTAGCGCAGGTTCCAGGCCGGTGGAGCGCAGGGTCCAAGCCGGCGCTTTTGACGTGCATTTGCGACAGTGTCGCCAAATAGTGGCGTCGTTCGCGACGTCAGATTGGGATTCACCGGAGCGCGCCGAATTGCGAATCCTGAGCGTTCAGTAGCATTGTCCGAGCGCTTTTGTCCTGGCTTACGAGATCCGTCGTGTCAACCGTACAAAGGTGGCGTGGAGATTCGTTGCGCATGGCTAATGGAGCGCGAGAACCATGGCGGAACCAACAGAACAGCAACCGAGAAGGCCGCGAATGATCCCGCTTCCCTGGTTGAGCGGATAATGTATAGGAAGGGATCGAAACATATCAAAAGCGATGGCGAACCGGGGAAAATCCGCACGGAGGCTGGGAGCAACTCGGGCGCAGGCCGCAGAGGCGGAGGGAGCCGCCAGAGAGGAACCGCCAGAGAGGAGGCGCAGAGAGGAGGCGCGGAGGGCAGGATGTTGCAGCGTGGAGCGGAGACCGGAAAAAGTGGCCCCGAAAGGTCCGGAGTGGAGCCGGGAAGGCTTGGTGATTCTGAAATCTGGGGTGATTCGCCACAGAATCGGAGCCCCTGACTGGGAAAGCAAAAGTGGCGACACAAGGCAGGGCGTTTGGCCCGGCGAATCGTCAGGCGGAAAGCTAAGTACACGCTTTATACGATTCTTTAGACCATTCTCGGGCCAGCAGAAAGAGGCGAGCGAAGGTCGGCGCGATAAGGGTCGAGGATCGGCCCAGAATCAAGTCGGCGAGATCACGCAGGCGCACTCGCGCGATAAATTGGCATGCGGAAGGCGAAGTACACGCCTTATACGATTCTTTAGACGGTCTCGGGCCAGTAGAAAGAGTCGAGTGAAGTCCACGCGGTAGGGAACGGCCGACGCGGTCGGGGATCGGGTCAGAGAAAGCAAATTGGGTAGACGATGCAAGCGCACTCGGCGCGATGAATCGTCAGGAGGAAGGCGAAGTGCGCGCCTTATAACATTTTCGAGATGGTGTGCGGCCGGCAATAAAGGCGAGAAAGGCAAAGTAATGGGGAAGACCGAAAGGGCAATCGAGGTGATCGTCGCGCCGGAAGGCCTGATGTTGACACGCAAAGGTGGCGATTCGTGCGGTTTAGCCGAGGACAGATATTCCGCTCAAACGCGACTGGGCCGTCACAAATCAGCAGGTGAACCTCTGGTTTTCATCTCTTGATCGAGAATCGGCACACGGAGGCGAAAGGGCCGAAAAGCCATTAGCGCAACGCAACGCCGTCGAGGGTCGGCTCGTGGGCGAGTCAATGTGATGGTCGGGCAGAAACGTCTGATTTACAGGGAATTGGCGATTCGTGTGGTTTAGCCGACGACAGATATTCCGCTCAAACGCGACTGGGCCGTCACAAATCAGCGCGTTCTGCGAAATACCGGCGGAGGTGCGGACTCGTATGTGATTGAGTGAGCGCAAAGCGAACGGGTCGGCGAGTGATGGAGGAGCGTTCACAGCGCTTAATCGGGAAGCGAAGTGCATGGCTTTACAACGCCTTCGAGATGGGTCTTCGGCCAAAAAGATGGAAGCGAGCGAAGGCAGAGTGATTCGGAAAGATCGAGGGGGCATTTGCGGACATAAACATGATCGGATCGGCTCGTAAGCAAATCTGCGGCACGACGCAAGCGAGGGAAGGCCGGACGCATCCGAGGATCGGCTCAGAAGCAAACGGCGAGATGAGGCGGGCGCGATCGGCACGCCGAATCGGCATACGGAGGCGAAGGGCACGCCTTATAACACTGGCGAGATGGCGTCCGGGCCAGCGAGAGAGGCGAGTACGCGGCCCTGCAGCAGGATGTCCCGTGACAGTCGGGGCTGCATGGCGAGGCTTTGCGCCAACCATGATATCGGCGCGGCGGAAATGTCTCACCGGCGATACTGGCGTCGTCGGGTTGTACATGAACGCGCGAGGCGCGGGTTGCACATGAATGCGGCGCGAATTCGCGAGCGCAAACGGCGAACGGGACGTGGTCCGGCGTTGATGACTTGCGGCGGAGAGAAGGGAAGTTCAGCTTGCGGGAGGATATCCGGGCCTTGGCACGGCTCAGGGGCCAGCTTGCGATCTTCGCGGACCCAGCGCGCCAAGAAAGCTTCGGCAGTTACTTCGATCCATTGCTCGAGTAATGCGGTGATTTCTTTGCGCAGATTGGCGGCGTGGTTCAGACGAGAGAGCTCGAAGCTTTCGAGAGAGGTGTCGGACGCTTCGTGCAAGTAATTCCAAGGTGGAGTCACCCGCTGGGTAGCCATGCTTAGTCCCCCTTAATTGGGATGACTATTAACACGAATCGTAATAGCGGGCTAGGTAGTTTATCAGTACTTTACTTTAGGGTTGTGGAAATCCCTACAGTCGAGACGCCAGGCGCGGCAGGAGACAAGTCATGTGCAGCGGCTGTTCGGGCGATTACGCCGGGGGCTTTGAGGAGCTGGGCGAGCCTGTCAACGAAGCGAGTTCCAGCGATAGGCCAGCGGGTTGGGATCGGCCGAAAGAAGAAGATGGAAATCGGCTTAGCGCCGAAACGGTCAGGGGCTTCGAGGACAGCCCGAGTGCTCAATGGAGGCCCCAGCGCACCAATCTGCTGGGTTCCATACGTGAAAATGGCGCAGAGAGTTACGAAATACTCGTCAGTGCGACGCAGATCGTGGAGATCCGGGTTTTCGGAGTTAACTCCGCAAGCATGAGGGAATTGCTGGAAAACGGATGAGGAAATGCATGCGCCCGGTAAACACTCGAGGGGGCCGAGCCAAATATTATCAGACGCGCGGCGCGGAAGCGGGAAGTGCATGTCATCGCGTCCAAGTGCCTGTTGGTAATCGGGATTGTGGTTTCTGAGTGAGCCAAGACTTTGGGAGGGAAGATGGAAGCGCAGGAGCTGGAATCGTGGCGGGCTCAAACGCAGCACAGCGAAATGCTCGAGCCGGAAAATCGTGACGTTGATGCGCGGCATGTTGAACCGCCGGAGTCAATAGCAGCCGAAATCGACGGACTGGAAGCCGCCGCGAATGAAACGCCGGCGGCGGAAGCATGCGCCAGTGATCCAGACGCAGATGCGGAACATGTGCGCGCTTCGGAGGCGCCGACGACCGGCGTAGTCTCCGAGGAAGACGAAACGCAGCTTGCGGCGATCCGCGAGCTGACGACGCGAGCCAGTGCGCGCGGCATCTGGCTTACGCTGGCCGAAATCGCGGAAGCGACGGAATTTGCAGAAGCGTCGATCTCGGCGCAGTTGCGGCATCTGCGCAAGGCGCATCACGGCGGATACCACGTGGAGAAGCGCCACCGGTGTTCGGCGCGGGGCGTGGCGACCATGCGAAAAATCCGGGATACGCGAAGGGGTCCGGTGATCTGGGAGTACCGCGTGCTGCCGCCAGCATAGGAGCCGAAATGCCAAAGCGAGTACTTGATTTCGATGCGCTGTGGGCGAGCGACAAGTTGGCCGCTTGCGCCGAATGGGCGCAGAGCGAATACGCCTGGCTTTACGGCCTGGCCGACGCGAGCGGCAGCTTCGAAATAACGAACATGCGCGTGATTTGGGGACGCGTGGCCGCGATTCGCAAAAGTCTCAGTCTCGAACGGCTGCAGGAAATCTTCGACGAGTTCATCGCGCGCGGGCTGTTGTTTACATGGGAAGAAAACGGCAAGCGCTACGGCCATTGGACCGGCAGCGACGTTCCAGGACGGCTGCCACGGCGTTCTTGGCGCATGCGCCTGGAGAAACTGGCGCCGGCGGTGCCGTGCGAGGCGTTAGCGGCCTATAGCGCGCGTTTCGGGGGAAGCAAAGAAATCATGGTTGTGCGGGCGAGGGCGGCTTCGCAATCCGGTGAACTTTCCGATGCGTTGCCGGGGGAAAGCAGTTCTGGATTCGAGGAACATCACGCACGGTTCACGCATGAGCGTGAGGACGCTCACGCACAGGATTGGGATTTGGGTTTGGATCTGGATTCGGAAAAAGAAAGAGAAAAGCAAGTGTGTCCCGCTCCGCCAATTTCTTTGAGGGTTCCTGACGGAGCAGATTCACGAATACGGCATCAGCAAATCGACCACGGATCGGCCGAAGAAACTTCGCGCGGGCATAGCTCCGCTGAAACTACGCCAGAAGTATTGCTCGAAATCTACGAGGCCGAGCGCCGGGAGCTGCCGCCGGCAGGCGCCATGACACGCGAACGCCGCTGCCGATGCGAGCGATGGCTCGCCGCGGGGTTGACGCCGGAGCAATTTCGTGCGGCGGTGCGCTGCGCCGCGGCTACTCCATTCCTGAGCGGCGATGGCAGCCGCGGCTGGCGAGCGAGTTTCGATTGGCTGATCGCCAATCGCAGCAACGTACAGAAGGTGCTCGAGGGAGAATACGCGCCGCAAAGACGATCGCCTGCGGGGAAATCGCGCGGACCCGTTGATCGACGTGGCCCGGCTGATCTCTATACCGGCGCTGGGCCGCGGCCCGCCGATTGCGGCGTTCGCGTGAATCCCGCGGCGCTCGCGCGGATTCGAGCGCGCGAGGCGCAGCGAGCCAGCAATTGTGGGCGCACTGCGGTGCGCGACGCCGTCCCGCCGCACGCGGGCGAGCTGGTAGCCTGTCATTCATCTGATATGGCATCCGATATGGCATCCGATATGGCGCCAGATCGGGCTCCTGATCTGGCGCTTGAACTGGCGCCCAAACCAGTAGCCTTCGGTGCGCAACCGCGCGCGGCACCGGTCGCGCGTTAAAGCAATCCCACCCGTTCACTAGCCACCAATCCGAGGCCGGCCACGGCGCCGGAAACACTACGGGGACGTGTGTGTCCTTGCGAAAGGAGATGTGTGTATGCGGAGACCCAGTCTAGCAAGCTCGCCGAAACGAAATCGCAAGCGGACTCTTGAGGAATAGTCCGGGGAAGCGGACGTGTGGACGACTATTTCGAAGATTGTCGCCGAGGCTGCCAGTTGATATGCGTGTGGAGCGGCCGGAAGCCGCGCTTGGCGCGTCGCGGATTTCTGCAGCAACGGAAACTCCGAACAGCGCAGCCGCGGAAGTCGCCGCTTGTGAGCCCATGCGCTGCGGATTCGGGGCAGTGCGCGTGGGCGCTTTACTGGGGCGCTTGCGATTGCATTTGCAAACCGAACGCTTCCTTGCCGTTCACCGGGGCGACATGTCTCTGGGAACGCAGGCTGCGTTGGCGCGGCGCTCGCGCTGGCCGTCATCGCCGCGGGAATGCAGGAGGCGGAACTGGACGCGCCGCTTGCTACTTCTTTTAGCGCCGCAAGCTCCCCTTCTGTTCCTAGAGAACAGAAACTGAAAAAGCAGATTCCTCGGGCGCCTTTTGAAATGGCGAAAGCCAACGAGCCTTCGCCTGAGCGCCCTCGGAATGACAGCTTGTGGGTCAGTGGCTCGACGCGGGGCGCGCGATGAGGAACGGCGCCGTTTTCAACGACGCCTTTCTGGTGTGCCACGAAATCTACGTCGCGGCGCGGGAATTGGTAAATTCGCGCGTGGCGACCACGCAACTGCAATCGGCGTCGAAGTTCCTGTGGCGGCCGGACGTGCGTCCGCGGCTGGTGGAATATGTCGCCGACTTTGCCAGGGCAGGCGAGCGGGCGCTCGGCGAGACTTCTTTTTGCGCCGGAAGCTCCCCTTACCGGGGACGTTCCGGCGCCCGACAACCCTCAAACGCTTCTAGCCAGACGGCTTTTCTCGGCCCGACAACCCCAGCACGGCGGGGCAGAGCGGACCGGTGTTGTCGGACGCCGACAACGCCGTGGCGATCACGGCGTTTTCGGCGCCAGACAAATTCCCGCGCGCGTCGCGGCTGATTCTTTTCCGCATGTATTACCTCGGCGGCGCCGAATACGAGGCAGCACGGCTGCTGCTCGGCTTATCCGAGCGCACCTGGTCGGATTGGGCCGAGGAAATTCGCGCGCGTGTGGGCGCTGAGCTCATCCGCGCGCACATGTATCCGCCGGCGCGCTACTTCGGCCAGACGTCGGCGAAGCGGGCGGCGCAGCTGGCGTCGACAAACGCCGCGCCCAAAGCGAAAATGGCTGCGGTGCCCTGTGAGCCAGATTTCGCCTGAAGACGCCTACCTGATTTTCGACAAATGGCGCGATGAGCAATCGCCGCTGCAGTTGGTGATGAAGCGGCCGCCGGGCTTGCGCTCCGTGAATTCGGCGTTTATCAAAAGCGTGCTGCCGCATTCGCATCAAGTGCTGATCGCGGCGCTGGTGGATAGCGAATATCTGAACGTAGCGGTGAATCTGGAAGGCGCCGAATACGAATACGAAGACGCCACCGCGGTGCTGCCGGACTTTGCGGGAGCGAAGTGGGTGTGCTTTCTGGCCGCGACTTTCCCGAACGGCAATCGCTACGTTTTTGGCGAACGCGCGGCAGGCCAGGCGTAGAGTTTTGTAGCGCCGGCCTCCTGTCGCGAGCCGCTAGGCGAGGGATCAGGGCGGCATCCATGGCAATTCGAGGCAGAATACAGGCCCGCCTGAAGGCGGCCGCTACAGGCGCGGATCGTCCGCCTAGCTCTGTGTTGGTTGGTGAGCAGCGATCGGGTCGCGGGCGTGCAGCAGCTTCACGCCGATGCCGTAAGCCATCTTGGGCTTAGGCTCGACGCGCACGACTTCGGCGACGAATTCGAGATTCAGCGAACCAAATGACGGAATGACGTTCAGGTGCATGCCGACGGAATAACAGTGCAGGTTGGAGACGAAATAGAAGCCGCCGAGGCTGTAATCGCGCATGACCTGAACTTCCTCGATGGTCGCGCCGTTGGCGTCTGTACCTTGGATCCACACCTGGCGGGGACCCTTTTGGCGGCGTTCCATGCGACGTTCGGAACGGACGGCGGCAGCGGCGGTGAAGCCGTGGGATGTCTTCCGTGGCTCGGCGGTCTTTTCTCGGACTGCGGGGATTCGCACATCTAGCTCTGGCATAGGCGGCTCCTTCGTGCGCAAGTGTTTGTGCCCAACCTGGGCAGGTCGTTCGGCGAGCTCGAGTTCAGGTGAAGCGGGCCGGAGGAGACTCAGTGCATCGCCAGTGAGTGCAGATTAGCGGCAGGGCCTGGCAGAGTCGATAGGACGCGCGTACCAAAGCGCTGGTCCTTTTGGTACGGCATAGTCGGCCGATCCAAGCTCAGGCTATTTGTGAGAGTGTACCTTCAGGTGTACACTTAAGTGTACACGAGGCATAGTTTATGACCGCAATCAAAGTCGGCGTGCGCGAGTTTCGCGACCGAATTGCCAGCTTCCTGGAATCGGATACTCCGGTAGCCGTCACACGCCGCGGCGAAACTTTGGGGATTTACGTTCCCACACGCCGAAAGCGACCGCGAACGGCGGATATCT
Source organism: uncultured Acidobacteriota bacterium (assembly GCA_963803735.1). Taxonomy (GTDB): domain Bacteria; phylum Acidobacteriota; class Terriglobia; order Acidiferrales; family UBA7541; genus Palsa-189. The sequence goes on along the minus strand of CAWDNV010000010.1, from coordinate 1,017,820 downwards.
CCGAACTCAAGGCGGCGGCGGACCGCCTTGCGGCCGCGTTGGCGGACGTGGATGAGGAAGAACTGGTAGCCGAGTTCAAACAACTGCGTCGAAAAGGGAAGAGCACGACGCGTTAAGATGATTGTTCTCGACGCGAACATCCTCATCCGCGCGATCTTAGGCCGTCGTGTTTGGCAACTCGTCGAAATGTATGCAGAACGGGGTGTACGCTTTTATGCACCGGACGTGGCATTCGAGGACGCGGAGAGATACTTGCCGGTCCTTTTCAAGAAGCGCGGAAAGCCCGAAGATGATCTAGCCACGTCGCTCGAATATTTGCGGCAAATTATCGAGCCAGTTGAGCGTGATCTCTACGGCCTCTTTGAAATCGAAGCCCGAGAACGTTTGCGCGGTCGCGACGAGAGCGATTGGCCTGTGTTAGCCACAGCACTCAGCTTGGCGTGCGCAATATGGACCGAGGATGCAGACTTTTTTGGAACCGGCATCGCAGTATGGACCACGAATCGAGTAGAAATCTTTCTCAGGTCACTAACCAACCAGCTCCCTCCCCACGAGGAATGAGGTTAGATCGGGCTTCCCGCCGCGCTATCTCGTCTCAAAGGACTCCCGCATCAGTCGCCCTTGCAGTTGATGATCTGGCGCAGGGTGTGGTCGATGCGCACCAGGTCGCGGGCATTTTCCATGACGTGATCGATATCCTTGTAGGCGCCGGGGATTTCGTCGAGCAGCACTTTGGACCGGCGGAATTCGATGCCGGCCATGGCGGCTTCCAGATCCTTCATGGCAAAGGAGGCGCGCGCTTTGGTGCGAGACATGCGGCGCCCGGCGCCGTGCGGAGCCGACTGGAACGACTGCGGATTGCCGAGGCCTGTGACAATATAGCTGCGCGTGCCCATGGAGCCGGGAATCATCCCGCGCATGCCTTCGCGGGCTTCGATGGCGCCTTTGCGCGTGACCCACACGTCGTGGCCGAAGTGATGCTCGATCTGCGTGAAATTATGGTGGCAATTGATGCGCTCGACTTCGAGCTCGCGGCCCTTCTCAAATTCGGCGCCGGCTTCGCCAGAGATGTGATGGCTCAGCTCGCGCAGCATGCGGTCCATCATCTCTTCGCGATTCAGCAGCGCGAACTGCTGAGCCCATCTCAAATCCCGCAGGTAATTGTCGAACTCTTCGGTGCCTTCGGCTAAATACGCCAGATCGCGATCGGGCAGCGCGATATTCCGTTTTTTGCAAAGCTCCTGCGCGCGGCGGATGTAGTGATTGCCGATGCGATTGCCCACGCCGCGCGAGCCGGAATGCAGCGTCAGCCAGACCTTTTCGTTCTCGTCCAGGCAGACTTCGGCAAAATGATTGCCGCCGCCGAGCGTGCCGAGTGCGGCTTCCCAGTCCTTATCGAAGCTGCTGTAGCGCGCGCCGGTGGCGGATTCAAGCTTTTTGAGCTCGGCGATGCGCGGCTCGGCCGTGTCGGCGATTTTGCTGTTGTTCCGGCCGGCGGACATCGGAATGCGCCGCTCGATGCCTTCTCGCAGGCGGTGCAGCTCTTTCAGGTTGCCACGCTCGAGCGGCGTCTGGAGCGCGATCATGCCGCAGCCGATGTCCACGCCTACAGCCGCAGGCACGACGGCGCCCTTGGTCGCGATCACCGTGCCAACGGTGGCGCCTTTGCCGTAATGGCAATCGGGCATCACCGCGACCCACTTGAAGATAAAGGGCAGCTCCGCGGTGTTCAGGATCTGTTTCTGCGCCTCGGACTCGATTTCCGGCCACGGCAGAAACGTAGTGATTTTTTCGCTGACTCGGCCCATTTTGTGTCGATCTTTCTCGTCTCTCTTCGAATTCTAAACGAGTGCTCGGCTGAAAGGAGGATTAGTGGTACTTTCCACGTCACTTTCGGAGCCAGCACTGCATCTGATCTCGGAGACCGAGGGGAAGAGTGGGAAGAGTGGGAAGAGTGGGAAGAGTGGGAAGACGAGCAGCCGTCATCGTGTTCGCGCTTGCCTTGGCCGCGACGGCGGCGCGGGCGCAAACCGTCACCGAACCGACGCCCCAAAAGGGCAGCACGGAGTTTCAAGTCTGGACCGGCGGTGGGCATTCTTTCGCGAATGGAGTTGGGAACACGGGGGTATGGAATGTGGGCGTGCGCTACGGTTGGGTTTTGACCGACGCGGTTGGCCCCCGTTTTCTTCGCGGACGCTTCGAGTGTGTGGTGGATGCCGTCCCCGCGTACGTCATCTTTCAACCCCGGGGCGCGGTCTACGGCGTTGGCATCAACCCTCTCGGCTTGAAATGGAATTTCGACACTGGCCGGCGCGTGGCGCCTTATGTTGATATGGACGGAGGTCTCCTTTTGACGTCCAGCAACGTTCCGGCCGGTATTTCGCGCGTGAATTTTGCATCCGGGCCGGGGTTTGGCGCTAACTTCGGCCACGGTAAGGCGCATTGGAGCCTGGAAGTGCGCTGGCTGCACATCTCTGACGCCGGACTCACACCCGACAATCCCGGCATAAACATCCTCCAAGCGCGCGTTGGCTTAGGCTGGTTCCACCACAAAGAATGAGGGTGGTTTCTTTGGCGTAATGCCGGGCTTCAAGCCGGCAGGCTAATTTACCGCAAGCGCGGATGCCGCCCTGAAGGGCGGCGCTACATTGCTGCGAACATCGACGCCTGTGGTCATAGATGATGCCGATCAGACTGACACGCAAAAATATACGGCTGGAACTGGAAAATTACCTCGGCGAACGGCAGTACTTCGTAACGTTATGTTGTACCCGGCGGCGGCCACTCTTGGACCGGCCTGGAGTTTCAAGGTGGGCTATAGCCAGACTCCGTCAATCGGCTGCACGGCATGCGTTCCATGTTCATTCTTATTGCTTGATGCCTGACCACCTCCATTTGCTTGCCGAAGGCATCCGGGGTAGCAGCAATCTGCTGCGATTCATTGCGCATTACAAACAAACAACAGGATTCGAGTTTCAGCAAAGATGGGCGCAGGAGTTATGGCAATTCAAATACTTCGACCACATCCTCCGAAAATCGGACGCTTTCGAATCTGTAGCTTGGTACATTTGGTTGAATCCAGTCCGGAAGGGCTATTGCCAAGAGCCGCGGGAGTATCTGTATAGCGGATTTTTGACCGACGTCGGCAGAAAGATCTTCTCGGGTTCTCGACTCGAGAATTGGTCGCCGCCACGGCACAACGTAAGCATGACAATGTAGCGCCGGGCTTCAGCCCGGCAGGTTTGCTGCTGCAATAAAATAATTGAACGAGGTAGCTGCGCCGCTAGGAGCTGGCTTTGGCGGCGATGCGCTTGCCTGCTACGCGGACGATCCACGGCGCGAAGCGTTCGAGCGCGACCAAAATCTTGCCGTGGCCGGTGATGATCACCTCGCGCTGGCCTCGCGCGATAGCGCGCAACATCTGGCGCACTGCCTTGCCCGTCTCCATGACGAGCCATGCTGGAACGGGATCCTTGGCGCGCGGATGGAAACCTCCGCGATTATCGACGCGGCGGATATTGCTGGCCACGAAGCCAGGGCTGATCAGCGTTACTTTCACTCCGGACTTCTGCAGCTCCGGGCCAATACAATTTGCCAGCGCCCGCAAGGCAAATTTGCTCATGGCGTAGGGCGAAGTTCCCGGAGCGGCTCCCCAACCGGAAATGCTTCCCATGATCGCGATGTTGCCCTCGGTCTTCTCGATTTCCGGAAGCGCCGCATAGATTGTGCGCAGCACGCCGAATACGTTAGTCTCAAACTGGCGCCGGTAATCGTCGAGCGATAGTTTCTTCAGCGCGCCCACCACGCCAAAACCCGCATTGGCAATCGCTACGTCGAGCTTTCCCCAATGGCGCACGCTTTCGGCGACGGCGCGTTCGAGGTCGCCATCGCGCGTAACGTCGCAAGCAATGCCGAGAGGCTTCGCGCTCTCTGACGCCGCAATTTTCTGCACCAAAGCTTCCAGCAGCTCCGTGCGCCGCGCCGCGAGCGTCAGCTTCGCGCCCGCACGGCCCAGTTGCAGCGCGAGTTCCTCCCCGATGCCCGAGGAAGCGCCGGTGATGAGGACGACCTTGTTGCGGAAAAATCGTTCGATCGTGGACATGAAAGGGGCGGCAGCCGTCCCAAGAGCTTCACATAATGCCACAAAAGGCAGCGCGACCCTGCCGCATCGTTGTGGCTACGGGCGGCTATCCCAGGCTGAAAGGCCAGGGCCGGAAGATCATCAGCGTCATCAGCAAAAATCCGATCATGGCGATATTCTTGCCGAAATGCACCTGCTCATTCATGCGCGCCTGCGGATCGGAAATCGTCCAGAAGTTATGAATTTTAAAGGTGACGCCCAGCAGGAAAACGATCAGAAGACCGGTGCCAATGGTGGGATGGTAGCCGAGCAGAATACTTGCGCCGCCGAGCACCAGCAGGACGCCCGTGCCCAATATGGCGAGTTTCGCCGACGGAGTGCCTTTCGCTTGTGCGTAGCCCGCCATCATGTCCGCGTTCTTGAAGTGATTAAAGCCAGCCATCAGAAAATATCCGCCCACAATGATGCGCCCGATCAGGAAGAGGATCTGCAGAATCTGGAGCAAGTCCATAGCGACCTCCTTGTCGTAGTGGCAGAGTTGAGAAGCTTGCGGTTTGATGCTGTTCCCGCTGGCCTGTTACGGCGGCCCTATGTTACTCCGCGCGGCGCCGTATTACCCAAACGATGACGTGCACGCCGGCCGCGGGGCAATTAGAGGAAATCGCCCGCGACGACGCGCGTGCTAGCGTAGGCCTCGCTGATTAAAGCGCTGGTGCGTCTTGATTACGCGTGCCGGACTCGGCCGTGAACAACGCGCTGTGCGAACTCTTTGTGGGACGTCGAAGCGCCAGCCATAGCCGCAAGCCATCCCAGGAACAGGGATACAAATAGCACCCACCCGAGATCGGAAAAGATGGTGAGTACGTATACGCTGTGTGCGATCCGATCGATGAACGTGTAGCCAAGGGCGTTGCCGCCGACCACTGCCAGGAGAAGAGCGGCAGCAACCGACAGCCCAAACATCACCATTCCGTGAACTATGCCATCTCGCGAGTTATGAATTGCGGCCAACTGGCCGGTCACCCTTCCTGCTACAAACATGGCGATCATCGTCAGAATGGGTACCCAAACGGCCGTGCCTACATTCATGCCTGGGATCGGTTCTGACGGATTCGGATTCGGGGCAGTCGCAAACAGGTCCAAACCCAGCATACCAAAAACAGACCAGATCGCCACGAACGTGAACGTTCCGGCCCAGATTGCACCCCAATTGGGATGGGCGACGACCGCGACATTCTCAACTTGATAATTCAAATCTGCCATTTTTACCTCCCGGAGAAACTGTTGCGTTTAACGCATCTTTACGTGGTCCTGAGCCACTTAATGGCTTCAGAACTCGCTCCTGTGTCTATGTTTTTCCAGAGCGCGGAGGTTCGGAATACGCTGTTTGGTTCAGAACGCCTACAGTGCCGTGCGGAGTGAGGCTGTAGAAGACTCTGCAAGAAGGAAGCGAGCGAGGTTTTGGCTAAGGGGCTGCTAAAGATTGAGTCAGCGCCTGCCGGCAAACCTTAGGTTCCGCACCAAAACGTTTCGACCTGATATTTTTCGAGGTTGCGATCAGCCGTCAACAGCACCAACCCCTCCGCCTGCGCTTGCGCGATCAACATCCGGTCAAAGGGATCGCGGTGATAATTTGGCAACTTCTCCAATGCTGCGACATGGCTGTGCGTAATATCGAGCGATTGCAGGGACATCAATTGAATCGCCCGGATCACAAATTCGGAAGGCGGTTGCGGCAAGATCAGCTTTCCCGTGCCGAACTTGATCGTAATTTCCCAGGAACTCGCAGGCGACAGGTACAGTTCCGCAGAATCGTCTGCAAGTAGCTGCAGCGCTCGCCGGTTCAGCCTAGCTTTTGCAATCAAGTTGTGAATGACTACGGCGGTGTCCAGCAGGTACTTCACGATTTCTTTGATTTGGTGGATCGCACTCCCTCAAATGCGTCCAGAATTTCGTCGGGCAACGGGCCATCGAAGTCATCGGCAATTTTAATGGTGTCGCCATATGCTCCTTGGTTGCGCTTGCGATTCCCCGGTGGCACCGGCACGAGCCGGGCCACCGGCACGCCGCGGTTCGCGATGGCGATTTCTTCGCCCGCGGCAACTCGCCGGAGCAGCTTGGATAACTGCGTTTTCGCTTGATGGATGTTCACCTGTTTCATGGCTTTGAAGTTAGTTTAGTCACTGGACTAAGTTGCGTCAAGAGGAGTTATCGCCTTGTCGTCAAGGCCGGATAAAAGTTTTCAGATGCGGGCGGCGTCGGCGACGGGAAGCCGCCGGCGATAATCGAAAGCTGGCAGGGCGGTCTGCACCAAGCGGCTGAAGTCTTCCGCTCGATGGCCCAGCACGCGTTTGGGCACGATGCGATAGAGCCGCGGATTGAGATAGAGCAGATAAACGTGCCGGTCTTCCAGATAGCCGACGAGCTCACTCCAGCGGCGACGGCTTTGCGATCCAGGATCCACGACGTGGAATCCTTCCTCGCTGAAGTACATGCACAACGGCCCGTAGTAATGCCGGCGGAGCCGCACAGTTCTCGTCAGAAAGAAAACGAATGCGCCCAGTTCCACGGGAACGAGCCAGGCAGGCAGCCGTCCCGCGCGTGCTTCGGAGATAGACATGAGAATCGCGACGAGGAATGCGGCCGTGGCCATTGCGATCTTGAGCACGCGCCTCCAGCCTCCTCCCCTGCGCACGTGCAGCAATTTGGCATGCCAGAAGTCAGCCGCCGTGTGCGCAAATTCGACGGGAGTGGCGGTGAACGGCCGGTCCGTGTGCAGCTTATCGAGGATCAAGCTGCGAAATTCGGTGAGCTCGCCTTCGGTGGCAAAAGCCGATTTGGGAATAGGGAAGGACTCATTGCGCGTGAGCGGAATCAGGAAAGACGGCGTTTCCGTGAAGCCGGTCAGCTCGGTCCATGGCCGTGCCACCAGGCCGCATTTGCAGCTCAGCGCCAGCGATTCGGCGGTGGCTTCGACGGTCCGGGAATCGCGGCAGTGGATCCTTTCGTAGGCGGCGAGCAGCGTTTGTTCGCGCCGCGTGCGCCAGCGCCGCAGGGAGCGCCGGTCGAGCAAATAAGCGCAGGCGCCGACTGCGAAGCCGAGCCCAATAGACGCCAGTGCTGCGGCCGGAGGCGGCTCTTGCTGGCTCGCCTGCTGCATTACCACACCCGCGCCGGGAAGAATCAGGGAAAGGGATACCAATGCAGCGATCAGCCAAAAAGCTGTCCGGCCCGGATTATGGCGCCGAGGCGGCTGCAAAGTGCGGAATTCAGGAAGGGAAATTCCGAAAGTGATTTTCACCGGGGCTATTCTAATGGCAAGCCGCCGCAGGCCCAAGCCGTTGCTCGCCGCGTCCGTGGCAAAGAGTAAACGTGCTGATTACATAGTTCACACAGAATCCGCTAGAACGGCCTCGCCGTGACAGGGCGAAGTTACTCTTCAAGGAGTTTTTTGGGTTGAGCTAGCTTGATCTCTTTGATCTCCCCATTAGCTTCTTCGTAACTCGCAATCAGTGAAACGAGCGTGTCACGCAAGGCTTTGGCTTGGGGCCAAGAGATCGTTACACCGCCCTGTTCTTCGACTACAAATCCTTTGCCAACCGGATCACCTCTCACGCCCATTAGCTGCCCTAGGACTAACCTCACGTCAAAGAGCGTCCAAGTTGGATGAATCATGTTGGCATAAAGTTCGATGATGCCCTTTTCGGATTTGACCCATCTAAATTCGCGTGTTTCGGCAGACTTTTTCTCTTGCGCCATTTTCTTATCTCCCCGCAGCTGCCCGTTGCCCCTTCATCTCCCGGCCGGTTTGGGCTTTCGTTGGCCCCGGCAGTGCATCGCCAAATAGATTCTTCTCTTCTTCTACTAAACTAGTGGCTTGGTTTTGGCCGATCTCTGGCAGGCTCACAAAAGGAATAACGCCATCCTCGTCAAAACTGGGCACGATTCCTGATGCTTCAGAGAGGTTATTAAACCATCTATCCAGTTCTGAGAAAGGAACGAATTTACCGATGAATGCGACATCAAATCCTGCCGCAATCCGGCAAATAGTATTAATTGTCAGATTGCCATAGTCGGGGTCCTCTGCGCGAGAAACTACGCCCTGAGTGACCTTTGCTTGCTCGGCTAATTTCTCCTGTGACCAACCGCGCTTTTTCCGCATTGCGTAGATTTGAAACGGAACGATCCTCTTGAACGCTTGGAGTACAAAAGCTTCCCGGTACTTCTTGCTCCGTAGCTTGTTCCAATTATTGCTAAACATGTTTGCGTATATCTCCTTTCCCATCCTCAAAGCGACGCATCAATTTATACGCGTCATCAAAAGCATCGGGCGGAATGGTAGAGAAGGGCTTCATCCGTTTTCGGCAGGCACCAAAGAAAATAAAGTCCCGCTGGATAGGACGCCATAAGCCCAGCGGTCTAAATTTTCCTATTCCCTCGACCTTGAACTTTAGCTCGCACATGCCAGCATGGTCACCTGTTAGGACCCTGTGTTGTCGCTTAGACGGTTTTACCGATTCCCAATCCTCCCGTTCGATGAGGGTCTTCAAGAGAACGTCAAAGGCAGCCTGCACGCCACCTTCTTGTACCCCCCACCAATCCAGTATTGGGCATTTGTGATCCTCGGTTATGTAGTCGAAGAACTCCCAGAAGGCCATTCTATTCCAGCCCGTCAGACAATGCAATATTGCATATTCCCGTTGACACCTATTATGCAATATTGCATGCTGACTTTGGAAGCAAAATAAAAGGTGATCTTAACTTAAATGCAGAGCATGCTGGCATCCGCGAAACTCGTCTATTCGAAATTTGAAGCGCCCCTCAAAATAAATAAAGCTTTAGCCGAAATTTCATTTGACTTGAGATTTCCGGAATTCCACAATCCGCCCATCAGAAACACCACATTAGGCCCCCATCTCACTCACGAAGGAGAAGAAAATGACGCCGAAGCATTGGCTCCGGGCCGCGGCGACCGCCGCTGTTTTTGCTGGCATCCTCTTTGCGGGACTCGTGATCAGCTCAACGCGGGCTCGCGCTGACGGACAGGATGACGAGAACTCAAAAGTTAAAGTCGGCTTCGAGATAGCACCTGTCCCGCTGAATCTGGCCGGAAAGGACAGGGAATTGGTCGGACTGGGCAGCTACATTGTCAACGCGCAGGCGGACTGCAATGGGTGCCACAGTGCCGGCCCCGCGACCGAATTCACCTCTGACGGGAACCCATACTTTGGCGCGCCGACCAAGGTTAATCCGGATACCTACCTGGGCGGAGGCAGGGATTTCGGTCCTTTCCCCGGGCCAGGGCCGTTTCCCCACATCTTCTCGCGCAATTTGACGCCGGACAAAACCGGGCGCCCTGAAGGCGGCCACACGTTTTCCGAATTCGTTCAGATCATCAGGAATGGCACAGACTTCGATCACATCCATCCGACCTGCACCGGAGCTCCGAACGGAACTTGCCTGCCTCCTCCGTTCGATGGCGCTCTTCTCCAAATCATGCCATGGCCCATTTTTCACAACATGACCTACCATGACTTGCATGCGATCTACGAGTATCTGAGCGCTATCCCGTGTATTGAAGGACCGGAAGACCCCAGCAGCATCCTGCACAACGATTGTAAGTAGTTCGATGAACTGGCTCGCGCGTGGCCAGTTCGCGCCGATGAGATCGAGGATGGGCGGCTTCTACGGCCGCCCGTTTTCTTTTGTCGTAATTTTTCTCTACGCACCACTCGAACCATCTACACGGCGCTCCGAAGTCATGTGTGTAGCCAGATATGAGCTCACCTACGTCCAACTTGTGAGGGTCTCGCTGCAGGTAACGGGCAGGGCATAGCCGCGAACGTCGCCGCTTTGCGCCCCGCGTTCTTCCGCTGCTCACGCCTTCGAGGGACATGCTGACTCACGCGCTGATCACGATGCTGCATCTGCAAGCGACGCGAATCCTGATTGCCTGGGCGCGCCGCGTGGGCGGACCCGGCCTGATCGTGCTCGGCATCATCGATAATTCGGCCATTCCCGTTCCCGGCAGCGTGGACGCCATGACCATCGTTCTGGCGGCTTCCCAGAAAAGCTGGTGGCTTTACTATGCGCTGATGGCCACGGTAGGTGCGCTGCTTGGCGGCTATATCACTTACCGACTGGCGCGCAAAGAGGGCAAAGCCATCCTCGAACGGCGAGTCTCGCGCAGAAAAGCACAGAAGGTTTACAGCACGTTCGAGAAATGGGGCTTCTGGGCCGTGCTCATTCCGGCGATGCTCCCGCCGCCGCTGCCGACGTTCCCGTTTCTGCTGGCTGCCGGCGCGCTGCAGTATTCCAAGGGCAAATTCCTGGCGGCGCTGGCCATCGGGCGGGGAGTTCGATACACGCTGCTGGCGTTTTTGGCGGAGCGATACGGACGCCAGATACTCCGGTCGATGGTGGACTACCGGCAGCCGATACTCTTCTCGGGAATCGCTGCGGGCGTCGCGGCGTCGCTGTACTTTTTGCTGCGCTACAAACGCAGCAAGCGCCCCAGCCATAGCCACTAAGCCTGAAAGCCTAGAGCGTGTTGTAAACGACGGTAAGGAAGTCCTTGGGATTCATGAAGCCTTTGCCCCAGGCGTCGTCATATTCCGCCGAAGGCTTGGCGGCGATTACTTCTTCGACGCTCTTTCCGCTGGACTTCATCTGGCACCTTAAGTATGATAGTAGTATGAAATAGATCATACGAGAGTAATCATTGTGCCCAAAGGAAAAGAACGCATAACCGTATCCCTCTCCAGAGAGTGTGCCCGCTTTTTAAGAATTTTCCGTGCGAAGACGCATTCTCCCTCCATGAGCGCTGTATTCGAAAAGATCGTTAGCGATCTTCAAGCCAGAATTAAATCGGAAGAGCTCGACGAGAAAATGAAGGCCTATTACGATAATCTCTCCCCTTCAGAAATTGAGGAAGAGCATGCCTGGGGCAAGTTGGGCGAAGCGGCCCTTGGGTCATTGAAGGAGCAAGAGGAAAAGGAACCGGAAGAGGAACACGCTCCCGGCCGGCATTTGGGGAGCTCGGGCGATAGCAGGTGAGTTCTCCGCCGCTACCCCAACCGCGACGCGGACAGATTTGGTATGCCCGGTTCCCAGGAGACCCGGCCGGCAAAAATCCCCGCCCAGTTGTAATTGTCTCCGCAGATCGCAGAAATACGCATCCACGAGCAACAACCGTTTTGGCTGTACCACTATCCACCACGTTGACTGATTTCCCACTCCCCATCAGATTGCAACCCGGCGAAACAGGGTTGCGGGAGATCAGCGAACTGCAACCCCAAAACATCTCCGTGATTACGAAAGACAGTCTCTTACCGAATCCGGGAGCGAGGATGCTGAGTGAGCGGATCCTCAGGATCATCGCGAAAAACGTCGTCAAGAGTATGGGAATTCAGCCAGCAGATATTCAGGATTAGGGGGCAGAAGGGCGCGGGCGGCCCCAGAAAGGCAGCGGCCCACCGTTTAGCACTATGCGTGAGCGCTAAACGATGGGCCGTTTCGGAGCAGGAACGATGGAATCAGCGCGATTGAAAACGTCTGCCGGCGAGAGCCTTAGCCGGCTTTGTGAAAATCTGCCGGAGCGCGAAAGCCGCCCACGACAGAGCAACGAAAACCCTTATGGCGCTCATGTGACCCTTCCCGGAACTTCCAGTCGGCTGCTTCTCTGATCTCATCGTCCATACTTACGATTCAGAAGATAGCCTCTGGGGGTTAAACCCGGCAATGAACGGATGGTTCCACGGGTGTAGTACTCGCGGGGTTTAGCCCCAGCTCGTTCACGGAACTTTTGCCCCGCTGTAACTGCGGCGTAACCTTCGTTTCACAGAGTGCCTGCGACCGAGCACGCCCGGTGTCCCCCCGGTCGTTCGGTACTTCTCCTAAAGAGGAAGATCCGCTAAATGAATAAGATAACAGCGATTTTGTGCCTACTTGCCGCAGGAATAGCCACAACCGCCTCCGCACAAGAAGGTGCGGTTCCCAAAGGGGTACCGCATCTCGATCACGTCTGGGTGATCATGATGGAAAACCACGGATTCGGCCAGGTGATTGGCAACGCCAACATGCCCTACACCAACAAGTACGCCCAGAAGGTGAATTCTGCGAGGAATTACTTTGCCGTGGGGCATCCGAGCCTGACCAATTATCTGGAAGTCGTCGGCGGCTCGAATTTCGGCATCCGCGATGACAATTCGCCCGACTGGCACAATTCGACCTGCACCCCGAATCTCGCCAGCGGAAGCGTCTCGCTCGAGAGCACCTCAACTCCCATTTGCCCGATCTACGGCACAGGCTCCGATGCCGCCACACCAGCGATTGACTTCTCCAACGAAACTTCTGGGCCTCCAGGTGATATCGACGTCGACGGAACTGTGGGCTTTGCCGCCAATACAAAGACGGTAGGCAAAACGATTGCCGATGAACTGGCTGCCGCAGGTCTAACTTGGAAGAGCTATCAGGAATCGCTTCCGCCGACAGGCGCCGACGGCGTCAACAACGCCGATGGCTTCTATTCGAATCTGACTCCCGTTGCCACGCTCTTACCGAGTTCAGGTTTCACGAACGAAGATGTGGTGGCTCTCTACGCGGTGAAACACAACCCCTTCGCCTATTTCCAGAACGTTCAGGCAGGGCTCTAACCCGGAACTGAGTCTTAGCCGAATGGTGGATCTCGAAGGCAAAGGCAGTCTGTTCGCCGATCTCGCTTCCGGCAATGTTCCTGCGTTCTCGTTCATCGCTCCGAACCAATGTAACGACCAGCACGGCCGCGGGAATGCTGGTCCGGTATGCGCGTTCGATACGACCGACAATGGCACGCTCGTCGGCCTTAACCCGGGGCCTATGTATCGGGGCGATCAAACCATCCAGACCCTGGTTACCGCGATTCACGAATCCTCCGCATGGAGGGAAGGCCAGAACGCCATCGTGGTTCTGTGGGACGAAAACGATTACAGCGTTTCGCCCACGACGAACCAGGTGCTGCTCACGGTCGATACCAACTACGGCGGCAAGGGTGTGCAGAGCAACAAGTTCTACACGCACTTTTCGCTGCTCAAATCGCTCGAGGCTGGATTCGGATTGCCTTGCCTGAATCACGCCTGCGATGCGGGAACCAAGGTCATGTCGGACCTGTTCGCTTCCGGCGAGGGCCACGAAGCAACGACGACGGCAACTGAAGTTGCAACAAAAATGAAAAGCGCCCCGGCCGAGCCCGGGGCGCTTTTCATTCAGCCACGGTACCCACGAGTCCCTTCGCTGAGCCAGGAAGTGAAGGCGACAACTATAAAGCACGAATGTGATATGCTCTTTCGCACTTGGGAGGCGTTTGTTATGAACAATATGACCAAAATGTTTTTGGGTCTGGGGCTTTCCGTGCTGATCAGTTTGCCCGTTTTGGCTGCGCTTAAGTCAGGCGACAAGGCGCCCGTTTTCTCGGCTCAAGCTTCATTGGCCGGAAAAGAATTTAACTTTTCCCTCGCAGATGCGCTGAAAAAGGGTCCCGTGGTCGTTTATTTCTATCCGTCTGCCTTTACCAAAGGATGTGATCTCGAAGCGCATACGTTTGCGGAGATGAAAGACCAATTCGACGCCGCTGGCGCCACGATCATTGGTGTATCGGCCGACAGCATCGCGCGGCTCAATCAGTTCTCCGCGGACCCGGAATATTGCGCCGGAAAATTTCCGGTAGCCTCCGACGCAAAGGGCGATATCTCCTCTTCCTATAATCTGAACAAGACCGCCGTAAAACCTGGCCAGGCGGATGTACGCGGCGTTGCGATCGACCATGACTTTATCGAACGGACCACGTTCGTCATCGGCAAAGACGGCAAGATCGTCACGACGTTATCGTCGAAAGACGACGGCCTTTCACCCGACGAGCACGTAAAGAAGTCATTGGCGATCGTGCAGGGCCTCAAGTCCAAATAGCCGCGGCCCCAGAACCGCTAACCGAGAGGCTTGTCTGCAGTAACGGCTTTGCCTAAAGCCTCGCTACAACCGTCCCAGCGCTGTCATCCCGAGGTCGCCGCACAGACCGAGGGATCTGCTTTTTGTTTCACAATCGGAACAGCAGATTCCTCGTCGCACACCGCGCTCCTCGGAATGACGTCATCAGCGATCAGCTAGAGTTCGATTTGCCTGCCAGTATCGCGCTTGCGCTTGAGGTTAATCTTCGCCTTTGCGAGCGGAGACTCAGCAAAAAAGTTGATGAGATTCTTTGGCTTACGTGACTGGGCTGCTGGCGTTTTTGGTCTCTTCATAAGACGTTAGACGTTCTCTCTGCAGTGGAATTGTAGTTTCGTCCCGGCGCTTCACGCCAGGGGGGCGGGGGACTTCAGGTAGCGGCCGATGAGGGCATCGGCGGTGCGGTAGGTGAACGCGATCACGCTCGTGGTGGGATTGGCGGCGCCGTTTTGCGGGAAGGTCGAGGCGCCCATGATGAACAGATTCGGCAGATCCCAGCTCTGGCCCCAGGGATTGACCACGGACGCATCCGGAGACTTGCCCATGATCGTGCCGCCCTGCACGTGCGTGGATTGATAGCGCCGCGCATCGTAGCGCTCAAAGCTCGGCGCGGGAATGACGGCCTTCGCGCCCATGGCGCGGGCGAGTTCTGCGGCTTTCGCATTGGCGAATTTAACCATCTCGAGCTCGTTTTGCCGCCAGTCAATGGTCATGCGCAGCAGCGGATCGCCGAAATGATCTTTGTATCGCGGATCGAGATCGAAGTAGTGAGTCTTGTAACCGAAGTGCTCGCCGGCAAAACCAATCGTGGCGACCTTGTCGTACCACTCGATTGACGCCTTCTTCCACTCCGAGCCCCAGCGCGCTTTCACCGTGGGCGGCACAACCCCAAAGCTCACGATAGGCTGAAAGCCCGTGCCCGCCACGCGGAACGTTCCGCCACGTAGGAACGGCAGATTGCCATGATCGAAAGCATCGCCATCGAAATCGCTGACGCAAATGCCGGTTGCGGCGGCGCCCATGAACCGGTTGAGCGGCTTATCGATAAAGACTTGCGTCGGCGCATTCACCTGATGCGTCAGGTTGCGGCCGACGGCGCCCTTGCCCGTCGCGGGATCGTATTGCTCTCCTATACCCGAGAGCAGCAGCAAGCGCGTGTTGTTCAGCGTCCATGAACCCATAATCACAAGATCGGCCGGCTGGAAGCACTCTTCGCCGTCGGCGTCGATGTATTGCACGCCACGCGCGCGCTTCGCAGCTTTATCGAAGACAACGCGCCGCACCGCGCAGTTATTCCGCAGCGACACGCTCTTCTGCTTCTCCACAATGGGCAGCAGCGTATTCGTCGGCTGGGATTTCGCGCCGATCATGCAGCCGAAGCGGTCGCAGAATCCGCAATACGCGCAGCCCGGACGCGAAATGCCATCGGGATTCGTATAGGCCTGGCTGATGGTTGCAGAAGGATTTGGATAGGGGTGATAGCCCAGCGACTTCGCCGCCTGCTCAAACAGTGCCGAAGCGTAAGGCAACTTCATCGGCGGCGTGGGATATTCTTCGGTCCGCGGGCCTTCAAAAGGATTGCCGCCTTCGATCACCTTGCCTTTGATGTTTCCGGCTTTGCCGGAAACACCCATCAGCTTGTCGCCGCGCGTGTAATAGGGCTCGATATCGGCCCAAGTGAGGCCCCAATCAACAATGGCATGATCTTCGGGCAGCTTTTTGGCGCCGTAGCGCTCGACTGTTTTTGTGTACAGCTGGAAAAGATCGTCGACGTAACGCGGGCACACCGCGCCCCAGTGTTCTCCGGCGCCGCCGGTGCCTGTGCCGGGCAGGAAATTGCCGAGTTGCCGGATGGGCACGGCGCGATCGCGCGTGTTGTAGCGCAGCGTGACCGTTTCCTGCGAATAATCCTGCATCATGCGGAAGCGCACGTTGAATTCGAGCTCGTCCATGCCGCCCATGTAGTCGGCCAGCTTGCGCGCGCCGCCGCGCTCGATCACGGCTACGGAGAGGGAAGTGCGCGAGCCGAGCTGCGAAGCCATCAGCAGGCCGGACCATCCGCCGCCGATAATTACCGCGTCGACCTTTGGCAGGTTTTTCATTTAGGCGCTCGCGTTCGCTGGCTGGGGCATTAGCTTTGACGAATTCTCCGTACCCTGGTTTGTGTAGCGCCGGGCTTCAGCCCGGCACTCTGCCACCCTAAAGGGTGGCGCTACATTGCTGGCATCACGCGGTCGTCTTCTTCCGCTTCGGCTCACTTTCGGTTTGCTCTTCGCTCGGACGCACCGGCGTCGCCACCTGGCTCAGGCTCACGGGCTTCGGCCGGAACGCTTCGCCGTTGTGCTTATCGATGTCGTTGACGTTGCTCATGCGCGGGCCGGGGAAGCCGATCAGTTGCCAGCCCACCATATCCACGTTGCCGCCGTGGATGGGATCGCAGAACATGCCCTCGATGGTGTTCCGCCGCAGCAGCGTGAAGAAAACAGAATTCTCGATCTGCTTCAACTTTTCGTCCTGCTGCGCGGGCGTGAGCGCGTCGAATCCAGCGAGATCCTTCAGTCCTTGGCGATAGACGTCGCGCGGAGCGGCTTTGCCCTGATAGCCGAATTCCGCCACGAGCCCGTCATCGAACGGTTCGTGCGTGTAGCGCCGTGCGTCGCGTCCCCAGGGGCCGGCAAGCTGGCGGTCGATGAAGATGACCACGCCCGCTTCGTGCGCGCCCGGACCGGCATCGTCCGCCGGAAAAATGCGCGAAGCCGCGGCCGCCACGATGGCAGCTTCCGATTCGGTGAAAAAGCGCAGCGGAATGCGTACTGTGGTCGAAGCTGCGGCTTTGCCGGATTTGTCTGATTTGGCGACTGCGGATTTATCTTGTGCGGAAAGGCGCGAAACGTTGCGATCCAGCGAATAAACGATCACTCCGCCTAAGCTGGCCGCGGAAAGAACCAGAAAATGACGGCGCCGCATGCGCGCGAGTCTACCATAACTCGCACTCGCCGAAGCAAACCATAATCGCGGGGAAGCGTCGAGCTCCTATTATGCTCGAAGGCAAAGTACGGCATCAGTGACATTTTTATCGTGCTTGGGATCTGCCTTTCGCCGGATAGGCGAGACGTAAGAGAAGAATAATTCGAACTTTTATCCAATTGGGGTGCTGGCAGCAGTTGCACCTGAACCTGAGGTGTCTACGCGGATGACGCCCGACTGATCGGTGAGGTACATATTCTGTCCGGTCGCACCCACGGAGATGGGTGTTGCCGTAATCGAGTAAGACTGATTGGCTCCGCCGGCCGCGTACGAAAATATGTAGCCGCTCTTGATCCCACTCGCCAGCACGGAGTCAATTAAGTCGGCAGAGGGTGCAACTGGGCCCATTCTGCGCGTTCCCGTTGCCATTCCCATTGCCATTCCCATTCCCATTCCCATTCCCATTCCCATTCCCATTACCGTTCCCGTTGCCATTTCCGTTTCCGTTAGCCACTACAGGACCCAGATCTGTCAGATTTGTGGGAAATTGGCCATAGGTTGTGGAATAGGCGATGCACGCCGTATTCATCGTGCGCAAGGACCCCACCGCCGAGGATTGATTGGCAGCCATCTTCGACCGCACGAAGTTGGGAATGGCGAAGGCGGCGATAATCAAAAGAACTGCCACCACGATCAATAGTTCGATCAGTGAGAAGCCCTTTTCTTCGTTGCGCATCATCCCCCCCCAACCCATGTCTACTCAGCACATGGCCGTTCAAAGCAAGACGAGGGAACTCGCCGATAAGCTCAATCTAGATGCCTTTCCGGAGCAAATCTACTGATCCCGGGGACAGTTCAGAGACGGGGGAATAAACCCTGGCACTTTGGTCACCTCGTTCAGTTCGCCGGATTCTGGCGATACCAAGCCCATGCGCTTTCGAGATGTATGAAGTTAGAAGGACTGAGTCACGGAAGGCTAGCTGACAGGAATGCGGGAGGAACCCCCCTCGGACTACAGTTAAAGGGCTAGATGCTCCGTTTCTGGCGCCGGGCGAACAACTCGGAATCGTACCGCCTTGCCCCACCCTAGCTCGTCGCGCCGCTTCCGGAGCACCCAGCCCGCTACTTGTTACCCGAGGGCCAAGCTAAACTTATGATGCTTGCACCCCGCCCGGTGTCGCCTCATCTCGATATACAAAGGTTTAGAAAGCGTTCCTTAGGTATGCTTTCAGCCGAAATGGCGGGCGGGGCGGCGGGTGCCGCGTTCGATTCTATTTCGACGCGCCCAGCCCGCATTTCACGCGACAGTCCAAATTGTCCTGAACGCCCGATCCGCCAACCCTGTTCACCGCGATGAGCAGCCGCTAAAATTTGAGCATGACAACTCAGACCGCATCTTTGGCGACCGACTACCGCAGCGCGTTTGCTGAATTCGAAGGCGTCGCTTATCTGAACGCCTCCCTGCAAGGACCCATGCCGCTGGCTGCCGTCCGTGAAGCGGTGGCCGCGCTCGAGTGGAAAAAGCATCCTTATCGGGTGCCCGACAGCGCGTATTTCGATCTACCCGATCGAATTCGGGAGAAGGTGGCGCGCCTCGTCGGCGGACGGCCCGACGAAATTGCCGTGACCACCGGCACGAGCGCGGGACTCGCGGCCGTCGCCGCGGGCATCGACTGGAAGCCGGGCGACGAAGTTCTGGTCGGGCGCGGAGAGTTTCCCGCGCATTTTTCCACCTGGCTCCGCTATCAGGAGGCCGGAAAACTACGCGTGCGCGTGGTCGAGCCTAAGGGGCGATTCATTTCCGCCGATGACTATATAGACGCGATCGGACCGCAGACGCGGGTAATCTCAGCCAGCCTCGTGCGTTTCGATAACGGAGCTCGGCTCGATGCTGCGCGCGTGGCGCGCGCCTGTGAAAAATTCGGCACGGCGCTGGTGCTCGATCTCGCCCAATGCGCTGGAGCCATGAAGATCGATCTTCGTGAACTCGGCGCTTCGATGGCGGTTTGCAGCGGGTACAAATGGCTTTTCGGCCCTTACGGCACCGGATTTTTCTGGGTGGCGAGCGAATGGACCGAGCGATTACCGCTGGGCGCCATTTATTTCATGGCCCTGGAAGGTGCGCGGGAATTTCATGCCTTGCCGAGCGGCAATCTGCGTCCGGCGCCGGGTGCGCGTCGTTGGGACTCCGCTGAGCCCGCGAGCTTCACAAATCTCGCCGCTTTTGATTCTGCTCTCGATTTTGTGCTGCGTATCGGGGTGGAGGCGGTCGAACGGTATAATGACGCGCTTCTCGCGGAAATCATCGACGGCCTGCCGCGTACGAATTGTTCTCTCGCATCCCCGGCGGAACGTGCACGCCGAGGGCCCTACATATGCGTTTCTGCCCGCGATCCCCAGGAGACTCAAGCTCTGTACGAAAAGCTGCGCGCCGCGCAAGTCTCGGTGAGCCTGCGGGAAAACGCTTTGCGCGTCTCGCCTCACATCTACAACACTCCTGAAGACATTTCCCGCTTCATGAAGATTTTGTCTGAATGACGCTACGCGTGAGCTTTTCCGCTCGACGCCGCAGCGTGGACCAATTTTGCTTCAGCTGAAATTGCGGGCGGCGCGGCGGATGGCGCGTTCGATCTTCATCAGGGGAAGTTGCACAACTTTACCGTGGCCCGGAGCGAGGCAGGTGGGATTGAGATCGCGCAACAGGAGCGCGCTCTCGAGCGCCAGCTTCTTATCCCAGGTGAAGATCGCCGGAAAAGGGAAGAGCAACCGCAGATCGCCGGCCACAGCCACGCCGCCGGCGGTTTGAAAAGCATCGCCGGTCAGCAGCGCACCGTTGCGTTCGTCGAAAAACGAAAAGTGCCCCGGCGTGTGTCCCGGCGTCGAAAGGGCCCGTAGGGATCCGACGTGATCACCGGGATCCAGCAGTCCCGGCTGTGTCTTCACCGGGGCGAAGCGGCCGCGGATCTTCTTCTGCGGCTCGGTGCGATCGAGCGATAAATTTCCTTCAAGCAGCCGCGATTCGCGCGCGCCGATGAAGACGTCCGCGCTCGGCAAAAGTTCGCAGATGGCATCGAGCGAGCCCGTGTGGTCCATATGCGCGTGCGTCAACACGATACGGCGGATGGGCAGTTCGAGACGCAGAGCAATTTCCACGATACGCGTCGCGCGGCCCGGCAGATTCGCATCCACCAGCGTCAGGCCGTCGTCTTCGCGCACGAAGTAAGAATTGATGGGCAGGCGGCCGACCAGCCGAAACAGGTCCGGCATCTCACGGATTAATTTCATGGGTTCTCGCCTTTGGATTCCCGATAGGCACCCAAAGGGCAGCGGGATTGTAGCCCAGTTCTCCCGCCGGGCAAGCGACGCGATGTGTCACGTGTTCAGTATTGAGTGAAACGCCACTTGCCGAGCGCATTCCCAACCGGCCGCATCAGTCCACCGATAAAATATGGGTACGCAGTAGTGGTGTTGTCGAGCCGAAAAAGGCCGTTTCTTCGCGCGAAAGTCATGGAAATCAGGAGCTTTCGCGCGTTAACGAAGAAATGTCACTTTTTCGGCCTAAAAAACTCATATGCCGCGCGCCCTCAAATCTGTGCTGTCATTCGTTTTTAGCCTGGCGATCATGTTCGCCTTCATGTATCCGCGGATGGCGCCCATGATTCGGCGGTCGCGCGCAATAAAAAAGGCGCAGCTGGCGGCACGGCCCGCCCCGCGTCCCGCAGGGCAGGGAATCGCGCAATCAAAATCGCAATCGGAGCCGCTGGACCGCATCGTCTCCTTTGCAAGTGACGTCACGCTGCGCAAAGACGCCACTCTCGAAATACGCGAAGAGTTCGTGGCGCACAGTGAAGGCGACTACTTCCGTTACGGCATGGTCCGCGATCTTCCCATCGATTCCGAAGCGCGCTGGGACCGGCGCCTCGTCGGTGAATATCAAAAAGACACCGGCATTCGCGTCAAAATTCTGGAAGTCAGCGAAGACGGCACGCCCGTCTCTTACGAACAGGGCGGCGATTCCGCTTACGAACAGGTGCGCATCGTGCCGTGGGAGCCGCTCTCACCCGGCGACCATCACTTCGTAGTGCGCTACGAAGCCGATGGCGTGACGCAGTTCCTGCCCGGTCACGATCAGCTTTACTGGAACGCGCTCGGCCACTATTGGCGATTGCCCGCCGACGAAGCCGTCTTGCGCGTACACCTGCCGCCGGAAGTGCCGGCCAGCGTGGTCACCGTAGAAGCCTACGCGGGCGGCCGCGGCGCGACGCCCGGGCGGCCCGGTGGAAAGCAACTCGAGCACACCGCTATTGCCGATGGCTTCGAGTTTCGCACCGCGAACCTCCGGACAGCGCAAAGCCTGAGCGTCTCACTCACTTGGCCGAAAGGATTCCTGACGCCGCCTGCATTGGGACCACTGGCGCACGACGGCGGCCTGCTGATCGCGCCCGCGCTGCTGCTCCTCTACTACGTCGTCGTGTGGCTCGCGCTTGGCCGACAGCCGCAGCGCGACGCCATCGCCATTCGGTATCAGCCGCCACAGGGCCTTTCGCCCGCGGCGATGCGCTACATCCGCACCACCGGCTGCGACGGCCGCACGCTCGCGGCCACGATTGCGCAGCTCGCAGCTCGCGGCTGCATCGAGATCGAGCCCCAAAACGGAAAGTACAAGCTCACACAGCTCAAGTCCGTCGATCCGAAGAGTCTGCAGCCATCCTTGGCCCCAGAAGAGCTGGGCTTGTTTTACGAACTCTTCGAGGATGGCCCGACAGTTGTTCTCGATACGAAAAATGGCGGGCCGCTGAATAGCTATCTCCTTCAGATCAATGTTGAGGCGCAGAAAAGGCTGAACAACGTTTACTTCACGCGCAATGCGCGCTGGCTGGTGCTGGGCACATTCGTCTCGTTTCTCACCGCAATCGCTATGGCGCTTACCGCGCACGGTCGAAATGGCGACCTGATGACGCTGCTATTCCTCACCTGGTGGTTTTTCTTCTGCTTCTTTTTCCTCGGGCTGATCGTAGTGATGACGTTGCTGCCGGCCTGGAGCCGCATCATGCGCGGACTCGGCGGGGCAAAAGAAGTGCTACTCGGCTCGGCGGTCGTCGCCGTATTCGGCGCAGGCGGCGGCTTCGTTCTTTGGCAACTGAAGTCCAGCGCGTCGCTGGCCTATGCGCTTTCGTTGCTCGCGCTGGTTTTCATCAATCTCGCAGCGTTTCCTGCGCTGAAGCGCCTCACGCCGCAAGGACGCCAAACCCTCGAACAGATCGAAGGCTTCCGCCTATTCCTGCAAAAAGTCGAACAAGACCGCCTGCAGCGCCTCACCGCTGCCGATCCGCACTCGGCCGCTTCATCGGAATTTATGCCCTATGCCATCGCGCTCGAGGTGCGCGAGCCGTGGGGCGATCACCTCGCCGAAGCCTGCGTCGTCACCACAACCACGCGCTAGCTTGTGGTTGTCTCCCCGTAACGGAGCAATCATGGCTCGTTTCGTTGGCGACCGCGCTGCAGTAAAGAACTAACCCCAAGCCTCTAAGTCGCCTACTTGATTCCCCTAGTGGCCGCCACTGCATTTGTAGTATTCACGCGAGAAGGGCCCTCGGGTAATCTCCGCTCAACGGTATATGACACAGGGCGTGTGTCCCCTGTGACGAAGATCAGCCACTCCAGGCTCAGGCCCGCTCTTCTGTTCGGCGGAGGCAGTTTTCGATCGCCACGAAAGTCCGGCTTGAGAAGCGAGGTTCCGTTTAGGGAGATCTATGGACGTGCGAACCATACTTTTGGGGCGTTTCAACTCTTCTTATTCGCATTCCCGGCGCGTGCAGATGATCGCAGCGGCGATACTCTCGTCAAATCCGCGTCGAACTGTTCGGAGAGCAGCTTCCTGGCTTGCGCCCATCGCAATTGTGCTCAGTGCACTTACTTTTGCCGCGCCCTGGCTTTCAGCACAAGCGCCTCAGCCTCCAAAGCCCAACCAAGTGGCCACGTTCAGTTTGCACCCCACGTCCTCGGGAACTATTACGGTCACGCTTCCCCAGATTATTCACCAACGCGCCACCATCATCGTGGGCGTGACCTTTTCGCCTGCCGATATTACCGGCGTAACGATTGGAGAGGTAGGCGGCGGAGCAGGGGACGTGGAGAGCCTTAACCGGGGGTTGCCGACTTCTATCTTTCACAATGGATCGGGCGGACCTTTCTATACAAACTTCTACTATGGCCCCAATCACGGCAACCAACTCGCTGGTCTTGGCGCGGGTACGGTCACCTTGAATTTCAGTGGTGGCGCCACTTATGCCTTGATCGCCGTTGCGGAAGTTTCGGGCTTGACCTGTTTGGATTGCCAGGAGCTCGACCAATCCGCTTACAACGAATCACTAAGTCCGACGGCTTCGTGGTCCTCAGGCTCGGCTACAACTACCGCATTCAATGAATACTTATTCTCCTGGGGCGCGACAGAAGCTTCCGACTCCCCGTGTTCGAGTCCGGGAAACGGCTGGACGCTCGAAAGCCAAACCAATGATTCGTCTGGAGCGACAGTGTGTTTGCTGGATCAATTCGTGGCAGCGCCAGGGCTTTCCTATGTGGCTTCGGTGAAGGCCAGTCCCGCGGCAAACTACGGGATGGAAATCGTCACATTCGCTAAGCAGATCCCAACCTTGGGCCAGCCAGCAGTCACGTCAGTGAATCCTTCGTTTGGAGCACAGGGGCAGAGCTTGCCAACCGTGGTGATTGCGGGAAGCGGCTTCGGTAGCAACGTGGTGTGCAGCTTTGGCGCTGGCATCACGGTGAACTCGTGTGTACTAAATTCGTCGACACAACTCGTTGCCAATATCACAATCGCCCCAACAGCAGCGGTGGGGCCTCGCAATGTCACCGTCACGAGCACGACGGAAAGTAATTCGGGTGGGACGCTGGCAAATGCGTTCTCCGTTACGCCAGGCGCCGCTGTAGGCAGCATGAGCGGATCGGTGTCGCCCACCAGCGCGACGATTGCCGTGGGCAGCTCCGCCAATTTCACCGTGAACCTCACTTCGACCGGCGGCTTTACCGGCCAGGTAAGTCTGGCCTGCAACGGTGCGCCTTCCGGCGTGGGCTGCACCTTCAATCCGGGCGTAGTTAATCTACCTGCGAACGGCAGCGCCAATTCGATACTCACCGTGCAGGTTGCTTTCAAACCTTTAATTTCAACGACGCAACGGCCGCCCGCGAATCGGCCACCTTTCCCTTCGCGTAACTTGCCCCTGAGTCTTAGACAGATGGGCTTTGGACTGGCATTGCTCGCCGCGCTGCTCGCTTTGGGGTTCGTTCTGAGGCCTCGCTTTGTTGCCGCCGAAGAATCTCTCTTCACGCTCAGCGGTATCGCACGCCCGTCCCGTTCCTGCGCGGCAGGACTCGCATCGTTCGCACTGGTGCTCGTGCTTGCGGCCGGACTGATCTCCTGCGGCGGCACGACGAGCAAGGGCACCAGCACCTCGGGCGGAGGAACAACCGCCACCACAGGCGCAACGGGCAGCACGGCCGGAAGCGGCGGAAGCGGTAGCTCAGGCGGAACGAACGGCGGTACGAGTGGTGGGACCGGGGGAACGACCAGCGGCTCGGTTACGACTCACGTCACCGTGCAGGCCCAATCGGCCGGCGCCACCGCGAATCTGGGCGCCATCTCCATCACGGTTCCGTAGCCGAATTGCATTCGAAACTACTGCCGAACGCGGCGATGCGCGAAACGCCAGGCTTCTCGCGTCGCTCGGTGCTAACTGAATAAATTTCGGAAGGAGACGGACCAATCCTGTGCCTTGCGCATGCGCGCGCGGGGTGGCGAACTTCGAGTTCGCTTCCAAGGCTCTGCGGCTATAAGCCTGCTAAGCCGCATTGTCATGCGCACGACCCACTGGAGCACTGTGTTTGCAGCCCGACCCCGCAGGGACGATAGTTCGGCTTTACGCTGCCGACGAACACTTTCGGGCATAGCTTCCCCTCCAAATTCCGCAGGCTGGCTACACACATGTACCGGGGGCTCGGGTTAAGTGGCTCAATTGTGGCGCAGGCGTACAGCGGCTTCAATACATAGGAATATGGGGAATACGTTAAATACCTCAGTATTAGCCCTGGGGACGAAGGTTTTACTGCAGTACACGAAAGTCCTCACTGCCGACATCCACGTGATGCCGATTTTTCGGCGCGGTGACTGCACGTCGCGACCGCGCCTCACTTCTCTGCCTCGAATTCAAACTCCATCGCTTTGCCGCGCACGATATAGCAAAGATAGTGCTCCCAGAAGCGGCGGTAGCGCGGGAAATGGTTGACCAGAAACTCGAATCCCAGCCATTTCCAGAACGAAAGCAGCTTCACGCGCACGGAAATTTCGCGGAAGCGCGCCTCGGAGTAGTAGCCGAAACCGCCGTGGTTGTGGCCAAAGTAGCGGAAGCTGAAGCTATTCAGATGATTCTTGTGCGTCGGATCGCAAAACGAACTGTAATCCGTGTAGTGCGGCGTTTCGATGCGCAGCGTCCCGGCCGGCCTGAGTAGCCGGTGAAACTCCTCCATGCTGCGGATCACATCGCTCAAATGCTCGATGACGTGAATGGCCGTGATGCGGTCGAAGCTATTATCGGGAAACGGATATGGGAATTCGTCCAGATCGACCAGCACGTCGGGCTTGCTCGCCGGATTGCGGTCGATGCCAATCGCGCCGGGCTGCTTGCGAACGCCGCAGCCGACGTCGAGCACCAATATCGGCATGTGCGGCGGCACGCCGGTGGCGTGTCCATCATTCGCGCCGGGGTGCGCTTTAGCGGGAACTCCCGATAAATGCGCTTTGGTTTCGCTGCTCTCGGTTGCCTTCATCCTAAGTCGGCACTCCGCATTGGCGCTCTCGAGCGCCTTTAAACACTTTGAATTGTAGCGCAAGGAGAGCGAGCGCAGACGAGCGTTGACGAAGGAAATTCCGCGGGGCGGCTGGCCCGTTTTTGATACTGCCCGTGTCCGATACTCCGGATTTGGCCCTCCGGATCAGCGCCCCCGTCAGTGCGTCGAAACGGCCGCGAGTATGTTCTTGAAAAGACCTTTGAGCTGCGATTCGGACCGCAGATCCAGCGTCGAAGTATCGAAGCAGAACACCTGCCATCTTCCAGTGGAGTTGTGATGGCGGATATAAGCGTCGCGCAGCGCGTCCAGGTACTGCGCGTCAATCGCCATCTCGTAGGGGCGATTGCGCAGCCGAATTCGCTCCAGGAGCACGTCGTTTCTCGCGTCCAGATACACCGTGAGATCGGGGCGCGACACGTTCACATCCAGCCCGGCGCTGAGCCTCTCGTATAACTCCACCTCACGTTGATTGAGGAGCACCCGCGCGAAAATGGGATCCTTGGCCTGCGTGTAGTCCGCGATTACGGGCCGGCTTCGAGCCGGGGGAATGGTTCTCAATTGCTCATAGCGGGAAATCAGAAATGCCAATTGCATTCCCAGTGCCCAGCGTTCTCTGTTGGCGTAAAAGTCGGGAAGGAACTCGTTGCCGTCGACGTCTTCAAGAATAAGCGTCGCGCCCAGATGCAACGCCAATAATTGCGCGAGCGTGGTTTTGCCCGCGCCTATCGGTCCTTCGAACCCTATGTATGGCTGGTTGACGATCGGCAACTTATTTCGGCTCCCGCGCTACAGCAAGCATTCGCGAAAAAACGGGACTCTTACACCTCGAATCCGTAAGAGCTGCACAGAGGCAGCCCCTAATCGGGCGGGTTTAGGAAGCCTCGAATCATACCAAAATACCCAAGTAACATTGTCACAGAGCTTTTAACTGGAAACGTATAGGCGAACCAAATGAAATCTGCGAGCGGCCGGTGCTTTGCCCGCCACGGCTCTAGAAATGAAAAACAACGCCAGTCGAGAGTCGAAGATTGGTTCGTGTGATTCTCGACGTGGCTGCAAAGGGATTTTTCAGCCGCGTTTGCAAGGCATCAGCTTGTATACGCAAGCGGATCGGTCCGATAAGGCGGTAATCCAGGCCGCCACCCAGCGCGTCAGCAAAGGCCGTGTCTGTATTAGGAGGAGAGAATACCCCGCTTCCGGTGAGGAAACTCTGTCGGGTACCTACGGCCACGTGGGCAACACCGGCGAGCGCGTGAACAAAGGGAGTGAACCTCGCGATGGAAAAGGAGACCTGCGGTCCCACGAGGAAGGTATACAACCTGACGTTCTCGTTGTCCGGGTCACACAAGGTCACGATGAGGAGGGGGCACGATAGTGTAACCGTTTCCTGACCGGAGTAACCGCTAAAATCGGCGACAATCCCAATGAACGGAAAGATGCGCCCTTCCAGCGACGCGTTCCATCCGTTCAGGCTGCGCATCAGCGGAACGGGGTTGGGCGACGGGGGAAGCGTCGAGGCGTAATTGAAATTGGTGTAGGAATATCCGCCAAAAAGATTGAATCTTCCTTGCGCTTGAGCCGCGACCGGGATCGTGATCAGAAGGACGGGCAGTGCGAGCCTGGCGATCTTGTACAAAGCGGTTGCTCCGGTGTGCGCGATGATTGCAGTGGACCTCTGGGCGCCAGAAGATTACTACCGAAATGTAAAGACGCCAATCAGAACGCAATCACAGGGCATTTCTTTGGTTATCCTCTCTTCCGAAGTTTACGAGATAGCCAAGACCGGCGGATTCAGGAATTGGCACGCCGGTTCATGAGTTTTGTCGCTAAGGGCCGCCGCGCCTAGGAATCATCCCCAGAGTTGAATTCGTGGCAGATTGCTCTCGACCTACTTCAATAGCTCGCCGCAGCCAAGCAGAATACCCCCGCCACCACTGTTGACTAGCACACGCCGCTGGGACGCATCGCGGTTCCGGCTTCCTGGGTCGGAAGGGCCTGGGTGCTTGGCACTGTGTAGGGCGTCGTTCCAGCCAGGTTCGCGGCACATTGCTGGATTATCTGCGGAATGGCAGGAAGTGTAGACGGTAGACTCGGGATCGACGGGTCAGGGTTTTTGAAATTAAGCGCGCTGGTGAGATCCCCGACCGTGGCGCGTCTCCAGGCGCTCAAGTTGGGCACTTCGGCACCGAACCGAGTCTCGAGAAATCGCAACACGGAAGTGTGATCGAAGAGGTCGGATGACACGAACTCGCCTCGGCTGAACGGCGAGATGATCAGCATGGGAACGCGAAAACCCAGTCCAATCGGCCCGGTAATCGCGGGACTGCCAATTACGGTTGGGTCCGGTACCGCAGGTGCCGTCACATATTCGCCTGGAGTGCCAACAGGCGCCGTCACCGGCGCAACATGATCGAAAAATCCGCCATTTTCATCGTAGGTCACAAACAAAACCGTCTTTGCCCATAGTGCCGGGTTTGCTCTAAAAGCAGTGACAATGAGCGAAAGAATGCTCTCACCAAACACCGAAGGCGAAGGAGGGTGATCCGAGGTTATCACCGACCCCACCAGCCAGGAGACTTGTGGCAAACTCCCAGTGGCCACATCGGCCAGGAAGTCGGCGGGGAACTGTGGTCCGAACGCATTTTGGTGCAACACCGATGCAGGATCTTGAAAATTCTTGAAGTAGGAAAGAACATTATCCGAGAGAATCCCGGCGAGAAGTGTTTCGTCGGGCGACGAGTAAACCTTCCAGGAAATTCCCCGAGCCTGAAGCTGCTCGGGCATCGTCGTATACGTCAGACGGCCGTTGACGGCTGCGCGGTTTGTGATGATGGTCTGTAAAATCGGGCCGCCGTTTTTCCCATCCGGGTCGAGTGACCCCGCCATCGTGTAGAGGCGATTCGGGTCGGTCGGGCCCATCACCGAGCAAAAATAGTTGTCGCAGATCGTAAAGGCATCGGCCAGGGCGTAGTAGTAGGGAAGGTCCGCGCGAGTGTAGTAGCCCATGCTCAACACGGCGTCGTTGGGATTAATCGGAAGGCGCGAACTCACAAAACCATTCATTGCGCCGTTGTTCCAGCTGTAATGCTGCGGCACCCAGTCGTGCGTGATGTCGGGCGTGCAGGCTGCATTCGTTGTGGGCGTGTCCAGGTGGAAGGGCAAGAGTGCCCCCACGGGCGGGCTCGTTATGTTCGCTGGATCGGGTTGCTGGAATGCCCCGCTTTGGTCGGAAAATCCGCGGACGCCGCGGTAGCTTCCAAAGTAGTGATCGAAAGACCGGTTTTCCTGAATGAGGATCACCACATGCTCGATATCACTTAATTTGGAGCAAGCGGACGGAGCGGAAGGAACCGACGAAGCCCCGCCGCAGCCATGCAAACCCAAAGACGCCAGCTCTGCAATAGCCGTTGCAGACCCGAGTTTCAGTAGTTCCCGGCGAGTGACCTTGTGCATTAACCCTAGGCTTTTGATGCGCTTTCCGGAGCAAAGGTCAGACCGGCCACGAGGTTTCGAGAGAAGAGACGATCACTTACCAGATCACTCGTCTGTAGCGAGTGCGAAGTGCGTCTGCACAATCGCAGCGAAAGGGCGGTATCGCGCCTTGTTCATGGACGCCTGAGGAATCTCAAGTAGAAAGCTCCGAACACCAGGACAATGCCAATATTCACTGTCAGCCGTTCCCAGAATCGGTTTCTGAAGAACACGAAATCTACACCGACTATGACGGCTGCCATCGCTACAACGTAAAGCACGACAGCTACCCGTCTGCCCATTTCAGTTTCACTTACAACCTTTGCTGCGGTCGGCCTTGTCTTTTGCTTTTGCTTCAGCCGTTGTAAGCCACTCCATATTGCTTATGTCGTCGGCCCCACCGCAGGCGAGTGCCTTCCTATAGGCGACTACGTATCCAGGTCTACCGTTTCTGTAGCCGCTCTCGCGCATGAATTGCGTTTTAGCGGCTGTGGTTGTGGAGTAGGTTTCCGCGTTTTTCTTTGCGGCTTTGGAGTTGGTGTCCGATTTGGAGGTGCTCGCTTGCTGAGCAGCAAGGCCAAATGGCAGAGCCACACAAATAAAGAGCGCGATTACAGGTTTCAGCATGGCACGAGTCTTTATCAACAAGGCTCTGGCGTCAAGCTCGGGCGCCGCGGCATCGCCGCGTTCTCTAAAGCTCTCGCACATCTCGCGTCGGCCGCGCCCTCGGCATATTGGCGCCGCTAATTTCGAGAGCCGGCCCAATCCGTCGCGAGCTCGTAGCCAGGGGACTGAGCCAGTCCGGCTCGCTGCCTGCTTCTCGGTCCGCCATCTTGCGCCACATTAACGGAAGTTAATTTGCGGAGGTCTTGGGAGCGGGTTTTTCGGCTGCCGTTTCCACAGGGACCGGTTCGACTTTGACGCCCTCGACCACCGCGTCGCCCGGATTGGCAATAAGCATGTCCCCCAATTCGAGCCCACTGATCACTTCCAGCTTATCGCCGTAGTCCCGTCCGACCTGAATCTTTTGGAGGTGCACGGTATGGTCGGAACGGACTACCGCAACCTGGACTCCGTCGGCGCGAACAACTAGGGAATCGCCGGGGATAAGCAGAGGCGGATTCGTTCGAGGGCTGCTCAAGTCGACCTGCGCGTACATGCCCGGCAGCAGCACACGATCGGGATTCGGGACACGGATTTCCACGAGCATCGTGCGGCTCGCGGGATCGAGCGAATTCGCCGTCCGCGCTACGGTACCGGGAAAATTGCGTCCGGGCAGAGTGGAAATTCTCAATGAGGCCGCCTGGCCGACTCGAATGGAATTGGCATTGGTCTGCGGGACGTTGACGTAAGTGCGCAGCGTGCTCGTCTGTGCCACGCGGAACAGAAGCGTGTTGCCGCCGTTCACCAGCGTGCCAACGTCGACGTTACGCAGCGTCACGAGTCCATCGAAAGGCGCCTTCACCACGCGGTAACTTTGCACTTGGTCCAGGGCTGCCAGGCTTGCTTCGGCGGCGGCCACGTTACTGCGCTGTGCGGAGACGGCTTTCTCGAGCGCCTGGACCCCGGCGGTCTGCGCTTGATATTGCGCCTGATACTGGTCATTTTCCTGCTTCGGGACAATCCCCTCTTTCTCCAGCGCGTTCCATCGCTCGGCGGTAACGCGGGCGAGATCCAGATTCGATTTGCCCTGCTCGTAATTCGCGAGCGACTGTTCGAGCGCAGCCCGTGCCTGCTCGAGCGAGGCCTTGGCCTGGCTCATTTGCTGGTCGACTTCCGGCGCTTCAATTTCGGCCATGGGCTGGCCCGCACTGACTCGATCTCCTATGTCGACCATCCGCTGCTTGATGTAGCCGTTGGCGCGCGCCAGAATCGGCGCTTCGGTGATCGCCTGAATATTCCCCGGCAATTCCAGTTCGCTCTTGGGAGAAGAAGCTCCCACCTCGATCACTTCCATCCTCGGCAAGGCCTGCTCTTGCTCGAGCGCTTGGTTGCGGATGAGGTTCTGGCGTTGCCGAAGCGGTATATAGCCCGCGAAGAAGCCAATCACGATGAGGACAATCACAGTCAAACAAATCGACCAGAGAGTGGTCGAAGACGGCTGCCACGGCTTGGCCGTCAGTCCGACGTGCGAAGATCCCGGGCTCTTTTGCTCCCGCAGCTGGCGTTTAAGATCGTCAATCTCCCTGCGCAGCCGTTCTTCCGTGGTTTCTGTGAGATCGATCTCGCGCTTCATCAGACTTCTGCCTCTTCCTGTGTCAGTTGACGCTCGTAATCGACTGGCGCTTTTGTTTTCAGGTAGCTGTAGATGATCGGGACGACAAACAATGTGGTCACCGTGGCGAAAATCAGGCCTCCGATCACGGCGCGTCCGAGGGGCGCATTTTGCTCTCCGCCTTCGCCCAGGCCGAGCGACATCGGGAGCATACCGAGAACCATCGCGGTCGCCGTCATCAGCACCGGCCGGATGCGCGCATAGCCGGCCGAAAGCATCGCCTCGCGGGCGGAAGGCACGAACGCCCGCTCGTCATTGGCGAAAGTCACCATCAGGATGCTGTTAGCGGTCGCCACGCCGATGCACATGATGGCCCCCATCAGGGAAGGGACGCTCAGCGTAGTGTGGGTCACGAACAACATCCATAAAATACCGGCCATCGCGCCGGGCAGCGCAGTGAGGATGATGAACGGGTCGAGCCACGACTGGAAGTTCACGGTCATGAGCAGATATACGAGAACCACTGCGAAAACCATGCCCAGTCCCAGGCGCAAGAACGATGCTTGCATGGTCTGGTACTGGCCGCGCAAGGCGAACGTGGTGCCGCGGGGTAAATGGGCGCTCTCCTCTTTCACGATCTTTTCCACCTCGGTGCCCACGCCGCCTAGATCCCGCCGGTCCACGTTCGCGTACACGTCAAACACCGGCTGGATGTTGTAGTGGTTGACGATCACCGGCGCGGTCTCCCGTTGCACAGTCACCAGGTTCGAAAGAAGCTGCGTGCTCCCCGCCATCGCTCCTGGGTTGGCATACGCCTGCGAAGAGCCGCTGGGAGACGTGCCCACAAAAGCATTCCCGCCCTCGGCCGCGCCGGCTTGAGAACCCGGTGTGGTGGTGTTGACCGCGTTGCTCGCCACCGACACGGGCGTGCGCAGCAGGGCATCCAGCCCATCGATTTTGTATTGAGGCGTCTGCACGCCAACGGTGTAGTTGACGCCGTTGTCCCAGTTCATCCAGAAGTTCGGTGCCACCTGACTGCTGCCGCTGAGAGAGATCAGCATGCTGCTGGTCACGTCACGCTGCGTCAAACCCATTTGCGACGCCTTGACTCGATCCACATTCAAGCTGATTTCCGGCTGATCGATCACCTGGTGAACGTGAACATCGGCGGCGCCGGGAATGTGCGAAATCCTGTCCGCGAGCTTCCGGGCGATTTTGAAGTTCGCGTTGGTGTCTCGTCCGACCACCTGCAAATCGATAGGCGCCGGAACTCCGAAGTTCAAGATCTGCGTGGTGATGTTGGCTGGTTCAAAGAAAAAAGTCGTGTCGGGGAATTTCTCGCGGAGCCGCTTCCGCAGGCGCACCTGATAATCGCGCGTCGAGCTGTGGTTTTGCCTGAGCGAAATCAGAATTTCGCCGTCGGCGCTGGAGATGGTCGGAATCTCTCCCTGCGCCAGACAAGCCCAGCAATTCACGATTCCGATGTTGTCGATCAGCGTGTCCATCTCGCTCGCCGGGATCACGTCTCGTATTTCGTGCTCGATTGCGGCGAACCTAACCTCGGTCTCTTCGAGCCGCGTCCCAGCCGGAGCGCGAGCATCCAGGCGCATCTGGCCGGAATCGACGTCGGGGAAGAAATCCTCACCGACGAGCCATGCCAGTCCCAGCGAAGCGATTGAAACAGCCATGAAGCCCGAAAGCACCTGCGCGCGATGCTGCAGGGACCAATTCAGCAGTCCGATATAACGGAAGCGAAGGCGCTCGAATACCCCGTTAAATACACTGTTGACCCGCCAAAGAAGGCTTGCGTTTCCCTCTGACTTTCCGTGTTTCCCCTCCCGGTACAACTCCACCTCGGACTTGAGAAGGTAATGAACCAAAGTCGGGATTAGCGTTCGAGACAGCAGGTAGGAAGCGAGCATGGCGAAGACCACCGCCATGGCGAGCGGCGTAAACAGATACCTCGCGGTTCCCGTCAGCAGCAGCACCGGGACAAACACGATGCAGATCGAAAGAGTGGAGACGAAGGTCGGAATGGCAATCTGCGATGCGCCATCCAAAACGGCGCGGACCAGAGGTTTTCGCATGGCCATGTTCCGGTGCGTGTTCTCCACCTCCACAGTGGCATCGTCCACCAGAATACCCACAGCCAGCGCTAGTCCCCCAAGCGTCATCACGTTGATCGTTTGTCCCAGGACACTCAAGATGCAGAGAGACGCGAGAATCGAGAGCGGAATCGAGATACACACGATCACTGTGCTGCGCCAGCTCCCCAGGAAGAGCAGGATCATCAGTCCGGTTAATGCCGCGGCAATCAGGGCCTCGCGAAGCACGCCTTGAATGGAAGCTCGCACAAAAATCGATTGGTCCGCGAGCGTCGTTACCTTCAGCTCTGGCGGAACCGTGGCAAGGATCCTGGGCAGAGCGGCTTTGACGGCGTCGACCACAGCCAGCGTCGAGGCTTTGCCTGTGCGGGTGATGCTCAACATCACTCCGCGTGCCCCGTCCGTGCGGACAAGATTGCTCTGTACGGTGAAGCCGTCCCGGACCTGCGCCACATCCTTCATGTAAATCGTCGCGCCATTCACGGTCTTGATCGGCAGATTGTTCAGTTCGTCGACGACCAGCGGGCTGCTGTTCACCTTGATCTGATACTCGGTCTCCGCCATTTTGGCCGTGCCCGCCGGGAGAATCAGGTTCTGCAGGTTCAAGGCGTTCGAAACATCCAGCGGCGAAAGTTGTTTGGCGTAGAGCTCGTCAGGGTTCAAGTCCACCATCACCGCCCTGTTTTTTCCGCCAAAGGGATAGGAAACGGCAGCTCCTTGCACGGTGGCCAGCGGAGTTCGAATGAAGTTCTGCCCGATGTCGAAGATCTCCTGCTCTCGCAGAGTTTTGCTGGAAAGCCCAAGCTTCAGGATGGGAACGCTGCCGGCATCGTACTTAAGCACGTTGGCCGGGAACATGCCAGGCGGCATCGAGCGCAGGCCGCTTTGCATTTGCGCTGTCACCTGAGCCACGGCCATATCGATCTGCACGTTGGGGTGGAAGTAAACCCTGACCACCGCGATGTCTTTGTAGGATTGCGACTCGATGTGCTCGATATCGTTCACGCCCGCGGTGAGGTTCCGCTCAAAGTTCGTGACGACGCGCTTCTCCATCTCCTCCGGCGATAAACCGTAGTACGGCCACACCACGCTCACGATGGGAATGTCGATATAAGGGAAAATGTCCACGGGCATCGTGACGATGGCGGTTGCGCCGAGGATGGCGATCAGAACCGCCATCACCACGAATGTATACGGGCGACGGAGAGCGAGCCGTACAATCCACATGATGTTATTTCCTCGTCAACTATTTCCCGTCAACGACGGGTCGCTCGGATGGCCTCAACGGCCAACCGGCACTGTACTGGAATCCCTATTCGAACCTCTAGCTTGGTGCAATCGTAACGCTTCCGCATCCCGCGACACAACGAATTTGCCAGCCCCGAAAGGCCCCAGCGGGGATCGCGAGGTTATCTCCGCACATTTGGCCTTTCGTCCCTTGTGGTTCTAATATTCACGGTCGTCAGCGGTGCTCTCGCGCATTACGCTTGTCCGTCGCGAGCTCTTGTTCAGGTGTGTGAGGCGGAAATGGAGACCATCGGCTTTATAGGTGTCGGTAAGATCGGCCTAGCGATCGCAGAGAACCTCATCAAGGGCGGCCGGCGCGTCGTCGGATATCGCCGCAGTTCGCTCGCCGAATTCGAAAAAGTCGGCGGCGTGGCCGCGCGGTCGTCAGCCGAAGTCGGCGCGCAAGCCGAAATCGTCCTTTCCTGCCTGCCATCGACGGAAGCCC
The DNA here is from genome assembly GCA_963803735.1 of uncultured Acidobacteriota bacterium. Lineage (GTDB taxonomy): Bacteria > Acidobacteriota > Terriglobia > Acidiferrales > UBA7541 > Palsa-189. Next base: position 982,409 of record CAWDNV010000010.1, on the reverse strand, counting down.
TCGACGACGTGGTGCAGGGGCCGCGAGGTCTCGTCCACACCGCCCGTCCGGGGCAAATCGTGGTCGAGCTCGGTTCGCACCCACTGCCTGACAAGCAGCGCCAGATCGCGCCGCTCGCGCAAAGGGGCGCTACCTTCATCGACGGCGAAGTCTCCGGCACCCCGGGCATGGTCTCGGCGAAGAAGGCCGTCGTCTATCTCGCGGGTGACGCTGCGGCATGCAAGAAAGTCGAACCCGTAGTCGCGGGTTTTGCCGATTCGTGCCTCTATTTCGGCGAGTTCGGCGCCGCCAGCCGCGTCAAGCTGGTGAATAATCTTTTGGTTGCGATCCATATCGCGGCCACCGCGGAGGCCATGGCGCTCGGGCTCAAAGCCGGCGTAGACGTGCCGCTGATGATCAAGGCGATCGCGACCGGCAGCGGCGGCTCGACGCAATTCGGCATTCGCGCGCCGTGGATGGCGCAGCGGCAGTTCCTGCCGGCGCAGGGCACCGTGCCCACATTGCAGCACTATTTCCCTATGATCGGCGACTTCGCAGAGAGCGTTGGCGTGGCCACGCCGATGCTCGATTGCGCCGCGGCGCTTTACGAGCGTTACATCGCGATGGGTTTCGCTGAATTCGACGGCGCCAAAATGGTTGACGTCATCGGTTCGTTACCGCGCTTGACAACGAAAAGGGAAATGAAAACGAAGGCACGAAAAGCGAAGCCGAAAGGAGAGCCCGCATGATCCGCGTGCGCAAAATCGGCCACGCCGGCTATGAAGTGCCGGACGTCGAACAGCAGACCGACTATTATACCAACATCCTGGGCATGACACTCGTCGGCAAGGAAAAGGACGCCACGTTTCTCGCCAACACCGTCGATCATCATTCCGTTGTTTTGCGCAAAGGCCCGCAGGCACAGTGCGTGCGCATCGCCTTTCAGATCAGCGAAGACGACGATCTTGACGCTTTCGAAAAGCAGGTGCAGGGTCACGGCATCAAGACTCAGCGCAAAAAGGATCCCGAGCCGTCGATATCGGAGCTGGTGACTTTCGAGGATCCGAAGGGCACGGCGATCGAGGTATTCAAGCGCGCCGACTTCTCGCACCAGAAATTTCAGGCTAACGGTATCGTGCCGCACAAGCTCGGCCACGTCGCCTTCCATGTCACCGACGTCAAGCGCACGACAAAATTCTATTGCGACGTTCTGGGCTTCCGCGAATCGGACTGGATGGGCGACTTCTTCTCGTTCCTGCGCTGTGGGCCCGACCATCACAGCATCAATTTGGTGGAGAGCGGTTCGAATCGCCACTTTCACACGGCGTTCGAATTGCGCGACTGGGGCCACATACAAACGGCGTGCGATTTTCTCAGCGTCAACGGCTACAAGCTCCTTTGGGGACCGGGCCGGCACGGCATCGGCCACAATCTGTTCACCTATCATCGCAGTCCGGCGGGTCTGATCACCGAGCTTTTCGCCGAACTCGATCGCATGAACGAAGAGCTCGGCTACTTCGAGCCGCGCCCATGGCATCGCGATCATCCGCAACGTCCCAAAGTGTGGGCCAGGGACCCGGAGGCCTCCAATCTGTGGGGCATCATGCCGACGGACGAAATGTTCAAGTAAGTTCGACGCCGATTGAAGATGCGCTTGTAGGATTGAAAATGGCAGACAGTGAGCGGAACACCACGCACTACACGCTCGTGACTTACGAAACTGCGCAAGGCCCTCGCTCGGGCGCCGTCTTCAACGACGCCGTTTTCGATCTGGCTGAACTCACCGGCAAACCGTCATACGCGACGATGCTTGGTGTGTTGGACGATTGGGCGAAAGCGGAGCCGCTGATTGAGGCGGCTGTTGCAAAAAAGGTAGAGAAGGGAAGTGGCGCCACACCCGGCTCTCCGCTCGCAAAACTCCGCCTGCTTGCGCCGGTCCTTTACCCTCCGACTCTCTTCTGCGCGGGTGCAAACTATTCCGATCATATGGCCGAGATGGCTCGCGTTCTCAATCTGGTGCTCGAGCCCGATCTCCGTAAAGCGGGGCTTGCGCCCTGGCACTTCATCAAAGCTTCGCGCACGGTCGTGCAGACGGAGGCCCGCATTCCACTGCCTGCGGGCGCACAAAAGCTCGATTGGGAAGCGGAATTAACGGCAGTCATCGGCCGAGCTGCAAAGAACGTTCCAGTGGAAAGCGCGCTCGACTATGTCGCCGGCTACACAGTCGCCAATGATCTCTCTGCTCGCGATTTCATGGTGCGGCCGAACGTTCCGGAAACTTCGCCCTTCCGGTACGACTGGATCAGTCATAAAAGTTTCGATGGCGCTTGTCCGGTGGGTCCCTGGATCGTTCCCGCGAAACAAATTCCGGACCCGCAGCGCCTGGGCATCAAGCTGTGGGTGAACGATGTGCTCAAGCAGGATTCTCATACCAGCAAAATGATCTTCTCTCTCGCTGAGCAGATCGCCCAGCTTTCCGCGCGGCCCACACTTCATCCAGGGGATTTGATTCTTACCGGAACGCCGGCGGGCGTAGGCATGGCGAGGAAAGAGTTCCTGAAGTCCGGGCGATGTGGTGCGCGTTTGGATCGAGCACGTCGGCGAACTCACGAATACTCTGACTTAGGCTGGGCGACCTTTAGCGCTCGGCAGCAGCCCTGCGCCGCCGCCCTATCGTACAAACACCGCTTCTAAGTAGAAGCTGGGCGATGTGCCCGCAGGAACGAATGTATCTGGCGCACTGCCAGCGGGATTCGCTCCTTGGGCTCCTTCCACGGGAAGATGCTCACTTCGGCCTTGGGCGCGAGCATCGCCGCCTCCATAGCGACTGCGTACGGATGTGCCGGGATATCGTCCGGCAGGATCAATACGGGCGTCTGGCAATTGCGCACGAAATCGCGCGTCACCGTGAAGACGAAGTCGGCGTTTGTGCGGTACATCTTGGTCAGATATTTCTCGACCATGTCCATCGTGATCTCGGGCCGGCGCTTCACCAAATCGGGACCCCACCCGGTCATGCTGCCGTCGTACATTAAAGTGGGCATCTCCGGCCGGAACCCGACGGGCTGCGCCAGCACGGCCGCGACCACCCGGTCGGGCGCCCGCTTCAAGAGGTTCCAGATGAATGGGCCGCCGATGCAGAAGCCCATCACCATGAACTTGTTTATACCCAGATGATCCAGCACACCGAGTTGGTCATCCGTGTGTGAATCCCACGGCCGGTCGATCTCCAGCGGACCAGACGACTGCCCGGGATTGGCGTTCCGGAGATCCGCAGCGACGCAACGGTACTCTCCCTTGAACTCCTCGATCGAGTTAAACGGATTCGCCAAGCCGGCGATCGTCGAATTCAATCCTCCGCCGGCGATGAGCAACAACGGGAAGCCGGAACCGGCCTCCTCATAGCGGATGCGAACGGGACCTTTTTCATAGAACGACATGGCACCTGCTCCTTTCCCAGTCTGCTGGCCAAGCACGCGCGGTACGGCGGCCATCGCCGTCGCAGCAACGCCCGTTTTCAATATTTTGCGTCTGGTCGAATCCATATCGGCGTCCTCCTGATTCTTGTCATCCCCTTTGCGTGCAGTTCAATGGCGCCGGTGTGCCGAAGCCGCTGCTAGCGGCTACTAAAACCTCGCATCCCTGCATCGACGGTTTTTCCGTTCTGGTCCGTAGATGCGCAATCTTATAGCACAGGTTCTCTTCGCCCTGAAGCGCCAGTTACGAAGAGCTCGAGCCCGCTTACATGGTCATCCCCGATTTTGTGGGTCGGCAGTTTCCTGATTTCCGCAGACCGACCGTCATTCTTCGTTTTTCGCAAGAATTGGCGCGAAACGCGCCCGTCCTCACGCGCGTGGCGGCTCCTTATTCCCGAAACCGAACACAAAATGCCAATGTGTGCGCAAAAGGACAGATACCCTTCTTCGCGTGCTCTAGCATGGCTGTACAAGATAGTCCTAAAGGAGTTTCAAACATGAACAGCAAAATATTCTATTTTCCCGTCCTAGTGTGCGCGGGCGTCTTAGCTCTCGCCCCAGCGAGCTACGCAAAAACCTACCCCATGACCGCCTCGAATGAGGTGCCGGGAGCGACGGCCCAGCTTCAAGTGGCTAAGGAGAAGGATGGCAATATCCAGCTTGAAGTGAAAGCTAATGGTATGGCGAAACCGGGCAGGCTCACCCCTGCTGCAAAGTCCTACGTCGTCTGGATACAGCAGGAAGGCGCTCAAGCGAAAAGTGAAGGGGAACTGAAGGTCGGAAACAATCGTAAGGGCGATCTAAAGACGGCAACCACTTTCCATACCTTCAATGTTTTCGTCACTGCGGAGACTGACTCGCAAACGAAATTTCCCTCAGACCAAGTGGTTCTGCGGGCAACAGTTCAGGAGTAGTAAGGCGCAGGCGCTGGCCGCATCCGCGATTCCTGGAGGTGGGAGAGCTTGATTGCTCCCCCTCCAAGAATCGAGACTGCGCCAGGAGGCGGTTCAATGAACGTCAGCTTTGGAGTGTTTCACGGTCCAGTCCAGTTTCATCGGCCCGTCGTTCTCGCTCCGATAAAACGTCGCAGTGAATGAAGACGGCGATGTGACCGCCAGGAAACGGCACCATCGGATTCTGGCTTCGATGGCCGAAACGCTATCTATCGACGCCCATCAGTTCCCAATAATATAAGGGCAGCGTCGTCTGCAAACGCTCGGGATGCGTGTAGTGTGCAAACTCCGAGGGCACTTTGAACTCCTTGATGATCTGGTCCAGGCTCTTCCCCTGGCTCATCAAGGTGGCCACAGCGTCTCGCATTGCTAAGAAGTATCGTTGGGCTTCTTCGAGGTCTTTTGCTCCGCGGCCGAGGTGCACGGGGCCGTGGCCAGGCACATAAGTATCCACCGGCAGCCGCCGATCCATAATGTTACCGAGAACCTTGATCCACATTTCGGGGTCGGAGCCTTCGCCGGGAACGAGCGATCCGCCTCCCGCGTGCATATCTGAGTTCAGTAGATCGCCCATGAGGAAGACGCGTTTCTGCGGAATATATAGCGTTACGTCTCCCGTGCTGTGAGCAGCTCCTTCCATCGTGGCTTCGAAGGTGAGACCACCCAACCGCAGCGTCATGCTCTTTTCGAAAACGAGGTCGGGAAGGATCAGGTCCTTGCCTTTGTATACAGCATCGCGCGGATCTTTCGATTCCTGAAGCTCTTTATAAATCCTGCCTCGTTCACCGAGCATATCTCTCAGTTGATTCTTACTGGCGATGTAAACAGGGTGGTCCTCTCGAAACCACCACGCGCCGGTAGAGTGATCCGCGGCAGGATGCGACGAGAACAAATACTTGACCTTTTTATCCGTAAGCTTTCGGATCGCGGCGAGCGTTTGATCGGACTCGGTAATGTAGTGGTCGAAAACCACAACTCCGTCGGAGGTGATGATGAAGGTGGAGTTGCTCGATCCCCCGGCCTCTACCATGGTGTAGACGTCGTCGGCAATCTTCACCATGTTCATCTTGGGCTGCTGAGCGCCCAGCGCTCCCGGGATAATACCGAGCAAGAGAAGCAGTGCCGCCCTCGTAACCGCCATACGCTTCAAAGTCACCGTCATATTCACCTTTGCCTCAACACCCAATTTAAGAACCCTGTTGCCACGCCGAACGGTAGCATCCCTTGGCCCCTGCTTCAACAAGCCGAGCTCATTCAAACATATCGGGAATTGGCCCGTATATGAATCGCTTTGCTCAGGATTCGCTCAATAGCGGAAGTCGGAAGGTTCGATGATTACTCGTGGAGAACAACACTCAGGAGTGAACTGTTGATGTGGAGCCCGCCATTCGTGTGAATGAAGCCCAGTTTCTTGAATTTGTTCATGAAAAGATTAACCCGGGAACGCGTGGTGCCAATCATTTCCGCCAATGTTTCTTGAGATACCTTGGCGCAGGCTTCGCCAGCGAATGCGAGGAAGTCCCTGGCTGCTTGAGAGGCAACCCTTCACTCCGCGATTGACACAGACCCCGCCGTTCGCGGTCTAATAGCGCTCGACTCGCTCGCTTGAAGCGACATCCTCCTATAGAGGAGCGTTCCATGTCCGAAACGCCAAATGTCGACGCAATCTCCAGCGCCATCTCGAAGCCCTCGCGCCGCGCTTTCCTGACGGCCGCCGCGGCAGCCGGGCTCGGCAGATTGCTCATCGCGCCGCCCGCAAGCGCGCGTGCCGAAATCGTGCACACCGATTTCTCAAAGCTTCCGCCCTACGGCAACGGCACTCTGCTCGCCGGCGTCCGCTCGCGCCACATCGCCAACGTGAACGGCCTGACGGTGCACATCCTGGAAGCTGGCTACGACACGCCGGGCCGGCCGCTCGTGTTGCTGATGCACGGATTCCCGGAGCTCGCCTACAGCTGGCGCAAGGTGATGCCTGCTCTCGCCGACGCCGGCTATCACGTGGTCGCCACCGACCAGCGCGGCTACGGCCGAACTACCGGCTGGGACGACTCCTACGACGCCGACCCCGATGCCTTTCGCATTCTCAACATGACGCGCGACGCCATGGGCCTCGTCTTCGCGCTCGGCTACCGCTCCGTAGCCATGATCGTCGGACACGACGCCGGCGCGCCGGTCGCTTCGTGGTCCGCGCTCATCCGTCCGGACATTTTTCGCTCCCTCACGATCATGAGCTCTCCATTCGAAGGCGCGCCCTCGCTGCCCTTTGACACAGCCAATGGCGCGCCCCTGCCGCACCTAGGCGTCAATGACGACGAGCTCGATGCCGAGCTCGCGAAGCTCAACCCGCCGCGCAAGTATTATCAGAATTATCAGCGCACCCGCGGCGCCAATGACGACATGCTGCATGCGCCGCAAGGCTTGCACGACTTCTTCCGCGCCTATTACTTCTACAAGAGCGCCGATTACAAAGGGAATAAACCCCATCCCTTGAAGGCGCGCACCGCCGAAGAGATGGCGCAAATTCCTCACTATTACGTGATGGAAAAAGACAAGGGCATGGCGGAAAACGTTGCGCCGTTGATGCCCTCGGCGGATTACATCGCCAATTGCAAATGGCTCACCGAAGCCGAACTCGGCGTCTACGTCACCGAATACAGCCGGACCGGTTTCAACGGCGCGCTGCAGGGTTATCGCGTGCGGCGCGGCGCGGATCCGAAAAGCATCGCCGAGATGCAGACATTTTCGGGCCGCACCATCGACGTGCCTTCGCAGTACATCGCGGGGAAGAGCGATTGGGGCGTTTACCAAACGCCGGGCGCGGTCGACAAGATGCGCAATAGCGCGTGCACGCACATGGTGGGATTCCATCTTATCGATGGCGCCGGCCATTGGGTTCAGCAGGAGCAGCCCGAAATCGTGAGCTCGCTGCTCGTCCAATTCCTCCACGACTCCGCCAAACCCTGATGGACTCTCGACGTGCCCGAGAAAGCGCGAGTATCTACAGGGAATTACTTAGGGGAAAATAAAGCGTTATCCTCAACTCTTCCGCTTTACATACAGCATTGGTTCGTTAGAATTTGAACGCCCCACCCTACCAGACAAAGCAAAACCAGACTTGAGTTGAATACTCCCCGTAAGGCCACCACCTAGCCCTCAGGCTATTCGGGAATTTGGAGCAAACGTTTGCAAAACATGAATCATGCGCACATTCGCGAATCGTTGTTTCGTTTTTTATTGCTAGCGCTCGCAATTTTCGGGGCAACGACCGGCGCCAGGGCGGAAAACGCCGCCTTTGACCTTGCCGGGCCTCAGGTGGAAATGACCGTGAACCGGGCAGGGAAGACGCTTCCCATCGCGGAAGTGCCAAACTTGCAGGCGGGAGACCGCCTGTGGATTCATCCCGTCCTGCCCGACGATCAGTCCGTCCGCTACCTGCTCGTGGTCGCGTTTCTGCGTGGCACTACGAATCCACCGCCCGACGAATGGTTCACGCGCGCCGAAACCTGGAATAGGAATGTGCGCGCCGAAGGAATCGTCGTGACCGTACCGCCGGATGCGCAACAGGCACTGCTGTTTCTGGCGCCAACAACGGGTGGGGACTTCGACACATTGCGCTCGGCGGTGCGAAGCAGGCCTGGCGTGTTCGTGCGCGCATCGCAGGATTTGAATCAGGCGAGCCTCGACCGTACCCGGTCCGACAAGTATTTGTACGAGGTGAAGAGTACTTCGAATTTCGATCCCAAGGCGCTGCACGACCGCTCGGTTCTTTTGGCCAAGACGCTGGGCATCAGGCTTGAGGAGCAATGCTTTGACCGGCCTCCCGGAGCAGCAATCGACATGTCTCACCCAGAACACCGACCAACTGGTTCTGGACGACGGCCACAGTGAGTCGATGGTCGCCGCACTTACTTCAGGTCCGTCCACGGACCTGATGGGTAAGGTCACCGCGGTGCCGTTCATGGGTGCAGGATTTTACAGCCCCTATGTCGGGGCAGTGGTCGATGTCGCAAAACTGCTGAGCAGCCTCCACACGGCCTCTTACCAATACATCCCGGCGCTGTCGGTACCTCAGGGTGCGCAAGTAAACCTGCGGCTGAATAATCCGCCATCGTTTCGAAAGCCCATGTCCGTGATCGTGATGGGGCTGCCGGCCGTCGAAGCCGCGCAACCGCCGCCGCTTCGTTCCCTGAACAAAGACGGCGTTTTCTGCCTGCAAAAAGCGCCTCTGGTGCTTCCTGTGGAGGGCGCTCCCGTCGTGTTTTCGACCGACATCGCACACGATTTTGTGTTGCACCTGCAGGGCAAAGCCGGAGCAGGAGTGGATTTGCCCGCGGCACAGGATCCGGCACAAGGCGGCTTTGTGGTCGACGCGCATGCCCTGAGCGCCGGCAAACTCGATCCCAGTGTGAAGGGGACCGTTCGCGGATATTGGGGATTCGACTCCTTCGAAGGGCCCGCTTTTCGGATGGTCAATGCGCATTCCGCGACGTGGGCGATTCCGGCCGCGGATCAGGGAGCATTGATTGCGGGCAGGGAAGACGTCATTCACGCCGATTCAGACGCCGCGACCTGCGTCGATCAGATTCGCATTCAGGACGAGCTGGGAACAGACATCAAGGCTACCTGGACGGCCTCCAAATCGAATGAGCTGGAGATACACGTTCCGCTGAATGATCATGGCAGTAGGTCCATTGAAGATGACCATTCAGCAATTCGGCGCCATCGCGCCGGATCAAATCGATCTGCGCGCGTATACGGAAGCGGCCAAGCTCGATGCATTCAAGATAAGCGCGGGCGATCGGCAGGGCATTCTCACGGGAACGCGGCTGGACCAGGTGAATGGCTTCGAGCTCAAGGGCATCCGCTTCGCCCCCGCGAAACTTGCACGCGCCGGGCAACAAGATGAACTGTGCCTAGCGGCAACTCAGGCTGCGCCGAGCACGGCATTGACGCCCGGCGAGAACCTTGTAGCGCGCGTGGACCTCAAGGATGGGCGTGTTCTGGATTTGCAGACAACGGTTGAGCTGCCGCGCCCCAGAGTCACCTTGATCAGCAAAAACGTGCAGGCGGGGCCGACGCGGTCCCCCGTGCACCTCGCGAATCAGGATTCTCTTCCGCAGGATGGGCGAATGACATTCTTTCTGAAAACGGAGGTCCCGGAAAGCTTTCCGCGCACCGAGAAGATCGAGGTTGCCACCGCGGACAGCTCGTTTGCTGCGTTGCTGAGCGTGGCTGACGGCAATCTGACGTTGCAGGATTCTCAAACGGTGATGGCCGTGCTCGATCCGCTCAAGAGCTTTGGAGCTTCGGCTTTCGGGCCCTTGCGCTTTCGCCCGGTGGATGCCGATGGCGGAAAGGGAGACTGGCAGCCGCTCGCGACGTTGGTGCGCATTCCTTCGCTCAAGGAGGTGCGCTGCCCGAATAGTCCGGATAAGCAGTGTGGTCTTGCGGGGTCAAACCTGTTTTTGATCGATTCGGTGGCGTCAGATCCGGAGTTCACCCACACCGTTTCCGTGCCGGTTGGATTCGCGGATAACAGCTTGAACGTCCCGCGGCCCAATGGGACGCTGCTCTACATCAAGCTTCGCGATGATCCCGCCACGGTGAATACGCTCACTCTGGCCGTCTTGCCGGACGAACAGTGACCAAATGATCCGAAACTATTCCTTTTCGAAGACCGCCACACCATAAAAAGCCTTACCTAGAGCGTCTTTTCCTTCGACTGTGAGCTTCATGGTCTTGCCATCTTTGGACACGAGCGAGTTGAGGTGCAACATCTCTCTGCCGCCCTTGATATAGCTGACCTCGCGGGTGTTGTCATCGATTCGCTTTCCAGAAACACTATCGTATGGGCCGCCGGCTAGAACCTTTCCTGCTCCGCCATTGTCTGGGACCTCGTACTTAAACAAAATGGGGGTGCCGTTCGTCGCAGTGCCGTTCACGGTCACTTGGCGCTGGTCACCGATCATTCGGACGCTAAGCGTTTCCTCTTTCGGGAATGCGCCGGTGTCTTTCGATTTTGCGAGGTTTAGTTTCCACGTTCCGACGAAAGGATTGCTTTGGGCCAGCAGGGGGCCCGGGGCCATCACAGCCATGACGACAACGGTGGCAAATACCAAAACTCGCTTCATGGGTGTCTCTCCGTTATTTTCAGTCATCCCCGGAAGTGTACTCCCTCGAAATCTGCGCTGGGGACAGGTCACTTGGCTTGTTGAGCTAATAGCTAACTCCCGATGAACCTCTATTTGAAAGTGGCTTTTCGGTGGAGAGCTATATTTTCGACAAGAACACTTCTCGGCAGTTACCTAAGCGCTTAACGACTGTCGCGTAGAAAAACAGATGGCCAAGCAGAGGTTAAATTTCGGAGACAGGACTCACTATTTGGGACCACCACAAACCTCGAGCTTGGCTACACTGCTTCCGTGCCGAAGCTCCATTGCACACATCAGGCCGAGTGGCAGCTGACACCTGGAAAGCCTGCGAAGCGTCTTTCTCCACACTATCAGCTCGGCTGCGATTACGGAACGCCGCTCATCACGATCTACAAGGAAAGCGACGGCGTCGAGCCAGTCTACCTTTGTGAAGGTCACGCGAAAGAGGTAGACCGCTCGACGGTAATTCGCGCGGCCGTCCGTCCCAGCGCAGCTCAAGCGACAACCACCAGGAATCAAACGAAAGCCGAGGATCGAGTCGGAACTGCAGAAGTCGAGGACGCAAAGCCAACCGGCTTTGCCCGGCCGGAAATTGTGGCCAGCCTCACACCTGCAGAGCCTGAACGCGCAGCAACAGATCCAGCTATCAGGGTTCCCGTCCGCGATCTTCCTTATGTTTATGGAAATTCTGCAAAGGCTCTGGTCGACGAAACCATTTGGAATCTCGCGGCCGGAGACTACGACGCGTACAGGACTGCGCTACAACAGGGTAAGTCTCGTATTGAGGCGGCCCAAGCCGCCGGCGGCCAATTGGCCATCGTCCACCGCAAAATCACTGAGTACACACTTAAACTCGAAGCTCTTCTTTCAGAATCGAACGGCAGAATCAGCGCGGTAGAGGTCATCAACAAGCCACTCGAACAGGCCATGCTCGAAATCATCGGTACGAGCGCAATGGACGACGCGGCAAAGGATGCAGCTATGGAGCAGCTCGGCGTCCTGCAGCAATCGTTAAACCGCGATGTCGAAAAAGAGATTACTGTCGTGCAGGCCCAAAGAATTGCGTGCGCAATTGCCGAACGCGCAAACTGGGGAGTAAGTGCCGATCTTCCCGAGGAATTGAAGCCGGCATATTGGGCAGTCTACAAAAACGTAAAAAATGCGATAGGTGCCGCTGCTCCAGGAGCCGTCAGCATCCTCGAACGCTTGGCCAACTTGTATGTGGCCAGCGCTGAGTTCGACCACGCGCCTCAATTAAAACTGTCCCACCATTCTGACAGGGCGGAATGCCAGTCGTTGCGTTCCTGAATACTGGCTTTGGGCGTCGTCCACTTCCGGGAAAAAACATCTAGGTCAGTGAAAGCCGGATTCTTGGCAAAGAGATCAAGAAAAAGCAAAGGGAGAGGAGTCGAACTCCTCTCCTTCTTGCCCTTGAGCCGAGGGAGAACTTATCCGATCGGCGTGCTGCCTGAGGTCGCACCCGAACCGGACGTGTTCACGCGGATCACGCCGGACTGGTCCGTGTAGTACATGTTTTGTCCAGTGGTGGCCGCGGTGATGGGCGTAGCCGTTATCGAATAAGACTGATTGCTCGCACCGGCCGTGAACGTAAAGACGTAGCCGCTCTTGGTCCCGGCTGAGAGCACGGAGTCAATCAAGTCCGCTGAGCTGGAACTCGCCGTGCCGCCAGATCCGACTGGGCCCAAATTGCTGAGCGCCCCCGGGAATTGGCCGTAGCTGGTCGAAAAGGCGATGCACGCTGTATTCAACGTACGCAGCGAGCCCACTGCCGAAGCCTGGTTGGCGGCGATCTTCGCCCGCAACAGGTTCGGAATGGCAATGGCGGCGATGATCAGAATGATCGCGACCACGATCAAAAGCTCAATTAACGAAAAACCTTTTTGTTTATTGCGCATGTTGCACCTCGCCCTACTTATCGCACGTGCGTAGCCACTGGTTTGTCGAAGGGCTGGCGTATTAGTCACATGTGGCCGGAGGTCCTCAAGTCTTCAGTACATTAGGAGGGTGCATAAATTTTGTGCGATCAATTACTTGCAAGACTAACGGAACGGCGAATGACGATAAGTGTCACTAATTAGCGCCATTAAATGGCGTAGCGCCATCCGCACAACTCGTTCCGCAGTACACCCCATCGCTGCTCCCACTTCGGGACTGTGCTGTCATACTCTTATCCGTTCCTTCTACCATTGTGGCGAGCGTATAATCGCCGACCACCCCGGCGGAAAGGACATCTATGGCAATGCGCGCCAGCAGGACGGCGGGACTTCGATTGACGATTTTGGCGGCCATTTTAGTTATCTCGGTTTTCCTGGCGGCGTGCAGTGGCGGTGGCACGAACGGTGCGAATTCAACGGCCGCCAGCCTTACTCCTGCTTTTACGAGCACACCGGGAACTGCCGCGAGCCAGGGCGCGACATACACGTACCAGATCGAGACTTCGCCCGGCTCAAATGTGGCCTTGGCGCTGGTGACCGCACCTTCTGGTGCAACGCTCACCGGCAACACGCTCACCTGGACACCTTCGGCAGCGCAATCTCGTGTACCCAATCAATTTTCTGTGACTGCGACAACATCTGCAGGAAGTGCTACCCAATCCTGGAGTGTGACGCCCTCGGGAACGGTAAGCGGAAGTTGGGTGAACACGTATTGGACCTCCAGCGGGCCTGTGTTGGTGCCTTTCGACTTGTCGAAGGCTTCGCTCTTTCCCAGAGCGCTTATCCCGCAACCGGATGGTTCATTTCAAGCGCTACAAGGCAAGGGAAACTCTGACGGAACGTTCAGCATTCCCAATGTTCCCGCAGGCTACTACTGGTTGCAGCTCATCCCGCCTGCCTACTGGACGAGCGGCAGCACGTTCGATTTCGGGATGGACACCAACATCTCACTGTCGAGCGCGCCGCCGAATGGCACCACCACCACACTGAATTTCACTTTTAACACCCTCGCCCCCTTACAGGCAGGCGATGAGGTGGCGTTTCTCTGGGCATCATCGCCACTTTTTTCGCTGGCTTTGTCCGCTGCATCGCCCGTGGGCTCAACCTCCTTGACTACGAGTTCCATAATCAACTCCCAGTCCAATTTTTCGCAATCGGCCCCAGCTTTTCTGCTGCAATATGAGCCCGCCACTTTTAACGGGCTCAATGTTCTGACGCTAGGCCCGGCAGTGACCTTACCGAACCTGGCTTTGAGCAATGGCGTCACGAATACCATTGTTGGAGCGTTGAACCAGGCTCAGTCAGCCTCCTTCGATCTGAACATCAAGGGATCGGCATGGATGCCGCTATTTAGCAACGTCGGGCCGAGCTCGGCCAGTCCGCAAAGCGCAGACCTGGAGCTCGCGGCGCAGCCATTTATGCCTGCCGACACTGTGCTTTCCACGATCTTCGGATTCACCATGCCATTGTTCGGTGATTTGCAGACGGGTTCGACCCCTGCGGCATTGTCACCAGTGTGTATCGGTTTAAGGTCCGGACCGATCGGCCCCGGCTCCTTTGTTTTGCCCCCAAGTGAGCCGCCGATCACCACAGACCAGGACTTCGGCAATGTGCAATATGGCGACCCCTTTCCCTCGACTTGGCCGCGAGTCTTTACATTCTGCCAAAGAGCTTCGGTGCCGGTTCCCATCCCGGGTTCCACCACGCCTATCTTGTTCCAGCTTGTGGATACGCAAAGCAGTTCTCTCCCGACGTCCCCGATTTCGCCGCTGATCGGCCAGGTGCAAAATCCGACCATAAATGGCATGAGCTTGTTTGTTGCCGGCAGCGTTAGTGCGACGGGTGCAACTCTGAAGTGGACCGCCCCGAGCGGAATGACGCCCGCTGGATACGAAATAACTGCATTTACGGCGGGTGCATTCCCGAATGGTGCTATGAGCTATCTTCCCGCGTCGGTGTTCTATACCGCCAAAACCTCAGCCTTGCTGCCCCCTTTGCAAGCAGGAAAAACGTATGTTTTTCTAATCACGGCCATCCTCAACGGTGCCGCGAATTTCGAGACCCAGCCGATCGTTCAGCGCTTCCCACCGCATCTGTGAGTATTGTGTCCGCTCCGATCTCATTGAATTAAAGGCAGTTAGAAAGTACAGACGGTAGAGGTGAAAAGCGACGGAACAAGCTCCGTTCCCACCAAAAGACCGCATTCTTTCTATCGATTTGGCGAACCGGCGCTTACTAATGAGTGACCCTGTTAGCACCTGGAGCAAATTCTCGCGATTCAATCATCGGGAGCAATCGCATAATCTGGTACTATGGAGTATGAGCAAAGCATACAGAATCGTGTTCGAATGCCCCAAAGGCGGCCACGACATCAACTTTCAGCGGAAATGCTCTGCGGCATCGCTTTCGGACGACCAGGCCATGAAAATGTTTGGAGATGAGCAACTCTCCTGCACAGATCCAAATTGTGGCTGGCACGGGAAGGCATCCAAAACAAGACTCCTCCGAATCATGCCTTTTTATTGGGTACTCTCGCCGACCACTTGAACACCGTTTGATCGCGATCCTAAGCGTCTCGACGAGAATTACTGGCTCATCTGCTCGAAAACACAAGCGATAGAGCGCTTCCTTAGCGGCCCGCGATCGATTGGTTTTCCCCGCGACGCTATTTGTTTTCAACAGTCATCCACAGCTTTGCACAGGTTTCTTCCGAGAATCGGCCAGATTTTTATTGACGCCACGTAAGCGGAGATTTATCTTGCGCCTCAGATTGAACCGGAAGCCTAAATGACTTAACGGTTTATCTCAGATGTCGCGATTACTTAACAGTATTCGCGATCCTGAATGAACCGGGAAGTTCTGAGACTTCGCGATTCGACGCAAGCGACGCAAGAGCTTAACGGCGATTACGGCGTTACGTTGAATCTGTGTAGCTCAGCGAACTCGCGGTGGAGTTCAACGGCCGCAATAGCTTAAGGGCCATTGCGGTATGGGCTGCATCGCAGAGTTCCGCGCTTCGCGGTTTGGTTCAGAATTCGCAAAAGCTTCGCGGCTCCTGCGGAAGACTGGACCGAATCGAGAAGCTGGCAGGTGGTCGGCATCAGTTTGGAAGACGCGATTAGCCGCAAGGCGATTGGGTCGCCGGATTGATCAGAGAGCCTGTAAAAACTTACGGTTCGATTTAAAGGGCGCAATATGCTTAACGGCTATTGCGCCCTTAACTTTTTCCCGTCGCCTCTAACTCTCGCTCAGCAATAGTAATGGACGCCAATGAGTCGCCGGTTTGCCCGGCCGGCTGGTTCGCGTGGCGATGCTCCGGCAAGTATTCGACCGCCGGTTGTCGCCGGACCGGTTGCGCATAGTAATCCATCAGTTGCAGAACCTCTTCCGGAATATCGGACCGGACGCGCAGGCCGAAAGCGGGCTTGTCGGGTGGGGTTTCTTGAAGAAGGCCGTTCAAACCAAGAGATCGAAGACACGCCTCTCATCTCGATTAACTTTTGTGACCCAGAAAGATCGTGTGGTGAGGGCCGCCCTTTTTCGAGCGGCCGCGCACATGTTCGACCTGAACGGCGAACCCGCCATGGCGCAGGCGCTTCTCGAATTTCCGATCCTCTCGCGCAGACCAGACGGCCAGCACCCCGTCCTTCTTGAGCGCATCGAGAGCGGCGGCTATCCCCTGATCGTCATAAAGCCAGGCATTGTCTGACGCCGTAAATGCGGCCGGGCCGTTGTCCACGTCGAGCAGCACGGCATCGAACTTGCTTCGGCTCGACCTGAGTGTGGCCGCCACGTCACCCGTCTCGATCTGTACGCGCTTGTCCTTCAGAGGGTGCCCCGCCAACGGACCCAGAGGGCCTTGGTTCCACTCCACTACTTCGGGCACCAATTCCGCGACAACAACCGTCGCATCTGCCGGCAGGAAATCTAGCGTCGCGCGCAGTGTGAAGCCCATTCCTAGGCCTCCGATGAGCACGCAAGGCCGTTGCAGTTCTCGGGCACGACCGACAACCGAGCGTCGCCAGCGCCTCCTCCGACCCATACATGCCGCTGGACATGAGGCTTTTGCCGTTGGCGAGTATCACGTACTCGTTTTCGCGCTGGGCCAGCTTCAAAACGGTGCCGTCGCGGGTGAGTGCCTCACCGAGTGACTTCAGGTGCCTCACCCGCGCGATCTCCTGGCAGGGAGGTGCGGAGTCGGTTTTGGCATGCGGTCCTGCTGACTTCCCAGTCAGAGAGGAGAGGCTTATGTGGCTGCCCCTCCCGCTTGTGCCTCCGCTTCCTTGTCGACGGCCTTGCTTGTTATTTCCAGCCCATTCTTGTTCATATCGAATCTCTGCTTCCGGTCCAGGCCCTTCACAAACTCACGCGCAGCTTTGCCCACGGCTCCGGGAAGACTCGAAGCTTCTACATTGACCGTCGATTCGACGGCTCCCTGATTTCGATCTTGATAACGAAATCGAACTTCAAACGTTTTCATGCTGCTTCCCCCATGTTTTTGTCGCACACGAATACGAAACGATGCCGGGCAGTTAAGATTGTAGTACAGAAGCGCGATGCGAATCGTTTTCCCTGACCGCCGGAATAGCTCCAAGGACATCTCGGGAATTGGCTCGGCAAAGCAAGGCCCCCGATGTGAAGAGCGAGCGGTCCGAGCCTCGCTGATCTCGGGTCGTGCTCTCGCAGCAAATTCGTTGTGCCGAGGGTAGGAGAAGCGTACGATGCGCGGTAAGAGGCCAGTAACAAGGAAGATTCTCCATGACCAAGTTCGGAATAGCAGTCACTGCATTTTTTCTGCTGCTGGGGAGCCTGTCGCTCGCCTCGGCGCAGCGAGCGTTCACCAAAAACACCCTTTTGACAAACCGCATTGGACCTTCCGGCGGAGAATTGTTCATTGCCAACGGGGACGGAAGCGGGGAGCGCAAGCTCAACTCCGGCGGCAACATGGACTACGACGCGATGTTTTCCGCCGATGGCAAATGGATCGTATTCACCTCTGAGCGCAATGGCGCGGCAAATATTTACCGAATCCACCCGGACGGCTCCGGAATCGAGCGGCTGACCGACGACGACGGATTTGATGATCAGGCATCGCTTTCTCCAGACGACAATCTACTGGCATTCGTCTCCACGCGCGGCAGCGGAACCGACAACATCTGGATCCTGGATATCAAAACCCGAAAGGCGCGCAATCTTACTGGTGTGCCGGCTCTGCAGGCGCCTGCGGGTAAGATGGACGGCTTTTTCAGGCCCTCCTGGTCGCCGGACGGCAAATGGATCGCTTTTTCCTCCGACAAGGGAACGGACTTCAAAAGACACAAATTCCCCGAACCTGGATTCGAACACATTCAAGCGGCGAGCGTCTACGTGATTCAACCGGATGGCATGGGTCTGCGCAAACTTACGCCAGAAGGCGAAATGGCGGGCTCGCCGAAATGGTCTGCCGACGGCAAGCAGCTCGTCTTTTACGACATGGACGCCGAATACACCTTTGCCGCGCGCCTCTTTGGAGAGCCCACTTCACAGATCGTTTCCGTCGATGTCGCCACGGGCGCCCGGACCGAGCGCACCTCCGGTCCCGGCCTGAAAGTATCGCCGCAGTTTTTGAGTGCCGATCGAATCGGCTATCTCATAAAAGGACCCGGACAGAAGGGAGAGTTGGCCTTTACGACCGGAGAGCATGGAGCTGACGCGCCAGAGGCTCCAGGCCCCGCTCCGGGAGTAATACGCAATCCTGCTTGGTCGCCCGACGGCAAGCAGCTGGTCTACGAGAAGTTCGCCTACGATTCGAAGCAGAACCAGTCGCTCTTCGCCAAGGATCAGACCTTCGACCTGCATTTCTCTGGCGAATTCCCGGCGGTTTCCAGCACCGGTAAATTAGCGAATAGCCCGTTCGGGGACGTCGGTGCGCTCCGAATTATCCCATTCGATAAGGTCGCAGTTTATGTCAGCGATCTGGATGGCACGAATCGCAAGCAGCTCTTCCAGCAAGACGGGGGAGGCGCTTTCTCGCCCTCGTGGTCGCCCGATGGGCAGTGGATTGTTTTCGGATACGGGGCAATTTTCAACGCCCGCGAAAGCAAGCCTTCGCAACTGGTCATGATCCGCCCGGACGGCTCCGAAAAGCGTCAACTCACCAGCGGCCCTCTCAATAGTGGCTTCCCGAGCTTGGCGCCGGATGGGAAGCACATCGTGTATCGCGTGTGGGCGAAGGAAGACCGCAGCCTCCAAATCCTGAACCTGGACGACGGCAAAAGCACCAAGCTCACCTCGGGAAATGACAACTTCCCCTCGTGGTCGCCTTCGGGTGACCGCATCGCCTTTACACGTGAAACCGGTGGCGCAAACTCTTACGACATCTTCAGCGTCCGGCCGGATGGCACAGACCTGAAGCAATTGACGCACGCCCCCGGAAACGATGCCCACTGTGCGTGGTCGCCTGACGGCAAGTACATCGTGTTCAGCAGCGCGCGCTTGGGCTTTCGCGATGAAGCTCCGCTCTATGATGGAAGCCCGCAGCCTTATGCGGAACTCTTCGTGATGAATGCAGACGGCTCCAACCAGCGGCCCATCACCAGCGATAAGTGGGAAGAGGGAACTCCCGCCTGGGTGCCGGCGATGACCACGCGTCAAAGCAAGAAGTAAGATTTCGCCGTTCGTACCACGGCTGCCACAGCTGATCTCACCGAACCGCGATCGTCCCTGCCTGGTATCCAGGACTGAGCGCCAAAGTCCGCTCGTTCTGCCGCGTCCTTCTGTCTGTCCCCTCCCGCATCAATATTGAAGTGAGAAGAAAGGGAAGCGCTTCGCAAGGCTGTTCACACCTACAACACTCTCTATTCGGCCGTATTCCTCAAGTCGGCAGCCATGCAGTTTTGCGCTTGGTGAAGCCGGAAAATGCAACCTCGCTAGGCGTTTAATCATTTAAGGAAAAGCGCTCGCAACCGGAGTAGACATGCGGAACTGTGCAGACAGCTCGACGAATCGGCCCGATCATGCGCATCTCTTGGTTATGGGCCGAATTGCGGCGACAAACGCGCGAAGTTGCCGCCCACTCCTTTTCACTAGGACGCGCGCTTCGGCCATATAAGACCGGTAATGAGCTCAGCGGCGTTACTTATTCTTGCGGCCCCCGTTCTTCTTTTCTCCCAGACCATCAAGCAGCGCTCCCATGATGTTAAAAACGGCGAGCGCATTTACAAATCCGGCTGCATTACATGTCATGGAACCGGCGGTCGTGGGGCACCGGAGACGCTGACCGAGTTCACGCGTCCCGACACTTTTCCTGACTTCAGCCGTTGCGATCAGACTACACCTGAGCCCAACTCGGCATGGAAAGACGTGATCCTGCATGGAGGGCCTTCGCGCGCCTTCTCGCAGATCATGCCCGCCTTCGACGAATTGCTTTCGTCGGACGAAATCGATGATGTAATCGCCTACATGCGGAGTCTCTGCCGCAACGATCACTGGGCCCGTGGCGAACTCAACCTCCCACGCGCGCTGATCACCGAAAAAGCGTTTCCGGAAGATGAGCTGGTGATCTCAACCGCCCTGAACGCCAGCGGCGCTCCCGGATTCACCACGGACATCATTCACGAACAACGCTTCGGCATGAGCAATCAGCTGGAGGTAGACGTCCCGCTGCAATTTCAGGACCAAGCGCACACCTGGTATGGCGGCGTGGGAGACACGACGATCGGACTCAAACGCGTGGTCTGGTCGAACCTACATAGCGGATCGATCCTGAGCCTGTTTGGCGGGGTAATCCTGCCCAGCGGCAACAGGGCCCGCGGATTCGGCACGGGTACCACGACGTTTGAGACCTTCGCCGCGTTCGACCAACTCTTTCCCACCAACACGTTTATACAGTTCCAGGCTGGCGCCAATTTACCGCGCCATACCGACATTGCACCGCAGATGGTTTACTGGCGCACCGCAGTGGGGCAGAGCCTTGCCGCCGATGGAGGCTTGGCCCGCTTGTGGACGCCCATGGTGGAGTTCGTCGCCGCCCGCGATCTTGTGATGGGAGCATCGACGAACTGGGACGTGGTGCCGGAGATGCAAGTCACCATCAGCCGCAGGCAACACTTCCGGGTAAACGTTGGCTATAGCAAGCCGGTCACGAACACGGCCGGCCGGCCGGGCCAGGTCGTTTTCTATGTCCTTTGGGACTGGTTCGACGGAAAACTTAACGAGGGCTGGTAATGCAGAAGATTCTTTGGGGCTCGATCGCCGTTCTGACATTGTTGACCGCTTCTGCCACCTGGGTGCGAGGAGGCAATGAGAAGTCATCCTCTACGCCGGAATTTCGGACCTCCGACCGCTGTGTCGCCTGCCACAACGGTATGAAGACGAAATCGGGAGAAGACTTCTCCATCGGTCTTGATTGGCGCGCCAGCATTATGGCGAACTCCTCGCGCGATCCGTACTGGCAGGGAAGCGTACGGCGCGAGACGATTGATCATCCCCAGGTAAAAGCTGACATTCAGAACGAATGCGCGCATTGCCACATGCCCATCGTGGAGTATCAAGCGCGCGTGCAGGATAAAAAGGCGGAGATCTTCTCGCACCTTCCGTTTGATCCCGACAAAGAGGGCGACGCACAGGCCGAAGATGGCGTCTCCTGCTCGGTATGCCATCAAATTTCGAAAAAGAATCTCGGGACTCCTGCCAGCTTCGTCGGTAATTTCGTAATCGATCCGCCTGATCAGGGCTATCACTCCGAGCATGGGCCGTTCGACATCGACGCCGGCCATCAGCGTGTAATGCAGAGCTCGACCGGAGGCTTCCGGCCCGGCGATGCCGACCAAATTCGCGATTCGGCTCTTTGTGCCACTTGCCACACGTTATACACCGTCGCTCGCGGCAAGGAAGGCCAGCCCATAGGTCAACTGCCCGAGCAGATGCCTTACCAGGAGTGGCAGCACAGCGACTATGCCGATAAGCAAAGCTGCCAGTCGTGCCACATGCCTGAGGTAAACGGCGATACTCCAGTGACCTCCCTTTTCGGAGAGTCTCGCAAGGGCGCAAGACATCACTACTTTGTCGGCGCAAACTTTTTCATGCAGCGCATCCTCAACAATTATCGCCAGGACTTAAATGTGGTTGCGCTGCCCGATACGCTCACTGCCGCCTCACAACGCACCGTGAACTTCCTTCAGTCGCAGAGCGCGCGGGTAAGCATTCCGAAAGTGGAAGCGGATACCGGAAAGCTCCACATCGACGTGCTGGTCGAGAACCTCACAGGACACAAACTGCCGACCGCCTATCCATCACGACGTGCGTGGCTGCATGTCACGATTCAAGATTGCAACGGGCGAACCGTGTTCGAATCCGGCGCACTGAAACCCGACGGTTCCATTCAGGGGAACGTCAACGACACGGATCCCACGCGCTTTGAGCCTCATTTCCGCGAAATCACCAGCAGCGATCAGGTGCAGATCTACGAGCCGATTCTGAAGGATTCAGAAGGCCACGTAACCACTGGACTGCTCGCTGCTGTTGGCTATCTCAAAGACAATCGCATTCTGCCCAACGGCTTCGACAAAAATACGGCCGTGAAGGACATTGAGGTCGTTGGCGAAGCTGCCCAGGATACTGACTTCACCGGCAAGGGCAGCCTGGTGCGGTATTCGGCGGCAGTGGATCCGTCATCGGGCCCGTTCCACATTGAGGCTGAACTCTGGTACGAGCCTATAGGATTCCGCTGGGCTCACAATTTGGCTTCGTATCAGGCGGACGAGCCTCAGCGCATGGTGAGCTACTACGACTCGCTGGCCTCAGGCGCAGCGGTGATATTGGCGAAAGCGGAGGCGACGAAATAGTCCGGCGAAGGGAATTGTGATGGCAACCGGTAACAGACAATGGATATGCGCAGTTCTCATCGCGCTCTTTATCTTCGGGGCGGCTCTGCCAGCATACGTTGCCGGTCCTGAACCTCCCAGGAAACCGAACCGGCCTGATCTGAATAAGTCAGCCGTCATCAAGATGAATGTCGATATGACCCTCGTGAATGTGTCCGTCACCGATTCCTTTAGCAACTCGGTCACCTGGCTCAACAAAGAAAACTTCGAGGTCTACGAAGACGGCGTCGAACAGGAAATCTCCGCCTTCTCCAGCGAAGATGTTCCCATTTCGGTCGGTTTGATCTTCGATATGAGCGGCAGCATGGGAAATAAGTTCGATAGAGCTCGCCAAGCCGCCGTTCAGTTTCTGCGCACGGCCAATCCCCGCGACGAATTCTTTCTCGTCAGATTCAACGATCGCACTGAACAGGCCAGCCGGTTCACCTCCAGCACCGAGGAGCTCGAGAGTCGCATCATGTTCACCGTCGCCGGAGGCCGCACCGCGCTCCTCGATGCCGTCTATCTCGGATTGGACCAGATCAGAAATGCACACAACGCCAGACGAGCCTTGCTCATCATCTCCGACGGAGGCGACAACCATAGCCTCTACGATGAGGCGGACATCCGAAGCGCCCTTAAAGAATCAGACTGTCAGCTCTATGCCATGGGAATTTTTGATCGCCATCATATAAGTCGAAAAAGCGAGGAGCGCTACGGCTGGAGCCTTCTTTCAGAACTCGTCGAAATGACGGGTGGTCGCGTCTTCCCGGTATCGAAGCTCACCGATTTGCCCGACATTGCGTCCAAAATCGGAACCGAGCTGCGTAACCAATATGTCCTCGGATATAAACCGCAGGATATGCGCCACAACCGCGCCTGGCGGAAAATCAAAGTCAAGTTGCACGCGCCCAAAGGACTGCCGCCCGTCAAGGTTTACGCCCGGTCCGGATACTACGCTGCCACCGAATAAGCCCTTTTATCGGCCCCGCCGATCTCCTTCCGAGGCCCTCAGTCTTCGAGGCATCGCCCAAACGGCGATCAGCTCCTCGCCTTTGGTCGGTTCTAGCGTTGGCGCACCTTTGAGAGCAGGCGCAAAATCTCCATATACATCCAGACCAGCGTAACCATGATGCCGAACGCGCCGTACCATTCCATGTACTTCGGTGCCCTCGCATGAACGCCCGTTTCCACGAAATCGAAATCCAGGATCAAATTGAGCGCTGCGATGATCACGATGACAGCGCTCACTCCGATGCCCAACGGCCCGGAGCTATTGAGGAGCGGTACATGCCTGCCAAACATACCCAGGACGAGGTCTACCATGTAGACGACGAAGATGCCGCCCGTCGCCGCGACCACGCCGACGGTGAATTTGGGCGTCGCGCGGAGGACACCGGTCCTGTACAACATGAGCATCACCGCGGTCACCCCGAACGTCAATCCCATCGCTTGAATCGCAATGCCCGGATAGCTCCGTTCCAGCAAGGCGGAGATCCCGCCCAGCACCAGCCCCTCGCATAGCGCGTAGACAGGAGCCGTGATCGGCGACCACTCTTTTTTGAATATCGTCGCCAGCGCAAAGACGAGGCCACCGACGAGTCCGCCCATCATCCAGGGTAGGGCCGCCTCAGGCGCTTGCGAATGTGCAATTCCCCATGTCCAGGCAGAGGTGATGACCACACAGAGCAGCAAGACCCCGGTTTTGTTCACCGTGCCCTGAAGCGTCATTGCTTCGCCGGCAACAGCAACTCGACCCTCGAACGTTTTTTCGTTCAGAGCGGGATTGGAAGTTTTGAAAAGGCCAGGCATCGTCGGACTCCTTTGAAGACAGAACACTCCGCGGACATCGAAATTGAACTCGCGATCTCGAACTCTCGTTCGTCACATCGTACCGCTTCTCGTCTCCTCGGCACAACGAACGCGCTCCCGGAGCGGCCACGCACGAATCGCGCGTTCCCCTGCAGCCACCTCGCAAGAACGGAATTATAGAAATGTATCAATCCAACTTCCGAAAACCCGACTTCTCAGGACTTGGCACCGGTCGGTCCGTGATATTGCGTTACACTTGAGCAGCCTCTGACAGCGTGGCGAGGAGCATGTGAATCGATTGAAATTACTTGTGGTCTTGATCGTGCTGCTCTCTGCCCGAGAGTTGTTGCTGTTAGCCCGACCGCAAGCCCCATTAACGCTGGATGCAACCCAGCAGCTTGCACCGCCTAAACGAGGTCGTGGCCCCTTTCCAGGTTCCACTACTCCTGGCCACTCGGCCGATTTTCCGATTGAGCTTGATCTACTAATTCCGAGTGGTGAGCTGAAGCCGGATGGAACTGTGCTCATCGATTTCAAGATTACAAACATCGGAAACAAACCTATTACGCTTCCCATTTCCATTCGTCAGGGAAATTTGCTACCGAACCCGCCAGATGCGGAGTACACGGTCGATATCCTGACGTTGTGGCTCACAGGCCCGGAAGCGATCAAGGAGGAGTACCTGGCGGGGTATCTGGGGGACCCAAACGGTCGTTTGTACAAATCGGAGTCGCCAGAAACCAGTGCAGAGCTGTACGGTCGGAGCGACGATCCCCAGAGCTTCTATGCGCTCGCCCCCAACCAGTCACTGGTCGTACACGCTTCCTCGCGGGTTGGCTTAAAAGCGGGAAACCACACGCTCACCGCACATGCGGAGCTTCTCCGAGAATTCATTGGGTTAGACACCGTTTCGCCGCGTTCGAGCACAGTTCACGCAACATCCAGAGTTATAGGGACCGCCGATTCAAAGCCACAGAAGAAGATGCTTTCGACTGGCAAGCGCACTACTCAGTAGGCGAAGGGAACCAGGACGGTCAAACCCCTCGGTGGTCAGCCACTTTCCGAAAATCCGTGCCGGTTCAACCGGTCGATGCAACACCATCTGAGCTAGAAGCTCTTTGCAAAGGTGGTGTTTATGTTGATCAAAGGCAAGCGAAGAGGGCTTTCTGCGGAGCAGAAAGCCGAGTTGTGGAACCGTTGGAAGGCGGGCCAGTCGCTCAATGAGATTGGCCGTGCCCTGGGTAAAGACCACGTAGTCGTTCACTTCGTTTTAGCGCGTCATGGTGGGATCGCTCCGCCCGCTCGTCGCCGTTCGCGGCGAGTGCTTACCCTGGCCGAGCGCGAAGACATCTCCCGTGGAATCGCCAGCGGCTGCGCGATGCGAGTCATCGCACGAGGTTTGCATCGCTCGGCCTCCACCATCAGCCGGGAGATCACCCGCCATGCTGGGCGCACGCAGTATCGTGCCAACGCAGCCGATCAGCAGGCCTGGGAGTCAGCCGTGCGGCCCAAGCCGTGTCGGCTGTCCACGCACAGCGAGCTGCAACAGATGGTTGCGAGTAAACTGATGCAGGATTGGTCGCCGCAACAGGTTTCCGGGTGGCTGAAGATGGAGTACCCGAACGACGAGAGCCTGCGCGTGTCTCACGAAACCATCTATCGGAGTCTGTTCATACAAGCGCGGGGAGCGCTGAAACAGGAACTGGTGCGGCATCTGCGATCCAAGCGGCGGATCCGCCGCTCGCGCCATTCCAGTGTTCACGGGCACTCGCGCGGCCAGATTGTCGATGCGATCTCCATTCGCGAACGGCCAGCCGAAGTCGAAGATCGCGCCGTTCCCGGTCACTGGGAAGGCGATCTGTTGCGCGGGGCCGGCAACAGTCACGTGGTCACGCTGGTGGAGCGTCGTTCGCGCTTCTGGATGTTGGTGAAGTCACCGGGCAAGGACTCGTCTACGGTGGTGGCCGTTCTGAGCCAGCACGTGGGCCAACTCCCGGCGGAATTGCGTCGCTCGCTGACCTGGGACCGCGGACTGGAGATGGCCCAACACAAAACCTTCACGATGGCGACGGATATGCAGGTTTACTTCTGCGATCCGCAGAGTCCCTGGCAGCGGGGCTCAAACGAAAACACAAACGGCCTACTGCGGCAATACCTGCCAAAGAACGCCGACCTGTCCAGGTTCTCGCAATCGGAGCTGGACGAGATCGCTCTGCGACTCAATACCCGGCCACGACAAACCTTGGGATTTCGAACTCCGGCGGATAGACTGCAAGCCAGTGTTGCGTCGACCCCTTGAGATCACCCGACTTTTCGGGAGTTGGCCTCGCGCCGGGACCGAAGGTGCAATGGGTATCGCTTTCAGCGATCTAGCCCAGGCCCCAAACACCTAGTGCATAGTGGAGTGATAAGCTGCTTTACGGGAGCTCCTTGCCTCTACGAATAGATGGCGGGACCTGAAGTTGGATGACCCAAAGCTGAGGACGGACAAGATCAATGTTGCGATTGTCTTTCCTATCGTTAACGGTGCTCATCTTGTCCTGCATGTCAGCAATATCGCTGCGCGCGCAGCCCCAGGATCATGCCACGGAAAAAATCGAAGCGGGCGTACTCCGCGGCGAGATAGGTGCCATTCTTGAGGCCGGCAGAACAAGTGACCCTCGTTACATCCCAGCCCTGCGTTCTCTCCGAGGCACTCGACATATTGCCACAAATTGTTCCTAATTCGCCCGAGATAAACTTCTCAGAATCGTTTATGTGGATTCCTGAAAAATTGGCGCCGCAACGCAAGGCCTGGCGCGAATGGATTCAGCAAAACCGCGACTCTCTGCAAAAGCAGGAGCCTAAAGGCGAGGGTGCAGAAGCTTCGGAGAAAATCTGCAAGCCCGTATTGAAGAAGGATCGCGCTTTCGACTGGTCTCTTTTTGGGGCCTATCCGCGATAGAGCATGACATCAGAAAGTGGCCACCCAAGTCCCGAGAAACGCATTATAAAAGGGCGCCCCTTAGAGTAGGTTTTGATCGCTCGCATCAACACCTACAGGAAGGAGCACCCTCGTGAATGACGCCAAGTACATTGGGCTGGACGTTCACCAAGCAACGATCTCCGCAGCGGTTATGGACTCAACCGGTAAGCTGGTGATGGAATGCATCCTGGAAACGAAAGCGGCCACCATCCTCCAGTTTGTGCACGGACTGCGTGGAAGCTTACACGTGGCCTTTGAAGAAGGGACTTGTGCGGCGTGGCTACACGACCTGCTCAAACCACACGTCACGAAGGTGCTGGTGTGCGACCCGCGCAAAAACTCCCTGCTGAAAGCGGGCAATAAGAACGATCGGATCGATGCCCGAAAGCTGGCCGATCTGCTGCGGACTGGGCTCCTCTCACCGGTGTACCACGGAGAGCATGGCCTACGAACTTTGAGGGAGTTGGCACGCAGCTACCTAGCCGTCACTCGAGATCTCACACGGGTGATGAATCGCCTGAAAGCTCTCTACCGAAGCTGGGCCATTCCCTGTGCCGGCCAGCAAGTCTACGCGCTACGCTACCGCTCGGAGTGGCTCA
Source organism: uncultured Acidobacteriota bacterium (assembly GCA_963803735.1). GTDB lineage: Bacteria > Acidobacteriota > Terriglobia > Acidiferrales > UBA7541 > Palsa-189. The sequence continues at coordinate 954,676 of CAWDNV010000010.1, read as the reverse complement.
GCAAGATCGCAGAGCCCGGCGTGCGCCGTCGTGCCGAGCTCTACTACCAGCAGTTCGACGCGCTGGATATTTTGCGTCAGGAAGTGCGGCGTGATCTCTTGGCCGAGAGCCGAAAGCACAGCGCGATGAAGTGGCTGCGCCAGATTCCTTCGATCGGACCCATTCGAGCGGCTTTGCTGATCGCTTTGATTCAGACGCCGCATCGCTTTCGTACCAAGCGGCAACTCTGGGCCTACAGCGGTTTGGCTTTGAAAACCTACAGCAGCGGGGAATACCGTTTTGTCGAGGGTCAACTCAAGCGCTCCAAAAGACTCCTGGCCATTCGCGGACTGAACACAAACCACAACCACGATCTGAAAAATATATTCAAGGGTGCGGCCATCCGAGCTGCAGTCGTACCTGGCCCATTTCAGGAGTTCTACGCCAGCTTAGTTGCCCGAGGAATGAAACCGTCGATGGCACGCCTCACCCTGGCACGCAAGATTGCGGCGATCACTCTGCTGGTTTGGAAGAAAGGAGTCTGTTTCGACGCTGAACATCTGAAACAACAAGCAGCTTGAGCGTCTGTCGAGAGCCCGCCCATTCCTGGATTCATCTCCAGCGGTGGCCTATCGGTTCTTCAGACGCTCTGGTTCGAGGGTGAGTATCCGTAATCCCGTTAGACCGAACGCGTGCTTTGGGTATCGAGTCTCTCGATAAACCGTATGCCCCCTCGGACAACCAGAAAAAGCTATAGGCGAACAGTCTCAGATAGAACCATGGTTGGCACTGCACAACCACTCTGCTTGTCTGCGTCAGAAACCGAAGGGCGTCGCTACGAAATGACGATGAACCTGGGGAAAAGCGAGATCACAGCGCCTCATAACAACGCCGGGCTGGATGACAAGATCCCTTCCAGTCGTCGGGGAAGTGTTTTTCTTGACATCCCCTTTTATAGAACGGGATTCTCGGAATATGGCTTTACTGCACCATCCACTTACCGTTTCAACTTGATATTGTCGGTAACTGGCTACCTACGGCAGAACGCGATTATGAGCATCGGCGTGAATTGGAACGTTCTTGCTTTGCCAATTCAGTGAATCTGCATTCACCCGACTGGAGACGAACCATTGGACGGAGTGTAAGGCGAGGAAAACAAGAAAAACGGCGGCGGCAAAAGCGAAATAGCTTCTAAAGTTTTCCCAAACGTAGACCGAAGCAGGAAGATCGCTGATCATATTGACCTTCGGCGCATCAGGCAGGGTTACGAATAGTATGAACCCGAAAAAATAAAACGTCGCGCCAATAAGCTGGCGAAGCCGTGTGCAATGGGCCTGCAGCGTTGCAAATATGAGCGAATGCGAACCACGAAGACTGTTTTTCTCGATAGACCGAAGTCGCATCGTAATGCGCACGGCTAAGATGATTGTGTAGACACTTACAACGAACACGATGAGGCAGCACAATTTAGGCAGAACGGGAAGCTCTAGCCATACACGCGAAAATGAAAGTTGTTGATTATACATTAGACGTTAGACACCAATCGAAAACGGTTAGTTTCGTATCCCACCTAGAATAGCCTTGACGAAACCACAAAGGCAGAATCTAGGCAATCGATTTCAAGTTGCAACGTTCCCGACTGTGCCAACTCCTTATAAACGGGATTCTCGTCAACTGACTCCCACATGACGAAAACCCGACTTCTCAGTCCCTACTTTCCAGGCGATAAGACGATTTAGCGCGCCGCTCCCGGGGCCGGAGTCGCGAGGTTCCGGGTTTTTTGCTTTTTAGGTGTAGAATCCGTGCCAACGGAGGCGCAAGAATGGCGCAGCTAGAAACATGCAAACACTTGGCGTCACTACTCGCGAGAGGAGAGGTGCCGAGTACCGGACTGATCGGCCCTGCGGTAGTTTGTTATTTTGTCCGGCGCTTGCCGGAAGGAGTTGTGCGATGAGGGACAGCAAGAAGGGTGTGCTGGTGCTCGGCCTGACGGTGGCAGCCTTGTGTGCTCCGGTCAACTCCAGCTTCGCGCAAGCGCATACTCGGATGAGCGGCCCGCCGCAACCGCCGAAAGCCACCACAACGCCGACAGGAACGTGGCTGCCGAAATCGATCGCCTACATCAAGGCTTCCAATACCGGCAAGGACAATCAGTTCGGCTCCGCGATAGCGCTCAGCGCCGACGGCAACACACTCGCGGTCAGCGCCACTTTCGAGGACAGCGCCGCCAAAGGCGTCAACGGCGTCTCCAAAGACCGGGCGGTAAATTCCGGCGCGGTGTACGTCTATACCCGAGACAGCAAGGGCTGGAAGCAGCAGGCTTACCTGAAGGCCTCGAACACGGAGGAAGGCGCTCAATTCGGAAACTCCCTGACCCTGAGCGCCGATGGCAACCTATTGGCCGTCGGCGCTTCCGGAGAAGCGAGTTCGGCCACCGGCATTAATGGCAATCAGAGCGACCGTTCGATGCCGGGTGCGGGTGCCGTCTATGTCTTCGCGCGCGCCGGCGCTGCCTGGTTGCAGCAGGCCTACCTGAAATCGTCAAACACCGGCGGGCCGGATGTCGGCTACCAGTTCGGCTACGCGGTCTCCCTCAGCAGTGACGGAAGCACGCTCGCCGTGAGCGAGACCAGCGATCCCAGCAACGCCACGGGCATCAACGGCGACCAAAAGAACACCAGTGCACCGGATTCCGGAGCGGTGTTCATCTTCAACCACAGCGGCGACACCTGGTCGCAACAGGCTTACGTCAAGCCCGGGAACACGACCAGGCCCGGTTTACTGTTCGGCTACTCCGTCGGCTTGAACGGCAACGGCGACACCCTCGGCGTGGGCGCGTACAATGACGATGGCCGTAGAGGCGCCGTTTACGTCTTCACGCGCAACAACGGGACCTGGTCGCAGCAAATGCGTGTCATCGCCACGAACGGCGAGGTGGGCGATTACCTCGGATGCTCGCTGGCCATCAGCGACGACGGCAACACCATTCTCGCCGGCTCCGTGGAAGATAAATTCAGCCAAATCAATGCCGGCCAGAAGGACCTTTTGGACTCCGTCGGCGGGGCCTACGTTTTCGTGCGTGCGGCAGGCAAGTGGTCGCAACAGGCTTATGTGAAGGCCTTCAATCCGCGGGAGAACGACCAATTCGGATGGGCTTTGGCCATGAGCCGCGACGGCAACACCATTGCCATCGGCTCGCACCTTGAGGATAGCGGCGCCAAGGGCGTCAACGGGGATCAATCTGACGCCTCCATGGAAGACTCCGGCGCGGTCTACGTTTACACCCGCACCGGCACGAACTGGAATCCCACGGCCTACGTCAAGCCTTCCAACACCCAGCCCGCCGCGGAGTTCGGCGTCTCGGTTGCGTTGAATGGCGACGGCAAAATGCTCGCCGCCGGCGCGATAAAGGAAAATAGTGCCGCCAAGGGCGTCAACGGCAAGCAGGACGATAAGTCGGCCGTCAACGCCGGCGCCGCCTACGTCTATTACTGACGAGAAGGAGAAAAATGGCATGCCGCACCACCCGGCTCAATTTGCAGTGCGTCAGGGTCCTCGTAGGTGAACTCGAAGGGGCGAAAGCTGAGACCCGGGTCGTTCACGCTGATGACGTAGGATTCGCGAATAGAACGTTGGAGGCCAAGTCTCGAAAAACGGGATTCTCGTCAACTGGGAATCGGCCAAGAGCCACATGACGATAAACCGACTTATCAAGACTTGACTCTCCTGCATCAGAAGCGGCTCACTTCGCGTCAAAACGAACTTAGTTCACGTTGATGTCGATTGTGAGCGACTTGGAAACGTTGCCCGAAAGTGTCGGAACCGTAGCCGTGACTGTTACGGTCGAGGGTCCCGGTGGAGCGGGCGGAGTGGGTAGAGCAGGCGAATTCGGCGATGTAGCAGAGGAAACCGGCATCGACGCTTGCGTACCGGAGCCACCACAACTCAGCAACCCCGTGGCCGCGATCACCAGCAGGGCTAGCATTGCTGACACCTGTATTTTTCGGAAACGGACCCTTTCCTTAATAGCGCTGAGAAGTCCGAGCGCGGCTACAGAAAACAACACAGAGAGATAGGTCCATTCTGGCAGTGGTGGGACAGCACCCGGTTTGCCGGCAGGAAGAGGCGAAATAGAACTAGACGCGACCCCGCTGGTGAAAATGGTGAGGGTGATGGCCGCCTTGGTATACCCTTGATACAAACCCTGCAAGCCGCCTGGGCTGTTGAACGAGCAATAAGGTTCCATGAACGTGGTCGGAAGGAGGCAGGATAAGAAAGCGTTCCCCGGCATGGGAGTGTTCGCCGGGATCGTTGCCATATCCAAGGTGACTGTTGCAGGCGTTCCGGGAGTGATCTGCACGGTGCCCGGAGTATGCATTGCCAGGCTATAGTCGACGTTCGTCAGAGAAAAGTGGAGGGGTGTAATTCCCGGGACGCTGGCCACCAGGTTGTAGCTGCCCGGAGTAGAGTTGGGCATCAACACCGGCGATATTGCTGATCCGTCCGCGCCCGTGACGATCGTGCATGTGGACTTCCCGCCACAGGTCGCGCTCGCCCCAGTGGCGGGCGCACTGAAAGTCACCGGAACACCAGCCAGCCTGTTCCCTCCGGCGTCCGTGACATACACGATGGGAACGCTGGGAAAGGCGATGCCAAGAAGAGTGCTCTGCGGAGAGGTAAAGGGTCCGTTGCCGGGAGTGATCCGCGCCGGTGGTCCCGCGATGTTTGTCAAGTAGAAGGCAGTCCCGGGGCCAAATCCTTCGGCTCCCAAAGAATAGTCGGCTGCAAACGCGCCCACCAAGTAAGAGCCCGCGACGCCGCTCCCCGTAAACGTCTTCGAGGTTGCTACACCAGTGGTGTCCGCCAGTTCCGCGTCCTGCTGGAGTCCGTTTGCAAATGTCCCAAACGGCTCAGATCCTACCGCCGAGAATTGAACTATAGCCCCGCTTACGGGATTGCCGTTTGAGTCTGTCACTCTGGCGACAAATGGGGCGCCAAATACGCTAAAGATGGGAGCGCTTTGCGGCGTCCCGCTGACTGCTGTCATTAAGGCTGGCGCTGTCGCAGTGTTGGACACAAGAAACTGGGCGGTTTGAGCCAAGCCGGAGACGCTGGCCACGACCGTGTAAACTCCCGCTGTGCCATTCGCGGTCAGCCCCAATACCGCGGCTTGGCCCATGGATGTGGTGGCTGTCGCCGTATTCAACCCATTCGCAAACTTTAGGCTTGCTCCGCTGGCTGGCGCGGTGAACGTAACGACGACACCATCCACCGGGTTTCCTCCCGCATCATGGACGACCGCACCCAGCGGGGCTAAGGAATTGTTGATTGCGGCGCTCTGCGCGAGTGTCGCAGCTGTAATCGTTGCTGGAGGTCCGGGTGTGTTCGTCAGAGAAAAATTCGCGGCTCCCGTGATGCTCGGTGAAGTTGCCTGCACGGTATAGGAACCTGCAATGCGATTGGCGGTAAATACGCCCGATGTGGCAATTCCTGATGAGTCGGTGACCGCCGTATTCACGCCACCGGCAAAGGTTCCGCTGGCTCCAGTCAAGGGAGCGGTAAAGGTGACTGTTAGATTGCTGATGGGATTACCCTCAGGATCTTTGACCACCACGGTGAACGGTGCGGCGAACGCGCTCAGGATCGTTGTACTTTGGGGGGTGCCGCTGGTAGGCGTGATGCTGTTCGGCCAGTTGAAGGCCAGCTTATACGCATCCACGCTGCCGATTCCCGTGGCGAAATCCCAGCCCGTATTTGCGGTAAAAGCGGGTTGATACGATGAAGAGGATAGAGAAAGCACGCCATTTGGACCGGCGGACGGATTGCCGTAGTAGCAGTTGTCTGTGCCGGTGCAATTGACGTCGATATCGCCGGTCTGGATGTCATGAAAGGCGCACGTGGCTTGAGTAGGATCAAACTGGCAATTTGCATAGCTGACCGCCGCGATTCGGTAGTAGATGGCGGCAGGGTTGCCCTGATGCTCCTCCGTTTTCTGATTCACCAGCGCCTGGATTCCCGCCATGATCGGTGAGGAGAACGACGTTCCACCTCCGCCGGACCAAGTGTCCGGTGTTCCGGCGCAGGGCGCGGAGCCTTTCGACGAATAAGCAGGATCTGACCAGCAAAATACGTAATAGTGTCCCCAGGTTCCCGTTCCGGCGAAAAGCGCAACGTCCGGAATATCGCGAACACCGTCGTTCGGATTACCGCTCAAGGATTGCCAGGATGGTTTTGTGTATCCCGCGCAGGTGCCGCCGACTACTCCTCTAGTAGCCGGCACACCGGTAGCGCAGCTACTGGCGCCTCCACTTCCAGCTGACGTCGTTAGAAAATACTGTTTGCCAATGGCGGTATTGCAAAAGCCAAGCGGGCCGGAATTCAGCAACGTCGGATTATTCAGGTAATATTCATCAAGAAAGTAACTCGCGAGTCGATTGTTGGCGCACGAATCGTCCCAAGGAATTTGGGACGCATAAGAGATCGCCGAACCGTAGGTGGACGAATTGGTTCCGCCCCAAGCATTTATTATTGGGTTGGGGTCAAAATCCGTCCCGCCGACGGCCACATTGTAGGGAGTTGAGGCCAGGCCGTTGACACCGATTCCGTGTGTCGCGCTGGCCGCACGGAGGTCCGAAGCCGCCGCGCCGGAGTCGCCTGTCCCAGCGAAAATCGATATGCCTTCCGACACTGCCTGCTGGTACAACGTGTTGGTGAACGCATTTCCCGCGGCACCGATCTGTGCCTCCGATGAGATATAGCTGGTGCTCACGATGGCGGGCGGGGTTGCCTCGTTGATCAGGTTTTCGAGCGCGATGACGATCCCCGGAGTAGCCGTGTCGGCGCAGGAAGCCACCTCAATCATTGCGCTGGGCGCCGCGGCGCTGGCCCACTCTGCATCCAATGTCGCTTCCACTTCCGCACCAGTCGTTCCAGGATCAGCGCAGTTATTCCCGCCGCTGCCCGAGGGATGAACCTGCGCCATTGAACCGGTCGGATAAGCCACTGTGAGGCCGAAGGTGTCCCGAAACGTGTTCCAGTCCGCGGTGCTATACAGGTCCGAGGACTCGATCACGGCGATTGTCTGGCCCTGTCCAGAATAGCCGGCGGCGAAAAGCGGATTCAGATCGTAGATGGTAGCCAGGTCCTCCGGCGCAACCAGGTACAGCCCTGTCGCGGTTGTATATGCGGGCCGCGGGCGCAGGGCAGCGCGGGGCCTGAAGTCGTGTAGCGCGACCACTCCAACAACCGCGGGCGCGATCGCCGAGGGAATCTGGGGATCGCTCATGTTGGCAATGTGAGCGGCGCCGTTCACGTCAAGGCGATGAATCTCCGTGTGAAAGGCACTGCGGACATTGGCGGCATTCCCGGAAAAATCAATCGAGGAAGGGGTGCTGCCATTGATCGTAAAGCCTTCGGATTGAAGCCAGGTGGTAATCGCCTGGATGTCCTCCGGGGCTAGGCTGAATTGCTGTTTGAATTCTTCCGGCGTAAGCCATTTGTGGTAGCTGGGCGATTTCGGGTCCACCTGATCGCGAGTCAATTCATCTAGCGCCTGCTGCTTTTCAGGCGGAAGTCGCAGCAGGAGCTGCATGTGCTCCATGGGCAAACTGTCAGAAACGATGCCGCGATCGTTCGTGGCAGTAGATTCGGGGCGTGTGTTTCCGGGAAGAATGACCCGTTGATTCCGATCGATCGGCTGAGTTACCACACCGCGCGTCGCTTGCGGTGGTCTAGCCTCCGTGCGAGCCGCACTGGTCCCCCACACTACGGGAAGAAGAGCGATAACATACCGGCACAATCGTCGAGACAAAAGCCACCGCCGCGACGTTCGAGAAGACATCAAAACGTCAAAACCGCTAGCGCCACATTAGGGGACCGGAAGGGAGAAAACCGCGTTGCGGGGGGCATCCTAAGGTGAATTATGTTCGGAGTCAATCATCAAATGCGTAATATGGCTTTTGGTATAAGCCGGCATTCTGCGCTAACACCGGCCCACTCCTGAGAAACGCATTATAAAAGGGCGCCCCTTAGAGTAGGTTTTGATCGTTCGCATCAACAACTACAGGAAGGAGCACCCTCGTGACTGACGCGAAGTATATTGGGCTCGACGTTCACCAAGCAACGATCTCCGCGGCGGTTTTGGATTCCACCGGTAAGCTCGTGATGGAATGCATCCTGGAAACGAAAGCGGCCACCATCCTCCAGTTTGTGCACGGACTGCGTGGAAGCTTACACGTGGCCTTGGAAGAAGGGACTTGTGCAGCGTGGCTACACGACCTGCTCAAGCCACACCTCACGAAGGTGCTGGTGTGTGATCCGCGCAAAAACTCCCTGCTGAAAGCGGGCAATAAGAACGATCAGATCGATGCCCGAAAGCTGGCCAATCTGCTGCGGACTGGGCTTCTCTCACCGGTGTACCATGGAGAGCATGGCCTACGAACTTTGAGGGAGTTGGCACGCAGCTACCTGGCCGTCACTCAAGATCTCACGCGGGTGATGAATCGCCTGAAGGCGCTTTACCGAAGCTGGGCCATTCCCTGTGCCGGCCAGCAAGTCTACGCACCACGCTACCGCTCGGAGTGGCTCAGCAAGATCGCAGAGCCCGGCGTGCGTCGCCGAGCCGAGCTCTACTACCAGCAGTTCGACGCGTTGGCTATTTTGCGTCAGGAAGTGCGCCGTGACCTGTTGGCGGAGAGCCGGAAGCACCGAGCACTGCACTTGCTACGCAAGATTCCTTCGATTGGCCCCATTCGAGCGGCTCTCCTGATCGCTCTGATTCAAACGCCACATCGGTTTCGCACCCAGCGACAGCTCTGGGCTTATAGCGGTCTGGCCTTGAAGACCTACACCAGCGGTGAATACCGTTTTGTCGAGGGTCAACTCAAGCGCTCTAAAAGACACCTGGCCATTCGCGGGCTCAACACGAATCACAATCACGATCTGAAAAATATCTTCAAGGGTGCGGCGATCCAAGCTGCTGTCGTACCCGCGCCGTTCCAGGAGTTCTACGCCGCTTTAGTGGCCAGAGGAATGAAACCGTCAATGGCACGCCTCACCCTGGCACGCAAGATTGCGGCGATCACCTTGCTCGTTTGGAAGAAAGGAGTCCGTTTCGACGCCCAACATCTGAAACAACAAGCAGCTTGAGCGTCTGTGGAGAACCCGTCCATTCCTGGATTCATCTCCGGCGGTGGCCTATCGGTTCTTCAGACGCTCTGGTTCGAGGGTGAGTATCCGTAATCCCGTTAGGCGCAATGGGTGCTTGCACACCGAGTCTCTCGAGAAACTGTATGCCCCCTCGGACAACCAGAAAAAGCCATAGGCGAACAGTCTCAGATAGAACCATGGTTGGCACTGCACAACCACTCTGCTTGTCGCGTCCGAAACCGAAGGGCATCGTTACGACATCACGATGGACCTGGGAGCAACAGAACTCAAAGCGTCTCATCGCAACACGGGGCTGGATGACGAGATCGCTTCCAGTTGGAGGGGAAGTGTTTTTCTTGACATCCCCTTTTATAGAACGGGATTACCGGTAACTGGCTTTTCGGCGTGGAGGCGCATTCCGAAAACACGACCCGATCGGAACTTAGCCCACGCGATGCGCGGTCATTCGCAGAGGAGGCATTGCGTTGGCAAATAACGACTCGCGGGCGCATCACCAATCGTCGATGCCGGAGTGATGGACCATGATTCCCCTCGCAGACAGCTCCGCCAGCAACTGCGCCACTGCTGGCGTAATCTCACCATCCCCGGGAACGGCGACCGCCCATTCGAGGTTTTCCCGGAACTCTCGCGTGCAGATGCTCCATCGCTGAAGGGCAATCGGCGTCACCTGCCCAATTTGTATCAGGGACCAGTGCCGGGCAAGTGCCAATGCCGTATCTCGATCCGGAAGCGGACCGCGCACGATGAAGTGATTGTCCCCAACCACAAGAATCCCGACCATACCGTTCAAGGTCTCTCTTTGGGAGTCTATTCGCGGCGGAGCCCGGATCGAGTGTACCTGGCGACTGCGACGGTAGCTAACTCTGCGCGGCCTTTGTTGGTCTGGCGGCAACCTGAGCGCGGATTGCCTTCATTCGTTCGCGCATTGCCGCGGAGCGCTTCCGGCCATCCGGCGTTGCGTCAATCAGCTTTTCCAGGCTGGCGGCATAGTGCGGTCCATAGCTGGCTCGAATCTCGCCGAGCAGCAGCTCCACTTTCGCGAAGACGCCAATGTGCTCGCCGTTACTCTTGCTGAAAAGCTCCAGGCTGATCGCGCCGTCGTTGACCAGCGCTGCCGCCATATCCCAATAGGATACGACCATGCGCATATGACCGCTGTGGTCGCCAAACATCGTCGCGTTGAACTCCGCGAGCGATTGGGGATTAAACTCCGCAAAAAACCAATCGCGCGCTTTGCGCATAGTCTCTTCGCGGCGCAATTCGTAAAGCTTAAGGATGAGACCGGCTTCTTCTTGTTTCGACATAGACAGAAATGCTCCTTGTTGGTCGTTCTCGAAAGTGTGTATCGGATTCAGCGCAACCGGACGCGAAAGATCGGACTGTCGCCGCGATAACTACCCCTTCTTCTTACTCCGGCTCCGAGTCGATCCTCGCGGGACCGCAATTGTACCATTGCCAATATCTCCGGCCCGCCGCGGCGGCACTCCGGCCTTTGCAAACTACTTCAACTACCCATAAGCGGGATTTCGGAATGTCGCATCTAGGCGGCCTCTTCGCAGCAGACGTCGTTCCTTGTAGTAGACTCCTCGCCCATGTACTGTCCCGTATGCGGTTGGAATACCGGCCGAGCTTCACCGTTTGCTCGGATTGCCAGGTCGCGTTAGCTCCTGATCTGCCAAATAAGCCGTCGGAGGGTGCGCCGGCGCACCGCCGGAATCGGGAACGAAATAAGGAGAGTGAACATGGAGCCCACAACGGTCGTGCTTCTCGTTTTGGCGGGCATCGCATTTTTGTTTATTTTGAGCACAATCCTCGGTTCGTTCTTCACCGTTGAGACGGCGCAGGTAGCGATCGTACAGCGGCTCGGAAAGTTCGCGCGCGTTGCTGGCCCCGGGTTGAATTGGAAGACGCCCTTCATCGAAACCGTGGTCCACCGCTTGAGCATGAAGGTCCAGCAGTTCGACGTTCAGGTTGAGACGAAAACTCAGGACAACGTATTCGTTCAAATACCCGTCTCGATCCAGTACAAGGTGATACCAGAGGGCGTCGAGGCCGCATTCTACAAATTATCCGACCCGGTCAAACAGATCGAATCCATGGTCTACAACGTCGTGCTCGGCCACGTGCCGAAAATGAAGCTGGACGATACCTTCCTGAACCAAGCGGACATCGCCGGCGACTTAAGGGACAACCTCGACGGGTCCATGAAGGAATACGGCTACTCCATAGTCAAAGTCCTGATCTCCGACATTGTTCCCGATCAGAAGGTGAAGGCCGCGATGAATGATATCAACGCCGCACAGCGCGAGCGCGAAGCGACGGTCTCCCGCGCCGAGACGAACAAGCTGCTTCTCGTCAAGCAGGCTGAGGCGGAGGCCGAATCAAAGCGCCTGCAAGGAGAAGGTATCGCCAATCAGCGGAAGGCGATCATCTCTGGGCTGAAAGACTCGGTCGAGGACTTCTCGAAAGCCGTACAGGGTTCGACGCCACAAGATGTGATGCAACTGGTTCTGATGACGCAGTATTTCGACACGTTGAAGGAAATCGCGGGAAACGATCATAGCAACACGGTCTTGATCCCGCACACGCCGAACACGCTCACAGACCTTTTCAGCCAGATCCGCAACGCCATCGTCGCGGGCAACGAGCTAACCAGGCAACCTGTCATTTCCGCGTCACCCGCAGCGGACAGACAGAAATAAGGTATGCCCGTCTCGTTTCTCCGATGTCATCTACACGCTCCATGCCTCGCGAGGCACGAACTCTTTCATCCAGAGCGGGCAGATAGTCCTTCCTTCACGTGGGGATCCCTAATTAGCAGAGGGGACAACGATGCTCAATAACGCGGCTCACGCCCGCCGGCTGCTCCCCTGAATGGTCGGTCTGCGGATAGCTTCCGACTGGCCGGTCATCCATCGGTGGTCCGATGCGGCGTGCGAAAGAGGCCAAAAAGAATATAATGCGCATTATGGCGTCCAGCGTACCTCATTCTGGCCTGCCAGAGCAGGCCCCGGACCTGCGGCTTGTCATCGACTCCGCTCCCGCGCTGATCCACACGGCTCTGCCTGACGGCTACATAGATTTCTTCAATGAACCTTGGCTGCAGTACGTGGGACTCTCGTTGCAGGATCTGCAGGGCTGGGCCTGGACGGTGGCGATTCACCCCGAAGACCTTGAAGGAATCCTAAGTAAGTGGCGCGCGTCGTTGGCGACTGGGGAAATTTTCATCTATGAAGCACGAGTGCGCCGGGCTGACGGAGCGTATCGCTGGATGCTGCACCACAAAGTGCCCCTGCGTGATGAGCACGGCCATATCGTCAAATGGTATGGATCAAGTATCGATATTGAGGACCGCAAGAGAGCCGAACTCGAACTACAAAAGGCTTTTAACCAGATCAAGATTCTGAAAGACCAGCTTTATAAGGAGAATCTGGTCCTCAAGGAAGAGATCGACCGATCCTCGATGTTCGAAGAGATTCTGGGGGCTTCTCCCGCTCTGCGAACGGTGCTTTCTCGGGTAGCCAAAGTCGCCCCGACGGACTCTACGGTTCTCCTCACGGGTGAAACCGGTACCGGAAAGGAACTCATCGCTCGTGCCGTCCACAAACGATCGCAGCGCTCTTCGCGGGCCTTCGTGAGCGTGAATTGTGCTGCGATTCCCGCGGCGTTGATCGCTTCGGAATTGTTCGGTCACGAAAAAGGTGCCTTCACCGGCGCATTGCAGCGGCGGTTAGGCCGCTTCGAGCTTGCAGAAGGCGGAACCATCTTCCTCGACGAGGTTGGTGAGCTTCCTGCGGAAACCCAGATCGCCCTGTTACGCGTCCTGCAAGAGCGGGAATTTGAGCGTGTTGGTGGAAATCAATTGATTCACGCGGACGTGCGCGTGATTACAGCCACCAATCGAGATTTGCAGACAGCCATTGTCGCCGGCGCTTTTCGAAGGGACCTGTTCTATCGCCTCAACGTGTTCCCCATCGAGATTCCCCCTCTCCGGCAAAGAAAAGAAGACATCCCTATGTTGGTCGAATACTTCATCGACCGCTACGCAAGAAAAACGGGGAAGAAGATACGGACCATCGAGAAGAGCACGCTGGAACTGTTGCAATCGTATTCCTGGCCCGGAAACATTCGCGAGCTACAGAACGTCGTCGAGCGATCGATTATCGTTTGTGAAGCGGAGACCTTCTCGGTGGATCCGAGCTGGATCTCTGGCGAATGCGGCCAGGCTTATTCCGAGAACCAATCCTCCGTCGGGAAGTCTGCCGCTCAAGAGAAAGAAACTATAGAGGCGGTTCTGGCGGAAACCCGAGGTAAGGTGTCCGGACCTGCGGGTGCGGCGACCGCCCTGGGCATTCCCCCTTCGACTCTGGAGTCAAAGATCCGGTCGCTTAAGATCAACAAGTTTCGCTTCCGAACCAGCTAGCTGCTCCAGCATCCCTCCTGCGCAATGTTCGTGATTTCGCGAACGATTCGCGAAAGCCGCGAACTCTATGCTGACGAACCCATATTTTTCATGGACTTAGAATTGGCGGTTGGATTGCTCTCTTTGTGCAGGAGAATTTTGTAAACAAAACCATGCTGAGAATCCAGAGGTCAGCGAATGGGAAGGTGGTTTTTACCCTGAGCGGTCGAATCGAGGCGGAACACCTAGCGGAGTTGCAACGCGTCTTCGCTTTGGAGACAGTCGATCGCCTTCTAGTTTTGGATTTGAAGGACGTGACTCTTGTAGACCGAGATGCGGTGAAGTACCTGGCGCGCCGCGAAGCCAGTGGCGTAGAGCTGCGGAATTGTCCGCCATATATCCGTGAATGGATCGAGCGCGAACGCGCCCAAAACGGCCGCCGAAATCGGTAAAACGTCTCGTTAGTATCCCCACCCGCTCCCCACAAATTAGGAAAAAGTTCAGCCGCCACTCGCAGTTCACGCCATCCGAATCGCTCCCCAAAAGACTCCGCATCGATTTTCGCGAACCTCGCGAATTCGCGAAGAGACCCTGGCTCCACAATGCACGCCGTCCAGCATTTTCAAATACTTACCAATTGGCGCTCGCCTTGCACTGATGGAAGGTGCAACTCGGCTGGAGACAAAGACCAAATCGAAAGGAGCAAAACCACCATGGACAGAATGTTGGTAGTTGTATTCGACACGGAAAAGAAAGCGTACGAAGGGCAGAAGGCGCTTCTTCAATTGGACGACGAGGGCAGCATCGTCGTCTACGCCTACGCAGTGGTTGCCAAGAATGCAGACGGAACCGCAAACGTAAGGCAGAGCGATGATCCGGGGCCGCTCGGATCCCTCGTCGGCACCTCTCTCGGGAGCCTCATCGGCATTCTCGGCGGGCCCGTGGGACTTGCTGTTGGCGCATCCCTGGGCTTGGTCGCGGGCAGCACAGTGGATCTGAGCAACGCGAGGGTTGGCGGCGACTTCGTCGACGACGTGAGCAAACAATTGCGGCCGAACAGGTTCGCGGTCGTTGCGGAGATTCAAGAGGACTGGACGACTCCGGTGGACACGCACATGGAAGCGATTGGCGGAATTGTATTCCGGCGAGCGCTCTCAGACGTAAAAGACATGATTGACGACGAAGACACGGCAGCCATGCAAGCGGACCTCGCTCAAATGAAAGCAGAGCACGCTCAGGCCCGAGCCGACCGAAAAGCAAAGCTCCAGGAAAAGATCAATCAGCTCGACTCCAGGATTCAAGCTCGGCTGGAAAAAGCCAAGGAGCAGCGACAGGCGGCGGAGCAACGCGCAAAAAACAAGGTCGAAGTACTTAAGACCAAGGCCGCCGCTTTGAAGGTCAAGGCCGCACAGGCAGGAGATGTCACCACCGACTAAACAAGGCAGGGATCGAGGCGCCTAAAAAGTCGGTAAACGGGACTGAATCAAAAGGGCTCTGACCCGTAACCACCGCAGAGATGGAATTGCCTATCCGCGTTCCATCTCGCGGGGACATTAGAAAGGAGAACAGAACATGACTACACAAAGCATTGCAGGCACACTTAAGGAAGCCACGGGGATGTCCATCGGAATGGCTACCGTCATGATCATTCTGGGGTTCTTGGCCGTGTTTCTGCCGTTTGCGACAGGTATTGGCATCTCCATTGTGGTCGGTTGGATTATCGTCTTCAGCGGGTTCGCATACTTGGCCTACGCCTTCGCCGCCCAAGGTGCCGGAGCGTTTCTTTGGCGAACGTTGGTAGGAGTCGCGTACGTCATCGGTGGCGTCTATCTGGCATTCCATCCCGGACTCGCTCTCGAGTCCCTCACGTTAGTGGTGGCGGCGGTTTTCCTTGCGGAGGGAGTGCTGGAACTCGTCGTCTTTTTCCAGTTCCGTGCGTTACCGGGTTCCGGATGGATTCTCTTCGACGGCATCGTTACGCTTCTTCTGGCATACGTGATCTGGCGGCCTTGGCCGGTCAGTTCAACGTGGGCCATTGGAACCATAGTGGGCGTTAATCTCATTGTGAGCGGTTTCACCAGGCTCATGTATTCGGTGGCCGCTCGCAAAACGGTAAAGGCGCTGGCTTGATGGGAGTAAACGATCGCGGGTCTGCAGCATGCAACAAAAATCGGCCAGGGCCGACCTCCGGTCCTGGCCGATTAGGTTCTAAATTATCGCGGAGTCGTTTGCGTTTCTGGCACAGCTTCAGGATCGATCTGTTTCACTTCCGAAGACCACACGCAGACCCGATCGCGCCCTTCGCGTTTCGCGCTATAGAGCGCCTGGTCGGCTGCTCGCAGCACTTCCGCGATGGTGGTCCCGTGATCGGGAAACAGAGCCAGGCCGACCGATAGGCTGACCATTCCCAGGAGTTCTCCTCCGTAATGTACTTTCAGTTGTCTCACTTCCTCCCGCAGGATGTTGGCTCGTTTGAGAGCGCCGGCCAAAGTGGTATCGGAGAGCACCACCGCAAACTCCTCGCCGCCGTACCTGCACGCAATGTCCTGGCCGCGAGTATTCTTGATCAGGAAATCTCCGAAGCCACGCAACAGCGCGTCGCCTGCCTGATGCCCGAACGTATCGTTAAACATTTTGAATCGGTCAAGATCCATCATGATGATGGCCACAGAGCTTTTGTTGCGATTCGCCCGGCTGAGCTCCCGTTCCAGCGAATCTTCCATGTAACGGCGATTGAATAGACCTGTGAGTGGGTCACGGATCGACTGATTCCGAAGCGTCTCTCTTAACTTCAGATTGCCCAGCGCCAGGCACACGTGCTCGGCCAATACCGCGGCCAATCGCCGCTCTGCTCCATCCGCAGGAAGGGATACGGATTCCTGGTGTCCGGGGGAGGGCAGCAGCTGCAAACTCAGGATTCCAAGCGCTTCACTCTGTGCCATCAAAGGCACACAGAGAGCTTTCACGATTCGCGCCGGATTGATGTGCCGGCAATTCGTCGATTTTCCGCCAACGGCATACCAATGTGGCTGCCCTCGCCTCAACGCCCAGCAGTCGTCCGGTCCGAATACGCGTTCGCTCCCGGAGGGCTTGCCCCAATCGGCAACTGCGTCCACCGCATTTCTGGAAGCGCTGATGACGTACAGCGCTCCCGACCATTCTGGGAATAATTGCTCCGCTGCTTTACCAATCACCGCATAGGCTTCTTCAGCCGTCTGGCACGACTGCAGCCAGCTTCCCATTTCGCTCAACACGCTGATTTCCTTCGAACGCCGGTCTAGTTCCTGCACCCGCTCAGCCAAATTCTGATTCGCTTCACGCAGTTGCGCTTCCGCCTGCTTTCGTTCCGAAATGTCGCGAAGAATCGCTTCCGTCGCGGGCTCGGACTGATACGTAATGCGGTTGATCACGACTTCGACCTGCACCTCCCGGCCGTTAAGTCCGATGTATCTTCTTTCGGTGCGTGGTGGCGGTGGCGCGCCGGGGTCCTGCCGGACAATATCAATCCTCTTTTTGACTGCTTCTCGATCATCCGGGTGTACGAATTGCAGCACCGCTTTGCCAAGCAGTTCGTCGGGGGATGAAGCGCCTAACAATGCGCTGCAGGCGGCGTTCGCATAAATGATCGTGCCCCGGCGTTGCACCAATATGGCGTCCGGTGAAAGTTCCACCAGCCGGCGGTAGGAGTCCTCGCTGCCGCGAAGCTTTTCTTCCGCCTGCTTGCTCTCGCTGATGTCCTGAAGCTGGTAGCACAAGAAGAGAGGCTTGTCCTTGCTGTCGCAGACCAGCGAAACGCTCAGCAGAGCCGGAACGCTATGCCCGTCCCGATGGAGGTATCGTTTCTCCATCTGAAAGGAACGAATCTCGCCTCTTAGCACTTGGCTGATACGGTTGAGTTCGGACCCTAGATCTTCCGGATGCGTTATGCTCTGGGAATTCTTGGCCAACAGCTCTTGCTCTGAATATCCAAGGATCTGGCACAACCCAGGATTCACTCGAATCCACTTCCCGTTCAACTCAATGAGAGCCGTGCCAATCGCGGATTGTTCGAAGGCGCCGATGGCGACCTGGATTTCGGACGAAGCTCCGCGCAAGGCAGCGCCGGATCTCTTCACACGGCCGCCTTTAGAGCCTTTCCGTCCGTAGGGAAGTACGGTTTTCACAGGGGCCACCCGACTACGAAAAGCGTTGATTTATCCTACTAGATAGGCAGGGGTGTGATGACGGAGATTCCCGATTCGACGTTCAAAAGTTAACCTCGTTTACGTCACAAATATACGTACCAATGACGGGCCCGCCAGGTAATAGATGGGGGCGTGCCCCAGCAAAGCTACCGTCGCTGTATGAGTTAAACCCAGCGTGACGCAATTGGGCCGTGGTCAGCCGCCTGGCGCTGCTAGGAAGTCCCCTGCTTCCTTGCATCCTTAAACGCACGGACACCAGCCTCAACGGCGCCCCTGACGCCCTCAACCTGATCCTTTACCTTAGCCGCCGCTACAGTCGTATGGCGGGTAATCTCACGGGCTTTGGCCGTACCGCGTTCGATGCTGCCATTTGCGATGTTTGTCAAATCTGCAAGCGTTTCTTCACCGGATTTCGGAGCGAACAAGATGGCAATTGCTGCTCCGATGACGGTTCCAACGCCAAATGCGGTTATCGCCTTCATGTGAATGCACCTCCAAATTGTTAGAAATAAATACAGGTGACGGAAATATTTTCGGTTTCGATTGCCTTTTTTGCTGCCGGCATACTACACGCATGAGCATGCATTCGGGTCGGAGTCATACCTCGTCTACCGCCACACGATGCGGTGCTCTCCATGACAAAGTAAGTGACAGGCTCAAAGCCCAGATGCAAAACGCGTCCAGAACGAGAAAGGTCGTCCGGGAAAGCGTCAATGGGGCGACGGGGTTGAAAAGTACTGCAATCGCTGCGAACGCGACAGCCCAAAAATACTTTCCGCCGAGGGCTGTCTGAGCTACCAGCAGAAGCGCTGCCGAAAAAACGGCGAGTGCAAGCAACTCCATATAACCTCCGTCTCCAACTGACCATAGCTGGCTTTTTGCGGCGAACCACCAGAGAAACATTAGGAAGAATGCGGCTATCGAGATCAATTTCACGGTTCTGGTATACATCGCAGACCTCCTGAAGTTCTTGGGCCTTGCCGATCGCGCTTTTTCCAGCTACCGCTTCCGTCTGCGCGAGAGAGTGTTAAGCGGGCTCTTTGTAAAGGAACGTCTGCGTCTGTGCCTGCGCCAGGCTACTTCCCGGCGCAGGCTTCAGAACGATGGTCTTATGCGCCTTGCTTCGCTGCTACTGCGATTGCGCCGAACGAAGCGGCGGCCTCAGTTACGAACGCAGCGACTTTGTCGGGATGCGAAAGCATCGGTACGTGGCTGCTCTCCAGGGTCAAAGTTTTTGCGCCCATTCTCTTGGCCGTGCTGATCTCTTGTTCGGGTGCGATGGTCCTGTCTTTTGAAGCGATGACAAACCAGCTCGGCTTGGAGCGCCAGGCGGCCTTTTTGATCGGCGTGGCGAGGATCGAGCTTTGCGTCGCGCCCTGGGTTGCAAATACCAGGTTTTTCTCGACGGGGGTGAGGTCTTGCGCAAAACTCTCCGCAACACCTTTGGAACTCAGCATCAGAAAGCCGTCTTCGATCTTCTGAAACTCGCTGTAGGCCGGGGGAGTAGGATATTGCTTAGCCATTCCGCCAAGCGTCTCGCCCTCGTCGGGAGCGAAAGCGGCCACATAAACCAACCCAGCCACTTTCGGATTGTTCCCGGCCTCGGTGATGACCGCACCACCATAGGAATGGCCAACCAACAGTACGGGGCCATCCTGCGCGTTGATGAGACGATTGGTCGATGCAACGTCATCGGCGATCGAACTCAGAGGATTTTGAACCGCGACGGCGTGAAGTCCCTTGGCCTGGAGTAGGGGAATAACCTTTGACCAGCTTGAGCCATCAGCCCAAGCACCATGAACAAACACTATGTTTTTTATACCTTGCATTGATTTCTCCTCGTTTACGGTTCCTGCTTTTTGTTGTTTGTCAGCTGGACTGTTAACACACTAGGTACTTAACCTAATCAAGTCAAGCTATATATAGCTATTCTGACGCAGGTTAACTGTTGATAGTTAAAACTGGTCGGGGCCTCGTGGCCCGACAATCGACGTCTGGCGACTGGCACGTCCGCTCAGGGAAGAGTTCTCCACTCGCGGGCTTGTTGCAGCGCGTGTTTTGCACTCAATTCGAGAACTTCCAGCAACGCATCGGCAGAGCGATACGAAACGAACAATATGAGCAACACTGCTGCGACGCCGCTAAACAGAACTGCAAAGAGAATCAAAGCGGCCAGCATTTCTTGCACGTAATAAATCTGTAGCGCGGCGGCCACGGCAAAGATCATCAATATACACCTCAACGCTTTCTGAGAGACCGATCGTAACCGGGACATATCTTGATGCCTGCCCTGGCCCTGCTTGAGTATTCTTTTAAAATACTCACTGAACCGTAACGGGCATCACCGATGCACATGGTATGAATCCATCCGCGATCGGCAGCCTCTCCTTAAAACAGCAACTGTGGACTCCGCTGATGGCAGGCCCCAGCTACCACGGAACCGCTGGGGCCTGCCCCTTCTGCGCTAAACATGTTACGGACGGACAGGGAAAGGTGTGTCCAGGGATAAGGTCCCGACCTCAGTTCCGATCACTTGGCCTGAGACCACCAGTTCCACACGGCGATTCTGTTGGCGTCCTTCCGCGGTGTCGTTTGTCGCCACGGGTTGCATTTTGCCAAATCCCTGCGACGTCATGGACGCCGCCGGAATACTTTGGCTTGCGAGGTAATCGCGAACGGAACCGGCTCGGTCCTCGGAAAGCTGCTGGTTCAGTTCATCGCTACCTACGCTGTCGGTGTGGCCTTCGATAGCAAGTTTAAGCGTCGGGTAGGCCAGGACGATTCCGGATATCTTGGCGAGCCTCTCGCGCGCCACCGGTCGAAGCGTGGACTTGCCGGTGTCGAACAATACGTCCGACAGGCTCACGATTAGACCGCGGGCGGTATCGCGAGTGGTGAAAATGACGTTGAATTGTTGCAGCAATTCGGCGCGCAGCGCTTCGCGACCCCGCAAGGCTTGATTGCGTTGCTCATCCGAGTCCGCAGCCGCCAGCCGGTTTCGCTCCGATTCTGCCTCCGCGTTTCTTTGGCCTTGCTGAGCTTCCACGGTGGCTTGATTCGCGTCAACCGCGGCCGCGCGATTCCGATCCGAATCCGCCTCGGCGTTCTGTTGTTGTCTCTGGGCCTCGGCTGTGGCTTGATCCGCCCTTGCGCTGCGACGATTGGCCGCGCCGGCGGCTGCTTCCGCATTCGCTAGTTTTGCCGCCTGTGAATTCTTGTCGGCATTCCGGTGGTCCGCATCGATGCGCTTTACGGCGATTTCTCGAGAGTCATCCGCGGTCTGCACCACTTCGCGCGATGCGGAAATGAGCACTTTTTTGTCGACGTGCTTTGCCGTTCCCAGTTCATCCGCCCGTTTCATCTGGCTAACGGCCTTTTCATAGCTCGGGGCCGCGTAAATCTCTGCTCCGGCGGACTTGGCGATACGCACGGCATTGCGCGCTTCGAAGAACTCAAGTGGCAGTTTGGAATTCAACACAACCGGGTCGAACTTATAGCCGGTGGGGATGTATCCACCACGATCGATGAGTTCATACTTCGCATCCACCGCTTCGCTGGTTCCCACCGTGTCGGGCCGGATCAGATTTTCCGCGATCACGACGTTGCTGGGGCGGTGCACCGCATAGTAAGGTTCCGCGGTCACGATCAGCGCAAAGGTCTGCAGGTCTGTCGTGGCTTCCAGCTTGCTGCGATGGTTACCGCCCACCAGCACTTCGCCCATGTTTACGGACCGGCCTTCGGGGGAAATCGCCCACATGACGTAGGTGAGATACTCCGTGCCAAACGAGGTGGGTTTGTCGAGGCCGTCGAATTCAACTTCGACTTCCATAGCGCCACGCTTGCTGTCCACCTTTGCCTCACCGGACGCACCCGGCATCAGGTCGGTGCCTTGGAAATCTATCTTTGTGGAGCCGCTGCGGTGCTCGTATTTCACAGCACGCGTCGTGCGGCTGACTACGTTCACGCCGTATGTCGGCAACTGATTTCCTTCTTGGGAATGTGAAATTTGGGCCTGAGCTAGCGTTGATGCGCCCAAACACACGAGGACTGCCAAAAGCAGTGCATTTTTCACGTTGATCTCCTTGTGAGTGTGAAGGGGTAGACCGCAGTATTAGGCTTTGCGAAAACCAATACTGTGCGTTATGGCACGTTTTGCGAAGATCATAGAAACAAAGGCCAATCTTCGACTATAGGATGGCCAGGCTGTACTGCGCGAGAAGCGACCGCGAGGAACGACATCATCGGACCGGAGCGAAGGATCCCGCTTTCAGCGACTCAGGGCGCTCACGCGGATGCCGTGCCGTGCTCCGGCACCTCATCGGTAATCACGCTGAATTCCCGCAAATTCGCTGTCCCGAACGACGTCGTGATGGCCACATCGGATGCGTCCCGCCCCACCGCCATTAACACACGGCCTATGCGAGGCTGATTGTGACGCGCATCGAAGGTCCACCACCGGTCTTCCAGATACGCTTCGAACCAGGCGCTGAAATCCATCGGCATGGGTGCCGCTGGGACTCCGATGTCGCCCAGGTATCCTGTCGCGTAGCGCGCCGGTATATTCAACGCCCGGCACATCGTTACTGCGAGGTGCTGAAAATCTCGGCAAACGCCGCAGCGATCGGTGAAAACATCGAGCGCCGTCTTCGTCGCGTTGGCGTATTGATATCCGAACGTCACCTTGTTGTGAACCCATTCACACACAGCTTGTACGCGGTTCCACCCAGGCGCAATCCCGCCAAAAAGCTCCGTCGCAATGTTTGACATCCGATCGACTTCGCAGTACCGGCTGCTCAGCAGGTACCGCAGCATGTCGCTCGGCAAATCTTGTACGGGAATCTCGCGCGCCGACGGCGCCACAGGATCGGGGTCGCCCGTGTCGTAAATCAGAGTCGAATTACTTAAGCGGATTTGGCCCTCCGGAGCAAGAAACCGGCAACAGTTATTTCCGAAACTGTCGATGTAATACTCGACGTTAGTGGCAGGCTCAAGATTCACTTCATCTGGCTCGCGCAGATCGTGCGCCCGGGAAGGATGCACTTTCAGCAGCGCTACGATGGGTGTAGGACGAAGAGTCTCGAAAACAATGCTATATCCCAGGCGAATCAGCATTTGGAATCCTTGCGCCCTCAGGCGTTTCTACACATGCCATCAGCTAAGCTTCTCCTTACACAGTGCCATAATGGCACCTCTCGGACGTCACGCATTTTTTGATCGAACCTAAAAGCGGCGCGATTGGCGTCATTCGGGGTCGAGGGCGAAATGTCGGCGGCTTTATCCGAGGCTTGCAATCGGGGTCAAGCTTCTCAAGACTTGGCCGGGACGACGTGCCTGCTAAACTATCGCCCTAGGATTTGGCCGAAGCTGTTTGGCGCTTGTTCACCGATACACCGCGTTCAAAATCGGAGATTACACGGGAGCCGGGATGGCGAATTACATGGCGAGAGTTGAACTGCATCAGGCAGGTCCCGAGGATTACGAACGACTCCACGCCAGCATGCAACAGAGGGGGTACGTGCGAGAGATGCCGGGAGAGGACGGAGTCATTTATCGACTGCCGGCAGGCACTTACTTCGTAACGAATACCAGCGCGATGCTACACGTTGCGCTCAACGCCGCGGTGGACGCAGCGAAGGAGATCGGCATGAGTGCCGCCGTCATTGTCACGGATTGGAGCACGGCTCGATGGGCTGGGCTGGCGGCGAGTGAGCCTTCAGCTGACTAAGGCAATAAACCGGTGATCCTCACAGGGGAGGTCTGTCCGCAATTTGCATCGGACTAGTTGGCTGGAAGTTCGTGCTGTAAAACCGCGTTATAGAAGGGGTCGTACGGGCCCCGGACCTGTCGCCTGTTTGGCCAATTCTGCGCGTCGCGCCGACTTATCGTTGACCCGAGCGAAGATTTCCCTGGTCCGGATGTTCATCGCGAAGCACTCGTTGCTGGTTTGCTTTCCCCGGGCTTCTAAAACCGTGCGTACATGCAGCGTCCCGTGAACGCGCACTAGACAGCGCATCGAAGCATTAGGCAATTTCTCAAAAATGTCGTAGTCCCTGTCCATACGTGTACCTCACTACTGACACTACACCCGCAGGAACAATAAAGCGAGCACAGATGCGGCTAGAGGCCAAATCCCGAGAAATGGCATCATCGGAATGCCATTTCTTAGTCGGTCGCCGACCGCACAATTTGTGTGCAACTTATGCCATAAGACCTTATAATTCCTGAACTTTCTGACCCCGCCCTCCGTGTGAAAAGGAGGTTCGCCTTGCTAGACGAAGAACGTCCCGGCTTCCCGCGCGCGATCTCCCCTGGCGAAGGGGCCCAGCCTCAACGAACCGATCCTCATCAGGCGGATCCTCAACAAGCGGAGCCATCAAAAAAACGATCGGAAACGAGGTCGGAAACAAGATCCGAGGTTCGGCTGGCCGTCACCGTCTACGGTTTTGCGACCACCGGCAAGCTCTTTGTCGAGCATTGCGCTACTCGCAACGTCAGTCATTCGGGCTGCTGCATACATCTTCAAACGCGTCCACAGGCGGACGCGGCGCTCGCGCTGCGCCTCTTGCGTTGGGGGCTTTCCGCAAAAGCAGCCTCACAGCTTTTGTATCAAATCGTTTGGGTTCAAAAAGATGGCGACGGCTGGCTTATAGGAGCGTCGTCGCTCGGACCAGCGGACCTATATAGCCTCGCGTTTCCAGGCACACCTTAAGTCGCGCGAGACGCCAGTAAATGGCCAGTAAGCCTTTGTAGCCCAGGGCGCGGCGTTTTCTGCCGGCCCTGGGGCTTTTGCCGTCGCCCGCCGGCCGCGCTCGTTTTCAACAGTCATCCACAGCTTTGCACAGGTTTCTTGCGTGAATCGTCAAGAATTTTGTTGACGCTTCGCAAGCGGAGATTTATCTTGCGCTCAGATTGAACCGGAAGCAGAGACTTAACGGTTCATCTCAGATGTCGCGATTACTTAACAGTATTCGCGATCCTGAATGAACCGGGAAGTTCTGAGACTTCGCGATTCAGCGCAAACGGCGCAAAAGCCTAACGGCGACTGTGCCTTACGTTGAATTCGCGTAGCTCAGCGAACTCACGGTGGAGTTCGGCGGCCACAATAGCCTCACGGCTATTGAGATCGTAGCTGCATCGCAGAGTTCAGGGCTTCGCGGTTTGGTTCAGAGTTCGCATAGCCTCATGGCTTTTGTGGGCACTGGGCCGAATCGAGAAGCTGGCAGGTGGCAGGCATCAGTTTGGAGGACGCGATTAGCCGCAAGGCTATTGGGTCGCCGGATTGACCCGGAAGCCTGTAAAACTTACGGCTCGATTTAGAGGGCGCAATCGCTTAACGGTGATTGCGCCCTCAAGCTTTCTCGCCTCGCCCCCGGCTCATCCGCAGCAGTGCTGCTCACACTAGCTCTGGCTTTTCCCGCTCGCCGAAGAAGAACGCCTGAACTGCCGCAGAAAAGCTCGCGCGATCGTGGTGGGATGGGTCGCGAAAATCGAAACTTGTCCCAATATGGTTTGCGGCTCGTGGAAAACGCCCAGTTGTCTCAAGACGGTGCCACGGTCGTAGTAGATTTTTTCGCCGGCCAGGCGGTCATTGCCGTCGAATGTATACACAGCGCAAAGCGGGAAGTCGACCCTTCGCCCCGTCGCCGGTAGGCCGCGCCACCCACCCAGGTGGGTGCCACGAATTATCACTTCCAGCAAAATGGCGTCGTCCGTGATATGTCGGCGCTGTATGTCGATTTCCAAATCGGGCAGCGCCTTCATCAGCTGTTCATAAAATAAGTGGACTCCGCTCCGGCCCTCATAGTGTTCGTCCCACGGCTCGTCGTCGTACCGTGCCGTCTCGCCGAAGGTGTGGAGAACGCCTTCAAGATCATGCTCGTTCTCGAGTCGAACGTGCTGCTCAACAATTGCGATACGAGCCGACCGTCTGTCGTTCGAAAGCGATGCGCTTGCCACGTTGACCTCCCGTTCGTTGGGCAGTGACCGCGGGGGAAGTATCTTGGGGAGAGATTATACCCGTAGCTTCGTTCAACTCACGAGAAATGGACTAGAGGAACTGGGATCGGCAGGGACTACTTCGTCGAAACCGCGATGTTAACGGGGACTGGCTGCGTACCGGAGACCCATTCGCGCATTTGCCCTGGTCCGCGCTCGGCGAAACACGATTACGAGATTCACCACCCATGCCATCACGGCCAACAGCCCAAAGAGCATGCAGCCCAGAACGAACAGGTGAAAAGCGCTGAGGCGTGTCGCAAGTCTTGGGAATACCAACTCCGCCACGGAATAAATCGCCGTGAGAATTGCCCACCCAGTGACGCCGCACAAAAAATTCCGGCCAGGAGATTTCATGAACCGGCAGGTCGGCACGATTCCTAGCAGTGCAAATGCCAGGCCCAGAGCGATGTTGCGCTCGCCGGCAAATTGATCGAGATGCGGCACGCGGTTTGCTAGGAGCAGCCAGGCCAGACCGATTCCGGAGAAACAGACTCCGAGAAAAATACCCACGCTAAACGCGGGGTTCCGAACGCTGCGGGCAGGGAACGCACTTGTTCTTCTTTGTGGATTCTCGCTCTTACGGCCTGCAATTCCCACCGGAACGGCAATAGCCACTGCGCTTTCTCCGTGAACCATTAGACTGAACCCACCTCTCTGCGATCGGCGAAGAGTTCCGCGATCTCCTCCCCGCACTCGTCCCGCAAGTCGTATGGCGAGATGTAGTATTTCCCGATTACGTAAGGAGCCTTTGGAAGCGTCATCCGCTGCAGGTAGATCATCACGTTTGAGGGGCAGTTCGAGCGGTATTCATCGAAATAGAAATGCGGCGCGTGAATACTGTGGATGTTGTCGTGAACGATCTGGTCGAGGTTGAATTCCACATATGGCCCGGCGCTGCCCACCGCTACGCGGTCGTACCCTTTGGCGATCAGGAGACCGGAACTGGTGTAGAGGTTGCGGATCATCCGAATCGCGCAGGCGCTTCTAGCTCCGATAGATTACAAGCACGCGGAAAAGTCGCAATGGTACGCCGGGCCATCTCCCCGCCAACTGTCCCAATGTGCAAACTCGCATCCAACCGGAATCCTCGCCCCGAGCGCCGTACCACCCCTCGTCGTCATTCCGGGCCCGCGCCACAACAAAAGAAGTCGCGGGGCCCCGGGGCTTTACGTTGGTCTGTATCTGCTGTCATTCCGAGGCCCGCCATGCGTGCAAAGTGTCATTCTGAGCGAAGTGGCGCGCGCCTTTTCCTCGGCCGTTTTGTGGCCGCGCCGCCACGAAGTCGAAGAATCCCTCTGTGGCTTTCGGGTGCGCTATCATCGCGAGAAGCCGGCTGCCCCACCCTTTTTGAAATGTGGGTTCTTTGGTGTTTGTGGCGGCGGCCTTCAGGCCGGCCGGTTGTAGCCCAGGGCGCCCGCCGCTGTTGCGGGGCCCTGGGGCTTTACTCTGACATCGATGGGGCATAACGCCACCGGCGCTTTAGCCCCTGATGCATGTATTTTGTAGCTCAGGTCTGCGGACCGTTTTTTGTCGGCAGACCTGAGACTTTTGCGCTTTGTCCGAGGCGGAATTGTTCCCCGGCCGCGCCGACTCCCCGCGTCGTCATTCCGAGCCCGCCGTCGGCCGCGCGCCCGCGGCCGATTTCCTAATCGGCGGGAGAGGAATCCCTCCTCGCTTTTTCCCGTCTTACCCGTTCGTAATTGGATATGCTGGCGTTTTCATTTTTCGGCGGCAATCGACCACGACAACCCGAGATAGGAATGCACCCACTACGCGATGACCACACACTCTGCCGTTCCCGTTAGTCAGCGCTATTTCGAGGACTACATCGAAGGATCAACATCTGAATATGGCGAAATCTCTCTAACGGCGGAAGAGATCATGGAATTCGCCAGGCGCTACGACCCCCAGCCGATCCACGTCGACCCCGAATACGCCGCCCGCGGACCCTTTGCCGGACTGATCGCCAGCGGCTGGCACACTGCCGGTGTGATGATGCGCCTGCTGGCCGATCACTTTATCTCGCACGTCGCCAGCATGGCCTCTCCTGGCGTGGACGAGATTCGCTGGTTCATACCCGTGCGCCCGGGAGACACGCTGTCGATCCGCGTTACGGTCCTGGAAACCAGGCGCTCGCGCTCGAAGCCCGATCGCGGCATCGTCCGCAGCCTCGTCGAGGTGTTAAATCAAAATAAAGAAGTCGTCATGAGCCTGAAACCCGTGAGCATGGTCAAATGCCGCACCTGAATACAGCCGCGCCTTTAGTGGCCGCCCGAAAATCGGAGTGATCGATATTCATCTTGAGCCGGTTCTCGCTCTAAGCGATAATCGCGGACAAGGTGCGCCGGGTAACGCCCAAAGCGGTACTTAACTTCGAAACGGTGCGAAATGTCGGACTGGCCTTGCCCGATGTGGAGGAGAGCACAGCGTACGGCTCACCGGCACTCAAGGTCCACGGAAAACTTCTGGCGTGTATCCCTGTTAATCGTTCGGCCGAACCGGATTCCCTGGTAGTTCGCGTGGACTTCAATGACCGGGCTGAACTGCTTGCCGAGGCGCCTGATGTTTACTACGTGACTGACCACTACGTCGGCTATGATGCGGTGCTCGTTCGCCTCTCCCGCATCAGCCACGAAATGCTAAAGGACCTGCTCGGCATGGCCTACAAGTTTGTGACCCACGGCGCTGCGCCTCGGTCGCCCGCGCGCAGGCGGCGAGCGCCTTTGAGCAACAAAATGAAGAAGGCTTGAACCTATTCTCAGCAATCCTCTGCTATGCTTCCCAGACCCGTTCCACTCTTGAGTCTTTACTTGGGCTCATTAACTCTGCATTAATCCACTAATCTCCGATGTGGTGTAACCTGTGAGCCCTCAACAGCCCCTGCTACTGGCTGAAAACGCGCCGGAAGGGAATCATTCCCCTTGAAAACCCGATTCAGACTTGCGATCTTCTGCGGTTTTCTCATACTGCTGTGCGTTGCACACGCGCATGCGCAAGCCGTGCGCACCATCTTCGTTGTGCGGCACGCGGACAAAGTTTCCGACGCGGCCGATGCGCTGCTCAGCGAGGCCGGGCACCAGCGCGCCGAATGTCTCTCCAAGATGCTCGCCGACACCGATATCCAGCAAATTTTTGTCTCTGACGTGCAGCGCACTCAGCAGACCGCCGCGCCTTTGGCCCAACAGCGGAATTTGAAACCTGTGGCGATTCCCCTGAGCACGCCCGATAAGCTGATCGAAGCGATCAGGTCAGCTACAGCAGCGAACGTCCTGGTTGTGTGGCATGGGACCACTCTTCCTGGGATTCTGCACGCGCTTGGCGCTCCAGAGGTCCCTCCAATTGCCGAACCGGAATACGACCGGTTCTACATCCTCACTCTGGCCCAGAACAAGGAACACTCCCTGCTCAACTTCACCGCCCTGCGTTATTGCAACCGTTAGGCCGAATCAGCGTGAATCTACTTAAACAGAGTGTTCCTGGCCATTGCCAGGCACGATCTCCGCGCAATGGCCAGGCTGAATCAAAACAAATCAAAACGTCAACTTCAACCCGAGTTGCATCACGCGGCTGCTTCCCGAACCGACGAGTGGATTGCCGGCCGCGACGTCGGGTGTGGAGCACCCGCAGCCGAAATGGCCGCTGTTGCTCGGGTCGCTGCCCAAAAAGCTCGTATTCGATGAGCCGAACGGATTGGCGATAATCGCGCGATTGAATAGGTTAAAGAACTCCACCCGGAACTCGGCGCCAAACCGCTCCTTGAACCTGAAGTCCTTGAACACGGAGAAGTCGACGTTCTTGAAGCCCGAATCTCGGAAGATGTTCCGGCCCATCGTGCCGAAAGTTCCATTCATGGGTGGAGTCATCACCGAGTTACCCTTCACATAGCAGCCGGCTTTGGCCAGCGTAGTGAGGTCGGGGGCGACCGCCGCGCACTTCGCGCCCAGCGAAGACGGGAGCGTGGTGACAAGGGTGCTAATTCCGGATGTGGAGGTGCAGGCCACACCGCTCAGGTCAACGCCGTTAACAACGTTGGCGGGGTTGCTCCCGGGGCCGGCGGCGGCGAAGCCATTGCAGTATGGAATGGAACTCGAGCTGGATCCGAAGTCGTTGGGGTTGCCGAAGAAATCCCAGCGATCCGTTCTGTCTCCAAACCCGCTCCCGCCCGTGCTGAAATCGTCCCCGGTGTCAAACACGAGCCAGGGCTGGGGGCTCTGAAGGGTCACGATGGTGTTGAGCTTCCACCCCTCCAGCAGCTGAGCATAGCCTGTCTTCCCGGGAATGGCGTAAGTGGCCGTAATCGTGAAGCGGTGCCGGACGTCGAAGTCGCTGCTAGCGTACTCCGCGCCTCGATTCTGTGCATTCTGTGGGGGGACCGTTTGGAAGTTCAGGGAACCGTCGTCGAGGCCATGACCATACGTGTAACCTGCGGTGAATTCCAGCCCGTGAGAAGTCCGTTGCGTCAGCGTCGTTTGCAGGCTGTTGTAGTTGGAACGGTCGAAGTTATCTACAAAGTTGATAATGCCCAGGTATGGGAATTTGGCGCCATACGGACGGTCCGTGAGTGTACCCGCCGTCGGATTACAAAGGGCGGAGTTCGGATTTGGAGGACACTGATTGACGTCGCTAATACCCTGCAGTCTAGCACCGTGATTGCCGACATAGCCGACCTCCAACGACAGGTTCCTGGTTATGCTGTGCTGGACGTTGACGTTGTAATTGACGACGTAGGGAGTTTTCAGATTGGGACTCACCGCATAGAGGCTGCACTGAGAGGTGGGCGTGCAGGAGAGCGCACCCTGCGGAAAGACAACGCCATTCCAGTTGAGAGCAGGGGGCGTGAACGTGGGTTGGCCAAGATTGATCGTGCCAGTACCGGTATGGCAAAACAAGGCTTGGTTGGGCGCGGGGCAGGCAGTGAACCCAGACAGCGGGACCTGCGATTCAAGAAGGGCGGCTGACGCGTCTTGGGCGACGTTACCCCCCGAGTTGTTCGGGGGTGCGTTGTCCATGAATGGCCTCGCAAAGATCGACTCGTAGATGACGCTGGCCCCACCACGGACCACCGTGGTGCCCTTGCCTGTGACATCCCAGACAAAACCCACGCGGGGCGAGAAGTCGTGGCGATTGGGCTTCCAGAGAGTAGGGCCTACGCCGGGGTCGCCCTGCTGAACAATTCCAAACTGGGAATTCGGATCAAAATTACCGTAGAGGTTGTTGACCTCTTTTATGGGCTGCGCATATTCGTAGCGCAGTCCCAGATTCAGCATCAATCTCGGCTTGATGCGCCAGTCATCCTGAACGAACCCGGCGAAATGCATCCATTTCATCACGCGGACACCGTTGCCGGTGTTGTTAATTCCGTTCGTGGGATTTCCGGCGAAAAAGTCTTCCAGCGGGCAGGAGGCTCCGCCACAGTCGGTGAGCCCCGGGGTTCCTCCGCCGTTAAACAGGATCTGAATACCTCTGAAGTCTGTGGTGAATTGATCGGCCTCGATGTGCGTGATCTCGCCGCCAAACTTCAAGCTGTGCTTGCCCCGCAAATACGAGAGATTGTCCTGAAAATCGAAATACGGGCTGGGGCCGGTCGAACCGGGGCGAGTGCCATTCGGGTTACCCAGGAAGCTGCCGCCGCTGACGAAACCGCCAACCAGGATCGTCGACAAAGCACTCTTTGCGCCCGTGTCGAGGGGGTAGTGCGTGCCACCACAACCGGAAGCGGTACACAGACCGCCCGAGCCATCGGCGACCATGTTCTGGTCGGCGACGGTAAAGCCTTGGGTAGCGCGGTCGTAGCCAAACCGGAATTCGTTCACCACGCTGGAACTGGGGTTCCAGATCCAGTTCCCGACGACTGTCCACGTGCGAATATAAATTCCGCTCTCGAACAATGCATTCGTAACGGCGTGATCCTGCCCGGTGGCGTTGTAATTGCCGGTCCACAACGTGCCACTGATCCTGTGCTTGCTGTTAATTACGTAGTCGATTTTTGCAATCCCGTTGTCGCTGACATTGCTGTTGGGGAATGTAGACGTGAAGCTGGTCGAATTCGCAGTGGCGCCCTCTAAGAGTCCGCCCGTGCAGGCGGTTGCGGATGCGCTCGCTCCCACCGTGCAACCCAGTAATTTCAGGCTCGGTTGGCTTAATAACGCGGTGTTGAAACCGCCGCCGCTCGATGCTACAGCATTGATCGCATCCACCATGCTGTTCTTCGGATCAGGGGTTGCCTGTCCGGCGGTTTCGGGAATCTGAACGGCAAATATGTTGCCAATTGTGGAACGGAGGCCCTCATAGCCGGCGAAGAAGAAGAGCTTGTCTTTCTTGATCGGCCCGCCCACCACGGCGCCGAACTGCTTCAACTCGGACGGCAGCTGATCGCAAACTGAGGCGACCTGCCGGTTCGGGGCACAGCTTCCACTTGGATCCAGCCCGGGGTTGAAAGCATTGCGGGCGTCCCAGCCTTCATAGCGGCCAAACGCGTAAGCCGAGCCGTGCAGAGTGTTGGTTCCCGATTTGATTCCCACGTTCACCACGGCGCCAGGGTTCCATCCGTACTCCGCCTTGGGATTTTCCTCCAGGTTGAATTCCTGGATGGCGTCGATGGGCACGATAGTGGCCGCATCGGTGAACGCACTCGGCATATTGCCTATCTGGCGGTTGTCGTATTGGCTGACATTTAGCACGCCGTCCATCATCCAGACGCTTGCATCGGGGCGAAGGTCGTTGGTGCTCTGGGACCAGGGCGATCCTCCCGGCTGGACCATCACGCCCGGACGCAGTGTCATCAGATTCTGGTAGTTGCGTCCATTCAAGGGCATATCGTTGATTTGCGTGTTCTCGAGCGTGCCGCCCAGGGTGGCGTTGGTCGTCTCCACCAGCGGTATCGCTTCGGTGACCGTGACGCTCTGGGTCTGCTCGCCAGGCTGAACGGTCAAGTCAACCCGAACCTCCTTGCCCACTTCGAGCACCACGTTTTGACGCTCGATGGTCCTGAACCCTTTGGCCTGGGCGCGGACCGTATAAGTGCCCGGAATGAGCGTGGGAGCGTTATACTCCCCGGCCTCATCAGTGGACAGCGTGCGCGACACACCCCTCTGCGTGTCAATAACGGTCACCGTCGCGCCGGCTATGACTCCGCCACTTTGGTCCGTTACTGTTCCGAGAATGCGACCGAAGTTGCCCTGTGAAAACAACGAGACGGAGAACAGCAACACCCCCACAATCGCACCGAGCACGCACACACCTTGCCTGGCTCGGGAAATCTTCAATGCAGAATTCATAGCGCCCCCTTAGGATCGAAACAGTCAGACCTAGGACATGGCCTACCTTGGGAAAGGGCCTCCGACTACACCTGGGAAAGGGCCGCCCGGAACAAGCGCCGGGATTTGTACGCCTGATTAGCATCGATTAAAAACAAAGTCAACACAGATGTCGGTGGATTAATTGAGGTTCACTGCAACTTTGGTCGATTAAGCGAGGTTCGCTGCAAATATTGACGCCCTCATTTGCATTCCTCAAAGGGTGATGGCGGACGTGGATCTCCCATAAACAGAGGACAAGTAACGATGAGACGAATTTCGTTTGGCGAAACGCAGGACACTAGGAGATTCGCGAATGCGTGATCGGCCCGACCGCGGCTGAAGCCGTCAAGTTCGGGACTGTCGAGGCGGATTACGACCGTTTCTACATCCTCAGCTTCTATTTCCCTGGCCGGTGCGAGAACACGTTCTGCCCTCGCACCGGCCGGATGGATTTAGAACATGAGCTTCAACCCGAGTTGCATCACGCGGTTGCTTCCCGAACCGATGAGCGGATTACCGGCCGAGACGTCGGGTGTGGCGCACCCGCAGCCGAATGAGCTGCCCTTGCTCGGGTCATCGCCTAGGTTGCCGTTCGTGGATGCGCCGTACGGATTGGCGAGATTGGGGATATTGAAGATGTTAAAGATCTCAACGCGGAATTCGGCTCCGAACCGCTCCCTGAACCTGAAGTCCTTGAATATCGAGAAGTCCAAGTTCTTGAAGGCCGTATCCCGGAAGATGTTCCGGCCCATGGTGCCAAAAGTTCCGGCCACAGGAGGAACCACAACCGAGTTGCCATCTACGAAGCAGCCACCCTTGCCTGCGGTGAGCGTCGTGATGTCCGGGGCGACTTTGCACGCACTGGCAAGCGACGAGGGAAGCGGGGTAGATAGGGTGCTGATCCCGGATGTGGTCGAGCAAGTAACACCCATGAGGTCAGTGCCACCGCTAGTGAGAAAATCCGTCGGAAAGCCACTGCAGAAGGGAATGGAACTTGAGCTAGGCTTGAAGTCCTTGGGGTTGCCGAAGAAATCCCAGCGATCGGTGACCTCTCCGTCCGTCGTGTCCCTGCCCAAAGCGTTCATCATGCTGAAAGCGTTCTGTGTGTCATATATGGACCACGGCTGGGAGCTCTGCACGGTCAGGATGGTGTTGAGCTTCCAGCCTTCCAGTAACTGGCCGAACCCTTTTTTCCCGGGGATGGCGTAACTGGCCGTGAGCGTGAAGCGGTGCCGGATGTCGAAGTCGCTGTTGCCGTACTCTAAATCCGGACGGGTGCTGTCCTGCAGATTGGCTCCGAAACGATTCAGCGAACCGTTGTCCAGGCCATGACCGTAGGTGTAACCGGCGGTGAAATTCAGCCCGTGCGTCACGCGCTCGGTCAGGGTCGCCTGCAGGCTATTGTAGTTGGAACGGGCAAAATTCTCCGTCATGTTAATAAAGCTCAGGTAAGGGAATTGGTTAGAGTAAGGACGTTCGCAGATTAAGTTTGCGATTCCAGTGGCTGGGTTAATAACCGAAGGATTAAAAGCGAAAGGATGAACACACTGATTGATGTCCTGCTGACCCAGCAGGTTACCTCCGTGATTGCCGACGTAGCCTACCTCCAACGAGAGGTTGCTGGTGATGCTGTGCTGCACCCCTAAGTTGTAATTCACCATATAGGGAGTCTTGAGATTCGGATTCACGCCCCGGAGGCTGCACGATGAGGGGGTCGCGCAATTGAGCGCGGCCTGCGGATAAACAACCCCGCCGTTTAGGCCAGCGGTAGCGGCAAGAGAGTTGTCCCAGTTGAGCTGGCCGCTCTGGAAAATGGGTTGGCCGGCATTGATCGTGCCGCCAAAAGTTTGCCCTCCTGGACAAGTGCCGCCGACGGGTGCCACTCGGCAGGCGGCTGTCGCGTCCTGGGCGACGCTGGCCAGGCCGCCATTCGCGCCATTCTGGGGCCCGTCCGTGAACTGCTGCGCAAAGTACGATGAGTAGATGATGCTGGCTCCCCCGCGGACCACGGTCGTCCCTTTGCCCGTGACGTCATAGGCAAATCCCAGGCGCGGCGAGAAGTTCTTGTAATCGGGCTTCCAGAGAGTATTTCCTACGCTCGCGGAGCCCTGCTGAACCAGTCCATACGTGGAATTCGGATCGAAGTTACCGAAGAGGCCGTTGGCCTCTTTTAGCGGCGATGTGTATTCGTAGCGCAGTCCGAGATTGAGCATCAATTTCGGCACGATGCGCCAATCATCCTGGACGAACCCGGCGTACTTCCTCCAGGTCACTGTCATGGCTTGATTGCCAACGTTGGCGAGTCCATTTGTGGGATTTCCGGCGAAGAAGTCTTCGAGATTCGAGGAACCGGGGATTTGAGGAGTATTACCGCCCAGAAAATTGATCTGGCCCCTGTAGTTGTCGAAGTTTCGATCGGCCTCGATCCGTGCGAACTCACCGCCAAACTTCAAGGCGTGCTTGCCCAGCAAATACGAGACGCTCTCCTGCACGTCCCAGTACGGGTTGGGGGCCTGGATATCGGGGCGGCCATTCGGGTTGCCCAGGGTGGCACCGCCGGCGCCAAAACCAACGTTGATTTGCGGCAACCCTCCGTTTTTTGTCACGCCCGTGTTGAGGGGGTAGCCCTTGCCGCAACCGGTAGCGGTGCACATACCGCCCGATCCATCGGCGAGAACGCCTTGGTCGGCGATGGTAAAGATTTGGCCGCCGCGGTTGTAGCCAAGCCGGAATTCGTTCACCACGCTGGAGCTGGGGGTCCAAATCCAGCTCTCGACCGTCGTCATCGGGCGTTCGTAAATTCCGGTATCCCATATTGCACTCGCAATGGGGTGGTCCTGGCCCAGGGCTGTGTAATTCCCGATCCAGAACATGCCGCTGATCCTGTGCTTGCTATTGATGGCGTAGTCGATTTTTGCAATCCCATTGTCGCTGACGTTGTTGTTGGGGAAGCTAGATAAGAAGTTGATTGTATTCGCAGCCGCCGCCCCTTGCAGGAGGCCGCCCGTGCACGAATATGATCCGATTGCTGCTGTCCCCGTGCAGCCCAGCAATTTCAGGCTGACGGGACTCAGCGGCACACCGGCGCTCTGCAGCGCTGTGATGGCATCCACCATGCTATTCGCCGGATCCGGGGTTGGCTGTGCGGCGGTTTCGGGAAGGTTGGTGACAAACGCGTTGCCGATGAAGGAACGGTAGCCCTCATAGCCGGCGAAGAAGAAGAGTTTGTCTTTCTTGATCGGCCCGCCCACCGTGCCGCCGAATTGCTTCAACTGTGTGGGCAACTTATCACATGCACTCAGGAAGGCTGGGTTAGGCTGGCAGACTCCATTGACTGGGGCGGGATTGTAGAGATTGCGGGCGTCCAAGGCCTGGGAGCGGCCAAACGCGTAAGCCGTGCCGTGAAGCGTGTTGGTTCCGGACCGGATTCCGACGTTTACGACGGCGCCGGGCTTCCAGCCGTATTCCGCTTTAGGATTTTCCTCGAGGTTGAATTCCTGAATGGCGTCAATGGGCACGACGGTCGCCGCATCGGTGAACGCACTCGGCGCATTGCCTATGGGGCGGGCGTCAAAGAAATTGACGTTGATCACACCGTCCATCATCCAGCCGTTTTCATCGGGCCGAATATTATTGGTGCTCTGGGTCCAGGGCGAGCCGCCCGGCTGAATCATCACGCCCGGGCGCAGCGCCATCAGGTTCTGGTAGTTGCGGCCGTTCAAGGGCAAGTCGTTGATTTGCGAGTTGGTCAGTGTGCCGCCCAGGGTGGCGTTGGTGGTCTCCACCAGCGGGACGGCTTCGGTGACGGTGATCGTCTGGTTTTGCTCACCGGGCTGAAGGGTCAAGTCAACCCGAACCTCCCTGCCCACCTCGAGCTCCACGTTCTGCCGCTCCAGCAACTTGAACCCCTTGGCTTCGACGCGCACCGTATAGGTGCCAGGAATTAGCGTGGGAGCGTTATACTCCCCGGCCTGATCCGTGGTCAGTGTTCGCGCCACGCCTCGATCTTTATCTATCACCGTTACCGTGGCACCCGAGATGACTCCGCCGGTTTGGTCTGAAACTGTTCCGAGAATACGTCCGAAATTCCCCTGGGAAAACAACGAGACGGAGAACAGCAACACCCCCACAATCGCACCGAGCACGCACACACCTTTTCTGGCTCGGGAGATCTTCAATACGGAACTCATAAATACAGAATTCATAGCGCCCCCTTTTCGAAGCCGCAGACGAAGTACCTCTTGGAAAGGACCTACCTTGAAAAGGGCCTACCTTGGGAAGGGCCGCCCGGAACAAGCACCGGGACTGGGATTTGTACGCCTGATTAGCATCTATTAAAAATAAAGTCAACAAAGATGTCGGTGTTGTCGCAGCAAAATGAGAATGTCCGGTTTGTGCAAAGTAGAAATGTCCGGTTTCATCCAGAGCGGGAGGCGGGATGGGATCGGAGCGAATCGAGTTGAGTGCCAAAGAGCGGGAACGGTTGAAGGTTCTACAGCAAGTCGAAGAAGGTCATCTCAAACAAATCGAAGCGGCCCGGAGACTGCATTTAACCGACCGGCAGGTGCGGCGTTTGCAGGTCCGGCTGCGCAGCCAGGGCGATCGCGGAATCGTGCATCGCTTGCGAGGTCGCGGATCGAACCGGAAGATTGCGGAAAACTTCAGGCAAAGTGCTCTGCGCGAGCTGCGTCAGGCGCGCTATGCGGGTTTCGGTCCCACGCTGGCGGCCGAACATCTGGCGCGTCGGGGCACGAGCGTCAGCCGCGAAACGCTGCGGAAATGGATGAGTGCCGCAGGATTGTGGCGGCCGCGAAATCGGCGGCTGAAAACGGTACACGTATGGCGACCGCGGCGCAGTGCTTTTGGCGAGTTGGTGATGATGGACAGCTCGCCCTATGGCTGGCTGGAAGAGCGCGGACCGGCCTGCCATCTGATCGCCTTGATCGATGATGCTAGCAGCCGAGTGTGGGGCCGCTTGGTAGAGCACGATTCCACCGAAGAGAACTTGCGCACCTTACAGGGCTGGCTGGAACGCCACGGGCGACCGCTGGCCCTGTACACGGATAAAAACAGCCTGTTTGTGACTTCCCGCCCGGTGCAGTGGCAGGAGCAGTTGCGGGGGGAACCGGCGCGCACGCAGTTCGGGCGGGCGCTGGGGGAGTTGAGCATCGAGTGGATCGCGGCGCACTCGCCGCAGGCCAAAGGACGCATCGAGCGGCTGTTCGGCACCCTGCAAGATCGTCTGGTGAAGGAGATGCGTATCCAACAGATCGCCACGCTGGAGCAGGGCAATCGTTTTCTGGAGATGACCTTCTGGCCCGCTTGGCAAGAACGTTTTGCCGTGCAGCCGGTCATGGCCGTCAATGCCCACCGGCCACTGGGGAGCACCCATCGGCTGGAAGAAATTCTCAGCGTGCGCCAACCCCGCACGGTGGCGGCCGATCACACCGTGAGTTGGCAAGGACAGCGCTGGGGAGTCTGGCGCGAAGACGTTTGCCCGGGATTACGCGGGGCGCGGGTGGAGATCGAAAGACGCCTGGATGGCAGTCACTGGCTGCGTTTCCGCAGCCGTTACCTGCCGCTGCATCCCTGCCCGGCGGCGCCGCGATCGGCAACTCCTTCCGGCCTACGGCCTGCAGGAGTCGCCGATCAAAAACGCAAAGCAGCCACCCAGGTCAAAACCAAATACATTCCCCGGCCCGATCATCCCTGGAGGAAACCTTGGAAGCGGACATTTCTATTTGGCAGGGAACCGGACATTTCTACTTTGCGTTGACACAAAGATGTCGGTGGATTAATTGAGGTTCACTGCAAATTTGGTCGACACATCTGTGATGGACGAATATCGCCCGGCTACAAATTAGAGCGGGGATCCTCTTTACTCGGACGCTATAATAGGTATACGCGCGCTTCCGATCAGCTCGTGGTTTCACCAGCGCTAACTAGCGCCTCACATGAATTCTGGCGGCGGCCAAGCCGGCCCTTGTAGCCGGGTGCTCCGCTTTTAGGGTGCGGTTTTTTTCGATGCTGTATTCGAACGCCATCACGCGTGCCGAATCTCCGGCTTTTGGCGATAAACAAGCCTAGGGCGCCCGCGACCGGCGCGAAGGCGCACGCCACAACAAAAGAAGTTGCGTGGCCCTGGGGCTTTGCATCGACCGATGAGCAGGTGCACGGATCCTTGGGCGCCTTTTATTGCAGCGTCGGTACTCGTCTGCGATGGACGGATATCGCCGGGCCCAGACTTATCTCTGTGTACTCTGCGTCTCTGTGCGCTCTGTGTTGAATTTGGGTTTGAAGATCGTCCGTGCGAGCGAGTGATGTGCTTGGAAAAATTAACCCCGATCGGCCGACTGCACCGCCACTCGCCTCTATTTCGAATGCAGTGGCAGTCTTTTTCCGTCATGCAGTCCGACAACGCGAGTGGTCCGCTCTTGAGAACGCGACCGCTGTCAGACTGCTGTCATCACGAGGAGCGCAGCGAAGAGGCATCTGCTTTTCGCAGCACCTGGAAGCACTACGGTAATGAGTGCCTAAGCGGCCTACAATGAACACTTACGCAAAAATAGGGGGGAGGGGTCCCTACCGGAATGGAGCAACCCATGACTGAGGTTGTCGAGCGGCAAAAGGACGCCTCTGCGCGCGAAAGTCATGGACATCAGGAGCTTTCGCGCGTTAAGAAGTCCACGTCGCTTTTGCCGCCTAAACAAGTCCTGGGCATATATATCCAGGTGCCCTTCTGCCAAACCAAGTGCACCTACTGTAATTTTCACACCGGAGTCGCCTCGCCCGCGGCCTATGCCCCTTACGCAAGCGCCGTCGAACGCGAAATCCGCGATTGGCGCGCGCTGCACTCCGCCGCCGGCCTAGAATCCGTCAACCGATTGCCTCTAGGTAATGCCGATCCGATGAGCTTGTCATTCCGCGCGCAGCCGGGGTCCTCAGTCCACGCCGTCTTTGCGTGGACTGGGGTGGAGTAGCGAGGAATCTGCTTTTGCTCTTAATGTAGCTCCGGGCTTGCCCGGAGCAACCCATTACTGAGATTGTCGAGCGCCAAAAGGGCGGTTCTGCGCGCGAAAGTCATGGGCATCAGGAGCTTTCGCGCGTTGACAAAGACATCACGCCGCTTTTTCCGCCTAAAAGCGCCGACACCGTATACCTCGGCGGCGGCACGCCCAGCCTCTTCGACCCCGCCGACCTCGCGCGCATTCTCGCCGCCGTGCATGCGCAATTTCCTCGGTGCCGATCCGATCGCGCCTTCCTCAACCGCCCTTGCGGCCAGCACGGAGGTCACCCTCGAAGCCGATCCCGAAACCATCACGCCTGAAAAGGCCGCCGCCTGGCTCACCATCGGGATCAATCGCATCAGCCTGGGTGCGCAATCCTTCCACGATTCCGAACTGAAACCCGCGGGCCGCATGCATCGCCGCGAAGATATCTTCGCCGCGATCGCGCATCTGCGTACGGCGGGATTCGCCAACATCAGTCTCGACCTCATCGCCGGCCTGCCGCATCAGACCGCCGCGAGCTGGCAAGCCTCCATCGAGGAAACCCTGCGCCTCCGCCCCGAACACATCTCCATCTATCTCTTCGAGGTCGACGAAGGCAGCCGCCTTGGCCGCGAACTCCTCTCCGGCGGCGCGCGCTATTCCGCCGCTGCCGTCCCCAGTGACGACGCCATGGCCGATTCCTATGAATTCGCGTGCGACCGCCTGCGGGAAGCCGGCTACGACCACTACGAAATCTCCAATTGGGCGCTGCCCGGCTTTCGTTCGCGTCACAATCTCAAATACTGGCGGCGCGAGCCATATCTCGGATTCGGCGCCGGCGCGCATTCCTTCGACGGCCGCTGGCGCTGGGCCAATGCTCACGATCCCGCCGCCTACGCAGCCGCGATCCAGCAAGGCAGGCTCCCGCTGGAGCAACTCGAAGAAGTCACGCCCAGGCAGGCGCTCGAGGAAGAGCTTTTCCTCGGCCTGCGGCAGCTCGAAGGCATCGACCTCGCCCGCATTGAGGCACAATACGGCGCCGAGTTCAGTGCCGATTTTAAAGGGACGCTTGGCGCGCGCCTTGATGAACTACGCGCCCAGGGCCTGGTCGAGTGCACCGGCACGCGCGTGCGTCTCGCGCCCGCGCGCCTGGCCGTCTCCAACGAAGTCTTCGTCGCGCTGCTGGATTAGCTAATGTGATCCGCGCCTTCGAGCGAGGACTGAAACCGGAATGGTGCGGCGTGCGTCGTTAGCCTAACGACGCAAGTGTTGGCCAGTTGCGAATTGACAGAACGTGAGTAAGATGCGAAATTCATTCGCCATTTTGGAGGTCTGATTCCATGAAAAAATTGCTTCCCTTTGTCGGCATTGCTTCGCTGTTGCTTTCGGCTCCGCTTTTCGCCCATCACGGATTCGCAGGCCGCTACGACGAAGACCATCCTGTCACCGTGACCGGCACCGTGGTCGAGCTGCAATTCCAGAATCCGCATTCATTCATCATCTTTGAGAATAAAGACGCCAGCGGTAAAGACGTGCGCTGGCAGGCCGAACTGGGTTCGGCGAACCTGATGGCCCGCGAAGGCTGGACCCGTACGATGCTCAAGGCTGGCGACCGCATCACCATCATCGGTCCGCAAAACAAGAATGGCTCCGCCGACCTGAATCTTTCGCACGAGAGCAAGATCACCATGGCCGACAGCGGCAAAGTGATTCACAACAGCATCAAGGCGGAACAGGGGCAAAACGGCCAGGTCCCGGCGGGCGGCGCAGCGGTGCCAGCAGACTAATTGATGGGAATGAATGCTCGCAATCGCATTTTTGTGCTGCTGATGGTGGCGTCGCTTCTGGGCGCGAGCAGCGGCTTCGCGCAGGCGCAGCACAAGATGCAGCTCGGCGTTCAGCCGCCGAAAGCCGTGGTGATGCCCACGGGCAATTGGCAGCCGAAGTCGACCGCTTACATCAAAGCGTCAAACACCAGCAAAGAAGACCAGTTTGGCGGCGCGGTTGCTCTCAGCGGCGATGGCAATACGCTCGCGGTGGGGGCCGTTGACGAAGACGGGGCGGGGAAAGGCGTGAACCCCGTAACCAAGGGCAAAGAGATGGTCACGAATTCCGGCGCGGTTTACGTTTATACGCGCACGCCCGCCGGATGGAAGCAGCAAGCCTATCTCAAAGCTTCCAACTCCGGCGAAGGCTATCAGTTCGGCAATGCCTTATCGCTAAGTAACGACGGCAACGTGCTGGCGGTGGGCTCGACTGGCGAAGCAAGTTCGGCTGTCGGAATTAACGGCGATCAAAACAACAATTCCATGCCGGGCGCGGGCGCCGTTTACGTCTTTGTGCGCAAAGGCAGGCGCCTGGGTGCAGCAGGCGTACGTGAAATCTTCCAACACCGGCGGGCCGGTGGTGGGCTATCAGTTTGGCTACTCGGTTTCGGTCTCGAGCGACGGCAGCACGCTGGCCGTGGGCCAGACCAGCGATCCGAGCAATGCCACCGGGATCAACGGCGACCAGAAAAATACTGCGGCTCCGGATTCGGGCGCTGTTTTCGTTTTCACGCACGACGGCGACACTTGGGCGCAGCAGGCTTACGTCAAGCCGTGGAATACGACGCAGCGCGGCGTGCTGTTTGGCTACTCGGTGGGACTGAGCGGCGACGGCAGCACCATGGGTGTGGGCACTTATGATGAAGACCGCGGGCGCGGAGCCGTCTATGTGTTTACGCGCAAAGCCAGCAAGTGGGCGCAGCAGATGCGCCTGACAGCGTCAAACGCGGAACCCGGCGATTCGCTGGGCTGCTCGCTCGCCATCAGCGATGATGGCAACACCATCATCGCGGGCGCGTTCGATGAAGACGCGATTCTGCCGGGAATTCAGCCGCCCAATGCCGGCGCCGACGATGAACCTACCGACACTTCCAGCGGCGCGGCCTACGTTTTTGTGCGCAAGGACGGCAAATGGTCGCAGCAAGCTTACGTGAAGGCGTTCAACACGCGCGAAAACGACCAATTCGGCTGGGCGCTGACGATCAGCCGTGACGGTAATACCATCGCCATCGGCTCGCATCTCGAAGATAGCGGCGCCAAGGGCGTCAACGGCGATATGAAAGACACCACAGCCGAAGATTCCGGCGCGGTTTACGTTTATACGCGCAGCGGCGATAGCTGGAGTCCCGCCGCGTACGTGAAAGCCTCCAACACCAGGCCGGGCGCGGAATTCGGCATGGCGCTGGCGCTGAATGCAGACGGAGAAGAGCTGGCCGTTGGCTCCACGAAAGAAAATAGCGCGGCCAAAGGCGTGAACGGCAACCAGAAAGATATCTCGATGGTGAACGCCGGCGCCGCCTACGTCTACTCCGACGCCTCCGACTCGGCTACTTCATCGCGGAAATAAGAGCGCGGACGTCTCCTGACGGGAATGCCGCGCAGCGAGCCCAATGGCGATACTCCAGAAATCCGAATCCAAAACTCGCGATCGGAGAATACTTCCGTCTCGGGCATCGATGCGCACAAGTTCGACCCCATTGAGCCAATAAGGATCGCCCACGGAAAGGCCATAGAGTTCGCCTTTGTCGCGATCCGCGACGAGCTCAGAGAAATATAAATCCGGCGCGATCTGGCGGAGCAAACTCCCGCTTTTCGTATCCAGAAGCCACGCGCCGCCCGGAACTCCGCCGCAATACTCGCGGCGGTCCCCCTTCCACCCGAACGGTTCGTAAAGGAAGAGATTGCCCGCTGCGGCGACTAGTCCCGCTCCCCCTGAGGAACAACCCGGCACCTTAGCGAACGGCTCGACGGAAACACCCTCGCCGAGCTCGGTCGCGTCTGCGGAGAGAGACCACAAGAGGGCGACTGAGTCCTCTTTGCTCGCGTAAAAGAGGAAGCGGTCGTCCATCCACGTGCCGGTGGACCACCATTGGTCTTCGTCTCGCAATCCTGGGGCCATCAAGGCGCGCACTCTCTTGCCGTTTACGGCGTCGAAAACATCAATCGCGGCCGAATATCTCCTCACCTCGAAGATCCACCGCCCATCCGGAGAAGGATTCAGCGGCGAGACGTTCAGGCCGATTTGCCGGTCAGACTCGATCAGCGTGGCGTCCTTTACCTGCTTCGTCTCTAAGGTCGCCAGATCGACGGAATAAATCTCGCAACAACCGCTAACTGCATCGCTGTGCGGGCCACGAACATACAGCCTCTGGCCGTCAGCACTCGCGGAAATCCCGTTCAGTCCGACGCTCTTGGAGGGCAGATCGAAATGGATTCGGCTAATGGTCGAGAGGCTTTCCGGATCGATGATCTCGATAGCGCCGCTGCGCCGCGTGGCGAGG
This sequence comes from uncultured Acidobacteriota bacterium, assembly GCA_963803735.1. Taxonomy (GTDB): domain Bacteria; phylum Acidobacteriota; class Terriglobia; order Acidiferrales; family UBA7541; genus Palsa-189. The sequence goes on along the minus strand of CAWDNV010000010.1, from coordinate 910,331 downwards.
ATGTAGCGATTCGCGTCTTGTGCATGCAGAGCTGCAGAGGCGAGGAGCGCTGCGGCAATCAAAGTCGCGCAGGCAACTGGCTTCGTCCGAAGGGCGGCTGGAAGTGAACACGCCATATGACCTCGTTGGCGTTCGATTAGCTGCAGTATACGCCCATTTCGAGATCCCTCGGGCCGGTCTCCGCTGGGGGTGGCGAGCCGCGTCTTCGCAACTAGACGCACGCGGGAGCGTCTAGTGCGCGGCGATGTCGTTGCGGATGACCATGCCGCCCTTCATCACGAAGCGCACGTGCTCCATTTCGTTGACATCTGCGAGCGGGTTTCCCGAAACCGCGATGATGTCTGCAAACTTGCCTTTCTCGATGGTGCCGATATCTTTCTCGACGCCGTAATTCAGCATGTGGGCGGCATTGATATATGACGTCTGCAGGGCCTGCACGGGCGTCAATCCCCACTTCGCGTAATAGCCGAACTGGTTGGCCTGCACGCCGTGCGGAATTTCGGGCGAGGTTGCGCCGCTGCCGAAGACAATGGGCACGCCGGCGGCGATGGCGCGCCTGAAGGCTTGTTCGGCGAGCTTCAGGCGCGAATTCCGCCCACCGGTCGCTGCCAAATCCTCTTTTTCAAGACCGATGAGGTCGTCGAGCGTCACCTCGAAAGGAAGCTTTTTCTCGAGCAGAACCTTGATGCCGGCCTGGTCGAGTTCCAGCAGATGATTGGGTGCGTCGACGCCTGCATTAATGCAGCTGGCCATGCCTTCGCCGCCATAGGTGTGGCACGCGACTTTGAGGCCGAGCCGGTGCGCTTCGTCAACGATGGCCTGGACTTCCTCGAAAGTCAGCGAAGGGGAATTGACCAGCTTCGCGTCGGGCGTCCACATGTGCATGGTGCCGGCGAAATCCTGCGTGGTGTAGATCTTCACCCAATCGACGCCGTGCAGCTTGGCTTCACGCACAGCGGCGCGCGCGGCCCACGGGCCGTTGATGTCCTTATCCTCGATGTGGCCCTCCTGGAAGCGGCCCGGCCGGATGTCCGGATAATAATTCGTCGCGCGAGGATTGAGCGATTGACCCACCACCTGCATGCGCGGACCCTGAACGCGGCCGGAGTTGATTTCGTCGCGAATGTCCACGGTGTTGTAGCCGCCGCGCGAATCCATATCGAGGACGGTAGTGAAGCCGGCGCCCAAATCGATTTGGGCATTGGCGAGCGCGATCAGAGTGCGCTGAGCCTCAGTGACGCCGCCGGTATTGATGTGAACGTGAGCGTCGATCATGCCGGGCATCACGGTGGCATTCGAGAGATCGATCACAGCCGCGCCCGATGGAATGGCAAGGCCGGGGCCGACGTCCGCGATGCGGTCGCCGCGCACGAGCACCACTTGGTTCGAGAGCATCATGCCGGAACGCGCGTCGAAAAGGCGCCCGGCGCGGATGGCGACGACCTGGTCGTTGCGGCGCGAGATACTTGCCCGCCGTTTGCGCTTGTGCGGGAGGAGTTGCGAATCCCGCGAGTGCGGCGATTGCCGCGACGAACACGGCGCAGCGTTTCCATTGCAACTTCATGAGAAGCCTCCCTCGGCAGCCAGTCTGATCGGTCGTTGCGGCACGCATTCTATAAGAAATTCACGGCAACGGCGCAACACAGAGGACACAGCCTACGGAGCACGCCCAGCAAAAGGGTTTGGTGGTCTTACAGGTACTGAGATGCCTCGCTCCGCCAGTGTAAGCGTTCGCAACGAGCGCCGACGGGCTGCCGGAGCAATCCCACCATGACGCGCCAACAAAAAGTGAATGACGACATGGTCCTTGCCGAGAGCGCGCCCAATCTCATGCAACGACTCTCCTGCTTTCCAACGACTCCACAGGTCGGCCCTCTGCGCCGCAGAAAGCTTCACTCGTCTCCCTTGCGTCATACACACCACCTTTAGAGAAAAGATTTATAGCAGATGGTGTTGCATCGACCGATTGGGCTGGTAGGACTTATCAGGCACAATCCCGACAAACTGCAATGCATGTCGTGCTAATGTCATTGGCTTCGAAAGTTCTTTTCATGCGACCGAAAATTGGTGTTGCACTCGGCAGCGGCGCGGCGCGCGGATGGGCCCAGATTGGCGTGTTCGAGGGACTCGCAGCGCTGGGAGTTGTGCCGCAGGTTGTTTCAGGCACTTCTATTGGCGCGTTGGTCGGAGCCGCGTTCGTGACCGGCAAACTTGCCGCGCTTAAGTCCCGGATGGAGAATTTCGGCAGGCGCGATGTTGCTGCAATGCTCGATGTGCACCTCACGACCGGTGGTCTGATTGAAGGCAGGCGTATAGAAACTTTTCTCGATAGCTTGGGAATCGCTGGTTCGATCGAAACGCAGGGTCCCCGTTATGCTGCGGTGGCAACCGATCTTGCGTCGGGACGTGAGATTTGGCTTCAGCAGGGACCGATCGGACGCGCGGTACGCGCGTCAATCGGTATGCCGGGAGTCTTCAGTCCGACGAGGCATGACGATCGGTGGTTGATCGACGGCGGTCTCGTCAATCCCGTACCGGTGTCGCTCGCGCGTGCTTTGGGTGCCGACATTGTCATCGCTGTGGACCTGAACTCGGAATTGGTCGGGCGGCGCTTCAGCGGATCAGATATTGACCTGACCGCGTCAACTACCGCGCCTGCCGTTTCGGCCCAGGTGCCTCAGTGGCTGATGAACGCGGTCGGACCAATTCTTCAACACGTGCTCCACGCCGGACTCGACTATCCAAGTCCCTTCGAAGTATTGGCGAATTCTTTGAACATCATGCAGGATCGTATTACCCGGACGCGGCTGGCTGGCGATCCTCCCGATGTGCTTCTATGCCCAAGACTAGGGGCATTTTCCTGGCTCGATTTTCATCGCGCAAATGAAGCCATTGCCGAAGGATTAGCATGCGTGCAGGCTGCGGGGCCGGTGATACGGCGAGCATGCCGGGACGCGATAACCGATATGTAATGTAGATACCAAAAAAGTGGGAAATACCGATAGGTCCTGAGAAACGGTACCAGCTCAACCGGTCGATGCAACACCATCTGCTATAAATCTTTTCTCTAAAGGTGGTGTTTACGACGCAAGGGAGACGGGTGAAGCTTTCCGTGAACCAACGGACCGAGATGTGGTGCCGTTGGAAGGCGGGGCAGTCGTTGCATGAGATTGGACGAGCCTTCGGCAAGGACCACGTATCCATTCAGTTTATGTTGTCGCAGCATGGCGGGATTTTTCCAGCCACCCGTCGGCGCTCGCTGCTCACGCTTACACTGGCGGAGCGAGAGGACATCTCACGAGGAATCGCTTCCGGTTCGTCGATGCGTGAGATAGCCAAAGGTCTGCAGCGGGCGGTGTCAACGGTGAGCCGGGAGGTGGCGCGGCATGGTGGGCGCCCGCGGTATCGAGCGAGCGAAGCGGATCACCAGGCCTGGGAGTCGGCCTTACGGCCCAAGGTGTGCCTACTGGCCATTCACGGGAAGCTGCAGAAGATCGTTGCGGGTAATGATCGACGACGTAGACCAACCGTTTGCCGTCCGGCGAAATCGTCGGCAGACGTTTCGGAATGCTGCCACTTGTTAATTGTCGCGGGCCGTTAGCAGTCTGCATCCAAACTTCATTGTTGTAACTTAATCTTCTTCATCAGTTCCCTAAGTTTCATTCACCCTAAATGCAAGAGACGGCGGCCCCGCTGTCATGCGGAAACATGGAGCAACGAGGCCGCCCCTCACCGGGGTTAATCCGGCAGTTATTTGTATCACAAACGCTAACCGTTACTTGTGACGGTCGTCACAGTCCTTCGTAGCGATGCACACATATTCGGCTCTCTATTTACCGTACGGTTGCGTTGTGAGAGTCCCAACGCAATGTCCGGTCTGCGGAGCCGACCACATCCAGGCTATACCACGACAGACGCTCGTACGCTTGGAGGGCGAGTCCAAGCCTCTAGATCACCCGCTAGCTTTTCGGTGTGGACTCGGACATATCTTTATCCTAAAGAGAAGCTGATCTTCTGAGTGAAGGCGCAAAAGTCCAAGCAGAATAAGAACGTGACTGCCAAACCTCTATTCAGAAGAGATGAGCACTGCAGCCGTTGCAGCAATCCGGTTGTAATAACCGTCCGAGGGAATAAAGCCAATAGTCACTCTTTCTTAACCGAGACGATTTCGTGTCCGTGGTGCGGCCACAATTGGACTCACGAAATTCCGGGGAAATTACTTCAGGTTGAAAAGCGGTTATAACAGTTAAGGCTCGATCATGTGGTTTTTGACGGCGTAACGTACCAACGCGCTCACCGAATGCATTTCCAGCTTCCGCATAATATTGGCGCGATGCGTCTCCGCTGTCTTCACACTGATGCAAAGAATTACAGCGATTTCCTTACTGCTTTTGCCCTCAGCGAGGAGTTGCACAATCTCGCGCTCTCTCGCACTGAGGTCTTTACGCATCAGAGTTTGCGGTGCCGAGGCTGGATTGCAAAATCCATCGATCAGGATTTCGGCAGCACCCGATGTGAAGAAAGATCGATTAGTGGCAAGGGCTTCGACGGCAGTCAGAAGATCGGGGCTGGCATCCGACTTGAGTATGTAACCACGAGCCCCTGAATCTACAACCTCTCGGACCAACTGATCCGAATAGTGGAGCGTTAAGATCAGGACCTGAGTTTTTGGCAACATCTTCCGTATCTTCCGCGTAGCCTCCAACCCGTTCAGGCCCGGCATGGCTATGTCCATGATCACGATATCTGGCCGATGCTGCGCAGCCAGCGCGATTGCGTCTCGGCCATTCGTGGCTTCAGCGCAAACCACCCAACCAGTCCGAGACGCCAAAAGCGCCTTTAATCCTCTTCGAACAATCTCATGATCGTCTGTAATCAGTATCCGAAGATTGCTCACGACTGGCATTCGTGTTCAGTCGTCTTCTTCATTTCAGCTTTTCGATGTGTCGATCAGTCAAAAGCCGCGCCCACCCTTTAGCCCTTTGCGATCCACGGAGGCGGGGTGGGCACGGGAAAGTGTGGCGCTATTCGTGGATGAACATCATGTCGACGATCTCGGAGTCGTCGCGCAGAATCATGGCTCGCCCGGACAAAATTACGCGCGAATATCCGCGGGGCAGCGATCCCATACGGCGCTCCAGATCATGGGGGAACGGTTCCGCGCGCCGTTGCAGGCCGGGCGGCAGTGATCCATTTCGTCGCAATTGCCGTTCGAGGCCGGGCGGCAGACGGCGGTCGTCACGATCGTCGCGGTCGTGGCGGAAGTAGTCTCGGATGACGTCTTGATCGCGATCGGAGAAATACACCCGGAAACGCTGCGGGTGGTCATCGTATTCCCGTTCCCGAGGCTCGGGTTGCCGTTCACGGTAGTCGGAATCATCCGGTTCCCGGTCTCGATATTCCTGTTCCCGCTCTCGAGCTTCCGGTTGTTCCCGGTCTCGATACTCAGGTTGGCGGTCCCGATATTCCGGCTCCCGCTCCCGATCTTCACCATCTTGGTCCGGATACGGGCGCGATTCGGCAACTGGTTCCGGCCGGGGATTCTCATCGGTGCGATAAGCGGGTTGCGGCGGTGGAGGTGGCGGGGGCGGCGGTGCGGCAGCTCCGCCCGGCACAGCAAAGTTCAATGTAGTCTCGGCGCGCAAAACGATCTCCCGCTTGCCGGTGGCGATAGCGGTCAAAGTTCCGGCACCGGCTCCGGCTGCCGTGCCGATCAGCGCACCCTTGCCGCCGTCGGCGATGCCGCCGATGATCGCGCCGGCAGCTGCTCCACCGAGAATCAGGCCGGCGTTGCGGCCGGCGTGGGACTTGCCGTCAATCTGCTCCGGTTCGGTAACGACAGGGGAGTTGCCGATTTGCGTGAGCTGAAGCGTGATCGAAGCCGGCCGCTGGAGCCGCCCCGAGCTCACCGCCTCGACGACTCTGCCCTTCACCTGCGTGCCTTTGGGCCAGACTGTCTTGCCGGCAGAGACCGGCTGCGCGAGGGTGGCCGAGAATTCCTGGCCGGCGCGGGCGGTGCCGGTGTCGAGCGGAGTCAGCATCTGTACTTGGATTGGGGTTCCTGGCTTGAATGATTGCGCTGAGGCCGGCGAGGCGAGCCACGTGCAGACAAGCCACAGCCCTGCAAACAACGAAAGACGGATTTTCATGCGTCGCTCCAATTATTCGGCTGGCAAAAAGCCGTGCGTAGTGGATCTGATCGGGCGAAAGAATGATTCGTACCAAGTTAGGCATTTGGCGGGGCAGGGAAAATAGGCTCATGGGACAGGCATTCTCGATCGAGCACCTGTCCCGGCGAACAGTGGCCATGCGGGTTGTCTATTTCGATTGCGATGCAGTGACGAGAGACGATGCTTCAGCCGGGATTTTCATCGTTTGGCAGAGGAGTTTGACCGCGCGCCCCTCGATCACGTATTGTGTCCACCGCGGTCCGGAAGTTCCCTGGAACATCGAGCCGTGAATACCTTCCCTGGAGTTTCGACTCAACTTCTCGCTCATTAAAGGAGTGTTATGGCCAAGAAAATCGATCCACTCAATAAGAAGATATACGGTTCGTTAACGGCAATGCTGACGGTAAGCGACGTTAAGGCAGCAGCGGCCTTTTACCAAAAAGCATTCGGGTTTACCAAAAGGGCGATCATGGACGGCCCGGACGGCAAAGCAGTACATGCCGAGCTGACGTTACGCGGTACGACGTTAATGCTGGGACCGGAAATTTCGCAGATGGGTTCCCGCAGCGCAAAAACGCTCGGCGCTTCGCCGGCGAGCTTATATCTGCTGACGGAAAAGGTGGATAAGACGGTCGCTCAGGCGGTGAAGCTCGGAGCTACCGCCAAGGGGCCGGTGATGGACATGTTTTGGGGCGATCGCTGCGGAACCGTGGTGGACCCGGAGGGTTACACCTGGATGGTTGCCACTCACGTAGCCGAACCGACACCTCAGGAGATGAGAAGAAAGATGAAGGAGCAGATGGCCAGCCAAGGCGCCAGTCAGGCGGCCAGCGCTTGAGTGGCTCCTGAGAATTAATTAGTCGGGGACGATTTTTACCCGCAGGCGGCGCGTGCGGGGGCCGTCGAATTCGCAGAAGAAGACCCCTTGCCAGCGGCCGAGCTCGAGTTGGCCTCCGCTGATGAAGATGGTGGCGGAGGTGCCGACGAGCGCCGTCTTGATGTGGGAATCGGAGTTGCCTTCGGCGTGGCTGTAGCCGGCGTCTTTCGGGACGAGACGCGCGAGCGTGGCTTCCATATCGGCGGCGACGTCGGGATCGGCATTCTCGTTGATGATCACGCCGGCCGTGGTGTGCGGCACGTAAACGTAGCAGATGCCGGATTGCACGCCGGAGTCTTGCACCATTTTGGCGACGGCTGCGGTGACGTCGAGCAGTTGCGTGCGGCGTTCGGTGCGCACGGCGAGCTCGCCGGCGGGGGCGTGTCGGGCTTTGCTGGAACTCGAAGGCATAGCTAATTTTTTCTAGAATTCGCCTGGAATGCAAATGGAGATGCCGCCTCGCTACGAAACGCCCCGAAAATCGCCGCACCCGGGCTACAAGGCTTGGCTCACCAGCGCATTCGATCACGCAGTTCAGTGATGTGCGCAGTGTGGTGGCGCGAGTGCCAAGCCATACCTCGCAGGGTGTCTTCGACCGTCAACTTGCCCCACTCCGGATTTGTGTATGCGCGCGACCATTCTGGCGCCGCAAGAGAGTGAAAAAATTGGCACCATCGCAAAGTTACCCCTTCGAACATTTGCAGTGAGAACTCGACCGGAGCGGAGCGTGCGTCGGCGAGTTCGGCCCAGAGCTGTTCCGCGTAGGGCTTGGTGACCGGCAGTTCCTCTGTGACCGCAAGCTTCGCGCGAATATACCAATTGGCCTGCGCGTCTGCGAGATGATGCACCACTTGGCGCACCGTCCAGCCTCCGGGACGATATGTGGTGTCGAGTTGGCTGTCGGAAAGTCCAGCGACCGCGGCTCGCAGATTTGCCGGCGCGGCGGCAAGTTGCGCGAGAAGCACAGGACGATCCTCGACGCTGTAGGGATCCTTGAAATTGAAACGCCCGACTGGGTAGCGGACATCAAGGCTGGTGCTCATGGCCATAGTGCCTCGCCTAAGGGCCCGTGTTGATCTCTTGCATTTTGTAATCGATCAGCCTGTCTTGGTTATCAAACTTGAACAGAATCTGGGTATCACCTCTGACCAGCCAGGTTCTTGAGGTGCCCCGAATCATAGCTGCTTCTGTGTGTTGGTACTCAGGGAATTCTTTCGACTCGGCAGTGTAGGAGTGTGGCACTGCTCTTTGGTCTAAGTACGCCTCGACCTCCGTTCTTGGGGTTCCTATGGGGAGGCGCTCGCGAATATCTTTTTCGAATTGCGCAATGTCGGTCGTCGCTTTTGGGTGCCGTATTTTGTAAATCATGCCGACGGCCAACCCTGTCAGGATGATCAAAATAATTGACAGCCACGGAGTTCTTCGCATGAAGGAAGAATCTTAACGCATTCATTTCAGATGAACCGAGAATACGAGTGCTATGAGCGCACGTCGCTACAACAGTTTCAGGGGATGGCGATCAGCAGGCCGAAGCTGATGCCGATGGATTGCTCGTGGCCCGGCCCAAAGCTGTGGTCGTAACCCGGTTCGAGAAACCAGCCGAATCGATGCTTCCCGGAAGGCCAAAACATAAAATCCAGGACGGCAGTGACGGCGGGTGAGTTTCTTACTGCGCCGGATTCGTTCGTATGAATCCACTCCGGGCCAACACCGACCATAAACTCCGCTTTGCGAGAAAGAGTCCACGGCTTCTTAAAGAGAAAGTCGGCGTCCCATTCCTGTGAGTGACGGCCGTAAAGCCGCGTAACGCCACCCTCGAGTTCCAGCCAGTTCTCTATCGGTGTGACTTCAACCGCGACGTTGGGACCGAAGCTGGATCCGCCGCCCTTGAGGGCGTGGCCAACAGCAGGGCCCAACTCAAGGACGGCGATCTCATTTTCTTTGTCCGCGGCTTTTTCCTTATCGACATTGGCCGACTGCGCCAAGACGGTTCCGGAGCAGAGAAGAAACAGCGCTAGCAGTGCGGATTTTGTCGCGTACACGACCACCTCGGTAGGTTCGTTTGTGGCCGTAAGACTCTCATCCTTTAATTAGGGATGCAAATGCCGGCGCCGAATGGAATCGCGGCGAACACAAAAGCCTCAGGTCTCCCGACAGAGATCGTCGGGACGACCTGAGCTACAAAGAAGGTACCTTACGTTAGGGCGGTGACGGAGGCGGCGCCGTAGAAGCTGAACCAGGGCTTAGCGGCTTGCAGGCGCTGATTCACGTTATTGATATTGGCGACGCCCTGCTTGCTGAGCCATTCTTCGAATGCTTTCAGGCCCTGCTTGGCGTAGACGGGAATGCCGTCTTTCCAGGTGGCGCGGCCGCAAAGCACGCCGGAAAAGTTCGTGCCGGCTTCGGCGGCCAGCTCGAGCGATTCGTTGAACGTATCGTTGCTGACGCCGGCGGAAAGATAGATGAACGGCTTCTTGGCCATGGACGCGGCGCGGCGGAAATGTTCCTTGGCCTCTTCGCGCGTATATACCGATTCGCCTTTCGAGGAGCGCGCGCCCTTCACGAAAGTCATGTTCACCGGCACTTCCACTTTGAGGACATCGACGGCGTATTGCGGCTTGGAAAATTCCTCCATGCTGCGCGAGACGATTTCAGGTTTCTTGCGGGCGTACTCGATGCTTTTTTCGTCCACATTTTCTTCGTAGCCGACAAATTCGAGGAAGAACGGCACGTCGGAAGCGATGCACTCGCCGCCGATGCGTTCGACCCAGGCGTGCTTGGTTTCATTGACTGCCGGAGGATCGAAAGGGGTGTAGTAGAGCAGAATCTTGACGCAATCGGCGCCCGCAGCGACTATGCGCCGGACCGAATAATGATCGAGCAGATCGGGCAGGCGGCCGGGCTGCGTATTGTCGTAGCCGCTCTTTTCGTAAGCCAGCAGCAGACCGGCATTCTTGGCGCGGATTTTGGTGGCGGAAAGGCCGTACTCGGGATCGAGCAGAATAGCGCTGGCATGCGGCGTCAGGATGCGCGTAACTGCTTCTTTGAATTCCGCCATCATCTGGTCGGTAACGGCTTTTTTGTCGACGCCCTTTTCCTTGGCGATGGCGCTTTTCAGCGAGCCGCGCTGGTCCATGGCCGCCGCGGCGATCACCCCGCGGTCATTGGAAACTGCTTCCAAGCCCTTCTGTTTCCCCGGGCTGATTTTCATTCTGATGCCTCCGAAAGAGAATTTCGCGCGGCGAAAGTCACCTACAGGATGAGCTTTCGCCGTTAACAAAGTCGCGGAAGATTGCGGCCCATTCTAACACGGGCCTTGCCGTGGTTGATGCGGCCGCACCTGACTGATGCGATGAACGAAAATACGGGAAGAGGCAGCCTACTAGCCCCAGCCTGAAAGCTCAGCCGCCGGAAGTGGGCCAAAGAACTCAGGGGGGACACGCAACTTACCCTTTAGCGAACCTGGCCGGCGGGTATGCCTTGCGGTACTGATCGGAACGAGGCGAGCCATGGGTTTAGAGCCGCGGGCGATGATAATTTCTTTGCCTTCGTGAGCCTCGTCAATTAGACGCGACAGGTTCGCCTTCGCTTGACGGATGGTGACTGTCGGCATTGTTACCTGCTCAGTGTAAGCGGCATGACTAGAACCTGGCCATGCCTTTTTCGTCGAAACCGAGGACGACGCGGCCTCCGGCGACGATTACCGGCCGGCGGATCAGCCGGGGCTCCTTGGCCATCATGCGGATGGCTTCGCGGCGAGGGGGCGGATTTTCGGCGAGTTTTTTTTCGCGATAAGCTCCGCTGCGTGTATTCAGAAAATCGCTGTGGTCGCGGGGGCCGATCAGCTTTTCCAACTCCGCCACGCTGAGCGGGTCCTTCCACAGGTCACGATATTGCAGCTCGTATCCGCGGCGTTCCATGAAGTCGCGGGCTTTTTCGCAGGTCGTGCACCCGGGCTTGCCCAGGAATCGGACGCGACGAGCGCGGGCTCGTGCGCTGCGTTTGCGTTTCGGTGATTTCCGCTTGGTCATGACTTACCTGCGTTCCCGAGCCTGCGCTGAGACGGACCATCTGGAGTTAGAGGATTTTACCGGAGTTCGGTTGCGGATCAAATGCACGGGGCAAGCGCCCCGTCAAACGCCTGCTCTAGGCCGCCGGCGAACGGCCTTGCGGCGGACAGCGTCTTGCTGCAGGAGCTTGCGTGAAACAGGGCGCAGCTCTTCTGGATGCTCGCGAAGATAACCCAGAAGCCGGTGCTTTTTCTCCTTGCCGCGTTCCGACATCGATGCGTCCAGACGAGACTCGCCCTGAACGAATTCGGGCAGGCATCTGGCGATGCGATCGTAGATGGAACGCCAGGCCTTCTTGATCGCATTGCGCGAGATTCCCAGTGCGCGCGCGAGCTGCTCATCGGTTTCACCTCCGAGTGCGGAAATCAGCAGCCGCTGTTCGCCGTGGCTGAAGCCGCAGTGTGGCGGCTCGTAATCGAAAAGACCGCCGACCCAGGAGCCGGGCCTGCTGAGAGCTATCTCACGGTCGAGGCCGATCAGGTGAGGCTTCTCGACAACCTCGTGCGGATCTTTCTCGGGAGAATCCACCCAGCGGTTTTTGGCCGGATCGAAGAGCGCGCCGCCGCTTTTGAGCATGCTTCCAAGAGCCTCCGCGCTGTGCGCTTGCGCGCCGATGACCTCCTTCCACAGAAACCCGCGATGCTCCTCCATGAATGCCAGGATCATCTTGTTGTAGGTTTCGGGGCGCGCGGCATCCTCCGGACGAATGCAGCCTTCCCAGGTGAGCAGATTCAGTCCGCCTCTGGTATTGGCGTCCCGAAGGGCGCGATCCGACAGGAGCGGGGAATTGGCGCGCGCGATGAGCCGGGCCAATTCGGGACCGATCCAGAAAAGTGGCGGCGTCTTCACCTCGCGTACGAAATCGTCGTTCACGAAGACGCTCACCCCGACTCCAAAAATTCGGGCGTGCCCGTCCTGCAGTTCTTCGAAGACAACTGTGGACTTGGCCTCGTAATCGAGCAGGCGCAGCCAAGCCGCGGATAGATCGGCAATGGCTTTTCCGTAGCGAGGACCGATGACAGGATGGGCCGCGATCAGGCTGACACATTTGCGCACGTCTGCAGGGCCCATCTGGCGGTAGCGAAGGCTCACGGAAGCTCACAAAAGGCTTAAGAAACGCTCAACAGATAGCCGCAGGCGTCTCAGGGCCCTTTTAGGGTACTTGTCTGCGGGAGTCAAGCTCATAAAATGTGCCGACCCGGCACATGCTCAAAGTAAACGAGCCGATTCTCGCGGAAGACCCCTACCTCGTGCTGCAGTACGAGCGCGGAGTGTTCGATGTAGTGTCACCCACGGGCGAGCGGCTTCGCGTGACCTGCCCGCTGCAGGGTTCGATTCCCAAGACAAAAGTCGTCAATGCCGGGCCCGTGCGGTGGTGGAGAATCGAAAAGATTCTCGATCGCTAGCAGTAAAAGACCTGCCTAACTGCACACGCATCCCCGCCACCACGCAGGCGACTTAATTTAACGCGACAGTTCCACTTTGTTGACGCGCAAAGGAAAAGGCCGCTGGGGTAATCCGCAGCGGCCCTTCTTAGGAGAGATCCCTCGCTCGTGCTACTCGCTCGGGATGACCATCCTTGGTCGGATGGTCAAGACTTTTTAGCGCGAAAGCTCCACTTACCGTGGACTTTCGCTGCTGCTGGAAATAGCGAGCATTGAGCTCGCTATTTCCAGGCTGAATATACCGGCTTGCTTACGAGAAATTCCGGGTTGGCCCCGGCGCGCGGAGTGAACTTCTGCGCGCGGCCGTTATCCACTTCGGCCACGTAGAAGTTGCCTTCCTGATCCACGCTGAAGCCGTGCACTCCCCAGAAACCGCCGGGGAAATCGCCCCAGGTGCCCCAGGTATAGAGCAAATGCCCCTGGAGGTCGTACTTCAGCATCTTGGAAGTGCCGCGGTCAAAAGCCCAGAGCGTGCGGTCCGCGCCGATGTAGATCAGGTGCACGTCGGAAGGCTCGTCGCCCACGTGCCATTCATAAAGATATTTGCCGTTTTCATCGAACACCTGAATGCGGTGGTTGCCGCGGTCGTTGACGAAGATGTGCCGCGTCTGCGCATCGATGGCCACGCCGTGCACATTATTGAAGTAGCCCGGGCGCTTGTCGTTGGGCGGCGTGCCTTTCTGTCCCCAATCGAGCAGGAACTTGCCGTTCTTATCGAACTTGGCCACGCGCGTGCCGTTGTAGCCATCGGCAACAAAAAAGCTGCTGTCCGGCAACCAGACGATGTAGGTGGGCCGGTTGAAGTGCGTGCCGTCCGCGCCCTTTACAGTTGGCGTGCCAATCGTCTGCAGGAGCTGCTTGCCGTCGTGCGTGAACTTGTAAACGGCGTGCATGTGGTCGTCGACCACCCACACATTTTTATCGGGATCGTAGGGATTGACGTACACCGCGTGCGGGCGCTTGAACTTATCGTCCCACTGGCTCCATGTCTCTACGATGTTGCCGTTGGCGTCCACCACGTTGAAGCAATTGGCCCACTTCGCGTCCACGCCGATTTCGCGATAGGGCGCCTCGGCGCCCTTCCAAAGCCGCGGGCCATCGTCGGGATCCTGTCCCGTGCCGCCCGCTCCCGGCATGGCCGCAACAGTGGCATCACGCCAGGGCAAGCGGCCGATCGGAAACGAAAGGCTCGGTCCCAATTGCGGAAGCATGACCGGCTTCGGCGCCTTAATGCTGGGCAGTTCGCCGCGGAAGAGCATATAAACGCGGTTCGGGCTTTCGGCGAAGATCCCCTGGCCCGCACCGTAGGTCCACTTCTCGTTTCCCGGCAAAGTGCTGATGTCCTTCGGCCAGCCCTTCACGACTTCGTAGGCGCCGAAAATATCTTGACCTCCGACCTCTCCCGGAATGGCCACCGCGCCCGTGCCGGGCTTGGCGGCTCCGCGTACGCTCAATGTCCTGCTGGCTATGAAAAAGCCCAGGACGCACCCCACTCCGATTGCTAGCATCGTGAATCCAACTCTACGCATTTCTTATTTCCCTCCACGCGCCGAACGGCGCGCTGACAAAGTAACCCGCATAAGCCTGTAGACGATACCACCGCCCCTCGCGTTTCCCAAGAAACCCTATGTTGCCTCGCACCCGCTCTCCCACGAATCGAGAACGCGTATTTGTTTCGCGCACGCCTCCGTAAAAAAGATGCCGAGCAAATACCTTAAACGAATCGCTGTATTGGCTTGCATGGGCCGTTTGTGAATACTACGACCGCATTCGTTGGATGGGACCCCAGACCTCAGACGGATCGCAATTCCAAAATCGAATGAGCAACACTACGTAAAGGAGAGAACGACATGGCACAAGAAATGGGAGATCTGGAGCAGAAGATTCGACTCGGCGTCGGTTCTGCGGCGGCAGCAGCGGCAATTTTTGCCCCCCTCAATTACAGAGCGAAAAGCATATTGACGGGGATAGCCGCCAGCGCAATCCTGTCCGCTATCTATCGCAAAGGTTCAGTCACGCGGCTGCTGGGCATCTAGTGTTCGGTCACGCCTAGTCAAATTCAACACATTCTTCACTCGTAAACTGGCCAATTTACATTCCGGGCTGCGAGTAGGTGTGGGGTGCGCCTACTTGCACGCCTGCGAGGCGTACCCTACGCGTGCACACACGTAAGTTGAAACATGCCCGCCGCGCGCGTCAATTTTGCCGAGCAGCTTCGCTGCACAACTTGATGTGCTCCTCTCCCCGCGCATAGCGCGATGCGGCGAGGTGTTCAAAAGCTGCGGCAACAAATTGATGGCGTCGATTGAAATTAAGAATTGGACACCGGCGCTGCACCACTTTACCTTTGGGCATGGCTTGGCGCAGACTTGGTGGGTCCAACGAGAATGAAAGCGCCCAAACTTCAAGGCCTTCTGAGCCCGCGAGCAGTGCTCGCTCCGGTGCGCAGATTTCCGACCGCGCGAGCGGCACTCGGGCGGTTGTGCGAAGGATGAGCCGGCCCCAAAATCGCGGACCAGCCGCGGAGCGGCCGAGGAGCGCCGGCGTCTTGGCAAGACTACCGAATCCGAATCCATTAGCCGACGGCGATCTCGATATCGGGTTCCTGCAGGAGGTCGCCACGCGCCTGTCTTTGGCGCCTCCGCTGCACGAAGTGTTGCGCGAAGTGGTGCGCTTCGCCGCGGGGGTGGTCGAATGCGACTCCTGCTTCGTCTACGTGCTGGAAAAAGACGAACTGGTGCTGCGCGCCTCCAAAAATCCGCATCCCGAGATCATCGACCGGCTGAAGCTGAAACTCGGCGAAGGCATCACCGGATGGGTGGCCGAACACCGCGAACCGGCGGCCGTGCCGATGAACGCCATGAAGGATCCGCGCTTCAAGTTCTTCAACGACCTGCCGGAAGATCGATTCGAAGCATTTTTATCCGTGCCGCTGATGAGCCGCGGGCGCTTGGTGGGCGTCATCAATCTGCAAAATCGCAAGCCGCACCAGTACACCAAGCGCGAAATCAGCATGATCTCCGCGGTGTGCACGATGGCGGGCGCGGAAATTGAAATGGCGCGGCTGCAGGATGAAGAGCGCAGGCGCATCGGACGCGAAGTGCACGACTCGCTCGGCCAGGAACTCACGGCGGCCAAAATTTTTCTCAAGCGCATTCCGTACGATTCCTTCGCCAATGCGCAATGGTCTTCTTTCGTCAAAGAGGCGGCCGAATCCGTGGACCGGGCTCTGCAGCAAGTGCGCAGCCTTTCCTACATGCTGCATCCGCCCTTCGCCGAGGACATGGGCCTGCTCACCGCGCTGCGTTACTACGTGCAGGGCGTGAGCCAGCGCACCGGGATCCAGATCAAGGTGAAGCTGCCCGGAGAACTTTCGCCGCTGCCGTTCGAGGTGGAAGCGGCGATCTTTCGAGTAGTGCAGGAATCGCTGACGAACGTCTACCGGCATTCCGACAGCAAGACGGCGGAGCTGGAGCTCACGCGCAACGAGCAGACGGTGCACGTGAAGATCAGGGACTACGGCAATGGTCACACCTCAGAAAAAATAGACCTTGAAAAGCCGGGCGTGGGTATCAGCGGAATGCGCGAGCGCGTGCGCGGACTGGGCGGAGAGTTCCGAATTTACGACGCCAAGCCGGGCACCGCGGTGGAAGTTGCACTGCCCATCGCGCAGGTGACGCCCGTTTCCAACGCCGTTCGGAAGTAAGCTGTCGTTCCCCGGGAGGTCGTGAAAAACGCCGAACCAGGCGTTGACAGTATATCGTAAAGCGATATATTGAATCCCGTCGGCGAACGCATTCGGGAACCGGCGGGCCACTTCGTAGCGCGCGGGCGGCGTGTTTCAAAACCCAACAGTTACGGCCGAGCGTTGTTCACATTTGGGGTACGGGTGTACGCCATTTCTACAGGAAGAGGTGAGGGTCCCTGCGGTAAATGCCCAATGGCAGCGAGCGCTGGCCTGATGTCAGCTAGATTCAGGATGCAACAGCCGCGTCACGGCGGCATCTAAGGTTCATATGCTTATCTGAGCCTGAAGAAGAAAGCCCAAACGGAGACTGCTACCCACCCAGCAAACTCACGAGGAGAATCCACGATGCGAATGCTGCTTTTAGCCGCGCTGCTAACTCTCCCGGTCGCCGTGCCCCAGGATCACTCGGGCCAGCCCAAAAGCTGCGACAACGCCTCCGATAATTCTCACAAGTGCGAATGCGAGCGGGCGCAGCACGATTGCGATCCGAATAATCAATACGCCAGCCAGAAATGCAAGACCTACTGCAGGCCCGAAGCCTGCAAGTGCGCCAACCCCTGCAACAGCGACTGAAGTCTTTTCCTCGGGCCCCGAAAACGGTCCTCAGAAATGACAACCAGCGACTTGTAGCCCCGCCTCTTGTCCCGAGCCGGGCTAAAACACGGCCCTACATGAGGGCCGCGGGACCGGCTGCGCTCATTGCCATCTTCGGCTACAATCCTGTGACAGCAACTTAGGGAGATTAAATGTCGGCCCGTATAAAAACCTTTTCGCTCGTTCTTGGTTTTGCTTTAGCGTTTTCCTGCGCTGCGCTGGCGCAACAAAACGGTGGTGGGAGCGCTGCTACTCCGAAAGCCACGACGGCGCAATCGTCGGCGGCGAAAGCGCCCGCCGTGCCTGCGAATTATGACGCACGCGATCTTGCTGGCGTCTGGAACATGGCCTTTCCCCCAGGCGCGTCGCAACAGGACCTCGAAGTCTACGTTTCTCAATTCGGCAAGGACGAACCGCCGATGACCGCGTGGGCTAAAGAGAGGTTCGACAAAACCAAGCCTGCCTTTGGAAAGCGCGGGGTACTGGTCGCGCAAACCAACGATCCCGCATTCCAGTGTTATCCGCCGGGCGTGCCGCGGATTTATCTGCATCCATTTCCGATGCAGATCGTGCAGACGCCGAAAGAGCTGATCATGCTCTTTGAATACGATCACATTGTGCGGCATATCTACACCGATGGCCGGCAGCATCCCGCCGACGCCACGCCTACGTACATGGGCGATTCGATTGGGCATTGGGACGGCGACACGTTCGTCATCGATTCAGTGGGATTTAATGACAAGACCTGGCTCGACCGAGCCGGGCATCCGCATTCTGATCAGCTTCACGTCACCGAGCGCTTGCACCGCATTGCGGCTGACCGATTGCAGATCGATTTCACCATCGAGGATCCGGTCGCGTACGCGAAGCCGTTCACTTCGAGCATGTTCTTCCGGCTGCATCCCGACTGGAGCCTGATGGAGCAGGTTTGCGAAGACAACGCCGCGTTCCTGTCCTTCGAGAAGTGAGCACGGTAGGAGCCGCAGGCTGGTCTTGTAGCGTCCGGTGGGGCAGAGAGAGCGGTCGCATGAGCGCAGGAAAGTGGCGTCACAGTATGTGCCTAAGGTGCTTCCGGAAACGCTGGCCCCACGGGAAATATTCTAGCTGGCAAGAACCAAAACCTTTGCGGCAGTGGGAGATTTGTTGCTTTTGTTTGGAGAAGCATAAAGACGGTATCCATCGAAAAAGAGACCCGAGAAATCGAGAACTGAAATGTGGCATTCCCGCCCCTCCCTCCTAACTCAAAACAGCCCACTACCGGCAGCCGTTCTGCCTTGCCGGGCCGAAGCCTGCCACGAGATAATGCAACCACGTTATAAAGGGAGCCCGTAATGAATCCAGTTTCGGCGACGCAAACCATCTCCGAGCCCGAAAAGCAGCCCGCCAGCACAACGGCAATCGACCTACGCAGCGACACCGTCACGCGGCCCTCGCCGGAAATGCGCCGCGCCATGGCCGAAGCCCCGGTGGGCGACGACGTCTACGCCGAAGATCCCACTATCAACACGCTGCAGGCGCGGGCCGCGGAAATCTTCGGGCGCGAAGCTTCGATCTTTGTGCCCTCGGGATCGATGGGCAATCTGATTGCCGTAAAAACCTGGACCCATCACGGCGACGAAGTGATCATCGAAGAGCGCGGGCACATCCATCAATTCGAAATGGATTCGATCACCGCCATCGCCGGCTGCATGCCGCGCACGACTTACGTTGAGGACGGCATCCTCAGCTGGGACATCATCGAGCCGCTGATTCGTCCCAAGGTCTACTATCGAGCGCAGACCGCGCTCGTCAGCTTGGAAAGCTCGCACAACATGGCCGGCGGCACCGTCTATCCGCCCGAAGTGAGCGACGAAATCTGCGACCGCGCCCACGATGCGGGCCTGCGCGTGCATCTCGACGGCGCGCGCATCTTCAACGCCGCCGTCTATCTCGGCCGCAGTGTGGCCGAGATTACGCGCAAGTTCGATTCCGTCATGTTTTGCCTCTCGAAAGGACTCGGCGCGCCGGTGGGCTCCATGCTCGTCGGCTCGCGCGAGTTCATCGAGAAAGCGCGCGTCTATCGCAAGCTTTTCGGCGGCGGCATGCGGCAGGTGGGTGTTCTGGGCGCGGCAGGTCTAATCGCGCTGGAAAAATCGCCGTCGCGATTGCACGAAGATCACGCGAACGCGCGCTATCTTGCCGAAGCGCTCGCCCAACTGCCTGGGATCAAAGTCGATCTGCGCAAGGTGCAGACAAACATCATCATCTTTGATGTGCGGGGCACAGGCCGAACCGCCGCGGAGATTTCCGCGGCGCTCGCTAAGCGCAATGTGCTTGCTAATCCGACGGGGAAGTACGATATCCGCATGCTCACGCACGTCGATGTCAATCGCGCCGCCATCGACCGCGCGCTCGTCGAATTCCGCGCCCTCCTCGCCGTTTAGTGTCGGAGGAGTTGTCATTCCGAGCGAAGCTAGGAATCTGCCTTTCGCTATTGTCCCATCTGAAACATAAAACTATGAGACGAGGCGCAAGATGCTCAAACATCCTGAGGAATTGGGTTTCAAACTCGGTCTGAAAATTCGCATTGGCCAACCTGCTTGTATAACGGAAGAGAACTCTGAGGCGTCGACGCGCGACGTTGTCTATGTGGCCCTACCTTCTGAAGCCAGCAATCCCCTCGAAAAAAGCCATGCCCTCAAGGTAGGCCAAGCCGGTGGCAGTCTAAAGAGGCGATGGCGAGGCATTGTCGGGATATTCGAGCCTGGTAAGAAGCTTAGGGATAATGAAAAGGATGACTGCCGAAAGTGGCTAGAGGTAGCCAACGGTAAGGAGATTACTGTGTGGGTGAAGGCAGCAGAGAAGGTTGAAATCCCTTACGCGAAGGGGCTTACAAGGAGCCGCTTTTCCAGCCGATGCGCAGAAGAGGAATTCCTAGACCAATACTATGAGCCACAGTTAGGACGGTCATTGGGTGGAAGGGGAACCGGAGGAGACGCTTAAATCATCTCGACGGTTCGACCTGTGTCAGCGATGCGAACCGGCAAAATCCACGTTACGACACACCTCTCGTCCGCGCGCCTCGCTTAGCGCATCCAACCATGTGAAACTAGATGTGCATACCCAAAGGCTTCTCCTGAGGCCGAACCCGCGTGGACTTCTCGCTCACCGACGAACAGCAGCAACTCCAGCGCACCGTACGCGATTTCGCACAGTCGGAAATCGCGCCGCACGTCATGGAATGGGACGAGGCCTCGCGCTTTCCCGCCGAATTGATTCCCAAGCTCGCCGAACTCGGCCTGCTGGGCATCATCTTCCCGGAAAAATACGGCGGCGCCGGGCTCGGCTATATCGAATACGCCATCGCCATCGAAGAGCTCGCGCGCGTGGATGGCTCGATCGCCCTGATTGTGGCGGCGCATAATTCGCTCTGCACCAACCACATCTACAAATTTGGCACCGAAGCGCAGCGGCAAAAATATGTGGTGCCGCTGGCGCAAGGGAAAAAGCTGGGCTGCTGGTCGCTCACCGAACCCGAAGCCGGCTCCGATGCCGGCGGCACGCGCACCGTGGCCACGCGCCAGGGCGGCTGCTGGGTGCTGAATGGCGCGAAAACCTTCACCACTAATGGCCACTACGCCGATGTCTGCGTGGCCATGGCCTCGACGGACCGCGAAAAGGGCCGCCATGGCATCTCCGCGTTCATCGTGGAAAAGGGCACGCCCGGTTTTCGTCCCGGCAAAAAAGAAAACAAGCTGGGCATGCGCGCGAGCGACACGTCTGAAGTTGTTTTCAGCGACTGCCGCGTGCCCGAGGAAAATCTGCTGGGCAAGCAGGGCGACGGCTTCGTAAATAGCCTGCAGGTGCTGGATGGCGGGCGCATCTCCATCGCCGCGCTAGCGCTGGGAATGGCGCAGGGCGCAGCCGGCGCGGCCACAAAATACGCGCAGGAGCGCAAGCAGTTCGGCAAGCCTATCAGCGAATTCGAGGGCATTCAGTTCAAGCTGGCCGATATGGTCACGGAAATTTCCGCCGCGCAGATGCTCGTCTATCACGCCGCGTGGCTCGCGGATAAATCGAATGCCAACGGCGGCGGCATTCGCTTCACGCGGGAATCCAGCATGGCCAAGCTCTACGCCAGCGAAGCCGCCGTGCGCGTGGCCAACGAAGCCGTGCAGGTCTTCGGCGGCTACGGCTTCATCAAGGATTATCCGGCGGAGAAGTTTTACCGCGACGTCAAGCTCTGCACCATCGGCGAAGGCACCAGCGAAATCCAGCGTCTGGTCATCGCCCGCCATATCCTCGGCAAATGACGGCTCGATCAGGGTCGTCCTCCTGAGCGAACATCGTGAGCGAAAGATCTCTCCTAGTTCGTGTTTACAACGTACACAGAGCGCGCGATTTCGCGCGGCATCACCGCTGGATTAAGTCAGTCTGGTCAGAAGGCTGCGTTTCAATGTCTTCGTCATGCGCCCTTCGATCGGTGACGAAGCCCATGTTGGGGGTGCCCATCTCTTCCCAACTCTGCCCGCCGTAAAACACCCACTTGCTCTGGTCGGGGTTGTATTTATTGCTCGTCGAATTGTCGTAGGTAAACTGAACGTGCATGCGGGAACCTTTCGGTATCTTCAGCGACGTTCGGTAGGTGAGCTGCCAATTGAAATCGTAATGGGGGACGTCGAGGACGATCTCTTCCCGGCCATCCGGATAGATCAGGGTATATCGGGCACTCTTTCCGCGCACGTGTGCGTGCGGCCGGAACCAAACGAGTTCGATATCCCTCTTGAACGTGATGTCCGCCGGAGGACCCAAATAGCTGGCATCGAAAGGCGGGATCGCCAGCTTCTCATTGGCCTGTTGCCGCTTCAAAATCGAGTTATCCGTTTGCGTGCTGGCGGCTGCAACCTCGCCCTCACCGCCGCCGCCCTGAGAGACGAAAATCCTCGGTGGAGGTTCCTTCGCGACGGTTATGCCGATCCTGCTGCGATCGATCACGGCGGTGCCATTCGTGGTGTAGTGAACGCTCACGAGGATGTCTGATCCGGCCGGCACAAATACGCCGGCGTGGAGCGGACGGTAATCCTCAAACGCCAACCCAGGCAGGTAACAAAATTCATTGCCGCCGCGAACATCGGGCCGGCCCTCGCGCCGCGTCTCCACGGTGCTGCCCACAGGCCGCGAGACCACGGTGCCTTCTTTCGGCGGCGTGGTTCCGTCGTGAGTCTTCGCAACTCCGTTGTCATCTCTGGGGACTTCTACCCACTCATACACGTTGTACGGCGTAGTGGGCTTGTGCTTGGCGAAATCAAAGCACAGGTGATGCACCACCGCGGTAGCGCCTGGACGAATCTCTACGGAGGTGACCCAGGTATCTTCTTTGAATGGCGCGGGAATGGCGATTTGCTCCCATTCTTTAACACCGGTGGCGGGAACCGGATAGGGCGGGAGATCGACCGTCACATCCGGCTGGATGTTCCAACCGCCTTCGGGCCATTGCACAGGTAGCGGCGCACTCGTTGGATCGCCCGCCGGTGCGTCGCCATTGACCCAGGCGACGATCGAGTCAATCTCCGCCTGCTTTAGAGAACGATCGTTATCAAAATGCCCATATTCGGGATTGGCGAACCAAGGCGGCATTTTCTTTGTGGCGACGTCGCTCTTGATGGCTTTGGCCCAGGGACGCGCGCTCTGATAGTCGAGCAGGGAAAACGGCCCAATTTGCCCCGGCCTGTGGCAACTCTGGCAGTGCGCCTGAACGATGGGCAGCACGTCTTTGTAGAACGTCGGAGTCGTGTCGCTTATCGCAGCGTCGTCCGCGGTTCCTGCGGCGCGAAGAGGTCTTGCCGCCCAACCAGCAGCGCCCAACGCTAGCCCGACGGCTGTCAAACCAACAAAAAGGCCCCTCGGCGCCATCCACCACCTCCAATAGCACTTCCTAGGCATAATGCAATTGAGAAACGAATAAGCGAGCCCTTAGCTCACTTATACACCTCGGCTGTTTCCGGGTGAATTGTTTTTCGCCGCCTGTTCTTCGAGACTCGGACGTACCATCGGCGAAGGAACGAGCGATATCCAGTGCCCGGTGATCGCCCGCCACATCCTTGGCAAATGACGCCCGATCAGGGTCGTCATCCTGAGTGAGATGCGCGAGCCGAGGGACTCTCCTCTATTTTCCGGGCTTAATAAGCCTACGCAGTACCCTACCGAGCTTGGTATTTGTCAATTTTCCGGGAAGCTTTAAATCAAAGCACACCCGATGGGATCATCATTAAGAAAACTACAATTGATAGAGCACCTAAGATCAGAGGAAATCGAGCTTTCTTTAGCCCAAAGGAACTCACGACTACAGTAAGTGCAGAAAGGCCCCAGGAACCAAACAGGACATATTCCCACGGGATCATTCTCTGTAAAGGAAGCGAAAAAGCATAAATCACAGGAAAGACCAACACGACCGAGTTCGCTAGTAGCCCAATAAAAGTGTTCACTTCCCGGCTTGAAGTTAGTGTCGGATTAGTACTTGCGAATTGCCACCAAGCCGCGATGATCGAGCCTATCGCTGAAAAGAAAAACATCACAAAGAGACCATCAGACACAGACATCGGTTACCGCTCCTGTAGTGGCAGTCCTATGAATGCAGGTTATGCGGAAGAGTCCTGCCGGAAATTGTACTATTCCTATGAGTAATACGTGGTCGATGGATCTCCAACTCCCGATAACGGCGCTATCCGTAACTGCAATTTCAGGGCTGTCCATTTTCGGACATGCCGATTTCTTTCTAATCCGGCGTGCCATTTGCGCGTACGGCGTGCGAAAATGGTTCGCCAGCCTTAATTTGACCTTAGCTACGCCTGGCTGCGGCTAGAGAGCTATTCTCACGAGGGTCGTACGCCTGACGATGCATCCCTATTGACCGCTTTCTAATCTCACTTAACGCGGACTGGATGCACATCCGACAACTATGGGATCACTGGAAAGAGGCTTCCGAGCTATGAGATTGCCTGCCAGACATGACGGCATCGCCCCACGAAGTTATACGGCGCTCGGCGGCCGGGCTGTAACTGCAATCGCCCTGCTTCTGTTTTCGCTTTTCTCGGCTGCCGCGCTATGCGCACAAGCGCCGGCCCCGAATAAGTCCGACACTAAGCGCGGCGACGATGCGTGCAAACAAACTGGAAATACCTCGGCTTCGTCGTCCCAAGCGGACTCGCAATCGGGCAAAGCGGGCGACGAGAAGAAATCAGTCGAAGCTTCCGACGACCCCTGCGCCTTGAAACCCCAGGACGAACAGGAAGGCAGGCAGACCAACCGCATCATGGGCGTTGTCCCCAACTTTGGGGCCGTGAGCGCCAATACGCAGTTGCCACGCCTTACAACGAAGGGCAAGTTTTGGCTCGCGACGGAGGACAGCTTCGATTATTCGTCATTCATTTGGACGGGAATCTTGGCTGGCCAGGAGTTTGCCTTGAAGAACTATCCGGAGTTCGGACAGGGAGCCGCGGGCTACGGGCGCTATTACTGGCACACGTTTGTGGACGGCGTTTCGGGAACTTACTTCACGGAAGCCATCGTTCCCTGGATAACTCACGAAGACCCCCGCTACTACACGCTGGGCCACGGAGGCTTTTTCCGCCGTACGTACTATGCTCTTTCCCGCGTGGTAATCACCAAAAACGATTCGGGGCGATCGACTTTCAACTGGTCTGAAGTTGGGGGCAATGCGCTGGAAGCAGGATTGGCCAACGCCTATTACCCGCCACAGGAGCGCGGCGCGCATCAAACGGCGGTCAATTGGGGAGCGCAGATAGAATCCGCCGCCCTGAACAACATCGCCAAGGAATTCTGGCCGGACGTCCGCGACTTCCTCTTCCGCAAAAAATAGATTTGCTGCATCGATATCGCCAACCGGACGGCCGCACTGCGCTGGCGGCGGGCGATGGTCCATCGTTATTCCTGCCTTTATGACCCCACGACGTGAAATAGCTGCACGCGCTCAGGCGGCGGAATCTTCAGTTGCGGGTATTTCTTGGCTACGAGTTGGAGCACAGCCGCTTTGTCAGCCGGATCGGTATCGTGCATCAGCGTCACGTCGTACAAATTATCGCCAATTTTCAGGCGAACGTGCGGGTCGCGCGCCACGTTCTCATTCCAGCTTCTCCCGTGGGGATATTCGACTCCCGGAGGATAAAACGAGTCCAGATAAAGCTGGCCATTGAGGGCGACGCAATAAGTCGTTACGGAGTGGGGAATCAGAAACCGGCTGCGGGTCTGGACCTCGACTTGAGAAACTTGGTCAGTGAACGACCAATCGGTGACGGGAGTCGTAACGAGATTTCCTTTAAGCCACAGGCCGGGCGTTCTTTGCCGAGGCTCGAAACCGGTGATGCTCAGCACGATTAGCAACAGCACCAGGCAAACCACCACGATCTCTACAATTCTTAGCAGGGTCTTCATCTTCGCTCCCAAATTGCGGATGAGATATTACTCGCGGATTGCCCGGGCCGGTAGTTTTCGTGCAGGCGAGAGTGCCTCGAATTTCGGCTTATCACTAAAGGCGCGTGGCAGGCGGCTCATTCCTTGGGATCATTCTTGGGATCGCCAAACGTCTGCTGCACTTTCACAGTGAAGAACTTGAGATCCGTAAAGCTGTGCCGCCGGTAAAACCGCCGCCCGATGAAGTCCATGTACATCACAGTGCTCCATGGCAGCCAGATCTCCTGTTTGCTGTCGGGAAGCGCAACGGGACGGTACTCGATCTCCTCATGTTGCAGGCGGAGTCGGATTTTCGGTATTTCGTCGACAAGGTCGCTTTCCAAACGTGCAACCTGGTAGGAATCGGCCAGAATCCAGGCTCTCCCGCGTAGTCTTGGACTGAAGCTCTCGTAGCCGATCTGCACCACTACCATGGAATTTCGGCGATTGAGACGCTCTTCGAATCGGACCTGCCATGCCGGCTTCCCTCGCCACTCACCCAAACCTTCGCATTTCATATCGAAATCGTTGATGTGGTGCGGATGAAAAATCAGGACCAGGCTCGGCGTTCCCACGGTGGCGATGTGATCGGGAAACTGGTCCGGAGCCGATCCCCCGTTGCGATATTCTTCGACGTTCACGCCGCCGGTGCGCGTTCGCGCCATCGTAACCAGGTAGTTGAATTTACGGCTCTTTGGCGAATCCAACCGGCCAGACCGGTCCACGCTTTGATGCTCCACCACCTCGGTCGCGGTGAACTTGTCGACGTTCCCCGCCAGTTCTTCGACTCTCTTTCCGGCTGCTGACAACACACTGGGAAGCGGACAGCTTACTCCCGGTGTGACTTCCGGCACGGAACGATCGACGTCCGGCGGTATCCACGCATTCGCCTGCATCTGCGTATCGCGGCGAGACGTGGATGTTCGATTGGCGGATTTTGCCGCTAATGCTTGGGTGCTGGGATCATGATTCAAGGAGTCCGTTTGTTGCGCAATCGCGGTGTTCGTTTGAGAAAAGCCGAAAAGGACCGCAGCGAAGAGGACAAAACCAATTTGCGCGTTGATTCTTGTTAACACGGCTGGGCTGGTCATAACGCGCTCCCTGCGACGTTTCGTAGCAGTTAGACGTTCCGTAGCAGTTATTTGATGAGCGCTGCCGCTCGGGTGAGCCGGAAAATTCGCGCATCCGTGACGGAACTAAGTAAAACGGTGAACTTATCGCAGCAGGGAACTACTTTGGGAAGGGGAAGCGTCGAGCCGGCAGATAATGCCATGGCGGTGCCAGATTTTGACGTAGAGCCCGTCTTTCAACGGCACGCGGAGGCTTTTCGAGCTTCTCAAGCCGCTGCCGCCAAGATTGGCCGACGAGTATTGGAATTCATGACCGTCGACGACAAAATGTTCGCTGTCCCCTTTTTTCATGGGATTTTGCCGATGGAGGTTTTCGATGGGTCCTTCTACCGTCTCGTAAGAGCCCGTTCGGAGAGCGCGCAGGTTCACCGCATACTGGTAGAAGACAGCCCCATATCCGAACCCGCCCGCCACCAACCAGAAGGCCAGCCAAAGCGAGACAAAAATCCGGCCGATCGGGTTTTTCTTGATGGAGATTCCGCCGCCGATGATCCCGGCTACCCAAAGCGCGGCCAAAAACCACGGAATGATTCCGATCCCGTCCCGCGACACGTCGTAAAGAGTGATCCACATATCTTCCGTCGTTATTTCGTTGAATTGTGGCGAATGCGGCTATCTTCGAATTGTAGTATCGGTCGGCTGTGTCACAGATGCCGTTCTTGGCACTGCGTTCTATCCGATAACTGAAACGCCACGACGACGGACACAATCGCGCCTCGCCCGAGGCGCTCAAACTGCGCGCTTGCTTGTTACAATCCCAACCTGCTATGGCGGAGAAAGAAAGCATTACCAACTGGGCCACGGCGGTGCGGGCGGGCGATCCGCGCGCGGTTTCGCGCGCCATCACCGCGATCGAAAATTCCGATCCGCGCGCCGAAGACCTGATGCGCGAACTCTTTCCCTTCACTGGCCGCGCGTATCTGATCGGAGTCACCGGCGCGCCCGGCACGGGCAAAAGCACGCTCGTGGATAAGCTCGCCGCTCACTATCGCGTCCAGGGCAAAACCGTGGGCATCATCGCCGTAGATCCGACCAGCCCTTATACCGGCGGTGCGGTTTTGGGAGACCGCATCCGCATGCAAGGGCACGCCACCGACTCCGGCATCTTCATTCGTTCCATGGCCACGCGCGGATTTTTTGGCGGTCTCGCGAGGGCCACTGCGGACGCCGCTCTGGTGCTCGATTCCGCGGGCAAGCAGATTGTGCTGATCGAAACCGTCGGCGTCGGTCAGGACGAAATCGACGTGGTGCGGCTGGCTGAATGCACGCTCGTGCTGGTCGTGCCCGGGCTGGGCGACGACGTGCAGAATATGAAGGCCGGGCTGATGGAAGTGGCGGATATTTTTGTGCTGAATAAAGCCGAACGCGAAGGAGCCGACCGCCTCGAGCAGCAGCTTCACGCCATGCTGGAACTCGCGCCCAGCGCCAATGAGGGCGGGCGCGGCTGGCAGCCGCCGGTCATCCGCACCACGGCCAGCGAAGGCAAAGGCATCGGCGAACTCGCTGCGGCCATCGAGAAATTTCACGCGCAGCGCCAAGAAAGTGGCGAGCAGCGCGCCAGGATTCTCGAATACTGGAAGCAGCGCCTGCTTTTGCTCCTCGAAACGCAACTGCTCACGCGCGCACTTGGCAACGATGGTCAGCGCGCGCTCGAATCTTTGGCTTCCGAGGTCGCGGAACGCAAGAAAAACCCGTACACTGCGGTGCGCGAGCTGATCGCCCGCGCCGGGCTTTAGCGCGCGGGCGAGAATGCCGGGTCTATATGTAGACGGGCTTGCCCTGAGAACGGATGACAGCATTTGTAGCCCAGGGCGCCCTCGTTGCATTTGCGAGGGGCCTTGGGGCTTTGGTGCGGGTCACGGCCTTAGTCGCTGAACGAAACATGAAGCTCGGCTCCATCGAATTTCACGTCCTGAATGACGGCACGTTTCGCCTCGATGGCGGCGCGATGTTTGGCGTCATTCCGAAGCCCATGTGGGAACGCGTCGTCCCGTGTGACGACCGCAATCGCATCACGCTGACCATGAATTCGCTGCTGATTCGCGCGGCGGCGCAGTGGATTCTGGTGGAAACGGGCGCGGGCGATAAATTTGACGACAAGCGCCGCGATATTTACGCCGTTCAGGGAGCGCCGCGGCTGCTGGCGCAATTGGCCGCGCGCGGGCTCGAGCCCGAGCAAATCGATATCGTGATCAACACGCATCTGCATTTCGATCATTGCGGATGGAATACGCGCATCGTCAACAGCCAGGCCGTGCCCACGTTTCCCAACGCGCGCTATTTCGTGCATCGCGGCGAACTCGAACACGCCCGTCATCCCACCGAGCGCGATCGCGTCAGCTACATCCCCGAGAATTTCGAGCCCATGGTGAAGTCGGGGCAATGGGAGCTTGTGGAAGGCGAACACCGCGAAGTCGTGCCAGGGGTGGAGCTGATCGTTCTCGCCGGCCACACCAACGACATGATGGGCGTGCGCCTTTCCTCGGGCGGCCAGACGGCCATGTTTCTTTCCGATCTTGTGCCCATGACGTCGCATCTGCCACTTGCGTGGATCATGGGCTTCGACTCGTATCCGCTCACCACGCTCGCGAACAAGAAAAAGTGGCTGCCGCTGATCGTCCGCGAAGGCTGGCTGGCGCTTTTCTGTCACGACGGCAAAATTCCCGCGGCCCGCCTGCGCGAGCATGAGGGCAAGATCATCGCGGAGCCAGTTGTAGTAGACTGACGCGCCGCATCGGGCCATACTCTGTGTTCGTGTAGCGCCGCCCTTTAGGGCGGCATTCTTGCCTTTGTCATTCCGCGGCGCCGACTTAGCGCCGAAGAATCAAAATTCGCGGGGCGAAAACCCATTACATTTACAAATGCCTAAACCGAAAGCGAAGGCCCAAAACGCAGCAGCAACCCACCCCTCGCCGAAATCGGCATCATCGGCGGCAGCGGACTCTACTCCATGCCCGGACTCGAGCGCACGCGCGAATGGCGCGTCAAGACGCCATTCGGAGATCCTTCCGACGCGCTGGTGCTCGGCACGCTCGAAGGCAAGCGCGTCGCGTTTCTTTCGCGCCACGCGCGCGGCCATCGCTTCACGCCATCCGAGATCAACTATCGCGCCAATCTCTACGCCATGAAGCTGGCCGGTGTGACGCGACTGATCTCGGTGAGCGCCGTCGGCTCACTTCGCGAAGACCTGCGCCCACTCGAATTTATGATCCCCGATCAGTTCTACGACCGCACGAAGCTCCGCGTCTCCACATTTTTCGGCGATGGCATCGTAGCGCACGTAGGCTTCGATAAGCCCACCTGCGCGCAGCTTAGCAACGTGCTCGGCAATGCCTGCGACGCCGCCGGAGTAAAAGCGCATCGCGGCGGCACGTACGTCTGCATCGAAGGCCCGCAATTTTCGACGCTGGCCGAAGCGCACGTGCACCGGCAATTGCGCTTCGAAATCATCGGCATGACCAACGTCACCGAAGCCAAGCTGGCCCGCGAAGCCGAGCTTTGCTACGCCACCGTGGCCATGATCACCGACTACGATTGCTGGCATCCGGAGCATGCCTCGGTCACGCTGGAGGAGATCATCGCCAATTTGAATCGCAACGCCGAAAACGCGTGCAACGTGATTCGCAACGCCGTGCGGGAAATGCCCTGCCGAACGCGAATGCAAATGCGGCAAAGCGCTTGCTCACGCAATCGTCACCGATCCCAAGCTCGTCCCGGCCGCGGCACGCCGCCGT
Organism: uncultured Acidobacteriota bacterium; assembly: GCA_963803735.1. Taxonomy (GTDB): domain Bacteria; phylum Acidobacteriota; class Terriglobia; order Acidiferrales; family UBA7541; genus Palsa-189. The sequence goes on along the minus strand of CAWDNV010000010.1, from coordinate 880,115 downwards.
CTGGCGCCATCGTCGGCAAATACATCTCCTGATCGCCATCGAGCCCTCTGCTTTCGCAGTGCCTTCGCCGAAAAGTGTGGGCCGATCCGGCTGCCAAGATTAAGGGTAACTAAACGATTATCTGGATTGTCTGGTTCGTTAACGTGGCACAGTGTGAAGTTCTCTTGTAGTTGGGCCCACGGTCGCTGAAATCAACTAGTCAGGTGTATGCATGGTTGATTCGGCAAGAAAGCCGATTCCCTTAAGCTCTCAGCCCAGCCCCGTCTGCACGGTGCAAGCGTCCAGACTGAAAAGCTTGCGACGTGCTCGGAAGTTCCCATTGGAATGGCCCGCGATCCGATCCCCTTCGCGGGCCCAATCTAATCGCGTAACGAACACCGTTTACAGAAACAACTATCGCAGGAACTTACATCGCGGTTCCAGGTCAGGGTTCGCGCATCTCCTCTCCTCTTATTGTTCCAGTGGTCCGAGCGAATCCACGGTGCCAGGCAAAATGCTGGGATAGGTTCTTTTCGCCCAGCTAAATTTCAAAGCGAAGTCGCCAAATGTAATCCGATGTGTGTCCACGGGCACGCCGGCCATTACGTCTGTACCGAACCGTCCGGCCAAATCACGAAAGGAGTCAGTTCATGAGGAAGTTCATGAGGAAAGGAAGAAGATCGATCGCGCTGATGATCTTATCGGTAGGGGCAATCGCCGTGCTCCTGCTCGGAATAGGATTCCTCTCAGTGGGCGCTGGTGCGCAGCAAAGAGGCAACGAAGAAGCACGGGCACCGAAGAAAAACTGCAGCAGCCCCCAGCCTACAACCCATACCCGCCCGGTATTCTGCCGTCCGACTTGACTCAAGAGATAGCAAGGGTCCGCGGCGAAATTAGTTTCATAGAAAATGAGGCGATCGGCGAATGGCACGCACTGGGCCCCGTCACCTACACCGGTCAACCCCCGATCATTCAGGGCAACGGATATGCAGCTATGCGCATTCTTGGCAAGCTCATGAATTTTGACGAGAACATCTCACCCTTCAAGAACACAGCTTGTTCCTCCTGCCACATGCCCTATGCCGGGTTTAGCGGACCGATCCCATCCGTGAATCTCACCATGATCGCGTATCCCGGTTCGTTCCATTTCCGGGCCGGCAAGCGAACAGCCCAGCGATACACCTATTCACCCGATTTCCCGGTGCTCGAGTACAACACAACCCAGGCCTCGTTCTTTGGTGGAAACTTCTGGGATGCTCGTGCAACTGGCTACGAACTGCAGAGCCCCGACGCTCACCAGGCGCAGGGTCCTCCGGTTGATACTCAGGAGATGATGTTCCCCGATACAGCTTGCATCGTCTTCCGCCTCTCCCAAGCCACCTATAGACCCCTTTTCGAGCAGATATGGGGCGCGGGGTCGCTCGATATCAAGTTCCCGCATGACACCGAGGAGATCTGCGACACGCCGGGAGGAGCCTCGAAGTTCGGTTCAGACACCCAGCCCGTCAAATTAACCCCGGAAGACCGCAGCCTCTCCAATGACGACTATAACCACTGGGCCCAGGCGGTTTCCTTCTTCGAACGCGGAGCCGATGTCAGCCCGTTCACGTCGAAATTCGACGCTTTCCTGGCTGGCAATTACACCCTGACGACCGATGAGATGGCCGGCTACAACTTGTTCAAGGGTAAAGCAAACTGCAATTCGTGCCATTTAGACGGGAGGTCTACCGCTCCTACGCCTCCGCCTCCGGAAGGCACGGCTCCAAACAGTTCAGACAACGGCGCCGCTGCGGATACCCGGCCGCTCTTCACCTGCTTTGGCTACGCCAACCTGGGACTGCCCCTGAATCCCAGGGACGCTTTCTATTATCAGACCACGCCGGATTTCTTCGGCTTCACCGGGAATCCATATGGATTCGGCTACAGGGACCTGGGAGTAGGGACGTTCCTCAGAAGCGGTCCCGGTACGTGGCCCAATCCGAATTCGGAGTGGACATCACTTGCACCAGCCTGGGACGGCCGAATGCAAACGTCCACGGCGCGCGACGTAGCCATGACGCCCCCTCAATGTCCCACGACCGAAGCCCCGGGGCCTTACTTCCAGAAAGAGTTCTTCCACAATGGCTACATCAAGAGCCTGAAACAACTCGTGCACTTCTACAACACCCGCGACGTCTACCCGTTCCCGGTAACGTCAGGACACTGCCCGTCAAACAAAACCGAGAAAGTAGACTGCTGGCCCACGCCCGAGGTGCCAGGGCCCACGGTCGATATGACCGTTGGCAAACTTAATTTGACCGATCATGAGGAAGATCTGATCGTAACCTTCCTCGAGACGCTAACTGACGGTTTCACCACAGCCTTTCCCGACCGCAACACTTATAGAGGTACGTGTATGACCGGTGGCTCGGCGAGCACGCAAGGTAACAGCTCCCTGATACCGACTCCTCCACTTCCTCCCTGTGCAACGGCCATCTGTGGAGTTCCACCGTTGCCCCAACAACCAATTCCGTGACGCTCGTCGAGGAGTGACACCAAACGATCAGCTCCGCGCTCTGGCTCGTCCGTCTCGCAAACTTCATGCGGGCGGACGAGTCGGGGCAAAGCATAACCCCCTGGTCACAGCTGCATTCGTCCTATGGAGGCTTCACATGAAGAAACTGCTTCCGGTACTCGCAATCGCTTTTACGATGGCGGCCTTGTTCTGCCCAAAGCCGATCGGCGCTCAGTTAATTCCGTCCGCCAAAAAAGCTTCTCACGTCCAGATCTCGGAAGGGCCATCCCTCGAATCGGCTCAGGACACCTGGGCCATCATCACCTGGACGAGTAACAACCCCGGAGGGTCAGACGAACACTTCGGCGTTGTGCACTACGGCACGGATTCCAAAGACCTGAGCCAGACGGCGAAATCCCACATCCGATTAAACCAGCAGCATTCTTATACGGTCTTCCGCGTGCGTGTGCTTAACCTCCAGCCGCACACCACCTACTACTACACGGTGGACTCCATGGACCCCAATGGCACGAGCGACGGGGTCAAGAGCCCTGTAAAGCAGTTCGCCACGCGCTAGCCGTCCGTCTCTCGAAGTGAGACCCAGCTAAAACCCGAAGCCGGGTCGAAATGCGGACGTTGTGTCCACCTCAGGACGCCTATTCGAAGCCTCGTAACGCCATACCCAACGGCCAGACAGCTCACACCGCTGAAAATAGGCCGCTAAGTTATCCGCGGCTGAATGGAAAGCAGCGTGCACTTGTTGTCATTGTAATGAGGCAGCAACAACCGGCGGCCCAATGTAGAGGCCGCGCAGGAGGAACGATGTTAGCCAATGAAAAGATCACTCTTCGCAACCGGTTGGGATTCATCGGACTTGGATACCTGGGCTCGAGGATGGCGCGGCGGCTGGTTGCCGCCGGCTTTCCAATGACCGTGTACGATCGCGATCATGCAAAAGCCGCAGAGCTTTCAGCCCTGGGTGCCAAAGTTGCGCCGGATCCTGGAGAGTTGGCTGGCGAAGTTGATGTGATTTTGTCGAGTCTTCCAGATGACCCAGTCGTGGAAGCCGTCTACTTGGGAACGGGCAATGTGCTGCGCAGTGCCAGGCCCGGCACCCGGATTATCGAGCTGAGCACGATCTCTCCCCAGACTTCCCGTGAGTTACATCGGGCCGCACGACAGCGTGAGCTCGCCGCACTCGACGTAGCGATTTCAGGTAGCACTCCGTCCGCGGAAGCGGGAACGCTCACAATTTTCGGCGGAGGCGACCCTGAAATATTTGAATCGGCCGAGGCGATTTTTGCCGCCATTGCCAAGCAATGGTTTTACATGGGCCCGGGCGGGTCCGGCGTGAGTATGAAACTTGTGGTGAACACTCTTTTGGGAGTGGGCATGCAGGCAGTGGCCGAAGCGCTCGCGTTAGGGTTGACTTTGGACCTGCCTCGCGAACTTCTCTTCGACACACTGGCCAAGACTGCCGTCGTCGCTCCTGCCCATGTTGGAAAGCTGGCCACCGCCAAAAAGGGCGACTACATGCCGCAATTTCCGGTTCGTCTCATGCACAAGGATTTTGAACTCGTTTTGGCTGCGGCGTCTCACGCTGAGATTTCGATGCCCACCACCGAAGCGGCCGCGGGTATCAATGCCGAAGAGGCCGCGTCCGAAAGTGAGAAAGACTTTTCCGTCGTCATTCAGCTGATGGAAAAGCGCGCCCGGCACAGTGAGGTTCTGCCACTTTAGATTCCGTAATTTCGCCCGCATCAACTACCTTCCCAATCAGGATGTCGCGCCGTGTTCCGTCGTGGCATCCTGCCTTCCTTTAATACCGATAGCGGACCTTAAGCCTTGCAGCCATTTCCGCGCGAACGTCCTTGCGGCCTGACGTAGGGGCGCTATCATGTGCGCGCGGTAAATAACCATTGGGAGGCCTGTCGGTGTCACTTCTGGTTGTGGGTTCGGTCGCGTTCGATGCTCTGGAGACGCCGTTCGGTAAAGTGGACCGCACGCTGGGCGGCGCGGCCACGTATTTCTCAGTGGCGGCAAGTTACTTCACGCAAGTCAATCTCGTCGGCGTGGTAGGCGACGACTTCACCGAGCACGACGCCGCCATTTTTCGCGGCCGCCGCATCGACATTAGCGGCCTTGAACGCGCCGCAGGAAAAACTTTTTTCTGGGCTGGCCGCTACGGCACCGATCCCAACGAGCGCGTGACGCTGGCGACGGAGCTGAACGTCTTCGCCACCTTCCGGCCCAAGCTGCCGGACGCCTTCCGCTCCGCCAAGCACGTTTTCCTCGCCAACATCGATCCAACGCTGCAGCGCCTCGTGCTCGAACAGATCAACGGCAAGCCGCGCATGGTCGCGCTCGATACCATGAACTACTGGATCGAGAAAACCCCGGCCGAGCTGCGCGAAATCCTGAAGCACACGCAGATCCTCATGATCAATGATGCCGAAACGCGTATGCTCTCGAACGAACACAACCTGCTGCGCGCGGCACGCCATATTTTCAAGCTCGGCCCCAAGGCGCTGGTGATCAAGCGCGGCGAATACGGCGCCATGATGGTGCACGATGGCGGCGTCTTTTCGGTTCCCGCGTTCCCGCTCGAAGAAGTGCGCGATCCCACGGGCGCCGGCGATAGCTTCGCCGGTGGCTTTATGGGCTATCTTGCGAATGCTTCGCGCATGAACGACGACGTGATGCGCCGCGCCATGGTCTACGGCTCGGTGATGGGCAGCTTCGCCGTCGAGAAGTTTGGCCTCGAACGCATTCGCCAGCTCAAGCGCCGCGAAATCGACGCCCGCGCCCGCCATTTCCACAAGCTCACCCAATTCAAACTCCGCTAGAACTTGTAGCCCAGCCTTTTGCCCCAAAACCCCAGGGCCGGCTGAGAACCGCCGCGCCCTGGGCTACAAGGGGCCGAGCCACGCGCGGCGATCATGAGGTAGGTCGATTGGATCGATGGGGACAGGAACAGCCGCACGGTGAGCGTAATGTGTCACGCTCGACCAACGCCAACTCTCGGGCTTTTGCACCAAGCCGGCATCTACGGGGTTCTGATGAATGTATGCAAGTTTGTCCCAGAAATCGCCAGCCCTGCGCAGCACAAAATCGAAATAGCGGGGCTGCCAAATGGCTCCGTGCGAACACCTTCGCATGGTCAATTGTCGTGCCGTGCAGCTTTTAAATTCGCGCATGATCGCGATGAGTCCGACGCGGTTTGGAGCGAAGAGAAGGTGCACGTGGCTGGGCATAATCACATAGCCAAATATCAGGAACTCATTGGTAACGCGTTGCCGTTCGATTTGTTTGAGTACGAGGTCGCGTTCTCTGCTGGTCAGTGCAGGCGAGTGAGGGCGCAGATTAGTGGTCACGAAAAAAATTCGGTCACCGTCCGCGATCCGTCGTAGACGCGTCACGCGCGGGATTGTAGCCCAGGGCGCGGCGTTTCTCAGCCGGCCCTGGGGAATTTGACGGTTCTGGGGAACGCACCGGGCTATGCCGTGGATCCCGAGAACCGTTTACTCGCAATACGCACCCGCCGTGCGGCGCTCGCTTGCCGCGGCGAGCGGCAGTGTATACTCGCCGCTTGCCTACGCCGCGTACGCCAAATCTTCCCAAGGGCTCTGTGACCGCCGCCGTCAAACCGCCCGCGCTCGTTCCCGGCGGCCTTGTGCGCGTGATCTCTACCGCCAGCCCCGCCGACCGCGACGCGCTCGGCCGCGGCATCGCGGAACTCGAACGGCTCGGCTATCACGTGCGCACGGGTTCGGCGATGCAACCGGAAGGCTACTTCGCGGGCTCGACCTTGCGCCGCAAAGCCGAGCTGGAAGGGGCGCTCCAGGATCCTGACGCCAGCGCGGTGATCTGTGCGCGCGGAGGATACGGCACGGCTACCCTGCTCGACCTAATCCGCTTGCCGGGGCGAATTCGGCCCAAGCTGCTCGTTGGCTACAGCGATGTGACTATGCTGCAGGCATATCTTTGGACCCGCTTCCGCTGGACTTCGCTGCACGGCCCCATGGTCGCCGCCGGATTCAACAATGGCGCGGGCGTTCGTTCGGGATATGATCTCGCGTCTTTCATCGATGCTTCGGCAGGGAAGCGCGATTCGTGGTCGCTCGCGCTCGATGCCGAGCCGCTTTCGCGCGGCGAAGCTTCGGGCCTGCTGCTTGGCGGATGCATCTCGCTTCTCGAGACGACGCTGGGCACGCCTTGGGAATTCGACACGCGCGGCGCGATCCTTTTTCTCGAAGATCGGGGCGTGAAGCCTTATCAGCTCGATCGGATGCTACTGCACTTGCTGCAGGCCAGAAAATTTCGCGGCGTGCGCGGCATTGTCTTGGGAGATTTCCCCGATTCCGAGCCGCCGCAGGAGTGCAGCCCGTCGGTTCGCGATGTTTGCAGGCGAATTCTGATGCCGCTGCGGGTGCCCATCATTTTCGGCGCGCCCATCGGCCACACGGTGCGGCCGATGCTGACGATTCCATTCGGTGTGCGCGCGCGCCTGCGTGCCGCCGGCGAGGGCCAACTCGAAATCCTCGAGCCCGCCGTGGCCGTGCGCAGATGACGCACTCTCGGAAAGTTCGATGTTGTCATTCTGAGCGGGTATGGAATTTGCTCGCCGAAGAATCTCTCTTCGCACGACGTGGGAAATGAGAGCCGCGCTGCGACACGCAAAGATTGTCATCACGAGCCCGTTTTTGGCGAGGGATCTGCTTTTCGCAAGTTGTAGCCCCAGGGTACGCTCGCACCGTTTGCGAGCGGCCCTGGGGCTTTGTCTTTGCTTGTCATTCTGAGGAGCGAAGCGACGAAGAATCTCTCCGGCATTGTGGGTCGCGACTGCTTGTGGTGAGCGCAGCGAATCCGCAGCCGCGACATAAAGGTGACCCAAAAATTAGGGGCTTTAGCCCCTGAAGCACTATGAATGACTCAAACATCGATTCTATCTACCTGATCGGCATCGGCGGAGCCGCCATGGCTCCGCTCGCCGGCATGCTCGCCGAACGCGACTACACCGTCACGGGCTCCGATACCGGCGTCTATCCGCCCGCTTCCACGCTGCTTGAAAAGCTCGGCATCACCTCGAAAAACGGCTTCCGCGAGACCAATCTCGCGCCGCGCCCCGACCTCGTGGTCATCGGCAACGCCATCTCACGCGGCAATGCCGAACTCGAATTCGTTCTCGACAACAAAATCCCGTATCGCTCGTTGCCGGAAGTCATCAAGGAATTCTTTCTTCCGGATCACGACTCGCTCGTGGTCACAGGCACGCACGGCAAAACGACTACAACTTCACTGCTCGCCTGGATTTTTCACGTCGCGGGACGCCGCCCCGATTTCCTGATCGGCGGCGTGGCCGACAATTTCGGAAAGAGCTACGGCCTGGGAGGGGGCAGGGAATTCATCATCGAGGGCGACGAATATGACTCCGCCTTTTTTGACAAGGGCCCGAAATTCCTGCACTACCGTCCCGACGACCTGATCGTCACCTCGCTCGAATTCGATCACGCCGATATTTACGCCGATCTCGCCGCCATCGAATTGCAGTTCTGCCGCCTGGTCAATCTGGTTCCGCGCCGGGGACGCATCGTCTGCTGCGGCGAAAGTCCAACGGTGCGCGGAGTGGTCGCCCAGGCGTTTTGTCCTGTCGAGACTTACGGTTTCAGTGGTGACAATTTGTGGATCGCCGGCGATCTTGAATTTCGCGATGAGGCCACGCATTTTCGCGTGGCGCGAAAAGGCGAAGAGCGGGGGCGCATTGCGCTTCCACTCGTCGGCCGCCATAACGTGCTGAACGCGCTGGCCACGATTGCCATTGCCGATGGCCGCGGCATTCCCCGCGAGGCCATCGAGGAAGCGCTGCGCACTTTTCGCGGCGTGGCTCGCCGCATGCAGATTCGCGGTGAAGCCGGCGGCGTCACCATCGTCGACGATTTCGCGCATCATCCCACCGCCATTCGCGCGACGATCGAGGCCGCGCGCACGCGCTGGCCCGGGCGACGTCTATGGGTAGCCTTTGAGCCGCGCTCCAACACCATGCGCCGCCGCGTCTTCGAAGACGATCTTGCCGCCGCTCTCGCGACCGCGGATGGCGCGGTGCTCGGTCCGGTAAATCGCGCACAAATGCTTTCCGATGCCGAGCGGCTTTCGCCGGAACGCGTGGTGAAAGCCGTGCGCGCGGCCGGCCGCCGCGCGGAGGCGCTGAATTCGGCGAGCGAGATCGCCGAATTTCTCGCCGGCGAATTGCGCGAGGGCGATATCATGCTGGTGCTCTCGAACGGCAGTTTCGACGGACTATGCGACAAGCTGCTCGCGCTTCTCAATTCGCGCTCGTCCGCCCCCCGCGGCGCTCGATGACCTCGCCAGGCCCGGCCTCACGTTGTCATTCCGAGGAGGTCCGCCAAGGCGCGTTGTTTGCGCCCCAAGGCGGGACGACGAGGAATCTGCTTTTGCCTGCTCTTGCGAAAAGCAGATCCCTCGGTCGCCTCTGCGACCTCGGGATGACAGCAATCGTCATTTGCCTACTCGCACTGGCGGGGCCCGCGTCGGCGCGTGCCACGATCCGATACGAAATCTCTCTCGCGCATCCCGCGCAGCACCAATTCCACGTCACGATGATCATCCCCGCCGTCCGCAGCAGCGTCACGGTGCAGATGCCGGCCTGGAACGCGCTCTACCAGATCCGCGACTTCGCTTATCGCGTCACAGACTTCCACGCGACCGGCGCCTCTGGGAATACATTGCCGGTGCGCCGCCTGGATAAAGAAACTTGGCGCATCGAAACACCTCCAGGAGCCCCCACGAGCGGCCAAGCCGAAATTCGGATCGAGTACGCGAGTTTCTGGGACGATCCCGGCCCCTTCGACACCCAGCTAAACGACGACCACGCTTTCCTGAATCTGGCGGAAGTTCTTTGTTACGTTCCCGAACGCCGCGGCGAAGACACAGCAGTGCAATTCCGCGATCTTCCCTCAGGCTGGCACGTAGCGATGGAATTGGTTAAACAAGGACCTCAAGCGCCGGCGGAGCCGGGCTATCAGGCTGCCAACTATGATGCCCTCGTTGACGCGCCCGTCGAAATCGGGCGCTTCGATGAGTGGTCGTTTCAAGCCGGCAGTGGGCCGACAGAAAGAACGATCCGCGTCGTTTACCATGGCGATGCCGTGGATCACTCCGCGCTCACGCGCATGCTCTCGGAAATCGCGAACTACGAAATCGCGCCTGATGGGCGACGCGCCGTTTCCCGAATACACCTTCATCCTGCACGTAGGCCAGAATTACGGTGGAGGGGGAATGGAGCACGCTAACTCCACCGCGATCTCCGTGGGCTCCTACGCCACGCTCGCCAACGTCAGCGCGCACGAGTTTTTCCATCTCTGGAACGTCAAGCGCATCAGCCCGCAATCGCTCGAGCCGGTGGACTATACGCGCGAGATGTGGACGCCAGTGCTGTGGTTTGCCGAAGGCGTCACCAGCACCTACGCCGCTTATACGCTCGAGCGCACGGGCATCTGGAGCCACACGCAGTTTCTGGCCGATCTCGGCACGCAAATCACCGAGCTTGAATCGCGTCCGGCGCGAACGTGGCAGAGCGCGGAGGAATCGAGTCTCGACACATGGTTCGACAAATATCCGCTCTACGATCGGCCTGATTTCAGCATCTCGTACTACAACAAGGGCCAGTTGCTGGGGGTCGCGCTCGATATTGAGATTCGCGACGCCACCGATAATCGCGCCAGCCTCGACGACGTGCTGCGCCGGCTGAATCAGCAATACGCGCAGCGCGGCCGCTTCTACCCCGATAGCGCCGGAATCGAAGAGGCCGTGGAAGAAGTCGTCCGCACGGCAAATGCAAGCTCGGCAAATCCCGCGGCAGGCGATTTTCCCGGATTCTTCAAGCGCTACGTGAGCGGCACAGACGAAATGCCTTTCGCCGATCTGCTCTCCCGCGCCGGGTTCTCGCTCAAAACCGAAGGCGAGAAGCGCGCTGCTTTAGGCTTTTCCGTCGGGCGCGATTCCGTGGGAACGGCACTCGTAAGCGATCTCGATCTTTCCAGCGCCGCCGCGCGAATTGGCCTTCGCGAAGGCGACGCGATCGTGACCCTCGACGGCGCGGACGTGCCGCGCAGCATCGAGCGCTGGCTGCGCGGGCGCTCGCCCGGAGAAATGGCGCGCGTGCGCATCCGGCGCGGCGGGCGCGAAAGCGAAATGGCGTTCCCGCTAAGTAGCGAAGCGGCGCAGATTTTCGCCGTAGAGGAAATGCCCCGTCCCAGCGAGCGCCAGTTGCGCATCCGCAATGGCTTGTTTCAGGGCACCACGGACCGCGCCCCCGCCCCGCGATGACTGACTTTGACTTATTGCAGCGATTTTATTCCCCGCGCGGGAATCAAGTTGCTGTCATTCCGAGAAGTCCCGCCAAAACGCGCTGTTTGCGTTCCGAAGGCGGGACGACGACGAATCTGCTGTTCGCTGTGATCAACCGAAAAAGCAGATCCCTCGGTCGCCCCTGGCGACCTCGTGATGACAACGGTTTTTATTCCTCGCGGGCTCTTCTTAACAAATGATCCGCTCCGCGTTCGTCGCTATCTCTCTGGCGATTGTCACCATCGTGGTGGGCGCGCCACTTGTGCTCTACGTCGTGCTCACAGGCAATGTCGAACCGCTGTATAACGCCGGAGTCGCAGCCGTTGTATGGGTCTGCCGCGTCGCGGGAATGCGCACGCGGGTCGAAGGCCTGGAAAATATTCCACCCGGCACCGTTCTCTTTGCCGCCAATCACACCAGCAACGCCGACGGACCCGCGATCGTCGGCGCAATTCCTCGCCGCATCGCCATTTTGGGCAAGAAGTCGCTCTTCGCCATTCCCATCGTGGGCACGGCGTTTCGCCTGGCCCACTTTGTGCCCGTGGATCGCCACAATCGGGGGCAAGCCGCCGCAAGCATCGAGGTTGCCGCGGAGAAAATGAAAAACGGCGTCTCGTTTTTAATTTATCCGGAGGGAACTCGCAGCTCCGACGGGCGCCTGCTGCCGTTCCGGCGCGGCGCTTTCGTGCTTGCCATCAAGGCGGGTGTCCCGGTCGTGCCCGTGGCGTGCAGCGGGGCACATCGCGTGATCCCCAAAAAGTCTTACCGCATCACTCCCGGCGAAGTCGTGGTGCGCTTTTGCCCCCCCATCGATTCGTCGCAATATTCGATCGCCCGCCGCAACGAACTTGCCGAGCGCGTCCACGCCGCCATCGCCGCGGCCCTGCCGCCTGATCAGAAACCCGCGGCGGTTACGAAAGGCGAGGCGTCGCTGCTGAGTTGAAGCAGTGCCTTGAGCGTTACGAGGTTCGTTTGTAGCCCAGCCTTTGCGGCTCCCAGCAAAGGCTGGGGCTTTTTCCTGCCCGCGACCCATTGGAAAATCCCACCCTTTCCTGAAAACCGGAAAGCATGGGCTACAAAATCCACCAGGTACATCTCACGCAAAAGCAGATCCCTCGCTCGCAGGCCATCGTGCACGGGAGCGCGCGATGGCGTCTCGCTCACTCGTGATGACAACAACGGCATCCCTACGCGCCGACGTGCGCCTTGAGCTTGGCGATTTCCGCTTCGAGCTGGCGAACGGTCTTAGCCAGCTCCGGCAGGCGATGGACGGCCGCGCTATGCTTCAGCCACTCGCGGTTCTCCACGGCCGGATAACCGGAATAGAGTGCCCCGGGCGGCACGTCGCCGTGAACGCCACTTTGCGCGCTAATAATCGCGCCGTCGTTCACGCTCAGGTGTCCCGAGCAGCCGACCTGGCCCGCCAGCATGCAGTTGTTGCCGATTTTCGTGCTCCCGGCGAGACCCACCTGACCGCATAGCAGAGTATTTTCGCCCACGCTGCTGCCGTGCCCGACGAGCACAAGGTCATCGAGCTTGGCGCCCTTGCCAATGCGGGTCTCGCCGACGGTGGCACGGTCGACGCAAGCATTGGACTGAATCTCCACGTCGTCGCCAATCACGGTGATCCCAGATTGCAGCATCTTGTACCAACGGCCGTCAGACTGCCTGGCGAAGCCGAAGCCGTCGCCGCCCACCACGACGCCGTTTTGCAGGATCACGCGGTCTCCGATGCGGCAGTTTTCGCGCACCACTGCGTGCGCGTGCGCAAAGAAGTCGTCGCCGATCCGCGCGCCGCGATAGATCGCGACGAAGCTGTGCAGCACGGCATTGCGGCCGATCACGGCGCCTTCGTCTACGTAGCAGTAAGGGCCGACGTGCGCGCCGGCACCGATTTGCGCGGAGGCGGCGATCACGGCAGTGGGATGGATCGAGGGCGCGTAGCGCGGCGGGGTATAAAAGAAACCGATGGCCCGCGCGAAATCGAGGTAGGGATCGTCCGAGCGCAGGAGCGCGAGCGGCGGCAGGCCGGGTTCGCGCTCGACGGCCGTATCGCGCGCGACCAGCACGGCGGAGGCGCGGGTCGTGCGCGTGGCCTGGCGATAGCGGCGATTGGAGACGAACGTCATCTCCCCGGCCTTGGCTGATTCGATGCCCGCGACGCCGTGAATTTCGGCCTGCGCGTCACCCTCCTCCAGCTTGCAGCCCAGTTTTTGCGCGATCTCGCCCAGTTTCATGCTTGCCCCCTGGGGCGCCGCTCCCCCAAAGGAGCGCGCCGGGGATCAACTTTACACCATGCGGGATGGGGACACCCCTCCCCCCCTTTTTGTGCAAGTGTTCATTCTGAAAGACTTCCTGTGCGGGGCGCGCTCGCGGTTTGAACATGCGCCTCGTACGTGGCGGGGAGTTCGTTCGTGCGCGGAGGCCGGGTTGGGATGGAGTCTCGCACGGATCGGGATGGCGTTCCCCACATGAGCGCGACGCCGGATGAAGGCGGCGCGACGAGGACGGATGAATCTGGGACCGACAAGGCCGGGCTGAGTCTTCGGGAAGCCGCGGTGACACAGCAAGCCGAGCTCTGCCGGCGGAGCAACAGCAAAGCGGGCCGAGCAAAGTGCGGGCAGACAGGTAGTGGCAGCGAACAGATATGACGATACCATAAAGGTAACCACAAAATAAACTGCTGTTACTAAGCAGATCATTCGAACAAAGACAGGTTGCCAGCATATTCGAACGAGCCGGATCGTTCGAATGGAGTGCGCCCCGCGTGACGTCCCACGTTCGAATTATGTCCCCTTGACACGCTGGAATATGCGGGTGTCTACTTCGCGCAATAACCACCCAGCTTAGGGAAAAATTACCGGAGGTAACTTCACGATGAAACGCGAACGACTGTTTGCCATTCCACTGTTGTTGTTCACGCTGCTGGCGATTTTGGCAGTCGCAACTACGTCTGCAGACGACAAGCTCGGACCTTACACACAGATAGCCACAATCCCCAATCCAGCACTCGCCAGCTTCGACATAAGCTGGGTCGATTCCGCAAGCGGTAGGTATTATTTTGCGGATCGCAGCGATGCAGGCGTCGACGTCATCGATGCCGAAAGCGACACCTTCATCACCACCATTACGGGCTTTGTCGGAAACGTAGGATCAGGTGTTTCCGGCCCAAACGGTGTGCTGGTCATCAATAAACGAGGCGAATTGGGCGCGGGCGAGGGCCGTCATCGCAAGGAGCTGTGGGCGGGCGACGGCAACAGCACCGTGAAAGTGGTCGACCTGGAAACCAACTCCATTGTGGATAGCATCTCCACCGGCGGAACTCACCGCGCCGATGAACTGGCCTATGATCCCGCGGACAAAATCATCCTGATTGCAAACGATCGGGACACAGTCCCCTTTGTGACTTTTATCTCCGCGGAAACTCGCACCGTGCTGGGGCGCCTTTCCTATCCTCAATCCACCGGGGGCATCGAGCAGCCCGTCTGGGATCCGCAGAGGCACAGGTTCTACATCTCGATACCATCCACGGTGGCGAATCCGAATGGAGAAGTTGACGAGATCAACCCGAAGACCGAGAGCATTACGCGAGTTTTCGCGGTTACCGATCCAGCCTTCGCCGGTCCTGCTGGTCTCGTCCTGTTGCCCGGCCAGCGTCTCATGACGAGCACCGGTGTGGTCTTCGATGCGAAGACAGGCGGCACTCTGGGAACGATCGCCGGAGTAGCTGGCGATGAGATCTGGTACAACCCTGGCGACAACCGCGTTTACTTCGGCAATGAGCCCGTGTTCGTCGTCGACGCCTCGAGCTACCAGGTGATTACCAACTTCGATGCGGGAGATACGCACTCGATCGCGGCAGATAGCGAGAACAACCACATCTTCATACCCGTCACCAATGTCGGCGTGAAGGTATACACCGACGACGAAGATCAAGATCCGCCCGGCCGCGACAGATAAAACACAACAGTTGACGCGCAGGCGATGGCCCGCTTCCGATTTGTACAAAGAAGCGGGCGAGCCTGTTAACATCGCGGCGTGGCGAAACACGTTCGTCAGGTTCGTGTCGCCAGGTTACTGTCTTATGAACGCGCGACAGATCTTTTCATTCCTGTTGTTTTGGGCGATTGCGGGCGCCTGCCATGCGCAAAGCGGCGCAGTGGTCTGCCACAACGGCATCGGCAATTTCGAAGCCATATCGCTCACCGGCGTTTCCGTCCAGGTGGGAGCCGCAAGAAGCCAGGGATTTGCCCGGCGGGAATGCGAAGGCGCGCTGCTGTGGGAGAAGAGCAAGGCCCTTATTGCGACCGGGGTTGCTGAGATGGACGTGGACGCATTCGGCATCGATCTGGGTGTGGGATCGCCGGTTGCTACCTTTCAGGTAAAGAAAGCCGAGGCCGAATGCTGCATGACGCTGCAGATTTATTCGCTTCGGAAACCGCCAAAACTGTTGCGCACTCTTACCGGCGGAACTTTTTTCAGCACCGCAGATAGCGACCTGGACGGCCAAGTCGAAATTTGGACAGACGATACGGCGTCACTCGAGGGTTTCGAGCCTCATGAATCCGGAGAGCGTTATTACGCGCCTACCGTCGTGCTTCGATTCGTTCAGGGACGGCTGTTGGAAGTAGGTTCCGAATTTCAGGGCTATTTTGACGGCGCAATCGCCAGAGTACGAAGGGGACTTGATCCCGAAGAGCTGCGGGAGTTCAAAAACAGCAGTGGCCGATTGCCTCCCACGGCCCATTTTTCGGCCGAGGAACTGCGCCACAGCGAAAAGCTGGAGCACACCAAGGAAAAGGTGCTGCAAATCGTCTGGGCTTATCTTTACAGCGGCCGTGAACAGGAGGCCTGGAAATCATTGGCGGAAATGTGGCCGCCTGCGGATTTCGATCGCATTCGCACCGCGATTATAGGCGCACGGGATCGAGGAATCCGCGCGCAAGTGGATGGCGTCTCCGAAAAGGCTTCGTCGGGAGCCGAAAAAAACACGGAGGTCTTCGACGCGAGAACGCTCAGGGTTGTGCAAGCCACAATGATGCTTACTGGTCAGCACGTACAAGGCGAACGTATAGAAGGGAAGAGGACTGACATCGTTTTACCCGCGCCCATCCTGATTGGACACAAGCCTGCGGAGGGGCAGACAGAGGACACGCTGCCCGACTCGGGATTGATGCTCGATTTGGTGATCGACGCCGCCGGGAAGATTCGGAGGGCGGGTTCGACAGATCCTTTGTTCGACAGCTCCCTCAAGGAAGCGACCACAAAGTGGAAGTTCGTTCCTGCGTTCAGAGGCGCACAACCCATCGCCAGCAATATTTATTTCATCATTTCCCCGAAACGCTAGCCGTAGCCTTTCGGCCTAAGCCGAATCAGCAGGTCCTCCAGGCCGTCGTTGGCGTCGCTCCGTTTCACTTCCGGATGCGCCGTCACTCGGGAACCATCCCGAAAGACGCTGATCACTTCTGGCTAATTTGTTGCGGAAGAGGGTTGTGAGAAAATTTCGCGAACAAATTGATTAGCTGATGAAACTGGCGGAAGCAAGCGGGCTGAATTCAGGATGAAAGCCATTTCGGACGAGACGTGAATGAAGGCAGCCAGCAATGGATTGAGATAGCCGAAAGCCGCCAGACCCACACCAATGCTGTCTACCACAAGTGTCCCTACAAAATTCTGCATGATGGTGCGGCGGCAGCGTCGTGCCGTCTGCAGGGTCTCGACGAGCTTTGATAGATCGCTTCCGATCAAGACAACATCGGCACTTTCGCGTGCGACATCCGTGCCGGACCCCATCGCGACGCCAACCGAAGCTTGCATCAATGCGGGCGCATCGTTCACGCCGTCTCCAACCATGGCAACGCTGTGACCCTTTTCTATAAGTTGCTGTACATACCGCAGTTTGTCTTCCGGTAGAAGGTCAGAGACAATCTCATCGACACCCAGCCTCGTACCAACCTCTTGCGCAACAGACTTCGCATCGCCCGTCAGCAGCACCGTTCTCAGCCGCATAGATTTCAGAGAATGAATCGCAGCCGGAGCTTCGGGTCGAAGCTTGTCAGCAATGTGCAGGGTTCCCAAAAATCGGCCGGAGCGAGCCACAAAGATTTCTGAGCCCTGTGCAGCATTGTTGTTCGGAATCACTGCAACTCCACGCTCCAGTAAGAAATGTTGGTTTCCGACCACGATTTCATCGCCGTCGCTATTCGCTACGATTCCCTTACCGGGGGTGTACTGAAATTGGCTTGGATCCTCGTACGAAATGCGTCCTTGTTTTGCTCTCCTGAGGATCGCCGCGGCGATAGGATGCTCGGATCGCGACTCAGCAATCGCGGCGGTTTTCAGTAAAAGCTCGGTAGAAACATCAGGGCCCGGGCATAGGCTTAGGAGCTCAGGAGTTCCATAGGTTAGAGTCCCGGTCTTATCGAGAAGAATCGTGTCGACTTCCCCAAGTTTTTCAAGGTAGAGCCCGCCTTTGATGATTGAACCCTGTTGAGCGGCTCGGCCGATAGACCCAAGGATCGCCAGCGGGGTTCCCGCGGCGATGCCGCAAGCTCCCGCCACGATGATCACTGAAATGGTCGAACGAATGTTGTGGCTGAGCAGAAAAGTGACGGCAGCCGCCGCTAATGCAAAGTACACAAGATAGCCAGCAAGCCGGTCGGCAATGCCTTGAATCGGGGCACGCGACTTCTCAGCCGTTTCGACTGCTTCAATAATCTTGCCAAAACTTGTGTCACGGCCCAGGCGCTCAACCTGAACTTCAATCGCCCCGGATTGATTGATCGTGCCAGCATAAACGCTGGTACCGGGGTGTTTCTCAACTGGCATGGACTCACCCGTGATGGGTGCCTGGTCCACGAAGGAAGATCCTCCGACCACTTTCCCATCAATTGGGATACGCCCGCCCGGACGGACGAGAACCACATCCGCAGCCGAGACTTTCACAATCTCTACGTCTGTCCACGTTCCGCCTCGGCGCACCGTTGCAGTGCTCGGCAGTAGATCGACGAGATGTTGAATCGCCTTGCGACCTCGGCCAACCGTAAGACCCTCCAAAATCTCTGCGACCAAAACAAACAGAGTGATGACCAGGGCCGTGAAGAGTTCCCGGATCGCCAGAGCGGCAACAATGGCGATAGCCATTGAGAGCTCCATAGTCATCCGGCGCTGTGTAATGTTCTCGTAAGCTTCATGGAAGATGGGGAAGCCGCCAATGATCGTCGAAATCACACCAATGGCAGTGATATAGGGACTGCGCGCGCCGCCGATAAACCACATGGTAACCACTGCAGCAGCGACAAACAAAACGCGGTTGATCTCGCGCCAGTTCAACGCGTGTCCGTGGTCACCATGGTCATGATCGTCTTGATGATCGGCATGGCCCGGCGAGAGTTGTTGTGGTCCAATGAGTTGGACTTCGGATTCCTTTATGTCAGTGTGGTTCATGACTTTTGTCCTCCGCCTGCCTTAACGATTCAAACTGTTACTTCAAATAGGTTCGGATTACGTCGATCAGTTCCTCGGCCGCCTCCGCCTGCGGGGAGTTCTGCCCACCCTCGGGTGACAAGACGTGAAACCTGACGTGACCTTCCATGACCTCTGCCATGAGACTATTCAGGGCTCCGCGGCAAGCTGCCATAAGTTGGAGGATGCCAGAGCATTCCTGCTCGCCGTCGATCGCTCTCTCAATGGCCTCTACCTGACCGCGAATTCGGCTGACACGGCTCAGAAGATTCTTTTTGTCCTTTGTCGTATGGGCCATTTGCTGCCTTTCTCACTCATAATATACCCCAGTATGGTATATCGACACAAATGAAAGACCACCAAAAGAGGTTCTAGGCGAATCGTCGGCAATCCGGAAGTGATCCAGCGAGATTTATTTCATCATCACGCCAAAGCGCTAGCCTTAGCTTTTAGGCCCAGGCCGATCAGCTCCTCCGCGCCAAGAGAACCTGTGCTAGCATCCTTCGAACTGCGGATCATGCTGGCGCTTGGAGTTGCACAGACCGGCCATGACAATGATCAAGGAGGACGCCTACTATGGGTTTAACCAGACGGATCATACTGGCAGCGGGCGCCGCGGCAGCGGCAACGGCCGCCTTGCCGCGCGCATTTGCTCAGCAGGCGGGCAAAGTAGGAACTGGCAAGTTTTACGAAAAAGGCTCCGTTCGTATCTACTATGAGGAGGCCGGGTCCGGTTTCCCGTTGATGCTGCTTCCCGGCGGGGGATTGAACTCCACCGTATCCTTTTTCGCCGGCAACTCGCCCTTCAACGCCGTTGAGGAGTTCAAGGGGCAGTATCGCTGCATCACTGCGGACCTGCGCAACGCCCCTAGCGGCCAGTCCACCGGCCCTGTCGAGGTCGACCGGCCGTGGGATTCTTACGCCGACGACCAGCTCGGCCTGATGGATCATCTGGGCATCGACAAGTTCATGGTGATGGGCTTCTGCATTGGCGGCCCTTTCATCTGGAGTCTCTTGAAGCGCGCCCCCGATCGTATTGCCGCGGGTGTGCTGGCGCAGCCCGTGGGGTGGCGTCCGGAGATGCGCGACCGTAAGTACCCGGGCGCATTCTGGACGACCTGGGGTGCGACGCTGACCGCTAAGCGACCCGAGATTACGATGCAGACGGCCGACCAATTTGTGACCAGGATGTTCGAAACCAATCCCGACTTCGTCTTCACCGTGACACGCGATTTCGTGCGTAGTTGCCAAAACCCGATTCTGGTCCTGCCGGACGACGTCCCCGCGCACCCTTACGCCGTCGCCATGGAGTGCGCGATGCTCGCGCCGAAAGCCGAAGTAAGCATCTTCCCCTGGAAAGAGCCCAAAGAGCGGATTCCGCTGGCAGTGCGCCAAATCCATTCCTTCCTCAAGGCGCATCAGCCTGCTTAGACGGCGGTGTCTATACGACAGGGCCGGGGCGGGTGCCAGTTTTACATTTCCGGACGGTTGGACACCTTTCCACTTTTGGGAGGACCCGCCTAGGCCGATCAGCAGGTCATCCGGCCATGGCCGGCGGCGCCCGGTTTCAAACTTCCGGATGCCCTGTGATCCGGCCAGAATGCGTCGATTGGTAGCGGGTTAGCTTCCCAGAAGCGTGCGCGGTGAGCTGTGAATCGGCTTGTCTTCGGCTTGATGAAGGCGAGTGATGAAGGTCACATCCTCGATTGCAAACCTTTGGAATGATGGATGCAGTCAGGAGGAACACAAAAACCTCTTGTAGAGACAGGCCTTAAGAGGAGCTTTAAACATGAGCAGCAAAATATTTTATCTCCCCGTGCTGTTGTGCGGGGCCGTGTTAGCTCTGGCCCCATCCGGCTATGCAAAAAACTATCATATGACCGCCTCGACTATAGTGCCGGGGGCGTCGGCGGAGCTTCAGGTGGCCAAGGAGAAGGATGGCAACATCCAGGTTGAATTGAAAGCTGATCATCTGGCGAAACCGGGCAGGCTTACCCCTTCCGCCAACGCGTACATTGTCTGGTTCCAGCAGGAAGGCTCCCAGCCGCAAAGTCAGGGGGAACTGAGGGTCGGAGACGATCTGAAGGCTGAGCTAAAGTCGACAACTACTCTCCATAACTTCAAAGTGCTCGTCACGGCGGAGACTGACTCGCAGACGAGAGTTCCCTCAGAACAAGTGGTTCTGCGAGCGACAGTGCAGGAGTAGGAAGGGTCAGGCGCGGTCGCAGCCGCGAATCGAGACTAGATTTCGGACGAATTGTCGGCCACCCGGACGTAATCGAACGAGATTTATTTCATCATCTGCCCGAAACACTAGCCTTAACGGTACAACGGCCGGCCTCCGAAGATTGATCCTCGTATGCACTAAGTTTTGCTCTGTCGCTTCGACCGCGTGATTTATACTCCGTTCAGCTTAAACGCGATTCACACACCAAGATCGCGACCCCGGGTTGAACGGGCGCTGCCCTAGTTTCTGGTGGTTCCCGATTGGCAATGCAGAAAGAGAAGGTGTCTATGCCGAGATTTATTCCAGCTGCATCCGTGTTGGGGCTCTTGAGTCTATGTTTGGCCGGATCTAATTGGTTGGCAGGCAAGCCTGCGTGGGCTGCGGGACAACAGGCGGCGACGCCACAAAGGCTCCAATATCCTCCTTTGTTTTTTCGGGAAGACTGGACGCTGGCGAGTGGCTTGCCCAATACCAATACTCCGCAGGAACCGGAGCATACGGTCGGTCAAGGGGACGTCGCGAACCCAAATCTGGAAGTGCACCTGTATGGCGACAAGGTTGGCCCGGTGGCTGTCAAACAGACCTACAACGATGACATCACCTACGTGATGACGCTACTGTGCACGTCAAACTGCGCGATCACGCTCAGGGACAAAAACAACGATGTGGATTTAACCGGACTGGCGACCATCCGCTGGCGTACCAAGGTCACCGGGTTCCATGCACTCCATCCCATTCTCAAGCTCGCCGACGGAACATGGCTCGTGGGCGACCATGCGACTGGCTTCTCCACGGACTGGGTAGAGTCACAAATCCAACTGGCTGACGTGCGCTGGCGGAATCTGAGTATCGAAAATGTTGTCGAAGGCCGCGGCGATCAGTGGGTGCAGAATCCAAACCTTAGCAGGGTGGAGGAGATTGGCTTCACGGAGCTGATGAGGGGAGGCGGTCACGGAGGCGCCGGTGCGCGGATCGACTGGATTGAAGTTTACGGCAAGCCAGTTGCGCGAGGTGCGTCGGGCAATACGAGCAGCAGACGGTAGAGGTACAGGATTCAGCAAGAAACGAAGGCTGATGGATCTTCGCAGATCTTCATTTTCAGCTTCTCAAGAAGGGGTGGGTGCGTTTTGCTCTATCAACTGCTTAGCTTTCAGTTCAGCCCAGAATTCGGCCGGAATCCTGGTTTGCATCGAGGTATAGTCCGCGAGAATCTGTTGTTCAGTGCTGGCGCCGACGACCAAAGCTGCGGCCACGTCCGGTGACGCAGAGAACTGAAGCGCTGCTGTGCGAAGGTCTACACCGTGATTCGCTGCCACTGCACGCAGTTGTTTTCGCCTTTCCAGGAATTGGGTGGGTATCTTGTATGAGTCTTTTCCATAGTTGTAGCGAGGGCTCCCCGAGATGAATCCGGCGTTCAGTGAGGAGCCAACCACCAGCGAGGCGTTTTTTCTGCGGACCGCAGGAAAAACCTGGTTTAGCGCATTCTTGTGATCGATCAAGGAATACTGCGATGCTAATAGACAAACGTCCGGATCGGCTTCGCTTAAAACTCGCAGAATCGGTTCGGGCGTATTGACGCCGATTCCCCAGCCTTTGATCAATCCCTCCTCCCGCATACGCGTTAGTTCTGGAAAAGCACCCTTCGCGGCGATGTCGAATTGTTCCTGCCAACTCGTCGGCAACAACTTATTGTCTGGAGAAATGTCGTGAACAAAAACAACGTCAAGGCTATCGATGCCAAGCCTTTGCAGACTATCCTCGACCGAACGCCTTGTTGCGGCGGCCGTGTAATCGAAAATTACGTCGTTAGGGGACGGCGAGAAAGAGAACAGTTCGCGGTTCCTAGCGGTCTTCGATGCCTTCAGCAGTTTGCCCACTTTTGACGAGATGACATATTCACTTCTTTTCTTGTTGTGAAGAAAGCTGCCAAACCTTCTCTCGGCGAGTCCCAGACCATACCAGGGAGAAACGTCGTAATAGCGAATGCCCGCACTCCATGCGGCGTCCAGGATCGCGTACGCATCCTTGTCGGTCACCACTGCAAATTCATTTCCCAGGGGAACGCCTCCCAGGCCGAATTTGAAAGGCAGCTTGTAATGGACATTGCTGCCACTGCTCGCGTTATTTTCCATGTTATTCATGCTCCTGCCGTCGGCTGGATTGCCCTGCGCTGATGCAGTGCCACGCAGAAGTGACGCGGCCGCGGTCATGGCCGATCCTTTGACGGCGAGATTAAGAAAGCTTCTTCTTGTGCTCATACTCGTCACCCAGGCCAATACCGATCAGTTTCAGTTGATGCAAAGAGCGTGCCATACTCCTCGTTTGCAAATACCGCATTTAGCGCGGCGCTATCGATCCGCTCTCCTTCATCAATGTTCTTTCACCGACGGTGAGTCCGCATTTCGACACTGTCGCGCCTGAACTAAGCTAGCCCCCTCATTAGGATAAAAGTCGATTTCTCCAGAAGAGGGTTAAGGCCACACTTCTCATTACTTAGCCGCACAACGCAAAGCTTTTGAGAGAAATTCCGGACTGGACTGCATCTCGTTCGTCAGGGAGCACGGCTGACTGAGCGGCGCGAACGAGTGCGTGCTGACAATGTGGGATAGCCCACATGGAAACGAGGTTGGCTACAACGTTGGAGCAGCAAAGGAAGTTACGCGTGCGCCGCGAGCATGGCGGGCAGGGTGAACTGAAAAGTTGCGCCCCGTCCGGGGGCACCGGCGGCCCACAAGCGGCCGCCATGCGACTCAACGATCGACCGGCTGATGGGCAGCCCCATGCCGGTCCCGTTATCCTTGGTGGTGAAGAACGCCTTGAAGATCTGTTCTGCCTGCTCCGGGAGCAATCCCACACCGGTATCGCAGACCGAGATCACCAGTTGACCGTCGCTCGGTTCCGACTTGATGGTAAGCTCACCTCCGCCGGTCGTTGCCTTCATCGCATCGATGCCGTTGAGCATGAGGTTCATCAAAACCTGCTGCAGTTGCACACGGTCCGCCATGACCCTGGGAAGATCCTCAGCAAGCTTGGTATCGACCGAAATCGAATAGCGGTTCGCCTCGCTGCGCAGCAGGACAATCATTTCTCGAATGAGTTCATTTACATCAACCAACTCCCGTTGCAAAACACCCTTCTTGAACAGCACGCCGATTCTGCTAATGATATCGGCCGCGCGCGTCACGTCTTTAACGACTCTCGATGCGGCTTCGCATGCCTCTGGAAGGTCGGGGACATCGCGACCAAGCCATCGCAGGCAGGTTCTAGCGTCTGTTAGTGCCGCGGAAATCGGCTGTTTGATCTCGTGCGCCACCGAGGCAGTCAGCTCGCCCATGGTGGTTATCCGGGTTACGTGCGCGAGATCCGCCTGCGCCTGGCGCAACGCCTCCTCGGCGCGTTTGCGCTCCGTCACATCCATGTTCGTACCGACGACTTCAACAAGCTCTCCTCTCGCGCTAAAAACCGGATGGCCTAACCCGTGGATGTATCTAACTGCTCCGTCGGGTAGCACAATTCTCAACTCGACGGCGTAGTCTCTTCGTTCGCGCACGGCTTTCTGGACGTCTTCGAGGAGCCTGCCGCGATCCTCTGGATGGATCCGTTGCAAAATCATTCCGCGGTCCGGAAGGCCCTGCTGCGGATCGAAGCCCCAAATTCGGCAATTTTCCTCTGACCAATAGAGAGGCGTTGTCGCGTTGAAGGCCCAACTGCCTGTATGGGTGAGCCTCTGCGCTTCCGCCAAGTAGGCTTCGCTGCGAAGCAGGGCCTCTTCGGCGCGCTGGCGCTGGAGTACTTCCTTTGTGAGTTCGCCGTTGACGGCCGTCAGCTGGCTGGTCCGTTCGAGGACACGTTGTTCAAGTTCCTCATTCAGGCGCTTGATTTCAGCTTTAGCTTGTTTGTGTCCGGCGGTTTCTATAACGTCCCAGCCGCCGCGCCGCCTTGTTACCGCAAACTGATGTGTTCGCACCACATCCAGAATTTCAGCAGCACCGCATGCGGCGAGCGGGTAAGTGCACAGCACCGTGAGACGCTGATTGGCGATAGCCTGGTTGAGTGATTCTTCGTATTCACAGAAGTCCTTCCAGTCCTTCTTTTCGAGCCAGGCGGTATCTCCGGTCACCCGTACGCCGGCGTAACCTCTCGCCGATGCGCGCGAGAGTTTCTCGTTCCAACCGCTAATCACTCTGTTGAGATCAAACGCACCATCCTGGAGATACCAGTCGCGAGCGGCGACAATCTCTATGCTCTGCTCAGCGAGGTATCGATCAAGGTCGGGAATGGCTCGTTCTAATGCATGCCTTGCGTCTTCCCCCGTGAGAGGTTCGGCAACCACCCACAGGCAGAACTCCTGGCTTTCCAATCCAGCTTTGCAGTAGGAGACCAGTGTTTCGAGGAGATCCGCTCTTGTCTCGTAAAAGAGGCAAAAGTGTGTCCCCCAAGGCATGTCGCCGACGACGTCGACTCCGGTCTTCCGCATCTCGGCGCGCATCTCGGTGGGCATTCGCGGTTAC
This sequence comes from uncultured Acidobacteriota bacterium, assembly GCA_963803735.1. Lineage (GTDB taxonomy): Bacteria > Acidobacteriota > Terriglobia > Acidiferrales > UBA7541 > Palsa-189. The sequence goes on along the minus strand of CAWDNV010000010.1, from coordinate 855,073 downwards.
CTCCCAAGCTTCATCTTGGAAAACGGGTTAAAGCGGGTGCGATTCGCGAGGGACAGAAGTGCAAAACTGTGGCGTAAAATCAGCGGCAGTAACGTCGGGGATGGGGCGTCCCACTGCGCCATGGCTACCTCGCCTGGACTCGAACTGAATTCCGCAACCGGCTTTAAGAATGGAAACATCATATCTCAGAAATCTTCGGACATCGCAGAAAGCTCGACTCGACGAGAGCCGAGAGTGGCAACCGGCCCTGCCTACGCTGACGTTGTCTGATCGATGGCAAAGTCGATGTGTAAAAGCTATCTTGGCCACTGCTGAATCGAAGCCCATGGAGGAACCGGATGTACACCGTCGCACTGTTCGCACGTTTGGAAGCCAAGGCTGGGAAAGAGAAGGAAGTGGCAAAGTTTCTGGAAGCAGGGCTGGCCATGGCCAATCAGGAAACGACCACGCCCGTGTGGTTCGCGCTGCGCTTGGGGCCAACAACCTTTGGCATCTTCGACGCCTTCACCGATGAAAGCGGGCGCCAAGCTCATCTGAATGGCCCCATTGCCAAAGCTCTTATGGCGCAAGCGCCCGAACTCTTCTCGAAGCCACCCGCAATCGAAAAGATCGAAATTCTGGGCGCCAAGCTTCCCAAATCATAAGCCGGTGTCAGGCGGGAGCACGGCGATATGCAAAATCAGCGGGAGATGTAGGACTTGGTGAAGTCGTTGCGGCTGTTGGTGACGCTGAATTTGCCGTTCGACTGAACCGACGCCTTGATCCAATTGCCCGTGCAGGCCGGGGTATCCTCGAAGTTGGCGATCATGTCGAGCGGAGTATTGTGGGCGGGGTCGGAATCGAGCAGCGAGAGGTGTTCCTGCCAGATGCCCTCGATGCCTGTGATCTCGGCGAGCCGCAGGTAAGCGACTTTTTCGTAAGGAGTAACTTCAGTGCCGGGCGGCGTGGTTGAGATAACGCCTTTGTCCACCTGTCCCATGCCCTTGCGCGGACCGTTATTGACCACCACAACTTGCGGCCTGATGGCAGCGAGAAACGCGGGCGCTCCTGCGCCGTCGAAAGCGCCGTGGCGGCTGGTCTGATACACGGTTACCGCGCCCAACTTGTCGACCGGGCAGACGAGCTCCATCTCTTTTTCCCAATCGAGATCGATCAGGTTCAGGTATTTGAACTTGCCGTAGCTCACCAGCACACCCGCCACGCGCTGGTTTTCGGGCGAAAGCGGGGCCTTCTGCTCGGCATTGGCGCAAAACGGGTTCGTTCCGCCGCCGTTGACGGGCTTCGCCAGAACTTTTTGGTCGGAGGCCACTACAAGCACATGAAGGCCCTTCACGGGAATCTCGTCTCCCGGTTTCACGATGGTGCGCTTGCCGGCGGACGCAGCCTTGTAGCTATCGAGCCACTGCTGATTTTCCTTTTCGATGGTGTCGCCGTGATCGTAGAACTTGCCGATGGGGATCATCTTCGAAAGCGCGGCGAGTCCGCCGACGTGGTCGGCGTGAAAATGGCTGATGAGCAGATAGTCGATCTTTTTCAGGCCGGCGAGCTGCGTCGCGGCGTAGATGCGCTTCGCATCGCGGTCGCCGACCATCCATCCGGTGTCGATCAGGAACGATTCGCCGGACGGGGAGACGAGCAGCGTCGCGGCGCCGCCTTCGGTATCAATCCAGTAGATATCGAGAGGCCGAGAGTCCGCGCGGAGATTGCGGGAGGGAATGAGCAAAAGCGCGAGAAGTAAGAGGAAAAGCATGATCGGCCTCCTGAATCTGCCGGCGGGCTGCGGCTGGGGGCGCTTCGGCGAGACGTGGCTTTCGTTCGACGCCATTGTGCGCGCAAGTGTAGCAAAAATGCGCCCGTGTGCGACCGAAGTGCTTGGGCGGGGATTCCCAGGAGGATCCATCTCAACGGCGGTTGGTAGCTCGGGCAGCCCGTGTGACTCCGCGAGACATCTAACCAGCGAAAATGCGCGGGTCGGCGTAGGGATGCCGAGCGCGGAAATGAGTACCGAGATGAAACGAATATTGCACTACATAACGCCGCTTGTTCTGGGACTCACTTTTATCACAACGATTGGCGCCACAGGCTGTGCGGTGCGTTATTACGATGCGGATCATCGCGACTATCATCGCTGGGGTCCGGACGAGGATCGCGCCTACCGCGTTTATTGGGGCGAGGCGCACCCCCGCGAATCTTACCGCGAATATGGTCGGCTGGATGGCGGTGAGCAACGCAATTACTGGAACTGGCGCCACGGCCATCCCGATGCGGGCAAGGGTGGCAACAGAGACCGCGACGATCGAGACAGGCACTAGCTACTCGAAGTAGCTGCGCTTGCCGGTTTGGATCAATTCGTAGAGATTCTGGATCTCGCTCTTCAGCCGCGAGTAGTTGCGCCAATCCTTATATTGCGGGAAGGTGAGCGTCTGCTGGGCCTGCTGCAGGGGCATGCCTTTGGCGACGGCGTCTTTCACTGTGGAGTATTCGTCGGCCAGCATGGACTGAAGCTCCTTGACGTCTTCGCGATGCGCGATGTCGCCGTGGGCGGGCAGTATGACGTCGTAATCGTTGCGCGCCGCAACCTTGTCGAGCAGCTTGATCCAATTATCCACGGAAGTCGTGAAGGCCATGTTCGGCATGCTGTGGCTGGTAAACGCGCCGGGCGTAAAAAGCACGCGATCCTGTGGAAAAAGAACGAACGTGTCGCCGGGCTGCTGGCCGGGCCCGAAATACATGAGGCGAATTTCGCGCCCGCCGAGATAGATGCTCATCTGGTTGTCGAACGTGACGTCGGGGAGAATCAACTTCACTTCTTTGGGATCGAAGTTGTTTTCCTTGAAATAATCCTGCCGCCGCGCCATTTCCTTGGGCTGTACGAGCTTCATGATGCGCGCGGTTTCCTGCTGGGTGACGAAGGTGGCGCCCGCCGCCTGGAATGTAGCGTTCCCGTAGGTGTGGTCGCCGTGGAAATGGCTATTGATCACCCATTTGATGGGTTTGTCGGTGACTTTGCGGATGCGCGCGAGCAAGTCCTGTGCGGCGCGGGGATGCTCGCGGGTATCGATTACCAGCACGCCGGCGTCGGTGACCAGAAAGACGGAGTTGGAGCTGTCGAAATCGTAGAAGAAGTAGAGGCCGGGTGCGATCTGCTTCACCACGGGGGGCTGGCCGGTGTGGGGTTCGGGATTCTGCGCAGCGGCAGCCGGTGCGGCAACTTCTGAGACCAAGGCGATGGCGGCAACTGCAAGACCCACCAGCAGGAAGGCGACCCGCCTCCGACGGATCGCCTTCCGTACGCGCGCTCGCTCGCCTCGTACCGCGTCTTCCCTCAGCTGTGTCATCGCGTTCGTCACCGCATGCCCTCGCATCCTACTGCACGGGCGGCCGCACACTTCCCAAAACCTTAAGAGCGCCCCGTTTTGCGGAACACCGGTGCGATGTCCACGCGAGGCGCCCTCACCGGGTTTGACCACCGGTGGCATTCACTTACTCGGAAGCGCCTGAAGGGAGCCTTAAGGCTGTGCCCGGACTTTTCGTGAACAGCAGCCCGCCGGCCCGTTGTCGGGCCGGACGCGAGAAGACGTTAGATTCGCAAACTTAGATTCGCAAACCAGCGCGGCTAGTGCGCGGGCTGGCCGCCGCCCGGCATCATCAGCCTGGGATTGAAGGGAACTGGCGTGCCGGTGATTTTGTCTTTGGCATCGGTCACCACTTTGGTGAGCACCATGCTGAAGTCCTTCCCCTGGCCTTTGATCACGCCATAAGGCGACACCTTATCGCTCACCCAGAAATCGCCCGAGCCATCCTTGAGGTGATAGTGATCCGCGGTGAACGTACCGGCCGGAACGGTCACGGACTCGCTGCCAACTTTGTCCGCCTTATCGCGAAGGTCGTAGGTCTGTTGGGCCCGTTGGCCCATCATTTGCGCGGGCATCTCCATCGGCGGACCCCCCTGCATTTGCATAATTATCTTGGCGACTGTCGAGTTCGTAGGGTCGGAAACCATGAGCATCTTCATGAGCATTTGGCCCATGTGCGAATCGAATGCGGTTTCGAACCAGTAGGCGTCCTTGCCGTTGACCGACTCTTTGCCCACGACGTCGATCTCTATGGTGGTTTTGTCTTTGCCGTTGGGTTGGATTTCATACTGCGCACCGGAACCGACGACGGGATTGAACATGCCGCGCGGCAAAGGGCCCATGCTTGCTCCTAACGGGCCTTGGGCGGATGCCGTCGCAGCGAATGCCAGAGCTAAGAAACAGCTAGCGATTATGGCGTTAACGATTTTCATGGTCTTCCTCTCGGATGCACGTAGAGGAGAATAGGTTATTTATTTCCTCTTGCGGGCGCGTCGCCCACGCCGATCGTGTCGGCGCCTTTGAAAAAGCCTGAGGAATCCGACCACACGCAGAAATCTTCGCGGAGTTCTTCGTATTCGCTACGGGGAGATTTGGGCGCCAGTTCGAAAATTCTTTTCTCGCTTGGGCCCCAAGGCTGCGTATAAGTCATGGGATCGTCGAGCGTAATGGTCCATTCCATGTGGTCGCGGTCCACGCGCCGGAAAGTTTCCTTGAGGCGCATCTGATCGCTGTGCACATCTCCCCAGGGATCGAGCCAGGTTCGGTCGTTAAAACCGTTTGAGTCCACGACGAACGTGTCGCCGTCCCAGCGGCCTACCGAGTATCCGTAATATCGCGGCTCGGGATCGTCGTGAAGCTTGCGGCCATCGGTCCAGATGTCCCGCCAGGTGTGATCCCATTCAAAAAATTCGAGCAGTTCGGTGGGAGTCTGAACGAACCGCATGATTTCGCCGAAGATTTGTTGCATGGTGCGCGGATAGCCTGCTGGATCGCACTTATAGAGCGGGTCGTTCCATTCGCTTTCCGGAGCCGCCTTGATTCCCAGTGCTGCGTTTGTCCACGAGCTGCGCACTTGGCCGAGCTTCGCTTGGCCCCAAGGGGTCATCGGCGGACGATTTTCCGTGATCGCCATCTGGCGGCGGGGCGTGAGCACCCAGATTCCGTTCAGATCGTGTGCGTCAAACGATTTAGCATCTGTCGCCTGAGCTTTCGGAGCCTGAGAGTTCGCCGCTCGAGCCTTTACCGATGCACGACTGGGCAACGCCGGATGGCCGCGGGGTTTGAGCTGCCAGGGGAGAAGACAAAGTCATTGCGGCCGCCATTGCAATGACGGCACTGCGCAATCGTCTATTTGTTGAGTTGCCGGAGCTCATCGAATGATTTCAGGTCTCCACCAACGCATCCCTGACTCGAGTGCAGCTTTCGGCCGTCGGCGAATAAGACGTCGGCGCAAATTCCGTTGGGCTTGCTCTTGGCGGGGTTGAAGGTGACTGTGATCTCGTCTCCCGGCTTCAGCGAACTATGATTCCAGCCCAGCTCAACCAGGTTGCCCGGATTATTCAGCTCCATGGTCCAGACTACGACGTTGCCCTTGTCATCCTTCACGTCAAGAAGAAGCAGCGTATGAGGATTCTGCCACGAGAACTGTTCGACTGTGCCTTTTAAGGTTTTGCGCGGCGCTGTGTAGTCGTATCCCACGGCGCCGTGATGAGCCCATAACGGAGTGCCAGCCAACGAAAGTGTGACGAGTAATGCAAGCGCCCGCGCCCGTTTATATTTCATGCTGCACCACTTTTATCACAAGCAGGGCGATCCGAAGCAGGGCATTGCGTTCCCAGGACATTTTTGCCGCGATTCACGTTTGGCGGGCCTAAGCGCACTTATACACCCGAAGCGCTTTCATGCGAATACCCAATTGTAGGCAGGATTTGTGACACGATGCGGCGGAATTATTCAGAGAAAAGCTTGGGCTGCGCCGGCACAGCGGCGGCGGGTTTGCGGCGGGCCACGCCGACCACGCCGAGCACGGTAACTTCGCTGAGCGCACTGCGCGGCACAAAAATGCGCACCGCGGCGCCGTTCAGGTCCGGCGGCGTGATTTGTATGCCGGAATCGAGCAGGGCCAGCAAGTCATTGCTCACCACGCCCTCGAGAGTCTGGTTATCGCGGAATTTCAGCCGTACCCAAAGGCCATCGAGCTTCGGGCGGCTGAAAAACGCCTTCCGCTCGGGCTCGTAGTCTTCGGTGAAATCGCGCACGAAATAAACGGCGCGAATCTCTTTCAGCGGGACCTGGCGGTGCTCGCCGTTGGTGGTGAGCACATCGAGGGGATCGTCGGGGAGCCGCAACGGATTCATGTAGCCCTGCAGCGAGGTGCCGTCCGAGAAAGTGACGATCACCTTTTTGTGAGTAGAGGTTGCGGCCCGCGCTTTCACAAGGAAATACTACACAAATTGGCACCGTGGCGTAGGCGCGGGTTTGAGCACGGCGGACAAAAGGCCAACTACACGAGAAATTCCTGGCCGGAGCGAAAGAGCAGTCATGAACGAAGGCCTAAGTCACTACGCACTAATGACATACGCAAGGGTGCTCTCCCGTTGGAGAAGGTACTAGCGTACCCGACACACTAAACCATAGGACCATTCCCAGGGAACGCCTGCGGACCTTAACCTCGAATGAGTTCGAAGCTACTCTCGGAGGCACGAGAGGACATCCGCATGCTACTAGGACGCTACGAAATTCTCGAATCGATTGGCGTGGGGGCGAGTAGCACTGTCTTCAAAGCGCGAGACACCCTCATCGGCCGAATTGTGGCCATCAAGACTCTGCAGGCAGGGCTGAACGATGACGCCTGGCGCGAACGCTTCATGTCTGAGGCTCGCATCATCGGCCAGCTTTCGCATCCCCGCATCGTGAAGCTGCATGATGTGGGCATCGACGAAACCTCCGGCTCCCCCTACCTGGTGATGGAATTCGTTGTCGGGCAGACCCTGGAAAAACACGTCGCGGCCAAGAAGCCGGAGCTCCAGCAAGTCTATAGCTGGGGAGCGGCGCTGGCGCGCGCGCTTGCGTATGCGCACGAACAGGGAATCATTCACGGCGACATTAAACCCGCAAACATCATGATCAACCAGGACGGGCGCGTGATGCTGACCGATTTCGGCATCGCGCGATTCGCCGCCCACGTTACGCACGTCGGAGGGTTGCGAGGGACTCCGGCTTACCTATCGCCGGAACAGATTGAAGGCACGCCGACCGATGGCCGGTCTGATATTTTCTCGCTCGGAATCGTTCTCTATCAGTTGGCTACGGGGCAACGGCCTTTCCAGAGCGATTCGGTGGAAGCCGTCTGCGCGCAGATTCTGAAGGCGAAAATCACGCCACCGACAAAAGTGAACCCAATGCTGCCGCGCGCATTTGACGGCATTATCGAGCGATGCATGGCGAGGAAGCCAGAGAACCGGTATGCGAATGGGGAGATGCTGTCGACGGAACTCGAAGCTGTGGCCCGCCAGCCGGTGCCTGCGGCGCGCCCCAAACCTGTGCGAAATCCATCGATAAGCACGGCATTCCGCTATGCGGGAGCCGCGGCTGCGCTGGTTCTCGCTATTTCCGTTCCGATCGCCGCGCGGTTCTACAGGCATAACCTTCAGCTGCCGCCTGCGCCAGTCGCGACGTATGCAACTCCAAAACCTCCCACCGATCTGCCTCTCTGGCGCGATACACAAGCTGCCGCGGCGCTAGCTTCCGAAACGCCTACAGAGGAACTGCCTGTTCGTCCGCTGGTTCAACCAAAGCCCGTGCGGACCCCAAAGCGAAAATTAGAAGCTGCCAAGCCCAATCCGACGGTTGCAGACGCGGGCGCGGACGGCGCGAGCGCTGCTTCCAAATCGGCGGACCAGCCGGCCATTCTCGCGGGGATCCCGATGCTGATCGAAATTTCCGCTCAATCGAGCGACGGAACCGTGGCCGTGTTCGCGGATCATCAAATGATCTTCAGCACGCCTCTGGCTTCGGTAACTGAGGCAGTGGGAGAACGCTTCCGCGCGGTCTGCACGCTTATCCCGGGCGAGCACCAACTCACGGTAGCGCTCTACAAAACGGACAATTCCTTGCGCGCGGAAAAGCAGGGATTAGCCGAGCTCCATCATGGAGACAATAATTTGCTGGCCATCCGGGTGGTCAAGCACACAAAGATTTTGGTTTTGCACGGTACGGGCCTCGAAGTCACCTGGCCGAACGGCGCGGGGGATACACAGTCTGAGCACGGGCCAAAGAAGTTCTCCGCACAGGCCGCGGAGGTACAGCCATAATGTCTCCACGATTAGCAGAGGGCCGGGAGCGCAAAGTGGGGAAGAATTATGCGGTACGGCTGCGGTGTCCCTATCGAGACGAGGACCGCTGGGTAGTCCTTCAGAACCGCACTGAAACTCTCGACGAGGTCCTTCGAACGCCGTGGAATTTTGAGTGCTCGCTGCACGGCGTGCAGCGGGAGATCCCCCTGGAAGCCAGCGATAAGGGGCCCGCCGAATCGGCGACTGGCTCCGAGCCTCAGCCAAGGCCGGCTTCTAAAAGCAAACCAAGAATGGAGCAGCGGTCCAGCAAGCGCGCCTCTTTGCGGGTTCCCGTGGTCGTTTACGGGTGGGTCAAGAATCAAGGCGCATTCCACGAAGACACTTACACCGTGCTGGTAAATGCCAGCGGCGGCCTGGTGACGTTATCGGCGAAAGCGGAGATAGGCGAAACACTCTTCGTCATGAACAAAAACACGCGCGAGGAGCAAGAATGCCGCGTCGTTTATGTTCAGCAACCCATCGATGGCAAAGCAAACGTCGGTCTGGCATTCAAGCGCGAAGTTCCGGGGTTCTGGAGAACCAATCCGCGCAAAGCGCGCCTGCCCAAGACGGTTCAAGTATGGGTGCGCGGAGTGGACCGCAACGGCAATCCTTTTGTGCAGAGCGCTCAGACGATCGATATCGGACAGACCGGGGCACGGTTGGATGGCGTAGGTTATCTGACGGGACCCGGCGATATCGTTCAGGTGAAGCGCGGCTGGCGCAAGGCGCGATTCCGCGTGGTCTGGATCGGTCAATTGGGCACGCCGGAAGCCAACCAGATCGGCATTTGCAGCGTGGATGATGATAAGAAAGACATCTGGCGCGTGCCGCTTCCCGAATCGCAAACGGATAAATCCAAGAAATCGCCGGAATCCTGATTTACTCGCCTCGCCTTAAAATTCAACGAACAGCAAAAGAAGCTGAACCCCGACCAGCTATACAAAATCCCCACCCTTTCCTGAAATGCGGAAAGGATGGGCGACAACGGCATTCCCGCGCGGACCATTGCCTCGTGGCGCCCAACTGCGTGATCCCACGGACTAACTGGCGTACAGCCTGAAGTACCTCCCCTATTGCACTCCTGAAGCATATAAGGCTATCCTCCCGGCATTCGCAAGCATGTTCTGTCGGAGCGCTTGCTTGTATCGAAATCAAGGCGATGCCATCTAACAGCAGGACAGGTCGCCTCACGCCGTAGTCATGCTTTTCGTTGTATCCGGTTCAGTGGGGATTTTAATTCGCCGTCGAGAGGGGAATAACGTTGAAGCTCCTGCTCATAACCCCCAACAATCCTTACAACATCTTTCGCGCGCCCCAGATGTTCAAAGTAGCGGGCCTCATATCGAAATACATGCAGGTCGAGTCGCGCGCGGCATTTCCCGGGCTCAATCTGGCGATTCTGGCGGCCATTACCCCGCCGCACGTCGAAGTGCGCATCGTGGACGAAAGCGTCGAGCCCGTCGATCTCGATCAGGATGCCGATCTGGTTGGCATCACGGCCATGACGAACATGGCTCCTGCCGCGTATAAGCTGGCCGATCTTTTCCGGCAGCGCGGCAAGAAGGTCGTACTCGGCGGCGTTCACGTCACGGTATGCCCGGACGAGGCGCAGGCGCACGCTGATGCCGTTGTGGTCGGGGAAGCGGAGCCTATCTGGAAAGAACTGATCGCCGATTTTGAGCGAGGCGAACTGAAACCTCGTTATCGTCCAAAACAGCTTTTTGACATGAAAGGCTACGGCATCCCTCGGCGTGACCTGCTGAAACAGGACCGATACCTAATTCCCAGCACGCTGGAAACGGGGCGCGGATGTCCCTTCGATTGCGATTTTTGCTCCGTGAGCCGAACGGCGGGCCGCGCGTACCGATTTCGTCCCACCGAGGACGTGCTCGCCGACGTGGACTCGCTTAAGAGCCGCTGGGTTTTCTTCGTAGACGACATCATCAACGGCCATCGCCAGCACGCGCTGGAATTATTTAGGGCCTTGAAGGGCAAAGGTCTGCTTTGGGCCGGACAGGCCACCGTGTTGATCGCGCGTGACGAAGAGCTGTTGCAAGCTGCCGTCGAGGCGGGATGCCGGGGCTTGTTTATTGGCTTCGAGACATTTTCCTCACCGACGCTGAAAAAGCTTGGAAAACCCGACAACTGGCGCGAGCGCTTCTTTGAGGCCTGCGAGTCACTGCACAAGAAAAGAGTGGCCATCTGGGGAGGCTTCGTTTTTGGATTGGATACAGACACGATCGAGGGACTGCAGGAGACCGTGCGGCTGGCCTGCGAGGCAAAATTGGAATTCGCGCAATTCTCTCGCCTCACGCCGCTGCCCGGGACGGCGCAATGGAACCAATTCCAGAGTGAAGGCCGCATTACCGACACGGATTGGAGCAAATTCAATTTTCAACATGTTGTCTATAAGCCTCGGCTGATGAACGCGGATGAATTAAACCGCAGCATCCGGGAGGCCTGGTTCGAATTCTACAGTGTGCGTAGCATGACACAGAGGCTTGGCCGGCTGCGCCCTCCTGTGACTAAGGGGAACTTAAGGCTGTGGGCGCTGAATCTCGGCATTAACAGGATTATGCGCCGTTTCGCCGCGGGAACGTCTGGAACCGTGCGCACCAAAGAGATGCCGCATTCGGTTTTCGAGACGCTCGATTCGTCGCGTTGATTGCAGCCGGCCTTTTCGCGCTGCTTTCACGCTCTGTTGAAACCCGCGGGTAGTAGTCCTCGCGTTCAACTGCCGGCCAATTCCACTCCAGAAAAGCGTTCGCACGCCTCCAGCAATTTCTCCTGCCGTTCCGTGTCCCGCGTCTCCGCAGCCGGGGCGCGCAACTTCATGTGATAGAAATACTCGCCTCTAACCTTTGCCGCCGGTTCGTCGCTCGTCGCGAGCCACACCTGCGTGCGTGCCCCTTCTTCGAGACTTTCCGGCGCTCCTGAGCCACCCATTTTCGTAGCGACCCAGCCAGGCTCCAGCGCGTTGGAGAAAACATTCTTCCAGCGCCGCGCTACTGCAAATGCCAGCAATATGTCGTGCAGCTTGGTATCGCAGTAGGCCTGCTGGCCATTCCAGCGATGCTGCTCCCACGTGAGATCATCGAGGCTGGCGTCGCCGCTCCTGTGAAGTCCGGAGCTCAGGTAAACCAGGCGCTTCGGCCTTTCGATCAGTGCAGTCAGGATGTAAGGGGCGAGGGTATTCACCGCGAAGACCTGAGGGAGACCGTCCTCGCTGGCAATGCGCTTGGGCTCCTGATATCCCATGCCTGCGTTGTGAATAACGGCGTCAAAGCTTCCGCGCTTATTTACTTGTTCTGCTAAGGCGCGGGTTTGGGCGATGCTCGCCAGATCGCCTAAGAGCACGCCGTCTGCTCCGGGCACGGCGGCCAGAGCTTGCTTTCCTCTCGCCCCGTTCCGAGCGTGCAGCACGACACGATGTCCCTGTTCGATTAGGAGCTGAGCGGCCTTTCGGCCGAGTCCGTCGGAAGATCCGGTAATGAAAACACGCGCCATGGTGTTCCTGAAGGATTACACTGCGCGTTGACAATATCGCAAGCCGCTTTGTCTATGCCGAAATTCTGGTAACCCTTTGCCTGCGTAACGGCCAAATTCCGATAACGGGCGCCAGCTCAACCGGTCGATGCAACACCGTCCAATCAATTGATCGGACAATACTTCACCCCGGAGCGACGATCTGTCTGGATGTATTCAATCAGACCTATACAGGGTAGTGTTTTGTGTTGAGTCAACCCTCGCAACCGACTCTCGCCCCTGAGAACTCCTGCCAGTAGACGGGGCGAGCAAGTGTTGCGCTGACCCATTGAAACCACCGGACTTATCGGGAGTTGGCGTGTGCAAGGCTGGCCTCGAACATGCAAGGAACGTTTGCTCCGGTTCCGACCATGGGTTCGTTCCTTCGCTATGAGGCACAGGATCACGCAGTTGGAGGCAACGAAACCACGCTAGATAAACGACTGTAGGCAATATCGTCCACGTTTTAATGTTGATGCTGTCAAAAGTGACAATGCCAAAGCCCCGTTCTTCATATCACTCTTACAAACGCCCAACTCCTGAAAGATGAATTGAAGTGTCTGCGGATGTAATTCGCCTCAATTCAGATGAAGGCAATTAGTAAGGAGCGGAATGTTAAGCCACCGCAAAAAAAATGGATCGGACGTGCGAAGAAGCGGTCGCCTGAAGGGTACAAGCATACAATTGCTGATGCCGCCGAACGTGAGACGTTCAGAAGAGGTCCTCCTCCTGTACAGCTCCATCGTGGAGTCGTCCGATGATGTGATAATCGCGAAGAACCGGGAGGGTGTGATTTCAGCTTGGAACCCAGCAGCCCAGCGGATGTTCGGATATACGGAAAAAGAGGCGATTGGGCAGCCGATCACAATTATCATCCCCTCCGACCTACATAACGAGGAGAACAACATTCTGAGACGCTTGCTAGCCGGTGAGCGTATCGAACACTATGAAACACGCCGTGTCTCGAAAACCGGAACAAATATCGACCTTTCGATCACCTTCTCACCGATCAGAGATGCGAGGGGCACGATTGTAGCCGTTTCATCGATCGCCCGAGACATCACGGAAAGAAAGCGAGCAGATGCGGCTCTGCGCGAGAGCGAAGAACGTTTCCGCCTCGTCGCAAGCACGGCCCCGGTGATGATCTGGATGTCTGGCATCGACAACTTGTGCACCTACTTCAACCAGGGATGGCTTGAATTTACGGGTCGGTCTCTCGAAGAGGAACTGGGAAATGGCTGGGCGGAAGGAGTCCACCCCGACGATTTAAGGCGTTGTCTCGAAACCTACACCAAGGCGTTTGATCGGCGCGAACGTTTCGACATCGAATATCGGCTTCGTCGGCGCGACGGAGAGTATCGCTGGATTCTCGATACCGGTGTGCCGAGATTCAGCGTGGATAATTCGTTTGCTGGTTACATCGGCTCGGCCATTGACGTCACAGAACACAAGCTGGCCGAAGAGGCCCTTTCTACCGTGGGCCAAAAGTTGATCGAAGCACACGAAGAAGAGCGCACCCGAATAGCCCGAGAGCTTCATGACGACATCAGTCAACGCCTCGCATTGCTGTCAGGGCAGCTCGCTGGCTTGAAGCGAGGTCGTGCAGTCTTGGCGGCTGAAGTAGGTAACCAAGTCGCGGATCTTGCGAGCGATATTCAAGCCCTCTCACACCGGCTACACCCCCCGAAGCTGGACTACTTGGGACTTGCAGCAGCTGCGGCTGGCTTTTGCAGAGAGCTGCCCGAACGACACGGAGTGGAGATTGACTTTCACTCGGAAAACATCCCAAAAGAACTGGCACGGGAGATTTCGCTTTGTCTCTTCCGGGTATTGCAAGAAGCCTTGCAGAATGCGATCAAGCATAGCGGCTCACGACACTTCCAAGTCTCGCTTAGAGGCGGGGCAAACGAGGTCGAGCTGACGGTGCATGATTCGGGCGTCGGCTTTGAACCTGAAAAGGCACTCAAAGGGCGCGGTCTCGGCCTGACCAGCATGCAGGAACGATTGAAGCTAGTCGACGGGCAGCTCTCCATTGACTCAAAGCCGCAGAGCGGAACAACGATTCAAGCTCGCGTGCCTTTCGGCGCTAGGATGAAGGCTGCAGGGGCAAACGGATGATCTGAAGAATGAGATCGTTCAATGTGAAGCCGGAAATGGAAAGGGCTTTCCCAGAAGAACCGATTTCGCAGCTAAGATCAAATCCTGTTCGATGCGCGTTTTGAAAATATAAGCCAATGCACCTGCCTGTCGCGCCGCCTCCACCACGTCTGGGTCAGTAATGATCGAGCAAATTAACACGGGAGGACCCTTAGAAGACTTGGCCAATTCCAGTGTGACCTCTATGCCATTCAAACCCGGCATGTCGAGGTCTAGAACAACCAAATCTGGCACATGGCGGCGGATGAGGGATAGGGCCGCATTGCCATCCGCAGCAGTGGCGACGACATCGAAGTTCGTAGTCAGCAGCAAAACAAGTTTCTTCAAGAATGCTGGATGGTCGTCAGCCACAAGAAGTCGGGGCCTCACTCTGGGGTGAGAAGAAGACGAGTAGACGCTTCGCGAACGTCGGTGTTTGAATTTGCGGCTTTGTGTTCTCCCGTCTATAGCACGCCCCGTGTACTGTGCCATCGGCGCCAGATAAGCGTAGCAGTCGGAGCAGTATTTATTCGTGCCCCCTGGAATTTGCCGCACTGCCCTTTTGCGTTCGCGTCTATCACACTCGGCAATCATTTGATTAACCTGGTCGCTGGGCGAAACAGCCTGATCTCATAACCAACGCGGCCTCAAAATCACTCCATGCTCTCGGTACACAAGTGTCAGCAGAAGAGAACAGCACTTGCAGAGCCAATAATGGCTTACTCCGTGGTGCCTGGTCGGCGCATCTCGATCCGATTTATTCTCGTTTGCCGAGGCATTCCCCTCGGGTCGGAATCGAAAGAATTTTCCTTCTGCGCGCCAATGAAACTCAGTTGACATTTCGGGTTTGCACACTCGGGACGAACACCCAAGGATTTAACTTCGTGTGCTGCTTGCTGGGGCCTAAAATCCCCATCGAGGTACTCAAGTTCCGCTTTGAGGACCGCCACATCTTGCTGATTCTTGAGCATTGTCTCCTACCAAACGGATAGTCCGTACATCCTTAAACAAATTAGGTCAGGAGGAGACGAACGTAAGCTGTCAAAAGTAATAGATTTTGCGTGGCACAAAAACAATTGAAGGCTCAAAAACGATGTGAAGACGCTGATTGCTAGCATCTTCCAAAATGGTGATGGTTCCTTACGGGCTCAACACCAGGATAGTGCCTGAGAAACGGTGCCGGCTCAACCGGTCGATGCAACACCATCTGAGCTAGAAGCTCTTTGCAAAGGTGGTGTTTATGTTGATCAAAGGCAAGCGAAGAGGGCTTTCTGCGGAGCAGAAAGCCGAGTTGTGGAACCGTTGGAAGGCGGGCCAGTCGCTCAATGAGATTGGCCGTGCCCTGGGTAAAGACCACGTAGTCGTTCACTTCGTTTTAGCGCGTCATGGTGGGATCGCTCCGCCCGCTCGTCGCCGTTCGCGGCGAGTGCTTACCCTGGCCGAGCGCGAAGACATCTCCCGTGGAATCGCCAGCGGCTGCGCGATGCGAGTCATCGCACGAGGTTTGCATCGCTCGGCCTCCACCATCAGCCGGGAGATCACCCGCCATGGTGGGCGCACGCAGTATCGTGCCAACGCAGCCGATCAGCAGGCCTGGGAGTCAGCCGTGCGGCCCAAGCCGTGTCGGCTGTCCACGCACAGCGAGCTGCAACAGATGGTTGCGAGTAAACTGATGCAGGATTGGTCGCCGCAACAGGTTTCCGGGTGGCTGAAGATGGAGTACCCGAACGACGAGAGCCTGCGCGTGTCTCACGAAACCATCTATCGGAGTCTGTTCATACAAGCGCGGGGAGCGCTGAAACAGGAACTGGTGCGGCATCTGCGATCCAAGCGGCGGATCCGCCGCTCGCGCCATTCCAGTGTTCACGGGCACTCGCGCGGCCAGATTGTCGATGCGATCTCCATTCGCGAACGGCCAGCCGAAGTCGAAGATCGCGCCGTTCCCGGTCACTGGGAAGGCGATCTGTTGCGCGGGGCCGGCAACAGTCACGTGGTCACGCTGGTGGAGCGTCGTTCGCGCTTCTGCATGTTGGTGAAGTCACCGGGCAAGGACTCGTCTACGGTGGTGGCCGTTCTGAGCCAGCACGTGGGCCAACTCCCGGCGGAATTGCGTCGCTCGCTGACCTGGGACCGCGGACTGGAGATGGCCCAACACAAAACCTTCACGATGGCGACGGATATGCAGGTTTACTTCTGCGATCCGCAGAGTCCCTGGCAGCGGGGCTCAAACGAAAACACAAACGGCCTACTGCGGCAATACCTGCCAAAGAACGCCGACCTGTCCAGGTTCTCGCAATCGGAGCTGGACGAGATCGCTCTGCGACTCAATACCCGGCCACGACAAACCTTGGGATTTCGAACTCCGGCGGATAGACTGCAAGCCAGTGTTGCGTCGACCCCTTGAGATCACCGGTCTTAGCGGAAACTGGCTTTTCGGACGTTCGCGTGCGGCTGTAGCGCGCCAGGATGTGCTATCCTCCCGCATCGCTCAGACTGCATTGCTTACGCCACCGAAAAACGAGGGAGCATGAGCCAGCGCGTTTATACCTCGACGGCTCGTCGCGAATTTCTTAAATTTCTGGCCGCCAGCCCTTATGTTGCCGCGCTCGGCGGAGTCACTGCTTTCCTCGAGCAAAGCGGCCTGGCTCAGGCAGTCGCTCCGAAAGCCGCGGCTGCTTCCGATGTGATCTCCTCGCCGGCCGAAGCCCTCAACGTTTTCGATTTCGAGGAGGCCGCGCACCGCAAGGTCCGCGACAGCCATTGGGCTTTCATGGTGAGTGGCGTGGACGACGATGCCACGTTGCGCGCCAATCGTGAAGGATATCAGCATGTCCAGTTGCGTCCACGGCGTTTGCGGGATGCCACCAAGGTCGACATGCGTGTCGAACTGTTTGGTACCGTCTACGACAGCCCTATCTTCCTGTGCCCGACGTCCGGTCACAAAGCGTTTTCGCCGGGCGGCGAAGAGGCGGTTGCACGGGCAGCCAAGGCTCGCGGCACTCTGCAGTTCCTGTCTTCGGCCGCCTCAACGGGCGTCGAAGACGTCAATAAAGCGCTGGGTCGCCCTGTCTGGCAGCAGCTCTACGCTCCCAGCACCTGGGAAACGTGCGAGCAACTGCTGCGGCGCGTCGAGGCCGCCGGATGCACGGTGATCGCACTAACGGTCGATAACACTACCGGCCGAAACAGCGAAACCTATCCTCCGCATGCGCCCGAAAGACCTCACAGTCTGCTCCACATGCCATGTGGGCGAACCTCTGGATCCCTCCACGCTTCCTATGTATGCCGGCATCAACATGAAGGGATTGACGAATATAAATCCTGCCATGGATTGGGCGTTCGCCGATCGCATCCGCAAATTTTGGAAAGGGAAGTTCCTGATCAAAGGGATAGACACGCGCGAGGACGCGCGGCTTTCGATCGAGCACGGCCTGGACGGAATTCTCGTATCCAACCACGGCGGGCGAGCGACGGAAACTTTGCGCGGGACTATCGAGGCTCTGCCTGAAGTTGTCGCCGAAGTGAACAATCGCATTCCTGTGTTTGTCGATGGGGGCATTCGCCGGGGCACCGATGCTTTCAAGGCGCTCGCATTGGGAGCTAAGGCTGTTGGGATCGGACGTCCTTACCTGTGGGGATTGGGTGCGTTTGGCCAGGCCGGCGTCGATCGCGTGATCGAAATCCTGCAGGGAGAGCTGAAACTGGCGATGGGCAATTGCGGCACCCAGACGGTCGCCGATATCAACCGCGCGTACGTCGCCACGCCCAGCTGGAAAATCTAGACGGGTGATCGCACTGGACTCGGTGGTCGCGAAAAATTAACCCTCGTCAACCCATGGCATTTTCGGCCGCGATTATTTTCCTGGCCGGCAATTTGTTGCATTCATGTTTGTAACCAACTGTCTCGCGTCGGGCATCAAACTGCCCTCACGTTAGCGTCACAAAAAGGGATAACTATGAATTCAAAGCAGGTGGTTCTCATCACCGGTTCCAGCACAGGCTTCGGGTAGATTAGTCGGCTCCGTTTAGCTCTCTCGGCGAGTAACACCTTCTGGAAAGGAGTCGACGATCACAGAATAAACGTAGGTACGTACGCGCTTGCATCGCCGAGATTGAGCCGCTCGTAACCTGGCGACTTGGGAAAGCATCCACTCAGTGTGTGGAGCTGATCTATCTCCATGCCTGGAGCACTAACGCAATTATCCAACAGATTAAAAACTCTGTTCCTTGCCGTCGTGGCGCTCGCCGCAACTTACATCGTTTCATTCACGTTGACTCATAACCGCGCCGACGTGGCAGCACAATCCAAGAGCCAGGCATGTCCGAGCGATGACAGCGAATTGAAGTTACCCGCTGGTTTCTGCGCGACGGTCTTTGCGGACAATATCGGTCACGCCCGCCACATGGTGGTTGCGCCGAGCGGAGTCGTTTACGTCAACACCTGGTCCGGCCGTTACTACGGCAACGACAAGCCGCCCGCAGGCGGTTTCCTCGTAGCTCTGCAAGACAAGACCGGAGTCGGAAAGGCTGATGCGACCGAGCGCTTTGGCGAAACTGTCCAAAGCGGCGGAGCAGGCGGTACGGGCATCGGCATGTATATGGGATCGCTCTACGCCGAGATCAATGACCGGATCGTGCGATATCCATTGCCCGAAGGCTCCATCGTGCCAAATGGCGCCGCCGACACCATCGTCTCCGGATTGCCTCTGGGCGGCGACCATCCGATGCATCCATTCATCATTAGCACGGACGGAACGATGTATATCGATGTTGCCACCGCAACCAATTCCTGCCAGCTGAAAAATCGGACGCTCAAGTCGCCTGGCGCCAACCCGTGCACGGAACTCGAGATTCGTGGCGGTGTCTGGCGCTATGACGCGAATAAAACGAACCAAAAGTTTTCCACGGCTGAGCGCTTCGCTACGGGGATCCGCAACGCTGAGGGCTTTGCGATCGACTCAAATGGCCGAGTGTTTGTCACCCAACACGGACGCGATCAGCTGCGCACAAATTGGCCCGACCTGTATAAACCGGATCAAGAGGCGACGCTGCCCGCTGAAGAGTTGTTGCTTTTACAGGCGAAGGGAGATTACGGCTGGCCCGAGTGCTATTACGATCCGTTCGTCCAAAAGCTCGTTCTGGCGCCGGAATACGGCGGCGATGGCGGCAAAACCATCGGCGTGTGCGCGAACAAGATTGCTCCGGCCGCGGCGTTTCCCGCCCATTGGGCACCGAATGCGATGGTGCGATATGACCAAAAACAATTTCCGGCACGTTATCGGGATGGCGTCTTCATCGCCTTCCACGGCTCATGGAATCGCGCGCCCTATCCGCAAGGTGGCTACAACGTCATTTTCCAGCCGCTCGCCGGGGAACGCGCATCCGGCCAGTGCGAAGTGTTTGCCGATGGTTTCGCGGGAGCCGTGAAATCGCCCGCCGGAGCAGCACATCGTCCCTCGGGCTTGGCCGTGGGACCGGACGGTTCGCTCTACGTTTCTGACGACATCCACGGAAGGATCTACCGGATTGTCTACTATGGCGGCT
This sequence comes from uncultured Acidobacteriota bacterium, assembly GCA_963803735.1. GTDB lineage: Bacteria > Acidobacteriota > Terriglobia > Acidiferrales > UBA7541 > Palsa-189. Next base: position 835,674 of record CAWDNV010000010.1, on the reverse strand, counting down.
CGGAAGGCGGCGCCGCGAACATCACGCCGTGCCCGAGCGCGACAGCTCCCGCCGGGAATCCAGTCGAGACCTCCGCCGAACCGCCGGAGGGCACGCATCCAGATGCCGGCGCAGCCGCGACGGGGAACGTTCCCGTTCCCCAGGGCGCGACACGAGAAATGGTTGCGCTCGGTGAACGCATTTACCACGGTCAAGTGGGTGGAGCGGCATGCGCGGGCTGCCACGGCGAGAACGGTGAAGGCACTCCATTGGGTCCCGATCTGATGGGCAAAAAATGGCTTTGGAGCGATGGCAGCTATGCCGGGATCAAGAAAACCATCACCGAAGGCGTATCGCAACCAAAACAATATCGCGACCCCATGCCGCCGATGGGTGGTGCGCAACTTGCTCCCGACCAGGCGTCAGCGCTCGCGGCGTATGTTTGGAGCCTGAGTCATCGGGCGCGCTAAGTCGCACTAGCGCGCCCGCCAGCGGAGTGGGTCGAAAACGCTGGCAACGCCATCGCTGCGAATCGCTGTCTCACACAACATTTGAACCCGCCGCACGCTCTTTGCGGACTCGATACCTGACTCGATACCTAAGGTTGGGGAATTGTTGCAAAGTGGGGTACGGTGTGTTACAGTACCGCTCCGTTACGGTTTCAACTTATTGTTTCTAATAGACTTAGGCTGAGACGCCGCCTTTTGAACCAGAAGAAGCAGATCCTCAAATCAGCCTCGGTCATCTCCCTTGTTACGGTTGTAAGCCGCATTCTCGGTTACGTCCGCGACCAGCGTATAACTCTGCTTCTTGGCACGACGCCAACCGCCGACGCCTTCGTGCTGGCTTACCGCATCCCAAACCTGATCCGACGGTTAGTAGGCGAAGGTGCGGTGACCGCTTCGTTCATCCCCATTTTCGCCAATTACTTGAACAACAAGCCGCGCGAGGAAGTCTGGGAATTCGCGCATCGTCTTTTCTGGACGCTGGCCGTAATGCTCGCGGCTATCACCATGCTCGGAAGCGTTTTCTCGGCGCAGTTCATGCGCCTGTTCACGCTTTTTGCGCCCGGACAGCCGGCCTGGGAGCAGGCCGTCTATCTGAATCGCATCATGTTTCCGTACATCTATTTCATCGGCCTGTCGGCCCTGGCGATGGCCATACTGAATTGCTTTCACGTTTTCGGGACGCCCGCGGCCACTCCGGTGCTGCTGAATCTTTCCATCATCGCCGCTTCGGTAGCGGCGGTTTCGCGCCACTTTTCGAGTCCGGCGGTGTCACTAGGGGTGGGGGTCCTGATTGGCGGAGCGCTGCAATTCCTGATCCTGGTGCCGCAATTGGTGCGCCGGGGAATGGGGTTCGATTTCGGGCTTTCGCTGCGGCATGAAGGCGTGCGCTCTGTAGGCGGATTACTGGCGCCGGGATTTTTCGGCATCGGCGTGGCACAGATCAATTTTTTCGTCGGCACAATCTTCGCCACGTCCGGCCGCATGCCGTCGGGTAGCGTGACCGCACTGTACGTTGCGGAGCGGGTGATGGAGCTGGTCATGGGCGGATACGCCATCGCCGTGGCCACGGCGATTTTGCCCATGATGGCGCATCAGGCGGCCGCCGGTAATATGGAAGAGATGAAGTCCACGCTGGTCTTTTCCCTGCGCATCGTTTCATTTATCACCATACCCGCGGCGGTGGGCCTGGTAGTGCTGCGCGAGCCGATTATTCGCGTGCTTTTCGAGCACGGCGAATTCATGGCCGAATCCACGGGATTGACGACGCGCGCGCTTTTCTACTATGCCTTTGGCTTGCCGGCATTTGCCGCGATTAAATTGATTGTACCGGCTTTTTATTCCACGCGCGATATGCGCATACCGGCGCGCGTGGCGGCTTGCTCGCTAGGCCTGAATATCATTCTGAACGTGCTCTTTTTGCGCTGGTTTTTTTCTGTGTTTGGCAATGGAGGACCGGCCGTCGCCACCGTGGCGGCTGCGTATTTCAATTTCTTCGCTTTGTTTGCTATTTTCCGGCTGCGTTTCGGCCGGCTGGGCACATTGAATATCTTGGGATCGCTGGCGCGCAGTGGAGTCTGTGCCGGAATCATGGGCACGCTCTGCTGGATGGCGTTGGAAGTGTCGCGTTTTGATGCTTATGCGCATTTCCTGCCGCGGCTCGCCATTTTCGCCGTTCTGCTGGTGGGAGCCACGGTTACATACTTGGTGCTGGCCTGGACGATGCGAAGCAGCGAGCTGTTTGAGATTTATGGCATTGCCATGCACGGCGAGCCCGAAGCCGCCAGCATGGCCGGCTTGAGCCAGGAATCGTAGGATGCAGATTCACGCGCTGGTCGTTTCGTTCATGAACTACATCAAGGTCGAGAAGGGGCTGGCCGCCAATACGCTGACGGCTTATGACCACGATCTGCGCAAGTTCGAGGCCTTTGCGGAAAAGCGCAGCTTGAGCCTCGAGGCGGTGAGCCGCGAACATATCGTGGACTTCCTGGGCGACCTCTACAAGCAGGGGCTGGATAGCCACTCCGTGGCGCGCCATATGGCTTCACTGCGCAATTTTTTTCGCTTCGGGCTGGCTGAAGGGGCGATAACCCTTGATCCCATGCTTAATCTGGAGTCGCCGAAGACTCGGCGCAGGCTGCCCGTTTATCTGCGCATGGAAGACGTGGACCGCTTGCTGAATCAGCCGGACCTGTCAACTCCTTACGGATTGCGCGACCACGCCATCCTGGAGGTGCTCTATTCCACCGGCCTGCGGGTATCGGAATTGGTTAACTTAAAGGTATCCGACCTGGAAATGCGCATGGGCTGCTTGCGCTGTATCGGAAAGGGTGATAAGGAGCGTCTGGTGCCGGTCGGTCGAAAGGCGCTGGCGGCGGTGCGGGCCTATATCGAGAAGTCGCGGCCTCAACTTTTGGGGAGACGCGACACCGTGAAGGCCAGCCCTTGGCTATTCGTGAATCGGTTTGGCAATCGCCTTAGCCGCATTGCCATTTGGCGCTTATTGACCGCCTATGGCCGGCGCGCCGGCATACGGGCGCGTCTCTCGCCCCATAAGTTGAGGCACAGCTTTGCCACGCATTTGCTTGAACGCGGTGCGGACCTGCGGTCGGTGCAGTTGATGTTGGGACACGCCGACATTTCGACGACACAGATCTATACGCACGTAATGGAAGAGCGATTGAAACAGGTGTACAAAGCGCACCATCCACGCGCGTGAGGGAATCTAAGGCCCGAACTGTAGTATTTGGTGCTGACGCAGGCAACAAAAGTGCATATCAATCCATCAAGCTTAGTCGCTCACGTTCGCTAGGGAAGAGAATGGCCGATGCCTGACTACATGTACATGCTCGAAAGCCGGCTCTCCGCCGAGCAGCGCGCCGTACTGGTGCGCATGCAGGAGCTGGCAGTTGAAACCACCACCAACGTCTACCTGGTCGGCGGCGCTGTTCGCGATCTGATTTCGGGAATGTCCATCCGCGATCTCGATTTCACGGTCGAGGGCAATCCCGCGCGGTTCGCGCGCGAGCTTGAAAAGGGCGGAGCGCGCGTCGTCGATGAAGACGAAAAGCTGCGCCGCATCGAAATGCTGTTTGCCGGCGACGTGGACGGCAGCATCGAGGCGGCTCGCGAGGAAGTTTATCCGCGCCCCGGCGTTCGCCCCGAAACGCGCTGGTCCACCATCATGGAAGACCTGCGCCGCCGGGATTTTTCCTTGAACGCCATCGCCCTTTCGCTGAACGCCGCATCCCGTGGCTTGCTGCTCGATCCCACAAACGGCCTCGCCGATCTCGAAAGCCGCGAAGTGCGCGCGCTTTCCATCCACAGCTTCACGAATCAGCCTGTGCGCTTGCTGCGCGCTATTCGCTATGGCGCGCGCATGGATTTCAAGCTCGAATCGCGCACCGAGGAATGGTTCAAGCTGGCGCTGGAGCGCGGGCTGCAGGAATCCATTACTCCGGAGGACGCTGGTGCGGAGCTTCGGCAACTCGCGCGGGAAGATAAGCCAGTGCAAGTCCTAAAGGCTTGGGAGGCACGGGGGCTTCTCGAGGCGATCTCTCCACAGCTGGCCAAGCGGCATCCGCATTACGAAATGCTCGCGCGAATTCTGAAGGCACGGGACGACCTGGCTGCTTCCGGCATTCGGCCGCGAATGTCCGTACCGGTCACTTACGCGGCGCTGGGGAAGTTGAAGGACCGCGAACTATCGGGGGCTTTGCATCGCGTCGGATATCGTCAACACGAAATCGACGAGGTGACCAGCCTCGAGGAGCGCGCTCAGAAGGTCATCGCCGCGCTCGCGGGACGAAAAACCGCCACGCCCACTGAGGCTTATGCATTCCTGGAGAAAGCGCCAGGGGACTTGCTCGCTTTTATTCTTGCGGAGTCCTCGAATTCCAAAGCGGTAGGCAAAATCCGCACCTACCTCACGAAATGGCGGCCTTTGAGGCAAGCCTTGCCTGCGGCGATCCTGGAGCTCGAAAGCATTGGCATGGCGCACGGGCCGAAATTCGACAAAGTCATCGAAGACCTTTTTCAGGCGCAATTGCAGGGCAAGGCCAGAAATCCGGAACTTCGTTTGAAACTGCTGCGCAAGCTTTCCGGCATCAAAGACCTGCCCAAGAAGAAGATCGAGGAAAAAGGGAAGAAGCCGGCGGACAAAACGAAGAAAAAACTCGTCGGCAATCCGGGTGCGGCGCCTCCAGCTGCCGGCGGCGGACCCGTCGAATCGCCGAAAGCTGCAGATACGCTCGCGCGCCTGCAGGCCGCTCGCAAAGGCAAGGCCGCCGCGGCAGCGGCGACTCCGCCCACCAAAGTCGCCAAGCCCATCGCCAAAACTAAGGCCACCGCCGCCCGCAAACGCTGATCCAGCTCTGCTGAACGCCGGCCCCTCAAGGGGGAAATCCTTCGGATTCTTCCTGCCTTGCCAAGGGTGTGTAAAATGGTTGATCCGGCCGGCGTAACCGAAAACCGGCACAGGAGCGGTTCTATGCCACATTCTTTCGAGCGCTATTTCCTTGCGATGGCGATGCTGGTGGCCTTCGGGACTTCCGTCGGTGCACAGGTCTCGCCCGAAACGCCAGACATCCCTCCGAAATTCGAAGCGCCAAGTTCGTTCTACGACTACGTCAAACGCGACGTAATGGTCCCCATGCGCGACGGTGTGAAGCTGCACACGGTGATCGTGGTTCCTCGCGGGGCGAGCCATGCGCCGATCGTCCTGACGCGCACGCCCTACAACGCTTCGGGCCGTGCCGAGCGCGAAGCTTCGCCATATATGCTCGCAACTCTGCCGCAGGGCGATGAGGTGTTCGTGCGCGATGGTTACATCCGCGTGTTCCAGGATATTCGCGGCAAGTACGGATCGGAAGGCGATTATGTGATGACGCGCCCGCTGCGGGGGCCGCTCAATAACACCAGCACAGACGAATCCACTGACGCCTACGACACGATCGATTGGCTGGTGAAGAATGTACCCGAGTCCAACGGTAAGGTTGGCATGCTCGGGAGTTCCTACGAAGGATTCACGGTGGTCATGGCCCTGGTCAATCCGCATCCGGCGCTAAGGGTCACGGCGCCGATGAGTCCGATGGTGGACGGCTGGATGGGCGACGACTGGTTCCACTTCGGCGCCTTCCGGCAGACGAATCTCGATTACTTCACCGAGCAGACCACGGTAAAGGGCGAAGGCCATCCGATCGTGCGCCGGGGCTATGACGATTACGAAAATTTCCTGCGAGCCGGCTCCGCGGGCGATTTTGCGAAGGCTGCGGGTCTCGATCAATTGCCCTGGTGGCGCAAAACGGCGGAGCATCCCGCTTACGATTCCTTCTGGCAGGAACAGGCGCTCGACAAAACTATGGCCGCGCAGCCGCTGAAGGTTCCCACCATGTGGATTCAGGGATTGTGGGATCAGGAAGACATGTGGGGAGCGATCCACTCTTATTTGGCTGTCGAGCCGAAAGACCGCGACAACAACATGAATTTTCTGGTGATGGGGCCCTGGCGGCACAGCGGAGTGAACTACGACGGCTACTCGCTCGGCCCGCTCCGGTGGGAAGGCGACACCGCGCTGCAATTCCGGCGCGACGTGCTCAAGCCTTTCTTCGATCAATATCTGAAGGATGGCGCGCCTAAAGCGGACACGCCGCCGGTCTTGATCTACAACACCGGCGAAAACCACTGGGACCGGCTGAAGTCCTGGCCGCTTTCGTGTGACAGCGGATGCGCGGCTAAATCCAAGCCGCTTTATCTGACGGCGGGCTTTGGTTTGTCGTTTGACGCGCCCGAAGCATCGGCCGAGCGCGATTCAAAAACGGCGAAAGGCTATGACGAATACGTCTCCGATCCGGCCAAGCCGGTGCCGTATCAGCCGCGGCCAGTGCGCTTTGCGAATGGCGACGAGTGGAGGCGCTGGCTGCTCATGGATCAGCGCAGCGTGGTGGATCGGCCGGACGTCCTGACCTACGCCACGCCGCCGCTGACGCAGCCCGTCCGCATCAGCGGCGCGCCCATTGTCAATTTGGTGGCCGCGACGAGCGGCACCGATACCGACTGGGTGGTGAAATTGATCGACGTCTATCCCGACGAAGTTCCCAGCCAGCCCGAAATGGGCGGCTACGAACTGAATATCGGCATGGATATTTTTCGGGGCCGATATCGGGAGAGCTTCGAGAAGCCCAGAGCCATATCGCGCGAATACTCCGCTAACGTACAAATTCACGCTGCCGATGGCGAATCATGTCTTCATGCCGGGACACAGAATTATGGTACAGGTGCAGTCGAGCTGGTTTCCGCTTTATGATCGCAATCCGCAAACGTTTGTTCCGAATATCTTTTTTGCAAAACCCGAAGACTATGTGAAGGCCACGCAGCGCGTCTATCATCAGCCGGGCGCAGCCAGCTTCATCGATTTGCCGGTGGTGTCAGACGCGCGTAATGTGCTGACCAAGGCGAGTAAGTAGGATCTTGCCAGACTAAAACGACGCGCTGATCGCGACTCGGCGTTGCTCGTAGCAGAACGGCTCGTTACTTCTGGTCGGGGGCGACGCTCGGATCGCCGATTTCATTATTGTATTGCGCAGTATCGGAGGGCACGCAGAACATCTCGCGTATATCGAAGCCGCGAGGCTGCAACCGCAGCGGAAATTTAACCAGCGGCTGCCAGGGCTGCGTATACATCTTCGGGTCGTCGATGGTCACTGTGAGTTCCATGTTGTCGTGGTCGATGCGGTGATACCGTTCTTCCACTTTTAATTCGCTGCTGTGCGGACGCCCGGCATTATCCAGCCAGGTCCTTTCGTCCATTCCGATCGTCTCCACGACAAAAGTGTAGTCGTCCATCCATTTGCCCACCGAATATCCGTTCCACCGCGGTTCCGGATTTTTGGGGAGTTCGCGTCCGTCGGTCCAGATCGTGCGCCACGTCCGAGACAATTGACTCAACACGATCATGTGGTCAGGCATCTGGGCGAGTTCGATCATCCTGAATTCGTAAAGCTCCAGGCGCGGGAATCCCGGCGGGTCGCAGATGTCCAGCGGATCGTTTCCAAGCACCGCGGCGACTGATCGGACGCTCATTCCCGTCGGCTTATGTGCTTTGAGCGTTGCCTCACCCAAAGGCGTGTAAGGCAGTTGACGCGGGATGTTGTGCTCGTCGGGTTCTCCTCCGGGAGGGCTGTTATTCCCCCGCAGAACCGCGGGGTATTCGTGCGCACCCGTAGCCTGGATTCCAGGAGCCGCGCCGCCTCCTGCGGGAGGATCGCCTGCCGCGTACCATGCTCCAGAAAGGTCGCGGCGCGTAGCGGGCACAGGTTTCAGCCCATCGTAGGAAGATTTACGTAGCGGCACGCTATTCCACTTGTCGATTTTGATGTCGTCGACGGAAGCGGGTGGAGCGGTTTGCGCGCGCAGGCTCGGCGAGAGCAACAGCGCTGAAATCAGCGTAACGATAGGGATTGTCGAAATCGCAGGTTTGGGCATTTTCAGATTTCTCCTGCAACGGAAATTCGCGAGCAATGGGCCCGCAGGCGACTCACGGCTTGAACGGCTGCCCATTGATGACGATACGTCCCTTGAAGCGCCCGATCGGCCGGCCAACCTTAGCCGGCGTCACTTCAATCTCCACCTGATCGCCGGGCTTGAACGTAGTATTCGTCCAGCCAAGTGTCGATTGCTGCACCAGGTTCTGAGTCTCGATGACCCAATGCACAGTGTTGCCGTTCTCATCTTTAGCGTCGACCTTCACAAAAACGTGCGGATTCGCCCAGATATATTCCGTCACGGTTCCCTTTACCGTGACCGTCTTTTCGGTATCGTACGACGCGTTGCCGTGATGCGCGAGCAAGGGCAGGGAAGCCGCCAGGAAGGCCACGACCAGGATCGAAATAGCACCGAGCTTATTTCTCACAGGATTCCTCCCAATATTGGGTGCGAGTGTACTCGTCTTCACGCGAGATGGATAAGGAAAAATTGTAGCAAGGTCGCGGTCACCTCCATGCCCCGCCGAATCCCGGATTTGTCGAAAATTTGGCAACGAAACCTGCCGACGGAAAGGGCACTCGCTTCACTCTTTCGGTGTCAAAATCATTAACGCATGTCTTTCCGCGATTGCTTTACGCCGAGCACTTGGTTCGGCCGCGCGCTAACGGGGCCGACAGCGCGCCGGACATACCTGGCGGCCGCCCTTTTTTTACTCGTTGCCACTACGGTCGCCCGTGCCTACTCATTTATTCTCGTCCGTCGAATCCAGGCGGTGATCATCGGCCTATCAAAACTCCAGATCGACGAAACTGCCGAGGGAGATGTCTTGCGCACGGTTCCCTATCTTGTTCGCGGCCAAGACTGGACGATAGAGAAGAACGCGGAACTCGGTGATGTCGAACCAGGCCTCGAACGGACTTACTACGCCACGATTTCCAATAAGCCGAACTGGATGATGTTTGAAACTACCGCCTGGCGTTTTTCAGGCGCCGCCTCTACGGAAGACGGACACGAAGAGGGCTGGCTTTTCAAAGCAGCTGATTTACTAGGGTACCGTTACATCGGCTTCGGTGCGCTAGTGGTGCTGCATAATGGAAGAGTTTCCAGTATCAGTTACGGCATTGCGAACGAACTGGTATTCCGTGAGGTGCTCGGGGACATTATTTCCGTCAAAAGCGCCCATGCCCGTTGGGCTGTGCGGCAGAGAGGCTTCGAAGTGCCGAGCACCGAGGATGAAAGCCCGCAGTTCAGTGTTAGCGGTGATAATGGGCACCTCGGAGTTTGGTTTACTCCTGAAGCGTCTCCCGAATTGAGATCTCATTTATTCCAAGTGAACTTGAGTTGCTTTTGGAGCTTGCTCGGGTGCCGTCACGCACGCGAAGTTGCGCCCCTGCTGTGGCAAGACAACAATGCCATTGAGGCGGCAACATTGTCCCGGCTACGGAGCAATGATCCGTGCCCTGATCGCATCCTAGCGGGGCGAATCAAGTATCTACCGGATATTGATGTCGTCCTTCTTGAATCGAGAGGCTCTCGACTCGAGGGCATAAGCGAGGAAGGAAGCCCCATTAGTGAAGCTCGCACACAATACAAACTGGTTGAAGTTTTGCGAGGGCGTGCATCCGGGTCGTGGGAATCCGTTCGCAGCATGGACACGGTTCTTTATCCAGGCGACTATACGCGAAGGCTGCCAAATAGGGGCTTGCAATGGACCAAAGCGGGGGAGAAGGTACTGGCGTTTTCTAATCTTAACTTCGACTCCTGCCGAATGGTCCGGGCGACGCCCTCAGCTTTGTCGGTGGTCCGCAATACGATCCCTGCACCAAGGCGTGCGGAAGACGAGTTGGCAGGGTCCCCGTTGTGAGCGAGGCCCGCACCCTGTTGAAAACTGTCGTGAAAGAACGCGCGGCGTTATGGAAAATCCAACGCGCAGCGACTAGAATGATTCATCGATGGCGACACCCCGTTTTGTCCATCTTCACGTCCACACTGATTACAGTCTGCTCGACGGCGCTTGCGACATCACGGAACTGGTAAACGAGGCAGCCCACCAGGGCATGCCCGCCGTGGCCGTCACGGATCACGGCAATCTTTTTGCCGCTGAGCACTTTCATCACGAAGCCTCCACGCGCGGCGTGAAACCGATTATCGGCTGCGAAGTTTACGTGGCGCGCACCAGCCGCCACGATCGCGGCGAGAAAACCAACGGCGATACGAATAGCGTTGCGGGGCGCCCGGGCCGCCCGACATCCGCAGGCAACGGCCAATCCAACGGACAGAATGGCGACGTCGCCCAACGCGGCACGAATCACCTCGTGTTGCTCTGCGAAAATGCGGAAGGCTACCGCAACCTGATTTATCTGGTTTCCAAAGGCTTCCTGGAAGGCTTCTATTACAAGCCGCGCATAGACTACGATCTGCTCGCAAAGCATAGCCGCGGACTCATTGCGCTATCGGCTTGCCTGAGTGGCGCTGTGGCAGAGCCGCTCATCGACGGCCGACTTGACGATGCGCGCGACGCCGCTTACCGCCTGCGCGACATTTTTGGCAAAAGCAATTTCTTCCTCGAAGTGCAGGACCAGGGCCTGGAAATCGATCAGCCGGTGAATCGTGAACTCGTGCGCCTCTCGCGCGAAAGCGGCATTCCTCTGGTGGCCACGAACGATTGTCATTACCTCACGCGCGCCGACGCCCGCGCGCAGGAAGTGCTGCTCTGCATCCAGACCGGCAAGACCATGTCCGATCCGCAGCGCATGCGCTTTGCCACCGATCAGTTTTATTTCAAGACCGCCGAGGAAATGGCGCATGTCTTCGGCGAATTGCCGGACGCACTCGAACGCACCGCCGCCATCGCCGAACGCTGCAACGTGCGCATCGACCCCGTGCGCAATTCCTTCCCCGAATTCAAGGTCCCCGAGGGGCACACGATCGATAGCTTTTTCGAACGCGCTGCGCGCGAAGGCTTCGCCGAACGCGTGCCGTTCCTCGAAAAGCTCGCCAAGCAGGGCTGGCTGCGGCGCCCTCTCGCGGAATACGAGGACCGGCTTTCCGCCGAAATCAAGATGATCATGAAGATGCGCTATGCCGGCTATTTCCTGATTGTCTGGGATTTCATGCGCTATGCGCGCGCCCAGGGCATTCCGGTTGGACCCGGACGCGGATCGGCCGCAGGCAGCCTGGTAAGCTACGCGCTGAAAATTACCGACGTCGATCCGCTGCAATATGATCTGCTCTTCGAGCGCTTCCTGAATCCCGAGCGCGTCTCCATGCCCGATATCGACATCGATTTCTGCATGCGGCGGCGCGGCGAAGTGATCGATTACGTCACGCAGAAATATGGCCGCGACAACGTCGCGCAGATCATTACTTTCGGCACCATGGCGGCAAAAGCCGCGCTCAAAGACGTCGGCCGCGCGCTGGATTTGCCTTACGGCGACGTGGATAAGCTCGCCAAGCTCGTTCCCAATCAGCTCAACATCGAGCTCGAAGACGCCGTGAAACAGTCCGGCCAACTTCGCTCTGCGATCGAAAGCGACGAGCGCTTCAAGGATCTCCTCGAAGTGGCCAAACGCCTCGAAGGACTCGCGCGGCACGCTTCGACGCATGCCGCCGGCGTGGTCATCTCGCCGCAGCCTCTGATCGAACTGCTGCCCGTCTACAAAACGAATCGCGAGGAAATCACGACGCAGTACGACATGAAGGGCCTCGAGCGCCTGGGCTTGCTGAAGATGGATTTCCTCGGCCTGACCACGCTCACGGTTCTCTCCGATACCGTGAAGCTCATCGCCGCCAATCGCCGCGAGCAGGTTGATCTGGAGGCGCTTTCGCTTGACGATACCGCCACGTACCAGCTTTTCTCGCGCGGCGATACCACGGCAATCTTCCAGTTTGAGTCGCACGGAATGCGAGACATCTTGCGCCGCTATCAGCCCACGCGACTGGAAGATTTAACTGCGCTCAATGCGCTCTATCGCCCCGGGCCCATCCAGGGCGGCATGATCGACGATTTCATCTCGCGCAAGCACGGCAAGAAAAAAGTCGCCTACGATCTGCCGGAACTGAAGGAAATCCTCGAAGAGACCTACGGCGTCATCCTGTATCAAGAGCAGGTTATGCAGATAGCCAACCGCCTGGCCGGCTTCTCGCTCGGCGAAGCCGACATCCTGCGCCGAGCCATGGGCAAAAAGAATCGCGACGAGATGGCCGCGCAGCGCGAGAAGTTCCTCACCGACTGCGCCGTAAAAAAAATCCCACCGAAAAAGGCCGAGCGCATTTTCGATCTCATGGCCGAATTTGCCGGATACGGCTTCAACAAATCGCACTCCTGCGCCTATGCACTCCTGGCCTATCAGACGGCTTGGCTCAAGACGCACTACGCCGTCGAATTCATGGCCGCGCTGCTCACGTCGGAAACCGGCAACACGGAGAAAGCCGTAAAGTACATCCACGAAGCGAAGGGCATGGGCATCACCGTGCTTCCTCCGGATGTGAATACCAGCGACGTCGATTTCACTCCCGTCGGTGAACAGATTCGCTTCGGCATGCGCGCCATCAAGAACGTAGGCGAAAACACAGTTCGCGGCATTCTCGAAGCGCGTCAGAAGCTCGGCAAGTTCCGCTCGATCTTCGAGCTCTGCGACTCGGTGGACCCTCGCCTTCTGAACCGCCGTGTTCTCGAGAGCCTGGTCAAATCGGGTGCGCTCGATTCGCTTGGCGCTCGCCGCTCCCAGCTTTACGCTGTGCTCGACCGCTCTATGGAGCGCGGCCAGAAAATCCAGCGCGATAGCGCCAGCACGCAGCACGGCCTATTTGTCGCGGGCGCAGGCGGCTCCGCACACGCGCCCCTGGAACCGGAGCTTCCGGACGCCGAAGAGTGGCCCGAATACGAATTGCTGGCTAACGAATTCGCCACCCTTGGTTTTTACATTTCCGGTCATCCCTTGGACAAATACTCCGCGCGCCTCAAGGAATTGAAAGCCGTCGAGCTTGCCGCTATGGAAGGCCGCCGCAACGGCGAAGACATCGTCATCGGCGCGCTCGTCTCTTCGACGCGCCCGATGCGTTCGCGCAAAGGCGATCGCTGGGCCATCCTGAATCTGCAGGATATGACCGGCGAGCTTGAAGCGCTCGTCTTCCCGGAAGCCTTCGCGCGTCTTGAGGCCGTGCTGAAATCCGGCGTGCCGTTGCTTTTGCGCGGGCGGGTCAACGTAGAGGACGCTGGAACTCGAGTAGCCATCCAGGAGGCCAAGCCGCTTGACGGAATCGCCGGCGCGCCGGAAACTACGGCTCGCATGCGCGTGCGCATCGATCTGAGCGCCATGGACGAAATGACCCTTGATCAAATCAAGACGGTTCTTGCAGGTTCGCCGGGGCCATGCCCCATCGCTTTTGATATATTCGACCCGGACGGTTCGATGGCTACCCTCTCATCCAACCAAAGAGTTCGCATCGACGAGCGCCTGGTGAATCGGCTTCAGGAAATGCCCGGCGTCGGCTCTGTCGAAGTAGTGCGCTAGGAAACGCTGATGGAAAAGCGTCAACGCCGCCGCGAACTCGAACAGCTCGAAAGGGAAGTGGACGATTTGCAGCGCCTTTCGCGGAACGGCTCCTCGCCCCCGGAGCTCGCCAAGATCCGCGAACAGGTCTCGGAATTGCGCCGCGAATTCTTCACCCATATCGGCGCCTGGCAGCGCACGCAACTTGCCAGACACCCCCAGCGGCCGTACACGCTCGACTTTATCCGCCTGCTCTGCACCGATTTTTCCGAACTGCACGGCGACCGTGCATTCGGCGACGATCCCGCCATCGTCGGCGGATTCGCGCGCTTCCACGGCCGGCCAGTGCTCGTAGTGGGACATCAGAAGGGCCGCGACACCAAGCAGCGCGTGGCGCGCAACTTCGGCCAGGCCAAGCCCGAGGGTTACCGCAAGGCGTTGCGCCTGATGAAGCTGGCCGCCAAGTTTGGCCGGCCCATTCTTACGTTCGTGGATACGCCGGGTGCTTACCCCGGACTCGACGCCGAAGAGCGCGGCCAAGCCGAGGCCATCGCCGTCAATCTCCGTGCGATGTCGCGCCTGCCCGTGCCCATCGTTGTCACCATCACCGGCGAAGGCGGCTCCGGCGGCGCTTTGGCCATCGCCGTCGGCGATCAGATCAATATGCTCGAGAATTCCATCTATTCGGTGATTTCGCCGGAGGGTTGCGCTTCGATCTTGTGGCGCGATGCGTCCAAAGCCGAACTCGCCGCCGAAGCCTTGCGCATTACCGCGAAAGACCTCAGCGAATTCGGCATCGTGGACGAGATCGTCCCCGAGCCCGAAGGCGGCGCCCACAGCGATCACGAAGCCGCCGCGCAGCTTCTCGAACCCGTCCTTGTGCGCGCGCTGGATGAGCTTACATCGAAGTCCGTTCCCGAATTGCTCGAGCGCCGCTACTCTAAGTTCCGCCGCATGGGCCAATTGGCCGCCGCCGTCTCCGGCTAATACGGACCTTCCAAACGCGGGCGCGGCAATTGCGTGTTCATCTCATTTGGAAAGTTACGGTGACAGTAGTGTCGATCTCGGCGGGTACGTCGTTGAGCTTAGTCGGCTTATATTGCCATTGTCTTACCGCCGTCACCGCCGCATTTGCCAGAGATGGATCTCCGCTGACCACATTCAACTCTCTAACATATCCGTCGGTTCCGATTAGCGCGTGGAGAACGACTGAGCCCTCGGTTCGAGATGCCCGCGCATCTGCTGGGTAGATGGGTTCAACCTTATGGATAAGCTTCGAAGCGATGACTTGACCTCCCAAGCGAAGCCGCGGCGGCGGAGCTGTACTGAGAGCTTGAAGCACGCTGCTTGTTACGAATCGAAATCCACCCTGAACATAGAAATAGTTGCCAAGAAACGAAGGGTATTGTTGAGTCGGCGACCTTCCGGAAGCGTCATAAAAGATGATTGGTTCTTGCATAGCTTCGACAACGGCGCGGCCGAGACCGCTCGCGCTCGAATCGACCGGGCTCCGCAATGCAGCAATCGTGACTTCCGTTGTCCCGTATTTCAGCGCGGCCCGGAACAGTTTTTCAGTCTCGTCCCGAAGCTGGGGAGCGAGTTCCTGGTATTTCATGGCGAGTCTTTGCCCCTCAACGGCGCCGAACTCTTTCACGAACCACGCTTTGTAGTCAGGGATCGCCAGGTTGTCGAACAGTTCCGATACCTTCGAGTTGTTGTCCGTTTTCAGGGCGCCGAAGAGGTCGTCTAAAAGCGCCTTAAGTCCTGCGGGAGAATCCGGGTACCGGGATGAGCTGTTTACGGCGTTGCCTTCTGTTTGTTTCGCGATCGAGGAGGCCACGATCAACAGGCAAATTACTGCGCCCACAACAGCCGTCGTTACGGAGGATCGCCACATGAGAATCACCTCGGCATACGCAGATGGGACGCGTACTCACATGTAGAGAGATCGAGGGATTCTACACCATTCCGCCGTGAGCAGAGGCTTCAGCTTAGTTACTGAAGATGCAGGAGCCACAGTGCGCGCCGCATCGGCAGCCCTACGCACAGTCGGCAATCGTGGCAGCAAAATTTCAGCCTTTTCGCCGCAATGGGCACGTGCCGGATTAGAAACGTCCGCGCTTCGAAATATTGTGAGTGCTTCCTATTTGGTTTAATTTATGAGCCGTCATGCTTCCCCTTAAAGAAGACGCAGAAGTACAGGTCGCCGATCCGTTCCGGCCCTACGAACGCTTGGTAAAAATCAAGCTGATGAAGAAGACCGTCGAGGTCCCGGAGAAGAATTCGCTCCTGCGCTGCTTTCAGTTTTTGAGTCCGGAGACGATCCCTTACGGCAGGTTCTGCTGGAATCAGGATTGCCAATATTGCCGCGTGATGGCCAAGCTGCCCGACGATGACAAACCGCGCGAGATGCTCAGTTGCAAATTCATGGTGATGCCGGGAATGGAAATCACGGAGATCAGCCCGGAATTAAAGCTTTGCCTCCGGCCGATTTTGCAGAAATAACCTCGGTCCGCAGCCCAGCCCCCCAGCCCTTTCATGCTTGAGAGCCAGCCCTCGCGAGGCCTCAAAGAGTCGGAATTAAAAAACCAGCGGAATCAGCGCCTCCGCTGATTCCGCCGTCCGCCCTTCTCTCACCGGCGCCCCAACCGCCCACCCCAGATCAGGCCGTCGCCGCAGCCGTCCCCGTAAATTGCTTCTGCATCTGCCCCATCATTTGCCGCATGGCGGCGATGTGACCAGGGGCGTGACTTTCGCTCCATGTTTCGAAGCGCTCCGCTGCCTTTTCCAGATGCCCCAGGAACTGCTGGTTCGAGAACATCTTGCGGAACTGCGGAATCACCGGCTTGACGCGCTCCCAGACTCCAAAAAACTCACCGCTGGTTTCGAAGAAGAGGTCTTCGTGCAGCAGCCCATAATTGAGCAGCGCGCAGGCGTTCTCCCAGTAGCTGAGCACCTGCATGGCGAGCGCGCCGTTTTCCGAGCCCGGCGGAGCGATGCGTGCGGAATCCTCTACGGTCTGCACGAAGTAGTTCTTGAAATACCAGTCGCGTGCCTGGCGCAGCTTGGCCTCGCGCCGCAAATCGTAAACCTGCAAGTGAAGTTGTGCTTGTTCGTGCGTCGGTTTCGTTCCCATTTTCTCTTTTCTCCTTTTTATTTTTCGTCTTTCAAAATCACTTCCTGAATCGTACAGTCCCGGCTACCGCGTCCCGTAAGTAAGCTCCTTCCTCAGTTCGCGCTCGCGATCCATCTCCTCGCCGGGCCCGAAATCTTCCATCTCGTGCAGTTGCCGGATCTCCACTTCGGCGCCGCCGTCAAAGGGCGCCCGCTTCAGCCAATCGACAGCTTCATCTATGGATTTCACCTTCCACAGCCAAAATCCGCCGATCAGCTCCTTGGTCTCGGCAAAGGGCCCGTCGGTGACGATGCGCTTGCCGTCCCCGAACTTCACGCGCTTGCCCTTCGCGCTGGAACGCAACCCTTCCATAGCCAGCAGGAGTCCGGCCTTCTGGAGCTCTTCGTTGTACTTGCCCATCTTCGCGAGAAGCTCCGGGCTGGGAAGAATGCCCGCCTCCGAGTCCTTACAGGCCTTGACGACCACCATTACTCGCATCTTGATCTCTCCTTTAATTTGGCTCGGAGCGACCGCCCTCTGCTCTCTTAGCCTCTTCTGTTATTAAGTCGAACGGGGCTGGTCAAAATCGACATCTTGATCGCAATTACTGAAGTCTGCTTTGACCGACGTGTTTCGCAACGCTCTATTTCGCAGCGGCGCTCTTGTTCTCGTATGCCTGCTGCAGGCCGCGAATGTCAATTTTCTCCATTTGCAGCATTGCCTTCATCACCCGGCCCGATTTTTCGGGATCGGGATCGCTCATCAGCTTGCCCAATGCGGTGGGAATCACCTGCCAGGACACTCCGAATTTGTCCTCCAGCCAGCCGCATCTCTTTTTCTTCCCGCCCTCACAGAGTTTTTCCCATATCTCATCCACTTCCTCCTGCGTTTCGCAGTTCACAAAGAACGAAATTGCAGGGGAGAAAGTGAATTCCGGACCGCCGTTCAACGCGATGAACTCTTGTCCATCGAGCTGAAAGCTCGCGGACATTACTGCTCCCTTTGCCTCGGCGCCCTCCTCGCCGTAGCGCGAGATGCTTCCAATCTTTGAATTCTTGAAGATAGAGGTGTAGAACTTCGCCGCCTCTTCGGCTTTGCCATCGAACCACAAAAATGGAGTAATCTTTTGCATAAATCCCTCCTGTCGGTCTTTCTCCGGGTTTCTTATTCGACCTGCATCCGCAACTCGGAACACGCTTCTACAATTAGGTCGAACGAGACGGGCCAGAATCGACATCTTATACCCTGGTTATACCCTGGTTCCTGAGCCACGTGATCAGACTTAAGGACAATTAGGCTGCGAATCAGAGAGCTTTGCCGGTCCAGCATTCCACCCCCGTTGATACCGGCTTCTCCCGGTAGTTTCGTTCTCCCTTCACGATGAAAACTGAAAGCTTATGAACCTTTACGACTCATGAGCGAGTTTTGCGAGGAGAGGAGCATGAGACAGGAACTGAATAACAACATGGAACAAACGTTGCCACCGCCGGTTGATCACGCTGCGGGTACTTCGTGGGTTGATCGAAGGAGTGTTCTCAAATCTGCCGGTACATTACTAGCAGCGTCGGCGTTAGGCTCAACTTTTGAAGCATACGGCAGCAGCAACCCTGCGCCACAGGGCGCTTCGCACGGTGTCGGGACTGGCAGTTTGCGCAAGGGAATGATCTCGTTCATGCTGCCGCACGAACAATTTACCGTGCCGGAGCTTGTCGACCTCGGCGCGCACGCTGAACAAGCGGGCTTCGACGTTCTCGCCACGAGCGATCATCTTCAGCCCTGGCAGACAAATGAACGTCATGCGGGTGAGGCGTGGGTCACCATGGGCGCGTTGGGACAACGCACTCAGCGTGCCTGGATGGGAACAACGGTAACGTGTCCCACGTTTCGATACCATCCCGCCGTTGTGGCGGAAGCGTTTTCGTCGCTAAGTCTGCTTTATCCGGGCCGAATATTCCTGGGCCTTGGTTCGGGCGAAGCCTTGAACGAAGAGGCGGCCGTTGGCACATGGCCGAAATGGACCGAGCGATCCGAGCGATTGATCGAAGCCACTGAGATTATTCGCCGTCTGTGGACCGGGCACCAAATTAGTCATCAGGGGAAGTATTACAACGTGAATGCGCGCCTTTATGATCCGCCGGCACGTCCGGTGCCCATCCTGATCGCCGCCAATGGACCTAAAGCCATGCACCGGAGCGGAAAGTATGGCGATGGCCTCGTCACTGACCCTGACACCTGGAAGCAACATAAATCGGAGTTCGAAGCCGGCGCTCGCGAGGCAGGTAAGAATCCCAGCCAAATGCCGGTATTGGTCGAGCAATTTGTCGTGGTCGGAGATAAAAAGGAGGCCGAACGAGCCGCCGAGCTGTGGCTCTTTATACCGAAAGCATTCTCGAAGTATTACAACATGCGCGATCCAGAAGCGATCGAGCAGCAAGCCGCCAAGGATTTGAAACTCGAGGATGTCTATTCAACCTGGCCAGTGAGCACTGATCCTGAGGTTCACACAAAGGCGATTACAAAATTGTTCGACAGTGGCGTAACAATCGTAAACATTCATACGGGACAGCAGGATCAGCGCCGCGTGATCGATTTTTACGGCAATGAGGTGCTGCCGCGAGTGCGAAGAAGCAAGGCGGCGGCGTAGAAAAGCGTGGAGGAAAAGCAGAGCCGCCGCGGTCCTTCTAGTTTGCCGCTCCGCGAATAACCGCGCCCTTAGCGACGGTCGCCCCCGTACTCGCCCCCGTGGCAGCCCCAGTGATAGGAAGTCCCGCAACCTCCACCACTGGCCGTATCTCCACCGTGCCCCAGCGGCCCGCGGGAATGTGGGACGCGATGTCGATCGCTTCGTCCAAGTCCTTCGCTTCCACCAAGAAGAATCCGCCGAGCTGCTCGCGGGTTTCGGCAAAGGGACCATCCGTCACCATGCGCTTATCGCCGCGAACTCGCACGGTTGTAGCCGTCGCCGTTGGGTGCAGCGGCACGGCGGATAAATACTTTCCCCCCGCGTTCAGTTCCTGGGCGTACTGTGCCGAATCCCGATAGCACTCCTCGCGCTGCTTTTCGCTTAAGGCAGTCTCATCGAGATAGATCAGCATCGTGTATTTCATCTCTTTGCCTCCATCGGTCCCTCGGGCTTATGGACTCGGCGCGACATGGCTCTTGGTTTGTGTAGCGCCGGCCTTTAAGACCAGCATCGCCCCGAGCCTCATATCGCAGTCTCTATAGTATGTCGAATGGCGCGCCTTCAAATCGACAGTTATGCAATAAACTTTTATGATCAGGCATGCCCCAGGACGCAGCCGCCGCCGTTGAAGCTGTCTACCGCGCCGACTGGGGCCGCATTGTAGCCACATTGATTCGACTCGTTGGCGACTTTGACCTGGCAGAAGAGTGCGCGCAAGAAGCTTTCACGGCCGCCGTGGACCAGTGGCGCGAATCGGGCGTCCCCGATATTCCCCGCGCGTGGATTATCCAGACGGCCCGCAACAAGGCCATCGACCGCATCCGTCGTCAGGGCCGCTTTCAGGAAAAGTTGGCTTCGTACACCGCTTCGGGTTTCGTCCGCGAGAGCGAAGAACCCGATTACGACGCCCCCGAAATCTCCGACGATCGTCTTCGGCTGATTTTCACCTGCTGCCATCCAGCGCTGGCGCTGGAAGCCCAGGTACCGCTTACCCTCCGCACCCTCTGCGGCCTCGATACCGACGAAATCGCGCGGGCGTTCCTGATTCCAGGGCCGACGATGGCCCAGCGGCTGGTTCGTGCCAAGCGAAAAATTCGCGATGCTGGCATTCCGTATGCTGTTCCCGAAAAAAGGGAATTGCCTTCGCGCCTCGATGCGGTCCTCGCGGTGGTCTATCTGATTTTCAACGAAGGCTACACCGCCACGCGGGGTGAGCGGCTGGTGAGGGCCGACCTTTGCAGCGAAGCCATTCGTCTGGGGCGCCTCGTACAAAACCTGATGGTGCCTGATCCTCCGGCCGAAGTGATCGGGCTGCTGGCCCTCATGCTGCTCCACGACTCGCGGCGGGATGCCCGGTCGGACGACGGAGGCAATCTTGTGGTTCTCGAGGAACAAGACCGCAGTCGCTGGAGCCAAATGCAAATTGCCGAAGGACTTCTGCTTGTCGAGAAAGCCATGCGCTCGGACCCCGGACCGTTCGCGCTGCAAGCGGCCATCGCCTCGGTCCATTGTCGCGCAGCGCGCGCCGAAGACACGCGCTGGCGCCGGATCGTCCAGTTATACGAGCAACTCGAACGCATTCAGCCCTCGCCGGTCGTTTCGCTCAATCGCGCTGTAGCCGTTGCCATGGCCGAAGGTCCCCGCGCAGGACTCGCGCTAATCGATGCTCTAGCCGCAACCAACGAGCTCGACAACTATCATCTGCTGCATGCTGCGCGCGCCGACCTGCTGCGGCGGGCCGGTTCGCGCGACGAAGCCGCCAAAAGCTACGAGCGCGCGCTCGCCCTCGTCACTAACGATAGCGAACGCCGCTTCCTCGAACGCCGCCTCCGCGAAGTCCAATCCCAGAAGGACGCGAGCGCCGCGTCCGCACAGCCTTAGTGGCTGAGCTGGCAAACACAAAATAAAAAAGTCTGTGATGGGGTGGATTTACGACGAGGGCCTGAGCTGCGTCACCATCTCGGCCAGCCAGTCTTCCAGCAGTAACCGCTGCTTGGCAGTCGTGTCCCTGAAGGCGAGGCCCATCCCGCAGTTGCTATGGCAGTAAACCACTTTGGCCTTGGTTTCGAACACGCCTTCGTCTTTGAGAATCCGCAAGTGAACCAACTCCCCGTCGGGGAAGGGGTTTAGCGTTTCAATGTAACAGCCCCCAATGCCAAGTTCAGAAGTCCGCGCTGAGAGTTTAGTTCCCGAGGAGACGTCGGTTACCTCAGCGGAAGCGACAAAAGGGCAGCGCCGCACCGAGCGCTTTTTACCCGGTTGCGAGTCTCCACCGTTCGTTGGCTTGGCGCCTCGAGTCGTTCGTTTGGATCGATCTTCGCGCATCGGTCGCATCTCTTGGAACTGACCTGCTCTTGCCCTGCTCCCTAAGTTTGTTTCGCTTCGAAGTTACAACGCAACAGCCCGCTGCGCTTGTGTGCTGTTGCCGATAACCGTACCTCACAGCCGATCTTGTGATAATATTTGCATTTATAGGGGAACGCTGGAGGGCCGGGTGAAAGCCAAAACGAAATTCGGAATTGGCATCGGCATCATTTTGATGTCGCTGTCGGCTCTGGCCTGGATGGGCGCCAAGCAGAGCCAGACCTACTATCACACCATTGCCGAACTTTCCTCGCTCAGCGCATCGGCCATGCATCAGCGTATTCGCGTGGGTGGCGACGTGGCTGCGGGAACGATCCAGCACCTGCCGGGTCGTGTGGATTTCGTCCTTAAGGAACAAGGCCGGACGCTGCCGGTTAGCTACGTGGGTTCCGATCCGCTGCCGGATACGTTTAAAGACGGCGCGCAATGCCTGATCGAAGGGCACGCCATGCCCGATGGGCGCTTTGTCGCGGAACAATTGCAAGCCAAGTGCGCCTCGAAGTATGAAGCCGCGCCAGGCGGCAACGAGTCGTCTCAACCCGCTTCCAGCCCGGATCGCAAGAGCTAACGGTTGACCACAATTCTAGGGGCTTAATTTAGGGGGGAAGTCAGTGGACCTGTTTGGATCATTTGCCCTGCTTCTTGCCTTCCTCTGCGGACTTTATGCGTTTGGTGGTGGCATCGCGGCCATCATTACGCGCCGTCCGCTGCTGATCAAAAGCGCGCGCAACGCCGGCATGGCGGTATGCGTGCTCATCTGGCTGGCTTTCGGCAGCCTCGCTTATCTTTTCCAGACCGATAACTTCTCCATGGCTTACGTCGTGGAGCACAGCAACCGCACGCTCCCGACGTTCTTCAAATTCGCGGCTATCTGGGCGGGCCAGCAAGGCTCGCTGCTTTTTTGGAGCTTCCTGCTTTCGATTTACGTCTTTTCCGTTTTGTTCACCTACCGCGGCAAGCATCCCGAACTGATGCCCTACGTCGGCGTCGTTATGGTCGGCGTGCAGCTTTTCTTCCTCACGTTGAATAATTTCATCGCCAGCCCGTTTGGGATTTTGGGCTCGGCCGCGCCTAGTGGTGCGATGCAGTGGATCATGCGCGGCGACGGCAATGGCCTGAATCCGCTGCTGCAGTATCCGGAGATGGTGATCCACCCGCCGATCCTTTATTCCGGATATACGGGCTTCACCATTCCGTTTGCTTTCGCGCTCGCCGCGCTGCTTGGCCGCTATCCCGGCGAAAAATGGATTCACCTCACGCGCCGCTGGACCATGATCGCCTGGGGCTTCCAGGGTGTAGGCATCCTGCTTGGCGCGCATTGGGCCTATGCCGTCCTCGGATGGGGCGGCTACTGGATGTGGGACCCGGTGGAAAACGCCTCGCTCATGCCCTGGCTCACCGGCACGGCGTTTCTGCATTCCGTGATGATGCAGGAAAAGCGCGGCATGATGCGCGTATGGAACGTGTGGCTTGTCTTCACCACGTTCCTGCTGACCATCTTCGGCACCTTCCTGACGCGCAGTGGCGTGGTCAATTCCGTGCATGCTTTCGCGCAATCGAGTATTGGCCCGTGGTTCCTCGGGTTCATCGGCTTGGTTCTACTGGTGTGCTTGGCCTCGTACTGGCGCAATCGCGACTACCTGCGCAGCGACAACACGCTCGATTCGCTGGTCTCGCGCGAATCAAGCTTCCTGTTCAATAATCTGATTTTGCTGGTCGCCTGCGTCGCCGTGATTTCCGGAACCTTGTTCCCGGTGCTTTCGGAATGGGTGCGCGGAACGAAGATCAGCGTCGGCGTGCCGTTCTTTAACGCAATCAATCTGCCCATCGCGATGTTTTTGCTTTTCCTTACCGGAGTTGGCCCGCTGCTGGCCTGGCGCAAAACGTCCATGGCCAGCTTGCGCAAAAATTTTGGCGGGCCGCTGCTGATCGGCATCGTGGCTGGAGTCATCGGCATGGCGCTCGGCCTCCGCGGTTTCTACGTCGTAACGTGCCTGATTCTCTCCGTATTCGTCACGCTGACGATCCTGCTCGAGTTTTATCGCGGCGCGCGCGTCATCGCTTCGCGCAGCAATACGAACCTGTTCTCCGGCGTCGCCCAGCTCACCATGCGCAATACGCGCCGCTACGGCGGCTATATCGTGCATTTCGGGATCGTGTTGATCTTTATCGGCATCTCCGGCACAGCCTTCAATCAGGATAAGCAGGCCGATTTACCGCCCGGCGCGCAAATGACGATCGGCCCGTACCGCCTCACGCACCAGACGTTCGACAGCACAGACGTGGCGAACTACAAATCCGAGCGCGCCACCATCGCCGTTGACCGCGATGGAAAACAAATCATTATGCTGTATCCCGAGAAGCGGTTTTATCCTTCGAACCAGCAATCGGGCACCATGGTGGCCATCTACTCCACCCTGAAAGAAGATCTTTACGTTGTCTACGCCGGCCACAGCCCGGAGACGAATCAGCCCGTCATTCACGCGTATTTGAATCCGCTGGTGAAGTGGATTTGGCTGGGCGGCGCGGTCATGGTAATTGGCACATTGCTCGCCATGGTCCCGAACCGCCAGCCCATGCTGGCGCTGCGCACTGCAGTCGAGCCTTCTCGCGTTGCGCCGCCGTTTTCGCCTTCGCCCGCGCCCGTACAGCACTACGACGGCCATGATTGACCCAACTTACGCCATCTCGCCGAATTGTCATTCTGAGCGAAGCCGGGGTCCCCGGCATACGCCGATTTTGCGTGTGCTGGGGTGGTGGAGTGGCCGCGCGCTTTGTCCTCGGTCGGGTCCTAGACCGCGCGGCCACGAAGTCGAAGAATCTCTCTTCGCCACGATAACGGAAAGCTGTCATTCCGAGGAGCGGGGCATGCGCCCTGCACTTCGCGCAGTCGCCGCGCGACGAGGAATCTGCTTTTCGCTTCTTGTGGTCGTCTTCGCCGCCGCCTTTGCCGCACCCCTCTTCGCCCAGACGCCCGCAGAGAGCAGTGACCGCGCCAAGGCACTCGGCAAGCAACTCATGTGCACCTGCGGTTGTGGCGATACCGCCGGCTCCTGCAGCCATCCCGGCGCGGCATTCTCCGGTCCATGCGAAGTGGCCAAAGCCAAGCTCAAGGAGATGAATGAGCGCATCGACCGCGGCGAGTCAGACAGCACCATCCTGCAGGGTTTCGTGAAGGAGTATGGTGAAGCCGCGCTCGCAGCGCCGCCCGCTCGCGGGTTCAATTGGTTCGCTTACTCGTTTCCGGCCGTTGCGTTTGCCATCGGCCTCGGGTTGGTCATAATGATTATTCGCGTATGGCGCCATCGGCCTCAGATGATGGCGCCCGCATCCGGGCCCGCCGTCTCGCCCGAAATGCTGGCGCACGCGCGCCGCCAGATAGAACGCGACGTACAAGATGATTGAAAGCTGGACTCCCACCGCATAACAATGACTTCCGCAATGCTGATCAGTCTCGTGGCAATCGATATCGATACGCTCGCCGTGGTCGCCTGCGTCGCGCTCACGGCCGCCGTGCTGATTTTCGTGTTTATGATCCAAGCCCGATCTTGCCGATTCCGCTCCGCACCGCTCCCATCTCGACCAGCTTATGGAACGCCGCGACATCATTTACGATAATCTGCGCGACCTGAAGTTCGAATATCGCACCGGCAAATTCGCCGAAGAAGATTACGAGCAGATGAAGCAGGGCCTCGAAGCCGAAGCCGCAGTCGTGCTCGCCGAAATCGAGCGCGTCACCGACAGCCCCGGCATCTTGCCGCGCGCCGACGCCGCCGTCCGTAGCCGCGCCGTGCCCACCGGCCCCCGGGCAGGGAACTGATACCATGCCCCGCATCCAGAACAATGTCATTCTGAGAAGCGAAGCGACGAAGAATCTCTCTTTGCGCTTGCAGCATCGCAGTGGCCTGCGCCGCCCTCATTTTTGCCTTCGCCGCCGCAGCCGCCGCTGGCACTGTCACTGGCGTTATCCACAATGGCACCGACGGCAGCCTCGCCGCGGGCGTGGACGTCATCCTCATTCAACTCCAAGGCGGCATGCAGCCTGTCGTCAACACGAAAACCGACTCCAAGGGCGCTTACAAGTTCGATTTTCCCGCTATCGGCCAGCAGCCCATGCTTATTCGCGCCGTCTATCACGGCGTGATGTTCCATCAGCCGCTGCCGCCGGGCCGCGACAAAGTTGACGTCACCGTCTATGAGCCTTCCGCCGATTCCAAAATCGTGAACGTCGGCTCGCGCGTAATTGTCCTGCAGCCCAACGGCAGCAATTTGCTTGTCGGCGAAGAGTACGCGCTGCAGAATCAGTCCCAGCCGCCCAAGGCTTTCTTCAACGAGAAGGGCGACTTCGCATTTCAGCTTCCCCAGGGCGCGCAGATGGGGCAGGTCTCTTCCTGGGGACCTTCGGGCATGCCCGTGGTGCAGGGCACCATGGACAAGGGCAAAGGCAAATACGCCATCGCTTACGCCTTTCAGCCAGGCGATAACGGCGTACGCTTCTCGTATCAACTTCCGTATCCTTCGAATCACGCCGATTTGCGCCTCACTTCGGATTATTCCGTGGGTCGCGTGATGCTGGTCGCTCCGCCCTCCGTGCAGATCAAGAGCGAGGGCTTCACGGCCTCTGGCACCGAGCAAGGGTTCAATCTCTACACGCGCGACACCGTTCCTGCTGGTTTGCCGTTTGACGTGTCGGTTTCCGGAACAGCGCCTCCTCCGCAAGCGCAAGCCTCGCAGAACGATCAGCAGGGAAATGATCAGGATCCTGCGGTGAATAGCCGCGCCAATGAGACCATTCAGGCGCTGCCGAACCGCCTCGACAGCTTACGCTGGATTATCATCGGCGGATTCGCCGCGCTCGTCGTTATCGGCGTGCTGTTGCTTTGGCGCCAGCCGGCGCTCGCCACAGCTGCGGGAGTCGGCGATCTGTTTGTGCCGGCGCCACCTGCGCAAGGCCCGCGCAAGCGCAAACTGCCTCCCCCACCCCAATACGCGCAAGAACGGCGGGTTTCAGGAACCCAGGCCTCACCGACGGCGCGCGCTGCGGTATCCGCACCGGTCGCGTCTGTTGCCGTTGCGGCGCCCGCTATCGCCGGCGTGGAGAGCGAAGTCCAGAACAGCCTCGATACGCTAAAGGACAAGCTCTTTCGCCTCGAACTCCGACGCCAGGCCGGCACCATCACCGAAGAGGACTACGCAAGCGAGCGCGCCCGCACCGAGGCAATCCTGCGCGAACTCGTCCGAGGTTAGCCGTCGCCGTGCTTGATGAATCCGCAAGTCAGTCGCGCGGCGGATTGGGCGTGGAATTTGTGCAATTCGCCAAACGCTACGGCGCCCGCTTTGCCCTCCGCAATGTCTCTCTTTCCATCGCGCCCGGCGAATGCGTCGCGCTGGTCGGTCCCAACGGCTCAGGGAAAACCACGTTACTGAAAGCCGCCGCCTTGCTGATCCGCCCCACCTCCGGCAGCGTGCAATTCTCTGGCGCCAGCGCCAACGGCGCTGTGCACAATTCGCACGATGACTCCACCGCCGTGAAGCGCTATATCGGTTTGGTCTCGCACAGCATCTTGCTCTACGACGACCTCACCGCCGAAGAGAACCTCGTTCTCTTCGCGCGTCTCTATGGCCTTGATTCGCCTGAAGACCGCGCCCTCGCCGCGCTCGAGCCTGCGGGTCTCGCCGCGCGCAGCAAGGATCTCGTGCGCAATTTTTCCCGCGGAATGCGCCAGCGCTTGGCCATCGCCCGCGCTCTGCTAGCCGGCCCAAAGCTTTTGCTGCTCGATGAGCCCGCCACTGGCCTTGACCGCGCCGGCCAGCAATGGCTCGGTGAGACGCTCGCGAATCTCGCGGCCGCTGGCTGCACCGTCCTCATGAGCACGCATGGCGCGGGAGACTCGAACGCATTCGTCACGCGCGCGATTCGCTTGATCGCCGGATCGATTGCCGAAGATTCCGCTGTCTCCGGCGATGCGCGCGGCATGCTGGCCGCGGCGCTCGCCGCGCATCAGGAGGCCTGAGTGGATCTGGCCCGGCCCATCGGCATACTGCTCGCGAAGGAACTGCGCACCGAATTCCGCACGCGCGAGCTGCTCGTGAGCACGCTCGTTTTCGTGCTCATTGTGCTCGTGCTCTTCAGTTTCACTTTCGACCCCACCACCGCCGAATCGCGCCGTTTCGGCCCCGGCCTGCTCTGGCTGGCGCTTTTGTTCGCAGGCTCGCTGATGCTCCATCCTTCGTTTACGCGCGAGCAATCGAACGAAACGATTGTGGCGCTGCGCATGGCTCCTATCGAGCCCATCTCCATCATAGGCGCAAAAATTCTGGCGAATTTCTGCTTTCTGCTGGTCGCCGAACTCGTGCTGCTGCCAGTCTTCGCCGCCCTCTACAATTTGCGTATTGTCCCGGTGCTCGGCAGGCTCGTTGCCGTGCTGGTGCTGGGCACGCTGGCGCTCTCCATCGTCGGCACCGTTTTCGCCGCTATCTCTTCGCAGGCGCGCATGCGCGAACTGCTTCTGCCGCTGCTGCTCCTGCCGCTGCTGACGCCGGCGCTCGTGGCCAGCGCCGAAGCTACCGCGGGCCTTTTCGAAAATCCTCCTGCGCTGGCGCCGGTTTGGGTGGGAGTGCTGGCCGCGTTTGATACTATATTTTTGACGGTGACCTGGCTTTTCGGCGAATATCTGCTGGAGGAGTGACCGGAACCGCGCGTTTAAGAAACCGCGCGAATTGGAATTAAAAATGGCATCAGCCGCACACATGATCGAAACACAGAAAACCGGCGCGCAAGCCATCGCCACCCTCGCAGTTGCGCTGCTGCTCGGCGTGGCCGCCTATTGCGCGCTTTTCGTCGCGCCCACCGAAGCCACCATGGGCCTCATCCAGCGCATCTTTTATTTCCACGTCCCCTTCGGCTGGTCGGCTTTCGTCGCCTTTGCAATCTCGTTTGTCTCCAGCATCGCTTATCTGCGCACCCGCACGCCCAAATGGGATTGGCTGGCCGTCTCATCTGCTGAAGTCGGCGTGCCATTTGTCACCGTCATGCTCGTCACCGGCCCCATCTGGGCGCATCCGGTTTGGGGCATCTGGTGGACCTGGGACGCGCGGCTCACGTCTACATTCGTGCTGTGGGTGCTTTATGTTTGCTATCTGCTGCTCCGCACGTTGATCGACGAGCCCGAACGCCGTGCCGTGGTCTCGGCGGTCTTCAACATCTTCGCCGCCTTCGATATTCCGCTGGTCTATTTTTCGATCTGGTTTTTCCGCACGCAGCATCCGCAGCCGGTCATCGGCGCGGGCGGCTCGCTCGATCCTCGCATGCTCGACGTGCTTTTGCTCTGCTGGGGCGCCACGCTCGCGTTGCTGGCGCTTTTGCTGCGCCAGCGCTATCGGTTGGAAGCGTTGCGCTGGGAAGTCGAGCGCCTGCGCCTCGAATCCGAAAGCCGAGGCTCCGTGCCTCACGGTCTTGCCTCGCTGCGCGACCAGGAGCACTCCGCGTGATGCTCCGAATTTGCCGGGCTTTAAAGCCCGGCGCTACATTCCGAACTTGCGCGTCGCTTTTTGTAGCGCCGCCCTTCAGGGCGGCATCGGCTGTAAGCAATGTCGTCATCCCGGGCGGAGCGAGGGATCTGCTTTTTCATCGGAGGCCAAGTGAAAAATCTCGATAGCCTGATGGCCGCCTATCTCGCCGTCTGGGCGATCTTTTTCGTCTACCACTATACGGTCGCGCGTCGCGTCGCGCGCCTGCAGGACGAAATCGTGCGCCTGAAGCAATCCCTGAAGCAGTGACGCTATTCCTCACGACGCCGTGCCCTAGTGGCACAGCCACTCTTGGCTGTGCGCTTATCGCTTGTCAAAACGGTGTCATTCTAAGCGGGTGTGGTATTTACTTGTCGAAGAATCTCTCTTTTATAACGCTCCGTGGATAGCGCAAGAATGACTAAACCCCGCATCGGCATCGTTCTCTTCCAACTCGGCGGCCCCGATTCGCCCCAAGCCGTCGAGCCTTTCCTCTACAATCTTTTCTGCGATCCCGACATCATCAACTTCTTCGGCGGCTGGCTGGCGCGCCGTCCGCTCGCCTGGTGGATCGCCCATCGCCGCGCCGGAATCGTTCGCGAACATTACGACGCCATCGGCGGCCAATCGCCCATCCGCCGGCTCACCGAACTTCAGGCGCGCGGACTCGAAGCCGCTCTCGCGCCCGATTTCGACGCCCGCTGCTTCATCGCCATGCGCTACTGGCATCCGCTCACCCAGGAAGCTGTCGACGCACTACGGTCGGCCGCGCCGCTCGACAGCCTCATTCTGCTGCCGCTTTATCCGCACTACTCCTTCGCCACCACGCTCAGCAGCCTCAAAGAATGGCGCCGCGTCTGCTCCGCACAAGCATCGACGCGCGGCCGCCCGTCCGCCGTTCCGCGCGAGATCGTCATCGAGGAATTTCACCTGCATCCGCAATATATCCAGGCGCTCGTTCGCAATGTCGAAACCGCGTTCACGCGTTTCGATGATCGCCGCAAAGTGCAGCTCGTCTTCAGCGCGCATGGCCTGCCGCTCAGCCTCATCGAGCGCGGCGACCCATACCAGCGCCACGTACAGGAAACCGTTGCCGCCGTGATGGCTCGCGGCGGCTGGCCCAACCAGCACCTGCTCTGCTTCCAGAGCCGGGTCGGCCGGCAGAAATGGCTCGAACCCTCGTTGACGCAGACGCTCGAAATCCTGCCGCGGGAAGGGAAGAAGCATCTGTTGATCATCCCGATCTCGTTCGTCACCGAACACATCGAAACGCTGCACGAGATCAATATTGAAGCGCGCGAGCACGCGCTCGCCTCCGGCGTCGAGCAATTCGAGATGATGCCCGCGCTCGACGATTCGCCCGACTTCATCGCTGCGCTCGCTTCGCTCGTCCGCGCCGCCGTCGTCGCCGAACCCCAAGCCCGCGCACCCTCCGCATCCGTTGTCAGCCCCAAGCCCGCCCCCGTCGCGCCGCGCTGACAACACGCTCACTAGGGGGATACGATGTGACAGGGCTCTTCCAGCATGGAAATCGGCTTGACAGAGAGGCCCTGGGGGAATATAAAGACCTGTTTGATTGCATTTATACTGCTTTCCTAGAACGAGGTTAATGTAGTTTCCAATGGCGGACCACGCCGAAACAAAAACTGCAGAAACTCCGAGTTCAACTGCTAAACCCACCGGAACCGCTGCGGCTCCGGCAAAACCTCCGGTCAAAGCTGATAAGGCGGGGGAAGCTCCGCCCGATCGCATGCGCCGGCGGGTGATCTGGACGGCTATCGGCGGTTATCTCGGCGTCAATTTCCTGATGTTCTTGCGGTTCTTCTTCCCGCGGGCGCTTTACGAACCCAATACGGTTTTCTCCATCGGCTTTCCTTCCGATTTCGACCTGGGCGTAAACCAGCAATTTTTGATGAGCAACCGTATCTGGGTCATCAAGGAGCCGGATCGGGTGTTCGTGGTTTTCGCTCGCTGCACTCATCTCGGATGCACGCCCGAGTGGAAGCCCAGCGAGAACAAATTCAAGTGCCCCTGCCACGGCAGCGGCTACGATGCGGAAGCCGTCAATTTCGAAGGTCCCGCGCCGCGGCCGATGGACCGCGCGCATGTGGAACTCGACGCCACGGGCAAGATCATTGTGGACACTAGCCGGCTCTATGTGGACGACCCTGCGGCCGGCGTCAATCACTTTAACGATCCCAATGCGTATTTGCCCCTGTAATTCGGGCAGAGCACGTCCCGCCTCGGGACGTCGGCAAAGGGCCCCAAGGCATGCCTTTCGAACACGAACGCTCGCGCGAACATCGAACCTGCGCAGAAAAAGTCGCATGCAACGGGGCGGTACGGAGTCCCCAACTCAGGCCGGTCTTGCATGAGTTGGGGTGAAAGTTAGGGGGAATCATGGCGGAAGAAAACGGCGGTAACGGGAGCAAACGCACCGGTCTGATCGACCGCGTTCGCGAAGACGCCGAAAATATCAAGACGTTAGTCCGGGAAAAGGGCAAGGAAGAGATCGAAGGCCTGAAGGACCCGGAAAAGACCCAGCTCTATCGCTCCATCTTCCGCGTCAAGCACGAAGAGACACCCCGCAGCCGCTCGCTCGGCGTTCTCAGCAACGTCTTCCTGCATCTTCATCCGGCCAAAGTCAATCGCGACGCGACGCGTTACAACTTCACCTGGGGCATGGGCGGAATCACCTTTTATCTTTTCCTTGTACTCACCTTTACGGGCGTGCTGCTGATGTTTTATTACCACCCCACGAAGGTGCAGGCCTTCCGCGACATTTTGTATCTCGAAAACGACGTCCCGTTCGGCAAGCTTCTGCGCAATATGCACCGCTGGGCTGCGCACTTGATGGTGATCGCGGTCTGGCTGCACATGTTCCGCGTCTTTCTCACTGGTTCGTATAAGCGCCCGCGCGAATTCAACTGGTGCGTCGGGGTGCTGCTGATGGTGCTGACGTTGCTGCTCTCCTTCACGGGCTACCTGCTTCCCGATGATCAGCTCGGCTTCTGGGCCGTGACCGTAGGCACAAACATGGCGCGTGCTACTCCCGGATTAGGCAACGAAGGGCCCTTCGGCTCGCTCCTGGGCATGACGCCATATAACGACGTGCGCTTTGCACTGCTTGGCGGCTCCATCGTGGACGCCAATGCGCTCTTGCGCGCTTACATCTGGCATTGCATCGCCATTCCGCTGATCGCCTCGATCTTCATGGGCGTGCACTTCTGGCGCGTGCGCAAAGACGGCGGAATTTCGGGACCCGCTCCGGTCATGCTGGAGACGGAGATCAAGGAAGAGAAAGGCCCGCGGCCGGTAATCATGCGGCCTAGTGGTATGGCATGACGAAGCTCGTGGCGTCGTCAGACCGAGCGAATTCGCGCCGCGTGAATGGGGTTGTCGGGCGCCAAAAGGCCGTTTCTTCGCGCGAAAGTCATGGACATCAGGAGCTTTCGCGCGTTAACAAAGTCACGGCGCTTTTGGCGCATAAGAAAGTCCTCTTGAGCGGAGAAGGAAACAAATGCTAGGCAACTGGCGTCAGCTTTGGGAAATCGCTTCGGCTCCGGACAACGTCCCTATCGTGGCGCTGTTGTTCCTCGTGCCGTTCTACGTCTGGTACGCCTTCCGTCAGGCGCGCGCCAACGACGACCTGATCGAAAAGCTCGAAGCCGATCCTGCCGCCGCAAAAACGGCGCACCGCAAGACTCAGCCCTGGCACCCGAAGTGGGATCGCGAAGTCCACACCTGGCCGTACCTGATGCGCGTCGAGTTCGTGGCTGCGATCCTGGTTACCGTGCTACTGATGGCATGGTCGCTCACGCTCAATGCGCCGCTCGAAGAGCCGTCCAATCCCAACGTAACCATGAATCCCGCCAAGGCCCCTTGGTATTTCCTTGGCCTGCAGGAAATGTTGGTCTATTTCGATCCCTGGATTGCCGGCGTGGTCATGCCTACGCTGATCATCGTAGGCTTGATGGCCATTCCCTATATCGACGCAAATCCGCTCGGCAACGGCTACTACACCTATAAGCAGCGACGCTTCGCCATCTGGACTTTCTGCGCCGGCTTTATCGGTTTGTGGGTGGCGATGATCTCGATCGGGACATTTATCCGCGGTCCCGGATGGATGTGGTTCTGGCCGACTTCCACATGGGATGCGGCGCGCGTCGAGTACGCCGTGAACCGCAATCTTGACGCCATTTTCGGCGTCAATGGCGCCTGGTTGGCGCATTTGATGCCTGCGGCGAATCGCGCTTATGCGCCGATCCTTGCGCGCATCATTTTTGGATTCTTTCCGATCGCTCTCTATTTCATTATCGCGAGCTATCTTGTCTATCTCGTGATGAACTCAACCAATTTCGCGCAGCGTATTTTCCGCCGCATGACCCTGCTGCAGATCGTAACCACCGACCTGTTGCTGGTCCTGATGTTGGCTTTGCCGGTGAAAATCTTGTTGCGCCTGATCTTCCGCGTCAAATACATCTGGGTAACGCCATGGTTCAGCATCTAATGGCCCCAGTCTTTGGTATGGAATTGGTGTCATTCCGAGGAGTCCGCGGGATACGCAGCGGCCACTCGCGCGGTGTCATTCTGAGCGGAGTGACCGCGCCTTTTCTTCGGCCGCTTTTTGGCCGCGCGGCCACGGAGT
Source organism: uncultured Acidobacteriota bacterium (assembly GCA_963803735.1). Classification (GTDB taxonomy): domain Bacteria; phylum Acidobacteriota; class Terriglobia; order Acidiferrales; family UBA7541; genus Palsa-189. Next base: position 801,893 of record CAWDNV010000010.1, on the reverse strand, counting down.
CGAAGAATCTCTCTTCCATGATTCAGGAGGAATGCGTTGCCTGATCTTCCCCCGCAGCAAGACGATCCGATCGTCAGCAGGCCTCTCAGCGGCCTGATTCTGATTTCCGCTTTTCTGTTGCTGCTGACGGTGTTCTGGTCCCTGTACAGCGAATTTTTCGGATTGCGCCCCTGGCGCGATTATCAGAATCGATTCCGCACTCTATACGCCGGCTATCTCCAGAAGCAGATCGCCCAGCGCCGCGCCGCCGAACAGGCCCTTTACGGCACGCCCGATTACCAGAAACTGAAAGCCGCCGTGGATAGCGCCGGCAGCGCTGTCCTTCCCGCGGACCGGCAGATCACCGAACAGATCGATTTGCTCGATCGCCAGCGCGCCGTCTTGACTCCCGATTTCCAGGACGGGCGCGGCAAAGTCGGAGCGTTGACGTATCAACTCGAGCAGACACCCGAAAGCGATAAGAGCGCCAAAGCCGCCAGGTTGAAGGAACTCAACGAGGCCAGAGCCTTTACGTATGAGCTCAATTGGCCCACCGCGAATGGTACCGAGCTTCGCAAGTTTAACTATGACGATCTGAACAGTACGTTCACCGGCATCATGAGCCAGAAGGCTAGTCTGGTAGCCAAGCGCGGCGAGCAGGATAAGTCCGCAAAAGAAGCGCAGGTTGCGCTCGATGCCTTCGTTAAGGAACGTCTGCCCGGCCTGGGCACCGCCGATTTGCAGGGTCTGCTGCAAAGCACCAGCAACATGGACGTCAAGCTGCGGCAGATCAATGTGAACCCGCCAGGCGCGCAAATCAATTACGTCGGCGGCGTCGGCCTTGTCGACCGCTGCCAATCGTGTCACGTGGCCACCGATCCTCTGCTCGTTCCCGCTGTAGTGACGCTGACCAAAGCCGATCTGGGCGTGTCCAAGGATAAAGACGCGCCGTTTACCAGCCATCCTGATCCCGATCTGCTGAAGTTCCACCCTGAGGAGAAATTTGGCTGCTCGCCTTGCCACGGCGGTAATGGCCGCGCTCTCGATACCGTCGAGCGTGCGCACGGCCGCTATGAGCACTGGCTCTGGCCGATGTATTATCGCGAAAACTTCGACGCAGGTTGCCAGCAGTGCCATGCCTCGGACGCGGTCACCGAACATGCCGGCGTGCTCAACCAAGGCAAGGAGCTCTTCCGCGAAAAAGGCTGCATCGGCTGCCACAAGTTTCAGGGCTTTGACAACCAGGACGACCTGCTCACCGCCACGCGACAGCAGATCACTCAGATCGAAAGCGATCGCAAAGCCGACCAGGACGAGATCCCGCGCATCAATAAGCTCGGCGATCAGGCTACAGACAATGCCGTTGCCAACAATTTCTATCAGCGCGCTCAGAACCTTACCGTCACGGTCGCCAACATGGATTCGCAGCAGGAGCAACTCGAGCTGAAGTCACACGACCTGTTGCAGGAAATTAAGAAAGTCGGCCCTGACCTTAAAGAAGTTCGCATGAAGATCCACAAGGAGTGGATCCCGTACTGGCTGCAGCACACCCATGAGTGGCGGCCCACCACCAAGATGCCGCAATTCCGCTTGCAGCCCGAAGAAGTTCAGTCCATCTCCGCATTCATCTGGCAATCGGCGCTCACCGGCCCGGCCTTGCCCAAGCAGCCTGCGGGTAATGCCATGCACGGCAAGGAACTTCTCGAATCCCGCGGCTGCCTCGGCTGCCATTCCGTTGGTGAAGGCCCGAACATCATGGGCGGCACTTTCGCGGCGAATCTCAGCCGCGTCGGCGAAAAAGACAATTACGATTACCTCGTTCGCTGGGTGCATAACCCGCGCGAACGCACGCGCCCCTACAGCCCCTTTGAGAAGCGCGACCTCGGCCCCGAAGACTACGCAAAGCACGGCATGCCGTTCGTTTTCGATCTCGCCCATTCCCGCAGTCCCAACGACGGTCATGAGCTCGTGGTGCAGCAGCCCACGGTCATGCCCAGCCTGCGCCTCAGCGTCGAAGACTCACGTGATATCGCGAGCTACCTCATCACTTTGAAGCATCCGGACATGCAATTCCCGGCCGCCGACTTCATGGATGATCCCAAGCTCAAGGATAAGGGTAAGTCCCTGGTGCAGTTCTACGGCTGCGCGGGATGCCATGAGATCTCCGGCCTCGAAGAGGAAAGCCGCGTTGGTACCGAGCTCACCAACGAAGGCAGCAAGCCTATCGAGCGCCTTGATTTCGCTCTCTATACCGAAGACGCCAAGCAGGGCATTGAGCCCGATGGCAAAAAGTCGTCTCGCCCCGACTGGTATGACCTCAAGGGCTTCTTCGAACACAAACTGGCCAATCCCGCGGTTTACGACACGGGCAAATACAAGCCGAATCCGCAGGATCGCCTGCGCATGCCCAAGCCCAACGTCAACGGTGACGATATCAACGCCATCGTTACCATGTTGCTGGGCAGCACCGATCCTTCGCTGCCGCCCGACTACATGTACAAGCCTTCAGACGAACGTGCCTACATCCAGAAGGGCTGGTGGATCGTCACCAAGTACAACTGCATGGGCTGCCATCAGGTCGATATCGGCCAGAAATCCGTGCTGATGGGATTGCCCATGTATCAGGGGGAAGACAAGATCAATCTGCCGCCCGTGCTCACCAGCGAAGGCGCTCGCGTCAATCCAGACTGGCTGAAGAATTTCCTGTCCAATCCCGCGCTCAGCACCACGGATTTGAATCGCGACGGCGTGCGCAGCTACTTGCAGGTCCGCATGCCCACGTTTTTCTTCTCCGACGACGAGATTCGCAGCCTGATGCTTTTCTTCGAAGCTATTTCGCATCAAGCCGAACCTTTCATTCCGCAGAAGGTTGAGCCTCTCACCACTTCGGAAGAGGGAATGGCTCGCGCGCTCTTTACCAGCACCGCCGCGCCTTGCCTGAAATGCCATGCCACTGGCGATCCGGCGCACGATAAAAACGCCACCGCGCCGAATTTCCTGCTGGCCAGAGACCGTCTGCGTCCGGCATGGACGGGCCGCTGGATCACCAATCCACAATTGATCATTCCGGGCACGGCTATGCCTTCGGGGCTGTTCAAGCGCCAGAACGATCACTGGGTCTTCTCCGGGCCGATTCCGGAAAACATGCGCGGCTTTCAGGGCGACCATGCGGATCTGCTCGTGCGCTATATGTTCACCCTGACGCCGGAAGAGCAGCGGTTGCTCCTCGGCCGCACTCCAACCACCACCGCGCGGCGCAATTAGCCATGCTGTTCGCCACGCAGACGGTTTTCCGGGTGCCCCATCCTTCGCGCTGCTCCGTCCACGGTTTTTGTCGACTCAAAACGCGCGAAGGGTGGGAAGGTAGCTTTGTAGGTCAGGCCCTTAGGCGTGACAATAAGGATCGAAACAGAGCAGGGGCTTAGCCCCTGATGGGCCCTCGAATTCTTTATAGGAGGAAGTCATAACGTCATGAGTAAAAGTTTGTGGTACCTCGCCGCTGCCGTAACACTGGCTGCTGCTTTGATCAGTTGTGGAGGGAAAGGAAACCAGTCGGAAACCGCGGCCCCAGCCGCTAACACTGCAGGCAAGCCGGTGGATTCGGCCACAGCCGGTACCGTGACCGGAACCATCAAGCTAGATGGCACGGCGCCTAAGCCGCGCAACATCAATATGGCCGCCGAGCCCAATTGCGCCAAGGTGCATTCCACGCCGGCAACCACTGAAGACATCGTTCCCGGCGATGGCGGCACGCTGCAAAATGTCGTTGTCTACCTCAAGGGCGACTTCAGCCCGTATTCGTTTCCGCCGGAGACCACTCCGGTAATGATTGACCAGAAGGGCTGCCAGTATCATCCGCACGTCCTTGCACTGCAGACGGGCGAGCCTCTTTCGGTCATCAATTCGGACATGACCACGCACAATATCCACCCCGTCCCCAAGGACAATCGCGAATGGAACGAATCGCAGCCGCCGGGAGCTCAGCCGATCATGCAGAGCTTCGCGCGTCCCGAGGTCTCCATTCCCGTGAAGTGCAACGTCCACCCGTGGATGAAGGCGTATATCGCCGTATTCAATAACCCCTATTACCAGGTCACCGGCAAGGACGGCAGCTTCACGCTCAAGAACGTGCCTCCGGGGACTTACACCGTAACGGCTTGGCATGAATCGTTAGGCTCGCAGGACGCCATGGTCACCGTCGGCCCCAGCGAGTCCAAGTCCGTCACGCTTACGTTCAAGGCCGCCTCCGCCGGCTCAGATTAGTAGCGTCAGGCCTTGTTGTCGTTCCGAGGAGTCCCGCCCGAGTGCGTTGTTTGCACCTCAGGCGGGACGACGAGGAATCTGCTTTTCGGAAGTTTTAGGTTTTGCGGGCGCCCCATCCTTCGCGCTCTCAGCGTCATGCTGCCAGCGCAGCCTAAACGCGCGAAGGGTGGGACCGATGTGTGACTAACACCGCGTCTTGAAAATGTGTCATTCTGGTGAGTGTAGCGACGAAGAATCTCTCAGCATCCTAAAGGCAGACCACCAAACAACGTTCCCTTAGCAAAACTCCTGTGACCACCCCACGCCCCTATCAAAACGTCCACCGCTTCGCAGTCTTCACCGCCGTGTGCACGTTTTTCCTGCTCATCGCGGGGGCGCTAGTCACTTCCAACGACGCTGGCCTCTCGGTTCCCGATTGGCCGCTCTCTTACGGCTCGCTCACTCCGCCCATGGTCGGCGGAATCTTCTACGAGCACGGCCACCGTATGATCGCTTCGTTCGTCGGCCTGCTCAGCATCGTGCTCGCGGTTTGGCTTTGGCGTGTCGCGTCGCGCGGTCCCGCAGCCCAACGTTGGCTGCGATGGCTCGGTGTCGCCGCTCTTGGCGCAATCGTTGCTCAGGGATTGCTCGGCGGTCTCACCGTTCTCTTTTTCCTGCCGCCCTGGGTCTCCTCCGCACATGCTACCCTGGCGCAGATTTTCTTCTCCACGGTCGCGAGCATCGCGCTCTTCACCAGCGCCCGGTGGCAACGCGAGCCGGACATATGGCGCAGCGATTTCCGCAACCCTTCGATTCACGCGCTCTCTGTGGCCACGGTTGCAGCCGTTTTTGTCCAATTGATCCTGGGCGCCGCGTTCCGCCATAAAGCTTTCGGAATCATCCCTCACTTGGCGGGAGCCGTCGTCGTCACCGGGCTGATCTTCTGGCTGGCAGGCGCGCTGAAGCGCCGCTTTCCCGGCGTTCCCGAATTGAGGTCCGCCGCGCTTGGGCTGCATATCTTGATCGGCTTGCAACTGCTGCTCGGCGCTGCGGCCTATGGGTCGCGCCTGTACGCAGCATCTTTTCCGCAACCCATACTGGTGATGGTTGCGCTCACGGTAGCGCACGTGGTCACCGGCGCGTTGGTTCTCGTAACCACCGTCCTGGTGACGCTGATCTGTTATCGTCTCGTACGCTCCGCGGGAGCGCCCATTGCTGTGCCTGTAGCGCGCCCGAGCGCGGCCGATTGATAGGTTGAGAGGATTTATGCGGGAGGTTGTCATTCTGAGCGAAACGTCTCGGCGCTTTTTCTTCCGGAAATCGTTTCTGATTTCCGGCCGAGACGTGAAGTCGAAGAATCTCTCCTTGCGTCGCAGGCCGTTTGTCATTGTGATGAGCGTACCGACGAAGCAATCTCTTTTCGTAGAGAATCTATGAATACTCGCGCCATTCCCGTTGCCGCTCCGTCGCGCACCATGGCGTATGTCGCGCTCACCAAGCCCGACGTCTCCTTCCTGGTCGTGCTCACCACGCTGGCGGGCTACGCTCTCGGCGCCGTCGGCCCGCTCGACTGGTTGCGCATGGCTCAGACCGTGATGGGCACCACGCTCGTCGCTGCGGGCACTTCCGCCTTGAATCATTACATTGAACGCGATTCCGACGCCCGTATGCGCCGCACCGCCTCGCGTCCGTTGCCCACCGGCACGCTCGCTCCCGCCCAAGCGCTCTGGTTCGGCGTGGGCTTGGCCGTAGCCGGTGTGCTTGAGCTTTTGCTGACCACAAACATTTTGGCCGCCTCGCTGGCCGCGCTCACCAGCGTCTTGTATCTGGGCGTTTACACGCCGCTCAAGACGCGCACCACCGCCGCCACGCTCATCGGCGGCTTTCCCGGAGCGCTTCCGCCCGTGATTGGCTGGGCTGCCGCGCGCGGATCGCTCGGTGCCGGCGCTTACGTTCTCTTCGCGATCCTGTTTCTCTGGCAGGTGCCGCATTTTCATTCCATCTCCTGGGTCTACCGTGAAGATTACGCTCGCGCGGGAATTCGCATGCTTCCGGTGGTGGACCGCGATGGCAATATGACCTTCGGCCAGATCGTCTTTTGTGCTGCGGCTCTGATTCCCGTCAGTTTGCTGGCGTCGGTCACGGGACTGGGCGGGGTGCGCTTTTATTTCTTCGCGCTCGTTGTGGGATTGCTGCTGGTGAAAGTGTGTTTATGGGCTTCGGCGCGCCGCACCAACGTCCGCGCCAAGTGGTTGATGCACGCGACAGTCGTGCATCTTCCGCTCTTGCTCGGCCTCATGGTTTTAGATAAATTCTGGCGGTGAAGGTTGTCGAACCGGCGAAAGTCACCAACAGGATGAGCTTTCGCCGGTAAAAAAAAGTTAAGGGGTCACGCAAACTTAACGATGACGAAAACACACGGCGTCCTGGGTTTGGTGGGAATCTGTTTGCTGGTCTTGGTACTGTCCGCCGCCGGTCTCGCTTCTGACGTTTTCACGCGCCTCGGCTTGGACCTCGATGGCCTGCTGCTCATTCTCTCCAGCCTGCTGATGGGCCTGTTGTTCTTGATCGCGTTGTTCTCGATCGCTCAGGATCAGGGTTGGATTCCCGCACGCGCCAAGAAAGAATCCGCGGCCGCGCCTGCTCCGAAGCCGGCTGCCCCTCGCGCCGCGCCGGCCAAGGCCCAATCCCAAGAGCCTGTCTCCGTACGCCCAGGTGAAGGGAAATAAGCCCGAGCCTCTTCGCTAACGGCGTTATCGTCTAATCTCTTGCCCTTTCTAGCCCGCGTCGAGCGTGTACACTAAATATTGAGCTTTGTGGGTCGCGGCTTTTTATGGTGAGCGCAGCGAATCCATAGCCGCGACATTAATCTGGTCTCGACTCGCGGTTTAGCCCCTGAAGCGCAATACGCAATATTCGATCGGGACCAGTCCCGAAGAGGCGACAGATCTTTTGACTGACCAAGCCATTCCCGTGCCTGCCAAACCCGGACTCAAGCGTCGCTGGCTTTTTGTCATCTTGGCGATGACGTTTCTCTTCGTCCTGATGCCTTTTCTCTTCTGGCAGGCCACTTGGTTCGGCAAGCCCCTCAACGACGCGCAACTCCAGAAATCGCTACTGGATCGCGAGCATCCCCGCGAAATCCAGCACGCGCTTTCGCAGGTCGCGGACCGTATGCTCGCCCGCGATACTTTCACCCGCGATTCCGCGCGCCAGTTTTATCCCCAGGTCGTGCAGATCGCCCAGAATGGGCAGGACGAACTGCGTCTTACCGCCGCCTGGGTCATGGGTCAGGATAATTCCGTCTCCGATTTCCGCCAGGAGCTGCTGCGTCTTCTGCAGGATCCCAATCCCATGGTCCGCCGCAACGCGGCGCTGGGTCTCGTGCGCTTTGGCGACGCCTCCGGCCTGGCCGAAATTCGTTCCATGCTGCAGCCCTCCGCGATCGGCGCGCACGAAGCCGGCGCCCTCGACGAGCGGCTGAAGCCGGGCGAGAGCATCAATCCCGGCACGCTCCTCGGCCACATTCGGTCCGGCGATTCCACAAGCGAATTGCGCTCGCAAATTCCCGGTACTATCCGCCAGTGGCTTGTCCCCGATAAGGCGGTCGTAACCAAAGGCCAACCGGTCTTGCTCGTCGATCCCAGCGTCAGCGAAATTTGGGAATCGCTGCGCGCGCTCTACCTCATCGGCCAGCTTGAGGACCTGCCCGCCATCGAGAATATCGCCCGCGGATCAGGCGACGTCCCCGCCAATGTCCGCCAGCAGGCCGAACTCACCGCCACCGCCATCCGCTCCCGCCAACCCCACTGACGGCGCTTAACGCTTATAAGAGCAAAAGGCGGATGCGGGCTTGGTTGCAACTTAAAGTAGAACTTGAGAAATGTGGTACCCACCCCTCCCCCTATTTTTGTGCAAGTGTTCATTCTGCGAGAGTTGCACGCCTCTCACTGAAAATAAAAAGGGGGAGGCGTCACTTCGCCTCCCCCATAGTTTCTCTCTGGGCTACGCTTACTTCTTGCTTACCTGGCTGCCGTCTCCCAGCACAAACGCACTGCTTTCGCCGTGCACGAAGATGCTGTCAACCGCACCGTTTGTCGTCTCGAAGCCGGTCGATTCCACCTTCTGCTTGCGATCTTCCCAGTGGCCGGGCGCGCTGGCCACCACGTTCTTTCCGTTCTCGATCGTGGCCTTATCGCTCTCGATCACCAGCTTATACGTGCCGGGCTTCACCGTGGTGTCCCCGAACTTCACCGGCGAATCAATCGTGAGCGTAGTGCTCTTGGGCTTGGCTGCGGAAGTGGCTGTCTTGTCAGCTTTGGCCATTACCGGCAAAGTCAGTGCCAGTGCTGCCACTGCAAGAACCAATTGAAATGCAACTTTCCTCATCGTGTGTCTCCTATTTTAGTAAGTAGTATGGCCCTGCCGATTGCGCCGCCTTCGCGTAGCGCGCCCGAGCGCCCACACAGATTACGTCGGGATGCCCGGTAATAAGTGCCCTATGAATGTTAGGAGTAGGGCCTGCACGGCGATGCCGTGCTTAAAAAGCTCCGGACTTTATGCTCTCCGGCATGCGCTTTCTTTGGCACATGCGGGATCGCCCCTGACGTTTCCTGTGCTTGCGCCCACTCCATCTCCTGCCCGAAAACCCCAAAAGAGGGCTCTCTTGGCGGAGCAAGTCGTACGCAACCAGCCAACATCTTAGACGTATTCAGTTGCCCGATTGTTACAAGCTTTTGACAATTTTGCGCTGCAGGTAACTCTCGCGGATGCTTGGAGTTATCAGTCTCAAAAGTGCGCGCTTAGAATGGCATCGACCCGTTGCCAGCCTCAAACTCGGCCAGCGGGACCATATCGATCGCGTCCCAGGGGCAGCCCTCGAGGAACGCCCCGTCCGGGCCTTTGCTGGTGCACAGCTTGCAGCCGATGCAGAGCAGGGGATCGACGATAATGCGGCCAAAGGGCGCATGATCGGGATCGGGACTCCAGAACATGCAGTCTTCTACCGGGCAATATTCCACGCAGGCAGGCGAGCCCGCACAGCCCGTGCAGTTCTCATTGATTATGGCCAGAATGTGGGGCTTGCGCTTGCGTTTGTTGTTCTGGCCTTCGGACTTCGGCTCGTACTTTACAACTTCGCCCGCAACGTACTCTTCGATGCTCGGTGCTGTGTAGCTCACAATCCGTCCTTGGCTAGCAGATAGGCCTCATTGTCATTTCGGGGAATCCACCCACACACGTGCAGGGCGGACGACGAGGAATCTGCTTTTTTCTACGCCATTTATTCTTGCTGACCCTTGCCGCGATGTCAATGCGCTTCCGGCCGCTCACCGTTGCTTTTGTCATCAGATCGAGGCGCGGAATTCCATCCGCCGTGCGACCGGTTACTGTGCTATAATCGCCTTGCGCTTGTTGCTCTTGTAAAAACCTTTTGTTCCGTTAAAAGGGGCTGCGAGTCCACATCACTCGTTAGCCCTTTTTGTGTCTTCGGACTCAAAGGGCGGAGGCCTCCACTTATCCGCCCGCGCCTCCTGCAAGTGATCGGCAGAGCCACAGAAAGAGGCGTTCCCATGAACCCAGCAGAGAGATTCAGTAGTCGGTCCGAAAGTCGGCTCGTTAACAAGATTGATTGCCTTGTCCGCGAACGTTGGAATGTGGAGGAAGCCCTGACCACTCTCAAGGCGGCCGCCAGAAAATTGGTGCGCACGCATGCCGGCCTCGATCGCATTCATGCAATCGCCCTGGCGCTTCGCACAAACTTGGAGATCAAGCTCGAACTCGATAAGCAGCTCGCAGAATCCCATTGCACCGTTCAATTCGTGTACCCGCTCTGAGTGAAGTTTCGCACGTAGCAATTCGTTTCTTGCACCAATCGTTTTCTCGCACCGATCGTCTAATAAAGGTAAAGGGAGCTCATATGAACGTGATTCCGGAAGGCCAATACGTTAAGCATTACCGGTATGGCATGGGCGTGGTCACCGAGTCCGATACCCGGCAGACTTCCATCGATTTCGATCTCCACGGCCTCAAGCGATTCGTCACCACGTTGATGGTCGTGGAACTTTCGAATCTCACTCCTCCCCCGCGCGTGCGCGCAAAACACGGCGACAAGGTCTATGCCAGGCTCGCATCGAAAAAGATTGGCGGCAAAGCCGCTTCTGACGAAGCCAAGCAAACTCCGTAAGGAGAAAAATAGAATGAAGAGCGTTTATGTCGGCAACTTGAGTTTCGAAACCACCGAAGCCGATCTGCGAAACCTCTTCGCTCCCTTCGGCGAGGTTGAGCACATTTCCGTGATCAACGATCGCGAAACCGGACGACCGCGCGGTTTCGCATTTGTGGAAATGCCGGATGACCACGAAGCTGCCCAGGCTATGGCTGGCCTGAACGGCAAGGAAGTGGCTGGCCGTGCGCTGCGGATCAACGAAGCTGCTCCTCGGCTGGAGCGCACCCGACCCCGCGGCAGTTTCTCCGGCCCCGGCGCGCGATAAATTCAGAGAGCGATGAAAAGGCGGTCTGTTTTTTGTGATCGGCAAGCTCGGTTCTTGGCAAACGGAGAGGATGCGTGTTCGCATACTTCTGCAGGCGCTGTCCATGTTGCAAGATCGGTTTCATCTTGCAACTGCTCCTGGATCCCGGGAGCGGGGTGCCTGTATTGCCGTTTGGTGCCTCGCCCGGTAATTCTTGCCCTTTGTGCCACTCCGTCTTCAAGGCTGAAAATTATTTCGTCGTCCACCGCTCCTCGCCTCTCGGCGACTCCCTCGGCCCGGATAGCTAGCTCCCTCGCTCGGCATACTCGTTCTCAAACGCGACGCACTGTAGCTCAGGTCAGTCCGCCCAAGCTTTTTCGGCGGCTGACCTGAGGCTTTTCTCCGTTATCCCTCGCGCATGCGTCGCTGCTAGCTTCCGCCGCACCACCAAAGGGCCGTCATCACGAGAGCCAGGCCAGCCAAAACCATGCTTTGACGTTAACGGAAGACTGGCCCGAGGGATCTGCTTTTTCTTACCTGGCATTCGTTCTACTTGTAGCCTGTGGCGCCGCAACACGTCGTTTGTCTTGCGGGCCCTGGAGGATTTGCTTTTGCGCGCCGCGTGAAGGTTTTGCGGGTGTCCCATCCTTCGTGCCCGCCTTACGCGCAGGCGGAGCTTGCGCGCCCGAAGACGTCGCGAAGGGTGGGAACGGCCTTTGTAACCCAGGGTGTCCGCCGCCTCAGCGCGAATGCGCGGGATAAAAAGACGCGGGGCCCTGGGGAATTCGTTTGCGCTCCCCGCCTGTTACTTACCCGGCATCATGTGCTGCGCCTTGTACACTGCCGCTGCTTCCGGCGACGACAAATAATCGACCAGCGCCTTCGCCCCATCTGGATTCTTTGCGTGCGCCGACACAAATGCCACCAGCACTGTCGGTGTAGCCGCCGATTTTGGCAATGGCCCCACCACGTCGATGCCCGGCTCTTCCATTTCGCTCAGGAACGTCATGCCGATCTCCGCCTCGCCGCTCGCGACCATCTTCATCGCGCCCGCGCCGCCCTGCGCGAGCTTGATCTTCGGCTGCAATTGTTCGGTCACGCCCAGCTTCTTGAACATTTCGTCTACCGTGACTCCGGCTGCCGCGCCGCCCTTCGGGTCCGGATAGCTGATCGACTTCGCAGCTGCGAACGTCTTCTTCACCGCGTCCGGCGACGAAATGTCCGGCTTCGGCGCACCCTGTTTCACGGCCACGCCCACGGCCACGCTCGCCAGCGGCTTCTCGGTTGTCTTCACTACATTGCCCGAATCGATCACGTCCTGATACGGCGGCTGCACGATCGGCACATCGAACGCGTCGCCGTTCACCACCTGCTTGTGCGTTCCACCGCCCGACCCGAAAGTCGCCTTCACTTTGTATCCCGTCTTCTTTTCGAATCCCGGAATCAGCGCCTCGACCGCCGCGCGTGCTCCGCCCGGCGCGATCAACGTCACTTCGCCTTTTCCAGTCTGCGCCCGCGCCTCGTCCTGCACTCGCGCGCTCGGCGCCAGCCCCAGAATCACCGCGGCCATTGCCGCCATCGCACCAATTGCCGTCACCCGCATCGCTTTTCTCATGGCTGTCTCCTCCATACTTGGTGGCTAGAGCCTACTCGAAAAGCATGCCAAAGTGAAGCGATGTCAGCCGCGAAGCCTTGTGTATTCAGGAGAGAGGTCGCTCGTACCCATTCTGACTTGCGAAATCGACCTGTAAAACAGCTCGTTGGCCCAGAGCATGATGTCAAATAACCGGGCGCGATCAACGTTCTGCAACTCTCTCCCAATCAGCAGCAGTTTCGCCGCCTGTGTCGCGCACTCGCGCAGAAAGCCTCGCACCGATTCCAATTCCGGATGTCGTCGGTCGTCCAGCGCCTTCTCGCACTCCTCGAGCCGTCGATAGCAGTAATCCGCGAAGTGGCTCACGCAGAAAAACCGTAACTCCACAGAGCACACCGCCGCCTGCCGAGGGGCGCATTCATCGCACCGTATAATTTTCCGAATCGCTGCAAGCGAATCGGAATCCTCCGGAGACGACTGCAGGATTTTGTTCAACATGCTCTGGCAGTCTTTGATTTGCTTCGCGGCGAACGCCAAACTGGCCATTTACCCCTCCCAAGGGTGCGAAAGGCCTCCTTTAACGCTCAGGCCTGCCCCTGCATCAGTAAGCGCAAACCACCCGAAAATCGGCTCACCCGGTTGCGACTCTGCCCCGGGCTTCAACATCTAATGGATTGGCAAACGCCAAGCGTTTCCGTGGGCACACGTCCACGGCTTTGCTATACTGGTTGTGCCCGCCTGGGCGATTAAACGCCGGCGGCTCCAAAAGGGGAGGGAATTACGGATGGTCCAACTGACTGAAGTCGCAGCCGGTAAGGTCAAGGAAATCATGTCCCAGCAGAATCCCGCGCCGTCGGTCCTGCGCGTGGCCGTGGTCGGTGGAGGCTGCTCCGGATTCAGCTATCACATGGCCTTCGATAATTCGGAGAATCCCTCCGATAACGTCTACGAGTTTGAGGGCGTGAAACTGGTCGTCGACCAGATGAGCGAAATGTACCTCGATGGCGTGCAGATCGATTACATCGAGACGCTCGAGGGCGCCGGGTTCAAGTTCAATAACCCCAACGTCAAGAGCACCTGCGGCTGCGGCAGCTCCTTCACTGTATAAGCAACGCTGGCAGGTCGCTTAGCCGCGCCTTTATTCTGGGCGGGTGGGGAATTTGGTCGTCGAAGAATTTCTTTTTCTAACGAGGCTCCCAGTTCTTGGGAGCCTTTCTTTTAGCGGAACAACCTCTGAAGTTCGCCAAGAAGTTCGATAAGACGAATCGCGAGCATTCCCGCATCTGGGGGAAAGTTGCGCGGGTCGGAGCGCAGTGGCGTTACGCAACCTGAGTTCTGCTTCGGCTCTGCTCCGCCTCTTCTGCTTTTGTCTCGGACATCAAAACCCGTAGCATCCGCAGCGCGTCGTCCAGAGCCATTCGTTCGGCAAAATCTATCTCTGGCTCTCCTATGCGCGCGGATATAGCTCGCTCGGCTTCATTGATCTTGGCGCCCAAATCGGCAGGAGCGGCAATAAACGCCTCCACCACGGCTTCCTGCCAGGGATATTTTAGTCCATAGTCCATTTAGAGACTCCGTTCTTTCTGTACCACGCCCCAATTGCCTCTTGGCGATTCAATCTTCATCCACCTTGAGCTTGGCTACGCCCTTCTTCATTGGCTTCGGGAGCGGGTCGGTCGAGTGTCCGTCTGATTCTGCCTTGGCGGCTTTCTCGGCGATCGCCACCGGCACCTGTTCGAAGTGCGTCTTTGATTTCAACATCGAAACTCCTTTTGACGTCCGCGTCGACGTCTAGTTCCTAACTCCACCGTAACAGAGGCCAATTCATACGGGTGAAATCCTTACGGAATTCTTAGTAGTCCGGGATTTCCCTTTAGTACGGCATGACCACCTTTACCGTGCAGCCGCGTGTACCGTGCAGCCGCGTGCGGATTGCTCGCGCTTAGGTAAATTTTTGCGTGAGTCAACGAATTATTTTTGCTTGACACATAGCTTACGAGGCGATACGGTTGCGTTACGTTTAGCTTAGTTTAGGAGCGCGTTAAGCGAGGAGGTTTTCATGGCTACCGGCAAGACCAAAGTTGCTGCTATCAAAGATGCGTCCATGCATTTCAAAACCATGGCGCAAATTGACGTCCCGCAAGGCCGCCATGGAAAACATAAGGAGATCGTGACCACTATCCTGAAGGACCTGGACCAACTCCCGGCCGGTGCCGCTATCAAAGTGCCTTTGAGCGAATTGGCTGAAGGCAAAGCGAAAGTCCGCTCGGCGCTGAATCGCGCCACACGCAAAAATGGGCATGTCGTCGCCACTGCCAGCGACGCCGAATTTCTCTACATCTGGAACGCGCCGGCCAAAAGCTGACGATGCGACCAGCATCGTCGGCTCGTGCCCCTTTGTAGCTCAGGTGTCGGCGCGCGATGCTTTCCTCGGCGCGAGACCTGAGGCTTTTCTCTTAGCGGAAACAAAGCCTCTGTCATCCCCGGCGAGGCCGGCCCTGCGGACGAGTTGCGGGATCTGCTTTTATCCTTTTAACAGCCACGTTAATTCCACCACCGGGAAACCCGCCGCGAAGCCGGCATCAATTCCATCAAATACTGATACGAATTGCTTTCGCCCATCACCAGCCAGCCGTCGCCACCAAATTTCCGAGACACCCAGAAGTAGCGCACCGCGCGGCCATCCGGCGGCGCACTCCCGTCCACAGTGACTTCCGCGCGAACGACGGTCGCACGGCCGATCGTCCCTCGCGCCGCCATCGACTTGAACTCCACATCCCTTTGGACCACCGCTGGCACCGGTTCGACCGGCGAGCCTTCGCGAGCCTCTGCCACAAACCGCGCGAGATCTCTCGGGCCTCGGCCGGAGTATTCGGCCAGCAACTCGGACCGCACTGCGTCTCGCATCGCGTCATTCACCGGACGCACTCGCGAGTACATCTGCAAGCCCGTAATGCCGCCCAGCGCCAAGAGGGCCGCCACCGCGTGCCAGCCTTGCAACCGGAAAGTGTATTCAGCCATGTGCCGCCTCCGCGCAAGCTAACGATCCCACACATCTATTTTCCCTTGCTTTTCGTGGATTCAGCGCCACTCCGCAGCCCCCGCGCCGAAAAGGTCACTCCTGGTTTTTTTTCCGGGTGCCCCACTCTGGCACGGTTGAGGCAAGGCGCAGGGGAACCCACCCTTGAAAGACGCCCTTCGAGGCTCAGGGCGAGTTCCTCTCGCGTCGGTTTCAGCCCAGGGCGTCCGCGCTCTGTGCGGGGCCCTGGGGCATTTTCCTCGGCGTCAGCCGCCTTCCCTCGCATATATCCCCTCAACCCCACTGTATAATGCGGCGGCGAATTACAGCGCCATCATTGAGCACCATCCCGGAGGACGGAATGAACAAAGGCTTCTTCGAATCCCTGCTCGACTTCTCTTTTCGCGACCTCGTGACGCCTCAGAGCCTTGCCCTTCTCTATGGCTTGCATCTTCTGGCCGGACTGATCGCCGCCGTCGTTCTGGTGGTCAATGGATTCCGCGACTCCACCTCTCAGGGCCTCCTGATGCTCGTGATCGGCATCGTAGGTTTCTTCTTCTGGACGCTTTACGTGCGCATCATCCTCGAAACGTTGCAAGCCATCTTCCGCATCGCCGATGCCGCCTCACCCCCGGAACGCCGTTAACTTCGGCTGGGTACTAGGTAAGTTTGAATTTTTGTTGCTTTAGCGATTCCGTTGTGCGGTATGCTTGCGGAAAGTTTGGAACTGCACCAGCCCCGTCGGAGACTATGTTCGCTAGCGAACATAGCGGATTTTGTGCGACAATGCCGCCCAAGGGTTTGCCTGAAAAATGTGGTCTCTCCTGTATTGCCCACGCCTGCGTTGCGTCCATATAGTGCTCGGCACACCCGCGCTCTCCGCCCGAGTTCCTGACGACGCAAACAACCCGCTGGTGGAGGAGACCTGAAATGGCTTGGTCTTACGAAGTTCGAGGATCGGAGAATCGCTTAGTGGAAAGCCGCTCCGGCTTTGCAACGGAAGTGGAAGCTCGCGGAGCGGGAAGCCGCGCCAAGCGTCTGATCGATTGTGTCTGTTACCCCAATCTCGAGAGACTCACGCTCGTGATAAAGGAAGGTGACAGCGAACCCGACCAGCTTGCCGAAATGCCGAACGCGCCCGAACAATGGCTCGAACCTCAAAGCGGCGGGGACGGCAAGCCCACCCTGAAATACCCCTGGCAACAACTCGTGATCGAGGCATTTATGGAGCCACGAGAAGAAAATCTACTCCCCAAAATCAATTTGGCGGAACGCGCTATCTCCTCCAGGCTACTCGACCGCGCTCCTTGCGCTTTGGACGAACGTCTCGCGGTGGGCGAGTCGTTGCTGGCCCTCCGTCGATTGCTCGCTCACATCGCCAGCCAGCGGTCCAGTGATAAAGCAAGCATCGCCTGACCCTCGCAAATACTCGACGCTAGCATCCTTGGGTGCAGCACGATAAATGACCCGAGCCGTTTCCTGCGCAGCAGGGAAGCGAGTGGCTGCTGTCTGACCGGCTGGAAATACCATTAGTCCTGTATGGAGTCTGCTATTCGCTGCGCCATACCCCTGCGGAACCCCTCGTCCCAGTTTCCCCTCCCATTCATCTTATTGGTGGATGGGTTTCACGGCCACGTTTCCAGGTAAGTCTCCAGAGGTAAGTTCGGCCGGCGGCAATCTCAGTCTGTGGGTCGCCCGCACTATAGCCGAAGTCGAGGAACTTCGCGGGATATGGCAGGCCTGGCAGGACCACCCCGGTTCTGTAATCGATAGTTATTTGGATTGGTTTAAGGAAGATCCCACTTCGCGCCCCCACGTACTCGTCGTTCACCGAGATGGCTCCCCTGATTGCCTCCTGATCGGAAAGCATCTCCGCAGAGCGGTAATTTCGCGCATCGCTCGGCTCCTCCATTCAGACGCCCGTGTTCTTTACTTTGTCCAGGGAGGCCTGCTCGGCAACGCCTCCCCTGAAAACTGCGAATTCCTACTTCTTGCTGTACTCGCCCAGTTGCGCGCCGGCGAAGCAAGCGCCGCGGAATTTTTCGGCTTGCCCACCGATTCACCGCTTTACCGCGCGGCCATGCGGGTCCCGGGTTTTTTCGGCCGCGATCATTTCCCAGCCACGACGATACATCGATATCTGGTTCTGCCGGATAGCTTTCAGGAATTCCTCAACAGCCTTCCGGCCAAGGAACGCCAAAACATAAAGTACCGTCACAACCGCCTGATCAAAAAGTTTTCCGGCAAAGTTCAACTCAGTCGTTTCTGGGAAGAAGACGATGTGCAAGCTCTGGTCGCCGCTGCCGAAGAGATCGCCAAGAAAACCTATCAGCGGGCCTTCGGTCGCGGATTTACCCTCGCCGAAGCAGCGGGCCCGCGCGCAGAAGCCCGCGCCGGCTCTCTTCGCGCATACATTCTTTATATCGAGGAGAATCCTTGCGCCTTCCTCATCGCCCGCTGGCACAGAGGAATTCTTTACGGCACATACGCCGGCCATGATCCGAAATATGCCGAATATTCCCCCGGCCGGTATCTTTTGATGTGCTGCATCGAAGACTGCTTCCTTCGCAATAGCGGAGAAAGGACGCTCATCATCGACCCCGGGGTAGGGGATCAGCCTTACAAGCGTCTCTTCACGAATAGCGAACGGCGGGATGCCCACGTCGCCGTCTACCCGCCCACACTGACTGGTTTTCTGCGTAGCGTCGCTAGGATAATTTCTTGTGTTGGGTCTTATTCTGCTAAGGGCGTGCTAGGGAAATCTAACCTGCTTCCGCTGATCCGAAAGATCCGTCGCAATCAAGTAGTGCGCAAATCGCGTCAGAATCAAGGGGGACATCGGGAAAAGTAGGAAGGACATTCCCACGACGAATCGGCCTGATTGCGTTCGCGCTTATGCGAACTACACCAGCTCCGGCATATCTGAGCTTTCGTGTCTTGGCGGTCTCTTCAGCCTCAGGAAGGCCAACACCCGTAATAAGTTCCGGCCTGCGGATTCTGGAGTAATCCCCAGTGCGGATAGTGTTTCCATCGCCATCGCTTTACTCTGCTGGCGCAACTTCGCCTTCATCCATTCACGTTGTTTGAAGTAAATCGAAAGAACCTGGACATCATCATACGAGCCCGCAAAGCGCTCCTTGAACGGATCCTGGCCCGGTGTCAAATCCAGGGCCGAATATCGTTCCGCATGTAGCCGCTCTACCAGCATGAGGTGATGTAGAGCTATAGGCGAGTAGCGCGCATACTCGGGCGCGAACATGGACATCATCAGCGAGTAAGTCTTTCCGTCGCAGAGCCCGAAGACTGCCGAAATCACCTCTGGCCCGGCCTTGAGCAACGTTACATGCAGAACGCCTTCTTTGAGCAGATACAAGTGCCAGATTTTCTTGTTCTTGTCGTCGTGAAATGGCCGCTTGCCGTACGTCATCGCCTGCCGACGTTCGTACCAATCGATCAGTTGGTCGAAAATACTCGCCAGGTCGTGGGTCTCTCTAATCTGCTCCAGACGGAGATCTCCCGATCGCTTCAGCCGGTTCCAGCTGTTTTTGAGTGTCTTGTTCGTTTTTTCGCGAACGTATTTCGCCACGCTCGCAGCGTTCCCCAGCGGCACGATGGGACGCCTGTGCGTTTGCGCCTCGCAGATCCATGGCAACGAGGAGATGCAGGCTCCGTCAACGGGAACTCCCGGCGGAAGATATCGGAATGACAACGTTCCTATACGCGTCTGTCGCGAGAGCGCCCTTAGGCTTTCTTCAAAGAACCTGGTACCGTTCGGCGGCAGGGCTAGCCAGCCCTTGTACTCGGCCTGCCGAGCTCCAGGCAATACTGCTTGCCCGTCGCGTCCCAGCGCGACAGGCAGAAATCCGACCAATTCGTTTGAGGCAGACAATTGACAAACGAGAAGGGGGCTGTACTCCTCCTGATAAGCCTCGTACCACGAACAGACAAACGCAGGACTTAGCGCCGTGGTAGCCCACGGGCATTCCTCATACAATCGGAGCCATTGCCAGCGGAAATTCTGATCTCTGAGCAGTTTCGAGGCTTCAGCAGACCGCGCAATTTTCAGCGGCATGACAGATGCGGCAGAAGCCCAACTCGTCGTTAAGGCCAAACAAAGCCTCCCCTGAAACGAGCCTTTCAATTCACGCTATCACATTGATATCGGGTTATTTAGCCCCTCATCGGCGTGGCAGGGTCACGTCTTAGCCACAATCCCCATTTCTTCGGCAAGATACCCCCTTTCGGTAATCGCATCCATCGGGAAACTGTCGTATTTGCCTACTGTCCGTTCTGTACCTCAACCCTGACGCAGGCCCGTCGAGTCGCTGTCATCATGAGGGCCCCGGCCCGAGCCAAAGCAAGCCCGGCCCGAGGGATCTGCAGTTGCTTTTTCGGGTGCCCCACCCCTTCTGAGGGGTGGGGCCTGCCGTTCCGTCGCCTCGCGTTGCAAACCGTGCGGTTCGACCATATCCTTAAGAGTCGCCCATGAAAATTGCCCTCTGCCAATTCAACCCTACGGTCGGCGACTTCGCCGGCAACTCAGCGCGCATTCTCGGCATGGCCGGCGAAGCCAAGGCCCGCGGCGCCGATCTCGCCGTCTTTTCCGAACTCTGCGTCTGTGGCTATCTCCCCCAGGATTTACTCGAACGCCCCGCTTTCCTCGAACGCAACCGCGCCACGGTTGCATGTCTCGCGCAGAAAACGCCTCTGCCCATCCTGGTCGGCTACGCCGCTCGCGCCAATTCCAATACGGGCAAACCTGCATGGAACGCCGCCGCCCTTCTGGCCGAAGGCCGCATCGTCTTCGAGCAGCACAAAATGCTGCTGCCCACCTACGACGTCTTCGACGAATCGCGTTATTTCCAGCCCGCGCCCAGCCAGCAGGTCTTCGCTTTCGGCGGAGAAAAACTGGGCATCACCATCTGTGAAGACATCTGGAATGACAAAAATTTCTGGGCCAAGCGCCTTTACGAAGCCGATCCCATCGTCGACCTTCTTTCCCAGGGAACCGGAATCATCCTGAATCTCTCCGCGTCTCCTTACACCATCGAAAAGCGCGCCGTCCGTTTCGAGATGCTGCGCGCCTTGGCGCGTTCGCATCGGCGTCCTGTGGTCTACGTGAATCAAGTCGGCGGCGACGACACCCTCGTATTCGATGGCTCGAGCGTCGCGCTGACTGCCGATGGCCGTATCGCTGCGCAGGCGCGCGCCTTCGAAGAGGACATAATTGTCTTCGACACCGCCACCGGCAAAGGCGACCTGCGCCCGCAGCCTCCCGACGAAATCTCGCTGGCTCTGCAGGCCCTCGTCACCGGTACGCGCGACTATGTGCATAAGTGCGGATTCCAGAAAACGCTCGTCGGACTCAGCGGCGGCATCGATTCTTCCGTGGTCGCCTGCATCGCCGTGGCCGCGCTCGGCAAGGAAAACGTCACCGGCATCGCCATGCCCGGCCCGTATTCCTCCGAAGGCAGCGTTCGCGACGCCCGCCAGCTCGCCTCGAATCTCGGCATCCAGCTCATCGTCCTGCCGATCGGCAATATCTTTGACACGTATCGCAAGACCCTCGCGGATGTGTTCTCCGAATCCGCTCCGGATGCCACCGAAGAAAATATTCAGGCGCGCATCCGCGGCAATCTGCTTATGGCGCTCTCCAATAAATTCGGCGCGCTCGTTTTGAGCACAGGAAACAAATCCGAAATCGGCGTCGGTTACTGCACTCTTTACGGCGATATGGCCGGAGGCTTGGCGGTAATTTCCGACGTGCCGAAAACGATGGTTTACGAACTCGCTCGCGTCATCAATCGCGAAAGGGAATTGATTCCCCGCGCGAGCATCGAAAAGCCGCCCTCCGCCGAATTGCGCGCCAATCAGACCGATCAAGACACTTTGCCGCCCTACGATGTGCTCGATCGCATCCTGAAAGCTTACGTCGAGGAAGTGCACACGCCCGAAGAGATCGCCGCGCACTTCGGCTTTCCTCTCGACCTTGTCCGCGACATCGCCATCAAAGTCGATCACAGCGAGTACAAACGCAAGCAGGCCGCCCCTGGACTCAAGATTACTTCGCGCGCCTTCGGCTTCGGCCGCCCTTTCCCCATCGCCCAAAAATTCCTCCCGTGACGATCCGATCAGGATCGTCATCCTGAGCGAACAGCGTGAGCGAAGGATCTCTCCGAGTTTGCTAGTCTCGTGAGGGTGCCCACCCGCGCATTTTCGTAGCGCCGGCTTCCAGCCGGCATTTCTACTGCGGGTGGGTCCTTGGGTCCTTGTAGCGGCGGCCTTCAGGCCGGCCGCTTGTAGCTCAGGTGTCGGCGCCGATGCTTTCTCGGCGCGAGACCTGAGGCTTTTGCGCCGTTTGTATTCGTTGTCATTCCGAGAAGTCCGCCTCGGGCGGACGACGAGGAATCTGCTTTTTGTTTTTCGGGTGCCCCACCCCTTCTGAGGGGTGGGTCCTGCCGTTGTAGCCCAGGGCGCCCGCGACCGGCGCGAAGGCGCACGCAACAACAAAAGAAGTCGCGGGGCCCTGGGGAATTAGCCTTGTGGGTCGGGGCTTTTTATGGTGAGCGCAGCGAATCCACAGCCGCGACATTCCTCGACGCACAACACGGGGCTTTAGCCCCTGTTGTCGGGCGCCGCAACGTCCCGCTACGGCGGGAGCTTGCGGCGCATAAAAAATGTCCGCCCCCGCCCCCCTCAAACGTATTAACGTTAGAAGTACCCAAACACAACTAAACAGGAGGCTCACAATGAGCGAATTTGTTTATCTTTACCGTGGTGGCCAGACCAACCGATCCCCCGAAGCGATGCAGCAGACCATGCAGAAATGGATGGCCTGGTTCAAGGATCTTGGCGACAAGGGCCACGTCAAAAACGTGGGCCAGCCCCTCGAACGCTCCGGCAAGCTGGTGAAAGGCAAGCAGAAGACCGTCACCGACGGCCCCTTTGCCGAAGCCAAGGACGTCGTCGGCGGCTATTCCCTCATCGAAGCCCGCGACCTCGATCAGGCAGTCGAGCTTTCCAAGGGCTGCCCCATCTTCGAAGTCGAAGGCGCCGTCGAAGTCCGGCCCGTAATGAAAATGTAATGGGCCCTTCTGAACATCTGCGCGAACAGCTCGGCGACCATCTCTTTCGCCGCGAATCCGGGCGCATCGTCGCCACGCTGACGCGCATCTTCGGAGTCCACAACCTCGCGCTGGCAGAAGACGTCGTGCAAGACGCCTTCTGCCGCGCGCTCGAGGTCTGGAAGTTCCGCGGCGTGCCCGAAAATCCTTCCGCGTGGCTCATGGTCACGGCAAAACACCGCGCGCTCGACGTGCTCCGCCGCGAGCGCACCGCCCGCACTTTCGCCCCTGAGTTCGGCCGCTTCCTCGAAAGCGAATGGACTCTCTCACCCGCGGTCGAGGAAAATTTCGCCCCGCACGCGATCAAAGACGATCAGCTGCGCATGATGTTTTCCTGCTGCCATCCGCGCCTTCCCGAAGAGGCTCAGGTCGCGCTCATGCTGCACATTTTGTGCGGCTTTACCGTTGACGAAGTCGCTGCCGCTTTCGTCAGCTCTCACGCCGCCATGGAAAAGCGCATCACGCGCGCCAAGAAAATCCTCGCCGGCTCGAAAAAGCTCTTCGACATCGCGGACTCGCGCGACTTCGCCACGCGTCTTCCCGCTGTCCACCGCGCGCTCTACTTGCTTTTCAACGAAGGCTACCACGGCGCCTCCGCCGAATCCGCCGTGCGCGCTGAACTCTGCCACGAAGCGATGCGCCTGGCGGCGCTGCTTCGCGAACATCCGCTCGCCGCCACGCCCGCCACTTTCGCGCTTTCCGCGCTCATGTCGCTGCACGCCGCGCGGCTGCCGGCGCGCCTCAATGCCTCCGGCGAACTGCGCGCTCTCGGCGATCAGGATCGTTCGCAATGGGACGCAAATCTCGTCGCGGAAGGGCAGAAACTGCTCGATCTCTCGGCCTCCGGCCCTGAACTCACCGAGTATCACTTGGAGGCCGCCATCGCCTGGGCTCACGCCGTCGCGCCGCGCGCACAAGACACGGACTGGGAGATGATAGTTTCGCTCTACGACAAGCTCATGGTGATTCGCCCTTTGCCCGTCGTAGCGCTGAACCGCGCCATCGCCATCGCTCAGCGCCATGGCCCCGAGTGTGGCCTCCAAGAGATTCGAGCCATCGCGAACTCCGATCGCCTTGCCGGCTATCCCTTCTACCATGCCGCCCTCGGCGAATTTGAGCTTCGCGCCGGCCGCGCCGACGCCGCCCGCGAACACTTCCGCGCCGCCCTCTCCCTCGCCCGCAGCCCCATGGAACATCGTTTCCTGGAGCAGCGGGTTCAGACTTGCACAGATGCACTATCGTCGTCGCGCTTTACCGCGAAAGTTCCAATAGGATGAGCTTTCGCCGCTAACAAAATTCGCAATTTCCTCTCCCACCGCCTCGCCGCCAGCGACAGCGCTACCGGCACCGCCGCAACCGCTGCCTGTAGCCGCCCCACTCTTTCTTTTCGCTTTTAACGTAGCGCCAGCTTGCCCTGAGTCCATCGAAGGGCCTTCAGCCCGGCATCCTTTCGTCACGAATATCCGCTAAAATATCCTGGCCTCGTAGCGGCATCCCCGAGACTCATTCTTATCCGAAAGGGAAGCACCACATGGAATCGCCAAAACCTACAGACGCCTGGTCCAAAGAACTCGGTGGCGGAACCCTGACCTTCACCACCCAAGCCCTGGGCAATCCGCCCGCCGCCTATGTTTATGAAGCAAAATTCGAGCGGGGAACCAGCAGCTACTCCATGTCCCGCCAGGGCACCGAGCCCCTCACCCGCGCCGAAGTCGAAACACGCTTCGCCGACTTCATCTCCGAAATCCGCCACGGCCAATAGTTTTGAACGACAGCGCCCATTCGACTGCGTTGTCATTCTGAGCGCAGCGTCCCGAGCTTTTGCTTCCGGAAATCGTGTCCTCACGATTTCCGTCGGGACGCGAAGTCGAAGAATCTCTCTGGCGGGCCCTGGGGAACTTCGCCGTAATTGGTTTAGTATCGAGAGCGATGACGTCCAGCTAAACTTGTGCTGGAACTATTCTGGTTCTGTGTCGATTCGGTGCGGCTCTCAAAAGGACGGGGGATTCATCTTTTCAGAAAATGGAGACTCTTCATGGCAGAAAAACGTGACTACCAGCGCTTCAAGCCGCACGAAATCGCCCGGTCGTTTCCAGACACTGCGGAGACGCTGTTACTCGATACCTACTTGACCGACGAAGCGGCTGCGAGCGCCCGAGTCTTCCGCGTCTACCGCGAGACACCGCCCCATTATCATGCGGGCTGCGACGAGTACCTTTATGTCCTTTCAGGGAGAGGCACTTTTTGGATGGGCGAGTCTTCAAACAGTGGGGAATTCGCTCCTGGCGACCTTCTCTTCTTCAAGCGCACGACCGTTCATGCTTTCCCCAAAATCCTTGAGCAGCCGGTGGTCTTTCTTTCCTTCGACACACCGAGACGCGACCCGAAAGACGTCATCTTCGTCAACCCTGCCGACGGCACGCCCGAAAGCTTTATCCGCCGAAAAGAAAAGTGAAATTCGTCGTCTGATATCTTTCGCGTGCGGGTGCCGCACCCTTCGGTTTCAAGGGTGCGGTTTTTCTCTCAGGCTCGGGCGCGTCGCCCTTCACAGGATCACCCGGCGGAGCTTTGGAAAGCCTGACGTGGCTGCGCCGGTTCCAAAAGTGAGGCACGCACTCCCCTATCCGAGGCAGCCCCCAATCGAGTATCATTAGTTAAAGTGTCACGCGCATTTTCGTACAGCAACGGAAAGGAAATGAAATGATGCTTCCGCCACAGACGCTGGATTTGGCCCGGCGCCTTCTTGCTTACGAAAGTGCTGCGGGCAAAACCTCCGAGCCAACGAAATTCGCGGCCTTGCGCGTCTGCGAGACTTTGCGCCAACCTCTAAGTGCACTTGCGGGAGTGGCCGGCTTTCGCTCGCTCCTTTCTCGTGCTCTGACCCTGGCCAGGGCTGAAGCTCCCAGTCTGAGCGCGGTGCAGATCGCGGAGGATGGGTCCTTACAGGGTCTAGACGATCTGGAGCCGCAAATTGACAAGGACCAGGCTAGGGAGGCAGGAGTACTTCTCATTGCCCATTTAATCGGGCTGCTTCTCTTCTTCATGGGCGAAGGTATCACGTTGCGGCTGGTGATGTCCGAAGTTCTCCCCCACCTTAGCTTCCTCCCGACGAGCGGTGTACCCATAGGTTTTGAAGCCATCCTGAACGAAGTTGACCAACTCCAAAGCGTCAGTGCGCGTCTCGATGAACTGGCGAAGCAAAATCCGCCCGTCACAAAGGCGCTGACGACTATCGCAGAGAACGTTCGCACCACTGCCACCGTATTGGCAGTGGTGGCGGTCGTGAAGAGCCCCAAGCCGAATTGAGTGCAGTGAGCGCCTTGCAGGGAGAAGGAATAGTGAGTCTTCCGGAGTCGCGATATTTGGCCCAGCGCCTTCTTACTTACGAAGCCGTTGCGGGCAAGAACTCCGAGACAACGGAGTCTGCGGCTTTTCGCGTGTTTGCGAAGCTGCGCCGACCCCTAATTACACTCGCGGGAGTTGCCGGTTTTCGCTCGCTCCTTTCTCGTGCTCTGACGCTGGCCAGGGCGGAAGCTCCCAGTCTCAGCGCGGTGCAGATCGCGGCGGATGGGTCCTTACAGGGTCTAGACGAGCTGGAGCCGCAAATTGACAAGGACCAGGCTAAGGAGGGAGGAGCCATTCTCATTGCCCAGTTAATCGGGCTGCTTCTCACTTTCATTGGCGAGGGTGTAACGTTGAGCATGGTTCAGGCTGTGTGGCCGGAGGCCGCCTTCGACGGCCGCGTTTTCGAGAAGGAGAGGAAAGCTTGAGCACAGCCGATAAAGTAAGAATAAACAAACTGCCGACCGGGGTCCCGGGCCTCGATGAAATCCTGGGCGGCGGTCTCCCGGAATTTTCTTTTAATATCATCGCGGGCGCCCCGGGAAGTGGCAAGACCACGCTGGCACACCAAATCTTGTTCGCCAACGCGACGCCAGAGCGCCCCGCGCTCTATTTCACTATCCTCGGCGAACCCGCCATCAAAATGCTGCGATACCAGCAACAGTACACGTTCTTCGACCAGGCCAAGTTAAACAACGCTGTCCGCTTTATCAACTTGAGCCAGGTTGTGTTGGAGAAGGACCTGGACGCGGTCTTACAGGAGATTACGAAAGAGGTTGAGAAGGCAAGCCCCGGCATCGTGGTAGTGGACTCCTTTCGCACCGTGGTGCGGAAGGCACTCGGTCGCACAACCGAAGTGGAACTGCAGTCCTTCATTCAGCGGTTAGCTCTGCTCCTGACCAGTTGGCAAGCCACCACTTTTCTGGTTGGGGAATATGTCGAGGGTGAGATCCGTGACAATCCCGTATTCACGGTCTCCGATGGCCTCTTGTGGCTCTACCAGGCTCCGGAGCGAAATTCCATTGTGCGGAAGCTACAGATCGTGAAACTGCGCGGACAGGCGTCCGTGCCCGGGCTGCACACTTTCCGCATTACCTCTGCCGGACTGCAAGCCTTCTCGCGCACTCTTGGGCTGGCCGGACAAGTAAGGAAGATACCCAGTACACGGCGCCTTTCCATCGGAATTCCGGAATTGGACAAGATGCTCGGAGGGGGCATTCCCGAAGGCGATAGTATCCTGGTGGCAGGGGCTTCGGGGACGGGAAAATCGGTCTTGGCAACGCAATTCATTGCCGAGGGCATACGCCAGGGTGATCCGGGAATTGTGGTGGTTTTTGAAGAACGACCGCAAGAGTATGCGGAGCGGGCCGGCAGTTTTGGTCTGGATTTGAAAACGCCGCGACATGAGAAGAAACTCGAAATTCTCTACCTCCGTCCCCTGGACCTCTCGGTTGATGAAACCATGCACGAGATTCTCGACGCGGTCCAGAAGATTGGCGCCAAGCGCCTGGTGATTGATTCGCTAGCGGGCTTTGAGATGGCGCTAGCACCCGGCTTCCGCGCGGACTTTCGCGAATCGCTCTACCGGATGATAACCGCATTGACCGGAGTCGGTGTGACGATTCTAAGCACGGTTGAGGTGAACGAGTCTTTCACAGAATTCCCGTTCAGTACCTACTCGATTTCCTTTCTCACCGATGACATTATCCGGCTTCGGTACGTATGCATCGACGGCCAGCTTCGTAAGATCATGGTCGTTATCAAGATGCGCGGTGGCAACCATAGCAAGGATATCCGCGAATATGAAATCACCTCCAAGGGTGTGGTCATCGTTGGTGACCGTCTCACGGATTATCAACGCCTTATCACTGGGATTCCTGAGCGTTTGAACCGATCGGGCAATAATGAAGAGCATCTCACATAAGCCGAAAACCAAAAGCAAAAGCTAGAAGTAATCGGGGATAAACCTAATCACCGTGGGCCAGGCGCCAGATTCTGCCAAGACTCGGGCCGCTCCATCTTCGATGGGGTGCCCCTGCCACGGTGCTGGGAGCCAAGCACATCGTCGCTCTGCATGTTTTAACCGCAACGGTAATTTAAGCGCAGAGTATTCGAAAAAACATCTGTGTGGAGCTTTCTGAACGGCGCATCGTTGGTCAGTCGCGCAGGACTACGCTGAGAAGGGAATTATTGATCTTCAGCCCGCCGCCATCGTATTCGATGAACCCAAGCTTCCTGAACTTGTTCATGAAAAAGTTTACCCGTGTGCGTGTTGTACCTACCATCTCGGCCAGCACGGTCTGAGAGACCTTCGGAAGCGTCAATGCCTGGTTCGGTTTGCCATAGCGGCCGAGTAGCAGCAGGGTTCGCGCCAACCGTTTCTCGCTGGAGTTGAAGAGTTGATCGATCAGATCCTCCTCGGTCTTTAGGTTTCTTGTAACCATATAAGAGATGAATCGGTCGGAGAACTCCTGCTCGGCGTGGAGGAGGCGAAGCATCTCGGCTTTTTCAACGACCAGGGCGCTGCCCTGAGTCATCGCCGTCGCGGTTGCGATCCATAGCGGCTGGCCAGCGAGGCAGGCTTCACCCAGGAAATCACCGGGCCCGAGAATGGTAACGACCGCCTCTTTGCCCGCGGTGGAGGTTACGGCAAGCTTAACGCTGCCCTCTTGAATGTAGAAAACGTGCTGAGCTGGCTCACCTTGGGAGAAGAGGGTCTGCTTCTGGCGGAATTCGATCAAACTTCTTTGACACACCAGCAGAATTGAGAAAGGCAAATATTTCAAAGGCTGGTCGGGTCTGGAGTTTCAAGTTTCCTGGTTCTCTGACCGCCGGGGGAGGCTTTGGGCGAAATCTCGCGGACCTAACGGGCATCATTGCGTATGCTCCAATCGGTCAGAGACTGAACCTTGGCTGGACCTTGGCTGGACTTTGGGCCTGGAGCGCACCGCACCGCCTTCAGTTTGCATTGGGCGGTTTTGTCGGCACTATAGTAACATAAATGTACGCTAGGGTACTAGAACATACAGTGGAACTCGAATCGCGTATTTTGCCGCCGAGCCTTCCGGCGAATCCCTCTCTCGCAGTTGTTCTTAACGATGTCATCACGAGGGCCGTATGAGCGTGGCGACGAGGATCCGCTCGCCCCGGGCCTTTAGGGGGTCAGAGCTTCAGCTCTGACATCATCCAGATTCGCTACTGGGCTTTAAGCTCGGCATCCTTTCGTCGGACGCGAATGATTAGAGCGCTGTCATCCCGAGCGAGTCCCCTTGCGCGGACGAGTCGAGGAATCTGCTTTTGCTTTTTCAGGCGCCCACCCTTCTTGCCCTGAGTTTCGAAGGGAGCTTGCGAAGGGTCGCTTTTAAGGGTGGGTCCTGCCCTTTGTAGCCCAGGGCGCCCGCGACCGGCGCGAAGGCGCACCCCACAACAAAAGAAGTCGCGCGGCCCAAGGGCTTTGTTGCCTGTCGGGACTTTCCGAATGTAGGTGCACTCGCTTTTGTGGGTCGCGGCTTCTTCCGAATAGGCGAACACGTCGCGCAGAGGATTCGGTTAGGTACGGGATTTTGGCGACATAAGCGAGGAGAAATTCGGTAGGCCAACTCGCTTTACCAGACCATAAGGCAAGTTAGAAACTCTCTCTGGGGTCGCAACGGCGCATGCGCGAGGCCAAGCTCATACATTACGTTTGTGGCTCCAACAAAGCCTTGAGGAGCCGATGGATTTCTGTAGCTGCTCAGGATCAGATTTCTGAAGCACGGGCTGTCGATTTATCCAACTGCCCTTGCAGACTTCATCCCAGGATTGAGAGGCACGCGAGCTTGAATCGTTGTTCCGCGCTGCGGCTTTGAGTCAATAGAAAGCTTCCCATCGACTAGCTTCAACCGTTCCTGCATGCTGGTGAGGCCGAGCCCAGGCCCTTTGATGGCCTCGTCCGTTTCAAAACCAATCCCCGAATCACGCACTGTCAGTTCGATCTCGCTTGCTCCACGCCTAAGCGAGACTTGGAATTGTCGTGAGCCGCTATGCTTGATCGCATTCTGGAGGGCTTCCTGCAAAACACGGAACAGACAAAGGGAGATCTCCTTCGGCAGTTCTTTCGGGATGTTTTCGGAGTGAAACTCAATCTCCACACGCTGCCGATCGGAGAGTTCCTTGCAAAAACCAGCTGCCGCCGCTGCAAGCCCCAGGTAGTCCAGCTTCGGGGAATGAAGCTGGTGTGATAGTGCCTGAACATCGTTCGCGAGATCCACGACTTGTTTGCGTAAATTTCCGTTCGAGGATCCAAGATTCCATGCTAACAAAACGAGGCGTTGACCGATGTCGTCGTGAAGCTCTCGGGCAATCCGAGTACGCTCTTCCTCCTGTGCTTCGATCAATTTTTGGCTTACGGTAGAAAGAGCTTCCTCGGCCAGCTTGCGCTCAGTGATGTCTTGCGCAATACACGCTACTCGGTCAACACCAGTTGCACCTTCGATAGGAAAGTAGGAGACGAGTAAGTCCCTCTCGCCAAGCTCAGGATATGTGTATTTCATCTCGTACCTGACGACTTTGCCTTGAAAACACTGATCCAGTTTTTCCTTAACGACAGCCTCAAACACTCCCTTGTTCAATACTTCGTGGGCGAAACGCCCCACAACTTGCCCCTTTGTCATTTTCCGCATCTTCAAAAACTTATTATTTGCGATCAGATACCGATATTGTCGGTCAACAACCACCATCATCTCTTCTAAACCTTCGATGGCCCTCTCGTATTCTTGCAGCTTGTCCTCCGCCAGCTTGCGCTCCGTGATGTCCGTTACCATGCCTATCATCCGCACCATCCTGCCTTGCTCATCAAAGAAAGCGTGCCCGGTTCTCTCCAACCAAATTACCGAACCATCGGGACGCAACAAGCGGTAGCTGATCTGGGTGTTCGGGCTCTCTGGAGTACACTCGACAATCGAATTAGTAAATGTTGCCCGGTCTTCAGGGTGAACACGGGCCAGTAATTCTCGTTTGGTAAGCTTAATCGGCTCGCCAGTCAAACCGAAGATATGGGTGCTCTCCTCAGATCGAACGATCACGTCGGTGATTACGTCCCAGTCAAAGGCGTACATCCTTCCCGCCTGTATCGCCAAGCGCAAACATTCTTCGCTTTCACGCAGAGCCTCGTCCGCCAGTTTGCGGTCGGTGATGTCTACTGCCATGCCAAGCATGCGCTCGGGCTCGCCGTCCCGTGAGTAGTAGAATTTTCCCTTGGCTGCCAACCAGCGCACTGTACCGTCCGGCCAACGGATGCGGAACTCCGCCGCGTACGGCTTCTGCGTCTGCATTGCATGGTCGATTGCTTCCACGACCCGTCGACGGTCCTCCGGGTATACGTAACGATGAAAGTCTTCTACGCGCCCGTCATAGACCTCCGAGGGGATTCCAAACACGCTCGGCAGGTCGCCAAACAAAGAATCTCGTCCGCTCTTAACGTCCCGATCCCACCCCACTGATTTCCCAGATTCCATTGCTAATCGAAGCCGCTCGTCGCTTTTTTGCAGTGTCTTTTTGGCCAGCTTGGATTCAGTGACGTCAATGCAAGAGCCGATGTAGCCAGCAAACGAACCGTCCGCATTAAATCTCGGCACTCCATGATCGAGAATCCAGCGGTACTCTCCGTCCTTGCGCCGGAGCTGGTACTCCATGCGGAACGGCTCGCGCCGATCAAAGGCCGTCCTATACGTGTCCAGGCATCTCTGCAAATCCTCGGGGTGGACTCCCTCCGCCCAGCCACTTCCCAGCTCCGATTCGCTAGAGCGCCCCGTAAATTCAAGCCATCTTTGATTAAAGTAGGTGCAGAGCTGGTCGACGCCTGACATCCAAATCATCACGGGAGCGGTGTTTGCGACGAGGCGGAAGCGTTCTTCGCTTTCGCGAAGAGCCGCTTGCGATCGTTCCAACTCTGCCCTCGCTTGCCCCGGTGTGCTCATGATATCTCCCCCGTCCTCCAGCGATGGAATATGCTTTGAAAGGATAGCCCCTGTACTACTAGTACTGTCAAATTTTGGCGCTTATACCGTAAGGCCCATCCGAAGGGAATAAATTGTTAACTTTTAACGGAAATTAACAGCGGTGTGCTCCGCACAGATGCTCTTGAACGCATGATCATCTTCGTGGCCTTGGGGATTCGGATACGGGCACAGAATGTCTATCTCATGGCTTTTGGC
Organism: uncultured Acidobacteriota bacterium; assembly: GCA_963803735.1. Taxonomy (GTDB): domain Bacteria; phylum Acidobacteriota; class Terriglobia; order Acidiferrales; family UBA7541; genus Palsa-189. The sequence continues at coordinate 769,929 of CAWDNV010000010.1, read as the reverse complement.
CAATTCGTTCAAGAGTTGTTCGAGCCGAATGGCCTCATCCGTTTTACCTTCTGCCCATAAACGACCTGCGCGTTCACCGCAGACAGCGACGCGGGGATGTTCTTTACCTGCTTTGGCAGCTGCTTGACTCAAACCTCTGATGGCCTCCAGCATTCGAACCGGATCAGGCGTCTCCGCTGCATCCGATGAAACGTAAGTCCCGCGCTGAATAGCGGCATCAATATCCACACCCAGTGCGTGCAATCTCTGAAGAAGACTGTCCCGGTGTGACTCGGTGGCCCACACAATGGCCGCGTTACCAGCACTTAGGGCGGCAGCAATAAACTGAGTAAGGCTGTCGAGAAGAACCGCTTCGTCAGAACAGAAGAGAATCTCGTGGCGGTGGAAAGCCTGAGCGTCTATGGTGTCCCCAAACTCCAAGCCTTTGCTAACGAATCGCTTGCCGCCTAGAACCGCTTCGATGGCGAGCAACAGATCACTCTGGGCACGTGCCTTAAGAACGTAACCCTGTGCGCCCAGCCCAAGCGCTTCTTGGACCACCTCAGGAGAAGACTCTTGGCTGAGGAAGAGTATCTTGGAATTGGGGGAGATTTTGCGAATTCTTCTACCGGCTTCTAATCCATTCAGCTTTGGCAGGCCAATATCAAGCAGAATGAGATCCGGTTGCAGCTCTTGGGCTTTTTGAACGGCGCCCAGTCCATCTGACACTTCTTCGATGACTTGGAACGCCGCCCTTTGTTGAAGCGCCGAACAGATAAGTCGCCGGAAGGCCTCGTGGTCTTCGACTATAAGGACTCTAAGCTGCGGCATCGCGGGAATACTACTCGCTTTTCCCGCCAATCCGATTGAATCAAATGGATCAGGGCGGGGAGCGATACGCTAGCAGAGAAGCATCCCGTTGAAAGTAATTTTTATGGAAAAAGTAGACCTGCCTGTGAAATTCAATAATTTCCACAAGAGCGTCGATTTTTACGTTTCCTCAATGGCCTTTTCTGTGCTTGCCATGTGTGGATGGAATGTCTAAATCGCTTTAGTATCGAGACGATCCTTTTACGAAATGAGTTCGGCGAGCGAAACGTACGCAGGACGTCGTGTTCTGCGAGGGGTGGGCCAACTTTAGGGGGTGTGCCCATATACCCCGCGAAGGCCTTGATCCTCGATTTCGCTGTCACTAGACTCACTGCGCACAGGTTCAGCACTTTGGCGTCCGTACGCCACTCCCCCAATGACTTTCCCCCGTAACCTGATAAACTTCAGCGAGAAAAAGGGGACTCTAGTCTGTAGGAGCCTTATGCGATCTCGAATTCCCATTGTCAACTTGTCGAGCCTGACGCTCGCCGGAGCAATCCTCATCGCCATCATATTCGTCCGCCCGATCTCGAGAGCATCCGCCGCCGCGCCGCAAAATAATCCCGCCGCGAAGCAATCGGCCCAAGGTGAGACAAAGACCGACACAAAGTCCGACGCAAAATCGGCAGGGAAGTCCTCGCCCGCTCAAGCGCCCCCCGCATCCGGCTCCATCGAAAAACGTGTCGAGGATTTTCTGCGCAAATGGTACGCCTGGGGCCCCGACTTCCAGCTCAAGATCGGACCCGTGAAGCCTTCGCCCGCCGGCGACCTCTACGAAGTCCCCGTCGTGGTCACCGCTCAGGGCGGCTCTGACGACGCCATCGTCTACGTCACCAAGGACGGCCACTTCATGCTCCGCGGCGATTTGCAGGACCTCAGCGGCGATCCGCTGCGCGAGACCATGCGCAAACTGAATCTGCAGGGCGCCGCATCCAAAGGTCCCGCCGACGCCAAAATTGTCATTGTGGAATTCGGCGACCTCGAATGCCCCAGCTGCCGCCAACTCGATTACGTGCTGCGCGCCGTGCTTCCCAAATATCCGCAGGTGCGCCTCGTCTTCAAGGATTTCCCCCTCGAAACGATTCATCCCTGGGCCATGAGCGCATCTATCACCGGCCGCTGCGTTCTGCAGCAGAGCTCAGACGCGTTCTGGAAATATCACGATTCGGTTTACGACAATCAGGATGTGATCTCGCCGGAAAATGCCTATAACAAGTTGCTGGAGTTCGCCGTTCAGGCCGGAGCTACCGAAGACAAACTGAAGCCCTGCATCGCGGATCCCAAGACTCAGGATTTGGTGCGCCAAAGTATGGCGGAAGGGAAAGCCATGGACGTCACCAGCACACCCACCAGCTTCGTCGACGGCCGCAGAATGGTCGGCCCAAACCAGGAAGTCCTCGAGCAGTACATCCAGTACGACTCCGCCCACCCCGCGCCCTAACCACGTTCAGCAGTCACGTCACCAGCTTAGCCGACGGCCGCAGAATGGTCGGCCCCAACCAGGAAGTCCTCGTTCAGTAGTCACCAGGGCCAAGACCCTGTCTGACGTGGTCGGCCCAAACCAGCCCAAAGCAGGAGGGCTTTGAGCAACGCATCAATACGATTCCGCTCATCCCGAACCATAAGCACATCATGCACCCGTAGCCTTGCCCCTTGATATCTACCGGGGTTCCTTCGGCGATAGGTTAATTCGTGAAGTCTGCTCCAGAATGTTGCTGCGAAGGAGATCGCGCCGCTTTCTCGCACTTCTCGCCTCAGCGTAAATGAGCGCGTGCCGCGGAAGCGTTTCCGCGACCGGACCTACCAGGGTCTTCCGCGATAGGTTAATTCGTGAAGTTGCTCCAGAATTTTGCTGAGAAGGAAGAACGTCGCGCCGCTTTCTCGCACTTGTCGCCTCAGCGTGAACGGGCGCGTTGACCGCGTGGCGCGAAGCGTTTCCGCGACCGGATCACGAAGGGACAACTTGAAGCCCTGCATCGCGGATCGCCGGAATCAGGATTTGGCCCGGCAAAGCGCGGCGGAAGGGAAAACGCTGTGCCGCGTCGATCTCTGCTCTTTCTTATCGCTTCCTCACTTACACTAACGATCCGAAGCGGAGCCGAAGCTACTTTTCTGAACAAATGTGACGAATGAGATTCTGAAAAGGTTACTAACGAGGAAGGCTAACGACGGGTTAATTGCATAGCAACATAATATACATTATCCGCCACACATCGTCAAGAGGAAAATTTGCGTTTATCTGGCGATCACTTGATCGGTTCGGGACTGAAACCTTCCCGCTTTCCGCTTCCCGGCGTGGATTTACATCTTTGACCCTTCGTGCAGTCGACCCCGTGCAAACTCTGCTGGAACAGGATCTGTGGCAGCCCTGCGTCGCGAGCAGAGTGCGCTAATTCCGCCGGGCGCCACTGGGTGGAGGATTGCATAGAGTCTCTGGAACCCGGTCGCGCTCCCAGAAGCTTACGTAGGCGTGAACAGGCAGCCGCTCGCGGTTCGTGCGTCGGGCGGTTCAGCGACGGGCGGAGGAAGCTGCGAGCGCTCCGAGGGCTCCGCCAATAGCGAACCACTTAGCGTTGCTGCGCAGCCGAGACCAGAATCCGCCGCCGCGTGCGGCTTTCACGGCGGCGTCGCGCTCGATCATTAGCGCCGAGACCTTGACGCGCTCGTCTGTCAGATCCTGCTGTGCTGTGGCAATTACTTCCTGGCAGGCGCGGCAGTCTTCGAGATGATCGAACAGCGGCTGCAGGTCGGCTTGCGGAACCGTAATGACGGCGGGGGCTTCAGGGGCATCTGGGCCGGAGGAAAGCGGTGCGGCGGAGACCGAAACCGGTTCTGGTAAGGAAGGGAACGCGGCCGACAGACGCTTGATGACGTCTGCCGAGGTCTTCGTCGACAGCTTAGCTCGTGAAATCCGTTCCAGATTTTTGCTGAGAACGGCATCCCGTTGATGCTCGCGCTTGTCGGCCTGGGCGAGAATGGGCGCCTGTGCGCGGAACACTCCAGCCATATCGTTGGACGCCTGCTGCGAAGCCTTCCGCGAGCGCACCAGGATTATGGCCAACGAGGACACTATCAATATGGCGACGGCTGCCAGAGCGACAATTGCGCGGCCCGGCAGGGAACTTGGTGACATGGCAATTCCCTTCTGTGATTTCGGCGGATTCGCGAACCGTAATGGCGGAATGCTACAGATATAGCGAATCGGTACGGAGCAAATACGTTCAGGAATCTTCGACCATGTCGAGCGCTTCAGCGGCCACGCGCCCGGTAAGGTAGAGCGATTCCTCCGATGGAATGCGCACCGGGTATTCTCTCCCGTGAACGCGGCCCGCGCAGCCGCGGCAGACGGAACGGCCAGCCTTTTCTACCGCAGCGCGACGTTGGCAGAGATTCCAGAAAAAGCACGGCGCAGACAAACTGGCGTGCTCGAGTGCGGATTGCATACGGAGTTTTCTCCTGATGTTGTGTGTTGTGCGGAACGGGTAGATTGGCCTTTACGGTGGTCCGATGAACTAAATGCCGATCGCCTAAATGCAGATCACTCAGTCGAACGTGACGCCTCGACACGACACTCCGCAGAACCAAGCGGCGGAGTTACACGCGCGGGCAGCAAGCTGCGCCAGGCGCGAGTACGCGTCTAGGCGTAATGCGCAGCGCGGGCGAGAACGGCGGCGGGGTAGTCCTGATTCCCTGCCCCATTCCACAGCAGCAGGGCGCGCGTGACGTTGCCTTCGGCGGCGGCGAGTTTTGCGGCGAAGACGCGGCAGCCGATCTCGAGCCCTACGGAGGGATCGCAGAGAGACACCAGCGATTCGCTCGCGAAGCCGTGTTCGCGCGCGACCTGGCCCATCACCTGCATCAGTCCCCAGGAAAATGCGCGGGCGCGCGATTCGGTGACGTCGTCGATGGCGCCGCGCGCAATTTGCGGCGCGACGTATTTTTCGTAGAACTCCGGCTCATAGCGCAGCGCCCACGGATTCCAGGCGGACTCCTGCTCGACGATCGCGCAGACCAATTCGGGCCAAAGCGCGTGTGTATCGGCCGCGCGGTGCGCGAGCACAACGAATTCTGCGGCAGGCGGCAAAGGATCTTCTCTTTCGCGGCGGAGCTAGCGAGTGTGCGGGTCAGATTTCGGCTGCGCCCCGTTCAGTTCAGGGAAATACACCGGCGGCGGGTCGTCGATTTCGACGCCCTGATGCGCAGCGATGCGCCGCAGCGCGTGATAAATGTGCGGAAGATGGTTAAGAGCTACGTCGCGAATAAATGCGCGTTCGATGGAGGCATCGCGAAGCCGTCGATGCAGCCAGCGAAAGAAAACACACAGCTGCGTGAGCAGCGTAAACGCAACGATCAGCCAATAGGGATTCATGCGTGCAGCCCCAGCGTTGTGTCAGAGCAGCCCGCCCAGGCTGCGGCCGAGTGACTGCGCGAACGCGGAGCCGAACCCGGGTGCGTTGGCCAGATTCGTACGCGTGTTCAGCAGTTGGCCGGGAATCCCCAAACTGCGGCCGAACAATGAAGTGTTCACGCCGTAAAGTCCCGAGAGACCCTGCAGTGCCGTGAGCTGATCCTGCTGCGCCTTATTGGCGAAGCCGAACTGATTCTGCTGCGCAACCGAAGCGTTCTGCCTGCCCTGCTCGCGCGCCAGTTCGTCGAGCATATCGCCGTAACCGGCTGAATTGCGCGTGCGCGCCAGGCGATTCGAGGCGCTTTGGGCTAATGCACCAAAGGCGCTTGAGAGTGCGCCCAGTGATTGATTATTTATGGCCGATTGCTGCGCCGGAGTATAGCCGGGGTTGGCCAGCAAAGATTGGTAGCCCCCCGACGCCGTACTGGAAAGAGATTGGCCCTGATTGTAGAGCGCCTGATTCATGCCGTTCTGATTGGCAAGCTGCTGATCGGTCAGCTGCATCGTTTGCGTTTGTGCACCGCGTCCCATGAAGCACCTCGCGAGGAAGCAAAGGATAAAGATTCAGAACTTAAAGTTCGAGTTGCGGACTTAATTCAGGAGATGGAGACCCGAAGATGGAAAGCAGAAAATCGGGGCCTGGCCACAGTTCAGCCGTGCGTATGCGGCGTGAGGCCGGCGGCGAGTTCGACCGGCTTGCCGTGAGGCGTGTGGCGATAGGCTTCCGCCCAGGCTTCTTTGCGTGCAGCGAGCGCGGCCGGATCCGTCAATCCTTTTGCGGCTACGAGGCGCTCGAGAGCGGCAAGCCAATGATCGTAGTACCGCGAGCCGTCGTCGGGCTCACCGCTATCGCCAGCGGCTTTGAGCTCTGCGGCCAGCGTGGCGGCCCATTCTTTCCAGGTGAAGTGGCCCTGCTCGGAAAGCCTGACTGCGAGCGCAAAGGCTAGTGCCTGCCAGGGTTCGGCAAAAACGGGCCCGCCTTCATCGCGAGGCAAGCGCGGCAATTCCGCAATTCGCTCTGCAGCGGCTTGGGGTTCAGGCTGGCTCAAGGTGATCGTCCCATAAATTGACGTAGACGGCGTCGCGGGCCGGGGCCTGTTCACCCCACAATTCGCGCGCGGCGAAACGCACGGAATAAAGATGCTGCGGCTTTTCGCCCTGGAAATGCGCGTTGCTATCGGCGAAAAGAAAAACGCCGTGATCGCGCTCGACTGTGCCGATCTTGCCGCGCGCGTACCGCGGCAAGCGCGTGTGCGTTACGGGGTTGATGTTGCGTCCGCGAACGCGCTGGCCCACCTGGAAGCGCGCCGCCACCGCGACGTCGCGCTTTACAGGATTGCCCCGCGCGATCAGCGCGGGTACGCCTTCCGCTTTCACCGGCGGAGTTGCTTTCGCCGAACCCGCCGCGGGCTTGCCGCTTTCCAACTCCGCGCGTGTCACCAGTCCCCTGCCCGTCACCAGATCGACAAGCGCCGCCAACCATTTCTCGTAATAGCTCATGCGCAGATAATCGGCCGGCGGGATGCGTTCGATAGCGTGCCGCATGGCGTCCAGATTCCATTTGCCCCAGGCCGAGCCCAACCACATCATGCCCCAGACGCGGCCTTCCCAGCGCTGATGGAAGACCGGCTCATTCTTTTCGCGCTGCACCGCGCCCATGTCCTGCATGCCGCCCATGTCGTGCACGCCGTTCATGCGCGGCCTCCTGGCTTCGGAGCCGGCACTTTGGCGACTCCGATCATGGCGTCGCGCGTCACGAGCGCGGCCAGCTCTTCTTCTTTCAGTTTGTCCGTGCCGGCGGGGCGTTCGGGAAGCACCAGATAACGCAGCTCCGCGGTGCTGTCGTGAACGCGGACCTCCACGTCTTTCGGCAGCTCGAGTCCAAATTCGCGCAGCACGCCGCGCGGATCGATGACGACGCGCGATCGATATGCCGCGGACTTATACCAGATCGGCGGCAGCCCCAAAACCGCCCACGGATAACACGAACACAAAGTGCAGACGACGAGATTGTGAACGCTGGGCGTATTTTCCACCACCTGGAGGTAATCGCCGCCGCGGCCTCCGAAGCCGAGTTCCGCAATCGCCGCTGTGCCGTCAGCGAGCAAACGTTGTTTGAATCCGGAATCGATCCAGGCTCGCGCAACAACTTGCGCGCCGTTGCGCGGACCAATTTTGTGTTCGTACGTATCGACCAGCGCATCGAGCGCGGCCGGATCGACCAGTCCTTTTTCTACCAGCAGCGATTCCAGCGACTTCACCCGCAGCGCCGGATCGGAAGGCACCAGGGAATGCTCGTGCTCGTGATCGTGCCCCTGATGGGGGGCCTGCGCGTGAGCAAGATCATGCATGGCTGCTGCGGCCGCTCCGGACTTGGCTATGAAATCGCGTCGAGAGGTTTTCATCGGGCATACCCTTCAACAATATGCCGATGATAGTAGACCCGAACGGCACTGCAAAGCGCGAATTTCAACCTCGGCGAAAGTAGCTTTTGGCTTCGGCGGGTCCAATGATAGAATCCCGGCCGGCCCTCCCCTGGAAGCATGCGCGCTCAGCTAGCGATCACTTACGTCGTGCAAAAAGGCAAAGAAGCGGGCGTTATGCTCGTGCCGCATCGCTATCGCAATGGCACATACCTTGCCAGCAAATGCAAACAAGGTCCGCATTTTCGCGTCGAATCAACCGAGGAGTTGATCACGCATATGGTCAACGGCCATTACATCCGCATGAGCAATCCGGAAACGCGCCACCACCGCACGCCGCGCTTGATCCATCCCGCATCGATCCGCGTCGAATGGGTTTCGTAACGAAGCTTTAAAACTTGCTGTCATTTGCCACGTCGGCACAAATCCCCTGTTGTCATTCCGAGAAGTCCCGCCAAAGCGTGCTTGCTGCGCTCACAAGGCGGGACGACGAGGAATCTGCTTCTCCGTTCTTGCGGGTGCCCCACACGTGCCTCACGCGCGGGTACCCGCGCGTTAGAAAAGTCACGTGTGGGTCCTTTTCTTCCCTGCGGTTGCAGCTCGCCGCTTTATATCTGCAGCATTCTCAATGCGCGTCCTTCACACCTGCCGCGTGTAGCACGTCCACGGATCGTGCCGCCAGCCCAGGGCCGCGAGGCGTCGCCCGAACGCGCGCGACACGCGCGGCGGCAAAAACGCCTGCACGTCGGCAAGGCCGCGCGCCGCGGCCTCCTGCCGTACGGATTCATGCAATGCGAGCAGCCAGCGCCAGCGCTGGCGCGGCGAACCTTCGCGCGGATCGGCCAGCAGATAAGCCTCCGCGGTAAGCCGCAAAAATGCGGCCATGCGGGGCCGGCCATCTTCTTCCATGACGCTGCGAACCAGAAACAGCGGATCGGCGAGATCAGGAAAAGCGTAGCCGAATCCTTGCACCGCATGCATCGCGCACAGAGATTCGAGATCCGCGTCCGTGTACGCCCGCACTCGCATCAATTTTTAGCCGTAAATGACTCGCAATGACAGGTTGGCTTCTCTGTGCGCTCTGTGCCTCACTCACCTCTATGTTAAATCCTTCCCGGCCTCGCGATAGGGCTCAATCTGAAACTCATACGGAGACCGCGGATGTACTGAGAACACAGGGAGAATGAGAGCCCTTACTTGTGCTGGCTATACCGTCGTGGCGTTCGTCACCAGCGTGAGCGCGGTGCCGAATCCGCTGCCGCCTTGCTGCCCCGTCGCGGTGCCGCTCCCCGCAGAAGGCTGCAGCGCCGGACCAGCAGATCCGCCGCCCACAAGCGCCGTGGGCGGCGAGCCAAATGTGACCGGCGCTGACGGCGCCGAGCCGATGTACTGGCTATAGCCGCGCCAGTAAAGAGTCAGGTTCCCGAGCGCGACGCGCAGGTTGCGCGACGAGCCCATGAACCAGACGCGCGGCGCGGTGAAATTCGGGGACGTATCGGATTCCGCGAAATAATAAATCCCACGGTGCACGGCGGAATTATCGGTGATGGCGATATCGAAAATCCCATTCGCCGCGAGCACTGAGATCCCGCCGATCCTGTCTGGCTGTGCAATCGATCCCGAAGGATCGACTCCTGTGGCGCGCCCGAGCGCATTGATGGCGTTCACGATTTGCTGCAGCGATTCGTAGACATACGGATCGCGCGCCTTCACCTGCGCGAGCTGCGGAATATTCAACATGCTAATTTCCGCCGCGCACTGGCGACCATGGATCCGGCGCAAGCGAAGCGACCAGTCGCGACAACCGGAACCACGAGCCGGCCTGGTTGGTGCCCACCTGAAACGCGGTTCGTTCGGCGTGCAAGTTTATAGAGAGCTCCAGGTCCTTGCTTCCCGGGGAACTCAGCGCCAGCGAAGGCAGCGCCGCGGGAAAGCTCTCGTTGTCCGCGAACGAAGTCAGATTCAAGTTCCCTGCCCCTTCGGCATAGCAGGTCAAATACGAAAAAAGCTTGCGATGCGCTCGCACGCCGAGTTCGCCTTCCTGATCCGCGCTGGGAAAGAAATACGTGGTGTAGTAACTCGCGATGGCCCCGCCATCATCGTAAAATTGCGTGTCGCTCAGCTGATAAATCTTTCCGGTGCCTGCGCCATTGCCGATAAAGAACTGCGCTGTGCCGTCGCTGCGCTCGATAAGCGCGGCAGAATTGGCGGCAATGTTCCACGGCGCCCACTTACGCGCGCGCGCGACGGAGATCATCCGCCCGGTCATGGAGCTGCTGTGCACCGAGGCATACGTAGCAATCTCAGCGGCACTCGAAAGACTCCGGTAGTCGAGCACCAGCACCCGGTTCGGCTGCGTGGCCGGCGCGATCGGCACGCCAATCAGAATGCGCTTGGCGCGCGTATCCACGCGCACCCACAGCGTGTGGCCGTATTGCCAGTTTATGGTGTCCCAGAGCGGTTGAATTTCCTGCGATATTTTCACCGGTTCGCCGCCGTCAAAAATAAAAAGGCCCGCGCGATCGGCGATCACCGCCCAGTCTTCGCCGGTATCCACGCCATCCACCGACGGCGTTCCCACGATGTTCGACACTTCGCTCAACGTCCAATCGGCCGGCTCATTGACGCCATCGTCGCGCGTGGAGTAGATGGAATGTTCCTTCACGAAATACAGCTGATCGCGCAACACAAATGCGGCCCGCACGGCCTGGCCGTTATTTTCGGCAACTGAGAGCAGCCCATCGACGCCATCGTAGCTTTCCGGATCATCGGCGCGGCTGGCGCGCACGATGCTGGAGTTATATGGCTGCGTGGTCGGATAAATTTCGATGTTGTCGAAAATCACGCCGCAATTCAGGCTGAGTCCGTCGGCATAAACGCGCAGCAGCAAATCGGCAGGCACCGGCGAGAAAATCCCGGTGGTGAGCACGCCCGCGAATTCCTGCAATTTGGTGGTCAGCGACGTAGCCGCCACGTCGAGACCCACGTCGAGGCTTTGCGAAGCGCTGTAAAGATGAATGTGCAGATTGCCCGAACTCGGCGCCGAGCTGGCGGGATCATTCATCGCGCGAAAGCGCACTGAATACGCTGTGTTCGGCGAAATAATGGGCACGCCACTCGAATCCACGCGCGCCGGCTGCGTGATCATGCCCTTATCGTTGGCGACATTATCGCCAGCGATCTCCCACGCGCCGCCCCACAGGGGGCTGAAGGCGCTGCCTCCCGCCCCACCGTAAGTATTGTCTGAAGTCCAGCCCAGCGGGGGCCGCACGCCAACTCCACTGCTCACGAATCCGCCATCGAAGCTGAGATTCTCGAAATTGTCGACCTTGTTGCGCTCGCCCCACCAGAAAAGCCGCGAAGCGTAACCGATGACGCCCGCGCATTCGCCCAGTTCCACCAGACGAAATAGCGGATCGGCCAGCGTGCCGGCCAGCAAGGCGGTATCGGAGAAATCCAGCGTTACAGTCGTGGTGGTGGTATCCGGAATGATCATCTGCGGCGAATTCTGGAATCCGCTGGTGTAGTAAAAGGATCCCCCGCCGGCAGGAGTGAACACCAGAATACGCGCGGTCACGTTCGCGTCATTCAGGGGCAGCGGAATACCAATCAATTGCACACGCCGCCCGCCAGAGGCGGTCCAGGTCACCGGCGGCGACGGCTGCGTCAAATAGCCCTGCCGCGTCTTAAAGAGAACGCAGACCTGATGCACGCCGACCGAAAGCTGAGGGGCCAACGTCGCCGTAGCGCTTCCGGAACTGCCGCCAGAATTGCTTCCGGCGCCAAGCTGCTGGTACGTTAGCGTTGTCGGCGAAGGCACGGACTGCACGACGAAAGTGCCGTTGAACGAAGTGTCCACGACGCCGCCAATCAGAACCGACGCCCCCGGATACAGATTGTGCGCCGAAGTGGTTGTGATCGTGACGGCATTGTTGTTACGCACCGCTCCCGTCGGTGAATTGCCCACGGTGTAAACAGGCTCCGCTGGCGCATCGAATGCGCTCACCGGACCCGCGCCCGGTCCCACCTGGCTCACGCGATCGAAATTCGTGCCGTCATATTGCCGCGGGATATCGATGCCGAATTTTCCGTCATGAAACGCGATGTACTCGCGGCCGAAAAGCGTGGTGGATTTGGCGCGGCAATTTGGCGCGATGAATTTTCCGCCCGGGCCGCTATTGATTTGCGTCAGCGTGCCCGGGGTGAATTCGCCCCACAGCAATCCGGCCGAATCGAGCGCGAGCATCGTTTCGGCCAGATTCGGCTGAATGAACGTCTTGACGTAGTTGATCGTGGGATTGCCGGAAATTGCGGCGAACACCGAGAGCAGCCCTGGCCGCGTCTTCACTGCGCCCGGCACAAAAGCGACGTCGGCGCAATCCGGCGAAGCCCCGGCAGGCAAATCCGCCGGAGCCACGTCCGTCACCAACCCGCCAAATATATCCAGCGGCGCATCCGTTGTGCCCAACACACTCATATAGAACCCACACAAGTTAGGTTGTCATTCTGAGCGAAGCGTCCCGAGCCTTTTGCTCCCGGAAATCGTGTCGTCACGATTTCCGTCGGGACGCGAAGTCGAAGAATCTCTCTTCATTTCCCGCGAGCGCACAACAATCACCGCGCTAAATCAATTTGCTGAAAACGGCTTCGATCTGAATGTTTGCGTCGCCGCTGATGCGAGCCGGATATGCCCCTGCACCGAGCTCCGTATTGGACGCCGTGTTGATCTTGATTTTTCCGTTGGCAAGCGTCGGCGAAGCGGCCCGGACGAAACCGTAATTGTCGCCGGTCGCACCGCCCACCCACACTTGCAGCGGCGCCTGGCTGGCGCCAATTTGACTCGCCACGGTGGTGAAATCCAGCGTGTCGCCGCCTGTCGCATAGTTACCGGATGCGGTCAGCAGGCCAAACACGTACAGGTTGTCTTCCCCGGAATCTATATCCGTAATCGCGATCGCAATAGCCATTTCCCTTCCCTCCCGTTTTCGTAGCGAAAAGTTGTCATTCCGAGGAATCCGCGTGCCGCTGATGCGGCAGCCTGCGCTGTCATCCCGAGGCCCCGCGTTCGGGCCGAGGGATCTGCTTTTTCATCGACAAAAACAACAGCAGGTCGCCTGAAGGTTTACACAATCGGGCCGTAGCCCTGTCGCCAGGTATATGGCCGTCTTCGTCGCCCCGTGTGCTGCTCGCGATGCGTCGCTCGCAGCAGCAAATCTTCCAGCGCATCCGTTCCGGCATCATCCCAGCGCGCCGCTTGCGGCGCTCCGCGAGCGCCCGCGGCAAGCGCCGCGGTGAAAAACGCGATCGGCTCGATCGCGTCGCGGATCAGCACGGCGCTCGTGCCGTCAACGAATGGCGGATAAGCCATCTCGTAACGCAGGCGGACCTGCGTATCCTGCGTGGCCCCCAGGAAGTAGAGGCCATCGGCGCGCCATTCCCAGTATTGAAGATTCGCGCCCTGCGGTTGCGACGGCAGCCCGCCGTGATCGGTCAGGTCGGTCATCTCCACGAAATCGTCGGACGAACCGTTTCGCCGCTCCCACAATTTCAGCGGCACGAGCAAATTAGGCGGCAATTGGTTCGGCGGCGCGGTGGCATCCGTGATCGAAACTTGCACTGAAGGATCCGTGGCCGTGACTGCGGGAACAAGCAGCAGCACGTCGTCGCTCAGGAAGCTAGCCGATTGAATATTCGCCAGCGCGCGCTGCACCTTGCGATAGGCCGAATTGGCATAGGGGATGAGAACAGCGTCGGTAAAAAGATTTCCCGCCGCATCGTTCAGCAGCGAGCGCACCAGCGACGTGATTTGCCAGGCCGTGTTGTAAGCCGTCGATCCAACAATGGGCATGTTTCGCTCCTCCAAATCTCAGCGCAGTTGTCATCACGAGGGAGCCGGCCGCAGGCGAGCTAGCCGAGGGACCTGTTTTCGCCTGGCTTTTTGGTTGCGCCCCAGCGTCCGCGCCGCGAGCGCAAAAAACTCGCCCGAAGTTGCGGTAACTGTAGCGCCGCCCTTTAGGGCGGCATTCGTTTTGTTCAGAGATTGCCGGGCTGAACGGCGCTACAACGCCGTACTTGAAGAGTGGGTCTGCGGTTTTTTATTTCGTCGAGTCGTTTGCCGGCAGCGGCGACTGCTTCAAATACGCCGCGACGCCTATGATGCCGCTCATCAGCGCACTCACGCCCGCAATGGCCAGCGTGGACTTAAGACCCGCTTGCAGATTGAAATGCGCCGGATCGATGCCCACGGCGGCAAAGCCCGTGATCACGCCGTTAGCCGCGCCGGCAATCGCCGCCGCCGCAAGTCCCTTCAGCCATAATTCGAGACCGTACATTGAGCAGCTTCTTCTCCAGTTCGCTTTGGACGATTTTCGTTCCGCTCAGCGCAGAACTTCCCAATTCACCACGAGTCCTGCCGGCGTCTGCGAACTTGCCGTAGGATTGCAAAGCTTCCAATTCACATTTCCGCTCGTCACGTAAGGGCTAAGTGTCAGCAGTCCATCCGCGGTTGCAGGAGCGCTCGCGTAGGCCCATTCGATCCTGTCCGTGGTGGCCACTCCGGTAGCGCTGCTCGTCACAACTGCAGCGCAAGCGCCGGCTCCGATCGCCGAATTTCCCAGAGTCGACGTCCCCGTAGCGACGACCTTGGGAACCGTGACGCCGCGGATCCCGCACAGAGTCCCCGTCGTGCAGTTGTCGCCATAAGGCGTCAGGTTGTTCGCCCAATCCGCGACTTCGCTATCATTCCCGGGCGTGATGACGCATCCGGTCGGAGCGCCGAGGCCGCTCGTTGGGTTGTACAGCGTGAAAGTCGTCGCGGTCGGAGTTCCGGTGACGACCCACTCGCCGTTGTATCCACCGACGCTGCATCCCGAAACAACCACCGGCATCGCGCCGTAAAGGTTGTGCGCCGTCGTCGTCGTGAATGTGACGGTGTTGCCCGTTTCCGAGGCGCTCGAAAATGTCGGTGCTGCTACGAGGGCCACGCTTGAAGCGGGAATGCGCACGAACATCGGCGCGTAATAATTGACCGGAAATCCAGTTAGGAAAGCGAGGTGAACCTTAAAGGTGGCGAGGGAGCCAGATGGTGCGGTAACTTTCGCCAGGGCCCAAATCCACTGCCAATTCCCATCCGTCTGGTAGTAAGGATTGCTAAAAATGTTCCCGTTTTGAATACCGCCAGAGTTAGGCCCAGCGGCGATCAGGCGCAGCGTTGAGGGGTTGCTAACTTGTTCGAGTCCAATTGGCGCTCCAAATACACCTAGAGTATTAACAGCAAATCCTGTCGTGGATGCCGGCTGCGCCCAGACTCCAACGTAAATATAATCTCCGGCTGAAAGCGTCAGGTTGTTGTTATAAGCGTAGTAATCGCAGCCGCCTTGTCCTCCATTCGCAATGCAGTTCAGAGTAGCGGCGTTGGTTACACCTGAAGGATCGCCCGGGCCTTGAATCTGCGTCAGCGAATTCCCGGTTCCAAGGTTGGCCGCCCAACTCGCGGGACTCTGCGCGGCAAGGTTGGCAAAGCGCACAAATGTAGGCGAGAAAGAGCGCCGGTAACTCTCATCGTTGATCGAGATTCCATATGGGCCATTGCGCTGCCATTTGGCAGCCGGTATCACATTAGCTAGGGGCGTAAGTTCAGCATAGGTTGGTGTTCCGCCGGAAGCGTTAGGACTGCACTGACCTGCGCCTATCGTCAGTGGCCCTTCCAACCATGCATACTGCAGACCCGTTTGGCTCGCTCCCGATACGTTTGTAGCGCACGGATTGATGTTTGCAGGCACTCGTACCACAGGGATATTAGTGCCCGTGTCTGATGCACCGCCCTCAAGGACAATGTTGGAGATGACACCGCCGCAAGCCCCAACAACTTCATAAAGTGGTTGGCTGTTCCCGA
Organism: uncultured Acidobacteriota bacterium; assembly: GCA_963803735.1. Classification (GTDB taxonomy): domain Bacteria; phylum Acidobacteriota; class Terriglobia; order Acidiferrales; family UBA7541; genus Palsa-189. Next base: position 754,355 of record CAWDNV010000010.1, on the reverse strand, counting down.
CTCCCTCCAGCAAAGACCGCTGCATATAGAAGCTGCCCGATGAAGATGTGCAGGAGTCGAAGCGTACCCCACCCCCGCCCGTAAAAAACACATGATCGAAATAGATCAGTCCCAGAGCGCTGGCGGCATTCCCGTTGCTGAAATAAGCTCCTGAAGCACTATTAGAGGTGGCGGCTTGTCCCGCGCCATTTTCGAGCAGCGTGTCAGTCACCCGGAACCAGGTCAGTCCTCCACCACCATCGATCACCGGCCCTCCGCCGCTTACGGAAAAGAAATCGTCATTGGCAAAACGGATATTGGTCGAAAGATTAGAACCGTTGCCGCGTGCCCCAGTGGAATCGATCGAAACACGCGCACCGATGCTGGCGGAGCGAACCATGATGTGACTGATCTCAAATGCTGTAACACCGGAGAGCCAAAAGGCAGGAGTCGTCGCGTTACCGCAATTGATGTTTGTGGCCCATCCATAGGTTGCGTTTTGTCCCTGATCGGTGCCCGCGCTTAATCCTTGGATACTGACTGATTTCGCTTTTGCCTTCACCCACTGCACGTTGCTGAGTACCGCGGGAAACGAGCTGTAGTTGGGATCGCCGCTGCCCGCGATTCCCAACCCCTGTCCTGCCGTTGGTGTGCACTGCACGCCGGATCCGCTTACGTAAATCGTTCCGCCCGTAGAAGGCAGCCCGTTGTAAGCCCCGAGCACCGTCAACTTTGCCGTACCTATGCTCAGGCCATCGTTGCTGTCGCTGCCATTCGGCGATACATGTTGCACCGCATCGCTCGCTTGCGGTTTCACGGCGGCATTCGCGGTGACGTTCACCATGATCCAGCGCATCGAAGTCGTCACGCCGGTACCATAAAACTGCACGTAGTAAAGTTGCCCCGATTGTGCGAAGGCGTTCCAATTCCCGTAGGCATCCGTGACGATCGGCTGCGCCAGCGGCTGCGTCATTCCAGGATCTGTGTAAACCGCCGATAGACCGGAGCAACCCGTCGTGGCATTGCCCTGCTGCAGCACCGTGCCATTACTCGAAGCCGTCGCATTTGCGTGTGTAAGTGCGTAGGTGATGGTGGTCGAAGTCACCGACAAAATCGTGTAGCCGCCAGCGATTCCGGCGCCGTTGGTGAATGTCCCGCCATTGAAATAAGTATCGGCGCTCGAAAACCCGGAAACTTGCACCTGCATGCCCGCCACAAATCCCGCCGTCACGGGATTGCTGGCCATCGTAAGCACGGCGGTATTGCTGATGACCTGCGCCGCCGACGTGGCGACCGGCTGGCAGATCGACACATCTACGCCTGCCATCGGCCGTCCGAAAGCATTCACCACCGGCGAACTTATACTCCCCAGCGTCCCTGACTGCGCGTACATCAATGCGGAACTGCAAAAGCAAAAGAGCAGGAAGGTTATCGTGCGCCGGAGATTGTCGAATCGAAAAAGGCGCCTTCGCGCGAAAGTCATCCTCGCCGCGAACGTCCACCAACAGGATGAGCTTCGCGGCGTTAAACAAGTCATCAGGAGCTTTCGCGCGTCAAAAAAGCCATCACGGCCTTTTTTCGGCATGAAGAAGTTGCGCACCCGCTCTTTCATCTTCGTCTCCATTGTTCCAATCGATCGAGACTCAGTTGGTCCGAACTGCGTCAGCCCGATTTCCTGATTTTGACGCAACCGCTCCCCGCGTCACGCGTCTCGGCGAGGCCAGACCCAGACTGGCGGCTTTGCCGTGATCGAGAATTGCCCCGCAGGTCCTGCAGACCGCGACTCCCGGCCTGATCTTCTCTCCGCAACCGGGGCATTCAACCGTTTCGTGAGCTTGATAAAACCAATCTTTCTCGAGCCCCAGATAATGAGCGGCGCGACGCTCCACGTCGTTGATGAAAAGATAAGAATGCGAGCGCTCCCATTCGCGGTCGGCGCCAGCTACGAGCCTGCGGTAAAACGCGGCAAGCTTCTCGCGCGCTCTGCGCAGCTCGTCACTGCTGGGCGTCTCGCCCGCGGCCATGAAAACTCCAAAGAAGCTTTCTTCACCGCAATCGGAATTGATCTCGCGGCAGAGGTCCTGCGCGATTTCATCGGCCGCAATCGGAACTTCCACGGTACGCTTATCGCCCATATCCATGTACGCCGTGCGTTCTTGGACGCGCGTGAGCGCATAGGGTTCACCGCTCTCGCAGCCGCGCACCCGGTAAGTGCCGTAGCTGCGATGCAAAGTCCAAGTCTCTTCCGTCAAATTCACAATCACCGCGCTCGTTGATCTCACGATTCTCCCCTCTTCCTTTTCGCAAATACTTATTGGTGTTGTCGAACGCCAAAAGCGCGTCTCTTCCCGCGAAAGTCCTCGCCGCGAACGTCATGGGAATCAGGAGCTTTCGCGCGTTAACAAAGTCCACGCGGCTTTTGGCGCTCGAAAAACAACTTGTAGCCCAGGGCGCCCGCGACCGGCGCCAAAGCGCACGCAACAACAAAAGACGTTGCGGGGCCCTGGGGCTTTTCCCGTTCCTCGCGCGAAAGTCATGGGCATCAGGAGCTTTCGCGCGTTACCAAAGTCCACGCGGCTTTTGGCGCTATAAAACGGCCACAAACGGCACCCCGTGAAACGCTGGGCATCCGCTATCGAGCACGTCCCAGGCCCAATTGTCGTAATCGCGCTCGCTGCGCTGTTCGCGCTGCTCGATTGCCTGCCGCCTGTCGCCGGCGCTCGCGCGCCGTCCCGCTTCGATGGCGCGTGCAATGTATTCGGCCACGGTAGGTGTGAGCTGCACGAATTCGCCGCGCGGCCCTTCGAGCGTGAAGCAATGCTCGTATTCGCCGCGTTCGGGATAAGGGCCAAGCGCGGGCACGCTGACGCCGTCCGCGCGCTCGATCGTGTGCGCGTACCAGGCTCGCGGCGAGCCGTAAGCTTCCGGCGGCAGCCATCGTTCGATGTGCCAGCGATCGTGCGGCTCGTACTTGGGTACGCGCCGCAGCTCCACGCATTCGCGTACGAGTTCGCCGGCCGAGCTGCGGTCTTCCCACTTGCCGCCCACCCACGCCAGGCGCGACCACCCCCACACGGCGCGATAATTCGCTTCGCCCAAGCGGTTTCGTCCGCCGGCAATCTCCAGCCGCCGCCGAACCGCCTCCGGCGTTTCGTGCTGCTCCCGAATGATTCGTATCGCCAAATGATTGGTGTCGTCGGGCGCCGCAACGTCGCCGGCAAGGCGAGCTTGCGGCGCAACAAAAGACGTCGTCGAGCCGGAAAAAGGCGTGCCAATCACGCCGTTTTTCCGGCCTAAAGAAGTCGCTTCGTGGGTGGAGGGGTTGAAACACATTGGTGTTGTCGAACGCCAAAAGCGCGTCTCTTCGCGCGAAAGTCATGGGCATCAGGAGCTTTCGCGCGTTAACAAAATTCACGCGACTTTTGGCGTTAAAAAGAAGCGCTAGTACCCCGTCGGTCTCGCCAGCCCGTCGATGTACGCCCCGCTCCGCGGTGAATCCGAAAACACCTGGAAGCCGGTGTCAAAATAGAAGATGAACGCCGCGGAGAGTCCGCCCGAGGTTCCGTAAATCGGGAAGACCGTTTGGTCGCCCACCTCGAAATAATCGATATCCTTGATCACGGCACGCCCCCAGTGCGAAAGGTCGAGAAAATCCACGCGCGTCTGGTCGGCATTGATGGAAGATTTGATCGGCACGCCGGACATCGTCTTGCGCCCCGAAAAGAGCAGATCGAGATCGTTGGCGCTGCCGCTGGCGTTTTCCTTGATCACCTGGCTGATGGTGATGCCAAGATTCTCCCAGGCATGTTCCTGCTCGACCGAGGTATAAGCGATCAGTTTGCCGAGATGGCCGATGCCCAGCGCTTTGCGGACCTTGTTGATGGCCAGGCGCACATAGCCGGGCACGAGCGCGGAATTCGCCGCATTCACGCGCGGCGTCTGCAACTGCTGTGGGTAAGTCGCGCGGCTCAGATTCATCCATGTACCGGTGGTGGCGTTGTTTTGGTGATACTTTATGCCAAATAGCGAAGTCGGCTGCGCGCCGGAAAGCCCGTCGTGCACGATTACGTCCGTGGCGATGGTTCCGGTTGGCAATGCGTCGATGGTGATCGTCTGCGTGCTGCTGATGGGATCGGCGGCGACCACGTTACAGGAGCCGCGATTCGTCGTGATGGTCGAGTCGTAAACCTGGATCGTCTGGCCCACGTAAACCAGCGCGGCGCCGGGCGGCGTATTCATCGTCAGCGTAGTGCCGCTCACGGAACCAATCGTGCCCAGCACGCCGTTTCCGGCGGTCTGCAGGACTTTGTCCAGGAACGCGCGGAATTGCTTCATCCCGTTCGCCACTTCGCGCTTGGCGGCATTCTCGATGGCCTTCTCACGCGCGTTCGTGGCGTACTCGACGAGCTTGCTGATCTCTACCGCGAATCTGAAATAGATCGGCGAAATCTGCGCCACGTCGTAGCTGGTGCCCGAGCCGCGCCCCAGATCGCCGCCATCGGCGTTGTAGGAACCGCCTTTGCCTCCGGGGTTCACTTGCAGCGGAATCCGCATGTTGCGCGAGCTGACTTTCTCCACATCTCCGCGCTGCTGGATCATGCTGAGCAGGACGTCGTCGCGTTCGTACAGCAGCGGCACTTTGTCCCGCACCTTTTCCAGTTGCAGCGCAATGGTCTGCGTATTTTGCATTTGCGCCATCGTGTTTTCTCCTTTTGGTGGCACAGCCATTCGTGGCTGTGCGGGTTTGGCTTGTGCCGCTCGCCGTGGCCGCACTGCGGCCAATGCGCTCGGTTTAATACGAGGAATTTCGGTACGACTTGCCCGTTAGGCTTGGGGAATGCGAGAGAATTTGTAGCTCAGGTCGCGGCCGCGCCTCTTGCGGACGAGAACTGAGGCTTTGTCAGCACAACCTTGCTTGCAAACGGTTGTCATCCCGAGCTCGCCGCAGCGAGCGAGGGATCTGCCTTTTCGTTTGAAACTAGGTAGAAGTCGGAAAGGTCGCCGAAATAGATCTGGTCTTATAAATCCAGGATCTGTTCGTCGCTCATGCGTGAGTAATCGACGTTTCGCGGGCGCAGCGAGCTCGCCGGAACGGTGCTGGGCAGCCGTCCTCCAGTGATGTCTCGCCGCGAAGCCGCCGCATCCACGCGCGCCGTTCGCGCACGATCGGATGCGAGTACCGACGAAGTCCATTCCGCCACCACGCGCCGCGTCACCTCCGGCATTGCCGCTCGCGCACGAGTCGAAATCAGCGAGACGATCTGCTGTTTCGTCGCGCCATCGAAATGCCATCCGCGCAGGATCTCGCCCACCTGCCGGCTCAGTTCGCGATCGCTGGAAAGCGTGGCGTGGAGCTCCTGAAAAATGTCATCGCCGATGCGCCGCCGCGCCCCATCGCCAATGCCTTCGGGCAGCGTGGATCCGAGTGTGCGCTCGATGGCCTCGCGTGTGCCCCTCGCCACATCTTCATTGGTCGCGGATTCAAATGCGCGGTAAGCTTCGGCCGGGAACGCAGCTGTGCCACGATTGTCCGGGGCAATTTGGTTTTGTGTCGACGTGTCAGGCCCAGGCAATCGCGCTGCCTGCGCCAACGATTTCGTCGCCGCATTCGGCAGCTGCGCTTCGCTCATGCCGAGTTGCCGCGCAAGCTCCGCCAGCGCCTGCGGATCGCGCGACGCCAGCATGCGCGCGCTTTCCGCCAGCATTTCGCGAAATGCCGCTGGATCGCTCTCGTAAAGCCGCGTAGCCAGGCCTGACCGCGCTGAGGTATCGCCGCTGAAGTAAGCGGCGTCCAGCGCGGCCACATCCTTTGACGCCTCGCGCCACTGACGCGCCTCAGCCGCAGCCGCAGGCTGCGTCTCGAGCTGCTTCAGCCACGCAGGTTCACCCTGAGCGCTTTTTGCGAAGGGCTCGCCCTGCCCGGCTGCCGATCGCTCGCCCTGCGCATTCGCCCCAGCCTTTTCAGGCACGGTCAACCGGTTTTGCGAAGAAGTTACGGCGCCCAGGCCGAACTCCCCGGTAACGGGAGCTTCGGCCGCTAAAGAAGTCGCCTGCGCCGTCCCTTCCGCCGATTTTGGTGCCTGCGAAAGTGCAGCTTCCCATTCATCGCCAAAATCCCCAGGAGCTCCGACAGAACCCGCCGGAGTTCCCTGCGCTCCAACGCCTCCGCCGTTTTGCAATGCCTCGAGATCGAGGTCGAGAATCTGTTCGTCCGTCATGCCTGCCGTGCGCGCCGCCAGCGCGCTCGTACTGCTTCCCTGCTCCATTTTTCCTCCGAGTCACTGCGATTTCGTTTGGCCGGGACCCAGGGCCGGCGCACCAACAGGATGCGACCGGCTCCTTAGGTTCTGGCACCCAGGCCGAAGTCCCCGGCAAGGGGAGCTTTGGCCGTTAAAGAAGTCTGAGCCTGCTGCCGTGCGAGTGCCGCGGCATGTTCCGCCGCGTGCGCGCGTACATTGGCAAAGCCTGCGGGATTCTGCGCGCGCGCAATCTGCCCGGCATCGGAACTCGCCCACCGCCGGCACTCCTCGAATTCCGTCGCGTGATCGTCCAGCAACTCATCCACCGGCACCGTAGATCGGCCTGCGGACAGAGGGCCGGGCGTGTCTTCCGCGCCCGGCGGAGAAGTTGAGGCACCCAGGCCGAAGTCCCCGGTAAGGGGAGCTTCGGCCGTTAAAGAAGTCTTGTCGAAGGCCGCAACGTCCCCGGCAAGGCGAGCTTGCGGCGAAAAAAGAAGTCCGGCCGTTAACAAAGCCTGTATCTCCCGCAGCTGTTTGTTGCGTGCATCGTCTCCCGGCACGACGAGTTCGCTCAAGCCGACGAGCGACTTGACGAACCCGAGATTCGCCGGCTCGCGCAGCGCCGCCTGAATCGTTGGATCGGGGTTCGTCATCAGTTGTTGCAGCACGGCGCGTTGCTGCGATTTCAGCCGTGGGAACGTCTCGTCCGATTCCGGATGTGCCTGAATATTGCCCTTCAGATTCGCCAGCCGGATGAAGCGCGCCTCGAACTCCCCGCCCGCGCCGAGAAACGGAATCTCCACGTCGTCGGGCCGGTTTTTCCGGAAACAATCCACCGACAGCAGCATCACGTCACAATAAAAAGATTTGAGCCGGCGCCAAACGAGCCCTAATCGCCCCAGCGCTTGATCGCGAGCCATCGCGTAGCCGCTCGCGGTTTTCACGTTTTCCATTTCTCCGCCAAACACCGCCGGAAAAAGCCCTGTGAGGAATTGCGCGATCGGCCCGATCAGGTCCTGCTGATGTCTCAGCATGTCCGGCGGCACTTGCGCCGGCGCAGGCTGAAAGAATCCGTCCGCTAGCGACATTCCCGGTCGCGCCCGCGCCGGATAATGCGCTGCGGGTTCCGCCGTTTGATTCGCGAGCCCATCAAAATCTAGTACCTGCGGATCCGCGTAGATTGGCGGCACGCCGTATTCGTAAGTCTCGGCCTGAATATTGGAAAGCGTGTTGTATCGCTCCTGCACTTCGATCAGCGAATCGCCCACGCTCGGCCGATTCTGGCCGTCGCCCGGCAGCGCGTGCATCACGCGCCAGCAGTCGTCCATCGACTCATTGCGGGATTCGCAGTAAGTCTCACCGGCAAAAGCCACGTAGCAGCCGTCTGGAAACAGCCGCAGAAGCTGATCGCGCACCGCGGCGTCTTCGATGGAATAAAACGCCCACGGACGAATCCACGTGCGCGAAAACGTAATGAGATTGAAAAGCGCGTCGCCCGGATGAATCGTCGGCATGCCCTGCGACACGGCAATCCGCGTCGCCCGCGCATAAATATCGTCCGCTGCTTGCGGTCCGCCCATCTGAATCTTGTCGGCCGCGTGCGGAAAGGCTGCCTTCAACTTCGCGCGATGCACTTCCATCTGCCATTGCAAGTATGGGAACTCGTACTGCTCGTTGGCCCACACCGGCGTATTCAGTTCCAGTCCGCCGACGATGGAGATCACTTCCTGCCCGTTAGCCACCCGGCGCGTGCCGACGCTTTGTGGCACTGGCACCAGCGGCGCCGGACGAAAATCGTTCGCGCTGAGCGTCGCGCCGCATTGCGCGCAGATCGTCCCGGCCAGAAAAGATTTCGCCGCCCCTGAGTCCGTTCCTCCCGTGGCCTCCTGCCCCGCGTTGTCATTCTGAGGGCCTCTCGGCCAAAGCGAAGCTTTGGCGCTAATCGAAGTCAGGCCCGAAGAATCTCTCTGTTGCAGGTCTTGTGTAGCCCAGTGTGACCCGACGCCTTCAGTCGGGTCACCTGGGGCTTTTCTCCGCGCATTTGCGCTCGTCGAATCGTCGCCGGCTTCGCTCTCCGCCCCGCACTTCGGGCACACGTATGCATCACGCCCCAGCCGAACCCACTGTTCTTCGAGCATCAGCTCGTCGCGCCACCCGAACCGCTGCCCATCCGCAACGTACCGCACGTACCCGCCAATTTTGCCGTCGGTCCAAAGATAAAATCCCACCCCGGTCAGCAACTGCTGCACGCGATTGTTTTGCTCGACCAGCTCCGCCACCTGCGAAGCGGCCTTGGCCGTCTCGATATCGGCTTCGCTCAGCGTGGATTGCGGATAAAAACGCGTGGCCGGCACATCCTGGCTGATCACGGAGACAAACGACAGCCCGAACGCCTGATACAAATTCGTGACGAACTGGAAGCGCGGCATCTCTTCCAGCGCCGAATCGTCATAACTTTTCGCTTCCCACGGCAGGTGCCAATTCATGTCCTGCGGATTCCACCAGACGTATTGCAGCCCCTGCCAGAAAAGCCGCGCCTGGCGAATGCGCCGGATCTCGTGCCGCCGCGCTACGATTCCTTCCTGCCGAAACTGCACCACGAGCTCGCGTAACGCGTTCACCAACCGCGGCGCCGCTTGCTCCAGGCGTTCGTTATTCGGGCCGAGTGCTTGCGCCTGCGGATCATTTTGCGAATCGAGCCCGAGCGAAATCCCGCCGCCAAGCTGCACCGACTGCTTTGGCGCATTGCCGTCGGCCTCAACGGCCGCACCGCGCTCCGTATCTTTCAATATCGCGTTTTCAGTTTGGGTCATCTACCTTGCTCGCAAATAAACCGCTGTCATTCCGAGGAGCCCGCCTCTTGGCACTGCTGTTCACGAAAGTTGGCGATTACTTGCCGTACAGGGTCTCGTATCCCTGAGGCTGTCGAGGGCGGCATCTGTAGCGCTGCCCTTTAGGGCAGCACGCTTCTTTTCCAGCAGAGAATGCCGACTAAAGCCCGTCGCTACATTCTGGTTAGGCTCGTTTCTGGAGCAATTGTCATCCTGAGCGGGTTTACGCCGTTAACCCGAAGAATCTCTCTTCGTGTCCCGCCAGAAAGCCGCCGCACACATAAGAGCTGTCATCCCGAGGAAGTTCGTCCGCGTGTCTTCACGCGGGCGACCGACACCCGGGGTCCCCAGCGGGCGCTGCTTTTGCGCCCGTTGGGGTGGGGCGAGGGATCTGCTGTTGTTCTTTGTGGCCCAGGGCGCCCCGCTGTCGTTGGCGGGGGCCCTGGGGCTTTTGCCGGCGTCACGCTCCGCGCTGCCCTTGCGCACCGGATTGTTCGCTGGCACGCGCTTCTCGTCCCGCCGCAATCTCTCGCGCCCCGCGCGCGATCAGCGCGCGTATCGAAAAAGTCCCGCTGCGGCGCGCTAGCCGCGCTGCCCTTGCGCCCCGGATTGTCCGCGCATCCGCGCCTCTCGTGCCGCTTCGATTTCTCGCGCCGCAGCAATCTGCGACCACGATCGCCTTCGTATCGGCGCAATCTGCGCCGGATGCACCGGCGGCGTTTCGATCGGCGGCACTCCCGCCGTGCCCAGCAGCGAATTCAGCATCGCGCGATTCTCGGTGCGAACCCGCTCGATCTCCGCGCGCTCGCGCGCGATCTCAGCTTCGAGCAGCCGCACGTAGCGGCTCCGCATTCCCTGCCGCAATCGCCCGAGCCAATCCATGATTTTGTCGAACATTAAAAGCGTCTCTCCGCCAACCCGCCTGCCGTGGTCTCAGCGCCCATGCCGCATTGGCAGCAGCGGAGCGCGCGCCCCCCGGCGCTCCTCGGCCACATATTTCTGCGTCCAGATGGCCCGCGAAGTAGGATCGACAGCGCTGATGCGCTCGGCTACGCGCTGCTCGATTGGCGCTCGCGCTGAAGCGAGCCGCGACTTGAGCCCATAGCGCGCGCTATCTGCCGGATCGTCTCCGTCCATTTTCTGCACGTCTTCCACGTTCGCCGGATCGCGTATGAGCGTCGGCAAACACTCGACGAGACGCGTGCAATGATCCGCGATCAGCCATTGCCCCGCCTGCAGCATCTGGTACATCAACATCCAGCCGCCGATGCGATCGTTGTCTGCGGGAATCGGCCTGGGCAGCCCATTGTCGGCCAGCACTTTTCCCAACTGGTCGGCGATCGTCAAATCCGACGTGTGCTGTGCAAACGCGTCTGGCGAGAGAAAGATGTCCGCAATCTTCTCTCCGGGCGTGCAGCGCTCGACGATGCCCATGGCCAGCATCCTGGGCGAGAGCTGATTCTGCACAAACTCGCGATAGGTGATCACTGTCCCGCCCGGCCGCGCGGCATGCCAATAAACCGCGCTGGGATGTTCGTAGCCCCAATCGATAGAGATCCATCGCGGCCACCACTGCTGCAATCCGAGCTGTTCGGCCCGCTCCGTATGCCGCCGCACATCGAAAAGATCGAAATACTGCCCCGCGAAGACGTTCCAATCGCCTTCGAGAAATGCCTGCCGCAGGTGCCGCGGCAGCGCGTCCAGCGTCTTCAAATAATCCGAGTCGTCTCTGTAGAGGGGGTTATCCGCAATGGTCGCGCGAATGAACGCGTAATCGTCCGGATCGTATTGCCCCGGACGGTCCATCCCCGGCGCCGGCCGCTGATCCACCCACAGCGCCTTCACCCAGGCGTGGCCGACGTTGCCGGGATTGGTCGCCCCGGCCATATTCGGCGTCGTTCCCGCCACCGCGCAGCGATTGCGGCTGGTAAGAAATTGCCACTGGCCCAGCGTGAAAAGCGTCAGCTCGTCGATGCCGATAAAAAGAAATTCCGCGCCCTGGTATTGGTAGACGTCGTTTTCGCCCGCGGAATAGCCAAACCGTGTGGTCGAGCCGTTATGCCAGGTGATGACGTGCTTCGCTTCGTTGTAGCTCTCGTACATCCAGCGCGGCACGTCGCGCCGAAAATACGTGATCAGTGAAGCTTCGAGTTCCGGGAACGTGCGCCGCAGCAGCAGCGTATCGACGCGAGGCCATTTGTTCGCCTGGCGTATCGCCTCCCACAACAGCGCCTTCGTTTTACCAGGACCTGCCGCGCCGCCAAACAGCCGGTATTTCGCGCCACAGGTATGAAACTCTCTTTGTCGCGGGAAAGGCGCGTATAAACTGGAAGCTCTTACCGCCGGAGCTTCGCGTTCGGCGGATTTCTCGTCGTAATGCGAAGCCTTCCGCTTGCGGCCAAATGGCCACACTTAAGTCAGGCTGCTCGCAGCTTCTTGCCCACGGCGTACGCCGCAGTCCCGCCAAGCAGCAGCGCACCAATCGCGTAGTGCTGCACGCTGATAATCACTCCGGCGGCAAAGGCGAGCACTCCCGCCAGTTCCACGATCTCGCCAATTTTCTGTTTGCTCAGTCCGCTCACTTCTCGCCTCCTTCTAATTTCTCCAGCTCCGGATCGGCCGGCTCATACGGCGGCCCCGGAATATCCCAGATAATGCGCGGGGGCCTGCCATGCGCTTCGCTGCGGCCTTCACCCCACATCCAATCCGCGAATGTCTGCAGCGATTTCAGTCGCGTCGGCGCGTTGTGGTCGTCGTTGTTCTTATCGAGCAGTTCGGCCCCCGCTATTGCGGGATGTCGTATCTTGAAGATCGCATGGCCCAATTCGCGATGGCTCTGCGGCATCGGCAGCTCTTTTGCCGGTACGAACCGCATCTCGCTGCCGCTATCTTCTGCGTTACTGTCGAGTTGCTGCTCGCCTCTGTTGTTCTCGTCGTCTTGAATCCGCTTTTTGCGCATCCGCTCTTCCCAGCCTCAACTTTTCTTGTCGATTTTTCTGCATACCAAAACGCGCGGCCTCTTCGGTTGCCCCGAGGATTCATAGCGAAGCACCATAGCCTGCGCGAGCTCCGCCGCCTTTGCGAGCGGATCGCCTGCCGGAATTCCCTTCACAGCGCTCAGATCTTCACGCTGATCCATCACGGTATTTGCTGGATCACGTTCCTGAGTGCGGCAACATACCTTTGCACTTCATACAAGCGGCCAATGTCACTCGGATGGACGCCATCGGAAGCCGTGTAGGCATCGGAATTACCCGTGCCCGTAGGCGCAGTGTTGTGCCCGGTGCCGGTCATCCATGCTTGAACCGGATCGTTCGCAATCGGGATGAAATAGGTATTCGCATCGCTGAAATTCGCGACGGCAGTTTTTATGTCGTTTTCCGTGGAGAGCACGCCGGCGCTCGGCCCAGTGGCGTCAGGCCATATTCCGAAAACTATGATTGGAACGGATGAGTAGGCGTTTCGGACGTTGCGGAAAGCGGCCAGAGCATTCGCCTGTTCGGTCGCGCTGGCCGTGCCCACATCGTTGACGCTGCCGCAAAATACGACCAAATCAGGAGCGATTCCAGGGACCATGTTTTGGGCAGTTTCGGCAAAAGTGTAGTTGCTGCCGCCGTTCTGCGCCGTATAGCCGACACCCCCCTGACTCGAATTCCACACATCGCTCCAGCCCATGTATAGGCCAACTTGCCGAGGGGTATCCGCGTCCGCGATGGCCGGGGCGTTTGCCCCTCCGGATGCGATGCTGTCGCCAATCCACAGAACGCGCACACGATCCTTCGCGGGAGGTGCCCAGGCTTCTTCGGTCGGCGCGATGCTGATGCCGCCAAAAGTGGTGTTTGAGGCCTGGAAGGCCATCGTAATTGTTCGGGCTTTCCTGCCGCCTGCATTCGTGAAGTCGATCAGGTTGTAGGAGGGATTCCCGCCCGTGCCGTCCTTGTAACCGCTCGCCGTGACGTACTGGCCATCGATGATGAACCGAACGACTTGAGTGCCGCCGAAAACCTTGATCGCCACCTCGTTCGCATCCGTCATGAATGTTACAGCGGCCGACGGGCCGCCCTTCGTGCTGCCCACCGTCAGCAAGCTATAGAAGCTGTACGAACCGAAGCCGTCGACGTAGGGAATCCCGCCAGTGAAGTAAAATGGCGATGGGCTCGCGTTCATGGCGATGTTCTGGGTGAGAGCCCCCGGCACGCTGGCCGATTGCGAAATCACCGGCTGATTCGGTGCCGACGACGACGGCGTCGAATAGCCGTAGTAAAACCATGTCACCGTGTTGTCTGTGATCGGGGCAAAACCCTGCCCCGTGGGGCCGCCCGACGCGGCGGAAGTGCCGGCCACGCTGCAGACATACTGATAGCCGCCGTTGACGACCACCTGGCCTTGCACGTATGCGGTGCTGGCGACCCAGGCCGGCGCAGGACCGAGAGGCGTGTTAAACAAGGGATTGTTTGTCTGGGCAGCCGCGGCAAGCTTCCGTAACTTCGTCCCGAGGGTATTTGGGAAAGCTCCCGCGCCAGTGCTGCTGGACGCGCCGGCCTGGCCGAAGACGCGAGGAGCGAATACCAGCAGTGTTATGGTCGCGGCTAAAAGAACTTTTTTCATTGTGCGCATAGTCCCATCCCTAGAGTCTCCGCTTTTTCTATAAACGCCTGACGTCCGCGGTGACGTTCACTGCATTCGTCCGGCTCCGCATCAGAAGCCGCACGAACGTCGCGAGCACCGTCGATCCGTCGTAGTGAAACGTTTGGTTCGTAGCGTCGACTACGCTAATGTTTCCGTTTAGGCAGGTCTGATACTGAGAATCCACGTCAACGTCGCTCACCTGCACGTCGACCTCGAATGCCCCCGGCGCACCAGAAAAGAATCCGGTCACCGAGAATCCGCCCGGGCCGCCGTCCTTCAAGCCCAGTGCAACTCTCTGACTGGCAGCCGCGCCGCCAGTTCCGGGCGCCGGCTGCTCCGCACTCCACACTTGGGCAAAGTCACCCGGCCAGATCGCAGTAGGTGGCAAAGCATTGCTATATGCGGGCATAAGCTGCTCCAATCCTCAAGCTGAACGCGCGTTCGCCAATTGCGCGCGCGTCGAGAAGTTAATGCACCCAGCGCCGGTGTCCCCGGTTCTTCGCCGCGAACGTCCACCCACAAGATGAGCTTCGCGGCGTAAACAAGTCGCCCAGCGCGTTAAAAAAGTCCCCTGAAAACAAAAACGGCCGCCAGTACATCGGCGGCCCTTCGAGACGACATCCTTGAGTTGTACAGCGCGAAAAAGACTTGGCTATCAAGCCGTCTTTCGCGCCTAAAACATTCCCGGAAAACAAAAACGCCCGGCAGATTCCTCCGGGCGCACTTTCTTACAAGAAAGAGTATACCACGGCCGTCAAATATTTCCGGTCAACGAAATTTCAAGCTCGGAAATCCGCATTGTTGCTGCCTAGTTTTCGAGCTCATCAATCGCGAATGGCGCAATCAACATGCGCTTTTCGCGCATGACAAAGTCAACTCGCGCTACACTCATACCCGGAACATTCAGATGCGAGCGACCGCCTCCGTCCGCGCCACGCTTCCGTTTCGCTTCATCGAGCATCCCTTCGATAAGCGGCACGGTCTCGACACGGCCGGATATCTCAGCAAGCGCGATCTCGTCACCGGCCATCCGCACGACGCTTACCTCACCGGATACTCTGCCGTCGCGCCTTCGGTTTTTCGCCAGATGTGCCGCCGCTGGATCGATACGCTCGCAGCGCGCCGTCGCGTGCAAGCTTTTAGCTTTATCGACGTGGGCGCGGGAAAAGGACGAGCCCTTTTGCTCGCCTCCGAACTTCCGTTTCGCAAAATCATTGGCGTGGAATTAAGTAAGCGCCTGGCCCACACCGCTGCGGAAAATATCGAGAAATGGAAGCAGGAACATCGCGCTCGCCTGCCCATTCGCGTGGTTCACCAGGATATCCTCGAGTTCCGCTGGCCCCGCACTCCACTGGTCGTTTATCTCTATAATCCTTTCGAGCGTGAAATGATTGAGCAGCTCATCGAAAGACTGCACTGGGCCGCCAAAGCGGGCTCGCGCTGCGTCGATGTGCTCTACCTGAATCCTGTTTTTGGTCATTTGCTCACGCGCTCGCGCCTTTTCCGCGAACTCTGGAGTGAACGCATCAACATGAGTCAGGAAGATCAAAACTCCGACCCCTATGCCACCAGCACCGATCTGGTTTCCGCCTTTCGCTTCTCCCCGCCATCGTGACAATCCGATCAATTTCGTGTGTAAGGTTGAGAAGTCTGCACGCGCCTCGCAATTACCGCAGCTCCAAAAACGGATGTCTGCCATCCTGAGCGAACAGCGTCAGAGAAAGACCTCTAGGCTTGCCCCTCGCAATTGTTGTCATTCCGAGGGCGCCTCTGGCGAAAGCCCGTTGCCTTCCGCCGTTTCAAACAAGGTCGCCCGAGGAATCTGCTTTTTTCTCGCCTTTCCACTGGCCCACACGTGTCTCACGCGCGCGTACTCGCGCGTTAAAAGAGTCACGTGTGAGTGCGTTTTTGTAGCCCAGGGCGCCCGCCGCAGTTGGCGGGGCCCTGGGGATTTCTCTTGTGCGGGGTTTTTAGGGGTGGGTCGAGGAGCCATAAGCATTCCGGTTTGTGCCGAATTAGTTGCGCTAATTTCGTTTAGCTCTCAGCAGTAAACTCGTTTGCCCAAGGAGAATAAATGCCCGACGACACCCAATACCAGCGCGGCCGCGCCAGGCTCAAACAGATGCTCGGCGATCTCGGCGACCAGGCCGTTGAAAATATCGCGCGCATCTCGCCGGATATGGCCAATTATGTTATCGAATTCATCTTTGGAGACATTCAGTCGCGGCCCGGCCTCGACCTGAAAACGCGAGAACTCCTCGCAGTGATCTGCATCGCCACACGCGGAGGCGCCGAGCCGCAGCTCCGTGCGCATCTTCACGGAGCGATGAATGTCGGATGGTCCCAGCAGGAAATTATCGAGCTGATGATCGAACTCGCCGTCTACGCTGGTTTCCCCGCCGCGCTCAACGGACTGTACGCCGCCCGCGACGTCTTCGCCGAACGCGCCCCCAAATCCTCACGCTGAGCGATTCGGGCTGTCATCCCGAGGAGGAAGTTGGGTGCCGCACCCTCTTGCACTGAGCTGCGAAGGGTCGGTTTCAAGGGTGCGGTTTTTCTGATGGTTTAGCTCCTCTAGCCACGGCGCGAGTTTTTGCCGGCAGCTCGTTGTCACGCTGACCGAGCTTGCAGGCGAGGGATCTGCTGTTGGTTTTTCGGGTGCCCCACACGCCGTTTTGCGTGTGGGTCTGCTTAATTGCTCGAGGCGTCTGATGAAGGATACCCCACCAAATACGTGATCGGCAGGCGCAAGAAGCTGCGCTTCAGGCACCCAATCTCCCACCGATAGCCGCATTCGCCGATTCCTCCCGTGAGCTCATGCAATTCGCGCGGCGAATACGCCCGCAGGCAGGAAACGACCCCATCGAAAAACAAGACCAGGGGAACAATCGGCACGAGCCATTTCCACACGAGTCCCCACGCAGTCCGGACGAGGGGCCTTGGTCTCAGAAATGGCACGACCAAAATATCCGCAATGAGCACCAGCGGCAGCAGCAACAATGTCAACGGCCGCCGTCCTGGAACCTCAAATACGCCGATGCCCTGCCGATTCCTCACCGCGTCGCGCAGGATTTCGCGCGCCTGCTCCGGCGGAAAATGGTGAAATGATGTGAAAAGCGTCCGAAATCCCGGCAGCCCGCACGGCACGCGCGTCGCGTCCACAGCCTCTTCGCGATAATGCAGGATTGCGGAATTATTCCCAACGCGGTCGCGCGCAGGTTCATTTGGAAATTTGTCGCTCAGCTCTACGCGAACGCATACCCCATCGTGCCTGAGTGCGTCGGCCAGCCAGGGCCACGGCCCTCCCGCCCCCGAGCACAGATCGAGTACGGCGTCCGCGCCTGAATGCTCGATGCCTTTGCGTAATTGCGCCAGGATGTCGCCATATGGTTTGCCGATATTCAGCAGAACCTGCAGATCATCGGTCACCTGATCGCGCAGAAAAGAGGGAAACCACGGCCGGTCGTGTATTTCGATGAGCTGAATTCTGCGCATGATGGAGATCCGATTTCGTGCGCAGTGTAACGCAGAAGCGCCGCCGGAGCGACGCGTTACCGATGTGCCTTTTTGTAGCCCAGGGCGCTCCGACGTTGTCTGTCGGAGGCCCTGGGGCATTTCTCTGGTTGTCGTTTGGTGTGGGTGTTTACGAAACCGCAAAAAACGGCAGCCGCTGTGGTGCGGCCCATCGCGCGTGCACCGGGCTTGCAAGCAAATTCGCCAGATCGCGCCGCTGGAATCGGCTGTTCAGGAATTTTCGCATCGTGCGCCGCAGCCAGGGCCCGCTGTAACACAATTCGAAGCCTTCCTTCAGAAGCGCCTCCAGGCTCCCCGGAGGACAATGCGGATGCCGCCAGACGAGGTGCTTGGTATCGTACTTGGATAAATCATGCTCGAAAATTCCGTATTGCGTCTCGAGTTCGTTCCACAATTGCGTCAGCGGGTGCGGCGTGACGATAGTGATCTGCGTGACGTCCAGCTCCAGCGAAGCCAGCGTCCGAAAATCCTCTCGAATCGATTCCGGCGTCTCGCTGGGAAATCCGATGATGTAGTAACCATGCGCGTAGCGCTTCGCTGCGTTCAGTCGCCGCGCCAATTCCATCACCGCTTCCACTTTTTCGCCTTTATGAATCTGCTTGAGCACGTCCTGGTGAAAGCTCTCGATGCCAAAAAGCGCGCCTTCCATGCCCTTGGCCAGCCATTCGTCGAAATTGCGCAAAAATAAATCCACCCGCGATTGCACCAACCACCGAATGCCGTATCGCGCCAGCACGTCGATCACGGCCTCCGCGTGGCTGGGGATATTCCCGAAATTTTCGTCCAGGATCAGCGCATAGCGAATGCCTCGCGCTACGTAAAACTTCACTGCGCGCTCGATCGCTTCGAGCGGAATGGCCTTCGGCTTTGGTGCAAACGCCGTCGTCTGGCAAAAAGTGCACGTGAAGCTGCAGCCGCGCGTCGTGAAGATCACGCCGATAGGCATCGGCCATCCTCCCGGCAGCCTGAATTCGGACACTAGCGGCGGATGCTGCACTGCGTCGATCGTCACGCCCATCGCGTGCGCCACGGCATCTTCGCTGTATCCGCTGAACACCTCATCGAAGCTGCCGCGCAGCGCCGGCGTCAGCGCGCCGTAGTTCCCTGCCCAAATCTTTGCCGCTCCAGCCGCGCGCGCCTCTTCCGCCATGCGCAGGATTTCGTTGCTCTCCTCGAGATAAAACGAAAATCCCACGGCATCCCAGCCCTTCTTGAGCGCCTCCCGGTATTCTGCGTGCGTGGGGTATTCGAGGATCTCAATGCCGGGCACATTTTGTCGCAGAAAGCGCAGCCCAAAAGAAATTCGGCGCGGCATGCCAAAGCGCCACTTGAATCCTTCGGGCGCGTTCTCGCGAAAGTAGTCGTAGAGCCCGAAATCGCGGTGAACTGTAGTAAGCAGAACTCGCATCATGTGCTCACGTCCTCCGAGGCTCCCGGCGAAAGTCACCAACAGGATGAGCTTTCGCCGATAAAGTAGTAAGCAGAACTCGCATCATGTCGTTTCCTTTTGTAGCTCGGTCGGGCCGCCTTGGGGCCAGGCCCGAGGCTGTTCATGGCGACGCTCGATGGTATACCAACTTCGCGAGTTGCTTTAGGACATTCGCGACAGCCGCGGCCTGGGGATTTTCTTTTGCGGGTGCCCCACCCCTCGTTTTTAGGGGTGGGTCCTGAGACATAAGCATTCGGCTTTGTACCGAATATTGAGGCTTGCCACGCCACCTGACCTAGAGGACAGGTTCCCGCTTCCGCAACTCTGTTCAAATTTCGCATCGCCAGCGTCGTGTCTCGCGCCTAGAGTGAACCTACACCGCCTCTAGGACGCGACGCCCGCCCGACGCTCCCGGAGAATCGATTCAAGGAGGAATTTCGCATGTGGATGAAGCAGCAGACGCCAAACCAACCCCAGTCTCAAGGTCAGCCTCAATCGCAGCCAACGCCGCTCCCGACGCAATCATTTCAGCGTAGCCCCGAACCCGCATCCGATCCGAGTGCGTTTTCCCGTCCGGGAACGCCCGCAGCGCGCAGTCTCGCCTGCATCGGTTCGAGCCTCGAGATCAAGGGCCGCATCACCGCCGAAGAAGATTTGCAGATCGATGGCAAAGTCGAAGGCCCGGTCTCAATTCGTGGCCATCGCCTTACCATAGGACGCAGTGGGCAACTGAATTCGGAAATCACCTCGCGCGAACTGGTTGTCTTCGGCAAAATCACCGGCAACGTCAACGCCACCGATCGCGTGGAAATCAAAAAGGACGGCGCGGTCATCGGCGACATTCAAACCACGCGCATCAGTATTGAAGACGGCGCGATCTTCAAGGGCCGCATCGAAATCGATCGCCCCGGCTCCAAGCCCGCTTCTGTTCCGGCACTCAGGCCTGAACCGGTTGGCGCTCTGGTAGGCGCAGACTAAGCGTAATACCGGGAACTGTCATTCCTGCGAGTCCGTGCATTCCTGCGCAAACCCACTCACGTGGGTTTGCGCGCTAGCACGCGTGGATGACGAGGTAATTCCCTACGAGGCGCCTCTCGAGCGCGAGCAGCGCTCGCGCGCTTCAAGAAAGTCGCGCGTGTTGGGGTACTGGCGAGGAATCTGCTTCTCTTTAAGAACGCCCCGCGCCTGCCTCCTACTTCGCAGGCGCGTTTTGCGCCGTCGCCTTCGGCTTGGGCGCGGTCGTTTGTTTTGCGATCACCAGGCCCGCGATCTTGTTGTAGGCCGCTTGTGGAACGAGATTCTTGCGCACCAGGTCGGTCTTCACCCGGTAGGGCCGCCCTTTCACTATGCTCTGGGCCAGTTCGTCGTTAATTCCGGGGAGCGTCTTCAATTGCTGTGCGCTCGCAGAATTAATATCGATCAGCTTTGATGGCGGCGCTTTCTTCGCCTGTTTCCCCGATTGCGCCGGCGCTTGAGCTGTCTTCGCGCTCGAAGTCGTCTGTTGCGTCTTTGTGTTCGCAGCCTTCGTGCTAGCTGCGTTTGTGTTCCCAGGAGGATTCGTGCTTTGCGCGAACGATGCCGCAACGAACACGCCGCCAATTAGCGCCATGAAGATGGTTGCGCGCGCATAGACCTGCAGCCTGGACAAAATCGTTTTCATTTCAGATCCCTCCGGAAATTAGCCACCCTTGGTGACATTATATCCTCATGGCGCACAGCTTGACGCCGTGCCAGGAATCGATGTAAGAGCATGGGCCGCACGCAACGAGGAGGTACGTTATGCGTTTGATTCGTCCAGCAGTGATCTCATTGGTTTGCGCCGCCGTGGTTTTCGCCGCCCTGCTGTTCGGGGGAAGTGTGCTCACCGGCCGACTTCGCGCCCAACAGTCTGGCGCAAGTCCTTCGCCCTATTACGTGATCACGTTTGTTGACCTGATTCCGCCCACGAAGGATCAGGGTGTGGCGCTTCTGAAGCAATACGTCGATACGACCCGAAAAGAGGCCGGCAACCAGAGCGCACTGGCTCTTACGCAGATTAACCGTCCCAATCATTTGTTTCTATACGAGATCTGGCAGAACGAAGACGCTTTCAACAAGCACGAAAGCAATGCGGCCACGCGAGACTTTCGCACCAAAATCCAGCCCATGTTGGGCGCGCCCTTCGACCAGCGCGCCCACTCCAAGCTCGAATAGTTGTTACTGAACTTGCTGAAGAAAGCCCGATAAGTTGTCATCCCGAGGAGCGTAGCGACGAGGGAGCTGCTTTTCGCTTTTGCCCTGCCCCACTGTTCGGTTTGCAGGTTGCGTGAAAGAGTTTGGCGCTTGGGTGCCGCACCCTTTTACCCTGAGCCTCGAAGCGTTGCACTGCTGCCCTGAGTCTCGAAGGGAGCTGCGAAGGGTCGGTTTCAAGGGTGCGGTTTTTTTTATGCCCGGTCTCCCCCGGGCCCAAGTTGTCATCACGAGGAGCGCAGCGACGAGGGATCTGCTTTTCGGTTTTGCCCTGCCCCAATGTTCGCGTTGCAGATTGGGTGAAGAGTTTGGCGCTTGGGTGCCGCACATCGTTTTTACGTGTGCGGTAAGACTCAAGCCGCCTTAGATTTAAACGTAGCGCCGCGGCCTTCAGCGCGGCATCTGCAAGCCTCGCTGCTTGTTGTTCGTCTTTTTACGCGTGCGGTAAGGCTCAAGCCGCCTTAGATTTAAACGTAGCGCCGCGGCCTTCAGCGCGGCATCTGCAAGCCTCGCTGCTTGTTGTTCGTCTTTTTACGCGTGCGGTAAGGCTCAAGCCGCCTTAGATTTAAACGTAGCGCCGCGGCCTTCAGCGCGGCATCTTACAGGCCGCGATTGCGTTTCGGTGGATGCCCCAGGCTCTTGCCCCGCTTGCCCTGAGAGGCGCGAGAGCAATCGAAGGGCTTGCCCGGAGTCTCGAAGGGGCTAGTGCAGCGTCGGTTTTCACGGGTGGAATCAATTTGTTCCACTATCCGCCCGTTCCCGCCGCCTGCCGCGCGGCCACCATAAGCACTATCTTCCCTTGTGTCTGGCGGTTCTCGATCAACCTATGTGCTTCCTGCGCCTGTTCCAGCGGCAACACGGTGATGTGAAGTTTCAGCCAGCCCTGTCGTATGCCTTCGATTACATCGTTGGCCCGCCGCAGCAACTCTTCGCGCGTGCGGATAAAATTCTGCAAGCTTCCTCCGGAAAGCGAAAATGACCGTCCCATCAGCATGTTCGGCGAAATCGGATCCGCCGGCCCGCTGGAAGCGCCAAACACCACGATGTGCCCGCGAATCGCCACGGCTTCGAGGTCGCCTTTAAAAGTGCTCTTGCCCACACCATCAATAATCAGGTCGGCGCCATGTCCGTTCGTAATGCGCTTGGTTTCCGCGACGAAATCCTCATCGGTGTAGACGATCACGTGCTCCGCGCCATTCTCACGCGCGGTGCGTGCCTTTTCCTCGGTCGAAGTCGTCCCAATCACTGTCGCGCCCAGATGTCGTGCCCATTGCACCAGCAGCCCGCCCACTCCGCCTGCCGCTGCGTGCACGAGCACGAAGTCGCCCGCCTTCGGCTTGCGAAATTCGTGTAGCAGATAGTGCGCCGTCATGCCTTGCAGCGGAAAAGCAGCGCCCATCTCGAAAGTAAAGTCGTCTGGCAGCGGAATCAGCCGGCCGGCGTCGGCAATAACAGCCTCCGCGTACGCCCCCGGGACCCCCGTGAACGCCACGCGATGGCCCGGCTTCACCTCGGTGACGCCTTCACCGACGGACTCGACTACGCCGGCTCCTTCGGCTCCTGGCGTGAAGGGCACTTGCCGCGGATAACTTCCGCGCCGCTGCCCGATGTCCATGAAGTTGACGCCCGCCGCCACTACCCGGACCACCGCTTGGCCCGGACCAGGCTCTTCGATCGGTGCTACATCTTCTAGGTGCAAGACTTCAGGTCCGCCAGTTTGCTCTACTTGAATCGCCTTCATGTTCGTTCCTTTCCGTTTCGCTTCGCCTCGTCTCGACTCGACCTTGGCCGTCTAACTACGTCCCCGCGCCTATACTATGCGCCTTGCATGCATCGACGGAAGGCACACCCTTTTTCAGACAGTCCGCGCATCGTAGTCATCTCCGCATTCCCACAGAATACAGGTCGCGGCCCCATCTCCTCGTTTCCAATAAATTCTCGCCGCCGTTTTATCTTCCGCCCTCTCAGTCCTTCTGTGTATCCGGTCTCTCCCGTACGCGATCTTCAGCCCGGCTCCAGTTCTCTGCCCAACCGCCTATCTGGCCGTGCGGTCCGGACAGGCAACCCGCCGTCATTCCGAGGTCAGCGTCGGGCGCGAACGGCGCAAAGGGCCACCCGGTAGAAGTCGCGCCCGAGTTCCTGCGCTGACCGAGGAATCCCTCATCGGTTTTCTCGTTTCGCGGGAAAGTTGCGTGTTAGAAAACACTACGGAAGGAATGTGGCTTTGCTTTGGCTCGCTCCTTCTTGGATTGAAGAAGCGAATTTAATAGCCTTTGTGCTAGCTTCCGTCTTTCTGGGTCGCGGCTGCTTGTGGTGAGCGCAGCGAATCCACAGCCGCGACAAAAAGACCTACCAACCTGACGGGCTTAGCCCCCGACGCCTACGGCGCCATCAGAACGGCAAGATCCGCGGAAAATCGCGCCAGCTCTTCGAGTAGCTCCGGCGTCACTTCAATAGTCTTGTCCTTCCACACAAAAACTTCGCGCCCTTTGCGGCGCGTGCGCACGGCAAGGTTCGAACCAACGACGTAGCACGGCTCGCCCATTACTTTCAGCGCCGCGTCCCCCGCTGGCATGAGCAGCGCTGCAAACAAGCCCCGGCGCACACCGATGGCACTCGCATAAAGCGGAAAAGCCACCGGAGTGAACCCCTGTGCCACAAGTCGTTCGAGAATTGCGATATGAGCTGGTGTGAGCTCAGCCACCGCGGAATTATATAAGGAGGAGACACACGGTAGGACCTATCACGCCTGAGCGACCCCGCCGCCCGCTGTCATCACGAGGAAGTTCGCCCGCGTGCCTTCATGCGGGAGAACAAGGGTTGGGTGCCGCACCCTTTTACCCTGAGCTTCGAAGGGTTTGCACTGCTTGCCCTAAGTCTCGAAGGGAGCCGCGAAGGGTCGGTTTTGAGGGTGCGGTTTTTCTCATGATTTTGTGTTTGTGGCCCAGGGCGCGTCAGCGTTGCCGGCAGGCTGCCGTCATCCTGAGCGAGTAAGCGAGCGACGATCTCTCAGTTTTCTTAAGCTTACGCGACCGCCGGGTCGCTCGCCGCGCTGGGAGCCTCTTGTTCGAGCGATTCCAGAATCCCCCGCAGCGTGTAAATCAATTCCTGGCGCGAAACATTGCTTTTCCGGAACTGAATGCGCAGGCGGAAAGTTTCATTGTCGGGCTGAAAATTGAAAATAAACGGCTGCGGCCGCGGTCCGGCACTCTTTTCATCGCGGCGTTCCCGGCGAGCCTCGTCGCGCGTCAAGCCGCCTTGAATGATGCGCACCAGCGCTTCGGCCATCTTCTTTTCGTTGGGCTGCCGCGCGATTTGCAATAGCAAAGACTTCGAAACGATACCGTGCTCCACGCACTGGCGCCGGATCGCCTCCGGAATAAGCCGCAGCGAAAGCGTCTCCGTAACTGACGATCTCGCCTTGGCAATTTTTCTCGCGATATCGTCATGCGTGTAGGCGAATTGCTCGGCCAGCCGATGCAAACCATCCGCTTCTTCAAACGCCGTCAGGTCTTTGCGCTGCAAATTCTCGATCAGCGCAAGCTCCAGGGTTTCGGCGTCGTCGGCGATTTTCTCGATGCAGGGCAATTCTTTCAGCCCAGCTTCTCGCGCGGCATGATACCGGCGTTCACCGGAAATGATGTGGTAACTGTCTTCGCGCGGCATGTAGCGGACGAGCAGCGGCTCGAGCACGCCTTTTTCCTTGATGGAATCGGAAAGCTCGCTGATATCCCCGATGAATTTGCGTGGCTGCTCGGGATTAGGACGGATCTTGTCGATGGGCACCATGCGCCCCACCGCCGCGCCGCTGAAACTCGTCAGCTGCTCGACGTAGTGCGCGTCATGCCGCATCTTCAGTGTGACTGGCAATCCGATCCTCTTCGACACGTTGAATGACCTCCAAGGCAAGCTTTCGGTATTCCTGAGCGCCGGGCGACTTCGGCGCAAAAGTGAGGATGGTCTCTTTGTAGGCGGGACTCTCCTCGAGCCGGACATTTTTCCCGATGCGCGTTTTGAATAACACCGGCCCAAACACGGAACGAATCTGCTCGTGCGTATCGCGCGAAATGTTCGTGCGCTTATCGAAAAGCGTAATCACCACGCCGAGCACTTTGAGCGCCGGATTAGGCCGCGCGCGAATCCGTTCGTACGTCTCCAGCAGGTCATCGGTCCCTTCGATCGCAAAGTAAGCCGCTTGTATCGGCACGACGAGATGCGTGGACGTCACCATCGCGTTCACGGTCAGGATGCCCAGCGCGGGCGGCGTATCGATGACGATGTATTCGTAATCTTTCAGCAGCGGCGCGAGCGCATCTTTCAGCTTAAACGGTGCGTCGAATTGGCCTGCAAGCTGCTGTTCCAGCTTGGCCAGCGCCAACTTGGCTGGCGCCACGAAAAGCAGCGGGTCTTTTGTGGGCTTGACGATGCTCGCCATCTCCGCATGGTGGTCGCCCAGAACGTCAAACATGGAAGTCTGCACGTCCGCGGAATCAAAGAAGGCGATGGTCGCGTTTGCCTGCGGGTCTAAATCGATTAGAAGGGTTTTCTTCTTGCGTTGAGCGATGGCGGCAGCGAGGTTTATGGCGGTGGTAGTCTTACCTACGCCGCCCTTTTGGTTGGCTACAGTCAGGATGGCCGTCATAGAATGCCCTGCTCGCTTTTACGGCAGGGCCTGCGCCTCCCTGGGCCGATGGGCTGCGAATCCTCCCGCCTGGCTCTCAGTTCCGTTTCGCCTTCCCGGCCCAAAACCCTTTGGGTGTCAGCAATCTAACCGCGTGCGAATGGCAACGCAAGCAAAAAATGTCCAAACGATAAACAACAAGTCAGCCAAAGGACCTCTTGGAACGCGTAAAGGACTCAATCCGCCACCGAAGAAGGCTCAATTCGAGGAATTCGGCTACCTCAATTCGTAAACATTAAGGAAAAAGGTAGGGCGCTGCGATGCTCACGAATTCGCGCGAAGTGATCGCTTTTGTTCTGCTCCAAAATCTTGGAAAATGGCGGCCGCCGCTCTCGCCTAACCCTCAAAGCAAAAGACAGGAGTATGAAGGATGACAAAGGGCCGCATGGAGGCATTCAGTGATGGCGTCATCGCCATCATCATCACCATCATGGTGCTCGAACTGATGATCCCGAGTGGTACGGACTGGGCCGCCCTTAAAAGTGTCATGCCTACGCTCGGTAAGTATTTGCTCAGTTTCGTTTTCGTCGGCATCTACTGGAACAATCACCATCATATGCTCCATGCCGTGCGGGAAGTTAACGGAAGCATCCTGTGGGCCAATCTCCATCTGCTCTTTTGGCTCTCGCTCGTTCCATTCGTCACAAACTGGATGGGAGAGAATCATTTTGCGCCTCTCCCCGTCGCGTTATACGGAACCGTGTTGCTGATGGCCGGGATCGCCTACTACATTTTGTCGCGGGCCTTGATTCGCCACCACGGCCAGAACTCTCCGCTAGCTACCGCGGTTGGGACCGACGTAAAAGGTAAAGTTTCTGTGTTTCTATACGCGATCGCCGTGCCGCTCGCGTTCGCGAACCGATGGTTGGCTCTTGGTCTTTATGTCGCCGTGGCTGTGATGTGGTTGATTCCCGACCGCCGCATCGAACGTACACTCGCCTGAAAATACCAGCCTAAGCCACTCACTCTTAACTCGCGCCTGGAGTCGCTCACCCTCTGACGCAAGTGCGGCGAACTCTAGCGTTAAATACAGGGGTTGTGCAGTTCGCGTGCAGCGGAATTAGGAAGGGTCGGAATTAGGAAGGATCGAAAACTAAGGTCGAGGGCTAAGCCCGAGGTTACATCTTGTAGCGGCCGAGGTCGTCGTCGGAGAGCCCTTCGAGCCACTTGCGCAGCTCTTCGCTCGTGGATTTCTCGTTCACCGCGCTCGAAATCTTCGAGCTCTTCAGCACGGTTTCCTCGACGAAGATGGGGCAATCCACGCGCAACGCCAGCGCCAGCGCATCGCTGGGCCGCGAATCGATGGACATACGCTCGCCATTGCGCTCTACCCAGATCAACGCGTAGAACGTATCGTCGCGGAGTTCGTTCACAACCACTTTCTGCACTTGCACGTTCAGCCCGAACAAAACATTCTTCAGCAGGTCGTGTGTCATCGGCCGGGGAGTCTGCACCTTTTCGATTTCCAGCGCGATGGCATTCGCTTCGTAAACGCCCACCCAGATCGGCAATACTGCGCTGCCGTTGGCATCTTTCAGCACGACGATGGGCATGTTCGTAACGGGATCCATCATCAAGCCGCGAATTTTCATTTCAACTTCCATCGGCTGTCTCCCTCGGCACCTATTCGATGCTCTCCTCGCCCGTCAGGCTATTGGGACCAGCACCCGTTACGCGAACACGAACGTATTCTCCCAGAAGGTCTGTGCGCGACGAAGTAAAATTTAGCATTCGGTTGCTCGATGTGCGACCCGTCCAGTGCGTCTCTCGCCGAGACGCTCCTTCCACCAACACCTCGAACACTTGCCCCACAAGATCCTGATTCCGTTGTGACTGAATCGCTCGCTGCTTTTCCTGTAGCACTTGCAGCCGGCGCGCCTTCTCGCTTTCCGGTATGGCATCCGGCATGGCCGCGGCCGGCGTGTGTGGCCGCGGCGAATACTGAAAAAAGAATCCGCCATCAAACTGCGCCGCATCCACCAGACTCAGAGTCTCTGCGAAATCCTGCTCCGTCTCGCCCGGAAAGCCCACAATAATGTCCGTGGTGATGCTGATGGCGCGCCGCGCCCGGCGCATCATACTGATTTTTTCCAGATACTCTTCCCGCGTATACGTCCGTTGCATCGCCCGCAGCACCCGGGTCGAACCCGACTGCACCGGCAGATGCACGTGCTCGCATAGCGCAGGCGAAGCGTCGATCGCCTGCACAATATCGGGCCCAATATCGCGTGGGTGAGAAGTCATAAACCGCACGCGGCGGATTCCGCGCACTTCGGCCACAGCCAAAAGCAGCTCCGAAAAAGTTAGATGCCGGTTCGAAGGGTCGCGATAAGAGTTTACAGTTTGCCCCAGGAGTTGAATCTCCGTGTAGCCGACGTCCGCAAGCTCGCGCACTTCTCGCAAGATGGAATCGCTCGCGCGATTGCGTTCCGGTCCGCGCGTGTATGGCACTACGCAATACGAGCACGCCTTATCGCAGCCCTCAATGATTGTGAGATAGGCCCGAAACGGATGGTCGCGGCGTGTCAGTTCCGTCTCAAACGTTTCATCCGTATCGGTCTCGAGTCCCGCCACGCGGTTCTCGCCCGCTTCCAAACGCGCCAGCAGCAGCGGCAGCTTGCGATAACTCGCGGACCCGCACACCAGGCTCACCCACGGAGCGCGCTTGAAAATCTGTTCGCCTTCCTGCTGCGCCACGCAGCCGAGCACGCCAATCACTTTGCCGGAATCGCGTCCGAAATTATTTCTGGGGTCGAACAAGCCGAGCCGGGAGAAAACTTTGTGCGCGGCCTTTTCGCGGATACTGCACGTATTGTAGAAAACCAGCCGCGCCTCGTCGGGCGAAGCGACTTGCCGATACCCGCGCCGCAGCAGCACGCCCGCCACCTTCTCCGAATCGTGCTCGTTCATCTGACAGCCGAAGGTCTCGATATAAAAGGTTCGGCTGTCCACGAAATCGCCCACCGAGGGTGAGGGCGCATTTCCCTTTGCCAATGCTCCAGGAAGCAGCGAAGCGAGAGAAACGTGAATCGATTCCGCCATCTCGCCCCGATGTTACCACGTCCATTCGCCATTTCCCGGCTGGCAGTTTATGTATGCGCGCAAAAATCGCTCCGTTTTTGCTGCACCGCAGGGAATCTCCGCCGACGATACCAAGACGCTGTCATTCCGAGGGCCGCATTTGCCCGAGGAATCTGCTTTTTCTGAGATTTTACAGGTGCCCCACCCTGCTTGCCCTGAGAGACGCGAGACGAATCGAAGGGCTTGCCTGATTGCCCTGAGTCTCGAAGGGAGGATCGAAGGGAGGATCGAACGGAGCCGCGAAGGGTCGTTTTTACGCTTGGGTCCCGGTGAAACTTCGGAGATTCGGGTGAAGACTCGCCCAGGGAGCACAAACGTAGCCCAGGCCGGAAGCCCTGGGAAAACGTAGCCGATTTAGCATTAAGCCCCGTCAGGGGCGACACATTGAGATGCAGGCGGATTTGCGGGTTCGGGACGCGCGCCGCCTTGATATTACCGGAAAGCGCGTACGTCGGTGCGGATCAATCCTTGATATTGAGGTTGCGGTTGCATCGGCACAGGCGCGGACGCCTCCTTCGCCGGTGCAGTAGCGTGCTCGAGGACCACTTCAGAGGGACGCCGTCCCAGGAAATATGTGCCGGCGGCGGCATCGACGGCGCCGCGTTTGTTCTTGAGCAGCAGATCGAGGTACTTCATCCAAAATAGGGTGCATTTGCAAAACATGCGGATCGCAGTGCGGAAAGCCATGTTTTCCGTGAAACTCAGCAGCAGGTATTGCATGGACCACGCCGTCGCCATGGCCGGCCCGCAGCTTACCCCGCTCGAAATCCTCTCGAATTGCCGGAATTGATATTCGTGCCCACGCATCGTGAATCTGTAAAAATCGTATTCTCCACCGATGACTTGCTCCATGAAAGCCGTATCGGAGTAAACAACCCCTCCCGGTTTCAGCACACGCAGAATTTCCCCGACGCAGCGCGGATAATCGTGCAGATACATCATCAGCGCCTGCGAAATCACGCCGTCGAAAGTCTGATCCGCAAACGGCAGCACGTGCGCGTCGCACACCAGCGTGGTTCGTTCGTCAATCGATAAATCCGACTCCACAAATTCGATTCTCTTGTCCCTCAGCAATTCGATCATTCCCGCGCCTTCCGTGGCGCCGCCGATGATCAGAACCCGTGGCTTGGGATTCAGCGCGAATAGCAGTTCGCGAAGTTGCCGATAATTCGGCCGGGCCGCAAGGTTCAAGCTCAATTTCGGGAGCATCGACCGCATGACGCGCTTGGTGCGCTCGCCTTTCGTCAACGGCCGCGGCTTCTCGTAACTGCTGATTCGAAATCCGCTTGCCGACTCGTCGATGAGGATGGGAATTCCTGAGATTACGGGATAATCTGCACCGCAACTCTTACAAACAAAGGATTCACCGCGCGCGGAGAGCGGCGTTCGGCAGCGAGGGCAAATCAGACGTTCCTGTAGCGCTGTGGTTATTTTCATCGCTCCGACCTGGGAAATCTGACTCCTGCTTCCGACCGGACTTCCCGCTTCCGTTTATCTTATCGGAGCTCCGGACGCGTCTAAGC
The DNA here is from genome assembly GCA_963803735.1 of uncultured Acidobacteriota bacterium. Taxonomy (GTDB): domain Bacteria; phylum Acidobacteriota; class Terriglobia; order Acidiferrales; family UBA7541; genus Palsa-189. Next base: position 724,200 of record CAWDNV010000010.1, on the reverse strand, counting down.
CCAAATACACTTTCAGCCAAGCTAACAGCGCGCATGTAGGTCGGAGAATACCGCGAATGGAGTAGTTCACCAGCGGCGTATGACTTACCACGAGGAAGCGCTACAAACCAATCATCTTAAGAGATCGCTGAGAAGTTCCGTCGCATTCTTCGACGTCCTTCTCGAAATCACACTTCCGTCTCACGGGTCGCTCTGCACGGGAGTGACTTTCGTCCCCTGTCCCGTGAACTGAAAATGGAGAAGCCAATCGCTCAAAACGTTCCGGCCCTCCACTTTCGGCGGCTCGAACCTCCATTGCTGCGCCGCATCCAGCGCCAGATGCGCGAAGTACTTGCTCGGTCCAGGTGAATCGAGTTCGGCTTCCGTAACGTTTCCCGCGGAATCCACGCTGATCCTCACTCCCACACGCACGGTGCCGCGAATCGTGTCTTTCGCGCTTTGTGGCACCTCTGGCAGCACTTGTTGCGCTACCTGACCAGGGGTTAAGCCCCGCCTCGACGCCTTGCCGCGCGCCGCAGCAGGGGCCTCCGCCCCTTTTTCAATCGGTCGGGAACTCGCCACACGCGCGCCCTCGCCGCCTCCGCTTGAATCGCTTACCTGCGCGATCGTTGAAGTCGGCCGCGACGCTGGTCCCGTGGACCGCTGCGCCGGCGAATCTGCCTGCGAGTTGGCTGCTCCGTCTCTGAAAAGCCGCGGGCCCACAAAAATCCCGACAATCACGAGGACTATTGCCACCGCTATATACGCGCCTGCGTTCGACCGGCGTTGGTAAGGGAAGTCCCGCGGCCCGGCAATCGCTTTCTGCTGTGGGACGGCCTGAGGCCCAGCTACGGCCCTGGACGGCACTGGTGTTGGCCGCACAACCGGCTTCGAAAGTCGAGCTGTGCTCGCCGGAATCGGAAACCCCAGTCGCCCTGCAATATCCGCCAGCCCCCAGCGGCTGGCTGGATCGCGCTGCAGGCAATGACGCGCAATGTCACCAAATGGCGCGGGCACATCCGCCACTACGGGCTCTCCGCTTGCATCCTGGTCAGGCAAGCGCTGCGTGAGCGCCATCACCAGCAGCATTCCCAAGGACCAGATATCGGTAGCCGCCGAATTTTCCCCTCGCGCAACTTCCGGCGCGTCGTACTCGCTACTTTGCCCTGCTGGGACGCGCTGTTCCCCGATACGCGAAATCCCGTCGCTCGAAAGCTTCAATTGGTCGCCGGTGGCCATAATATTCGCCGGCTTCAAATTGCCATGAACGAAACCCTTGCTGTGGAGGTACGTAAGTGCATCGAGAGTGGGCCCCAGCATTTCGCGAACTTCCGCAGCCTCAAGAGCTCGCTTCGGCAGGAACTGCGAAAGATTTTCGTCCGCATACGCCATCACCACAAACAGCAGTTCCCTATCGTCGATCGTCGTGCGTCCTGCCTGGAAAATCTGCAAAAGATGGGAGTGGGATAACTCGCGCGCGGACTGTAGCAGTGCAAGTCTGGACTCCGCCATAGCCGGATCCCACCTGCCAATGGGGATCAGCTTCACGGCGGCTTTCAGCGATTCAGGCCCATACTGCGTCAGGAAGACGCCGGCCTCTTCGGAGCCGCCCAGGTAGTCTCCGAGGCGAAACTCCTTGTTTATAACGCGGCCTTCCAACTCCTTCCAGGCCTCTGGCATGCGGTTTTCCTCTCTCTGGCCGGGGTTGCGTTATTCTACCTGACCGCCCGTTTCCCGCCACCCAGAGAAATTACCCTTTGTCGCATCTGACATATCCCGCCCCCATGCCGCAGCGCTCCCCGAGAAAATGTTGTCATTCCGAGGGCTGCCCTTGCCCGAGGAATCTGCTTTTCGCCTTGCTTTTCCGCGTGCCCCACCCTTCTTGCCCTGAGCCTGCGAAGGGTCGAGTCTGAAGGGTGGGTCTGTAGGTTGTAGCCCAGGGCGCGCCGGAACCGGGGTCCCCAACGTGCGCCGATTCTGCGTGCGTTGGGGTGGTGAGGCGGCCCTGGGGATTTTCCTTCCACTCGGCACGTCAACGGCTTTAGCACTGAATCCCTGTAGCTCAGGTCAGTCCGCCGATGTTTTTCCGGCGGATGACCTGAGGCTTTTACGTTCTTCATTCAATACCTATGAGTTTCGTCAGCCATTTACCCTTTCTGCCGCGCCTCCATTGACCAACCTCGCGCTCACGTCATACGATCTCGGGTCGAGTCCAGCGAAAACTCAACCACTAAAGAGGAGGAAGCATGCCCGGAGCCAAAATCGTAGTCCTCTATCCCCGCCCCACCGACGTCGAAGCCTTTGAAAAGCTTTACACCGAAGAACACGTACCCATGGCTGTCGAAAAGATGGTAGGTAAAACCAAGATCGTAGCCAGCAAGATCCTCGCCTCTCCCCAGGGAACGCCGCCTTTCTATCGAGTGGCGGAGGTTCACTTCCCTTCTCGCCAAGCTTTGGACGCTTGCGCCTCATCTCCTGGCGGCAAAGAGACCATCGCTCACGCTGTTAAAATCTCCTCCGGCGGCCCGCCCGTATTCTTGATCGCCGAAGAGGAAACCTTTACGTTCGCCCAATCCGCCGTCGTCTAATAGGTATGAAGCAACGTCGGCGGCGTCAAACCCAAGCCACTTTGAAAGCGATTTTCAAAGGTATCGAAGCGATTCGCAAACGCGCCCGGCTTCGACCGGGTTCGTATATCAAAGATTTTATCAACCTGGGCAGGTCCTAATTTTAGTAGGCTTTAACTCGCTCCCTCCCTAAGTGGCAACAAATCGGAGGTGGTATACTCCCGCACACTGAAAGCTTTTCCCCGGCCCTTTAGTTCGATTCAAGAGGTGTCAGATGAAAACGAAGCTGGCGCTTTCGCTCTCTCTGGTTGGTTGCTTTTTGGCTACTGGCAGTGTGATGTGGGCCCACCATGGAGGGTCCGAGTACGACACAAAAAATCTCAAGACTCTGAAAGGCACCGTTACCGAATATTATTGGGCCAATCCCCATTGCCAGATTTTCCTCGACGTCAAGGACGACTCCGGCAAGACCGTGAATTGGGGCATCGAAACCCTGGCGCCCGCAGTCTTGAAAAGAGCCGGCTGGAATCCTCAGCTGTTGAAACCGGGTGAGGTGGTGACAGTGACCATCGCGCCCAGCAAAAAGGGAACGCCCATCGGCATGATTCGCAAACTCGTGCTGCCTGACGGTAAAGAATTGACTGGTGGCGAACTCGGCGAACGCCCGCCTCAGCAAGAATAAAGTCGGCGAACTGCTTGCAAAATTGGCCGGATGGAATTGAACATGCCTAATGATTCCGCTCACTGCAATCAAACCCGAGTGCACAGCAACGCTTGCCTCCCGAGGCACGCCACATCTCTGAGCGCCGTTATGGCATTGCTGGCGTTCTCCGCTTTGGCTCACGCCCAATCGAGCCCCTCTGCCGCGTCCGCAGCGAATGCATCAAAAACAAAGTCCGCCAATGCTCAAACTGCGAAGTTTGATCCGCACGATTTCTCAGGCGTCTGGAATCCCGCCCCCTACATGCAGCCCAAGGGCGAAGTAAATCCGCTTGACCTCGGCGGCAACCCCAATCCTCTTCCGCCATTGACACCCGTTGGCCGAGCGGCCTATGAAGCCAACAAGAAGTTTGTCGCCGCGGGTGACGTCACCAGTTGCGATCCCTACGGCGTTGCGCGAAATTTCTTCACCCCGCGCCCCTTCGAAGTCATCAAGGCCAAGGATCGCGTCCTGCAGCACTTCGAGTATTACAGCGATTGGCGCGAAATCTGGACCGACGGCCGGAGCTATCCCGACGATCTCGAGCCCGACTACATGGGCTACTCGCTCGGCAAATGGGAAGGCGACACGTTTGTCGTCGAGTCCAAGGATTACAACGGCAAACAGTTTCTCACCTGGCAGGGCTTCCCCATCAGCACAGGACTGCACCAGACCGAGCGTTGGCAGCGGGTCGACCGCAATACGCTGAAGATCCTTTTCACGTTCGACGACCCGAAAAACTATGCCAAGCCATGGTCGATCACCTATTTCTGGAAGCTCAAGGATTACCAGCTGGACGCCCATCCCTGCACCATCTCCCAACTCAAGGAGTGGGATCAGCGCATGGGCCACGTCGACGGCCTTCCCGGCCTCGACTACGGCAGGCCGAACACGGAAAAGCCTGGCAGCAACAAATAAGTAGGGCGCGACCCGCCCTAATTGGGTTGCGGATTGGGATCAAAGTGGCGTCATCTAGAGCACGGCTCCAATTGGCCGCGCGTTAGACGAAGGTGGTGTCATCACGAGCGCGCTCCCAGCGCGCGAGGGATCTGCAGTTCTGATTTTTGATTCCGGGTTAAGATTCGCGGGACGGACAGCATTCGGTACCAAGGAGAAAACCATGCGCGAAAGAAAAGCGATCGACCGCCGTTCCTTCATCTCATACAGCACGCTCGCTGCTGGCAGCCTTCTCTTCGATCAACGATGGCTTCGCGCCGCCGACGTCGCTCCGAGCCCGGTTGTCTCCACTTCATCAGGCAAAATTCGCGGAGCCACCGCCAACAAGGTCCACAGCTTTAAAGGGATCCCTTACGGCGCACCAACCGACGGCGCGCGCCGCTTTCTTCCCGCGGCTCCTCCAGAACCCTGGACCGCCGTCCGCGACGTACTCGATTTCGGCCATCGCTGCCCACAGGCTCCTTCGACGCTCATCCCCGAAGTCGCCGCCACCGACCGCCACGAACCCGCCGGCGAAGACTGCCTCGTCCTGAACGTCTGGACTACTGGACTCAGCGAGGGCGCCAAGCGCCCCGTCATGGTTTGGCTGCACGGCGGCGCTTATAGCAATGCCTCCGGCAGCCAGATCGGTTTTGACGGCACGAATCTCGCGCGCAAGCACGATGTGGTCGCGGTCACGCTCAACCATCGCCTCAACGTGTTCGGCTTCACTTATCTTGCTGAGCTCGGCGGCGAAAAATATGCCGACTCCGGTAACGTCGGAATGCGCGACATCATCCTCGCGCTCCAGTGGGTCCGCGACAACATCGCCTCGTTCGGCGGCGATCCCGGCAATGTGACCATCTTCGGACAATCCGGAGGAGGCGGAAAAGTTGGCACGCTGCTCGCCATGCCCGCGGCCAAAGGCTTGTTTCATCGCGCCATCGCCGAAAGTGGCGCCGGACTTTCCGGCGTTCCCCGCGATGAGGCCACAAAGTCGGCGGAGCTTTTTCTCGCCAAGCTCAATCTCAAACCTTCCGACGTCGATCAGCTCCAAAAGCTGCCTACCGAGCAGTTGGTGAACGCCTTTATCGCTTCGCGCAATTCCTTGCGCCTCGAACCCGTCGTGGACGGGCGCTCTCTGCCGGCGAGGCCATACACTTCCGGCCCTCAACTCTCCGCCAAAGTTCCTTTGCTAACCGGCTCCGTCGAAACCGAAGTCACCTTCTTCCCCAATCAGCAGATGGATCCCATCGACGATTCCGACTTGCATGCGCGCGTCAAGCAGATCACCCACGCCTCCGATGCCGACGCTGACTCGTTGATCGGCGTCTATCGCAAAGTTCGGCCCGGCGTCAGCAACATCGATCTGTATCTCATTATGGCTTCCGAGAATTTTCAGTCGGAAACCATGGCGCAGGCCGAATTCAAGGCCGATGCGCATCAGGCGCCGGTGTATATGTATTTCTTCAATTGGAGATCGCCCGTTCGCGATGGCAAACTGAAGGCCTTCCACACCGTGGAGATTCCCTTCGTCTTCGATAACGTGGAGTTAACCCCGTCGATGGTTGGCACCGGTCCCGAGCTGCAGCCTATGGCAGACAAAATCAGCAGTGCCTGGGTGGCCTTCGCGCGTACCGGCAACCCCAATCACAAAGGGTTTCCGAATTGGCCCGCGTTCAACACCTCCGAACGCGCCACCATGATTCTCAACACGGAATGTAAAGTGGTGAACGATCCCTACGGTGAGGAGCGCCGCGCCCTGGCTTCCTTCCGCCCAAAAACCTGACCGAGCCCGCACGCAGAGAGCAGAGTTGTCATTCTGAGCGTAGCGTCCCGGTCCTTATTGCCTCCGGAAATCGTGTCCTCACGATTTCCGGTCGTGCCGCGCAGTCGAAGCGCGTATTTTGCCGCCGATGGCTTTCGGCGAATCCCTCCTCGCATCGATTAGTAAGAGGTGTCATTCCGAGGAGCGCAGTCCACACGTTCGGCTCTCGCGAATCTGCCGCGCGACGCGGAATCTGCTTTTACTGCCTTAGCCCGCCGGCGTAGGCCTCGCCTCGATCGGCGCAGAAACCGGCGCTGGCGCCTTCGGCATGATCACCCAAGCCACAAGATATGCGATAATTCCGCCCACGATTCCGCCCGGAACCACCGCCAGCACCGCCCAGAACAGCCGCACAATTGTGGAATCCACACCAAGGTATTCGGCCAGCCCCCCGCAGACTCCCGCGATCTTCGAGTCCGTTGCCGAGCGCATCAATCGCCGATGCGAAAACATCGGTCGCACTCGCGCTCCGCAGTAGGAGCAAAAATTCGAGCGCTCATCCAGTTCCCTGTGGCACTCTGCGCAGTTCATAGTCCCCTCCTGAATCGTTGCCCATCGCCCCATCGATTATCCGGCAAATTTCGCCTCGCGGCGCGAATTTTATGCCGCAACCTATGTAGCTCGCCTGACGCTCGCTCTACTGTCGTATACCCATTTGGCACAAAACTTTGTAAATTCTTTCTTGCGATTGGATTGCGAACTCTGGCTGTAGTAACATTTCGCCCGGCTCAGGTTAGGGACCTGTGCTGATATAGGGACCCTCTTCAGGACTAGGGCCCTCTTCAGATCTAAATTTGGGGTGGTTCGGGGACATTTTCTCTTCATTGATTTCGAGTTTAATTAACCGGAGGTGTGCTTTATGAAGTTTTCTGTTTTCTCAGCTCGCGGATATTCTCCCCTCTCGTTGCGTATTGCGATTGGGGTGATATCTCTGGGCCTCGCAGTAGTCGTGGGATGTTCACAGCTATTCGCGCAAGGCAATGCCGGCCGCATTCTCGGCTCGGTCACAGACCAAACCGGCGGCGCGGTCGTTGGAGCTACCGTAACAATCGTCGATACGACCAGAAATGTCACCCGCACGCTAACTACGGATAGCGCGGGCGAATATAGCGCGCCCAACCTTCTGCCTGGAACGTATAACGTTACGGCGTCATTTCAGGGTTTCAAGACGGCCGAGCGTTCCGGCATCACGCTCGAGGTCTATCAGGATCTTCGCGTGGATCTCACCATGCAGCCCGGTGAACAGACCGAAAAAGTCACCGTAACCGGCGAACTCCCACTGGTTGAAACCACCAACGCGGAACTCGGCGGCACGATTCAAAACGTCATCATTAATGACCTGCCGCTCAACGGCCGCAACTTCACCAATCTCCTTGTTCTGCGCCCCGGCGTAACCATCTATCCCGGCGGCGGCGGCTGGACGCAGAGCACCAACGGCATTCGCGCGCATGACAACGTCTACTTGGTCGACGGAATCAATAGCAACGATCCCTGGATGGCTCAGAGCATCATGAACGCCGGCATGGCCGCCGGCGATGCCGGAACCATTCTGCCCATCGACGCCATCGACGAATTCAAAACCCAGCAAAATCCATCCGCGGAATATGGCTGGAAGCCCGGCTCCGTAGTCAATATCGGAATCAAGTCTGGGACCAACTCGATCCACGGAACCGCTTACGCTTACGGCCGCGACGGCAGTTGGGATGCTCTCGACTACTTTACAACTGCCCCGGGCGCTGTCATTCCTAACTTAAATCTGGAGCAATTCGGCGCTTCCCTTGGTGGTCCCATCAAGAAGGACAAGCTCTTCTACTTCGTGAATTACGAGGATCAGCGCTACACCGTCGGCAATCCCGCCACTCATCACACACCGATCACGGACCCCACGAACGTCACAACCGATAGTTTAGTCGGAGCTTGCCTGGCTGCGAATAAGCTAACCGGGGCGACGGCGTTGAGCATGCAAATGGCTGGCCTCGGACCCGGTTGCGTGCCGCTGGGAAACTTTCCCGGACTCTTCCCTGTGAATACCTCTGGCAGCACGCAGGTGAGCACGGTGGTCAATAGCACGAATCAGATTGACTCCGGCCTGGGCAAACTTGACTACCATTTGAATGACAAAAACGAATTGCACGGCAGCTATTTTATTAGCCCAGGCAATGGTCTCTTGGCGGATGCTCCAAATCGCCAGATCCTGCCAAACCAGTTGTCCATCCAATACGCGCGGGCTCAAGTAGGCGGCGGAACCTGGACTTTCACGCCGAGTTCCACTTGGGTGAACGAGCTGCGGGTTGGCTATTCCCACTATTTCCAGACCTTCTTCAGCAACGACCACACAGAAGATCCCGCTAATTATGCTTTTAACGGCACCACCTATCACATCTTCACAGGCCAGACCAATCCACTGTATTTCGGCCTCCCGGAGCTCAGAATCAAAAGCCTAACCAACTCCTTCTCGCTGGGAGCAAGCTGGCCCAAGATCGTCGGTCCAGATGGCAATTTGGATATCGTGGAGCACGTGTCGTACTTGCACGGCAAGCACGCCTTCAAATTCGGTGGGGAAATCTTGGTCATGCGGAACGACTCCAACGTCACCGCCAATGCCAAAGGCCCGCTCCGTTTCGATACGACTACGACCTTCTTCACGGGCGTTCCCGATACGGCCGCCTTCCTGGCCGGAAACTTACAGCGGAACATGCGCAGTCAGGGCTATGCCGCTTTCGTGCAGGACGACTGGCGCATCAAGCCAAGAGTGATGTTGAACCTCGGCCTTCGGTACGAGATCGACACGGTTCCGACCGAAACTCAGAATCTGCTCGGTAACTTCGACCCCAACTCCCCCACCGGCCTGGTTCAAGTGAACCCCGGAAAAGGTGCTTATAAAGGCGACCACACTAACTTTTCGCCGCGTCTCGGGGTGGCTTGGGACGTCAACGGCAACGGCAAGACGGTCGTACGCGCCGGAGCTAGCCTGATCAACGAACAACTTAGCAACGACGTGCTGAACAACATTGCTAACGTGCTTGGGATCCGCTCAGTTCCGACGGGAGTACCGCTCGTGGCCACGCCCGCAGGCGGTGCCCCGGTAATCATTCAGCCCACCGGAAACATCAACGTCTCGACCATCACCTATTCAGGGGCAGGCTTGGCAAGCCTGGGCGCCAATTGGGCCGCCAACTCACCAACGACGCCGCTTTACGGCGCAACTCCCGCTTGCGGGGACGGCAACACAGTATTCCCTGCGGGTTCCGGTATCAAACCGCAACCGTGCATTATCGTGGGCGTTGACCCCAATCTCCGCATTCCCTACGTCACCACTTGGACGTTCGGCGTTCAACGGGCAATTACCTCTAACCTCTCGTTGGAAGTTGCCTATGTCGGCGACCATGGTACCAAGCTGATCTCTATGCAAGACGTCAATGCTCCACCGCTCGGAGCGGGATACGCGCCTGCTGGAGCGCTCGGTGGGACTCCATTGAGCGAGGTCGCGTGGTGCAATTCCAACGTGCTTGCTACGGCCGCCTCAGTCCCGACAATCGGAACCGGACCAGGCGCACCCGCGATTACATGTTCCGCCGCGGACGCCAATCCGGCTCTGGAACAGGCCGCGCGGCCGTTCAATGCCAAGTTCCCTTATCTATCGAATGTAAACATTCTTTCGAATAACGACTTCTCCAACTACAACGGCCTCCAGGTAACCGCCACCCAGAGAACCTCCCACGGTCTCTCTTTCACGGTTGGCTATACTTACGCGCACGCATTGGACATCGCTTCCGATAACTGGGGCACTCAGCACGTTCCCATCTATCCCAACAACAACCTGCTTTACGGCAGCGCCGATACAGACATCCGCCATCGCGGGACTATTTCGATCACCTACGACCTGCCGGGCCGCAAGGGTAAGGGTCAGCTTTTGGAAGGTTGGCAACTTAACTCCATCGTGACTCTCGAGAGTGGCCTCCCCTGGTGGGTGCAGGATAGCGCCAATGACTTCAGCGGCACGGGCGAGTTCAATCAGCTAGCCTCCGCCACGGACGGTCAGGGCGAGCAGTGGATCTTCGTTGGCAACCCCAACGACTTTAAAGAGGTCCACGGGTTCACCACATTCAACGGAGACGTCCAGGCTGGTGGAGCCGGAGGCCTGCCATGTTTCGGCGCAGGCCTGCCTGGCTGCGCTGCAGCTCTTCCCGCGCAGTGCGTAACAGCTGCGGCGAATATTGGTCCCGGCGCCGTCAATTCACTCAATGCCCTGGGCTGCTATGCCTTGGGCAATTCAGTCCTGATTCCTCCTGCGGTCGGAACGTTCGGCACCACCGGACGCAATATCTTCCGCGACGCTGGCTTCAGGAATTGGGACATGTCCGTCACCAAGAGCTTCAAATTTAAGGAACGGCTCACTGCCCAGTTCCGGGCCGAATTCTTTAACCTGCTCAACACTGTCACCTTCGCCAATCCGTACGGCGGCCAGGGTGGCGGGGCCGCGACGAACGATCCTTCGGTTGGCGCTGGATTTGCTTGCGGCTGCGTCACTGCGGACGTCGGCGGCTCCAATCCGGTCCTCGGTTCGGGCGGCCCCCGCGCGATTCAGTTGGGCCTGAAGCTGATCTTCTAACCAAAACTCAACCTGCCGCTCAGCGGCAGCAACAACAAAAAAGGCCGGAGTCAATCTCGACTCCGGCCTTTTTGCTTTCTCTTAGGCTTTCTGGGTGCCCCACACGTCGTCTTTACGTGTGGGTCCATCCGTCTTGGCTCATGCACTGCGTCTTGGTTTCGTGGCACAGCCAAACCTTGGCTGTGCCATATGCGCGTGCGAAATTCCTCGGATTCTCGCCGCGTGCACACAACAAAGTTGTCATCCCGAGGAAGTTCGCCCGCATGTCTTCATGCGGGCGAATGACGAGGGACCTGCTTTTTCTTGGTCTTTCGGGTGCCCCACACGTGCTCGTTACGTGTGGATCCTTCCCCTTCAGATCGCTCTACCCGCGCTAGTGGATCCGCCGCGCGCGCCATTGTCATTCTGAGCGAAGTGGCCGCGTATATTGCTCGGCCGGTTTGCGGCCGCGCGGTCACGAAGTCGAAGAATCTCTCTGCCATTTTCGGGTGGTGTCAGCCTTTACGGTGAGCCTCGAAAGGCTTGCCCTGAGCTAGCGAAGGGTCGTCTTTAAGTGCGCGTCGTCACGCCTTTCTTATGGGCTCCTCAGCTCGGCCGACAAATCCCGAAACACTTCCTCGATCTCCTTTTTCCCTTCCCCGAAAAGCAATCCATGTTTCACCGGGATGCGCATCGCATCGATCTGCACCAGCGAACCCTCTCCGTCAGGCTTCACCGTCAGAACCATCCGGTAGCCCACGTTGCCGAGCGTAGTTTTGGTCTGAAAGTGAAGCTCGAGATGATCTTCGTCGCGGACCGTGATCCAGTGGTCTTTCGGGTGCCGCTGCATAATCGCACGGTCAGCAGCTTTGTAGACGGCTTCAGGCTTGTCAGGAAACTTCGCACGGTGAAAATCTTCGTCCTGACCCACCACCGGCGCGCTCACTGCAATCATCAACACTGCGGCGAAAAGTAGTTTCACACCCAAGCGTCCTGGCATCGCGTCTACCGCAACTTCTCTGGCTTCTCCGCTTCTCGGTTTGCGGGTGCCCCACCCTCTTGCCCTGATTGCCTTGGGTCTCGAAGGGAACCAGCGAAGGGTCGTTTTTAAGGGTCGGTTCCGTGTGTCTTGAGGTGTTTCGTTCGGTTCATCGCGACCTCTTCGGATCCCGTGATCAAGGAATCAGCAGCAGCTTCCCCGTTGTCTTGCGCCCTTCCAGGTCCCGTTGCGCCTGTGCCGCCTCGCTTAGCTTGTATACGTGCCCGATGCGCAGCTTCAGTTTCCCGCTGGAAACCTGCTCGCACACGTCGCGCGACCTCTGCTCGAGTTCCTCGCGAGAAGCCACGTAATGCGCCAGCGACGGCCGCGTCAGAAATATCGATCCCTTCTGAGACAGCAGAATCGGATCAAACGGCGGCACCGGTCCACTGGACGCCCCAAAGAGCGCCAGATAGCCGCGCGGCCGCAGCAGGTTCAGATCCTTGTCGAACGTCGTCTTTCCCACTCCGTCGTAGATGACGTGCACGCCCTTCCCGTCTGTAAGGCGTTTGGTCTCCGCCTCGAAGTCCTGCCGCGTATAGACGATCACATCGTCTGCGCCCGCCTCACGCGCCAATTTCGCTTTTTCGTCCGTGCCCACCGTGGCAATCACGCGCGCGCCAATCTGCTTTGCCATCTGCACGAGCAGCAGCCCTACTCCGCCTGCCGCCGCATGAACTAGCGCAACTTCGCCCTTCTTCAGTGGATATGTGCTGCGTACTAGATATTGCGCCGTCATTCCTTGCAGCATTGCCGCGGCCGCGTGCTGATCGCTCACTCCCTCTGGCACCCGCACGGCGCGCTCCGCGGGAATGGCCGCGTATTCCGCATACGATCCCAGAACCATGCAGTAGGCTACGCGATCTCCCGGTTTCCACGACTTCACCTCGCTGCCGACCGCGTGTACCGTCCCTGCCGCTTCCGACCCCGGAACGAACGGCGTCGCGATCGGATAACGTCCTTCGCGGTAATAAATATCAATGTAGTTGATGCCGACAGCCGAGATCTTCAGCACAATTTCGTTTGGCTTCGGCTGTGGAATAGGAAGATCAACCAGCGTGAGAACTTCAGCGCCGCCATGCCGCGGCACCTGAATCGCTTTCATAGTTAGGAGCAGTCTCCTCTCGGGAATTGCGCGGCGCCTCTCTTAGCCGCCGCGGACGCAGCAAATATTTTGGGCGCGTTAATATACACCGACTGGCCGGGTGCCGCACCCTTCGGTTGTAAGGGTGCGGATTTTCATCTTCTCTCTCTGATCCCGTCGCCTACATATTCTCCAAACGTCTCTCCCAAACTCGGTCCTACTGGATTTCCTTATCTTCAACTACCATTAACCTACCGGTTCGATGCGTCCCGTCGCCGTATAGAATGAAACCTTACAGAACGCCCTCCCAGGGGTGATCACATGGGAAGCGCCGTCGGCGTCGACCGCCTTCATTTCGCTTTCACCATAACCTTCCATTACATTTTCCCGCAGCTCACCATGGGCCTTGCGCTGCTTTTGCTGATTCTGAAAACCGCCGCGCTTCGCACCGGCAACGAAAGCTATAACCGTGCCGTCCGCTTCTGGGCTCGCATCTTCGCCATCAATTTCGCGCTCGGCGTGGTCACGGGCATCCCCATGGAATTTCAATTCGGCACAAATTGGGCTGCTTTTTCGCGCTCCGCGGGCGGCGTCATCGGCCAAACCCTAGCCATGGAAGGCGTCTTCTCGTTTTTTCTGGAATCGACTTTCCTCGGGCTGATGCTTTTTGGCGAAAAGCGCCTCGGCCAGCTCGGCCATTGGTTCTCGGTTTTTCTCGTCTGGCTCGGCTCCTGGCTCTCAGGCTATCTCATCATCGCCACAGACGCTTGGATGCAGCACCCGCTGGCCTATTCGCAGGGACCCGGCGGCAATTTCGCGCTCGCCAGCTTTTGGGGTTTGCTGCTGAATCCTTGGGCGCTCTGGCAATACGCACATAACATGATGGGTGCGGTGCAAACCGGATCCTTTGTAATGGCAGCTCTGGGCGCATTTTATTTGCTCTCCAGAAAATTCGAGGACGACGCCCGAATTTTCCTTCGCACCGGAGTCATTGTCGGAGTTATCGCTGCGGTATTGCAGCTATTTCCCACCGGCGACACGCAAGGCGTGCTCGTCTCGCGTTATCAGCCGGTCACGCTCGCCGCGATGGAAGGTCTCTTCGTCAGCCAGGAAGGCGCACCACTGGCCATCCTCGGTCAACCCGACGTCGGGAATCGCCGCCTGGATAATCCTCTTATCATTCCCAAAGCGCTCAGCTTTCTCACCTATCGCGCATGGACCGCCGAAGTTCGCGGCCTCGATAGTTTTCCGGAAAGCGATTGGCCCGATTTTATTCCGCTCGTGTATTACAGCTACCACGTGATGGTAGGTCTCGGCACTATTTTCATCGCTATCATGCTCGTCGCCGCTTTTCTTCTCGCGCGCGGCTCCCTTTACAGCTCGCCCTGGATGCTCTGGATCTTGATGCTCGCGTTTCCCTTTCCTTATATCGCTAATACCGCCGGATGGATCACCGCGGAAGCCGGGCGCCAGCCTTGGGTGATTTACGGCTTGATGCGCACGCCCGTGGGAATTTCGCCGCAGGTTTCCTCAGGCAACGTCTGGTTCACCCTGATCGGTTTCTTTGGAATGTATCTCGTCCTCGGAATCCTTTTTCTTTTTCTCGTTTATCGCGAAATCGACCGCGGCCCCGTGCTCGCCACCGAACCGCACGCCGTGCCCGTACCCGCGTCCGACTGAGGAGCTCGCGCATGCCCACCCTCTGGTTTTGCCTTGTTGCCCTCATGCTCGCCGTTTACGTGCTGCTCGACGGCTTCGATCTCGGAGTCGGCATCGTTCATATGGGCGTCGCGCATACCGACGCCGAACGTCGCGCCGTAATCGGCTCGATCGCGCCCGTTTGGGATGGCAACGAAGTCTGGCTGATCGCCGCCGGCGGCACGCTCTTCTTCGCCTTCCCCGTGCTTTACGCCTCGAGCTTCAGCGGCTTCTACCTGCCGCTGATGATGGTTCTCTGGCTGCTCATCTTGCGCGGCATCTCGGTCGAATTTCGCAGTTTTGTCGCGGGATCTGTCTGGTCGCCCTTCTGGGACCTGACATTCTGCCTCTCGAGCGCGCTGCTGGCCATCTTCTTTGGCGCCGCGCTCGGCAACGTGGTGCGCGGAGTTCCCCTCGATGCGCAAGGTTATTTTTTCGAGCCGCTGTGGACTGACTTTCGCTTCGGCGCCAGTGCCGGCATTCTCGATTGGTACACGATCCTCATCGGTGTCGCCGCATACTTGGCCCTCGCCATGCACGGATCGCTCTGGGTCGCCTACAAGTGCGAAGCCGAAATCGCCGAGCGCGCTCGCCGCATCGCCCAACTCGGCTTCTGGGCTGTTCTCGTGATGACGCTGCTCATCACGGCGATCAGCCTGCGCGTTCAGCCCCAGATTCTACTCAATCTCAGTGCGCATCCTTGGGGATTCGTCTTTCCGGCCATTGGTATCGCCAGCCTCGCCGGAATCTTCTACTACCTGCGCGGAGCAAGCACGCCGGCAAAAGCTCATCGCTCTTTCATGCATTCCTGCGGCTACCTGTTCGGCATGCTGACGAGTGTCGCTTTTGGCCTCTACCCTTACGTTCTTCCCGCGCGCGCAGGACCGGAGCTCTCGCTCTCGATTTACAACTCCCGCACTTCCGATCACGCGCTCCGCATCGGTTTGGCCTGGTGGATCGTGGGTATGATCCTCGCCGCTGTCTATTTTATTTCTCTCTATCGCCGCTTCTCCGCCCCGGTTCGCACCGGCGAAACCCACAGCTACGACTAGCACTTTTCCTTTTTGCACTCGATAATGCTTCGTCAACCATGGGCAAACTCGACGGTAAATTCGCACTGATCACCGGCGGCAATAGCGGCATCGGACTGGCCTCCGCCCACCTCTTCGTCGCCGAAGGCGCAAAGGTGGCCATCAGCGGCCGCAACGAAGAGACGCTGCGGCACGCCGCCGATTCGCTTGGCTCCGGCGCATTCGCCATCCGCGCCGACGTCACCGACGCCAGCGACCGCGAGCGCATGTTCTCCGAAGTAAAGCAGCGCTTCGGCGTGCTCGATATTCTCTTCGCAAATGCCGGCCTTTCCGCGCCCACTCCGCTCGGCCACACTGAAGTCTCCGCTTTCGAGAAGCAGGTCCAGCTCAACTTTATTTCCGTCTTCTTCACCGTGCAGGGCGCGCTGCCGCTCTTGCGCGACGGCGCGGCCATAGTGCTGATCAGCTCGCTGACCAGCAAACTAGGCATGCCTGGCACTTCCGCCTACGCCGGCAGCAAAGCTGCGGTACGTACGATGGCGAAGTCCATGGCCGCGGAGTTAAGTCCGCGCGGCATTCGCGTTAACGTGGTCACACCGGGCTACACGCGCACCCCGCTCTGGGAGCGCACCCGCACGCCGCAGCAGATCGCAGCCGTGAACGAACGCCTGCCCATGATCGTGCCGCTCGAGCGTTGGGCCGAACCCGAAGAAGTCGCCCGCGCTGTGCTGTTCCTCGCTTCGAGCGACTCCTCATACATTCAGGGCGAGGAAATCGTCATCGACGGCGGCACCAGCAATCTCCCCGGCGGCACGCGCGCCTTCCGCGGCTGAGGCGTCGTTACTACGGCCCCTTCGGCCTTTAAGTGAGCTCATCGAAATGCGGCGGAAACGCTCACCGCGATACAATGGCGGTACGGGGTCCGGAGGTACCAATGCACGCGGCGGCGATTGTCACCGTCATTCTTGCAGCGCTGCTCTTCAGTTATCTCTACATCATTCGGCCGTGGCATTTGCATTGGGGCGCCACGCACCTGGACCGCATCGCCGTACTTCCCGGCGACGCGCTTTCGCCGTATGCCTCGGCCGTGGTCACGCACGCCGTCAACGTCGATGCGCCCGCCGAAGCCGTCTGGCGCTGGATCGTGCAGATCGGGCAGGACCGCGGCGGCTTTTACAGCTACAGCTTCCTCGAGAACCTGGTCGGCTGCGACATGCACAACACGTTCCGCATTGTTCCCGAATGGCAGCAGCGCGCCATCGGCGACACGGTCTGGTTCGGCTCGTCCAAGCGCTTCGGCGGCAAGGCGCGCATGATCGCCGCGCTGGTTGAGCCTATGCGCACGCTGGTGCTCGCAACGCCCTCAGATTGGGAGCTGATCCGCTCAGGCAAAGAAGGTCTCGATACAACCTGGACTTTTGCCTTGCAGCGCAAAGGCGTGAACACCACGCGCGTGATCGCACGGCTGCGCTCGGCGGCCAACGTTACGTTATGGGACCGCATCGCTAACTTTATTTTCTGGGAACCGGCGCGCTTCGTGATGGAGCGCAAGATGCTTACTACCATAAAGAAACTTGCCGAAGCGCATCCTCAAGTAACGCTCAATGCGGCTTAGCCCTCTGAGCCATTTTCAGCCGCTGCCTGAGCGCAAAACCTAATAGGAACCGAAGCGAAATTCCAGTCCGATTTCGGCCTGCCCCTGTTCCGCATGGCGAATCACGGGCGTGGTGAAACAACCGAGAGAGGGATCGCAGAAGGTGGTACTCGCAGCCGTTGTGCGCGAAGGCGACCAGCGCACATCCGCGCGCAGGGCGACCTGCGGCGCAAACAGATACTTTATGCCGCCGCCAAGGTTATAAGAGAAGCGATCCTCGAACGAAAGGACTCCGTGAGAATCAAAGTGCGTGTCGCCGATGCCTCCCACGACAAACGGGCGGATCTTGGAGGGCGTCCAGAATTCGTAGAGCAAGTCAAAGTGGTAAAGATCGAGATGCGCCCTGTTAGTGAGCGGAATCGTCTGACCAAGCAAAGTATCGTGAGCGCTGAGCGTGGTGGTCTGCCGGTTCCACATGAATTCGGCGAACAAATGCCGCACGATGGCTCCGCCGACGGTAAATCCCCAGTTCAAACTGCTGTCGATCGGCAGATAGTCCACCTTCGGCGTATTGATGGTGATCCGCCCGCCAAAGCGAGCCCCAACAAACGGCTCGATCTCAAATCGATTCTGGGCATAGGCGCCCGAAACCATCGTGATCAACATCAACCCCAGGACGATCGCTTTACGCCATACCATCTTTTTTCATTCTCCCTTCGATTTGCGCGTCTCTGCGCTTCCTGGGCGGGACCTCGGCATCAGGAGATGCGCATTCAAAAAATCTAAATATTGGACAACGACTCCCAGCGGGTGGATACCGCCGGGCTGGCTGGACAACGTCAATACTCGGTTGCTCATTCCCTCTCACGCGTTGCCTCCGACTTTGTAGGCGCCCGAAGCAGCTTGATCCCCATGCCTTTTGGTACTCGACAATTCGGATTATCGGGCGGTCAATTCTGGCAGTCGGGAGGGCCCCCACCCCCTCCCTGTTTTTGTGCAAGTGTTCATTACGCAAGAGTTGCACGCGTGGTTTGCGCAGGCTTGCGGCGGATGATTGGGAGCGATTCCGGGGAGGCAAATACTTAACACAGAGCGCACAGAGACACAGAGAGCACGGAGAGAAAGACGACGGTTTGAAAGTTTGGTGCAGCGCGGATGATTTGTTCGAACTAGCGGATTCTGACTGGCCCGGCGGCGTAAGGCTGTTATTTTTTTGGCTGCATAGTCCGTAGGAAGGATCCCCGATTCGCCCATGCCGGATGACGTTCGCCGCTAAGAGCCGGCGCCAACTGCGAGTTCTCTCACGCCCAGCCGCGCCTGAACCAAAGACACTCCTGATCCTTCGCGAGCGTTACGCCTATTTTACCGCGACGGTCAAACTGGTGGAGATGCAGGTAGTGGCTCCGTGTGGCCCACGACCAATTTCCCGCGGTGCTATTGCCACTTTTCGACCGAGAGCAGCCGGCCCGGAATTTCCAGCGTCCAGTTGTGGCCGCACCACGGACACAAGATTGTTTCCGTAGACGGAGATGGAATTGCAGTTTGACTTCCTCGGTAATGTACTACTACCGGGCTGCTGCAACGGGTGCAGTGTTCAACTCTCTTGAACACACTCACCGCAACAGCTTCCTCACCGTGGCGAGAAGGACCTCCGAAGATTCGGACTTAGAGACATAGCCCGCAGCCCCCAGCCGAAAGGCGTGTTGCCTCAGTTCATCGGCGTCATCTACCGTGAAGATGACAATCTTTAGCTGGGGAGCGCAACCCAGCATCTCCGGTATCGCTTGGAGCCCGCTCAAGACCGGCATCGAGAGGTTAAGGATGGCCAGATCCGGCATGTGCTCCTTTGTCTTTTCGATAGCCTCCCGTCCGTTAGCGGCCTCCGCACATACGGTCAGCGCTGCGGATTCCAACAACGACCGTATCCTTCGCCTCATCGGCTCGTGATCGTCCACCACCAGGATGTTATGTGGCATTAAGCGGTCCCCTGCGCCTACAGCCGTGGGGGACGAGCCAAGGACTGAGGTTGAAATTTGCGTAGAAAGCGGCCGAGAGCTCAGGCGGGGGACGACTGAAAGCCCAGCGCTACTAAACCTTAGCAAATGGGCCGAGGTCAAGTTAAATTCTTACCACAATGCTATGTACCCGCCCCGTTACCAGACGGGCTGAGCGGGAAAACTACTTCCAGGACCGTGCGCTTCTGATCCGAGTGAAGCGCAAGGTGACCTCCAAAATGTTCTACGCGCTCTTGCATGCTGCGCATCCCGACTCCAGTGGTCCCCAGGTTTACTGCGTCATTTTTTAACTGCGGGGTCCCGGCTGCTACATTCTCGACGCTTATCCTGAGTCCCGCTGGACCGACGCTCAAGCCGATTTTCGCCCACGGGCTCGAGGAATGGCGCTGCGCGTTTGTGAGGCCCTCTTGGATCACGTGAAACACCGCCGTTTCCAACTCCCTCGGAAGTTGGGGGTAAGTGTTCGGCAATTCAGTTTGTACCTGCATGCCACTTCGCTTAGAAAAACCCTCAGCGTAAATGCGTAGTGCCGGGAGTAGGCCCAGCTCGTCGAGCATGGGCGGATGGAGCTGGTAGGAGAGTGTGCGCAATTCACGCATACTTTGTTGCGCGAGTGAAACACATTCGGAAAGAGCCGTGCGCGCCTTCGGGGCCAGGGTTTCTGCGCTCTGGTTGATCACTCCCAGGTCCATGATCATCATGGCCACATTTTGGGCCGTTGTATCGTGAAGCTCCTTGGCCAGCCGCCGCCGCTCCTCATCCTGAGCACGCAGCAGTTTTGCGGATAACGCCCTCGCATTATCCTCTGTTGCCTTGAGCTCGATGATGTAACCCATCTTCGCGGCCAGATCGCTGAGAATCTCCAGGAACAACTCGCCAACCCTGATTATCTTCTGAGAGAAGAACTCCAACGCCCCGATTACTTGCCGACGCAGCAGAATCGGTGCGACCAACGCGGATCTAATGCCTAAATCGTGAGCGGCGCATTTTCCGCTGCGATCGGATTCTGTCTCTAGATCGACGACGAAACTACGGCCCGCGATCGGCGTCCGCGAATGCCAGGCTCTCGAAGCGGCGGTCAGCTTAGCAACAATAGATTCATCGCGAGATTCCGACCGCTGGGATAAGCCGAAGTGCCAGACGTCAATCTTCCTGTTAAGGATGCGGTGGGCAGTAACGCGAGCGCGCCCGAAAGGCCAAGGGACGTAGTCACAAATCTGCTGGAGAACAAATCGAAGCGACTCTTCGATGGTCGGCGCCTCAGCCGCACCTACGGCGATGGCATTTGAGAACCGCGCGAAGGCTGCGTCGAATCGTCTGTCCATAAGCTGGGCCTACTAGGTTTACCGTTCTGGAAGTATCAACTTCAGCATACCACTGTCTGTAAATCAAGGCCCGCCAGCCCAAATCGCAGTTACCGAAAATCCCGTTCTATAAAAGGGGATGTCAAGAAAAATGCCTCCCCTGCGACAGCAAACCACAGTGTGTTTGCCGTCCGGCCCCAGTAATGTAACGAGACGCTGTGAGTTTTCCTTTTCCGCAGGTTCATCTTGCTTTCGTTAACGACGCCCATCGGTTCCCAACGCAGACAAGCAGAGCGGTTGTGCAGTGCCAACCATGGTTCTATCTGAGACTTTTCGCCTATCGCTTTTTCTGGTTATCCGAGGGGGCATAGGGTTTCTCGAAAGACTCAGTGCCCGAAGCACACGCCTAACGGGATTATGGATACTCACCCTCGAACCAGAGCGTCTGGAGAACCAACCGGCCATTTTCCGAGATGAATCCGGGGGGACTCTCGACAGACGCTCAAGCTGCTTGTTGTTTTAAATGTTCGGCGTCGAAACCAACTCCTTTCTTCCAGACGATCAAAGTGATGGCCGCGATCTTACGCGCCAGAGTGAGGCGCGCCATCGTTGGCTTCATTCCTCTGGCTACTAAACCAGCGTGGAATTCTTGGAACGGTCCAGGGACGGCAGCGGCCCGGGTCGCGGCACCCTTGAAGATATTTTTCAGATCATGATTGTGGTTGGCGTTGAGCCCGCGAATGGCCAGGAACTTCTTGGAGCGTTTCAGCTGGCCCTCTACGATTCGGTATTCCCCGCTCGTGGAAGTTTTCAATGCCAAGCCACAGTAGGCCCATAGTTGTCGCTTGGTGCGAAAACGATGGGGCGTCTGCATCAGTGCGATCAGCAGTGCCGCCCGAATCGGTCCAATCGAAGGAATCTGGCGCAGCAGTTTCATCGCGCTGTGTTTTCGGCCTTCTGTCATCAGGTCACGCCGTACTTGCTCGCGCAACCAACGCAATGCGTCCAACTGCTGGTAGTAGATCTCCGCCCGGCGATGCACTCCAGCTTCGGTGATCTTGCCCAGCCACTCCGAGCGATAGAGTGGCGCGTACACGCGCTGTCCCGCGCAGGGGATCGCCCAACTCCTATAAAGGGCCTTTAGGCGATTCATCACCCGCGTGGTATCTCGCGTCAGTGTCAGGTAGCTGCGGGCCAGTTCTCTCAAAGTCCGTACGCCGTTCTCCCCGTGGTAGACCGCGGAGAGCAGCCCGCTCCGGAGCAGATCGGCCAGCTTGCGAGCATCGATGCGG
This sequence comes from uncultured Acidobacteriota bacterium, assembly GCA_963803735.1. Taxonomy (GTDB): domain Bacteria; phylum Acidobacteriota; class Terriglobia; order Acidiferrales; family UBA7541; genus Palsa-189. Next base: position 702,542 of record CAWDNV010000010.1, on the reverse strand, counting down.
TCATTCTTGTTTCCAGCTTTCATCGAAGCGTTTTTGCGCGGATCACACACCACCACTTTCGCGACGTGCGGCTTTAGCAGATCGTGCAACCACGCTGCGCAGGTTCCTTCTTCCAAGGTCACGTGCAAACTGCCGCGCAGGCCATGGATAAACTGGAGGATCGTCTCGGCTTTTGTTTCCAGGATCGCTTCCATCACCAGCTGGCCGGCACAATCCTGAACCGCCACCGAGATCGTTGCTTGATGAACATCCAGCCCAATATACTTGGCGTCATTCACGAGGGTGCTCCTTTCTGTAGGTGTTGATGCGAGAGATCAAAACCTACTTCAAAGGGGCGCCCTTTTATAATGCGTTTCTCAAGACTTGGGAACGTGAGCCATTCTCGTGAGGATATCGCTATCAGTGATGGCTGCAATCCAAAGCTTCCGCGTTCGACGGTCGAATTCGGCCCCGATGTTCCCATCTTGATTTTTCGACTCACAGCCCTGTCAGTTGTGACAGTTGATCGCAATACCGATCAATCCTCTAATCGCTACTGGCGGATAGCACGGATCAGCAAACGGCTATCTAATCCCAACCCACAGGTCAAGCCATGAAGAATCCCAAATTGATGCTGGTTAGGCTGATGTGTTCCCTGGCGTTAGTCGGCCTGGCTGGTGTCGTTCCGCGGCTTCATGCAGCTGGCGATGATGACTTCGATTCCTACGCAATCAAGATCAATGCCGCGTGGTTCTACTCGAAGCCTTCGGGAACCCTCCAGAGCGCGATTGGTGGCCCGATAATTGACCTTAGAAGGGACCTCTCTTTTAGCTCCTTTTCAACGTTTGCAGGCAAACTCGACTGGAAGTTCACTCGCAAAAACCATGTCTACCTCTTGGCCATCCCATTCACGACGTCGCGTCAGACGGTACTCACACGAACGATTACGTTCCAAGGCCAAACTTTCGTCGCTGGCCTCGCCACGCGGAGCGAATTGACGGCCAACCTTTATGCACTGGGCTACCAGTACGACATCCTCCGGCGGAGGCGGGGGCATCTGGGAATCGCCGTGCAGATTGATGGGTTTGATTCGCGTGCGTCTTTCAACGCCGCAGCGCAGGTCACAGGTAATGGCGTCCGACAAATGGCTGTGTCAGCCTCGGCCTCGCGGTGGTTGCCAATCCCCATCGTCGGGCCAGAGTTCCGTTTCTACTTGACCAATTCTCCGCGCCTCTACGTTCAAGGCAATGTTTACGGCATGTACTTGGGTGGCTACGGGAGCTTTTTATCTTCGGCAGGCACGCTTGGCCTTCGGGTGGCCAGACATCTCACTCTGGATGCGGGTTATCAACTAGGTTCGCGCCTTGACGTCCACAATAGCAGTTCGAACAATCGGTTCGGCATTAACCTCACGCAAAAAGGCGCAGTTGTCGGTGTGGAGGTTCCCTTCGGCGGAGGCGGACAATAGTTCGGAACGTTCCGCCAGGGTCGCTATCGCGTGGCGAAGCTCAAGTACGGCGAGAGCTTCTTTCGCTAAAGCGACGGTCCGATCTGTCTGTTGACCCGCCTAAGTTTATCCGTTTTACCTTCTGGATTTGGAAAACTGTTACTTCTGACAATTAACATGCTCGGGCCGCTCAACGCACTATCGCGAACATTGTCGGGGTGAGGAGGAAACGCTATGGCATCGATTGACGGTGACGGAGCCAACAAGCAAACCGCCACAGCGCAGGGTGCTAAACCTGGAATTGTTTACGACAGCGAGTACTACATCCTTGAAACCCAGCACCGGGAGCGATGGGCCGCGGAAGATCAGGACGTCAACCACAAGTTGGCCGAGCTTCGGCAGAAGCACGGAACACGGCCCAACATGATCCACATCATGTGGGACGACACGGCGGTAGGGGAGGTGGGCATTCCTGCGATCCAGAAGGTGCGCGGCTTTGAAACGCCGAACATCAATCGCCTCGCTGCCGAAGGTATCAACTTCATGCGGATGTATACGGAGCCGTCCTGCACCCCTAGCCGTGCGGCGATACTGACCGGCCGTCATCCGGTGCGCAACGGCATGTTCAACGTGGGTTTTCCCTACGAGTACGGCGGTTTGGCTGCCTCCGAACTTACGACGGCGGAGGTGCTTTCCAAGGCAGGCTACGCGACGGCCTTCTTTGGCAAGGCGCATATCGGCGACATTGAGTCCAGCTACATGACCAACCACGGCTTTGATGAGGCGCTGTGGACGCCGTACAACCAGGTGCCGAGCCTTTATACGCCGCAGGGGCAGCTATCAGTGCTGACGCCCGGCGTCCTATTCCCCGAAATGTTCGGCAAGGATCCCTATGACATAGACTCTGGTTGGCGACCGACGGGGTACGTGTTCGCGTTGGAAGGCACGAAGGGTGGCCCAGTACGTGAATTCGGCCGAGCGCCAAATCATGACGACTACATGAAGCTTGATCCAGAGATGCAGAGGCGGACCATTGCGTTCATTCGCAAGAACGCGGCGGCAAAAAAGCCGTTCTATGTAGACTACTGGCCCATTGCGACTTCCTTTCTCGGCTTTCCAAACCGCGTGACTGCCAGTGGCGGGTTGTCGCAGGAGGCCCTCGTGCGGCTTGACGCGTGGATTGGCAACTTGATGACTGAGTTGAAAACCCTCGGCATCGCGGAGAACACTCTCGTCATCCTGATGGCGGACAACGGCCCGATGACACATAACGGCCCGCCTGGCATGGCCGAGACGCTCTACCGTGGCGGCAAAGGTGACTACCTCGAAGGTGGCGTGCGCGTTCCGGCGATGGCTTGGTGGCCGGGTGTGATTGCGCCTGGGCAGACCGTCGGCGACATCATCCACGAAACTGATCTGTTTACCACCTTCGCGCACTTGGCGGGGGCAATGGCACACGTCCCGACCGACCGCATCATCGACGGTGTAGATCAAACCGTATTGTTCCTCAAGGGCGACACTTTCAGCCGGCGTGATTATGTTTTTATTTACACTGGCAACGTCTTGGCAGCGACTGTTAAGGGTCGATACAAGCGCGTTTGGGTTGGTGAACAACCGGGTCTGTCTGGGGCTGCATTCTTCGACCTCTACACCGATCCACGTGAATCAAACGGAAAAATGCTCCCGATGTTTCCTGCCAAGGGGATGTTCAACATCATGAAGACACGCCACCAGCTGTGGATGAAGAAGTACCCGAACGCGGGAGAGGCCCGTGCCTTCCCGCTCACCGGCATCGAGAACGCACGGCCGGAAACCAGAGCACCAGGGCAACTACGCGTGGATGTTTCCAAACTCCCATTCGATCCGCACCAGTTCATCGAGATGCTGCCGGAGTGGAACAACATCGAATTTGATCGGGCAGAGTAAAGCACCCCGGTCCTTCCGAGGGAAGCGATCTTTCCTTCTCGCGGAGGCCCTCAGATGTTTCATAGGGCCAACTCCCGAAAAGTCGGGTTCTCGGAAACTGGCTCTGCGAATCGCAGTTAACAAGGTGTGGAATTTTGTACAACTCCTTCTAAAAACGCCGAGCGCCTAGATGTAAGCCATCGTTAACAAAAGTTTACATACGTTAATGAAGCCGCCGATGTGCTCCGGGCATCTTACCGGATTCGGAAACTCACCAAGTTTTCGGCGCAGTTCTGGCGAGGTGCCTATGTACGGATGGGAAGAAAGCTATAAAAACGCAATGCTCGAGACGGACCGGTCACGACTCCCAAAACGCATCAAGGCAGCACAAACCGCAATAGACCAGCGCCTTCAAGAAATCAATTCGGGCCACGATTCCCGAGAAGAACGGTGCGCGATTCGAGATGCCCTGGCCGGCCTCAACGTACTGCGTCGAGAAGTCTTCGCGCAGGCAAGCCATTGATTTTCCAAGATATTGAAGCGCCGCAGTCACGAAGTCTCCCTGTCAAGGGTGATGCCTTCGCTTTCCCGCTTTGAGGCCCTTCCTGTATTCCGGTGAAAGGCCGCCAGATTTAGCATCTCCTTTCCTACATGGAGGCCAATACGAGTACCACCATTGCAAGCTATGGAGATTGGGATTTTCTCTTCGCAAACGCTCTGCTGGAGCCTGATGGGGATCGGTTACTAGAACGAATCAGAGTCGCGGAAGCCGCAATCAACCAACGCCTCCAGGCGATAGCAAGCCATTCTGCCGATAACTCTGAAAAAGACGCACTCCTTGATGCGCTTCGGGCCCTGCACGCTCTGCAGGCTCGCAAACCGGGCGCTCCAACGTCATTGGGCTAATGGCGCTAAATGGGGAGATGTTCGCTTTTGACCATTCCCTTGCAGGGTGTCACGAATCACCTGAAACCGTGCATGTAGTCACATCGTCCAAGAAGCACACTCCATCAACCTGGGAAAAGAACCAAGTCCCGCTGCCTGTGGTGCACACCCAGGTGGCGGGACTTTTTTTATGCGATGAAGGGACCACAACGATTTTACAGACATATGCGATCCCTCCGATTCGTCAAATAGAGTTCACTTAGCTGAGCGTCTGGGTGTATAAGGATGCTCATCCGGGCCATCAAGACGGAAACCCTCATGGTTCCTATGGCTGGCCCTCGGAATGCTCCCGACACAGTTCGCGATCGTCAGGCATGGAGGTTGGTATGAACGAGCACACCCTCGGACGTCGGCAGTTTCTTAAGACGACTGTGATCGGCACAGCAGGCTTGCCCATTGCGTCGGTCTTTGGATCGCGCCTCGTTTCCGCGGCTGCTGGGGCCGTGAAGACGGCATACGACCCGGCGGCACGGTTAGAGATCACGGTGAGCGAGGTCGAGATGCGACGCAACTCGGCCGGACGGATGCTGATGGCCCGCATTTATCAGCCGAAAGGTGCGGGACCGTTCCCAACCGTGCTCGATTTGCATGGCGGCGCCTGGAATGCCAAAGACCGCCACGCGGAGGAACCGATGGACCGCGCTTTGGCGACGAGCGGCTTGCTTGTGGTCGCCATCGACATGACGTTGGCGTCGGAAGCGCCCTACCCAGCTTGCGTTCAGGATGCAAATTACGGCGTGCGCTGGCTGAAATCGAAAGCGGCCTCGTGGAATGGCGATCCGTCGAAGATCGGCATCTACGGAAGCTCAAGCGGCGGCCAAGTCGCCGAACTCCTGGCCATGCGCCCGCACGATCCACGTTACAACGCGATTCCACTGGCCGCAGCGGCGAATGTAGACGCCAGGGTGGCTTATGCCGCGATGCGCTCGCCAGTCAGCGATCCGTTGGCACGCTTCAAGAATGCGGAGAAGCTGAAGCGCGACGGCATGGTCAAGAACCATGTACGTCTTCTTCAATCCGTGGGACACCATCCACGAGTCTAATCCGCAGGAGATCCTCGATCGTCACGAGTCAGTCACGCTTGTGCCCCTGCTGATCATGGCAGGCGCGCTAGACGACAACGTGCTGCCTGAGATTCAGAAAAAGTTCGTTGCGGCGTACAAGGCGGCCGGCGGCGAGGTCCAATTCCAGATCTTCGAAGGCGCCGAGCACGAGTGGGTCGCCAAAGAAGGGCCGCAAACAGACCGGGCGCGGGAGATGGTCAAAGCCTTCATCGCGCGTCAATTGAAGACATAAGCGAAGGTTGAGGGATTAGCGGTAACTGAGTTGGATCGATAACCGCGAGGCAAAGTGCCGAGGCTGCGTGTTGGATTCTATGAAGACTGATCAAAATGAAGACTGATCAAATCGCAAACTGTCGTGCAGGGGCGCGCCGCTGCATGCCAAAATTGGCTGCGTCAACCGCCAGCCGCAAGAGTCACAGTTAAACTGGTCCTGGGGCTTTGCCTTAGTGGCCGTCTGGCCGCAGCGGGGGCATTTCATCGTGCACATAATTCACCTGCCTACGATCAAGATCCGGGTGGGAGCCACAATCGGCTCAATTTGAACCAGTCTAAGGCGGAGTAGTCTGGCGTGTCTGCCACATTTGGGACACATCTGTGGCCCGGCCGGAAATCCCACTGTCCGAGAAGACCGTTTATCAGGCGGAATCCAGCGGAGGCGGTAAAAAAATCCGGATTACGTATTTGCCAGATGGCAAGAGAATTTACATTTCCGACCACTTGTGAGCGGAGGCTCGGCTCGCTGTCGAATCCCCCGTCAACGCCTGTTGGGACCCATCGCATGGATGAGCAGCGCAACAGCGACTCCCATGGTCAGGCCCTCGATGAGAAGAGCATAAGAGACTAGCCTCTTTGCTCGATCAAATCGAGCTGCCAACCGACTTATTCCGATCCCCACAAGAATGAAAGGCGAACCCAAGAGCCTATACAAACAGAGAAAGCCCAGGCTCTGCGCCACTTGATTTTCGCCGAGCATGAACACACTCAAACACACTGGCGCACTGAGGCTGAGACCCAACAGAAATCGCGAGTACGCCGCATAAAAAGCCTCAAACCTCGCAATGACAAGGATTAGAAAGACGGTTGGGATCAAAAAGAGACAAGCGATGAAAATCCAAAGCATTAGGTCGCCAGCAGCCCACATGCCACCAGACGCCTCAACGGGATAGTAGAGTTCCTGCAGGTGCCGTCCGTAGAGCAGGGTCGCCCCAACCACGAAAACGGCCACATACCCCAAGGCAACCAGCCACAGCTGTGCCTGCGAAGAAAGAGATCTCACAAGGGGCATTGTAGCTTCCGGATGGGGAGGGGTACGTAACGTCCTTACTTTTGGGGACGAAAAGCTCAATACACATGGCTTTTGCCGTCCGGGGCAGTCTCCGAGACCACCTCTGTTCTCGGAAGTTGGCCCTTGGCCGGCCGGAAATCCCACTGTCCGAGAATGTCGTTTTTCGGGAGTTGCGGACTCGGATGGGTGAGCCGCTATCGACTGTCTTAGGATGAAGCATCGTCTGATTCTTGCCATTCGTGACCACATGATTGGCAGTACCTTTGACGCCTACTGAACGGAACAAGGGAGATGTCGAGCGAGTGGCATTGTGGACATCGTGGTTGTTTGTACTCTCCAACTCCCTCGACATTGAACCCAGCAGGAATTCCTTGATCTAATAACTGCCTTGCGCCATCCGCATCTTCTTTCCGAACCAAAAGTTTCACCCCACCGAGAGCGTTGGACCAGCCCCAATTCATCCCAATCGTGAACTCGTCACGCAAGAAGCACTTAAAGCCCGCCGATTCGAGAGCACCCTTAGCAAGATCGGCATCTTGCAGGTTTCTGAACTGACGAAGGACCACTAACTCGGCATCTCCCATAAGGGCCGAAATGATACGCGAGACAAGTTATGTATTAAAGAGAACAAAGGCAGGGCACGAGCCAAATCCTGATAAGTTCTGTTCTCGGCATGTGGCAATAGAGCGAAAAGCCAGTCTCCGAAAATCCCGTTCTATAAAAGGGGATGTCAAGAAAAATGCCTCCCCTGCGACAGCAAACCACAGTGTGTTTGCCGTCCGGCCCCAGTAATGTAACGAGACGCTGTGAGTTTTCCTTTTCCGCAGGTTCATCTTGCTTTCGTTAACGACGCCCATCGGTTCCCAACGCAGACAAGCAGAGCGGTTGTGCAGTGCCAACCATGGTTCTATCTGAGACTTTTCGCCTATCGCTTTTTCTGGTTATCCGAGGGGGCATAGGGTTTCTCGAAAGACTCAGTGCCCGAAGCACACGCCTAACGGGATTATGGATACTCACCCTCGAACCAGAGCGTCTGGAGAACCAACCGGCCATTTTCCGAGATGAATCCGGGGGGACTCTCGACAGACGCTCAAGCTGCTTGTTGTTTTAAATGTTCGGCGTCGAAACCAACTCCTTTCTTCCAGACGATCAAAGTGATGGCCGCGATCTTACGCGCCAGAGTGAGGCGCGCCATCGTTGGCTTCATTCCTCTGGCTACTAAACCAGCGTGGAATTCTTGGAACGGTCCAGGGACGGCAGCGGCCCGGGTCGCGGCACCCTTGAAGATATTTTTCAGATCATGATTGTGGTTGGCGTTGAGCCCGCGAATGGCCAGGAACTTCTTGGAGCGTTTCAGCTGGCCCTCTACGATTCGGTATTCCCCGCTCGTGGAAGTTTTCAATGCCAAGCCACAGTAGGCCCATAGTTGTCGCTTGGTGCGAAAACGATGGGGCGTCTGCATCAGTGCGATCAGCAGTGCCGCCCGAATCGGTCCAATCGAAGGAATCTGGCGCAGCAGTTTCATCGCGCTGTGTTTTCGGCCTTCTGTCATCAGGTCACGCCGTACTTGCTCGCGCAACCAACGCAATGCGTCCAACTGCTGGTAGTAGATCTCCGCCCGGCGATGCACTCCAGCTTCGGTGATCTTGCCCAGCCACTCCGAGCGATAGAGTGGCGCGTACACGCGCTGTCCCGCGCAGGGGATCGCCCAACTCCTATAAAGGGCCTTTAGGCGATTCATCACCCGCGTGGTATCTCGCGTCAGTGTCAGGTAGCTGCGGGCCAGTTCTCTCAAAGTCCGTACGCCGTTCTCCCCGTGGTAGACCGCGGAGAGCAGCCCGCTCCGGAGCAGATCGGCCAGCTTGCGAGCATCGATGCGGTCATTCTTGTTTCCAGCTTTCATCGAAGCGTTTTTGCGCGGATCACACACCACCACTTTCGCGACGTGCGGCTTTAGCAGATCGTGCAACCACGCTGCGCAGGTTCCTTCTTCCAAGGTCACGTGCAAACTGCCGCGCAGGCCATGGATAAACTGGAGGATCGTCTCGGCTTTTGTTTCCAGGATCGCTTCCATCACCAGCTGGCCGGCACAATCCTGAACCGCCACCGAGATCGTTGCTTGATGAACATCCAGCCCAATATACTTGGCGTCATTCACGAGGGTGCTCCTTTCTGTAGGTGTTGATGCGAGAGATCAAAACCTACTTCAAAGGGGCGCCCTTTTATAATGCGTTTCTCAGGACCTACCGCCGTTGACTCATCGAGACTCTTAGCAGTCTAATGTTTGTGAACACTACCGGAGCCGATTGTGAAAAAAACTTTTGCCTCCACCGTTTTATTCGCAATGGTTTTGATGCCTTCGCTGCTTGGAGCAAAAGGGCGTACAACCAAGATCCTGATCGAAGGAGCGAATCTTTCCACTCCTATCGAGGTCACTGATCCCCAAGTCCTTAGTAATTTCAATGTTTGGACGGGACCAGGCACATCTCTAAATGAATCCGCTGGCCAAACGACATATCCCGAAGGATTCATTATTCGCTGGCCCCAAGGTTTGACTGCTGAACCGTCAGAGGAACTTCCACAATACCAGGTCTCGTTCTACACAACGGATCGGGAAGGCCCTTCTTACGTGGTCTACTACCGTTATGAGCCTTTGACGAAATCAGGATACGTGTACTTACCGGGACCCGCGGAGAAATGGTATCGATTGAACACTTCTTCGATTCTGCATGGAATTGAGGGCAATTGGTTCCATGCTCGCGGGTTGTGGGATAACACGGCGCAATTACTTATCCTGAAGGCGCAGAACAAGTAAGTTCTCCAAAACTGTCACATCAAGTCCCGAGAAGTCGGGTTTTCGTCATGTGGGAGTCCAGTTGACGATAATCCCGTTCTATAAAAGGGGATGTCAAGAAAAACACTTCCCCGACGACTGGAAGGGATCTTGTCATCCAGCCCGGCGTTGTTATGAGGCGCTGTGATCTCGCTTTTCCCCAGGTTCATCGTCATTTCGTAGCGACGCCCTTCGGTTTCTGACGCAGACAAGCAGAGTGGTTGTGCAGTGCCAACCATGGTTCTATCTGAGACTCGTTCGGCCTATGAGCTTTTTCTGGTTGTCCGAGGGGGCATACGGTTTATCGAGAGACTCGATACCCAAAGCACGCGTTGCGCTCTAACGGGATTACGGATACTCGCCCTCGAACCAGAGCGTCTGAAGAACCGATAGGCCATCGCCGGAGATGACTCCAGGAATGGACGGGCTCTCCACAGACGCTCAAGCTGCTTGTTGTTTCAGATGTTCAGCGTCGAAACAGACTCCTTTCTTCCAAACCAGCAAAGTGATCGCCGCAATTTTGCGCGCCAGGGTGAGCCGCGCCATCGACGGTCTCATTCCTCGGGCAACTAAGCTGGCATAGAACTCCTGAAATGGGCCAGGTACGACTGCAGCTCGGATCGCCGCACCCTTGAATATATTTTTCAGATCGTGGTTGTGGTTTGTGTTCAGTCCGCGAATGGCCAGGAGTCTTTTGGAGCGCTTGAGTTGACCCTCGACAAAACGGTATTCCCCGCTGCTGTAGGTTTTCAAAGCCAAACCGCTGTAGGCCCAGAGTTGCCGCTTGGTACGAAAGCGATGCGGCGTCTGAATCAAAGCGATCAGCAAAGCCGCTCGAATGGGTCCGATCGAAGGAATCTGGCGCAGCCACTTCATCGCGCTGTGCTTTCGGCTCTCGGCCAAGAGATCACGCCGCACTTCCTGACGCAAAATATCCAGCGCGTCGAACTGCTGGTAGTAGAGCTCGGCACGACGGCGCACGCCGGGCTCTGCGATCTTGCTGAGCCACTCCGAGCGGTAGCGTAGCGCGTAGACTTGCTGGCCGGCACAGGGAATGGCCCAGCTTCGGTAGAGAGCTTTCAGGCGATTCATCACCCGTGTGAGATCTCGAGTGACGGCCAGGTAGCTGCGTGCCAACTCCCTCAAAGTTCGTAGGCCATGCTCTCCGTGGTACACCGGTGAGAGAAGCCCAGTCCGCAGCAGATTGGCCAGCTTTCGGGCATCGATGCGATCGTTCTTGTTGCCCGCTTTCAGCAGGAAGTTTTTGCGCGGGTCGCACACCAGCACCTTCGTGACGTGTGGTTTGAGCAGGTCGTGTAGCCACGCCGCACAAGTCCCTTCTTCAAAGGCCACGTGTAAGCTTCCACGCAGTCCGTGCACAAACTGGAGGATGGTGGCCGCTTTCGTTTCCAGGATGCATTCCATCACCAGCTTACCGGTTGAGTCCATAACCGCTGCGGAGATCGTTGCTTGGTGAACGTCCAGCCCAATGTACTTGGCGTCATTCACGAGAGTGCTCCTTCCTGTAGGTGTTGATGCGAGTGATCAAAACCTACTCTAAGGGGCGCCCTTTTATAATGCGTTTCTCAGGCACTGGTGGATGACAATTCCGGCCAGGTAAGCGAAGCTATAAATGAGGCGGTCGCGCTTAGGAATGTCAGTCTCCACAACAATCCTGGCTCTCGTCTCATATCCCCTGTTGACCAGTCTTAGCCCCAATCCTGTGCGCTTTCAGTGGGGTCTCAGTCGGGGTCTCGCCCCGATGCCTCCAGAAGTGGAGGAAAGAGCCGAGGCCGCTGACCGCACGGCGCTCCTTCTCGTCTACGTGACACTGTTAGTCGTCGCCGCCCTTTTACTGTACGTTTCATCGATTTCTGTGGACACCCTCGGCCTGAGTGCAAATAACTGGAAATCGGCAATAGCGCTGGGCGTCCTTTTGAGCTTCCTTCCTGTGGGTCTTGCCGTGCTTCTTCCTGCGGAGCAACTACGAAAGAGCCCAGAGGCGCACGGCCCCTTAACTATGTGGTGCGGGCTCGGAGCGCTGGGTTCATGCTCAGTTGAATTCTGGCGAGCCCTTTGCATCCTCGCTCTGATTCGCCTGGATTTTTCCGCATCAATCGCGGTTCTGATTACTGTGCTCGCATACCAAGCGCCTCAGTTGATTACAAACAATGCGAGAGCAGCTGGCGCGGCAGTCTTCGGTGCGGTCACCGGTTTTCTTTTTGTAAAGACGGGATCATTACTGGCCCCTTTAACAATGAGCTTAATAACGGGGGAAGCCTATATTTTTCTAACCCGGCACGCCCCCTCGCGATCCGTCGGATGTCCATTTTGCAGCGCGCGCTTTTACCCGGAAAAAGTTAAGAGAACAGGGGCATTTTTTAGCTGTCCGGAGTGTCTCGAACTGCTGGAATATGCACCCCCAGGAGAAGTATTTGTTCGCGTGTGGTTTCCACTCTGCTGTTACGGCATCCCTATCCTTTCGTATGGCCTCGGGTATCGGGATTTCACCTCGATTCTGGTCTCTATCGGTGTTGCATTTCTGGCCTTTTTCAATGGAATTGGAATCTACAAACTTGTCATGCCGCCGAAGGCGCGACAAAGGCTGAGCTATGGCGATAGTGGTTTGCACCTGACGGAGAAGGCTCAACGACGAAAAGACGATCAGGAGCCATAAGTCCTGTGAAGTCGGGTTCTCGGAAGTTGGCCCTTGGCCGGCCTGAAATCCCACTGTCCGAGAATGCCGTTTCCTAGGAGTTATCCCTCGCAGTCGTAAACGACGCGTCCATTTAGGGCCTAATTATCGCGTCCATTGACCTGGGTGCGTCCGCCACGGGACTTGCACCATCGCTGCCCTCTTGGCGCTGGCGATCCATGTGCGGCTTCATATCGACTGTGAATTGGCCATTGTCGATTCCGAAATGCAATGCTCATCCAGGAGCGACTCGCGCTCATAAATGTTCTGATAAGCGCTTGCCATTTCCGCGACGTTAAACTGTGTTTTCGCGCGGGTCGATCCAGCAGCCCCCATTGATCGTCGTGCGTCACCGTCTTGCAATAGCGACGCCATGGCTTTTGAAAACCCCAAGGTGTCGCCTGGCTGCACCAGGAAGCCCTCAACTCCATTCCGAAATACCTCGGGTACTCCTCCCACGGCCGTACTGATGACGGGCAGTCCAGCGGACATTGCTTCCATCAGCGAGACAGGATTGCCTTCCCAGTCAGAGCTGAGCACAAAAACGTCCATCGCCCCCAACAACTCGGGGATATCCGTTCGCCTGCCCATGAAGTGTACGCGGTCAACCAAGCCAAGACGTTGCACCTCATCTTGCAATTTCGGGCCGAAATCGCCCGTTCCTACCAGGACAAGACGCGCTCGTCGATCTGCAACACACGCCTTGGCGAATGCGTTTAGGAGCAGCGCGTGGTTTTTCTGCTGGGTCAAGCGGGCTACGCAGACGAATAAAACTTCGTCTTCCCCAAATCCGTGCGTCACTCGCCACTCACTACGAGAAATCCTGGGCTTCCGAAAAGTCTCGGTAGGAACGCCGTTGCTAATCACGTCGCAACGATCAAGCCGATAGAGACGCTCGACGCTTCGCGCTACTTTTCCTGCTACGGCTATTGGGATCATGCCGCAGCCATATGCTGCTCGTTGGAGCAGACGCCCATGCCACTCCATCTCAAATTCGGCTATGTTGTGCACGGTATGAACGATCAATTGCGGCCGGAAATAGATCGTCGATGGCAACGCATAGCGGAGTACATCCAGGTGCGTATGCAGAACGTTCGGACGGAAAGCCCGAAATACTTGATGAATTCTAGGGTACATCCGCGCGTCAAAACCGGTGCCCTTTTTTCCAAGATACCAAACCTCTATCCCTGCATTGGCCAGCACCCGCTCCAGATCGGAACCAACTTCCTCGCTAATGGAAACGATGGCGGGCCGGAACCGCCGCTTGTCGAGTCCAGTCACAATGTGAACCGCTATGCGTTCGGCGCCGTCGGGCCGGAGACTCGGCACGACATGAAGAACACGCAATGCCTCTGGCACTTGGCCTCCGACTGATTAGGTCTTTACACGCTAGGACAGAATCTATGCAACTGAAACTGGCTAATTGGATTCAAGACGGCTCTTTGAGGGTCAGTTGGCGAGTTCGCGCGGACAAGAGCCGGTCCGCGTCGCTGGTGGCGCCGGAGTCGGGAATGGCTTAGTAGCGGATAAGACCAAGGTGCGGTGCTTCTATGGCTTGCGGACCGACTCTAATGACGATTAGCCCGACGTTTGTTTTGTAGCGCAGCAAAATGGATACCGTTCGGCGAAATCACGCAGGAACGCCGACGAAAGCGCGGGAAGCGAATGGTGGTATGCCTGTTTCAAGTAACTTCGCGAACTGTTGGGCGACAACGGGCTTGCTAAAATAATAGCCTTGCGCCTCGTCGCAGCTATGTGCCTGAAGGAATTTAACCTGTTCCTCTGTCTCCACGCCTTCGGCGATAACGCACTGCCTGAGGCTTTTAGACATGGTAATGACCGCACTAACGATCGTGGCGTCGTCCGAGTCTGTGACGATGTCACGCACGAAGGATTGGTCGATCTTCAAGGAATCGATTGGAAACCTTTTCAGATAGCTCAGACTGGAATACCCAGTGCCAAAGTCATCCACCGCAAGGCGCACTCCGATGGATTTGAGCGCGCGGAGCACTGAGGAGGAAGATTCAGCATGCTGCATGAGCACGGTTTCCGTTAGTTCGAGTTCAAGATAGTGCGGATCCAAACGAGTTTCCTTCAGAATAGCGCGAAGGCTGTCGAGAAAACCCTCGCTCCGGAACTCCAACGAAGATACGTTCACCGCCACAGGAATAGCATGCAAACCAGAATCAATCCACTTTTGCGCTTGCCTGCACGCTTCCCGTAATACCCATTGGCCGATGAGCAATATGTGACCAGACTCTTCAGCGATAGGAATGAACTGCAAGGGTGAAACCAGGCCTCCATCTGGGCGAAGCCAGCGTATCAGCGCCTCGGCGCCCGTAATCTTTCCCGTCTGAAGGTTTATCTTTGGCTGGTAATGCAACACGAACTCCTGGCGCTCGACAGCGCCGCGAAGGTCGGATTCGATCCTTTGGCGCTCGACGGTCCGGGTGTTCATGTCCTGATTGAAGAATTGGTAGTTATTGTGGCCTCTTTTCTTGCCTTCATACATGGCGGTATCCGCATTTTTCAGCAACATTTCCGCATCTTGACCATCTTCCGGGTAAGTACTTACGCCCATGCTCGCGGTGAGTTGCATTTCCCACTTTTCAAACCCGTGCGATGCACTTATCGCGGTCAGGATCTTTCTTGCCGTGATACTCGCGTCTGATGACTGCTTGATCTCAGAAAGAAGCACCACAAATTCGTCTCCGCCCTGACGGCTTACTGTGTCGGAGCTACGCACACAGCTCACCAGGCGCTTGGCGACCGACTGAAGTACGTTGTCTCCGACAGCATGACCCAAAGAATCGTTGATACCCTTGAAGCCGTCCAAATCCAGGAAAATCACAGCGACTTTGGTATGCTTTCTACGGGCTGCCCCAATCGCCTGGTTGATTCGGTCTTTCAGCAACAGCCGGTTAGGCAGATCGGTAAGGATGTCGTGTTGGGCTAAATGAGACATCTCTTCTGTCATGGCTCTTGAAGCGGTCACGTCGTGGAAAACGATCACAGCTCCAGTAATCGCCCCGTTCCGGTCGTGGATCGGAGCCGCCGAATCTTCAATCGAAGATTCATTCCCATCGCGCCGAATGAGAATACAATTCGGGGTTAGTTTTATAGTTTTGTTTTCCTGAATCGCAACTTCCATGGGATTCGGACACGGTTTTCGAGTCGCCCCGTCGATGATTTGAAAGACCTCGCCGAGCGGTCTGCCAAGCGCCTCCGCGCACGTCCAACCGGTAAACTTTTCCGCTACAACGTTAAGGTAAGTGACATTTCCTCCGATGTCGGTGCTGAGTACAGCATCTCCGATGGAGTTGAGAGTCACTGAGGCGCGTTCTTTTTCCAGGAACAACACTTCTTCCGCCGTCTTTCGCTCTGCCATGTTGCGTATGGCACGGCCAAATGAGTACGTGCTGATGTGACCGTCTAGCAAGTAGTCCTTCGCCCCGCGGCGCAAAGCCTCCGTCGAAAGGTCTTCGTCCTCAGCGCCACCCATCACCAAGATCGGTACACCCGGCGCTGCCTGCAGGAGTTTATCGATCGTATCGAGTCCCTTGCTGTCAGGTAGGGAGAGACTTGCGAAGATCGCCCATATTGGTTTCCCTTGAAGTCGTTCCACACTTTGAGACAGCGTCTGAACCCATTCACAGTGGAATGGGCCATCCTTGGCTTTGTGCAGCGCCTCTCGAAAGACTTCCGCGTGAGCTGGATTCTCGTCGATGAGGAGCAGATTGGGTATGTCAGTCATTGGTAAGCAGCTCCAAAAACATTTTGCAGGGAGGAGAACACTGGGACTGTCGCGAAGTGCACATGTGTCTAAGTGAGCTACATGCGCTCATCGGTCCAGAGCGCGACGCGTCGTAACGGCTAGCGCCAACTTCTGATGAGTTTCATTCCCGGTGTGGCGAGCACACCGAAAACCCAGTCTCCGATGGTGCCGTTTCTCGGGACTTGACTTTCGGGTGATGGGCCTCGATTGCTGGTACCGACGATTTCCTCTAGTCTTATCACCTGACAATGCCGGAGGATCCACAATCTGCTTTCGATGATTTTGTTCGACGGCTGATAGGACACAAGGTCTCGTACGCGAGCCTTTTCCTAAACTCGTTGCGCATCTGTGTTGACCGTCAACTTGAAGAAAGCACGGGTTTCTTCCTTTGGTTTGAGCCGGTTTGGCATCTAGGCAGTTTAGACGGCATATTGGTAGGGTCCAGGCAGGCACAAGTTGAAGAACGCGACGCCCATGCTGCATTGAACTTGCTGGTAGAGGCGCTCGTTGGCAGAGAAATTGAGAGCGTCTGCATTGAGGCTCTTACGAACGATATTGCTGTGCGGTTCTCCGGTGGCTACTGGGTTAGAACGTTTGTCTCCGACCCGGAAGCCGATGAGAATTGGTACGTTCGCGATTGCCAATCGAATGTGGTTGTCACCGGGTCATCTAGGGCCCTACGGCTTACGGACCGAGCTACCACGCACGACTCGCCGCAGTAGGCCGAGCAACCATGTATCTGAGATTCGTTGTTGCTGAAATTCACCCGAATTCTCAGAGAGAACTGGGGGTGTTCCAAGCCGTCGTAAATTTGCGGAATGATGGGAAGCTTTACCCTCATGAAGAAGAGCAGCACGACGTGATTCGCCAATGGTTCAACGACAATTTAGAAAAACCCAAACGATTTACTGCCTCTAAGCCCCCTTTCTATCGCAAGCAAAACAGGGCAATTTCTTGGTTCAAGGACTCAGCCCACCAACACCTTGTCCACATTCGCGCCTTGATCGCAATTCTTGAAAATCACGGAGTTTCGGTTCGAATGTTGACGACCGAGCGTGTCGGCTATGTGGTTTATGAGGATGAATATCAAATCGTAGCCGAGCCATTTGCCGGAGAACTACGTTGAGGGGCCAACTCCCGCCAAGTCCTGAGAAGTCTTGCCCGGATTGTGGCGAGCACACCGATTCCCAGTCTCCGATAAGACCGTTTCTCAAGACTTGGCTCAGCAGGCAAATCGCAGGTGGTTGGATATTCAGACTCGCTTCGATTGGCTTGTGCAGGGCTTCGGCACGACTTCGAAAATGGTCGATCTCACTGCCTGTTGTCACGTCGCAAGCGGCTGCGGCGAATAGCTCGGACTGAGATTCGAGTCAGATCAAAGGCGCCGTATAAAACATTTTCACGCCAGAAGTCGCGACTAGACAGAACCTGTGTCCGAATGTACCTCGCGAACTTCGATCGCGGCCGAAAAGCTAGCTCGGGGCCGTCTGAAGTGTCTTGGAAAATGGCATGGTCGCAATCTCTCAACTGTACGATAGCAATGGCACCGTCGGTTTGAAGGTCGCGGCCGGTCGCGTTCGCCACGGAGTGCGGCATTGCCGGACGCGGGGCATAATGTACCGCATCCACGCAGCCTGACAGAGTAAGATCGCGAACGACCCGCTCTCGCTCCTCATCGATATCAGGGTTCACCAGATGAATGAATTTTCTGCGGCGCAGCGATAGGGTTGCTCCGATATCCCGCGTGGAGGCGCTGAACCACACTGGCTTCCCCTGCCACGCATCCGGCTCACTCCAGATTCGCAAGTGATCGCGTCTGGAGAGGCTGTCGAGGCCCCTTTCCCAAGTTGAGTCAGCGGTCTTCCCTTCCAGCAACTGCTCGGACATCGGGCCACGCGGATAGTTTCTCAATAGCAGGAAGGCGTGGATTTCCCGAAAAACGGTTCGAACAGAACTCGCGTCACTACTTTGCCATCCTGCCGACTTGAAACCGTTTCTCAGCTGTTCTTCGAACCAATAAACGCCAGGTTAACAACGTCGGTGTCCAGGCCTTTCGGCGTAGTCGTGCGCTCGGGAACTGAGAGCGCTTCCGTGTCGAGGTATTCTCGTTCTGATCGGTCGAATTCTCGGTTTTCAGGGGCACTGATAGAAGCGCTTACCGGCGGCAAAGGCGTGATCAATTCCAAGAGCCAGTCGGTTCCTCGCGGAAAGTAAAGTTCGGGTTCCGGCGAAACGGGGAGCACGGCCCGATAAACGGGTAGAACCCAAAATAACTCGGGATCCCACATGGAAATGTACTGCAGCCTGCTGGTGAGATGGTCTAGCGGCGTATTGTTGCTGCGGATGCCCTGGATCACCCCGTTTCTTACTTTCTCGCGCGCATTGTCCACCCCCAACACTCGAGCGCGGATCTGGATCGGCGGCCCATCATCCGGTTGTATACGATCGAACTCAATCTCCAGGGTCGCGATTTCGTGTCGGAATCCCATCCCTACCTTATGGACAGACCTAATGTAGCCCTCTACTGGAGTGCCAACGCTAAAGATGGGGACGCCATCACACCGAGGGGATTCGATCAGGATTCCTCGCACCGAACTCCCCGCTTTTGAGCTGTAAGATGAGACCGGTTGTAGAAGACGAATGCGGAATGTGTCGTTTGCCGTCTGTTCGCACGCGGCGTTAACCTGGATACAACTCAGGCAAAGAGAAACGATCAGGAATGGAAAGATGGAGAGCGCGATCTTGATCCTCAAGATCCACCAGCCCTCCGATTCGCTAGCATCGCACGCTCTTGGACGTTCCTTTCTCCAGGAAGTGCAACATCCAGGCTATATGCTTTGGACCTTTTCCTCAGCGAGATTCAGCTGTCGTGCGATATAAATAGGGCCTGAAACTCCTAGTTTTCCCAGAAGGCACGCATGTAGTTCACTTCCGACCTGCATTGTGAACTTCTGTACGAAAACCAACGTGTTCCAAATCGGACATACTTGTGAAAACATGGGATCAGAGGCGAATGCAGGATCGGACCTTCGCCTCGCAGTCGGATAGGGCCCGAGAAGTCCGCTTCTTGGAACGTGGCCTGCGCGGGAGCCCAGTATCCGAGAAGACCGGCGGCCTCAATGGGTCAGCGCAACCCATGCTCGACACGTCTACTTGCAGGAGTTCTCAGGACGAAAGTCGGTCGCGCGGGTTGATTCAAAAAAAACACTACTCTGTATAGAGTCTGATTGAATACAGCCAGACAGATCGTCGCTCCGGGGTGAAGTATTGTCCGATCAACTGAATGGACGGTGTTGCATCGACCCGTTGAGCTGGCATCGTTTATCAGGACCTAACCCGTTTAAGTGGCAAATTGCCGATAGCCAGTCGACTGATCTCAAATCGGCGGCAGCCGGGAAAAATCAGTCAGCGTCAAGAAGGTCGAATCAATTTTCTGTACCAGTCCGCCTTTCTCTTCGGACTTGGCTTTCACAGTTTTCCATTCCGGATCATCCTGGAAGGCTTTCCAGTTCGCGGACGCTGCCTCGCGGCTCGGATGCTCCAGAATGTAAAAGAAGGTGCTGCTTTTCCCGGGCTCATCCAGCGCCGTCCAGTATCCAAGACTCTTCATTCCGTGTTTCGCAAAGAGCTTATCCGTATAGTCTCGGAAGCGGGCCACAAGGCTTTCCAGCTTTCCTGGGACTGCGTGATAAATCCGCAATTCGTACACCTTCGCTGATCCTGTCATCGCGTCACCTTCTCTTCTCCTCCGCATTCGGACTCCCGATTGCGGCCTGTAGAAACGCCCAGGGCTCCGCTGTGCCAAGCCGGTAATAACGCCAACAGTGGAGCTATGGTACCGCATCCGTGTCAGTGGGAGAGCAGGGCGAGCGTATCGCGGAGACGCGCTACATTCGCACGGTTCGCATGCGGCGGAAAGCTGCCGCGGCCTAATAGAAGCAGATACTTGCCAGTTTCCGGGCATGCCGTTTCTCAGGAGTTGGACCCCGATCCATTGCGGTGATGCCATCGCTGTTACTTGCCGGAGCGTTTGCGATTCTTGGAATATGGGTCTACTTACGCCCACAGCGGTCTCTGGAGAAATTCAATCGGTGTGGCAAACCCAGCAGTAAATTCGCCCTCAGATAGGCTCGATTTGTGGAGCTTGTGGCTATTCGTTTCCGCGTATGGTTTCCTGGCTGGTCTCTTTGGGCAAATAGGTAGAGAGGCATTTTTCGAAGTTCCGTTTCGGCACCGCAGGGGGCACGTATTTGCGATCTGTCGCTCGAATGGGGTATTGTACGCTCATTCAGTTCCCCAAATTGTTTTCAGAGGTGCGCGTGCCAAGGGCCCTGGGATCAAAACCCCTGTGGTGTGTCCCTAAGTGCATTCTATTACGCGGTCCCTGGCGATCCTTAAAGGCGCGAGCGGGTCTCAGTTCTCTTCTATATGCGAGCTTTTTGATCGTCGGCTTCGCGGGTTCGCCTTCTTGTTTGTGGGCGCAATCCTCAACCACCGGTGCGCTGCGAGGCGCCGTCAGGGATCCGGGCGGCCAAGCTGTTCCAGGTGCAGTAGTCACGCTCGTCAACGGAACAAACGGTCAGGCGCAAACCGCAGTCACCAACGAAAATGGCTTCTACGGCTTTTCGTTGCTCCCTCCGGGAACTTATGACGTGAGTTTTGCTGCGAAAGGATTCAAGACCGCCTCGGCCATATCAATCGTTGTAAACGTCTCGGAAGCCCCTGAGCTGGATGCTCAACTCGAAGCGGGAGCAGCGGACGAACGCGTTACCTGCCAGTGCCGGGTCAGCGAAACGGCCACGGCTTCTAGCGGCACGCTGGTGGACAGCAAGACTCTGACGGCGGTGCCGTTGACCACGCGCAATTTTACGCAAGTGTTATCGATGTCGTCCGGTTCCGCGGCCAATGTGAATAATGCGGGCCTGCTCGGTAGTGGCTCCCAGGATGTAAACGTGAATGGCAGCATCGCCGTAGGCCTTTACACCGTAGACGGCGCCGCTTCCGCCAGCACCGTCCCCAATCCCGATACGATTACGGAATTCAAAATCCAGACCTCGCAATACGATGCCGGCTACGGCACAAGAGTCCCCAACACCAATCTCGTCACACGTTCCGGTGAAAACGAATTTCACGGGGATGCCTGGGAGTTCGTCCGCAACGACATTTTCAATGCCAATTCGTTTTTCCAGAATGCAAACGGACGGCCCAAGGCAACATTGAAACAGAACCAGTTCGGCGGCACTCTAGGCGGACCTATCAGGAAAGATAAACTTTTCTTCTTTGGTTCCTATCAAGGAACCCGGCAAGTGAACGGCCTGGATAACACCGCCTCCCTGGATACAGTTATTCTTCCGCCCCTGACGAACGACCGCTCGGCGGCCGCGATCGGTTCGGAGTTCTGTCCCGCGAACAAGCCTGCGAGCCGAAGATCCGCTTACTTGACTTTTGCGGGAGCAGTGCAGGTGGCGTGTGATGGCTCAAACATCAATCCCGTGGCATTAAAGATTCTGCAGCTGAAGCTGCTCGACGGGAGCTATTTGATTCCCACGCCTCAAGCCATTTTGTCCGGCGGCGTGAACGCGGGTCTCGGGCTTTCGGCTTTTAGTCTTAAGTCGACCTATGATGAAAACCAATCTCTGGCGAACCTCTCCTATATCCTTTCCAAGAAACACACACTCACAGCCCGGTTTTATTACGCTACGGCTCACACCTTCAGAGGTTTTGGCTCTCCTTTTTTGCGCGCTCCGGAGACTCCGCCGACTCCGGGCTTTCCGGTGTTACAGGACGACACGAACGTCATTACCAGCGCGCAACTCAGTTCGGTGTTGACTCCCAATATTGCCAACGAAGCGCGCATGACATTCACGGTCAGTCGTGCCGACCCGGCTGTCCCCGGCATCCCCTCTGCCTCCTCCGTCGGGATGACGCCTGCAAACAGCCTCGCACCGCTTTTGCCGGACATCATCATTCGAGGACCGCTGGGGGATTTTCAGGCCGGGAATGTCCTTAGTGATTTCTTGAACTACCAGAAAACTTATTCCTGGGCGGACACGCTCTCCTGGAGCCATGGCAGGCATACCACGCGCACCGGCGTGTTTGCCTTAATTCAGCCAATGAAGTCGTCGAACATAAGTCTCGCACGGGGAAGGCTTGCCTTTCAAAATTTCACTGATTTCTTGCTGGGAATGAGCGCGGCCCAGAACGGAAGCCCTCAGGGACTCAGCAATGTTCAATCCATTGAAGCCGACGAAGGCACGGGGCCAACGGGGAACGTTATACTCTTGCTTCGATACAATCACGTCGCCGGATTCGTGGAAGACGACATCAAAATCAACGGGCGCCTTACAGTCAACCTTGGTCTCCGCTGGGAATACCTGCCGCCTTCATTTGGCCGAAATCACGACTTGGGCAATGCGTGGACCTCGCTCCTCGAAAATGTGCCCGTCCCACCTGCTTCCGGCACCTATGCGGGGGTCACCGTGCCGCCTGGTTACGATCCGAACCTAATTAATCCTTACACGGGACAGCTCTTCGGGCCACCTCCTGCCGGCGTGACGGTGCGTCCGAACAACGGTTATTACGAGAATGGCGCTCCCTGGGACGCGTTCGCTCCGCGCTTCAGTTTTGCGTGGCAGCCCGGCAGGAAGCAAAGCCGCGTATCCGTGCGCGGCGGCTATGGTTGGTTCTACCAACCTCTTAGCGACCGGGGGAATGCAACCGGCACGCCCTCGGAAAATATTCAGCCGTTCGCTCAACTGATCGGCAGTGTGGGAGCCAGTAATGGCGCATCCACTCTGCAAAATCCTTTCCCGCCCACAACGCTTGGGTTCACGCTGCGAACCCCCACGTCGCATCTGGACGACCGGGTCATCGGACCGCACTTCGATAATCCCAAGCTGCAGCAGTGGAACCTGAATGTGCAATATGCCTTTTCGAGGAACTTAACTCTCGACCTCGGTTATGTTGGATCGCACGGCAATAACTTCTTTCTGCTTCATGGCTCGAACCAGCCTTTGCTGGCGACACCGGGCCAGCCTCTGAACTGCGGGCTGCCCAATACGCCCGCGGGTTTGGGTGTGAGCCCTGCTATTTTTGCCAATCTCGGCGTCGATGCATCGGGCTGCGTAACTACGAACACCGCGGTCAACGCCCAGTGGCGAGTCCCGATCGTCGGCGATACGCCGACCGGTTTGCTCGCGCACCAATATCTCGGCGGCTCCTGGTATCAGAGCGGTCAGGCGACGCTCCGGCAACAAGTTACTCACCGTCTCAGCTTTCAATTTGCTTATACGTTTTCCAAGGCCTTGGCGAACACTACGGTTTTCAACGACCAGCGCAATCTTGATCTGGATTGGGGGCCCACAAATTTCGATCGCAGGCACCGCTTAATTGCGAACTTCAACTACGATCTGCCCAGCATGACGAGACGCGGTTTTGTCGGCGCAGCTTCGCGCGGCTGGTCCATCTCCGGAATCGTGATCGTGCAGAGTGGAACGCCGATGACCCTTACCGACAAGAACGGCAGCGTCGTTTACGGCTTTGCCGGAACGTCTACCATCACAATGTGCCCCGGCTCGACGTATAAGAATCTGTTGACGCCTGGCGCTACTATCTCGCGTCTGCGCAGTTACTTCGATAAGTCGGCCATCTGCCCCGCTCCGGCAATCGGTTCCGATGGCTCAACAGGATACGGAAATACAGGAGTAGGGATCGTCAGGGGGCCAGGACAATTCAATACAGATATTTCCATTGGGAAAATTACAACCGTCGGCGGGCTCCGGGAAAACGCGCAATTGGCTTTCCGGACCGAGTTCTACAACGCGCTCAATCACCCGCAATTCGCCAATCCCGGCACGACATTCGGCACCGCAACGTTTGGCGTCATCACCCAAACCTCCGTGGCGCCCCGGCTGATCCAATTCGGCTTAAAGTATATTTTCTAAGAATTCAGCAGCCACGCACTTACCCCATTTCTTCAGTTACAGCATGCATGCGGTAATCAGCCCAGCGTACTTGCGTTACGTAGGAGATGTAATGTGGGCTGCTGTGACAACCACGGCAATGATATTGCTCGGCGGTATCTGGCAGGCGTCGCCTCCAATTGGAGGGCGGAATGAGACCATAGAGCTTCGGAGCACAACGACCATTTGAGTTCCGATGGAACCTCGCCGTTCTGAGATAGACTCTGGGCACATTCGTCCGTTCGGCGGAGGCTCTCAAATGGCGACAGAGCTATCCCCAATTGGCATGGGGCATTGGAAGCGGCTCGACGGCATAGATTTGCTCCGTGGTCTCGCGATCTTCTTCGTATTGGTGGAACACGTTCACATCCGCTTGGCCCTTGCGAAGGTTCCATATACGAAGTTCCTGCCGGCACAACTCTGGCACTTCCTCGTCGGGAATGGCGAACTTGGGGTGCAGATGTTTTTTGCCGTTTCCGGCTTTCTCATTACATCGATCAGCCTACGGCGATGGGCGCCGCTTTCGCAGATCAACATGCGCGATTTTTACACGTTGCGGTTTGCTCGCATTGCGCCTTTGTTTCTCTTATTGCTTGCCGTACTCAGCTGGCTACATTTTGCTCATGTTCCCAACTACGTCGTGACGGCAAGAACCGGAGGGCTGGGACGGGCACTTCTGGCGGCACTCACGTTTCGCATCAATGTTTTAGAAGCTCGCACGTGGTATCTTCCCGGAAATTGGGACATCCTCTGGTCACTTTCAGTCGAGGAGATGTTCTATCTCTTCTTCCCTCTCGTCTTCTTCCCTCTCGTCTTCTTCCCTCTCGTCTTCTTCCTATTTGCTGGCAATAAACTTTTCGGGCGAGGAAAGCTGTTCATTGCGATTCTCATCACGTTCGTTGTGCTTGGCCCCTTTGGACGCACTATGTGGACTCATGGGAACTTAATTTGGCGAGACTACTCGTATCTCGGAGGTATGGAGGGCATAGCGTTGGGCTGCCTTACCGCACTGATCGTTTCACGGACTCACTTCTCCCGAACTGCGCTGTGGATTATGGGAAGTGGCGGCGCACTCATAGTGATCCTAAGCCTTATATTTTCCTGGCAAACTCGCCATGACTGGCTGGGCGTGACTGGTCTTCGCATGACGATCCTCGGAATCGGAACATGCATGTTCATAGCGGCGACGGCGCGAACGCAATGGAAGGCTCCGGGCATTCTCAGTCCGCTATTGAAGATCGGCCAATACAGCTATGAGATCTATCTCACGCATATGTTCATCGTGTACGGTTTCTTCGGTCTGTTTCTTGATGCCGGCAAGCCGATGCGTTGGGTGCCTGTATTGTTCATCACCACGATTCTCATTGCAGGACTGCTGGGTGCTGCAGTCGCAAACCTCTATTCCGAGCCCATGAATCGATTCCTGCGCAGCAAGTTAGGAAACATTGGGAGGAAAGTCCCGTCGATCGCGTACGAGCCAGGCGGACTTCAGGATGGGACGGTCGCCTCTTCTAACTCCTGAGAAATCTCTTCTCGCCCCTCGAAAAGTCACATTCCGATGCCATGGCTTCCGCCGTGCGGAAATCCCGAGGATCTTTGTGATGAAACCGTGTTGGTAGTGGATCCGTCTTGCGCAGAATTCGTACTACGTCACGTCGCTTTCTAACGACTTAATGGTATGGCTTTCCAACTCCGGTGATCTAACGTGGTTTTGTGCCCAGCCCTTGCTTGAGAGAGGAGTGTCACGACAATGATGAAGACGCGAACATTAGTTTTAACGGCGACATTGATGTTTGGCGGTCTAGCTTTTGCCGCGCAGAAAAATCAAACCTACACGGGCGAGATCATGGATAGCGCGTGTGCCAAGACGGGTTCGCACGAAGCCATGATGAAAGCGCATCCGAACATGAAAACAGCTAAGGACTGCACGCAGGGTTGCGTGAAAGCTGGCAGCTCATACGTGCTCTATGACTCTGCGAGCAAAACTGCGTACACACTCGACGATCAAAAAATGCCCGAGCGGTTCGCTGGAGAGGAAGTCACGGTGACCGGAAAACTCGATCCTGCCACGCACACGATCCACGTCGAGAACATTAAGGCAGGTGCCCGAGGCTAGAGCGGGCCAGCGAAACAGCACATCAAGGCTTCGGCGGCGTGCGAATGCCTAATACCTAATATAGGTAAAAGTAATGTGAAGGTACGAGCGGGCTTTGACAGATTCGAACTGTTATTCTGCTGCGCCGTTGCCCTGGGTTGCCTGGTTTCTTTATATCGCGCTGAACATATTGCCTCGTTACCGTATGAAGTTAACTTTGAAGAAGGGCCTCTGGCGAGAGTGTCTGAAGGACTCACGCGGGGTGCCGCACTTTATCCAATCCCCAACGTAGTTCCCTACGAACTCAATCCATACGGCCCAATCGCCTACTATCTTATTGCGCTGCCGATAAAGCTGTTTGGGCTGAGTTTTACACCGGCTCGACTCCTGATCTTGTTTTCGGGAGTGGCCTGCGCGCTGACGATCGCTCTTCTTCTGCGGCATTGGACTGGCTCACTGTTGACCGGCGCTCTTTTCGGGGCCGTCTTCCTCACAATGCCGGCAGTAATGCAGTGGCTCCCTATTTTGCGCGTGGACTTAATAGGCGTGATGTTCTCGTTGCTGGGTATATACGTTTTCACTACCTGGAAGCGATGGTATGTTTCTATCGTCTTCTTTGTAGCGGCTCTGCTGTGTAAGTTCCTTTTCCTCTCGGCGCCAGCAGCTTGTTTTCTGGCTATGCTCGTGAAAGGAGATTGGAAGCGAGCCATTAAATTTGCCGGCACTTTTGTTGGCCTTGCCGGAGCAATCGTCTTGTATTGGCAACACCAGTCCCACGGCTGGTTTGCATTCCACACTTTATGGATTCAGGCACATCACCCCTTCAGACTCGTTTTTGCCGTGCCCTCTATCGCCAAGGAACTGCGGGACAACGTCGTTCTTCTCCTGGTAACTGTGCTAGCCGTCGCCCTCAGCTCTCGCCAGCTAAGGCAATTAAGCCAACTCAGGCAACTAAGCCAGCTAAGGCAAGCTGCGGTCCTTCCGGCGATTTACTTTATGACCTCTTTTGCCATCATGTTCGCGCGTGGGAAGGCAGGCGCCGATTCCAACTACTACCTCGAGTGGGAAGCGGCGTTGTGTCTGTGTGCCGGAGTTAGCTATAGCCTCCTTCGCGGCGAGAACCGCCGGTTAGGTATGAGGTTGAGGTTCGTTCTTCCATTACTGCTTGCCTGCGCTGCTTGGGGCAGCGTTCTTTGGACAATTCATCACAGGGATCCTCTAAAGCTTGGATCTCTAGAGCAATGCGGAGATGCCTATCAGTTTGTCAACGAACACGCAGGTGACCGCATACTCTCCGACAATATAGGCGCCGTCTTTATGGCAAGAAAACATCCACTCGTCTCGGACCCGTTTATGTGGGGCCAGGAAGTTATCGAAGGGCGTTGGTCTGACGCTCAGATCCTTCGTCTGATTCGCTCGCGCCAGATCGATTTGATCGTCTTGAACGGTAAACTGGAAGAACTCAGAGACGATCCGGCGAATCGTTGGCCTCATTCTGTTCTGGATGCAATATCGAGTAATTACATTCTTAGAAAAACCTACACCTGTGGCGAAGCCGAAGCTGCCTACGAGCCGGCTACTCCGTGAGTTAGAGTTTCGGCGCTCTCATGAGATTGCGGTGGGTTCGGGCGGACATCCAGGGGGCGAAGGGATGGAGATTGACGAGCGGCGTGCGGCCACGGAGTTGTTTCATGAAAACGTCCTGCCTGCCCTGCTCAGATGCCGACTTGGCGTCGTGGGCTCCGGGAACGCGAGGCTCCAGGCGGACGCCGACGTCGGCAGCCTGGACGCGGGGCCGTCCTGCGAGAAAATCGCCGAACGCGACGGCGTCAGCAATTTTGTATTCAGCCGAGGCATCCTCGTTCACACGCTTGAGGTGATCGGCGAACGATTCGAGCGAGCGTTCAACGGTTTCGCGGCTGTAGCGCGGAAACTTCGAACCAGAGACAATTTCTCCCGCGGGCGTGGTGGTCCATTCTGTCGAACCGGCTGGCTTGACGTAACCTTGCATTCCGAGAATTGCGAGCGCCTGTTTCGCGGCGGCCGGAGAGATCTTCAAGGCGCGAGCGAGATCATGGGCCGTCCGACTTGTCATTCCTCGCGTCTCTTTTAGAAAACTGAACAAAGCCGCTGCTGGAATCGCCGCGTTACTCGCGGGCTGCGCCCGCGACGGGCGTTCGGGCGCCGATTTCGGCTTTCGTGCTGTTTTTGACGCCATCTGCTAATTAGACTCTCTTGGAACGAGCGCTCGGCGGACCTTGAGGCGAGAAGGTTTTGTGGGTGCCGC
This sequence comes from uncultured Acidobacteriota bacterium, assembly GCA_963803735.1. Classification (GTDB taxonomy): domain Bacteria; phylum Acidobacteriota; class Terriglobia; order Acidiferrales; family UBA7541; genus Palsa-189. The sequence goes on along the minus strand of CAWDNV010000010.1, from coordinate 674,271 downwards.
ACCCAAACTCCAATCCCAACGTGGCGGAATGCTACGCTTCGCCTAGAATGGAACGCAAGTCCTGTTTATGCGCTAACCGCCAATCAAAATTCACGCAGCACACCTTAGGTGACGAATGACAGAAACAGATACTCCGCGGGTTTCGCGGGCGGATAAATCGCAACTGGTGCGATTGAAGGCGCAACTCGCGTCGGTGGACATTCTGTTCGCCGGCGCGAGCCCCGAACGGATCGATCGGCGAACCGCATCGGGCAAGTGGTCAGCACGCGAGAACCTGGCCCATATCGGACGCTATCACGAGATTTTCCTGGAGCGGCTGAGCCGCATACTCAGAGAGACATCGCCACACTTCGCAAGGTATCGCGCGGAGGAAGACCCCGGCTGGCAGAATTGGGCGTCCCAGCCCTTCGAGGAGATCAGGAATCAAGTTACGGCTTTGCGGTTGAAACTCATCGACAGAATCGCAAGTCTTGAGGCTTCCGATTATGCGCGGGCGGGGATCCATTCAGCATTTGGGGAAATGAGCCTAAGCCTGTGGTTGGAGTTTTTTCTCGTCCATGAAGCGCATCATCTGTACGCGATTCTGCGACGGATACGCGAACGGTAGGGAGGAATCGCGACGTATTCGGAGGAACCCACACGTAAAGACGACGTGTGGGGCACCCGAAAAAGCAAGAGAGATCCTTCGCTTATTTTGTTCGCTGAGGATGACAACTGTTGGTGATCGGGCAGGATGGTCGACATAAACAAGCACAGCCAAGAGTGGCTGTGCCACAAGATGAGCATCGGGGTCGGATGCTCATCTAGGCGCTGTGGCGGGTTCCCTGCTGCGAATGGCGCTCGGCGACGAGCGTCTTGAGCATGGACAGGAGGCTCGAGCCGGCGTCGGTTTTGGTCAAGCAGCCGCGCGCGCCGGCCTTGAGCGCCTCGCGCAGGACTTGTTCGGATTCGTCCACGGTAAAAATCAGCACATCGGTTTCGGGATGCGCTTTGAGGATCGAGCGCGTAGCCTGCAAGCCGTCGATGCCGGGCAGACGCAAGTCCATGATGACGATATCCGGCGTGGACCGATCAGCTTCGCGAATGGCGTCTTCGCCGGTGGCAGCCTGGCCGCAGATTTCGAAACCCTCTACGCCGCGCAGGAGGCTGGCCAAGCCCTGGCGCACGATTTCGTGGTCGTCCACCAGCAGCAGGCGCGCCTTGGCCTTTGCGGAAGTTTCCGCAGCCCTGGTGCGGCCGACGACCGGAAGCGTAGCGCGGACCGTGGTGCCTGCCACAGTGGACACAAATTTCAGGCTGCCTCCCAGCTCATGCAATCTTTCGCGCATGAACTTGATGCCGAATCCCTCTGTGAATTCGCGCCGGGCGCCTTTGCCCTGATCGATGACCTCGAGCGTCAGCTTCTCAGTGGCGATGTGCATGCGGATGGTGGCCGTTCGGCTATGCGCATGCTTATGAATGTTCGTCAGGCATTCCTGCACCACGCGGAAAAGGGAAATCTCCGTCTCCTCGGGTAAGCGGCCCAGATCCGCGGGCGCTTCCAGATGCGTGTCAATGCCGGTGTGCTGCGAAAATCCGTCCAGACACCATTGCACCGCGGCCGCCAATCCCACTTCGGTAAGCAGTGGCGGATGCAACAAGTAAGACATGGTGCGGATATCGCTGGTGCAGCGGCGCGCCAGAGCTTCAGCTTCGCGCAACGCGGCGCGGCTTTGTTCGCTCAGGACGGCGGAATCACGTTCCACGAAGGCCAGGTTCATCAAGACGCTGCTCATCACCGGGCCGGTCATGTCGTGAAGCTCGCGGGAGATTTTGCGGCGCTCTTCGTCCTGCATGTGCATGAGCTTGACGGAAAGCTCGCGCTGCGCCTCATCGGCGCGCATGCGTTCCGTGGTGTCGCGCGTTATTTTGGCGAAGCCCACGAGCGTTCCGCGATGGTCGCGAAGCGCCGTGATGACGACATTGGCCCAGAAACGGGAGCCGTCTTTGCGCAGGCGCCAGCCTTCCTCTTCGTATCTTCCCTCGCGCGCGGCGATCTCTAGTTCACGCTGCGGCTTACCGGCGCGCACGTCTTCCTCCGGATAGAAACAGGAGAAATGCTTGCCGATGATTTCCGGCGCGCGGTAACCCTTCATGCGCTCGGCGCCATGATTCCAGCTCGTGACTTTCCCCTGCGGGTCGAGCATGAAAATGGCGTAGTCTTTCACGGCGTCAATCAGCAGCCGGAAGTATTGTTCAACGTTGATGCTGGGAGGATTTTCGGCGGATGGGGAGCCTGGGTTGGATTCCGTTCGTGACGTTTTGTCGTCTATGAACAATCATCCATCTCCACCTCCCGGAATTCGGCCGTTCGCGGAGGGTTGGTAGGGACTTAGTTTAGTAGGTGTACCGGAAAACCGGCGTAGCGTATTCAATAGCGCCGCCTGCAAGCCATCAGGCAAATCCTGTACGCCTACATGACGCCTATGGCTCCCAGCAAATTCCCTACCGTCACATTTGAGCTTGACGACGCACCTTTCCCTATATTACTTATGCGCCACTTGGCGCGTCTCAAAAGGGCCATACGCATCCCCGGCGATACGGCTCGCGCCCACTCGATGACAAAGGAGACCTATGCGACCCAGCTCGCCCGTGCGTGCCGCCTTGCCTCGCAGTTTCCCGCGTACCCTGCGTGCGACTCTTTTTTGTTGCGCCTGCGCTCTTCTGGTGCTCTCGGGCAGTTTTGTGTCAGCATGGGGGCAGATCATCAGCACGGTAGCCGGCGGATTCAACCCCAGTAACGCCGCATCGGAAAACTTCTGTCAGCCCTTTCGTGCTGCAGCGCCTCGGGGCACAGACATCTACATCGCGAGTTGCAATCGGATTCTCAAGCTCGACCCCCAGGGAAACCAGACGGTGATCGCCGGAAACGGCATAGCTGGCTTCAGCGGCGACGGCGGGCCTGCAACCGGTGCGTCCTTTGACTTTATCAGAAGCCTCTCCATAGACGGATCTGGAAACATCTTTGTCGCCGATGCGGGAAACCGTATCCGGGAAGTCGTCGCGTTGACAGGAATTATCCAGACGGTGGCCGGAACTGGTGCGCGCGGTTTCAGTGGCGACGGCGGGCCAGCCATAAGCGCGAATCTGAATGACCCATTCGGCGTATTTGTAGACCGCTTGGGCAATATCTTTATCGCGGACACAGACAACGAGAGTATCCGGGAAGTCATGGCAGGAACGGGAATTATTCAAACCGTAGCTGGGAATGGCATGTTCGGCTCTGGTGGGGACGGCGGGCCCGCGATCAACGCAAGCCTGAACCGCCCGGAAGGCGTTTTTGTGGACGCCGTGGGCAATATCTTTATTGCGGACACCGGTAACGAGCGTATCCGCAAAGTCTCGGCCGGTACGGGTGTTATTATGCCCCTCGCCGGCAATGGCACATTCGGATTCAGTGGAGATGGAGGCCCCGCAACGAGCGCTATGTTGGCTCAGCCGAACGACGTATTTGGAGACGCTTCCGGAAATCTCTTCATCACCGACCAAGCTAACGCTCGGATCCGTAAAGTCATCGCAGGAACGGCAGTTATTCAAACCGTGGCCGGAAATGGCGCCTTCTCTCCTGTTGGCTGCAAAACTAGCCTGGACGCTTGTATAGGGAATGGCGGACCGGCAACGAGCAGCACAATCGGCTTTCCCTATGCGGCCTTTGTGGATAGTTCAGGCAATCTGTTCATCGACGCCTTTAATGACATCCTCAAGGTCGCCGTAGGGACGGCCTCCATTACGACCGTCGCCGGGAACGGCGCGGTAGGTTTTGGCGGCGATAATGGGCCGGCTACCGCCGCGCAATTCGATTATCCCGCCGATGCGGTCGCAGACAGCTTGGGAAACATTTTTATCGCCGACATGAGTGCCGGGACCATCCGGGAAGTAGTGGCGGCGACTGGCATCATTAAGACCGTTGCTGGAAATGGCGGCACCTGCACATTCCCTACTACCGAATCCTGCCTCGGTAACGGTGGACCGGCCATCAACGCGGTGATCAGCCCGCAGGCCATTGCCGTGGATGGCTCCGGGAATATCTTCATCGCCGACTCTTACAGCGAAATCCGCGAATTCACGGTTGGCGGTAATATTCAATCCGTAGCTGGAAGTGTCGCGCTCGCAGGCGGTTTTAGTGGTGACGGAGGTCCGGCTACCAGCGCGGCCCTGGGCTTTCCGACCGATGTCTTCGTAGACGCTTCAGATAATATTTTTATCGTCGACGAATTCAACAGCCGCGTCCGTGAAGTTTCCGGCGGCATCATCCGCACTGTGGCAGGCAATGGCACTCTGGCCTTCAGTGGCGATGGCGGACCCGCGACCAGCGCAGCGTTCGATGATCCCGTTAGCGTGTTTGTAGACTCTTCAGGCAATATTTTTATCGCCGACGATGTCGACCATCGCATCCGTGAGGTCACAGCTGCGACGGGAATCATCCAAACGGTTGCCGGCAATGGAATCTCAGGGTTCAGTGGCGACGGTGGGCCCGCGACCAGCGCAGAATTCGGAGACGGAGCTCCGAATTCCGTCGGCGGCGACGCCCACGGGAACATCTTCGTCGCGGATTACTTTGGGAATGTCATCCGCGAATTCACGGTTGGCGGCAACATTCATACTGTCGTCGGCAACCGAATCGAGGGCTTTAGCGGAGATGGAGGGCTTGCTATAAGCGCTGAGTTGAACCTGCCGAGCAGTGTTTCTGTCGACGCTTCGGCCAGACTTCTAATCGGTGATTCCTCGAACGCCCGAGTGCGTATTGTCGACACGTTAATCGCGGCATTCGGCCCCGGCCCAGCTACGATGCCCACGGTTGTGGTTGGGCAAAGCGTTCAGATTCCCCTAACAATGTTCGCTGCTTCCGCATCTAACCTGACGTTCACCATGGCGTGTAGCAACTTGCCCGCCAATTCCACCTGCAGCTTCAGCCCAAATCCCTTTGCGCCTGGCCCGCCGCCTAATGGCTCACAGGTTCAGTTGACCTTTGCAACTCAGTCCCCCTTGTCGGGGGCACTCATAGGGCGCCGAGAAATGCCGGGACTGCTGCGTATTTTCAGCATCGCGGCTGTGCTCGCCTTCATCGGTGGAATCTCAGCTTGGGGTAAAGCTCGGCGGTTCCAGCCGACGTGGGCAACCGCGATTGCTGTGGTTGCCCTTGCGGCCGCGCTCACCGGATGCGGCGGAGGCAATTCAAGCCCTGGCGGACTTTCAGGAGGCACGCCCAAAGGCGTTGCCAACATCACGGTAACCGCAACGGCCGGTGCGACGACGCTGTCGAAGTCAATTGCTATCAACGTCCAATAGTTGCTTCACAGCGATGTGAGCCTCCAGAAAAAGCGAGACACGAGCTCCGGCACTACACCCGGGCTATCCGGCTTTGCGAGTTGGCAGGAGGTCGACGAAGTCGATGCGCCAGGGCTGATGGCGAAGATCGACACGCGCCACGGTGACGGGGAGATTGAAGCGCCGCGGGCCGGCGCTGCCGGGGTTGACGTAGAGAACGCCGCCTCTTTCCTCGCACACTGGCTTATGAGAATGGCCGCTCACGACCATGGCGATTCCGGCGGCTGCGGGTTTCAGGTCCAGCGCCTTCAAATCGTGCAGGACATAAACCAAAGACGAGCCTGCGTCCGCCACCGCCGTCTCCGGTAGGTCCGCGCACCAAGCGTCCGTATCCACGTTGCCCTTCACCGCAACGACGGGCGCTAACCGCCGCAGTTCCTCCAGAATTTCCGGACCGCCGACGTCGCCGGCATGGATGATCAGGTCCGAACCATCGAGAGCGCCCAGCGCCTCCCGGCGGAGCAGCCCATGAGTATCAGATATTAGGCCGATCATCTGGATGGTTTGCACGGCCGTCCATTACCGATGTGATTTTGCGCTAATAACCCCATATTTCGGGATGCGATTGGCCCTTTCATGCTTCCCGGCAGCCGCCTCACCGGTTAATTTCCCGGCACTCGACGTGCTCCTATATAAGTGCCCAGCCCTGGGCACAACCTCTGTTCAATATTGTACAGACGTGCTGCAAGTCTTTGATCAAACTACGCCTTTCGTCGAATGGCGAAATCAGAGCGAAGGGTCCCTGGACTCTTAGCTCATAGGGCACAAAATCCATTCCGGGACGGGTGAGTGAAATCTCGAGACGCACAGACGATGAGTGCCGGAAATTCTTTTCTGAGCCTCGTTCCCGGCAAAAAGATTGTGAAATTCCTCCCGGACGAGGTCATCTTTTCCCAAGGAGCGCCCTGCACAGAAGTGAACTATATCCAGGAAGGTCTGGTGAAATTGACGACGGTTTCCACTCGAGGCCGCGGCGCCGTACTGGGAATTCTAGGTCACGGTGGCTTCCTTGGGGAAGATTGTCTGAGCGGCGAGACGCACCATCAGACTTCCGCAGTGGCGCTGGTTCCCAGTTCCATCGCAGTCATCAAACGCAGGACGATGCTGAGGCTGATCGAGCAGGATCGTGCCGTTGCCGCGCGTCTGATCGACTTTTTGCTGCATCGAAATCGGCGCATCGAAGAGGACTTGATCGATCGCGTATTCAATTCCAGCGAGAAACGCCTGGCGCGCACGCTGCTTTTGCTGAGCGAGCACGGCAAGCGCACGGGCAGTCCTTACATTCTCGAGCGCGTCAGCCAGGACACGTTGGCCGATATGGTCGGCACCACGCGATCGCGCGTGAATTTCTTCATGAACAAATTCCGCAAGCTGGGCTTCATCCGTTATAACGGCGGGCTGAAAGTTTATAGTTCGCTGCAAAGCCTGCTGCAAGATTGATCTCGCCGCAGTTTTCACTTTTTGGTTGCCCTTAAATTAAGCATCAACATCCTGTATGTTTGCTGGAATTGCCGATTGCCGAGCACACTAATAAGTTAAGCGCTTTCGGCGCGTTAACCCATAACGCGTGGCCGCAGCCTCGTAAGCCTCCGGTCTCAAGTGATTTGCGCCTACTCTTCCAAAATTACGCAACTTACAGAGACTAACTCACCGACCTACGGTTCTTGTGAAGTTCGAACTTGTCCCTGAGGCAATCCTTAAAGATAGAGGGATGTGACGACAAAAAGTCGAGGGACGTGATGACGCAATTGGACCGTCGTCGAAGCGACGAACCCGCAAAACACAGGTCCTGCAGGGCTCTCGCCGCTAACGAAGTGGAGGTATATGGCAACGTTGACACCGATGGAACGAATCAGCCCGCACCACCCTGGCGATTTGTTTCCGATTTTGAGCCGCGCGGGCAGGCGAACCACGTACGAGACAGGCGCCCGTATTTGCTCGCAGGGCGACGCCTGCGGCGGCATTCATTACATTCAACACGGGTTGGTAAAACTTACAACGGTTTCCAAACGTGGCCGCGTGGCCATTATGGGGTTTCTTTGGCAGGGCGATTTTTTTGGCGAATCGTGCCTGGCCGGCCGGACGCGGCGTCAATTCTCTGCCGAGGCGCTGACGCGAACCTCGGTAATCTTTATCAAAACACGCACCATGAAGCGGCTGATCGAGGAACAGCCGGCCGTGGCAGCCCAGTTCGTCAAGCATCTGCTCGAGCGTAACCGGCATATCGAAGAAGATTTGCTGGGCCACATTTTTGATTCCAGCGAACAACGGCTGGCCCGCACTCTGCTTTGGCTTTGGCAGCACGGCCAACGGGGTAAGACACCATCCATCCTGGAAAAAATAGATCAGGACACATTGGCCGCGATTGTCGGCACCACGCGGCCGCGCGTGAATTTCTTCATGAATAAGTTCCGGAAGATGGGTTGGATTCACTATGCCGATGGCCCCGGCGTCACCGTGAACCCTTCGCTCGAGTCTTTTCTGGTGAATGATCCAGCGGAACCTAGCTGAGACGTCTTACCCAGTCGCCGGAAGTGCAAGGGGGCACAAAAGCGCCACATCAAACCAGACGCTCCCAGCCGCGTCTCCTTATCTTTGACATTACGGGGCTCACGCAGGAATGCTGGCGCGGATGATTGTGCCGCTATGCGAAGACTCGACGTGGAGTTCTCCGCCGAACTCCGCCAGGCGCTCTCGCATTCCCGCAAGCCCAACGCCGGAGGCCATGCCCGCATCGAAATTCTCCATTACGCCCGCCGGAAGGCCGCGGCCGTTATCCTGAATCGTGAGCACGACCTGGTGATCCCGGCGGGCCAGCCAGACGTCCACGGCAGTCGCCTGCGCGTGGCGATGCACGTTCGTCAGGCTCTCTTGCAAAACGCGGAAGAGCATCAATTCCGCTTCTTTGGAAGGCAATTTCAAATCGTCCGGAAAATTCGTCTTCGCTTCCATTCCGCTGCGACGCGCGAATTGCTGCACGTAGTTTTGCGCCGCAGGCACAAAGCCCACCACGTCGAGCAGTGGCGGATGCAGCAACTGGGAAATCGTGCGCACCTCTTTCGCCGTGTGGCGAACCATTTCACTGCTTTCGAGCAATAATGAGTTGCCCTCGCCGTATTGCACGACCAGTTGTTCCAGATTCATCTGCAATCCGGCTAGCGCCTGGCCGATGCTGTCGTGCAATTCCCTGCCGAGTTTTCTCCTCTCGGCGTCCTGCAAGCCGATAATGCGGGCGCTCAGCGCCCGATAGGAATCGGCGCTTTCGCGGATATGTTCGGTGGCCACCCGGCTCGAGCGAACGTCTTCACGCAACAAATGCATATTTGTGAAAAGTAGCAGCAGGCAGGCGCCCACGGCAAACGCGAGAACACCGATATTGCGGCGAAACTGCCGGTCCCATGCCGCCTCTCGTGCGCCCTGGAGTTGCGTTTCGAGCGTGTTGATATCGCCAATAATCTGGCTCATCCTCGCTTCCGCCTCCAGGTTTGCTTTCAGGCCTGAAGCCGCGGCGGCTTCGATATCGCGAATGTGCTGCTCGAAGAGCGGCTCGAGTTGCTCGAGTCGTTCCTGTTGCGGGGGACTGTCGCTTGTGAGCTCTTTCAGGCGCGCCAGCGATTGCCGCGCCGCTTGGCCTGCCGAATGCAACGCTGCGCGACCCTCTGCTGATCCGGCGGCGGTTGCCGTCTCGTATTCGTGCAGCAGTGCACGATTTAATTGCAAATCAGCGAGCTCGGACTTGACCTGATATGTGTGCCCAAGCCAGTCGCGGCTGTCGGCCATGCCCTTCATGGTCGCGGATCCGGCGACGGCAATGATTGCGACTAGAGCGGTGCCAACGTACGGAAAAAGTTTACGAAAACGACTGGTCGGGTTGGTCAGTCCGATGCGAGCGGGTGAGGCGGTTAGAGAACCGTCCGCCAGAGAGGCACCGATGTTTGTCTTCGTCATCGACATCGCCTCTCGTAAAGCCAAAAATCAGCTTAACACGGCTACTGTAGAGCGAAATCCGTAGCTGCGCTTAGAAACCAGGGATATTTCATGGCAGAAACTCAGGCGAAGGTACTTTCTCTCGAAAGGGGTAATCTAAGGGATCCCACCCGCCTCAGGGTGGGTCAAGTTCCGCCTCGATAGACATTGTGCCTGCATGTTCGTTATAACGCTTTCCGGGGTGCGCTCATCTAAGCGGGCCGGGGACTGAGGGCAGCGCGAGGAGTAGGTTCCTCGCCGAGGTGGGGTGATGTTGAAGTAACGACACGCTCGCACGGTCTCCTCAAATCGATAGTGGGTATCCGAAACACAATTTCGCACAGTACCAACGTGCGAAGAAGGGGGAAAAGCAGTGGCTTCCGCGGCTAAATTTCGAATTGACGTTGCTATTCACGATCTCCTGATGAACTCCAATCCCCAGGGACCAGCTCCCGCCCTCGTGAAGGGGCAAGAGCTTCCCGAACCCGTTTTCCCTCAATATCCTGAACAACTGCGCGATCCCGGACCAGAGGTTGCCCCGGAGGGACGTGACTGGCACGCTCCGGAGATTTATCGCAAGATGCGCGGCTGGCTATTTCCCTATATTCGCTCGCGCGTTATGCCCGGCGACTTTCATCCCATCACTGCCTATCTTTTCCTGGAATATAAATGCAATGTCGACTGCTGGTATTGCTGGGCATTCAACAACAAAGTAAAGGGCATGACCGAAGACGTGGCGCGCCGTTCGATCGACTGGCTCCACGATCACGGCTGTCGCGTGCTCGCGCTAATGGGCGGCGAACCGCTGCTGCGCCCGCAGTTCGCGCACAAAGTGGTCAATTACGCCGCGAAGAAAGGTTTCTGGATCTATATCGGCACGAATGGCCGCCTGTTGCGGCCTGAAGTGACCGATCGGCTCGCCGATGCCGGCACCGCTATCTTCAATTTCGCGCTGGACTCATGGAACCTGCAGCCAAGCCTGCCAAAAGCCGTCGAACCCGCGCGCAAGAATCTCGATTATCTGCTGCGCAAGCAGTATGTCTACGGCTACATGGTCTTTTTCAATCTGAACATCTGCCGCAATAATCTCGATGACGTGCGCAAGATCACCGAATTCGCGCACGAGAATCGCGTCGCCACCGATTACCACATCAACGAGACGCCTATGCTCGAGCAGGACGAGCACTTCAAGCATCTCGACGAGAACCCGACCTACATCCGCCCGCAGGATTGGCGCGAAGTCGACGGCCTGATCGATTGGCTGATCGACCGTAACAAGGCAGGCTATCAAATGGTTAATTCAGTGCGCCGCCTGCAGGAGATGAAGGCGTTCATGCGTATGTCTTCGGGCCTGGACTTAAGAAAATATGGCTGGAATGGCGATGGCACAGGGACGAACGGCGAGATGTCCAAGATGCTGGCGTCCATGCCCGGCATCGTGCGGGGTGAAGACGGTGACATGCAGTTCAGCGAATGGAACTGCCGCGCCGGCCAGAATAACGTCATCATCCGCACCGACGGCACCGTCGCACCGTGCTTCCCGATGTATCCGGCGACCTACGACTGGGGCAATATCGATAAATTTAATTTCGATCGCGAGCAGCTGGACCACATGAAAGAGACATGCCAACGCCACTGCTTCTCCACGCTCAACCACAACCTCGCTTATTGCTATAACGATGCGCGCATCATCAAGTTCCTGTGGAACCTGACGGTCACCCACCGCTTCCGCGGCGGCCACGCGCACAGCTTTGAAGATTAACGACCGCGTTAGCCAACGCGTCTTTCGGTCCTAGAGTTTGAAACGCCGAATACCGTCCTTCAAGACAGGGACGTTGAAGTTAATTAAAAGACCTATATTGCATCCGGAAAGCCGCAGATACGTCAAGACGATGGCTTCGTGCACCGGCGCGACCATCTCGATGGCTTTCAGCTCTACTACGATTCTGGCGTTCACGAGCAGATCGACTCGATATCCGCATTCGAGCTTGACGTCCTTGTAGACAACAGGCAGCGCTTTCTGTCTCTCAAACGCGATACTACGAAGCTGTAACTCACGGGCCACGCATTCTTCGTAACAAGATTCAAGTAGACCCCGGTCCTAAACAGCGATGGACTTCGATGGCAGCTCCGATAATTCCGCCAGTTAACTCGTTATCCGTCATACCGGACCCGGAATTTAACACAGAGGGCACCGAGACACGAAGGGCACGGAGAAGCACAAATACTGTCGAACCAAATGCCCTAGTAACAGGTCCGACTAGCGAGACGCCAAGCTGACTGAGATCTCCGTGTCCTCGGTGCCTCTGTGACCTCTGTGTAAGTTTTAGGTGGCGAGCGCTCGTACGTCGAAAAGCTGTATGCATTGTCGTTGATATTAACCCGCTGCGCACGAACGCTTGATCAGGACTCTGGCCGCAGTACGATATTCCCCATGCGGAAACAAACAGGCGTTTTCAGTTTGGGCTGGTCGGGGCGGGCTTGCATCGCGATCTCCTTGAGTCTGTTGCTGAGCTTCGCCGCTCGAGCGCAACAGAAGCCGGGAGTCCCGCAGCGTGCAGTGCCCGCAGCGCACCAATCGGTCACTCAGGATCTCGCCTACGGAGGCAGCCTCGTCGTCAGTGTCGCGCCTAATCTGCCAAAGTTCACGTTCAGGATCATTCCCGACGTGCAGGGCAACGATCAATTTGGCAACGCACAATCGATCGTTCGCGATATCGAAGTTTTTTCCGGAGATTCCGAGGTGCCGGTGCAGCACCTCACCGGCTGCGACTGGGCCGGGATGGAGCCTCCTCCGCGCGGCGAAGATTGGTTCCGCGCCGTGGATTTCAATTTCGATGGCTATCAGGATATTTACGTCCTCACAGATTGGGGCGCTACGGGAAATAACCAAGGTTGCATCTGGCTTTACAATCCCGCGACCAAGCTTTTCTACTACAGCCCCGAATTCAGCGAGCTTGGCACGTTCACGCTGGACCGGCCGAACAAAACGATCATCACCTGGTCAAATGGCGGCATGGCTGGCGGGGTGCACTCCGCACAGAAATACAAAATCGTGAACGATCGCCCGGTGCAGGTCTATTCCGAAAAGCAGGATTGGGATCGGGACAAAAAGCAATTCCACTGCGTTGTGACGGAGCTGCGCGGGAACGCGATGGTGACCACCCACGATGAGTGGGGGAAAAACAAAGATAACCCGGGCCCCGCGCCCTGCGAACATCAAAGCAGAATCTTTTAGTACCCCTTTTTCGCCTTACTCGCCCTTGGTTACAGGCAGGCCGGGGTTGACCCAATTGGCGCCGAAATTGTCCGCGATATGCACGACCTTCACGTTGGTAAAGCCCATGGCATGCAGCTCGTCATAGGCAGGCTTGGCGTTGGGACATTTGTCCCACGGACAGCAGCCACAATAGAGAACGATGAGCTGCTTATGCTGCAATGAGGAAACCCGCTTGCGCAGCAGTTCCAGCCCTTCGGGCTTCGATCCCGGACCAGCATAATCGGAGCCCGGAATCTTCGCCTGATCGTAAAAATTCTTGAAGCCCACGTGCAGCACCACGGGTTTTTCGCCTTTTGACGTCGCCAACATTTTCGCCAGTGCATCGGGCTCGATCTGCACGGCGCTCGCCAGCTCCGCCGCCTTGCCCGCGTCCGCGGCCCGCGCTGGTGCTGCGGGCTGTGCCGCTCTCGCGCTCGGCGTTCGCAGACCGAACGCCATGCACGCCAGAAGCGCGCCTATTACCAGGGTTCCCGAAACTGCGATTGCCGAACGCCTCATTTGATCCTCCCCGTTAGCCTTCCTTGTCATTCTGAGTGGAGCCTCGCGAGCTTATCTCACCGGAAATCGTACTCACGATTTCCGGTCGCGACGCGCAGTCGAAGAATCCCTCTTTGACTTTGGCCCTTTGACAACTCGATGGTGCCTCGTGCCTTACACTCCCGGCTGGCCGATTTGCTGGCGTCCCGGAATTACGCCCGGAGCTCGCTCCGGCTGATATTCGCGCCTCGGCGGCGTTCCCGAACTCTGCGGCGGCTTCGGGAAATTTCCCTGAGCCGGCGCGGTCGGATATTTCTCCCAAGTATTGATGAACGTCTCAAGATATGCGTTGAACTCGTCCGGGTGTTCGCGATACATGAAATGGCCGCCATTGGTGATAACGATCATCTGCACTTTTGTGTTTTTTGCCGCGATGATGTCAAACAGTGCCATCTCCCCCTGGAGTTTCGCCGTCTCGTCGTTCGCGCCCCAATCGAGCACGTCGTTTTTGCCCGCGACGAGCAGCACGGGCATCTGCAGCGAGCCTTCGTCGCGCAGCCTCATCCAGCATCTTCTGCTTGAACGCAGGAAAATCGAACGAGCGCCCCGCGCCGGCGTTCAGTTTCGCGCGGGCCTCTTTCGACTTCGGCAGCGTGGCCATGTATCTATCGGCGCTCCAGTATTCCCCGTCGAACGTATTTGGCAGCCAGGCCAGCATGGCCACGCGGCATTGTAGTCCTTCGTATTGCGATTGATCCGGGCACTTGCCCAGGTCGAGCCGCGTCTTATTGTCCGGAGCCGGCGAAGGATTCTCCGGGCCCATCGCGAGAATCGTCAGCGTCTTGGCCACTTCCGGATGCTCGATGGCCAGGTAGAGCGCGATCGCTCCGCCCGCCGAATGCCCTACCAGATGCACGGATCCTAGTTGCAGCGCCTGGATGAAGCCATAAATAAAGTCGGCGTCGCCCTGATAGGTATAGTCGTCATCCTTCAGCGGATTGCCGCTCATGCCGCTCGCAAGGCGGTCCACAGCAAACACATGAAAGTGCTTCGATAATTCCGGAATGTTTCGCGAAAAGACATTCGCCGTAGAGGACCCGGCCGTGAACCCGCCATGAATCATCACCATTGGCTCACCCGACCCGGCTTCGTAGTAGCGCGCTTGCACACCATTCACGTCGACGAACTTCGAATGCAGGCCGCCGACCTCCGACTTCGGATCAGGGGTCTCCTGCGCCGCCGCTCTAATACCCCCACCGGCAAGCCCCAGAAGCACCGCACCCGCACCCACAAGCAGCGCCACCCCAAACCTTGAGATTTGAAGACCGTGCGCCGACATTGCTTTCCTCCTTCTCCCCAGTTCCCTCTTCCCTATCGTGCGTTTATAGCCAATCCTCATTCCCGTGGCAACTCATTCCCGTAGCAACTCAATCCGTCAACCTGCGGTATACTTCGCGGAACGTGGACACCCCATTTGATTCTGTTTCGATCCATGCGCGCTCTCGCGCCTTTGCGATTAGGCGCGCCTTTTAAAGATTAGGGAGGATACCGTGAAAAACACCAAATTTTGGTTCGTCGCTCTGCTTTTGTTGCTCAGCCCGTTGGCCTACGCCCAGGAGAAGGTGCCCGAAATACCCTTTGATTCGGCGCCCGATTTCCTGAAGCTGCCGCCGAACATGTATCTCGGCGAAGTCTCCGGAGTGGCGGTCAATTCCAAAGGACACGTCTTCGTCTTCCAGCGCGGCAACACCACCGGACCCGCATACGCGGCCGCGGCAGCTCAGCTCCTGGAATTTGGCGCCGATGGCAAATATATCCGCGAGATCGGCCACAACCTTTACGCTTGGTCGTTTGCGCATACCGTGCGCGTCGATAAGCAGGACAACATCTGGGTTACCGACAAGGGCTCCGATATGGTGATCAAGTTCAATCCCGAGGGCCACGTGGTGATGGTCTTCGGACGCAAGCAGGAAGCTTCCGACGAAGGCACCGAGGCGCTCAAGCACCCCAAGCCGCCACTGCCGCCCGTCGACGGCATGTTCCGCCAAGTGACCGACGTGACCTGGGACGCCGCCGGTAACTCCTACATCAGCGATGGCTACATCAACTCGCGCGTGGCTAAGGTAGATCCGAACGGCAAGTGGCTGAAGTCGTGGGGCGAGCCAGGCGATGGGCCCGGGCAGCTCAATACCCCGCACAGCATCGCGGCAGATGCGCAGGGAAACATCTACGTGGCCGACCGCGGGAACCGCAGGATTCAGGTGTTTGACAGCGACGGCAAGTTGCTTCGTCAAATCCACATCGACGTGCCGTTCGATGCAGCTAACGCGCAGCCGGCCATCGGCAATAAGCCCGGCCCGAACGTAACCGGCACGATGGCGCCGGGCGCTCCCTGGGCGATTTGCATCACGCCGGGCCCGACTCAGTATCTATACAGCTCGGATGCTTATCCCGGCCGCGTCTACAAACTCACGCTGGACGGAAAAGTGGTCGGTGTGCTCGGGGGGGCCGGCAAACAGCTCAAGCAGTTCGGGTGGATTCACGAAATCGCGTGCCCGTCTGAAAACGAGATCTACGTCGGCGAACTCCTGAATTGGCGCGTGCAGAAGCTAACTTTGCACCCGTCGGCAACCCAAATCTCAAAGAAGTGACGATGCGACCAGCATCGTCATCCTGAGCGAACATCGTGAGCGAAGGATCTCTCTGCGTCATGTAACCCAGCCTTTGCGGAAAGGCTCAAAGGCTCGGCTACACATTGGGCAATCAAATCGTTCTCACGGAGATGCCTTTTGTAGCCCATCCTTTCCGCTTCTCAGGAAAGGGTGGGGATTTTCCAAAGCCACTCGCGCGATTCAAGCGCCGAGCGGCGGCCATCCGAGCGAATCCCTTGGCGGATGAGCGCGGGATCTCTGCAGCTTGTAGCCCAGGGCGCGCTCGCGCTTCGGCTCGAAAACGCCATTTCATAAAAGGCGCGAGCGGCCCTGGGTCTTCCCCACATCTTCACTTAAGCGCATGCGCTCAAAGGCCACTTCGTCTTTCGATGTTTAATCTGAGGCGGTTTGATATGGCAGATATATGTGTAGCCTTCGGCCTATTGCTCGGCCGCTCGGCCCGGGCTTAGTGCAGCGGGGAGAATGATGCCGGCATAGCCAGGCAATTCTCCATGCGCAGGAGCCATTCCGCCGTGACGGGAGGCCACATCTTTCGCTCCACGGCTTCGGCGCGAACGCGCTGCCGCTCTGACGCATCCTGAAATGGCCAGATGTGCACCCACTGATGCTGCGGTCCGATCTCCGTATACCAGCAGCCCACCATGGGCGACAATTTCATGCGCGCTTCGATCAGAGGAGTCCAAGCGTCGATCACTTTCGGGATCGTTCCGGATTGATAGATGTATTGCCTGATTTCGTACACGTTGCCGAGCTTTCCTGTCTTGAACGGCGGCGAAAACGGCGTGGGCTTGAGGATTTTGGCGTCCTGCTCGATGACGAACTCACGGCTATCCGGCGGCCAGCCAATTTTGGCGGCACGTGCCGTCACATCTTCGCGCTGAGCCATGTTTTCGTAGGGCCAGAGCTCGATGATCTGGTTCAATGTGCCGACATCGGTGTGAAAGAAGCCGCCCAGTGGCGAAAGCTTCTGCCGTTCCGGCAGCGCCTGCGCAAACCGCTCCTCCACTTTTTTCTGCGTCATGGGCTTCACCAGCGTGGTGCGCATCTCAACGATCATCTCGTCTCTCTCCTCAGATTACTTTTCTTCTGCTTTAAGCACAGCCCCCGCATAGGGTCATTCTGAGCGCAGTAGCCGCGCGCTTTTTCTTTCCTCCGGGCGGCGCCCGGAGGATCGGCCACGAAGTCGAAGAATCTCTCTTCGTTCGGAGAGCCAGGCACACGCGCACGCCATTACCGCGGCCCAAAAGCCTATTGCTGCCGCGCGGGCGTGTCAAATGGCATTCAAACCGGAAGCGTGCGCTCGGCGGGCTTCGAGGCCGTCGACGGCAGCTTCGTGAAGCCGAGGTCCTTTGCCCGCTTCAGCTTCGTGATGTAAATGATTTGCCCGGAGTGATAGGCCACGTGCTCGATCACATGCGCCGCAGCTTCGTAGCCCGTTACGTCGAACTGCTGAATGCGGCACCGCTTCGTCAGGTCGTTGGCATCCACGCGCGCCAAGACGGCACAGGCTTCCCGCACAGTCTTCCGCAATTCTTCCAGCAGCGCCTCCCGCGCGACCGGCCCGCGTTCAGTAAACTCCTTGTCCCGCTGCCGAAGGTCCTCCGCGCCGCCCAGCCCGGAGATAATCCATTGGCGAATGTTGCCGCAGATATGCAGCACGAGATTACCGATGCTGTTCGAAGCTTCATTCGGACGCCACCAGATCTCCTCGTCGGATATCTGCCCCAGGCATTCGACGATGCGTGGCAGGTAGCGCTCCTCGAAACGCGAGCGCCACTGGCGCACACATAGCTCCGCCAGCTTTTCTCCGGAGGCAACTCGTTTGTCCCCTTGGCCTTTCTTCGGTTTCGGCTTGAGCTTTGGCGCCATTCCTTCGAACGCGAGAGCATATCTGGGGCGCGCAATGAAACGCAAACGCCCGGCCTGACCGGTTCCCCGAGAATCCCATCTAATTCAATGCGCGAAGATACTGATTCAGGAGCGAGCGGGATCGCCTCCTCGTCAGGCACATTAAAGGGAATCCTGCAGAAAGCCCTACGCTAAGACACCAGATACCCTGTCCGCGCATCCGATGTTATGTACGGGCTCTGGTTCTCCCGCACGGAGTCCATTGACAGATGCTCAGCCTAAGCAGGGGTGTACACGATATGCGAAGCTGGTTCCGCGCACGAAGCGAGTCACAAGAGACTTCCGGCGAAACGCTCATCCGGGTATGTCTGGTGAGCCGTGATTCCATACTAATCGAAGAGGTACATAAGGATCTGCTCATCGGATTCTCCACGCGTGGCGGCTACGATTTCGAAAGCGACCACGTGGACTTCCAGCAATATTGTGACGTGTTGTTCGTTGATCTCCGCGCCGCCGGAGTCCAAGGCGATCCCCACGACGGCCTCGCCTTCATCGACGCGATCCGCAAGAGCGTGTCCCATCCACCCATCGTTGCGCTCTGCGACGCTGATTCGATCGATTTCGCGCGCGAAGTCATGCAGTGCGGCGCCTATGAGAGATTGACGGCTCCCCTGAAGACGCCTCAGCTTCGCCTCGCCCTGCAGCGTGCCTATGAGTTTCGCTTGGCCGAAGCCAAACTCGAGAATTTCCTCTCCCAGCAAACAGCAGCTCATGAAAATCCGCGAACTGCCCCGAAGCGCAAGGCACGTCCCGCGGTGCGCGCCGCAGCCGCCGCTCCGCGGCCGGTTCGACGTAGCGGGCGCTCGGCTGCGCCGTCACGTTTAGCTGTGGGGTTTGTGTTGGGTTGCGTGCTCTTTTTCGCGGGCCTGGTGGCCGTGCGCACAATCCTTAGCGGCATGGGCGATGCGCTGGCCAGCGCCGGCTTCGCCGCGGATTCTGGCAGCGCCCCGTCCGGCGCTCCGTCCGGCGGTGCCCTCGCGGGCGAGCCTCATTCCAACAGCTTCAGCACTTCACACTTTTGGCCGCTGACCGCGACCAGCGAAGTGGGAAAGGGCGCGCTCGATCCAGCTTCGGCCCATCCTTTTCGCGAGGAGGCGGAATTAGCGGCACCCGCCAGGCTCCATTCTTCTCTGCCAGGCTATGAGCCCGCCGCGATCATCGAGCGCATCACGCCGCGCTATTCACTCGAAGCCCGCACACAGCACTTACAGGGAACGGTGCGTATCCGTGCGGTTATCGGAAAAGACGGTGTGCCGCGTGGGCTGGCCCGTGTGAGCGGCGATCCTCTGCTCGCGCAGATCGCCATGGATGCCGTCGCCCTCTGGCGCTACGCGCCCGCTACCGTCGATGGCGAACCGGTGGAGTCCGAAGTCATCATCCCCATCGACTTCCATCTGCCCGACTGAAGTTGCGTCTGTCCAGCTGAAGTCACGCTCCGCAACTTGCGTACTGTCAGGCTGGCGGTGCTGTCGGCTTCGCTCATTGGCATCCGATGCAGGCTTGTACTGCATTCTCAGACAACCGATAATGGAAACGGCCATCTAAATAGCCGCCGATATGAATAACCGCAGAACTTTGCTCATTCTGGCGATTGCTTTGGTTGTCGCCGCCGCTCTGGGGCTGGGCAGCTCAATTTATGCCCTGCGGCGAGCTCGTGCAGAGCAAGCCGGTGACGCCGCTGCAGCCGGCGATGCCAAAGTCATCCGCTTTGCCAAGAATCCGGAGCCGGCTCCGCCGTTTCTGCTGCACGACATCACTGGCAAGATCGTCTCCACGGCCGACTTTAAGGGCAAAGTCGTAATTCTGAATTTCTGGGCCACCTGGTGCCCTCCCTGCCGGGAGGAGATTCCCGAACTTGTGCAGCTGCAGGCCAATTACAAAGACAAATTGCTGGTGGTGGGCGCATCCGAAGATGACGACGGGCCGCAGAAGGTGCAGCAGTTCGCGCAGCAGCACGGGATGAATTACCCCATCGTAATGGCCACTCGGGAACTCATCGACAATTACGGCGGAGTGCCAGCGCTGCCTACTTCGTTTCTGATCGATCCGCACGGCCGCGTGATGATGAAGCACACCGGCCTTTACGAATATGAAGTCTACGAACGCGAAGTCCGCGCGCTCGCCGGGCTTCCGGTAGATGCTCGCATCGAAACGTTTGACGACACCGGCCAGATTTTCCTGAAGAATGCCGCTAATGCCACGGAGCTTCCCGACGTCGATCTCTCCGGGCTGACAGCGGATCAGAAAAAGGAAGTGCTGCACCGCCTGAACGCCGAAGGCTGCACCTGCGGCTGCAAGCTGACGCTGGCCGAGTGCCGCATCAACGACTCAACGTGTCCAGTCAGCAAAGGCGCCGCCAATGATGTTGTCAAGCGCGTCCGCGCCGGCCAGCCTGAACCCGAGCAGGCACCCGCCGCTGCCACACCACAGCCTGGCGCTCCGCCGCAACCCGCAAAACCCAAGACGTGAACCTTGCAGGCCGAATCTTTCTCATACTAGCCGCAGCCCTTCTCCTCGTATCCCTATTCACTATTTATCGAAGGTACGAGCAGCGAACGCAGCAGCAGCGTGAAGCAAAATATGAGAGAGCTCTAGATTCGTATTCGCACATCTTTCAGCTCGGTGAGACTCGTGAGGAGGTGGAGAACTATCTTTCTGTTAGGGAGCTTAAATACGAGCGAATGTGTTGTCTCGATGAGCGGTCCGCATTTGCCGACCTCCTCAGAATAGGAGCGGAAAAGGCCCCCTGGTATTGCAGCGAGCAAACCATCTATCGCTCTTCAATTCGCGGCGGTTGAACCGCACGAGCCTTCTCAAGCCTATCCTTCAGACGTGCTGAGGAAGATCAACATCTATCGTGAGCTGTCAGGCTGCCTCTAGTTAGCAAGGATGGAGAGGGCGGGTTCCGGGGGCCGGCGGGCAGTGCCGACCCTCGGAATGATGGGTGAGCTAGGGCAAAGGTGGGTTCCGGACTCTTTCGCGTGCTCCTAAACCGTCCTGCCTCGTGAGGCATGACCAATCAGGGTCACGATAAAGAGCACCAGGAAAACGAAGAACAAGATCTTGGCGATTCCCGCGGCCGCCGAAGCAATCACTCCAAATCCCAGCAACCCGGCGACCACCGCGATCATGAAGAACACCAGCGCGTAATAAAGCATCTTCTCTCCTCCAGGCCGGCTCGGCGCATTGTCCGCCGGGTTCCGCTCCGTCGTTCTGTTCAGCAGGCGGTCGGCCCGGCCGGCTTCGAATTTTTGCTCTGCTGGTCTTCGCAACCCACTGATTGGCTGCGGCCGGAAACCGGCTTCAGAAAAGCCGCTCCGGCCGCAGGCAGTTGGTTGATCGTTGACCTTGATGAGCAAAACGCATTTGCACGTTCACCATAGCCCCGCCCCCCAATCGGGACCATACGCCGAACGTGGTAAATAACTGAGGGGCGACCCCCATGGCTTTGTTGCTGAATCTCCTACGCTTGGAACGATTTGGCGCTGCGCGGCCCGTGCAATTGCCCTTCTTCACTGACGCTGCGGGGTTCTACATTGTGTGGTCTCCCCCTTCCATCGAACTGTTATCCTCTCCGCAAGCTTGACCCTCCCATCTTCCCGGGTATACGGTACTTGCCGCTCTCACGAAAATACCTCCAGCGTCGCAAACGGATTTCGCGGAATCGTGGCGCAAATATAAGCGCCTTCGAAATACCTTGGTCGCCCTATCCGCTTGCTTCTTCTTCATCGGCCCGCTCACAGATCTTGCCGTCCGTAGCTTCGGTTTTACACCAGCCAACGCACACTTCCTTGTCGATGGTGCGTGGGTCATTGCCGAGTTCTTTACAGCAAAAGCACTACGATCATGGAAATGCCCCCAATGTGGAAAATCCTTCTACGGTGGTCGGCGTTCACAAGATAAGTTCAGCACGTATTGGGATTGGTGGTTTTTGCCTGGACAGTGTGCCTCCTGCGGATTGCCACGATACTCCGAATTGCCGTTACAAGATGGGACACTGGGCCCAGCGGCCGTCCGTGACGCCGCCCCATAGTCCTCCCGAGAAAGTCCTTGATTTCGAGGTGCGCCAGCGCCGCTAAATCCACAATTTGCGGAAGAGCTGATTGATCGCGGCCCGCGAATGCGACTAAGATCGTAGGAAGATTGATACTTGCGAGGTGGCTATGCCTTACTACGAATACCTCTGCCAAGGTTGCAACAAGAAGTTCTCACTGGCTATGACAGTTGCCCAACATGACAAAGGAAGGATCAAGTGCCCGAAGTGCGGCGGCTCCAAGCTCGAACAGCAGTGGGCCGCTTTCTACGCGACAACTTCAAAGAAAAGTTAAGCGAAGTCGGTAACCGCGGACGTGCGGCAAACTGAATGGAGCGGAGGCTGAGCCGATCAACTGAGGAGTTCTCAAGCTTGTCAGATCGCTACAGGTTGGGAGTGCGCCGCGGACTTCGCGCGCTTATTTGTATAAAGCGCGGCGTCGGCGCGGGCCAATAATTCCTTGGCAGACTCGCCCGAGAGAAGCTCCGCCCATCCGGCCGAGAGAGCGATCGGCAAGCTGTGCCCTTCGATATCCACGCGGATTCCCTCGAGCCGCTTGAGCACGTGCTGCACGTTTTCGGGCTTGCACTCCGGCAGCACCACCAGAAATTCGTCGCCTCCATAACGCGACGACGCGTCCGAGCCGCGCGTGGCCTTGCTCAGCCGCTCCGCAAAAGCTCGCAGTAGAGAGTCCCCGGCTCCGTGGCCGTAGGTGTCGTTCACCTGCTTGAATTCATCCAGATCAAATAGGATCACAGAAAGCGGTCGCCCATGACGTTGCGAGCGCGCGATCTCGTCTTCCAGGCGCTGTTCGATATAACGCCGGTTAAAAAGACCCGTGAGAGGATCGAGTAGCGCCATCTTGTAGACCTCCTGCGCCAGCTCCTCCACCTTGTCCACGGCGAACACCTGGTCGGTGAGTTGCCGGCGTATTCGGGTAATCTGCAATTGCTGATAGATCACATAGACGTTGAAGATCAGCACCATGCCCACCAGTCCGCGCACGGCCTGATTGAGAAAGAAGGAGTAGTAGCCGTCCGCGCCCGCGGTGGAAAGCAAGGCGGGAAACGCAAACGAAGCCACGGCCACCAGGAGCAGCAGCGTGACGATGATCGCGTACGACCACAGCCACCATTGGCGCTGGTCCATTTTGCGCATGGTGAGCTGAATGTCTTTAGCAGGGTTAGCGCTGAACTCTACAACGGATTTTGGCTCGTTCATTGCCTCTGCCAGGCGTTCGAAAGAAAACGGGCGCTCGTCGCAGGCGCGCCGTCATGCCTTGCGGGTGATTCTGACAGGGGAAGCTACCCTCCCCACGCGATTTTCATTTTGGCATGAGCGTGCCGTAAGACCATAGTACTCGGGCGGTGGGATGCCCGATTAGTTATTGCCATTACTGATTACTTAACGGAGCGCAGTATTGCCGGCGGAGTTGAGGCTCAGGTTAAGGACGTGTTCCGACCAACGAAAGAAAGGTCCGAACCTTCGTGCCAAAGGCGGAAAGGCAGAGGTCGTTTCGACCTGCGAATAAAGCTTACGCGGCCTTGGATCGCTTTCGGCGCGCCTGGGGTACATTCCTGGCAGCTTGCGCTTTAGCGTAAAGAGACGCGCGGCGTAGCAATTGCTCGAATTCCCGATCCTTGGCTGAAATCCTGCGTGTGGTGATTTTGCGCTGGGCTTTCATAGCTTATCTCGCTTGATCTCTCGAAATCGCGAGGACTAAGGTGGGTACCTTATGCCTCGGCACAATACCCCGGGGGATAGGCAGGCAAGCTATAGTTTTCGGCCTTTGTTGTCAATGATTTTCATGTAACCTCGCGGCTGGCCTGCGAAGACGGCGGACTTGCCCGGCGTCCCTGCTTTTACGGGAAGTCCGGTAATGCAACCCTTTTCCTACATTTTCCACAGGATTGACGAATTTCCCTCATTCCCGCTTCAATGTAACCTTTATTGCATCTTGATTTTGGGCGGTAGTCTTCCAATTATTGCCGCCGTCACGATTTGGAGCGTCGGCATGAGCGTACAACTCTCCCAGCAGTTGGAGCAGGTGCAAAGCGACCTTTCTCGCAAGCTGAACGAGGCCGAACGTATCGCGGATTGCCTCGTCGAACTCGGCATTCGCCTTCAGAGAGAGCCGTGGAAGTGGTCGCTTGGCTGGCTGGAAGACACCTTCCCAGTTCCCAACTCGATCTCGCCCGTCGAGAATGAAATTGTTAATGCGCTCGATCGTAATCGTCTGGAATGGTTGCTGGAAGATATCCGCATGTTGAAACGGCGCGAGACGGAATTGAAGAGGCTCGCCGCTGCCTAAGCTCGCCGCTTGCGTCCGGCAGCGCTTTACATCCTTTACTTCCGGCATTCTTGCCACAAGACAATTGTCTAGACCAGAATCGCGTCGAGCCGAAGCGCTTGCAATAGTCAGCTTGCGCGCGACGAAAGCCGGGCGCACAATTCCTCACAACTTTTAGTGATCTGTCTTGAGGTGAATTGGTGAGACGCTTGCTTCGCTACGCCCTTTTTGTATCTGTCGCCTGCGCGACGATCCTCGGCGCGACAAATGTGCTGATGGCCGGCGCCATCCCTGCGCCAGTTTCCGCGGACGATCAGGCTGTCACAGCTGCCGACAGAACCTTCGAGAAGGCCGTCGCGAAAGACCCCGTCGCGCTCGAAATGCAAACCGATCCCGCGTTTACCTGGATCGACGCCACGGGCACCTTGCAATCGCGCCAGGAAATTCTCGACGCCTTCGGAGCGGGCACAGCGCCGCAGCTACTCGTGCTGACAACCGCAGTCGGCGTTCAGTTGACTACCCGTGTTTTTGGACAACTTGCATTCGTGCAGGTTCACGCCGGGCGCAGTTATTCGCTCCGCATCTTTGCCAAACAAAACAACGGCTGGCGTGCCGTTCACGTTATCGAACTTACGCAGCCGCCACAGGGCGAGGCTCCGGCTTCAGCCACGGGTGCGGCCGTGCCCAGCGAAGAAGGCGTGATCACCGACTGCATCAATCCGTGCAAGGTCGTTCCCTTCAAGCCCGGTACTCCGGCGGCCAAGGCTGCCTTTGCCGATTGGCGCGAGATGGAACTCGGTTCGCTGGCGCGAAATATGGATTTGTGGGGACGTCACGTGCTCGACGATGTGATCATCGTCGACTCCGGCGGCAACGGCACGATTTCCAAAGGGCAGCGCATTGGCAATACGCTCAAGCAAAAGCAGGCCGGCGTGCGCACCAACGAAGTGCCCCCGGTTCTCTGGGTGCGCGCTTTCGAATTCGGAGACGCCGTGCTCTTGCTGATGATCCAGCAGCCTTACAAAGGGCAGCCCTACTACGGCACGCGCATTTATGTGAATCGCGACGGCCGCTACCAGATGGCCGTCAGCTATCACACCTCGATCGCCAGCGTGCCCGATTTCGCCCTGGAGAAACAGCTTCCAACTAAGTGAGCATCCGATCAGGATGCTCATCCCGAGCGAACATCGTGAGCGAGGGATCTCTCTGCGGCCTTCGACTGTCGTAGTCTCACCTGGAATCACTTGACCTGAATAAACGGGTTCGCTAGCATATCCGCCATGATCAATCGCACCTGCTGTTGTTGTTGCGCGTGTTGCTGCGCCTGTTGTGGCGGCAACGAGCCAGCATGCGGGTGCGTTCCTAAGATGGCCCCTAAGTAAGTAGCAATCGAAAGAAGCACCCGCTCGCTGGCCCCAAAACTAGCGAGCGGGTTTTTTTATTTTAGGGAAGATTTTGGGGAAGGAAGAAGGGCGACTATGGCACCAACAGCTGATCACGAGATCGTTTCCGAGGAAGCACGTACTTTGGCGCATAAGGCCATGCAAAAACCGAATTGGCGCATCTCGGCCGACACTTGGGCCGTGGCGCTGGCGCTGGTTCTAACCGCGCTGGTTTGGTCCGGCTGGATCAAGCGCGTCCCCTGGTGACATTTAGAGCGCAAAGCGCGCTGGAGTTGTCGAGCGCGAAAAGGCTCTTCGCTGCGAACGTCATGGGCATCAGGAGCTTCGCGGCGATAAAGAAGTCATCACGGCGCTTTTCGCGCATAAAAAAGGAGCAATGACATGGCTGCATCCGTAGCAATACCGGCGCCGTATTCGGACAATCTCTTCAGGCGTGTAGCGCGGCTCATTCCGGGCCTCTTCCTGCTGATCGCCGTGGGCTATGCCGGAAAATTTGTGGAGCAATCGATCGCGCGTTACGGCAAGGCGCACCATCTCACCCTGCCGAATATCGAATACGTTCTCTGGGCCATTCTCATCGGCCTGGTGATCTCAAACACGGTTGGCATCCCCGCCGCGTTCCGGCCCGGCCTGGCGACCTATGAATTCTGGCTCAAGGCCGGCATCGTCCTCCTCGGTTCTCGCTTCATTTTGGGTGACGTCCTCAAGCTCGGCGGCGTCAGCCTCGTTCTGGTGGTCATCGAAATTTCCGTCTCGCTCGTCTTTATGACCGCGCTCGGCCGGGCTTTCGGCCTCACTCCGAAGCTCACTTCCCTGCTGGCCATCGGCTCTTCGATCTGCGGCGTATCCGCGATCATCGCCGCCGAAGGCGCCATCGAAGCCGACGAGGAAGACACCTCGTACGCGATCGCCGCCGTGCTGGCGCTTGGCGCCGTAGCGCTCTTCACCTTTCCGCTCATCGGCCATTGGCTGGGCATGAACGACACGAGCTACGGACTCTGGGCCGGCCTCGGCGTGGACAACACCGCGGAAGCCACCGCCGCGGGCGCGCTTTACTCCGATGCTGCCGGCAAGGTCGCCGTGCTCGCCAAGACGGCGCGCAATGCCATGATCGGCTTCGTAGTTCTCGGCTATGCGATTTATTGGGCGCGCAAACAGGGCACCGCCGGCGTCGGTAATAAGGCTGTCTTCTTGTGGCGGAAGTTCCCCAAATTCGTGCTCGGCTTTTTGCTGATCTCCGCGCTTGCCACGGCACGAATGTTCAACCCCGGCCAGATCACCAGCCTGGCGAACCTTTCGCGCTGGGCTTTCCTTCTGACGTTTGCCGGCGTGGGCCTGCGGACAAATATCGCGGACATGCGCAAGCAAGGCATGCGGCCGTTTCTCGTCGGCGCCATCGGCGAAGTCGCCGTCGCCCTACTGACCCTCGGCCTCGTGCTCGGCGCCGCGCGCTTCCTGCACTGACGCCCCGCGTCATCTTAGTAGGGGTTTTCTGATCCGTTACAGAGAGCCACGACCGCCGAATCTGGGGTTATGAGGTTCGCTACAATTGCCCTGTGGCGAACCGCCCTTGCACAAACCGAGCGGAATGGCGCGTCCTGCGGGGCAAAGCCGCCGCGCGTCTTTCCTCGCACTATCACCTCGAGTGCGATCACGGAACCACAGTAATGCTTTCCTGGGAGAAGGGTGGAGTCGCTCCGATTTATCTGTGTGACAGTCATGCTGTCGAGATAGGCAAGAACTCCCACGCTGTCTTGGCAACGCCTCAAGTGGTCCCTGGCAACCATCCCACGGAGCCGCCGAAGAAATCCATTGCATCGATTGGTCCCGCGGAGGCGGAAGTCGGACCTGAAAAAAACGATTTGTCCATCGTCGTAGCTCCGATCCGCGACGTTGCTTCCGGCGATTCCGCAAAAGCTTCGGTGATGGAAGCTCCTAGGAATTTGGCACGTGAGGACTTCGAAGCGTATAGGCCCGCCCTGCAGGGTATAAAGCCCTCGACAACGACTGAAGAGAAACAAGCCGACCGAGCGGACATGGAGCGCGTATGTGTGTCCCGTTATGGCCAGCGGTGTACGTGTGACGCGTCAGTGCACTGCCCTAAATGTGGAAGGTGGTTCTGTGACGCTCACGGCGAAGACGACAAGTGGCATACCTGCGCCCTGCCGATTTAGAAATAATCATCAGTGGTAGACAATCCAAGCTGCCGGAACACTTTGAGACCGGAAGAGAATTCTACCGTCCACTCATCAGTGGGCTAAGTTGTGGGACGGATCCAGTCCAGCGGGGGAAAAGTCACATGCCAGAACCCTGGATTCGGCAACAAAAAGCCGACGCCGACCTCCGCGCGTTGCCCCTGATGCTGGCCAAGGTAAGCAACAACACACTCCGCGCTCTGCTTCGCTGCAATGTTCATGAGAGTGAGCGTTTGTCCCTGAGTCATCTGCGTCGAAAGCAGGAGCAAAGCGCCATTCGCATTGATTACGACAGTCTGGGCTTCTTCTTCAAACGGCGACCCCAGCGAATTCCGGCCGGAAACTCGCACAGGAATTTGCAGGAGCACCCTTTGAGTTCTGTGGCGGTGCAGAACAAGCCACTCCTTTTGGCGGAACGGTATGAGCCATCTTTCAAGGATCCGAAGCTGCTCCTGCACGACAGCCGTAAACAGCAAGCCCATGCCATTTTTCCCCGAATGTACAACTCTGGCTCGCGCTTCAAAAGCGTCCGTTCCTTTGCTGATACGCAGCGTTGTCTCCGTTCCTAGCGACAAAGGGCTATTTGTCTCCACGAAGCAGCCTTGTTGACTTATATCACTGATGTTAGCGTTGGTCCGGATGCCAGACTTCTCGTCCGAGACTTCCACCAACGCTGCGAAATGATAGCGCGGCTCGGCTCGGCGCTCAGCCAAGCCAACTTGACCACCCGGTTTTGGAGTTCCGTCCGACATTTTTCGGGGTTTAATCCGGCTGAAACGGCGGGACCTTTGTTCCCTCTCTTTTATGCCGCCGTGGCGGTTCTCTAATCGCTGCTTTTAGTCACCTTCAGTCACCTTCATGGAATCAAGTTCCTTGGGAGCTGGCTCCTTTGATTGGCCCCCTCTCGGTTCCGATTCGCCCAGCCCTGCCGACGCCCAATCGACAGGCGGAAACGCGATGTTCCAAAAGCCAGGAGCCGGTTCCCGGAACTCGATTCCCACGTCTGTTGAACCCATCGCCTTCTTCTGAGTGAACACGACACGGCATTCCAGTTCTTCCCCGGTGAGCGCGTTCTTCAAGAGGAGCGTTTGATCGACCGCCACTTTGGCCGTCAGACTGATCAATGCGCCGTGGGCGCTGACCACCAACGTACGGGTCCCTTCGGAAAAAGCGAGACCCTGTTTTTGGGATCGGTAAGCAACGACGGAAACGCTCAAAGCGAGCCGTTGGCTTCGTCGTTTCTCTTTCCAGACCATCTTTCCTTTCGTGAGGCTTCGACCAGATTCTCGCCGAATTTCAATTTTGATCTCCGGTGCTCTTCCAGCGTGTCCCAGCGCGGCTGGATTAATTTGCATCCGGCAACGCCACATTCGTTTCCTCCAGCATTGAAGAGTTGGGGCAATTTCGTTGCCAGGAAGCGAGCGATTCGCACTCCGATTACTATGTCTCCGAGAAATCCCCCAGGCGAACTAACAACATGGAAACGCGGCCGTTGTCGGTACTGCCGGTCTGGCTTTCCATCAGTTTCTGTCCCAAATTGGCCCGACCTGCCTTTCAACTCGGGAACGGTATCGTCAGCCACGTAGCGACTAACTGCGTCAGCATCATCTCGGCGCGTGCCCCGCTCTAACCCCTCTCGTTATTGTGTGGGCGTCCCTCTCGGGTGTAGACTCCCGCATATAGCATTTGGCTAGGGGCGAAGAACGCAACGCGTCCGGGTCCCCCCCGGCGGAGCGACTCCTAGGGAGGCGCTCTTCGCACCTGCCTTCGCAATCGTAAAAACGGGCGACGCCCGCGTATCAGGCTCTCAAATTAGGGAGGATCAGATGAAGCGATGGTTCACGGCTTTGGCAGTGACCGCAATCATTTCCGCCGGCGCTCTTGTGGCGCTCACCACGCGCCCTGCGGCTGCCGCCGACGATGAAGTCGTCACCGCCGATCGCGCGGTTACGGCTGCCTTCGAAAAAGGCGACAAGGCGATCATCAATAAGTGGGTCGATCCGGAATTCACCTGGATCGATACCGACGGCATCATGTGGCCCCTGCGCGAAGCGCTCGAGGCTGGCGTCAAGCCGCTCGTTCCCAGCAGCGGCGATATCAAAGTGATCGAGCACAAATACGGCAACGTAGTTTGGATCCAGGACAATCTCGACAAAAACTACGCCGCGCACACTTGGGTGAAGGGCAATAAGGGCGGCTGGAAGCTGCTGCAAACTTCCGAGATCGCCGTGAAAGAGCGCGATTACAAGGCCGTGCGGCCAACTTACGCCGTGCCCTGTATCAACCCCTGCGAATACGTCCCCTACAAGCCGCTCACAGCGAACGAAAAGGCATCACTCGCCGGCTGGAGTGAACAGGAATCCGGCAAGCCCGGCATGTGGGCCAAGCACATTGCGGATAACTTCGACCAGCGCGCCGTGAGCACTTACGGCGGGCCCCGCGCGCCGAAATCGCAGATGGTCGCGATGATCGCCAAGGCTCAGGAAGAAGCCGCGGCGAAGCATCAGCCCGAAGTAGCCACGGTTCCCTTCTTGTGGTCGCGCTGGTGGGATATGGGCTCAGCGGTGGTGATGATCTCCGTGCAGCCGACCTACGGCGAGCGTGCCTACTGGGCCAGCCGCGTCTTTGCGCCGCTCAATGGCACGTGGATGATGATGGAGAGCTATCACATCTATATCGATGCCGCTCCGGTCATGACGGCCGTGCCGCTCGATCAATCGAAGGACCCCAAGGGTCTGAAGATGATCTCGCAAAACGGCGGCAACTGATCGGCGTCAACTAAAACCGCACTGGTTTGAGTTGGTCAGACCTCGCCGGCGAGGCGAAGGCTTCTTCCTTCCGCCTCGCCGGTTTTGCTTTTCACCGCGAGGTTCAGCGCTCTGGTCTTCTCGGATCCCTGGAATCCAGTTTTCGAGTGCCCCACACGTCGTTTGCTACGTTGCGTTCTCTCTCTTGTCATTCTGAGCGAAGCGTCCCGACCTTTCTTTCTCCGGAAATCGCGCTCTTGCGATTTCCGGTCGGGACGCGCAGTCGAAGAATCTCTCCGCCGCTTTTGCTTTTACGGGTGCCGACGCCACCCTCTCTTGCACTGAGCCTCGAAGGTCGTCTTTAACGGTGGGATTTCTTTTGTAGCCCAGGGCGCCCGCTGCCGTTGCGGGGCCCTGGGGCTTTCTGTTCGGTCTGGCTCCGCATCCTCTCCGTCCTCTCCATCCTCTGCGTCCTCTGCGTCTCTGTGCCCTCTGTGTTAATCCTGATTCCTACATCGTCAGCACGGCGCGAAACCGCGCCTTGCCGTCCACCACGCGCTGATACGCTTTCGCAGCTTCCGCCAGACGGATACGTCTCCACGATGGTCTTCACTTTCCCCTGCGCCACGAAGTCGAGCGCCTCATACAAATATTCGGGGCCATTCTGCTGGCTTCCGATGATGCGAAGGCGTCGCACGAGCAGATCGAACAGCGAGACACTGAGTGGTTCGGCATCGACGCCCATCGTGACAAGTCGTCCGTCGGGCCGCAGCCCTTGAATGCTATCGATCATGGACTTGGTTGAATTGGAAGTGCTCAGAATTATGTCCGCGCCGCCCGCCGCGGCCAAGCCCTTGCCGTCGCGCACGATTTCATCCGCGCCGAGTTCGCGAATCAATTTGTCTTTGTCGGGCGAATGCGAAATGGCGATGGTTTCGAATCCCGCGGCTTTCGCATATTGCACCGCGAGGTGACCCGAACCCGCCGATGCCGAGTACCGCGACGCGCTCGTGCGGCTTGGGATCGGCCCAGCGCAGTCCGCTGTACACGGTGTACCCGGCGCAGAAAATCGGCGCGGCTTGCTCGTAGGACACTTTGTCGGGAATCAGGTAAGTGGCGTCGGCGTACATCGGCATGTACTCGGCGTGACCGCCCTGCAGATTCACACCGGTGCTTTTTTGATACGGGCAGAACATCCGCTTCCCGCGCTGGCACCACTCGCAGCGTCCGCAGGTTTCTTGAATCCACGCAGTGCCCACGCGATCGCCTACTTTTCGCGTGGTGACGTCGGGAGCCACGGCAACGATCTCGCCAACAGGCTCGTGTCCGAGAATTCTTGGGAACTCGCCGGGAATATGTCCGAGCGTTTCGTGCACGTCGGTATAACAAATGCCGCTCGCATGCATCTTCACCAATACTTGATTCGGTCCGGGTTTTGGTTGAGGAACGTCTTTAACTTGCCAGGAACCGCTCACAGCAGGTACGACCGCAGCTTGCATAGGTTTTCCTCCCAGAGCCAAGTTGGATGCACGCACCGCCGCAATCGGCGCATAGTTTGCTTCGGCAATTGTATCTGCGCGCCTGGCCCTGCGAGCCTCTGTGCACTCCGTGTCTCTGTGGTCTCTGTGTTAAATTTCCTCATCTACTGCCATCACCATGAAAGCAATTCGCATTCACGCTTACGGCGGCCCCGAAGTCATGCAGCTCGAAGAGCTGCCCACTCCGTCGCCCGGCCCCGGCGAAGCGCTGATTCGCATCCACGCCGCCAGCGTCAATTTCCTTGATGTGCAGCGGCGCCGTGGCGAGCTCGCCGGCCAGGCGTTTTACAGTCGCCACGCTAATGACGATCTTCCCGCGCTTTTGGGCAGCCAGGGAGTCGGAACAGTCGAAGCTCTGGGCGCCGGAGTCGCAAATCTCAAGGCCGGCGATCGCGTGAGCTTCTGGGGAACCTCCTACGCCACGCACGTTGCGCTTCCCGCGTCGCGCCTGATTCGCATTCCCGGCGAGTTGAGTTTCGAAATTGCCGCGGCCGGATTGAACCAGGGATTTCTCGCCTACGTCTTCACCCACCATGCCTATCCGGTCAAGCCAGGAGACTGGTGCCTGATTCAGGCCGCCGCCGGAGGCATTGGCCTGCTGCTCTGCCAGATGGCGAAAATTCGCGGAGGGCGCGTTATCGGCGTCACATCCACAGAAGAAAAAGCCAAATTCGTCCGTGAAGCCGGCGCCGACGAAGTGATCATCTCCTCGCGCGCGGACATCGCAAAACAAGCCCGCCGCATTACCGGCGATTGCGGCGTGAACGTCGTTTACGACGGCGTCGGCAAAGACACCTTCGAGGCCAATCTCGATAGCCTCGCTCCCGCCGGCTATCTCGTGATCTACGGGCAATCGAGCGGATACGTGCCGCCCTTCGACATCATGCGGCTGCAGGAAAAGGGCTCGCTCTTTCTCGCCCGCGTCAATGCCCTCCCCTGGGTCAGCGAAATTCCGCGCTATATGGGGCAATTCGTCGAGTGGATCCAGCAAGGCCAGCTGTCGGTACGCATCGCGGGCGCCTATCCGTTGGCCGAAGCGGCCAAGGCTCACGAAGCTTTTGAGCGGCGCCAGATCAGCGGCCGCCTTCTGCTCTTGCCGTAAGCGCCGTGATCCGGCAAGCGTTACAGGTTGAAAGCTACACAGAGATCACTGAGCCACTGAGGCCACAGAGAACCGACTCTGTATGCTTCCTCCGTGGCCTCCGCGTCTCTGTGCCCTCTGTGTAGGTCTTTGGTTTTGCTGTTTTCATGACGCGCGTGGTGTTAACCTTCACCGGGTTTCGGCCGTTACAGCTTCTCTTGGAAATTTCCGTCCAAATAACCGGGGTGGAAAGAGGCTAAAAATGAGAGTAATCCGCTTCCTGCTCAAAGGCCTTGCAGTGCTCATTGGGCTCGCCGTTTTAGGCCTTATCGGTTTCTATATTTATCTCTCCACGCGCCCGACGCCAAAAACCATCAAGGCCGCCGGCATCATTGCTGTGCCCGCCGCATCGCGATCCCCGCTCCAGTTCATCGACTACATGTTCGTGAACGGCTCGAAACTCTACGCAGGCTACACCAGCCAGGGTGTCGTTGCGGTGATTGACACCGCGACGAACCAGGTCGTCGCCGAAATCGGCGGCTTGCCGCGCTCCCATGGCATCGCCGTCGCCGGAGATCGCGGCTTCGCCACCGCCAGCGGTGACGACACAGTCGGCGTCTTCGACGTGAGCACCAATAAGCTGCTGAAGAAAATTCCCGGCGGCGTTGGGCCCGACGCCATCATCTACGACGACAAGCTGCGCTTGATTTATGTGGCCGATCATGCCGGTAAGACCGGCACGCTCATCGATCCAGTCATGATGTCAGTTGTCGGCACGGTACAACTCGGCGGAGTGGCGGAATATGCGCAAGCCGATCCGCAAAGCGGCTTGATCTACCAGAACGATGAAGATACGAACGAACTCGTGGTCATCGATCCGCAAAAGCAGATGGTCACTCAGCGCTATAAGCTCGGCGAAGGCACGGGTCCTTCTGGCCTCGCCTACGATCCCGGCAATCGCCGCCTGTTTGCCACCTGCGACAACAATAAGCTCGTCGTCCTGAACGCCGACACGGGACAGGTGGTCGCCACTCTGCCCATCGGTTCGGGCGTCGACGGCGCGGCTTACGATCCCGATCTGCGCCGCGTCTACACCTTCAATGGCTTTGGCACCATGACGGTCATCCAGCAGGATTCCGCGGATTCGTATCGCGTGATCGAGCAGGCAACCACTCACTTCGGCGGACACGCCGGAGCCGTCGATCCGGCCACGCATCGCATCTACGTCGCCTACTTCGGCTCCATCGCCGCGTATGATCCCGTCACCAATCCCTGATCTCGTGACGCATGTTTCTGTAGCCCGGCCGGGAGCCCGCAGGCCGACACAATTTTTCGAGTGCCCCACCCTTCGTTTTCAAGGGTGGGTCCGGTCTTGTAGCCCAGGCACCCCGCATGCTCTGCGGTTGTTCTGTGGTTTTTCCGCTGCGAATGTTGTCACTCCGGAGCAGTGTTTGCCGAGGAATCTGCTTTTGCCTCAGGGTAGCGGATATGTTGTCATCGTGAGGCGCGCTTTTCACCCAGAACGATCTCTCCGACGCTCTTGGTTTTACGGGTGCCCCACCCCTTCTGAGGGGTGGGTCCGGTCCTTGTAGCCCAGGGCGCCCCGCGTATTGTGCGGGGGCCCTGGGGCTTTTTACCGCTAGGTTTGAGCTTTGTAGCGGCGGCTTGCCCTGAGGTAATCGAAGAGGCTTCAGCCCGGCATCTTCGCTAGTGTCTGTAGGCGAGATCCCTCGCTCCGGCTCGTCGCTCGGGATGACGATGCTGGTCGGATTCCTCAAGAGCCCGCTTGCCCTGACTTGTCCCGAGTTTCGAGGGAGCCTCGAAGGGTGCGGCCAGCACTCACTTCTCTTCGGCCGCCACCTGCGTCGCGGGTCCGTCGCCCACGATCTCCAGCACCACGTCTCCATCTTTCGCCCCGTCATAATGGACCTGCTTGCCGTAATGCGTGGCAAACGTCCCCGTCGGCATCGGCACGGTGCTATCGGGATCGTACTTGGTGCCTGTGCCCACCCACCACGTCCCCGAAAGCACCATCACAAAGCGATCGTTGGGATGAAAATGCGGACGGCTCATGTGATGCGCCGTCCATTTCGTCAAAACAATGTACGGACCCGGCTTCGAAGGATCGCCGCGCAGCACGGCATTGATTGCGCCATTCGGCTGCGTCACCCATTTGAGCTGATCGGGCAACGTATAAGAGATCGCCGCAGGATTCAGATTGGCCGGATTGCCTTCGGCCTTGGCCGGCCGGACGAATACGAGTGCGGATACAAATCCCAATACAAAAATGGCCACCGCCGCGCACGTCAGCGCCGCAACTCCATAGCGCGTTCCGAACTGTCGCCCAAAGTTTTGTCCATTAGCCGCTGTGAGCATGCTTCCTCCTGTTGTCTTGCCTCAGCCGCCGATTGTACTCCCCTGTCAGCATTTTTCTGAATTGACACTTGCCGAGACAAAAATGAGCGTCGTTGTGCCCACGGCAATGGCAGCGTAGGATGCGCACGCCAAAAGTTCTACAATCAGGATTCCGTCTCAACACAAACTCACAGGAGGACTAATGAGCGATCACTACCACGATCCTGGTGACTTGCGTTACTTGAAGCACATGGGCAAGCTCGCTCCGAATGAATTCAATGCATGGCTGGGTCTGGACAAGATAGTTGGTCGCGAGGACGGAGCCATTCCGAGGAAATACCGCGAACTAATCGCCTTGGCTGTCGCCTTTACAACGCAATGCCCATACTGTATCGAAGTCCATACAAAAGCTGCCAAAGCAGCCGGTGCCTCGCGTGAAGAAGTCACGGAAAGCTCACTCCTGGCTGCTGCATTACGGGCTGGCGGAGCTGCCACACACGGTGCGATGGCCCTGAAGTTTTACGACCAGGAATGAGATTCTTCCTAAGTGAAATCGCGCCCTTCTCTTTAGGTATGCCCGATCGGCAGTGATAAACCGCGATAAGGCCCTGCTAGCGGAACCATACTTTCGCAGCCGCTAGCGCGCTCTTCTGAATTGTGATATTAGCGAAGACACGCTCGGATTCGGAGACCTGAATGATGCTCGCTGCCAAATTCACAAGATCGCCTCGATTACCCGCAGCATTACTGACACTCGCCACTTTGCTGATCGCTTCGGCGCCCGCTTTCGCATCGCCGGCGCAGCAACATGATCACACCGCCGCCTCGGGCGTCTCCTCCGTCTGCACGGCGAGCCGTTTCGGCAAGGTCCACCACCCGGTGAATACCTCGAATCCGCAGGCGCAGCGCCTCTTCGAGCAGGCCATGGCCCTCGACTACGGATTCAACCATGACCAGGCAGAACAGTGCTTCCGCGAGCCGCCGGCTCGATCCGAAACATGCCCATGGCCTATTGGGGCATCGCGCTGGTGCTCGGGACAAACTACAACCTGCCCGTAGATGACGCGAGAGAAAAGCTGGCCTACGAGAATGTGCAGAAGGCTCTGGCGCTCTCCGCAAACGCTCCGCGCAATGAGCGCGATTACATTCAGGCGCTCGCCAAGCGTTACACCGATGCAGCCCCATCCCGATTACGATCGTCTTGAAGCCGCCTACCACGACGCGATGCGAGAGGTTTATCAGAGCTACCCCGACGATCTCGATGCCGCGACGCTTTTTGCCGAAAGCGGCATGAACCTCCATCCTTGGCAGCTCTACGATCGCGAGGGCCAACCCGCGCCCGGCACGGACGAGATTGTGGCCGTGCTTGAGTCCGTGCTGAAGCGCGATCCCAACCACTTCGGCGCAAATCACTTCTACATTCACGCCGTTGAAGCTTCCACGCATCCCGAAGCCGCCCTTGCGCTCGGCGCAACGGCTCGCCGCGCTCGCGCCGGCTTCCGGACACCTCGTTCACATGCCTTCACACATCTATATCCGTACCGGCGACCATGAAAGCGGAGAGAAAACCAACGTCGCCGCGGTGCGCGTCGACGATGCCTATTTCGCCGTCGCGCATCCGCAGGGTGTTTACCCGCTGATGTACTACACGCATAATCTGCACTTCATCGCTGCGGAAAACGCCTTTATGGGCAACTACTCGGCCTCGCTTCAGGCGGCCAAGCGCGCGCAAGATCATGTCGCGCCTAACGTCAAGGAAATGGGCATGCTCGACCCTTTCTATTCCCTGCCCCTTCAGATCATGGTGCGTTTCCACCGTTGGAACGACGTTATGGCTGCGCCTCAACCCGAGTCTTCGCAGCCGGTGACGACGGTCGAGTGGCATTACGCACGCGCCCTGGCCGCGGTCAGTAACTCAAACCTTGATCAGGCTCAAACTGAATTGGCGGCTTTGCGCGCGGCCGCGCCGGAAATGGCCAAGATTCCCATCAACACGCAAGGGCCGCACAACTCCGAGGTCATTCCGCAAATGATGTCGGAGATCGTGGAAGCGCGTTTGGCCCAAGCGCAACACCAGACTGACGCCGCCATCGAGCATTTGCAAAAAGCGGTATCGCTTGAGGACACGCTCGACTACGACGAACCGCCCGACTGGCTTGCGCCCACGCGCGAGTCGCTCGGTGCCGCGCTCCTGAATGCAGGCAAGACCGCCGAAGCCGAAGCCACCTTCCGCGAAGACCTCAAGCGCAATCAGCGCAATCCCCGTTCGCTCTTTGGTTTGGCCGAAACGCTCAAGGCCGAGGGAAAGACGACCGAGGCTGCCACGGTGCGCCAGCAGTTCCAGCGCGCATGGAGCAAAGCAGACACCAAACTCACGCTGGCGGACTTCTAGATTCCTCAAGTGAACGTCTCGCGATAAACTTCAGGACCGCCGCCAGACTTCCATGCCACTTGTCCGATCGATCGGCCGCTGGACGATGACTGCCCTGGTCATCAATACCATCATCGGCAGTGGCGTATTTGGTCTGCCGGCTGAACTGACTCGCCTGCTCGGACGTGCCAGTCCCTTCGCCATCATTCTTGGTGCTCTAGCTGTCGCCGTCATTATGGCCTGCATGGCCGAGGTTGCCTCTCAGTTCCCCGAGCCAGGCGGACCTTACCAATACGTTCGCACCACGTTCGGCCCCTTCCTCGGCATACAGATTGGCTGGTTTCATCTTCTTTCCATAATTGGCGCAATCGCGGCTGTCGCCCATCTTTTCATGGATTATCTGGTGACGTTTCTACCCCTAGGCGCTCTGGAGCGTGACCTGCTGCTGGCGATCCTGATCGCCATCCCGGCGGTCATCAATTATTTCGGAGTTCACGCCGGCGCGAACCTGAGCAACATCATGACTGTCGCGAAGCTTTCGCCGCTGGCGCTGCTGATCCTTTTCGGCGCAGGCCGGTTAGTCCATCAGCCGCAAATGATCCATGCCTCCGAACTCGTGTCCCCTGGTTTATCAAATTGGGTGCGTGCCCTGGTTTTTCTTCTTTTCTTGTATGGCGGATGGGAAGATTCGCTGCTTGTTGCCGGTGAAGTTAAAGAACCCCGCCGAACGATCCCATTTGGTCTGTTGCTTGGGCTGCTGATATGTACGGGGGTTTATATCTTGCTGCAGTTCATCACGCTGGCCGCAATTGGCACGAACGTCACCGAGCGGCCTCTCGCCGCCGTAGCATCCGTGCTAATCGGACGCAGTGGTGCGGCGGTCGTCGCTATCGCCGCTATGGTTTCCACCTACGGATGGGTTTCAGCGAGCTTATTGAATGCTCCGCGGCTGGTCTATTCCTTTGCTGCTCAAGGTGATTTCCCCGGAGTCTTTGCGAAACTTGATCCGCGTTACCAGACGCCGACAGCAGGCATCATTTTGTTCGCGCTCACGGGATGGCTCCTGGCGGTGAGCGGCACCTTTCTCTGGATCGTCGCCCTAAGCGCCGCTTCGATGATCGTCTACTACGCTGCAACCTGCGCGTGCCTCGGTCGATTGCGGAAGCTGCATCCCCGGGCCGACGCCTTCAGAGTGCCCTTCGGGCGCACACTCAGTATGGTCGCTATCGGAATCGCCTTGCTCCTGATGATGGGATTGCACGCCAGCGAAGCCCTCCTCATGTGCGTCACGGCAGTGATTGCCACCGTCAATTGGCTATTGGTGAGACGCCGCCGCGTGCACCCGGCATTGCACGTGACAGCAGTGCCATAGAGCTCGCAGCGCCAATGACTTAGCGCTCCAAAGGAGAACGAGGTTCCCAAAACGTTAAAAGCGTTACCAGCTCTGATCTCTCCCGAACTAGCCGTTCGAATGCAAGGACAATTTATTTCCGTTCTGTTCGAATAGCATGATAAGTAACTCTGCTATTGACTTCTGTTTACTGTGCAAGTAACATCGCGTATGCTTGCCGCTAGAAGTGCGCCCAAAGCTAAGCCTGTTTCATTCCGCCGAGTCCTTCTGCCTAGGTCCGCTGCATGTCGCTGTCATCCCGTCTCGCCCGAATCGGCTTCCCACAGAATGCACTTTTCGTCCTCAACATTGTGCTGCGGAGCGGTCGGCGGATTCGTAGCCTTCGCCGCAAGTCCCGCGACTAAGTCCAACAGAATCCGCACTTGCATAAATCGCGCCCCCAACCTCCGCAGAATCAGCACATGCGAATTCTTTGAACTTAAAACCCTTCAGAATCAACACTTACAAAAAAACTTTGAGGGAGGAGGAGACCTTCGTAGCTATGTTAGACTCGCCGCAACGATCGCCTGCCGAAGGAGAAACGCGGATGAAAAACTTCCGAGCCCCGACGAAGATCGCCGCCGTCGTCCTGTTAGCACTGGCATTCTCCCTGCCCGTATGGTCGCAAAATGCCGACACTATCCTCCTGAACGGCAAAATCCTCACCGTCGACAATCAGTTCTCGACGCGCGAGGCGCTGGCGATCCGCGAGGGTAAGATCGTGGCGCTCGGCGCCAGCGCGGAAATGGAAAAGCTGGCAGGTCCAAAGTCGCGCGTGATTGACCTGCAAGGCCGCACGGTCATTCCGGGATTGATCGACAATCACATGCACGCCATTCGCGCCGCCCAAACCTTCAGCACGGAAGTGAACTGGATCGGCGCGACA
Organism: uncultured Acidobacteriota bacterium; assembly: GCA_963803735.1. Lineage (GTDB taxonomy): Bacteria > Acidobacteriota > Terriglobia > Acidiferrales > UBA7541 > Palsa-189. Next base: position 634,312 of record CAWDNV010000010.1, on the reverse strand, counting down.
TCGCTCGCCGAGGCTCTAGGCCGAATCCACGAAGTGTCGCAGAAGATGAAACCCGGCTCGTGGTTGATCGTAGTAACGCCTCCGGCGACGACCGACGCATTCAAGGAACATCGCCGGCCAACCCAAACCGAGCTCATTACCGCGGCGCCCAATAATCCCGTGTATGTTCAGCTTGGCTACGGCTGGGCGATGATGACGCCGCGCGCCTTCGAGGCACTGAACATCAAGAACGACGCCGATCTGCCGGGCGGCGCCAAACTCGAAAAAGACGAGAGCGGAAAGCGCACAGGCGTCGTCACCGGCAATATGGTCCCCATATTCGATCTGCTGCCGAAGCCGACGTTCGATGAACAGGTCGAAGGCACCAAGGAATTCTTCCGCGAACTGAATCGCCTCGCGCTCACCGGTGTCGTCGATCCGGGAGGAAATAACGTCACGCCCGAAAGTTATCAGGCCGTCTTCAAGGTATGGCGTGACAACCAACTGACATTGCGCGTTGTTTACAGCCTCTGCGGTATCACGCCGGGCCACGAGTTCGAGGAATACAAGAATTATCTGGCCATGGTGCCGATGGGATTTGGCGACGAGATGTTGCGTTTCAACGGCATCGGCGAACGCATCACCTGGGCCATGAACGGCATCTCCGGACAAGCCGCGCAAGCCGACCTCGACAAGTATTACGAAATCGCGCGCTGGGCCGCGCAGCATAACCTCGGACTCACCATGCATTGGGATAGCGAAAAAAACGTGAATCAGCTTCTGGAGGTCTTCGAGCGCGTCAACAAGGAATTCTCCATCGCCAATCTGCGCTGGACGGTCGCCCATCTCAACGACGGGTCCGCCGCCACGTTCCAGCGCATGAAGGCGCTAGGCGTGGGCTGGACGATGCAGGACATGATGTACAACGACGGCGACCAGCTCGTAGCAAAAGAGGGACCGCAAGCGGCGACCCGCATGCCGCCAGTGATGACCGCGAAAAAGATCGGTATCGTCGTCAACGCGGGCACGGACGCGCACCGCGTCTCGACGTACAACCCCTTCACCGTGCTGCAGTGGCTGATCGATGGCAAAACCGCCAGCGGCCATCCGCTGCGCGGCCCTGAGGAAACGCCCAGCCGCGCCGACGCGCTTCGCTTCTACACCATGGGCAGCGCGTGGGTGGCTCATGATGAAGACAAGCGCGGCTCGCTCGAAATCGGCAAATTCGCCGATCTCGCCGTCCTCAGCCAGGACTACATGACGGAGCCCGTGGAAGATATCGGGAAGAATTCATCGCTGCTGACGATGGTCGGCGGAAAAATTGTTTACGCCGCCGGCCCCTACGCGCAGCTCGAAGACAAGCTCAATGGAGCCAAAGCCGTAATCAGCGAGAGGCAGCGCTAGTTGCGCCGAAACTCGCGCTCGCCGCGGCCCGCCCTTTCGGTTAGGACAGGTGCGAGTTAAACACCAAGTCGATGCCGTTCCCTTTCTTGTGCGATTGGCATCACATCAACCATCCACCGAACGCTGAGAGAGTGTCAGCTGAAGGGGGCGGAGATGTTCAAAATCAACCTAGGTTTTCTGATTGGTGTAATGATCCTCACGGCTCAGGTGCAGCTGCACGCTCAGACCAACGACGAAACCGGCTTGGTCACCATCGAGCTTGGAAAAGACCGGTTCGCCGCCGGTCAGGATATTACGGTTACGAATTCCGTCGCGGGAGATCTTCTGGCCGCGGGCAGTGAGATCGTCTTGGGTGAAAAAGTTGGCGGCGATGCGGTGGCCGCCGGAGGCACAATCCGCCTGAACGGAAACTTCTCCGATAACGCATACGCGGCGGGCGGGCGAGTCTACGTTAACGGGACGATTGCTCGCAATGCCCGCTTGGCTGGCGGCAACGTGGAGATCGCACCCTCCGCGCGAATTGAAGGCGGCGCCAGCATCGCGGCCGGACAGGCGCGGGTAAACGGAGCGATCGGCAGTTACCTCCAAGCCGCCGGAGGAAGCCTCTACCTGAATGGCCCCGTCGGCGGGGACGTGAACGCGAGCGCGCGACAAATTGAGCTGGGACCGGACGCGCGCATCAACGGAAAGCTTCGCTACCGCAGCAACGGGGTGTTGAAGCAGGACCCCGGAGCGCAGGTGCTGGGCGGCATCGAACAGCTTCCGTTCCGGGTGCGCAGCGCTTCGGCTGTCGCGCGTGGGCTTGCTCTATTTATATTCTGGTTCTGGACCTTCGGGCTGATGGTGCTCGTCGCCATTTTATTTCTGCTTCCCGGCTTCACGAATGTGATCGGCACGCTGGAAACTCGCCCCGGCGCGAGCGCCTTGCTTGGATTTGCCTTGCTCGTGTGCATTCCCATCGCATCCCTGATCTTGCTGATCACGCTTATCGGCGCTCCGCTGGCATTGTTGTCCATCGCGGCCTATTTCGCGCTTCTTCTGGTGGGCTACATTGCGGCGGCCGCAGCCATAGGTGATTTACTGCTGAAATGGCTGCGGCACAAGACGGCCGAAACGGCCGGTTGGCGAATTGTCGCCGCAATTTGCGGGATCATCATCATCGCGCTGCTGGGGCTAATTCCCTTCTTGGGCGGCCTTATTGTCTTTGTCGCGCTGATCATGGGTATCGGCGCGGTGGGACTGCAGATGTACCGAACCGTGCGTCCCCCTGCGCAGGCGGCCCCAGTAAGTGTCTTATAAAAATAACACGGCGGCCCCGGGGTTGGCAGGGCCGCCGTGCTGAGGCAAGGGAGAAGAAAGCCTGCAGTCAGATCGTTCTGCGGCGATGTTACTCTTTGCCCTCGATGTGACCCTGCAGGTGTTTGGCGCAAGCCTCGGCGGTGGTTTGATCGCCATGCCACGTATTCTTTTTGTTCACGGCATAGGCGAATACAACCGCGCTGGTTTTCGTGTTCACCACGGAAATGCTGGCCTGATCGTCGGAGTGGATATCGTGCTGAAACGCGACCTTGGCCCATCCGGCTTTTTCATGTTGTGCCGTGCCGGTGACGACGAAGTCAGCTACGTCCCGATCCGCCACGACAGTCACCTGCACCTTCTTTTTCTGAATCGCCGCTGCGAGATAGTTCTCAAACCCGTTCATGGGCTCGATATAAACCTTGGAACCGGCCGGCAAATTTGAATCGTGCTGCGCGTAGGCCGCCCCGACAATGCACAAAATCAAAACCAGAATTGCGCTCAGTTTTTTCATCCTGCCCTCCCTGCTGTAGATTCGCGGACGGCGATGCACGCGGGAACCGTACGGGAGTACTACTGTGCCGAGACCGTAACGCCAGCGACGGACGAAAGGGCCTTGCGCACTGCGCGGATAAGACAAGAAGTGTGCTCGGCTTTTCGCCCCAGCTTCGCCTAGGTTCAGGTGAGCGCGGTATTGTACATACACCAAGGGAGCCTAATATCAACTTGGCACCGCCTAGCCCACCTCGAAGGGCCTCGCCTTGCCCGGAGATGCAGTGCCCATTCCGGCGAAAATCCTCATCGTAGATGACCACGAACTCGTGCGTCGCACTTTGCGCTCTCTGCTGGCGCAGCAGCGGCACTGGAAAATCTACGAGGCCTCCGACGGCCAGGAAGCCATAGAAGAAATCCAGCGCCTCAAACCAGACGTGGCTATTCTTGATATTGTCATGCCGCTCATGAGCGGCATTGAAGCGGCTTACGAAATGCGCCGGCTTGTTCCTGATACGAAGATCATCCTCATGAGCAGCCATTACACGCCGGAAGAAGCTGCTGCCTTGGCACGCTTATTCGGGGACGGCAATTTCCTCGCGAAATCGGAAATGGGCAAAGACCTGGTGCCGGCAATCAGCCGCATTCTTCCCGAGGAAGCTCGCGCAGTCTAAGCCTTTCCCGGACATCTCGTGGGGTGGGTGCCGCACCCTACGATTTTGAGGGTGCGGTTTTTCTTTAAGCTCCGGCACATCCAAAAAATTGTTGCACCGAAAATCTGAACTAGGGCTTGCCCGTCGAATTTGTTTCCTTCTCCAGGACGATCTTCATGCGGGATTTCTCGTTGGCCACTGGATTAATTTCGGTTTCGTAATCGCGATAGCTCTCGAGCGTAACTTTCAGCCGATGTTTTCCAGGGCCCACCAGCATGGAATGAAACCTGCCTCCGAAATCTCCGCCATGACCGACGTAAGCGCCATCGATAAAAACCGCTGCGCGCTTAGGCTGAATGTCTAAACGAAACTCCGCGGCATCATCGCCGGGATAGATCGCCTTAGGATTTTCCTCCATCACGACTTCGATGGTTTGCGGCTGGCCTGGCTCGACGACGATTTTCTTCACCAAATCCTTGTAGCCATCCGAACGAATGGAAATTTCGTGTTCGCCCGGCGCAAGCATGACTTTCTTGTCGCCCTTCAGTTCCTTGACGTAGCCGAAATATTTTCCGTCGATCCACACGCCGGAGTCGCGCTCCTGTTCGTTGTCAGCAGAAAATCGGACTTCTCCCAACTGCTGATTCTGTGGAAGTGGAACCGCTCTGGCCGCCGGCGTATCGGGTCCACTGGCATTGGCTTTAGGCCGAGCGGCCCGGGCTCCCACACAAATGATCGCTAGCGATACCCAAAACAGACATCGCGAAATTTTCACTACTGGCATTCCGAAGCTCCTTCCCCACTCGCGGGCCAAGACCGGCCCGCCACTGCTATCAATATCACAGAGCCCTAAATCGAGGGGGCTTGGCATCCTGCTGGTGCGCCAAAGAAAAACACCTCGGCGTATTGGGGCGAAACTTTAACGAGCAATTGCAAAGCTGGGTTAAGAGTTGAGATCGCGGAGGAGTTCGGCGGCTTCGGAGTGTGTCAGGACCCCTTTGCGCTCGAGAATCCGCACCAAGCTGGCGCCGAAGCGCGTTTTCTCTTTCGGCTTGTCCTCAGGTGCGGCAGCCGAACGTGCGCTGCGAAAGGGAGCTTCCGCGGGAGCGAAAGTGCTCTCCAGCCAGCGCACGACCGTACCCTGTTGCGCGGCGCTGAGTTGCTCGAACACCATGCCCATGCCGCCCACATGGCACGCCGTCACCTCGGCTCTCACCTCAAGCCGCTGGTTATTCTTGTTTAATTGCAGGCGCACCCGAGTGCCTTTGGGTAGCGTATTCAAGGTGTCGATATAACAGCCCTGCAAGCTCAGGTCTGACGTGCGCGCGGAAATCATGGTGCTGCCTGCGACATCCACCACCTCGACAGGACAGACAAAAGGAAAGCGCTCAGCGTCGCGGCGCTCGGCGGTAGCCGTATCTTTACCGTGGACCTTATCGTGAGCTTTGGACATGGACATGGCGGCGGATCTTAGCGAGTGTAGTGAGCCCGCGTGTAGACGTAGCCGTACACATTCTGCTCAATGCTGTAGGTCTGCGGCAACCACCAGAGCTTGCGCATGATGCCAAAGCGTGACGTACGCATCTTGTGCCCTACCCAGGCCGCGCCCATCGCGTAGGCTGCTCCGTAGGCATACATCGCCGCCGGGTGACCCAGCATTGGCCGCAGCATCGCATTGTGCTCCTGAAAGCCGCCCAGCAGGAAATCCCGTTGGGTCTGGCGATAATCCATCGTCTTCGCGATTACGTCGACGGCCATCAGCGTCATCACTGGCCGGTCTTTAAGCACCGCCACGATGGCGTTCTGCTTTCTCTCCAGCACCGGCTTGGCCGGCTTGGCCTTCGCTGACTGGCAGAGCGAAGAGCTGATCAGGATGCATTCGATGAGCATTGTCGTTTGTCCTCGCCTCTTAGTAATGCAGAGGCAGGGCCATTCGTGATCTAGGTATGTCCCTTTAAATCAGTTTCATAGCGGCACAGCGGCATGTTTCGAAATTCCCCATTCGGGACAAAGTGTTCAGATTGGAACAGCAGTGTGCGCGCAGGCTACAGCGTCACGCTGCAGCGGATTCGAGGCTTGACGTTCAGCGTTCGGTGAGGAATTTATACTGCCCGGGCGTCAGGGGCACCACCGAGAGTCGTCCCTGACGTACCAGCGGCGAATCCGCAAAGAGCTTGTTCGCCTTGATCTCCCCGAGTGTGATGGGCTTGGCAAGGGACTTCCCTGCCTCGATCTCGACGGCAGGATTCTTGGGATTGGAGAGATCGACCGAGAGGACCGAAGCCGTCCCAACCGCGCTCTTGCGGTCACCCGTCTCGTAAATGATGAGCCGCACCCCGGGCTTCATTTGTCCCAGATTCCTCAGGGCAACGGGATTCGACACTCCGTCCCAAACGGTGATCTTGTCGCGTTGCAGCTTCTCGAACGAATATTCGGAAGGTTCGGTTTTGAGCAGATACGCGTCAGCCATGATTCGCCTCGCTTGCGCCAGTCTGGCAGACGGGCATTCTACACTACCGCTTCGCCGAGCAGAATTCACGAAGGAGCGATTCGCCGGCCCAAAAACGTGATAGAAGTAGCATGATAAAAGTGAGGGCGAAGGAGGAGTGCGATGAACATTCTACGGAGGAACGTGCTCGCGACCGCGGCGTTGGGCGTGGCGATTTTTTTTGCTGGCGTTAGACTCGCCGCGGCAGCCGACGATCCCGCCATGTTGGCGGCGGACCAGAATTTCGCCCAGGCTGCAACGAAATCCGACGCCGCGGCCCTCGGCAAGCTGCTCGATTCCGATTTCGTGTGGATTGACGCGAGCGGACGGGTGGAAAAGCGTGCGCAGGTGCTTGGCAGCGTGCCGAAATCCGGTCTTAGCGACGCTGACGGCGCCGACGTGCGGCGGCATGACTACGGCCAGGTCGAAACCGTGGAGGCCAACAGCGGCAAGAGGCACGTCCTGCGTGTCTGGGTGAAGCGGCCGGCCGGTTGGCGCGCGCTCGTCTATCAGGAAGTGCAATCGCTCGACGCGCCGCCGAAAACCACCCCGAGTGCCAGCCAGGACTGCCAGAATCCGTGTAAGAGCGTGGGGTACACGCCGAAGACCGAAACGGAGCGCTCCATAATTACTGCTTACGAGGGACTCGAAACGTCCGCGATGACCCATAATGCCGCCGATTGGGATGCGCATACGGGCGAAGAGTTCATCGCCGCGAGTTCCTATAGCGACCGCCTGCTCGATAAGCCCACGCGCCTGGGCGAGCTGAAGCGCGCCAATATGGCCGGGCTGGCGCCCACTCCGCTGGTTTCAGCAAAGTTGTTGGTCTTTGGCGATGCCGCGGTTTTGAGGTCCCATCACGTGGCCAATCAGGCGAAGCCGCTCGAAGTTACGCGCGTCTTCGTGAAGCGCGATGGCAAATGGGTAGAGGTGGTCAGCTACCAGACGGCGGTTCAGGGCGGCGCGTCCTGATTCCCGCTGCGCTCTGCCTGAGAATAGTACTTTTCGCTCCTCATTCCCTGGTACTTTTAAGTCATTATTTATAAGACAAGTACCATTCCGCATATCGGATAAAAGCTGAAAACTATGTCTGCAGAGCTAGAGCTCGAAGCAGAGGAATCGTTTCGATGGAACGCCGCCAAATGACGCGCTACGACTTCGGTGCTATCGCGGAAGTAGTCGATTTGAATTCGCGGGAAGACGTGGTTGTCGTCACGCGCGATCTGAGTTTGGCTGGCTGCTTTGTTAAGACCAGATACCCTTTTCCCGCGGGCACGGAAGTCCGTATCCGGATCACCTATTCAGGTTCAGATTTCGCCGCGATCGGCACCGTGATGGGGAATGCAACTGCCGAGGGAATGGGAATCGAATTTGATGCCATCGAGCCAAGGGATCAGGCGATTATCGAAGAATGGCTCGGCGTGACGCCCTTCGGAGTGGATCGCCGCAGCGCCGCCCCGCGATGCCAAGTCATCCAAATCAAAAATCGGTTGCGCCGCCACGAGCATCCCCTGCCTTCCGCGGTAAGCGCCAATCCCAAAGAAGACAAGCCCAAAGATTTCGCGAGCAGCCTTTTAGAGTCCGCCCGGAATCTCTTGCACCTCGGCGACGAAGCACGGCACTAACACCGGCACCCCACGGACACGCACGCTCCCAACTAAGCCCGATTGCCATAGGGTGATCCGCGTTCCACTAGCGCGCCCGAACGCAGCACGCGGTACTCGTGCCAGACGAGGAGCCACACTCCAGCATCGAAAATCGTGAGCAGAATCAAAGCAATGGCATGCGTGTGCGTGTAGCGGTAAAGCTGATACGACATCAGCACCGCGAGAGCTGTAAGCGCCGCTGGATAAGACCACAATGCGCCCGTCAACAAGCCAATCGAGAGCACCATGTTAATGAGACCGACTGCGATTAGGTAAATTCCTGCGAAATGCTGAGCGCCACGCTGGACGGCGCGTGAGAGGTCCAGCAGAAAATTAATGAGGAAGGCTCCCCAACCCCGGGACTGCAGCTGCAACGCGAGGCGCGCAAAGTAATCCGAGACCGCCACGGGGCTTACCGCGAGGATCGCCGCGCCCAAGGCCAATTCAAACACCGCATGCAAAGCCTTCAGGGTTACGCCGACTTCAAATAGCCGATGGATATGGTTCTGGCGCATGCCGACCTGGTTAAACACACTCCCTTTTTGATTGTGGCGAAGGGCGACCGGATCCGCAACAAAAAGCGAGAGTCTATCGATTTGCTTCTTCCGCTGTAAGTCACCTAATGCCGCCGGGGTATGGCTGTAAGCCCTTGCAGGGACGCAAGCTATCGCTTACATCCTTTGGCCGATAGCTGCGAGCCTATATTCCATTGCAAGCTAGGAATCAGGAAATGCAAGAAAAGGGGAGTGCCGCCCAGCTAAGAAGGCCGCAAAGCACGAAAAACGAAACGATGCGGCGAGGTAAGAACTGCAAATTGCTTCGTCGCCTTTAGGAGGATATATGGGAACCGCAAATACAGACACCAGCCGTAACGATCAGCAACAGCAGGACGAAAGGCGTCGTCAGGAGCGACGGCAACAGGAACAAAATCCTAACAACCCTAACAATCCTAACGAGGAACGGCGGCAAAACCCGGGGCGGCAAAATATGGAAATGAACCCCGGAAGGAACGATCAGAATCCAGACTCGCCGCCGCAAGGCGGGAATAACTCGCGAAACGAAAATCCTGGAAACTGGCAGGGCGAGAACTTCCAGAGCGGAACCAGCCAGGCTCAGAAAGGCCAGGGACAAAACCCAGGCCAGCAGAACAATCCGTCAGAGCGACGCGAGCACAAGAGCGAAGGCGGCGGCAACCCTTCTAACCCCGGGAAGGACTTCGGGTCCGGCGGCACCCAGAAAAAAAGCGCGGGGGCCTGAAAAACCGCCACTGAAGAACTTCGGCGTGAGCTACGAACGGGGTCTCGGCGAAGGCCGTGAAGCGCATGAGGGTGCTGGCGGCAAAATCGACAGCACGCAGCGCGACATGGGCCAAACCGGAGAGGTTATGTAGCCTCTGATTCCACGCTTCGTAGTTCGACGAATACCCCAAAAGGAGCCGGGTCTGTTCCGGCTCCTTTTTTTATGCCCCTTCTTAAAAGCTTTCCCACTGCAAAGAAGCAGCGAGTTTCACGGCTGCTTTGGCTGTGCCCCGTCCTTTAACTGTGATACCATCCGCCAGCCCATCCCTCTCTTCGCAAGGAAAGTATGTTTGACCGGCAGGCAGCCACGCGGGCATTTACTCTGGATCCCCTGGAAGGAAGCAAGCTCAAGCGCTATGCCGTGGCGCTTCTGGCGATGACTGCGGGGCTGGCTCTCCGATCGCTTTTTCAACCCCTCCTTGGTACCTCTGGGCATTTCATCACTATCTCTGCCGCCGCGGTTTTTGCGGCCTGGTATTGTGGCTTGGGTCCTGCGGCCCTATCGACAACACTGGGAATGCTCGCCGCGAATCTTCTTTTTGTCTCTCCGTACAAGCCGCTTGGCTCCATTACCGAAAGAAATCTACTCCGCGAGCTGCTTTTTCTGCTGATTTACGTGGCAATTATCGCAGTCGGAGAGGGCGGTCGCAGGGCGCTGCTGCGGCTTAGGCACGCGCATGAAACGCTATTGCGCTCACGCACGCATTTGAAGTTCCGCGTACGCCAAAAGACGGCACAGCTCCAGCAAGGCAATAAGGATTTGCGCGATCTTTCCGTGCGGTTGCTGCGCGTACAAGATGACGAACGCCGGCGCATCGCGCGCGACCTGCACGACAGCACCGGACAGGCTCTCACGGCCCTGAAACTCGAGCTTGCCAGCATCGAACGCGAACTGGCGGGGCGGAATCCGCAACTTGCGGTGCGGCTGGCCGCCTGCATCGGAGATGCTCGCATGATTTCGGACGAGTTGCGTACCATCTCCTATCTCCTCCATCCTCCTTTGCTCGATGAGCTTGGCCTGGGATCGGCGCTGCGCTGGTATGTAGACGGATTCGAGAAACGTTGCGGGATCGCCATTAACCTGGAGCTTGACATTACGGAACGTCAGGCCCCGGAAATGGAGACGATGCTTTTTCGCGTCGTACAGGAGTGTCTGATTAATATCCACCGCCACTCCCGCAGTGCGGTTGCCTCTATCCGGATCTCTCAAACAGAGCGGCAGTTCATCATGGAAGTCGAAGATGAGGGCCGGGGCATGAATGCCGACGAGCTTTCCGCTATCGCTTCAGGCGAAACGCTGGGCGTTGGCTTGCGTGGAATGCGAGAGCGCATCAGCGATTTTGGCGGCGAACTGGAAGTTCTTTGCCCGGGACAAGGCACGAAGGTCAGGGCGGTTATCCCCATCGACGTGCGCTCTTCTCGAGCAATCCCGGCACCGGCCGCGGATATTCGCACCACCAGCGAGATCGCCAAGCGCGCCGCGGCTAACTGACCATCCGACCAGGATGGTCATCCCGAGCGACGAGCCGGAGCGAGGGATCTGTTTTTCTTGACGTAGAGATGTCTGCTGAATTTGGTTGTGAGTCCAACCTAGCGCGCTCGCACCGCGTATAGCGTCCCGCGAGCGGTCCCGAAGAGAATCAAATCCCCAGCTGGCATCGGCGTCGTTGTAACTTCAGTCGGCGCTCCAAATCGCGACTCCACTTTGCCGTTGGCGCCATCGAGCACCAGCATGCCGGCTCCGCTTGCGGCATAAAGTCTCCCGTTCTGCCAGTACGGACCATAAATGCTGCCCGCATGGGCTTCCCATATCTCGTCGCCGGAACTGAGCGCCAGCGCCACGAGCGAAGGTCTGTCCCGATAAACGTTCACAAAAACCTTGCCGTCGGCCAGCACAGGCGCACTCAGAATTTTGCTCCAATGATGCCGCCAGAGCACGCTTCCCTTCCCGAGGTCGAAAGCGCGCAGAGTTCCTTCATCGCCCGCAACGAACAGGTTGTGCCCGTCTGTCGCTACGCCCACTGGGCGGCCCGCAGGCTCGCTCAGCGCAGGCCCCGGTTCGAACTTGTCGCTATTGGCGCCGGATCGCCAATAATTTTTGCCATAACCAAAAAAGGCCGCATTGGGAGAGCCGGCCACCCACAAATTGTCCGCCGCTACGGTCAGTTCGGCGTCGATGTCAAAGGTCCGCAGGGAGCCGTCGCGTGCGTCGATGCGCAAAACGCTTCGCGACCCCGGCGCGAAGAAAACGTAATCGCCCACTGCGACCGGCGCCGGCGGAGATGGATTCCCAGGGAGTTCTACGTGCCACTTTTGCGTGCCGGAATCCTTATCGAGACCGTAGACGACGATCCGGTCGCCATGACTCGCAAAGCTGAAACCTATGACGGCTCCCGCGGAGATCAACGGCGCTGCCCCACAGCTTGCTACGCTGTACTGCCATTTAGGCTTTCCGGTTTGCACATCGAGCGCGTATATCTGCGACCGCTCCTTTTCGCCATAGCCTCCGCAAAAAAAGGCGACGCTGCCGTCGATAACTGGGGTCAGCGCTTGCGAATCTCCCGCGAGCACCCAGGGTCGCGGCGTCGCGAACGACCAGACAACATCCGTCTTACGCCTGCAGCCACAGAGCGCAGCCGCCACCATCAGGATAAGCAAAATACCCGGCTTCTTGATTAATTCCTTCATCGCCACGAATCCGATGCCCTCCTGGGACCTATGGTACTTTGGGCGCCTTGCGGCCCACCCACGCCGTTATCTGACTGTTAACGACCCCGGCAAAATGGCGTTATCATAGGTCCAGCCCCGCATCTAAATATCAGTATTATCAGACCTGTCGGCACGGTCCCCGCGTCGCCGATCGCTTTGGCAGTGTCCGCTTGGAGGAGGCCCTCTTATGAGCGCCAAACGTACGCGCGTGATTGCGGCGGCAATTCTATTCTTCGCTGCGGGTGTCTCGCTCTCTTTCGTCAAACTTTCGCGAACGCTCGCCGCGGGCTCGCCGATGGCACAATCGACGGCACAATATAACCCGGCTGGCAATTCCGCGCCCTCACAGCCCAACTCAGGCCAGACAGACCGCCCCCGGGAGATACCGCCGGCGCGAACTTCGGATCAAAACGAGACGCGCGCTGCCTATAAACCCGCGAGAGTTGTTTCTGCCGCGGACGTAGACTTCCCCTTCCAAACCACCGCCGACGGCATTGTGGTCTTCGACGTATCCCTGGACGCACAAGGCGCGATCAAGAATATCAGTGTGCTTCAGGACCTTCCGCCGTTCACCGCCCCGGCGAAGCAATCGCTGCGGAATTGGAAGTTCGCTCCCGCCTCGGACAATGGCAGACCCGAAGATTCGGAGATGCCCGTCGCATTTGTGTTTCGCCACTCGGTTTATATCGCCAATGAGCCGCCATTCACGCCGATAGTTCCCAAAAAAGATTCCGATGACACGCGCCGAGGATTCATTCCTCCCGGGATTCTCTCGGTCTCCTATGCCGGGTATCCCGCCAGCACCATTGCCATGGGTGCTGTGGTCGTACAGGCGAGGGTCAAGCCCGACGGCTCGACGGGTGAAGTCACGGTTGTTCGCAAACTCGCGGGAGGCTTCGGGCCGCTCGCAATCGACGCCGCCAAACATTGGAAATTCCAACCCGCCTTGCGCGATGGCAAGCCCGTGCCGGCTAACGTGCCGATCGCGTTCGTTTTCTCTTCGCGCGCGCTGAATCCGTTTTAACCTGGCGCTTCGCGAAGATTGATTGCGCTTAGGGAAGACTTCCGCTAGTTCACGGTCAGCGTAATTGCTACGGTGTGGCTTATTCCGTTCAGGCTCCCAGTCACCTGAATCGCGCCTGCTTCGGGCGGGAACAACTGAATCCTCGCAGAGGCTTGCTTGGTGGGATCGGAGACGCTGGTCGCGGTCATCGTAATAATTTGGCTGCTGCTGATTACCGAGGGAGCGGTATAAACGGCTGCCGCCGAATTGGAATTCGCAACAATACCGATACTCGGGCTCACGGTCCATGTGAATGAGCCGTTCGTGGAATTTGGCAGCGAGGCCGTGAACTGCTGGTAATCGTTCTGCCCGAGAGCGACGCTTTGCGGCGTCAACTGAACTCCATTTGGCGAATTCTGCGAGCCCCCGGACGTTGCCCCTGCGCAACCAAGAAGCCCCGCAGCAACGCAAGCGACGCCCACGAGAGACGCCAGCTTTGCCCTGCCGCTTGCGGGCCGGCACGTACACCAGACGATCGCCATGCTGCCGAAGAGCAGCCATGCCGCGAGCGGATAGGTTCGGCTGTCGCCCTCGTACGAAAACATTCGCACCGCGTATGGCTGGGCGCCCGGTCGAGTGTTGGCGGCTGGGAAAAGCTCGGAAGTGCTAATCGAGCTCGTGAGAGTGAGCGTGAAGGTGTTTGCCCCGGCCGAAGCAATCGAACAAGTTACACCTTGAAAAATCGCAGGAACGTTGCACGAAAGAGCGGGCACACCGGTTAAGCCTCCCACGTGGTTAACCATGATCTGCGCCGTGCCGCTGTTGCCGCGCTTCAACGTGATGTTTGCAGGCGCGACGCTGATGTCGAAGTCAGGCGGCAACGCGACAGACGACCATGCGCTAACCAGGGCGTTCGCATCAATCGAACCGAGCCCCGTAGCCATGTCGTATCCGGGTCCCGCGCTGTAGCCCATCGAACCGGCGCCGCTGCCGCTCGTAGGACAGCTGGTAGTGGGCGGATTCGTCTGGCACGGAACCACGTTGCCCCCGCTGGTGATGTCATGAAGCGGACTCGCCGAAAGGTTCGCGAGTCTATAAAGAACGGCGTTGATGTTCCCTTGCGGTGAATTCATGGATTCGTTCAGCAACGCCACAATCGCAGCCAGTGCGGGCGTGCCCGCTGAGGTTCCGCCCACGGCATCAAATCCACCGAAAGGGCCGCTCGGACACACCGGAGTAAACGCCTTGGTGTTTGTATTGTAGCTTTCGTCGCAAATCACGTAGCCATCGTGGTCCGCTGAAGCGCTGAAGGAAACGTCCGGCACATCGCGTACGCCGTCGTTCGGCACGCCAGCGCCCGATTGCCATGATGGCTTGGTGAAAAGCGTGCTCGCCCCGCCGCCTGTCGCCTCGATTCCGAGTCCCACCGCGCTCTCGTCCCAGCTGATTTCGGGAATGTACGAAAGCGCCGAAAGGTTATTGCCGGTGTTGGTGGTGTTCCAATACGTTCCTGAGCCCTCGTTGAATTTAGTTCCTCCAACGCCCGTAACGTAGGGCATGCTTGACGGCATGCTTACCGCCAACCCTTTCGTAGCTTGCGTCGCAAACAGAGGATCGCAGCCGGCCGCGCCGGTATCCCCCGAGGACTGCGACAATAGTCTGCCCTTGCGCATTCGCCTGCTGACCGAGCAGCGCAAACGACTGTACGTCCGACGGACTGAACGCCACCTCGCACGCGCTGTAGCTCACGCTGATCACCGGTGCGAGATTGCTCGTAATTGCATACTGCAACGAATCCCACGCATTCGTCGCATTTACGTAAATCAATGTCGCATTTTGTGCGATTGCGCCCGCCCACTCGAGATCCAGATCGGCTTCCTGCAGATTGCCATCCTTCATTCCAGGATCAGCTCGATCCCGGCACAAGCACGACTTGCGGATCGTTCGCAGGCAAGCTCATGAGGCTGCGGAATTCGCGAATATCGCTAATCTGGATATCGCTTTGTCCCACGATGGCGATTTTTTGCCCTGTCCCGTTGATACCGCGGCTGTAGAGCGGCTGCACGTCGTAGATCACGCTGAAATCGGCGGGCGCTAGAAAATGAGTCGTCGTGCCGTCCGTGAAATTGGGTTTCGCCGCGGCCAGATTCCGCCGGATCACCCGCGGTTTGGGCCGAAAATCATTCAGCCCCGCAACACCGGAGATGACGCCCGCGAGCGCAGCGGGAATCGAAGGTTCCGTCAAATTGGCGTAGTGTTCTTCACCGTCCTGCGAATAGCGGTGAATGGAAGTTCCGAACGCCGCCGCCACTTGCGCCGCTGAGCCCGAGAAACTTAGCGCGTTGCGGCTCGCCGGAATATCGCGCACCACAAACCCGCGGCTCTCAAGCCATGACGTCACTTGGGCGAGATCGTTCTGGCTCAGTCCGAAGTGCGCTCCAAATTCCTGCGGCGTAATCCAGCGGTGATAATTCGGCGAGGACCGGTCCTGCTGCTCGGATAAGAGTTGGCTGAGGGCCGCCTGCTGGCTCGACGAAGGCCTGAAGTAAATCGTGATGCGCGGTAACAAAGTGGAATCGGCAATTTTGCCGCGATCGAATTCAGGGCGCGCCAGCGGATGCACATTGCCCCGAATTTGCCTGACGTCCGCATCGTTGATCGCCGCGCGAATTCGGCTTTCCGGCACTTCCTGAGCGTCAGAAATTGTGCCCACAAACAGGAGCGAGCCAAGAACTCCCATTCGAGAGACATAAGCGAACCAGTAGTAATAGCGCCGGCTCATTATCGCTCCGCACACACCTTCCCAAGCACGTGATAACCCACGCTTTCGGAATCGGGTTTTTCGGGAACAGACGCTGTCCGCCACAGAGCGACGCGCAGCCAACGAACACCCGGCGGCGCGCGGCGCTGCGCTCAGTACGGTAGCAATGGATTGGATGTTGAAGTCAATTCACAGGGTCAGAGTGGTCCCTCCCGACCCAATATGTGCACGATCGTGCGGAGGAGAACCTATCTATTTCCCGCTTGTGCAAAATTTAGGCAGCATGATTGCTCCTGAGCTGCCAGGGAACACCTCGGAGAGGCCCAGCCCGAGCTTCTCAGAACCGGTCGCAAGCTCCTGATAAATCAGGAGAAATCGTTCTGTTGTGAGGCAGAGTGAGAGGAAACAAATTACCACTTTTGGCTTTTTTGTTGGCCCTGGTGCTTACCGCCGCCATCCTCTACGGTCGCCACGGCGGCAGCACGCCCAAGCCATGGAACTCCAGTGCGATCACCGCGACCTATGTAGGCGCGCAGCTTCGCGAATTGGATTCCGGCAGTGCCGCCGTCTACCTGGCATATGAAGTCCAGAATCACACCGATTCGGACTACCAACTGGCCGACGGCCCTCGGGCCCTCGTGATGAGCCGGCTGCGAGCCGATGGCAGCTTAAGCTCGCAGGAGCAGGTTCGCCTGAGCTATCCGACATTTTTGCCCGCGCGGCAGCGTGCCCGCGTAGCCCTCGAAATTCCTTCCACCTTCACGTGGCCCGCAGATAACGATCCAGCCTTTCAGGATAGGCTCAGGGATCTCGTGAATCAGAAACTCACGGAGGTACAGGCCTTCGTGCTTTTCGATCAGGCCGATCGCTTTGAGATCGAATTTCCCAGCGGCTGGCAGGACCTAAAAATAGCCTCGGCATTGCCGAGGTAATCGGACGGAGAACGTCGATCATGTCTTCTGCAAATCCTATTGCATCGCATCTGCAGGCCGGGCGCAGATCCCACTCGCGCCGCAGAATTGACGGCTTGACCTACGTCGAGTTCGGGCCGGACAACGGCGCGATACTGATCGACGTCGGCGAAGGCGGACTCGGTTTTCAAAGCGTAATGCCTGTGAGCATGAACCAGGCGCTACTTTTCAAATTCAAGCTCCCAGGGTCCGCCGCATATCTTGAGGGTTTCGGTGAAGTCGCCTGGATGAATGACTCGGGCAAAGGCGGCGGACTGCGTTTTGTGGACGTAGACGAGCCCATCTCTTCTCAAATTCGCGAGTGGACTGGCGTGCTGTCTGCGCCTGAAAGCATCGCTGTAATGAGCGGCAATGACGCCGAAGCCGAACTTGCCCTGGAAGTTCCGGCTGAAGCAGCTGTAAGCGCAGATCAGGTCGACCCAGCAACGCCGGCGGTTCCGGTTGCCGAAGGAAGCGCCGAAGCTGAACTACTAGCAACAATAATCTCAGAAATCTCAGACGCCTCCGCTGCTACCCAAAGTGCGGACCTCCCGAGCACCGGCACATCGGAAATTCCGAGCGTGAGTCCTGAAGAAATTCCGGACGTTAGTCCCGAAGTCCAGAGTGCCGCTCCGGCTGATCATCTTGCCGCCAAACCAGCTCCAGCGCTCGACAGCGCGCCAAAGGTGGCACTGCCAATTCCGGAGTTCAGCATCGAAGCCACGCCAGATTCGTTTGTACCTCGCACCGCCCCTCTAGGACCGGCGCGAATCGACCTACTGCCGCAGGCTGCTCACTCTGCCGATCAAGGTGCATCGGGACTTCGCTCGAACAAAGAATCGGAGCCCGTCGTCGCTCAGTTGGCCACATCTCCAAAGCCCGCTGCGGCACCCGCGCCCTATTCAAAGCTCGAATCAAACCTCGACTCAAAGAATCTCGTTTCCGTTAAGAAGCCTCAGCAAAAACCGGTGACTTCGAAGCCGGCGGCAATTCCCACCGTGTCCCTGTACGGCCAGCACTCGGCCGCTCAGAATTCATTCATTCGTGAGCCGCAAAAGCCCGCGCCCGCAGGCACCGAATGGGAGAATTTCATCGCCACCGAAGGCGCAAATTCAAAGCCGCAATTACCGCTGCCTCAGGCGCTCAAAACAGGCATCGGAGCCGCTGCGGGCGCTTGTCTGGTGCTCGCTCTCGTTCTCGGTGTGCCGTACCTGAAAACGCAACTGCAGGCGACCGCCAATGCGAGGTCGGCAAGCTCGAATCTCGGAAACCCGTCAACGTTTGAAGTCGAAGTGGCCGACATCAATAATCGCCGGTGGATTCTCAGGAGTGGCGGCGAAGCAGGTTCGCCTTTTGGCGATGCGAGTTCCAAGCGTGACACGCAGTCTGCTGCTTCGGCCGCGGCTCGAAAGTCCTCGCGGTCGGACGATTCCGACAATGCGGTCGAAACCCCCGCGGCGCCGCAGCCAAAACTCGCAAAGCCCGGCGAACTGGCACTTTCACGTCCTCGCGTTACGATAATAGTGTGTCTTCTGCCCAGCCACTCGCGCCGTCGATCTTTGACGGCATCACTCCGCCGATTGGTTCTGTGGCCGATCGCTTGGCGACGGGCGGCCCCGAAGCTCCCGGAATCATTCCTCCCGACAGCGAATCGGCAGTCAAGAAATCGACGCTCCAGGCTGCGGTGCTGGTGCAACGTGTCTCCCCGGTTTATCCGAGCCCTGCGCTGCAGGCGCAAGTGCAAGGCGAAGTTCTCGTCAACGCCACCATCGGCAAAGACGGGATTCCCAAGAACCTCAAAGTGATTAGGGGCGATCAGCGGCTGACTGCTGCGGCGCTGGCGGCGATCGGGCAGTGGCGTTATCGTCCCGCCACACTCACCGGCGAACCCATCGACACGCAAATCGAGATCACCATCGATTTCCACTTGAAATAGCGCAGCTCTATCACAGAATCCTTCCTTGAGCCCTCGAAGCGCAGGCATTCGGATCATTCTGTAGCCATATCGAGCAGCGCCTCCCCAAATACGCCTGCATTATGACCCTGATCCGCAAGGGGTTTGCGGACCTCCCTTTTAAAGCAAGCAGGGTATAGCAGGTTTCGTCCCCCCTCGCTCAGACTGACTTGGTGGAACCCCTCACTAACCAACGTGAAATCCGGGAGAGAGGCTTACGTTTCGCTTGGGCGAACGACAAATCTGCAGCCCTTCTCAGGGGCAAAAGCATTGAAATCAGGAGGCTGCTAATCAGCAGTCATCCTGGAGGTGTAACATGAAAAAAATTCTAGTATCTCTGGCACTTTTCGCTCTTTGCGCGGTAGTGCCCGCACGCGCTGATCAGAGCAAGAGCGAAGTAAAGGCGCGCCTGGACGCCGCCACGGCAACGCTCCACGAACTCGCCGCGGCTCCCGATAAGGGAATCCCGGACGAGGTTTACAAGAGCGCCAAATGTGTCGCCGTGGTACCCCATTTGGTTAAGGGCGCTTTCATCTTCGGTGGCAAGCACGGCCGGGGCCTCGCTACCTGCAAGCTCCCCGACGGTGGATGGAGCGCACCGGCATTCTTCAGCATTAGCGGCGGAAGCTGGGGTTTGCAGATCGGCGCGGAAAGTATCGACCTCGTCATGATGATCATGACGGATGAGGGCGCCAAGCATCTGCTCGAAAATAAGTTTCAGGTGGGTGCTGACGTTTCTGGCGCGGCCGGACCAGTCGGTCGCCATGCTTCCGCCGGAGTGGATTGGAAGCTGGATACACAGATCCTAACCTACTCGCGGTCTAAGGGGCTTTTCGCCGGAATAGATCTGGATGGCTCGTGGATCGAGCACGACAGCGATTCGACCAAGGCTCTGTACGGCAAGGATTTCGGCAATAGTGAACTGCTGACGGGTAAGGTCCCCGTGCCCGAAGAAGCCAAAACCTTCGTCGCCGAAGTCGCCCGCGTAAAGACGGAGGCGCAAACGCACTAAGTCGATTAGAAGAAAAGTTCGGGAAATTGCCTTCCCCCCAGTTCACCACGAACCAGGCGAATGTCTAGTTCGGGGTGAACACCCCCCGGGAGGTTTCGCGAGCCGACTGCGAACCTCCCGGTTTTTATTTCCGAGGCGAATGACGGAGCATCGGCTTACTCCAGCCGCCAGGGCGAGCGCTCGGGCCAATGACGGAGCGCATCAGTGGCCCACGCGATGGTCTTATCGGTATGGCAGGAAGTGCAAGGATTCGGGATCTTGTATTTCTCCGTCATTGCCGGCGTGATGAATGCAAACGTGTGCGCATGCACGTTGACGTTCGCAATGGTCGTCTCGATCGCCGGCATGTGGCAGCTCACGCATTCGCTCGCCGGAGTCCCCTCGCGATGATGGGTGTGTTCCTCGAGTGATTTGGTCCGAGGCCCGTTGGGCATCCCGGGGCCATGGCACGTGAAGCAGATTTGATTTGGCGGGAGCCGCAGTTCCGCGTAATTCGCGGTGCCGTGCACATCGTGGCAGCTATAGCAGGTCACCCCTCGCCGATACATCACGCTTTGCACGAAATCGTTTCCCTGCATGCGGTTCTTGTGCGCGGTGCCGTCCGCAAAATGCGTGAAGCTAGTCTCGCCGAGCTTATGCTCTTCCAATTGCCAGTAATCGGCTAGGTTCATTCCCACGTGGAATCCGACCGGCCAATCGTAATATTTTCCCTCAATCGGATTGGTTAGCGGGCGTCCCTGCGAATGGCACTGGATGCACGTGTCGTTCGCGTGTACGTAATCCATACGCGCAGGATTCTGAATGTTCGCGCGCGAAGGTCTCGCCACATGTTCGCTGCCGGGTCCGTGGCAGCGTTCGCAGCCGACGTTCCATTCCGTCACGCTGTGATCGGCAACGTTGAAATTCACGGAATGGCATCCATCGCAAAGCGCGCTTGTCGGACGTTTCGTATTGTCCGGCGGGTAAAGCGGCGCCCACCAATCCGCGTCGTTTGGAACGAAGTAAGGCCGCCAGACGTGATTGGTGATGTCCCACTGTGATGGCTGCGGATAATAGTCATTCCCGATTTTCGTAAAGTAACGCTGCTTCCAGATGCTGCCGTAGACGAGCCCGACGTCATCGAGCGTGAATTTCTTAACCGTATTGGTGGCCAGATCGGGAATTATGGCTTCGGGATGCTCGTGCGGATCGCGCACCACATTGGCCATGGGCGTCTTCTGCCAGCGCGCGTAAATATCGGTGTGGCAGGATTGGCACGTACGCGAACCCACGTAGGTCGCGGGAAGTTGGGCTTGGTCTGCGGTTCGAGCGGGCGAAGCCTGTGCGCGAATACCTGGTGCAGCCGCAAAGATAAGAGCAACCACCTTAAGCCAATATCGCATGGTTAGATTACTGCTCATGGGAAGTTGCCCATCCAAGGCTGCTCAATAGGGAGCGACTAGTCAAGATCACATCGCATGCAGTGCCGTGCCGGCTCACCTTGCGTGATTCCATGTAAGGAACACCTACACGAGCCGGAAAAAAATTCGTGCCCTGCGGAAATAACTTCACAATTTGGTGTCCATATGGAGGGCATGCAGCATCAGTTTAGATAGAGTGTGTCCGATCCGCACAAAGGGTTTTCTGGCACTCTGGCTCCAGGGAGCCGTACTGTAAAGTCTGTATGGAAAATGTTTTCCAAAGGCGAGATGCTGTAAGCGAAGCTGGGGAAATTTTCGCACGCCCATCGACGCAGATCTCTCCTCAGGTTCGCCAGTCTGGCCCGCTACCGCCCCTGCTTTGGAAATCAGTGTGAGGTTATCGTAAGTAATAAAAGAAATCGCAAGAAGGCCACGCACCGAAGTTGGAGGCAATGATGGCGAACCTTCGCTTACTCGTGGCAGACGACCACGACGTAGTACGTAAGGGCGTACGCACGCTGCTCGAAGAGCAGCCTGGTTGGGAAGTTGCTGCAGAAGCCGCAGATGGCCGCGAGGCGGTCGAGAAGGCCAAGCTTGTGCAGCCTGACGTGACCATTTTGGATCTGAGCATGCCGGAACTGAACGGCTTGGAAGCTGCGCGGGAAATTCTAAAGACCGTGCAGACCAAGGTCCTGATTCTCACGATGTACGATTCCGATCCGCTGATCCGGCAAACCCTCGAAGCAGGAGCTCGGGGATATTTGTTGAAGTCCGACGCCGGAAGGGATCTGGTGTCGGCAGTGGACGCGCTGCGCCGCAATAAAACCTTCTTTACGCCCAAAGTGGCGCAGATGGTTCTGGAAGGCTATCTGGGGCGGCCCACTAAAGAGAACGAAGGGGAAGAAACCAACCGAAAGAACGGACTGCGCCTGACCGCGCGCCAGAAGCAGATTCTGCAGTTGCTCGCGGAAGGCAAGAGCAGCAAGGAAGTGGCCGTAGCGCTGAATATTAGCGTTAAAACTGCGGAAACTCACCGCGCCAATATCATGCGGCGCCTCGACTGCCATTCGGTTACCGAGCTCGTACGTTACGCCATTCGCAATCACATCATTGAAGCGTAAACGCCCCGCCGCCTAGGTCGTCGCTTGCGCTACTTTGCCGGCTGAAGCGGTCTCCGCTGTATGCACGGGTATTTCGGCGCGCACGATCGTGTTGCCTTTAGTTGAGTCAATGTCGAAATGTCCGCCCAGCTGCCGCACTCTCTCACACATTCCCTGAATCCCAACTCCCGGGACTGCAGGCTCTGAACGTTCCGCTTTCCCATTCACAGGAAGGCCCCGTCCTTGATCGTGAATTTCCAGAGTAACTTTCTGAGCGTCGCGTCCCACCCGCACCTGCGCTGTTTTGCTTCCAGAATGGCGATGCACATTGGCAAGCGACTCCTGGACGATCCGAAAGATGGAAATTTCCATCTCCTTGGATAGGCGCCCAAGCTCTGGGGAAAGGTCCAGATCCACATTGATTCCACTGCGCTCCGCAAACCCCTCAACGAACCAGCGCAGTGCGGATTCCAATCCGGCCTCGTCGAGCAGAGGCGGATGCAAGCAGATGAGACATGGTACGCACTTCCTGCGATAATTCGCGCACCAGGCGATTGGCATCCGTCAAATTTCTAACTGAGCGCTCGCTTAGTTTATCGGTTTCCCTTTCAATCATGGAAAGAGACATGCTGAGCGCCGCCAAAGCCTGCCCCGAGCTATCGTGCAATTCGCGCGAAATGCGCCGGCGCTCTTCGTCCTGCAATTGCATCAGCCGTGCCGAGAGCTGGCGCAGGCCAGCCTCCGCAGCGCGCAGCTCCGCTGTGCGCTGGTACACTCGTGCTTCGAGTTCTTCGTGCACCAGCTTCAGCTCCGCTTCGGCCTTCTTTCGTTCCGTGACGTCCATCACCACGCCGTAGATCTTTTTCTCTTCGGAACATTTTCCGTTCGCGCTCTTTCCGTTGGCGGACTCGTCCGTCCGGATTTGTCCCTTAGCGTAAAGCCAGCGCAGGCCGAGACGCGGATGCTGATAGCGGAACTCAAAGTTCATGTTCCCGGAAGATGCGCTTTCCTGCATGCGCTCCAAAACCATGGCCCGATCGTCGGCATGCACATTGGCAAGCCAGCGTTCCTGGCTCTTGTCCATGGCGGAGCCCGTCTCGAAACCGAAAATTTCCTGAAGTTCAGCTGTCAGCTCCGATTCCCCGCTCTGCGGATCCCAAACGAACCCGCCGACGCGGGCCGCGGAAAGCGCCATCGTGCGGCGATGAGCGCTGGCTCGCACCTCCAGCTCCGCACGTTTTCGCTCCGTGATATCGACGTCGGCGCCAATCCATTCCCGCACCGTGCCGTCCGGATTTCGCACCGGCACGCCGCGCGCCTCGAAATACCGGTAGCTGCCGTCGCGCGTGCGCATGCGAAATTCCGAGTGGTATTCCCTGCCCGTCTTGAGCGACTCCTCCCACCTTTGTGTCACGCGCACGCGATCGTCGGGATGCACGAAATTCAGCCAGCCGCGGCCTTTTGCTTCTCCGCTCTCCCAGCCCATAAGCCGCTGCGCATTCTCGGAACTCCACACGTTGTTGCCGGCAGCGTCCGCGCGCCAGACGAGCTGATCGGTGGCTAGGGCCAGAGCGCGATAACGCTCTTCGCTTTCACGCAGCGCCTGCTCCAGCGCCGCTTCCCGCTCCAAAATGGTCTTTGCGTCCGCAGAGCCCGCATCGGAAACTTTTGGAACGACGGTCGAATCGAAAAACGATTCGCCCCGCTTCGCGGCCTCGACGGCTTTGAGCAAGTCGTGCGCGACTGAAGACTTGACCACAAAGCCGCGCGCTCCAGCATTGAGCGCCTGGCGCATCATTTCCTGGGAATCGTGCTGGGTCAGAATCAATATCTGCGTGCTGGGAAGAGTGCGGCGGATTGCGCGCGTCGCTTCCAAACCATTCAGGTTTGGCATGCTGACGTCCATGATGATTAAGTCGGGGCGAAGCTGCCGGGCCTTTTCCACCGCATCCTGCCCATCCACGGCTTCACCGCAAATCTCGCAATCCTTTCCCGACGCCAGAAGGGCGCGAACGCCCCTGCGAATTACTTCGTGATCGTCTGCGACCAGAATTCTCAATTGCTTGGCCCCTTTTACGGTTTGTACAAAATGCTCCCGTCCTAATCGTAAGCGACAAATCAATCTGTGCGGGGACTTTAGCCGAAAGCGAAAAAGCCACCTGGCGCAAGAGGCGGGCTTTTCGCGGAGGGTAAGTTAACTAATGCACCGCCACGAGGCAAGTACAGGAAATCATGTACGCGCCTACAGCAGCAAAAGTTGGCGCAATTCGTGTGCAAAGCGAAGGATTTCCGAACAGCAGCGAATTGACTCTTTCGCTCACAAGCTATCGAGCGCGGCCTTCATTTCTTTCCAGAGCTGTTCGAGCGGCTCGCATCCCACGGATACGCGCACAAATCCTTCCGGAACTTTGTCGCCCCAGCGCGCGCGTCTTTCCGCCGAGGTGTGCAGGCCTCCAAAACTCGTGGTCGGGCGAATCACTCGGCAATTACCGATGAATTGCTCAGCGGACGCTTTGTCGCTCAGCGTCACACTCAGAATCATTCCGAAACGCAGCATCTGGCTTTTCGCGACGGCATACGCGGGATGGGCGCGAAGTCCTGGAAACCTCACCTCGTTGACCTTGGGGTGCTCGGCAAGCCGGCTGGCGAGCGCTTCGGCGCTGTTGCACATGCGCTCGAAGCGCACTTCCAGAGTCTCGAGTCCGCGATGCACGAGCCATGTCTCGAATGGCCCTGGAATCGCGCCGTAAATCTTTCTCCAATCGCGCACGGCGGCTATCAAGTCGGAGTGGCGCGAAGCAACGTGACCAAAGAGCACGTCGGAGTGGCCGTTGATCGCTTTGGAATCAGAGGAGACGACGACATCCACTCCCAAATCAAGCGGGCGCTGACCCAGGGGCGTCGGCATAGTGTTGTCGGCTACCAGCATGGCGCCGGCTTGCCTGGCCTTTGCAACGGCTTTGCGGATATCGCAGACGTCCAAACCCGGATTGGACGGCGTCTCCACAAAGATCATGCGAAATCCGGTGAAATCCTGCTTGTCGTAATCGGCGGAAGGGCACGTAGCCACGCGAACGCCGGCAGTCGCAAGATACTTATCCGCGAGAACGCGCGAAGTGTAATAGGCGTCGGAGGGCAAGAGGACGCGATCGCCCGGTTTGAGTTGGCTGCTAAGTACGGCCGCCACTGTGGCCATGCCGGACGGGAAGATTACAGTCTCGGCATCCTCCAGAATCGAGAGCGCTTCCTCTAGCGCGGTCCACGTGGGATTGCTCCAACGCGCGTATTGGTAGGGTCCGGCCGGGTCGCCGGGAAGGAAGAAGACCCCAGACAACACAATCGGCGGAGTGACTGGATCGCCCGGGCGCCCTTTCGTGGGCGAATCCGCCGTGCCGGCGCCATTATTTTGAAGCCCCGCTTTATGTTCGGCTGTGGTGTGGTGCAACACCCGGCAGAACAACTCCTGAACGTCCGCGGTTTTTCGATTCCCGGTCGCGGGTTCGCGATTTTGGGTCTCGGTAGTTCGCTGAGTCATGCTCCCCTCCCCGATGAACTCTCACTCCTGCCGATGCGGCGCGCAAGAGCCAAATTGGAAAGGCGAGGGTACCCCCCTACCCTTTTTGCGCAAGTGTTCATTACAGGAAACTTAGTGTGCTCTATTCGTGCACTTGCCGAACGAATATTTGCTCGTAACTGTCGGCTGACTTTTACAGTCGGGAAGACGCTTAGGCCCGGGTCCCTGAAAGCAGATCCGTCGCTCGCATGCCAAGGCGCGCACTTGCGGCGCTGCGTTGTGGACAGCACCTCGCTCGTGATGACAACGTCATCTGGTCGGCGGAGTCCTTCAGACCTTGGCACGGAAAGCATTTGCCACTTCATTCGAAAAAACGGCGGCTGAGAATTCAGTCGGTCGGGGAGGGTTGATTTTTGAAGGGCAATCGTCACAGCCGCAGCGCAAAGCAGGCGTATATGTATTCTACCGCACGAGTAAAGAGCGCTATACGGAGAGATCCCTCGCTCCGGATCCTCGCTCGGGACGAACATCTGTCTCGCGACGATTTAAACGATCCTTTCACGCCTTTCACGCCTTTTTCAGGCATCCAGGTTACATTCTGGTTGGAGAGCATCAAATTGTTGGGAGGCAGTCATGAGGAGGCAAACCAATCGCATACTGATTCTCTTGTTGTTTGCTGCGCCGTTGTTTGCAGCCGGGCCAATGTCAGTAACGGCATTCGCACAGTCCAAGGAAGCGGTGTCAAAGCCGCAAAATAAGCAAACGCTCGAAGACTCCAAGCAACAACTCACAGATGCTCAAGTGCAACAATTGTTGCTTCTGATGGATACGGACAAGAATGGCAAGATCTCCAAGCAGGAGTGGATGAACTTTATGTCAGCCGAGTTCGATAGACTGGATACGAACAAGACCGGAGAGCTCGACCCCAAAGAACTAGCGCATTCGAAATTGCAGGCCAGCACTTTTGCATACGCAGGTAAGTAAGGTAGTTGAGCGCGAGTCTTGATAGGATCGTTCTAAACGAAGGAATGGATCGCACCCGGCCGGAGGTCACTCGGTGTTTGTGTCGGCGTCTTGGCCGTTAGCTTTCGAATCGGGCAAAACTATGAAATCGATGATTACGCACGGGATCCGAACCCGGACGATTGTGAGGAGACACGCAATCGCGGCCTTTTCGGTTCTCTCTCTATTCTGCGTATGTACAGCGTTCGCCAAGAAAGAGCGGCAATGGCAAACGGGAACGCTGCTCGGCGTAATTGAGACCAACGTGGCTCCTACGAGCCTCAAAACGCCGCCAAACACCATCCGGTCGGTTCCGCCCAAAGATCTCGTCAACGACCTGTATACATTCGATGCAGGAAAATACATTTACCAATCGGTGGAGATGCGCAGATCGAAAGACCAGCCGCCATTCACGGCCAATGGTCCATTGCAATTCGCCATCGAGGACGAACATGTCTACCTCAGAGATGACCGAGGCAAGGAACACGATACGAGGCTTGTAGCGAGACGCCGCAAGGCCGTTGCCGAATAATCAGAGCGTCTCATCCCGACGCAGACGGCCGATCTAAATCGATGTTGCCGGGAAGGCGGCACAAGAACCGTCGCCCAGGGCGGGTGCGGCGGAGGGTGTGTGCGGGCCTAGTGGCAGCTCGAATCGTCGGAAAACGTGCCGCTGACGATCATCGAACTTAAGAATTGGCCGCATTTTGAGATTTTCGCCAACGATTGGTCATTCTGGAGTGAGTTAGGGTCGATCGTTCTGGCCGCGTTCAAAGCCTGGCGTTCGCCGAGAACCATGTTTGCCCAGTCCGTAAGAAGCTCAAACTCGTGTTGAAGAAGCTGGAGCGCCTGGCGATCCGGGTCAGTGGACGCGGCTAGTGCAGCCTGCATTAGATCCGCTTCGATGCGGTCGTGATAATCCTGAGACCAGGTTCCCACAACAGGCATTCCCGAGGTGACTACGGTGCCGATCGCGCCTTTCCATTCCCTCATTTCGGCCAGAGTGAACACGGCGATCTTCTGAAACTCCTTTGACATGCCCTCCTGAGTTTGTGGAGCCGGCGACGGAGACGGTGTCGGAATCGTGAGCGAAACCTGGTTTCCCTCAAAAGTAACTGAACCGCCAATACCTTTAGCCAAGCCCTCAATGTCAACGTAGGAGCGGCCTTCGATCTGGACGACGCCTGCATCCACCGTATTTCCGTTAACGATGAGAGTTTTAGTTGGCGTGTCTTGAGCCACCGTTTCCGAGACGGACAAAATGAGTCCCAGGCTTAGGAGAGATAGAAAGAATTTGCCAAATTGCTTCATGGTATTTCACCTTTTTCGGATGTGTTCTCCGGCGGTCCCGGCGATGAAGAATGCGAATCTGCACACCAAATCGACCGAAGCAGTACACCTCCATGTTATACCTCGATGCCCGGGAGGTGGGCGTCTAAGTCCGCGAGTCCACGCTTCACAGAGCGCCGAAGGCCCCTCGTGTTAGATGGTCGTGGAATCTAACGCGAATGTAGTCGGGCGCGAAAGCCGCTTGACGAATAGGACTTGATCGATCTCATAGCTTGCGAGTCTTGCGATGGGGAAGATGATTTCGGTTTAAAACCAGTCGCTGCGATATGCTAGCCACCAACTCAGTAAGCCAATCGGAATCGTCGCAGCCAGTGCCCACCAGAGTGGCAGGCTGAAATCCGCGACGACACCCAAGACGGTGAAAGCGGTCCAGAAGACTTTCCGTTCCATTCCAGCATTCTAGACCCCGATTTCTTCTCTATCACATGAACGTACGACAAGGTTGTTCTAAACGCACGGGGTATACCGGCGCGAAAGCCAGCTTCCGAAATCCCTGCCAGCTCACCGTCAAAACTTGTAGTTGAGCTCAACGACCAGCGTCGGTTTGGTCCAGCCCGCATTAAAAATGTAGGTCGTGAAATGCACCTTTCGATACGAAATTCCAGCTAGAACTCCGCGTTGTACGTCTAAATTGGTGTGGTAGGCCTTGGTCCTTTGCGCGACCAAACCCACGTGAAGCCAATCCACTGGGGAATAAGTCAGTTGGGGCCAACTGTAGAAGAAGCTGCCATTCCGGTTTTTTCTGTCAAAGACATATTCTCCCGAACTGGTGAGTGAAACCCGCTTATAAGTGAGCGCCACTTCATAACCGGGCGCGATGCCTGTAGTGTTCCCGAAAACCCCACCGATCATCGGCGTGGCTTCAAACACCAACTTGTGACCGACGCTGAAGTTATACCCGAACCATAATGAACCTGTCCGATGATCTTCGTAATTGTAGCGTGCCTCGGCATGCAGCCAGTCCCAATCTGCCGTGACCGTAGGAGATACATAGAACTCGGCATGCGGCACAACATAGCCGTCAGCAGTAACGGAAATCGACCAGGTCTTGGAGTTCGGGCCTCCAGAAGTTTCCGCTTGGCTGTCTGAGGAAGTTTGTGCCTGAAGATGGCTCGCAAAGAGGATTGCCGCCGCGATGAAAATTAAAGCAAAACGGTTTTTAGACCACTGATGTTCTCCGCCGTACAATGAGGAATCCTCCGCCGATAACGAACCCCGTTATCTCAAATATAACTGGACTAGTATTTGAACCCACTGAGTGTTTGGTATAGGCTCGACCTGCACAGTGAAGGTTTCTTCCGAAATTCCTCGGGAGGCTCAAATGAAACGATTCCTGACATATTGGGGCACGATCGTCGTGGCGTTGTGCGCCAACGCCGCCCACGCACAGATGAAAGCCACAGCGCAGAACGTGCCAGAAATCCCATATGAATCGGTGCGCAATTTCCTGAGGCTCCCAGCGAACCTGTATCTGGGCGAAGCCATCGGCGTAGCCACTAATTCCAAGGGGCACGTCTTTGTCTACACGCGCAGCGCCAACACACGTCTTTTCGAGTTCGACCAGAACGGCAAATACCTGCGCGAGATCGGCGAGGGCTTATACGGTTTGGAGTTCGCGCACTCGGTGCGCGTCGATCCCGGGGACAACATATGGGTCGTCGACGAAGGGGCGAACCTGGTCATCAAGTTCAATCCTGAAGGGCGCGTGGTGATGGTGCTCGGCCATAGACCCGAGGTTGTTGCCGGCGCCACTGCAACGGCGGCCGGACCGGCACCGCCTGCCGAGAAGTATACGTTCAGCCGTCCGACCGATGTTGCGTGGGATCCCCAAGGCAACGTTTTCGTATCTGACGGATACGGTAACAATCGAGTCGTGAAGTACGACAAAAACGGCAGGTTTCTCAAGCAGGTGGGCAGCGAGAAAGCGGGGCGTGAACCCGGTCAATTCAATCTGCCGCACGCGATCGCCGCTGACGGCAAAGGGAATGTTTATGTCTCTGATCGCGGCAATAACCGCACGCAAGTCTTTGACAACGATCTCAACTTCAAGACCAGTTATGAAAACGTTGGCACGGCCTGGACAGTGTGTATTTCTCCCGGGCCGCACCAGTACCTGTTCACATCCAACTCGAACCCGAATGGGAATCCCCCCGGCACCTGGGATACCACCGGGGAGATTTACAAGATGGAATTGGACGGGACGATCCTCGGCAAATTCGGCCACGCCAGCAAACAGTTCGGGGGATTTCAGGTCGTCCACATGATGGATTGTCGTAACCCGAACGAAATTGTCGTTGCGGAAATCGAATCCTGGCGTGTGCAGAAACTGATGTTGAAACCCATGCAGACCAAGATTTCATATGCGAAGTAAGGAAGGGATGCTCGTTATGAAGCGCTATCTTTTGAGCTTGCTGGCTTCGATTCTTCTTCCGGGGATCACGGTCGTCGCGCAATCCGCGCCCGAGATACGCTTCGACTCCGACCCTAATCCGCTAAAGTTCCCGGACAATATCCATCTGGGCGAAGCGGCTGGAGTGGCAACGGACTCGAAGGGAGATATCTTTGTTTATACGCGTACGGGGCATCCGACGATCTCGATCGGCACTTCGCGGGCGTTCGCGCACGGAGGTTCGCGGCTGTTCGAGTTCGACCGAAATGGCAAGTTCGTTCGCGAAATTGGGCAAGGCCTCTACGGTTTTCTGGTTGCTCAACAAGTGCGCGTCGATCCGCAGGACAACATTTGGGTCGTGGACCAAATGTCGAACATGGTGATCAAGCTCGATCCGACCGGACAGGTTCAGCTGTTACTCGGCAGAAAGGCCGAGGCGGAGCGGATTCCGGCCTTGCCGCTTGACCGACCTCTCGGTGCG
Source organism: uncultured Acidobacteriota bacterium (assembly GCA_963803735.1). GTDB lineage: Bacteria > Acidobacteriota > Terriglobia > Acidiferrales > UBA7541 > Palsa-189. The sequence goes on along the minus strand of CAWDNV010000010.1, from coordinate 603,431 downwards.
CAGGGCGGAGGTGGCGGTGAAGGCCCTCCGGCGCCACGCGGTCTTCCTGGCGCAGGCGCCCAGAGCGATATTTTTCAGCGTCCTACTGACGTGACGTGGGATGCCGCTGGGAATATCTATGTGGCCGATGGTTATGGCAATGCGCGCGTGGCGAAGTTTGATAAGGACGGCAAGTTCGTAAAATCGTGGGGCTCGAAAGGAGACGCGCAGAGTCAATTCAACACAGTTCATGGCATAGCGGTTGATGCGCAAGGCAATGTTTACGTGGCTGACAGTGGGAATAAAAGAATTCAAGTCTTCGACCGTGACGGGAGCTTCAAAACGTCTATTTCAAATGTGGGAAGCCCGTCAGCGATTTGTATTACACCTGGAGGACACCAATACCTTTACAGTTCGAATTCAAACCCGCCGGATGATATCGACGCCAACGGCGAAATTTACAAGCTGGAATTGACGGGCCAAATTGTGGGCAAGTTCGGCAGGGCAGGCAAACTGCCGAAGGAATTCGGCACCGTCAATGCCATCGACTGTCGCAACGAGAACGAGTTGTATGTGGGGGAGATCGGCAACTGGAGAGTGCAGAAGCTTACTCTGCATCCATAGGCTTTCCACAAGCCTGCTCGTTGGCGGCTAGATAACTGGGCAAGACACGGCAGAGAATAAGCAATAACTGCAAACTCCCGATAGGGTTTTCGGAAACCGGCCGCCCCCACCGAAGTAGCTTCGGACATCCTGTACGCTGCCGCTGCTACAGTTAGCGCCAGGATACACGGCCGAAAACCATACGAAGAGCGGCGGCAAAACGTAAAACGCTAGTTGGTCCGTGCAGAAATCTGCTCTGCGAAGCCCCGTTACAGTTATCTTTGCGAAATCGGCACTCCCGCAGGAGCCTTGGCCTTCTCTTCCGCGGCCGCCTCGGCCTTGCGAGCCCCGGCCAGAATGTTCACAGCGTCATTATTGTTCTCGCTGCAATCGTACTCAAATAGCGGCCCAGCGACTGAGCTCAAGGGAACGATGGCCGTCCAGGGTTTTGTCCAAGTCGAGGGGTCATCCACCTTGAACGAGTACTCAATCGTTTCCTTGTCGACGCGCTTGAACCGCTCGGTGATCTTCAAGGTCTTGGGATTGGCGTTCCGATAGACATTCTCGGGCCGGAAATTAGTAGTTTCGACGACCAGCGTGTCGCCTTCCCAATGGCCACGCCCATCGCCGTGCCACTGGCGGATGTCGGCTCCGGCATGCGGCGTACCGTCCAGGGGAATAATGCGATATTCGCTCCCAACCTCTTTTTCAATGAACACAGCGTCGTGGCTCTGCACGAGGAGAAAATTGCTGTTGTACCCCGTGGGAAGGATCGGTGGCGCGCCACCCTGGTGGACGCAAGACGTGCCAAGGCCCAAATCCCTTGGAACATCCGCGTGCACCGCTCCCTGATAATTCTCGCCGCCTGCTGGGACGATGTAGTAGTCGAAGTTGGCTCTTTGCCGCCGCCTGGCCTTGGCTTCCGGCGTCAACGGGGGAATCCTACCATCCGTGGGATCCACAACCAGTGAGGTGCGATGGTTAGGCCGGATGCCGTTCTGCCAAGGACTCAGCCCGTACGTTTTAAAATCATAATCTGCCGATTCGGGATCGTTCTCCGCGTCGCCGGTGCCGGCAGCACCGTCGAACTCAGACTGTATGCCTGCGTTGAAGGCGTCTTGCGTTTCCTTTTCCGTCAAAAACTCTCGGCTTCCGTATTTAGCAGGACGTTCGAAGGGCGTAACGCTGAGGCTCGTCCAATATCCCTGCAGGTCCGGTTGGCCGTCGGGCAAGCGGGGCATGGTCCATGCCTGGGTGCTCGGCGCGTTAGCATCCGGCTCGGCGGAAGTCTTCACGCGGGCCTTGGTAGCGGCGCCGGATGACTGGGCGGCGAGAAAAGACGGTGCGCACAACAAGGCCGCCATGAGTAACGTCAGAGCGCTCGATGAAACCCAGAGACGATTCATCTGATCCTCCTCGCGTGAATTTCTTTTCCTTGACTCGGAGTTTGCGGTTGGTCTGGCTACAGACAGTATATAACGAACACGAACGTCACCAGAGCAAGTTAGTTTTTGTCATAGCCATTCACGGCAAGTCCCGATGAACTGTGTGAGCCTTGCTGGCGAGCGGGCCTTCGGCGGGCCCCTGCGCCTACCGAGCAGCACCGTCTCTAGCACGCATCAGGAACTTCACCCCTCGTCAGCGCGGTTGATCTTCACACCTGTGAGATGACGGTGCAGGGGCATCGATCAAACATCCTTGATTTCACGGAGCAGACCGCTGGTCACGTCGTAGACGAAGCCACGCGCGTCAACCGTCTTGGGAATCCAGGGATGGGTGCGAAGCTTTTGCAATTGTTTGCGAACGTTTTCTTCGATGTTTTGGAAGGCGTAGAAGAAGGATGGAGCAACGACGGCGGTTCCGGTGCGATTCTCGACTCTCGTGCGCAAATCCTGTTCGCTGGTGTGCATCAAACCGCAGTCGGTGTGATTGATCACCATAATTTCCTCGGTGCCCAACAGATAGTGCGATACCACCAGTGAGCGCAAAGTGTCGTCCGTGACGATGCCTCCGGCATTGCGGAGGATATGCGCATCTCCCGTTTTTAGACCCAAGGTGCGAATTGAAAGACGCGTATCCATGCAGGTTACGACTGCGAGCTTGCGCTCGGGACGCGGGGTCAGTTTGCGCAATTCATGCGTGCGCGAATATATCTCGTTTGCGGCGATGACTTCGTCGATCACGCTCATGGCCGGTAAAGTCTAACCCAGCCTTATCCTGATCGGCCAGTTAGCGAAAAGACCGTTTCTCAGGCGCTGGCTGTCAAATCCGCCTAGTCGAAAAGGCTGCGCCTGTCACCGTTTGAGGACGCTGACAGGCGCGCGCCCCGGGGATTGGCTTCGCGAATTGAGGCTAGGCCGCTCTTGCTGCGATCTTCGTCTCGACGATCTTGCGGATCAGCCGACGCGTTCGTTCGGCGAACGCAAGCTCGTCCGCAAGGCAACTCTCAAGGAGTACGCCCGCCCCCCAATTCCCGGTGAGGTCTGCCGCGGCAGTCAATACCATGTACCCACCTATGCGCAGATGGACTAGGTGGCTAGCCTTGGCCAAGACGAACAGATGCCTAGCTTCGGGTGACTGTATCTCTGCGAGCTCCCGGCGGAAATCTTCAACGAATACATCGAGAAGGCGGCCACTAAACTTAACGGGCTTCTCACCAATAAGCTTAAAAACCTCGTCGACCTTAGAAACTATCTGGTCTTTAACAAAAACGCGTGCTTCTAGTGCCTGTTTTATCTCCGGATTCTGAACGGACTGGCTCAATTCACGGAGTATCTCCGTAGTGCGCTCCGCGCCCTCCCGTTCTGCACTGAGCATGGTCACAAAGACTTCCTTCGGGTTCTTAGCTGGCATTTGATTCTCCTTTGTGTGGGGGTCCTCTTGAGTCAGGGCTTCGATTCCGACTCAAGAGTCTGCTCTATTTAGCTCACGGATTTTCAAAGGAGAACTGTCAGCATTTACAGGCGTTGACCCGCCTGACCGCGGACTTGCGCTAAGTCCCCGAGAAGTCGGGATTTCGGAAACTGGCTTTTGAGGCTTAGAACGCGCCGAGGGCCACTTTCCGAAAATCCCGTCGGCGTTCGCTGCGAACACTTACCCTGGCGGAGCGAGAGGACATCTCCCGCGGGATCGCTGGCGGATCGTCGATTCGTCAAATCGCCAAGGGTCTGCAGCGAGCGGTGTCGACGGTGAGCCGGGAGGTGGCCCGCCATGGCGGGCGGCCGTTGTATCGAGCCAACGATGCCGATCAGCAAGCCTGGGAGTCGGCCTTGCGGCCCAAGACCTGCTTGCTGGCTATCCACGAGCAGCTACGAACGATCGTTGCGAGTAAACTGATTCTGGACTGGTCGCCGGAGCAGATTTCTGGATGGCTGAAGAATCAGTATCCCCAGGACGGAAGCCTGCGCGTGTCCCACGAAACCATCTATCGGAGTCTGTTCATACAAGCGCGGGGAGCGCTGAAACAGGAACTGGTGCGGCATCTGCGTTCCAAGCGGCGGATCCGCCGCTCGCGGCACTCCCGTGATAGCGGACATCACCGTGGTCAAGTCGTCGATGCCATCTCCATCCGGGAAAGGCCTGCGGAGGTCGAGGACCGCGCCGTTCCCGGGCATTGGGAGGGCGATCTGTTAAGCGGCGCGCACAACAGTCACGTGGCCACCTTGGTGGAGCGCCGTTCGCGCTTTGTCATGCTGGTCAAGGTGCCCAGCAAGGAGACGGCGACGGTGGTCGCCGCTCTGAGCCAGCACGTCCGTCAGCTTCCGGCGACGCTGCGGCGCTCGTTGACCTGGGACCGCGGGCTGGAGATGGCCCAGCACCAGAGCTTCACCGTCGCCACGGATGTGAAGGTTTACTTCTGTGATCCGCAGAGTCCTTGGCAACGCGGCAGCAACGAAAACACCAATGGGCTCTTACGGCAGTACCTGCCGAAGAAGGCCGACTTGTCCAGCTACAGTCAAACGGACCTGGACCGAATCGCGCTGCGCCTCAATCAACGCCCACGCAAGACGTTGGGCTTTGAAACTCCGGAGAGTAGACTACAGGCCAGTGTTGCATCGACCCCTTGAGACCACCCCGTTATCAGGACCTACGTGCGTTACGCCTGCCTAAGCAGCTTTCCCTTGATCGTTAATGACCCGCCTCGACGCGAATCTCGGCCTGTACCCACGGACAGATAACCCTTGAGCAACTTGCCCTTCGCGGTCCGATGTTCTGTCGAACCGTTTCGTAGAATGGATCGAACGCGTGCCACCTTGTGTATGGAGGACTGAATCCATGCCGAGCACAATATCGGAAGTCGAGGAGCAGGCGACCCAGGAAAGAGAGTTGGCGGGCGGACCGTCCAACCCCATGGCGCAACATGCTTACGGCGGGTTTGTCAAAACGCCAAGCAGGCCGGGGTGGGTTCTTGGAGCGACGGCCCTGGGGCTTGCCCTGATTCTTGCTTCAATTTTTGGCCTTTGGCTCCTGAGGTCGGTTAGGCGATTGAACCGGCAAGTAGCGCACCTCAACCGTCAGACCGAGCAGCTTAACCAGCGCCTCCAGGGCGCAGAGCAGCACGTCAAAAGTCTCGATCAGAAGGCCTCCCAAGCCTCCGCTGCCCAAGTCGCCACGGTCCGGCCCGATCAGGCGCCCGATCGAGTGTCTGATCAAGTGCCCCATGAAGTAAAAGATTCGCAAGCGACCTCGGGGGCACAAACGCAGTTACCGCTTCCGTCGAAGGCAGCCGCGCAACCGCCCCGTCAAGCCACGCAGAAAACTGAAGAATCTCGCCAGCAGCGCGACGCCGACCTTCAGAAGTTGAAGCAGTCGCTCGGGCAAATTGCCGAAACGCGCCGCACCTCAAATGGAGTGGTGATGATGCTCGGAGAGAAGTCCATTCGGTTCGACTCCGGCAAGTCGAATCTTTCTCCTCAATACCGAGGCATCTTGAACCGCGTCGCACGAGTCGTCATGCCTCTCAAGCGTTATTCGATCTACGTGTACGCATATACGGATGACAGCGGGACAAATGATTACAACCTACAACTCTCAGCGCGCCGCGCCCGAGCCGTTCGGGATTCCCTGGTCCAGGCGGGGATCGATCCGAGCCTTATCAGCACAAAGGGTTTTGGCAAGTCCAAGCCGCTCGTTCCCGGTAGCAATCCCAAAGCGCGGGCAGCGAATCGCCGAGTGGAGATCGGAATTATCGATTCGACCCTGCAGGCGACCAGGGGAAGCTCAAAGAACGGCAGTCGCTAGAAGCGGGATTTAGCCTCAAATTTCGACGCAAGTTTAGCAGTGGCCAGTCTCCGATAATGCCGTTTACCAAGACTTATGCCTGAACTCATGGGACTTTTCCGCTAACCCCAAACGTCACAATCGCCCGGATAGCACTACGGAGGCGGTTGGGTGTATCTTCGCTGAAGCCTCATGGAAATACTGGATTGGAACTATCTTGCTGGGATTAGAGCTCACTAATTTACGAGCTGAGAGGCGAACCATTGAAGATTCTATTGAGGATTGGTGGGGCGATCTTAATCTGCTTGATCTTGCTGCTGTCGGCGTCGCGAATCTTCGGTTTCGAACCTGAGGACTGTTCGCCGTTCAATAGATCTTTGTCATGCAGGCTGCCAGGGCTTTGGCTTAGAGGGAAACTCGTCACTACCCCAGTCACCGACTGGTCGTTCGCGGACAAAATTCAACAGATCAAGATTCAGACCCAGACCCCGTTTCTGCTGCCTCACTCAGTGACGATTTGGTGCGCTGTTTATAATGGCAATCTCTATATCTCTTCGAATCCCGGCAAACTGTGGAATGACGATATACTGCGTGATCCTCACGTGCGACTCAAAATAGGAGACCAACTGTTTGATCGCACCTTGTCCATTGTCAACGATCCAGCTGAAAAAGCAGCTGTGCTCCAGGCTAAAGAAAAAAAATATTCTCCATGGAAGGCGCCGCCGGTCTCGAAAGCTACTGTCTTTCGGGTGATGCCTGAGTAGGCCGCCTGAGCTGGATGAGGGACAGGGCCGTCTCTATATCGCGACGCTCGTGCGGAGCGTCATGACAGAGGCAGACTACTTCTGTCTTCGTGTATTGCCAAGTCCTAGGAAATCCGCTTCTCGGTCACTGGCCTATTCCTACCGATAATGCCTGCCGGTTCAACCGGTCGATGCAACACCATCTGAGCTAGAAGCTCTTTGCAAAGGTGGTGTTTATGTTGATCAAAGGCAAGCGAAGAGGGCTTTCTGCGGAGCAGAAAGCCGAGTTGTGGAACCGTTGGAAGGCGGGCCAGTCGCTCAATGAGATTGGCCGTGCCCTGGGTAAAGACCACGTAGTCGTTCACTTCGTTTTAGCGCGTCATGGTGGGATCGCTCCGCCCGCTCGTCGCCGTTCGCGGCGAGTGCTTACCCTGGCCGAGCGCGAAGACATCTCCCGTGGAATCGCCAGCGGCTGCGCGATGCGAGTCATCGCACGAGGTTTGCATCGCTCGGCCTCCACCATCAGCCGGGAGATCACCCGCCATGCTGGGCGCACGCAGTATCGTGCCAACGCAGCCGATCAGCAGGCCTGGGAGTCAGCCGTGCGGCCCAAGCCGTGTCGGCTGTCCACGCACAGCGAGCTGCAACAGATGGTTGCGAGTAAACTGATGCAGGATTGGTCGCCGCAACAGGTTTCCGGGTGGCTGAAGATGGAGTACCCGAACGACGAGAGCCTGCGCGTGTCTCACGAAACCATCTATCGGAGTCTGTTCATACAAGCGCGGGGAGCGCTGAAACAGGAACTGGTGCGGCATCTGCGATCCAAGCGGCGGATCCGCCGCTCGCGCCATTCCAGTGTTCACGGGCACTCGCGCGGCCAGATTGTCGATGCGATCTCCATTCGCGAACGGCCAGCCGAAGTCGAAGATCGCGCCGTTCCCGGTCACTGGGAAGGCGATCTGTTGCGCGGGGCCGGCAACAGTCACGTGGTCACGCTGGTGGAGCGTCGTTCGCGCTTCTGCATGTTGGTGAAGTCACCGGGCAAGGACTCGTCTACGGTGGTGGCCGTTCTGAGCCAGCACGTGGGCCAACTCCCGGCGGAATTGCGTCGCTCGCTGACCTGGGACCGCGGACTGGAGATGGCCCAACACAAAACCTTCACGATGGCGACGGATATGCAGGTTTACTTCTGCGATCCGCAGAGTCCCTGGCAGCGGGGCTCAAACGAAAACACAAACGGCCTACTGCGGCAATACCTGCCAAAGAACGCCGACCTGTCCAGGTTCTCGCAATCGGAGCTGGACGAGATCGCTCTGCGACTCAATACCCGGCCACGACAAACCTTGGGATTTCGAACTCCGGCGGATAGACTGCAAGCCAGTGTTGCGTCGACCCCTTGAGATCACCCCGTTTTTCGGGACTAACCCGTCGTGCGAGCTGATAACTTCCAGTTTGCCCGTTATCCGCTCCTTGACGTGCGCTTCGGGCGGGAGTTAAATATCGGTGTCCTAGCCCGCGCGTCAACTGACCAACCTCCTCAAACTCACATCTCGGAGGAGAGCATGCCTGACATCCGAAAAGAAACCGACGGCCTCGGCGTCGTTGAAGTTCCTGCCAACAAGCCCTGTGTGCTCAGATACAACGTTCGGTCGAGCTAACTGCCCGACGCACCGTGGAGAAGTGAGTTATGTGGCTGGTCGATTAGCGCTGCGAAGGCCCTACACCTTTGGATCACGATATGCGAAGGAGGTCACTTAAGATGTCTACTGCACGATCTGCTGTACCCCAGGAGTTGAGCATTGCTTACGTTCGCGGGATTTTCAAGGACCTGGAATCTGGTGATGGCAAAGGGTTCTTCGACCATGTAGCGGACAACGTGGATTGGATCGTCGAGGGAACACATCCTCTTGCCGGTCACTATCACAGCAAGGCCGAGTTCCTCGCACATACATTTGAAAAGTTGGCAAAGGTTCTACCGAAAGGTGCGGAACTGCATGTGGAACATGCGCTCGTAAGCGGTGACTGGACGGTGGTCGAGCTGCATTCCGACGCCACCGCCAAAAACGGTTTCAGGTTCGATAACCGGTATTGCTGGGTATGTCGATTTGTGAATGGCACGATCGTTGAGGTTCGAGCATATCTCGATTCCGTCCTCGTTGCCCGCCTTTTCGAGGAGAATCCGATTTAGCAGGAATAACATTTCTGCGACAACTCGGCCGCGAGGTGTCGTCAAAACCGACGCTGGCAGCGCGAAGGTCGCTGCCGGGGCGAGATTGACGGGAGTCAAAATGTCCGCGTCGTGCAGGAGGTAAAAGCTCAATGAGTACACAAGGTGCAGGCCCCAAGAGTGATCCTCGTCTGCAGTCAGGAGTTCCAGTTCAAGCTGTGGGCCAAACCGCCGGTCTCTATGCAACGAAGCCTAAGCCGATCATCACGGGCGAAAGCCAAGCGCAGGGAATCGCGATGTTCTCGTACAGGGCGAGCTACGAGGACCTTACTCCCGAGCGGCGGGAACGCCTGAAAGTGAGCGTTCTCGATTCTTTGGCATGCGCGATCAACGCTCTCGGCGCGGCTCCGACGGTGGCCTGTGTGGAACAGGCCAAACAGTTCGGCGGTTCGGACGCGCAATGCACTTTGATCGGCGGCGGAAATGCCAACGTCATCTATGCAGCTTCGGCCAACACGGCACTGGTGCGGTACGTCGACCTAATGGACAGCTATCTTGGTCCGGTGTCGCTGTGTCACCCGTCGGACAACGTTGGAGCGGTCTTGGCCGCCTGCGAGCACGCGGGGCGATCCGGCAAAGAATTCTTGACCGCACTGGCGGTTGCCTACCAAGTCGAGTCGGAACTGACTTCTGTCGCTCCCTTCATGGAAGAGGGGTTTGACCTAACAACACCGCTCTCATTCTCAATAGGAGCCGGGGCGTCCAAGGCACTCCAACTGGACGAGGCAAAAACCGCGGCGGCCGTCGAAATCTGCGGTGACGTCATTCCGCTGTTGGTCGTGCGCACCACGCCGATCTCGCAATGGAAGGGCTTGAACTCGTCCCAAACTGCGTTGTCGTCTATGCACGGCGTCTTACTAGCGTCCCGCGGGGTGACCGGCCCGAAGTATGTAATTGAGGGAACAAACGGGCTGGCGCATGCGCTGGGCAAATCGATCGAGATCGAGTGGAAGAACGTGAAACTGGATTGCTTCGATCGGTTGGCCTTAAAGACTTACAACACCGCGATTCCGGCACAATCGGGCGTGTTCTGCACGATCGCGTTGCATAAGGTACACCCATTTAATCCGGCGGACATTGTGAGCGTCGAGGCTGAAGTTTTCCAAGACGCTTACGATTTCACCGGGGGCGGGCGATTCGGTCCCAAGCACGATGTTCACACCAAGGAAGATGCCGACCACAGCCTGCCGTACCTCATGGCTGTCGCGCTCTTGGACGGCGATGTGCAGCCGGCGCAACTCGAGCCCAGCCGGATTGAAAAGAGAGATGTCCAAGATTTGATGCAGAAGGTCACGGTGAGACCTGACGCTGGCCTTACGGCCCGTTACCCGGCCGACCTCGCGAGCCGAGTGACCGTCCGGCTCAAGAGTGGCACGTCGTTCACCCAGGAAATCTCAGATTTCCCCGGGGCCCCTGCGCGGCCATTCACCTGGAAGGAGATCGACGCGAAATTCGACAAGATGGTCGCGGCGCGCATAGACGATGGACTAAGCCGAAAAATCAAAGCTGCCGTGTGTTCGCTGGAGAAGATCCAGATCAGCGAATTGATGAAGCTGCTGGCCTTCGCCAAGACTGAAGGGATGTCTGCCTGACGCGGTATCGTCATTGGCGTGCTCAGGGAAATTCGGACCAAATATGCAACATTAAGCACGCCCGTGTGTTTCTTGCTGAGTTGCGGCGGAAGGTGCCAGTCAACGATGATGATTTGATTCCGGCTAATCTACCGCGCCAAGCTCTTCGGAACGAGTTCTTCGCATTGTTAGCGGTTGGTCGACAACCCGGAAGTGGGCCAGAAACGGGCTTCTGGGAAGTGCGCCAGATCGGTACCGACAAGTCGGCTTTTCGGAAGATGGGGCTAGGGTCCGAACAATTGCCAATCCCGATAAGCCGGGTTCCAGCAATGCGGCTCCGGGAGCGCAATTAGTGAAAATTGCGTTTATCGGGAGCTACCCTTCGTTACGGCTTGCTGTGCGTTGCGTTCACAATGGGCTTTATACCAATCAAGGATCTGCCCGCCAGTGGTAAACATCACGCCCTCTTTGGCCGCGAGATCGTCGAGCATTTGTTCGAAGTACCCGATGCGGTGCGGCACCCCGTGCAGATAGGGATGGCAGGCAAGCGCCAGGACGCGAGCCTGTTCCGGCCCTTCGAGCAAATAACGGTCACACGTCGCCACGGCACGCTCGAGAAGCTCGGCTGAAGGCCGCTTTTCGCTGGCCATCAAAACTACGTCATTGACCTCGACAGAGTAAGGCACGCTGTAAAGCGGTCCTTCTTTGGTTTTGATGACGACGGGCTGATCATCCAGCACCCAATCAACCGTGTATTCCACGCCGGCCGCAACCAATAGCTCCGGGGTGCGATGCGTCTCGGTGAGTCCCGGCCCCATCCATCCACGCGGCTTGGCACCGGTGAACTTCTGGATCATAGCCACGGTCTGCTGAATGGCCTCTTCTTCATTGGGCATGGCATGCATGGGCTTCTGAATGATGTTGTGGCCCATGAATTCCCAGCCCGCCTCGAGCGCCGCCTGGCACACACGCGGATAACGCTCGATCACCGATGCGTTAATGCAAAAGACCGCTTTCAAGCCCCGGCGGTCGAGAGCTTCTTTCATTCGCCAGAAGCCAATGCGCATTCCATATTCCGCCCAAGTCCAATTGGGAACATCGGGGATGAACACTTTTCCCTGCGGCGGCGTGAGTATGGTGCGAGGCAAAGCTTCGTCAGGATCCCAGACTTCCACCGTCACTAGCGGCCACACCGCCACCGTCTTGTTGTTGGGCAGGCGCAACGGCTTGCGGTCGATGATGGCGCTGTACTCGACTCTTTCCCACAGCTTCATCTGCTTCTCCTCTCGTGCTGTGCAGTGTAGTAAAAAGCGAATGCATCGAGAAAGGCACTTTTGGGAATTCGCGTTGGTGGCTTCGTGAAGGCGTATTATGTGTACGTCCGCGTCGGCTGCTATTCCAAAGTCAGCGAATTATCGGGGTGCAGCCAGCTGCACGTCTTAACCCGCAATCGCGCGCACACACTTGCCGGGAGGGCCGCCATGCCCATCAGAACAACGGTTCGCCATCTTGCAGGCGCAATCGGCCTGCTTGCTCTGCTAGCGCTACCCTCGCCATCCCAGGATCATGACCGCAGCAAGATCCCAGACCAATACAAGTGGGATTTGACCGCGATTTATCCCACGGACCAGGAGTGGCGTAGCCAAAAAGAGAAGCTCGCCACCGAGATCCCCAAGCTTCGGGAGTTCCGGGGCACGCTTGCCTCTTCCGCAAAGCGATTGGCCGATGCCCTAGAGACACGCAGCCGGCTGGACAAGGAGCTGAAGCGGCTCACAACGTACGCCAGCTTGAGCTCGGACCAGGATACTCGCGTGAGCACCTATCAGGGCATGAAGCAAGAGATGCTGCAGTTTTCGTCCACCTTCGATTCGGAAGCAGCGTACATCCAACCGGAGATTCTTAAGATCGATAGTGGCACGCTCAACAAATTCGTCGCTCAAGAACTGCGACTCAAGGTTTACCGACATTATCTGGACGACGTAACCCGGCGGCGGGCCCACACCGGCAGCGAATCAGAAGAAAAGTTACTGGCCAGCGCAAAAGTTATTTCCAGCGGCCCGAACGATGCCTACAGCATCTTTTCGAATGCCGACTTTCCTTATCCGTCGGTAGTTTTGAGCGATGGGAAGACCGTGAAGCTGGATACCTCCGCATACGAGCTCCATCGCGCGTCTGCCATTCGGCAGGATCGGGAGAAGGTCATGGCCGCCTTCTTGGGCGCCCTAGGCGCTTACCGGGGAACGTTTGGCTCCATGATGAATACGAATGTTCAGGCGTCTATCTTTTACGCTCGCGCCCGCAAGTATGAGAGCAGCCTGGAAGCTTCTTTAAACGACTCCAACATACCGACCTCGGTTTACACCAAGCTGATCGAGGGAGTGAACCGCAACCTACCCACGTTTCATCGCTATTTGCGGCTTCGCAAACGCATGATGGGCCTGGCCGATCTGCATTACTACGACCTCTATGCGCCCGTGGTGAAATCGGTTGATACGAAATATTCGGTAGAAGAGTCAGAGAAAAACGTCCTGGCAGCGCTCACACCACTTGGGCCCGAATATTCAGCGGGGCTCAGGCGCGCGTTTTCCGAACGTTGGGTCGACTTCTACCCCAGCGATGGCAAGGCATCCGGAGGCTACATGAACCCGGAGGCCTACGACGTTCATCCGTATGTCCTTTTGAATCACAAGGACGAGTACGACGACATGAGCACCGTGGCCCATGAATTGGGCCACACCATGCAAAGCTACTTTTCAAATAAGACTCAGCCCTATCCGCTTACTTCATATCCTATTTTCGTGGCCGAGGTTGCCTCCACGTTCAACGAAACCCTGCTGATCGATCATGTGCTCCAGACCATAACGGACAACGACACGAAGCTTTCGTTGCTCGGCAGTTATCTGGAAAATATGCGGAAAACCGTGTTTCGCCAGGCGCAGTTTGCGGAATTCGAACTGCGCATGCACGAAGTGGCCGAAAAAGGCGAACCGCTAACCGGAGACTCGATATCGAAGCTTTACAGCGAGATTGTGAAGAAATACTACGGGCACGATCAGGGGATCTGTAACGTAGATGACTACGTCGGGTATGAATGGGCCTTTATCCCTCATTTTTATTACAACTTCTATGTCTACCAGTATGCCACCTCGTTTGCAGCCTCTTCGGCGTTGGCAGAGAAGGTGTTGTCCCGCCAACCGGGCGCTACGGAGCGTTACCTGCGATTCATTTCAGCCGGCGGGTCGAAATATCCGATAGAACTGCTGAAAGATGCTGGGGTCGATATGACGACGGACGAACCGCTCGAACTCACCGTGAAAAAGATGAACCGTGTCATGGATGACATCGAAGCGCTCCTTGGGCAAAAGGAAGGACAGATTGGAGCGCACTAGGTCGAGTCAGGTGGCTTTCACTGCGCGGATTGAACCGAGATGCGCGCGCAAGCTGGGGATGCTGCGGGTTTAGTTCGCGCTTACGCTACGTCGCGATTGATTCTCCGGATTCGCCATAGAATCCGCTCCGGCACTTTGGCGTGCTTAGGCTCATTGAGTTCGCGAACGTCCATCCTTCCTCCCCTGCGGCAGGAAACCTGAAATACGTGTCCGTAAGGGGAGCTCACTTCAAATACACCATCCTCGTTGCGGAGAGCTTCTACCGGACTTTTGACCTCTATGGCGCCATCGGCTGTATCGATCATCGCAGTCTCTCCCGGAAAAGGAAAAAATCGACCGAAAATCTGGGGGGCGGGAGTGGGAAGCTAAACTGATGGAGCAGAGCTGTCAAGAGTCGCAACTGTGCGTAGCTGTGAATAGCTGTGCATATCTGAGGAAATCCGCTCACGGCGAGCGATGGTCGTATCAGCGCGAATTCGTCGGCTTCGCTATCGCTCCAACACGATCTCCTTTGATTTGCGCCAAACTCTTAACGCTTTTCCGCGGGCCGAACTAAGTATTTTGGTTAATCGAGCTTACGATGTGCCAAGCATTGCGGATCAGCGTCACCAGAGGCACAGTCTTCTCAGGAGGTCACGCCCGCATGCGAACTTCACGAACTGTCATGGCATCTGCCGCGCTAGCCGCTTTTCTCGGTCTTTGTGGTTGTTCTTCCAACTCGCCGAAATTTCCCGACGTGAGCGATGACATCAGAAAGTCGCTCGATGACGCCGGTCTTAAAGATGTCAAGGTGAGCCAGGATCGCACCCTCGGTGTAGTGACGCTAACTGGCGCCGTGCAAAGCAGTGACGACAAGAATCGAGCAGAGACGATCACAAAATCCAGGGCGGCTGGACAGGTCGTTGCCGATCAAATCGGCGTACGTCCAATTGGAAATGAGAGCGATGCAAAAGCGGTTAGCTCAGATCTGGATAAGGCCATCGATAAGAACCTCGATGCCGCTTTGGTTCAACGCAAGCTTAAGGACGGCGTTCGATATGACGTGAACAATGGCGTTGTAACTTTGAAAGGTAACGTCAATTCACAAGCTCGCCGGCAGCAGGTCGAGAAGATCGCTTCTTCGGTGCCGAATGTAAAGCAAGTCGTGAACGAGCTCCAGGTGAAAAATCAGAAAGCAACGTCCAGCGATTAAGTGGAATTGCGGGGAGGGTTCTCTGCACACATAAAGAGAACCCTCAGTCTGCCGACAGGGATCAGTCGCAGGTCTGTTTGTAAATTACCGGAACGTGAAAAGAGGCTTGGCGTCGCCCGACACTAACGGTGTCCGCGATCTCCACGGTCCCCGCGGTCCCCGCGATCCTGTGGCATCGGCGCCGTACGAGTGGGGTTGAACTCCGTCTTTGGGGTGTGGTCCAGGGCGCAGTAGTCCGCCCAGGATTGCGCCGCCGATTTAGGTTCAATCTTCGGGCGCGGCTTCGCTTCGTGGTCTCCAGCATTTCTTTGGTTGTCCATCCTTACATCGTAATCGGTGATGAGGCGGGTGTCGAGGGTATTTCGCGAACGCCCGGCGCAGGACTCGCCGCCGCCGAATCAGTTCAGTTTTTTAAAAGCTAATTGGGTGTAAGATCGTGCCACTAGGACGACTGCAATGAGTTTGCGCCTTGCACTCCTCACATTCTCGTTGCTTGCAGTTTCCAGTTTGGCTGGCGGCCATCCCGATCCTACCCGAGCGCGTCTGGCGGTGGTGGCACGTCTCGATGCCATGACCCCGCAAGACCTCATTGCGATCTCATCCAAGGCGCAGGCAGGCGATCGAGAGGCACGATTTTGGCTGGGTTCAATTTACGAACAGGGCAAGTTATTTCCGAAGAACCTCGAGCAGGCGGAAATCTGGTTCTCGAAATCCGCCGAAAAGAGTTACGCGCCTGCGGAGTGCGCTTTGGGAATGCTGTATTGGTATGTCGACTCCGACCCTGCGAAAGCCACGATGTGGCTTCAGCGAGCGGCTCAGCGGGGTGACGCGGAAGCGCAGTTCTGGTTTGGCAACGCATATGAACAAGGCTCCCTTGGAACGATCAATTATAGAGAGGCACTGTACTGGCTTCAGAAGTCCGCGAAACAAGGCCATCCCGAAGCACAAGCGAGCCTGGGTCAGATGTACGAAGACGGAGAGGGCGTCAAACAGGACTACTCTATGGCGGCGAAGTGGTACCGCAAAGCCGCCGAACACGTTCCGAACCTAGGCGGCGCGGGCCAAGGAAGGAACAATTTGGGACTGCTCTACCTGCAAGGTCTTGGCGTTCCCAAGGATTATGTTCAGGCCTATTTTTGGTCCACTCTTGCCAACGGGCAACCTAACATCTCAGCCTCCTACGCTAAAGCTCACATGACTCAAGCGGAAATCGCTCAAGCTGAACGCATGGCAAGCGACTGGAATCGTCGTCATTCACGGCAATAGCGTTCATTCCGGCAAAGGGCGCCCTTTAGTTTCGGGCACGAACCACGGCACGATCAGCCCCAAGACATAGACGAGGCCAAGAGTCATGGCACCGCGCGAGATGCCTCCAAACTTCTGGATCATGCTTCCCGCCAGAATCGGGAAGAACCATGCGATCACCCGAGTGCCGTTGAATACAAAGCTCGCCGCAGTCGAGCGCACGCTGCTGGTAAAAAGTTCCACCGGATAGATGGCCATCCATGAATACGCCAGCCCCAGAGTGAAGAAGCCGTTGATGTACGCGACAAACATCATGGATTCGACGGAGTGGGTCCACATGTAGGTGACCGGCGTCATCAGCAACGCACCGGCATACGTGACAAAAAGGAAGCTCCTGCGGCCTATGGCATCAATCAGGAAACCCGACACCAGGTAGGCACTGACCGCGCCAATCGTATACAGAATCGCTGCGCGGTTGCCCCACTCAGCAAAATTGGCATAGCCCTGGGCCTTGGCGATTTGCTCGGTGTAAGACGGCAGAAAAGTGGAGATCGCCCACCAGCCAACAATGCTGGCCAGCGACATGATAAACATCAGCAGCACCCGACGACGGCTCTCGCGTTCGCGGAAGATCTCCGCCAATGTCAAAGGACGACGCGCGGTCTTGCCTATCGCTCCTTGATTTTCTTCGGTTGCCGCCCAACGGCGTTCGCGAATGGCGGTCAGCCATCGCTCGGATTCATTTACAGCGCGCCGAATATAAAGCGTGAAAATTGCGGGAATCGCGCCGACGACAAACATCAATCGCCAGGACTGAGGTCCCAAGGGATTGGTCCGGCTGATTACCCACCAGACTAGCGCGGCCAGCAGAGTTCCCCATCCAAAGCCGGACTGCAACAGGCCTGCACCTTTGGGCCGGGCACGATCGGGCCAGGTTTCGGCCAGCAGCGTTACACCGGTGCTCCACTCACTGCCCATGGCCAGCCCGGTGATGAATCGCAAAGCCGCAAACATGAAAAATGTCTGGCTTAAAGCGGTAATGCCGGTGAACAAGGCATAAAAGAACACCGACCAGATCATCATTCGCTTGCGGCCTACGTAGTCGGCCAGAATTCCGCCGATGAGGCCGCCTGTGCCCCAGCCGAGCAGAGTTACGCCGATAGCAGTGCCTGCCCAAATCGGGGCCGACTTCAGTTGCTCGGGCGGCAATAGCGCCCGGAGCGCGAAGGGGAGAGCGACAACCAGGGCGTATGTCTCGTAGCCGTCGAAAATCCATCCGAGAAAGCTGGCGGCAAGTATGCGCCAGTGCGTTGCGGTGAGATCGGTATACCAAGGCAGCGACGGCGATCGGACTGAAGCCACAGAGTTCATAAATTCTTCTACTCCGATCGGCCACTCAGAAGAAGACTGGCTCGGACCTCAGTACTCGTTCTTCTATTTGCTCGCTTCAGATCTTTGTCGCGCGCGTGAGCAGATAATCCTGCCGAATAATATTCTCCTCGAGATACTCGGCTGCCAGAATCTCGTACTCGCGGCGAAAGGCCGCGAGCTTCGCGGGATCGCTCGCACTCAGGGACTCAACCATCTTGATCACCGGTCCCGCTGTTCTCTCGATGGCTTCCCGAAAGTGCTGCGGGCTAAGAGCTGGAACGAGCATGCTCCCGCGATTGAAAACAAGGTCTTTGACCGCGCTGCCCAGCCGCTCCGTCACCATTCGTGGATCGCCCCACTGCGTTGGCGGTGAAACGCCCGGCGGCGGAGGCGGAGCATAGCGCGCTGTCAGCGTGAACATACGGCCCACAAAGAGTTCCGGCGGCCAGGTGGAAAACGCAATCGTTCCAGCAGGCTTCAGGACGCGAAGCATTTCGGCGGCGGCCACATCAGGGCGGGGTGCGAATATATGGCCGAACTGGCTAAGCACCACGTCGAAGGAGCTATCCTCAAACGGCAGTTTCTCCACGTCGCCTTCGCGCCAGTCGACTTCTACGCCGGCGATCCGTGAATTGTCGCGCGCCCGCTCCAGCAAGGCGGGCGTGAGATCCAGACCAGTGACGCGAGCGCCCTGGCGCGCTGCCGTGATCGCCACTACACCTGTTCCGCACGCGACATCGAGAACTCGGACTCCCGCGCGCAGCCTGGCATGCTTCACCAGTTGAGCTGCCGGCGGAGTCGTCAGCTCCGCGAGTGGCGCGAAGTGCGCCCAGCCTAACTTCTGCGCCGCTTTGAAGGAATCGAAAGGATCCAAGTTGGTAGCGAATGCGCTCATTTCAAAATCCGCCTCCGGCGCGGTAGGCATGACCATAATGCCGCCGGTTTCTAATAGTCAACCGCGGAGGCGTGCCGGTCCTATGGGGTGTGGTGCAGCTGAAACTAAGCAGAAAACAAAAAGCCGGTCCCGGCGCGCGGTGCGCGGGACCGGCTTATGAGGGCTGGAGTCTTTAGGCAGTGAGGTACATCGTGCTGCCGTTGCGGTTTACCAGGAGAAGAGGTTTGTCTTTCGAGCTGCGCATAGCGCGTTCGAAATCAGACGTATTCTTCACCGGCTGGCGGTTGACTTCCTGAATCACATCCCCGCGGCGAAGGCCGGCTTCGGCTGCTTCGCTGGAAGGATCTACATTGGTCACCACCACGCCTTTCGTGTTGGGGGAAAGTCCGAGGTCGCTCGCCGACTGGGCATCGAGGTTGTCGACCGACACGCCCGATAGCGCGCTGTTGGCGGAGCCGTCGGATTTGTCTTCCGACTTCGAAGCCTGCTCAGTGGGCATGGTATCCAGCTTGACCGCGATTTCCCGCTCGGACCCATTGCGGAGCACCTTCAGCTTCGCATCGCTATCCGGAGCCATCATCGAGATCGTCATGCGCAGCTCATTGCTATCCGAAACGGGCTTTCCGTTGACGTCGAGAATGATGTCGCCCCTCTCGAGGCCGCTCTTCTGCGCGGGGCTGCCGGCGCTCACGTCGGCCACAAGTGCGCCTCGTGCTTCCTTTTCGCCGAACTGCTTGGCGATATCCGGGGTAACGTCTTGCGGAACGATGCCCAGATACGCACGCGTCACCTTGCCGTGTTCCACGATCTGCTGCATGACGTTGCGCGCCATGTTCGCTGGGATGGCAAAGCCGATGCCCTGATTCCCTTCCGATCCATGAGCGATGATGGCCGTGTTGATGCCAATCAATTCGCCGCGATCATTGATGAGCGCTCCGCCGGAATTCCCGGGATTGATAGGAGCGTCGGTTTGAATGAAGTCTTCGTACGCTTCGATCCCAAGATGAGACCGCCCGGTGGCGCTCACGATTCCCATTGTGACCGTCTGGCCGACGCCGAATGGGTCGCCGACTGCCAGCGCATAGTCGCCAACTTGAACTTTCGAGGAATCGGCTATGGTTATGGGCGACAGATTCGTGGCATCGATTTTAATTACTGCGATATCGCTCTTCGGATCGGTTCCGATCACCTTGGCTTTGAACTCACGTTTATCGGCCAGCGTGACCGTGACATCGGTAGCGCCGTCCACTACGTGGTTGTTCGTCACGATGTAGCCATCCTGCGTCATCACGACGCCCGAGCCGAGGCCCTTTTCCCGCTGTTCCGGAGCTTGGCGGGGCGTCCTGAAACGCCGGTTAGAGTCATCGCCGAAAAACTGGCGGAACATGGGATCATCCGGCAATTGACCGAAGAATTCCGTCGGAACTTTGGATACTTTCGATGACGCGATATTCACAACTGTGGGCAGCACCTTCTTCACGACAGGTGCGAAGCCCGTCTGGCTGTAGCCCTCGTCCGGACTTGCCATTTTCAACGCCAGTGCGTCGTGAAGGTGTTCAAGATGCGTGGCGCTGGCGTATCCAACACCGCCTAACGCCGCTACCAGGGCCAGCGAACACACCGCGGCCTTAGGACGCTTCCAAAAGGTTTGATTGCGCATGTAATCTCCTGATTAGAAACTCGATTGGCCACTCTTCCCGATCGTGTTTAAGGCGGTGGCTACAACCGGTTAGACGGACGCGCTGCGAAGAGGTTAGCTTCCCTTTTCAAAAACGGAAGACAAGGCCAGTCGACAATCGAAGGCTGTTCTGCTTATTTGGAAAGTAAGGACTGAGGGAAAACCGCGTCTGAAGGGCGTCAGCTTGCACCCGCCACGCTATCCGGGGAATAAGGGAAACATTTATTCCGCCGCCGAGCACGTCGGCAAATGAGTGCTGCGACGCTACGATACAACGAAGTGCGATAACGAGCGACACCGAAAAGCGCATGGGCATAGGGCTCAAACTTTCCCAATCGCCAGGAGACTTGCGGCCCGAAGGTGAAAGTGATCAAACTTACGTCCCCGTTGCCTGACCCACAAAAAGGTGCGGTGTACTGGCTACACGAAAGGTCCGTTGTCTCGTTGCCGTAATGACCGCTAGAGTCCGCTACGATCCCGAGCACCGGGAGAACTTTTACTTCAAGTGAACCGTTCCAGCCGTTCAGGCTATGACTGACTGCTGGGGAACCTGCTAACAGCGGCCGACCCTGGGGAAGATAAAGACCGAAGTCGCTATAAGAATAGCCAACAAATGCGTTAAATCTCTGCGCACGACGCGGCAGTGGAGAAAAACAACAAGCCGCACACGATGGCCATCATCTTGTACACGCGAGGATTCTCCTTCGTGCGGAATAGCATCGTTAGCTTCCGGGTTTCAGCCTAATTACCGCCGATTCGCCTTTTACTTCAATCCTGGTGCCAAAGGGCTTTGACTCGTCGGCCATGCGCTGGAGTATGTAACCCGCCCTCGAACCAGTCGGCCGGCGCGGGCAAGCCGCGTGTGTCGAGGAACTGGTTATTCGTGTACTCGCTGTGAACATCGGGCTGGCCCTCGCCGATCACATTCAAGGCAATGGGCCGAAGCGAAATTGATTTGAGGGTCTTTTGTTGGGCGGCGGCCTTGAAACTCGACGGATGCAATCACGCTCTCCCAACTCATCGGTTCGTCAATGTAGGTCAACGTCGGCGGCGCATTGTAAATAAAATTGCCCAGATCGTAGAAGATGGGGCGGCCGTGATAGATCTCCACGCCGTGCAAGAGAGGAGCGCCGTGCATGACGATAATGTCCGCGCCGGCGTCGATCTCCTGGTGGGTCCACTTTACCAGCCAATCATTCGGGGCCAGTCGTTCGGGCATGCCTTCGGTAAAGATCGTGGCAAAGGAATGATTAGCGAAGACGTGGTTATGTTGGTAAACGATCACGACGTCTGCGTGCTGCCGGGCATCACGAATGCTTTGCAGAATGCGGCGCGAATCTTCCGGATTGGGCGTATTCGGGGGCGCGCCGGGCAAGTCGTTGGTGGCCTCGTTTTCTTTGTCGCCGGCTTCCACGCGCAGCTCATTCACGCCGGGGCGGTCTGCCGTGGCGCTTCCTCCCGGCGTAATCAGGCCTGACGCGCTGGCGATCAGCGCAATGGTTCCTTTCGGCGTGTGCAGATAACCCGGCGCCGCAGCTTCGGCCAGGTTGTTTCCTGTTCCGGCGTGAACGATCTTTCGCTTGTCGGCTTCGCGAAGCGTGTTCTGAATGCCCGTCACCTTCAGATCGAATGCGTGATTGCCGGATAAGGCCACCAAGTTAAAGCCGAAAGTCTTCAGCGCATCGAGCGCTTCAGGCGGAGTGAGAAATCCCCTGCCCTCCTGGACCGTCTCACCTTTTTCGGCGACCGCGGATTCCAGGTTCGTGAAGATGACATCGCCCTTAAGCATTCCTTGAATCACCGGCACCTCGGCGGGCGTGGTCGCACGGATATCCGACCGGATCATCGACTGCCCGGTTACAGTGATCGTGATCCCATTTGCTGTCCCGTTCGATTGGGCGCGCACGGCAATGCCGATCGCGCATAGGATGGCGAACAGAATTGCGACGCAAGCTATTCTCACGAACCGGCCAGCTTTCAATGTTGTGGCCATTGGGGTGATCTCCTTCATGGGTAAGACAGACGGAAATTACACTATCGTCGGGTAATTACAAGTGGCATCGCGTAAACCAGTCAAGCCTGATAAGCCGGGTTTCCGGAAACGGGCCCCAGGTTCCTGAGAAGTCGCGTTTTTCGGGAGTCGCGTCTGCGAGCTAAGTTAGGCACCTTGCGGTGGAAACCCGGACTCCAGTCTGCGAACATGTGCAGGACGATGAGAATCGGAGGCGGCATGAAAAAGCTGATCGGATTTCTTGCGGTGTCATTGTTCTTTTCCATTCCTGTTTTTCCGCAACAGCGTGGAGACGCTCAGCGCGGTGCAACTCCGCGCGGTGGAGGAGGACAGCGCACGAGCAGCGCTCCAGTCGGTGGCGGGCATATCCCTGCACGCGGCCCCGCACCTAGTCCTGCTCGCGCGCCCGAACGCGCACCTGTTGTCCC
This sequence comes from uncultured Acidobacteriota bacterium, assembly GCA_963803735.1. Lineage (GTDB taxonomy): Bacteria > Acidobacteriota > Terriglobia > Acidiferrales > UBA7541 > Palsa-189. The sequence continues at coordinate 580,879 of CAWDNV010000010.1, read as the reverse complement.
GAAACGCGGAGGCCCTTCGCCAGCCGAACGCGCACCTGTTGCCTCGAATCGAGCGGCCACTCCGCCAACCGAACGACCGCCTGATAGCTCAAATCGCGGGGACACTCGGCCCACCAACGGCCAACCCCGCAATTTTGCCGAGCAGCCTGGACATCCCAATGCGCCCCACGTGGATGCCAGGACCGATCGCTGGGTCGGCCATGATACCGGCAGGAACGATGCAAATTACCACCTCGACCGTCCCTGGGAGCACGGACATTTTCCAGGCGCCTTCGGTCCCACGCACGTCTATCGTCTCGGCGGCGGCAGCCGCGAACGCTTCGGCTTTGACGGCTTCTTCTTCAGCATTGCCCCTGCCGATTACGCCTACTGCAACGACTGGCTTTGGGATAGCGACGACATCGTGGTCTATGCGGACCCAGACCATATCGGATGGTACTTGGCCTACAACGTTAGGCTCGGGACCTACGTTCACGTCGAATTTCTCGGCAGCTAGGGAATGACAACGGCGTTCCGAACGGAGCCGGACGGCTCCCCCGGGTACTGCCATTTCCAATCCGGCCGTTATCTCCGACATCCACGCATTTGCCAACTTCATGCGCATGTTGGCTCCGCCAACGCCGGCGCTCGATTGCGAGTGCAAGCGCCGCCGATGCTGCTGGCCGAGGACTTAAGCGGTTCTTAATACGAATCGGTACAGCCTCATTGCACCGGCCCCGAATTCCAGGGTGAAGTAACCAGGGTTAAGCAAGAGGATTCTTCCATGGGCAATATTGGAGCACGGCTTGCCGTGCTGGCACTCGTCACGGGATTGGCAGTCCTGACAAGCGCGCAAGCACAAGAGAAAAAGATCAAGAGAGAAGATTTGCCTCCCGCCGTTGAGAGAACGGTCGCTGCACAAAGCCAGAGCGCCACGATCAAAGGCTTCTCAAGCGAGGTCGAAGGAGGCAAGACACTCTACGAAGTCGAATTGACGGTGAACGGGCACGGCAAAGATATCTCGATGGATAAAGACGGCAATATCGTCGAAGTGGAAGAGGAAGTCACAATGGATTCATTGCCGCCGCAAGTCAAAGCCGGGCTTACGAAAGCAGCAGGCAGCGGGACGATTACCAAAGTGGAGTCCCTCACGAAGGGCGTTAAGCTCGTCGCTTATGAAGCAGACGTGAAGAATGGGTCGAAGCGTTCCGAAGTTCAAGTTGGACCGAATGGAAACAAATTAGCGCATGAAGAGTAGCGGCGGGGGGCGAGCAGGAGATTAGTCAGGTGTATGTTCCCCGCAATTTTGCAAAGCCGGAAACCGGAAATCCGGCCAACATGCAAAGGAGGCATTAATGAAACGATGGGCGTTTTTGCTTGGATCGATTTTCCTGGGAGTCTCATGGGCTTCAGCTGTGATGGCCCAAACTGATTCGCACAAAGGGAGCTCACACGATGGCTCCGGCCAAGGCGCGAGTTATAGCGTCCGTACCTTGGCGCTCCCTGACAACAATGCAGGCGATGTTTCGATGGATTACATCGGTTATGACCCAAGTACGAATTCCGTCTGGGTGCCGGGAGGAAATACCGGCGCCGTCGACGTCGTGGATGCCGCCACCGGCAAGGTGAGACAAATTCCAGGCTTTCAAACCAAGGAGGTGGAGGGCCGTAATGGCAAGCGCACATTCGGTCCTACTGCCGTCAGCATCGGTGAAGGCGTCGTCTACATCGGCAACCGTGGAGACTCGAGCGTCTGCGCCTTCGACGCTCACACTTTGATGCGCGGCGCGTGCGGCCATCTGGACTCCGTGCCCGATGGCGTTGCGTATGTCGCGCCGACAAAGGAGGTCTGGGTAACTACCCCCGGCGAGAAGGGCATCCGCATACTCGACGCCAAGACGCTGGAGGAAAAGGCGAAGCTTACCTTTGACGGCAATCCCGAGGGATATGCCGTGGACCCTGTGCGCGGCCGCTTCTACACCAACATGGAAGATCTGGACAAATCGCTGGCCATTGATTTGAAGACTCATAAAACTGTTGCGACCTGGAATCCATCGTGCGGCAAAGAGGGTCCTCATGGCCTGGGGTTGGACGCAAAGGCCGGCCACTTGTTTATCGCTTGCAGTACGCTTGCGGAGGTAATGGACGTCGGGCACGACGGCGCCATTGTTTCCAAGGTTGATACTGGCGATGGCGTCGACGACATTCACTATGAGCCGGCCACGCACATGCTGTATGTAGGCGCTGCTGCTGTGGCTAAGCTCACCGTCGCCCGCGCGGACGATAAGGGTAACCTCACCATCGTCGCGCAGGTGCCTACCCAAGAAGGCGCTCGCAACGCGGCAGTCGCTAAAGATGGAACTGTCTACCTGGCTCACGGAGGCCGGACAAAACTGAGCGCGCTGGTCGTCGCTTCGCCCAGCGGGAAGTAATTTTCACTTCATCAATAAGAGGCGGGAGCACTCCGTGTTCCCGTCTATCCTCTTAGCTCTTGCGTTGTTCCGTTTGCGATCTGCCGTTCCTGGCTCGTTCCATTCCGCACATCGGCTACACTCGGAGCATGCCCGAAGTATTCGTCAAACGGACTCGTTTTCCTGTCTCCGCCGAGCGCCTCTTTGCGTGGCATGCCGAACCGGATGCATTGGAACGGCTGATGCCGCCCTGGGAGCAAGCTCGCGTGATCCGGCGCACTGGCACTATTCGCGACGTCGGCTCGCAGATCGAGATTCGCGTTCGCATAGGTCCTTTTTGGCGCACCTGGATCAGTGAACACACCGCATGCCAGGAAGGACGCATGTTTCGTGACCGCCAAATTAAGGGACCGTTCGCAGCTTGGCAGCACACACACAGCTTCGAGCCCGATGGCCCCTTTGCCTGCTACCTCGAGGACCGCGTGGAATATGCGTTGCCGATGGGTGCTCTGGGAAGGTTAGTTGCGGGCCGTTTCGTTCGTCGTAAACTCGATCGCCTCTTTTCTTACCGTCACGAATTTACTGCCAAGGCAATCGGCGCTTCGCACTAGGCTGCAACGCCAACTCCTGATCCGTCGCGTTTTCTGCCAACTCGCGAGGTAAAGACTTCGCGTGCGCATTCGAGAAAGATCCGGCGGCGCCGGGGTCGTGCGGATGCGCAGGCGTAGTCGTTATGTTATTGTTTTCGGCTTGCCCTGAGTATCTTTTGCAGGACGAGGGAATGCCCGCAGCCCACAGCGGATCATCCCAAATCCAGGTTCGAATCCAGGGCGACATCATACGAGGTGCAGTTCATGAAATCGTCGTACAACGGGCTATCTGTGCCGCACGATGGCGAGGGCATTCAATTTGTCGGCGGCAACTTCCGCATTCCCGACCGGCCGATTATTCCCTATATCGAAGGTGACGGCACGGGGCGCGATATCTGGAAGGCCTCGCAGCGCGTATTCGATGCCGCCGTGGAGCACGCCTATGGCGGCAAGCGCCGTGTGGTGTGGTTTGAGGTGTTCGCCGGCGAAAAAGCCTACAACAAGTTCCAGGAATGGCTGCCGCAAGATACCGTCGAAGCGGCGCGCGATTTTCGCATCGCCATCAAGGGCCCGCTGACCACCCCCGTGGGCGGAGGCATCCGTTCGCTGAACGTGGCACTGCGGCAGATTCTCGATCTCTACGCGTGCATCCGGCCGGTGCGCTATTTCCCCGGCGTGCCTTCGCCAGTGAAGCATCCTGAGCGTATGAACGTGGTGATCTTCCGCGAGAATACCGAGGACGTCTACATCGGTATTGAGTGGAAATCCGGCACGCCGGAAGTGAAAAAGCTGATCGAGTTTCTAAACAAAGAGATGCTCGGCGGCGGCCCCAAGCAGATTCGCACCGATTCCGCCATCACCATCAAACCCATGTCTCCATTTGGCACCAAGCGCCTAGTGCGCCGCGCGATTCAGCACGCGATCGAAAACAAACGCCGCGTGGTTACGTTGATGCACAAAGGCAATGTGCAGAAGTTCACCGAAGGCGCGTTCCGCGATTGGGGCTATGAGATCGCGCGCGACGAATTCCGCGCGCAGATCGTCACGGAGCGCGAAAGCTGGATCCTGGATAACGTCGAGAAGAACCCCGGCCTGAGCGTCGAGCAGAATGCGTCCATGGTCGAGCCGGGTCTGGCGCAAGGCACCGAAAAACTGCGCCAGGAAGTCTATGCCGAAGTGAAAAAAGTGCTCGATTCGATTTCCGCCACTCACGGCAAGGGTCAGTGGAAGCAGAAGATCATGATCAACGATCGCATCGCCGATTCGATTTTCCAGCAGATTCTCACTCGCGCTGACGAATATCAGGTCCTCGCCACGCCCAATTTGAATGGCGATTATATTTCGGACGCTGCGGCCGCGCAGGTCGGCGGTCTGGGCATGGCGCCGGGCGCTAACGTCGGCGATGGCTACGGCATCTTTGAGGCGACGCACGGCACGGCCCCCAAATACGCCGATAAAGACGTCATCAACCCGAGCTCAGTGATGCTCTCGGGCGCCATGATGTTTGACTACATGGGCTGGAAGGAAGCGGCGCAACTCATCGAAAGCGCCATCGAATACACCATCGGCCAGAAACGCGTCACTTATGACCTCGAGCGCCTGATGGAAGGCGCCAAAAAATTGCGCACCTCCGAATTCGCGACGGCCATTATCGAAAACATGCAGACACGCGTCGCAGCGGATTGACGATTTCCCCGCGCAAGATTTAACAACAGCTAAGAGAGATCCCTCGCTCACGCTGTTCGCTCGGGATGACGATCCTGATCGGATCGTCAACTTCACGAAGGAGCTTGGAATGCGGAAGAAAGTTACGGTTGTGGGCGGTGGATTCGTAGGTTCGACGACGGCGCAGCGCGTTGTGGATCGCGGCCTGGCAGATGTGGTGATGACGGATATTCTGGAAGGCGTTCCGGCGGGCAAGGCCCTGGACCTGCTCGAATCCACGCCGATCATACGCTCCGACGCCCAGACGCAAGGCATCTCCACCGCCTCGGGCAATTACGAAGCGACCGCCAATAGCGACATTATCGTTATCACCGCGGGATTTCCTCGCAAGCCGGGCATGAGCCGCGACGATCTGCTTAAGGCCAATTACGAGGTGGTCAAAGGAGTCGTTGAAGGCATCGTTAAGTTTTCGCCCAACGCCATTCTCATCGTGGTGACCAATCCCATGGACGCGATGGCGCAGTCCGCGTTCAAAGTGAGCGGATTCCCCAAGAATCGCGTCATCGGCATGGCGGGCGTGCTCGATTCGGCGCGCATGAGCACGTTCATTGCGCAGGAGCTGAGCGTCTCGGTCGAAAACGTGCACTCGTTTGTGCTGGGTGGACACGGCGATGACATGGTTCCGCTGCCGCGGTACTCCACAGTGGCAGGCATTTCCATCCTCGAATTGCTTTCTAAAGACCGCCTCGAGGCTATCGTGACCCGCACGCGAAATGGCGGCGCCGAAATTGTCAATCTGATGAAGACCGGCTCGGCATACTACGCGCCCTCCGCCGCCGTCGTCGAGATGATCGAGGCGATTCTGAAAGATAAGAAGAAGATCCTTCCTTGCGCCGTCTATCTCCAGGGGGAGTACGGAATCGACGGGCTTTTCATGGGCGTTCCCGTGAAGCTCGGAGAGCGCGGCGCCGAACAGATCATCGAAGTGAAGCTCACCGCGGAAGAAAAGGCCGCGTTAGATAAGTCGGCGAATTCCGTGCGCTCTCTGGTGAAAGTCCTCGGCGTCTAGTTTTTTATTATTTTGAACCTGCGGGCGCGCCCATCGCTTCGGGAGCGTTCGCGGGTGCCGGGCCGACGCGTTGCACGATCACATGCTGGATGTGCACGGGCATGATGGGCTTATCGTTGCTATCGCGCTGCACGTGAGTGATGGCTTTGACGACGTCAGCATTTTCGCATTGTCCCCAGAGGGTGTAGCCGCCGTTCAGCGAAGGGTACGCCACTTCCGTAATAAAGAATTGGCTCGCGTTGGTATTCGGCCCGGCGTTAGCCATCGCCAGCCGTCCGGGCATGTCGAACTTTAAGGCCGGTGAAGTTTCATTCTGGTACGGAAAGCCGGGCCCGCCCGGGCTTCCTGTTCCAGTCCCTAACGGATCGCCACCCTGAATCATGAATCCGGGAATCACGCGATGGAAGGTAAGCCCGTCGAAGAATTTGTTTCGATTCTGCTGATGGGTGCGCGGATCAATATAGGAAATCTTGCCGATGGCCAATCCCACCATCTTGCCGACCGTAATAGGCGCTTCTTTCTCAAAGAGTTTGCAGCCGATATTCCCTTTATCGGTCTGGAACGTCATGTAGAGCCCGGGATCGCGCTGCGCCGTGGCGGGCGCCTTGGAATCCGCCTGACCAGATGGCGGCGCGGCCTGAGAGTGCAATGCCAGCGGCAGGGTAAGAACTAATATCGCTGGCAAGCTGACTAGCTTTAGCAATCGCATTAAAACCTCCGAGAAATAGGTGCAGCAATGTACAGATTACCCAAAGAAGGATTCTACTCCGGGTTAGCTTCGCGGGCACATGCTTAACAATAGTTTTGCATCGGCCGAAATATCGGCGGACGACATTAGCTATAATTTCTGGCGCCTATCGGAGGCAGGATGGCTGCCGGTGACCTGGAAAAGCTGATCGACCGCATCGAGAAGGAATCGGCTCCGCCGGATGCCAATTCCCTGATGGAAGTGATTCGGCACGTGGCAAAGCTGTTTGGCGTGAAGGAAGACGAGGTGGCCATCATGGAGCTGGTGTCCGCCGGACGTACGCTGCGTTTCGTCATTCCCGAAAAGTTGCGTCCCGTGGGATCGATTCCCGTTTCGAGCAATACGGCTTTGGCCGCGCGCACGGTTCGCGATCGACGGCCTGATATCGTTAACAATTTCCCCGTCGCCCGACACGCCACGGTATTCGAGGGTGTGCCGGTCGGACAACGTTCTGGAGAGAGCATCCAAAAAATCTTGAGCGCGCCGATTCTGCGCGGCAAAAACGTGGTAGGAGTGGCACAAATCTGCCGCAAGGGCGCTTCCCTCACGGATGCAGGCGCCGACTTCACCCAGCGCGACCTTTCCGAACTGCAAAGCCTCAATCGAGTCACTGGAAAGGCTTCTGACGCTCTGCCAAACTGCCGACAAGAGCGCCTGATACTCCTAAGCAAGCCGATATCGAGATCACTTGCGTGCGAGAGGGCATGCGAGGCACAAGAGTTTTGTTACAAAAGGGTTAAAGTTATTGACACTGCTCGACGTTCTTGCTACGTTTCGGCTCCGTGTTTTTCGCTCGCGGCAGTTTTGACCCAGGAGGCACCGCGAACCGGCATCCTACATGGCGTTCGTCGCGAAGCGAATTTTCCTAACCAAAGGCGTTGGTAAACACCGAGAACGCCTCTCCAGCTTTGAGTTGGCGTTGCGCAATGCGGGCATTGCAGCCTGCAATATCGTGCGCGTCTCCTCGATTTTTCCGCCAAACTGCCGGCTGATCTCCCGCAGCGAAGGGTTGAAGCACCTCCGGCCGGGGCAAGTGGCCTTCACCGTTATCAGCGAAAACTCCACGCGCGAGCCGCATCGGCTGATCGCTGCAAGCATTGGGCTGGCGCTTCCCGCCGACAAATCGATGTACGGCTATTTGTCTGAACATCACTCTTTCGGCGAAACGGAAGAGGTGGCCGGCGAATACGCCGAGGAACTGGCCGCGGAGATGCTCGCCACCACGCTGAACGTTGAATTCGATCCAGACCTTTCCTGGGACGAGAAAAAAGAGGTCTATCGCATCTCCAACAAGATTGTGCGCACGATGAACCTCACGCAATCCGCCGTGGGCGATAAGCGCGGGTTGTGGACCACGGTTCTCGGCGCAGCCATCCTCCTGGGCACAGAAGACGACTAAAATCTGCCTACGTTTTTGACGGCTCCAGCGAGAGTTCCTATAATCGTCCTCTCATCCTTCGCGATGAAATATTCCATTAAACTTTTCGTGATGAGCGCCCGTGTATCACATCGTTGAGGCGCGGATTCGCGCGGCGTTGCGCGAATTCCTGAACCAGCGGGGCATCCACGACGTTCCCGTGGTGACGCAGCGGCCGCCCAACGTCGAAATGGGCGAAGTGGCCACCCCAATCGCCTTCGAGTTAGCCAAGCGGCTGCGCCGCGCGCCACGGCAGATTGCCCAGGAGATCGCTTCGGAACTGGCCGCAATTCCTGGAGTCGCGCGCACAGAGCTGGCCGGCGGCGGCTACGTCAACTTCTACTTCGACCGCCCGGGATTTTTTGCGGCGGCGTTCGCGGAGGCCGCGCATCCCGGCTCGCGCGAAGTCTCAGCCAGCGAGCCGAAATGCGTGGTCGAGCACACCAACATCAATCCCAATAAAGCGGCGCACATCGGGCATTTGCGCAACGCCGCGCTCGGCGACACGTTCGTTCGGCTGCTGCGGCGAGCGGGCCGCCGCGTGGAAGTGCAGAACGTTATCGACAATACGGGCGTGCAAGTGGCGGACGTGGTGGTCGGATTCGCGCACATGGAACAAAAATCGGCTAACGAGGTTCGCGCGCTGGCTGCGGCGCCGCGGTTTGATTACCTATGCTGGGATCTTTATGCGCGGGTGACGCAATTTTTCGAAGAGGACAAGACCCGCCTTGCGCTGCGCAGTCAGACGCTTGCTGCGATCGAAATAGGCCGCGGCGAAGAGGCGGAACTCGCGGAGATCATCTCGGTCGCAATCGTTCGCTGCCATCTGCGCACCATGGAGCGGCTGAGCGTGCAATATGACGTGCTGCCGCGCGAGAGCGAGATCCTGCACCTGAAGTTCTGGGACGCCGCATTTCAGCGGCTCAAGGAAAGCGGCGCGATTCACCTGGCTCGTTCTGGGAAAAATGCGGGATGCTGGGTGATGCATCTCGACACCGGAGAAGGCCGTGGCGAAAACAGCGATGACGAGGGTGCGAGCGCTGCGACTGCGGACCCGGACGATACGGCTAAGGTAATCGTGCGTTCCAATGGAACGGTTACTTACGTGGGTAAGGACATCGCCTATCAGCTTTGGAAATTCGGACTCCTCGGCCGCGATTTTGGTTACCGGCGCTTTCATACATATCCGAACGGGCACATGGTGTGGACGAGCACCGCGAGTGACGGCGATCCCAGCGCGCCGGAATTCGGGCACGCGACCGAAGTCTATAACGTGATTGATACGAGGCAGAGCTATCTGCAAAACGTGGTCGTTGCCGGGTTGCGAGCGCTGGGATTCGAGGAGCAGGCGGCGCGGTCCATCCATTTTTCTTACGACGTAGTGGCGCTTTCGCCACGCTGTGCCGCGGAGATGGGATACACGCTCTCGGAAGAGGAAATGAGCAAGCCCTACGTGGAGGTCAGCGGGCGCAAGGGCCAGGGCGTCAAGGCCGACGATCTGCTCGACGAACTCGAAACCGCGGCGCGAGCTGAGGTTGACGCGCGGCATGCCGACACGCCGGAAGGCGAACGAGCGCACATCAGTCATGCCATTGCCATCGGCGCGCTGCGTTATTTTCTGCTGAAGTACACGCGTACCGCCATTATTGCTTTCGATTTTCGCGACGCGCTCAGCTTTGAAGGCGAGACGGGGCCTTACTGCCAATATGCCGCGGTGCGCGCGCGGAATATTTTCCGCAAAATGGCGGAGCAGCAGCCGAATTTTTCGCTGGCGAAACTTGACGACGGCGCCGGCGAGGAATCATCTCTCAAGGACTTCATGAAGCCGGGCGAGGGCGATGATTTATGGGAAGTGGCGCTGCTGGCGGGATCGCTCGATGCGCAGGTGGCCACGGCGCTCAGCGCGCAAGAGCCGGCGTTCCTGGCGAAATACGCGTTCGAGCTGGCGCAGGCGTTTAATCTTTTTTATCATCGGCACCACATTCTCTCCGAAACCAATTCCGCTAAACGAGATTTCCTGCTGCGGCTGAGCCGGCTGGTGGAGCGGCAATTGGTGACCGCGCTCGACCTGCTGGGAATCGAAGCGCCGGAAAAGATGTGAATCTGCCGAAGGAAAAAATCCCCAGGGCCGGCTGAGAATCGCCGCGCCCTGGGCTACAAAGTTCACAAAAGCAAGATCGATGGAGCGGACTTGTGAAAGACGAAGAGGGATTTTTCGACTCCGTGGCCGCGCGGCCCCAAAAAACGGGGCCGAGGACACATCGCGGCCACTCCGCTCAGAATGACAACGTTCGCGGGTATGGGCTGGGCCGCGGGGTTACTTCGCGTTGGGGGTGCGGCCATTGAAATTCATGGCGAGATCGACAAGCGTGCGCACGGTCACGCCGGTGCCGCCTTTGCCGGCCCAAGGCTTGGCATCGTCGAGCCAGGCGGTGCCGGCGATATCCAGATGGACCCAGGGCGTATCGCCCGTGAATTCGCGAAGGAACCAAGCGGCGACGATGGCGCCCGCGCCGCGTCCGCTGCCGACGTTTTGAATATCGGCGATGGTGCTCTTGATCAGGTCGCGGTAATCGTCGTCGAGCGGCATGCGCCACATTTTTTCCCCGGCGCGTTGCGCGCTGGCGAGCACGCGTTCGGTAAAAGCCGCGTCCGAACCGAAAACACCGGTGTTGACGTTGCCGAGGGCAACAACGATCGCGCCGGTGAGCGTGGCGGCGTCGACGAGGTGGGTTGCGCCGAGCTGCTTCGCGTAGGCGATGCCGTCGGAAAGAACTAGCCGGCCCTCGGCGTCGGTATTGATGACTTCGATCGACTTCCCTGACATGGCGATCTGCACGTCTCCGGGCTTCTGTGCGCGGCCGCCCGGCATATTTTCCGTAGAAGGAATGACGGCGATGACTTTGATGGGAGGTTTGAGGCGCGCCAAAGCGCGCATTGCGCCGAGCATGGCCGCACCGCCGGCCATATCGAACTTCATCTTCTCCATGTCGTTCGAAGGCTTGATGGAAATGCCGCCGGTGTCAAACGTGATGGCCTTGCCGACAAATCCAAGAACCGGCGCTCCCGGCACGAGTTTTTCGGGCGTGTAGGTGAGCACAATCAAGCGCGGAGGTTCTACGCTGCCGCGCGCGACGCCTAGCAGCGCGCCCATTTTCAGTTCCTCCATACGTTTTTCGTCAAGAATATCTACGGCAAGGCCAGCTTCGCGAGCCATGGCTTCGGCGCGCTCCGCGAGCAGACGCGGCGTAAGTAAATTGGAAGGCTCGTTGCCAAGCTCGCGAGTAAAATTCTGCGATTCGGCGATGATGCGGCCGCGTTCGACGCCGGTCTGCGCGGCGGAATCGAATCCAACGAGCGCAGCCGATTCCACCGGAGGATTTTTCTTGTCTGTGCGGTATTTGTCGCCGTCGAAATTGCCCAGCAGCAGGCCCTCTGTAAGGGCCTGTGCGGCTTCCGCAGTTCGCTCGCGTTCGTGCACGAGGAAAGCGATGCGCTTGACCGAGCGCGCTTTCAGATAACGCACCGCGGCGCTGGCCAATCTGCGCAATTCGGCGGTGCCGAACTTTTCGCGTTTTCCGGCGCCGATGAGGACGATCCGCTGCGCACCAATTCCAGGCGCAAAGTGAACGAGCGTGAACTCCAGCATCTTGCCGGTCAATTCGCCGGATGCAGCGAGCTTGCCGAGCGCGCCGCCAGCGGCGCGATCGAGCTCTGCGACGACGCCCTGGACGGCAGTTCCCTGCTCTTTTTCCGGCTCAAATACATAGCTTACGAGCGCTTCAGCTTCGACTTTCGAAGCGGGGCGCGAATCCAAAGTGACTTGCATGCTGGGTGCCATCGTTTCTTAACGCCTCCGGTATTTGTACATGGCTTCGCTCACCTCGCGCCGAGTCTCTTTTCGCGCTCGGATCTGGCGGCGGTCCCATTCTTTCTTGCCGCGCGCCAGGGCCAATTCGCATTTAGCGATGCCATCGCGAAAATAGATGCGCAGAGGAATAAGCGTCAAACCTTTTTGCTCTGTTTTGCCGATCAGCTTATCGATTTCCTGGCGATGCAGGAGCAGTCTGCGGCGCGAGAGGGGCTCGTGATTGAACGGGCCACCGGGGTTGTACTGCGGGATATGGCAATTCACCAGCCATACGCTCGTGCCTCGGACTTCTGCATACGCATCTCGCAGGTTGGCTTTGCCCTCGCGCAGAGCTTTCACTTCGGTGCCGACGAGCGCCATCCCGGCTTCCATCTTTTCAAGGAGGTGGTAGTTATAGCTAGCGGCGCGATTCTGGGCAACGACTTCCTGCCCAGATGCATCTTTTTTGGTGGTTTTCTTTCCTGCTTTAGCCACGAAGGGCTATCTTAACGGGCGGTTGTTAGTACGGCAAGTTGCCTTGCTGACCCACAGTTCGGGTGTTAACATGCGGACCGGCTCGGCCCCGGCCGATCGAGGAAAAATTTGGATTTAGGACGGGCGATGCAAGAGCCAAAACGCTGGAATTGTCCCCACCGGAGCGAGGAAGACCTTGTTTTTCTTCTGTCGGTCGAAGTGAGAATGCCAATCGCTTCGCCTTTTGATCTCGCCAGTAAGGGCCGCATAAAGTGAATTGGAATAAGCGAAAAATAAAGAGCGCCTTGCACATGGGCGACAGCGCGAATCTTAACAATTGGCGCATTGTCCGACATGCGGGCCTGTGTGTCGTCTCGCTGGCGATGGTGGTGCTCACCGGCTGCCCGAAAGGCAATCAGGAATACAACGAGGGCAAAAAGTCCGAGGCTACCAACGATTACGATTCGGCCGTTGTCCACTACGACCGCGCGCTCAAATCGGACCCTCTGAATACGGAATACAAGTTGAAGTTGATGCGCATGCGTTTCGAGGCCGGCCAATATCATGTGGACCAGGGCCGCAAGCTCCGTGAGATGGGTAACTTGCAATTGGCTCTCGCTGAGTTTCAAAAAGCTCTGATGATCGATCCCGCCAGTCCTATCGCTCAGCAGGAAATCCAAAATACGATGAATGCGCTCGCGGCCAAGGGCGCGGCTGAAAGAGCCCCGGCTCCCGCGGCTCCGGGAGAGGAACAGCCCAAAGTGATGGCCGGACCGCCGCAATTGAAGCCGCTTTCACGCGCCCCGATCAACCTGAAGATGACTAATGATTCGCGGGTGATCTACGACACCGTGGCGAAGCTGGCGGGACTAACGGTGGTATTCGATCCGGATTTTACTTCGCGGCGGATCGCGGCGGAGTTGACCGATGTAACGCTGGAACAAGCGCTGGATATCGTGTCGCTGGAGTCGAAGGCTTTCTGGAAGCCGATCACCAACGACATCATCTTCGTGGCTCCTGACCAGGCTCAAAAGAGGCGCGACTACGAGGAAGAAGTCGTCCGAACGATCTACTTGAAAAATACGATTCTGCCGCAGGATTTGACGGAGATCGTCAACGGGTTGCGGCAGTTGCTTGATTTGCGGCGCGTGCAGCAATTCAATGCGCAGAACGCCATCATCGTGCGCGACACACCGGATAAAGTGATGCTGGCGGAGAAAATCGTGAACGACATTGACAAGCCCAAGGCGGAGGTGGTGGTTCAGTTCTCGGTCCTGCAGGCGCGGCGCGATCGCGTACGCGACCTGGGCATCAATCCGGGCACAAGCGTGTCAGTGACCTTTACTCCACCAGGCACGACAAGTACGACAAACAACACGACCACCGGCACGACCACCAACAACAACACGGGCCTGGCTCTGAACCAGCTGCGGTCTATCGGAACAGGCGATTACAGCATCACGCTGCCCAACGCTACCGCTACTGCCCTGCTGACCGATAGCCAAACCCGAATCATTGACGATCCGGAAATTCGCATGGTTGATGGTCAGGACGCCAAGTTGCGCATCGGCGACCGCGTTCCGGTCGCGACGGGGAGTTTCCAGGCCGGCGTGGGCGTAGGCGCAACGGGAGCGGGCGGTAGCATCGTGAACCCGCTGGTAAACACGCAATTCCAATATCTGGACGTTGGCGTTATCGTGGACGTGACTCCCAGAATCCACTCCGATAATCGCGAAGTCAGTCTGAAACTTTCTGTGGAGGTTTCCTCGGTTACCGGCACGCAAAACATAGGCGGAATCAGTCAGCCCGTGATCAGCACGCGGAAAATCGAGCACGACGTTCGGCTGCAAGACGGCGAAGTTAATATCCTCGGCGGCCTGATCGAGCGGACGAATAGCAAATCCATTTCCGGCTGGCCGGGATTCTCGAATATTCCCTTCCTGCGTTACTTTACTTCTCAAGAGAACGTGGAAAACGAGGATCAGGAAGTCCTTATCGTAGTTACGCCGCACATCATTCGCATCCCGAATATCACGGCCGAGAATCTGAGGGGCATTGCTTCGGGCACGGATACGAATCCCGAAATTCGACTGGAATCCGTGGTGATGACGCCGCCACTGCCCGCCGGTGCCAACGGCACTGGCGCTGCAGCGGCCGCGGGAACTCAGGGAGCAACAACGCCGGGCGTCACGCCGGGCGCTGCACCGGGAGTGCAAGCCCCTGGCGCTCCGGCTACAAACGCGCCAGCGGCTGCGGGAGCTCAGACGCCGATGGGGCAGTTGGCGTTTGAGCCAGCTACGGTCGCGCTCAAAGCGGGCGAGACGACCACAGTTGGCGTAGTCGTACAAGGCGCGCAAGATCTTTACTCCATCCCCATGCTCATGCAGTACGATCCAAAAGTGATCTCCGTCGAAGACGTACGCCAGGGAGGATTTCTTTCCGGAGGACAGCAGCCGATCGCCGTGGTGCAGCGCGTAGATAAGGAACGTGGCCAGGCCATCGTCTCCGCGACGCGCATGCCCAATACGCCGGGCGTTAGCGGCAGCGGCACAATTTTTGGTGTGGTGCTGCGAGGCGTAGGCCCCGGAACTTCGACGCTGTCGATCCTGCAGGTCAATGCGCGCGATTCGCAGCAGCGGCCGTTGCAATTCGTAACCAAAGAAGCCACCGTTAAGGTGCAATAACCTCGCGGACGAATCCCATGTACCAGGAAGTTTCCCCGCAGATTCGCACAGCTTCCCGCCAATCGGGTATGACGCTGCTCGAGTTGATCATCGCCTGCGCGATTCTGCTGGTTTTAGCGTCAGCGGCCATGCCCGTCGCGCGTTATACGGTGAAGCGCCAGAAGGAAGCGGAGCTACACCGCGAGCTTCGGGAGATACGCGACGCGATCGATCGCTACAAAGATGCGGCGGACCGAAATCTGATTCGCGTCGAAGTAGGCTCGGAAGGCTATCCGCCTGATCTCGACACGCTGGTCAAGGGCGTGGACCTGACATCGCAGCAGGGCGCGGGCATTGCCGGAGCTACGAATCCGGGACAGCCGATCGCGCCGTCAAGCGGATTCGGCAGCACCTTTGGAACCAATTCCTTCGGAAGCAGCGGCTCCTTCGGGAGCAATTCGGCGGGCGGCAGCTCTTTCGGCCAAACTTCGGGTCAGGGCCAAAATAACGGTTCCAGCCAGGGACAGGACCTGATCCGGCATGTGCGATTTCTCCGGCGCGTTCCCGTCGACCCGATGACCGGTAAAGCCGAATGGGGCATGCGTTCGGTTCAGGACGATCCGGATTCGACGAGTTGGGGCGGCAAGAACGTTTTCGACGTCTTCTCGCTATCGCAAGGCACGGCGTTGGACAGCACTAAGTATTCGGATTGGTGATGGATTCTATTTTCGAAAGACGATCGGGCAGGGTCCGCCGGCGTGGCGAGCACAGCCGCGGATTCACAATGATGGAACTGATGGTGGTCATCGCCATCATTCTGGTACTCATTGGCTTGGCCGCTGGTCGATATGAGAAATCCATCGTTCGGGCCAGAGAAGCGGTCCTCAAACAAGACCTGCAGACGATGCGCAGCGCCATCCAGCAATACACGCTCGATAAGGCGGCCGGCCCGCAATCGCTCGATGACCTGGTTTCCTCCGGCTATTTGCGGGAAGTGCCCACCGATCCCATGACGCGCGGCCGCGACTGGCACACCGATTCCGATAGCGTTCTGCTGAGCGCCGACCAGACCTCGCCAGGCATCACCGACGTACATTCGACCTCCGATACCGTCTCGCCATTCGAGAACACCTCTTATAGCTCCTGGTAATTTCGGCACGCTGCAGGCCCGGGCAAAATCCAGATGTGATATCATGATATCGTTGAGGAGGAGCCGTGGCTCAACTGGTCGTTCGCAATATCGAAAAGAAAGTAAAAGATAAGCTCCAGCGGCGCGCCCGGAAGCACGGGCGAAGCATGGAAGAAGAGGTACGCGATATCTTGCGCGACGCTGTCAAAAAAGAAGAAGACGCTGCCGCTGGCGGACTAGGGAGCGAAATCGCTGCAATGTTTAAAGGGGCTGGCCTCGAAGAAGATATTCCAGAACTCCGCGGCTACACGATTAAACCTCCAAAATTCGAGTAATGGTCATCCTCGATACGAACGTATTGTCCGCGCTGATGCAGGATGAGCCGGACAGGACTGTGACTACCTGGCTGAACGAACAATCCAGGATTTCGATCTGGACAACTTCTGTAACTATTATGGAGCTCAGCTTTGGAATACAGATCTTGCCTGCGGGCAAGAAGCGTTCGCATTTGACCCAATTGTTCGAAATTCTTTTGGCCGAAAAGGTTGGAGGAAGGGTCGCCTTATTCGATGGGGTTGCGGCACAGCATACCGCAGATTTGATGGCCTCTCGATACAGGAGCGGACGCCCTGCCGAGCTACGTGACACTATGATTGCAGGCATTGCCATCGCTAATCACGCCACCATCGCAACGCGCAATACGCCGCATTTTCGCGATCTTTCGGTTCCCGTCATCGATCCCTGGTCAGCATGAGCAAGGGCGATGTGGTCGTTACGCGACGCGAATGTCCATCCCTACGACGTAGCACAATAAGTGTAGGTCCGATGACTGCATGCAATGCACGCTGGAGCTTGCTAGACTTCGTGCAAAACTGGGGTGCAAAATTAGGCGCGAAGCTGGGCGGCAGAGAATGGCGAAAAATAACGCATCGCGAGTGGTCGCAATCACAGCCATAATTGGTCTGCTGATCCTCTTAGGGTTTGCGCTAAGCACGGCATGCATCAGAACCCGCCAAGCCAGTGCGTCGACTGCAACGCGCACTATTTTCTCCAACGATCCTGTCACCTATTTCATTGCAGAAGGAAACCGAAACACGGGTTATCGTCCCGGAGACCACGAACTCGCGCTCTGGGCCTTTCAGGCATGGCAGCGAAGCGCGGGGAAAGGACTTCGTTTCGAACCCGCGAGCGAATCGTCGGCACTGATTCAGCTCCGTTGGGCCGAACCCGGCGGCGGCGAATACGGCGAAACGCAACCGCTGATTCTGCACGGAAGGCGCGGAGCGGTTGTGTTCATTCGGCCTGACGTCGATGCGCTGGGCCCGGATATAGCGCGCCAAGCCGGAGCGGACGATCTTCTACGAGATAGCATCGTGTATCTCACCTGCTTACACGAGCTCGGCCATGCCATCGGCTTCGAACATACGCGCGATTTTCGCGACATTATGTATTTCTTCGGGTACGGCGGTGATGTAGCCGAGTATTTCGGCCGTTATCGCGCGCAGATCCATACCAGGAATGATATTGCCGCGGTCTCTGGCCTTTCGGATGCCGATGTGGCACGCGTCCGGGCGATCTACGCGCAAGAGTGAATAATCGAATCCCTCCCTGTGTTTCGGGATGCAGCCCTTTTTGATTTCCTAGTTTTGATGTCCTTGTTTTGATTCCCTAAACCGACCCGGAAAGTTCAAAAGCCAGAGTTGAAAACGCAGCTTGCCCCACAGGGCAGTCACCACCCCTGTACCACGAACCATCTATACATGATTTACCTTAGCTGTTATTACAGCCCTACAGGATTCGCTGTAGAGGCCATTCGCCCAGCCCGAGCGTGCCCTGATTTTCCTTAAATGGGGGTCTCACTTGGGGAGCAAGCGGCTTTCTCGTCAAAGGAGTAAGTTCCAGAAATCGACTTCATATAAGACTCTGCTTCTCTTCTCGCTATTTGCTCTCGCTGCCGCTCTCTATCCAACTGGCGCTCTTGCACAGTCCATAAGTGTGGTCCAGAGGGCTACGCTCAGCCAGCAGCCTTCGTCTAGCGGAACTGTCACGCTTACGCTTCCTAAAGCAACGGGAGCGGGGCATGCGCTCATTGTGGGCGCGAGCTTCTGGCCTCTTGATCTCACCAGCGTAACCGACAACTCGGGTGATTCGTTCACTCGCGGCATCACGACTTCGATCTATCACAATGTCTCGCAGGGCGTGATGTATACCAATTTCTACTACGCAAAAAGCACGAATGGCGGAGCCACGAGCATCACATTAAACTTCAGCCGCGGTAGCACCTATCTTGTGGCTGCAGTTGCCGAAGTCGCCGGTCTTGATCCGACTGCTCCGTTGGACAGCTCGGCCTATAACGAATCGCTGAGTTCCGCGAGCCCATGGTCTTCGGCCGCGCTTACCACCTCGACGGCAAACGAATATCTTTTCGCCTGGGCGGCCGACGAGTGGAACAATCCTTCGTGTTCCAATGCCACTTCGGGTTGGACGCAAATGCAGAGTACGAGCGGCGGAGCAACTCTGTGCCTGCTGGATCGAGCGGTCTCAACCGCAGGCTCGTATCAAGTTTCGGTTACGCCGAACTGGGCTTTCAACTACGCCATGGAGATCGTCGCGTTCAAGGGCGCGTCCTCTGCACCCACTCCTGCACCGGCGCCACTAGCGATCTCGACGACCTCGCTGCCAGCGGGCACGGTGGGAACGGGATACTCTGCGACATTGGCCGCTACCGGAGGAGTTTCGCCGTACACGTGGTCGGCCAGCGGGCTCCCAAGCGGTCTCACAATGAGCAGCGCGGGCAATATTAGCGGCACGCCAATAGCCTCGGGAACTTTTGCCGCTTCTATTAGCGTCTTGGA
Organism: uncultured Acidobacteriota bacterium; assembly: GCA_963803735.1. Classification (GTDB taxonomy): domain Bacteria; phylum Acidobacteriota; class Terriglobia; order Acidiferrales; family UBA7541; genus Palsa-189. The sequence goes on along the minus strand of CAWDNV010000010.1, from coordinate 562,029 downwards.
TTCCGCAAACGCAAAAGTCAGCCTGAGTGACAGCATAACCATCGCTCCAGCTCCGGCAATCATCACCAGCTCTATCGCAGTGATACAAAGGGCCACGCTCAGCCAGCAGCCTTCGTCCAGCGGAACTATCACGCTGACGCTGCCTAAAACAACGGGAGCGGGACATGCACTCATTGTGGGCGCCAGCTTCTGGCCTCTTGATCTCACCAGCGTGACCGACAGCTCGGGTGATTCGTTCACTCGCGGCATCACGACGTCGATCTACCACAACGTCTCGCAAGGCGTGATGTACACCAATTTCTATTACGCGAAGAGTACGGCCGGCGGAGCCACGAGCATTACGCTGCACTTCACCGGCACGAACACTTATGTGGTGGCCGCAGTTTCTGAAGTCGCCGGTCTTGATCCGGCTGCTCCGTTGGACAGCTCGGCCTATAACGAATCGCTGAGTTCCGCGAGCCCATGGTCTTCGGCTGCGCTCACCACTTCCACGGCAAACGAATATCTCTTCGCCTGGGCGGCTGACGAGTGGAACAATCCGTCTTGTTCCAATGCCACTTCGGGTTGGACGCAAATGCAGAGTACGAGCGGCGGAGCAACTCTGTGCCTGCTGGATCGGGCAGTCTCAACAGCGGCCTCGTATCAGGTCTCGGTTACGCCGAGCGCGGCTTTCAACTACTCCATGGAGATGGTGGCATTCAAGGGCGGATCGTCTCTCCCGTCCCCGGTCCCAAACCCCGTCCCCGCCCCTGCACCGCTCGTGATCTCTACAACGACTCTGCCTGCCGGAACAGTCGGCAAGGCTTACTCTGTGACGTTAGGCGCCACAGGAGGAGTTTCGCCATACACGTGGTCTGCTAGCGGCCTTCCCAGCGGACTTTCGATGAGCAGCGCCGGGACGGTCAGCGGGGCACCCACAACAGCCGGTACGCAGATAGCTGCGCTGACGGTGAAAGACTCCACCGGTGCGACCGCATCGGCTTCGCTCTCCCTGACGATCGGCAGTTCCTCATTGCCTTCGAGACCGGCGACAACGTTCAGCCTGTTGCATTTCGGCAACGCGGGTTTTGGCGGCGACGATACAAACGTGTTCCAGACGGCGCTGAATTACACCGCCGCAAACGCGGAAGCTTTGGAGATTCCGGCCGGCAACTACAACATCTCTCCAATTTCTTTCCCCAATAATTCTTACCTCATTGTGGACGCAAACGTGACGGTCACCGCTACCTCAGGCTACGGCACGGGCTCCCGCATGCTGAATGTGAATGCGCAGAACGTCACGATAATTGGCGCAGGAGCCACCACTTCGATTTTCCACATGCGCAAGGCGGAGTACACCAGCGGCGAATCGCGGCATTGTCTGGACATCGAGAATGCCAGCAACGTAACCGTGAGCGGGATTTCCTGTAATGATTCCGGTGGTGACGGAGCTTACGTGCGCGCCAGCACCAATATCACGATCGAAGATTCCATTTTCAACAACAACCGCAGGCAAGGCTCGAGCATTACCGGCCAGGTAAACCATATCTACTACCTGCGCGATCATTTCACCAATACGAACGGCACCGCACCGCAGAGCGGCATCGATATCGAGCCCAATGCCCCGGGCGATTACCTGCTCGACATAAATATTAGTGATTGCTATACGGATGCCAACGCGGGCGATGGTCTGATGATCAGCACCTGGCTGATGGATCCTACCTCGCAACCGATTGGCGTGACCGTGTTGCGCAATCACTCGACGGGAAATCAGCGCTACGGGTACTTTGCCAATAACAACGATCCAACTAACGCGCCCGGGACGATTCTGATCCAGGATTCCTTCAGCGATCAGAGCGGAAGCGCCGGCGCCGCGGGACGATTTTATGCGGCAGATGGCGCGAGCCTGACGTTCCAGAACCTCACGGTAACGAATCCTCACGTCAATGGGCCTGATCCCTCTTATGGAGATAGCGCGGCGGTTGACGTTATCCGGGGCGGCGGAGGGACGGTGCCGATCGGCAACGTGCATTTCCTCAACATCAACATCGCCGTCACTAATGGAAAAGTGGACCACTACTTTAATTTCCAGGACGGCTCAGGCGTGGGAATCACCAACGTACAGTTCGTTCCGGGAACGCTGAGCGGAGCGACGCAAGCTCCGCCGAACGGGCTGATGCAGGGGCAAGGGTACAACTCCATTCCATAAGTAAGTCCGGACAGAGACCTCGCTTACCTTTATGGCGAGTGCGGCGATTACCTCCTTGTCGCAGAGGCGGCCAGGGAATGTGCATATCACTTCCCTGCCCGGCTGGCGTACAATCAGCCCTAACTACACAGCTGGCTTAGCCGCATGACGGGGAGACGAACGCGATGAATACAAGAGTGGAAAAGATACTGGCGATGGTAATCGTATTTTTTGCTGCCACGCTGGCGATCGATCTGGCGCGAGCAGCCGGTGATAATCCAAGTATCGCAGGCGGCTCCGAAGATGAAGCGGCCATCAAGCAAGTGGTAGCCGGATTCAGCAACGGCTGGAACACTCACGATGCCCACGCGATGTGCTCATCGCTGGCTGATGACGTACAGTGGGTAAGCTGGCGGGGCGACGTCTCTCATAGCCGCAAGCAGGTGGAAGACGACCACGCCGAGCTTTTCTCGGGACTCTATAAGAATTCGCATCGCAACGATAACGTAAAGGCTATCCGCTTCCTCGCGCCCGATTTGGCTTCCGTGGACAATTACTGGAGCATGACGGGAGCAAAAAAGCGAGACGGCTCGGATTGGCCATACCGGGCGGGCTACGTTAACTTCCTTATGGCCAAGCGCAATAGGCGATGGACGATCATTGTTTCCCATACTGCCGACTTCAATGCACAAGCGCCCGAAGCGGCACACTAAAACCCGAATCGATTCGACACAACACTCTAATCTGCTTAGTTTCGCGCACTCGTTCTGCGAAGCCTTTTCCATCTTGCGCGCCTGCCTTTTTTTAAGTACACAGGTTATTGCGTGAATTTTCCATGAGCCGCTTCGACATGAAGACCGATTGGGATGTGAGGGCGGAGGAGAACGCTCACAAGGCCATTGCCTGTGACGATGCCCAGAACGAAGCCGCCTTTCGAGAATCAGGGGAGCGGGATGTGAAGCTGGTGCTCGAAGGCGTCTCAGACATTCTTGAGGGGCGCCAAAGTGTTTTGGAGATCGGCTGTGGAACCGGCCGGCTGCTGGAGCAACTGACCCGGTATTTCGAGCAAGTCTTCGGCGTCGATGTTTCGGGCGAGATGGTTCGCCGAGGCCGCGAGAGGCTCGCTCGTTTATCCCAGGTGCATTTCGTCGAAATCGACGGCCTCGGGAAACTGCCTTTCGATGACGCCAGCTTCGATTTTTGCTTCAGTTACATAACCTTTCATCACATTCCCATGAAATCGGTGGTTCGTTCCTATATCAACGAAAGCTATCGAGTTCTAAAGGCCGGAGGCGTGGCGCGCTGGCACTTTTTCGGCCGTCCTGCGGGAGTCCTGGCGTCTATTCGGGAAAGTGTCACGCACAAAGACACGTGGCGCGGCTGCAAGTTCACTCTGGCCGAAATTGATGGCACAGTTCGAGGCGCTGGTTTTGAGATTGTGGATGCGCAGTATGTCCCCGCGAAATCTTGGCGGCTCTTTGGCAAAACGCCTCCGGACATTATTTGGATGACAGCGCGGAAGTCCGGCAAAAGAGCGCGCTCTAGCTCTTTCAGCGCGAAGTAAGGAATAAAATCGGACGGATTGCGTTCTGCGAGCGCGATGCGCACCCACCCCCCTGGGTGTTTTTGTGTAAGTGCGGATTCTGCGAGGGTTGCGACTGCACTGACGTATGCGCGTTCACGAGCAAAAGCCTCAGGTCTCGCGCCGAGAAAAGCGTCGGCGCCGACACCTAAGTTACAAAGGGCCTTGGGACAACCGCAGTTGCGAGATAGAAGGAAAAACCGCACCCTGTTGGTAGCCTTTTCGCTCCGGCCCTGGTCGGATCGGCGATTTTTTTTGTAAGTGTTGATTCCAGTCATGTTTAAGTCCTTTAAAAATGTAAGTGCTGATTCTGCGCGAGTTGCGGGCGCGTTTTGCGCAAGTGCAGATAATGCGGAGGTTAGTTGCTCGTGGCATTCTCCGGAGGTCGTGAGGGAATATGCGACAGGAAAAAGCCTCAGGGCCGGCAAAGGGCGCCGCGCCCTGAGCTACAGGTCTTGTTTCCGGCGCAAAAGAGGCGATGAGAAGTGAAGCGGGGAACGGGAATTTAACACAGAGGGCACAGAGACACGGAGGTCGCGGAGTCGGAGACGAAGTTCTGGCCGGAGTTGACACGAGACGAGCGCGGCGGGAGTGATTTGTTCGAATTAGCTGGTTCTGGCGGGCCCGGCGATTTGAGAGGCTAAATTTTTTCGCGCGAGGTTCGCAAGATTCCGTTTTCCTCGGATCCTAGCCGGACCTCGTTTTTGGCGAGAGCGACAAGCCGTTTTCGGCACTCGCGGAGAGCGCGTATCCGTCCCGCACGATCCTTCGCGAGTGTTATGTATATTTTATCGTGGTAGTCAACTGCGGCTTGGTCTAAGTCAGCGGTCAGTGCAAATCTCGTGCTTCGTGGCCGCCGGTGAGTGGAGTTTGATCGGAAATGAAATGGGGCCGGATCATGAGCTGGCCCCGATACAACTTGATATGGTTGCGGGGGCACGATTTGAACGTGCGACCTTCGGGTTATGAGCGCGTTTTGGCCTACACGTAGTGCAAAGCCATAGAATCGCCGCCTGCTAAGTCCAAGAAAATCTAGTGTAAAATCCCATGCCGTATTCCACGGGCTTGCATGCTCTACACCGCGTTCACGCATAGAACACGGATAGTTCGCACTATTTTGGTGCAGCGGAAATTCCCTCCTTCTTAAAGGGGCTATGAATCAAAGAGCGATTCTGGATCGGATTGAAGCACTGCAAAACGTAACCTGGGAGTCTGGTCGCGGAGAGTCCTGCGCCACCGAGCTATTACATGGCACGATCACCTTATTGGAAGCGGTTCACGGAGAACGATGCCGGCAGGTCGAGTCGCTTCAGAGTGGGATCTCGGCGCTTGAGAAGGCCTTAACCGGTCGCGGCGGCATAGCCCTTCCCCACGCGGTCTATCTCAGAGCGAGGGGCGCGCTCCAGAACCTCAAAGGTGAAATTGAAGGCGGGATTGTGGGCAGTCTGGCCCGCACGATCACTGGCGAAGTAATGAGCGACTTCGTTCTGTTTGCGAAGGCGTCTCTGGAACGAGACGGAGAGGATGCCAAGAATGTTGCCGCAGTATTGGCTGCGGCAGCCTTCGAGGACACGATCCGCCGAATGGGCCTTATGTTTGCTGGCATGGTGGAGCGGGTCGACCTATCGGCGATCCTGGTTGAATTGAAAAATCGCGAGGTCTTACAAGGATCGCTAGTTGGCCTCGTCCAGTCCCAGCTCCAATTCAGGAATCAAGCCTTACATGCACAGTGGACGAAGATCGATCGCATCGCCGTAGGAACTGCGATTCAGTTAGTGGAAGGACTCCTGCAAAAGCACTTTTCTTAGGATAAAGAATTTCATCGATGCGAAGTCTAGCACGCGGCAAGGCTTACAGGAGCTACATCGCGGGAAGTCCTGCCAGATTATCTGACACCCACGATTTAGATATGATATCTTCCATATCGCTATGCCCAAGACTTACAGCACGCCACAAGCTGCCAAGCTGATTGGCGTGTCGCTCATCACCTTGCATCGTTGGCTTGCGGCAGGAAAGATCAAGCCCTACGGAATTGAATTGGGCGACGGACGCAAACTCTGGCGATGGAATGATCGCGACGTTACAGAGGGACGTAAGCTGAAGGCTTCACAGAGACAGGGCCCCAGAACCAAGCGGTAGAAGTAAACGGGACGGCCCGTGAAGTGGAAGCGAGGACCTGCGGTCTAGGAATTCGGGAGTCCGGCTCTCCCTATCTATTTATAGCGCGCAACTTTCTTCGTCTAATTCGGCGTCGTTCGGGCTCGTTTTTGAGCACAGTTTGCAACGGAATTTGCAACAAATTTCGGCTGGCCAGACCGAGGGTTCTCGGCTGCGACCAAAATTATGGCTGGAAATAGGAATTCGTTGCTGCCAACTTATAGTCTCCTCGCTGAAAGCACCCGCTCATGTTTTAGAAAGCACCACATTAGAGGCAATCCTCCGAGCAATAAAAAGATAGTTGGGGGTTCGGGTGTATCCATCTCCACGTGAGCGGTTCCGGTATAATTAACAAAATCGCTCTGCATACCAAACGGTCCACCAAAGACTCCCCCTCCAAAAGTGGGGAAATCGTCACCTATTCCCCTTATAGTCCCGGAAAATAGATCGGTTGCAATAACGAAACTCTCTGGACGAAGTGTACCGACTGTGAACGAGCCCGATACAATTGCAGGGGAAACATCCAAGGGGTTGCCAACGTCAGATACAGAAAAGCTATACTGCCAAGTGATGTCGCCGAAAGCGCCATAGACACAAGAGCCGTTCAAACATGCGTATGATCCGAATGACCTGAAGGAGAAGCCATCTGTCACTCTGTAACGATGATCCGGGAAATAGGGGCCACTTGGAACTGGGCCGAAGGCATCATCCGTGGTACCTTGAATCAACAGGTTTTCTGTTGGGGAAGTTATCCGAAGGGAACCTTCTAAATTGGCATAGTCGGCCACTCCCGTAATATCCCAGATTTCACTATTTGCGAAAGCTGGAATACCGCACAACAGTAGAGAGGTTATGATCAGCACACACAGTATGCAGTGGCGCATAGGGACTTTCCTTTCCGAAAAGCTCACCTAGGGCGAGTATGGCTGGGATTATAGTCGTACTCGTAGGAATTGCTATCGCCTCGTCGAAGAATCCCCAATACACCTCGATATCTCCGTTACAGACTGCAGAAAGCCCAGGAGCCGGACCTGCAAAAGGGACACCATTATCGCGCGACAGCCGCGAAGCAAAAAGTAGTTGGGATGCGCTGAAGAACACGGACAAAACACGGACAATTCGCCTATTCAAAGAAAAAGGGCTTCCTGGTCTGGTATCGGAAGCCCTTAGTGCTTAGTGCTTTAATTGGTTGCGGGGGCACGATTTGAACGTGCGACCTTCGGGTTATGAGTTGTGAAAAGTATTAGCCCGTCTTTGCCTTTCAATGACTTGCGTGGCGGTGAGTAGGGACTGTTTGCCCCTGTTCCGGGGTATTCTGTTCCCAGTTTGTTCCTCGTGTTGTTCCTCGTTTTGTTCCCCAATCTTCGAACGTGGATGCAGTATGCGTTTGTGGACTGAGTGCCGCTGACCGTGTCTCATAGGAAACGTGGAGACAATGGGTCGGCCCCGACGCTTCCCCGTTTTCCCTTGAGCCCAAGTCGGCGTTCGGGCTCCGCGCGGCGGCCTGGGCCCTAGGTGGGCAGTTGCCAAGTACCTTGGTTTATTCGGTATCCATTAGGTCACGTAGGGTGGCGGATTCAGCCAACCTAGTAAAGGGCCGGTTGCTGCTGCAGTGTCTCTGACAGATGAGACGGGGGCGGTGGCGGCGGAGGAGACGGTGGCGGCGGAGGAGGAAGGGGTCTTGGCGTGGCGTGCACGTCGCGATATCCCTCAACCCAAGTCTTTGATGGATTCGACTTGAATCGTGTTGGCAGAACTGAAGGTACCAGTGATCTGAACCTGTTTCCCTTCGTGTTTAGCAAGCTCTTGGTTATCACCGTTGTAATCGAGGAAGTAGTTCATCTTCCGCGTCCGATCGTAGATTATGAACGGCGTTAGACGATTTCTCGGGTCTTTACTTCTGGTGACTTCACCAGTGAACGTCTGTGTTTGAGCCTGAACTTGTTGGTTTTGGCTTTGTGCACCTTTGGCTTTGGCAAGTTCGCCAGTAGTGGCGAGTCCGAGCGAGAGAGCTCCTCCAAGCAAACAAATCGCGATCATCTTTCCAGTCATAAATTCTGCTGTGGTCGCGGCACCCCGCAGTAGCTTCAGATCATTTCTTTTCTTTCCGCCGGTCCACACCTCGAAGAGGAGGGCCTTACTTTTGCGGGATCGGAATGACCTCTGCCCGCTAAGATGCGAATCGCAACTGCAACTGTTTCAGGGATACAGGAATGCTTGCGATGTTCTGCCGCAATCCGTGTATAGCATTGCGCCGGAAACGTTGTCCCCTTAGCGTGGGCGTTTGCCGTTGCTCAGCCCAATCGCCAAAAACAGGCCAAAATGGCATTTTGGTGCATTTATTTTGAAACGTGACATTATGGCGGAAGTGCGCAAAAACCGCCTTTAATGCTGCGGCAGTCTTGGCTTAACCTGTTGTTTTTCAATGCGATGCAGCTAATTTTGAACGCAAAAAAGCGCTTATCTTTATAGAAACACAAGGCTTAACGCGAGTTGGTACAATACCCCTCGTTTGCGCAGATTATCCTGTAGAATCATAGACTTACGTGATAAACGAGCCTCAAATCGATAATTTGGGCGGTCGAAAACTCGCGCGCTTTCGTTTGCGTAACTCGCTGCTCAGCCGCGAATTTCCAGGCATACTCGCGCGCGCGTGCGCGTGCGCTGCCGTATGCTTTCATGTGCTTACGAGTTTTTGCACTGTTTTTGCGTGATTTTGGGTTGGGGTCAGGGAAAAGGGGAACCTTTTTAGGGCATCAGATCGCCATCGCATTGGACCTTACTAACGATGACGCGACACGTCATGTGAAACGGCAAGATCGGGGCAGGCTGACGGGAAAGTATCTCCCCGTCGCAATTTGTACCGATGCACTCCATCTCCATAGGCGTGGGTTGCCGGAAGATTCCTGGCGCACCATTGCCCGCCAGCTTGGAATGAGTGCTCGGTCGGCACGGCGGGCGGGGCAAAATCCCCCTACCCAAACGGACCCAGAAAGTCGTTTGTCTGCTACAGCAGGTTAGGCAGCGGCAGAATCAAGTGTTTTTGCCGCCTCACATCCTTCGGCACTTCGTGAAACCATTGAGTCGCGCATCCCTGGGTTGACCTCGCGCGTGCCTGCCTCGAATCGACGTAACGGGCAAACCTCTGGAGCGTCGTGTTTTCGGGACTGGGCCATGGACCGCGGACAAAAACGACGTGGTTGTGAACGAACTCGCCAGACTTGGCATCGCCAACAAACAACCGCCGAAATCCGTGAAGCGACCGGGCACGTCGAAGCGAGTTGTGCCGTGGACTCTCACGCCGGAAGAGGGCCAGCAGGTACAGATTCAGGAAGCGCAGGAGTTATACACCTGGCTGCAGAAGAGACTCGCCGCGCCGGGCTGGAATGAAAAGCTGCAGGAGCAATTTTAGGACTTCCGTTATCTTTCCGTCAAAATGGTAGATCGCAAATCGAAAACACGCCTCGATAAAACAATCCATTGAGCAACCGCTCCGCTTGGCTAACGCCTGGAGTTTCCCTTTCATCGCGGGCGTACAATACATCGTGAGTTTGCGCTTCGCGGTCATAGCTTAAACCGGCATCTCAACAAGCCCTTGTACCATTTGTGCCAGTTCCCTGAAAGTCCGTTTCTCGGATTCGCACACACCGGCGTCCCCAAGGATCTTTTTTCGCAGACCCGCGCAACTGGTTCGATCTGCCCAACTGAACCTGAAACCAGATGACTTTCGACAACCAGTGTGACGAATGGGGGCGATAAGCAGTGAGCCGAATCTTAATGTTCAACATCATCGGGGCGATGGCTGAGTTTGAGCGGGCGTTGATTCCGCAAACAAGGCCTTGGCTGGAAGAAGATTGCTAACGAGCTAAACCTAGGGGTCGGGACTGTGATGCATATAGCCAAAATCGTAAGCCTGTCGAATCCGCATGAGCTACGCTGGACGACAGAGGCGCGAACGATGAGCGGCGATAAACAACCCGAGCCGTGGCTACGCGGCACACTGACCGACACTCCAGCGGTTGCTAGGGCGGTACTGCATGCTCTTGAGTTGGCCAAAGAAGACCTCTCGCATTGGTGCAGCGACCTCAGCGATGAGGAATTAAATGCGCGGCCTGTCGGAATTGCTCCGGTAGCTTTCCACCTGCGGCACATCTCGCGAAGCATTGATCGGCTTTTGACGTATGCCGAGGGGAACCCACTTAACGACAAACAAACCGAGGCTCTACATAATGAACTCTCGGCTGCCGCTACAAAGGAGGAGTTATTCGCCGAGCTATATTCGGCGCTCGATAACTGTGCATACCGCGTTCGCTGCCTAGAAGCCGCAGATTTGGAGGCAGTGAGAACAGTGGGCGGGAAGCATTTGCCAACTACAGTCGGCGGGCTACTCGTTCACATAGCTGAACACACGCAGCGCCACGTAGGACAAGCGATCACGACGGCAAAAATCTTGATGGCGCAGCGCCGTTTCCTGGCGCACGGGTTCCAAAAACCCTACGGCACGCGCGGTCCGTAACCCGCTGAATCTATGCAGTCGGAAATGCACAGTTCAGGGGTTCCGAAAAGAGACGGTTTTTGAACAACCGCCCTCTGCTACGGTTGTAGGTTCATGCGGCGCAGCAGGTCGGCGGAGCGCGGGTCCGAGGGCAGCGAGTCAAAATCTTGAAAATATATATATATCTTGACAGCGGGCGCGGAGGTGTGACATGTACAGCCTCGCCGATTCCTGTTACGTGCCACCCACAATCAGGGAGGTGTTTCGTGAGCGTTACCGATTTCGCCTGCAAGCGATTGGTGCGGGTCATTTCTGGCCGGGTTTGGTATAGCAGAAACTCCAAGTATGTGAGTTCAGAAGTACCTTATCTCTTCCTGGCTCTCAGTTTTGGACTAATCTTTTGTTTTTCCCTCGCCTGCGGTCCGCTCGCCGCGCAGGTGAACACAGGCCGTATTCTCGGTGACGTCACCGATCAGAGCGGCGGTGTCGTCGCCGGCGCCATGGTAACTGTCACCAAAACCGACACCGGCGTTGCACGCACGCTGACCACCGATCAGGCCGGCGCATACGTCGCGCCTGATTTGATTCCGGGCACGTATAGCGTAGGCGTTACGGTCATGGGCTTTAAGACCTTCCAGCAGCAAAACATAACTGTGGGAGTTGGTCAGTCAACCCGCGTCGACGCCCAGTTGACTCCCGGTCAGGTGACCCAAACGGTAGAAGTCACGGCTGCTGCCCCAATGCTGGACGCTACCAGCGCTGTCGTCAGCGGAACCTTGAACACGCAGACCATCGTCGATCTTCCCTTGAACGGCCGCAATTTCCAGGATTTGTTGGCGTTCCGTCCCGGCGTCGCGGCACAACCCGGCGGCGGTTCGCTGACCGTCTCCGTTAATGGCATCGACCCCAGCAACAACAACAACTACGTCGAAGGACTCGATAACAACGAGCCGTTTTCGGGGGATAGCCTTACGAACCAGGTGGCCATCTTCGGCGATGCCGCCACGTTCCTTCCCATCGACGCCATCCAGGAACTCAACATTGAGGACAATGCCCCTGCGGAATTCGGCCGGAAGTCTGGCGCCGTCATCAACATCGGCATCAAGACCGGCACGAACACGATTCACGGCTCGGCCTATGCCTTTGGCCGAGATGGCGCCTGGGACGCCACCGACTTCGTAAACCCTCCCATAACTGCCCAGCCGGTGCAACTGGAGCAGTGGGGCGGAACATTCGGCGGACCCATCATCAAGAACAAGCTGTTTTATTTCGGCGGCTTCGAGCGGCTGTCCTATAGCGTCGGAAACGCATTCGCGCTCAACACGCCCACCTCACAATCCATCAACGATCCGAGCCAGAGCATTCCAGATGCCGAGGCTGCCTTGGCGGCGGCGAATGTCCCGGTCAGTCCGCTCAGCCTGAAACTGTTGCCGCTCTTTGGAGCCAATAACAACCCCACCAGCGCCGTAACGATCGGTTTCCCCGATATCTTTTCCATCAATAATGCGGTTGGCAAAGTCGATTACCATCCCAACGATCACCACACAATCACGGGTTCCTATTTCTTCGGCAACGGCAGCGGAATCGGTGAGGATCAGGGCTACACGGAGCAGATCTTCGATGCGTACCAGTCGATGCGCTCGGAATTCCTCGTCACCAGTTGGACCTGGACCCCGAACTCCACCTGGGTCAATGATCTGCGCGTTGGCTGGAATTACACCAACCAACTAAGCCGAGTCGGCGACTACCAGACGTCCTCCAGCGCTTACGGCCTCAATACCGGGATTACGAACCCACAAGCGCTGGGATTTCCCGCCATCAACGTCGGCTCGTTCGCGCCAGTCGGTGGCGGTTCGACGTTACCGAGAATCTTCGGCCCGGCTAGCGATTACGATCTGGTGGATCACGTTTCCTGGCTGCATGGCAAACACGCCTTTAAGTTCGGGGCCGAGATACTTTACTTTCATGCCCCCTTGTACAAGAGTTCAGATAGCCGGGGAGTGTTCAACTTCGATGGCGGCAGTTCCCTCGTTAATTCTCCGATTCCCAATATGACAGCCTTGGAGGCCTTTCTTGCGGGCCTTCCTGATACCGACGGCGGCGCAAACGTGTTTGAAGGCACCTCCTCTGGCACCTACACCGATTGGAACATTTCCGGTTTCTTCGAGGATTCCTGGCGTGCTGCTAAGAAACTGACCGTGACCATGGGCTTGCGTTATGAATACTACACGCCGCTTTCCGAAATAAACAACTTGATCGGCAATTGGTCGCCTGCCGTCGGATTTGAACAGCAAGGCCTCAACATCAACCATCCCTACAATGCCGATCCCAAGGATATTTCGCCGCGCCTTGGCATCGCCTACGACATCAGCGGAAACGGTACCACTGTGATCCGCGCCGGTGCTGGCCTCTACTACAACAACCTGATAGCCCAGTCGTTGGTTGCCGGTAACGGTCTTCCTGGCCACCAGGTTGGTATCGCCGCGATTCCTACGGCGTTCACAACCTACATGCCAGACGGGGCCGCTGTCGCGCCTTTGAAAGCCAATGGCGGCATGGGTGGATCTACGGTCAGTCTGGCATCTGCGGACATCAACTGGACCTTGGCGGGACCTGTGCTGCCGCCCTCGTCGACAAGCGGATTAGCATGCGGTAACGGCCTCGCTCCGGTTAATCCGGTTCCCGGCGCTCCACCAGTGAACCCTAGCCCGTGCAGTATCGTCGCGACCAGTCCCAACCTGCCGTCTCCTCGGACCACCAGTTGGAATCTGGGCATTCAGCACGCTTTGACGCCCACCCTCGCCATGGAAGTTGACTACATCGGCAATCACGGCAGCTTTCTGCCGGCCGTTACCGAACTCAATGCGATCAACCCAAATTCTCCGGCCGAAATCGCCTGCGGCCAGTGCGACGCCATCACCGATCGCCCCTATTACTCGCAGTACCCGTACCTTAAATATATCGACTATATGACGCATACGGACTACTCCAACTACAACTCGCTGCAAGCCTCGCTGACCGCGCGGTCTTTCCACAATCTGTCTTTCATCGCCAGTTACACTTATAGCCATGCCTTGACTGACGCACCAGGCCTTGGCTTCTCATCCATCCTTCCGCAAAATTCCTCCGCCCCGCGGTTGGACTACGGCCCATTCGGCTTCGATATTCGTCATCACTTCAGCTTCACACCCACGTACGCTATTCCCGGCAAGAAGTCGCCTTTGCAGTTGCTCCAGGGCTGGAGCGTGCAGTCGGCCGTAACGCTTCAGAGCGGAATGCCATGGGACGTAACGGACAACAGAAACCTAAATGGAACACACGAGGGGGATGAGAGATGGGACTTCTTCGGCAATCCCAACGACTTCAAGGCTGGCCCCAACCCGATTCCGTTCTACGACGGCGTCACGAACCCATTCCCCGCAGCCTGTACGCAAGCAGCGGCGTCGATCGGCACAACTGCCACCTCGCTTCCGACGTACGGCTGCTATGCCCAGGGCAGTTCGGTGATGATCGCTCCACCTCCTGGTCAGTTCGGCACGATGCAGCGCAACCTATTCTATGGCCCCGGTTTCGCTGATTGGGACTTCTCTATATTCAAGAATTGGAAGGTCAAAGAACGCTTGACGGCCCAATTCCGCGCCGAGTTCTTCAATATCCTGAATCATCCGATCTACGCCAATCCATCTTCGATCGGCAACATCAACCCAAACGGTTCCAGCACCTTCGGCTGCGCTTGCGAAACGCCCGACCAGGCGGCAACCAATCCCGTGCTCGGAAGCGGAGGCGCTCGCGCCATCCAGTTAGGCCTCAAGCTGCTTTTCTAAGGGCGACCAACTCTTCTGCGTTGATGTAGTTTTCGATGGTGCGAACCGACAAGCCGCCGAGGATGCTAGCCGCTTCGCGCTTCGATAGCAGGAGCTTAATTCTTTCTCTTTCCTTGGAGCCCTCGAAGAGATGTGGCCTGTGGCGTAGAGGGCCGCCTTGACAGCGCCTGCTACAACAGCGTCAAATTGATTATCAGACAGCCCCGAAACCAAAACGGTCCTGAAACGAGGCTATGAACGCTCCGCAACAAGCATCAAACCGGAGGATCCAAAAAAAATGAAAGTTTCCTCGCTTGAAAGGGTTGCATTGGGGATAGTTATTTCACTTCTTTTGACGGCAACAGGCGTTTGGTTCACGTCGCGGGCAGCGGACACGAATCCTCCGCAGGCATCGGTCGCCTTGACTGGCATTGTTAGTTCGGATGGCGAGGGGCCCATGGAAGGTGTAATCGTCAAGGCCAAACGGACGGGCGGGACGATTACGATATCGGTGGTCACCGACGAGCACGGCCGATATGCGTTCCCATCGGACAGGCTGAAGCCCGGAGAGTACGTTCTTGCGGTTAGAGCAAGGGGTTATGATATTCCGAAGTCTGCGGTGACCGTAGCTGACAAAACCGCAACTGCTGATTTGAAGCTCAACAAAGTTGGCACATTTGCACTTGCCGAGCAGCTTACGCCTGCGGAATGGATTATGAGCGCGCCCCGACCTGCGAAGCCATCCATCTCTCTTTCCGACTGTGGAAGCTGCCACAATTTAAATGTGGTGTTCAAGAGCAGCTATGACGTAGATGGATGGATGACTACGCTCGTTCGGATGAGGAATTACGAAAGAGGCGCAACTTTTACCCATCCCACGACGACGCCTTTCCACGCGGGGCCAAACCCGAGAGATGCAGAATTCGCACAGTATCTGGCTTCTATTAACATGAGCGCAAAGCCATGGGATTTTGAACTCAAGGGCTTTCCCCGTCCGACGGGCAAGTCGACCAAGGTGATTTACACGGAGTATGATCTGCCCCGTGCAGACGCGGAGCCTCATGACGCGGTCATGGACTCCGATGGAATGATCTGGTACACCGAATTCAATCAGCCGATTTTTGGCCGCCTGGACCCGCGCACAGGAGAAACGAAGGAGTGGCCTTTGCCGGTGACGCGTCCTGAGGTTCCGACTGGCTCGCTCAATTTGGCCATGGATTCCCAGGGAAACTTCTGGATCGCCAGAAAATATCAGGCGGGCGTAGCAAAGTTTGATAGAAAGACGGAAAAAGTCACGCCATATAGTCTTGGCCCAGAAGACGTCAACCTTCATACCCTCACAACGTTCGTTGCGGTCGGGGGCAACGGCGGCAGTGGGACAGTGTGCTTCGATGATACAGGGAATCGCAGAATTTACTTGCTGGATCCAGGAACGGGAAAAATCGCCGGACACGACGCCTATCCGGGCATGCATTTAGCTGCGGGTGGGGACGAGGGCGGAGGTACAGGCGGCGCCGAGGAGCGGCACAGTATGTACGGGGTATCTGTGAATTCGAAAGGACTGTGTTATTGGAGCGATCTGGCAAATCGCAACATCGGAGAGATTGACCCCGCGACCGGGAAAACAACTTTATATCCGACGCCCACACCCAATTCGGGCCCGCGGCGCGAGAATATAACGCCAGACGATCAGATTTGGTTTGGGGAGAATAACCTGAGCGCCCAAAAGATTGCGGTATTTGACACAAAAACGAAAGAATTCAAGGAGTGGGAAGATCGTCCCATCGATCCATACGACGCCATACTCGACAAATCTGCTCACGTCTGGACCGGAGGAGAACCAACCGATTTCGTCTCACGCTTGGATCCGAAGAGCGGAGAAATCGTAAATTACCTGCTTCCCAACGTGAATACCGATATTCGGCGAGTAAACGTCGATAACTTCACTAATCCGCCGAGTATGTTGATAGGCGAAAACCACCGAGGGAAGATCGTTTTGGTGCAGCCTCTAGAGTAGGCCGTCAGTACGGGACGCGATCCGATTACGTTACGCGGCAGACGGTAACGGCGCCATTGCGTGGTCAAATCCGAGTCTACTAGGTTGGCTGGCAGACCTTCGGCAGCTATCTACTACTTGCCCACCATCAGAATTGAAAACGAACCCGGTACCATGGGACCACGGGCAGGTCCTGCTCGTTCTGGCGGCGCGTTAACCGGAGGCGGTCCGTACTCAGCCGTCATGGTTAGCACGTGACCTGTTTTTGTATCAAGCACCATCGTCTTTGCGCCGGGCATGGTTTGCAGCGTCTGCTCGACTGTGAAGTTGGTGGGGCTATTCTCCTTGATGATAGTCATCGTGCCGGCGGTTTCTGCGCTGATGGCTTCCATCGTGGCGGGATTGAACGCGACGGTATCCGCGCCCTCGCCAGTCGGGAAGGTGGCTAGGATGCTCCCGTTGTTGGCGTCCACAATCACCACAGTAGGTGACGGCTCGCGTAAATAGGAAAAGAGGACGTGATTCTTCGCGTCCAATGCCAGCCCACTTCCCCTGGTGCCTTTCGAGCTAATGTCGTAGTGCGCCGAAACGGTCATGTGCCTCGCGTCCACCACGGCAATGATCGCCTTTGCCAAGTGGCTGGGGCAGGAGTTATCGACGCAAGTGTTCACGTAGATCGTGCCTTTACCATCGCTCACCGCCTGCTCCGGCGCTCCTCCCAAGTCAAGCGTCCCAACCACGGTACCTTCCTTCGCGTCGATGACGGTGGCATACTGCGGCGTGTGGCTCAGCACCCATACACGCTCGTTGTACGGATCAAACATGATCCCGTCGGGACGGCTGTCCACGTCAACCGTCTTGATCACTTGCAATGTGCTCGCGTCCCACATTGTGATCGGTTTTGTGGTGGAAAAACCGTGATGCGATTTGGGATCAACCACAGCCCCGCCAGATTTGACGGTCGGTATCGTCCCGGCCGGTTCCAGCGTGTCCAGGTTGAAAACGGTCAGTTGCCCCATCGCACCACTGCGCGGGATATACAAACGACGGTTTTCGACATCCGCGGAAATATAGTCAAAGCCGCCCTCGCCGCCGACCTTGGCCACCTTCAGAACCTTATAAGGACCTGCGTTTGGGGAGTGCTGGGCCAATCCCATGGATGTCAACAGCGCGATCCCTGCTGCAAATACAAATGCTAGGCAAGTTGGTCGCATGAAGTATTTCCTCCATTGGGCCAGTGCGTACCCAAATAGTATGCAAGCAACGGCTTTCGATTTCATTATGGCTCCTATCTGTCTCATACGCTGCTCTGACCCATTGCGACTGACCGAGGCCAAACTGTTTTGGCGTGCCGACCGAGGAGCACCCGGAATATAGACCAGCGATCCGGTCGTGGAAAAGCTGTACTGGGCGGCTCCCGATGCTGGGTCTTGCCGGACGCCCTCGACCACAGGGACCGTCGGTCCCGTGACTGCGAGCCGCTGAGGATCGAAGGGCACGGCGATTAGGCTTCCACCTTGCGCATAAACTAGGTGCTCGGAGGGCGCGTGGCGTGGTTGCGTCGCCGCTCGGATAAGGTTCCGTCGTTCGCCCGTCCCAACCGACTGGACTACAACCTGCGGCGAACTAGCAACATTTAGAGCAGTAAGAGCACCGCCCTGCCGTCGGCCAAGAACGCCGGCCACCGATGGCTGGCCTCCCCGTTCGCGAAACGAGTTAGAGGCTGGGGTATCCCGGGCGCGGTGCACCTCACCCATCCCGCCCGCACCAATTGCAGAGAGGATTTCGAAGGGCCCGAGGCGCTTACCGCTGAGAATCGCCATGGGTCTCCAGTTGAATTGGAGATGGCAATGATACCGTGCTGTCGCTTTCGACAGTCAACTTTCTTCCTGCCCCAGGCGTGGCGAATTGACGGGGTGAGTTCGTCCGGAACTCTGGAGTCACTCGATTCTTGTGCCGTGCTTTGTGACATAACACTGCCATGCTAGCCCATCTAATGTCACGAGAGTGCTCCTAGTGCTTGCAATATCGGGGTATCCAAGGCCGGTTACACCCAAATTCATTCAGGCACAGATACCTTTACTACTTTTGTGGTGTCTCGACAGAAGCGGGAGTGCCAATGAGCTTGTTGTAGTCCGCAGTCTCAGATGGAGCGCAAAAGAACTCTTGGACATCGAAGTCGTCTGGCAGACGGTGAAGCACGAACTTGTTGAGAGCCTGCCACGGTTGCGAGTAAAATTTCGGATCGTTGATCGTCACCGTGAGCTCCAAGGTGTCATAGTTCACACGGTGAAACCGTTCCTGCGCTGTCAAATCGCCGCTGTGAGGACGGCCCGCATTATCGAGCCACGTTTTTTCGTTCATCCCGACCGTATCAACCACAAAGGTGTAGTCGTCCACCCATTTGCCCACCGAATACCCGTTCCACCTCGGTTCGGCCTCTTTGGGATCGGGGAGCGCACGTCCATCGGTCCAAATGACGCGCCAGTTATCGTAAAACTGGTACAGGAGAAGTACCTGGTTCTTATTCTGAGTGATTTCCAGCACCCGGAATTCGAAAAGCTCCATGCGCGGAAACCCCTGCGGGTCGCACGAGTCCACGGGATCATTTACAAGACCAGGGCCAACAGCCCTTACCCCGACTCCCGGCTTATTGGCCTTCAGCGCTGCTAGGCCCAACGGCGTATAAGGTAAAGGGTGAGGAATCTTGCTCTCATCGGGCTGCTCTCCAATATCGTCCTGCGGATGATCCGGCAAGAGCGCCGGATGTTCCAGCACTCCTTTCGCTTGTACTCCTCCCTCGGCTGCCGCATTCCAGATTCCAGAGAGTTCGCGGCGTGGTGCAGTGGCTGATTCTTTTCCAGCGTACACTTTTTTAGGCGGCGGGCCGCTATTCCAGCTCCGTGGTTTCGCTTGCTCTTCCGTCGTTCCCGGGGCATTTTGAGCGCGCAGAAGCCATGGCAAACTCAGGAGTGCAATCAGCAGAATCGCTGAAAAGAAGCAGCGCTCCGGCATTGGAAATATCCCCCGCTCTCGACTGTTTCAATTCACCACTTAAATATGGCCGTAATGCGAGGGCGCGACGGAGATTCACATCCACAATCCCGGCGACGTAGCCTGGTTTATGGCTTAGTCTCGCCCTTGTTGTTGCCCGACGAGCCATTGTCGTGCGGCGGAAAAGGCTTGCCGTTCAGGGTGACGTCGCCTTCGAACCGCCCGATGGCCTGTCCGTTCTTGACCTGTATCATCGTGACGGTGACTTGATCCCCGGCCTTGAAGGAATTGTGCGACCACCCCTGAGCACTTATGGTTGGCGGAGCACTCGCCTCTACGATCCAATGGGTCACTTCACCGCGTTCGTTTTTCGCATCGAACTTCAGCCAACAGTGCGGATTGGCCCAAATCCATTGCGTGACGGTTCCTGATACAGTTATCTTCCTATCGTAGTTGTAGGCTGCATTTCCGTGGTGTGCCCACAGCGGAACAACGAATGTTGACAATGCAAGCGCGAGAGACAGTAGCGGCAGTTTGTGTTTCATCGCATACCCCCAAATCTGCCCTCAAGACAACGAGCTATGTGCACACGGAAAGTGATCCGGCTCGGATCATGTTTATTTTTGAATTGTCCGTCAATATATACCCAGGCCGCCTGGCAGGGAAATGTTCGAGAGATGCTTTGCGGTATGCGCGAGGAGTGCAATGTGGAACCCACCATTGTGACGCGGCGCGGCTTTAGTCGGTTCGGCTGCCTTCCGCTTTGTAAGTCTTGCTGAAACGGTTCCGGGTATTTGTGACCGTAAATGTCCCCTCCTGCAGCGCTGACACCTTGAAGTAGTACGCGGTGCCATTGTGCTGAGGCGGTGGAGGAGCTTATTGCCCCTGTGGCGGCGCCGGGATGGGAGCTATGGGCATGGCGGTCAGTGGTTCGTCAAACGTGTTCGCAATGAACATGCCCGGCACGGTATATTCCTGCCCGCCCAGCAGGGAGAAGTGCATCTGCCATACATCCAATAGCCCCGGGGAGCCGAAAAGCACTTTCATGGATTCGGGCTGTCCCCCTTTGCGGGTTCCATCGTTCATGATCGCAGCTCGCGGATGAAGCGGATATACGAGTAGCTCCGAATTGACATTTCCATGACGGGCAAGCAGATCCAGATCGACAGAACCGAGGCGATTGTTCGGACACATCAGGTCGAATTGCCGATTTAAGGTCAGGTCGCCGAGGATAACCGTGCGAAATTTCCCGAAGGTAATGAAACTGCCGACAGAGTGGTCGTCTTCGGTCTTGGGCACATCCACTGCATTGAAATTAGCGCAATAAGGATTTGGGGCACCGGCGCCCGGTAACGGGGTTTTCAGCACTTCCCCATCTGAGGCCACGATGCGCCAGTCCAAACCTGCAATTGCTATCTTGTCGCCGGGTTTTGCAACCGTGTGCTTCGCTTGGCCATAAAGTTCGGAATAACGCTGTAAAACCGGATCGATATTCGGCCCTGGCTGAGTATTCGCGCCGTGGTCAATGAACTCCTTGATCGAGATATGGGTCGCAAGCTCAGACAGACCGCCGATATGATCGTTGTGGTAGTGCGTGATAATCAGGTGATCGATCTGCTTAACGCCGGCATCCTTGATGGCAGCTATGATCCGTCCCGCATCACGAACGGCACCATCTCCACCGTTTCCAGTATCGACAAGCATCGATTCTCCGGAAGGCGTGACAAAAAGGACAGAATTGCCACCCTCCACATCGATTACATAAATGTCCAAAGACTTCGGAGGTTTACTCTGCGCAACAGCAAACGAGGCTGAAAGGCCCAAAACAGATAAGAGCAGCATCTTTCTATTCATCAGAGCCCCCTAATGAGAATGCTCCGGTACGCATCACAGCAACAGACGTTCCAGTCGCGGGCGTTCCGACATCATATACCCTCAATCGAGCTTTCAAGAATCAGCACTGAGGCGAGACAGAGGTTGGACAGACTCCGCCAGATCAGAAGACCGCCAACGGATTTAGCGTGGGTGCGGAGCAGGCTTAATTCTGGTGGACATTAGCGATTTCACCGGCGAGTTGTCGAGGAAGCGATGCGCCTAATTACCTAGAGCTTGCCCCCAAAACGCAGTCCGGTGAGGTGTGATCCGGATGATCGGCGCGTCATTGGGGAGCATCCTTCCGGCGTACTGCGGATATTTCGCTCGTAGCTTGCGAAGAGCCCAGGCGCGTTCTTTATGCCCACTCATCGGAATGAGCTTCGCTTTCCCCCGTATGAGGACGTACCAAAGCTGTGTCCAGTCTTCGTCATATTGGTCGATGAGAAGCGCTACTTGGGGCACGGCGAGGATGTTTCGCACGCGCGTGAGTCGTTCAGGTGCGACACGTTTCGGCTTTTGGTCTATGGCCGTGTAGAAAACTTTGCCATCATACGCAAAGCACACAGGCACGACGTGGGGTCTATGCTTCGCGTCAACGGTCGCAAGCCTCGCAACCTTAGCGTCTTCCAGTTTTGCTCGAATCGTGCGGGGAATCTTCTGTCGGTTGCCAGACATAAGGGAGCCTTGCGACTCTCCTCAGGCAGCCAACGGTGCGTTTTTGTCGAGTAGAGCCAAGATTTCGTCGCGGCTCAAATCCGGGATCCCCAAAACTGCGCGCTGGATGCCAGCATCACGGTACTCCGCGAGCACCGCTTTATCGGCCGGTGCCCCGAACACGCTGATCGAAAGTGTTGAGAAGTCTCGCCCAGCCGCTGAAGCCACCTGACGTAAACGCGCGACTGCTTCCTTCGCATTGAAGCCTCCCCTGGCGATCGGAAACCACCCGTCGCAGAATTCCACAACGCGCTTCAACGTGTGGTCGCTCGGGCCGCCCAGGAGTATCGGCGGATGTGGCCGTTGGAGTGGCTTAGGGTAGAACCAAACTGGATCGAAGTTCACCATTTCGCCGTGGAAGGCGGCCTCTTCCTGTGTCCACAGGGCTTTCATTGCCAGGATACGTTCGCGTAGCAGCTTAAAGCGTGTTTCGTAGCGGGCTCCGTGATTCTCCATCTCGTCCACGTTCCAACCTCCGCCTATGCCAAAAATAAAGCGGCCATTTGATAACCGGTCTAGGCTGGCGACACATTTTGCGGTGACGATGGGATCACGCTGCGGGATCAGGCAAATGCCGGTGCCGAGTAGGATTTTGGTTGTTGCAGCGGCGGCAAACGAGAGAGCGACGAACGGGTCGTGCGTATGAGAATAGGCTTTCGGTAGCTCGCCACCGCCCGGGTATGGGGTGCGGCGAGACTTGGGAATGTGCGTGTGCTCTGGCAGAAACAACGATTCGAAGCCGCGCTCCTCAGCCGCGCGGGCGAGTTCTCGAATGTCGATGCCATAACCTGTCGGGAAATAAAAGAGACCAACTCGCATCGTCAGCTCTCCTTTTCGGCGTTCCGGGGCCGCGAGGATTACGGCAAATGTGCGGCAATGATGATGGCCGCCCAGATTGCCCGGCTGCGTGCGCAGGGGCTTAGTTGGAAGAAAATTGCAAAGCAATTGGGGCTTGGAGTCGGAACTCTCTACCGCGTCACTCCGGCGAACAAGCCTACTTGCTAATCATCTTTAGACTGGTGGCGGCAATCGTCATGGTGCCGCTCTTTTCGGTAACATCACCGGTAAGCTCTACCTTGTGACTCAGGTGGGGCACGAGTTTTGCGTTGTTGTTCGCCGCGAGATCACCCGTCACGGTGTAAACCTTGCCGTCCGAGGTCAGCAGCGCTACGGGCTGACCCGTCTTGGCGCAAGTTGCTGCGCAGTTCGCCTCGTCTCCACTCGGCATCTTATGATCGACCCCAGTGTTCGACTTGTTCATCTTGTAGCAGATTTGGTCGATAAGCTGGCCCGAGAGCGTTTGCGTCGCCGCAAATGCCACAGTGCCCAGAGCCAACACGAATACAGCAACGGCCAATCCAGCAAGCAGCTTACGCACTGAAACACCTCCATAAGAAACTAGACCGTCGAAATCGGGCCTGTTATACCGCGTGGACTTCTACGTCGTCAAGCGTGTCAGGTTCCGAAAACCCCTCTTCGCGGCCACCTGCAACTGACTGAATCTACTGTTTCGCAATTGGAGTCTTTGAGGGTTCCGAAAACAGATGGTTTTTGAACAATAACAATTTGCAACTTACGTCTCGCGATCATGTGCAGGGCATATTTTGCCGAGGAAAGCGCTGTCCGCAGGGCACGGCATTGCGGAAATGCTCGTCCAAATGTCATTCGGCCACTCAGCGTGCGAGTCTCTGACTGAAAGATGCGTTACGCTTTCGCGCTTCCGTTATGGTGTTAGCGGCTCAATATGAATGATTGTCGCTCCGTGCTGGTCCCCCAGCCATAAGCTGGAGAGAGCTCCGGATTTCTGCACGTCTACATGACGAACGTTGGTCTCATGCGGGAGGAGATACTCGGTGAATTCCCCTGTCTGGGTATTCAGCCGGAGGGCAATGTCATTGTCCATTCCTGCCCCCCAGTCATATGTTTTGTCGTCAAACTCGGCGTCATACGGACGCGTCCAGGGCGTCGGCGCCTGCCACACTTTGATCTTTTGCTGCGCCTTCGGATCGAACATCACCAAATCGTTGCCGTTAAACCCGCCACACCATAAGCGGTCCTGGGAATCGATGTGTCCCCGCCGACAACCCATGTCTGTCGGCGGCATGTCATACCATACGGTTTGCAGGTTTTTGCCATCTGTCATCCAAATCCTAGGGTTACCAAAGCCCATTCCGTACATGTCGTTCTTCGAGTTAGCAATGACATCGTATGCTCCCGCGGGCGGACTGCCGTGCGGGTGGGTAACGTGAGTCCACGTGTTGGTTGCCAAGTCGGCGTGCCAAGTGCCGCCTGCCCTTCCAGTAGCGCCGCCTTCACCGCCCTCACCACCTTCGCCCCCTGCACCGGCGACATTGACCCATATCTTTCCATCCACATTCTGGAACGAGGGGTCAATCATCGTAAGATGCGCAGCCCCGATGTCCGAGTCCTGCACAGGGGGCTTAAAGGTCTCCATCTTCTCCGTTTTTGGGTCGAACCTGACGATCTGCATCTGCGACATGTTGCCGAAGTAAACGCGCCCTTCCTTATCAAGGGCGATTTGCAGACCGCCCTGAGCGAGAGGGCCGACACGGCCTAGAGGAACGGGATATTCCACCACTTTGCCGGTTTTGGTATCGACCTTCCCTATGAACTGGGAGTTAAAATCGGAATACCAAACGTTTCCTTGCGCGTCTAGCGCGGTGTCATGCGGCGCCGCATCGGGTCGCGGCAGGTCGTACGTCGTGTAAATCACCTCGGTTGCCTTGCCCTTAGGCCGCGGCATAGTCTTCAGTGGAAATTCGAATGTGTCGGCAGAACTGAGGTTAAGCGTACTAATATATTTGGCCAACGCGATCTGTCTCGCCGTCGGCGGGCCCGCAGGCCCCTCGCTAGGACGAACCCAGGGATGCATCGGCGAAGAGTTATTCGTATGTGTGGCCATCCGTTGCACCACTTGTGCCATCTCGTCGGCGTTGTACCGAGAGAACAGTACACGCTGCAGCGTGTGGCAATTAACGCAAGCCCCGAAGGCCATCTTTTCTTCGTGGGTTCCCGGGACACTCATGAGCAACTCCCCATTGGAAACCTGCATGCCGAGCTTGGACGTGCTTGTCACCTTGGTGAGTTGCAAATCCAATTCGGTGGGCTGCTCAGTCACATCAACGGACGTCTTCGGCACTTCATATCCTACTGCCCGAACGCTAATCGCGTATCTGCCCGGCTCCATTCTGTCGCGGGGGAAGCTGTACTGACCTTGGGCGTTGCTCACCACCCAAGTGGCCATAGTGGAGCCCGCCTTCTTTGCGCCGACGAGCACGCCCTCCATCACTCCTTCCGCCTGCGAACTTACTTTACCCGTCAGCGCTCCTTCAGCGTGCGAGGTTGCGCTAGGGGCTGAGTGAGACGGAGTTTGCGCCATCACGAAACCGATAAAGGCCACGCTCAATACGGTCGTTCCCAGTAGGACCTTTGCAAGAAGCTTAGTTCTGCTCATGACAAATCTCCTAGTCCCAGTCGGGTTTCCTTTTTTGATCGACAATGACGAGCACTATTGTTATGCCTGTCCAACTTTTCCAGCCTTAATAGGTAAACTTCAACCCAAATTGGATCTGCCGAGCGGCGTTGACGGTCGGCGCTTGAGGAATGGCATTGATGGGAACTAGATTGCCATTACTGTCGAATATCTGTGCCAGCCGGAATTCGAAATTGGGCCGGTTCAGAACGTTGAAGAATTCCGCACGGAATTGGATTTGTCGCTCGCCGCGCACAGTGGTGTTCTTGAAGATAGAAAAATCGAAGTCTTCGAAACCTGGGCCGCGCAGCGTGTTCCGTCCAACGTTGCCCAACTCGCCGGCGGGGGGCATTCCGAAACACGACAGGTTGATATACTCATTGAAGTTCCCGACATTGACCGCATTCCCGTTCGCTGGACACCCAGATGCTCCTAGATTATAGACAGGTCTCTGCCCACCACCATGACCAGTTACACCGGACGAGCCGGTTCCCGCGATGTCCGCTGGAACGGCCACGCTGAACGGAGTGCCGCTCTGGACGGTGAAGATCCCCCCCAATTGCCAACCCTGAACCAGAAATCGCGAAAATCCATTCTGTAACTTAGGTGCTGGTACATCCCAGGTAAAGTTGGCGCTCAGATGCTGGGGAATGTCAAAGTCTGTCACCCCCCGCTGGAGGTTCGGATCGAAAGGATAGGGGTTATCCATGCTGTTCTGCTCTTCGCTCGAGCCGAGTTCCTGGCTTCCGACATCAATGTTCTTCGACCACACGTAAACGGCCTGGAATGTCAGTCCACGACCGAATCTGCGGATGACATTGGTTTGCAGCGAGTGATAAGTGTCCCAGCCATACCACTGAGTCGAGTCGATCTCGGAGAAATTCTGATTGATCCTCGGGGTGGGCGCGAGTCCAAGTCCATTGGTATCGCTCGCTGGAAATTGTAGGAGTCCGTCGGGCGCGACGGTCACCAAGCTGGGAGGCACAACGTCGAGGTCACCCTGAGCAACGGGCAAGTGAACTCCCCGCGAGCCCACGTAGGCCACAGCGACCGTCAGGTTTGGCGTGACCTGCCGCTGAATATTCAGATTCCAGTCCATGACGTAGGTGGGATCCGGATTGGGTTGTACGTAGACTGTACGCAACTCTTTGATACCCAGCAGGGGAAAGATCGCATTGGGGAAGCTTGAGGATGGCGGGTTTCTCAAAATGCCCGCCTCGAAGAAAGGTTCCGAGCGCGTGATCCGGTCCGTGAGCAGGTTAGGTGTTGGAACGAGGTCGAAGACGCCAAACCCGGCGCGAATGGCCGTCTTACCATCCCCAAACGGGTCCCAGGCCAGACCGATGCGGGGAGCGAAATTCCGCTTCGTTGGGTTCTGATACAGTGGGTTACCAATGGTCACGTTAGGATCAGTGAGGTTTACAAGGTTGGCAACTCTGCCCTGCGTCTCCCTCAGTGTAGTTCCCATCTCGTAGCGCAATCCCAGATTAAGGGTTAGATTCTTGCGAACCCGCATGTCGTCCTGGACGTATACGCCGAAAATTTTTGTGCGCACCGTCCGATAGGAAGACGTACCGGGAAAATCGGAAGAAAACTGTTTCGGTATAGCCGTCAGAAAGTCCTGAATGGAACCAAATGCCCAATCGCCGGCTGGGTTGGACTGGGTATCCTCGTTATTCCGGAGGGCCTCGAGGCTGAACCCGAATCTGAAGCTATTTCGCCCGCGTTCCCATGAAAGATCATCGCTTACTTGCGGGTCTGTAAACCAGAAAAGATCACCGCCTGTGGAGCCAATGCCGCCGATCGAGGCGAGGCCGGGTACCTCAATAGTACTCAGATTCTTGCCGGGCACGGAACCCAACGAAGCGTCAGTGACCTGCGGTATGGTCGGCAACGTATCGATGCCATTCTTACCCACAGTGCGGGTAAATCCCGCGCGAATCGTATTGAGCAGCATCGGATTGAAAATGTGCTGCAAGCTCAGCATGTACCTCTGGTTGCGTGCCGCCTGGGCTTCGGATTTTTCCTTAAACGGATCGGGCGTCAAAAGGTTCCCGTTGTCGAACGTGTAGCTGCTGGAAATTGTGTCTTTGGCGCTGAGCTGATAGTCGATTCTGCCCGTCACGTAGTCCTCGGTCCCACTCTGGCCCGCTCCAAACTCGTATAGCCCGACATCGCCGGAGATCGTCCCGTTCGGTGAAGGATAGAGTGCGAGCAACGGCTTGATTCGTGGGTCGATCGGAACTGTCACTCCTGAGGCGAGAATGCCGTTTCTGGCATTAGGAGAAAGCGTCCCGGACGTAAACGATTCGCTGAGGAACTGCCGCAACCCCTCATAATTGGCGAAAAAGAACAGCTTGTCCTTCTTGATCGGCCCGCCGATTGAGCCGCCGAACTGGTTACGGCGAAACGGCGGAATCTGCTGATCGAAGAAATTGCGCGAGTCCAGGGCGCTGTTGCGAAGGAACTCGAATGCCGTACCGTGAAGTGCGTTGGTGCCCGACATGGTGATGGCGTTAATGACACCACCGGCGGCCCTGCCGTATTCAGCAGAGTAGTCACTTGTGAGGACCGAGAACTCGCGAATGGCGTCTACCCCGAGGTTCGCTCCCAGTATGTTTCCCGGACTGTTGTTCGTGTGATCGTTCACGGTCATCCCATCGATGCGGAACACATTCTGGGTGGGACGGCCCCCGGAAATGGACATCTTCGTGCCCATTCCCCCAGTGACGTCTTGCGACTGGGTCTCTACCGTGAGAACGCCGGGTTGCAATGTGGCCAGCTGCAGCCAGTCGCGTCCGTTTAGTGGCAGTTGACGGACCGTGTTTTCTGAAACGACTCCCGACAGTGTCGAGGAGGTTGTGTCCACTTGCGGAACTTCACCTGTGACTTGGACCTGCTGCTGCACCGCACCCACGCTCAACGCGAAATCAACCCTAACATCGGCCCCAACCGTGAGCGTAATGCCGCCGTGCACAGCGGTTGTGAAGCCGGCGGCCGTGACCGTAACCTCGTATCTTCCGGCAGGCACGCTGGCGATCCTATAGCTACCGCTAGCATCGGTGGTCGCGGTGCGCGTTGCACCCGTGTCAACGTTCCGGGACGACACCTGCGCATTGGCGACTGCCGCTTGCTGTTGATCCAGAACCGAGCCGAGCAGGTTTCCGTTCACGGTCTGCGCTCTCATCCCGGACGCGATCAACAGAATTAAAAGAATGGAGAAAAACACTTTCACGTGGACTCGGGATCCAAAGTGCTTCATCATCATCACTCCTCCGTTGTCTTGAGTGCCTTTCCCGCCGCTGCTTATCACCGCACATGTCAGAGATCAGCCTGTGGGCCCCGGAGTCTTTAATTCTTGCACCTATGGACGCCCTCACTGACGGTTCCGTTTCCTCTAAGTTGGATTGAAGGGATCAATAGCAGTTCTATTTTCGGCGAGCGTTCAGCTCTAAAGCGACAAAGTCCTTCGCACGCGAAATGACCTGAGGAATTGTTTGTCATTGACTGGCAAAACGACTGTCGACACAACCCTCGATGTTCGTATCATTCGGAAACTACAATCACAGCCACTTAAGGTCGTGTTCCGGTCGCCGCGCACCCGTTGCACTTTCTAGCGCACCCAGGCAGTGCCTTGACAATGCTATCGAGCCGGGGCTAGATCACTCTAGGCTTGAGAAAAAATCTTGTGCCGTGCTTTGTGACATAACCCTGCCATGCTAGACGATCTAAGTGACGCAAATCCGTTGCAACGCAGATCACGCCGTTTTGGGCGTCCGCTATTGCCACTCGTTGGCCTGCGCGTACACATAAGATAGTTGCAGCACAAACGTATCCCGCAGAAGAAGGCTCGTGGTACAGTCCAGATTATGCAGAAGTCCGCTCCGACGGTTGTATTTGCATTGCTGGCATTCTCACCTCTTATGCGCGCCCAAGCCGTATCTCCACAATCAGGAGCAATAGATCAGAACGAAGAGCTCCCTGCCCATGACGGTTGGGGCCGGCCAATAATCGCGTCGGTGAAGACCCAGAAGGCAGCCCCCGCTCCGCGTCACGATATTGCGGGGACTTGGGAGCCGGCTAACGGGTTCCTTGATGGACTCGGGATGCTCGGCGCGAAGGCAATGCCGGAAGACGGCAAGCCGGAGCATGAATTACCTTACACTCCTTTGGGCTTGGAAGCGTTGAAGCGCAACAAGCCGACCATTGGACCGAGAAATGTGCTCCCTGGCGAGACAAATGATCCGGTAAACTTCTGTGATCCTCAGGGGTTTCCTCGCGAGAATCTTTTTCAATTAAGGACGACTCAGATTCTCCAGACCTCCGAAAAAATACTCATCTTGTACGAATTCGACAGGATATGGCGGGTAATCTGGACCGATGGACGAGGGCTTCCCAAAGACCCCGAACCTAGGTGGTTTGGGTACTCGGTAGGAAAGTGGGTAGATGATTACACGCTGCTGGTCGAAACCGGCGGGACCGATGAAAGAACTTGGCTCGATCTTGTTGGTCGTCCGCATAGCGGCGAATTGCGTGTGGAGGAACGTTTCCACCGGGTAGACCATGACCGCTTAGACTGGACGGTGATTATTGATGATCCGAAGATGTATACAAAACCCTGGGTCGCTCTCGACAAGTTCCCCATGAAGCTGCAGCCGCCCGATTTCGACGTGCGGGAGATGATTTGTTCACCGTCAGAGTCGGCGGAATACGATAAATTGATTGGTCATCCGGTTAGTGACAGAAATCGCCCGTAGGTTCGCGCAACTCCTACCCGTACCGAGAATGAAACTCGTGCCGCACGTTGTGACATAACCCTGCCATGCTAGCCGGTGCAAGTGTCCTGTCACAGCCGAGTTATTCGTTGTTTTGACGACATGCCTTTGTAACTTGCTGATAACAGGTATTGTATACACCCTATACGTAAGTACTGCGGCCCTCTCTTAGTTGGCCGCGCTTTTGGCACGCCCTGAAGCCCAATGCTTCCTAAAGGCCGACGATCTTGCCCAGGTTGGACTGTAATGGCGGTAAGGTTCCAGCCGCCTCTGGTCCTCCTTAAGCCAGCCGATCAGTTCGCTCCAGAATTCTTGAGGATAGATTCCCTTATGGAAGAAACACGATGTACAGATTGCCACCACGTTCTCTATCTCGGGTGAGCCTCCCTGGTCAATGGGCAAATCGAAGGTCAACGAGAGGTTCTTGTCAGTAAGGTCGTCTCCACACTACTTGCAACGCGATGGCTCATTAAACCTAAGGCGTAAGTCGCTCACTCGTATCGAGCGGCTGCGCAACTCGGGCATCTGCGGGCAATCGGCGGGATCGCGGCCTGCTTTAAGGCAGCGGCTGATATCATCGCGCAATCTCCTTAGTGCTTTGACCCTCTGATGGTTCAGATACCTTAGCTGCTCAGTCCTCAGTTTCGGCTCGGCAAGCAGCCGAAGCCCTTTCTGCTCCGGCTCCTGTTCTTGTCCCTCATTTGGTACCGCAGGCGGTTCTAGGAACTCTCGAACGCTGTCACGAAGCTTCGATCCGCCCATTGCTATTTCCAGACCTCCCTAGGAGCGTTTCGCTCGTGTGCCAAGGCTACAGCAATTCGGATGGCCGACATAGGCTCAAGCAAGACAACTGAAACAAGAAACGCCCTCGTGCATCAAGTGAGTGGATTCAGGATCAATGGGCTTTAGAGGGGCAGTTGTGAGCCGAATGCAGGCCGACAACACGGGGCATGGGGGAAGTCCGAAATGGCCACCATCCCCAAAAACGTGTTTACCACATAGATAAAAGACGCATAAGTAAAAATAAATGCACCAAATCCACCCTTTTCGTGCATCTAATTGGTGTACAAAGTTCTCACAACAGGAGCCCCCTAACCAGGGCTTGAAAGGCGGTGAAAACCAAAGTTGTCGAATAGTAAGCGCACCTACCCTCTAGAGCGATCTCCACACCGTAGTCCGTCCCCATCATGTCGGCGTTGGTCCCCAATGGGCCTTCGTGTGCCCCAAAACCCGCAGTTCTCAAACTCAAAGGAGATGAATGGCTACTAAGTCAATTACGAATAGCCTCGTTGAACATATTGTTCTAGCGCAGGAAGTCGATCATCGAGTTGCTCTAGCGACCGTCCACATTGGTGAAGTCGTTATAAGGGGAGTCGCCGTGTGGCGGAACCGCCAAGGAAAGCTCCGCGTGTACTTCCCAAGCTACAAACTCGGCGTGGGCTGGGAGGACGCCATCGCAGTTCCCGCTGAGTTGCGCGCCCGAGTCGAGGCGGATGTGATCTCTGCCTACAAGGCCGCCAAAGATGCCGCCAGGAAATCAGTGGATAACCCCGAAAGCGAGGAGTCGAGCAAGAATGCCCTCTAACTATGTCTCTGTGTCGGAAGGGGAACAGCTTACGGGATTACCCGCACGAATCTTGATGGCGCTCACAGAAAGCGGGGAGATGCCATTTGAATATCGCGGAGCCGACTTGTACATCGCGAAATCTGCCCTCTTGGGATGGTGCCGCTTGTATGGACGAATCCTCGAAGCCGTTAGCTCGCAACATGCCCGTGAAGATTCGGGCATGAACTTGTCTGCCCGAAATCTCATCTGGATGTCCCAATCAGGGCTTTTGACCGGCAACGAGCGTGCTCATTCATGACAGGTATTTCTGACCTGATTTTGGCAGCCCAAACTTCGCCCCCAAAACCCATAATTCAGGGCTTACTAAACGAATCGGAGATCGCCGGTTTACACGGCGCTCCCGAGGTCTTTAAGACCATCTTTTGTTTGCAACTTGCCGAGTCGCTCGCTTCGGGCGCGCCTCTACTTGGCACGTGGCAAGTTCCGAAACCTCAGCACGTATATTTTTTTGAAACAGAAATGAGCGTTCCAGCGCTGGGACTGCGATTGACTAAAATGTTCGCTCACCGCACCGCCCCAGACCGAATACATTTCGTAGACGAAGCTCGGCTTCGGAAATTCCGGCGGGCACCTGACCTGAAGTCGAAGTTCGCGCTATTGAGTGAATGGATGGACGAGGTCAAGCCCGACGTGCTCATAATCGACACTGCGAACCCATTTTTCCGGGGCAAAGAATCACCTAATGACGAAACGACCGCTGGCGCCTTCTTCGACCTTTTGGAGGCGACGCCAGCTTCGGTGAAACTCCTTGTACGTCACAACCACAAGCCGCGTATTGATGACCAAGGCGGAGATGCCGCCACAAAAATTCGCGGTTCGGGCCAATTCTCAGACGTTCCTGACCTGCTTCTCGAACTGCGCCGTGTAGACAAGCGCACCAACGAGGCGGCTCTTAGCATCTCGAAATTCCGCCACGGCACCAAACCGGACGACCTAAGGCTCTGGCTAGATACTGAAGAGCTTCGATTAGTTCCCCTGCCACCCGTGATCTATTTACTGCAGTCGGGAGCGAGGTCTCGCTATGAGTTGGTGGAGGGTTTGGCGAGGCGCTTTGGAATCCAGCAGCGCGCAGCGGATGCCCTCATCAAGGCAGAGCAGCGCTACCTCAAGGAACGAATGAGCGGTCACAAGGTTATTTACGAAATTGATTGGAGCGCGGCACCCGATGCTGAGTGGTTTGGGCGAACCGAGGGCTCCAGAGAGACGGTAGGAGATATGCAAGGTTGCATAAGTTATTCCCTATCCCTAGCGACTGACGAAGAAGCCGCTCCACTGGTGCTGTGACTCCGCCCGAGCGACCCAACTAACCCCGCAGCCCTTTTCCACGTGTTCCAGATGTCGGCAGAGAGGCAGTACATGAAAACGCAAGAACCGTTGCTCACTGTTCAGGAAGTCGCCGAGTTACTTAGAGTGAAGCCAAGCTGGATATACGATCACGCCGACGAGCTTGGCGCATTCCGTCTCGGCAAGTACCTTCGGTTCGCATTGCCACGGGTCATGGAGAGGCTTGAGAACAGCGCTCCCCCTGTCCCGCCGTTGGGTTGTCAACCTAACGACCTTCACTAACCGGTAGATTCCACGCTTCACAAAAACCTGCTAGGAACAAGAAAGGAACAGATCGCACTTGACTACGTTTGATAACGGTATATACAGTAACCATCAGATGTATGGCACGCCCTCCCAAACCGAAGCACTTGAAGCGAAGCAAGCTGTTTCCTCTTCGGCTGACGCCCAGCGAGATACGGACGCTAGAAGCCACATCTCGCAAGCTGAAGGAACCAGTCGCTTCGATACTTCGCAAGGGAGCGCTGCTCTACATCAAAGCGAAAGGCAAAGGCGGGTCACGAACGAAGGGAGGAGACAAAAAGTGACTCGTCAATCGTATCAGCAGGGCTATGTATCAAAACCGATTCATACACGGTACGGAGACGTTTTCAAAATCCGCTACCGCGTGCGCACCGCAGAAGGCAAGTGGAAGCAGAAGTGTGAAACGCTATACAACCTCACAGGACGTAAAGCCGCGCGTGTGGTTCTGGACGAGCGAATCCAAGAGGCATCAAACGCACACTACGAGGCAACGGAGATGACTCTTCGTCAGTTTGTGGATGCCTATTGGAAACCGTCGCTTGACCGGAAAGGTGTAAAACCCTCAACTCGGAAGAATTACGAATCCGTGTTGGACAATCACCTTTACCCCCTACTGGGCGACTATAGGCTAGCAGACATTGCCCCATTGCATATTGAACAGCTTGCGCAGGCTAAATCGAAGAGCGGACTCTCTGGAAAAACAGTCCGCAACATTCTTTTGGTCTTGCAGGCGATCTTCTCGCTTGCTGTGGACAATGATCTAGTTCTGAAATCGCCCATCCGTAAGAGTCACAAACCGGTTTATCGCTCCAAGGAAAAGCCCGTGTGGTCAGCGAAAGTGGTTCGAGCGATCATGCAGGCGGCTCCAAAGCGTTATCGGGCACTGTTCTGTTGTGCTGGACTGGTCGGACCTCGACAGGGAGAATTGCTCGCTTTGCAGTGGAAGCATGTAGACGTGAAGGAAAGAAAGCTGCGTATTGAGCAGAGCCTCTGGCGTGGTCAACTTGTCCCTCCCAAAACAGCGGGCAGCGTGCGGACAATTTATTTCGGGCAGGTGCTTGCAGGTGTGCTTGAGGAACACTTTCAGAACGCTATACATCGGGAACCGGAGGATTTCGTCTTTTGTAAAACAGACGGTTCTCCCCTACATCCCGATGTACTTCGTAAGGACGTGCTTTATCCCATTCTCGACAAATTGGGAGTGGAACGCACTTCCGGGGCTTCGGGGTTTCACACGTTCCGTCACTCCGTTGCCAGCATTCTGAATGCATCCACAGGCAATTTGAAGCTCGCACAAAAGTTACTTGGGCACTCGACCGTGGAGATTACCGCAGACGTGTACACGCATACTTCTGTGGAAGCTGAAAGAGAAGGAACAGTCGCGGTAGAACGGGCGATTTACGGCGATCTGTTCCCAAACTTGTTCCCAACTGGGAACAAATCCAGTAACGCGGTAGTTAATTGAACTCGCAGGTAAACGGCGTGCTTTTCGCAACCGCAAGAAAAAAGGGCGCCTTGAGGTTTAGCCTCGCAGCGCCCATGGTTGCGGGGGCACGATTTGAACGTGCGACCTTCGGGTTATGAGCCCGACGAGCTACCAGACTGCTCCACCCCGCGAAATCATTTTAGCGGAATCACATGGGAGCGTCAAACCAGCGCATCGTGCTCGCAAAAACGCGGTTCGTTCGCTTTTTGGTCCAACCGGGAACAAGTTGGGAAACAGATTAGCTGCTGGGGCTAACGTACAGACAGTCCGCAGGAGTCGCAGCCCGAGCCATCGCTCTGAGACGGCATGAATCGGGCTAAGCATGGTAAACTTCAGACTGTTCAACCTAACATGCGACGATTGGCCCTGAGTTTTCTTTGTCTTTGTCTCATTGCCGGAGCACGCGCGGCTTGTGCGCAGACTCCTGAACCCGGCAGCCCGGAAATCCGCCCGGTCCTCGCTGAAAAAATCCATATCGCGGGTGTTCCTAATGCCGGCAGAGTCGACGATCAGCTTTACCGAGGTGCTCAACCACAGCTTCAGAGCCTTACCCAACTGAAAAAGATGGGGATTACCACGATAGTTGATCTTCGCGCCGAAGATGCGGGAATGCGCGATCTGGAAAGGAAGGAAGCCGGCAAGTTAGGTATTCGCTTCGTCAGTATTCCCATTGGGGGATGGGCCGATCCCACAAATGATGAGATAGCGCAGTTCCTTTCGCTCTTTGATGGCCACACCAAAGTCTTCGTTCATTGTCACTACGGCGAAGATCGCGCCGGCGTTTTCGTTGCTACTTACCGGATTGCTGTTCACAAATGGACCCCTGAGCAAGCGATTCGAGAGATGTATTACTTCGGATTCAATGGCTTTTGGCATCCCGGGATGATCTCGTTCGTCCACGATTTTCCAGCGCGATTTACTTCCGTTCCCGCCCTTGCCACCTCGAGTAGCCCTGCGTCTTCCGTTTCGACAACCATCTCGCCGAATTGACCTCTTACGTTGCCACAGGGCAAGGTTGAATCTTCAGTCGATCCACTCAATGGGTTTGGGGAAACAGCTAGTAAGAACAATTACCGGGAATCGTATTCGGTAAATCCTTCAGGCTGACGCCAGTTTTTGCACTCTTCGCGGACAAAGTGGACCGTAGCTTTTCCCACAGCCGCAATGAGGGCGAGCCCTCGCACTCGGTTGTCAACCAAGAGCTGCGTTTTCTTTAGTTCTGCCTATCACCAACAGAACACACCGCACCGCGAAATATTTCTGTTCTCGCGGCTACTGGCTAAGCGATTGCTTTTCTTCGAAGAGATATGCGCGCAGTCGACAACTTGGGGATCGTGGGGACCACGGATGGAAAACCAGCACGGGGAAGCAATCGCGAAAGGCACGTCGAAATGGCGAAGCCTTGGCGAGCGAGTCGCAAAGCTTAAGGAGGGAGAGAGCATCGTCCTAGAGCCCGCAGGAGACCCGGCTCAAGAGGCCTCTAAAGTACGCAGCGGTCTGAATGGCGTAAGGGCATGTCGCCTGGTCCGACGCGCTGTGCAGATAGTGGATGGAAAGATCGTGATTACGCGCATCGGAAGCTGGCCCATGCTGAGCGCGTTCAGGCACACGCCGATCGCAATGGGCTGAGCTATTCCAGAAACAATTTAAGAACTGAACGATCCAGGCTGTACTAGATCGTGAGATGTGGTTACGCGCTTATAAAGCGCTGTGGCCCGGGCCGTTGTCGAGTTTAATATTCGGAGTCGGGAGAGGCCTCGCCGTTTCCTTTGGTACGCTTTTCGGGCAGCGTTCGCCCATCTTCAAGGACGATGTGAGCCCCGGAGACGCGCGGCGCGCCAGATTTGGCCGGATGCCCGGTGACTGTGATCTTATCTCCCGGCTTAAATATGTCCTTCGTGAACCCTGCGCCGGATTCCTGGTGCGGATTCCCCAACTCGGCGCCCCAGTGCACTACGGTGCCCTTTTCGTCCGTCGCGTCAAACAAAAGACCGCAATGGGGATTAGCCCAAATCCATTCCGTCACGACTCCCTTCACCGTCACGCTTTTTTCCGTTTCATATGCCACGCCGGTTCCGTGATGCGCGAGCAGCGGCAAGCACGAAACCGAAACGATTACGATCGAAGCTAAAAATAGGCGGACCTTGAGATTCATGTAATGGCCTCCCCAACCACTCAGTATTTAGCACACAAGTGGGTTGGCAAACAATTCCCCAATGGTGCGGCCCGCACTTGTAGCCTTTGTAATCTCGGATAAAAATATGGCCACAAACGCAGGAGCGTTTGCGATCATGCGTTTATCGGAACCTTTCAGTAGCGCGATGCGTCATATCTTTACTGCAATAACAGGCAGGATCTTTAGACAAGTAGGGGAATATTGTCCCCCGTGGGGCCCAGCATACGGCGATAGCGCGGTTATATGAGTCAGTTGGTCATCTTAGGGAGGGTCACGTGAAAATAAAGCTGCTAGCGTCTTTAGCGCTGCTTGCGGGGGTTCTGGCGATCGGCAGCCCGCTTTTCGCCCATCACGGGAGCGCGGCATACGACAACAGCAAGCCCGTAACGTTGAAGAACGTCACCGTAACGAAGGTCAATTGGGGCAATCCCCACACATTGCTTCTGTTTGACGCTAAAGACGACGAGGGCAACGTCAAACATTGGGTCGCGGAAGCGAACGCCGCGTCCGCGATTAGTTCCTCGGGCTGGACAAGAACTGCAATTCAGCCCGGCGATACAATCACCGTCGTTTTATATGCAGCCAGAAACGGCCAGCCTCTCGGGCGTGTTGGCAAGGTCGTCCTCGCCAGCGGCAAGGAATTCGGTGACGGCGAGCTGATTGGCGACCGGCCCTCCGTGTGCGATCAGGATTTCGGCAACGGCGGAAATGAGTCGGCGGCCTGCCGTCCAGAGGGGCGAAAGACGAACAACAAGGAGTAGGCTGGCCGCGTTTCGCTTTCGGGGATAAGTCCCTGGGCTAAGGAGTGTCGAGATGCGAAATGGGTTCCAATATTCATTGCTTGGCCTGGCAGCAGCACTGGCCTTTTCGTCTTTCGCATTCGCCCAGGACGAAGATGCTCCTCAGCCCGCGAATCAGAATCGCAATGCGGGAACGGGGCGGAATGCTTCCGGCAAAGCAGCGGATGACAGCGGCGGGCCCGCGCCTGTACACGACCTCAACGGCATGTGGAGAGGGCCGGGAGAGGCGCTGCTCAGCAACCGCGTTCCTCCTCTGACGCCCGCCGGGCAGGCGCAGTTGAAGCTCAACATTCCGGACCCGTTCAGTGCGACCTCGAATGATCCGTGGAAGGTTTGCGATCCATTCGGAATGCCACGCTCCGCGAATAACCAAATCGCGCAGCTTGGGTTCTCGCAGATGCCCGGGCGGATCATCATTCTGGAAGGTTTCAGGACGTGGCGTGAAGTCTGGATGGACGGGCGGCAGCTTCCCAAGAATATCGGCCACGAGGGCGGGCCTTCGACAACATACTTCGGATATTCGAAGGGCCACTGGGAGGGAGACAACACGCTGGTTGTGGATACCATCGGCATGTATGAGAAGACCTGGGTCGACCGCCGCGGTTATCCACACAGCACCGATGCGCACGTGATCGAGCGCTATACGCGAACCGACCACAACCATTTGACGTTTACGGAAACGGTAGAGGATCCGGCCTACTACACGGCACCTTTTGTGATCGCGAAGGGCGAGCTCCGGTGGGTGCGTGGGCAGGACGACCCCAGCGTTGCGCAAATTCCGTTCGCAGTCGAGAATCTCTGCGTCGCCTCCGAAGCAATCGAGTATATGAAGCTGATTGGCGAGCCTGCGGAGGAGGACAAGGCGGTTGGGAATAAGACGGATAAGACGGATGGCAAGAAGTGAGCGCGTCCAGGAAATGTCTCTGAGTCTCCCATAACGTCGCTGACCCACCTGGGGCGCCAAGACTGATAAGCCGTCTCCTCGGAAACTACGAAACAGTTGTGCTAATGTACTGCCCGAAATAATCTTCCTTCCTTCATCGTCATTTCGGAGAAAGTGGGGACCATGTTTAAGACTCGTACGATCTTCGTGGCGGTCGTCGCGCTGGCAGTCAGCCTGGCGGCGGGGGCACTTGCGCCTCGCGCGGCGGCGCAGGAATCTGCGCCGGCCAGTGGGCCGGATCCCATGGCGTTCCTCGATCACGCGACGAATGCCAAGCTTCTCGCCGCGGATGATCTTGTGCCCAGCCTCGTGGACTGCAGCATACCGCCCGTAAACGCGGCCGCTAGCGTAGGCAAAGTGATCGACGCCCCGCCCACGAAAGTATTCGATCAACTCTATTATCTGGGCATGAATAGCGTCGCCTCCTGGGCCATCGTGACCAGCGCGGGCATTATCCAGATCGATAGCCTGGATAATCCTGAGGAAGCGGAACGCATCATCATCGGAGGCTACAAAAAACTGGGCCTCGATCCGACGCAGATGAAATACCTGATCCTCACACACGGCCATAACGATCATTTCGGCGGCGCCAAGTACCTGCAAGATATGTATCACCCGCACATTCTGATGTCCGCGGTGGATTGGGACATGGTCGCAAAGCTGCCTCCGACTGAGCCCGGAGGGAAGTTCGGCCCGCCGCCCGCGCGTGATACGGACATTACCGATGGGCAGAAGCTGACCTTGGGCAATACGACGCTGACCTTTTATATCACCCCGGGGCACACGCCGGGTACGGTCTCGATGCTTGTTCCTGTGACGGACCACGGACAGACGCATTTGCTTTCGTTCTGGGGAGGCAGTGCCATTCCGAGGGCGCTTGGGCCCAGTGGACAGGTGGGCCGCATGGATTCAGGTATTCTTGCGTACAAGCAATCGTTCGAACGCTTTCTCAAGTTGGGCGAAGATGCCGGCGCGGACGGTTACATCGCTAATCATCCGTACCGCGATCTGACTTTCGTCGATGGCAAGAATGACAGAATGACTAAGAACGCTGCGCGTAAGCCGGGCGATTCGAGTCCTTTCATCGACCGAGGCACGTACATCCGCTACATGATGATCAGCATGGAGTGCATCGAGGCACAAGAAGGCTGGGTCCGGGCGGGCAAGCCGCAGACGTCATCACGCAATTAAACCGGCAAGGCGACCAGGAGGCGTTATGAAGAAATTCGGGACGTATTTCGGATGGAGCGCCGCTTTGCTGCTATTCGCGGCGCTGCCGGGCTTCGCAGCTTCGATCGCGGGCAACGTGAAGGGACCTGACGGCAAACCGCTGACGGGCATCTTTGTGGTCGCCGAAAATTCGCAGAACAAGATGACGGTGACCGTTCTTTCCAACGCGCAGGGCAACTATCACATCAACAACCTACCGGCCGCGACATATTCGGTGCAAATCTCGGCCGTAGGTTACAAGAGCGATCCGCACGACCACGTGCAGCTGACCGCCGACCAAAAGCTTTCCTGCGATTTTGCCTTACAAACGGCGCCGGTGCGCTGGACCGACCTGACCACCTATCAGATAACGCAACTGCTGCCCAAGACCGACAAGCACGACCTTTCGAAGAGATATGAGGAACCATACTTCAACACTTGCATGACGTCCTGCCATTCGCTCCAGCATCGCGTGGCGCCGCTAAGCCACGATAAGGATGGCTGGAAGGTTCTCATCCAGTACATGAGCAACACGATCATGGGCGGCGAGGGCGGCGGCCGGATGACCGATGAAAAAGCCGATGATTTCGCTGAATTCCTCGCTGCCATGTTCGGTCCTGATTCGAAAAAACCCGCTTCTCCTGCCGATCTGCCGGAGTACAAGAAGCTGACGCGTACGTTCAGCCCCGAGGCTATGAACATCGCGTACGTGGAGTACGATTTCCCGCCAATCAAGGGGCAGGGTCCGTGGAGCGCGGTCGAAGACAAAGACGGCATGTTCTGGATTCCCTATTACGGGCGAGGCAACGAAGTGGTGCGACTAAACTCGAAGACGGCCGAACTGACGCATTTTCCCCTGCCGTTCTCAAAGACAGCGGGCATTCATTCGGCGGTTCCCGCTCCGGACGGCACGGTTTGGTTTACAGAAGCAGCGCTGGGAAAGTTCGGGCACTTGAATCCCGCCACGAAAGAGATCGTGGAATATCAGAACACGCCGCTGGCCGACGGCAAGCCAACTGGTACGCACACCATTCGAGTCGATGAGCAAGGGCGTGTGTGGACGAGCGGCGGTCCCGCCATCACCATGTTCGACCCTGTCAGCAAGCAATTCTCTCATTTCGACCTGGGCAACACTTATGCCAACGTCGTCGGACACAATGGCGACGAGTGGTTCACCTCGTTTGTCTTCCCCGGCCCCATCGGCAGAGTCACAAAGGATGGCAAACTTTCGAAGTTCTACCCGCCGACAAAAGGCAAGCCGCAGCGCTTGTTGGTGGACGAGAACAACATCGTGTGGTTCAGCGAACGAGGCGGCAATAAACTCGGCCGCTTCGATCCCAAGTCCGAGGCGTTCAAGGAATACGATTTGCCCGGACCTGCTGCCAGCCCTTACGCCATCGGCATGGATCGCAACAAGATGATCTGGTATGCCTCACACGAGCAGGACACGATCGGCCGCTTCGATCCCAAGACGGGCGACGTGATCGAATATCCATACCCGCACTCCGAAATCTCCGTGCGGGAATTCTTCATGGATTCGCAGGGGCGCATGTGGTACGCGAGCTCCGTGAACAACAAAGTTGGATATTGGTACATCAACCAGTAGCACCGCGCAGCGTCTCTCAAACCTAAGTCAAGCGCTTCCAATTACTTGCGCCCAATTGTGGGCCGAGCACATCTGTACCTCCGGGCAGGTGTTTGCTCCTCTGCACGCATGTCACAGTGGAACCCGAATACGGAGGAGCCACATGGCGCAAACGATCTGGATTCACAAGCTCGCGGACACGAAAAAAGCAGAGGCGGATGGGATGGAGTACATCTGCGAGCATCTGTTTCAGGCGTTGACGAATAGGGGCAAGCTCACGAAGGAAAAGGGCTGGAACCCGGTGCCGAACGCCAGCTCGAAAGATGGCGCTACCTACCGGGCGCTTTTCTGCGATTCCTGCGGAAAGAACTACACTCACGGCCACGTGAGAATGGCCAAAGAACCGGTCCTGGTCTAAGCAGCCGCTCCTGACAGGTTAAGTTCCGACCGGTCCCGGCTTCGGAAATCGGGACGCTACCGAAGTGCGTCTATTTCCCTGCCCCTACCATGGTTCGGGGCCATCATCGCTGAAAACTCCCGCCGTGGGACCGTCGTCGGGAAGCAGGGCCAGGCGGACAGGCGTTGCGGCTCCCTGTTCGACCGTCCTCGTCCCGCGATGCTGATTCATATCCGTCGCGGTGAAGCCGGGATTGGCCGAATTCACCTTGATTCCCGCGCTCTTCAGCTCATTGCCGAGCTGAACTGTGATCATATTCAGCGCTGCTTTCGACGCACAGTAAGCCAGCAATATGTTTCGGGCCGTCAACGTGGTGTTGGGGTCTGCGTTCTGCGTCAGTGAGCCAAGTCCGCTCGAAATGTTGACGATTCGACCATGCTTGGATTTCTTGAGCAGCGGGAGCAGGGCTTTCGTCGCCCGAAAGACGCCAAAAACATTCGTTTCGAACGTCTTCTGAAACGCATCGACGGTCAATTGCGAAGGCGGCACCCAATCGAGCGCGACGCCGGCATTGTTCACGAGGATATCGAGGCGGCCGTGGCGCTGCTCCACCTCCGCTGCTGTGCGGTCTACGCTTTCCTGCGACGTCACATCGACTTGAATGAGCTCGACGGAAAGTTTCTGCGCTCGCAGATCTGCCACAGCCTTCTCTCCGCGTTCGCGGTCGCGCGCGCCCATTAACACGAGAACGCCTTTAGCGGCCAGTTGGCGAGAGATCTCTCGTCCGATTCCTTTATTGGCGCCGGTCACCAACGCAATTGTTTGATCCATAGGGTAGGCATGATAACCGCGCTTGCTATAGAATTCACGGTCCGGATCGGCCCAGCTCCGAGGAGAAGTATGGTTTGGTTGGAGGTTACGATGAGTCACGCAGCATTCAGATCTGATGGCGGGCTGATACGCACGCTCTACTTCATACGGCGCTCCGCTTTTGTGGCCTCAGTAGTTGGCGCTCTATTGTTACTGGCGTCGTGCGGAAGCAAGCAAGCTTCAGAGCCCCGTGCAACGGTTCTGATGCGTGATGGTTCTACGCTGATCGGCACTGTTACGGCAACGTCGCCCGCGGAAATCACTCT
This sequence comes from uncultured Acidobacteriota bacterium, assembly GCA_963803735.1. Taxonomy (GTDB): domain Bacteria; phylum Acidobacteriota; class Terriglobia; order Acidiferrales; family UBA7541; genus Palsa-189. Next base: position 519,032 of record CAWDNV010000010.1, on the reverse strand, counting down.
CGCAGGCGACGACAATACGGCGCATACGGTCCCGATGGCGCAGGTGAAATCGATCGAATATGACGATGCTGCGTCCACCCAAACCGGGGCCACACAAACTCCAGCCACGCAAAGCGGGTCCACCCGAGCACAGCCGCCCTCAGGGGCCCGGGCGGCGTCCGATTCCTATCACGAGCATCACTACCATCCGACGCGGGCGGAAATTCATACGAAGACGTACGAGCTCCCAGCTGGCACTCAGGTTTCGGTTCGAAGCGAAGAGACGATTGACTCAGCCACGGCGGCCGAAGGTCAGACCTATGCAGCTGAAATTACAGATGACGTTCTCGACGCCAACGGCGACGTCGTGATTCCCCACGGCTCGAACGCTCAGATCATCATCCGCTCGGCTTCGAAGGGAGGCCGCTTCCGGGGCGCTTCCGATCTCGTACTGGACTTGAAATCGATTACTGTCGAGGGCCAGCAATACTTGATCAGTACCACCGACCTGCGAGAAAGCGGCAAGGCCGGACTTGGCGCGAACACGCGAACCGCCGAATATACGGGCGGTGCCGCTGCGCTCGGAGCCATTATCGGCGCGATCGCGGGCGGAGGGAAAGGCGCTGCGATCGGAGCCGGAGCTGGCGCCGGAGGCGGGGCTTTGACTCAGGTCCTGACCAAGGGCGCCGCCATCCGAGTGCCGGCGGAGACGGTGCTGACCTTCAAACTCGATAAGCCCGTGCAAATCGTTGAGGCAAAGTAATCGCGCGTGAGATGCGGATATCGAAGTCTCCGCGCCGTAGATAACGCTCAGAATCCATAGAATGCACTCTTCGCTAAAATAGACCCACCGGAAGTTGAAAAAAAAGGGTGCGCCGCTAGTCTGATTCCAGGACCAACTCACGACAGCGCATATCGGAATCTTCTGCTCGTCCAGCCCACTCTCCAGTAATTCCGTTACTCGGGAGTAGATGAATCAAAAATCCCGACGCTCAACCAGGTTTCGGCAGTCATCTAATTCGTTGTAGACCTAACCACAGGCAATGCATCGTCAGGGGGTTCAAATGTTTGGGCGAAGGATCACTCTTTTCAAAATGTTGGGGTTTGAAGTCAGAGTGGATGCGAGCTGGCTGATCATCGCGGTCTTGATCGTTTGGTCGCTTGCGGTTGGCGTTTTTCCGTACCGGCTACCAGGCTTACCGGCGGCTACATACTGGTGGATGGGTATATTCGGCGCGTTAGGGCTCTTTGCCTCGATCGTTGTTCACGAGTTCTCCCATTCCATCGTCGCCAGGCGCAATGGCCTCGCGATGAAGGGGATCACCCTTTTTGTATTTGGAGGCGTTGCTGAAATGGAATCGGAGCCTCCTAACGCGAAAACTGAGTTCCTCATGGCCCTTGCCGGTCCGCTTGCCAGCGTCGCTATTGGAGCTGTCTTTTACGTCATCGGTGCTGCTGCTGCGACGAGTTTGCCGCTGGAGGTCGTTGTTGTACTCAACTACTTGGCCGAGATCAATTGGCTCCTCGCCATATTCAATATGATTCCGGCTTTCCCGTTGGATGGCGGGCGGGTTTTGCGCGCTTTGCTGTGGCAACGCTCGGGCAATTTGGTCCGCGCCACGCGAACCGCTGCGTTTGCAGGATCGATTTTCGGCGCGTTGCTGATGGCGGGAGGACTTCTTCAATTATTCTACGGGAATTTTGTAGGCGCGGTTTGGTGGTTTTTGCTCGGGATGTTTCTGCGGTCGGTCTCCGCAGCCTCTTATCAGCGAGTGCTCATGCAATCGGTATTGGAGGGCGAGCCCGTGCGCCGCTTCATGAATCCGAACGCCGTCACTGTTAGGCCCGATCTTACCGTGCAGGATTTGGTCGACAATTACATCTACAAATACCACCACAAAATGTTCCCTGTGGTCACCGACTCCCAGCAACTGGTGGGATGCGTCAGCACGGAGCAGGTGAAGCAGATGCCGCGGAACGAGTGGAACAGGCACAGCCTCCGCGAGATTACGCAACCCTGCTCCCCCCAGAATACGGTTACGCCGGATACCAATGCCGCCAATGTACTGTCGATCATGAGCCATGAAGGTGACAGAGGCCTGATCGTTGTGGATAACGGCCGCGTGGTCGCGTTCGTTTCGCCTCAGGATCTGCTGCATTTCCTTTCAGCCAAGCTGGAACTGGAAGGTCAGGATGCACGGTCCCCAGGGAAACGCATTCCCGTCAATACTGGCAAGGCTGCCTGATTGGGTCGATTCTAGCCGATTCGCAGTCTGGCAAGTATCCTTCAGACGGAATCTATTCGCATCGGTTGCGTATGCAATCGTGTCAGCCATACGCCCAGCGGATGCGGTCATCCGGCAAGAGCGCTGAGGGATATTTTCTTCTAACGATTCGGGGTCGGTTGTAGTCCACCCGGCGGCGGACCGCTCGGTGGCGGCCCGTTGGGATCGAAATTGGCTTGCGCTCCTGTGGCGGCGCGGATCGCTTGCACTCGCTGCTCCAGCTTTGCCGCTTCCTCCGGCCGACCTAGCGCCCGGAGGACTTTAGCTTCGTTCGGCAATACCTGGAGCAATACAGGGCTGTCTGCGCCGAACTGCTTTTCCACAATGGCCACGTCCCGTTGATAGCAAGGCGCGGCTTTGTCAGACTTACCCCATTTATCATAAACGTTGCAGAGATACCCCAGCGGAATGTTCACGCCCCAGTTATCGCGGCCATATAAACTTTCATCGATGTGCAGCGCGCGCAACAGATAGCTTTCGGCTTTGTCGTAGGCGCCTTGCACCATGAAGACGCTGGAGGCCAGGCTCAAGCTAAGCGCCACGCGGTCGCTGGACTCACCAAACGTGTTGATGTTGATGTCGATTGCGCGCTGATAGTAATCGAGCGCGGCATCGAAGTCATGTTTGAAAGTCGAGTAGCCTGCCATCATTTGGTAGGCCTCGGCCATCATAGGAGATTGCGCACCGTACACCTCTTCGCTGGCCTTGAGGTATCGTTGCATGGTCGCTTCGGTTAGCGCTGAGTCTTTCCTGCCTTGATACGAAAACGCGAGGCGCATAAGTGACGTGGGTAGCCGGTCATCGTGAGGCTGAACTTTCTCCGCGAGGTCCACCGCCTCCTTGTACGATTTTTCCGCCTCATCGAACCGCCTCGCGCCCGCGGCCTCATTGCCTGCAACCATCGCCGCATCGAGGCGAGCGGAAAAGTTGGGCTGCGTTATGCTGTCACGAACATCTTTTTTTACTCCGGCCGCTGCGGTGGAGTTTCCAGAGGCCTTCATCGCCGCGATGCGCACGTCGAGCCTTTCTTTCGCCGCTTTGTAGACGGCCTGCGCATCGGCATGCATGGGTGCGGGCCCATGTTGGGTCTGATCATTGACAGCGGCCTGGCGATATTGGTCGAGCGCCTCGACCCAATTCTGATTCTTCTCCAGGACGGCGGCCAGCCTTAGCCGGACATCCGCCCTCTTGGGATCCAAGCCCACGGCCTGCTTGTATTCCGCAATGGCGTGGACGCGATCTCCGGTTGCGTCCAACGCCTGCCCGTACATGTCATGCGTATCCACGTCGGCAGGATCGAGCAGCTCAGCGCGCTTCAATTCCGCTGCCGCGCCGACGGGATCCTTCTTTGCCAGAAGAACTCTGCCCGAAACTCGATAGGCCACCGCACCCGTGGGGTTTATCCGCTCGGCTTCCCGGTATTCCGCCAGGGCGCCGTCATAGTCGTTCCGTGCTTCCGCAATGGTCCCAAGACCCAGATGAGGAGTGACATCGGAAGGATCGAGCTGCATGGCGATGTGATATTCTTTGGCGGCCTCGTCCCACTCTCCGATCGCATAAAGTCCGTTCGCCAGACATTCGTGGCACACGGCGGAATCAGGCGCCATGGCTTCCAATTCGCGCATTTCGGCGACGGCATCGCCGGGCATTTGATGTTGCATGAGTACCCGGCCCAGGTTTTGCCGCGGCTCAATGTCTTTCGGGTTGAGGCGCTTGGCCTCACGATACTCGCGGATAGCAGAATCGAGGTCACCTTTTGATTCATAGGACATACCCAGGTTGTTATGCCAGTCTGGCTGGTTGGGGTCCAGCGCAACTGCCTTTTTATACTGTGCGATGGCTTGGTCCCATTTGCCCTGACTGTAAAACAGAATCCCCAGGTTATACAGCACTGCCCCATAGTCCGGCTTGACGCGAAGCGCTTCCATGTACTCCTGTTCCGATGCGTCGAATTTCTGCAGGACCTGAAGGGCCAGTCCGGCGTTCTTGTGGGCCTCCGGGTTTTCCGGATCTTGCGCCAAGACTATTTTGGACTGCCGGAGCGCGTCTTCCTGATCACCTCCACGATACAGGACGTAACTCCATTTAGTGCGTGCCTGGATGAAGCCTGGAGCGCGACGCAAAACTTCCTCGTAGACGGCGGATGCCTCCAACCATCGCCCCTGCTGGCGCAATGACTCTCCCATTACAAACCCTGCTTCGTAGCCATCTCCGGATTGCAGTGCTTCGCTTAGTTCCTGCGACACTTCTGCAAACTGCTTGCTTCGAATCAGTTTACCGGCCGTTGCCAGGTGTTGGAGCAATTGATCCCGCGCCTTATCGTTCCCGGCGCCTCCACCGCTGCCGACGATCTTTGCTTTGCTCAGCGCCGCCATCAGCGCGGCATCAGCGCCGGCAGTTTCCATCAGCGACCGATATTGGTCGCTGGGACGAAATGCCAATCCTCGCGAGTTGCTCTCCTGAATGATGTTTTCGCTGAGGGCGTTGCCGGCGACCAGGGCCATAAGCTCACTGTCCGTCAGAGGCGGTTTCGTGGTCTGAGCAGGAGCGGGTTGCGAGGTGACGACGCTGGGTGCGGGAGAAGAAGCCGTGCCTTGCGGCTGGGCCGCTGACACAATCGCAGTCAACGCAGTTTTGAATATATAGCCTTCCTTGCCATCAACGGTACGGACCCGGGCCATGGTGTTGTTTTGGGCCTCGACAATTTCGACTTTTTGGCCGCACTTGAGATCGGCTAAAACCTGCAAATTCTCGACAGATTGGTAAAGGTATACATAGCCTTCGCCCGCCTGACATCGGATCGAGCCTGTGTCCCCGGCAGTGAGTTTCGCGCATGACAACAAGAGCGCGATCGTACATAGCAGTAGCAAACTGGTCCGCGTCATGTGGGGTCCTCCGCTTCGGACCAGTTTAAAGAACAGTTAATATGGAAAAATTCGGAACTGGGTCGCTCGCGTCAACTGGTTATTGTCAGATTGGATTTGAAAGTCAGCCCGAAAGAGCGGTCTGGAGGTGTAAAAAATTATCCCCTGGAAGCGACGATTGCAGTGTAAATTGCTTGGGGCTGGCCAAGCTGAGCTTGATTTGATCGGGCAGACTAGCGTACATTGCGCCAAGGTGCTTGCCGCACGGGCTCAGGAAGAAGAGCTGAAATCGGACATTTCAGAACGGGGCGTATTCGGTAAAGCGCAACGAAAGCTGCGAAGGAGAGACAATGGCTTCGAAAAAAGCTAGTCGACGGGGATTCCTGAAAGCCGGCGCGGCGGCGGCCGCCGTTAGTGCAATCAAAACCACGGGTGCTCAGGCAGCACTGCCGCAGGCGCAACCGCAAAAAAGTCTCAAAGACCTCGTCGCCTATGGCGATCGCTCGCGTTTCGTCACCTCCTTACGCGTACCCGTGGTTGACCGGCCTTCGCCCGATCAATTCGGGTTGATCTTTCACATATTGACCCCGCTTCAAGAGCAGGTGGGGAATATCACGCCATCCTCGCTCCATTTTGTGGGCACTCATCGCGGCGCAATTGTTCCGGACCTCGATCCGAAAGAGCATAAGTTCATGATCCACGGCATGGTAGACCGCCCGTTGGAGTTCACCGTGGACGAGTTGAAACGCTTTCCTTCCGCATCTCGCATTCATTTCATCGAGTGCCTCGGGAACCACTCAAAGCCCGAATACAAGACAGTCCAGGAGACTCACGGCTTGACCAGTTGCAGCGAATGGACCGGCGTGCCCATGTCTCTGCTGCTCAAGGAATGTGGCGTGCAAAAGGGCGCGGCTTGGATCGTTTCGGAAGGATTAGAGGAGGTTAAAGGAGGAGGCAGCATCAGGCTGGCCAAAGCCATGGATGACATGATGGTGGCTTATGGCCAGAATGGAGAGCCGCTGCGTCCTCAGCAGGGTTTCCCGTTGCGGCTGATCGTTCCTGGATTCGAAGGGGTGTACAACACCAAGTGGCTGCGGCGGGTCAAGGTAGTGGACCGCTACTACATGACTTATAACGACTACGGCCACATCCAGAAAGAGGAAGAAATCGCCGCCATGACGGTCCAGTGGGGACCGAAATCGGTTATCACCTTCCCTTCCGGCGGACAGCAGTTGGCGGGCGCGGGCGTCTACCAGATCACAGGCTTGGCATGGTCCGGCGGCGGCAAGGTGCGCAAGGTGGAAATATCCACCGACGGCGGCCAGACCTGGAAGGAAGCCGAGATTCGCGGCGAAGTGCATTCCAAGGCTCACACGCGATTTGGCCTGAACTGGAAATGGGATGGACAAGAGTGCACGCTGATGTCGCGCTGCACCGATGAATTGGGCCAGTTGCAACCGATGCGCTCGCAACTCGCACAACACTTTCACGAGCCTCCCGACTATTACAAGGCACACGGCGTGCAGGGCACCGACAACATGATCCAACCGTGGCGGGTGGCGAGCGATGGGAGCGTCCACAATGCGCTCGTTTAAGCTTTTCCTGCCTCTGGTGGCGCTGGCGGTTTGCCAGGCTGGGTGGGCACAGTCGCCCACCTATGGTTTGGGAAAAACTCCGACTGAAGACGAGATCCGTGCCTGGGACATTTCGATCAGTCCTACGGGAAAGGAACTTCCTCCGGGTCACGGGACGGCTAAGGAGGGCGCGCAGGTCTATACGCAGAAATGTTCGATATGCCACGGCACAACAGGATCGGAAGGCCCGGCTCCTATGGTGATCAAGCGCCAAAATCCTCCTGCTAATCCCGGACCTTGCCTCGCGCCCTGCATCCGAGACGGAAACGTAATGGCGATGCATGCGCCCTACGCCACGGTAATCTGGGACTTCATCAACCGCGGCATGCCTTTCAAACAGGAAGGCTCGCTGAAACCTGACGAGGTCTACGCCCTGACTGCGTTCATCCTGTATAAAAACGGAGTGATCGGCGGCGAGGATGACGTCCTCGACCAGCAGAGTCTTCCGAAGGTCAAAATGCCAAATGCCGATGGCGCTGCTATTCCCGACTGGAAGCCCGGGATGCCGCGGCCTTTTTCGCCCAAACCTTAGACATCCTCAACAGAAACCGCAATTCCTCACCCAATATAATGAGCGACGAAGAACGAGACGAGGGACGTCGCCACACAGGTTGGACATCCCACGCCGCGTCGCTTTTTAGCACGCTAGAGAGCGTCTTGCTGGTCCTGATTGGCGTGGCGCTTGTGGCGGTCGCCGTACTTCTTCTCTACTCGAGCATGCACGACCTCAACGAAGCGGTGCATCGCGGGCCGGGCGAAATCGAGAGCAAGGCGATCAATATCCTCAACACGGTGCTCCTGGTCATGATGACCATCGAGATCGTGTACACCGTCGCGATCTCGCTCAAATCGCACACGCTGGACGCTGAACCTTTCCTGATTATCGGGGTGATCGCCGGAATCCGGCGAATGCTGGTGATTACCGCAACATCAACGCAAGTCGAGGCGCAATCCGGGGAGTTCCACAACATGCTAGTGGAACTCGGGCTCCTGGCTGCGACGGTCGTCGCGCTCGCCGCGGCGATATCGATACTCCGCTACAGCGGTCACAAGTTCGCCAAATCCAAACAGCTCAAGATGGAGTGATGGTCCATAGAGCGAAGCTGCGTCGCCGCATTCGCATTTGGGCGGGCAATTATCCTGAGCTAGCGTGCCGGGGCACGTCCGGTCGCATCGAGTTCGCGGTAGAAACCCAAGTCTTCGCCGCGCAACAGCTTGGTGATGTAGACAATCTGGCCATAATGCAGTCCAAAGTGTTCCACCACCTGGTAAACCGCGTGTAGTCCGGTGACCGTATAGCCCTGGATTTCGAATGTCGTGAGCAAATCGGCTTCGCTCAAGGAGGCAAGGACTTCCGAGGCATCCGTGAGCGTTGCGCCGAGTTTTTGAAGGAGCACCGATGCAGGGACCAATCGCCGTTCTCGAAATTCGGCAGGGCGGTCCCGGTGGTCGTCCAATCTTTTGAACGATGCAACTAGCCATTGCCGGACGTTGCCGTTCAAGTGCAGGATCAGATTGCCGATACTGTTGCTGGCATCGTTCGGCCGCCACCACACTTGTTCGTCGCTCAATTCCTCGACGCAACGGCGCAATCGTGGCCAGTATTGCTCGAGCAGCTTTTCTCTCGAGAATTCGAGAAACTCAGTGTGTAAGTTGAGGATTGGCGTCGTCATCTAACGTCTTGTGGCGCGCTCAGTTGACTTCAACGATGGCGCGAGCCGGAAAATTAAGATTTATTCTCGGGAACAAGCCCTGCAACACTCGGTGCTGGCTGATCGCCGCCGTACTCGGGAACGCCGCGCTGAAAAACCCGAAAGACGTGGTCATACCCGACGACATGTTCTTGCCCGTCGGGACCCGCCTCCCGGACTTCAGGATTTCTGCCTAACAGGGCGATCGCCTGCGCGCGATCGGCAACCAACACCATGGTGGCTTCGTACAATTTGTCGCCGATCTTTATACGCACGCGGGGATCGCGAGCAACGTTGTCTGTCCAGGACTTGTCATGTGGAAACGCCAGGTCCATTCGATCTTGATGCGAACGTATAAAGAGCACGCCGTTGCGGACGAAAGGCATGGTGCGCACCGAATGCGGAATGAAATAGGGCGTTCGCGTCTCCACCAGGACTGTGTTGATGCTGCGCCCTGGGTGGGGCACTTCGTTCACGAACGACCAATCCGTGACGGGCGCAGTGACGACTTCGCCTTTCAGCCATAAGCCGGGCCGCGCGATCATGTGGTGGGCGCGGAGCTGATTCAAATCGAGATATTCGGGTTCGAGACCGGTGAAGCGCAGCGTAACGAGCGTCACGCCCAGGATAACCAGGATGAGAATGGCGCCAACTTTTACCTTTTTCATGTTCCCTTCCTGTTAAGCCCCCTGTTTATCGAAGGCCGCTAGGACCGATGCTACACCAGCACCATGCGTGCGAGGAAAACTTTCATTTAAGATGCGGGTGGAACAAGGCCGCGCGTCAGGGCTGCTTACCCGCGGGATCGCCAACTGCTTTCAAGTACTCGATCACGTTCGACGGAATGCAAAGCCTCTCGTCAAGAATCTGGTCGGGGACCCATCTGAAATATTCCGTGCCGAGAGAAAAAGGCTTCGTATAAAACTTTGGATCGTCAACCGTCGAGGTCAACTCCAAATCGTTGTGGTCCGTGCGAGTGAAACGCTCCTGCACGTGCGCATCGATGCTGTGCGGGTACCCGGCGTCCGTGAGCCATGTGTTCTCATCGAGACCTGTGGTGTCAACAACCAGCGTGTTGGCGCCTTCCCAATGGCCCACTGAATAGCCGTAATATCGGGGGTCGGGAGCGTCATTTCCTGACGCGCCCACGTTTTGGGGAAGCCGGCGGCCGTCGGTCCAGATTTCGCGCCATTGCTGCTGGAACGGGTACAGCACAACGATTCGGTCAGGCATCGTGGCGAACGCCATCGCCATAATGGAGTACCGGTCAACGCGTGGAAATCCCAAGGGATCGCAGGTCCTCACCACAGGATCGTTTGTTCCTGCGGGGTCATATTTCTGCAGGCTCTTTCGGCCGCTGAGAAGCTTCTCCCCCGACGGCGTCAGCGGTGGCAGATCTCCCGGTTTGGAATCCGCCACTCCCGCCCCCGACCGCGGACCGGCCCAACTTCCGCTGAGATCGTGAAAAGGAGCGGGTCCGCCCGAGCCGACGGCTCTGTTGCCGCCGTCATATTTCCACACGGAAGCTTTGTGAGTTCCCTGCTGAGCCTGCGCCTTTGCAACGGAAGAAAAAATCAGGACCGCAGCCAAGCCGGCGAGTGCGCACGTGAACGGATTTCGCATTTTGAAGGTTCACCTCCGGCTTGGAGTCGCCGCTTCGCTCGGACCCGTAACCCCGAAAGTATCACGAATGTCTGGAGTACAATGCACATCCTGGTTCACCCTTCGGGAGGCCATCATGAAGGACAGGATACGCTGGGCGATCACTGCAATGGTTATCGGTCCTGCAAGCTTTATTGGGGCGGCGGTTATTTTGGGCGCAAGCATGAATTCGGCCCGGGCGCAGACGGCGCCGGCACCCGCCGATCATCCCGAGGTCACCGTTCATGGGCGTAAATATACGCCGCGATCCATCCTTGAGCGCAACATGGGCACGCCGGAGGACCAAACGGCGCAGTTCCCTCCGCACAAAATTATCGGCAATCTCTATTATGTGGGCACGCGCACGCTGAGCTCGTTCCTGATTGTTACACCGCAAGGCAACATTTTCATCAACAGCACGTACGAACGAAACGTGCCGACCATCCAGAAGTCCGTCGAACAATTGGGATTCACATTTGCCGATATAAAGATCCTGCTCGGAACCCACGCACACAACGATCATCAGGAAGGCGATGCCTTGGTCAAACAGATGACGCGGGCACAGACTATGGTCATGGCCGAAGATGTGCCGGCGCTCCAAGCCATGAAGCCGGGCGGCAAAGAGCACCCGATTGACAAGACGTTGCACGATGGAGAAACGGTGACGCTCGGCGGTACGACGCTGACCGCGCACCTGACTGCGGGTCACACCCACGGCTGCACAACCTGGACCATGAAGGCGCAGGAAGGTGGAAAGATGTACGACGTGGTTATTGGCTGCAGCTTGCGTCCGCCCGCTACGCTGACGCCGGAAGTAATCGCCGAGTTCAATCATACCTTTCCGGTCGTGCGTTCCCTCCCATGCGACGTGCCGCTCGGCGATCATCCTGCGCAGTACAACATGCAAGAAAAATACTCGAAGCTTCAGAAGGGCGCGCCGAACCCGTTTATCGACCGCGCCGGATGCAGGAACGAAGTAGACATCGAAGAGGCTATGTTCCTAGCGCTTTTAGGGGAACAGAAAGTCGGTGGGCGTTAGGCTAACTCTGAAATCCCTTAGCGGAAAAATTCCATCTTCGCCTCGTGACAGCGTTGCTTTCTGCAACAGAAGCCCAAAAAAAACCGGGGCCGCAGCGAAAAGACGTTGCGGCGCCCGCGGGTTAGTGCCTATCGATAACGGCGAGGAGTGACGAATTACTCGACGTCGTTTTTGAAGCTAAGGCCGGGAAGGACCGGCGTGCCCTCCGTCCTGACAGCATCGAGCGCGGCCGGATTAAGGCCGAGGAGCTGCAGAATGGTTGGCGCCACCTGATCGGTTTCCACAAAGCTGGTGTCAGTCCGGGCCTTGATGGCGGGATTCGATACCAGCAGCATCACGTTGGTATCGTCATGAGCGAAGCCACCGTGTTCGGATTGCTTTTTGAGACTTCCCGTGTAGACCACGCCGACGTTCGGGATGACGATAATGTCGGGCGTGCGCGGGTCGCCGCCTGGACGGAGGAAGCAGCATGGACCCGGCGCTTCAGGCACGCCGGGAGCGTTAAACATCGTTGTGAGTGATGCGCCATAAAAGATTTGTCCGAGTCCGATCGCGCTCGCGTCGGATCCAGACGTAACCCCGGCGGTTTCCAGGGCGTTCACGGCATTAACTGTGTCGGCCGAATTCGTTAGCCACAGCTGGGAGATATCGTCCTCGGCCAACCCAAGGCCGTTATTCGGATCCCCGTAAACTGCCGGGAGAAAACCTCCGATGACTCCGGAGGGCGGCGTGCCGTTCGTTCCGGAGTGTCCGGGAATGGGGAAAAAGCGGTTGGTATCGATCGGCGACTGGCCATGCTTGGCCGTGATGATGATCGCAGTTGAATCGAGAAGACCTTGCGTCTGGAGCGCACTGACCATCTGCCCGAAGGTCGCATCCACGAATTCGATCTCACCCAACATACTTGGTGTGGGATCGCCCGCGGCGTCGGTGTAGCCTCCCTTGACTCCGCCCTTGATCAGCTTCTGTCCAACGCTAACGGCCTGGTAATTCATGCCGAGAATCACCGGCACAGGAGCGTTGTGGTCGCCGAGGTGAGTTTTGCCATTAATCTCGTTCACGATGGCGTTCACCTTCAGCTGGTCATAGCATTTAATCGAGTCGAAGCCGGTGGTCCAGTCGTCACCAGCCGCGTGGGGAATCGAAGAGCAATCCACGCCGGTGACTGTTTTGAAGTTCGGAATCGAAACGATGTCGGAATTCACTTCGGGCGCATAGTAGTCGTCCACATTGCTGGGGCTATTTGTTCCGGTCGGCCCGGAAACGACTGCGTAGACGGGGTGTTTGTCCGACCAAGCCGTATAGCCGCCGGCGGCGTGAATCACGCCGTAGATCGTATTCGTACGAACAAAGTTCCAGGGATAGACCGGGCTGCAGTTATTGAACGGATCGCGCTCCAGCCTCATAGGATTGATGGACTTTACACCGCCGTCAAACGTGGAGTAAGGACCGCCGGGACCGATGCCATTTACGAAATGCTGGTTGAATTCGACGCCCTCCTCATATTCGGTCTGCGTTCCGTTAATCTGATTAGGCTTGCAGGTTCCGCCGGGAAGGCCATTGCCGGTCGGAATCGTTGGCGGAGCGAGGACGCGATCGTAGGCGACATCGTAGAACGCGCCTACTGTCCTCGGCGTACCGCCAGTCACCAGCGCCATGAGCCCTGGGAAAGAATCAGATGGCCTGGAAGTGGTCGTGCGTGTGTAGGTTACGCCGGTCTTGCCGAGAGCGGCGAGATGCGGACAAGTGTTGGACGCGATGCAATTTTCATAATCAACAGCGTGCATGCCGTCGATGCTGATAAGCAGTACGTGACGAACGCCGTTGCGGTCGTTGAGATGGCTCTGGGCGAATACTACGGGGACAAAAGCCAGCGCCACCAACAGCGCGCCAGCAAAAGCGATTGTAGCTTTCCTGCTTGTCATTTAACAATCCTCCTCATGCAGACACCTCTCCTCTGGTTAGCTGTGAGCTACTTCCCTGCTTGCCGCGCGAAAGCACACGGGGACGCGCGTGTTCGCGGACGGGGAACTATAAATAACGGCTGGTTGTTGCAATTCGGTAAAGCGACTGTGAATTCTCGGCGGCCGCGCCTGTGGATGGAGAGCGCGAAAAGCAAAGAGAGATCCCTCGCTCCGGTTCGTCGCTCGGGATGATCATCCTGGCCGGATGATCACTTGTGTAATAGGGGAGGCCTCTGAAATAATCATAAACATGATCGTGGGCGAGCGCATTCGTTCTCTGCGCGAACAGAAAAAGTTAACCAGAGGCGACCTGCAGGAACGCACCGGGCTGCAACGTACCTACATCTGGCGCGTGGAGAATGGATACACCGTTCCGGCGATCGAGACTCTTGAGAAATTTGCGCGCGGCCTCGAAGTTCCCATCTATAAGTTTTTCTACGAAGGAAACCGACGGCCGCCGCTGGCCCCCGTGAACGAAAGCGGGAATCTTTGGGGCGCGCAGGGCGAGTCCAAGAAAATGCTGCGGAGCTTCCGACGCTACCTGGGCCAAATCGATGAGGCTGAGCGCTCGCTGCTGCTGTACCTGGCGGAAGAGATGGCGCGGCGGGCGGACGAGGACAAAAAGAAGTAGGGGCCCCAAGGGGCGGCAGCGTCTAAGCTGGCAAATGCCTTACATCTGTTCCAGGCCGTGCCTCTGGAGAATGGCGCGGAACTCCTCTTCGAAGCTGAATCTCCTGTGATGCTTTTCCTGACTTGGACGCGCCAATGGCGTAGGAGTTGGTCGCATCGTCATATCGTAATACGATGTGTCGGAAAAGATAGTGGGAAGCCGCGATTTGGGCACGGATGCGTTGACCGTGCATAATGCGTGTGCTACGGTAATTTTCTGCGAAGAACCTTGTTGACGCGCAAATCCAGCCGGTGCGCAATGCAGTTTTAGGGGAGAAAAACAATTCTTTCTCTGCTGGCAGTTTGTTTATACGCGGGCGAGCTGAGCAATCTGATTCAGCAAACGGGCTGGGTGGCGCGGGCTGTTCTGCTCATTCTGTTTTTCTTTTCGCTGTTTTCCTGGGCGTTGATTTTTCAGAAGCTGAGCCTGTTTGGGCGGCTCAAAAGGCGCACGACAAGTTTTCTGCACGCGTTTCGTGCGACGCGTGGATTACCGGAACCGCGCGCGGTGGGCGCGACGGGCTCGCCGCTGGAAGTGGTGTATGCGGCGGGGTACCGGGAACTGGCGAGCCAACTCATGGCCAGCAATCCTCATCCTCGTGTGAAGAGCCTACACGCGGTGACGGCGGATATGCAGGCCGCAGCGGCGGAGGAAGTGCGCAAGATGGAGACCTTCATGCCTTGGCTGGCGACCACTGGTTCGGTGACGCCGTTCATCGGATTATTCGGGACGGTGTGGGGCGTGATGGACGCCTTCTCCGGACTGGGAACCGCGGGGGCAGCGAGCCTGCGTGTGGTAGCGCCAGGTATTGCCGAGGCGCTGATCACCACGGCGGCGGGGCTTTTTACGGCGATACCGGCTGTGATTGCGTACAACCACTTCGTGCACGACATCCGGGAGATGGGCGCGCGGATGGATAATTTCACGATGGAAGTGGCGGCGCTGATTGAAAAGAATTACTTGTAGGACTTTGCTTAGGCCGAAAAAACGTCGTGATGGCCACGACTTTTTTCGGCTCGACAACACCAGGAACCGGTGGTCGCATGCGAAAAAGCGAAGAGGGATTCCTCGTCGCGCAAAAGGAAGGGCGGGCTGACGCCCGCAGCGCTCCTCGGAATGACAGCGCTTTAATTTTATCGGCAAGCGAAATGAGGAGTCGCCGATGAGACAAGACTCCGTCCCACCCTTAAAAACGAAGGGTGGGGCACCCGTAAAAGCAAAACACAAGGCCGGATAAAAACGAATGCCGCAGATTTCACGCCAGACCGGGACTTCCCTTTCCGAGATCAACATTGTTCCATTCGTGGACGTGATGCTGGTTTTGCTGATCATCTTTATGATCACGGCGCCGATCCTGCAATCCGGGATCGAAGTTAACCTGCCGAAAACGCAGACCGTGAAAGAGATCAGCGACGAGCGGGTGGTGGTGACGATCGATCGCGGGCAATTAATTTATCTAGGCAACGATGCGGTGAATATTCACGACCTGGGAAGCAAAGTGCGCGCGCAGATACGCAATCCACAGACCGATGCGGTCTTTTTGCGGTGCGACGAGACCGTGCCGTTCGGCACTTTCGCGACGGTGATAGATACGCTGCGGACTGCGGGGATCGACAACGTGAGCGTGGTTACCGAGCCACTGAGCGCGCGTCCCAAGGGACAATAAAGCCGTGAGCAATGGAACCATGACTATGCAGCAACCCGGACTCAAGGGGCCGCTGCTGTGGTCGCTCATCCTGCACTCGGCTTTGTTTGGGTCGCTGGCGGTGTCTACAATCATGTCGCATCGCGGCGATCTGTGGGGCGGTCCGGGCGGAGGCGGCGCAGTTTCGGTGAAGCTGGTGGGCGGAATGGCCGGCGTGCCGCTGCCGCGGCCGGAAAGCGTGACCACGAACCGCGTGGTGGACGAATCGAAGGGACTCTACAAATCAGAGCCCAAGCCTAAGCCCCAAGAGATCCCGAAGGATGCCACGCCGATTCCGAAGTTCACCAAAGAGAAGCAGCCGCGATACGTGACCCGCCCTTCCAAGACGCTCGAAGACCCAACGCCTCCACCACAAAACGCAGTGCCCTATGGGCAGGGCGGCTCGCCCGCGGTGCCCTATTCGCAATTCGGGATGGGCGCGGGAGCGTCCACACCGGCGGGCATGCAGTTCGGGGGGCCAGGCGGCGGCGATTTTGGCGGGCGCTTTTCCTGGTACGTTACAGCGGTGACCAGCCGAGTGAGCAGCAATTGGCTAGAGAGCACGGTGGATCCGTCGCTGCGGTGGGCGCCGCGGGCGGTGGTTCAGCTTTGATATTCTGCGGAACGGGGCCATCGCCAACGTGCAGATTTTGCAGTCGAGCGGCAATGCTTCCGTCGATGCTTCGGCGATCCGGGCGATTAAGGGGTCGGATCCGATGCAGCCGTTGCCAAACGAGTATCCGGGGAATAAGGTTTCGGTGGAGTTTTGGTTTGATTTTCGGCGATGAGGGCGCAGCCGCTGAAACGATTTGCGGCTGCAAAGCGCACAGCCAAGAGTGGCTGTGCCACTGGCAACGAAAATCCCCAGGGCCCGCGACGAAAGACATGCCGCGGCGCCCTGGGCTACAAAGTATCTGAGTAACGATCAATGAGCATAACCAGCACATATCCGGTGCGATTCAGACTCTTAAAGCATGTCATCCGTGAAGAAGGTTATATTTTTCACCGCGAAGCCAAACGAGCGGATATTTCGGATTTTCTTCGTGGACTTAAGAGACACATCCCATTCAAGTTTCGCGTGCCCGGCCAAACCGTGTCACGAATCACCACAGGGCAATGCAAACGAGGGTATATTCGCATTGGCTGCCAGGAATTCGTCGGCAAAGACGCACGCCTTTTGCATAAATGGGCTTTGAAGGGTCGCTAGTCGAATATGATAAAGACGGATACGAGAATGAGAACTTTTAGACCGGCGGGGTGGCGTAGAACTGCGGCATGCGCCGTGTTGTATGGATTTGCTTTCCTTACTATGGCAGCGGCGGTGCCGGCGCGGGCGCAGGATTGGTTTCGCACCGGGACGGGGCTGGGAGTGAACAAGCCGAAAGTTGCGGTGGCGGATTTTGTTTCGCGCAACGATTCGTCTACTTCCCTGGCGACGCTTTTCGGCGACGTGGTGCGGAACGATCTGGACTTCAGCGGGATCGTGGAAGTGGCGAGCAAGAGTTTTTATCCGACGCAAGTGCCCAGCGTGCCGATGGAGCTGAATTATCAGGCGTGGAGCGATCCGCCGACTTCGGCGCAGTTTCTGGCGTTCGGCAATTTGACCGTCACAGGCACGGCCGAGGAGATACAGGCGTGGTTCAACGACGTGAAAAATCCTTCGGCGCCGCCGGTGGTGGGGCAGGTCTATCGCGGCGATGCGAACGAAGAGCAGACGCGGCGCTATGCGCACCAGTTCGCCGATGAGATTATCTCGCGGCTATCGGGAGGGCTTGCGGGAGTGGCGGCCACGCAGATCTCGTTTGTGAGCACACGCAGCGGAAACAAAGAGATCTGGGCCATGGATTACGATGGCGAGAATCAGCACCAGCTTACTTCCCTGCACTCCATCGCGCTGACGCCGCGCTGGTCGCCGGACGCCGATCGCATCGCCTTCACCTGCTACCCCACGGCTGGATCTATTCTAAGCGCGCAGATTTGCGTCTATTCGACGGTGAGTTCGCGCCTGCTGAACTGGCCGCGCTACCGGGGCACCAACAGCTCGCCGGCGTGGTCTCCCGACGGCACCAAGATCATGTTTATGTCCAGCATGCTGGGCAATCCGGAGCTTTTCATCAGCGAGGCGGACGGCAGCCGTCCGAAGCGGCTGACGCATTCGACCGGCGCGGATACTTCGGCAGCGTGGAATCCGAAAACGGGCCAGCAGGTAGCATTTGTGAGTGACCGGGGCGGCACTCCGCAACTCTATATCATGGACGCGGATGGCAGCGAGGTGCAGAAGGTGGAGTTGACGGACAAGGGCTACGTGATCGATCCGGCGTGGTCGCCGAACGGGCAACTGCTGGCCTTCAGCTGGCGGCGGCCGAACGGCAACTATGATCTCTATGTAATGGACATCGCCACCCACGCTCTGGTAGAACTCACTCGCGACGCTGGCCGCAACGAGCGTCCGAGCTGGGCTCCCGACGGGCGGCATATGGTGTTCGAATCCACGCGCACGGGAACGCGGCAGATCTGGTCCATGCTGGCCGACGGCACCGAAGTGAGGCAATTAACGACGCAAGGACAGAATGAGTCTCCCAACTGGTCGCCGAAATAGGGGCGCGAAACACACGTTCCTTCTGAAACACGCGTTTCTTCTTAAGGCAATTCGTTTCAAAATCCAATGATCTTTGGCAAGCTCGCGTATCCCGAAGGGGTGTAAATGTATTAGTCCGACCCCAAGCCCGGCAAAAAAGAAGGAGTAGTTCAAGGAGGATTTTGAAAAATGCGGATTCGATCCGTTGGAAGAGTTGCGCTGTACGGCGTGCTCGCGCTGGCGATAGTGGGCATTGGGTGCAAACACCCCGCGCCAGTTGTAAACTCCACGGCGGCGCCCGCTCCGCCACCGCCCCCACCCCAACCCTCGGTGACTTTGCAGGCCACGCCCGCGAACGTGCAGCGTGGACAATCGACGACTCTGCGATGGTCATCCACCAACGCAACTTCGCTGACCCTTACGCCGGATGTGGGCATGGTTTCCCCAGAAGGCAACACCAGCGTCACGCCGACTGATTCGCGACGTATACGATCACGGCCATGGGCCCGGGCGGTTCGGCTACTGCCAACGCACGAGTCACGGTGACCGTGCCGCCACCGCCGCCAGCTCCGGTTTCTAAAGGGCCGTCGATGGACGAACTCTTCGCGATGGAAGTAAAGGACGCCTATTTCGATTACGACAAGGCGGATATTCGACCTGATGCGCGCTCGGCACTGACAGAGACTGGCGGCTTCCTCAAATCGTATACTCAAGTCAAAGTGATGATCGAGGGCCATTGCGACGAGCGCGGCTCAACCGAATACAACCTGGCCCTAGGCGACCGGCGCGCGCAAGCGGTGAAGGACTTTTTGGTATCGCTGGGCGTGGCGTCCGACCGCATGCAGACAGTAAGCTACGGGAAAGAGCGGCCCTTCTGCAACGAGCACACCGAAGCGTGCATGCAGCAGAACCGGCGCGGCCATTTCGCGATGGTGAAGTAAGGCCACCTCAGGCTTGGCAGGCTCGGCGCAACACCGGAAATCGCCGCTTGCATCAAATCTAGCATCAGGCGCGTACCCCTATCGGGTAGCGCGCCTTGGTGCTAAGAGACATTTGCCGAGGCTTTTTCTTGGGAGCGAAGGATATACCTCGCTTATCGTTTTTTGGAGCATACTAAGGGCAGTTCAGTGGGCATTTCCGTGGACACGGTTAGTGCAAAGCAGGATCGGAGAGGTCCCTCGCTCAAGCTTTACTTTTTAAACCGCGAAAAGCGCATCCCGTTGGCAGCCTTTTCGCGGAGGACGGGACGACGATCCTGGTCGGATCGTCGTTTTGGGCATAACAGGAATAGTAGAGGCAATTGGGAAGGCACAATCTTAGTGGCGCAGTGTTACGGGTGAGGAGGAATTGTATGCGTAAACGGTGGATCGTTTACCTGGCGGCCGCGATGCTGGCCGGAGCTCTGGGCGGCACATTGCTGGGGCCGGCGCCGGTGGGAGCAGTGGCCCGCGAAATCGTGGAGCTACAGCAGAGCATAAATCAGCTCATCCAGGGCCAAAAAGACATGCAGACGACGCTGGCGCAAAACGCCGCCGTGGATAAGACGCTGATGGAACAGTCCATGGACACGGTCAATAAGCTGACCGGTACAATGATGGCGCTACAGAAGACTGTACAAGATATGCAGGCCAATTCGGGCGCGCGGCTGGATACGATGTCCACGCAGATCCAGGGCATCTCCGATAATTTGCAGGAGACGCTCGCGCGCATGGGCAAGCTGAACCAGCAACTGACCGATACGCAGAACGCGATTCAGGGCATCGATGCGAAGCTGGCGGGCAGTGCGCCGCCTCCCACGGCCTCGGCGCCCGGAGGCGCGCCTACGGCGAGTCAATCGCCAAACGGATTACCTCCGATACCGGGAGCGCCTCCAACGAGCGGAGGCGGCTACCAGCCCGCCAGTGCGCCTTCGGCCGACCTGCTCTACTCCAACGGCCTGCGCGATCTAAATGGTAAGAAGTATGATTTGGCATCGCAGGAGTTCGGCGATTATCTGAAGTATTACGGCAGCACGGATCTGGCCTCAAACGCGCAGTTTTATGTGGGCGAAATTTTCTTTTCGCAGCAGCAGTACGATCAGGCGATCGATGCTTACAGCAAAGTGATCAACAACTATCCGAAGAGCTTCAAGCTCGCGCCAGCGCACTTGAAGCGGGCCCTGGCGCTGATCAATTTGGGAGAAAAGAATTCGGGCGTCAGCGAACTGCGCATGGTGGTGAAGAGCTATCCCGGCACGGACGAGGAAAAGCGCGCCAAAGCCAAACTGCAGGAACTGGGCTTGGCGGCTTAACGGCTCAAATCGCATCAGAGCTCAAGCCCCGAAATCGCTTCCATTCCGATATGTCGGAGGTAAAGCTCCGACCCCCTATACAGCCTGAGCGAAATCAGCACCATTTCTGTCGCGAGAGCGACGTATCTTGCCGCAGCAGGGGTAACACCTAGGCTAAGCTATTCGCGGATGCGTCGATCTGCGGACTCCTTAACGAAAATCGCGGTGACAGCCTGGCTCGTTGGCATATTGTTACTGACGCCCGCCCGTGCCATGAGTCAGGATTTGCCGCACGGAACCGCTTCAAATCAGAGGATCCACGGCAAACCGTTCGCACGCAACAGAGCGATCCGGCCGGCAAAGCGAACTCTTCCACTCAGGCCGGGAAAAAGAAGCACAACCCTTACCGTGCATGGCGGCGAATGGCGGACCGGGAAGAGGCCAGCGAGCCGGACTGGCTCAGTCCCCTGGCGACCACTTCTGGACGGATCAAGAATGAACTCCGTTATGACATGTGGCGCCAAACCACGCCTACGGGGAGCACGATTTCCACGTTTGGCGGTGGGAAAGGTTTGGAATTCATCGCCGCTCCTCACGTCCAGCTTCTGCTAGGGGTACCCTCCTACATTGGACACTCGGCGCCGTCACGCCGCCCGATGGCATTGAAGATTTGCCGCTGATGCTGAAATTCCGCGTGGCCTCTGGCAATATATCGAACGGAGACTACCTGGTCACGCTGCTGCTGAGCGCCACGGTACCCACGGCTTCCCGTCCCAACGGACTTGGCGCGGCGGTGCTAACGCCTACGCTGGCCATGGGCAAAGGTTGGCGAGGGTTTGACGTGCAAACAACCTTTGGTGCCAATCTGCCTGCCAGCGATACGCAACGGCTGGGAAAACAATTGCTGTGGAATACTACGTTTCAATATCTCGCGGGCTGGAAACTGTGGCCGGAATTGGAAGCCAACTCTACCTTCTTTGAAGATGGACCGAGCGAGGGAGAAACCCAGACGTTCCTGACGCCCGGATTGGGATTTGGCCGGGTACGCATCGTTCGTGGGCTGCGTTTCGCAATGGCCGGTGGCCTGCAGATCGCCGTCACACGCTTCCACACGTACGACCACCGCTGGATGCTCTCCGTGCGTTTTCCCTTCTGAGGTTTGTGGTCCAATTTTTGATGTCCTCTATTTCTGCAACCGAGCCACTGACCTCTGAGGCTCCGGTTTACGCGCGGGACTTTTTTCTTCCGCGCAGATCAACTAACATTGCGCGTTCTGCCGGTGATTTTCGCTACGCGAGCGTGGACTTGCGTTAGGGGGCATGCTAATGTCCGGACTTTCAGGGCATGGTTTCTGGCAGGGCATGGTTTCTGGCCGCGATTTCTGCGGCGAGCAGCGGTTGGAGGGTAAAGCATGTCGGTGAACAGGGCTATTCTGGTGGGCAGGCTGGGGCGCGACCCCGAAACGCGCTACACGTCGGGGGGCCAGGCGGTGTGTAACTTCACTCTGGCGACCGATGAGACCTACAAGGACCGCAATGGCGAACGGCAAAAGCGCACGGAATGGCACCGCATCGTGGTGTGGGGCAAACAAGCGGAGATCGCGCAGCAGTATCTGCATAAGGGTTCGCTGATTTTCGTCGAAGGACGCATTCAGACGCGGCAGTGGGACGACCGCGAAGGCCAGAAGCGGACCACAGTCGAGATTGTCGCCAGTAACTTTCGAATGCTCGGCGGGCGCGCCGAAGGTGGCGCCATGGCAGCAGGCGCCAGCGCCGGCGCAGGAGCGGGTGCAGGTGCAGGCGACATGGAGCCGCAGGCCGCAGCCTCGGGTGCGGGCGCGGAAGAGATGCCGTCCACGGAAATTTCGGACGAAGATATTCCCTTCTAACCCCAATCCACGCAAACTCGGCGTGTCTTGGGGACCCCGGTTGGGAAGGCGTGGGCTACAACTCCGAAACTGTGCGTCCATGATGCTTCGAAAAACTTAAGAGAGATTCCTCGGTTCGCACGCATCCCGCGCACTCGTGATGTTCGCTGCGAGACGGATGGCAAAATCCCCACCCTTTCCTGAAACCCGGAAAGGGTGGGCTACAAAAACCGCCTTAAGCGAAGAGAGATTCATCGCCCTCCACCCCAGCACGCGTAAAAGCGACGCGTGCCGGGGATCCCGGTCGTCGTCCGCCAAATTCGCGGACTCCACACAATGACAAATTGTCTTAGGGCGCGTAGTATCCCGATGGGCGGATTCAGCCGCTGAGGCCGGAGGCAGATTATGAAAAAGCTTCTGATATGTGCGGCGATACTTGGCTTATGGGCCGCACCGGTTTTGTGCCAAACCACGGAAGAACTGAACAATAGACGGCAAGAACACGGAAAACGTCCTCACCCAGAGCATGGGCAACGACCGAAAGAGCTACAGCCCACTCAATCAAATCAACAAATCGAATATCGAGCGCCTGGTGCCCATCTGGAATGCAAGCACCATGAACGAGCTCGGCGAACTGGCGCAGCCGACTGTTTATAACGGCGTGATGTACGTGATCAACGGCAAATGGACCTTTGCCATCGATGTGGAGACCGGCCGACAAATCTGGCGCACGCCGACGAAGATCGAACCTGGGATCAAGCACAACGCTTTCAATCGAGGAGCGGCAACGATTTATAACGGCAAGGTCTTTCGCGTGACCATCGACAATCACGTGCTCGCGCTGGACATGAAGACCGGCAAAGAACTGTGGAACCAGAGATTCGCCGAATGGAAAGAGGGCTTCTACGCGACCGGCGGACCGATTGTCGCAAACGGCGTACTGATTTCCGGCGTCTCCGGCGGAGAATCCACCACACGCGGGTTCCTGGACGGCTGGGATCCGGACACGGGAAAAAAATTGTGGCGCAGATATACGATCCCTGCGCCGGGCGAGCCTGGTTCCGAAACATGGCCGAAAGATAGCGATGCGTGGAAATACGGCGGCGGGCCGACGTGGCGCTCCGGTTCGTACGATCCCGAACTCGATCTCGTCTATTGGGGCACCGGAAATGCTGAACCGTATGATCCCAGGCCGCGAGAAGGTCTGGATAGCCTGTTCACGTCCAGCGTGCTCGCGCTAAGGCCGAAAACTGGCGAGGTGGTTTGCTATTTCCAATACACGCCCAACGACCTTTACGACGTGGATGGCAACGACGAGCAAGTGCTCGCGGACATCCAGATCGAAGGGAAGCCGCGGAAAGTGATGATTCAGGCGAACAAGAACGGCTTCATGTACGTGCTGGATCGCACGAACTGCAAACTGATCGCCGCGCACCCGTACGTCAAAGTGAATTGGGCGAAGGAAATTGACATGAAAACCGGGCGGCCCGTCTTGACCGACGTTCAAGAACGCTTCCGCGCCGGTGAGGAAGTGGAAATCTGGCCTTCGCGCGGGACAAATGCGGTGCCCATCGCGTTCGATCCGGAGAACGGCACTATCTACGCGAGCACATGGCAAGTGCCACGCCTGCAGAAGCTCGCGCCGCCGTCCAAAAAGGCGCAAGAGATCGGCAAGACTTCGACCGGTATCGTTCCGCGAGAGCCGAAAATGAGTCCGGACGATGTTTTCGGCCATTTCCTGGCGATCAATCCGCTGACCGGCGAAAAGAAATGGGAGATACCCCTAATCGGGATGCCCAGTTCGGCGGGTATGCTGGCGACACGCGGCGGCCTTGTGTTCACCGGAAAAATGACGGGCGAATTCGTTGCGCTCGACGCGGATACCGGCAAAACGCTTTGGCAGTTCAAGACCGGATCAAGCGTGAACTCGACGGCGATCACGTACACCCACAACGGCCGCCAATATGTAAGCATTGCCTCGGGTCTCGGCGGCGCCCTTGCCACGCGCTACGGAGCGGCGAAAGTGCCGGCCGGCGGATCGATCTGGACGTTCGCGCTATTTCCCGAGACGACCAGCAAACGCTGACTTTCTAGGCGCGAAAAACGCGTGGACACTTCTTTACGCGCGAAAGCTCCTGATGCCCATGACTTTCGCGCGAAGAACGGCCTTTTCGTGCTCGACAATTGATCACGGGTTGCTTAGGCGATAGTGGGGTCGCTATTTCCCGACGCGCTATTTGTGGGCGCGATAGAGGATTACGCGGACCTTCTCCAGCGTAATCAGGCCGCCGCCGATCATTTCGTCGAGCGTCGAAAGAACGCGTTCCACGCGTCCGGAATCTTCGACGACTTCGACGACCAGCGGCAGATCCTGCGAAAGACGGAGAATTTTGTCGGTGTGATAGCGGCTTGTTGAGCCGTAGCCCCCAACGCCACGCAATACGGTGGCGCCGCTCAGTCCCTCTTTGCGGAAAAATTCGACGAGCGCTTCGTAAAGCGGCTTGCCGTGCCACTTATCGGATTCGCCAATGTAGATGCGCATCAGCGTGCGCTCGCCTTCAAATCGTTCGTGTTCCATCGAGCCCTCCGTTAGAGGCCGCACAGGACCTTAAAGCGCGTCGCCCACGCGCATTCCCAGCATCATGGCGATCAGCCCGCCCAGCACGCTGGCTCCGAGGTAGATCGAAGCTTTGGCCCATTGTCCCTCTTCCAGCATGCGGACCGTGTCCCAGCCAAAGGTAGAAAATGTAGTGAAGCCGCCCATCAAGCCTGTGGTCAAGCCGATGCGCAGGTCGGGACTCACCGCGATATGGTTCAGGCTGAATCGCCCGATGATCCCGAGACAAAGGCAGCCCAGCACATTGATGGTGAGTGTGCCTGCGGGAAAAGCGGAACCCACGCGATATTGAATCCAGCCGTCGAGTCCGTAACGAGCCAAAGTGCCGGCTGCGCCGAATACGATTAAAAGAATGATCCTCACAGCTTTCCCCGTTTCTTGCCCCCGGTGCCCTTACAACAAAAAACTCCTGAGCGCCCTGGGGCACGCAGGAGTCATCAGTCCCGAAGGGGACGGTTAGAGGCGAACTCCATCGCCTTTTTGCGAAGCGCTAAATCCTACATGCGGTCGTTTCGTGCGGCAAGCGATTTATGCCTGTGGGATAGCTTGATTTTCGTAATCAATGCAGATCCTTCGCTCGCACGCATCCCGCGCGCAGGAACGCACCGAAGGAAATTATTTGGGGTTGGTGCTGGGAGCGCCGGCGGGGCTGGGGCTGATGGCGCGGCGGCGGCGGTCTTCGTTAATGCGCTGCAGGAAATCCTCGAATTTCGGCCGCTGCTCGGGAGTGAGGGCCTGGCGAATCTGGTCGCGGCCCTGCTCGCGAATCTGCTCGAACTCCGGATTCATCTGGTCGTGGACGACGTCGTAGCGATGCTGCATATTCGCCAATATGTCCCCGATTTGTTTCTGCTGGTCGGGCGTGAGGTTGAGCTCGGTGGTCAGGTGGGCGATCGCTCGCGGCGGATTTGGCCGCGGTTGCAAGAAGCCCGGCGGTTGCGCCTGCGCTTGAGTGCGGGCGCCAAGGACGCGCCGATCGGCGACCGAATGTCCGACGGCGCCGATGGCGACTCCCAAAACAAATACCAGCGCAATCAGCGCCAGGGCCTTGCGATTATTGGGACCAAACTGCATTAGATTGAATCTCCAGAATCGGCCAGGGACATCAGTACTTCGTCGGCGTCCGCGGGCTGCGCCGGCGGTTCCGGCATTATCGTGCCGATTTCGGCGGGAGCATTCAGCGCCACCGCGCCGCGCGCTGGGGCAAATTCGCGCAGATAAACCGACAATGCCAGCAGCACCACCGCGGCAACCAAAGCCATGCGCGAGGCCAGCAACTCAAGCGGACGCCAAATCGCGCTGGGCGCGGCCTCCGCAGCTTCGCGAATGGATGCCATAACGCGAGTAACGAAGGCTCCGGAAACAGCATTCTCCGGGTAGCGCGCGTGACGCATCAGCTTGCTCGCGATGAGCGCGTCGCTTAATGCCTGGCGGCAGTCGTCGCAGGCCTGAAGATGACGATCGAGCGCAGAATTCGGCTCGATGGTGGCCTCGCCTTCGCGCACGACGTCTTCCAGGCCCGCCTGATATTCCGGGCACCCGAATCGCGCATCTGTCCGTGAGAACATAGCCAGCGCCCCCTTACGTTTTAATTATCTCCCAGTTTACGTCTTGGCGACGGCTTCGCAGGAAGCGTTTTCAGCCTGCGACGAAAAATCTCCACGAGCCGCCCGCGAGCCCGAAACAGCCTGACCTTAACCGTGTTTGCATTCAACTCGAGAATCTCGCCGATCTCGTCCACGGTGAATCCGGCAACTTCCTTCATCACCAGCATGGCCCGGTCCTGCTCGTCCAATTCGACCAGGAGCCGATCCAGCAAGTCCCGCTGTTCCGTGCGGCGTGCAGCATCCACGGCGCTATGGCTGAAGGAACCTTCCCGATCCTCGGGGAGCCCCTCCATATGACGAATCTGCTCATCACTTAGGCTCGATTCGTAGACCAGCGGGCGAACTTTCTTCTTGCGAAAATAATCCCAGCATTCGTTTACGGCGATCTTGTAGAGCCAAGTTCCGAACGCCGAGCGCAGATCAAAGCGCTTGAGCGAAAGATATGCCTTCAAAAGCGCCTGCTGTGCTACGTCCTCAACGTCCTCGTTGCGGCGCATGATGCCGCCGATTACGGCAAGCAGGCGCGGCTGGTGGATGCGAACCAGCTCTTCATAAGCCGACTGGTCGCCAGCCTGGGCACGCCGAACTAAGTTGCGTTCCGCCTCAGCATTGGCGGGTGCGCGACGGACGGAGCCGGAAACACCCGGGCTGGTCGCTTTCGCTTCCATTTTTGGGACGTTTGGCATCAAAATTCGGTTACAGCGAGTTGCTAGCTCGTTGTGTGGAGCTTAATCCTCTTTCGCGCGGACGGCGGCGCTTGCGGCGTCGTTCAGCAGCACAGACCACTCTGGTATGTGGCATTTTCTATAGGGGCGGGCGTAGTTAGCAAGGTTTTTACCAACATTTTACGTCGGCCTGACAATTCCAGGCGTAAACAGTCTGAGTGAGAATCTCTTGCTCGAGGTTGCTCGGTTGGGACAAGCATTCTTGCCGAGTGGCATTTTACACAGGATGGCTGGAGACATTTCCGCTTGCTTGGAAACATATCCTCATGAAACAATACGCGAATGATTATCGGTGATCGTTTGCGCGCTCTGCGCGAAGAAAAAAGGCTCTCTCAGGGTGATATCGAGAAGCGGACTGGGCTGCTTCGTTGCTATATTTCGCGCGTGGAGAATGGCCATACCGTTCCGGCCATAGAAACGCTCGAGAAGATGGCTCGCGCCTTGGAAGTGCCTCTTTACCAGTTGTTCTACGATGGCGAAGAAGCGCCCGAACTCCCCAATCTGCCAAAACGCCGCACGGCAGAGGAAATTGCCTGGGGCAGTACGGGTAAAGAAGCGCGTTTTCTGACCATGTTCCGCAGACTGCTGGGCCGGATCGATGAAGGTGACCGGCGGCTTCTGCTGTATATGGCTCAGAAGATGGCAAATCGGTAACATCAGCCGCGGCGCGTCCCCCGCCGCATTCCCCCATTACTTGAAAGTCAGGCGTCCGGTTCGAACTTCCCTGCCGGAGTGCGTTGAGTTATACCTGCCGGTCGTGTTACTCCCACTCGATGGTGCTGGGGGGCTTGGAGCTGATGTCGTAGACGACGCGATTGACCCCGACCACTTCGTTTACGATGCGCGTGGAGATGCGCTCCAACACATCGTAGGGCACACGGGCCCAATCCGCAGTCATGGCGTCCTCCGAAGTGACCACCCGAACGGCCACGGTATCTCCGTAACTCCGTTCATCGCCCATCACGCCCACGCTGCGAACCGGCAAAAGAACGGCGAAAGCCTGCCAGGTCTTCTCGTAAAGTCCGGCGCGGCGAATTTCCCCAACTACGACGGCATCCGCCTCGCGAAGTGTTTGCAGGCGTTCGGGGGTAACTTCTCCCAGCAGCCGGACCGAGAGGCCAGGGCCGGGAAACGGCTGCTTGGTGAGGACTTCATCTGGCAAACCCAATTCTCGGCCGATGCGGCGAACTTCATCTTTGAAAAGCTCGCGCAGCGGCTCAATTAGTTCGAAGGGCAGATCTTCGGGAAGGCCGCCGACGTTGTGGTGCGATTTGATCGTTGCGGAGGGGCCGCGCACCTGAACGGATTCGATGACGTCAGGATAGAGCGTACCCTGCACGAGATAACGAATTTCGCCGAGCTGGCGAGCCTGTTCAGCGAAGACGTTGATGAATTCGGCGCCGATGCGCTTGCGCTTGACTTCGGGATCGGTGACGCCCTTCAGGCGCTCAAGGAAGCGATCGGCGGCGTTGACTCCCACCACGCGCAGACCGACGCGATTTTCGAGCAGGTCGAGCGTCTCCTGGAATTCGTTTTTGCGCAGCAGCCCGGTATCGACAAAAACGTTGACGAGGCGATCGCCGATGGCCTGATGGACGAGCGCCGCGGCCACCGTGGAATCCACGCCACCGCTGAGCGCGCAAATGGCGCGTCCGCGGCCGACCTGCTTGCGAATGCCTTCAACCGTTTCGGAGATGAACGAAGCGCCGCTCCAATTGGGGCGCGCGCCGCAGACGGCGAAAACAAAGTTGCGCAGGATTTCGCTGCCGCGTTCGGTGTGACGAACTTCGGGATGAAACTGCACGGCGAAAATGCGCCGCACGGGATCTTCGGCGGCGGAAAAAAGGCCATTACTGCTTACACCGGTGACGTGGAATCCGGGCGGCAGCGCGCGCACGTGATCGCCATGGCTCATCCAGATTTTCAGCCGGCGCGGCAGGCCGGCGAAAAGCGCGGAGCCATCACGGAGATCGACTTCGGCGGGGCCGTATTCGCGCCGCTCGGCGCGTTCGACTTTGCCGCCCAGCGTGTGCGAAATCCACTGCAGGCCATAGCAGATGCCGAGGACGGGCACTCCGAGCGCGAGCACACCAGGATCACAAATGGGGGCGGCGGAATCGTAAACGGAGCAAGGGCTGCCCGAAAGAATGACGCCAACCGGCTGATAGGCGCGGATTTCGTCGAGCTTTGCCGTGCACGGAAGAATCGCAGAAAAGACTTGCAGTTCGCGAATGCGGCGGGCGATCAACTGCGTATATTGGCCGCCGAAATCGAGCACGATGATGCCGCCCAGTTCGCTCTTGCTCATGGGCTGATGCTTTTCGGCGGCTTTGGCGGCTTGCACTGCGGAACCTCCTCCCGAACTGCCTCCTGAACCGGACGACGCGCTCATTGTGCCACGACCACATTGACGAGCTTGTTGGGAATCACCACGCGTTTCAAGACGCGCGCGCCGCGCAACAATTCGCCGATCTTGGGATCGGCGAAGGCGCGCTCGGCTAATTCTTCTTCGGGCAGGCCCGCATCCACGCAAATTTTGCCGCGCACGCGCCCATTGATTTGGATCACGATTTCGACTTGTTCCTCTTTAGCAAGCTCCTCGGAATACTCGGGCCATTGCTCGCAGTACAGGCCCTCTTTGTGGCCGAGCATTTCCCAAAGCTCTTCGGAGAGATGAGGGGCGATGGGCGCGAGCATTATGACGAGCAACTCCAGGACTTGCTTCAGGATTTCGGGCCGAACGTGCTTATCGAGCGGCTCATTATCCTGCAGCTTATTCACCAGCTCCATGATGAGGGCGACACTGGTATTGAAATGCCAGCGCTCATCGAAATCGGATGTGACGCGGTGAAGCGTCTGATGCGCTTTGCGCAGCAGGATTTTTTCTTTTTCGGAGGCGGCAGTGATTTTCGCAGCCTGCGAATCGCGCGCCGCAAGGCCGCGCAGCGCCGCGGCGTGGCGATCGATCAGGCGAAAAACGCGATGGAGAAAGCGCGCGCAGCCTTCAATTCCCTGCTCGTTCCATTCCAAATCTTTTTCCGGCGGCGCGGCGAAAAGCGTGTACATGCGCGCGGTATCGCAGCCGTACTTTTCGGCCATATCGATAGCGCCGACGACATTGCCCTTGGATTTGGACATTTTGGCGCCGTCTTTCAACACCATGCCCTGCGAAAAAAGGCGCCGCACAGGCTCGCGAATTTCCACGAGCTTCAGGTCGCGCATCACTTTGCAGAAAAAGCGCGAATAGATCAGGTGCAGGATGGCGTGTTCGATGCCCCCAATATATTGATCGATGGGAAACCAATAACGCGCGGCCGCCGGATCGAAGGGCGCGCGGTCGTTGTGCGGATCGGTATAGCGGAAGAAATACCACGACGAATCGACGAAGGTATCCATCGTGTCGGTTTCGCGCCGACCCGGGCCGCCGCACTTCGGGCATTTCACGTTCACGAATGAGGGCACGTTGGCGAGCGGCGATTGGCCTTGCCCCGTGAGCAGCACGTTTTCCGGCAGCCGGACGGGCAAATCCTTGTCGGGCACGGGAACGATGCCGCACTGCGCGCAGTAGATGACTGGAATGGGCGTGCCCCAGTAACGCTGGCGCGAAATGCCCCAGTCCTTCAGGCGATAGGTGATCTCAGCTTCGCCGATGCCTTTGGCCTGCGCGTCGGCGGTCATTTTCTCAATGGCGGCTTCGCTGGCGAGACCGGTATAAGGTCCCGAATTTACGAGGCCGCCGTAATCTGTGAAGGCTTCCTTCATTTCATCAGCGCGCAGTTCGGGGCCTTCGCGCGGCTGGATGACCACCGGAAACGGAATCTTGTATTTGCCCGCGAATTCGAAATCGCGCTGGTCGTGCGCGGGCACGGCCATTACGGCTCCCGTGCCGTACTCGGCGAGCACGAAGTTCCCTACCCAGATGGGCACCTTCTGGCCGGAAAACGGATTCGTGGCGAAGCGGCCGGTGAAGAAGCCTTCTTTTTCGGCGGTAGCCAGATCGGCGCCGCGAATGATGCGCGCGCGCAGGCGCGCGGCTTCCTCTTCCAGTTTGGCGCGATTGGACTGGCCGGCGAAAAGGTCCGGCAGAATTTCGTGCGCGGGGGAAAGGATGACAGCGGCAGCGCCAAAGATGGTGTCGATGCGCGTGGTGAAAACTTCGATCTGCGGCGCTTCGCCGCGCATCGCGCCGTGGTTCGCAGCTATCTTTGCGGTCTTCGGGAAGCCCGGCGCGATGTCCACCGGGAATCGCACGCGAGTGCCGCGCGATTTGCCGATCCAGTTGCGCTGCATGACGAGCACGCGCTCAGGCCAGCCGCCTTCGAGCTCGATCATGTCTTCGAGCAAGGCGTCGGCGTATTGCGTGATGCGCAGAAACCACTGCTCGATTTCCTTGGCTTCGACGGGCGTGTCGTCGTGCTGCCAGCAGCAGCCATCGATGACCTGCTCGTTGGCGAGCACGGTCTGGCATTTGGGGCACCAATTCACCAGGCTGCGCTTGCGATAAGCGAGACCACGCTCGAGCATGCGCAGGAAAAACCACTGATTCCAGCGATAGTATTCGGGTTCGCAGGTAGAAATTTCGCGGCGCCAGTCGTAGCTGAATCCGAAGCGGCGGCAGACCGCCTTCATCTGCGCGATATTGGCGTTGGTCCAATCGCGCGGCGGAGTGCCGCGCTTAATGGCCGCGTTTTCGGCGGGCAGACCGAAGGCGTCCCAGCCGATGGGATGCAGCACGTTGAATCCGCGCATGCGGCGATAGCGGGCCACCGCATCGCCGATGGTGTAGTTGCGCATGTGGCCCATGTGCAGCGTGCCGGAGGGATACGGAAGCATCTCGAGCAAATAATATTTCGGGCGCGCGGGATCGGCGTCGGCCGCGAAGACGCCCTCAGCGTCCCATCTCTCCCGCCACTTGGCTTCCACTTCTTGGGGATTGTATTCGGCCACGATGCCTCAGCCTTTGGATGCGAGCACGGGTTTCCGGCTCGATTTTGCATTGCTGCGCGAGACACGCCGAGTGCGCGGCTTCATGCTAAAGCCGTTCTGCGCATGAGGAGCTTGCTTCACCGGGATGCCGACGAGGTCCCACAGGCGGCGCACGTTGCGGCGATCGTCGCCGGGCGCGTCGATGGGCGTTTCGAGAAGAAACGCGCGTCCGGGGCGGCCGGCGGCTGCGCTGGCCGATAGGCTGGGATGCTTCAGGATGCGGCGGAATGCTTCGAGGCCAGACTTCCCTTTCCCGATATGGCCGCAGCCGATGTGGTCGTGGCGGTCGACGCGCGAAGCAAACGGCGTCTTGGAGTCGTTCACGTGCAGGACCGCGACGCGCCCGAGGCCCACGGTGCGGTCGAGCGCGGCAATCGTCTGCGCGAGACCAGCTTCGGTATGAATCTCGTAGCCGGCGTGGAAGGCGTGCGCGGTATCGAGGCAAATGCCCAGCGGAAGCTCGGGTGCGGCGTCCATGATCGCTTTTAGTTCTTCGAAGCGCGAGCCGATGGCCATGCCCATGCCGGAAGTGTTTTCGAGCAGCAGGCGTAGGCGGCAATCGCGGAGATCGCCGAATGCGGCGCAGAGGCGCACGCCACGCGCGGCCTGGCGCAGAGCCTGGGCCACGTCACGAATGGCTTGCGCCAGGGTTTTGTCGCGGCCCGGCGTTGTCCCACAACAAGATCCGGGATGCACGACGAGGTAATCGGCGCCCAGCGCGAGCGCGCGCACGATTTCATCGTGATATGCCTGAATCGAACGGACGCGCATCACCGGATCGGATGTCGCCAGATTGATCAGGTAATTGGCGTGGATTACCAGCGGGCCAAGGCCGAGTTCGGCGCGCTTGGCGCGAAACTCTGCGGCGTCGATTTCCGCGATGCGTGCGCCGACACGCGGCCACATGCGCGGGCTGGTCGAGAAAATTTGCAGCGCATTGCAACCGAGTTTCGAGGCGCTCTCGAGCGAGCCGGCAAAACCCCCGGCAATCGAAGTGTGAATGCCGATGCGAACGCTGCCGTCGCGCCAGGCTGGCGCCTGCGGCTCGGGTATGGGTTCGGGGCGGTATTCGTCGCTGCTATCGTAGACGAGGATAGAAGTGTCGGAGGCCGTCATTTTTCAGTTGCGGAGCCTTCATTCTATCGAATCGTATCAACAGCCGCAAATCATTGCGTCCGCGCCGTTTTGTAGTCCCGCCTTTGCGGGTCCCAGCAAAGGCTGGGGCTTGTTCCCCAGCGTCACTGTCTGTCCTGATCGCCCGCGATGAATCGCCACAAAATCCCCACCCTTTCCTACCACCCCAATCGACGCGACTTTTTTTTGCCGCGCGAGTGCTCGCGCTCGAGAGGCGTGTCTTGGGGACCCCGGTCTGCGGAAAGGGTGGGCTACATAGCGTTTAGTCGCCGCAAATGCCAAGCTAATTGGATTACTTCGGCAGGCGTATCCAGCCGTAGAGACTGAAAACCGCAAGCACTGGGATGGACGCCCCGAATAACACGATGATGTAGTCAGTAAGCGATAGTTTTCCGACCGCGCTTCGGCGCAGGAGTATGCCGACAGCTAATAGTGTTGCCGACGTCGCGAATTCCGCTGGGAGGAGTATGCGGGAAAAAGCTTCGGGTAGGTTGAACCAACTGAAGAACACGACAAGCGGCGGCCACACAAAATCGAAGACAAACCAAACGCAACCGATCGCGACTAGCCATCCGCCGATGGAGATGAACTTCTCTTTGGTCACTAGCGGTGTCCGGTTCTAAAGGCTTGCGACGCGACGCGGCAATCACTACGGCAGATGGCAGATGAAGTTTTCGGCCTGGTCGGTGCTGCCGGTGCCTTTGTACTGCGCCTCTTGAGGATAAGGGCAGAGCGGGCGCGTGCGGATTATTTTGCCTTCCGCCATCTGCGAGGCAACGATCTCTTTGGGGGCGACGCCGTGCTCGCGCCATTGCTCGAGCGGCGTCAACGTGTCGAAGACGCTGGGACCTTCGCCGCCGGCGCAGTGTCCCATGCCGGGCGCCATGTAGAGCCGCACGGAATCTTCGACGGTCTTTTTCCCCAGAACTTGGATCAGTTCGTTGTAATAGTTCACCGACGATAGCGGGGCGACATTCTGATCGGCCCAGCCGTGATAGATGATCAGCTTCGATCCGCGGCTGACGTACGGCTTCAAATTGGTTGAAGTCGCGCTGACGATGCCGTTATCGGTTTTGTGCGCGCGCACGATGTCTTTGCCGATATCGAGCGTGCGGAAATCCCAGTTCGGATCATTGAAGACGGTGTACTTGAACGTCTCGTCGGCCATGCCCAGCGGCCGGGGCACACCGGTCGTATTCGCGAAGCGCAGTTCCGTGCCGGGCTCGAAGCCGGGGAAAATTTCCTTGCCGCTCCTGGGATCAACGACAGGCGCGTAGAGTGATTTGGCCGCTTCTACTTGAGGCGCCGTCAGGCAGCTCGGCGCATCCTCGCCTTTGCACTGCGTTACCGCCGGATCGAATTTGCAGCGCAGCGGATTATTGATGATGCCATCCTTGATGCCGTCGAGCGCGTCGCAGGCATCGAGCGCGGCCTGGTGCAGCACGGCAAATTTCTCTTTGGGAATAAAGCTGGCCGCGTCCTTGTGCGTGGCCTGCGCGGCGGCGATCAGCTGAAGGCTCTCGGCGGCGCGGTCATAACCGGGATCGCCGGCGATGATGCCTTCGAAATCGTCGGGATAGCGCTGTGCTTCCATGAACGCCTGCCGGCCTCCGCCCGAACAGCCGGTGAAATACGAAAGCTGCGGCGGCGCGCTATAGAGCGCGGCCACGATGGTTTTGCCGCGCAGGGCCGTCTCGTGCACAGCGCGATAGCCGAAATCGATCAGCTTCTCGGGATGGCCGGGCGCGAAGCTCGCCGTGTCTCCCGCGTGGCCGGTGTCGGTGGACGCGGTTGCGTATCCTTTACGCAGCGCGGCCGCGAGCGCCGGATATTGGATAAAGCCATTCCAGCCGCCGTTGCCGACCTCCTGAAATTTGCCGTTCCAGCCGGAAAGCGGCAGCCAGGTTTCGGATTTGATGTCGGAATCGGGCGATGGCTTGATGGTCAACTCCACGCGGCAGAATGCGGGGAGATCGGCGAAGCCTTCTGGCGCGCCACTTGCGCCTGTCGGAGGCTGGAAGTGCGCCGCAGAGACGACTTGCGCTGAGTTGATGGTCGCGTCTGGCAGCTTGAGCGAAGACAGCCGCGCACAGGCCGCCGCGTCGGCAGCGTGGGCCGCAGGCGGCGCGTCCGCGCTGACGCTGCCGGCCACATACGTGAGTCCGCCCAGCAGAATGCCCAATGCGATGACGGCTATCGTCTTCATCAGTATCCCCCTCTTCGTTTCGTACAATTAGGTCACTTTGGCAGGCGTATCCAGCCGTAAAGAGTATAGACGGCGACGACCGCGATGGACGTGCCCGCCAAGGCAATGATGTAGTCGGTAAATGATAGCTTTCGGACTGCACTCCGGCGAAGGAGTATACCCGCGGCGACCATCGCCGCCGAAATTACGAATTCGGCTGGATAAACTACTCTGTAAGTCCCCTCTGGCAACCTGAACCAGAGTAAAAGGATTAAGAGGGCGGCAGACCGAAGAAAGCAAAAATAAACCAAACACAGCCGATTGAGATTAGCCATCCGCCAACCGAGCGGAATGTCCTCGTTACCACTTCCGGCCACGTAACGGTCAGGCGCGCTGGGTGGTGGTGACGCCGGCGCGCATCGCGTTTAGCACGCGCTGCGGCGTGAACGGAGCCTCGCGCAGGCGACCGCCGGTGGCGTCGAAGATGGCGTTGGCGATGGCCGCGGGAACGGGGCCAATCGAAGGCTCGCCGCCGCCAAGCGCAGGCATCTCCGGCCGATCGATCAATGTGATGTCGATCTGCGGAATCTTCTCGTACCGCAGAATCGGGTAGCTCACCCAATCGAGATTCTTGATTCCGGACGAATCGAACTTTACCTCTTCCATGAGCGCGCGGCTCGTGCCCTGGATGACGTTGCCCTCGATCTGATTCTTCAAGCCGTCGGGATTGATGATCAACCCGCAATCGTGCGCGACGCAGACTTTCTTGACCGTCACCTCGCCTGTCGATTTATCGACTTCGACTTCGGCGGTAACGGCGACCACGGAGTTGGAGCGGGCGCTTATGGCGACGCCCCGTCCTGTGGCAATGTTGCCGCTCGACGGTGATGCCGGCGCCGGTCGCGCCTGCCAATCGGCCAGCTTGGAGACGGCCGCAAGCGCGTCCGTGGCTCTCTTATTATTCGAGGCGTAGCGCATGCGGAACTGCAGGGCGTCCACCCCCTGCGCGGCGGCCAACTCATCCATAAAGGATTCGCTCGCGAACATGCGGGCCAAATCACCCGGCGCACGCAGCGGCGAAGTGCGCAGCGGCGTCGGATCGGGCTGCACCCAGGGAATGGAGGACGCGACGATGCGCTGATTATCGAAAGTGTAGGTGTCGCCGCCGCCTCCGACGCCATTCGAGGCGCCCTGGCCGTTGGCCTTAAGCCCGACTTGGCGCGAAGTGACCAGCGGGATTCCGTTCGCCTCAGTCCACGGGAAGCTGCGATCAAAGAAATCCCAAGCTGTGACTTTGCCGCTCGCGTCCACGGCCGCGCGGACGGTAAGCAACTGCGCCGGGCCCTTGGGCTCCCAGCCGTGCTCATCTTCGCGCATCCATTGCACGCGCACCGGCTTGCCGACCGCGCGTGACATGACCACGGCGTCTTCGGCGGCGTCGTCAGTCCCGAGGCGACCGTAGCAGCCGGAGGCTTCTCGGTAGAGGACCTGAATCTTGTTCTCCGGGATGCCCAAGAGATCGGAAACGCGCTTGCGCGTGTCGAAGATTCCCTGCGAGGGCGCCCAGATGGTCACTTTATCGCTCCGCACGTCCGCAATGGCAGCGGAAGGCGCGAGCATGCCGTGCATCTGGAAGGGCCAGCGGTAGGTTTGTTCGAAGGTTTTGCTCCCCTGCGCGAGCGCCGCGTCCACATCTCCGCGAGGTTGCATTCCCGGCCGTTGCGCGAAGCCCTTGGTATTCTTCAGATAATCGTAGACGGCGTCGGGATTGGCGGGCATCTTCGTTTCCGGGGCCGTCCAGGTGACCTTGAGCGCCTTGGCGGCCTGGATCGCAGCCCACTCCGTTTGCGCCACGACGCCGACGAAGCTACCTTCATGTACAACTTTAACTATGCCGGGAATGTTCTTGATGGAATCTTCGTCAATGCTGGCCGACTTGGCGGTAACTGTGGGCGGGCGAACGACGCGGCCGTGCAGCATTCCGGGAACGCGAACGTCCTGCACGTAGGTGAATTGCGCCGTGAATTTCGGAGGCAGATCGACGCGATCCTGCTTCTTGCCCACGACCTTATAGTCTTTCGGATCTTTCACCGGAACATCCGGCGCCACTTTTAAGCCCCAGCCGTTGCCGGTAGCGGGAATCGTCACGTTGAACTTCTTGCCGCCGATCAGATTGGCGTAGGAAACCTTATGGCCATTGCCCATTACACTGACCACGCCATCGGTGACAGTGAGCTGCGAAACCGGAACGTTAAGTCGCATGGAGGCAAGCTTCAAGAGCTCCTGCCGGGCTGCCGCCGCGGCATGACGCAATTGGGGACCCGCAAGTTCGATGGTTCTGCTGCCAGCGGTAATGCCCTGATCGACCGCCGTGGTCGTGTCGCCGGTGATCATCTTGATCTGCTTGAACTGCACGTCGAGCTCGTCGGCGACGATCTGGCCCAATGCGGTTTCCACGCCTGTGCCGAGATCCACTTTGCTCGAGAACACCGTGACCATGCCGTCGCGGCCGATGGCGATCCAGGAATCGAGCGAAGTCGCCTGGAGGTCTCCGGCGAGATCCGGCCCGGCGCTGAGCTGCGCCATAGCGCGGGAGACAGGGCCAAAAAGATTGAAGCTTACAACCAGCGCACCCGAGCCCTTTAGAACTTCCCTGCGGGAAAGTTTCGTTTTCATGTTCGTCCTCCTCACGCCTTCACGCTGGCGGCGCGCTTCACGGCGCGAATTACGCGCAAGTGGCTGCCGCAGCGGCAGAGATTTCCGTTCAGCGCCTGCTTGATCTGATCGTCGGTGGGGTGCGGATTTTTATCGAGGAGCACCTTCGAAACCATGATCATGCCGTTCATGCAGTAGCCGCACTGCGCGGCCTGCTCTTCGATGAAGGCAGTTTGCAGCGCGTGAGGATGCTCAAGCGAGCCGAGGCCTTCGAGCGTGGTGATGCTGCGATTCTGCGCTCCGCTGACGGGAATGCTGCAGGAGCGCACGGCGTTTCCGTCCATGATGACGGTACACGCGCCGCACTGGCCGAGGCCGCAGCCGAAGCGCGGGCCGTGCAGTTCGAGGTCGTCGCGCAAGACGTACAACAGTGGGGTGGTGGGATCGGTATCCACAACCCGAGATTGGTTATTCACTCGAAGCGAGATTCGCGTCATGCGAGTTTCCTTTCTCGACGGTTTTGACCTTGGGTTTCCGGCTAAGAACTGCCCCCTAGCTTACAACTTTTGACCTAAATCGGCGGGGGAAATTTGCCGGCGTACTACATTCAGCGGCTACACCGCCTTCACTGGATGCTCTGAGTAAGCTCGCGGCCATCGGCAAAGACAAGCTTGATGAGACGCAGGAACGGCTTGCTGTCCTTGGCGCGATTGCCGGTGACGGTGATTTCGTCGCCCGCCTTGACCGTATCTCTCCTCCAGCCGGCCCTGGCTAGCATGCCTATGGTACCCATTTCCACGCTCCACTTTTCAATGGTGCCCTTCGCATCTTTGACGTCGAGATAAATATAGGCGTGGGGATTGGTCCAGTCGAAGCCCGTTACGGTGCCCTTCACAGTGCTCGAGGTGGTCATATCGAATGACGCTGTAGCGTGATGAGCGTATGTCGCTCCTCCGAACGAAAGCAGCAGAAGCACAGCGGTAACCAGAAAAACCCGCAGATTATTACTCATTTGCGGCCCCTCCTCTCCTGTTGTACGGTCATTTTCCCT
Source organism: uncultured Acidobacteriota bacterium (assembly GCA_963803735.1). Classification (GTDB taxonomy): domain Bacteria; phylum Acidobacteriota; class Terriglobia; order Acidiferrales; family UBA7541; genus Palsa-189. The sequence goes on along the minus strand of CAWDNV010000010.1, from coordinate 479,907 downwards.
GGTAGGTGTACTTGTTATTCTCATTGCAGACGAGTTCCTGGATCTCCCAAGCCGGCTTCAATTTGTAGACTTGCTGAGCCGTGAAAGGTTTTGTGTATGCCATGGGGTCTTCGATCGTCACGTCGTCGACGAGCGTGTCGTGGTCGACGCGCCGGATGTGTTCCACCACGTGCAGCGCTTCGCTATGGGGGAGTCCGCCAGAGTCAAGCCAGGTCTTATCGTTGAGACCGATCGTATCCACAACGAGCGTGTCACCTTCCCATTTGCCAATGGAGTCACCCGAATAGGTGGGGTACAAATCGTCGCGGTGCTGCCGATTCATATAGATTTGACGCATCACCTGTGTGCCCTCGCGAATGATCACGACGCGCGTAGGCACCTGAAAAATTTCCATGGGGAGCGGCACAAACATGAACCGCGGGACTCCCTCCGGCAGACAGCCTAGGTTGGGATCGTTGGTTTCGGGGTTGGCCGCCTTGAATTTCTCCTCTCCCCAAGGTTTGAAAGGAGCGCCTCCGTTGGGGAAAAAAGGCTTGGGCTGATTTTTTGTCACTTGCCAAACACCAGAAATGTCCGGAACAGGTCCTGGGTTCGCGGCATTTTGACCGCGCGTCGCGGGCGAGAGCGCCAGCATCGCCGCCACGGCCGCAGCACTAGAAATCAGGCGATTCCACACGGGAGCCTCCTCTGATTACATCCGGCTTGATTGCCGCCGCACCACACTCAACGGCTACACGGCCTCACAGCGCGGTAGAAAGCTCCTGGCCATTGGCAAAGACGATCTTGTCGAGATGCATCAGGGGCTTGGCATCCTTGGCGGGATTGCCGATCAGGATGATCTCGTCGCCCGGCTTTACCGTATCTTTCTTCCAGCCGGCCCTGGCTAACATAGCTACGGCGCCTAATTCGGCGCTCCACTTCTGAGTGACGCCCTTCTCGTCCTTCACGTCGAAGTAGATGTAGGAATGAGGATTGGTCCAGTCAAAGCTCGTCACCGTCCCCTTCACACTGATCGAGCGGCTCATGTCAAACCAGGACACGAAGCCATGATGGGCGTATGCCGATCCTGCGAGCGAAAGCAGGACGAGAATAGCGGTGGCGGGGAAAACCAGCAGTCTTTTTCTGCTTGAGGTCCTCATTGCTGTCGCTCCTCTCTTATTGTCTTCTTGCGCGTCATTTTGCCTGGTAGCTGTACTTGTTATTCTCTTCGCAGACGTATTCCTGAATCTCCCAGCCCGGCTTCAGTTTGTAGACTTGCCGATTCGTGAGTGGCTTGGTGTACGCCATCGGGTCCTCGACGGTTATGTCGTCCACGAGCGTGTCATGGTCGATGCGGCGGATGCGTTCAACCACATGCAGAGCCTCGCTATGAGGAAGTCCTCCACCATCGAGCCAGGTCTTATCGTTGAAGCCGATCGTATCCACGACGAGCGTGTCGCCTTCCCATTTGCCAATCGCGTCGCCCGAATAGCTTGGGTCCAAGTCTTTGGGGTGCTGCCGATTCATATAAATCTGACGCAGCACCTGCGGGCCCTCGTGAATGATGACGATGCGCGCGGGCATCTGAAGAATTTCCATCGGGTAAGGCACAGCGATCATGAACCGTGGCACTCCCATTGGCAGACAGGCAAGATTGGGTCGTTCGTCTGAAGGTCGGTGACCTTGAATTTTGCTCTCCGCCCAAGGCGTGAAAGGCGCGCCTCCGTTTGGGAACAGCCGGGGCTGAAACTTTTCCACCAGCCAGACGCCGGAAAGATCCGGCGCGGCTCCGAGCTTCGCGGCTTCTTGAGCGAGCGCAGCGCGTGAGAACGCGAGCGTCGCCGCAACGGCCATAGCTGAAAGAATCAAGAAATTCCGCACGCAAGCGCCTCTGCTTCTGATTTTCTCCGTTTTGGTTGGGGGTAAGGTACCACGGCTTTGGCTGCCGAGCCAAACGCGCGCGCAGTGGCCGGTAGTGAGTCAGTTTGAAATTTCAAACTGACCCACTACGGCATGGTTGTTCGTCACGCTGCTACGGTGTAATGGTGGTTGCGTAGATGTTCTGGTCAAGACCACCAGTGCCATCGAAGCAAGTCGTTAGCGAGCTCGTGCAGGCTCCGCCGGTCTCCGGATCACCGGCGATGTCTGCACCGTCATTGTCGCCTGAGGGATCAGGCGCGCCGACTGTGTTTCGCTGGTCGGTCCAGCTGACACCGATGATGTTCCCTTGAGCGGCAACGGTGATGTAATCGCCGAAGAACGGCACCAGACGACCGCCGAATTGCTCGTAGTTCAGGTTCGTCGGTGTGTCCGTCACCTGGATGCTCGATCCCCAAGTCTTTCCGCCATCCGTGGACTCCGCATACCGGACGTTCAGGCACGCAGACGTCTGCCCGGCGGCGTTGTTACACGGCGCTTGGGTAGGCGAATAGCTCGGATCGCCTTGCGAGTCGTACCAGATCGCGTTCACCCGGCCGGCAGATGCGGTAAGGAACGGGAAGAATTGGTGCCCGGTCAAACTCGGCGCGAGCAGCGTTGGATTGCTCCACGTAGTGCCGCCGTCGGTGGAGAAAAGAGACTCAATCTGCCCTTGACCGGAGGACTGGGCCGCTTGAAAAGCCATGGCCAGCGTCCCGTGGACGTTGTCGGCGGCGAGGTACGGACCAGCGAGGTCAAACCGTGGGAAGGTGAAGCCGGTCGGACAGTTAAACGGGGTGTCGCCGCATTCTCTCGCGCCATTGCCAGAGAACTGGCTTGATACGAACGGCGTGTAAGTCACCACGATCCGCGCCTTGCTGAACGTCTGGCCAAAGTCGCTGGAAGCGGCGAACCCGGCGCCGTTCACGGCACCTGGTGCCTTACCGAACGACCCGCCTGTATTGGCTTCCCAGCCGATGTAAACGTGTCCCGAAGGGCCGATCGCAATCGACGGACCCTGATTGCCGCAGATTCCGCCGGACACTTTGATCGGGGTGCTAAAGGTCGCGCCATGATCGGTCGACCGGCTGAACAAGATCTCATTGCAGCCCGATCCGTGAAAGTCTGACCAAGCGGCATAGACGTTGCCGGTCGCGGGGTCGACGGTTAGGTTCGTCTTGTCGTTGAATGAGCCCTGGCCGAAGGTGTTGGTGGCAAGGATCACCGTGCGAACATACTTCGAGCCGTCGGTCGAGGAGTCCGCCGGATTTGAAGGAGCATAAGTTGCCACCCAGATGACGCCGGTATTATCGCGAAAGCGCGCCGAGACGCCATTTTCCGTTCCGCGATTGAAGTTGTTGCCCATGTAGAAAAGGTTGCCGTTCCCGTCCCAACCCATCACCGGGTCCCCGGCCGCCAGCGCACCGCCGGCCACCGACGTCGCGAGAGGTGAGCTTGTGCCCTCGCTCGAAGTGTCGCCGTTGTAACCAGGCAACAGGCTGTCTGTCCAGTGACGTCCGGAGTCGGTGCTGCGGTAGAAACCCGCCCAGGCATCTCCTGCGGTCGGAGTCGTGCAGTACTCATTCGCGCCGCTTCCCCAAATGTTGGTGTTGCGCGGGTCGATGGCGAGCGTGGGTTCGTTCTGTTGCCGGCGATCGGTTCCGCAGCGCTGTAAAACGGCATCCGTATACGTGCCGCCCGCTAGCTGATCGGCGCTCACATATGAGCCATTACTGCCGTTGTCTACGGTGACGCGCACGTTCGCACCAGCTGTCTGCGGGATGGGCGCGGCCGAGGCGATTGTCCATCCCGCGATGACGAGCGCGCTCGCGAGCCCAATATGAAGCCAACGAGAAGCTTTCATCGACTTGAAACTGCGATTCGAAATTGAATCACCAGATAGATGTTTGAGTTTCATGAAGGCTGCTTTTGCACTTGCCATTCCGTTTTCTCCTTGCTCTTGAAACCTACTGTGCTGCGGGGAGGGAGGCCCAGCATATCAAAGACAATTTTGCTTTTGCGATACCAGTACCATGCGATTTGGGGGTGCAAAATCGAGAGTTACGCTGTGTCTATCTGCATTGAGACCGACCACCGTACGGTCAGTGCAAAGGTGTATACTGGAAGTGTTCAGTTACACGCCTTACGCTGCGCCCGCTGTGGGCGCGTTCCTGTGCCACAAGACATACAACGCCACGACCGGGTACCACGCTACAGTGTCGGCAGTCCTGCCGAAATCGAAACCGTAAGGCAAATGTCCCGACCGTGTAAAACCGCCCGGTCTGAAGGCAGCAAAATGAAAAGGAGAATCTTCGATGGCAGCTAATAACCCGGAACCATATCTCGACCCGGTCAGCGCAGGTGTTTGTGAAGTTCTGAATTGCTCAAGCCCAGCCAAGTTTCGCGCATCGTGGGTACAAGGCGTCATCGTGAGGCTTGTGTGCACCACTCACAAATCGGAGATAGAAGGAAAGCTTTTCGGTGACCTCACTCCGTCTAAATTTCCCCAAAAGCGGCACGCGAAGTAAAAGAGTGCCGTTCCGCTTAGGTTCTTAGTGCAGTGCGCTCTCCACGCATAGTGCTTTGAGCACAGAGGGCGCGAGTGGCAACAGGCCCGCTTCCGTAACCCGCTTACACTGACGGGGCATGGGTGCCACTCTCGATACTGCCCTTCAGACTGAACAGGTCCGCGCAATTGTTCCTTCGGGGGCCTTTCCAACTTCGATAGAAGGTAGCGAAACTGGGCGAGTGCCCTTTGCCCTGGCGATCTTCGTCAGTGCGTTTCTGCTCTTTCAGGTTCAGTTGTTGCTCGAAAAAGAAGTCCTTCCCCTTTTTGGCGGTGCGTCAGCGGTCTGGACCGTGTGCGTGTTTGTCTTCCAATTGTTATTTCTCGCTGGATATGGCTATTCGCACGGACTAGCCACGTGGCTTCCCCTTCGCAAGCAGATCACAGTGCACGGCACTCTGCTGGCCCTTTCCGCTATTTTCATTGCCGTTCAGGCATATTCCTATTCCGCTCCCATCGGTTCCGCTGCCAACTGGCAGCCGCGACCGGGGGCCGATCCCACCTGGGCCATCGCGCAATTTCTGATGAGTGCGATAGGTCTGCCGTTCTTCTTGCTGTCGGCTACGAGTCCATTGATGCAGCATTGGTTTGCGCAGGTGAGGCCAAAGCGATTGCCCTATCGCCTTTATGCGCTTTCAAACGCGGGATCGCTCCTCGGATTACTGTCCTATCCCACTCTCGTAGAACCGCATATCCCGCTCAGTGCACAACGCTGGGCTTGGGTTGCTGGCTATGGCCTCTTTTTGGTTTGCTATTTTTTCACCGCTCGAAGCGTGCTGCGTTCGGCCGTTCCCACCGAGCTGAAACAAAAAGCTATTCGCGACTTGCGCTCGCATGCAACCCCGATTGGCTGGCCGCTTCGCCTGCGATGGATCGGCCTGGCGGCGTGTGCGTCTGTGCTATTGCTCGCAACGACCAACCTCGTCTGCCAGGACATCGCCGTAAGCCCGTTTCTATTGGTTTTGCAACTGAGTTTGTACCTGCTTTCGTTCATCATATGTTTTGAGAGCGACCGCTGGTATCGGCGAGAACATTTCTACCCGGCATTCGCTGTGGCGGTTGCATTCGTCATCGTCATATCGCTTCCGAACGCGACGTATTCGTTCTTGATCCAGCTCGCAGCTTATTCCGGGGTGCTCTTCGCGGGATGCATGGTGTGTCATGGAGAAGCGGCACGCACGCGTCCCCGCTCGGAATCGCTGACTGCTTTCTATTTGTGCATCGCCATCGGCGGAACCTTGGGCGGCGTCGCTGTGGGCTTGGTGGCCCCGCGGATTTTTTCAAATTATTGGGAATATCCGCTGGGTGTTTTGGGGTGCATTACTGTGATTTGGTCTGTCTCGGTGCGGGAACGTTCATCGTGGTGGTACAGGGGGCGAGCTTCATTGGCGTTCCTGCTTCTAGCGGGTACGGCATTGCTTGCGCCGGCTGTGCTTACCCCGCTGTGGGGAGAGGTGGCGCGATTGCCGCGATCGATCGGCCTTTACGCCGCGGTAGTTCTAATCGCCGCCGCTGTTTCGCTATACGCCATGGAGCGCCGAACGACGCAGACTGCTCCGGCGCCGATGCTGGTCCGCAACGCGGCCAGAGTCGTCCTGGCGCTGCTCACGGCAGGCTTGCTGATTCCGCAAAAAGCGGCGCTTTATCACGTCGTTGCGTCTTCCAGAAGTTTTTACGGAGTCCTCTCGGTGATAGACGTGGACGACAGCTATCTCGCGCTGAGGTACGGCAGCACGGTTCATGGATTCCAGTATCGTGATGCGCAGCGCTCGCGACTTGCGACGGGCTACTATGGCCCGGCCAGCGGAGCCAACATCGTCATTCGCAATTGGCCGCGGCATCCCATGCGCGTAGGACTCGTGGGAATGGGAGTGGGTACGCTCGCGGCGCTGGCGCAATCCGGAGACGTCTTCCGTTTCTACGAAATCAACCCGGACGTCTATAAATTATCGACCGGCGAGCAGCCATCCTTCACTTATTTGCGCGATTCGCCCGGCCGGATCGAAGTCGTACTTGGCGATGCGCGACTCACGCTGCAACGCGAAGCCAGCCGGGGCGACTTCCAGAAGTTTGACGTTCTGGTGCTGGATGCGTTTTCGAGCGATGCCATCCCCATGCATCTTCTCACTCGCGAAGCTTTTCAGGTTTATGCCAAGCATCTTGCCGGGCCGGCCTCGGTGATTGCCGTGCACATCAGCAACCAGACTCTCGATCTCCGGCCTGTGCTCGCCGGAATCAGCCGCGATTTTGGCTTTCACGCTCTCCGCGTTGAACCGCTCCTTCCTACAGGCCCTTTCTCGCAATCCGACTGGATCTTGCTCTCGCGCGATCCCGCGGCGCTGTCCGGCGCGGAGATACTGGCACACTCGGAAGCGTTTCCGGCGAAGACGCGTCCCCTCTCTTGGACCGACGACTATTGCGATCTGCTACACGTGATGCGCTGGCGCGATTAGGCGAAGATGTCTTCAGGGCGGAGCTTCTAGATATAAACTGTTACCCGCTACAGATCCCTGGGTCATAATTGGAGCGGATATCGCTGATCTCAACACATCGGTGCGAGGTGCACGATGAAATTGTGGCGTTTGCGTATGGCTGGTTTTGCGGTTGCGTTTGTCGTTCTGACGGCGTCGGCTCTCGCGCATCACGCGCGGTCGGGCTACGACCTATCCAAGACTGTCACTTTTAAAGCTACAGTCACAAAAGTGGACTGGGTGAATCCCCATGCCCTGATCTATTTCGACGTAAACGATTCGAGCGGACGCACCCAGAACTGGCACGCGATTACGGGCGGGCCCTCGCGGATGAGCCGCTATGGATGGACCGGCGACACGCTGAAACTCGGCGACACGATCACCATCACCGGCAATCCCACAAAAGAGGGAACCAACGAAATCTGGTTGGACCGAATTACCCTCCCAAATGGCCGAGAGGTGGTCATGCACCGCTAAGCCAACTGCCATCGCCGATTACGCAGTCTGCACTTCGATTCTCCAGACGCCAAAGCACGCCTCGACACGCCGTTCTTCTTTCCGCCGGCGCCACTGCTCCCAAATGGGCCAGCTTCCTGAAACGCGACTGATCGGGATGAGGCGATTAGCGCCCGTGGATTCCTATATCGCTCGCGCGACGAGCGCATATAATCTGGCGACATGATTCCACCTTCCTACAAACCGAAAAATAAGTTTATGGAGCTGGCTATTGCAGAGGCCAAGCGCGCCGGCGACAGAGGCGACTATCCCATTGGGGCGGTCGTTACACGCCTCACGGGCAAGCGCGAGGTGGTCATTGCCAGTGCAGGTAACCGAGTAAAAACCTCGGGATCGAGCATCAAACACGTGGAGTTGGAAACCCTCAAATACGTATCAAGTGGCTACGGCCGCTACCTTCCCGACTTCGTGCTCTACTCCACGCACGAGCCTTGCGCCATGTGCGCCGGTGCTTGCGTGTGGTCTAGAATTGGCGCGGTTGTCTACGGCGTTTCCCAAGAAGACATAGCCGCTTACGGCCGCAAGTGCGGCACCGAGGACTATAAGTGGCGAGCTTGTCTTATCCCCTGCGGGTTCGTCTTCGAGAAGGGCAATCACCCCATCCCCGTCTTCGGCGGTTTTCTACGAAAAGAATGCCAGAGGCTGTTCAGCTACAGAAGTGCATAGGGCTTCTTAAATTGTTAGGTGCCCTATCGCAGTGATTGGTTTTAGTCCGCGAAGGGGCATGTGCGCTCACCATAAAGCCCCAAAAAGGAGGAACGATGGCCAAGATGCGTGCTGTCCAGGTGCCGAGTGCGAAGGGGCCACTACAGATGGTCGAACGAGACGTACCTGAGCCCGGTCCCGGTTGGGTCCGAATTCGAGTGGAAGCCTGCGGCATCTGTCACGCCGATTCCTACGTGAAGGAAGGGCTCTGGCCGGGCATTGAATACCCACGAATTCCCGGACACGAAGTCGCCGGAGTGATCGACTCTGTGGGAAGCGGCGTGGCCGCATGGAAACCGGGGCAGCGCGTGGGAGTCGGCTGGTACGGCGGCCGCTGTGGATATTGCGAAAACTGCCGCCGGGGCGATTTCCTTTTTTGCACTGTGTCGCGGCGCGTCACGGCAATCACTCAGGATGGAGGCTACGCGGACTACATGCTCGCGACGGCGGAGGCGCTGGCGCTGATACCGGATGAGCTTTCGGCGGCAGACGCGGGCCCTCTTTTCTGCGCGGGAGTCACCACCTTCAACTCGCTTCGAAATAGCGGCGCGCGAGACGGCGATCTCGTGGCGATCCTGGGAATTGGCGGACTCGGCCACCTGGGAGTTCAATTCGCGTCGAAGATGGGATTCCGCACCGTGGCCATCGCGCGCGGAAAAGACAAAGCACCCTTGGCGAAGCAATTGGGCGCACAAGTGTATATCGATAGCCAAACGCAGGATCCCGTCGAGGAACTCACAAAATTGGGCGGAGCGCGCGTGATCCTGGCGACCGTAACAAGCGGCAAAGCCATGAATGCGACTGTGGCCGGCCTCGGCCTGAACGGAAAAATGATCGTGGTGGGTGCGGCGGACGAACCGATTCAAGTGCCCGCGTACCTATTGATCGGTGGCCGGCGTTCCGTGACAGGGTGGCCTTCGGGAACGAGCATCGATTCGCAAGACACGCTTAACTTCAGTGCGCAAACCGGCGTGCGTTCGCGGAACGAGATTTTTCCGCTGGAGCGGGCCGCGGAAGCTTACGAGCGCATGATGAGCGGCAAAGCGCGGTTCCGCGTGGTTCTCACGATGAAGTAGTCTATTGCGGCGCGATAAGGCTAGGGTGATGGGCGCTCACGCCAAGAAATACTTGCGGAGCGCCCTTTTGACAGCGAGAGTCAGTTAGCGGTCGTGATCGTCGCGGTCATGGTGATCATCGCGATAGCGGTCGTGATCTCGGAAATCGCGGTCGTGGTCGTGGTCCGAGCGGTGATCGTGTTCCACCCGACCGTGTTCGCCTTCCCAATAGCCGTTGTAGAACCGCTCGCCGTCATGATGAGGCCCAACCCAGCGAGCGCCTTCATATGGCGGCCGGCTCCAATACCCCTGATGCCACTTATAGTGGTTTCCCACGGGATACCAATAGCCCTCAATCCAAATGAACTCCGGGCCAGGACGGTCCGGCACAACACGCACCACCCGCGGCGGTGGCGGCGGGCCAATTCGGACTCCAATCGAAATCTGTGCAGCTAAAGCGGATACGCCACCCAGTAGCATGGCAACGATCAAAGCGGTCTTCGCGAGCCTGTTCATTCTGTCTGCCCTCCTCCGTGAATTTCACCATAGCGCATAGACGCGGCTCGTTGAAACAGCAAGCGCTGTTCGCGGTTGCCGAAAAGCCAATAGGGTTTCGCGCTTGGCTTTTCGTCGCAGTTGGCGTAGTGGCGCGGCCATCGTCATGGCACAATCTGGGGCACATGAAGCAAAGCAAATATCTACGCGTGCTGGTGCTGGTTGTTGCGCTCGCGGGAATCGCGGCATGGCAGATCAAGCGCGAATACCGGCCGCCGGTGCTCAAGGCAGGCGTGCGGCTCTACGCATACATTGCCAATGCCGGGGATGGAACCGTTTCTGTCGTGGATCTAGTTGCGCTCAAAGACATTGCGACCATTCCTGTGGGGCCTAATCCCGCGGGGTTGCACGTGCTGACCCCGCGTAAGGAGATTTGGGGGGTGTCCGGTTCGTCGAGCGATAGTGGTGGTTACGCCTGGGTGATCAGCGTCGAGCCGGGTCGCGTGACTTCACGCATCCCGGTGGGGCCGCTTCCGTCGGAGGTGGAATTTTCCGCCGATGGGCAGCGCGCTTATGTCGCCTCGTCGGGATCAAACCAGGTCATGCGCATCGATACGGCAACCAAGCAGGTTGTGGGACACGCGCACACGGGGCGGCATCCCTGGCTCGCGCGCCTCACGCCTAACGGCCGCTTGCTCCTTGTACCCAACCGGGACGATTCCACTTTGCAGATCTTCGACGCGCAAACGCTCGCGTCGCTCGCAACAATCGGCGTTGCCGAACATCCCGAGCAGGTCGTAGTGCTGCCGGATAATTCGGCGGCATTTGTTTCGGCCGGCGACGCGAAAGAAATTTCCGTGGTCGATCTGAGGCGCAACGTGCTGCTCACCAATCTGCAACTCGGCGGCGCACCACACGACATGATCCTCAAGCCGGATGGCGGCGAGCTTTACGTCACTGTGCCGGATTTACACGCCATCGAGATTATCAATACGTGGACGACGGAAATAGCCGAGTCCATGCTGGTGGGACTTGCGCCGGAAAGCGGCGTGCTCAATGCAAATGGCGACGCGCTTTATCTTTCCGACTCCGCGGCGGGACGCGTGCTGCCGATCGCCATCAGTGCGCGGCATTTGGCCCTGCCGATTCCGGTCGGCCGCGAGCCCGTTACGTGCAGGATGGATCCGAGCGGCGAGCTGCTGCTCGTCGCGAATCAGGAATCGAACGATCTCGCGGTGATCAAGCTGCGCACTTCAAGCCTGCTGACCATGGTGCCCGTTGGCTCGCACCCGACCGACATCGTCTCGCTGTTGTTTTAGATTCCTAACGTTCTCAATTAGTCGGCCAGGCGAAGTGATCTTCACCGAGGGGGATTTCGAACCAACCTTCGGCGGGAAGCAAATCGATGGGCAGGCCGCCTTCCCAAAGCGCGATCACCAAAGAAAAGGAATTGCGCTTACCCAGGCGCAGCAGCTTGCGCGCGACGGAAACCTCGAGGATACGATCGCAGGCGGCGAAGGCCAAGTCCTGTGGTCCGAGCAAGCAAGTATCTTTGGTCTCGACGCGCTGCTCGTGAAGTTTTCCTTCGCGCATGTGCAGGACGATGCGCAACTCCTCGTCGCCGCGCAGGGTGATGCGAAACTCGGCGTCTTTCAGCGTGTCGGATTTTCCGTCGGCAAAATCCACGCGAATGTAAAAGCGTTCACTACTGAAGCCGTAACGAAACTGCTGCAGCCAATGAACCCGGCCGTGCATAGCGCTATCCTTGCGGTCGGGCGAATAAAGTCCCGCACCCATCCATTCGAAATAAGTGGATTCGCGCCCGTCGACCTTCACATTGAGAAACGCCGAGGGCGCCTCTACCTGCGCCGGCGCGGCTCTGCGCTTGATGGGCTCGGCCAATTCGTCCGGAGCGTCGCTGCCGAGAGTCTGATAGGACTCGCTCAGTAGTTGGCGGAAAAATGCGTCGAATTCTGCATCATTTGCCGAGCTGTGCTCAGGGCCGAACCACCAGGTCCAGTCGCTGCCTTCGGCCATGAGCAGCTCTTCGAAGGCGGCGGCGAGTTGATCTTTGGTGGGCGCATTCGCTTCGCCACGTTCACGGCGCGCGAGTTGCTGGCCGTAGAATTCCCGCGCGCGCGCCAATAATTCCCAGGCCGTCACATCTTCTTTGTCGCCAATCCAGACATCGAAATTGGCGTTGATCCAGGAACCGGGAGCGATTCCCTTCACCGTGGCGATTTCGCTCGCTTCGCGCAAAGCTTCACTGACGGTGAGCGCGCGTATATCCGCATCGCGTGAAATTCGTCCGTAAAACTGGCGCAGAAATTCGCGGCCATTGCCGGGGTAATACTCCCAGGCATTTTCGCCGTCGAGAATTAACGGCAAAGTGAGCGGACCGCGCGACTGCACGCGTTCGGCGACGGTGCGGATGCGGCGGTAGAGGTCCTCAGCGGCAGAGACGGCGTCCATGCGGCTGTAAACGAAGCCGACCAGATCGGAAAGATAATGATCACGAAAGATGCCGGAGATTTCGCGTTGGCCGAGATTTACGCGCAGCGGCGCGTAAAGGCGATCGGCATTCGAAGGAACGCCGTCGCCATCGCGGCCGAATCCGATATTCAACGTGCGGCCGAGCACGCCTTCGTCGCTGGCGAACCAGCGGAAGCCGAGTTCTGCGGCGATAGAAAGCGCTTCGTTCGAGACCGAGCCCTCCGACGGCCACAGGCCGACGGGCGGCGCGCCGAAGAGCCGCTCGTGATAAGCGCGGGCGCGAACGAGTTGTTCGCGAGCGTCTTCGGGATGGCGAAACGCGGGGCTCGGCAGCGGCGTTCCGGGATTCGCCTGCCGCGCGACGTCCGTATCGCAAAGCAGCGGCAGAATCGGATGATAAAACGGCGTGGTGGAGATTTCGATTTGTCCGGCGTCACGCGCGCGGCGATATTCGGGCAAAACGCGCGCGAGCAGTTCGAGCTGCTTGGCGCGCAGCATTTGCTTGTCCGCTTCGGTGAAGTCGCTTCCCTTCTTCGATAGCGCGCTCACCTGGGCATCCGTGGCAAGATATTCCTCATCCATCCAGGCGAGCTGCGAAAGCAGCTGCAGATCGCGCCAGTCGCGCGGCGCGAATGTGCGCATGGTCGACGCCGTGTCGCCGGAATGCCCACGATCGAAAAGCTCCCGGTAACGTGGCCAGCGCCCAATCAGGTGGTCGAGATTGGCCTGAAAGGCACGCACTAAAATTTCGGCTTTGTCCTCGTCGGTTAATTTGTCGGCAGGCGAAAAGGCCAGCGTGAACCATGGCTCGTCGAATTTTCCACTGGCATATTCCTCGAGCTGCGCGGCAAGCGAAGGCACGACGTTAAATGTGGCATGCACGGTGGGAAATTCTTCGAGCACGCGAACCATACCCCAGTAGTCCTTGAGTGCATGCAGGCGCGTCCAAGGGAGAATGTAGCGGCGCGTAGCGGGATCGCGGTACTGCGGCTGGTGCATGTGCCAAAGCAGCACGAGATGGATTCGCGTCATTCCCCTGCGGCTCCCAATTGACGCGAAGCAGGCATGCTAGAATGGCGGTCTTCTGCTTGTAGTAGGGGCGTTTTCCGTAGTGGCGTTCTGGATAAGCGCGTTTTTGGTCTCGGCGCGATGCGCATCATCGATCGTTACATTTTCCGCGAAGTACTCTCCCACGCATTGCTGGGGCTGGGCATTTTCACATTTGTCATTTTCGTTCCGCAACTCGTGCAGATCATGAACGTGGTGGCGCGCCATTCCGGCGACGCGCACCAGATCGCGCTGCTTTTCCTCAGCGCATTTCCTCGCGTGCTCACCTTCAGCGTGCCCATTGGCGTCCTGGTAGGCGTCCTCATCGGCCTGGGTCGCATGTCCGCCGATAGCGAACTGATCGCCATGAACGCCGCGGGAATGGGGCTGAAGCGCATCCTGATTCCCGTGGGCGCGCTGGCGCTGCTGGCCAGCGGTTTGACCTTGTGCATGACCGTATGGCTCGGCCCCATGTCGATTCGCACTCTGCGCTCGCTCGAAGAACGCCTGCGCAGCACGCAGATTTCGTTCGAGGTCCAGCCGCGCATCTTCAACGAGCAGTTCCCTCACCTGGTGCTCTATGTGCAGGATATCTCAGCCGCCGCCATGAATTGGCATGGCGTCTTTTTGGCGGAATCGGACGGGGGCGACGTTTCGCCTCTGACGCTGGCGCAGGACGCCATTGTAGTTGCCGACCGCGACCAGGGCAAGCTGCAGCTCCATCTTCGCAAAGGAACTGTGCACGAATCGCAAGCACAGGGCCCGGAGCACTACGGCCTTTCCGTTTTCAGCGAACGCGATCAGGCGCTCGCCGTCGGCAACAGCGGCGCAACGCAGGCGTACGCACTGGCCACCCCCGAACAACCTTTGCGCCAACTTTTGGCCGATCACGGGCCCAAGGCTCTCGAGTCGCGCGTGGAGGTTCACCGCCGGTTCGCGTTTCCTGTGGCGTGCCTTGTGTTTGCATTGGTCGCGCTGCCGGTAGGTTCCCGGCCGCGCCGGGGTGGGCGTGCTGCCGGATTTGTCCTGGCCGCCGCACTGGTCTGCGCCTATTACGTTGTGTTTGTGTTCTGTGCGTCATTGGCGCGGGATGGCTCGGTGCCCACGTGGCTCGGAATCTGGACCGCGAACATTCTCATGGCAGCCGCAGGCATCGCTCTGCTGCCTTCGGTAGAAAGATTGGGGGGCGAAACCTGGCTCAGCGAAACATTGGCCGGCGTGACGCATTGGTGGCGGCAGCGGAAAGCTAAACCAAAACATGAAGTAGCAGTAAAGCGGATTGATTTCGCCGCTCCGGTCGAGGTCTCGAGGCGGAGGCGGTTCGTCGGCGGATTTCCTCAAGTTCTGGATTACTACCTCCTGCGCAATTTTGTTTTCTATTTTCTGTTGCTGCTCGTTGGCTTCATCGTGCTCTTCGAGATCTTTACCTTTTTTGATCTGCTGGACGATCTCGCGCAGCACCGCGCTTCCTTCATTCAAGTCGCGGACTATTTCCGATACTTAACCTATTACTTGATCTATCAGCTTGCACCCCTGGCTTGCCTGGTTTCCGTTCTGATCACGCTGGGCATCATGACCAAGAATAACGAACTCGTGGCCTTCAAGGCTGCGGGCATCAGCCTCTATCGCATCGCGCTTCCATTGCTCGTGGCCGGCGCGATGATGACCGTCGGACTCGTTGCTTTGGACCAAAGCTACCTGCCTTACGCAAACCGGCGTGCTGAGTTGCTTCATAGCATCATAAAGGGACTTCCTCCCTCAACCTATTTGGAGCCGCAGCACCGGTGGATGTTCGGGAACAACTCAAAGATTTATAACTATCAGCTCTTCGACCCGGACCGCGTCCTCTTCGGCGGCCTGAGCGTGTTCGAGCTCAACCCGCAAGATTTTTCGCTGCACCGCCGGGTGTATGCAGAGCGCGCTTATTGGGAGCCGCGACAGGGCGCCTGGATTCTCGAGTCCGGGTGGATTCGCGATTTTCAGGCCGGTAGCATCACGCGTTATGCGGAGTTTCAGGTGATCGAGCTTCCCGAACTCGATGAGCCACCTTCTTACTTCACGCGGGAACTGAGGCAAAGCTCGGAGATGGATTGGTTCGAGCTGCGCGGCTATATCGACAGGCTGCGGCGTTCGGGCTTTGATGTGGCGCGGTTTTCCGTGCAACTGCACAAGAAGCTGGCGTTTCCGTTGATCGCGCCCATCATCATCATGCTGGCAATTCCGTTCTCGATTCTGGTGGGGAGCCGTGGCGCCGTGGGCGGATTGGCGCTGGGCGTCGGGTTGGCAGTGGTCTATTGGGCCACGGCGGCGCTATTTGAGGCGCTCGGCGGAGTGGGCCAGCTTCCTCCGGTGCTCAGCGCATGGTCTCCCGATCTTATTTTTCTTTTCTGCGGCTTGTATTTTTTCCTCAAGATGCCGACATGAGGCCGCCCTCGCGGTTGCATCAATACCCACGCACCCCTGAAACCAACACTCTCGTCGTGCATTAGATTCTAATTCGTGACGGCTCGTTCAACCGCTTTGAATTCCTAGAGCGATAGTTGAGAAGCCGTCGGCGCGTCGACGGATGATCGAGGATCACTTTAATTCACCGCAAAGCTCGAACTCTCCGCAACCGCCACCCTAACATAGAGGCTGTCATTTCCGAGGAGCGGTTCGCGCCTTTCGCGGCGACGAGGAATCTGCTTTTGCCTTGAACTAATTAGCAAACCCCTCGAGCCTACGCGGGCGTGTCACTTCTCGGCAGTGACGATTTCGGAAAAATCGGCGATGGTGGAAAATTCGCTCAGTAGCTCCGCGAGCAGCGTCAGGCGATTGCGGCGGATATCTTCCTGGTCGGCCATGACCATCACACGATTGAAGAATTCATCGACCTCGGGCCGGAGCTTGGCAATTCCCTGCAGCGCTTCACGGTATCCTCGAACTTTTTTGTGCCCCTCGGCTTCCTGCGCCGTGCGACGTGCGGCGGCGTGCAACTGGCGTTCAGCTTCTTCTTGAAATAATTCCGGACGTACCGCTGGAAAGCGCCATTTCTTTTCACTCCCCGCTTTTTCCAGAATCTTGCGCACGCGCTTGAAGGAAACCGCCAGCGGCTCGAAGTTCCGAGTCTTGCGAATTTCGCGAACTGCCGTGAGGCGGTCGCGCACATCCACCAGATCGTCGGCACCCGCAGCAATCACGGCATTAATTTCGTCGTAAGCGAACCCTTCACGTTCGAGGAAAACATAACGTGCACGGTCGATCAGGAAATCGAATACGGATTTCTCGGCCTCAGGTGTTACTTTAAGTTTGGGTGCATAACCAAAAAGCCCACGAGCTGCGGCTGAAATCGATTCAGAGAGTGATACCGGCAGCTTGCGCGCGAGAATGATCTTGACGATGCCCAAGCCGGCGCGGCGCAAACCGAAAGGATCACTTGAACCAGTGGGTGCGAGTCCTACGGCGAAGCAGCCGACGAGCGTGTCGAGCTTGTCGGCAATCGAAACGGTGGCGCCGGTCAGATTTCTGGGCGTCGGCTCATCGAGACCTGTGGGCCGATAGTGGTCGTAGACGGCCCAATAAACTTCTTCAGGTTCTCCTTGAGCTTTTGCGTAGAGGCCGCCGACGATTCCCTGCAGCTCAGTGAACTCGCGAACCATGCCGGTGACGAGATCGCACTTTGCGAGTTCGGCGGCGCGATCGGCGTGAGCCACTCGCGCTTCGTGAATTCCGCGCGCGAACCATTGCTCGGCGAACCAGCGCGAGAGCGCGCGAATTCTTTCCACCTTATCGCCGTAAGAACCGAGCTTCGCTTGAAACGTGACGCTCGCGAGTTTTGGCAAATAGTCGGCGAGCCGACATTTCTGGTCCACTTCCCAGAAAAATTTGGCGTCGGCAAAGCGCGCCCGCAGGACGCGCTCGTGCCCCGCGCGCACAAGACCCTTCGAGTCGCGATTCAAATTGATCACCGCCAGGAAATGCGGCGCCAGATTCCCGTCGCGACGCCGCGCAGCGAAATATTTCTGGTGATCGCGCATCACGGTGATGAGGATCTCCTCAGGCAATTCCAGATACGCGGGATCGAAGTTCCCTAAAATCGCGGAAGGATACTCGTTGAGATAGACCACGAGTTCCGAGAGCGCCGCATCCTCGTTTACGCGAAGGCCCTTCCCTGTTGCAAGTTTCGAAAGTTCGCGCTCCACTTTCTCGCGGCGAGCCTCAGGCAGTGCCAGAACATAATTTTTTTCTAGTTTCGCTACGTAGTCGTCATAACCGCTGACGGGTATCGAGGACTTACCCAGGAAGCGATGGCCGGACGTAACCGCTCCGGCGGTTACTCCGGCAATCTCAAGACGCACTGCGCGCCCCCCGAGCAAGGCCACAACCCAACGTATCGGCCGGATGAAGCGGAGGCCCGAAGCGCCCGTCCAATACATCGTCTTGGGCCAGGGAATCTCTGCAACCGCGCGCGGAATGATTTCCGCAAGCCGCTCCGCCGCTGCACGCCCCGGCAGCAACTGCTCGACGGCGACGTATTCGCCGCGCGGCGTGTTCACGATGAAAAGCCTCTCCACGCCCACGCCATACTTGCCGGCAAAACCCTCGGCGACACGCGTTGGAGCATTCTGCGCATCGTAAGCGGCGGATTTAGGCGGGCCAGTGACTTCGCGCCGGACATCTTCCTGCTTCAGTCGAACACGCGGGCAAGCGGCCACCAGTCGCCGCGGAGCGCCAAAGGCAATAGCTTCCGTGCCATCGACCAGCTTCTCGATCGTGAGATATTTGTTCAGAATTGCTTGGAATTCTTTTGCGGCGCCCGGAATCATGCCCGCGGGGATCTCTTCGCACCCAATCTCAACGAATAGCTCGGCAAAGCCCGCCTTCGTTTGGTCCTTGATATTCGTCTGGTCCTTTATATAGGCCTTCGATTCGGATTTCATGCGCCCACCTCGGCCGGCTTCGCCTCTCGCGGAGCCGAGGCAAGTTCGCGCTGCATAAGGTAAGCCTTAGCAATTCGGATGGCGATCTGCCGGACGCGGCCGATCAGCGTCGCTCGTTCCGTCACCGAGATTACGCCGCGTGAGTCGAGGACATTAAATAAGTGCGAGCACTTCAGGCACTGGTCGTAAGCTGCCAGGACCGGAAAGCGCATCTTCCCTTCCTCGTCGGCGTGCGCAAAGGCTTCAAGTAATGCATTAGCTTCGCGCTCATGCAAATCGAAGAGTTTGCGCGTGGTTTCCGGATCGGCGTAATCGAAGCTGTAAGCTGAGAATTGCTGCTCTTCCGCGAGTCGCACTTCACCGTACGTACGAGTACGCGACCAACGCAGATCGAAAACGTTGTCGACGTTCTGCAGGTAGGCGGCAATGCGATCAAGTCCGTAAGTAAGCTCCACAGAAACGGGATCGAGATCGATTCCCCCGCACTGCTGGAAATAAGTGAACTGCGTGATCTCCAAACCATCAAGTAATACTTGCCATCCGATCCCCCAAGCGCCGAGCGTCGGCGATTCCCAGTTGTCTTCCTCGAACCGAATGTCGTGCTCCGCTAGCTTGATGCCAATCGCGCGGATGCTTTCGAGATAAATATTCTGAATGTCTGCCGGCGGAGGCTTAAGTATTACTTGAAGCTGAAGGTGCTTGTAGAGCCGGTTGGGATTTTCTCCATAGCGGCCATCGGCAGGACGGCGACTCGGCTGCACGTACGCGACGCGATAAGGTTCACGACCAAGAACCCGAAGGAACGTCTCAGGGTGCATCGTACCCGCGCCGACCTCGACGTCATATGGTTGTTGAAGAACGCAGTCGCGGCCGGCCCAAAATTTTTGAAGTTCTAAAATAAGATCCTGAAAGGTCGGGCCGACTAACTTCCCCGCTTTTACTTGCTCAAGCTTTACTTTCGATTTTGAAACTTCTGACTTCACGTGAGAGGCTCCGGCTCATCGGCGAACATCTTTCGCGTGTGCAACTTTTTCTCGATGTACTGCTCGATCAAATTCAGCATGTGATCCTTGAGTTCTTCCGTTGCCGCGGAACTGACATCGGCTTTGATCAAGTCCTCTAACTTTACGCTCGCCATTTTCCGCGCTAGCTTAAGTGTTTCTTGAGATATTGCGTACTGCCCCGATAGAGCGCAGTTCGGGCAAAAGAGCCCGCTCTTGGCCATCAAAGCGCGATCGGTCAATGCCGCGCCGCAACGCGAGCATCGATCCAGCGCCGGCATCCAACCGCCGAGCCGCACAGTCCAGAATGCGAAATAGGCCAGCGCCATTGGAAGTTTCGCACCGGCCTTGATGGCCCGAGCGATTAGAAGCAGCAGCCGGAAATTCGGCTCGGCGACTTCATGTTCCCCGAGTACGGCTTCCGTCACTTCGCTCATCAACGCCAATGCTAAGCTGACGGCATATTCGCGCTGCACTTCCAGGAACGATTCGATCAGCTCGCACTGATTGATGCGCACTAGGTCTCGCGTCTCGCGCTCGTAGAACCATATGCGCACGTAAGAAAACATCTCGAGCGTCGAGCCGAAGCGGCTCTTGGTGCGGCGCGCACCGCTGGCCACCCCGCGCATGCGCCCTTCGCTGCGGCTGAGAAAACTCACCAGCCGGTCGGCCTCGCCGAGGGGAAAGCTGCGGAGAATCAGCGCTTCGGATTCGCGAACCGGCATCGGCGTGTCGGCGCGCCGACTGTCTGCTGACGCCAGCAGTGATACGGATCCGCGCCGCAATATACAAGTCGAAGTAATTATCATAGCGCAGCGACCCGTGCAACGTGACTGAAGCGGGCTTGCAAATCAGCAGCAATTGCATAAAGTCTTTGGCTCATGTCGGCGGCAAAAAAGTCGGTACCTCGAACGAATGCTCACAAGTGCTGCTTCGAATCGCACGGGCGCCAATCAGTGCGACGTCCTCGCCATCGGGCTCAATGCCACGGACACCCTGATCCGTGTCCCCCACTTCCCTGCCTTCGACTCTAAAACTAAGATTCTCTCCTCCGCTTTACTTCCGGGAGGACAAGCCGCGACTGCGGCCGTCGCCTGCCAGCGCTGGGGATTGCGCAGCCGCTATGTGGGCAAGATCGGCGACGATTCCGCGGGGCGGTTGCAGCGCGAGGAATTCGTACGCGAGGGAGTCGAAGCGCACTTGATCGAAGTGCCAAATTGCGCGAGCCAGTCGGCATTCATCATCGTCGACGAATGCACGGGCGAGCGCACGATCCTCTGGCAACGCGATCACCGGCTCGATCTGCAACCCGAAGAACTGCCCCGGGAATGGATCCGCGGCGCGCGCCTCGTGCACCTCGATGGACATCCCTGCGCCCCGGCGGCAGCAGCGGCACGATGGGCTCGCGAAGCCGGCGCTGTGGTCACAGCCGACCTCGACAATCTGTATCCTGGCATTGAAGCTTTACTTGAAGGCGTGGATTTCATGATCGGCTCGCGAGAATTCCCTGAACGACTTCTCGGCATTCCGGATTTGCTGGAGTCCTTGCCGGAGATCACGCGACGATTTGGTGGCCGAGTGGCGGGAGCGACACTCGGACGCGAAGGTGTCGTGGCATGGGACGGAACCCAATTCCATTACTGTCCCGCTTTCCGGGTGGACACGGTGGACACCACGGGAGCTGGCGACGTCTTCCACGCCGGATTCGCCTATGCCCTGTTGCGCGGAGACGCACTTCCAGAAATACTTGAATTTAGTTGCGCTGCGGCAGGACTGAATTGCACAGCGCCCGGAGCTCGCGGTGGAATTCGGCCCGTCAAGGAAATCGAAAAGTTGAGGCACGAGGGAGTTCGGCATGAGCGCCTCTACGCAGACGAGGAACTGCGGCGTGCGACGGCGCGCGCAGCCAGCACGCGTCATACTTCAAGTAAAAAGTGAAGCCTGAATGATACCTTTACGCAGCGAGACGCCACGCCGGACATTCCCGATCGTCAACGTTCTTCTGATCGCGGCGAACATTGTCGTGTTCGCCTATCAGCTTTCTCTCCCTCCTCGGACAGGAGATTTGCTGGTTCGCCAATTCGGCCTTGTTCCGGTGCGCGCGGAACGAGCGCTGGCTCATCCCGGACCGCAGTTGGCTCCGGCTCTTATACCGCTGGTGACCAGCATGTTTCTGCACGGCGGCTTTCTGCACATCCTGGGCAATATGCTCTTCCTGTGGGTTTTTGGCGGAAACGTGGAGGACCGGCTAGGCCATCTGCGATATCTCGGGTTTTACTTTATATGTGGGATCGGAGCGGGCCTGGCGCAAATCGCGGTGAACTGGGGTTCCCCGCTTCCTTCTATTGGCGCGAGCGGGGCCATCTCCGGAGTGATGGGCGCTTACATCGTGCTCTTCCCGGGCGCACGGGTGCTGACCCTGGTTCCGCTGCTCTTCTTTTTCTTTACCATCCGGCTTCCCGTTCTCTTGATGCTGGGCTACTGGTTCGTGATCCAGTTCTTGAGCGGCCTCAGCACGCTCGGCGAGATCAACCAGGGCGGCGTGGCCTGGTGGGCTCACATCGGCGGATTTATTTTAGGGATGTTTCTGGTGTGGGGCCTGCGCCAGCAGCGCCGCCAATTCGGTTTCAGGGGCGCCGACGGCTGAACTTGCGCGATCGCTTTTGTGTAGGTCCTGCGCTTGGCTCAGGATGACAGCTAATTTTTGTCATCCTGAGGGGCAGCGTTGGCCCCGAAGGATCTCTCGGAAAATCCTGCCGGGCGCTTCGTAAGAAAACTAACTACCTGCGAGTTGCGCCTTCGTGACGTATTCGAGCAGCCAGTCGCCGACTTCGCGCGTCGAGCGCGAACCGCCGAGGTCGCGCGTAGTCTGCCGCGCGTGAACGGCAGCGCGCACGGCGGCGCGCAGCAGGTCCCCCAGATCGCCCCAGTCGATGTGATCGCAAAGCATCGCGGACGCGAGCACCGCGCCCATGGGATTGGCGATGCCCTTCCCCGCGATATTCGGCGCCGAACCGTGCACCGGCTCGAATAGCGACACACGCCCCGGATGAATATTTCCGGACGGTGCGATGCCCAATCCGCCCGCCAATTGCGCGGCGAGATCGCTGGCAATATCGCCGAAAAGATTGCAGGTGACGATCACGCGAAACTGGCTGGGATCGCGCACCAGTTCCGCGGCCAGCGTATCGATATAAAGATGGCGCGCCTCGATCTCCGGATACTCGCGGCGCGCTTCGGCAAAAACGCGCTGCCAGAGTTCATGGCCAAAGGTGAGCGCGTTCGATTTGTCGCTCATCAGCACTTTGCCCAACTGGCGCACGCGGGCGTATTCAAAGGCATAGCGGATAATGCGCTCCACGCCGCGGCGGGTGTTGATGTCTTCCTGAATGGCGATCTCTTCGGGATCGCCGCGCCGGAATTGGCCACCCGCGCCGGCGTAGAGCCCTTCTGTGTTCTCGCGAAAAATGACGAAGCGAATATCGTCCTCGGTGCGATCGCGCAAAGGCGTGAGCGAGGCATCGAGCAGTTCGACGGGCCGTGCGTTAACGTAAAGATCGAGTTTGGCCCGCAGGCCGAGCAGAATATCGGCGGCGTGACGATTCGAAGGCACGCGCGGATCGCCCACGGCTCCGAAAAGGATGGCGTCAAAATCCCGCTGGAACATCTCCACCGCGCCCTCGGGAAGCGTGGTGCCGTCGCGCAGAAAGCGCTCCGCACCCCAATCGAACTCCACGAATTCAGCCTGACGATTGGATTTTGCTAGCGCGGCGCGCAAAATCTTTACGGCCTCCGGGATGACTTCCATCCCGATGCCGTCGCCCGGAATCACCGCGATTCGTTTGGTTTTTCGCTGCGGTGCCGTAGAAGTATTCACGAGTTGAGTGCGTGCGAAAAGCTGACCCACCCGAGGCTATAGCACGCCGAGCAACAGCGTCAACTTGGCGCGCAGAAGCTAAAGCGTCGACGCGAGGTGCGAGGCGGATCCTAAAATTCTGGGAAGTCTTTTGCGCGGGTGTTAGATTCGATCCTGGAGTGCCTGCGTGAAGAAAACAAAACCTGCTAAGCGCGGTTCGACCGCGAAAAGATCAATCGCAAAAAGCGTGGACGAATACCTCTCGCGCGTGCCGGAACCCGCCCGCGGCACCCTGAAGAAAACTCGCGCACTGATCCGCTCGGTCGTGCCCGCTGAGGCCAGCGAATCCATCAGCTACGGCATCCCAAGCTTCAAGTACAAGGGATGGCTCGTGGGCTACGCCGCGTTCGCGAACCATTGCAGTTTCTTTCCTGGAGCCCTGCCAGGAAAATTCGCAAATGAACTGAAGCGCTTCCCTACCTCCAAAGGGACCATCCGCTTTCCGGTGGACAAACCTCTTCCGGCCGCTCTCGTGAAAAAGCTCGTGAGGGCTCGGATCGCGGGCAACAAGCTGAAAGAGCAGAAAAAGCGCAAGAAATAACCGCCCGGCCCTGGCGCGAGATCAGATAGCCAGGCGCTCCAACGCGCGTTGCAAGAGTACTTGCCGAAAACGCTACCCGGTTACCTGTCTCGCCGCCCGCACTTCACTGCCCAATCGTCCGCCAAGCCGTTCTGTTGTACGTTTGGGTATGAATTCACGCCAAAATTCAATTCATCTTTTCCGGTTTGCCGGAATAGACGTGTTTTTACATTGGTCGTGGTTTCTGGTGGCCGTATATGAAATCGGCAGCCGGCCAAAGGCTTACTCTTCGCTTACCTGGAACGTGCTGGAGTATCTGGCGCTTTTCCTGATCGTCATGCTGCATGAATTTGGTCACGCTCTGGCCTGCCGGTCGGTTGGTGGCACTGCCAATCGAATCACGCTTTGGCCGATGGGCGGCGTTGCCTATGTGGACCCGCCGCGAAGACCGGGCGCGACGCTATGGAGCATCGCCGCGGGACCGTTAGTCAACGTGGCGCTGATTCCGATTTTGGCGGCGCTTTTGTGGCTCGATAGGTCGCTCGGATGGGCCCAGGTAATGCCGAATGTGCACCTGATACTTCGTTCGATCCTGTACATGAACGTAGGCCTGCTTCTTTTCAATCTTTTGCCTATCTACCCTCTCGACGGCGGCCAGATCCTTCGAGCGCTGCTTTGGTTCGTGATGGGACGTGCCTACAGCTTGATGGTGACCACGATTCTCGGCTTCGCTGGCGCCGTCGGATTCGTGCTCGTGGCCCTGAAAATCCAATCCGTCTGGTTTGGCGCCTTGTCCGTATTCGTGATCATGTATTGCTGGAGAGGATTCAAACTCGCCCGCACGCTCTATCAGCTTGCCAAGGCGCCGCGAAATGAGGGATTCCACTGCCCCTCCTGCAAAGCAGCGCCTCCCGTGGGCAACTTTTGGATTTGCTCGCAATGCAAGAAGCGATTCGACACTTTCATGACGCAGGCCGTTTGCCCTTACTGCGCAAAGCAGTTCCCCGAGACCTCATGCACAGAGTGCGGACAGAAACATCCCATCAGTGCGTGGGCGACTGCAGTCCCGGCTGCTCCCCCCATGGTTGGTGAGCTGATCGCGAAGTGAAGTAATACTTGAGAAGTTAGCGGGCATAGCCCAGCTTCAAGTTCATGCTCCAGTTAAATCAGGCTAATTCCTCTTCTGGTTGCAGCTCGCGGGAGTGTGTTTCGATGGCGTAAACGCCGGCGATTATGAGGAACCCTCCGACGGCGACGCGGCGCGTGACCGGTTCGCCGAGCAGCACCAAACCCAACAACATCGCGCCAATCGGCTGCAGATAACTCACTGCGCCGAGACCCGCTGGAGTCATATACCGCAGAGCCCAGAAATATAGAACGTAGGAAACCACCGAGCCCAGTACCGCCAAGTAGATCACACCGCTCCACGCTTCGAGGCTGATCGCGCCCAGGCGACCCGCCTGAGCGAGCACGTCCATCTGCCAAATGGCTATCGGCGAGACAAGAACGGCCGCGGCGATATTTGTCAGCAGACTGAGGCGCATGGGACTCTGTTCCGCGACCGCACGCTTACCGAGCACCGTATAAAGCGCCAGCCCGATTCCCGCAACCAGCGTGAGCAGATCGCCGCGAAAGCTGGCGGCGCCCGAATTCGTGGCCTGCTCCACAGCGACCACCACGGCACCCGCAAACGCGAGCACCATGCCGATCGCTTTGCGCCGCGTGAGCGCTTCTAGCCGCAGGGCCCACGAGAACACCAATATCAAGATCGGCGCGCAACCGATAATCAAGGAGGAGTGACTGACGGAGGTATAGTTCAAGCCTACCGTGAAGCCGCCTTGATTCAGAACAACACCAAAGACGGCGAGATAGGTGATCGTCCAAAGCACGCGAAGTTTTCTCTTCTGCGATACTTCAACTTGTACTTTAAGATCGTGCCTCTTCCCCGCTCGCTGGAAAAATAACACCGGCAGCGACACGATTCCCGCGGTGACCAACCGGAACGATCCCAACGCCAGAGCCGGAAGTTCGCGCAGTCCGATTTTGGCGACGATATAGTTCAAGGACCACACGAAGATCAGAAAGGCCATGACGAGGAAGATCGACGCCGAAGACGGCCGGACGGCGCGGCCAGGAAGATGCCCTTCAGCCGCCACGGACTAACGCAGGACCTCACGACGCACCGTGAGCTGTTCGATGCGCTCACGTCGAGGCTCGTAGCCGATGCCGGTCGCCCTGGGCACGTGGATTGTGCCCTGCGGCGTGACGGTCACTTCGGGATCGATGATGTCCTCGGTCCAATACCGCTTGCTGGCCGTGACGTCGCCAGGGAGGGTGAAATCCGCCAGAGTGGAGAGCGCGATATTGTGCGCCCGCCCAATGCCGGATTCCAGCATGCCGCCGCACCACACGGGGATGCCGTGTTCGAGGCAGAGATCGTGAATGCGCCGCGCCGGGGTGAATCCGCCCACGCGGCCAAGCTTCATATTGATGATGCGGCCCGCGCTCAGTGCAATGGCCGCACGTGCGTGTTCTTCGGTATGGATGCACTCGTCGAGGCAGATCGGCGTCTGGAGCTGCCGCTGCAGCTCGGCGTGGCTCCAGATGTCGTCCCAGCCGAGCGGCTGCTCAATCATCATCAGGTAGTAGGTGTCAAGCTCGCGCAGGTGTGGCGCGTCATTGAGGGTATAAGCCGAATTTGCGTCGACCGTCAGGCGAATCCTGGGAAAACGCCGGCGTAGGCGCGCCACCGGCTCCACGTCGTAGCCGGGTTTGATCTTAATCTTGATGCGCTGGTAGCCGGCAGCCAATTCCTTTTCCACCACGCGTTCGAGTTCTTCATCGCTTTCCTGAATGCCGATGGAAACGCCGCAGGGAATCTCGTGGAGCGTGCCGCCGAGAAGCTTCCATAGCGGCAGATTTTTCTGGCGTGCTTCGGCATCCCACGCCGCCGCCTCAATGGCCGCTTTGGCCATGTTGTGGCCGCGAATCGGCGACAGCATTTCCCACACGTCGGCTGCGGTGGAAAATTCCTTGCGAGCGAGCATGGGCCAGATGAAATCCCGCAGGATGAGCCAGGCGGTCTCGATGGTCTCAGGTGAATAGGACGGCCGTTCGCCCGCTACGCATTCGCCCCACCCCGTCACGCCATCGGCGTCGGCTTCGACCAGCAGAATGCGCCGGTCAGTCGTTCGGCCGAAGCTCGTCTCGAAGGGCCGCACAAGCGGCATTTGAATTTCGCGGAGTGTGGCCTGACAGAGACGCATAGAGGCAGACGACGTGGAATTATTTATCTGTCCACGGCTCAAGCAGATATTCCGCCGTGTCATCAGTAATGTTAATTCCCGTAGCAGCATAGCCGGAGACAAGCCAGTGCTCGAATTCCTGCCGGACTTCCGCTTGCAGGCGCGCTGCCTCCTCAGGCTTGGTGGCACGGATCGTGCCGAAATCCGTGGGCACACGGATGCGCGCATACTCCTTGCCGCGCGATTTACGGGTGCGCTTCTCGGAAAGAGCCCGGCGGACTCGAGCCGAGCGCAAGTGCCACTCTGCAACGAGCCGATCCGTAGGCAAGCCGCCGTGCAATGGGCTCGTCGTCAGGCCATACATATTGGGGATGAACCGCCGCACTATGGCGCCCAGTCGAAAATTGAAGTGAGCGTTTCTGACCTCCAGCGGATCAAAGGTCCATTCGATCAGATCGATGCCACGGTCGAGAGCCTCCTGACGCTGGAATTGCTTCAGCTTGCGCGCGGCACCCTGGTTTCGGAAAGGCCGCAAAACCGCTGTCATATGGGAGTGCAGAAAAGGCTTCCGCCCGTGCACACCGGCAATGGCTAGCGTGAACCCGATCATGCGGTCGCCGGCAAATGCGCCCAGCACCTGCCCACCAGTTTCCGCGGCCACGACAAAAAGCGGAAGTGGCACGATATCCACGTCAGCCGATCCCCACACCGCACGTTCGATTTCGATGCAAGTGGCAAATTCCGAGAGACCGGAACAGGCGTCGAACCGCAATCTCCACCGCCTTCGCTTCAGCCGACTTGGCGTGCTTCGCAACGGTTGTCATGGGCATTCACCTGCTAAGCCTACATGACTGTCATCCGAGGCTCGGTTCTGGCCGAGGCGCTCCGCCTTTCCCTAGCTATTCTTGCAGCATGCACCGCTCTTGACTTCATTCCACAGTCCATCGAACTCTGCGGAGGAAAGGCCGCTCAAGCTTTGCCCGCGAGCCGCGGCGAGGCGCTCCATTCCTCGGAATCGCTGCGCGAATTTGCGATTGGCCTTCTTCAGAGCGATTTCGGCGTCAAACCCAAGAAAGCGCGCTAAATTCACGCCCACGAAGAGCAGGTCGCCAACTTCCTCTTCGATCTCTTCGGTGCGGCGCTCACGGGACGCGAGCAACTCCTTCAACTCGGCGGTCTCTTCGGCCATCTTATCGAAGATGCCCTTTACGTCCTGCCAATCGAACCCGACGTTGGCGGCGCGGCGCGTGAGCTGATGCGCTTCGAGCAAACCCGGGCAGGTTGCGCGGAACAGTATCGAGAATCGATGCATTCGGGGCCCTTGCTTCCGAAACCTTGCTCTTGGCGCGCTCCTCGGCTTTGAGCTGTTCCCAATTTTTCAGCACGTCCGCCGAAGTTTCCGCGCGGACGTTACCGAAGACGTGCGGATGACGCCGCACCATTTTCGTATAAATTTGCTCGATCACGTCGGCGATATCGAATTTCCCGGCTTCTGCGGCGAGCTCCGCGTGAAAGACGATCTGCAGCAGCAGATCGCCCAATTCGTCGGCAAATTTCCGCGCGTCGCCGCTATCGAGCGCGTCCAGCACCTCGTAAGTCTCCTCGACGAGATAAGTTCGGAGCGAATCGTGCGTCTGCTCCCGGTCCCACGGGCAGCCATTGGGTGCGCGGAGCCGTGCCTGCAGAGCGATGAGCGATTCGAACGCCTTGCCAATGCGCTTACGGGCTCGGGTATCGCCGCGCAGATCGAGCCTTGGCATGCGCTCGCTTTGAGTACCGGCGTGCTCGCGTTGGCGGGCACGCGGGCGCTTCGGACGCGCGTGAGGAGACCTTGATCGGGGCACGGTGGGTGGTTCGCCTGACAGATCGCTTAACTAAGGATTAAAGGGCTACTCTACGGGAGCCGCCGAGCGTTGACAAGGGCAACCACCGAAACGTTCACAGGCGCGGGCCCTGGGCATTTGTAATCTAAGGCAGGGCACCTCCCGCCAGGCTAACGCGGCGGGAGGAGTCTCGATTCCACGATTAGGTTTAGAAATTCACTGCGAAGCCAACCGACGCCAGCGGATAAATCTTGAGAATGGAAACGTCATGGTTGACCTTGGCGACTTCGGATTGCACATTGGCCTGCACTGTCGGATCGGTGCCTGCATTGACACAGATCACTGCGGGATTGCTGCAGGCAGTGCCCGTCAACGCTAGCGACGCCTTTGGCGCACCCGTATAAGCTATTCCAAATTCCGTGCTGAGACTGAAGCGACGCCGGTTGCGTGGAATCAGGTTGCCGAAGCCAACGAGAATGGATGGCGCGACCTTGTTGAAGCCGAGTTTGCCTGTGCCCGCCACTGGATTCGCCGCACTACTGGTATAGCTCGTGCCGCCCAGCGTGAACACCTGGCCGCCGGGAACAGACGCGGTCGCGCTGATATGGTTGTCGTTATAAAACAAGAGTCCGGGACTGACGTGGAACGCGCCCGCAAATGGGAAGAGATCGAGATGCGCCTCCGCGGATCGGAAGGCGAGCTGGCCGCCATAGTTGATGCCGTCCTTATTGAAAGTGTCGCTGTAGTTGAAGAAATTGAATCCTCCGCGGACGTTGATGCGCTTGGTGAGCGCAACCGCGGCTTCTCCGCCAATTCCAAGCAGCGAGATCTTCGCGCCTACGCCGATCTTGCGAGGCCCTTCCGCGCTCGCAGGCGCAGGGCTCGGCGGAACGGGATCGGGCTCTGCAACAGGCAAACTGAATAAAGTATCTGCAGTCGGGCTGGCCGCCATATTAGCGGCGCTCAATTGAGCCGCATTTTCCTGGGCAAAGCACGATGCCGACGCGAAACTCACGAGAGCAGCAGACAATAGTACCGCTGGTATCAGGACAGGAAATTTTCTCAATGTCACCCTCCGAAGCGAGTTGCCGCATCATTATCCAGCGGCCTGGCCCCGTGCCCGCGTCCACAAATGCCTCTGCGCGGCCTATGGTGTATTAACCGCCGGGACAAACTGCGACATGCGCGCGAGCCCGCTCCACGCGGTTTGGTCGCTCACGCCGCGTTTCTTCATGTTCACTTTGGAAAGGGGGAAAACCGTTAGTTGAAGCCGCTTTTCGGTCTATTGACCCTCGCCCGCTTGTCCGCGCGCCGTAGCGGATGCTAAACTAAATTTCCAAAATCACGCGGCTTTACGCCATACACACAGGGAGTTAGCCTTGGCGGACCCGAAGCAGGAAGAATCCTTTAAAGTCATCGACCGTCGCCTGTTTAATACGGAAGGTGAGATTCGCGATGAGGCAGTTCGCGAAGAACGGCACAAGCAGGAAAAAGAACCGAGCCCGGCTTCTTCGCTGAACTCTCCGGCGGTCGGCGCACAAAAGCGCGAAACTGCCACGCCAAAAGGCTCTCAAAAGCCTGAACCAGCGCGGCCGGAGGCTGTGGCCCCAGCTGAAGGACCTAAGCCTTCTCTCGGAATCCAGATGCTCATCAATTTTGTGGCCCAGAATGCGGCCATGCTGCTTGGAGCTTATCCGGATCCGCGCAGCGGCCAGCCCATCGTCGACTTAGAAGGCGCCCGTGAGCTAATTGACATGCTGGACGGCCTGCGCGAAGCAAGCCGGGGCAATCTGGCTCCGGACGACGACCGGCTCCTGCTCGACGTCCTCGGCAGCTTGAAGCTCTCTTACATGGAAATGACCAAGGCGGCGGCAAAAGCGATGCAGGAAAAGGCCAAGGCCCGCCCGTAGCGGAAGCGGTTCTGGTGTCGCTCCCCCTCCCCACAAAAAATGCTCCCTTTGTGCGCGTGACGGTGCTCGGCTCCGGCACTTCCATGGGCGTTCCCAGTCTTGGCTGCCATTGCCGCGTCTGCAGTTCGCGGGATCCCCACGACAATCGCACGCGTCCTTCCGTACTGGTTTCGCGCGACGATCATAACGTGGTCATCGACACTACTCCCGATTTCCGCTTTCAAGCTTTGCGCTACGGACTCGAGAGCCTCGATGCCATTGTTTTCACGCACGGGCACGCCGACCATATCCTGGGATTTGACGATATTCGCCCATACAATCTCCGCCAGAAAGCTGCCGTCCCGATTTACGCTTCGAAGGAAACGCTGGCGATTTTGCGGAGGACATTCGCGTATGTTTTCGACGGCAAACCGGTCCTGAGCACGATTCCCGAAGTCACTCCGCACGTTATCGAAGGGCCTTTCGAGCTGCTCGGCATTGCCTGGAAGCCGATTCCCGCCGAGCACGGAGATATGCCGGTGCTGGGGTTCCGCGTCGGCGGCTTAGCTTACCTCACCGACTTTAGCCGCATTCCCGAAGAATCCATGCCCCTGCTCGCGAGCACGGACGAACTGGTGCTGGACGCGCTCCGCGATGCGCCCCACCCGATGCACCAGACGGTCGAGCAAGCTCTTGAGCTGGTCACGCGGCTCCGGCCGCGCCGTGCCTGGTTCACGCATATCGCCCATGATCTGCCGCACAAGGAAACGAACGAGCGCCTCGTGCGACTGGGTTTTCCCCATGTGCAATTGGCCTACGATGGCCTCAGCTTTGAGGTGGCCGCGTGAGCGCCTGTGCCGTGCTGCGTTCGACCGCGGAATGGGCGGCGCGCTTCGGCCATTCGGGGCGGCGGGCTGTCCTGTCGATAGGCAATTTCGACGGTTTGCATCTCGGACATCAGAAAATCCTAAGCCAGGTAATCGAGCGCGCCCAAGCGCAGGATGGAATTGCCGGCGTGATCACGTTCGACCCGCATCCGATGAAAGTCCTCCGTCCGGGCCAGGCTCCGCCCATGGTCGAAACGTTAAGCCAAAGGATCGAACGATTCGGCGCGATGGGCCTCGAGGCCGCATTGGTCCTGCGCTTTGATCGCGCTCTCGCCGCACTTAGCCCGGAGGAATTCGTTCGTGGCGTGCTGGTCGAGGAGTTGAAAACAGCGGCTGTCTTGGTCGGCGCAAATTTCCGCTTTGGTCATCGCCAGGAGGGCAACGTCGAAACTCTCACGGAAATGGGCCGGCGCTTCGGATTTTCCGTGCAAGTCGTCGAACCGGTGACGATCGACGGTGATTTTGTCTCCAGTACCGGCGTCCGCAATGCGATTGCCGAAGGACGGGTCGCATACGCCGCGCAACTGCTGGGTCGCCCCTTTGCCCTGAGAGGAGAGATCGTTCGTGGCGCGGGACGAGGCTCAACGGTGCTTTTCCCCACACTGAATCTCGCCCCGGAACAGGAACTACTGCCCAAAGTCGGCGTCTATGCCACCGAGACGCGCTTCGATGGGAAGCTCTATCGCTCCGCTACCAATGTCGGTTTCCGGCCGACTTTTGACGGCACGCTACTCGGCGTCGAAAGCCACTTGTTTGATTTTTCTCGCGAAGTAAAGAAGGGAAGGCTCGAAGTGCGTTTTTGGGAACGCCTGCGCGACGAAAAAAAATTCAGCGGCCCCGCCGAACTTCGCTCCCAGATTGCCGCCGATCTCCGCGAAGTCCGCGATTACTTCCGCCGCCGCGATCTCGCCGCCGCCCAGCCCGTCCGCATCGTAGCCCGCAAAGGCTGTCATGCTAAGTGCAGCGAAGCATCTCTCTTTCAGGTAACAATCACGCTGTCATCCCGAGGAGCCCGGCGACGAGGGATCTGCTTTTCGTTGTAGCCCAGGGCGCCCGCGCGGTTTGCGGGGCCCTGGGGCTTTCCTGAGACGATTGGCGAGAAAATTAATGCGACGAACCGCCCGCGTCCTCTTTCGCGCGGCAATCGTCGCAGTAGCCGCCGATCTCGACCCGCGCGACCGTGATGCCGATGCCGGTGTCGCGTTCCACTTGCCGCTTCAGCTGCTCGAAGAGGTCGCTTTCCACTTCGCGCACTTTGCCGCAACCCAAACAAGCCACGTGGATGTGGTCGCGCGGACCGTGGCTTTCGTAATAATGGCGATGCCCGTGAATGTGCAGCAGGTCGAGTTCGTCGAGCAGGCCGTGGCTTTTCAGCATTTCGAGCGTGCGATAGACGGTCACGCGATGTACGCGCGGATCGATCTTCTGCGCGCGCTCTAGAATCGAATCGGCGGTCAAGTGTTGTTCCGCCTGATCCATGATGTCGAGCAGCACGCGCCGCTGGCGCGTGAGCCGCACGCCCTTACGCGCAAGCGCAGTGCGCAATTTGCCGGGCTCCGCATAGACGTTGAGCCGTTCGCCCGAAGAGACGCGACGACGATCATTTTCTCGCGCTCGGCCCTTTTCAGCAGCCTCACGTGTTTGATTTGTAAAAGCCATAACGATCAGTGGCTGGGGAAAAGGCGAAGCACATCGTTATACATCACGATTAGTGTGCCACAACTAACTCGGTATCACCAGTTCACCTACGGAGAAGAAACGTGCTGTCAGTTACCTGGCTAAATCCTGGACATCAGCTTCGATACCGACCAAGAAAGCCAGAAGAATCTAAGGCACGCCGCTTTCACCGTATAACTAAGACATACATCAGCCTCTGCGACCAGCACCAACTCTTTTTCAGTAATTGCAGCATTCAGCTTCGGATTACAAGGGCATCCTGACCACACTATATTGTTATCTATATGGCTTGCTACTAGTACTAACATATTACGTCGATTGGAGAAATTATCAATCAATCGTAAATGGACTATTATACGGCATATCTTACTGATAGACCATTGTGGCGACGCCATATGATATATTGTATTTACAATAACAAGTGATAGCATTGCCCATAGCGATATGGCAGGACGGCCCGCTGACTTGAAGTTGAATACTGCAATTGCTGAAAAGGAGTTAGTGCTTGCCAAGAAGCCCAAGGGCCACCCTGAAACTGTGGCGGTGCTGGCATTTGCATTAGCCGAAGCCGGCAAAGCGGAATTCACCGAGGAAGACATTCGAAGGGCATACATTCGTGCTGATGTCAAACCGCCGAAAGTAGTCGGCCAGGCGATCCGCGATTCGAAGAACCAGTGCGATTTCATAGAGCCGGGGAGCAAGCGAGGAACTTACAAGCTCTCGAACCATGGGGATCGGACCGTTCGCTTTGATTTGCCGAAGAGCTCTCGGCTATGGACGATTTGCCCGCTGAACGGCGACCCCGTCGCGCAATCAGGAATCAGTAGAGAAATCTCCCGACCAAAAAGACCAGAAGAATCCAAGGCACGCCGCTTTCCCCCTATAACTAAGACATACATCAGCCTCTGCGACCAGCACCAATTCCTTTTCAGTAATTGCAGCATTCAACTTCGGAGCGCGAGGACATCCGGAGTTACTTATATTATTGCATATATGCCTGCACTATGGTAATAGAATATCTGTTCAGGAGGGCAACCCAATGATTGAAACAGTAAAGGCGACGATAACCAGAGGTGATACGGTAATTACATTCGAAGGACCCCAGACATTTGTCGATCAGCAAGTCAGTAGGTATATGGGTGATACCAGAGCAAGTGATGGCAGTGTTCATAGCGATATGAAAGGACGGCCCGCTGACTTGAAGTTGAATACTGCAATTGCTGAAAAGGAGTTAGTGCTTGCCAAGAAGCCCAAGGGCCACCCTGAAACTGTGGCGGTGCTGGCATTTGCATTAGCCGAAGCCGGCAAAGCGGAATTCACCGAGGAAGACATTCGAAGGGCATACATTCGTGCTGATGTCAAACCGCCGAAAGTAGTCGGCCAGGCGATCCGCGATTCGAAGAACCAGTGCGATTTCATAGAGCCGGGGAGCAAGCGAGGAACTTACAAGCTCTCAAACCATGGGGATCGGACCGTTCGCTTTGATTTGCCAAAGAAGGAGTAACTGATGACGGAGGCGAAGAGCTTACTGGAGGCGCGGAAGAAAGCTGAAGAAGCTGTAGCTGACATGGCGGCTGGCGATCTAAAAACCAAGGCCTTTGAGTTAATTCTCAACCGGTTGCTCTCGGCTATGGACGATTTGCCCGCTGAACGGCAATCCCGTCGCCGTAATCAGGACCGAACGGAACGAAAGCCTCAGGGGAAGGAAGTTGGCTCCTTCTCTGGATCGGCACCTGCCCGAATACTACAACTCAAAACACAAAATTTCTTCGACGATCCTCGTGGTATCGGTCAGATACGCGAAGAGCTTCAGACCCATGGGTGGCATTACAACATCACCTCTTTGAGCGGGACACTGATGAAGCTAGTTCGCGCGGGAGAGCTACGGAGACAAAAGGTGAAAGATGGCGCAAAAACGATCTACAAATACTTCAATCCATAGCACCGAAAACACGGAAGAACACGATCCTACAGCGGCATTGGTACGTTCGCTAGATGCGCTTCGCAGGGTCGCGAATATGGCAGCACGACATGGGTTTAAGCTCTCTGCCCACTATCATTATGCTGCCAAAGCGCGCTTATCCATGACAGAACTCCGCCGCGCCTTCCTGGAACTCAGGTCAAAATACCCCGAGAATCAGTTCTCCGCTATTGCAAAGGAGCTTGAAGCAGTCGCAGGTCCCCTGTCTGAGATCGAAAATGGACTTCCGCTTCCGCCCCGCGAGTTAATCGCGCTTATCGAAGAGGTCAGTCGCAGGATCGGTTCTGACCTTCACGTTGCGCTTCAAGCAACACCGCACGGTCCGAATGAGCCATTCATTGTTTCCGAAATCCTGCCGCCCGGGGTCTACAGGAAGGTACTTGACGAAGCGAACCGTTGCTTCGCGCAGAATTGCCCAAATGCTTGTGCGGCGATGCTGAGGCGTCTCGTAGAAAGCTTGATCATTGAGGCATTTGAGGCGCACGGAGTCGAAACCAAGATCAAAGACACATCTGGAGAGTACCTGGAGTTAAAAGCGTTGATCGGAAAAGCTACAGCCGAAACATCGTTACGCTTAACCAGAAACACCAGGAATGCACTGCCAAATCTCAAATTTCTGGGCGATTTAAGTGTTCACGCCAGGAGAAACCTCGTACGCAATGATGATTTGAAAGCTTTACACAACGACGCGCGAGCCGCCCTTGAAGAACTGGCATCACACTTACCCGGTAAGCCCTAATTTCCCAAACGAATGAATTGAACATCAGTGGCTGGGGAAAAGGCGAAGCACATCGTTATACATCACGATCAGGAATACCAACAGCAGGAACACCATACCGACCGTAACAAAGCGTTCCTTGATCTTCAAGCTGAGGTCGCGGCGCAGCAGGCCTTCGATTGCCAACATCAGAATATGCCCGCCGTCAAGAATGGGGATCGGCAAAAGATTAAGGATGGCCAGATTCAAACTCACGAGCGCCATCAAACTGATCAGATCGCCAAATCCCCGCTTGGCCGCGCGGCTTGATTCCTGGACGATCCCCAACGGCCCTTGCACCTGCTTCAGCGAAACCCTGCCCGTGAAAAGTTCGCCCACGAGGTAAACCAACTTGTTCGCGAGGATAATGTGGAATTGCGTGGCCTTAACGAGCGCCTGCGGTGCCGCATAGCGCCGCGGAGAGGTAACAAAGCGGAAGGTGATGCCGATCTGCCACCGCGGCATTCCGTCTCCGGGATCGCCCCAAGTCGGACGGAGTTGTACGGTTTGCGGCTGGCCATCGCGTTGAATCTCCAGAGTCATCGCATTGCCGCCGCTCTGCTGCACGATTTCCGAGAATTGCGAAGGCGCCATCAATTTCTGGCCGTTGGCGGCGACGATCACGTCGCCCTCTCTCAAGCCGGCTTTCTCCGCCGGCATGCCATGAGCGACCGACCCAACGATTACCGGCTCGGCGGGATAACCGATTACCGCGAATGGTTGCGGTTGGCTCTCCACGCTCGTGGTAATCAGCTGGCCATTGCGCTCGATCGTTAACGGCTCGGAATGTCCGGGAGCGGAAAGCGCGAGTTCCAGGGCCAAACGGTCCCACGTGGGATCTTTTACGCCCCCGAACGACACAATGTGATCGCCCGGCTGGATGCCCGCCTTCTGTGCGGGAGAATCCTTCACCACGCCCGCCACGACGACAGGTTTATCCGCGTAGGAAGGCTGCTCGCCACCATGCATGAAGAGGGCCGCCGTCAGCACGACGGCCATCAAAAAATTTGTCGTCGGGCCTGCCAGCGCGATCAACACGCGCTGCCAGCGAGGCTTGGAGAGGAACTCATCCGGATCGCCGCGCCGTTCTTCGGCCGGATTATCGCCAGCCATGCGCACGTAGCCGCCTAGCGGCAGCGCGCTGATCCGATAATCGGTGGGGCCGCGCTTGATTCCAAACAGGCGAGGCCCGAAGCCGATCGAGAAAACCTCGACGCGCACGCCAAACAGCCGGGCGATGACGAAGTGGCCCCATTCGTGGACCAAAACCATCACGCCCAGCCCGATTGCTACCGCTATGACTCCCGTCAGCACGCCAAAACTTTCCTCAATTCTTATTTATTGTACCCGATGAATCTGCGAATGGCGCACGCCCGCTTTTGCCACCGATTCGGCCTGCGTTTCGATCTCCACTCGCGCCAGCCGCCGCGCCTCGCCGTCTGCCGCCAGCACATCGCTAATCGAGCTGAGCTTCACCTTGGGCATGCGGTCGAGCACTCCCTCGATTACCCGCGCGATCCCCGGAAAAGGCAACCGGCGGTCCAGAAACGCTTCCACGGCGATCTCATCGGCTGCATTCAAGGCGCAGGGTTGGGCCCCGCCCTCTTCCAGCGCCCGGCGAGCCAGGCGCAGGCAGGGGAACTTCCGCGGCGGTACTTTTTCGAAATCCAACCGGCGCAATGCATCCCACTTCAGCTCCACTCCATTTGATCCTTCCCGCTCCGGATAGGTTAGCGCATAACGGATGGGCATACGCATATCCGTTGGACCGAGTTGTGCCAGAATCGAACCGTCCACGTACTCAACCATGGAGTGAATCGTCGATTGCGGATGGATGACCACATCGATGCGCTTGGAATCGATGCCAAAAAGCCAATGTGCCTCGATCACTTCGAACCCTTTGTTGACCAGCGTCGCGGAATCGATACTGATGCGCTTGCCCATGCGCCAATTGGGATGTGCCAAGGCCTGCTCCGGAGTCGCCTGGGCCATCTGCGCGATGGGCGTCCGTCGGAAGGGCCCACCGGAAGCGGTCAGGATCAGGCGGCGCACCTCGGATGTCTTTCCGCCGCGAAGGCATTGGTGGATGGCGTTGTGCTCGCTATCGACTGGCAATAGCTCAACGCCCTTGGCTTTGACGGCGGCCATGACCACCTCGCCCGCCGCGACCAACACTTCCTTATTCGAAAGCGCCACGCGCTTGCCTGCCTGAATGGCGGCATATGTGGCTTCAAGCCCCACCACGCCGACGGCGGCGGAAACCACCACCGCAGCATCCGGATGCGTCGCGACGCTCAGCAGACCTTCGCCGCCGTGCTGAATCTCGGGCAAACGGGGCTGCCCGTTCGCCGATTTCCCGAGCCGCTCCCGCAGCTCAGCCGCCTTTGCAGCATCGCTGACGGAAACGAGCTCCGGCCTGATGCCGCGCAATTTGCCCGGCGAGTTCTTCGATATTCCCGCCGGCGGCGAGCGCCACCACGCGGAAGCGTTCCGGCAGCGACTCCAACACTTGGAGCGTCTGGCGGCCAATGGAGCCCGTACAGCCGAGTATGGCTAGTCCTTGCATTAAAGGGCGGATCGCGCTGGCCGCGCATTAGAATCGCGAGGCAAGCACGAATCGAAAATAGTACCAGACGACGGGCGCGGCCAGAATTAAAGCGTCGATGCGATCAAGTACGCCACCATGCCCCGGAAGCAGGTGGCCCGAATCCTTTACCCCCGCGCCGCGCTTATAAGCGGACTTCAGCAGGTCGCCGGCCTGTCCAGCGATGTTCGCAAGGCAGGCCATGAAGACAGCCTGAAATGCGTCGATCTCCAACCAGCGGAACATAAGCACTGCGACAATTACGGAACCCAGCAGATTTGCCGCTGCGCCTTCCCAAGTCTTCTTGGGACTCAACTGAGCAGCAAGGGGCACGCGTCCAAACGAGCGGCCCACAAAATAGGCCATCGTGTCGCCCACCCAAACCAGCACCAGCGTAAACAGCAGAAGCTTCGGGCCGAGTATGCCCACTCCGTGAATCCGCACGACTGCGCTCAACGGCAAGGCGATGAACACGAGGCCGGACGTGCTGACCCCAATGTCTCCGAGAGCGTCAACTAAGGGTCGCCGCGAAGCAAACACCGTCGCCGCGCAACCGAGAAGGAAAATAAAAAACACCAGATCGAGCGGGAATTCGGGCGTCCCGGAAGACCGGATCAGCCGCAGGCCGTGACCCACCTGGTACGACTGTGCCGCGCTCGCCGTCCACTGCTGAAAAAATATGCCCAGCGCGCAAAGGGCCGTCCAGACACGATACGCCTGCAAATTCAGGCGAGCGCCGAGCGAGAAAAATTCGAACAGCGCAAGCAGCGCGACCCCTCCAGCTGCCGCCGCCACCACCGACGTCGGAGCCCACCAGACCACCGCAACCACGGCGGGAATCAAGATCGCCGCGGTCAGAATGCGAGCTATTGTGCCGGAGCTCGCGCCTGCATTTACTCTGGTCCAAGCCTGCTTGTTGGGAGAGTTCATTCCGGCTGCAATGCCGGAACTTCGGGACGCTCCGCAGCCAAACCGCCGTAGCGCCGTTCGCGCTTTTGATAGTCTGCCAGAGCGGTATAGAGTTCCGCACGCCGAAAATCGGGCCAAAGCGTATCCGTGACGTAGATTTCTGCGTAGGCGATCTGCCACAGCAGGAAATTGCTGATGCGCAGCTCGCCGCTGGTGCGGATGAGCAGGTCGGGATCGGGTAGCCCGGAGGTATAGAGGTTATCGGAGATGGTCTCTTCGTCGACCCGAAAATTTGCCAGCGCCCCATTGCCGTTTGCGGCTTTTTGGCGGAAGCGCTCGAGGATGGCGTTAAAAGCGTCCACTAATTCCGCGCGCCCGCCGTAATTGAGAGCTACGGTCAACACCATGCCCGAGTTCTGCGCCGTCAGCGCCACGCCTTTCGCGACGTCAGCCTGAACTTCCTCAGGCAACTGTTCCGTGCGGCCGATAATTTGCAGGCGGATATTATTGCGGTGAATGACTGGCAGCTCCTTGCGCAGATATTGCCTCAGCAGCCGCATCAGGAAATCGATTTCGGCCTTGGGCCGGCGCCAGTTTTCCATGGAAAACGCGTAAAGCGTGAGCGCGGGAATATTCAAACGAGCGCAGGTTTCGATGATGGTCCGCGCGGATTCCACCCCGGAGCGGTGGCCGGCGATGCGCGGCAGATGCCGGCGCTGCGCCCAACGGCCGTTGCCATCCATGATTACGGCAATATGCCGGGGCAAGCGTTCCGCATCGAGCCGTTCGAGCAGGTGCGCCTCGTCGCGGCTGGCCGGTTCAAGTAACTTCGGTGGCTGCACTCTTATTTCCGATGTTGCTGCGGAATCTCCGGCAGGCACAACGCGGGGATCGGGCGCCGGCTCCTTTGCAACGCAAAGCTAGCATACTGCTTTACCCCACGCAACCACGTCACAACTCGTGTGATGCTGATTTCGCCAGCATTGTGCTCTTTTTTACCATCCCAGGGGAAATCGAGAGTGGCGCGGATCGCAAGTCTCAACTTGTCGATTGCCAGAGCCCAGTCTAAGAGCCGGTGGGCCGCCGCGGTTCAAAGCTACAATCCTCCCGTCGCCGCCGAAGGATGAAAGACCGCGAAATAAATAAGAACTAGCGTCAGCACAATCATGGCCACGCTGGTGACCCAGGCGATGACGTTGAACGTGCGGCTATTCACCTGATCTCCCATCAGGTCGCGCCGGTTGATAAGCAGAATCATAAAAATCAACACAACGGGCAGCCAGACGCCGTTAGCCACCTGCGAGAGCACCAGGATCCGCCAGAGCGGCGCTCGCGGAATCAGAATCAGTCCTCCGCCCACTACGATCAGAATCGTATAGAGCCAGTAGAAAATCGGCGCTTCTTTGAATTTGCGATCGATCCCCGCCTCGAATCCCAAGCCTTCGCAAATCACGTGTGCGGTGGAAAGCGGCAGGATGGACGCGGCAAATAGGGACGCGTTCAGCAAGCCAAAGGCAAACAGCAGCGAAGCCCAGCGCCCCGCCAAGGGCACCAGAGCCTTTGCCGCATCGGCGGCGTCTGCGATATTGCGATGGCCCGAAGTGTAGAGGGTGGCGGCGGTGCACACGATGATGAAGAAAACGATGAGCATGCAGGTCACGCTGCCCGCAATCACGTCAGCCCGCGCCTGCGGATATTGCCTGGGACCAACGCGCTTCTCCACAAAACTTGCTTGCATGTAAAAGAATTGCCACGGAGCGATGGTCGTCCCCACCAGCGCCGTGACCATCAGCAAATAGCTAGTATTGAACTGCACCGATGGAATGACCGTATGCCGCGCGGCATCGAGCCAGTCCGGCTTCGCCAGAAAGGCCGAGAAAACGTAAGCCAGATAAAACGAGCACAGCGCCAAAAAGATCTTCTCCACCTGCCGATAGGTTCCGCGCAGCACCAGTATCCACACGACCAGCGCCGCGAGCGGTACGGCGATGTAGCGGCTGATTCCGAATATTTCCACCGCCGAAGCCACCCCGGCGAATTCCGCCACCACGTTCCCCAGGTCCACTAGGAACCCCGCGACCATCACGAAAAACGTCGGGCGAAAGCCATACTCCTCCCGGATCAGATCGGAAAGCCCCTTGCCTGTGACCACCGCCATGCGCGCGCACATCTCTTCGGTCACGTAGAGCGCAATCGTCATCGGGATCAGCGACCACAACAGCGCATACCCGAACTGCGCGCCCGCCAGCGAGTACGTGGAGATGCCACCGGCGTCGTTATCCACATTGGAGGTAATCAGGCCCGGACCGAGCACAGCCGCGAACAGCGCCAGCCGGCGCCACAAATGGCGGCCCCGCCGCTGCACCTGCGTCGCACGGCGCTGCATCTCCTCGGTACGCGCGTTAATTGAAGTCCAATTCATTTGCGAATCAGCATCCTTGTCGCTCAACCGCCCGTCTGCGGCCTCGTTACAACGAGGCGCGCAGCCGCGTAATCACGTCATCCACAGTTATCGCTCCGATAGGCCTGCCCGACGCATCCACCACGGCCAGGGTTCGCAGATTGTACTTATCAAACAACGCGAAGACCTCCTTCTCCTTCGCGTCGGGTGCGATAGAAACCAACGGTTCAGACTTGAGCTGCGCCAGCGGTTCATCGTCTCCCGCAAGCAGCAGCCGCCCCACCGCAACATCTCCCGAGAATTTGGCATTGCCGTCGATCACGAAAATCGT
Organism: uncultured Acidobacteriota bacterium; assembly: GCA_963803735.1. Classification (GTDB taxonomy): domain Bacteria; phylum Acidobacteriota; class Terriglobia; order Acidiferrales; family UBA7541; genus Palsa-189. Next base: position 437,823 of record CAWDNV010000010.1, on the reverse strand, counting down.
GTCGAGCTGCTCGGGGTTGATCTCCTCGCGCCCGCGCACCCATTCCACCACTTCTGCTCGATTCGCGGTCTCTCCCACATAAACGAAGTCGGTGGTCATCATTCCGCCCGCCGAATGCGCATCGAAGTTCAACAGCGCTTCCACATCGCGCGCCTCTTCGCCGTGCAACTCATCGATCACGTCCTGCGAAACTTCCGGCGAGAGGCCGGCGAGAACGTCGGCGGCGTTGTCCGGATCCATCTCCTCGATGATGTCCGCCGCTTTTTCCGGCGCCATTTTCTCCACGATCTGCGAAGTCAGCCGGGAATCCAGTTCGGCCAGCGCCTCGGCCGCGGACTCTTCGTCGAGCGAAGCGATAATGGCCTGGCGCTCCGCGGGAGAGAGTTCCTCCATAATGTCGGCCAGGTCCGCCGGGTGCATCTTTTCCAGCTTGTCGTGAGTGATGCGCAGCTTCACCCGGCGCAGCGGGTCCGGCTCGATCAAGTTCACGAATTCCCAGCGGATCGTTCGCGCCGGCAGTTTCTCCTGGAGGTGCCGGATGAACATCGGCGAAGCCAGCCCCTGCAGCAATCGTCGCGCCGCCCCCGGTAGCCCCACATCCACGTCCGTGACCCGCAACTCCACCGTGCCGTTGGTACGATGCTCGGCCAGATCGACATCATTCACGCGCACCACCTTGCGCCCCCGCGTATCGATGATCTGCTGATCCAGTAAATCCTTGCGAACCGCCAGCCACGCTTCGTTGGCGTGGAAATGGTCCAAATCTTTCTCTTCAACATTCAGCTTGATCACCCCCGGAGCTACCGAGGAGATCTGGTCGTGCCGGGCCAGCAGCGGCAGGTATTTGCCTCGACCCAGCAGGTAACGCGCTACTCGGTTGGGCTGGTCGGCAGGCTCAATAAATAGCTCCGATATTCGCCCCACAAAGTTTCCCTGGACGTCGTAAGCCTCCCCGCCAAGCACTTCTGTTGCGTGCAGCATGGCCGATCACCTCCGTAGACTGAATTCCTCCGGATTGCCGAAACCTTTGTAGCTCAGGTCGTACCGCCGATGATTTCTTCGGCGGAAGACCCGAGGTTTTTCTAATGTTTCGGCGTCTTTTAGGATCTTCAGTCTCCCTAAAAACAAAAAGCCCGTGGCCGGGGTAAGCGCCCGACCACGGGTCAGCCCAAAGGGGCCGGTAATCCCTAGTCGGCTCTCGTGCTCCTACCCAAAGGTCGACTGCTTGCCATCCTCGAGGCCCTTATCGCTTCACCACTCAACCGCAAAACATTCGCCGCCGGTCCGGTGCGACGACTGGGCAAGGGTTCCTGGTCCAACGAATAGCTCATTGCAAACAGTTTTTTCCTCACTTGATCTAGTAAATGTAGTCGCATACTTTGTCAAGAAAAGAGTGCCGAAATCGTGAAATTATTCTTCGATTTGTTTCGCAAAGCGCTAAACGGTGCCTGCCCGGCGGCGAATCAGCCCGTTCAGGGGCGCAGACCCACCCGCTGCGCCCCTTTCTGCATCGAGGAATACCGATTGGGTCACCTTGGCACATTGATCCACCCGCCCAATCAGCGTCGCCAATCGCGCCAATAAGCCAATAAAAGGTTGGTCTGGCCGCATCAACCCTCAATTGGCACAGAAGACTGCCTTGAAAACTCAGTTGGCTTTGATCCTCGGCCCCAGACAATCTCTTAACACTTGCATGACGGCCTGATGACAACTTCAGGAGCGAACTCCCGCAGATTACCAACGCAGAGAACTTGAAGTCAGCCGGCATCTGGCCGCGGCCGGCCCGATTCGGCGGCGCAAGTCACAATTCCTTAGGGAGGAAAAGCTACAAAATGAAATCCGGTTCTAAGCTTTTGAAGTCATGCGTGGTGCTGCTTTCCGCGCTCGCCACGCTTCCCGTTCTGACGTTCGCGCAAGCCCCCAAAGAGACCAACCACTACGTCCAGACCAACCTTGTCACGGATCCTAACTCCGGCATTTCCGCTGCACACACGGATAGCAACCTCCTGAATTCCTGGGGGCTGGCTCGCAGCACGACAAGTCCTTGGTGGATTGGCGACAACAATGCCGGTGTTTCCACGTTATATGACGGCACAGGCGCAGCGAGATCGTTGGTGGTCACAATTCCGGGCCCGAATGGCACCGTTCCCTGTACTGGAAAGAATACCCCTCCGAACTGTTTCGTATCCACTCCTACGGGGGTCGTGTTCAATGGCAGCCCCGACTTTGATCTCAGCCCCGGAGATCCGAACACGGCAGCGGCGTTCATCTTTGTGACCGAAGATGGCACCATCTCGGCATGGGCCGGCGGCACTGCCGCCACTCTTGAGGTCGATAACTCGGCCAATCCAACGCCCGCAGACGGAGCCGTCTACAAGGGCGCTACGATAGGAGAACTGAACGGAAAGCGCTACCTCTACGTAACCAATTTCCGCGCCGGCAAGATCGAAGTTTATGACACCAACTTCCATCAAGTGACTCTTTCCGACGATGGCGACGACCGAGGGGAACACGAAGAAGCATTTCAGGACGAGCGGATCCCTAGGGGCTTCGCTCCCTTTAACGTTCAGAATATAGGTGGCAGCCTTTTCGTTACCTATGCCAAGCAGAACGCTTCGAAGCACGATAATCTCGAGGGCGCAGGCCTTGGTTTCGTTGACCTCTACAGCCCGTCAGGCAAGCTGCTGACCCGCTTCCAGCATGGGTCGTGGCTTAACGCACCTTGGGGGATTGTTTGGACTCCCCGCGATTTCGGCGAGCTGAGCAACAAAATCCTGGTAGGCAATTTCGGGAGCGGGTGGATTGCCGCTTATAACGGCTTCACGGGCGAGTTCATCGACTTCATGAGAGACCACAACGGCAATATAGTGGGTATCGACGGCCTGTGGGCGCTCGCGTTCGGTAATAGCGCAGCAGGCTGCCCGAGTACCCCGCCGCCGGGATCCAATTTGCCGAAGTGCGGCGCTGCCGGTCCCTACAACAGCCTCTTCTTTACCGCAGGGCCGAACGGCGAAATGGACGGCCTCTTCGGCACGCTTACGCCAGACCCGGCCACCAACGAACTGGACGAGGGAGACGAGCTATAAGACCGTTGCGTGTAGGGGAACGTTGCAAGCATTTGGCAACGGCCGTAACGTAAAGGCGGATCGCCCGTCCTGCTCTGCAGAGTGCATGGACGGGCGCTGCCTTTTTGTGTAAACGCGTCGCGCAGCGGAATCAGGATCGAAAGAGCATATCCTTGATGCCTGAAAACGATGTCGGTTCTTTGCCTAACGCCCCTCCAGCCAGCCCGCGCTCTTCTACGAATAGCGCGCCGTAGCTCTTGTTAATGTAGTCGGAGCGGGCGAAACCCAGCATTCCTGCCGCACGGTCGATTTCCCCGCGCCCCCCCTCCAGTTCCACGAAAAGCCCGATTGGCGTTTCATCGAGCGTCAGCTTGAGTTGCGTCATTCCCGGCAGGCTGAAAGTCGTGCGAACTTTTTCGTAGCGAAAACAGGGCCGCAAGCCCAGCGCTTCGAAAATCTTCGGCATCTCCTCAGGGCTGGTGATGCACAATTCGTGTTCTTCGCGTACTTTGTATGGCTCCGGATTGTTCGTTTCGGCTCCATTTGCCGGCCCTTTGAATGTGAGCACGCCGGTGCTTGCTGGCTTGTCTTTCGCGGATTTGGTCTCTCGGCCCGCGCCGCGTGCGCGGCCAGCGGGGCGTTCCACGCGGAGCCGCAACATCTGCCCCTGGCGCGCCAGTTGGCCGTCGCCCGTATCGTAAAGCGTGTTCATCTCATGCACTCGAGCGCGCGTCAGCTTCGCTTTCAACCGCGCCAGCTGCCGCAAAAATCCGCGTCGATCGCCGATTCGGACCTTTACTTCAATTTCCGTATTGGATTTTTTGCCGGCCCGCCGCTCAGATTTCCTCAGACGCGTTTTGCTCGCCGAGCGCATCGTCGGCTAGTATATTCCGGCCCCGCCGAACCCGCATGATAGAAGCCTCTACGCCGCTGATGCGGCAGTATCAATCGATCAAGAAACGCTATCCCCACGCGTTGCTTCTGTTTCGCCTGGGCGATTTCTACGAACTCTTCTACGAAGACGCCCTGGTCGCCTCCAAGGAGCTGCAGATAACTCTCACTTCGCGCAATCGCGAGCGCGGCGAACCCATTCCCATGTGCGGCGTTCCCTTTCACGCCGCGGAAACCTACATCGCGCGTTTGCTGCGCGCCAGTTACAAAATTGCCATTTGCGATCAGATGGAGCAGCCCGGCCCCGGCAAAAAGCTGGTCCGCCGCGAAGTGGTGCGCGTCATCACTCCGGGCACGGCCATGGATCTCAATGTCCTCGAGCCCAAGGAAAATAGTTTTTTGGCTGCCGTCGCTCGCGGGAACGCGGGATCGCCCGTCGGGTTAGCTTATCTCGATGTTTCCACTGGCGAGTTTTGCGCCACGGAGTTTGCCAGGCCGGATGCAGAACAAAAGCTCCGCGACGAATTGGAACTGCTCCGTCCTCGCGAGATCCTGCTGCCGCGCCAGCCCGGCCTTTTTGGGCCGCCCAGTCTCGCGCGAACTGACGCCGCCGGCAGCTCCGCCAGCAGCGCGCAGGAAGCTTCCGAGACGCACCTGGAAGACTGGATCTTTCGCGCAGACTACGGCCAGCGTCTGCTCACCGAACAATTTGGCGTGGCCCACCTCGAAGGCTTCGGCCTGGCAGCACATCCGCAGGCTATCGCGGCCGCCGGAGCGCTCGTGCATTACCTTCGCGAAACTTCAGCCAAGCCCGACGCCAGATCTGAGACCAAGTCAGAGACCAAATCAGACAGAAGTCCCGCCGCGGCTCTGCTTCATCTGGATACGATCCGCTATTACGAGCAACAGGATTCGCTGGTGCTCGACCCGGTCACCGTGCGCAATCTTGAACTGCTCTCCGGACTAAACGCCGACGAAAATCACCGCGGCGGACGGCCAGATGCGTCGCTATTCGGCGCGATCGACCAGACCGTTACGGTCATGGGCGCGCGTCTGCTCCGCACCTGGATTCTGCGCCCCGAGCTTTCGCGCCCCGAAATCGAAGCGCGCCTGGATGCCGTCGCCGAATTCAAATCGCAGACGATGCTGCGCGAGGAGATTCGCCAGAACCTCCGCGGCGTGCAGGATCTCGAACGCCTGGCCAGCCGCGCCACGCTCGGCCTGGCCACGCCGCGCGACCTCGTCGCGCTGCGTCAATCCGTCGCGCGCATTCCCCTGCTCCGCCGCTATATCGCCAATTGCACCGCAGCACGGCTCGTGGCGCTGCACGGCGAAATGGACGAACTCACGGACGTGCAGCAGCGTCTCGAACAAGCCATCGCCGAAGAGCCGCCCGCGCTCGCTTCCGACCCCGGAGTGATCCGCCGCGGCTTCAACGCCGAGCTCGACGGCCTGCGCGACCTCAGCCAAAGTAGTCGCCAGACCATCGCTGCCATGGAGGACCGTGAGCGCAAGCGCGCCGGCATCGGCTCGCTGAAGATTCGCTACAACCAGGTCTTCGGTTTCTATATCGAAATTTCCAAGGCCAACCTGCACCTGGTTCCTCCCGATTTCGAACGCAAGCAAACGCTCGTCAATGCGGAGCGTTTCACCACCCCAGAGCTCAAGGAATACGAAAGCAAAGTCCTGGCCGCCGACGAACGCATCGCCGAAATCGAAAAGCGGCTCTTCGCTGAGGTGCGCGCCTGGGTGGCCCAGCAATCGCCGCGATTGCGCCACACCGCAGCCGCCATCGCCCAGCTCGATGCGCTCGCCAATTTCGCGGTGTTGGCCGCCTCTCGCCGCTATGTCCGGCCGGAATTCACCGACGCCGGTGAACTCCTCATCCTCGGTGGCCGCCATCCCGTGATCGAGCATCTGCTGGAGCAGAATGGCGAGCGCTTTGTCCCCAACGCGCTCTATCTGAACTCCGCCACGCATCAGATTCTTCTCATCACCGGCCCCAACATGGGCGGCAAGTCCACTTACCTGCGCCAGGCCGCGCTCATCGTTCTGCTCGCGCAAATGGGTTCGTTCGTCCCCGCCGAACAGGCCCGCCTGCCCATCACCGACCGCATCTTCACGCGCATTGGCGCCTCGGATAATCTGGCGCGCGGGCGTTCCACATTTTTGGTCGAAATGAGCGAAGTCGCCGCCATTTTGAATCTGGCCACGCCGCACAGCCTCGTTCTCCTCGACGAAGTCGGCCGCGGCACGGCTACCTTCGATGGGCTCTCCATCGCCTGGGCCGTCGTCGAATATCTTCAGTCGCATACACGCGCGCGCACCCTCTTCGCCACCCACTATCACGAATTGACGGAACTAGCCGACTTGCTTTCGGGAGTTAAAAACGTGCACGTCTCAGTGGAAGAGATGCCCAACGAAATCATTTTCCTGCGACGGGTGGAAGAGGGCAGCGCCGATAAAAGCTACGGCATCGAAGTCGCGCGCCTTGCAGGCCTGCCGCCCGCTGTGATCGCGCGCGCCCGCGAAGTTTTGCGCCGTCACGAGCAGAGCGAGCGGCAGTTGAGCGAAAAACTCACGCCTCCGCTCTCCCCTTCGAATGGCGCCGGCGAACAGCAGGCGCTGTTTACTCCCATCGATCGCGAAGTCCTCGAGGCACTTCGCGCCGCCGACCTCGACCAGTTGCGCCCCATCGACGCGCTCAATCTCCTCGCACAACTGAAAAAACAAATCTCATGAATCCTCACTTGGCACTTACTTTGCGTCTTGCATTTGTAGCCTGGGGCGCCGCAACACCGGTTTCTGTGTTGCGGGCCCCGGGGAATTTTCCCTTATGAGCCGCGCGTCCGAGCGTTCCCGCCTTGCCCTCGGTCTGATGTCCGGCACTTCCGTCGACGGCATCGACGTCGCGCTCGTCCGCATCGCGCCCCCAATCAGAAAAAAGATCGCACAGAATGCCCCGCACCCGCGTCTCGAGAATTTCTTCACGGTGCCGTTCCCTTCCGCCGTGCGGGCCGAAGTACTCCGCATCGCGGAGGGCGCGCGCGTCTCGCCGGGCGAAATCAGTCAGTTGAATTTCCGCCTCGGCCGCGCCTTCGGCCAGGCCGCGCTGCGCGCCTGCCGCAAATTTCGCGTCAATCCTCGCCGGCTCAGCGTGATCGGCTCTCACGGCCAGACCATTTTCCATCAGGGCGCGCCTAGCCGCTTTCTCGGCGAAAACATCTCGTCGACACTACAAATCGGCGAACCCGCCGTGATCGCCGCGATCACTGGCGTGACCACCGTTGGCGATTTTCGCCCCGCGGACATGGCCGTGGGCGGCCAGGGCGCGCCGCTCGTCCCTTTTGGCGACTACCTGCTCTATCGCGATCCGGGCCGCGGCCGCGCGGTGCTGAATATCGGCGGCATCGCCAACGTCACAGTCATCCCGAAAGCGGCTCCGCCGCATTCGGTGATCGCCTTCGATACGGGCCCCGGAAACATGGTCATCGACGCCCTGGTGCATCATTTCACCAATGGCCGCCGCAGCTTCGACGCGGAAGCGCAAATGGCCTCGCGAGGCCATCTGCTGCCCGCGCTCGTTAATTCCCTGCTCGCCGAGAATTATTTTCGAGAAGCTCCGCCCAAGTCGGCCGGACGTGAACAATATGGGAAAGCTTACGTGGAGAAGATTTTGGCTTGGGGCCGGCGCCACCGCGCCCGTCCCGGAGATCTGGTGCGCACGGCCACAATAGTGACCGCGCTCTCGATCGCAGATGCACTGCACCGCTGGGTGCTTCCTCGCACGTCACTCTCGCAACTCATTGTCTCCGGAGGCGGCGCGCGCAATCCTCTGATCCTCGCGCAGCTCTCCGCCGCCCTTGGCGGAATCGAAGTGGTCACTACGGAAGCTCTGGGTTTGCCCGGCGATGCCAAGGAAGCATTCATCTTCGCCCTGCTGGCCGACGAAACCCTGCACGGCCGCCCCTCGAATTTACCCAGCGCCACCGGCGCTCGCCGCCCCGCCCTCCTCGGCAAAATCTGCTACCCCCCGCCTCGCTAGCGAATCGAGCCTCCACTCTCGCGTCATATTTTAGGACAGCAACTTTGCACGTTTCGCGCAGAGTGCCGCTCGAACTCAGAGATCTTCTCTCCTCAAACCGGTATGTTTCGCGATTCTGGCGAGCATCTTGGGGCCTATTTCGTCCGACTCGTGAAAAGCCCAAGTGAATTCTGGCTTCGTAGGATGCACGAGTTGGATATGAGACGACCCTTTCCGACCGCCTGGTTTCGGAGCCCAGCCAATCCGAAGCAGAGCCTGATAAACTTTCCGTGCTTTTGTGCTTGGCCAGCGGCTCAAGGCGGATCAGCGGGAGCGGGCAAAAGAAAGTTCGAGGTCCTTGGCAGGTGCTTTCCTGGTGCGCTCAATTCGATCGGCGAGCACGCGTAGGGCTAAGGCGTAAACGGAACGCACAGCGTCCGCCCTGGTTTTTCCGTAGACCATGACGCCAGGAAGGGCCCGGATTTCCGCGATCCAACGCCCATCCGTCTCGCGCTCCACGTCAATTTTGAAGTTGTAAGACATTCTCAGCCCCAATCTCATCGAGCAGGCACTTAAATTCTAATGCCCTATTCAGGAATATCAAACCTTCAAAATCATAGGATTTCGTCTCCTTTCGACACGTGCCGGTCGGACGCTCAGCAGCCCGCCACGATCCGTGCTAACCTGAAACGGTAAGCAAAATGTGTCGATTCCCCGGCGAAAAATTAACCTACGCGCAGGTCCTTCCGCGGCTGTTTATCGGCTCTCATCCCCGTACAACTGACGATATCGAACGTCTCCGCCGCGAAGCAGGCATCACCGCCGTGCTCAACATTCACACCGACGACGATATGCGTGCCGTCAATTTGGATTTCCCTCCGCTTGAAGCCCACTACGAAACTTGCCCTATCCTTCTTCGCCGCGTTCCGATGGTCGAAGAACAAATCGAACTTCGGGCCAAGCTTTATTCCGCGATTCAAGCCTTGAGCGAATTGCTCGCCGAAGGCCACACCGTCTATCTCCATTGCACTGCCGGCATCGGCCGAGCGCCGACGGTGGCTATCGGCTACCTGCACACCTGTTTGGGATGGAATTGGGATGCGGCCGTCGCGCACGTGAAGCAAGCTCGTGAATGCGCGCCGCACGTTGAAGCGCTTCGCCTGGCCCTGGGCGACCAGGGGATTCTCAAATCCTCCAAAAACGGAGGCACTCGAACAACTAAGGATAGTGCGCGTGAGGGAAATGGTCCCTAGCTAATGCTTCGCTACAATGCCGGCCCCGAAGCCGACCTCAAACCCCAACGATGGATTATGTCCCGGCTGAATCTGTATGATGCTGTTGCGCACTCATTCACTCACGCATAGAGGTAACCGATGGCAATGGAGACAGCAGCAGCGATTCTCACCAAACTCGCTCTTGAGCAAAATGCCGAGCTTAAATCCAGGCTAAATGGCGCCCACGGTGAAGCGAAAGTGGTTGCGTTGATTATGCCCTTATTCAGGCAGATACTTTCTGAGCTGGAAGAGGGCCGGCAGGCTCACGACAGTTTCCCTTCCGCTGTCCCTCGCTCCTTTTCCGGCCGCTCCGATAGTGTTCCGACGCCAGGCTCAGGAAAGGTTACTGAGGAACGCCACCGTGAAGGGGACGATATCGGCGGCGAAGGCTGATCGACCGGAGCATCGAACCGGTGCTACGGGGGAAAGTCCAGCTTCAGCCGGACTTACGCCCGCCACCGCCCATGCGGTGCTTGCGTGATTCTCTTCCCCGAGACGATTCCTCCGCCCCGCGCTGCGTCAATTTCTTTCCGCCGAGCCGATCGAGATTCCCGAGGTAGGTTTTCTTTTCAGTTTTGTCGGTGTTTTTCTTCTTAGCCATAGCTGCAACACTAATCGAAAGATACTTCCTGCGTCAACGAAGTGACTGCAAGGCCTCGTCTTCAAAGCTCAATTGGGTCCGCTGCGTTCGTTGTCCGAACTCTGATAACTTCGCTTCGGCAGTCCTAGCGCGCGCAACGTCGCTTCGTCCGGCACCGCCTGCCCACCCTGCGTAGTAACCACGCCGAACCCGCCGTGGTACTCCCACATCGCCCACCCGATGCCGTGCTTTTCGAGTGACGTGCGCACATCAGTAAGCCACGCGAGCCGATCTTTGACCTCGGCATTTTTGCGGTAAACGCCAAATTCGTTGCAGATCACCGGCACGCTCCAATGCTCGGCCCACGCCGTCACTTGCCCGATCTCCGCGTCGATCCGCCCCGCATTCCAGCGGTCCAGCCCATAACGCACCACCGCCAGACGGTGCACCGCGTCCGGCACTTCCGCAGCTGCGGCCTGCACGTTTTCCGGCGTCGATGGATACGGCACGCCCTTCAGGTTGTGCCAATAATTCGCAGACCACGTCGCCCCTTGATGCGTGAAGATGTGTGATTCGTAGAAATGAAACGCATAGATCACGTTGGCATCGCGCAGCGGCTCGAGGAAAACCAGATCGTCGTCGTCCGACCAGTGCGCCCCGGTGGCAATGATGGTGTGCTGCGGCGCCCCTTCGCGAATCGCGGCTGCCAGCTTGGCCTCCAAGCCGTACCAGCGATAGCGGTCGCGGCCTTCGGGCTCGTTGAGGATTTCAAAAAAAACTCGCTCCGCGTCGAGATTCACGTAGTGCCGCGCGAGCGCCCGCCAAAAGTCCGCGAACTGCTCGACGAATTCGTCATCGCTCGCGAGCTTCGCTTTGAACTCCGCGTCCGCGAAAACGCTGATGTCCACGGCCAGGCCCCGATCCAGAATCATCTTCACCGCCGCGTCCAGGTACGCGAGGTCCTCCGGTGTAATCTGATCCGCCTGCCGTGCGTGGAACATGGGCCGCGGGTCTACACTCAAGCGCACGTGATCGAAGCCCATCCTCTGGATCAGATCCAGATCGTGCGCCGTGATCGCACTATCGAAATGCTCTTTCGTGTATCCGCTCGGATCGCCTGCCTGCGCGAACCAGTCGCTCACATTGATCCCGCGCCGCAGATGCTCGAGCCGCTGCAAAACTTCACCCTCGGCCGTAACAGCCTTGTCGGCCGCGGTCCGCTGTGCGGTGCCGGCGGGCGCGACTGCCTTCTCTGGCGCACCTCTCTGCGCCGCCGCTGCGCCGCTCTGCCCCATCCAAAACAGGACGGCACACAAAACCATAGCAACACTTCTCGCAGACCTGGTCATACCTCACCTGCCTCACCTTCACGAGCTGCCACAATAATCGAAGAAATCATACGGTTTGGTTGCCACAGTTTCGAGATGGCTGGCAAGGCGCGTTTCCACTTTACCACCGGCGAGCGTATTACTCCGGGTGTAGTCGAACTCTCTAAGTGGATGACAGAAATATTTCGGTCGCTCGTTCGTCTTCATATATGGCGAACAGGAACATCGCAACTTGTGTGGCGCCAAAGTCTGAGGGTTGTCGGGCGCCGGAACGTCCCCTTGCAGTAGCGCCGGTGTCCCCGGCAAGGGGAGCCCGGCGCGTTTAAAGAAGGGAGCTTGGCGCAAAAAAAGATGAAAGCAGATTCGATAGCGTTTGCGGCATCTGGCCCCTCAACGCGGGCTCCATTTGCCCGCGGGACGGTGAGCAGCGCACCCGCAGCCACATCCGTGCGGCGCGACGTGCGCGAAGATGACCGCCGCATTCTCGAAGCCTCCGCGCGCCATCGCGCCCGCCTCGCGAATTTCATTCGCAGCCGCGTGCCGGAACGGGGCGAAGCCGAAGACATCCTGCAGGAAGTCTTCTACGAACTCGTCGCCGCTTATCGGCTGTTCGAACCGGTGGAGGAGGCCGGCGCCTGGCTCTTTCGCGTGGCGCGAAACCGCATTACGGATTTCTTCCGCAAGAAGAAGCCCGAACCTCTGCCCGAAGCCGTCGGCGGCTCTTCGGCCCGCTCACAAGACGCCGCGCAGCTGCAATTCGAAGAACTCCTGCCGTCGCCTGACGCCGGACCGGAAGCAGCCTACGCACGAGGCGTGCTGCTGGACGAAATCGAAGCAGCAGTCGACGAATTGCCGCCGGAGCAGCGTGCCGCCTTCGTCGGGCACGAAATCGAAGGCCGCAGCTTCAAGGAATTAGCAGCCAAAGCGGGCGTCAGCGTGAACACCATGGTGTTGCGCAAGCACCATGCCGTGGTCTACCTGCGGCGCCGGCTGCAAGCCATTCACGACGAATTCTTGGGAGAGTGAGGTCGAACATGAGACGACATCGATTTTTACGAGCAGCGAGATTTCTTCTGTTTGCGATTGTGGCGGTACTGGCGCTGAGCTTCGTGGCCATGCACCTGTGGAATTGGCTGATGCCGCCGCTTTTCGGGCTGCGCCTGATCAGCTTCGGGCAAGCGCTCGGCCTGCTGGTGCTCAGCAGGCTGCTCTTGGGTGGATTCCGCGGCCGCTGGGGCGGAGGACACTGGCGCGGTCGCATGATGGAGCGATGGGCGCAAATGACGCCCGAGGAACGCGAGAAATTTCGCGCCGGCATGCAAGGCCGTTGCGGCTCCTTCGCGCCTCCCTCGGCGCCTGAAGCCAAGGCGTAATCGTTGCGCGAGCCTTGTAGCTCAGGTCGTCCCGCCGATGCTCTTTCGGCGGGACGACCTGAGGTCTTGCACTCATCATCGCGGCACAGCCTGCCGCCGGACCGGACGCCAGGCGGCGCGCCGCATTCATATTTGTCAACTTCGCGGTTACGCCGACGCCGTTTGAGTTTGTTGCAAGAACGCGAGCAGGTCGGCATTGATCTGGTCCGCGTTGGTCGTGGGCATCCCATGCGGAAACCCCGGATATACCTTGAGCGTGGCTTTCTTCAGTATTTTGGCGGACAACGGACCTGCAGCAACGATCGGCACAATCTGATCGTCGTCGCCATGCATCACCAGCACCGGAATGTCGATCTTCTTCAGGTCTTCGGTGAAGTCGGTCTCCGAGAACGCCTTGATGCAGTCATAGTGGGCCTTGATGCCTCCCAGCATGCCCTGCAACCACCAATGCTCGCGGATGCCTTCGGAGATTTTTGCGCCCGGGCGGTTGTAGCCATAGAACGGGAGAGTAATGTCCCGGTAGAACTGCGGCCGGTTAGCCGCGAGCTGTGCTCGCAAGCCGTCGAAGACCGAGATGGGTTGGCCAGTGGGATTCTTTTCCGTCTTCAGCATCAGCGGCGGCACCGCGCTGATGAGCGCCGCCTTGGCGACGCGCTTGGAGCCATGGCGGCCCAGGTAACGCGCAACTTCGCCACCACCGGTCGAGTGCCCAACCATGATCGCGTCCTTGAGATCGAGCGCGTCAAATAGCGCGGCCAAATCATCCGCATAGGTGTCCATCTCATTCCCGTCCCAGGTTTGGCTGGAGCGGCCGTGCCCGCGGCGATCGTGTGCGATCACTCGATATCCACGCTGGCCGAAGAACAGCATTTGCCCATCCCAATCGTCGGCGCTTAGCGGCCAGCCATGGCTGAAAACGATCGGCTGTCCCTTACCCCAATCCTTGAAATAAATCTGCGTGCCGTCTTTCACGGTGATTGTCGCCATGGAATGTCTCCTTAATCCTGCTGGAAATTCGGGAGGATACTTGGAATCTGCGCTTTTGACTTAAAACTCTTTGACCCAAAATGCCGTCTCGATCTTACACCTGTCCCCTGCCCGCTTGGCTGTGCAAAACAATTTCCTATACGGAGCACGCCGCCAAACGGTCTTAGATTCGCACCGCCAGTGGCGATCAAGAACGAAAGAACGCCTACTCCCGCGCCAGCAGCGGATACGCGATCGCAACCGCCACCAGCGCAATCGCCGCCAGAGCGGACGAAAACAGAATCGGAGCGTTCACCGGCCCGTATGCATAAAGCCCGTACGCATAAAGACTGTTCCACAGCGCCGGCCACGACTCGAACAGCGTCCAGTCCAGGGCTTTCGCAATTGCCTCGCCCACTTCGTTCCAGTCCCGCACTAGCCAAATGCCCAGGCCCGCGCAAATGACCATCGCGCACACAACTTCCACCCACTGCAAACTCTGATGCGCGCGTTCGGCCGCCGCCTGCCTCTCGGAAAGCTGAGCCCGCAGCCACAGAATCTGCGGATCCGGCAAATTGGTTTGCTCGCTCGCCCCCAATTGCGATGCGGGCGCCAGCCCCTGCATCCATTGCGCCGCCTGCCGCACGCTGCGGCAGGTCCCGCACCGGCGCACGTGCGCCTCGAGGCCCTCGTTCCATTCGCCGTTGCGAATAGCGCGCGCGACCGCGCTCTCTTCGGAACAGTTCGTGTGGCTCATCCTGCCTCCTTCCGTCCGAGTCCGGCGTCTTCCAGCGTGCGCGCCAACTTCTTGCGCGCCCGGAAGAGCACCACGCGCACGCTTTTCTCCTTGAGCCGCAGAGCCGCGGCGATCTCGCGGTGCTCGAAGCCCTCAACATAAGCAAGCCACAGGAGCAATTGCTCCTGCGGCTTGAGCCGGCGGAAAAAACGCATGGCATCGCTTTCGCTCTTGGGATTTGTCGCCGGCTCGCCGCCCAGGAAATTCCACAGACTCCAGCGCCGTTCCCGCTTCACGCGGCGCCAGTGGTCGACCAACAACGACGACGCTATTTTGTACAGATACCCCTTCAGCGGCGCATCTGATCGGGCAACGTCATTGAACTGCGCCTCTCGGAACTGGGCGTCTCGGAACTGGATGTCTCGGAACTGAACGTCTCTGAACTGAAGAAGATCGGCGCGTAGAAAGCGCAGGTAACATTCCTGCAGAATATCGTCAGCGAGCGCCTCGTTTCCTGAGGCGCGCCGCAGATAACCCCGCAGCCCCGGCGCGGTCTTTGCATAGAAGGCCTGAAATGCGGCCTCATCCATGCGTCGCGCCGGCACCGTCGCCGATTCCGCCGCAGTCAGATCCTGCGCGGCCGAATCCTCTCCGGCCGCTGCAAAATCCAGGCTTGCGCTTAGCCGCATCGCGATTTTCTACTCCGGCTCTAGCTGTGCGATAGCGGCGCGCCGGGCGCTACCGGGCCGCCGCCGTTCCACTTCTTCGAAAAATGATACGACGCTGCGGCCGATATCAACAGCCCTGCTCCCAGCGCCAAAAAGAGGACGCCGGGCACAACGAATCCGTGTCTCATCGGGGTCAGCAGCAGAAAGCCCACCCCCAGCACGGCCAGCGTTATGCCGCCGCGCATCCCGCGCAGAATTCGCTCCCGCGATCCGAAGGAATGGGCCGACAAGCTTTCCAGAAAACGCTGGCTCCCCTCGGTCCCCAGAAAATCGGCGAATTCTTTTCCTGAACTGAATTTGTCCAGAATCTGCTTCTGAAATTCCGCGCGCGCCCGAAGCTCCGCCTGCCTGCGCCGCGCAATCACAAAAATGATCAGCACAACCATTGCGAAAAGCGCGATGGGAACCAACACTTCTACTCCCGTTGCGCCGCCTCCACCACCCATGCGAAATCGTCCTCGCCTGAGCTCCTGCTGCACTTCTTCTTGAACGGCTTGCTGCAGGTCCGGCGATACGGCCTGCCAGAGCGGCATCGCATTCGCCAAAATCATCGCGCTGACCATAATTCCTTCCCCCCTTCGACTGCTTCCAAGCCGCCGCGCGTCAGGTCGCTTGCGTCTTCGGCTCGTTCTTACATCTCTACAACGTCGTAGGAAAGGCAAAGGTTAACAGGGACACTGATCTGGCAGTCAAACGACAACATAAACATATAAGAGGTGTCATCCCGAGAGAGTCCGCGATTGAGCCGATTCCCGATCGGGAATTCGGCGAAAATGTCGCGGACGACCGAGGGATCTGCTTTGTGTGCAGGAAGAGGAAACGGGAAGAGCTGCACCGCCAAGCCCTGGTCTCTTCTATTTTTCGGAATTTTCGCTTGCTGGATTCACGCCTTCGAGTAATCGCGACGCCACCAGCGCATCTTCCTGCCGCACACGCAGCTTGATTCCGCCGAGCAGGTTCGACCACAGCCAGTCCATGCGGATCAGGTTATAGTCGCCCAGGAAGCACTCGATCCCTGCCGACTCGAGCACGCTTTTCGCCAGCAGCGCTTCGGGCAGGTCGCGAAATTGGCGAATCGTCAACAGGTCGCGTAACTCAGCGCGCCCGCCAGAAGCCGAATCCTCCGCTTCGCGCGCCGTTTCGCGAGGAATGTTGCGCCGCGACATCTCCAAGGCAAGCGCGGTGCGAGCCTCCTCGGTGAGCGATTCAGTCTCGCCGGCTAGCTGCAGCAATTCGCCATCCGAAAGCGCCGCATAGTGCTGCGCCAGCCGATTGCGTTCACCGCTTGAACCGAAACCTGCGACCGCCATGAGCTAATGCCTCGCGCGCCCTCTAAGAATTGGAGTCCGCGAGCGCTTTCGCGATCTCTTCTTCGGGTACTTGCCCTTCGCGGACAATTTTCCAATCGTCGTCTTCCAGATCCACGATCGTCGAAGAAACCGTCGCCCCTGTTTCTCCGCTGTCCAGGATCAGGGGCAAGCGCTCCCCAAGTTGTTTCACGAGTTCTTGCGCATTCGAGCAGGAGGGAAATCCGGAGATGTTGGCGCTGGTGCCCGTGATCGGCGACCCGAGTTGCCCGATGATCGCGCATGCCACCCGCGAATTCGGCCAGCGCAGGGCCACCCGGCCTTTATTCGCCGTCACTTTCATCGGAAGCCGGTTCGACCCCTGGACCACAATGGTCAGCGCGCCCGGCCAGAACTTTTTCGCCAGCTTCAGAAAGTTGAGTGGCAGATCGCGAGTCAAAATGGCTGCCTGCTCGATCGAATCCACCAGGATCGGCAGCGCCCGGTTTTCCGGCCGCCCCTTCACGCGATAGATCTCTTCAACGGCAGACAAATTGAAAGGATCGGCCGCCAGGCCATAGAACGTGTCTGTTGGTACAGCAATCACCTGGCCGCGCTTGATGAAATCGGCGGCATAAAGAATGGCGGTGCTGTCTGGGGTTCGCGCTGAAACTTTCAGCAGCTCAGCCGGCAAGTTGTGTGTGCCTCTGCAGTCTCGGGCTCCGAAGCGCCTGCTTCTGTGTGATTTAGCAAAATATCATAGCGGCGCGATTTCCAGCAACACCTCGCACCTCCCGGTAAGCGGCGCTCGCCTATCCTTGCGCTGTTCCTGGTTCTTCGGCTGATTTGTTACCACGGTGTGATAGCAGCGGATCTGCGTATTGCTCTTTATAGCGGGTCCTCCAACTCACCTTTAAATGATGGCCCTTCCTATGACGCTCCTTAGCGTGCAAAATTCGATGCGCCACCGCTGGCGCGGCAAATTCGGTCCCTGCGACAAAGCGCATAAGCGGCCCGAAGCTCCGTGCTGCAGGAGCCCCTACAAAATGCATCCCCGGCAAGGAGGTCTCAAACCCTTCGTCGAGCACCGGGAATCCGTTAACGCGCTCGATCCCTTTCAGAACTTGCGGCGACAGAAACGGATAACGTTCGATTTCGACTCGGTATCCTGTTCCAAGAAGCACATGATCGAACACACGCTGGGATCCATCGTTCAATTCCACGCGCACTCGTTCCCCTTCTGCACGAGCCGAAACGACAAAACATCCCGTATGGATTCGTAGATTCCCCGTGCGCGCCTTCACCCAGCACGAGACTGCGGGACAAATCGCGCGAACTCCCCACTGATCTTGAATCGCACGCGGCAACCGCCGATATAGATTCGGTCTTTGCGCCAGCAGGCTGATGCCTGGCGGCCCCACGTCAGCGGGCCCATAGAACATCCAGGCGGCCATTTCCCCGTGCATCCAACGATGCTTCATACCCAGCCAGTGCATCACGGGCTCGCGCACCAGAACCTCAACATGAGCCCCGGCCTCATCGAGCAGGACGGCTGATTCAAGAGCGCTTTGTCCGCCGCCGATCACCAGGACTTCTTTATTGCGGAAGTTGCCAAGGTCGTTGTGGTACGAAGTGTGTGATACCAGGCTACGGGGCAGATCCGCGAATGGCTTTGGTATATGAGCAAAAGAAGCGATGCCCGCGGCAACTACGACTCTCCCTGATTCCAGAGATTTCCCGTCTTCAAAGACCAGCCGAAACCCTCCCCAGGCTAGCTCTATGTATGCGACAACGCGAGAATCAACGGGCAAATCTGCCTGTCGCAGAAACCAGTGGCCATACCTTATGAAGTCCTGCAGCGGAACCCTCTTGGCCATCTCTCGGCCGATAAAATCGTCGGTCACCGTAGAAGGCACTTTGACTGCGAAACGCTTTCCATTTGCCTGTTCGAAAGCGTCTAGAGTGAGCCGGCGCTGCGGATCGGAAAGATGGGTAGCTACACGGGGCGATCGCAAAAGCATGCCGACGGGCATGTGCCTTTCCCAAAAAGACATCGGACTGCCCAAAACCCTGACATCCAAAAGCTTCGACTGACGAAGATGAGCCGCTACCGAAAGCCCATAAGGGCCCGCTCCCAGAATTGCTACGTCGCACGTATCCATGGATCGGAACCTCGTGAAACCTTACGGTGGTTCCTTTATCCACATTTCACAATCGGGTCGGCGTCGTAGATGTGAGTACAAGCGATGACTGAGAACTAGAGACCAACTTATACCTGCGGACACTTATGCTTGCGTACTCTCCGATTGCTCCCCGCTTCTGCCGAGAGTAGACTCGCGATTAACTATGCGCCGAGTTTCAGGTCCGCTTTTCATACTCGCGCCTCTGCTTTTGCTCGCAGGCTTTCTGTTCTGCCCGCCTCTGGCGGCCCAGCGCCGTCCGGGGACCGTTCCGTTTCCCGACGATGACGAGGGCCTTAGCCCGTCTCGCGGACATTCCTTCACCATCAGTGGCACGGTGTCAGACGCGGAAACGCATGCGCGGATAGCCGGCGTGCGCGTGGATTTGCAAGCTCTTTCCGGGGGGATGCTGGGTTCTGAGTTCACCGGCAACAATGGAAGCTTCGAATTCACCAACGTTCGCAATGGCAATTATCAGCTTACTTTTGAACACTCCGCCTACCAGGACGCACACGAATCGGTCGAGGTGCAAGGTCCCATCTTCGGCATGAATGTCTTGCTGAGAAAATTAGCCAGCGGCGCCGGTTCGGGCGGTCCCACGGTTTCGGTGCGGGAGCTTTCCATACCCGAAAAGGCTCGCGACGCCATGACCAAGGGCGTGAGCCTCCTGTATCAGAAAGCGGATTATCCCGGAAGCATCAAGCAATTCCAGCGTGCCATCGCGGCCTATCCTGATTTTTACGAAGCCTACGCGCAGATGGGTTTGGCCTACATGAATATGAAGAACTCCGCCGAATCCGAAAAGGCTTTGCGTAAATCAATCGAGATCAGTCAAGGCAAGTACGCCGATCCGCTCTTCATTTTGGCGGCGCTGTATTCGGGCGCGCACCGCTATGAGGATGCGGAACCACTGGCCCGTAAAGCGGTGTCGGATGATCCCAATTCCTGGCACGCCCAATCGGAACTGGCGCAGGCCCTTCTTGGTCTCGAGCGCGCCGATGAGGCCGAACAATTCGCTCAGGCTGCCATTAAAGTCCAACCGGAAAACCCCACGCTTCGTTTGCTGCTGGCCGACATTCATATCGCCTTGCGCAACGCTCCGGCCTTACTCGATGACCTGAACGCTTATCTCAAGCTGGCGCCGAACGGCCCCTCCGCCGAGCAGGTCCGCGAACGGCGCGATCAACTCCAGCAGCAACTGCAAAAGAGCCAGGCTTCGCCTTCCGACTCTTCCGCGCCCGCCGAACCCTCCGGCGCGCAAGCCAACCCCTGAGTCTCCCAACCGCGGTTTGTCATTCTGAGCGTAGTGGCCGCACGCTTTTACTTCGGGCCGGCTTTTCAAGCGGGCGCGGCCACGAAGTCGAAGAATCTCTCTGTCCCTTGCTGTGAGGCTATTGCTGAACTGATGCCGAAGATTGAATCTTAGGTCGTCGGAGCTTCAGCTCCGACATAACGGAATGCCGCTCTCTCGGGGGCCTCAGCTCCTGAAGTTGTCGGCTCCCGCCTTCGGCGGTGTCATTCTGAGCGAAGCGGCCGCGTTCCTCTGCGGCCCGTTCCTCGGGCCGCGCGGCCGCGCAGTCGAAGAATCTCTCTGTGCCCTTGCTGTGAGAAGGTTTGAACGTAGCGCCGCGGCCTTCAGCGCGGCAGACTTTCGCCTCGCCCCTACCGCGACGAAATCTGCGTAATCTTCACCGGCTGCCCGATCAACGTGGCCTGGTCGGCTCCAGCCTTCGGCACAAACTTCTGCGTCCGCCCGCCAAACGTCTCCGCCGCATACAAATTCCCCGCCGGATCAATCGAAAATTGGTGCACGCCCCAGAACGCCCCCGGGAACGATCCGTACGTCCCCCACGAATACAGCAGGTGCCCCTGCAGATCGTATTTGAGGAACTTGTTGGAAACGCCGTCGGCCACCCAGAGATATTGGGTATTGTCGTTTCCTCCGCCGGTGGTGACCATGATGTGGTAGGGCTGCCGAATATTGTCCCACTCGCTCAGATATTTCCCGTTTTCGTCGAAGATCTGGATGCGGCTGTTGGATCGATCCGCGACGTAAACGCGGCGCTGCGCGTCGATGTCAATTGAATGCGGCAGGTCGAATTGCCCCGGCCCCTTCCCTTTTGTGCCCCAGGTCATCAGGAATTTGCCGTTCTTGTCGAATTTCACCACCCGCGTGTTGATATAGCCATCGCTAACGAAAAACGTGCCGTCCGGCAGCCACGCGATGTCCGTCGGCCGCCCGAAGTGCTTGTCGTCCTCGCCCTTCACCAGCCGCTCGCCCAGCGTCATCACCAGTTGCTTGCCGTCATGCGTGAATTCGAACACCTGCTGCACCATGTCGTCCACGACCCAGACGTGCTTTTCCGGGTCATAGGGATTTATCTTCACGTGGTGCGGGCCGCGGCCGCCTTCAAAAAGATGGTCCCACTGCGTCCAGTCCTCCAGCAGCTTGCCGTTGCCATCCACCACTAGAATGCAGTGCTGCATCCGCGGGTGGCCATTCGTGGCCGGCTGTCCGAAAGCGCCATAGCCTCCCGTATAGCCTTCCGGCGCTTTTTCGGGAATAGGAAGCTCGCCGCGGTTCGCGATGTAAATGCGATTGGGGCTCTCGGCGAAAACGCCTCCCTGCGATCCCCATGTGTATCCAGGATGGCCCAGCGGCTGCGGCCAGCCCATCGCTACCTCATAAGGACCGGTCTCATCCTCACCGCCCACTTGCCCCGGCAACATGCCTTGCGGCTTTTGCGCCTGCGCCGGCGACGCTCCTAAAAATAAACTCAGGCCGCCGGCGACCAGCCCAATGCACAGAATTCCGCCGATGAACGCAAAGCTAGTGTTCCACGCGATGCCCGTACGCTTCTTCATGTTTTGCCTCCGGAAGACTTCTGGAGCCCGTTGGCGCGCATTCTAGCACGGCTTCTCGCTCAGCAGTGACGCCAATGGCAGACCGCTCGACGGCCTCCGCATGTCCAGCTTGCAGCAAGCACAAATCACGCGGTATGCTGCGCGGGATTGAGGAGACCAATGCCAAAATACCTGATCGAGAGGGAGATTCCCGGAGCCGGCCAGATGTCCCCACAGCAACTTCAAGGCGTTGCTGCGAAGTCGTGTTCGGTATTGCGCAACCTGGGGCCGCAAATCCAGTGGGTGCAGAGCTACGTCACCGACAACAAGATCTATTGTGTCTATATCGCGCCGAACGAAGAGATGGTGCGCGAACACGCCAAGCAGGGCGGTTTCCCCGCCAATCGCGTATCGCGCATCGATTCGGTCATCGATCCAACCACAGCCGAAAAGGCATAGCCGAACGGTTTCAGAGACAAGCAACTCCCACCCGCATTTATCGGTTGAAAAGCAGCACGAGCGGTGGATTTCGGCCACGCCGAGCCTCGTCTGGCCGGCAGGTCTGCCAGCCAACGCTTGTAGATAATTGATTCTTTAGATACGTAGACCTCGGGCTCCCTCGCTGTCTTTGGCACGCCTATTGCGTCTAAATGGGTGTGCATGTAGGAGGCCTGGCGATGAGATATCTAAAGTATTTCGGTTTGCTCGGGCTTTTCGTAATTCTCGCGGGCACGGCCGCCAATGCCCAAGTTAGATTTGGCGTGGGGATTGGAGTTGGTCCGGGCTATGTTCCTCCTCCGGCTTACGTCGGTCCGCCTCCCGACTGCCGCTACGGCTACTACGGATATTACCCATACGCTTGCGCGCCTTACGGCTATTACGGCCCCGAATACTTCGATGGCGGCGTTTTTATCGGCGTAGGTCCCTGGTTCCACGGTTTCTACCGCGGCTACGGGCCTGGCTATCGTTATTTCGGCCGCGACTATGGCCGCGATTTCCGTGGCGAGCGTGACTTTCGTGGTGGGCGTGATTTCCACGGCGGTGGATTCCGCGGCGGGAATCAGTTCCACGGCGGAGGCGGACCCCGTGGTGGTAGCTTCCACGGCGGCGGCTCGCGCGGAGGCGGTCATCGCTGATCGCGTTTCGACATTTCGCGTTTGCACCAACGGCTGGCGCCTTCGCCAGCCGTTTTTTTTACAATCTCAGATTTACAGATTTACAGAAAGCGGTTCAGCACAAAGTGCGCAAAAGCAAATCAACTTCGATTCTGCTAGGATGCTGCTCCTGAGCAAGATACAAGATAGAGGAGGTCAGGATGAGTCGAGGTTTGCTGCAATCTTTAATCGCTCGCAGGTCGTTTCTTGCGCGCCTGGGCCTCGGAGCCGGCGTCGTGGGTGCGTCTGCCGCCGGCGCTTCCACCGCAATGGCGGAGGTATCCGCGGACGCGCCTTGGAAACCCGCCCGCCACAGCCAGGATGACTGGTTCGATCAAATTCCCGGCCAGCATCGTTTCGTCTTTGACACGACCACACCCGATGGTCTCTCTATAGGTTTCCAATTCGCGGCGAATTATTTCACGGCGAATCACGAAACCTACGGATTGGAAGACCACGATCTCGCCGTGGTGATGGTTGTGCGCCACAAGTCCACTGTGTTTGGTTACGCCGACGCCATGTGGGCAAAGTACGGCAAGCAGTTTTCCGAGCAGTCCGGCTTCGTCGATCCCAAGACGAAAGAGCCGCCCGCCGCCAACTTGTATAAAGACCGCCTCGATGAGCTGACCAAAAAAGGAGTGCACTTCGCCGTCTGCCAGATGTCCAGCCGTCGAATTGCCGGCATGATCGCTCGCGATACCGGCCGCGATGCTGACGGCATTCTCAAGGAACTCGCGGCGAACCTAGTCCCGAATGCGCGTATTGTTCCGGCTGGAATCGTGGCCGTAAATCGCGCGCAGGAACGAGGCTACTCCTTCGTTTACGCGATGTGATTCCCAAAATACACCCATGGCTGAAAACGATCCCTCCCGCCGCGAAGTCCTGCTCGCAATGGCTGGTGCTCTTCTCCTCGACGGCAGTGTGAATACCCAGGCCGCCGCCGACTCGATTTGTTATATGAGCGCGCTGGAACTGTCCCGCCTGATCCGTGCCGGGAAACTTTCGGCTCGCGAAGCGCTCGCCGCCCACCTGAAGCAGATCGAGGTCGTAAATCCGAAAGTGAACGCCATCGTCACTCTGGTGCCGGAAATGGCCGCCGAGGCCGCGGCCAAAGCCGACGAGATGCAGGCGCACAAAGAAACTTTGGCCCCGCTGCATGGCCTGCCCGTCGCGCACAAGGATTTGATGGAGACGCGTGGAATCCGCACCACATTCGGGTCTCTGCTCTTCAAAGACTACGTTCCCACCGAAGACAATATCGTTGTCGATCGCATGCGCCGCGCGGGAGCGATCACCATCGGGAAAACCAACACGCCGGAATTCGGCGCCGGATCGCAGACGTTCAACAAAGTCTTCGGCGCGACTCACAATCCCTACGACCTGACCAAGACGTGCGGCGGATCTTCGGGAGGCGCCGCCGTCAGCCTGGCCTGCGGTTTCGCGCCCGTCGTCAGCGGGTCCGATACCGGCGGCTCGTTGCGCAATCCCGCCGCATTCTGCAACGTGGTCGGTTTTCGTCCTTCAATCGGCCGCGTGCCGAACCCGAAAGCGGCATTTGCCTGGTTGACGCTCAGCACCTCCGGATGCCTGGGGCGTTCCGTGGCCGATTTGGCATTCGTGCTGAGTACAATTGCGGGCCCCGACCCGCGCGCCCCGCTCTCCATCGCCGAACCCGGCGAACATTTCGCGCGTCCTCTCGACCGCAGTTTCAAAGGTGTGCGCGTAGCGTGGTTCAAAGATCTGGGAGGCGTCCCCTTCGACCCGCGCGTGCGCACCGTCGTGGATAGCCATCGCAAGACATTCGAGTCGCTGGGCTGCATCGTCGAGCAAGCGGAGCCAGACTTCGCCGATGCGGAGATCTCATTTCGTGTACTCCGCGCCTGGAATTCAGCGAACGCTTATGGCGCGCAACTCAAAGATCATCCCGACGCTTTCAAGGACACGCTAAAGGGCGAGGTCGAAGAAGGTTTGCGCCTGACGGGCACCGATCTCGCGCGCGCCGAAACTGCGCACGGCCGGATGTGGCGGCGCTTTCAGGCATTCCTCGAAAAATACGAATACTTCGTTCTTCCCACTACCCAGTTGCCGCCATTTGATGTGAACACGCCCTATCCGACCGAAATTGCCGGCGTGAAGTTCACCAACTACATCGACTGGATGAAATCCTGTTGGTATATCTCGGCCACCGGTAATCCGGCGGCCTCCATCCCCGGCGGCTTCACGCCTGAAGGTCTTCCCGTGGGAGTGCAGATCGTCGGCCGCGACAAAGCAGACTTCGCCGTCCTGCAAATGGCCCATGCCTTCGAACAGGCCACCGGCTTCGGCAAAAAGCGCCCAGCGTTGGCCTAGAGCGCCCGGGATAATAACGATAACAACGAGGACCATCCTCATGGAGACTTCCCTCGCCACCCCATCCACGTCAGAGCGCTACGTGGCCGGTCCGATCCACACGATCTCCCTGCTTTTGATACTCGGAGCTTGGGCCTTCCTGTCCTGGTTCGCCGCGGGTCGGGTAAGAGTGGACCTGAATCCCCACCGCGTTCCCATGTATCTGCTCACGATGGTTTCTGAATGGCTGGTGTTCGCCTATGTGGTTGCGGGAGTCCGCCGCAGGCGTCAACCGATCTCACTCGTTCTGGGCAATCGCTGGAGCTCCGGCCGCGGGTTACTGCGCGATATTGGAATCGCCGCGGCTTTCTGGGTACTGTCGGGCGGAATTCTGGTGCTCTTCGCGCGGCTCTTGCACATCAACGCTTCGTCCAGCACCGTGCAGTTCATGCTCCCTCGTGGTGCGCTCGAATTCGCGCTGTGGGTAGCCCTTTCCGTCAGCGCGGGTATTTGCGAGGAGACAGCCTTCCGCGGTTACCTGCAGCGCCAGTTCATTGCATTTACCAGGAGTGCCCCTGTCGGCATCGTCCTTGCCGCCGCGGCGTTCGGCGCGGCTCACGCATATCAAGGCTGGCGGATGACTATCCTGATCGGAGTCTACGGGCTAATGTTCGGAATTCTGGCATACTGGCGCGGCACTGTCCGCCCGGGAATGATCGTGCACGCGTGGCAGGATTCCTTCAGCGGGATTGTTGGCAGCCTTTTGAAGCATTAAAGTCTCCATACATATGAAAGGTGCTCAGCGAAGACGCAGCCGTAGCGGAGAATGACGGCAACACGAGGCCACAGCGATGCCTAAGTCAAAAGCTGAAAACTACAAAGAAGCGATCATGAGCTCTGTCGAGGAAGAGACCGAAGCACAGGCCATCGCCGATGCAGCCAAGGCTTCGGCGCAGATCTTTGTCGAACGCGCGGTTCGTCCTGAGGAACTCAGTAAGCTGGTGGAAAACGCGCTCGATGGCACCGGCGAATCTTTTCGTCTCAAGTTCGATGACGATTCCACTCTTTATCTATCCACGCGCGAGGGAATTCTCACCGCCACCGTCTCGAAGTAAGCACCGAATCGCCTCAGTTCTCGTTCACCCCTTCACGTACGCGAGTTTGGCGGCCACTTTCCCGTCCCTCACCGTAAAAATATCCACGCCGCGCAGATGCCACGGCTGCCCGTTGCGCGTCTTGCGATAAACCCAGCGCACGACCACCTTGCTGCCCCTCACGATCACCTCTTCCGCCTCGAAACTCGCGTCGGCATTGCGCGCGAACCATCCCCGCCAATACTCGGTCACGGCCGCCTTTCCCTCAATCCGCCTTCCGTCCGGCGCGGGCGAAGTGTCCTCGAATACCGTGTCATCGGTCAAAACCGCCGCCAACCGGTCGGCGTCGTGCCGATTGAATGCCTCATTGAATTTGTCCACGGCTTCGCGCGTCGCTTGCTCCTCAGACTGCACGCCGGTTTTGTGATTCATTGGTATCTCGCGTGAATTTGGGAAATCGGAAGTATCGGGAAAAATAGAAGCCCGTCCCCATCGCGCATGCGGACGCTAATTTACGGCAGTCTGTGGTTCCATCAGGACAAACGGCGCGATCTCGATATCAAACTGCTCCTCGCGATCGTTGACCATCTGGTAGGTTCCGTGCATGGAACCGAAGGGCACCGTCAGCGGGCAGCCTGAGGTGTACTCAAAACTCTCGCCCGGAGCGAGCACCGGCTGGTTCCCGACGACGCCGGGGCCGCGCACTTCCTGCACTTTCCCCATCGCGTCCGTGATCACCCAATGACGGCTCATGAGCTGCACCGTCTCCGATCCTTCATTCGTAATCCGCACCGTGTACAGAAAGAACCATTGGTTCTGATTTGGATTTGAGCGGCTCGGGTCGTACTGAGATTTCACGTGCACTTTGATGCTTTTTGTCGTCGCTTCGGATGTAGACATGGTTTAACTTGAAAACCTTGAAAACAGAATTAAGGTCGCACTCCTGCAATATTCGTGCGCAGGCGATATAGGCTCGTTCGCGCTGTTATATACAGAGTTTTGCCGTCCGCATCGCCCCAGTTCAAGTTCGCGGGTATCTCCGGCAACTCGATTGTGCCCAGAACCTTCGCGTCCGGCGTAAAGATCATAATCCCTGCGGGCCCTGTCGCATAGATATTCCCGGCCCGGTCGACCTTCATTCCGTCCGGAACGCCCTCGCCCGGAATATTCGTCGCGTCGAAGAACTTTCTCCCGTGGGTCAAGCTGCCATTCGATTCGACGTCGTAAACCATCCAGAATTTGTCCGGCCGCGAACTGGCAACATACAATTTCTTTTCATCGGGCGAAAAAGCGAGACCGTTGGGATAAGGAACGTCTTTCACGGCCAGTTCCACTTTTCCCGGCGCAGTCACCCGAAAAACGCCGGCAAAATCCAACTCCCTCTTGGGCGCATCGGGAACCTGAGGGTAGGTTCGATAAAGCCCTGGCGGATCGGTAAAGTAAACGTCGCCATTGCTTTTGGAGACCAGATCATTCGGGCTGTTCAGCCGCTTGCCCTCGTAGCGCTCGGCGAGTACGGTGATGGTGCCATCTTTCTCGATGCGGCTCACACGCCGATTGCCGTGTTCGGCGGCGATCAAGCGGCCCTGCTTATCCAGCGTCAGCCCGTTACTTCCGATCTGCACTCCCTCGGGATAGTTCCCCGGAAAAATTCCTTTGCGAAAAACGGAAACGCTGCCATCCGGGGTCCACTTCATGATCGCGTTGTTCGGCAGGTCGCTGAATAGCAAATACGATCCGCTTTTCACCCATATCGGGCCTTCCGTAAAGCCAAATCCGCCATGCACTTTCTCGATCTTCGTATCCGGCGAGATCAGCTTATCGATCGCCGGGTCCGTCCGGACGATTTTCCCGACCTGTTCTTGACCCATCGTCGGCACCGCGGCGATGCCGGCCAACATTGTGAGAACGATTGCGAGAAGGATTACAAAGTGTTTCATGCAGAACATCCCTTCAATCTGGGAACTTCGCTTCGACGAGCCTAGGCTAAACCGGCACACTTATAACCCGGGCCGCTTGGGGCGCCAAATATTTTTGCGAGGAGATCGCCGACTGGCGCTGAGCCAAAACGAACCTGCTGAATCCGCCAGTAATTTATAATTTGCCAACCCTGATTGTGGATGGGACCTTGATACCTACACTCCAAACCAGCCGCCTTGTGCTGCGTCCTTTCGAATTGAGCGACGCACCCGAGGCCCAGGCGCTCTTCCCCAAATGGGAAATCGTTCGCTTCTTGCACAACATCGTTCCCTGGCCCTATCCGCCAGACGGCGCCTACACGTGGTGCCGCGAATTTGCTCTTCCCGCCTGTAACCTGTGGCAAACACGCAGCCGATTGAAACCGGTTTCGATCCGCCAAAAAGAGTTGTTTTTGGATTGTGTGTTGTAAGGGGCAGAAGTCAGCCCGGCTCTAGATCAGAGTGTGCTCGGTTTGATGTGCGCCGCATCGCCCGATTAACGGGCAGATTGAGGAGGCGGGTTAGCAGGAGAGAACCAATGAAAATCCGGCCGATACCACGTGAGAGAGGACCGACTCTAAAAACACGATTCCTCGCTCTAGCCTTGATTTTCTCGTGCCTCCCAGTTTTTGCTCAGGATCGACCCGAAGTGCCGCGAAAAAAGTCCATGGTGGCAAAGGTGCTACTCGCACCGCTGCGCGAAGCGCGCTCGACATTCGTGGACATGGTGACGTTCCGGGATAAGACGTTCGCGGTAACCGCGTGGCTCTACGTCGGTGCCTACGCTGCCGATATGATCAATACGCGCTCTGCGCTCCAGCGTTGCGCAGCCTGCGTCGAGAATGGCGGTCTGTTGAACGGCTCGCGCTCCGCCGGCAAAGTTTCACTCGTTTGGGGCGGCATCACGACTGCGAACCTCGTCGCCGCGCACGAGTGGAAGCGCAAGGCGCGCGACCCGGAGCGCTGGGCGTGGCCTGCCGGGTTGACTGTTTTTGGCTCGATCCACGCCCGCGAAGCCTACCTAAATTCATGCCGTCCGTTCGACTGCTCTAAGTGAACTGCGCCGGCGGACCGACAGGACCCTGCTGCATTCTTGTGCAAAAAAAGAGTACATTAACGAGTCCTAAATCTGTGGTACGGTATTGATCTGCCCCGAAATCCCTTTCCTTGAAGAGTGCGGGACATGAGCCCCCCAAGAGGCTACATGGACCGCCAAGACGAAAATCCCCGTTACTGTATCCACTGACCGGCTATGCAGTTGCGCTCAAACTTTGTTAGTCCTCGCGTCCTGACGGGAGAGTGCTCAATGCTCATTCCTATGGTCATCGAAGAGACCACGCGAGGTGAGCGCGCGTACGATATCTTCTCGCGCCTGCTGAAAGACCACATTCTGTTTATCGGCACTCCGATTGACGACCACGTTGCCAATCTGGTGACGGCCCAACTGTTGTTTCTGGAAGCTGCGGACCCCGAGCGCGATATCCAGCTCTATATTAATTCGCCGGGCGGCTCGATTACGGCCGGGATGGCGATTTACGACACGATGCAATACGTTCGGCCCGATGTGGTGACGACTTGCGTCGGGGAGGCCGCCTCGATGGCTGCGTTGCTGCTGACTGCGGGCGCTCCCAAGAAGCGCTTCTCGCTGCCGAACTCGCGTATTCTCATCCATCAGCCTTCGATGTCGGGCCTGTCGGGCCAGGCAACCGATATTGACATCCACGCCAAGGAGATTTTGCGGATGAGGTCGGTGATCAACCACCTCTTGGCTGACCACAGCGGGCAGTCGATCGAGAAGATCGAACAAGACGTGGAGCGCGACTTCATTATGTCGGCTCAGCAGGCCAAGGAGTATGGCCTGATCGACGAGATCATTCAGAAACACCGCTAGCGAGAGGCTTTTCTGGACCTGTTTGGATAGGGCGCGCACGCTGAGGCAGACGATGAAGGAGTTGCTTGAGGCGATCGCAAAGGCGCTGGTGGATAATCCCGACCAGGTTCAGGTCCGTGCGATCGAAGGCGAACACGTCATCGTGCTTGAGTTGCGCGTCCACCCAAGCGATATGGGTAAGGTGATCGGCCGCGAGGGGCGCATAGTCGTTTCCATCCGCACTATCTTGGTTGCGGCAGGCATGAAACTGCGAAAGCGCGTCAAGGTGGAAATCCTGGAGTAGAGCTGGAGCAGCGGTACTCAGCGCTGGAGTTTAACTCTGGCCGCCGGCCTGAAAAAAAGGCCGTGACAACTCCGGCCGCCCCTGACAAATGCGAGCAGCGGAACTTCGCTAAAAAGCCAAAAAGGGAGGACTTGTCCTCCCTTTTTGCCATCAGGTGACTCGGAGGAACTTATCCAATCGGAGTGCTGCTTGCGCCCGCACCCGCACCCGAAGTATCCACACGGATCACACCGGACTGATCGGTGTAGTACATGTTCTGTCCAGTGGTGGCCGCGGTGATGGGCGTAGCCGTTACCGAATAAGACTGGTTGCTCGCACCGGGCGTGAACGTAAAGACGTAGCCGCTCTTGGTACCTCCCGCCAGCACAGAGTCAATCAAGTCTGCTGAGCTGGAACTCGCCGTGCCGCCAGACCCGATCGGGCCCAAATTGCTGAGCGCCGTCGGGTATTGGCCGTAGCTGGTGGAGAAGGCGATGCACGCTGTATTCAACGTACGCAGAGAGCCCACCGCCGAAGCCTGGTTGGCGGCGATCTTCGCCCGCAACAAATTGGGAATGGCGATGGCGGCAATAATTAGAATGATCGCCACTACAATCAAAAGCTCAATTAGCGAGAAGCCTTTTTGTCTATTACGCATGGGTCTTACCTCGGCCTTTTATGTGCATCTCGGCATCCATCGGAGAGCCGAAGAGTGCCCTATTGGTCACAATCTGCCGAACTGTCGTCCTTTCAATCAGCTAGGAGCACGCGTGGACCGTGCGCGATGAGAGACTCGGTCGAGGACGTCAAACTGCACCATCTTGAAACTGAGTGAAGTGTCACAAACCGTGACACAAACGTTCGTGCCCCGACCTATTTTGGTCGTCCCCCGATATTTTAGGTCGTCCTACGACATATTAAGCTGAAACTTCAGTTTCCGAGCAAGCGACAGGCGAACGGAGTATCACTGCGGCGAAACTTTACCGGACCACGGCAAACCCAAATAACCTTTGTGCAGTTCCACGTTGACTGCTTTCCCAACGACAGCGCATCTATATTCGTACGAGCGTATGCGACACTCCTCGTTTTCCTCGCCCAATCGCTAGGAAGAGACAGTACGAACTTAGCGAGTTCTGCCTTTGGAGAGCGTCGCTGTTTTCTGCATGAGCGTGGTTCTCCCAGCAAAGAGGGCCGTCCTCGAAATACGCGTTCTGGTTTTACCGCAGGTAACCGGTGGGGCTTACAGACACCCTGATGAACTCCTACTTGGTACACGGTATTCGCTAAGGGTTTTGCTTGGGACATGATACCTCCTGCCATATAGCTCAAACCTGTCAGGCCGGGTGAAACATCTACAATCCAGTGGCTCGAATTTCAATGGGAAGCGCCCGAGCGGCAATCGTCGGACCTGAACCGATAACGGCGACGCCGGGAGCGTTTTCGGCCGGCATGTTCACGCCTCAAGCTGAGGCTCTTCCGGACCAGACTATAAACTCCGTCGCCGGTGAATATTCGGGAGTTCTATTATCATCCGCCGCCGAAATCCGTGAATTGACCGAAGTTGCAAGCCAATTGGCGCAGCGGGATGAACCCATGCTCGACCCGGCATTCTTCCTCGCCTCCGTCTCCAAGGGATGGGCGCCTAAGGTCGTGCTTGTTCACACGGGCCGCGACGTGGCAGGAATCCTGTATGCAAGGGAACGGGTCATCTCTGGTATTTCTACGGGCGTTGTATATGCCGACGGTTCTCTGGGCGGTATGCTCCTCGCTACCGAACGCCATCGGCAGGATGCACTCCGGGTTGCTCTCGAGACTTTATTTTCATCTCCCGGCATCCGAGGTCTTCGGCTGAGGCTCCTGCGAGATAGCGGCGACCTTGACTCCATCGGGCAGTTGGTCATTTCCAGGTCTCTCGACGTCCAGTATTCCCTTATCGAACACGAGGTTTCCCCACTTTGGAAACATCACGCACATTTACCTTTGGCCGACAGCTATGATCGGTTTCTCAAGCGCCTGGGTAGCACCACGCGGCACAATTTCCGCTACTATCGCCGCCGCTTCGAAGCGGCCGGTCACCGGTTCGTCGATCGTCTTTCACAGGACGAATTACGCTCTGCGGCGCTCGAGTTGGCGCCAAAGTCCAAACTGGTTACGTCATGGCGACAGATGGAAATTGAAGACGGTCTGAAGATGGTGGCTGCTGCCGGTAGGCCGCTTGCTATCGGCTTGAAGCATCGTGACGGAGAATGGCTAAGCGTTATAGGAGGATGGTACAGGCCCGGCGGCGGTGTGTTGTGCTTTCAATGTAACAACGACTCTAATTTTGGTCCCGATTCGCTTTCTATCGTGCTGCGGGCCTATCTTATTGAATCTCTCATCGCGCAAAGTCTGGAAGAACTGGTGATCTGGGCTGACACCCGGCCCCCGCTGTCACGCTATGTATCCTACGCTCCCGCGGTTGGCGTGCGTCTCGATCTGCCGACGTGCTCATGGCGCGTTGCCCGCCTGCTTATCTCCACAGCGAAGCCCCTCCTCCCAAAGCGTTTGGCCGCCGTCGCGCAATGGATTACCTGAGCCCAACGGGGATGCCTTTGGTAGCCGCCCCTTCTGTATTTCAGAAAAAGGTGGAGATTTGTGAACCCACTCGCGGTGCAGACATGTGCCTCTACCTGGTATCAAACCTAACCCGCTACTTCGTATCAAATCTAACCCGCTACTTCGTATCAAATCTAATAAGATAAGCTCTGAATCCCTTAACGTCCTTAAACCCGTGCGGCACGCCCGGCGGAACATAAAGAACATCGCCTGGCTTTAGCGGTTGCTCCACTCCGCCGCGAATCGCGCTCCCCGCTTCGTCGTCAACGTTAGGCCGCTTTTTGCCATCCACCAGCTCCCCGCCGGTTATCGCGGTTGCGGTGCCCTCCATCATCACCCAGACGTCCGCCGAACTCGCATGCACCAGCGGAGCGTCGCCCTCCTTCACGATCCGGATGTTAATGCTATAGGCGCCGCCTTCCAGCACCCGCTTGTTGATCACTTGTCTTGCCTCCAGGTCCTTCCATATCCCGTGAATATCCGCAGTCGCGAAGTAAGCTGCCTTGTTCTTGGGCGCTGCCGCTGCCTGCGCAGCGGGACCTCCCGCCTGGGCGCCTCTACCATGTGCGATTCCCCACACACCGAACAGCACGACTGTGCTGATCAGAGCCGACAAAAATGTGCGCATGTTCGCTCCTTTTCGATCCAGCAGAATTTTGATCCCGGATTTCGCTACAAGACCTGACGCTGTGCCATGGACGATTAGCCCGACCATGTACTTCCCTGCCTGCCCTCAGGCCGCTTCACCGGCGCAGCATCAGTGCGCGCCAGCAGGCGCAGCCTGCGCACCGGCCTGCGGGGCAATGCGGGCCCGCGCCGTGCGCAGCTGCGATGATCCCTTATCCGTGTCCACCCACGAAAACAGAAGCTCGTCGCGTAAACCCATCATGCGCGGATAACGGCTGCCTTCCGTGTTGGCCACGGTCACTGGTGCCGAACGCGTCCCTGCAGCATTAATCATCTGTACGCGAAACTGCGAGCCCTGGCTGCCCTTCTCGATCCAGATCACCGCGGCGGTCCCGTTCTCGAGCATTTGCACACCCAGCCGCCCAAGCGAACCCGCATCATCCACACGCACCGGCGCTCCAAACGTCCGGCCGGCGTCATGCGAAAACGCCACAAACGCGCGTCCCTGATCGCCTTTCGCCATGAACCACGCGACCGCGACGTCGCGCCCGCGTGCACTTACCGACGGACCATTGATCGGGCACGCGTTGATCATCCAGCCGTCGGCATGGACGATGGCCGGCGCGCTCCAGCGGCCCTCGGCAAACCGCGTCACGTAAATATCGCGCACTTCCGTCGCGCTCCGATTTCGAAACGCCACGATGACGCCCTCGGATGTTTCCGCAGCCGCAGTCGAACAGCATTCGCACACGCGCGGCGCCACCACCGTTTCGCGCAGTTGCTTGCCCGCGGCATCGTAGACCGACGCCCGCAGGCTCATGTCCCCGGATTCGGTTTCAGGATTGGTCGCGCGCCCATCGATCCACACCAGGCCGAGCCCGGCTCCGGGCGCCTGAAACAGCGACACAAATCCGTGTTCCGTGTTGGTGCCATCGTGATGCGGGCTCACCGGACGCGACCACGTTTTGCCCTGATCCTTGGACCACGAGAGCATCACCTTCGACGCATCCGAATCCTCGTCGGCGCCGAGCTTTTCCTCCCAGTGCGCCGCCAAAGTGCCATCCGCCAGAGTACGCACCGACGGAACATCGAACGAATTCACAAAGAAGTGAGTCCCGGAGGCAACGGTCTGCGCATTCGACCAACCCGAAGCCGTGCGCTCGGCAAATTTCAATGTGGCGCGCTCGCCGTTTACTTCCAGCCAACTCAAGATCACGTGATCGCCCTGCGCGGTTAGCTGGGGCTCAGAGCTGTTCGCTCCGGCCGGCGACTGCAAAGTCTCAATCCGCATTGCCGGAGGCGCTTGTGTCGCAGGCTGTGTCGTCGACTGCGCGTACGCCATAACAAGCAGCGACGCGGCGATGCACAATACCAGGCTAGCTGTTAGACCGCGTGAACGAGGCTTCATGAGGATTGGACGAGTTATATGCAATGGCTTCTACCTAAAGCAATCGCGCCATGACGTTATGCAACAGGACTAGCAGGAGAATCCACACCCCCGCGGCCCCTACCATCCACAAGACGCCCATTAGAACCGATACGCCGCGCGGCCCCGCGCCGCGATTCTGCGGGTTGTTTTTCGCGTTCTGCTGCAAAACCGGTGAGCTGGTCATCAGGATCTCCTCGACCGCTCATTCTATTCGCTATCTTCCATATGCTCAATGACGATGCTCAACGACCAATGCCATCTCCCGCCCTGCGCCCCGTACACGAACCCACGCATGACAGCCGCGCAGAACCGCCTGGTCTCGTGCTCTAGATTGCAAAAAGCCCACTAACGCCGCTCGCTTGCGCCTGATTGACACTTCTCGCCCGCAGGCGTAGTCTCGCCGCATACCCAACATCTCTTCCGTGGAGGAACCCATGGCCACTTCCACGATAGCAGCGGAAGCAAGACACTTCACCGGTTGGTCGATTGCCGTAAGCCTTCTCATGATCCTCGCAGGAGTTCTCGCTATCGGTCTGCCCATAGCGGCCGGAATCGCGGTAAATATCGTCGTCGCCTGGCTGCTCGTCTTCGCCGGCGTGGCGCATCTGGTGTTCGGCTGGCATCTCCGCGCAATCGGCGGCGTCATCTGGCAGGTGCTGCTAGGCGCGTTGTATATCGGCATTGGCGTGTACCTGCTCGCCCACCCGGTTGCTGGTCTGGCGACGCTCACTCTGGCTTTGGCGATCTACCTGTTTGTCGAAGGCGTGCTGGAGCTGATTTTAGCCTTCCAGGTCCGCGCGCGGCAGGCCCGGGGATGGCTCGCGCTGGATGGCATCGTCACCCTCATTCTCGGTTTTATGATTTGGAGAACCTGGCCCGCGAGCACGGAGTGGGCAATCGGAACTCTGGTGGGAATCAGCATGATCTTCAGCGGCGCGACACGGCTGATGCTCTCGCTCGCCGCCCGCTCCGTGGTGAAGAAGTTCGCCTAAGCCGCTGCTAGAATCGAAAACGCTACGCGCTTGCCTGTGGAATTGTGGGTTCGGCGCTGTGGATGAATGGGATCACCGCCGCACACACCAGCAGCGCAAATCCGCCGAGTACTACAAAACTTACGCGGAAGTTGCCGGTCAAATCCGCCAGATGCCCCACCAGCGGCGCGCCGCCCAGAATCATCAGAATCCCAAGCATGTTCACCAGGCCCATGGCCGCTCCGGCCCGCCCCGGAAAAAGCGCCCCTGCACGCGAAAACATCGCTGCGTAAGGCAACCCGACGCCGAAGCCGATCAGCACGACCGCGGTAACGGCCACGGCAAAAGAAATCGAAGCAGTCACAAACGCGAAGCAGCCCAGCGCGATCATCAGCATGCTGCTGATAAATAAAGTCCGAATACCGAGATGCCGCCGCAGTACGCCTCCCAGCGGCCGCGAAATAATTCCCAGCAACAGCACCAGCGATCCGATCAGCCCTGCCTGCGTCGCGGGCACTTTCAGCACCTTGATGAGCATGACCACCACCCACGAGCCCACGATTATGGATAGCCCGAAGCTCGCCATTTGCACCAGCCCCAGCAACCAGAGCTGAGGCGCCCACAGCATCTCACCAAACCGGCCCGGCGGAGCCGCGCCCGACCTCACGTTCGGGGCGGCAGCCGTCCAGATGATCGCCGCCGCCAGCGCCATTCCCGCGCACACCAGAAATGTCGACCGCCATCCGGCCAAAAGATTAAGCCTGGGCACCGCCAGAATCACGAAGCCCGCGCCGAGCTGCACGGAGCCGCCAAAAAGTCCCTGCGCCAGGTTCATGCGCGCCCGCGACGCAGCCGCATGTACGTAGCGCGCGCCCCCCACAAAGCAAATGCCGGTCCCCATGCCGGTAACAATCTTTAACAGAAGCAACTGCCAGTATGCGCCGGCGAGCGCCAGCCCGAGGTTGCAGAGCATCACCCAGATCAGCGCGCACAAAAGCACGCGCTTTGCACCCAGCCGGTCGACCAGATGCCCGCCGGGAATCTGCCCCGCCGCGTGAGTCGCAAAAATGCCTGTGGTGAGAAATCCCGCCAGCGCCTGGTTGAACCCGAATTCATGCATCAGCGCCGGCGCCAGAGGAGCATGGTTGGTGTAATTGGCGGAATACGCGAAGCCGACAACGCAGCCGCACAGCATCGCTAACCACTGTGATTTGTCAGCCAACGCCGGGCGCGCCGCCACGCTGGCGACCGAAGAATTCTCCACCACACTCATGTTCTGCCCCAGCGCGCCAGGTTCTTTTCCGCTGATCGCGTTGATATGGACCGCAGTCGGCGCTTAGTTTGCCAAGACTTCCTTAAAGAAGCGCGCCATCGCCACCTTGTATTCGTCGTCGGCGCGCTTTTCCGAAGGATTCTGCGGATGCGTAAACCCATGCGCCGATCCGCTATAAAGGTTCAGCTCAAAATTGACTTTGGCGTCTCGCAATTGCGAAACCAGTGCATTCACCTGCTCCAGCGGCGCCACCGGATCTTCGGTGCCGTGCAGAATCAGCACGCGTCCCTTGATATTTTTCGCGCGTTCCGCCGTAAAGTTGTTGAACGCGCCGTGCACCGAAATGTAGCCGACAATCGGCGCGCCGGTTTCCACGAGTTCGATCCCGGTGGTGCCGCCGAAACAGTAGCCGACAGCGGCAATCTTCGCTGGGTCGACCATCGGCTGCGCCTTCAGCACATCAAATCCCGCCAGCGCGCGCTCCCGCATCAGCGGCCGGTCTTTGTCATAGATCCCGATCAGCTTCGTCATCTCGGGAACGTCTTTCGGCACGATGCCCTTGCCGAACATGTCCTCGGCGAACACCACGTACCCGAGCTTCGCGATCATCTGCGCATCCGCCAGCGTGCCCTCCGAGAATCCCGAGCGGTCGTGGATCATCAAGATCCCCGGCTGGCGCCCCTGCACGGCGTCGTCATAAATCAGGACACCCGATAGCGCGTTGTCCCCCTGCTTGTAGTCGATCCACTTGGTTTTTATTGCAGCTTGCGCCGTGCCCGCTTGCAGCAACATGGCAGTGGCAGTCAGTACAAACAAAGTCAGCGTGGCAATGCTTACGCGCGCGATTTTCATCGGCTCCTCCGGAAGGCTTTTGCGAAACTGCTGCATTGTGCGCATTTTGGCCGCGCCCGGCAAGACCTACTTGCGGGCCGGCGACCTATTGGCACGCACGGCACAATCCGCCAAAGGCGCCTACAATCCTCAAAACATCTTTCCGCCTGCCGGGTTTAACCAGTAGGAATCAGGTCGCCTGATTTGTTCGCGCAGGCTCCCGATCCTATTCGATACTGGTGCTACATCAATTCGCCTTATCCCAGCCACGGTCGCGGACGACGGCATCGTCCGGGGAGGATGATCGATTCCATGGGAAACTTCTTTAGGGTTCGCAATCTCTTGCTTTTGCTCTTGATGGCGATGTTCCTCGCGCCTCTGACGTCCTTCGCGCAGGTTGCGGTGGGCGTATCCATTCGCATCGGGCCACCGGCCCTGCCGGTTTACGAACAACCGCCCTGCCCCCATGAGGGCTATCTCTGGACGCCGGGCTACTGGGCCTGGGGACCGGACGGCTACTTCTGGGTCCCCGGCGTGTGGGTCGCCGCGCCGCGGGTCGGCGTGCTCTGGACCCCTGGTTACTGGGGCTTTGGCGGCGGCCTTTACGTCTGGCACGCGGGCTACTGGGGTCCGCACGTCGGATTCTACGGCGGTATTAACTACGGCTTCGGTTACGGCGGCGTCGGCTTCGTCGGCGGCGAATGGCGAGGAGGCGCCTTTGCCTATAACACCGCAGTCGTACGCGTGAACGAGACCGTGGTGCGCAACGTCTACGTCAACCGCACCGTGATCAACAACACGACCGTCGTGAACCGCACCAGCTTCAATGGCCAGGGCGGCATCACGGCGCGCGCGACTCCGCAGGAACAAACCGCGATGCGCGAGCAGCATCTCCAGCCGACTTCAAACCAACTCGCGCATGAACGCACCGCGGGCCAGGACCGCAATCAGCTCGCGTCCAACAATCACGGCAGACCGGCAACCGCCGCGATGGATTCGGTCAATGGCCGCGCCTATAACCAGCAGGGGCGCATCGCTCAGGGAGTTCGTTCCGGGCAACTCACTCCACGCGAGACTGCCAACGTGGAGCACCGCGAATCGAACATCAACCGCGAAGTCGCCGCCGATCGCCGCGCCAATGGCGGCAAGCTGACGCCGGCCGAACACAAACAAGTCGCGCGCCAGCAGAATCAGGCCAGCAAGAAGATCTATCAGGACAAGCACAACGAAAAGACTGACAATCGCGCCGAGAAGAGGTAAGCCGCACGCGCGGCGTGCCACCGGGCCGCGTCCTCACAGCGCTTCGCGCGCTCGCGAGGCGCGGCCCGCTTATTTCAGCAGGTCCGCCACTTTGGCGACGCCTGCCTTGGCGCAGGCATCGTCCTGCTCCAGCGTTGACCCGGCGCTGCCCACAGCGCCAATCGTTTCGTCGCCCACCTTGATCGGAACGCCGCCGCTGAGCGCCAGAATATCGGGCAGGTTCCGCTGCCCCGCATACTGCGGATTATCCGCGGTGCGCTTCTGAAACTCGAGCGTCGTGGTCCGGAACATGCGCGCCGTGTACGCTTTGCGCCGCGCCATCTCCGCAAGCTGCGCCGTGCCTTGCTCGTCCCGCAGGATGACGAGCACCTGTCCTGCGCGATCCACCACGGCCGCCGCGGTGTGATAGCCCTTCTCGCGGCAGGCCGCGAGAGTGGCTTCCGCAATTGCCTTCGCCAAGCTCAACGACACGCTTCGCTGCATCACCACACTTTGATTCGTGGAACCCTGCGCACTCGCCGACGCCGCCGCGCCGTCAGCCCCACGCGCGCTGCCGGATTCCTGCGCGCTCGCGCGAGCGCACAGCAGCATCACGCTGCTAAAGACCACGACAATATTCAGAGCAATTGCTCGTTTCACAGAAATAGCTTGGAGGCCCCTGTTTGGCGTTTTCATGTCATTGCTCCTACGCGGGAAGTTGTGGGCATCGTACGCTTCTGATTCCCCCGACACAACGAATTTACCCCGCGTTGAAAGCAAAAGCAGATCCCTCGCGCTTCAGCGCTCGTGATGACACCAAAGGCGTCATTCTGAGCGAAGCGTCGCGATGCCTTCTTCCGAAAATCGCGCTTTGCGATTTTCGGTCGCGATGCGCAGTCGAAGAATCCCTCTGCCTCCTCGCGTTTCACTCCGTCCCGCATGCGCGGCGCTAAAAGCAAAAGCAGATCCCTCGCGCTCCCCACCCCACCGCGCGCAAACCCGACGCGCGTTGGGGACCCCGGTCCGGCGCTCGTGATGACACCAGAGCGCCCGCCGTGCCGCGCCGTGGTTGTGTAGCGCTGGGCTTTAGCCCAGCATCCTTCATCCATGCCAAGCAACCTCGGCCCACCGAACCGCAACCGCCCGCGCGAGTGCCGGGCTGAAGCCCGGCGCTACATTAACCTCCGTGTCCCTGTGCCCTCTGTGTAGATCCTTACGACTTGCTGCTCCGCTCCAGCTTCAGAAGCCGCTTCGCGTTTCCGTTCAGAATCCGCGTGCGGTCGGCCGGCGCCATCTTGAATTGGTCCAGCACCGCCGTCGGATACTCCACGTCCTTCGCCGCGAAGTTATCCGTGCCCACCACGATGCGGTCCGCTCCCACCATAGTCATGAGGAACCGGAACGCCTCCGGCCAATAGATCAGGTAGTCGTAGTGGAACCGCCGCAAATACTCGCGGAACGGCCGCTCGATCTTCGTGCTGTGGTCGGTCATGTGAAACAGGAAATGCTCCTCGCGCCCCGCCAGATAAGGAAACGCGCCGCCCGCATGCGGCAGCACCATTTGCAGGTTCGGATATTTATCCAGCGTGCCCGTGTAAATGAATTTCGTCGCCAGGAACGTATGCTCGATAGGCGCGTCGATTCCGGCGGCCAGCGCAGGCGGCCCGGCAGTCCTGTTGCCGCCGTACGTATTCGGCACGCCATCCATCTGGTGAAAGATGATCGGCAGATTCAGTTCCTCGATGCGCGCCAGCACCGGCGCGAAGCGCGGATCGAAAACGTAATCGAGCCTGTCGATGGAATCCGGCAAGTGCACGGCCCGCACGCCGGGCTGTCCGGCCACGCGGTTGAGCTCCTTCAGCGCCAGCTCGGGATCGCTGATCGGCAGTTCGACGCCCACCACAAAGCGGTCGGGATATTTCTGGTGCACTTGAATGCCAGTGTCGTTGATCACTTGCGCGAGATGCGCGCCCTGCTGCGGAGTCACGCGTTGCCACGGCATCGCGCCCGAGAGCGTCAGGCAATGCATCAAGTCGCCATGATCGTCCATCCATTTGCGGCGCTTGTCGAGATCGAAGTCGAGCGGATAAGGATTCGCGAGCGGCTGTCCCAGTTCGGCCAGCGCTTTGTCGTACGGTTCCGGAGACCAGTGCGAGTGCATGTCGATGGCTTCCGGCTTGCCCACTTTGCCGCCCGCCGGCCGCGCCGCCCACCACGGCACTCCGTGCGCCGAATCCCGCCGCTTGCCCTGACGCCGCTGCGCCGGATGACTGCGCCGCTGAAGCCCCCGGTAAGCTTGTCCCGCCGCGTCGACGCTGCTCAGCGCTCCGATTGTCGCCGCCCCGGCGACCGCCCCCGTCGCAATCTTTACGAACTCCCGCCGCCCGATTCCGGATTCCCTGCCGCCATCTTTGCGATTTTTCATGCTCGTCCCCTCCGACGCTGTCATCCCGAGCGCCGAAGCGCGAGGGATCTGCTTTTGTTTTTTCCTAGCCGGTGGAAATTGTGCCGCCGTTATACCACACCACGGTTTTCTGTAGCGCCGGGCTTCAGCCCGGCATCTCCTCCTGACATTCGCGGCGATGCCCCCTCCGACTTCGTTTCGCCGCGAAGCTCCTGATGTCCATGACGTTCGCGGCGGTGGCCCCCCTGGGGCCATTTGTGTAAGTGCGCATTCTAAGGGGCTTGCGCATGCAACAAAGTATGCCGTTCGCAGAACAAAAGCCTCAGGTCTCGCTGGCCTGAAATGAAGGCCAGCGCGACCCGAGCTACAATGATCCATTCGGATCGCCGGTTTCGATCCATGACGGGGTGCCCTCGAAAAATTTTTTGTAAGTGCTGATTCCAAACACTTTTAAGTCCAATGAAAATGCAAGTGCAGATTCTACGAGAGTTGCAGGCGCGATTTTCGTATGTGCTGAATTCAAGACGCTTAGCTGATTGCAGCCTCTGCGCGGCAGAAGTTGGGACGGAAGAGTTTGCAGGCCGCATGCACAGCGTTTGCATTTTGTTCGAAAGAGATGATTCTGCCTGGCCCTGAAAGTTTGGAGGGTCAAAAAATTCGAGAGGCCCAGCACGAATTTTCAACGCTCGCGCATGCGAATCTTTCGCGAGCGTTACATCTATTTTACCGCGACGGTCAATGCCGGACCCGGAACTTGAACCAACGACTTGCGGTTTAGGAATTCGGGAGTCCGGCTCTCCCTATCTATTTATACAGCGAGACTCACTATTTCCATTATTTCCAATTTGGCCTCGTTCGGGATCGTTCCGCGGCGTAGTTTGCAACGGAATTTGCAACGGCCCGGCGTGTTCCAGACATCGGTATTATGCGGTAGCCTGTTCATATATGTGCGAGGAACGCAAAACAGCCGAGCGACATCTTGATGCAAGGACGTTTCAGCAGCCGCTCAATGATTTGGCAATCACACTCGTCTTCAAAGTTCAGCGTGAAGGACCACGACTTCTGCCAACGCCCCAGTTTGTCATTCCGGATATCTACTATCTCATTCGTCAGTGTCATCAGACTTGCAATCTACTTTTCTTTCTGAACGCTGAAGAGCGCAGGAAAAAAGATCCGGATTGGGTGATCGCATATAGCGCGGCGAGTCTCCCGCTCATCCGTACCATGATCGACTGCCTCTATAACATAACTGCCATCCTCGGGAACCCCGCCTCAAAGGGCGAGCAATTCCGTGTCAGCGGATATAAGAACGTATTGGAGACGCTTGATGCGGACGAAAAGCGGTACGGGGGTGATCATAAGTGGGATGAATGGATCGCAGAGCAACGCAAGATGATAGGTTTCGACATGCGATTGAATGGTTTCACCGAAGCACAAGTACGGGCGACAAAGAGTTGGTGGCCCACTTTGAGCAGATACCTCAAGGTTAAAGAGGACACGCCTCTTACACCACATCAGGAATTCCTTAAAAAACTCACCTTGGGCTTTTGGCAGGAATACTCTGCCCTTTCCCACGCCATGTTCCAAGGCTTGACGACTATTGGTGTCTTTCTGGCACCGAAGGACTTGCCGCCCGAACATCGGCCGATGATTGAGGACCGAGGGGAGATAATGATCGGCCAGCACGTGCCCCGCGCTGCGGCCATCCTCCTTTGCACGCTCACAGAGGTGCAGGCATACTTTCGCTTCGATCTTGAGGGGGCTGCTCGCATCAACCAGCGCTTACACCAAATCTGGAACGCGCTTCTCCCTGTTCCCGAAATCAAAGAATTGTATGACGAGAGATATGGGAAACTGATGCAGGATAAAGGAATCAATCCTGGCTGACTTCACAAATCATTCTCCTGGTAGTGGCGACCTGATCACGAATCGTCACGTATTGGAAACTGGGTCGGTTGGCAAAACCGCTGGTCAAAAGCGCAGCAGAGATCTTTCGGGCCAGACTGCGCCCCTCAGGATGACAAGCTTAGCTCCGCGCGCGTTAGTGCAGGTTCGCGCGCCCAAAGCGCACAGCCAAGAGTGGCTGTGCCACCAAAGGCGCTTCGATCGCGCCTAGCCTACATGCTTGCGAGATGGGAATGCCCGCGGGAGTCTTGGGCTTTTCGGACGCGGCTTTCTCCGCGTTGCGAGCACCCACCATGATCTGAATTGCGTCGTTGTTGATCTCGCTGCAGGCATACTCCCACAGCAGCCCCTGAACCGGCACACTCTTTATTGATGGAACAGATGGGCTCGGCAGTGCTTGCCATTGGCGCAAGCGCATATGTGCCGATGATGACAGATATGCGTTTTCGATTCCCCTACCATGTCAGGTGCCGAAGAAAATAGAGGCGCTAAGGGGACAATCGATGAAGCCAAGTATAAGAGATCAAATAAAGAGCACCTTTCCCGACGTTAAAGGAAAAGCACAAGAGAAGCCGGGACAATTAGCGAACGGTCCTGATTGTCCAGCCGAAGGCCCAAAGACAGCCGCAAAAGTTCAAAGAGGAATCGATAAGACGGCTGAGGTGCATGGAGAATTTCCAAAAGACTTGGGAAAAGAGTAACAACCATTTCCGGAGAACGTCGGAAAGAGCTCACGCTACGAGCTTAGAAAAGATCAGGAGGCAACAATGTTTGGATACGGAATAGTGGGCACGATATTGGTTATCTGTTTGATCGTTTGGATTGCTCGGAGAATGTAACCAGGTCTGGCATTAATGATGTCACCCTGGGGGATCAAGGGCGCAGCGAGAGCGCAGGAGATATCCTTCGCGGCAAACCGCGCCCCTCAGGATGACAAGGTTAGCTCCGCGCGCGTCAGTGCGGGTTTACGCACATTGGGCGCACAGCCAGGGTGCCAGGGTGCCGCACCCTTCGGTTTTAAGGGTGCGGTTTTTCTTTAACTGG
Source organism: uncultured Acidobacteriota bacterium (assembly GCA_963803735.1). GTDB lineage: Bacteria > Acidobacteriota > Terriglobia > Acidiferrales > UBA7541 > Palsa-189. Next base: position 393,543 of record CAWDNV010000010.1, on the reverse strand, counting down.
GCGGCGCACTGAACGTGACTTGCCTTTCATTCGAGGCGAAACTAGCATTACGGCTTCCAGGCCAACACTTCGATGCGCAACCCTTTGCGGCGCTATTACGGGGGAGGGGACCTTCACTTCATAACGTTTAGCTGCGATCACCGCCGCCCGTCGCTGGATACGCCGCAGGCACGAGATTGCTTTATCAAAATTCTGGAACAAGTCCGGTCCCGATTCGGATTCCGGCTCGTGGGCTACGTTGTCATGCCCGAGCATGTGCACTTACTGATCAGCGAACCGAAAACGGCCAATCCCTCGAAAGTTCTGCAGGTGCTCAAGCAGAACGTCTCCCGCCAGTTGCGCGAGATCGCACCCTTAAAGGCGAAGGGTGCGGCACCGGCATCCGCGCATCTGTGGCAGCGACGCTTTTATGATTTCAATGTATGGAGTGCGAAAAAGGTGCGCGAAAAATTGGAATACATGCACGCCAATCCGGTGAAGCGACAGTTGGTCGAGCATCCAAAGGATTGGCCGTGGAGCAGTTGGTCCTACTACCAGAAGGGTGAAGACGGTCTGATTACCATAGACACCGCGGAGACACGAAAATAGGACCAAAAACCGCACCCTTAAAAGCGAAGGGTGCGGCACCCTATTTCGCGAGATGCGGTCTCGCTTACTTGGCTTGCGAGATTGGGATGCCCGCGGGGGACTTGGGCTTTTCGGACGCGGCCTTCTCCGCGTTGCGAGCACCCACCATGATCTGAATAGCGTCGTTATTGCTCTCGCTGCAGGCGTACTCCCACAGCGGCCCCTGAACCGTGCTCAACGGAACGACCGCCGTCCAGGGCTTCGTCCACGTAGACGGATCGTCGACCGTGAATTTGTACTCGATGGTTTCCGCGTCTATGCGCGTGAAGTATTCGGTGATTTTCAGCGTGTCCGCATTGGCGTTGCGGTAGATATTCTCGGGCCGGAAATTTGTAGTCTCCACGACCAGCGTGTCGCCTTCCCAATGGCCGCGCCCATCGCCATGCCACTGGCGGATATTTGCGGCGGGATGATGGCCATCCATGGAAACGACGCGCACTTCGCTGCCGTATTCGGTTTGGATCACGATGGATTCGGGACTCTGCACGATCATCAAGCCGCTGTTGTAGCCTCCCGGGATGATCGGCGGTCCGCCATGCAGCGCAACGCAAGTGACGCCCACGCCCAAATCCTGGGCCACATCGGCGTGCACCTTGCCCTGCCAATTCCCTTCTTCGGCCATGAAGTATGCGCCCTGCGCGGCCTTGCGCCGGGCCTCACCCGCGGGAGTGAGCGGCGGAATTCTGCCGTCAGCAGGATCGACGACGAGCGAAGTGCGATGGTTCGGCCGCACGCCGTTTTGCCACGGCTCGAGCCCGTACGTTTTGAAGTCGTAGTCGGCGGAGGTGGGATCGTTCTCGGCATCGCCGCTGCCAACCGTGCCGTCAAACGAGCCCTTCACGCCTGCGTTGAAGAGCGCCTGCGTTTCCTGATCCGTCAGAAACTCGCGGTTGCCGTACTTGGCGGGACGCTCCATGGGCGTATAGCTGAGGCTCGTCCAATATCCGTGGAGGTCCGGATGGCCGTCCGGCGTGCGCGGCATCACCCAGGCGCTTTTAGTCGCCGGCGCCTTTGTGTCGGCTTTCGTGGGCGCTGTTTGCGCCGCGACGAATGCCGGAGCGCACACGACCGCCGCCATCGCTACTGCCAGAGAGCCCAATGAGAACCGGAACCGATTTCTCATCTGAACCTCCTCGACTTGTCTTTCGCGTCTACCGCGGACCCGTGACCCTTGCAGCGACTATAAACCTTTTTCGCCGCGAACTCCACTGGGGCCGTCTTCTTTGGCATCCGACATCTAAGGCGAAGCCGCACGTCGGAGAGATTCTTCGACTGCGCGTCGCGACGAAAATCGTAAAGCCGATTTTCGGAAAACTACATCGCGACGCTTCGCTCAGAATGACAACGTGGTGGGCTCTGTGGGAGCAAGACCTGAGGCTTTTGGCTGGTTCGCGGCGATGGCGCTTCGTGCTACCATCCACGACCAACGTCGCGGACGGAGGTGAATATGACTACGAGGATGAATTTGGTGCGCACGACGATGATGTTGCTGCTGGGGCTGACGCTGACGGCGTCGGCTGTGTTGGCGCAGAGCGAGACGCGGAAAACGCTCGACGTCTACGTAATCGACGTCGAAGGCGGCAACGCGACGCTTTTCGTTTCGCCTTCCGGCGAATCGCTGCTGATGGATACCGGCAACGTGCCTCCGGGCGCCGTGCGCGACGCCGGCCGCATCATGGCGGCGGTCAAAGACGCGCACCTGAAGCAGATCGATCACCTGATCATCACGCACTGGCACGGCGACCACTTCGGCGGGCTGGCGGAGCTCGCGCCGCAGATCCCCATCAAGGAATTCATCGACCACGGCCCGAACGTGCAGCCCGGCCAAGCCGCTGACGATTTTCTGGCGAAGACTTATCCGCAGATCATCGCCAACGCGAAGCACACCGTGGCGAAGCCCGGCGACAAAATTCGCCTGGGCGGCGCTGGATGTGACCGTGGTGACATCCGCGGGCGAAGTGATCAAGACGCCGCTGCCCGGCGGCGGGCCGAATCCTTATTGCTCCGAATACAAGCCGGGCGACAACAACGCCGAAGACCCGATGTCGGTGGGGATTTTCGTCACGTACGGCAAATTCCGCACCGTTCACCTGGGCGATATCACCAAGAACAAGGAGTTCGAGCTGATGTGCCCGACGAACCGGCTGGGCACGGCGGACGTGCTGCTGGGACTGCACCACGGGCAATCCAGCTCCAATTCGCCGGTGCTGGTGCACGCGCTGCATCCGCTGGTGGCCATCATGAATGACGGCACGCGCAAAGGCGGCGAGCCGGAGACCATGCAGACGGTGCACACTTCGCCGGGACTCGTCGATCTGTGGCAGATGCATTTCTCGCTGCTGAGCGGCCAGGAGTACACGCAGCCGGGAATGTTCATCGCCAATACGACCGACGATCCGCAGCCCATGCCGATTGCTCCGATTGCCGCGCCGCAGCCCGGACCAAATACGCCTCCGCCGCCGCAGCACAACGGCACGGCTTACTGGATCAAGCTGTCGGCGCAGACGGACGGCACGTTTACGGTGACGAACGCGCGCAACGGCTTCAGCAAGACGTACAACAACAAGAAGGCGGGCGCCAAAGCCGACTGAGGGACCGAGGACGACGCCACTTCGGCTTGTTTGGCGACAAAATTATCCAGGCTAACCCTGAGGCCGCCTGAGCCATCTAACTGTACGTAGATGTTGAGCATTCCCGAATCGAAGTGCCTCACCCCGCCTGGCACTCCTGTTAGCCGTCACCGCGGCCTGCATCGCCGGCCTAGTGTGGTGGCGCTCGCCCTGGCGGCGTTCCTGTTGCTTGGCTCGTCGGCGGGATACGCCTATTCCGTGCTTGCCCACGAAGCCATCATCGATTCCGCATGGGACAAGATTCGCTCGCTGCTGCTCGCGCGCTATCCGAATGCCACGCCGGACGAATGCGCGAGGCGCACGGCTACGCGTATGGCGGATCGCTGATCCAGGACCTTGGCTATTATCCGCACGGCAGCCATTACTTCAGCGATTTGACGCACTACGTGCGCAGCGGCGAGTTTGTGCGCGCACTGATTCGAGATTCGCAAGACATGAATGAGTACGCGTTTGCGCTTGGAGCGCTGGCGCATTATGCCGCGGACGACGATGGCCACCGCGCGGTGAACCGGGCGGTTCCGCTGCTGTATCCGAAGCTCGCCAAAAAATATGGCCCGATCGTCACGTATGAAGACGATCCCGCCGCGCACCTGAAGACGGAGTTTGGATTTGACGTGCTGGAAGTGGCCAAGGGCCAATACGCCCCGGACGCGTATCGCGATTTTATCGGGTTCGAGGTTTCCAAGCCGGTGCTCGAACGCGCGTTTCAAGACACGTACTCGATGCCGCTGGATTCGGTGTTCGGCGATCTGGACAAAGCCATCGGCTCGTATCGTTATACGGTGCACTCGACCATCCCCAAGGCCGTCAGGGTGGCGTGGGTGCTGAAGAAGGATGAGATCCAGAAGGGCACGCCGGGAATCACGCGGAAGAAATTCCTCTACAACATGTCAAAGGCGAGTTATCGCAAGCAGTGGGGAAAAGATTATGAGAGGCCGGGACCCGGGACGCGAGTGTTGGCGCGTATTATTGCGCTGGTGCCCAAGATCGGTCCGCTAAGGGCGCTGAGCTTGCGAATGCCGACGCCACAAGCCGAAGCCATGTTCCAGGACAGCTTCAATAAGGCGCTCGATCAGTATCAGCACCTGCTGGACGATCAAAAAGCCGGGCACCTGAGCCTGCGGGACCGCAACTTCGATACGGGCGCGCCGACCAAAGCAGGCGCTTACTTCATGGCCGACCGGGCCTATGCGCGGCTGGTGGACGATCTGGCGAAGGAGCACTTCAAGATCCTTTCGCCCGACATGAAGTCGGATATTCTCGCCTACTACAAGGATCCCAACGCTCCGATCGTCACCAAAAAAGACGCGAAGGCCTGGGGCAAGCTCAATCAGGAACTCGACGAACTCAAGACGGCCGGGCCTTCGGAATCGGTCGAGTCGACTGTTCCGCCCAAGTAGTTCGCCGCGAAATAATCCTTTCGCCAGAAAATCCAGTTCTGCCTAGATCTTCAGGAACCCTGGGCTACAAACTTAACGAAATCCTGATGGGCGGGTGCCCCCGCTAAAAACGAAGAGAGATTCCTCGACTGCGCGTCCCGACGGAAATCGCAAAGCCGATTTCCGAGGACAAAACCTTCGGGACGCTCCGCTCGGAATGACGACATTTGCCAAGACCAAAACTCCGTGGCCCGCGCGGCCAACTTTGTTAACGTGCGAAAGCTCCTGATGCCCATGACTTTCGCGCGAAGAGCGGCCGAGGACACATCGCGGCCACTTCGCTCAGATTGACGAATGCCGCGGCGTCAGCGCTGGAAATCGTACAGAGCCGAGGGATTTTCGACCAAGAGCTTTTGCCTGAGTTCTTCTGTCGGTGCGATCAGCGACAGCAAATCGACCAGATCGCCGTCGTTCGGCATGTGGCGGCCGACGTTTGGATGCGGCCAGTCCGTGCCCCACAGCACGCGGCGGGGAGCTGCGCTGATCAGCGCCTGGGCGAATGGAATCGCGTCCAGAAAAGGCGGCCCCGCTGCGGAGACGCGCTCCGAGCCGCACACCTTGACCCAGCAGTTCTCGAGCTTGAGCAGATCGAGCAGCGCTCGAAACGGCTTTTGTTCGAGGCCGGCGCTCGCTTTGACGCGGCCCATGTGGTCGATGACGAATGGAAGCGAAAGCTTGCGAAACGTCGCGGAAAGCTCGGGGATGTCGACGGCGTCCAGGTGCACGACGAGGTGCCATCCGAAGGGCTGGATGCGCTCGACGACGCGGCGGAAGACGTTCATATCCGGCATGCCGCCCAGGTGTTTGACGAAATTGAAGCGCACGCCGCGAATCCCGCCCTCCTGCAAAGCGGCGTAATCCCGGTCGGCGAAAGTTTCATCGACGATGGCGATGCCACGATAACGGCCGCCACTAGTGGCAATGGCATCGAGCATCGCGCGGTTGTCTGTGCCGTGACAGCTCGCCTGAACGATTACGGCTCGGTCGATGCCGAGAGTTTTGTGCAAGGCCGCGAGACGCTCCTTGGGAGCGTCGGGGGGCGTGTAGGCGCGATCGGCTGCGTACGGAAATTTCGCGGCGGGACCGAAGACGTGACAATGCGCGTCGCATGCCAATGGAGGCATCTTGAATCGCGGAACTTTTGTATTCGGATCGGGCGCGTGAGGGTCGAGCGCGTGAGCGTGGGGCTCTGAGCGTCGGGCGCGCGGCCGGAATTCACATAGTCCTCCTGTTTGATGACGGGCTGCCGATGACGGCGAGCCATGAGCCAATCTGCCAAAAAAGCTGCCGAGAGAATGTAGAATCCGGACGCGAGCGCCGTCAATGCTCTTCCCCGCAAAACATGCTATGGCCGAGCGAGACACATTGGAAGCGCGAACGATGCGGCAGGTGGCGCTGCGTATCGTTCCCTTCCTGACGATCTGTTATTTCATTTCGTTCGTGGACCGCGTCAATCTCGGCTTCGCGGCGCTGCAGATGGTGGGAGACCTTCGCCTGTCAGCGACCGTATTCGGGCTGGGCGGCGGACTTTTCTTCGTTTCGTATTTCTTGTGCGAAGTGCCCAGCAATCTGCTGCTGGAAAAATTCGGCGCGCGCCGCTGGATCGCACGAATCATGATCACCTGGGGATTTCTCGCTGCCGCGATGGCGCTGGTAAAGGGTTCGCACTCGTTCTACGCGATCCGGCTGCTGCTGGGCGCGGCGGAGGCCGGGTTCTTTCCCGGAGTGATTCTCTACTTGAGTTACTGGTTTCCCGCGGAGTATCGGGCGCGGATCATTGGGTGGTTTACAGTCGCCATTCCGGTCTCGAGTTTCCTGGGTTCGCCGATCTCAGCGGCTTTGCTTGGAATTAATGGATGGCTCGGGCTGCGCGGATGGCAGTGGATGTTCATCCTCGAGGGCGCTCCCGCGGTGTTATTGGGGTTGGCGTGCCTGGCCGTATTGAGCGACCGGCCGGCCGATGCGAAATGGCTTGCGGCCGATCAGCGAAACTGGCTGGAGAGCAAGCTCGATGCAGAGGCGCGCCACGCGCGGCCCGTTGGACGCCTGAGTGTCTGGCAGATTTTATGGAACAAGCAGATTCTCGCACTAAGTTTGGTGCTGGCGGGAAGCACGGCCGTAAGCAGCGGGCTTCAGTTGTGGCAGCCGCAGATTATCAAATCCTACGGCCTCACGAACCTGCAGACCGGGCTGCTGAATTCCATTCCTTTTGCGCTGGCTGCGGTGATTATGGTGTGGTGGGGCGCGCGATCGGACCAGAGCGGCGAGCGAATCTGGCACGCCTCATTGCCTCTCATGCTGACGGCATTCAGTCTTGCGGCAGCGCTCCTGTTTGATTCGCTCTTCTCGACGATTGTGATCCTCTGCCTCGCAGTGATCGGCATTTATGCGGGCAAAGGACCTGTCTGGGCGGTGGCGACGGAGTTTCTTTCAACAAGCACAGCCGCCGCCGGTCTTGCGCAAATAAATGCGCTCAGCAATCTGGCGGGTTTCGGAACGATCTACCTGGTGGGATTTATCAAGGATGCGACCGGAAGATTTTCGCTGGCGCTTCTGCCACTGGTGGCGCTGGCAGCGGCGGCAGCTCTCACGATGCTGCTGATCGGACGCGCGGAAATGCCGCGCGCAATCGCGGACGACAAAGCCGCGGTAGCCAGCCGGTAAAGCGAGCGCAATTGGTCCTTTCCGATACCGCAAAAGCATCTGACACCGCAAAAGCCGACGGGCCGAATTTATCCAGCCATATTTGTACATACCAGATTCCATGTATGGCCCCCTTAGGTTATCGGGGGATAGGCTTTCCCTAACCTCGAAAGCTAAATATCGGTCGGTAAAGGGCATTTCGGCGGGAGCGATTCGTTTGAGAAAAGAGAAGGCAGCGGGCAGGCGCAAGGTCAAAGCCGGGCGAACGGGCAGTGACAAAGCCGGCGCCCGCAAAGCGTCCGCACTGGAAGCCCAAGTCCAGAAGCGTTTTGGCGTATTGCCTAACTTTTTCCGGCTTGCCCCGGAAAATCCAGAGATCACCGCGAACCTGTGGGGATTCGCCTCGTTCGCATACCTCGATAATCCTCTCCCGTCGCTTTTCAAGGAGCGGCTTTTCGTTTATCTCTCGCGCTTTTGCGAAGTACGGTATTGCATCGGGCGGCATGTAGGCTTCCTGGCCGGGCTGGGACACGCATCCGGCGATAGGAAAAGCCCTCGCCAAAATATCGACGAAATCGTGAGACTCCTACGGCGCCCTTTGCCTGGCGGACCGGGGCTGGAATCCCATCTTTCCCGCTGCAAAGAGGATCCTTCGCTGGTTGCTTTAGTCGACCCCGATTCCAACGCGAGGCGCGCAAAATCGGCCCGCGTTGAATACGACGAAGAAGCGGAAGAAGTTATCTTTGGGCTCGCCAGCCACGTTTTTCTACAAACGGCGAACGCACCTGCATGTCTCGACGCGCTGAGGGCCGTCCTCGGGGAATCGCGACTGCAGCACCTGATGGTATTCCTGGCGTTCGTGCGGACCGCGCATTATTGGACCCGGGTTCATCGTGAACTGGCTTTGGAAGACGACATAAAAGAGCTTTTGAAGACGCACGAAGTGCTCGCGCAGTGCGTACTAGGCGATCCGGAGCCAGTCTCGGACGAGGTAAGCCGCAGGCTTCTAGACGAATTGGCATCGCTGCGCATGCAGACTGAACGATCGCTGGCGGAGCAAGCGCGGCTTCTGGATTTGAGCACTGACGCCATCCTGGTTCGCGACGCTGCGGACAAGATTACCTACTGGAACAAAGGCGCTTCTGAACTTTACGGCTACACTCGTGAAGAGGCGCTCGGCCGCGTGAGCCACGAGCTTTTGCGCACCCAATTCCCGGCGCCTCTCGAACGCATCACCGAATACATTCAGCGCGAGAGTCGTTGGACTGGCGAGTTGATTCACACGCGCAAAGATGAAAGCCAGATCGTCGTCAGCAGCCGCTGGGCCCTGGATCGAGACGATCAGGGGAATCCACGGGCCATTCTGGAAACAAACAACGACATCACTCTACGGAAGCAGACGGCGGAGGCTTTGCGCCAAAGCGAGGAGCGACTCCGGGTTCTGGCGGATGAACTGGAAATACAGGTACGGATGCGAACAAGCGAGTTGGAGGAACGCAACAGAGAAATGCTGGAACGAACTGAACAGCTTCGACAGCTTTCGAATCGGTTGGTGCGAGTGCAGGATGAAGAGCGGCGGCATATCGCGCGGGAGCTGCACGACAGCGTGGGCCAATATCTTTCCGGGTTACTCATGGTAATAGGCGAAGCGCAACAGGAGATTCCCGGAAACAGCAATCTAGAAGAAGCGGCGCAAATCGCGCAGACCTGTTTAGCGGAAACCCGGACAATGTCTCATCTGTTGCATCCGCCGTTGCTGGAAGAAGCCGGTTTGGCGTCCGCGGTCAGGTGGTTTGTGGACGAATTCGCCGCACGCAGCGGTATTCGGGCCGAGGTTGAAATTGCCAAACCGCTGCGGCGTTTGGGAGCGGAGAGAGAGCTTGCGCTGTTTCGGGTGTTGCAGGAGTCGCTGACGAACGTTCACCGGCATTCAGGAAGCAAGACCGTCAGCATCCGGATAGGCGCCGATTCCCAGCAGGTCTGGCTAGAGGTGGAGGACCAGGGCAAGGGCGCCAGGAACGGGTTTGCTCACGCGGGAGTGGGTATCACGGGCATGCGTGAACGAGCAGAAAATCTTGGCGGTGAGCTCGCAATCCGGTCGAACGCAGGCGGCACTCTTGTGCGCGCCGTTCTGCCGCTGGCGCGCTCTCACCGCAGTGCCAAGGCCGCCCAACAATCAACGACTGCTATCGGCTAGAGCAGGCTCAAATTAGGCTCATAACGGCTTCAGTTCCCTGCTCCATCTCAGTGCGAGCTATCGCAATCACCGGCCTTTTCAGGAACTTTCCTGCTTCTGTGATATAAAATCTGCCCAAGGGCCCAATCGAAACGCCTGCCCGCTACGGACTGGAAGACACGGCGGCAGCAGGATTAGGATAAAGTCATACTGACTCTGGGGATCGGTAGAGATAGCTAAATCTTATAGGGTCGGATTCGTGGGCGGCGGCCACGCATGAATATCTCGGCTCCGTTTATTAGGCGGCCTGTAGCGACATCCCTACTGAGCGTGGGTTTGTTCCTCTTTGGCGCGTTGGCCTTCCCCTTTCTTCCTTTGGCTACCCTACCGGAAGTCGAGTACCCCACCATTACGGTGCGCGCAAACCTGCCGGGCGCAAGCCCGGAAACGATGGCTACGGCTGTGGCGACGCCGCTCGAGCGCATGTTCGGCCGCATCGCCGGCATCACGGAGATGACCTCCCTGAGCCAGCTTGGCGGCACCAACATCACCATGCAGTTTGACCTCGATCGCAATGTGGACGGCGCCGCGCGAGATGTACAGGCGGCGATCAATGCGGCACGCGGGCAATTGCCAGCGAATCTGCCGACGAACCCAACCTGGCGCAAAACGAATCCCGCCGGAATCGACATCGTGTCGATCGCGCTGACTTCGGATACGGCCACTACGGCTCAACTCTACGACGTGGCCGACTCCATCCTGGCGCAGAAGATTTCGCAAATCGCCGGCGTGGGACAAGTGACGGTGGGAGGGGGATCCCGCCCTGGGGTGCGAGTCGAACTCAATCCGCTACTCCTGAGCAATTTGGGACTGGGACTGGACCAGGTGCGGGCGGCGCTCGAGGCGGCCAATGCGGACGTTCCCAAAGGCGCGCTTTCGGATGGGAACCGGATGCTAGTGCTCAACAACAACGATCAGCTTTTTCGCGCCAAAGAGTATGCGTCGCTGATCATCGCCTACCGGAATGGAGCGCCGGTGCGGCTTTCCGACGTGGCCACGGTCGTCGATAGCCAGGAGGACATTCACAACGCCGGATTCGTGAATGGCAAACCCGCTGTGATCGTCCAGCTGTATCGTCAGCCACAAGCGAATATCATCGACGTCACAGACCGCGTCGAAGCCATGATGCCGCTGCTGCAGGCTTCGGTGCCGCCTTCAATCCATCTGGATATTACCGAGGAACGGGTGACGATGATCCGGGCTTCGGTGAAAGATGTGGAGCGGACGCTGGTTCTATCCGTTTTGCTGGTCATCCTAGTGGTCTTCTTTTTTCTCCGCAGCGCTTGGGCCACGATCATCCCCAGCGTGGTCGTGCCGCTCTCGTTGGTTGGCACGTTCGGCGTGATGTACCTGCTGCACTACTCGATCGATAACCTCTCGCTGATGGCGCTCACGATTTCGACCGGGTTCGTCGTGGACGACGCTATCGTGGTGATCGAAAACATCTCTCGCTATCTCGAGCAGGGGCTTTCCACGCTGGAAGCTACATTTCGCGGCGCGCGCGAAATTGGGTTCACGGTTCTATCGATGAGCACGTCATTAATTGCCGTGTTCATCCCCATACTTTTGATGGGCGGCATCCTGGGACGCATCTTTCGGGAGTTTGCCGTCACGCTGAGCGTGGCAGTGGCCATCTCGATGCTCGTATCGCTGACAACCACTCCGGCGATGTGCGCGAAGTTCCTGAAATCAGACAAAGATCAAAAGCATGGCTGGTTTGCGCGAACGAGCGAACGCGGGTTCAAAGCTATGTACGACGGATATGCGAGCAGCCTGCGCTGGGTGTTGCGCCACCAGCCGCTCGTGCTGGGCATTACTCTGGGAACATTGTGCCTGGCGATTTATCTCTATGTGGTGATTCCCAAAGGATTTTTCCCGCAGCAGGATACGGGCCGCATCAACGCTTACGCCCGCGCCAGTGAAGACACGTCTTTTCAGACCATGCAGCAGAAGCTAAAAGAATTTGAGGCGGTCCTGCAGAACGATCCGGCGGTTCAGATTGTATCGGGATTCATAAATCGCTCGAATTACGCCTATATCAGCATCTCGCTGAAACCGCTGGCTGAGCGCAAGGCGAGCGTCTTTGAAGTGATGAATCGCCTGCGGCCCAAGCTGGCTACGGTTCATGGGGCAACGTTTTTCATGCAGCCGCTGCAGGACGTTCAAATCGGCGGGCGCAGCGGCAATGCGCAATTCCAGTACACGTTGCAAGGCGATAACTGGCAGGACTTGCTCGCATGGGCTCCCATTGTGGAACGGAGACTGCGAGCGATCCCCGAGGTCCAGGATATAAATAGCGATTTGCAAAACCGCGCACTGAAAGCAGGTCTGGTGCTCGACCGCGACACGGCTTCCCGCCTGGGCCTGAGCCCGCAACAGATCGATGGCGCGCTCTACGATGCATTTGGCCAGCGGCAAGTCTCCACGATGTATAAGGGGCTGAACCAGTACCACGTGGTTATGGAGGTGGCGCAGCCGTTCCAGCAGACCCCCGATGCCCTCAAGAATATCTATGTTCGATCCGCCGCCGGCCAGCAAGTTCCTCTGAGCACGTTCACGCACTACGAGCAGGCCATGACCTCGCTGGCAGTTGCGCACCAGGGGCAGTTTCCGGCCATAACTTTTACCTTTAATCTTGCGTCGAATGTCACGCTGGGGCAGGCGGTGGTGGCGGTGCAAAACGCGGTGCGCACGATGGTCGTGCCGGCGACGATTCATCCCGGTTTTCAAGGCACGGCGCAAGTGTTTGAGGCTTCGCTGGCCTCGGAACCGTACTTGATTCTGGCGGCTCTGGTTACGGTTTACATTGTGCTGGGAGTGCTCTACGAGAATTACGTCCATCCCGTGACGATTCTTTCCACTCTCCCCTCGGCAGGAGTGGGCGCGTTGCTCGCGCTGCTGATCTTTCACACCGAGCTGAGCATCATCGCGCTGATCGGCATCATACTGTTGATCGGAATCGTGAAGAAGAACGCAATCCTGATGATCGATTTCGCCATCGATGCCGAACGCAACGAAGGAAATAGTCCTGAGAAATCCATCTATCAGGCGTGCCTGCTGCGCTTCAGGCCGATCATGATGACCACCATGGCCGCGATGTTTGGCGGGCTTCCCATCGCCATCGGTGGAGGAAACGGCTCGGAGCTGCGTCGTCCGCTGGGCATCGCGATCGTGGGCGGTCTGATGGTGAGCCAGATGCTGACGCTCTACACCACTCCCGTCGTATATCTTTATATGGATCGCTTCCGTGCCTGGGTGAGCGGCGGGAAAGCGCTGCGTCCGCTGGAAGATCGCCGGGAAGAAAACGCGCCGCAAATTGGTCTGCAAGGGGTAAACAACGGAGCTATTTCGGCGAACCCTTCTCAGAGCTGAGGAGAAATAACCCCGCCGCCCCGTTCCCACTCGGATATTGGTGCCGACTCAGAAAGCTACGATGCAAGTATCAAAATCCCACCAACGAATCAGCTACTTTACGAAGGCTAGGGCTCTTTCTGATCGCGGTTGTCGTCTGCGTTTCCGCAATTCCACTTGCGGCACAGGACGAGGGCCAGGACGCCATTCGCGTGGACGTGAATCTGGTCATGATCGATACGACCGTGAAAAACAAATCCGGCCAGATTATGGGCGATCTGAAGAAAGATGACTTCGAAGTCCGTGAAGATGGCGCGGTGAAAAAACTAACCGTCTTTGGACGCGACGAATTTCCCCTCAACGTGGCGCTCGTTTTAGACCTGAGCGATTCGATCGCCCCGTTTCTGGGACGCATTGCGCGACGCGGCGAACACGGCGCTGGCGGCCCTGAAAAGCGAAGACGCGAGTGGCACTATTTACGTTTTCCACCGAAGCGCAATTGAGCCTTCCTTTTACCAAGGACAAGGGCAAAATCGCGGATCAGATCAACACGTTCACTGCGCGGGGCGCTACCAATATCAATGACGGCATCTTCGATGCCGCCAAATATTTCCTGGCGACCATGCCGCAGGGCCGCCGGGTGGTCATTCTGATCAGCGACGACGTAGGTACGAGTGCCGGCGGCGAAGGCACGCGCGACATCGTAACGGAAATGATTGCCGCGGACGCCACGCTCTACAATCTGAAGATACCGGGCGATAACCCCGCGAGCGTGCGCCTCGCAATTGGTTTGATTCCGGGGCTGGTGGACATTCGCAAAGTCACGGACGAGACGGGCGGCGAGATCTTCGACGTGGAGAATATGGCGTCGCTTGATTCCACTTTTCGCGCACTGATCGCGCGGATCAAGACGCGTTACACGCTGGGCTATTACACGTCGGCCAATGGCGCCGAGGGCAAACCGCACAAGCTGGAGGTTCGGCTGGCGTCCACGTTCGGGAAAAAGGGGCGCGATTACACGATTTTGGCGAAGACGGGCTATTTCATTCCCTGATTTTTGGGCTAAGGCAAAATCCCCAGGGCCCCGCATAGCCACCCAACGCACGCGACTTTTTTGCGGGCCGAATTCTCACGCCAGGAGGCGTGCGTCGGGAACCCCGGCTGTACGCGGGCGCCCTGGGCTACAAAGGTGCTGTGCGGCGCGACGCCGACTCGAAATTACTGCCCGCCTTGGCGTTCTATTCCGGCATTCCGCGCAGGGCGCGCATCGCCGAGACGTAACTGGCCACGTTTTGTATGGCGTAAACCGGCGTCACGAACAGAGAGATCGTGCCCCACCAGCCGAACACGAGATTCTTGATCGTGAACTGCGTGAAATTCTTCTTGATGCAGCTCTTGCAGAGATTCCCTTCGATCTTGTAGGTTCGGCGGATAAACAGCATCCCCATATTGCGGTGGAAACTGATGCGCGCGGTTGGGCGCATGCTTCCACAACCCTGACAGCGCGCCAACCCTATGGCATTCGGAGCCTGGGCCTGGGGTTTCGGCATTGTAGCTTGCATCGTTGGCATAGCAGCCTCCCGTAAGCGTGCTGGCTTTCGTTGGATTGAGTCGCAAGAAATGCGCTTTCGGCCAGACTAACGGGGGGAGCCATTGCAGGCAAGCGCTGGTGCCCGACCGGACATTAACCGTTCCGCTTCCCGTAAGACGGGCTGGAACAAAGGACCCCGAGCGAGCACGTTCGAGAAGGATCGTGGGAAAGCCTGCGGGTGAGTCACACCACACATCGAGCGATGCCGGAATTATTTAGCGGGTAGGCTGATTCATGATGCCCTCTGTGGAGAATTATGAACGCAGATAGTTCGTTTTGTCCCAAATGAGACAGCTCTTTGGCCACCCACGTGGTAGGATCAAATTCCCTTCTACGATATTTACCGTACGCCCCCTTTCTGATACACAGAGGGGAGTTCCATGCCAAAATCCGACCGCCGCGCTACACTACGTTTCCGAATTGCCATACCGTTGCACTTTCAATTAGCTAAATCGTCCGAGCCCGAGTGCACCGCGGAGACGCTGGATGTTTCCTCGCGTGGCGTGTGCATGGAAACGGAGGCGCCGCCTGGAATCGGCGCCATTGTGGAGATACGGCTCCGACTGCCCGAAATGATCATGGGCTGGCGTGTGCCGGAATGGCGGATCACAGGGCAAGTGGTGCACGTGGAGAGCAGCGAGCCCGGCAAATACGGCGTGGGCGTGCAGTTTCACTACTACGAAGCGATGGCGCCCCAGCTGGGCGTTCCCGTTGCCAAGGCCAACGCCGCGAATGGGCGCCTGATCGCAAAAGTTGGAGGTCTTATATGAAATCTGCCTTGATTGTTGACGGCGAGCCATCCATCGGCGGCATCCTCGAGGAAGTCCTGAAATCCGAGGGCATGGAAACGGTAACCATGGCGCACGGATCCGAAGCGGCGGATTACGCGCGTGCGCAAAAGTTTGACGTGGTTTTCGTGGATTCGAGTTCACCGCTCTCCGATGGCATCGAGCTCACGCGAAAAATTCGCAGGTCCGGGTACAACCACAGAACACCTATCGTCATGATCACTACTCCGAAATATACGGGCTTTCTTACGGAAGGATTCGAGGCCGGGGCCAGCTTCATGATCTATAAGCCGATCGACCGTACGCGCCTGCAACGACTCGTTCGCCTCATGCAGGGCGTCATCGAAAACGAGATACGCCGTTTCCGCCGCGTGGTGGTGGAGGTGAAAGCGCTCATCCAAAGTGGCGGCGATGAAGTGCAGGCCGCGACGGTCGACCTGAGCCTCAACGGCGCTTTAGTTCGCGCGGAACGCATCTTCCCTCGCGGATCGACCGTGAAGATAAATCTGTTTGTCGCGCCGATGCAACCCGTGGTGGGCCATGGCCTGGTGATGCGTACGGTGAGCGACAACCAGATGGGGATCCAGTTCGACGGGTTGTCTTTCAACGAAAGCACCCGTTTGCAGGATTTCTTGCTTCCGCTCGTCGCGGCCTAGACGGCCGTAGAAATAATCGAGGAAAATGCCCCAGGGCCCCCCAACTTCTTTTGTTGTGGCGTGCGCCTTCGCGCCGGTCCCGAGCGCCCTGGCATGCGCAGCCAAGCTCGGCGATCAGGCGGTGACAGGCTCCGCAGGAGTCAGCGGGACGTTCCAGGCGTCGTAGCCGTAGAGCCAACTGGTATCGTCATTCCCGCCTTTCATCCACGTATTGGCGCTGGAGATCGCTTGAATGCGCGAAGTGCGCGGCTTGCGGTGGGCTTCGTAACGCCGGAACGCGCCCTCGATGTCCTCGCCCTCGGTTTCCTCCAGACAGCGCGCCAGAATCGCAGCGTCTTCGATGGCAGTCGCTCCGCCCTGCGCCATGTACGGCGTCATGGGGTGGCAGGAATCGCCGAGCAGCACCACGCGGCCGCTGGACCAATGCGGCAGCGGCTCGCGTTCGAGGATGGCCCACTTGTGGCAATCGGGGCAGGCTTCGAGCACGCGCGTCACGTCGGGATGGAATCCCTCATAGGCTTTGCGAATTCGCGCACATCGCCGGTGGCCGACCACGATTCACGCGTCACCCACCCGGCCTGTTCCGGCACGCTGGTGACGAAATAAAGTTCGCTGCGGGCGGCGGTGACGTAGTAGATCACGATGTGGCGATCGATTCCCCACCACTTCGTGCGCGAACGGCCGATATCGAAGCCATTCAGCAGCCCGGACGAGAAAACGGCGCGATAGGCGATGCGGCCCTTGTGCAAAGGCTCATCGGGGCCGACGATAATCTCGCGCACCAGCGAATGCACTCCGTCCGCGCCGATCACGGCATCGGCTTCGGCGCGCGTACCGTCAGCAAAAGCGAGCTCCACCCGGCCCGAGCCGCGCTGTTCAAGCCCGGCGAGCTTTTTGCCGAGATGAAAAATCTCCGGCGGCAAGACCGAAATGAGTGCATCGTGCAAATCCGCGCGATGCATGCACAGATAGGGCGCGCCAAAGAGATCTTCCGGCATGGGCAGTTCGCGCATAATTTTGCCGGTGTCCCATTCGCGGTTCAGATGCGAAAAAGGCTGGAAGGCTGTGCGGCGCATGCGCTCTTCGATTCCGATTTTGCGCAACACCTTCATCGAATTGGGCATCATCTGGATGCCCGCGCCGACGCGGGCAAAGCGCGCCGCCTGTTCGTAGATCTGCACGTCGATGCCGATGCTGCGCAGCGTGGACGCGGCGGTCAGCCCGCCAATCCCCGCGCCGACAATCGCAAATGTCAATTTTTTCTGGCCCATTTGGTACGCTTTCTCCGATGTGAACGAAAACTTCGCGCCCGAATTCTAGCTCAGAGGACGATTGGATTACAGCGGAGGCGCATATTTTGAACGCCGGGGAACCACAGCCCGCCAGTTCACTTCAGCCAAAGCAGGCTATCGAAGTGACGGATGACGCGGTAGCACTCGCAAGCCGGAGCTTTCGAGTTTTTGCGATTGAGGATTTCGATGGTTCCGCGGCTGTATTCGATGATGCCTTTTCTCTGCAGAATTTTGGCTGCCAGGCTGATGCTGGGCCGGTCGGTGCCCAGGATGCTTGCCAAAAAATCGTGCGTTATCGGCAGCGAGGTCGAATCCACGCGGTCGGCAGCCATCAGTAGCCATCGCGCCATCCGCTGCCCCGCATCGTGCAGCCGGTTGCAGGCGGCGGTTTGCGCCACCTGCATTCCCTGAATCACGGCATAGCGGTTCAAAATCATCTGAAAGTGCGGCATCGCTTTCAAACGGCCTTGAAAGGCGCCGGCTTTCATTTTGAAGCCGTCGCCCGCGATCTCCACCAACTGCCGCAAAGGCGATATCGTCACGCCGACGGCCAAGGCAACACCGACTACGCCCTCGTTTCCTACCATTCCGGCTTCGACGGTTTTACCGTCTTCGGTTGCGACAAGCGTTGAGATCAAGCCACGATTTGGGAAATAGGCGAATTCCTGATTCCGGCCAGGCTCGTGCAGGATTTCCTGCTGGTGAAACTCGAAAGGCTCCAAATGCGAACGAATGAGCCGATATTCTGAGTCTGGAATGGACTGGAGGATTTGATTCGAAATCGACGTTGTTTCCGTGCTCGTTTGCTCGCGCGGGCGCGCCGCGCCTATTCGTCTCATTATGGCGTTTGTCCCTGTCCGTGCAGGTGAGCAAGACTCTAGCGTTGGGCGGGGTGACTGTCTGTAGGTTGTCGAACAGTTCGTGGGATCAGGGCGGCGGAATCATGTTAGGCCCAGATTCCCATTCAAATGCCGAATCACGCGGTAACACTCGCAGGCTGCCGATTCCAGTTTTTTGCGATTCAGGATCACGACGTGTCCGCGGTTATAACGGATCGCTCCGTCGTCCTGCAATCTGCGGGCTGCGAGGCTCACGCTGGGACGGTCGGTCCCCAGCATAATGGCGAGAAAATCGTGGGTCAGGGGCAGCCTCGTCGAGTGCACTCGATCTTGCGCCATGAGCAGCCAGCGTGCCAGCCGCTGCCCGACATCGTGCAGCCGATTGCAAGCCGCTGTCTGTGCCACCTGCATTCCCTGGAGCACAGCATAACGGCTCAAGTTCAACTGCAATTCCGGCGTGGCCTGAAGAGTCGCCTCCAAGGCCCGCGCGGATATCCGGAATCCATCTCCTTCAATCTGCATTACTTCGCACAGCGGGCTTTTGTGCAAACCAACCGCCAATGGCGTCCCCACCGCGCCCTCGTAGCCTACCACCCCTGCTTCCACGCTTTTTCCTCCGCGCGTGGCGACCACGATGGAAGCCAGGCCACGATTGAGGAAATAAGCGAATTTCAGCTTCTCATGCGGCTCATGCAGGGTGAAACGTTGCGGAAGATTCACAAATTCAAGGTAGGGGCGGACTTTCGCATACTCATTGTTGGAGATGGACAAGAGGATCTTGTTCGCCACTCTTTTGCCATCGGGATTGGTGCGTCCGCCGGCGCGCGCCAGCGGAAAATCTTTGACTTTCACGACGCCCCCCACCCCAAAACGCCGTCTCCGGCACTCCCTTGCACCGTCGCCATTCGTGGAAACTTTATAGCCGAAACCGGCTCCCCGCCTGATACAGGAAAAGGCTTAACAAGCTTCGAAGGGCACCGTAGTCGAGGAAGCCTGTTCTCGGCGTCTCGCTCGCCTTCCCCGGGTTCACCTGCGTAGTTACCCGTATTTACGGACAAATTAGGGTGTGTAGGATAGCCAACATAGATTGACGCGGTCGGCCGTCCCTTAGTGAGGCTGAATGCCTTATCGAATTCTAATTGCTGACGATCACAGTCTCGTCCGCAAAGTTCTAAAGACGACGTTGGAGAATCATTCAGGGTGGCACGTTTGCGCGCAGGCGACGAACGGCCTGGAGGCCGTTCAAAAAGCCGCTGAACTCCAACCGGACCTCATCATCCTCGACTTCGCCATGCCGGTGATGGACGGGCTGGAGGCCGCCCGCAGGATTCTCTCTGCTTCTCCAGGCGTTCCAGTTCTTATGTTCACTAATTATTATTGCCCGACGCTGGTCGAGGAAGCTGACTTGGCAGGGGTGCGGCAAGTTATCGACAAAGGACTCGCCGGGCACGAACTAGTTCTCGCCGTGGAGACTATGCTGAACGGCAAAGGACGAACGGCAGCAGCGTCGGCTTGACTAGTCAGCTTAAGTAAAATGGGGGAGACAACATGCCCTACGAAATTCCGTATTCGAGGATGAATCCTAACGAACTGAGGGACCTTGAGACTGAGTTCGGCAGGCCACTCACGCCTGAACTCGCACAATGGCTTTTGCGCGCGCGTATGAACCGGCAAGCCGTCCAACTCATGATCGGCGATCTAACGCTGCCGCAAACACCTCAGGCGAACGAATCGACGCGGCCTTCGCGGTCAGCCGCCGCGCGCAGGTAGGCCCTCAGGGATCGATTTGAGAGGCTAGCTCGTTCTTGATGATTTTTCCGCCCTTCATCACAAATTTCACGCGCTGAAGTTCCGTGATATCCGCGAGCGGATTGCCGGAGACGGCGACCAGGTCCGCATACTTTCCCTTGTCGATGGAACCGATGCGGTCCTGCCATCCCAGGGCTTCGGCGTTCACCATGGTTCCACTCTGCATGGCGCGCGCCGGACTCATGCCGACATGCTTCACGAGCATTTCAAATTCGAGCGCCTGCGTCCCATGGGCGAAGGTCGCGCCATCCACTCCACTGCCCACCATGATTTTCATTCCCTTGGTTTTCACCGCCATCGAGACAGCCTTCTCGAAAATGGAGGTTATACGATACTTGCCGCCGGTATTCTTCGAATCGTTATCGTCGATGTACGGCTCGATGTAACGCTGAAGCGTCGGATCGTAGAAAAGGTTCTTGGCCACCATCATATTGGCTTGCTCCTGATCCAGATCGAAGGCGTGCTCGATGGTGTCGCAGCCCGCGAGGATGGCGTTTCGTTCCCCCTCGCCCCCATAAACGTGACAGCCCGTCTTTTTGCCCAGGCGATGCGCTTCATCGATTAGCGCTTGCAAAACCGGCATCGGATAGGTCAATTCATATTTCACCTGGCCCGTGGGCGTGAACGAATATCCGCCGGTGGGAAAAAGCTTGATCCAGTCCGCGCCGTGGCTCACCTGCTCGCGCACGGCTGCGTGCGCGTCTTCCACCGAACGCACCACTGTGCTTGCCAATGGATTATCCGGAGCGGCAGGATTCGCCGGTTTGGCGCCCCACACGATTCCCAGCGTCGACACCTGATACCTGGGGCCGTCGATGCGGCCCTGGTTGATGGCGTCGCGGATGGCGATGTCGCCGTAGCCGTTGCCGTGCGTGCTCATGTCGCGCGCAGACGTGAAACCCGCGCGAAGGTCCGCCTGCACGTTCGACACGGCGATCAGCATGGCGTTTTCCGTAGTGCCATTCGGTTTGCGTGCGTCGAACATGTGCGTGTGAGCGTCTATCAATCCGGGCAAGACCGTGGCCTGGCTCAAGTCGATCACCTGCGCTCCCGCCGGGATTTTCACTTGAGCTTCGGGGCCTACGTCGATGATCTTGTCGCCTTGAAGCACCACCACCTGCTTCGTCAACATAGTGCCGTTCTTGCTGTCGAACAAATGACCGGCGCGCACCGCGATCGTTTGCGCCGCCGGAGGGCATTTATAGAAGCCGCCGTCGGAACCGACGCACGGCGTCGGCCCGGCTCCGCGCCAGGGCGCCGGAGGCGCCTGCAACTGCGCCCAGAGCGTGACCGCGCCCAGCAGGACCATGCAGGCGGCCACCGGCGCTAATGCCAGTAGTCCCGGCGTGGCTGTGCGGGCCACTCGATGCCCAGTTTTCTGCATACACGCCCCCTTTCGCACATGGTTATACGCTGCTCTCAGCATTGGTACGTTCCCATCGATGTTCTTGATCATCACTCCCTCACAAGCAAGGCGGCTTGCGCTAAGTATGTTGCGCGGAGTCTAATGCTCGGGAAAAACGCGTGTCAACCGGAGCTTTGAACCAACGCAGATGAAATTTTCCGGCGTCATCGCGCGTCACCTTATCATCGGCCGGATCAACACCACAAAGATCCGGGCGATGATGGCCAGTTGCATGCTCCTCGCAGCATCCACGTGTGGCAGTGTTCAGGCGCAAACGCTACCTAGCCGCCTCAACAAGCTGCTGGATGACTGGAAAGAGAAGAACGCTCCGGGAATGGCCAGCAATGCTCGTCCGCAATGGACGCATCGAGTACCGCAGAGTCTTCGGATTTGCCGATCTCGAGGCGCGCACGCCCATCACGCCCGACACGCAATTCCTGCTGGCGTCGCTCACCAAGCAATTCACGGCCATGGCTATTATGATTCTTACGGAACGGCACAAGCTGCAATTTGACGATACGCTCGCCAAATTTTGCCCGGAGTTTCCGGCTTATGCGCGGACCATCACGATTCGCAACCTGCTGAATCACACTGCGGGACTTACGCAGTATGACGACATTCTGGGCGTGAAGCTGGACGAGAACTATTTTCGCTCGTCCAAAAGCCGCCCGGACGCGCGCGAACTGACCGCCGCGGAAGTCCTGCAAATTCTCAGCCGCCAGGAGAAACTGCGCTTCCTTCCAGGCGAAAAGTTCGAATACAGCGATTCCGCCTACGTCGTGCTCGGCCAGATCGTCGAACGCATCACCGGCGAGCGCTATGCCGAATTTCTGAAGGAGACGATTTTCGATCCTCTCGGAATGCATGACACTTTAGTCGTAGATGAGCGCAAGCAAAAGGTGCTGCGGCTCGCGCTGGGATATGCCAAACGCGACGGCAAGTGGCAAGACGTTACCTACAGTCCTGAAAATGCCGTTTACGGCGAGGACGGGATCTACAGCACAATTAACGATCTCTACAAGTGGGACCAAGCCCTATATACCGAGCGGCTGGTGAGCCGCTCAACACTCGAGATGGCTTTTACTCCCGGCCACACCAATGATGGTAAAGAGATCCGGACGGACCTGCTGACACACCCGAGCTCTTACGGATTTGGCTGGTTCATCAGCGAATTGCATGGCGAGAAAACGGTCGAGCACTCGGGAGGCTGGTCGGGTTATGCCACTCACATCCTGCGTGTGCCCGGCCGGCAGGTCACCGCGATTGTCCTGACGAACTCCTCGAATGGCGATGTGCCCGACATTGCAGAGCAAATGGCAGAGATCGCGATGCGCTGAGAGCGTTTTCGATTTGCGGATTCACGCCTTTGCACCTTGTGCTGCCTGTGTTTTGGCAGATTCTCCCTCACATCGCGGCGCGTGAACGGCTTTGCCTGCCGCCTCTTCCTTATGCGCTCGGCGGCGGCGGGAAACAGGCGAAGGCCATTGTGGCCGATATCCTCGATCTGCTCTCGCGTGAGGCCAGCATAGCTGAGCAGCGCCTCCAGATTGACCTGCATCGTCGCATCGGTCGTGCAAGGCACGCCGCAATCCGAGCCGTAAACCAGACGATCGTGGGTGGTCATGGCCAGCGCCGGGCCGAGTGTGGTGGGGCAGGTTGCCGCCGTGTCCAGATAGAGACGACGCAGGTGCGATCGAAACTCGGTAGGAGTCACGCTATTGGGATTTGGCACCCAGCTTTCGTGGCCGAGGATCAAAAGCCTGCCGGAGAGTGCCGGAAGCGCTCCGCCACAGTGGGCCAGCACAAACTTGATGTTCGGAAATTTTCGGAATGTTCCCGAATACAGCATGTCGATCACGGTGCGGGCCGTCTCGAAGGCCACTTCGGCAAGCGCGCAGGGGCGGCCCATCGACGCGGGAGCGTACGCGTCCGGATGCGCAAAGACTACGGCGCTGCGGCGATCTAATTCTTTCCACACCGGATCGAGGCGCGCGTCGCTCAGGTAAACGCCGTTGTAGCAGCACGTCACCGCAAAGCCGTCCGTATGCAGATCGCCAAAGGCGCGATCGATCTCCGCCAGCGCGTCTTCCGGGCTGTCAGTGGGCAAAGCAGTCAGCAAACCGAAGCGGGTGGGATGTTCGCGAACGAGCGACGCTGCGTAATTGTTCGAAACTCGCAGCGCAGGCACATTTTTCGGGATGTTGCTCAGCATCTGCATAGCGATGCCGGTTCGGTCCATGTAGTTGAGGATGCGTTCCGGATCCCAGCAAAAAGGCTCCGAAACCACCCAGCCGGCCTGCTTCATAGCGGCCATGCGCGCCTCGCGCTGGGCGGCCGTTTCAGGCGGATAGAAGTGAGCGTGTATGTCGATCCACTCGTTTACAAGCATGCGGACTCTTTCCAGTAGGTGGAGTGGGTATGGATCACCGGCGCGTTAGTGACAAACAAAATAGCGGAGGAATTATATCCGAGAGCGTCAGTAGGTCCGGGAAGGATTGTTGCGATGCTTTGCTTGAGGATCTGTATTTAGCGATGAGCTGCTGTGTTCAGGGCGCGGCGCCCTCGCGAAACCGCCGTGCAATATCGAGGGCGCCGGCTCTGAACGTTGTGAACCGCAGCCAATGATCACAGATCATTTCGGTGATTGGTGGACTCGGCATTCAACTGAGCGTGCTGCTCTGCTTTGCGGCTTTTGCCGGCGTGCTCGCGGTGAATATCCACGATCGAGCCGTCCATCGCGCTCACGTTTACTTCGGTGATGCCGCGCTGCCCGGGCCGCTTGATCTCGAAGGAATAGATCAGCCGGCCGTGTTCGGTCTCCAGGTCGCTCTCCTTCACCGTGCCAGGGACGGCCCTTAACGCCGTTTCACGCGCTTGCTCTGTCCCGATCTTGGCGTGCATTTCGCGCGCCTCCAATTCGGGATAGTGCACAAACGCGATCGTCCCCACTGCCAGCATTGCGTAAATCACTGCTGCGAATATCTTGGCTCGTTTCATGGACCTTCTCCTTTTTATTGGCTGACGCTCTGAATCGCGGGCCGCTCCTGCAAGTCAACCCTGTCGGAGCGTCAGCCTCGTTCGATCTGCGGCCAGAGTACAGATGTGGAGATAAACGTACGATTAACAGGGTCGGGGTGCAGGCAAATTGTTGAAGTTGCGACGGAATTTCCGGAAACGAGCAGATTGCGCCGGGCTTAGTTTGACTTGTGGGCTTTGGCTTATGCGGTGGCCCGAAGACTATTTGCTGCTGGCGGGATCGCCGACCTCTTTCTCGTATCCCTGATACTCCGAAGGCGCGCAAATCATCTCGCGCACATCGAAATCGTCCGGCTGCGATTCGAAACGCATCTTGTCCAGAGCAACCCAGGGTTTGGTATACATTTGAGGGTCATTGATCGTGACGCTGAGCTCCAGGTGGTCGTGATCGGCGCGGTGAAACCGCTCCTCCACGCGCAGATCGGCACTATGTGGGCGACCTGCCCGATCGAGCCACGTTCTTTCATCCAAGCCGTTCGTCTCGACGGTGAGCGTGGTGTCGTCCACCCATTTGCCGACCGAGTAGCCATACCAGCGGGGCTCGGGATCTTTGGGGAGCGCGCGGCCATCCGTCCAAATGACGCGCCAAACCCTGCCAAATGTATACATGAAGTAGATCTTGAGCGGCGTCTGGACGATTTGTGTCGTCCTCATCTCATACAGATCTTCGCGAGGCGTTCCCTGGGGGTCGCAGATGAAGACGGGGTCGTTGTTCTCCGCCAGCGAAGCGGTTCCATTACCCCCGTTCGGCTTATTGCGGTTCAACGCCTCCAGACCCGCAAGAGTGAAAGGCAAAGCATGTTCAGGCTTGCCATCCGCGGGCATCGAGCCCGCACCGAAGATTTGGATTCCAACTTCGCCCGGGTCCCATACGCCGGAGATGTCATGACGCGGAGCAGGACCTCCCGTCGTTTTCGCTCCCTTCGCGGGCACGGTGCCGGTCTGTTTCCAATAGTCGACAGGCTCGGGGTAAATATGGTCAGGAGCCGCCTGCTGATTTTTACTCGCTCCTTGTGATTTTGCTCCTGATTGTTTGGTTCCCGATTGCGTCGCGTTTTGAGCGCGGATTAGCGGCGAGAACGTGAAGACTGTCGCCAGCGCCATTGCAGACGCAAACCCCCTCGACGTAGTGCGAACGCTTGCCATTGCTAGCTCCATCCTTTGGCCCAATCTCGATTCAATTCCCGGATTCGATACCGTGCAACGGCGGCTGCGGTCCACTCAGACGCAATGGCCGCGCCCCAGGCACCTCACTTACTGGAATCGTTCGAATTAAGCCGCGCCTTTCCGACCAGCTTTTGGCCGCTGGGCAGCAGGGCGTCTACGATGCGCCCGATAGGCTTGCCATTCTTGACCTGCAGGGCGGTGACGGTCACTTGATCGCCAGGCTTGAAGGACGTTTTGCTCCAGCCGATGTTGAACATCGACGTCGGATTCTCCGTCTCCACAATCCACGACACCACTTGGCCGCTGTCATCTGTAACGTCGAGGTGAAGGATGCAATGGGGATTGGCCCACACCCATTGCGTGACGGTCCCCTTGAGAATAATGGTCTTCGTATCGTCGTACACCGCGTTGCCGTGGTGCGCGAGCAGCGGCAGCGAAAACGTCGAAATAGCAAGAACCAGAATGAACGCCGTCAAGAATTTGGTTTTCACAAGCCACCTCCTCAATGACAGGAACAACGCCGATATCCTTGGGTTGGGTCCGACGACTTAACTTTAGTGTGATCTGAGGGCCAGAGTAGCAGAATCGAAGATAAACGCACGATTAATAAGGCCGGAGAATGAAAATGGCTATTCGTCGGTGGATTCGCCTGTGCCTGAAATCGAGCGGTAAGTATCGAGAACCGCAGCGGCGAGCTTGCCACGCCTCGCGAGATCTTCAAGGCGCTTATAGATCTCACCGTGGTGGTGGCGATCCTTTTTGCCGATGCCCACCACAGCGACGATTTTGAGATCTTCCAAGACCTGATAGACCACTCGATAATCCCGGTAATGGAAGCTTCGGAATGCTTCCAGCGGACCGCTTAGTGCTTCAGAACACTCGATAGGATGGATATGGATTTTCTGAGTAAACTCACGCTTTAAGGAATTGCGGACGTTTTTCGGAAGCAGCTTGAAATCTTCGAAGGCTTGGGGGGTGAATCGTGAGCCGTACAAGGCGATTTCTCTTAGTCGTTCCCAAAAACCTCCTCGAAGGAATGTAACTTGCCGCGCTTCGCATCTTCTCGCAAAGTCGGGGCGGCACTCAAGATTTGGGCAAAAAGCTTTTGATCCGCCATAATTTCGAGGGTTTCCGCAAGCGAATGCACCCTCTGAACGAGTTCATCAAAGTACTTTTTATCCACGAGAAGCTTTTCGTCTTGCGGGTCGCTGGCAGAGATGACGACCACTGTGTTCTGTTTGGCCTGGTTAAGAGTCTCGCGCTGTTTCTGCCGTAAATCAGAGCGGTTCACGCGTACGGCGCGGGGTCGAATCAGAGTTTTTGTGGCCATATCAGTCTCCTTGTACGTAACAAGTGTACATTACGTACACTACACTTGTACATGGCCAGCAAGGCCTTGGAATTAGACCAGTGGAGGTAAAGAAAAACTTTCCGTCTCTCCGAGTCAGCTTAGAGACGCGCTTTTCTCCGCCTTGGTGGGTGGCGCATCGGCTGGGCTGCTGGAGCCGTTCGCAGGTAGAAACGCTGCAAATGTGCTGCCAGAGGAGTCCGACTGCACAAGCACGAGGCGGCCCTGATGTGCCTCGGCGATCCAGCGAGCGATGGCCAGGCCCAGCCCCGCGCCGGACGGCGCGGCAGCGGCCACTTCCAGCGTCGGCTCTGCGCTGCCGGGGATGCCTCGGCCGGAATCCGCGGATCCCGAGTTCGCCCGATCCGCATTCGTGCGCGCGCCGGGCGTGCGTGCCGGATCGAGCCGGAAGAATCGCTCGAAAATCTTCTCCCGCGCTTCTGCCGGAATGCCCGGACCGCTATCCTTCACCGTCACCGAATATTCGCTGCCAGAGCGCGCGCAGGCGACGCTGATCTTCCCTCCTTCGGGCGTGTACTTGATAGCGTTATCGAGCAGATTCATGGCCAGCCGGCGAACCAGAGACTCGTCGGCATGGATGGGCATCTCGCCATCAGGCTCGTAGCTCAGCGTGATACCCCGCGCCGCAACGATGCTGCGCGCCGCGCGCACGCAATCGGAGGCTAGTTCCTCGAGATAAAAATCGCGCGGACGGAGCGGGTATTCGCCGGCATCGGCGCGCGCCAGCGTAAAGAGATCGTCCACGATTTGCGAGAGTCGCCGGGCTTCGTCGAGCGCGATGGCAAGCGATTCGCGATACCCCTCCGGCTGGCGCGGCTGCGAAAGCGCGACTTCCGCTTCCCCACGAATAATGGACACCGGCGAGCGCAGTTCGTGCGAAGCGTCGGCCATGAAGCGCCGCTGCTGCTCGAACGAACGTTCGAGGCGCTCGAGCAGGCTGTTGAATGTGCTCGCGAGATAGCCGAGTTCATCGCGGGCATTCTGCACGGGAAGGCGCTCGTGCAAATTCTGGGCGCCGATGCGTCCCGCCTTCTCGCTCATGGCCACGACGGGCCGGAGGCTCTTGCGTGCCAGAAAATAGCCGCCCACGCTGGCAATCACCAGCGTAATGGGAATCACCCACAGCAGCGCCGTGCGAATGTCTTCGAGGAGCTCGCGCTCACTTTCGAGCGACTGCAGCGTCACGATGCTGATTTGCGAGCCACCTACTTCCGCTTGCAGGACGCGCGCGCGAAAATGCTCTCGGCCCAGCGTGAGGTCCTGCAACGAGCGCGGCGCTCCGGCGGTGCCCGCGACCAGATTGCGTAGCACGTCGCCTGGGATCTCGGGTTGCGCAGCCCCTCGGGCGGGCTGGCGTGGCGCAGGCAGCGCCTGATTTTCGGCCAGCACTTTACCGGCGGAATCGAGCACGGCAAAACGGTGATCGCGGAGCCGGAATTCCTGCACGGACTCCTCAGCTGCAGCGCGGAGAGGGTCGGGAGCCCTCTCATTCAGTTGATCTTTGTATTCCGATTGCAACGTGGTGAGGAAGCCCTGGGAAATTTCCGCCAGCGATATGAAGGTGCGCCGCTCGGTGGTGCGCTCGACCAGCCAATAGGTGCCGGCCGCAAGGCAAATGAGAACGAGAGCGAGCACACCCGTATACCACAGCGTCAGCCGAATGCGGACCGAATCAAACATGCTTCTTCCCTGCTGTGCGCGGATTCGCCGCCGGCTGGCCCGCTTTGGCCTTTTCGCCTCGCGTTGCAGCCTCGCTCGCGGCGGTAACCTGGCCCGGCGCCGCGTCACCCAGCATGTATCCGGCGCCACGCCGCGTGTGGATCAGCGGCTTGGCCGGGGGCTCATCGATTTTGCGTCGCAATCGATTTACATATACCTCGATGGTGTTGGTGAATGGATCGAAGCTTTCGTCCCAGACATGTTCGGAAATTTCTTCGCGCCCAACCACGCGGCCCGCATTGTGAGCAAGATACTCGAGCAGCGCGTACTCTTTTGTCGTGAGCGGAATCTGCCTTACGCCGCGCGCCGCCGTCTGCGCCGCGGTGTCCAGCACGAGGTCCTCGACGGCAATCCGATGAGGCCGCAGTTCGCCGGAACGCCGCAAGAGGGCGCGCAGTCGCGCCAGCAGCTCACGAAATTCGAACGGCTTGGTGAGATAGTCGTCGGCTCCGGTGTCGAGGCCCTGCACACGGTCGTCCGTAGCATCTCGGGCGGTAAGCATCAGAATGGGAAAGCGCAAACCGGACTGCCGCAGCCGCCGGCAAACCTCGAAGCCATCCGGCGCGGGAATCATCACGTCGAGAATGGCGAGATCGTAAGGGTTGATGGACGCCTGATAGAGTGCGTCCTCGCCATTCGCGGCCACATCCACGGCATAGGCCTGTTCGCGCAAGCCTTTGGCGATGAAATTAGAGATTCGCATGTCGTCTTCTACCAGGAGAATGCGCACGGGGCGCTCGCTGCACTCATTCTACATCGTCGCTTCGTGTGCGTGGCTGATCCGCGGTTCCCTCCTAGCTTACGGCCCATCGGAAGGAAGGCATTTCGCGAGTCGCTTTTACCGGGGTTCATCGCTGGAGACAAGCGGAGCAATCGGAGCTTTGGGCACCAGGCGAATGCGAAATTCGCCAAAATCTTTTTCCAGGACCATCTGAAAGACCCAGATACCCACAGGAATCGCGAGCGCTATGCCGATTCCAGCGCCCAGATACTGTCCCGTTTTCTCAGAAACTCGATCCAGGATCCCGCTAAGACTTAAAACCAGGCTGCCGAAAAGCCCTGCGGCTCCGCCGAAAATCACTGATCGCCAAACCCATGCCCACCAGATTCGTGCCGAGCGCTTGAATGTCGGCTCGAGAAAGCCGGTGCCGGGACCGGCAGCCGTACCCATGTGAGGTCCTCCTGCCGCAGCATTCTAGCAGCTTAAAGAGCAACACTTGTTTCATCGAGTTGGAATGCAGACGTTAACGACAAGAAGAAAACGAACAGAAGAAAAGCGGATTTTACGGCACTTCTAGTGGACGCAGCGACGCTTGCGACGTTCGCCACGGCGCTTAACGTGATGCAGCGCCTCGTCAGCAACGTGGAGGAAGCGACCCAGGTAATCGCGCTCGACCGAGTCCTCTTCGCGTGCGACGAATTCTGGGTCATCTTTGCGCGGGTTCACCAGGCGGGAAACGCCTTGGAGGTGTTGTTGGTTCGGCGGAGTCGATCCGCAAGTGCTGGAACGGTTCGGGCGCGTGGATCCGTTCGGGATCGAATGCTTCTGACTCATAATGGCAGTTAACGTCACGCCGGGAAATGCGGCAATACAACGCATCCCGTAAAGGAGCGCACCTTTGCCCCGTACGCGGGCAAGTTGCATTCTGGAGCCCTGTGCGAGACAAAAAAAGCTCAGCGGGAAAAACTTGCGATGTTGATTTCGCGGAACTTAGCGCAATTCGAGGCGGACCAAAGCGATCGCATCCGTAAACCTATCGACACCTAAAGCTACGTAACCTAAAGCTACGCACACGTAAGTCTCGCTGCACGGTTTCAGGTATGTCCCCTATTGTCTAGCGCGACCCCCGGGAGGATAGTTACACTAGGGCAAACGCGCTGCTTCCCTAACTCCCACCCCTTGGGCAGCCCCTCGCTAAGCCCCCTGCATAGGGATACGCAGGATCCAATCCTGAGGGATCGAGTGAACACACCAGCCCGAATTCTGCTTGTCGACGATCACCCGGCCGCCCGAAGAACGGCACGCTCGGTCGTGAATGATATGGGTGACGGAGTCGCCGTCGTTTGCGGAGAGGCCGAGAACGGAAGGCAGGCCATTGAGAAAGTGCGTGCCCTCGAACCGGACATCGTGCTGCTGGATATGGGGATGCCGGAAATGGATGGCGTGCAAACCGCTTATGCGATCCGGCGGATGGCGCCTTACGCGAAAATCGTATTTTTCACGATCAACGATTCGCCCGAAGCCTTTACTGCGGCGAAGCTGCTGGGTGTTTCCGCGCTGGTGCCGAAGTCATCTCCAGCAAGCCTCCTGATTTCCACGATTCAGAAACTCGTCGTCACCGTTTAACGAAACTCATTGCTTCTGACGGCTGTTCAGCGCTTGCACGACTGCCGCAAGCAACTGCTCAGGATCGCCCTCGCCCTTGCGCAGCCACAGGTCGACTCTGCCAAGTCCCTCGTCCAAGATCGAGGTGTAGCCGGAGAGCATAATGATTGGCGTCTTGGGACTGAGCCCTTTGAGTTGCTCGGCGACATCCAGGCCATCCATATCCGCCATCCAGTAATCGAGGATCACCAGTTCTATGGTCTGGTGGCGAAAGAGTTCGATGCCCTGTTTCCCTGTCAGGGCCGTGAAAACGCGATATCCCGCATTTTCCAATACGAGCCGGCGAAGAGCGAGTGCTGGCTCTTCGTCATCGATGCAAAGAATCGCGGCAGGAGTCTCTCTCATTGGGTCCCTGTGTATTTTCCCTCTCTTGTGGCTTGGTTAAGAAGCGTTGATGTTCGCCAAGACGTCACTTCCGGCGAGAGTAAGCTTCCAAGGATACAAGCGTGAACGTGTTCACGCTCTGGATCAACAATTTCAAATCCGAATTGAGCTCCACGACCCCAAGCGGCAGGATATCGGTGCCGAGCAGATCCGAGACAGTTTCTCCAATCAGTTGGAATTCGCGCACGAGCATGGGGATAGTGTAACCGTCTTTCTTCCGCCGCTTCCCGTGACGTCCCGCAAATTGCAATTGACGCGCGCTAAAAGAACGGCCTTCATGCATCAGGCGGTCTATGACCGCCTGAAAGATTTTGGGAATATGATCGACACGCTGAAGATCGTCGAGGCGCGCTTTTTTCAACATGGGGTCGCCCTTGATGGCCTCCAGAATTTTTGCGGTGATTTCGCGTTCATTTTCCATTAGAACTGGCGCTAGCCTGACCGGCTTCCCGGCGGGAGCGGAAAGACGGGCCTTGATCTTGGCGATCAGTTCCTCTATATCCGCGGGCTTGGTAAAGAAATCGTCCACCTGACTCTGGACGGCCCGAATCGTATTCTCCAAGCCGGGATAGCCGGTTAGGATGAAATTTTTGCAGCGGGGCTGCGCACGGCGCATCGCTGTGATGACCAGAAATCCATCGCCCTCGCTGTGAATATTCAAGTCCGTCAGCAGAACATCGAAGCTGACGGCGCTGATCTGCACCAGCGCATCGGCCACCCCAGGAACCGCAGTCACTTCGAATCCGTGCTTCTCGAGCAGGAGCGGCAACGTCAGGCGAATATTGTCTTCGTCATCGACAAAAAGCAGACGAAGGCGCTTTCCCGCCTCGCGGGGTGCAGTCGCGGACTTCGATGGTCCCTCCTTGTTTTTTTCCAATCGGCACGTTACCTATTGAGATCGAGGAGCTTCGGCCAGACGTTTCGGGAACTGGTCATATTTGCCCACGGTCAAATACTAGACTGGGGCGGCGCTGTTCAATAAGGGACATACCGTAGAGTCAGTGTAGTGATAGTGGGCCTGCTTCGCAAAATGATAAGGATGATGTAAGGACCGAGCAGAAATATGTCGCCCGAATGGATTCCGCTGCTGTTTGGCGCCGCACTGATCGCGCTGCTGCTTCTCTTGCTGCGGCCTCGCGCCCAAACGAAGCGCGTAACCGTTTGCCGCATCGTGGTGATGGAAGCGATCTACCTGGGCATGGCTTATGTGCTGCTCGACGTTCTGGGCCACCCTCCGGCGGAAGCCTTTCTCGGCGCCGTAATTGTGGCCGCGATCGCGGGCGCAATTCCTATCCGCTTTTACCGCAGGCTGGCCGGCGAAAAACGCTAATTCGCGTTCCCCGCAACAAATGCCAGTGATTTTGGCGTAGCTGATTCTCGTGGACGCAATTTACTGATTGGCAGCCTTGCCAGTTGCCACGGGCAACTCAAAACACTGGAATAGCCATCGCATCCATGAATCAGTTGTAGGACGACTTTATGGGAGAAGGGCGATGCGCATGAAGGCGGTTGGCGTTTTCCTGTTGGCTTTTTGTATGGCTGCCCTGACGGCGGGGGCCGGGCAAAATCAGTCTTCTTCTCCTTCGGCGCCGCCGGATCAGCCTGCCACCTCCAGCGAGCCCGCGCCAGCAGAGCAACAGGATGCACAGCAACCGGATCCGCAGCAGCAAGACCAGCAAAACCCCGGTGACGCCGGGCCGGGGCAGCCCGCGCCGCAAGAACCGCAGACGGCTCCCGCTCAGCCCGCTCCTAATCTGCCTGCGAGGCTCAACGTGCCGGCAGGCGCGCTCATTTCGGTGCGCGTCAACCAATCCCTTTCGAGCGACCGAAATCATGCCGGGGACACATTCAGTGCCGTTCTGGATCAGCCCATCGTTGCTCACGGCTGGGTAGTAGCGCGGCGCGGCCAAACCGTGATCGGCCGCGTGGACGCAGCGCAAAAGGCCAGCGATGGCAATGGCGTCTCGAAATTGGGTCTGGAGATCACTGAACTCACGCTGGTGGACGGAGAGCAGATTCCGGTGAGCACGGAAATGCAGCAGACAGCGCCCTCGCCCCGCTCCCGCTATCCGGGTTCTACGGAGCGTGATGTGGCGACCGTAGGAACCACGACCGTGCTCGGCACAATCGTGGGAGCCACGGTGGGCGGCCGAACGGGCGCCGCAATCGGCGCCGGGCTGGGAGCTACGGCCGGAATTGCCGCGATCATGTATACGCGCGGGCGGCCCACGACGGTAGCTACGGAAACGTTACTCACATTCCGCCTGGCGGCACCGCTGGAGATCTCTACCGAAAAAGGGGCGGTGGCGTTCCAGCCCGTTACGCAAGCCGACTACAAAGATCAGGATGCCTACAGCAATGCTCCGCGCCGGCGCTCGCCCGGTCCCGGCTATCCGCCTCCGGATTATTACTACGGCTGCGGCCCCTGGGGAGGCTGCTATCCCGGGCCCTATTTTGGTCCTTACATTGGCTGGGGCGTGGGAGTTTGGGGACCCGGCTACGGTAGATTCGGCAGATTCGGCCGCTTCCGCTGAAAATTCCTCAGTGTCGTTCTCGCATGCGCGCTATTCACTTTTGAACATCGCTACAGTTATCCCTGTATGGAACTGAACTCCTGCGGATAGCACGATAGCTTGAGTTAGCCTTCAGGTACGCAAACTCAACGGGTGCCTTACGCCGGGAATCCTGCTCGTCGACGATCATAACTTCGCGCGCGGTACCGTGCGCCAGCTTTTGAACGCCAATGCCCTCTCCATCTGCGGCGAAGCCGAAGACGGCCAACAGGCCGTCGATAAAGTAAAGGCGCTGGCTCCGGAACTGGTTCTGCTGGACATCAACATGCCAGTGATGAATGGCATCGCGGCCGCCTTCGAGATACGCCGTATCGCTCCGGCGACCAAGATCCTGTTCCTGACTGTGCAGGATTGCACACCCGAGGCCGAGGCAGCCGTCCGGCTGCTGGGCGCGCACGGATTTATCTGCAAATCCTGCGCGGGAACCGAGTTGATCCCCGCACTGAAGCGCC
Source organism: uncultured Acidobacteriota bacterium (assembly GCA_963803735.1). GTDB lineage: Bacteria > Acidobacteriota > Terriglobia > Acidiferrales > UBA7541 > Palsa-189. Next base: position 359,151 of record CAWDNV010000010.1, on the reverse strand, counting down.
TGCTCACGGCGCATTAGTTTTTTCGATTTGCCGGTCCCACCCGATCTCGCATCTCATGAGATAGCCCTCAAGGAGACCCGGCATGGTTAAGATTACCTGTGACAATTGTGGCGCTGTAAAACCGGAAAAGCTCCCCGCCACGATCGAGTGGATCCTAGGCTATGACCTGGAGACGGAAACTCCCAGATCCGTGCAGCGGTCCATCCGCCTGCTCGATCATTGGGACGACCGCCGCGTGATGGAACTGGGCTCGATCCATCTGTGCTCGCTGCAGTGCCGCGACGAGTATATGAAGTTGTCCGCCGCTCGCATGAGCGCCTAGGCATAACCGAACGGCTCCTTTAAATCTGAAGACACTGCGCCGAAACGCAGCGCAACTCGTCCGCGGCCTGCCCGCAGGGTAGTTTCCACAGCGTAATTTTTCCGCAACGCATATTGCCCGCAGCATAACGCGCTCGCCTTTCATCTAAGAACCTCATGCGTCCGGCTTGCCGTCGCTTTTCAACATGCGAGCCACCTGCATGCGATGACGATTCTACGGACTTGTGTGGATAGGAAAAGAGAAGCACAGGATATACAAGCCTGAGGTCCCAACCGCCCCCGAAAGGAAAAGGACATGCCAGAAATTCGCAAGGAAACCGATAGCCTCGGCGAAGTGGATGTTCCTGCCGACAAACTCTGGGGAGCACAAACCCAACGCTCGCTCGAACACTTCAGCATCGGGAAGGACCTGATCCCCCGCGAAATGATCACTGCCTACGCCATTCTGAAGAAAGCCGCCGCCAATTCCAACTATGCCGGCAAGCGGCTCGATCAGAAACGCCGCGATTTGATTGTTCACGTTTGCGACGAGATCCTCGCCGGTCAGCATCACGACATGTTCCCGTTGCATGTCTGGATGACTGGCAGCGGCACGCAGTTCAACATGAACGTAAACGAAGTAATCTCCAACCGATGCTGCCAGATCGCCGGCACACCCCTGGGGAGCAAGACGCCCGTGCACCCCAACGACCACGTCAACATGTCTCAGTCATCGAACGATTCCTTTCCGTCGGCCATGAATATCGCGGCCGCTGTGAATGTAAAGCAGCGGCTTATCCCTGCGGTGAAGCAGCTGCGCGATGCGATCGGCGCGAAAGCCAAGGAGTGGGACGATATCGTCAAGATCGGCCGCACGCACATGCAAGACGCCACGCCGCTCACTCTTGGGCAAGAGTGGTCGGGCTATGATGGCGTGCTCACGGACGATCTCGATCGGATCGAAGACGCGCTGAAAGGTGTATATCGTCTTGCGCTCGGTGGAACAGCGGTGGGCACCGGCATCAATTCAGCGCCCGGATTCGCTGAAGCCGTAGCGGCCGAAATTGCGAAGCTCACAAACCTGCCGTTTGTCACCGCGCCGAATAAATTTACGGTACAGGGCGCTCACGACGCTCAGGTACAGCTCTCCGGTACGCTGCGTACGCTGGCCGTGTCGCTCTATAAGATTGCCAACGACATCCGGCTTATGTCTTGCGGCCCGCGAGCGGGCTTTGCCGAATTGAATATTCCCGGAAAATGAACCGGGCTCCTCGATCATGCCGGGCAAGGTAAACCCGACCCAGGCCGAAGCCCTCACCATGATCGCCGTCCAAGTGATGGCCAATGACGTAGCGACGGGCTTGGGTGGCGCCGGTGGCTACCTCGAGATGAACGTCTACAAGCCGCTGATCATCTTCAACGTCACGCACTCGATCACGATCATGACCGACGGCTGCACAAACTTCCGCAAGTTTCTGGTCGAAGGAACGAAGCCCAACTTGAAGAAGATCAACGAATACGTTGAGCGTTCGCTGATGCTGGTTACGGCGCTCTCCCCGGTCATTGGTTACGACAAGGCTTCGAAGATCGCGCACTACGCCATGGACAATGACCTGACGCTCAAGGCTGCCGCGCTGAAGCTCGGCTTCGTGACGGAAGCCGAATTCGATCGCGTTGTCGACCCGAAGAAGATGGTCAAACCCTACGTGGCAACCGCTGCCGCCTGATCGTTCGGTCGAGAATCCCAGACCCTGACGTAAAAAAAGAAAACGAAAGAGAGGTAATTAATAAGATGACAGGCACCGCCAAGCACGGAATCGAATTGCTCCACGATCCATCGCTCAACAAGTCGACCGCCTTCAGCGAGGCCGAAAAGCAGGCGCTCGGCCTTGTTGGACTCTTGCCCGATGTGACAGAGAGCGAGGAACTGCAGTTGCAACGCGTGATGATGCAGCTCGGCAAGAAAGATACGGATCTGGAGCGCAATATCTATCTCAACAATCTGCTCGACCACAACGAAACGCTCTTCTACGCAACCGTTATGTCGGATCCGGCGCGATTTCTGCCGATTGTGTACGACCCGACTATCGGCGAGGCATGCTTGAAGTTCGGCCACATCTACCGCCAGCCGCGTGGCATGTATCTCTCGATGACGCGGCGCGGCAGGGTGAAGGAAATTCTGAAAAACTGGCCGCAGAACGATGTCCGGTTTATCTGCGTCACGGACGGCGGCCGGATTCTCGGCCTGGGTGACCTGGGTGCAAATGGCGCGGGCATCCCCATCGGCAAGCTGGAGCTCTACACAGCCTGTGCCGGAGTGCCTCCTCAGTACTTGCTTCCAATGTATCTCGACGCCGGTACCAACAACGAGCAATACCTGCACGATCCTTTGTATCTGGGAATGCGCAAGCCGCGCCCCGCCACCGCGGATCTCTATTCTTTCGTCGACGAGTTTGTCGAAGCAGTGCAGGAAGTATTCCCGAAGTGTTGTATCCACTTCGAAGATTGGACGGGTGCTGACGCCGTGCACCTGCTCCACCGCTACCGCGACAAGTACTGCGTCTACAACGACGATGTGCAAGGCACGGCGGGGATCACTCTTGCGGGGATGATCAACGCCACCAAGATCAAAGGCACAAAACTGAAAGACGAAAAGTACCTGTTCCTAGGCGCCGGCTCTGCCGGTATCGGCCTTGCCGACCTGCTCTGTTCCGCGCTCGTTGCGCAGGGCATGAGCCTCAAAGACGCGCAGTCCCGCGTCTACATGTTCGACGTCAACGGTTTGCTCGAGTCATCCCGCACGGACTTGCTCGACTTCCAGAAGCCCTACGCTCACAAGCATCCGCCAACTCGAGATTTTGTCGCTGCGATCGAGAGCATCAAGCCAACCACGATCATCGGTGTCAGCACGATTGGCGGCGCGTTCAATCAAAAAGTGATCGAGGCGATGGCGAGAATCAACGAGCGCCCGGTAATCCTTGCGCTGTCAAATCCGACCGAGCATGCCGAATGCACGCCCGAACAGGCTTACACGTGGTCGAAGGGCAAGGCGATTTACGCCGCCGGCGTGCAGTTCGAGCCGGTGCACTACAACGGCCAGACATTTCTGCCGGGGCAAGCGAACAACTTCTACATATTCCCGGCGATCGGCATGGCGATCTTCGCCACGCAAGCGAAGCGGGTGACGGACGAGATGTTCATCGAGGCCGGGCAAGCGGTGGCAGATCAGGTGCCGCCCGATCTGCTGAAGCAGGGCCTCCTTTACCCGCTGCAATCAAACATCCTCGAAACCGAAATCCAAACAGCCGCGCGCGTCGCCAAGCTCGTCTTCGACTCTGGCTTGGCCCGGGTATCTCGCCCGACGGACATGGTGTCGTTCATTCGGCAGCAGGTCTACAAACCCGAGTACAGAGACGAGGCGGCCGCAAGCACCGCCGCCTAGAACCTCGCGCAAGCAGGGGGCTCGGTCAAAAGGATTTGGGCCCCTCTTCTCTGTGACAACTTCCACCGGCAACACGCGAGATTGATGGAAACGATTCCGCGCTTTTCCGCTTCGTATGTTCACTGCCCTGAATTAAACTGAGCTCATGGCATCTGGGAAATGGATTTTCCGGAATCGCGGCGTACTCGCGCACGCGCCGTTGCTTTTGGTGCTCTTCTGGAGGCGCGGCGAAGTCAGCAACCCCGCGCTCACCTGGGGCGCGGGGCTTGCCCTGCTATTTGCCGGCATGGCACTGCGCATCTGGGCGCAGTCCTATATTCATCACCGGCTGAAGGTGCCGCTCGAATTCACCGTCGCTGGGCCTTATCAGCTGGTGCGCAATCCGCTTTACATCGGCAATTCGCTCATCTGCGCGAGCGCAACCTGCTTCGCAAGACTTCCCTGGCTCGCTCCCTTCATGTTGCTGTGGTGCTTCGCTGTGTATTCGGCAGTTGTCCGCTATGAAGAAGGCTGGCTAAAGGAACTTTACGGCGGGCCGTACGAACGCTATTTGCGCGAAGTGCCGCGCTGGTTCCCCCGTATCAACGGACTCCAGCGCATCGTCTTCTGGAATGAGTTTTCGTCTAAGGCCGTGCGCGCCGAACTCCACTGCCTGCTCATCGCTCTGATTTTTGGTCTTAAAGGAATCGCCGATTCTCCCGCCGGGCATTTGGCCTTGACCGGATTGCGCTCCCGCCTGTTTTCGTAGCTGGTATTTTTGCTTCTGTCGCAGAACAGAGAGGTCCCTCGCTCCAGTTCGACTTTCTTAGCCCGAAAAGCGCATCCTGTGGGTAGCCTTTTCACGCTGGACGGACGCCGATCCTGATCGGATCGACGGCTTTACCGCTGCATATGCGTTTGCTACGCTCGCTGCATGAAGCGCATGGCCGAAATTCGTCCCGGCCGCGCGGCTCAGCCACGCCTTTCCGAATCCATCGAGAGCCGTGAAAACCGTTGGCTGAAGCGCTTTCGCGCAGCCCTCGCTGGCGATGCCGCTGGGCATCGCGGCGAGTCCGGTCAGACCGAAGGTGAAATCGCCGGCGTCGAGGGCGCGCGGCTGGTAGAGACGGCGCTGCGCTCGGGTGTCGAGATCGTCGCGGTTCTTTTCAGCGAGACTGGCGCGAAGCACATCTCGCGCCTCGCGCCCTGGATTCCTCCCGAAGCGCGCCTGCTGCGCACCACCGATCGCCTTTTCGTTTCCGCCAGCGGAACCGAAACTCCGCAAGGCATGGCTGCGCTGGTGCGCCCGCGCGTCGCGGTTTTCGACGATCTCATCGGCGGCGATCCGCTGATTCTTGTTCTTGCCGGTGTGCAGGATCCCGGGAACGTGGGTACGCTCGTGCGCACCGCCGAGGCCCTCGGCGCGACTGGCATAGCGGCATGTGCCGCGAGCGGCATCGGAACCTCCAATCCTTTTGCGCCAAAGGCGCTGCGCGCCTCGGCCGGCGCCGCTTTGCGCCTGCCCGTTCTGCGAGGAATCTCCGCGCCCGTGCTGCTCGCGCAACTGCGAGTCGCGGGGGTGCGCGTCTACGCAGCGTGTCCGGATGAACTTTCGGATGGTGCTGCGGACGAAACGGACAAGAAGCCAATGGCGCCGTGGGAAATCGATTGGCGCGGGCCCGCTGCCCTGCTGATCGGGAACGAAGGCGCGGGCTTGCCCGCGGACCTCGTGCGCTCGGCGGATGCGATCGTGCGCATTCCGCAAGCGGCTCGTGCGCTGCATCTCAATGCGGCGCAACAGGAAGATTTGCCCGCCGAATCGCTGAACGCGGGCGTCGCCGGCAGCATCCTTTTATATGAAGCTGCCCGCCAGCGCGGGCTCCGCTGATAGCGGAGCCTTAGGTGGCACAGCCACTCTTGGCTGTGCATTTCCGGTTGACGCGCACAGGCAGGAGTGCCTGTGCCACACCGAGCGGATTCGCCGCGGAACGGTTATCCTTAATGTAATAGAGACCCCATGAGCAAAACCGGCATGAGCCTTTTCGCCAAGGTGGAAGCCGAAGTCGCAGCGGCCAGCGCGCCGCTCGCCGAGCGGATGCGTCCGCGAGCGCTCGAGGAATTTACGGGCCAGCAGGCGCTGCTCGGCCCGGGAAAGCCGCTGCGCACGGCCATCGAAACCGACGACCTCGGTTCGATGATCCTCTGGGGACCTCCCGGCTGCGGCAAGACCACCCTCGCGCGATTGATCGCGCGGCGCACGCATGCCGAATTTGTCTCCTTCAGCGCTGTAATGAGCGGCATTCGCGAGATTAAAGACGTGATGGTTGCTGCGGAGCACACGCGGCGCACCGGCCGGCGCACCATCGTGTTTGTCGACGAAGTGCATCGATTCAACAAGGCGCAGCAAGACGCTTTTCTTCCCCATGTCGAGGCGGGAAACATCACTTTCATCGGCGCGACTACGGAGAATCCTTCGTTTGAGGTGATCGCGCCGCTGCTCTCGCGCACTCGCGTCTACACTTTGCAGGCGCTGACGAATCGAGAAATTGTCGGCCTGCTGCGCCGCGCGCTCTCGGATAAGGAACGCGGTTATGGCGCGGAAAAGATCGAGGCCAGCGAAGGTGTCCTCGAACGCATCGCCACGTTTGCCAATGGCGATGCTCGCGCCGCGTACAACACGCTCGAAGCTCTGGTGCGCGCCGCCACGCCCGGCGCCGACGGCGTACGCGGGCTTAATGAGGAACTGCTTTCCACTGCGCTGCAGCGCAAATTCCTGCTCTACGACAAATCCGGCGAAGAGCACTACAACCTGATCTCGGCGCTGCACAAGTCCGTGCGCAATTCCGATGCGGACGCTGCGCTTTACTGGCTCGCACGCATGCTCGAATCGGGTGAAGATCCGCTGTATGTCGCGCGGCGCCTGGTGCGCATGGCCAGCGAAGATATCGGGCTTGCCGATCCCGCGGCGCTGGGAATTGCAGTTGCTGCAATGCAGGCCGCAGATTTTGTAGGCGTGCCGGAAGGCAATCTGGCGCTGGCGCAAGCCGCTGTGTATCTGGCGCTCGCTCCCAAATCGAACGCGCTTTATACCGGCTACGGAGAAGTGCAGCAAGATCTACAGAAGACCTCGTCGGAACCTGTCCCGCTGCATTTGCGCAACGCCGTTACTCCACTCATGAAAAACCAAGGCTATGGCCGCGGCTACGAGTACGCGCACGACGTGGAAGAAAAGGTCGCGGATATGGACTGCCTGCCGCCGAGTCTCGCAGGACGGCAGTATTATCGCCCGACCGACGAAGGGCTCGAGCAGCGTTTACGTGCGCGCATGGAAGAGATTCGCAACATCAAATCTCGCCAGGCGCCCAACACAGACCAGCGCTAGGCGCAGCCTGCTGAATACGCCGTCATCCTGAGCGCAAGCGAAGGATCTCTCCCGCCGTCAAAAGAAAAACCTACGGAGGGATTCTTCGACTGCGTGGCCGCTCGGACCGAAAAGCGGTCCGAAGAAAAAGTGAGCGGCCACTCCGCTCAGAATGACAACTGGTAGTCCGACCAGAAAAACGTAGCGGACACTTCGCTCAGAATGACAATTGGGCTAGCGGATCAGGCGGCGGTGTTCCCTCAAGATGCAGGCGTCCATGACAACGAACAAGCCGGCATCGCGGGCGCGTTGCGCGGCGGCTTCGTTCACAACGCCTTCCTGCATCCAAATCGCGCGAGCGCCGACGCGGATCGCGGCGTCCACAATTTCGGGGACAAATTCCGATCGCCGGAAAACGTCCACGACGTCAATCTTTTCGGGAACGTCTTCCAGGCGGGCATAGGATTTTTCGCCCAGGACTTCCTGCTCGTTTGGATTCACTGGAACGATGCGATAACCGGCAGACTGCATGTATTGCGAGACGCCGTAACTTGCGCGGAACCGACTGGATGAAAGGCCCACAACCGCAATCGTGTGCGCCTTTTGTAGAAGCTCTTTGAGCTGCTGATCGGAAGGATGAAGTACCGGGCCCGAAGCGGTCATTTGGCAGCAGGCCTCTGCTTTTTGTTGTGACCGCGTCCGCGGTGAATCGCTCGCTTTTTGGGCGTTGCAGGCGTGGAACTTTTCGGCTGCTCTACGAATCTGCGCAGTTGCGCAACTTCTCGCGGTTCAAGACGCCGATAGTGGCCGTCCGCCAAATCGTCCAACTCCAGGGGCCCCAGCTTCACGCGCTTCATTTTCTCCACCGGATGCCCGAGCGAGAAGAGGGCCCGCCGCAGCAAATCCCGGCGCACATCGTTCAGTTCCACTTCGTACCAGGGATTATCCGGTTGGGAGCCCGCGGCGCCCGGCGCGTGCAGCCGGCGCATGCGCGCATGCGCCTGGCGGCGAACCTGCTGCATTTCGTCGTCGGTTAATCTTCCCGCAACTTTGAGCCAATAAACCTGAGGCAGACGCGCGGAATTTTTGAAAATGCGGTCGGCAAGCTCGCCATCGCTCGTGAGCAGCATCAACCCCGATGCGGCGTAATCGAGGCGGCCCACGGGAAAAATTCCGCCGGCGAGACCACGTAGCACATGACGCAAAGTTGCGCGGCCCTCGGGATCAGACATGGTGGAGACAACATGAATCGGCTTGTTCAGGACAATGTAACTTGGCTCGCTCGGACGTTCCGCGACGCGGCCCGCGGCTTCCACGCGGTCATGCTCGGGATCGGCTTTTGCGCCGAGTTCGGTGATGACCTCGCCATTGACGCGCACCTGGCCGCTGCGGATTAGTTCTTCGGCGTGGCGGCGCGAAGCGATTCCGGCGCGGGCGATAATTTTTTGCAGTCGTTCGAGCATTTTTTCAAGAAAGCATAAGAGAGATTCTTCGACTGCGTGGCCGCCAGCGACGCTACAGTCCGCAGCGCGCCCAACACCGGCGTGCGCCCCGTCAGCACAGAATGACAACGTGCGCCAACACTGGCACTTTAGAGTCCGAACATTACTGCGAGCCGGGGGCGGCCTTTTTTGCCGCGCGGTCGGCGGACTCGCCCTGATTTTCCCCGAGAACCTCGAAATCTGCGTTTGCGCCGATTTCCGATGAGGAACCGCGCGACTCGGCGGAGCGCGGCGCGTTTTCGTCCGACCCGAGCACGGTTCCCATCGCTTTGCCGACAATCTCTCCCGCTGAGTCGGGCGCAGAGTCCATCGCAGATTCCTGCTGTTCCTGTGCCGCCTCGCTTGCAGGCGTTTCGGCGGAAACGCCGGCCCCCGCGCCGGTGGTCGCTTCGGGCGCCGTCACATCCGCCAGCGGCTCGCCCTCGGGCGCTTCCGCCTCGACGGCGATGCCATCATCGGTACCGAGCGCTTCGCGCGCGAGCGCCTCGAACTCCTTGAGGCTCGGCAATTCGTCGACATCGCCAAGTCCGAAGCGCATCAGAAAATCTTTCGATGTGCGATAGAGAATCGGCCGGCCGATCACCTGCTTGCGGCCCGCCGTGGTGATCAGGCGTTTTTCCAGCAAAGTCTCGATCACGCCGGCGCAATTCACGCCGCGAATCTCCTGAATTTCCGGCTGCGTCACGGGCTGCTTATAGGCGATCACCGCCAGCGTTTCGAGCGCCGGCATGGTGAGCCGGAGCGGCGGCCGCAGGCTCTTGATGAATCTGCGGACCAGATCGTGATGCTGCGGCTTGGTGTAAACGCGATAGCCGCCCGCGACGGCGCGAATCTCCACGCCGCGCTCATCATTTGCAAAGCTTGCCACTAGCTCATCGAGCGCCGCGCGCACCACGTGTTTTTCTTCGCCCAACACGCTCGCGAGCTGATCTACCGTGGCGGGCTCGTCAGCCACGTAAATGATGGCTTCGAGCGCGCTCTTAAGTTCGATCGGGGTCATCGTCATGAGTATTGCTCATCGATATTGGCCTCGGCGTCTGCCGAAGCCGCGGCTTCGCCGCCGGCAAACACCACATCAAACATCTTATGCTTTCGTATGAAGATCGGGCCAAAAATCTCTGTCTGCGCCAGCACGATGGCCTGCAGGCGCACGAGTTCTAGCACGGCCAAGAGCGCGCAGATCATGGCCGAACGCGACGGGCAGGACTCAAAAAAGCCCACCAGCTCGATGCCTTCTTCCGATGTGAGCAATTGCCCGCGCAGAACCTGCATCATGTGCTCCACGGTAAACGTATCGTGGCGCAGCTCGATCTTGGTGACTTGCTTGCGGCGGTCGAGCACCTGCTGGAAAACGCGCACGAGATCGACCAGGGAGACGACTAGTTCGCCCTGAGTGTCTTCGCCTTCGTAGAGCGAACGATCCGGCTTCGTCCAGACGTGCGCCTCGAGCTGCTGCTTCTGATAAAGCAACTGCGCTGCGCTCTTGAATTGCTCGTGTTCCACGAGGCGATGGACCAGTTCGGCGCGGGGATCGATTTGCTCGTCCGGGCCCGCAAGCGGGTCTGGAGGCAAAAGCATCTTGGACTTGATCAGGATCAGCGTCGCGGCCATGTAAATGAAATCCGCCGAGACGTCGATATCGAGCTTCTCGAGCTTGTGCAGGTATTCGAGATATTGGCCGGTGATCTGGGCGATGGGGATGTTGTGGATGTCCATCTCCTGCTTGCGGATGAGATCCAGCAGCAGATCGAGCGGCCCGTCGTAAGTATCGAGATGAATTTTGTATGGAGAAGCCACATCACCCCCAAGCTAGGCTACGTCGCCAATCCCCCAGGACGAAAAGCAAAAGCAGATTCCTCGTCGCCCCGCATACTGCGCGGAGACTTCTCGGACTGACAGCATTCGTGTTACGTGCCGGCAAAAAATATCCCTTGGCGCTGGGCGGCGAAAATACTTCAAGTATTGCTTGAGCCGGGGGGTGCCCCCCTATTTTTTTCGCAAGAATATCAAAACAAGCCGTTTAGCTGATGACTTTGTGCAACGATATCAAACTAATAGAGTTAGGACCCATTTCAGCTTGGCCTGCCCATACATCGCTTAGTTCCAACCGACTCGATGCACATAGTCTCACTCGTCGCGTCCCGTTTCGCTTCGTTTTCTTTCTATTTTAGCAGCGAGGTCAACCGGTTCTTAAGGGTTAAAGCCCCTTTTTGCCGTGGTCGAATGTCGGAGCTAAAGCTCCGACCCCCTTACTAAAGCTCGGCCCGGTCTGGGCGCAATACTAAACCCCTGCTCCCGCGGAGTGCATATGGGAGCCGGAGCTTTGCAAGGGCCCCACCCTTTTCTGAAAGGCAAAAAGGGTGGGCTACAAAGAACCGTCCCGGAATCAGCATACCCGCCCCACGGGGGTGCTAGTTCAATCCTTGGACGCGAAGGGGCAACTTCTAAACGCGGTCGGAGAGATTCTTCGACTTCGTGGCCGCCGGCGCGCAAGGCGCGCCAATCCAAAAGCGGCGGCCACTCCGCTCAGAATGAGACTCCGTACATTTCTCCAACAGAAGTTAGCGGCCAGCTGGGGCATTCTTCGCCTCGCCGGGCCCGCCGATTTCGGCGCGCTTTTCGTTCCAATGAAACACGGCTTCGCGGACGCGGTCCATGGTTTGCTGCGCCACTAAACGCGCGCGCTTTGAGCCTGTATCCAGATATTCGAGGACTTGCTGCGGATCGCTCTCGAAATCCTTGCGGCGCTGGCGGATCGGCTCGATCCATTTGATCAGATGATCGGCCATGGCTGCCTTGCACTCGATGCAGCCGATTCCCGCTGTACGGCACCCGTGCGCGGACCAATCCTGGACTTCCTTCGGCGAAAACAATTTGTGCCAATCGAAAACGGGACAAACGTCGGGATTGCCGGGGTCCTGGCGGCGCTTGCGGGCCGGGTCGGTGACCATCACCTTGGTTTTTTTGCGAATGTCGTCGTCGGATTCGCTGAGCATGATGGCGTTGCCATAGCTCTTGGACATTTTGCGGCCGTCGAGGCCAGGAATCCGCGGCGTGTGCGTGAGCATGGCTTCGGGCTCAGTGAGAACATGTCTCGATGTTAAGTACTTGGCGACAGGCCCTGCCTTATCGAGGAAATTTTGCAATCCAATCTCGGCCACCAAGCGCCTTATGGCGCCCCGTACTGAGTCTTCAATGTGAGAAAGCTCATGCGGCACGGTTGGATCGGGGTATTGGATTGCTTCTAAGGCGTTAGAGAGTTCACGAACCTTCCTTAAGACTTTCCAATTCTCAATCTGGAAAATTCCACGGTCGATAGTGAGGCCGTAATAGGAGTTGAAGGCTCGGACGATTTCGCGGCCGAGCTCGACGTGAGATTTCTGGTCTTCGCCAACGGGAACGACGAGTTCGGTGTCCGGTTCGCCGTACATGACGATATCGGCCGTCTGCAAAACCGGGTACCCAAGGAACCCCAGAGTGTGCAGGTCCTTGTCTTTGATGTTGTCGAGCGCTTCCTTATAGGTGGGCACGCGCTCGAGCCAGCCGAGCGGCGTAATCATGGACAGGAGCAGATTCAATTCGGCGTGTTCGGGAACCTGCGACTGCACGAAGAGCGTGGATTTATCGGGATCGAGGCCGGCGGCCAGCCAATCGATGCCGATCTCGATGGTGTTCTGTGCGACGAAGGACGTGTCGGCGTAATCGGTGGTGAGGGCGTGCCAATCGGCGATGAAGTAAAAGCATTCGTACTGCGGGTCGTCTTGCAGGCGAATCCAATTCTGGAGTGCGCCGAAATAATGGCCGATGTGCAGCCGGCCGGTGGGACGCATGCCGCTCAGGACGCGTTTGCGTTTGTCGGGAGCATTGTCTGCGAGAGGCATTCTAATACGCTCCTCGCAGCCAAAAGCGAGGAGGGATTCCTCGCCCGCCAAAGAGAGAAACGTCGGCGCCAACTGCGGCGCCGAAGGTGGGCTCGGAATGACAGGGTTTCATGATTTCGCCTCGGTAACGGAACGGGCGGCGATCTTATCGCTGCGCACCTTATCGGTGCGCCCGAGCAGGTCGCGAGCGATGATCAGGCGCTGAATTTCGCTGGTGCCTTCGTAGATCGAGAGCACGCGGGCGTCGCGGTACATGCGCTCGACGTCGCTTTCGCGCGAATAGCCCATGCTGCCATGGATCTGCACTGCCTTGTAGGCGACGCGATTGGCCATCTCCGAAGCGAAAAGCTTCGCGCGCGAAGCAAAAGCTCCCGCGCGGCCTGATCCCGCGTCTCGCATATCGGCGGCCTGCCAGACGAGCAGGCGTGCGGCTTCGATTTCGGTTTGCATGTCCGCGAGCATGAACTGGACGGCCTGGAATTCTCCGATGGTTTTGCCGAAGGCGCGCCGCTGTTTGGCATAACTAGCGGCGGCTTCGAGAGCGCCCTGCGCGAGGCCGACGGCTTGGGCGGCGATGCCCACTCGACCGCCATCGAGCGCTTCGAGCGCGATCTTGAGCCCCTGCCCTTCTTCGCCCAGCCGATTTTCCTCCGGCACTTCGCAATCGGAAAAGACAATTTCCGCCGAATGCGAAGAGCGCAAGCCCATTTTATCTTCGTAGCGGCTCACGCGAAAGCCGGAGAACGCGGGCTCGATAAGAAAAGCAGTTATGCCGCGAGTACCCGCAGCGGGATCGGTTTTTGCAAAGACGAGATAGACGCCGCTTTCGCCGCCGTTGGTGACCCAGCTCTTCGTGCCATTCAGGCGATAGGTTTTGCCGCTGCGCACTGCGCGAGTCTCGATGGCGGCGGCATCGGATCCGGCTTGCGGCTCGGTGAGACAAAACGCGCCCAGAATTTCGCCGCGCGCGAGGCGCTGCAGATATTTCTGGCGCTGCGCGTCGTTGCCGTGCCGCCAGAGCGGCCAGGCCACGACGGAATTGGTGACGCTCAGCGCCACGGCCATGGAGGCGTCCACGCGGGCGACTTCTTCGAGCATCAGCACGTAGGAAATCGTATCCAGCGCGGCGCCGCCCCATTCCTCGGGAATCAACATGCCGCAGCAGCCGAGTTCGCCGAGGCGGCGGATTTCCGCGCCGGGGAATTTTTCGTCGCGATCGTAGCGGCGGACGTTCGGACGGACTTCGGTGTCCATGAAGCGGCGGACATTGTCTCGGATCATGCGCTGGTCGTCGGTGAGGGAGAAGTCCATAAGCCCAAAGAAAGACGTTAACACAGAGTGCACGGAGGGACAGAGGACACAGAGGAAGAAGTTGCCGGAAAAATCTCGGAAGGATTCTTCACTGCGTGGGCCGCGGACCAAAACGCGGTCCGAGGCAGAGCGGCGGCCCACTCCGTTCAGAATGACAATGCGGGGCTAATGAGCGCGTGTACGAAGGATAGAGGAAAAGCTTTCTTGGCTTGGCTAAGGCGGAAAGGCATAGGAGAGATTCGCCGAAAGGCATCGGCGGCAAAATACGCGCTTCGACTTCGCGTCCCGACGGGAAATCGGAAACACACCGATTTCCCGAGAAGGACCTCGGGACGCTACGCTCAGAATGACAAATTGTTGGCTTACATCTTCAGGAGTTCGCGGAGGCGCTTGGTCTGGGCGCGGCTTACGGGAACTTCCGACTGGCGCTTATCCGCCATTTTGAGCATGTAACTCGACTTGAACCAGGGGAGCACTTCCTTAATGTGATCGATATTCACCAGATGCGAGCGATGCGCGCGCCAGAAGCGCTCGGAGTCCAGCGCTTCGGCCAGGTCTTCGATCGTGCGGTAATTCGAAGTGCCCTCGAGATCGCGCGTGCAAATGGTAATCGTGCCGTCTTCAATTGAGGCGCAGACCATGTCTTCCGCGTCCACCAGCAGAAGCCTGCCCTGAGATTTCACCAGCAGCTTCACGGGCTGATCGCTGCGATTGCCAAGCTGGTTCACGAGCGTCTCAAGACGCTCCGCTGGCGAATGCTCCGCGCCCAGGATGCGGCGCGCCCGCTGCACCGCGCGCGCCAGCCGCTGCTTATCAAAGGGCTTCAAAATGTAGTCGACCGCGTTCACTTCGAACGCCTGCACCGCATAGGATTCGTAAGCAGTGGCAAAAACGATGTGGGGCAGGCGCACCTTGCGGTCCATCAATCGCTGGATCACGCCGAAGCCATCCAAGCCCGGCATCTGCACATCGAGAAAAACGAGGTCGGGATTGTGCTCCTTGATCAGCGAGACAGCTTCAAGGCCGTTCTTTCCCTGACCGACCAGGCTGACTTCCGGAAAACTCTTCAGCAAAAAGGCGAGCTCGTCGCGCGCCGGTTTTTCGTCATCCACGATCAGAGTATTTATGGGGATGTTCATTGCGAATTCATCTGACCACTCGTGTTCAACGGCATTCCGCCCTCAGAGTTTACTGACCGGGAATCCGGCGCGGTACGAGTATACGGTGCAGGCGCAAGCTGGCCAACTCCCGTCTTCCGCGTGAGCGGGTGTCGAAGCGGCGTCAGAAGAAGGGCGGCCCGGCCGCATCGCTTTCCCCCGTGCGCCGCACGAACCGTCGTTTTCCGCCGGCAAGGCAAGAAATTGCCATTTTAGCGTCTGATAAAACACACCCGTACACATTCTGTTACGTTGGATAGGTCGAACAGCCAAAAAGTGCGGGTTCCGCATAGAAAATTCATAGCTAAGGTGTTCGTGGTACGGGGATGCGCCGGTGCCGGCGGCTCCTAACCCACTCTTGCGTAAAGAGATCGTAGTTGCACATTTTTCGGGCAACTTCGGCCCCCATTTTGCGTTGAATTAATTTACCGATCAGGAAACCTGACCGGCCAGGAGGGCAGGTGATTCGTCCGACGCGGCTGATGGGTCTGGCGCCGCAAGCTACGAATGAAGCGCCGCGGCATATGAATCAGGTGCCCGACGCAAGCTCGTTCGCCTCGACTCGCCGTGAGCCGCGGTCCACAGCCGCACTTACCTTTGCGGTATGCGGTCTGGCCTCGACCGGCAGGTTTTTCGTCGAGCTCTCCCACACCGTGAATATCAGCCGGTCGGGCTGTGCGCTGTTACTGCGCACGCGGCCGCAAATGGATTCGGCCCTCGTTCTGCGCGCAGTGCCGGGCGGCACTTCCCTGCCCGACGGAACATCGCAGCTTTTGTTTCAGCTCGCCTGGGTGCGCCCCGTAGACGATGGATGGCTGATCGGAGCGTTCGCGCTCAGCAAAGTTGACCTCTGCCGTCTGGCATTTCCCGCTTACACTCCGTAAAATCGGCAATCCGACCAGGATTGCCGTCCTGAGCGAGCAACGCGAGCGAGGGATCTCTCCTATCGAGGCGATCCTGAGCGAGGGACCTCTCTTCCTGCAACCCCGCCGGGTGTGAGCGACTTCCTCACGTTTCGCTACGACGTCCCGGAAGGAAGAGAGATTCCTCGGTCACCGAAGAGGAAGTCGGCGCAGATCGCGCCGACGGTGACCTCGGAATGACAACGAGGCTGCGGTGCGCTTCTGCGGCGCTGCTGCCAATCCGGAGCCGACATGCCGAACTCGCGAGCAAGAATCCTCGATACCAAGATCCTTTATGAAGGCAAAGTGTTCAGCGTGCGGCAGGATCGCCTCGTGGAGCCGGGCGGCATCGAGGTCACGCGGGACATCGTGGTGCATCGCGGCTCCGTCGTGCTGCTTCCTGTTTTTCCGGATGGCTCGATTCTGCTGGTGCGGCAATACCGGCACGCGATCGGCGCGATGCTGTGGGAACTCGTAGCGGGCCGGCTCGAACCGGGCGAATCGAAAGCTGCGGGCGCCCGGCGCGAACTTATCGAGGAAACGGGATATACCGCGCGCAACGTAAAACAAATTTTAGAGATCTTCCCTTCTCCGGGATTCGTCACCGAGCGCATGTGGATTTTCGCGGCCACCGGGCTAAAACTCGGCGTTGCGCAACCAGAAGCAGACGAACGCATCACTGCGCGACAATTTTCACTGACCGCTCTCGAAAAAATGATCCGCCGCGGATCGCTGCACGACGCAAAATCGGTAGCGGCGATTCTCTTTTATTCACGCTTTCTGAAATCCCGATAAGAATGATTCGCCGAAAGGCGTCCGCAGGAGAATGCGAGCTGCGTTCGCTGAAAGCGGCACGCAGAAATAATTCGCGACACAAAGACTTCGTGCGGCTTGATGGCGTCCGTTGAGCACGCTAAGTGGCGCGATAGTTGCTTGCAACAAGCGCAAGGGTAGTCTACGATTCAAGAAAATCACCACGGGAGGTGACTGACTGAAAACACAAATCGCGAAGATGGATGTGCAAGCGAAGATGAGCGTGACTGAGTTCATCAAACATCACTTCCGCCACTTCAATGCCGCCGTAATCGTCGATGCCGCCGAAGCCTATCGCCGCCACCTGGAGCAGGGAGGAAAAATGCTGCTGGCCATGGCCGGCGCGATGAGCACCGCGGAACTAGGATTGTCGCTTGCCGAAATGATCCGGCAAGAAAAAGTCCACGCCATTTGCACCACTGGCGCGAATCTGGAAGAAGATATTTTTAATCTTGTTGCGCACAATCATTACCGGCGCGTTCCCAACTACCGCAATCTGAGTGAAGACGAAGAGCTCGCGTTGCGCGAGCGCGGCCTGAATCGTGTGACCGATACGTGCATTCCCGAGGAAGAGGCCATGCGGCGCATCGAGCGCCAGGTGCTGAAGTACTGGCAGCAGGCCGAACACGAAGGCAAGCGCTACTTCCCCTACGAATACATGTACCAGCTTATCCGCAACTGCAATATCCGCGAATTTTTCGAAATCGATCCGAAAGATTCGTGGGTATACGCGGCTTGCCAGAAAAATCTGCCGATTTTCACTCCGGGCTGGGAAGATTCCACCCTGGGCAATATTTTTGTGGCCAACGTGGTCCGCGGAGACGTGGGCAATATTCAGGTCGTGAAATCGGGCCTGGAGCAGATGGCCGCGCTCATCGATTGGTACCGGAAGACCAGCAAAGATGAGTCGATCGGCTTTTTCCAGATCGGCGGAGGCATCGCCGGGGATTTCCCCATCTGCGTCGTCCCCCTGCTCATGCAGGACTTGCGCGAGAAATGCCGGCTGTGGGGATATTTCTGCCAGATCTCAGACAGCACCACTTCCTACGGCTCCTATAGCGGCGCCGTGCCCAACGAAAAAATCACCTGGGGCAAGCTGGACCGCAATACGCCGCGATTCGTCATTGAATCCGACGCGTCGATTGTGGCGCCGCTTGTCTTTGCCTACGTCCTCGGCGACTAGAGGCGGAGGCTTCCATGGAAAATCGGGAGGTCGCGCGCGTCCTGCGCGAGACCGCGCAACTGCTGGAGATCGACGGCGCCATTATCGGCCGCTACCGCAGTTATGAGAAAGCCGCCGAACTGATCGCCAGCCTCGCCGAATCGATCGAGGTCATCGCCAGCGATCCGGAAAAACTCGAAGAACTCCCCGGCATCGGCGAACGCATGGCCGAGCACATCCGCGAAATTCTCTCCACCGGCGACTATGCCCTGCGGAAAAAGCTGCTCAAGAAATATCCGCTGACCATGCTTGAAATGCTCTCGGTGCAATCGCTGGGCCCGAAAAAGGCCCTGATACTGTGGCGCGAGTTCGAATGCTGCACGGTGGATCAACTCGAACAACTGGCCCGCGAAGGCAAGCTGCGCGACCTGGCCGGCTTCGGCGAAAAGACTGAACAGAACATCCTCAAGGCCATCGAAGTCTTCAAAAAGATTTCGGGCCGCTTCGTGATTCCTACCGCGGAGCACGAAGCCGAGAAGCTCATCACGTATATCCAGCGTTACGGCAAGCCAGGCAAGCCAATCGGCTCGATTACGCCGGCGGGTTCACTGCGGCGATGGAAGGAGACCATAGGCGATCTCGATTTTCTGCTGACTTATGCGCCGGAAACGAAGCCGGAGGAACTTGAAGCTATCAAGGACCATATTCTCGGCTACGGCGAACTCGAGCAGGTGCTGGCGCGCGGCGAAAACAAGGTGAGCTTTCGCGTGGCGAAAGGACTGCAGGTCGATGTGCGACTGCTGCGTCCTAAAAATTATGGCGCCGCGCTGATCTACTTCACCGGCTCCAAGGAACACAACGTTTCGCTGCGCGGGCGCGCCATCAAGATGGGCTACACGCTGAACGAATATGCGCTGGCGACGCTGAAAGAGGAGCGCCGCGTCGCGGGCACAACAGAGGAAGAGGTCTATGCAAAGCTGAAGCTCGACTTCATTCCGCCGGAGCTGCGCGAAAACTGCGGCGAGATCGAGGCGGCCGAGCAGCATCGCCTGCCGAAACTGATCGAGCAATCCGACCTGCGCGGCGATCTGCAAATGCACACCACGGAAAGCGACGGCCGCCACAGCATCGAGCAAATGGCGCAAGCGGCGCGCAAGATGGGATACGAGTACGTGGCCATCACCGATCACAGCAAAGCTGTGACCGTGGCCAACGGGATGGATGAAGCGCGCACGCGCGAGCACGCCCGCAAGATCCGCGCGGCCAAGGTTGATGGAATTCGCATTCTCGCCGGCATCGAGGTCGATATTCTGAAAGACGGCCGCCTCGATTTGGCCGACGAAGTTCTCGCCGAGCTCGACATCGTCGTCGCTTCGATTCATTCGTTCATGAATATGGAACGCGCCGAGATTACGGAGCGCATGCTTGCCGCCATCGAGAATCCTTATGTGCAGATCATCGGGCATCCCACGGGGCGCATCCTGCTGCGGCGCGATGCGATGGCCTACGACATGGAACGCATTCTCGATGCGGCACGCCGCCGCGGAGTGGTGGTGGAATGCAACGCCGCGCCCGACCGGCTCGACCTAAAAGATGCTTACCTGCGCATGGCTAAAGATCGCGGCGTGCGCGTAGTGATTTCCACGGACGCGCACTCGATCAAGAATCTCGAGCTGATGCGCTACGGCGTGCAGATGGCGCGACGCGGCTGGATCGAAAA
The DNA here is from genome assembly GCA_963803735.1 of uncultured Acidobacteriota bacterium. Lineage (GTDB taxonomy): Bacteria > Acidobacteriota > Terriglobia > Acidiferrales > UBA7541 > Palsa-189. The sequence goes on along the minus strand of CAWDNV010000010.1, from coordinate 339,621 downwards.
GAAAGATGTGCTGAACGCGCTGCCGCTAAAGCAGATGCTCGCTGCGCTGCGCCCCAAGCCGAGCGCCGCCTCGAAAAAAGCTGCTGCCACTCCCCACTCCTGAAGACCACCGCAACCGGTCTCACCGCCATGACAGCGCTTGGCCTCGGGATTATTTCGTAAGGTAGCCCTAATCCACGCTACCCGATAGTAGGGATTTCACTAGTTTGCGGCGCGTGCTGGAATCCGAGTAGAGGGAATAAAGGGCTTACAGCAGCCTGTACAGCTCAATGGGGATGCCCCAAATTACAGTTGGCACGTATGCGGCTTGGCCAAGGGGCAATAGGGGCACTCGCTGCGGAAGAATCGTGGGCCCCGAATTCGAACTAAATTATGGCGGTCGCTATTAAGTCTCTTACGGATGAATACATTCCCGCTGTCAAAGAATTTAATTCCCGCCTGACGGCGGCCGGAGTGCCTTTCGATTTGCGATTTCCCGAATCTTCTGTCTCCGACTGGCTGCCAAAAATCGAGCAGAGGCGGCTCTATCAGGAAAATTTCGTCGTTTTGGAAGACGGAGTCGTCCGAGGCGGGTACAGAGTAAAACACCAGGATTTTTCGGTTCGCGGGAAGATCTTTCCCATCGACTGCTTTCATTGGCCCATGTCGGAAGCGGTGATCGACAACGCATATTCCTGGGTTTTCACGCTTATGCTGTGGCACGTGCAGAGGAGTCAGCCATTTCTTTATTCATTAGGAATGGGGGGCGGCGCAAAAACTCTTATTCCTCGAATCCTGAATGCTGCCGGTTGGAGAACGAGGACGTTGCCCTTCTTTTTCAAAGTCAACCACCCTACGCGATTTCTGCGCGAAGTTCACGCCATCCGCGAGAGCGCATGGCGCAGATGGCTGATGGATGCGGCGGCGTGGTCGGGAATTGGCGCATTGGCCATAAGGGCCATACAAGGTGTGCGGACAACACATCGTCGCACCAAAGAGGAGGCACAACGCGTGCGTGGGTTCACAGGATGGGCCGACGACGTATGGAAGGATTGCAAAGATCGCTACGCGATGCTCGCTGTTCGAGATAGCGAATCCCTGAACCTGCTGTATCCGGCCGGCAGCGAGAGATTCTTGAGCTACAGGATTTCTCGAGGCAATCACACAATCGGTTGGGCGGTCATGTTGGATACGCAAATGCGGAACAACAAATATTTCGGAAACATGCGCGTTGGGACAATCTTGGATTGCCTGGCGCCGCCGGAGAACTCTTTTGCTCTGGTTCGCCAGGCCACACGAATTCTGGAGGAGAGAGGAGTCGATCTGACGGTCTCGAACCAGTCCCAAAGTCATTGGTGTTCTGCCTTCCGTACGGCAGGTTTTTTCGCCGGCCCTTCCAATTTCAGCTTTGGCGTCTCGCGAGATTTGAGTCATTTGCTATCCCCTTTTGAGTCCGTAGCGGCTCAAGTGCATATGACGCGCGGGGATGGCGAAGGCCCGCTTCACCTCTAGGCTCCCAGCCAAATGAGCTTTTAGGCGTAGAAGGCTTCGTGAAAGCCTTCCGGAAAAGCTCAAGTGCGGTCAGCGTCTATCTGGGGGCAGGGGCGGCGCGAGATGACCCATCTCAGGGGCTGGGGCGGCAACAGGTTCTGTCTTTGGGTTAGGGCCGAATCGGTTGACGCCGGGGTCGCCGTCCTTAATCAGGAAGCGCAAGAGTACGAACTGCCCGACCAATGGAATTAGGCCAATGAGAATCGCACATCCGCTGTGGTTGGTATCGAGGAGTCTGCGAACTGACCCAGCGAAAGCAGGTAACGCCGTTACAAGAATGTACAGACCCGTTAACACTGCACGCTGATCGTGTCCGGATGCGCTTACCTTAACGTCTATGACGATCAATGCCACGAGAATGAGCGCGTGCCATAGTTCGAACATCCAGTATTCTCTTCGACGGGCTCGCCCGGCAAAAACCGCATACTTTCTCAACGTCTCGAAATACCATTTCATAGTTAGTTGACTCTACTTGCGTTGTTATTTGGCCAGGGGATTTGGGCGCAGTCGCCTCCCAAATGCCGCGCGTTAGGTGTCGCATCTTCCATTCGTCCTCGTCTATTCGTCGACGATTCGACCTTATTGTGAGATTTCGGTTTTGGCTCCCGTGATGATCGCTATATACACCGATGGCGGCCAGGAGTGAAGCAAATCAGTCCTGTGTGAGGGCCGAAAATAAAAATCGGCGGGCATCATTGCAATTCGTCTCCGCTTTTCGCATGATATTGAACTTTGCTTGCACGCTAGGGACGTGCAGGATCGATTAGATAAAAAGCAGATCCCTCGGGCCGAGTTCGTCAACGCCAAAGGAAACTTTTGGCTGCGGCGGCCCTCGGGATGACAGTCAGTCAATCAAGCCAAGGGGGAAAACGAATACATGCGCCGGCCCACGACCATTGCACCGCCAGAAGGAAAACTCGGCGTGCTCACTTGCGGCATGGGCGCGGTGTCTACCACGTTCATGGCCGGGGTGGACCTGATTCGGTCGAAAGGCGCGCAGCCTGTCGGCTCGGTGACGCAGCTCGGTACGATCCGCCTGGGCAAACGCACCGAGCACCGTTCGCCGCTTATCCAGGAGTTTGTCCCGTTAGCGGGGCTCAAGGACCTCACCTTCGGCGGTTGGGATCTTTTTCCCGATTCCGCTTATGAGGCAGCAGCCAACGCCGCCGTGCTTTCGCCTGAGGATCTTCTGCAGGCCAAAAAGTTTCTTGGCACCATTCGGCCCATGAAAGCGGCTTTCGACCGCGATTACGTCAAGCGGCTGGACGGACCACACGTAAAAAAGGCAAAAAACAAATACGATCTGGCGATGGAGATCAAAGACGACATCGCGCGGTACAAAAAGCAGTCGAAGTCTTCACGCCTGGTGGTGATCTGGTGCGGCTCGACGGAAATTTTCCTGACGCCGCACGAAGTTCATTCGACGGCCGCCAAGTTCGAGGCGGCGATGAAGAAAAATCATCCCGCGATTGCGCCTTCGATGCTTTATGCCTGGGCGGCGATTACCTCCGGCGTGCCTTTTGCCAATGGCGCACCGAATCTCACCGTGGACATTCCGGCAATGCAGCAACTGGCGCGCGAACACAACGTCCCGATTTGCGGCAAGGATTTTAAAACCGGCCAGACGTTGCTCAAGACGATTCTCGCGCCCGGCTTCAAGGCGCGCATGATCGGCCTGAATGGCTGGTTTTCCACCAATATTCTCGGCAATCGCGATGGAGAAGTTCTCGACGATCCCGAGTCCTTCAAAACAAAGGAAGAGTCCAAACTGGGCGTGCTCGAATATATTCTGCAGCCCAAGCTCTATCCCAAGCTTTACGGGAATATCTGCCATAAGGTCCGCATCAACTATTACCCGCCGCGCGGCGACAATAAAGAAGGCTGGGACAACATCGATATTTTCGGCTGGCTCAACTACCCCATGCAGATTAAGGTCGATTTTCTTTGCCGCGATTCCATTCTCGCCGCGCCTATCGTTCTCGATCTGGTGCTCTTCCTCGATTTGGCGAAGCGCGCCGGAATGCACGGCATTCAGGAATGGCTTAGTTTCTATTTCAAATCGCCGATGTGCGCGCCGCAGCTTTATCCCGAGCACGATTTGTTTATTCAGCTGATGAAACTGAAGAACACGTTGCGCTGGATGATGGGCGAAGAGCTGATCACCCACCTCGGCTCGGAATACTACGATTGACGCACGGCTGGGATCGAAGGCTAAGAGGGATTCGCCGAAAAGCATCGGCGGCAAAATACGCGCTTCGACTTCGTGACCGCACGGACCGGAAATGGTCCGAAGAAAAGCGTGCGGCCACTTCGCTCAGAATGACACGCGACGCTTGCCAGCGGGGGGCACCGGAACTCTTTCCGGGCCTTGGCGCTTTCACTGATTTTTAGATCTCGACAATCATTTCTTCTCCCAGTTTTGAGCCTTAAACGCAGGTACTATTGGCTGCTATTGTAAAATGGACTATAAAAGCTGTCCCAGCACTAAGAAAGGTCTGCTTATCGGGGATTGTGATTACTGCGCGAAATTTCCATCAGTCCTATCGAAACCTTGCGTTGGTATTTCTTCGAAATCGCGATTAGATTTGTGGTCCGGCAAATTTAATCCAGAGGAGGGCCTTACCCAAACCCTATGAAAAAGTACAAATTGGAATACATCTGGCTCGATGGAAAGACTCCCATTCCTGAACTGCGCGGCAAAACTACAATCAAACCATTTGATCATCCCCCCACTCTTGGTGACCTGCCCACGTGGGGATTTGACGGCAGTTCCACCATGCAAGCCGAGGGCAAAAGCTCGGATTGCCTGCTCAAGCCCGTGGCGCTGTACCCAGATGCAAGCCGCAAGGACGCTTATATCGTTCTCAGCGAAGTCATGCTCCCTGACGGCAGCGCGCATCCTTCCAACAAGCGCGCCACGATCGAGAACGACCCCGACTTCTGGCTTGGTTTCGAGCAAGAGTATTTCCTCTACAAGGACGGAAGGCCTTTAGGCTTTCCTGCCGAGGGCTACCCGGGTCCGCAAGGCCCGTACTACTGCGGTGTTGGCTATAAATATATGGGCAACGTAGCCCGTCAAATCGTCGACGAGCACCTCGATTTGTGCCTGGCTGCGGGTATCAATCACGAAGGGATCAACGCGGAAGTCGCCAAGGGTCAGTGGGAGTTCCAGATCTTCGGCAAAGGCTCGGCCAAAGCTGCTGACGACACCTGGACCGCCCGCTACTTGATGATGCGCCTCTGCGAGAAATACGAAGTAGATTTTGTGTTGTATTGCAAACCCATTAAGGGCGACTGGAATGGATCGGGCATGCACACCAACTTCTCGACGAAATACATGCGCGAAGTCGGCGGCAAGGAATACTTCGAAGCTCTTATGAAGGCCTTTGAGAAAACAATTCCCGATCACATTGCCGTGTACGGTCCCGACAACCATTTGCGCTTGACGGGTCTGCACGAAACGCAGGCGATTGACAAGTTCAGTTATGGTCTTTCCGATCGCGGCGCTTCAGTCCGGTTGCCTGTCAACTTCATCAAGAATGGATACAAGGGCTATCTGGAAGACCGGCGGCCGAATGCGGAGGGCGATCCGTATCAGATCGTTTCGCGCCTTCTGAAGACAATCAACAGCGTCCCGAAACCTACTTTCACCACTGTGGCTGCGGACTAGCGCCCAAACACGAAGGAATCTAAACGGGGGAAAGAACGCAAGAACTTGCGAGCTTTCCCCCGTTTAATTTTCCGGAGACGGCACTGTAGCGCAGGGCTGGTACGCTTCAACGGGCTGCCCTTCCCTTCATCGAAAACCTCGATCTGTCCTATTTAAAACTTTCATTTTACTTGCCGGCGGCCTGCCGGTATTTTGTCGCGGGATTTCCGGCACGTGCAGACTCTCGCTCTCGTGCCGGACAGAAGGAGCATCGTCCGAGGCAGTAGTAATCATAAGAACCGAGCGCAATTAAAGAGCAAAAGACGCTTGGCCAGAGCCGTCCATGCGCTTCTTGACGCCGTCCATGTCCTGCGCTATTGTCGCCGGTCCTTACCCTGGGTGTGTCAAATTTCTCTAATTCTAATTCTTTCATAAGGAGCGAGGATGGATCCGAAAGGTGTTCTAGATTTTGCCGCGAAGCACAATGCCAAGATGCTCGATCTCCGCTTCACTGATCTTCCCGGCCTGTGGCAGCACGTCAGCTACCCGATCGGCGAGCTCGAAGAGAGCTCTTTCAAGGAAGGATTCGGGTTTGACGGCAGCTCCATCCGCGGCTGGCAATCGATTCACGAATCGGACATGCTGCTCATGCCCGATCCGAATACTGCTTTCATGGATCCTTTCCGCGATACGCCCACGCTGGTGATCATCTGCAACGTCAGCGACCCGATCACGCATAAACCTTACCCCCGCGATCCCCGCCAGATCGCCATCCGCGCCGAGGCACACCTTAAAGAGAGCGGCATCGCCGATCAGGCTTTCTTCGGCGCCGAAGCCGAGTTCTTCATCTTCGATAGCATTCGTTTTGACTCCCAGCCGCAGCACAGTTTTTATTACATCGATTCCGATGAAGGCCGCTGGAACACGGGCCGCGCCGAGCACAACCTGGGGTATCGTCCGCGCTACAAGGAAGGCTACTTCCCCGCCCCGCCGATCGATCATTTCATGGACCTCCGCAGCGAGATGGTCATGCGCATGATCGAAGTCGGTATGGACGTGGAGTGCCAACACCACGAAGTGGCCACCGCCGGGCAATCCGAAATCGATCTGCGGTTTAACACGCTGCTGGTTTCCGCGGACAACATGATGAAGTACAAGTTCGTCATCAAGAGCGTGGCGCAGCAATACGGCAAAAGCGTAACCTTCATGCCGAAGCCGCTGTTTGGCGACAATGGCTCCGGTATGCACACTCACCAATCGCTCTGGTCCAAGAACAAGCCGCTGTTTGCCGGAGACAAATACGCGGGGCTTTCTCAAATGGCGCTGTGGTACGCCGGCGGCCTGCTCAAACATGGGCGGAGCATTTCGGCCTTCTCCGCGCCAACGACGAACTCTTACAAACGCCTCGTACCGGGCTATGAAGCTCCGGTGAACCTGGCCTACTCCAGCCGCAATCGCTCCGCCGCTGTGCGTATTCCCATGTATTCGACGAATCCCAAAGCGAAGCGGCTGGAATTCCGCCCGCCCGATCCTTCATGCAATGTCTATCTCACCTTCGCCGCCATGCTCATGGCCGGCCTCGACGGCATCGAGAATAAGATCGATCCCGGCAAGCCGCTGGACGTGGATATCTTCGAACTCGATAAGGAAGAAGCGAGGAAGGTGCCTACGATGCCCGGTTCGCTCGACGAGGCCCTCAAGGCTCTCGGAGACGACCACAAATATCTGACCAAAGGCGGCGTCTTCACCGAGGAGCTTATCAATTTGTGGATCGACTACAAAACCAAGAACGAAGCGGACCCCGTCCGCATGCGTCCGCACCCGTACGAGTTCCACCTGTATTACGACATCTAAGTCGTAAGTGATTGAAACCACAGCCTTGAAGTGACACCGCTTCCTTGGCATAGAGATGGCAACTGGCTTTCACAGCTGAGGCCGTCTTTATGCCAACTACACGGACCGAATTCCCTCGGTCCAAGGGTCAGCTTCTATAAATATTTGGCCTCGGCCTTGAAATTGGATCAGGCGCTCTCACCTATGGCATCGGATGTGGCAAACATCGTTCCTACCTGCGCGACACGGGATTTAGGGCGCTGGCTGCGATGGGAGCGGCCGGCACTGCAGATTTGGCTCTCAAGTTAGCGTTCGATCGCCAATATCCTTCTACACCAGGAAGCACGGGCAGGTTCTGGGGCGGCGGTAGGTCCTTTCCCTCCGGGCACTCGGCCACAAGCTTCGCGTTTGCGGCACTGGTTGTATCCGGCAAAGAAGGACTGCCCTTCGGATATCCTCATCGGCGCAACTGTGGGATATGTCATCGGAACCTATTTGGCCGAACACTAACGCACGGCGGCCTGATCCGCGCTCGTCGGGTGTTGCACCGGCAAGAGGTGCCGGTGGCGCAGCGGATCACTTTGCGGGGTCGTGCGGCCAAGTGGGGCTCGTCAGTTCGATCCGCCAGACAGGCCCGTCTTCATACAATGGACCTTCTGACCTACCATCACCGGAGCTTCGTCGTGGAGAATCCACGCGTGGGTATCCGGAGGCTGCTTGCGGGCGGCCTGTGCGGCCAATCCGACGACGCCTTCGATTTTCACGTGCACGTCGTAATGCAGTGCCTTTCTCTTGGAATCGCCCACAAGGAACGGTTCTTCATCTACCGGCGTGATCTCAAGCTTGACGATCCGCGGTTTTGGCGTGCCGACCACCATCGACAAAGTCGTTGGGTGCGGAGTTGGTTCTATGTTCTTCAGCAGGGTGAAAACCATGCCGTTGGCCAGGTCAGACGGCAGCTCCATTTGCTGACTGGCTTCCTTGGTTTTGCCGTGGGCATCCGTCGAGCGAACCGTTACCTTGGTATTTGGAACATCCGTGAACATATCCATTGCTTCCTTGAATGACGGGCCTTTCTGCACTAAATGGTCGGTCACAAGCTGAAATTCGCGACGCTGTGTAAATACGGCTGTGCCCTCATACAAAGAACCGTCTTTGAACTGGAAACTCACTTGACTGGTTACGCGGTCGCCTTTTACGAACTGCCTGAGGTCGCCATCGGCGAGGCGCTTGCCATCCATGGTTCGCAGAACGAGGAATCCGTGTGTCTCGCCTTCGATATAACGCACAGCAAGCGGTTCCGCCAAGGTCGCTGTCGCCTGCACAAGGCAAACGAGCAGAAACGTAAAAGGATTCAATCGGAATCGGGATCTACGAAACATGCGGCCTTGCTCAAAGACTATCCATTCGGTCTCGTGGCCCATATCGGGAGGATTGGGTACAGCCGTCGAAGCCTTTCGGTATCGAGCTTTAGCTGCAAACGTTTGTGTCGTGGCTAAGTAAGCGTCGAGCGTCAATATTCTGACTGTGAATTCTTATTTTCCCAGAGAAGCGGAGTCGTAAAAAAGGACCGCCCCCCGTTCTCACTGCGCCAATCCAAAGCAGATCGATTCTGGACGAGGCGCAATCGGGATGTTGTTACGCGAACGCCGTTTATCCAAGCGACGTAGACACGTAGAGTTCGAGTGAGTTCCAGATCGTCTTCGTGGACTCGGTAAAAACCCCGCCCAAACTGGCGACTCAAATGCTTGGTCTTTCATCGGAGCGTCTGCTTTCGAACCGGGCCAAGATCACCTAGCGGCACGCGGTAAATAAAGGAGATGCCATGCCTGCGAGCGGCCTTGCCAGTTTCGACAGAACGGTACACAAAACGAACGCCTGGATCAAAGACGTGATGCGCACACTGGGCTGGGAAGATCGAGAAAAGGCCTACAAAGCCTTGAAAGCAACTCTGCATGCGCTGCGTGACCGGCTCACAATAGAGGAAACGGCGGAACTTGCGGCCCAATTCCCGATGCTAATGCGTGGATTCTATTACGAAGGTTGGGATCCCACGGGCAAGCCATTACGAGAGCGTCATAAAGAACAGTTTCTCGCCAGAATCGAGCGCGAAATAAACGGCAAGGACGCAATCGATCCTGAGGAGGTTGCGCGCGGCGTTTTTGCAGTGCTCAAAAAGCACATCAGCAAAGGCGAGATCGAGGACGTCGAGCATCTGCTACCTGCCAACATACGGGAATTGTGGTGACAGAGTAAGCAAGCAAACGAGCTAGGCAACCAAACGAGGCAGAGGAACAGCAATTATACGAACGACATCGTGGGCAGCCATACACATTCTTGTAACTACATCGGGAAAGGAATCATAACCATGGCAAAGAGTTCAGGAAGTCGAACATCCAGGGGTAGCAGTGAATCGAAAACTGAAGGCAGGAAACGCTCCAGCAGACGATCCGAAGAGGCAAAACACGTCACAAAAGTAACTACAGATCACGACGAAATTCGTCGCTGGGCGGAAGAGCGCGGCGCCAAACCCGCGCGTGTACGGGGAACCGGAGGGAACGGCGACGTGGGCCTGATTCGTTTGGCATTCCCCGGCGCTCCCGGAGCCCGGGACGAGCAGTTGGAGGAAATCTCCTGGGACGACTGGTTCAAAGAATTCGATAAAAACGGTCTGGCGCTCGTCTACGAGGAAACTACGGCAAGCGGCCAGAAAAGTAACTTCAACAAGATCGTAAAGCGCGAGACGGCGGAAGCCAAAGCGGCGCGTGCCTGATTCGCCGAGAAGGCTTTCGCCAAGCGTACTGCGGGCCCCCCAACCCAGTACAAAGATCAGGTGTCAAAACATTGACGCGAGCGTGTCGCGTCGTTGTCGGACAATATTTGGGCCGCATGGCCCTGCAAAACGTGCCGATAGATTCGAGTAGGCTCTCACGTTAGGCATCGTACTTTCGTTCTTACCCGATGGAGCCATCCCGAGACGGACGCGACGCTTTCATACAATCGCCCTTACCACGCCGCCATCCACGCGCACGGCTGATCCCGTGGTGGCAGAAGCCGGCTCGCTGCACAAATACACGATCATGGCCGCGACCTCGTCCGTCGTGGCAAAGCGCTTCAGCAAACTCGTTGGGCGCGCATCCTTGAAAAACGCCCGCTCCGTCTCTTCCCTGCTCTTACCTTGTTGCTTTGCCAGATCTTCGACGAAAGCGCTAACGCCTTCGCTGGCCGTCGGTCCAGCAAGCACCGAGTTCACCGTAACGCCACTCGCGGGAAAAGACTCCGCAATTCCCCGTGCGACCGCCAACTGCGCCGTCTTGGTGACTCCGTAATGCACCATCTCCGTCGGAATCTGCAGCGCCGATTCGCTCGAGACAAAAATGATTCGGCCCCATTTGCGCTGCAGCATATGTGGCAAATAGTGGCGTGCCATGCGCACTCCGGAGAGCACATTCACTTCGAAAAACCTCATCCAGTCCGCATCGCCGATCTCGAGGAAATGGCGCGCCTCGAAAATACCGAGATTATTCACGACAATATCGAGATCCTTGACGCGCTGGAATAATTTCTCTGCACCGGCAGCTGTTCCTAAATCGGCGGCAATGCCGTCCGCGTCTCCCTCAACTTCCTCCAACGCCTTCCGCACGCGCTCCTCGGTGCGCCCATTTATGTAAACGAAGGCGCCTTCCCGCGCTAGCTGCTTCGCTGTCGCTAATCCAATTCCGGCCGTCGAACCGGTTACCAGAGCCCGTTTCCGCTTCAATCCAAGATCCATGTCGTTTCCGTTGTGAAGATGCTCGTTCCCCCGCGATGCCTTAGATAGGCGCAATCCCTTCAGGGAAACGCGTTTCTCCCCTACTCATGTAAACGGATGCTTCCCGCCGGACGTAGCGTGAGATGAGTTGCCCAGTACTTATGGTACGGCTTGGGCAGAAGTACCACGTAATTTGTTGCTTTAGTCCTATCGCGCAGCCGTCTGCAAGAGAGGAACTTATGCACTGGAGCCTACGCAATCAACAACTCCACGAGCTGAAAATGATCATGATTCCTAACGGCCCTCTCCACGAGAAGCGCGCCGATCAACGATTTTCGTTCTTCGCGGATGCCGAAGTTACGCTTGGCGATGGAACCTCAGTCCCCACGCAGGTGGCCGAGTTGAGCTCGCGAGGTTGTTACATCGGTACGCTCTTGCCTATTCCCGTTGGGACGGAAATTCGTCTCCACATCTCAGACGGCATAAGGACGTGCGAACTACAGGGGAAAGTGGTCTATCTGCATTCCAGCAGCGGCCTGGGCATTTTTGGCATGGGCGTGCAGCTCGAAAATATGGCCACTCAGCAGCGCTCGGTCATCGACGCGTGGCTGCACGATCTCGCTCGCAAGCGAACAGCTGCAGCTTTCGATTCCGCTTAGAACCGCGACACAATAAGTAAGCCCCCGCCAATCGCCACCGCGTCTTCCAAAAGAGCGATGACTAAATCCGGAACCTTGAGAGCCTTCACGAGGCGCGTGCGAGCTTCGTAACCCGCAAACGCGCCAGCAACGCCACCAACCGCCCCCAAGACAGCGCCCACTACGATGGATTGCGCACCCGAGACAGCAACGCATGCCCCCGATAGGCCGCCCAGAAGGATTCGCGCAATTAGACCGACAGGTTCTGTGCGGCTGGGGGTTGAAGGAAGCTTATCGGCAATCAGTTCGACGAGAGCCAGCAGAGTGAATATAACGACGGCGGCAGTCGACGCCATGAAGGAGAGAGCCGTGTTATGGAGGCTCAGCCAGTTCAGGTGAGCGCCCCAGGCCACAACAGCAGGCGCGGTAACAGAACGCAAGCCGGAGACAATACCAATAAGCAACGCCAGAAGCAGCACTTGAGAGGGAGTCATTGACCATCTCCTTTCTATCTCGAGCGATCTCGCCAATTATTACCTCTGGTCCATCCTTACCGCCCGTCAATCCCTTTGCCGCACCCGCGACGACGCTCGTCGTTCGCCTGTATTTGAACGGTCACTTGATGTCACTCGGGTTCTTCCTGTAAGGGGGCGCTGCGTGATTCTTTCTTTGTTCATTCACCTCGTACGGAGTTTAGACTGACTTCGAGAACTAAGGGCATGGGCCAAGACTTTACAGGAGGTTGCTATGGCTATTTCAAATCCAGTGGTTGAGCAATGTGTCGAAGACTGTTTGCACTGTATCCGTTGGTGTGCAGAATGCCGCGATGAAGGCCTCACGATGGACCCGGAGACGATGACGGAATGCATCCGACTTTGTGGAGAATGCTTTGAACTTTGCCGAACATGCATCATCCTGCTTACGGGTAGTTCGCCCTTCGCTCACCGCATTTGTGAAGTGTGTGCCGACCTGTGCGAAGCCTGCGCCGCCGAATGCGGGAAATACGAAGGCGAAACGATGGTGAGGTGTGCTGAAGCGTGCCGCCGATGCGCGATCTCATGCAGAGAGGTAGCGCTAGTCGGACCACTTCGCCGGGCCGCATAGTTGCGCGATCGACGACAAAAAGAAATGGGCGGAGCGAGCATGAGCCCAAGCCGCCCTGAATTATCGTGCCGTGTTTCGAACCTGGTTGAAGTCGACTTGCCTTTGACAATCCGGCTCAGTGACAACCTAGACAGTTCTGCGGCCGCCGCCACTCAATGCGTGGTAGACGACCAAAACCAGGATTGCTCCGATCACCGAAACAAAAATGCTATATAGGTTCACTCCCGTTACGGGCGAATGGCCAATAGCAGCAAAGACCCAGCCACCAACCAGAGCACCGACGATTCCCAGAACGATGTCCAGTAGGACGCCCTCGCCTTGCTTGTTGACGATCTTGCTCGCAATGAAGCCCGAAATCAGTCCCAAAACGATCCACGCTAGAATTGACATTGAAAGCCTCCTGGTGAGTTGCGCACGATCTTCACTCATTACAGACTTTAGACCTATCGGGTCTACTGGGTATTTGGAAAGGTATATTCGGGACTGCCTCGAGGTTGTCTTGTAAAGATTATTGCAGACCCGTGAATGTAGGAGGAGACATATGAATCGCGTGCATCCGCCTTCCCTTGGCTCGCACTGGCCGTGTTCCTGGAAGCAAGGCATGGAAATGCTCTGGTCGATGAGGTCATTCCGAAGTATCGTTAGCGACGACGATCACATCAACATCCAAGGAGAGAGTCATGGGCAACCGAGATAGGCGAGGCCGAGAAGCAAAGAAACCAAAGAAAAACAAGGATCAACGCGCGCCTGCACCTGCGAAATCAAGGTACGAACGCACTCCGCCAAAACCGGCGCCGGCAGCTCCCGATAACGTGCCGCAAAGCTGAAACGTCAGACTCATAGATGAAGTTATGAGCCGCCGCGGCGTTGAGCCGGTTTCTCAGATTCCCCGCCAATGGCTTGGTTGGTTGCGATATAGTGTTGCCCTTCATACCGGCGGTCCAGGGAATTAGTTATTCTTTAGTGCGCCGGTCGTAGCTGCGCGGTGCAGTGAAACTTCCTTGGATCACAAGTTTGATGCCGTAATTCTTGGCGCTGGGGCCGCTGGACTCATGTGCGCGGTGGAGGCTGGCAAGCGCGGACGCCGCGTCGCCGTGATTGAGCACGCGGATCGTCCGGGCAAAAAAATCCTCATTTCCGGCGGCGGCCGATGTAATTTCACCAATACCTATTGCCAGCCGGAAAATTTCATATCCGCAAATCCTCACTTCGTAAAGTCTGCGCTTGCAAGGTATACACCCGCAGACTTCATCGCTCTCGTCGAAAAGCATCACATCGCTTATCACGAGAAAGCTCCAGGACAGCTTTTCTGCGATCGGTCGGCAGAAGACATTTTGAATATGCTCGAAGCCGAATGCGCGGCAGCCGGAGTGAAAATATTTCTCCGGACGAAGGTTAATGAGGTCCAACGCACGACGGAGTTCGTGGTTCGCGCCGAATCTGCCGTGTTTCGCGCGCCGACGTTAGTCGTTGCGACGGGCGGACTATCGATCCCTAAAATGGGGGCCACCGCCTTTGGTTACGACTTGGCGCGTCAATTCGGCTTGAATGTTCGCACAACGAAACCTGGCCTGGTGCCGCTGGTGCTAGAGACCGGAGATCGAAGCCGGTATTGCGATTTGGCGGGCCTCTCGGCGGAAGTAACCGTTTCCACAGATCATCATTCGTTCCGGGACAAGATGCTCTTCACTCATCGCGGGCTGAGCGGACCCGCAATTTTACAAATCTCCTCTTATTGGGATGCCGGTGGGTCGATTCTCATTGACCTGGCACCTGGCCGCGATATTGCGGCGGCAATTCGCGAAGCGAAGGCTAGAAATGTGGCCGCTGTCCGATTCGCCTTCCAGGGATACCTACCGCATCGCTTTGTCACGCGCTGGGTTGACTTGCATGCACCTGTCACTTGGAACAATCAAGCATTAGCGGCGTTCGACCGGCAAACGCATGAATGGGCTCTCGTCCCTGAAGGCACCGAGGGATATGAAAAAGCTGAGGTGACGGCGGGCGGTGTGGATACCGATGAATTGTCGAGTAGGACCATGGAAAGCCGGAAAGTACCTGGGTTGTTTTTTATCGGTGAAGTTGTCGATGTCACCGGCCACCTGGGCGGACACAATTTCCAATGGGCTTGGGCATCGGGCGCCTCCGCGGGGCGCGCTTTGTGATTTGGCGGCTTACGAGGAAGTCTTGGCCAACTTTGGTTCCAATTTGGCCTTAGTGGCGACACAACAGCGATGGAGAAAATGTCATAAATCGTTCTTAAATAGCTTCTCAGTCTCTTCGCGAGTCACCAATTTTTAAACAACATTAATGCACTGAAGCACAAGCCTGATTGACAGGTTATGCCCCGCGAAGTCTGCTTCTGGGAGTGTGGCACAGAACGGTGCAAAGCCCCGTTCCGCGAGTCGCCACTGCAATGAGCGACATTATTAAACGTGGAGCGTCTGCCGGGCGTTTAGGCGAGGGCGATGCCGGATCAGCATCTAATGTTGCGCTTAAGGAGCTTAAGGAGAGGGACACGTGGACGACAAAATCAAGCAGCGGGGCAAAAGCAAGTCCGGTCCGGCTTTTCTTTTCGATCTTGATGGCACGCTGGTGGATAGCGTCTACCAACATGTTTTGGCGTGGCGCGAAGCGCTTGAGGAGTTGGGCATCGAACTCGCGGTCTGGCGGATTCATCGCCGCATAGGTATGAGCGGCGGGCTGCTGATTGATGCGCTCCTGCGCGAGATCGGCCGCAGCGTTACCAAGCCTCAGGCCGATCGCTTAGCTCAGCTGCATGAGGAAGCCTACGAGCGCCTTCGGCCTCAAGTTCGCGTGCTCCCCGGTTCGTTAGTTCTTTTGGCCTCCCTGTCTCGCTCAGGCGTGCCTTGGGCCATTGCTACAAGCGGCCGGCTGGCCAGCGCTCGGCCCACGTTGGAACTCCTGCAGCTCGGGCCGGAGGCGCTGATCATCACGCGAGACCAAGTGGAGCGCGCCAAGCCGGACCCCGATCTATTCCTGGCGGCTGCCGAAGGCCTGGGAGTTCCCGCTACAGAGTCAGTCGTTGTAGGAGACAGCGTCTGGGATTTACTCGCATCACGCCGCGCGCATGCGCTGGGAGTCGGGCTCCTTTCGGGCGGTTATGGCCAAGATGAACTGGAACGCGCGGGCGCTTACCGCGTTTACCAGGACCCCGCGGACCTTCTGCTGCACCTGAACGAAGTGGGAGTGCGGAGTTCAGGATGACGACGCGGCGGTTCCAGACAAACTGGGAAGCCAGTCTCGGATCATCGTCATCCATCCGCTTCGCTTACTTTCACTGTGACGTTCATGCCGAGGAAGGCTGCAGGGGAACCCTCGTAGGTGCCCCATAAGGGCAGGACGTTACAGGGATCCCACGCGACGGCAACGCGAATGAGATTACGGTTTCCGATAATGCTGTTGGTGGGGTCGAAGTCGATCCAGCCGGCGCCGGGCAGATAGGCCTGCATCCATGCATGTGTGGCGCCGCCTGAGTGGCCAGAACCGTTGGGCACGAAGATGTAACCGCTGACAAACCGCGCCGCGATACCGAGCGACCTGCAAGCTTCCATCATCAGGACCGCGAAATCCCGGCAACTGCCGTGCCGCTTCCGCAACGTCTCCTCGGGAGTCTGCACGCCTTTCTCGATGCGGCGTGTGTAGGTGAACTGTTCGCGAATGCCGCAGGTCATGGCGCGAAGTATTTTCATCGTGCCAGTACTGTCCGATTGATCGAGAAACTGCAATGCCCATTGGGATACTTTCTCGCCCTGGTAGTGACGAGCCAGGGCGCGCATGAGATTCGGGAAGTCCTCGTCGGAATAGCGGAAAGGATACGTCCGCGCGTAATGCTCGAGCGGATACTCCGGCATGGGGGACTCAAAATGTTCCAGCGTCACGGTGCTTTCGAAGAGGAGTTCGGTTGTAGTCCCCTCAAAAGTGGCGACGGCGACGGAGTTATCGAACGGATCGTGCAGCCAGCGCAAATTAGCGGGTTCAGGCGTGATGAGCAGGTTGGTCCGGATTAAGCGCAGGTCGTGACTTGCGCGCGGGCGGAACAGCATGCGATGTTCGCCGAGGCCGACGGGCTCACGGTACCGGTAGACCGTGGAGTGGCGCACTGTCAGAAATGACATTAGACGGCTGTCCTCAGAACCTGGCCATCTGGAATCTCATCGGTCCAGACCCTGAAGCTCTCCAACGTGTTGGGTCCGAACGTCGTGGCGATCGCGACGTCGCAAGCATCGCGGCCCCGCGCCATAAGTACGCGGCCTATGCGCGGGACATTGTTGCGCGGGTCGAACATATGCCAGCGGCCGCCGATCCAGGCTTCGAACCACGCCGCGAAATCTCCCACGGCAAAAGGCGGCGGAGTTCCGACATCGCTCAGATAGCCGGTGCAGTAGCGCGCCGGAATATTCATGCAGCGGCAGAAGGTGATGGCGAGATGCGCGAAGTCGCGACAGACGCCGGTCCCTTCGTTGAAAGCCTGCGCAGCGCTGCGAGTAGCGCTGGCATTCTGGTAGTTGAAGGCAATATGGTTATGAACGTAATCGCAGATTGCCTGCACGCGCGGGTAGCC
The DNA here is from genome assembly GCA_963803735.1 of uncultured Acidobacteriota bacterium. Classification (GTDB taxonomy): domain Bacteria; phylum Acidobacteriota; class Terriglobia; order Acidiferrales; family UBA7541; genus Palsa-189. The sequence continues at coordinate 322,531 of CAWDNV010000010.1, read as the reverse complement.
TGGAGCCGTGCCGCTGAAGAGTTGCCAAGCCGTTTGAGATAGCAAATCGGTCTCACAGTAGCGGCTGCCCAACAGGAACACAAGCGCTTCCTCGGGCAGATCCTGCACAGAGTGCTGGCCGGCGGAGGGTACAATCTCATCTGGCTGGCCGCTATCGCTTATGACGGCGTCGGACGTCAGGCGGACACGGCCGGCAGGCGCAAGGAGGCGGTTGCACCGATTTCCGAAGGTGTCGTAGTAACCGATGATCGGAATGAATGGCTCGGCGGTGAGGCAATCAGGGACAACCATGTCAAAGGCCCGTGAATAGTGGATATTCACGACCAGGGTGATCGGCGTGGATTGCGGAAAGTTGTAAATTAGTTCGTAACCGGCCCTGAGCTGCATAGCAAACACCTTCAATCTCTGGGAAGGAAAATATGCGAGACGAGATGAGGCGATTCAAAAGCTCGTAAATCGAGGGACCGTGCTATTCGCCTCCCCGCGGGTCTGGATTGATTAAGAAGAATACGTTTCGGCACGTTGAAACTCATCCTGAAGCAAGGGCGGGCAGGGGGGAAGCTGAAAGCTACGAGCGATCATCTTCCCGCCAAACCGGCAATGTGCCCTGCGATTGGACTGCTCCCGACGGTGATCAATACCGACGGAGAAACCGGACCTCTTGCCATAGAGCACGGCGAACCCTGATAGGCTCTTATCTATGTTGATCGCCCTGGTGCCCTTGCTGGTAGCCTGATTCGTAAGCTCTTTGATCTTCGTCTTTCTTAAAGCTCCTCTTCTTGGAGTGGTCACGATTATGCTTACTGTCATTCTGACCTTCGCGCACACCTTGCTGGTACTTCTTGTTTTTCGAATAGTCCTGCTCACGACCTTGTTCCTGGGGTGACGGAGGCACCGCAGCACGTAGCGAACCTCCGGCGATACCCATACTCAGGACCACCGCCAGAATCCAGACACACTGCTTTGAATTCATTCGCATAAAAGCTCTCCCTTCCTCTTTTCGTCTTAGCTTTCGCACACACCCCATACTAGAGCACGCGAAGATGGGCGTCTGTTCCGTTGCGCACACATTGTCTTTTGCGAGCGGGCTCACGAATAAGGCGCCTCCCGCGCGCTTAGAGGACGGGCAGTTTCGGGCATACTTCTAGATAACTTCTCGTCCAGGAATGACGATTTTGGGGCCTGGAGTTTGTGGATTAACTGTGCTAAGTTAACTAACCTAACATACTATTTATACCGCTTGACTTGCTTAGGTTAACCGTCTACTGTGGTGACATTCCAAATTGACAGATGAATTTAGGAGGTACAACAACATGAACACGATTACTCGTTGGGAACCGCCCCGGGGTGGGACATCTTTGCAGGACCAGGTAAATCGTTTATTTGAAGACACATTGACTCGCGGCCGGTCGGGTCAGGCTGAACTTGCGACCTGGGCGCCGGCTGTGGATATATACGAAACCCAGAGCGAGCTGGTGGTAAAAGCCGACCTGCCCGATCTTCAAGAGAAGGACATTGACGTTCGCGTCGAGAACAATACGTTGACCATCCGCGGAGAGCGGAAGTTCGAGAAGGAAGTCAACGAGGACAACTATCTTCGAGTTGAACGCGCCTATGGTTCGTTCATGCGGAGCTTCTCACTGCCGAACACGGTGAAGACCGAAGGCATTCGTGCCGAGTATCGCAACGGAGTCCTGACCGTGCGCATGGCCAAGCGTGAGGAGTCTAAGGCGAAGCAGGTAAAGATCAACGTCTCAGGAAACGGCAAGTAAGCTGAAGATCATGTTGCGAGAGGCCGGTGCCGAGGTCCCCACAACTAAGGAGGTTACCAGTGTTGGAACGTCAAGAAATAAAAGATGGAATCGCTCGCCGAGCGTATGAGATTTATGTTCAGCGCGGGGGGCAAAACGGACAGGATGTCGAGGATTGGCTCAGAGCGGAAAAAGAGATAAGCGGCAAACCCGCTGAAGTGCCGGCAAAATCGAGAACGGCCGCAGCAGGCAGGTAACTCGATAAATTGTGAATCAGTCAGTGTTTGTCTATCACGAAGGGGCGAGTCATTCTGACCTAGCCCCTTTTACTTTGCCTGTGCAAATCGCGTAAATCTTTCATCGAAGTGATCCCTCGATACCACAAACCTTAGGCATCTGTACCGAATCCTCCCGATATTGGGAGAGACACGGAATCGATAGCGTTTCAGTAGTTGCTTCTGTTTTCAGGAGGAGGCGCAAACCGCAGGGTCGTTTCGAAACTCTTAACCCAGGAAAGATCAAATGCAGAATCGTGATTTCAGTCCACTCGAGCCAGTTCACAACGTAAAGCCCTACAAGCACGTTGAAGGCATTCGAGAGATCGAGCGTTTTTTTCGAGCCGCAGGCTTGGAAGTCGATAAAGAAGACATAAAGCGTTATTACGACTTCGTCGAAAACAGAGTTGCCGATCTGTTACTCGCAGCCGAGCGCACCGCCAAGGCAAACGATCGGATCAGGGTTGAGCCGCGGGACTTTCCCATTACGAATGGACTTCAACAAAACATTCAAGCTTTCGAGAAGCTCGACGTGAATATCGGGCTGGAGCCAATACTAGCGAGGGCCGTTCCCGAGCCGCAGATCGACCTCGGCTATAGCGATGAAACCGAAGCTCGCTTGCCAACAATCGCTGGTGGCCTGAGTCTGGCGCTCGCGCGCTGCTTTAAGATCATCGATCCGCAGCTTAAGCATCCGTCACCGGAGCAGTGGGAGCGTGCGTTTCAAATCTTCGATTTGTTGATATAGACGCTTACGGACTTCTTCGCCGCCCGGTGAATGTTCATGGAAAAACCATATTGAACGTAGGGGTTGTGGTCTGGTGGAGGAAGATATGGCAGTCAAGCTCAACAGTACCGCATTTGATCATGCTAAGAGACTAGTGGACGAAGACCGCTTTGTGACCGACGAAAGAGACGCATGGAGTGACGACCAACCGTCCACTCAAGAGGAAAATGAATTCATCGATCAGCACGGATTTGAAGAGTATGCAAAATGGCATCTGGGTGTCGACGATGAGCAGCCTGAGGACACCAAGAAGAGGTACAAATTCCCTTATGGCGACTTCGTCGACGTCCATCGTTGTGCGGTGCTCACCATCGAAAGCAGAGCAGGACAATATAAACATTTTGACATCGAAACTGCCGCAGCTCATTTGCATGGAATGATCGACGCAAAAAAGCCGACCAAAGCGCGAGGCAAATCGGCGGCCGGTTAGGCGGCCGCCAGGCCACCCAGACGGCCTTGGCTTTATCGTTCGACCCTAGAACAAAGTTCGGATCTCTCCCTCCTGACTTCGTCGTTTTCGTGGTTCAATTTCGGTTGCGCTTCTAATCCAAATTTCTTGCGGATGACAGTGTAAATCGGCGGAGGTCCTAACACCTGTGCAACCGTATAATCCAATCGAACATGTCGTCATCATAATTAAGGAAAATCACAGCTTCGATAATTACTTTGGCACCTTCCCGGGCACCAATGGTGCAACCCTTCCGCCCGCGCAAGACCCACCCGCCGGCGGCGATCCACGGCACGATCATGCAGCGTGGCTGGAGCGCGCTCAACACGCGGTGAACTTGCAATACAGCGAAAAAGACATTCCCGCCTATTTCTCGTTCGCAAGACAATTCACGCTGTGCGACAACTATTTCACGGAGGTGGCCAGCCAGTCCGAACCCAACCATCTGATGCTCATCGCCGCCGCCTCGCCGATCATCGATAATGCGAGCAAGAATCGGAACTATCAGCCGCAGGAGCCCTTCAATATCCCTACCCTGCCAAAGGCACTTGAAAAAGCGAAGCTGACCTGGGCTACTTATGGAGACCCCGGCTTTAGTTATTTCCAGAAAATCGTGGAGCTGAAAGGCAGTCCTAACATTCAGCCCTGGACGAAATTCGACGCAGACGCGGCTACGGGAAATTTGCCGAGCGTCTCTTGGGTGTACGCCCCGGGCAGCCCGGTGGAGCTTTCCGAACATCCGCCCTATGGTAAAAACGCCGGACAGCAAACGGTGAAGTTGGGGAGCCAGTGGACAGCCGAACGTGTGCGTAATCTAGGGCGAAGCCAGCTATGGGCGAACTCGGTGATATTCATTACCTGGGACGATTGGGGCGGCTGGTACGATCATGTCGACCCGCCGCTAAAGGACAAGTGGCCGGGGGGCGGTCCCGCTACGGGGCCCAGCTATGCGAATACCCAATTCAGTTACGGGACGCGAGTCGGGTGCCTGGTGATCAGTCCCTACTCGAAACAGGGAATTTCCAAAGTATTTCACTCGCATGTGAGCCTGGTGAAGTTCTGCGAAGTGACATTTGGACTCAAACCATTGAACGCGAGGGATACCGCTTCCGACGATATGTCCGATTGTTTTGACTTCAGACAGAAGCCACTCCCACCGCCGGCCTAGCAAACCATCTTGAGCTTCAGATCGTCCGCTGAGCTTCAACGTTAGACATTTTCGTAATGTGAGCGGGCTACTCGAATTGTTTTCGGAATTCCGCGAGCTGCTGCTTCAAGTTGGCAACTTCATTCTGTAGGGCGGCAACGTCATTCTCGAGACGCGCGATGCGCTCACCATCGGAGGTGTTATGGGCGACCACGACTTCGGGTGCCGCCGCCGGTGCTTGGATCTGCACGTCGCCCGATAACAGGTGGGCATAACGCGCCTCCTTGGTGCCGGGCTGGCGTGGGAGCATCTTTACCAGCGGCGGCTCGCGCTGAGCGAGGCGCTGCAGCGTCGATTGCACCTGGCCGAGGTCTTCAAACGGGTGCATGCGCTCGGCCCGGCTGCGGAGCTCGCCAGGCGTCTGTGGGCCTCGTAAGAGCAACTCACACAGGATAGCGATCTCGCGGCGATCGAAATTGAAGGCCTCCTGGAGCCGGTGCTCGAACTTGGTCACCCGATTGTCCATGCCGTCTGCGGGACCCGCGAGGCCTTCTTTCTCCAGGCTTCGCAATGCCTGACTAACCGCATTTTCGTTCAAGTTCATCATGGGATCGCGGTTAGATTTCTGATTGCAGGTATTCACCAGAGCGTTTAGCGAGAGCGGATAGTAGTTCGGAGTGGTCAGCTCTTTTTCCACCAATGAGCCGAGGACCCTGGTTTCAAATTCGGTAAGGATTTTCACAAGCAAAATCATACTGTACTTCGTGCGTGCGAAGTGTCTCTAGCGGATGAGTTTGACTGTTGAACCTACGCGATTTACTTTTTTTGGGTTTCGCTTGCAGGAGCGGCAGTTAGCTAGAATTTAGAGTCGTCAACTCTGGAGCGGGCGACGTCCAATCACTGGGTGGAAATGCAATGTGCCAAAATTTAGGTGCAGCCCGCCTGAACTCGATTCCCACTTCTGCCGGACCCATCAGCTTTTTTCGAGTAAATACGACGCGGCATTCCTGCTCTTCCCCACTGAGCGCGTGCTTCAAAACGAGTCTTTGATCAGCGACCACCTTGGCGTCCAGACTGATCAACGCACCATGGGCGCTGACCATCAGCGTCCGTGTCCCTTCGGAAAAGGGTAAGCCCAGTTTTTGTGATCTGTAAGCAACGACGGGAACACTCAAAGCGAGCCGCTGGCTTCGTCGTTTCTCTTTCCAGGTCATCGACTTCTCCTGGGCCAGCACCGATCACCGTCTTAATTTGAGCAATTCCCCGTCCAATAAGGAACCTCCTTATTATTAGGAAGTTACGCGGACATGTTAGGCCAGCGCCCGGCGAACCACGTAACAATTCGTGACGACGCCCGCACTAATGCGAAGAACGCGAAACCGAATGCCTGATGTAGGCGGGAGGATTGCCGACAGGGCCATTGCAAATCACCGATTACAGTGTCAACCACTTGACGTCTCGGTTTCCCATCCACTGCAACAATCACAATGGCGGATCGCAGTATGGCCGTCTGTCAGCCTCTTGACATCCCGTAGTTCGTAGATTCATTCAGGTCCGCATGTATTCTTTTCCCGAACTAACTGCTTGAAAATACGCTTCATTGATTCCGTAATTTGTGACCATTTGGCTCGAAAAGTGCGCGGAGGTAAGAGGGAGTATCTGCGACCATGAGAGCTACAGGAACAAGCACGACGAAATCGGAAACAACGCCCTCCCAAAGAGTGCAGATGGAACTACGAAGGTTTGGGCCCGCCGAGCGCGAAGTCTCCGTGATCGGTCAAGGAACCTGGTACATCGAAAGCGGACACCGCGGCTCCGTGATAGCAGCACTCCGGAAGGGCCTTGATCTGGGCATGAATCATATCGATACGGCGGAACTCTACGGAGCGGGCGCGGCCGAAGAGATCGTGGGAGAGGCGATTGAGGGGCGTCGCGACGAAGTGTTTCTGGTGTCGAAGGTTCTTCCTCAAAACGCGTCGCGCAGCGGCACGATCAAGGCATGCGAGCGATCGCTTACACGGCTCAGGACCGACTACCTGGATTGTTACCTGCTGCATTGGCGTGGGTCTGAACCGCTTTCGGAAACGATTGATGCGTTCGAACAGCTTCAGAGTGACGGGAAAATTCTGTCGTGGGGCGTAAGCAACTTCGACGTTCCAGACCTCGACGAGGCACGCGAGATCGCGGACGATCTTGTGTGCGATCAAGTGCTCTACCACCTCGAGGAGCGCACGATCGAACAACGCGTGATTCCCTGGTGCTCTGAGAACGATGTCGCGGTCGTGGCCTATAGCCCGTTTGGTCATGGGCAGTTCCCGGACTCCAGCACGCCTGGCGGACGTGTACTGGAAGAAATCGCAGCGGCTCACAATGCAACGCCCCGGCAAGTGGCGCTTCGTTTTTTGGTGGGTCACTCTAACGTGTTTGCAATTCCAAAAGCTTCAAATCCCGAACACACGATGGAGAATGCGGGAGCAGGAAGCCTGAGGCTAAGTCCCGAGGAAATTGCCCAAATCGACCGCGCTTTCCCGCTTCGCCCGAAGCGCGAGCTCCCGATGTTGTAGCCACTGAATAGGACGAAGGCAGCGGCTATTACTATACGTTCGGTCAGTGACAGAGCCTGAAAAAAGAACCGTTGAAGGAGAAAGAGTATGTCAACAACAGCTATCTGCACTCATCTCGACCAGATTCGCCCTGTTACACCGCACTCGCAGGGGTGCGAAGACTGTCTGAAGATTGGCGATACGTGGGTTCATTTGCGGTTGTGTCTGGAATGCGGCCACGTAGGTTGTTGCGATTCGTCGAAAAACAAGCACGCCCGAAAACACTTTCATCGCACGCAGCACCCGATCATCAAGTCATTTGAGCCCGGAGAAAATTGGGGCTGGTGTTATGTGGACGATGTGGAACTGGACTTTGTGTGAGTGCTGCGTGGCAGTTGAGCCATTGTTTTAGACGAATGTTTGTTGGAGAGAAACGAATATGCCGCAAACTGGCACGAAAACAGCAAAGCCGGATCGTGACACGCAGCGCCTCTACTCCGGCCTAAACAAACAGTACGTCAATGGTTCCTGGCGAGATGGCCGTAGTCGAGAGATGCTCAAGGACAACGATCCCTACACGGGAGCAACGATCGCGGAGATCACGCTCGCCAATCAGACTGATCTCGATGAAGCTTACCAGGCTGCGGCAAAGGCCCAGATCAGCTGGGCCGCAATGCTCCCCGCCGAGCGCGCGGCCATCATGCTCCGAGCCGCGGACATTATGGAAACGCGCCGCGAAGAGATCATAGATTGGCTGATCAGCGAGGCAGGCAGCACTCGCATCAAGGCGCAGTTCGAATGGCAAATACTGTACGCCGTCACTCTGGAGGCCGCGTCCTTCCCTCACCGAATGGCGGGCGACATTCGCCCGATCGATGAGCCGGGCAAGGAGATCCGGGTATATCGCCTCCCGGTCGGCGTAATCGGCGCGATCAGCCCGTTCAACTTCCCGATGTATCTTTCGAACCGTTCGGTCGGTCCTGCACTCGCTCTGGGCAACGCGGTGGTTCTGAAACCAACTCAGGAGACTCCAATTACAGGCGGTCTGCTGCTTGCGAAGATCTACGAAGAGGCCGGGCTCTCGGCTGGGGTGTTAAATGTTGTTGTGGGGTCGAGCAAAGAGATTGGCGATCCATTTGTTGTACATCGAGTTCCCCGCGTTATTTCTTTCACGGGATCGACGGCCGTCGGCCGGCACGTTGCAGAACTTGCAGCGAGCGGCCCCATTTTAAAGCGTGTGGCGCTCGAACTGGGCGGCAACACGCCTTTCGTAGTGTTGGATGACGCGGATCTGGATCGCGCGATTCCGGCGGCTGTGTTCAGCAGATTCCTGCACCAGGGCCAGATCTGCATGTCCACAAATCGCATCATCGTGGATGCTAATGTGTACGACGAGTTTGTCGAAGGCTTCACCGAGCACGTACGCACTCTGAAAATGGGAGATCCACGTGACCCGGACACGGTGATCGGTCCCATTATTAATTCACGCCAACTCCAACACATGCTAGATCTGGTGAAAGCTACTCGCGAAGCCGGCGGGCGACAGGTTCTGGGAGGAGAGCCCAGGGGACTCGAACTTCCTCCGCACGTATTTGCCGACGTCACTAACGATATGCCGATTGCCAAAAACGAAACGTTTGGTCCGATCGCTCCCATAATCAAAGTGAATGGAGAGTCGGAGGCCCTGCGCGTGGCGAATGACACGGAGTACGGGCTTTCCAGTGCCGTCTGCACGCGCGACGAGTCACGTGGGCTGCGGTTTGCCCTCGGCCTCCAGGCAGGCATGACGCATATCAATGACACCAGCGTAGATGACAGTCCGAGTAATCCGTTCGGCGGCGAGAAAAACAGCGGCTTGGGTCGCTTCGGTAGTAAATGGATCATGGAGGAGTTCACCACGGTCCAATGGATCACCGTTCAGCATTCAGAGCGGCAATATCCGTTTTAGGCCGGAGGACGCTTTGGAAGCAAAAAGGAAGCGGATCAGAGAATTTCAGATCAACTCAAACGTAACAAACTGCGTCGCCGGGGCTGCTAATCCCCACGCGATTCGACGCGGCCTCGCCGTCCGACCGGCGACGGCTCCGGCGCAGCTACATCCGAACCGCGCATGGATCCGGAAACGCCGTGTGTCAACAGTCTTCGGAAGCGCTGGCTGATCTGCTCCACCGACTCCAGGAGCTCAGCCACGCCTTTTGTGTCCTCAGTGATGCGGCCGGCGTCAAAATCGGCAATCACTTCGAGGCAAAAATTGATGGTGCGGCGAATGCGCTCGCCGACGAGCCCGAGATCCGCGTTTTCTTCCTCGCCTTCTACTTGCCGTTCTCGCGCCTGCTGCACCGATCCGGCGATGGCCTGCATGTAATCAACAGCATCGCGAAATTCTTTCAGCAATCTCAGATCGACGTTCTGTGAACGCAAGCTTTTCTCGAGCTTTTGCAGTTCCGAGCTCGCTATTTTCATCTGCAGGCTGGCGCCCCAGAAACTTTCGTCGGCCGATACGAGCTCCACCACGATACCGTGAGCAACGCCTTCACGTGAATTAGGCGTGGCCAAAACGCGTGCTTCATTCGATTCCGCTGAGAGCAAGTTTGTCACCGTCACGCGGGTCCCGAGGTCGGGGTAATTTGTCATTTCCAGAAGTCCGCCGTGAGCATTCACTTGTCTTGCCAGGCCTTGCTCTTTCATTGGCTGGCCTTCCGCTCCCTTCCAGCCCACCTCTACCGGAATGCTCACCGGAAAGCGCGTCTCTTTCCTGCGCTCCAGTTTCGATCCGTCTGCTGCGGTCGGACGTCTTTTCATTCGAAGGGGTCCTCTTTCGGAGCTTATCCGGACAGGCTACGGCCCGATGAAGCCAATTGCCACGCACACGACCTGGAACCAACAGGTTAGGGACTAATACAGACCAATACTACTGGTCGAAAGGACAGGTCCTCCAAAAAGCAATACATCCGGCCCGAACGGGGATGTGAAAAATGCGATTTGTCTGAAGGTTCGCAGGCGTAATGCTCAGCCCGTTTTCGACAACTGCGTACAGGGAATCCGGTATGCCATACACCCTCAATCCGATTGCGCCCCACCTCACGAAAACATAGCTTCAAGTGATCCGCGCTTGGTTATGGCGAGCGCACCTGGAGGTAATGTCATGTCTACGTTTACGAAGACGATGGGAGCTGCGACCGTCGGCGGTCTTCTTGTCTATTTTCTCGATCCTGATGGGGGCAAAAGACGCCGCACCTTAGTAAAGGATCGAAGTGTAAGTTTCGTGAAAGACGCGGACCGGGCGATCGGAAAAGCCTCTCGTGACCTGAGTAACCGCGCCCGCGGCGCTGTGGCAGACGCCCGCTCGCGGTTACCTCTGCGCGATGTGTCTGACGAAGTTCTTGTCGAACAGGTCCGCGCCAGACTCGGCCGCGTCTGCTCGTTTCCTCATTTGGTGGAAGTCAGCGCCCGCGACGGCGTCATCAGGCTGCGCGGTGGCGCGTTGGAATCCGAACACGATGACTTCATGTCGGCGATCTCTTCCCTTCGCCACGTCTCTTCAGTTCGCAACGAAATGAAGACGTATAAGTCGCCGCAGGACATCCCGGGAGTTCAGCAAGGAACAACTCGCCGAAAGGAACCGGCGGCGGGATGGACACCAGCCGCGCGGCTCGGTATGGGAGTAGCAGGCGCCGCGCTCGCACTATTCGGGGGCGCGCGGCGCGGCCTTATCCGCAGAACAGCTCGCCTCGCAGGCCTCGGCCTTCTTGCTCGAGCTTTCACAAATATGCACGTGAGTGAACTTCTCGGTCTGAAACCTGGACGAGGCATTCGCGTTCAGAAAACAATCAAGATTGACGCGCCGGTCCAAAAGGTTTTCCAGTTCTTGAGCAACTATCCGAATCTGCCCCACTTCATGTCTCATTTGCGGGAAATTCGCCGCTCCGGAAATAACACCTCGCATTGGGTCGCGGAAGGTCCGGGTGGTTCCTCGGTGGAATGGGATGCGGAAATCAATCGCTATGAACCCAATAAGCTGCTGGCCTGGAGAAGCCTCCCAGGTTCCACGATCCGCACCTCCGGGATGCTGCGCTTCGAGCGCCTTCCTGAGTCTGCCACTCGCGTCGACCTAGACCTCTCCTACGTTCCGCCGGCGGGCGCACTTGGCCATGCGGTCGCTTCTCTTTTCGGAGCGGATCCCAAGCGGGCACTCGACGAAGACCTGAATCGGCTGAAGACTTTGCTGGAAACCGGCAAGGTCATGGGAAATGGCGGCGCCACGATTCCCGGGTTCTCCGCCGGAAATCAGCAAGCCTGGGAACAGGCCACGTGACCATCCGATCAAGGATGGTCATCCCGTGTGATAGGGGGTCAGAGCTTTAGCTCTGACATTCATCGACCGGGGGAATGCTTTAGCCCCTGTGGCAACCCACTCACCGGTGCTGATGCGCTATCTCCTGCTCCGCTCGAGCCAGCAGCTCACGCACCTCTTCGTCCGTCGTCTGTGAAAAGTCCGCATACCACTCGCCTACGCCATGGAATGGCTCCGGCGTCCGCGCGCAGACGACTTCATCCACTTCTTCCGCCAGCTCTTCGCAGGTCGAACGCACCGCCACCGGCACGGCCACTACAATCTTCGCCGGCTGCAGCTTCCTCAGCGCGGCCACAGCCGCACGCATCGTCGAACCCGTGGCCAGCCCGTCGTCCACCAAAATCACCGTGCGCCCGCGCACATCCGGCCCGGGCCGATCTCCGCGGTATTCCCTCTCTCGTCGCAATCGTTCCTGCTCCTCACGCGCAGCTACATCTAAAACCACTTCCATAGGAATCGACAAATCCTCGACAACGCTGGGCTCGATAACTAATACTCCCCCGCTGGCGATCGCTCCCATCGCCAGTTCCTCGTGTCCCGGCACTCCAAGTTTCCGCACCACAAAAACGTCAAGCGGCGCATGCAGGGCGTGCGCCACCTCAAAGGCCACCGGCACACCGCCGCGCGGCAGCGCCAGCACGATTACGTCGCCGCGCTTGGCATATGCCATCAATTCCTGCGCAAGCACCCGTCCCGCCTCGGTTCGATTTCGAAATGGGTATTCCATTGAACACGTCCTCTCGCGCCGTTCCTTGGCGCGTCCCTCCAGTCCTCTTCTTCGTCCCTCTTCATTAGACTATCTCCGCCACCGAAGCGAGACGCCGATTCGCGATCCCGAATCAGCAGCTTGGGCACTCATCTGGTGGGTTAAAGCGCTAGCTAGAAAGTGTCTCGGGAGGCCGCAAAGCCGTGGCTTAATCCCAAAAGCCGTCACACCGTCTTCGTCATCCCGCCATCCAGATCGATCAGCGCACCCTGCAGAAGCCGATTCTGCGGAGCCAACATGAACGCCGCCAAACTCGCGATATCCTCCGGCTCGCCTATCCGCACAATCTTCGCCCGGCGGACCATCTCCCGCTCTGCCGCCTCCATATTTCCGCCCGTTTCCTGTGCAGTTGACTTGATCCAGCCCTGCAAGCGATCCGTCCGGATATAGCCGGGATTGATCGCATTCACCTGCACGCCATCGCGTATTCCAATATCCGCCAGCGCCTTCGTGAAAGACAGAAATGCGCCGTTCACCGACCCGCCGATCGTAAACTCCGGTCCCGGTGTACGCCCGCCCGTACCGATAACGTTCAGCACAGCGCCCCGGCGCTCTTTCAGATACGGCCAGGCCGCTCGCACCAGCCGCACCGCACCAAAAAATTTCAGCGCGAAGCCATCCGCCCAGTCCGCTTCGGAAAGCTCCAGGAACTCGCCCCGCTTGGTTGCGCCTGCGTTGTTCACCACAATATCGATCCCGCCAAACGCCTCGACCGCCACCCGCGCCAGCGCGCCGGGCGCTTCGGGCTCGCGCAAGTCGGCGGCAAAAGTTTCGACAATGCCGCCCGCCTTGCTGATTTCGTCGGCGGCAGCAGATAACGCTGCCTTATCGCGCGCCGCGATCACCACCTGCACGCCCTCGCGCGCCAGCCGCATCGCGATTGCGCGCCCAATCCCCCGGCTCCCTCCAGTCACAATCGCCGTCTTCCCCACTAGTCCCTTGCCGTTGTCCATTAATGAATCCCTCTTCGATCTTACTCACTGCAAACTCACTTCCACACTCGCCGCGCCGTCTCTACCACCAGCCCCAACTTCGCCCACTGGTCGTCCTCGGTCAATAAATTCCCTTCCATCGTCGAAGCAAACCCGCACTGGGGACTCAGCGCCAAATTCTCCAGTGGCACGAACCGCGAAGCCTCTTCTACCCGCTTCGCCAGCACGTCGGCCTTTTCCAGTTGCGGCCGCTTCGAACTGACGAGCCCCAGCACCACCGTCTTTCCCTTCGGCATAAAGCGCAGCGGCTCGAATGTGCCCGAGCGCTCATCGTCATACTCCAGCAGAAAGCGGTCCGCGTTCATCGTGCCAAAAAGTTTTTCCGCAATGGCGTCGTAACCTCCTTCGGCATACCAATGGCTGCGATTATTTCCGCGGCAAAGATGAATCGCCAGCGTCACGCCGGGCTTCCGAGCCGCTTGGAAACAGGCGTTGTCCGCGCGAATCGATTCGTCCAGTAGCGCATCCGGCTCGACCTTCATTTCATCGCGAATCCACTGCCTCCATTTCTCGTCCATGAAATAGCTGTAGCGTGGCGCGTCGATTTGAATATATTTCACGCCCTCGCCCGCAAGCTTCGCGAGGTCCGCTTTCATGATGTCTACAATGTCCGAGAGCAACGCCGAATGCGATTCGTAAACTCTATCCGTTACGCCGCGCTTGTATGAAATCGCCGGAAATTGCGTGGCGCTTGGCAGCGTCATCTTGATCGCGCCGGGGCTGTTCTTTTTCAAATACGGTAGCTCATGCCCGGTCAACGGCCGCGCCTGCTTCAGTTTCTTTGTCACGATTCCCGCAACTCTGAGCGTGGCAGCACCCTTCGTTTGAGCCGCCTCCCAGGTTCGGTCCAGCGAATCGCCGAGGTCAAAGCCCTCCACCGCGTCGGTGAAGTCGCTCATGAAATTCCGCCGCCGCAATTCGCCGTCGGTGAAAATCTCGAACCCCAATTCTTTCTGCTTCGCCAGCACGCGCGCGATGTAGCGATCTTCGAGATCATGCAGCTGCTGCGGGTCTTTGCCGTTCCGCCGCGCCTCCAGCAACTCCGCCGGCCTCAGGAAGCTCCCCACATGATCCGCCCTATATTCCCCCGCCATCACTTCCCTCCCCGCCGCTTCTGTTCGACCAGTTCGCGTCCCCTCTTCGCCGCCTCCGCTACCAAAAATCCCATCTTCGGATGCTCGGGCTCAAAATCCACCGGCAAACCATTCTGCCGGAGCGCGTCCGACGTCATCGGCCCGATGGACCCCACGACGATGCGCCCAAACGCCCACCGCAGCAGCTCTTCCGCCCGCATCTCCGCAGCGATCCGCAAAAGATGCTGCACCTGCACAGAAGTTGTAAAGAACGCCATATCGATACGCCCGTTCACGATGGCTTGCACGCTGTCTCGCAGCGGACCCGTGTCCGCCGGTAGCGCCCATTCGTAAACCGGCACGCGCGTCACGCCCGCGCCGCGCTGCTTTAGTCCGTCCAGCAGTTCCGGATTCGTCGCGCCATACTCCTGAACCGCCACTCGGCTGTCTTTCAGCGGCATGGAAGCCGCTCGCGCATCCAACGCGCCCAGCACCTCTCGCCACGTATTCGGTTCCGGCACGGCTACCGTAACCGGCACTCCCAGTTCCGCCAGCGCCGCCACGGGCTTCGGCCCGCGCGCCACGACCTTCACGCGCTTCAGCGCCTCCACGAACTTCTGCCGCAAAGCGTTCGACTCTACCAGGCGCACGAGCGCTCGGGTCCCCACACCCGTCAGGAAAATGACTATGTCGAATCCGCCCTCGGTCAATTTCCGAGCGAAGTTCAGCGCCTCAGGATTGCCTTTCAGCGTGACCTCCTGCATCGACGGCGCAACAAGCGCTTCGCCGCCATAATTCGAGATCAGCTTGGCCATCTCCTGCCCGCGCCGGCTCTCCAGACACAAAATGCGCAGCCCAGCGAGCCCTTTTTTTTCCGCATCATTCGCCATTGCGACCGCCATTGTAACCAAAACAGGTCACCGGCTGCGCGGTCGCTTGGGAGAATAGGCCGGCGCAAAAGGCAATTACCTTTCTGCGCCGCGGCTTCTATTACAATCTTTGCAGCCGGAGTTGAACCGCGGCCGGCGCATTCTCGGGAGAGTTCTGGATGCGATGGGGGCTTCTGGTGGCCATGGGCGCACTCGTTTTCGCCATCGCAGGACTTTACGTGCTCTCGTCGCGCGTTGACCTGAGCGCCATCCAGCAGCCCGGCCATACTGGCGAATATCTGCGTACAAAACTGACGCGCGTGGTCATCCGAAGGCGCGCCGCTCGCGAAGAAATCCCGCCTCCGCTGCCCGACCGTCAAACCAGCATGAGTATCGCGGCCGGCAAAAATCTCTACGATATGGATTGCGCCAGTTGCCACGGTTCCGATGAAAATGGGCCTACTCCTGTCGGCCGAGGGATGCTTCCGCGCACCGTAGCGCTTGATTCGGCCATCCTGCAAACCTATTCCGATCGGGAATTGTTTTCGATCATTCGCGATGGGGTCCGCTTCACCGGAATGCCGGGATTTTTTGGAACAGAAACAAATGAGCAGATCTGGAACGTTATCGACTACCTGCGCTCACTTCCCTAATGTGCTTTCCCGGCGGTAAAAAGACGCGCAATCAACACTAGCACCACCGCTCCCACAGTCGCCGCCGCCAGGCTGTATATAAACCCGCCACCCCAAATGCCCAGCTTCGAAAAAATCCAGCCGCCCAGAATCGATCCTACCATTCCGATCGCCAGGTTCCCCAGGCACCCGAAGCCTGCTCCTCTGCTGACCTCGCCCGCGATCCATCCCGCCAGCAGCCCGATGATGATCCACCCCAGGAGAGAAGAGCTGATGGAGATCCCGAAAAAATGAACCATTATTCCCCCTCTATCGATTCGAAACGCGGCGATTGTAACGCAGAGCGCTCTCAACTGACGCGCTTGAGACTTCTTATACCCGAAGTGGCCGTTCGAACCACGCCACATCCCAATACTTTCCGAACTTGCGCCCATTGCCCGTAAATGTGCCCACATGCCGAAACCCGAAGCGTTCGTGCAGCGCCACCGAACGCGGATTAGGCAGCGTGACTCCTGCCACGACGCGATTGATATCCTCGCCCGCGATCAATTCGAATAAGGCGCGATAGAGCAGCGTCCCGACTCCGCGTTGTGTGCAATCGTGACTGCAGTAAATCGTCGTCTCCACCGTGGTTTCGTAAGCTTCCTTCGGGCGGAACCTCCCGCTTCCAGCGTACCCAATCACGGGACCACTGCCGCCATTTTCAACCGCAACCACCAGCCGATGCCGCTTGCCATCCGAATGCTCTTCGAACCACGGCGCGAACGTCTCGACGGTAAACGGCTGCGTATTGAAGGTAATCGGCGTATTCACGATGTAGTGGTTATAGATCTCCGCCAGCCGGGGCAGGTCGGAGGGCAGCGCCGGCCGCGTCGTAACGTCGCTCATTCGAAGGTTCTCCTTGCGTTCCTATTCAATAATGCGCGGCGAAGAACTGCAAGCCGGAACGACTCTGGCTCGCGATTGCACCGCGTTCATTCGAACGATTCGTTATTGACCGCAATTTTCATCAGAATACCATCTAGTAATGTGACGTTTACTTTCATTGACGCCTGTGGTAACATCCTTCATGCTTGTTCTCCAGGTGCCCGCATTCACTATTCCGGATGTGTGTCCGGCGGATCGCTTCGGCGCTCGTCCAAGCTCTAAGCTATTTAGATTCATACTCTTGCACAAAACTGCACCGCAAACCTCATCGAATCATACTCTTGCAGAAAAACCAGGGGGCAGGGGGTAGCCGGTTTGACTAGAACTATCACCGCCGCATACTATCGTGGGTTTCCGCACGCCGGTTCGGAGAGTCCGTGAGTCAGGCCGACAATCGACCGAAGTTCTATCTGACGACGCCGATCTATTACGCGAACGCGCGCCCTCACGTCGGCTCGGCGTATACCACGCTGGTTGCAGATACGGTCGCCCGCTTCAAACGCATGCAGGGCTACGACGTTGCGTTTCTCACCGGCACGGATGAGCACGGCGAAAATATCGCCCGCGCAGCGGCCAAAGCCGGGGTCAGCCCCCGCGAGCATGTGGACCGCTATTCCGCCGTTTTCCGCAAACTGTGGAATGAACTGGGGATCAGCTACACCCATTTCATTCGTACCACCTCCCCGGAACACCAGCGGGCCGTGCGCCGCCTTCTTTTGCGGGCGCGTGATGCCGGATATGTCTACAAAGGCTTCTACCAGGGCCGGTACTGCGTTTACGACAATCTTTACGTCAGCGATTCGACCGATCCCATCGATTGCCCCGTCTGCGGCCGCCCCGCCGAAATCGTTTCCGAAGAGAACTATTTCTTCAAGCTCTCCGCTTTTCAAGAAAAGCTTCTGCAACTCTATGAGAGCCAGCCGGATTTCATCCGTCCGGCCTTCCGCCGCAACGAAGTCCAGCGCTTCGTTGAAGCAGGATTGCGCGACATTTCCGTCAGCCGCAAAACGGTGAAGTGGGGCCTGCCCTGGCCTGACGATCCCGAGCACGTCGTTTACGTCTGGTACGACGCGCTCACCAGTTATCTCAGCGGCATTGGTTACGGCGACGACGAACTGCAGTGGGAAAAGTATTGGCCCGCGGAGCTGCATTTGATCGGTAAGGAAATCATTCGCTTCCATTGCGTCTATTGGCCCGCATTCCTGATGGCCGCGCAGGAACCGCTGCCGAAGGGTGTTTTCGCGCATGGCTGGCTGCTTTTCGACCAACAAAAAATGAGCAAATCGAAAGGCAACGTAGCCTACGCGGAACCGATCGCGCGCACCATTGGCGTCGACGCGCTGCGCTATTACTTGCTGCGAGATGTGCCCTTCGGCCAGGACGGCAACTTCAGTCATGACGCGCTGCTCACGCGCTACAACAGCGATCTCGCCAATGGCTTGGGCAATCTCGCCAGCCGCACCCTCGCCATGATCGGCCGATATTGCGAAGGACAGATCCCCTCGGCTCACGATGGCGCAATAACCGAGGCCGAGAAATCTCTCGCCGCCGCTGTAACGCAAGCTGCGGGCACTGTCGCCACGCAATACGAAGAGCTCTCGTTCTCGCGCGCGCTCGAACTCATTTGGGCCGCCATCGCGCAGGTCGATGGCTACATTACACAGCAAAAACCCTGGTCACTCGCGGAAGACCCCGGCCAGCGTGCTCGGCTCGAAACCGTGTTGTACCACGCTGCGGAATCGATACGTATTCTCGTGGTGCTGGCTCATCCCGCTTTGCCTATTTCCACGGAAAAAATCTGGCGGCAGCTCGGGCAATTCGGCGCTCTCGAGGAAGTTCGCATTGATCAGCTTGCCTGGGGCGGCTTGCGTCCCGGCACTCCGATCGGTGAGCCCGCCGCCGTTTTTCCTCGCGTCGAAAAAACTGAAACTCTGGAGAAAATTGCAGCCATGGAACAAGAAATCCTTAAACCGCAAGGAACGCCCGCAACGCCATCTGCTCCGGCCGCAGCCCCGGCAACACCGCCGGCGGCAGCCGCAGCGACAAGCTCCCCGGCGGCAAATGCGAAGATCGGCATCGACGATTTCGCCAAAGTGGAAATGCGCGTCGGCGAAGTGAAGTCCGCCGAACGCGTGGCCGGAGCCGACAAATTGCTGAAAGTGATCGTGGACGTAGGCGACGAAGTCCGCCAGATTGTCGCCGGAATCGCGACGGCGTATCAGCCGGAACAGTTGGTGGGCCGCAAAGTGGTGGTTGTCGTGAATCTGCAGCCGCGCAAGCTGCGTGGCGTGGAATCGAACGGCATGATCGTTGCCGCGTCGGTGGGCCCTGATGGAAAGCCGGTGCTCGCAGGATTTCTTGAAGACGTGCCAGTCGGCTCGCGGCTGAAGTAACCGCTTTCGCCCAAGTACCGACCTGTCATTCTGAGGAGCGTAAGCGACGAAATCTCTCCTTGCGACTTTTGTGCAAAGAGAGTGGCTCTTATGGAAACCGGTCCTTCATCCCCGGCTCAGCTCGAATTGATCGATTCGCATGCGCACGTGGACATGGCCGAATTCGATGCCGATCGATCCGACATGCTGGCGCGCGCGCAAGCTGCCGGCGTGCGGAATATCCTGGCCATCGGCGGCGCTCCCGGCGCGCTGGCTTCATCAATGCCATTCGCTGAGCGCTATGACTGGATCTACGCTGCGGCCGGGATTCACCCCCACGAAGCCAGGCTCGCCACGCCGGAGCACTACGACGAGCTGGCGAAGCTGGCGCAGCATCCGAAATTTCTCGCCTTGGGCGAGATCGGCCTTGATTATCACTACGACCATTCACCGCGCGACGTTCAGCAGCGCGTTTTCACTGAGCAGCTCGAGCTGGCGCGCCGCACGGGCTGCCCCATTATCATTCACTGCCGCGAAGCCTGGCCGGATTGCCTCGCCCTTCTCGATCAGCACTGGCGGTCAACTGGCCTTGGCGGAATTTTCCACTGCTTCAGCGGAACGCTCGAAGAAGCCCGCAGGGGAACAGAAATGGGATTCATGGTTTCGTTCGCGGGAAACGCGACTTATCCGAAGACGCAAAATCTGCGTGATGTAGCCGCCGCCCTGCCGCTCGAATCTATATTGATCGAGACCGATTCGCCGTTCCTTGCGCCACAGCCGTTTCGCGGGCGGCGCAACGAGCCCGCTTTTGTCGCCGAAGTAGCGCGGACACTCGCAACTGTGAGAAACTTGGCGCCTCAAGAGTTCGCGGCGGCTACCGCAGAAAACTTTCGGCGCTTTTTTCGCTTGTCGGAGATCGCCAGCCGGCGTTTGCAAATGCGCGGTTAAACGGAGGAGCGACATCTCACTGCTCACGGTTAAAGAGATTTTTGATCTGGTGCGCGACGACCTCTCTCGCGTGGAAGAAGAACTCGCGCGTCAGACTGGCCTCGCCAGCGAACCGGTAGCCGAAATGGCAGGTTATTTGGTCGGCGGCGGAGGCAAGCGCCTACGTCCCGCGCTTTTGCTGCTCGCCGCCGGATACGCAGGCTATCACGGCACTGCCGCGGTGCACCTGGGTGCCGTAGTCGAACTGATTCACAGCGCGACGTTGATTCATGACGATGTAATCGACGGCGCTGATACGCGCCGCGGACGGCCCTCGGCAAATTCGCGTTGGGGCAATCATCGGAGTGTGCTGGCCGGAGATTGGCTCTATATGCAGTCGTTTCAGATGGCGCTCGAGGAGCGAAACTTTCGCGTCCTCGACATCCTCATCGATCTGACGCAAAGCATGGTCGAGGGCGAGTTGCTCCAGCTTTCGAGCCTCGGGCGCATGGATTTAGGGGAGCAAGACGCTCTGGAATTGTCCGCGCGCAAAACGGCCTGCCTTTTCAGCGGCTGTGCACGGCTGGGCGGCGTGCTCGGCGGTCTTAGCGATGCCGAAGAGCAGGCGCTCGCGGATTACGGGCGCTACGCCGGACTCGCGTTTCAGTTGGTCGATGACCTGCTCGACTTCACGGCCTCGCCTCTGCAACTTGGCAAGCCGGTACTGAGCGATTTGAAAGAAGGCAAAGTCACGCTGCCGCTGATTTACGCACTCGAAAGCGATCGCGCCGTTGGTGACCGCATGGTCCGCACCGTCCTTGAAGAAAAAGGATTCCATAGCGTGCGCGCGGATCAAATCTCCGCCCTGGTTCGCAATTCCGGAGCTGTTGAGCGCACGCGGGCTCTCGCAAATGATTATGCCTCTCGCGCCAAAGCCTGCCTGAACGGCCACGCCGCCACCGAATTCGGCCGCGCGCTCTACGCCGTGCCCGACTTCATCCTCGATCGCGACAATTAGTTCCGCCCCAGGCCATGCTGCCGTTCAAGCTCGTCTATCACGAAGGTTACGATTTGCGTCTGGGCGAGCATGTCTTCCAATCGCAAAAATTCGGAATGGTTCGCGATCTTGTGCTCGCCGAGCACATCGCGGAGCCCTCGGATATTCTCGTCCCCGAACCCGCGACGGATGAAGACGTCCTGCGCGTACACACTCGCGAATGGGTCGATAAACTCAAGCAAGACACGCTGAGCGCAAGCGAACGGATGCGATTGGAAATTCCTTACTCCGAGGCTGCAGTGCGAGGCTTTTGGCTCGCTGCAGGCGGATCGATCCTCGCCGCGCGTTGTGCTCTTAAAGACGGTTTCGGCTTCAATATCGGCGGCGGATTCCACCACGCATTCCCCGGCCACGGCGAAGGTTTCTGCATGATTCACGATGTCGCCATCGCGATCCGGCGATTGCAATCCGATGGCGCTTTGCGGAAAGTCGTGATCGTCGATACCGACGTGCATCAGGGAAATGGTACCGCGGCAATCTTCGCCAACGACTCCGACGTTTTCACGCTCTCTTTGCATCAGGAAAATAATTATCCGGAGCCGAAACCTCCGTCAGATTTGGATGTAAATCTCGCCGATGGCACCGGCGACGAAGAGTACCTGGAATTATTGGATAAAGCATTGGCGGAGGCTTTCCGTCGCTTTTCACCCGAAATGATTTTTTATATTGGCGGCGCGGATCCTTACCGCGAAGATCAGCTCGGAGGACTCTGGCTGAGCATGCGCGGTTTGCAGGAGCGCGATGCGCTCGTTTTTGCCGAAGCGCGGGTGCGCGGTTTGCCCGTTGCGGTGGCCTTTGCCGGCGGCTACGCGCGGAAAGTCGAAGACACGGTGCGCATTCACGCGAATACGATCATCGCAGCACGAGAAGCTGCGGCGGCCCGAACCAGCAAGGCAAATCCGTAACTTGATGGCGATCCTGCGAAGGCTACTCTGAGCGAAAATCGATCAAGACATCGATGACATGAGACTGCGGATCCGTGCGCAGAAAATGGCCCATTTGCGCATAATGCACCGGCAAATCGCCGAAAATCGCGACGGTTGGCTTCTCGAGCTTGGAGAGCGTTGAATCGAGGAATGTTTTGTCGAACACCTGGCCGGGCGCGAGCCGCCATGCGTTGCGAAGCCTGCGTTCGGCATCGAGCGAGAGTCCCGTAATCACCAATTCGCCCATGCGATATTGCGGCCCTTCCACGATAGTCACGTCGTATCGGACCGTGCCGCTTGCGTCATCGAATTTCGGCACAGGAGTGATTTTCGCGTCGAGATAGCCGCGGTGGCCGTATTCCAGTTCGATCTGCTGCCAGCCCGAGGCCAGTTTCATGCCGTCGGCGAGATCGCCCGGCTTCACCGACACGAGCCTTGAAAGCGTGGCAACGTCAATCGCCATATTGCCGCTCCACGCAGCGCTGGAAAGACGAAACACCTGCCCGGGCTCGATGGGAATCTGCACGTCGACGGTTGACTGACCTTGCTGGCCATCACCATTGAGATGTGCCACGGGCGCGCCCAACTTCACGCGAATCCGGCCCGCGGAAAGATAGATCGGCCGCACCTGTTCGGCCTCGAAGAGTTCGATAGCGAAGCGTGAAAACTTTTTGCCGATGAGATCGCTCATGCGGTCATGAAGCTTTTCGGAATTCTGAGCGGCCGAATCGCCGAACGAGAGGCTGGCGATCGTGAAACTGACGCCATCCTGGCGGAATTGCATGATCTCTTCGTCGCTGGAAGGCTCGGTAAGAAGAGTGTGTTCAACGTTGGCTTTGATCCCACGCGAGGCAAGCTTGGCAGAGAGAGCCGCTGTGATTTCGTCGATCAAGGAACCACCGCGCGGAGCGCCACCGTCGAAAAGAGGCACAGCGCTGCGAATCTCATCGGAAAGCTCCTGATCGGTGAACCACGGGAAATTCTCGAACATGACAGGCACGATCGGAGCGTCTTCCAGATCGAAGTTCACTGTCGCGCGATTGTTCTTGGCTGTAAAACGGAAACTCACGCGCGAAAAGACACCTAATTGCGCCAGTTCATCGGTGATCTGTTGCAGTGTTTGGTTACTAATCGGATCGCCCGGTTTCAGGCCGGCCGTCGCGGCAATTTGAGCATCGCTGTAGCGATGTGAACCGGAAGCGTGTACTTCGTCCACGACAAATGAAGGCGAAGTCGCTTGAGTGCGCGCAGGCAGATAAGCTGCTAACACGGCAAGAAACAAGCAAATAGAGATCAGCGCCAAGGAGCGAGCGTGCATATTCCGGAGAAGATTTTATCGCGCCGCGACGAGGTTTGCGAACACGTCCCGATATTTATTCGACAGTGACGGATTTGGCCAGGTTGCGAGGCTGATCCACGTCGCAGCCGCGGCGCACAGCAATGTGATAGGCCAGCAGTTGCAGGGGCACGATTTCGAGAATCGGGGCCATCAATTCGGGCGCCATCGGGATTTCAATGATGTGGTCGGAAGCCTTGCGGGCAAGGTGATCGCCCTCGGTGACCACGGAGATTACGATGCCGTCGCGTGCCTTCACTTCCTGGATATTGGAGACGCTCTTTTCGTATCGAATCATGGATTCGGAATCGAATTCGTCGCGCGTGGCCAGTACAACCACGGGAAGATTTTCGTCGATGAGAGCGTTCGGACCATGCTTCATCTCCCCGGCCGGGTAGCCTTCGGCGTGGATGTAGGAAATTTCCTTCAGCTTGAGGGCGCCCTCGAGAGCAATGGGGTAGTGAATGCCGCGTGCCAGATATAAGAAATCGGTGTGGCGGAAAAACTGGCGCGCCAGCGCTTCGTAGGTTCCATCCTGATCGCCCTGAAGGATCATCTCCAGCTTCTGCGGAATGCGAGTGAACTCCTGCATGAGTTTCTTGGCTGTGTCAGGCGAAAGTTTCCCGCGCAGTTGGCCGAGGTAGAAAGCGATCAGCATGAGCGCCGTCAATTGGCTGGTGAATGCTTTTGTAGAGGCGACGCCAATTTCCGGGCCGGCGTGCGTCAGGATTGTGCCGGCGGCTTCGCGAGTGACCATGGAGCCGACGACATTGCAGATGGCCAGCGTCTTAGCGCCTTTTTGCTTGGCTTCGCGCTGGGCCGCAAGCGTGTCGGCAGTTTCGCCGGATTGGCTGATGCAGATGACCAGCGTGCCATTGTCCACGATGGGATTGCGGTAACGAAATTCGCTGCCGTAATCCACTTCCACGGGAACCCCGGCCAGGCGTTCGATCATGAATTTACCAGCCAGACCAGCGTGCCAACTGGTGCCGCAGGCGACGATCTTGATGTTGCGGAAATTGCGGAAGTCTTGCTCGGTGATCTCCATCTCATCGAGGAAAACCTGGCCGGATTCCTGGGAGATGCGGCCAAGCATGGTGTCTCGGATGGCGCGCGGCTGCTCGAAAATTTCCTTGAGCATGAAATGCTTGAAGCCGCCCTTTTCCGCAGTTACGGGGTCCCAGGTGACGTGATGGATCTTCGGCTCGGCCGGTTTACCTTCAATGTCGGTGACCTGAACGCCTTTCGGTGTGAGGACGGCGATGTCTCCGTCGGAGAGAAAGAAAATGTCGCGCGTGTGCGCGAGGATGCCGGGAATATCGCTGGCGACAAAGTATTCGTCCTTGCCCAAGCCGACGACTACGGGCGGGCCATTGCGGGCAGCGACAATTTTGCGCGGATCCTTGACGGAGAGAATCACGAGAGCATAGACGCCGCTGAGGCGTTTGATGGTCTTCCGCACGGCGTCTTCCAGCGGACCACCATCCATGTATTTCTCGACCAAATGGGCGACGATCTCGGTATCGGTCTGGGTGACGAACTTGTGCCCTTCTTTTTCGAGCTCCTGCTTGAGTTCCAGGTAATTTTCGACGATTCCGTTGTGAACGACCACGATCTCGCCCTTGCAGTCGCGATGAGGATGGGCGTTCTCTTCCGTGGGGCGGCCGTGTGTGGCCCAGCGGGTGTGGCCCAAGCCGTAGATGCCATCGATGGGATTGTTGCGGATGGACTCCTCTAGATTCGGTAGTTTGCCGGAGGCGCGGCGAATCTCCATATGGCCATTCTGGCTGACGACGGCGATGCCTGCCGAATCGTACCCGCGATATTCCAGGCGTCGAAGACCGTCCAGAATAAGGGGTACAACTTTCTTAGGGCCGATATATCCGACAATGCCGCACACGATAGAAGTCTCCTAAAGCGAAAACCGGCGGGAAGGGCCGGAAAGATCAGGGTAGCATAAGGTTTTCCCGCGGCGCTGTAGGTGAGGAGCCTTAATTCCCTACCCTTAAACACTTACGCTGTATTTGAGCGGGGCTCCGCGCGTTACTGCGCCTGATTTGGCGCCGCGAGCAATTTCTGGCCAGTGCTGGTCAAGGTGACAACTTTAGCGTTTGCGACGTGGCTGCCGTCCTTGGCGCGAAAGGCTTCGACGCTAACGACGTCACCGACTTTCAGCGTATTCCGGGTCCAGCCATTCCTCAAAAGCTGGTTCGGGCTATTCATTTCAAAGCCCCAATTCGCCACCGTGCCGTCATCGTCTTTGATGTCCAGATAAAACCAGGTATGAGGATTGGTCCACTCGAATTTCGTGACCGTCCCCGTGACTTTCATAGGTTTCGCGGCGTCGAATTCAGCCGTAAATGCATGATGCGCAACCACTGACCCTGCGCTCAGGAGCAAACCGATAGCAGCAACGCAAACCGCCAATGTTTTTCTCATCGCTCGACCTCTTCGATTAGCAGAAAAGCGTGGCCCTTTAGCGACCGTAAGACTGAACCCGGATGACCGTATTCTACTACTGCTTACCACTACTTATCTGCAAGTGTTCAGCGTCTTTTTCATTTTCGCAGAGATGCTCCAGGAGTTCCGTATCCGGAAGTAGCTTGAAGTGAATCGTCGCAGACTTCCACGGCTTCGGATAGGACCCGGGATCGTTGACCGCGACCTCCAATTCGAGATTTCCGAAATTCGGGCGGCGATAGCGTTCGGTTAGGTGCAAGGCGTCGGTATGGGGGTGGCCGCCGTTATCAAGCCAAGTCCCCTCTTTGAAACCGGCCACATCGATCACGAAAGTGTCGCCTTCCCACTTCGCCACCGAGTAGCCGAGCCAGGCGGGATTGGGGTCCTCGGGAAGCTTACGACCATCGGTGAAAATCTGGCGGTACTGGTTGAATTCTTCAAAGAGCACGATGGTTTCGCGCGGCGTTTGGACGATCTTGAATGGGAGACCACTCACCAACATTGCATCCGGCACGCCGTGCGGCATGCAATGCAACTGTGGTTTGTCTGCCCCCAAGGTCTCCTGGCGGTGCTTGTACAATGCTGCCGCTGACGGAAGCATGGGTATGTCGACACTCTCGCCGGCAATGTTATCGACGTAGCGGTTGTCTTCCGTGTGCCAGATGCCCGAGAGATCGGGTTTACCGTCCGGCGTTTTCGGCGCCGGTGCAGCGAGATTGGGCTTGCCGTCGGGCGTGCGAGGAGTTCCGGGCAGCGGCAGGCTTAGCCATTGTGCGCTCGCGGCTCCGGACATGACAAAAAGCATCGCCAGTGTGGCGATCAAAATTTGTAATCGTTTTGCGGGGCCTGTGGGAAAAGCCATAAGGCAGCCTCCGACGGTAACGCTATATCCCTAGTGCGTGGAAGGAACGAAATCCGCGATCATGGCTTCACGGTTGCCCAGTAACATACGCCTAACGGATTATTAAGGCAACGGCGGCGCGCAGGAAGCCGCCGATTACTTTTGACCAGCCTGCCCTGCTAGAGCCGGCTTGGCGTCTTCCACGATTTCGAAGCGAAATTCCTCGATCACGGGATTGGTAAGGACGTCGCGCGCGATACGCTCGACTTCGGCCTGAGCCGCAGCGCGATCGACATTCTGGAGATCCAGCACGAAGAATTTGCCCTGGCGGACGTCGCGCACAGCCGAATGTCCGAGCGAGGCCAGCGCCTGCTGAATGGCGGTGCCCTGAGGATCGAGCACCGTGGATTTGAGCATCACCCAGACATGAGCTTTCATGCGCGCATTATAACAGGGCGAGCGCTTTGGCCCGGTCGCGAAAAGTTTGGAGCAACGCAGATTTTTCCGATGGCGGAAGGAAGGCTCCGATAAAGCCGCCCTCAGCAATACTGATGATTTCCTGCTTGCGAAGGCCCATCTGGTCCAGCGTGCCGAATTCGCGGCTCAGGTCGGTGTCAAACATCGCGGGATCGTCGGTGGAGAGGCTCACGGGAATCCCGGCGCGAAAGAGCTTGGGCAGCGGATGATCCTCCAGGCGTGCGTCGGCGCGGCCAAGGAATTGCGCCAAAGCGTCGGTACGCACGTTGCTTGTGGGGCAGATTTCCAGGCCGATGGACCGATCGGCAAGCAGGGCCATGAGTTTCGGGTCGGCAGCCGCGGCAATGCCGTGGCCGATGCGTTCGGCGCCGAGAATTTCGACCGCACTTCGGACTGAGTCTGGTCCGCCGATCTCACCGGCATGAACGAGCCGATGGAGGCCATTCTCAGCAGCGTAGTCATATACATCGCGAAATTCGACTGCCGGCACAGCAATTTCCGCGCCGCCCATTCCGAAGGCTATGACGCCCGCGTCACGGAGTCCCGCAGCGGCTTGAACAACATCACGCGCTGCCTCGGCGCCGAACTGGCGCACTGCGTCCATGATCCACTGCAAACGCAGGCCGCGAGATTCGTAGGGCGCACCGGCTTCGCGGAGAGCGTAAAAGTTCGCTTCGATATCCTGCTTACGCAGGAGCATCACGCCGACCGAAAGTGTCACTTCCGCGTAAACGATATTCTGAGCCAGCATCTGCTGGCACATGCGACCAGCCGCGAGCGCGTAATCCGCAGGCGCGCGCAAATACGACGTGACCCACTTGTAGGCTTCGATGAATGCGGTGAAGTCGCGCGTGGCATAGCGCGCAACTACCGTGCCCTCGTCCAGCATGTCGCCATATTTTTTTGCGAGGGCAACGACTGTTGCGGGTTCCATCGTGCCTTCGAGGTGCACGTGCAGCTCGGCCTTGGGCAGCGCGGCAAATCGTGCGGCCCAGGAATTTGCGGAAGAGGGCTCAGGAGAGGACACGGCTAGTGCGGAAGCGCGGGGCGTCCGGCGTTGATCCATGAAGTCAGCCAGTAGGAGCCGACGTCCGCGGCCGCATCGCTGAGTTGGCGGATGAGAGTCGCGCCGGCTTCGCTATAAAAGCGATCGTAATACTCGTCGGTATAGTCGCTCAGGCCGATGCGGGCGCGGCGATCGGCCACCAGCGCGATTTCGAGCCAAGAATGCGCCGTGAGGCAATCCTCAAAGGCGTGATCGGTCGGGTCGGCGATGAACTGCGCATCATTTGGCCGCAGGGGAAAAAAGAGCGAGTAGCGGTCGACCAGGCTGGTATCGAATCGCAGGCTGACACCGGGCTGGCCCCATGCACGGCCATCGTAATTTTCCGTGGTGTTGAAGGGGTCGAAGGCTTGCGCGACATAGCCGGCGAGCTGAGCGGCGATGAGGCGCGCCTGCTCCCAATTGCCCGAGCGCATGGCGTCGGTAAGCTTCGCGCTGTAAACGCCGATCTGCCAAGGAAGAACGCCAGCGCTTTCGAGCTTGAGCCTGCCGAACTTGGCTACGGCAGCCTCATATTTCCGAGGCAAAGCGCTAAAGGGATACTGGCCGTATCGATCGAGAAAGAGCACCTGATCGTGATTTTCGGCCGGTATATTCTTCTGCACGTTTTCAACGGGATCAGCCGCGTGGCGTGTGATGAAATCGCGATTGGCTTCGAAGAAAGGGCGTAGGTCGGGCGGCAAAGTTTCGACCGCTCGGTTGGCTATAAGGCGCTCGGCGTTTGCTCCCCAGGCGAATGTCTGCAGGGGCAGCAAAAGAGGAATCAAAGCCGTTATCGTGAATCGCGCCACGGGATGCATCATGACTTCTCACCGGTTGCGCTCCGCGCGAATTCGCTATGCTTCCGGCTATAGCTGGCGTAGATCACCAGCCCAACTACGAGCCATACGACAAAGCGAATCCAGGTGATCACGGTCAGGCCCATCATCAATCCGCCGCACAGAACAATAGAAATCAGAGGAAACCAGGGCACCAGAGGCACGCGAAACGATCGCGGGCGTTCCGGCTGGTTGCGCCGCAAGAAGATCACTCCCAGCGAAACGAGAACGAAGGCAAACAGCGTCCCGATATTCGAGAGATCCGCAGCATCGCCGATATCCACCAAACCCGCAGGTATGCCCACCGCAAAGCAGGCGATCCAGGTGGACCAGTACGGCGTTTTGAACTTTGGGTGCACAGCGGAAAAGAGCTTGGGCAAGAGGCCATCGCGCGACATGGCATACCAGATTCGCGCCTGCCCGTATTGAAACACAAGTAGCGATGAGATCATGCCCATGAGGGCGCCGATCACGATGATCGAGCGATAGAGGCGACGCGCGCCAAGCTGCTGTAGAGCATAGGCCACCGGAGCGTCAGCGGCCGGGCCGGAAGCGAAGGCGGAGTACTTCATCATTCCGAGCAACACAATGGCGACGCCAATGTAGAGCACGGTGCAGACAATGAGAGACGCAATGATTCCGAAAGGCAAATTCCGTTGCGGGCTGCGGCATTCCTCCGCTGCGGTAGAAACGGAATCGAAACCGATATAGGTGAAAAAGACAATGGCGCCGCCGGTGACGATCCCTGCAAAACCCGAGGGGGCGAAAGGCTTCCAGTTCGCAGGATTAACCAGCATCCCGCCGACGACGAGGAACGTAAGAATGGCGCCAATTTTTATGGCCACCATCACGTTATTGGCCTCGGCAGATTCACGCACGCCCCGCACCAGCAGCAAAGTCAAAACGAAGACGATGAGAAATCCGGGAAGATTGAAGTAGGCGCCTGTCCACTGACCTGAAGCCCACACCGGGCTCGACCATTTATCCGACAAATTCAGCCCAAAGGCGGCCAGTTGCGCCTTGGCGTAGCCGCTGAAACCTACAGCGACCGCAACGTTGCTCACCGCATATTCCAGAATTAAATCCCAGCCGATGATCCAGGCGAAGATCTCGCCCAGCGTGGCGTAGGAATACGTATAGGCGCTGCCGGCGATCGGAATCATCGACGCCAACTCGGCATAGCAAAGTCCTGCAAAACTGCACGCTACAGCCACCAGCAGGAAGGAGACAGCAATCGCCGGTCCCGCGGGCGGACGCCCGTGCATGAGCACGGCTGCAGCACCGCCGTGCCGCACATAATTCACCAGCAGGTCGAGCACTTGCGCGTGAAGGATGGAAGGCGCCTGGAAGTATTCGCCGGCGGCGGCCGTGCCGGTCAAAACAAAAATTCCCGAGCCGATGATCGCGCCGATACCAAGCGCTGTAAGCGACCAGGGGCCGAGCGTTTTCTTCAGCCGGTGTTCGGGCGCTTCGGCGTCAGCCAATAGCTTGTCGATGCTTTTGAGCCTGAAAAGCTGCGAAGTCACGCCCACCGCCGGGCAAAGAGTGGCGAAACTTTATCCTGAGCGGCGATATGGCGCAACCGTGACGCTCGGCGTCGTGGCGTAGTCCGTACTACGCTGACGGGCTGAGGTCCTATTGCGCCCAAGAAAGATTGGCGTAGCGTTCCACGAGCTTTTTCGTGCCGTGATTGGTGAAACTCACGGTGAGCTTGCGGTCGTCGTCTTCGCCATCCACATGGATGATGGTGCCCACGCCGTAGGTTGGATGTTGCACGCGCTGGCCGATGAGCGGATTGCCGTCGCGTTTTATACGGGGCGACGGGGTGTCCGATCGTACACGCGGGGCGCGCTCCCGGGAAGAAGTGGGCGTGCGACGCATGCGGCGCGCGAATTCTTCGGCGGAGTAGGAATATTCGGGATCCGGTTCGTAACGGCGCGTTTCGCCGGCGGCGGCGAGCGATCCTGCGGCGGTGTCAATGAGCTCCGCTGGGATTTCCTGCAAAAAGCGCGAGGGAGAGGAACCGTGCAGGCGCTCGGTGCCGTAGATGCGGCGATAGACAGCACGCGTGAGCGTGAGCGTTTCGCGGGCGCGGGTCATGCCCACGTAGCAGAGCCGGCGCTCCTCTTCAAGCTCTTCCGGGTCATTAAGGCAACGGCTGTGCGGGAAGGTGCCTTCTTCGAGGCCGGTCAGGAAGACGTGGTCGAATTCGAGGCCCTTGGCCGTGTGCAACGTGAGCAGGGTGACGGTGGCGCGTTCATCAAAGTTGTCGGCATCGCTCACCAGTGCCGCGCGATCGAGGAAATCGGCAAGCGTCTCGCCGCGGTCCGCACCTTCGGACATCGCATTGACCAACTCATTCAGGTTATCTATGCGCGCGAGATCTTCGGCGGAATCGCGCTGGCGCAGCATGTCGAGGTAGCCAGTGGCTTCCAGAACAAAGGCGATGAATTGCGCGGGCGGAAGCGAGGGCATCTTTTCGCGCAGTTGGTCGATCAACTCGCGGAAACTGCGTAGCGGCGCGAGGGCGCGCGCGGAGCCGGAATCGATCATTTCGGCGAGCGCTTTCCAAAGTGAGCTGTCGCGTTCGCGAGCGGCGGCGCGCAAGGAGTCCACCGTGACTTTGCCAATTCCGCGAGGCGGCGTATTCAGGACGCGCAAGAGCGCGATATCGTCGTCTGGGAACATCGCAAGGCGAACGTAGGCGAAAATGTCCCGAATTTCGGCGCGCTGGTAAAAGCCGAAGCCGCCGAGCAGGCGATAGCGAATGCCACGCGCGCGGAAGGCCTCTTCGAGCGCGCGGGACTGCGCGTTCGTGCGGTACATCACGGCGCAGTGCGCGGCGGAATCTTCGCGCTGGATTTCGCTGACGCGCTGGCAGACGTACTCGGCTTCCGCGCGGGCGTCGCGGGCTTCGAAGAAGACGAGGTTCGAACCTTCGCCGCGAGTGGCGGTAAGTTCCTTTCCGATACGCTTCACGTTTTTCGAGACTACGGCTGCAGCTGCGTCGAGGATTTTCTGGCGCGAACGGTAATTCTGCTCGATGCGAAAAACGCGCGCGTCGGGAAAGTCTTTGGAAAAATTCAGGATGTTGCCGACTTCGGCGCCGCGCCAGCGGTAGATGGACTGATCTTCATCGCCCACTACGCATAGATTCGGGTGCGAACCAGCGAGCAGGCGCAGCAGATCGTATTGCACGCGGTTGGTATCCTGGTATTCGTCGACGTGCAAATAGCGGAATCGCTGCTGCCAGGCGCCTCGTGCCTCATCGAAGCGGCGCAGAACCTCGACGGCGCGGAGCAGCAAGTCATCGAAATCGAGCGCGCCGTTTTTGCGCAGAGTTTTTTCGTAAGCCTCATAGGCGCGCGCAGCGAGCTTGCCGCGTTCGTCATAGGCATCCGCGAGCGCTTTTTCCGGAGAGATGGCGTGATTTTTCGCGTAGCTGATACGCGAGAGAATTTCGCGGGGCGTATCGCCAGAGTCGTCGGAGCCGAGGTCCCGGAGAGCGATTTTCAGCGCCGCCAACTGCTCTTCGTCATCGTAGATGGCAAAATCGCGCGGGAGGCCCAGCCGCGGAGCTTCACGGCGAAGAAGGCGCACGCAGAAGGAATGAAAGGTGCTTATCCAAGGATCGCTCCCGCCCGCATCGGTGCCTTCGAGCAGCACGCGAACGCGTTCGCGCATCTCACCCGCGGCTTTATTCGTAAACGTGACGGCGAGAATCGCGCCGCCCGGAACGCCTTGCTGAATCAGGTAAGCGATACGATTCGTTATGACGCGCGTCTTGCCAGTGCCCGCGCCCGCCAAGATAAGGATTGGCCCATCGACGGCAAGCACAGCCTCGCGTTGCTGAGGATTCAGGTTATTAAGAATATCCATCTATTCGAAAATCTCTGCTGGTTCGGCCCTGTGGCGAATGCATTTTAGCCGAGCGGATAGAAGTGAGCAAACCAGGCGCACAATTGTTTTCAACAGGTACTGCCCCAACAGAAAGCCAAAAGGTCAGTGCGTCGTGGGACCCAGATCAATCTCAAAGAAAAACAGAGGCTTCGGGTCATTCATGAAAGCAAGGTCGGGCACCTCGACGCGCGCGTCCGGGATCCATTCATAATGCCCATCGATATCGAAGTAGACGAAGCCGTGCGTCGTGGCATGAGGGGGGAGCAAATCCGTGTTCAGGGCAGCCGCACGCACGTCCGCGGCGAACTCCTCCCAGTCTTTGTTGTGAGGGCTGCGCGGTGCGCCTATGCGCGGAATGGGGAATCGGGGCGTTGGATCCTTTGGCCGTTTGGCCAGAACGCGATCGGCCACGTCTTCGGGGGAAAGCGGGTCGAGCTGCTGGCGGGATCCGCCCGGCGGCCTTACGAGTAGCTGGATGATCTTCAAGTTGACTCGCACCGGCAAGTCGTTGTCGTTGCGGAAGAGAAGATCGATAGCGATGAGGCCGGCGTCGTACGGGCTATGTTTGCCGAACTTGTCTTTGTAGCGCTCGGGGGAAATATAGGGATCCGCGGCGATCACCAAACCCTGATGTGAGTCGTGCGCCGGCAGGGATGCTGGATCAGGGGAGGCAATCCTGGCAGGCGCTGAGGGCCTAGCCTGCGCAAACGCATTAGCGTTCCAGAGTGCGAAAGAGAAAAAGAGCAGATAGATTCGCGCAGGCATTGAATATCGTGAGATGCGTAGCATTATAGGGCGTTGCCTTGCGCGTTGGACACAGCCATTGCGCTTCTTCTCCCCGCAAGGCTGAGGCATTTATAATAACGCTTTATCTGACTTCCACATCGCGATAGCGATGGCGCCGCTCACATCTGAATGTATTTTCTATACAGCCTCATCACCGCTGTCGGGACGATCCTGCTAACGCCTTACGTTTTGCTCAGCAGCGTCAGAAGAAAAAAATATCTCCCCAATCTTGCGGAACGGCTGGAGCTGAAGTTCCCTGCGGAACTCACTGCTAAGGGGGACCCGGCTTCGCGTACCATTTGGCTGCATGCCGTATCGGTTGGCGAGGTTCTGGCGGCAGTTCCCTTCGCGCGCTGTTTGAAGCAGCGCTTTCCGGGCTCGCGCCTGGTGGTGTCAACGACGACTGCCACCGGACAAGCGCTGGCCCGTGAGCGCATGAATTTCGCCGACGCCGTTTTCTATTTTCCATTCGATTGGAATGGACCGGTGCGGCGGGTTTTTCGGACGGTTCAGCCCAGTATGATTGTGATCCTGGAGACGGAAATCTGGCCGAACCTGTTGCGGCAGGCTCGCAGAGACGGCGTGCCGGTGGTATTCGTTAACGGGCGCTTGTCGGACCGATCGTTTCGCGGGTTTTCAAGCGCATTGAAGCTGAGCGGAGGGATGCTGAGAGGCTTTCTCCGGCGCATCTTGAACGATGCGACGCTGTATCTCGTGCAGTCGGGTCAGGACGCGGCGCGGTTGATTGCACTCGGCACTAAAGCGGTTCGCGTCGAAGTAACTGGAAGCATGAAATATGACATGGCCGTGCCCGGGCCGAATGCGTTTGTCGATTGGCTGCGCGACGAGGTGGAGCGATCGCAGCGCGGGCCCTTGATCGTAGCCGGCAGCGTGATTGCTGGCGAAGAGACGCCGGTGTTGCAGGCCTTCGCAGCGATCCAGCAAAAATGGCCGAAGGCACTGCTGGTATTGGCGCCACGCAAGCCGGAACGGTTCGCGGAGGCGGCGGACATCGTGGCACAAGCGGGATGGCAGCCCATTCGGCGAAGCGACATATCGCTCGATGGGCTCTCGGCAGGGATATTGGGCAACGCACGGGCAGAGAAGAGCGTTCTTCTACTGGACACGATCGGCGAGCTTGCAGCCACGTACGGAGTCGCCGACGCGGTCTTTATCGGCGGCTCGCTCGAGCCCGCGGGCGGGCATAATCCGCTCGAACCGGCCGGCTTCGCAAAAGTGCCGGTTTTTGGCAGCTGGATGGATAATTTTCGTGAGATTGCCGGGGCCTTGCTCGAAGCGCGCGCGGCGATTCAGGTAGGTTCGGCCTCGGATCTTAGCGCTGCGTGGATTGAGCTGCTCGAAAGCCCCTCGCGGCGCGCGCAAATGGGATTGGCCGCACGCGAAATCGTGGAGCGCAATCGCGGGGCGACGGCTGCAACAGTCGACCGCGTCGCGGCGATCATCGAGCAACGAGCGAATACGTGACGGCTTCGCCGCAGGTTCGAACTTTGCTGCAGCCGCTCGGTCTGCTTTATGGAACCGCGATGCGGCTGCGCACCGCCTTTTATGAGCATGGGCTTCTGCGCAGCCGGCGACTTCCGGGTACTGTAATCAGCGTGGGGAACTTGACGGTCGGGGGCACGGGGAAGACGCCGATGGTGCTGTGGATCGCGGAGCGCCTTGTCGAGGAAGGACATCATCCCGCCATCCTCACGCGGGGTTATCGAGGTTTGGGACAAGGCGATGCCAGCGGTGGGGCGCCATCCGACGAGGTTGCTTTGCTGCGCCAGAGGCTCGACGGCCGGGCGCAGTTTGGCGTAGGCAAAGACCGCTATAAGAATGGGCTCGCGCTGGCGAAAGATGGGGCAGAATGGTTCATTCTGGATGATGGATTTCAACATCTCGAGCTGCAGCGCGATGCGAATATCATCTTGCTCGACGCCACCGATCCGTTTGGAGGCGGGGCCGTCCTGCCCGCCGGCCGCCTGCGAGAGCCGCGCTCAGCGCTGGCGCGTGCGGATATCGTGATCATCACCCGGACAAGCCACGCCCCCGCTTTGGAAACCATAGTGCGCAGATTCACGAAGGCGCCGATCTTTTACGGACAGACTCTACCCGATGGGGTGCTCCGAGTCCCCTCGTCAACGGAAACTTTGCCCGAAGGCGAGCGAACGCAATACAAATTTTTCGGCTTTTGTGGAATCGGAAATCCTGTGGCATTTTTCGCCGACCTCAAAAGCTGGGACTTTTCCGTTGTGGGGCAGCGCAGTTTCGCCGATCATCATCGATATTCAAGTGCTGAAATCCAAGAGCTCCAAGCCGCCGCTGCCGCTGCCGGAGCGAATGCCCTGATTTGCACCGAAAAAGATGTGTTTAACTTGCCGACTTCGGTTAGCGCGGCGCTGCCTATCTACGCGTGCCGGATTCGCCTCGCGCTCAACGATGAAAACGCCTTTTGGACGGCAGTACGAGCCGCAGTCGGCCGATCGCAACCGGTGACGCAAGCATGAAAATTCTCGTTCGAGCGACCAACTGGGTGGGCGATGCGGTGATGTCCATTCCGGCCTTGCGGGCTATTCGAGCGCGCTGGCCAAACGCCGAAATTGCGATTCTGGCGCGTCCTTGGGTTGCGGATCTCTATCGCGGACAAGGTTATGCCGACCGCATCATCGTTTACGATAACAAAAGCGAACACAGAGGATTCTGGGGCAAGGAACGGCTGGCCAGCGCGCTTCGAAGAGAAAAGTTTGAAGTGGCGGTGCTTTTCCAGAACGCCTTCGATGCCGCGTGGATCGCCTGGCGCGCCGGAATACCCGAACGCATCGGATACGCGCGAGATGGGCGAAGCTGGTTGCTGACGCGAGCAATTCCGCTTCCGGCGAAAGGCGAGACGCCGGCTCACGAGGTATACGATCACCTCGAGCTGCTCCGTCGGGCCGGATGGCTGGAACGATTGCCCCACGTCGATGAGATCAGCATTCGGGTGGCGGACGAGGATCGGGCGAAAGCTTTGGAATGCCTGTTTGTAGCGGGAGTCCGCAAGAATGCCGTGCGGATCGCCTTCGCTTCCGGCGCGGCTTACGGTTCTGCAAAATGCTGGGAACCGGAGCGCTATGCGGCGCTCGCCGACCGGCTCATAGCTGAGTTCGACGCGGAAGTGATACTTTTTGGCGCCCCTCAAGAAAATGAGATGGCGGCGCGCATCGTTGGCGCGATGCGCCATCGCGCCTGCAACCTGGTCGGCACGACGAAAATCGGTGAACTTCCCGCGCTGCTTTCCGCCTGCCGTTTATTTGTCGGCAATGATTCTGGAGCCATGCACGTCGCCGGCGCCGTCGGAATTCCGGTGATCGGCATATTCGGCCCCAGCGATCCCGAAGGCACTCGGGCCATGACTCCGCAATTCACGCTGATTCGCGAGCCAGTGGAGTGCAGCCCCTGCTTTCTCCGCAAATGCCCCATCGATCATCGTTGCATGACGCGCATTTCGGTCGAGCGCGTATTTGAAGCCGCCCATTCTCTTCTAATCTCTGGGCTGACGGCCACCGACCGCGCCAAAACTTCGAGCGTTTGGAGCCAACGTCTTGCCTGACGCAAAGGCCTTGCGCCCGGCGGTTTTCCTCGATCGCGACGGAACCATTTGCGAAGAGATGGGTTATCTCAACCATATCAGCCGGCTGCATATCTTTCCGTTTGCGGCCGCGGCAATCGCCAAACTGAATAAAGCGGGCTTGCCTGTGATCGTTGTGACCAATCAATCGGGCATTTCGCGGCAAATTTTCCCGGAATCTTTGGTGACACAGATTCATTCCCGACTCAGCCAGGAATTATCCGCGGCCGGGGCTCGCGTGGATGGTTACTACTATTGCGCGCACACGAAGCAGGACGACTGCAATTGCCGAAAG
The DNA here is from genome assembly GCA_963803735.1 of uncultured Acidobacteriota bacterium. Taxonomy (GTDB): domain Bacteria; phylum Acidobacteriota; class Terriglobia; order Acidiferrales; family UBA7541; genus Palsa-189. The sequence goes on along the minus strand of CAWDNV010000010.1, from coordinate 285,099 downwards.
CCACTGCCGGGATTGCTGGAACAGGCCGCACGGGAGCACGGCCTGCGCCTCGACCGTTCTTTTGTCGTGGGGGATCGCTATGGCGACGTTGAGTTGGCGCACGGAGTTGGCGGGCGCGGAGTGCTGGTTCTAACGGGCTACGGTCGCGGCGAATATGAATTGCATAGCCAAGAATGGCAGCGGCAGCCCGATTTTGTTGTGGAGGACCTCTCCGAAGCTGTGGACGCCATCCTCAGGGGGATTCCGTGAGGGCCGACCGAGGAACAGATGCGGCGCGGCTGATTGGCATCGTCGAGCAGTTTCGCCGTCAGGCTATTTTGGTTCTGGGCGATTTCGTGGCCGACGAGTTTGTTTTCGGGGAAATCTCGCGAGTCTCGCGCGAAGCGCCCGTTTTGATTCTGCGGCGCCGGGAGATGCATACGCTGCCCGGCGGCGGCGCGAATGCCGCCAACAATCTGGCGGATCTCGGTGCGCGCGTGCATCCGGTAGCGACTATCGGTGACGATTCGGCGGGAGACGCGCTCGCGGAATATTTCCGCGGCAAAAAGGTCGACGCTTCCGGACTCGTTCGCAAAAGTGGCTGGACGACTCCCGCGAAGACGCGATTTCTGGCGGGCTGGGCGCATACGGCGCAGCAGCAGGTGTTGCGAGTGGACCGCGAACCCGATGGATTAGGCGATTCCACGATCGAGGCACTCGTGCGCAACGCGCGCGAACGACTCAGTGATATTTCGGCGGTTCTGATCTCAGATTATGGCTATGGTTCGGCGACGCCGGAGATTGTCACGAGCATTCGGGGCCGTCGTCGATGGTCGCGACCCGTAACGCTGGATTCTCGATATCGGCTTCACGAATACGTGCGCCTGGATTTGACCGCCGCCACGCCGAATGAGGCGGAAATCGAGGCCGCCCACAACGCGCAGATCGGAGGAGATGCTGCGAAGCTGGACGCTTTCGCCCGGAGAACCATGGCGCGGCTCAACCTGAGCGCTTTGGTGGCCACCCGTGGGCGCCACGGCATGACCGTATTCGAACAAGGACGCGCGCCGCAGCCGCTGGCCGTATTTGGGAGCGATCAGGCGATTGACGTGACGGGCGCGGGAGACACTGTGATTGCAGCGTTTACGCTGGCATTGGCGGCTGGGGCAAGCGTGATGCAAGCGGCGCGAATCGCCAATTATGCGGGAGGCATTGTGGTCATGAAGCGCGGCACAGCTACAGTCACGCGCGAAGAATTGATAGCTGCCATTCGATCCGATGCGGAAAGCAGGCGCGCTGAAACCGAAGATGGACACGCGAAATAAGATTGTTTCCGTCGAACAATTGGCCCTGAAGCTGCGCGAGCACAGAAATCGCGGAGAGCGCATAGTGCTGGCCAATGGATGCTTTGACGTGCTGCACGTCGGACATTCCAGATATCTTCAAGGGGCTCGCCGGGAAGGAGACGTGCTGGTCGTGGCCATCAATTCGGACAACAGCGTGCTCTCGTTGAAAGGCGAGGGGCGTCCGATCCTACCGGCCGAAGCGCGTGCGCGGCTCGTCGCCGGTCTCGCCGCTGTAAATTACGTAGTGGTATTCGACGAACCGGACGTGACCCACCTGCTTTCGGTCTTGCGTCCCGATGTGCATGCCAAGGGGACCGATTACACCGTCGACACGGTGCCCGAGCGCGAAACCGCGCGGAGCCTCGGCGTGCGCATCGCCATTGTGGGCGATCCGAAACAGCACTCCACGCGTGACCTGCTGGCGCGGCTCCGCGCCCTTCCGCATGACTGAACGCACGGCTGCTCCGGGACCGGCTTGGGCACGCTGGCGGGCACCCATAGGCTATCCGATTGCGGTGCTCTGCCTCTGGCTGGTTCGCCCAACGTTCCGCTCGGTTGTCATCGGTTCTGCTGTTGCGCTGTTGGGGTTGCTGATCCGCGCCATCGCCGCTGGGCATTTGCGCAAGCGCGAAGCGCTCGCGCAGACGGGCCCTTATGCGCGGACTCGCAATCCTTTGTATTTCGGCAGCGCCCTGATTGCAGTGGGATTTGCTCTTGCTGGACGATCGTGGATTGCGGCCGCTTTGGTGGCAATCTATTTCGGTGTTTTTTACGCGCAGGTGATGCGGCGGGAGGAATCAGAGCTCCGCCAACAGTATGGCAAGGCGTTCGACGATTACGCAGCGAACGTGCCGCTCTTTTGGCCTAGACTCCGAGTGGAAAGTTCCGCGAAGGGCATCCAGTTTTCTTTCGCTCAGTATGTGCGGAACCGCGAATACAATGCCGCGATCGGCGCCACACTAACGATTGCGGCGCTTGTGGCCCTGGCCGCTTGGCGGAAATAACAACGGCGCGAATTACTGCAGGCGGTAAACTTCGTTGATCAATCGGTGGAATTTGGGCCGGTAAAGCAAGTCGTACACCTCGCCCTTGCCTGGAAACAATGATTCCGCGAGTCTCCGCGCTGCCGCGGCAACTTCCTGAGCTTCCTCATAAGGCAAATCGCCTTGCGCGATGACGCTCAGGGAGAGGTTAACGACAATACGCAGGCGGCGAACCCGCCTTGATTCTTCGTCAATTTCCGCGTTGGTTGGAGAAACCGGCTGAATCGAATTCATGTACCCGTCCCTAAGATTATAGTGACTGCCCTAATATGCAGCAAGAAAGCTCTCGGAATCTTGTTTCACACCTATTAATTCGATTCGTAAAGGGCACATGAAGACTGCGCTAAAAAGCAGGAGATTCGGCCGGAGATACTGCCGAGGAGAGTTCCGAGCAGGGCCGCGCACAAGCGAGGAATGAGCGGACGTCCAGAGAGCGGCCGTCGGTGGCTGCGGTAATGGCGCCGTCGTGGTCGGTGCGATAGAGGCGCGTCCCTTCGGCGAGAATGCGCTCGACTACATCGGGGTTGGGGTGGCCAAAGGGATTCGCTTCGCCCACCGAGATCGCTGCAACGGCGGGATGAACGGCGTCGAGAAATGGCGGAGTGCTGGAAGTTTTGCCGCCGTGGTGCGGAACCTTGAGAAAATTGGCGGAGATCTCATCACCATTCGCCAGAATACTGCGTTCGACGGCGCGTTCGATGTCTCCGGTGAGCAGAAATGATTCCTTGCCGTCCTCTAGACGCAAAACCAGAGAATCATCATTGCGAGCGCGCGCCGGATCGCTGGAGTCCGGCCAAAGAACGTTGATGCGCGCGCCAGCCCAGTCGAAATGATCGCCTCTCAAGCGATGCACGACGGGGACTTTTCTCGCTTTAGCTTCGGCAAGCAGATTCCGGTAAGCAGGCGCATCCTCGTCGCGTCCCACCCAAAGTTCACCGACCTTGAAATTTCGCAACACCGCGAACATGCCGCCGAGATGATCCTCGTGGGGGTGCGTTACCACGACCGTATCGATGTGCTTCAATCCATGGGACCAAAGAAATGGCGAGACGACGTCTTCGCCGATGTCGAGGCCCGGTCTCATCCCACGAATGTAATTGGCGCCCGGCAGTCCGCCGGCATCGACAAGCATCGTGCGGCCGTCGGGGAACGCCACAAAAATGGAATCCCCCTGGCCGACGTCCAAGACAGTTACCTCCAGGCGTCCGCGCTGCAATCGAGGGGGAAACGGATAAACGACGATCAGCGATGCTAACACGAGCGCGGCGACGAGCGCGACGCGGGAGCTCGATTTTCTGTGCGTCAGAATCGCCGCCGAGAGAAAGAGCGTGACCGCAAAAAAGCCGACAAGGAGCGCGGTTGGTGGAGAAGGAACTCGCACGGAGGATGAGGGAAGTTGCGCGAACCAATGAGTCAATGCCGTAAGCATCGCGATGAGGAAGCTTAGTGCGCGCCCCAGAACTATTCCGAGGGTTTTCCAGATAACGCCGAGCACCAGCGATGCGAACCCGAATGGGATAAGGACGGAAGTGAGGAGTACCGCGGGGATGTTTGCAACCGGCGCGATGAAGGAGACTCGATGAAAATCACGAGCCATCAGCGGCAGCATGCCGATTTGAAGAGCAACGGAGAGCACGGCCAATTCCCACAGCCGCAAGCCAACGCGGCAGGGAGTAACCACTATCTGATCGCAATATTGCGTCAGCTTCGACGGCAGTCGCGAGCGCAGCCAGCTTGAGGCAGCGCGAAGATCGATGCGAAATTCCGCCGCTTTGGGGGCGTGGCTGCCGTCTCGCGTTATATCGCCGAGGTGCTCGAGTGCGCGGCGATAGTGCTCTACGGTTCGCTCCAGCAGCGGTTCCGCGATTCCGGCGATAATGCCCGCCGCAAGAAAAGAGAGCTGGAAACTTGCCTGAGTGGCTTCCGAAGGCCGGAACAGGAGAATCACAATCGCGGCCAGGCTGACTGCGTTGAGCAAAGCCACACGCCGAAAAAGCGTGCGGGCCAACAGGTAGATCGCCACCATCAATGCTGCGCGCATGATCGGAGGGCGATCCTCGATGATTGCGACGTAAAGGCCGAGCACTGCAATCGTGGCGAAAGCTCTCGCAACAATCGGCAACCGCAGCTTTTTGCCTGCCCAGAAAAGGAATGCTGCGAGCACGCCTACGTGCAGGCCGGCCACGACCAGAACGTGGAAAGCCCCCGTTTCGCGGAACGACTCGGCCTGCTGCGAATCAAGAAAGCTGCGATCTCCGAGCAGCATGGCACGCGCAATTGCGGCGCGATCCTCCGCTGGCGAAAGCATGGCGTCGAGGTCGTTCAGCAAGCGGCCACGCAGCCGGGCTAAATAATGAGCCAACGTTGGCGCAGGGCCGGGCAGGGTTTGCAGTAGCGCCGGATTCCGCAGCGTGGCCGTTAAGTCGATTCCCTGCTGCTGGAGCGCGCTGCGATAATCGAATGCTCCGGGATCGCCAAAATTTCGGATGAGCCGCGCCCGAGCCAGAATCTCGACGCGTTCACCGGCGCGAAGTGGTGCCGGAATTCCCGGTGCGCGTTGGTCAAAGAAATAAGTCGCCCGCAAGCCGCCGTGTACCGAATGCCATGCGCCCAGTGACTGGACCTCTTCGAGATCGACGTCGTAGCGAGATCCCCAGGGCAACCGCAAAGGATTGGCGCGCAGAATTCCGCGCCATCGCAGGGGCTCGCCTAATTCCATTCGATCGCTGCCGACCAAGTTCGTAATTTCATTCGCCGGGATGGTCATGTGTTCGATTTGCGCCGCCGCGGCAGCAAGACAGAACCAAGCCAAAAGTGAGGCAGCCCAGGCGAGATTCGCGCCCCGAAAACTCACCAGTCCAAAGCCGGCGATGATGCAGAACAACGCGACTCCGAGCGACAGATCAAGGCTATGCCGAGTGTGAACAGCAATCGGAGAGGCCGCCAGGACTCCTGCGGCAACGAAGACCGCGATCAGCAAAGCAGGAAGCTTCATGCGCGACGCGAAAGTCGCACCAGGGCCTCGATATGATAAGTCTGAGGGAAGATATCGACAAGGTGAAGTTCACTGATCTGATAACCGCGGGGATTCTGGCCGTCGCCGGCAAGAATTGCCAGATCGCGGGCGAGCGTGGCGGGGTCGCAAGAAAGATAAATAATCTCTTGAGGAGCGATCTTGCTCAGACGCGCGAGCGCGCGTGCCGCTACGCCCGTTCGCGGAGGGTCGAGCACCACCAGGTCAGGCCGCTCGTGCCATTGCTCGAGAAATGCCTCCACAGTGGTTTGCCGCAAATTCGGCGAAGCGGCGCCACTCGCCTGGAGATTGCTCTCCAAATCGCGCGCCGCGGCTTCGTTTGCCTCCACGGCAACTAGCCGTTCGAAGCGATTCGCGAGCGGCAGGCTGAAAAGCCCCACGCCGGCAAAAAGATCGAGAGCCAGTTTCCCGCGGGCCTCGCCGATAACGGTGCGCACGAGTTCATCCAGGACGAAGCGATTCACCTGAAAGAAAGAGAGGTGGCCGATGCGATAGGTGTGGTCGCCGACACGGTACTTGATGTAGCCGGGACCGACGAGCTCGAAGTGGTCCGTTCGGCGATCATGGACCAACGTGGTTTCAACGGATGGCAGAGCGGCGCGAAAGGTCGCAGCGAGGTCCGCCGCAGCGCCGTTCGCCCCGTCCAGATCTAGATTCAGGAGGAGGCGGTCGTCATCGTGATCGGCGAAAACCTCGATCTCGCGCAATTCGGCGGGCAGCTTGCCTGACTTCAACAAATCCACGATCGAGTTGAGTGTTTCGTTCAAACGCGGCGAGGCGATAGGACATTGCCGGATGGGGCAAAGCTTCTGCGAGCTGGGCTGGAAGTATCCGATTTCGCGCGCCCCGGTCTCGTCGAGTCCGATCTTCCACTGTACGCGATTGCGATAGCCGAAAGGGGGAGACGCGTGCGACACGATCGGTCCCTCCCAGTGCAGCCGCCCAAGCCGCGCCAGCGTTTCGCGCAGAATTTCAGCTTTGTAGTGAAGTTGCAATTCGTAAGGAATGTGCTGGTAATTGCATCCGCCGCAGACTCCGAAATAGGGACAAGGCGCAACGGCGCGATCCGCGGAAGGCGTCTTGATCTGCGCCACGCGGCCACGGATGAATTTCTTGCGTGTCTCCAACGGCTCGATAGATACGCTCTCGTCCGGCAGGACGAAAGGGGCAAACACGGTTTGACCCTCGTGATGCGCAAGGCCCTCACCGCCATAGACCAATTTCTCGATACGTACGTCGATGGGATCAGGCATGAATCCTTTCAGTTCAGGTAAAAGAGACTGAGCCGCGGCAGGCCGAACCGTTCGAGGAGGCGTTTCTGTATGTATTGCCGCTCGAGTTGGCTGAGCTGTTCCGCCGACATGCGGCGCCGGTAAGGCGCGAGCTGTTTGTCCAGGTCGGCGTGGATATCAACGAGCACGTTCTCGTCCGCGGAGGCCAGCAGCGCTGCGCTCAGCTTTTCCTCGACCGCGCTTAGCCGCCGTTCGAAGCCTTCAAGATCGAGATCGGCGGGAGAATCGAGCAGCGGCATGACGCCGGCGAGGCTCTCGCGAGCCTGGGCGATGCGGCGACCCAATTCGGCGTCTGAGGAATTCACGCGTTGCGCAGCTTTTTCCAACTTTTCGATATTGCGGCGGAGAAAATCGCGCAGCTCCTCGCGCGAGAAGGGCTCCGCTTTTTTTTCCCTTGGTTTGACCTCCGGACCAGCGCCGGCCGCCGCCTCCTGTTTTTCCGCTGCGGCATCCAGGACCGCATCGACACAGTATGCCAAGCTTTTTAGCGGCCTGCCCGCGCCTCGTCGCGAGCGCTGATAGCTTTCAAACGCGCTATCGATTCCGCGCAGCACCGCATCCAGCGGAATTCCGGCTCTTTGCCAAGTCTCCACGATCGCCCAATCCAGCGGCGAAACCAGCAGATGCGCGCCGCGCTTGCGCCAGAAGTATTCCTCGATTTCAGTGAAATAATTGAAGTAGTTGAGCGAATCCATCAGCAGACTTTACGACTCGCGCTTTCGAGCTGACCTTGCGGTGGCGCGCATCGTGCCGGTGACGGGCGCTTTCTCCGCCGCCGTAGCATGAGCAGGCTGGTTGCGTTCCCAGATGATGAGCAGCCCTTCCAGCGTCAGGAATTCGTCCACCTGCTGAATGTGCCGCGAAGCCTGAGCGATCAAAGACGCCTGGCCGCCGGTGGCAATCACGCGGACATCTTTGCCTTGCACGGCTTTGATGCGTTCCAGAATGCCGTCGACGAGATCGGTGAAGCCGTAAAAGAGGCCCGCCTGCATTGATTGCGCCGTATTGGTGCCGATAATTTTTCCCGGATCGCGAATTTCGACGCGCCAGAGCCGCGCCGCGCGCGAAAAAAGCGCCTCGGCGGAGATGCCGATTCCGGGCGCAAGCGTTCCGCCCAAGTATTCGCCACGCTCGGAAACCACGTCAAAATTTATTGCGGTGCCAAAATCAACGATGATGCACGGCCCACCGTATTTCGAATATGCGGCGACGCTATTGACGATGCGGTCGGCGCCCACCTCTTGCGGATTGTCGTAATGCACAGGCATTCCGGTGCGGATGCCCGGCTCCACAAAAAGCGCCTTGGTATGAAAATAGCGATCCGCCATGCCCGCCAGCGTGGAATTGAGCGGAGGGACAACCGAGCTGATGATCACGCCGTGAATTTCGTTAGGATCGAGGCTGGCAATGGTGAAGAGATCGCGGGTCAGGATTCCGTATTCGTCCACGGTTTGGTCGCGCGCGGTAGTCAGGCGCCAATTCGCGATAAGGTCCTTATCGCGAAAGACGCCAAGCACCGTATTGGTATTGCCGACATCAAGGGCAAGCAGCATCAATTCGCCTCGGAAACATCGCCGGAGATGACCACCGCGCTCTGGCCGTCGTCGCGGCGCACGCGCAGAAGACCATTCGGCTCCAGGCCGTCGGTCGTTCCCACGTACGATTCGCCCGCCGTCGTGATACGCACACGCTTGCCACGAGCGTAACTGGATACCTCGGCGAAGCGGTCCAGGATGGGCTGAGCACCTTCAGCCAAAAATCGATTGTAGTAGCTGTTCAGGTGGCGCAGCAACCGCACAACGAGTTGCAGCCGCGAAACGGGTTTCCCGGTGATCAAGCGTAATGATGTTCCAATTTTGGCGAGCTCCGGTGGCATGGCCGTGTGGTTCACGTTGACGCCAATGCCAACGATGACAAAGCGCACCTGGCTCGGCTCCGCGTACATTTCCGTGAGAATTCCGCTAAATTTTTTCCCGCCTGCGAGCAGATCGTTCGGCCAGCGCAGGTCGGCCACCACTCCGGTTTCTTCTTCCACGGCATCCCTCACCGCGAGCCCGGCAACCATCGTGATCACTGGCGCAACTAGCGGCGAAATTGGCGGACGCAGCAGAACCGTCATGTAAATTCCGCTGGTCTTTTCCGAATGCCAGGATCGGCCAGCCCGGCCCCGGCCGCCAGTCTGCTCTTCGGCAATGACGATCGTTCCGTGAGGCTCACCGGCGTGCCCCAGCTCGAGAGCGATGCTGTTGGTGGAAGCCGTTTTGAAGTAATGATAGATGCGCTTGCCGAAAGGCGTATCGGGGAGGCGTCGCCGCAACAGGCTGGGCGACAACACGTCCGGCACGCGTTCGATGCGATAGCCCGTCCGCGGATGGCCCTTGACGCGCACTCCGAGCGCACGAAGCCGCTGCGTCCAGCGCCAGACTGCGGAGCGGCTCACGCCGATCTGCCGCGCGATTTTCTCGCCGCTGATGACGATCATCGGATTTTCCGAAAGCAAGGTGAGCAGCGCGTCGATTCGCCGGTCGGTGGTCCCGGCTCGTTCACTAGTTGCCGAAAGCTTGCGGGCGGGCATGCAGTTGAGTTGAGGCTCCTCAATCAAACTATGCAATCGAAGGGAACGGCACCGAGCTTATCCGTCGCGCGGCGCATGGGCAAGGAGGATCGCAGAACGCCAAGTTTAAGCGGTTGGGGAGCTGTCCGTCCGTTTCTCGAGTTGGGCCAGGCGCTGGGTTAGCTTGTCGAATTCCAATTGGCGTTCCGCAAAGGTGACTTCGAGCTGGCGCACAACTTCCGCGGGCGCCCGGCTGCGGAACGTATCGTCCGCGAGGCGATTTTGCTTTGACTCTAGATCGCGGGCGAGCCGTTCCCTTTCCTTGCGCAAGCGGGCGAGCTCAGCGCCGAGTTCCACCGTCTCGCCATAGGGGATGCGCAGATCGAACTGTGCGGTTGAGCGGACCGGACCGGCCGTAGGTTCAAGCTTGGAATCGGAAATGCGCAGGTCCGAGAGCGTGGCAAGTCGCAAAACAATCGCGCGATTTGCCTCCACCGTTTCGCGAACCGCGAGAGTGGCTGGAGCAAAATCCGCCGCCACGCGGCGCTTGGGATCAAGCTTGAGTTCCGCGCGAATATTACGCGCCTTCTCGATTACATCCTGCAGCAGCATCACTTCCTGATCGGCGTCAGGGTCCACCCATTGCGGCGCAGGCCGAGGGAAGGGCTGCAGAGCGATGGAGCGCGCATTCTTGTCCTTTTCCGGTGAATGCTGCGGCAGCCGATGCCATAACTCCTCAGTGAGAAACGGCATGAAGGGGTGCAGCAGCCGCAGGGCTGCCTCGAATACGGCGAAGAGATTGCGCCACGCGGGGACAGAGACACCGCGATCCGCATCCGCCATCGCCGGCTTCACCCACTCGATATACCAATCGCAGAAATCTCCCCAGAAGAAGTGATAGACGTTGTGCGCGGCTTCGTGAAAACGGAAATTCTCCAGCGCGTCATCCACCGTGGCTATGGCCTCGGCAAATCGTGAGAAAATCCAGCGGTCCGCGAGGCTGACAGCATCGCCTGCGGGATAGGGCGCCGCGGCGCGCACCTGTGGTGAGGCAAGCTCCTCGATAGTCATGCCTGTCGCCGACTGAAATTTCTCCAGATTCACAAAAACGAATCGTGCCGCGTTCCAGATCTTGTTCGCGAACGCCTTGTAGCCCACGACAGCATCTTCGCTGAGAGCGATATCGGTGCCCGGCGCCGCTTTGATAGAAAGCGTGAAGCGCAGCGCGTCCGTGCCATACCTTTCCATCCACTCCAGCGGGTCAACCACGTTGCCGCGCATCTTGGACATCTTTTGTCCCTGCGCATCACGAACGAGCGAGTGCAGGTAAAGCGTGCGGAAAGGAATTCGTTCGGCAGTGGTTTTTCCGGGAGCGAGGTGCAGGCAGAGCATGACCATGCGCGCATCCCAGAAAAAGAGAATGTCGTAACCGCTGATGAGCAGCGTCGTGGGATAAAACCTACGCAGGTCAGGCGTGTCGTCGGGCCAGCCCAGCGTTGAAAGCGGCCAAAGGCCGGAGCTGAACCAAGTATCCAGCACATCGGGATCCTGTTCGAGCTTTCCGCCGCCGCATTTCGCGCATTTCTCGGGAGGACTTGCGGGCAACGCGCGGCCGTCAACGATGGCAACGCGCGAATCGCGCGCGGGCGTAATCCCACCGCAGGGGCAATGCCACATCGGTATGCGATGTCCCCACCAGAGCTGCCGTGAGATGCACCAGTCGCGTATATTCGCCAGCCAGTCGATAAAGATTTTGCGCTGATTATCGGGAAAGATCCGGATCTGTCCCTGTTCGACCGCCGCGGCACCAGCATCCGCGAGAGGGCGCATCTTGCAAAACCACTGCATGGAGACGCGCGGCTCGACGACGGTCTTGCAGCGGTCGCAAACGCCCACGGCATGAGTGTGCTCTTCGACTTTCACGAGCAGGGCCTGCGATTCCAGATCGGCGACGATGCGCTTACGCGCTTCGAAGCGGTCCAGCCCGGCGTAGGGGCCGGCGTTCGCATTCATGCGCCCGTCTTCGGTCATGACGTCGATTTCGGGAAGTTTGTGGCGCCGTCCCATCTCGAAATCGTTCGGGTCGTGCGCGGGAGTCACTTTGACGGCACCTGTCCCGAATTCGCGGTCCACCGCAGCATCGGCGATCACGGGAATCTCGCGATTCATGAGCGGGAGAAGAAGCTTCTTGCCAACCAGATGCTTATAACGTTCGTCCGCGGGATTTACCCCCACGGCGGTATCGCCCAACATGGTTTCCGGGCGCGTGGTGGCGACGACAATCGATTCGCTCGAACCCACCACCGGATAGCGAATGTGCCACAGATGGCCCTTGCGCTCCTCGTGGACCGTCTCGAGATCGCTCAAGGCCGTCTGGCAACGCGGGCACCAGTTGACGATATAGCGGCCGCGATAGATCAGCCCTTCGTGGTAAAGGCGCAGAAAAGCTTCCAGAACCGCGCGGTAGAGCGGCGGATCGAGCGTGAACTTTTCGCGCGACCAATCGCAGGAGTCGCCCAGGCGAATCATCTGCTTCTTGATCGTGCCGCCGCTGTGCGCCTTCCATTCCCAAACTCGGCGTTCAAACTCTTCGCGTCCGAGAGCTTTGCGCGTGAGGCTCTGCTTGGCCAGCTCGCGTTCCACGACGACCTGCGTCGAGATGCCGGCGTGATCCATGCCGGGCAGCCACAGCGTGTTTTCGCCGCGCATGCGGTGCCAGCGGGTGAGCACGTCAATTTGCGTGTGCTCGAGCATATGGCCGATGTGGATGTAGCCGGTCACGTTCGGAGGCGGAATGACAATTGAAAACACGTCCCCCGGGGCATTTGCATCAGCGCGAAAGAGCTCCTCCTTGACCCAAGTCTCGGCCCAGCGCGGCTCAATCAGCTGCGGCTCGTAAACTTTGGGGAATTCGGCGCTTTGGGGCGCCGCTTCCACTGCCTTTTTTGGCGAATCTTCGGGCAAGTCAGTCTCTCCGGTCCGGTGCGCGGACTTGGGTGAGGGATAAACCACTAACTATAAGGAGCGCGGCAAGAGGGGTCAAATCGCAATCAGATGGGCAACATTCGTCCGTCATGTATCGCTGATACAAATGCATTGGACTCTGAACCGCGCTTTTCTACAATAAGCTAGCGCGGCCGAGGCCATCGGCAAGAATGAGTGCGCTGGAGGTCTGGCGTGAAGAATAGGCATATCGGCGCTCTTCTAGGATTAGGACTTCTGATCACTGCGGCCCCTGTTTTTGCGCATCATGGCAATTCGAATTTCGATATCGATAAAAAGCTCACGCTGAAGGCGACCGTCACGGACTGGGTTTGGGCAAATCCGCATTGCTGGCTGAAGTTCGAAGTGACGGACGACAAAGGCACGGTTGTCCATTGGATCGCGGAGACCAGCAATCCTGCGGACATGACCAACCTCGGTTGGAGCAAACAGGTCTTCAAATCGGGCGATCATGTTACGGTGACGTTGCAGCCCGTCAAGAATGGCCAACCCATCGGGCGCGTCATGCGGGTTGTGCTGGCGAACGGCCAGACATTGGGCACGCGAATTCCGGGGATATTCGGGCCTGAGGTGGATGCGCCGAAGCCGGCGAATTCTGCCAAGTAATGTGACCCAAGCGGGTTGAGAATTCGGCGCTGCTTTGGTGCGGGTGACGTTTCTGCTCGAGAGAGGTTCGCAAAATGTCAAAACGATTGCTGAGGTCGGCCCTTCCTGCAGCTGCCATTCTGTTCGCGTGCCTCATTTCCGGCCCCGGAATTCGAGCGCAGCAATCGGGTACGACACAGCAGAATGCAGCGCCTGCGCCCTGGAATAGCCCGAGCATCGCTCCCAAGGAAAGGCGTCCGGCTTCCGGTCCGGCACCTCGCCGCGACATCAGCGGAATCTGGGACGCCTTCGCCGCCGGAATTCAGCCTGCCGGTGTGAAGAGCCATGCGCCCTTCACGGAATGGGGCGAGAAAATGGCCAGCACTTATAAGCCCGGTGATGGGCCGAGAAAAGTCGCCCTGGCGTTCATTAATGATCCGTTGGACGGTTGCGATCCGGCCGGCTTTCCGCGCAATTTATTCTTCGAACTGCGGCCCTTCAAAGTCGTTCAGACCCCCGATCAAGTTCTGATCATGTATGAGTATCAACGAATCTGGCGCGCCGTCTGGACCGACGGGCGCGAATTGCCAAAGGATCCTGAATCGAGATGGTACGGCTACTCCGTTGGCCATTGGCAGGACGACTACACGTTTGTCGTAGACACGATGGGGCTGGATGAAAGAACCTGGCTCGATAATGCGGGAGACCCTCATAGCGCCGACATGCGCGTCGAGGAAACCTACCATCGCGTGAATCAGGATACGCTGGAGCTCACCGTAAAAATCGACGACCCGAAGGCCTATAAGGAGCCGTGGCTGGGCCTGAACAAGTTCGTCTTGCACCGACAGCCGGCGAGCTTTGATATCCGCGAGATGATCTGCTCGCCTACTGAGGCGGAAGAATACAAAAAGGAGGTCGCCGAGCCCGCAACGAAGTAGCCCTCAATGCCCCGCGCGGGCGGCGCAAGATAAGCTTTTGAATTTCAGTTGATCCAAGGAAAGGCGCAAAGAAGCTTAAGGACCGCAACTAAATCAGCTCTTCTTCATTTCACGGCGTACGATGGCCTCGATCGCAGGGCGAAGCACTTCCCGATTCACTACTTCCATAATTTGAGGCTGCATGTGTTCCAGCAGCCGATTCACGACCGCGTCGATCATTTCGGGCGTGGGAGCCGGCGTGTCAGCCTGCGGAGGCGCGGAGAATGAATTCTTGCGCTCTGTCAGGCTCGCGTGACGATCGGAAGTTTCCGCGGCCGCACCTGACCCAGGCAATGTATTGAGCTCCGAAAACGCCAGGCGCGCAGCCTCGGTGGCCGCGGTAATCACCGCTTCGTGATTCGGCAGAGCCGGTAATTCCAATACCGGATCAAGTTCCTCGTGAGTCTTGACCTGATGGGAATCGAGCGGTTTTTCGGGCGCAACCGGTAGCGCGTCCGTCAGGTCAGGCCACGAAGATTCCGCTGCATGATCGTTGACGGGCGCCGCAGCTATCTCCGGCTCTATGACAGCAGCTTTGTCAGCTGCGGCTGATGGCTTCTCGGGCGCAGCGTCCTGCGTCGGCAACGCGAAAGTCAGTGTGGGATCGAATTTAAAGATATCGGCCGCCGCTTCGGGAGGCGGAGCGGACGAGACAGGCGGCTCCGGCACGGGCATAACTGCGTCAAGCTCTTTTTTCACGATTTCTGGCTGGGAATATTTTGCCTGCTGCTGAACCATCGGCTCATTTTGCGTAACGATCGTTTGCGAGAAATCAGCATCGAGGCCGACGGTATCCAGAAGACTGGAATCGGGTCGAAAAGCAGGACGGTCATCTTCTTCCTCGACAGAGTCTTCGTCTTTACCGAAGGAATGCATGTCGATTATATCTTCCGGCTGCGTTTCGGATTTCTCTTCCTCTACCACTTCGGGTTCTGCCGGCGTTGCCCAAAACGGATCGCCCAAATTCGGATCGCGCGTGGAGGTAGTGACCTCATCCGGGTCTTCTACTTTGGCAGCTTGCGGCCGAGGACTCGGCACAGGAGGTGCAAACGGTGGGGGAACCGGGACGGTTGGCTTCTGCTGGGCAGAAGAGACTTCCGCCTGAGGAAGTGGCAATGGTCCAGCAGGGGTCGCTTGAGTTTCAATCATTGAACTCGGTTGAGTTGCCGCTGGCGGTGCCGCAGGCTTCGGCGGTATGGGCGTTTGAACCGGCACCGACTTTTGCCCGTTGGATTTTGCCAGCAGAGCCTTGACCATGTTGATCAGAGGGTCGGGCGGAACAAACGGTTTTTTCAGAACACCATCAGCGCGCACCCGCTGCGTTTCCTGCTCGTCGAGTGGATCAAAAGCGCCAACCAGCAGCACGACCGGGGTGTTCATATAGCGCGAATCGTTCTTGATGAACTCGCAAAGTTCGTAGCCGTTGCGCACAGGCATGAAAATATCGGCGAGGACTAAATCGGGGCGCAGATCCGGAATCTTCCGCATAGCAGCTTCGCCATTCCCAACCGCTACGACGTCGATGCCCTCGTCTTTAAGGGCTAAAGCAACCATCTTTTGGATGTTGCTATTGTCGTCGGCCACCAGTATGCGGGACACCGGGCGCTCCTTCGCCACACCTAGTCCGATCGCAGTCCAGAGAAACCCCGACCGTTCGGCGAGCTTGGATTATTGGAGCATCGGGGCGCTCGGTGAGTCAACGAGCTTCGGCGCAGGATGTACCGGAGCGTAACCTCACATACGGCTTTGATTTTGGGAGGAGCTACTGCGACTGAAGCTTCGCCTGTTTCTTGTTCTTTTTCTTTTTGCTGGAAGACTCGCCCTGACTGGAGCTCTGCGTGGAAGTTTGGTTCGTCTGGTTTGAGGCGTCCGAGTTACCGCTTGCGTTTTGGCCGGCATCGGTAGCTGAGCCGGTCTGCCCGGTCTGCCCGGTCTGCCCGGTCTGCCCGGTCTGGCCCGCCTGATCCGGAGTTGAAGAGTTTGCAGCCGGTGAGTCATTCGCGCCTGCAGGCCCAGCAGCCGTTCCGGAAGTCGCGGCTGGCGGATCAGAAGCTCCCGGCGAGACGCTTTGGATGTAAGCGCCCGTGCCGCTGCCATTGCTTCCGCTGCCGCTATTACCGCCGCTGTTAGCTCCGGCCGCGATCACACTCAGCCCTGCCCCTCCACCCGGAGAGAGTGTATCGGTAACGTCTACCGTTTGCGGCGTCAGGTTTGGCGTTCCCACCCTTGCTGCCGCGCTTACGTCTGGCCCGCTCTTAAGCAGCTCGCCCGGCCGTTTCAGGAAACCAGGCCTCTCCCGTGGAGTCTGCTGCTCTCTCTGCATTCGCGCCATCGCCGTGGGATCAGCATCCGGCACAGGGGACCCAAATTTGACGAGCTTAGCTTTGGCCTGAGCAGCCAAAGGCGACATAGGATATTCCTTCACCAACCTTGCATAGTAAGTCGAAGCTATCTCATTGTGCTTGTTGCGTTCGTAGATCGAAGCCAGCATCCAGTTTGCGTGGTCGGCATCGCTGTATAACGGGTAGCGATTCACCAGATCGAGCAGACGCGGGGCTGCGGCCTTGTCGATGCGCCTCAGGTAATAAAAACTGGCAATGCGGTAATCGCCGTCGGCCAGAACTTCCTGAACTTCTCTCAGACGCTGTTCGGCTTTAGGGGCAAGCTCGGTCTGGGGATACTTCTGCACGAAGGTCTGAAACGCTGCCTCCGCCTCCAGCGCCTCTGTGCGATCCCGGTCCGACTTTTCCATACGGCGGTAGTGCGCCATGCCGATCTGCATCTGCGCATAGGCAGCTTCGTCTAAAAACGGGAAAAAGGTGATGAAATCCTGATATTGCGCGACGGCCTGCGTCATGCCCGTCGTACCGCCCTCTTTGAAATAAGAATCGGCGATGGACAATTTCGCCTTGGCGAGATATTCGCTGTCCGGATAAGTATTGATCAGGGTTTGCAGGCTTAGCCGGGCCGTTTCGAAACGGCTGTGCTGCAGGTCGTTCACGGCGCGTTCGTAGAGAATCTTATCGGCTTCCGCCGAAGCTGTATTGTTCGTATCCGGCTTAGCGGTGGCCGTTTTGTGGCCGGCACAGCCGGCCAAGGCGATTACAGCTACAAGCGCCGCCAGACAGTTGAATTTCGTGTACATGCGCCTTCAAACGACCTTTCTTACTTTTTGCACCAAAGCCTCACTGGCCAAACGCGTCATCTCGCGAACCGCTGCAGCAGGATCAGCGGTGTGGAAGACGGAAGTTCCGGCGACTAAGATCTGCGCGCCGGCGCGAACCACCTCGGCAACGTTTTCGGGACCGATGCCGCCGTCAACTTGAATCCTGTAGCTATAATGATGCCGCTCCCGTATCTCCCGCAACTCCCTTATTTTCTCTGTGGCTTCGGGAATGAAAGCCTGCCCGCCAAAGCCGGGATTCACAGACATGACCAGCACATGATCGACCTTGCCCAGCACCTCCCGGAGCATTACGACCGGCGTCGCGGGATTAATCACGGCACCTGGCTTGCACCCATGCTCGCGAATCATCGTGAGAGCTCGGTCCAAGTGTGGCGTGGCTTCCTGGTGCACAGAAATCATGTCCGCTCCGGCAGTTGCAAAGGCCTCGATATAGTGCTCCGGATTTTCGATCATGAGATGCACATCAAGCTGCAGCTTGGTTGCCTTGCGGAGCGAAGCAACTACCGGAACGCCTATCGAGATATTGGGGACAAAATGGCCATCCATTACATCGACGTGCAAAAGCGAGACTCCGCCGCGTTCCACGGAACCTATAGCATCACCCAGACAGGCAAAGTCCGCAGCTAAAATGGATGGGGCGACTTCAACTCCAGACGGCACGCTCACCTGTCGGATTCTACCATGGGAGAGACCCGCATCCGGGCTGATTTTCGCGGTATTTTCGCCACTCGGAGCACGCCAACAAGGATTTGCTGCTTACTCCGAAATGCCCAGTTCCACCGTTGCGTCCGCAGCAATGCGTTCGCCGCCCGGAGGATTTTGTCCCACAATCGTGCCCTTGGGCGCACCCGCCTGCCCGATATGATTTAGCTTCGCAATCTTTAATCCCGCCGACGCAAGAGTCTTGCTGGCGTCCTGCTGCTCCATACCGACCACATTAGGCATCACGTAAAACGGCTGGCGATCGGCGCCCGAGACAAGCAAGTCCACGTGAGGACTCGATGCCGTGGTTCCTTCCGGCGGATCCTGCTTCAGCACGACGTCGGGCTGCGTTCCTGGCAGAAACATCGACGTGACTTCACCGAGCTGCAACCCCGCCTGTAATAGCGAAATTCGCGCCGCGCGCATCGATTGGCCTTGGAGAGCGGGAATCTTAACCGTCTGCTGACCCAGACTCAACACAACGTGAGCGTCCTGCGAAATCTTCATCTCTTCGCCCGGCGGAGGACTCTGCCGGACGACGGCGTTCAAAGGCAATGAGCTGTAGACTCGGTCGGCCACGCGCAATTGCAGGCCACGGGCGGCGAGCATTCGCTGCGCTCCGGGCGCCGATTGCCCCACCAGATTGGGCATAGTGACGATCCGTCCGCGTATGGCAATGCGGATGGTCGTAACCGCGCTCAGGAATCCCGCCGCCGCCAGCACGAAAACCAATAGCGAGATGCGTAGTACGCGCTCTAGCCGTTCTCGCCATTTTTCTATATATGGACGCGGGACGCTCTCGCCGTTCATGGGTAACTCACACTAGCATGTGCGCTACCTTCGCGCTAACACTGCCGCAAAAAATCCGTCGGTGCCGTGTTCGGAAGGAAAAGTGCGGAAAAATCCATCCGCTGTGAAAAACTTCTCACTCATTGCCGGATCCCGCAAATGCCGAGCTAATACTGTCTCGGCCGAAATCACGTGCCACTCCGGCGATTCGCCCAACACCGCCGCGATTACATTTTCATTTTCCTCAGGCTCCAAAGAGCAAGTCGAATAGACCACGCGTCCGGATTTGGCGGCGGACGCCAGCGCATTCCGCAACATCGCGGCCTGGGAGCGGTGCGCCTCGTTCAAATCTTCTGCTTTGAGCCGCCAACGAATTTCGGGATTCCCCGAAAGAGTGCCGGTCCCGGAGCAGGGCGCATCAATCAGCACGCGGTCGAATTGCTGCGAGAAAGGCAGAGGCCGCGCCGTATCCGCTGTCACTAGTGACACATTCTTGGTATGCGTCCGCATCAATTGTTGTTGGATCATGCGCAAGCGGTGTTCATGGATGTCCCCTGCAATCAGTCGGCCGTGCTGGCCTGCAGCGCGCGCAAGAATCATGGTTTTCCCGCCCGGCGCAGCGCATGCGTCCAGAATGGTCTGGGAATCCCGCGCGTCCACCAGATGCGCGACCATTTGCGACGCTTCGTCCTGAAAGTTGATCTGGCCATCGCGATAGGACTCGCTCAAAGCCGGATTGCCTCCGGAAATGTGTAGCGCTCCTCGGAGCCATCGGCCGGGTGCGACTTCAAGCCCCGATTTACGAAGCGCCTCAGCTACGCGATCACTCTTCTCTTCCTCGAGCACTGCACAGGTGAGCGGTGCTGGCCGATTATTCGATTTCACTAATGCGGTGGTGCGCTCTTTGCCAAGCAACCTCATCCATCGCGCAACAAGCCACGTCGGATGCGAATAGAGAATACCGAACCGTTCCTCGGCCGGCATGCCAATCGGAATTAGTTTTTCTAGCTCGTTGCCAGTAATTTTTGCCTCCGCCGCTACTCGGCGAAGTACTGCATTGACCATCCCCGCCGCAGAACTCTTGTGCGCTCGCTTCACCAACTCCACCGATTCGTTTATCGCGGCGTGCGGCGGCACGCGATCGAGATAGCGCAGTTGATAAAGTCCGAGCCGCAGCGCCAGGAGCACCTCCAGGTCGAGTTGTTCGTAACGGCGTTCTATGTGGCGCTGCAGCAGGAAATCGAGCAGCCGCTGCCAGCGCAGAACTCCCAACGTCAGTTCGGTGGCCAGCGACGCGTCGGGCTTCTTGACCCCAGATTCGAGCTGCGTATAGAGGAGATCGGCCGCGTAAGCGTTTTCGGCGGCTACGCGGCGCAGAACGTCAAATGCAATCTTCCGTGGAGGGGAGATAGCCATGAAAAGAGTTTAACGGCTGCGGTCTGTGTGAGGAATGCGTCCGGAGCTAGCCGCCGAAATGCTCGCCGCTGGCAAGCCGCGCGCCATTCGCGAATTCGCGCGCGCTGATGCGCTTGCGGCCTTCGAGTTGTACAGCTTCGAGTTGTAGCCGTGTGCCTTTGCCGCAAACGACCTCGATGGCAGCATTGGTCACAAGCAAGCTGCCGGGCCCCTGGGTGCGCGCAGCATCACCTGCAGCAGCCGATGCGCTCGGCCGCCCCCAAATCTGGCATAGCCTTCCGCGAAACGTGCTGTACGCGGCAGGCCACGGCGCGAGGCCACGAATGCGGTTATAAATCTCGCCGGCGGTTAGCGACCAATCGATGCGCCCGTGCTCTTTCGTGAGGATTGGCGCATATGTAGCCTGCGTGGAATCCTGCGGAATCGGCACGATCTCCCCGCGATTGAGTTTGATCAGCGAGTCCGCAACCAGCGGCGCGCCCAACTCCGCCATGCGCTTCGCCAGTTCCGGCGCGGTATCGTCGCTGCCAATCTCGATTTCTCGCTGCATCAGAATTGGACCGGTATCGAGCCCCGGATCAAGTCGCATCGTGGTGAGGCCCGTTTTAGGTTCGCCGTTGATAATGGCCCAGGCAATTGGGGCGGCGCCACGATATTTCGGCAGCAGCGAGCCGTGCAGGTTCATCCATCCCAGGCGCGGAATATCCAGAAGGCGACGCGGAATGATTTGCCCATACGCGATGATCACGACGGCGTCCGGCTTGATCTCTGCGATGAAATCGCGGGCTTCGTCGGACTTCATGCTGGCCGGCTGATAGATTCGCACGCCAGCTTGGGCTGCCACTTCTTTCACCGGTGAAGGGGAAACCCGCTGTCCGCGCCCTCGCGGCCGGTCCGGCTGCGTGACTACGGCTTCCACGGCAAATTCAGGATTCGCCAGCAGCGCTCGCAAGCTCGGAACAGCGAATTCCGGCGTGCCGCAAAAGACGATGCGCATCGTGCCCTCGGTGGTTCTGCTGCGGCCCGACTACCACTGGCCCGTTTTTTGCAGCTTGCGAATTCGGCGGCGGATCAAATCGCGTTTGAGCAGGCTGAGGTGTTTCAGAAACAGCACTCCATCCAGGTGGTCCATCTCGTGGCAGAACGCGCGCGCCAGGAGCCCTTCGCCATTCATCTCGAACGTGTTCCCTGTGGCGTCCTGAGCCCGCACCGTAACGTACTGGGGCCGCGCGACGTTGCCGCGAAATCCCGGCACGGAAAGACAGCCCTCTTCCTCGCGCTGCTCCCCCTCGGCGTGAGTTAATTCCGGATTGGCAAGCACGATCTTGGCCTCGGGATTCTTTCCCACGGTTACGTCCACCACGGCGAGCCGCTTACCAATACCAATTTGCGGCGCCGCCAGCCCTACGCCATTGGCCGCATACATGGACTCAAACATGTCCTCGCAGAGCTTGGCCAGCTCCTCGTCGAACTTTTCGACCGGCTTCGCCGGTTTTTCCAGTACGGCATTGCCGTACTTCACCACTGGGTAAATCATTGCCAATGTCCCTGGATTTTCCGCCGCTGCTCAGAACGAATCGAGCTGCCGCATATAACCTTCGAAATTGCGCCGCGTTTCTCCCACTGAATCGCCGCCGAACTTTTCGAGGAAGGCCCCTGCCAACACCAGCGCGGTCATGGCTTCTCCGGCTATTCCGCCCGCGGGCACGACGCACACATCGGAGCGTTCGTAAGCCGCTTGTACGGATTCCTTGGTGACCAGATCGGCCGTTCCCAGCGCGCGGCGCAGAGTCGAAATCGGTTTCAGGTAGCCGCGCACAACCACGTCTTCGCCGTTGGTGATGCCGCCTTCGAGGCCACCGGCGCGGTTGCTGGGGCGCTTGAACCGCCGTACCTTAACGTCATAAGTAATCTCGTCTTGTACTTCGCTGCCGTACGAACCAGCGGCCATTACTCCGGCCCCGATCTCGACGGCTTTGACCGCCTGAATCGACATAATCGCCCGCGCCAGTTGTCCATCGAGTTTCGCGTCCCACTGGGCATGGCTCCCGAGTCCCGGCGGCGCTCCGTGAGCTACAACTTCGAAGATGCCACCTACGGAATCTCCGGCGCGCAGTACGTGATCGACCTCCTGCTTCATGCGCGATTCCGTGCCGGCATCCACGCAGCGGAGTGGCGAATCGAGATTCGCACAGACGGCTTGAATCTCCTTCCATTCCGCCTGCCGCTCCAGACGCACATGCCCAACTTGCACTACATGGCTCAGGATCTCGCAGCCGAATTCGCGCAGAAACAGCTTGGCCAATGAGCCGATGGCCACTCGGGCCGCGGTCTCTCGGGCGGATGCGCGCTCCAGAATGTAGCGCGCATCATGCAGGTTGAATTTGGTCGCGCCCGCCAGGTCCGCATGGCCCGGGCGAGGCGCCGTCAAAGGCCGGCGGGATTGCCGATCCTCCTCGCGATCCTCCACGGCCATGGCCCGTTCCCAGTTGGCCCAGTCCCGATTCTCAATACGTAGGGCGATCGGAGCGCCGATTGTTTGCCCGTGGCGCACGCCCGCGAGCGCCTCAGCCCGATCTTTCTCAATCTTCTGCCTTCCGCCGCGCCCATAGCCCAGTTGGCGCCGGTGAAGTTCGGAATTGACGAATTCCAGATCGATGCGCAGGCCGGCGGGAAAGCCGGAGATCCAGGCGATCAGCGCCTGCCCGTGCGACTCTCCGGCAGTGGCGAATTGCAGCATTCAGCTTTGTCAGTTTGCGGAAAAAAGATTCCGCGGCACGTCTGCGCTCCGTCGCGCGGGGCGGCAGGAAATTGGGCATTCTAACGGAGCGCGCCAAGAGCGTAAAGGGAATGCGCCAGAAACCGAACCGCTCCTTGACGCTTCCTCGCACCGAACGTTACGCTTGCCACATAGTAATGTCGGCACTGAGGCGCAATGGCGACTGAACCAAAGTGGATAGAGGGAGAAGAGACTTCCGCCCTCGCCATTTTGATCGAGCCTTTCAAACGCCAGGTACAGGTCCTCCAGGAGTACACTTATTTCTCCGCTCGCGCCATCGGCAGTCTGTTCAGCCCGCCCCATTACATAAGCGATCTTTTGCAGCAGATGGACATCATCGGCATCGGCTCGCTGCCGATTGTCTTGCTGACCGGAGCTTTCATCGGCGCCGTCATGGTGCTGCAAACGGCGTCGCAATTCGAGCGCTTCGGGGAGACCGCGCTCACCGGCGACATCGTGTCGCTCGCACTGGTGCGCGAGTTGGGGCCTGCGATTACGGGCCTGCTTGTGGCCGGCCGGAACGCCTCCGGCATGGCTTCAGAACTCGGTTCCATGCTGGTCACCGAGCAGGTGGATGCCATGCGCGCCATGGGCACGGATCCGAATCGCAAACTCGTGGCTCCCCGTGTGCTCGCTACCATTTTTGTGCTGCCGTTGCTCACGGCCATGGCCGATTTCGTCGGATTGACGGGCGGTTTCATCGTTTCCTACTTTACCCTGCGCATCGGCGCGGTGGAATTCTGGACACGCGCTCTGAACGCGTTGGAATTTTCGGACCTGATGCAAGGGATGGCCAAGCCGGTCATGTTTGCGTTTCTGCTGGCTACTATCGGTTGCTACAAGGGATTGACCGTACGCGGTGGAACGCAAGGCGTCGGTCGTGCCACAACTCAGGCTGTGGTCACCTCTTCGGTGGCGATTCTGATCTCCGACTTCTTCCTCACCAAGCTGGCGCTCTTCCTGGCCGGCAAAGCTTTGTAACCATACGTGTCCAGGCGCAAAGTAGAACCCGAGTCCCTTCACCACCAAATTCGAATCAGAGGAGCGGCGATGAGACAAGTTCGAAGGCTGACAACACTGGCAGTATTCGCGATCTTTTGCGCCGCTTTTATCGCGGCGGCAGGCCAGGAGAAACTCGCTCCCGCCGCACAGAAGGCGAACGGAGACGCGACGTCCGCCCAGCCGATAAAGCGGCTTGCCGACGGCCATCCCGACCTCAACGGATTTTGGGCGAGCGGCACCGGACCGGATACGCCCGTGGGTGGTTTCGGGGCTCCCGACCCGAGCTTCAGGCGAGGCGACAACGGCGCTCGAGCGCGGCTGGCGGACCCCAATCAACCTCCGTACAAGCCCGAACTGATCGACAAGGTCAAGGAACTGGCACGGAACGAAAGCAAATCAGACCCGGCCTTCTTCTGCAAGCCCGGCGGTGTTCCGCGCATCGGTCCACCGCACGCTATCATTCAAGCGCCCGGAATGCCCATCGTATTCCTCTACCAGGTGATCTCCGGCAACACGTTTCGCCTGGTCCCTACGGATGGCCGGCCGCACGACACTGAGGCAGACCCCAGCTACTACGGAGATTCCATCGGACACTGGGAGGGAGATACCCTGGTCGTAGACTCAACCAGCTTCAACGACGACACGTGGCTGGGGATCGACGGATGGTTCCACAGTACCTCACTGCATGTAGTCGAACGCATCACACGAGAAGGAGATAGCATTCGTTATCAAGCGACGGTGGAGGATCCGAATATCTTCACCAGGACTTGGACAATGAACCCACGAATCGCCAAAGCCACAAAAGACCTGATCGTGGAAAATGCCCCTTGCGTCGAGCGAGATGAAGATCACATCATCGATTTCGACCTGAAAACCAGGCCTCAGTAAAGCACCAGAAGACGATCCCTCGATATTTTCTTGCGACCGGCGACCATCCCGGTTCTCGTCGCACCGGAATGGCCCGGGCAGAAAACCGCTCGGGCAATATCCATTTTGGTCCGCGTACGGTTGTGACGTTCAGTACTCAATGGGAACGCCCGGACGAGCTTTCCCCTTCCCCACGAACAACGCCGTTCAGAATGAATACATCTAGCGTTTAGAGGGGCGTTGCAGAGGTGGTTGGCATTGCCGTCAGGAGGGAGATCATGAACAAGAGCATGCGGAACTTCGGAATCTTGCTGTGTGTGTCGGCCTTGCTGCTAGTAATCGGCTTCCATGTGGCAGCGCAAAGCAAGGATTCGGGAAAAAACGACGCAGCAAGCGCGACCGCGCTGACGATCTACAACCAGCAATTCGCAGTCGTGAGGCAGGGACTCGCGCTGGATTTGAAGCCGGGACAAAATCACATAGAAGTAACCGACATCACCGCGCACGTCGAACCTGATTCGGTTTTTCTAAGATCGCTTGACGAAGCACGTCGATTAACAATCCTCGAACAGAACTATCGCAACGATCCCGTCTCCGAACAATTGCTCTTGTCTTTGTACGAAGGCAAAACGATTGATTTTGTGGCACCCGACAAAACCATTGTGCAGGGCAAAATTATCCGCAGCGGTTTTGTGCCGCACGCAACGACGACGTATAACCAAAGGTATTACTACCAGCAAGCGGCATTCGTACAGCAAGGCGCCGGACAGCCCGTGATTGAAGTGAACGGGAAACTGCAATTCAATTTGCCCGGGCTACCCATATTCCCTGCGCTCGCAGACGATACGATTTTGAAGCCGACGCTCTCGTGGGAATTGGACACCGACAAAGCGGGGAAAGCGTCGGCCGAACTGAGTTACGTCACCGGCGGCATGAATTGGGAGGCGAGTTATAACGTGGTGGCGCCCGCAAAAGGAACAGATCTGGATCTCGCAGGCTGGGTGACGCTGGATAATCAAACGGGGAAGACATTTCGGGATGCGCGGATCAAGTTGATGGCAGGAGACGTAAACAAGATTCAGGCAGGTCAACCCTATGCGTTGAGGGAAGCCGTCGCAGCGTCAGTGGCGAACCAACAGGGGCCGCAGGTGACCGAAAAATCATTCGACGAATATCACCTTTACACGCTCGAACGTCCCACGACACTCTATGACCGCGAAACCAAGCAGGTGGAATTTGTACGGGCCTACGGCATCAAGTCCAAAACCGTATATGTCTACGACGGCTGGCAAATGGACGCGAATTACCGGAATTGGCCGATGGAGAACATTCGCACCCAGGAAGCCTTTGGTATGCAGTCAAATCCAAAAGTTTGGGTCATGCAGGAGTTCAACAACAGCAGCGACAATCATCTGGGGATGCCACTGCCGAAGGGCAGACTACGATTCTATCGCCGCGATGAAGGCGGCCAGCTCGAATTCACGGGCGAGAATGAAATCGACCACACGCCGAAAGATGAATTGATCCGCCTCTACACGGGCAATGCCTTCGATATTACGGGAGAGCGCCACCGCGTGGATTACAGGCTGGACTCCCGAGGGCGGTCAGTGGACGAGAGCTTCGAGATGAAGGTTCGGAACCACAAGACGACGGCCGCGGAAGTGCGGATTGTCGAGCATTTGTACCGATGGTCCAACTGGGACATCATCAGGTTCTCGGACCCATTCAATAAGGTGGATAGCCAAACGGTTGCGTTCACGGTGCAAATCCCTGCCAATGGCGAAAAGGTTGTGTCCTACCAGGTCCATTACTCCTGGTAGAAGCGGCTACTCTTCCGGCCACAGTAGCCCCTATAATGAAAGAGACGTGTGCTGGCGAGGCCGCTTAGCCACGTTCCCGGATGAACGCCGCCTCGAGCGAGCCCGTCATTTCTTTTGAGGACGTTCACCTTGGCTTCGCCGAGGGCGATATCCTCCGTGGCGTCTCCTTCCAGGTTCAGCCTCGCGAAACGAAAGTGCTTGTCGGCGAGACCGGAACCGGTAAAACGCTCATTCTTAAGTTGGCCGCTGGCCTACTCAAACCAAGCGCCGGACACGTGCGCGTACTCGGACACGATCTTGGCGCGATGACCGAAACTGAACTGCTCCCATTCCGCCGCGAAATCGGATTTGTCTTTCAGGAAGGCGCGCTCTTCGATTCCATGACCGTCGCCGATAATGTCGCCTATCGGCTCAACGAAGAGGGCGTCGATCCGCAGGAAGCCGATGCACGGGTTCGCGAAGCCCTGAGTTTCGTGGAGATGGAAGATGCCATCGACAAACTTCCAGACGAGCTTTCTGGCGGCATGAGGAGGCGCGTATCCATTGCGCGTGCGTTCGTAAGCCGACCTCCTGTTGTGCTGTACGATTCGCCAACGGCGGGCCTCGATCCCATTACTTCGCAAACTATTATTATTCTGATCCTACGCCTGCGGGATACGCAGGGAGTAACTTCGCTCATGGCTACTCATCGCCTTCAGGATGCTTTCGCGCTGGCTAATTATCGCTTCGACCCGGCTCAGAATCGGGTAATCAAAGCCGATCTGCCGGAGCTCGCAGCGCGCAATGGTCAGCCCTCCACCACTTTTTTGTTTTTACGAGACGGCAAAGTTTATTTCGAGGGCGGACCACAAGCCGTGCTCGAATCACCCGACGCCTACCTGAGGCAGTTTTTGGTCGAGGCGCGGAGCTAATGCATTAAGAACCAACAGGAGGCTTGAAATGCCGCAACGCAAGCAACTCACCTGGACCGAGCTGCGCGTGGGACTTTTTGTGCTCGCCGGCATCGTACTCGTCGTCATTGGCATTTTCTACGTCACGGGCACCGGAGCTTTGGGCCCCAAGTACCGTCTTGTTACGTACCTGCCGGAAGTTGACGGTCTGGCCATCGGAGCGCCCGTGGCGATTAATGGCGTCGAGGTCGGCAACGTCGATTCCATCGCCATCACCCCCATCACTCCCGGCCAGCCGCCCGCGCCGAACCGCAACGTGGAAGTCGTCATGCGGATCAGCCGCAATTTCCAGGACGATATACGCACGGACTCCTACGCCACCCTGGTCACCGAAGGCTTCCTTGGAAATCGCGTGGTGACGCTTCAGCGAGGCTATACGGGCATGGTGCTTCGGGATGGGCAGGAGATACCCGGCCGCGAAGAACGGGCCATGAAAGAAATCGTCGAGCGTGGCGCGGACTTGATGCAGAACCTCTCGGCGCTGTCCACGCAGGTCAACGACATCGTCGGAGCGCTTAAGAAAGGGCAAGGCACCCTCGGGAAACTGATCACCGACGAAACAGCTTACAACCACATCAATACCGTCCTCTCGCGCATCGATCAGGTCACCGCTTCCGTGCAGCAAGGTCAGGGCACGCTGGGCAAGTTAGTAGCTTCCGACGAACTCTACGCAAAATTCAACAGCTCCGCAGGACGTCTCGAGAACGTGATGAACGCTATCGAACAACAGAAAGGTTCTCTCGGCAAATTCATTTACGATCCAAGCGTCCATGACAGTGCGCTTCAATTTCTGAATGGTGGCAATGCCCTGCTCTCCGACGTGCATGCCGGCCGGGGCACGCTAGGCAAACTGGCCACTGATGATTCGCTTTTTGCTACGTGGCGCCAGACTGGCCAAAATTTGAGCAATGCCACGGCCAATTTGAACTCCAAGGACAGCACTGCGGGCAAATTCTTCGACGATCCGCAGTTTTACGACAATATGACCGGAGTGGCTGGCGATTTGCGCCTACTCCTTAACGAATTTCGGCAGAATCCCTCGAAATACTTGAAGGTGAAGTTTTCGCTCTTCTAACGTGAGGAGGGCGAGAATCCAAGCGCCGGCCTCGATTTCGACAAACGGAGAGCTTCGGCCAAGGCGAAATTCTCAAGCGAGAGTGTCGGAGCGCAAAATTTGATTCTCACCTGACCGCGTGGATGCAATGCCGTAAGACGAAGGCGTCCATCTTCGCTCCGTAAGAGACCGTTCTCCGCGCCACTTACACTAACCACAACGACGGTCGCGCCAGTCTCCCTCAGGTATCCTTCTAACCCATCTCGCAACTCCGGAGCTTCTGACGGCGCTCGCGCGCATTCTCCAGCCAGGCATACTATTTCGTCAGAAGCGAACGCGGTCGAGACAGCCCGCGAAAATCCGTCGGCCCAATTGCCTTCTGTTACATGCGTGATTCGCAATGCCCTGCAGATCAGCGGCGCGGTGTGCGCGAAGGGCTTCGCATCCGCCACGAATCGGATCGGCCGGTCCGTCGCTGCGGCGAGAAAAATCGCATCGAGCAGGGTCAGATCGTTCACGACGAAGAGCGCGCCCCCGCGTTCGGGAATATTGTCACGGCCTTCCACGCGAATGCGATAGACGCTATGCGTCAGAATCCAAAGGGCCAGGCGCAAAACCGAATCCGGCAGGAAAACAACGGCATAAAACGTCGCCGCCAGCGTCATGCAGGCGCCCGCAAAAAAGATTTGGTCCGCATGCAGCCGCAGTCCCTCTGCCAATGCGAAGTAGACACCCGCCGCGGCAAAAACTCCAACAAACGAGATGAGGTTCGCGGCGGCGATGATTCCGCCCTTGCGCGCCGGATCGGGCCGGTGCTGGATGAGTGCATTCAGCGGGACCGCGTAGAAGCCGCCGAAGAATCCCACCAAGCCAAGATAAACCGCCGCGCGCTCGAGCGAGATACCATGCAAAGCGGAGAGAAAGCCGAAAACGGTCATGCCCAACGCGCCCACCGGGATCAGCCCATACTCGATCTTTGCATCGGAAAGATAGCCCGTTACCAAACTCCCCAATCCGATGCCGATGGCCACCGCCGCCTGTAAATAGCTGATGTGTCGCTCGTCGATCCTCAGAATGTCGTGCCCATAAATCACGATCGTGAATTGCAGCAGCGCCGCCAAGAACCACAGATAGAAATTGCCCACCACGGCCCAGCACAGCACGCGATCACTACGGATCACGCGGATCTGTTCCCCCAGATCGCCCAGCGGATTGCTGTTGAATTTGCGTGCCAGATTTGCCGCCGGAACCCGCGAAATGCCGAAGCTCGCCGCCAGCCCGAGCAGCGTGCAGGCCAACAGGGCTATTCCGGACCTTTCCTGGTGTCCTCGAAAGTAAAAAGCAAGATATCCGCTGGCCACGGTAGCTGAAATCGCCGCTAAGAAAGTTCCTAACTCGACCACGCCGTTGCCCCAGGAAAGATCCTTTTCCGGCAGCAGTTCGGGCAGCAACCCGTACTTGGAGGGACCAAAGATCGCCGCCTGCGAACTCAGCAAAAATACACCGGCGGCTTCAAGCTTCAGGTTTCCTCGCGCCAGCGCCACGAGCGCAAATAACATCACCGCAAGCTCCATCCATTTCGTCCCAATGGTCACCGACCGCTTGCTGAAGCGGTCCGCCAGGAATCCACCCGTCATAGAAAACAGAATGAAAGGCAGAGCGAAAAGCGCGCCTACCACGAGCACCAGCCAATCACGCTCGCGCAAGGGCAGGCTCATTTCCACCACCAGATAGATCACCAGAAATTTCAGCGCGTTATCGTTGAAGGCTCCCTGGAACTGCGTAACCACAAGGCTCCAGAAGCCCGCGCTACTCCGCCCGGAGCGGAAGGCAAGTTGGGCATCCGCCCGGTTTTGGAAGGCGCTTTCGACCTTAACTGCAGAGTTGTCCCGTGCTTCGCTCACGATTCGAATCCGGTCTCACGGCGATCGCTGGTAAAAATTGCTCCGACTTCCCTTCTCCGAGTCTAATTGTCTGTCGTGAGCGCAAGCAAGCTTGCATTGTGCGCCGCCTGCCTGGAGATCTTCTACTCCAGCGCTCAAGAATTTTGGCTATCCGTTTGGGCAAAATTGCCTATCTAATGATTACGCGCGAGCGTATCCTTTAATCGAAGTCCTTCCGGTGAGGCGACTTATGAAACGATACTTTCCCTGCCCTTGTATCGCGGCATTGCTTCTCTTTCTGGTTCTGGCCGTTCTGCCCAGTTGGGGCCAGAGAGGAGGCTCTCAAGGGGGGTCTCGGCCCTCGGCTCCATCTGGAGGGGCCGCTCCGAATGTATCGAACCAACCGATCGGCCCCAACTCGTCGCAGTCTCAGGTGCAAACGCCGCTTTATGTGAATGGACGGGTGCTCCTAGCGGATACCGGCCAGCCTGCCCCGGAGCCCGTTTCTGTGCAACTTGATTGTGGCGTGAGCGTGTTGCAGGTGATTCAGACGGACTTGAAGGGCTATTTTCAGTTCACCTTCGGGGCCGGCCCGCAAAGCAATGCGAATCTCGGCGCGGCCGACGACACACCGATTGGAATGGCGGGCGGCACGAATTTTCCAGGCTCCCGTGGTCGGGGTGGTATTGGCGGCGACTTGACGGGCTGCGAAATCCGTGCGGTAGTCGATGGCTATCAACCGGCCAGCCATCTTCTCACCGGTCCTCCTGAACTGACGACCATGGATGCCGGCACGATACGCTTGGTCCGTATTGCCGGAGTACAAGGCTCCGCAATCAGTGTCACCTCGATGCTCGTCCCAAACAATGCGCGCAAGGAGTTCGAAAAGGGCGATAAGGATGCCCAGGACAACAAACTGAAGCCCGCGACCGAGCACCTCGAAAAAGCCGTCGCGGAATATGACAACTATGCAGCTGCCTGGAATGCATTGGGCGGCGTTTACGCTTCCTCTCACGACACAGAAAAGGCGCGCCTGGCATTCATAAAGGCAATTGCCGTCGATCCCAAATACCTGCCGCCCTACATGAATCTTGCCACCCTGCAACTTCGCAATCAGGAGTACGAAGATTGCGTCGCGACAGCGGGCAAGGCTCTCGATTTGGATCCCGCGATTCCGCTCGCTAACTACTTGCAGGCAGCAGGCAATTTCAAGCTAAGTCGCCTGGATGAGGCGGAGAAAAGCGCTAAAGAGGTGGAAAAGGGGCCGCACGAAAATCTGCAGCAGGTGTACCCATTGCTTGCCCAGATTTTCTTGCTGAAACACGACTATCCGAACGCGGCGGCGCAAATGCGCACTTATTTGAAGCAGTGGCCGAAAGGGCCTTACGCAGTGGAAATGAAAAAAAGCTTGGACCAGATCGAAACTTCCGGCACTGCCGCGGAAAGCCACTGAGCCTGGGTTAGCGCAGGCCCAAATAACTCCCTGATAGGCTTAATCGGGCTCGCCAGACAAAATCTTCGCGGAATCGCTCGGTAGCTTTTAGGCAGCAGACGACCGCCTGCTGCGGGAATTTATCTCGGTGCGGCTTCGTCGCGGATTTGCGTCCGGTGCATCACCCGCCGCGAACCGGAATCAAACGAGTCGCGACGGTGCATGGTGCAGCGGTTATCCCATAAAACCAGGTCGCCGGAGCGCCACTTGTGTCCCCACGCAAGTTCCGGGCGCGTAGCGTACGACCACAGTTGATCGAGCAACGATTCCGATTCCGCAAGCGATAACCCGCCGATGTAGGCATTGCGCCGCCTGCCGAGATAGAGGGCGCGTCGCTGCGTATCGGGATGAGTACATACAAGCGGATGAGAAGTACCGGGAGAGGTCATCGGATCGTCCACTGCCGCGACTCCCTGCCGCACATAGCCGCCGCTGTTGTACGTGCCGTCGTGCTTCAACTTTAAGCCTTCAATCCGCCGCCTCAGTTCCTGCGGCAGCGATTCATAAGCCGCATACATATTGTTGAAGTACGTGTCGCCGCCAGACGCGGGCACCTCCAGCGCATAAAGCATGCTTGCTTTGGGGGGCACCTCCAGATAGGACATGTCCGTATGCCAAGTCGCTTCGCCCGCGCCCAAGCTCCCAATGGGCACGCCGTTTTCCATGACGTTCGACACGACGTAAATTTCGGGATGCCCTTCGACAAAGCGCCGTCCAGATTCCTGCACAGGTGCCCAATCCAGCTCGCCAAATCTCCTGCTGAACACAATCAGATCCTCGTCGCTCAGGTTTTGGCCGCGAAAGATCAACACCAGATGATCGTGCCAGGCTCCGCAAATCACGGCGAAATCGCCATCGTCGATCCTTCGCAGATCCACGTTGCGAATTTCAGCGCCCAGCGCACCGCCGGTGGGCCCGACGGCAATCCCCGTTTTCCCAGTTTCGATTGGTGTCATATGCATCGAAGGAATCCTCTGCGAACGCAATTATATCGAATGTCGGAATCATGTGGCACCTCACTAAGGCGTAATGATGGAATGGGCTGTAAGCCTGTGAAAGGTCTGTGGTGGGCGGTCAGCGATTTGAACGCTGGACCTTATGGGTGTAAACCTGTACCGGGCGAATTGTCTCACAATCTATCAGGGCCGATAAGCGTCTATCAAATGTGCGGCTTTGGAGCGATCTGGCCGCAAGGCGTGATCGGCCCTGATTCTCTCCGATAGGCGCCGACTTACTACAGTTTTCACTACACTTTTCATTGCACACACAAGCCCGCCGCCGTAACTGGGGTTGATGAAAAAGCTTCGCGATTGAAAGCCTACAGCGCAGCGCCCGTGATGCCGGTGACGTGTGGGCCGGACGGATCGCCCATCGGGTCTCCTGGCTCTCTTCTAGCGGGAAAGCTGACAGCGCGAGAAAATTGCGCTCGTAGGGCTCGAACGGACAGCACTGGATGTATACTTCAGCAGCACCTAGGAGGTTCCTTCGCATGGGAACCAAAGCCTTCCTGACCGCCGCGGCGGTCGTGGTCCTAGGGTTAACGCTTCCTGACTCGTCCGCGGCTCAGACGGCCACCAACACTACGCCACGAACACCATACGGCAAGCCCGACCTGAATGGAATCTGGCAGGCGCTGAATGAGGCCAACTATGACATCGAAGCTCACGTAGCGCATCCGGCAATGGCGCTTCGCCCCGGGCGCTTGGCCCAGATCCGCAGGACGTGCATTTTGCCATTCGCGACCTGGACGGCGGCTAGATCGGGTCCGTACCCCTTTTCGCTAAGCTTCGCTACGCTCTCGTCGCCTAGCATCGGCTTTGGCAGCGCGGCCACCACTCTCGCCCGGCCGAACGTGTCACCCGCTGAATTGGTCCACATCAATTGAGTATCGAACATCTTTTCCGCCGCTGCTTTGTCGCCTTTGCCTAATGCGGCGACTAGAGCATGATCGGCTTGCTGCACGGCGGCATCGTCAGCGACTGCAGCCGCCGACGCAGTTCCGGCAATGGCGGATGCGGCAAACATCAGACCTGCATAGATGAGTTTGCGCGAAGGGATGCGATCAAGGAGTCGTTTCATGAGGATCTCGTTCTCGGGGGATGAGCGGATTCTATGTCTGTCCATCTGGCGAGTCAACTTTTCGCTACGTTGTTGGGGGTCAAATTGGGACAGGGCTTCAGTTTCGAATGCCATCAAATGGGCTAGGCAACAAATTCCAAAATGGAAAAAGAGCGTACAGCCCTATATACGCTACCGTACATATAGAAACGCTCTTTATCATATTGACATCACTCAGCGAGGCGATATATAAAGCTCAACTGTCCCAGCAGGCGATCCTTAATCGGATCGACAAATCTCCACAAAAAGCACGGTGGTCCAATCGCTAGACAGCGTAAGTTCGACGCTATCCGAGCGCCTAATTTCCCAGGACAGGTGCTCAAAAGCCTGCTTGGATCTAATATCGGTTTTGCCATTTTCGACCGAAGGTTTCGCTTCCAGTTCGCTAATGAAGCCCTCGCCGCAATGAATCGTATTCCCGCCCAAGATCATAATCGGTGAACATGTCCGCGAAATTGCTGGCGAGGTGGCACTGAGAGTGGAACCGACATTCCACGCTGTCTTCGACACTGGGAGGATCATTTCTGGCTTAGTGATCATGGGAAGACTCCCAAAGAGGTCGGATGTAGGCCATTGGACAGCGACGTTGTTTCCAATCCGAGACTCGAGAGAAAGGGTTAAACAGGTCGGCGCATTTGTGGTCGAGGTTAATTCCTACACTCAAAGTGGAGAAGTGGCTAGTGGACATAACCAGCGACTGTTCGAAAGACTGAGCCTTAATACAAAGTTATTGCGACAACTTCTGCGGCTACAGGGTGACCGCGGTCTCCTCCGAGCCGATCCCCAACGAATTCTCGATGAAATGAAAGAAGCGGCGCGTGAGGTCGGATCGCGCCAAGAGCAGGTCCTTTCCCCACGAGAACGGGAAATAGTTAGCTTCCTTGCGAGCGGGAGATCGAATAAGGAGATTTCCGCCGCGTTAAATATCAGCGTAAAGACAGTGGAGTGCTATCGTTCAAAGGTTTTTCTGAAGTTGAAATTGGACTCTTTTGCCAGCCTCGTGCGGTACGCCATACGTAATCACATCGTTGAACTTTAGAGACCTGCCGGGAAAGTCAACTCGGGAAATTCCTTTCGGGAAATTCCCGACAGAATTAGCCTAGTTGTTATCACATTCATAACGAACCTATAAGACCAGCTAATGAATCAGTCCGAATCGGCAGCAGGCCGCGAAGGCTGATTCCAGCAGTACCAAACGATGGGGTGGTTGCGATAATGCGACAGAGTCTCGAACTGCAAGCCAATGAGCGCTTCCGCGAGATTGCTGACCACCTACCGCTGGCAATTGCTCTTTCCAACGCCGACCTCAGTCAGTTTTTTTCCATCAGTCGCGCCTACGAGCAAATATGGGGACGAACCGTCGAAAGTCTATATGCTCGTTCCACATCTTTTCTAGAGGGCGTCCACCCCGAAGACCGGGGCCGAGTTAAGGAAGCCTTAGAAGGGCTGGTGAAGGGAGAGCCGGTTGAGGCTATCGAATATAGGGTAGTTCGGCCGGATGGCTCGACATGCTGGGTTTTGGGCCGAGGCTTTGCGATCCGCGATGCCGAGGGCCAGATTATTCGATTGGCCGGCAGCGCTGAGGATATTACGAAGCGCAGGCGGGCAGAAGAAGAGTTACGGCGGAACCAGGAGCGATTTCAGGCAATCTTGGACAACAGCCCGCATCTGACCTTTCTTAAAGATATCGAAGGCCGCTACCTGCTCGTCAACAAAGAATTCGAGAGGGCATACGACATCAGCAAGGAACAAATCATGGGCAAGAAAGAGGCGGAACTCTTTTCCTCCGTGCAAGCCGCTCGATTTCGAGCGACTGATCTGAAAGCGATCAATTGGAGTGCCGATAAACAGAATGTGGTCCTTCAGCAGGCGCGAGAAGATATCGTACGCGCGCTCACCTCGCGTGGTCTCTTCGATGACCATGGGAATGAGCATTGAGCACTCTCCCGTCAGGATGCGAGGATTACCAAAGTTTGAGCGCAACTGTTCATAGCCGGTGAGATGATCGCACCTCCCTATCGGAAAATTATACAGTTCAGAGCTCATCGCCAGTGCCATCCATCAAGGCTGTTCTCCCAGCCAGGTGTCGAGGACCGCTCGGTCTTTGGTTTCAATTTCGCCAAACGCAATCCCCATTCCCTCGGCGGCTGAGGCATAGGCCACACAACCAAAGGCTGCGAATATCGCACCCCGGTGTGTGATTCGCAATCTGACCTTCGTTCCCGTAACGAAAGGAGTGACCGTCGCCACAAAACAACCAAAGAGGCTGAGATTGCGGGCCACTGTTACGATTTCCTTTTCCGATTCCACGTCAGTCACCTCAACAGTTCCTCCGAGGAGATAGCGGGATGCGCGACGGTGTTCGAGGTGCATGTTTTAACCGCGACGGTAATTTAAGCGCTGGGTATTAGCGGGCTGGTGCCGGACCGGAGACGATTTCCAACACGACGCGTCTTCGCAACTTCATGCCTACCGCGCCCAGGATGATGCGGATGGACTCGGCCATGCGCCCCTGGCGGCCGATTACTATCCCGAGATCACTGGGGTGGACGCGCAACTGAAGTACGGTGACCTCTTCCCCTTCGATCACACGGACCTGAACCTGGTCGGGTTCATCTACGAGCGCCTTTGCGATCGTCTCAACCAGTTCCTTCATCTCAGCTACTTGCGGGGCTCCAAGAAGAGGGGTGTCGGAACATTTGGCTAAGCCTTAGCATTAACCGGCTTTAGGACCTTCAGGGCCGATAACGCGTGTCCAATTGCGATTCGTTCCGCCATGTCCTCTATCAGCCGCAAGCGAGCCGCCAGTGCTGCTTCTGCCGTCGCAATTCGCTGCGCAAGTTTCTTTGGATCAGGCTCCAGCACGGCATCCCGATACGATGATCTGCTCGTGTGGAACGCGAGAGAGACCTGAGAGAAAGAGTCGGAAGGAGAGCTTCTCCGGTCCCTGAGCCTAGTCTGTCCGCACAAGAGAACGTCGCCCATGGCGGGTCCGGCGGAAGGTGTGTGTGGTTAGACTCCCAGAGCATACACTCATTCGCAAACAACGGTACGATTACTTTGTCTTCGCCAGTATTGCCCTGCGGCACCGACGGCCAACACCCTCCGCCCAAACCCCCGCAGTTCCCAAACCATCATCGCCAGGTAAGGCACGGTGCGTCCGCGCGCCGCTGGTCATGCACCGCCTACATGCGGAAAATGGGATTGGAGGCGACGATGGCAACATACAAATATTCAGCGGGAACCGTAAAAGACGTTTTTGCATGGCTGAATGGCCTCAGCAGCAAAAATGAACACGTGGCCCGCCTAAAGGCGAAGTATAAAAATGCTGGCGTGGAGAAATTGCAGGGTACGGTCTACCTTGTGATCGACGACAGCGACAGGACCCTTGTAGGTATCGAAGTGACGCCGATCGATGAGCAGCAAGAGAAGGTGAAGAAACCAGTGGCTTCAGAAACAGTAAAGGCGTGAATCCGGGCGAGCTGGCGGAACGGGGCCCTTCTTTGCGTGAGCGCGAGCCATAGCGGAGGGTGCTGCAAAAACCATGCCGGAGGCACCGTAGAGAAGCTCTGAGCAGCGTGGTTGCCCCGTGGAGTCCTAGGAATCGCCTTCCAAACTGGCCCCTCTCACAAGAAAAGTGCATAGACGTTACATCTCTATGACAGATTCACGGCTTCGCGAGCATACGCTTTTGAACCATGAGGCAACTTTAATGGAGAGCCAGTTCACCCCGCAGACCCGACCGCTGTTCTCTAAGAAAGCCGGAGTCCTTGTCGTCGCGACCAGCCTGATTTGGCCGTGTGCGATGATCGCGCAGCAGCGCCAGATCGATACACACAAATCGGTCATGGCAATTCACGTCGGCAAAAGCGGAGTTTTGTCCGGGTTCGCGCACAACCATGAAATTGCCGCACCCATCACCAGCGGCAGCGTGAATACTTCCAACCCTCCGTCCGTGGAGCTCCGCGTAGATGCAAGACAGCTGCGCGTGCGCGACCCGGACGCTTCGGAGAAGGATCGCAACGAGATCCAAAAGACGATGCTCGGTCCCGAAGTGCTCGACACCGAGCGCCACCAGGAAATCGCCTTCAAGTCAGACGTGGTTGAAGCGGCGGGAGCAGGTCATTGGACGGTGCGAGGTAAATTGACCTTGCAGGGGCAGACGCGGCCGGTGACGGTCGACGTCATAGAGAAAGCCGGGCATTATACGGGGCACGCCACGCTGAAGCAGACCGACTTTGGCATCAAACCGGTAAAGGTTGTGGGAGGCACCGTAACGGTGAAGGACGAAGTGCGGGTCGAGTTCGATATTCAGCTTTCACGATAGGCCGCACGTGGGGCTTCTGCCCACATTCGCGGCACTGGAAGACCCTGGCCGAATTGTTTGCGTTTCGAGAGCCCCCGCTCAGCCTCCGACAAGCCGTTTGGCAATCATCTGAATTATGAACACTCAAAACCGCTGAAGGCCGGTTCGAAGAATCAACCAGTTAGCAGTGCGCTTTCAGCTGGGTTTATTGAACGCACTACTCAGGCGTAAAAAATCTTCTCAACTCGGCTAAAAGGCCATCTGGGAGACTCGACTTCCCTACGTAGCCATGTGCACCCAGCCGCAGTGCTTCTCGTTTCACGGCATCCGACTCTTCCACGGCCAGCACAAGAATTTTGGTTGTACTCAACTCAGCGATGAGAGGTAAGGCTTCAAAGCCAGTCATCACAGGCATGGACAGATCCAGAAGCACCAAGTCAGGCACGAGTTCTTTCGACTTCTCAACAGCTTCCTTCCCATTGATAGCTTCACCGCACACCTGAAATCCTGCCTTTTCCAGCAGGGACCGCAGTCGTCGCCTGATCCCGTCGTGATCATCAACGATCAGGATTCTTTGTGACCTCAAATAGCCCCGCCGTGTTGCAGTCCGATTTAAATTGTCCGGAGGAATCGATTGAATGGCCTAATATCAGGAGGGGACCGCCCAGTAAAACTCAACCAGCCCGTTGAGTCAAGCCCGAGTTTCGGAGGACCCGGTGCGGTTCGACACCCTTAAGCGTTTGTCGCTTGGCGGCGCGGGAGAGCGGGAAAATGGCCTCCAGGATAGTTCGGTGCTGCTCCAAATGAAACGCGAGCTTCCC
This sequence comes from uncultured Acidobacteriota bacterium, assembly GCA_963803735.1. Lineage (GTDB taxonomy): Bacteria > Acidobacteriota > Terriglobia > Acidiferrales > UBA7541 > Palsa-189. The sequence continues at coordinate 246,100 of CAWDNV010000010.1, read as the reverse complement.
TCCAAAGTGCCGCACGCGCTCCTGCATACTGCGGAATCCGACACCCATATTCATCGGCGGCGCCGAGCCTTTCCTTAGCAATGGATCGCGGATCCTTTCGTTTTCCACGATCATTCCGACTTCCATCGTATTGACTCTCATCCGCACCTTCGCCCAGGAACTGCCGGAATGCCGATGAGCATTGGTCAAACCCTCTCGCACAACGTGAAAGAGCGTAACTTCCAAGTCACGCGCCAGCTTGGTATAGGGATCAGGAAGCTCTAAATCCACGCGCATTCCACTTCGTCGAGAAAAGCCCTCAACGTAAACACGACAAGCCGAAACAAGACCAGTTTCATCGCGTGTAGTTCTCTCGCCAAGTGGCGTCGTTCATCGTCCTGAAGATGGAACAACTTGCGCGACATTCTCTGGAGCGTATTTCGTAACCGACCTTCGATTACTTTGATTCGTTTGCGCCCAAGCGAGGGAGGCCGTTTTTGCTTTTTCGCTTTTCTTGACTTCATACTCACAGATCACCACAGTTTCCCGATGCGTACTCAACCACTCACCTCGCGTTGTCGGATCGGCTGCAGGTACTTCCTCTCTCGGAGTTGACGCACTCACATATCACACCGTTTCTTCGCAACGTTGGCGCTTAACACTCAGGGACGACGTAGGCAGCCGATGGTGTCGGAAATTGTGAGACTTTGGCTCAACTCTGCTTCGTCACGCCACGATTCCCGATTTCGCAGACGGACACGCCTGGAATGTCGTAGTCAGCTACGGGAGCATCGGCCCGACGTAAGTTGGATCAGGTTCAGACGGAGTCTGACCCCAATATGCTACGAAGTCCAATTCAAACTTTGCGGGGTAGGCCATCGTCAAAACGATTGTTCCCGGGCCGCAAGATTCCGGCCTTAATTTTCGATGCTAGAATGCCGGGCTATGACCGATGAACGGCTTTCCTTAGCGGAACTAAAAGAACGTGGGAAGGCTCTCGGCTTCACAAAGATTCTACGTCGGCTAGAAATTGCGCCGATTGTGCCCTTGGCCACTTGGCCCGGCTTCTCAACGGTATCTGGCATTCCCTTCCGTCACGTTGAAGTGTGGCACGTTCTTACTGAAAACCAAGTGACGGTCTTCAATCCTCGAAAGATTCATGGGTCACTTACGTGGAGCTAACAGGAGGCCGCGAAGAGCGGTCTGGTGACTAAGCCTCAACAATGTGATTGCGGACCGCGTAACGGACGAGTTCTGTAACCGAATGACATTTCAGTTTCCGCAGAATATTCGACCGGTACGTTTCCGCCGTCTTGATGCTTCAGATAAGATTCGGGGAACGTGTCAAAAATCTTGATTTGTTGACGGGAGACGTTGTATCGGAACCCTATGCAGCCATGCGAAGGTTGACTTAGTCGTGCAGTACTACACTTAAGAGAGACCTGTTGACCTGAAGACCGCCGTTGTACTTGATGAAACCGAGCTTCTTGAATTTGTTCATGAACAAATTGACCCGGGTCCGCGTTGAGCCGATCATCTGTGCGAGAGTCTCCTGACTGATCTTGGCGACTACTGTCTCGGGCGGGCCTTCCTTTCCGAAGTGAGCCAGCAAGACCAGAATCCGAGCTAGTCTCTTCTCGCTGGAGCTAAAGAGTTGGTCAACCAAGTCCGCTTCGTATCGGATGTTTCGCCCCAACAAATATGCCGTAAACATCTCGGATAATGTACTTTCGCGACGAAGCGCAAGCATCATTGCCTCCTTGTCGATTCGCATGAGTTCGCAATCTGTCATCGCGGTGGCAGACCCCATGCGTAGAGGCTGTCCTGCCAGGGCACCTTCTCCGCAGAAATCGCCCGGATTCAATATGCCTATCGCAGCTTCCTTGCCGTTCTTCGCAAGGACGGTGAGTTTTGCGGTGCCCTTCTGGATGTAGAAGAGCGCGTCAGCCGCGTTACCCTGCGCGAAGATTGTTCCCTTCTTGGGAACCAGCACAATTCTCCGGCCCTCACCGATGGTGGCTAGGAACCTGTTCGGGTCGAAACCGCGTTTCTTCTCAGCTGCAAGAGTTCTTACCAATCTTCGTAGTGCATCTGGAATTTTGTCGGGTGGCAGAACGAAATCAATACAGCCTGAAGCCTGAGCACTAAGGGGCATGCCGCCTACTTCGGCGGACATGTTCTGAGCAAAGGTTGTTCCTCCCTTTGCCTTGATGTGCTTGCATCCTTCAGTACCGTCGCCAGCATACCCTGAGAGGACAATGCCGATCGCACGCGCCCCCATAGCCTCTGCCAAAGAAATGAAAAATAGATCTATCTGCTTGTTACTCCTACTGCGCGGGGAGACGACTTTGAAGGCATAGCTCTCAATTAGAAGATCCACGTTCGGAGGAATCACGTAGACTTGATTCGCCCGGATCGGCATCGCCGCGGAAGCTGCCATTACTCGCATTTTTGTGTGACTCGACAGAATTTGCACTAAGTGGCTATCGGCAGTTGGGTGAATATGAGAGACAGAGACAATAACAAAGGCCATACCTGTCTTAGACGGCAGGGCGTCCAAGAGCGCCTTATAGGCGTTAAGAGCTCCAGCTGAGCCCCCAATACCGACAATGAAGTTGGGATGTTTCACACCCACGGTAGATCACCGTTGCTTGGTCCCCGTGAGCAATTTCTCTCTCTCGGAAATATTCTTACCAACCTTCTCTTTCTGATTGGGGAGCGCGGCAGCATTCATTGGTTCTATGTCAATTCCATCGTCACTCAAAATCAATTTGTGGACGTCACTGGAGTGGCCCATACCCCGAGACTTAACAATATAAAGTCCCCGAGTGCGTGTTTTACCCGCATCTTCTTCTATTTCTCTGACCACGATCCAAGTGTCAATTAAAGATGAGACGCCGACTTCGCCGCTGGTGTAATTTTCTGCCGCTGAAGAAACAAGGCTTGTAAAAAACCCGGTTATGCCTTTGGATTTTAAAAGATCAATCATGCGAGTAACCATGGATTGAATTTCACGTTGGCTCCCCTCTCCAATGAGACTTGTCAGAGGATCGATGACAACAGATTTTGGTTTGAAATCTGCAATGACTTTGTATAAATCGAGTAGATGCATCTCTAAACCAAAAAAAGAAGGTCTAGTAGACTCGATCTTTAAGAGTCCTTTCTTGATTAATGGTTCAAAATGAAAACCTATAGAACTCATGTTTTGAATGAGTTGCCCTGCAGATTCTTCATAAGACAAGAAAAGACACCGTTCCCCACGCTTACACCTTTCTATTGCGAATGCAGCCGCGAGGCTTGTTTTTCCAGTGCCTGCGGTACCTGAAACGAGTACCGTGCTACCTCTAGTATAACCTGCACCCCTGAACAGTTTGTCTAACGATGGAATCCCTGTCGAAACTCGCTTGACTGTGCCTGGTTGATCGAGTCCCGCGGAAGTGATGGGAATTACGGAAAGCCCATCTTTATCAATTACGAAAGGGTATTCGTTTGTTCCATGATTTGAACCACGATACTTAATTACACGAATTCTACGGACGGAAATTTGTTCATGAACTCTGTTATCCAGGAAAATTATGCAATCGGAGACGTACTCCTCCAGGCCATGACGAGTATAAGAGCCTCGTACCGGCTCTCCGGTAATGATTGTCGTGACTTGTTTTTTCTTAAGCCATCGGAAAAGCCTTTTTATCTCTAAGCGAAGAATGCCAACATCTTTGAGGCCTGAAAAGAGGGATTCAATGGAATCTAAAACAACGCGTTTGGCGCCAACGGAATCAATGGCATGTTCCAAACGAATGAGCAGCCCTTCAAGATTAAAGTCGCTCTCTTGAATATCTCTGCGCTCCAAGAAAACATGTTCAAGCAGAATCTTTTTCCGTGAAACAAGCCCTTGTAAATCCAGGTTGAGAGAAGCCACGTCTTTATAAAGTTCATCTTCTGTTTCTTCGAAGGACATGAAAATGCCCGGCTCGCCGTAATTGATAGCGCCATTAATTAAAAAGTTGATCCCCAAAAGGGTTTTGCCAGTGCCGGTACTTCCGCTAAATAAAGTGGTTCTATTTTGCGGAAGGCCGCCTTTTGTAATTTCGTCAAAGCCTTTGATTCCGGTGGGGCACTTGTATAATTGATGATGATTAGAGGCGTTTTTTTTCTTACGAGTTTTAGGCATAGAATAATTCAAGGCCCTCCCGGGCCGCTCTAAGTTGTCGGTCGGTTTTTCCACTGAGATCCCGTCTGCCCTCGGCGGCTTACCCTCGAAAAGATGTTTGTTCTTCGATTTCCTAGAGGCATAAACTCACAAATGCTTATATCCCCTCACGCCGTAATTTGTACCGAAATCCATTAGTCAGAAACTGTCCACTTCTGGACACTGTAACCGTTTTCGTGTTCCTTGACAGTCCGCGCCCTGGAGGCGCAGACGTGGTGCGCTATCGTTGGTGTCCGGTTCAGTACACCTTTGACTCCCGCAAGTCAGGTACCCTTCACTCCAGTCGGTTGAGGGTCTGATTATGAAGCAAACCAAAACGTCCACTTTTGATGCCCAGGCATTTCTGGATTCAGCCGGTGTAGCCCGAAAGGTTGTGGAGTTTCAAAGAAACGCGACCATCTTCACACAGGGCGATTCCTCTAATCATGTAATGTACATTCAAATAGGCAGTGTGAAGCTGTCCGTGGTCAACGAGGTTGGCAAAGAAGCCGTAGTCGCCATGCTGGGACCGGGGGACTTTTTCGGCGAAGGATGCCTGGCGGGTCAGAAGGTCTGTATGGGGACGGCCACCGCGAGCACACCCACTACCGTGCTCGCCATTGAGAAAGAGGAGATGGCTCGCGTCCTGCACGGCGAACATGAATTCTCTGATCGTTTTATCAAGTACATGCTTTCAAGGAACATTCGAGTCGAGGCCGACCTTCTACTGCTTGCTCGTTACGGAAAGGAAGGCCAACCGCAAAGGGTTCTCGCCAAGATATCTCAAGAGACTTTGGCGGAAATGATTGGCACTTCGCATTCCCGAGTTAATATGTTCATGAATAAATTCAAGAAACTGGGCTTCATTCATAGTGATGGCGGGCTCCACATCAACAGTTCACTTTTAAGTGTTGTTCTGCACGATTGATAAGACGAAAGGCGATTTCCATCAAAAAGCAGATTTCATCGCGGATTACTTGAGGCTGGGCGCGCCTGCTTGAAGTCTACTCTGCTACTTCCCTTTCCGTTGCGTCAACGACCATTCAAACGCGACGGGACAACTGCGATCAATCCGGGACCAATCCTGTAGCCGTTGTAGTGTCATCCACGGAAAAAGCAAACAATGCGAATGTGTGCCGATATGAACAGATATCCATCTTCGGCTCTTTTATGATGCTGCCTACCGGAGGAAGTAGGCGAGTCAGCCAGCTTCCTCTGACGAGTGAGGTAGAGACATGGAAACTATATTGATCGTTCTTGTAGTTCTGTTTTTGCTGGGTGGTGGGGGCTGGGGATACTCTCGTTGGCGCAGTTAACTTTGGTCGCGGAGCGCGACATTTTTGGGGCATGCAGTTTATGGCCGGCGGTGAAGCCAAAGGATGCCGCGCGCCGGGACTCAAGTCTTTTCAAAGGAGGCAACAAATGAAGCCAAGTACTAGGGATGAGATTGAGGGTAAGGTCCACGAAGTGAAGGGCCAGGTTAAGGAGAAGGCGGGACAACTGACGAACAATCCGGACTTGGAAGCCGAAGGCCAGGACGAAAAGATAGGCGGCAAAGTCCAAAAGAAAATCGGCCAGGTGGAGAACGTCCTCGGAAACTAGTATGGACGGCCCCGCTTGGCGGGGTGGGGCCTGATCCGGACAAGGGTCCTGCACGCGTCGGGCCAAGAGCTTCCCGACCTCAGGGTTTCCCGCGCGAACGTGTCCGCTGCACGAAGTGTCTTCCGAGCGGGATCGTATGGGGTGACCCACGGATTGGGATTGACCAACAAGCAAATCGCGCGAGAGAATCTCCGGCAATTGTGCGGTGTGTGATTCCCGCTCCTGAATCCCCGATGGAAAAACTCTGCGATACGGACCTAACCAGGCGTCGTCGTGAGGGTGCGCGCGCCATCGCGTTCTCCCCTTACGTCCAACGATCCAACTTCCAATCGCTGCGACGGATTGGTTTTCATTCGGGAACCATACTCAAGCGCGTAGATGTGCGTGAGTTCAGCCCCGAATAGCAGGATCTGCGCCGAGTAGTAAATCCAGATCAGGAAGATGACCAGAGATGCCGCTGCACCGTAGGCTGATGTTAAGGCCGAATGGCCCAGATAGAATCCGATGACGACCTTGCCGGCCGTAAAGAGAAGTGACGTGACCGCTGCCCCCCTCCGAACATCGCGCCATGGAATTGTGGTGTCGGGAATGAATTTGAAAATGAGCGCGAATAGGATTGTAATCATGCCGAAGGAGAGGGCAAAATTTATCGATTCCAAGAGGACGCCTGACAGAGGAAGTAAATTACTTACGAATCTTTCGGTAGCCGACAGTGCAGCGGTGACAACTAATGAAGTGAGTAAAAGAAATCCGGTAGCTACGACCAGACCGAGCGAGAAAACCCGCTGCCTGATGGTGACCGCCCAGAAACTTCTTGCCCGGCCATCCACCTTCCAAATTGTGTTGAGAGCGTCTTGAAGCTCATTGAAGGCTCCTGATGCACCAACTAATATCGCAAGTAGGCCGAGTGTAGTCGCCAACACTCCTAGCGCAGGCCGGTTTGTGCTTTGAATGATTGTTTCGATTGCAGTTGCGCCCTGCGTACCCATCAACCCTTGAAACTGTCGAACAATCTCCCCCTGCGCAGCTTTCTCCCCGAATACAAACCCTGCAACCGACACCGCGACGATTAGCACCGGAGCAAGGGAAAACAGCGTATAAAACGCCAACGCGGCGCCGAACCTCGGCGCATTGTCAGCAAGCCATGCAGCACCGGCTTGTCTGAGCGGAGCCGTCAGTGTTTCGAGCAAACTGGCCCGCGATTTGGCCCCCGAAATTGACCTCTCCCACAACTCAACATCTCCTATTCAATCGCGTCACACCTATCGCGCCACAAGCATGTGCCTTTAACCATGAGAAGCCTCCACCGGAGCCACGCTTTAGCGGGAAACTGACAAAACGGAGGTGGCTATTTTACTATCAAGGCGATGTTCTGACGGATCAGGCCGTGCTACGTCCTTTTGGAGAAAGCCTCCAAGCGACATTCACGACCGCCCCCTAGATCAAAGCAGCCCGCAGGAAGGTCTCGGTGCAGCATTTCATGGAACCCTGGCGGCAAGGGCAGCTTCCAGGCGGTCAAACTGCAAAGGCCCGCTCGGACTACCGTGTGCAGTCACTCCACAAGGGACATGGCCGCCGTGCGCTCCATCGAATCAGAGCTTGATCATAACGATACTCAGCACCAGTGTCTGTCCGGTTGTGAACAGTTATGAAGTTGGGACGAAAACGAACTTCCGGATGCCATCTTCGCGCCGGGCAGTTGCGCACGAGTGTCTTTCATCGATACCGTGACGACGATATCTGAGCCCCCGGCCGCAACGATATTCCGGACGTGTGAGAGTCAAGTCGTCTCTGAATTTCGCCTTCGTTGGGATAGCATTTCGTGTGAACGGGCTTATCAAAGAGATAGGTCACCTCTTCTGGCCGATCAATTGGATTCTTGCATTCGTCACAAACCCCGTAGGATTCGGGAACATCTCCGTTCGTCATAACTGTTCCTCCGAAGTTAAAATTCCTGCAAGCTGCCCAGCACGATTCGCGCAGCGGCTAGAGTTCGTTTTTCTTTTCACGTGCGGATTTGGCCATGCGGGGCTTCCCCATTTCTTTCTTGACGTTGGAGAGCAGCGTCTTGTCCGATCCTTTCTTCGCTTTAATTTTGGACATACACACATGATGCTCTAAAGCCCCGAGCAATACCGTTCCATTTGGAACGGTGCCAGCAATCTGCGCCAGACGGCGCCGTGCCTGGGTTGGGCGTCCCGTCCGCGCGTCCCGGCCAAAGTGAAAGCTCAGGCGGAAGCCGTAGAAGGGGCGACACTCGGCTTTTCGAGCCGGCCCGCGATAACTTCCCAGTGGTCGGGACCTCGGAAACTTATTCCTGGAGGGGACTGCTGCATCGCAAGCGGGATACCTCCCGAGAAGTCTTATCGGAATGTGGCCCGGACCGCGAAAAGCCAGTATCCGAGAATTCCGCTTCTCGGGAGTTGGCAGCCTGGTACCGTTGACTAATAAGCGGCTGGTAGACCTCGCTTACTTTGTTATCGAGGAGTGGAGGGCGTGACGCGTCGAGCGATGGCCAGCGTTGTTTGTCCAGAACCGCACAGTCAGAATGGGTCCAGTTGGCGTATGATCCGCCCGTGTGGCTGGAGACGATTTGACTAGCGCGACCGTGCCGTCCTTCTTCACCACGTAGACGAAGGGGCCTTGTTGGCCCGCTGTCACGGGCTTGGCGGGATTGAAGAAGCGATTGTGGGTAGCAAATCGAGACCTGAAAGAGTGTAAATGCCCAGAAAGTGGATGGTCGCGATAGCGTCCACAGAAACGGGCATCCACATGGCATTGACGTCGGCGAATTGCACGGTGATGTGAAGGTTCTCGACCGCTTCAGAACAGAGAAAGCTCTACCCTACGCTATATCAGGTCTTAAGGCCATTTCGAGTCGATTCGTTGCATTATTTTTCTGAGCTATCGCGATGCTGTCCGGCATGGATGGCGACGCGAGCATTTGTACCGAACTTCCAAGAAGCCATTCGAAGAAGCCCCTGTCTTATTTGACTTGCAATGGGCTTTATCACCGCAAATTGCTTTCGATCAACTCAACCGTATCCGAGGCATAGCCGCCCAACGTCTCCTTGAGCATAAAGAGGCTGAAGCCCCACGCTTGTTTCAGCGTAACGTTGGGTGGCACGATGAGTTCATAAGGATTGGTCACGACGTCTAACAGCGCCGGTCCCTTGTGCTCCATCACTTGTTGAACGGCATCGCGCAAACCGGCCGGATCTTCTACGCGGACGCCGAGGATTCCGGCTGCCTCTGCAATTCGCGCGTAATTCACATCAGGCTTATAGTCGGTCCCATAATTGGGAAGTCCCGCCACCTGCATTTCCAGCTTTACCATCCCGAGGGCGCTATTGTTAAAGATGACCACCTTGATGGGAAGCTCATATTGCCTGACGGTGAGAATATCGCCCATCAGCATGGAAAATCCTCCATCTCCACAAAACGCAACCACCTGCCGAGCCGGGTGAGTCAACTGTGCCCCAATTGCATGAGGCAAGGCATTTGCCATGGAGCCGTGATTGAAAGATCCAAGCAGCCGGCGGTCCCGCGTCATCCGGAGATAACGTGCCGCCCAGACGGTGGACATTCCCGTGTCCGATGTGAAGATGGCGTCGTCGGAAGCCAGTTCGTTGATCAAGGCTGCCAGGTATTCCGGGTGGATCGGTTTGTGACCCTCCAGACCTTTGGCATGGCTATCGAGAGCTTTTCGGATCTTCCCGTAGTGTTCGAGTGAATCCATCAAAAAACTTGCATCTGACTTCTGGTTGATTTTCGGCATCAGAGCCAAGAGCGTTTCATTGACGTCGCCGACGAGGCCGAGATCTAAACTGGAGCGTCGGCCGAGATTCTCCGGACGGACGTCGATCTGAACTATCTTCGCGCGCTTGGGATAGAAGTCGCGATAGGGAAAGTCCGTGCCGAGCATGAGAAGCAGATCACTGCTTTCGATGGCCCGGTACCCCGAGTTAAAACCAATAAACCCCGTCATGCCAACGTCGTTCGGATTGGCATGCTCGATGTGCTCTTTTCCTCGCAAGGCGTGCACGATGGGAGCTTGGAGCAGACGCGCGAGCTCGATTACCTGGTCATGCGCACCCGCGCATCCACTGCCGCAGAGGAACGTTACCTTTTTGCTCTCATTGAGCAAATCCGCCAATTCGTCCAGATCGCGGTCGGTGGGGCGGACCAGCGGCCTCATTTGGGTGAAATCGTGTCGCGAAGGATTCTCCGGCACATCCTCCATTGCGACGTCACCAGGCATCACCAGTACGGATACTCCACGTTTGCTCAGAGCGGTGTGCATGGCGATTCGCAACAGGTGCGGCATCTGTCGAGTGGTGGAAAGCATTTCGCAAAAATGGCTGCACTCTCCGAATAGGCGCTCGGGATGCGTCTCTTGAAAATAGTTTGTACCGATTTCACTACTCGGAATATGCGCAGCGATAGCAAGTACCGGGGCCATGCTACGGTGAGCGTCATACAAGCCATTAATCAAGTGTAGGTTGCCGGGGCCGCAACTGCCCGCGCAGACAGTCAACTGCCCGGTAAGTTGGGCCTCGGCAGCGGCCGCAAAAGCACCTACTTCTTCGTGGCGCACTTGCACCCAGGTGATGCCTTCGTGACGGCGCACAGCGTCAACTATGCTATTCAGCGAATCTCCAACGACGCCGTAGATTCGCTTGACTCCTACTTGAACGAGAGCTTCCACGGTCATCTCTGCTACTGTTGGCATGTCACTCGACTCCTGTATCGCCGGGATTTTCGGGTAGGTATCGTTTCCACCTGAGAGAATCAAAATCCCTGAAGAAACGAGCAGGCCGAGACTTGTGCTGTCTGCTCAAAAGCCGCGCGTGCCGCGATGGACACAAGGAGCATACCGGCAGCGTGCTCAGTATATTTACCGAATACTTTCACTTGCGACTGTGGGGGGCAATCCGGAAGCCAAGCTTGTAGAAATCGGATGCGGAACGCCCTCCGGAGCCCCGTTCTCACGTCGCAAGCGGCGGCGGCGAATGGCCCGGACTGAGATTCGAGTCAGATCAAAGGCGCCGTATAAGACATTTTCACGCCAGAAGTCGCGACTAGACAGAACCTGTGTCCGAATGTACCTCGCGAACTTCGATCGCGGCCGAAAAGCTAGCTCGGGGCCGCCTGAAATGTCTTGGAAAATGGCATGGTCGCAATCTCTCAACTGTACGATAGCAATGGCACCGTCGGTTTGAAGCGCGCGGCCGGTCGCATTCTCCAAGGAGTGCGGCATTGCCGGACGCGGGGCATAATGTACCGCATCCACGCAGCCTGACAGAGTAAGATCGCGAACGACCCGCTCTCGCTCCTCATCGATATCAGGGTTCACCAAATGAATGAATTTTCTGCGGCGGAGCGATAGGGTTGCTCCGATATCCCGCGTGGAGGCGCTGAACCACACTGGCTTCCCCTGCCACGTATCCGGCTCACTCCAGATTCGCAAGTGATCGCGTCTGGAGAGGCTGTCGAGGCCCCTTTCCCAAGTTGAGTCAGCGGTCTTCCCTTCCAGCAACTGCTCGGACATCGGGCCATGAGGATAGTTTCTCAATAGCAGGAAAGCGTGGATTTCCCGAAAAACGGTTCGAACAGAACTCGAGTCACTACTTTGCCATCCTGCCGACTTGAAACCGTTTCTCAGCTGTTCTTGCGAACCAATAAACGCCAGGTTAACAACGTCGGTGTCCAGGCCTTTCGGCGTAGTCGTGCGCTCGGGAACTGAGAGCGCTTCCGTGTCGAGGTATTCTCGTTCTGATCGGTCGAATTCTCGGTTTTCAGGGGCACTGATAGAAGCGCTTACCGGCGGCAAAGGCGTGATCAATTCCAAGAGCCAGTCGGTTCCTCGCGGAAAGTAAAGTTCGGGTTCCGGCGAAACGGGGAGCACGGCCCGATAAACGGGTAGAACCCAAAATAACTCGGGATCCCACATGGAAATGTACTGCAGCCTGCTGGTGAGATGGTCTAGCGGCGTATTGTTGCTGCGGATGCCCTGGATCACCCCGTTTCTTACTTTCTCGCGCGCATTGTCCACCCCCAACACTCGAGCGCGGATCTGGATCGGCGGCCCATCATCCGGTTGTATACGATCGAACTCAATCTCCAGGGTCGCGATTTCGTGTCGGAATCCCATCCCTACCTTATGGACAGACCTAATGTAGCCCTCTACTGGAGTGCCAACGCTAAAGATGGGGACGCCATCACACCGAGGGGATTCGATCAGGATTCCTCGCACCGAACTCCCCGCTTTTGAGCTGTAAGATGAGACCGGTTGTAGAAGACGAATGCGGAATGTGTCGTTTGCCGTCTGTTCGCACGCGGCGTTAACCTGGATACAACTCAGGCAAAGAGAAACGATCAGGAATGGAAAGATGGAGAGCGCGATCTTGATCCTCAAGATCCACCAGCCCTCCGATTCGCTAGCATCGCACGCTCTTGGACGTTCCTTTCTCCAGGAAGTGCAACATCCAGGCTATATGCTTTGGACCTTTTCCTCAGCGAGATTCAGCTGTCGTGCGATATAAATAGGGCCTGAAACTCCTAGTTTTCCCAGAAGGCACGCATGTAGTTCACTTCCGACCTGCATTGTGAACTTCTGTACGAAAACCAACGTGTTCCAAATCGGACATACTTGTGAAAACATGGGACCAGAGGCGAATTCAGGACCGGCCTCCGCGCCGCAAGTTGGATAAAGCCTGATATGTTTGAATGAATAAGTCGTGGAGGAGCGCTTGGTGTAGAAACACAGAACTCAGCGACCCTGCTGATTTCAGATTCTTCACGACAAATTCTGAGCAACCGAATCCGACCTGACTTCGGGGGTCGCACAATTGTGGTGCTGATCATCTGTTTTCTTCCGATGCTCTCAGAGTCTGAGCTGAGTTATTTTCTGCGAAATATTTTTCTTCGGATGTCAGGCCAGAATTCCTGGAAGACGTGATTCAGGACAGCGGATTCCATCTGCGTTCCAAAGTTCAAAGCCGTTTGACTCAGGCCGCGCTCCTGAGGCGGATAGTAGGCGTTGGACAGGCCAGCTTCCAGTGCATTGCCCGCTACCTCGGGCCAGTTAAAGCTCGTGCCTCCAGAATCCGTCTTAGTGACGAAGGCGCGGGATATCGCGTAGCCCGTTCGGCGAAAAAACCCTCCCTTGCCCATGGTGTAATAGCGTGGGTCCTCGTGCGTAATCGCGGGGAGGATGGCCTCAGTGAAAAAAGTCCCCGACACTCCGTCAGTGAAGGTGCGCCAATAATAGCGTCCGTAACCTTTGATTCCACGGCCCAATTCCGGATTGGATTTTAAGAGCATGGCTTGTCCAGCTAGGATTCCGGTCCAAGTGAATGAGGAATAATCCACAACGCTATCTTGCGCGGCGAGTCCGAATTTCTCGCGGGTGGACAGCGGCGGAAGTTGCGCATTGGCGTTCACCGCTCCAAAATTGGGAATGACCCACAACATACGCTTGGTCTGCTGACCTTGGGAATCGTCTTTGTTGTTCTGGTCATCCGGAGCCTGGCTTGGCATCGCAACCTTGGCTTTGTCAGGTGGCGATGCTGGAACCAAGTTGCTTTGCGATGTGGAGAGTTCCTGCCCAAACTCAAGAGGATTGGAGTCAGGAAGTTGTGTCTGCGACCAGCCGATGGCAGGGGTAAGGAGAATGACGAGAATTAAGACGGCCCCTCTGATTTCGAGCAAGGTATTTCTCCCAATGATACGAGTCCCAGTTAGCATATTGGTTAATTCGTCTCTTGGAGTCTGTCCTGTAGTGCACAGTTGGGCGCTGCCAAACTCAGTGGCATCCGCCTAACCCCGAGAAACGGTGCCAGCTCAACCGGTCGATGCAACACCGTCCAATCAGTTGATCGGAATGTGGCTTTTCGCGCAGGCCACAATCCGACAAGAAAATTTATCAGGACTTGGTAACCGTCGGTCTAGCCGCATTAGTACCTGGGAGCTATTGGGGCCGAACGTCTATTTCCTTATCGTTGAATCAGAGAGAAGCTGCACAGGAGGTGCAATGGACAAGCTGTTAGCCTCCCTGGAAGGCCAAGACAACCACACATCCTATCCATCCAAAGATCGCCGGCGGCGTGAACGCCTTCAACTTTTTTTGCCAGTACATCTAAAACCTATTGATTCCAACGATCCACTCGAAGAGGAAGTTACAAACACGATGAACTTCAGTAGAACCGGACTCTGCTTCACCACGTTGCTGACCCATTACTGCGAGGGCATGCTTGTTACGGTGACGGTACCCTACTCCTCGGCAGTGCAGGTTAGGAAGAATTATCTTGGCACAATCGTGCGCCTGGATCACCTTTCAAATGGCTGCATGGCTGTTGCCGTCCAGTTCCTTTCCTGAATCGCCAACTCCCGATAAACGGCATTCTCGGCAACTGGCTTTTCGGCGTGGCCACCTTCCGAGAACTTATCAGGACTTATCCGGGTCGCGATGAAGCGTTCCCACAGAGAATAACTTCCGAGTTGTCGACTACCGGGGACCTATCCCGGCCAATCCGATTAGAGTGAAACTGTTGTCGGAGATTTCCGTCTCTACTTCTGCTGGCCGTAGACTTCGCGTAACGCCACATTGAGGTCATCGAGCGCTCGGGCACAATCACCTGTGAAGCTCGATCCGTGCATGATGGCGAGCGTCTTCGGTTTCAGGTCGGCGAGCTTTTTCAAGTTCTGCGCAGTGAGCGGCGTATAGGGCACGTAGTCCGCGAGGATGCCCGCCTGATATTCCTTCATCGCCTGATGCGAGCGGCCCACGACATCGGCAGAGGTGAGAGGCTCGACGTCGCCGGTTTGATGGAACAGGTCCGAGCAGAGCAGCGTCTTTTGCGTTTCTTCGAAGAGTACGCCGGCGTCCCAGCCGTGAGGCAGATGAGGCGTCTGGCAATACCGAAACCGGTACTTCCCCGTCGCAAAGATCCCGCCGTCAGCGAGTGCGCGCGATTCTCGGCCGGTGAAGTCGTTCACGCAGACGAGCGCGCCGACCTGGCTGCAGATAACGTCGGCGTTGGGCGCCGCCGCCAGCCATTCGTTGAGCGAGCCGCACTCGTCTGACTCAAAGTGGCTGAAGCTGATGTGGCGCAACTCGGAAAGGTTGATGAGCTTGGCGACCGCTTCGCGAATTTCTGCGTGCATTCCCCGCAGTCCGGTGTGAAACAGCAAGGGCTCATCGTCATTCACCAGGAAATGGTTGAATTGCAGATTGGCCCATTGAGCAAAGATCGAGATGCGATAGATGTTCGGTGCGATTTCCGTGGTGACCGCCATGGTGCCCCCTCAATCGGATTTCTGAATGATGTGTCCAGTCCGCAGGCCATCTGGCCCGGTGGTGCACATGCCGCTTGCGCCAATGGCGGACAGGACTTCGTACGAGTTGAATCTCCTGCCTACGGATAGTTGCATAAGAGCGAGTCGGCTCAGTCTACTCGATCAAGGACCCGATAAGGAATGAATCACGGGCTACTCGGAAGTGATCGTCTGTCCACCCAAACTGGATAGCTCCTGAATAAACGGCATTCTCAGATACTGGATTTCCGGTCGAGCCACTTTCCGAGAAGGTGACTTCTCAGGACTTGAGTAGCGCGGCGAATATACAATGCGGCCTGGCCCTTAAACGAAAGTGCACAACGGTTCCAAAGCGCGATGCAAGGAGGCAATAAATGACAAATGGCCAACGGCCGGCTGGGAAAATGGACCTCAACCACCTCCACCTGCACGTGAGGAATGTGGATCGTTCAAAGCGTTTCTACGAGTCCTACTTTGGCTTCATGGAACATGTACGTCACGGAAATATTCTGTTTTTGAGGAATACAGGCGGCTTCGATTTGGCGCTAGTCCCTGATCGAACGCCACTCTCGTTTCCGGAATGGTTTCACTTTGGATTTCGCCTGGGCAGTGCGCGCGCCGTGCGCACACTACATGGCCGCATGAGCTCCGAGGGTGTGCAGGTTCAGGATATTGAAGAATACCCCGGCTATATGACGTTCCGATGCACAGACCCCGATGGTTATGGAATCGAAGTCTATCGGGAATAGCTCCCTACTTGACGTTAGGTGCGGCCCTCTTGGCACAACCGATTCGGGGTTTGCCACGGCTTTTCTTTCGGGGCTTGCGAAACACGACGTTTCTACGACCGGACCAATAATCCCTATGACACACGAAAGAGATCGACAGCTTGCTGGTACAGCCTCTCCATGACGCGGAACAACTCCGCCATACCTGCTGTTTCGCGGTTTATTTTCCGGGCATGCAGGTCCTCCGCGATTGCGCTGTTGAGTTGAGTGGCTCGGCGAATGCGCTCCGTTGTAATCAACGAAAGCAATGTGTGTGGATCGCGTTTTTGTCGTTGGCGATCCTGCCATTCCTGAACAGCCCATGCTGTCTTACGCACATGATCAACTGCATCGCGGAACTCCACCAAGATGCTGGTTTCGATGCTGCCGCCGGACTTAATTGCTTCTTCGATTTTGACAAGCTCGGCGCTGGTCTTTCTGAGCCGCTCCGCGATCCGCTCGTCCATGCGGGACCTCCGTCAGATAAGTTGAACCTTATCGGAAACTGGCCCACAACCTAGATGCCCGAGGATTTTCAGTTTATGCTAGTTCAACAAACGGCCAGGCTCTCAGCCTTCGAATACGTGAGCTTAAACATCACTTCCACTTTGCCGTAATTGAACACACCAATATCGAGTGAATAGTTCGCAGGGAAAAGGCGCTTCAAGCTGACCGCTTGAAGTGTGCGCCACAGTTAATGGTTCGCTGACTATCGTCGTTCAGGATTTCCTGCGGTTCCTGCACCGCATACATGCGGTCTTTTCCGTCGCTTTCGAGAATACGCAGGCAGTTCAACTTGCCGCCGCCATCGAAGAACAAATGCAGATTTCCTAGTACCAGGGTCTTCTCCCATGTGTCCAAAGCCACCGCGCCCTTTATGCTGGCAAGTCCGCTCAGAAGCAAATCCCGATCGGTCTCCCTTTTCGCCATTTGTCGGGAACGATTCGACATTTTTCAAACGCCGCCGCAATACATTTTCCGGCACTGCGCCGCGAATCAAAGATACCGCTGTCCACGATTCAGATCAAGGCACGACATCAACTAGTAACTAGCACGACGGGGAGCGTACCCTCATAGGGCCCCAGCCAAGTCCCGATTAAACGGCATCATCGAAAGGTGGCTTTTTCGGTAGCGGGCCACATTCCGAGAAGAGGACACATTATAAAAGGGCGCCCCTTATGGAGTAGGTTTTGATCGCTCGCATCGACACCTACACGAAGGAGCACCCTCGTGAATGACGCCAAGTATATTGGGCTGGACGTTCACCAAGCAACGATCTCCGCAGCGGTTCTGGAGTCGACCGGCAAGCTGGTGATGGAATGCATCCTGGAAACGAAAGCGGCCACCATCCTCCAGTTTGTGCTGGGACTACGTGGAAGTTTGCACGTCACCTTTGAAGAGGGGACCTGTGCAACATGGCTACACGATTTGCTCAAGCCCCACGTCACAGAAGTGCTGGTCTGCGATCCACGGAAAAACGCTCTGCTGAAAGTCGGCACCAAGAACGACCGCATCGATGCTCGCAAGCTCGCGGATCTGCTGCGTAGCGACCCGGACCCAAGATTCAAGAGGCGATGATAGAACCCGCAGCGGAGGCCAACATGTTCAAAGTCGGTGACGGCGTAGCCGTCATTCACTTGCATCGCGTGGGCAAGGACCGCAGGCGCGAAGTAGTCCGCATCGACACAGTCGAAATCATCACCTCGAAGGACGTTGTCACGGACCACGCACAATTCAATGCCGAAACCGGATTCCAAGTGGGATGCCCTGACCCTGAATATCAAATAGCCACTCTTGCTCCCGAGCACGAGGCAGAATTAAGAAGTCGTGAGCGAACAACAAAACGCAGAACGCGAGGTCATTGATCTCAGAAGAATAGTTACATAGCGGGTGTCACGTCCTATTTTTCCACTTTTCGCCGTCTTAAAGCGCCCTTCGCCGCCGCTTTAGACTGATCCCCGCACCATTCATGCGCGGAACCGGCACATCCCAAATCGCAATTTTAGGTTGGATCGTAGCGGCTTCAGTTTTTCGAGATCGCGATTTCCCAAGAATAACGGAACTCAATTCCAGCCCAACAGTTATCGAAACGGACGCCGAAACTCGTCGGAGAATTCTCGCGGAATAACTCAATGGCTTTTCTGACCAGTATTCGTGAGGCTGTCGGTCGAGGTCGCTTCATGCGACGGTGCCAGCGTCAATTGCAATTGTTTGATACGGGGTCCAGGTACTCAATAGGGGCAAAGGCTTAAACGGGAAGAAATGGGTCTGTAGGGGTCAAGGATCGATCATGTGATTTTGGACAGCCCAACGTACTAATTCACTCACCGAATGGATTTCCAGTTTCCGCATGATATTCGAGCGATGCGTTTCCGCTGTCTTGGCGCTGATCCCTAGAGCTACCGCTGCTTCCTTGCTGCTTTTGCCTTCTGCCACCAGTTGCACGATCTCTCGTTCTCGCGCACTTAGGGCCTTACGCATCAAAGGGGTTTCTGTCGAGGCTGGTTTGCAAAACCCCTCGATGAGGATTTGAGCAGCACCGGATGTGAAGAATGTTCGCTGATCGCTAAGGGCTTCGATGGCACTTAGAAGATCGCGGCTGGCATCGGATTTCAGAAGTAGCCCGCGTTTGCCCACTCAAAGTGCTTGGCAACTCATATCACTTGCTAAAAGTAGAGCTTGAAGTGAATGAGGTCATTAATATCCTGATAATTGTCGTCAATCGCTTCGACATGTCCTTGGATGGCCACGTACTGGTAGCTCCGGGGGGAAGAAGTCAATCGATCCCAAAATTTAATGAGGGCTGAGTGCCGGATCGGCAGGTCTGCATCATGCGCAGAACCCATCTGAAGCCGCGAGTCCTCGTAAGAAGCCGCTCTTTTCGGGTCCCGCATTCCAACGAGGATATTGTCCCGGGCCGGGTTGTACCAATCACGCACAACTTGGCGGTCATGATCATCGAACTTGATACGGTTGTGGTATTTCCGATTCGGCGAGAGCCTCTGATCATTTCGGCGTGGTGCGCGGTCTTGTGCCAGAACGATATTGCCAGCGAATCCCAAAAGCACTGTCATACAGGCAACCATCAACCAACGGCTTTTCATGAGTTCGCCTCCGACTTATGCCTGCCGCGCATAACAACAGACTAGCCTTCTCGCAGATTGATATCTGTTCGCTTGCGGACATATTTGGCCGTTGACCTGAACGAGTAAGGTCGCAGCATAGCTGCAGGACCGCGCTCGCGGTTGCGGGAGCCTGCACTGGAGTAGCGTCAGTTCATTGTTTGGAGCTGTTTTCGGGAGCGCGGAGGTCCTCGAACGTGGGACTTTCAGTGAATCGCTGAGGAAATCGTTCCTCGTAGGATGACAGGCTGGGACACCTCCAGCTGTGAGTGCGCGAGAACCCAAATGCCTCCATCTCCTGCTTGGCCTCCTCCGCGCTCCAGCCCTGTTCAGCCATCCGATAAGCGGCGATCTGCATTCCAGTGCGGTCTTCACCGCTGAGGCAGTGTACGAAAACCTTGGTGTCGGGGTTGTCTCGAAGCAGCTTGAGGAAACGCGCGAAAACTGCATCTTCAGGGAAAGGACAGTGCCAGGGTATTGCGACATACTGCATCCCGAGCTTCGTCACTTGCTCCCGCTCGCTTCTTGATCCGCGCTGGTCTACAACGATTTTGACGCCCATCTGTGCGAGGTTACGGAATCCTTCATCTGTTGGCTGGGCTCCTCGATACAGCGTCGGCGTGACTAGAGCGAAGACGGGCACTCCTTTTAAGCTAAGCTTCTGCGCGAAGGCATGGCTTGTCCCACTGGCAACAGGAGTCGGCACTTGTGCACGCGTCGCGATAAACATTGTCGCAATTATCGCGAATGTCGCGAAGCCGACACGTTTCTGATTTGAGAGCACCATATTCGCTCACCGCAGTGCACAGACGCCCTTGTTGAGTAGGAGACTCAGCCGCGCGTCACTTAAGACCAAGACGACCTTCGGAACGTGCCACTACGGTAAAGGAGATGAAGATAGATTTCTGTCCTCTACGACACATTCGCATCGCAGAGGGGCCTTCCAATCCAGAGGCTATCACGTTCGCTATAGTGCGTACTTCGGGCGTGCTTATATTAGGAGACACCGAATTTACGTTCTTTGTTCCACGCCCTGCTTGGGGAGGTAAAAAGCCTGATTCCGGCAGGACTTATCGGGAGTTAGCCGCCCCTGCTAGTGCCGGTCATTGCTGAAGCCTAATTGAAAGGAAAAGAGAGAACCTTGAGCCGTTCCAAATCCAGCCACTGCGTGGACTAATGCGCTCCGTAACCCGATGCAACTTTCATCTGAACTGACGTTCTCCATCACACTTTCTGAACAGGCCAAACGATCAAACAGATAAACAATATCGTGCACAGCATTCCGTATCCAAACATCGTTGACCGCCTCACTTTTAATAATTGCTAAGCGTAAGCCTTTTCAGATATCTATCCGGTAATAGTTCCTTATTCCTCACCCAAGTCCGGTGCAAATTCGTCATGCATCTCAGCCGTTTTTGCGATTCCCCTTTGGACCTTCCTCGTTTCCGCATGGCCTTCGGCTTGTAGGTAGGAATCGTTCACTAGTTGTCCCGCCTTCTCTTTTGCCTTTCCTTTCAAGTCGTGAAACGTGCCCTTTATTTCATCTCTTGTACTTGGCTTCATCGATTGTCCCCTTAGCCACCGAACCCGATCCGACGTGGGGATCTAGAGCGGGTCAGTTGTTTCTGCGTCAACTTTTCTTAGTGCTCCGGACCCGGAAACCCGGACCCCAGTTGACCCCACGATGTGCAGAACTGTGGGTTCCCGTATCCATACCTTGATTTAAATCTTGTTGTACGACTAGCTCATTTGTGCGGCGATCCTCTTGCCGTTGTTCCTCTTCCGCGTCCACGTTGTCTAAATCTTGCAGTTCTTGCTCGATTAGTTCGTTTGTGCGGCGGTCCTCTTTTTGTTGCTCCTCTTTCGCTACAGTCGCTGTTGTCATTATCTTTCACCTCACACTTGTACCGGCCTCGCGGCCAGCGGTTGTGGGTCGCGCTCCCCATTTTTCGAAGGGAACCGCCAGCCGTACATTAACAGCTGAGGTTAGGACGATGCTGTGTCGAAGATCACACATCTGAGATTCTTGAGTGAACACCAGTCCAAGTCGCGCCTATTTGGGTGCCTGTTTCATCAGATAAGTTGGAACTGGATACAACATTTGTATCAGGTGTGTGGATGCGAATCAGCGAGATGCAAGAACGCGAGTGCCGAGACACTCTGCGTCGCCCGGGCGAACTTCCTACCTTGACCAATAGCGGAGCACCCACCTTAGCCCATAGTGCCTCTCTATCTCGGATCCCACTGGTCACCCGTGGGTCTGGCGCACCGTACAAAGCGCAACACTAATATTCCGCAAGGCAATTTTGCGTTGTTCATCAGACTGCAGGTGACATGGGAATCCTGGACAAGTCGTCGGCTACTCGGAAGTAATTCTCGGAGCGGACCGCTTCATCGTGGGCCGGATAACTCCTGAGAAGTCCTGCCAGCTCAACCGGTCGATGCAACACGGTCCAATCAGTTGATCGGACAACACTTCTCGCAGGGAAATGATCTTGGCGGGGTTTCACGCTTACCGCCACGCGCGCGTGACGATCTTGCGGAAGAACGGGACGCCGCCAGAGTTGCAGACGCAGTGGATTGGACATTCGAGTCTGCGAGTCACTGACGGCTATTCTCACACCGACCAAGAGGCTGAATACCGGCAGCGGAATGCGAGGAAAGCGGGCCTCGGTTTTGTTATTGGACCCAACTTTGGACCCAATGGACCCAACTCTGGCGAAAAACCGGCGAACGAAAATGCCGCGTAAAGCAATGAATTTGAGGCAGATATTTGGTGGGCGGTAAAGGATTTGAACCTTTGACCTTCCGGGTGTAAACCGGATGCTCTAACCGCTGAGCTAACCGCCCATTGCTGAGTGCACAAGAACTTAGCACGCTACTCCTCGCCGCCGCCAGCTGGACTGTACCTGAATTGTACCAGCCGTGATCGGAGCTCGGCAGCGACGCCACTGTTGTACGCGGCCAATCGCACGGCAGCTTCGCGCAGATCCGCTTCACTGACGATGTGGTAGCGATCGAAGATGGCCCGCCCTTTGTGGCCGGTGACCTGCATTGCGACGCGCTCAGGAATTCCAGAGCGCACCATGTTCCGTACCGCGGTGCGCCGCAAGTCGTGAAACAGCATGCCCTGGCACCGCGGTATCTTGCGCTGCTGTCCTTCGGTCTCGGAGCGCTGCTTGGCCTGCTCCTCAAGAGCACGATCCGCCAGCTCGCAAGCCTTCGCCCACGCCTTCTCGAAATCACCGATTCGACGGCCGCGGCGGTGGAACACGTACTCAACCACAAGGCCTCTATTCTCCCACTGGTGCTCGAGCACCTCGCGCAGCTCACCGTCCAGGAAGATTGTGCGTCCCTCGCCATTCTTGGTGGTGCCAGGCTCGAGCCGCACCTCGCCGCGCGCGAGATCCACCTGCTCCCATCGAAGGCCTAGGATCTCGCCCTTGCGCCAACCGGTGTAATAGCCGAACGTGATCACTCCGCGGAGATGGACGGGAAGCGCAGCGCGCACCGCGTCGAACATCTCCGGCTCGAAGAATCCCTGGCGCACGTTATCCTCGCGCAGCAGCGGGATGTAGGGCTTGTGCCAGAGCTTCCCTGCCTGGATCGCCAGGCTGAACGCGCGCTTCAGCTCCTGCAGTTCGCGATTGATGGTGGCGTTGGCCGCCGCCTCCTCCCGCCGGCGCACGACATATGCACGAATTGCGTCAGTAGTGATCTGCTGAGCGCGCCAGCCGGTGAATTGTGTTTCGAGGTGCGCGAACTGCTCATCATGCCGCTGCAGCGCCCGCTCGCCGCGGCCACTACGCTCGTTCCGTAAATCCGCCTGGAGGTCCTCAAAGCGGAGCCGGTGCGCTAGCGCCGTGAATGGCCGGCCTTCCGCGACGCCGCCCTCGCGGATCCGCAGCAAGTCCGTGGCATCTTGCTTCCGCGTGAAGCCAGTGGATTCCGTGACATATTTCCCGCCGCGCCCATATTTGATCCGGTATCTGTTTCCCACCTTGTACACGCTACCCATCAGTTATCCTCCAGAAACCAGCGCAACTCCGTCCAAAGCCGGCGCCAGAAGCCAGGCCGATGGCCCGGCTCGTGCTCCCACGGTGCGCCGATGGCCTGCGACTGACTTCTCGCCTCTCTGCGCGCCTCGCGTCCGTCGCTTATGAACTCACCGACCAGGTGCAACTGTGCGGGCGTCATCCGTGCGACCAACTCGCCCATGCTCCTCTCGAGGGGAGTGAGGGCTTGGTCTTGAATCGGCTCGCGCAACCAGAGTTTGTGCAACTCGAGGAACTGTCCCACGATCCTCGCGATCGGTTTATCTTCGTGCGTGGCCATCTCTCGAGGTCTCCGCTTCGGTTCCGTGTACCAACGCCTGGCGTTGCCTGTCGCCGCTCGGTGGATCCGGCGGAGCTGGCCGCTATCTGCGCCTGTGACGCCAGAAGGTGCGCCGCTCCTGCGCCGGCTGAGCTAAGGGCGGGACGTCATCACCGCCGGACTGCTGGGACTGCTGGCGGTGTTCGGTGACGTGTCGCTCACGCTCCGCTTGGCGGTGCAGCTGCTCGCGCATCTCGTAGCGACCCTCGGTCCAGGCCTCAGCGCGGATCTTCGTGCGCCACCAGTACCAACGCCACTTCGCCCAGAACGCGCTGAGCAGGATGGCGCCGAGCGCGATCGCGGCGCCGAGTAAGCTCACACCATCGCCAGGCATCGCATGCATGAGCGCCGGCGAGAGTGGTAGCAGCGCGGCCCAACACAGCAGCGCGGCCCAGCCCGCAAGCGAGATCAGTCCGTGTCTCATTGCCCCCCACTAAAGCGCAACGCCGCCCACTTACCCACGATCCGGTCGATGGTGGGTTCGGTGGACCTGACGAGCTTTAGCAGGGCTTCCGTTAGTTGGTCCATTCGTCTCCTCCGCCTCGTGTGGATGGAACTTGCGGTGTGTCGCAATGAGGTCGGCGATCGCGAGGTGCAGATACCGAGCGGTCGTAGACACTGAGGCATGGCCGAGCAGCTCCTGGATCTCGCGGATGCCGGCACCGTTATTGATCATTGCGGTGGCACAAGAGTGTCGGAGCTTGTGAGGGTGGGTCTCGATTCCCACGCGAGCTCCCACAGCGGTGATGATGCGGCCTAGTTGCCGAACACCCAACGGCCGCGGCGGCGCGCCATTCGCTAGCGCCGTCGGCGTTGGCCGTAGTCTACGGTGGAGCTCACGCATCGCCTCGCTGCGCGTGAACGCCGCTTTTTGCCCGATCCAGCTCCAGCGATGCACGGAGCGGCCTCCGGTGCCAGGTTCACTCCAATAGGCGCGCCAGTAGAGAGTGGGGATGGTTTTGCTCGGCCGGCCGACAGTGAGTGTAGGGTGTTCACGATCACACCGCGGCGCACGAATGAACACATAGCCAGTACGGTCGCGGAGGTACTTACGCAGAGCGCGCTCCGCTGGTGCGCCGAAGAAAACCACGCGCTCTTTATCACCCTTGCCTAGCACGATGATCTTGCGCTCCTGCCAATGGATGTCTTCGACGCGGATCCTCGCCAACTCAGACACTCGGCAGCCAGTAGCGAACGCCAACTCAACCAATGCCACCTCGAGCGGCGTCGCTGCCGCGGCAATCAATCGCTCAATGTCCTCGTAGGAATGGAACTCGCCTATGCTTGGAGCAAACTTCGGCGGCCTGAGCCTAGCGAGAGCTCCCGAGTTGGTCAGCCCAACTAGCGAGACGAATTTGGCGAGTGAGCGCAGCGCTTCGACGTAAATGAACACGCTGCTCTTCGCCAAGCCGCGCTTGTAAAGGCCAGAAAGATATTCGAGCAGGTCCACGTGCTGGACCTGGACTATTGCCCTGGCACCTAGGAACTGAGCGAAATTGCACAGACAGGCGCGATATTGTTTCAGCGTCGCGTGCGAGTAACCCCGCATTCCGAGGTATTCCAGGTATCGCCCGATCAGGGCCTGGTTCAGAGCCGCGGAGCTCCGGCGCGGTATGGCGGTCGTTGCGGAGATCTGCGTGAGCGCGGCAGGCTGCGCACCTGGCAGCGCTCCAGGGACGTCAGCTAGCTTGTCGACGGGCTCCATGTGACACCCACTCTCCTCACTGTGTAGCGGTGGCCTAGACCTGGCTCACCAGCCCTCACCGCCGGATCCACTAGTTCGAGCCTCTCGTAACCACAGTACCGCGGACATGGCTGACCGGCTGTGTGCCAGCTCCACCGCGGCACGCACCACCAGGTGGACCAGCTCGAGCCTCTGCGGTCCACTGCGACGTGACCGCGGCGGGAGCGCGCGGGGCACCAGCTCCACCAGGGACCTCACCATCAGGTGCACCAACGCCAGCGACCCGCTGCCGTCGACCAGGACCAGCGCACCAGCTCCCGTCACTGGGCCCACCACCTCAGGCCGCGCGGGTCCGCGACATAAGGTGGAGCTGCGCTGCACGCTCGGGACCGCTCACGGCGCTGACTCGCCGGCGATGCGTCGATCGCGCCAGGCCTCGAGATCCTCGAGCTTCACGCGCATCGCGCGACCTATCCGCACCGCCGGCAGCGCTCCATCCCAAATGGCCGTGCGCACCGCCCACTCGGTCATGCCGAGCTCCGCCGCGGCCTGAGTCACTGTCATCAGTTGGCACGGCCCCGCTAGGTGCGGGCTATTCGATGTCTCGCGTTTCATCGCTTCGCCTGTTCTAGGACACCACGTCGGCCCACGCGCCGCTTGTGCTTTGGCTGAGGTCCGCGTTTGTCGTTCAGTGTTTGGTAGCGGCAACGAGCCGAGCAGTAGAGACCCAACCCGGCGCGGAGACGCACGTAATAGCGCTCACAGCGCGCGCATCTCCCCAACGCCTCTGTATCCACTCCGTGCAGGTCCGCAAGCAATTCATCGAGTGTGTAGATAGCCCAATCCTTGGCTTGCGGTCGCGTCCGCAGCATTGGCCGCCACATCAGCAAAGAGCGACCGGTTGGGCCTTTCCATGTGTCGAGCGTTCGCCACGTCTGTACGGCAGCCATTTTGTCTGGATGGTCTAGTTGCGACAGGAGCATCTCGACGGTTGTTCGTAGTCGAGCTTGGAATTGTGGCCACTTCCACCCAGCACTAGCCGCCATGATCGCGGCGAAGTTCTTTTGCAATGGACCGCGCGCCTGCGTGGTCGTAACTCCTGAGACCCATTTCCAAAAGCCCAGCTGCGCGTGCTCGCGCGAAGGATGATCTGCGTATAGCCAGTCCAATAACTCTTTGGCTGCCTGAAGCCCGATTCGGTGTCTGGTACTGTCTCGGACGAGGATTCCGTGCGGCATATGCGTCTATTCCAGTGCGGCTAATAATAGCATGTGGTGTCAAGCCCGGACGCCTTGTACGCGCTAGGGGTACCTATAGGCGCGCTTCTTGTATTTAGTCGGTTGCCTGTGTTACTCAAGGCGGGCACCTACCGATAGCGAAAGGAGAACAATATGCGCAACAAAGGGAAGCGGAGCCGAGCACCTCGAATCGATCCAGGTCGATTTATCACCGTCAATGCAGCGGCCGAGCGGATTCGTCGAACGCCCATGACCATCCGGCGGATGATCCGCCGAAAACTACTGCAGGCCGTCCTCGTCGGAAACACCGTCATGGTCTTGGAGCGCTCGGTTGAGAATTACCTTCGCCCTCGGCCGTACGCGCCACAGAAACCAGCGCCAGTCTGCGCAGGTTGGAATGACAAACTGCGAGATGAGCTGCAGCCAACCAAGGCGCACGAAGTGCAGTCGTGAGCGCCGGCAGCAAAGCTCCAGCCGCGGGCGAACGTCTCTTGACCGTGGCGGAATGCGCTCAACTCGGCGCTGTGGCTGTGGTTTCGATTCGCCGTGCGATCCGCCGCGGTGAGTTAGCCGCGTCGCGCATCGGGCACGTGCTACGGATTAGGCTCTCTGATTGGGAAGCCTTCCTCGACTCCAACCGCGTGGCTGGCCGGCCTGTGGCGGTGCCAGTAAAGAAGAGAGCCGCGGCAGGAGCGAACGCCTCGGCAGCGCGCAGCGCGTAACTATCGACACAATTTCGGAGCCCGGCAGAAATGCCGAGCCCTAAAGACAATCGCGCCGCGGGCATCACTCCGCGGCGCGATCTAACAGTTTCAGTGGACCAGCGAGGCCACTAACACCATGGCGACTATACACCATGACTCTAACAGGTCAAGCCCACATAGGTTTTACGGTTTCCCTCGGCGCATCGCCCAGCGAATCTCTGCGGGAGGTGCGCTCTCACCCACGGTTGGCGATATTCTCAGCCGCGAGTTCCGGGCCAGCCTTCGCGGTGATGGAGATCCTTCGCCACTGTGGGCTCGCGTGCTCGAGGCAGCCAGGACGCTGAGCATGGACGAAGCCGAATACACACTGCTAGAGCACACGCGACTGGTCGATCTCATTGGCGAGCGTGTCTGCGTAAGTGTGCCCGCGGATGATCTGAGTGCTGAAAAGGAGTGGGTTTTGCGAACACGATTAACCGCGGCGCTGCACCAGGTCGGGCTCCAGGATTATCGGGTCGAGCTGCACCTGACGAACGCACGAGGTGCTGCGGATGCGGAATAGCGTACCGCAGGCGCGCGGCGACCGTCGCGCGGCGCAGAAGCACCCATCGCCCGTGCCGCGATACGACGGCACCGCGGCCGCCGCCGTAGGATACGCGCCCGCTCCAGACCAGAATGCCTCTGTCGAGCACGCGGCGCCGCCTCCCGCAGCGATGAACACGTGGGACCAGATCCTGCGAAACATAGAAGGGCAACTCAACCCTCACTCATTCACTACTTGGTTTGCGCCCGCCAGGCAGGAGGAATCGCAGAACGGCACGATCGTGATCCACGTGCCCAGCCGGCCGCATAAGAAGCGGCTCACTCAGACGTACCACGAGCTGCTACAAGCCACGCTCACCAAAATGGGCATAGCCCAGACGAAGCTCGATTTCGTCTGCCCAGAAGATCGGGCGGCGCCAGCGCAATCGGTGGCACCGAACACCCCGCAGGAGGCGCCCAGGGGGGAGAAATGCCCGAACCTGCCGGAAGCAGCGTGGTACGGCCTTAGCCGCGAGTACCGAGAGATTGTGAGTCCGTGCACCGAGGCCAGCCACAGTTATCACCTGGCTTGTTTCGTCGCCGCAGTTGGAGCGTGTCTGGAACGGAATCTCTATGTTGAGCGAGCTGGTCGCCACTATCCGAATCTCTTCGTTGTGCTGGTGGGCCCATCAGGAGGGGCGCGGAAAAGTACAGCGCTTCGCTTCTGGCTGGACCTCGTGACAGCGATTGACCGGAAGATTCTCGTCGCCTGGACGATCGACTCGCGCGAAGAGTTTCTCCAGGATCTGAGCGACCGCGGCAAGTTGCACGGTCACAGACGCGGCGTTCACGCGATCCTGCGGCTTGACGAGCTGCGCGCGCTCATCGACAAGAGCCGCATGGAAGGGCTCGGCAACATCGTGCCCATGCTCACCTATGCGTACGACTGCCCTCCGTCTCTCTATGTTCGCGCGCGGAAGAACTCCCTATTGGTGTCACAGCCCACCCTCTCACTCGTGACGGCCACAACGTGGTACTGTCTCGAGAGTATCAAGTCGCCGGATCTGCTCGGTGGCTTGGGCAATCGCACGATGTGGTCGCCGGTCAACCTGGCGACGCCATCCCCTATCCACCTAAGCGTGACCCTGAGCAGTGGGATGTACTGGTTCAGCAGTTGCGGACGCTCATTGCGCACTGGCGCAAACGGAGGTGCACGGAAGTCTCGCTGTCTGCTGGCGCGGCCACGCGCTGTAAGAGAATCTACGGCGAGATCTACGGACACCGCAATGACTACCCTCTGATCGCGACCCTGTGCGAGCGCATGCAGAACCACTGCCTTAAAGTGGCACTCATCTTTGCCGTGCTCGATCGGCAATCCGTGATTCAGTTGCACCACCTCGAGGCAGCCTACACTTTCACGCAGTTCCTTTACGACTGCCTGTGGCATGTGTTCCGCGGGTTCCGTATGTCACCCACCGGAAAACTGGAGTCGAAGATCACCGAGGTCGTGAAGAACGCCGGCCCACACAGCATTCGCCAGCCAGAATTAAAGCACCTATTCCACCGCACCGACATGCACACGTTTAACCGTTTTCTGGATGACCTCATCCGGCCTGGTCGCCCTCTGGTGCGTGAGACCGTGGGACGGAAGGTTGTGCTTTATGGCGCAGAGTACTTGGCGGATGTGTAGTGGTGGGTCAGGCTAAATACGGCGCCTGCACGCCACACCCCCAGACCCCTGTTTGGACGTTGGGAGTTAGAGGTTAGCTGCACGAGAAACCAGCTACTTAAACTCCCAATACGCGCGTGTTGGGAGGTGTTAGGACTTTGATTAAACTCCCAACAGGTCCCAACGTCGTCCCAACGTGTTTTTGTCGGAGTTCATGTTGTTGATAAGAGAGAGAGATAGAGAGAGAAATAACAACCTCCCAACAGGGGTCGGCGGCGGTGGAGTATTTTCACACGATAACCGCTACCAGAGCAGCGAAGGGCTTGTTCGGAGGTGTGCAAGCACTGATGGGGTAGCACACAATAGCCGCTACCAGAGCGGCGAAGCGCTGATTCAGAGGTCTGCAATTGGTGATGAATTCCCGCCGCGGCGCGCGACAGAAGGGCGATGACATTGTGGGCTATGCCGTCACGGTAAATAGTCGACCGGCGCTGCCCGACTACAGCGGCCGACTCACCGCCGGCCCGGAGCTGGCGGCCAAAATAGGATTTCGCGAGAAGCTGTTGGCCGCATGGTTGGCGCGCCCGGGTGTTGTGTTGGTGTGCCCAGCTGCAGACGCGCCGCGCTGGCAGCGGCTCGGGATAGCTGGCAGGTGCGGCACAATGCGCCGCTGGCGGTGCGCATATCGTGGAAGAGGTGTTGCCGGCGCTGATTGTTCCACCAGCTGTAGCGACCGCAGCAAGCTTTGGACCTGGCCAAGACATCAGGTGTGTCGGCCTCCGCGGCGTGGTGTTAGTGTGCCGCGCGATTCAAGTCGGCTACTGGGAGCCGCGGTTCGTGGAGTTCGCCACGGCGCACGTGTGATGGTAACGACTCCGGTACCCATGAGGCGCAGCGCGACGCCACGCGGCGCCAGTATGAGTGAGATCTCGGCGTGAGGAGCGTCGTATGAGCACCAACACAGCACTTCCAGGCAGCAGCGGCGGTACCGGCGGGATCTCCGACGTCGTGAGCCAAGACGATCTCACCAGGTGGGCGCAGATTGCCGGCGTGCTCCGTTACCTCACTGCCCCACTGGATCCACCACCGCCGCCGGACACGCCCACCGTGATAGCACCAGGCACCATGCAGTCTGTGTTCCGCAATACCTACGCAGCGCTGACGCAGGCCGGTGTTGATAATGCGATCGCCCACAAGCTCGCGGCTGAGGACGCCAGAATTGCTGGCGGCGTAGGCTGGGCCAGCGCCTGGTTCATCTACTTCTGCTCGTTCGTTGGCGGCCCCTTGCTCGCTGTCATCTTTGGCGCCATCGATGGGCTCCGCAAGGGACTGGACCCGGAGGTCGGTGAGCTAGCCGTGACGATTATGAATGAGTTCCTCGGCTCAGACTTCACTGCGCCGAGCCTTCCGCTCGGGATCGGCACGGGTGATCACATTGCACGAGGCAAGGCTATAGGCGGCCTCCTACTCGGACAGCTCGAGCGCGAGTTCGCACCGGCCGGCGGCGGTCCGGTTGTGCCCAACGCGGCGCCCGCGGAAACCTTCGCCGGCCTCGCTGTTAACTTTGGCCTAGCTAGCGGCATCATGGGCGTGATCGGCGGCTTAATTCCACTGATCCACCTCGACGAACTCCGTGAGTTGGGCGAGGAAGTGGCGCGCAACATCGGGCTCGGCCGATTGGTGCGCCGCGCGCTCACGCCGCTAGTCCAGATCCTAGTGGCCCAGCCGCTCACGTGGGCACTCAACACCAAGTACCTGCCCACACAGTTCAAAGAGACCGAACTGGTGAATCCGTTCCTCGGCACGCAGCTCAATCAGGCTCAGCTCTATAACGCCATGCACCTCCTAGGGTACTCGGATGACAAGATCCAGGCCTTCATCCAAATGCACCAGAAGCGCCTGAACCCGGCCGAGGTGAAGATGCTGGTCGACAACAACCTGTGGGACCAGCAGACCGCGCTAACCTACATCCAAAACCTCGGCTACCCGCAGGAGCTCGCCGGCACGGTCATGACACTGGAGGGCCTCCGCGAGGAGAAAGCGTGGGTGGATAAGTTTGTCGCAGAACTAGAAATCGACGTCACTCGAGGTGTCATCACCATTGACGAGTTCGAGTCGCTCTTGAATGGCACACCTGGCAGCGGCGCGCCAGGAGTCCTCACGAATACCGCAGCGTTACCCCTTTCACAGCACATTAAGGACTTAATACTCGCGACTGTGAACTATAAAGTGGCCGCAGCCAAGAAAACGCGGGCCGAGCGTTTGAGCGAAGGTGAGCTGATGGAATTATTCGAGGCGGGGCTGCTCACCGCGAGCGATCTCAACACATATTGGACCGCGCGAGGGCTGCCCGATGCGGACCAGAATTTGCGGATGCAGCTCATCCTGCTGCGGCTCTCTCGAGCGCATCACCTCGCCGCGGAGAAACAGCAGCACTACCAGGCCCAGCTCGCCTACTTCGTGGCGAAGCAGGCCGCTAAGCCAACCGGCGCGCCGCCGCCGGTGCAACCAATCGCGCCCTTCCCTCTCGGCACCTAAACGTTCCCGCCGAGCTAGCGATAACAACAGCTGTCGCAACTACAGCTCACTTCTGCTCAGTGCTGCACACATACATCCCGCGTCGCTACAGAAGGCGTCCTGGTCCTGCTAAGAGTGCCCGAGTTTCAGCCCTAAACAGGGGGGTCTGAGCGATTTTCCAGACCGTGGTGAGGGGGAGACAGCTTGGCGGAGTGGTTTTGGCTCTATGCAGCGCCGCACGGCCGTAGTGTGGATGCTGAGAGAGTCTTAGTGCCCCGGAAAGACAAGCCAGAGCGATAGGTATGGCGAACTCCGCGTTTGTGGCGCACTTTTCGCCGGTCACGCTTTGTTTACTACAAATCGTGGCGATCGCCGCTACCGGCCATCGTTGTCATGCTGGTAACCCTGCAGGCTAGCGCCGGCCTCTGCCCGCAGGCAGTCTTCCCTGCGCAGTGGTGGATTTCGTTTTGAACCTTGCTGCCAATCGCGCTGGGCAGGCGTGCACGCCATCTCGGCCAGGGGCATGCCACCAGGAGGCCGCTCGCCTGGCAGACGCGGATCCTTGCCTTGGCTGCCACCCCCTGGAGGTCCATTTCAAAGAGATCGCGATCGGAATTATTTTGCCCGGTTGAAGTGGCTGCGCCGCGTGTTGATGGCTTGAGAGAGCAGCCTCGCAGTTCTCAATGAAATAAACTTCACCGCCATCGCGCTACTGTCGCTGCTAGCGTCCTCTGTGCCGGCCTGACCGTGCGCGCGAAGCTCTTCGGCCTATTGCGCTCTGCTGCGGCGGCGTGGTGCGTCGCTGGCAGCACAAATCGGCCAGCTCCTCGAGGGCCGCGGCCCTTGAGCCCCGCGATCCGGATCCAGTGCGATCGCGATTGTTGAACTGCGCGCCGGTGATCGGCGCCGTGACGTGTCTACACTCCTCTGGGCCCGCGTGATTCTGCTCAGGCCTACTGCCGCGCTGCAGTAAGCGTGCCGATGGGATCCTCCTCGAGCTCACCTCGGGACTTGGCTGGGAACCTCGGTGAGCGCTGCTCGCTCTGCGTTGCGCCGCCACGCAACGCCGGCCGCGATCTCGTACGCCGCGCGGTTGAGTGAGCTGGGATGGATGACGTCGGTGAGCTCGAGCGAGACAGCAGTGGACCGTCGTGTCGCATGCTCTGCCGGTGCGACGTCCACGCGGTCTCGCTGGTGCAACCCACCGCGATCACAGCGGCCAGGCGAGCACCACCGTGGCCGTGCAGGCGATCGCACCACGGGAGCTCAGCAGAAGGGTCCCACGTCGGAGCCCTCGAGATCGCTGCGAGCTCGGCTCGATCGAGGGGACACTCCCCGAGTGGCAACTTAGCCGATGCCGCACTACAGGCCTGGCCGGCCGGCACACGGTGCCAGGTGGGCCAAGTCCCTGGCTGCGAGCGCACCCGCGCATCACCACCGCGTGCTTGCTATCAGTGGTGAGACCCTCTCGCCGGCGCCGGGCCCGGGGAGCTGCGCAGCTGGTGCTGCTCGAGGTGCCGACGCAGGAGGAGCGAAGAGCTTGAGGGCGGACGCGTATGACCACAGAGGGGCGACTCGGGAGCTTCGCCAGGCCATGCCCCGAGCTGCCGGCGCGTGGCCGCCGTGCACCGTACCACAGCTAGCACTACTGCTCACGGCATCCCTCGGTGTTTGACCGCGGCCGCGGTGATGGGCAGGGCTAGCCGAGCACTTCGTAGTGTGAGCGCTGCCCGCGGCCGCGCCTCGTGACCAGTGGCGATCGTAGTGACATGCTCGAGCGTGCCGAGCTCCGCGCCCGCTCATGAAGGCAACGGCGAACATGGTTGATTGTGTGTCGGTCGCAACGCGGGATCCGTACTGCGCGACGAGTCTGATCTCCATGCGCATGGCCGACCAGGCCGCTGCTGGCAGGGAGTATGGAGCGGAGATGGTGCTTCAACCACCGCGATCGGAGCGCTGTCGGCGGTGGCCAGAGGAGGCTCTACTTATTCGCCTTGACCGGAGCGCGCACCACGTTGCCGGCGCGATCGTACACGGCCCCGTCATCGTGTCGCCTGAACATTGGCGTGGTATCTGGAACGGTTACTTTCTTGGCCTGAGCAGTGCGGATCCGCCGGAGATCGGCGTGGAGTTGGTCCACGCGCGTGGTGACTATACTCGGAAGCGCCATCGCTCTCTCCCTCTGCCAGGTGTTAACGCAGCCACCCGGAATCCTATGCGGCACCTGCAGGCCGTTCGTCGCCTGGCGCGCCAGCTCTAGACTGCGCAGCGTTGCCCGCCGCGGTGCGCTTCCACGGTACGCGCACCTGGCACCAACGGCAGTGCCGATCGTGCGCGGCGCGTCGAGATGGAGTCATGCGCTGCACGGCGAGCTGATGATACGCGGCCCGAACGATGAACTCACGATTCCGGTTGTGGAAGCTACCACGCATCGCCCGCGGAGGCAGGTCAACCAGGTCGCGGATGTTCCAACCAGGGCCTAATGAGGCGAGCCACTCAGGTGTAGGCGCGCCGATCGTTGCGGGCTCCGCGCCGTCCTGCAGCTGCCTTGTATGAGACTCCGCCGACGCTGACAACGTAGTGACGAGTAGCGCGGGATCTTTGACCTTCACACAGACACCAGAGCGCCATCATGCATGGTGTCCGTGTGTGCTGCAGCTTCGGGAGTGGACAGCTCAACTGCCGCGTGGCGTCGGCTTTTGACCTTCCGTGCGTAACTCGCGCAGAGCTTCCCTCGTCGACGCCAGTGGCGTCTATCGCTTTCTCTCGCTCGAAGAAGCCCGCACGTCTGGCAAAACCGCTGATAAGCACGGCGCGCGCAATAGGGGCGACTGCACCGCTCGCAGATCTTCTCGAAATGCTTGAGCAGTGGCCGCTGCTGCTGGGTTGCGAGCAGCTGATCTGCGAGTGCTGCCGCTGCCCGCGCGACCTCCGGCAAATCTTGGAGAGTCGCGGGCCGTATCTCTACGTGCCCAGCCTTATTGAGCACGTACACAATGCGGCTGCCGACTTTAAGGCCGAGCAACTCGCAGAGATCGCCTGGTAGGGTAGCAGCGAGCGCTCGCCCAGCGCGCCTCGTCAACGTGTAGGCACCGCCAGGTATCGAGGCCAACGCCAAGGATAGTTGCTGGTGAGTGCCGCCCTTGGAGAGAAATCTCCGCACCGCGGCATCAGTGTTTTCCGCCCAACGTCTCGCTCCCCTTGAGGCAGATTCAGCGGCGCTTTTCATTGACCGCAGGTATACCACGACGGTGGCTCTTGGAGTAGATGAGCTTCTGTTCTCTTGTTCGACGCCAGCACGCCCCATTGATATATACCAGGTAGTAACTGATAACTTTATGGTGGAGAAAACGTACCTGAATTGTACCAAACGAGGGAATGCCAGAGATCACTGCTGCCGAGTCATGGCCTTGGTGTTTTCTTCGCCGGTTCGCGGCTGAATTGCCAGACGTTGAGTAACTTGCGCGCTGACAACGCGGCGCCACCGCCACGCGCCTAAGAGGCTCTTAGTGGTGTGCTGGGAGTGTAAACCGGATGCTCTAACCGCTGAGCTAACCGCCCACGTTTCGTGTCGAGCAACATTGTGTATAGGCTATGCAATCTTATCCTTCAGGTCAATTTTCGTTTCAAGTTGTTAAGATTCATCCTTCCGCATAGATTCACTGCCCAAAGCTTTCTAACTTCGGCGCGCTGACGAATAGCCTTCATGCCACTGAAGCAGTGAGCTTGATGGCGGACACACAGCAGAATTTACGCGCCGGGCTGAACTACATGGTTCGGGATCTTCTTCAAGCTGGAGAAGGCATCCCGTTAGGTGGCATCACACTACCCAACAGCAGCGGCACCTCCGCCGTACAGCGGCCTGGTCCCGGTACACCAGGGGCAAGTTTCGGCACGTTCAATACGACTTGGACAGCTCTGCCCGCAGTCATCTCGGGATATCAGTTGGGGCCAACCACAGCAACATCGGGCGTGGGTTCGGATATGGTTACCGCGCTATATGCCGATACAACACTCGTAGACGCGAATGGGCACTGGCTCAACGAATTCCCAATTTTTCTGAGTGCGGGCGGAGGCACGACCGGGTGCGCGGCGAGCAATCCAACACCAGCACCCGCCGGGAGTATCGTGACGGCAGGCTCGACCACCACCGTCACTTTCGATGCCTCTTGCATCGTCATCAATAACGGCACCACGGGTCTGAGCCCTGGCGACCTGATTCTTCTCCAGAACAACAACACGCTCGGAGACGGCAGCATTACCGGTACCGACACGGCCACCAGCGATTCGAGCGGACACATGGTGCTGCTCTGCGTTTCGTCAATCAATGTAGCCGCTAATTCCATTACATTCAGTCCAGCGGACCCATTCGGCCTGAATGCATCGGGCGCGACGTCGGGGACTATCGCGCAGATCCAGTCTCCCCCGAATTCTGGGAATTATCCAACGACCACGGCCACCCGGGTCTGGATGATCACATACTTCATCGACAATTCGAATCCAAACCGCCCGGAACTAATGCGCCAGGTGAATCTAAAGCAGCCTCAGGCCGTCGGCGAAGTGATCGAGAACGTCCAGATTTTTTACGACATCCTCAACGCCGGTTCGAGTCCCGTTACGGTCACCGCTGGACAGGAAAACCCCACCGACGCCCAACTGCCCGATATCCGAGATGCCTACATAATTCTTTATGCTCGCTCCGAGAATCCCTATAGCCAAAACAAAACCTATTTCCGGAACAATCTTGAAACCGTCGTGAGCATTCGAGGCCTGGATTTCTACAACGAATTCCAGTGAACGGC
Source organism: uncultured Acidobacteriota bacterium (assembly GCA_963803735.1). Classification (GTDB taxonomy): domain Bacteria; phylum Acidobacteriota; class Terriglobia; order Acidiferrales; family UBA7541; genus Palsa-189. Next base: position 209,613 of record CAWDNV010000010.1, on the reverse strand, counting down.
CATCGAGGAGCACGAGCGTGATGCCAAAGCGTAATGAATCCATCGTTTCAAGAACGCAGGGGGGAAAATCCGTGAGGAAACATGGCGATCAGGGAATAGCGCTGATGACCACGATGATCGTCCTGCTGCTGCTCTCAGCCATGACGGTCGGCGTCTCATGGCTCGTACTCGACGATCAGAAACTCGGTGGCAATAACAGCGACCGCCAGCGTGCTTTTTACGGGGCCGAAGCGGGCATGGAGTCCCTGACGGCGAGCCTCGAAAATCTGTTCAACGCCAATTATGCTCCGAACAAAACGGCCATTAACACCTTACTTACGAATCCCGGCCCGCCCGCCAATATCTCAGGCGTGCAATACATTGCGGCCGGCAGCAGTACGCCAGGCTCTGGTTACCAGATCACTTTTACTCCAAGTCCCAGCAATGCAAATTTGCCCACGAGCAGCTTCGGCACAATTCCTAGCGGCACATATGGCGGCTTGGTGGGCCTTATGACGCCGTACACTCTCACGGTCACCGCTCGCACGACGCCCGGATCGGAAGTCAAACTCCAGCGCGTCATACAAACCGTGGGCATTCCGGTATTTCAGTTCGGAGTTTTTTCTCAAACCGATTTGGACTTCTTCGCGGGCCCCAATTTTAACTTTGGGGGACGCGTGCACACCAACGGCAACTTGTGGCTGGCCGAAGGCGACGGTAACACCCTAACGATGAGCCAAAAGGTCACAGCTGCTGGTGAAATCATTACCAATAATCTGGAAAATGGCTGGGCCACAAGCTCCAACTATCAAGGCGCCGTCAAGATCACGACCGGCTCCGGTGTGGCGAACCTCATTTCCCAAACCCCTAACCAGAGCGTCCTCGGGAACGCGAACTACGTCGGTAACATTGGGTCGTACGACACCGGCTTCAAGGGTATGGCCAATAGCAAATACAACAACAACATCGCGGTCAAAGAGACCGGGGTGAAGCCGCTGAATATATCGATAGCCACCCCTGCAATTGGCGGACAGCCGATCGATCAGATCCGGCGACCTCAGCCGAACGAGAACACCAGCAATTCCGCCAAACTTGCGGAGAGATACTACAGCCAGGTGAGTTTGCGCGTCCTGCTATCCGACTACGGGCCGTCCCATGGCTGCACCGACAGTGATATCAGCAGCAGTAGTTCCACGGCACTGCCGAATCTGGCCACGAATGGCACGAGTCCTGCTACGCCGGTTGATCTGGCCACACTCGCCTGGGATTCAAGCGCGTCGGGAACGGCTCCCCAGAACAGCACCGCGCCTTCATGGGTGACTGGTGTTGGGACAAGCACATTCCCTCTCCCAGTCTCGGGTGCGACGGGAGGAACTTCGTATGCTCCGGCTGACGGTTACTGGATCAAGCAGTATTACCCGATTATCACAGGCTGCATTAAGATCGACTATCAAAGCAAGACTACGCCCGGCACATGGGTGGATGTCACCGCGGAAATCCTGAACCTGGGTTACACGGGCCGAAATATCAATCCGCAGGGCTCAAGCGGTTTCGTAGCACCTCCGACCCTCTCGGCACTGCCAGGCTCGCAGCAGAACGCTCAAGGACCAACGGCTCACAGCGGTGTCGCGACGGTCGGGTGCGCGGATCCGAGCACGAACGCTGTGTTCCGGCTTGCACGGGTGCGGGACAATCCCTCCTCGGGGTCCGGCTGCGGCACGGCGTCACAGCAGGGGACTGATTACTGGCCGAACGTGCTCTATGACACAAGGGAGGCGCTGCTGCGCGATACGGCTCTAGGCAACTCGCAACTAACCCTGGCGGGGGCCATGCACTACGTCGAGCTTGATGTCGCGAACCTCGCCAAATGGTTCACGGGTGCGATCGGCACGAATGGCGCAAACGTTCTAGCCACTAATGGATATTCGATTTACTTCTCCGACCGGCGCGGCGAAAGCCCGGACACTACCCCCGGGGGCCCACCCCCTTCGGTCTCCACTACGGCGGCCCTGACAGGTGGCTTCGGCTATGAGGACTTCGTCAATCCCGCGAGCGGCGGCGCATGCCCTAACGGCACGCTCGATCAAGGGGAAGACGTCGAAGGCGATTACATCAATGGAGTGGATCCATCTCCGGCCCTGCGCACGTACGGCGGCAGCCCGACATTGGACAACTCCGCTGCCGCGAACATTGTTAAGTCGATCGCGACACCCGCAATAGTCCTCTCGAATAACCCCGGCTGCACGGCAGCGGGGATTTCATGGCCGTTTGCGATTGCCAATCAGCCTCAGGACTTGCGCGAAAACCCGCCGGCCCTTTTCCGTGGCGCGCTGAAGGTCGTCCACGGCGACACCATCAGCCTGGGTACCTGCAACAGCGTGTCCTGCGGTTTGGCCGTTGTCGCCGAAAACCCGATCTACGTGCAGGGTTGTTACAACAACCCGGGCCAGTGCGGTATGACTTCAATCACCTGGAGCGCAACCAGCGTAGGCGCTTCCGTCATCGGCGACGCCGTCACCTTGCTTTCCGATGACTGGAACGACGTCAACTCGTTCGCGTTTCCCTATAACTTCAACAAGCGCAACGCAGTGACGACCACCTACCGCATGGCTGTGATGGCCGGAAAGGGTGTTGCCTTCCAGCAACCTAGTGGAACGGCACGTGACTTCGGAACTGACGGTGGGGTGCACAACTTCCTTCGCTATCTGGAAAATTGGGGCGGCCAGACGCTCTACTACGAGGGTTCTATCGCCGGCATGTACTACAACCATCAGGCCGTCGGCGTCTATAAGTGCTGCAATACTGTGTACAGCCCGCCAACTCGAGGCTACCAGTTCGACACGAACTTCTTGACGCCGAGCTTGCTGCCGCCGCTCACGCCCATGCTGCGCACCGTCAACACGGTCGGCTTCACGCAAATGATGTTGCCAACGCAATAAGAGCGAGAGCTGCCCGGCTCTTAGCCTCTCCTCACGGAATCGGCAGCAATGGCTTATCGGTTGGACGCACGTGCTGATCAACTGTGCTGAGCATGATCGCCGTTGACGCGTAATCGCCCATCAGGCAAACAATGTTGACAAGTTGGCGATCTCCGAAAATCTTGAGCGCACGGGCGAATGTCTCCGAGCTCACCTTATGTTTGCCCACCGCCTCGCGGCCGAGCTCGATGATCGTGGCCTCCCTTTCCGGGACTCCCGTGAGCGGCTTGCGGTATTTGACGATGTCGATAATCTGAGGACTTACTCCGGCCTTCAGCGCAGCGGGCTCGTGCGCCGTCCACTCATATTCCCCATCCATCTCTCGCACTGCGGCCAGAATGCTCAACTCGACCACTTGCGGCTCGAGACCCGATTTGTGGCGAAGAAAATCGTTCAGGCCGCTCGAAAATACTTCCGCGCCGCCGCTGTAAAGCCGCAGCCGCTGAGGTCCGTAATTAACTCCGGCCGCGTTGCCGCCTGCGTCGTAGATTTTCTTAGCTGCGTCATCCAAATTGTCGCGATTGATCGGTGGAAGGCGATTGCCGGTTTCCGGATGCACGTCTTTCGGAAACGAAGAGGCGGCCTTCGACGAACCATTTCCCGAATCTGTCTGTAGCGGCATGCTGTTGAGGCCGTAACCCAGAGTCACGCCAACCCCTATAACAAACAGCAAAATCACTAGCCGAAGAGACGATCTCATTTGCGACCTCCGGATTAAACAATTGGAGAAATTAGGCGGGGCGATTCTACTGCCGGTCAAGGCTGGCAAGAAAGAGCTAAATCAGCTGAGGGATGACGACCAAGAGCAGCGTTCGCGTCGTCGGAGGACGATTTCCCCTGCACGCAATCTAGCTGCGCCTAGTAGGCGCTTGCCTTTTCCGGCTGCTGTCGGAACTCCATGCCGGCCGTCCGCAAACCTTTCGTATCAGGCTGAATGATTCGCCCCGTCATGCCGGGCTGGATCGCGCGCGCGGACGCCTGTGAGGCTGCCCGTTGAGCGCCTGACGCTATCACCAGGGATCGTCCGCCAGTCCATACCAGCTGCAGTCCAGCTAGAATGGCGATCAGTGCAATCGCCGACTTGAGTTTGCGAACAGGTGTGCGCCGGGCAAGAACGAATCCCAGCAACACGCCGGGGATGCCAGCGGCCAGCAGTTGAAACAGCGTGGCTGAGCTGACAGAGCCAAGCTTGAGATGAATTGCGCTGCCGATCGCGGCCAGGCCCAAACCGAAGAGTATGTCTGTACCGACAACTTCGGAAGGAGTCATCTCGGAATAATTCAGTAGCAAAACTGTGCCCAGCGCTCCTGCACCGGCAGACGAAAAGCCCGACTCGATGCCGATCGGCAGCGCAAACCAGGGCAGCCAATGGCCGTTCTTTCGGGCAAATTCGGGATTGTGCAGGCGTCGGACAAACGTCAAACTCGAGGAAGCTGCCAACAAGACGCCGAGAACAATTACGATCACCGGGTTGCCGAGATCAGCGCTCAGCAGACGAAGAACATAGGTGCCGATCAACAGGCCAGGCACCGCACCCAGTAACAGGCGCCACACATATGCCCCGCGAACCTGTTTGCCCCAAAGATAAAATGGTCCGACGATCAGTCTGAGCACACCAGCAAAAATGAAGGCGGTCCCCACGGCGGTTTTGGGCGCCAGTCCAAGTAAGAGAACGAGACAGGGTACCGTGAAGCTGCCACCGCCAATTCCGGTGAGCCCCACCGCCACGGCAATCAGGAATCCGATAACGAATACCATCGGCTGCTCCGCCTACTCCTTTACGTGAAGCCCGCACTCTGTCTTATTGAATCCGGACCAGCGCCCCGCTCGGGGATCCTCTCCGGGCTTCACAGGCCGAGTGCAGTAGGTGCAACCGATGCTCGGATAATCGCGGTCGTGCAGCGGGTTGTAGGGCACGTCGTTCGCGCGGATATAGTCCCACACCTGCTCCGAAGTCCAGTCCGCGATCGGATTCAGTTTCACCAGCCCAAATTTCGCGTCCCATTCAAGCTTTTTTGTATTTGCGCGCGTGGGTGCCTGATCCCGGCGGACGCCTGTAACCCAGGCCGACAAGCTTGCCAGTTTCTTCTTCAGCGGCTCCACTTTCCGCAACTGGCAACATTTGTCCGGCTGCGAAGCCCAAAGCGCCGCGCCGAATTGCACAGCCTGCGCTTCCGGCGTGAACTCCGAACGGGTGCGCTCGACTTCCACACCGTACTTTTCCTCTATTTCGTCGATGAGCGTGTAGGTTTCCGGGAAAAGAAAATCCGTGTCCAGCGTAAACGTCCGAAATGCCGGGGCCAGGCGCGAAGCCATGTCGATCAGAACTACATCTTCGGCCCCGAAGCTCGAGGCGATTGCCAGCGTTGGACCAAATTGCGAAAATCCCCAGCGCAGGGCCTGATCGGGCTTCCAGCTTTCGGCTTCGCTCTGCAACGTTGCAACTTGCGTTTCTATCTGCTCCATCTGTGTCCTCTCAATAAGGCTTCAGCTTCTTAACGCGATGCCTCTGCCAAAATCGCGGCGATTTGCGGCCGCGTATATTCCTCGGGAATCGGCGACCCATCGCGCAATCGCCTCCTCACTTCGGTACCGCTCAAAGTCAAATGGTTCTCGGAAGAATGCGCGCACGTGCGCCGGCTGGCCATCGATCCGCAACGGCGGCAGTAAAAGACTTCATCGAAGCAGATGGGCACGATGCCCAGGCCATCCGCAGCCAGCGATTGGAGCAAATGTTGCGCGTCGTAAGGGCCGTAATATCCCCCAACGCCCGCGTGATCGCGGCCCACCAGAAAATGGGTGCAGCCAAAGTTTTTCCGCACCAGCGCATGCAGGAGGGCTTCCCGCGGACCGCCATAGCGCATCCACGCGGGCAACACCGAAAACAGCACCCGCTCGCGCGGCAGATATTCGTCCAGCAGCACCTGATAGCAACGTATGCGCACGTCGGCCGGGATGTCTTCTGCCCGGGTTTCGCCCACCAGAGGATGCAGAAGCAATCCATCCGTGACCTCGAGTGCTGTACGCAAAACGTATTCATGCGCGCGGTGGATGGGATTGCGGGTTTGAAATCCGGCGACGGTCCGCCAGCCCCTGCGCGAAATTTCAGCACGCGTCTGCGCGGGCGTAAGCCAGTGGCCATCGACACCGAGGACGCTCGCATCACCAAACCATTGAATCTTTCCTGCCACGGCGAAGTTGCCGCCATTCAGCATTCCTGCCGCACCCGGGTGTGCGGAATCATCGGTGCTGAAGAGTTTTTTGGCCCAATCGCGTAACGGTATCGCAAATACTTCTTCGACTTCCAGGAATGCGAGATCGTGACCTTGATACCTAAGGACGACTTCGGCTCCGGATTTGAGGGATTGCACCTTCGCATCGTCAGTCTGCAGCAGAATGGGGAAGGCCCAAATCCCGCCGCCGGGCAGGCGCATATCGTCGACAATCGAGGAGGAAGTCTGAAAATCCGTGAAGCCATCGAGCGGGCTGAATCCGCCCACAGCTAGGAGCAGTAGGTCGCTCGCGCCGCGTGAATTCAGCTCGATTGCGGGCAGCCGCAGCGCCTTTGTTCGAGCCTCGGCCTGAGCTTCCTCCGGGATAATTGCGTTCACCAGCATCCCGGCTTTTGCGAACGATTTCGGCGCGACGGCTTCCATTGTCATGATCCCAATTGCTCCTCGAATGCCCTAAAAACAAAAAACCCACCAACCAGTTTGTCTGGCGGTGGGGTTTAATCCCGGTGCTTTAGTTCAGTTCAGTCGCGAACGCACCTTAACCCGCCAGAGGTAGGCATACAACAAGTACAACAACAGCTCTGGCAGCCCATAAACATAGCGGTGGTGTTCGCAATCATGAAGGCCACACTGTACCTGCTCTGTTTGCGAAAAGCAAGCACGGAAATTCGCTTATTCCGCAGTCGCGGGCCTTTCCCGCGTAGGCTGCGGTTTCAGGATTTCGTCGATCAGAAAAAGATCCGTCAGCAACGCTCGGAGATGGATCGAAGCATTCAAATTGTCGATTAGCTGAGAACTGATCGTGTTTTGCGCTAGAACAAGCTGAATGGCGGCGATTGAATCCTGCGCGTCTCGCTGTAATACGCCGAGAAATGCGGAGTATTGGCCCGCGCGGTCCGAGCTTTCCCGTTTCACGATTGCGGCGTACGCATCTGCGAGCCCCAAAATCGCGTCGGCAGCGCGCTCAAGATAATCACGCACTTGCGCGCTCGAGTTGCTGCCTTCGTTGCCGCCCAATCCCTGGCCGGCATACGCCAGCATGAACTCGTAGCACTTTTCGATGGCGTCGCAGCGGGCGCTGATATCCTCGCCCATCTAGGCAGGAACCCTGGACTTCGATCCTCCCGGCGTCCCTGGCTCGGGCGCTCGCTTGTCTATCACCCAGCGCTGGGGATCGTAATGTTCTAGGTACTTCTCGCGGCTCATCCAGCCAAAAATCATCGATTTCGTGATGAAGAGCTTCTCCGGCCTGACCGCGAAATATATGTGGGCCATGATCAGCCCCACGAGCGCAATGCCGGAGAGACCGTGCAGGACGTACATCCAACCCCAGGTCATGTCACTGAAGCCGAATAGATAAGGATTTCGCGTGAACAAAGGCGTCTGCACCCGGTTCATCATCAGCAGGCCCGTACCGATGACGGCGAGCCCGGCACACAGGATGGCGAGGTGGTAAAGCTTATTTTCCAGCGGATACTTGCCGAACCCCCTCGGCTCAGGAGCCGCCATCCCCAGCGCGCGCCGCACTCTTCTTGAAGCGTCCTCAATGTCGACGCGATCGGGCCAGATGGACCAGAAGTCGAGCCAAAACGTTGCATGGAAGAGGTGATAAATCACGGATACCGTGAGGACGATGCCCGCGATCCAGTGGTAGGTCACCCAGGCAAACCTGACGCCCATCTTAGGCAGGAACGCCGTAAACAGCAGCGTCAACATGGACAGCGCCATCACTGCGTGGAACAGCCGGGCGCCAAGCGAATGCCGCGGGACGCGTTCGGGAATGCCGGCTATCTGGGCAGTGCCCATCGCTGGGACCGAATGCGATTCCGCGGATTTCACCCAGTAGCTGATGTATAGGGCGTGAGCGATCAAAAATAGGACGCCTGCAATTATTGCCACCCACAAAAGACCAAATGCAATGTGGATGGGAACTTCCCTACCCCACGGACTTGTCGCCCACTGTACTAAGCCCATTCTGCCTTCTCCACGCCGCCGATAGCGCGCTTCACCAGATTTCTCATCAGCGGAATTTTGTAACCGTTGAACCGCAAAGGCCGCGCACCCTCGATGGCCAGCCGTCCGGCCATTTCACCCGTAGCGGCGTTTGGTTCCTTGCCCCGCACTGCGTCTTCCACAGCCGTGAGGCGCAGGGGCCGAGCGGCTGCGGCGTTCACAGCCAGGCGGATGCGCTCAATCTTGCCGTCCGTGACAACCATGGCTGCGGCCACATTCATCAGCGGGAAATCCCAGACGTTGCGATCGCGCACTTTCTCGAAGTAGAACTTTGCTCCTGCCCAGTCCGCGGGCAGCCGAATGGCCGTCAGAAGATCTCCTGGCCGCAAGATGTTCATGCGTGTGATGTCCGTTCCCGGGCCAATGAAGTAGTCCTCGGCGTTCACCACGCGCTCGCCTTTCGGCGTGCGAATCACAAATTTAGCGTCCAGCGCGATCAAAGCCGGCGCCGAATCCGACGGGTTCACAGCCACGCAACGATCCGCCCCCAGAATGGCGTGCTCACGATTAATCGCCGTAGGGGTATCGGCAAAGCACGTGTTACCTCCCGCGCGATAGCAAGGCCAGCCCGCGCGGTAATACCAGCAGCGCGTATCTTGCGAAACGTTTCCGCCGAGCGTGCCCTGGTTGCGAATCTGCGGCGAGGCTGCCGCTTCCGCTCCCGTCGACAAAATGCTGTACTTTTCGCGGATGACAGGATGTCGCACCACTTCGGTCAACGTCGTCGTTGCGCCAATCTCAAGCCCGCCGCCGTCCAGTGCGCGTATGCCTCTCAGCTCGCCGATCTGGCTCAAGTCCACCACCACTTTCGGGCGCTTGATACGATCTTTGAGCCAATCGAACGTGTCCAGGCCACCCGCCATCACCCAGGCATCTTCACGGTACTGACCGATCAGCCGCATCGTGTCGTCTATCGTCGACGGCTGAAAAAGTTCGAATGCCGGCATCACATCGCGTATCACAGCCATCGTCGCGTCCTCCTGCGTTCTCTGAGCTGGTTCTTCTCTGTTTCCATCGAACTCAGACCTGAATTAAATGTGCGCGGTCAAAGGTTCTTGCATCGGCCGGCCCGCTTCCAGCGATGCCAGAATCGTGTCAGCGTTGACGGGCGCGCGCCGGAAAACTTCATCCCCCAGCGCGTCCGACAGGGCGTTCAAGATCGCGGCGCACCCGCCCCCAACCGGCGGCTCGCCGATGCCGCGAGCGCCAATCGGCGTTTCCGGATCCGGAATGCCAACCGCCGCCCATTGCATCTTTTGAGGAACATCCAGAATTGTGGGCGGTTTCGTATGATGGAACCGCTTGGCTACCGGCAGGCCGTAGTGCTGGTCATAAACCCACTTCTGGCCGATCGCATGGCCGATGCCTAGTATCGACCGGCCGAGAATCTGGCCGCCCAACGCATTGGGGTGAATCACGGTGCCCACGTCAGCGTAAGCCAGGAAATCGACGATGCGATACTGCCCCGTTTCGAGATCGACTTCGACTTCGGCAAACGTGGCGACATAGGAATGCGTGACGCCATCGCGCGGGTATGCGTCTTTAGCGACCGCCATCAAGCCTTGACCGGCCAGCGCATTGGCCGACGCGACCGTAAACTTATTGATCTCCTTGGGCAGTTCGTGCCCGTCGTAGATGCCGCCAAGCTGAATCGCCCGCTTGGACGCTTGAGCCAAGCTCATCCCTGGGCCACCACCCTTGCGGAACACCCGCTCGTTCGCCACCTCATAGTCCTCCGGTTTGCCACCCAGATCCTTGGCCGCAATCAGTTGCAGCTTCTTGATGGCATCCATCGCTACCGCATGCGCGGCGCGCGTCATCGCATGCGTCGTTTGGCTACCGCCAGAGGGGCAAGCCCACGGCAGGTTCTTTGCTGAATTGCCCCACGTGATCTCGCACTTCTCCCAGGGCACGCCTACCAACTCCGCAACCACGCGATGCACATCGTGTACTGACTCCGTTCCCAAATTCCCGATTCCGGACTGGATGTAGAGTCGCCCATCGGGCTTGATAAGGAAAAGACCGTCGAAACCGATCGACCCGCCTACATAGCAGCTGCTAGATACACCGACGCCGCGTGCTTTGGTCCCGCTGCGCTTCGGGAGCGCCTTCCTCTCATTCCACTTGAATGTCTCAGCCCCGCGGTCGAGCGCCTCTTTCAGGAAAGCACTCGTGGCATATTGCTGCTTCCCTGCGACGAGCGGCCCGAATTTCGCCTTGCCCTCGGGCGCATTGATGTGCCGGATCGCGACTTGATCGACTCCGAGCTTGCGCGCGGCCTTCGCGAGCAGCGGCTCCATTAATGCGATCCCCTGCATACCTCCCGGCGAACTCTGCGCACTGCGAGGCGGTGTATTCGTGAGCACCGTTACCGCGCGCCAACGCATCGCCGGCGGCTGATACAGCAGCGAAACAATGCGGCCGGACGAGGCGGCATCGCCCACCTGATCGTAGGGGCCGTTGTCGCAAATCACGAACATATCGAGCGCCGTGATCCGCCCTTCCTTCGTGAAGCCAACCTTCATGCGGCCGTGGAAGCCTGGCCGCCCTTTGCCTATGAAGTTTTCCTCCTCGCGGCTGATGCGCATCATCACGGGCATGTTGGTCTTCTTCGCCAGTAGCGCGGGGATGATCAGGGAAATGGCCCCTGTTATCTTGCTCCCGAAGCCGCCGCCCGTGTATTCACTGATGAAAACTACATTTTCGGGATCGATGCCGAGCCATCGCGCGATTGCCGGCACGGCTTGGGCGGTGCTCTGCGCGCCGCTATGGACGTAGACTTTGCCATTCTGCCAATACGCCATAGCGGTGCGAGTTTCCAGACACTGGTGGCTCGAATTCGGTGTAACGAATGTCTCGTCCATGACCAGCGCTGCGTTCTTAAATCCAGCGTCGAGATCGCCGACGGTCCATTCATCGGTCGCCTTGCCCATAGGCAGGCGGCCTTCCTTATATTCTGCGAAGTCTGCCTCGGTCCACTTAACCATTGCCACATCCGGCGGAACAATGGCTGGCGGACGCCCCGGTGTCGGAGGTGGTTGCGGACCCCGCACCCAAACATTGCCATCCGTTCTCGCGTTCGGCCCACCCGGCCGCAGACTGACCAGCGGATCCACCACAAACGGCAGCGGCTCGAGATCCAGCCGAATCTTTTCGATCGCATCCGCAGCAGTCACCTCATCGACCGCCGCTACAGCCAGAATCGGATCGCCCTGATACAACGGCTCCATCGTGAGACCCGCGATCTCCGCGCTTATTTGCCAGAAGGACGGTGCCGTTATCGTTGATACTGTCGGCCGGAGGAGGCAGTTCGTCTGCAGTCAAGATTGCCTTGACTCCGGGCATTGCCAGCGCCGCACGCGCATCAATGTTCCGGACTCGCGCATGCGGCATCGGGCTGAGCAGCAGTTTGCAGAAAAGCATGCCGTCCGCGCGATAATCTTCCGCGTACTTCGAACGCCCCGTCACCTTCGCATAGAGGTCGGGCGTCGTGTAGTTCTTCCCGATCAGTTTGTACTTCGTCGCGGGCACATTCTTGGAATCAGGCATGTGTCACCTTCCGCAGATTTTCCGCACCGCGCATCATGGCATTGAGAATCTTGTCGTAGTCCTGACACCTGCACAGGTTCCCGGAGATCCCATGGGCGAATTCAGTACGGGTCGGGTTCGGATTTGTCTTTAAATAGCCCACCGCAGCCATGATGAAACCCGACATACAAAACGCGCACTGAAAGCCCTGTTCGTCAATAATGCCCTGCTGCACCGGGTGCAGCTTGCCATCCGCGCTGGCCAGCCCTTCAACCGTCACGATGTTTTTGCCCCGCACGGTGTGCGTGAGAATCGAGCAGGAGTAGTGCGGCACATCGTCAATCAGTACCGTACAAGCTCCGCATTCGGAGCGGTCACATCCAAGCTTCGTGCCCGTCAGCCCAGCTTGTAGCGCAGGGTTGCCTGAAGGGTCTCTTGCTTCATCACGTCCACGCGCCGCTGCTGGCCGTTTACCGTAAGCGTGACCAATCGCTCCACCGCACCGGGAGCGGATGCCTGCGCCCACACGGACGGCGCGCGAAATAGATAGCTCGCCGAAGACACCGCGCCCGCCGCGATGACGCCTTTGATCAGCTCGCGTCGTGAAACGAGATACGGAGTTGAAGCGTCGGGGTTTTCGACCTCGTGATCTGCCATCGCTTTCTCCCTTTATAGATGGATTTGATTGGGTATACGCCATCGCTACCGCTGTGTCAATGACGATGGGAGGGGATTCAACCCCAAGGGCATGAGAGGAATACGCACTCGGAACTGACTTACTAGGTAGGCGCGGGAATATTTTCCGAATCCGTGCGTCTGTACTGATGCAAGCCAGCTTGAGCCGCGAAGCGTGGTCGCTTCATGCGTCTCTCGCAAATCGAAAAAAAGGGACTACATACAATGCACGTTTGGCATTCGACTACTTTCCCGGTCGTCTCGCGCCCAATTCGGCAATTGCGCCGCGGTATCGAATCCTTGTCGGACAATCTCGAATTCGCGCAATGGCTGCTTGCTCTCTGTCTTAGGGCCACGTTTTTGCTAATTGCGTGCCGCTTGCGGGATCTGGCAATGAGATCGATTCGTCTGAGGTGTCTTAACTAGGGAGAGCATCGCACTCCCCAAGACGTATTTGGCTAATTGGAAGGCTTCTTACAATAGTTACAGGTGAAGGAATCCTGGTTTGTTGGCTTGACGATGTGTTCTTTATCTCGGCTCACGCAAAAAGTTTCGAATAGTTCCTCGTCGGGGCCGCCAAGAACCAAATGCCGAGGAGTAACAACCCACGGCTTGGTAAACATGACCGGGTCCTCGACGGTAGCTTCATAGAAAAGCATGTTGCCGCGACGGGTATAGCGTTCGACGACGTGCTCCTGATCGCTATGGATCAAGGCCAATTTCTCCACGATCTGGTGATTGCCTTCCCCCGGCTCCAGCCCCGGCTCAGTGTGCCCCTGGCCACCGCCTAGCCACGTCTCATCATTCAAGGCAGTCACGTCCACGACGAGAGTATCGCCTTCCCAATGGCCGATGGAATGCCCGAGATACGAAGTGTCAGGGTCTTTGGGATGCGCGCGTCCGTCGGTATAAATCACGCGAAAGCTTTCACCGACAAAATTCGATTCGTAGAGGATCACGACCATCTTTGCAGTCTGCACAATTTGCAGCGGGCCCGTTGAGGCGCGCGGAACTCCGCTGGGAAGGCAGTCAAAATTGGGGTCGTCCGTGGTCGTGGGGCCGTACTGGCCCTCGACGATGGCTTTGACCTTGGCCACATATTCGGGCTTGTAAGAGGGCTCTGATGGTTCCGGATATTTGCGTGGCGGCTTGCTGCGGTCTCTCGCACCTCCGAGGTCAAACTTCACGTTACCATTGGCGTCTCTGGTACCCAGATTGGCAAGATCGTTGTACCAGAAACCGCCCAGGTCAGGATGCCCGTCCGACGTGCGTGGCATGCGCATTTGGGCCACCGGACTATGCAGATAAACCTTCTGCAGTTCTTCGTTACTTTGCACGATATCGGGAAGCTTCGCGCTTTGTGCCGAATTCTGCGCTGCCGCAGGGCGTTCGAGTGGCAGTGAAATCAGCCCAAGGAAAGCGGAGAAGGCGGCTGCTTGCAGAATATAGTGAGATCTCACCTTAAATCTCCTCCTGATGCGAATCGGTTATTCGCCGAATCGAGGACGCCAGCGAAAGGATTCTCCGATTCGGGCCGCTACTCTCCTCCGACTTTCAGCACGATTGAATGGCCATCCTGGTACTTGAACGTTTTGGCAAAGCCGAGGTGCTTGCTGCCATCCTTGGCGGCCACGGCCGTCACAGTGATTTCTTCTCCAACCTTCCAGTCATCCTTCCTGACTCCGGCGCGGTGGTACATGCCAGGCGGATTGCCTTCGAAAGACCATGTCTCCACTTTTCCGCTCTCATCCTTCACGTCCAGAAACCAGTAAACATGCGGGTTCACCCAAAGCACTTTGGTGAGCACGCCGGTCACCGTGAACTCTTTACCCGGGTCGAACTCAGCAGTCACAGAGTGATGCGCGAGTGCCGGTATGGCGACGCAGAGCAACGCAACAGCCGCCAGCAGGAAATTGTGAACGTTGCGCTTTGTCATTCGCGTCTCCAATCGCGTTATAGCGAATCGATCGGCTTACTGGCCGCCGCCCGTGCTGCCGCTCTTCTTTGCAGTCAAGCTCTTGTAGAGTCGTTCGAGGTATACATCTTCCTTAATCGGAGGCGACTCCAAAGAATCCCATTGGGCCAAAACCTTTTCTTGCTTGAGCTGATCCAGGCTCTTGCCCTGGTTGATGCCGGCTTGGACCACTGCGGTCGTCGCCTTAACCACGTCGAGGTATTTTTTCAATTCCGCCTTCGAAGCTACAACGCCGTGCCCCGGAATGATCTTGGCGTCGTCTGGAGCATGCGCCAGCACGTATTCGATCGCGGCGACCTCGCCCTCGGGCCCACCTGTGCCGTCATTATCGTTATCGATTGCCGGAAAATGCGGAGGATCGAAATTTGTGAAGACGTCCCCCATGTGTACCACGCTGTTTCCTGGGAAAAACACCACAACATCGCCATCGGTGTGCGCACGGCCAAAATACATGGCGCGAATCTCCGCGCCATTGATGTGCAAAGCCAATTGATTGCTGAACGTCACGGTCGGAAGCGAGACCGGCAGATTCGTAATCCGGCGATCGGGTTCCTTTTGCATCGTCTTCGGCACGTTATCCTGCGCGATCAGAACAGCCGTCTTGCCAAAGTAGGCATTGCCGCCGGTATGGTCGCCATGCCAGTGCGTATTCAGAACGTATTTAACCGGTTTGTCGGAGACCGTCTTTAATGCCGCTTCGATCTTTGGCCCGAGCTCCACAAGCTGCGAATCGACGATCACGATTCCATCGTCGCCGGTGAAAACGCCGATATTGCCCATGCCGGCTTGCGCTCCAGAGCTCTGCAACACATAGATATTGTCCGCAAGCTTTTGCACCTTAACTTGAACCTTGCTCAAGTCCGGCGGTTGTTGCGGAGGCTGCTGCGCCACAGTCGTCAGCGCAAAGCCGAAAAACAGGAGCAGAAAAATAGGACCAAACTTTCGCATTAGTCGCCTTTCTCGCTGCGGGCAAGCCGGCAAGCGAGCGCGAATCGAAGCCCCTCGGTGGCGCCAGACTATAGGATTGATATTGCTGCGGTCAAGCTTGCGCAGGGATTAACAGCCCATTTGAAACTCAGCCACTACGGATAGGCGAGTTTTCTTGACAACCGCCGTGTCGAGGCGTAGCTTGCGCGGAGGAAGCGGACCCCAAGCACGTTTCGCGCACAGGCCGGTTGCGGTTTGGAAAGAGCCGGCAGGGAGCAGACCCATGGCGATAAAGCTGACCGTCAACCAACGAGTGCACGAGCTGGAGGTGTCACCCGATACCCCGCTTCTTTACGCTCTGATCAACAACTTGGAGCTGCACGGGCCTCGCTTCGGTTGCGGGCTGGCGCAGTGCGGGTCGTGCTCGGTGCTGGCGGACGGCGTGGAGATAAGGTCGTGCGTCACTCCCATCGGCAAAGTGGACGGCAAAACGATCACCACATTCGAAGGCCTGCCGGCATGGTATGCGGAACAGAAGAAACTGACGAGCGCCCCGGAGTTACACCCGCTGCAGCAGGCCGTGATCGACGAGCAGGCGACGCAATGCGGATATTGCTTGAACGGGCTGGTCATGAAAGCGGCCGAACTGCTCTCAACCACTCCGGAGCCGAGCGAGCAGCAAATTCGGACGGCGATGAACGGACATCTCTGCCGATGCGGAACCTATCCGCGGTTCATGAGGGCCATTCAGCGTGCGGCGCGCAGGATGACTTTGGAATCAAGCAACGCGCAGCAAGGCGGTGGGCAATGAGCAACCATGATTCCGGGTCGGGACTCCAGCGGCGGGCGTTTCTGAAGGCGGGCGGGGCGTTGATCATCGGAGCCGCGGTGGCTCCGGAGTTGCTTGCGCAAGAAGGTCAGGCGGGCGGCGTTCCCATAAATGCCGCCTCGGGCGCGGCATTTTCCGCGTTTGAGCCGGACCCGAATCAGATCGACAGTTGGATTGCGATCCACGCGGACAACACGGCCACTATTTTCATCGGCCATCACGAGCTGGGCCAGGGAATTTCGACGACTCTTCTGCAGATTGCGGCGGAGGAGCTGGATTTGGATATGGCCCAGGTGAAATCGATCCCTCTCGAGACAGGAAAGACGCCGAATCAGGGCGGCACGTATGCGAGTTCGGGAATAGCCCGGGGAGGTCCGCGAATCCGCCTTGCGGCAGCCGAAGGACGGCAAGCACTATTGAAACTAGCTTCTGCCCGGCTGGGCACGCCAGTCGAAAAGCTGACGGTGACGAGCGGCGTGGTCTCTATGATCGGGAACCCCAGCCAGTCTGTCACTTATGGACAATTGGTCGGCGACGGGCGGTTTAGTGTGCAGTTCACGGGCACTGCGCCGATCAAAGATTACCGGACGCACAAGATCGTAGGCACGCGCGTGCCGCGCGTGGACATCCCGGCGAAGGCCGGCGGGAAGTATGTGTACATGCAGAACGTTCGCGTGCCAAGCATGCTCCATGGACGCGTGGTGCGGCCCCGCGGTCGGGGCGCCTACTATCATGAGGCTACCGTAGTCAGCGTGGATGAAAGCTCTATCGCGGATATTCCCGGTGCGCGCGTAGTTCGGCGCAAAGACTTTGTGGGCGTGGTCGCGCCGGACGAGTGGAGCGCGGTGAAGGCTGCGGAACGATTGCGTGTGACGTGGGACATGCCGGCAATGTTGCCGCCATCCCCGGAGGAGCTGTTCCAACGTTTACGAAGCGCGAAGACCGATGATCAGATCGTTGTGGATCGCGGCGACGTCGTCCGCGCCTTTGCGGGCGCCGCGCACGTCGCTTCGGGGCGATACGACTCGCCCTACCAGATGCACGCGCCCTTCGGAGCGCACTGCGCAATCGCCGACGTGAAAGCGGATTCGGCGCTGCTCATCTGCTCGTCGCAGAACATCTACGAATCGCGAGTGGCCACGTCGAGCGTGACGGGCTTGCCCCTCGATCGAATCACCGTGCGATACGTGGAGACGTCCGGCACCTACGGCCGCAGCGCGCACGCCGACTGCGCACAGTCGGCAGTGATCATGTCACAGGAGGTTGGCGCGCCGGTTCGGTTGCAGTTCATGCGCTGGGACGATCACGGCTGGGAAGCCTACCAACCTGCGCACACTGCAGACGTGAAGGTCGGCGTGGACGCAAACGGCAAGATCATCGCGTATGAGTATCACGGCTGGCAGCACGGGTTTGGCGGAGCTTACGTGGGGGCCAAAGGTCAACAGCACATGGCGGAGTATGCCGAATTGCTCGCGACCGGACGCAAGGCCACGCTGAACAATGGGCTAAGGGCTCAGGGGCCGACGCCCTTTAATACCGGCGACATGTACGCGATCCCAAACTGGAAGATCGTGACGCATCGGGTGTCACCACTCGACGGTTATCTCAAGGGCAATCCGCAGCGGTCGCCTTTCGATATCGCAATCTCGTTCGGCGGCGAACAGACGATGGACGAGGCTGCTTATATGGCTGACCTCGATCCATATCTCTTCCGTCGGCAGAATATCAACGGCCAAGACTGGCTATCCGTGCTGGATGCAGTGGCGAAAGCGGCAAACTGGACGCCGCGGCGGGCGGCTTCGAACCTCTCGGTCGGCAGAATCCGCAGAGGCAGGGGTATCGCCGCGGGTACGCACCTCTCATCCTACGGCGCCGCAGTTGCTGAAATCGAAGTAGACACTGAGACCGGCGTTATTACCGCCAATCACATGTACGCAGCGATTGACGCGGGGCAGGCGATCAATCCGGGGATCATCGAGGACCAAATCACCGGGCAAATGTGCCAGGCGGCGAGCCGGATGCTAAAAGAAGAGGTGACGTTCTCGGCTACGAATGTCACCAGCCTGGACTGGAACACCTATCCGGTCCTACGGTTCGGCGAAGCACCCGAGGTTACTGCCATTTCGGTGATGCGGCAGGATCAAACCTCGAGTGGGGCGGGAGAGGAATGCTTGGCTGCGGGCGCCGCCGCGATCGCAAACGCGTTTTTTGACGCCACCGGCGTGCGCATGCATCGATTTCCGTTGACTCCATCGCGTGTATTGGCGGCGCTGAAGAAGGCTTAGCGGCACCAGAAGAGCAGAATGGTGAGGACAAATATCATGCCCGAAGGCCAAATAAGCCGGCGGACTCTGTTGAAGAGCGCGGCGGCGCTGGGAGGCGCGGCTTCTGGAGCGGGGCGGCTGCTCGCGCGGGTGCCGGATATGCCGAAAAGTATTGCCGCTTATCGGGCGGAACTGGCTGCCAAACCCATTGAGGAAGTGAAGCTGACCAATCTGATTACTATGTTCAGCGGCCCGGGCGGAAACGTCGTCGTGCGACATGGGGATTTTGACAAAGTGGTGGTGGACACGTTTGTTCAAGGTGCATTCCCTGCTTTGAAGCAACGGCTCGACGCGATGAGTAATGCGCCGATCCTTTACGTTATCAACACCAATTGGCTTTTCGATCATACGGACAATAACGAAAGCTTTCGCAAGACCGGCGCTGAAATCGTGGCGCATGAGAACACGAAACGCCGGTTGTCAGAACCCCACGATCTGCTCGGAATGCACTTCACTCCGGCGCCCCAAGCCGCATTACCGACGCAGACCTTTACGGAATTCCGCGACGTCAAGCTGGAAGTGCCGCCAGGGTTAGAGGAATATGTCGACCTGGGATACCTTCCGCGAGCGCATAACGATACCGACATCTACGCGCATTTCGTTATGGGCGATGTGCTGCATCTCGGCGATACCTTCTTGAACGGAATGTATCCATTCATAGATGCCGATATGGGCGGCAGCATCGGAGGGATGATTGCAGCTGTGGAAGGCGCGCTTAAAGGCGCTAATCCGCGGACGAAAATCGTGCCGGGGCATGGGCCTGTCGCGGATCGTGCGGCGCTCGTAAAATACCGTGACATGCTGGCTACGGTGCGCGACAGCGTGCAGAAGTTGAAGACGGCGGGGCGGAGCGAGAAGGAAGCTGTCGCGGCCAAGCCGACCGCGGAATTGGACGCCGCATGGGCGCAAGGATTTGTGCAGCCGGACGAGTTCGTATCCATGATCTATAAGACGCTGTAGCTTGTTCGGATCATCACGAACTTGGTCACCTCCGCAGTAACTCGGCCATCCTCGGTTCTTACCGCAAGAGATCCCGCCGTATGGTAAGCATTCCGCCTCCGATCACGCAGATGAAAACGGAGTTCGAACGGGCTCGCCGCTGGCGGCGAGCGCGCCACGAGCCCTTGCAGTTCGGAGACGTCCGGTGGGAGGCGCTCGATCGATTCCTGACGCTCGGCTTTCCAACCACGCAGGATGAAGAATGGCGGTTTACCGACGTTGCTCCGATTTCGGAAACGATCTTCACGCTGGCACTGCCATCGGCGAATGATGTGAAACATCTCAGCCTCTTGCCGTTGCCGCTGCCCAAGGATTTCGCCACGGAACTAGTCTTTGTTAATGGCTATCTTCTGGCTGCGGAGCCCTCCCGCGCTGTCCTTCCAACCGGCATACGGTTGGGTCCTCTGTCGGAAGTCCTCGATTCGAACGCGACTGAGGTCACCTCGTATCTCGCTCGCGTGGCGCCCTTCGCGTCTCGCGCATTCGTGGCGCTGAATACGGCTCTCTTTGTGGACGGAGCGTGCATCCTGATTCCGGCGCACACGGCGCTCGAGAAGCCGATCCACGTGCGGTTTATCTCCACGGGCGAGGCCGATAGGCGGCCGGCGATGTCCAACCCGCGCCTGCTAATGGTACTGGGCGATCAAAGCCGGGCCGATGTGGTCGAGAGTTATGTGGGGCCGAAAGGTGTTCAATACTTTACAAACGCGGTGACCGAAGTCGTGCTCGGCGAAAACGCTGTTCTGGACCATTACAAGCTGCAGTGCGAGAGCAACGAGGCGTTCCACACCAGCGCGACTAACCTGGTTGCGGCGTGTGGTGCTAGCTGCTCGCGGCACTGCATCAACGCGGGCGGCACGCTCGTGCGCGACGAAGTGTTCGCCACGCTTGGCGGTGAGGATGCAAAGTGCACGCTTAACGGGCTGTATATGGCCGATGGCGAGCGACTGGTGGACAACCACACCACGATTCTCCACATGATGCAGCGTTGCAGAAGTCATCAGGTTTACAACGGAATCCTTGCGGCCCACGCCAGAGGCGTGTTTAACGGCAAAATCGTGGTTGGCGCCGAGGCCAACCAGAGCGATGCCAAACAGACCAATCGCACGCTACTGTTATCGGAGGGTGCCCGAATCGATTCGACAAAGCATCTCGAGAAGCTCGCCAAGGACGCCCATTGCATCCAGCGCAGGATCATCCGCCGGGTCGATGAGGAAGCTGGATTGTATGTTCGATCATGCCAGATGGGAGATGCAGAAGCGCGCCGCCTGGTAATCCATGCATTTGTTCGCGGCATGTTGAAGAGGCTGCCGCTTCAGCCGATCACCGTCGGCCTCGAGGAACTCCTCCAGCCACAGCTCGAACACATGATTGGGAGTGCAGTCTAGCCACTGTCGAGTTGGGATTCGGCTCAACTTGGCAGTGCGCACCTCAGTGGGCTTCAATTCTCTCGTGAGCTCCCAACAAGAGGTGCGCCACAGTTGGTACGAGCTCCCTGACGCTACGTGATTTCGCCACAAAAGCATCAGCCCCAGTTTCCGCGAGGAGTGATGGAAGATTTGCCGGATCGTGCATGCTCAAAATCAGAATTTTCGTCGACGGCGAGATTCGGCGAATTTCGTGCACCGCTTCATACCCACTTTTTCCCGGCATGTCCATATCGAGGATGACCAAGTCTGGGTGGAGCCGCCTCACTTTTTCTACCGCTTCTTGGCCATTTTCGGCTTCCCCACATACGCCCCAGTCCGCTGTCTCAAGAACGCAGCGCACCTGAGCCCTGACTCCTTGGTGATCGTCAGCTAGAAGAATTCGAAACATTAGCCCGCTAGTTTCGACGTGTGATTTACGCGGAAAGCATATTTCCCGCGGCGCAGAACGCGAATACGGGCTTTCCTGTATGTCCGTCGGAAAACTTTAACGGAATAGCAGTACAGCTTGGAGATTAACGCGCGTGATATGAAAGGACCTTCCTTTTCTTGAATTTGCCTTCGGCAAAGAGCGCAATCTGAAATTGGCGCACGAGCCTTGTCCGTAAGTTCCTCGGCTCGAATACGAACCAGGAGAGGTGTTATGAAAAAAAATGCGACTGAGGCGAGTCAGGCGGGTGCTGTAGCAACTGCGCCAGTTAAGAGCAACGGGCATACCAATGGCGATCTCGCATCCGCAGAACTCGGTCTCATCCTGGCAAGCCTTCAGACCATGCGCGACGGCGACTTCTCGATTCGCCTTCCAGGCGGCTGGACTGGATTAGCCGGTAAGATTGCCGACACTTTTAACGAAATCGTAGGTGCGAATCAGCAGATGGAACAGGAGCTACGGCGCGTCGGCCAAGTTGTTGGTAAGGAAGGCCGCACGCGCGAGCGCACGCGCTTCCACCATTCCAAGGGAGCCTGGGGCGAAATGGAAGTTTCGGTCAACACCCTCGTAGACGACTTGTTGCGCCCCACGACGGAAGTCACTCGCGCGATCGCTGCCGTCGCACAGGGCAACTTGGCTCAGACGGTACGCCTCGACGTGGACGGCCGCCCTCTCGAAGGCGAATTCCTGCGCTCCGCGACAATCGTCAATACCATGATTCAACAGCTCAGCGTATTCACTTCTGAGGTCACGCGCGTGGCCCGCGAAGTCGGAACGGACGGAAAACTTGGCGGTCAGGCGCAAGTCCCGGGCGTTGCAGGCACGTGGAAAGACCTCACGGACTCCGTTAACTCTATGGCCAGCAACCTAACCGGCCAGGTTCGCAACATCGCTGAAGTGGCCACGGCGGTGGCCAGTGGCGACCTTTCCCGCAAGATCACGGTCGACGTACGCGGCGAGATCTTGCAGTTGAAAGAGGCCATCAACACCATGGTCGATCAATTGCGCTCCTTCGCCTCGGAAGTCACCCGCGTGGCTCGCGAGGTCGGCACGGACGGCAAGTTGGGCGGCCAGGCCATCGTGCCCGGCGTGGCAGGAACCTGGAAGGACCTAACCGACTCGGTCAACGCTATGGCTGGAAACCTCACCGCGCAGGTGAGAAATATTGCCGAAGTTACCACCGCTGTGGCTCGCGGGGACCTCTCCCGCAAGATCACCGTCGATGTGAAGGGAGAAATTCTCGAACTCAAAGACACCATCAACACCATGGTCGACCAGCTCAATGCTTTCGCCGGCGAGGTCACCCGCGTCGCTCGCGAAGTCGGAACCGAAGGCAAACTCGGCGGCCAGGCCCAAGTCCCCGGCGTGGGCGGCACGTGGAAAGATCTCACCGACAACGTCAACTTCATGGCCAGCAACCTAACAGGCCAGGTGCGAAATATCGCTGAAGTGGCCACCGCTATTGCCAGCGGCGACCTCTCCCGCAAAATCACCGTCGATGTGCGCGGCGAAATCCTGCAGCTCAAAGAAACGCTGAACACCATGGTCGATCAACTCAACCGGTTCGCCGGCGAAGTCACGCGCGTCGCGCGCGAGGTCGGCAGCGAAGGCCGTCTCGGCGGTCAGGCTAACGTGCCTGGCGTGGCAGGAACTTGGAAAGATCTCACCGACTCCGTCAACTCCATGGCCGGCAACCTCACCGCTCAGGTGAGAAACATCGCCGAAGTCACCACGGCCGTGGCCCGCGGCGACCTCTCTCGTAAGATCACCGTCGATGTGAAGGGCGAAATTCTCGAACTGAAGAACACCATTAACACCATGGTTGACCAGCTCAACGCATTCGCCGGTGAAGTGACCCGCGTGGCCCGCGAAGTCGGAACCGAAGGCAAACTCGGCGGCCAGGCAGAAGTACCTGGCGTGGCAGGTACCTGGAAGGACCTCACCGACAACGTCAATTTCATGGCAGGCAACCTGACGGCGCAGGTCCGAAACATTGCCGAAGTGGCGACCGCAGTCGCGCGCGGCGACCTCTCCCGCAAGATCACAGTCGACGTAAAGGGAGAAATTCTCGAGCTCAAGGACACGATCAACACCATGGTCGATCAGTTGCGCTCTTTTGCCTCCGAAGTCACCCGCGTGGCCCGCGAAGTCGGTACCGACGGCAAACTCGGCGGTCAAGCACAGGTGCCTGGAGTTGGCGGCACCTGGAAAGATCTCACTGACTCGGTCAACTCCATGGCGAGCAATTTGACCAACCAGGTTCGCAACATCGCGGACGTTTCAACCGCGATCGCCAGTGGCGATCTTTCCAAGAAAATCACGGTCAACGTCAGCGGAGAAATTCTCTTGCTGAAAGAAACCATCAACACGATGGTCGATCAACTCAATGCCTTCGCTGGCGAAGTTACCCGCGTGGCCCGCGAGGTCGGCAGCGAAGGCCGGCTTGGCGGTCAGGCCAACGTGCCCGGTGTGGCAGGAACTTGGAAAGACCTCACCGACTCCGTCAATTCCATGGCCGGGAATCTCACCGCGCAGGTAAGAAATATCGCCGAAGTCACCACGGCTGTGGCTCGCGGCGACCTTTCCCGCAAAATCACCGTCGATGTGAAGGGAGAAATTCTCGAGTTGAAGAACACCATCAACACCATGGTGGACCAGCTCAATGCCTTCGCTGGCGAGGTCACCCGCGTCGCTCGCGAAGTGGGAACCGAAGGCAAGCTCGGCGGCCAGGCCCAAGTGCCCGGCGTGGGCGGCACCTGGAAAGATCTCACCGACAACGTCAACTTTATGGCCAGCAACCTGACAGGCCAGGTGCGAAACATCGCTGAAGTAGCCACCGCTATTGCCAGCGGCGACCTCTCCCGCAAGATCACCGTCGATGTGCGGGGCGAGATCCTGCAGCTCAAAGAAACTCTGAACACCATGGTCGAGCAGTTGCGATCCTTCGCTGCGGAGGTCACTCGCGTCGCTCGCGAGGTCGGTAGCGAAGGCCGTCTCGGCGGTCAGGCAAACGTCCCCGGCGTTGCAGGAACGTGGAAGGACCTTACCGACTCGGTCAACGCCATGGCCGGCAACCTCACCGCCCAGGTGAGAAACATCGCCGAAGTCACCACGGCTGTGGCTCGCGGCGACCTTTCCCGCAAGATCACCGTCGATGTGAAGGGCGAAATTCTCGAACTGAAGAACACCATTAACACGATGGTCGACCAGCTCAACGCCTTCGCCGCGGAAGTCACTCGCGTTGCCCGCGAAGTCGGAACGGAAGGCAAGCTCGGCGGCCAGGCGAAAGTTCCTGGCGTGGCCGGCACCTGGAAGGACCTCACCGACAACGTCAACGTTATGGCGGCCAACCTTACCGAGCAAGTGCGAGGCATTGTGAAGGTCGTCACCGCGGTCGCAAACGGCGATTTGGCAAAGAAACTCACCGTCAACGCCAAAGGTGAAGTGGCCGCACTGGCGGAAACCATCAACAACATGACGGACACCCTCGCCACATTCGCCGATCAAGTTACCTCGGTGGCTCGCGAAGTCGGGGTCGAAGGCAGACTCGGCGGTCAAGCCAACGTGCCAGGCGCCTCCGGTACATGGAAAGACCTTACTGGAAACGTGAACTTGCTCGCCGATAACCTCACCAACCAGGTGCGCGCTATCGCCGAAGTCGCCACCGCCGTTACCAAGGGCGATTTAACGCGTTCGATTCAAGTGGAAGCCAGTGGTGAGGTCGCTGAGCTGAAAGACAACATCAACACCATGATCGACAATTTGCGTCTCACCACAGAGCGCAATACCGAACAGGACTGGCTCAAGACGAACCTGGCCCGCTTCACCGGCATGTTGCAGGGTCAACGCGATCTGGTCACAGTCGGTCGAACGCTTCTTTCAGAATTGGCCCCACTCGTCGTTGCCCAACAAGGCGTGATCTACCAGGTCGAAGCTGAAGAAACCGCCGGCATGAGGCTGCTCTCAGCGTTTGCCGATGACGGACCGGATGGGCACCCGCAGAGCCTTACCCTGGGTGAAGGCCTGGTCGGCCAATGCGCCGTAGAAAAGCACCGCATGCTGATCACGGAAGTACCGGAGGATGCTGTCCCGATTCGCTCCGGCTTGTTCAAAGCCGTTCCGCGAAACGTGATTGTCCTGCCGGTACAGTTCGAGGGCCGCGTAAAAGCCGTGATCGAGCTTGCGTCGCTGAGCGCCTTCACCACGTCGCATCTTTCCTTCCTCGATCAGCTGACTTCGAGCATTGGCATCGTGCTCAACAGCATTGAAGCCACCATGCAAACCGAAGCATTGCTCAAGCAATCTCAACAGCTTGCGACCGAGCTGCAAACGCAACAGAAGGAATTGCAGCAAACGAACGAGCAGCTCGCGCAGAAGGCCCAGCAACTCGCCGAGCAGAACGTCGAAGTCGAGCGCAAGAATCAGGAAATCGAGCAGGCTCGGCGCGCTTTGGAAGAGAAAGCCAAAGAGCTGGCGCTCACGTCCAAGTACAAATCCGAATTCCTGGCCAACATGTCTCACGAACTTCGTACGCCCCTCAACAGTATCTTGGTGCTCGGCCAACAACTCAGCGATAACCCCGATGGCAATTTGACGCCAAAGCAAGTCGAGTTTGCTCGCACGATACACGGAGCCGGAACCGACCTTCTGAACCTGATCAGCGACATTCTCGATCTTTCGAAGATCGAATCGGGAACGGTCTCCGTCGAAGCGGAAGAAGTATTCTTCTCGGGTTTGCTCGAGATGGTCGGGCGGCCTTTCCGCCACGAGGCGGAAAATCGCCGCCTCAGTTTCGAGGTGCATGCCGACTCCCATCTCGGCCGCAGCCTTGTGACAGACTCCAAGCGTCTGCAACAAGTCCTCAAGAACTTGCTGTCTAATGCCTTTAAATTCACCGAACACGGCGGCGTGCGCCTCTCTGTCTCGCTCTCGGAGACCGGCTGGAGCACGGACCATCCAATCCTCGGCACAGCAGCATCGGTGGTCGCCTTTGAGGTTGCCGATACCGGTATTGGAATTCCGTTTGAAAAGCAGCGCATCATCTTTGAGGCCTTCCAACAGGCGGACGCGGGCACCAGCCGCAAGTACGGCGGAACCGGCTTGGGCCTCGCGATCAGTCGCGAATTGGCCAGCCTCTTGGGAGGAGAAATTCAACTCCGCAGTGCTCCGGGGGCAGGAAGCACATTCACGCTTTATCTCCCGCTCACCTATGTTGGCCCATCCGCGGCCGGTGTTCCGGTAGAAATCAGGATGCCGATATCGAAGCCGGCGATTCAGTTAGTGGCGCCGGTTTCCGAACACGCGGTAGAACAGATCGCCGATGATAGGGAAAACCTGCAGCCAGGCGATGCAATTTTGCTGATCGTCGAAGACGATCCGCACTATGCCCGCGTCTTGTGCGACCTTTCGCGCGATAAAGGCTTCAAGACTTTGGTGGCCATTCGAGGAGCCGATGCTCTCTCTCTGGCGCGCGAATATCAGCCCAGTGCAGTATCTCTGGACGTCTTTTTGCCTGATATGCTCGGGTGGACCGTACTCAATCATCTGAAGCAGGATCCCGCCACGCGCCACATTCCCGTCCAGATGCTCACGTTGGACGAAGATCGCAACCATGGATTGGCCCGCGGTGCGTTCTCGTTCGTTACGAAACCGACCTCAACGGAGGCTCTGGAAGCGGCTCTGACGAAGATTAAAGAATACGCCGCTCCTCGCCGCAAGCGCCTGCTGATCGTCGAAGATAATCCTGCCGAGCAAATGAGTATTCAGGAGCTGCTCGGGTACGATGACATCGATGTCTCTGTCGCAGGATCGGGTGCAGATGCCCTCCACTTGGTCAATACCGAACAATTCGATTGCGTCGTGCTCGACTTGCGGCTCCCGGACATGACCGGGTTCGAAGTGCTCGAGAAGTTGGGCCAGAGTCCTAACCTTAGCGAGCTGCCTGTGGTTGTCTTCACAGGCAAGGAGCTCTCTCCCGAAGAAGATAC
Source organism: uncultured Acidobacteriota bacterium (assembly GCA_963803735.1). Taxonomy (GTDB): domain Bacteria; phylum Acidobacteriota; class Terriglobia; order Acidiferrales; family UBA7541; genus Palsa-189. The sequence goes on along the minus strand of CAWDNV010000010.1, from coordinate 182,309 downwards.
GCGCCTGCATACGTTGGCTCGCAGCGTTGTTGTTAAAGGCGTCGAATCGCCGGAGCGTCTGCTGGACGAGACTTCCCTCTTCTTGCACCGGCTCATCGCGACACTGCCGCCCGAGAAGCAAAAGATGCTCGATCGCCTGCATCGTTCGGATGAGGCTTTGGTTGGCAAGAAGGTTCTCGTCGTTGACGATGACGTGCGAAACATCTTCGCGCTCAGCAGCGTGCTCGAACGCCGCGGCATGACCGTGTTGACTGCTGGCACCGGACGCGAAGCAATCTCGACGTTGGAATCGACACCGGATTTGGCCATCGTACTGATGGACATCATGATGCCGGAGATGGATGGGTACGCGACCATGCAGGTTATCCGCCAGAATCCATCCTTTAGGCGGTTGCCCATCATCGCGTTGACGGCGAAAGCGATGAAAGGTGATAGGGAGAAATGTCTTGAAGCCGGCGCTTCCGAATACCTGGCAAAGCCGGTGAACACCGATCAATTACTGGCAGCGTTGCGAATGTGGCTGCATCGCTAAAAACTTACGACGGCATTTTCGATTTCAAAGTGCCCATTGCGGGAGGACAAGTGGTTAGTTCACAAGAAAAAGTGAATATCCTCATGGTGGACGATCAGCCTGGCAAGCTGCTGACCTACGAAGCAATACTCGCCGAATTGGGAGAAAACCTGATCAAGGCAAATTCCGGCCGAGAGGCTATGGAAGTTCTCCTGAAAAACGACGTTGCCGTCGTTCTCATGGACGTTAGCATGCCCGAACTCGATGGGTTTGAACTGGCGGATATCATCAGACAACATCCTCGCTTTGAAAAGACGGCAATCCTTTTCATTTCCGCCGTGCACCTCACCGACATCGACCGGCTCAAAGGCTACCAACGTGGCGCAGTCGACTACATATCGGTCCCGATTGTTCCTGAGTTGCTACGAGCGAAAGTCAGCGTTTTCGCCGAACTACACCGAAAGACACGAGATTTGGAAATGCTGAATTTTGAGCTGCGCTATCTCTCTGGACGGCTAATCGCAACTCAGGATGACGAGCGGCGCCGCCTGGCTCGCGAAATGCACGACGGTTTTGGGCAAGACCTGATTGCGACAAAAATGGTGCTGGATAGGATCGCAATGTCAACGGACTGTCCAGAGTGGTCAAAACTAGCAGCCAGTGATGCGGGTGGCGTAATGGAACGCGTTGTGCAACAGGTTCGTAGTATGTCACACCTCCTTCATCCGCCATTGCTGGATGAAGTCGGCTTGAAATCGGCGCTCGAATGGTACCTGGACGGCTTGGCAAAGCGGAGCGGTATTGAGATCTCGCTTGAGGTAAGACCGCCTGATTTCCCCCGGTTCACCACTGAAGTGGAAACGACGGTTTTCCGCATCATTCAAGAATCACTCACGAACGTCTTCCGGCATTCGGGAGCAAACAGGACCTGGGTGACATTGAGCGAAGGGGAAAACCAACTCCTCTTTACCGTCCGTGATAATGGGAAGGGTGTGTCAGATAAGGTGATGGAGTTCCGCCCAGACCGCATAGGGGTCGGAATCGGCGGAATGAAACAAAGGGTGAAGGAATTGGGTGGAGACCTGCAAATTACCAATGCCGCCCCAGGCACCCTTGTGGAGGTTGTCGTACCCGCAGTTCTTGCTTCTCGCAAAAGGGTTCCCGCCTCCGCTTGAATCCGGCGAACCTGGCTCGCCGGATTCACTCGCGTCGGCGTAATCACGGTTTGTTTTATCTATGATCTCGTGAACCAGCCTGGTGACCGGTCTCATAGCCAGCCTCGTAAGCTCTCCGGTCCTCGTCTTTTTTGAACTTTCTTTTCTTGGAGTGGTCACGATTATGCGCGGTATCGTCGCGCCCGTCGCGCATACCTGTCTTGTAATTTTTGTTTCTCGAATAATCCTGGTCGTGTTGTTCCTGTGGCAACGGAGACGCTGCGACGCGTACCGCGCCGCCAGTGATGCCGATGCACAGGCTCATGGCCACAATCCAAACACACTGCTTAATTCGCAGCCCCATAAGTTCATTCCTCCGATTTGTACTTTTGCTATCCGCTTGCTTCGTGGCATGGGAGCCACAGATTCGTTTTTACTTCTTACGTCGTCCTCCGCACTGAGTCCCTCGGACTAGGCACGGTTCGCCCTGATTTCTTAAGCAGTACGCCCCCGTCCTCGAAACAAATGAAAAAACAAAGAAACGACTGCGAAAAGCAGAAGCAAGTGAATCAATCCTGCACTTACATGGAAAACCAAGAAACCGCCTGCCCACAAAAGCAGCAGAACAAAGAACAGTGCTATGAACATAACGCGTCTCTCCTTGGGCCCCGGATACTGGCCGTTAAGCTACTATCAGTGGATACTAGAGAAATCGCCATACCGCACCAAACTTGCTCACTCAGACCATCTTGCTGTATAGCAGGGTTTAAACAACTGTAACTGAAGGGACTCCCGAGAAGAGGCCTGGCCAGGGCTCTCTGTCAGGTCGCCCAAACCGGGTATATCACGCCCAATGAGGACTGCTTTCTATCGAAGGTCTTCTTTAGCTTAGGTAGGTTCACCTACGTGCCGCTTTTGGGCACGCTGGTCTAGGCGTAACTAATAGCTACGATGAAGCGTTGCAAGTATGGAGATGCACGAAGCAACGGCTAAATTGAAAGACAGGATGTCCGCTCGAATCTTACTCGTCGATGACGTAGAAGTCGTACGCAGCACCCTTCGATCTTTGCTCGCCGAATACACAATCTGTGGCGAAGCTGAGAATGGCCTGGTGGCCCTGGACCAGGTGAGGCAACTGAAGCCGGATGTCGTTGTTCTCGATATCACCATGCCGGTGATGAATGGTCTGAAGGCCACGGTGGAAATCCGTCGGTGTGCGCCATCGACCAAAATCATCCTTTTCACTATCAATGACACTCCTGAAGCACAGGAGGCCGCAAGGATGGTCGGTGCTGACGCGCTTGTCCCAAAAAGCAGGGCCGGGACAGATTTGCTCCCAACCGTTCAACGTTTCACTCTTGAAAACTGAAGGGCGTGAAGCGCCCTCGCCTATCCTTGCAGGAGCATGAAGGTTCGTTGCTCATGCCTCATTACCCCGCTCCTTGGCTGAGCCATTTCTCAAGAGTTGCTCGATCCTTGGGCTCGATCTCCGTAAAGACGATTATCACGTCACTGGTCGAGAACTGGATAAAGATGAGCCGACCGCCGATGCGAGTGCAACGAAGTAAATCGTGTCGAGGCAATTGCTAAAAGTGGGTAAGCTGTGAACATAAAGAACATGAAGAACATGTTCGCAACGCTGGGTGCGCCTCTTGTTAATCCTTGCTGGTCAAGGGGCGCTGTCCGTCCACAGGATAGGGCGGTCTTCCTGCGCGTTTGGCAGGACCGTATGCGTACACATGAGAACACGCGGTTCGTTAAGATCACGAGTTACGCAAAGTATCGTGACAGTTCGTTGCCGGGATGGCGAGAGCGATTGAGACACGTGGACTTAATTCGGGATGGCGCGTCGTGCTACCTAATCATGTGTGAGCCGAAGGACCCGTCTGCGCATCCTCGGAGGGAAGGATTTTAACAAGTCAGAGGTATTCCGCGAGCGCCGCGTCTCACTGGCTTAAGATCATTCCCGTCGCTTTTTCGACTTCGTCCAGCCAAGCCGTGGCTTCAGGTCCAAAGGCTGCGACCGATTGAGTGTACTCATTCTCCGCACCCTCGTTGCATGTTTCCGTTTCCATCGTGTGTGGCAAAGCCGAGTACACAACTGCGGCGATAACATCTCGATCCTCTGCGTCTGCCTCTTCGACTTGGGCTCTGCCGCTTTCTGGCTCGCTGGACAGGAAACCATTTTCATCAACCTGCCCACGTAGGCTCTCGGCTTCGACGCGCATGGCAATACCGCCTGCCAGAGCTGTGGCGGCACGTGCGCTTTTCTCATCGGGATAGATCTCAACGCCGAGCTGCGCACTGACGTGGGCGCGGGCTCCACTCACCTTCACATCGTCTTCGATAAAAGGAAAAGCTCGAATCCAAATGTTCATGACGCCTCCTCTCACGTGTCTGTCTTCTCTGGTTCTGCCAATTTTCCCCCGACCCAGTCGCGTATTCGATACGCGAGTTCGGGGTCCGAAAACATGAAGAGGCCAACACACCTCGCTATTGAGAGGGCTAGTGTAGGCGGCTCTTTATCCTCGTCCTTGACGTAGAACAGTGGAGGATCGTTAGGCTCGTAAGGGTATTTCATGCGCTCGCGCACAACCCTCTTCAGAGCCTCCATCTGCACTAGGTTCTGGGCTACCTGATCCGGTGTCCGATTGTCTCCCATGTCGGCCTTTTTACCATCGCTCCAATCAACACTGCAAGCTGACCAACTGTGGAAGGTTTTTGATATGTGGAAACCCTAAAGAACGCCCTCACCATTCAATGCCATATTGAATGGTCGCGTTTGCGCTAAGATGGCGGCCACATGTGGTGGTGGCGAAAAGTCCGCTGGGCGCATATCTCACAAAATGACCGTAACCAATTCGAACGGTATGGCGAAACCGTCGTGGCGCTACTCCTTGCCACCGAGTTAACAGAGAATCCTGAGACACGCGGGATTGCCATCGGCGGGTTCATTCTCAAAAAGGTCATCGTGGATGTAGATGCGGCTGCGGCATGGCTAACTGAACGCGCCGATCTGGGCGAGCCCAGAGAAGACCGCCTTGAAACCGTGGAATGGGCTGTGCTGATCTTCGTCGCGGTCGGAGTCGTTGCAGATATTTTACTGGTGCTACAGCGTCTCAGCTAATGGCTGAAAAGATAGAAATCCAACTAGATTGCCTCGCGGAAAGCGAGTTTCCAAATGACTCCTGAATTAGCAGAAATGCTCATTGATCGCCTTCTCGATGGATGGGAACAGGCTCTCCACAATGTGGACAGCTTATTTCAAGTGGTGCAACTTGTGCCCGATTGGCAAGCAAAATGGAATGATGCCCTGAACGATTCCTTCCGTCGCCAAGTAACGACGGATCGCTTTGCCTCCATGCGCGAAGCAGTGAAGGAAATACGCCAAGGGAAGGGAGTTGAATCCGTTCCGCTAATCGCTGCAAGGCTAGCCAAACCTCCGAATTGATAGCGTTATTACTTATTTCCCTTGCGCTTTTGTCTTTTAGTTTTCTGCATTGTGAATTGCATTGTTTTCACCTTCTGGCGCTCATCTCAGCCTCACGAAACCTCACGAAACCTCGAATGCATCGGCGAGGCCTGCTGACAACGTATTTCTTAACATCGACTTACAAGTGCAGCGTTTTGAGGTGGTGCCGGGGGACCGAATCTATCCGTATTGCGGCTGCCTGCTAAGTTCCGCTTCTGTCTAAGGAAGGCAGCCTAGAAACCAACTCAGCCATCGGCCATATCACGCACACGATTGGCTTCTTTCGAAGCACTGAATCATGGTCCGTAAGCTGTGCGCATGCTCAATTCTGGAGCGCCGTGGTTTGCACCATGGCTTCCAGTTCATCCACAAGCGCACCATCCCACCAGCCCTTCTTTACCTCCTCGCGCATGACAGAAAATGCGCGATCGGGCGCCATGGCTTTGCGGTAAGGACGGTCAGTGGTAAGCGCGTCGTAAATATCCACGGTTTGCAGAATTCGCGCCGTTAGCGGGACCGCGTCGCCCTTCAACCCGTCTGGATACCCACTGCCGTCGATTTTCTCGTGGTGGTGACGGATGATAGGCAGAACGGATCGAAACGACTTTAGCGGCGAGCAGATACCAGCCCCGACGATGGTGTGCTGCTGCATTACTTTGCGCTCTTCGGGTGTCAGAGGACCTGGCTTCAATAGGATCTGATCCGGAACCGCAACCTTGCCAATGTCGTGGACAACGCCGCCGCGGCGCAGCGCAATGCGCTCCTCCTCATTAAGACTGAGGCGTTTCGCCAGCGCCTCCGAAGACTCCGAAAGACGGTCGCAATGTCCCTCGGTATAAGGGTCTTTCGCTTCAATGCTCAAAGCTAGCGCGAAAAGCACGTTCTCGGCATGCTCCAATTCATCCGTGAATTGCTTAATCTTCAATAACGATCGCACGCGTGCCAGCAATTCTTCCTTGTTCACCGGCTTGTTAAGAAAATCATCCGCGCCGGATTCGATCCCTTGCACGCGATCTTCGCTTGCTGACAGGCTGGTAACCATCACCACAGGAATCAAGCGCGTGTCGGGGTGTGACTTCAAAGCGCGGCAGACGGCAAAGCCTGAGCGGCCTGGCATCATGACGTCCAACAGTGCCAAATCTACTTCCCCTTCTTCCAAAAGCTGCATGGCTTGTTCGCCATCCTCAGCCTGCACGATCCGATAATGCTCGGCACTTAGAATTTCCGTTAGAAGCTCCCGATTGACCTCAATGTCGTCGGCGATGAGGATCGTTGGAGACTGATCTTTCGTGTTCGGCACGGTTCTCTCTCCCTATACGCAGAGGCTTGCCTGAAGGTTCGGTTTAGCCAGTTGAGCACTTATAAATTTATTACGAGAAGGAGATGGAGTTAGGGATTGGTGACTTAAGGTGTGCCTATCTTGATTATGACTATTTAGATAAGCACATCCTTGCTGGCCCGGGGTCAATACGCTTTGTGCGCTAGCATCGGGCGTGGCGTGGAAACAGCGGGAATGGAAAAAGGTAGCTGAGCCCCGCCTCACTGCACACACGAAACGGCAACACACTTCAAGCCAGTTGTCTCTGGGAGTACAGACCGTGAACAAGAGGTTGCACCATTTCGCCACTGACGGGCCGCTGACCAGTAACGGTCTAACGCTGCCCGCGGCGCTTACATTCGCCGCCAAGAAGTCTATTCACCGGAACACAGTTGTTAGCGTTGCGATCTCCCTCCTGCTGCTGACCGCCGTAGCTGTTGAGAGCCGGGGTGACTCCACGCAGCAAGATCAAAAGACAACAGGGCGTCTCACCCAGGTGACCCTGGAAGAACTCGGCCAAATTGAGGTCACAACCGCGTCCAAAGAGCCCGTGAAAGTTAGCCGAACTCCAGCAGCGATTTACGTCATCACGCAGGAGGATATCCGGCGCTCCGGGGCCACGAGCATACCGGAGGCCCTCCGCCTGGCACCGGGTGTTGAAGTTGCACGGGTCGACTCGAATACATGGTCCATCGGCGTGCGCGGATTCTCGAGTGCCCTCTCCAGAGACGTACTCGTGCTTATCGACGGCCGAACCGTTTACACACCACTCTACGCCGGGGTTTATTGGCAGGTTCAGGACACCGTGCTCGAGGATGTCGAGCGGATCGAAGTGATCCGCGGCCCGGGCGGCACGATTTGGGGAGCAAATGCTGTCAACGCTGTGATCAATATCATCACCAAGAGCGCCAAAGATACACGTGGAATGCTCGTATCTACCGGCGGCGGAAATATCGATCAAGGCTTCGTCAATCTCCGCTACGGGGGCGGGAACGACAAGAGCTTTAATTACCGTATTTACGGCAAGGCCTTTAACGAGGGGCCCGAGTTTCATCCGAATGGTAGTTCATTCGATAGCTGGCGCATGGGTCAGACCGGCTTCCGTACGGATATGGATTTGCACAATCGCGACACGTTCACGTTTCAAGGTGACCTGTACAACGGTGATGCCGGGCAAAGTGTGGGCATCACAACCTACTCCCCGCCATATATGACCAATGTGGAGCAGAGTGCCGAGCTCTCAGGGGGCAATCTGCTGGGTCGTTGGAAGCGCACCTTGAGTGCTGGGTCTGACATCCAACTGCAGACTTATTACGACCGCACGAACCGAGAACAGTCAAGCTTTGCCGAGTCTCGCGATACGTTTGACATCGATTTCATCCATCATTTGCCCTTGCCCGGTCGACAGGACTTCCTGTGGGGTCTCGGAGTTCGACTGAGCTCGGGCAATACTACTGAGGTTGTGCCCACTGTTGTATTTACTCCGAGCCACCTTACCGACAAGCTTTACAGCGGGTTTATCCAGGATGAGATCCCGATTATTGGAAATCAGTTCTCTCTGACGATCGGGTCCAAGTTTCTACAGGAAACATATTCTCATTTCGAGTTTGAGCCGACGGCTCGGCTCCTGTGGACACCGAATTCACGGCAAACGGTATGGGCCGCGGTGACTCGCGCCGTCCGCACACCTTCCCGCGTCGAGGAAGATCTGCAGCTCACGGCATTGATTACACCCAATCCGTTAACCTTTGTCCGCGTCATCGGGGACAGAGGTTTTTCCACGGAGCACTTGCTGGGCTACGAAGTCGGATACCGAAGCCTAGTGAAGCCCAAGCTCAATCTGGACGTCGCTGCCTTTTACAACAACTACGATAATCTCCTGAGCATCGAGCCCGGTGTGCCGTTCTCGGAAACCTCGCCCGCACCGACGCACGTCGTCGTCCCGTTCTTTTTCGGCAACGGGTTGATGGGGAATACGGCTGGATTCGAGATTGCGCCCGATTGGACGCCAACATCCAGATGGCGGTTGAGAGGTTCTTATTCTTATTTGTATATGGACTTGAGTACGAGGACCGGGAGCCTGGACCCGTCGACGGTTACTTCAACGGAGGGCTCAAGCCCCCATCACCAGGGGATGATCCAATCTTCTTTAGATTTGCCCCGGAAACTGGAGTTTGATCAAACACTCCGCTATGTGAGCGACCTTCCCGCCCAACAAGTGCGAGCCTACACTACCGCAGATGTGCGGTTCAGTTGGCACGCTACCGCGTCCCTTGACCTCTCGGTCGTAGGTCAAAATCTGCTTCAACCTCAGCATGCGGAGTTCGGGGGTGACCCCGGGGGCCTTGTCGGTATTAAGCGAACAGTCTACGCAAAGATCACCTGGCAAACAACGCAAAGATGAAAGGGACTAACATCAAGGCCTCGCAACCCGAGCCACGAAGATGTGTGCTCAGTAATCTTCGAGTTGTCCTGTTTTGTTTTTTGGCTGTAGGCATTGCGTCGGCATTCCTTGGCCCCTCGTGCTTACATGCCCAACGGTCAAACCCAAGTGAGTACGAGGTTAAAGCTGCCTACCTCTACGACTTTGGCAAATTCGTTGCGTGGCCTGCAAACGTCGCCACCGCAGACGACTTCCCGATTTGTGTGCTCGGTGAGGATCCTTTCGGCGCGAGTTTCGATGCGACCATCGCCGGTGAAACCATTAACGGGAAGAAGGTTGTCGTTAACCGCATCGTAAAACCGCAGGAGGCTATGAGTTGCCGCATTTTGTTCATCAGCGCGTCGGAAGAGAGCCAACTTAAAGAGATCCTAGCGACGCTTGACAAGAAAAGTGTCCTGACCGTGAGTGACATCTCCCAGTTCACGCGCCGCGGGGGCATGATCCAGTTCGTTATCGACGCCAACAGGGTGCGTTTCGAGGTCAACGTTACGACTGCTCAGCGGGCTGGTTTAACTCTGAGCTCCCAGCTGCTTAAAGTGGCAATCAACGTCAGACGGGATTCTCAGACTGGAGACTGACAAAAGATGTTCAGGGTTCCCGGCTATTCGATTACCGCCAAGCTGACCAAGATGAACATGCTGGTCAGTGGCGCGGCCTTGTTGATCGCCTGTGTGGCATTCGTTGCTTACGACCGGGTCACCTTTCAACAGACCATGGTGCACAACCTGTCGATACAGGCTCAAATGGCCGGGTCCAACAGCGTCTCCCCGCTGATGTTTAATGATCCACAAGCCGCCGAGAATACTTTGTCGGCGCTGAAGGCTGCGCCCGATGTGGTGTCAGCCGGCATTTACAGGCCCGACGGGCGCCCTTTCGCCACATATTGGCGTGATGGCCATGCCCAAGCCTTAACATTGCCTCAGATTCCGCCGAATCAAACTGAGATTCACTGGTTCCAGGATGGGCAGCTTGTCGTCGTCCGCACGATTGTGTTCGAGGGGAAGCCGACAGGTACCGTCTACATCTGTTCTGACTTACGGGAAATGAGCGGTCGCCTCAAGCGGTACGCGGGAATTGCAGCCATCGTGTTGTTGGCATCTCTCATCGCCGCGCTCCTAGTTGCATCGATATTCCAGCGGGCTGTTGCTAAACCTATCGTGCACTTGGCGGAAATTGCGCGACGGGTTTCTCGCGACAAAGACTACTCCGTGCGGGCCACTGCAACCGGTACCCACGACGAGCCGGCCATCCTGATTCAGGCATTCAACGAGATGTTGGGCCAGATTCAAGAGCGCGAAGAAGCTCTGCAAAAGGCTCACGACCAATTGGAACAACGCGTTCAGGAACGAACGGCGGAGCTGGCTGCTGCCAATAAAGAACTTGAACTAAAAAACCGCGAAGTGGAGCGCGCCAATCAACTGAAGAGCCAGTTCCTTGCCAGCATGAGTCACGAACTGCGGACGCCGTTGAACGCGATCCTCGGTTTTTCGGAGTTGCTATCACGCGAGACGCCAATCATCAAGACCGACAAATACAAGCGATGGACGGAGCATATCGTCCACGGAGGCAAACACCTCCTTCAGCTTGTTAATGATGTGCTGGATCTATCCAAGATCGAAGCGGGACATATTGAGTTAACTCTCGAGAATTTTGCGGTAGAGGCCGCCATCCCGGAGGTACTTTCGAATATTCGTCAACTGGCGATGACGAAGAAAATTCAAGTCGATATACAAAGCGAGCCAGGCGTAACGGTCTATGCCGACCGTATCAGGTTCAAGCAGATCCTTTACAACCTGCTGAGCAACGCAGTGAAGTTCACGCCAGGAGGGGGAACCATCACGCTGAGCGTCATTCGGGATGATCGCTTAGCGCACATTTCGGTGACCGATACCGGAATCGGCATTCGCCCGGAGGACCAGAAAGTCGTCTTCGACGAATTTCGCCAGGTTGGTAAGACCACCAGAGGGGTCACCGAGGGAACAGGACTCGGCTTGGCTATTACGAAAAGACTGGTCGAGCGACAAAGCGGAACAATCGCACTTAGCAGCGAACTGGGAAAAGGCAGTAAATTCACTTTCACGCTACCGCTTAGCCAAAAAGCTACTGAGATTCAACCGAGCACGTCTTTAACTGGTGCCGTCTCGGGCCGTAATAGGCCGCTAGTTTTGGTTGTGGATGATGAGACACCGTCGCGCGAACTCTTGGTGAGTTATCTGGCTCCGGAAGGGTATGAAACCGCCACCGCCAGCTCTGGCGCCGAAGCACTGGTGAAAACGCTTGAACTTCTGCCCGACGCCATAACCCTCAATATGTTGATGCCCGGCAAAAATGGTTGGGAAATCCTGCACCGGCTAAAAACGACTCCGGCAACCGCCGCAATCCCCATCGTGATCGTTTCTATCGTGGATGATAAAGGCAGGGGCTTCGCGCTCGGCGCTTCCGAATACCTGGTCAAGCCTGTGAAGAAAGAGGCTCTATTAGCCGCGCTGAAAAAGCATCTCGGACCCAATGGTCCGTTCAAAGTCCTTGTCGTTGATGACGAGGATACGAGCTTACAGTTGGCAAGCCAAGTTCTAGAATCGGCGGGATACGTTCCGCTCCTCGCACACAGCGGAGGAGAAGGTCTTGACCTATTGACGAAGAACGCGGTCGACGCCATGGTGCTTGATCTGATGATGCCGGAGATGGATGGATTTGAGATGCTCCGGAAGTTGAAAGACAGCCCTTCGACCCACAATTTACCGGTGTTCGTCCTCACGGCCAAAGATCTGACATCCGCCGACAAGGACTTTTTATTCCTCGCCACACAAGGCTTTTTCCGTAAGGGAGAATTCTGGAAAGAAGAACTACTGGCGCAATTGCGGATTGTAACGAGCACTTCCATCGGCAAAGCAGAGGAATGCACCACACGATGAAGAAGATAGTGATCGCCGAGGATAGCGCGGCCGGGCGGGAGCTACTGCATGAATTGATCGAGAGTTGGGGATACGAGGTAATCGAAGCAGCCGATGGTCGTGAAGCACTAGAGAAGATCATGGAAACGGCGCCAGACCTGGTGCTCTGTGACATTCAAATGCCCGAGCAGGATGGTTATGCCGTAATTCAATCGCTCCGCCAAGATCCCAGATTTACGAAGCTGCCGGTTATAGCCCTGACGGCATTTGCAATGCGAGGAGACAAGGAAAAAACGTTAGCCGCCGGCTTCGACAGCCATCAGAGCAAGCCTGTAGAATTCGAATCCCTCAAAGCTGATATCGAGCGGCTCCTTGTAAAGTGATCCCTACCTAAACAGGCATGGGCCCCCTTTCTTCGGCCTGGAACTTGTTGGGTGGGTACGTTCCCCGCTATGCGGATGGTGCCGGGTCGAGACGGCGCCCAAGCTGCCGAGCGTCACAGGACAATCCGCAAAGGCGGCAGGCCACAAAAGTATCGTACTGACCGCGAGCGTCGAACAGCGGAACGTCGACAAAACGCTATTCGGCAGCAGGCTTTTCGCCAACGTCTCAACGTAACGGAAAACCCTCCCGTAAATGATTCATTCCACGTGGGTAGCAAAGGCCAAAATCGGCCCTTGGCTATACCCATAGCAGCGGAGCGTGAGTGAGAGGATTTGGCGGGCTGGTGGGCTGCAACTGCCCTCAATTTCTCAAGGGCAGGCGTCCCCGCAGCTTTCCCAACCCGCCGCTTATATGGTTGCTGTATGAAACGCAAATCCCAATGGAGCGTTAGCGCTTGAGTGGAGGTACTTGAGTACGGTTAGCTCTATAGATAGCTTGTTGCCCAGTTCACGGACAGAAAGCGGACAGTCAGCGGGGCAGATTGACGCGGTTATTGATCCACGCTGCCGGGCGCGTCCTGACTCCGTTAAACTTCATTCAGCGAGTCCCGACAAGCTGTCTATTTTTTTTTCCTATCCTTGTCCATCTTGGCCGCCGCCTTCACTCTCGCGATGTGAACAACGTGAAGACGAACTTTGGAGGGTGTTTTGCAATCGTGGCCGGGTTTAGCCCCACAAGACGGGCACACCAACGTTATTGGGCTAGTGGGCAGAGATTCTTTGATGGTGGTCTTTACCATGTCAAACATCTCCCGCCCGCATTTCAGGACAAAGTGTAATACGCTGCCTCTTTTTCGGCTTTGAAGACCGTCACTTGGTTTTCAGCAAGAACGTACCACACTTTAACGTTACGGAAGGGAATGCCGGATTCCGTTGAGAAGCCGGTCCAAGTGGCCAAGGGCACAATTGGCGCAATTTCTGGCCGACGTAGAATCCTTGTGTAGCCGAGAGCCTTCCCACGTTCTTTTAGTTCCGCTAAGGAAAGCCGTTCATCGCTCATGACGCGGATTCTGGCGATGTCTGTTGTACACCGACGCGTTCGTGGAATCGGTCAAACCTCTCCCGGCGTCCGCACTAAGCGGATTCAGTTCACGATCTCCAGACATCGCGGGCAATCGGCATCAAGTTCCTCGATGGTGTAGGTTTCACCTGGGCGCGTCAGTCGTATAGCCCTCACGTCAGCTTCGGCGTTTGTCTTGAATCGTTGCCAGTAGAGTGAGGCGCTTGACCAGCGAATATGGTAATGCAACGTGTTACGGTCCATTGAGCCTCCAATCAGCGAAGGGCCTATGTCCCGCACTCTTCCAGGAAAGGGATTTCAGGGCAGGGATGCACTATAACACGGGGAGAGACACTATTTTATGGGGACAATCACCTAAATTAGCTTCGCGATTCGTAGCCGGATTGGTTTGCGCTACAGTTCATTCGGTATCGCATGCTACACTCCGCGCCATCCCGCGCAATCAGGAGATGTGTCGATGAGAAGCGTCACGTTTGCGGCCCTCATTGCCATGCTCTCTGTTACCGCATCCGCGCAAGAGACTTTTGCTTTGGCTCCAACGCGAGCAGTCGCCAGCATACCGTGCCTTGATAGGCCAACCGCCCTCTGCAGGGCGAGTCTGCCAAAATCGGGACTGTAAACGAGGCGAGAATGGAGAGCCTGCGGACCTGGCTCACTTGCGCGCCGGCACACGGTTTTGTTCCGAGGTCTGCAAAAAGCACATCCAAAGAGTCCTAACCAAGCATTTTGCACCCTCTAGAGGCCGCATTAAAACGCGGGTTTTCGCGTAACAAAACTGGAAAGTTGATGTCTAAGGCCATCCGGAAGGTTTCAGGCGCTAGAAACGCCTCTGGCGGGAATCGGATTTTGAAGGAACCGCCGACACGTATCCCGAATGGCTACGGTGTCCCGTCCCTCCCTGTGAAGAGCAAGCCGATATGTGAAGGGGCGGTTCCGGGATCAGGATAGTATCAATGCCTTTTTTCGGCCAACTTCCAACGTCACGGTCTTGCGAACCATCCCTTACCTGGTGCGTACGAGAAAGAAATAGCATCTTCGCTTCCGCTTGGCTCAAGGTCTGAAAGTGCAGCCATTAAGCCGCTGAGTTGAGGGACGATCACGTCTTCATTGCCACAACAATCGCATTGGATTAACTCGACATCCTTCAAAACGACCTGGCGTGGCTTGATGTCCGTAAACGGATAATCGCCCCGACTCTGGCGCGCCTGTGCACCGCAGTTGCTGCATTGCATGATGCTCAATACTAGCTCGACTCTCTTCCAGTTGAAAATATTTGCCCTTAGCATACTGCGCTCTCTCCCACCGGTAATTCCATGGCAAGCGGTATCCACGACGTTCAGCCTGGCATGCTGACGCGATTGTTATTGACTTTGCGCGGCGTGTCGCTACTCTGCGCGCATCGATGGCAGTTGGGAGGCGAACGGTGAAAGAGTTGAAGCGCTTGCGCGAGATCGCAGGGATCAGCCAGGCCCTCCTTGCGAAAAAATCCGGTATTGAGCGGACGAGACTCTCGGCCGCGGAATGCGGTTACGTCTCACTGACCGGAGGCGAGAAAGCGACGATTAAGCGCGTACTCATGCGGGCCGTCGAAGACCAACAAGCGCGACTCACCTCTGTCCTGGAACATGCCGTAGAGCTTTGATTGCTAGGAGGTTCATGCGATGCAATAAATCCTTGCTGATTTTCTCTCTTTTCCTCAGCGCGCTCGCCTGGTCGCAGGGTGACACCATTCCCCACAACGGCGGGCCGGTGCGAGAGACGGGAGGCGTAGATGGCTAACGGTCACACCCAAACGCGTGAGCAGGGCTACGAATCTCGAAGGAAGACAGCGCAAGCGCGCATGGCGACGGAAGACGCTCAGCACAGTTGCCCGCACTGCGGTCAAGATATCAGCGACTACGTGAACTCGCAGCAGGACAGCGGTGAACGTTATCCGTTGGAGAACGCTGTGGTAGTTCCGCCTCCCATGAGATCTCCGCTGGGTTCGGCAAAGCAGACAGGCGCTTACGGCGTGAAAGAGGCTGAGCGCGAAGGCGCAGTCCACGCAACCGGCAAGAAGAGACAGGAAAAGATTGCCGATCTTGCGAGGCGATATTCTAAATGCGTTGTCCTACTCTTCGCGAAAAGCGGCATAGGTCGCGGGAAGGTCTGGAAGGCTATGATCGCTGACTCCGTTTCTCATCTTGGGAAAGTAGCAACTCCCACGTTTTTCTCCACACTGGCGGAAAAGACGCGGAATGCTTTGAAGCGCACACGACATTGGGGTGTAACCGCCAGTGCTCGCAATCCAGGGCCAGAAGCGCTTCTCGGTCCCAGTGCGCCGTCCGTAGTGCAAGTATTTCTATGGGAGATTCGCAGTCTAGTTCAACGCATGCGATTTGCGCGCGAAAGACTCTCTGCACCCAGACAAATTGACCTGGATCTTCTATGTCAACAATGCGCGGTTTCGGGGGATCGATACTGCTATGAGAACGTAAGTCGTTGCAGCGTTCACATAGAAAAACTACGTTCGGCCTGCCCCTGGATCGGCTGGGCAGATATGGCCTTACTAGTTCAAACATGGAGCGCTGCGCTCGATAGGGCTTGTTGCAAGCTGGACAGCGCCAAAACTCTATTAAGTGGTCATCGCGCATTGCGCGCGGATGCTATCACGAACGACCCTGTCGACTCTGAATGGAAAATATTGCAAGAGAACGCTGCAGCAGGGAGAGCGAATCGAACGCTTCTCGTTCAAATCGGCCTAGCGATGTGGCTGCTAATTTTATTGCTGAGGTTCACGCCGGACGGCTATGACGGTGACGGGCCAGTCCAGATTGCCGATGGCAGGGAGGTGTTTGATTTCGAACTCGCAGCCAAACTCTCACAGTCGGAAGTCACGATCAATGATTGGTTGGAACGGCTTAGCGCCGCAGGTTTAGTCGATTGGGTAACCGGGCAACAGGGAGGCCGTATTTACACCGTCAAGGGCGTCGATGGAAGGCTATCAGCTGAGTTCGGAGCTTTCCTTGGAGGGTCATGTGCCGACTAACTCACGACGTTCCTGACACTCCAAACTTGGAGTCTCTTCCCGCTCCGGGAGGCCTGCCTTCTGGAGGCCTGCCTTCTAATCTCAGTAATCCCTTCTATCGGCTTCAGCCTCCGCACCAGCCCAGCAGCTCATTATCGGGACCGGTGGCCAACACGCAATTGCCAACCCCGCCGCAGCCAACGACTAAAAAACCCACGAAGATTGCCAAGCTGCTCAAGGTCGCGCTCACACTCGGACAGGGCGCAGTCGCGGGTGGTTTCGGTGGCGACTGGCGCGTGCCTGGATCTGGTTTCCAGGCGTCTCAGAACTTTTTCACCAATCAGGCGAACTTGGCCTTACGGCAAGGCGAACTTCAGCGGCAGACGCGGGACGACTCTTTCAGGAACCAGTACGAAGCTGCGCGCACGCAACACGAATTGCAAATTCCTCCGTTTGCGTCTGCGGCCGGAAGGACTTGGACATCTGATGTCGATGGCGAAAAGCATCGCTTCCGCGTCAACCCCTACACCGGCAATAACGAGGACCTGGGCAAGGACACGCCCGCGAACAGGATAGGCATCGTCCACGCTGGCAGTAAGTACTACGGCGTGCAAGAAACCGGGCCTCAAGCTGGAACGGCCTCGCCGATCACGGTAGCGCCAGGACCGGGAACATTCCAGGCATGTCCATCGAGGATAAGAGGCGTCGCTCCGCGGCACAGATGCGAAACCCGCGCCAGACTCAAATGAGATTGGCGAAGTACCAGACGTGCCGGGCGGCACTCGCCATGGGCGGCGGCTGGCGTACACCAATTAGCCAGGAACAACAGCCGCCAACGGGACCGCCCATGGGACCGCCCATGGAACTCACTGACGATAGTGACGCGCGACGAAAACTGCCAAAGCCTCGGCCTGTCACCGATGCCGATGCGCGTGGCGTCTCGACGACCCATTTCATTGACGAGAATCCCGGAATCCGATACCTACATGCAAGACGTCGATGCCGGGAAGCCAGCCGCGACGCGCCAGCCCAAGCCGTCAAAAGTTATTCCTAAACCCAAAGTGGAAGATGTCGAAGCGCTCGCACAGGAAGCCTTGAAACAGGAGAGCGGCGATCAGGCAAAAGCCATCGATCGAATCAATCGTGCGCAGATCCCGGACGGAATCAAGAGCTTCGTTCGCCAAAGCATTCGCGAAATCAGGAGGCCCGGTCCCAAACAGAACATCCTCGATCGGTACGGAATCGCGGCGGGTGACATCGGGAAACTTACACAGAAATAAAAATGGCCGACGATATCCAGCAGATGCTTGAGGCTGTTCGCCGCGCCAGCGGTGGCACTGCATCCACTACAGCCGTCGCCGAACCCGAAGAGGAAGAATCGTCTCCTGAAAAACCGCAGCCGGCATTGGGCGACATGCTCAAGGCCATCCGCGTCGCTAGATCCTCCGAAACCGCCCAAAGAGGATTTATCCGAAGCCGCCCGGATGATGGCGCAACCTACGCCGTCGCTCACTGATCGCGCTGCGCGTGTTGGCCAATCGATGGTCCCCATGGAACCGCCCAGCACGGCACCGCCGCCTCCGCATCTGGTGCGCGGCCCATTCGGTCAACCTATTCCTCCGCAGCCCGTCGAAGATGAACTGGAAAGTGAAGCCTACGAAGAACGCGAAGCGGCCGAGAAATCCGAAGAAGAAAAACAACGCATGGAGCGACTCGACCCGCTTTCGCGGATCGCAGTGGCCTCGACGCAAACTCCGAACACGATACTGGGCCCGCAGGTCCCGACCGGACCACCGACATTCGGCCAGCAAGTTGAGGCCGGCGTGTTGCACGGTGCCACGGGAATGCGTCCTGACCTTGCCGCAAGAGTTGCGCGGGGCACCGGCGAGCGGCCACTCGCCCTCGAAGCGGCCATCCCGCCATCGGCAACGGGTATCGCGCCAGGAATCGAGCGCGGTGTACTCCGCGGGGCATCAGGGCTCTTGAGTCCAGACAACATCGCCCTTGCTCGCCACTATGGAAGGTGCGGGCGGAGTCCTTGGGAATCTTGCGCGACAGTCACGCGAGCTCTACGAAACCGCCGAGCAAGCAGCGGAAGCGGAAGACTGGGCAAAATCCGGCGAGGCTCTTGCCAAAGCCGAGAAGATCACGGCCCACGCCAAGCCGCTCGCTGCGATCCATGCGGCCATCAATCCCGTGTTCACCTACCAGATGGCCACAGGTTTGTACCAGGATCTGAAGGGACTCAAGAAGGCGGTCGATCAAGGTGACTGGCAGACCGCTGCCGAACTTTTGGGCGAGGCCATTCCGAACGGCGTCTTCACAGCCGAAGGCGTGCGCAATATCTATTCCGGAGTGGCGCGCGTACGCGAGGGAATCACATCGCGGGCGAGTGCGCGAGAAGCCGCGCGCAACGCGCCGACAGCGGAACCGGAACCCGAAGAACTCCCGCAATTGCCTCCTGGTCCTCCGCAGGGAGGAGCGGCGCCCACGCCCATACGTACACCGGCACCGGAACCGCAAGTCCCGCCAGTCGCACCAGTGCCAACCGAGCCTCCTACGGCACAAGCTCCGGAAACTTTATCCAGGGCCGCCACACTCCCTGAAGTGGAACCAGCCGAAGCACAGCCGAGCGCGGCACTCACGCCCGCGAGCCAACAGCGCGCGATTCCCACTTCGACTGGCCTCACTCCACAACCGCACACGCGATTCCATCCGGAGCGAAGCCTCGGTACGGCATAGGCCAGAACCAGTCAATCTCAACTCTTCGAATAGCGATCTGAACAAGTCGCTTTACATCCTCGCACAGGCGAAGCCATCGGCACGCGACGCGGATTACCTCGCATTCGCGTAACGCATTTCAACGGAAAGCCGGAAGCAGAAGGCTTGCGCCAGATGGGGCGAGAGGTGCGGTCGCGCATCAAGGCGCTTGCGTCTGCAGTCAGACGAATAAGAAATAATGGTGCCAGACAACGGGCAGCACGACCCTGCCTCGCGAATAAAGCGGTGTGCCGCCGAGTCGCCGAACGGAAAGCACTATGGAGCACGCGCCGCCAGGCGGATTCACCGAAGCCGATAGGTCCCAACCCCCGACCAGCGCGCATATACGCTCGGTAAGTCCGCATTCGAACGTGGCGCCAAGATCGTCACAATCCCTCGGCTGATGGAACCGCAGATGGCATCGTGCTGCACATGGCAGGCGCACGAACCCGCGGGACCAGCGAGCAAGTCAACAACGCTGCTCCTACGGAATGCCACCGGGGCGGAACGCATGCGAATCTTGCAGAGGCCAGTGCCCGCTGCACCGCGCTCGAACAGCCGCGCCCCTGAAAAAATGGAATGCTCAGCCACTTCAAGTTGTGCCGACCGTACCACCATCTCACTCCCGGATTATGCGGCAGCTCCGCAGTCGTCAGCCGCCAAGTGGGACAAGATACAGCGCCACGGTCACGGTTAGGCCATGCGCCGATTACGGTCGCATTGAAGTCCGGCTGCACGATTGGCAGCAAAATCCGTGGCATTGAACTAGAAAAGCGCGTCCAGACTGAACCGCCCGAGCAACCCGCGGGCGCATCGGGGCGAGCGGAATTGGCGCGCGGCATGCACGAAGGCGTGCCGATGGAACCGCCAACCGCGCCGCGCACCACAGAAGTACCGCTAGAGCCGGAACGCCGTGAAGAGGCCGGCGGCATCACACCAGAAGTCGGAAAGTGCTAGACTTCCCGCAGAAGAGGTACAGGCCGATGAGTCCGAACGAGAAAGCCCAGCGCGATCCGATCTTCGAACACAGTCCGTGGGTGAAGCAGGCGAAGGACCACTGGAAGCAATTCCGCCCGAAGATGTACGCGGAGCTGGAGAAGAGCGGCCTGCTGCATCAGAGGGCGGTGAAGGCAGCGGAGCAGACCGACTACGACCTGATGAGTATGGTGAATCAGGGTTATCCGCACGACGGGGCGTGGGAAGCGGTGAGGGAGAGGTATCTGTTCCTTCCGACCGAGGAGGACGAACCGATCCTGGGCCAAAACCCGGGCAGCTCACCACCGGAAACCGGCCGCAAAACGACTACCGCATCACCGAAGCAGACGCCATCGGAAGCGGCGGAGAGCGAACAAAGTACGGTGCCAATGTCGCCGCCATCCGGCTCCTCAAGCAGCTAGAACTCGAAGGCCGTCTCGCCACACCAGAAGAGCAGCAAACCCTCGTCAAGTATGTTGGCTGGGGCGGGATCGCGCCCAATCAACTCTTCAACGAACGCACTCAGGGCGGCAAGCAGTGGGCTGACCAGTATCAGGAGATCAAGTCCCTACTGACGCCCGATGAATACAATCGCGCCCGCGCGTCGACGACAAACGCGCATTACACCAGCGCGCCGGTTGTCAGTGCCATTTGGGATGCTCTACAGCGCATGGGGTTCACCGAGGGCAAGATGCTTGAGCCTGGCGCTGG
The DNA here is from genome assembly GCA_963803735.1 of uncultured Acidobacteriota bacterium. GTDB lineage: Bacteria > Acidobacteriota > Terriglobia > Acidiferrales > UBA7541 > Palsa-189. The sequence continues at coordinate 161,600 of CAWDNV010000010.1, read as the reverse complement.
CATTGGCGGATTCCTCGGCCTGATGCCTCCGGAACTTTCCGCGAACACTTGCAAGACCGCCGTAGAACTCGATCCGGTATCGGGCCGCATCATGCAGCAGCTCTACCAGAGCGCGGACGTTCGCGTGCAGGACTTCGCAGACTTCAAGGCACCGAACAATAGCTTCGATGTGGTCGTGGGCAACGTGCCCTTCGGTGCGGCGAAGATGTACGACCCGGCGTACAAGGACCGTCTGAGCATCCACAACTATTTCATCGTTAAAAGTCTCGACAAACTGCGCCCTGGCGGGATCGCCGCGCTCATCACTTCGCATCACACCCTGGACGCAATTGATCCCGCTGCAAAGAAATTGATCCGCGACCGCGCCGACCTTCTCGGCGCCATTCGGCTGCCCAACACGGCATTCAAGGGGAACGCGAGAACCGAAGTAACCACGGACGTTTTGTTTTTCCGCAAGCGTGAGCCCGATGAACCGATGGGCGGGAAACCATTCTCTTCGCTCAAAGAAATCACCAGCCCCAAGGGCAGCAAACTCAAGATCAACGAATACTTCGCGGAACACCCCGACATGATGCTTGGCGATATGGAGCTCGCCGGCACCATGCGCGCCGCGAGCGAACCGGCATTGATTCCTCGAACTGGACAGGATTTGTCGGCTGAGCTTCAGAAGGCCATCGGCAAACTTCCAGAGAACGCGCTGAAGCCGCGAGCAGTGCCTGAAAGCGCCACGGACGAAGCGACCGCAGATAGCATTCCAGATTTCAGGGAGACGAAGGAGTACGGCCTGGCCATCAAAAGCGGAAAGGTCTTCCGGCGCGTGGGCAACGCTATGGAAGAAATGCCCGACTACCCGAAGAGCACGGTATCGGCGCTTAAGGAAATGCTCGGCCTGCGCGACACTGCTCGCGAGTTGCTGCAAGCGGAAGCTAGAGACCTTTCGCAAACGCAACTGGACGATTTACGCCGTCGCCTCAACGCCAACTACGACCGATTCACTAAGAAAAACGGTCTCATCCATTCACTGCGGAATGAAAAGGCCATGCACTTGGACCCGGATAGACCGCTCCTGCTTTCCTTGGAGAACTACGACAAGAAGACTAGGACGGCGACCAAAGCCGACATCTTCAACAAGCGCGTCATCTCCCCGGTTCGCACGATCGAGCGCGCCGATACGCCCAAGGACGCCATGCTGGTGTCGCTCGCAGAGAAAGGGCGCCTCGACTTCAATCGCATGGCGGACCTTACCGGAAAGAGCGTCGAGGAAATTGAAGCCGATCTGAAGAGCGATGGCCTGGCATTCCATTCTCCCGACGGTCACTGGGAGCCGGCCGATGTCTACCTTTCCGGCAACGTGCGCAAGAAGCTCGCGGAAGCATCGGAGGCCGCCAGAACCAACGAGGAATTCAAGCCTAACGTGGAAGCTCTGCGCGCGGTTATCCCCGAGGACTTACCACCCAGCCAGATTTCCGTGCGCCTGGGAGCGTCGTGGATTCCGCGAGACGTGGTGCGGGACTTCATCGCTCACGTTCTCGATGCGCCATTCCCTGAGCGAATCAAAGTCGGGCACATCGAGTCGAAGGGCTTATGGACGTTAAGCGGGCACGGTTTCGCACCTTCGACGGACTCACAGTTGAAGTGGGGCACCAAGCGCCGCAGCCCGCTCGACATCATCGAAGACGGATTGAACCAGCGTGTTCCCGTGGTGTGGGATGCCGATGCGAGCGGCAAGAAGTCCATCAACCTGCCGGAGACAGAAGCGGCCAAGGAAAAACTGAGCCAGCTCAACGACGAATTTCACCGCTGGATCTTCGAGGATTCTCCGCACGCCGATGCGATGGCGCAGAGCTACAACGAGAAATTCAACTCAGAAGTCGAGTGGAAGCCGGACGGCTCGCATCTGACGCTGCCCGGCTCTTCTGCCGGAATTACTTTGCGGCCATGGCAAAAGGACGCCATCTGGCGCGGCGTTTCAGGGAAGAACAACCTTTTGCTCGCGCACGAAGTCGGTCTCGGGAAAACGTTCATCCTGCATGGCATCGCTATGGAGTGGCGCCGGTTGGGCCTGAAGAAGAAGCCCATGATCGTCGTGCCCACTAACCTCGTAGAGCAGAGCCGACAGGACTTCTTGAAGCTGTACCCCGCGGCCAATGTGCTCGCAGCGGAAGCGGATTCGTTCGAGAAGGACAACCGCAAGGAGTTCCAGTCGCGCATCGCTACAGGCGATTGGGATTCCGTGATCATCGGGGATTCGCAGTTCTCGCGCTTGCCTGTGGGTTCCGCACTCTACAAAGAATTCATGGGCGAGGAATTGGCCGCAGCTCGCCAGCAGCTTGCCGAAGTGAAGGATGAGGGTGGTGACTACCGGACAGTAAAAGAAATAGAGAATCAGATCGCAGACATCGAAAACGACCTCGACGAGCTGGCCGACCGGGAGAAAAAAGACCAGACCATCGCTTTCGAAGAACTTGGGGTTGACGGGCTCTTGGTCGATGAGGCCCACCGGATGAAAAGCCTGTGGTTCCAAACCAAGATGGGCCGGGTTCGCGGCGTGCCGCGCACGAAATCAAAGCGCGCTATGGACACTTACATGAAAGCGAAGTACATCACGCGCGTGAATAACGGCAACGGCGTAGTGTTCGCGACCGGAACGCCGATCACCAACACTGTGGCCGAAGCGTGGATTCTCGCCAAGTTCCTCGATGAAGGCATGCTCAAAGAGATGGGCATGCAGCACTTCGATTCCTGGGCCGCGAACTTTGGGCAGTCCGTCACCAAGGCCGAAGGATTCCCGGAGAACCCCAGCAAGCTCCGCATGATGACGCGGTTCTCGCAGTTCAATAACGTAGCCGAGGCTTCCGCCCTGTTCCGTAGGACCGCTGACGTGAAGTTTGCCGAAGATGTTGGCCTGCCACGTCCCAAGATGGCCGAAGGGAAAATGGTTCCCCACGTGGTTCAGCCATCGGGGGCCCTGCTCGATTACATCCAGGACCTCGTTGAACGCGCAAAGGAGGTGCGCGGACATCCACCGGAGCCAGGCGGCGACAACATGCTCGTCATTACCAACGATGGCCGCAAAGCAGCAATCGATATGCGCATGGTCGATGCCGATGCGGCAGACGATCCGGACAGCAAGCTCAATCAGGCCGCGCGGATTGCAGCCGAGAAGTACCACGCCACGCGGGACACGAAGACGACTCAGCTTCTCATGCTCGATTTGCGTGAAGGCGCCGGCGGGTTCGACGCCTACAAGGAAATTCGGAACAAGCTTGTTTCCATGGGTGTGCCGCGCGAGGAGATTCAGTTCATCCAGGACTTCAACACTTCGTCTAAGAAGCTAAGCCTTTTCAAAGATGTGAACGATGGCAAGGTCGCCATCCTTCTGGGCTCGACCGAGGTTCTCGGCGTCGGCGTCAACGTACAGAAGAGGCTCGGCAAGCTGATCCACATCGACGCGCCCTGGCGCCCTGATGGAATTGAGCAGCGCAACGGCCGGGCCATTCGGCAGGGGAATATGCACCTGGAAATGGGCGTGCCCGTCGAAGTTACGCCGATGGTCACGGAGAAGAGCTTCGACGCCTACATTTGGGACCTGCTGAAACGCAAGTCGGACTTCATCAAGAAGTTTCTCAAGGGCGATCCGACGGTGCGCCAGATGGAAGACATTGGCGCTCCGACTCTGAACTTCGAAGAAATACAGGCCATTGCCAGCGGCGACCAGCGCATTTTCGAAAAGATGGAAACCGAGAGTGAGATTCAACGCCTCGAATCTTTGGCCAAGGCGCACTACGACCAGCAATTCGATAACAAGGCGCGTCTCGCGCGTCTGCCGGAACAGATCGAGGGGTACCGTGAACGGGCCGCCGCGATCGAGCAGGACATCCAGACTCGGGACGAGAAGAAGCTTGAAAAGTTCGGCATCACCATCGGGAAAAAACACTTCTCGGATCGGAAGGACGCCGGAACGGCGCTCAACGACGAGATGTTGAAATTCGAGGGCCAGGACGGCGGCCGCAGCGTTGGTGAATACGCGGGTTTCAGGATCACCATTCGTGGCGACAGAACAGGCCACGTGCAAGGCAACATGGCCTACCCGTTCAACATGGGCGTTTCCGATCGCGAGCCGAGTCCTACCGGCACCATGCAGAGCGTCGAAGGAGCGATTCGCACGCTGGAATCGAAGCTGGAGAACCAGCAGGAACAGGCCACTAAGTTCCAAAAAGAATTGGCCGACCGCAAGAAGGAGGCCGGCAAGCCGTTCCCGCAGCAAAAGAAGCTGAACGAACTCACAGGCAAACTCAACGCTCTGAACAAGGACCTCGGCATCGACAAGGCCGAGGACGAGGGACCGGAAGACCCAAGCGACGACAAAGAGCCGCCTGACGATTTAACGATGAGCTTCCTCGGTCTGCAGGGTATCTACAACAAAATCGCGCGGCTCGTGAAACGGATGCGCTCGCAGCCTTCGGAGGGAGCTGCCCCGGAAGAACAAGCCGAAGAAGCGGGGCGCGTCCCGCCGTACCTCGAGGAAATGCGTGACTTGCAAACGGGAGTGGCAGAGCGTGCGGCGAATATCCGGCTCGACAAACTCAACACCTCGGAAGATGTGTTGAACCTCATTCGGCAGACGGCCAAACAGCACGCCGCAAGAATCGCAGCGCAGCGCCGGGGAAAGCTCTCCGACAAAGAATTGAAGCAGCGCATGGAGGACGTGGGGCTCGATCCTGAAAAGCTGGCGAAGCTTCCGAAGGGCACGGCACTGAACGAGGCCGAGATGCAAACCGCTGTGGGCATCATGCTCGACAAAGGGGAAGAGGTCCGTAACGCGCAGCGCGCAGCGCAAAAGAGCAATAGCACCGAAAACCTTCTCCGCGCTCAGCAACTGCACAACGAGTACGTGGCCATTCAAGCAGCGGTCTCAGGGGCCAAGGCCGAATCGGGCCGCGCGCTGAGAATCCAACGGACGATCGCCGAAGCGTTTCGTTCGAAGAGCCGTAGTGACTACGAGCGCGTGATCGACGCGCTGGGCGGTCGCGAGCTGGCCGAGAAGGAACGCGATAAGCTGCTGCAGATCCCCGAGGACGACCGGATCGGCTACTACAAGTTCCTCCGCGACCATACCCGATTCACCACGCCGAACAAGATCGTGGCGTATTGGGTGAACAACATCTTGTCGTCACCGCACACGGTCGCAAGGAAGTTTCTCGGGGACGCTTCGATGGCTGCGCTGAGCGTGCCCCATCGGTTTGTGCGCGCGAGCGTTGATCCGCTCGTCGCTCGCCTCCAGCGGCGCTCGCGGGCATTCTTCTTGCGCGATGCCATTGCTCAGACCGGCGCTTACATGGGAGCGATACCGGAAGGACTCAGGGCCGGCGCTTTCATGCTCTGGAATGGGTTCGACATGCAAGACGCCGAAGAGTTAGACCTGCCCTACCGCTACGAGTTGCCGGGCGGGTTGGCAACGAACTGGCCCACGCGCTTGCTCGGCGGCGCCACAGCCATGTTCAAGACCATGCACTACAAATCGGCACTGGCCGGGGAAGCGATGCGCCAGGCCCTTCAAGAAGGACTGACGGGCCGTGAGGCCGGGGCCCGGGCCGCAGAGTTGCTTGAGAGCCCCACTGACGAAATGGTTTCCCACGCATGGGATGAAGCGCGGACGTTAGCGCTGGTAGAAAAGCCGGATGCTACGTTGCGCAGCCTACTCAATTTCCGCGAGCGGTTCCTGAAAGTTCCCGAGGACGTGCCGGTGGTTGGCGGACTCTCGCCGATGCGTTTCGTGGTGCCGTTCGCTACCGTGGGCTATAACATCGCGAAGAATGCCTTCCGGTATTCACCGCTAGGAGCGGCTCGCCTGTTGCGCGAAGAGACCAGGGAAAGCCCCGAGGCGTCGAACGTAGTCGCTCAGGCGTTGGTCGGCTCGCTGATCATGTCCGCGCTCGCGTATTGGGCCTCGCAGGGCAACATGACCGGAGCGGCGCCGAAGTCCCAGAAAGATCGAGATGCATTCTTCGCAGCGGGCAAGCAGGCCTTCAGCATCAAGGTTGGCGGGCATTGGGTGCGCTACACGGCGGGATGGGGACCGATCGCGCTGATGGCTGGCGCAGTAGCGGGCTGGTACGACGCTTTCAAGGAAAAGAACGTCGCGCCAGGATGGGAGCAGGTCGGGCAGGTAGCGGCTGCGCTCGGCAACGCCATCACGGACCAGACGTTCTTCCGTGGCTTGCAGAACTTAGACGAGGCGATCAGTAATCCCTCAAGGTACGGCGCGCAGTGGGTTTCCGAGATTGCTGGCGGCTTTGTTCCGTTCTCCGGTTTTGACCGCACCTTTGCCGAAGCCCTCGACCCGGACATTCGCGAACCGGAAGGAATCTACGAGCGGATCCAGTCCGGACTCCCGGTACTGAGCCGCAACGTCCCTGCTCGTTTGGACGTGCTCGGCCGACCCATCGAGCGCCGCGGCGGAACCGGTGCAGGCGCTTTTCTCCCCGCGCCCATGCCGGAGGATAAGCCTGAGAGCAACGTAGACGCGGAGCTCGCGCGATTGAACGACCAAGGGTTGAAATATCCGGGCTACGCCAGCCGCTTCCTCACCATCGGCAGTTTGCGTGTGCCCATGTCTCGCGATGAACGAAGCGAGTACCAACGCATGCGCGGATCCCTGATTCGGATGTTGCTCGGGCGTATGTTCAGCAGTCAGGACTACACCAGCTTGAGTGACGAGCAAAAAATCAAGGAAGTGGAAGAAGGGATTCGCGAGGTCGACGACGCTGCGCGCGACCAGATGATTACGCGAGTTGTGGATCGGCGGCTGGGACGCCAGGAGGCGGGTGTCCCGATGGAGCCGCCAGGCCGGTGATTCAGTAAGTTTGGAAGGGTATGGTACAGGGTGCTTCTATCCCTTGGGTACGGTTGACGTGCTGACGGCAAGAGGTCAAGATTCGCGATGCTGGGCCATCTTTTCGCGCAATTTACGAGCCTTTTCCAGATCTCTTAGTTCTTTACGCATTTGGGCTATCGTTCTGGGGCTGGGAATAGATAGAAATTGCAAGAGGAATCCCAAAGTGGTTAGCCCGAATCCGATGGTAACAAAGAGCGGCTTTTCGATGATCATTACGGCGGCAAGCCGAGCCTGCTCCCGAAGTCAGGGCACACGGCGCTAGTTCTAAACAGCCATCCCAACTCAGTCCAATCGCGTGAAGAGAGCAATTTTATCGACACAAATTGTGGTCAGGCCTGCGGTGAAGTTATGATCCGCACGTTGGAAGTGTTGCTTGAAACGAGGAAACAACAATACAGTCCCCACAAGGCTCATCAGCAGTGCGAATCTCGCCCATGCGCGGCTTGCGAACACGTCTACGTCACCTCGATCTCATGGATGTAGTTGCGATTGTCGTATTCATCGTGGGAATCGCAGGTGCCATCTTTTTTCTGAGAATGCGGCATATCTAGGCTACCTTCGTACTCGGTTCCCTTAATATCATCAATAGTTCTTCGATTGTCACATGGTCAGCGATTTCTTGCTGGCAATCGCAGGCATTCACTTCGCCAAAGGCTACCGAATTTTGCTAACTCTTGCTACTCTGGCTGGCAGGAGGAACGATATGACGTTCGACGAACAAAAAGCCGCCGTTTTCGAAGTCGCGCTGCGGATAAAACGGGAAACTTCGGATTGTGTGCGGCCCGCGGAACTCAAGACGATTTACACGGCCATGATGGAGGTACTAAAATGAACCCTTTCCTCGCAGGGCCGTTGCCGTTCGCTGTTTGGACGATCCATTCCCTTGCCTTGGTCGAGGAGTCTTCGCAATCACGAGTCTTCTTCAGGCAGGAGCAGGATGTCACGATCAGTCTTGCTGAAGTTTCAGTCACTGATGTTTTTGACTGTGCTCGCGTGATGAAGGCCATCAGAGAGGCGACGTCGGGCCGGAGCCCCATGGTATTCATGCTGCAAATCCAGGGATTGGCCAGCATATTGAAGCCGACCGCGCCGGTCCCATCGGCAGCGCGAGATAGGAAATCCGAAACCAGCCATAACATGCCAACACGCAAGCCTGAGAGTGTGAAGAACGCAGTGGTCGCCAAGCTCCTTCAGGGCGACTCAAAACGTCAGATTGCCCGCGACTTAGACATCCATCGCGAGACGGTGGATAACATCCTCGATGAAAGCCAGGTCGAAGAGGCGCTGGCACAGTGCCGCCGTGACTATTTACAGCTCGCGCCCACAGCGCTCAACGTGGTCAAGAAGGCGCTCGCACAGGCCACTGACGCGGAGGAAATTGACCGGGATCAGGTTGGCACAGCACTGCAGGTATTGAAAGGCACAGGCATCCACGAAGAGCGGACCAGGTCACGAAGTGACGTGCGGATTACCGATCACACCAGCGAGAGCGATGAACAGCTTATCGATTCCGTCGACCAACTCCTTAGAAGGACTCAGCCGCAAAAGCCTTCTTGAGATACGCGACCGCCTGGAAGAGCTAGAGCGGCGCCGCTGTGTCAGCGATCCGGAGTATTGGCTCTTCGAATACGCTCGCACCCGTGATGAGCATGACCCTACGCTCGCGGCCAAGCCCTTCCCGGACAAAGAATATCTGCGCGTGATGGTGCGCTTCTGGCTCGAACATCGGATGAATCTTTATGAAAAGAGTCGGCAGATGATGGCCACGTGGCTGTTGTGCGCGCTTTACACCCACGACGCGCAGTTCCACACCAATCGTCTCCACTTTTTCCAGTCGAAGAAGGAGGAAGACAGCGACCGGCTGATCCAGCGCTGCTTCACGATTTGGGAGAATCAACCGGCATTTCTCAAACGCACCTGCCTGGCCGAGTATTCGTATTGCCATATTCGGTTTTTCCGTCAGGGAGAAACGGCTGGCCTGCCCTATTCGGAAATCTGGGGCATCCCGCAGGGCGGCGATGTCATTCGCCAGCACACCGGTTCGGGTCTGTTCATCGATGAGGGCGGCTTCCAAGTGGACCTGGAAAAATCCATCGGCGCCGCACAGCCCATGCTCAAAGGCGGCGGCCGGCTGGATATCGTCAGTTCGGCAGAGCCGGGATACTTCGAGGAACTTATCGAGGATCGCGTGAGATGACGAAGGGGATTTCAACCCGCACAACGTCGCTCGGTTTCCACGTGCTTCGCCTGCACTATTCGAGCGATCCGGAAAAAGACCCAGCGACCGAGGCCGGGCGCCGATGGTACGAGCAGGCCCGGACTGGTATGAGCGATGCGCGCTGGAAGAAAGAATTCGAGATCGACTACGGCGCGCTCAGCGGCCAACTCGTCTTTCCGGAGTTCGATCCGGGTATACACGTGGTTGAGGAGTTTAAGATCGATCCGAACATGTGGACGATCTTTATGGCCTGCGATCCGCACCCGAGAACGCCTCATGCTTTCCTGTGGCTCTGCGTCAATCGCGAGGGCGAGATGGTGGTGAAATTCGCGTGGTGGCCTCAAGACTATGTCCGCCCGGATTTCCATGCCACGGTCAAGGAGCACTACGCTGAATCCGTGAAGATGGTGGAACGCGACTTCTTCGGCGGGAGCAGGGGTATCCGTCGTGTGATGGATTCAGCCGGCAAGGGCATGAACGCCGACGAGGAGCGCAGTTATTTCGATGCCTACCGGGAGGCTGGAATCTATTTTTGGCCGGCGAAGAAAAACCGCGACCTGAGCGGCTTCGACCTGATCACCGCGGCACTGAAGCCAACGAGCTTCACCGTTGGTAACGAGAAGAAGATGAAGCCGCGGCTCACCATCATGGAGGCGGGAAACGCCGAACTCATCTGGCAGATCAAGCATCTCCGGTTTTCGGAGTGGCGCGGGAACGTCACCGACAAAGACCCGCCTGAGAAGGCGCAGGAAAAGCGGCGGCACCTGGTCGATTGCCTTGCCTACATCCTGCTCAACCGGCCGCGCTTCATTGACCGCCGACAGCCAGAGGTTACATGGCAGCCTATCGATAGGGAGACTGGCTATTGAGCGACCGCAAGGCGGCGAGTGAGCGCGACTGTGGCGGCATGGCGGACCTTCATTGACTTCTGGCAACGACGAGGCAGAAGAGCGCCCCGCGCTGCGGAACACCGGCGCGATCTCCACGCGAGGCGCCCTCACCGGGGTTGAATCCGGCGCTCGAAAATTAGCGAGATGAAGATGAAGCCAGGATTAACGTGCATGGTGCGGGTCGGGAGATGGGTCTCGCGGATCACCGAAGAGCTTGCGAAGAAGGTCCAGCACCGCCTCGGGGTGATGGCTGGAAATGACGTGATCAGCTCCTTTGCACCTCTCTCCGAGCCGTGCTGTCAAGAAGACGGTCGTAACCTTCGGGTTCGTTTTCTTGGCTTCTGCTAGCAGGGCTTCGCACGGAATATCGTCGATCTGCCCATGAATGATTGTGCAGTCTACTTTCGGAAATCGATGTACGAGTTCAATAAACTCACGCCCACTATGCGCCGTGAGAACGTTGAATTTGGCGGTTTCCAGCACAAGCTTGCGAGTGGAAAGCGCTTGCTCAGGCTCAGGTTCGACAACAAGAACTGTGGGTCTCGCCATTTTTACCAACGGACAGTGAAATTACGGGGCTCCCTGCGAAATCATTCCGCTCGGTATGGCGCCTGCCAACGATGGTTCAAGCCGAATGAAAGAGCGCCCCGCCCGGGTGTGTTAGTCGAGCAGGGCGCATAGTTCGGGGGCAGTCTGCGAGCGATTCTTAGATTTTCGCGCTTCGTGTCATGGGTTTGTCAGTTTTCTGAAAATCAGCAGAGGCCTCACCAGCGGAGGAGATATCTTGTGCGCCCGTGCGCTCCAAGATCTCCTTGGCCTTCTTCGTCCACTCAGAATTGTCGGAATGAACTGAGAGTAGAATACCGCCCTCTTTGATTCGTCCTTCATATCGTTTAGCTTCGTACTCAGGAATACCCATTCCCACCAGCGCCCCAGCAAGGCCGCCGACAACTCCTCCCGCACCTGCACCGGCAAGAGCTGCCATGATTGGACCAGCCGCGATGAAAGGACCGAGACCTGGAATCGCCAACGCCCCTATGCCCACGAGCCAGCCCAAGGTTCCACCAATGACAGCCCCGGAAGTTGCGCCGGTCGCGGCTCCCTCGGGTGCTTTAGTGTTTTTCTCGTGAGCAAAATCTTTGGTTCCCTGGTTCTCAGGAAATAGAACGGAGATATCCGTACTGCGGAATCCTTCCTGGCGCAGAGTGTCAACTGCTCTTTCTACACCCGTCCGATTAGGATAGATTCCAAAGACAGCTGTGTTTTTTTCCGCCATGAAAACGCTCCTTTAGTATTGGTTGTTTACTGCGTGACTACTTTGTGGTCGGCTTACTGGAAACATCGAGTCCACTCTTGATCTTATCGGCCCCGCCTGCAGCTTCTGCTGCCTTCTCTTCGACAGCCCTTTTTTCCTCCTCTGAACGCACCGGACCTTTCAGGGTCACGATGCCGTCCTGGACGATTATCTTTACGTTATGTGCATAGGTTGAGAGCGACTTATCTTTTACAAGCGCTTGGCGCACCTTTGCGGCAAGTTCGCGGTCAGATTGATTTTCTTTCTGCTGGTCGGCAGTCGGTTCATTCTGACTGCGGTCGCGCTGATTGGTCTTTGTGTTGTCGGGAGCTTGGCGTGTGGAATCTGACTGTTGTGCCCAAAGCAGGCCGATACTACCCAGCCAGACAGCCATCAACGTCGTGCTCAGTGTGAATGCCTTCATGTTTTATCCTTTCACTTCTTTTTCGGAACGGAGGGGGAAGTTACAAGTCGTACCTGAGGGCTTGAGAAGCTACAGAGGACCTCCGACTCGGACGAGCATACCGATTCCACATCCGTCTCGACATAAGGCACTCTAGGTATTCGCTGTGGTGAGTAGTTGCAGTAGTAAGTCAGCCCGCATAGCGCTGATGGTCCAAAAATCATCTGATTTCGGAACACCAAAACTGACAATCTTCGGTCGCGCAGATTCTCAGTTGCGGAGGGCTGCGAAGAGGGGTTTCCGGAACATTGCCGGAAGGATATGGTCGTTCTGCTGCAGCACTCAGGTTCTAGCCACCATTGGGCCCACCACCTGGAAATCTGGGACAAAGAGCCCCGCGTGACCCACAGGGTCGCGCGGGGCTCTTGAATGGTTGACGTAAAGCTAGCTACTGGAAGCTGTCTTTCGTGCGAACCACACTATTGTTCAGTGCGGATCTTCCAAGTCACCCTGTGATGATTGTGCCGTTCAGCCCCATAGGGAAGAAGCCGCCGCTAGATACGCCTTGTTCCCATTTGCCATAGACGATATGGAGCACCTGGCTTGGAACGCGAACGATGGCCAAGGCGTTATCGTCAACGGTAAAGAACCTTTTCCCAGCCGGCGGCGGAAGAACGTCCAACTTATCCACATCGGGTGCCTGGATATTGTTCTCCGCTACCAGTAGGCGAATGTTTCCGGCGTGCAGTGCTTCGGTCAGAGCGATGCGGGCAGCAGTTGCCAGAATCGTCTTGTCCGAAATCAAAGGTGCGGCGCCACCATAAGCTGAAACGCCTACGTCTTCGAATGCTCTTGCGAGAGCGAGGAACTGTTTGAAATTGTCGAAACCGACGCCGAGAGCGTCGAGGTTAATCGCGGGCTTCGCGACAGCGGCACTTCCCAATGCCGAGCGAAGCAGGTTGACGTGTTGTTGCTCGTCAAATGCGAGTTCTTCTGCGACGGCACGCAATTTGCCGGAGCTTTCGGCCTGTTGGCCGTCGGCCTCGAAAGCGACCTGCTTACCACCGGTCGTAGCACCGGGATTTCCGGTGCCGCTGGTCGCGATACCGGTCTGGTCGATCGTTCTTCCTGTGGTGGCGACGGTATAGAACTCCGCTTCGAGATATTCTAGATTGAGCGCGAAATTGAGGATATCAACGTCGGTGATCTCCGCAGCCTGCACCGCGGCTGGCCCCAAGCCAACTGATTTAGCCCCTGGAAGAGCTTCCAGTATTCCCGTCCTTCCGCCAAGCCACGAAGCTCCGGCGACTCCGAGGCTGGAGATTCCCGCAGTCTTGACGAACGCTCGACGATTCACGTTTGTGTTCTTCATCTTCATACACACGTCCCTTGGCGCCCATTTAGGCGCTCGTTAGAGTTTGAGTGCTAGCGAAGGCCAAGCCGTCACGCCACCTTGACGGCGCTACGACAGCCCAGTTGCAAACACGACTGACTCAATCAGGTTAGGTCACTCGGACGACAAAGGGTCACCCTGAAGGCCAACTGTTCGAGCAAAAGCAATGTCCGCACTGGTGGATTTAAACACACGCCCGAATGATGGCAATCGAGGAATCGGGGTAGTTTCAAGAGAGCGCGTGGGTATCGCAGAAGAAGTTATCGCTGGCGCGGACGAAACATGACTACTACCCACCCGGCGGTGAATAACACCGTCCGGTGACTACCCCGCGATTGCGCCTTCATTACTACTTGGTTGGCTGAAAGCGTCCGAACCGTGCTGCTTGACCATCTTGTTGTAGACGCCCATGATCAGAAATGCGGGTGCCCACTGTCCTACAAACAGGGCCAGTTGGTCCTTGCCCGCGATCTTCAGAATCGCGGACGCAGCCATTGAACTTACCGCTGCTGCCAAATATCCGCTCGTAGGAACTTTCGAAGTTTGAGCTTCGATAGCTCCGGTGACACGATCCTCTCTTTGACCGCTCGTTCGAATTTCCATTTCCATTACTCCTGTTGATTGTGTAGTTGCACAAGACAGCAATGGAAACACTGCCTACAAGCTAGGCAAATACCACGAACCGGATAAGACCCATTGTTAATCATGGTAGCTGCGATTATTTCCGGCGACGAATCGATTCAGTCCCTTAACGACAGATAAGACACGCCGCAGAGTACCTGGTCTCCACCTCAGGCCACATCGGATGAATCTCCACGCTTTCTACCACGTACCCTGATTCTATATAGGACAGAAAGGGTATTTCTCGTCTGAGAGTGCAGTCGGATATTCGGTTTCCTGCGGCGGGAAAGATCGTCGGGAGGTCTTGAAACTTGAAAGCGAAACCATAGTCGGCGGATTGGACGCAGATCTACGGCGCGATGCTGAAACGACTATTACTTGCGCTTTCTGGGCGTGAACATATACCGCCTGGTCAGTGCGAAAGGGGTGTCCATGGCTAAAGCCAAGCAAACTGATGTGGGCGGCGCGCATGGCGGCACGCCTCTCGATGGTAGCGAGCAGAATTTGCAATCGATACATGTCGTCGTTGACGCCGCAGCCTCGCGCGAATCGATTCTCTGCACCGAGGAGTTGAAGCGCCGCCCGTCGCGTTCGCCAGACTATGAGAGGGAGAACCGAGCTTTTGTGGCGCTGGCCCAGGCACTGGCCGACTCGCCGCACACCATTCTGCAAAGATTAGCCGACACGATGCTAGAGGTCTTCCAGTGCGGCTCGACAGGCATCAGCCTGCTAACGACGAACGATGGCGGCAAGTGGTTTTACTGGCCGGCGATCGCTGGCATGTGGAAACCGAACATCGGCGGTGGCACGCCCCGCGATTTCGGACCCTGCGGCGACGTGCTCGATCGCAACGCCCCGCTGCTGTTCAGCCACGTCGAACGGTTTTACACCTATTTCCAACCGGTGACTCCTCCGGTCGAAGAGTGCCTCCTGATTCCTTTTTATGTCGGAGGGAAAGCGGTTGGCACGATCTGGGCGGTCTCCCACGACGAGCGCCGCAAGTTCGACGCTGAAGACATGCGGCAGCTTGTCAGCCTGGCCCAGTTTGCATCCGCGGCCTATCAGGCGGTGGCATCGTTGGATTTGCAAGGGTTGTCGGTGCGCTTGATGCAGACACAAGATGACGAGCGGCGAAGAATTTCTCGTGAATTGCATGACAGCGTGGGGCAGAAACTGGTGGCCGCAAAAATGGCTCTCGGTTCATTAAGGAAGGCAGCAGCAACGAAGAAGGAGAACCAAGATTTGGCGTCTCTGGGGGATGCGCTGGACGAATGTGTGACGGAAACGCGCACCATTTCCTATTTACTTCATCCGCCGCTACTCGATGAGACGGGATTGTCTTCCGCGGCTCGGTGGTATGCAGAGGGTTTTGCCAAGCGCAGCAACATTCAAGTGGGCTTTAGGATTCCGCCTAAGTTGAAGCGGCTGCCGGGCCCATTGGAGCTTGCGCTGTTCCGCATTCTGCAAGAGAGTCTTACCAACGTTCATCGCCACTCTCATAGTACTTCCGTCGACGTTCACCTGGAGCTTCGTGCCGGAGAAATTAGCCTTGAGGTGCAAGACTACGGCCAGGGCATGCCCGCAGAGTTATTCAAGCGATTCAGGTCCGGCGGTGCGGGCGCCGGTGTCGGCCTGAGCAGCATGCGTGAAAGGATCAGCGAATTGGGTGGCCGATTCGAAATCGAATCCGATGAGAACGGTACTTTGATTCGAGTTGCGCTTCCCTTGTCCGACGCAACGAAGAAATCAGAGTAGCGAACCTCAGACCTTCCGATTGAGAAAGTTGAGATCTACCGGCTGTGAAAGTGCTGTTGACCAGGCCGGCCGCGCCCTCATAATTATTTGCGGACAGAAACACGTCGGGCACATTCGATGCTCTCATCCCCACAGCTCACATCTGAAGCCGTTGACCTGGATGAATTGCGAGCCCGGCTCCGCAAAATGACCGACGCGGACTTAATCGCGTTCGGCAAAGCTGCGCGCTATATGTGCTCGCCCAATGCCAACTTGGGGAAACCTCCACGGCAGGCGTTTGTGATTCAACTGCGGGAAGCGCGAGCCGAGTGGCGACGACGGAAGGACGCCCGTTGAAAATCAGTTCCTGCCGTATTTCGTTGAATTCTTCTGGTGCCCCCCCCGTGGATGTGCCAGCGCCCCTAGGGTGCCCCTGATCGATCTATCACCCGTGCTTCTCACTCAGCCAGGTGTCAAGGACCGCTCGGTCTTTGGTTTCAATTTCGCCAAACACAATCCCCATTCCCTCGGCGGCTGAGGCATAGGCTACACAACCAAAGGCTGCGAATATCGCACCACGGTGTGTGATTCGCAATCTGACCTTCGTTCCCGTAACGAAAGGAGTGACCGTTGCCACAAAACAACCAAACAAGCTGAGATTGCGGGCCACTGTTACGATTTCCTCTTCCGATTCCAAGTCAGTCACCTCAACAGTTCCTCCGAGGAGATGGCGGGGTGCGCGACGTTGTTCGGTGGGCATGTAATTACGGCATACCGTCTGAATGACTTAACGTTTGGGGTTCTTGACTCTAGGGTGTTCGGCGCAGACGTGAGATGCGAACTCCTTGTCACGCCGCTGTTCGTAGTGACGTCTCATCTCGTCTATCGAGTCGCCGATGGGCGGACCTGCAGTGTTGAACACCCATGCGCATTGGGAGCAACCCCAGCCCCAAAAATCCTGTCGTTCAACCCATACCAATTCACGGCGCATCGCCTCCACAGCGCACCTCCCAATTTGGTTATGCTTTGTGAAAGACGGCGTAGCATTGGTTTTCATCGCGACGAAAAAGTCGCCTTTTCAGTGCCATGAGCGAGGTTCGGCGCAAGCCACCACGCTGAGGCAGACCAAAACGGCCTGAATACTAACGATTGAAAAATGTGGTGTCTGTGGGGTATCCGACGCTGACAGTGTTAAACTCCAGCGCCGTGTACCGCTGCTCGTGCATGGGTTTCGAGTGGGCGAAATCGGAAGAAGACGCCCTACTCAGCATCCGCGACTGCCCAGTGGTACAGTTTCTATTGAGGAATGCTTTGTGATTCAAAGCCCTTGCGTCCCTGTGGGTCGATGCAGTATTTTGCGACAGAATCAAATGTCTCATTAGGGGAAGCGGCTAGGCCCATCAAACCCCGGAGCCATTTGCCTCCATCATATAAAGTGTCTGCTTCCAGTTGGTTAATCGTGCGAGAGCCGAAGTTTCTGTGGCGAGTCAATTGCAAAACGATTCTCGGGGTTGTGTCTCGCTATGCCTAACAACGCCAACGCCAACCTTGAATCTCCTTCGCGACGGACCGATCTCGTACACTTTGAGAAGCCGCCAGTCGCCGAAACGTCACTAGGCTTTTTCTTTTCACCATTGCCACACTGGAGCATGAAAGATTACTGGCTCCTGTGGGACCGGTTTCGTGACAGATATCCTGAACCGGAATTCAAAGGCCCTATCGGTGAAATAGAAATTAAGTTAAGCAACCCACCAGACTTAAATCAGCTTCCGGTTCGGGTCTGGTATTTAGATTCCTCAAAATCACAGCTCTTGCAGGTTCAGAATAATCTGTTCCTGAGGAATTGGAGGAAAACCGCGGAAGCACCTCAGTACCAACATTACGCGGACTGCTCTGTGGAATACAGATCCGACTGGTCAACCTTTTTGGATTTCCTCGGAGGGCGATCTCTGCCAAGGCCGCAAATTCAGCGCTGCGAAGTGTCCTATTTTAATCACCTCATACGGGGAGAGGATTGGGAGGATTTTTCTGAACTCTCAACCGTCTATCCCGCGTGGCATGGTCCGCGTCCCGATTATCCCTTATCGAATCCTAAGATGATTAATATCGGTGCATCGTATGCCCTGCAGCACGGGATGCTGCAAATCAATTCCCAAGGTGCCGTACGACAGTCTGACGGAAAAGAAATCATTCAATTAGGCGTAACCGCGGCTGTAGTTCCCCAGGGGCAAAGCGACTCTGAATTGTTTGAGGCGCTGGATCATAGTCATGAAGCTGCCGTTCAAGGGTTCTTACAGTTCACTAGCGAAGAGATGCACCGAAGGTGGAGGAGGACTAAATGATTCTCAATTGCTGTCAGGTACAGAGCGAGCCTCCCAGTTTCTCTGTGCAAGTAGCCATAGAATCGAAGCTGGAAATTGCTACTGCCGTCGCGCAATTCCCTTGGCTACTTCCGGCTGTCATAAGGCTTCGCGAACTCGAAAAATCGGGGCGTCGCATACCAGGAATCGGAGATCTGAGGATCTCTGAACAAACAGCCGATTCCGTCCGCCGGCTTCTGTCCCGCGTTAGCGTGACTGATCTCCCAACCCCAAACGTCGTGCCTATTTCTGGCGGTGGAATAGCCCTTGCTTGGAAATCTCCCCAACGTGAAGTCGCTTTCACGATCTACCCGAACCGAGCCGAGTTCGGCTTCGTATCCAGTACGCAAGATGACGAGATCATTTCTGAGGGCACGATCAGAATTGACGAATCCAGGCGTATTAATCAGCTTTTGGGCCAGTTACTCACAGACTAAGCGGACGGGTCGATGCCCGTCCAAGATGATGCCTCCATTTCTGACGATACGATCATCCTCAGAGTTCTCCTTGAGGGCTGGATCACCACGAAGGGTGGCCGTACTCGGCCAGCCTCATA
The DNA here is from genome assembly GCA_963803735.1 of uncultured Acidobacteriota bacterium. Classification (GTDB taxonomy): domain Bacteria; phylum Acidobacteriota; class Terriglobia; order Acidiferrales; family UBA7541; genus Palsa-189. The sequence continues at coordinate 143,233 of CAWDNV010000010.1, read as the reverse complement.
TGCTTTGCTAGAACTCGGTGGCGAGGGCGAATGCTCTGGGTTTTTGGATTCAGATACGGTTGTGCCAAAGCTCGCTAAAGAATTTCATGGTCTGTATTTGGCGCGTATACCGGCGGTCGTTCTTAGAGAAAATAAATTCGCCATTCAGAGGAAACCTGAGGAGTGCCCTTCTAACCTGAGAGACGATACTGGCTGTCATGTTGTTATGGGGGTGCCCGACAGCTGTACAAGCCATCAAATTGAACAGAGAGCTCGCCGAATCGTCAAAGATCCAAGAGTCACGGTCACTCGGCTCGAAGCTGTCGCAGAATCGGCTGCAGATCCACCTGAGTGAAACGCGGACTTTAGTGCCCTCTTTGTTGATGCTAAAATCATATGCTTCTGGCGGACGGAATCAGGCCCGGCGGACCCCTGAGTTCTCAATCGGCTGCAGCGGTGTGTGGTATAGCCCTTTTGGCGGATGCCTGAGACGCCCGGCGCACCGTCCCCTCACCAACGCCCATCCTTTGCGCGATCGCGAGCCACGATAGCCCCTGGGCGCGCAGGTGGTCTACCTGCAGACGATCAACGTAGGTCTTCGGCCGGCCAATGTGTTTCCCCTTGGCGCGCGCGTTACGGAGTCCGGCGCGGACTCGCTCCACAATCAGCGAGCGTTCCAGTTCGGCGACGGCGCCGAGGACCGTGAACACCATCTTTCCGGTGGGCGTGGACGTGTCGAGCTGCTCGCTGAGGCTTACAAACTGAATGCCGAGCGCCTGGAAGGTCTCCAACGCGCGCAGCAGGTGAGATACGCTCCGCGCGAAGCGGTCGAACTTCCAAACCACCACCACGTCAAACTTTCTCTTGTGCGCGTCGGCCATAAGCCGATCGAGGGCAGGCCGCTTTTCCTTCGTGCCGGAGATCCCGACGTCGACGTACTCGACCAGCGTCCAGCCGCGGCGCTCGCAAAACTCGCCGAGCTCGCGGGTTTGCATGGTGGGATCTTGCCCGTTGCCGGTCGTGCTGACTCTCGCGTAGATAGCGGAGCGCATTTTCATTCCTCCTCTGAATCCATTGGCAGAGCCCTGCCGAGGATCCGCTCGGCATTCCGAATGCGGGAAGTTAGGTTTTCGGTCTGCTGATTCGCGTATTCCTGTGGGTGAGCCTTGGCGTATTCCTTTTCGAGCTGCTTTATGCGGGCCACGAATTGATGAAAACAGGGGAGACACATGGCGTTGCTGTCGTGGGGTCGCGTTTTGGTGCCGCAAACGACACAACCCCATTTCTCGAAGTAGAGCGCGAACTTCCGTTTGTGGAAGATGCTTTGATGCCGGCGAATCGCGGCAGCGACTGCATTGCTCTGAAACCAAGGTTCGAGGATGCCTCCCTGGCTGGCCGTCGCTTCGGCAACGCGCTTCTGGATGAGACGGTCTAGCGCCTCAAGGTCCATCTGCGGCTGGACTCTAATCAATTCAGCTTTGGGCTTCTTGGATCGCGGCATGGTCAACCTCGCGGATGGCAGCGCTTGTGAACGTCGATCATGTTGACCGTGGATACGTGGGTATATATGCAAGTCGTAGTTATGGAGCTGTGGCCCAAAAGCTCCTGAACGGAGCGCAGATCCGCTCCGCCGTTGAGCAGGTGAGTTGCGAAGCTATGCCTCAAAGTGTGCGGGTGAACGCCTTGCAATCCGGCAGCGAGAGAAACCTGCTTTACGACGCGGAAGATGTGGCGAGGACCAAGGGGCTCGTCTGGCTTGGGACGCTGCACGAAATCTGCGGCGGCCGTGGCAGCGAGGGTTTCGAAGGCTTGCTTCCGCGTCATCTCGGAAGCCTTGCCGAGCCACTTCCAACGCCGCATGCCTGGATTGCCTTCTGTCCAATAACCCTGCCAGTACAGCGTTGCCGTTTCCTTGTTGGGCTTTGCGCGGTACACATGCAATGCACGCGGCGGCTGGTCATCGCGAAACACAAACCCGTCTTTGCGGTCGCCCAAATAGGCGAGCAACGCTTCTTTCGCTGGCTGGCCCAACAGTGCGATTCTTTCTTTATTGCCCTTGCCCAAGACGCGAATGGCGCCGATGGTGCCAGACCCGAAATGGATATCCTCAAGCCGCATCCGGGCAACCTCCGCGAGACGGCAGCCCGTCGAGTAGAAAAGCTCGATCAAGGCGCGATCGCGCGGCGTTTTGGCTGCACGCGATCAGCCGCTCAACCTCTTCGATGGACAGGAAGCGCGGCAATTTGCGGTAGACGTTTGCGAACCTTCATTAACCGCGCGATGTTGGAATCGACCAAGCCACCCAAGTTTAGGAACTCGAAAAAGGCTCTGAGGGCATAGCCTTGCTGCGCCATGCTCGACGGACTCAGCCCGCGCTTGTAGATGTAAGTCACAAACTCCCGCAGATCGAAATGTGTGAGCTCCAGCAGACTGCGGGGGCAGATAAACTCGCACAGGTAGCCGGTGGTAGTGGCGTAGGCCCGCCGGGTGTGTGGGGAATAATTCTGAGCCGCAAGCCATGCGTCGAACTTCGCAGCCAGCTCAAGGTTGTCTTTGGTGAACGATTTGACGGCCTGAGCAGGTTGAGGGACGGTCAAAGAGTCGCTCATTCTCTTTCCTCGGCCATCTTGGCCTCTACCCGTTTCAGTTTCTTCCTCAGGACCGCAGCAAGGATTTCCGGTTCGAGCGTCTCTGCCAATTCGCCCGCACTGGCAAAGTAGTTAGCGTCTACGTAATCGGCAGCAACGCGGAGAGCGGCGTATAGGCCGGATGTGATGGCACCCCAATCGATGTCCTTACGTTCCTTATCGGAGAGCGACCACAGGATCAGCGAGGCGCCCCGCGCAGCGTGAAGGAGATTTTGGACGGCTGTGTCTCTCTGACTGTCGTCAACATTGTCGAGCCAAGTTCGCGTCTCGGCGCTCTCGGGAGTTTCAGGGGTGGCGATAACCACCGCGGGACTCTTCGGCTTTTTCTTCCTTCGTTTCGTCGCCCCTTCGGGAATGAGCAATGGTTCGAGTGTCGGCATGATGGGGTCGTTCATTGAATTCTCCTTTCTGTGAGTTGTGGTTCGGCAACCGCAGGGTCGTCGACGGGCCGGTCAGGCACTAACAGCAAGTCAGCTACGCGCAGCCGTTTTGCTTCGCGCTCACGGTTATCCTGTGGACGGCGCGCCCGCTTGCGTGTGCGGCGGCGCGCATTCTCGGCCCTGTCGGCAGCGAGCCAATCCCCGATTTCCTTCGCGGCCTTTCCGATCATCCGCAAGCAAAGAGCATCGGCGCTCTTGCGCATGGAAGGCGGCAATTCGAGTAAGAGAGCCTGGGCCATGTTTTCCGCACGGCGCCACTTCCCCTTGCGTAGAAACTTGAAAGCGTAATCCCCGCTCAGATTCAGCGTTTTAGCGATGGCTTGGTTGTTCGGAACTTGCTTGCGGTTGGCTGTCGCATTCATGACACTCTCCTGGCTGCGGCTCGCGCCTGGCCTGCACTCATCACACTTTTCCTTTCTTCGCTGCCCTGCGCGCTGTACCAAACTTCACCGTAGCTGGAGGCACCACGACGCTGGGCGGTGTCGCGAGCTTCTCGCCTTTGCGCTGTAGCAGAGTGAGAACCTCTACCTGATCGCCCAAAATCTGACCAATCACCTCGGAGAGATCTGGCAGTTCCACTTTTCCGTTGTCATTACAGAACCGATTTTCAGGTTGGCCGTAGTAGGACGCGAGAGTAGACGCTGCCGCCAATACTTTTCTGACTTGCTGCATCCCATCCGCGAACGATTCCAGGTTGCATTTGTTGGTTTCTTCGGTGCCGATCAGCGCCTCAAGGCTTGTGATCTTTCGTTCTGAAATTTGCTGTTCTGACATTTGTCAATTTCTCCAAGCCCGGCCAGCCTCATCGGCACCCGCAGGCCAAGGCGGAAATAGCGGGCGGACGCGCGAGCGCAAGGCCCGCGCGTTTCGGAGTTACTTGATTTCGAGTGAAACGGCCGGTGTGGGCCTTGTCCCTGCGAGGACGCGGGTGCAGAAAGCTTTGCCGTCCAGCTTGAAACGATAGGCCAGCCGCTCAGCCACGCTCTTCCAGGCCACGTTTCGGCGGAAGTTGGTTGCGAGCTTGGCGATGTGATCGCCGGGCTCGACGCTGGCGCCTTGCTCAAGCCGCTGCCGGATCGACTGCTCAGCCGTTTCCACTTCGGATTCGAGTTGAGAGAGCCGACCGCGCAGCGACAAAAGCAGGGTCAGTTCGGTTTGGGAAATGACTTCCGGTGCGGGGACTACTTGCGGACGTGCAACGAACGGAATAGATTTGCTTGCAGATGCCATGGGAGTTCACGCTCCTTTGGGATTTAGGCCTGCCGGGTAGTTGATCGCTACGCGGTGGGCCGTTTTGTTTCTAGTGCTTGGACTTTTTCTTTCGGCCTTTGCCCTTATGGTCGATGCGTCGAAGCTCTTCCAGTTGTGATTCGCTCCAAATTCTTGTGGTCCCAATCATCTTTGGAGCCTTGACTTTTCCCGCTGCCATCCACGTTTGAAGCGTTTGCCTAGAGACGCCGATCGCGCGTGCCACTTCACCGGTGGTGTAGAACTTCTCAGCCATCACGTACCTTTTATCACTGCTTGACACCGCTGTCAAGTAGCTTTACGATGATGGCCAATGGAAGCCAAGTACCTCTTCATTGATGGAAGCTATGCACGAGAACTTTACCGCCGTGCGATGGAGCAGGTGTTTGGCACCTACGGCCAATTGCGACCGGAGAGAATTGCGAATCAGATTGGTCCGGTCTTCCGCACTTTCTTCTACGACTGCCTTGACGACCTGCGCAGAAACGGTGAGACCGAAGCAGACTTTAAGGCCAGAGCGCAGGCCCAAGAGGAGTACTTCGCAACGATCCAAACGATTAGAGGGATGCATCTCAGGCTTGGCACCTTAACGGGAACTCGAAGGAGAAGGCAGAAGGAAGTCGATGTCCTGCTCGCCGTCGACATGCTGACACACGGATTCAATCGCACCATGAGTCACGCAATCCTACTCGCTGGCGATCTGGATTTTCGCCCAATTGTCGAAACACTCGTGCGGGCTGGCATCTTCGTTGAAGGGTTCAACGAAAAGCGATCATCTGCGAAAGAGCTTGGATGGGCCGCAGATGCAGGCCTCTTGATCGACTGGCACACACTGTATTACTGGGGTGATCCTGAATTTCAAACCGCTCACCCCCTGCCGAGAATATCGGGAGATCACTCGCCGATGGCTTTCGCCCAGGTTTTCAATTCTGGAGTAGCCCAATCATGTACCGTCACCGTCATCAGAGAAGGTCACGGCCCCTTCGTACTGAAGGCCCAAATTAAAGGCGTAACATACTTGCTCGCGCACAATGACCAGCAGGTTCTTGAGCGTTATTTTTCCATGATGTATGGACCGGTTGAATGGCAAAAATAAAAAGCCGCCGGTCTGGTTCCGGCGGCAAGGGTGGAACTTACTTATGAGCAGTCACGCACACACTACCCCCGTTGATGCGGACAAGGCAAGTTGAATGGGTAGAGATCAAAAGAAGCTGCTGGCCTGGCGAAGAGCCAATTACCGGAAAAACCGCGAGCGCAGGCGCGCAGAGATGCGTGAGCGGTACCACCGCAACGGGCAATTTGTTACGCCAGAAGAACTAGAAGCCTGCCGAGAAGACCCGCGAAAAGCGCGGACCATCCGGGGAGACGACTTCATCGTTTGCCTGGAGTGTGGGGAATTATTGGAGAAGCTCACGCGACCACATCTACGATTCACGGAATGAATGCTGCCGAGTACAAGGCGAAACCGGGACCGGATGGAGTGACTCGACGGTACAACAAGAATGCATCACTCTCCTCAATCAGCGCGCAGCGGAAGCACGCGCGCATTGCGAAGCGCAGCATCTCGCGCCAGATGGGCCGGCGTCATATTTTGTCATGGGGAGGATATCATAGCCACCCGTGGAAAACGCGACATGAGTCTGCAGTATCGCTTGGAGCTGGGTGATCGAAAGAGGGGGAAGGCGCTCCCCGACCTGTGGAAGAAAACAGCAGGAGGCCACACAATCACTGACTTCGAGATCGCTAGGCTTTGCCTGCGAGGAAAGAAGACTGCAGAGATCGCTCAGCATCTCGGATTGAGTGAAAAGTCAATTCAGATGCGCCGACTGCGAATAGGTTTTCCTACAGGAAGGCCTTGTCTGTTCGAGCATGGGAAGCCGTTAACCGGTCAGGATGCTTTGAACCTCTGTACCGATTATGACAAGACGAAGAAGGAAATTGCGGAACGTCTCGGCGTCAGTCAGAACTGGATGTCCGTTGTGGCCCGCAATCCAGACAGGCCGCTTACGGCCGAATTAGGGAACCGCGTCCTAAAGGCTGATCGCAACTTACTTGAAACGTTTCGAGTGAAACGGACGATCGGAGAGTCGGGCAGACCGAAGCACTTACCCACCAGCAAAGAGAATAAGCTGCCTGAGCGATACGGAGACCTGTTGTCTGATCTCCAGGCTTTACGTGACTGGATCCGGACACACGATACGCGTCCAAAATGGGATCGGATATGGGAGTGGCTCTGCCAACAAAGCCGTGCTGGCCAACTACGCGCGCTGCTATTCTGGCCTCAGTTTTTTGCTTGGATAGAGAAAAATCAGGATGGCGTCCCGTTTTTCACGATAGCGATTTCTACGACCGTCCTAGTGACATAGCAATTGAGTTCTTGGCGAAGAGTTTCGACGTGAGTGAGTCCCTTGCCCAATCCAAAATCAGAGTCCCCAAAATCCCATCTTCTTAGATTTCATATAGATCTGGGTGGTTTTTAACTATTTTTCCGTCCTACCGAGGTTTTTAACTTTTCCCTGGTGATAGCCTGAAATTGTAGGTGGATGTGTTTGTGTTTCAGTGCACACACCCCTACTACCGTCGTAAGCGGCAGAAGGGGCAAAAACTCGCAAGGAGCAACCAGAATGCATGGAACTATACACGCGGCGTAGTAGTCCACGTCAAGATAATCGCCAACTTTCCGCGGGCACCCGAACACGAGCGCGTTCGCCAAGAAGGCAGGTTTCCGCTCCGGAGCATGTTCGCCTGAATGACGCCGCAGGTTTCGAACTATTCGCAGCCCAAAGCTACCTTCTGCTCAACCGCGCAGTTCGCGGGTTGCGTATGGATCCGCGCTCGCTTCGTAATTTAGCTCGACTCGCCGAGCAGCTCGCCGAAAACGAGGAGTGCGCCCCGTGAAATTGCCCGACTCCGACGGCGGCGATAATTATGTAATTCCGTTCAGCAGTGGCGGTGTGAAAGCTCCACACGTTAAGAGAATCGGACCTGCTTATCCACTTTTCCTGAAACTGGAAGATCTCGTAACCACCGGATCCGGCACGGACGGAATTGTCTCAGGTGGAAAGCCGGTCACTGATGAAGAGCTTGCCAAAGGGATGGGCCTTCATCGAAAGACGGTTTTCGAGTACCGGCAAAGACTCGTCAAGCACGGTTACATCACCACTACCCGGGCGCCAAACGGGCTAATCATCCGCGTTCGGAAATCGAAAAAATGGTCATGGATACAAGCAAGGAGAAAGAGCCAAACGGTTACATCAGGAAGGAGCCAACCGGTTACAGGGATGGAGCCAATTCCGGCAGGGATGGAGCCAAATGGCTCTCGGGATGGAGCCACCCGGTTACATGCAGATCAGACGAAGCGGGACGAAGCGGTGACGAAGCGGGACGGTGGAGCCCAACCGGCGGCGCCCCTCAAAGAAGCTTGGAAAGTCCTAGGACTATCCTCCCCGATCGGCAATGTGTGGTTTCAGAACGACTGGCAGGAGTTTTGGTCGGCGCAGGGCAATAACGGCAAAAAGCCATTCGAGGTCGCTGAAGATTTTATCCAGTATCGACAGCACCGCGGCCAAAGCATCCCGAAAGTGTTCTTTGGGGCCAAGCACTCGATTGAGGAAGCTCAAGAAGCCGGTATCAACGGCAGTATCCACATACCAACCGTAAGCGACATTTGCCCAAAGGAGCGCTGACGTGAGTGTAGAGATCGCCAAACCCTTTCCCGCAAACCTTGAAGCAGAGCGCGCAGTCCTGGGTGGCGGAATGCTCAACGCTAATGCGTTACTCACCTCTCTGGCGTTTCTTCGCGAGGAGGACTTCTCAATACCAGAGAACCGGCTGATCTTTCGGCGTTTCCAATCACTCACCGCACGCGGTGAAGCTGTGGATCTTCTAACTCTGACACATGAGCTAAAGACCTTGGGTGAGTTGGAACGCGCCGGCGGCGCTGGCTACCTCAGCTCTTTATTGGATGGAGTGCCCCGCAGTAACAACGTGGAGTTTTACAACAAGATCGTACGCGAACAAGCAAAGCTGCGAGAGTTGATTCGTTTCGGCGCTAGGGTTCAAGACCTTGTTTGGGGTGATAGCAAGATCAATAGAAATTCCGAGCTTTCTGCTGATGCCATCGCCAGCTTCGCAGTCGATTCAGCTCTACATATTGCGGCTGGTGAAGACTCCCCTATTGTCGTGCGTTCCTGGGCCGATGTCGCTGATAGCGCATTTCGGGAGTTGGAATCTGCGCACGATCACCCGGAGAGTGTCCGCAGGTTCCGATGTGGAATTAGCAGTGTCGATGAGATGACGGGCTGCCTGCGGCCGAAAGAGCTTGCGGTTATCGTTGCTCCTACCTCGAACGGCAAAACGCAGTTTGCCTCTCAAACTGCCATGCAGTGTGATCGCGACGGCTTCAAGGTGCTCTATTTCAGCGCGGAGATGCCAGCCGAGCAGATTGTCCAAAGAGAGATCGCATTTCAGGCAAACGTAAAATTCTATTTCGTTCGGCGTCCCGAAAAACTGAGCGCCGAAGAGCTGCAACGCCTCAAGCAGGCCTCGCTGCGGAAATGCCAGGTTCAGTTTGTGGATCAAGATATTACTCCAACGCGAGTGTGGGCCATGGCTGAAGTCGTAAAGAAGACGCGCGGTCTCGATATTCTCTTCATCGACTATGACCAACTGGTGATCGAGGCGGGCATAGATCCGAATGGTGACGAGGACAATATTTTCCGGCATCAGCGAGCGTTTGTGCTCTCAGCCAAAAAGCTCGCGGAGCGCCTGGATATTTGCGTCGTCTTACTCTGCCAACTCAGAAAAGTTCCACCCAAGGTGCTAAAGGGCGCCAAGCCGCAGCTTGATGATATTTGGGGCGACAGTTCCATACGAAACACGCCGCACGTAGTTCTCTGGGTCGTGCGCGAATTCTTCACGCACAACATGGACGTGGCTTTTGAGCGGAAGGCAAACGTCTATGTTCTGAAGAGTAGAAACGATCGGACAGGAAAGGTTCCGCTCGAATTTGATCCGGAGCGCGTGCGTTTTCTCGAAGCCCCATCAACCGAAGAAGATTCAGTTGAAGAGTCGGCTCGATGAGTCCGGCTCGGGATTGGAATGAGTCTTTGCCCGATCAGCTCGCAAAGAACTGGCATACGCAGTGGGCTTCACTCGATTTGGCTGCGACTGAGAAACGTTTGAAGCGCCTGTACTGGTTGCGCGAATTTGCTGGGCTGTGTGGTCCCGAGATCCCAAAGTCATGGAGAGAATTCCTGGAAAGCGAGATTGACCGCGGAGAACGACGGCAGGCAAAACTCGTCTTTGCCGAGGAGCCCACGGCCGAACAGAACCGCGGTCCGGTTCTGGTGAGGTAAATCGATGAACGCACTAGGTGAGTCGGTGTTTTGGTTCCTTGTTGAGCTTGAGGAAGACGACGATACGCCCGACGCCATACTCGCAGTGGCATCGAAAGTTGGTTTGCCCGAGTTCGTTCTCAAGCAACTCCCGTTATATCGCGACGCGTGGGACTTCCTGATCCGCAGAGAAACTTTTCTTTGCGGCATTCGGGACGCCTGCACCAACGCCGCAGACCGTGAAGCCATTGAGCATCTGATCTCGATCGAGCGTGACAAGCAGCGAAGTAGGCGCAGTTCAATGCTTGCGGGTTTGGGGATTTCGTGCGGTGAGGACGAAATTGGAAATCCGCCAAAACCCCCGGCGCGGGCAGGGCGGTAAGTTCATGAATCGCCGATGCGGGAATGTGGCGCTGGGTGTCCGCCAGAACCACTTGGTTTAGGAGCTTGAGGTTTAGAGGATGGCGGCTGTACCCAAACTCGCGATGATGCCAAGGCCGGCGATTACGCCTGAGATGAAGGCGTGGATCGATAACGTGATCGTGCCTGCGCTGGTGAAAGCGTATCTGCGGGAAACGGGACAAGAAAATTCCCTTGCACGCCCGACTCTGGTATCTGACAATCTCGCCCGACCGTTGGTTTCAGCCGAGGGGAGTAAGCGTTGAAGACGCCAGCACCCCAACTCCGCTGCGCCACTTACGCCCGGTACTCCACAGACCGTCAGAATCCCCTTTCCACGCAGGATCAATTGGAAAAATGCAGGCAGTTCTCTCAACACAAAGATTGGGAGTTTCTCGATGCCTGTGTTTACACCGACGCAGAGATCAGCGGGGCAACTCTGGATCGGCCAGGATTGCGAGAACTACTGGCGGCAGCAGAATCAAACCCGCGCCCCTTCGATGTCGTGCTTGTTGAGGATGCCAGCCGGCTATCGCGCAAGCAGGCTGATGTCCTGAACCTTTGCGAGCGGCTCAAATTCGCGGGCTTGCGCATTTGTTTTGTCTCTCAGGGCATCGACAGCAGCGACAAGACTTTTCAACTCCTGCTCCTGACGCGCGGCCTAATCGATCAGTTGTTTTTGGATGACACGGCAAAGCGCGTGCGGCGCGGGATGGAGGGGTTAATTCGCCGCGGATTGCATACGGGTGGTCGTTGCTTTGGCTATCGCGGACGCAAAGAGGCAGACGGAGTCCGCTTGGAAGTTGATGAGCCTGAAGCTGTCATTGTGAGGCGAATCTTCCAAAAGTACGCAGACGGCTTCAGTCTCAAACAACTTGCGAAAGCTCTCAACGCTGAGCACATTGTGTCTCCTCGGCCGCCACGCGGGGGCCTGGAACGCTCCTGGTCGCCGGTAGCTATTCGCCACATCTTGAAGAATGAGCGATACGTCGGCAAAGTCGTGTGGAACAAGAAGCACAAGGTCCACAACCCCAGAACTGGACGCCGCGTCTTTCGGCCTCTCGACGGTGAAAGCCCTATTCATGGCGCTGATGCTCCGCATCTGCGGATTGTTTCGGATGATCTCTGGTCAAGCGTTCAGGCTCGATTCGCCGAAATCAGGAATCGCTGCATCTTCAAAAAGCGTCCCGGCCTGATTGCAGATTGGCAGCTATTCGGATCGCCCTATTTGTTTTCCGGCCTGCTCAAATGCGGATTGTGCGGCGGGAATATCACGCTGGTCTCCGGAGCAGGTAAGCACTCGCACGCGAAGTATGGCTGCCCGATGCACCACTCCCGGGGAACCTGCTCCAATGCGGTCACGATTCGCACGGAGATTCTAGAAGCCCAGCTCATCGAAGGCTTGCAGAGTGCCGTGCTCCGACCTGAAGTCGTGGAGTACACACTCGAGCAATTCCAAACGCAGTTGAAACTGAAGCTGGACCAGATGGCTGGAGATCTGGAGGGACTACGAAAACGAAAGCGCGAACTTGAAGCAGAGGTTGAGCGGCTCACCAGCGCGCTGGCCCTGGGGGATACCGCGAGACCGCCAGTCGCCATCGTGGCCGCGATCACGAGCAAAGAACGCGAGATCGATGCCATTCACGAAAAGCTGCTCGGTCCTGGTCCGGAATCATTCGAAGCCCGGGTCCGGAGCATCAGGCAGTTCGCTATGTCTCGGTTGACGGATGTGCGGCGCCTTCTCCATGAAGATGTGCCGACCGCTAAAGCCGAGCTTCGGAGGCACGTCGAATCGATTGAACTGACACCGCAGGAGAACGACGAAGGCGTAAAAATCCTAGTTGCGTCAGGCGAGTGGAACTTGCTGGGCGGGTATCAAGGTCCCCGCAATTCGGATGGTGCCGGGGGGCAGAGTTGAACTGCCTACGCCGGCCTTTTCAGGGCCGCGCTCTACCGGTGAGCTACCCCGGCACCGGAAGAATCCAAAAATTGTAGCGGCGCGGAGTTGCGATGTCGAGACCGAATCCACTCGTCTCGCAATCCGCCGTGGGAATGTTTTGGGTTGTGAAGGCTTACTTCACCGACTCGTCGAACTCCCGCATCCAGTCTTTTTTCTTCAGCACTTCGCGAGGCTTGGTGCCATCTGCTGGACCGACGATGCCGTCTTTCTCCATGATGTCGATCAGCCGCGCCGCACGGCCATAACCGATGCGCAGCCGCCGTTGCAGAGTAGAAGTCGAAGCGCGCCCCATCTCGCAAACCACGCGCACGGCCTCCTGGTAAAGTTCGTCATCGACCTCTTCCTCGCCCCCCTCACCGCCAGCCTGAGCGCTCGTTTCTTCCTTCGGCGCTTCCAGCAGCTTCTGGTTGTAGATGGCCTTTGCCTGCGATCGCCAGAAATCGCAGAGGGATACGATCTCATCTTCGCTTACCAGCGGCCCATGAATGCGGTGCAGCCTCGATGACCCTGCCGGCAGATACAGCATGTCGCCGCGGCCCAGCAGCGATTCCGAGCCGTTCGCGTCCAGAATCGTCCGCGAATCCACTTTGCTCGCCACGCGGAACGAGATGCGCGCCGGGAAGTTGGCCTTGATCAGCCCGGTGATGACGTCCACCGAGGGCCGTTGCGTGGCCAGAATCAGGTGAATGCCCACGGCGCGCGCCATCTGCGCCAGCCGCGTGATCGATTCTTCTACGTTGTTCGTGTCCACCATCATCAGATCGGCCAATTCGTCGATGATGATGACGATGAGCGGCAGCGGCTTGTGTTCCTGGTCGTCGACATTCTCGAAAAGCGAAAGCGATTGCCCCTTCGCGAATGTGCGGTTGTATTGCTCGATATTCCGCACCCCGCGATTTGCCAGTAGCTTCAGCCGCCGCTCCATCTCACGCGTGGCGTTGCGCAGCACGTTCGAAGCGACCTTGGGGTCAGTTACTACCGGCGCCAGCAGGTGGGGAACGTCTTCGTACAACCCGAGCTCGAGCCGCTTGGGATCGATCATCACCAGCTTAAGCTCTTCAGGCGTCGCCTTATACAGCATGGATACGATCAGCGAATTCAGAAAAACGCTCTTGCCCGTTCCCGTTGAGCCCGCAATCAGCAAGTGCGGCATCTGCGCAAGATCCGACACGCGCACGCGCCCGATCAGGTCCTTGCCCAGGGAAAGAGTCAGCTTCGATGGCGAATTGACAAAATCCGGTGACTCGATCACTTCGCGCAGCGCAATCGTCTGCCGGCGTTGGTTCGGCACTTCAATTCCCACCGTCGACTTCCCCGGAATGCGGTCGATCAAAATTGATTCGGCGCGCAGTGCCAGGCACAAATCGTCCGCCAGCCCCGTGATGCGGCTGTACTTAATCCCCGCCTCTGGCTTGAACTCGTAAGTCGTCACCACTGGCCCGGGATTGATCTGCGTGACGTGCCCGCCTACGTCGAATTCGCTGCACTTCTCTTCAATCGCGCGCGCGCATTCCTTCAGTTCATCTTCCTGAACCTTTTCGCCGCGCTCCGCCATGCGCAGCAAAGTGGTAGACGGCAGCCGGAACCCCGTAGCGCCGCGCGAGATCTTCGGATCGGCGGCCGATTTCTTTCCCGACGCCGACACAATAGGCTCTGCAATTTCCGGAACGTGCAGCATCTTTCGCACTACGGCTGTTTCTTCTTCGTCTTCGGCTGGCTCTTCGTCTGGCTCTCTTTCCGCCACGATCTTGCGGTCCTTCGCTCCCAGCGTTTGCGGCGGCACGGGCACGCGTCCGCTTACCTTGTTGGCTTCCACGCGCTTGCGCATCCGTTCCTGCTCGCGTTTCTCGCGCCAGGCGCACCACCGCGCTTTTATTCGCCCAATCGGGTCCAGTTTCTTGGCGGGAACGCGCAGAAGAGCATGCGTGGCGGTGAATGAAAATGGCGTAGTCAGAAAAAGCGCCGCTACAAAAGCCGCCAGCGCCACGACGTGCGCGCCTACGGAATTGAAACGCGTGTTGCAGCCCGGCGGCCACGATTCCGCCCACGAACCCTCCTGGGGGAATAGACTCGCGCACATCCGGGATCCTCCACAAGCTGAGCAGCGCCGGCAAAGCAAGCACCAGAACCGCGTAACCGATGAGCGCCGCTATCGCCGAATCGATGGGCTTGCTACGAAACCAACGCAATCCCATGGCGAAAATCCCCATCGGCACCACGAACGCCGCATAGCCAAGCACCTGAAACACGAAATCCGCGCTGTAGGCCCCTGCCGGTCCAACCCAGTTCTGCGCCGGACGCGTCCCAAACGGTTGCGCGGAAACATTAAGCGATGCGTCGCGCGGGCTATAGGAAAGCAGGGCCAGGGCCATCAAAATGGCCAAGGTTATGCCCAGAAAACCGATTAGCTCATTGAATCGGCGGTTTTCCGTCGGAGTCAGTAAGCGCACAGCAGTCTCCTGGTTTCTGGGGAAGGACAAAGCCGTATCGCACAGGAAGCGCGGGCGCTGGTCGCGCGGTTCACCTGTGGAGGAACATTAAAAGCAGGATGAATATACCAAAGATTAGCCTGTAAACAACAAAGATCTTGAGCGTGCGCGTCTGCAGATAACGCAGCAAAAAGCCGATTACCGCATACCCCACCAAGGCGGATACGGCGATACCGATCAGCAGAGTCGAAAGTGGCAGTTCCACCGCGCCCGAGCGCTGCATCCGCATCAATTGCGGCACTTCCTTAAGCGCCGCGCCCGCGATCAGCGGTGTAGACAGCAGAAATGAAAAACGCGCCGCCGTCTCCCGCGTCATCTTGCGCCAGAGTCCGGCGATGATCGTAATTCCGGACCGCGAAACGCCTGGAAAAAGCGCCAGCGCTTGCGCCGAGCCTATTCCGATCGCGTCGCCCAGGTTCGCATGCTCCAGTACGCGCCGCAGTCCGGTCGTTGAGTCCGCGACCCACATCAATAGTCCAACTGCGATCATGGCCGCGGCAATTGGCCCCGGATTGCGCCAGGTCTCTTCGATGAATCGCTCGAAGAGGAATCCTACGATCCCGCCGGGAATGGTTCCGATCACCAGCAGCCAGAATAGCCGCCGGTTAGTCTGCACCTCATCGCTGCTGGCGTGCGCGGGATAGTGAATGCCGAAGCCATTCAGTATGAGCGCGATCCACGTGCCCAGAAAGAAGAGAACTACGGCGATAAGTGTTCCGGCGTGCAGCGCCACGTCAAATGGCAAGCCTCCGTCGGGCCAGTGCAATGCCCACGGAAAAAACCAAAGATGGGCGCTGCTGCTGATGGGAAGAAATTCGGTGAGTCCCTGAACGATGGCCAGCACCACCGCATGGAATAGGGTCATGCGGTCGCCGGCCTCTCGGGCTGGTGCAATTCTTTGATCATTTCGTACGCGTCGATGCGCCCGAGATAATATCCCCGGCTCACACCGCAGTTACGATAGCCGTGCCGCTGCCAGAAGGCAACGCCCGCTTCGTTGTTTGTTGCCGTTTGAAGCTCTACATAGCGCACACCCATCATCGCCAACCGTCGCTCGGTTTCCTGCAACAATGCCGTTCCTACTCCAGAGCGCCGATGCTCCGCCAGCACGTCAATGGTTACGATGTAGCCGTCCTCGCCAAGACGATCCGCGACGAGAAAACCAATAATTGGGGGCTTCGGGCTCGCTCGTCGCTTCAGCCACAATGCAAATCGCTCCGCGCTGGCTCAGATACCAACGCAGCATGCGCCGCGAATACGCAATCCCGCGCGGATAGCAGGCTTGGTCAATTTCGTACAGCGTCTCAAAATCCGAAGGGGAATAATCGCGCAGCTTAAGTTGCATCGGCAGGATGTAATAGATCTGTCATCCCGAGGCTGCTCTTCGCGCAAAGTCATCGTCGCCGCGACCGTCTACCAACAGGATGAGCTTCGCGGCGTTAAAGAAGTCATCAGGAGCTTTCGCGTGTTCATAAAGGCGGCCGACGGATATGTTTTGCTCAATTTCTCCGGAAACAGCCGCTTCCCTGCTCTTACACTTCCAAAATCACCGGCAATATCAGCGGCCGCTTTGACGTCTGCTTATTCAGAAAGCGCTTCAGGTCCACGCGAATCTTCTCTTTGATGACGCCCCAGTCCTTCTTCTCTTCCGCATTCGATTGCTCGATGGTCCGCAGGATCACCTCTCGCGCCGCCGCCAGCACTTCTGTCCCGTCTTCCGGAGGCAAAAATCCCCGCGTAACCATCTCTAGCCGCGACTCCATGCGCCCGGTATGTTTGTCGATGGCGATGATCGGCACGACGATGCCGTCTTCGGCCAGATGCTGCCGATCGCGGATCACCACCTGCTCGATCTCTTCGAGCGATCCCGAATCCACGCACACGCGCCCCACCGGCACTGGTTCCCGCCGGTATGCTCCGTCTTCGGTGAATTCGATTGGGTGCCCATCTTCGAGCAGCAGAATTTCGCCCGAAACCGTGCCCACCTGGTGCGCGAGTGCCGCATGTCGGAAGAGCTGCCGGTATTCTCCGTGCATCGGAATGAAATAGCGCGGCCGCACCAAATTCAACATGAGCTTCTGTTCTTCCTGGCTGGCATGACCGGAAACGTGCAGCAATCCGCCATTATTGTCGTAATAGACCAGCGCCCGCCGCCGGAACATGTGGTCCAGCATGCGGAAAATCGCCTTCTCGTTTCCGGGAATGATGCGCGCGGAGAGGATTACCGTGTCGTCCTGGTCGACGCTAACGAGCCGGTGGTTGTCCACCGCCACGCGCGAGAGCGAAGACATCGGCTCCGCCTGGCTCCCGCTTACCAGCACGACCATCTTTTCGGCCGGGTACGTCCGCAACTCTTGCGGCCGTACTACCAAGCCATCGGGAATGCGCAGGCGGCCCAATCCGTGCGAGATCTCCACGTTATCCACCATGCTGCGGCCCACAAACCCGACCTTGCGGCCAACCAGCGCGGCGATGTCCACTACCTGTTGTATGCGATGAACCGAACTGGCAAAACACGAAACCAGCACTTTGCGCGGGGCCGCCCGAAATAGCTCTTCCAGACGGTTCCAAACCGCGCGTTCCGAAGGCGTGTAACCCGGCCGTTCCACGTTCGTGCTGTCGCTGAAAAGCGCCAGCACGCCCTCCTGGCCGTAGCGCGCAAAGGCGTGCAGATCAAATGGTTCGCCGTCCACCGGTGTGGGATCCATCTTGTAGTCACCTGTGTGGATGACCACGCCCACCGGCGTGCGAATCGCCAGCGCAACGCAATCGATCGTGCTGTGCGTGACGTGGATGAATTCAATTTCAAACGGACCGATCTCCGCGTGTCGCCCGGGAACCACTTCCCGCAGGTCGGCTTTTTCGAGTAGCCCGTGCTCTTCCAGACGTTTGCGGACCAACGCCAGAGTGAATCGCGTGCCAAAGACCGGCACGTTCAGATCCCTCAAAATGTAAGGGAGAGCGCCGATGTGATCCTCGTGCCCATGCGTCAGAACGATGGCACGCACGTGCTCGCGGTTCTGCTTTAGGTAGGTAATGTCCGGAATGACGATGTCGACACCCAGTAACTCGGCTTCCGGAAACATCATGCCGGCGTCGATCACCAGAATGTCATTCCCTGTACGAAGGGCGAGCATGTTCATGCCAAATTCGCCCAGACCGCCCAGGGGAATTGCCCACAGCGAAGGCTTGCTCAAATAGTTGTGACTCCTTAGTCAAACAATCGTATCACGCCGGTGTACTTTCCTCCGCGCACCGGGCGAAGTTTGCGTGGTGTGTTCAAATCTTGTGGGTCGCGGCTTTTTATGGTGAGCGCAACGAATCCATAGCCGCGACAACTCCATTGATTCTATGCTCAAGCGGCTTCAGCCCCTGAAACTCGTTCCCTCATGCCTCGGGCCTTTCCTGAGCCCTCGCGGTCCGCTGTGTGCCGCAATCGGCCAAATCGGCTGAAAAGTCGGATCGTCCAAATCACTGTGAACACCGCAACGCCGGCGAGCGTGTACCATAGGCGCGCTGGATTTGGTCCGCTTGCCGAGTGCAAATTCATTTGCATGGCGTAATCGAAAGCCAGAATGATGACGAGGTATACCGCGTAGCCAAACCACGCAAACCAGCCACTCAGAAACTCCAGCGAGGCCGCCCGCTGCTCTGGAGCAAGCCAGTAATCCCTATTGGGCAGATTAATGAATTGGTCTGGGATAATGCCGATCATCGTTGGTATGCCGAAAATTAGAAAGGCCGACAACGCCGTCGTTCCCGCAAGAACCTCGAAAAAACCTTGTTTCGTCTGCCAGCCATTGGCAGTTCCGTGTAGGTCGAAATGCGAAGCGACTACCTTGGGCAAAAGCGGATAGTAATAGGAAAAGTAAATCGAGGTGCAAACAGCCGTTAACAAAAACAGTGCCCTGGGCAATCGCGTATTCACTGAAAACATTTAATCGACAAAGTGTGCCTCAGAAGATCCGAACCGTCACTGAGATTCTCACCGCCCGAATCCATACTCGCACCAACCTTTTAATGTTAGAATTCGCGTCACGTTTTTACTGTCAGCCCTAGGAAGATCAAATGAGCGCACAACAAATATCAGTCGCGTGCCTTGGCCTTGGCCGCATTGGCGTGGGCATTGCACAGAGCATCCAGCGCGCCGGCCATCGGCTCACCGTCTACAACCGCACGCCCGAGAAAGCGAAAAGCTTTTCCGGCTCACAGACGACGATCGCTCGCACGCCTCGCGAGGCTGCGGCAGGGGCGGATATCGTCCTCACCTGCCTGATGGACGATAAGTCGGTGCTCGAAAATATGCTCGGTGAAAACGGCATTCTCGCCGGAATGCGCCCAGGCGCCATCCACATTGGCACTTCAACGGTAACGCCAAAAGCGACTACCCATTTTGCGAAACTGCACGCAGATCATGGCAGCCACTACTTGGCTGCAACGTTTGCGGGTCATCCGGAACACGCCGCTGCCGGAAAGCTCATGAGCTTCGTGGCGGGCGATCCAGCCATTCTCGAGCGCGCCCGGCCCGTTCTGGAAGCCTATACGGGAAAGCTCTTAGTCCTGGGGGAGAAACCGGCGATGGCCGCGAGTTTCAAGCTGGTGGTGAATTTCTTCGCCGCCTGTCTTCTCGAAACCATGGGTGAAGCCTTCACTTTTGCCGAAAAACAAGGCCTCAACTCGGAAACGGTCGGCTCCATGATCAAGGAATTGCTGCAGCACCCCGCAATGCCAAAGTACATAGAGAAGATCAGGACTCGTGAATTCGACGTGTTGGGATCGACTCTAGATGGCGTGGGCTCGAAAGACCTTCGGCTTATTACAGAAACGGCGGCAGAATTTCAGGTTCCGTTACCATTTGCCAGCGTGGTGCGTGACAAAATTATCGCCGCCCAGGCCCATGGTTTGGGTGAGCGTGATTGGTCCTGCTTTACTGAAATTTCTCGATTGAACGCCGGATTGAACGCCGGACCGGAAGAAGCCAAGCAGAAAGTAAGCGCGGCCTGATCCGGGATTTGGGCGCAAGCATAGGCCGTCGCTGAGTCACTTCGGATTCAAGCTGCGCTATTTGTGTAACTTCCAGCTTTCCGCATAACCTTCTTCCGAGGCGTTCGACGCATACCGATTTTCCGCTTATTCCCTACACGACGAGCGCTTTGGCCCTACGAGAGCTCCCCGATTACGAAATCGTCCTTCGCTATCTAATTTTAGTAAGGAGCCGCTCATGACAATTTTGCTCTTTGGGCGGCCCGTCAGTGTTTACGGGAGGACCCAGCAGCCCGTCAGTAAATTCCAATCGGATTCTTAAGTCACCCTATGAAACCCATATACTTTATTCTTTTTCCGATCTGCCTCATTTGCATCGGTACCGCGGCTCAAAATATGCCTGGCGAAAATCGAGTGCCGGTTCTCCGTCTCATGGAAGGCCGGCACGCAGTTGGGGTTGAGAATTATTCGCAACGCCCCCCGGAAACCAGCGTCGATTTTGCTGGCACCGCATTAATGCCCAAGGCTCATGGAACTGCCAAAGTCGAGAGCGCTGGGGGAGGCTGTAAAGTCCAAGTTCACGTCGAAGGCCTTGGCCCTGCTTCACAGGTCGATCCCGCCTTTCTGACCTATGTTTTATGGGCCATACCGTTGAATCAGAAGAGCCCTCAAAATATGGGAGAACTTGTCCTCAAGGGCGACGAAGGCACCCTTACAACCTTTACCAACTTCGCTACCTTCGCCATGATCGTGACTGCCGAACCTTATTTCGCCGTCAAGCAGCCGAGCGCACTCCTTGTGTTGCAAAATGTTCTTCCGAGTCCTGCGGACGATCCGAACGTTCTGAGAGCGGATTTGCTTCCACTGCAGAAGGATCCGAAGACGCCTCTCGACATCTATGAGGCTCGCAATGCCGTTCGCATTGCGCGTTCAGCGGGCGCGGAGCGCTATGCGGCTGAGCCCTTTCACAAAGCGCTACAGCTCCTGCAACAGGCGGAAAGCATCTTCTCTCACAAGCACGGGCAGGACATTCCGGATGTCAAACAAAAAGCTCGCGAAGCAACCGAAGCTGCCGAGGACGCCCGGGCAGTGGCTACTGAGCGCGGCCAGGAGTCTAAGCCCTTAAAATCTGCGGACGCGCAGTGAACGCCTCCGGTATACCCTGTAGTTAACAAGCGGCGACGTGTCTTACATTTCCCCGCGCGGCTAAGGGCTAAGGCTGGGGATAATATAAGTGTAGCTTCCTCAGTGCACTGGGCGGTGGGGCATGCAAAGGGCGCGTGAGAATAATACGCGAGCGGTTATCGCGGCGATCACAGGCGGAGTGGTGATTTGCACCATCGCGCTGCAGCTGCGAGGCTTTGCCTTCTCCGCCGATCCTTCTCTGTGCGCCAGCATCGACACGATCGGTGCGTTCCTGACCTTCACATTTACCGCGAATGCTCTGGTTCGTTTCCGGGGCACCCGCGACATGATGTCCCTGGTCCTCGCCATAGGATTCGGCGTAGTCGGGCTGATGCAGTTGGCGCTGGCATTACACCTTTTCCATAATCTCGATTCCGCGGTGCGACTGCTCGATTCTCTGCGTCCTTTCTGGCTGCAAAGCAATATGCTGCTGGCCGAAGCGATGCTCCTCGCTTCGGCGCTCGAACGCCCTTACCCCCAGTCTGCGGATATACCTCGAAAGACCTTCGCGCTGATGGCGCTTGATCGGTACCGTAGCCTATGCGGCTGGCGCCCTTTTTATACTGCTCTTTTCCCGGCAGCCGGAAGTTTGGCCTTTGGGCCCGATCATGCAACCGCTGCAGTTACTGCCTGCTTTGCTATTTCTGCTGGCCGCTGCTGTCATTTAGTCGGCGTCTCAAAACGGCTTCCTCCGGGCTCGACCAATCGCTGGCGATCGCGGCATGGATGAATGTAGGTGCGCACATTGTCCTTATGCTGTCATTGCAAGCCCTCGACGCGCCTTTCACCCTGGCGCAAGTCCTGCGAGTGTCTAGCTATGCCGTCGTGTTGGGCGGAACCCTGCTGGATAATTCCCGCCTGTTTGTGCAAGTGCAGCAGTTGGCTATCAGTGATCCGCTCACTGGTCTGGCTAATTACCGGCACCTGATTGATGTTCTTGAAGCGGAGATCGAGCGCTCCGGCCGCACCGGACGCGAATTCTCCGTGCTTCTACTCGATTTGGATCGGCTTGAAGAGTGTCAATGACCGGTTTGGCCATCTCGTTGGCAGCCAAGCTCTGCGCCGCCTGGCGGAGGTGCTGCGCGTGCATTCGCGCGCGGTGGATACGCCCGCGAGATATGGCGGAGATGAGTTCGCTCTGGTGATGCCGGAAACGGGAGCTAACGCGGCGCGGTTTGTGGCCGACCGCGTTCGCGAGCGCCTTGCGACGCAGACAGAACAGCCCAATATTACGGTCAGCGTTGGAGTGGCGGTGTATCCGTCAAGCGGAAAGACTGCGGAACGCTTGCTAATGGCTGCCGACGAGGCCCTCTACGCCATGAAGCAGGAAGCCAGGAAGGCTCACACCGAGTGACGTCCTAGCCGCGTCACCGCACGCGAAGAGTGCGAACCACAGATCTCCTCAACCTTCCGGAGACTTGCCTTAGCCCCACCGATAACCGGGCGGCGCGTCGAAGACTCGGCGGAACGTCACCCGGCAAACGCGGCTCCCTACGCGGTACTCAAATACGATCTCATGCGCGTTGACGAAGTGGCCCAAGCCGCGGCGCCTGGAATGAGATAGCACCAGCCAGCGGCCCTGAACGACTTCGTAGGTCCCGTGCTCACCCCAAATGTCGTAGCTTCCATCCTGGTTGAGGACGAGCGGCGGGCTTTGGCAGGGCGAGGATTGCCCCTGGAACTCGAGACGCACGCACTGGTAGTTGCCATCGAGACTCTGCTGCCCTTTCGCAGTAGCTGCCGAAGCAATGCATGCCAGTAGGAAGGGCGAGATAAGCAGAGCGAGGAACTTCCGAGGGATCCGCATGACGTTGGGCTGGGCCGGCTCCAATAGTCGCGATATCGACTGCACCAGACGAGTGCACACAAAGTTCCATCTTGGAGCACAGCCTGAGCGGGAACTGCCATCGAATCAGTAGCTTGGCTAGCTCTGTAGCGGGCAGCGGCGCAGCGCACCGCTTTTAAGTGAAGGGTGTTTCCCTATGTAGTGAAATTTTCTTCCCTTGAAGATTCTCAAACCGCTGGACTTCACTTGGCGGAATCAGCCGACGGGAGCTCGGGAACCGCGGCGCCGTCTTTACGCGGATCGGAAGCGCCATAGTTGACGCCGGTACCGAAATCGCGCATCACAGCCTGGCCGCCGCCGAACGTATTGGAAAAGCCGTTATGCATCCGGAGCACGTGTCCCTTGGCTTCGAGTTCCGCTTTCACGTTCCCCGGAACGCGATTTTCCAGATCGAGCTCGCAGCCCTGAAAACCGAGCTTCGTAAAGCGCGCAGTTTCCATCGCTGCCTGGATATTCTGGTTGAAGTCCACAATATGCGAGACGTATTGCGCGTGGGCCTGAGACTGGTTCCATCCGCCCATGATCCCAAACGCGATGCGCGTATCCCCCTTTTCCATGAAGGCGGGAATTATGGTGTGCAAGGGCCGCTTTCTGGGAGCGAGCGCATTCGGAGAGGAGGGTTCGAGCGTGAAGAGCGCGCCGCGGTTGTGCAATATGAAGCCGGTGCCATCGGCGACGACGCCCGATCCAAAATCAGAGTAGTTGCTTTGAATCAGCGAGACCATGTTGCCGTCGCGATCGACCGTGCTCAGATAGATCGTGCTGCTGCCCGGTTGCAATGTGCCAGGGCCGACGCTGCAGTTCGCCTTGTTTGGATCGATCTGCTTGGCACGGTCGGCGGCAAAATCCTTGGAGAGAAGTTGCTTGACCGGGAGAGTCGAAAACTTGGGGTCGCCGATGTAGCGGATAAGGTCAGCATAAGCCAGTTTTTTCGCCTCGATCATGGCGTGCAGCGCGGCGGTTGAGTTCAGGCCGTATTTATCGAGAGGAAATGTCTCCATGATGTTGAGCATTTCCAGTGCGGCCAAGCCCTGACCGTTGGGGGGCAGCTCGTAAACCGTCCAGCCTCGATAGGTGGTTGAGATTGGCTCTACCCATTCACTGGAATAGTCGGCAAAGTCCTTTTCCGCGTGCGTGCCGCCGTGGCGCCGAGAAGTTTCGACAATGGCTTTTGCAAGCTCGCCCTTATAGAAGGCATCCCGGCCGCCCTGCGCGATCAAGCGGAGTGAGCGCGCCAGATCCGGATTGCGGAAAATCTGTCCTACGACCGGCGGTTTATTGTCTGGGAGATACGTCCGAGTGGCAGCCTCGTTTCCGCGCAGGAAATCGGCATTGGCGCGCCACAGCCCGGAGGTCCATTCGGTGACCGGAAATCCGTCTTCGGCGGTGCGAATGGCCGGCGCGAGCACTTCGGACATTTTCTTCTTTCCAAAACGATCCAGGAGTTTTTGCCAACCGTCCACCGCTCCGGGCACCGTCACGCTCTGAATGCCGTGCGAGGGCATGTCTTGAAGACCTTGCCTCCTGAGGAATTCGATGGTCAGACCGGCCGGGGCCCATCCGCTGGCATTCAAGGCGTAGAGCTTTCCGGTCTTGGCGTCGTAGACGATGGCGAAAAGATCGCCGCCAATGCCGTTGGACATCGGCGCGACGAGTCCCATCATGGCGTTCGCGGCGACGGCGGCATCGATAGCATTCCCGCCGCGCTCCAGCATTTGCACGCCGGCTTGCGACGCAAGCGGAGATTCCGCCGCGACGATGCCGTTGCGCGAGATGACCATGGAGCGGCCCTGATTGCGGTCCTGAGCGACAGCCCTGGGAGCGGCAAAGGTCGTCACCACAATAGCCGCCAAGGGGAGAGCCAGGAGTATCCGCGAAGGCTTCACAAGTGTGCGCATGGGACTGCCGCCTCCCTAGAAGTTCTCACCCAAACCTTGAGCCGCACTGTAACGCAATCGCGCCGGGCGTGCAATTGCACGCCGACCCGGGGCCGCCCGCCTTGCATTCCGCCGCGCGGAGTTAAAGCAGGAGTGAGAATCGGTACCCCCACCCCCCTACCCTTTTTGCGCAAGTGTTCATTCTATAAGCTCGCAGGCTACCTGTTTTCTATAAGTTACCGCGTTTTCTTCGAGTTCCGTAGCTATAGAAACTATAGAATACTATGCTTACGGGTAGGTTCCGTACATTTTCCTACCAATTCAGGTGACAAACGTAGCAGCGGCAGTCCGAAGAATGAAACTCGGGTAGGTTCCACGGAAGCTGCGGAGGACGACGATTCTTCATCTGCTCGCTCTTCGTCGCCCAGCGGCAGTTACCCGGCTCGTAATTCCCGTCGTTATTTTTCCGATCAAGAGAATGCTGAGGACTCGGGCGAGGGCCTAACTCAGCGAAGAACTCCGCGAAGGACTTGAAACGGAACTCGATACCGCGCCCTCCGTAGTGCTTGTCTTCTAGATTCAAGCATCGTTTTTTAGCGCTAAGGTAGGCTTGGTACTCCGGCGTCCTACTCATATGGTGGCGCTCTCGCGCCTGCCAAGGCTCTCGAATTACATTAGTCATACCCGGTTAGATTCTTTTGGAAGGAAAAAGAGGCTCTGGACGCGGAGTTTCCGAGCCCAGAGCCGAGAGGGACTAGGCTTCTCCTCTGAAAGCGCTCACGATAGTTTTGATAGCGAGCATTACGTCGTGGATTCCCAGGTCCTTGCGAAGTAAAGCGTCCCGTAAGGACTCTCTGCCTCCGAAGTGAAAGAACGCCTCGGTGATCTCAGCGTCGGTGATTTTCATTTTACGAAAGATCATCCTGTCTCGATAATCTGACTCGCAGGAACGGCAGCGGCCATTGCGGGCGATAGCGGAAGGAGTAGCGGTAGCCTCGGTGAGCTCGACCTTACATTCGCGGCAGTTTTTCATATCACCTTAGATTATCTCCAGAGGAAAAGGGACAAGGCGACACCGACCGCGGCGACGAGGAGCGTCGCAGTTAACACCTTGCGCTTGCGCCTCCGAGCCGCTCGATCATATTCGAGTAGCTCGGAGACGGTCACGGGATTAAGGCGAAGGCGACGCATCAGAAGAACGGGACCACGATCAGTTCGGAAGCCTGCGACGAGCAGCCTTGCGAATTGATGTAGAGGGTGACTCCGTTCGTACCCGGCGAGAAGACGACGAGCGCGATCCGGCTACCGGCAACGTGAGTCGAGCCGTTGTTGACGCCGAACCACCGATCGCCGGGATTAAAGCCGGGTCCGGAGAACGAGACCATGCAAGGTCCGCCGGAGTTTAGATCGCCTCCGAAGATGACGAGCGCGGGTCCGCCGTTCGGAGCCGTAATCGTGAGCGAGCAAGCCGGAGCCCAACCGCTCGTACCCGCCGATCCGTTCCAACCGCAGGATTGAGGCGAGGTGAGCGTCGCGTTTAGGCCGTTAGCACCTGGCAATCCTGGAGGGCCTTGGATTCCTTGCGGGCCCTGTATTCCTGCCGGACCAGGGCTACCGGCTACCCCATCCTTCCCATTCGTGCCAGCGGCTCCCGGTAAGCCGTCCTTGCCGTTCTGTCCAGGCGGTCCTGGGATCGGAACGTAGACGCTCGCGCCTGGGTCGCCCTTCGGACCCGGATCGCCTTTCACAGTCGGCGGAAGAAGTACAAAATTTAAGTGCGTGTCCCGCGGCGCGCCGGTGACCGGATTCTTATCGAGGACGATTACGGTCTGAGCCGTCGTCGAGTAACCGGGCGCAGAAACGCTCACTTGGTGTGAGCCCGGAGCGACGCCGCGGAGTTCCATCGGCGTCACTTTATTCGTGTTCACGCCGTCGAGGACGACCGTGGCACCCGGAGGAAAGGAGTCGATGGCTACGGAGTGCCCGTCGTCCTGAGCCCTGGCTCCGGAGGCGAGGAGTATCAGAACGAGAAACGCCTTAATCGCGATCCGAACGGCCGCGCTATACATCCGCTTTTCTTCACGAACATATTCCGTAAGGTGTCCTTCGGTATCGCAACCTTCGAGCGCCTCCTCGATGATCTCAGCTCGTATCTCGCAGTTGGCTAACTTCACTTGTGGTTCGTCGTACATTTACTTTTCTCCTTTCTTGACGATGCGAGGTCTAATAGCGGCGTCCGCCTTCTTAATCACGGTATCGAGCCACTTCGTGACCTCATCTATCTCTTCCGCGGTTGCGGTACCTTTAAGGACTCGCCTGTATAATTTTCCGATCCTCTTTCCGTACTGACGTTTGTTCAAAGTGTCCTCCGTGGGGATTGGGGCGAGCCGGGAACGGAACCCGCCCCTGACGGCAGGGCCTAACTACAAGGTCGGATCGGTCGCGGCGGCTGCCGCTTTATCGTTAAAGTGGATCACCAAGCCGGAGTCCGACCAGTAATGCCGATTCGCTCGGCTACCGGTCGCGGGATCGGCGTTGAGCGTGAAGTCCGAGCCGCCGGTACCTTGAACGTACGTCCACGCGTAGCTCGCGACTGGACCGGTCGGCATCGCCTTCGCCTGAACGTCGTCCATCAGGCAAGCGGCGGTTGGCGTCGCAGGCGTGGTGGCGTTACAGACTCCGCCGAGGTTCGAGAGAGCCGCCGGGAAAGTTCCCCATTTGAGTTGATATGCCGCAAGCGCGGTATCAACCGACCTGAGCGTCCCGGCTCCGGCCGACTCTTGGCTCGCGGCGTAGGCCGAGAGGAGTTTCGGAATCGCGATCGCCGAGATCACTAGGATGATCGCGACTACTATCAACAGTTCGATTAGCGAGAAACCCTGCTGCTTTTTCATCTGCCCTTCTCCTTTTTTGATTTGTACTTCTACAAATTTGTGCGGAGGAGCGCAGCGCCAGCTGACTTTCTCCTCCGCTTTCCCGGCGGTCGTCCCCCTTTTGGGTCCGCCGGAAACTCATTGGATCAGCGGCGAGGAACTCGTCGCCGTCGAGCCGGTATCTGAAAAATGAATCGCGCCGGTGCCGTCCGCGTAGAAGGAGGAGTTCGGCGCGAGCGGCACGGCGGTATAGGTCCACACGTTTTGGGTGGTCGTCGTTACGGTCGTCGCGCAGTTCCCGGTCCAGTAAGGACCGCTCTGCGACGCCCACGAGCACGGCGGCT
The DNA here is from genome assembly GCA_963803735.1 of uncultured Acidobacteriota bacterium. Lineage (GTDB taxonomy): Bacteria > Acidobacteriota > Terriglobia > Acidiferrales > UBA7541 > Palsa-189. The sequence continues at coordinate 115,626 of CAWDNV010000010.1, read as the reverse complement.
GAATGTATCCGGAGCCGTCGAGCGGACAGGACGGCGCCGGAGCGCCGGAGCCGCGGTCGCTATAGCAGTTGTAAGAAGACGACGAGGTCGTCGTCGAGGCTCCGCCCGGAGTAAACAAAAAGGAGTATCCGGAGGTCACGACCGTCCCGGCCGCGGGAATCTGAGCCGCGACGCCTGGGCACGGAAGCGACTGCGCTTGGCAGATCGAAAACTCCGCCTCGGCGTTTCGGACCGCACGGACTTGGAGCAAAGCTTGGTGCCGGAGTTCGTAACGGATTAATTGAATCGAGTTCGGAACCGCGAGCGAGGCGAGGATTCCGACGACGAGCATCACCACGAGTAGTTCTATGAACGAGAACGCGGCGTCGGTCTTCCTTCGCTCCGGCAGCTGGACCGTATCGATGAGTGCGTTACGGTTCCCCTTCCTGAGAAAAAATTCGTAAGCCTGAGCGATCGGTTTCTCGAACAGCATCGCGCGACTTAGTAAAGGCGTCCAGACAGGGTTTCCGAGCGCATCGGCCATCACGTAATACGAAAACCGGGCGACGCCTTCTTCCTCGAAGCGACGACGTACAACGAAAAGCTCTTGCATGTTTCTTCCCCCTTTCGGAATTGAACGAGCTGAGAACAAAAATGCCGAAGGACTCTCTCCCTGACCCGGAGAGCGTCGTGAGCGATAAGAAGTTCGTAGGTGCGGATCGTTACCGAAGGGCGATTAAAGCTGAGGGCTCTAGCTAGACCATCGAGGCGACGGACGAGGATATCGACGGAGCTGGCGGCGTCGTGGTTCAAATTCGCTTCTAGTCGTCGCGCCGGGATCGGCGACGATTCTCGGAACGGAATCCGTCGAGGAGGTTGTCGAGCGCGCGGTCGGTCAACTGACGGCGACGAAACTTATGGACGGCCTCTAGCGTGAGCAGCGGGTGACCGGCTTCGCGTTCGAGTTCACGACGTTCGCGCTCGTCGACTTCCGGATAAGTAAGGTCAACCATTTCGGTTCCTCCTTGAACATCTAAATGGTAAACGTATACTCTCTTACTATTGAGTCACTATGACATAGTACGGAAGTACCGGTACCCGTGTGAGTTACTGGAGGAGGGTTTAGCGGACTTCGGTAGGGCAGCCGGAGCGGTTCCCGGCGTTCGGGATCGGCGCGTCTAGCGGAAGCGCGCCTTGCGAGGCGAAGTAGGCGCGGAGTTTCCGAACGCCGGAACGGATCGTCCTCTTTACGACCGGGACCGAAAGCCCGATCCGCGAGGCGATCGGTTCGAGCTCAAGGTTCATCACGAATCTGAGGTGGAGAACCCTTTTCTCCCGAGCGTCGAGACCGGGAGCGGAACGAAGTGCCTTACGTATATCGTAAAGCCGGGACGCGAGCCGATATTCACCAGGTGCGGAACTGAGTTCGTCGTCGCCCATTCGGGCTTCGGCTTGGTCGAGGCGCGTATATTCCGCGTCCTCGGCGGAGCGAACGACCTCGCTCGCGGAGACCTCGTGGCGGCGTGCGTGTACGACCGCGGCGTTGCCGCGAAACTTACCGAAGAACGCGATTTTAAGATGCCAGTTCATCCGCTGAAGCGCGAACGGAAGGAAGTCTCCGATCGAGGAATCGAATAGGGAGCAGGCGCGCCACAGCCCGATCAAGGCGTTCTGCTCGGTCTCCTCGAAGGAGACGGGAAGCCGAGGATAAAGACCTCCGAACTTCCGCGCCGCGCGCTTCGCTAGGTGACGGTGCTCGTCGAAGAGACGTTGCTTTTCGCGATTAAGTTTTCTTAACGACAAAGCAGGCTCCGAGGTCACGCAAGGTTTGGCGATTAAGTTGCCCGATCACTTCGATCCGTGCCTTATCGCGGCGTTCGTCGAGGAGGTAGGCGCGCTCCATATCGTTCGAGGTGATGGTCGAGCCGTGCCCGGCTAAAAATTTCACATCTTCACCGCTTGGTCTTTTTGGATCGAACGGACGAATAGCCTTTTTTGCCATCGGGACCTACCTCGAAGATGATTTTTGCTTCATCGACAAGATGCGCCAGTTAGGATCGACCGGCGGCACGACGAAAAACTGTCTTAACTTCTCGACCGTCCGGTAAAGCTCCGGAGAGTCTTGGTGCCATTCGAGAGCTAGGTGCTTGATCTGACCGAGACGATTCGACGAGAGCAGCATCTCGTACTCGGCTCCCTCGGCGTCAATTTTCACAACGTCCCACTCGGTATCGCCGATAACGGAGTCGAAGGACTCGACCGGCAACGAGCGATTCACTTGACTCGAAAAGAACGTTGACCCGATCGAGTTCTCAGCGTCGTGATAGAACGGCAGCACGGTCGAACTCGACCAGACGCCGCAATTCAGCGCCTCTACGAAGAGGCGATTAAGAGACAGGTTTCTCGAAAGGGTCCGATACGTCTCCGGGTCCGGCTCATACGCCGTTACTACTGCGCCCTGTCTTACAGCCCAGACCGTAAAGATTCCCTTATGAGCTCCGATATCGAGGACCTTCGCTCCGGGCGTGATCGTTACCCGGTAAACGTTCATTTCGTACATCTCCCGAAGCACGTAGAGATCGCCGTCGTCGGAGACGTAGAAGCGCGCGTCTCCGCGGGTTTCGATTCGTTCAGTAAAGGTCACGGCTTCCTCCGGCGACGGCAAATCAGACACGACTCCCACGGCCCTTCGTGTCGGTAGTAGTGAGAAGCTCGTTGAGCCCAACGAAAAAAGCCGAACCGCTTCATCGCACGGCGAAGATTCGGAGCTTGGTTTCGTCCGCCGCGGCGCTTACCTTCACGGTTACCATTTCGACCGGCGCGGCACACCGCCGCGAGGCCAGCCGGAGTGAGGCGACTCACGGCTAAACCGCTGTGAAGCTGTCTAAAGGTTTTCCGTGCGAATCCTTCGCTTGAATAACGAGCCCTTCGTCGATCAGGAGTTGTAAGCGGTGAGACGCTTCGATCGCGGAGATACCGAGCGTCGAGGCGTGCTGAGCCTGCGTTTGAGGCGTCGAGGACAATACGTTCAGTGACGCGGTGTGCTTCGGTTCGAGCTTACTGACGCGAAAAGTTTTATTGTTCGTCATACAGATACCTCGAAAAAGAATTTATGCGGCTACTGCTTCTTGAGAACAAAATTCGCAGTTCGGATTTACGATCCCGCGGCGAACGTGACAACGAACGTGACCGCTCTTAAGCCCGCCACGACGACTAGCTTCGCGGAGATCAGGATTTAGTTCGTGAGCACGGCGAGCGTTTTCACGACGTATTTCAAGAAGACGCTCTCGCGTAAGTTTTACTTTCGCAACTTTTTCTTTTCGCTGGTGATGTTTATTCTTTTCCTGCTCACTTCTCGTCGCCCAGCGGACGTTACCTTTCTCGTAGTGACCGTCATTCTCCTTGCGATCGACGGAATGTTCTGGGCTTGGACGCGGTCCAAGTTCCGCGAAGAACTCGGCGAAGGAGGCGAAGCGGAACTCGATCCCGCGCCCGCCGTATCGCCTCCAATACCAATAATGAGGATTCGTACAGCGTTCTTTCGCGTTGTAATAAGCCTTATACTCAGGCGTTCCTTTCATTCCGTGCGTTCGGTCGTACATTTTCAAAAATCCTTTCAATTAAGCGCGAAGGCTCGGTCATACCGGACGGCTTCTTCAGAACCTTCCGAGAATCCCGAGCCCTCACTTCGCTGTGGTTAACTACAGCGCGCAACGATCGACGCGGCAAAGAGGGTTATGGACGTGACCCTTTAACCGGCGCGCCGATCCCTCGGCCCGGTTATGACCGAAGAGTTCCTAGTTCCAAGCCGCTAATACGAGAGGCGCGTTGGGACTGTTGATCTGACCGATCGTGCCGCTCGGATCGAAGACGGCGGAGTCGCACCACACGCGGCCAATAAAATCCGCTTCTCCGAGTTCGATCGTGCCGGGAGTTTCAATCGTCCGCTGAATGTAGAGTGGCGACATCCTGACGATGATCTTCGAGAGATCGCCCCACAGGACGAGACCGACTCCGGCGGACGCGATCGTGAGTGAGGGTGAAATGTAGATCGGTATTCCGTAGAGCATTTCCCGATCGTCCTCGATGTGAAGCAGCGGACGGCCGGAGTTATCAGTGGCATTTCGGACCAACTTATAAGCCGCGTCATTCATCAGAATCCCGCCTTCGTCGACGCGCGGCTATAACGGTTCACGGCAAAATAAAGATTATTGAGGTCAACGGTCGTAACCTTGCCGGCCGAAGCGTTGTTCTGAGTCGGAGCGCCCATCTGGTTTACGAGGCCGAGAATATCCGCGCCTCCGATCCCGGTCATAATGGACTGCCCGATTTTTCGAGACAGCGCGGTATAAATGATCACCGTGAGCTTTTCGGAGAATCCCAGAATGTCTTGCTCGCCCTCGAACGAGGCGCGGTAGGTCGCTTTGTATTTATGCGCCAAGAGTTGAAGGTTCTTTCCGGCGATGTTCGGAATCACCTGCGTTGCTGCTGCCCGGCCTCGCCGATCAGCTGACCGGTAACGATGGTGAGGTCCGGACCGGAGAGCGTCGCAGGTCGCGGATCGTTCGCGATCGAGAAGTCGGTCACAGAATCATCCAGGATCGGTCGACCTGATTCCTCGTGGCTCGGAGCGTTGGATCGTAATCATACGGTACGAACGCGCCACCACCGGCCAAGTTTGAATAGGCGAGAGTAGCTTCGGGAGCGCCGACTAGAAAGTCACGCGTTTCGATCTCACCTGCCAGGTATCGCTCGAACTGACGCCGATAGGCGCGGTTTTGAGTTACCGTTTTACCCTTCTCGTAGAGGGCTTCGATCTCTCGCGTCGAGAGTCCGGCTTGGCCGAGCAGGTCGGCCTCCTTCCGGAGTTCGTCGTATCGTGCGCGTTCACCGCGCCGTAGGAACTCGTTTGCTAAAATACCCTTGCGCTTCATTTCCAAGAGACATTCGGGAGAGGGAGTCATAGATCACCTTCGTACTTCTTAGTTTGTACCGCGTGCTTCTACAGCAAATCAGACAGGTTCATCGCGTGAACGACCTCACGAACGAGGTTCGAGCGCCGCGAACGAAACTCCGTAAAGGATCGGCCGAGGAGCTTCGAGCGAGCTTCGAGGGCTCGTTGCCTCATCGCTTCCGGCATACCTTCGGGTAGCGCGGGTATCCCGGCGCTACGTTTTTCGATACCGTTGTGACAACCGCCGAGAAACTCTTGTTCGGCTTCGGTGAAAGACATATAGCTAACCTCCGAAAGAATTTTGCTGCGACTACCCGAGTAAAAATTTGGTATTCAACGTCGCGCGTTCGGTTTCTTCGTCGCCTTCCGGATCAACCTGATCCTCGGTACAATCGCAACCGTCGGCGACACGCGGCGTCGGCGAGGCTTGCGGTTGCTGTAAATCCTGCTGATAGATAGCGGGCTTCTTACCCGCTGTGTTGGTCGAGCCGGTCGGATGACCCATCGATCCTGGACTTGATACGGAGCCGGTCGTTCGGTTCGGCGTGACGCTTCGGTTTAGTTTGACGGACATGTTTCTTGCTCCTTAGTTTTGAATTTCTGCCGCAATCGATCGCCTTCGGCAAATGCTCGTGAATAATTCGACAAGGACTCATCGGACTACTCTCCGCGGACGACGCCCATAAACGTATCGACCACTGTACGTAATCGCGAAGTCGACGCGGCTTCGGCCGAGCCGCGAGCCGGGACTACGAAGCCAGACTCCCGGTTATTTTCTTCGGCGATCGCGACGAAGGACCTAATCTCGGAATCACTCATCGACATGATCTGAGCGAGCCCGAGCCCGGTACGAGAGAAAAACTCGCCGAGCTTTTCGCCTTTCTTCATTACCTTCCGCAGCTTGTATTCAAGCTCCGGGTTCTCGTTAAGATTGACCGGCTTCATCTTCGGGAGCTTTTCCAGCTGCTCGTTGATTTGGCGCCCGAACTCCCGATCGCCGGGTTGAGCGGTCGAGGTCGGACCGCCGACGACTCTCATCGGCGTGTTATCGCGAATCTGCTCACGTAGAATCTGTTCTTCTCTGGGGCTTAACATTTACTTTTTCTCCTTTGAAGTTTCAATCGTCGAGCCATACTTCTCTTACTTCTTAACTGGCACGGACCCGAAGGCGTCTCGCTAGTAAGCTGAACGAGTTCGCCGTCCGGGAAGATCAAGGCGAAGAGCTCCTTCGTGCTCTCGTCGCGCAGTAGGTAAGCCTTTTTCATAAGTCGATCGGTATGAAGCCCTCGGGCGCTGGACGCGGACGCCGGGAACGCCGGTTAGATTCGATCAGCGCAAAGCAGTGGGCCGTAAGCCACAGGCGGCGACGCTCGTATTCGGTCTGCGAGGTCAGAACACCCTCGGGACGAGACGAATGGTCAAGCTGCTGAGTCTCGGCACGGCGTAATGATGGAGGCGTGTTCATCGTGGCTGCTCGCAGATGGCGCCGGAAGCGTATCGGCTAAAACCCTTCGGTACCGATTTATCGATACAGCCGATCTTCCTGACGCGACGGATCGCCGAAGCTACGATCGTTAAAGGGTCCTCGGAGAAGCCTTTGAGATCGGTCAACGTAGTAATGACGATATAGTTACGGCGCGATTCGATCACGATCCCGACGCTGCGAATGAGCATCGGAAGACTAATCTCGTTCGTCCAACCACAGTGATTACCGCTACTATCGACCCACTCGACGGTAACGATATCGTAAGGTTTAACTTGCTTCATGACTGCGGCTCCTCTTCTTCGTCGTCATCATCCATCGGTAAGCAAAATTCCGAGAAAGGATGATCGTTTCTACCGGAGACAAAATCTTCGAGCACTTCGCGAGCGGCCTGCTTCAAATACTCCGTCGCCTTCGGATCAGCGAGGACGCGACGCGCTACGTTCACTTGGCTCATTTAGTTCATCTCCAGATGATCGGTCGCGGCCAGTAGCTCGGCGTCGGACATTTCCTTCGATTCGGACTCCTCCGCCATCGAAAGCAATCTCGCCAGAGACTTCAACTGCCGCTCGCAATCCTGAGCGATCGCCAAAGCCGGATGCGTGACGAGAACCGAGATATTCTTGCCGCGCGACCATCGCTCTTCCGTAACCGTAAGGCCGTCGCGCTTAATCTCGGCGAGCGCGTCGGCGCGGCGCTCGGACAAGTCCTGCCACATTTGCTCAAGCTCGGCTCGATGAGCGAGGACGGCCTTCCTCGTCGCGGAATACGACAAGGATCGCTTGATATTTTTGTCGGCCCGGAGCTTAAGCTCCGAAACCGGCGTACGCGGCATTCCCATTTAGAACTTCCCTCCGTAGCGACTTTCCAAGGTATTGACGCGAAGCCTGAGCGTCTTATTTTCTTGACGCAAACGTTCGAGTTCGTCAGGACCGGCCTGAGCCTTCTCGTGCGTTTCCTTGTACTCGATCGCTTCGATCGCCTGATCGACGAAGTCTTCGAGACGGCTCGGCATAGGGATAGGCTTACCGGTAAAAACGAAATTACGCGCAGCCTCGATCGCGGATTCCATCTCGGTCAGAGTCGCGACGCACTCGCAACAGTCCTTACCCTCCTCGGCGGCGGCGATCCGCGCCGCGAACTGCCGCTCCGCGTGCTGCCGGGCCAACTTGAGGCCGATCCTAAGTCCTTTAGCGCGATCACACATTCATATCTCCTTTACTTTCCTTCAAACTGGGCGTCGTATTTGGGCCTTTTGAATCTGAGATGTCACACATGCGCCCGCGCGCGGTGACTAGTGATGTGCGTACATGAAACATCAACACCATACCGGGTACGATACAATCGTACTGCGATACATCAGCACTTCGGCACGCTCATCTCGGCGAGGACCTTCGCTTGAGTCTCGCGGCTCCATAGTTGCTTCTCTTGCGCCGCCGTGACCAAGTAACCCGGAAAGACGCCGAGGTCTTCCTGAATCACGATACCCATGATCGTCGAGCAGGTCGGCACGAATACTCCCTGATCGGCGTCGTCCGGTCGCGGATGGCAAGACTGGCAGACCATAACCACGTTCGCGGTCTCATACTTGAGGTCCGGACGCGAGGCGACTTCTAACAAGTGATGAATGATGACGCTCGGTCTCCGACAACGAACACCGTTATTCACACGCTGACAAAAAACATTTTGCATCTTCACGCTTTCGCGGAAGCGATCATCGTCAGCGTTAAACACGCGACCTTCCCGCTTACGCTCGGCGTACTTCTTGGCGGATCGCTCGTGCTTACATGGATCGCAATATCCGCTATCGAAAATGCCGACGGTTCGACATTGTGGATTGCCACATCTTCTCGGTATGCGTGACGGCATTAGCGTGACTCCACGGACTTCGCTTCGAGAGCCTCACGCAAGATCAGACGGACTTCTCCGGACAAACTTCGCTCCGCAATCGCAGCCCTTTTTTCAAGGCGTTCGCGTGTGACGGTATCGATACGAACCGGAATCGTCGTTTCCATCGGAGACCTTTTTGCGTGAATTTTACTGCGGAGGTAGGAGTCGAGAGTTACAGGGCCTTCGGCCGAAACTCGGACCTCATTACTTTAGAGTACAATTCTATCGGAATGGTTTACTGGATGGTATGCGTATTTTGCCTTAGTCCGTAAGCGCGCCGGAGCCCGCCCGGAGACAGTCCCGAGACAGTCCCGATCCGGTCTTTAACAGGTCTTACACTTTTTCTTTACAGATTTTCGTTTGTTTTCTGCGCGGTCCGGCAAAACGAGGTCCGGAACGCCTTTTCACGGACAAACTCCGTATATACTAATGCCCTTCGGAAAGGGAGGAATCTAGGTACTAGTATATTTGTAATATATAAGAAAAAGCCGTTCCGGTAGAGTTTATTCCTCGTAAGCTGCTGATTCTTAAACGAAAATCGGTAAAGAATTTTGTAAAGAGTCGATAAAGACCTGGAGGCGGAGGCGACGCATACGTTGATTCTAAAGCTATGTATGCCTAGACAGTCTCCTCGGAGCACTCGCATTCGAGCTTGTGACAGCCTGGACAGATGCCGGATAACCGCGCGTCGAACTCCCAATCGCCGTCGCCGTCCCAATCGCGTTTATATTGCGTCCGCGCGTCCCACTGTTGGCGCGAGGCGCGGAGATTCGGAATTTTCCAGCCCCAAACCGTTTCGCCGCTGATCCTAACCGGACCCGGCTTCCCGAGACCGAGGCACTTCGGACCGAATAGCCAGGTGACGTTCTGATGCGTGATATCGGAAAATCCGCGTCTCCGTGATTTATGAGCCCACTCGACGATGTCCTTTATCTGAACGTACGCAGCGCCGCCATCGCTTTGGTTGGTCCTGCTCGTATTCACAGGCCTGATGGTAGGTAGCCAGCCGCGGTCGAGGAGTTCTACCCACATCATTTCGACGGGATCGAGCGCCATCTGGCGCTTAAGAATATCGGTCTGAGGCGCGTCGCGCGGAATCTTCGCCTCGACCTCGTACATTAAATGAAAGAGCAGCGCTTCGTAACCGCCGCAGCGGAGCTGGTCCGCGATCGCGCCGAAGTATTCCTTATCCTGCCGATGGTCTTCGCCGCACTCCAGCGCAAAGTATCTTCGTTCGTCCATCGTCGCGTGAACGAGTGCCGAGTCGTTGCCGATAATGATCAGGTGAAGGTAGTTCGGCACCTGAAACGAGTCGACGCCCTTCGGTTCGATCCGGAGCCACTCGCCGGTGATCATCCCTTTAAGGACCCGGTCCTGCCGTGGATCGCGCGCGAAGAACGCTTCGTCGGCTATAGCTACGACCTTGTTTCTCAAGTGCGCATTAAAATTAGAGACCACGCTCTTCTCGCCGGAGAGCACGATACCGTGGTCGCCGAACAAATCGCAGAAGGCTTCGGAGAAGACGTTCTTACCGGTACCTTTACGACCGCTAACGGTGACGGCCCAGTTCCCGTGCCGGCCAGGATGCTGAACCGCGTCGGCCATCCAGGCGACGACGAGCTTGTAGTGGTCTTCGTTGCCGCGGCAGATATTGTCGCGGACGTGATTCAGGTAGAGCGAGCAGTCGCCTTTCTTCGGCTCGTAGGCGAAACCTCTCCATAAATTGAAACCCGGTACCTCGTCCTCGTGGTCCTTATTGTCCGTCTGAACGTGAAAGGTCTTAATCTCCGGCGGTCCGCCGGGAAGGAAGACGACCTGGCTGTACTTCCGATGAGGGAGGTAGAGCCAGACCTCGGCTTTATTGACGCGGATCGGTACTCGACCCTGCTTGCTGTTGCGGTAGCCGACGATGACCGTCTCGCCGGTATAGGCGTTCTCGAAGTGGTAGAGTTCACGGGTTGCGAGATACGAATCCTTGCGCTCCTTTAAGACGCCGTCGGGATTCGTATAGTAGCGACTTTCCATCGAGCCGATCCGCGTATGCCCGCCGTAGTTCATAATGTGGAAAAAGCGCTCGTCGAACTCCGCCATCAGCGCTTTTACTTCAGGCTCCTCGGGATCGATCTCGACCTTCGGTCTCTTAAGTCGCGGCATCTAAAACCAGGCCTTGACTTCTTCCCAGGAGAACTCGTAGCCGCGGCCGACGCGGGTATGAGGCATGGGATTGCGCTTATCGTGGATGGACTCGAAGATGAAGCTCCGAGCTTTAGGACCTCCTCCGAGGCGGCGGGTGAGTTCACGGGTATTACAGCGGTCGAACATATAGACCGGCACTATGATCATAGGTGAGGCTCCTTTCGGGATTTGGAAAAACGCTTACTTAGTAACGTACGATAGGTTTCGCTGTTGTCCAGTAGTATTTTGCCTTAATTTGAAAGTCGCTTTAGCTCACCTCGCGGCGTGCGGCGAGGATTCTCGGAAGCGCGGCTCTCCAAAGCTCATTCATCACTTTTTTGGTCGTCAGTAGGCGGTGAAGTGCGCGAGTCGATCGGCCGGAGCACCAGCGGCAGTTAGGATGATCCGACTTAAGTGGCTGGTCGCTCATCGCCGCACCTCGAAGTCGAAAACTATCTTCCACGCGGCTATGATTCCCGATTCCTTCGGTACCTCGATACCGAGGAGCCGAGCGAAAAGGATTCTAAGGGTTCGTCCGGTCGCGAGCCGGATCAAGCCCATGGTGTTCCAGACTATTTTTAAGATAGTCCAGAGGATTTGTAGTTCAATCCAGAGATATTCGGAAAAGCTCATCGCCCCACCTTATTCAGCCGCGCGTGAACGCGATTGGCGACGGATTCGGGAATGCGAATCGTGACGTAGCGACGCTTGCCGCGCTTATCACCGTGACCGATGCGGAGAACGTTCGGCTCGTCGGCGAAGATGACGCGGATCGTCTCGGCGCAGAGACCCCAGGCTTTCGAGAGGTCGGCGACGGAAAAATGCTTTTCGTGAGATAGATCGGGAAAGGACATAGGGATACCTCGTAGTAGATTCCGAGGTTCCCACGCTGAGCTACGGAGGGAGACTTTTTACTGCGCGCGCTATCGGTAGTAGCCGCATCAGCCCTTGTCGGTGAGCCTTAAAACCGGCTGGCTTCTTATATTCCGCTCCAGTCTCGCGGCGCTTCTATTAGATACCCTAACTTATTTAACGGACAGTGTCCAATTGGGAGGGAAAGAACCCTGGTACAAAGAATTGTACCAGGGTCCTCGGATTTTACCGGGCGACTTCGACTTCGGCGTTAACCGCGCGGCGCATCTTCTCTACGTGGTGGTTTCGGAGCTTCTCGGCGAAGGGCAGGTAATGCTTTTCGACGACCTTCTCCGTATCTCCGAGCATCTTCGCCACGTCGCGCGTGGTCATTCCCGGCCGACAAATCATATCCACGGCGAACGTATCGCGGAGCATATGTGGGTGAGCATCTCGCTCGCCGACCTCGGTCTTTACCTCGGCGATCCCGGCGTCGGCGAAGAGCGCCTTTAACTTCCGACGCCAATCGCCCTTCGCGGATTCGAGCTTGACGGCGCTATCGAGAAAAGGCTGAGAGCCCGCGACGGTCTTAAGCAGTTCCACGACGTGGCCCGGTAGGACGACGACGGCCTCGCGGTTCGTCTTCGCCCGACGATAGGAGAGCACGTCGCCGCGAAGCGAATCCGTCTGAAAAGTAACCGCGTCTTCGAGCGCCATCCCGGAATGACGCATCAGTTCGAGCAAGACCAGGAGTTTCGGATTTTCGGAGTCGTAAGCCTTCGCGCGGATCGCCTCGTAATCCTTATCCGAAAAGTGAGCCGTGCGGTTGCCGTCCTTAAACTTCACGTGCGGGATATCGCGCGCCGGGTCCTCGTCGATCCACTTCATGACGCGCGTAAATTTGAAAAAGTTTTTCAGCGTCGTCCAGCATACGTGGGCGGTGAGATCGCTCGGGAAGTCCCAGCTCTGACGGAAGGCGATTACCTGCTCCGGCGTAATATCCCGGATCATGGTCGGCCGGAACGGGAGCGAGCCGAGCCATTCGCCGAGGCGTCCCTTCCGGGCGTCTCCGTCGCCGAGGAGACTCTTCGCGCGGTTTAAGGTACCCGTCGAGCACGTCCGGCCGAAGCTACCGGACGCCTTCGCCGCGACGTAAAGCCGGACCGCTTCCTCGATCGTCTTCGCCGAGGCTTCCTGCTTCGCTTGCATCCTCTTTGTGGGATCGAATCGGTCAAGCCACATCTCGCACTCTTGTAGAGCGCGTCCCCAGGAGCGGACCTTCGCCGCGAACTTCCCGGACTTCTGCGTGCTGCCGTCGTAGGTCAGGATCGAGCGCCAGCAGGCGCAGCCCGCGTAATCCGGTCCTTCGTTTCGATGCGCGCAGTCTTGAGAGTGCCTCGTGTAAGGCCGAGCGGTAAAGAGCACGTTATCGACTCGGAGCTTGCCGGTCGTACGCTCGATTTTCTCCATAGTCTTTTAGAGCCTCCGTTCGGGAATCGGTTTCCTTCCCTGCGGACGAGTTTCTCCAAAATCCTCCCAATTCGGAATAGTACGTCGGTACTATATTGAAAACAGGTAGGTTAGCGGTGGCAGCGCGAGTTCATTCTAAAGATGGTTAGGTCGGGCAAGAAACGGGCGTTCGCGTCAGGGTTTTTGTGCCCATCGCGCCTGCAATTACTCGCGATGGTCGACACATGGTTCGGCAGGTTGGCGGTAACGTTCGCGGAGCGGCGGTCGCGGACCAGGAGGCAAGCGGTCGTCGGGCCGAATAGCGGCATCCGGGCAGAGATCGGCGGCGCAAATGGGCCGGAGACGGAACGACACAGAAGGAGTCGTTCGCGAGCAAGCATAGCGCACGATAACATAGCAGGTATTACATTTCAACGGAGTTTACTAGTTGAGTCATTCGAACGACGTGGAACGCTGATTCGTTCGAACAATCGCGGGATTCCATTTATTCGAATGGAAGGGAAAGCTTCAGGTCTCCCGCCGAGAAAAGCGTCGGCGCCGACCCTGAGCAACGAAGGCTTAGGAAGCTCGGCGCGGCGAGTATTCGAATGGAGGAAGACAGGCGGATTTCGAAAGGAGCGAAGAGGGATTGCCGAAAAGCGCGGCGGCAAAATGCGCGCTTCGACTTCGTGTCCCGACGGAAATTGCAAATAGGCAATTTCCGGAAGAAGTGCAGCGGGACACTTCGCTTAGAAGTGACGGCTCAGAATGACAACTCGGGGTGGATGTAAGTTCCCGCGATTTCCTGCATCCTTTTTCAGGCAGAACCGATCCCATGCTTTGTAAATGCCGGAAGACACGCGTCGGGAGACTTCCCTTGGAACGACGGCTTGGAACGACGGCTCGGAATGGAGGTTACGGCTCTCAGGTCTTCAGAATACAGGAGAAACCCGAAACCCTAAAAACGCGCTGGGCATCAACGAAGCAGGGTGCGCGCAGTTTTTGGGTTCGCCTCGGCTCTCTACCCCAGGGGGAGCAGGTGCCTGAACTTCGTTTTCTGATTGCGGATGACCACAACGTGCTTCGACGAGGCGTTCGTAACATCGTTGAAAACTATCCGAATTGGACCGTCGTAGCCGAAGCAAGCAATGGACGAGAAGCGATAGAGCAGGCCAGATTCTGCAAGCCGGACGTGGCCATCCTGGATTTCAGTATGCCCGAGATCAACGGACTGGATGCCGCGCGCGACGTCCTTGCCCACCTGCCAGACACAAAAGTATTGATCCTCACAGTTCATGAGAATGACGAGTTAATCGCCGAACTGCGACGCGTGGGCGTACACGGGTATGTCCTGAAGAGTGCCCCGGACCGCGATCTCGTATCCGCGATTAAAGCTGTGCTCAAGAACAAGACCTTCTATCCCATTGACACAGCGCCTGCGGTTCACCGACCGCGAAAGAGCGACGGCGGAAACTCCAAGCCGCGTCTGAGTGATCGTCAGAAAGACATCGTCAGACTTCTTTCCCAGGGACGTAATAGCAAGAAAATTGCCGAGATGCTGGGCATCAGTCAGAAGACGGTGGAGACCCACAGACGCAATATCATGCTCAAGGTAAACTGTCGCTCGACGGCGGAGTTAGTGCGCTACGCCATACGCAACGGGCTCATCGAGGCTTAATATCGCGGCAAAAAATCGCGCGCCGAGCCCTACCCTTTTTGAATTACCATTTATGTGCCCTTACGCCTTCGTACACGAATTTACCTATAGGCGGCCGTGCGGTATCCCCTGTATGGTGCGACATTCTTTGTCGAATCGTCGGAGGTTCGCGCACATGTCAACCTCGAAGACTCAATTCTCTCAAGCTGCCGTCGGAGGCCTTGTCGAGCTAGCGGAGATCGAGCGGCAAATTCAAAAATGGACCAAGGAGGCGATGGAAGTGGGACACAGCATGGAGGCGCTCGCTGTTGCATTGCGCGGCGACGCTTCCCGGCTCGATTTCAGGGGCGACTTGATCGTTCTCGATCCTGACGATAAACCGGCGGAGCTTCAGCTGATTGTGAATCTCGCAAAAGTGAGAAATCTCGTTTCCAATCTCAGACTGTTGAAGGCTTGGCGTCGCCAACTAGAAACCTTGGCGGATTGTCGCCGATAAGACTCGGTCGCCGCGATTTCGCGACACGAGATAGCCGAAGGCGGAAGAAAGCATCGCCGATTGCGACATTGACAGGTCTTCCACGCTCTCCTACGGGCTTACGAGTATGGATGGTCTGCCCACAGAGATGTACTGTAACCGTCTCTCTTTAACACACTTGCTGGCGCGCCTTTCCCGACGGCCCTTGTGCTAAAACGGAGCACTTGGGCCTCAGCCCAACAGCTAGAGTCTGAAAATTAAATGCGATGGTGAGGTGTCTCATGGATTTAAAGTTCGCAACCTGGCAGGTGCCTTACTTGGATGCGGTTTCAGAGATTCCGCAGGGGAACTTACGGGAACGCGTTGACATTGCAGAAAGAGCCATTCTTGTACGATTAGAGGTGCTGTCCAGAACTTCGGGACGAGCGGAGGAAAGGCTGGCGATAAAAGAAGCATTGAACGCTCTGCACGCCGTCAAGAAAGATAAGCTGGAGTTTCCCCGTTGGGAGCGGTCCACAATTTCGCCGGGCTTATAGCGTTGCGCGATGTCGGAAAGTCGCTAAGTGATAAGGAAGATTGGTGCCGGAGAAAGGAGTCGAACCTTCACGGCCTTGCGACCAACGGATTTTGAGTCCGCCGCGTCTGCCATTCCGCCACTCCGGCGCTTGAGTGCAAATCTAGCGGATTAAACCCTTTGCTGCAAGGCGACTACTTGAGCGCTCGCCTGCACTTAGAGTCATAGCTTCAGTATCTTCGCTCCCCCACGCACCGTTACGACCGATAGGAGATCCTAGATTTTCAGCCATTGAATGCGGTCAAGATCAGGGCGTTCATAACCAACTCGGAGCCCACGTACCATCTGAATCCAATCGTCGTGGTCTAAGGCGGAAATCATTCGGGCCAACATGGCCCGCCGGAAAAGGCGATCAGTAGCCACGACCGATTCACGTTGAGCAGGTTTCAGATCATCGGCACTGTGCTTCGCTCCATGCAAGATTTTGCTACGAAGCTGGTATGTGTTTCGGATATGGGTAACGACTTCTTCCCTTCGTAGCGGCTCGGTTTCAAGTGTCCAAGCCAAGGATATTGCTAATCTGAACTGGAGTTCTGAAACCTGTCCCTCATTAAAGATGTGTTCGAGGCCGATGCAAATGTCACTGGCCCGAGCAAGAATTTCGGGACTATGGCCATTCTGATCCAATACATGCCTTTTAGAGGAATACAGGCGATCAATCAGAAAGAAGTTGTCGCCGTAAAACGTAGGCCAGGGCGATGCTTCCAATTTCTCGAATGCCGGTATGGCAGTGTCTCTGATTTCCTGGAATTTAACCGATTGAAATCTTCCATTCATGAGCCGAAAGAAATAATCGATAATCTCTGAAGAGGAGCTTTGCGCCATTGGTTGTTGAAGCCACTGGATTGGACTCCGTACCTCCCCCGGCGACAACAAACTCAAGACCATTGCAACCGTGCTGTCACCACCAAATGGATGGCTATCGGGAACTACCTTCTCGTAAACGTAAGGAAAACGAGATATCATTCGCTGCCAAAACTTGATGTCGTGAGCGAAGAAGTCTTGCGCCGCATTAAGAATCTTTCTCTCTTCAACAGTAGACATTTGTCGAAGGACAAGAATGTCACTGGTAAGCGTCTCTGACGGATTCCCTTCTAAGGCAAATAACCAACCAAAGTTGCTGTTAGGCATGGCTACGTATCTGTATGTGGGCTCGAACGGCTCTCATTTTCGCGGGGTGAGAATCTGATCGAGACGCGCGGGCGCGCTGCTATCGCGTTCCAAATGCGGGTAGCGAAGGCCGTCGTGGTAGTCGAGGGCGACGGTGCGAAAGCGATCCCCATTCTTGACGAGCAATTCGATGGCAGAGCCATTCTGCTTTGCGTCGCTTATGGCATCGCGTTGCTTCGCATCGCTGATGGCACCGCGCTGCTTCGCATCGCTGATGGCACGCTTGAGGCGATCGAGGTCAAAAGCGGTTCCGTTCACGGCAATGATTTGGTTACCGACGGTCATTCCCTTCTTGAACGCAGGCCCTTCCCACAGCACGCCGTTGAGCCGACCCTCCGCCCCTATCACCATGCCAAGGGAATAGGTCAGGTCCATTACCTTGCGGCGGGTCTCGGAGCCCTTGAAATAATCGGATGGGGTCTCGGTATAAACGAGTTTGTAACCACCCCGAGTAACGCCATCAAGAGGTGCTCCCGGGCCATGACCATCGAGGCGAGCGCGCAGAAACGTTTCCCAATCGTATGGCTGAACCGAGTTCAACGCTTTCACCACATCCTCAAACAGGTATGTGGACGGAACGAAACTGCCGTCGCTGATTCCGAAAAATGCCTTGGCGAAATCGTCCAGAGAGCGGCGGTCGCCGGACTTTTCGCGAATCAGCGTGTCTGCATCGAGCCACATCAACTGACCCTCGGAGTAATAGTCCTCACTGCGCTCCCAACTTGGCCACGGAAGAGCCCGGCGCATGGCGGCGATGGGATCGTTGGTGGTGTCCTGAAGCGCGCGCCATTCCCGGCCGACGCGGTGGTCATAGACCGCCGCGGTAGCTGCCAAAGCGTCGAGGGTTTGTTGCTTCGTCAGGAGGCCCGCGCGAGCCGCGAGAACAAATCCCCAATACTGGGTCTGGCCTTCGTAGACCCACAAAAGACTGTCGCGCATGGGCACGTTGAAGTTCGGCGTCCAAAGGTCGGCGGGACGGCGGAACTTGCCGTTCCAGGAGTGAGTGAATTCGTGCGGGAGCAGATCGCGGGCATCGGCGTTTTTGTCCCATTCGGTGAAGTAGGCGGGAACGGTACCGTTTTCGCTCGACTGGTGATGCTCCAGGCCGATGCCGCCCATGTGATCGCTGAGGGCGAGCAGAAGATCGTAATGATTGTAGTGATGCGAGCCGTAAAGTTTGTAGGCTTGCTGCACCAGCGCGCGGTGCGCTTCCAGTTGCTCGGGCTTCACGTCGAGGAGATCGGCGCGGTCGGCAAGGATGTCCAAGTGCACGGGCGCGACGCCACCTGGGTCTAGATCCAGGCGCGTGAAATAGCGGCCCGCGAAGATGGGCGAATCCACCAGGGTGTCCAGAGATACGGGCTTGAAGGTGGTGAGGCCGCCATTCGTGGAGGCGGTCTCGAGCGCGGTGGCGAGTTGCCATCCATCGGGCAGGCGAACGCTGGGCTCCATCGTGATTTGCCGCGCGAAATAGCCTGCCGGGTAGAGCGCTACAGCGTTCCATTGCAGATTCAGCATGTCGGGCGTCATCACGACGCGGCCTTCGTTGGTATCGACCGCCGAGACAAATTGGAATTCGACATCGAGCGACGTGGCACCCGCGGGCGCGACAACGTGGAAGGCGAAGACGTCCACGGGATCGCGCACCCATTCCACGCGTGCGCCGCTAGCGTGAATCGTGAGGCCGGCAAGCTTATCGACCCGTCCGGAGGGAGAGTGATTGCCGGGCAACCACTGGGGGTACAGAAGAACGACGGGTTCGCCGGCGCGTACCGGAATCGTCTCGCGAACGCGGAAGATGCGCCGGTCGACGTCGGTGGCATCGACATTGAGGCGGATCGCGGCGGGATACGGAGTATCCCTCGGCGCAGCAATCGGCGCCGGCATCGGCAAGGGCTGCGGGCCCGGGGATTGAGCGAGAGCGCAGCAGGCGCTCAGCACCAGAGCAAACCATGGCAGAAGAATGCTGGCCTGTAATCTATGTGTCCGCATATCGCGACCCCTTGTCAGCATGGGATGGAGCCGCATTCTAGCAACGGAAGCGGAGTCGATGCCACGGGCTCTACTGGCCGACGAACCGAGACCTAGGCCTATGGGGAGATCCAGGGATTTCTTTTTCGCTACATGGAAAAAGGGGGACCAGGCGGTCCCCCTTTTTCATGCTTGTTTCTGCCGTCGCGACGTGTAATCAGCGTCGCAGGCGATGTGTACCGCGTGAGCGGTGCAATTTGAAAGACTTTCTACTGCCGCTTCTTTGTTCTAAGCCCGGTGGAGTCATCCTCCTTTTCGTGGCTTTCGAATCTTGCAATACCTTTGTACTTCAGCCCCCGAGCAAAAGATGTGACGGGGAGCACAGGTCGATGTGATGGGAAGAGGTGAAACGCCAGAGAGGTAAAAAGATCGCCATCTCAACACGGGATAGGCATCTCGGTCCGCATCAGCGCCGGACCAAGGCCATCGGATTTAGAACACAACGACTCCATGAGGCCATTCGTCTGTCTTGATTCTGCGAATTACCTTCATTTGCGCGAGGTCGACGACGGCAATACTGCCATCCGCCGTCGTGTCCACAACAGCAGTCTTCGCATCCTGCGTCACCGTCATGTTGAGCGGGAAATGACCGACTTCCATTTTCGCGCCTGGCTTCAGAGTCGCCACATCCAGTTCCTGAACGAAACCGGGTTGGTCGAGTACCTGTTTGCCATCTCTCGTGCCTAGATCATGGAAGGTTATGTACAGCTTGCTGCCGTCCGGAGAAAGCGCAAACGTGCTGGGAGGCAAATCAAAAGGAATGGACTTAATAACTTCATCTTTTTTGGGGTCAACGACGAGCAACTCTGTGCCCTTAAAATTGCCGACGAAGACATATTTCCCGTCAGGCGTAGCAATAATGCCGTCCGTACCCGTGGGGGCCGGGATGTCCTTCAGAGGCTTCATCCCTTTAAGGTCGACGACGGAGATGTGTTGCACATCCTTATTCGCCGTGTAGGCTTTGTTGAGCGAAGGAACTACTGCGATCGAGTGCGGATGCGGGACGCCAACTTTTACGGAACCCAGCACCTTCTGCTGCTTCGTATCCACTACAATTACTTCTCCTCCGCTCGATTCGCAGGAGACGTACAGAAGGCCGCTCTTTTGATCGAACGCCAGCCCATGTGGCGCCCAGTGCGGCGTGATATCGATCGTTTTGGCGATCGCCATTTTCTCCAGATCGATCACCTGGATCTGATTTCCTGGGCTCTCATACTGATCCCACGGGCCGTCCTTGTAAGCGATGCTGACGTAGGCAACGCCCGCTTCCCGATCGACGACCATTTCGTGAGGGCGCTTCAGCGTGGGAATGTCTTTGAGGAGTTGCCCGGTGGCCAGATCGAAAAACTGCAGGGTTGACGCATGCTCGTTGGCAACCAAGATTCGCCCACCCTGGGCCGACTGATTGCCGGCGCGTGCAGGGGTCAAAGCGGTGAGGAAAAGCAGGAATGCCGCGCTAATCCCTCTCATAATTTTGGGCGGAGCTACTTTTCGTCGCTTTCGCCCGCGGTGTCGCCGAGCAACTTGTTGTAGCCCTGAAATTCCGTAGGCGACCAGAACATCTCCCGGACGTCGAAGGTTTGCGGCTCCAGATTGAAGACCAGTTTATCGAGAGCCACCCACGGCTTCGTATACATCTTGGGATCGTCAATCGTCACGGAGAGCTGCAAGTGGTCACGGTCAACACGGTGGAATCGTTCCTCCACGCGGAGTGCATCGCTATGCGGGCGGCCCGCATGATCGATCCAGGTTCTTTCGTCCAATCCAGTGGTCTCAACGACCAGCGTGTTGTCATCAACCCACTTGCCGACCGAGTAGCCGAACCAACGCGGCTCGGCATCTTTGGGGGCCTCGCGACCATCTGTCCAGATGACTCGCCACACTCTGCCAAATTGATACAACATGTAGATTGCCACGGGCGTCTGGAAGATTTGAGTGGTCCTGAGTTCGAAAAGATCTTCGCGAGGAATTCCCTGGGGATCACCGGCAATGACGGGATCGTCGCTCTGCACTGCCACAACACTTCTCGCACCGTTGCTCGGCTTTGTGGTGTTCAACTTTTCGACGCCTGCAGGGGTGTAGGGCAGACGATGTTCGGGCTTGCCGTCCTCCGGCATTGCCGCGGGGCCAAGCGCCTGGATTCCGGCGTCGCCCGGATCCCAGATGCCCGAAATGTCGTGTACGGGCGCAGGGTCTGACTTCTGCCCTTTTACCGCCGGCTTTACGGGCCGACCCCAGCCGTCGCGACGATTGTCCAGCGTGAACGCCGGGCGCGACTCATCGGGCCGACGTTCTGGTTCTTGGGGCGCTGCTTGAGAGCACAGGAATGGGCAGAATAGCAGTACGCCCAGCGCGAAGGTCGGCACAGCAAAGCTCTTGAGCATATTGGCAGCCTACTGCTTGGCGTCGTCGACGGTCGGGAGGAGTCGTCCGGGCAACTTCTGGCCGCTGGGCGTTTCGACCCATACAATACGGCCGATCGGCTTGCCATTCTTAACCGTGATCAATCGGATCGTGATTGCATCGCCCGGCTTGAGGGAACTCTTGAGCCAGCCCATGTTGGTCATGGTGGTGGGATTTTCCGTCTCCGCCATCCAATGCGCCACCTGGCCGCTCTCATCGGTTGCGTCGAAGAGAACTACGCAATGGGGATTGGCCCATATGAATTGCGTGACGGTCCCCTTGAGATTGACTTGCTTTGTGGCGTCGTAGGCCGCATTGCCATGGTGCGCGGCGAGCGGAAGCGAAAGGACCGAAAAACCGAGAAGCAAAGCGAAGGCGATTAGGAATTTGCCTTTCAAAACCCACCTCCAAGCGCGCAAGACAGATGCATTCAGGTCGGGGCCCAATAACAATTCAGTTGAAGGCGATTCTAAAGAGAGGTTGGGCGGCAGTCAAGCAGGCGACGCGTGTGGACCGGGCGCTGATGAAGTCTATCGCGGTGCCAGACGGTTTATACTGGCGAACCAGCTCACACCCGCGGCGCGGAACCATTCGAATTAAAGATGTGCGCTCAAACCACCGGACGGGAAATGACGCCCTGGCAGCAATGGGTTCGGCGCCCGCAAAGGCTGTGGATTCGGAGAGCCTTTTTTCAGGTGCATTTGTGGGCCGGGATCGGAATCGGAATTTATGTCGTGGCGATCAGCATCTCCGGCAGCGCACTCGTGTTTCGACACGAGCTTACCAGGAGCTTCTCGCGCAAGGTTGTGGTTAGGGGGGCCGAGTTTGGGCGCCGGATGAGCGTGGAGGAATTGACGGAGCAAGCGCGGCGAGCCTACCCCACGTATGAAGTGGATAACGTGCGCGAGGCAGAAAATCCGGATGCACCGAACTACGTCGTCCTGGAGCGCGCTTACAAGCGAATCGAGCGGCTATTCGATCCGTATACCGGCGCAGATCTGGGCAATACTCATTCGGCGGTTGAGCGCATTCTGATTTGGCTCGCCGATTTACACGACAATTTGCTCGGCGGGCGTACCGGGCGGTACGTGAATGGCATCGGCTCGTGCGTTGTTACCGTAATTGCGCTAACCGGGGCTATTCTCTGGTGGCCGGGAATCAAGGATTGGCGGCGCAGCACGACAGTCAGTTGGAAAGCGCACTTCCCCCGGCTTAATTGGGATTTGCATAGCGCCATCGGATTCTGGTGCTGGCTTTTCGTAATGATCTGGGGAATTTCGGGCGTCTATTTTTGCTTTCCCGCACTCTTCGGCCCCGGCGTTCACCTTTTTGCGGGCTTATTTCTTTCCTGGATCGCGCAACTTCATTTCGGCAGATTCAATTCGCTGACCGAGTCACTTTGGACAATCTTTGGGCTCGTGCCCGGAATCTCGGCCGTTACAGGAGCTTTGATGTGGTGGAACCGCGTGCTGCGGAAGAAGCTTCGGCGGCCTTACCGACAGGCGGAAGTTGCAAGCGCGAATGCTCTATTAACTATTCGGGACTGATGGCACGCCAAGTCTAGTTTTGCGCCGAGCAAATTTTTAGATCCAACGATCTGCTTCAGCGGTTCGGGGGTTATTGAGCGGAGGCGCCAGCGAATACGGCGCCATTTTTTGGATTTTCTGCTTTCCACCGGCCGTCTTTGGCGCCCGCCGCGATTTCCTGGGCCGTATAGGCATGCACGCCGCCGGCGTGCGCGCGGATGCTGGCGAACTCCGGACTATCCGTCTTGTAATTCTCTGGAGGCCAGCTGCGTACTTCATTCTGGATGGCCTGTTCGCGATTACCGGGATTAGGATGGTCGCTCAAGAACTGAGGACCGTTCTTGGTGCTGACCTGCAGCTTTCGAAAGAAGTCAGCCAGCGCCATGGGATTGTACTGCGTTTTCCATAAGACAATGGCGCCGAACGCGTCCGCCTGCGATTCGTCTTTTCGCGAGTATTTCAGCAACAGCGTACCGGCACTAAGCTCGACGCCAGTCTCCGCCACAGAGCCCCCGACAACTCCGGCGAGGGCGCCGATGACGTCGACAACCTCGGTCTTTCGCTGTCGCTTGGCGGAGTGCTGCATATAGACGTGGCCCATTTCGTGGGCCATAACTCCGGCGAGTTCGGCCTCATTGTCGACGGCGGCGATCGTGCCTATGTTCACAAACATGGGCCCGCCGGGAAGCGCAAACGCGTTGACTTCCTTCTGCGCGATAACGTGGAACTGATAGGGCCAAGTGCGGTCTTTGGGGATGACGGCGACCAGCCGCTTCCCCAACGCCTGAATGTATTGCGTTTCCGGGCTTGAATCGGGCAGGACAGGCACTTGTTGGTACACCTGAGCGGCGGCCTGCAAGCCGAGCTGCTCCTGCTTCGCACGGCTCATGGGAGCATGCCCAGGATCGGGAAAATCCGGGGCGGGTGCGACCGCGAAGGCCAGTCCTGCCAAGACGCAGAACGCAACATAAATTGTAGGGAGGAAGCCCCACGAAAGTCGATTTCGCATCATCGTTTTGACCTGGTTATGACCTTGCTATGACCTGTAAGCGGCAGCGTGCCTCCGATTCCTGCACGCGGCTCTTTTATCGTGTGATGCGCGCCTTCAACCTCAGGATATCGCATCAACGTCAGCGTACATACGCGCCTCGGGAGTCATCTGCCTGGCCAATCTTTCTGCGAACTCTGCGCGCGGCCGTAGTCTCAAAATGGCAAGGGCTACTCGCTTTTGTACGAGTAGCCCTTTGAGTTGACGGTCGGACGCCGCAGCATCCGAAGTCAAGGCGTTACGAACTTACTGTTGGCCCGCGCGGCGCGCCTTCGCCGGGTCGGAGGTCGTCTGTTGAGTTCCGAAATCGTCCGCGGGCATGGAGCGCACGAAATCGTCCACTTCTCTTTGCGCCTGCTCTTTGGCGACGCCGTAGCGCTCCTGGATCCGTCCGACGAGTTGGTCCTTCTTACCGCCGATCACTTGCCAATCGTCGTCGGTCAGTTTGCCCCATTTCTCGCGAAACTTACCGCTGAATTGCTTCCACTTCCCCTCTACTTGATCCCAGTTCATAACTCCTCCTTCTGTAAAATGCTTGCTCGTTGGGGATTGCTTACGCTACTTCGCGCAACCACCGCTGACCATCTTGAGATTTGTGACCGTCATGTGACCGTGTTCAGTGGAGTTTTTGCCAACGCCGTGTTCTTTGGCCTCAGCCTTGGTATCTTCCTTAGCCCCGTGTAGAGCTGCGTTCTGCACAGCACCTGTCACTGTAATGGTGTGGCCGACATGCTTCGCGAGATCGACGCTGTCGCTCTTCACTTCCCAAGTGCTGCCGTCTTTAGCGAGCACTTGGTATTCATCTCCATCCTTCTGCAAGCAACCCGTCACCGTGCGCGCATTCTTGTGGGTCTCCTTCTTCGTAGTATCGTCTGTTTGCGCCCGTGCGGTGCCGAACATAAGTGCTAACGCGAGCATCGCTCCGGCAATCTTGAATTTCATGTAAGCCTCCCTATCAACTGTCTTCCTTCCTTACACAGCTGCTACCATCGTCACCCATGCCTAGGCCAATAGAAATACCCGGCAATCGTCATCCAGCGGTGCTAAGGCGCTGTAGTACCCTGAATCCGTTACCGGAACCTAGGGTGATGGCTCTTATTTTTCTGGCGGTTAGACCACTAGGCGAATATAAAGCGAACGCATGTGATATGCTCCCGCCATGGGTCAATCGCGAAGATGCCTAGTGAGCTTTCGGGATGAGGAAGGCGTGGAGCATGTCGCGGAAGTTCTGGCGGCAAGCCTCTACGAAGCTGGCGCAGTCGCCCTCCAGCAATTCCGGCGTAGCGATTGGAGCCGTGAGGCATCGCTGGACACGGGAACATTGCGTGTGGAGGTTTGCGAATCGACGTTTTACAACGTCCGGGTTGAGGAACTCGAGGATTGGCTCAAACGAACTGGCGGCAAGCCGAGCGAGGTGGCGCTACGCCACAAGGTGCGCAGCAGGCTAACAGTCGATAAGAATCGGGGCGATAAGAGTTTGGGCGATAAAACTCTGGGCGAGAATCGCTCCAGCTGAAATCGCGTGACTGCGACTTAATTAATCGTGCCGCAAGATAAGATGACGGATATCGGGCCAGAACTCCTTGGCGACGTTATTCAGTACGGCGGATTCCATCTGAGTTCCCCAATCCCTGGCCGTCTGCTTCCCGCCGCGCTCTTGAGGAGGATAGTAAGCGTTGGAGAGACCCGCTTCGAACGCATTTCCAACTACTTCAGACCAATTGAAGCTCGAACCTCCGGAGTCAGTCTTGGTGATGACAGTACGCGACAAGGCATAGCCAAAGCGGCGGAAAAAACCTCCGTGACCCATCGTGTAGTAGCGCGGATCTTCGCGCGTGATCGCAGGCATAATGGCTTCTGTGAAGAAGGTTCCGGAGACGCCATCCGCGAAGGTGCGCCAGTAATACCGCGCATAGCCCTTGACTCCGGTACCCAACTCCGGAACAGAACGCGTAGCCATGGCTTGACCGGCAAGCACTGCTGTCCAGGTGAACCCTGAATAGTCCATGCTGTCGTGCATGGCGAGCACGAACTTCCCTCGAGCGGAAAGCGGCGGAAGCAGAGTATCGGGATTCACGGCCGCAAAATTGGGCACGACCCAAAACATTCGCTCAGTCTGTTTGTGGTCAGAATGCGCGTTTCTGATCTCAGCTGGAGTTGTGACAGGCAGGGGCATACGCTCCACCGCCTGGAGCTCTGTCCCGGGCACGTCTGACGGCGAAGGAGAAGTCGCGATGCCGTCGGATTCCTGTGTTTGTTGTTCGGATGCTTGGCCGTCCTTTTTCTCTGGGGCTGCTACCTGGCTCCAAAGAAGGGTTGGAAGGAGTGCGAGTAGAGCGACAGCGGCGATTCTAATTAGACGCAATGCGTCCTCCTGCGGCTGAGATCTACCTTGTGCACTACACCCCTATCTCATCGTTTCCAGCTGAGTGTTATCGATAAGAAGAATCGGAAATCACTATTCGTTTGATGGCACGGTACTGGATGCGGGTCGTGGGTGTCTGTACACACTTGTGCTTGCCGGTGCCGGGGAAGGACCTGAGGAACGTCTTCTTGCGGGACTGGACGCAGACAGCGCGGCCTTGATTACAGCCGCGCTATTGCAAATGTGCGCGCGTCGGGAGTGAGCTTACTTCGCGGCGGCGGGAGCCGCTTTCGCGGCAGGAACGCTGAATTGGACCGTATCCGCCACGAGCTTGCCTTCGGCGGGCTCTTTCGCGTGAATCACCACGCGATCGCCGACGCTCAAATCGGAAAGCTTGGCCGCAGCCTTATTTTTGCTAAAGGTGGTCTGAGGCACAACAGCGACAGTTACGAGGCCATTCGCCGTAGTTTTCACGGTGATGGAATCTTTGGTTACGCTCGCCACAGTGCCGATGACGTGCTGTTCATCGCCATGGGCCAGAGCCGCGGCGGTAATCAGCGAAATGCAAGCGATGAGAATCAGGGCGCGAAGTTTCATTTGTGGTCTCCTCTTGCTTTGATTCTACGCGCACGACCGGCACATGTCACTTTGCGCTTTTCCCGAGTGAGATGGATTCCCTGCTCGCGGTTAGCAGCTCTCAGTTAGTGATTCGGAATCTCCACGGCTGCGGTAACGACGCAAATCCAGAGCAGAATTTCAGTGAGCGCCGCAAACCGGGCAATTCCCGGCGTGTCCATTGTTTGGCCCCAAACTCGCGCCTTTCGCTGCACGACGACGTGCCACGTAAGCGCAAGTGGAACAAACATGCCCAGTTTCCATTGAAATGCAATGTTGGAGATAAACGCCGTCGCGATTCCGGAGAAGAGCATGAATCCGCCGGTGAGAACAATCGCGAAGCCGATCCAGTTCCAGGCGAAGAGTTCCTGCGCTAATTGAGCGGCCGTGGCCCGGCGGCTGCCTACTCCCAACAGCCGGAGATCCAGAGCGAAATTAGTTCCCAACCAAATCGAAAGGCCGGTGAAATGAATCAACTGCACGAACGGGTACGCCCATATCGACTCGCGCGTCATTAGTCCCCAGGGCGTGCCCTCCAACCACTTCGCGAACGCCACCAGCGTATCATGCATCGGAGCTATCCTTTTCTGCCGCTGAAGCGCGGAAAAGCTCTAGCCTAGCCCTTCGAGGGCGGGGATTTCGGACGCGGAAAGAATCGTCGCAATCCACAGCAACAAAGAGATCAGTGCAATGATTTTCGCGGCCCGCGATATCTCTGGATCGAGAGCCCACTTCCGCGCTCCGCGCTGAACGATGAAGGCGAATAGCGCCGAGACTACGATCAGCGTTAACTTGACGTGGAATACCTTGGAAGGCGCCCAATCGCCAGCGGCCGTCGCAAACATCAGGAAGCCGGAAATAACCGCGAATGTAAATCCGATCCAAGCCCAGGGGAAAAGTTGCTCAGCAAGTTCTCCAAGGCTGCGCCTGCGTGCCACAAGGCCCATAACCCTTAAGTCCACGACGGCAACCGATCCGATGAACCAGAACATCGTCAAGTAATGAGTCACGGACACCGTCGAATACATCCAGCCGGTACTGCCCAGGGTTTTCACCCACCCCGTTTGTTCCAGTGCCTCCCACATTTTGGTCGCCTCCTTGCTGCGCAATCGCGATTCAGACTAACCGGCCTCCCCAGCCGGCGCTCTTATACCGCATAAGTTCAAGAGTTCCAACATCGTCCTTTTTCGAACATCCTAACCGTGACCGAGAGCCAGCGTTCCGAAGCTTTGCCGCTTTTGGGGCGACAGCACACGGATACGCCAAACTCGCGGGAATCATATCCAGTTGCTTCCGTTAAGGAGCGTTAAATCGGTGCAAAAAGTGGTTTGAAGGAGATTTAGTGATGATGGCCTTCGGCGGGGGGAGCCGGAACTTTACCACCATTTAGAAACTCGTCTTCCTGCTGCTCCTCGGCGCGGTCCGATTCGGTTTTGGGGTTCAGTTTTTTCATCTCTTCAAGTTCTTCGGAGGTGATTTGCGGCAAGTGACGAATGAACAAAACCAGTTTCCAGTTCTCGGCGTCGCCATTACCTTCGTCACCTGAAGTGGGAACCGTGCCGGGACCGAACGCGGGCATGCCGCTCAAGCGCACGCCATTCTCTATTGTGTAATAGAGTTCGCCATCGCTCTTGTTCTGGGTGTCAGCGGTACGCATATCCGGAGGCTTGGGATAGAGTCCTTTTCCAAAGAGCGTGTCGCCGCTTCCGTCATTGGCGTGACATATAGCGCAGTGATCGGCGAAATGCTCCTCTCCTTGCCTAAGATTCGCGGCAGTCGGCGCATAGGGATTTTTCATTCTATACGTTGCCGGAATTGCGAGACGCTTGGCGATGTTCGCCGCAAACGCCTCGATCCAGGAGGGATTTTCGCGAGCGCTGAAGCCATGCCGGACGAGGACGTCCGCGTAAATGGCAGCGGCAACCATGACCACGACTATACCGAGGAGAACTATCTTCCAGGGCTTCATTTCATTGTCTTCATTTCTTTCGCGCGAATTGGCGCACGCGACAGACAAAAGGACAGGAACTATCGAGCTACAAAATTCACGAGCGACGAATCAAGCGTACCGCCTAACGCGACTGTGGAGCAAGGTTGCAGGTTTGGAACGGGAAAGTTAAGCGGTGACTTTGGTGAAAAAGCCGTAGAGCGCCAAGGCCAATCCGGCCAGAAACATCATGGTCGTAAGGTAGGTAACGGCGGGATTCACGGAAAAAGGCAAATTCAGACTGTCGCTGCGAAGGGCCACGTAATGGATCACGAGGGCCAACAACATGTAGAGAATTCCGCGGCGCATCTGGTTACGCTTAGCGACGGGGGCAGGCGCCGGAGCAAGGCGCACCTTCGGGACGGCTTCGCGGCAATGCGGACACTGTGAATGATGCGGCGCAACCGGCTTACCGCAAAAGACGCAGTGACGCCCCGCTAAAGTGTCTTGTGGAACGCTGCTCATGCCACGGCCTCAGAATATTTCCAGAGAATTTTGGTTCGCTACTGTTGCAAACAGGATGGCCGCTTATAGTGTTTTCGTCAACGAAACATCCGCATGGGTAAGCGAATCAGCTACCCCTGAACGTCGGGATTCCTGTTCTCCCCTACACTGCAAATGAAGGTTTGGACTCTCTACACCACGGACATAACAACGCTGGCGCACATTGCCTGGCGCCTTTTTGCCCTGATCTTGTCTTCCTGAATCGTCACTAATTCTCCCCGTCTAGCCTTCCGGACGGCTTGGGCTGTCGAGCTAATGCCCGTCGTTCCCAGCACTTGCACTGAGGCACGTGAATTGCCCCTCTATAAGCCCCCTTTGTAGCCCCTTGAATAAGCCTTTGTGATGACCGCCGTATCCTTGGCTCAAACTGACCCGGTAAGAGTGGCTATGTCTCAAGGAGCGAACACGTCAGCTCGTTCGGCAAAAATGATGAGAGCTAACCAAAGCAAGTTGAACGCCGATAAAGGTCTGCGAGGATTTACGCTAGTGGAGCTGATGCTTGTCGCGGCGTTAATCACCGTAATCGCTGCGTTTTCGATACCCAAACTCGTTCAATTCTGGCAAGACTGGCAACTGCGCTCTGCAGCCGCTGAGGTGGCCGCTCTAACGCAGCAAGCCCGGATGAGCGCGGCAAGAGCGAACGCCACATACCCGATCCGATTTCGGATGGTTGGTGCGCTGCAGCAGGTCTATATCGATTTAAATAATAATAGCGCGCTTGATGCAAACGAACCGTATCTAGATCTCCCTAAATCCGTAGCCGGGGCCTCTGGCGCTCCGAATGGCAGCAGCGGACAACCAAGCGCATACATTCTGGTCGGCGACACCTCATCGGGAATGCCCTTCGACAACTCAAACGTAATTGCCTACTCGCCAAGGGGCTTGCCGTGTAATTACAGCAGTTCGGTGTGCGCAACTCCGGCGGCCAGCTACTTTGTTTTCTACTTCACGGACAACAGAACCAATGACTGGGCGGCCGTGCTGGTGACCAAATCAGGAAGATCCAAGGTTCTCCAATGGAATGGTGGAGCATGGAAATAGTCATCTCAGTAAAGAAACCAGTAGCGCGGGATGAGCGCGGAATGAGCCTCATCGAGCTGATGATCGCACTGGTTGTGCTGCTGGTGGGCGTCGTCGGCAGTATGTCTCTCATTGGTCTTTCGATAGGAGGCAACGGTCGCAGCAAGCAGCAGAGTAATTCCACAGCTATCGCTCAAATGATGGTGGAGAAGATTTCCAGCGTGAAGGCGAGCATTTCGCCCACTCTCACCATCACGGACTGCGCCGGAAACAGCTCCACGATCGCCACGGCTGCCGGCGGCAGCGCGCTGACCAGCGCCGGCGTTGTGGACTTCACGCAGTCAGCAGTGAGCAGCTATCAAATGCTTTACACCGACTGCGCCACCGGCGGGATGCAATTCACCTATGATGCCAGGTGGAATATTACGCAGCCTACCCCGTACACGAAGCTCCTGACCGTCTCCGTGCAGAAACAAAATGCAGGAAACAACCCGAAATTCTTCTCTCTGCCCGTAACGATTCGAACGCTCGTTGGACAGGGGACATAAGCCATGAGACTTCGTCCACCTTTGACTTTGAGCTTTCCCAGACAAGAGGGCTTTTCTCTGCTCGAGATGATGCTCTCCATGTTGATCTTAACTCTCGTCATGGGAGTTGTGTTCGAGCAATTGGGCACCGCCCAATATCGCACAGCTAACGAGGATGCGAAGCTCGATGACTTTCAGCAAGTGCGGGATTTCGTGGATCAGTTCTTTCGCGATATCAACCAGATCGGGGATCCTAATTCGCGCATTTTTGATCTCTCCGGCGGCACCTGGTCTCCGGCGCTGGCTTCGCCCGTGATCAACGACAGCCGGTTTGCCATAGGTTTGGTGAAAATCGACAACAACATGATTCAGTTTGAAGCTTCCGTCAACGGCATAAGCACAGTGCAGAGCATCCAGTACATGGTGAACGGGTCTGGCACTTGCTCGCTGTGTTTGCAGCGCAGCCAGGCTGACAAAGTGAACGGGAGTCCCGTCACAGCTCAGAACACAAACTGGGGCACAGAAGTGAACGATGTGGTGAGCAACCCGATCTTCAAGTACTTCGACACGACTGGCACACTAATCACAGGTTTGCCGATTGACGTCAGCACGACTGCCGGCGCTAACACGATTGCCACGGTCAAGACCGTTCAGATCAACCTGCGAGTGAACGACCCAACCGTAATCGATTTGCAGACAGGCAAGCCGATCGAGGGAGTTTTCGAAGGTGAAGTGTCTCTGAATAACTGCTCGATGGCCTCGAACGGACAGGCCATGAGTTGCAAGTGAGTGAGGCAAATATGATCATGCTCAACCGTTGCTGCCCTTTCCAGATCTGTTGTGGAGCAGCGCCGCGGTGCCGTCCTCGAAGCGCGCAAGCACTCTCGCTGTGGGTTGGGGCGTGTAGCCGTTGGTCCAAAAGATATCGCCGATTTCGGATCTCCCAACCGGACCTCTAGCTCTTCCGGACGATTGACGTACCGAAGCATCGCGTCACTGCCGGGCGCAAAGTCCACTCGATACCGCCGGTGCGAAGGCTCGTATCCTGAAAAACCAAAGAGGTCTTTCAGCGAGCCCGCAAAAACATTCACGGCGAAGATACTCCCTTCATCCTGGATGTGCTGCTTGAGTTCGGCGACCTGACCCTCTGTAAAGGTGCGGCTATCCACAGCGGGATAGATGATCACTAAGCGGTGCTGCAGGGCGCGATCCAGGTCCCGAGTCACAAAAAACGGGATGCCCATTTCGAGTAATGAGTGAATGATGCCCAAGATGTCGTCGTCTGGCTTCGACCAATAAACCGCCAGCTGAAGGGCGAATGATTCCGGGAACACAACTGTAGGATCCGCAAGGTGATGAGTCAGCGCATGCACGGGTATGTCAGCGGCGTGAAGGACATTGGCGTTGCTTAACGAGCTTCTTGTGACTATCCATAGCCCAGTAAAGCGATTTTGCCTTACTTCGGGTGCGGTCAACGGTCGTGAAGAGAAGCAGTTTCGCCAGCGTATACAGCTGCGGAGTGGCTTGTATGCAGGGAATCTCGGCCGATCAATGAGCCTTCTTATTCCTTGCGTTATACCCAGAGGGTTATCGGTTCGTCATGGTTCGTCACTAATCGTTACATTGAACTATAAGCACCCGGTTGAGCTCGCCCGCAAGCCCATCAAAACAAAGCTGTTCCTCCTTGGCAAGGAAATTGCCCTTACTATAGAAACGGTCAAGGGCGCAGGAACGACTGTACCATTGCCGCCGCCTGCCGCTCCCCCAAGAATGGGAGTAGTCGGAGTAGTCGAAGTCACGAGGATGAACCCAATGTTTGATCGAGATCGCATAGCTCAACCAGACCGGGAGTCTCGAGGCCCTCAGGTGAGTTCTCTCTTCTCCTGTCTTCAAAAACGTGGCTTACGGGGGACACGACCGACCCCGCAAAGCACATACCGAAGTCACGGGTTTTCAATGATTGAGCTCATGCTAGTCGTCACCGGCATCGTCATCCTTTCGGCGATAGCGATTCCCTCCGTAACGGGACTTGCGCGGAGTTTCCGGATCGGGGGCGATACGCGGGAAATTGCCGCCCAGCTTAACCTGGCGCGCTTGCGCGCTGCCTCCGATTACACTCATGCCCGCGTTTACGTAAATCTCAGCACCAATACTTATCATCTGGAAATATGGAACAAGGCCAGCACATGCTGGCAGACCTTTGAGGACTCCAACTCCTGCACTCAAACAACGAGTCCTGTAGTTCCTCTTGCCCCAGGCGACACATTCGGATACGGATCGATAGCAACGGGACCCACCGGGGTGACACCCGCTCAGGCGCCGGCTTGCATCGCAGGAGTCGCGGGCCCGAGCCCTGGCTCCACCACGTCGAATACGGCATGTATCGAATTTAATTCGCGCACCTACCCGGTGGATAGCACCAACAAAGTTGTCGCGACCGACGCGATCTATATCCAGAATGCGAAGGGCTATCAAGCCATCGCGGTATCCGTCTCTGGGCTGCCAGGGCAGTATCGATACACAGGATCGGCGTGGGTTCAATTTTAAAAGTCAGGAGCTTGGAACATGGTTGGAGAACTCCTAAGCACGGCCGAAATAAAATCGGGAAAGCGCTGCCGGAAAGATAGGGCGCGATCAGAGCGCGGATCAACTCTGATCGAGACCATGGTGGCGGTTGCGATTTTGCTTGTCGTCGTCGCAGGACTTCTGCCCGTTTTCGTCGTCGGTGTCCAAACCACGAATCAGCAGGCAGACCTGGCGACAAGGACCACCGAATACGCCCAGGACAAGATGGAACAGTTGCTCACTCTGAACGCCATCAACTTAACGAGCGACGGCTTCAACGACGGAACCACGGATACCACGGTGTTTCCGTCCGTGACCGACGGGTCCACGGGATGCACGGGCTCGGGAGGCAATACTTGTGGTCTAGGTGGGACGATGGCCGCCAGTTCGAGTGTGGGCTCGGTTCCGCCTGCAGCGGTCGTAAAGTATTTCGTCGATTATCTCGACGTAAACGGGAACCTCCTGACGAGTTCCACCGGAGCGTATTACACGCGGCAGTGGAAGGTTACGACGGACTCCACCGGTACCTTGAAGACCATCACTATAGTCGCCACTGCTTCGCAGGGTGCTGGTATCAAAGGCCTGGCTCCCTCCTCAACACTCGTCTCCGTGAAGTCGAGTGGACTGTAGACCGGCCCATGAGAGGTGTTTGATATGTTCGATTATGGAAAATATCGTGAACGGAATCGAAGGGCTGTTACCCGCCGGCATTCCTCTGCGTTGAGAAAGCCGTTCGGAGCCGCGGAAAGGCCCTTTGGCTTGCGCCCTTTCCCTTCAACGTGCGGGGGGTTCTCGCTGCTCGAACTGATGGTGAGTATGGTCATCCTTTCTTTGATTATGGGTGGGTTTATTTCCGCCCTCTCCACGTCGGAACAAACCTATGCCCGAACCGAACTGGGCTCCGATATGTACGAAAACGTGCGAAGCGTCGCGGAGTTGTTGGCGCAAGAAATCGGACAGGCTGGTCTGGTAAGTTTGCCTGCGACAACGCTCACTGCGGCCGCGGCTATCGGCGCAACAACCGCTACAGTCTCCCAGACCGCTTCCATGTACGTTGGCGAACAACTGCTGGTCGACGCGGGCAGCGCAAGCGAAGAATTGGTAACGCTCACTGCCGTCACCTCGACCACGTTCACCGCCGGCACCGCCTTCGCCCATGCGCACGCCAGCGGCGTTCCCGTCACCGTTCTGGGCGCTTACCCCTCCGGGATCGTACCTGTGGGAGCGACCGACGGCTCCACCTCTGTGAACGAGCCAGGGAAAAGCATTCTGAACATGTACGGAGACATCAACGGCGATGGCTCGCTGGTTTACATCCGTTACACGTGTGACACTACGGCGACCCCCGGAACCCTGACGCGGTCGGTAACTACGATCACTCCGGGCGTCAACACCATCAGCACAGCTCAGACTTTACTTTCTACGCTTATCCCGAATCCCAGCCCTACCGGTGCGCCGAACAACGGAAGCAACGGTACGCCTTGTTTTCAATTCACGAGCTACCCCGTTGGCACCCCGAGCAACACTTATGTGACCAACGTCGGGCTCACCATCAGCGTGCGGTCGTTAACGCCCGACCCGCAAACGCAGGCGTACTTGACCATGACTAAATCGTTCTTGGATTTATCCCCGCGCAATGTGTTGGCTGGTTTTGAATTAGGCAATGCGGGGCTTACGACCCGCCTTCAAGCCCAGCCCCCCAACGTAAGCCTTTATTAACGAGCTTTGGGAAACTGCAAACTCAAACGGCAGGAGGAAATCGTCATGGAAACGCAAACGACTTACAGGAAATCGGAGCGGGGTGTCGCATTGATCGTGGCACTGCTCGCGATCCTGGTGCTGAGCGTCCTCGCTATTGCCGTGATGAGCACTTCCCAGGCGCAGACTTGGACTTCGCTTAACTACCGGCTGGCCGCGCAAGCGCGTTATGCGGCCGAGACCGGGGTGCAGACAACAATGAACTGGCTCTCGTCGACCAACTATACAACCCCCACGTTCGCTTCCTACACCATGACCACGAACCCTGT
Source organism: uncultured Acidobacteriota bacterium (assembly GCA_963803735.1). GTDB lineage: Bacteria > Acidobacteriota > Terriglobia > Acidiferrales > UBA7541 > Palsa-189. The sequence goes on along the minus strand of CAWDNV010000010.1, from coordinate 80,350 downwards.
TCAATACAGCGGTAAAGCCGTGGTGCTCTCGCCGGTAAGCGGCGCTTCGAACTATCCCGACGCAACCGTCGTCACCAACTACGGGAAAGTAGCGGCCGGAAGCGTTCCGGGTGTTTCGAACGCCACCTATTCGACTACTGCCACGCTGCTGCGCATGAATTCGGGGGGCGGGGTTTCGTGGTTGCCGGGAACCGGCGGTGGCGCCATGCAAACGTGGCAGATCACCTCCACAGGAAGCATCGGCGGTGTACTGGCCGCCACGGTGCAGGTGACCCAGACCTTCGAGCGGACCGGCAAGCCGATTTTTCAGTACGGTCTCGAGGCCCTGGGAAAGGGTTGTGGCTCGATCACATTGTCGAACGGCGATTACACGGACAGCTATAATTCAACGGCAGGCACTTACGCTTCGCAAACGGCCGGATCGGCCGGAAGCATTGCCACCAATGGAAACGTCAACCTCGATTCATCGGCAGTTGTTCATGGAAATATCGGGGCTCCAAACACCAAGGTGGGAGCTTGCCCCAATGGGCTTACTGACGCTGGTTCAAAGAACTACGGAACACTTACGGCGGTAAGTAGCATGACTGCCCCGCTTCCATTTGGCTGTTCAGCCACACCGTGTTATCCGACGAGCCCGGCTGTGATCACTACCGCCCAGAACGTAAGTACCGCTTGCGCCAGTATTACAGGTTGCACCAAGAGCGCCACCACGGACAGTATTAACGACGGTGGGTCGAGCAAAACGGTTAACGACTTTACGCTCACACCTGGGTCGTACGGAAACATAACGATCAACGGCGCCGATGTTGTCCACGTTTCCGCTGGCACCTATACCATTAACAGCATTAATTTCGCCCAGGATGGCCAGTTCGTGGTCGATTCAGGCCCAGTGGTATTCCAAATTGCCGGAAATTGCTCGTCGGGTTGTCCCAGTGAATCCGGCCTTCCTTCAGGCTATAGCTCAACTGAAGTGATCTATGGCGCCGGCTACGCCGGCCTGAATGGATGCGCCCCATCCGGAGGTAAAGGCGTCATCGCTAACCCGAACGTATATGGCAGCGAGACCTGTGGTCCGTCTAAAACCACCTTCAGTGGGATCCCCTCCAACATGCAGATTGTTTACGGCGGAAGTTATACCATCCGTCTTGGCGGGATGCCAAACGCCGCAGTTATCTACGCGCCCAACGCTGGCTACTACACCCCAGGCGCACCCGTCGGTCTCTACGGAAGCATCATCACCAACAATTTCAACGATGCCTCCGGATCCCCCTGGCATTATGACACTGCGGAACAAAACTCCGTACTGCAGCTGGGGAATTTCATCCCCGTCGGAGGCTTCAGTTGGAGCAAGTTTTAACGATCCGACTAGACTAGCGCTATCTCAGGCAGTCAGGGTTATTATCGGGAACTGCCGTCTTAACTTGCCCGGCCGCGTCGCGCGAGACACTCGCGACGCGGCTGGGCTTTGCTCCCATAGCTTCTGAGTTCCGCGTTCGCCGATACACATCAGGCGGCAATCTCTGCAGCAATAGCCACCCCTTCCGTTGACCCGCTGCCTTTACCGTTAAGTGTAGTCTCCGTTTACAGTCGCCCTTGGATTTGACAATGGGTAGTTTCTAGCCAGTCCACCCACAGCGTACACCTATTGTTAACAGTCACTTAGATAGAGGTGATTGGCCCTCGCCCTGCTCTATTGATAACCGAGACCATGAGAAAGGAAACGACGATGGCACACATTCTGGTGGACGTGAAGAGCGAGCCAATGAATCCAGTTTTGCAACAGGGCGAACACGCGTCGGGCGGGGCGGCGGAAAACGCCACCGTTAATGTTTACGGCCATGGGCCGAGCAAGAATCCATTCTACGAAGAGGCGCGGGTTATCAATACGAACCCCAAGGGAGCCATACTTATTCTCAGCGTCCCGTTGAACCACGGACAGAAATTGCTTCTGATCAGCGGCGCCGGACAAGATCCCGTGGAGGCTCAGGTCGTTCGCTCGCGGACACTGGGCGCCCAAATGTTTGAAGTGGAGATCGAATTCTCCTTTGTTCGGCCAGATTTCTGGAAAGCCACGCGCCCAACCGCAAAGAAGAAGAGCGGAGCCGAAAGACGGCGCTCCCCGCGCGTAGGCCTAACACGAGGAATGACGATTTCGTGGGAGGGCCCTCATCGGCGCGATATCTCGCGCGTCTCATCGCTCAGCGTCGGGGGACTCTTTATCGACGCCGAGGACCCGGCACCGGCGGGCCAAATACTTCAAGTGCAGTTCGATATTCCAACTGGTCCTGTCCTGGGAAAGGCCGTCGTTAGGCGCTCGATCAAGGGCAAGGGTATGGGCGTCGAATTCACCGAACTGCCAACCACTTCGCGAGCTGGGCTAAGTAAATTGCTGGAGAAACTCCTCACGAATACTTCGAATCGGCAAGGGTAATCCAGCATCCCTGGGCCTGCGCCCTGCGCCGTCGTACTCGGACTGCGAGAGGATGCCTTGCCGGCAGTTGTGCTCACAAATTAGAAACCACGCCTACACACCCCTTCTTCAGGAAGTGGGACACACAATTAGCCCCCTAACCACTCTTCGAATCACTTGCCGATAGACCACTGTTTGCGCCATTCTTGTGCGCTCTAAGCAGGTCCGCTGCTCATTTAATTTCGGAGTGGTAAATTTCGCGGGGACGAATGGCTACTCAATTCATTGTGCACGACAAGACAGATACCGTCGGCGTAGTGGTGATTGAAGACGTGCGGCCCGGTCAGGAACTCACGGGCTGGATCATGCAGACTGACGAGACGATTTCGTTGAAGGCTCTCGACGCCGTGCCGCTGGGTCACAAAATCGCACTGCGAAATATCAAGAACGGCGAAACCATTTTGAAGTATGGGCACGACGTGGGCCGCGCCGTGGCCGACATCGGCAAAGGCCAGCATGTGCACACGAACAATCTGAAAACGAAAAGGTGGTAAGAATGGACCGCTACGATTTTTATGGCTTTCGCCGTGAGAACGGCCGCGTTGGTATTCGCAATCACGTGGTCATTCTGCCGCTCGATGATCTTTCGAACGCCGCCTGCGAGGCGGTGGCGAACAATATCAAAGGCACGATGGCGCTGCCGCACCCATACGGACGGCTGCAGTTTGGCGAAGATCTCGAGCTGCACTTTCGAACACTGATTGGCACAGGGTCGAATCCCAATGTTGCGGCGTGCGTCGTAATCGGGATCGAGCCGGGGTGGACGAACCAGGTAGTGGAAGGCATAGCCAAGACCGGCAAACCCGTGGCCGGTTTTTCAATCGAAGGCACTGGAGACATCGGCACGATCGCTGCTGCGTCTCGAAAAGCGCAGGAGTTCGTGCAATGGGCTTCCGAAAAACAACGCGAGCTGTGCACGATGCAGGAACTTTTCGTCTCCACGAAATGCGGCGAAAGCGATACCACTTCGGGTTTGGCTTCCTGCCCAACGGTGGGCAATCTCATCGACAAGCTTGATCCGCTCGGAGCCACTACCTGCTTCGGAGAAACCTCCGAGCTGACCGGCGCCGAAATGGTGTGTGCCAGCCGTGCCGCCAGCAAGGAAGTCGCCGACGAATTCATGCGCGTATTTAACGCCTATCAGGAAATCATTGAGCGTCACAAAACCAGCGATCTCTCCGAGTCGCAGCCGACCAAAGGCAACATCGCTGGTGGTCTCACCACGATCGAAGAGAAGGCCTTCGGCAATCTGCAAAAAATTGGCCGAAAGACGAAATTCATCGGCGTACTCAAGCCGGCGGAAGCGCCGGCAAAACACGGAGGACTCTACTTTATGGATACTTCGTCAGCAGCAGCAGAGTGCGTGACGTTGCAAGCCGCGGCTGGTTTCGCGGTTCACCTCTTCCCTACCGGCCAGGGCAACGTAATTGGTAATCCAATAGAACCTGTGATCAAGCTGACGGCAAATCCCAAGACTGCGCGCACAATGGCCGAGCACATTGATCTCGATGTCTCTGGTATTCTGCGCCGCGAGATGACACTCGATCAGGCGGGCGATCGGCTGATTGACATCATGATCCGCACGTGCAACGGCCGCCTGACTTGTGCGGAAGCGTTGGGACATCGCGAATTCGTGCTGACCAAGCTCTATCAATCCGCCTGAGCGCGAATCTCCTTCGCCAACAATAATCTTCCCGCTCGTTCAGTGGCGTGCATGCAGTGTTGTCGATCAGGGCGACGATTGGTACACTTCCTGCGTTAGAGTACCTTCGCAGTCATCGTGGGGACGTAGTTCAGTTGGTTAGAACGCTGCCCTGTCACGGCAGAGGTCGCGGGTTCGAGTCCCGTCGTCCCCGCCATTCTTTCAATAACTTACAGGAATGGCAGAGCCTATCCGTTGCACACCCGTTGCACACTGTTGCTCACTGGACAAGGCTGGAAAGCGCATCATTCACTGCCCCGGGCAGTTCAAGAGGCTGGGCTAAATCAGACGGGAAACGGTCCCTCTACAATTCTAGCCAAAACCCCCACCGTGAAGTGTTTTTGGCACCGGATACATTGAGTCATTTGGCCGCTTATGGGCGCCTCTCCTGCACCGGAAGCAACATGAACAAGCTGTTTCATCTTGCAGTGTGGGCAGTCAACCATATATCGAACGAAAGGCACGCTTGGCATAGGCGAATGTTATCACTCAGACGCCCGCGCCAAGCTGAACACTAGGAGTGGTGAGGGAGATGGCGGACCTTTACGGGCGGTTGTTCCCCGACCAAGAGGGCGAGACGTGAAAACGGAATGGAGACTCCAACAGCGGGTCATACTCCGAATCTTTTAGCGATCTCTTCTCCAATCCATTTACCATCCGCATAAAGGATCGATCCAGCAAAACCAGCAGCGTTCGAGATTTCGTCGAAAATTGGCTTTACGGCCAAGGCGATATCAGCGTCATAAGACTCAATTAGAATTTCCTGCGGCATTAACACGTCCCTGTCAAAGGGTCGTCCTGGGTCAAGGAACCCATAATCAGGTCTTCCCATCGCATAGCCTCGAACATCAAGCAACGAGAGAATTACGATGGCGGGCAGATCAACCCCGAGGGATTCGAGGACTGATAGGTACTTGCGCATGGACCTGACCAGGCTGACCTCGAACGGTAAAAACGAGAACACCTTCCCCTTGTCGTATTTTTCCGCATAAGCAATCAATCTTGTGTCCACGGTCTCAACGATACCGTTTCGATAAAGTTGAAGGAATCCCTCTGAACTCTGATCACGGTGCATGTTGTAGACCATGAGGCCGTCGAAATTAATTTGGGAGTGATTGGCTTCATCCATGAATAAAGGAGTGAGTTCCTGGTAAATTTTCGGATTTGAAGCCAATGCAATTACACTGTACCGCGTGTTTCCGAATGCGTTCAGTGGAACAATGTGCAGTACTACGCAAGGCCCCCCAGGAATCGGCATCGCCGTGTCTCGCCCCCGAATGCGGGCAACGCGTTCGAGTCTGAAGTTGCGTATGCGCTCGGCGGTTGTTTCAGAGCCCAAAAAAGCTGCTCGAATTTCGTCCACGCTCAGTTGATATTTTCCGTTGGACGTGCGGGCGTAGAAACGAGACGTGCTCTTATAGGTGACTATGTGTGGTGACGCGAAGCTTTTGGGAACGCGAACGATAATAGCTGTCCGTGCGCTAGCGAGTTTGATGGCTTTAGAATGAACTCCCGCGATTCGAGGGGCGATCCCATCTCGGATCATGTTTTCGAGTCGTAGAATCGTTCCGTCGCCCTCTCCATCTACCCCTGGCAGTTCAACCGGCACGCCTGCGCCCGCGCGCATCCCATAAATCAGGTGGCCTCCAGATGAATTTGCGAACGAGGACACATCGGCGAGAAATTCCTTCCGGCTTTCATCATTGTGCTCGGGCAGCGCTTGCTTATATTCCAGCGTTTTGAGTTCGGGTGTGCCTGCTTCAATCAGGGCCTTGAGGTCAACTTCTGTTATCTCTTCGAGGGGCTTGTCCAGAGCCAATTAAGTTCTCCCGCGCTAGTGCGCGGATTCTACCATGCCGCTTTCGGTGCTGTGCCGCCGCCTCCATTCCGCCCGTGCCGCTCTTAGCTGAATCACAAACGGCTCCCGTGGCGGCTTCCCCAGATTCGCTGCCGGGCTGCACATATACCGCGCCGCTTTCCCGGAGGCAGTCAGGTCCCCGTCGCTCATCTTGCGGAGACGGGCGCGCAATTCTTCAAGGTCAACTTTGTCGGACGTGAAGCGATATATTGAGAAGTTCAAGGAACAGGCGGTTTCATTGGAGCGCTGCCTTTCCCTCTAATCTTCTCGATTTCCCGCATCATCTCTCGACTCTGATCCGTCTGCCCTTGCTCCGCCACAGTTCGAAGAAATTTCCATACTTGGATGCCGAATTCGCGCTCCACTGTCACGACGCGTTGTGGGGTATTCTGTGAACATCGTTCTTTGATGTCCAAGGGGACCGCACTTCCGAAGTTAAGCACAAAGGCCAAACCGCAAATGTAAAACCAGTAACGATTCCAGCCCGGAGCATGCTCAGGTTTGGGGGGAATGGCACCGACGAAAACCGGCTTGAAAGGCCAAATAACTGTTGTAAGCCACACATCTGCGGGGAAAGGGCCTTGACCGAGAAGGAAGAGTCGCAGTTGTTCCTCATGGTCGTGTAGCTCGACTCTAGCCACACGTTGACCGTCAATTCCCCATCGATGTACAGCACCTCTCCAGAAAATGCTCGCTGCGAAGTACACAAGCTTGTCCATGTCGAATGCAGCAATTTTCACCCCCGCATAGAGGTCCAGTCCCGGCCCGCTATAGAACGGTGTTTCCTTCAGCAAATCATCTTGAAGCCTACAAGGCTCGCCGTGATCACGCGGAAGGCGCGGGAGCACCCACTTCTCGCCACCATTGTTGAATCGCTGTTCACAATCGGCGCAGAACACGTAATCTTTCATCTGATGCTGGCCCTGGCGGACGCCTCGACCGGGAGTAATCACGACAGGGTTTTGATTTTTAAGTTGCGATGCGCGAGTAGCTTTGTAAGCAAAGCGAGGGATGTAGTGGCTCTCTTGAAGGTCGTTCCCGAGGTGGCAGAGCTTGCACGGGTTCATGGACAATCAGAAGAAGAATTTAACACGCCTGCTGTCCTGTCCGCTTTCTGTCCGTGAACTGCGTTGAACAAATCGTTGAACACTTCAGCCCAACGGTGCCCGATGAGGCCAGCGGTTGCCGACCATTGCACGTCTATCCTGTTGAATCTGCGTGCGCCGATGTATGATGGCTAGCCTGTCACGGCAGAGGTCGCGGGTTCGAGTCCCGTCGTCCCCGCCATTCATTTAAGCAATTTTCGAGAATGGCACAGACCCACAAGTGAATTTGTGCCATGGTTGTGCCATAACCCATCGGCAAAGCCCCTAATCCTACGTCCGGGGAAATCAAAATGTCTTCATCCATCAGAAAGCACGCGAGTCCTGTCCCTGCGAGTGAGCACCCCCCGATCCCTGAGCCTCCGTTTGCCGAGCGAGCGCGTACTCTGCTCTACTTGGGCCGGATTGGTAGCCTCTCGACACTTTCGCGTAAACAGCCTGGGTTCCCGTTCGGATCGGTGATGCCGTACGGGTTAGATGATGATGGGCGCCCTATTTTCCTGATCAGCACGATGGCTATGCACACCCAAAACCTGCAAGCTGACCCCCGTGCCAGTCTCCTGGTGACTCAGCATGACGCCAGCGCTGATCCTTTAGGCGCATCGAGGGTCACTTTGCTTGGAAACGTGGTGTCCGTAAAGAAAACCGAAGTAGCGGCAGCACGAAAGCTCTATCTTGAACGCTACGCGAACAGCAAACATTGGGTCGATTTCGAGGACTTCTCGTTCTACCGGATGGAAATTGTGGACATCTATTACGTCGGTGGCTTCGGCGTGATGGGCTGGGTCGCTGCTTCGGAATATGGGACCGCGAAGCCTGACCCGCTTGCCAACGCTGCGGCCAACATCATCCAGCACATGAATGCAGACCATAGGGAAGCGCTCATTTTGATCGCCGGCAAATTTGCTGGCATGGAGGCTCAAGCGGCAACGATGACTGCTGTTGATCGCCTCGGATTTCACGTGCGACTGATGACCTCAGACGGAATACGTGGCGCACGCATCGCATTTTCGCGGGAAGTGAGAAGCCCAGCCGAAACCAGAACAGTTCTGGTCGAAATGACGCACCATGCGCGTAAGGCGGATATTTCGCGCGATCGTTAACAGTCGGAATGCGAACGCCTCTCCGGAAGATGTGATTGTTTCCACGGAGGATCGCCGCAAGTTCGCACTCAAGGACGACGAGTTTCCTCTAAATCGCGACGATAAGGCGGTGGCCCGCCTCCGGCGGGAACTTTCTGAGGTTGATGGAAGGGGTAATTCCACGACGTCTAATTACGTGTGCGGGCGGCATTAGGGCGGGGCCTCTGGCATCCCGAACGCTATTGTCTGAATCTACAAACTATGCCCAGTCCAGAGTAGGCTAGCGTTAATTTCGGATGTTATTGTGTTTGGGACCAGGTCGGTCTCCCTTAGTTCGAAAAAAGGATACTTTCATGCTGACTAAAACGAAGGCGTTGAGCTGCGCTTGCGCAACTTTGTGCGCGGCTTTGATGATGATCATCGCTTTGCCGCAACGAGCTGCAGCCGATGGTGACGATCCCCCGAGCCGCGTCGCCCGGCTGAGCTTCCTTCGCGGAGCAGTTTCGTTCCAGCCGGCGGGTGAAACCGATTGGGTGCCGGCCGCTATCAATCGTCCTATGACCACTGGCGACAAGCTGTGGGCCGATATGGATTCACGCGCCGAACTGCATATCGGTTCGGCGGCGATCCGCTTGGATGGCAATACCGGCTTCTCTTTTCTGAACCTCGATGACCGTACGGTGCAAATTCAGCTCTCCGCCGGGACGCTCAGCATTCGTGTGCGACGCCTTGAGAGGGACGAAATTTTCGAAGTGGATACGCCGAACCAGGCCTTCTCCATTGTCCGGCCGGGAGAATATCGCCTGGAGGCCAGTGAAGACGGAACCAGCACGATTGTGAAGGTGATTGACGGTAAAGGAGAGTCAAGCGGCGCTGGACGCAGCTACACAATCGAGTCACGGGAACGGGCTTCATTGACCGGCAGCGATACTCTTGATGCCAATATCGACAAGCTCGAGCGGCGCGATCGCGACGATTTTGACGACTGGTGCGAGGAAAGGGACCATCGTGACGAGCGGTCTCGCTCGGCGCGATATGTCTCGCCGCAAATGGTGGGCTACGAAGATCTCGACGAGAATGGAGAGTGGCGCCACGATCCCGAATATGGCGAGGTTTGGGTGCCGACTGCAGTAGCTGTCGGTTGGGCTCCTTACCATTATGGGCACTGGGCTTGGATTGCGCCGTGGGGCTGGACTTGGGTAGATGATGCGCCCTGGGGCTACGCGCCTTTCCATTATGGACGATGGGCCTATGGCCGCGGAGCGTGGTTCTGGGTGCCGGGCCCTGTTGGTGAAAGGGCCGTGTATGCGCCGGCGCTGGTGGCGTTCGTCGGGGGCCCGTCCTTCGGTGTCGGTGTCGCTATCGGCGGTGGCGCGGCCGTTGCCTGGTTTCCGCTCGGTCCGCGCGAGGTGTTCGTTCCAGGGTATCGAGTCAGTCCAGCATATGTAAATCAGGTGAACGTTTCGAATACGAACGTAAGCCGCACGACCGTGACGAATGTCTACAACACCACGGTCGTCAACAACAACACCACCGTCGTGAACAACGTGACTTACGTGAATAGGACCGCGCCCGGGGCGGTAACTGCCATACCCACAAACGCATTTACGAACTCTCAGCCGGTGGCGACCTCCGCGGTCAGAGTAAACCCAAGCCAGATTGCAAACGCTCCAGTGACGACGCGAGCGGCGGTAGCTCCGACGCAAAATAGCGTCATGGGGCCTGCCGGACGCACGCCGGTCAGAGCTATGCCGCCTGCCGCAGTGGCAAACCGGCAAGTAGTCGCAAAAACCGCCCCGCCAGCACCTCCCGTTTCGTTTGAAAGGCAACAGTCGGCATTAGCGGCGCACCCAGGCCAGCCTCTGGCGCGGAACGAGGTCGAGAACATTCGTCCTGCAAACGTCGAGCGCCCGCTCGTCAGGCAAGCTGCGCCGAGCCAGCCAGGGACTCCAAATCGCGGCGGGGGACAATTGGCGGGAGCGCCTGGCGCGCCGAATCGCCAGCCGGAAAATCCAGGTAATGCCGCCGCGAACGCTGCGCCCAATCGGCCGGCGAGCAATCCGTCGGTAAGTGTGCCGCCGCGGAACGATCGACCTGGCTCAGTACAGCCCAATAATCCGTCGTCAGTGGGCGAGGCCGAAGGACCGAATGCACGACCATCTAACGCTCAACCTAATCGGCCAAGCCAACCTGCGGCCGCGGAGCCACCAAACAATCGTCCCGCAAATGTGCAGCCGAGTTATCGGCCATCATCCCCCGATAATCGGCCGAATCCTACTCCGCCCCCCAACGAGCGGCCATCGACCTACAGCCAGCCCCAGAACACGCCGGCCCCTCAGCCGTCGAACAACCGTCCGGCAAATGTGCAGCCGAGCTACCGACCGTCGCCCGAAAATCGGCCGAGCCCCGCTCCGCCTTCCAACGAGCGGCCTTCGACCTACAGCCAGCCCCAGAACACGCCGCCTCCTCAGCCGTCGAACAACCGTCCGGCAAATGTGCAGCCGAGCTACCGACCGTCGCCCGAAAATCGGCCGAGCCCCGCTCCGCCTTCCAACGAGCGGCCTTCGCCGAATATCCAGCCGCGGAGCGCGCCAAGCGAGCAACCCAACCGTCCCGCGAGTGCACCGGCACCAGAAAATCGGAGTGCCGCGCCTCGTCCGGAACCCTCGAGCAACGTCCATGCTGCTCCCCAAAACAATGCCCATCCGTCAAATCCGACTCCTACCAGATCGAACAACAATTCGTCTGATAAAAAGAAGGAGAACGAGAAGAAGAATTAGCTGCCCTCAACAGAGCCAGCTATAGGTTGGGTTTTGAATTACTAACCGGCTGGGTTGGACAAAGTCCACTACTTCATTCGGCAGTCTCAAGCGGAAGGACGGGACGGCAACTCCAGCCGATAATTCTGTTACTCGGCTGTGGAAGAGATGGGAAAAACAGCCTTAATGATAGTGCCAGGATTACCCGCGGCAACTTCGAACTTCCCGCCCAATTGCAAAACACGTTCGCGCATTCCGGCGATCCCCACCCCAAGCTTTCTGTTCTTCTTTGGGTCTTCGAGTGTGGCTTCGGACGGCATTCCTTTACCCTGATCGCCGATCGTGAGCAAGATCTGGTTGCCCTCCAAAGCGAGACGAATGCTTGCTTTGACGCTGCCGGAGTGACGGTGAATGTTCGTGAGGGACTCTTGGATGATGCGGAAGATCGCGATCTCCAATACCCGAGGCAACCTCGCAACTTTCGGCGAGATTTCAAGTTCCGTTTGAATGCCGCTTCGCTCGATGAAGCCACCGATGAACCAATGCAAAGCGTCCCGCAGGCCCGCCTCGTCCAATAGTGGCGGATGAAGCAGGTATGAAAGCGTGCGCGTTTCCTTGATCACCTGGTTCGCCAGGCCGAATGCTTTCGCCCAATCGCTGATTCTGACTGGGGGCAATTTGACCCTTGATCGCCTCCTGCAGCGATTCCAGATTCATATTGAGCGCTGCGAGGAGCTGCCCGGCCCCATCGTGAAGCTCGCGAGCGAGGCGGCGGCGTTCGTCGTCTTGCACTTGCAGCAACTGACCCGACAGCCGGCGCAGGCTCTGCTGCGCGTTTTCGAGCTCTTCGGAATGCTGCTGAATACGATCCATCAGGGCTTTGCGGTCGGTCATGTCGCGGGTGATTTTCGAGAAGCCAATGACGTCGCCGGCGTCGTCGCGAAGAGCCGTAACCACGACGTTAGACCAGAACCTGGAACCGTCTTTCCTGACGCGCCAGCCTTCACCCTCGTAATGACCTTCTTCGCGCGCAGTCTGCAACACTTTAGCTGGGAGACCCTGCTTGAGGTCTTCGGGAGTGTAGAAGCGCGAAAAGTTCTGGCCGATAATCTCCTGCGCTGTGTAGCCCTTGATTCTGCGCGCACCGGCATTCCAGCTGGTGATCACGCCATGAGGATCCAGGGAATAGATCGCGTAATCCTGCACCCCTTCTACCAATGCGCGGAAGCGTTCTTCACTTAAGCGCAAGGCGTTTTCGGTTTCCACCGCCTCAGCCTTCTGCTGAAGATGAGCGACGGCCCGCCGTCTTTCCTCTTCTTCGATTACCGCCATATAGCTTTCCGCGGGTAAAACGCTGGAATGTTCCGCACAAATCTGCAGGAAAGGTTCGCTGTGATCTCGCCGGGAAAAGCTTTTCATTGGATACGCACAGTGCAGTGAAAAAGCGTGCGTCTCCGCCAAAGAGTTCCAGAGCTGCTCGAGTCGGATGGCTGCGTCTCTTTTTCCTTCCGCAAACAACAGAGCCACCATTTCTCCGAACGCCGCGACACGCGCGCCTTCCCGAGCAGCGGCCATTCTCGCGCGCTCGACGACCTCTCCGATAATGCTGGTGAAACGCTCCTGGTCAGGCTTTCCGGCGATCATAAACTTCGCAAGCGTTTCAGCCGCATCCAAAGCCAGGTACCGTCCCTGGGCTATGGCCACGGCCATATTCAAACCATTCGACGCCAGTCGCTGAGCTATCCCATCCCGGTGCGCCTTCGTGGCGATGACGATTCCTGAATCGCCTGCGCCAATGGCCGTGCCAATAAAGCGACCTACCTCGCTCACCATGAAGTCATCGTGCTCGTAGAACTGAACGATGTGTGCGTGCTGATCGCTCTCGCGCCAAGCAGCGAGCGTCTCATCCACATCCCTCAGTTCCGTCGAGCCAGCTTCCGGCGGCTCAAAGTCGCTCATAAGCTCTTCCCCCAGCGATCATCCTTGAATCGAGTAGCATCCAGCGGGCAGCAGCATTTTCTCACCGGAACCCGCCAAAGACCCTACAGTGAATACCTTAAATTGCGCCCGGGGGTGTGGAAGGCGCCATTTTGGCCATTTTTGTGGGGATGCCACATTGCCGCCGCTCAATGACTGAAAGTGAAGTTGAGTCCAGTCGAGAAAATCAAGTCGTTGCTTACTGTGCCGGGAATGGGATCGCTGATATATCGATCGCTGAGGCTACTTTGCCATCCTAGCCACGTTTTGATTTTTGTCGCCAGACTTATGTTAAAGGCGATGCGATACTCGCCGAGGTGGCTCAATTCGGGATAAACGTCGAGCGCTTGGTTGATCGTGGTGTTTTTTCCGATTTGGTGGTGGAAAAGATCGCCCACGGTGAGCGCGGCGATGTTGCGGCGGATTCCCGTCGAGTAAGTTTCCCGTGTGTAGTTGGCGCCAGCGAATAGATCGAGTGTGGTGTCCATCTGCTTGATAACGTGGTAGCCGGCACCAGCGCCCCAAATCGAGCGCAGATTCAGGAATTGCAGCTCGTTGTATTCGAAATCCCCGCTGCCATAGACAAAGGCTCGCGCGAACACGTCATGCTGATACATGGCGCCGCCAAGGATATCGTTTGCCGTGACTCCAGCTGTTACTCCTGGGGCGACCACAAGGCCGCTCGACGCATAGATGGAGTTCATATATGCGGTCAGCTTGTCATGCATCGTGGCGCGAACCGCGTTGAAGCCGATGGCGAGGTTTGTCGTGCGGCTGTTGCCTCGTGCCAAGGCGAATCCCAGCGAACTGTTGATCTGCCAGCTTTGAAGCACAGTTGGATGCAGGCTGCGCTCATAGGCTGTCTCCTCGGATTGAGAGCGAAGCGCAGTGACGCTCGCTAAGGGAAGGCGCTGAGGCGCGCCGCTTGAGGGTGTGACTACGAGGTCGCTGCCATCGGTCGTGACGGCGCCCCCAACCGTCGTACCCTGTGAAGTGACAACGTAGAGCGGAGCCGTGGATGTAATCTGGCGGACCGCCGACCACGGCACTGTGATCAAGCCGGTCTTGTCCGTCGTCGAGCCGGCCTTGTCCGCCATTAGGACCAATTCCTTGCCATCGGACTTGACGATGGTTCCGGTCAGGCGGTCTCCATTATCCAGGGTGACGGTGTCAGCGCGAGCAACGCACGCGATGATCAAAATGGCGAACAGCAGGGCGCATTGGGCGATTCTGGGCCGCCATCGCGCCTTTTGTGCAGAGGTGCGGCGATTTGAATCCCCAAGATAGTTAATACACAGCGGATACGGCGAATGCGAACGCGGGTGGCTGGACATGCGTCTCCTCGTAGCAGATCGCAAAAGCTCTTCGGCAATGATGATGCGAAAAGATGTTTACGGGGTCAGGGCGGTCTTCAAATCCGATGTCGGGATGAGAAGCCGCCGATTAAAGACACGAGAAACAAAATGAGGAACACAAAAAACAGGATTTTGGCGATTCCGGCAGCCGCTACAGCGATACCCCCAAAACCAAAGACCGCCGCGACAATCGCAATCACCAAAAATATGGCAGACCACCGGAGCATAGATCCTCCATCGGAGTTGGCATTGGGAATAATTTTCTGCAGGGGAAGGCGCTTCGAGAACGAACCTCCGTTGGCTGTAACCTACTGCGCATGCCCGGGCACGCACCATACAGGAAACCGCCGGTTTCTTTGAATTTGTAGGCCGATTGCGATGCGGAATCGAGCGCCTATTCTGGATGTCATGGATTATGCCGCGACAGAGGCAGCGACACCGCCCGTCAGCAAGCGCAGAGGCCACAAGCGAGCTCTTACCATCTCCGCTGTTGCAGTGCTGGCCCTATTGGCAACTGCAGCGATTCTGCTGGTGGTCAAATGGCCCTTTACGCAGGCCAAGATGCTAGAGGAACTGGCGACTGCGACTTCCGGCAGCGTCCAGATCCAGGGATTTCGAACGACGTACTTCCCTCCGGGCTGCGTGATGGAACGAGTGGAGTTCCGGCAGGCCGGCAATTCCGGCAGCCCCCCGTTACTTACCGCCCAAAGGTTGACGATCCGGGCGAATTACCGGGGCCTATTCCGTAAGCGGGTCGAAGTGATGCACTTGGAGGATGTGCGACTGGACATGGGGCAAAAGAAGCAGAAATCAAAGTCCGGCGCAAGCGAAACGGGTTCCAATGGCAGTCAACGTGAATTCAACCACCATAGCGGAAATCGATGTCGACCGGGCGGTCATCGAATTCCCCCGCAAGGAGAAGCCGCCGCTGCTATTTAACGTTCACCGGCTTACATTTGGTACGTTCGTTCAGCGTAAGCCAACGGCGTTCCACGTCACTGTCGATAATCCGCTGCCGCCCGGACTTGTGGGCGCGGATGGCCAATTCGGTCCGTGGGATACGACAGATATTGCCGCTACACCGCTTTCCGGAACATACACGTTTAGAGACGCTAAGCTCCGTTCTTTAGTGGGCATTGCGGGAACTCTGTCCTCGCAAGGCAGCTTCGCGGGACTAGCACGGACTCTTCGCGTACAAGGCACAACCGATACGCCCGATTTCGAGGTAAAGTCCGCCGCTCATCCGGTCCACCTGCGGACGCAATTTCAAGCCGTGGTCAACTGCACGAACGGGGATGTGACTCTGCAGAGCATCCGCGGTGAAGTCGAAAAGACGAGCTTTGCAGTTGCCGGAGAAGTGGCCGGGAAGGCGAACCCGCGTTCGAAAGTCGCCTCGCTGCAAGTGAACGATGCCGGGGGGAGAATTGAGGACTGGCTACGTCTGCTGGCGCCGGAACAGACACCTGCAATGACCGGACCTATTTCGTTCCAGGCGCATGTGACAGTTCCCGGCGGGCGCCGGCCGTTCATTGAGCGTGTGCGGCTGGGCGGCGATTTCGAACTGACCGGCGGCGCGTTCACCAAAGAGAAGACGCAACACGGCGTAAGCGAGCTAAGCCTTCGTGCTCAAGGGCAAAAACTGCCAGACGAGAACGAGCCTCTCCCGAAAATCCTGGGGAACCTGTCAGGGCATGTCGATCTGTTTGACGGCGTGGCGCATTTCTCCAAGCTCTCATTCACGATTCCGGGCGCGCACGCCAGCATGCACGGAACGTACAGCTTCATTGATGAAACAATCGACTTGCATGGCCAGCTCGAGGTGGAGACGAAATTTTCGGCAACGGCGACCGGGCCGAAGGGCTTGATCACGCGAGTGGTCGAGCCGCTGTTCGCAAAGTCCCGAGGCAAAGGTGAAATTCTGCCTGTGAAGCTGACCGGTAGCTACGACCACGCGTCTTACGGCCTCGACAAATAATACTCGACGAAAACTTGGGAGCAGGGCGCCCCGTGCCGGCCTTAGGCTCGCAGCCTGCCGCTGGAGATGCTTGCGGCATTTTGATACCCTCGGAAGGGCATTGTCGCGTGCCGCGGCATCCGCGGAGCCTGAGGACGGCATCTTAAAGTCAGTTTGGCTAAGGGACTTTTCGGCGCGCGAATGCACGTTGGTCGAAAGGCAAAAGTTCCGCAAGATATATCAGTTATCGGCCTAAGGGCGAAATCGCCCTTTGCCGGCTTATAGCTTTTCCTGCGCAATCAAGGCGTTTCGCTCAACGTGCGACAATGTTGCTAACGTATAAAACTCAAGGGCCGACGCATGAGGCGAGGCGCTCAACTTCCCCGCTAGCGCACTTCCTCCAGCGGATATCGGCGGAAATTACTGAATCGATGTAGCGATATTCGGACTGGCAACGTCTTTCAGTTAGGTTTAAGTTTACCGACCGACAATCGACTGGGCGCCGGATAATATGTTCGAGTTTTTATTCAAGTATCCTGCTTCCGCGTTCTCCAGGGGCGAACTCGTCCTGCTCGCCAACTGGCCGAAATGGATCCTCGGTTTTTTGCTTCTGGCTACCAGCGCGGGATTCGCGCTCCTGCTTCGGTCCAAAATTCCCAAAACTCTCCCTGCTTTACGAAGTTGGCGCATGGGTGTTCTCTGGGGACTGCAAACTGCGATGGCTGCTCTCTTGCTGATTCTGCTGTGGCAGCCTGCTCTTATGGTCGCGGAGCTGAAGCCTCAGCAGAACATCATCGCCGTAGTAGTTGACGATTCCAAAAGTATGGGAATCAACGAAAACGGCACCACGCGACAAGCAGAAGCTGTCAAGGCGCTTCAAGGCGGCATTCTTTCCGGTCTGCAGAAAAGATTCCAGACGCGCCTTTACCGGATGGACAGCAAGCTGAACCGCATCGAGCGTCTGGATGAACTCCACGCGGCCGCGCCGGTGACGCGCATTGGAGATAGCCTTAAGCAGTTGGCCGATGAAACTACGGACTTGCCGATCGGAGCTGTGGTACTGCTGAGCGACGGCTCCGATAATTCCGGTGGAATCGATCTGGATACGATCTCGGCGCTGCGCAGCCGGCATATTCCCGTGCACACAGTGGGATTTGGCCGCGAGCAATATCAGGACGTAGAGATCAACGATGTGAGCCTGCCGCCCCGCGCGCTGGCCGATTCGCGCCTTGGCCGCAAGCGTCAGTTTCCATCAGCGCGGATACTCCGGACACAAGGGCATCCTGGCGGTGCGCGACGGCGCTAAGGTACTCACGACGCGCGATATCACTTTCGGTCCCGACGGCAATATCCAAACGGAGAATCTGCTGTTCGACGCCGGCGCGGCCGGGGCCAAACCTCTTTCCTTTTCCATCGATCCCCTTCCCGGGGAGGAAAACCGCGCCAACAACGCGCTTACTCGCCTGGTGGACGTCAAGTCGGAAAAGCGGCGCATCCTTTATATAGAGGGCGAGCCGCGCTGGGAGTACAAGTTCATTCGGCGTGCGGAAGACGATGATCGCATCGTGCAAATCTCGTCCATGATGCGCACGAGCGAAAACAAGATTTATCGCCAAGGGATCGCCGATCCGAAAGAACTCGCGGCAGGATTCCCGAACAAAGTCGAGGACCTCTTTCCCTATCAGGGCATCATCATCGGCTCGGTGGAGGCGAATTACTTCACCCCAGAACAGCAGCAGTTGATCAAGGATTTCGTCGACCGGCGTGGCGGCGGGCTGCTGCTGCTGGGCGGGCGTTACTCGCTGGCAGATGGAGGCTGGGGCATATCGTCGATGGCGGATCTGCTTCCAGTGGTGCTCCCCAGTCGGAAGGGCACCTTTCACCGCGAACAAGCGACAGTTGAGCTTACGCCGGCAGGAGCGGAAAGCATTATTTGCCGACTGCTGGAAGATCCGGCAAAAAACATCGATCGCTGGAAGAAACTTCCTCCGCTAATGGATTATGAGGAAATCGGCACGCCGAAGCCGGGAGCCGCCGTGCTGGTGGAAGCGAAAGCCGGGAGCCGCAACCTGCCACTTCTTGGCGACGGAAAATTATGGCCGCGGGCGTACGGCGGTGATGGCAACGTCGTCCACCTGGCACTGGCGCATGCTGCTGCCCGTCGAAGACAAATCGCAGGAAGAATTTTGGCAGCAACTTCTGCGCTGGCTTGTCTCCGACTCGCCGGGCCGGGTCTATTCGTCGATTCCCAATCCTATGCTGTTTGACGATGGCCACGTGCGCATATCCGCCGACGTTCGCGACAAGAATTACATGCCGCTGGGCGATTCGCATGTGGAGGCGCATTTTCTGGGCCCCCAGAATACGGCCGCGCTGGTGGAGATGACGCCCGATCCCAATTCCCCAGGCATTTTCAACGCTGAATGGACAGCGGAAAAACCCGGCACCTACACCGTGGAAATATCCGCGAAACACGGCGACGAAGACGTCGGCCGCGATACGCTGATGTTCCAACGCATCGATGGCGTGGCGGAGAACTTCCATACGGAACAGAATAAGGACTTGCTCGAAAAGCTGTCTTCGCAAACGGGCGGGCGCTATTGGCAACCGCAGGAACTCGCCAAACTTCCCAACGAAATCCCCTATTCCGAGGCGGGCATCACGATTCGTCAAGCCAAAGAGCTTTGGAATATGCCGGCGATTTTTCTGCTGATTCTGCTGCTGCCTTCGTCGGAATGGATTCTGCGCCGCAAGTGGGGGCTCGTGTGAAAAAGCGCTGGCTTTTCAGCCTCGGCCTTCTCTGGATATTGCTCTGCGGCGTAAGCGCGCGCGCCGCGACTTACTACATTACCGTTGCCGGACTGGGCGGCGAGGCGGACTATGAGCAGCGCTTCGAGGGCCTGGCCAACGATCTGGACAAGCTCCTGAAGCAGTCTGGCGGCGAACTTCGCGTGCACACGCTTTCGGGAAAGGACGCGACGCGCGCACACATCACCGAAATTTTGGGCACGGTGGCACGCGAGGCCAAACCCGATGACGACCTGGTGGTCATTCTGATCGGCCATGGATCCTTCGATGGCGCCGAGTACAAATTCAATCTGCCGGGCCCGGATCTCTCCGGCAGCGAATTGGCGAGCCTCTGTGACAAAGTCGCCGCCAAGCGGCAACTGATCGTCAACACGACCAGCGCCAGCGGAGGATCGGTAGCAGCGCTCAAAAAGCCGGGCCGCGCGCTCATCACGGCCACCAAGAGCGGCACGGAAAAAAATGCCACAGTATTCGCGCGTTATTGGATTGAGGCCCTGCGCGATCCGGCGGCTGACGTAGACAAAAATGAATCCATCAGCGCTCTCGAGGCGTTCCAATACGCGGAGCGCAAAACGACCGAGTTCTACGAGTCCCAGAAGCGTCTGGCTACGGAACATCCGCAATTCGAGGACACCGGCAAGAGCGATCCTGTGCGCGCGCCTTCCACTGAAGGCAATGAAGGGCTCCTGCTTTCGACCATCACTCTAGTGCGGATCGGCCAGGCGCAGAGGGCTGCGGCCGATCCGGCCAAACGCGATCTTTTTGCGAAGAAAGAAGAACTGGAGCAAAAGATCGACAAGCTGAAATACGAAAAAGCGGCCATGCCCGAAGACGAATATAAAAGCCAGCTTACCGCCGCGCTCGTGGAGTTGGCGCGAGTGCAGCAGGAGCTCGATAAGTGAGGGGTAAGATTCGAGCTTGGTTTTTTGCTGCGGGGCTGACCGCTGCGCTTGTCGGTGCGAACTTTGTCCTCGCGGCCACGCCCGAGGAATGTCAAGGTCTGAGGAACCATGGACATCGTGATCAGTCTAAAGCGTGCTTTGAGTCCCAGACTCAGTCACGTGAACCGGCGATCCGCGCCGAAGGATTCTGGGGCCTGGAGATGTATCAGGAAGCGAACAACGAATTCCGTACCGCGGTGAGCCAGTCGCCGAACAACGCCAATTATCGTGTGCGCTGGGGCCGCCTGATGCACGAGCGCTTTAATAATAAGGACGCCGCAGATCTCTTTAATGAGGCGATCCAGCGCGATCCGAAAAATGCTCAGGCTTATCTTGGATTGGCTCTGGTAAGCGCAGACGGATTCGACAATAAGGCCGTCGAAGAGGCGAAAAAAGCCATCGAACTCGATCCCAAGCTCGTAGAAGCGCACGAGTTGATGGCCCGGCTGGCGCTGGAAGATTACGACTCGAAGGCGGCTGCCGCAGAAGCGGACGAGGCGTTGAAAATTTCGCCCGAAGCCCTGGATGCCATGGCTATTCATGCCACCATTGAAGTCCTGGCGGACCGCTCTCCGGATGTCTGGTTTGAGAAGGTGCGGCAGGTGAATCCGACGTACGGCGAAGCCTATGCCATCGTCGGGCACCATCTGACACTCAATATGCGGTTCTACGACAGCATCGCCTATTACCGCAAAGCGATTGAAGTCGATCCAAAATTGTGGTCGGCGCGCTCCGAATTAGGCATCCAGCTCATGCGTTTTGGCGAAACGGAAGAACCGCTGCAGCAGCTCGAGATGTCTTACGACAATGGCTATCGCGACGCCGCCACTGTAAACAGCCTCCGCCTGCTCGATAGCTATAAGAACTTCGTAACGTTTAAAGACGACACCACCATTATCAAGCTGAACAAAAAAGAAGCCGACCTGCTGCTGCCCTACGTGCGCGCGGAGTTGAAGCGCATAATTGCCACTTACGAAAAGAAATACAAAATGAAGCTCCCCGGCCCTGTGCAAGTGGAGCTTTATCCCGATCATGAAGATTTCGCGGTACGTACGCTGGGAATGCCCGGGCTTGGGCGCATTGGGCGTTACATTCGGCGAAGTGATAGCGCTGGACAGTCCCTCCGGCCGGCCGCCCGGCACCTATCACTGGGGCGAAACCTTGTGGCATGAGATGAGCCATGTTTTCATTCTGACGGCGACGAATTCTCGTGTGCCCCGTTGGTTTACCGAGGGTCTTGCGGTGCACGAAGAATCTCAAGTCGCTCAGGGATGGGGCGATCGGGTTTCGCCGGAGATCCTCGCTCGCCATTCGCGACAAAAAGTTGCTTCCCGTTGCTGATCTTGATCGCGGTTTCATTCGTCCGGAATATCCCACCCAGGTAAACGTCTCTTACTATCAAGGGGGAAAGATTCTGGATTACGTCAAGGAACGCTGGGGCGACGACAAAATCCTGGATATGGTGCACTCTTACGCGCAGCTCAAAACCACTCCGGAAGTGATCCAGCAGGATCTTGGAATGTCTCCCGAGGAGTTCGACAAAGCCTTTATGGAATGGCTGTATAAGGACGTCGGCAAAAGCGCCGCTTCTTTTGACGAATGGCGCAATAAATTAAAAGAGTTGGCCGAAGCCGCAAAGGCGAAGAACTGGGACGAAGTCCTCGCCAAAGGCGACGCCGTGCGCCAGCTATATCCCGATTATGTGGAAGGCGCGAATCCCTACGAATTCATGGCCGAGGCTTACATCGCCAAGGGAGACAAAAAATCAGCCGCTCAAGTCCTTAGCGAATATGAAAAAATTGGGGGCCGCAACCCGGAAGCATTAAAAGAACTTGCCTCGCTGGAACAGGAAGCGGGCGACGCCAAAGAGGCTGCCGCAACCTTGGAGGGCATCAATTATATTTACCCGATGGACGAAGGCCTGCACCGGAAGCTCTGCGATCTTTTGTTTGATCTGAAGAACCCTGACGATGTGCGTGAATGCAGCGCCGTACTTAGCCATGCACCCGTTGGATCAGGCCTCGGCGCAATACGACGTAGCGCGCGCCTATTTTGCAGCCGGCCAGCAGGATCAAGCCCGCGATCATTTGCTCGCGTCGCTGGAGGCCGCGCCCGGTTATCGCCCCGCACAGAAACTGCTCTTACAGCTCGAGGACTCCCAGAAAGGAAAATGACAAAGTGGCCACACTCGCAGCGTTGAATCTGGATTCAGTGGAACTGAAAAGGCGCGTCGAACGATTTCAATCGGTGCGTGACAGCATTCTTGCTCAGGTTCGGCAAGTTATCGTCGGTCAGGAAGAGGTGCTGGACCAGATTCTTACCGCGCTTTTCGTCGGCGGCCATTGTCTCATCACTGGACTCCCGGGCACGGCCAAGACATTGATGGTTCGCACCATTGCCCAGACCCTCGGCCTGGTATTCCGACGAATCCAATTTACCCCGGACTTGATGCCCTCCGATATCACCGGCACGGACATCATCGAAGAGGACCCCACGACTGGCCATCGCCGGTGGACCTTCGTTCCCGGACCGATCTTCGGAAATATTGTGCTGGCCGACGAAATCAACCGGACGCCTCCGAAAACGCAAGCCGCGCTGCTGGAAGCCATGCAGGAGCTTTCCTGCACCGTTCGCGGGAACCATTACACGCTGCCTTCCCCATTTTTTGTGTTGGCAACGCAAAACCCTATCGAGCTCGAAGGAACCTATCCTCTGCCGGAAGCTCAGCTCGATCGCTTCCTCTTTAATACGGTGCTGGATTATCTCAGCGCTGAGCACGAGATAAAGGTGGTAGATCTCACCACGGCCACGCGTGTAGCCCACGTCGAGGCGGTCACTAACGCGGAAGAGATTCTAGATTTTCAACAGCTCGTTCGTATGGTGCCGATCGCCGATACGCTCGCTCGTTATGTGGTGAATCTGGTTCGTGCCACGCGTCACCAGAGCGGGCAGGCGCCCGATTTCATCAAGAAGTACGTCAACTACGGAGGCAGCGTGCGCGCCGCGCAATTCATCGTACTTGCGGCGAAAGCGCGTGCCCTGTCGCGCCGCCGTTATCACGTGACATACGACGACATTACTTCGCTGGCCATCCCCGTCCTGCGGCATCGTATCCTCCTGAATTTTCACGCGGAATCGGATCGCATCGACTCAGACCAGCTTCTACATCGGTTGCTCGAGACTATGCCGCCACCCGCGGGAGAATGATGTGCAGCGATATCTCGATCCGGCAGTTCTGGCGGGAATTTCGGGGCTCGATCTCGTGGCGAAAACGGTGGTCGACGGTTTCGTCGCCGGGTTGCATCGCTCCCCTGAATTCGGCTTCAGCCAGGAGTTCGCGGAATATCGCGCTTACAGTCCAGGCGACGACCTGCGTCATGTCGACTGGAACGTCTTTGCCCGCACTGAACGTGCTTACCTGAAACGCTATCGCGGCGAAACGAACACGCTGCTGACGGTACTCCTGGACGCCAGCAGCTCCATGAATTACTCCTCTCACAAGGTCAAGAAAATCGAGTACGCCCGCTATGTCGCGGCGTCGCTTTTTTACCTCACGACGCAGACACAGCGCGACGCCGCCGGCCTGATCGTCTTTGACGACGAAGTGCGCTCCTATATTCGTGCTTCCACGCGCCAAGGCCAGCTTTATCGCCTGCTGAGCGGGCTCGAAAATGCCCAGCCCCGTGCGCGTACGGACTACACCAAGCCTCTGCTCCACTTTCAGAATTTCCTCCGTAAGCGAGGCATGGTCGTGATCATCTCGGATTTCTTCGCGTCGCCCGACGACATCGTTCACACCATTGAACCGCTGCGCTATCACGGAAACGAAGTCGTCCTCTTCCACGTCCTCGATCCACAGGAACTCCGGCCGCAGCTGAACGAGCCGGTTTTGCTGGTCGATATGGAGACTCAAGAGAGCCTGGAAGTCACGCCGGAGTACGGTCACGAGGAATACCGGACGAAGGTTCAGTCCCACATCACGCAATTACAGGACCGGGTGCGTGGTGCTGGCATGGATTACCACCTGCTGGTTACGGATCGCCCGCTCGATGGTGCCTTGCGGCAGTACCTGACGCTGCGTCAGAGGAGACATTGATGGGTTTTCTCGCGCCCTGGTTCCTGGCTGGTGCCGCAGCCGTGGGATTGCCGGTCTATCTTCATCTCCTGCGGCGCCATCGCAGCACGCCTCTTCCGTTCAGCTCGCTGATGTTTTTCGAACGGCGCACGCAAAGCTCGATCAAACATCGGCGCTTGCGCTATCTGCTTTTGCTCGCATTCCGTCTGGCGGTGATCCTGCTGCTGGCGCTGGCCTTTGCCAATCCATTCATCGAACGCTCTGCTGCCAGCATAAGCGGGGAGAAGTTAGACCTGCTCGTTATCGACGATTCCTTCAGTATGCGTGCGGGGACTCGTCTGGCTGACGCCAAGCGCGATGCGTTGGCTTTTCTCAGCGGGCGCAAGCCTTCGGAGCGGGCCCAAGTGATGGCGCTGGCCTCTCAAGTCCACGTGCTTACAGAACCGACGCAGGATTCCGGCGTTCTTCGCTCCGCCGTGAGCAGCGTTCAGCCAGGAGACACGCGCGCGAGCTTTGGCGAACTCGCGGGCACCTTGCGATCGATGGCCGAGACGGTGCACACGCCCATCGAACTGCATTTGTTTAGCGACATCCAACGCAGTGCTATGCCGGGAAGTTTCGGGGAAATGGCGCTCCCCGGAAATGTCTCTTTAGTGCTGCACCCGGAAGCTAGAGGCCCGGAACCCAATTGGACAGTGGAAAGCGTTAACGCGCCCGGCGAGGTATTCGATCCAAAGAAATCGCGCGTGCAGGCCGTGATCTCCGGCTACCACACGCCGGCGGCGAAGAAGACTGTTTCGCTCGTGGTGAACGGAAAAGCGATCGCCACACAGATGGTGGACGTTCCCGCTAACGGACGTGCCAGCGTGGAGTTTGCGTCTCTCGATGTTCCCTACGGCCTTACGCGCTGTGAAGTGCGCATCGATTCCGCGGATTCTTTGCCCGCTGACGACGCCAGTTTCTTTGCGGTGAAGCGCTCCGACCCTCGCAAAGTGCTCTTTGTCTACGAATCGAACGATACGCGCTCGCCCCTCTATTTTCGAGCAGCGCTGACTTCTGCGGCCGAATCCGCATTTAACCTCGAGACGGTGAGTGTCGATCGTGTTGCCAATGCGCAACCGACGGGTCACGACTTCGTCGTGCTCTCCGATGTTGCTTCCCTGCCCTCCTCGTTTGAGAGCGCCTTGACCAATTACGTCAAATCTGGAGGCAGCGTGTTTATCGCGGCCGGAACTTCGACGGCGCACCATCCCAACATACCTATCTTCGGTGACGCCATTACCGATTCCCGTTATTACTCCCGGGAAGGCGCGCGCTTCCAGACGGTGGGCGAAACCGATCCCTCTTATCCCTCGCTTGAAAAGGCGAACCGCTGGACCGGCGTAAAATTCTATTTCGCGGTCCGGGTGGCCGGAAATAACGCGCGTGTCGCCGCCCGGCTGACCGACCAGACCCCCTTGCTGCTTGAAAAGAAGATCGGCGAAGGGCGCGTGCTGTTATTCACCTCGGGCCTCGATAACCTGACCAACGATTTCCCGTTGCACCCGGTTTTTATCCCATTCATCGATCAGACCGCACGCTATCTTGCGGGAATGGAAACACGCGCCGGATCGCGAGTCGTGGATTCTTTCCTTGAACTGCGCACTGCGAAGGAGCAGTCTGTAGGTGTGGAAGTTGTTGACCCGGATGGTAAGCGCCCCCTTTCTCTGAAGGAAGCGACGGCCGCGCAATCGTTTCAGCTCACGCGAGCGGGTTTTTATCAACTTCGTCTGGCCAATGGCCGCCAGGACCTGATCGGGGTCAATGCGGATCGCCGCGAATCCGATCTGGACGTTATCCCTAAAGACGTGCTGGCGCTTTGGACTGGAAACACAGGAAATGAAGCTCAGGAAGCCTCAAGCGGCACTGTGGCGCAAGACCAGAAAAAGCCTTATAGCCTCTGGTGGTACGCCGTGTTGCTATTGCTGGTGGCGACCGTTGCGGAATCCCTGCTTTCGAGTCAATATTTAACGATGTCGCGGGAGGAACCATGAACACTCGGGACCACCTGGACTCCTATATCAAGCACCTGCAGAGGCGCTTGCGAATCGGCGCCGTCCTGAGGGGAACCGCCGTTTTCACGTCGGTTGCGCTGGCCGCCACGGTGGTCCTGGTCCTGATTGCCAATCACTTTGCCTTTGCATCGTGGACTCTAACCAGCTCGCGCGTTGTCTTGCTGCTTTCGCTCGCTTTAGCGATCGGTTTTGGTTTGGCCGTGCCCCTGTATGGAATGAACTCGCGCCGCACGGCCGGTAAGGCAGAAGCCGCTTTCCCGCAATTTGAGCAGCGCCTGGTGACGTTTGCCGAACGGGACTCCGCAAAGAAAGAGCCGTTTATCGATTTACTCGCCGCCGATACCCTGGAAATTTCGCGCGGCGCTGAACCGAAACAACTTGTGCCAAACACCACTTTGCTGGCGTCGTTGGCAATCGGAGCAGCTTCGCTGGGAGTATTGGTCTGGCTGGTGCTTGCGGGCCCTGGCTATCTCGGCCATGGCGCTGCACTGATCTGGACCGGTGCGGGACACGTCGCCGGCCCTTTGTATGAATTGCGAGTGTCTCCGGGCGACGCCGCGGTTCGGCGCAATTCCGATCAGCTCGTTACGGCTCAACTTTCCGGTCTGCAAACCCCGAATGCGCGCCTCTACGCGCGCTTCCAGAGCGCCTCGAAATGGGAACAAGTATCCATGCAGCCGCAGCCGGGAGGTTCGGGATTCCAGTTTCTTTTCGCCGGCTTGCCGGAAGGCGTGGAATATTACGTCGAGGCCGGACCCCTGCAATCGAAGCATTTCAATCTGAAAGTAGTTGATCTGGCTTCGGTCAAACAGATTCGCGTGACCTACAAGTTCCCCCCCTGGACCGGATTGAAGAACCAGGTCGAAGAACACGGCGGCGACCTTCGCGCGGTGGAAGGTACCCAAGCCGATTTGGAGATTCTTACCGACCGTCCGATGCGCGACGGCAGTCTCGTACTCGACGACAAGCAGATCAAGCTCAATGGTGGCGAAGGCAATTTGTACAGGGGCACCGTCCAAATTGATAAGGATGGCCAGTATCACGTAGCTGCCAACGAACAGGGCGAGAATCTGCGCATCTCAGACGACTTCTTTATCGAAGCGCGCAAGGCGAATCCTCCCGAAGTGCGCTTGCTGAAGCCAGGCGGCGATTATCGCGCCAGCCCCATCGAAGAAGTTACCGTTGCGGTGAATGCGGACGGCGAGTTCGGCCTGAACGATGTCACCGTGCATTATTCGGTCAATGGCGGCGACGAAAAAACCGTCAGCATGCTGAAAGAGAAGGGCGCCAAGCAAGTGGGCGGTTCCATGGTCCTTTCTCTGGAAGATTTCAAGCTCGTACCCGGCGACGTCGTCAGCGTCTACGCCACTGCCAAAGACGCCAAGTCCGAATCGCGCACGGATATGTATTTCATCCAGGCCGATCCCTTCGAGCGGCAGTTCTCGCAATCGCAACAGGCTGGCGGCGGCATGGGCGGCGGCGGAGGTTTCGGCCAGGGCGATCAGACAGATATCGCGCAGCGCGAGAAAGAAATTATCGCGGCAACCTTCAAGCAGAAGGCTGATACCGATAAAAAACCCTCAAAACAGGAATCTGCGGAAAATGGCAAATTCCTATCGGGCGTGCAGGCCAAGCTGCGCGATCAGGCGCTCTCGCTGGCCGGCCGCCTGCAACGCCGCGAGTTGAGCGACGCGAATCAAGAGTTCAGCGATTTTGAAAAGGATATGAGCGCGGCCGCGACAGCCATGGCTCCGGCAACGGAAAAATTACAGCAACAGAAATGGTCCGACGCGCTGCCTGAAGAGCAAAAAGCCCTGCAGCACCTGCTTCGCGCCGAAGCCACGTTCCGCGAAATTCAGGTGGCGTTCGGAGCAAGAGGAGGCGGTGGCGGCGCGGGCGCGGCGGGCCGAGATCTCTCCAGCCTTTTCGACCTCGAACTGGATACGGAGAAAAATCAGTACGAGACCGGCCAGACAGCCAATTCGGCAAATCAGCGCGCTCAGGAAATAGACGAAGCCCTGCAAAAGCTCGAACAGCTAGCCAAACGTCAGGAAGAGCTGGCGCAGCAGCAGCGCGCTGGCAATCAGAGTTATCAGCAGCGCTGGCAGGAAGAGATGTTGCGCCGCGAGGCCGAGGAACTGCAGCGGCAGCTGGAGCAAATGCAACGCAACCAACAGCAGCAACAAGGGAATCAACAGGCTAATCAGCAGGGCGGGCAGCAGGGCGGACAGCAGGGTGGCCAGCAAAGCGGACAATCGCAAAGCGGTCGGTCCGGTGCAAACGGCCAGCAAGGCGCGAATGGAAGTTCGAGCGGTCAGGCATCAGCCGACAACCGCATGCAAGACGCTCTCGATCGTCTGCGCCAGGCGCAGGAAGATATGGCCCGCGCAGCTTCCCAGAGCCAACCAAATGACGCCGCTGCTCGCCGCGCCGCCGAGCGCCTACAGGAAGCTTCCAACCTCCTGAGTGGCATGCAGCAACGAGAGGCCGGGCAACAGATGGATGCCATGGCCCGCGAAGCGGACCGTTTGCAAAAAGAGGAGCAAGATGAGGAAGCGCGCTCGCGGCAGATGTTTTCGCATGGCAACACGGCGGACGGTTTAAACCAAAGCCAGGAGCAATCCAAGCTCGGCGATGACCGCCAGCAAACCGCCGATGCGCTCGGACGGCTCGAAAAGCAGATGCAGGAAGCAGCCCGAGGTATGGGCGGAACGCAGCCAGGTTCCGCGAACAAATTGCGTGAAGCACTCGGTGGTATGGAGACGAGCGATCTCCAGAATCGCCTGAAAAAGAGCGCCGACTGGATTCGCCGCGGCATCGACCCAAGTGCGAACGATAACGGCGAAAAACTGAAATCTCTCGGCGACAACAGTATCGCGGGGGGCATGGAGCGCCTTGATGATCAACTGCACCAGGCGCAACAAGCATTCAATCGCCAGCAGCAAAATCCGCAGGAAGCGCTCAATCAGATCGAGAAGCTTCGCAGTCAGATGGAAGCGCTCGCTCGCGGCATGAGCAATGCCGCAGGACGTAATGGCCAGCAGGGGCAGCAAGGTCAACAGGGCCAACCCGGTCAGGGCGGCCAACCCGGACAACCGGGGCAGCAAGCAAATGGAAATCAGGCCGGCGGAGCTAGCTCGCCGGGTTCACCCAATGGCGGTCCGAACGGCGGGCCAATTGGCGGTCCTCGCGGCGGAACTTGGGCTGGCGGCGCCGGTCCGATTGATCGCCAGTGGTACGGCGGCGATACCGGAGGCTTCTGGCCGCAGGGTCGCGAAACGCAACCAGTGCCTTCCACACCGGAAGAAATTCAGCGATCTTACCAGGAGGCCATGCGCGAGCTAAATCAGCTGCGCCAGAGCTTCCAGGGACAGCCGGCACCGTTGGCCGATCTCCAGGAACTGATTCGGGAAATGCAACGGCTCGACCCCAGCCGTTTCCCGGGAAATCCGGCCATGCTCCAAGAGCTCCATGACCAGGTGCTGACCAGCGTGGATAAGCTGGAATTGCGGCTGCGCCGGCAAGAGGACGATAACGATGCCGGCCAAATCCGCAGCGGCGATTCGCAACCAGTTCCGGCGGGATATCAGGACTCAGTGGCGGATTATTTCCGGCGCTTGAGCAAGAATCCAAGCAACAACCCTTAAACAGTCTCGCCCAACACCCAGCCTCGGTGTGATTCTGAGCTCCTCAGAATGACAGGCTGTAGCTTTTTGTCTTCGCTCAAAATCGTATCCGAGCAGCGCCCGAACGGCACTCCCTTGAGCTAGCCCGAAACTTCCGATGCGATGGCTTCGCCGACTTCCTTTGTCCGCGCTTTGCCGCCGATATCGGCAGTGCGCGGTCCGCTTCCACCTAGAACTGCTTCGATAGCTTTTTCAATCGAGGCCGCGGCAGATGCTTCGCCCAAATGCTGCAACATCATGGCGCCGGACCAGATTTGGCCGATGGGATTGGCTATGCCTTTGCCCGCGATGTCCGGCGCGGAGCCATGCACGGGCTCAAACATCGAGGGAAATTTTCTTTCGGGGTTGAGATTTCCCGAAGGTGCAATTCCGATCGAGCCGACCACAGCAGGTCCTAAATCGGAAAGAATATCGCCGAAAAGGTTTGAGCCCACCACCACATCAAACCAGTCCGGATGCCGCACGAAATGCGCGCTCAGAATATCGATATGAAACTGGTCCGTGCGGATATCTGCATATTCTTTCGCAACTGCGGCGAAGCGTTCATCCCAAAAAGGCATGGTGTAGATGATTCCGTTTGATTTCGTCGCGGACGTGACGTGGCGCCGTCGCGTCTTCGCCAGCTCAAAAGCATAACGAATAATCCGGTCGCAGCCGCGACGCGTGAAGACGGATTGCTGTACCGCGAATTCATCTTCCGTACCGGAATAGAGCCGCCCGCCGATATTGGAGTATTCGCCTTCGTTGTTTTCGCGCACGACGACAAAATCGATCTGCCCAGGAGCAAAGTTCTTTACTGCGGGATCAATGCCGGGAAGCAGCCGCACTGGCCGGATGTTTGCGTACTGCTGGAATTCGCGGCGAATCGGAATCAGCAAGCCCCAGAGCGAAACGTGATCGGCCACGCTCGGGTGGCCCACCGCGCCAAGAAAAATAGCGTCAAACGGCCGGAGCTGGTCCAGCCCGTCCTCCGGCATCATGCGGCCGGTTTTCAGGTAGCGTTCGCAACTCCAGTCGAACTCTTTCCATGAAAGCGAAAACCCGAAGCGGCGTGCCGCAGCTTCGGCGACACGAATCCCCTCCGGCACCACTTCCCTGCCGATGCCATCGCCAGGAATTGTTGCGATTTTGTAGCTGCGAGGATTGGAAGCGGTCATGCGTCGGCCGCTATGCGGTGAGCAAACCGGCGAGTTTGCTCATGTCGGGGGCGTTCTCAAGAGTTTTGACGAAAGTGATGATGCCTTCGGCCTTTTCCCTGGGCCATTTGGCGAATTCGGCGCAGCCCCTGAATTTATCGGCGACTTCCTCGAAGCTCATTGGGTTCGCCGGGCTGCCTTTCGCAAAATCCGCACGCCCCGGAATGACCCTTCCGTCTTTCAGTTGAATTTTCAGGATGCTGGTCATCTTATCGAAGCCCGCTGCTTCGGCCTCCGGATCGACGTAGAAATGCACGCGCTTGATCATCTCCTGAACATCGGGGCGCTGAACCACCGCGTCGGTATATTCATTTAATCCGGCTTTGCGGTCGAGTAGCAGGATGCTCAAGCCAAACTCCATGCTGAATTTGCCCTGCAGCCCAGTCATGGGCTGGTGATGATACAGCGTGGTAGTCAGATTGTGGCTCGTGCCGATATTGATTTTCTCCACGTCGCCGGGTTTGAGGTCGTTTTTGCGGATGATGGTGAGCATCTCGCCCATGGCGGGATGCGTCAAGGAGCCGGACGGGAACGGCTTTATGGAAACGCCGGGAGAGGCAAAGGTCCAGGGATTACCGAGCTTGTTCACAATGGACCCGGGATCGAAGCCGCCGCCCGCAGCCTGAAAGAAGCCGAGCGCGCCTTCCAGGATATCCGGCGCAGCGGTCCAGCCCAGCGCCGCAAGATCGACGGCAACAGTGCCGTTTTCGGCCGCATGCCCTGCATGGAACGGCTTGGTCATCGACCCGAAGTTGTCTCGCAAGCCTCCGCCTTCAGCCGCGGCCACGCCCAAGGCATACGCGGTCTTCTGAGCATCGAGGCCGCGCAACCTGGCACATGCCGCCGCGCTGCCAAAAGAGCCGCACGTTCCGGTGGAGTGAAATCCGTCATTGTAATGGCGAGGATCGATCGCTTCGGCGATTTTGGACTCGACTTCGACGCCCAGGTGATAGGCCAGCATGAAGTCTTTTCCAGAGCGCTGGGTGAGCTCGCAGATCGCGAATGCGGGAGTGAGCGTCGTCACGCTGGGATGAGTCAGCAAGCCGTAAACGCGATCCTTTGCCACGGCAAGCTGCGTATCGTCAAAATCGTCGGCGTGAATGGAAACGCCATTCGCAAAAGCGGCAAACCGCGCCGGCGCCTTCATCCCGGATCCGATAACCGTGGCTTTGCCGCTCACTCCGAGCCCCTGAAGGTACTGCCGGACGAGAGGCGCCATTACCGATGCCGAGCCTGCCAGCGCCAAACCGAAGCCGTCCAGGATGGACTTCTTGCCCAATTCCAGAACGTCAGGCGGGATATCGCCATATTTCGTGTTGACGACGAATTCGGACACGTATTTGGTGAGCCCCGGCGCTGTGGGGAACGGTGCGCTCTCCGCAGGCCGCGGTGAAGCGGCGAGCCGCTCGTTTCCTGCCGCCAGTGCCGCCGCTGCCAACGAGCTCTTGACGAAATCTCTGCGGATCATCGCGGTGCTCCCTCCGAACTGCGATGCAAAACTCTAACATTCTAAGCAGCTCGGGTGCTAGCCAAGCCGCATCGAATAGCAAGAGAAGTTCGAAGAGGAGGCCCATATGGCTCGAGGAAAAGCGAACAAATGTAAGCATCCGACGTGCTCATGTCTCGCTACCGACGGCAGCAACTATTGCAGCACGCAATGCGAAGCCGTGAAGGATATGCCTGACATCGACTGCCGTTGCACCCATGCCGGTTGCAAGGGCAGAACTCACTAACTGTTAGGGAGGGGTACGCATGCCAGCCAGACGCAAACCAAAAGCGCGAAAGCCGCGGCCGAACCGCTCGCCAGAACTTGATCCCGTTGTCGAGGCGTCTGTCGAATCGTTTCCGGCAAGCGACCCTCCCGCATGGACCACCAGTGGAGACGATCGGTCGGCTTTGAAGAAGAAACGGAAACGCCGCTAGTCTCAGGCACACGACCCATTCTGATGGCGAGCAATCTAGCTTCAGAGGCGCTGCCGCGGTCTTCCGCCGCTCCGCATTTCACGAATATTCCCGCGCGCTTAGACCGGCTGCCTTGGAGCCGGTTTCATTGGCTGGTGGTGTGGGCGCTCGGAATCACCTGGATACTGGACGGCCTAGAAGTAACGCTCATCGGGGCGATCAGCGGCGTGCTGCAAGAACCTGAAGTGATGAACTTCACGCCCGAGGTGATCGGGTTTATCGCTTCCATGTACCTGGTGGGCGCGGTCGGCGGCTCGCTTGTCTTCGGCTATCTGACCGACCGCTGGGGCCGTAAGCGCCTCTTTTTTCTTACACTGGCTATTTATCTGCTCGGCGTTCTGCTGACCGCGCTTTCGTGGGACAAGTGGAGCTTCGCGTTCTTTCGTCTCATAACCGGCGCGGGTATCGGCGGTGAATACGCAGCCATCAATTCGACCATCGATGAACTGATCCCCGCCGCCTATCGCGGCCGCGTGGACATCATCGTAAATGGAAGCTATTGGATCGGCGCCGCGCTGGGAGCCGCATCGACCATCGTGATTCTCAATCCGCACTTTTTGCCGCCTAATCTGGGCTGGCGGATTGGCTTCGGCACGGGCGCGCTGGTGGGCTTGTTCATACTTGCGCTAAGGAAATACGTTCCGGAAAGCCCGCGCTGGCTGATGACGCACGGCTATGAGAATGAGGCAGAGCGCACTATCGAGAAAATTGAGTCCGAAGTTGCCGAACAGACGGGACAACAACTTGAACCCGTGCGCGGCCAGGGGTTGAAAATCCATCCTCGCAAAGTATTTGGCTTCGGCGCGGTGGTGCGCACGATGCTCTCAACTTATCCCAGCCGCTCGATCCTTGGACTGGTGCTAATGACCTCGCAGGCATTTTTATATAACGCCGTGTTTTTCACGTACGCGCTGATTCTCACGCGCTTTTATGACGTGCCCGCCGGACGCACTGGCCTTTATCTCTTGCCGTTTGCGTTGGGAAATTTTGCCGGGCCGCTGGTGCTCGGGCACTTCTTCGACGTCATCGGCCGCAAGCAGATGATTGCGGCAACGTACACGATTTCGGCTCTGTTGCTCGCGATTACCGGATGGCTCTTCAGCAAAGGAGTTCTTTCCGCGGACAGCCAAACGGCATTGTGGACGGTCATCTTCTTTTTCGCATCGGCGGCGGCGAGTTCAGCCTATCTGACGGTCAGCGAGATTTTCCCCCTGGAAATCCGCGCGCTGGCCATCGCCTTTTTCTTTTCTATCGGCACGGCCGCGGGCGGAGTTGTGGCGCCCTGGCTATTCGGGTATCTCATCGGCTCCGGATCGCGGGTCAACATTTTTTACGGTTATCTCGTCGCGGCGGTCTTGATGTTCGTGGCCGCGGTCGTGGAAGCGTTCTATGGCCTCAAGGCGGAACGGATTTCCCTGGAAGAATTGGCCGCGCCGCTCTCTCTGAGTGACGATTAGACTGACCGACGCTTAGGCCACGATGCGCTTTGCAGAGCGGCGCGCTGCGGGCTTTTGATGCAGAGCGGCTCCGAAAGCCTGCCAGACGCGCCAATTCCCATCGTATTCCTCGAGCATGCGTTCGGGATGAAACTGCAGCCCGACGACAAAGCGATGGCGCGGGTCGTAGAAGGCTTCGACTAAACCGTCGTCGGCATGCGCCATAGGTTTCAAATGGTGACCCAGCCTGCGGACACCCTGATGGTGATAGCTGTTCACTTTGAGGGCAGGACGCCTATACCATTCCTCGAGAGGCGTGCCGGGAACGATGCGGACTGAATGCCGGTATTCGTCATAGTGATCGCCGTAGTTGATGTGCTTCAGCTCGGACTGATTTTCCTTCTGCACGTCGCCATATAAGCTGCCGCCATAAATCACGTTGAGTAATTGCGATCCCCGGCAGATTCCAAGGATTGGAAGATCGTTACGCAAGGCATGGCGCGCCAGGCGGACTTCAATATCGTCCTTCAGGGGATGCGTCTTTTCCAGATAACGGAGATTGGATTCGTCGTGGTCGTAACGCTGCGGCTCGATGTCTTCGCCCTCCACAAGGAGCAAACCGCGCATCTCCTCCATGTACTGCGGTAGACAAGCCTCTGTGCCTTCGACCACCGGAACCATTAAGGGCAGAGTACGCACGCGAATCAGAAGTTGGAGATGAAATTCGCCAACGTAGTCGATGAACTTATGTTTGCGGGAAGTGCGTCGGGTGACGACCAGGACGACGGGGCGTTTCATTGCACCAGAACGCGCAGCGCTTCCACCAGCCGGGCATCCTTGTCGCGTCCCTGGGAGGCGACGCGGATGTGGCGGTCATCCATGCCGACCTTATTCGAACAGTCGCGCACGTACATCTGATGCTCCTCGAGCAAACGCAACTGAAGTTCGCTTGCAGTGATTCCCGCCTTTACTTTAAACAAAACGAAATTCGCGCCGGTGGGATATACGTCGATGCCATGGATTGATTTGAGGGCTTCGTATAGCCAGCGAACATCGGCCATCAAGTGCTTGCGGGCTTCGTGGTAAGCGGCATCGGTTTGTGGTAGAAGCGAGAGGAAATATTCCGCGAGCGTATTCAGATTCCACGTGGGGATGAATCGCCGCATGCGGTTCAGCAGATATAAATTGCCGCTATAACAATAGCCAAGGCGCAATCCGGGCACGCCGCAATGTTTGCTCATACTTCGAACGATGAGCAGATTCGAGAATCGCTCTGCGACAGGGATGAGGCTCGGAATGGGATCACCGGCAAAATCGATGAAGGATTCATCCACGATTACCAGCTCCAGATCGGAAGCCGCGTTCAGGAAATCGATCATTTCGTCGAGCGGAATGAATTGGCCCGTGGGATTTCCCGGGTTGATGATGAGCGCGGACCTCAAATTGCGACGATGCACCCAGTCCAAATAATCCGGCAGGTGCAGTTCATAACGCTGCTCGGGATCCAGAGGATAAAGCTCGGCATCCCGCTGATCGCGCAGCTTCTCGATGTATTCACCAAAAGTGGGTATGGGCACGGCGAAACGATCGATGATTGTCGTGTCGATCAGGACAATCAGTTCGGTCGCGCCATTGCCGATAATCAGCTTTTCCGGGCTGACATGCAGCACGGCCGCCAGATTCTGCTGGCTCATGATGGGACTGCTGGAGGGATACGACTTGATCAAATTGGGCAGATTATGCTCGAGATCCCGGAGCATCTCCGCTGTCGGATAATATGGATTGGCGATGAAGCAGAAATCGATAATTTCCTTGGCTTTTTCGTAGCCCACTAAATCCGCGAGCGCCGGAGAATGCGAGGTTTCGTAAAAAAGATGCCGCTTAAGTTCCGCCGCCGAAGCGATTGTAGTATTGGCCATAAGGAATTCCCTTCAGAAGTATACTTCCGAAAAGCTGCGGCGGCCCTCTCCTGATCAGCGAAAAAGATTCGAGAATGCCACCTGTTTCTGCACAGGTAGAAACAAGCTAAAATGAAATGAGATCAAGGAAAAGTCTCGCCTATTGGAGTCCGCAAGATGACAAAACAGACAGAAAATCAGGCCGAAAAGGTGCAAAAGCCAGATGCGGAGTGGCGCAACCAGCTTAGCCCCGAAGAGTACCAGGTAACACGCAAAAAAGGCACCGAGCCGGCGTTTACCGGAAAATACTGGGACACCAAAAAACATGGGGTTTTCCATTGTGTTTGCTGCGCCGAGCCCCTGTTCGATTCGGAAGCTAAATTTGATTCCGGCACAGGCTGGCCAAGCTTCTATGCGCCCGTGGACGAATCGAAAGTGCAGCTCGAGACCGATGAATCTTACGGAATGGTGCGCACGGAAGTGATGTGCCGCCGCTGCGAAGCGCATCTGGGGCACGTTTTCCCGGATGGGCCGAAGCCGACGGGCTTGCGGTTCTGCATCAATTCCGCGGCGTTGAAGCTGGAAGAGAACGACGAGAAGAAATAGACGCTCGGAGTGATTGCGATTGGCGCGGGTGCGGCGGTCTTGACGCCGCAGCGCAATTTCGCTACAGTTTTTGTCGCTATGACACTGCGTGGGCATCATCATCGCCATCATCACGGCCGCAAGCCGTGCCCGCGGAGGTTTGAGTAGCCGAAACGTAAAAGCTCTCATCGACCCGCTGGCGCGGTAAACGCCCAGCGGGTTTTTTTTTGTACTTTTGTATGCGGCGAAAGTTCCCGGCGACGGCGGGCCGGGGGATTTGCCTTGGGAGGCCGGATGAATCTCGATTTTGCGAAACTCGATGGACTCCTTCCCGCGATTGTTCAGGACGCGCGAACGGGAGAAGTGCTGATGCTGGGCTTCATGAACGAGCAAGCGTATGCCGAGACTCGGGCGAGCGGCGCGGTGACGTTCTATAGCCGCACGCGCGGCAAGCTCTGGCGCAAAGGTGAACAGAGCGGCCACACGTTGCGCGTGCGCGAGGTGCGTGTGGATTGCGACGCGGACACGATCCTGGTTCGCGTCGAGCCGGCCGGTCCGGGCGTCTGCCACGAAGGGTATCGAAGCTGCTTTTTCCGGCGCATCGGCGACGATGGCGCAGTCGACGTCGTTGAGGAAAGGGTGTTCGATCCCAGCGCTGTTTATGGAGGAGAGTCGCGCCGATGAAGCCGCTGAAACTTGGGCTGCCCAAAGGCAGCCTGCAGGATGCCACTTTGCAACTGCTGGCGCGCGCCGGATGGCGCGTGACAGTGAGTTCGCGCAGCTACTTCCCCACGATCGACGATTCTGAAATCACCTGTATGCTCGTGCGCGCGCAGGAGATGGCGCGCTACGTGGAAACCGGCGCGCTCGACGCGGGCATCACGGGACGTGATTGGGTGCTGGAAACAGGCGCGGAAGTGAAGGAAGTGGCCGAGTTGCTGTATGCGAAGCAGAGCCTGGCGCCCGTGCGTTGGGTGCTCGCTGTTCCAGATAACGCGCCTGCGCAAACTGCGCAAGACCTGGAAGGCAAGGTGATCGCCACGGAAGTTGTGAACCTCACGAAGAAATACCTGGCTCGACACGGAGTGCAGGCGCGGGTGGAGTTTTCGTGGGGCGCCACTGAAGTGAAGGTTCCGCAACTCGCCGATGCCATCGTGGAAATTACCGAGACCGGTTCCTCACTGCGAGCGAACCGGCTGCGCATCATCGACACCGTGCTCGAATCGCGCACGGTGTTCATCGCCAATACGGCCGCCGCCAGTGATCCGTGGAAGTGCGAGAAAATCTCCAATATCGTTCTCCTCCTTCAAGGCGCGATCGCCGCGTATAACAAGGTTGGCATCATGCTCAACGTGCGGCGTGAGCACCTCGATGGAGTGCTGCGTGCGCTTCCGGCGCTGAAGAATCCGACCATCTCCACGCTTTCCGACGCAGACTGGGTGGCCATTAACACAATCGTCGACGAAGACGTGGTACGGCACCTGATTCCACGGCTGAAAGCCGCGCAGGCTCAGGGCATCGTGGAATATCCTCTGAATAAGATTGTGCTCTGATGCGAATTCTGCGGCTCACATCGAGAGTGGAGGAAAAGATACTCTCCGCTCGGCATCGTCGTGATGTCAGGGCGGAAGCGGTGGCCTCGCGCATCGTGGGCGACATACGGCGCCGCGGTGATACAGCACTCTTCGCATGGACCCGGCGGCTGGACGATATTCGGCTGACGCCCAGGAATCTCTGGCTGAGTCTGACCGAGCGCCGCGCTGCCGCCCGCACGATTCCGAAAGATTTGCGTGCGGCGCTCGAGCACGCCTCACGTAACATTCGCCGCGTCGCTGAAGCACAGCTGCCGCGATCCTGGAGCATCGCGGTCGAGCCGGGCGTGCGAGTAAGCCAGCGGGTCAGCGCGATCGATACAATCGGCTGCTACATTCCCGGCGGCAGATTTTCACTTATTTCCACGCTGCTGATGACCGCCATACCAGCGCAGGTCGCTGGTGTACGGCGTATTGTCGTGGCCTGCCCTCGCCCGAACGCAGCATTGCTGGCCGCTGCGGAGATGCTCGGGCTCGAGGAAATTGCGCACATTGGCGGAGCACAGGCAATTGCCGCGCTCGCCTACGGCACGCGATCGGTCCCGCCCGTGGACAAAATCTTCGGCCCGGGAAATCAATTTGTCACCGCGGCCAAGCGCCTCGTCAGCGCCGATTGCGCAATCGACCTTCTCGCCGGCCCGACAGAAGTATTGATCGTCGCCTCCAGCGGGAATCCGAGCTATATTGCCGCGGATTTATTAGCTCAAGCCGAACACGATCCTGACGCCATCGCCCTTTTCGTTACCACGTCACGCAAATTCGCCACGTCCGTGCGCGATGCGGTGAGTGAACAACTCGGCAGTTTGCCGGATTCGAATCCCGCGAAACGATCTCTTGCGGAGAAAGGCGCCATTCTTCTGGCGTCGGACTCCACGGCTGCGGTGCGATTCGGGAATCGCTTCGCGCCCGAACATCTAAGCATTCCTGGCGCACAGGCGTCGCTGCTGGACGGGCTCAACGCTGCTGGCAGCGTGTTTATCGGCCCCTGGAGCGCGCAATCAATCGGTGACTACGCGAGCGGCACCAATCACGTTCTGCCCACGAGCGGAGGAGCCCGGACACGCGGCGGGCTTTCCACTTGGGATTTCGTGCGCTGCACCAGCATGCAACGCGTCTCCGCGGTGGGCCTGCGCAGCCTGAGGCCGGTAGTGACCGCCCTTGCTGATGCCGAAGGACTCGTCGCACATCGTCGCGCCGTGGAGGTGCGCCAGTGATAGCCTCCGGGAGAAGAAGCCGGAAGGCACAAACCGCAAAAGGTTCCGCGGCTCTGAAGCTTCGCTTTCGCCCGTCGGTCAGGCGCATTCGCGATTACGAAGCGCCCGAAGAAGGACGCGAGGGCAAGCTGCGGCTCGACTTCAACGAGAACACCGTCGGCTGCTCGCCTGCGGTGCTGCACGCTCTACAAACGGTTACGGCCGAGCAGTTGGCGATGTATCCCGAGTATGAGAACTCGGTTCGCCGCTTATCTACTTACTTTGGTGTGCAGCCCGCGGAAATGTTGCTTACAAATGGCGTGGACGACGCCCTGCGCCTGCTGATGGAGATGTTTATCGAGCCGGGCAACGCGGTGCTGATTCCTGAACCGACATTTTCGATGTATCGCTTCTTTTCCCAAGTGGCGGGAGCACGCGTCATCTCCGTTCGTTACGATCAGGCAATGAACTTCCCCTTCGAAGCCACGCTCCGGGAGCTTAAGCGCTCACCGCATATCCTGTTCATCGCCAATCCGAATAATCCAACGGGCACGCTGCTGGACGAGGCGAGCCTTGCGCGGATTCTGGATGCGGCGCCGAGTACTGTAGTTCTCGTCGACGAAGCTTATTTCGATTTTTCGGGGCTGACGGTTCTTCCCTGGATTCGGCAGAGGCCCAACTTGATCGTCTCGCGAACTTTTTCTAAAGCGGCTGGTTTGGCGGCCCTACGCATTGGCGCTCTTTTTGCGCGCTCCGATGTTATTGCCTCGATGCGCCGGGCTTTTACCCCTTATCCCGTAAATTCGCTCGCCCTCATCGCGGCGGAAGCGGCGGTAGCCGATGAGCAATTTTTGCGAGCGTATATTCGGGACGTTCTCGAAAGCCGTTCCCTGCTTGAGCGCGGGCTCCAACAATTGGGCGTGCGCGTCTTCCCCAGCGGCGCAAATTTTGTTCTCGCCGATTTCGGCGCCGGCGGCACTCGATTGGTAAAGCAACTGGGGCGTCGCGGAATCCTGGTGCGCGATCGCGCCTCGGAGTTCGGCCGCGATGGCTTCATGCGTATCACGGCGGGTACGGTCGCCCAAACACAACGTCTGCTCAAGGCGATAAAGGAGGAGTGGTGAAGCTGGCGCCCAAATTGGTGATCTTTGATGTCGACGGAGTTCTTGTCGACGTGCATGGTTCCTATCACCGATCGATTCTGGACACGGTGAAGCATTTCACCGGCCGCCGCTTCACTTATGCGGACATTCAGCAATGGAAAAGTCTCTCGGGTTATAACGATGACTGGCGGCTCTCCACAGATTGGATCAACTCACTGGGCAAGAACGTCGAATACGCGCAAGTGAAGCGCGCGTTCGAGAAGATCTACTGGGGCACAAATGGCACGCGCGGCAACGTCTGGCGCGAGAGATGGCTTGTACCGCCTCGGCTGCTCGAACGGTGGTCGGGACGCGCCGAGCTTGCTCTCTTCACCGGCCGGACGCGGCGCGAGTTGCGCCATACGCTCGAACAGTTCGGCGTGAAGAAACTCTTCCCGCGCGTCGTGACGATGGACGACGTGGAGCACCTAAAACCGAATCCTGAAGGCCTGCTGCGGCTGCTCAATGGCACGGATCCCAGTGAAGCACTCTATCTCGGCGACAACTTGGACGACGCGCTGGCGGCGGAACGCGCGCGAGTGCCTTTTCTCGGTGTGCTACGTCGCGGGAGCGAGGCTCACAAGGTGCGGGCGGCGCAATTGAGGAGTCATGGTGCGCGCATCATTCTGCACAGCACGAATGAGCTGGAGAAATATTGGAAATGAGGCGCGCGAGCGTTCACCGCGTAACGAAAGAGACGGACATCTTGATTCGCTTGAATCTGGATGGTCGGGGACGCGCCGACGTCTCGACGGGGATTCGGTTTCTCGATCACATGCTGGATCTTGTGGCACGACATGGAGCTATGGATTTGGAAGTTGCGGCGAAGGGCGACCTTGACGTCGACCAACACCACACGGTCGAAGACGTCGGCATTACGCTCGGCGAGGCTGTCACAAAGGCTTTGGGCTCGAAGCGCGGCATTCTGAGGGCCGGCTATTTTCTGATGCCCATGGATGAAACCCTCGCCGCTGCGGCCATCGATTTCAGCGGACGCTCCCATTTCGTTGGCCAATGGCGATTTGGCGCACAGCGCGTGGGCGATTTGCAGACCGAGTTGGTCGAGGATTTTTTTCGCGGCTTCGCGCAATCGGCGGCGGCGAACGTGCATTTGCGCTTAATGTATGGCCGCTCGACACACCATCAGATCGAAGCGATTTTCAAGGCTTTCGCTCGCGCTTTGCGATTTGCAACGACGCGCGACCCGCAACTCAAACGTGTCCTCCCGAGCACCAAGGGTCTTCTGTGAAAAATGGTATGAAAATTTCGCTGATCGAATATGACGCGGGTAACTTGCCCTCAGTGGAGCGCGCTTTGGCGCGGCAAGGCGTCGAAACCGAACGCGTGGCAACAGCGGACTCCATCGCCGCCGCTCGTGTGCTTATCCTTCCGGGCGTGGGTCACTTCGGCCAGTTGATGCGAACTTTGGGTTCGCGCGGTTTGCTCGAACCAATCCGAGGAGCTATTTCTGGCGGCGTTCCGCTCTTAGGCATTTGCCTGGGATTGCAAGCGCTCTTCGCGTCAAGCGCTGAGGCGCCGGACGACACCGGCCTGAGTATCCTGCCCGGCACGGTGAGTGCGCTACCGGTCACAGCCAAACTCCCGCACATGGGTTGGAATCAACTCCGTCAGGTTCGTCCTTCTGCTCTGCTCGAAGGCATCCTGGCGAATGATTATTTCTATTTCGCACATTCCTATGCCGCGCTCGAAGCTGGCGACTCGACCACAGCGATCTGCGAACACGGAGTTCCATTTGTGGCCGCACTGGAGCGCCAGAACCTTTTTGCCGTCCAATTTCATCCAGAAAAATCTGGGGATACCGGGGCGCGCGTGCTGGCAAACTTCGTCGCCTGGGCCAGTGCAAGGAATGGCGCATGACGCTGGCGCGACGGATTATTCCCTGCCTCGACACAGACGGCGAGCGCGTGGTCAAAGGGGTGCAATTCTTCAATCTGCGCGACGCCGGCGATCCAGCGGCACTCGCCGCTCGCTATAACCGAGAAGGCGCCGACGAATTAGTAGTCCTTGATATTGCGGCCTCACGCGACCATCGGCCGACCTTTCTGGAAACAATCCGTCGCGTGGCCGCGGAATTGGCTATTCCCCTCACCGCTGGCGGCGGAGTGGCTAACGTAGATGAGGGCCGTGCGATTCTGCGGTCTGGGGCGGATAAACTTACCGTCAATACGGCCGCGCTGCGGCGTCCGCAGCTTCTCACTGAACTTGCAGCTGAATTTGGCTCCCAAGCAGTTGTATTGGCGATTGACGCGAAAAAAGTTGGCGACAGGTGGGAGGCATTCGTGCGCGGCGGGCGGGAATCATCCGGTCGCGATGCGGTGGATTGGGCCGTGGAGGGCGCGGAACGCGGCGCGGGCGAGATTTTGCTCACTTCCATGGATCGCGACGGCACGCGCAGCGGTTTCGACCTCCCGCTCACGGAGACAGTTGCAAAACGCGTAACAGTGCCTCTGATTGCCTCGGGAGGAGCAGACAGCCCGTCGGATTTCCTGGACGTCTTCGAAACGGGCCGGGCCGATGCCGCTTTAGCCGCCTCCATCTTTCATGACGCGGTGCAAGAGCTTCGCGAACTGAAATGTTTTCTGCACTCCAAGGGAGTGCCGGTGCGGCTGAGCGGTTAAAGGGCTTCTACCTGAACCTTATGCTCACCTATACGGATTTACATTGATCATTCCCTGCATCGACCTCCAAGATGGCCGCGCGGTACAGTTGATCCACGGCCGCAAACTACGGCTCGCGGT
The DNA here is from genome assembly GCA_963803735.1 of uncultured Acidobacteriota bacterium. Taxonomy (GTDB): domain Bacteria; phylum Acidobacteriota; class Terriglobia; order Acidiferrales; family UBA7541; genus Palsa-189. Next base: position 36,763 of record CAWDNV010000010.1, on the reverse strand, counting down.
GGAAGACGTTTTTAGTCTGCTGGACCGGTTTCGAAAGTATCCCCTGCTTCACGTCATCGACTTGGACGCGGCCATGGGCCGTGGGAGCAACGCCAGACTCGTCGGACAGCTCTGCAAAAAAGCCCCTATGCGCGTCCGGGTTGGCGGCGGCATCCGCACGGCGGCGCGCGCCAAACGCGTTATAGCGAGCGGCGCGGAGAAGGTGATCATCGGCAGCGCGGCATTTCGGGACGGCGGCGTAAATCGTGCGTTTCTCTCAAGACTCGTCGCGAAAGTGGGAAAGAGGCGAATCATAGTGGCGGTTGACACTGCCGGCGGCCACATCCTAGTGCGCGGATGGCAGGAAAAGCTACGACTGACCCCAGAGAAGGTCTTCCCCGAATTAGAGTCTTACGCCTCGGAGTTCCTATGTACTTACGTGGACGCGGAAGGTACCATGCGCGGAACAAGTCTCCGCTGGTTCCGTCAACTTCGAAAGGCCACGGCCCTCCCAATTACCGCAGCAGGCGGGATTCGGAGTGCGCGAGAGATCAGGCAATTGGAGAAAATGGGAATGAATGCGGCTGTAGGGATGGCGCTTTACTTGAACCGATTACGATAGGGCTGCGAAACCGTCTATATGGTTTCTAGATAACTGATCCCACAGGACTTACGGTAATTAATAGAGTTTTCACTGTCGGGAAATCACGATCCTGCTACAATTAGAAAGTTGGACGTTTTGGCACGGGCTTGGTCGTTGGTATATCCCGTCCTCTTAGGTTTCCTCCGCATGAAACGATACGGTGATCATCGCATCCCCGGAAGGCTTTTTGTCGTCGAAGGCATCGATGGCTCCGGCAAGTCGACGCAGTTGATGCTTCTTCATCAATGGCTCAAAGCCGAGGGCTATGGAGTGGTGTTCAGTGAATGGAACTCCTCGCCGCTGGTTAAAGACACAACCAAGCGCGGCAAGAAGAAGCAACTCCTCACCCCGGCCACTTTCAGCCTTATTCACGCCACCGACTTTGCCGACCGCACCGAACGTAATATCATTCCCCTCCTCAAGGCCGGCGCGGTAGTGCTTTGCGATCGATATATCTATACGGCTTTTGCTCGCGACGCGAGCCGCGGCATGGATGCGGAGTGGATCCGCGAACTTTACGGCTTCGCAGTAAAACCAACTGTCGCTTTTTACTTCCGGGTGCCACTGGAAGTGGCCATGAAGCGCATTAACGACGCCCGCGCTGGATTCAAATACTATGAAGCCGGTATGGATCTGGGTTTAAGCGACGATCCCAATGAAAGTTTTCGCCTCTTTCAGGGCCGTATCCTGGAGGAGTACGACAAGATGATTCCGGAATTCGGGCTTACGGTGATCGACGCAACCCTGCCCATCGAAACCCAACAGCAGGAGATGCGCCTAATGGTTCTCGCCAAACTTACCCAGGCCAAGCAACTTCGGGTGGCTCCATGAAAGAAAGCTACGGAGTCAGACTGCCGGGGCTGGAGCTGGACGACCTGGTTGGCAAGCTGATTGTTCTCGAAGGGACCGACGGCGTTGGGCGCTCCACTCAAATTCGTTTGCTCAAGGAATGGCTGGAACAACAGGGCCATGCCGTCCTGGACACGGGATTAACGCGTTCCGGGTTAGTGGGCAAAGGCATCAAGCGGGCCAAAGAAGGCCATACCCTCGGGCGGATCACACTCAGCCTTTTCTATGCAACGGACTTCGCCGATCGCCTCGAGAACGAAATCGTGCCGGCGCTGCGGGCCGGTTTTGTTGTACTCACCGATCGCTACATCTATTCGCTGATGGCGCGGTCCATGGTTCGGGGACTCGACCCCGTTTGGGTGCGTAATATCCACCGCTTTGCTCCTAAACCGGACGCGATTTTCTACCTGCGGATCGGCGTCGAGGAACTGATTCCGCGGGCGGTGTTTAGCCGCGGGTTTGATTACTGGGAGTCCGGCATGGACCTCTATTCGACGGAGGACATGTACGATAGCTTCCGCAAATATCAAACGGCCTTGCTCGACCAGTTCGACCGATTGGCCGAAGAGTTTAATTTCGAAGTAATTGATGCGCGGCCGGAACCCCGCGTGATCTTCGAACAGTTGAAGGCCGGCATCGATCGGATCTTGAGTCCGGCCGCGGCGCGAGCAGCATCAACAGTACCGGCAGTGCCCTCGGAAGCAGGCGAGGAAATGATAATCGAGGAAGTATCGGAGGAACGGCGCAAACGGGCGTAGAAGAGTATGAAGCAGGACGACGAGATCCAAACTTCCCCAGCCTCGCGAGCCTTGGAGCGCTCCTTAAGACGGGCACTCCGCAACCATAAGCGCGCACAGAGAAAGCTGAAGCCAGACCCGGTGCACGATTTTCGTGTCGCCTTGCGGCGCTGCCGGTCTCTGGCTGAAGGTCTTCACGCCGTCGATCCCGATCCGGTTTGGATGCGTCTCCGAAAAGCTTCCAAACGGCAGCAGAGAGCTCTTTCCGATTTGCGCGATATCCAGGTATTAACAAACTGGCTGAAGCCTCTGCGGCTGACCGGCGGCCCCGTGGGAGAGGCCCTGGCATCGTACTTCAAAAAGCAAGAAAGGCGCGCCGAGAAAGAGGCTCGAAGCTCCTTGAAAGCGTTTCGTCGCAAAAGATGGAAGCGCTGGTTGCACCGTCTGCCGGCGGGGACGGAGCTCATTCGTGTGAACAGGCGTCACCTGGCGCGACTGCTTCTCGAACAGTTGAGCCACATTATCGAGCTTCACGAGAGTTGGACCAAACAACCGAGTGCGGAAACCTGGCACGAGCTGCGGGTCAGCGTGAAGCGCTTCCGCTACATGATCGAAAGTTTTCTGCCGGAAAAAAGCGAGGCGTGGAGTGCGGAACTCCAGGGGGCCCAGGACCTTCTCGGAGAAGGTCACGACCTGGACGTGCTGCACGACCTGATCGTGAAGCTCGCGCGCAAGAAATCTCTACCTAAAAGTGCCGTATCGCAGTCTGTGCGCCGCGTCGATACCGCGGCACAGCAGCGCCGAATCAAATACGTTTCCCTCGTCTCGCCAAGACAGCAACTAAACGGGCGTTCAGCCGCAGGCCATGGCGAGCAAGCCAAGTCACAAACTGTATGGGAAGGCTGGCGGACGGAACTGGAATCTATGGCTTCGATCAATCCCCGAGGCGGCGCAGGATCCTCGAGGTCAGGACCCAGAAGAGCGTTGCACGTAGCGGCGCGAGCGAGTCAATATCAAGACACGCCACACCGGATTTCTTCAGCGCCGTAAAGGGCGCCGTCGCCTTCAGCGCGTGCGCAATAAATTCATCCATTTGCGGCGCATGCCCGAAACAGATTACCTCGCCTGTTAGTCGCGTAAGTTCTTCCGCCAGGCGCGCTGGTTTTGCCTCCGGCCTGAGCGCCTCAGTCGTCCGGAGCTGCTTCGAATCCAAACCCAAAACCTCGCAAACGACCTCGCCAGTCTGCACAGCCCGCACAAAGGGACTCGCGAGAAGCGTAGCCGGCTTGACGCGGAGAGCACGCAGACCGCGCGCGGCCGCACGCGTGCGCTGAATTCCTTTCGGCGTTAGATAGCGTTCGGGCTCGGGAGGACAGTCGGGATCTTCGCGGTCGATGGCGATGCCGTGCCGCATTAAATAAAGGCGCATAGCCTTGCCAGGCGCGTCTGCGCCCAGGGGCTCCGCTTTGTCACGCTGTGGAACCATGACTTTAACCATAGCTGATTTCGGATTCTTTTACGACACTGATGCGGTGGGCAAGCGATGGTCTTCGGTCATGCCGCAGGGCGGCCGGCGACAAGCCCGTTACGCCGCACATTGTTTCCATTTTGAAGCCGCCGAACGCACGCAAATCGCAGAGGAATACCGAACTCTTGTTCGAAGAATCTCGCCTTGCGGTGCAACTCGCGGAGATTGACCTGGGCCTCGGAAGCTGTAACCAGCCGTACAAGAATCGTTCTACGTTGAACCTTCACGTCCACGCGGCGGACGACCTGTGTTTCTCCAGCATCGAGCGCTACAGCTATGCGCAGCAGCGCGGCCAGCTGCCGGACGCGCTTGCGATCCGACTCCGCGATGGAACTATAAAGTCGATGGTCGGGGTCGGGCATCGATTCGCCGTGATAGCGCACCAGGCAAGCCACCACGGCTTGCTGGTGTTTGCTAAGCCCGGGAATATCGGCGTGGCGCACCAGATATTCGCTGTGTTTATGGTGCCCGCGGGCATTCACCGCGACGCCTACGTCATGCAACAGCGCTCCCAATTCGAGCGTAACCCGCTGCGCTGAGGGAAGTCCGTGAACGGGCGCGAGTTGATCGAAAAGTTGCGCCGCCAGCCGGCGCACGTGTTCGCAATGGCCGGCGTCGGAGTGCATTCGCGCGGCAAACCGGCGCGCCTGCTGCCTTAAGGCCTCCGCCCGCTCATCATGAGCACTCGCTGGACCAAAATGAGCGGCCGCCAATTCATGCAACACTCCTTCGCGAACACCCACACCAGGAATAATCAGCTGCCGCAGGTCCAGCATTTCCGCAAGTGTCGTGAAGAGAACCGCCGCGACACCCATTACCTCCGCCCGATCGCGCCGCACGCCAAAATTATCCATGCGGCCCTCGACGTCAAGCCGCAAAATCTCCCACAGCATTTCCCGGAGCCGCCGGAGATTTAAAGTATTGAAACCAGCCACGCGTGGCCCAGAGGCCACTCGGGCAAGGGCCTCTGCATTTCCTCCGCATGCGACCGCGGCGCTTCGGCCAATTTGCATCGAGCCTCGAAGATGAGACCGCAGCACGGAACGGATATGCGATTGCAAAGCGGCGAAACCCTCGGGTGTAAACGGGCCGGCGAGATTAAATTGCTCCATCAGCCGCACCGTGCCGAGCGGAAGCGCGAGTCCGCGCTCGACTTTTCGCCCTCGCAGGAAATTCATCTCCAGGCTTCCGCCGCCAAGGTCGAGAATCAACCGTGGCGCAAAGCGCCCTACCGATACAGCAAATACCGCCTCGCGTACGAGCCGGGCCTCTTCCGCCGCGCTGATGGCGACGAGTTCAATTCCAGTTTCGCGGTATATACGCGAGATCAAGGCGTCGCGATTGACGGCCTCGCGCATGGCGCTGGTGGCGACCGCCGAGTACTCATCCACTTCGTAGCGGTCGAGCAAGTTCCTGAAATGCAGGAAAGCCTCCACCGCACGCGACATCGTGCGAGGATCCAGTCTTTTTCGTGTGAATACGTTGTGCCCCAGGCGAACCGACCAACGCGCGCTGGCAAGCTCACGAATTTCGGTGGCTGAACTGGCGCGCGCCACGACTGCACGAATCGCATTCGACCCGGCGTCCAGCGCGGCAATGACAAGTGGCGACGGAGTTAACGGCATGTGGGGACACCCGGAAAAGAGTGCCTGCAGGAAGGAGCAAGGAACCGAATTGCAGCAGCGAACCCCAACCGATTCAGCGACGCCTCCATGGCCGGAAGAACGGTCCCTACAGAATCCCCGGGCGGCAGCGCGTTCTGCCGTGATGCGGTCAGAATAACACTGCTGCGATAAATCAATATTAAATTTTGTTTAAAGGGTTTTTTAAAGTTACGGGGCAGAAGGAGAAGTCACGAGCGAATCGCCGCAAGGCTTTCGCGGCACGCCGAGGCTGTGCACCGAATGTCCTCTTCGCTGTGTGCCGCAGAGACGAATAACGCCTCGAATTGCGACGGAGGCAAGAGGATTTTGCGGCGCAACATTTCCTGAAAGAAGGCGGCGAAGCGACGCGTATCGGACGTTTTCGCGGCGGCATAGTTCTCCACCGGGCCGGCCGTGAAAAAGAGGGTGAGCAATGATCCCGCGCGAGCCACTTGGCCCGCTATTCCTGTGTCAGACAGAGCTTGCTGCATTCCGTCCGCAAGAATCTTGGCCTTTCGCTCCAGCGAATCGTAGAAATCGGCTGATGCAAGCCGCTTCAGCGTCTCTATGCCAGCCCGCATGGCGAGCGGATTGCCCGATAAGGTTCCCGCTTGGTAGACAGGGCCGAGGGGTGCGACTTGCTCCATCAATTCTTGCCGCCCTCCATACGCCGCGACCGGCAACCCACCGCCAATGATCTTGCCTAACGTGGTCAGATCCGGCTCGACGCCAAAGAGCTTTTGAGCGCCGCCGTAACACAACCGGAAGCCGGTTATGACTTCGTCAAAGATAAGCAGCGCGCCATGCCGGGACGTCACTTGGCGCAATCCGGCAAGAAAACCGTGGACCGGCTGAATTACGCCCATGTTTGCCGCAACCGGCTCGACAATCACTGCAGCGATAGCCTTGCCGTGTTTCTCGAAGAGCCGCTCGACAGCAGCGAGGTCGTTGTAAGGTGCGTCCAGCGTGAGTTCGGCTAGCGCCTTCGGAACTCCTGGGGACGCGGCAATACCCAAAGTGGCTAGACCTGAACCAGCCTTGGTCAGAAAACTGTCTCCATGCCCGTGGTAACCGCCTTCGAACTTGATGATGAAATCTCTTCCGGTCGCCGCGCGCGCCAAACGAACCGCGCTCATGGTCGCCTCTGTGCCGGAACTGACGAAACGCACGCGCTCCATCGAGGGCAGCGCCTTTTGCAACATCTCAGCCAATTCGATTTCGAGCTCCGTGGTCATGCCGTAGCTGGTGCCGCGCGCCGCCTGCTCGGCCAAAGCCGCCGCGATCTCCGGGTGCGCGTGTCCCAAAATCAGAGCGCCCCAGGAGCAAACGAAATCGGTGTAGGCATTGCCGTCGAGGTCCCAAACCTGCGCTCCCTGCGCACGGTCGACAATCATGGGCACGCCGCCCACCGCGCCAAAGGCTCGCACGGGGCTATTCACGCCGCCCACTAACACACGGCGGGCTCGCTCGAAAACCTTTTGCGAACGGCTGTGCTCTTTCTCCGGGATGCTTCCCACGCCCAAGTGCTCCTAATGTTGGATCAAGAATTCAGTCGAGGACTAAATTCGCGCTAGCAGGCCTTGGTCCATCGCGCCACGTCCTTGGCATGATAGGTCAGCACGATCTGCGCGCCGGCGCGCTGAATCGACGTCAGCACTTCCAAGACAACCCGCTTCTCTTCCAGCCACCCATTGCGGACGGCCGCTTTGACCATCGCATACTCGCCGCTTACGTTGTACGCACCTACAGGGACGTCAAAGCGATCCCGGACCTGGCGAATTATATCGAGATAAGGCAACGCCGGTTTCACCATAATCAGGTCCGCGCCTTCCTCCAAATCAAGTGCCACTTCGCGCAAAGCCTCGCGCGCATTTGCGGGGTCCATCTGGTAACTGCGCCGGTCCCCAAACTGAGGCGCCGACTGCGCCGCCTCCCGAAAGGGGCCGTAAAATCCGGAGCAATACTTCGCTGCATACGAAAAGATGGGCAGTTGAGAAAAGCCGTTATCATCGAGCGCCTGACGAATCGCCCCCACTCGGCCATCCATCATGTCCGAAGGCGCAACCATATCGGCCCCCGCTCGGGCATGAGAGAGCGCCTCGTCCGCGAGCAGTTTTAGCGTCGGATCATTGGCCACGTCGCCATTTTCGATCACGCCGCAGTGACCGTGGCTGGTGTACTCGCAAAGGCAGACATCCGTGATTACTACCAGATTGAGTTTGGCGCGCCGAATGCCCTCAATGGCGCGTTGCACCACGCCGCTCGGCGAAGAAGCTTCCGACCCGTGCTCGTCTTTGTGTTCAGGTATGCCAAAAAGCATCACTGCGGGAATTCCCAGCCCCTCGACTTCGCGGCACTCCTCGACCAGTTGATCGGCGGACTGTTGGTAGACTCCGGGCATGGAGCTAATTTCCACGCGCGTGCCCTTGCCCGGCCCCACAAACATGGGATAGATGAAGCTACTGGTAGACAGGCGCGTTTCGCGCGTCATGTTCCGCAGGGCCTCGGTACGGCGCAGTCGCCGCGGTCGTTGGGCTGGAAATGCCATGGTGCCTCCCTCTTACAGGGCGGGTGTTCTGCGTCTGCCGCTCTTGCTTTCGAGTGCCGAAAAATGGCGCTCCAGCCCCGCTACCAGCGATGCCGTGGTCGCTTCATCCGCCTCTATCGCTACCGGCAGACCCGTCGAACGAATCGCTCCGGCCGTCACAGGTCCAACGGCCGCTAACGCAACCCGCCGCGAATCGTATTTGACCAGTAAGTCGGGTCCCATAAGCTTTTGAAATTCGTGGACAGCCGATGGGCTAAAAAACGCAACGGCATCAACCAGCCCATCGCGTATCGCGTCAATCAGGCTGCGATCAAATGCTTCTGGCCCACCCGTTACGTAGGCAACGACTTCCCTGACGGTCGCTCCCGCTCTGCGAAGCATTAAGGGCAACTCCTCGCTTGCGCGATCGCTTCGGGGCAGCAGAACGTTTTTCCCCGATATGATCCCGGAGAGTTCGGCAGCGATTCCTGCCCCACTGAATTCGGCCGGCACGAGCGACGCTTGCAAATCCTGATTTTCGAGAGCCAAGCGCGTCGCCGCACCAACGGCGGCTAGCTTAGTACGCGCCGCGTTCGGCCAGCATCCTGCAGCCCGGCATCTGGCCACGAAAAAGGTCACCGCATTCGCGCTGGTGAAAATGATCCAGTCAAATTGATCCAGCGCTCGAATGGCCCGATCGAGATCGGCACAGTCCTTGGGTTCCAGAAAGCGCACCAAAGGCAGCGAGGCCACTTCGGCGCCCAATTCCTCTAGTCGCGCGCACAAATCGCTTGATTGCTCGGCGGCGCGGGTAATGACAATGCGCCGTCCCTCCAGGGTTCTGGATTTAACTGTGTCCAATGCCGCGCCCCGCAAGTTGCAGCAAGCGATCCGCGCCGCGCTCGAGCAGCTCAGCGGCCACCGAGCGCCCTAGCTCCGTAGCATTCTCGGATAACCCTCTACGGTTTTCGCGGATCGATTCAGTTCCGTCTGCGGAAAGCACGCACGCGTCGATAATCAGGTTGCCCGATTCCGCGCGAGCCCAGACGCCAATGGGCACCTGACATCCGCTCTCCAGCCCCGCCAGCACGGTGCGCTCGGCTTCCACGGCCACTTGCGATGGCCGATGATTCAACTTTCGCATCGCGGCTGCAATCGATTCCTCCTGCTTCCGCGTCTCGATGCCGATGGCGCCCTGCCCCGCCGCGGGAAGGCAGATCTCCTGCGGCAGGATCTCGCTGATCTGCTCCGCTTTCCCAAGCCGGTCGAGGCCGGCTTTAGCGAGAACGATCGCATCGTAATCGCCTTGCGTCAGCTTCGCCAGGCGCGTATCCACATTGCCACGCATATCCACCATTGCTAAATCATTGCGATAATGCCGCAGTTGCGCCTGTCGGCGCAGACTGCTTGTGCCGATGCGGGCTCCGGACGGCAATTGATCGAGCTTGAGTCCGCCACGCGAAATCAGGGCGTCCCGTACGTCTTCCCTTTCGCAGATCGCCGCGATCTCGAGGCCTGCGGGAAGAGTTGTGGGCACGTCTTTCATGCTGTGGACCGCCAGATCGATGCGCTCTTCGAGGAGCGCGTCTTCAAGTTCCTTGGTGAAAACGCCCTTGCCACCGATCACGCGGAGAGAGCTCTGGCGATCGCGGTCGCCCGAGGTGCGAATGACGACGAGTTCGGCGGCAACTCCGTGGCGGGCTAGGCCGGCGCGTACGAATTCCGCCTGCCAACGAGCCAGCGCACTGCCGCGGGTCCCGATTCTAAGCGAATTCAAGGCTTGCCCTGATCTAGGCGGAAGAGATCTCGCAGCGCTTCGAGGTTTTGGAGTTTGCGACGCAAATCGGGAACGGCTTTCACTTGTTCTGCGGGCCCCAGCAAGACGCGGTCGAGCAATTCCTCCATCAATCCAGCGATTCGCCGTTTGTCCTCGGCCGAGAGATGAGCCATGTCATTGAGCCTCTCCCGCAGAAGAGCCTCGCGTTCCGCTCCGAGGCGCGACCGCAATTCGCGCAAAACAGAGCCGGCCTCGACGCCGGCCTGCCAGGATTCAAACTTGGTTATGTGCTCCTCGACCAGGACTTCCACCTTGGGAATCTCGGCTTCTCGGGCGCGCTTATTTTGCTCCACAATCTCCTTCAGGTTATCGACGCCGTAAAGATAAACGTTGTACAGATCGGCGGCGCCCGGCGCGACGTTGCGAGGCACACCCAGATCAATAAACAGCAGCGAGCGATTCGAACGTGCCCCCATAGCCCGCTCCACGATCCCGCGCGAAATCACAGCTTCAGGACTGCTTACTGAGCAGATCACCAGATCCGGCCAGATCAGCGCGGATTCCAATGCATCCCAGTCGACGACCTCCGCCCCGAAACGCTCCGCTAGCTCGATAGCGCGCTGACGCGAACGATTGGCGACACCGAGGCGCGAGATGCCGCGGTCGCGCAGGTGCGCAACCACCTGTTCGCCTGTCGCACCCGCACCCAAAATGAGCGCCGAGTGTGACCGCAGGCTGCCGAAGATGCGCTCCGCCAGCTTGACGCCGGCGAAAGCCACAGACATTGGCCGCGCGCTGATTTGCGTTTCGGCGCGAACGCGCTTCCCGACCTCCAGCGCACCCTGAAACATGCGGTTGAGCACCGGCCCCGTGCCGCCATGATCCACGGCGATACGATACGCTTCGCGTATCTGGCCAAGAATTTCGGCTTCGCCCAGCATCATGGAGTCAAGACCGGCAGCAACGCGGAAAAGATGACGTACCGCCTCTCGATCGTGGCGGCGATAGAGGCTCCCATTCAGGACCTCGGGTTCAATCTTGTGGAACGTGGCCAGAAAGAGTTCCATCGCGCCGGCGCTGTCATTGGCCGATAGCGCTGATTCCGCAGGCACTCCGTACAGTTCACTGCGATTGCACGTTGAGAGCACCAGCGTCTCGGAGAGGACGCCCCTCGAACGCAACTCTTCGGATGCGATTCGCGCGGCTTCCTGCGTGAACGCGACGCGCTCTCGCAGCTCCACGGGAGCGGTGCGGTGGTTCAATCCTATAAGGACAATATCCACCGCTAAGTTCTCCGCCACCTTGGAAGAGTTGTGCTCAGCACGCTCATCAGAAGAACCGATGAAAGTTCGAAAGGTTGAGATTGACCACGCTGTAGCTGAACAGCACTAGGACAAAGTTGAATACGCACAGGGCGGACGCTCGCGCACCGCGCCAGGACCCCGTGCGGCCCAGCCACAGATAGCCGGCATACACGGCCAGAATCAGAATCGTAATGGTCTCTTTGGGATCGCCATTCCAGTAATGGCCCCAGATCCGATTGACCCACAACAGCCCAAACGCGATCCCAACTAGAAGCGACACCAGCCCCACGATCACGCTACTGCGGCTCATCCGTTCGAGCGACTCCAGCGCCGGAAAACGCCAGATGATGCTTCCCAGACGCCGGCTTCGCAGCAAGCCGTTTTGGACCAAATAAATCACGCTGAGCACGAATGACAGCGCGAAAGCCGCGTATCCGAGTACATCTAAGGTGATATGCAACGCCAGAAGCGGCCCTTGTGCGGGCGGGGGTGCCGGAACCGATGCTCTGGTACCTTGCGCCAGCAAAAAGACAGCAATGACGAAAGGCAAGACAAGTGCGCCTACCGACCGATCTCTATGGAATAGCTCCAATCCCAGATAGGTGATTGCCAGCAGCCAGGCAAATAGAGATAGCGAACCGTAGAGATCATCGTAAGGGACCGTGTGCGCGAACCGGGAGCGTTCGAGCAGGGCGAGATAATGGCACGCCAGCCCTGAGATTAGCAGAAGCGTACCCAGGCGGCCAAACACGCGGCGCGCCGTGGCGAGAAATGCGATGTAGCCGCCGAGACTTGCGGCGTACAAAACGGTAGTCAGAAGAACCAGGTGATTCCTCATAGGGAAGGATAACCGGCTCATTATACTGCGGATTGCAGTGTTGTGAAAAAGACCGCTCACCACGCAGTGCGTAGGCGGCTACAAATCGAAAGCCCCGGCTATTGGGGCCACGTGGCTCCAGGATCAAGGTTCACAATGGGTTGCGCACCGCCTGTCGGAACCTGCGGGCGCAGATACGGTCGCCCAGCCGTTTTGTGGCACGAGTAGCAATCCTCGAGCAGCATCTTGTACTGCATGGCAAACTGCTTGCTGTCCTTCATGTCGATAATGGTCTTCAGCTTGGTCAAGCTGCCTTTATCAATGCCGTCAACGATATTGGCCATGTCGACGGGGTTGCCATCGGCCCCTTTCGGAGAAGGATTCACTCGCACTTCCCATCGCATGCGGTTGCGCATTTCGCCCAGATAGTAGTTAGCCAGGGGCCAATTCTTCTTATCGGCAGCGAACCAAATGTTAGCCGCGAACATGGCGACGTCAACCATGGGGTGAGAATTCGGCGGCGTTATATCTCTCAAGTGCGTCACGTCCGCCACCAATGTTGCCTGTGTAACTGGCGGAACATTCTGTTGCGCTCTAGCGGTGGAGTGCTCCCACGCCGAAACGAATAGACCACCCAGGATTGCGCCCAGCACCAACAAGCCTGCGCTGCGCAACCAATTAGGCTTTACCATGTCAGAATTCTCCTTCCATTGGGGATAGGCGACCGGGCCTATGGCTAAAGGCGGCGTCATTATAGCCCCAGAAATTATTGCGAGGCGATCAATTAGGTTGCGAACGTGAAGAGCACAACCACTTGGGCAACCTGAGGTCTTCTTGGCCAAATCACGGGAGCCAACCTATTAGCGCCCCCTACCTCGTCCGATGCGACCCATGGACGAATTTGTTATGATGCGATGGAAACGGTAAGCCCGATAAGTGCGGCAATCGCTACGAAGTTAACCCAATGGAAGCGAAACCGACTCAGGTTATCTCCGCGCCCGAAAACAAGAGCCGTACTGCGCTGTTTTTGGCGGCGTGCCGTCGTGAGCCTGTGCCACGGCTGCCGGTTTGGATGATGCGCCAGGCCGGGCGCTATTTACCGGAATACCGAGCGCTGCGCGAGAAGCGCAGCTTCCTGGAAGTAGCCAAAACTCCGGAGCTTGCCGCCGAAGTTTCCCTGCAGCCCTTCCGGCGCCTGGGCGTCGATGCCGTGATCGTGTTCTCGGACATCCTGATTCCCGCGGAAGCCATGGGCGCGCCAATCGAATTAGGCGATGCGGGTCCCGTGATCACGTCGCCGGTTCGCAGCGCCGCTCAGGTAGGCGCGCTTGCCGAATTCGATCCCGAACGCGAAACGCGCTTCGTCGGCGATGCCATTCGCCTGCTCTGCCAATCTTTAGGTCCCGACGTTCCCGTCCTCGGATTCGCTGCCGCGCCCTGGACGCTCGCCTGTTACCTGATTCAGGGTGCTTCTCGCGACGGCTTTCCGGCTGCGAAAGCTATGCTCTGGAACGAACCTCGTCTCTTCCGCGAACTGCTCGAACAAATTGCCCGCGCGACAGCCGCATATCTCAAGGCGCAGATCGCCGCCGGCGCGGCTGCTGTGCAGCTCTTCGACACCTGGGCTGGCGAACTCGATACATCCGCATACCGAGATTTTGAGTTGCCGGCCACACAACTGCTCATCGATGAGCTTGCACCCGGTGACACGCCCGTGATTCTCTTTTCGAAAGCCTCGAATCACCTGCTCAGTTCTCTCGTTCGAACGGGCGCAACCGTACTGAGCGTCGATTGGCGGATGGATTTGGCGCAACTTCGCGAGAAATTCGGAGACCGGGTCGCCATACAGGGCAACGTCGATCCGTGTGTGCTTTTGGCTTCGCCGGAGGCTATTGCCGGCGCGGTTAACCACGCCGTCTATCAGACAAAGGGCCGAGGGCACATTCTGAACCTTGGACACGGAATTCTGCCCGATACTCCAGTGGAAAATGCGCTGGCCTTTATTCGCGCTGGGCAATCGGTGCCGCTCGCATGAGCGATTTGCAAAATTCCGAGCTCAATCTCGAACTCGAACGCGAGCGCTTCCGCATTTCGCAGGAATTTCTGGCGCTCTATAACCGCCCCGGGCCGCGCTATACCAGTTACCCGACTGCGCCGGTCTGGCGCGACGATTTCCGCGTGGATGACCTCGAGCGCGCCTACGAACAGGCCGATGCCGCGCGCACTCCGGTCTCGATTTACATGCACCTGCCCTTTTGCGAGAGCCTGTGCCTGTTTTGCGCCTGCAATGTGGTCATTACGAAAGATCACAGCGTGGCGCCTCCCTATCTCGAAACACTGAAGCGCGAGATCGAACACGTCAGCAAAAGAGTTTCCCCTTCACGTCAGGTCGTGCAATTTCATTGGGGTGGCGGAACTCCCACCTACCTGACGCCCGAGCAGATGGAAGATCTATTCGGCTTCGCCGCGGAGAAGTTTTCGTTTGCCCCCGACGCCGAAATCGGTATCGAAGTTGATCCGCGAGTCACCAACGGGGGGCATTTAGAGACTCTGCGGCGGCTCGGGTTCAACCGCCTGAGCATGGGCATACAGGACTTCGATCCTGAAGTGCAGCGAGCGGTAAAGCGCGTCCAGCCGCTGGAGATGACCTCCGAATTGATTGCCCGTTCACGCGCGCTTGGTTTTGAGAGCATCAACGTCGATCTGATTTACGGACTGCCTTACCAAACGGCGGACCGCTTCGCGCGTACGGTGGACGAAGTGCTGGCGCTTGCGCCGGACCGGATCGCCTTATTCAGCTATGCCCATGTGCCTTGGATTCGCAAACAGCAAGGGTCGCTAGCCGCGTCTCTGCCGGAGGGCATGGAGAAATTCCGGATATTCTGCACGGCCATCGAGAAATTTCTGCGCGCCGGCTATCAGTACATTGGCATGGACCATTTCGCCAAACCGAGCGACGAACTATCGGTCGCTCAAAAAAAGCGCACACTGCACCGAAATTTCCAGGGTTATACGACAAAGGCCGGCGCCGATCTGTACGGAATGGGCGTCAGCGCGATCAGCGCCATCGGGTCTACTTATGGCCAAAATTATCGCGAGCTGCCCCGCTATACGGAGGCCGTTGGCCTGCATGGCACGGCGACGATGCGCGGCTATCGGCTCAGTGAAGATGACCGCCTGCGGCGCGCCCTGATTACGCGCCTGCTTTGTCACGCCGTCATTCGCAAGGACGAGATCAGCGGCGAATTCGGCATCGACTTCGATAACTACTTCGCCCCGGAACTCGCGCGGCTGCATTCGTTCGTCGAAGACCGACTCATCGAGTTGGCCCGGGACGAAATCCGCGTGACCTTCCTGGGCCGCATCTTCATCCGCAATCTCGCCATGATTTTCGACCCTTACCTCGAGAAGCAGCACCTGGCTGAACAACCTCTCTTCTCGAAGACGCTTTAGCTCCCTCGCGCCTAGTGTCAGCCCTCTCCCAGATTCCAGTCATCGGCGGCGGAATTTCCGGGCTGGCGTGCGCATGGCGCTTGAAACAACTCGGTGTGCCCGTGCTCCTGCTGGAGCGAAGTTCGCGTTTCGGCGGCGTCATCGATACTGTCGATCGAGATAGCTTCCGCTTCGACATTGGCCCCCAGAGCTTTATGAATACCGAAGCCATCTCCGGGCTGATCGGCGAGCTCGGCTTAGGCGGCGAACTTCTCCAGGCCGACCCGCGCGCTCCACGATACATCCTGAAACATGGTCGCCTGGTGCCGGCGCCCTTGAGCCCAGCGCAGCTTTTGTTGACGCCACTGCTGAGCGTCGGAACCAAGTTGCGCATTTTGTCGGAGCCATTTCGGCACACTCGTCCTCCCGATGCGGACGAATCTATCGCCGCATTTGTCAGGCGCAAATTCGGCCCGGACCTGCTCGCGAACTTGGTGGCTCCCTTTGTTTCGGGAGTCTGGGCTGGCGATCCGGAAAAGCTGAGCCTCGCGAGCTCTTTTCCTAGCGTGCGCCAACTCGAGGAACGCTATGGCAGCGTCATCCGCGGGCAAATGAAGCAGCGTCGCAAAAGTGGCAGCGGGCGGCCTTCGCTCTGTAATTTTCCGGGTGGGATAAGGCGCCTGGTCGACACTCTTGCCGCAAAACTAGGGGAGTCGGCATTTACAGACGCGGAGATCGTCGCGATTCGCGGCTCATCCAGTCCGAAACAGCGGACATTCGAACTGACGTATAAGCTGGGCGGCGCAATGCAATCACTGAGTAGCGCTGCCCTGGTTCTTGCCACTCCCGCCGATGAAACCGTGCACCTCCTGAACGGCATCGCTCCCGGGTTCGGCGAATCGCTCGGACGAATTCAATATGCAGGGGTCGCCCAGGTTTCCGCGGGCTACGGCCTGGAGCAAATTAATTACTGGAACGCCGAAAAAGGTCTGGTTGGGTTTGGCTTTCTTGTTCCCCGCGCTGAAGGATTGCGGCTGCTCGGAACGGTTTGGAACTCGTCGCTATTCGCAGAGCGCGCCCCTACGGGAATGGCTACCTTCACAAGCTTTTTGGGCGGAGCGACCGATCCCGAAATCGTTTCGAAAACGCCCGACCAAATCGCGGCCATCGCGAATTCGGAACTCGCCTCGATTCTGGGCATAACCGGCGAACCTGCCGGCCAGCACGTCTCGTGCTGGCGACGTGCCCTGCCGCAATACAACATCGGCCATCAGGGCGTAGTCTCCGCCGTTCGAGATCTGACTGCTCGTACGCCCGGAATCTTTCTGGCCGGTAACTATTTCGCTGGCCCATCCATCGGGGCATGCCTCGAAAATGCCAATGAAGTCGCCCGTAACGTCGCGCGCTTCTGCTCCGCTGCTTAGCGGGTCCACTGCTACGCGCTAAGGCTTAGCCCCGCGGTGAGCCAAACGATATTTCCGCCGAACCAGCGCTGCCCGATAGCGGCGGCGGTCTTCCGCCGTTTCGCAGATCACCGGAGGTACCGGCTTAGGCCGATAATTCTCGTCGAGGGCTACGAAGGTTACGTAGGCGCTCGTGGTGTGCTTCCTTTCGCCGGTCAAAATATCCTCCGAAAATACCTTTACGCCGATCTCCATCGAGGTATGAAAGGCGCGGTTCAGACTTGCCTTCAACATGATTACTTCGCCGACGCGGATCGGGTTACGAAAATCGATGTGGTCGACCGAGGCGGTCACGGCCATGGAACGGCAGTGCCGGTGCGCTGTGATGGCGGCAGCGATATCTACAAGGTGCATGACCCGGCCGCCCAGGATATTGCCGAAGACGTTGGCGTCCTGCGGGAGCACCACCTCCGTCATTTCCGTGCGTGAAGCGCTTACGGGCTTGCCCGCCTGCGAAACCTTGTTGCCGGCTCTCTTCGGCACCTTTCCTCCATGCGTCCCGCTATTTCTTCGGGCAAAAATTTCCGCTTTCAACGCCACTTGCTTCTGCCGGCCCCATTTTGCTGCTGCGCACCGTTTTGCTGCCTCACAATGACCGGCTATAATACGCGCTTGCGCGCGCCTGCCCAACTCAACCTATGACCCAACCTGCGAAAAAGTCGCGCCGTGTCGTGCTCGAGGAATTCCTCGTCGCACATCCAAAGGACGTTTTTGCGCGTTATGGATTGGCAATGGAGTGTGCCAGCCAGGATGATGCTGCAGCGGCCATAGAGAATTTCGAGAAGTTGCTCGCCGAAAACCCCAATTACGTTGCCGGTTACTTTCAATACGGCCAGTTTCTGGCGAAGCTTTCACGAACAGCGGACGCCCGGCGTACCCTCGGCCACGGCATTGAAGCTGCCCGCAGGACCGGTGATCAGCACGCCAGCTCGGAAATGGAAGCGGCGCTGGCGCAGTTGCCGGCCTCATAAGTTCTCTCAAAAATTCCCCAGATGCGGCGTACGGCGGCGTCGCATGGTGCTACAATTTCTGTAGCCGTAATGACCACCGAGCGCATTCCGCTTTTCCCCCTCGCCGTTGTCCTCTTACCCGGGATGACTTTGCCGTTGCACATTTTTGAGCAACGGTATAAGCGCATGATGAAGACGGTGATCGACGAAGAGATCCCGTTCGGCGTGGTACTTGCACGCGAAAACGGAATAGCCACCGTCGGCTGCACGGCGCTCGTCCGCCGCCTCGCTCGCACTTATCCCGACGGGCGCATGGACCTCATTACGCTGGGTGAGTCGGCATATCGAGTCCGCGCCGTACATAAAGACAAAGAATATCTGGAAGCAACAGTGGACATGATGCCGGAAGATCTTCAGCCCGGCCCCTCTGCCACAGCAGAGGAACTCATCACCTTATTCACGGATTGCCATCTGTTGCTCCATGGCAGTCCTCCGGGCGAAGTTAATATCGATGACCAGGCTGACGGTCTGCTCGCTTATCGAATTGCCAGCGAGCTCCCCCTGGAACTCGAAACTTTGCAGGAACTACTGGAAATGCGCGTGGAGGCGGAGCGGCGCTTGAAGCTGATAAACCGTCTGAATCAGCTCTTGCCGCAATTGATTCAAATTCAGCAGATCCGGTCAAAATCCGCGATGAGCCATGGCCCGAACTGAAACTGACTAACTAAAGGCGAATGGCCGGGGGATACGCCTCCAAGCGCGATTTTGCTATTCGGCTATAATGTGAGAGTCACACCGGCGCGATCATGCGCCAAACGCATTCCGATAAGAAGGGGACCATATGGCGAGTGAATCCGCAGCAACAAAAGCATCCACGATCGGCGAATGGCGCCGCACGGCAGGGCCCGGCGGGGCCGCGGACCGTGGCGTCAAGGACGAGATGCGTTGCAACCTGCTGCGAAAACTCGAAACGCACGAAACGCTGTTCCCCGGCATTCAAGGATACGAGGAGACGGTGCTACCGCAGATCGCGAATGCGATCCTGGCCCGGCACAATTTCATCCTTCTCGGCCTCCGCGGGCAGGCGAAGAGCCGTATTCTTCGGGGATTGATCAATTTCCTCCAGCCGGAGATTCCTTACATCGCGGGATGCGAAATTCATGACCATCCGCTGCATCCCATCTGCCGCTCCTGCCGCGACCTTGTCGCCGAGCAGGGCGATAACACCCCGATTGCCTGGCTTAGTCGCGAAGACCGCTTCGTCGAAAAATTGGCTACGCCCGACGTGACCATCGCCGACATTATTGGAGACGTGGACCCCATCAAAGCCGCGCGGGGAGGCCGCGATCTTTCCGACGAACTCACCGTGCATTATGGATTGCTGCCCCGCGCCAACCGCGGAATTTTTGCCATTAACGAATTGCCGGACTTGGCCGGCAAGATTCAAGTCGGGCTTTTCAACATCATGCAGGAAGGCGACGTTCAGATTAAGGGCTACCCGATTCGCTTGCCGCTTGATGTCCTTATCGTTTTCACTGCCAATCCCGAAGATTACACCGCGCGCGGAAAAATCATCACCCCGCTTAAAGATCGAGTTGGCAGTGAAATCCGCACTCATTACCCCGCCACCGTCGAAGAAGGCATGGCCATCACCGCGCAGGAAGCTTGGACGCAGCGAACCTCGGGCCACAAGCTCGTCACCCCGGACTACATCCGCGAAGTCGTCGAGCAAATCGCTTTCCTTGCGCGTGAAGACAAGCGCATCGATCGCCGCTCCGGCGTCAGCCAGCGCTTGCCCATTGCCTGCGTGGAGGCCGTGGTAAGCAATGCCGAGCAACGCGGGGCACGGAACAGTGAAGCCCACGTTTCGGCGCGAGTGGCCGATATTTACGCCTCCATTCCGACGATCACCGGAAAAATGGAATTGGAATATGAAGGCGAGTTGAAGGGAGCGGAGGCGATTGCCCGAGAACTCATCCGCTCGGCCATCGGCAAGGTCTACACAAAGTATATCGCCGATGCCAATATGCAACCGATCGTGCAATGGTTCGAAAATGGCGGCGAACTCAAGGTGCCTGAAAATGCGCCTGCCTCTGAGCAAGTCGCCGCGCTGCGCCGCGTGCATGGCCTCTTCGATCATCTCGAGCGCCTCGGCACCAACGCCAAAGCTGATCCAGCGCTTGCCGCCGCGGCTGCCGAATTCATCCTCGAGGGGCTTTGGTCGCATAAACGTATCAGCCGCAACGAAGAGCGCGGCTTTTTCGCCGAGCGGCCCAAACCCGCCGAGCCGCGCGAGCAGTTCAACCGGCCGCCCCGGCGTCAGTACAACTGAGGAATTTCGTGAAATACATCCGCTATTCGCGTTACACCGGCGAGCCTGCAGACGCCGTGGATATGGAAGAATTGATCAAGCGGCTGGGTGACTTCTTCCTGCAGAGCGGATTCGAATCGCAATATTACGGCGTCTCCGAATTTGATCCGGAAAAAACTATGGAGGCGCTGCGGCAGGCCATTCTGCGCGCGCTTTCCGAAGGCGACCTGCTGCCTGAAGACTTGCTCGACCAATTGACCAAAGGAGGCTCAGCCAAATCAGATCAGGAACTGAAGGAGCTGATAGACCGCCTCATCGAGAGAATGATGGAAGAGGGTTACATCAACGGGCCGCCGCCGCAGATAACGCCGCCGCCGGACAAAACGCAGCGCGGGCATGTGGGTGCGGGCCACGACGCTCAGAACCAGGCCCGCTTTGAAATCACCGATAAGACCATCGATTTTCTCGGCTTCCGCACTTTGAAAGATTTGTTGGGCTCGCTCGGAAAGAGCAGCTTCGGACGCCACGACACTCGCGAACTCGCCACTGGCGTCGAATCCGGCGGCATTTCGCGAAAATACGAATTCGGCGATACGCTGAACTTGGATATCAGCTCGACATTATTTAACGCCGTGCGCCGCGAAGGCGCTAAGGTACCCATCGTCATCGATTACCCGGACCTTATGGTCCATCAATGCGAATATCAAAGCTCCTGCGCCACGGTCCTGATGCTGGATTGCAGCCACAGCATGATCCTTTACGGCGAGGACCGCTTCACGCCGGCGAAACGCGTCGCCCTGGCGCTCTCCCATCTGATCCGCACGCAGTATCCCGGTGACTCTCTTCACCTGGTCCTCTTTCACGATAGCGCTGAGGAAGTCCCGCTGGGCGAATTGGCACGCGTGCAAGTAGGTCCCTATTACACAAATACACGAGAAGGCCTTCGGTTAGCACAGCGAATCCTCTCGCAGCAAAAGAAAGACATGCGCCAGATCGTGATGATCACCGATGGCAAGCCGTCCGCATTGACGCTGGAGGACGGTCGCATCTATAAGAATGCTTTCGGTCTTGACCCGCTCGTGGTGACGCAAACCCTCGAAGAGGTCGCCAAGTGCCGCAAGTCCGGCATTATCATCAACACGTTCATGCTCGCAAGCGACTACAGTTTGGTGCACTTTGTACAGAAGGTGGCCGAGATCTGTCGCGGCAAAGCGTACTTCACCACACCCTATACGCTGGGCCAGTATCTGCTCATGGATTACATGTCCAAGAAGACTCGCCACATCCACTGATCTGCACTCGCCCGCAAACGAATGGCTAAAGTCCACGTTGGAAGTAAAGCGCCCAATTTCGAACTAACAAACCTCGACGGCAAGCGCGTCTCTCTTCAGGAAGCTTTGAAGCGCGGCCCTGTGGTCGCCGCGTTTTTCAAGGTCAGTTGCCCGGTCTGCCAGTTCACCTTTCCTTTTCTCGAGCGCCTATTCAAAACCTACGGATCCGATCCAACCACTTTCTGGGCCATCTCTCAGGACGACGCTCGTGACACGCGCGACTTCTGCGCCGAATATGGCGTCACCTTCCATGCCCTCATCGATGACGACGGATTCCCCGTCTCCAACGATTACGGTCTGACCAACGTGCCTACGTTTTACTTGATTGCTCCGGATGGCTCGGTGCAGGTCGATAGCGTTGGTTTTGGAAAAAAGGCCCTGGAGAGAATTTCGGAAGAGTTGGCGCGTTTCCTCGGCCGGCCTGTTGCGCCGGTGTTCACACCGGGCGAGATCGTTCCCGATTCGAAACCCGGCTGACACTCCAAAAACTAGGCCCGGTCGGGCCCACAGTTGTAGCTCAGGTCGTACCGCCGACGCTGTCTTCGGCGGGAGACCTGAGGGCCTTTCTGGTGTCTGCTTATTCGGGGTTCTCTCGCAGTTCCTGAATCGGTTTCTTGTGCTTCGCGGGCTTGAGACGTTTGTCGGGGATAACGCGTTCCGTCGGTGGCGTCCCTGCAGCCAACCGGGCGCGGCGTCGCGCTTCTTTTGCGGCGGTAAACTTCATCTTGCGCTTCTTGCTGGGCATCACAGTCTCTCCACATCTGTCATTCTGAGCGGAGCGGCCCGAAATTTTCTTTCGCGGAAATCGTGCATTTACGATTTCCGTTCGGGACGCGAAGTCGAAGAATCCCTCTTAGGTCTGGCCAAAGGATTGGCACCAGCAGAAGAGCTGAATTTCAACTCTGTCTGCGTCGCCGGGGCATTGCTTAGCGCTGCTCCTGCTTTGGCCTCGGGATAAGTCACTCGGCCATTTTCGATTCGCGCAAACGGCGTCAGGCTGTGAACTTCGCGCCGGCTACTGCTGAGAATATGCTCAACTGTTATCCCGCGCGCGACGAGTGCGTCCGACATTAGAGAACGATGACAGCGCCAGGGCACCGCCTCCGCGCACATTGCTGCGCAGCGTTTATCCTCGCATAACTGCAGAAGCCGCCGCAGGGCTTCCTCGAATTCCGCGGTTTGCATGTAATCCGCGTATCCGCGAAAACTTGCGTTCCGCCAGCCGGTATTTATGGAATCAGGACGCGGATGTCGCAGGCCGCCGAGCTCTTTGAGATGCACGTAGCCGATACCGTTATCCTCAACTGATTTAGCCAGAGCTTCACTACTGAATTGTGGATTGCGCCGCGAACGAGGAATAGTTCGAATATCGACGAGCTGTTCGATTCCATGCTGCCGCAGCAATTTGATAAATTCGTCGATCGGACGCGTGGAATGGCCGATCGTCAAAATCGATGGTGCTCCGCCGCTGCCCGACATCAAGTCGCCCGGCGATTTTTGCAGCGCGAGCCAATCAGCCCACTCCTCCGAATAGGCTGTAAAGCAGAATGACAAAAACGATTAGAGTCAGACCAACGTAAAGCCGGTCCCCTTCAAGTGCAAAGGCGATAATGGAAAAAAGCACCCGCGACACCGGAGTGGCAACCAGCAGCAACAATCCGCATTGAATGATGGCGCGGCCATCACCATGCAGAGCGTCTGTAGCGACTTCCCTTAAACCCCGCAGGCTCGCTCGTTCAGGGTCAAAGTTTTGATAGTTCACCGGCATGTGTCCATACCGCGCGGCGTACAAAATTCCGCCAATCAAAACCACAATGCCCGAAATGATCACCCCGGTTTGCAGAAGCGTTCCCAGTATTCTCTCCACTCTCTCGTCATTCCACCTGGATAGAAACCCGTTCGTTCGGGATATGTTCGACTCCGCCATTTTAAAAGCTCCCCACTATGCCGCCATAGATCATCTCTACGCCCAGAGCCGCGATCACCAATGCAAAAATTGCTCTCAACCAGCTTGTCTTCGCGCGAACCAATATACGAGTGCCGATCATCGAACCCGCCAGCACTCCCAGCACCACCGGCATAGCCAAACCGGGCGCAATGAACCCGCGCCGCAAATAAATTCCTGCACTGGCCGCTGCCGTCACGCCAATCATGAAGTTGCTGGTAGTCGTGGATACCTTGAACGGTATGCCCATCACTTGATCCATCGCCAGAACTTTGAAAGCGCCGGACCCAATGCCCAACAGGCCCGAAAGCGTGCCCGCTCCGAACATCATGCCAAAGCCAGCCGGGACATGATGTACCTGATAGTCCTCAGGTCCGGCAGGGGTGGGATACGACGAATTCAGTTTCAGTCGAACTGCCAAAGGGTCCGCGCAGCGATTCGACTTTCGCGAATGCCTCACCAGCGGAGAAAGCACGGCGGAAATGATCAGAACGCTTCCAAAAACGATGGCGATAATCGCCGTGGACAGCCTTGTCGTAAGATAAGCCCCGAACAAAGCTCCGAGCGTCGTAGCAATCTCCAGAAACATCCCGATGCGAATGTTGGAAAATCCTTCGCGCACGTAAGCTGCCGCCGCGCCGGAGGAGGTTGCGATAACCGAGATCAGCGAAGCGCCGATTGCGTAGTGGACATTCACGTGAAATACCACCACAAGCAACGGCACGATCACCACGCCGCCGCCCAGGCCGGTCAGCGCTCCGAGCAGGCCGGCCACAATCGATCCCGCGAGAACCAGCGAAAGAAAAGCGAGTATTATCACGCGAATAGGATGGAAACGGACGTCATCAGCGCAAATTCAGAGCGAACCAGACTCGAAAACACGCTAGCCTCCTTTCGCCAGCAGGATCGCAAAGAGAACCACATCGAGTAAAGCCATTACCGTTATCGCCAATTCCAAAACGAAGGATCGCGATTCATTGAACTCGTTCACCATGAAATCGTAGAGTTCGGCCATTGTCCGCAGCTTCTCATCCACGAGGTTACGATAGTCGTTCACGCCCAGCCGTGCCGCTGCTATGCGATAGAGTCTCGCGTAGTAGACGTCGCTGACAAATTTGATGGCGTTGTCGATCCGTTCCGTTAACTCCATCACGTCCAGGCGGATGGTATTGAATCTCTCCGCCTCCCGCGGCAGGCTCCAACGCTGTAAGAGAAGATTCCGCTTGGTTTCAAGAGTGTCATAGACATCCGACAGCAGCCGCGTCATCAGGCCGTCGTAGTAGCGAAACTCCAGGAGCTGCATCTTGGCGTATTCGAGCACCTGAAAACTCGCCGCGGCATCTTCGGCGCGGTCGTAGATGACGGCCGCCGTTGAGCCTATGACGACCAGGTCGGTAGGATAATAGGAGACGCTGGCTTCCAGGATCTCCGCAGCAGTCTTGGGAGCCAGCGGCGTGAATTCGCCGCGAACCAACTGTACGATCTCGGATGAATGATCGGCTAAGAGTTCGTCGGCTTTAGCCGCTTCTCCCCCAAGCTTGATGGCTTGCGCGAAATTTGTAATGAAGTACGACTCGGAAAGCCACTCCGGCGTCGGATGGATGACCGCTGGGCCCACTTGCTCCAGATGTCGCCGCGCGATCTCACGAGCATGAGAATCGATCTCCGTCGCGTCTATCCACCTCGAGGCTTGCGCAAGGACGGTGCTCCACTCGCCTTCAAAGGGAACTTCCAGTTGCACTACGATGGCCGCGAATGAGTAATACTTGAGCGAGCAGGCGACTCGTTGTCCCCCGCCCAGATTCAAAGGTTCAATATGCTCGATG
Source organism: uncultured Acidobacteriota bacterium (assembly GCA_963803735.1). Lineage (GTDB taxonomy): Bacteria > Acidobacteriota > Terriglobia > Acidiferrales > UBA7541 > Palsa-189. Next base: position 11,701 of record CAWDNV010000010.1, on the reverse strand, counting down.
ATGGGCGCTTCTTCGAACCGAACGTATTCTGGAGTTCGCCGCGGGAACACACCCTTGACCGGTCCGCCGCGAGGCCCAAGCAATTCGCGAAGCCTTCGAAGATCGATGGCCTCGGCAACATCGTAGAGGAAGAGCAGCCGGAAACACCCGCGCAAGAGCACGAGATCTTTTAGCATGAGCAGAGCTAGTATTCGAAGCGGTACTTGTAACGCACTGAAAATCCAGCCATTTGCAGAACCAGTACGAACGGTCTATTCCATAATGCGAATTTTTTGAGAACAATCGAATCGTGGAAGGAGAGCCCACATGGAAACGAACGTTGCCGAGAACAACGTTGTCGCACTAACTAGAAGTCCAATCTAACCCGCACGCCTACGTAGTAGTCCGGCACTCTGCAAACTGCAAAGATCGCGACAAGGGTTCGGACTGGCAGAGATGCCGATGCCGCAAATCCATCTTCACCTACTTCCCTGCTACCAGCAAGACCGAAAAGAAGTCAGCCAGAACCCGTTCATGGTCTGAAGCGCAAGACCTCGCCACGGCCTTCAACGATCAATTCGACCCAGACAAGGTCCGTATCAAACGCCTTGAGGCCGACGTAGAGGCGAAGCAAGGAACGACAGTTCGAATCGAAGAGGCGATAGGCCGCTTCCTTGCCAAAAAACAATTAGACCTCCGCGACAAAGACGACCCGGAAAAGGGCAAAAGCACTATTGCAAACTTCCAGACTGTGCTCGGCTATGTGAACCCAGAGACGTTCTCAGTGCAACGCCCCGGTCGTCTACTTAACTGGATTAACGCACAGTCACCTCGACCCGCATTCGTCTCTGATCTTACGAGCGTGATGATGGAGTCGTTCCGTAACTCATGGACAACGCCGACAGGTGAATCTCTCAATCAAACCAGTGCGAAGGTTATATTCGGGCGGATAAAGCAATTCTTCAGATATTGCACATCCAAGAAATGGACGCCTGAGAATCCGCTGCACGATCACACGTACCCCAAAGTCAAGAAAGGCAACCGCACCGGCGCATTCAGCGACGAGCAGTGGGTCTTGATTCAGATGACCGCGGAGAACAATTGCACGTCAACTCACAACTTCGACGGCTCCGAACGCAAATCAGATGCCGAGTATCAAGAGGCGCGTCGGCTCCGCGCTTTCGTTGAACTCCTGCGTTGGTCGGGCATGGCAATTGGTGATGCCGTCCAATTTCGACATGACTTGATCGATAAGAACGGATCACTGACATACCAGCGACAGAAGAGCAAGAAGACCTCCCGGCCCGGTATCCTGCCCGCTCACGTCTTGGAATATCTTCATACGGTACCCGTGGGCGAGGGTACGCCGGAGCAACCTTTTCTTAAGCCGAACTTCAAGCGGAAAGCGAGCACGGATAAATGGCGGAGACGGCTGACTCAATTGTATAAAGCAGCCGGGATTACGAAAATCAAAACCGAAGTAGACACGTGGAAGTCACCGAAAGCGCACGTACTACGCGATACGTTCGCAATCGGTTTAATCCGCCAAAACGTTCCCATCGACAAAGTAGCCGCAGCCTTGGGCGACACAATAAGGATGGTTCAGGACCACTACATGCCGTGGATTAAAGAAATGGAGACTGTGCAGAACGAGGTTACGAAGGAGGCTAACGCCGCACAAGTCGAGAAATTGGATGCGATGAGAGAGAAGATGCTGGCCGGAGGACGCAATGCTCATTCACGATAAGCCTTTCGAGCCCGGAGACGATGTCGAAGACGAAATAGATTACGACACGTGGATGACAGAGCAGGAACGCGGGCTGGTTCAACAGGCTCGCGTTCGCCGTCAGGCGGGTCTACGGTATAAACGGCGTAGGAAAGAGCACCACCCTTCACACGATCAAGCGCGATTCTCTGTCAGGGACCTCACAGTGCTGTGGGCGCCAATATCGCGCTCGCTGATCTACAAACTTTTCGAGCACGAGGCTAATCTGGTACGCCTCATCCGGCCTGCAATCGACACGACCAAACGAAGTAAACGCCGGTACACGACGTTCTGGATACCGCGGGAAGTCAAAGAGAAGATGGAAGCAAAACTAGTCCTTCCAGTTGGAGGCGGGAAGAGAGCGGCTTAACGCGCATGATTGGTGGGATGAGCGATCCTCGTGTCCGGCCCGCCCGGTTGAATTCACCCGGCGGCCACATTCCGTCTATAACGACGTCGGCCCGTCAAGACACACCTCTCCGCGTACTTGCCGGGAAGTGTTTTTTCTTTAGCCCGAAATCTTTTCTCTGCGACCAAGGTTCGTTGCTCGAATCGTTCGATGGAACCATTTCAGTTCCACCAGCCATCTATTCGATCCCGACCCGTGTCAGGACCATGATTCTTTCTTCAAACTCCCCGACATTTTGGGGAGGCAGGATGCCCAACCAAAAAGCCGGTCTTAACCACGACCACGGAATGTGCCGGGCTGTCCTGCATGTGAACCCTGGATCAGCTGCGCGTAGTCCACTTGCAAGCGCAGCATCCAGTACAATCTCACCGCCAGCTTCCGTGCCATGGCCACCTTCGCCAGCGCACGACACTTCCGCTGGGCCAAGCGTTGATACGCACGACGCATTTCCGGCTCATGCCGCACCGCACTCTGCGCCGCTTCCACCAGCAACCCACGCAGAAATGGACTGCCTTGTTTGCTGGATGTGTCCGAGCCGTTGCTTGCTTCCGCTGGAATACTCGCTGGGAATCAGCCCCAGGTAGCTGGCGATCTGCTTGCCCCGCTGGAACCGCTGGGCCAGCCCCATGGTCAGTGTGAACGCCAGCGCCGTGACCGGCCCCACGCCCGGATGCGTCATCAATCGCCGCGCCGCCGGCCGCGCGTAAGCCTGCTCAGCCGCCGCACGGTCCAACGCTGCGATCGACGCCCCCAGCTGATCGAGCAGCTGCAGCAACTCCCCCCTCCGCCGGCTGGCCCAGGACAGCAGCGGCAGCGACTCCAGCTGCTTTCTTCCCGTCTCGCTCCACAGCTTCCAATTCTGTTGCACACCCTGGTTCAGCGCCAGGGTCTGCAACTGGTTTTTCACCTGCGTGCGCATACGCACCAGCTTGTGACGATGCAAAAATCGCAGCCTATAATCTTCATCTTCGGCTCCTTTCTACCGAGCCTTGGTCGCTTATCACGCCAAAGCCTATCGGGTCTAAGGAGCCGATGTCGTTATGAAATCAAAAACGCGAGCGGCACGAACGAAAACACGTACGGGCTGCTGCGACAGCACTTCCCTAAAAGGACGGACTTGTCTGTTTTCTCTCAATCTGAGTTGGACAAGATTGCGAAGCGTTTAAATCAGCGTCCACGAAAGACTTTGGGGTTTGAGACTCCCGTCAGTAGACTGCAAGCGAGTGTTGCAACGACCCATTGGAGACCGCCAGGATTATCGGAGACTGGCGATCTAGTACCCCACATTCCGGAAACCCGACTTCTCAGGACTTGGCAGTCAGACTTAGTTTTTAGAATAGGGATAGTTGGAATCCAGGAGAACCACAAGTGAATTACTCACAGTTTGAGACCATTCAGAAAATTAAGAAATCAGCCGCCGCCATACGCAAAGAAGAAAAGGAGCTTGCGAAGCGTGAAAAAGCTTTAGCGGAGAAGCAACTGCTAGTCCAAAGGCTTGGACTCGACGAGAATGTGGAAGCCCCAACGGTTCGCGCCTCAGCGGAGGCTGTTAACTCGATGCGAGCAAAAATTGCGGAAATGAAGGCGAAGCATAACAAGTTTGTCCAGGAAAACGGCCTCCGATTGGAGCTGTTCCCCGAGTAGTTTTCACTTGGCCGTCAGTCGGCGCGTAGCTTTAAGGAAATTCCTCTATTGAGCGTTACCGACGAGCTTGACGAATTCGTCGTTTGACCCGACTCGCCGCCCCACGATCGAGACATGCTGTGCAACGTCCAAGTCCAGCTTCTTCATATTTAGATACAACGTTCGCATGCCCGTCGTCGGAGGAGTTGGTTTTGCACCCGGTTCTGGTGGTACATAGAGATCCGCGTTTATCAGGATCTTCTCTTTCGGGAGATAGGCCATCAACATGTCAGCAGAGTGAGTCCCTCTGGCCAACGATGGGCCGGGGATCTTGAGGTAACTCTCTCCCACTTCGTAGGCCATATCCTGCACATGCCAGATCTGCAGCTGGCGCTCGTCATCGCTGATGACATACTTTCCCACGGTCGTTGTGCCGCCCACGGTCTCAATCGGAGGAGGCCGGCGGCTGATCATGTACATGGGGTTAAAAATTGTCATGTGATCCGGGTCCACCGTTCTGGGAAACGGACTGAACAGGATGTCGACATAATAGTCTCTGTTCGACTGGTGGGTTACGACCGTGGTTCCCTGCGAGAAATACGTGCGGAGACCACCCGCATAAGCCATGTGGTGATTTGTATTGACGACGTAGCGAATCATTTTACCCGGAACGAGTTTATGAACTTCGTCAATGACCGCGAGCGAGCGCACCTCGTTCTGGGGCGCTTCGACCACGGCAACGAACTCCTTGAACTCGACGAGCACGCTGTTCAAGGGCCCTCCGCCCAGCAGCCAAACATGGTCCGCAAGCTTTTGCGTGTCTACCTTGACGGCATCGAGTTTTGCCGTGCGCACCACATCCGGAACGGGAATCTTGTTTACAACCACATTGGGCTGAACATCCCTTGTCCAGACCTGAAAATAATCTTCAGCGGTGTTGATCCGGGGATCACCCTGATGGACATGGGTTAAGCCGGGAAACATGACGCCGTTGTAATTCTTGTATTGCGTGTAGCGCATTTCATAAGGCATGTCGCCATAGATCGGGTTAGCAATCCACGTACCGGTAAATTCGACGAGATTCTGATCGTTGATCGTGCCGTTGACTCTGTACTTTCCATAATGGAAGGAGACGATCGTCACCCACTGGCCAAACTGCGAGAGACCGAAGTCCGAGGGTCCCACGATGGGTTGCGTGATGGCGACTGCATCGGTGGCGGCCAAGGCCGCCTTTATAAATCCGTGTGGACTGAGCACCATCTCGAGTTGCCGCAGATCGGCATATGGCATGCCATCGAGATAGAGGCGCGTGTAGGGCACGGGCGTATCACCCTTCATGTCCCATGCGAAGTTGCCGCTCAGGATGTTTGTGACGTGGTCCTGCGGCACTGGCGGATAGCCGTTCGTAGGGTAGCTTCCCTGCTTTTGGTTATAGTCCAGGCGCATATACTTGGCGTCGAAGTCGATCGTGCGCGTGTACTCGGAAACCTCAAAATGCGGCCAGTCCGTCGTCAGATCGTACTGCTCGCCAACTTTGGATAAAAAACCATCGGCGGTAAATTGAATCGACTTCAGGTTCGTGGTGCCCATGGCCTTAGCGGCTGCTTCCAGCGCTTTCCTTGCGTCCACCGTCTGAGCAAAGTCAGTTCCCGAGCATAGTGTGAGGAGCGCGGCAAAAACGACAGCAATTAGACAAACCTTTCGCGTCATTTGGATTCTCCTCGTCCTTGAAAGATCAATCTCAGAAAACTAGCTTTAGGACAAATTGAATTTGCCTCGAAGTAGTAAGCGTAGAAGAAATTCGGCCCAGGCGATGAAACCATGCTTGCCTTCGTCGCCGGTTTACCCCTCAGGGGCCAATGTTATACCAACTGGGAATTGGCGAAAGAGCCAGACTGATGCTAAGCCGACTTTTCCGGACTTATCCGGCGATAAGCTTTCGAGTTGCCGACCATCCGCCCGGAATCAGTGTGAGCCTACAGGTCGAACGCAAACAATTCATTGGAAATGGGCACCTCATCGGCTCATCGCTTAGCTGAACCGCATACTTCTTCGCCTTGATATGCAATCGGACGGGTCACCGCATTTTCTAAGAGCGTCACAGGAAAGACCGATGTATCATTCGACATCTAGCCTGCGTACGTCACGTTCACCGTGCGAGGAATTATCGGGACCGAGGCGCGGACCTTCCGAGATTGGGTCACCCACAAGTACACGAAATCCCATGGCAGATTGGCAAATGCGAACAAAGCGGCCGCTCCGAGAACCGGTGCGCGAGGAAGCGGGGCCGACGCTCAAAAACTACATCACGCCCGCCGGGTTGCAGCGGCTGAAAGACGAGCATCGGTTCCTACTGAATCGCGAGCGGCCCGCGGTGGTGGAGGTCGTAGCGTGGGCCGCCAGTAACGGGGACCGCAGTGAAAACGCCGACTATCTCTACGGCAAGCGACGGTTAGGCCAGATCGATTCGCGGATTCGCTTTCTCACGAAACGCATTGCCGCGGCCGTGGTCGTCGATCCCGCTGCTCCCCGGCCGGGATCAGCCGCAACGCGCGTCTTCTTCGGCGCAACCGTGACCTACAAGGACGCCGCCGGCCTCGAACACGTCGTCTCGATCGTCGGCATCGACGAGGTGGACCTCGACCGCGGCTACTTCAGCTGGCGCTCGCCTCTCGCCAATGCGCTGATGAAGGCGAGCCCCGGCGACCGCGTAGACCTGCGCGCGCCAGCGAAGACGGAGCATCTCGAGATCATCGACGTCGAGTACGCGCCGATTCCGATGGATCCTTTCCGCGAACCGCTAGGAGCTCAGTCGACGCCCAAGGTCGAAGGCTCCTAGACCAAGCCGCCCGACTCTGAGCGTTCCCCGATCTTTGTCGTTTTTGCACATTGTGTCGTCCGGAGCTGGACAGCGAGACGTTTACAATAACTGCTCGGCGATTCCTACAGTCAAATTAGCTTATGTCCGGCGATTCTGAGCGAATCACGGTCAACTCGGACGTGATCTTCTGCTCACCAACATCGGATAGCGCCTGAAAAACGCATTATAAAAGGGCGCCCCTTAGAGTAGGTTTTGATCGCTCGCATCAACACCTACAGGAAGGAGCACCCTCGTGAATGACGCCAAGTACATTGGGCTGGACGTTCACCAAGCAACGATCTCCGCAGCGGTTATGGACTCAACCGGTAAGCTGGTGATGGAATGCATCCTGGAAACGAAAGCGGCCACCATCCTCCAGTTTGTGCACGGACTGCGTGGAAGCTTACACGTGGCCTTTGAAGAAGGGACTTGTGCGGCGTGGCTACACGACCTGCTCAAACCACACGTCACGAAGGTGCTGGTGTGCGACCCGCGCAAAAACTCCCTGCTGAAAGCGGGCAATAAGAACGATCGGATCGATGCCCGAAAGCTGGCCGATCTGCTGCGGACTGGGCTCCTCTCACCGGTGTACCACGGAGAGCATGGCCTACGAACTTTGAGGGAGTTGGCACGCAGCTACCTAGCCGTCACTCGAGATCTCACACGGGTGATGAATCGCCTGAAAGCTCTCTACCGAAGCTGGGCCATTCCCTGTGCCGGCCAGCAAGTCTACGCGCTACGCTACCGCTCGGAGTGGCTCAGCAAGATCGCAGAGCCCGGCGTGCGCCGTCGTGCCGAGCTCTACTACCAGCAGTTCGACGCGCTGGATATTTTGCGTCAGGAAGTGCGGCGTGATCTTTTGGCCGAGAGCCGAAAGCACAGCGCGATGAAGTGGCTGCGCCAGATTCCTTCGATCGGACCCATTCGAGCGGCTTTGCTGATCGCTTTGATTCAGACGCCGCATCGCTTTCGTACCAAGCGGCAACTCTGGGCCTACAGCGGTTTGGCTTTGAAAACCTACAGCAGCGGGGAATACCGTTTTGTCGAGGGTCAACTCAAGCGCTCCAAAAGACTCCTGGCCATTCGCGGACTGAACACAAACCACAACCACGATCTGAAAAATATATTCAAGGGTGCGGCCATCCGAGCTGCAGTCGTACCTGGCCCATTTCAGGAGTTCTACGCCAGCTTAGTTGCCCGAGGAATGAAACCGTCGATGGCGCGGCTCACCCTGGCGCGCAAGATTGCGGCGATCACTCTGCTGGTTTGGAAGAAAGGAGTCTGTTTCGACGCTGAACATCTGAAACAACAAGCAGCTTGAGCGTCTGTGGAGAGCCCGCCCATTCCTGGATTCATCTCCAGCGGTGGCCTATCGGTTCTTCAGACGCTCTGGTTCGAGGGTGAGTATCCGTAATCCCGTTAGACCGAACGCGTGCTTTGGGTATCGAGTCTCTCGATAAACCGTATGCCCCCTCGGACAACCAGAAAAAGCTATAGGCGAACAGTCTCAGATAGAACCATGGTTGGCACTGCACAACCACTCTGCTTGTCTGCGTCAGAAACCGAAGGGCGTCGCTACGAAATGACGATGAACCTGGGGAAAAGCGAGATCACAGCGCCTCATAACAACGCCGGGCTGGATGACGAGATCGCTTCCAGTCGTCGGGGAAGTGTTTTTCTTGACATCCCCTTTTATAGAACGGGATTCTCGGAAAGTGGGATTTCAGGCCGGGGCCACACCGGGGAGCTAAACCCTTACGTCGCTTTCTCTTCAAGAGCGCGTGCCATAATTGCCAAATCGCAACTTTGGAGGCAGCATTCCCAATGTCAAGTGCTATCAAGAGTGGTGTCATGGGAGCTCTCATGGGATTCATTATGAGTGCGCTGGTAAATTTTTATCTCGTTCCGATGCCTTCGACGCTGGCACACAACGCAATTGGTAACGGAATGAGCGGACTTATCAGCGGATTCATGGGGGGGTTCATGGGAGTTCTAATTGATTCCCGGCAAAGGTCCTCCAGGTCTTGATAAACGCATTATAAAAGGGCGCCCCTTAGAGTAGGTTTTGATCGCTCGCATCAACACCTACAGGAAGGAGCACCCTCGTGAATGACGCCAAGTACATTGGGCTGGACGTTCACCAAGCAACGATCTCCGCAGCGGTTATGGACTCAACCGGTAAGCTGGTGATGGAGTCGGTCCTGGAAACGAAAGCGGCCACCATCCTCCAATTTGTGCACGGAGTGCGCGGAAGTTTATTGGTCACCTTTGAAGAAGGAACCTGGGCCGCGTGGTTGTACGACCTGCTGAAGCCGCACGTCACCAAAATCGTGGTGTGTGATCCACGAAGGAATGCCTTGCTGAAAGAGGGCAGTAAGAGTGACCGCATCGATGCACGGAAGCTGGCCGAACTGCTACGCGGAGGTCTTCTCCGGCCGGTCTATCACGGAGAAACAGGCCTACGAATGTTACGGGAGCTGTCCCGCAGTTATCTGACGATCAGCAGAGATTTCACGCGAGTGATGAATCGGCTCAAAGCCCTGTACCGAGGCTGGGGCATTGGCTGTGCCGGCACGCAAGTCTACGCACCGCGCCATCGTTCGGAATGGCTCGGCAAGATCACAGAAGCCGGAGTGCGCCGTCGGGCCGAACTCTATTACCAACAACTCGACGTGCTAGAGGTCTTGCGTCAACAGGTGCGACGAGATCTATTGACCGAAAGCCGGAAACACAGCGCCACGAAATTGCTACGGCAGATCCCGCAGATCGGTCCGATTCGGGCCGCTCTGTTGATCGCACTGATTCAGACACCGCACCGTTTCCGCACCAAGCGGCAGCTGTGGGCCTACAGCGGTTTGGCCATCCTCACGCAGGCTAGCGCGCAGTACCGCTACGCCGGAGGACAACTGCAACGTTCCAAGAAATCTGCGATGCTCCGCGGTCTCAATGAGAACCATAACCACGATCTCAAAGCCATCTTCAAGAGTGCGGCGACGCGAGCCAGTATCTGTGCAGGACCCTTCCAGGATTTCTACCAGGCGCTGCTGGCCAAAGGAATGCGGCCTGCGATGGCGCGCCTCACGCTGGCGCGCAAGATGGCCGCGATCACTTTGATCGTTTGGAAGAAAGGAGCACGTTTCGACGCCGAACATCTGAAACGACAAGCAGCTTGAGCGTCTCTGGCGAAGCGCCTGTTCCATCTCCGGGTAATCCTCTGTGACGATGGCCAGTCGGATTCTCGAGACGCTCGGGTTCGAGGGAGAGTATCTATCGGAATGTTAGTCCCTCCATCCTTAAGGGATGCGAGTCTCCGGGGCCACTCTATGCCCCCTCGGACAACCCAACAAAGCCATAGGCCACGAGCCTCTGATAGGACCATGGTTGGCAACGCTGCGACCGTCAGGCTTGTCAGTTTCGGGAGCCGAATCGGACCATCATGACTGCAGGATCACTCCAGGATCGGAAGTCAATCTCGTCGCTTCGCACGGAGAAGCATACAGGAATTGCACGTCCAAGCAGTGGGCTGGATGCAGCCAAAATAGTTCTGGCTCCCTGCTCAGGGAGAAGTGTTTTTCGCTTGACATCGCCTTTTATAGGACATTCCGAGAGAAGGATTTGCACGCTCTTATTTCGCAGGTAGGGTCCCAGCAGCGTTCAAGGCACTAGCCTAACTCTAGTCCCGGCCAACTCCCGAAAAACGGTGTTCTCGGCAACTGGGAATCGCCGAAAAAGTCAGTTGCCGATAATCCGGGTGATCTCAAGGGGTCGACGCAACACTGGCTTGCAGTCTATCCGCCGGAGTTCGAAATCCCAAGGTTTGTCGTGGCCGGGTATTGAGTCGCAGAGCGATCTCGTCCAGCTCCGATTGCGAGAACCTGGACAGGTCGGCGTTCTTTGGCAGGTATTGCCGCAGTAGGCCGTTTGTGTTTTCGTTTGAGCCCCGCTGCCAGGGACTCTGCGGATCGCAGAAGTAAACCTGCATATCCGTCGCCATCGTGAAGGTTTTGTGTTGGGCCATCTCCAGTCCGCGGTCCCAGGTCAGCGAGCGACGCAATTCCGCCGGGAGTTGGCCCACGTGCTGGCTCAGAACGGCCACCACCGTAGACGAGTCCTTGCCCGGTGACTTCACCAACATCCAGAAGCGCGAACGACGCTCCACCAGCGTGACCACGTGACTGTTGCCGGCCCCGCGCAACAGATCGCCTTCCCAGTGACCGGGAACGGCGCGATCTTCGACTTCGGCTGGCCGTTCGCGAATGGAGATCGCATCGACAATCTGGCCGCGCGAGTGCCCGTGAACACTGGAATGGCGCGAGCGGCGGATCCGCCGCTTGGATCGCAGATGCCGCACCAGTTCCTGTTTCAGCGCTCCCCGCGCTTGTATGAACAGACTCCGATAGATGGTTTCGTGAGACACGCGCAGGCTCTCGTCGTTCGGGTACTCCATCTTCAGCCACCCGGAAACCTGTTGCGGCGACCAATCCTGCATCAGTTTACTCGCAACCATCTGTTGCAGCTCGCTGTGCGTGGACAGCCGACACGGCTTGGGCCGCACGGCTGACTCCCAGGCCTGCTGATCGGCTGCGTTGGCACGATACTGCGTGCGCCCAGCATGGCGGGTGATCTCCCGGCTGATGGTGGAGGCCGAGCGATGCAAACCTCGTGCGATGACTCGCATCGCGCAGCCGCTGGCGATTCCACGGGAGATGTCTTCGCGCTCGGCCAGGGTAAGCACTCGCCGCGAACGGCGACGAGCGGGCGGAGCGATCCCACCATGACGCGCTAAAACGAAGTGAACGACTACGTGGTCTTTACCCAGGGCACGGCCAATCTCATTGAGCGACTGGCCCGCCTTCCAACGGTTCCACAACTCGGCTTTCTGCTCCGCAGAAAGCCCTCTTCGCTTGCCTTTGATCAACATAAACACCACCTTTGCAAAGAGCTTCTAGCTCAGATGGTGTTGCATCGACCGGTTGAACCGGCACGACTTCTCGGGAGTTGTAAAATTTCGCTGAGTCGCAAGAGGCATTTCCGCGTGTCGCTGGGTGAATGTTCCTATTTGGCG
>CAWDNV010000009.1:0-19646 GCA_963803735.1 uncultured Acidobacteriota bacterium | reverse complement strand
ATGGTGTCGAGTTCGTCGAATCGGACACCTGGACAGTGTATTTCCACGGCGCATCAACATTCTTATCAACCTGCCGCTTGTCTAAAGAAATCAGAACTTCGTTGTATAGCGAGTGTTTAAGAAGTCCGTCCACCCAATATTCCATGACTCTCCTTTTAAGAATGTTGAGTTGGGTCGCGTTGTCTGGATCGGGCGGCTGGGCAAGAGGCGGAAAGGGCCGCATCTCAGAGATAACTTTGTCCGAAGCTGGGCTTCCTCATCTCTACCAGAAATCAGGCGAAGTTTTGCCGCCTCGTGCATAGTCGCCGGTTTATTCGAAGCAGGGACATCAGCGAGTTCCGCTGGCTTTTGGCCGGTGATGCCCCAGATTAATCGTTCGAGAGGTTGTGAGTCGGTCCGGAAATCGACGCGATGAAGATTCTCCAGCGGCCAAGGCAGGTCTGGCGTCGCTTTGGTTGAAGGCAAAATCTAAGGAACGACGGTACATTTCCGCCTGACGAATCGGTTGAGAAAAGATTGCATCTCCTCGATTCTGCCAAGGGCCGAGACCACCATCGCCCACAAATACCAATGCTGATTTTATACCTCCTATTTGCTGTCCGAGCACCGTTTGCCATGACGCTCCGGGCCTGATTTGGTCTTCATCCAACCAAGGTTTGATGCCTACCTTGACCAACATCTGAGCGATCTCACGGACGGCTGGCTTATCCTCGCTATTGTGACACAAGAATACATCAAAGATTTCGGTATTTGGAGTCCTGTCCGTTCACCCAGAGGAAATTCTATAGGGGAAACATGCATCGAAGACAATTCAACTTCGCCGCCGCCTCATTTGAATAGTCTCCCCTTAAAATCAGTTCGAGATTCGAACAAAAATGTCCGCTACGAGTGCGGTTACCTCCGATTCTGCGCCCGCAGATTTGCATACTCCCTTCGGACCATTGCAGGAGAGCTATTCCGAGCATAGGTTATCGGCCTGAAAGGAGGTCCGTTATGGACACTACGACATACGCATCGGTTGCCGTGCTCCCGTGGAGCATCGCTGAAGAGCGCACGCATTTCGTACGGCAGGATCTAGAGCTTCTTCCGCTGGATCTGTCGATGATTAAGCGATAACGGCCCGAAGCTGACATTTGCAGACAATCCACCGTATCATGCGAAAGGTGGAAGAGACCCTACGAGACGAATATCAATTGATCTCTCGCTAAAGCAATCTGGGGGATCGCTATCCCGCGCCACCGCGAGCAGCCACTCAGCTCGCCCTGTCCTGCAAAACGGGACGGTGTTAAGTCAAGTGTAACAAAGCGGCTTTAGACATTATCGCGGCACCGTGGAAAATGGGCCCGTAGATCATCAGAGAAGCCACCCGCAGCTTATCCGAGATACTCGAAGTGGGCCGCACATGTCCAAGCGGCGTTGCCTGCTCTCAGTTGAAGAGTAACCCGCCAAGAACATAGCTGCAGTGGCTACGATGAAAGCGGTTGTGGCCGGGAAGCCAATGCCCGAAAATCTCCAAATTACAGTATTGCCGACGATCTGTGGATGCGGTAGGGACAGGTCGAATATCGCAGCCGAGCGTATATTTTAGATACACTTTTATCTTTTGTTCTGTATAGTGCTTCACACCCATGAGGTTCCCGCGCATCAAGGCTGAGGGTCAGAGTTTTTACCACTGCGTTTCCAGGGTGGTGATCGTCAATTCATTTTCCAGACCGGCGGCCACGGTTCCCCAGAGGCCGAAAGATTTGTCCTACTGATGCGAAGGCTGGAGGCCTTTAGCGGCGTAGGGTCTTGACCTATGCTCTGATGTCTAATCACTTCCATCTGCTGTGCGAAGTGCCTCAGGCCCAAGAGCTCTCTGAGGCTGAGTTACTCGATCGCATCCAGGCCGGCTACGGTCCAGCGCTTGCCAAGCCCTCGATCAGCAGCTCGCTCACCTGCGTCAAGAGCCAGATGGCGCCGATCAGATCCAACGACTCCTGCAGCCCTATCGCAACCGCCTCTTTGACATCTCGATCTTCGTCAAGGAGCTCAAAGGGCGCTTTGCCCAGTGGTACAACCGCCGTCATGGTCGTTATGGGGTGCTCTGGGCCGAGCGCTTTAAGAGCGTTCTGCTGAAGGCGGTGAGGCCTTGGCCGCGATGGCTGCTTACATCGAGTTCAACCCGGTTGGGCCGGTCTTTGTGCCGATCCAAAGACTATCGTTATTGCGGCTATGCCGAGGCGCTCGCCAAGGGTTCCTCCCTAGCCCGCCAGGGTATCAGAATTGTTCTGGGCCAGTCAGATGCCATCTCCTGGAAAAAATCAGCCGGCAGTATCGCAACTACCTCTTTGTGCACGGAAGCACCAATACCAAGCAGCCTGCCTTTGACCTGGCCACCGCTCAAAGCGTCGTTGACCAGCAAAACGGCGAACTCTCCCTGCCCGAACGCTTACGGTGCCGCATTCGCTATTTCACGGATGGCCTGATCCTGGGAAGTCAGTCCTTTGTTAATCCCACTTCTACAATCTCAAACACAAGTTGGGTTACCAACGTCGGCGCCCTGCCTCGCGCTTAACAGCCCTGGGCTGTGCTGACTCTCTCTGGGTCTTCCGCGATCTGCGAGTCCGCACGATCGGTTAAGATCCTCCCCTGCTCGGTTTGTCTTCCGATCTGCCTGCACGGTATTTAGTTTAGCGTTCCTTTGTAGTTTTCTGTCAGCGCCTCTCGCGCCTTGTTTTGCTGAAAATCTCGCGATCCAAGACCCTCCCGATTTGCTTGCTACCCCGCCCCCTTCGCCCGCCTCCGCGGACCTATCGGAATTGTCCTGCTCCTGGAGTTTACCCGTATCGGTATAAATCGATTTAATCGTGCCCAGAAGAGGGTTGGTGTAGGTGACCCTCTTGCCACCGTCATGGGAAATAGTGAACGATTCAGTCGAAAGGGTGTCGCTGTTAACGTCACTTTCCGGCTGGTCATCTGGCCCAGATAATCATAACCCATCTGCGCCGTGTTCCCGGGCATCGATATTTGACCTGTCCCCATGCTTGTCCTGATATTTGACCTGTCCCCATGCTTGTCCTCCCCATGCTTGTCCGGTCCCCATGCTTGTCCGGTCGTAAAGGAAGCAATTACAAGGGCCATGGAGAACCGATTCCCCTCGCGCTAGGACGTCACCCTGAGATCCTCACGAATTACTATTGCAGCGCTGTCGCCACCGCTTGGAGATACTCGTTTGGTGTCATTCCATGCGCTTGCGCAATTTTCCTTGCGGCCTTTGAAGTCAGTCGAGACTCACCGCGCTCGATTCGTCGAAGCTGCTTGTGACTCAGACCCTGAATTGCGGTCATGGCTAGCCCCTTTTCTTCGCGCACTTTGCGGATCGCACAGCCGTACCTCACATTGAACTCGCGGCTCTTCTGTTTTGCCCTTTATCCGCTGCCGGATCAACAACCTGCTGGAATTGTTCCCATCCGAGGTGGATATCCAGATCGGGCCAGTATATGTAAGAACCATCTTCGTCGATCTCGAAGCGTTTCTCCTTTTCCCTCCCGTCCTTTGTCAGGGGCACGATTTTGGAAATAGGAACCTCAAGTCGATGGAAGTCTGTCGAAACTACTTGCAGAACCCCCCCCTCAAGACGTGCATCGAAGATCCGGCCCACATTCTCTTCAACTCCAACCCAGCAGTCAGTCGTCCGAGATAAGAGCAAATCAGCTTTTCCCAACTTTCTTCACTGGCCTGCGCAAATGGTGGCTCGGCCACATAGAACCGATGAGAAGATCGAATCTGCAAATTGACGATGCGTGACAGCAGCATGTCGCTGGATTGGCTTTCATTCAAAACCAGCAACTTTGTCTCCCGCGTCGCTCTCTTGCGAAAGATCTGCCCAAATTCCTCGTCCAATTCGTCGGAGAACGCAATGAGGACGTGCCCCAACTCGTGAGACTGCTCAAATCGTGTCCACTTTGTGGACACTCGCAGGGGACGCGAGATGTCCGAAGGTCCGAAGGCTTGCACGCGGTCGATTAACCGACCGTATGGAATCACTCTCACGGTTTTTGATGTAGTCTTCATTGCGGTTTCACTTTTCGGTCCCATTCTGCGAAAATCTCAATGCGATGCGCATTCACCATTTCCTCTAGAAGCTTCGTATCTACTCTCGGGGCCGATCGCAAGATGCAGAGTAACGATCTCAATGCTGACGACGAAACTGAGCACGCTGCGATTTGCTCGTGGATCATCGAGCATTGCGCAAACGAAACAAACCCCCAGTCCGAAATTCAATTCGGGTATGCAATTAATCCGCAACGTGAGTACAACGACTGCCTTTTAGCATTTCATGAAGGATATGTTGAAGCACTTTTATCATTATATCGATGAACAAGTAGACGATAAGGGTGCAGTCCTTGCCTCTCTGCGACGATACCAGCATCGGGCCGAGTGGTTCCACTGAGATCCCCGATGTCCTCTCTTTCAGGGCGCTTCTTTTTCCACATGATGGCCAGTCTAGCCCAAATGGAGCGAGAACTGATCATGGAGCGGGCCCGTGCAGGACTCCCGGGATACTTAGACTATTAGCAATTCATCGCCACTACAAATGAGATCATGTCTTGGTGCGTGTTGAAACCAATGTATCCGATATGCAGGTCAACGGTTAAGAAATGTTTCGTCGTTTCGGAGATCATCAATTCTTTGTCCGCAACCGATCTCCTCTGCCAAAGATGAATCGGTAGGGAGAGTTACAAAGACCTTAAGGTCAAAACCGTCATCGATGAGGTCATCGACGACTTGTATATGACAGCAGAACGGAAGCGAGTTCCAGAGATCCACCTGGAGATCGTTCGCCGCCTTGCGGATGCGAACCAGTTCAGGCCGGCAAATGCGCTACTTCCAATTCCGAGCCAAAGGGCGATCTATCGTGAGATTGAACGCAAATCGCCATATGAACTCATGGTGGCCCGGTACGGCAAACGTCGCGCCGAAATGGAATTCCGAGTGAGCGGCATCGGCCCCGAGACATCCCGCGCGCTCCAAAGAGTGTCGATGGATCACACCCCCAGCGACATCATCGTAGTGGACGACAAAACGATGTTGCCGCTCGGCCGTCCGACGATCACCTCTGCCCTTGATGAGCACACACGCTGCCCGATGGGCTTTTACACCGGTTTCGAGCCGCCGAGTTGCCTGTCCGTAATGCGGTGCCTCAAGCACGCAATTCTTCCGAAAACCTATGTGCCGCGAGATTTTCCCGCCATCAAGAATTCGTGGGAATGCTATGGCGTGCCGGAGCTCGTGGTGGTCGATAATCCGCCAGAGTTTCATTCCAGCCACTTCGAGCGTGCGTGCCTTCAGATTGGCGCCGATATCCAGTACGCGAAGGTTCTCGTCCCTTGGTACAAGGGCAAGCTTGAACGATTCCAGGGCACGATGAATCACGATCTGATCCACGGAAATCCCGGCACCACGTTCAGCAATATCCTGGAACGCGATGAGTATGATCCCACCAGGCACGCTGTAGTTATGCTGAGCACATTCCGCGAGATGCTGCACAAATGGATCATCGACGTGTATTTGCAAATGCCCCATCGCGGTATCAAAGACACGCCGGCCCATCGGTGGCACAGCGATGCGAGCGCCTTGCCGCCTCCTTTGCCGCCGAATGCGCGCGAGTTGGATCTCGTGCTTGGCATGACGGCTCAACGAGTGGTGTTCCACTACGGCATCGAATTGGAAGGCCTGAAATACAACGGACCAGAGCTGGGAGAGTTGCGCCGGCGCATAGGATCTGGCACGAAAGTCGAGCTGACATTCGATCCTGGCGATCTTGGCCATATCAATGTACTCGATTCACAGAAGGCGACCTATATTGGTGTTCCAGCCATCGATCAGGCATACGCCCATGGACTCTCTCTTTGGCAGCACAAGGTCATCCGTCGCTACGCTCAGCGCCAGTTGAATGCGAGGACTGACATCGTGGCCCTGGCGCAAGCCAAAGCCGAGATACGGACGCTGGTGGAGCGCGATTTCAATCGAAAGTCGACGCATGGTCGAAAGCGGCATGCGCGGTTTCTGGAAAATCACAGTGGCAATCCGGTTCCGGCCATCAATGTTAAGCCTACATGCGATGTGAATCCATGTCATTCCGAAGTGACATCCGTCGCCGCAGTCCTCCCAGTAGAAGACGTGCGCCCGGAAGCGAGCCCCGCGCCTCATCCAGAGCCCTCGCAGTCTGACGCCTTTTTGGATGACGAGGTGCTTCCAGTATTCGAGGCGAGTCTCGATTTGCCTCTTGTTCGACTCGAACTAGGTGAATCCCCGGCGAGGCATCAAGCCCAATGAAGGAATCGATGGACCGTTGTGAACGGATACTAGTCAAATATCCGCTCTTCAAAACCGCAATCTGCGCGAATCCAGGCGTGCTTCGATAGCCATGATGCGACGGCTGAACCGGACTGCTGTCCACTTGTCGGCGAGAGCGGCAGCGGGAAGACGACGATCATCGCATATTTCGCCAGCCTCCATCCGCGCGTTGACCACAAGTGGGGTGTCGAGGTTCCGGTGCTCGTCGCAAAGGTGCCCGCGCGGCCCACTGTCAAGAGCTTTGCGGAAACCCTGCTGTACCAACTCGGTGATCCGCTTTGGTCCCGCGGCAACACCGTTAGCAAGAGCATTCGTCTGAGGGAGTTGATGAAGCGCTGCCGCGTGCGTCTGCTGGCGCTCGATGAATTCCAGCACTTCGTGGATGTCCGACGGGCGAGTATCGTGAACGATGTAGCCGATTGGCTGAAAGAGCAGGTCGAGGAGGCTAGGCTCGCGATTGTGGTCTCAGGGCTGCAACGTTGTCTGGAAGTGCTGCGACAGAATGAACAACTGCGACGCCGTTTCGGTTCGACGCTACGCGTGAGCGCATTTCGCTGGGAGGTTAAAGAGGATCGGACAACCTACAGGGCTTTTCTGAGCGCCGTTCAGGAGCAGCTTCCCGAGTATGAAATGCCCATTCTCGCCGATCTCGATCTGGCGTTTCGGATGCACTACGCTTCTTACGGCCTCATTGGCTATACGATGAAAATCATTCGAGGCGCTGCTCGGATCGCCAGCTCTCACCCTCGTCCGCAAATCACCCTGCGGACGTTATCTCAGTCGTACGCGGACCACGTCTGGTCAGAACGTCTACATGATCCGAATCCGTTCGCTGAAAAGTTCGATTGTGAAAAGGCTCCGCCGATAGCACTGCCAAGCGCAACAGCGTGTATTCCGTCCAGCACTCTTGTGTCGCGCGCGGTGCGCCTGGAGCTACACGCATGAGCAGTCGACTGCTCTTCCGCGTCGATCCGATGGCGGGCGAGAGTCCCCGCGGCTATCTCTGCCGCACGGCTCATGAGCATGGCTATTGCAGTCCCAATGCGCTCGCACAAATTGCCGGGCTGTGGGTATCCGGCACTGGCAAGGTAACTGGCTTGGACCATGACGCAGCGATCAAGCAGCTTTCGTACGCGTTGCGCCTTGAGCCCGAAGAATGGCGATCGATGTGTTACCACCACGTCAACGGGCGGAATCGATTCAAGCAACGATCATTCTGTGGCGAGACGGTCAGCGCCGATGATCTAAATTACGGAAGCCCACGTTTGTGTCCTGCCTGCGTTCGCGAGCGTCCGATATGGTGGGCGGTCTGGGACCTCGGGCTTGTGGTCGCATGTCCTATACACCGTTGCCTCCTGCTCAATCAATGCCCAGCCTGCAAGCGGAGAGTCGCCTGGGAGCGTCCAGCCGTATACAAATGCCGATGTGGTCACGACTTTCGCCATATCAGTGCTGAACCTGCTGATCCTGATCTGGTGGCGATCACTGCGGCGATCCATCGCGCGGTAGGGTTCGCAGCCGGGAAACCGGCTGATCTCGATGTTAATGATTTCGCCTTGCCGCCGGAACTCCTTCGGTTGAAACTCGGTGCTCTATTAAGGTTGATCGTCTTCATCGGGTCCATGAAGGAAGGGAGCACTCTGCGCCGGAAGCAGCAACACTTTGGCGCTACGAATCTCACCGCCGCTACCGAGATCTGCCTCGGTGCAGTCACATTGCTGCGAGATTGGCCCCTGCCCTTGCGCGAAGTGCTGCGGCAGATGGTGCCGGAGGCGGCGAATCCTGCCACGCTCAACTTCAGCGATATTTTTGGAAATTTCTATCGGCACCTGTTTCGTGTCCTTCCCCGCCGGGAATTTGGATTCCTCCATGATGTCTTCGAGCAGTTCGTTATCGATGATTGGAAAGGTTTCATCCGCGGTCAGCACCGTTATTTCTCCGCTGCCGTACGGCGGAACTCCCATTGGTTGACAGCGAATGAGGCAGAGAAGCTGGCACGCACAGCCGGAGGGCGGATTATAGATCTCATTCGTCAGGGTCAACTCGAAAGTGTACTGTTCAATGTGCACCGTGGAGGCGGCCGCACGGAGTACTGGATTCGACGGGAAGCCCTGAATCGATGGATCGCAAACCGTGATCTGGAATTAGCCCGGTACATGCCCCGTACGGAGGCCCAGCGCACCTTGGGTTTGAAGAACATCACCGTTACGGCGGTGGCCCAAGCCGGCCTCATCCGATTCGCAAAGGGAGCCGAGTGCTATTTTCCAACGGGATATCATTTCTTTCGTGCGGATGTAATAAGGATCAAGGACGCTTTCGAGAAACACGCCGTTCCGGAGCGGGAATACTCAAAACCCGGCGCGTTCATCGCACTTCGCCATGCCCTCAAGAACTACCTCGGCCGCGACGCCGGCCTTCCCGCGGTAATCCGCGCCGTTGTCGACGGCGATCTTATACCGGTCGGCTACACCAAGCGGTTTCCCGGGATCACCGGATATCTTTTTCCATCCGAGCTACTCCGCAAGTATCGGCCGGTGTCTGGCATCAAAGTGCCACTCGAGGGATTCCTCAACTACAGGGAGGCGGCGGCCGCGTTGGGGGTTAGAACCGATGTCATTCGCGCCTTGACAGATCAAGGCTTCCTTACCGCTCCCGCCGTCTTTCGGAATGGTTTTGCGAGGCTCGTACTTGCCGACGACGTTCAGCAATTCGCGGAACGATACGTGGCGACGTCGATCCTCTCGAGGCGATTCGGTTTCCACAGTGGTTCCCTCTCGCGCTACCTCGAAGACTCGGGCATATCTTTGCTTGCCATCCCAAGACCTGCTAGCGGAAGGGGGCACGCATTTTTCGTTCCCAAGGATGTTGCTGCCCGGATACAGATCCCGAGCCAGAGCATGCTGAGGGAACAGAGTCAGCGCCGTGTCAAGGCCGAACGGAAGAAGCGTTGGGCCGAGTACAGGCTCGCCAAGGAAGCCGCCTCGGGTAAACCCATGCGACGACAACTCCGCAAATCCGGCCTCCCGTCCGACGTAAATCTGTCGCGGATCAGCGTAGTGGGTTCCGCCGAACGTTAGGCAAGAGCCGCCGGTTGCTGAGATTCAGAGCCGTCGGACACCCTAACATTCTCCCCGATGGACTTGCCTACGGAGAGATCAAAGGTGGTGTACTCCTGAAGCAGACCGCCCTCTCCAAGCTGCCAATCCACAATCTCGCGAAGATGGGCCGGCACATCGCTCGATCCGTCCGTAAAACCTGATCCGTAGTAAAGATTCGAGAAGTTCACCACGTGATCGGGCAAGATACATGTTGCGTGCGCCCGCCAGCCAGTTCCGCCACATAACCAGAACGTGCCCGGTAGAATCGATCGTGACCGACGGATCGCAGCATTCGCAGATCGTCCCTTCCGGAGACTGGTAGATCAATGCGTTCTTCGACCAGGTAGACTGCGAGACGCGTTAATGGCCGAACAGCACAAGCAATAGGACGATGGGTATGGGTACACCGAGCATCAATAGTAGAATCGAACGCATCGTAAGTCTCCTCAAACCTAAATTGAAAACACAAGCTGGAACTTAAATCGAGTGCCCGGAAGCCGCAATCGGACGAACGCGCCACCGCTAAACGATTACGACATGATCGCGTTGCCTACCTCCGATAGTCGCGGCGAAACTCGCACAAAACGCTCCGATCAAGAGAGCAAGGAATGCCCATAACAGTGAATGCGCTACTATCTTGCGTGTCGTGTCTGCAGTTTGTTGAGCCCTGGCAAAAACCTCAGATACTCGTTTGTCTGCATCCGCTTGACTGAGTCCCGTGCGAGCCGATACGAGCTGAGCTAAGTAACTCTTGTCTTCCGCCGGAACATCCCCGTGACGAAGGGCATTCGCAAGAATGCGTTCAACCTCACCGTACACTGAAGTACTGTCTGCGTCCCGTTTTACAGGATCCGAGCGCAGCAGAGTATCGATAAAGTACGCGTTGGGGTCGAACTCCCGCGCTTGGGCCTTAGCACCCGTTGTCCCACCCGTCCCGTCTTGGGAAGGTGTTGACGGCGCACCAACCATGGAGGCAGCTGCGGAAGCCAAGAATGCGGCGGTGATTACTAATGCTACCGCCCACGCTAGAAACCCGTGCGCCGTATCGCGGAAATAGACTTCGTCCGTGTGAATATTGGTCCATTTCGTGCGTAGCCGGCCGGCAAGATAGCCGCCCATCGACGAACTGATGATTTGCATAAGGATGAGCCATATAAACGCAGCTTTACCGACCGTCGAGGCGGATGCCCCAACATTGGACCAGGGAGAGACCGAGGAAAAGCCCAACCCGGCACCCAATGCAAGCAAGATCAGGGACAGGGCAGCGGTCACAAAGCCGCCACCGATCACTGCCGCCCATGAAACACCCGACGAGTTTGCCTCATTGTTAACTGAAGAGCTGACCGAAGTTGTGGCGACCGCCGTTTGATCGCGTGTTGTCAAGTTTGGAAGTGCTGCTTGTCCCATAAGATTGTCCGTCCTGTCTTGTCTCCTACCCACGTTTAAGATGCACGTAGCGCTCCAAATGCTGAATACGCCGGACGTATGTATGAGCTGGGCCAAACAGAATGCTCTAGATCTGCATGACAAGTCTCAGCGTGAAATCTGACCGAGCTGCTTGGCCAATCGTCGGAACCTCCCGGCCTGAACTCGGTTTCGTCGAATCGTCTCTCACGATAACGGCCGGAGGATATGACGGCGGTGATATAACATTAATTACATACGTTCAGTTGCCCACGCGAACTTTAGCTGCAATGCCGTGAAGCATCCCGCTAAAGACTAACCGGTGCAAAGGAAAAACTGAGTACCAGTAAGCAAGCCCTAGCAGCCCTACCGGATCGAACGTCGCTGTTTGGCGGATGAGGGAGCCTGTGGAATCACCTGTGACTTCGAACTCCAGCCAGGCACGGCCAGGAAGTTTCATTTCAGCCGTCAGACGCAGACGATGATCGGGCTCCATCACCTCCACACGCCAGAAGTCCACAGTATCACCAACGCAAAGCGCATTCGGATCGCGGCGGCCGCGTCTCACCCCAAAGCCACCGAATAGCCTGTCTAGCGAACCGCGTAGTTGCCACAACCAGTTCGCGTAGTACCAGCCTGTTGCCCCCCCGATCCGACGGATCGGGGCGAAGGCCTCCTGCGGAGAAGCCGTCACGTGGATGGACCGGGAGTCGATCATTAGATTCCGACCTTCCGCTTTGAGGGCCGCCGCCATCGCCTCACGAAACCCGCAAGGCCGAACGTTAAACCGGCTTAGGGCCGTCTGATCTTCCACGATGGTCGGGTGACGAATGCTGTCAATTAGCTTTCGCCCCACATGGACGTAAAGAGGAGTGACTAAACCCAACCAAAGGCTGGATAAACGCGGTGTAAGCAATGGGACCGAAATCACCAGGCGTTTCAGCCCCCTTTGCCGTGCGTACTCTTTCATTAGACCGCCGTAAGACGCTCGATCCGAGCCTCCGATCTCGAAGATCCTGCTCCCCTCGGGCGGCAGCTTTAGGGCAGCAAGTAAATACGAGAGGAGGTCCGCTATCGCGATCGGTTGAGCGGCGACCGAAACCCAGCGGGGGGCGATCATAACCGGGAGCCGCTCCACCAGCGCGCGTATCATCTCAAAGGATAGACTGCCGGATCCAATCACAACCGACGCACGAAATTCAATGACCGGAACCCCCGTCGATTTGAGGATTTCACCCACTTCGTGACGGCTACGTAGATGCGCGGAGAGTTGGTCCCTATTGCGCCCGAGGCCACCTAGATAAATGATCCGCTGTACTCTCCCCTCACGTGCCGCGTCAGCGAAGTTTTGTGCCGCGGCTCTGTCCTGTTCCTCAAAGGATTGCGTGGAGCCCATGGAATGAACGAGATAGTACGCAGCCTGCACACCAGGCATGGCGGCGCGAACAGAAGCGGCATCGAGAACGTCTCCGCCCACGACTTGTAATCCGGACAAGCTTTTGGCTCGTAGAACTTCGGGACGCCGCGCCAAGCAGCGCACCGGATAGCCGGCGGCAAGCAGTGCTTTCAACAGCTGCCCACCGACGTACCCCGTCGCGCCAACGATAAGAATCAGCGATTTCAAGTTGCAGGACTCATCTGTCCAGCAAGCAACTCTTGGAAGTGTGCCAGACGCTCGAAGACTGCCTATCAAAGACTATGGGCGAGTTCTCAAAGTTATGCCCAAATATGCAAGACGCCATATAAAGCCCTTCTCAGAATCGGGGATCATCAGAATTATTTCTCATCGTCCGCGTTTGGCATTGAGAAAGAGAAGATCGATCCTCCGTCTGGGGCCGCGTCCACCCAAATACTACCGCCGTACTGCTCGATGATTCGTTGACAAATGGCCAAGCCTACGCCGCTGCCAGGATACTTATCGCGAGAGTGGAGTCGCTTAAAAAGGCCAAACACTAGCGTGCGATATTTTGCCTGAATGCCGATGCCATTGTCCGTGACCGAGAAGACCGACGATCCATTCCGCTGGACGGCAGAGACGTGAACCCTCGGTGCGCCCTTCCCTCGATATTTGATCGCGTTGCCAATGAGATTCTGAAACAACAGGGAAAGGTGAGATCGGTGCATCGCAACTGAAGGCAACTCATCTACAGTAATAACAGCCGCGCTCTCTTCAATTCTGGCCTTAAGAATAAATAGCACCTCCGTAAGGACGGCTCGAGCGTCTAGCCTTGCGGGTACACTCTCCAGCGGTCGCGTCGCTCTGCTGTACGCCAGCAGGTCCTTAACCAACGATTCCATTCGCATAGCGCCGTCGATGACGCCATCCAGAAGTTGTACCGCTGATTCTTGAATTTGAGCGCCGTGATCGCGCTTCAACAATTGAGCCGACATCGTGATATTCCGCAGGGGTTCCCCCAGGTCGTGGCTAGCCGAATACGCAAAGGTCTCCATGTCTTTGTTCACGCGTTGGAGTTCCTCATTCGATCGCCGCAGATCTTGCTGAATACGCTGCGCCCTTTCGAAAAGCTGTGCGTTATCAATTGCGATAGCAGCTTGGGCCGCAATGCCTGCGACAATCGCTTCATGACAGTCGATAAACCGGCCGGGTGACCTATGGCTGAAGAACATTGCTCCCAAAACCTCTCCAGACCGCGAGATGACGGGCGCCGCCAGGTAGCTTCTGACCGGCAGGTGCTCCTCAGGCACACCAAGAAACGGCAACGTCTTTCCGAAACGTGGATCCGCCTCGACATCGGTGGCACGAACGATTCTCTCGTCCTGAAATGTGCGTTGATATTGCTCCACAGAGCGAGGCAATGAAAAATTCTTCAATTCCCTGTCCGGCGGGCCTGACGACCCGTAGATTGCATAGGCCTCACCTTTCTCGTTCACCGCCTTGTATAAGAAGCCGCCGAACTCAGCGCCGATCCCGGTGGCAGTGAAATCAATCACTGATTGCGCGAGCTGAGTCAGGTCCCGCTGACCTAGCAGTGTTGGACCGACTTGATTGAGCAATTCCGCTGTTGCGCGGGCCTCCCGCTCGCGAGCGAGCAGTAACGCCCGTTCGTCCCGAATTCGCTTGGATTCGGTTACGTCCGTGTTTGTCCCAAACCATCGCACAACTTCTGCCGTGGCATTGCGCAGGGGTGTGACACGACACAGGAACCACTTAAACGTGCCATCGGCTCCGCGAAGTGGATATTCCATCTCAAAAGGAGAGCCGTTGCGCAGCGATTCGCGCCAACGATCTAAGACCGCGGGAAGGATCTCCGGATCGTGAACCGATTGCCAGCCCCACCCGGCCATCTGCTCCGGTTCAGTGCCGGTATATTTATACCATTGCTGGTTGTACCAAATAACAGAACCATCCGGCTCAGCCATCCAGGCGAGCTGCGGAATCGAGTCAGCGAGCGTCCTCAGTTGCCTTTCTCCCTCCTCCGCACGTTGCCGCGCTAAAACCTGTTCAGTCACGTCCACGGCATGGATGATGACGCCCACAGTACACCGGTTCGCGTCCCTGGACGGCTGATAGACGTAGTTGAAATATCGGTCCTCCAGGCGCCCATCACCGTGGCGATCTAATCTCCCGAGAACTTCGGAACCTGTGTGAGCCTGTCCCGTCTGATATACCTGATCGAGAAGCCGAGGGAATACCTGGTTTCTCATCTCGGGTAAGGCGTCACAAACTGGTTTGCCGAGTAGATCCGCTTCAGTACGGCCAACTGCGTCTGCATATTGCTGATTAACGACGTCGAAGATGTGATGGGGCCCGCGCGTCATCGCGATGAGGGCCGGCGCTTGCGCGATAAGATCCTGCAACCGCTCGCGTTCGGCTGCCGCCTCCATCAGTAGTCGATGCTCGGTTTCAGCCGCCTCCGATCGAAGACGGGAGATTTCAAGGCGGGATGCCACGCGGACCAACAGCTCACGCGCGCTAAACGGCTTTACAAGATAGTCGTCGGCCCCTGCCTTGAGTCCTTCGATGCGGGCTTCCTCGCCGGCACGAGCGGAAAGCAGAATTACCGGTATTCCGCTTATCTCTGGGTCGCTGCGGATCGCCCGGAGCAAACCGAATCCATCCAGACGCGGCATCATGACATCCGCCAGAAGCAAATCAGGTGCGTTACTTCTAAGAGAGGCAAGTGCCGCCTCACCGTCCGCAACCCTCTCAACTGTGTAGTCAGTACTTAGCAGTCGCCCCAAATAATCCCGCATGTCCGTATTGTCATCGGCCAATAGGATGCGAGCGGAGGTCGCAGAGGTCGCTTGCACGCGCGGCGCGGCGCTCTCGGCGTCGGTCGCTGGCGGGACATTAGGAGGCGTGGCTGGCGGCGATGAGTCGGGCAGCCAGCGGAGAGCCTCTTCTACATAGGGCTGCGAGACCAGCTCCGCGGATGACTGGATTCTTGCCATGCCGACGCTTTCTGGTGGCAAATGATCACGGCCTCGCGGTACAGACACCGTGAAAGTAGTTCCTCTCCCAATCTCACTCTCCACACGTGCGCTTCCACCGTGTAGTCTGGCGAGCTCTTGTACGAGTGCTAAGCCAATTCCCGACCCTTCTTGCGACCGTCCACAGGCGCCTTCGACACGGTGAAAGCGGTCAAAGACATGCGCCAGATCGGTTTTGTCGATGCCAATGCCGGTATCTCGTACCGAGAGCTCCACGCAGTCGCCGGCAGTCTTCAACGAAACTGTAATCTGCCCCTCAAGTGTGTACTTCAAAGCGTTCGACAGGAGGTTTAGCACGATCTTTTCCCACATCTCGCGATCGACAAACACCGGCTCTTCGAGCGGCGGACACTGAATGGTTAAACACAATCCTGCCCTCTCGATAGCGGAGCGAAAAACGCTCGCAAGGTCAGTCGTCAAGATTGCAAGGTCGGTTGGCTCGTAACAGGCCCGAACTCGCCCCGCTTCGATCTGAGAGAAATCGAGGAGAGTGTTCACTAACTTGAGCAACCGCAGACCATTGCGATGGACGAGAGTGAGCTCCTTGCGGCACGCTTCCATCGGGGTGTCGGCCCGCGCGAGAATATCTGTTAGCGGTCCTAGTATTAGAGCGAGCGGAGTTCGAAACTCATGGCTGACGTTACTGAAGAATGCGGTCTTAGCGCGGTCCAAATCAGCAAGTGCTTCAATGCGCTGCCGCTCCTCCTCGTGAGCGCGAGCATCGGCAATCGCGCTGGTAATCTGGCGAGCAAGAAGGGAAAAGAAGGTTAGATACTCATCATCCAGCCTCCGATGTGGGTTTACGGCCGCTACTAGGATCCCGACCGGCCGATCCTGCCCCAACGGCAGTACCTGTATAACGTCCGGTCCTTTCGACCAAGTTCCGCGAGGCAGGATACGGCAACCCCCGGAGGTAATATCGATCGTCTTAGGTTGGCCTGTTCGCGCCACGACGTCGATTTCCCAGGGCGCAGCTTCACCATCGGCGGACAACTTCACGGATGTTGGGCTGTCAGGGCCGTCAACGTCAATTCCGGCTGCTCCCGCCAAGGTTGCTGTCGATCCGCTAAGCAGATAAATGAGAGCAAAGGGTACATCAGACGCATTTTCACTGAGAACTTCCGCCGAACGCTGACAGGCATCAACGACAGTCTTGGTTTCCGACGTGCGCGCGCCCAAGTCGCGTAAAGTATGCAACCGCCGATCGCCGATTACCTGACTCGTAGTCTCTTTGACTGCGCAGAACACCCCGCCGACAACCCCCGCTTCGATCCGGACTGGACTAAAAGAGAACGAAAAGTAGCATTCTTCGGAATATCCTTGTCGTTCCAAGAACAGCAGGAGGTCGTCGGATCGGGTCGCTTGGCCGTTGGCGATAACGCCATTCAGCATGGGACCGATCACGTCCCAAATCTCATTCCACACTTCGCGTGCGCCCCGCCCCAATGCCCAAGGGTGTTTATTGGCCAAAATCTCGCTGTACGCGTCGTTATAAAGTACGACGAACTCTGGACCCCAGTACATGACGATCGGGAAACGAGATGCGAGGCAGATACTTACGGCAGTGCGCAAGCTCTGAGGCCAGTGTGATAACTCCCCTAACGTATTGGACCAATCAAAGGACGCCACCAGCTCACTCATGTGACCGCCTCCAGAGAAAAGCGCCCACTCGCCGAGCTCGCGTGAAACCACTACTTCGATGCCTTGCTTCGAAACGGTGCTCTTCATCGATAAGGTTGCTCACGGAACCTCCTTGCTGCCCTAGACGGGCGGCAGAATTATCGCGAATCGAACTCAAATCACGTTTTGCACCTTGGGGGGTAGTTCCAACAGTTTCTTAAGCGTCCCCCCGAGTGCCAGGAAGGCGTCCAATTCGATTGGCTTGCGAAGGTAAGCATCAACCCCAATTATTTCAGCCCGCTGTCGCTCGCTCGGAGAGTCGGACGACGTCAGAATCACCATCTGCGTCTCGATGAACGAGGGACTGCCGCGATATACTTTCAACACTTCGATACCGTCTTCCTTTGGAAGGTTCAGGTCGACGATGATCAGCTCCGGCTTTGCTCCCTTGCATTTTTCTAAATATTCAATAGCTTCCTCGCCATCTCCGACGACGACCATCTCATAGTCGACGCCATGCTCAGTAAGCGCCCGGCGCAGTAGCAGCGCGTCGGTTGGGTTGTCCTCCACCACGAGCAATCGTCTAGGTAACTTGTTGCGTTGCATTTGTCCTTCCTGTGCGGTTGGGCACCGTGAAGTAGAACGTTGTTCCGTGACCCACCTCGGAGTTCGCCCAAATGTGTCCTCCGTGGCGCTCGATCACTGCCTTGCAGATCGCCAGGCCCACGCCCGACCCCGGAACCTCCTTCCCGTGCAGACGCTTGAAGATCCCGAAGATCTGTTGAGCGTACTTCATCTTGAAGCCCTGGCCATTGTCCCTCACCGAAAAAAGCCAATTTCCGTCATCGCGCTCCGCTTTCACCTCGATTTCGGGCCTCACACCGTCACGATGATACTTGAGCGCATTGCTCAGCAGGTTCTGAAACACTTGGCCCATTTGTGAGGCGTCAGCGAAAATACGGGGCAGCGGCTGATGAGTAATACTGGCATTCGCGCTTTCAATCGGCTCCTTGAGGACCGTCAATATAGCGCCAAACGCTTCTTCGAGATCAACTTCCTCGTCGGCATGGCCAGTTTCAGCGGTTGTCCGCGAATACGATAGCAGATCAGAGATCATCTGATTCATACGGCGCGCGCCATTGACAACGTACTCAAGATTTTGCGCCGATTCTGGATCAAGAACCTTCGAGCACGTCCTCTGCACTATTTGAGAGAAGGAAACCACAGTGCGAAGAGGCTCTTGAAGGTCGTGCGCAGCGACATAAGCAAACTGAGCCAAATCCACATTGGCGCGCTGGAGCGTCTCGTTTGTCTTTTGGAGGACATCTTCGATGATCTTTCGCTCCTCGATGTCCGTACTTGTGCCGAACCAGCGCACTACTCGCCCTTCAGCATCTTGTTACGGGTACGGCGCGCGTCAGAAATGACCGGAAAGCGCCGGTTCGCCCACAAATTCGAGTCACCATTTCAAAAGGTTCGCTCGAAGCCACGGCTGCCTCCCAGCGTATCGTCATCTCATGCAGTGTCACTGGATCATGCACGGTCCGCCAATCCCATCCTTTGTTCTGGTCAGGTACCATTCCGGTATACTCATACCAGCGATCGTTAAACCAGAAGAACGACCCGTCAGGGTGTGCCATCCAGCAAAGATGAGGAATTGCGTTAGCAAGTGTGCGAAACTGTGTTTCACTCTGACGGATCTCGGCGTTTGCCTCTTCCAGAGCCTTCCGCGAGCGTTTGTGTTCACTGATGTCGCGAGCGATTTTCGAGGCGCCAATCACTCGACCCGAAGAGGTCCGAATTGGAGAAACAGTGAGGGAAATGTCAATGATGTTTCCATCTTTTCGTCTACGACGCGTCTCATAGTGATCGATCCGCTCGCCGCGGCGAAGTTTGGCAAGGACTTCCGGCATCTCATTGAGTCGATCGGGCGCCGCCAGAAGGGAGATAGGTTGCCCGATTACCTCGGCGCTGGAGTAGCCGAAGATATGCTCGGCAGCCTTGTTCCAACTCCTGATGATGCCGTTTAGATCCTTGCTGATAATCGCGTCGTCAGACCCGTCCACGATGGCTGCCAGCCGCAGCGTCGCCTCTTCGAGGCTTTTGGCATCAGTAATGTCTCGCGCGATTGTCGAAACGCCGATAACCGCTCCGGCGGCATTACCGATCGGCGATACGGTTATCGAGAGGGCGATCTCCTCACCACCCTTCCGTCTGCGCACCGTTTCAAAATGTTTCACCGCCTCTCCCTTGAGGATACGCTCAAAGATTGTGGGTATCTCGTCCTCTCGGCCTGGGACCGCAAGGATAGTCAATGGCCGGCCGATTGCCTCATCCGCCGAATACCCGAACATTCGCTCCGCTGCGCTATTCCAACTTATGATGAGACCGTTCAGGTCTCTACCCATGATCGCGTCGTCACTAGTCTCGACGAGCGCGGCGAGATGATACGCCGCCGCTTGAGAGTTGGTTTCCAAGGCCCCAACTGAATGGACGCGTATAAAATACATTCGACCGTCCAACTGCGCGGTGTGGATGCTCGCGGTTGAATAGAACCGAGTTCCGTCCCTGCTCATATTCAACCATTCGCCGCTCCAAATGCCCTTCGATTGAAGTTCTGAAAACACTTCCCTAATGTGTTGGTCGTTCTCGTTATCTGGATAACCGCTCAGGTCGGCTAGGTGCATCCCGATCGATTCGCCGGGCGCGAATCCGAAGGTTCGCTCCTCG
>CAWDNV010000008.1:0-14822 GCA_963803735.1 uncultured Acidobacteriota bacterium | reverse complement strand
TCGCGGACCGGCACTGCTCGAAGATCTTCATTTTCGCGAGAAGATCTTCCACTTCGACCATGAGCGGATTCCCGAGCGCGTCGTGCACGCGCGAGGATTCGGAGCTCACGGCTACTTTGAGAACTATGACTCCCTGGCCGAAGTGACGCGTGCGGATCTCTTCCAGCGCGCCGGCGAAAAAACCCCAGCCTTCGTGCGGTTCTCTACCGTCGCCGGCAATAAGGGTTCGGCGGATCTCGCGCGGGATGTGCGCGGCTTCGCGGTGAAGCTCTACACGCAACAGAGGGAACTGGGACATTGTCGGTAACAACATCCCGGTCTTTTTTATTCAGGACGCGATCAAATTTCCCGATCTGATTCACGCCGCCAAGCAGGAGCCCGACCGCGATTTTCCGCAAGCGCAAACGGCTCACGACAATTTCTGGGATTTCATCTCGCTCATGCCGGAAAGCATGCACATGGTCATGTGGATCATGTCGGATCGCGCGATCCCTCGCTCTTTCCGGTTCATGGAAGGATTCGGCGTTCACACCTTTCGTCTGGTGAACGCCGAAGGCAAATCGACGTTTGTCAAATTCCATTGGAAGCCCAAGCTCGGACTGCAGTCCGTGGTCTGGAACGAAGCGGTCAAGATCAATGGCGCCGATCCCGATTTCCACCGGCGCGATTTCTGGAATGCCATTCAATCCGGAAACTACCCGGAATGGGAGCTGGGTCTCCAACTCTTCGACGATGAAATTTGCCGAAAAGTTCGCCTTCGATGTACTGGACGCAACCAAGCTCATCCCGGAAGAGGAAGTGCCGATCCGAAAGGTCGGCCGGTTGGTGCTGGATCGCTGTGTCGACAATTTCTTCGCGGAGACCGAACAGGTCGCGTTCTGCACCAATAACATTGTGCCTGGCATCGACTTCAGCAACGATCCGCTGCTGCAAGGCCGTAACTTTTCCTATCTCGATACCCAGATCAAACGGCTGGGCGGCCCGAATTTCACGCATATTCCTATTAACGCGCCCAAGTGCCCTTTTCACCATTTCCAACAGGACGGGCATATGGCGATGCACAACCCGAAAGGCCGAGTGAACTATGAGCCAAACTCGCGCGGCTCCGAGGGTGGACCGCGCGAAGATCCCGAAATCGGTTTCCGATCCTTCCCGCCGAAGAGGCCGGCGCGAAGGTTCGCGCTAAGGCCGGAGAGCTTTGCCGATCACTACAGCCAGGCCCGCCAGTTCTATATCAGCCAGACAAAATCGAGCAGAGCCATATCGCCGACGCGCTGGTCTTCGAATTAAGCAAGGTCGAGGAACCGGCTATTCGCGAACGGGTGGTTTCCCATCTTCCGAACATCGATGAGGGGCTGGCCGAACAGGTCGCGGCTGGGCTGGGTTTGAAAGGTAGGATCAAGGCGGCGGCGCCTGCCGTCGAAGTTCGTTCCGACCTCAAAAAATCAAAGGCCTTTAAGCATCGCCCTGAACGGTCCGGAGAGTTTCGCCGGCCGAAAAGTAGGTGCGCTGGTCACCGATGGGGTAGATGCGAAACTAATCGGCGCGTTGCGGCCGGCGCTCGAGGCGGAAGGCGCGATGCTTGAAATTGTCGCTCCGACGGTGGGCGGCGTTCAAATGAGTGACGGAAAATCTCTGAAGGCCGATCACAAATTTGGCGGCGGCCCTTCGGTCCTCTTCGATGCCGTCGCAATTCTCAATGCAGCGGATGCCACCGAAGATCTTCTGCAAAACGCGGCTGTCGGCGATTTCATCCGCGACGCCTTTGGGCATCTGAAATTCATCGGTTATACCGATGCGGCGATGCCTCTTTTTGAAAAGGCGGGTATTGCCGATGGGCTCGATGAGGCCTGTGTTGAGCTTGACGGTCCCAAATCGGTTGGCGACTTTATCAGCGCCTGCCGCAAGCTGCGTTTTTGGAAACGCGAAGAAACGGTTTCGTTTTAGGTATGGACGATCCCTTAGCAGCCTACCTGCACTACCATCTCGCCGGTTCCAGTTTCGCGGTCGAGCTTTTGTAGAAGCTCGGCTCAGAATTCGCCGGAAGACCGGCGTTTATAGGAACGGTCGCCGGTGACGAACCGCTTGGCGCGTCCCCCATCTAAAGAAAGACTTCTTCCTTACGATGCGGCGGCGATCTTGGTGCGCGAACTGCGTGGACCGCACTTGAGCACTTCCCGGTAGGCCTCGCACGCGCTGGAACTTGGACTGCGACCCGGCTGAAGTTACGTATTTGGCGTAGGGAAGTCCGACTTTTCGCTCTTAGGATCGGTGGCCACCTCTATGGCCGGTTTTGCCGTCGTGGCTAGCTTCCGGCCCCCACCGCCCGGCCGCCGCACCGCGATCTAACTGTCAAACGGAGTCCCGGTCAATCTCGCCGGCGATGCACCGGTAGACTGCGAGACGGTTAATGGCCGAACAG
Organism: uncultured Acidobacteriota bacterium; assembly: GCA_963803735.1. Taxonomy (GTDB): domain Bacteria; phylum Acidobacteriota; class Terriglobia; order Acidiferrales; family UBA7541; genus Palsa-189. Next base: position 12,400 of record CAWDNV010000008.1, on the reverse strand, counting down.
CGCAAGCAATAGGACGATGGGTATGGGTACACCGAGCATCAAAAGTAGAATCGAACGCATCGTAAGTCTCCTCAAAACTAAATTGAAAACACAGCTGGAACTTAAATCGAGTGCCCCGGAACGGCCACCGCTAAACGATTACGACATGATCGCGTTGCCTACCTCCGATAGTCGCGGCGAAACTCGCACAAAACGCGCCGATCAAGAGAGCAAGGAATGCCCATAACAATGAGTGCGCTACTATCTTGCGTGTCGTGTCTGCCGCTTGTTGCGCCCTGGCAAAAACGTCAGATACTCGTTTGTCTGCATCCGCTTGACTAACTCCCGTGCGAGCCGATACGAGCTGAGCTAAATAACTCTTGTCTTCCGGCGGAACCGCCCCGTGACGAAGGGCATTCGCAAGAATGCGCTTAGCCTCACCGTACACTGGAGTACTGTCTGCGTCCAGTTTTACAGGAACCGAGCGCAGCAGAGTATCGATAAAGTACGCGTTGGGATCGAACTCCCCCGCTTGGGCCCTAACGCCCGTTGTCCCACCGGTCCCGTCTGCGGACGGTGTTGACGGCGCACCCCCCATGGAGGCAGCTGCGGAAGCCAAGAATGCTGCGGTGATTACTAATGCTACGGCCCACGCCAGGAACCCGTGCGCCGTATCGCGGAAATAGACTTCGTCCGTGTGAATATTCGCCCATTTCGTGCGCAGCCGGCCGGCAAGATAGCCGCCCATCGACGAACTGATGATTTGCATAAGGATGAGCCATATAAACGCAGCTTTACCGACGGTCGAGGCGGATGCCCCAACATTGGACCAGGGAGAGACCGAGGAAAAGCCCAACCCGGCACCCAATGCAAGCAAGATCAGGGACAGGGCAGCGGTCACAAAGCCGCCACCGATCACCGCCGCCCATGAAACACCCGACGAGTTTGCCTCATTGTTAACTGAAGAGCTGACCGAAGTTGTGGCGACCGCCGTTTGATCGCGTGTTGTCAAGTTTGGAAGTGCTGCTTGTCCCATAAGTTTGTCCATCCTGTCTTGTCTCCTACCCACGTTTACGGTGCACGTAGCGCTCCAAACGCCGTTAATACGCCGCGCGTATGAGTATGATGAGCTAGGCCAAACAGAATAGTTCTGAAGATGGGCTGCATGACAAGCCTCAGCGTGAGATCCGACCGAGCCGCTTGGCCAATCCTCGGAACTCTCCCGCAGCCTGAAGCATTGAATTTCCGTCGAATCGTCTCTCACGATAACGGCAGGAAAATATGACGGCGGTGATGTAACATTACTTGCATACGTTCAGTTGCCCGCGCGAACTTTAGCTGCAATGCCGTGAAGCATCCCGCTAAAGACTAACCGGTGCAAAGGAAAGACGGAGTACCAGTAAGCAAGCCCGAGCAGCCCTACCGGATCGAACGTCGCTGTTTGGCGGATGAGGGAGCCTGTGGAATCACCTGTCACTTCGAACTCCAGCCAGGCACGGCCAGGAAGTTTCATTTCAGCCATCAGACGCAGACGATGATCGGGCTCCATCACCTCCACACGCCAGAAGTCCACAGTATCACCAACGCGAAGCGCATTCGGATCGCGGCGGCCGCGTCTCACCCCAAAGCCACCGAATAGTCTGTCTAGCAAACCGCGTAATTCCCACAACCAATTCGCGTAGTACCAGCCTGTTGCCCCCCCGATCCGACGGATCGGGGCGAAGGCCTCCTGCGGAGAAGCCGTCACGTGAATGGACCGGGAGTCGATCATTAGATTCCGACCTTCCGCTTTGAGGGCCGCCGCCATCGCCTCACGAAACCCGCAAGGTCGAACGTTAAACCGGCTTAGGGCCGTCTGATCTTCCACGATGGTCGGGTGACGAATGCTGTCAATTAGCTTTCGCCCCACATGGACGTAAAGAGGAGTGACTAAACCCAACCAAAGGCTGGATAAACGCGGTGTAAGCAATGGGACCGAAATCACCAGGCGTTTCAGCCCCCTTTGCCGTGCGTACTCTTTCATTAGACCGCCGTAAGACGCTCGATCCGAGCCTCCGATCTCGAAGATCCTGCTCCCCTCGGGCGGCAGCTTTAGGGCAGCAAGTAAATACGAGAGGAGGTCCGCTATCGCGATCGGTTGAGCGGCGACCGAAACCCAGCGGGGGGCGATCATAACCGGGAGCCGCTCCACCAGCGCGCGTATCATTTCAAAGGATAGACTGCCGGATCCAATCACAACCGACGCACGAAATTCAATGACCGGAACCCCCGTCGATTTGAGGATTTCACCCACTTCGTGGCGGCTACGTAGATGCGCGGAGAGTTGGTCCTTACTGCGCCCGAGGCCACCTAGATAAATGATCCGCTGTACTCGCCCCTCACGTGCCGCGTCAGCGAAGTTCTGTGCCGCGGCTCTGTCCTGTTCCTCAAAGGATTGCGTGGAGCCCATGGAATGAACGAGATAGTACGCGGCCTGCACACCATCCATGGCGGCGCGAACAGAAGAGGCATCGAGAACGTCCCCGCCCACGACTTGTAATCCGGACAGACTTTTGGCTCGTAGAACTTCGGGACACCGCGCCAAGCAGCGCACCGGGTAGCCGGCAGCGAGCAGCGCTTTCAACAACTGTCCACCGACGTACCCCGTCGCGCCAACGATAAGAATCAGCGATTTCAAGTTGCAGGGCTCATTCTGTCCAGCAAGCAAACTCTAGGAAGGGTGCCAGCCGCTCGAACACTGCCGATCAAGCACTATAAGATCAGCTCCCAGAAATCATTGCCAAGCCCACCTCCGCGGTGTAGGTCGCCAAGCGGGTGCGCCGAATGAGGGCCGGTTTGCGCTCCGAAATATCGCGGAGAAAGGCGAAGAGGGTCATTTTCTCAATGAATTTCTTCTACGCACCCGGGCCCCTGGGACAGCTTCGCTCAAACACCTTCCGAACCGTGCAACTTTACCATTTTGTTATATAAGCCGAGTATGAGAATTGTCGGAGCCCATTGGCCAACAAAGTTTGCTTTCTTCTCCTGACCCATCATCATCAAAGCCAGCGAGACGCTAATCGACCCAACAGCGGCCCATAAGAATGTATCGGAGGGCAGCTTCGCCGTCTGTTGCTCAATGGTTCGAGCGATCGGCCCCTCTCGATGCTCCGGTTCCGCCGACGTCTTCGGTTCTTTTTCCATTATGTTCTGCATTGTGACTCCTGTGCCGCCCTGGGGCCGCATAATATCGTTAGGCACGTTATCCGCCAAATGATCCGTCAAGAAGTATCCAGTGTTTGCGTTTGCAATCCGGTGATCGGCATCACAGCTTGCCATAGAAATGTGCGTAGGCGGTGCATGTAATTCTCGTCTGGCGTCCGGAATCCGCTATTTGTAAATGTATTGCCTGCGACTGTGACTTAAAACGCTAGAGGCCTCATCTCTCCGGCAAGCAACTCTTGGGACTGTGCCAGCCGCTCGAACACTGCCGATCAAGACTATGGGTGAGTTCTCAAAGTTATGCCCAAATATGCAAGACGCCATATAAAGCCCTTCTCAGAATCGGGGATCATCGGAATTATTTCTCATCGTCCACGTTTGGGATTGAGAAAGAGAAGATCGATCCTCCGTCTGGGGCCGGGTCCACCCAAATACTACCGCCGTACTGCTCGATGAGTCGTTGACAAATGGCCAAGCCTACGCCGCTGCCAGGATACTTATCGCGAGAGTGGAGTCGCTTAAAAAGGCCAAACACTAGCGTGCGATATTTTGCCTGAATGCCGATGCCATTGTCCGTAACCGAGAAGACCGACGATCCATTCTGCTGGACGGCAGAGACGTGAATCCTCGGTGCGCCCTTCCCTCGATATTTGATCGCGTTGCCAATGAGATTCTGAAACAACAGGGAAAGGTGAGATCGGTGCATCGCAACTGAAGGCAACTCATCTACAGTAATAACAGCCGCGCTCTCTTCAATTCTGGCCTTAAGGATAAACAGCACCTCCGTAAGGACGGCTCGAGCGTCTAGCCTTGCGGGTACACTCTCCAGCGGTCGCGTCGCTCTGCTGTACGCCAGCAGGTCCTTAACCAACGATTCCATTCGCATAGCGCCGGCGATGACGCCATCCAGAAGTTGTACCGCTGATTCTTGAATTTGAGCGCCGTGATCGCGCTTCAACAATTGAGCCGACATCGTGATATTCCGCAGGGGTTCCCCTAGGTCGTGGCTAGCCGAATACGCAAAGGTCTCCATGTCTTTGTTCAAGCGTTGGAGTTCCTCATTCGATCGCCGCAGATCTTGCTGAATATGCTGCGCCCTTTCGAAAAGCCTTGCGTTATCAATTGCGATAGCAGCTTGGGCCGCAATGCCCGCCACAATCGCTTCATGACAGTCGATAAACCGGCCGGGTGACCTATGGCTGAAGAACATTGCTCCCAAAACCTCTCCAGACTGCGAGATGACGGGCGCCGCCAGATAGCTTCTGACCGGCAGGTGCTCCTCGGGCACACCAAGAAACGGCAACGCCTTTCCGAAACGTGGATCCGCCTCGACATCGGTGGCACGAACTATCCTCTCGTCCTGAAATGTGCGTTGATATTGCTCCACAGAGCGAGGCAATGAAGCATTCGTCAATACCCTGTCCGGCGGGCCTGACGACCCGTACATTGCATAGGCCTCACCTTCCTCGTTCACCGCCTTATATAAGAAGCCGCCGAACTCAGCGCCGATCCCGGTGGCAGCCAAATCAATCACTGATTGCGCGAGCTGAGTCAGGTCCCGCTGACCTAGCAGTGTTGGACCGACTTGATTGAGCAACTCCGCCGTTGCGCGGGCCTCCCGCTCGCGAGTGAGCAGTAACGCCCGTTCGTCTCGGATTCGCTTGGATTCGGTTACGTCCGTGCTTGTCCCAAACCATCGCACAACTTCTGCCGTGGCATTGCGCAGGGGCGTGACACGACTTAGGAACCACTTAAACGTGCCATCGGCTCCGCGAAGAGGATATTCCATCTCAAAAGGAGAGCCGTTGCGCAGCGATTCGCGCCAACGCTCTAAGACCGCGGGAAGGATCTCCGGATCGTGAACCGATTGCCAGCCCCACCCTACCATCTGCTCCGGTTCAGTGCCGGTATATTTATACCATTGCTGGTTGTACCAGATAACAGAACCGTCCGGCTCAGCCATCCAGGCGAGCTGCGGAATCGAGTCAGCGAGCGTCGTAAGTTGCCTTTCTCCCTCCTCCGCGCGTCGCCGCGCTAAAACCTGTTCAGTCACGTCCACGGCATGGATGATGATGCCCACAGTACACCGGCTTGCGTCCCTGGACGGCTGATAGACGTAGTTGAAATATCGGTCCTCCAGGCGCCCATCACCGTGGCGATCTAGTCTCCCGAGCACTTCCGAACCTGTGTGAGCCTTTCCCGTCTGATATACCTGATCGAGAAGCCGAGGGAATTCCTGGTTTCTGATCTCAGGTAAGGCGTCACAGACTGGTTTGCCGATTAGATCCGCTTCGGTACGGCCAACTGTGTGTGCATATTGCTGATTGACGACGTCGAAGATGTGGTGGGGCCCGCGCGTCATCGCGATGAGGGCCGGCGCTTGCGCGATAAGATCCTGCAACCGCTCGCGTTCTGCTACCGCCTCCATCCGCAGTCGATGCTCGGTTTCAGCTGCCTCAGATCGAACACGGGAGATTTCAAGGCGGGATGCGACGCGGACCAACAGCTCACGAGCGCTAAACGGCTTTGTAAGATAGTCGTCCGCTCCCGCTTTGAGCCCTTCCATGCGAGCTTCCTCGCCAGCACGGGCAGAAAGCAGAATCACTGGCACTCTGCTTATTTCTGGGTCGCTGCGGATCGCCCGGAGCAAACCGAATCCATCCAGACGCGGCATCATGACATCCGCCAGAAGCAAATCAGGTGCGTTACTTCTAATAGAGGCAAGTGCCGCCTCACCGTCCGCAACCCTCTCAACTGTGTAGTCAGTACTTAGCAGTCGCCCCAAATAATCCCGCATGTCCGTATTGTCATCGGCCAATAGGATGCGAGCGGAGGTCGCAGAGGTCGCTTGCACGCGCGGCGCGGCGCTCTCGGCGTCGGTCGCTGGCGGGACATTAGGAGGCGTGGCCGACGGCGATCGGTCTGGCAACCAGCGGAGAGCCTCTTCTACGTAGGGCTGCGAGACCAGCTCCGCGGATGACTGGATTCTTGCCCTGCCGACGCTTTCTGGTGGCAAATGATCACGGCCTCGCGGTACAGAAACCGTGAAAGTAGTTCCTCTCCCAATCTCACTCTCCACACGTGCGCTTCCACCGTGTAGTCTGGCGAGCTCTTGTACGAGTGCTAAGCCAATTCCCGACCCTTCTTGCGACCGTCCACAAGCGCCTTCGACACGGTGAAAGCGGTCAAAGATGTGCGCCAGATCGGATTTGCCGATGCCAATGCCGGTATCTCGTACCGAGAGCTCCACGCAGTTACCGGCAGTTTCCAATGAAACTGAAATCTGCCCGTCAAATGTGTACTTCAAAGCGTTCGACAGGAGGTTTAGAACAATCTTTTCCCACATCTCGCGATCGACAAAAACGGGCTCTCCGAGCGGCGGACACTGAATGGTTAAACACAATCCCGCCCTCTCAATAGCGGAGCGAAACACACTCGCAAGGTCAGTCGTCAAGATTGCAAGGTCGGTTGGCTCGTAACAGGCCCGAACTCGCCCCGCCTCGATCTGAGAAAAATCGAGGAGAGTGTTCACTAACTTGAGCAACCGCAGACCATTGCGATGGACGAGAGTGAGCTCTTCGCGGCACTCTTCCATCGGGGGGTCGGACCGCGCGAGAATATCTGTTAGCGGTCCGAGTATTAGAGTGAGCGGAGTTCGAAACTCATGGCTGACGTTGCTGAAGAATGCGGTCTTAGCGCGGTCCAAATCAGCAAGTGCTTCAATGCGCTGCCGCTCCTCCTCGTGAGCGCGAGCATCGGCGATCGCGCTGGTAATCTGGCGAGCAAGAAGGGAAATGAAGGTTAGATACTCATCATCCAGCCTCCGATGTGGGTTTACGGCTGCTACTAGGATCCCGACCGGCCGATCCTGCCCCAACGGTAGTACCCGTATAACGTCCGGTCCTTTTGACCACGTTCCGCGAGGCAGGATACGGAATGCTCGGCGGTAATATCGATCGTCTTGGGTTGGCCGGTTCGCGCCACGACGTCGATTTCCCAGGGCGCAGCTTCACCGTCGGCGGACAACTTCACGGATGTTGGGCTGTCAGGGCCGTCGACGTCAATTCCGGCTGCTCCCGCCAAGGTTGCTGTCGATCCGCTAAGCAGATAAATGAGAGCAAAGGGTACATCAGACGCATTTTCACTGAGAACTTCCGCCGAACGCTGACAGGCGTCGGCGACAGTCTTGGTTTCTGAGGTGCGCGCTCCCAAGTCGCGTAAAGTACGCAACCGTCGATCGCCGATCACCTGACTCGTGGTCTCTTTGACTGCGCAGAACACCCCGCCGACAACCCCTGCTTCGATGCGGACTGGACTAAAAGAGAACGAAAAGTAGCATTCTTCGGGATATCCTTGTCGTTCCAAGAACAGCAGCAGGTCGTCGGATCGGGTTGCCTGGCCGTTGGCGATAACGCTATTCAGCATGGGGCCGATCACGTCCCAAATCTCATTCCATACTTCGCGTGCGCCCCGCCCCAATGCCCAAGGGTGCTTATTGGCCAAAATCTCGCTGTACGCGTCGTTATAGAGTACGACGAACTCTGGACCCCAGTACATGACGATCGGGAAACGAGATGCGAGGCAGATACTTACGGCAGTGCGCAAGCTCTGAGGCCAGTGTGATAACTCCGCCTAACGTATTGGACCAATCAAAGGAGGCCACCAGCTCACTCATGTGACCGCCTCCAGAAAAAAGCGCCCACTCGGCGAGCTCGCGTGAAACCACTATTTCGATGCTTTGCTTCGAATCGGTCTTTTCATAGCTAAGGTTGCTCACGGAACCTCCTCGCAGCCGCTTGACCGGCGGTAGAATGATCGCGAATCGAACTCAAATCACGTTTTGCACCTTGGGGGGTAGTTCCAACAGTTTCTTAAGCGTCCCCCCGAGTGCCAGGAAGGCGTCCAATTCGATTGGCTTGCGAAGGTAAGCATCAACCCCAATTATTTCAGCCCGCTGTCGCTCGCTGGGAGAGTCGGACGACGTCAGAATCACCATCTGCGTCTCGATGAACGAGGGACTGCCGCGATATACTTTCAACACTTCGATACCGTCTTCCTTTGGAAGGTTCAGGTCGACGATGATCAGCTCGGGCTTTGCTCCCTTACATTTTTCTAAATATTCAATAGCTTCCTCGCCATCTCCGACGACGACCATCTCATAGTCGACGCCATGCTCAGTAAGCGCCCGGCGCAGTAGTAGCGCGTCGGTTGGGTTGTCCTCAACCACGAGCAATCGTCTAGGTAACTTGTTGCGTTGCATTTGTCCTTCCTGTCCGGTTGGGCACCGTGAAGTAGAACGTTGTTCCGTGACCCACCTCGGAGTTCGCCCAAATGTGTCCTCCGTGGCGCTCGATCACGGCCTTGCAGATCGCCAGGCCCACGCCCGACCCCGGAACCTCCTTCCCGTGCAGACGCTTGAAGATCCCGAAGATCTGTTGAGCGTACTTCATTTTGAAGCCCTGGCCATTGTCCCTCACCGAGAAAAGCCAATTTCCGTCATCGAGCTCCGCTTTCACCTCGATTTCGGGCGTCACACCGTCACGATGATACTTGAGCGCATTGCTAAGCAGGTTCTGAAAAACTTGGCCCATTTGTGAGGCGTCAGCGAAAATACGGGGCAGCGGCTGATGAGTAATACTGGCATTCGCGCTCTCAATCGGCTCCTTGAGGAGCGTCAATATAGCGCCAAACGCTTCTTCGAGATCAACTTCCTCGTCGGCATGGCCAGTTTCAGCGGTTGTCCGCGAATACGATAGCAGATCAGAGATCAGCTGATTCATACGGCGCGCGCCATTGACAACGTACTCAAATTTTGCGCCGATTCTGGGTCAAGAACTTTCGAGCATGTCCTCTGCACTATTTGAGAGAAGGAAACCACAGTGCGAAGAGGCTCTTGAAGGTCGTGCGCAGCGACATAAGCAAACTGAGCCAAATCCACATTGGCGCGCTGGAGCGTCTCGTTTGTCTTTTGGAGCACATCTTCGATGATCTTTCGCTCCTCGATGTCCGTACTTGTGCCGAACCAGCGCACTACTCGCCCTTCAGCATCTTTTACAGGTACGGCGCGTGTCAGAAATGACCGGAAAGCGCCGGTTCGCCCACAAATTCGAGTCACCATTTCAAATGGTTCGCTCGAAGCCACGGCTGCCTCCCAGCGCTATCGTCATCTCATGCAGTGTCACTGGATCATGCATAGTCCGCCAATCCCATCCTTTGTTTTGGTCGGTACCATTCCGGTATACTCGTACCAGCGATCGTTAAACCAGAAGAATGACCCGTCAGCGTGTGCCATCCAGCAAAGATGAGGAATTGCGTTGGCAAGTGTGCGAAACTGTGTCTCACTCTGTCGGAGCTCGATGTTTGCCTCTTCTAGAGCCTTCTGTGAGCGTTTGCGTTCACTGATGTCGCGAGCGATTTTCGAGGCGCCGATCACTCGACCGGAAGAGGTCCGTATTGGAGAGACAGTGAGGGAAATGTCAATAACTTTTCCATCTTTTCGTTTGCGACGCGTCTCATAGTGATCGATCTGCTCGCCGCGGCGAAGTTTTGCAAGGACTTCCGGCATCTCATTGAGTCGATCTGGCGCCGCCAGAATTGAGATAGGTTGCCCGATTACCTCGGCGCTCGAGTAGCCGAAGATGTGCTCGGCAGCCTTGTTCCAGCTCCTGATGATGCCGTTCAGATCCTTGCTGACAATCGCGTCGTCAGAGCCGTCCACGATGGCTGCCAGCCGTAGCGTCACCTCTTCCAGGCCTTTGCAATCCTTTATGTCTCGCGCGATGGTCGAGGCGCCGATAACCGCCCCGGCAGCATTACGGATCGGCGATCCGGTTATCGATACGTCAATCTCCTTACCGTCCTTCCGTCTTCGTACCGTTTCAAGCTGCTTTACCGACTCGCCCTTGCGGATGCGCTCAAAGATTGTGGGTATCTCGTCCTCTCGGCCCGGGACCGCAAGGATAGTCAATGGCCGGCCGATTGCCTCATCCGCTGAATACCCGAACATTCGCTCCGCGGCGCTATTCCAACTTATGATGAGACCGTTCAGATCTCGACCTATGATCGCGTCGTCACTACTCTCGACGAGCGCGGCGAGATGATACGCCGCCGCTTGAGAGTTGGTTTCCAAGGTCCCAGCTGAATGGACGCGTATAAAATACATTCGACCATCCAACTTGGCTGTGTGCATGCTCGCGGTTGAATAGAACCGGGTTCCGTCCCTGCTCATATTCAACCATTCGCCGCTCCAAAAGCCCTTCGATTGAAGGTCTGAGAACACTTCCCTAACGTGTTGGTCGTTTTCTTCATCTGGATAACCGCTCAGGTCGGCTAGATGCATCCCGATCAATTCGCCGGGCCCGAATCCGAAGGTTCGCTCCTCGGCCGGGTTCGCATACACAATCGTGCCTGCATCGTCAGTTGCGATCATTCCTTCTGGCGTCCCGTTGGTCAAACGTAGATGCTGGGGGAAGACTGATGCAACAGCGGACCGGCTGGATGCGGCAGCGCTCAATGTGGAAATCTCTGAACCCGCGGGTCCGATCAACTGCTCGCCTGTTTCAAACGCTTTAGCAGATTCCATTGCGGCGCCTCCGCAGGGGACACAATTCTGAGAGCCCAACTATTTGGGCTACTCCGCTCCCGAGGGTCAGGTCTTCGATTGAGCACCCAGTTCGCTCCCGTCCGTAGTCATGTCCCGAGGAATGGTGAAACAGAACGTTGATCCGGTTCCGGGTTTCGAGTCGACCCAAATCTTGCCGCCCATTCCCTCAACGATCTTCCGGCAAATTGCCAATCCAAGGCCAGTTCCTGGCACATCCCTACCATGCAGGCGTTTGAAAAGTCCGAATATCTGATCGTGATATTTCGGCGCAATCCCGATACCGTTGTCGCTTACCTTAATGAGCCATTCCCGCTCCCACGCTTCGCTCGTAACGCGAATTTCAATTGGGGCAACGCTTCGATATTTGATTGCGTTACTTATAAGATTCTGAAACACTTCGATCAGATAACTCTCGCGGGCCTGCACGACCGGCAAGGGATCGACCGCCAGTGTCGCGCCGCTTTCCTTGACGGCCTGCTCCAAATTCTTGAACGCTTGGTGCACGACGCGATGTAGGTCAACCGCCTCCCTCGAATTATCGAATTCCAGCTGCGTTAAAGAAAGCAGATCGTCAAGTAACGTCGCCATTCGAGTGACCCCGCCGATGATGATATCGGCGCATTGGCCTCGCTCCTCATCGGATTGAGCAATCTTAAGAAGCTGCGTGTAAGCGGCAACAGTTCTAAGAGGCTCCCGTAGGTCATGCGCCGCAACATATGCGAAATCCTGTAACTCTGCGTTCGACCGGGCCAGCTCTTGCGCCCTTTTCTCGTTTTGCTCTTCCAGATGTTTTCGCTCTGTGATGTCGCGGTAGTTCAAAACGATTGCTCGAACGTCCGGATCGTCCAGCAGATTAGTTGTTGCGCCTTCCACCCAGCAACAACGTTCGGACTTATGAATCAAGCGTGCTTGCCAATGTACCGTGCGCCGCGGAGTTGCAAGGACGTCTTCTAATGTCCGGCCGATGCTGTCGACATCCTCTGCATGAACCACGCGCAGCCAGTTGTCCCCGACAAGGTCGCGAGGTCCATAACCGAGGATACTCGTCGTCGAGGTGCTCGTATACAGCACATTACCCTCGGCGTCGATGAGTGAAATTGCGTCGGCACTGTTTTCGACCAGTGCGCGAAAACGCTTTTCGCCATGGTAGTACGTGCGCGCCCGTGCGGCCACCGCGTCCGCCTTCTCAGGTACGTGATTCCCGATCCAAAGGATCGCAGCTTCCGCCGGGGGCACGGTCGCCCAAGCGGTCGGCTGGAAGCTGGTTCTCATTTCACTTCTGACACTAACGATTTCCGCACCCAGCACATCGTCCATTGCCCGTCCTACTGCACTTTCAAGATCGCTGTCCAAACCCGCGGGAACCACGTGGGTGTGGGCGCACAGTAGCGCATTCACGGAATCTGCTCGGAACTCCGGGCCGAAAACGTCGATCGGATATCCGCAGAAGAGCCTGAAGTTGCCGGATTCGAGAAGCTTGTTCCAGAATTCCTCTAGCCGAATCGCTGCGGAGAACTGCCCACGTTTCCAGAGGAGAGCGACAAGCTCCCCGTAGGCCCGGCACCCCAAATGATCTTCTCTACTCCGCACTTCCAGGAGGGCTGTTCCGATCACGTG
>CAWDNV010000007.1:0-111196 GCA_963803735.1 uncultured Acidobacteriota bacterium | reverse complement strand
CTTGCGCAGCAATTCGTCAGGACTCGCCGCAATCCCGTCAATCCAGCGCTTCAGCTGTGACACCGAAACCGAGTGCGTGACGGGCGGTTCTTTGACCTGCACTTGCAGCTGCGTTCCTGGGCCAATTGGGTCGACCCAGCCGTGCTTCTTCATGAGACTTAGACCCAAGACTGCGGCTTCATAGAGCGATTCCGCCGTCACCTCAACCGCATGGCTGATCCCTGTGGGGCCTGCGAAGCTGACCGTGCAAGCCTTTGGCACCATACGCTGCGCACGATATCACATTCGCTTTATGTTCGCCACTCCGCTGAGGCGCTCGCCCTTTGGCGCCGGAGTCCGACCGGGGGACGGCCAGCCGCAGGAATGGCTCAAAGGCATGCGGGGAACGTGGCGCCGAGCGCGAAGGCTGAAGTACCGTCGCGAGATGACGCTTCGTGCCGGTCAGTCCGATGGTCGCAGTCTCGGCGACGCTGCTGCCCACCGGCGATGAGTGGAGCTATGAGGTGAAATGGGACGGCTATCGGTCGCTGGCACTCAAAGACGGCGCGGACGTTCGACTCGTGTCGCGCAATTCGAAGAACCTCACCGCGCAGTACCCCGCCATCGCAGCGGCCGTCGGCAAGCTGAACCTCAAAACCGCCATCCTTGACGGCGAAATCGTCGCTGTCGACCGGGACGGGCCGACCGTCATTTCAAGCGCTCCAGCACCGCACCGCCTCACACGCTGCAACTGGTCTTCTACGTGTTCGACATCCTGCACCTCAATGGCCGCGATCTCATGAAGCGCCGCTTGGACGAGCGGCGCGCGGACCTCGCGTCGATCGATCTGACTGCGCCTTTGCTATTGTCTGACCCGCTGCCAGGTTCAGTGTCAGATATCGAGGCGGCCGTGCGGCGTCTGCATCTCGAAGGTGTCGTCGCGAAGCGACGTGACTCCCGGTACGAACCGGGGAAGCGTACTGGCGCTTGGGTGAAGGTGAAGTTCAGCCCCCGTCAGGAATTCGTCGTGGGTGGGTTCAAGCCGAACGATGCCGACTTCGATTCGCTGCTCGTGGGCTACTACGACGACGGGAAGCTCCGGTTCGCCGGGAAAGTGCGCGCCGGGTTCACGCCGCATCTTCGTCGGACCGTGTTCGAGCGCATCGGGCCATTGCGAACCCGACGTTGTCCTTTCATGAATCTGCCGAGCGGCAAGACCAGCCACTGGGGCGAAGGCATCACAGCCGACGAGATGGGGACATTGCAGTGGGTCAAGCCGACGCAAGTCGTGGAAGTCTCGTTCATCGAGTGGACACGGGACGGAAACCTGCGCCATGCGGCGTTTCTGGGCGTACGGACCGACAAGTCGGCACGGGACGTTCGCCGTGAGCCGATCGCCGGTGAATGAGATCACGCACGCTTGAACCGGATTCGCTGTGCGCCAAGAGCCCTCGCTGACGCTCAAGCAGAACGGATGAGTTGATGATCGCGGCGATGATGAGCGCGCTCGCGCGAAACTCTGCCGTACACGATTACAAACCTGTCGTCTTGCATTGATTGTGCACGATTACAACCTTGGGTCTTGAATCAATTTGCTCGCGGCTGTAGAACGGAGGACCGCACACCGCATAACAGTCGCGGGGGTGTTTCATGTCGTGGGGCCGCATCGTCGCTTTCATTCGGCGGACGACGCTCGTAGTGGCTGCGGCAAGTCTGTGCCACGCGACATTCGCACAGAACACACCTGACCCAGACAAACTTCTCCAGGACGCCGACCGCCTTGCGTGGCTCAAGAATTGGACCCGCGCTGAACCGCTCTACGCGGATGCGGAACGGCTCTTCACAGAGCGTGGTGACCAGCGAAACGCGCTTTACGCTTCCGTAAACAAGCTCCGCGCGCAGCTCCCCCGACTCTCCGTCCCCGAGGTGTCACAGCGACTCGCCGAGTACCTCGAGGATCCGATCGTGCAAAGCGATGATCGCCTGCGGCTCCGATGCTTGGTGATCAAAGGAGAGACAGACACCGATCTCGATCCGTTTCTCGCGGAACAGTCATGGCGCGAGGCGCTGGACATCGCGACGAAGCTCGCTGATGCCGCATGGGTGAACCGTGCCGAAGGCGAGCTGGGACTCATCGCCTTCTTACAGGGCGACATCTCAACAAGCGTGATCAAGCTCGGACGGGCGTTACAAACAGCCCAATCAAATGGCGATCTCGCGGCCGTCGTCCGCTGGCTCACGCTCTTTGGTGAAGGCTACAGCCAACTCGGACGCGCGGAGCAGGCACTCGATTATTACGACAAGGCGCTAAAGGCCGCCTCAGTCGTGCCGGAGCTGCAGTTTCCGGCCATGACGTACCTCGGAAAGGGTGATGCGCTGGTCAAGATCGGCCGCTTCGATGAAGCCGAACAGACGTTGAATCAAGCCTTGGCCGTCGCGACCCGAGAGGGCGCGCTGGGCTATCAAGCGGAACTGACGTTCAGCCTCGGCTTGATCGCGAACGGCCGGAAACAGACCGACCACGCCGTCGAACTCCTGTCTCGAGCGACCGATCTGGCTCGCAAAGCCGGCGGGAACCGCATTCTCGCGGAAATCGCGCTTGACCTCGCGAGGATTCAGCGCGCCAACAACCGGCTCGCGGAGGCAGACGACACGTTGCGCGAAGGTGTCGAAGTCGCCCGTCAACATGCACGAGCAGATCCTGACGCCAAAGCTTCTCGCGGAGCTTGCAGAAGTGAGGTCGTCGCAACAGCGTTACAGGGATGCTGCGGATCTGCTCGATGAGGCCACCGATCTGCTTGAGGGGTTGCTCACGAAGGTCAGCAGCCCTTGGGTTCAGAGCCGAGTCATCGCAGGAATGGACGACGTGTTCGTGGCGCGGACTCGTCTGGAAGGCGCACACAGTCAGGATCCCAATCGACTGTTCTCGGTCGTGGAGCAGACTCGAGGTCGATCGCTGCTCGGACTGCTTGTCTCCGCACCGCTGGGCGATTTCAACAAGCCGCCTGAACTACGTGCCGGCGAACGACAAATAGCCGCGCTGCAGCTGCAACTGTATCGGGCGAGAGATCGTGCCGAGCGCCAGCGCCTGCTTGACCAGATCTTCGCCGTCGAAGAGCGACTGGCTCCGGTCGAGACCGAACTCTTCAACAGAACTCGAATCAGTCCACGAAAAGCGGTCACGCTCAAGGACCTGCAAGCCGTATTGCGCAGCGACGAAGTCGTGTTGGAGTTCGCACTGGCGGAGCCCGCATCGTATTGCGTCGTGGCGACGCGCACTGCTGCGCGAATCTGTGAGCTTCCAGGTCGGGCAGCCATTCAGGGCCGCCTTCGACCTCTGTTGCAGAAGGTTCGGGCAGGTGAGGAATCACGCGCCGAGGCGCAGGCTCTTGGCGCCGCGATATTCGATCACGTCCCTGAGATCTCAAGGAAGGGCAGGCTGATCGTGAGCCCAGACGGCGATTTGCATCAGTTGCCGTTTGAGCTTCTCCTCGACCCGTCGGGTAAACGGTTGCTGGACACGCACGTCGTTTCGTACATTCCTTCGGGCTCCGTTCTGACGATCCTCAGAAGCCGGCAGTCACAGGGCCAGCCACACCGTGTCGCCCTCGCCGTGAGTGCATCTCAAAGCGGCGAGAAAGCGCCTCAATCCAATGGGTCGCCTCAACCGCCTCTCGGGGCAATCAGTCGCGGCGTGTACGACCTTGACGGCGCGGCGCTCTCTCCGTTGCCGTCGGCCGACGACGAAGCACGATCGGTGGCGGCGACACTCGGTGGCCCGGGGACGACTGTTTTGCTCGGGGAATCTGCCACCGAACGGGCGCTGAAGCAGCAGCCGCTCGGCGAATACAGGGTCATCCACTTTGCGGCACATGGAATCGTGAGTACCAAATATCCGGCGCGCTCGGCGCTGGTTCTTCTGCCAGGTGGCGGCGAGGATGGTCTCCTTCAAGCACGCGAGATCCTGAACTTGCGCTTGCGCGCCGCCCTCGTCACCCTGTCCGCCTGTGACACAGGAGCGGGTGATGTGTACGGACAAGAGGGAGTGTCCAGCCTTGTTCGACCGTTCCTGGCCGCCGGTGCGCGAACCGTGGTTGCGAACCTGTGGAGCGCCGACGACACGTTCAGCCTCGCCATCATGCGGGAGTTCTATCGCCAGCTTGCCGCCGGCGCGGACAAGGGAGAAGCGCTTCGAAGAGCGAAGCTGACCATGCTGAGGCGATTCGGGCCAGAGGCCGTTCCGAAGCTCTGGAGCGGGCTGCTCATGTATGGCGACAGTGTCGGCGCGGTCATCACATCGCGTGGCGCAGCGACGAACTGAGGAGAGGTACAGATGGAGGTCCTGAACCAACCGCAGCGGCGAGTCCGTCCTCGACAAAGTCCTGGAGACCGTGGGCAAGAAGTTCGTCGCTCGCGAACCAAAGCGCGCCCGACATCAAGAAACTTCGCGACGAGCACGAGACCCACATACTCGGAAGCGTGACACCTGAAGAATTCGAGCATGCCATGAACGGCATGCTCCAAACACTCGGCACGAGCCATACAGGGTTCTTCCACCAGAGCAGGCCACGGGCCGCCGGTCGGATTGCCATTGCGGCCACGTTCACGAAAGCAGAAACCGCTGATGGCCTTCGCTGGGTATTTCAGGACGTGCATCCTGGTGGAGTTGCGGCCAGGGCGGGCATTCGACCGGGAGACGTGTTGCTCACCGTCGAAGACAAGGAACTCCTACCTCCCGAGTCCACCGGCTTCATGTTGGGCCATTCGTACGGGCTCAGCGTTCGAAGAGCCGACGGTTCAACCGTCCGATCGACGCTTGAAATCCCGAGTTCCCGAGAGAAGCAGCGTCCAATCGTCGTCCCCGACCAGGTGGTGACGTCGTCCAAGCTGGACCACGACACCGGTTTCATCCGCGTCAGCATGTTCCCCGGCATTCTGGGGATGGACGTCGCGCGCGACATCAGCCGAGCGGTCGCAGAACTCGCGTGCTCTCGGCTCATCTTCGATCTGAGAGGCAACACGGGCGGCGGCATCGGCTGTCTGCGAATGATGAGCCATCTGTGTCCCGACAGTCGCGGCGTCGGGTATAGCGTTGGCGCGGCGCTCATGCGACGTGGCTACCAGAAAGAACGACTGCCGCGGTTCGATCGAATTCCGTCATCGAAGCTCGGCGTCATTCCGCTCATCGTTCGGTTCGCCGCGAGGGGTCGATCTGTGGCGGTGTTCTCTGAGGGGCTGGGCGGGCAGAAGCATCACGGTCGCGTGGTGATTCTGATCAACGAGCACTCGGCGAGCGCCGCGGAGATGGTGGCCGCCTTTGCGTCAGAGTACGGTCTTGCGACTCTCGTCGGCGTGAAGACGGCCGGCAGACTGGTGGCGGCGAGTTCGTTCAAGGTGGGATTCGGCTATCGCGTTGCGCTCCCGGTCGCTGCGTATTTCTCGTGGCAGGGCAACAATCTGGAAGGTCGGGGAGTGCTTCCGGACATCGAAGAGCGACTCTCCCCAGAAGCGCTCTGGAATGGCGAAGACAACCAACTGACGCGCGCCCAGCGTTCCTTCGCGGAGCTCGCCACAAGTCGGGCGACCGGTTAAGGGTACCTCGCGCGGAACGCAGCGAACCGCAATAACGATTCACTCCGCGTCGCCCGCAGAACTGGAAGCTCTTCCTAAGATGCGACCGGCGATGGTCGCCCGAATATCGCCTGAAGAACGGATCATTCAAGAAGTTGGAGGAGCAGCTGATTTTTGGCGCGTTTTACTCGCTGAACCGCGGTACGGTCTCTGGAAGTCTCCGCAATTCGCCAGGGTCTCAAAGCTGTGGCGCCGCCGCGCATTCGTGGGCACATGACCAGCATTAGGGTCATGATGGTTGCGTGAGGCGAGCATGACTGTCGCGTCCGCGAGGTTCGACGAACGCCTGCCTCAAGTCCCTGAACGGACGGTCTTGATTCAGCAGGCGTTCCGCCTGGAATGGCTGACGGTCGCTTGGATGGTCGATCGAGGCCCTTGTCGCGATTGGGTCAGGCGTGATCGCCGGCAGTTTGACGCTGACGGCGTTCGGGCTCGACAGTGTGATCGAGTTGGTCTCGGCGGGTGTGCTCATCTGGCGTCTGACGGACGAATTGCGGCGTGGCGAGGAATTCTCCAGGCGCGCCGAGCGAATCGCGAGCCGCAGCGGCGGCGCCCTACTCTTCGTGCTCGCCGCCTACATCGTCCTCGGCGCCGCCTGGAGCCTCTGGGCACACCACGGAGGGGAGTTCTCCGTCCCCGGCCTCATCGTCGCCGCCGTGGCCATGCCGATCATGTACGTGCTCGCACGCCGAAAGCTGGACGTGGCCCGCCAGCTCGGCAGCCGAGCGATGCGTGCGGATGCCATTGAAAGCATGACGTGCGGCTGGCTCTCCCTCGTCGTCGTCGTGGGCCTTGTCGCGAACCTGCTGCTCGCCGCATGGTGGATCGACGCGGTGACCTCGCTCGGCATCGTCTGGTTCGTCGTCAAAGAAGCGCGCGAGGCGTGGAGCGGCGAGGATTGCTGCAGCCATGAGTGAAGATCGCCTCGTGCGGCTAGAACGCGACTTTCAACTGCACGGCAATCATTCGAGGCGAGTTATCACCGCCGAGCCCGACGCCGAGCAACCCGGTCGGCTCCGAGGTGGTGGAGGTGAGCGCCCCGAAGCCGGTCTGCGTGCTCGGCTCGCCGGGAATGCCCGCGACCGACGTGGGCAGCGCGAAGTTCGGATGATTGAACAGATTGAACACCTGCAGCTCCGCTCGAAGCGTCGTGCGCTTTGACGCGGCGATCCGCTTGGTCAGGTACAGGTCACTCGTGAAGAACTGCGGGCCGCGGAGCGGTGTTGCGCCCGAGATCGCCAAACTGACACGTGGCCGGCGAGTCGCCGCCGTGACAGGCCCCGGTGCTGGGATCGACGGTGGACACAAACGCGTTCGGATTGAGGTACTGGAGGGTGCCTGTCGGCGTGACGCCGGGAATCGGCGTCGTCGTGTACACCGGCACGCCGGGCACCAGGCTCGCGAATTGCGCGCCGCCCCCGTTGATGATGCCCTTGCCGTTCGCCGTGTACGGCGCGCTCGTCACCGTGAAGGGCACACCGGTGTGCCAGAAGAACGTCTCGGACAGCTGCCACCCGTTCACCAGCGCGGCGAGCCACGGGCGCGACGCGTGCAGCGGCAGCTCGTACGTGTACGTCGCCGTGAGATTGTGCCGCACGTCGTAATCCGCGTCGCCACAGTTTCTGGCGAGCTCGCCCGGCAACGGCGACAGCAGCCCGCCAGCCGAGAACGGCAGAAAGCCCCCGTTCGAGACCTCGTCCTGGGCGTGACTCAACGTGTAATTGACGATCCACGACAAGCCGGCCGCCGCGCGCCGCTGAAACGTCAGCTGGAGGCCGTTGTACCGGCTGGTCGCGTTCGACATGAACTGGATCACGTCGCCGAACCGCGGGATCGGGCGGCGTCCTGTACGGATAGGGCGCGAAGCACCCCTCGCAGACCGTCTGATAGCCGTTGACGTGCTCTTGATACGTCAGGTCGTAGCCCCGCGTGCCGACGTACTGCGCGCGGATCGTCATGCGGTTCGGGCAGCTCACGCTCGACGCCGGCGCTCCACTGCAGGTAGTACGGCACGGCGAGGCCGCCGGGCGGCAGCGCGGTCACGTTCACGGGGGGCAGGCACGCGCTCGGATTCGCGTGCGCCGAGGCACACGAGAGCGCGCCGTTGCGGAATCCGGAGAGGAACGCCTGGTTGGCCGCGGCCGTCGCATCCACCGCGCTGTTGGGCACGCCGGGCGCGATCGCCACGCCGCCCGCCGGGCCCAGGAGGCCGCCCTGGAAGGTGTTCACGAAGGGCGGATTGGCCGCGAGCGCATCGATGAGGCTCCCGGCGGGCAGCAGATCGCCGAACACGCCGAACCCGGCGCGCAGCAGCGTGCGCGGCCGCACCTGCCAGGCGATGCTGGTGCGCGGCTGCCAGATCGCGCCCGGGCGCGCATCGAGGACCTGCGACTGATTCGTCGCCATGACGGCGCTGATCGGTTGATTCACGTCGTGCGTGATCTGATCGAACGAGGTGTCGAGGCGTGTGAGGGTCGGACGACGGACTGGAGGGGTTGGACATCCACGCCGTGCGCAGCCCGATCGTCCAGGTCGTGCGATCCGACAGCTTGACCGCATCCTGGGCGAACACATCGATGTTGGCCACGTTGAAGGTGCGTGACCGGCGCGGCGGGAAAGGCTCGCGTCGCGGTGGAGGCGACGCCGTAGATGAATTGCGGGAGCGTCGTGTAGGTGACGACCGGCGTGGTCCCGGCGCCGAAATCGTAGTCGTCAAAGCGGAGCCAGCGGATGCTTTCGCCGAACCGCCACTCGTGGCGACCCGTGGTCCAGGTCACATCGTCGTTCACCTGGAACCGCGTCGCCTTGCGACCCTGCGGCCACAAGCCGTCAAGACCGCCCACCGTGCTGAACGGCACGTTGGGCCCCTGCGCCTGCAGGACGATCGGGAAGGCGGCCAACGTCGCGCCGAGATTCGGCGGCGCGAAGATGCTCGAGTACCACGAGAACGACGGGTTGAAATGGTTCACGAGATGATCGTTGAAGACGTGCGTGAACCCGGACACGAACGAGTACAACGGCTGCGGCGACGTCGCGTTGAACAGCGGATTGATCGGATCGGTGTAGGCCGCCTGCAGGCCCGTGTCGGCTTGAAACCGATACCACACGAGATTGTTCGCGTTGATGTTCTGATCGAGCCGCAGCGTGAACACCTGCTCGTGATCGGGACTGCTCAACGTGACGTTCTGCCGGTTCGCGCAGCCGTCGCCGTTGGGCACGGCTCCCGCCGCCAGGCCGCCGCCGGCGGTCAGCGGACAGCCCAGGACGGGCAGCGGCTGTCCCGCGGTGCTGCGGTACAGGGAAAACAGCTGCTGGTAAAACGGCACGAGCTGCGGCGCGGCGGGATAGGTCGCGCCGGAAATGACGTCCACGCCGCCGCGCGGCAACTGGGTCAGCACGTACTGCTGAAACGCGGGCGTCGGCACCGTGACCGTCGTCGCAATCGGCAGGGTGATCCGGACCTGCTCGACATCGGCGAAGAAGAACAGCTTGTCGTGGAGCACGGGTCCGCCGAGGCTGCCGCCGTAGTGATTCACCTGCGTGTCCGGCTTCTGGCCGCCTGACGCGTTGGTGAAGAAATTGGCCGCGTTCAACGACGGAGCCGTTCCAGAGCTCGTAGCGCGTTGCCCGTGGAACGTGTTCGTCCCGGACTTGGTGACGTAGTTGACCTGCGACGCCGCGTATCGCCCCTGGTCGACGCGGTACGACGTCGTATTCACCGTGACTTCTTCGATCGAGTTGAGACCGAGGACGAGGTTCGTCGACAACCCGCTGTTCAGGTTCGTCATCGGATCGTTGGTCTCGAGTCCATCGACGATGAAGCCGTTGGACGTGCCCGGCAGGCCGTTGACCTGGAAATTCCCGTAGCCGTTCTGGCCGCCGACGAAATCGTTGCCGGAGCCCGCGGTGTTCATCAGCGCGCCGGCCGCGAGTTGCGCGGGGAACGTGAGGTCGCCGCCCGGATTCGGCAAGCGCTCGATCGCGGCGGCGTTGAAGGTGGTCGTCGTGTTGGGATTGCGCGTGTTGAGCACCGGCGGCTCGGCGGACACGCTCACCGATGACGTGAGGCCCGCAATCGGCAGGGTCAGGGCGACGGTCTCGACGCGGCCCAAGCGGAACCGTGACGGATTGCTGGACGTGCTCGAAGGCGGGGGCCTCCGCCTCATCGCGGTAGAGACCCGGTTGGACCTGCGGAAACGAGAAGCGCCCGTCGGCGTCCGACTGCACGGTCCGACGAAAGCCGGTGGCCACATACACAATCGTGACGGTGGCGCCACCGATCGCGCCGCCACTCGGATCCACGACCTGTCCGCCGAGACCGCCCGTGGTCTCGCTTTGCGCGGAGACTGCTGACGGAGAAACTGGCGCTTAAGGCGCATGGGGCCAAGAGGAGCAGAGTCCAACGCCAGAGGCTGTGCATGGTTTTGATTATTCAAAATCTACGCACATACTACTCGAAATCCGCAACCGTCGTTGCCCGAGGTCGCGGTCACCCGGTGCCCGCACCTGAATTCCTTGACGTATCTTGACAGTCTGCACACTGGACGAGGAGGGGACGACGGTCTCTTTCGCTCCCGCCGAATTTCCGACGTCGAAGTCGCTCAGCTCTCACTGCCAATGGCCGGGCTTCTCCATCGCTCTCGTGGTGGGCCCACTTGGAGTTTCAGCTCTATTTCACTTCTGCTGGAAAGAGGCGCCAGTCTTCACCGTGGCGGCGCAGCGCCAGTTGATAGGCGCCAGGCGAAAGTGCTCGCAGGTCAATCGTCGTCTGAAGCGTCGTCACGTAGTCGCGAATTGCTGCTTCTCCGCTCGCGGACGCCTGCGAACGCAAACCCGAATCGAGCACCTGGATTTCATATCCTCCGGGTTCCGAACCGACGGGCAGAAGGATCGTGAGATTTGACCTGGCGCGCGCCAGCGATACCGGACCAGTCTCTGGCTTCTGCTGTTCATTGCGAGTGACCGAATACTTGCGAAGATCGACTTCCATGCGCCGTTCGGCAACTTGGGATTCCTGGAACCGACCGTTGGGGAAGCGTCCCGCGTTCTCCGCGCGACGGACTCAAGAACCACGCTGCGCCGGCCATGATGATTATCAGCAGCAGCAGCAGCGGCGACCCAAGCTGCCCTTCCTGAACGACATCGGGTGCGTCGTCGCCGCCTGTTGAAAGGCCCGGAACTCTCGGTAACACGCTGAGCACTTCGCGAGATGCTCGTACGCGGGATCGCTGATGGGTCGCCTTTTGTGCGCGAGTTCGATCAAGACGTCGCGCGTAGGGCACCCGACACGGGTCGGGTTCGCGTTCGCACGCGCAAACAGTTCGTCGATTTCGTCTTCCGGTGTGAATTCCGGTGATTTACCCGCCTGGCGTTCGTCAGCCATTGGCTTTGTCTTCCGATTCATCATCCGAGCGAAGTCTTGCCTTCAGCACTGGACGCTTCTGCGGCCCTCCTTGTGCCGCCTTCTGAATCTTCTCTTTCACGCGATGAAACAGAATATCGACGGCTCCGACCGAGCTGCCAAGACGCTCCGCAATCTCCTTACTGGAGAACCCAGCCTTCTTCCAGACGCACACCATACGCTCATCTGGAGACAACCGCGCAAGAATTTCTTCAAAGAGGATCGCGCTCTCTATTCTCTCAGCGCTTCCAAACTGCGAAGGCATGCGAGAGAGAAGCGCATGGCTTTCATCGGAGCGAACGGTCGACCGGTCGACTCTCAGCGGGCCTCCGCGCATCTTCGACATCGCTACGCTACGCACCGTCACCCAGGCATATCCGTGGAGCTTCTCGATTGGCCCTGAGTGCCGTTCGTGATCGGAGATCTTGCGGCCGGCTTCTTCCAGAACTTCCGTAATAACGGCTGCGTCTTTCAGGGAAGGAAAGCGTCTCTGAAACTTCGGCACGAGATCACGCAGCACGCGCTGGATGTGCGCGCCGAACGGCTTCCCGCCCTCGTCGAGGAAATCAGATTTCGCGATGTACTCCACGCAGTTGCACTCCTCCAAACCTTGCAACGCGTCGGCGGGCAGCAGCAGAGCGGCTGTCGCCAGTATACGACCTTCAGAATTCTGTGCCTGCGTCTGTAAGATTTCGTGAAAAAACTGCGTTCAATGGTCAGGAGTCATGAGAGGCGATTACAAAACCGTGAGCGGGAGACGTGGTATGCCCTGCCGGTCCGTGTCGGCTAATCGCCCCCAGCCTTGCCTCGTGCATATACATATGCTTGCATTGCCGTCATTGGAGGCACACGACGGCGCCGGAACCATGTATGTCGTCATCGGGGCTTGGCCCAGCGCGCCTGCGCCGCTTTTCGCAACGCTTTGCTGCGCTCCTCGGGACCCACGTTCCGCCAGCGCGCCGCGCCAAGGCCGACGGCCGTCCTGTGAATGGGCTCTGGTGAGAGCCTTCGACTGGCGATGTCGAGAAGTTCAATCGCCAAATCAAGGAGCGTCTCCGGTGCCAGGCCTGTGTGGCGCATCAAGCGCCGCAGTCTTGCCGCCCGGCGTGCGCCGAGAATTTGCGCGAGCTCTGCTGTTAGTGCGGCGCCGGTGTCAGATCGTGATTTTGTGCTTGTCATGCGTATGCTTGTAGAGTAGAAGGGATTGTACCACGCTCACGTCGCAGGAGGCCCGCCATGTCTCGCGACTGCCCGGTTTCGGTTATTCGGCGAGTCAGCATTATCACACTCGTCGGCGTCCTCTGGATTCCCACCATCGCGTTCGCTCAGTCACCGTGGGAGCGTGCCGCCAGCAATCTCGCCACGACGTTCACGGGACCCTTGGCTCGGTCGCTTGCGCTCGTCGCGATCGTGATCGGCGGGCTCCTGTTCATGTTTGGCGAGGCGGGCGCCAAGCGACAGATTTCCGGCATCGTGTTCGGTGGGGGACTCGCGCTCTTTGCGGCGCAGTTCCTCACGTGGTTGTTCTGACGCGTTCAACAGCACGTTGTGAGGTGGCATCATGCCGGACCACCCGACCTACCGGCCCCTCTACAAGGCCCTTCATCGTCCGCTGACCGTCTGCGGCGTCGATCGCCGCCTGTTCTTTCTCGCGCTGCTCCTCGGCGCGGCCACGTTCAACCTCTTCTACTCATTTCTTGCCGGCTTGTTGATGTTTGGCGGCCTGTACGGCTTTGCCCTGTGGGCCACGAAGCGCGACCCGGAGATGCTGCGCATCCTGATCGCGTCTTCACAGGCGCGACGCCGGTATGACCCAGGGAAACACGACCCGGTCCATGTGGAGATCGGCGGGTGGTGAGCATCGCGCGCATTCTCCGCGACTACCGCGAGGCCGGCAGTCTCAACGGTCTCCTGGCGTTGTGGGGCTTCGTCGACGACACGACGTTCCTCACGAAGGCCGGCCACGTCGGCGTCGTGTACCGGCTCAGAGGCATCGATTATGAGGGTCTGTCGCACGCCCAGCGCCGCACCCTGGTCCATCGGCTCGAAGCGGCGCTTCGGCTGCTCGACGACCGTTGTCGTGTGTATCAGTACACCGTCAAGCGGACGATCGATGAGATCGTCGCCGCGCCGTGTCCACAGATCATTGTCCACGAGGCTGTCCAACAGCGGGCGAGTTACCTGAATAGCCGCCGCAGCGAACTCTACGACCTGGCTCTGTACTTCGTGCTCGTCTACGAAGGGCCAACGGCCGTCCGCACGAGTACGCGGCTCCGCCATTTCTGGCGCGCGCCAAAGGAGGCGTTCCTGGCCTGGCTGTCGACCCGTCATACGGTGACGCTGCTCGAAGCGGAACTGGACCGGTCGATTGCCGCACTCCATGACAAGGCGCAGGCGTTCGAGGTGCAATTGAGCGACATCGGCCCGGAACGACTCTCCAAGGCGGATGCCTTCCGGTTCTTCCGACAGCTCGTGAACTGCGATCCCGCGACCGCCGCAGCGGCCAGCCTCGCCCACGACACACACCTCGATTATTTCGTTGCGGATTCCACCGTCGACTGCCACCGCGATCACCTGATGGTTGGTGGCCGACTCGTCAAAGTGCTGTCCATGAAGGAACCGCCGAGCCGGACCTTTGCCCACCTGCTCGGGGACCTCCACATGATTCCCGGCGAGTTCATCGCCTGTCTCGAATGGCAGCGGATTCCGAACGATCGGATGCGGCAGGACCTCCAGAGGCGCCGCCGGCACTTTTTCAACAAACGTGTCTCCCTGGTGAATTACGTCGCGCCCGACGCGCGACCCGAGGACATGCTCGTCGACGACTCGGCCAGCGCCACCGTGCACCAACTGGGCGAAGCGCTGACCGAACTCGAAGTCAACGGCCATTTCTTCGGGATGTGCTCCCTGACACTCGTCCTGCATGGCGAGCACCCGGGAGCGCTTCAACACAGCACGGCCGAAGCCATGAAAGTGATGGCGGTCCACGACGGCAGTGTGTTCGAGGAAACCTATAACCTGCTCAACGCCTGGCTGAGCATTGTGCCTGGCAACAACGCGCACAACCTGCGCCGGCTCGCGCTGCTGGAGACCAACTTCGCCGATCTCAGTTTTCTGTTCACCCTCGATCAGGGCGAACGAGTCAGCCCGCATCTCCATCAAGAAGCGCTGGCCATCTTCGAGACGCCGCACCACACGCCGTACGCGTTCAACCTGCACGTGCAGGATGTGGGCCACACGTTGGTCCTTGGGGCCACCGGGAGCGGCAAGAGCTTTCTCGTCAACTTCCTGGTCACGCACGCGCAGAAGTACGATCCGCTGACCGTCATCCTCGATCTCGGGCACAGCTATCGCAAGCTCGCGACACTCCTGCAGGGTCGATACCTCGAGGTCGGACTTCGTCAGCGCGACGTGACGATTAACCCCTTTGCGCTCGACCCGACCCCGGAGCACCTGCATTTCCTCCACGCGTTCGTGCGCGTGTTGCTGGAAGGCCACGACGGGTCTCACCTGAACGACCTGGAAGACCGTGAGGTCTACGAGGCCATCGAAAACCTGTACGTGCTCGATCGCACGCAGCGACGCCTGTTCACGCTCGCCAACCTGCTCCCGCGTGCGCTCGCTGGGCGTCTGCACAAATGGATCGAGGGCGGCCGGTACGCCAGCCTCTTTGACAACCTGGACGACACCCTCACGGTGGAGCGGCTCCAAGTGTTCGACTTCGAGGCGATGCGCGACTATCCGGTGCTCCTCGAGCCGCTGCTGTTCTACGTGCTCCATCGCGTGACGACCCGGATTCAGGATCCCGCAGAAGCCGCCACACTCAAATTGTGCGTGATGGATGAGGCGTGGCGATTCATCCAGCATCCGACATTGCGCGCCTACGTCCAGGAAGGACTCAAGACCTGGCGCAAGCGGAACGCCGCCATGATTCTCTCGACCCAAACCATCGACGACTTCGCCTCCGCCGATTTGTTGCGCACGGTGGTCGAAAGCTGCCCGACGAAACTCCTGTTAGCCAACCCGGCTCTCGATCCGCGTCAGTACGCGGAGTTGTTTCAGTTAAATGAGATGGAGCTGGACCTGCTGACCGGCCTCATCCCACGGCAGCAGATGCTGCTCAAGCGCGCTGACGTGGCGAAGGTCCTCACCCTGACGGTCGACCCGAAGAGCTATTGGATCTATACGAACACGCCCCTCGACAACGAGCGGGTGGCTGCGCTCTCTCGCGAATACGGCTTCGAGGCCGGCTTGGACCGCCTTGCGGCGTCTGCGTGACCAGGAGGTCTGACATGTCCACCGATCGTGTTGCGTCGTCACACCTTATCGCGCCGGCTCTTGCGCTCAGTGTCCTTGTGACCCCCTCGCTGTCGTCGGTTGTGGCCGGACAGACCATGGGCATCCGAGAGGTGACGGCCTCAGCCCGGAGCATGATTCCGCTCCAAACACGCTTGCGCTACACGACGATGATCGTCTTGCCCGAAGACGAAGAGATCCTCGACGTCATCTGCGGCGACAAGGACTTTTGGGTCATCAGCGCGACCCACAATATGGCCCACGTCAAGCCGGCCAAGGAGGGCGCCGCCACCAACGTGAACCTGGTGACCGGCAGCGGCGCCGTGTATTCATTTCTGGTGAGCGAAAAAGGCGGCAACAGCACGCCGGATCTCAAGGTCTACGTGACCGCCGATCCGAATGAGCCTCGTGGGAAGCCGAAATATTACACCGCCGCGCAGTTCGACGGCATCCAGGCGGCGTTGGCAGAGTCACGGACTGCGGTCGACGCGGAGCGGCAACGCGCCACAGAGGCGATCGCGACCTACCAACAGGATACCCCACGACATTGCAGTTCGTCTATGGCACGCCCAAGTACGAAAAGCCGTTTCTCGTGCGCGCCATCTGGCATGACGAGCGGTTCACCTACGTGAAAACGGATGCGACCGAGTTGCCCGCCCTGTACGAGGTCAAGGACGGCACACCAGCACTCGTCAACTTTCAGGTCCACGGCGGCACGTATGTCGTCCCGAAGGTGCTCGACCGTGGCTATTTGGCGGTGGGCAAGGCCCAATTCTCCTTCGCGGCGCAAGGACGCTAGGCATGGCCGAGACGTCACCTCCGTCCGGGACCACGCCGGTCAGCGATCATCGCCCCATTCCCCGCGGGGTGCTGCCGCGTGGGATGCAAATGTGGCTGATGCTCGGTGTCGCGGTCGGGATGGTGGGCATCATCGTCTTCACCGGCCACTCGCAGCCTGCGCCGCGCGTCGCGGCGGCATCGACGATGCCACCGCTGGGGCTGAATCCCGACCGGCTCCGAGACTACCAAGACCGGCTTCGCGCGCTCGATGCGCGCGCACGCCTCGAGGCGACGACCGAACCCGCGCGGCCCACCACGGTCGGCCCGCCGGGCCAGGACGAGCGACCCGCGCGACCGACCAATCCGCTGGAAGCCGAGCGAAAGCGTCGCGAATACGAGAGTCTGTTTGCCGCCAATGTCGCGGTCAGCCGGCGACCCACCGGCCAACAACCACTCTCCGACCGGGACGCGGGCACGCGCAGTGCCTCACCGACCGCCGTACGCGACGGCGCTCCGCCCGCGCCACCCAACCTCGATGAGGTCGCCGACGCCGTCGTTCGCGCGACAGCCCGATACGGGCCCACCAGCGTGCCCGGACAGACGCCCAGTCCCTCGATCGTGACACCCGCGCCCGCGTCGATGTCAGCCGCTGTATCGACCGGTGGCCGACGCATTCCGGCCAGTACCGACCCCATCAGTCCCACAGGTCCCTTGCATCGGCTCCTGGAAGGGACGGTGATTGACACCGTGCTCACGAATCGGCTGGACGGCGCGAACGCTGCCCCGGTGAACTGTCTCGTGACGAATCCGATCTACTCGCAGAGCGGGCAGCAGGTCGTGATCCCGGCGGGATCGCGCGTGCTCGGCGAGACGAAGCCGGTCCAATCCGTCGGCGAATCTCGGCTGGCCGTCGCCTTCCATCGGCTCATCCTGCCGGATGGCCGCACGGTCGGCCTGGATCAGTTCACGGGCCTGAACCAGCGCGGGGATGCGGCGCTGCGCGACCAGGTGAATCACCACTATTGGTCGACCTTTGGCGCGGCCAGCGCGGTGGGACTGATTAGTGGCCTCGGTCAGTACCTGAGCACCATCGGATTCGGCCAGGGCTCCGGCGATCGCACCATGGTGATCGCCGGTGGGTTTGGGAACGCGACGTCTGAGGCGACGGCGCAGGTGATGAATCGCTTTCTCAATCGACTCCCGACCGTCACCATTCGCGAGGGTCACCGCGTCAAGGTCTATCTGACGAGCGATTTGGAATTGCCCGCGTATGAAGAACGGACACCCGTCCCGCCGTCAGCGGCGGCACGCGTCCCATAGGAGTCACCCATGTTCCGCATCATGTCGCTCACGCTCACCGTGCTGCTGTTCGCGGTGTCTGCTCGGGCGCAATTTGTGGTCATCGATCCCGGCAATCTCGCGCAGGCCATCTTGATCGCCGACCGCACGCTTTCGGAATACAACACGCTCCTCCAGCAGTACCAAACGATCCTTCGGATGGCGCAAAGCCTCGGCTCGCTCGACCAGTATCGGATTCCGACGATCGGCATCACCGGACACGATCCGGGTCGCTGGCCGTATGCCGCCCCATGGCTGCAGGGGCTCAATTCCGGGGACGCCCGCGGCATGCTGTACGAGCAAACCGCTCGTCGTCTGGAACGACCCGGGGGACTGCTCGATCAGCTGCCCCCGTCCGCGCGAAAAGCCGTGGAGGACGCGTATGCCACCATCGAAATCACCGACTCCATCGCGGAGATCGGCGGCCATCAAGTCGCGTTGGTGCGCGGCTATAACGGCAAGCTGCAGCAGGCGGCTCAGGCGTTCGAGCAGGACGTGCTGAGCACGCTGCCGCGCTACCACGAGATGACCGCCGTGCTGGACAAAGTCGCGGCCGGCGAACTGCTCGCACGCCGGCAGGACATGGCGACCAACCAGTTGCTCTCGCATGCGCTCGAGCAACTCCTCGCGCGCAGCAAGCGGATGCGCGACACCGAAGCCGCCACGATGAACATGCGACTGCTCGGGATGCGCGACGGACGCACCGCTGGCTCGAATCTGATCCGCGGCGCCGCCGATGACCTGCGCACGTGGCGCCAGCCGTAGGGGGTATTCACGATGTCACGCCCTCGAACCGTTCTGATCGCGGCGATCGCCGCCGTCGTGCTTGGCGCCGGCGTCGCTCGCGCACAACTCGTGATCACCGATCCCGCGGTCACGCTGCGGAATGTCGTCATCGCGGTGTTGAAACGCCAGGTGCTCGACACGTTGACCCAGCAGGCTGACCGCGTCCAGCGCATGGCGAAGCGGCTGAGCGCGTTGACGAATCTGGACAAATACGCGTCGACTGACGACGACATTCCGATGTGGCGCATCCACTTGTTTCTGGGCGAACAGTTCGTGTTCGCGAACCCGTACAACGCGGCCTTGAATTATGGGGATCGCAATGGCGCGGGCTACGCGGAAGTCGCGAGACCCCGGCGGGAGCCAGCCTCGGAGCTGACCGGACTTGCTGAGCTGGCACCAAACGCAGAAGCGGCAATCGTTGCGGGACTTGCGACACTGGATGCCGCCGACAGCACCATCATCGCGGGGACGGACCAGACCGGGCAGCTTCGCTACAACGGTCGCCGCGAGTTGGCCGCGATCGACGCACTCCAGGGTGACGCGCTGGATCCGTCGTCCGGCCAGAGCGCGACGGCGGTGCTCGACAAGATCAGCGGAGCCGGCCTCATCGGCGCCCGGCAGCAACAGGCGCGCATGCAATTTCTCGCGTCGATCGTGGAGCAGCTCCTCGTCGATAACAAGCGCGCCCGAGACACCGAAGCGGCCACGATGAACATGCAACTGGAGCGCCTGCGCTGGGGTCGCGCCGCAAACAGCAGCCTCGTCGCCGGCGCGGCCGACGCCCTGCGCACTTGGCGGCAGCCCTGAGGACATCGCCATGGAACCCCAACCGAACCTGGCCATCGTCGCGACCATCCAGCAGGCGATCACCAGTCTGCTCACGACCTCCGAACCCGCGTTCCTTCGCTTTGGCAACTCGCTGTTCATCTCGTTCGCGACCATCCTGATTGTCTGGCAGGGGATTCGGATGATGCTCACCCAGGACTCGCTCGGGGACCACATGTTCGAGTTCGCGAAGCTGCTGCTCTTCATCTCCTTCGGGTACGCCCTGATCGCGTTTTACCAGTCACCGATCCCAGGCATCGGCGTCTCGTTCAGCCATTTGATCACGGACCAAACCCAGGAGTTCGCGAACATTCTCGATGCGCGGTCACTGGAGCTCGTGTTTGATCATCTCGATCAACTCTGGCAGCAGTTCGTCCAGCCCGATGCGTGGGCGATCCTGGCCAATCTGCTGTACTGGCTGCTCCTGATTGTCGTGACGCTTGCGAAGGTCATTTCGCTCGCGGTCGTCGCGTTTGGCTTGATTGCGAGCGCCGTCTGCGCACTGGTCGGCCCGATTTTCGTGCCGTTCTTCATCGTGCCGAAGCTCGATTGGCTGTTCTGGTCGTGGTTCAAAGCGTTTGTTCAATACTCGTTCATTCCGGTGATCGCGTTCGCGTTTCTGATGATTTTCGAGCGGTTCATCTTTCAGTTCTTGACGACGCTGCCACCTGGTATCACGGAGGACCAGTACTGTTGTACGGGGTGCAGGCTCTCGTGATCATCGGCGTGTTCGCAGTCGGTATTTTGCTGGTGCCTTCGCTGACGAACTCGATCTTCTCTGGCGGGGGCGGAGAGAGCGTGCTTCCCGAACGCATTCGCGCCCACTTTAGAGGGGGGAATCATGTCTGCCATGCCGAGATATGAACGCGAAATTGAATCGACGGCTCTCGGACCGCATTTACTCGCCGCTATTCTGGCCGCATTCGGCATCTGCGGCGCTGATCGGTCTTGGTGCTCGGCGTCATCTGGGTCATCGCAGGCATCTTGCACTTCCACCCGCTGTGGTAGGAGCCCACGATGTCCGCGACGGTGGCCGACCTCAATCCGAAGACGGTGGAGAACGCGAAGCGCCAATTCGTCGAACTCTACGGGTCGGCGCTCGTCATGAACACGTATCTGAAGATCGCGCTCGTGCTCATCTCCTTGGTGGCTTTGGGGCTGCTGGCGCTGAACTTCCGAACCGCGTCCAAATACGCGAACGTCAAGCCGCTGGTCATTCGGATCGATCAGGTCGGCCGCGCGGAAGCGGTCGCGTACGATGCCACGACCTACCGGCCGCAAGCCCCAGAGCTGCGGTATTTCCTGACCCGCTTCGTGGCCCTGCACTTCAGCCGACTGCGTGCCACGATTCAACGGGACTACCCGGACTCGCTGTTCTTTCTGGACCCGGGCTTAGCCGACGCCACGATTGCGCAGAACGAGCAGAGCCGGGTCATGGAAACGTTCCTCACGAATCCGTCCGGAGACGAAGCGGATATCGACGTGAAGAACGTGACGTTCGGGGAGCTGAGCGCGCCTCCCTACAAGGCCTCAGTCGATTTCGACAAGCGGTTGTTCGCCCCAGGGACCCGGCAGGAGCGGAAGCGCGAGACCTACGTCGCGCAGATGGATTTCGTGCTCCGCGACGCCGTCCCGAACGCCTTCATTCGCGTGAATCCGCTCGGCATTCAGATTACCTATTTCCGCGTCGACCAAGCCTTCGAGGAGCCTCGTCGATGATTAAGAACACGGCCTTCGGCGCGGCGTTGACGACCTTCCTGGTGGTCGCCTGGTTGGCGGGCGAGCTGAGCTTCCTTGCGCCGTACAAGGTCGGCTTGTTTCAGCAGTACGGCCTGGTGATCGGCGGCAGCGTGCTGCTCCTGTTCCTGCAGCTGAGCGCGCTCTATTACGCGATCGCGCGGTGGCTCTTCTTACGGGACGCTGGCCGGAAACTCACACACATCGACCGCCAACTCGGCACGGCCGAGGGGCTGCACGAAGATCTGCGGGCGCACATCGCGGCGAGCCGGCGGTGAATCATGTTGGACCGTTTCGATCCCCGGTCATCTGACACGCGAGAGCCTGGCCCCAGCGATCCCCGGGAGGCCGATGCGCTGGACCCCCGCGACGCCTTTGCATCCGGCCTGGATCTACCGCGTGGGCATGATCGCGAACGCGTCTACGTGCACGAGCACGAGTACGAACTCCGCGGCTCCGAAACGCGCGCACTGGCCACGATCGGGACGTTTCGCGTGGTGCCGGCGAGCGATCTGCGGGATGACGGCGGACGAGCGGGAGATCTTCGGCACGGTGACCTCGAGCGACTGAGTAGTGCGGGCCTCATTCGCCGCGTGGCGCCCGTCGAAGGCGACCGCCGCACGGCGCTCGTCGCCCTCACGGAGCGCGGGCGTGAGCTCCTGGAGCACCATCGGACCCACGACCATGCGTCCCCTCAGCGCTTCTACGCGGGACCGTCGAAAGCTCGCGAGCTGACCCACGACGCGCAGCTCTACCGTGCGTACCTGCGGAGTGCGGACAGTCTGCAGGCCCAAGGCGCGCGCGTTCATCGCGTGGTGCTGGACGACGACCTCAAGCGTGAGTACCAGGAATTCTTGCAGGCCGCCAATCGCGATCGGTCGGAGAGCGACGGGCGACCCTCGCGAACGCTCGAGGAGGTGCAGGAATGGGCGCAGACCCACGACCTGCCCATGCTCGACGATGGCGTCCAGTTCCCCGATCTGCGCATCGAGGACGAGTGGCCGGACGGACGACGCGAGATTGAAAACGTCGAGGTGCTGACCCCGCACTATCGTGGCGCGCACGCCGCCGCCAAAGCGGCTTCCGGATTCACGTGCTATCGAGGAGCCGGCGCCCGTGTCGGGGGTTCGGGCAACAGCGCCCAGGGTGGTCGCCCATTCGATCCTGACCTCGCCGACGAGTTTCTCCGATGACCTGGGACGAACGTGTAGACGCCGTTGCCGCCCAAGCCCGTGGGGTCACAGACCGGCAAGCCGCCTTCCTGGTGACGGTCATGTTACATGCCGGCGTCTGCATGGACCGCCAGTACTGCACCTTCGCACACATCGCGCATGGGCAGAAGACGACGGACTTCTTCCGGCGGCTGGTGGACCGCGGGTACGCCACGGCTCACTCGTGCAGGAACAACAGTGCCCGACTGTTTCACATTCAGCACAAGCCCCTGTACGCCGCCATTGGCGATCCCGACAGCCGCCACCGCAAGCCGACGCCGTTGGCTCGTGCCATCGAACGACTCATGGTCCTCGACGCCGTCTTGGCCGATCGGGGTCGCACGTGGCTCGCGACAGAGCAGGACAAGCTCACGCATTTCACGCTCACCCATCGAATCCCGCGCCAGGATCTGCCGTCGTTGACATTCCGATCGGAAGACACCGAGACGGTCCGCTACTTCCCGGACAAGTTGCCGATTGGCGTGGACCTGGAGGGCGCGTACACCTTCATCTATATCGTCACGAGACCGGGACCGGTCGACTTTCGCGCCTTCCTGGAGCGCCACGCCGAACTGCTGCGCGCGCTTCGGGCCTGGACGATTCGCCTCTTGGTCCCACGGCATTTCGCGCGGGTGCTGGGGGTGTACCGCGCGGCCTTTCGGGAGCAACTCGCCATGCCGCTGCGTCCGATGAATCTCGACGATTTGCGCTGGTATTTTCACGCGCGTCAGGCGCCCTCGCGGAGCTCGGAGGAACGCTTCGATCAGGCCGCGCGTGCGTTCCGTGCGCCTCGGTTTCGCGCACTGTACCGGGCCTGGCTCGAGCGCGGTGAGCCAGTCCTCGATGCCACGTTATCGGCCGTCCTGGCTGACAAAATCGAACGCCAGGTGGGCCAGTTGGAGTGCCATGTTCTCCCTCATCACTACTTGGATCTTTCGCCGTTGGTGGGAACGGCCTAATCCGGCCCAGGGGGACAAAGGGGGGGACAAACCCTCAGGGCGCGCTCGTCCCCTGTCGCGCCTCGCCGCGCACCCGCGTCTGCACCGCTCGGACACGAGGCGCGCGACGGTCCTCAATGCCGGTACTGCGTGCGATCGCAATGGGTTACGCCGATCCACGCACGCGTGCGCGCCACACGGCGGGCGGCGTCTTGTGCCGCCCGAATCGTCGGGGTTGTGTATGCAGTCGGGGCGTGAGCGACCCCCCTGGTGGGCGGCCTTCCGCGTCCCAGCCGCGTCCCGGAGGGTCGCTCACGCCCCGACTGCGTGTCTTGTTTGTCTAGACAAGCGGGCTCGAGATCGGTGCCACGTGAAGGCGCGCGATTGGGTCTCCGATCGGTCGCCAGTTGGTCCGGTCCCGCGCGAAGGCGCTGGCCGCCGCCGCGCGCATGTCGTTCTGGAAAGGAGTGGGTATGTCCGTCATCAAACCCCGCACGCGTGGGAAGCGCCTCGTCAAGTTCGGCACCCGCTTGGATCAGGAGAATCAGGAGACCTTGTACGTGTACGCGGCGTTTCTCGGCGAGTCGACCGAGTACGTGCTCAATCAGCTGATCGACATCGTCCTGGCCAGAGACAAGGAATTTGTCGCGTGGCGAGCTGAGCATCCGCAGTCGTGCGTGCCGAGTCCGATGGGCCGGCGCCGCCACGACGCGCATCCGTCAGCACGGGCGACGGCGCAGCGCTTGGAATCGACCGGCGCGCTCTCGGTCTCGTGACGAGGTCGCGACCACCGGAAGAGGACGTGGCACATGCTTCGAACGATGTTGGACGCTCGACCGCTCGTGGCCATGATCGTGGCCGCTGGCGTGGGCACGTGGGGGCTCTCGGCCTACCCGCTGCCGATGGACAACGTCTTCCTCGAGATCATGGCCCTGCGGAACCCGGCGGTTCTGCAGTTGCTTGGATACACCTACGCCACCTTCTGGTTCACGACGCCGTTCCTCGCGACATCACTTCTGCTGTCGGTTCTCGCGATCGTCGCCTATCACCGACTGCCGTCGACGCGCGCGCATCCGCTTCCGCACTATCCGTTGCCAGAGCATCGGTCGACGCCGACGCTGGTCCTGGGCGAAGCGCACTTCACGAGCACGCCGACACGGGCGCCGGACCCGACGTGGCTCACGATCCCGCAGCGGGGCCTGTACACGGGCGTCATGATCCTGGGTGCCATGGGGACCGGGAAGACGTCCGCCTGCATGTATCCGTATGTGAATCAGCTGCTGCGTTGGCGGGCCGACGACCCCGACCGCAAGCTGGGGGGGCTGGTGTTGGAGGTTAAAGGCGACTTCTGTCACCAGGTCCGCTCCATGCTCGCGCAGGCCGGTCGCCACGACGATTACCTCGAGGTGGGCCTCGATACAGGCGTCTGCTACAACCCGCTGCACAACGATCTCGATCCCTATGCGGTGGCGTATGCCGTCGCCACGCTGCTGAACAACCTGTTCGGGAAATCGAAAGAGCCCTTCTGGCAACAGGCGTACACCGATCTCCTCAAGTTCGTCATCTCCTTGCGCCGCAT
This sequence comes from uncultured Acidobacteriota bacterium, assembly GCA_963803735.1. GTDB lineage: Bacteria > Acidobacteriota > Terriglobia > Acidiferrales > UBA7541 > Palsa-189. Next base: position 86,695 of record CAWDNV010000007.1, on the reverse strand, counting down.
CACGGACGGCTACACCACGCTCGCCGAGGTCTACCGCTACATCATCGAGGATGACAAGATCGACAAGAACATCCGCACGTTGAAAGCGCAGTTCGGGCAGCCGCAAGAAATGATCGCCATTCGCTGTGAGGATTACCAAGGCCCGCTCCGGCAGCTGCCGTGGACGCTCTGGACGCCGGACGGCGTCACGCATGTCATGCATCCCTACGATGCCGAGCTCGACGCCCACCTCGCGGGTCATGGCATCCCGTTCGAGGTCAGGACCGGCGACGCCGCGATCTGCGCCGATCGTCGCCACCGGCTCGAAGCCATCGATCGGTGGTTCACGAACACGTGGCGGAAGCTTGACTCGAAGGTCAAGGCGTCGATCGTGGAGGGTGTGGTCGTGTTTCTATCGCTTGTTCGACGAGAACCCCGCGGTCTACCGCGCCTTCTGCCCACCGCGCGCCGTCTATGCCGACCCCGCCAAACCGGGCCAACCCCAACCGCTCCCGCCGCTCGAAGACCTACTCGAAACCGGCCACGTGTTGGGCCTCAACTTTCCGGTGGCCCTCAACCCGGCGCTTGCCCGCGGGCTGGGGGTGATGCTCAAACTCGATTTCCAGCGGGCCGTCCTGCAGCGCATCCCCAAGATCACGGCCCACCCCGAACGATCGTGGCGAGATCTCCTCTTCGTCGCTGACGAATATCACGCGTTCGCGACCGTCGGGGAAACAGACCCGACGGGTGACGAGCGGGCGTTCGCGCTGTCACGGCAGGCCCGGCTGATCCCCATCGTGGCCACGCAGAGCATCAGCTCGCTGCGGTCCGCGCTGGGGGGCGACGAGAGCTGGCGCACGCTACTCCAATGCTTCCGGACGAAGCTCTTTTTAGCGACGAGTGATGAATTCACGTCGCGCATTGCCGCGGAACTCTGTGGGCGCGTGGACCGGCTCAAAGCCCGCTACACGCTTGGGGAAGCCGGCGAAGGCGCGCACATTTCACTCCTGACTGGCCGCGCGGCCGCCGCGAAGCACACGGTGACCGCCACGAAGACCTATAGCTGGGAGGCCGACTACCTATTTCCGCCGCGCGTGTTCACGGAGCTCCAGCATGCCCAGGCGGTGGTCCTGCCGTATGACGGCCTGAACCCGTTGCCGCCGCAATACTGCTACCTGAAACCGTCGTACCTCGATGTGCAGACCAGCTACTTCGATCAGGTCGCGGACAAAACGCTATGAGCAGCCTGGACCGCATCCTGCCGTTCCTGAAGCCCATCGAGGATCTGCTCGTCGATCCAGCCATCACGGAAGTGATGGTGAACGAAGGAGGGCGGTGCGTCTTCGTGGAGCGCGAGGGTGGCGTCGAAGCGGTCTCTGGCCGGACGCTCGAATCCCGCAATCTCACGGTGGCCATCAAGAACATCGCGCGTGCGTGCGGGGATGAGATTTCCGAGACGCAGCCCTTGCTCGACGCACGCCTCGAAGACGGCTCACGCGTCGCGGCGATGTTTCCCCCGTGCGCGGTCACCGGGCCTGTCCTGACGATTCGGAAGTTCACCCGCCGCTACAGCCTCGACGATCTCATCGAGGTCGGGACACTGACCCCGGCCGTTGCGGCTCACCTCACCGACGCCATCAGGACGCACCAGAACGTGCTCCTGTCCGGTGGGACGGGCACGGGAAAAACGACACTGCTGAATGCCCTCGCGGCCTTGATTCCAGCCCGAGATCGCATCGCGGTGATCGAAGAAACGGCGGAGATTCATCTGGACAAGCCGAATCTCCTGCGCCTCGAGGCCCGGCGCGCCCAGGCGCCGTTGGGGCAGGAAGCGCCGCTGCCGCCGGTGACCATCGCCGATCTGCTGCGCGCGACGCTGCGGCATCGACCCGATCGCATTCTGGTCGGGGAAGTCCGGGGCGCCGAAGCGTTTGACCTGCTGCAAGCGCTGAACACCGGTCACCTCGGGAGTCTGAGCACGATTCACGCGAACTCCGCCGAGCAGGCGCTGATGCGCCTCGCGCACTGTGTGCTGACGGCGAACGTCGGGTTGCCGCACCACAGCATCCGGGAAGCGATCGCGCTCGCCATTCATCTGGTCGTGCATCTCGCGCGGATCGACGGCCGTCGTCGGGTCACCGGACTGGTGACCGTGCGAGGGTATGACGCTCGGACGGATCGCTTCAGTCTGGAGTCGCATCTCTCTGACACACACGTCACGGATGGAGTTCCGCTATGAGGCGTTGGGCCTGGCAATCGCTGTTCGTACTGGCTGCGCTGTGGTTCACAGCTTGTGACAGCGCGCCCGGACCCGCCGCGCCGGCGGCGCCCCAAAGCTTTCTGGCGGGCACCTGGCAGGGCACCGTCACCGTCCAAGTGAACGCGGATATCCCCCCAGCTCCACCGGCGAGCAGCGCGCCGACGACTTGGACGTTCGAAGTGGTTCCGCAGACAAACTTGCAGACGTTTCGGGCCACGATTCATTCCGAGCATCCCTGGTTGTCGATCGACACCATTGGCACGACCGCCCTGAGCCCAACCAACACCCCACCGACGCAGATCAGTACGCAGGGTGATTACAGCTCACCGCGGGGATGCCGAGGGACATTCGGGAGCTTCGGTACGGCGGACGCCACGCGCATCGATGCCGATTTCAGGGGCGCCGATTGCAACCTCGTGACGTTCACAGGACACGTCGCGTTGACCAAGCAGTAAGAGGCGTTGTGGTGACTGATGACGACGCACCGCTCCAGTTCCTTCGACGGGCCTATCACCCCGATGACTGGGTCGCCGTGTTTTTGAAATCGTATGAGAGCGGCCGGGTCGCGCAGCGCGTGGCCCCAGTCTCGGTCGTGATGTCGTCGCCATGCCAAGCCTGGCTCGCTCGGGAGAACGAAGCGGCGGTCAATGTATATGTCAGCGTCAATGCGATCCGCCCGCGGAAGGTCTCACGACGGCGAACGGCCATTGGCGCCATTCGTCACGTGTTCCTCGATGCCGACCATGGCGGGCGCCGCCATCGTGGCCGCTATCGCGGCCCGTCGTGATCTGCCGCCTCCGTCCTATGTCCTCCACTCCTCGCCGAACCGTGTCCATGTGCTCTGGCGGGTGACCGGTTTCACGATCGAGCGTGTCGAAGCGTTGCAGAAGCAGTTGGCTCGTGAGCTCGCCACCGATCCGGCGGCGACGTCGTGTTCGCAGACGACGCGCCTCCCCGGATTCCTCAACCAGAAGCGGAGGCCCGCCTATCGCGTCACGATCGAGTACCAGGGCGTCGACGCCGTCTACACGCCTGACGATTTTCCGACACCACCGGCGGTGACGCCGCGAGCCGACTTCACGGTCAGACCCTTCCAGTCCGGAAGCGGCGACGCGCAGGTGATCGAACGCGCGCGCCGGTATCTTGCGACGATGCCGCCCGCGATCACCGGCCAGCACGGCGATGCGCACACGTTTCGTGTGTGCTGTCGTCTCGTGCGGGGATTCGCGCTCTCGGATGACGAGGCGCTCAGGCTGCTGACCCACTGGAATACTCGGTGTGAGCCCCCGTGGTCCGAACGCGAACTGATCGACAAGCTGGTTCATGCCCGTCGATATGGGCGCGAGCCCATGGGCGGTTTGTTGGAGACCCGGCGATGAAACGGACGGCCACGACGGAGCAGGCTGAGGATTCCGACGCCGCAGGAACACACGCGCTCACGCGTGAGCAGCGGTGCGGCGCGCGGCAAGCCTGGCAGAGCGCAGACCTTCAGCGGTGGCTGCAGGCGCTGCAGCAGGAGTACGACGAACAGGGGAGCACCGTGTCCCCATGCGATAGCACGCATATGATAATGAAGATTTCTTGCTTAATCTATTGACATCACATGCGAAAGGTTGTATGAATTAGGTATCCCGTCAGTTCGCACGTGCCCCGGGGCCGTGCGTCCCACCCCTGTTCGCCGGCGTCATGTCGACCCCGCGCGAACCTAGCCAACACCGTCGGTCTGGCACCCACGGTGTTCTTGGAGGTCCACCATGTCCAAGGTCACAGGCGAATCGGTGTCCGTGAAGATCATTCCGAACGAGCAAGCGACTCCCGCAGGGAAGCTTGCCGATGCGGAGGTGATCTTCGAAGGCGAAGCAGGCCCGCTCAGTGGGCTGAAGTTGATTGGCTTCGCTGTATGGGAACGTCGCGATGGAGGGCGAAACGTGACGTTCCCCGCCCGGCAGTACTCCGTGAACGGGGAACGCCGGAGCTTGGCGCTGTTGCGGCCCACGAATGGGGAGCGCAGCGCGCAAGAAGCGATGCGGACGTGCATCCTCGACGCGTATGCTCGCCTCGAGGCTCACTCCTGACGGTCCGTTCGGTCATCGCCAGGCGGCGGGCTGTATGCCCGCCGCCTGGGGACCGTCCTCCAAAATTTGGTAGGTGCACGGCAACCGGCCCCTTCAGGGAGAGCATCGCCATGGAAACCGCTGCTCGCTTCGCGTCCCGTCACATGGAACCCGTGGGAGACGCTCTCGTCCCGGTCCCGCCCGAGCGAGAACGTGCGCTCCGCGTGACCGTGACGTACCTGCTGTCGGAGCAGGGCCGAAAAGCGTCACTGCTCGCGGGCGGCGACGGCCGCGCGGTGCAACAGATCACGGTCACTGTTCCAGCCGCCCGACTGCACCTGGTCAGCGTGGACCCCAAAGGCGTGGCCCGTCTCAAGCTGCGCCCCAGTTTCGAGCTCGACGCGCAGCAACGGGTGATCATCAAAGATGCGCCGCCGACCTACGACGCGCCGCCCACGCCTGACGACCTATTCAGGGAAGCCGCCCGAAACCACCAACTCGAGCGCGCGTACCACTTGGAACGCAGTGCGGAGAAGGCGAAACATCGGGAAGTCGACGTTGACCTGCGCACGGAGGTCGCCCAGGGGTTCCTCAACGACCGGACCCAACGGGCGGTGGAGCGACCGACACCTGCGCCCACCCACTGCTTCCTGATCGCGGAGGGCGGTCGTCGACTGCGGTTCGACGTGAGCCTCGATGAGGGGTCGGCTCGTGACGTCCCTCTCGAGGCCTATCGCCGGTTCACGGCCGATCTGCGCGCGCGTCGCGAACGCGGACGGCAGCAGCGATTCATGGACGCGACCCAATACGACGGCAAGAGGCAGTTCATCGCGGAGTGGATCCGCACGCACGGCACGTCCGATCAGCAGGCCCGTCACGCCGCTGGCGTGCTCTCGATGGAAGAACCGGCGCAGGCGATGGCTGATGAAGCCTTTGCGGTGTTGAAGGATCAGCCGCGCTATGTCGGGATTGATGACGCGCGGCTGCAAGCACATCTGCGTCTGTGTCCAGGCTACGCGAAGGCAGTGGTCACGTCCGCCGATTTGACGATCACGGTCACCGAGGCGCGGTCGGCCACAGCGGCGCAGTGGGAACGGATGCAACAGCTCAGGGCCCTGGTTCCTGACGCCGAGGTCATCTTGAGGGCGCACAAGATCGGCTCGAAGCTGCACGCCGACGCGCCAACACTGACAGCGTTCGGTGTGCGCGTCGCCCGCAAGGTCGGTCCGTTCATTCTGAAGCGTGAGTATGCGGCTCCCGATGTGTGAGGCGAGTCGCGTCGAAGAGATGGCGTGGGCTCGTGTCCTGTAGCAGCGCTCGATCTTCGGGATCGGCGATGCGGGCACGAGGAGACTGGCAGACGAAGAGGAGAACCGGATGAAGTGATGCTCCGATCGTGCCTGTGACCTTCCGTCAGTAGCCGTCCTGGCTACGCCTCCACGCCGACTCGGGCCGGCGTGGAATCGCTCAACTCGTTGCCCCGGGGCACGCAGAACAGGAGCATCGCTATGACCGACATTGGTGTGTCCGCCGTCACCGCGTACACCGCTCATCGTGAATGGGCCAGGCGCCCACCGGATGAGCGATTCGCCAGCGTTGAAGCGCTCTGGGACACGGCTCGCGCACGCCGCACCCGTACCGAAGAGCGCGACATCGCCACCGTCGATCTCAGGACAGAAGCGGTGGCGACCGACGCCCTCGCGCTACACGAGGCGTCGGGTCGCTCCGCAGCCATGACCCACTGGAGCTTCGAGCAGCTCGCCACGATTGCCGGCGCGCCCCCGAAGTATCTCCGGACGCTGCCCGCGGCGATCGCCTCGTCGGCGATCAACCACGGGCTGCGGCGGCAACGGCGAGACCAGCAGCAGCTGTTCGTCGACCGTACCGCACCGTGGACCGTGCACGCGATCACGTCATCGCGGTATGCACGCGTTCACCACGACGAGCTGGCCACCCGCGTGCTCGACCTGATGGTCCAGCACCCGGCCTGGCACTTGCCGCTCGGCTATAAGGACGGCGCGTTTGGTGCTGAACGGGTTCCGTCCGGCGCCTACCTGGGAGACCGAGATATGTTCCTGTTCCTCGTGGACGGCAACCGCGATCTCGACGACCCCACGGACCGCAGCAACGCCGGCCTGTTCCGCGGGTTCATTCTCCGGAACAGCGACGTCGGTGCCGCCGCCCTGACCCTGGATGTGTTTTTGTTCCGCGCCGTGTGCGGCAATCACATCATCTGGGGATTTCAACACGTGGCTGGCTTCCGGCGCCGGCACGTGGGGGCATCGATTCAAGAGGCGTGGACGACTTCGCTCGATCACATCCGCGCCGGTCTCGATGCCGATCCCGCTCTCGACCGCACCGTCATCCTGCGGGCTGTCACCCAGGAGCTCGGTCCCACGCGCGAGGCGGTTCTCGAGGCGGCTGTGCAGCGACTGGATCTGTCGCAGAAGCATGCCGCTGAGGCGTACACGTTGGCGGAGCAGTTCGAGACGAATCCCCGTTCGGTGTGGGGCTACGTGCAAGGGCTCACGCGATTGAGTCAGCACACGCCCTGGCAAGACGGACGATTCGCCGTCGATCGCGCCGCGAGCCGCCTCCTCACCTCGGTCTGCTGACCCAGGTTGCCGTGCGGGTACGTCCCCGCACGGCCTTTCACTCACCCATCTAAAAACGCGGGCGGCCAGGGCCCTCCGCCAACAGCCGGCACGCACCACGGTGCGTGTCCGGCTCCTGGAGGTGTATCCATGCGCGAGCTCTGTCACTCAGTCACGGACATCGACCGTCAACTCGAAGACGCCGCACGGGCGAAACAGCAACTCGATGCGGAGCGATGGCGGGAGCAGGTGCGCCCCCGTGCCATGCGGCTGTTTGCCGCACGCACGGCGAAGCTCCACGGCTCTCGGGCGCTCCTGAAGTTGCTCGTCGAGGAACTGTACCCCGACGACCTCTTCACGGAGCTGGTGGGCAATCTCGATCGCGTACCGCGGCGACGCTGGCCACAAGTCGTCGCGATCGCGATTGCGCTTCGCCATAGCTGGCGACGGGACGGTCTCGCCAGGATTGCCAAGCGTCTCGGCGTGTCGCTGACGACGCACGCGCTGAACGAACCGACCGCACGCGACGCCGCCCCGGCCATCACGACGGCGATTCTTCGGCTCGCCTCGACCCTGTCAAGGCTTTCCGCTTCGCTCCAACCCCATGCGGGGCTCACGGCCTTGACAGGCTCTCGGTCGAGCCGAGGGAGGGCACTTACGTGATGGCCGGCAGGCACGAAGGACGTTCGAGAAAGGAGAGAACGATGCGCGACATCTCACCCACACCCAACATCACGGTGACGATCGGCGGACAACTCCGCATCTATTACGCCTACGTCACCACCGCTGGTCCGGAACTCGACGGCCCGTCAACGATGACGCTCTATGCGTCCACGCTCACGGACCTGTCCGGTTTCGCGGCCGACCCGATCGTGCACGAGCGCGTCGGCGGCAAAGCGCGCGCGCGGCTCGTACTGATCGACCTGCGGGAACTCGCCTGGCACCGAGCCAGATATCGGGGGGAGCACTGCCTCTTCGCACCGGCAGATCCAGTGCTCGTCAGTCTCAACACCCTTCAGCACTGGCTGTGGCTCCGCCTGCAGGCGCCCAGCGCCAGCGAGGTCAATGCATGACTGATTGGAACGATTCACGGGCGTTCACCGCTCGCCATTCCGGCGAGCTTTTCAGGAGGTCACGTTATGAACATCGTCGTCAAAATCACGCCGAACGATCGCGGCAACCCGCCCGGCAAACTCGCGGATGCCGAGCTGCATTTCATCGACGGCGAACTCGACGGCTTGAAGCTGATCGGTTTCGCCATCTGGGAACGGCGGGGTGGCAACGGGCGCAACGTTACGTTCCCGGCGCGGCAGTACGCCGTCAACGGTGAACGCCGCAGCTTCGCGCTGCTGCGACCCATCGCTGACACGGGCGCACAGAATCGCGTGCGCGAGCTCGTGTTAGATGCCTTCGCCGAGTACGAGCAGGAGATGCCGGAGACCGCTCCGCAGTAGCAACAGAACGGAATCTCCCCGGATACCGCCAACGTGGCGGTGTCCGGGGGACCGGGCAGCGGAATCAGATCCGGTTCAGCAGAGATCAGTTGAGAAATAACTGACCCGCAGACGCGAAACGCCAGGGACCGAGAGTGTCTGCGGGATGAGCTCATTCGGGTGGATCCTATGAAGCTCGACGTCGGCACAGTCGGCGGACCGGAGGCTGCGGGCTATGCCCGTCCGGACAGGGCACGTGAGCGCAGGAGTGAGCCGGTCACGGCGTCGCCAGCCCCGCGAGCCTTGTCGGCGGCGTCGCGCCGCCGGTCTGTATCATCAGCTTTCGTCGGCCCCGGACCGCGATTGCTCGATCGAGATGCGGCAGCCGCGTATTTGAGCATCAGCGTCGACACCCTGGACCGCCTTCTGCAGAGCGGCGCCTTGCACGTCGTGCGTCTGCCGGTGCAGCGCGATCGGAAGACCGGCCTCGGCGTTAGCGGCACAACGCGCCGGATCCTGCTCGACCGTCACGAGCTTGATTCCCTCGTCGATCGATGTCGAGAGGTCCTGTTGTAAAATGGGTTTGCATTCTCCTTAATCGCAAGTCCCGCGTCGCCAGACGCGAGGAGCGCACGCGCCGCCCCAAGGCGTGATTGCGGGTTTCAATCAGTTCGAATTGGCTTTGGAAGTCGAGTCCACGCTCAGAGGCGTGAGCGATCATACCGAGCTGCAGGACCCGATCGTGGCTCCAGACTTCCCCAGCGCCCCGTTGACCGGTGCCCAGCCGGCCGACCAGATGTAGCGATCGAAAGGGTGACGACGATGGGTAGGATCTTCCGACAGAAAGGTCGCCACAAGTGGATGCTGAGAGTCCTACCGCAATGGTCATCCCATCGTGGAGAGCAGCGGTACCGACGACAAGACGGCAGCGAAAAAGCTGCTGCGCAATCGCGAGACGGACATCGACCGAGGCCTGCCGGTCACGGCGAAGGTAGGACGCATGCGGTTCGAGGAGGGGACCGCAGACCTGGTGAATGAATATAAGGTCAACGGCCGCCGTTCGCTCGATGTGCTCGAGACGCGTCTCACCAAACACTTGCAGCCGTTCTTTGCTGGCCGGCGCATGTCGACAATCACTTCCGCCGACGTGCGCGCGTACGTGACGCATCGCCTGGCGACGCCGATCGTGACAGGGAAGGGCGATGCGGAAACATCCCGACCGGTTTCGAATGCCGAGATCAACCGTGAACTCACGGTGCTGAAACGCGCCTTCACGCTCGCCGTACAGGGCGGGAAGTTGCTGCATCAGCCGCACATTGCGATGCTGAAAGAGAACAACGTCCGGACCGGTTTCTTTGAGTGGGATCAGTTCCAGGCGGTCTGTCGCAACCTGCCGGCGCCGCTGCGGGCCGTCATGCGATTCGCCTACGTGACTGGTTGGCGCATCGACAGCGAGATCCTACCGCTCGAGTGGCGACAGGTCGACTTCGACGAGCGGCTGACGCCGAGCCAGAAGCTTCCTGGAACCGTGAGACTTGACGCCGGCACGACAAAGAACGATGAGGGCCGAGTGTTCCCCTTCACCGAGGAACTACAGGCCGTACTCGAGGCCCAGCACGCCGAACATTTGCGGCTCAAGCGGGCCGGGAAGATCGCGCCGTGGGTGTTCTTCAGGTTGGTGGCGAAGGGTCGTGGCGGAGCGACGCACCCGAAACGAATTACCCGCTTCAACAAGGCATGGAAGAACGCGTGCCTCGCGGCTGGCGCGCCCGGCCGGATTCCGCACGACCTGCGACGCACGGCCGTGAGGAACCTGGTGCGCGCGGGGATTCCGGAACGCGTCGCGATGCGGCTCACGGGTCACAAGACGCGCTCGGTGTTTGAGCGCTACAACATCGTGAGCGACGGTGATCTCGGGACGGCCGCCGAGCGCATCGACGACGCCTCAAGAAACAGCGCTACCCTTTCGGGGCGGATTCAGGCGGATTCGCGCTCTCGCGGACGTTAGTCCGATTCGACAATTTCGAAGACGTCAGCCTTCGACCAAGCATAAGAGGGTGTCACTGGTTTTGAATCGTCCTGCGCGCGCGGCACTACGAACTGCATCGTCGCGGTCGACGACGTGAAATGACTAGGCAACCCGGCACCTGTAGAAGAATGCAGGATCGATCCCGCAGATCCTGAGGTAGTGCCGAAGAGACGCCGAGCCTATCCTCTCATGGAGGAGAGGCCGGCATGCGTTCCGCGATTCCCCGAACCTTTGTCCACCGCGTCGCCGCCGACGGCGTCTCCGTCTTTTATCGAGAAGCGGGCGCGCCAGATCTGCCCGTCGTGTTGCTCCTGCACGGATTCCCGGCATCCTCGTTCATGTATCGCGAACTCATGCCGCGGCTGGCCGATCGCTACCGCGTAATTGCGCCAGACCTGCCGGGTTTCGGTTTCACGGACGTACCTGCTGACCGCGGCTACGCGTACTCGTTCGACGCCTGGCGCGCACGCTCGGCTTTCACGGATGCGTTGAAACTCACCAGTATGCACTGTACGTGTTCGACTACGGCGCGCCGACGGGTTTTCGCCTGGCGATGGCGCGGCCCGATGCGTCGCCGCCATCGTGTCGCAGAATGGCAACGCGTACGAAGAAGGGCTCGGCGACGCGTGGGCGCCGGTTCAGCGGTACTGGCGCGATCCCGAGCGGAGAAAATCAGCGAAGCAGTACGGCGGGAGCTGTCGCCGGACGGATTGCGCTCGCAGTATACGCTTCGGCGTTGCGACATCCCGAGGACGATCGCGCCGGAGGGATACACGCTCGACGCAGCCCTGATGGCGCGGCCCGGCAACATGGACATCCAGCTCGATCTGTTCCTCGACTACGCCAACAACGTGAAACGCTATCCGGCCTTTCAAGACTACTTCCGTCGCGCCACGCCACCGCTGCTGGCGATTTGGGGAAGTCACGATCCGTTTTTTGTTCCGCCGGGCGCGAAGGCGTTCAGGCGCGACAACCCGAATGCGATCGTGCAGTTTCTCGACACGGGTCACTTCGCGACCGAAACGCACGTTGACGCCATCGCTGACGCGATGCATGCCTTCCTCGAATCGACGCTCCCCCGATCGGCGGGGAGAGAACAACCATGAGGCATCTCGGTCTCGGGCGGCGGAGGTGTCTATCCCACGTGTCCGCGTTGACCGCTGCTGGACTGATTGACAACGCGTTTGCGTCACGGTGTTGGCACACGAGCGGGCTCGCGGTCACCTCGCCGCTCAGGCATAAGCGCCGAGGGGACATGGAGCGATCTAACGCCGGCAGGTCACAAGCCGTCCTCCCGTATTTCAACCACAAGCAAAGGAGCCCGTCATGCCGTACGTCAGAGTCACTCTTGTTGATGGCGTGTTTTCGACTGAACAGAAACACGCGCTGGCCGCGAAGCTCACGGATGTCATGGTGGAATTCGAGGGGTCGGAAGCGTTCCGCGAAGTCGTGTGGGTGTTGATCGAAGAGTTGCACACGGACGGCTGGCACATCGGCGGCGAGCCGTTCGCCGGGCCACGATCGCTGAAGGCCGCGCTCGGCCGTTCGAAGGACGCGTACAAACTGATCAGCGGCAATCCGACGACGCGTCAGGAATTCGCGGCGGCGGTGCCAATCGGCAAGAAATAGGCAACCCTGCGTTGCGAACACTTGTGGCGGCACTATTGGGTCAGCGTCGCTGACAGTTCTGATGGCCGCCGTGGCGATGGCGTGGTCCAACGTTGTCGGCGCGGCGGCTGCAGGCTACGTTGGCCGACTGTGTCTCCCGGCCGGCTGCGAGGACGTTCAGCGCGCAAACACGCCCGCGACGATCAGATTCGGCGTGCTCGCTGCCGAGAATGTGGTTCGTGAATGCCCCCCCCGCCCCCCCCGGGAACTGTTCCGAATGGCCGCGTTGCGATGCAGATGACGGGACACGAGCCAGTGCGAGCTCATAAAAGCGAACGGCCGTACCAGGCCCTCCCAGAAAATGGGTCCGCTCAAGGAGTTCGAGGAAAGCAGCGCTGCGCCCTGTCGATCAGCGGGAGTCAGTTTGACGGAGCACGACGTGCATTGCGTTGGCCGCTTCGCTGACGATCAGAAATCTTTGTCGCGGGGTGGTCGGTGCAGATCCGGCACTGGCCAGCAGGCTCTTCAGCGGGCCGACCGCTTGAACGATTCCGGCGCCATCTCTAAGGGGCGTAAAGCCGGCCGTGTCGAGCACCGCAGCCACGTGTGAGAACGCATCTTCGGCGACTGCTGCGCGGATCGATCGGTCTGATGTTTATCGCAATCTCACTGGGCTCTGATGCTTGAGGACTCGAGGCCGACCAGAATCCGCTACGAGCACAGATCGATGGGTGTGCCACCTGGAGGTTGTTCACTCGTGTGCTGTCCTTGTCGATTCCCGCGCGTAGGTACCATATCGAGACCGCCTCGAGCATGTGTGCGTGCATGCCTTCGTGCCCTTACTCCGCAGCCTTGGCTGCTAAGGTTGCGACGACTGCGATACTCGACAACAGTTCAGCCGGAAGACGATGTCTCTGCTGCAGGTACTGGGGACTGTTGGTACGAGATCCACACTGTGCCGCCGGCGTCTTGCCACACCAACATCTTCAGAGGCAGATCTATGGCCACGCTGGGAGCGGCGAGCATGAGAGGCGTTCCGGCCTTCGGGCTGCCGAAAATCAGCAACTTCGTGGGAGGCATGGCGAGTCCCACTTTCGCTGCCTCTCCACTGTGGTCGATCGTGGCAAACAGCGTGACACCCTTGGACTGCAGCATCGTCTGGAGTGCTTCCACGGTCTGATCGACTGAATGATGGCTCATCGTGTCGATGATTCCCTGGTCTGTGCCGAGTGTCATGGTGTGCTCCTGACTGATTGTGGCTTGAGGCTCTGTTGAGGCACGTGAAGACACCATCGAGGTCGCCATGGCGAGTCCCACGAGTGCCAGGAACACAGACGTCGCGACGGCGAGAGTTGTCGAATGCCGCCGGCTCCATTGTTCCGGGTTGATGCTCCCGACAGTTTTGATGTGATGCCACCCTGACAGCAGATTCAACAAGGCCCCGGCCCCGACGAGCGCTGTTCCAAGTCCCAGGAAGGAGCCGAAGCGCGCAACCACGAAGCCAAGGCCGATGAGCGCCAGGCCGGTGCGAATCCACGCCAGCAGTGTTCGCTCCGCGGCCAGGTAGTCGCGGACGTCTGACCCTTGTTGCGTGTCCACGTGCCGACCTTCATTTGTCCTGGCGGGCTGAACGAATCAGCCCTACGCCAAGGCTGATCACCGCTGCCGCCAGAAAGACTGCGCCAACGTACGCAAGATTCATCAGACGGTTCGGTTGCGTCGCTGTCGGTGAGGCGACAGACAGAAAGAAGGCCGCGGGAATGAGGATGGCGGCGATGGGCGCCCCCGTGCGGGCGAGCCACTTCCAGAATGGTGACAACACAGCCTGGTCCACGTACAGGAGCATGACCAGCGATAGCATGAGATAGACGCCCGCGTGCGCGTGACCGGCACGCCAGAGATCATGTCGCAGCGGATTATCCCCGTATCCGGGGACTCCGCTTGTCAGCGCACTTAGAAGAGCCAGGCCTCCGTACATGACGGTCGGGAGAACGACGAGCAGAATACCGGCGGACATTCGTGACTCTCGTGTCATCTCATCCTCTTGAATCTGACGCTGACCGAACCCGCGCCACCGTGAGGTCCTCGATGTCAAGCGACTTGATCTGTGCGCGGCCGATCACAACGGGCCTGACCGCCAGCCTTCGAATGGCAAGCGCGCCAATTGCCACTGCGCCCAGAGCGGTCAACCCGATCGCGGTCGCGATCATCGCTGCGGAGCGCCTTCTGAGAAAGCCTGACGTCTGAACGTTGCTGACTGATGACATCGAGCTCAATCTCCGCGTCGATTCGCCGCATTTCGATTGAATGGGACGCATACGTGTCCGCCGACGCCGCTACGTCAGGCTATGGCCGACTGCCGTTCGTTCGCCGGCCGTTAATCGCCAGGTTCGCCCTTGCTTGCGTTTCATGTTTGCCGACCTTCATCGGTCCAAGTGGCGCCCGTTGAAGGCCGTTCAGATCTCAAGCATGCCCCTCCGGAGGGCCACCATGACGGCGTGGGTTCGATCGTTGGCGTCCAGCTTCGAGACAATGTTCTTGATGTGAAAGTTCACCGTCGTTTCCGCAATGAGCAGACGACCCGCAATCTGCTTGTTGCGGTTGCCGTCGCGAATGAGCCCCAGCACATCGAGTTCCCGCTTCGTGAGCTCTTCGTCGCCCCAGTGCTCCGCCATCTGGGCGGCGACCTCCGCCGGAACGTGTCGGTGGCCGGCATGGACCTCTCGAATGATCCGTAGCAGCTCGCACGGCTGGGCGCTCTTCAGCAGATAGGCCCACGCCCCTGCCTGCATGGCGCGGCGCGCCTGACCATGACTCTCTGATCCCGTTAGGACGAGCACGCGCGCCCGTGGTGATTCTCGGCGGATCGCGGTCAGGCCACGAACGGGATCGCCGCCAGGCACGCAAGTCTCCATCACGATGACGTCAGGACGGTGAACCTGAAGGCCCACGAGCGCCTCATCGACACTGGTTGCCGTCGCGACGAGCGCCATCTCCCGTTGTGAGGCGAGGATCGTGCGGAGCCCTTCGCTGAACACGGGATGGCATTCGATGTTCAGGATGCGAATCGGCGGGGCCACTCTCGATTGCTCGTCAGGCGGCGACTGATTGACCACATGCCCCCCTTTGCCACGAACGTGACGTCGAAGAGCGTCTTGTGTTCGAAGGCCGTTTCGCGCTGAACACTTGCACCTTGCCGACGTCTTTCAGAGTGATCCAGACCTCGTCGTTCTCTGGCGTCATGGCGATGTTGGGGCAGAACGGACTGGCTTGCGTGACGCGTTTGACGACTGTTTCTGACCCCACTGCGGCGACGTTCGCTTCTGCGGCTCGAATCGTGTCGGTGATACTACGCCGGTTGAATAGTCGATGAACGGGTACAACCCTCCATGAACTGGCGCCGCGAAGGCGTGGAGCTACCAGATATCATGACTTGACGCGTCCTCCCTTGTAGGGCGTCGTCGGTCTTGCCATGTTGGCGCGACCATGGGGCGCGTTCTCTGCGTCGAGCCGCGCGCAACGCTCACAGGTCTTGTTCGGTGGTGATCCACCCCCGTACGTACGCGGGGCAGTGTCGTAGCTGAACGCCCTCGGCCTCGACGGAGGCCAGAAACGAGGCTGCGTCGCGATCGACCTGAATGACGTCAGCGAGATCGACAATCAACGTCTGGGCGCACTCGGCCTCCAGAAGCCGGCGCAAGTCAGCGAGCTCTTCGAGTGCAAGGTGTCCGCTGAGCGTCATGACCACGAACTCGCTTTCCGTGATGCGGTCGATTCTGAGCACCATGCGACCCACTCGGTGCAAGGCGAGCGCCGCCGCTAAGTACGTGAGAACACACAAATCGCCGCGGCGCGCGGTCCGGTTCTTCGGAGGTAATTACGAGATCTCGTGAGGTGGGGCTAGTAGACGGTCTTGAAGGCGTTCTTGTCGATGCCGAGTGCCTTGATCCGTGAGTCGAGTGTCGTCGACGCCATCTTGAGTTTGGCCGCAGCACCAGAGGGCCCGGACACTCGGCCCTTGGTTTCCGTAAGCGCCGCCTCGATGAGGCCTCGCTCTTGAAGCGTGAGCTGGTCAGGCAGAGCCAGCAGGTGCGATTCCTCCAAGGCCGGCGCTCGACGGAGCCACGTGGCGTCGATCGACAGGGTATCCGTTTCTGCGATGATCACCGCCCGCTCGAGCACGTTTTGCAATTCGCGGATGTTGCCCGGCCACGTGTAGGCTTGCAGCAGCTCGAGGCTGTTCGTGCTAATGGTCGCGAAGCGCTTACCCGCGTTTCGCGCAAAGCGGCTCACGAAGTACCTGGACGAGCATCGGAATGTCTTCCGGACGCTCACGTAACGGAGGCATCGGGATGGGGAAAACGTTCAAGCGATAAAAGAGATCCGACCGGAACACACCGGACGCGACGGCGCGGGTCAGGTCACGGTTCGTCGCGGCGATGATCCGCACGTTGGCGTGAATTCGGCGGCTGCCGCCCAACCGCTCGAACTCCCGTTCCTGGATCACGTGGAGGAGAGCCACCTGCGTCTCGAGCGGAAGTTCGCCGATCTCATCGAGAAAGATCGTGCCCCCCTCCGCAAGTTCAAATCGGCCAACCCGCCGCTGCACCGCGCCCGTGAAGGCGCCCTTTTCGTGGCCGAACAGTTCTGACGCGATGAGCGCCGAGGGAATGGCGGCGCAGTTCACGCTCACGAATGGGTGTGATGACCGTCGGGAGCGTTTGTGAATGGCGCGGGCGACGAGCTCCTTACCCGTTCCGGTTTCGCCCAGAATCAGAACCGTCGAATCCGTGGGAGCGACCTTGGACACGTGCCCGATAACGGCCCGTAGACGCGGCGATGTACCGACGATCTCCTCGAACATCGAGATCTGGTCAGCCGCCTCCCGCAAGGCGACATTTTCCGTGCGCACGCGTTCTTCGGCGCGCTTGCGCTCGTCAATGTCAACGCCGGTGGCGTACCAGCGAATAACGCATCCCTCTTGGTCTCGAAGGGGCTCATACCGGATCAGGTGCCATCGATATTCGCCGTCATGCCGCCGCAGTCGCGCTTCAAGTTCGCAGGCGGTACCGCAGCTGAGAGCGTCCCTGACGATCGAACGCACCGAGTCAAGGTCGTCCGGCGCGTACACGAGAGCGAGCTGATCATCCGCGGTGGTGACTGTGAGTTCGGCGAGGCTCCGACCAAGGTATTGCTGCCCTGCCTTGTTGATGTAGAAAACGCGACCGTCTGCGTGGATCGCGCCGACGGAAAGTGGAAGCGTGTCGATCAGTAGCCTGAGCTCTCGTTCGTCCTGTCGGATCCTCGCGTCGGCTTGAACCAGCTCGGAGAACGCCTGGGCATTGGCCATGGCGGCGGCCGCTTGATCCGCAAACATGCGAAGCCAGCGAAACTCCTGGTCCTCGATCGGCTGACGGCGGAAAATGGCGAGCACACCGAGCATTTCATCCCGAAAGATCAGCGGCTGGCCGGCGAAACTCTTGATGCCCTCACTCTGGACCCAGGACGGGCGCTCCAAGACGTCCGCCAGTGGATGACCGAGCAGGAGTCCCGTGCGATCGGCTGCAACCGAGCCAACCTTTGCCGCGCCGATCGGGATCCGGCAGAAGCTGCCGTCCGTTCGCAACCAAGGCTCGCCGGCCAGCGACGACCCGGCACTGGCTCCGAGATGCAAGCAGAGGGTTTGGCTCGGGCACTGGGTCCGCATCCGGCAGGAGGTGCACAGGTCTCCGGGACGTGCGACCCAGACCCGCGCGAGCGCCACGCCGGGCTGTTGGCTCAATCCGTCGACGATATGTCTCAGCACCTGGTCGACGGAGTGCTCTCCAGAGATGCGAAGCGCGACTTCCTGTAGCGCGTCTAAATTCACCGCGGCCTCATCAATCGAATGGCGCGTGGCGCACTAGCCGTCGGTCGCGAGCACCCTCGCATCCGCACCCTTCGCCCGTTCGACAACGAGAACTCCGTTCAAATCGCGTTGTCCCGGCCCGAAGCTGAGCTTTTGAACGATCCGGCATCAGCGGTCGCGACAGCCTCACGAAAGCAACGGGGAAGGATCGAGTTTACACCTCCGCGGTTGCGTGACTGACCCGATAGTCGGTCTGACCCGCGCGCCTCGCATTCCCGACAGTTTTGTGCCTGATATTCGGAGCGCCGGACCCATTTGTCCTAACCGAAGGCCCGCCCAGGCTGACTCGAAGGAGTTTGCGTTTACGCAGACAGGGAAAGACGGCTTCTCAGATCTCCTTGAGCGGCCGGATACGTCTTGCGGCAAGCTGAGATCAGTTGCCGTCCTGTGTGTCCCACAAAGACGGGAAATAGCTGCCAGCGCTTGACGCCGGTGCGTATGGCTTTCTCCTGAAGACGCCCCACGGAAGGAACTCCTCGACACGATCCGAATTGTGCACGCCGGCCTCCGCGTTCCCGCGGACATTGCGGTCGCTGTCGCCGAGCACCTCGGGGCGGACCAGCTCACCGCGCGCGAGCTCGAGGCGCTCATGCTTGTCGCGGCCGCAATGCAAACAAGGCCCGTGGCGGCGGCGGCGTCAATGTCCGAGGAGACGGTCAAAGGCCACGTCAAACGCATCCTCGCAAAGCCTGGCGCCAATGATCGCACTCACGCGGTCATGACACACAGCGATGTACGTAGCGCAACAATTCGTCATGGACCAAAAGATTGCCGGCAGCGTCGTTCGTGCGTACCGCTTTCAAGCGCGTTACAGCGAACAGCGACTTGAAAACATCCTCGAAACTCGCAATGCGGCTCTTGAAATAATCTACGATACGCGCGGCATTCCCACGCTGGTTCTTCATGCCCTCAAACATCCATCCTTTGATCTTTTCTTCTCGCGCAACGGGTGGAAGGTAGGTCAGGGAAAGGTAGTAATCGCTATCGAAATGCACGCCTTCCGACATGAACTGCTCGCGACGCTCATCGTCGATGATCTTTGTAACCGAATCCGGGAACTCTTGATGTTCGGGATAGCCGGGAGCTGGGGCGCGAACGCTGTCACACTGCACCATCCAGCCACCGCCAAGTCGAAGCAGTGCTCCCAAGCGCCCGCTGAGCGCCGCCATCTCTCCGTTCGTCGCCGAACCGAGATCGGGTCCTTGAAACTTCCAAGCCGCAAGCAGCCCGCCGTCTTGCAGCATTAGAATCCCGTCCTCAATCAAGGAGTCGTAGAGGAGCAGGTCGGCTAATCCAATCGCGTGACGGCGCTGTTCGATAAAGGGCATGATTCATCTCCAATTCGCGGGTGTTGTAGTGGGAGGAGCGGACATCCGGCTCTTCGCGGGATAAAAATCCCGATAACGAATGTGTCGGATATAGACGTGACGCAAGAGGGGGTCCACCTTGGCCATGCGCGCGAGAACCCCCACCGCGATCAGCCATAGAACAAGCCCGGCAAAAATGCTCCACCACTTCATCACCGCAAAAACCAACATCGCCGCCAAAATGGCGGAAGCTAAAATCAATTCTCGGTCCCCGCCCATCAACAATTGGGGCCGGTTCGCCGACTCGTGGAAGGGTACTTCCCGTGGTCCGTCCATCGCTACACGACCGCAGCGCCTACAGCGAACAACCCGCCTAGCAAGGCGGACGCGGAGATGATGAAAGCAATTGCGCAGACGGCGTACACCGACCTGCGAGCAAATTCGTTCCACTCACCCCCGAAGACAAGCGTTACCCCGATCGCTACCAATGCGATAACCGCAATCGCGCCCGCTACGGGACCGCTCAACGACTGTTGTAGACGAGTCAGCGGAGCTTCCCACGGCAATGCTTGTCCGCCGCCCGCCGCGGACGCAGGCAGACTGAGGAGAAACAACGCTAGCGTTAGCAAACCTGTCTGCGCCGCGAGGCGACGCCATTCCACTCTTCTCGTAAATACTTTCATTTCGTTTTTTTCCTTTCAAGTTGAGATTCACAATCAGCAACTACTCGCTCCACTGACGGCAAACCACCCCACCAGTGCAACGAAACCTGAACATAAAAGTGCCGTCGCAAACAACACCATCAACGTCCGCCGCAATGTCTCTGGCAGATTCAACAGTATGCTCACGAGCACACCCGAAAAACCCACCGTCATGACGAGGACCACCAGCGCCACGCGGCACGCACCAGGCAAGCTCGTCTGCGATATTCCCACTCCAGGAACGAGACAGAGCGCCGCCGCAACAATCATCGCAGCAGCCATGACAGACAGGACGCTCGAAAGAAGGCTCGCGCCGTGGAGGGATTTTATTGAGTTCCGTTTTCTAGCGTTTTCCATGCAGCCTCCCTATACGTACTCCAACTCGTAATTCCCGTCGCGATGCCCCATCACAACGGCCACCTCGCGGACCTTGCGGCCCGCGCGGATACTTGGCTCGCCGTCCACGAAGACAACCACATTCACCGCTTCGGCGATCAGTTGTTGCTGCGGTGCGGCGGTAGCTTCCGCCACTAGACTTTCGAGCCGAATCAGAGCCCCGTGCGCGTCGTTTGCGTGTACGCTTGCCGCGCCTCCTGGGTGGCCGGTGTTCCAAGCTTTCAGCATGCTCAGTGCTTCCGCGCCGCGGACCTCGCCTACGACAATCCTTGTCGGCTTCAGCCGCATAGAGGCGCGCAGGCAATCGAGCATAGACACACGCCCAACCGCGAGGAGCGCCACGGAGTTCTTTACGTTGCATTGCAATTCCGGCGTGTCCTCGATGATGAGCACACGGTCGTCGGGTGAAATATCCGCCAACTCGTCCAGGACCGCATTGATGAAGGTTGTTTTGCCAGAACCCGTTGACCCGGCAACCAGAATATTTTTCCGCTGCCTAATCGCGGCGCGAATCACTTCCAAGTGACGTTTGCCACGTACTAGCTCCACAAAATAGTCTCGGTGCCGTTGGCGGTTCAGCTCATCACTTTTGTCCGTTAGAATTCCCGCGCTTTCGTAGTCATTCAAAGTGAACACGCGATGAGGGCGTTGCCGGATAGCGAATACCGGTTGCCGCACCACAGGAGGGATCAATCCTTCGAAGCGACTCCCATCCGTGGGCAGCTCCGTTTCCAGAATGGGATTGTCGTGATTGATGACCGTATCGCGAATCGCCGCGATCGTGCCGAACGCGCTCAAGGCTTGAGCGGGAAGCATCGACCCCACAACTTCAAAATCTTGGTGGGTGCGCTTCACCCATACCCGCCCATCGGGGTTCAGTAAGATATCTTCGGTGCAACAATCTTCAAGGCAGGAAGCGACCAGCGGCCCCAGTTCCCGGACCAGTTTTTCATTGCGGCGTTCGGTCACTTGCTGAAGTTCTTGCATTCGTTATTACCAATGCGCGAAATCATTCGGTCTACATTTTATCCTGCTGTATGCAAAGCAATGGTACTATACATACAGACTGTTTATGACCAGGGTACGTTATTACCCTCGTGGAATGCCCTTGTCAAGTCAAAAGAAATGGCTGCCAATCTCACCCTCGAAGCAGTGAAGAAGCAGAGTTGTGCTATGGGCGCACAGTGTTTCGACATCGGCCTCTTCGATCCGAACGCCGCGGAGGCAGCGATGCTCCTGCGTCAGTGGAATCTCGATACGTTGCTTCGGTCCGTTTCTTGGCTACGCTTAAAAAACGCTGAAGGTCGCCACATCTACATCCGCCCGGCCGGAGAGCATAGTCTTTCGCTAATCGACGACGCCAGTTTCCAGGTCGTCGAGCGTTTGAAATCAGAAGGCTTTGCCCCAGCGGTTGTTCTTGAAACTTCTCCGGGGAACTTTCAAGCATGGCTGCGCCACGGACATATTCTGCCGAAGCATCTTTCTACGGTTGCAGCACGACTGCTAGCGTCTCGCTATGGCGGTGACCTTGCCTCGGCGGATTGGCGGCATTATGGAAGACTTGCGGGATTTACGAATCGCAAAGACAAATACCGAAAAACCGATGGGACCTTTCCGTACGTCCGGCTGCATGAGGCAACAGGTGTTGTCTATTCAAAAGCGGTCGCATTTCTCGCGGAAGTGAAGAGCATATACGAAGCGGAGAGAACGAAGGTGGCGGCTCCTGCATCTTTGGAGTGCCGCAGGATCAGGTGTTCGAATCTCAAGAGCATAGAAGACTTCCGGGCAAAGGCAATCTACGGGGGCGACCAGACACGCGTGGATCTCGCGTATGCCGTCTACGCTTTGGCCCACGGCGTCCCGGAGAATGAGGCGCGTAACGCGGTCGCATCGCGTGATCTTACGCACAAAGGAGATGCGAAACGGCAACAGCAGTATATCGATCGCACGTTTAAGAAGGCTCGGGAGCGAATCGGGAGTAATTGGGAAGGTTAGGCCAACCGAACGGTTCACTGGCAGCCGCCTGGCAACTCGGCCCAACCTCCGCGCACCATATCCCCCTTTTCCCTAGAAGTTTTGCTCCAACATGCGCCACAGCCCATGCGATTGACCGTGCCCCTTGATACCTCAGGTGAGCTTCTGGAGGGCCTCCATTGCTAAACGGCTTCCAGCCCGCTCTCGAATCACTCACGATCTCCAGGCGGCGACCGTGGGAATGTCTTTTCGGAGAGATTACGGGCGGCGCGCAGCTTGAACCGGAGGCTACTCTGGAATTTGAACCGGGGCAGGAGTTGACGCGAGGCGTTTGGAGTGGGTTACGCGAGGATCTTGACGCTTAGGCTGGGCAGAAGTATCAGCCCGGACAACAGGTGCCGGGCAAACTCCAAAAACGGGGCAAAGCAAAGGGCGCCACGGCGACCACAAAAGGAACACGAAAATCAGGATTAACACCAGGAACGTTTTTCGAAAACCCGGTTGCGTGGTGCATTTATGGTCGATGTAAAACAACATCGCGAGCCAAGATCTCATTTCAATACCCTCGCGAGCAGCACTCCTAAACCAACGCCCAGCACCAGAAGCCCGCTCGCCGCAACCACGCCTATCGCGACCCAACGGCGGATCGCGGATCGCGTGTAAGCTTGGTTCAACTCTACAATTAATTCTCTCGCGTGTAATCGCCCAGCGTCAATATCCTTCTGAATCTCCTCACGCACGGCGATCCCTGCTTTCCGCGCCTCCCTCTCAACGCTTCCCAACGCTTCGCGTTGGGCTGAACGGAAACCCGCCTCCAGGCTGGCGACGATTTCCTCCCGTACGTGCCTCTATGCTTCCGAAGACCTGCTGCAACACGACTTCATTCATCGTGACCAGTAGCATCGCGGGATCATCCTGGCTGACTAGCATTCCATGACGCGCTGCAACTTCCGCCGTTATCCGCTTGAAGTCCAGCACAACTTCAGTCTTCATCGGATTTTTCCCTCAGGAATTTCTCCGACCGCGTACGAATTCTTTCATTGCGCGAACGGAATTGCATCCAACTGCGCAAAAAGTTCACGCTGCACCACCCGCAATCGCTGTTTCGCCATGATCGTGAAACCACTTCCATTCAGTGCTTCATCAAAGGTCATCTTCTGGCGGATCATCTCTTCCACATCCCGGCCAAATGTGTCCGCTGTGCGCCGCACGATCGCCACTGAGCCATGGACTTTATCCGCATGCTTCTTACAAACCGTCATCTCGTGGAATGGTTTTCCGGCTGGTAACACCGCGCCAAAATACTCATTCAACCAGACCACAATGTTCTTCTCGCGCGTAGTTTCAGCGAGTTGCTCGAACCCATCGAGGGTGTCGTTCAGCGACTGGCCCCCGGTAATCACCGAATGGACGAACACGCGTTTTCCTTTCTCCCTCAAATAATCGAGTGCGTCGTTTTCTAAGATGTAATGCCAGAGAGGAATAAAGGTGGACGCACCCGTGTCCACAACGAAGGTTCCGTTCTCTGTCAGAACCCGTTCCATGAGCAGATCGAATTCACGCTGATCAACGCTTCCCTCTTTCAGCAGATTCAGGCAGCTCACCGCCAAACCCTGGTATTCGGAGAGTGTGTGATTCACGGGGTCCGCATCAACGCAGCACACATCCTGCCCTTTCGACAATAAGTATTGGGAAAGGATTGCGGATATCAGACTCTTTCCAACCCCACCCTTGCCTTGCAGCAAGATGTGAATCGCCGTTTTATTGCTTGCATTACCGGTTGTGCTTGTCACTGAAGTCCTCCCTTTCGTTTACCGACGTTTTCAAATTCCGTTTACCCCGCCAATGAAAACCAGGCCTGTTCTCTTCTAGTCGTTTTAGATTTGCAAATGGGTCCCGGTCTTCAACCGCCCCCACTTTTGTTTCCTTCGACCCTTCCGCAGTAGGAGATTCTTCCTGCTTTCCCCGGCTGCGGGACGCGGTTGGTTTTTTCCTTGCGCGCCATACAACCAAGTAGAACGTGTGGTAGCACACCTCCAGACCTTCGCTTTGGAGTGCTTCCCAAATATCTTTGAGATTCTGCCCTGAGGTCACCGCCGCTTCTATTTCGGGAAGAAGAGTGCGAATAAGCGCCGCTCTTCTCTTGGGAGGGTCGGCTGCCAGTCGTTCTAGACAGCGGCGGTAGTGTTTTTGTGTTGACATAAATCTCTATAGTGCTGTACATATAGCACCATGAAATACGAATGTAAAGGACCAAAAGTGCCAGGTTTCACAGGAATTCACAAATGCCTGCGTTAGTTCGCTCATTCTTACGACAAATCACGCCTTTTCACGTGGTTTCACAAGTGTTCTCGCGATTTCACTGTTTTCAACGCGAATAGGAGCAGCGTGCATGAAATGGATGTGGATCGTGTGCGAAAGACACAGGTATTGGAACATAAAGGGTTGGGGCCACTTCGTGGCGTTTTTCTGGCGTAACCGTTTCAATTTCTTGCGCTTTGGTTGGTACCACTTCGCACAGACAGTGGTGCCACTGTGGTACCGCACTTGAAGGAGTGTTTCGTGGATAAAAAGAGTTTTTCGCGCAATTTTCGATACCCCTCCGCTGAGTTGCGGGATCAGGTTCGCGCCGCAGTCAAGGAGCGTGGCTTCCGTTCCGAGCAAGCATTCCTCATTGCCGCTTGCGAGCACGAGATTCGGCAGGGCTCGAACACAGAAGCGACCGAGCAGTTTGAGGCGCGGGTGGCCGCCACGCTCACGAACTTAGCTAAGCAAGTGCAGGGGCTTCAGACGCTGGCGCACGCGCAGGTAGCTCTCACCGATGTGTTCCTCAAATACGTCATTACGTGCGTGGTCGAACCCCCGGAGGATGCGCTACCTGCTGCCCGCGTTCGAGCCAGGCTACGCTACGAAAGGCTGGTGCGTGTTGCCGCGGAAGGGATCTCCAACAAGAACAGAGACACTCTCAAGGGGATGGTGGCAGATGAATGACGAACCCATAATTCGGTTACGGCCGAGAAAATCAAAGCACGACCAAAACGAAAATCCACGCAAGGTACACGGGAGTTCTACGATCCATGCTTCGCATTGTCCAGATGTCGAAGCGGGGAAAGAAGACGCGCGGTACACATGGTGCAGGCGGGAGTGGGCGGTCGCAGCGAACGTTTAATCAGCGCGTGGCTGTCCGGGTCAGTTACTCAGCGAACAAGAATCCGGGGCAGTGGAAGGCCCACGGAAGATACGTGGCCCGCGAGAGCGCGACGCAAGGAGGAAGGTCTGCGGAGGCTGGATTCAATACTACCGAGCAAAACTTAGATATCGCTGCAAAGCTCGACAAATGGCAGAGTGCCGGCGACGAACGACTCTTCAAGATCATCGTATCCCCCGAGTTTGGTGAGCGCTTGAACCTCCAACAGTATGCTTGCGAGCTGCTGCACCGGATGGAACATGACTTGGGCGCCCAACTCGAATGGGTCGCCGCCGTCCATCACAACACCGAGCATCCCCACGTTCACATTGCTCTTCGGGGAGTGGACAAGAAGGGAATCCCGATTCGCTTGCCAAGGGAATACATTCGTGGGGGCCTACGCGAACGAGCAGAAGAGATCGCTACTGAAGCTTTGGGCTATCGTTCTGCGGCGGACGCCCACGAGGCGCACGTCCGCGAAGTGATTCAGACCCGTTACACGCCGCTCGACCGCATCCTTCAATTCAGCAACGACGGCTCCTCTTCCCATTTTGTGGTTACCGTCAAGCCCGAGGGCGGGTCACTGTCCGAATCGGCCAGGGAACTCCAAAAACACCTTGCCGCGCGGCTCATGCACCTTCAAAAGATGGGACTCGCGCAGTTCGTCGGGCCGCACCAATGGAGCGTACAGGCGGACTTTGAGAAGGTACTGAGAACACTGCAACAGAGTGTCGACCGGCAAAAGATGCTCGCGGCGCATGGTGCCTTGCTCTCCGACAAGCGCCTTCCGCTCCAGGTCACGAATATCCGCCAGTTAAAAAGAGTGGAAGGCCGCGTCCTTCTCCACACCGAAGATGAACAAACGGGCAAACGTTACATGCTGGTCGAAGGCACGGACGCGAAGGTGCATTTGATCTACCACACGAGCGCGATCGAGCAAGCCCGCAGCGAGGGGAAGCTCGCGGTGGGTAGTTTCATTCGCATCGAGAAACAGTTCACGGACAAGAAACCCACATTGCACATGGATGATCTCGGGGACGCGAAGACACTTCTCCAGAACACTTCACACTTCAGCAAAGAAGCGGACCTTTTACTTCGTCGGGGCGTTCATGAGATTCAGCCCGTGTGGGGCGGATGGCTTGGACAATACCAAACGAAGTTGCAAACTGAACTACAAAACCCCGAGCGACACAAACGGCAGAACTTCGGACGCGGGGGACGCTCGACGTAATTCGCGCAACCGGAGAACCACTCGTGCGCGTCCAGCGTTTAGTAGGCATCTGAATTACTTCCGATTACGCAGTGATCCGGGCGCAACCGCCAGATGAGTGAATAGCGATTATTCTTGCGGAATTTGACAGTCCGCCGGGTGCCTCGAATCCCTGTGCCAGTTAACGTCACCCAACCGAACTATAGGTCCGCGAGGCGAGGTTGTAGTTTCCCGAACAGGCTGCCTTACTCGTCGTACTTCTGCATGAATTCCCAGTTGTAGTCGATGATGCGCCACAGCCGCTCGATGATGACACGGAAATTCACTTTCATGATGCCGAGGCGCAGATTGATCTCCTGCTGGTCCACGACGAGGGATTTCTCGCGGTTCCGCTTGCCTGCCACTTTCGCAACGTAATAGCGATCGGGTATCTGCTTTACAGCGGGCGCTCCTCAATCCGGGTTTCAAAACGGTGGAGGGAAATCCCCTCGCCGAAAGCAAGAGATCGCGGACGATGATATCCGGAATAGCAAGCTCTAATTGGCGCTCTGCCTCTGGAGTCTAGCGCATTGATTTGAGGTCCGAAGTGGACAATTCGAATTGTATCTTATTGCTAAGCGATTGAATATAATGCTCTTATTTGATTGCACGCGTGGCGTTTCTAAACTTCACTCGCGCGCACGGGAGAGATCGTGCTCGACCCAAGAATTAATTAGCACGGTAACGCTATTCGTGGTATCTTAGCGTTCGTTATGACGAAGCTGAAAAACATAGACCTTAAGGATGCCCTGGCAAACGCAGAGGCCGAATTGGCGGCGTTGCATAAGCGTGCTGAGCAACTCCGTGAGTGGATAGCCGTAACGAAGAAACTGTGCGCCAAGAATTCAACGGCTTCCGGTGCGATAACAGATACCGAAGCGGTCGTGACACGAACCAGAAGGACTAGGACTACGGCGCTCGCCCAGCAGGTGCGTGAAGTTCTCCTGGAGGCCGGAGCCGAAATGCACGTGGACGATATTGTCGAGGCTCTCAAGGCGAAGGGGCACCCGGTGATGGCGCAGAATCCGAAGGCGACGATCGCGGTCGCGCTGAGCCGTAGAGCGGACCAGTTCACCAGGGTCAAGCCGAACACTTTCGCGCTCGTGCCGGAATTTAGCGCGATAAAGAATGCATCAATTACAAGCTAGCGGGTTGAAATAGGAAAGCCCGTGGCTGATGACCACGGGCTGACTTAACCCCTTGCTTGCGGCAAGGAGGAATGGCTTGTACGGCCTACAAATTAGTCGCTCTCCCCCCAATTGTCAATACAGCCTTGTCTTTCTCAGTACTCATTGAGGAACGGCCGGAATTCCGGACGTTCCGATCCGATTGGCCGCTAACTGTTTTAGCGGACCCAAGGAGGGTCCAGGCAATGCCGAATTACAAGTACCCAACAGCATTTAACCGAAATGATTCAAGTGAATTCGACAAAGTATATTCGCCGTGCACGCCAGCGCCGAATTCAGGGATTTACCGCTGCGAATCGTGTGGATTTGAAGCAGACTCGACACAAGGAAAACCGTTGCCTCCCGCGTCTAGCTGCGCGTTGCACGGTCCATTATGGAAATGCGGACACGGCGTAGTGAAGTGGCGTTTGGTCGCTGCGGCTGTTCATCGGAACTAGCTCTAACGGGTGGGGCTGACCTGGAGCGATTTGGCGCTTCAGCTTTGGGTCAGTCGCCTCGGCGGTAATCTATTCAAAATCTGAACGGATAGGAAACTAGTTGGCGTATATTAATGCGGTTCCCCGTATGCAACACGTGTTCATGGACGAAAGCGGCGACCTTGGCTTCGGTGTCGGAAGCGATTGCTTGATCCTCGCCTTCGTTGCGCCAGCGAGCGGTAAGGAACTCAACAAGGTCATGAAGAACTTCAATGGACACCTCATCGGGAACGGGTGGAATAAGGATGTTGAGATAAAGGCGACGAACTTGTGGCATGCGCCGAAAAACGCACTCATTCCCGCCTCGTTCAAGTACAAAAACAATCCGTCCGAGCCAATGGAATTCATCCTTAAGCAGATTGCGGCCATTGACGGCTACATCGAATACGCGGTCGTGAAGCTGGATACGGTCAGCGCCGGACTCAAGACGGCGCCGCACGCCATTCTGTACAACTATTTCGCATGGCTCCTCCTCAGGGGACCATTATGTTATTTCCCTACGGTGGAGCTTTATGTGGACCGCCGCAATCGGGAGTATCACAACAACCTGAAGTTCGACGGGTACATTGAAAGCAAGGTCGGCATCGAGAGGGCCGAAAAGGGAAAGCAGCCAATCAACTTGACGATTTGCCATTATCACTCGGGTTCAGCGAGCGAGTTCAAAGCCGAGCAAAGGGCGAAGGTGGAATTCGGTATTCGAGGGCTCGAAGCGGCTGATTTCGTCTGCTGGGCGATAAAACGAAAGTTTGAAGATCAGAATAACGACTGGTATGGACTGATTGAAAAGAGGGTGAAGTGGAAGCAACACCTGTATTTCGAGGAACCCGTAGCGGTGCCTAAAAGTGGCAGCTAGCACCTGCGACCGACCGGGGTAGACCCGGCTTACGCTTACGCGCGGTACCCGCAGGACTTACGCTTAGCTGCCAACGGAATAATACCACAGTAGGCTACTTTTTACTACCTTAGTCTACGGCGTGATACTTTTCGATACCCTACGGCGCTTTACGTGCCAATTCCTTCAATAAATCCGTGATCTTTTTCAAATCGGCCGCTTCACACACAGCCTTGATCTTCACCTTGAGGTAGTGCAGATTTTTCATCTCCTCCGGGTTGAAGTCCTTCATCTCGTCGAGCTTCTTCACAAGGTCGGCGTGGCTTACGGCTGGATTTATTTTGACGGTATAGCGATCAATCAGATGTTACAGTGTGCAAGAAATCGTGATTAATTTCTATTGAAAGGAAAAAAACAATATGGCGAAAGAATCTAAGCGTGTAAAAACCGAAGCTGGAAAGGCGATGCACTCCAAGAGCAAGAGGGAACGGAGCTTGGCCGGAGAGGTGTTGCGTCAAGGTCAGAAACGGCGCGGCAAGCGGAACAGCGGAAAGCGACAATAAAGAGATTGCCGGGAAGCCCCTTTGCCCGACGGTTGGGGCGGTTGCGGAGGTATGGATAAAATTGCCGTCGCGATCGGCTCCGCCTATTTGTTCCTCTAAGTGGCTTGCGCCTTACCCTTGTTGACGCCCGACATCGCCCCTGAATTGTTCTGGTAATGGAAAATCCGGTTCAACGCGAGCCAATCCAAGACCGTCCATTGCGTGTTCCTCTCCTTGAGTTTTATCCGGGGGGATTTTTTCATTCCTGCGGGGTTTGAACATAAGGATAACGATTGCAACGAAAAGGGCATTCAGGGTTATCCCCTGCGCGACGGGTGGCAGGAGGAAGGTGAGCGCTATCGCGAAAATAAAAAGCAGGACGCCGTGGTATTTCATGCCTCCTTTGATTCCATCGCTTCGGCGATCTCTTTGACCTTTCCGAGCATGATCTCTATACCCATCAAGGATAAGAGCCGTATGCGTCAATGCGCTTGTACAGATCTCTGCGGGGGGCGATCAGCGATGGTCGTCCCTTCCGCGACAGCTATCCAAGGCCCCGACTTGCCAGCTGTGAGACGCAAACCGCATACACGGAACTAGCCTCCCAAGTTAAATATTGACATGCACTACTCCAATGGTGCTATATGTATGCTATATGTATCACTACCTAGCCGCACTGTTTCCCGAAATCGGATCTTGGACCGATTAGGAGGTTTCCCTCAATGTCAATGAAGAGTAACAACGCAGCCACTCGCCGGGATGTAGTCATAAATTCAGTGGACCACCAAATTTCCAGTCTCGCAAATTCCGCCGCTTCGACCGGGCAGTTAGAAACCTTGCTCACCTCCGAACTCGACCACGACCTTATCGCGTGGCCGCGGCGATATCTAGAAACGTATCTCGATTCCGATGCGACTGGCCGGGTCCCGCTAAATGCCGAGCAACTCCAGGATGTCCTCGAAGCAGCGTTTGATCGCGATACAACCCTCGCCCGCGATTACCTCGAAGAATTGAACGGAGAACGAGGACCAAAGACCCTCGGAGACTCTACGCTGCAAATCGCAACCATGCTCAACGGGGGGAAAGAAGCTGAATATGAACTACTTTTCGATCCCGCGCACAGCCCGGACTTGAGATACCTCATCGACAAATTAGATATGCGCGCCTGGGAGAAACATAACGCGCAGAACACTCCCGCACTCGAAACACAGTCCGAGACCGATCGACGCGAAACCACTACCTCTGTAGCCACGCATCAGCTCGGAAGCGGGGCCGTCGAGCTTCACGACAAAACCACATGCACCGACGTGCGCAAACTGCTTGGCGGGGGCGAACTCCCCGCCGGTTTACAGTCCGCGCTGAGACAGATGGCGCCCGATGCGCGCATTGAAAACGCGCAGACCGATAGTGGCACCTACCGAGGCGGCATCGTCGGCGAGACCGAGAAGAATCTCTTTCAGCAAATTACTTCGCATTCCGCGGTTGTGCACCGGAAAGACCTTCTCGACATGATCCCGGCTGTCGGCGAAAACGTGCGCATCGCTTACAGCAACGACAATGCCCGTGTGCTCCCCATTAAGGAAAGGAGCAAAACGAAGGAGTTGGGACGTTGAGACAGCCACCTGCTTACCGGAAGCCGAGAGACCCCGGCTACGTCGGCGGCTTCTACTGGACGCCGACAATCGTTGGTTTCATCGGACTCTTCTTGACGAATGTTGTTGCCACGCAATTTGTTGCCTGGCGCTTCGAATATCAACCCGCGCTCGGCCCTGCCTTGGTCCGTATCGGTTCTTTCTACCTTTACGCGCCTTATAAATGGCTTGTCTGGGTGTGGACGCAGGGAAACACCGGTGACGTCCGAATAAAACTTCCCTTGCTCATCGGCGCAGGCATTATTGTTGGCGGAGCCTTTGCATCTGGGGCCCTCTTTTTTCTTCTGAATCTCGCTCGCACCAAGGCCCTTTCGAAAAACACCGAGGACCTTCACGGTTCGGCGCGGTGGGCCACGAAAGCCGATATCTTGGAAACCAACTTGATGCAAACGCCACAGGGCGTGTATGTCGGAGGCTGGCACGAACAGTCCATCAAACACCTCCATTACTTGCGGCACAACGGCCCGGAACACATCCTCGCATTTGCTCCAACGCGGAGCGGCAAGGGGGTCGGCATCGTCATACCGACCCTCCTGGCGTGGGCGGAAAGCACCGTGGTCTACGACATTAAGGGAGAGAACTGGGCTAAGACCGCAGGTTTCCGAAGCCAGTCGGGGCAAATTTGTTTCAAGTTCTCCCCCGTAGAGCCCGAACACTCTTCTCGATTCAATCCACTGGCCGAGGTTCGCCTTTTCACAGACCGCGATGTTTCCGACGCGCAAAACATCGCGAACATGCTCGTCCGCACCGGGGAGGACAGTCCGCAGGAGCGCTACTGGCAGGATGCTGCTGCGTCGATCACGGCGGGGATGATTCTGCATGTGTGCTATGCCGCGGCTCTCGAGGGGAGGCAAGCTTCGCTCAGCCTCCTGGCCGGCGTCTTCACACGACCCGGCTTCAATTTCCGCGAAACCCTCACCGAGCTTCTCACCTACACGCACGACAAAGACAACGCTCATAACTGGCGGCTTCCCACAGGCGAGCCGACGCGTACACATCCAGTCGTGAAGGAGAAAGTCCAAGAAATGCTCGACAAGGAGGATAAGGATTTCTCCGGCGTCCTATCCACTGC
The DNA here is from genome assembly GCA_963803735.1 of uncultured Acidobacteriota bacterium. Taxonomy (GTDB): domain Bacteria; phylum Acidobacteriota; class Terriglobia; order Acidiferrales; family UBA7541; genus Palsa-189. The sequence continues at coordinate 54,255 of CAWDNV010000007.1, read as the reverse complement.
GAAAACGGCATTGACGCTCTACAGCGATCCGCTGGTTAGCCGTACCACTTCCGCGAGCGACTTTACAATTCAAGACCTTGTAAATCACGAACGGCCTGTATCGCTTTATCTCGTAGTTCCTCCGAGTGACAAGATTCGCCTTCGCCCGCTCATGCGCCTCATCTTTACAATGATCGTTAACCGCCTCACCGAAAAACTCGATTTTCAAGGTCCCGAGCAACTCAGCAACAAGCACAGGTTGCTATTCCTGATCGACGAATTCCCGTCGCTCAAGCGCATGGAGATTTTCGCGGACGCGCTTTCCTACATGGCAGGCTTTGGCCTCAAGGCCTACCTCATCACTCAGGACATTCGCCAAATCGTGGATGAATACGGCCGCTACGAGAGCATCGTCAGCAACTGCCAGGTTCGCGTCGCCTTTGCCCCCAACCAGTACGACACCGCCGAACTTCTCAGCAACATGACGGGCACGCAGACCATTCGAAAAGCATCGTTCAACTTCTCAGGCTCGCGCATGTCTCCGGTCCTCGACCACGTCAGCACTCACATGGACGAGATCGAGCGTCCGCTCATGACACCGGACGAAATCATGCGCTTGCGGCCCCCGAAAAAAGAGAGCGCCGGACACCAGGAAAAAATCATCGCTCCCGGCGACATGCTGATTTTTGTTTCTGGGCACCATCCCATTTACGGCACGCAAATGCTCTACTTCTTTGACCCGATCCTGCGGTCCCGCGCGGAAATCCCTCCGCCAACAAGGTTTTATTCAATTCACGACGGTGGCCTCTCGCCCCAAGATCCACTCCCGGACTTCGCCTTCAAGCCGAAGCCAACGTCAGGACCAAAGCCACGCCGACGTGTGCCTACTTCATCTGGGAACGGTCCTAGCACAGCTACGCTGTTCGACCAGCCTCCACCACCGTCGAATGCCGCGCTTCAACCGCCCGAGGGTTTAGTAGAGCGCTTGGATATCAATTTGAAGCGATAAACCATGCAGGAGAACCGTTTTCAGCTCGCCGGGTATCTCGCAGCAACACCCACGCTGCGTTATTTACCCTCCTCCTTGCCGGTTGCCAATGCCCGGCTAGGACAAACGTACAGATTCACTCGCGACGACAGGCCTGCCGAGCACACCAATTGGTTCAGCCTCGTCTTCTACGGGGATTTAGCGATCCTCGCGACGGAACTTGAAAAGGGCACAAATCTTTACGTCGAAGGAACCCTCGATCAGCGGCCTTACGTCGGCCAGGACAAATGCACGCGCTACGTTTATGAAGTCAGCGTTCACAAATTCTTTGTCATTGGCAGCGTGGCGCAAGACACACCCGCCCCGCCGCCATCGCACGTAGCAGTCACGAACGAGGTCATGACCGATGGCGCTTCGCCTCTCGAATCACATGAAACTCAAGACACCTGGCTCATATGAACTACGCCAACGACTCCGCCGTGCTGTCTTCTGGGCTTGCCTGCTGGCCTCGCCCCTCTGTCTCGGCCTCGTTGCGGGGTGGGTCTTTGGAATCCGGTTTAATGTTACTCCGTCCCTCCCGCTCGGCTTTTACATCACCAGCCATTCGCCCCATGCAAATCTTGTTGAGTTCTGCCCACAAGGAGAAGCGGCGTTCATCTCGCTCAGCCGTCGGTATCGCACTGCGGGGGTTTGCCCCGATGGCGGAGCGCCTCTTCTCAAACCCGCCGTCGCGTTTCCCGGCGACCAAGTACAGGTGAACGCAGATGGAATTCGAGTCAATGGACAACTCCTTCCCAACAGCGCGGGACGGTTCCGCGACCACTTACAGCGCCCCCTTGGCCCGTGGCGATATGGCACCTACAAAGTCGAACCGGGAACCGTGTGGGTCATCTCATCCTTCAATAGCTACAGCTTCGACAGCCGCTATTACGGCGCCATTCAAGAGGCTTCGATTCGGCAACATCTCCGCCCACTATGGACATTCGCTACGGAAGTCCCTCAGCAGTAGCGTCACGCTTCCCGCCATTGCCGGCTCGACGGCGGCGGTTGCATGGAGCGGCCACCTCGCGGCCATACCGCTCTCCTTTGTCGCTCCGCTACTCGTCTATCACGCGAAAACCAGAAAGCACGCCTATGCTTCGATGTTCTGCTACTACGCGGCGGCGAGCTGGCCGCTCATCCCCGGAGCGCGCGCTTTCTTTGGACTCCAGGGGACCCCGCTCATTGGATTGTTCCTGTGTCTAGCCGCGGCAGCTCTGCTTGCGTTGCCCTGGGGTTTGCTGTTCACGCGAGCGCGGGGAAGAACTGCATTGTCAGTGCCACTGTGCATCTTGCTCACCGCGATCCCGCCGCTCGGGATCATCGGATGGGCTTCGCCCCTTCTTTCTGCAGGCGTTCTTTTTCCCGGCTCGAAATGGTTCGGCCTGGCACTCATCTTTGTTTTCCTCAGCATTTTTCGCTTCAAGCCAGCACAGAGCGTCCTCTGTTTGACGCTCTGCGCTCTTGTCTTTCAATTCCAGTACACGCAACCGCAGGTCCCAGCAGGGTGGGAAGCGGTCAACACAATCTATGGAGGCTCAGGGCAGGGCGACACCGATTTCACCACGGAATACAACACCCACCAATCCATGCAAACCACCATCCTCGAGTCTCACGCCGCGGTGCTGCTCTTCCCGGAACACCTTGTCACGTACTGGAATGAATCCACGGAAGCTTTTTGGGGAGATACCCTAACCTCGGTCGCAGCGCAGCACCGCACCGTTCTTATCGGAGCTGGCATCAACCAATCCGGCGATTCGAGAAATCCTTTTGACCAGAACCGGTACTTGAATGTGCTGCTCGCACGCGGGGAGGAAAATACCGCGCTCTATCAGGAGCGCATTCCCATTCCGATCGCAATGTGGAAGCCTTTTGCTGATGACGGCGTGCCATTGAAACTCTTTGCCCGTGGAACAATCCACGTCCAGAATCAAAATGCCGCCGTGCTCATCTGCTACGAACAGATCCTCGTATGGCCCTTTCTTTCTTCCACCCTCGAACATCCCACCATTCTATTGACCACCGCAAACGATTATTGGGCCAAGAACACCCGCATTCCGGCGATTCAGCAATCCAGTGCCGCAAGCTGGGCGCGGCTTTTCCATCTTCCCGTGCTTTCGGCCACCAATTTCTAATGCGCCTTGCAAAGATCATTTTCGCAACGCTCTTCTCCGTCGCCGGAACCACCTGTTTTGCGCAGACACCCACCGCCAGCCCCAACTCCAAGATTTCGCTTACCTCCTTCCGAACGCTCGCGCAATCCTGCGCAGCGAACGTCCCCGTCAGTACCCTCGAAGCCATCGCACGCACCGAGTCCGCGCTCTACCCTTACGCCCTCAGCATCAACCGTCCCCACCAGTTCGCCCGCCGCCAGGGATGGAATCGAGGCACCATCACCCTTGAAAGACAACCTGCATCGCTCGAAGAGGCGATTGCTTGGACTAAATGGCTTCTGGCGCAAGGCATCACCGTCAGCATCGGACTCGTGCAGGTGAACAGCGAACACGCAGCCCTTTTGCATCTCACGCCCGAACAACTCCTTGATCCTTGCACCAATCTCCGTTCAGGCGCTGCTCTTCTTTCTGCTACTTACGCAGCAACGGCTCGCATTCATGGTGAGGGCTTCGCCGCCCTCGATTCCGCTCTGTCCTACTACAACACCGGATCTCCTACAGCCGGACTGACCAACGGATACGTGCAGCAAGTCAAAACCCACGCAAAACATTCAGAACACCAACCCTGATTCACTTCCGCGATTAAAACAGTTCCCCTGCAAATTCCCTTCTCCGCAAGAGGCTGCGCCCGGTCCCGCGCTTGTTCCGTCAAGGGTTTCCGCTTCGCTCCAATAAACGACTCATACCGCCGCCCTTGACGGCGCGCGCGCCCGTTCGCAATGAGCCTGCTATGAAGGGAATTTGCTTCTTTCTTTCGAGCACAAAACCGCTCGAAAAAGGGAAAAAGGAGAAACAACAATGATGAATACGCAAGACCATGCAACTTGGGGAGAATTGTTGCACGATGCGGTCCACACGCCGGGAAAACTTCTCGCCGCTTACACCGCTTTCCACAACTACTCGTTTGGAAATGCACTACTCGCCCTCGAACAATGCATCAGCCGGAAGATTGAACCGGGACCGCTCAATAGTTACAAGGGCTGGCTAACGCTCAAACGGCAAGTCCGGAAAGGCGAAAAGGGGCTGTGTCTGTGTATGCCCGTGACCTACAAAAAGCGGGTGTCGGGCAAAGCAGCACCGGAAACAATCGAAGGGAGCGAAGAGAGTCAGGATGAGGTGCAGCAGCGGTTTGTATTCCGCAATTACTGGTTTGTTCTGGCGCAGACTGAGGGAGAAACGCCTTACGAGCAGCCGATCCCCGGCTTTGACCTGGACGCAGCCCTGCAAACGCTCGGCATCACTCGCACGCCATTCGATGAAATCAACGGCAACGTGCAAGGTTTCGCACAACAGCGCGAGATAGCGGTTAACCCGATTGCAGAGCTTCCCCTCAAGACCACGCTGCACGAAATAGCCCACGTCGTTCTCGGCCACACGACTTCTCAAAAGCTTATTGATCTAGAACACATGGACCGGAACATCCGGGAAGTAGAGGCCGAATCCGTCGCTCTCATCTGCTGCGAGTCACTAGGGTTGCCCGGCGCAGAAGCCGCACGCGGCTACATTCAACATTGGATGCAAGGCGAGAAGGAAATTTCCAATCAGTCTGCAGCGCGGATTTTCAGTGCCGCACAAGCAATCCTCCAATCCGGGAGATCGGAGGCGGAGAGCCAATGGGCTCCCAAAGATCTCAAGCCCGTTTCGCAAACGAGTTGATGACGAAGATTTCACCCGATTGCCCATTCTTGTCGTGGGTGGTCCAACCCACCTTGAACAGCACTTCTCCTCCCACATCCTGCCCCGCCTGCTCGAAGTGAACTACCAAGTGAGAGATATGCTTCGGGCCGGTAGCGGTTGTGTCTGTTACGACAAGGGGAATGTCTTCGATGACGTTGGCGTAGAGGTGGAGGAAATGAGGCCAACCGTCCGGGCGATTTCTCGTCAGCGGCGGAAGGCCATAGTTTTCCAGAAAACCAGAAAGTTCTTCGTCGAACGATCTCATCTTTGAGATTCGGTCGATCTCGCCCTTCAGGTCCGCGGGCAAATCGTGCATTTCGATCTTCCTATCTCTGAGAAGGGCATGGGCTACGTCGAACTTGCGGAGGACATCTTTCGCAGCCGTGCCTTCCAACTTCGCGTGTAGCGCCCAATCGCAGTGGAACTTAAGGTCGGGATACTGCTCCTTGACTCCGTCGCGCTCCATGAGCTTCCTGATTCCGGCGAGCAAATAAACGACTTGAACCTCACTGGCGATGCCTGCGTCGAGCTCTGCCCCGAGCTTCCCGATTATGTCCCGTGTTGTCATACTAGCGTTCCACTACGAGCCTCTGTTTCCGAACCTTCCTCGCCAAAAGGCCAACATTTGTTCTCCAAGAGAACCCTTCGCAAATCGCGGAAGAGCGTCCGGTGATTAAAACATGGGCCGAGCGGACTTCGCTCCGGGTGCGGCAGAAGCTCAGCCTACCGGCCAGCTCACCGCTTGATCCCTTTCGCTTCGCCGATCTTCTTGGCGTGCCGGTCCTAAATCCGGGGGAATTGCCCGACTTGGCGGACGATGTACGTCAGCGTCTCAATACAGATCATCGCGATTGCTGGTCGGCGATTACTGTCACCGACGGCAAAGGTCACTTGATCGTGGTCAACTCCTCTCACGCACGCACGCGTCTGAACAGCAGCCTCGCACACGAGATCGCGCACATAATTCTCGGACACGAGCCGTCCATGATGTTCATGAGCCCAACCAGCGAAATGGCGCTTCGCACTCACAACGAGGAGCAGGAAGAAGAGGCCAATTGGCTTGCGGGCTGTTTGTTGCTTCCGCGAGAAGCTCTGATGCTGATACGACGCATCGGGAAATCCCCCGAGGACGCCTGTTCCGAATATGGCGTCAGCGCAGCCATGCTTCGTTTTCGATTTAACGTGACAGGTGTCGACGCCCAACTGCAATACGGCCGGCGGCGAAAACAGGGGCGCCGGTAACCGTTAAATAGCAGTCCTTAGCTCCTCTCGTGCTCCCGCCCGCTACGGAAACAATCCCCGCATTCCGCGCGACGCAAGCGCCACCGGGAGAAGGGATTTTGTCAGATGAAGCCCAAGCGTAAAGGCATCAAGTACCAGTGTAATGCATGGGAGGCCGGATACAGACAGTCGTAGTCCAAAACCATGAGAGCGTTGCAGATGTTTTCCGAGTCCCCAACGCTCACGTTCGGCCGGCTGCCCGGTTATGCCTAAAGACTTTGATGTGGTTCATACAAATCGAAATTGACACGGTAGAGGTCTGCGGTTCGAGTCCGCACGGGCCTACCATATTTTTCAGTGACTTAGCTTCCACAACCCTTCTCGATCAGGCTCCAATTGGCTCCATTAATGATAAGGAGGTAGTCCGCAACTGCCGAGGTCACTTCATATCCTCCGAGAGGACACTTCCAACAAGCGGTGCCGGCTCAACCGGTCGATGCAACACCATCTGATATAAATCTTTTCTCTAAAGTTGGTGTTTATGAGATTTAAGCGGCGGTTCCAGCTTTCGGAGCAGCAGCGGAATGACATGTGGAGGCGTCGGAAGTCGGGACAGTCGTTGCATGAGATTGGGCGAGACTTCGGCAAGGATCAAGTGTCCATTCAATTTATGTTGGCGCAGCATGGCGGGATTGCTCCTGCAGCGAGGCGGCGTTCACCGCTGACGCTTACGTTTGCGGAGCGGGAAAACATTTCACGAGGGATCGCTTGCGACACTTGGCACAGTTGCTAACCCGACTCGTCCTAGCCATCGCCAAAGCCTACAATGAAGAGATCTTTACAGATGAGATCAACTCCTAGACCTCAATCTGATATTTTCCATGGCCGTTGAAACACTCTGTCAAGATGTAGTCACCCGACGCTTACCAATTACCTGCTAAATCGCCGAACTTTCTCACGCGATCCCCCGCTCATTCGAAGCCTATAAAAGGAAACTTAGCAACCAGAGTTTTTACGGGCGGAAAGGCGTAGTTTTGCGCTCACATGTTTCGGACAATGTGCAACCCAGAAGACCGAAACAAGTAGTCTTGCACCTAGCGGCGGGTACGGCGGCGCAGATCGTCCTTAAATTCTAGGCAACATTTGATGGGAGTTTGCTCACGCCCGCGTGTGATTTCTACTCTGCTTAATAACCACGAACGTCGATACTAGTAGCGCCAGACCAGAGAGCCAAAGAGCCAGATTCGGAAACTCGGGAATTTGACTTTCTTGCTTTTTTTGATCGATGACAATAGCGGGAGCCGGATGTTGTGCTCCCGGGACTAGTTCAGACCAAGAAACGTCTACCCCGTCGGCGTATGTTTGAACTGCGGGAAAACGATACTCTCCCGGTCCATCGGGCAATTGAAACTCGAGCGAGAAAACTTTGTACCCATCCGGTGGAATCGAGCCCCCCTCGAAAGTCACCTTCTTGATCCACGTTCGTCGCATTTCGTTTGCGATTTGCTCCTCTTTCTGTTCTGCCGGGGTCTTGGCGGGCGCTGCATTATGCTCGGTATCACTGCTCTTTTTCGCCCGCTGATCCATTTCTTGCTTATAGACCTCTCCGGGCTTATCTTCTCTGTCGATTTTTACATGCCAGCCGGCAGGGAAATCGATGCGACTCAAACGGCCACCCGCTTTGAGAAAAGCTTCAGGAACTTCCAGGGTGACTCGCACGGTATCCACACTTCTCTCTGTGGGAACAACCATGCTGATCTCCGCGGAGCCTCCTAGTCGGAGCGGTTGATTGGGCCTGAATGTCACATGCGCCCAGCATGCGCTTGCCAGAAGAGCGGCCCCCATTCCCACCACCAAGGTGTGCCATGTTCCGAAAGAAAGCAGTCTCATGTAATCTCTCCCTTAGTCCCTCTTTTCACGCTACTGTCATATGCCAGAAGAAATGTTGAACTCCGTCACAAACGTGTCTCCGTGTGGAGGTGACACTTGCACGCTGATCGACCATCTCCCTGCCATGCCCAAGGCAATATCCGCCTGAAATGTGCCGGTGGGTGTGGCCTGTGCCTCGACCGTTTCCAAAGCCATGTCCATGTCCAGCATGCGCACAAAAAGAGTCACGCGTTTCGCATCCGCTATCGTTCGGCCAGTCGAATCCTGAAGAGTCACTACCGAGTGGACGGTTCCCACCTTTACCGAGTCCAGTTTCAGATTCACAGTTATTTCTTCGTTACGTTTGCTCAGATCGACCGGGCCAGCCATCGCCACCGCCGTGGCTGGCGGAAGGCTCGTTAGGACCGCTACCGCCACCAGGATGGCTATTCCCAAAACAGTCTCAGTCTTGATCAGGCTCCGGAAGTGGCCTGCCCACTTACGGTATGATTCGGGCTGCTGCGAGAACCCAGCTAACGCTGGCAACACGCGCCGCCAATTTACCGCAGCGATCAACAAGATCAGGATCACCAGAAATAGCTTGATCAGAAGTGCCACTCCGTAAGCTGTCGACACAAACGCTCTCCAACTGGGTATGTGAAGCCAAGCAGAATATATTCCGGTGACCAGCAGAACCAGGACACAGATCCGGGCCACCCGCGAAAATCGGCTTACCAACTTACTCAGGAATTCAGGCTTCTCGTCTTGGCCACCCTGCACGATCAAAACAACGGCCCAAATGAACACCAGCCCACCAATCCAAATCGCCGTCCCGGCCAGGTGGGCCCAATCAAATGCCACTGCAAGGGCAGTCGCCTTGGAAAAAGCACGGGCGTGCCCGCTCATCGGGATCGTCACCAGAATCAAACCGCCAATCATTCCTGAGCCCAACGCAAATGGGAAGTTTGATCGCACAGACGAGCCGTCCTCGCTCCGGCGCAAGACACTCGATCGCATCTGCCAGGCGCACAGACCAAGCAGGCCCAAGGTCGCCAGCATCCTCAAGCTCCACCACTGCCCGTAACTCGTCTTGGTCAACATCGTTTGAATCGTTGAAGGGGAAAGCGCCTTCATCAAGGGAAGGTCGGCAAAGATCATTCCCTGAGCGACCAAGGCCATGAATTGCATAATGAAGAAGACAAAGGCTCCAGACCAAAGAATTCTACAAGTTCGCTGTACAGCTGCGAGGATCAGTGCGTTTTGACCGCCCACGGTTTGCCAGTGGCCTTGGAGACTGGGTTTGAGTACCACGATCCAGAAACTGATGCCGCCAAGCCAGATCATCATGGCGGTTAGCCCGGCCCACTTCACAACCAGGGTATAGACCTTCAGTGAGAGGCTTTGCCGTGGACCGGATAAGTGGCTCATATCTGCTTCGGTTGGAGGAGTCGATTTCACGCCAAATCCAAAATGCCCTTGAACTTGGTGGCCGTCCAAAGAATTCACTCGCCAGAGGATTGTGTATTTACCCGCAACGAGAGTTTTTAAGCCGAGTTCCAAGGTGTCGCCTTCCCCAACAACATGGGGGCTTCCGTCATCGACACGTCTTCCTTCCTGGTCGAGAACCTCGATTGAATTGAAAATCGCTTCAACTCGTTCGTTGAATGAGAGACGCACTTTGTCCGGGGCCTCAGCTAATTGGCTGCCGGAAGGCGGCTCAGTTTGCAAGAGCGAGGCATGTGCTTGGGCAACACTGACGTGGCATGCTGTCCACAGAGCAAAACAGCAGCAGGTTAGGAAAATCTTTTTCACAGTACCGCGCACAATCCACACAATTCGTAGCCGCACTGATCCCTCCCTCCCGGACAGGCAGTCCTAGCCACGCGATCTCAAGGAAATGCTTCTTCATTTCATTCCCGGCATTTTCCCCATAGGGGCAGAGGTTCCGGGACCGTTCTCATCCGTGAATTTATCGAAGGTAAAGTTGAACAATTCAGGTTTTGCATCCGGTGCCATGCCGGGCAGATGCAGCAACATTGTGATGGCTACCGGAAACTTTACTTCGCCGTCCAGGGCCGCCTCCATCGTCTCTTTCTTTTTTCCTGGTCCTAGCGCTATCTTAGGGGCATCCTCAGAGTCTCCGATCTGAATTGTCCCGTTGGCTTCCTTTACTTGGTCGGCCTTTAACGGCTTCGTGTGGTCGTCATAGAGGTAGACGCGAAATGTGCCAGGTGGGAGGAGAACCCCTTCCAAATGGTGCTTGTTATCCAGTGACATAAAGAAAGATCCACCATGCTTGGGTTTGTGGTCCATATGCGCTTTTTCGTTTGAGTCTCCTCGGGTTGAACCTTGCGAGGACGGCATGTCCTTCGCAGAATTCCGTACAACCCCAATGGAGAAAACTGCAATCAAGGCGAGAAAGCCGAGAGTGAAATATCGGGTTGTACGGTTCATTGCAAACTTTCCTTTCTTTCATAGATAAAGTGACCAGCGAAAACGCAAGAAGGATTAGACCGAGATCGCCGATACGATCCCCTAGCAGCCCGTGGTGGAACCCTTCTCTTTTGCGTGGCGGAGTTTATATCTGAGATAGCAATGACTCCGAGGCCGTCTGAGTCGTGACGACGAAAAAGAAAAGTTTGTGCGATGCGCGGGTGTTGAAAAGCAACGGAATAGGAAAGAAAGCACAAAAATAAGCCGGGACTGTCGATTTCTCAGCTCCCGTGGGGTGCCAGATCCCAATAGAGAGCGGAAGATCAGGCTCAGATTGAACGCACCGACGTGAAGCAACAGTCGCTTGAGAATGTTCTCGTGCCCTCGCAGATGGATCCTTCTCATTCCACCCGTATCGTAGCAGTGCGCGAAGCTCCGCTCGATCAGTTCGCCTCTCTTGCGAAGCAGGGATTTCCCATACGCGCGGTTCACTCGTCGCCGGTTCTCATAGACCGCCTGCCGTTGCTCGGGCTTGCCTTGCCAATGCCGTTGGCCCTTCTGCTTCTTCTCTGGAAGGTACGTTCTTACGTCCGTGCTCTTCATCGCTACCAGCACCGCACCGCTGTGGTAACCCTTGTCAGTCACCACTTCTTGGATACCTTGCAGATGCACTTGCGGATTCTGATTCGGTGCTTCCGTCCTAATCAACTCGGCGACGTTTTCGCCCGCTTGTACCAAAGTCTCTAGAACCGTCGTCGTATCTCCCCGGTCCGCTTCCTGCAAGGTGACCGCCAAGACCGCCCCGGTCTTCAAATCCACCGCATGCTCGGCTTTGTGCGCCAGATGCGTCCGGTCATCTTTCATCTTGGTGATCCGCGCGTCTGGATCCTGCGGATTCACCCAATCCTTGTTGCTGGCTTTGTTCTTTCGTGTGCGATCCAGCCGCGCCAGATCTTCGCGCGTCGGCGTTGCGATTCCCGATTCCTTCACCAGCCCCTTTAGAAACTCTTCATAGCTCTCGCCGTTGTCCCGCCGCACGATCGAACGCATCGCCGCGTTGGCCTCCAGCGTGGTTGCGTCGATCCCCACCGTCTTGCCCTTCACGCCACCCTGGTCTCGCAACCGTTCCAGCACCCAAAAGAACACCTTGCGATGGGTCTCCACATCGATCAGCCGTCGCGTCCGCGAGATCGTGGAGTGATCCGGCGTGTCCTCGTCTATCGCGATCCCCAGGAACTGTCGCAGCCCAAAGGAATCCGCCGCTCGCCAGGCAATCCCGCGCTCGGAATCGATCCCTTCAAAATATCCGACCAGCAACAACCGGAAATAGATCCCCGGCGTCAGCGAGGGTCGCCCATTGTTCTCGGCGTAGAATCTCGCGCACTCCTTCTCGGCGAACTCATCGAACCCTTCCGTTTCCAACAGTTCATTCACGCGCTTGTAAAAAGGATGCCCCGGCCCTTTCGCCAAGTCTTGTCGGCTGATCCATAAACGCTCCTGCCGCTGCCTCCGCCTTCGTGTGCCCATCGCCATCAGCGATTCTCCCAGAATTCGTTTGTATTCTACGAGAGACAATGACGAAAGCAAGTTACTTCAGCTTACAAAACCACATTTTCGACTTTCACCACAGGCTGCTAGTCGCAGAGTGGCATCGATGTGAGAGCTGCTATTTCTCGTGTGGCTCCCGCACCTCCGTTTTTCTTCCGACCATTTCCACGTCGATCCCCTGCTAAGAGTAGCCTCGCCATCTTCATTGTTTCCCAACCAATTCAGGAACTGCGCTATTTGCTCAATGTCGAAGCGTGGCGCATCACGTCGAGAACCTCGGAGGTCTGCCAATCGTTACCGGGCCACATGTTTGCGACGGTTCCGTCGGCTGCAAGTAAGATCGTATTCATGCTATGTGAGATCTGACTGTCTTGTTCGGAATAGGAGAGACCAAAACTCGCGACGAGCTTTTGAAGGTCTGCGGGCGTGGTGGAAACGAAATCCCAATGTTGAAATCCCCCAGGGTCGTGGCCGATGTACTTCAGTCCATATTCCCGCAGCACTGCGGGCTTGTCGTAGTCTGGATCTAGGCTGATACTGATCAGATGCGTCCTCTTATACTCTTCCACATTTTTCGCCAACTCGCCCTGAATCGCAGCGAACCGGCTGCTGAGCAGCGGGCAAAAATCGGGGAACGGGCATCGCGTATAAATGAACGTCAGAAGAACAGCCTCTCCCTTGAACTGGCCGATGTGGATCGTCTTTCCATCCTCATTGATCATCGGCACGTCGGGGACTTTTTCCCCGATCATAAGGACTTGAGAAGCTCCGGCGTCGCCGGATATACGAGGCGCGCCTTTCCCAGTCACGATAATCCTCTCAAGCCAAAACTTCTTTCCTGGAGTAACGATTACGTCCGCTCGTATGATGTCTGAGGGCTGGACTTTTCCAAACCCCTCGGGATCTTTTACGTCATAGGGCATCGTCATCGCTGGCATAAATCCGGGGATGTTGTCGTTGTCGATGATGAGTTGCTGGGTGGCGGGTTGTTTGCTGATGACGCGTCCCGTCAAGGTGTAAGTAGTCGGTGAATCCTTGCAGCTTGAAAGGAGCAAGGAGACACACATAATGAAAATGAATCCGCCAAAGCGGTAATTAATTAGTTTCGTCATCATCATGTTGCCGAGTTTCTTCTTGGCAATGCTCCAAAAAATAGTGTTCGGGAAACTCTTTCGCCACTTACGGCGCGCCTGAGTTTCCAAAGTCAATCCAGACTTAATAATGGAAGTGGTATCGAACCTCGGCATAAATCTCCCGTGGATTGTTCCAATGGAAGCCGCCGAACGTCTGGCTGTTGTCCAAATCCACCCGGCGACCAGTCACATTCAAGGCGTTCAATGAAGCTGAGAACCGTTCGCCGAAATCTTTTCCGATTGAAAGGTCGAAGGTCGTGTGTTGCGGCAGGTGGTCCCCGGGATACGGCGCGTCAGGAAACGCATTGCTGAACCCGGAACCGTAGTAAATGTTGGTGGAAGCAAACGATCTCCACGGAAGAGTGAGTTCCCCTCCGAAGTTGAGTGTGTTGCGCTGGTCGTGATCCAGGGGAAACAAATCAGTTGGTGATTGAAAGTTAGTCAGACCGCCGGTGATCGGTAGGGCGCCTTCCGCAATTTGATTCGAGTAGGCGAGATGGATTTGGCCGCGACGCGCAATCCGAGGCGAGCGGAGACTAAGTTCCCAGCCGCGAATGACAGCTTGGGAGATCGTGATGGGAATGCAGGCCCCGGAACCGATGCAACTATGGTCGAAGAAATTACGGGCATTGGTTTTGAAGTTGTCGGCGTCAAGAGTCCATCCGCGATAAGGGATGGTTACACCGAACTGATGCTCTTCGTCGCGCTCACCCTGAAGCGGGATAAACCCGCAATTGTTGGCATTGCAGAAATCAAGCAACGGACCGGAAATGGTAACTAGAGGTGGCGCTTGATAATAGTGGCCGTAAAAGGCGCGGAAGGTCCAGTTGAGGTGAGGAATGTTCAGGGCGACACCGAAGCGCGGGCTGATCGCAGTCTCAGCAAATCCGCCAGAAAAGCGGGTGGGCCGGATACCCGCTGAAAGTGTCAGCCAGGAAAGAGGCTTGAATTTGTCATCCAGGAAGTAAGCTACCACGCTCCCAGAAGGATGCTCAGGGTCGGCGACTGGCGGCGGGTTTGGCGGTGGCGGCGTGCCGTTGAAAATCAACCCGAAGAACTCGTTGTCATGCTGGTAGAAGCTGTACAAGCCTGTCTGAAGATCGTTCCTGGCGAAACTGGTGCTAAAGGAGACTTGACCGCCAACATAAGTTGAAGTGCGATGGTCGGTCGAGGCGATCGGCGTATCGCTTGGCGAGCTGTCGAAGTTGGCCGCGTTGTAGTGGTAGAAAGGAGAGATGGTCAATAATGTTTTTGTGTTAAACGTGTGCACCCATGAAAAGTTCACAAACGCATCGCCTTCGTGCTGGCCATCACGGAGTCCGATGCTCATGTACTGCGGGTTTGGGGGATTCCCATAGATTGGCGCGTTTTCTGCGTCGTTGGGGTTGGGATCGTAAGGAATTTGGTAGTAGTCCTTACGCAACGAAGTCACGAAACGGAGTTGGTTCGAAGAATCGACGTTGAAAATCAGGGAAGTGAAGCCTCCGTACCCGTTCGCGGCATCGTGAACCACTCGCGGAACAGGCGGCTGAAGACCTAGATCGCTTCGATTCCCGTTCACACTGGCATAGTAGGCAAAACGCTCGGTGTGACTCCCAAAGCTTAGTTGTGCGTTGGTCTGGTATAGGCTTCCTTCGCTCAGAACCAGTTCCGCCTCATTGTTGCGTTCGAACCCCGTGCGAGGGACGAGGTTGAATACGCCGTAGGTTCTGTCGCCAAACTCTGCCCCGTAGCTTCCACGATTCACTTCCATATAGTCGAAGTCTTTGGGGTCAAGCTGCGGGCCAAGGTTGGATGCAATGTTAGTGTTCGGCACAGGCACACCGTCCACTAGCCAGCTGGTCTGGTGTCCACCGCGAATGTGGAGTTGGTCATGGGTGATGTAGGCTCCTGGGACATAGTCCGTGATAATCGCCAGACTGTTTGAGCGATCGGCCCCGGGCGTCTCCTGAACGTCAAGGCGGTTCAGAAGTGTCGTGGGCGTTACCGAATCCATCGTTGCGGTCACGGGTTCACCGGTCACAACTGTATTTTCGGTGACGCCGGCGAGCGCCAACTGAATATGCAGCACGGGATTTGTGCTGGATTCGACGACAACGCTCTGCTGCGCTTGCTGGAAGTTGGTCAAGGTGACGGTGACTGTGTATTCGCCCAGTGGTACCGCGCCAAAGTCGAATTCCCCGCTCCCGTTGGTTTTTTGGTGTTGGACCCAATCGGATCGTTGCGCCTTTAGATCGACCGTCGCGTCTTGAACGGGACGATGCTGGGGATCATGAACGATGCCATGCACGGTCCCGAATATCTCTCCTTCTGCGGGCATAGAACCCATGGTAAGTGCACAAACGACAAGAACCAAAACCGATGCAGTAACGCCCAATCGCATATTGAGACTCATTTGCTCCCTCGCTTTTGGCTAAGAATCAGAGCCTCGCCGCATAGAAGAAACTTCTACACGGCGAATTCCATTTTTTGAACGCGGATGATTTAGTTAGCTCGGAAATGTTCGAGGGGGCGGTGTGGAGGGAAGACTGGCTACGAATGGAACGAACCTGGACATCGAGAGCGGGGCGGCCTGCACCGTCGCTTCGTAGGAGATTTTAATGGGTGCTGCCGGAGTGAATAGTGCTGTTCCCACGGCCTGACTAGGCGCGGGGTCGCAAGCTCCCATTGAACAATCGGCTGCACTGGTCTTGCCGTGCGTGCCGCAATCGCTCTTGTCCTTCTGCATTTCGCGGCCTTGCCGATGGTGCAGGGGACAATAGGCAGTGTTGCAGCAAGCGGGCAAATCGGAAGCGGAAAGCGACTCGGCGAGCGCCGGTGTAGTCGCTGCCAGCAACGCAAGAAGTGCCGCCACTGCCGAGAGCTTTCGCGGAATGTCTATCAGCTTCATGCGGTCGCAACGGATTCAAGGATACAACCTTCATATGGCAAGATTCAACTGCAATCACTAAACAGTACCCACTTCGGATCTATAAGACTTCCCAGGATTCTCGAGCGCAGGAACATTGGGGGAGACGATATCCGAACACTGAACGGCTAGAAGTGAAAACTGATTTCCGCTTGAAGTGTTCTCGGCGCAATGAAATGGGTGCCCGAAAAACTCGAAAGGAAATTATACAGCGCGAGCTTGTTCGTCAAGTTCACCACAGTTATTTTCCCGCCTAGCGAGTAGCCGTCCCTCTTCCACAGGCTGTCGGCACCCAGCGCGATGTCGAAAAGGTTGCGCGGCGTGATGCGGGACGGGTTGGTGTCGGCATTGTAAGTTCCAGGGGGAACAATGTGAATGAGCGTGGCGCCATAATGAGGTGAGGCGCAACTCCGTAGCGGCTGTTCGACGGTAGCAAAGACATTGCCGCAGTACAAGCCGATCTCCTGCTGTTCATCGCCCGTCAGAGCAAGCGCGGTTGCATAGTCTGGAACGCTGACGACCACAAGCCCGCTATCGGACCGCCAAGTCAATCCAAGCCAAATACTCCTGAGTGCCTTTTGCGAAAATTGGTACTGAAGGTTCGTCGTCTGCTCGAATCCCTGATCGTGATCGGGACGGGCGACGGACGCGTACGACGAGCCAAAGTTGATGCCGCCGATTTCGGGGCTGAACAGGCGGGACCGGCTGTGCCCCAGCACACTGAACGCGCTGAATCCGTGCACATTCTTGAGGGTCACGCGCACCAAAGCACCGTCGATCTTCGACTTCTGGAACTGGATGGGAAAGTTGAGTGGCGTATTCAGGATAGTGTTGAAGTCGTAGGCGCCGCTCGTGAACTTCCAGAAATATTCCGCCTGGACGCTCAGTTTCGATCCGAGCTGCTGTTCCACGCCGACGTTGTACTGATTGCGCCGGGCCGGAGTGAGAGGCTGAACGCTCGTTGCCCCCAGCGAGCCGTTGGCGAGTCCGCCGGCCCCGGTGGCGCTGGACAGCACCAGATTTTCGTTATAGGGCGTCAAAAAGACCCGGGCATACGAGACGTGTAGGACGGTGCCGGTGGCGCGCACCTGATAGGTGATGCCAGTACGCGGCTCGATGCCAAAGCCCTTGCTCAAGCCATCGTAGTTGTCGTAGCGCAGGCCGAGATTCACGTTGAGCGGCCCGAACCCGATGCTGTCCTCAACGTACGCGCTCTCCTCGTAGATCGTCGTAGCGCCGCGAAATTGGAACAGAGTCCCTGCACGCGTAAGGTCATACGGCAAAAGCGCAGGCTGGAAAGAAGTGTTCTCCGCGTAGCCGGACGCGGCGCACTGGCTCGGAGAAGTCAGCGCGGGATTCGGAACCGGAGTGCCGCTGGTGCCTACACAAGGAGAATTGAATGCCGGGTCGGTCAAGCCGGTGTCGAAGGCTTCAGAAAGCGGAGTGATCTGTAGCTGTATTCCGCCTTTTACAGTGTGCCGGCCGCGGGAATACGTGACGTCAGTCCGCAAGCCGGTGCTCGTCAGTCGCCTGGACTGAGAGAGCGTTGCCGGCTGATCGGAGAACAAATTTGACGATGGGAAGTAATCTACACGGTCTTGTCGTACCCATGTGTTGGCTGTCACCAGTAGTGCGGGATTGAACACGCGGGAAAATGCCAGCCCCACGTTGAAGCTCGTCATGTGCTGCCGCTCATCCTGTTCCGCCACCTGTTGATCGTAAGTATTGGGGACTTGAAACCAGGAGCGCGCCAGCGACGCGTTCACATGGAATGACGTCGCGTCGCTGGGTCGCCAGTCAAACCGATCGAACAGGTTCTCCGCGTTGCCGCGCGCATGGAGAGGATCGAATTCCGGTGCGTCCAAAAAACGACGGCTATCAACTCCATCTAGCGCCAAGAAATTTCCGAAGCTCCTGGAGCCGGAGGCAAGGATGATGCTTGTCGTGGGAGTTCCGAACGACCCATAACCGAGTGTCACTGTGCCGCTCGCCTTACCGGCGTTTAGGCCGGAACGTGTAATCGCCTCCACAATCAGGCTCGTCTTATCGCCAAATTCGGCAGGCGGAGCGCCCTGGATCGTGCGCATTTCCTGAATGGCGCTCGCAGAGATCTGGTTCGAAAAGATCCGGCTCTGCTGGTCGGAAATTGGCTGGCCGTCGATGCTGAAAGATGTCTCCGCGTGCTCGCCGAGCGGGTGGAACACGCCATTCGAATCCGCCGCTACGCCTGGCGTCGCCAAAGTCAATATTGAACTCAATGCGGCATTCACACTTTCGCTCGGCAAATTGTGCAGAAGGCCAGAACCCACCTCTGTCTCGGCTACGTTTAGCGAGCCGATGTCAGAAGCCCCTTCCGCCACGGTGACTTGCGCCGCGACCGTTTCGAGCTTTAGGGAGATGGTCAGGTGGACGGATTCAACTGGATGCACAGTGACTTTTTCTTGATTTGTTTGAAAGCCGCGCGACTGAACGGACAGCTCATACTCGCCTGGGCCGAGAGCGTTGAAGCAAAACTGGCCGACTGCGTCGGTTTGGGCATGAAGCCGAGTACTGGCCGTGCTTAATTCCAGTGAGGCGCCGAGAACGAGCGCCCCAGTCTGATCTTTTACAATCCCACAGATACTCGAAGGTGGTAGTGCCCGCAACGGCGATGGGAAAAACAGCACCACGAAAATGGCGACGATTTCAGTGAAGCGCATGCCTCGAAAAACTCCCTGTGCATATTAATCTAGATTAATGTCACATGTAAAGTTACGTTAACCTAACAACGCTCCAAACAATGTGAAGGCGATGGAATCCCGCTTCCGGCCCCAAAGTCGCCCATGAGGGCGGACTAACAGCCTTCGGCTCCAAGTTTGTAGCTGAAACTGAATGGGCGAACGCCCGTCGCATAAGCGCCTTTGCCGATGATACGGGCGGCAGTAGCCTGGCGGAATTCAGAATGAACGTGGAGTGACCCCCTAAAGCGAGACAGTTTCAAGATGCACAGTTGGGACAAATGCCCCCGACCCCTTTTTTGAGACAGTTCTTGAGTTGAATCCGGGAGGCAAAATTCGTCCGAGCGACGAAGTGTGTGCGAAAGGTGCGCTCACGAACACCTGCCTCTCTTGAGCAGGAGTATGGGTCTGGTAATTGAATCGGACTACGCACTCGGAATGGTTCTGTTTTTGGAGAACACAAGCAGGTTCCCACCGGCTTCAGAGTTACGAAATGGATGCAAGATGTGTTGGCGGAATTCTTTGGGAAGAGGAAGGAGCTCTCCTGCATCCTTCGATGAAACGGCCCATTCCAGCAGCGTTCGATATTGATGGAACTCAGTGATCTGCCCCAACCATCGGGTCCCATTCTCGTTTGAGATCGTGACTACATTCGGTACATCACAGGGTCCTAAGCAACCGCTGATCGACAGTTGGATACGCTTCAATAAACCTCTGGCCCGCCATTCTTTCTTCAACCACTCAACTGGAACGGCAGGTCTTCCATTTGCAGTATTTCCGCAACAACAGCCTTGGCAGACGGCAACGTGGCCGAGAACAAGTCGCTTGGTCGTAAGTGGGAATTCGTTCATCAGGTCTAAACCTTGTTCGGTCGCATGGGGCGGAGCTTAGAGAACAGAATCCATGTGCTTCTCTCCTAGTTTTGAGATTGCCGGTGAATCGGAGAAAAATCCTCGAACAATCTTGTTAGCCGACGATACCGGCGGAAGCAACCTGGCCGAATTCAATATGAAAGTCATTTCGGAAGAGACGTGAATGAAAGCTGCCAAGAGCGGATTGAGAAATCCAAAAGCCGCCAAGCCGACGCCGATACTATCGACGACCAACGTTCCGACGAAATTCTGCATGATGGTGCGATGGCAGCGCCGAGCGATGCGCACGGTTTCCACAAACTTGGCGAGGTCAGAGCCGATTAAAACGATATCGGAACTCTCGCGCGCAACGTCCGTCCCCGAGCCCATCGCCACGCCGACTGTAGCTTGAGCAAGCGCTGGTGCGTCGTTGACCCCATCACCCACCATGACAACCTTCTTGCCTTGAGCCATCAGTTCTTGTACGCGTTGAAGCTTTTGTTCGGGCAGCATTTCGGCAGAGATTTCGTCCACTCCCAATCCCTTCCCGACGGCCTCGGCGACTGTTTTTGAATCGCCGGTCAATAGAATCGTCCTGAGACCCATTGATTTGAGAGTCTGAATCGCCGCCTTTGCTTCGGGGCGAAGTAAGTCAGCCACGCGGATCGACCCGAGGAGATGCCCGCCGCGCGTCACAAGCACCGCCCCGTCCGAAGTCCCTTGTGGAGAATTCATGCCGTGAATTTTTTCCTCTCGGAGGTGCATCCAGTTGCCTATGGTTATCTCTTCGCCCTCGATCTCGGCGACAATGCCTCTGCCTGGCGTGTAGTCGAATTTGTCGGGGTGACGAACACGAATGCCCATCTGAGTGGCCTTATTCATAATCGCCTTTGCAACAGGATGTTCGGATTGGCATTCCGCAATCGTTGCGGATTCGAGTAAAAATGCTTCGCTCACGCCGGTAGCCGGTCGAATCTCCATAACCTCCGGAGTTCCGTAGGTCAGCGTACCTGTCTTGTCGAGAAGGATCGTATCGACCTCCGCAAGCATTTCAAGGTACAGACCGCCCTTAATGATTGCACCGTCTTGAGCGGCCCTCCCAATCGCACCCAGGATGGCGAGCGGGGTCCCAGCCGCAATCCCGCATGCTCCCGCTACGATTACGACAGAAATGGTCGAACGCATGTTGTGCGTGATCAAGAATGTGACAGCGGCGGCGGCCAACGCGAAGTACACCAGATAGCCTGAAAGCCGATCCGCGATCCCTTGAATCGGGGCACGTGACTTCTCCGCCCGTTCGACTGCCTCGATGATCTTGCCAAACGTAGTATCGCGACCGAGGCGTTCCACTCGAATCTCAAGCGCTCCCGACTGATTGATCGTGCCAGCATAAACCACGGCATCTGCGCTCTTCTCAACTGGCACGGATTCACCCGTGATCGGCGCTTGGTCAACAAATGAATGCCCGCCGATAACCTTGCCGTCGACCGGGATGCGTGCTCCTGGACGAGCAAGAACGTCATCGCCAATGGCGATTTCGAGGATTGGGACGTCCTTCCATTCCCGTTGTCGGCGTACTGTTGCGCTGCTCGGAAGCAGATCAACCAGGCGTTGAATTGCTTGCCTGCCTCGACCGACGGTCAGCCCCTCCAGAATCTCCGCTGCTAAGACGAAAAGCGTGATGATGAGAGCGGTGAAGATTTCGCGAATGGCAAGAGCCGCTACGATTGCGATGGCCATTGAGAGCTCCATCGTCATGCGGCGCTGAATGATGTTTTCGTATGCCTCGTGAAAGATCGGAAAGCCGCCAACAAAAGTGCACGCGACACCGAGGGCAGTGATGTAGGGATTCGAAGCGCCGTGAAGAAACCAGATGGCCCCCGCTGCGGCAGCGACGAACAATACGCGGTTGATCTCCCGCCATTTCAGCGTATGTCCATGGTCGTGATCTTCTTCGTCGTCCGCGTGATCGGAGGGCACATTGTTACTGTCCATTCCCAGAATCTTTTCTGAATCCGAGTCTTGCTGATTAGGATTATTCATGCGCCTCACCTCTTGCGGAGTTCCGGAGTTGTGCAACGTTACTTCAAATCCGAATCAAAGGTGCATGAAGGAGACATCACATCCTACGAACTTTCGGAAAAACTGCATGTTCTCCAACAGCCACATGGGATTTGAAATTATTTGGTTTTGGGGGCAACCATGTGTGTTCGTGCCATCTCCACCCTAAGCTTGAGAGCAAGTGCTTCACATGATCGAAAGAATAGCGCACTCGGAAGCGGTGCCAGATCAAGAGGGCGACGCGTTCGGAGGTCCACACGGGTGTTTCAAAGCCATGGGATAGCGGCCCTCGTGCCAAGAGGCCGGGGAGCTGAGCTAGTTTTTCACGACCAAGTTTAGGATGGGGCCCGGACTTCGGGATTCGCCGCAGCCCTTGGTTTCCGAGCAAACGATAGTTTCTGGCCCATCGTTGAACCGACGTGATGCTTACACCAAAGGAACGGGCGATTTTTGAGGTGGATTCGCCGCGCTCCAAACGGGCCATAGCCGCTTTCCGGCGGGCCTCTAGCTTTTGTACATCGCGTCGCTTATAGCCTAGTGGGCGTGGCATGGTCTAGCGCTCTTGGCGGAAACCAGTTCTTCGCGTCCATACATCATTTGCGATCAGCTAATGACCTACTTGTTTCGTTCTCAATTTCAGCTCGACCATCACTTCCGGAGTTTTTTGAGAGCCCGAGATTTGCACTTTCTCTGAGACCAGATCGTCTTGCTCCGCGTAAACCTCGTAGTCCAATCGCGCGTCGAGGTCCATGAGGCTAAAATGACCGTCGCGGTCCACTGGCTTGATTCTTAGAAAATGCGCATGCGTATCTTTCACGTAGACCCGTCCCCAGTGAATTGGGCGTCCGTTCCCGTCAAGCACTCTCCCTACGACCTTGAACCACGATATGTGCCCCTTCTGAGGGCGCGCCTAACTAACTGAAGCACTCACGACCACCGCCAACATCGCCATGACTAGCGCGTTTCTCACGTCCGGTACCCTCCCTGCGGGTCGTTCTATTACTGATCACTCAGAACTTAATGTGAGACAGAAGGCGTTCCAGTTACCATCGAAGGAAATTTGCCATGATGCAGGCATTCTTTTTTGAAACTGCCCGCATCATGGCCAGACCCCTTAGCAGCCCGTGGTGGAACCCTTCTCTTTTGCGTGGCGGAGTTTATATCTGAGATAGCAATGACTCCGAGGCCGTCTGAGTCGTGACGACGAAAAAGAAAAGTTTGTGCGATGCGCGGGTGTTGAAAAGCAACGGAATAGGAAAGAAAGCACAAAAATAAGCCGGGACTGTCGATTTCTCAGCTCCCGTGGGGTGCCAGATCCCAATAGAGAGCGGAAGATCAGGCTCAGATTGAACGCACCGACGTGAAGCAACAGTCGCTTGAGAATGTTCTCGTGCCCTCGCAGATGGATCCTTCTCATTCCACCCGTATCGTAGCAGTGCGCGAAGCTCCGCTCGATCAGTTCGCCTCTCTTGCGAAGCAGGGATTTCCCATACGCGCGGTTCACTCGTCGCCGGTTCTCATAGACCGCCTGCCGTTGCTCGGGCTTGCCTTGCCAATGCCGTTGGCCCTTCTGCTTCTTCTCTGGAAGGTACGTTCTTACGTCCGTGCTCTTCATCGCTACCAGCACCGCACCGCTGTGGTAACCCTTGTCAGTCACCACTTCTTGGATACCTTGCAGATGCACTTGCGGATTCTGATTCGGTGCTTCCGTCCTAATCAACTCGGCGACGTTTTCGCCCGCTTGTACCAAAGTCTCTAGAACCGTCGTCGTATCTCCCCGGTCCGCTTCCTGCAAGGTGACCGCCAAGACCGCCCCGGTCTTCAAATCCACCGCATGCTCGGCTTTGTGCGCCAGATGCGTCCGGTCATCTTTCATCTTGGTGATCCGCGCGTCTGGATCCTGCGGATTCACCCAATCCTTGTTGCTGGCTTTGTTCTTTCGTGTGCGATCCAGCCGCGCCAGATCTTCGCGCGTCGGCGTTGCGATTCCCGATTCCTTCACCAGCCCCTTTAGAAACTCTTCATAGCTCTCGCCGTTGTCCCGCCGCACGATCGAACGCATCGCCGCGTTGGCCTCCAGCGTGGTTGCGTCGATCCCCACCGTCTTGCCCTTCACGCCACCCTGGTCTCGCAACCGTTCCAGCACCCAAAAGAACACCTTGCGATGGGTCTCCACATCGATCAGCCGTCGCGTCCGCGAGATCGTGGAGTGATCCGGCGTGTCCTCGTCTATCGCGATCCCCAGGAACTGTCGCAGCCCAAAGGAATCCGCCGCTCGCCAGGCAATCCCGCGCTCGGAATCGATCCCTTCAAAATATCCGACCAGCAACAACCGGAAATAGATCCCCGGCGTCAGCGAGGGTCGCCCATTGTTCTCGGCGTAGAATCTCGCGCACTCCTTCTCGGCGAACTCATCGAACCCTTCCGTTTCCAACAGTTCATTCACGCGCTTGTAAAAAGGATGCCCCGGCCCTTTCGCCAAGTCTTGTCGGCTGATCCATAAACGCTCCTGCCGCTGCCTCCGCCTTCGTGTGCCCATCGCCATCAGCGATTCTCCCAGAATTCGTTTGTATTCTACGAGAGACAATGACGAAAGCAAGTTACTTCAGCTTACAAAACCACATTTTCGACTTTCACCACAGGCTGTTAGAATTAGAAGTGGAAGCCCAGCTCTCCTGTTACGGTTCGCGGCGTGACATAGTGCGTCCCGCTGAACGTGGACAGATAGTTGTAGAGCGCTTCTTTATTCGCCACATTGATCACCGTGACCCGCGCGCTCCATTTGTACCGGTCGCCGCGGAAGAGGTTGTCCTCGCCCACGGCGAGATCGAACAGATTGCGGGGCTGGATGCGCTGTGGATTGTGGTCGTCGTTTTCGGCGCCTGGAGCCGGTGGTCGCGTGAATAAGGACCCGAACGCGCCGTTAGCGCACGAAGGAAGCGCTGGTGCGCCATTCGCAGGTGCTAGAGGGTTCGGAGCGATCAGTTGACCGTTGCAAGTGAACCCGCCCTGGAATGCCTGGTCGGCGGTTAGTGGCAACCCCGTGATGCCGTTGACTAGGGCGACTTGCCCGGCGGAAGTAAACCCGGCATTGGCCGGATTGCCTCCATCTGCAAATGGCGTCGAATTGAAGCAAGTTGCAGTTGCCCCCCAGCACGGAACTGTGCCAGCAACCAGTCCGCTGTCATATCTCCAGGTGAAGCCAAACCACGGGCCAATCTTCCACGGTTGGTATTGCAGGTGCGTCGTTTCGTTGAACCTCTCATCGTGGTCAATTCGGAAGACGCCGACCGCAGGGCCAATGACAGGCACTCCGGCGACTTGAGGCAAGAAGAATCGTGCGGCGACGCTGGACATCACCACATTCGCCGTAAAGCCATGCCAGGTCGGCACGTTCGCGCGAATCGTAAACCCGGGAATCTTGGAACTTTGCCACATGATCGGGAAGGTGATGGGAGTCGCGGCAACGATGCCGAAGTCGTAGGCGTTGTGCGTATATTTCCAGATGTACTCGGCGTCGATGACAAGGTGTTTCCCGAACGCCTGTTGGAAGCCAGCGTGGAATTCGTTGCGGAAGCCGGGAACAATCGGCCCTGCATTGCCCTGCCCGCAGGTGGTGCTGGGAAGCGGGACCAGCTCAGCGATGACCGGGTAATTTGCAGTCGTTCCAGTGAAGCTACACCCAACGCTGGCAATAATCAGGTTCTCGTTGAACGGGCTCTCCAGTGTACGAGCGTAGGAAACACGAAGAACTGTATTGGTCGGCTTTATGTTGTAGGCGATACCGAGCCGAGGTTCCGCCTGGCTACCTCGGCTGATCCCCCTGTAAAGGTCCCCACGAATGCCGAGGTTGAAGGACCAATCGCCCTTAGTGATCGTGTCTTCGACGAACATCCCAATTTCCTTGATGTCCGTGTGACCGTGAAAATGGTACAGCTGGCCTGTTGGGTCCGTCGCTGGGTTTGTCAGGTCAAACTGCAAGGCGGCACTACAAGTCGGGTCTCCCGCGGCGATACAGGCTGGCCCGATCGACGCAACGTACCCTGGATCAACGACTCCAAGATGTTCATCTTCAGTCAGGAAAGTGTGTTCAAACGTGACGCCGGCCTTGAAGTTGTGAACACCTTTTACGTAGGAGATGCTCGCGCGGGCGCCAGCATTGGTGAGTAGACGGTCCTGAGCGATGGTCGCGCTCTGTAGGTCCTGACTAAAATCCGCAAAGGGATCTGCGCTCGGGTAGTAGTTATAGTGGTCCCGCCGAACGAAGCCACCAAATGTCAAGACCGCGGATGAGCCAAAAAGGTGCGTCCAAGTGGGCGCAATGTTGAAAGTCTTGATCTGTGAGCGCTGGTCCGTCGGACCCAACGGATTGCCGGTGGACGGGTCGACGATAAACGTACCCGTCGCATCGCAACCCGCCGGGGATGTTGCCGTTGCAGTAGGAACCCCTACGGCGCAGGGATGGAATTGCTGGTCGTAGGTATTGGGGTTTTGAAACCATGACCGGGTGTATTGAAAGTTCAGGTGGAGGGTATCCGCGCCGGACACCTGAAGATCAACTCGATCGAACATGTTTTCTTCATTGCCCTTGTCATGTATGGTGACGAATTCCGGAGGGTCGAGAAAGCGACCGGCGTTCAAGCCGGTAGCAGAAATGAAGTTTCCCCACTTTGCCCCGCCGTAAGCGAGGTTGAAACCCGCCGTGGCTGTCCCAAACGTGCCGTAGGACGACGTCACGCTGCCGTGGGGCGTCGTAACACCCTGGCCTGAGCGCGTGGTTACGTCAATCACGAGGCTTGTTTTCCCGCCATATTCGGCCGGCGGCGCGCCCTGAATAACGGTCATGGATTCAATCGCATCGACCGGAACTTGGTTGGAGAAAACCTTGCTCTGTTGGTCGGTAATTGGCTGGCCGTCGACAGAAAAAGAATTCTCCGCGTGATCGCCTAGCCCATGAAATAGCCCATTCGAATCCGCCGCCACTCCGGGTGC
Organism: uncultured Acidobacteriota bacterium; assembly: GCA_963803735.1. Taxonomy (GTDB): domain Bacteria; phylum Acidobacteriota; class Terriglobia; order Acidiferrales; family UBA7541; genus Palsa-189. The sequence goes on along the minus strand of CAWDNV010000007.1, from coordinate 27,665 downwards.
GGTGAGAGTGACCAGCGAACTCAATGAGGACGACGCGCTTTCCAGAGGAAGCGTGTCAAATAGATCGCGGTCCACGTCGGTGTGCGCCGTGGACTCGGTTTCGATCAAATCCGCTCCCGCTGCTTCTACTGTCAAAGTGCTGGTCTGCCCCGCGAGCGACAAACTAATCTTCAAATTCACGGTAACCGAGGAGCGAACGTCGACGTCCTGACCATAGAGAGAGAACCCGGACGCGTTTACAGACAAGTGATAAGGATTGTAGGGGACATTCACAAAGCTAAAATTCCCCATGTTGTCCGCCGTTGTGGACCGGTCAAGACCACTGACCACATTATGAATTTCCACGGTGGCTTTTGGAACTACCGCACCGGTTGGGTCCAAAACTGTGCCGCTAATCGAAGCCGAATTTCCAACGCCCTGCGCGTGAATCAACGGCGTGGCAATCACGAAAAGCGCAAACATTGCTACAAATCTAAGATTTCGTATGAATTGCATCCCAATCCTCCTCGGATTGCGCCTCGGCGCTTAAGGAAAGGCCAAAATGGAATGCTGCTACCCCAAAAAGGGGCTGCGGCACGCGGAGTCTGGACGATTTGGGACTTGGTTATTGCTTAGGCGGCGGGTGGTGCGCGGGGTGAGGTCTGCGAAAAGACAGGGCCCGTGACCGGAACAAGGTCTTCCGGCAGCGGCAACGAAGCGACCGGTTTCAGCAAGGATACTGCTGGTGCGACAACTAGCTGCGCCGGGGTCTGGTGGCCCAAGTGGCAGTACGGACAATTCGCATCGTCGCTCGGGCTTTGGTGATTCCAATCGCTGACGACTCCCGTGGCGAAGAGCAGCAGCAGGAGTAGCGCCACCGAGACCCCAAGTAAGCGAATTGTCTTTTTCACGGTCATTCTGGTCGATCCGAGCTAGGGTCCTCCGACGCCGGTAATGGTAACCCTGATGTCGAGTGCAAGTAAAGAGTTGTCTTGTACAAAACGCCGAAGGATATCGGATAGTTGGAGTCTGCCAAACCGGCCCGCAATTCCTCGCATCCCGTACTCGTGCTTGTGCAACTGCCGTCAGCGCTAGGACGAAACTGAGGTAATGCCGTCGGTGAGGCGCTTCTGTTTCACGGCAATTCTTGCTTCCTTAGATGCTAGATTCTGCTTGGTACCACCTTAAAGTAGCTCAAAGATGCAGTGGCCGATCACTATTCAGGTCAACCGGTTTGCCGCGCTGTTCATTGCCCGCGCTGTACGCCCGCGCTGTACGAATGAGCGCTTGGAAAAGCTGCTCAACTCGAGCGGACTACGTCCAATTCAGATGACGCTCTAGTGACACAGAAAGCGTAAAAGCGCTTAGAAGTAGCCAAGCAAGCGTTTTGGCGACGAAACCAAGATTATCTTGACAATCGAAGGAGCGAGCATTCACTATCATCGAACTCCATCAAGTAGAGGCAATTAGGTATGGGTAATATCCGAAATCGAGCCGCTGGCCAGGTTTTGGTCTTCCTTGCGACCCTTGCTTTTCTGACGGTCTCGACGCTTGCGCTGGCCCACGTCCATACTGGCGCTCGATCGGCTGACGAGTCTCACTGCGCAATGTGCATGGCTGTGCATAGCTCGACCCATGTGGTCGGCGCACCGACTGTCGAGCTGTGTATTACGGCTGTCGAGAACCCCCTTTGCATTCCCCCGAAGAGTTTCCAGGTTCCCTTCGTTTGGCTTTCTCTGAATCAATACCGCGCCCCTCCCCTCACCGTCATCGCTCCGCGCCTTAACTCAGTAAGTCGGCAAGGTGATCCCTGGAGACTGCATCATATGTTAGCGGGTTTCCGGTTCTTACGATTCATTCGCGCGCAAAGATCTCAGTGAGCTAGAGGGCAGACGCATGTGGATTGTTCGGATTGCGCTGACGCGGCCTTACACGTTCATCGTGGCCGCCCTGGTCATTTTGCTGATGTCTCCGATCGTCTTGCAGCGTACGCCCACCGACATTTTTCCTGATGTCGATGTACCGGTTGTCGGCGTCTCATGGAGCTATGCCGGATTGTCTCCTCAACAAATGGAGGACCGGGTCGTCACAGGTTTCGAGCGCTTTATGAGCAAGGTCGTGGACAACATAGAGCACGTCGAATCTCAGACGGTGGCCGGGCCGGTCCGTTACGAAGGTGTTCTTCCAGCCAGGGACAGACGTCCACGTCGCACTCACACAGATCACCGCCGCTTCGCAGTCCATCATTAAACTTATGCCGCCGGCATCTCCCCTCCAATCATCGTCAGCTACTCAGCGTCGGCCGTGCCAGTCCTTCAGCTTGGCATGAACGGACAGGGGCTTTCCGAGCAGCAGCTATTCGATTTTTCGGTTAATACGGTCGGTATCCAGTTGGCAACGGTCCGGGGCGCCGCGGTCCCCTTTCCCTTCGGCGGAAAACCGCGCCAGGTGTCCGTGAACATCGACATCCCAGCATTGCAAGCAAAGGGGCTGTCGCCGGTGGATGTGATCAATGCCATCAGCACGCAAAATCTGGCGCTGCCTTCGGGTTCAGTCAAGCTGGGTCCCACCGAGTACAACGTCGAGATGAACGGTTCGACGAACACCATTGCCGCGCTGAACAACGTGCCGATCCGGACCACCAACGGCGCGACCATCTATGTTCGAGATGTCGCTTACGTCAGCGACGGCTTTTCACCGCAGATCAATATTGCGCGCATGGACGGACAGCGCGGCGTTCTGATTGCAGTCTACAAAATTGGGGGAGCTTCTACGCTCGATGTAGTCTCGAGGGTTTATGCGAAGTTGCCGCATATTGCTTCTCTCCTGCCGCCCCAACTGAAGATAACGCCGCTATTCGACCAATCGGTCTTCGTTCGGGCGGCCGTGCAGGGAGTGGTCCGCGAGGCGCTGGTCGCCGCCTGTTTGACCGCACTCATGATTTTGCTGTTTCTGGGGAGCTGGAGAAGCACGCTGATCATCGCCATCTCGATTCCGCTTTCGATTCTCGTCTCGATCTTCGCGCTGAGCGCACTCCACGAGACCATCAATCTCATGACTCTGGGCGGCCTGGCTCTCGCGGTGGGCATCCTGGTGGACGACGCCACGGTGGAAATTGAAAACATCAACCGAAATCTCGCACAGGGAAAAGAAACTACCCAGGCTATTCTGGACGGCGCGCAGCAAATCGCCGTTCCGGCGTTCGTGTCGACCCTTTGCGATCTGCATTGTTTTTGTGCCCATGTTTTTCCTCACGGGAGTCGCGAAATTCCTGTTCGTCCCGCTGGCGGAAGCAGTTGTTTTCGCCATGCTGGCGTCTTACGTCCTTTCGCGAACTCTGGTGCCGACCCTGGCTATGTACCTGCTCAAGGGACAGCATGGCGAAGAGCATGCCACTGGGAACGATATTTTCTCCCGAGTACAGCGCGCGTTTACGCGCGGGTTCGACCGCATGCGCGGCAGCTATCGCGCATTCGCTGGCCTTTTGTTTGGAGCGCGCGTGGCTCTTTGTAGTTTTGTTTCTCGCGTTCTGCGCTGCTTCCATGTTCCTGATTCCGTCGCTGGGCCGTGACTTCTTCCCGAGCGTGGACGCCGGACTAATTCGATTGCACATGCGGGCTCGCGCGGGCCAGCGAGTGGAAGAGACGGCCCGTGAAACAGATCAAGTGGATCGTGTGATCCGAAGCTTGATTCCTCCGGGGGACCTCGGCAACATTCTCGACAACATCGGACTGTTTAACAGCACGATCAACATGATCTACAGCAACTCCGGCGTCATCGGCGAATCCGACGCCGAAATCCTCATCAGTCTGAAGCCCGGACGCAAGCGGCCAACCAGATACTACGTCGACCATTTGCGCGAACATCTGGCCGAGCAATTCCCCGGAACGCAATTCTTTTTCCAGCCCGCGGACATGATCAGCCAAATCTTGAACTTTGGCGTACCCGCCCCAATCGACATCCAGCTCACCGGACCCAACGAAAAAATCAATTATCAACTGGCGCAAAATATTACCAAACGCCTCCAGCACATTCCCGGAGCCGTGGATGTTCATGTGCACCAGTTGCGCTCATCTCCGACGTTGTTCCTGGACGTCGACCGTTCGCAGGCGCAGTCGGTCGGGCTGAGCCAGCAAGACGTCGCCAACAGCGTTTTGCTTTCGCTGAGTTCGAGCTTTCAGATTAATCCTTCGTTCTGGGTCAACCCGGCCAACGGCAACGAGTACAACGTAACGGTGCAGGTGCCGCAGTATAAGATCGATTCCCTGCAGGCGCTCAACAACATTCCCGTCTCATCTGTGTCAACGAAAACGCCGCAAGTCCTGGGAAATCTGGCGGCACTGGACTTGAACGTCGAGCCCGCTGTGGTCTCGCATTACGACGCCCAGCCGATGATCGATGTGTACGCCTCTGTCGAAGGCCGCGATTTAGGCGGCGTAGTCGCGGACGTCGAAAACGTGCTAAACGAATTTCAGAGCAAACTTCCACGCGGTTCGCTTCTTGAACTGCGCGGGCAAGTGGCGACAATGGCCTCGTCGTTCGCGGGCCTCACCGCCGGTGTGGGTGTCGCGGTTATCCTTGTCTATCTCCTGATCGTCGTGAATTTTCAGTCCTGGCTTGATCCCTTCATCATCATTTCGGCGCTGCCGGGGGCCCTGGCGGGGATCGTATGGATGCTCTTGCTCACGCATACCACACTGAGCGTGCCGTCCTTGACCGGAATGATCATGTGCATGGGAGTGGCTACAGCCAATAGCATCCTGATGGTTTCGTTCGCGCGCGAGCGTTTGAGCGAGGGACGGAGTTCGGCGGAGGCGGCGCTTCAAGCCGGGTTTGTCCGTCTGCGTCCCGTCTTGATGACCGCCCTGGCAATGATCATTGGCATGGTGCCGCTGTCGCTTGCTTTCGGAGAGGGCGGCGAACAAAACGCCCCGCTGGGCCGTTCCGTGATCGGCGGGCTGATCGTCGCCACATTTGCCACTTTGTATTTCGTGCCGTGTGTATTTTCCCTGGTTCACAAGCGGCATCCAGGTGGCCAGCGCACTCCGCAGCAGGGCCCAGCCCTTCCTATTGGAGGCATGAATTCCGTGGATAAATCGGAAATATCCCAAAATGTTGTCGAGCAGCAAGACGCTTCAAGACTCGACGGATAACCGGGGCTCCTCCGGCAAAGGGGTGAGCGCGCTGCTTCGATGGTCACTTATTTTCTTTTTGGTTTTTCTGGGCGCGGGAATCTATGCCATCACCCAACGCGTGACCGAACATAAAGCGCTCGCGCAACAAACGGAACAAATGGCTGTCCCGTACGTCTCTGTGATTCACGCCACACCCAGTCGATGCCGACGCTGAAATGGTGCTCCCGGGGACCCTCAAACCCTATATCGAGTCTCCGATTTACGCGCGGACCAACGGCTATCTACTGAAGTGGTACAAAGATATTGGCAGCCACGTGGAGAAGGGCGAAATATTGGCCGAGATCGATACGCCCGAAATCGACCAGCAACTTGCCCAAGCACGCGCGGATCTGGTGACGGCCAGGGCAAATCTAGGCTTGTCGAATTTAACGGCTACGCGCTACCAGGAGTTGATCAAATCAGATTCCGTTTCGCGGCAGGATTTCGACAACGCCAACGGCGACCAGGCCGCTAGAACAGCCATGGCTGAATCGGCTGAAGCCAACGTCAAGCGGTTGGAGGATATGGAATCTTTCAAGCGCGTGTATGCTCCATTTACGGGAATTATCACGCAGCGGAATGTCGACCCGGGCACGCTGATCAACGCCGGCAATGGCGGTACCGCGACAAAGGAAATGTTCGATCTCGCCCAGATCGATCCAATGCGCGTGTATGTGGCCGTGCCGCAGGCATACTCTCCCTCGATGCACCCCGGCCTAAAGCCTGCCTGTCTCTGCGGGAACTCAGGCAGCGCAGCTTCTGCGGACAAGTCGTACGAACCGCGAACTCGATTGACCCCAACACGCGAACTCTCCTGACCGAAGTTGATGTCCCTAATGCTTCCGGCGCCCTCTTGCCGGGGGCATACGCGGAAGTGCATTTTGACGTCAAGGTAACCGGCCAACTCCTTTCGCTTCCGATTAACGCACTCCTCTTTCGCCCGGATGGACCCATGGCCGCGGTCGTTGGGCCCGACAGCCGAATCAGCTTGAAGAAAATCACGATTGGCAGGGATTTCGGAAATTCCGTGGAAGTCCTTCAGGGAATTGATGTGGCGGACCGCGTTGTGATCAATCCGCCCGATGCCCAGGAACAAAACGAACTGGTAGCCGTCACACCTCAAGCTGCCTCAGGAAACTAGAATTCACAAGGCTGTCCACCAGGCGTGGGGTTCGATCCGGACCGCAATAAATTTTCGACATGACACTGGTTTTTTAGAGCGGCAGAATTATCTTGACAATAGCAGGAACAAGCATTCAATATCTGCGAGCGTCCATAACACCTATACGACGATGCGATTGAGTATGAATACCGCCTTGAATCGATTCGCTCGACGAGCTTTAGTCGTGCTTGCGACGTTGTGTTTTTCTGGCGGTTTCGACGGTTGCGCTGGCTCACGGTCATACCGATGCTAAATCGGTAGACGAGTCTCACTGCGCGATGTGCATGGCGGTGCATAGCGCAACGCACGTGGTCGCTACGCCGCGTATCACGTTAGTTTTTACGGCGGTTGAGAACCCTCTTCTCGTTCTTTGTAAGAATCCCGTTGTTTCCTTCGCTTGGCGCTCGGTGAATCAAGGCCGCGCCCCTCCCTCGCTCTGATCAGTCCGCTCCCAACTAAATCGACAAGCTAACAAGCTGGTCAGCTGGCCGAATTTTCGGTCTGAGTCAGCTTTCCAATGATCGAGCCCGTATTGGGCGCACTAGGAAGGATTTTTTCATGGGAACCGTTTCGACTTCGCCATCCTCATCTAGTCGTCCTGGCACCGAAGTTGCCATGACTGGAACAGCCGGTCGGCAGCCTCCCCCCTCGGGCTTCATGCGGAATCCGTATCGAGGTGTGCTGCTCGCCCTTCTCTTGGCTGCGCTACTCGGAGCGGTCGTGGCCGCCGTCGGCGGCTATATGCTTTTGAATCCTGTGCTTCTGGACATTGCAGTTACGCTGGGGCTTGCGACCGGCATCCTCATCGGCACCGTTGTAGCACAGACCATTCGGGAGAGACCCTCAAGGAGCGATGAGAAAGCCACAAGCGTGGAACCTATCGCGAAGCCAGAAGCACCTGCGATCTCAGAGGAGACGCCGAAACCAGAGGAGACGCCAAAATATGATGCGGCAAAGGTAAGCCCTCGACTAACGGCGGCGCGCGCTTGGGTCTTGAGCCGGATGAGGAATCTTGACTTGATTGAGACGATCCGAATAGGAGCGGCGAGCGCTGGAGTGGCGGGCATTCTTTTCGTGATACGTCCCACACTTCCGGAAGTGCCACCACTTGCCATCGATGCTGGGATTGCTGCAGCGCTTTGCCTCGTAGCGGCTGCGTTGGCAGGCATGGGAGCCCGCTACTTCGCAACGATTGATGCGGACCGCCTCCCGGAGGGTCCGTGGCTCTGCCGGGGGGCGCGAGTGATTGCTTGGATCCTCGTGCTGGGTGCCATCTCAGCAGGCTTGGAATGGGCAGGACTGACAACGATCCTTCAAATCGTTCATTACGCCGTGTTGGCCATCAATGCGGCAGTGTGTTATGGCCTCCTTACCGCAAAGGATCACAAGATAGAGGGGGTTGCTACCTTTCCCGCAGACCTCGGCATTTTCTCAGCCCTCGGGAGCAGGCCGAACATTCTCGGCAGCATTCTTGACTCCGCAGAACGGCAGTTCGGAATCGACTTGCGCTCCACGTGGGCACTCACAGTTGTCCGCCAAACTCTAGAACCACTGCTCATCGGACTGTTCCTCTTAGGCTGGCTCTCAACGTCGCTGACGGTTGTCGGTGTGGGCGAGCAAGGTCTGGTGGAGCGCCTAGGTGTCCCTGTGAGCGGAGAAGTCCTTCAGCCAGGCCTTCACTTGCATTGGCCGTGGCCGGTCGATCAAGTATTTCGGCTTCCTGTGCAGCGTGTGCAAGCCGCGCAGGTCGGACACGAGGGCCAGGAAGAAGAAGGACCGGAGAATGTGCTGTGGGCGGTCGAGCACGCCCCTAACGAATACACGCTGGTCCTCGGCAACGGCCGCGACCTCATTACCGTGGATGCGGCAGTCCAATATCGAATTACCGATGCGCGGGCCTGGCGTTACAACTGCCAAAACCCAGCCGATGCGCTGCGCGCAATCGCCTACCGGGCAGTCATGAGATCCACGGTAAATCGGACGCTTTCCGATGCGTTATCCCAAAATGTCGCGACACTGACCGGACAAATGCGCGCCATGGTCCAACAGGATGCCAACGCGCTTGGCCTGGGCGTCGAGATCATGGGATTCACAGTTGGTGGAATGCATCCACCCGTTCCGGTGGCTCCCGACTACGAGGCTGTTGTGTCCGCCGAGATCAGTAAAGTCACGAGGGTGGTTGAGGCCCAGGCCTATCGCAATGAAAAGATACCTTCTGCCGAGGCTGGCGCCATGATGTATGAAAACATGGCGCGCGCGAAGGGCGCGGATTCCCTCGCGCTCGCAGCGGGCGAGGCCTGGAGCTTTCGGACGCTCCAGTCACAATATCGCTCCTCGCCTGAAGAATATTTCTTCCGCCGGCGTCTTGAGGCGCTTGAGAAGGGTCTCGCGGGCAAGCATTTTACGGTGGTCGATTCGCGTTTTCAGCGTGATGGGGGTGAACTTTGGTTGACGCAATGAGTACGCAACGATGGTTGCGCGCGGTCGTCGGTACATTGGCTCTCGCGGCGATTTTTTTTAGCGCAACCGCGGTGGTCGTGAAAGAAGGACAGGCGGTGCTGATCACACGTTTCGGACGCCCCCTACGGGCCGCTACCCAGGCCGGCCTTCATTGGAAACTTCCGTGGCCCATTGATGCGCAGATAACGCTCGACATGCGCAGGCGAGTGTATGAGACGGGCCAGACGGAGATGCTCACGCGCGACAAAAAGAACATCATCGCGCGCTCGTTCGTCGTATGGAGGATTGGAGACCCGCTTACTTTCACTCAAGCGATAGGCAACGAGGGCGCAGCGGAGGGCAAACTTGACGGCTTGATGACCAATGCAGCCATCGGGACATTGGGAGGGCATGACCTGTCCGCGCTGGTGTCCACGAACCCCGGCGATCTGCAAGTAGATCAAATCGAATCCGAGTTGCTCGGGTCGACGGCACCGATGGCACTACGCAACTACGGCGTCGCCATCGAGCAGATTCGGTTGGAACGGTTGGCGCTTCCAGAGGAAAATGTAACGGCGGTGTTCCAGCAGATGCGCGCGGAGCGCCATCAATTTGCAGCCAAGTTCGACGCCGAAGGGCAGCGCGAGGCAAGCAAGATTCGTTCCGAGGCCGACCTCGAAGCCGCGCGCATTCACGCCAAAAGCGCCGAAGAGCAGGCGCGCATCGTCGGCGAATCGGCAGCGCAGGTTGCAAAGATCTACGCTGATGCTCACCGAATCGATCCGGAACTCTACCGCTTCACGCGCTCCCTAGATTCACTCGACAAGCTCGTTACGTCGGGTACATCGCTGATTCTCCGCACGGATTCCGAGCCTTTTTCTCTTCTGCAGAACAAGGAAGGCAAGTGAGAAAACAGAAATCACCCTCGGAGATTGGTCAGTTTGTCGCGCCCCTATCGCGCGTCCTCGATGGGGCGTGGCAGCGGATGCACTGGTGGGTCGGCATCATGGCGGTTCTTTACTTGTTGTCCGGGATTACAGTCGTGAGGTCGGACGAAGTGGCGGTGGTTCTGCGCTGGGGGCACCTCGTCGGGGAAATACCCGCATTGCAGCAACATGGGCCGGGTCTCCTCTTCGCGTTTCCGCGGCCGGTGGACGAGGTCGTCCGTGTACAGGTGAAGCGCGTTTGGGAAGTTCCTGTAACTACTCTCGCGGCAGGCGAGTACTCGGCGCAGAGCAGTGCGGCTCCGAGAGGTCCAGTCCCCCAGGGTGAGGGTGAAGATGAAGACGCGGAACCCGGCGAGGCCACGGCTAATGCAGCAACCCTCGATCCGCTGACGCAGGGCTACGCGCTCACAGGGGACGAAAACATTGTCCATGTGGAGATGGTGGCCCGCTACCGCGTGCGTGAGCCGGCCGAATGGGCATTTTACGGGCCTAAGGCCGAGGACGTGCTCCGCGTTGAAGTTTCGGCCGCAATGGTTCGTTCGCTGGGTGAGATGGGGGTCGACCGCGTACTCTCGGATGGACGTAAGGACCTCATTGCTATCACCGCGCGACGCACACAAGCGGGCCTGGATGCTTCCCATTCGGGCCTTGAGTTATCGTCGCTCGAACTTACGCGTCTGAGCCCCCCGTATGCCTTAGCCGAAGATTTTGATGCCGTGCAGAGTTCTTTCATCGGCGCGGAAACGAGTAAGAAGGATGCCCAGGCCTATGCCGAGAACATAATCCCCAGTGCTCAGGCCGCAGCGGACTCCTTGCTGCAGGCTGCCCGTGGCACCAGCTCCAACGATCTGGCCACGGCGAATGGCAATGCTGGGGCGTTTCGGGCTCTTGATCGGGAATATCGTGCCAATCCAGGAGTTGTTCGCGAGCGCCTCTATCGGGATGCCGTGGATCAGGCGCTTTCCAATGCCAGCAAAGTTCGGTGGATACCGCCCCCAGTTGGACGCACCTACCAGGGTATGCGTATTACGGTTGGGCCATCCGGTAGCGGAAATTAGCCCACCGGCGAGCGCCGTCAAGAAGGGAGTTTGTCTGGAATGAGTGATGTTGCGCTCGATCTAATTGCTTCGAATAATGAGGGTCTGCCTACGAGCCTCGCTCCCGAAGAGCGCCGCCGAATCAGCACGAGGCTCGGGGCCGGACTTGTTGGTATTGGCCTTCTCGCCCTCGGTACGCTGCTTGTGCATCTAATGCCTGACCAGTGGCAGCTGGGAGAGCTTTGCCGAGGCTTGGCGGCCGCCGTCGTAGGCATACCGACTCTTATTTCGGGCCTTCGCGGCATCGTAACAGGAGACACGCGCCGAGCGACCGACCAGCTCGTTGCCATTGCCGTCCTCGCAGCCGCCGCGAGTGGTGCCTTCGCGACTGCCACCTTAATTCCACTCTTCCTTGAATTAGGGCGCCTCTTTGAAGAGAGGAGTTCTCTCGGGGCCCGGGCTGCCATCGACGGAATTCGCGCGCTTGCCGCGCGCCAAGCGGTGAAGTGGCGCAACGGCATTGAGGAGCGCGTCGATCCGAACAGTCTTGTGCCCGGCGACGAGATCCTCGTGCGGCCCGGCGAGAGAATCGCAGTAGATGGAACCGTGATTGAGGGACGAGCTGCGGTGGATCAATCCGCCATCACGGGAGAGTCCCTCCACGAGGATGTGGGGCCCGGCAGCCCTGTATTCGCCGGGACCGTGGCAATCGATGGGTTGCTCAAGATCCGGGTGCGCGGGGCGGGCGCCGATACAGTTCTCGGGAGGGTGGTTCAGCTCCTTGCCGACGTGGAGCGGACTTCGGTCCCATTGCTCCGGCTCTTCGAGCGCCGCGCCGGAGTCTGGCTGCCACTGGTGCTCACTGTGGCGGGTACCACGTTGTTTTTCACGAATGAGCTTTCGCGCGCCATTGCTGTCCTCGTCGTCGCAACTCCTACGGCGCTTGTGGTGGCTGGCCCAGCAGCGGTGGTGGCTGCGATGACCGTGGCGACGCGGCTCCGCATCCTCATTAAGAGCGCAGATTTCCTCGAGCGCGCTTCCGACGTCGACACATTGATTCTCGACAAGACTGGCACCGTTACAGTCGGTGCTCCGGCTGTGACGCATATCCAACCTGTGCAGGGCGAATCTGAGGAGAGGCTGCTCGCCGTGGCGGCGACGTGCGGATTTGGTTCCTTGCATCCTGTTTCGCGCGCCGTTGTAGCCGAGGCTCTAGCGCGTGGAATCGCTAGTGCCCCTCCCAAGGATCTCCAGGAGAAACCGGGGCTCGGCGTCGTGGCTTTGATCGATGGCCAGCAAGCGGTCTTGGGACGTAAGGCTCTGCTCAAGCAGCTAGGCATCAATGTTGGATCGGAAACTGACGAAGATATATCGCAGGTCTGGGTAGCCTTTGGTGGGCGGTGCCTCGGCCGCTTTATGCTCCGTGACAAGCCACGTGCTGAAGCTCGTGAAGCGCTTGCAGCCATAAGGGCTCTGGGAATTAATCGCCTGGTACTACTGACGGGTGATCGTGCGGCAGCGGCTCGAGAAGTGGGAGAGGCGCTTGGAATGGACGAAGTCGTCGCCGAAGTACTTCCTGCTCAAAAACTGGACATGGTCCGCGCCGAGCAGGCAGCGGGACGCACCGTCATGATGGTCGGAGACGGCGTGAACGACGCACCCGCACTCGGAGGGGCCGATGTGGGAGTAGCAATTGGCGCCGAGCTCAACGAAGTCGCTCTCGGAGGAGCAGATGTTGCACTTCTAGGGACGGATCTTGGGCGACTTCCCAAACTCATTGGCTTGGCTGACACCACGCGAAGCATCATCGGCCAGAACGTTTGGCTCGCGTTTGGGCTTTCAGTGGTGCTTATTGCATTGGCAGCACGAGGAATTCTAGATCCGCTCACCGGAGCATTGGCGCAGAGTTTGGCTGTGTTTGCGGTGGTTGCAAACAGCGCTCGAATACTGAAATTCGGCAATCACGACGAGCCGGTGCGACCTGTGGCGCGCCCAAGCGCTCGCGAACGGCTCCCGGATAACGGAGGTGATGTGGTGCCCGCCTCCGAGATCAAAACATGATGACTCATGGTCCGGTCGGCGGGAAGCATCGCGGAGACTTTGCTGCGTAGAGTTTAAAAATCCACGGAGGATAGCCAAACGAATGGAACATGCTGAAATAAACTCAAGGGAAGTTCTGGATCGGGCGGGGATGACGGCCTCGATCGCTTGTGCGGTGCACTGTGCCGCTCTGCCATTAGTCCTGATGGCACTGCCCGCGCTTGGATTGGCATGGCTCGACTCCGCATGGGTTGACTGGACGATGGTATTGCTCGCAGCAGTTATCGCCCTTCGGGCACACCGAGGAGGCATTGCGTTACACCGGAACTGCCTTCCCGTGGGCGTCGCGGTAGCAGGTATTCTCGCCATCGTGGTGGCAATTTGCCTGTTGAAAGGTTCAGCGACAATGCACTACCTGCAAGCCTCCGGGGCCACGATGGTTGCGGGTTCTCACTGGCTCAATCGGCGCCTATGCCGGAGTTGTGCAACATGCTGCGGCCACGGCGCGTCGAAATAAAAGTAAGGCCGAACTGCCCATTGCCGGAGGTGTTCAGTTGTCTGCAACATTCAGAGTATTGGCCGTCGTTTTTATCGCTGCATCACTGCCGTTCGCGCAAGAGAAACCGGTGGTAGACACCAACGTTACTCGCGCGACCCTAGACAATGGATTGCGAGTCGTGATTGTTCGCGACCCGCTCGCTCCGGTTGTCACAGTGGAGCAGAATTACGTCGTCGGAGGCAACGAAACTCCCGACGGTTTTCCGGGCATGGCTCATGCGCAGGAGCACATGGCGTTCAGGGGTTGCTCTTCGTTGTCGGCGGACCAGATTTCCGCGATTTTTGCCCAACTGGGCGGCTTTGGCAACGCCGACACGCAGCAGAACATCACTCAATACTTCACGACCGTTCCCGCTGCGGATCTGGACATCGCGCTGCGGGTTGACGCTGACTGCATGCGGGACATTCAAGATTCGCAGGGCGAATGGGCCCAGGAGAAGCCCGCCATCGAACAGGAAGTGGCGCGCGATTTATCGAATCCGACTTACAAATTCACCACACGTTTGAATGAAGACATGTTCTCGGGAACTGTCTACAGCCACGACGCTCTGGGAACGAAAGAATCCTTCGACGCGACTACAGGCGAGATGCTGAAAGATTTTTACAAGAAGTGGTATGCGCCCAACAACGCGATACTGGTGATTGCCGGGGATGTGGACCCGAGCGCGACGGCGGCAAGGGTCAAGGAGTTCTACGGAAACATACCCAAGAAATCGCTGCCGCCGCGGCCCGCGATCAGTCTGCAACCGGTAAAGCCGGAATCGTTCACGTTGGACAGCAATCTGCCTTATCTTCTGGCGTTTGTCGCTTTCCGGATGCCTGGAACCGACAGCCCGGATTTCGCGGCAGCGCAAATTTTGGGCGACGTTCTATCAAGCCAACGGGCAATTTGTATGCGATGGTTCCCCAGGGCAAGGCGCTACAGACAGAATTCGGCTTTGCGGAGGCATATGCTAAGGCTAGCGTGGCGTACTCCGTTGCCGTTTTGCCCGCGGACGGAAACGCTCCGCCCGTGATCGCGGAGATGCGCAAGATTCTGGCTGATTACGCCGCCAATGGCGTGCCTCCGGAACTGGTAGAAGCTTCAAAGCGCCGGGAAATCGCAGGCGAAGAATTTCGCCGCAACTCCATTCCGGGATTGGCCGCGGAGTGGTCGGACGCACTGGCCGCGAAGGGGCGCAACTCCCCTGACGACGATGTCGAGGCCATGAGACGCGTCACGGCGGCAGATGTGAATCGGGTTGCGAAACAATACCTCGTCGAGCAAAACTCGATCTCGGCGGAATTGAAACCTGCTCCTTCCGGCGAGGCCGTGGCTTCCAAGGGATTCGGGGGCGGCGAACAATTGACGTCCGCACCCACGAAGCCGGTGGATTTGCCTTCATGGGCCGGTTCTCGTCTGCTGACCGTCGAGTTGCCTGCGTCTCCGCCTCCCGCCGCGGACAATACTTTGTCCAATGGCATCCGGCTCATTGTCAGAACGCTGAAAATCACTCCCACGATCACGGTGCTCGGCAGTATCCGTCACGAGCCTCAAGTCGAAACGGCGCCGGGCAAGGATGGGGTCAGTGACGTTCTCAACGATATGTTTTCCTATGGCACGAAGAGCTTGGACAGACTGGCATTCCAGAAAGCGCTCGATGATATTGCGGCCGACGAATCGGCTGGATTCAGCTTCTCCCTACAGGTTCTGAAACAGGATTTTTCGCGAGGAGTTCAATTGCTGGCGGATAACGAATTGAATCCCGCGCTTCCCAGCGAAGCATTCAATGTTATCAAACCGGAAACCGCCCAGTTCGTTTCCGGCAGAATGAAGAGTCCTGGATACCGCGCTGGACGCGCCCTCAATACCGCCTTGCTTCCCGAAGGCGATCCCGCTCTTCGGGAAACAACCCCACAGACGGTTTCCTCGCTGACCCTCGACGACGTAAAGCAGTATTATTCCAAGGCGATCCGGCCGGATCTCGCAACCATCGTGGTGATCGGCGACATCACCCCCGACGAAGCCAAGGGCGTAATTGAGAAATGGTTTGGAACATGGAAGGCTGCGGGTCCCAAACCGGAGGTTGAGCTTCCTCGCGTGCCACTGAACAAATCAACGGCCGCGAATGTCCCCGATCCGAGCGAGCTGCAAGATTCGGTAAACCTCTCCGAAATGATCGAGATTACGCGATTCGACTCCGATTATTACCCTCTGCAGCTTGCCAACCATGTTCTTGGAGGGGGCTTTTACGCGACTCGTCTTTACCATGACCTGCGGCAAGTCAACGGGTACGTGTACAACGTGGACGTTCGCCTGAATGCGCAGAAGACGAGAACGACCTATACCGTTACGTACGCGTGCGACCCAAAGAACGTGTCGAAGGCCAGGGAACTGATCCAGCGCGATTTGGTCTCCATGCAGAAGGAAAACGTCACACCTGGCGAACTCCAGCAGGCGAAGGCGCTGCTGTTGCGGCAGATTCCGCTGACGGAATCGAGCGAAGACAGCGTGGCGGGAGGGCTGCTCGCACGCGCTCAGATGGGCCTGCCGCTCGACGAACCCCTAAGCGCCGCGAAGCTGTATTTCTCAATGACCGCGGATCAAGTTCGAGCCGCCTTCGATAAATGGGTTCGTCCCGATGGATTCGTCCAGATTATCCGTGGCCTGGCGCCTGAATAAATGATGCCGGAGGGAAATCATGCGATCGATCCGCGATTCGGAGAAATTGTGCGGCACACAATCCTTACCATAAAAAAGCGGCAAATTGGGTTCATGGCCCGCGCGTTCACTATCGGATTCGTCCTCTTTGTCACGGTTTGTGGAGGAAGCGCCGGCGCTCGCCGTGCAAGTTCGGCACAAACAGCTCCATCACACACCGATCCAACCCGACAACTTACCGTCGAGCGAATCTACGGGGAACCGAGTTTGAGCGGTAGTCCTACGACGGGGATTGAGTGGAGCCCGGATTCGAAACGCATTTCGTATCTAGTACGCGGCCCGCAGGGGAGCAACACGGGCACCGAACTGTGGACGATGGACGCGGCGACAGGAGAGCGCAAGGTCCTGGTGAACTCGGAAACACTTAAGACCATTACTCACCCCGAAAAGACGAAGTCGACCCAGGCAACGGGCCTCGGCCGCGTCGAGCCCGGGAGCTATTTTTGGTCTCCGGCCGGCGACTCGCTGCTTTTCGCAGGCAGCAATTCTCTCGTGCTGCTGGACCTGAAAAGGATGGCGCCGACGCCGCTCGTCAGCGGAGACCGAGATATCGAAGATCCAAAATTTTCGCCCGACGGCAAGTGGGTAAGCTTCGTCCGTGATTGGAATCTCTGGGTCGTAAGCGCCGCTACCGGGGAAACAAAGGCTATTAGCACCGGCGGCAGCGAAGAAATTCTCAAGGGCAAGCTCGATTGGGTTTACCCGGAGGAACTCGATTTGACGACGGCCTATTGGTGGTCGCCGGATTCGTCGAAGATTGCGTTCCTCGAAATGGACGAGCGGCCCGTCACACGTTATCCAATTATGGACATGAGCTCACCAGTTGGCGCGCTGGAATATTCGCGCTTCCCGCAGGCGGGCGAGCCGAATCCGATTGTGCGAGTTGGAGTGGCCCGCGTGGCGGACGGCCAGCCGAGTCAGCCAAAATGGATGGACACGGGCGCCGATACCGATGTTTATCTCTCGCGCGTCGTTTGGCTGCACGATGGCGGGCGCGTCGCTATCGAACGTCTTAACCGTGCGCAGAATCGTCTCGATCTTCTTTTCTGCGACGCTGCGACCGGCGCTTCGCAAACCATCCTGACGGACACAGACAAATACTGGATCAACATCAGCGATGACCTTTACTTCTTCTCGGACAACAAGCGGTTTTTGTGGTCCAGCGAACGCAGCGGCTTTCGTCACTACTACCTTTACGACCTGTCGGGCAAGCAATCGGATCAGTTGACGAGTGGAAATTGGGAGATCACGGGCACGAGCGGGTTCGGTCCCGGCGCAGTGAAGCATCCGGAAGTCGACGAAGCCCATGGCGAGATTTATTTTCTATCGAACAAGGATGATGTGCAGGATACGCAACTTTACGGGCTTTCCCTGCATGACAAGAGCATCACGCGAATAACTCGCGAGGCAGGCACGCACCACGTCTTGTTCGCGCCGGACCACTCTGGGTTCGAGGACACGTACTCGAATTCAATGACCCCTCCGCGCCAAAGCCTCTTTCGTGCAAATGGAACTCGCGTGGCAACAATCAATGAAAATGCGATTCCTGAACTGTCTGAGTATCACCTCTCTCCGCCCGAATTTGTAAATGTGACGGGGCAAGACGGCACAAAGCTCTACGCCATGGTGATCAAGCCCCCCGGATTCGATTCGTCTCGAAAGTGTCCCGTGCTGATCGATGTGTATGGCGGTCCTCAAGTTCAATATGTAAGAAACGCCTGGGAAGGCCGCAATTTTCTGTGGCTCGAGATGATGGCCGAGAAAGGCTACATCATATTCCGGCTTGATAATCGCGGATCCTATAACCGCGGCCATGCATTTGAGACATCGACTTATCACCAACTTGGAAAAGTCGAGCTGCAGGACCAACTTGCTGGGGTCAACTTTCTGAAATCGCTTGCATATGTCGATGGCACACGCATTGGGATTTGGGGTTGGAGCTACGGCGCATACATGACTCTGGAAGCCATGGCCAATGCGCCGGATGTTTTCAAGGCCGGTGTCGCAGTTGCGCCAGTGAGTGACTGGCGCTTGTATGACACCATTTATACTGAACGCTATATGGGACGCCCTCAGGATAATTCCGAAGCTTACAAGAATTCATCTCCGGTGAACCAGATCGCAAGTTTGAAAGGCAAATTAATGTTGGCGCACGGCACAGGCGACGACAACGTACACTTCGCGAATACGTCGGAAGTGCTGAACGCGCTCATTGCCCACGGAAGCTATCCCGCCGACGTGATGATTTTTCCGGGGCGTGGCCATTCCATCGGCGACTCGCCCGCGCGCATTGAGCTATTCAACCGAATCGCCGAGTTTTTTTTCAAGAATCTGTAGCGAATTGTTCTAGAACGAAAGGCGAACTTGAGGTTTTGTGTAAAAACCGATTTGTTCACGCAGTCGTGAAAATTCAAAGCGAAACCTGAGGAGGAAACGCTATGCGAATCAAATCAGTGCAATTGCTCACTATCCTGGCATTTCTGATGGTGGCGGGAGTTGCCGGCGTGGCTGCACAACAACAACCTGCAGCACCGCCGCCTCCGCCTTCCAAGTTCAAGTTGATGAGCTCCGCCTACTCCGAGGTCTCCATGATACCAACCCAATATTCCTGCGCGGATCCCAACGCGGGTTCACCGGCGCTCTCTTGGACCAATCCGCCCGCTGCTGCCGCAAGTTTCGCCGTGATCATGCATGACACCGACGCCGCCCCCATGAAAGGCGTCATGGATGTCACGCACTGGATCTTCTGGAACATCCCTGCGACTTCCACATCGGTTGCGGTGGGAGTGAAGCCGGATTCCTCACCGGACGGCATCGTGCAGGGCGTAAACATCCGCAAAGTCAATGGATTTCAGCCGCCGTGCCCGCCTCCCGGTGCGACTCCGCACCATTACATTTTTGAAATTTACGCGCTGGATACGAAACTCGACCTGGCGGCCGGTTCGGCCCGCGCCGACCTCTTGAAGGCCATGGACGGGCACGTGGTCGGGAAGGCGACGTACGTGGGGTTGTTTGGACGATGATCGAATAACCACTCAACGGACGAGCTACGGCGCGATTTCATAGTCGCGCCGTAGCTTCACTCGTAGGATGTGACGGCAAATCAAAAGGGAGATTCTCAAATGCGATTAAGGAAAGGGAATATCGGAATTTTTGCGGTGGCCGTTTTTACCTTATGCTCGGTCTTCGTTTCGAAGACACGAGCTCAGGAGCAGTCGAAAGAGTATGTCAATCGCCAGGCGCCTATGGTGCACATGGCGGGCCTTCTGCGGCTGGTCGAGACCATTCCGCTGCCGACCGAAGGCTACATGGACCACCTCACCTATGACTTGAAAAACCAACACCTGTTCCTTTCCGCCGAGAACAACAAGAAGGTTGTCGTCGTGGATATGAAAGCCGCCAAGGTGATCCACGAGACCAGGCTTGGTGGAAATCCCCGCAAACCGTTCTTCGATCCGGCGTCAAACGAACTCTGGGTGGATCTCGGAGACAACACGGCAGTCGCATTGAACGGAACGACGTTCGAAATCGAAAAGACCATCGAGCTGACCGGCGGGAAAAATGCGCCCGGCAGGGACCCGGATAACGCGGCCTTTGGCGCCGCCAAGGGCATGTACTACGTCGCCGTCAGGACTCGGGAGGAAGGAAGTAAGGAAGGCTCCATCGAAATTATCGACACCAAGGCCGCCAAGCTGATTGGCAGCATCAAAATGGATGGTCAGGAACCCGCCGCCATCATACTAGACCCTGTGGCGAATCGGTTGTATGCGGGCATGGGAGATGTGGTGAACGGCGTAAGCGTTGTCAAGGTCGTCGACGTCGCCAAGCGCGCGATAGTGGCGGAGTGGTCGACCGCCGGAGGCCCGCAGCCCCACGTCGCGGGTCTTGACGTAGAACATCATCGCTTATTCATGGGCAGCCGGCTGGGTGGCGGGCACAATGTGGAGCCAGGAAAATTGGTAGTCATGAATACGGACACGGGAAAGGTAGTTCAAACGCTGGATGCGGCCGGCGGCGGCGACGAGATTTTTTATGACGCGCCGTCCAAACGTATTTACTTCTCAGGAAGCACCGGTACCCTAGCAGGCTGCTGAAAAATTCGGAAAAGTTGTAACGAAGGTGCGCAGAGCACGTCCAATGCGCATGCGAGGAACCGATCAGCAACAGTCTCACGTGTTCAGCTACATTTCCCCGGAGCAGCGAGTGCGCAAGGATCATCCGCTGCGGCCCATCCGCACGATGGTTGACGAAATCCTGAAGCAGCTGTCACCCCAGTTCAACAAGATGTACGCGAAAGTGGGTCGGCCATCGATTCCGCCGGAGCAGTTGTTGCGGGCGCAGCTGTTGCAGATGTTATATTCGGTGCGCAGCGAGCGGCTGCTGATGGAAGAGATGGACTACAACATTTTGTTTCGCTGGTTTGTGGGACTGAATCTGGATGATCCAGTGTGGGACGCGACGGTGTTCACCAAGAACCGCGACCGGTTGCTGGAGGCGGAGGTGGCCAAGGAATTTCTGTCGCGGGTGGTGGCCCAGGCGCGAGAGAGGGGATGGACTTCGGACGAGCATTTCAGCGTGGACGGGACGCTGCTGGAAGCGTGGGCCAGCGGGAAGAGTTTTCAACCCAAGGGCAAGAACAGTTCGCCACCGCCGAACGATCCGGGAAATCCCACGGTGAATTTTCGCGGCGAGAAACGGTCGAACCAAACGCACGAATCGAAAACCGATCCCGACGCGCTTCTAGCGCGCAAAGGCGCAGGCAAGGAGGCCAAGTTGAGCTACTGCGGGAATCTGCTGGTGGAGAATCGCAACGGATTGATTGTGTCGAGCCTGGTGTGGGAAGCCACGGGCACCGCCGAGCGCGATGCGGCGATGATCATGTTGCAGCAGGTTCCTGGCATCGGGCAGGTGACCGTGGGCGGCGACAAAGGATTTGATACCGCGGATTTTGTGCGCGAGTGCCGGAACATGTGCGTAACGCCGCACGTGGCGCAAAACCTGGCGCGACGAGGCGGCAGCGCCATTGATGGACGCACCACACAACATCCGGGCTACCGCATCAGCCAGAAGAAGAGGAAGCGCATCGAAGAATGTTTTGGCTGGCTGAAGACGATTGCACTGTTACGCAAAGTGCGGCATCGCGGAACGTTGAAAGTGGATTGGATCTTTACGTTCGCTTGCGCGGCCTACAACCTGGTGCGCATGCGAAACCTGATGGCTGCCGCGTTTCCCGCGCAGTAAGTCCGGGCCGTAGTGTCTCTACATGGCGCTGCAAAGGCCAACTAGGAGAAGCAAGAGCACGAAAACCAGTACGAAATAACCTCGCAACACAAAAACCGGTCATCCAGGAAAGGAAATTTGCTCGTTCAACCCAATTTTTCAGTAGCCTGCTAGCAGTGTTTCATGAAGACGATCCGGACCATTTCCAGTTGCTCGGAAAAGTGCCCACCGGAGCCATCGCTAAGTCTGGGATCTGGATCCCGGAACTGAAGCGATATTACGCGGCCGTCCCGAAGCACCTCGTTCAGCTCCTGCCCACGACCCAATATGGGAACCGCGATTGGATAACCGAAGAGGCCCATTTGATGGTCTTCGAAGAGATCCCGTAGCGATAGAGCAAGTCGGCCTCACGAGGGCGGAGCGGAATCGAACAATTCCATAAACAACAAAGCTACTTTATGACCGGCAACCAGACCGCACTCGGTTGATCGACCGAGCGGTATACAGTTTGCGTCGCCTTTAAGAAGTCAGACGGTTTCGCGAAGAAAATATTTGGCACGTAGGTCTGCGGGTTTCGGTCGTATAGAGGGAACCAACTCGATTGGATCTGCACCATGATTCGGTGGCCTGGCAGAAATACGTGATTGACGGTCGGCATGACGAAGCGATAGCGCTGCGGTTTGTCGGCAGGGACGGCCGATGGATGCTCGAAGCTCTCGCGATACCTGCCCCGAAAAATATCCATCGAAACCGCCAGCTCGTATCCGCCTAACTCCGGCTGGCTAGGAACTTCGTCCGGGAAGACGTCGATCAATTTCACAACCCAATCCGAATCCGTGCCGCTGGTGGCAGCGAAAAGATCGGCAACGGGCGCGCCGCTAATCCGCATTACTTCGGTGAGCACAGGCGTTGAATACGTCAATACATCGATCCGGTCGGTCACGGAGCGCTGATCCGTGACCAGCCACTGTTTCCAGCGGTCCGAATCGCCGAAACGGACTGGGCGCGGAAGATACGGAACAGGTTTCGCGGGATCAGAAACGTAGGAATCAGCAGCTCCACCTCCGGCCGGCTTGTCGAATCCTAAGCCGAAGCCTGCCTCCATATACAGCGGCTTTAGCGGTGCCCTGCAGCCGTCTTCACATGCCAGCGGCCACTCCTTCAAGCGATCCCAGTGATTCTCTCCGGTGTTGTAAATGAATACGGGTGGCGTTTCGGCGTTCGGCGAATCACCTTTCAGATATTGATCGAAGAAGGGTTTGAGTACGTCGCGCCGGAACTGAAGCGCGGTGTCGCCTTCCCATTTCAGCGGTCCGAGATTGTAGGCCTCGTAGTTCACCTGGCTGTGTCTCCAAGGTCCCATTACCAGATAGTTGTGATCGGCCTGACCTTTCGCTTTGAGGGCCAGGTAACAATGAATCGCGCCCCACATGTCCTCCTGGTCCCACAGCCCCTGTATCCACATGGTCGGCACTTTCGACGGATGCTGCGCTACGAGCTTGTCAAGCGCCTGCCCCTGCCAGAAAGCATCGTAGGCGGGATGCTCCATAATCTTTTCCGTCCATGGCAATTGATCAAGGCCGTGCTCGTGAACATACGAGCCCACCGACCCCGCCCGGCGGAATGTTTCATAGTCATCAAAGGCGCCGCGGGGGACCGGGTCGCCCTCGCCCCTCTTGGTCGTCTGCTCGGCGAAATAATCAAGGGTGGGCTGACGGAAGGCGCCGTAGTGAAACCAGTCGTCGCCCATCCATCCGTCCACCATGGGGCTCTCGGGAGCAGCGACCTTCAGCGCCGGGTGCGGATCGAGCAGCGCCATGACTACAGTAAAGCCTTCATAGGAAGAGCCGATCATCCCAACGCGTCCGTTCGATTCCGGCGTGTTCTTGACTAGCCAGTCAATCGTGTCGTAAGCATCGGTCACATGATCCGTTGCGGTGTGGTTGAGCGGACCCCGGACCGGCCGGGTCATCACATAGTCGCCCTCCGAGCCATACTTGCCTCGGACGTCCTGGAAAACGCGGATGTACCCGCCTTCCACGAATACTTCGTCTCCCTGCGGAAGGATTGCAAGCATGTGCGGACTGTTGTTTCGGGCTGTGCGCTTGGAGGCGTTATAGGGCGTGCGGGTCAGTAGAATCGGCGCGTTCCTTGCTCCTTTGGGCAGCACGATGACCGTGTGCAACTTCACTCCGTCGCGCATTGGAATCATTACGTCACGCTTGACGAAGTCCTGATTGGCAGTTGGGGCGTTGAAGACCCTTGGAATATCACTATCGTTGCCGGAGTGCGCGGAATCTTGAGGGGCGGCCAAAACAAACGGAATCGGTATGGCGCAAAACACCATGAATAAACAAAGGCCGCTAAATCTTCTCTCGTGGGACGATCCGTTTCGCATTTAGATATTCTAGCCCTATGCCCGCTAGTTCGCATTACCCCGCTCTTCCCGAGTCACGGCACACTCGGAAGTAGCGAACCACAGTTGCCCGGAGCAAACTCGTTCATTGTTACGAGTGAATGTGGTCGGGAAAGAGTACTAATGTCTGTTTGGAGAAAATGGGTCGAAACGCCAGATAATCTGGTAGTGCGCCAGGTCATATTTCAAGCTCACCTGTGGCTGGGCGCGGTGGCCGGGGTCTACGTCGCGCTCATGAGCATCTCCGGCAGCATCGCAGTGTATCGAAATGAGTTGTCAGGCAGATTCGGGATCGAGTGGCTTGTAAACCTTCACGCCAATCTGCTTTCTGGCGAGTACGGTCGTTTTGTGAACGGAGTCGGAGCGATTTGCCTCACCGTTCTCTGCCTGACGGGAGCCGTTGTGTGGTGGCCTGGAATCAGCCATTGGCGTCGGAGCCTCACCGTCAGTTGGCGGGCACGTTTTGCCAGACTCATGTGGGACCTTCACAGTGCGTTGGGGTTCTGGTGCTTTTTGTTCGTTTCATTGTGGGGAATCTCGGGAATTTACTTCGCTTTTCCAGACGTGTTCAATGCCGCCTTTGGCTTCTTCGATCCTCGCGATAAAGTCACCGATCAACTGCTGTTGACGCTCAGTGACTTGCACTTTGGCAGGTTCAACTGGTTCACCGAAATCCTTTGGGCCATCTTGGATTTGGTCCCAGCGACCTTATCCGTCACAGGTGTGTTCTTGTGCTGTCGCCGAATGATTTACAAGACTTCTTCTCCAAGGGATCAGAAGCCACGTGTGGCACAGTAGCCGATGAAATAGCCGTTGAAGTCGTTAGGTCAAAAGGCCAAAGTTACCCAGTTTTGGACGGTGCCAATGACAGCTTTGCGCCGGACACGCACTCCGGTGGGTTAACTGTCCACCACAGGAACTCCCAACGATCAGGTCCCTTCTTCCTTTGGCCAAGCCGCAGATATCCTCGGTGATAGCGGACTCGCATGGTCCCACCTCCGGCGACTGTTGAACCGGGGACGAGCTTAAGCCCACGTGCTGGGACAGATGGAATGTTCGGCTGGTTAGTCCGCTTATGCCTGAAAATATTGATGTGACTCGCGCAAATCGAGAGCGCGAACGGGTTTTTCGTGGTAAAAGAAGAATAGATGGGCACTACATCCATGATTATTTCTAACCCACAGTCCAACCCACAGAGTATGATGTCTTGTACGACTTCCGCGTACTTTTGACACGGTAGAGGTCTGCGGTTCGAGTCCGCACGGGCCTACCATATCTTTCAGTGACTTAGCGTCCACAACCTTTCTCGCCCAGGCTCCAATTGGCTCCGTTAAGGAGGCAGTCCGCACTTACCGAGGCGACTTCCTAGTTTTCCTCCGTTAGGACACATATCGTTCTGCTGGCCCCCTGACCGAAAACGCCGGGGAAACATTTCTAAGTCGGCGGGTGGCAGCTCCGCCGCGCAGCAGACCGATCTTGCGTGAGGGAACGTTTTCCGAAGTCAGTTCGCCTGACCCTCCACGACTGTGGCCGCAGGACAGATGAGACGGACGCGCCTGCCTGGTGAGCAGGAGTGCCACGGCGGGAGAATACTGCTGATGAAGAAGCTCTTGTCGGTTCGTCAGAAAGATTGAATCTGTTGACATCCTCCTAGTGTGTGGTCTAAATGAATCTTCCGAGGTCGTGCTGCGGTGCTGACAAGAACCTCACCCATCCCGGGGCCCTCGAGGTACGTACTTGTGCCCCTGCAGGAAGGCGCGGACTTTACTCTTTACCGCGACCGAAAGCGCGACGCCCCCTCGCCAGTCCTGGCGACCGCACTCTCTAGAGAACATCCGTCGCCTCAGAGTATCAGGCGGCTCGAGCACGAATACGCGTTCGCAGCCGAACTCGATCCCGTGTGGGCGGCCAAGTCTCTGGCCATTACTCGTCACGTGCGTCAGCCGATGAAAATCGGACAGTTCCTTCGACTCTCTGTGGTGCTGTCTGGCGCAATTTGTCAGCTATACGGACGGGGCTGATTCACAAGGACCTGAGAACATGAGCGGCGTACGGGTACTCGTAGGTACACAAAAGTGCGCTTTCGTTCTAACGTCGGATGGCAAGCGACAATGTTGGGAACTCAGCAGCCCTCATTTTGTCGGCTGGGAGATTTACCATCTGAAGGGTTCGATTGCTGATCCGAATCGACTTTATGCTTCGCAATACAACAGCTGGTTTGGTCAGCTGATCCAGCGCTCCAATGACGGCGGCAAGACTTGGGAACCCGTCGGCAACAGATTCCTACTCGAGGGGAGCGTGGGTAATTACGAAGGCTATGATGGCACGCCCCAAGCCTGGGAGTTCAAGCGGATTTGGCACCTCGAACCCTCACTCACTGATCCAGATACCGTCTACGCTGGGGCCGAAGACGCGGCTTTATTCCGCTCGACCGATGGCGGACAGAACTGGGAGGAATTCCGCGGATTGCGCGCCCACCACTCGACTCGGCGGTGGCAACCGGGCCGGACTGCGATGTGCCTACACACGGTCCTTCTGGATCCGAACAACGCCCGTCGGTTCTTTATTGCAGTCATGGCTGCGGGCGTGTTCCGGACCGACGATGCCGGCGAGACATGGCGCGCAATTAACCGAGGACTCAAATCTCAATACATCGCGGATCCGAACGCCGAGGTTGGCCATTGCGTTCATAGCATCAAGATGCACCCCAGACGCCCGCATGTGCTCTTCATGCAGAAGCACTGGGACGTCATGCGGAGCGACAACGCGGGAGACTCTTGGCAGGAAGTAAGTGGAAATTTGCCGTCAGACTTCGGATTCGCGATAGATGTTCATGCCCACGAGCCAGAGACGATCTATGTCGTCCCTATCAAGAGCGAGTCGGAGCACTTTCCGCCTGAGGCGAAACTCCGAGTTTACCGAAGCCGTACGGGTGGATACGACTGGGAGCCGCTTACCAAAGGCTTGCCGCAAAACGATTGTTACGCGAACGTATTGCGCGAAGCGATGGGAGTCGACTCTCTCGATCCATGCGGCATCTATTTCGGAACTACGGGCGGGGAAGTCTACGGCTCGGCCGACGGCGGAGACACCTGGATGCTGATCGCACAACGCCTTCCGCCCATCCATTCCATTGAGGTACAGACGCTGCCATGATCCGGCTGATACTCCCGGGACAATTGTGCGCCCTGACGCGCGACGGCACCGAGGTCGAACTTCGTATCGAAGGCCAAGCCACGCTACGCTCAGTGCTCGACGCACTCGAGGTACAGTATCCCGTACTGCGAGGCCTGCTCCGCGACCCCATCTCGCAACGCCGGCGTCCCCTCTTGCGGTTCTTCGCCTGCCAGGAGGATCTCTCGAACGAGCTGTTGGATGCCCCGCTGCCCCAAGCGGTCGCCTCGGGGACGGAGCCCTTAATAGTGATAGCTGCAATTGCAGGTGGTTAGAGGCAGGCGATGCTGGGAGTATGCTCCATCACCCACAATCTTGCGACTCCGAGGAGAGTTTTGTGACTCCCCAAGACTCAAAGCAGAAAGGCAACATTCTCATCATCGATGACGAGCCTGCCAATCTCGATTTGCTGGCGACCATCCTGACGGAGCAGGGCTACACAGTATGCCCCGCAAGAGACGGTGAATCCGGATTACAACTGGTAAAATGCAAATTGCCTGATTTGGTGTTGGTGGACATTAGCATGCACGGCATGAACGGCTACCAAGTTTGCGCGAGTTTGAAGAACGATCCGGTCACCCGAAACATCCCTCTGATCCTCATCGTCCCGATATCGCATACGATTAATCAGCCAAAAGCGATGCTGAGCGGCTCTGTCGATTACATCGCCAGTCCTTTCGATGCACAGGAAGTCTTGTGGCGTGTCGAGACGCATCTTTCCCTGCATCGCCTGCGGGCGAACTTGGAATCTGCAATTCGTGGGCGCGCCACAAAGCAGACCGTGACGTGCGAGGAATTCGAGGGCGCGCTGCGGGAGG
>CAWDNV010000006.1:0-15176 GCA_963803735.1 uncultured Acidobacteriota bacterium | reverse complement strand
AAGTTACCGCCAGCTCTGGCGGGCACACTGCCGCGCGTCGATCTTTTCGCGCCAAACACTTTCACCATTCTGACCGCCGGTAGTTTTGGCCCCACGCTTTCCTGGTGGGTTGACGACGACATTTCCGTCGGGGGCCAGAATGCCGCAGGGGGCATGGGATTCGGCTACTTAAAAGCGAACGACATCAGCCATTACTTACATTTGCCCAAAGATACTCTAAACGTACGCTTCGGCCAATTTGAACTCGATTTGCCTTTTAGCCAAGCTTATACGATTAATCCCACTGATTATGACATTTACGATGAAGTTGCTGTCGCCGGTGCTCTAGGCACAACCAACAATCCCTTCTCGTTCGCAGCCATGCACAGAGGAATTGAATTTGGCGGCTACCCCAACGACGGAAATTTCAACTGGTCCGTAGCTATAACTGACGGCAGCAACAACAATACGCCCTGCTGTGTGCAGAGCGTCTCCAATGGCACCGGTACCGCGCAGGTGAACAACGGCAAGAATATATTTGTGAATGTCTTTCAGCAGTTTAATCTGGAACGTGATCCTGCCGTCCGTAACGCGGTGCAAGCCGCCGGACCGACTGGGCCGCACGATCACACCTCGATCCGTTTGGGCGCCTTCTACGATTACGGCACGAACCGATTCAATCTGAATCTTACGGACTTCCCTGGATTTCCGGTCTTCAATGAGCCGTTTTATCGCGTCGGTGGATATTTTCGTTTCCGCTATCAGAGCAAATTCGAACTTTATGGCATGGGGATGTTCGCCCACGATTCCAATCTAATTCCCACCACTGGAGCCACCGGAAACGTTCTGTTGGCGGGACCTTCGATCAATTACAGCGGCGGTTTTGCGGAGGCAGAGTATTGGCTGTTTCCGTGGGTGGTACCGATTATGCGTTACGACCTGGTGAATTCGCCTTTTGATTTTGCCGCTGGTCTTTCCCAAGGATTCTCCCGGAACCGTTTCAGTCCAGGCGTGCAGGTTCTGGTGCGCGCCAATATCAAAGTGAATTTCGAATACGAACATCGTTGGGGTGTGCCAGTGCCTGGGACTGCCCTGCCCACTTTCTTTCACCCCAACGGTGCGCTGTTGGGCATGGACTTTGCGTTTTAATTCGGCTTTTCTAAATTCAAGATAGCCGGTAAAGGAAGGGAGCAAAAGCTGCAATGATTAAGATCAAGACAGCGCTCGTGGGAGCGATTTGCATTTCGATCGGATTGGCGGGCATGGGCCATGCGTCGGATATCAAAGGCCACGTGGCCGTTCAAGGAATACGTTCGCCGGAGAATATCGCAGTTTATGTGGACGCGATTCCGGGCAAGGACTTTCCCGCGCCTGCCCAGCACACCGTCATGGACCAAAAAGGACTGAAATTTGTTCCTCATGTTCTCGTTGTGTTGAAGGGGACGACAGTGGATTTTCTTAACAGCGATGCGACCGGGCACAACGTCTATTGGCCCGCCGTCAGCGGTAATAAGAAGCTGGCTCATAACCTTGGTACGTGGCCACAGGGCCAAACCAAATCCTTCCAGTTCAACGATCTCGGCGCCGCTCCACTCTTATGCAATGTCCACCCAGAAATGTCCGGTTATGTGATTGTTGCCCCAACGCCATACTCTGCAATCAGCGACAAGGATGGGAATTTTGAGATCAAGAATGTCCCGCCCGGTCATTACACGCTGACAACCTGGAGCGAGGAAGGAAAGCCAACAACCCAAGCAGTGGACGTTGCTGGCGAAAGCGCTACAGTAACGCTCACGGTGAAAAAATAGGTTTGCCGAACGCACACATACCGACAATGGAGCCATGAAGCCCCGCAGCAAGCTGGTGGATTTGGAATGGCTGGAGTCTAACTTTCCCTGCATGCAGGCCTGTCCGGTGCACACGCAGGCCGGGCGATATGTCGCCCTGATCGCGCAAGGCCGCTATGAAGAAGCCTATCGCTATGCGCGCCAGCCTAATCCCTTTGCCTCGGTGTGCGGCCGCGTATGCGGACATCCCTGTGAACCTGCGTGCAGGCGCGGGGTGCTCGATGCGCCGATTTCCATTCGCGCTCTCAAGCGATTTCTGACCGAGCGACACGGCCCGGAGTCGCGCCATCCGATCGACGTTTTTCCGCAGAAGCCCGAGATCCTGCACGAGCAAAAGGTGGCGGTCATCGGCTCAGGCCCGGCAGGACTTTCCGCCGCGCATGATCTGGCGCTGCTGGGCTACCCGGTCACGGTTTTCGAAGCTTCCCCGGTCCCGGGCGGCATGATGCATCTGGGCATTCCTGAATATCGTCTGCCGCGTGATGTGTTACAGGCACAAATCCGCGAGATTCTCGATCTTGGTCCTGAACTTCGCGTTAACTCCAGGCTGGGCCGTGATTTCTCACTCTCAGATCTTCGCGAGCGAGGCTACCAGGCGGTGCTCCTGGCGTTTGGGCTACATCGCAGCCGCGACCTGCAACTTCCCGGCAATGACTTGGACGGCGTGATCAAGGGCATTGATTTTCTTCTCAACGTGAATCTCGGTTATCGCTTCTCCATCGGCAAGCAGGTGGTGGTGATTGGAGGCGGCAACGTGGCCATCGATGTGGCTCGTTCCGCACTTCGTGAACAGCAAAAGAGCGCCAGCGAGTCCCTGGGTGGAGGGCTTCCCAACAGTCTGTCCGCAAGCGAAATGGATGTCGCCATGAAAGAGTTGATGGACGTTTCGCGGGCGGCGCTGCGCATGGGTGCGCACGAGGTCCATTTGGTTTGCCTGGAATCGCGCGAGGAGATGCCGGCGTTTGCGGAAGAGATCGAGGAAGGCTTGGAGGAAGGTTTGAAGCTGCATCCCTCCCTTGGGCCGAAGCAATTCCTGGGCAAAGACGGGCGCGTGATCGGATTGCAAACGATCCATTGCCGGTCCGTTTTTGACGCACAGCATCGCTTCAGCCCGCAGTTCGATCCCGGTACAGAGGCGGTCATTCCCTGCGATACCGTGGTTCTGGCCATCGGTCAGGCTTCGGACGTTTCGTTCCTCACGCCGGCCGACGGCATCGAAACCACGCGTCAAGGAACCGTCAAAATCGACCCAGCAACTTTCATGACGACTGCGCCCGGAATCTTCGCGGCAGGTGATATTGCCTTTGGCCCTCGGCTGATCATCAATGCGGTAGCCGACGGAAAGAAAGCTGCAGAGCAAATCGATCGCTATCTCAGAGGAGCTGACTGGTCACCGAAGCCAAAATACGTGCAGATCACGGTGCTGGACCACCATCAGATGGCCGAGCACTACGACGAGTACTCGCGCCTGGCTGTTCCCATTCTTCCGCTTGAGCGGCGTACCGGTATCGCGGAGGTGGAGACCGGATTCACCGAGGAACAGGCGCGCCGCGAAGCCTCGCGTTGCCTGCAATGCTGGATCAACACGATCTTTGAAGGCGATGAAGAGCACGGCACCGAATGCATCCTTTGCGGCGGTTGCGTGGATGTTTGCCCCGAGAATTGTTTGCGGCTCGTGCCGCTGCGCCAATTCACGTTTTCGGATTCCGCGGTGGAGCGTCTCCAGATCGAGACTCCCATCCGAACGCTTGATTTGCAGCATCTGGGAGCTTCCGAACTCTCCGAAGACGAGGGCTCTGTGATGGTAAAGGACGAAACGATCTGTATCCGCTGCGGGCTGTGCGCGGAACGCTGTCCCGTGCATACCATCACCATGGAGGCTTACGAAGCGTTCGATCACGATCCGGATTTGGTCCAAATTGAGAGCCTTGCGATGAGCCATGAGTGATCGAGAAGAAACAGGAGCACCGCAGGCGCCAACCGACGCCGAGACAAAGATTGTCACCACGCGACGCGAGTTTTTGAACGAAGCTGCCGCAGGCGCGCTGGGCATCGCCGCGGTGGGTTCCATGATTGTGACTTACGGATATCTCTCACCCAACGTCCTCTTCGAGCCGCCCACAACCTTTCGAGCCGGAAGCCCCGATTTATATCCGCCGAACTCAGTCACTTTTCTCGAAGACCAACAGGTGTATGTGGTGCGCACAGAAAATGGCTTTTACGCGGTCTCGGCGGTTTGCACACATCTCGGTTGCGTCACCCAATGGAAGCCGGAACTCGGCTTGATCGCCTGCCCGTGTCATGGCAGTAAGTTTAAGCCAGACGGCACGAAGATCGAAGGTCCCGCGCCGCGACCGCTGCCCCATTTCGCGATTTCCTTGACGGCTGACGGGCTGTTGCAGGTGGACAAGCTGGAAATCGTCAGCCCTGGACAGGCCCTAAAAGCGTGAGTGCGTAATGGCCAATTCGTTGACTATCGGACCGGCGCTCGAACGATTGCGCGGTACACGCGTTTGGAAATCCATCTTTCGTCGTGGACCGGCGCTTACCAATCGGACGCGCAGCCTGGCAGTGTTTGGCAATCTGTTCCTGCATTTTTTGCCTGTCAAGGTTCGGGAAAGATCCCTCCGCGTGCGAGCTTCCTATTATGTTGGCTCAATTTCCTTCCTGCTGTTTGTGGTTCTTGCTGTTACGGGTGTGCTCTTGATGTTTTATTACCACCCGGCGGTTCCGCAGGCTTACCGCGATATAAAGGATCTGCGGTTCGTCGTGTCCAACGGCGTGTTTCTGCGCAATCTGCATAGGTTGGCGGCGCAATTAATGGTGTTCGCGGTGTTCTGGCACATGTTCCACGTTTTCTATCGAGGCGGTTACAGGCCGCCGCACGAGTTCAACTGGGTTGTAGGCGTGTTGCTTTTACTGGTGACTTTGTTTTTGAGCTACACCGGCTACCTCTTGCCTTGGGATCAACTTGCCTTTTGGGCAATCACAGTAGGAACCAACATCGTCTCAGCGATGCCTCTCATCGGACGCAGAGTGCGATTTGTTTCTCTGGGTGGAAACCTCGTGGGCGAAAACGCCTTGCTCCGATTTTACATTTTGCATTGCGTGGTGCTGCCGCTGATCGCAATCGTTTTGGTGGCCGTGCACTTCTGGCGTGTGCAGAAAGATGGCGGGTTGACGGTGCCGGAGGAAGATGGCGGAAAAGGAAACTAAAGAAAACAAATACGAGGCCGGCTTCAGCTCCGACGCCAAGAAAGAGCCCGTCCGCGTCGTCTTCATCACCAAGAAGACTTCGGCCAAGGTCATCGGGGACCCCGGCCTCCAGCTGATGACCTATCCGCATCTGCTGATCCGGGAAGCGATCACGTTTATGGTTCTCGTGATCGCCTTGGTTGCAGTTGCCCTGTTTTGGGACGCTCCGCTCGAGCAGCTTGCGAATCCACTCCTGACCCCCAATCCTGCTAAGGCGCCGTGGTATTTCCTTGGTTTACAGGAGCTACTGCATTATTTCCCGCCGCTGGTGGCGGGAATCATCATTCCCACACTCGTTGTGATTGCGCTCGTAGTGGTGCCGTACTTCAACATCAATATCCAGGGTGCACCTCTCTGGTCCAAGAATCCGAAGCGGACGCTATGGATTTTTCTTTCGGTCGTTGGTGCTTTGAGTTTGCTGCTCGGATTCTTTCGCGCCTGGACGGTACTTGTGCCGACGGTGATCGTCGCTGTACTGGCGCTCACCTCCTATCGCGGATTTCCATCCGAGAGTCGCGGCGCGAGCTCTTGGTGGAGCCGGGAACGGCCGCTTTCCTGGTGGGTCATGACATGGTTCATCTCCGTCGCTGTTGTGCTGACGGTTGTCGGTACGTTTTTCCGGGGACCGGGCTGGTCCTGGGTCTGGCCGTGGAGCTCTCATGCCGGCTGAGCGGATGGGGCAGATTTCGCGGCGCTTACGCCTGACCTTTACGGTGGCGTCCGTCGTCTTTCTTCTCGCGTTGGCCATCTCGCCGGTCAGGGATCTCTTAAGGGAATGGAAACAATACAAGCGCGCGTACGTGCGCTTCGCCCAGACGCGACCAGATACCAAACGCCTGCTCGCCGATTATCGTCCGCAGATCGATCAGATCTGGCTCCCTGATATGGGAGTTGTCGATCGCTGCACCACCTGCCACCAAGGCATGACGCAGGCGAGTTTGGTTGACCCCTCAGTGCCGCAGCCCTTCCGCGCCCATCCGCCGGTTCCGCATCCTGTTTTACAGTGGGGTTGTACGACGTGCCACCGCGGGCAGGGAGCCGCCACCGAGGTGACCGAGGCTCACGAGACGACTTTCGGGTGGGAACAGCCTCTGCTGCCGGTGCATTTCATGCAGGCATCCTGCGGCACCTGTCACCGCGCCGATCTGCAGCAAACGCCACAACTCGATCGCGGACGTGCGCTGCTCGTTCAGTTGAACTGCGTCGGCTGCCACCGTGTGCGCGATGGGGAGCGCCCGGAGATGCTTGGGCCGGACCTGACGAACGTCGGAACGAAAGTAAGCCGCCAATGGATCTATAAATGGCTGAAGGAGCCGCGAACGGTGACCGATGCGAGCGGCAACGTCACCGTGAATGGCTACGAGACCGGAGGCATCCCGCGGATGCCGCAATTCCGGCTCAGTGGACAGGAACTGCACGACCTCTCCGCATACCTGAGCACGCTCAAGAGCAAGCCAGTCCAACCCTATCATTTCGACCCGCGCGTGACAGCCGCTGGTAAAACCGACCCCGCCGATCAAGGTGAGCTTCGGTTCCGGCAGATGTTCTGCTCGACGTGTCACTCCCTCTCGGTCACGCGGGCTGGCACGACGAGCCTGATCGGAGGCGATGTCGGCCCGGAACTGACCAAAGTCGGGAGCAAGGTGAATCCAGATTGGCTGATCGCCTGGCTGCGCGATCCGCAGGCTTACCTTGTACACAGCAAGATGCCGCGTTATCAGTGGTCGGATGCCGATCTTTACAGCGTTACGCAATACATAACCAAACGGCTGACCGATCCCGACCTGCTCAGTGGCGTGCCATCCCTGGGGCCTGCCACGGACGATGAAATTCAGCGAGGACGCCGTCTCTTTGCCGATAAGGGATGCGCGAGCTGCCACGTGGTACAGGGAATGCCCGCGCAACGCGATTTGGGACCTGACCTAACCAGCATCGGTGCCAAGGACGTCTCGCAGCTTTCTTTCGGCGAATCCAAGGTTCCGCGTAATCTGATCGCTTATCTCCAGGCCAAGATAACCGATCCCTTGTCGGTGAATCCAGCGGCGCGCATGCCGGTTTATCACCTGCCCGCCGATGACCTCGATGCGCTCACCACCGCTCTTCTGAGCATGACCGCTCCGGCTACTGCAGGAATGCAGAAGCTCGTGGTGTCGCGCAACCAAGCAAGCTTTCATCCAGCTGGTGAGTTCGGCCGAGTCTACGAACGTTACAAGTGCTACGTATGCCATCAATTCAACGGGTTTGGTGGAACCCTGGCGCCCGATCTTTCTTATGAAGGGAGCCGGGCACAACGGCAATGGCTGATTGATTTTCTCAAGGACCCGAAGACAGTGCGGCCTACCCTGGTGCTACGCATGCCGCAGTTCAACATGAGCGACCAGGAGGCCGCGACCCTGGCTGCCTACATCGGCACAGCATTAAATAGCCCGAACGTGGATTCCGCCGCCATCGACACCAAGCGGTTCACGCCTGAGACGGTGGCCTTGGGCAAACAACTGTACGAAGTCAAATACGAATGCCAGTCTTGCCATACCATCGGCTCCACCGGCGGATACGTCGGCCCGAATTTGAACAACGCGGGAAACTGGCTCACTCCGGCGTGGATTGAGGCATGGCTGCGAAATCCGCAAGCGCTGGTGCCGGATACGATCGAACCGCGGCGCGCATTCACGGAAGACGAAATACAAGGACTGACCGCTTATCTGCTGACGTTGCGCATATCGGGCAAGCCACAAGGTTCCTCGCAGGTCGCCGCAATGAGTGAAGGCACCCCGAAGGCAGAGGCCCTGCCATGAAAAACGGCGCTTTCCTGCTTCTTGTTGCGCTCTTAGCCGGATTCTCGGCGGGCTGCAAGAGTAAAGCACGTGCTTCCATCGCTGTGGACCCATTGCGTCAAGCTTACGACTCTGAAGCCGATTGGAGCGATCCTCAGCGAATTATTCCGTTAGGTTACGATCAAGCTCAGGGCAAACGGATCTTCTATACCCAATGCGTTTGGTGCCACGCTGATGCCACCCCGGCCGGCCCTTCGAACCGATCGAATTTAAATCCCATGCCTGTGTTAATGAACGATGGAACAGCTTTAAATCATGAGAGCGATGAGTATTTGGAAAACATCATCGCATTGGGCGGCAGCGCCGTGTCCAGGTCCGCTATGATGCCGCCTTACGACCAGACGCTGACGCAGCAGGAAATCCAGCAAGTGGTCGCATATACGCGCGCCATCGCCCAACCGATTTACCAGGCCCCGGCCGGCCCCCGGCCCAAATACACTCCGAGGTGAGAACCATCGTGTCCAAACGGCATTCGTCTTACGTTGTGCTTCTGTTCGCGAGCTTGTTGATTGGTTTGGGTGGGCCAAAAGCGAAAGCCCAGGTTAGCCCGGCAGAGATCGCGAATCCTCGTCTTAAGGCGGCTGAGGGAGCCTACTTTTCTCAGATTATGGCACTCTACCGCGCGGTGCCGAGCGTCCGCACGCCTCTTCCGTTTGAGCTCAGCCGATACGTGGGGCTCGATCCAAAACAGGAAGTGGGAACTGATTCGCGCGGCATTGAGTTCGTGGATTTCCATAATCGCGTGCTGCTCAAAGTCTCCGGTAATTACAATGCAGCTTACAATCCTGACCTTCTTACGCAAAACGAGCGTGCCGCGCACGTTTTCTCTGAAGTCATCAGTCCAATCGCCGGGCTTTTAGCAAAGGAGTTTCCGCAGAATATGGATTGCGACGGCATCGGATTCGAGATTTCCTACCATATTCGCGTCCATCGGAATTTTGAATATGAAGGGAAGGAAATCCTCGTTGTCGTTTTCGACCGGGCTGATGCATTCGCATTTGCTGCTGACACGGACGATACTAGCCGGCAGGAAATCCTGAATCGATCCGACATTTATGTGAACGGCAAGGAATTCGGCTTGGCTCTGAACCAGCGGAATCCTTTCGACCTCGAAGCGATCGGGAAAGAGCCTCCGGATTCCGCCGATCACTCGAATTCCTCGGTGCGGCGTGCAGCTAAGCGAGGCAAAGAACCTGCATTGAGTCCTGCATCGTTGAAAATTGAAACTGCACCCGTAAGCAAAACGATCCATTCAGAGCCCGGTATAACGAGGGCTTCTACCGACGATCATACGCTGGCGACGCCCCCCGCGCCGGCGTTGAGAACCGAGAATCAGTCTGCTCCGACTGCAGAAGACTCCGAACGATTACAATTGCAATTTCAAGCACAGCTCGACACTCTGGCAAGTGTTGGAAAGGCTAATTGGAACTTCGTCGATTACGCTCCGCCATCTTTTGGCGTCTATCAAAACGAACTTATTTTGCAACTTACGTTGCGAAACATCTTACAATTCTCGCCAGATTCCGGTTCGATCTACAAACGAGCCGCACAGAGCTTCGATCTTTTTCTAGCTCGCGAATTAAAGAATATTCTTGAGAAGGTACCGTCTGACGCCAAATTCGATTCCTATGACATCACCGTTTTAAATCAGCTCGGGCCCAACCCCCGTGGGTCTTCCGAAGCTATCGAATACGTCTTCCCACGAAAAGTCCTTCAACAGTTTGTCAATGCAGAAATCACCGGTCAGCAAGTGATTGATCAGAGCGTCGTGCTGGTGAACGGTGTGAGGATCGCGTTGAATCTGCAATTGGTCGAATAGAGATCCTCGGGAGGTAATCTTTCGTTTTCATTGAGATGGAACCTAGAGCCTTATATGAGGTTTGTAGGTGGAATAGGTATTTATCTGCTTTCTATTGCGTTGCCGTCGCAGGATTGAGTTTCGGATCTTAATGCAAACATCTCGATGGTCTGCAGATGGAATGGTTGCTCTCGTTTCTGAATTCACCTCTGCTGTGAGCTCATGGCTCTCTCGCCGAGCGATCAAGAACGCGACGATGGAAGTCGTCGGCGTTCCACTCGCGCACTATGATGGCCGTCGGTCATACGGCTCAAAAAGAGCTACTGAGGCGCAAACATGGCCAATTGAAGCCCGACTCTACCAGGTCAACCGGATCACAAACAGTCTCGAAATCTATGACGTCCAGATAAAACGTAGGCGCTCACACTGGCCAAGTCGGGGCAAGGCGATCTCAATCCCCAGCCCGCGAGTGCGTGGGCCACAACTATCACGCTGTGCCGAAGGGTCAAGTGCCTCACCGCTGGCTCTCGTCACGGTCTGGCTGACTTATCGATCAACTCGTTTCTCGGCATGCGGCTGCACAATTGTGTAATCCCCCGGCCAGTATTCGCTGAACGCAGCGATTCGCTTTCTTGCTTCGCTTACGTCCTCAAAGGTGCCAATCAGCACTCGTTGGCCGTCGGGTAGCGTACGTATGATTTTGTAGGGTCGCTCCAACATGGTTTCCATGGGCAAAGAGTGCCAAAACAGCGACTGCGGTGCGGTGACGGAAAGCACGAGCCTCGGTGATTGTGGGAGGAGTGGCTTCTTCGAGGGAACTATGAACAACGTGAAGCCGGCGCGACCATTTGTGCTCTATTCGCTCCGGCACACGTTTCTGACACGCCTCGGTGAGTCTGGTTGCGATGCTTGGACGCTGGCGTGGATCGCCGGCCACAGCTCAATCGCAATGTCTACCCGTTACGTGCATCCTTCAGAGGATGCTGTTCTCTCCGCGATGTCGAGGCTGGGTGGGCACAAATCTGGCACACCGACAATCAGCCAGAATTGGAAGAGAAGACTCAACAGCAGCTAACTCAATGAAGCGGCGGGAGAAAGATGGTCGGGGCGAGAGGATTTGAACCTCCGACCCCCTGGTCCCGAACTGAAAGACAAATTCAATAAGTCGTGGCTTTGGCGTCGATTACAGAATTCGGAGCAGCGTAGAATTGGCCAACTTGGCCAACTCGTAACAAGGGCCCGAGGCCCGCATATACAAGCTAATCTGGTACGCTACCCAGCGCTTTGGGGAATCTGCTTTTCGCTCAAAGCTAACCCCAATAGCATGAAAAGATCGGATTCTGGCACGCTTTTGGTACAGGGGACGCGTCTGCTTTGCAACCTCGCGAGAGTTTCCTAACCAAAACGTGAAGTCAAGCGCCTGAACGCCGTGATCAAGGAATTCAATCTCGAAGGTTCGGTCCACGATTGGGCCTTTTTGCCGGATGAGCTGATACATGCGAGGCTCCCGAATTTCGCCGCCGCCGTCCGCCGCGAGTCAACGCCGTTATTCTCGCCGGGCGCGGCGGCCGTCCAGCGCGACTTTGAAACGAACCGGCTTCCCGTCCTTTTCAGCCGGCTGTGATTCCCTCACGAACAACGCCTTTTCGGCGGCTTCGCGCTTTCGAGAATAATTATCTTGTATACACAGGCGGTCGTTTGAACGACGCCCCAAGCTCCTCGGTGAGCTCTTGCGGCTGCTCCCCACGCCGCTAAGTGCCCGCCTTTGGTAGGCCGGTTCTAATAAATCAGTTTGGGATAGGCCCGCTCTGCCCAGCTTCTCGGGGCCGGATAGCGTTCACCTATTGCGAGCGATTCCGAGCTTAAGGATCCGGGCCTGAAGCGTGGACCGTTTCACGCCTAAGTGAGCAGCGGCGCCTCGTGGACCTGCAATGACCCAACGGGTTTCATCCAAGACCTCCAGAATCCGCTGCCGTTCGGTTTCTTCGAGCAAGCACCGCAGGTTCCCCTCGCTCTCCTGCTTGACGGGGTGGCTCTGCTTAGAGATAAGTCCACCGTCGGCACTTAAATCTGAGAGCGCAACTCTCAACACGGACCCCGGAGACAAGATCACTGCACGCTCAAGCACGTTTTGCAGCTCCCGGATGTTGCCAGGCCAGTGGTAGTTGCACAAGGCGCTCATCGTCTCTGAAGTGATGCTCTCTATCCTCTTGCTTATTTGGCGCGCGAACTTTAATACAAAGTAGCTGACCAGTGTCGGGATGTCTTCGCGACGCTCGCGTAGCGGCGGAACGCGAATGGGAAACACATTTAATCGATAGAATAGATCCGAGCGGAATTTTTGTTCCGTGACCATGGCTGCCAGGTCACGGTTTGTCGCGGCGATCAGCCGGGCGTCGGTGCGCAGAGTGCGCGTGCTTCCGAGGCGCTCAAATTCGCGCTCCTGTAGCACCCGCAGCAACTTCGGCTGGAGTTCGAGCGAGACGTCACCGATCTCATCCAGAAAAATACTGCCACGGTTTGCCAGTTCGAAACGGCCGAGTCGTTGGGCGATCGCGCCGGTGAATGCCCCTTTTTCGTGGCCAAAGAGCTCGCTTTCGAGCAGCCCGGCCGGAATAGCGGCACAATTCATCTTCACGAAAGCATTGGAGCGACGTGGGCTTAGATTATGGAGAGCGCGCGCCACTAGCTCCTTTCCGGTTCCCGTCTCGCCGCAAATAAGGACGGTCGATTCTGTAGGCGCGACTGTCTCCACTTGGTTCAAAAGCCGGCCCAAAGCGGCACTCTTTCCGATGATCTCGTGAAAATTCATGTCCCCGCGGATTTCGCCTTCGGGTTCTAGCTTCTCTTCGGTTACATCGTCGCTAAGGTCTGCAAGAAGATTTTGTGTTCCCATATATGGTTCCCTGATGTACTTCAAATTTCTCAGACGAGGCCGTCTAAACATCTAACGTGCATCCGGACAATTTCAAACGATTCACGGTTCGACCGGGACTTCATAAGACATGGTCCTGTTCGCAACGCGCTATTGGAAGGCGTGTGGACGCGTGTCTCAGTTACGTTGCATGAGTCTTAAAAAAACCTCGCGGCTCTCATTGATCAATTCCCGACAGTGGCCGTCCGCATATGGGGAATCCGGATCTCTGCCGGATCCGTGACGACGACAATGTCAGTGATACCTGGAAAACACGTGCGTTTCATGCGGTGATCACTCCTATGGCACCGAGATCGTTTCAAACCCGCTTGCTGTGTACCGCTTTTGTGATTTATTTGCTTCAACATTGTCGTTCTCTCCTTTAAGCGTTCGCCACAATCGCTCCTGCTTCGGGAGTCATCGCGGCGTGGTCTCGAGCGTCTTGGCTGGCTCAGACGGATCGGCTTCCGGGTGCGAAATCATGGGCGCGCGGATGTCCAGAAACTGAACGAGGTCCTTTGAAAATATCAGGTCAAGCGTCCAGTCGAAGGCGACTCGGACTTTCTTCTCCAGTCGCGGAAGCTTGCTTAGGTAGATCGTTCGCCAGAGCCACCACGCGATAAAACCTGAAAAGTGGATTCCCAGGATGTTAGCGACGCCCGTCCGCCGGCCGATCGCCGCGAGTTGTGCGATGGTCGCAAATTCGAACCGCTCTTGCTCGGTCCCGCGAACCGCTGCGATGACGTTACGCGTCACGATCTTGCCTTGGCGAAGCGCGTGCTGTGCGGTCGGCGGATAAAATTTCCCAGTCCGTCGATCCGGTATAGCCGCGCAATCCCCTAGGGCCCAAACGCCCGGCCAGGCCGGAAGCTCGAGCGATTCAGTGACAAGTAGACGTCCGCGTTCCTTTGCGCAGGGAATAGTTTGGAGCAACGGATTCGGGGAGATTCCGGCCGTCCAAACGAGCGTGTTGGTGTGAATCGTAGTCCCGTCACTCAGTCGGACAGCCGTGCCAGAAAACCCTTCCACTTTCGTGTTCAGACGAATTTCTACTTTGCGGCCAGCGAGTTTTCGCTGAGTGTAAACACCTAACTCCTCGCCCAGTTCGGGAAGGATGACTGGGCCGGAATGGACAAGGACGACTCGCAGCATGTCTGCGGTTAGGTGAGGGTACGAACGAAGTGCCGCCCGCACGAAGTCGTTGATTCCGGCGATGGTCTCGACCCCGGCAAAACCCCCGCCCGCCACAACGAACGTCAACAGAGGCTCTTTCACTTTGCTGCAATCGCTATCGGCTTCCTCCAAGTGGGCAATCAGTTGGTTCCGTAATCGCATGGCGTCGCCGAGCGTCTTCATGGTGAGCGCGTATTCCTGGAGCCCCGGAATGCCGTAAAGGTTCGTGACAGAGCCCAACCCCAAGACGAGGAAATCGAACTCTAGCGTATGCTGATGATGATCGAAGCCATGGGAAACCACGGCTGTCCGCTGCTCGATATTGATCTGATCGACTTCCCCTGCAAGAAAATGGACACGGCGCAACATCTTGCGTGCTGGATTTACAATCGTTGTGAGATCAAGATCGCTGGTCGCCACCTCGTGAAGCATCGGTGTGAACAAGAAAAAGTTCTCACGATTAATGAGGGTGATTTCGACGGAAGGGTCCTGCGCGAGCTTCTTCTCCAACGCCATAGCGACGCTAAGACCCGCAAAGCCCCCGCCAAGAATAAGTATCCGTTTTCGCGGTGCATTTTTCATAGGTTGTCTCTCAGTGCGTTTTTCGCCCGCGCCTATCGGTGTGGAAACTATCGCGCTCATGTAACGAATCTCCTCGCTAACGTTCTTTCATGGTGTTTCTTCTTTTAGTGGTGGTGTGTTTCTTCCGCAGGATTCTGGGGCGGTTCCCCGCCCTTCAGAAATGCGCTGGATCCGCCTCATTCTTCGGGTCCCACCCCTTCATGTCATTGAGTTCCTCGGGCGTGATCTGAGGCAAGTGCCGGATGAACAAAACCAGGCGCCAGGTTTGCGGCACAGTGTGCGTTCCGTGGAAGGCTGGCATGCCGCTCAAACGAACTCCATTTTCAATTGTGTAGTAGAGCTCACCATCGCTCTTGTTCTGTGTCCCGGCTGCGCGCAAGTCGGGCGGTTTCGGATAGAGGCCCTTGCCGAATACCGTCTGGCCCCCTCCGTCATTCGAATGGCACTCGGAGCAATGATAGGAGAAATGCTCCATGCCTCCCCGAATGTTCTCTGTTGAAGGCACGATGGGATTGCGAAGTTGACGATACGAGGATGGCACGGCCACTTTGCGCGCCGTTGTGGCCGCAAACACCTCAATGGCTGAGGGTGTCGCAAGTGCGCTGAAGCCTCGTCGCACAAGAGCCACCCCGTATCCCGCGGCTGCAACCGCAAGAGCAAACAGAATCAGCAAAACTGCTTTCCAGGGTTTCATGTTTATGTCTCCTGAGCCGGCACGAGTTACCAGGACTTGGAATTCTGCTCAATATAAGCGACTCGCTGCGACTCAAAAATCCTAATGGGGAGCCGGCGGA
>CAWDNV010000005.1:0-47976 GCA_963803735.1 uncultured Acidobacteriota bacterium | reverse complement strand
AAAAGCAGATTCCTGGTCGTGTCCTAATTTGGTCGTTTCTCCTGATTTGCTTCGTTCATTCGGAACTGCACGTCGCGTATGGTAGTTTCGAGCCGCTCACATTTGACAGGCGTTTCTATCGAAATACTCTCATCCTTCGACGCTATATGGAGTCTAGGAAGATATACGATGCAAAACGATTCGTTTGCCATACCGCCTAAGCCATCTCCGTACGTGTACTCCCCCTCTGCTTTTACGGCTCGGGTGCCGGGCCAATCATTTTCTCTGAACTCTCGTTGCGGCCAAGGAACCGGCCAGTATCGGCGGAACTCTTTATCTTTCGCGATAAGAGGCTCCTCCGTTTCGTAGAGTACGGGACCGTTCAAGGGCTGTCCTTTCGGCAGGGATATGAGTGTCAGCCGTACGCTGATATGTGTTTTGACGGCGGGTATCTCATGAATATTTATAAGCGACATTCCAAATCCTTGTGCACTTACCGTCTCCGAGTCTTTCAGAACTGCGCCTTGAGTGCCGACCAATTGCTGGCGGGTAAGCAAGGTTTGTTTTTGCATTTCCAAGAGCTGTCCTTCCATGGCAGTCCACTGCCTACGAGCATAGTGTGTATAGGCGATAGTGGCACCCGCAATGACCACGGTCGCTATAGCGATCCAGAAGTTGGGACTGGAGACAGTGAGTCTAAATTTCGGCCATGCCGTGGATACTATCCACTCGTAGGCTGGCTCGAGACCATCCTCGGGGGAGCGTGTAGCTTCTGCGGGATTGTCTGTTTCGTTGTTGGTATGTCTCTCAGTTCCGGTATCCGCTGGTACTTCGGAGTTGCCACCGCCCTGATTGGCGTGCTCTTCTTGGTTTCCGCCGTTAAGGTTATCAATCATGCGCTGAGGGTACTCGACTGCAATTTACCAGATACTTATTCGTGCCGTCGAAGCAGCGGCCAAGGCCAACAAGCAGACAATTTCAGAGTGGATTCGGAGCACGTTAAATGACGCAATCATTAAATAGAAAGATCAAATTAGGACAGTACCAGATTCCTCACTGCGCTACGCTTCGTTCGGAATGAGAGCTTTCACGGGCACCGCTGCTTCGGTTGCGTGAATGCATTCAGGCTTTAGTTTGCTGTAGGCGGGCGTCGCCGCCCAATGCCGGGCTGAAGAGAAAGTCATGAAGGTCGCCCTTGATACCGTTCTGACGAAGCAGCGTGGCGATCTGGGCCCAGTGACGGATTTCGTGCAGTAGCACGTGGATGATGAATTTCTTCGGAGTCGCTCTTAGGGGATGAGTGCCCATCGTGTAGTCGCGCGGAGTGTCCCACTGCTGAGCAGGAAGCGTGTCGATAAATTCGCGCAGCGCTTTGCGGCTTTCCTGGCCGAACTTGAAAAGCACTTCGATATTCTCGGTGGGAAGCGAGGCGGTATCGGTCAGCGGCTTGTCTGAGAGCCGCTCCACGTAACGCTTTTCCGCAGAAAAGACGTGCCTGATCAGATCGCCGACAGTTTCGAAACGGGCATCGCTATTCGCGCCGGTGGTGGTGAGCAGAATCCTATCGCCATGCTGTCGGAGCGATTCGCGCCACTGCTGGCGCTCCCAATCGGTGTATTCGAGCAGCACATTCAGATCGATGAGCATTTAGCGGTCTCCCTGGATTGCGTTCGGTTTCCCAATCCTAGCAGGAAACGCGGAGGGATTGTTTGCGATGGCGGGTGTAGTTTTGCGCGGCAACGTCAGCAGAGCAAAAGAAGGAGGGATTCCTCTCGCACTGAGGAAAAGAGCGGCACGCAAACTGCGCACGCCGCAGTGCGCTCGGAATGACGAGTCTTGCT
The DNA here is from genome assembly GCA_963803735.1 of uncultured Acidobacteriota bacterium. Taxonomy (GTDB): domain Bacteria; phylum Acidobacteriota; class Terriglobia; order Acidiferrales; family UBA7541; genus Palsa-189. Next base: position 46,156 of record CAWDNV010000005.1, on the reverse strand, counting down.
GGTTGCAGGCTGCGGATGAGAATTTCAGGAGCTAAGCCCTCTCAGTGCGAAGGGCCTAGTGTCGCGGCTGTGGATTCGCTGCGCTCACCATAAAAAGCGGCGACCCACAAACCGAATCGAGCCACGGCTGCAGAAAAAATCCGCACCCTTAGAAACGAAGGGTGCGGCACCCAGCAAAAACACGAACGAACGTGAAGGGGCGGTCAGCGGCGCTGGGCGAGAGTGACGGACGCTTTGAGGGGTTTGCCGTCGCGGAGGACGGTGACGGCGACGACGTCGCCGACTTTGCTGCGGCGCAGCGCGTCTGTGAAATCGTAGAGATTGCGGATGGGCTTGCCGGCGAAATCGGTGAGGACGTCACCGGCTTTGAGTCCGGCTTTTGCGGCGGGCGATCCCGGCTGGACATCGCTGAAACGCACGCCTTTTTCGGATTCACCAAAATCAGGAATAGAGCCGAACCAGGGGCCATAGCCGCCGCCTCCGCCCGTGCCTGTGACGCCGTTATGCGGATCGTCAGCGGCGACAGTGACGAATTTGGGGCGCTCGGGAGCGGTGTCAACTTGCGAAATTACACCGGCGATGAAATCGAGCAGCCGGGCAGCATCTGGCGCATTGATTTTGTCCCAGGTGTCAGACGGCTTGTGATAATCGGAATGCAATCCGGAGAAAAAGAAGAGCACCGGAATTTTGCGCGCGACAAACGAAGTGTGGTCGCTGGCCGCATAGCCGCCCGGGGAGTATTCGAAGTGAAAGGGCGAATTTTTCTGCGCGGCAGTGAGAATGGCCTGGAACGTGGAGCCCGTACCGACGCCGCCGACGTAGACCTTTTGGTCTTTAATGCGGCCGATCATGTCCATATTGAGCATGGCCACGGCTTTGTCGAGCGGATGCGTGGGCTGCTGCGTCCAATGCGCGGAACCGAGCAGGCCGAGCTCTTCACCGGCGAATGACATGAAGAGAATTCCGCGCGGCAGCTGACCTTTGAGCGGAGCGAAAAGGCGTGCCAGCTCGAGCACGCCGGAGGTGCCGGAGGCATTGTCATCCGCGCCGGGATGAATCTGCCCGATTTGCGAAGGCGCGAGCGAATCGGCGTTGCCGTAACCCAAATGATCGTAATGCGCGCCGACGATCACATATTCGTCGGTTTTGCCGGGGAGATAAGCGAGAACGTTGTTGACGGTGGCGTGGAGCGTATCGATATGAACGTCGACGCTCAGGTGCAGCGTGGCAGGAAACGCGAAGGAACCGGGCTTGGTGCTGGAGTTGATCTGATCCTGCACGGCGGCGAGCGATTTGCCCGCCGCGGCGAACCAATCGTCCGCGACTTTGTTTTTGACCTGCACGAGCAGGACGCCGGCATTTTCCGGGCCGCTGACGCTGCCGAATCGCGTGAGCAGATCTGCTTCACCGTCCCCGAGCTTGCCGTTGATCACGACGACGGCTTTCGCTCCGTGATTGCGCGCGTTGATCGCTTTAGTGATCAAGGAGGCGTGCTGGGTGAGTCCCTGGTGGCCGCCTTTGGCGGCGAAGCCCGTGGGTTCGTAGCGCAGCAGGACGACGACCTTTCCCTGCACGTCGAGGCCGGCGTAGTCGTCATAGCCAAATTCGGCGGCTGAGGCACCGTAGCCCGCGAAAACGACGGGGGAGGCAGCTTGGCCGGAGGAGGAGAAGCTGAAGGGGACAAAATCTTCGTTCAGCTTGAGAATTTTCTTTTTGCCGGCGACGTCTTCCTGCAGATCGTTGCTCGAGACTAATTTCGCGCCGGTGGTGACGGTAAGGGGCTGGAAGAAGCCTTGCGTTCCAGCGGGATCGAGGCCGAGGCTTTGGTAACGCTGCTCGAGCAAATGCGCGGCGCGTTCGATGCCTTTGGTTCCGGCGCCGCGGCCTTCCATGTGAGGAGAGGCCAGCGCTTTGATGGTGTCGAGGTAGCGGGCGGCGTCTGCCTTGCCGACCGGGGGCGCCGACGCGGGCGCCTGGGCAGGGGCCTCGGCGGCGAACGCAAAGGCAAGGACCGCGGCGAGGACGATATTGAGCGAGCGGCGGCTAAGCCGCTCGTGCATTGGTGACTCGACGTTTAGGTGCAAAAGCAGATTCCTCGTCAAGCAAATTCCACACCCGCTCGGAATGACAGCTCTCAAGAATGCCCTGCTCTACATGAACAGCATCTAGTTGCTGCCGGGGTGGCCGGAGTAGCTGACGCGCCAGACGGATTTCGAACCGTCATCGCTGACCAAAAGCGAGCCATCGCTCGCAACGCTGACGCCGACTGGCCGTCCCCAGACCTGGCCGTCGGGCGTAGCAAAGCCGGTGACGAAGTCTTCGTACGCGCCGGTGGCCTTGCCGTGTTCGATTGGCACGCGGATCACTTCGTATCCCGTGCGGTTAGAGCGGTTCCAGGAACCGTGTTCGGCGGCGAAAATCTGGCCCTTATATTCGGGCGGAAACTGCTTGCCTTCGTAAAACGCGATTTCGAGCGACGCATTGTGCGGCTGCAGGAGCACGTCCGGAACGATCACTTTGTCTTTCAGTTCGGGATGCTTGCCGGCGTGGCGGGGGTCCTGATGGCCGCCCGTGTAATACCACGGCCAGCCGTAAAAGCCGCCCTGCTGGACGTGTGTGATGTAGTCGGGCGGCAAGTTATCGCCCAAGAGATCGCGTTCGTTGGTGGAACACCACAGGTCGCCGGTTTCGGGTTGGATGGCTTCGCCGACGCAATTGCGGATGCCGGAGGCATAGACGAGGAGATCAGTGCCGTCGGGATTGAACTCCAGGACATTCGCGCGGTGGACCTCGGCGGGATTATTGTCCGCGTCGTCGACGTTGGAGCGAGAGCCCACGGCAACGAACATCTTCTTACCATCGGGCGAGAAGACGACATCGCGCGTCCAGTGGCCGCCGCCATAGGGGTCGGATGCATTGCCGCTGGGCAGAGTTTTGACGATTACCTCGGCGGGGCCACGTGCCTTTAAATCTCCATTGCGATATGGCAGGCGGACGACCGAGTTGGTGTTGCCGACATAAATGTATTGCGGGTCCGATCCGGGAGGGTAAAAGGCCATGCCGAAAGGCCGAGTAAAGCCGCTCGCAAAAACCGTGGTGCTTTCGGGTTTGCCGTCTTTCATTCCGTGCAGCACTTTGATTTCGCCCGCGCCGCTGTCCGCCAGGAAAATGTCGCCATTGGGGGCCGTGCGCAGTTCGCGGGGCTGATCAAAGCCAGAGGCAAAAAGCGCGATCTGAAATCCGGGCGGCACCTGAAGCGAAGCGTTCGCCGGGCGCGCAACGATGTGACTTTGGTTCGCAACGGACGGCGTGGAAAAGGGAGCCGGCAAATCGTCTGCCGTAATCTTGCGGAACGTGCCGGGCTTTTCCGTAGCCACGGTGGCGAATGCAGCCGAGCCAGTCAACGTATTTGCCGGCTCGTCAGCCGGCGGCCAAGCGAGGGCCACGGAAATTCCGGTGCCAAGCGCTGCAACCGTAAGAAACAGGAAGAAAGTTCGTTTTCGGGATGTTCGTTTCATGGCAGGCCTTTCTTTGCGAAGTCCCTATCGTTGATGCGCACCTTGGTGGCATTGTACCGCAGTTGGATGAAGGAAGGCTCAGCCTGCAAGCCCTAAGACGACGCGGCAGAAGGCGGCTTGACGCAGGCAGTGAGTTGCTATAGAAGGCGTACGGCTAGATCGAACAGCGCGTTCCGGAGGTGCAAGGTGAAAACGTCCTCACGCAAAGGCGGCAACGGCACATTTTCGCGCAGGAAACTGCTGCAGGGAGCTTCCGCAGGGATTGCAGCTTCGCTGCTGACGTCTGCGAGTTCGAGTTGGGCGCGAGCGGCGCAAACGGAACGCGGTTCGGGCGCAGCGCAAAAGCCGGGCGCGATTACGCCGGATTCACTGCCGAAGGCCTGGTCGGCAGACGAGATACATCGCCGCTGGGCGGCGGTTCGCCAAAAGATGAAGGACGCGCAGCTCGATTGCCTGCTGGTATGCCAGCACCATCCGGGAGAGATGATCTCCGAGCGGCAGGACGGCGACGCGGATATCGAGTACGTGACGGGAATTTCACTGCCATACAAGTGGGTGATCTTGCCGATTGAAGGCAAAGTGACGGCGCTTTCCACCAACCAGATCAAAGGCGCGCGCGAAGAAAAGCTGTCGCAGGAGCGCGGAATCGATGTGCGTGTGATCGATGTTTGGTCCGAGGGAATCATCGATGCGATGAAGGAAGCAAACGTGGGGCAGGGGCGCGTGGGCGTGACGGATTTAGCGGATGCTTCGCGGCAACCAGAAGGCGAAGTGACCTACACGACTTACGACCGCGTGCTGAAAGCGTTTCCGCAGGCAAAATTTCAGCCGGCCAGCTATCTGATCGATGGTGTGGCAGCGCTGCACAGTGCCGAGGAGATCGCCGTTCTGGAGAAAACGACGCAAGTCGGCGAGTTGGCTTTACAGGCGATGTTCGAGTCGGCGCGGCCGGGCGTGCCGCAGCGAGTCGTGTGGCTGGCGATGTTCAATGCCATGGTGAACGCGTCCGGCGAGCGACCGTTCCGAGTTTCGGTGCGCGCAGATGGACCGGGCAATAGCGCACTGAATCGGCCGCTCGAGGAAGTGATGCGCGCGAGCCAGGTGCTGAGCCAGGAGTGCTCGGGATGCGTGCTTGGATATGGTTCGCAGGTGAATCATTCCGTGGTGGTCGGTTCTCCGGCTCCGGCGGATTGGGATGCCGCGGCAAAAGACAGCCTGGATACATTCGGAGAGATGGTTGCGGCAATAGCTCCGGGAAAAATGGTGAAGGAGATATGCGCGCCTTACGACAAGCGGCTGGTGGCGCGAGGCGATAAGCCCGGCGCGCTGGTGATCCACTCCGGCGGACTGGGCACGCTGCCGCGCGGCGGTTCGGCTGGAGCCACGGGGCAGATTGTGCTGCAGGCGGGCATGGTCTTCGACGTGAAGCCGGCCTTCCGGTTGAAGAGCGGCGGCACGGCACAATTCGGCGATTCCATCGTGGTTACGGAGAACGGCGCGCGACGGCTTGGCAAGCGGGAGATGAAGGTCGTCAAGCTGAGTTGACGAAAGGTTGAGGAAGTTTGCGGGCCATATGCTTCGCTTCTTTGCTTCTCCTAGCGACGACTAACACCTTATTCGCGCGGCCGCAAATTGATGTGACCGACGCGATTTCCTCGAGTTCGGACCAATCGCAGGCAAACCCAAGCACCAACTCCAGACCGGGTTCCGGTCTGGCCGCGCAGAACGGCCGTCAGGAAGCGAACAAAGAACCCAACGACGACCCTCCGAAGCGATCTTCCTTGAATGTATTTGGCAGCTGGCGCTTCCGAGCGGAGGCGTGGGATTGGTTTCAGGCAAGTTCCGGCAGGAACAACTATGTTTTCGCGCATTCGCTTTTGCGAGCGGGGATCGGGCAAAAACGCGAGAGCTTTGACTGGCTGATCGAGGGGGCGCAAGACGCCATCCTTGGTCTGCCTGGCAATGCGATCGCGCCGGGGAACCAAGGTCAACTGGGGCTTGGCGGGACGTATTACGTCGCGAATGGCAACAAACAAAATGTAGCGAGCGGTTTTCTAAAGCAGGGTTATCTGGGCATCCATTTTCCGCGGAACGGCAAAGTCACGCTGGGCCGATTTGGTTTCTCTGACGGAGTGGAAGTGACACCGGCCGATCCGATGCTCGCGGAAATAGTGAATACACGAATAGCCCAGCGTCTGATCGGCGAGTTTAACTATTCAGCTGTGATGCGCAGTTTCGATGGGGTCCACTTGAGCGTCGATGCGGGCAAGAGCAATTTCACGTTGGTTGCAGTGAGGCCCACGGAGGGCGCGTTTCAGGTGGACGCCATGGGCGAGCTCAACGTGGATCTTTTTTATGGCGCGTACACGCTCCCGACAGCAGTTCACGGCGGATCGGGCGAGCTGCGCGTTTTCGCCGTTGGTTACATCGACCAAAGAACCGGGGTGGTGAAGACGGACAATCGGCCGCTTGCCGCGCGTGTGGCCGATACGAATCAAATTCGTCTCGGCACCTATGGCGCCGACTACGCCCAAGTTTTACACCGCAGCGGAAGCGGCCAGTTCGATTTTCTGTTGTGGGGAGCCTGGCAAAATGGCAGCTGGGGATTGCTGACACAGCGCGCAGGGGCCTTTGTCGGTGAATTCGGCTGGCAGCCTCCCATCCAAACCGCGAAGCCGTGGTTCAGCGCCGGGTATTCTTTCGGCAGCGGCGATGCGAATCCGGCGGATGGCCGGCACGGCACGTTCTTTCAACTCCTGCCGACGCCTCGGCTGTACGCGCGCTTCCCGTTCTACAATATGGAGAACAACGAGGATTTCTACGGCACGGCCGAGTTTCGTTTTCCGCGTTCTGTGATTGCCCGCAGCGAACTGCATGCGGTGCGCCTGGCCGCAGCGCAGGACCTGTGGTATTCGGGCGGAGGCGCATTCCAGCCCGCCAGCTTCGGTTACTCAGGCCGGAGCAGCGGAGGCGCCCGCAGCCTGGCGAACGTCTGGGATATGAGCTTGGATTTTCCGCTGCGGTATGGGTTCAGCGTGACGCTTTACTATGCGCACGCCTGGGGCAAAAGCGTGATCGCCAGCATTTATCCCGCCGGTACGAGCGCCCAACTCGGTTACGTCGAGACGAACTTCCACTTTTAAGTCAAAAGCTTTCGCAAGAGTTCGCGTTCGCTTCTCTGCTAGAACTGGAACTTCAGCGCAAGCTGAGAAATGCGTGGCGGCGCCGCTCTTAAGACCTTCCCAAAGGTCGCGTCGCTGATGTTGCCGTCGACCGAACCGCTTCCATAGAACTGGGCATGGTTGAACGCATTGAACGTTTCCAAGCGCAGTTCGAGTGATTTGCTTTCCGTAAATTTCGTGACTTTATGGAGCGCTATATCCCAGTTGTTGACGCCGGGGCCGTAGAAAGGCCTGCGCGGCGCGTTTCCTTGCGTGCCGAGAGCATTCGGGCTGAATAGCGCCGTATTGAAGTACGGTTGCCCGTTTCGAGGATTACCGTTGATGTGCAGATCCCCAGGGGCCAAGTTGGGCAGATCAATGCTGGTGGAGTTGATTCCGTTGTTTTGCGCGTAGACGAGGAAGTTATCACCGTTGCTGGCCAGGGTAACTGGCAGCCCGGATGCAAACCGGGTGATCCCAGATATGGCCCATCCTTCGGTCAAGCGGCTGGCCGAATGGAACAGCCTCTCCAGAGGCAGATCATAGTCGTAACTGAGAACGAAGTTGTGCTTGATGTCGAAGGCGGAGATTCCGTTCTCCGCGCGATAGTTGAACGGATTGACCTGTTCCTGGAGATTTGAAGACGAGTCGAGCGACTTCCCATACGTGTAGCTGGCAAGCAGCGTCAGACGACGGCTGGTGTGCTTCAGGGTTAAGTCGAGAGCGTTGTAGTTCGAATTTCCCATGTTCTTGAACCAGGCATCCGTGCCGATTGTGTTGGGAAAGCCCGCGAGGTTGCGCGTGCCGTTTACCACGGTGCCGTCCGCTCTGGTGTAGACGAGATTTTCGCCGAATGGCCCGCACGTCGGAGTGCCTGGGGCCACATCTTGCGGCTGACTGAGGCTGAGGCACAGAGCCGGGTCCCCGGGATTTGCTTCGATGACGGTCATGAGGTGACGGCCGAGCGAACCAACGTAACCGGCACTGGCTACTGTGTTCGGTGTGATTTGGCGTTCGATCGTGAAGTTGAGCGCCATCGAATATGGTGTCTTATTCTGATGGAAATAGCTGACCGCGCCGCTGATGGGTGTGTAACGCGACCAAGGAACGTTCGGGTCTGGATTCGAGGGCGAATGCCCGTAAGCCGGAACCTCGACGGGGAACTGCTGTATGAATTGCGTTCCGGTGAGCGCGCCCACGAATGGCGTAGCCATCACCGGAGGCTTGGGGCTCGTATACGTCAGACCGTAGGGCGGATTTCCTGTCGGATAAGCGATGGTCAGGCCCTCGATGGCGGTAAAGTATCGCCCCGCCCCGATGCGAATGCTGGTTTTGCCTGGACCGCCCGTCAATTTGCCCAAGAATCCCTTGGACCAAGACGGGGAATACGCAATTCCCAACCGGGGTGAGAAATCATCCATCGGCGTGGGAGAAAGCGTCGAGGGAACCATCTGACCATTCGGCAAGCGATCTCCCGGCACCACATAGCCGAGGGGAGCGCCGGGGAAAGTCTGCGACTGCACTCCAGGAATCAAGGTTGTGCCTTGATTGTTCAGTTCCGACCATCCGCGAATGTAGTCCCAGCGCAAGCCGTAATTGACGGTGAGGTTGGACCGTATGCGCCAGCTATCTTCCGCAAAGACGCCCCCCGTGGCCGAAAATTCGTGGAAGGGCGGTGAGGATTGTTGCGAATAAAAATCGGGCAAACCCAAGAGAAAATCGGCGAAGCCGTTGCCGGTCGTCTGAGCGCCCGATCCAAAAAACGAGAACGTGCCATTGGCAACCAAATCCGGCGCTTGCTTCACTCGATACCAGATATATTGCCCGCCGAACTTCATCGTGTGGTTGCCTGCAACTTTTGAGAGGGCTTCGCTGGAATCGATGGTGTTGTTGGACTGCGCCAGGAAGAAAGGATTCGTGCCGACGGCAAAGGAATTGAAGTACAGCATCTCCACACCGGCATACTGCGGGAAGCCCTGTTGAATTCCTTGCGGCCCCGAAGCGAGGCCCTGGTCTGCCAGACTGACGCCCACGCCCCCTTTTGGAACTCCGAGGTTATTGTTCAAACGCACGTAACCGATATGCGCCTCGTTCACCAGATTCGTGCCGAAAGTCCTGGTGTTATTCAGCACGATCATTTGGTCTCTGCCGGCAGAAAGCGCATTGTACGGACCGCTGGGGCCGGGAAGTGTGGCTCCGCCGAAACCGCTTGGGTAGGGGTTGTCCAGATTGTAGCTATCCGCGAAATAGTAGGCCCAGAAGGTTCCGAACCGCGATGAATTGATGTCCAGGCGCACCGAGCCCTTATCATCGGTGAGGCGCTGCTTGTCCGCCCCGCTCGAGAACTCGTTTGCTCCCAGATTGGGCGCCGGAATGAACTGCAACATCCTGTTTGCAGGAACGGCAAAGGCAGATTGCGCAATTTGCGCACCGGGAAATACACATTGAGTGTTTGACACGCAACCCGGCATGTAGAACGGCTCGCCCACCGTGACGCCGTATCCCAGGTGACCCGAGAAAGCCTGCGCCAGGAAAGCGCCGTTGACCTTGCCAGCGAGCGTGTTGGCAGAATCGGAGAAGTCGCCGGCCCGATTCGCCAGAGAGGGCACGCTGACAATTCCCGTTTCGAGTCCCTGAACTGTCCGCTGTGCTTGATCGTCAGCAAAAAAGAAAATCTTATCTTTCTTGATCGGTCCACCCAGCGTGGCGCCAAACTGATTCTGTTGGAATGCCGAACGCGCGGGATCGAAAAAGCCGCGCGCGTCCAGGGCGGTATTTCGCAGAAATTCGAAAAGGTCGCCGTGAAACTGATTTCCACCCGACTTCGTTGCCACACTGATGAGCCCACCGCTGTAGTTGCCGTACTCTGCGTCAGCATTACCGGTCAGAATGCGGAACTCCGCGATAGAGTCGAGATCGGGGATAATTCCGGCCTGCTGTCCAATCGTCTCCTGAACGCTTACACCGTTCAGCGTGAATCCATTGGCCGATTCTCGCTGGCCATTAATCGAAAACTGGCCAGTGTCGGCATTGCCTGCGACAGGGACGGTCCCGAAACCGCCTCCCGAAGTGCTATTCCCTGCACCACTTGTCGTGAGCGGCGTTACGCCAACTTGCGTGGCAAATAAGTCCGTATAACTGCGGCCATTCAGCGGGATACCGGTGACTTGCTTACTCTCGATGACCTCGCCGATTTGCGTATCGGAAGTTTCGATGCGCGTCCCGTTTTCCGAAACCGTCACGTTCTGATCCTGCGCGCTCAGTTGCAATGTGATATCGGCGGTGAGCGCCGTATTAATGTTGATGATCAAGCCTTGCGTTTTGCTTGGCTTAAAACCATCCGCAGTAACGTCGATTTCATATTGGCCCACGGCAAGGACGGGAAAAGAATAGTTCCCCTGCTCGTCGGTTTTTGTCGTTTGCCTCACTCCCGTCGCCGTATTCAACGCCACTACGGCGGCGCCCGGAATGACGGCGTTCGTCTGGTCCTTCACGGTTCCCGTAATTTTGCCGCCCACGTCCGCTCGCGCAGTGTTCAGCAGGAAAAAGAACGAAACGGCGGTTAACAATGCATTTCTGACTATGAGTTTCACATCCCACTCTCCTCGGTCGAATTAGGAACGCAACATCTCCAACTTTTGTTGATACCCTACCCCCCTATGATATGTCAAACGTAATCTCGCATTTTGGCGTTAAAAATTGACGGAATGCTCTCTCGGAAGGGTGAGAGTGGAAAGACTCGGCGCAAAGGAGTGGTACTTATTCCGGTGGTAAAGGTCCTCAATCCGGTTAGGTCGAGACGAACTTTCGCTTTTGAATTTGCGACTCTCTGCCAGCAAGATCGCCCTAGGGCTTCCTTGAAGCTCGATGCGGCGGCGTTTATACTGGCGTTACACGCGCGTAAATCGGCCGCGCGGATGTAAATTTTCTGAATTAGAATTCCCAGTCGTGTTACGTTCCGGCCTAATTCGTCTGCTTCTCATCACCTTGATTTTCATCATGGCAGGCCTGCTGTTTGCGCACCCGGCGCTGCTTGTATCGTCGGTAACCCGAAGAATCCAGGAAGGCGCCCTGCCAGCGAATGTGGCGCTTAGGGCCGCCGCAAAGGCATTCCATACAGAGGATATTTATGCGGCGGACCGGCCGAATCAACTAAGTCCCGTAGTAAAGGACTTCCCTTCCCGGGTTTACGTGCCCAATAGTGACAGCGCAAGCGTAGACGTGATCGACCCAGCAACGTACCAGGTGGTGGATCACTTCAAGGTCGGCCGGCTGCCGCAGCACATCGTGCCGTCTTACGACCTGAAAACGCTGTGGGTGCTGGACGATCAGGGCTACGCGCTCACCAAGATCGATCCCGCGACCGCCAAGGTGGAGAAAACTGTCTCGGTGGACGATCCCTACAATCTTTATTTCACGCCGGACGGAAGCGAGGCCATCGTGGTAGCCGAGGCTCTGCATCGGCTGGATTTTCGCGATCCGCAAACGATGAAGCTCAACTTTTCGCTGCAAGTCCCCTGCACAGGCGTCAATCACCTCGACTTTTCGGCGGATGGGAGCTATTTCATAGCGAGTTGCGAATTCGACGGCAAATTACTCAAGGTGGAGACGGCTTCGCGAAAGATCCTGGCCACCATCGAACTAGGGGAGCATGACATGCCGCAAGACGTGCGGACCTCTCCCGACGCCAAAACCTTCTACGTGGCTGATATGGAGGCGAACGGCGTCCACGTGATCGATCCCGAACGCTTCGCGAAAATCGGGTTTGTAAAGACGGGAAAAGGCACGCACGGAATTCTGGTGAGCCGCGATTCCAAGCTCCTCTACATCTCGAATCGCGGTGAAGGAAGCATCTCCGTGATGGAGCTTGCCAGCGAGAAGATTATCGCCAAGTGGCGCATCCCGCATGCCGGCAGCCCGGATATGGGCGGAATCTCAGCGGACGGAAACGTCTTGTGGATTTCCGGACGATACAACGCGGAAGTCTACGCATTCGATACGACTTCAGGAAAACTGCTCGCGCGAATTCCGGTGGGCAAGGGTCCGCACGGACTGTGCGTCTATCCGCAACCCGGCCGCTACTCGCTGGGCCACACCGGGCTCTTTCGTTAGACAAATTCCCCAATCCTTACAAACACGTCGCTTTGCGCTGAGAAAATCAGCCGGGTTCGGAATAGAAGTGTTCGACGGCGTCGGCGATCCAGCCAGGATTATCCCAATTCGGATATTTCATCTTGAATTCCGCGGTTAGCAATTGCGCGGCCTCTTTAGACGATTTTCCCTGGGCTTTGAGTTCCGCGGTGCGCGATCGCAGCGCCTTCAAATAGGACTCTTGCGCGGTGATCAGCCCGGCATCGCCTACTTCCCCGTGCCCAGGCACAACCGTACGCGGTTGAAGGGCTTCAAATCGGCTCAAGATCGCCAGCCAGTTTTTCCCGCTGGCATCCTTGTCGGGAAAGATCGGGAAAAAACGATTTACCACCACATCTCCAGTGAAAAGGACCTTGTCCTCTTCGACGTAAATCGCGGTGTCACCGCGCGTGTGTCCCGGACCGACCAAAAATAACCGGGCCGTCACGCCACCCAAGTCAAGTTTTAGCTCGCGGTCGAAGAGAATGTCGGGCGGACGAGGCTTGACGTCCTGTAGCAGGGCTTTGATTTCCGGAGTTCGCTTACTGAAATTCTTGATGAACTCGGGTTGTTTTTGCTTTAACTCTTCCTCCTGGACTTCGGAGCGAATGATCCTGGTGTTCGCGGGGAATGCCTGCACGCCGGTGACGTGCTCCGGGTGGAAATGCGTAGTGGTGAAATACAGGTCGGCATTTTTGCTTACCTTGGCGAGTTCGTGAAGCACCGTCTGTCCGTTTCTCGGACCCATGCCGGCATCCACCACCAGCGTTGCTCGAGTACCCACGATGATGCCGATGTTGGGAACCAGGTTCACGCGCCCATCCGGAATGGCATAGACATGGTCGGACACTTTCATCGTCTTGTTTGCCTGCACGAGCGGCGGAGGTTGGGTCTGATTGTGACCGAGCGGGGCGGTCTCCTGCGAATGCGCTAAGGCCGGCGCCAACACCAGTCCGAATAGCGAAATTATGAACGTCGCTGCTGACCGACGACGTTGGAGAAGTGAAATCATGATTTCTCTCCGGCAGCTGCAATGATTTTCTGGATTGGGTCCCGGTTTCAGCGCGGAGTATACACCTCGCGAGCCTTGCTACGCTCTTAGCGGTCTCAGAGGCAGAGGGATTCTTCGCCGCATGCTATGCAAGCGGCGCACAACGCGCCGATGCTGGCTCAGGATGACAAGGGCAGGAGTTGGCGGCACGCGGCCCAAGGCAGAGGGTCCCTCGTTCACGTTGTTCGCTCGAGATGACCATCCTAGCCGGATGGTCACTTGACAGCGGTAGTGACTCTGCAATAGGGTTCGCGGCGCTGTGGACCTGGACCACTCCCTTCCGTGGCTGGCGCTGCGTCTCACGCCGGGGCTGGGTGCGCGCCTCGCGGCAAAGCTGCTGCGGCAATTCGGTTCGCCTGAGGAAATCTTCCGCGCATCTCTGACGGAACTGGAGGCCTGCCAATTGCCCGTGGCGGCAGCGCAGGCCACTTTTTCAAAGGCCGCTTTTCGCGACGCGGAGAAAGAACTGGCGCAGGTGCGCAAGGCCGGTTGCCGCCTGATACACTGGGAGGAAAGCGAGTATCCGAAGCGTTTACTGGAAATCTACGATCCCCCGCCGTTGCTGTATGTCCGGGGGAATGAGCAAGTTCTGAACCGTTACACAATTTCTATCGTGGGGACGCGACGGCCGACGCCTTATGGTAATCAAATAGCGGAAAGGCTGGCACGCGACCTGGCCGAGCATGGCCTGATCGTTGCCAGCGGACTCGCGCGAGGAATCGACAGCTCAGCCCACCGCGGCGCCTGCGCCGCTTCGCGCGGAGGAACGATCGGCGTCCTCGGTTCCGGTATCGACGTTGTATATCCGAAAGAGAACCGGAAACTCTTCGAGGAGGTCGAGAAGCGCGGCGCGATCATTACGGAATTTCCCATGGGGACCTATCCCGCGCCAGAGAATTTTCCGGTGCGCAACCGCATGGTCGCGGGCATGGCGCTGGGAGTGATTGTGGTGCAGGGAGCGCAGTATTCGGGTTCGCTGATCACCTCGCGGCTGGCGATGGAGTTTGGCCGCGAAGTCTATGGCGTTCCGGGAAATGTCACCGAGCCTGTGAGCTTTGCGCCGAACCAACTCATCAAACAAGGCGCGAAGCTAGTGGTAGGCTGGGAAGACGTGGTGGAGGAATTGCCGACAGAAATTCGCGCGGAGCTTTTTCCGGTGGAAGCAACCACACAGGAAGAGCGCGCGTCCTTGTTTGAGGCGAACCTGTCGCCCATCGAGAAGCGACTTTTCGATCTGATCCGCATCGAAGAGGCCATTCACGTGGACGAACTGGTGGAGACGACGGGGTTGAGTTCTTCGGAAACGCTGGCTGCCCTGTGTGAGATGGAGATGCGCGGGATTATCCGGCAGATGCCGGGAAAGCAGTTCGTGCGGGTGCTACTGTAAGGAGCATGCGGATAAAGACGCGGACAAAGACGAAGAGAGATTCTTCGACTGCGCATCCGATCGGAAATCCAGAAACCCGATTTCCGGAAAGGACATATCGGATGCTCCGCTCAGAATGACGACGAGAGTCAAAGTTAGTGGGTATTGCATTAGTAACCAGTTTGGCTTTAGGTAGCGGAAGGACATATATTCGCCCGCTGACGGGCGTTTGGGTTTACAAACAAAGCTTATGGCAAGATCACTAGTCATCGTCGAGTCGCCCGCAAAGGCGAAGACGATCAACAAATATCTCGGCCGCAACTACACGGTCAAGGCATCCTACGGCCACGTCATGGATCTGCCCAAGAAAGAGTTGGGCATCAATATCAAGCGTAACTTCGAGCCGACCTACGAGGTCAGCCCCGACAAGACGCACGTGGTGGAGAGCCTGCGAAAGGCAGCGGAGAAATCCGACGCCATCTATCTGGCCGCCGACCCCGATCGTGAAGGCGAAGCCATCTGCGCGCATCTGGCGGAAGTTCTGAAACCGACCATGGCCGCCAAGAACGGGAAGAACGGCTCGAATAGCGCAGGCAAGAAAAAGAAAGGAAAGCCGCGCAAGGGTCAAGAGGAAGCGGAGCTGCGCAAAAATCATATTTTCCGGGTGATGTTCAACGAAATCACGCCGCGGGCTATTCGCGCGGCTTTCGAGCATCCCGGGCAGATCAACGAGAACCTGGTGGACGCGCAGCAGGCGCGTCGCGTGCTGGATCGCCTGGTGGGGTACAAGATTTCGCCGCTGCTGTGGGATAAGGTGCGGCGCGGCCTGTCGGCCGGGCGCGTGCAGACCGTGGCACTGCGGCTGATCGTGGAGCGGGAACGCGAGATCCGCGCGTTCACGCCGGTGGAATATTGGACGCTGCATGCGCAGCTTGCGGCGGCCGAGCCGCCTTCGTTCGAGGCCAAACTGGCCAAGCACAAGGACGAAGACATCGAAGTCCACACGCAGGCGGAAGCCGACGCGATCATCGCGGCGGTGGAAAAAGCGCGCTGGCAGATATCCGAAGTCACGCAAAAAGAGAAGCGGCGCCATGCGCAGCCGCCGTTTACGACTTCCAAGCTACAGCAGGCGGCTTACAACCGCCTGCGCTACACGGCCAAGCGCACCATGGCGCTGGCGCAGCGGCTCTATGAGGGCGTCGAGCTCGGCCAGGAAGGCTCGGTCGCGCTGATTACGTACATGCGCACCGATTCGGTGCGCGTGTCGAATGAAGCCCTAGGGCAAGTGCGTGACATGATCGGCACCGAATTCGGCCCGAATTACCTGCCGGAGAAGGCTAATTTCTATAAGTCGAAGAAAGAAGCGCAGGAAGCGCACGAAGCAATACGTCCGACGGACGTGTCGCGCAAGCCCGCCGACGTCAAACCTTACTTGAGCGACGATCTTTTCAAGCTGTATCAACTGATCTGGCAGCGATTCGTGGCTTCGCAGATGGTGCCAGCGGTCTATGACCAGACCAGCATTGACATCACCGCCGGCGATTACCTTTTCCGAGCCACCGGCTCGGTGATGAAGTTTGAAGGCTATCTTGCGGCTTACCAAATCTCGGCCGAGCGCGAAGATGACGACGCTGCCGAAAGCGACGAAGGCCGCAGGCTGCCGCCAGTTACACAAGGCGAAATTCTGAAGCTCGAAACGCTGCGGCCAGACCAGCATTTTACGGAGCCGCCGCCGCGTTATTCGGAAGCGACGCTGGTAAAAGAACTCGAAGAAAAAGGAATCGGGCGGCCGTCCACGTATGCCTCGATTATCTCCACGATCGTCGAACGCGAGTACGTGAACAAGGACCAGGGGCGCTTTACGCCCACAATGTTGGGCGAAAAAGTGAACGATCTGCTGGTGAAGAGCTTCGAGGATATTTTCGACGTGAGCTTCACTGCGCGCATGGAAGAAGAGCTGGATGAAATCGAAGAGGGCCGGCTGCGCTGGAAGGATTCAGTAAAGGAATTTTACTCGCGCTTCGAGGAGGATCTGGAGCAGGCCAAAGGGGACATGGAGTCCTACAAGGCCGGTATTCCCACGGGCAAGAAGTGCGAAAAATGCGGACAGGGCGAATTGCTCGAGCGCATCAGCCGGCTGGGATTTTTCCTGGGCTGCTCGCGCTACCCGGATTGCGACTTCATCGAGGATCTTTCCCCGGAGACGAGCGGGGAGGGCGACGCGGAAACGCCGAGTTGCGACAATTGCGGCCGCGAAATGGTGATCAAGAAGGGGCGCTGGGGCGCGTTCCTGGCGTGCTCAGGATATCCGGATTGCAAAACAACGCGGCGGTTGGCTGCCGGCACACGGAAGGCGCTGCAGCCGGACGTGCTGCTGAACGAAAATTGCCCCGAGTGCGGGTCGCAGCTCGTGCTGAAACATGGGCAGTACGGGGAATTTATCGGCTGCACCGGTTATCCCAAGTGCAAATTTATTCGCTCCAAGACGCTGGGGATCAACTGTCCCAAGTGCGGAACGGGCGAGTTCGTCGAGCGCAGAGCCAAGAAAGGACGGCGCCGCGTTTTCTATGGCTGCAATCGCTACCCGGAATGCGATTTCACTACGCCATACAAACCGCTTGCGGAGCCCTGCCCCAAGTGCGGCGCTCCCTTTATTGTGGACAAGCTCACCAAGACCGAGCACGTACGTACCTGCTTGAAGGAAGGCTGCGATTGGGAAATTGCGGCGCCAGAATCTGAGCAGAAAGAAGCGACTCCGGAAGAGGTCGGCGCGGGCAAGCCGTAAGCGGGGCGCGGCGGCGACAAAAAAAAGAGAGATTCTTCGTCACCCGCCAGGGGCTCCGGAA
This sequence comes from uncultured Acidobacteriota bacterium, assembly GCA_963803735.1. Classification (GTDB taxonomy): domain Bacteria; phylum Acidobacteriota; class Terriglobia; order Acidiferrales; family UBA7541; genus Palsa-189. The sequence goes on along the minus strand of CAWDNV010000005.1, from coordinate 29,084 downwards.
TACTATAAAGAATGAAAGCGGCGATCGAGAAATTTTTGGCATACCTGCGTTCGGTGCGCAATGCCTCGGCGCACACTCTGCGGAATTACGCGAGCGATCTCGAACAGTTTCGCATTTACCTCAGTCCTCCCGATAGCCCTCCAGTAAAGGTCACAGACGTCGATCATCGCGTGATCCGCGAATATCTTGGATATCTGCACGACCAGAAACTGCAAAAAAGCTCCATGGCGCGCAAGCTGGCGGCGTTGCGTTCATTCCTCAAGTTTTGCGCGCGCGAAGGCATAGTGCGGGAAAACGCAGCCCGGCTGGTGGCCACGCCGAAGCTGCCGAAGCGCGTACCTTCGATCGTGAGCGCCGAGGAGATGAACGAATTCCTCGATGGCCTTGCCAAAGTCCAAAGACCCAAGCCAAAACGCGCGTCGGCTCGGACCTCGGAAGCGGAGCAAGATTCAGCGCTGCTGCTACAGCGGGATCGCGCAATTCTCGAGCTCCTTTATGCTTCGGGCCTGCGCGTTAGCGAACTTACCGGTCTCAATATCGACGACGTCGATCGCAAAGAGCGGATGCTGCGGGTGCTCGGCAAGGGCAATAAAGAGCGCATCATCCCGTATGGCTCGAAGGCTCAGGAAGCATTCGAGCGCTACTGGCCCATTCGCGGGAAATTGTTAACGCGTTCGAGGAAAAGTGGCGACGAGCGCGCCGTTTTTCTGAGTCATGAGGGGCGGCGGATGGGCACGCGTTCGGTGACGCGCGTGGTGAAGAAATACGTACGACTGATGAACGTGAATTGGGACCTGCATCCGCATTCGCTGCGGCATGCCTTTGCCAGCCACCTGCTGGCAGATGGCGCAGACCTGCGCGCCATTCAGGAACTCCTGGGCCATAGCTCTCTTTCCACAACGCAGCGCTATACGCACGCTTCCATCCGGCAGTTGATGGAGGTGTATGACAAAGCGCATCCCCACGCGTGAAATACCGGGAAATTCCGGAGAGATCCGTCAATCTGGTTTCTCGCTCGCGAGGCCGATCCTGCTTGGGTCGGCACTTTAACGCTAATTTAACAGGCAAACATTCGCGCTCTTGAGGTATGCTGGCGCCCGCTCAAGCCGGGGTGTTGGCCCAGATGAATCGAACTTTCAACTTTATCTTCCCGCATGGGTTCTCTGTGCGGAAAACCCTGATGTTCCTTGCGGTAGTCCTGGCGGCAATTGCCGCACCCAGAGTGGGCTGCGCGCAAACGGACGAGATCCAGGTGTATGACGCCGAGATTGCCGAGCCCGGCGTTATCAATCTGATGTGGCATCAGAACTTTACGCCGGACGGGATCAAGGCTCCCGCCTTCCCAGGCGCGATCATCTCCGATCATTCCTATAACGGGGTCCCCGAGTTTGCTTTCGGAATTACGCCCTGGTTCGAGCAGGGGCTGTACATACCGGTGTACAGTTTTTCCAAAGGCCGCGGCTCAACACTCGATAGTGTCAAATTGCGGGAACTTTTCGTGAGGCCGCATGCGGGGGATCACACGTTCTTTTATGGCATGAATTTCGAGTTCAGCTATAACGCCTCGTATTGGGAGACCAGGCACTTCACTTCTGAAATTCGTCCCATCATAGGGCTTCACCTACACCCGGTGGACATCATCATTAATCCGATTCTGGATACGGACTGGACCGGCGTGAGCAATTACGTCTTCGCGCCGGAAATGCGGCTTGCCTACAATTACAACCCGAAATGGACCTTTGCAGCGGAGCACTATGCCGGTTACGGCCCGGTCCGTCAGTTCGCGACCGTAAGCGGCCAGTATCATGCGATGTGGGCGGTGGTCGATCACACCAGTAAAGTGCTGGACGTAGAGGCGGGCATCGGGTTTGGATTAACGGCGGCGACGGATAAAGTGACGTTGAAGCTGATGCTCTCGCGCGATATTCGGCGCCCTCACGAGCCAGCCGAAGCGACACCCAACCAGCAAGGCGGAACGCCCTGAGGCGGTCCTTTACCGCTCCTGGGCTCGCCTTCAGCCACGATACTTCCCTGCTAAACTTCCCTGCTAAACTTCCCTGCTAACCTTTCCAGTTAACAAGAACACTTAGGTCTAAAGAGCGAGGTTCTTCATGAGCACGAGCAGCTTGATCGAATACAAAGACGCCAGCCCGGAAGTACGCGCGGTTTTCGACGACATCATGGCCACGCGCAAAACCGACTGGGTGAATAATTTCTGGAAGGCGCTGGCACACGACCCAGTTACGCTGAAGCGCACCTGGGAATCGATCAAGCAGATCATGGCGCCGGGAGCGCTGGATGCGCTGACCAAAGAGATGATTTACGTGGCCGTGAGCGTAACTAATCAGTGCGGGTACTGTATTGCTTCACATGCCGCCTCGGCGCGGAAGAAAGGCATGTCTGAAGCCATGTTCGCCGAACTCATGGCCGTTGTGGGCATGGCCAACGAGACGAACCGGCTCGCAGCAGGCTACCAAGTCGAAATCGACGAGCAATTCCGATAAGGGTCGAATAGGTCAAATTTCAAATTAAGGGCTACTGTGCGACGGTTAGTGTGGATAGAATGCGGGACACGTTTTACCTGGGAATCCCAAGCCGAAGATTAAACCAGCAGCGAGGGTCGAAATGAAAATGCGCAAAATGCTGACTGTTGTGCCCATGCTTATGGCGGTGTGCTGGGTTTTCGCGGCCCGAGCACAGGCGCAAGGCAACGCAGGTATTACGTATACGTCGGGGCCGGTGACCAAGGGCAAGGCTTTCAATTTCGAAAAGATCGCCGACGGCGTTTACTACGCCACGGCCAGCGGCAGCATGATCACGGGCAGCAACGACGTGGTGATCGTAAACGACAACGACGTACTGCTCGTGGATGCGGGCGTCACGCCGGCGGTCGGGCGAGCGCTGGTGCAAGACGTCAAGCTGCTCACTGATAAGCCCATTCGCTGGGTGGTGAACACGCATTTTCACTATGACCATACCGACGGCAACTCCGTCTTCGGTCCTGACGTGCAAATCATCGGGCATGAGTATATCCGCTATGCCATCCTTAACCTGGACGTGCTGCACCGCGAGCCCTTTAAAACCGCGCAGGAGAGTCTGCCGGGTCAAATCGAGGCTCTGAAGAAGCAGGCGAGCGCCGAGACAGATGCGCAAAAGCGCGCTGCGCTGCAGCAGCAGATTGCGGCCACCGAAGCCGAGCAGAAGCAATTCGCCGAGATCAAACCAACGCCTCCGACGATGACGTATTCGTCGCACTTGACGCTGCATCGCGGCCAGCGCGAAATCCAGCTTCTGTTTCTGGGGCGCGGGCATACCCCGGGCGACACGGTGGTCTTTTTGCCGAAGGAACGAATTGTGTGCACCGGCGACCTGATGGAGTCGCGGTTGGCTTACATGGGCGACGGCATCTTCGATGAATGGATCACCACGCTCGATGCGGTCAAGAAGCTCGATTTCGGCACGGTGTTGCCGGGGCATGGCGTGCCATTCCATGAGAAGGCACTGATTACCGCTTATCAGAGTTATCTCAAAGATTTGACGGCGCAGGTTGCGAAGCTTCGGGCGCAAGGAGTTACCGCGGACGAGGCCGCGCAAAAAGTCGACCTGAGTTCGCATAAGGCTGATTTCCCGCAGATCACGGGACCGGGCGCGGATATTCGCGGCGTGAGGCGGATGTATGCCTGGATGGACGAGCGCGGCAAGCAATGACGAAGGCGGCCACGGAACTTCGTGCGGTTGTTTCCGACACGGCAAAAAAGCTTCAGGCGCTTTCGGAAGACGACGTCATGCGCTCTCGGGGCACGGGTAAATGGGTGAAGAAGGAGATTCTGGGTCACCTCATCGACTCCGCTCTCAATAACCAAGAGCGCTTCGTGCGCGCGCAGATGACCGACCGCCTGGTCTGGCCCGGCTATGAGCAAGACCGCTGGGTGTCGGTCCAAAAATATCGGGAGCGGCCCTGGACTGAGCTCGCGCAGTTATGGGAACAGTTGAACCGCCATATCGTTCATGTGATGGCAAACGTTCCGCCCGATCGGCTGAACGCGCAATGCGTGATTGGGGATGACAATCCCGTCACGCTGGAGTGGCTGATGAACGACTATATTCGCCACTTGCGCCACCACCTGAACCAGATCTTCAATGGGCACACGTAATTGACGCGCCCGCGTTAGGCCCGTATAATCGTGGTTTCCCATTTGCAACTGGAGGCAGGATGTACGCCGTGATCCGCAGTGGAGGAAAGCAGTACCGCGTCGCGCCGGGCGAAACCGTGAAGGTGGAAACGCTACCTGGCAAGGTGGGCGGCAAGATTACGTTTGGCGAAGTGGTCGCCGTAAGCACCGACGACCAGAAGGTCCTGACGGGCAAGGACGCCGCAGCCGCTAAAGTTACGGGCAAGATTGTGTCGCAGGGACGGCATCGGAAGGTCACGGTGCTGAAGTACAAGACGGGCGGGCAGTACAAGATCCAGCGCGGGCACCGGCAGAATTACACGGCGGTTGAAGTCAGCGACATCGCACTTTAGCCCGACTTTTTTAAGCGACAAAGCCGCATGATTTGGCACGCGCTTTTGTCGTCCGACAACTGGCGAACTTCGGAGTGGGTAATATCTTATGGCACATAAAAAAGGTGGCGGATCTTCGGTAAACGGCCGGAACTCTCCCGGACAACGGCTGGGTGTGAAGCGCTTCGGGGGGCAGCTTGTGAATGCCGGGACCATTCTGATTCGTCAGCGAGGGACCAAGCACAAGCCGGGCCTAAACGTGCGGCGCGGGAAAGACGACACTCTATTCGCAGTGATAACTGGCTATGTGCGATTTGAGGATAAGGGTCGCTCGGGCCGGTTCATCAGCGTCCTACCTGCCAAGATCGCCGCTGAGGCCGTTCGGCAACCTGAACCCGCAGCGGCAGCACCGCCGGCTGTGGAGGCGCCCGCGGCTGACTGATCGCATTGCCACTGATCCGCATTTCCGCGAAGGCCGAACACTCGTGCGGCCTTCTTAACTGCTCAGAGTGACATTCCCAACGTTCCGGACTTTAGACAGAGCGGCCCCGAACCTTCCGGCGCTATCTGGGCCGACGCTATCTGGCGCACTTCCCTGCGGAAACGGCAGTTCAATTCGCCCCGTCAGTGTCGTATGCTTTTCAATAGGCGGAAAAGGCACAAAGCATGTTTGTCGATGAAGCGAAAATCTACGTCAAGGCAGGCAACGGCGGTAATGGCTGCATGGCCTTTCGCCGGGAGAAATACGTGCCGCACGGCGGGCCTTCGGGGGGCGACGGCGGCGCGGGTGGCAGTGTGATTCTGGAAGCGACGCAGCATGACAATACGCTGCTGCGCTATCGCTTCAATCGCGAATTCAAAGCCGACCGCGGGCGCCACGGAGAAGGCTCCAACCGCACCGGGCATTCCGGCGGGGACACGCTTCTGGCGGTTCCCGTCGGGACCGTGGTGATCGACGAAGAGAGCGGCGAGCGGCTGGCCGACCTGACGCGGCCGGGCCAGCAGGTGACCGTAGCCCGGGGCGGGCGCGGCGGGCGCGGCAACCAGCATTTCGCCAAGCCCTGGCACCAGGCGCCGCGCGAGTCAGAAGAGGGACAGCTCGGCGAGGAGCGGCACCTAAGGCTGGAACTGCGGCTGCTGGCCGACGTGGGGTTGGTGGGGTTCCCGAACGCGGGCAAATCCACGCTGATCTCGCGCATTTCGGCGGCGCGACCGAAGATTGCCGATTATCCCTTCACCACGCTCGAACCACATTTGGGCGTCGTCTCAGCGGAGCTTCGCGGAAACGATGCAGGCGGAGCGCACCGTGATCTGGGCCGGACGTTCGTCGTGGCCGATCTGCCCGGACTGATCGAGGGCGCGAATCAAGGCGTGGGGCTGGGGACGCGCTTCCTGCGCCATATCGAGCGCACGCGCCTGCTGGCGCATCTCGTGGATACGAGCGACGCTTCGGACCGGGATCCGGTGCGCGATTTTGAAATTATCTGCGGCGAACTCGCTGCCTTCAGCGAGTCGCTGGCGGCCAAGCCGATGATCGTGGTGGCGACAAAACTCGACGCCACCACGGACGGTTCGAGGCTGGAGCGGCTGCGCGAGCACTGCGCGGAGCGCAAGCTCGATTTTTACGCGATCTCTGCGGCGAGCGGCGAAGGCATCCAGGAACTTGTACGTGGCATGGCCGACGCACTGGAGCGGCTTGCGCCGCCGGAGCCAGTGGAGGAAAGCGAAGCTGCCTCTCACGGCGAAGAGGATGCCAATGCATCGAAGTTGCCCGGTACAAAGATGAAAAAAGCTTCGGGCGCGGAGAGCTCTTGAGGGCCACGGAGGAAATTTGAAGTCGAAAAGGACCGCGGCGCGCGGCGATACGCCGGCTGAAGGCCGTCGTATCGCGCTTTTTGGCGGCACCTTCGATCCTATCCACTTCGGACATGTGGCCGTGGCGCGCGCCGCCGAGCGCCGCTTTCACCTTGATTGCGTTTACTTTATCCCCTCGAGCCGGCCGCCGCACAAAGCAGCGGCGGAGCTTTGCGCCTACGAGCACCGCTTCGCAATGGTGGCGCTGGCGTGCTCGGCGCATCCGCGGTTTGTGCCTTCGCTGGCGGAGGCGAGCATGAATGGCGCGAGCGGCCGGATTTTTTACTCCATCGATACAGTGCGGCATTTCCGTCAGGAGTTTAATCGTCCCGGCGACCGCATATTTTTTATGATGGGCGCCGATTCCTTTCTCGATCTGCATGCCTGGAAAGATTACGACCAACTGCTGCAACTATGCGATTTCGTGGTGGCAAACCGTCCCGGATTCCGAATCGAGCGGCTGCGCGAGGTGATACCGCCTGCGCTGTTGGCGCCGTCGCAGGCAGACGAAAAACGCGATTCGCGCGTGATTCCGCTGCGGGATACCGCCGTCTATCTGCTCGAAACGGTAGCGAGCCACGTTTCGGCGACGGATGTGCGCCAGCGAATCGAGCGAGGCCGGGCGGTTCGCGGCCTTGTGCCACCCCGCGTAGAGGAATACATTACTAAACAGGCGCTCTACCGACGGACCATCCACACTTGAGCACGGAAACCGTTCGCCCCGAAGTGCTTTCTGCCATCGAGGCCGCGCAAGACAAGAAAGCCGGCGCGATAACCCTGCTGGACCTGACCGGCTTGGGGGCCTTCACCGACTATTTTTTGCTTTTAACCGGGTACAGCACGCCGCAGGTGGAAGCCATTAGCGACGCTGTCGAGCAGGCGTTGAAAGCCCGTGGGCTGCGACCGCAACACCGCGAAGGGCGTTCCGGCGCCGAATGGCTTCTGCTGGATTACGGCGGCTTTATCGTGCACATCTTCACCGAGCGGTTGCGGCACTTTTACGATCTCGAGCGCCTTTGGCGCGTGGCCCGCCGAATTAATTTCGACGAGAGCACGCCCGGATCCTCCGCCGCCGGCGACACGGGCGACGCAGCCCGAGGCCGTTCATCGTGAGCGACGTCCCGATCTGGATTGCGCATGATCCCACTTCCCAGCACGTGCTAGAGATCGCTCGCAAAGTAGCGGAAACATCAACCACGCTGCTGATCACGGGCGAAAGCGGCACGGGGAAAGATCAATTGGCGCGGCTTATCCACGAACTGAGCGCGCGACGCGAAGCACCGTATCTCAAGATAGATTGCGCGAGCCTGCCGCAAGAGCTGGTGGAATCGGAACTATTCGGGCATGAACGAGGCGCATTTACCGGCGCAGGGGAACGCAAATTGGGGCGCCTGGAAATGGCCGGCGCGGGAACGATTGTGCTCGATGAAGTGGCCGCGCTTTCCAGCGCGACCCAGGCGAAGCTTTTGCGGGTGCTGGAAGAGAGAAGTTTCGAGCGGCTGGGCGGCACGGAAACGCTGGCCATCGAGGCGCGGCTCATCGCGCTCACTAATGCGGATCTGCAGCGCGCGGTCGCCGCACGGCGTTTTCGCGAAGACTTATATTACCGGCTGAGTGTGCTGGCGATTCACGTCCCCGCGCTGCGGGAGCGGCGCGCGGACATCGTTCCATTAGCCGAGCATTTGCTGGCACGGCTGGCGGCCGTGCACGGGCGCGACGGCACCGCGCTGAACGATGAGGTGCGGCCCGTGCTGGAAAACTACGATTGGCCGGGAAATATTCGCGAATTGAAGAACGCCATCGAGCGCGCCCTGATTTTCGGCAAAAGCCCGATCATTTCCCCTGAAGACTTACCGGAGAGCATTGGCAAGGCGGATTCCGGAGCCGTGGCGGGTATGCGTTCTCTGGAAGAGATGGAACGCGAAGTGATCCAGAAGACGCTCGAAGGCACGCACTACAAAATCACGCGCGCCGCGGAAATCCTCGGCATCAGCAGGAAGACTCTGCTCGACAAGCGAAAGAAATACGGGCTGCAGTGAAAAGCAGATCCCTCGCCCGCACCCGAGTGCGCGCAGGAGCGCGCACTGCGGTCCCGCGCGCTCGGGATGACAGCACATCGCTTTTTGCGCGTCGGTGAGGTCTAGCCAACTTCGGCGGTGGGCCGGAGGGCATTTTCACCATGCGGATTCAACTTATATTTTTGGGGAAGACGCGGAGGCCGGAGATCCGTGCGTTAGTCGACGACTACACGGCGCGGATTCGGCGCTTCGCCGAGCTCGAGATCCGGGAATTACGGCCGGAATCGGCGGCCAGCCTGAAACGCGTGGATACTGGCGCGGGAAGCGTAGTCGTGCTGCTCGATGCTGGAGGGAGAAAATTTACTTCGGAACAGTTCGCGGAATGGATCAGATCATGCCGAGATCGAGGCGAGCGCGAAATCGTTTTTTTATGCGGAGCCGCCGAAGGGTTTCCGGAGGCGCTGGCGAAGCGCGCATCGCTGCGAATTTCTCTTTCGCCGCTGACGTTCTCGCATGAGTTGGCTCGCGTGATGCTCGCGGAGCAAATTTATCGCGCTTTTGCTATCCTTTCCGGGCACCCGTACCCAAAATAGCGCCACGCGGGCCTTGGGAACGAACTTGACAGCCGTTGTAGTGGTAGGTAGCCTCTAGATATGGCATATTGTGCGGCAATCTGCGCGTGTTGTTGTCGGATGACAGCGCCAAGGTCTGCCGGCTAGCCCTGTTTACAATTCGTACTGATTCGGGCCCACCGTCGGACGGAAATTCGACCGGTGGGTTTTTTGTTAAGGACTGCCAGAAAAAATGAAGGCTTCCAATTCGTTGTGGCAAAAAGAGCTGGCCGGAAAGATGCCGGAGGCTCTGGCACGTGAAGTTGATATTTACGAGACGGAAATTGCGCTGCGCAAGCAGGGTAAGGTCGAAGAGCGCCTGTTCGCTGAAACACGGCTTCGGAGAGGAGTCTATGGGCAGCGGTACGATAACGGCCAGAGGCACGACGGCAAAAAAGTTCAGGAGATGGCCTATCCGTCCGGCGCGTTAACGAAGGGTCCCAGTACGATGTGGGATGCGCCGGGGATGCAGCGCATCAAAATCCCCGCTGGCGGACTGAATGCCGATCAACTGGAAACACTCGCCGAACTAGCCGAGGAATATTCCGACGGGATCGCACACGTAACCACGCGGCAGGATTTTCAGCTTCACTACGTGCACATCGAAGATACGCCGACCATAATGCGCCGCCTTGCCGCGGCCAGTATCACGACGCGGGAAGCTTGCGGAAATTCGGTGCGCAATGTCACGGCTTGCCCTTACGCGGGAGTTTGTCCCGATGAAGTGTTCGACGTCACGCCGTATGCGCGTGCGCTGTCGAAATTCCTGCTGGGTCATGCGGATTGCCAGAACTTCGGCAGAAAGTTCAAGCCGTCGTTCAGCGGGTGCGGCCAGCACGCCTGCGGACTGGCGAGCATGCACGACCTGGGCTTGATCGCCGGGGAACGAACCGAAAACGGAGAGCGAAAGATTGGCTTCGAAATGCTCGTGGGCGGCGGGCTGGGCGCAGTTCCCTATCAGGCGAAACTTTTTGATTCGTTTATCCCGCCGGAAGAACTGCTGCCGCTGGCGCAGGCAATTGCGCGTGTTTTCGCCAGGCTTGGCGAAAAGAAAAATCGCAGCCGGGCGCGGATCAAGTTTCTGATTCAAGATTTAGGGATCGAGAAATTCCGCGAGCTCGTTTTGGAAGAGCGCAAAACCCTGCCCCCGGATCCTCGTTGGACCGAATATATCGAGAGCGCAACGGCCGCATTCGAAGCGCCGCTGAAACCGGCCGGAAAGGCGCCGCTTTTGGGTTCCGCGGAGTTCCAGGGCTGGCTCAAAACGAACATCCGTGCGCAAAAGCAGGCGGGCTACGCCGTGGTCACCATCGCGCTTCCGCTGGGCGACATCGCCGCCGACCAGCTTCGGGCGCTTGCGGACATCGCGCGGCAGTTCACAAAAGAGACGATCCGCACGACCGTGGAACAAAACATCGTGCTGCGCTGGATCAGCCAGGACGATCTTGCCGCGGTCTGGCAGGCGCTGCGGGCCGCGGGACTTGCCGAGCCGAGTGCCGAAACGATCCTGGACGTGGTCACCTGCCCGGGTACGGACACCTGCAAACTCGGTATCTCCTCTTCCCGAGGACTGGCGGCGGAACTGCGCAAGAGGCTAGCGGAAAAGAATGCTCAGCTCGACGAAGCCGTCCAACATCTGCACATAAAAATCAGCGGCTGCTTCAACAGTTGCGGGCAGCATCACGTGTCCGACCTGGGGTTTTACGGTGTGAGCCGGAAGATGGCGGGATATGCGGTGCCGCACTTCCAGGTGGTATTGGGAGGCGAATGGAACAACAACGGCGGGTCCTATGGCATGCCGGTCATGGCTGTTCCATCGAAGCATATTCCGGAGGTCGTCACGCGGCTGGTGGATCGCTATTCCACCGGACGGAAGAATGGCGAAGTTTTTAAAGATTTCATCAAGCGCATGGGCAAAGCGGAACTCAAGACTCTGCTGGAAGACTTGGCGCGGCCTCCTGCCGACCCGGCGGATCGAACTATCTTCACGGATTGGGGCGATCCCCGGGAATACAGCCTGGAGGATATGGGCGTGGGCGAATGCGCGGGAGAAGTTGTGTCTGCCATCGACTTCGACCTTGCGGATGCGGAAAGAGAAGTCTTCGAGGCTCAGGTCGAATTGGAGAACGGCCAGGCAGACAGGGCGGGCAAACTTGCCCTTCAGGCTATGGTGCGAGCGGCACGGGGTTTGGTGAAACTCGAGTATCCGAATATCTCGCAGGACAGCGATCAGGTCATCGGCGAATTCCGCACGCGGTTCTACGATACGCAGAGATTTTTTGATCCCTTCGCCGGGGGCAAATTCGCGCACTATTTGTTCGCCGCGCAGGAGAAGAGCCAGCAGCCGCATACGGCAGACTCGGCGCGCTACCTGATTGACGAGGCTCATCTATTTGTCGAGGCCGCCCACAGTTGCTACCAGCGCATGGGCAAGCCGGTCGCGGTTTAGCGCTCGTATTGGATGGGACTTATGCAGCTTCAGCACGTCAACGTCAAACTCCTCGTCAAAAGCCCGGACGAGGTCCCTCTGGAGCCGCTGATTCCGGTGTTTCACAGCTGGATTCAAGGGCAAGTTTTGGAAGAACTGCTGCTGGATGTGGCCGACTACCGGCACGTTCCCGCCGGGCCGGGAGTGGTGCTGATCGGGCATCAGGCCAATTACAGCGTGGATGACACGGACGATCGCCTGGGAGTGCGTTACAACCGCAAGGCTGAAGTGGACGGCGGCAATCAGAAGGCTCTCCGTCAGGCGATGCGTGCGAGCCTGATTGCTTGCCAGCGACTGGAAGCCGAACCCAGCCTCGAACGGAAGCTCCAGTTCAATGGCCAGGAGATCGAGTTTTTCGTTAATGACCGTCTGCTTGCTCCGAATCGCGATTCAACTCGCGAGGCCCTCCATTCGGATTTCGAGACATTTTTCAAGAAGCTGTTTCGCGGCAGCGAATACACGCTGGCCTATCCCAGCGCCAGCGAGCCGCGCAAACTGTTTGGCGTTTCTGTGAAGAGTTCGCGTACCTTCACCCCCGCGGATCTTTTGGCCAATCTGGACGGCTAACCTGCGTTGCCAAGCTGCATTGCCGGGCTTGACCTTTGCCCGACCCGCCGTCAGTATGCCCTTCTGTTTTTGTGCAATCGCCGCCCCCGCAGGCATGGCTGCGCAGCGAGGAATTGATTACTGAGGCAACCGGTATATTCTGGTTGAAGCGAGAAGAGTATGGCTTGGTTCAAGCGTTCGAAAAAATCTATTGAACAGCCCACGCCGCCCGACGAACGGCGCGTAAAGACAGAGGGGCTGTGGACGAAGTGCACTGGCTGCCGGGCGATCGTCTGGAAAAAAGACCTGGAGGCCAACGCGCACGTCTGCGCGAAATGCCAGCATCACTTCCGCCTGAACGCGCGGCAGCGGCTGGAGCTGCTGATGGATGGCCATTGGATCGAACATGACGCGCAGATTGCTTCAAACGATCCTTTGCATTTCGTGGATACGCGCCCTTATGCCGAGCGCCTGAAGGAGGCGCGCCGGAAGCTGGGCATGAGCGACGCAGTGCTGACGGCGGAGGGACTGTTGTCGGGACGGCCGGTGATCTGCTGTTCGATGGAGTTTGCATTTATCGGCGGCTCGATGGGCGCGGCAGTGGGAGAGAAAGTGACGCGGGCCATCGAGCGCTGTGTGGAGCACAAAATGCCACTCGTGATTGTTTCCTGTTCGGGCGGCGCGCGCATGATGGAGGGCACGCTCAGCTTGATGCAATTGGCCAAAGTGTCGGCAGCGCTGGCGCAGCTCGACGAAGTCGGTGTCCCGTTTATTTCCGTGCTTACAGATCCCACCACGGGCGGCGTCACAGCCAGTTATGCCATGCTGGGCGACCTCAATATCGCGGAACCCGGCGCGCTGATCGGCTTCGCCGGCCCGCGCGTAATTGAGCAAACGATTCGCCAGAAACTGCCGGAGGGCTTCCAGCGCTCCGAATTTTTACTGGAGCATGGATTTCTCGACGCCGTGGTGCATCGCAAAGAGCTGAAAGGCTACATCGCGAGCGCGCTCGACTCCTTCCTCGCTTAGCGCCTAATTTCAAATATGGACTACAACGAGTCAGTACGCTATTTGCTGACGCTGGGCCGCGAGCTTGCTTCGCCGCAGCAGGCGCTTGCCGCAAAATTTGATTTGCACAATATTCGAGTGATTTGCGAACGGATGGGCCACCCCGAGCGGCAATTTGCCTCGGTGCATATCGCGGGAACCAACGGCAAGGGTTCGACGGCGGCCATGCTGGCGAGCATCATTCAGGCGGCGGGATTACGTTGCGGGCTCTACACGTCTCCCCACCTGGTGCGCATCAACGAGCGCATTCGCCTGGACGGCGCGGATATCTCCGACGAGCAATTCGCGGAATCATTCACGCGAGTTCTTGCGAGCGTCGAGGAGCTGCTGGCTTCCGGAAGGCTCGCAGCCCATCCCACATACTTCGAATGTGTCACGGCCATGGCTTTCGACTTCTTCGCCCGCGCCAGCGTGAAAATTGCGGTTGTCGAGGTAGGCCTGGGCGGGCGGCTGGATTCGACGAATGTGATTGTTCCCGAGGTTGCTGCGATTACGCAAATCGATTTCGACCACGAAAATTTCTTGGGGCATTCCATCGAAGAGATTGCCGCGGAGAAAGCGGGGATTATCAAGCCAGGGGCATGGGTGGTGAGCGGGGCGGAAAACCCGGCAGCTAGAGAAGTGATTCAGCGGCGGGCCGCCAACCAAGGAGCGCGTCTGGTGGAGATCGATGAGATTTGCCGGGTTTCCCGCTTGAGTGCGGAAGACGGGCGGTATCGGTTTCAGGTGCGCTTCGCGGACGATCTGGGAACCGGCTCTGGGCGAGAACTGAAAATTGCCTTGCCGCTGGCTGGGCGCTTTCAAGTGCGCAACGCGGCTACAGCCATCACAGCCGCTCGGCTGCTGGCCCAACGCGGATTTGCGATTAGCGACGATGCGATCGTCCAAGGGATCCAAGCCGTGCGCTGGCCTGGACGGTTGGAGCGGCTGCAGGAACGGCCCGCCCTCTATCTCGATGGCACGCACAATCCCGCAGGCGCGCGGGAGGTGTTGACCTTCTGGCGCGAACATCTGGCCGGCCGGCGCATACACCTGATCTATGGCGCGATGCGCGATAAAGCGATCGATGAAGTTGCCGGCCTGCTCTTCCCCCACGCCGCAACCGTGATTTTGACCCAATCGCCGCAGCCGCGTTCGCTTTCAGCGCAGACGCTTGCAGAGATGACTTCGCACCTTGCGGAAACCGTGGAAGTGATCCGCGAGCCCGGCGCAGCACTCGATCGGGCGCTCGAAATCGCCAAGCCTGACGACGTAATCTTCGCGACGGGTTCGCTCTATCTGGTGGGAGACTTGCGGCGCCACTGGGACGCACATACAACCGCCGAATACGCACGAGAGTCAGGAAAAACCGTCACTTCCTAAAATCGAGCACTGATTCTGCGAGGCTTCAGGGGCTTGAAGCCCCGAGAGTTCAATGGCGATGTCAAAGTCAGAGCTAAAGCTCTGACCTCCTAATCAACTTTGGGCCGGGTTTGCCGCTCCTTCAAAACGGATGCTACGATACGGTGTGCCAGTTAAGAAAAATCATCGGCCGCGCATCGGAGTGCCCTGGCGGACTAACATTGAGGAACTTCAGGGACGCCGCAGGGCGTTTGAGAAGTATTTGCGGGCCGTACGCGAAGCCGGCGGCGACCCGGTTGAAATTTCACTTTCACTTCCACCAGCGAAACTGAAACAGACGGCGGAATCGCTCGACGGGTTCGTTTTGCCCGGCAGTCCCGCCGACATTGAGCCGCGACGTTTTGGCAGTACAGGTCATCCCCAAAATACTCATGCCGATAAGCGGCGGGAGCACACCGATGACGGGCTGTTGGATCACGCTCTCGCGAGTGGCAAGCCTGTGCTGGCAATCTGCTATGGTGCGCAGCTTCTGAACGTTCACCTGCATGGCACGCTCGTGCAAGACATTCCCAGCGAAATACGAAACGCCATGGACCACGACGGCGGCGCTGGCCAAGATGAGGCGCTGCATCCTATTCGCATTGCGGGTGGCCAACTCGCGGAACTGGCGGGCGGACCGACCGCGAAGGTAAACAGCTCGCATCATCAATCCGTGGACAAGCCAGGGCGAGGCTTGCGGGTCGCTGCGCGGACGCCTGACGGCGTCATTGAGGCGCTAGAGTGGACCGCCGGGCCGGGCTGGGTACTCGGTGTGCAATGGCATCCCGAGCGCATGCCGGGCGAGCCTTTCGCCGCGGCGCTCTTTCGGCGCCTGGTGAAAGAGGCGCAAGGCGAACGGAAAAAGCCGAAGTCGCGCTCTGGGCAGGCGCGTCGTGCCGGGCGGCGCAAGTCCTCTCGATGATCTCATTGGCAGGCAAGGCTGCGCTGGTTACGGGGGGCTCGCGGGGAATCGGGGCCGCCACAGTGAAGCTTTTCGCCGAAGCGGGCGCCGATGTGGTCTTCAATTTTCATCGAAATCGCGAGTCGGCGCGGCAAGTTGAACTTGAGGCGCGCAAGCATGGCACGCGCATTGAATCGCTTAAAGCCGAGCTCGGCCGAATGGCGGAGGCGAAGAAGCTCATTTCTTATGCCGTTCGACGGCTGGGGCGCCTCGACATTGTTGTAGTGAACGCGGGCATCTGGAATGCCGAAGACGCTCCCATTGAAACGCTGGACGAGCACGACTGGGACGAGATGATTCGCGTTAACCTGAAGAGTGCGTACGGGGTTACGCATTATGCCGCAGCGCAGATGGTTGCACAGAAGAGTGGCCGAATTATCGTGGTTAGCTCGACTGCGGGCCAACGCGGCGAAGCCTTTCATTCCCATTACGCCGCGAGTAAAGGCGCAGTGATCAGTTTCGTCAAATCCCTGGCGACCGAACTGGCGCGCCACGGCATTCTGGTGAATTGCGTGGCGCCCGGCTGGGTGGATACGGATCTGTCACGCCCGGTGCTGGCGACCAAGGCGGGGGCAAAGTTCGCTACTTCTGGAATTCCATTGGGCCGAGTGGGCACGGCGGCGGAAATTGCGGGGCCGATTCTCTTTTTAGCTTCCGATCTGGCAACCTTCGTGACGGGAGAAGTGCTCAATATAAATGGCGGAGCGGTACTGTGCGGATAAAATCGAGCAAACTCGCGTTTGAACTCTCGGCGGTTTTCGCCGGTTTAGTGATTTTTGTTTTCGTTTCGGCCGGGCGCGCGCAAAACCCGGACGACTTGATGCCCGCCGCGAGTGCGGCCAAAGCGAAGGCCATCCTGCAGCAAGCGATCGACGGTTTAGGCGGCGCAGCCTACTTGAACGTGCATAATTCCGATTGCACCGGCCGCTTAGCGCAATTTCAGCATTCCGGAGAGATTGGCGGGTATATCGCAGGGCACGAATACCGGGAGATGCCCGACAAGTTTCGGATGGAGTACGATCCGAAGGCCATAATCGTCAATATTTACGCCGGGGATAAGGGCTGGAGTCTCGACCGCAGCGGCGTTTCCGAACTGCCGGCGGAAGATATCTCCGATTATCAAGAGCAGCTCAGGATGCAAATGGCCAACGTGCTTCGCAACCGCCTGAATGAGAGCGGGCTCTTTTTTCGCTACGGCGGCAGTGACGTCGTGGACTTGAAAGAGGCTGATTGGGTCGAGATCGGCGACCAGGGACGTTCGCTGCGCATCGCGGTGGGTCGCAACGATCATTTGCCGATTCGTTCCGTCCTGATGGCGCGGGACCCAAAAACCGGCGAGAAAACAGAACGCAGCACGTATTACACGACCTATCATCCCATTGACGGCATTCAGACGGCCTTTCGTGAGTCCCGCTTCCTGAATGGCCGGCAGGTCTACCAGGTCTTCTGGGAAAGCTGCGCGTACAATGTCGATCTCCCGGCGAACTTTTTTACGCGGGCTTCGCTCGACGAGCGCTTCGGCCAGGAGCGCGGCAAAAAGAAGAAGAAATAGGTTGGCAGCGCGCTCTTCCGGCACGCGGTATAATTCCCGGATGCCAACAGAGGAATCGCATGTGCGGATGCACGGCACTACAGTTTTGTGCGTGCGCCGCGATAATAAAGTAGTGATGGCCGGAGACGGCCAAGTGACTATGGGACAACAGGTGATGAAACATTCCGCTCGGAAGATTCGCCGCCTGTTCAATGATAAAGTGCTGGCAGGATTTGCCGGGTCGACCGCCGATGCCCTCTCGCTTTTCGAGCGTTTCGAGGGCAAGTTGCAGGAGCATCACGGGAATCTGGCAAAATCTTCTGTAGAGCTGGCCAAGGAATGGCGCAAGGACCGCGCCCTTCGCCATCTCGAGGCCTTGCTCGTAGTCGCCGATGCGAAGGGAACTTTTGTGCTTTCAGGAGATGGCGACGTAATCGAACCGGATGACGGAATGTGCGCCATCGGCTCGGGCGGGCCGTTCGCCCTGGCGGCTGCGCGTGCGCTGGCCAAGCACAGCAAACTGGGAGCCAAGGAAATCGCTCAAGAATCCATGCGCATCGCCAGCGAGATCTGCATCTATACGAATAACAACTTCACTGTAGAAGAATTGTGAAACAATCGGGAAACAAGGATATGGTGATCTACTTGCCCGGGGAACAGCGGCAAACAGAACCGGAAGCACCGCCTTCGTTCGACGAGCTGACGCCGCGCGAAATTGTGGCCGAGCTCGACAAATACATCGTCGGCCAGGCGGCAGCGAAGCGCTCCGTGGCTATTGCGCTGCGCAACCGAGTACGACGGCAGAAACTGCCGCCGGAGATGGCCGAGGAAGTTCTTCCCAAAAATATTTTGATGATCGGCCCCACGGGCGTGGGGAAAACGGAAATCGCACGCCGACTGGCGCGACTGGCCGGCTGCCCGTTTGTGAAGGTGGAAGCTTCCAAGTATACCGAAGTCGGCTACGTGGGCCGGGACGTGGAATCCATGATTCGCGACCTGGTGGAGACGGCCATCGACATGGTCCGCGAAGAAAAACTGGACGAAGTCGCGGAGCGTGCGGAACAGGCCGCCGAAGAAAGGCTGCTCGATCTGCTGCTGCCACCATCGCCACCCCCAGCCGACGGTGGGCACCCGACGGCGGAAAGCACGCGACGCGAAACGGATCGCACGCGCGACAAGCTGCGAACGCAGCTTCGCGAAGGCAAGCTCGATCAGCGCATGGTCGAGGTTGAAGTGCGCGAGCGCTCCATGCCTGCGTTTGAAATCGTCTCCAATCAAGGCATCGAGGAGATGGACGTCAACGTCAAGGACATGCTCTCGGGCTTTTTCGGGCAGCAAAAGAAAAAGAGAAAAATGACGGTGTCGGAGGCGTTCGATTATCTGATCCAGGAAGAAGAAAGCAAGCTCATCGATATGGATCACGTTACGCGCATTGCCACCGAGCGCGCCGAGCAGATGGGCATCATCTTCATCGACGAGATCGATAAAATTGCCGGCCGCGAAACCGGTCACGGACCGGACGTATCGCGCGAAGGTGTGCAGCGAGACATCCTACCGATCGTGGAGGGAACGACCGTCAACACGCGTTACGGCATGGTGCGCACTGACCATATTTTGTTCATCGCTGCCGGCGCGTTTCACATCACCAAGCCTTCGGATCTGATTCCGGAGCTGCAAGGGCGGCTTCCATTACGCGTGGAGCTCAGTGCACTCACCGAGGAAGACTTTGTACGGATCTTGACCGAGCCAAAGAACGCGCTGATCAAGCAATACATCGCGCTGCTCGAGACCGAAGGAGTCAAGCTCGCCTTCAGCGACGATGCCATCGCAAGCCTGGCGCGCTTCGCTGTAATGGTCAACGAGCAGACGGAGAACATCGGTGCGCGGCGTTTGCATACCATTCTCGAGCGCGTGCTTGACGAAATCTCGTTTGAGGCGCCGGAACTGAAAAAGAAAAACGTGAAGATCGACGCCGCTTACGTAGCCAAACAGCTTGCCGAAATCGCCAAGAACCAGGATCTGAGCCGCTATATTCTCTAATTCCCGCAACGATGATGCTTTCGAGCCGCCACAGCAGGGCGGAGTAGTCGCGTGGCCGGCCCGAAACTGGGAGTCTCCTGTAGCATGATCGGCGGTACGCGCCGCTTGGCCCATGCCGGCTTATAAAACCGCGCTAGCGATCGTCGTCGCCGCTTTCCTATTTGGCTGCGGTTCTCCCAACGCTCCCACTCCACGTCACGCCATCGTACCTATGGCCGTAAGCGATTTGAGCGCGCGGCAGGTGGGCGACACGATTGTCCTGGATTTCACACTCCCGACGGCTTCAACCGATCTGCAACCTCTTATGGAGACTCCGTCGGTGGAGGTCTATCGGAATATTCCGCAAATCGCGACCACTACTGCAAAGTCACACGCGAAGAATAAAAGTACTGAGCGGCTCGTGGATACGATTCCTTCCCAGATGGTCGAGCAGTACCGGAGAAGCGGGCGTATCAACTTTCCAGACAAACTGAACGCGAGCGACTTGACCGCAGAAAGCGGCACCGAACTCACTTACACCGTGCGGACGCATGTATCTCGGGCGAAGGCCTCAGCGGATTCCAATGCGGTTACGGTACGGGTTTATCCGCCTCCCGCGAACGTTCAGGATTTGCGCGTCACACCTACGGAAACCGCGCTGGTGCTCCACTGGAGCGCCCCACAAGCAGTGACTGAAGCGGGCGGCGCCAAGCCGGCGGGATTCCACATCTATCGCGCAGAAGTGGATTCCACCACAGCGGCGGCCGCGGTTCTCAATCCTTCGCAGGCGAAGCTGATGGCGCCGGAGGAATTGCTTGCGCAAACTAGCGCGACCGAATACCGCGATATGAGCTTTCAATTCGGGCATACCTATCTGTATGGGGTTCGCGCAGTCGATCAACTTGGCCCCGCGACAATCGAATCTGCCGATTCCGCTCCGGCCGTTCTAACGGCCAAGGATACATTTCCGCCAGCGGCTCCGCGTGACCTGGAAGCTGTCAGTGTGGCAACTACGAAGGAAACCCCTGCATCTGTCGAATTAACCTGGACAATCAACACGGAACCGGATTTGGCCGGATACAACGTTTACCGAAGCGAAAATCCGGAGACGCCCGGGCAGAAACTAAATAGTGAACTCTTGCTTGTTCCGACGTTCCGTGATATCTCCGTCGTGCCGGGGAAGAGTTATTTCTATCGAGTGGGAGCGGTCGATCAATCGGGAAATGAAAGCCCTCTCAGCTCGCCAGTAGAGGCTCAAGTCCCTGGGCCATAGCCTATCAACAGCCTACCAAGGCGAGGATCCCATGCCCCCTCAGCCGCAAGCTGCGCACCTTCGGCGATTATCCCGAGCCGAATTATGGCTCGGTGTGGTGGTGGGTGCGGGTTTGTCGGGAGTGGCAATCGCCTGGCTGCTCATCGCCAATCGCCTTCCGTCACTTGATCACCTGGCAATGCTACGGAATATCGCCGCTGGAGCCCTGGCCATCGTTTTCATGCTTGTGCCGGTCTGCCGATTCCGGAAGCACCCCTCGCACGTTTTCGCCAGCGGCCTTATAGCCTGGTCCATCCTGACATTTGTCTATGCCATTTTGCAGATTCCCTTTCCGCATCTTGCAGCACGCATGGGAACCTTCCACTTTTTTATGCTGGGCGCGCTAATCCTGGGTTTGGCTTCAGCCCTGCTCTGGGTCACACAGCTGGTACTACATTTATGGCATCAACCCGCGGTGCCCGCGCGGCGAGCGCACTGATCCTCTGCAATAGGCTTGCGAGCATCAAGGTTATCGGGCCGGAACACACTGGTAATCCCGCAGTTGCATGAGGCGCGGAACCGCGCAAAAATTGAGACATCAAAAAGATGAAGGCATCCTAGGACGGAGTTTGCACTCATGAAAATTTTTCTAGACACAGCAAGCCTGGACGAGATCCGGCAAGGCGTTGCATTGGGCGTAGTGGACGGCGTCACCACAAACCCCACACTTGTAGCCAAAGAGAATCGGCCGTTTCGCGAGCACGTACTAGAAATTTGCGAAATTCTGAAAGACGGCGTGGTAAACGCGGAAGTCGTCTCTACAGACACCGACAACATTTTGCGAGAGGCCCGGGAGATCGCCAGCTGGCACCCAAACATCGTCGTAAAAATACCCATGATCCCGGATGGGGTTCGCGCTCTGAGTATCCTTTCGAAGGAAGGCATTCGCGTGAACGTGACGCTGTGCTTTTCGGCGTCGCAAGCGCTGCTCGTCGCCAAAGTGGGCGCGTATTTCGTAAGCCCGTTTCTCGGCCGGCTGGACGATGTCTCTGAAAATGGGCTGACGCTCCTGCGCGACATTATGGAGATTTATCGCGCATACAACTTCAAGACGCAGGTGCTCGCCGCCAGCTTGCGTCATCCGATTCACGTCGTGGAAGCGGCGAAAATGGGCGCGCACATTGGCACGATGCCCTTTAAGGTTTTCCAGCAACTGTTCCAGCACCCGCTGACGGATAAAGGGCTCCAGGGCTTCCTCAAAGATTGGGAGAAGGCGCGCGCGGTGCTCGGCAACATTGTCGAGCCTTCCGTACGCAAAGCCGGCCGTTGAGCCACGCGCAGCTAAATTGGCAGATTTGGGCCCTGAACGCGGCTGGCTTGGCCGCAGTGGGCGGCGCTTTCATCTCTAAATTGCTGGGACGATCGCCCGACCCTGACGAGGTGGAGCGGCAAAGGCGTGCTTACCTGAATCAAATCGGGCGTATCGTCGAAGGGCAGATCACGGATCTGGTCGAAGTCGCGGAAGACAAGGCCCAGCGCAAAAGCGCCAAAGAGGTCGGCGGCCGCCGCAAGCTGGTTTGCTACAGCTATTCGATTTCCGGCGTGAGCTACGAAACAGCGCAGGACATCACCAGACTGGAAGGTCACGCCGGGATGGAGCGCATCATCACCGGACTTCCCGCCAGTATCAAATACGATCCCTCCAATCCGAGCAATTCCATCCTGATCGCGGACGACTGGTCCGGCTTGCGCTAACCATTCGTGAAAAAGTGGGCGGAAGAAGCGGACCTGAAGAAATGGGCTGCGCTCGTGATTGTAGCCGCTCTGGCGGTGACGCTCACGCTGGGATCGGTGATCGTCCTGGTAGGCGCCAGCATCACAATTTCACGAATGACAAATCCCGCGATGCGGGCGCTGGCCACGGTGGCGGAATTGCTTACTGGAATGCTGTGGCTCGTTGGAACGATCTATATCGTCACGCATCTTGCCGTAATGATCTTCGGTAAGGACCGCTCGTCCCCCCAGTAAGCCGCTACTCCCGGCTAACACCATAGTTAGACTCTGCTGGGTTAGAATCTTACGCCGAGGGGCCCTAATGGCTACGAAAGCTAAAACACGCCAGGAAATAGATGAGTTGCGCCGCCGCAGCGCCGCCGCGGAAGAGGGGGGAGGCACTGCGAGGCGAGAGCGCGAACACAAAGCGGGAAAACTGACGGCGCGTGAACGAATCGATCTACTGCTGGATGAAAGCACGTTCGAAGAATTGGACAAATTCGTCACGCATCGCTGTGTAGACTTTGGCATGGAGGAGCAGCGGCCGCTTGGCGATGGGTTCGTGACCGGCTACGGCCGGATTGACGGCCGGCTGGTTTATGTTTTTGCGCAAGACTTCACCGTCTTCGGCGGATCGTTGTCAGAGGCGAACGCTTCGAAAATTTGTAAGGTGATGGACTTGGCCATGCGCACAGGGGCGCCGATGATTGGGCTAAACGATTCCGGCGGCGCGCGCATCCAGGAAGGAGTGATGTCGCTGGCAGGCTACGCGGATATTTTTCTCCGCAATACTTTAGCCAGCGGCGTGATTCCGCAGATCAGCGCAATCCTGGGACCTTGCGCGGGGGGTGCGGTTTATTCTCCGGCGATTACGGATTTCATTTTCATGACCGCCGAAACCTCATACATGTTCGTCACCGGCCCCGACGTGATCAAGACGGTCACGCATGAAGAAGTCTCAAAGCAAGAGCTGGGCGGCGCCATGACGCACAACGCCACCAGCGGCGTGGCGCACTTTGCCACACGCGACGACGCTGATTGTCTGGCCATGATTCGCGAACTACTGAGCTTTTTGCCGTCGAATAATCTGGACGACCCGCCTCGTCGCACTTCCAACGATCCCGCCGACCGCGCGGACGCCTCGCTGGACGAGCTCGTTCCGGCCGATGCGCGCGTCCCCTACGACATCAAAGAGGCGATTCAGGCCGCCGTGGACGATCATTATTTTTTTGAGGTTCAGGAACACTTCGCGAAAAATCTCGTGATTGGCTTCGCGCGCCTCGATGGCAGGCCCGTCGGCATCGTCGCGAATCAGCCGGCGGTGCTCTCTGGTGTGCTGGACATTAACGCCTCGGTGAAGGGCGCGCGGTTCGTGCGCTTCTGCGATGCGTTCAATATCCCGCTAATCACGTTTGAAGATGTCCCCGGCTTTCTTCCCGGCACTCAACAAGAATTTGGCGGCATCATCCGGCACGGCGCCAAGCTGCTCTTCGCCTTCGCCGAGGCTACCGTGCCCAAATTGACGGTGATCACCCGAAAGGCCTATGGCGGCGCGTACTGCGTTATGGCCAGCAAGCATATCCGCACTGATGCGAATTTCGCCTGGCCAACAGCGGAAATCGCGGTGATGGGCCCCGAGGGCGCCGTAAACATCGTCTACAAGCGAGAGATCGAAAGCACGCCGGAGGCGGAACGCGAAAAGCTTCGAGAGAAAAAAATCGCCGAATTTCGCGCTCGCTTCGCCAATCCTTATATCGCTGCGGAACGCGGCTACATCGATGCCGTCATCGAGCCGCACGAAACGCGCACGCGGCTGATCACCGCCCTGCGCGCTCTCGAAAACAAGCGCGACACAAACCCGAAAAAGAAACACGGCAATATTCCACTTTAATTCGAACGTATTATTTGACGAGCTGCAGAACGGATGGATATGATCGCTCACAATTTCCTTCAGTCGGAGGTGGTAAATGCCTGCAAAAACAAAAGTGAAGAAGGCACCCGCGAAAGCGAAGGATGGCAGGACGCCTTTTCGCGTGAAAGCGGATAGCATCGAAGCGTGCAATTGCCAGCACGGCTGCAATTGCCAGTTCGGCGGTTATCCCAATGAAGGTAAATGTGAAGCCATTATCGGCTTCCAAGTAAAGGATGGCCGATTCGGAAAGTTATCCTTGAATGGCCTGCGCGCCGTGGTCGCATTCAAATATCCGAAAGCCATTCACGAAGGACACGGACACGTCATCCTGTTCGTGGACGATAAAGCGAGCCAGGAGCAGGTGGATGCCTTCACTACGATTCTGTCGGGCAAAATCGGTGGAATGCCGTGGGAGGCGCTAGCCGGAACCATTGAGCGGTTCGAAGGGCCGATTCGAAAACCCATCCAGATGCGTCTGAATGGCGTGCGATCGGAATTGCGCGTACCTGGCGCCGTCGAAATGAAGTTCACTCCGCTGCGCGACCCGGTTTCAGGTCAGGAAAAAGAAGTGCATATCGTTTATCCCAAGGGCGGCTTTTTCTGGAATGACGGGAACATGGCTACCACAGAGACGATGCGCGCCGAACATGGCGACTTCCGGCTGGAATGGCCGAACCGCTACGCTGCCGCCGCAGAAGTGAACTGGACCAACCAAGCATAATCCCATGAGCAGTGCAGGCGTCTCGGATACGTCTTCCCTCGAACGCATGATCCGCCAGGATCGGCTTATCGTCGCGTTCGGGCTGCTTGCGGTCATCGCGCTCTCGTGGATTTATCTCGTAACCGAAAGCGCTGGGATGCGGAGCATGCTCAGCCAAGCCGAGATGCACGCCGCCATGGGAATGACGGAGATGCAGTCCTGGCCGCGCGAACTGGTTGCGCTGTTTGTGATGTGGGCGGTGATGATGGTGGGGATGATGCTGCCCTCAGCCGCGCCCCTCATTTTATTGATCCTCGGAGTCTATCGCCGCCGAGACGATCATCACACGCGCCTGAACAGCGTGTTATTCGTCAGCGGCTATTTACTGGCCTGGACCCTATTCAGCTTGGCCGCCGCTTCGGGACAAATCGCGCTTCATCGAGCAGCGTTGCTCTCGGCTGGTATGGCGGCCAAATCGGGCGTGTTGAGCGCAGCCATCCTCATCCTTGCGGGCGTCTATCAGTTGCTGCCGATCAAGAACGCATGTCTCGCCCATTGCCGTTCACCTCTGGGGTTTCTAAGTGAGCACTGGCGGGAAGGGCCCGCAGGAGCGTTGCGCATGGGCTTTCTTCACGGACTGTTCTGCGTCGGTTGTTGCTGGGCTCTAATGGCCCTCCTGTTCGTTGCCGGCGTAATGAACCTCCTATGGGTAGCGGCCATTGCAGTGTTCGTGCTGGTGGAGAAGTTGTGGCGGCAGGGATTGCTGGTTGGTCGCATCGCCGGCGTCCTCCTGATTGCCTGGGGAACCTACCTTATCGCCGTGTCCATCTAGAGCACGTGGTTTTGGCCTCGCCCGCTCGTTCCACGCCAGGATGCTCTGCTGCTGTAATGCTAGAATGCACGCTCGTTCGGCTGCCGGATCATGTTTAAAAAGCTGCTCATTGCTAATCGCGGGGAGATCGCCGTGCGCATTCTGCGCGCCTGCCGCGACTTGGGCATCAAGGGCGTCGCTGTTTACAGCGACGTAGATCGCGCCGCACTGCATGTGCGGATGGCCGATGAAGCTTACGCCATCGGGCCGGCGCCTTCGCGCGAAAGCTATTTGCGCATCGATAAATTGATCGAGGTGGCGAAGCGATCCGGCTGCGACGCGCTTCATCCCGGGTACGGTTTCCTCGCGGAGAATCCCGAACTGCCGCGTGCCTGCGCCAAAGCAGGCATCACCTTTGTCGGGCCTCCGGCCGAGGCGATGGAGCGCCTTGGCGCAAAGACGGCCGCGCGCGAACTTGCTTTTCGCGCCGGTGTGCCGATGGTTCCCGGCGTTCGCGAACCAATCCCGCAGCTTGAAGCAGCGCGCCGCGTTGCCGATGAGATCGGGTACCCCGTATTGCTGAAAGCCGTTGCGGGAGGCGGCGGCAAGGGCATGCGCGTCGTGACTGGCGCCCATGAACTCGCATCGGCCTGGCGCGATGCAGCTTCAGAAGCGCTGAACGCTTTTGGCGATGAGCGCGTTTACATTGAGAAATATCTCGAGCGGCCCCGGCACATCGAGATGCAAATCTTCGCCGACGCACATGGGAACGTCGTTTATCTCGGCGAGCGCGAATGTTCGGTGCAGCGGCGGCATCAGAAGGTGATCGAAGAAGCACCGTCGCCATTCATGACGCCGGAGTTGCGTAGAGCGATGGGCGAGGCTGCGGTTCGGCTGGCGCGCGAAGCGGGCTATACGAACGCAGGAACAGCTGAGTTCCTGGTGGATGCCAATCGCAATTTTTACTTTCTCGAAGTAAATACACGCTTGCAGGTCGAACATCCGGTAACAGAGGCGGTCACGGGTTTAGACCTCGTCGAGTTGCAACTGCGCGTCGCTGCGGGCGAGCGGCTACCTATTACACAGCAGGATGTGAGTTTGCGCGGGCACGCCATGGAATGCCGCATCTATGCGGAGGATCCGGAGAACCACTTCTTCCCCTCCCCGGGGAAAATCATCTCCTGGCGCCCGCCGCATGGTCCGGGCATTCGCCTGGACGAAGGCGTCTATTCCGGCTGGACCGTGCCCGGCGACTACGATCCGCTGCTTGCAAAATTGATCGCCTCGGGCGGCAGCCGCACGGAAGTGATAGCCCGTCTCCAGCGGGCTCTCTCAGAATTCCAGATCACCGGAATTCGTACCAATACTGTCCTGTTTGAAAAAATTCTCGCTGATGCCGATTTCCAGAAAGGTGCAATTCACACGCGCTGGCTGGATGAGCGCTTTGCCTCCCTTTTTTCCGCCCGTGTAGCGGAAGCCGACAGTCCAAGCGAAGCGCTGGAGACGAAAGTTGCGATGATTGCCGCCGCTCTCTGGCATGTCAGCCAGGCCAAATCTGCAAACGAACAACCGGCTCAGCCCGTCTCACGCTGGCGTGACGACGGCCGGCGCGAACAGATCTCGCGCACACCCGGCCGCTGACGATGACACCTTCCCACCGAACAAGTTCACCAACTGCCTGGATTCGACGAAGCCGACTTCCGAGCCACGCGAAATGAAATTCGACGTGCGCATCGGAACGCTGACCCGCCAGATCGAAATCCAACGCACCGGCCCGAATCAATTTGCCGTCGTCCCAGACGACGGAGCCCAAATTGATGCGGTCGAAGTGGCACCCAATACTTACTCGATCCTGCTGAATGGGCGGGCATTCGAAGCCATCGTCATACCTGCAGCAGAAGGAGTTCTGGTCCGCTGTGCAGGCCGCGAATTCCACGCCATCGTTTCCGATCCTCGCGTGTGGCGGGGCAACCGTGGGACGCTATTCAGCGCGGAAGGCAAACAGCAGGTTACCGCACCGATGCCGGGAAAGGTGGTACGCATTCTCGTGAGCGCGGGTGAGACCGTTGAAGCTAATCAAGGTCTCGTGGTTGTCGAGGCAATGAAAATGCAGAACGAAATTCGGGCGCCAAAAGCGGGCACGATCGACCGGATATTTATTAGCGAAGGACAAGCAGTCGCGGCGGGCGACGCCCTGGTCACCATCAAATGAATGGACCGCCGAGCGGTTTCCCGATTCAGGGCTGCGAAGCGGCTGGGATGCTCGCGGGAGCGGGCGTGCTTGCGGGAGCCTGCGCCCCGGTAGCACTGCCGAATTTGGGAATTTCAGGCAATTTCCCGTTCGATTCGATGACCTGCTGCGCCAGGTAATTTGTCACTTTGGCGCCGTCGCGAGCCTCGGCCATATAGGCAGCGCGCAGCAATTGCTCCTTGCGATTGCGGAGCGTATCGCGAATGGACTGCTGCACCTGAGGATCGCTGATCTGCCGCTGTCCGGGCGACTCTCTGGCCATCAATTTCAGAATGTGGTAACCATCCTTGAGCGAAATGATCGGGCTGACCTGGCCCACTTTCAGGCTCACCACCGTGTGTTTCAGCGCGGGATCGCTTTGATTCAAGGAAGATTCCGGAACATAGCCGAGATCGCCACCGGAAGATGCCGTGGCCGGATCTTCGGAATAATCCATGGCTAACTGCGCAAAATCGGCTCCAGTGGAGAGCTGCTGCAGAAGTGCTGCGGATTTGCGGCGAGCCTCCACGTCGGTCGTGGCGTCGTCATTCTTCCGATTATGGAGCTGCGGATCTTTGTGCGGCGTGACTAGAATCTGCGCGATGCGGTATTGCGCCTCGGCCACGTTAAATTGTGCGCGGTTCTGATTGTAAAAGTCGGAGATATCCTGATCGGTGATGGAGATTTTCGCCACCACTTCGCGGTTCAACAGTTTCTGCACCGTAAGCTGGCGGCGGAGGTCATCTTTTAAGTCGTTGGTGGTCACGCCACGGTCTTTGAGCTGCCGCTGAAATTCGTCTTCTGTGTAAGGGCTCTTGAATTCCGTGAATTTGTCCTCGACCTCGCCATCGGTGGCTTCCAGGCCCAGTTTCCTGGCGCGTTGGATCAGAATGTCGTTATTGATGAGTTCGTCGAGGACGTTCAGCGTGAGTGACAGAGCCTCTTCCTGCGAAGGCGTCGGCGCCTGCGGGTTCAGCCGGCTTTTGTAATACTTCTCGGCTTCGGGGCGATGGATTTGATCTCCGTTGACAATCGCCCACACATCGGGGGCGGGCGCCACGTCATTGCGTTTGCAACCGAATGCGGCCAGCGCGGAAAGAAGAAGTGCCGCTGATAATACTTTTGTTACCACGTGACAACCTTACTGGCCGAATCGATACGCCGAATCAAGCGGCCTTCTTCACGCGGCCCGATCGCAGGCAACTGGTGCACACGCGTATCTGCTTGCGCGCGCCGTTCACAAGCGCGCGGACGCGACGCAAGTTCGGATTCCAGCGCCGGCGACGCGTATTGTTGGCGTGGCTGATCACATTTCCGTAATGCGGGCCTTTCCCGCAAATCTGGCATCTTTGGGCCATGAAAGCTCCTGTTTGAATCGGAGGAGACATTTTAGCAAAGATTCCTGGGCCGAACAAAAGCGGATTAT
>CAWDNV010000004.1:0-21409 GCA_963803735.1 uncultured Acidobacteriota bacterium | reverse complement strand
AGCTGCGGAACCCGGGTAGTGACTCATTTTGATTTTTGGGTCAGGCCCTAGACACCATTGTTCCGCTGCCGCAAAATGGGTCTATGAAGAGGCCCAAGAAGCTTCCTAGAGACCTGAATTAGCAGCCGAATTGAATTAGCAGCCGAAGTTGTGCGTCTCTCCACAACCGAGGACGCAAGGGGGGAATTAAAGGCGGTCCTGCCAGAGCAAAAAAACTTGGCAAGAAGAAATTGCGGGAGATAGGCACAAGAGCTGCTAATGCCAGATGATCAAAAAGCAAGTCCACAAGTGACAGTAAGCGTAGAGGTTAGTAAAGGCTTACTAGTGCGCGCGCGACCCTAATGCATCATTTGCGCATCATTGGTCAAAGAGAATAGTGTGAAGGTGTGTCAAGAAAGAAAAGCAAGTTAGATATCGCGGCAGAAAGGACTGCCGAGATCCTTCTAGCTCATATGGCTACGCTGCCCGAAGAAGAGGCTCGTACAATGAGGAAGGAAATCCACGCCCTAGCCACTAAGCCTTCCCGCTATGTAAGTCGCGGAAAAACTTCACGATCTCAGAAAAACGGGGATCTTCATCCTTTATCCCGTGCGCGCGCAAAATCTGCATAAATTCACGTTCGTCATTTCTCTTGTAAATACGCCTAAGCTCCCGCAGAAGAGACGGAATCTTCTCCGGTTCTATCTTGTATTTGTCAGCCACAGATCAGCTTTCGGATTCAGTTTTTTCTTCTTGCGTCGCTTTCCTTCCAGCGGGATACCATTCAGCTAGACCCCATTCTCCCTTGCCAACCCGCACCACGTCCCCCGCTTCTTCCAGGCGCAACAGTGTCGGGTAAACAGTTGCATAGAGATTTTTGGCTTGGTGCGTCAGGCCGCCAATATCAAGTCCTGCAGTGATGTCTTTAGCCGTTCGCGGCCCCTTGGATATATTGAGAAATTTCTTGATGGCGTCGGGCACAGACATACGGAAAAACGCGTCAGACGCCATACCAACGCGCGGGAAGCGTATGCGCCCGTCAGTGCCCTTTTTGGGGCCTGTGGCGACTATCACCTCCGCGCTTTCAGCCTGCTGCATCTTGCCCTTCACCCAGACGATCATGCGGTCTACGTTCTCCCGCTCCTCCTCTAATTCCTTGAGTAACTGCTGATAACCACCTTCTTCAAGCATGTATTGCCTCCATAGGTCCCATTTGCTATAAATACAAAAGGCGAAGCATTAGGGGGCCGTTTCCAGCCCCCGCACCCTTCCGAGGGGTGTTCAGCTTCTCATTGGCTTCACCTACCTTCTGCGAGGTCCGGGGAATTGCTTGGCGGCAAACCCGGACCCTCAGACTTCCCCAATCTAAAATAGACAGGCCGGATTGTCAACAGGCTTGCATATTGAAACATGACGCCAACATGGCATTGTCATTGACAGTGCCAGGTCGCAAACGGCTCCGGGAAGCGCACATGCCTTGGACCTCAACGGGTTGCAATCGCCCGATATCAGCTTCTGGACGATCTGGGACGACGAGAACCTCTTGGGGGTCGGTGCGCTGAAGCGGATCTCTACCGATCATGGTGAGATCAAGTCGATGCATACCGCTCGGGCCGCTCGCAGAAGGGGAGTGGGAAGGGCGATGCTGCGCCACATTATTGCGATAGCACGAGCGAGTGATATTTCGCGCCTCAGCCTTGAAACGGGCGCCTCGGAATATTTTCGGCCTGCGAGGGCACTCTATAGAAGCCACGGCTTCGTAGACTGCCCGCCGTTTGCCGAGTATGTGCTCGACCCAAATAGCGTCTTCATATCGCTCGACTTGAGAGAATCTTGATCCGAGGGCTGCTGAGCGTCGTAGCCCAAAATTCAAACTCACCCCATGGAACCCGGCAGATCGGAAACGCCTCAGGTCTCGTCCGCCCAGATCGCAGCCGCGACCTGAGCTACAGCTCCACGAGTAAAGAAAAGCAGATTCCTCACTGCGCTACGCTTCGTTCGGAATGACAGCTTTCACGGGCGGCGCTGCATCAGCTGCATGCCCGAATTCAGGCTTTGGTTTGCTGCAGGCGGGCGTCGCCGCCCAATGCCGGGCTGAAGAGAAAGTCATGAAGGTCGCCCTTGAGGCCATTCTGACGAAGCAGCGTGGCGATCTGGGCCCAGTGACGGATTTCGTGCAGCAGCACGTGGATGATGAATTTCTTCGGAGTCGCTCGTAGAGGATGAGTGCCCATCGTGTAGTCGCGCGGAGTGTCCCACTGCTGAGCAGGAAGCGTGTCGATAAATTCGCGCAGCGCTTTGCGGCTTTCCTGACCGAAGTTGAAGAGCACTTCGATATTCTCGGTTGGAAGCGAGGCGGTATCGGTCAGCGGCTTGTCTGAGAGCCGCTCCACGTAACGCTTTTCCGCAGAAAAGATGTGTCTGATCAAATCGCCGACGGTTTCGAAACGAGCATCGCTATTCGCCCCGGTGGTGGTGAGCAGAATCCTATCCCCGTGCTGGCGGAGCGATTCGCGCCACTTCTGGCGCTCCCAATCGGTGTATTCGAGGAGCACATTCAGATCGATGAGCATTTAGCGGTCTCCCTGGATTGCGTTCGGTTTCCCAATCCTAGCAGGAAACGCGGAGGGATTGTTTGCGATGGCGAAATGCGAAAAGGAGATTCCTCGCTCGCACTACGACCCAACGGAGAGGAAGGAGGGATTCCTCTCGCACTGAGGAAAAGAGCGGCGCGCAGACTGCGCGCGCCGCAGTGCGCTCGGAATGACGAGTCTTGCTGGTTGCAGGCTGCGGATGAGAACTTCAGGGGTAAATCCCCATCCGTGGGGTGGACCTAATGTCGCGGCTAAAGCCGCGACCCACAAACCGAATCGAGCCACGGCTGCAGGGCCTTCATACTCGCGTGAAGAAATCCGCACCCTTAGAAACTACCCTTCGTAACTCCCTTCGAGGCCCCTTCGGCATTCAGAGCAGGTAGGGCAAGCCTTCGATTGGTCTCACGTCTCTCAGGGCAAGAGGGTGCGGCACCCAGCAAAAATACGAGCGAACGTGAAGGGGCGATCAGCGGCGCTGGGCGAGCACCACGGAAGCTTTGAGGGGCTTGCCGTCGCGGAGGACGGTGACGGCGACCACATCGCCGACTTTGGTGCGCCGCAGTGCGTCTGTGAAGTCGTAGAGATTGCGGATGGGCTTGCCGGCGAAATCGGTGAGGACGTCACCAGCTTTGAGTCCGGCTTTTGCGGCGGGCGATCCCGGCTGCACATCGCTGAAACGCACGCCTTTTTCGGATTCGCCAAAATCAGGAATAGAGCCGAACCAAGGGCCATAGCCGCCGCCTCCGCCCGTGCCGGTGACACCGTTATGCGGATCGTCAGCGGCAACGGTGATGAATTTGGGGCGCTCGGGCGCAGTATCAATTTGCGAAATGACGACGGCGATGAAATCGAGCAGCCGGGCCGCGTCTGGCGCATTGATTTTGTCCCAGGTGTCAGACGGCTTGTGATAATCGGAATGCAATCCGGAGAAAAAGAAAAGCACGGGAATTTTGCGCGCGACAAAAGAAGTGTGGTCGCTGGCGGCGTAGCCGCCCGGAGAGTATTCGAAGTGAAAGGGCGAATTTTTCTGCGTGGCAGTGAGAATGGTCTGGAACGTGGAGCCGGTGCCCACGCCGCCGACATAAACCTTTTGGTCTTTAATGCGGCCGATCATGTCCATATTGATCATGGCAACGGCTTTATCGAGCGGATGGGTGGGCTGTTGCGTCCAATGCGCGGAACCGAGCAGGCCGAGCTCTTCACCGGCGAATGACATGAAGAGAATTCCGCGCGGTAGCTGACCTTTGAGCGGAGCGAAAAGGCGTGCCAGTTCGAGCACGCCGGAGGTGCCGCTGGCATTGTCATCCGCGCCGGGATGAATCTGCCCGATCTGGGATGGCGCGAGCGAATCGGCGTTGCCGTAACCCAGATGATCGTAATGCGCGCCGACGATGACATATTCGTCGGTTTTCCCGGGAAGATAAGCGAGGACGTTGTTGACGGTGGCGTGGAGCGTATCGATATGAACGTCGACGCTCAAGTGCAACGTGGCAGGAAAAGCGAAGGATGCGGGCTTGGTGCTGGAGTTGATCTGATCCTGGACGGCGGCGAGCGCTTTGCCTGCGGCGGCGAACCAATCGTCCGCGATTTTATTTTTGACCTGCACGAGCAGGACGCCGGCATTTTCCGGGCCGCTGACGGTGCCGAATCGCGTGAGCAGATCTTCTTCGCCGTCGCCCAGCTTGCCATTGATCACGACGACGGCTTTCGCGCCGTGATTGCGCGCGTTGATCGCTTTAGTGATCAATGAGGCGTGCTGTGTGAGCCCCTGGTGGCCGCCTTTGGCGGCAAAGCCGGCGGGTTCGTAGCGCAGCAGGACAACGACCTTGCCCTGCACGTCGAGGCCGGCGTAGTCGTCATAGCCAAATTCGGCGGCAGAGGCGCCGTAGCCGGCGAAAACGACGGGGGCGGCGGCCTGGCCGGAAGAGGAGAAGCTGAAGGGGACAAAATCTTCGTTGAGCTTGAGAGTTTTCTTTTTGCCGGCGGCGTCTTCCTGCAGATCGTTGCCCGAGACTAATTTCGCGCCGGTGGTGACGGTAAAGGGCTGGAAGAAGCCCTGCGTTCCAGCGGGATCGAGGCCGAGGCTTTGGTAACGCTGTTCGAGCAAATGCGCGGCGCGTTCGATGCCTTTGGTGCCGGCGCC
Organism: uncultured Acidobacteriota bacterium; assembly: GCA_963803735.1. GTDB lineage: Bacteria > Acidobacteriota > Terriglobia > Acidiferrales > UBA7541 > Palsa-189. The sequence goes on along the minus strand of CAWDNV010000004.1, from coordinate 16,693 downwards.
GCGGCCTTCCATATCGGGAGAGGCGAGCGTTTTGATGGCATCGAGGTAGCGGGGGGGGTCGGCTTTGCCGAGAGTGGGCGCCGACGCGGGCGCCTGGGCAGGGGCCGCGGCGACGAACGTAAGGGCAAAAAACGCGGCGAGGACGATATTGAGCGAGCGGCGGCTAAGCCGCTCGTGCATTGGTGACTCGACGTTTAGGTGCAAAAGCAGATTCCTCGTCAAGCAAATTCCACACCCGCTCGGAATGACAGCTCTCAAGAATGCCCTGCTCTACATGAACAGCATCTAGTTGCTGCCGGGGTGGCCGGAGTAGCTGACGCGCCAGACGGATTTCGAACCGTCATCGCTGACCAAAAGCGAGCCATCGCTCGCAACGCTGACGCCGACTGGCCGTCCCCAGACCTGGCCGTCGGGCGTAGCAAAGCCGGTGACGAAGTCTTCGTACGCGCCGGTGGCCTTGCCGTGTTCGATTGGCACGCGGATCACTTCGTATCCCGTGCGGTTAGAGCGGTTCCAGGAACCGTGTTCGGCGGCGAAAATCTGGCCCTTATATTCGGGCGGAAACTGCTTGCCTTCGTAAAACGCGATTTCGAGCGACGCATTGTGCGGCTGCAGGAGCACGTCCGGAACGATCACTTTGTCTTTCAGTTCGGGATGCTTGCCGGCGTGGCGGGGGTCCTGATGGCCGCCCGTGTAATACCACGGCCAGCCGTAAAAGCCGCCCTGCTGGACGTGTGTGATGTAGTCGGGCGGCAAGTTATCGCCCAAGAGATCGCGTTCGTTGGTGGAACACCACAGGTCGCCGGTTTCGGGTTGGATGGCTTCGCCGACGCAATTGCGGATGCCGGAGGCATAGACGAGGAGATCAGTGCCGTCGGGATTGAACTCCAGGACATTCGCGCGGTGGACCTCGGCGGGATTATTGTCCGCGTCGTCGACGTTGGAGCGAGAGCCCACGGCGACGAACATCTTCTTACCATCGGGCGAGAAGACGACATCGCGCGTCCAGTGGCCGCCGCCATACGGGTCGGATGCATTGCCGCTGGGCAGAGTTTTGACGATTACCTCGGCGGGGCCGCGGGCCTTTAAATCTCCATTGCGATAAGGGAGGCGGACGACCGAGTTGGTATTGCCAATGTAGATGTATTGCGGGTCCGATCCGGGCGGATAGAAGGCCATGCCGAAAGGCCGAGTAAAACCATTCGCGAAAACCGTAGTGCTTTCGGGTTTGCCGTCTTTCATACCGTGCAGCACTTTGATTTCACCTGCGCCGCTATCGGCCAGAAAAATGTCGCCATTGGGGGCCGTGCGCAGCTCGCGGGGCTGATCGAAGCCAGTGGCAAAAAGCGCGATCTGGAATCCGGGCGGCACTTGAAGCGAGGCGTTCGCCGGGCGCGCAACGATGTGACTTTGGTTCGCAACGGACGGCGTGGAAAAGGGAGCCGGCAAATCGTCTGCCGTAATCTTGCGAAACGTGCCGGGCTTTTCCGTAGCGACGGTGGCGAATGCAGCCGAGCCAGTCAGTATATTTACCGGCTCGTCAGCCGGCGGCCAAGCGAGCGCGACGGAAATTCCGGTGCCAAGCGCTGCAACCGTAAGAAACAGGAAGAAAGCTCGTTTTCGGGATGTTCGTTTCATGGCAGGCCTTTCTTTGCGAAGTCCCTATCGTTGATGCGCACCTTGGTGGCATTGTACCGCAGTTGGATGAAGGAAGGCTCAGCCCGCAAGCCCTAAGACGACGCGGCAGAAGGCGGCTTGACGCAGGCAGTGAGTTGCTATAGAAGGCGTACGGCTAGATCGAACAGCGCGGTCCGGAGGTGCAAGGTGAAAACGTCCTCACGCAAAGGCGGCAACGGCACATTTTCGCGCAGGAAACTGCTGCAGGGAGCTTCCGCAGGGATTGCAGCTTCGCTGCTGACGTCTGCGAGTTCGAGTTGGGCGCGAGCGGCGCAAACGGAACGCGGTTCGGGCGCAGCGCAAAAGCCGGGCGCGATTACGCCGGATTCACTGCCGAAGGCCTGGTCGGCAGACGAGATACATCGCCGCTGGGCGGCGGTTCGCCAAAAGATGAAGGACGCGCAGCTCGATTGCCTGCTGGTATGCCAGCACCATCCGGGAGAGATGATCTCCGAGCGGCAGGACGGCGACGCGGATATCGAGTACGTGACGGGAATTTCACTGCCATACAAGTGGGTGATCTTGCCGATTGAAGGCAAAGTGACGGCGCTTTCCACCAACCAGATCAAAGGCGCGCGCGAAGAAAAGCTGTCGCAGGAGCGCGGAATCGATGTGCGTGTGATCGATGTTTGGTCCGAGGGAATCATCGATGCGATGAAGGAAGCAAACGTGGGGCAGGGGCGCGTGGGCGTGACGGATTTAGCGGATGCTTCGCGGCAACCAGAAGGCGAAGTGACCTACACGACTTACGACCGCGTGCTGAAAGCGTTTCCGCAGGCAAAATTTCAGCCGGCCAGCTATCTGATTGATGGAGTGGCAGCGCTGCACAGTGCGGAGGAGATCGCCGTTCTGGAGAAAACGACGCAAGTCGGCGAGCTGGGTTTGCAGGCGATGTTCGAGTCGGCGCGGCCGGGCGTGCCGCAGCGAGTCGTGTGGCTGGCGATGTTCAATGCCATGGTGAACGCGTCCGGCGAGCGGCCGTTCCGAGTTTCGGTGCGCGCAGATGGGCCGGGCAATAGCGCGCTGAATCGGCCGCTCGAGGAAGTGATGCGCGCGAGCCAGGTGCTGAGCCAGGAGTGCTCAGGATGCGTGCTCGGGTATGGTTCGCAGGTGAATCACTCCGTGGTGGTCGGTCCTCCGGCTCCGGGGGATTGGGATGCCGCGGCAAAAGACAGCCTGGATACATTCGGAGAGATGGTTGCGGCCATCGCTCCGGGGAAAATGGTGAAGGAGATATGCGCGCCTTACGACAAGCGGCTGGTCGCGCGAGGCGATAAACCCGGCGCGCTGGTGATCCATTCCGGCGGACTGGGCACGCTGCCGCGCGGCGGTTCGGTTGGAGCCACGGGGCAGATTGTGCTGCAGACGGGCATGGTCTTCGACGTGAAGCCGGCGTTTCGGTTGAAGAGCGGCGGCACGGCGCAATTCGGCGATTCCATCGTGGTTACAGAGAATGGCGCGCGGCGGCTTGGCAAGCGGGAGATGAAGGTCGTCAAGCTGAGCTGACGTCAGTTGACGAAAGGTTGAGGAAGTTTGCGGGCCATATGCTTCGCTTCTTTGCTTCTCCTATCGACGACTAACACCTTATTCGCGCGGCCGCAAATTGATGCGACCGACGCGATTTCCTCGAGTTCGGACCAATCGCAGGCAAACCCAAGCACCAACTCCAGACCGGGTTCCGGTCTGGCCGCACAGAACAGACCTCGGGAAGAGAAGAAAGCATCGGACGACGACCCTCCAAAGCGATCGTCATTGAATGTATTTGGCAGCTGGCGCTTCCGAGCGGAGGCGTGGGATTCGGATAGCCCAACGGCTGATCGGCGAGTTTAACTATTCAGCTGTGATGCGCAGCTTCGATGGCGTCCACTTCAGTATCGATGCGGGCAAAAGCAATTTCACGTTAGTCGCGGTGAGACCCACGGAAGGCGCGTTTCAGGTGGACGCCATGGGCGAGCTCAACGTGGATCTTTTTTACGGCGCGTACACGCTGCCGACCGCAGTTCGCAGCGGATCCGGCGAGCTGCGCGTCTTCGCCCTTGGTTACATCGACCAAAGAACCGGGGTGGTGAAGACGGACAATCGGCCGCTCGCCGCGCGTGTGGCCGATACGAATCAAATTCGTCTCGGCACCTATGGCGCCGACTATGCCCAAGTTTTACACACCAGCGGACACGGCCAATTCGATTTTCTCGTGTGGGGAGCCTGGCAAAATGGCAGTTGGGGACTGCTGACACAGCGCGCGGGAGCCTTTGTCGGCGAATTCGGCTGGCAACCCCCCGTCCAGACCGCGAAGCCGTGGTTCACCGCTGGATATTCTTTCGGCAGCGGCGATGCGAATCCGGCGGATGGCCGGCACGGCACGTTCTTTCAACTCCTGCCGACGCCTCGCCTGTACGCGCGCTTCCCCTTCTACAACACGGAGAACAACGAGGACTTCTACGGCACGGCGGAGTTTCGCTTTCCGCGTTCTGTGATTGCGCGCAGCGAACTGCATGCCTTGCGGCTGGCCGAGGCGCAGGACCTGTGGTATTCGGGCGGAGGCGCATTTCAGCCCGCCAGCTTCGGCTACTCAGGCCGGACCAGCGGAGGTGCCCGCAGCCTGGCGAACGTCTGGGATATGAGCTTGGATTTTCCGTTGCGGTACGGGTTCAGCGTGACGCTCTACTATGCGCACGCCTGGGGCAAAAGCGTGATCGCCAGCATTTATCCCGCCGGTACGAGCGCCCAACTCGGTTACGTCGAGACGAACTTTCGCTTTTAAGTCAAAAGCTTCCGCAAGAGTTCGCGTTGGCCTCTGTGCTAGAACTGGAACTTCAGCGCAAGTTGAGAAATGCGTGGCGGCGCCGCTCTTAAGACCTTCCCAAAGGTCGCGTCACTGATGTTGCCATCGACCGAACCGCTTCCATAGAACTGGGCATGGTTGAACGCATTGAACGTTTCCAAGCGCAGTTCGAGTGATTTGCTTTCCGTTAGTTTCGTGACTTTATGGAGCGCTATATCCCAGTTGTTGACGCCGGGGCCATAGAAAGGCCTGCGCGGCGCGTTTCCTTGAGTACCGAGAGCATTCGGGCTAAATAGCGCCGTATTGAAGTACGGTTGTCCGTTTCGAGGATTACCGTTGATGTGCAGATCCCCAGGGGCCAAGTTGGGCAGATCAATGCTGGTGGAGTTGATTCCGTTGTTTTGCGCGTAGACGAGGAAGTTATCACCGTTGCTGGCCAGGGTAACTGGCAGCCCGGTTGCGAATCGGGTGATCCCAGATATAGCCCATCCTCCTATCAAGCGGCTGGCCGAATGGAACAGCCTCTCCAGAGGCAGATCATAGTCGTAACTGAGAACGAAGTTGTGCTTGATGTCGAAGGCGGAGATTCCGTTCTCCGCGCGATAGTTGAACGGATTGACCTGTTCCTGGAGATTTGAAGAGGAGTCGAGCGACTTCCCATACGTGTAGCTGGCAAGCAGCGTCAGACGACGGCTGGTGTGCTTCAGGGTTAAGTCGAGAGCGTTGTAGTTCGAATTTCCCATGTTCTTGAACCAGGCATCCGTGCCGATTGTGTTGGGAAAGCCCGCGAGGTTGCGCGTGCCGTTTACCACCGTGCCGTCCGCTCTGGTGTAGACGAGATTTTCGCCGAATGGCCCGCACGTCGGAGTGCCTGGGGCTACATCTTGCGGTTGACTGAGGCTGAGGCACAGAGCCGGGTCCCCGGGATTTGCTTCGACGACGGTCATGAGGTGACGGCCCAGCGATCCAACGTAACCGGCACTCGCCACTGTGTTCGGTGTGATTTGGCGTTCGATCGTGAAGTTGAGCGCCATCGAATATGGTGTCTTGTTCTGATGGAAATAGCTGACCGCGCCGCTGATGGGCGTGTAACGCGACCAAGGAACATTCGGGTCCGGATTCGAGGGTGAGTGCCCATAGGCCGGAACGTCAACGGGGAACTGCTGTGTGAATTGCGTACCTGTGAGTGCGCCGACGAATGGCGTAGCCATCACCGGAGGCTCGGGGCTTGTATACGTCAGACCGTACGGCGGATTTCCTGTCGGATAAGCGATGGTCAGACCCTCGATAGCGGTAAAGTATCGTCCCGCCCCGATGCGAATGCTGGTTTTGCCGGGACCGCCCGTCAATTTGCCCAAGAATCCCTTGGACCAAGACGGGGAATACGCAATTCCCAAGCGGGGTGAGAAATCATCCATCGGCGTGGGAGAAAGCGTCGAGGGAACCATCCGACCATTCGGCAAGCGATCTCCGGGCACCACATATCCGAGGGGAGCGCCGGGGAAAGTCTGCGACTGCACACCAGGAATCAAGGTTGTGCCTTGATTGTTCAGTTCCGACCATCCCCGAATGTAGTCCCAGCGCAACCCGTAGTTGACGGTGAGGTTGGGCCGCAGGCGCCAGCTATCTTCCGCAAAGACGCCACCCGTTGCCGAAGACTCGTGGAACGGCGGCGAGGATTGTTGCGAGTAGAAATCGGGCAAACCCAAGAGGAAATCGGCGAAGCCGTTGCCGGTGGTTTGAGCGCCCGATCCGAAAAAGGAGAACGTGCCATTGGCAACCAAATCCGGCGCTTGCTTCACCCGATACCAGATATATTGCGCGCCAAACTTCATCGTGTGGTTCCCTGCAACTTTTGAGAGGGCTTCGCTGGAATCGATGGTGTTGTTGGACTGCGCCAGGAAAAAAGGATTCGTGCCGACGGCGAAGGAATTGAAGTACAGCATCTCGACGCCTGCATACTGCGGGAAGCCCTGTTGAATTCCGTTCGGCCCCGAAGCAATGCCCTGGTCTGCCAGGCTGACGCCTACGCCGCCTTTGGGAACTCCGAGATTATTGTTCAACCGCACGTAACCGACGTGCGCCTCGTTCACCAGATTCGTGCCGAAAGTCCTGGTGTTATTCAGCACGATCATTTGGTCTCTGCCGGCAGAAAGCGCATTGTACGGACCGCTGGGGCCGGGAAGCGTGGCTCCGCCGAAACCGCTTGGGTAGGGGTTGTCCAGATTGTAGCTATCCGCGAAATAATAGGCCCAGAAGGTTCCGAAGCGCGATGAATTGATGTCCAGGCGGACGGAGCCCTTATCGTCGTTGAGGCGCTGCTTGTCCGCCCCGCTCGAGAACTCGTTTGCGCCCAAATTGGGTGCCGGAATGAACTGCAACATCCTATTTGCAGGAACGGCAAAGGCAGATTGCGGAATTTGTGCACCGGGAAATACACATTGAGTGTTTGACGCGCAGCCCGGCACGTAGAACGGCTCTCCCACCGTGACGCCGTACCCCAGGCGACTCGAGAGAGTCTGCGCAAGGAAAGCGCCGTTGACCTTGCCAGCGAGCGTGTTGGCAGAATCGGAGAAGTCGCCGGCCCGATTCGCGAGAGAGGGCACGCTGACAATTCCCGTTTCGAGTCCCTGAACCGTCCGCTGCGCCTGATCGTCGGCGAAAAAGAAAATCTTATCTTTCTTGATTGGCCCTCCCACGGTTCCACCGAACTGATGCTGTTGGAATGCGGAGCGAGCGGGATCGAAGAAGCCGCGCGCGTCCAGGGCGGTATTTCGCAGAAATTCGAAAAGGTCGCCATGAAACTGATTTCCACCCGACTTCGTTGCCACACTGATGAGCCCGCCGCTGTAGTTGCCGTACTCTGCGTCAGCATTACCGGTCAGAATGCGGAACTCCGCGATGGAGTCTAGATCGGGGATAATTCCGGCCTGCTGTCCAATCGTCTCCTGAACGCTTACACCATTCAGCGTGAATCCATTGGCCGATTCTCGCTGGCCGTTAATTGAAAATTGGCCAGTGTCCGCATTGCCTGCGACAGGGACGGTCCCGAAGCCGCCTCCTGAGGTGCTATTCCCTGCTCCACTTGTCGTGAGCGGCGTTACGCCGACTTGCGTGGCAAACAAATCCGTATAACTGCGGCCATTCAGCGGGATACCGGTGACTTGCTTACTCTCGATGACCTCGCCGATTTGCGTATCGGAAGTTTCGATGCGTGTCCCGTTTTCCGAAACCGTCACGTTTTGATTCTGCTCGCTCAGTTGCAATGTGATGTCCGCGATGAGCGCCGTATTGATGTTGATGATCAGGCCTTGCGTTTTGCTTGGCTTAAAACCGTCCGCAGTAACGTCGATTTCATATTGGCCCACGGCAAGGACAGGAAATGAGTAGTTCCCCGGCTCGTCGGTTTTTGTCGTTTGCTTCACTGCCGTCGCCGTATTCAACGCCACTACAGTAGCGCCCGGAATGACGGCGTTCGTCTGGTCCTTCACGGTTCCCGTAATTTTGCCGCCCACGTCTGCCTGCGCAGTGTTCAGCAGGAAAAAGAACGAAACGGCGGTTAACAATGCATTTCTGACTATGAATTTCACATCCCACTCTCCTCGATGGAATTAGGAACGCAACATCTGCGACTTTTCCTTGGTACCCTACCCCCCTAGAGTATATCAAACAGTAATCTCGTATTTTGGCGTTAAAAATTGACGGAATGCGCTCTCGAAAGGGTGAGAGGGGATAGACTCGGCGCAAGGGAGTGGTACTTATCCCGGCGGTAAAGGTCCTCAATCCGGTTACGTCGAGACGAACTTTCGTTTTTGAAATAGCAATTCCCTGCCAGCAAGATCGCCCTCAGGCTTCCTTGAAGCTCGATGCGGCGGCGTTTATACTGGCGTTACACGCGCGTAAATCGGCCGCGCGGATGTAAATTTTCTGAATTAGAATTCCCAGTCGTGTTACGTTCCGGCCTAATTCGTCTGCTTCTCATCACCTTGATTTTCGTGATGGCAGGCCTGTTGTTTGCGCACCCGGCGCTGCTGGTTTCCTCGGTAACGAGAAAAATCCAGGAAGGCGCCCTGCCAGCGAATGTAGCGCTTAGGGCCGCCGCAAAGGCATTCCATACAGAGGATATTTATGCGGCGGACCGGCCGAATCAACTAAGTCAAGTAGTAAAGGACTTCCCTTCCCGGGTTTACGTGCCCAATAGCGACAGCGCAAGCGTAGACGTGATCGACCCAGCGACGTACCAGGTGGTGGATCACTTCAAGGTGGGCCGGCTGCCGCAGCACATTGTGCCCTCTTACGACCTGAAAACGCTGTGGGTGCTGGACGATCAGGGCTACGCCCTGACCAAGATCGATCCCGCGACCGCCAAGGTGGAGAAAACTGTCTCGGTGGACGATCCCTACAATCTTTATTTCACACCGGACGGAAGTGAGGCCATCGTGGTAGCCGAGGCTCTGCACCGGCTGGATTTTCGCGATCCGCAGACGATGAAGCTCAACTTTTCGCTGCAAGTGCCCTGCACAGGCGTCAATCACCTCGACTTTTCGGCGGACGGAAGCTATTTCATCGCGAGTTGCGAATTCGACGGCAAATTACTCAAGGTGGAGACGGCTGCGCGAAAGATCCTGGCCACCATCGAACTAGGGGAGCATGACATGCCGCAAGACGTGCGGACCTCTCCCGACGCCAAAACCTTCTACGTGGCTGATATGGAGGCGAACGGCGTCCACGTGATCGATCCTGAACGCTTCGCGAAAATCGGGTTTGTAAAGACGGGGAAAGGCACGCACGGAATTCTGGTGAGCCGCGATTCAAAATTCCTGTACATCTCGAATCGCGGTGAAGGAAGCATCTCCGTGATGGAGCTTGCCAGCGAGAAGATTATCGCCAAGTGGCGCATCCCGCATGGCGGCAGCCCGGACATGGGCGGAATCTCAGCGGACGGAAACGTCTTGTGGATTTCCGGACGATACAACGCGGAAGTCTACGCATTCGATACGACTTCAGGAAAACTGCTCGCGCGAATTCCGGTGGGCAAGGGTCCGCACGGATTGTGCGTTTATCCGCAACCCGGCCGCTATTCCCTGGGCCATACCGGCCTCTTTCGTTAGAAAAATTCCCCAATCTTTACAAATACGTCGCTTTACGCTTAGAGAATCAGCCGGGTTCGGAGTAGAAGTGTTCGACTGCGTCGGCGATCCAGCCAGGATTATCCCAATTCGGATATTTCATCTTGAATTCCGCGGTTAGCAATTGCGCGGCTTCTTTAGAGGATTTTCCCTGGGCTTTGAGTTCCGCAGTGCGCGATCGCAGCGCCTTCAGATAGGACTCTTCCGCGGTGATGAGCCCGGCATCGCCTACTTCCCCGTGCCCAGGCACAACCGTGCGCGGCTGAAGGGCTTCGAATCGGGTCAAAATCGCCAGCCAGTTTTTCCCGCTGGCGTCGTGGTCAGGAAAGATCGGGAAAAAGCGATTAGCCACCACATCCCCGGTAAAAAGGACTTTATCTTCCTCGATATAAATGGCGGTATCTCCGCGAGTATGTCCCGGACCGACCAAAAATAACCGGGCCGTTACGCCACCCAAGTCGAGCTTTAGCTCGCGGTCGAAGAGAATGTCCGGCGGACGAGGCTTGACGTCCTGCAGCAGGGCTTTGATTTCCGGCGTCCGCTTACTGAAATTCTTGATGAACTCGGGCTGCTTTTGTTTTAACTCTTCTTCTTGCGCTTCGGAGCGAATGATCCTGGTATTCGCCGGGAATGCCTGAACACCGGTGACGTGCTCCGGATGGAAGTGAGTGGTGGTGAAATACAGGTCGGCATTTTTGCTCAGCTTTGCGAGTTCGCGAAGCACCGTCTGTCCGTTTCTCGGACCCATGCCGGCATCCACGACGAGCGTTGCTCGAGTACCCACGACGATGCCGATGTTGGGAACCAGGTTCACGCGCCCATCCGGAATGGCATAGACATGGTCGGACACTTTCATCGTCTTGTTTGCCTGCACGAGCGGCGGAGGTTGGGTCTGATTGTGACCGAGCGGGGCGGTCTCCTGCGCAGTGCCTACCGCAGCGTACACGCCTGCGAATAACGCGAGCGTGAGCATAGTCATCGATCGATGGGATTGGAGAAGTGGAATCATAAACTCCTCTCCAACAGCTAAAGTAGAATTTGACCTTGATCCCCGGGGCGGCGCAAGTATACACCCTGCTGAGACGAGAGCCGCGGCGGCGATTTTCTTGTCACGGCGACGGCTGGCGTGTCGTCAAATACTGCGCGGGCGCAAGAATCAGGATCCCATCGATCGTCTTACCGAAATAGGGTCCGAAATGCCGAACGTCGCCGGAAATTAAATGCGTTGCGTGTGCTTCCATGGCAGCGAAGAAAATCGGCCAATCCTTTTCGGGCAAAGAGATAGCGGAAGGTAGTCGGCGAGGAGTCGCGTCAAAGAATTGAATGTTCCCAGCCAATTTCGTCAGCCTGCGTCTCTGGAGGTCTTCGCTGAGGTTAATTCTGGCCTCTTCCAGCGCATAGCGCGAGGAGCAGAGAATCACACCATTTAGTTTCCAGAATCGGAGAAGACCGGCATTTGAATGGTAGGACGCGGAGAAGAGAACGTTCGCGTCGAGAAAAAGGCGATCCATCGATCAGTATTCCAGTATGGCTATTCCGGAGGACGATGGGGAATCACATCTGGATTCAGACCAAGCCTTTTCACTTCTTTCCGCGCACGCTGGTAATCCTTCTGATTCGTGGCATTCGAAAGCAGAAATTCCGCCTTGCGTTCGGGGGAATATCGTTCCACGGGCACGACAACTGCAGGCCGAATGAGGACTCCGTCATCGCGAGGCTCGGTGGTGACGAGGGTACCTTCCTCGATGCCGTACCGTTTCCGCAATTTGGCGGGGACGATGATCGCGCCGCGCTTGCCCACTTTTACGGCGTCCATAGATGTCAGTTTATCAGAATATCTGAATTCCAGGCAAATTGCTTTCCCCGTTATCTTGCCGGCTGTCGGGATCTACAAGTGGTAGGAGAAACTAGGAGAGATTCTTCGCCCGCATGCTATGCAAGCGGCGCACAACGCGCCGATGCTGGCTCAGGATGACAAGGGCAGGAGTCGGCACGCGGCCCAAGGCAGAGGGTCCCTCGTTCACGTTGTTCGCTCGAGATGACCATCCTAGCCGGATGGTCACTTGACAGCGGTAGTGACTCTGCAATAGGGTTCGCGGCGCTGTGGACTTGGACCACTCCCTTCCGTGGCTGGCGCTGCGTCTCACGCCGGGGCTGGGTGCGCGCCTCGCGGCAAAACTGCTGCGGCAATTCGGTTCGCCTGAGGAAATCTTCCGCGCATCGCTGACGGAACTGGAGGCCTGCCAATTGCCCGTGGCGGCAGCGCAAGCCACTTTTTCGAAGGCCGCTTTTCGCGACGCGGAGAAAGAACTGGCGCAGGTGCGCAAGGCCGGTTGCCGCCTGATACACTGGGAAGAAAGCGAGTATCCGAAGCGCCTACTGGAAATTTACGATCCCCCGCCGTTGCTGTATGTCCGCGGGAATGAGCAAGTTCTGAACCGTTACACAATTTCTATCGTGGGGACGCGACGCCCGACCCCTTATGGTAATCAAATAGCGGAAAGGCTGGCGCGCGACCTGGCCGAGCATGGCCTGATCGTCGCCAGCGGACTCGCGCGAGGAATCGACAGCTCAGCCCACCGCGGCGCCTGCGCCGCTTCGCGCGGAGGAACAATCGGCGTCCTCGGTTCCGGTATCGACGTTGTATATCCGAAAGAGAACCGGAAACTCTTCGAGGAGGTCGAGAAGCGCGGCGCGATTATTACGGAATTTCCCATGGGGACCTATCCCGCGCCGGAGAATTTTCCGGTGCGCAACCGCATGGTCGCGGGCATGGCGCTGGGAGTGATTGTGGTGCAGGGAGCGCAGTATTCGGGCTCGCTGATCACCTCGCGGCTGGCGATGGAGTTTGGCCGCGAAGTGTATGGCGTGCCGGGAAATGTCACCGAGCCTGTGAGCTTTGCGCCGAACCAACTCATCAAACAAGGCGCGAAGCTAGTGGTAGGCTGGGAGGACGTGGTGGAGGAATTGCCGACAGAAATTCGCGCGGAGCTTTTTCCGGTGGAAGCAACCACACAGGAAGAGCGCGCGTCACTGTTTGAGGCGAACCTGTCGCCGATCGAGAAGCGACTTTTCGATCTGATCCGCATCGAAAAGCCCATTCACGTGGACGAACTGGTGGAGACGACGGGGTTGAGCTCTTCGGAAACGCTGGCCGCCCTGTGCGAGATGGAGATGCGCGGGATTATCCGGCAGATGCCGGGAAAGCAGTTTGTGCGGGTGTTACTGTAAGGAGCATGCGGAAAAAGACGAAGAGGGATTCGCCGAAAGTCATCGGCGGCAAAATACGCGCTTCGACTGCGCATCCGATCGGAAATCCAGAAACCGGATTTTCGGAAGGAATATCGGATGCTCCACTCAGAATGACGAGCCGACATAACGAAGCGGAATCACGGGTATTGCATTAGTAACCAGTTTGGCTTTAGGTAGCGGAAGGACATATATTCGCCCGCTGACGGGCGTTTGGGTTTACAAACAAAGCTTATGGCAAGATCACTAGTCATCGTCGAGTCGCCCGCAAAGGCGAAGACGATCAACAAATATCTCGGCCGCAACTACACGGTCAAGGCGTCCTACGGCCACGTCATGGATCTGCCCAAGAAAGAGTTGGGCATCAATATCAAGCGCAACTTCGAACCGACCTACGAGGTCAGTCCCGACAAGACGCACGTGGTGGAGAGCCTGCGAAAGGCAGCGGAGAAATCCGACGCCATCTATCTGGCCGCGGACCCCGATCGTGAAGGCGAAGCCATCTGCGCGCATCTGGCGGAAGTTCTGAAACCGACCATGGCCGCCAAGAACGGGAAGAACGGCTCGAATGGCGCAGGCAAGAAAAAGAAAAGAAAGCCGCGCAAGGGGCAAGAGGAAGCGGAACTGCGCAAGAATCATATTTTCCGGGTGATGTTCAACGAAATCACGCCGAGGGCAATACGCGCGGCTTTCGAGCATCCCGGGCAGATCAACGAAAACCTGGTGGACGCGCAGCAGGCGCGTCGCGTGCTGGATCGCCTGGTGGGGTACAAGATTTCGCCGCTGCTGTGGGATAAAGTGCGGCGCGGCCTGTCGGCCGGGCGCGTGCAGACCGTGGCACTGCGGCTGATCGTGGAGCGGGAACGCGAGATCCGCGCGTTCACGCCGGTGGAATATTGGACGCTGCATGCACAGCTTGCGGCGGCCGAGCCGCCTTCGTTCGAGGCCAAGCTGGCCAAGCACAAGGGCGAAGACATCGAAGTCCACACGCAGGCGGAAGCCGACGCGATCATCGCGGCGGTGGAAAAAGCGCGCTGGCAGATATCCGAAGTCACGCAAAAAGAGAAGCGGCGCCATGCGCAGCCGCCGTTTACGACTTCCAAGCTGCAGCAGGCGGCGTACAACCGCCTGCGCTACACGGCCAAGCGCACCATGGCGCTGGCGCAACGGCTCTATGAGGGCGTCGAGCTAGGCCAGGAAGGCTCGGTCGCGCTGATTACGTACATGCGCACCGATTCGGTGCGCGTGTCGAGTGAAGCTCTGGGGCAAGTGCGTGACATGATCGGCACCGAATTCGGCCCGAATTACCTGCCGGAGAAGGCTAATTTCTATAAGTCAAAGAAAGAAGCGCAAGAGGCGCACGAGGCAATACGTCCGACGGACGTGTCGCGCAAGCCCGCCGACGTCAAACCTTACTTAAGCGACGACCTTTTCAAGCTGTATCAACTGATCTGGCAGCGATTCGTGGCTTCGCAGATGGTTCCAGCGGTCTATGACCAGACCAGCATTGACATCACCGCCGGCGATTACCTCTTCCGAGCCACGGGCTCGGTGATGAAATTTGAAGGCTATCTCGCGGCTTACCAAATCTCGGCCGAGCGCGAAGATGACGACGCCGCCGAAAGCGACGAAGGCCGCAGGCTGCCGCCAGTTACACAAGGCGAAATTCTAAAGCTCGAAACGCTGCGGCCCGACCAGCACTTTACGGAACCGCCGCCGCGTTATTCGGAAGCGACGCTGGTAAAAGAACTCGAAGAAAAAGGAATCGGGCGGCCGTCCACGTATGCCTCGATTATCTCCACGATCGTCGAACGCGAGTACGTGAACAAGGACCAGGGGCGCTTTACGCCCACAATGCTGGGCGAAAAAGTGAACGATCTGCTGGTGAAGAGCTTCGAGGATATTTTCGACGTGAGCTTCACCGCGCGCATGGAAGAAGAGCTGGACGAAATCGAAGAGGGCCGGCTGCGCTGGAAGGATTCGGTAAAGGAATTTTACTCGCGCTTCGAGGAGGATCTGGAGCAAGCCAAAGGGGACATGGAGTCCTACAAGGCCGGTATTCCCACGGGCAAGAAGTGCGAAAAATGCGGTCAGGGCGAATTGCTCGAGCGCATCAGCCGGCTGGGATTTTTCCTGGGCTGCTCGCGCTATCCGGATTGCGACTTCATCGAGGATCTTTCGCCGGAGACGAGCGGGGAGGGCGACGCGGAAACGCCGAGTTGCGACAATTGCGGCCGCGAAATGGTGATCAAGAAGGGGCGCTGGGGCGCGTTCCTGGCGTGCTCAGGATATCCGGATTGCAAAACAACGCGGCGGTTGGCTGCCGGCACGCGGAAGGCGCTGCAGCCGGACGTGCTGCTGAACGAAAATTGCCCTGAGTGCGCATCACAGCTCGTGCTGAAACATGGGCAGTACGGGGAATTTATCGGCTGTACCGGTTATCCCAAGTGCAAATTTATTCGCTCCAAGACGCTGGGGATCAACTGTCCCAAGTGCGGAACGGGCGAGTTCGTCGAGCGCAGAGCCAAGAAAGGACGGCGGCGTGTTTTCTATGGCTGCAATCGCTACCCGGAATGCGATTTCACTACGCCATACAAACCGCTTGCGGAGCCCTGCCCCAAGTGCGGCGCTCCCTTTATTGTGGACAAGCTCACCAAGACCGAGCACGTACGTACCTGCTTGAAGGAAGGCTGCGATTGGGAAATCGCGGCGCCAGAATCTGAGCAGAAAGAAGCGACTCCGGAAGAGGTCGGCGCGGGCAAGCCGTAAGCGGGGCGCGGCGGCGACAAAAAAAGAGAGATTCTTCGTCACCCGCCAGGGGCTCCGGAATACTATAAAGAATGAAAGCGGCGATCGAGAAATTTCTGGCGTACCTGCGTTCGGTACGCAATGCCTCGGCGCACACTCTGCGGAATTACGCGAGTGATCTCGAGCAGTTTCACACTTACCTCAGTCCTCCCGATAGCCCTCCAGTAAAGGTCACAGACGTCGATCATCGCGTGATCCGCGAGTATCTTGGTTATCTGCACGACCAAAAACTGCAAAAAAGCTCCATGGCGCGCAAGCTGGCGGCGCTGCGTTCGTTCCTCAAGTTTTGCGCGCGCGAAGGCATAGTGCGGGAAAACGCAGCCCGGCTGGTGGCCACGCCGAAGCTGCCGAAGCGCGTACCTTCGATCGTGAGTGCCGAGGAGATGAACGAATTCCTCGATGGCCTTGCCAATGTCCGCAGACCCAAGCCAAAACGCGCGTCGGCTCGGACCTCGGAAGCGGAGCAAGATGCAACGCTGCTGCTACAACGGGATCGCGCGATTCTAGAGTTGCTTTATGCTTCGGGCCTGCGTGTGAGCGAACTCACCGGTCTCAATATCGACGACGTCGATCGCAAAGAGCGGATGCTGCGGGTGCTCGGCAAGGGCAATAAAGAGCGCATCATCCCGTATGGCTCGAAGGCTGAGGAAGCGTTCGAGCGCTACTGGCCCATTCGCGGGAAATTGTTGACACGTTCGAGGAACAGTGGCGACGGGCGCGCCGTTTTTCTGAGTCACGAGGGGCGGCGAATGGGCACCCGTTCGGTAACACGGGTGGTGAAGAAATACGTACGACTGATGAACGTGAATTGGGACCTGCATCCGCATTCGCTGCGGCATGCCTTTGCCAGCCACCTGCTGGCAGATGGCGCCGACCTGCGAGCCATTCAGGAATTGCTCGGCCATAGCTCTCTTTCCACAACGCAGCGGTATACGCACGCTTCCATTCGCCAGTTGATGGAAGTGTATGACAAAGCGCATCCCCGCGCGTGAAATACCGGGAAATTCCGGAGAGATCCGTCAATCTGGTTTCTCGCTCGCGAGGCCGA
>CAWDNV010000003.1:0-70478 GCA_963803735.1 uncultured Acidobacteriota bacterium | reverse complement strand
AACCGGGCCACTCGAGTTCCCGTAGCCTTTCGTCGTATCGGCGATGACAGCATCCCAAACTGTGTCGCCAGTCCGCGCATTCAGCGCGATCAAATGCGCATCGGTGCTCGCAACGAAAACTTTGTCCTGATAAATGGCGAGATTTCGCATTGCCCCGGTGCCGCCGCCCTGCGATCCGCCCGGCCTGACGCGAGTTTCCCAAATCAATTCACCCGTGCGGGCATCGAGCGCCTGAACAATATTGTCGATGTTCACCAGATAAATAATTCCGTTGTGCACCAAAGGCGAAGGCTCATTCGCCGCACTGCCGTCATGCATGGACCATACCCAGGCGAGGCGCAGGTCGCGCACGTTATCCTTTGTAACCTGAGTCAGGGAGGAGTGGTTCCACGCTTGATAGTTGCCGCGGATCATCAGCCAATCATTGGGATCGGGGCGATGCAGCATTTCGTCGGTGACGGGGACGTAGTCCTTTACTTCACCGCTAACCGTAATACCCGCAGGAGGTCCGGACGCTCTGGCGGCGCGAGCGGTCGGCGCGGGAGTTTCGTCGGATGCTGCCTGCTGTGCCGCCGCAGGCGCTTCGCCGCTGACGAGTTCGCCGATTGGTGTCGCGGCTGCTGCAGTCAGCGCTTTCGTGCTGGGACGCGCGCCGTTGGATTGAAGGATGAAGGCAACCAGGCTAAGAACGTCTTGCTCCGGGATCAAGCCCGCTTTGCCCGGCGGCATGCTGGTGGAAATTCGTTCGAACAAATCTCGCGTCGTGCGGCTACGCCACACGCTTGTGAAACCTAATCCAGACAGCGGAAGCGCCTCATTGCTGCCTTTGAGATCGGGCATGTGACACGGCGCGCACATGGCCATGTAGTTGGTTCGGCCGGTGGTCGCCTGCTCGGCGGTAAAGGAATCCGGTCGTGGCGTTTGCTGTGCGCGTGCGCTCACTGCGCCAAGCGCAATCATTGCAAACGTTGTGACAAAAAGCCGTGCTCTCGTCGTAATCATGTCAGCACCTCAGTGCAATACCCATCCCCACAAGTTGCCTTCAGGCGCCCGCTCAGAATCGATCTGCACGTATAGGTGACCGTTCTTGAGATCCTCGACCTCCGAAGCCGTCAGATCGACCGACCCGCTGACGCTGCCCGCTTTCTGTTTGGTGACCTCGAGATCGTGAACTGCTGGTCCCCGAACGCCTTTTTGTGGTCCGATATGAACGCTCGCGTGAATGGCAGGCGAGCGCAATCCCTCGAAGGACCCCGAGATCGTAAGCTTAGAGCCTGCCAAAACAGCTTTTAGCGAGCCCGAGCCAGTGACGGTGGGCAGCATCGTCGCGTCCACTGGAACCGTGGAGAGTCGAGCCTTGAACGATTGTCCGTTCTGAGCAAGGGACGAATACCCCGCCAGCAAAATCACGACAACTAAAGCGTTGAGGAAACCGTAGCGTTTCACCATCGTCCAAGTATGAACTTGTTTAAGGTCACCAGTCCGTGAGGCATCTTACGCCTACTGTTTTGCCCCTTGCAAACCTTGAATGTCTCAGCGACAGCCATCCCGAAACCTGTCGAAGAATCCGATAAATTGCGATCCGGTGGTAGTATTGGACCGTTAAATCGAATCAAGTGGCGCCTCAACTTCGGCTGGAACGTTTTCAGCCTGCATACCGGAGTAAAACATGAAAACTCTACTGAAGATTGCTGGCGGGATAGTAATTTGTGTGGTCCTGTTGCTGGTGATCCTGCGTTTCACGGGCTTCGAACCCGGCGCATGTCCGGACCCCGGTGCCTCTTTGGCGTGCAGAGTGCCCGGTTTATGGCTTAGAGGGAATCTCGTGACCACTCCTGTCGCGGATTGGTCGTTCACCGACCAGTATCAAAATGCCAAACTGCAGACCAGGGACTCATTCGGGCTTCCGCACTCGATTGGCACGTATCTGGTCTCTTATAACGGCCAGCTTTATCTGACATCTGTGTATGCGCCGGGCTTGCCGCCGTATCCGCATGGGCGGCGTTGGAATGAAAACGTGGCGCGCGATCCTCACGTCCGAATAAAGATTGGAGATAACTTGTACGATCGGACGTTGGTCTACCTCACCGATCCTGACGAGAGAGCAGCTGTTATCCAGAACAAGAGGAAGAAATATCCGCAGCAGATCATCAAACCTGGTTCCTACATCAATATTTTCCATGTCGTCTCGGATGACGAACATGTTCCAGACTGAGGCCTGACACAGCCCAAAAGCGATTTACGCTAAAAATCAGTAGCCGGTCGCACTGACCGGAGCGTGACCCGTCGTGGCGCCCAGCATTGGCATTCGAACGGATGGCATGGTCTCTTCCGCATCGGGGAACTCGAAAGTCTTGCGGATTTTATAAGTCGTAGAACGCTCGGCAGGAATACGCCCTATCGTTCGGATCAGGGCTCGAAACTCTCCGGGCGAAACATACTCGCCGAAATTCGCTCCTGCCGCCTTCGAAATGCTCTCTTCCATCAACGTGCCCCCGAAATCGTTGGCACCGGCTTCCAGGCAAGCCAAAGATTGCTCGTAACCAAGCTTGACCCAGGAGACTTGAATATTGGGGATGTATCCGTGCAGAAGCACACGAGCAAGCGCGTGAACGATTAGATCCTCGTCAGGCGAATGTCCCGCGCGCGCGCCGCCAATCTGGAAGAGCTTGGTCTGAGAGTGGATGAATCCCAGGGGAACAAATTCCGTGAATCCGCCGGTTTCCTTCTGAATTTCGCGCAACAAAAGCAGATGCCTTACCCAATGTTCGGGCCGCTCGGTGTGACCGTACATCATGGTAGACGTCGAAGGAATGCCGAGACTGTGCGCGGTTTTAATCACTTCGATCCATTGCCGTACTTTCAATTTATTCGGACTTAAGGATCTGCGCACACTATCGTCCAGAATTTCCGCGGCCGTTCCTGGAATGCTGTTCAAGCCGGCTTGCTTCAGCATGAGCAGATACTCGGGTAGCGGCATGCGCGTCTTTTCAATTCCGTAGGTTATTTCCATCGGCGAATAGGCATGGACGTGAAGTTCAGGCAGCCGCGCCTTGATGGCCCGCACAAGTTCTACGTAGTAGTAGCCATCGAGCTCTTTGGGCAGCCCGCCTTGAATGCACACCTCGGTCGCGCCCCGCTCAACCGCTTCTAGCGATTTGGCCAGCAACGCATCTGTGGAATGAAAATAGGCGTCAGGTGAATCCGGCCCTCGGCTGAATCCGCAAAAACTGCAACCGACGATACAAATATTGGTGAAATTCAGATTCCTGTTCACCACGTAGGTGATGCGATCGCCCACCGTGCGCCGGCGAAGCTCGTCCGCGACTTTCGCGAGAGCTAAGAGATCGTTTCCCTCGACGCTCGCCAGCGTCATCCCCTCTTCGAAACCCAGGTCGCCGCCGGCAAGTGATTTCTCCAGGGCATTGGCGACGGTCGGGCTCGCTCCGGCAAGCGCGCGATCCCAGGGAATTTCTCGCCATTCAGGATTCATTGCTCTTAGCATTGGGCACCGTCCCGAGCATAGCCGTCGTCCCCCCGAAGCTTCTGAACATGCGGTTCGAGGCGGTCGTTCACGAATTCCCTGCACGCGGAAAATTCCGGATAGATCGCCAGGCGTTCGCGCAACACAAAGCCCGCGCTCGCCGTTCTCGCTGCGAGCGATGATATCTGCGGCCACGCGGCTTCCGGATTTATGAAATCTTTAGTCACCGGAGATATGCCGCCCCAGTCATTAATACCGGCCTTCAACAGATAGGGATAATCCTCCAAGAGCAGGTTCGGCGGCGACTGAATATTCATCTCGCCACCTAGGATCAGGCGGGCGACGGCAATCGTACGTTGCAAATCTTCGTTCGAAGGCTCAGGAGCCTGAGCCATACGAATATCCGGCTTGGCGCGAAACGGCTGGATGATCACTTCCTGAATGTGACCGTGCTTCTCATGAGCGGCGCGAATCGCCAGCAGCGCGTCGACGCGTTCTTCCGGAGTCTCTCCGATCCCGATCAAAATCCCCGTCGTGAAAGCCATGGACAATTCGCCCGCATTCTCAATCGTCCGCAGGCGAAGAGAGGGAACTTTGTCGGGCGCTTTCCAGTGCGGCCCGCCAAAACGCAAAAGCCGGGGACTAGCGCTCTCGAGCATTAGCCCCACACTGATGTTCGTTTCACGCAACCGGCGAAGTTCGTCCAAACCCATCAAGCCGGGATTGGAATGAGGAAGCAAGCCGGTCTTTTCGAGCACCAACTCGCACATGGCCGCGAGGTATTGAAGCGTGCTATCGAAGCCGAGCGCTTTCAGAAAATCTCTGGCTTCCGGGAACACTCGTTCAGGTTGATCGCCCAGGCTGAACAAAGCTTCTTTGCACCCGGCCCGGCGGCCCGCTTCGGCCACCGCAAGCACTTCATCCGCGGTCATATACGGCTGGACGCCGGGCTGCGGGTCAGCGCGGAACGTGCAATACCCGCAATAATCGCGGCAAAGGTGCGTGAGCGGGATGAAAACCTTTCGGGAATAGCTGACAGGCCGGCCCTTGAAGCGGTCCCGCACGGCGGCAGCCGCATCGAGCAAAGCAGTCAGCGGCGCCTCGTTCATCAACGAGAGCGCATCCTCGCGAGTAACACCGCAGCCCTCCAGTCCAACTTGGAGAGCGGCATCCACATGGTAAGGAGCGGCCAGACCCGGCATTTTGGGACGCCTTCGTAGAGATTCGCGCTAAAACCTAATTCACTCAAAAAGCATATGCTTGCGTAGTTTTAGTGTCAACGTAACCTTAGGATGAAAGGATGTGTTTAAACGACTGCGGCTGCAGTGGAGGTTGGACGAGCGGGAAACAACTCCAACGATCCTGAGAAGCCGCGTACAATATGGGCCGCAAAACAACTTCATGATCTCGCCACCATTTTTCTCGAGCATTTATGGCTAACGCCCTGACGGCTATTCGCCTGCTTCTCGTAATCCCATTCGCCCTTTTTATGTCCAGACCGGACGAGCGTTCGGCGCTTTTCGCCTTGCTTGCATGGGTAGTGGCTCTTGCGACGGATTTTCTCGACGGTCCCATCGCTCGCCGCAGAGGTACTGTCAGCGCCCTGAGCGGCGCCTTTGATCACACGAGCGATTTTCTCTTCGTTGTGAGCGGCATATTCTCTGGCGCATATCGTGGGGCATTTCCGTGGATATTGCCCGTCTGCATCGCCGCGGCATTTGCTCAGTACGCGATCGACTCTTACTGGTTTCACCGGCAGCTCAGATTTCGCGGGAGCAAACTGGGACGTTACAACGGAATGCTCTACTTCGCCCCGCCCATCGTGGACATTCTGATTCGCTTGGGCGCCCGGGCGCTCCAGCCGTTGCTTATGATTTTGGTGTGGGCACTAGTTTTGAGCACTCTGGTATCCATGGGCCAGCGCTTCATGTTCAGCAGATTAGGCTCTGCCGAACACCTCCCGAGTCGCTCGCCGGAGAAATAGCAGGCCGACTCCAGCATTAAAAATGATGAAGAAGTTGTGCATGACGAATCCGAAGGCCGTCATCTGTCCAGGCCGGTCGGGAAACAGCAGAACCCAGAAAAGAATCGCAACAGAGTGCATCGGCCCGGGCATCGCAGCTCCGAAAAAGATCACCGGCAAATATCCGAGCATTTCTCCGAAGCTTACGGCCCCCCCAAACAGCCTCAGTGCCAGTGTATAGACCACCACCCCGGCGATCACGAGGGGCGCCCGCATTGCAATGACGGCCGCGTAGTGCCAAACCTTGGCCAGCCGGAACGCGCGCAGAATCGGGCGCTCGCGCAACTTGATCTCTGAGCCGATTTTGCCGCTGAAGAACAGATGGAAAAACACGAAGAAAACCGCCGAGCCCAGGGCAATCCACGGTATTACGTGAAAGACAGGCTGGATAATATTCCACTGCAACATGACCCCGATAGTCGCCCACAGCATCAGGCTGTAGTATTCGCAAAACATCAGAAACAGCATGCTGGAGCCAACTTCCCATCCGGGTACGCCATCGCGGCGGTTCAAATACAGCGCGATCGCGCCTTTGCTGACTTGCTCGTTCACCAGCGAAAGAATGTAGGCGCTGGCCCGAATGGGCAAAATATCGGCAAAGCGGATTTTGGTGTTGAACCAATTGATTACACTCCAAACAACCGCGCTGTCGATGAAAAGATAAAAAAAACAATAAGGAATCATCAGGGCAAGCCAGCGCCCCCAGCTGACGTTTTCAAAACTCTTTAAGAGATAGGGGACTAGCCCGCTGCCTTCAGCTGTGGCGGCATGGCTGAGCCGATTGTAAAGATAGGCAAAGCACGCCAGCGTGATCAGAAACGGCAAAAGGCGTTGCCACGGCTTGGCCTTTTTGGCGGCTGCCGTAGAAGGAATGCTTGCCGCTGGAATGCTCTCGTTCATCTCGTCATCCTTCGCTCAAGCTCGCTTGAATCATCTCATCGATTCCGGTGAGCTGAATCCCGATTTCGTTCGCGGCAAGCTGGGGATCAATCCGTGTGTCGGCCGTGATGACCTCCAGGACATCCAGCGAAAAACCCCGAACGCCCACTCGTTGACGGATGGCCAGCGCCAAAGATAGCAAACTTTTTGGAATCGAGCCGATGCGGACTTCGCGTCCCAACGACCGAGCTGCTCGTTCGACCAATTCCCTCTCCGGCAGCGAAACAGGGCCGACAAGCTCCAACGTGAGATTCTTTGCCACGAATGCTTGCGTCGCGGCCATCACTGCGGCGCGCGCCAAATCATCGACGTAGAGCGGCTGCTGAAGATTCCGGCCGCCACCGATCAATCTCGCCTTCCGAAGATTCGCATTGCGCTTGAGTGCAGCCGCGCCCGCCGTCCGGCGACCAAGTAGAAGCGGAGCGCGCAGCACACTATAGGCCAGTCCCGATGCGCGCACCAAAGACTCCGCCTGTCCTTTCGTGCGGTAGTAGCGATTGGACGAGGTTTCATCCGCTCCCGTCGCGCTCACCAAAACCAATTTTTGCACTCCGGCACGCTTAGCGGATTCAACGACGCTGCGGGTGGACTCAACATTTGCCTGCTCGTAAGTAGAATCCGCGCGTTCAACCAGAATTCCGGGAAGGTGAATGACTGCGGCGGCGCCCTGAAAGGCTGCGTCCAAGCTCTCCGGAGCGTCGTAGGAAATACGGACTAAATCATTGATATTGGTGAGTTGCGACCGGATCTGTTCGGCCGCACGGTCCGAACGCACCGCGGCCACAAAAGTCGTCGGCGTGAGCGCCACTTTCGGTCCGCATCTCAGGATGGCCCGACCGACGGCGCTATTGGCGCCGGTAACCACTACCTTCATCAAGAATCCTAATCATCCGACAACGTGAAAAACATGAATTGTCGAATTCGGCGGAACTTTTAGCTGCGGGTATTTGTTGTGCCTGGCTTGAAGGACGCCTTCCTGCTCGGCCGGATCCGTTACGAGCGAAACCGTGCGATCGTAAATGTCCTCTCCGATTTTTAGGCGCACGTGCGGATCGCGCATTACGTTGTCATTCCAGGTATGCGCCGTGCCTGCAGGATAAACGGAGACCAGATAAAGCTGGCCATTGTAATTGAGGCAATTAATGTTTACCGAATGCGGCAGCATGTACGACGATTGGGTCTGGAGCTGGACGACTGGAATTTTGTCTGTGAATGACCAGTCCGTCACCGGCGCGGCGACGACATTCCCTTTGAGCCACAGTCCCGGCGTCCTGGCATGAGGTCCAAACCCCGTGATTCGCAGCACGATCAGAATGAGGATCAAACAAACGACGATTATTCCAAGGCTCTGCAGCAACCTCTTCATGATTCGCTCCTAAAAGTAGGAAATGAACTTCCGAAACGAGGGGGCTATTGTATGGTCGTTGATGTGAAGGCTCTTTAATCAATAGGGCCACCGCAACGCGGGCTAGCCCATTGCGTGAGCGCCTTTGGGATCAATCTTATAGATAACCCGTACTTCGCCCGGGCTGCCATAAGGATACTTATCCTGGCCCAGATACTTCTTGGCCATTTTGTCTATGTGCGCATCGGCGCCCTGTTCCGTGCTGCCCACAACGCGTCCACGAACCGAAAGATGACGGTAAGGATTGTCCGGGTCCATAAGGTCCAATCCAACTCGAGGATCGCGTCGCATATTTTTATCTTTCACGCGGCCCTTTGCGGTGTTGATGAGGATATGCTTGCCATCATAGTCGACCCAGACAGGGGATACCTGCGGAGTTCCGTCCGGCATTAGTGTCGCTAGCTGTGCAAAAGATTTCTTCTGGAATAGATCGAGATATTTTTCTGGGATCGCAGCCACCTTAAGTCTCCTCTCTAAATTAATTAGAGGGTACACTAAGCCCGATTCCAGCGGTACGACTTATTTCGGGAACACACGTGCAACAGGTCGTTGCAGTTGTAGGCGGCACCGGAGCAGAAGGAAGCGGGCTGGCTCTTCGTTTTGCCAAAGCCGGCTTACGCGTTTTGATTGGCTCACGGAATCTGGACCGGGCGCAAGCTGCCGCGAAAGAAATTGCAGCGCAGGCCGGGGCTCGCGAAATCACAGGCCACACGAATTCCGACGCCGTCAGCAAGGCGGCAATTGTGATTCTCACTGTGCCTCTCTCTGCTCAGGTTGAGACCCTTAAATCCATCCGCACAAATTTCCAATCGGATGCAATCCTGGTGGATGCCACCGTGCCGCTCGAAATTGCCATCGGCGGCCGTGTATCCCGCACAATAACGCTGTGGGATGGATCAGCCGCGCAGCAGGCCGCGCGACTCGCGCCTCCCGGCGTCGCCGTGGTGTCAACCTTTCATCTTCTGGGCGCAGAGGCTTTGAAAGGCCTTAATCACCCGGTTGACTGTGATGCACTGATCTGCGGCGATAATGCGGACGCAAAAGCCACTGTGAGCCGGATTGCCGAAACAATCCCAGGAGTGCGCGCTATCGATGCCGGTCCACTCGAAAATGCTCGTTATGTCGAAAGCTCCGCGGCGCTGCTCATCGCTTTGAATCTGAAACATAAGGTAAGCCATTCTGGCTTGAGGATCACCGGGCTCGGCCGGAGTGACGTTTGACTATGAGCCCTGGTTCGGTGGTCGCGCTCGCCGGTGGCGTGGGAGCGGCGCGTTTTCTCGACGGACTGACCCGCGTGCTTGCGCCCGAGCGGATCTTCATCATCGGCAACACGGCCGATGATGCGGAGATTCACGGTCTCCACATATCTCCCGATTTGGACACCTTAACGTATACGTTGTCCGGTTTATCTGATCCCAAGCGCGGCTGGGGCATACGCGGCGATAGCTTTCGATGCCTTGAAGCTCTTAGCCGGCTCGGTGCGGACACGTGGTTCCAACTCGGCGATCGGGACCTGGCGACGCACCTGTATCGCACACAACGTCTGCGCCAAGGCGCGAAGCTGAGCGCTATAACTCCGGAGATAACGGCAGCGCTGGGAGTGCGCTCTCAAATCGTTCCTATGTCGGATGACCGCGTGCGAACGCGCGTTAGCACACCGACGGGCGAACTCGAATTCCAAACCTACTTCGTGAAGCGCCGCACGCGCGATAAAGTTGTTAGCGTGCGTTTTGAGGGAGCGACAGAAGCTACGCCCGCTCCTGGGGTGCTCGAAACGATTGCAAGTGCAGCGGCAATCATCTTGTGCCCCTCGAATCCGTTTATCAGCATCGGTCCGATTCTAGCCGTTCCTGGAATTCGAGAATCGCTCCGGTCCAAACGGGACCGAGTGGCAGCTATCTCTCCGATCGTGGGCGGCCGCG
Source organism: uncultured Acidobacteriota bacterium (assembly GCA_963803735.1). Taxonomy (GTDB): domain Bacteria; phylum Acidobacteriota; class Terriglobia; order Acidiferrales; family UBA7541; genus Palsa-189. The sequence goes on along the minus strand of CAWDNV010000003.1, from coordinate 60,705 downwards.
CGCTGAAGGGGCCTGCAGCGGCTATGATGAAGAGCATGCGTCTGCGGCCTGCAGCAATTGAAGTGGCGCGGCTCTATGCGGATTTCGTCGGTACATTCGTGCTTGACCATGTGGACCAAAAGCAAGCTACCGCGGTGGAAAAGCTCGGGATCCGGCCTGTTGTAACCAACACCGTCATGTACGGCCTCCGCGAGAGGAAATCGCTCGCGCGAGTTATTGTCCGGGAATTGGGGATCGGCTCATGATATTCGCCCTGTTGCCGGTCAAGAGTCTGCACAACGCCAAGCAGCGGCTGGACGGATTTCTTTCGGCAGAGCAACGAGAAAGGCTGGCGCGGATTTTATACAGGCAGACGCTCGGAGCGCTGTGTCAGGCCGAGGGCATCGATCGAGTGATAGTGGTAACCAACGATTCAGGCGTCGCCGAACACGCGCGTAGCTCCGGCACGCTGGTTTTTGAAGAGAACGAGCAAGTGAGTCACAGCGTTTCGGCAGACGCGGCATGCTTGCGCGCGATCAAGTTGGGAGCTACGACAGTTTTACTTGTACCGATCGACGTTCCTCTGGTTACACCTGCTGATTTCAGCCGCCTTGCTGCTGCCGCTCGGCCTGGGGTGGTTCTGGTGCCTTCCGCAGACGGAACGGGGACAAATGCGATGGCGCGTACTCCGCCCGACGTTATCGAAAGCCGCTTCGGCCCGGGTAGTTGTCGCGCGCATCTCGATCAAGCCCGCGTGAAAAACGTTCCCGCTGACATTCTGCGCCTTCCTGGTCTGATGTTTGATATCGACACGCCGGAGGATGTAGCCGAGCTTCTCGCCACTTCACATCCTGGCGACGTTACGGCCTTTCTGCGAACCGCATGCGCATCGAAATAGTCGCGCTCTCAGGCATTCCGGAGGTGCATCGCGGCGACGATCTTGCCTCGCTGATTCGCGACGCGGCGAAAAGAGACCAACAGCCGATCGACGGTTCCGTCGTTCTCGCCGTCGCCCAGAAGATCGTTTCGAAAGCGGAAGGCGCAATCGTCGACCTTCGCGAAATACAACCGTCTGCTCTCGCGCAATCTTGGGCTAATGAATCGGGCAAAGATCCTCGGCTGATCGAACTTATCCTGTCGCAATCCAGGCGGATCATCAAAATGGATCGCGGCGTCCTCATAGCGGAAACTCACCTGGGCTATGTCTGCGCAAACGCCGGCGTGGACCAGTCAAATGTCGAAGGCGATGATTTTGCCAGCGTGCTGCCAAAGAATCCCGACGCTTCCGCCGCGCGCCTCCGCGTGGAACTCGGATGTGGCGCGGTTATCATAACCGACACGTTCGGGCGGCCATGGCGTGAGGGACTCGTGGATGTGGCGATTGGCTGCGCCGGGCTCGCTCCGTTGGAAGACTACCGGGGATCCTTCGACCGCCGCGGCCGAAAACTTACCGGCACAATCGTAGCGGTCGCCGACCAGCTTGCCGCGGCAGCGGGGATCTTGATGCGAAAGCCCGTCGGATGCCCAGTGGTTTTAATGCGCGGGCTCGATTGGAAACTAGCCGAAGACACGGCACGCGCGCTGATCCGCAGTCGGGAGCAGGATCTCTTCCGCTGAGCCGCTATCCCGTTGAACGGCTATAGATTCCGCTCCCCCGTCGGTTTTCCGATAGTTTCTAGTGGCCTTGAGTTTTTGTTTGGGTGGAGTCTTGGGTTTGGGGTGAGCGACGGGATTTGAACCCGCGACCCTCGGTTCCACAGCCAAATAAAGAAATAGCCCGTCTTTGCCTTTCAATGACTTACGTGGTGCTAGTTAGTCCCTGTTCGCCCCTATTCTGCGGTGTTCTGTTCCCAGTTTGTTCCCAGTGTTGTTCCCAGTGTTGTTCCCAGTTTGTGCCCTTTGAGACAAAATCGCCAGAGAGGATCGTGATCCAATTCGCGACGGTGATTCGCAATGCGCGGAGAAAGCCGGTACGGCGCTTGGGGGTCGAAACTATGGAGGACTCGCTGGAAAGAAATGGCGAGAAATTTAAATTGTTCCCCCGTCGCTCCCCGATTTTCTCAACGACTCCTTGTGGAATAATTCCCACCCACGACTCAACAGAGCGTCGGCGTCAGGCTCACATCTAAACGGCACGGATTGCAAGCCGACTCAGGATTGTGACTGCGTCATTAGAAGGCACCGGATCACAATTCGCAAGCGCTTCTGACGCGTGATTGAATAGTCGGCTGGCGCGCCTGCCTTGGGCGTCTGGCGCACGGCGAAGAGTTAGTCGCACGCGCCATGCGCCTCCTGGGCGAGGCGGGTTTCGGGGCGCTGACGAGGGTTGAGGATGGCGACCCCAGAATCAGAATCACCGACTATGCTGCGAACTGGAAGGCCGACCTCATTGTGGTTAGCTCCCACGGGAAGACGAGCTTGGATCGACTCCTGATAGGCAGCGTCTCGGAATACGTCGCCCGACATTCATATTGCTCCGTCGAGGTCGTCCGGCCTAGGGCCGTAATCGCTTCTGTTCGGTCGCTGGCAGTTGCGGTGTTGCCTGCCACATCTGCGGCGACTCCTTGAGGATACCGACGAACTCTAGGGACTCTGGAGATCAGAACGGACAACACCATCCTATTTTGTCTGAAGTGACTTGATATAGTTCGTCAGGTTTGTAATCCGCAGTGCCATAGGCTGACCTGATCTGTCCATCGCAAAATCGGTCATCAGCCGTCATGACGCGGGATTTCCTGTCTTGCTTTGCCCATACCAGCGGGAACCTCGACGGTCAGGCGCGCGCGCGTAACTGCCTCCGAGGCGGAGCACCTCTTGGTCCAACCGATCGCATGTTTGAGCCATTAGATTCTGATAGCATCGATCCCACAGCTCATCGCGATGCGCCACGGTATTAGGCACCCGCGCACTGGCTGCTTCAATAATGTGTTCGCCCATGTATTCGGCATCCAGGGTTGCAACGGGTGCCGTGAGTCAGTGGTCTTAATCATTTTTTACCTCGAAAACCTGGCATTGGTTGCGCCCTTAGTGCTTTCAGTTTTTCAACCGCGGACTGTCAAGACCGGGCACATTGCATGCGCGACCACTTTGTGCGCCGTTGTCCGCTCCAGGTGAGTCGCGGCGCCCAAGTAGCCAGTGGCGTTGCGCACGCCCAGAATAATCAAATCTGCCTCGCGTTCCTTAGCCGTCTCAAGAATCTGCTCGGCGGGATTCCCGTACTGCACAACGGCTTCCGGACGGCACCAGAGTTCCGCGTCCGTAGGAACAAGCTCGTGGAGTTGGCCCGTCGCATTGACGACTGCCTCCTGCGCGACACTCTCCCCTGATGCTTCGTTTGGTTTTCTCATGACGTGCAATAAGATGAGGCGAGCCTGGTTTTCCTGAGCCATCGAGACGGCATAGGGTGCTGCAGCCAGAGACTCCTGGGTGAAATCGGTTGCGAAGAGTACGTGGTGGAACTTCCCCCCCTTGTGTAGTTCCTTGCGAGCCCACGGCCCAATCGTGAGCACCGGCACATGCGAGCGCCGGAATATCTCTTCGGCAACAGAGCCCAAAAGAAGCTTTTGGGGACCGGTACGCCCGTGTGTGCCCAGCACGATCAAATCAATGTCGTATTCCCTTATTGCGGCCTCGACTGACTGCCAAACTCCCAGCCCGCGCTCCACATATGCTTCGTGTAGCAGCCCAGAGAGTTGCGATTCAAGCCGCTGTATTCCGGCTTGCGCTCCTTCTTCCTGTGCTTCGATCATGGCTGCGGTTGACTCTGGTGTCGCATAGGCGAAGGGAACCGGCATCAATACGTACAAGGCATACACCTTAGCCTGATACTCGCGCGCGATGGCCGCGGCAAAAGGAAGCGCCGCCTCGGATGGTTCCGAAAAGTCCGTAAGATAGAGAATATTTTTCAGCGTGACTCGTGCCCCGCTTTCAACGATTGCCATAACTTTTCTCCTTTCCCCCACGAGGATCAGCGAAAGCGGTTTGTCATGCTGTGACCGCCGTCACTTGAGAGAGTGATGACTTCGGTACATCGCTGAGTTCGGAATCGGGTGCCGCCCTAAGCTGGCCCCCTATGGAGAATGCCCACGCGGCCCATGTCAACGCATATGTGATTCTTGGGCTCAGGTCTTTAATAGAGGAAAACCCACCGAACGTCACATACGTCATAGATTGTGGAAATCGACATCTGTTGAGGCGTTCAATCCGACTGCGCTTTGGGAGGGTGGGTAACATGTTCAGGTTCGCGGGACGGAATATGCCGTTTTTGCTAATGCTGGTTTTTGCGTTCGTCCTCGTAGGAGCGACGCAACAAAGGCAGCCCAAGACCGAGAAAGCCCCGGTTGAGGCTAAGGAGTGGTTCAGAGCGTATTGCGCCCCGTGTCATGGGGCGGACGCGAAGGGGCACGGCCCCGCAGCGTCGGCGCTCAAGGTTCCGCCGCCTGACCTGACCACTCTCGCGAAGCGCAATAACGGGAAGTTCCCTGCGGACTACTTCAAAAAAGTTCTGGTCCATGGCGTAGCTATGCCGGCTCACGGGACTGCAGAGATGCCCATATGGGGGCCGACATTTGCGGGCGTTAACGAGCGGCAATTAACCCAATATCTAGAGTCCGTGCAAGCAAAATGAAGCACGCATTGGCGACCTTTCCGCCATAACTTCGTTTCGAGATGAATTGAGTTCTCCACACTGTTTCGATCGTGCCCTCTTCAGATTGGGCAACGATTCCTTTGCCTTCTGCAAGTTGCATCCCAAAAACAGAGTTAAAGGCAAAACCTTGCTCTCTAGTCTCCAGTACCAATGTATACGTCGACCAACTGGCCGGGAAAAAGATTGATGTTCTGGGCTTTCTGGATCCTGAAAATCACCGGCAATACCCGGACGTCGACACGTTCGGTTCTTTGGTCAGAGAGCTGGATTTTCGGAGAGACTAGTGGTTGCGTCCTGACGTAATCCAGAGGAAGCTTCAGATTAGTGCCGCGGATAGACGCTTGCGCCTTCATTCGTGAAGGGGAGGGCAGGCGCGGCACCAGAATTTCGTCGACGTAGCAACGTACATTCAGCGAAGCGTGCGGGCTGCCCAGCACCAACACGGGAACCATGGCCTGAGTGTAGGTGTCGTAAGCGCCTTGCGGAGAGATGAAGCTTCCAACGGTGGGATTGATAGACAGAACAATGCCGTCTCCAGTCGCCCTAAGGGTGTATTTGGAAAGCAGGGCGCTCGAGGCAAGATAGGATTTTTGCAATGCGGCGTATTGCCGTTCCTGATTCTTGATGTCGTAGCTCCAGGCGCCGGCTTTAATAAGATCGTATTGTCTCTTGGCTACGGCAAGATTTGCCTTGGCTACCGCGGTGCTGTTTAGTGCGTTATCTAAAGCATCTTTGCTGATGGTCCTGGGATTCATCTGGTAAGCGGTCTGCTGCTTATCGAGTTGGTCCTGTGTGGTCTTGAGCGTCGCTTGCGCGGCATCGACTTGAGCCTTGGCCACGTCGAGCGTCTCAGGTCTCGGCTGCGCCTTCAGTTCTTCAAGGAGCGACGCGGCCGCTTCCGCTTGCGATTGTTGCTGTTCCGCGGTTGCGCGTTGTATGGAATCATCGAGCAACAGGAGAGGATCGCCTTTGTGGACGACCTGCCCCTCGGCGACAACAATCTGCTTCACCGTTCCCGGAACTTCCGGGTACACGTTGATATTTGATCCACTTGCTTGGTCACTTTCGACAATACCCTCAGCATAAATGCCCTGACTGTAAGGATTTGACGCGGGATTGAACACGGGCGCCTGTGCGGGCCTTTGGATACTGAAGACGTATCCGGCAACGCAACCAGCCAAAATTCCAACAAGTGCGAGCGTGAAGAGCAGTTTGTACCTCATGACTCACCCTTTTCCTATGGCGACGGCAGCGTCCTTGACCTGGACGAGCCGCCCGTCTTCCATATGCAAAATGCGAGTGGCGAATTCATAAATCCTGTCATCGTGGGTGACCACGATAATGCAGCGATTCTCGTTCAGAAGATTACGGTGGACGAAGCTGACGATGGTGCGTCCGGTGTCGCCGTCTAGCGAGGCGGTCGGCTCGTCCATGATCAAAATATCGGGCTGTCCGATAATCGCCCTGGCGATGGCGACGCGCTGCTGCTCGCCGCCGCTGAGTTTCACGGGGGGAAGCTCAGCGCGTCCTTTGAGGCCCACCACATCGAGATATTTGAGGGCCAGCTGTACGGATTCAGCCCAGTCCTGGCGCTTGAGGATCAGCGGGATGGCGACATTTTCCGCAGTGCTCAAACGTGGAAAGAGGTGGTAATCCTGAAAAACAAAGCCGATTTTGTTGCGGCGGAATTCGGCGAGCTGATTGCTATCGAGCTTCCAGATGTCCGTTCCTTCCACCTGAACGCTGCCGGAATTCGGCCTTAAGATTCCGGAAAGGACGCTCAGTAAAGTGGTTTTGCCGCTCCCGGAAGGCCCTACGATGTAAACCATTTCGCCGAAGCAGGCTTCGAAGTCGACTCCCCGAAGGGCGAAGGTTTTGGCTTCCCCTTCGCCAAACCATTTTTCAAGCTCGCTCGCTCTGATGGCTATGCGCGGCATTTCATCCTCGGAAGATATCGAATGGCTCGATCCGCAGCACCTTACGGACGCCGATATAACTGGAAATGCCATCAATGATGATGACCATCACGAGAGTGATCGCGAGATTGCTGTAAGTGATCATCGCGGCGTAGTCGGCCAGCCTCATCTTCGCGATGGAAATGGCCAGAGTGCACAAGCCAATGCCCAGACCGTAGCCCGTCAGTGCTGTAAACGTTGCCTGAAACAGAATCATCATGGTCAGTTCACGGCTCGTTGTTCCGATCGCTTTCAAGGCGCCGAACCTCTCGAGGTTTTCCAGAATGAACGTATAGAACGTCTGGCCGGAGATAGAGAGCCCAACGATAAACGTGAAGATAGTCATGATCAGAAGATTGAGGCCCATACCGGTCTGATAGATGTAGAAGTTTATGCTCCTCTGCATGAATTCGTCCTTGGTCAGGGCCAGATAGCCAAGCGCGGCGACCTGCTGCTTGATTCCCGCTATCTCCGCGGGGTTTTTCGGCTCGACGAGAACGTAGGAAATGGTGTAGCGAGGATTGGGGATGTACTGAATGGCCCGATTATAGGTGGTATACAGCGTCGGTAAGCCGAAAAGGCCGGATGCTGCAACCTTTGCGATGCCAACAATCACAGCGCGGTGATCATTGAGTTGAAATTCCGAGCCCACATGAGGATTACCAAGTTTGGCAAAATCGCCATCCTGAACAGCGATGAATCCATTCTCCGCATAAATATCGGTGATATTCCCATCGATGACTTCAGGCCTGCCAAAAAGACTGGTGTCATCAAGGCCAATAACCGAGGCCGCTTGATAGGAGCCATCAGCGAGCTTGACCAATGCCGCTCCCGAGTAGAGGGGAACGGCATAGGAGACGCCTTGCAAGCTGCGCACCGCGTCGAGAATGTAATCCGGCATGCCAATGGAGTTGGCCGGTGTTTGCACGGTCGGATCCATGACCCACATGGAAGCACCGATGTTGGTCACTGTGGACGATGAATGGTTCATCACGCCGGCGAACATGGAGACGATGAACATCATCAGGAAAGAAGCGAACGTGATGCCGACCAACAGTGCGGTGAACTTTGACTTGTCGTTGACCAGCAGCTTATACGCCAGCTTTAAAATTCCTCTCATGGATAACACCTTATCGCGACGAGAGATGCAGCGGCTGTGATCTGAATCACAGCCAGAGGTAACCCGAAGTAGTCAGGTGCATATTACTGTGCTCTGTGGATTTTCGCGGGGGCAATGACATCGCTCGGCTGGCCGAGGAATCGCCGATTTAGCGGCGTGTTCGCTTGCGACCAGGTGGAATCCGAACAACTTCGACCGAACAGCCCGCATGTCGGGTGACGGCTTCCGAGACGCTGCCCATTAAGAACCGGCTCAAACCCCTCAAACCGTGTGAACCGACGACGATCAGATCGGCGCGCCATTCCTTCGCGTGATCGATGATCCGTACTTTTGGGTCTCCCGCTTCCACGGCTTCACTAGCTCTGAAGCCTGCCTTGCGAAGTTGCCAGGCAGCATGTTCTACCAAGTGCTTTGCTTGGTTCCCTTCGGTCTTCCTCTATTTCGGCGACGTGTGAAACATAGTGAGGAATCAGGGTGGCAGAAACATAAGCAGTAATCGGTTCTACTACGTGAACCTGCGTTCCTTTCGTTCGGAGCTGCGCGGTAACTCTTTTGATTGCTTCCTTTGAGCACTTGGAATGGTCGATCGCCAGAAGGATTTTCATATTCGGTTCTCTGCTCCTTGGGAAAATGGGCTAGCCCTCTAGAAACAAAGCAATTCGCTTAGCTAGTTTCGTCCGAGCATGCTGGTTCCACTGATCTTCACCTGAAGGCAGGGTAGATTCCGCGTTGCCCTGTCTATTTCGTTTGCACGGATTCGAGGTACTGGATTAGCTCAGTAACGCGCATCGTCACCACGCGATGGGTTTTGATGTCTGCGAAGGTAGATCCCCATATCGGCATTTCAACCGTCCCATGCGCCGGTACGTCCACTCCATTCTTCAGCACCGTTGCCACATGATCCGCAGGAAACTTCCCGTTGTTGCGCTTCGAGAGAGTTGTCAAATCGGGTGGCGGCACTTTGAGGACAGCAGCCATTGGGCCGTTTCCTTTAGCATCGCTTCCATGGCACGTGGCGCAGTAGGATTTGAATAGCTCTTCTCCCGAGAGTTCAATCGGGGCGCTTGCGGTCTTCTTCTGTACTTGTTGTTCTCTAGCCCTGCCGATCGGGCCCGTCAAAGATAGCAACACTATCGACAAAAAGAGATTTCGCGTAACTGACAAGAGCATCAGCAGCCTCCTTAGTTGCGTCCTCAGACACTCACGATCGCGATCGGTGATTCCGAATAATAACCTAACAGTAGGCCGGGTCAGTTCCTTGGTTCTGGGGGACTCGACTTCAAGTGCGCGTGTTGCACATCATCGAATAGATTTCGGCTTACTGAGACTCGAACGGCGAAGCTTGACCATATCAGCGTACGCGTCACGGTCTCCCGAGTGCCGCTGACTTCACCCGCGATTTCGTTGAATGGTAGAGCATGTAGGTGAAGCAGCCATGCAGCCATCTTTCACCGGTTACGTCGTCGTGCCGGGAATCGATAGATTCATCGAGCACATGCGCGTAACTGCCTCCGAGGCGGAGCACCTCTTGCTCCAACCGATCACATATTTGAGCCATTAGATTCTGATAGCATCGATCCCACAGCTCATCGCGATGCGCCAACGTACTAGGAACCCGCGCGCTGGCTGCTTCAATAATGTGTTCGCCCATGTATTCGGCATCCAACGGAGGCAAGTCGCGATGCCAGTAGATGACTTTCGTATTTGCTTGGGCACCCACCTCAACACCTTGATTGAATGGTGCGGGCGAGGGTTGCAACGGGTGCCGTGAGTCCGTCGTCTTAACCATTTCTCACCTCGAAAACCTCGCTTTGTAGCGCCGCTGGTGCTTTCAATTTTTCAACCGTGCTCCGCTTTCAATGATTGCCATAACTTTTCTCCTTTCTTCTAAACGATGAGCCGAAACGCTGTGTTCTGCTGTGACGGCCGTCACTTTTAAGGAGTTTGATTTCGCTTTTGAGCTCTTGCAATTGCCGAAGGGACCGCATTGAGGCTGCAGTAATCAAGCCTGAGTAGCGGAGTAGAGCGCGTCTCTGAGCGCCACGTCCCGCGGGTCTCCGGTTATGCGCGTACCCATCTGACTCGTTACGTAGGCGTATCCTACGCCTGCGATCGGATCGGCAAAGCCCAGAGAGCCACCGGACCCAGGTGCTCCGAAAGAGCTGGCGCTGCCGAACGGCCAGACCGGGCTGGGCTTCATGAAGCCCAGCGAGAACTGCACCTCGGCCTTCATGCATTCGTCATAAAAGCCGCGCGTCGGGGGAACCGCCGGCGCGGCCAACGAGTCCAGCGTCTCCTGACGTAATCCCAGTTCGCGTCCGCCAGTGGCGAAGACACTATAGGCGTGCGCGATGGCTCTCGCGGTGCCGACCCCACCCCCGGACGGCACTTCGAGGTTGCGGGCGTAGATGTGCTGCTCATCATGGGGCAACATGGAGCCCAGGAGTGCCCGGTAAATTTTGGAGCGGCGATTCATCGCGTTCAATGCCAGGCGAACCGGGAAACCGAACAGCATCTGCATCAGGCGCGGCGGCGCAAGCGTGGCCAGGCGTAAGTTCGGGATCGACTCAGGCAGCCGGATGTAGACGTCCAGGCCGAGCGGCGTGGCGATCTCATCCTGAAAGAACTGTCCCAAGCTGCGATGCTGCGGATCCAGGCGGCGCAGGAGCTCGCTTTCATAAAACCCGAGAGTGATGGCGTGATAGGCCTGCCGAGTCCCAGGCTCCCAGGCCGGTTTCTGACGCGCCAGGACGACCGCGAGGCGATCGAGGTCGGCGACGAGGCCGCGATCGACAGGTTCGTCGAGCGCGAACAAGCCTGCCTGATGCGCGAGGAGCTGGCGGACGGTGATTCGCGCCTTGCCATTTTGCGCGAACTCCGGCCAGTATGTGGACGCACGCTCTTCATAGTCGAGCCATCCGCGAGAGTGGGCGATGGCCAGCGTCATCGCGGCCAAGCCCTTGGTGGTGGAGTAGACGATCACCATCGTGTCTTCGTTCCAAGGCTCGCCGGTTCGCTTATTCCGAATGCCGCCCCAGAGATCGACGACCTTTTCGCCGCGCACAAAGGCGCAGCAGGCTCCGCCCAACTCGCGTCGCCGAACAAAGTTTTCGACGAACGCCTCGCGCACGGCCTCAAAGCCGCAACTGACGTACCCGTGAATATCGAAGCGGTCGTGCGCCATCGTACGGACGATAGCTCTAGATTGAGAGCTAGCCATTTTTGCGAAACCTCCTTCCTCTAGGACCTTTCTATGCCCGATGCAAGGCTTTTTCTGTGACACAGGTCACGACCACCAGGGGGAGCTGCGGAGGCCGTTTTGGATGGGCCTTGGAATTGTCACTTCTCTTGTAGCGATTCGAGATAGTGAACGACGCTGTCGATTTCAACGGTAACGCGGCCCTTGGCATTTAACTCTGCAAATAGAGGTCCCCATATGGGCATTTCGGGGGTTCCATGGGCCGGTTTAGGCCCGTTCACCAAGACGCGAGTGACATAATCGGCCGGAAATTTCCCTTTGTTGCGCTTGGCCAGAGTTGTTAAGTCGGGTGGCGGGACTTTGAGTTCGGAAGCGGCAGGGCCATTTCCTTTGGCATTCTTTCCGTGGCAGGCGGCACAATACCACTTGAAAATATCGGCGCCCGACATGGGAGGTCCCGGATTGATCGACACTTGGTCATCTTTTTGTTGTGATTGCTGTGCAGGGCCAGCGCCGATGTCCACGCCCGGGACAATCAGAACGATCAGCAAAACGAAAATTGAAACGAGCGACATTTTCACAAGAGCAGGGTCATCGAACACGCACAGGACCACCTTCGGGTGAAGCGCGCAAACCGCTGATCTCCTCAATGTGAACACAATAGAATACCGGAGACGGCGCCTCCGATTGGCCGCGGACGTTTGAAGCAACATAGCCGGTCTGCCACCAGATCGAGCGTTTCTCCAGCAGGGACTGGGCCTTACCGCGTTCGCTCGCATAGGCAGGAGTATCAGGAAGTTCTTCGTATAGCCCAAGGGCTATAACGCTGATCCAATTGTCATTGCTGAGCACTTCGTCCGACTGAACACATACCCGGGGATTTGAACGCATCCAGTCAATTTTCTTGCCGAAAGTAGTAAATCCGTAGAGACGATCTGATTCGTATGCGAAATAGATCGGAACAATGTAAGGCTGATTTTCGCGAGCGCACGCCAACCTTCCAAAAGCCAGGCGACGCAGAGTGTCTCGGCACTCGCGATCTTGCATCTCGCTGATTTGCATCCACGCACCCGATGCAAATGTTGTATCCACTTCCAACTTATCTGATGAAACGAGCTCTCAAATAGGGCACGCCCCTGGTCGTCGCTCCGACAATATGTCCCCGAGCCAAATCCCGGGACGTCGCGATTTCAAAGAAGCTGACAAGTACGATATGTGACTTGTATCACAGCGCCCATGTCCAGCACCTGTAAACTGCTATCGAGGAGTGAACTTCATCAAACATTTGGGAAACACGCCACCTTTTCGTGGGCCCAACGGCGAGATCCTTCCCGACAGCATCGCTGAAGTTGGCTACTTCCGTCTGGGCGGGCTCGATCAGTGGGTGATGATCCGCGGTGAGAGCCTCGCGAATCCGCCCTTGATCTTTCTGCATGGCGGCCCGGGCATGACAGAGATGCGTTTTTTCCGTCACTTCAATGCGCCGCTCGAAAAGAGCTTCACCATCGTCAATTGGGACCAGCGCGGCACCGGCAAATCGTACGACCGTAGAATCCCCAGATCCTCCATGACGGTCGAGCAGTTCATCGCCGATCTGGACCAACTGGTCGATGCGGTACGCAACCGCCTCGGAAAGGACAACGTTGTGATCTTTGGCCACTCCTGGGGCTCCGCGCTTGGCGTGCTCTATGCCGCGCGGTTTCCAGAGAAGGTCGCGGCCTATGTCGGCAGTGGACAGATCGGCGATTGGCCGGTGAGCGAGTCGTCCTCGTATGACTTCGTGCTTGCCGAAGCGGAGCGTCGCAACAACCGCAAGGCCCTGAAGGAATTGTGCGCCATCGGTCCGCCGCCTCACACGGCCGAGAGACTGTGGGTACAGCGCACGTGGCTCCAGCGCTTTGCGGGCCTGGGAGCAAGAGCGTTGTGGAACATGGGACGAATGATCCTCGGCGGGGCAGAATCCTCGATCTTCGATTTGCCGAACTTCCTGCGTGGTTTCCGGTTTTCTCTCGACGCCATGTGGGCTGAGGTGTCGGCGCTCAATTTGATGAAGGTGGCGCCCGTGCTGCGGATGCCTGTGTTCTTTTTTCTCGGGCGCCACGATCACTGGGTTTCCCCAGAAGTCAGCGTGGCCTATTTCGACGTGCTGACTGCGCCGTCGAAGAAGCTCGTCTGGTTCGAGGAGTCCGGACATGAACCGTTCATGGATGAACCGGACAAATTCAATGCAGCGATGGTCGAGTTGGTGCGGCCAGTGACGCTGTGCAGTTCACCTTTAGGTCAGCAGGCGGCCGATTAATCGTGATCGCAATCGTTCCAACACAATCCAGGGCGATGGTAAATAACAGAGGTTCAAAGAGCCCCCTAGCGATGTGCGGGATGTGATTCCCTCCCTCCCGCACACTCGTCGAGTCCTGGTGCCCGGACGCATTGTCTGGGATTGGTCACGGGCGAATTAGTAGCTTCCCTAATGCGCGGTTGAAGAGGCTGCCCCGCTGCATGATCTTATGGTCCTTATTCGAACCCGTCCCTTGCGCATTGTTCGCTCCTTTCGAGAATCAATCGGAGCAAGGGGAGGAGAGAGGAGGGGCCTCCCCTATCCCCTTGCTCCATCCAGACTCTTCATAAGGACGCGACGATCTCCTGGTCCGAGGCGATCAGGATTTCGTTTTCTACGTGCGATACGCCCGGAGCGGCCCAAGTTGCCAACTCCGCTCGTTCCCGCTCTGCCCAAGAATCCACCGTTCCCCGTAAGATGACCTTCCCGTCTTTCGCTTCAACCGAAATCATTTCGGCATCGAGATCGGCAGCCCGTTCGAATGCCTGTTCGATTTTATGCTTGATGTCCTTCGGCGAAGTTTGCGGCGGTTTTACGCTAATAAGGTTTGTCACGCCTTTGACGCCGATTAATCCGCGCACCGCGTATTCGGCCGCGACTCTCTCGTAGTGAAACTGTACAGTACCTTCCAAGTTGACCCAGCTGTGAGACACCACTACTTTTACATGACCTCGGGGTACGGAGGCATTCCAGTCCAGAGCGTTGACTACTGCCCGCGCGATTTCCGTGTCGCTGAGTTCGCCGTCTCCGGGAAGCTTCACTACGATTTCGTCCGTGACCGCCTTTACCCCAAAAACTCGCTGAGCAGCTTTCTCGGCTGCCCATTTTTGTGGCAGGCTCTTCACCATGCCGCTCAGCGTAACGATCCCGGATTCGGCGGAGACCCCAATTTCCGCGGCATCAACGCTGGGTTCCCAAGTCAGCTCTTCCATTACGGCATGCTGTAGTTCAGTATCCGTTCTCATTTTTCGCTCCTTTCGGGTCCGTTGCAAAACCTGGCCTGCCCTAGTCTGCGTCGAGTCAACTTGCCTTGACTTGTACTCGGGTTGTCTTGGCCGCCTTACCCTTTGGCATGAGCACCTCGAGGATGCCATTCTTCAGGTTGGCTTCCGCTTTCGATGCGTCCACGACCGCCGGCAAATCGACCACGCGAAGGATTTCATTGGCACAGTGTTCGTGATAGATGGTCCTGCCAGTCTCGTGTTCCTCTCTGGCTTCCCTCTTGCCGCTGATTGTGACTCTGTTGGGTTCCAGCTTGATTTCCAAATTATTGGCTTCAAAGCTAGGTACTTCGACACCCACGTTCACCGCTCCAACCTGTTCCGTCATTTCCACGTGAACGGGATGCAGAAGTTCGGATTCCGCCTTGAACCAATTCTCGACACCGCGACCAAAACCATTGCCGTTATTCAAGAAGATCTCAAAGGCTCGGCGCGCGACAGAGCCGTTGATGCGATCGATCTGCTCGAAAACTTCTTCGGTTTCTGCTACTTTTTTTGCCGCTGGTTGCGTAGCTTTTACCGCTGTGCTTTCCATCGCACTCTGAGTCGCTGTAGTACTTGCCGCCATTTCTCTCTCCTTTCGAATCCCCGGGGAGTATCGCCAATGTCGAGACTATTTGAATCTTGCGATTTTGGCTGTGATTTCAATCACAGGTCTGGACGCCTCGCATAGTCAGTGAAGTAACCGTAACGGACAATTGGAGGGCGAAGCCAAGCCATGATTTGTGCGTTTCTAGGGGAAGTCGCGGCTAACGAATCGAGGGTACTAAGATGCTGCAGAATGTTGACGGTAGCGTCTCACGCTGCATTGTGAGCCGTCTCGCATGACGAGGGCACGCGCTGGACGTCGAGAACAGCCGTTAAGGAGTCCAGTTCAGAGGACGTCTCAAATCGAAAATTGAGGTGCCGTGCGAGAGCGTGCATCGCTTCATTTTCTGGCAGAATCCTGGCGACGATTCGATCGAGTTTTTCATCACGGGCGACCTCGATCAACTGACGCACAAGCTCGGTCCCCAAGCCTTTGCCTTGGTAGGCATCGGTCACTACAACAGCGACTTCCGCTTCCAGTTCATCACGCATTTTAGTGAGTCGGGCTACAGCCACTATTTCGTGCTCATCGGAACCCGCCTTCTGAACGTCGGCAACCAGCGCCATTTCTCGGTCATAGTCGATAAAGCACTGTCGCATCAATCGTGTGTGCGCCACCCGCTCATCCAGGCTCACCATGTGAAAATATCGGAGAAATATGCTGGCTCTGGAAAGGCTCTGATGGAATTTCACCATAAGTGGCTCGTCCTCGGGTCGGATTGGCCGAATCAGTACCAAGGTCCCGCTCTTAGTCTTCCACCCTCTGACATATTGACTCGGATAGGGCCGGATAGCGCTTCTGGGTAAGCGTTCCAGCGCCGTCTCTGCCGCGTGAACAACGATTCGCGCATCCAGAGCGAGAATCCCCTCGGCCGACGCGAGCAATGGGTTAATGTCGATTTCTTTGATCCATGACTGTTCGACGACGAGCCTGCTAAAGCGAACAAGTATTCGTTCGAGCGTGTCGATATCCACCGGCGGGCGGCCGCGTACGCCATTCAAAGCTGTAAAAATACGCGTTTGTTCCATCAAACGTCGTGCCAATGTGGCGTTGAGTGGAGGCAGGGCGATGGCGCGATCGCGGTAGACTTCAACGAGCTGCCCACCTGAGCCGAACAGAACCACAGGACCAAATTGTGCGTCCACACTGCTCCCGAGGATCAGCTCGTACCCGTCAAGATGCACCATCGGCTGGACGGTTACGCCTTGGAATTTGTCCGCTCCCACTTTTTCCCGAATTGCTGATTCTATTTCGCGGTACGCCTGCCGGACCGCTTGTTCATCGGTAAGATTCAGCTTTACGCCTCCGACATCCGTCTTGTGCGTGACTGTTTCGGAGTAGACCTTTAATACAATCGGGAAACCGATTGAACCGGCAAGACGGGCAGCTTCGTCCTCGGTGCGTGCCAGTCGCGTATCTACAGTGGGAATGCCGTAGCGCGCGAGGACTTGTTTTGACTCGACCTCGGTAAGCAGCGTGCGGCCGCTGCCTCGAGTGGCTTCGAGAATTCGCGCAACAGCTTCACGCGACTCGTCTCCCTCCTTCACTTCTTCTACAAGGCTCGGGGTTTCATAAATGCCGCGCAGGTTATAGCTGTAACGCCACATGTAGCAAAACGCGCGAGCAGCCGTATCGGGATATGCGAAGGTCGAAATCCCTGCTTTGTTCAATATTGCCACGCCCTCGCTAACGAGCTTTCCTCCCATCCAACTCGCAAGCACGGGCTTTCCAGATCCGCGGGCAAATGCCTTAAGGTGCTCGGCGACCAGCGCTGGATCGGTCATTCCCTGGGGAGCGAGTATGGCAAGCAGCCCATCGCTGTTGGTATCGTGGATAGCAATTTCGAGAGCGCGGGCGTACTGCTCCGGGCCGGCATCACCGAGGACATCAATCGGGTTGGCGTGGCTCCAGTTGGGCGAAAGGAACTGACTGAGCGCTTGCACTGACGAATCAGAGAGGCGTGCTAGTTCGCCGCCATTGGCGATGAGCGCGTCTGTGGCAAGCACGCCCGGTCCGCCGGCATTCGTGAGGATCATCAGCCGGGGGCCCTTCGGCCGTGGCTGGCGGTCCAGGGTTTCAGCCATGTGGAATAGATCCGAAATGCTCTGGACACGCAAGACGCCGCAGCGACGAACGGCGGCATCGAACACCTCATCGCTGCCGGTTAACGCCCCCGTGTGCGAAGTCGCCGCACGAGATGCTGCATCGGAACGCCCCGCCTTGATCACAATGATCGGTTTCCGCAGCGCTACTTCGCGGGCGGCGGAAAGAAAGGAGCGCGCATCGCCGACCGACTCCAGGTACAACAGGATGCTGTGCGTATTTTCGTCTTCGCCGAAATAGTCGATCAAATCACCCCAGCCGACGTCCAGCATCGAGCCTGTTGAGACAATCGCGCTGAAGCCAACCTGTTCCTTGAGGCTCCAGTCGAGAATCGCTGTTTCGAGAGCCCCGCTCTGGCTTAGAAACGCGACACTCCCCGGCAATGCCATATCATTTGCGAATGTGGCATTGATACCGACGATCGGATTCATAATTCCCAAGCAATTGGGACCGATGAGCCGGATTTTGCTGCCGCGCAATTGCTGCCGGATCTCGTCTTCAAGCTTTGCGCCTTCAGCGCCTCGTTCCTTGAAGCCTGCGGAGATCACCACGGCGCCGCCCACTCCCGCCCTCACGCATTCACCAATCACGCCTGGCACCGTAGGAGCCGGAGTAATAACGACAGCCAAATCCAGTTTTTCTGGAATGCTTGCTACGTCCCTGTAACAGCGCACTCCGAGAACTTCTTCGTATTTGGGATTGACTGCAAATAATTTGTCACGACGTGACCCGCTTGCGAGGTTCTCAATGACTGTGCGTCCTACGCTGCCCTCTCGGGTGGTAGCGCCGATCACAGCGATTGACTGGGGATCGAATATGCAGCCTAGCCCTGAATGCCGGTTCATCATCACCAGTATGCATTTCCGGTGGTGATTTTCACCGCATTTCTTATTTCGCCTGGAACGACTTGATATATTCGGTCAAGTCTCGAATGCGCGCTGTTACTTGGGCTGCGTCTAATCGGTCGCTCGCTTTGAATTCTTCGCCCCAGACAGGCATCTCGGCTGGGCCATGTGCGGGCAGTACCATGCCATTCCGCAGCACCTTTGACACATAGCCATCAGGGAATTTGCCGCCGTGACGCTGAGCCAGCGTGGTGAGGTCGGGCGGCGTTCTGTAAGGAGTCGGGAAAGAACCGACGCCTTTGAGATCGCTTCCGTGGCAGGCCACGCAATATTGCTTGAAGAGTTCGGCACCTGAGGGTGGAGTTGCAGTTGCGACCGACTGTATGGATTCCAAATACTTCACCAGATTTGCCAACCTGACATTTCCAAAATCCTTGTCTTCTTCAACCTGGTGAAAAATCGGTCCCCAAATTGGCATTGCTCGGGAACCGTGTGCGGCCGCCACTTGATCCCCCGTGATCATTTGGCGGACGCGCAACGCAGGAAACTGTCCGCGATTGTTCCTAGTCAGAACCGTCAAGTCTGGTACTTCGACCTTCAACGCCTGGGCGGCCGGACCGGTTCCTTTGGCATCCAACCCGTGGCAGGAAGCGCAATAGGCTTGGAACAAGTCTGGTCCCTTGACAGAGTTAATGATTGGCATGAAATGCTCTTCGGTAGTCGGCTGAGTTTGCTTGCCGGCTCCAGCAACAGCGAACGTAAGCACCACTAGTAGCTGGCATGCTATGTAGAAACTTCTGTCTTTGCTCTTCATGGGGCGCCCCTTTCGCTAACTTTCAGAACACGAAGAAAGGCGCTGCTCGTTCTTCTGCGTGTACTCCTCCTTCTGCCTCTGCCTTTTCCATGGCCTCGATTGTCTTACGGAGCCAGCCGCGCATCGCGCGCTGAATTTCGAAGTTGTCACCTGAGCCAGCAATGCTATCCACGGTGTCTCCGCGGTCGTTTAGCGGGATAAAGTGGCAAGGAACTGCTTCCTCCCGTTTCTTTGGCGGGACGAAATCGATCAGGAAACATTCCGCGCACGCGTGTGTTTTCGTCGTTGCAGCATAGTTGGGACATGAAGGCGAATCCTGGAATATCGACAACGTCTTCCTGGGCTCTCGCACAGATGGTTCGTAACCGCCGCGTTCTAGAAATGCAAGCTCGAATTTGAGAGCGTCAAGGACTTCCTGTTGATGACCATTCATTGTGCACCTCCGATTTCGTGCTGATATTGACACCGATCACGTTGTGGCCGCCGTACGAGGTGTCACCCGTCGTCGTGACGGCCGTCACACTCAGAGCAAGCATGGCCCTACGAGGCCGAATTCGACGTTCCGATGCGAAACTTCACGGTCGCATTCCATTTGATAGCTACCGCCTCGCCATTCAGGTAAGTCGGCTCAAACTTCCACTGCCCCAGCGCTTTCATTGCGGCGGTGTATAGGAGCGGTGGGCCGGAGACAACCTTCATATCGACAACGTTGCCTCGGCTATCGATTACCGCGGAAATAATCACTTCGCCTTGTATGCCGGCTTGATGCGCGAGCAGGGGGTACTCTGGATTCACCGTAAATATAATCCGTGGCGGCCGGACATTCCCTCCCACGGGCAAAGGCGCTCGTGGGCCCTCGGCTGAGGCGCGAGGCGGCGGGGGAGGCGCCTCGGGGGTTCTGATGGCGTCCAGCATGCCACCGATCACTCCACCCGTGACTCCTCCAGGCACGCCTCCGAAAACACCGGCGCCTTCCGGTTCGGGCGGCAGAGGTGCTTCTTTCAACATTGCGACTTGCCGCGGAATCGCCGTCGGCATGAACAATTTGCCCTGCGAAGTGAACATACGACGAGCTTGCTTTGGAACAGCCGCGACACTTGGTGGTGGCGACGGCGCGGCCGCGGCGGGCGGCGGCGCCACGAGCAGCGTTTGCGTATAGGTTCGAAGGTCCAGCGTGTCTGCAAACCACGCCGAAAGTAACAGAGGAACACCGATCAAGATCGTGTGCAGCACGATCGAAGTGGTCACCGTTCGCTTGCGTGATGGTGACCCCATCAGATTTCCAGAAAGAAATGCATCTCCGAAATCCGTGTAGGCGGTAGAGGCGTCGACGGGCACCCGAATTTGCGTCACGGCAGTGTTTTTCGTTCTTGGCACCCAGCCCAGGAAATTCTGGTGCGGTGCTGGCTGTAGGACTGTGGCCGTAGCCATGGCGTCCCTCCATCTTCTTTTTTGTGTGGCCTGGTGACTCAACCAACGCCACCGTAACCGCGTATAGCCTGACGCGACGAGGGCGAGGGCACAGTACCGCCGCTCACGCCGATGCGTGACCACGATCACAATCGAAACGGCTCGACGAAAGCTCGCTAAATCAGGCCGCGCTTGTGACCGAGCTCGATTTGGGAGACGGTTGTGCCTACCTAGCCGGTTTGCTTCTTGCAGCGAATCTCTGAAATTAACCAGTTGCCGAGAGTGTTTTCGTGTTGGTTTGGATTTTATTAGGTTGAGCTATTAAAGGAAGAGCTGCTTTCACGCGAGTGCCGTTCTGGCCGGACTGGATTTCCAATACGCCTGCGAGGTCTTTCACCCGTTCGCGCATCCCCGTGAGGCCAATGCCAGGTTGAAACGCGCCTGAAGAAACAACGGCGTCGCCTTTACCTTTACCGTGATCTTCTACCTCCAGCCATGCCTGCTGTGCGTCCGCACCGAGTTTGACGATGGCGGTCTTGCTGCCTGAATGCCTATGGATGTTTGTCAGCGATTCCTGCAGAACTCGAAACAGCACCAGCTCCACATCTTCCCCAAGCCGCCCAACCTCTTCCGGCACTTTCATTTCTACCTGAATCCCACTGCGGGCTACGAAGCCATCGACATAGCAGCGAACCGCCGAGGCCAGCCCCAATTCTTCCAGCAAGGGCGGATGCAGGAGTTGCGACATGGTTCGAATCTCGGAGATGCATTGCTTCGTGACCTCGACAGCTTCGTCCACTTTGTCTCTAAGCGGAACGGCTAGATCCTCGGCATCGTTTTGGATTCTAGCCAGCGCCATGCTGACGGCCGCGAGATACTGGCCTGCGCTGTCGTGCAACTCGCGGGCGATCTTGCGCCGCTCTTCGTCTTGAGCCCGCAGCAAACGAACCGAAAGCAAACGCAAGGTTTGATTGCTCTGCTCCAGTTCGGCTGTCCGTTCCTTCACTCGATTATCCAATTCGCTATAAGCCGTCTGCAGTTCCCGCTGGGCGTTTTTCCGCTCTGTAATGTCGCGGATGGCGCTCGTAACCAAAACGCCATCTTCGGTCAACAGCGGGCTTAAGCTGATCTCCACCGGAACTTCGTGACCGTCCTTGTGCAAGCCATATAGTTCCTGACCTACGCCCATAGGCCGCACTCGCAGTTCGCCGAAGAAGCCCGTGCGGTGATCTTGATGCTTGTGTCGGAAACGCTCCGGCATCAGCATTTCAATCTTCTGTCCGAGCAATTCATCGCGTTGATAACCGAATAATTTCTGGACTTGGGCGTTGACCAGGATGATCTTGCCCTGCCGATTCATCACCACCATTGCGTCCGGGGCCGCCTCCAGCAGTCCTCGGAACTTCGCCGCCGCCCGTTCGCGCTCAGCGGCTTTTTCCACGGTGACGCGAAGTTGCGATTCTGCAAGCAGCCGCGCTTCAGCCTCCCGCTGTGCTTCCTTTCGGTCTGTAATGTCAAAGTTGATCTCCAGCCACACTTTGTCCCCACTACTACTGGTCTGCTGCAAAATCCAGCGGGCAGCTGTATCTACTTGCGTGCCGTCGCGCCGGGTGTGGATCACATCGCCTTCCCAATACCCCTCCCGCTTTAGCACAGCCTTACTCTCATCGAGTGTTGCCGGGAAAACTGTTTTGAGTAGCGAGTGTACGTTCTTACCGATGGCTTCTGCCTGCGTCCAACCATATAGTTTTTCCGCGCCTTGATTCCAATACTGAATCGTATCGTCTGCCATATCGAGTTCAATGATTGCATCGTTCGCCAGATCAAGCAGGCGTGCGTGATGGAGTTGGGCTGACCGCGCACGGCGACTTAGTTCCCCAAGCGCCACGATGGAGCCGGCCACAAGTAGAAAGCCCACAACTCCAGAAATGTCCCTGGGATTCCTCAGGGCAAACGAGTTAGCCACTGGCAAAAAGAAATACCAAACGCCTAGCGCCCCCGCCAGGACGCTGACGATGGACGGACCTCGTCCACAGTACCAGGCAGAGAAAACAACGGCAGCCCAAACCGGGTGATAGGGATTCGTATCCCCAAGAAGCGGTGCAAGGAACCACCTCAACCCCAGAGCGGCTGCGACTGCCAGTACTGCCCAGCCGTAACGGGCTACATTGTTCACCGGTTTTCGCATCGTGCAAACCTCGAAATTAGAATGAAACAGTGGGGATTTGCCTACACTGCGTACACGTTATATTAGGTGCATACAGGTCTGTCCTCAGTCGCACTGTACGAAAAAGACTTTAGACCTGGATTGATTTCAGTAGGTGTTCCATTCCGGACACCGAATTCGAATTGTCGGTTCCAAATGGGAACAGTCCAATTCAAGACACCTTTCTTACGGCACGTACACTGTCCCATTCGAGACGATTTTTAGACTTGTGCCAACGTTTCCGTCGGGGAAGGTGACGTGATGCTTGTTACACTCGACCGTGATGATGGCCACGTACTTCGCTCGATCTGCTCTTTATGCTTGGCTTGTGAAGATACCAACCCAACGACACGATTTGGCTGGACCCGCCGCTGACGTATTTGCCTTTCTCCATTCTGACGGCGTGTCGAAGAGACGGATCGAATTCCGTAAGAGGCAAATCCTCTTCTCCCAAGGTGAGCCGGCCAGGAACGTCTTATACATTCAAGAAGGCAGCATAAAGCTTGCCGTAACCTCCGCCGCAGGCAAAGAGGCGGTCGTTGCGATTCTCGGGCCCGGCGATTTTTTGGGCGAAGCCTGCCTCGCCGGCCAGCCGCGGCGAATCGCGACCGCGACGGCGATGACTCAGGGTAGCGCCCTGGTCGTTGAAAAAACCGAAATGCTTCGCCTCCTTCACGCTGATCACGAATTCTCTGACCAGTTCATCTCCTACATGGTGACCAGAAACCTCCGAACCGAGGAGGATCTGATCGATCAGCTCTTCAACCCCAGCGAGAAACGGCTGGCGCGAGCCTTGTTGCTGCTCGCCCGCTATGGCAAACCGAACCAGGCATTGACGCTTCCAAGGGTCTCTCAGACGGTGCTGGCCGAGATGGTAGGTACAACACGCACGCGGGTAAACTATTTCATGAACAAGTTCAGGAAGCTTGGGCTCATCGAATACGATGGCGTGCTGAAGATCAACAATTCGCTTCTCAGCGTAGTCCTGCACGACTGACCGAATGATGGGCCGAAGAACCCCCTTTTCCCAGGCCTCCGTGGCCGCTATTCTTCGAGTAATTGACTAGTTGGCACAACAGTTTCCGTTGGAGGTAGACGTCATGGCGAATGACAAAATTAGGAGGGAGAAACTGCGTCTTGAGGCGCAGAAGACACGCGACCAGGCCGAAAGCGAGGGGCGGGTTGACGAAAAAGACCGCCGTATAAGGGAGGAGAGCCGTGTGTTGGATGAAGCTGCTCGGGGCGAGGCTGAACAACTCAGGCGACTTGCCGAAGAGGCACGGGAGATTCACGAACAGCATCGTGAAGAACTCGAGCAAATTCGGCAGGAGCGCGAAGAGGCGCGACACGCGGCGGAGGCAGCCCGGGAGTCCGCTGAACAGG
This sequence comes from uncultured Acidobacteriota bacterium, assembly GCA_963803735.1. Lineage (GTDB taxonomy): Bacteria > Acidobacteriota > Terriglobia > Acidiferrales > UBA7541 > Palsa-189. The sequence goes on along the minus strand of CAWDNV010000003.1, from coordinate 37,115 downwards.
CACGAAAAGCAGCCGAAGATGCACGTCGAGCCCACCGTCGAAGCCGTGCGCGCCACCGCCGACATACTCAGCGCTAACCTCGAACAGATGAAGTACTTGGAGGAGATGCGACGCGTCTCCCATGAGATGAAAGACCTTCTCAAGAAGCTGCGCTCAAACTAAGTGACGCGCGACCCGAATCCCGGAGTTACTAAATGGATTTGATGGCTTCTTACGAGACAGGTCGGCTTGACCAACCGGTTTTCCTGTACTAGGGTTTGAGTTCTACTCGACTCGGCGCATCGTCTCTTATGGCGGAGCCATCAGTTCAAAACACCGGACTCCCAGACACCGAAGCGGTTTACGAACGGCTCTTTGAGTCTTCACCCAATGCCATCTTGGTGGTTGACGCTGGCGGGAGGATCACCCGGGCGAATCTTCAGGTGGAACGCCTGTTCGGCTACACCGCCTCCGAACTCCTGGGAAATCTCGTCGAAATTCTGATTCCTGAGCGATTCCGGCACGTCCATCCTACGCACCGCGCTCACTTCAATGAACAGCCACGTATGCGGCCTATGGGAGCAGGCCTCGAGCTTTATGGCCTCCGTAAGGACGGAACAGAATTCCCGGTAGACATAATGCTCAGCCCGGTCGATACGCCCGAAGGCCCAGTCGCATTGACTGTGATTCGCGACATTACCGACAGCAATCAGATTGCGGAGGCACTCCGCGAGAGTGAGCAGCGATTCAGGTTGCTCGTCGAAGGCGTAAGAGACTATGCGATTTTCATGCTTGATCCCGAAGGCAAGGTGTCCACCTGGAACGCGGGAGCAGAGCGTATCAAGGGTTACTCTGCCGACGAAATTGTTGGCCGGCATTTCTCGTGCTTTTACACGCCAGAGGACGTAGAGAGCGGCAAGCCAGATACGGAATTGAAGACAGCAGCCGCTCAGGGGAGATTTGAAGACGAGGGCTGGCGGATCCGAAAGGACGGTTCTCGCTTCTGGGCGAACGTTATGATCACCGCGGTTCGGGATAGTGCCGGAAAGCTGCTGGGATTCTCAAAAATCACCTGTGATTTTACCGAACGCAAAAAGGCCGAGGAATCTGTGCGCGCGAGCGAAGAACGCTTTCGCTCTCTTTTCGAATTCTCTCCCGACGCCATTATCGTGACCGACCAGCAAGGAAAAATTGCCGAAACGAACGGACAGGTCGAAAAATTCTTTGGTTATTCGCGCGGTGAATTGGTCGGCCAAGCGGTCGAAATCCTCGTCCCGGAGCGATTCCGCCAGGCTCACCCTGGTCATCGGAACGAATACAGCGCCCAAGCGCGAACCCGTCCAATGGGCCTTGGACTTGAACTTTACGGCAGGCGCAAGGACGGCACGGAGTTTCCCGTGGACATTATGCTCAGCCCGGTGAAAACCGAGGGCGGCGAATTCGCACTGAGCGTCATTCGCGATCTTTCGGAAAAGAAGCGAACCGAGGAAGAATTGGCTCGCAAGGATAGAGAAAAGCGCTATCTCGAAGAGGAGCTGAATACCGAGCACCGGTTCGAAGACATCATCGGAGAGAGCGTCGGCCTGAAGCGAGTCCTGAAACAAGTGGAAACAGTTGCGGAGCAAGATGTGACCGTTCTCATCCTTGGCGAGACCGGCACCGGAAAGGATCTGATTGCGCGGGCTATTCATCATCTCAGCCCCCGCCGTGAGCGAACCCTTGTAAAGCTGAATTGTGCCGCCATTCCTACCGGCCTACTGGAAAGCGAGCTTTTCGGGCATGAGAGGGGCGCCTTCACCGGCGCCATCTCCCAAAAAATAGGGCGCCTGGAACTGGCCCATCAGGGCACGCTATTCCTTGACGAAGTGGGAGACCTGCCTTTGGAGATTCAGCCTAAGCTGCTGCGCGCCCTGCAGGATAAGGAGTTCGAGAGACTCGGCGGAACCCGCACCATTCCGGTTGATATACGACTGGTAGCAGCCACAAACCGCAATCTTGAGAAGATGGTGGCGGATCGGGAGTTCCGCAGCGACCTCTACTATCGTCTTAGGGTCTTTCCTATTTCCATTCCTCCCTTGCGCGAGCGCCGTGAGGACATAGCTCTACTGGTTCGTTACTTCGTCGCGAAGCACGCTGTCCGAATGGATAAGAAAATAGAGTCGATTTCTCCGGAGATCATGAAAGCGCTGACGAAATGGGACTGGCCCGGCAATATCCGAGAACTCGAAAACTTCATCGAACGTAGCGTAATCCTCTCCAAGGGCCCAGCTTTGCGAGCGCCTCTCCCAGAACTGCAGGTTCTGGAGGAAACGCCCATCGGGCAAGAGGACGTGAGCCTTGAGGCTGCTGAAAGAGAACATATCCTGCGTGTCCTCCGCGAAGCAAAAGGAATGATCGGTGGGCCGGACGGCGCCGCCGCGCGCCTGGACCTGAAGCGGACCACCCTGAATTCCAAACTAAAGAAACTGGGAATCAAGCGCCAAGACTATATCTAGTCTCCAAGACGATTAGTCGTCTCCGTCACGTCGTCACTCTCGCGAAATAGCTCACGTCAAAATTCCAGCCACAAATATAGACCCTTTATTTTCTTGCCGATGACAACCTCTTTCGTGTCGGAGCGCACTTTGGTTCCTCGATTGCGACATAGTAGTACGTGCTGAGAATCACAATCCAAGAAGACGCGACGAAGGTGATGCTAAAGCTCGAGGGAAGGGTCGTGGGGCCTTGGACGGCAGAACTCGAACGGACCTGGCATTCGCTCGGTCCTTCCCTCGCAGGAAGAAAGTTATCCCTTGATCTTTGTGGAGTCAGCTACATCGATCGCGAGGGCCGAGGGGTTCTGGCTGACATCTATCGCAAGACGCACGCTGAGTTTCAAACGGACACGCCACTTACAGAATATTTCGTTCAGGAAGCCAGAAGCGACGGTTCCAGGAATAGAAATAGTATTGAAAAAGGAGCCTCAAAATGAAAGGTCCTTACGGTTTCGAGCTCAACGATAACTGCCAGAACTGCAAAATTCGCAGGAATGGTTTTTTCTGCGAATTGCCGCAGGCTGCGCTGAAGGACCTGAACGCCATCAAGTTCACGTCTGCGTACCCCGCCGGCGCCGTTCTTTTCATCGAGAAGCAAACGGCACGAGGCATTTATTTGCTCTGCGAAGGAGAGGTGAAGCTCTCTATCAGCTCAAGCGAAGGCAAGAAGCTGATTCTGCGCATTACGAAGCCCGGCGAAGTGCTGGGATTGGTCTCGGCGCTCGCGGGGAAACCCCATGAAGTCACGGCGGAAACACTCCGGCCTTGCCAAGTGGCCTTCATTCCGCGCGATGCATTCTTGCAGTTTCTCTCGAAGCACCCGGAGGCCTATCCTATTATTGCCACCCAGCTGGGTTCGCAATACCAGGTCGCTTGCGAGCAGTTGCGTACCTTGGGACTTGCTACTTCCGCACCTGAAAAACTAGCCAAGCTTCTGCTGGATTTCGCAGCGACAGGGCAGCAAACCAAGGAAGGGACTCGCATCAAGCTTCCATTGACCCATGAGGAAATCGCCGAATTCATTGGCACCACGCGCGAGACGGTCACGCGCACGCTAAGTGAATTTAAGAGCCAGCATCTGGTTGAGCTTCACGGCTCTACCCTGGTTATAGGTAACCGCGAAGCTCTGCAGGAATTCGTGACAGTTTGAGTTGTGCCAGGGAGCCAAATATCGAAGGCCGATGCGAGAGGGGAACGGGCCGATTTAGGTTTAAGGATTCTAGCCGATTCCAAGCCAAAGCCGGCCCGCAGCCAATCGTCCTTCACCAGGACGGGCAGCGGGTCAGAAGCGAAATGTCGCCCATGCGGTTCCGCCATGGGGTTCGTCGGAGGCATTTCGCACCCGCTGCCTCTCTCTTAAATTCGAAATTAGTTGCCGGACAAGTAGCGATCGAAGAACTGAAGGAATAACTCCAGCCCGGCGATCCACACCACTGCCACTACTCCGAGTGCGACGGACGGAAGCAATCTAAAGTTGCCGATGATTGCAGGCAGCAATCGGGCCTCGGCCACGCCAAAAACAGCAATAACCAAAAGCGCCCACCCGATTGCTCTTCCGACCCAAACGGCTGGATGGAAAATCCGTTGTTGCCTTCCCGTCATAATCTTGGTTCGCACGATCCACCTCAAGACTCGCGTTTCATATCCTTGTACCGTGGCTCGCTAAGGCCCTCCGCGCGCGCGTTTGCTGCACAAAGTGCTTCGCATGCAACTCGACAAACCCAAGCACTGCCTCGCCGCCGTAGTCCAAGACGATCAATAGGAGCACAACTGCGGCGATGCAGCTGAAGAAGACAGCAAAGAGAACCAGAGCGGCCACCATCTCCTGTATGTAGTAAATACGACTCGCCGCAAATGCCGCACAGCCGATCAAAAGCCAACTCACCGACTTCCAAGGGAATGTTTTTATGATGCTCACCTTGCTCACCCACATCAACATCTCTCGAAAAGATGCGCCCGTCTGTGACGGCGATCACCAACTGATTTGGCGCTGGCGAAATGGCTAAGACTCTGATGAGCTGACTATATGCTTCATTTTGGGATGAAGACTACGTGGGCTCGCAGAGGCTTTGCGTTTCCTAAGCCGCGCGAACGATCAATACCGAACAGTACGCTCCGCGCGCTACGGATTCCGCGACGCTCCCCAGCATGAATCTCTGAAGTCCTTTTCGGCCGTGGGATCCCAGGACGATTAGATCGGCATGCCATTGGCTCGCCAGGTCCAAAATCCCACTGCGGGTTTCCGCTTCTATGACACGGCCACTTGCGTTGAAGCCAGCAGCCTTAAGCGCAGCTGCCGAGCGGTCTACCGTCTGCTGCGCGTTTTGGAATTGCTCCTTCATGATTTCTGCCATCTCGGGCTCATATCCGGGGGCCATCTGCGGCGGCGTAGAGAATATTCTCGGCTCGACCACCTGCAGAACGAGCACGTCGGTATCTTCCTTGCGAATCTTTGAAATCAGAGCTTGGACAGCGGCTTCAGAATATTGCGAGCCATCAACAGCGAGTAGTATTTTCATAAGAACCTCGGATCGTCCTTTGTCAGCCGAATTCGCACATTCATTCGCTCGCTAAGCTCACTCAAAACCCGTGTATTCTTTGAAACGGATGAGCTTCATGCTCTCTTCGAGCCAGTTTTTGTCCGGGTGCTGGATTGCCACCCTCATCAATAGCCCCTTTCGTGTCGTCCAGATGATGAGTTCCGGAGACAATGCCGCTTTGATGGAGAATTTAAACGTTCTCCGCTGTTCGCCTGCAACATTAAGACGTTCTTCTCCGAGATACCGAACCTGACCGTCCAGGATCATCGGATTTACTGGAATTTGTTCACTCGGCTGCTCTATGGAAACAAGCTGGATGGGAGTTGCCTCGTGTGGATCACGCTCGGCCTCACGCGTGATGCCGCTGAGTGAAAACGCCGAAATCGGCCAGAAGAGTCCGAAAGGATGTTCCACGGGAATCTTTAGATCTATGGCGTTCTGCCGATCTTTGGCATTTGACGAGCAATCAAACTCCCCAGGCAGAAACTTGCACGTGAGAGGTCCCGAATCCCGCCTCCATCTCAATCGGCTGAACTCGGTTACTCCGATCAAAGTCAGATCACGCGAAAGCTCAGCCAGAAAACGAGCAGAGCGCGTTACGTCCTTTGGCGATTCGAATCGCCTCTCCCCTTCGACTTCATAACCGCCCTTCGCAGTCCGCCAGAGCGTCCAGGTCTCATGAAAGTTGTAAACCTCTTCTCCAAATGGACCAACGGCACCGCCGTTCGCTCCTTCCAATACGACGTATTCGCCTTCAGCGACCTTCGTGCGCTCAGAAGGTGACTTAGCCTTTTCTGCTTGCTGCTGGCTAGGCTCGCCCGCAGCCGCTTGGATGCACATGACAAAAAACGAAGCGGCTAGCAAACGACTGACTGTTGCCCATCGAAATGTGTTTGTATGCATCGCGTAAGCTTTCTGTGTTGCCCCTATTGCTCTTGCAACGATTCCAGGTAGTTGCAGAGATTCCGTATCCGCTGCTGCACAGCCCTTTCGTTCTGCTTGTCGTAATACCGGAAAATCGGACCCCATGCGGGCATGTCCGAGGAACCGTGAGCCGTCGGGCCCGGTCCAAATTCAAGCACAGTTGAGACGTACTCCCTCGGAAATTTTCCGCCGTGATGTTTTGTCAGTAGCGTTAAGTCCGCGGGCGGCGTTTTCAGAACCGAAGCAAGAGGCCCATTTCCTTTGGCATCGACGCCATGACAGGTGGCGCAATGCTCTTGGAACATCAGCTTACCCGATGGCACGTAATTGGGTGGAAGTGTCTCCTCCACAGTCGCTGGCGTTTTTGCTCCTGCTATGGAAATTGCCAGAATAGCTGCTAACAAACCGCCATAAAGTGCGTAACGCATCATCTGTTTCTCCTTTCATGGAAGCGTTTTGATCTTCTACCCGTTCCATGTGTAAGCGCGGTGACCGCAGGTGGCATCGATTGTGATCTGCATCACAAGCCCTTCCAGCTTGGGCAGGATTTGATTTTTTCGGGGATGGGCCGACAAGCAGGCCTTGTGATTTGGATCACACGCGCTCGTGCCGGCATACACAGACCAGATTACCGTACTGAATCAGAATGGCCGCGGTCGAGCAAAAGCGCCGGCCAGCCTTACTAAGGAGGATACGATGGCCCCAGAATCGATGGTCTTGGAATACTTGCTTGCGTCTTGGATTGCGGTCACAGGAGTCCTTGTCGTGCTCGTAATTTACGGAAACGCCTTGTCCACACGGGAAGATGATGAACTCTATTTGAATCGCGCAGAGCAAGTCATGATGGCTGCCGAGCAAAACGTGCTGATCAGCAAGATGCACCGGCTGCTGCATGTGATTATTGGGTTCGCGGTCCTGTCAGGCTTGTTGTTTGCGGCAACGACCGGCCTGTGGGCTTGGATCGGATTGCACAATTAATTCGCCCGACTGTGCTGAGGGAGAAGGGAGGTCACTATGAAGCTTGTATCTACCATGACACGAATTGCACTCAAGAACGTGCTCGTAGCAACGGATTTTTCGCCCCTCTCGGAGCCAGCCTTGCTTTGGGCCAAGGCGATTGCGCGGCGCTACGAATCCCAACTTTATGTGACCCATGTCATTTCACCCGCGGAAACGGCTTTGGTGCCACCTGAATATTGGGGTTCCACTCAGGAAGCGATCGAAGAGGCAGCGACCCGCGAAATGGAAGGCCTGGATACAAATTTACGAGGTGTAGCGCACAAGATGCTGCTGCAGCATGGAGGTGTTTGGGAATCCATCTCCGCAGCCATCGAGAAATTTAGGATCGACCTCGTCGTTATGGCAACGCACGGCAGAGAAGGCCTGGGGCGATTCATAATGGGCTCGGTAGCCGAAGACGTTTTTCGGCAGGTGCCGTGCCCTGTTCTTACGGTGGGACCAAAGGTGACCGCGCAAGTTATAGGTGGGCCAGAATTCAGGCAAATTCTCTTCGCTACTAATTTCGGCCCCGAATCCCTTGCGGCTGTGCGTTATGCGGTTTCCCTAGCGCAAGAGTTTGGGACGGGGCTCACACTGATGAATGTAATGGATGAAAAAGACTTTGAACCGCCGGCCGATCCGCAAGTGGTCCTGCAAAATCGGATGGATCGCCTGCACAAAGTCGTACCCCCTGATGCCGAACCATGGCGTGCACCTGAGTTTGTGGTGGAGTTCGGCAACGCTTCCGAACAGATTCTCAACGTGGCCCAAGAGCGGAATGCTGATTTGATCGTGCTCGGCGCCAAGTTTGCTGCGCACGGAGGCGCCGCCACTCACATGGCTTCGGCCACGGCCCATACCGTCGTTTCTCACGCGACTTGCCCTGTATTGACTGTTCGGGCTTAGGCTAAAGCTGCGATATTTAACCGGAGAGACGTGGCTCTTCTCACGTCTCTCCCTTCTTTGTTGTTACCCTGTCGAGAAGAGTGTTTTGTGATTAGACATCGCACGTCCCGCACGTCCCGCACGTCCCGCACGTCCCGCACGCCGCTTGACGGATTTTCCGGCTGGCAGTCTAATGACCACTGTAGCGGTCATGATGCGTCGCGCTGACGCCCCTTTCCTCCGATCAGCCTGCCGTTTTGACATTTCTTGACACGTGCATATTGGGCTTTGGGTGATGTAGATTACAGACCGGGTCCTACGAGACGTCCAGAATTGGCGTCCGTGAACTGGAATTCTTCAAGAGGGTGAGCTCCGCCTCTCCAAATACCACAGCGGTTTAGGCTAGTTGTTTGCCTGATGAAAGTGTCTAGTTTTGGACAGTATTCGATCTCATCCCCGGTTAAAGTAACGGTGCTTTTTCAAAACGCAGCCGCAGTTCGAAATTACAGCCCTTCCAACTTGTTCTTACAGTTTCAATAGGCCCGTCCGGAGACGACGCACAAAAGGGTGAGCTGAGTGAATTTTCGAAAAGCGCCGGCGCTGACGATCTTAGTTTCGTTCTTCTGGTTTTGTATAGTTCCAGTCCAAGCTCAGCAAAACACCGCCACCCAGGCGCCCACAGCCGCAGGTTACGTTGGCGCGGAGGCTTGCAAGGACTGCCACGCGAGTGAATACGAAAGCTGGTCGAAGTCGCGCCACTGGGCGACCTCGAACAACACGCGCGGAGGTCCGGCGAAGCAAGGCTGTGAAGCCTGTCACGGACCAGGGGCCGAGCACGTAGCAAATCCAGCGGACACCTCAAAGCTGTTCCTTTTCGCAAAGGCGACTCCAAAAGCGGTAAATGCCCAATGCCTAAGCTGCCATGCGAATGGGACGCAACAGCGGCACGTCATCAATTCACTGCACTCCAGGAACGATATCTCGTGTACGTCATGCCATTCGGCCCACCACTCCGAAACCCGCGAATTCTTACTGGTGAAGAATCAGCCGGAACTTTGTTACACGTGCCACCAGCAACAAAGGGCTCAGTTCTCTATGCCGTTTCGGCATCGCGTGAACGAAGGCCTGATTCAGTGCTCCGATTGCCATAACCCACACGGCACTGAGCGGCCGCATCAAGTGCGCACGTCGGTCACTGAGGACCAGGTCTGCTATAACTGCCACGTCGATAAGCGTGGGCCATTCGTATACGAACATGAGCCCGTAAGAACTGAGGGCTGCCAGTCATGCCACATGCCTCACGGCTCTCCCAACGTCCATTTGCTCAAGATGAGCAATGTGAATTTGCTCTGCCTCTCGTGCCACACCACTTCATTCGCAAACGCGCCCGGCGCCCCTTCGTTCCATAATCAGGCTGCTCAATACCAGGCTTGCACGCTCTGCCACACCGCAGTTCACGGCTCGAATTCGAGCTTTGTGTTTTTCAAATGAGGACGCCAATGGCTATTGCTACAGCGGTGCGAGCCACGCAAGGCAGAAAGGAGTCTTTCGCCTTTACGAAACAGCTTTGCGCAGCGTGCTCGTCGCAACACGCAAGCCTCGCGTTCGTGTTCATGCTGGCTCTGATTTTCGCAATGGACGCAAAGGCTCAAAATCCCCAGCTGCCCGACCAAGGGCCAATGCAGCAGACTAGTGAAACGCCGGGAAAGGCCAGCGGAAATTACACCACACAGCAGAATATCGAGTTTGGCTACCGCGACAGCCTGATTCACGGCAATCTGAGCAACTATGACACGTTCCTCAATTATGGCAGCGGCTGGCGGCTTTTTGACTACGACCTCGATATGCATTCGGCCAATCACCGCGGCCTGCTCTTCGATGATTTGAGCTTTCATAACTTCGGCTATGGGGGCGACCCCAATAGTGTCTCCCGGCTGCGCGTTGACAAGAACAAGTGGTATGACTTCCGTGGGACGTATCGGCGCGACGAATACTTCTTTAACTACAACTTGCTCGCCAATCCTCTGAACCCCACGACTTTCGCCACGCCTGTGGCGATCGCGAATTCTCCGCATGCCCTCAACTACGACCGGCACATGCAGGATTACGATCTCTTGCTTTTACCGGAGTCACGCCTGCGTTTTCGGCTCGGTTATTCGCGAGTGTCCACGGGCGGCCCAGGGGGGGCCGGATACGAGCCGACTAATGCGGCGCCGGGAAGCAACGTGCAGGCGATTACGAACGAGTACCGGTTAGGCCTGGATTATCGCGGCCTGCCTCGGACGACGCTTTCCTTCGACGAACTGCTCAGCTACACCAGGGTGAACACGTTCGTAGCGGATCAGAATTTTCCTTTCCAGCTTGCCAATGGCACGCCGGTGGACTTAGGAGTGGTCTTTCAGGGCACCACGCCCTGTGCAGCGCCTGTTATCAATTCAGCGACCGTACCGCCCACCGTTACGCCTAATTGCAACGGAATCCTGTCCTATAGCCTTCTGGACGCGCCGCGGGCCAGGTTCCCTGTCGAGAAATTCAGCTTTCAGTCGGATTATTTCAAGAATTTCGAGATGTCTGGATCGGCCGCTTATAGCAACTCCAGCAACGTAATGACGGATCTGAATGAACTATTCAACGGCTGGGTCAGCCGCACCGTTACTCGCGTAAGCACTACAGCAGGTCCTGCGGAAGCGAAGCGCGTCGTCGCCGACGCCAATTGGGCCGGGGATTATCACATTACAGATAAGCTGAACCTGCGGGACGAATTCTACTACCACAACTGGCGTATCCCTTCCGAATGGGCCACTGCGCAAACGAACCTGTTCGCGACGAGACCTGGCGTCGGGCAGGTTGGGTTGACCCTGCCAATTTCGCCGGCTACTCCCGCGAACTTCGCTGCGATTTGCCCGCCGCCTTTCGCAAGCGCGAGCTGCCCTCAGCACAGTGCGAGCTCAGGGCCTGACGTGCTGAATGAAGCCGTCAGCCAGTTCCTCGGGCAAAATCTTCGGAACAATCTGGTCGAGCTGAAATACAGCTTTACAGATCGCTTCAGCGCCTATGTCGGCTATTTCTATGAGGCTCGCGCCATTTCCGACTTTACGGCGACCATTGATACGGGCGAAGTCTACCTGCCGGGCGGCCGGACCGGCACTGCGGCTAACGATTTTCTGGCGGCACGCGCCGATTGCGCGCTTTCAGCTGGCGCGCTTCCATCGGAGTGTACGCTCAATCCAGTTACTGGGGTGATTACGGAAATCGGGCCGGAAGCTGCGAACGATACCGATCGCAATCATTACTACATTCACGAGAACGCCGCGGAATTCGGACTGTCGGCCCGTCCTACCGATAAAGTGCGAGTTAACGCCGACGTGATGGTGGGATACAACGACAATTCCTTCACCCGAATCAGTCCGCGACAACTACAAAGTTATAAGGTCCATGCCACCTACGAGCCCAAGCCATGGGCAAATATCGCTGCGGCAGTGGATATTCACGAGAACCGCGATAACGTATTTACGGTAAACAATATCGAGCATGGGAGAACCTACAGTTTGAACGCCGCGCTTTCTCCGCGCAGCGATTTTACGGTCGACTTTGGTTACAGCTACATGGACGTTTACACACAAACCGAGATTTGCTTCCCCGATAGCTCGGTTCAATTCACGCAACCATGTCCGGTGGCTGGCGCGTCTTCGCCGCTCGGCACACTATCGTTCTATGCAAGCAGGGACAACTATGCTTATGCCGACGTCATGGCGAAACCCCAGAAGCGAGTCTCCTTTCTGGTTGGCTACCTCGGCAGCATCGTTCGAGGGAGCACCACGTTTCTTAATCCGCTCACGCCAACCGGCACGCTTGACTTCGATTACTTCACGCCTTATGCGAGCGTTACGTTCGATATCTATAAGGGTGTCAGTTATCGAACGGCGTGGAATTATTACGGATATCAGGACCACGGAATCGCCAATCCGCCTGGACTCGTCCCGCTACCTTCGCAGAATTTCAATGGAAACAATGTTACCTTTGTGCTGCGATATGCTTTTTAGAGGAACTAAGCCCGATCCTCATTGGTATCTCCAAGGAGTCTTTAATGAATTGCGTACCCAGCCATAAAGTGCAAACCATCTTTTTCACGGCAGTTGCGTTCTTATTCTTTACCTCGCGCTCGCACGCGCAAAGTGAAGCGGAGAAAACCTACAAGACCAAATGTGTAGCATGCCACGCGGCAGACGGCAGCGGCAGCGAAGTGGGAAAGAAACTCGGCACGCACGACTTCCACTCCAGCCAGGTGCAGGGCGAGTCCGAGGCCGACCTCACTCAAATCATTGCCAAGGGCAAAAACAAAATGCCCGCATATGAAAAATCGCTGAAGCCCGACGAGATCAAAGCGCTTGCGGCGTACGTGCGCGATCTCGCAAAGAAATAAGCCCAATCACCGGTCTTTAGCTTCGCAACGGGCGGTTACAAGGGTCCCATGCAAATGTTGACGGCGCTCACCCCTGCCACGCTGCTCTATGTGCTTATTGGCGTGACGATCGTATTGGTCGCCACAATTGTTATTCGTCCCTCGCTTACAGCCACAAGCGGAGGAAAGCAACTTGCCTTTGTGGTTTTTTTCCTGCTGCCTGTGGTCGTTGCGTCGATGGGCGCTTCGGAACACATGGAGCGCTCCAAGCAGACGCAATTCTGTCTTTCGTGCCACGTGATGGATCCATATGGCAGAAGCCTTCATATCGACGATCCGATGTACGTGCCCGCCGCGCATTTCCAGAATGCGCGTATACCGCGAGATGAGGCCTGCTACACCTGCCATACTGACTACGTCATGTATGGGTCGATTCTCGCGAAGCTCCGCGGGATGCGCCACGTTTACGTGCAATATCTCGGAACGATTCCTAAGCCCATCCAACTTTATTCGCCTTACAACAATCGCGAATGCCTGCATTGCCATGCCGGCGCCCGGTCCTTTGAGGAAGGCGCCGTGCACACTGCCGATCCATCCATCATGGCGTCCATCAAGTCCAATCAACTCTCCTGCCTGACAAGCGGTTGCCATGAGAATGTTCACGCCGTGGCGCATCTTTCCGAGTTGAAGTTTTGGGAGCCAAAGTGACTATGGCGACTCTGATGGAACGGCGGCTTCGGATTTCAGGAATATTGATCGTGCTCGGATTGCTGGTGGAAGCGCTATCGCTGATTCGAACTCACCCGCTGGCGTTTCTCGGGTTTATGTTTGTGGGCGGCGGATTGCTTGTGGCCGGTATAGCAATCTACTTGTACTCGCTCTTTTCAGTCGCTTCGTCGCCTGAGAGTTGAGCAAACGATCTGCCGCGCTGACTCCAGCCTGATCACTATGAGTCGGATGCGCCCTCGGCGGAGCGTGTGAACATTTCGATCGTGTGCAGGTGAATTATCTCGCCCGTTTCCGGATTCATTTCCGCAATAATGCGATAGGTCTCTCGCCGCGCAATGTAGCCCTGGGTTTCAAACTCCAGCACACGATGGTGGAATGCGTCCGCGCCCCATTCTCGAACTAGTACGGCGTCATTCATCTTCACTGGTGCCTGGCCTTTCGCGTCAATCCGCAGGACTCAACGCAATCTCATGCCCATCGGCGGCGACGATCTTCGTAATCCACAACGTAGTTGCGCCACTTTTTGCTCTGAGACCGTTGAAAGTGACTTGATCTCCGGGCTTGAGGGTTCCCTTCGTCCAGCCCGTTCTCATCAGGTGATTGGGGCTGGTGAGCTCACCCTGCCACTTCTCGATTACGCCTTTATCGTTCTTTGCTTCAAAGAACACCATCACGTGCGGGTTGATGAACTCGAAGTCCGTAATCGTGCCTCGGACCGTGACTGTTTTTGTTGTCTCGTAAGCGGCGTTTCCATGATGCGCAAACAGAGGCAGTGCGATCATCAGGACAATGACGGCTACGAAACTCCGACGGTATGTCCTCATATGTTCCTCCAGTACGAATTGCCGTCAATAGGCGCGTGGCTCTGGCACGCCACCACCTTCTCACGTGCCAAGAGAAACGAATGTAATGCTCATCATCCTTAGTTGTGATCTGCGTCACCGAATTCGAAATCGCATCGTGAGTAAATTCCAATTAGGAGGAAGAAAATGGCGACGTTATCAACAATGGAACGTAAGAGCAGCAGTCGCCCTAAGGCACGAGCTGAATGCATGAGGGCGCTCGTCTTCCATGGACCCAATCAAATCGGAATTGAGAGTGTCCCAATTCCAAAACCAGGCTATGGAGAAGCAGTCATACGGGTCACGCTTACGACTATTTGCGGAACTGATGTCCACATACTGAAGGGAGAGTATCCCGTTAAGCCAGGTTTGGTGATCGGCCATGAGCCGGTCGGCATTATTCAGGAACTTGGCCCGGGCATGAAAGACTACGCCGTCGGTGATCGCGTCCTGGTCGGCGCGATTACTCCTTGCGGCCAATGCGAATTTTGCCTTGGCGGCAAATTATCCCAGTGCGGCGGCGCCATGGGTGGCTGGAAATTTGGTAATACCATCAACGGCGCACAGGCCGAATACCTGCTGGTTCCTCACGCGCAAGCCAATCTCGCAAAAATCCCGGACGAACTGACTGACGAACAGGTCGTACTTCTCGCTGATATTGCATCCACAGGGTTTTCCGCTTCGGAATCGGCCGGCGTGCAGTTTGGTGATTCCGTCGCCATCTTCGCTCAAGGGCCCATCGGCCTATGTGCCACCGTTGGCGCACGCCTCAAAGGCGCGGGCTTGGTGATCGCCGTGGAATCCGATCCGGTTCGGATCGCTATGTCTAAGCGCATGGGCGCGGACGTCATGATCGACTACCACAAACAGGACGTCACGGATGCAGTACGAAGGCTGACGCGGGGACGTGGCGTCGATGTAGCCATCGAGGCCCTCGGAACGGCACAAACTTTTGAAAACGCTCTCGGAGTCCTTCGTCCGGGTGGCACGCTTTCCAGTCTGGGTGTCTATTCAGGCAAGCTGTCCATCCCACTCGAACCGTTTGCAGCCGGACTCGGTGATCACAGGATCGTCACCACACTCTGCCCAGGTGGCAAAGAGCGCATGCGCCGTCTTATGGAACTCGTGCGCCACAACCGAGTGGATCTACGCCCGCTGCTGACACATACATTCACTCTGGACGAAATCACAAAAGCGTACGACGTATTCGCTAATCGAAAGGATGGCGTGCTTAAAGTCGCCATCAGGCCCTAGGGTATTTCGCCAAGTAACACAAGTACGGGAAGGAGGGACTAACAAGATGCAAGGCCATAAGAAAGTTAATGTCCTGATCGTTGACAACGACGATCAGATTCTGTGGAAATTTCAACAGCTGCTGGAGGACGCCGGTTTCAACACCACGGCGACCTGGAGCGGTCATGAGGCGCTGGGTTTGCTTAGATCGGGAGTGTTCGATGTTTTGCTTGTAGACGATTATCTTCCTGATCTTCACTCCCACGATTTCCTCGAACAGGTCAATCGTTTGCCCATTCAGCCGTCGATTGTCGTAATGCACAGCGACACGCCGAAATCGGACGACTTGCATTGCTACGAATCTCTTGGAGTCGC
The DNA here is from genome assembly GCA_963803735.1 of uncultured Acidobacteriota bacterium. Taxonomy (GTDB): domain Bacteria; phylum Acidobacteriota; class Terriglobia; order Acidiferrales; family UBA7541; genus Palsa-189. Next base: position 21,673 of record CAWDNV010000003.1, on the reverse strand, counting down.
ACAGTTAGTTGATAAACGCAACCCTATAGGCGTGTGTCAGGCGGTTTCGTTCTGCCCTGCCGAACAGCCGCTCGCCAAAAACGCGTTGAATTGACCCTTATTCTCCTGGGGAGAAAGGAGCAGAACATGAGCAACACTATTGTGGAACCACATGGCCCGACAACGAAAATCTGGAATGAGTTTTGGAAATTAGGTGAAGCTCGTACCAACGTGCCCGGCGTCCGAGCTCGGGTGATGCTAATGAAACCAGAAGTGCCTAACTCTAGGCAATTCCTCGTCGAAACGGGAAGCGGTCATAGTTTTGTGGTCGACGACGCTGCAGGTGGCACGGGTCCAAAGCCGATTGAACTCGTCGCCGCCGCCATGGCCGGCTGCACGGCCTTTGACGTGATTACAATTCTCCGCGGTAAGAAGCGCCAGCTCGTCACGGGCTATGAGGTCCAGGTTGAAGCCGAACAAGCGGAACGCCCGCCGCAGGTTTTTGTTGCCGTTCGAATTCATCACATTGTGAGGGGGCACGACATTGATGCAGCTGCGGTGAGCGAAGCCATCCGAATTTCGGAAGAAAAATACTGTTCGGTTGAAGCCATGCTCAAGCACAGCGCCGTCATCAGAACAACGTTCGAGGTCATCAACGAAGCTAACGCGTAACCGGAAAAACCGGATAAATAGGCGTGCTTTTTAAAGCGAGCCCTGTGAGCATGAATAGGTCCTTCGAGAATTTATGGAATTCCGAGTCACCCAGAGACCGCGCTTTCGATGCTGGTATGCTGACAAGGGTACTTTGGCGATTTGTTCCCAGTTGTTCCCGATTCTGAAAGTGGGAACAAGAAAGCGGCGATTCAATAAATGCAAGTGCAAGAGGCTGAAGGAGTTTTGGGGTGAGCGACGGGATTTGAACCCGCGACCCTCGGTTCCACAGACCGATGCTCTACCAGCTGAGCTACGCTCACCACCGCTTGGTTATTTTATACTAGTTGGGATGCCTACGCGGTTTTCACTTCGGCCGCGCCGGCTTGGCGCAACTTTGTCTCAACTTCCACACGCGCACGATCTGGCGGGTTGGTGACGCCCACGAGAATCTTGCCATGCCATATTGCAGGATCGGAGAGCCTTTCGCCAAAGTTTGGCAGGCCCGCGGTAATAAGAAGCGTAATCAGCGTGGTTGCGATAGCGCCCAGCATCGTCAATTCATAAATGATGATCCCGTTGGTCCAGGACGTAACGACGGGCATTCCGCCGGTGGGCAATGGATAAGCCAATTGTGTGAAGCGGGTGAACCAGAGACCGAAAAGTGCGCCGACCACGCCGCCAAGGGAAGCGAGGAGAAAGATGCGCGTCTGCGAATGCTCGTCGGAAAACTCATACCCATCGAAGGGCTCCGCTGTGACGACAACAATTTGGCGTTCGCCGATGCCGAGCGAACCTCCCGCGAGCTTCAACGCATTAACGGCGCGTTGTGCCGCGTCGGGATCGGAATACAGCGCGTAGACGGCTTTCATCGCGACAGATCCGTGGCCAAAGGTTCGGCCTCTCTGACTCCAGCTCTCGCTCGTGCACCGGTGGGTTCAAACGCCACTGCGCGGCCGCGATAGATGGGCGCTTTGCGAACGCCCGCCTCGAGTTCCCACATCGAGATCATGGGCACGAGCTTCGAGAAAAGTAGATAAAGCAGCGCCATCATTCCGAAGCCCGCAACCATAAGCGTGATCTCCACCCAGGTCGGGCGGTAGTTCCCCCACGCATACGGAAGAAACTTGTGCTCGAGCGTGGGCACAATAATTAAAAAGCGCTCGATCCACATCCCCGCGACGATAGTAGTCGAAGCGATCACGGTGCCCGTGATGGTCCGAAATCTTTTGATCGCCAGCAGCGGAAAAGGAATGATCAGATTGCACGTGATCATGGTCCAGAAAAGCGGCGCGAAATTTTGTCGGATGCTGGTCCAGAATACAGACATCTCCGCGACGTCGTTGCCATACCAGGTCGTTAGCCGCTCGGCGAATGTGAAATAGAACCAAAGCAGGCTCATGGTGAGAAGAAGCTTGCCCAGGTGATCGAAATGAATCGGCTCCAGGTATTCCTCCAGATGAAGGAATTTTCGGAGCAGCGCCATGGCCAAAATAAGGGCCGCGACGCCGCTAAAGATCGCGCCGCATACGAAGTAAGGACCAAAAATCGTGGAGTGCCACATGGGCACCGGCGTCATCGCGAAATCCCAGGAGACGATGGTGTGAACTGAAACAGCCACCGGAATGATGGCGATGGCCATGATGTGCATGGCGCTTTCCAGGCGATGCCACTGCTTCGGATTCCCTTGCCAGCCGAGCGACAGAAGCGCGTAAAGTTTCTTGCGCCAGCCGTGAGCCAGATCGCGAGCCGCGGCAGCATCGGGAATGATCGGCAGAAAAAGAAAAATCATACTGCCGGTCAGATAGGTGAGGATGGCAAAAAAATCCCACAGCAGCGGCGAGCGAAAATTTGGCCAGATGTGGCGCTCACTCGGGTAAGGCACGAGCCAGAAGAAAAGCCACGGCCTTCCCAAATGGCAGATCGGTATGATCGCGCCAATGGAGAGCGCGAAAACCGTAATTGCCTCGGCGCAACGCGTGACTGGTCTGCGCCATCCCGCATTCGCCAGGCGCAAAATGGCGGAGATCAGCGTGCCGGCGTGGCTGATGCCGATCCAGAAAACGAAATTGGTGATGTCGAAAGCCCAGAACACCGGCCAGTTCAGGCCCCACACACCGAGGCCGTGGTACACCTGATAGCTGAAAGCAAAGACGCCGGCCAAAACCATGCTGCCGCTAACGCCAACGGCCAGCCAGTATGCGGGGCCGCTGCGGAAGATCGGCCGCAGCAGATCGGCGCGAATTTGTTCAGCCGTTTTTGCCATTTTCCCAGGATTCGCGCTGAAGGTAATTCACGTTCGGTTTCGTGCCGAGCTCGCCAAGCAGTTTCGTCGCGCGTCCCGACCGCGCCAGGCGCGAAACTTCGCTACTCGGGTCGTTCAGGTCGCCAAAGACCATGGCTTTGGGGCCACAGGATTGCACGCAAGCCGGATTGAACTCGCCGTCTTTTAGGTCACGCTTTTCGCCCTCGGCTTGAATCTCGGCCGCGCGGATGCGCTGCACGCAGAACGTGCACTTTTCCATGATGCCCACGCTGCGCACCGAAACGTCGGGATTAAGTTGCAGATGAAGAGGCTTGTCCCACTGCGGGTTGAAAAAGTTCAGGAACCGCACAGTGTAAGGGCAAGCATTGGCGCAAAATCGCGTCCCGATGCATCGGTTGTAGACCTGCGCGTTCAGGCCTTCGAGCGTGTGATAGCTGGCGTAAGTCGGGCACACAGGCTCACAGGGAGCATCGTCGCACTGCTGGCAAAGCACGGGCTGGAAGCGAATGCGCGCGTTGGGGAACTCCCCTTCCCAATAGCGCTCCACGCGAATCCAGTGTTTGGCGCGGCCGCGCGCGGCCTCTTCTGCGCCCGCGGTACCTATATTGTTTTCTGCGTGGCAGGCAACGACGCACGCTTCGCAGCCCGTGCAGCGATCGAGGTCGATAACCATGGCCCATTTGTGACTCATTAGTTTTGTTCTTTGACGTGCGAGAGGGTGATCATCGTTGCAATTGTCATTGCCTTAGCGGCGCTCCTGTTCAATCGGGAACTGGCTCATTCCACCGGCGAAGGTAATCAGCTTCCCTTCTTCGGCTCCGCCGACGCGCGCGAGCTTGACCCGCGTAGCAGCCCAAGCCAGAGCGCCGGTCTCGCGCTCCGTTAAAGGTGCAAGAATCGCCAGCGGATTAGCGCCGCGTCCGCTTGCAAATCGGCTGAAGTTTTCGTGCCCTTGCCCGATCGGCATGGCGACAATGTCAGGAGCGATTCCCGGTGACAGAATGGCCGGCGCGCGGAGGCTGCCGTGCTGCGACCTGATTTCGACCAGATCCCCTGGCGCGATGCGCAATTGCTCGGCACTTTTGGGGTTGATCTCCACCCAGCTGGACCACATCGCCGTGGTGATCACGTCCGGCATCTCCTGCAGCCATGGCAGATGCGCTAGCGAGCCATCGCGAAAGGATTGCGAGGGAAACGGCAGAAAATAAAACGGAAATTCCTGCGGACTGCCGTCGAATTCGGGTTCGGCAAATTTCTCAGCGGCGTGCCCAGACGAACTGAATGCAGCCCCCGATTTTGCGGATGTCGCCGAGCCCCACCAGCCGCCTTGAGTTGTGATTTTGTTCCAGAAATCGTCTTCGGATTGCGCAGCTGCGGAGCCGCCATGCTGGCGCAGCGGCACATATGCTGCGCGGAGCATGGCATCATAAGACTTCCACGGCAAAGCTACGGCAATTGGGCCGCCGACGCGCTGCGCGACATCGAGCAAAACGTCGGGCATCGCCCGCGTATTGCGCAGCGGATGCACCGCCGGAGCCGCAATGCTAATCACGCTTTCACCCGCTCCCGATTCGGCAATATGATCAACCCACGATTCGAGCGGCGCGTGATCGGGAAGAATCAGGTCGGCGAAAGCGCTGGTCTCGTCGACGAAGCTGCCGAAGCTGACGATATAAGGAATCTTCGCGAGGGCTTCGCGGAACTGAAGACTAGCCGGCGCTCCGAAAACGGGATTGGCGTCATAGAGCAACAGCACCTTTGGGGTGCGCTGCCCTTTGAGGATCGCCTGCGTGAAGGCGCTCATCGCAGAAACGCTGGCCTGTACATTGGCTGCTGAGGCCGCGCCAGAAACTCCAGTCGCGATGGACGGCTGGGGGGTGAAGCTCAGGATCGGCTGGCTACGTCCGCTTTCGACCAATGCCTCGAGCGCATTCACCGCGAGCGCGTTGAACATTCCGTTGGTTTGCGCAAGCGGCGCGCCGCCGATAATAACGGCGCTGGCTTCAGCGGCGGCAATCTCATGGGCCAGGCGCGTAATCGTCTCAGCGCTCACGCCAGTTTGCTTCGCCACGCTATCCGACGCGTAATCTGATACACCTTCAGACCAACCCGCGATGAGCGCAGCCGCGCGCGGGTGCGCATCACGAGGACGAAGCTTGTCGGCAAGAATGACGTGCGCGATGCCTAGCGCCAGAACGCCTTCCATTCCTGGATGGCAAGGAATCCATTCGTCGGCATTCGCCCCTGTCTGCGACATGCGCGATTCTACCTGTACAAATTTGCCGCGGCGTCCCGGACGGCCTTGGCGCATTTCGCCGTAGCCGATCGACTGCGCAACCGGTGAATTCCAGGTCCCAAGCAGATCAGCGCCGAACGAGATCAGGTAGTCGGCGCGAGAGAGATCGAACGTGGGAAGCGCGGCTGAGCCAAAGCTGAGGAGATTCGCCTGACGCAGGACTGCTTCGTCCAAAGGTTCGTAAAATGTTGGCGGCGGTGCGCCGAATGCCTTCACGAATCGCTCGATCAGTTCGCGGCGCTGGCCGCGCAATGGACGTGCCAGGAACGCTAGCGAAGGCGCATCGCCCGACGAACGAATTTCGGCGAGGTGCGCAGTCAATTCCGCGAGAGCATCGTCCCAGCTGATTTCTTGAAATTCGCCCGAACCTTGGTTCCCGCGGCGCTTGAGCGGATTGGCAATCCGGTCCGGATGGTAGAGCACCTGCAGCGCGGCATGGCCTCGCGCACAGAGTTTGCCGCGGTTGATGGGGTGTTCCGGATTGCCTTCGAGCTTTTTCGCCAAGCCCATTTTGACAAGACCGATGCGGCCGTTGCGCACGACCTCAGCATCGCCCTCCATCACGCGCACGAGCGTGCCGCAGCCGGCGGCACACAATGTGCAGACACTCGGCTTCCATGTCGCGATCCCAGGAACGAGATCTTCGTCGGGAATAAAGCGGATAAGCTGTTGCTCGGGACTGCCGCAGGATTCGAGGGCCGCCGCGGCGCCGGAAATTGCCGAAATCTTCAGAAAGTTACGCCGCTCCATGTCCCTGATTCACCCTAGTAATGGCACGTCGTGCAATCGATCGATGCCTTACGCTGCGTGTGGCAGGCAAGACAATAGCCCATATTCAAATCAACCGCCCGGACCGCCGTTGTTTGCTGCAGCATGTCGCCATGGCAATTCGAGCACGGCACGCCCGCGCGTATGTGCGGCGCGTGATTGAACCTGACGTGAGCCGAAGCGCTGTAGTCGTAAACCCGCACCCAGGGAATGTCCTCGCCGCGGGCCTGATAGGCCGCCATCATCTTGATTTCCGGCCTGTCCTTGGCGATCACCAGATGACAGCTCATGCAGAACTTCACGCTCGGGATGGCCGCATCGGGCCCTTGATCCACGCCCGTGTGGCAAACCTGGCATTGCAATCCTCGGGCGATATGCACCTTGTGCGGGAAAGCGATCGGTTGGGCGGGCTGAGCGGGGTGGCGGTTCAAAAACTCGCCTATCGCAGCTCGCACGCTGCCGTGAGCGGGAGAATAAATGCCTTGTAGCTGAGATTCCTGGGCGGCGTCAACGCTTCGCAACGGGGTCCCTGGGGGTAACGTTTTGATGATGAGCCATCCGCAGGCGCATATGAGCGCGACGATCAGCCAACTCTTGGGGTTGGTCAGGGTTGGCATGTTGCCGCGCCACGTATCGGTCGCACCTTTCCCCCTAGCGCAAGCGTTGCAGCTTACAACAGACTGGCTAAAACCGGCCCAGAACTACGAACCTGCTTGTATGTTTGCGACGTGGATGGTCTTGCTGGGAGTGTCGTAGGTTCCCGTAACCTTCACCTTGGCACCCGCGAAACCTTGAGCCTTTTTCTGGTCGTCTAACTGATAGACCGTCTTATTGGCGCCATCGAACAACACATACTTGCCGCCTATGCTCACGCACCGGTTGGCACAATCCTTGGCGCTCTCGCCTTGGTTCATCATGGCCGTGTGTCCGCCGAGCAATGCGCACTGCTGATCCATGATTTCGCCGGCATACGTCTGGGCCTTCTGAGCTGCCAGGCTTACCGTAAGAAGCGACGACGACACGATCAAGGAAACAATGAACTTTTTCATTTAGGCCTTCTCCCGGATAAATCCCTCACTTCGGGGAGACAGAATACCCCTTAACACATTCAAAGTCCGTGTCTTAACCAGAATTTTACACTTACTGGCTGGCATCTCTCGGTAGGGAGTAACGGGGTTGCTCCCTCGTCAACGTGACGCACACCACGCACAAGGAGAGACGAGAGGCGCCTTTAGCGTGTGAAACAGCAGACCATTTGCGCTGTGGCTGTTGCTGGAAGACAGCGAAGTAGGCACTGCCCCGGTCGCTGTCAACGCAAAGTAGAAATGTCCGGTTCCCTGCCAAATAGAAATGTCCGCTTCCAAGGTTTCCTCCAGGGATGATCGGGCCGGGGAATGTATTTGGTTTTGACCTGGGTGGCTGCTTTGCGTTTTTGATCGGCGACTCCTGCAGGCCGTAGGCCGGAAGGAGTTGCCGATCGCGGCGCCGCCGGGCAGGGATGCAGCGGCAGGTAACGGCCGCGGAAACGCAGCCAGTGCGAACCATCCAGGCGTCTTTCGATCTCCACCCGAGCCCCGCGTAATCCCGGGCAAACGTCTTCGCGCCAGACTCCCCAGCGCTGCCCTTGCCAACTCACGGTGTGATCGGCCGCCACCGTGCGGGGTTGGCGCACGCTGAGAATTTCCTCCAGCCGATGGGTGCTCCCCAGTGGCCGGTGGGCATTGACGGCCATGACCGGCTGCACGGCAAAACGCTCTTGCCAAGCGGGCCAGAAGGTCATCTCCAGAAAACGATTGCCCTGCTCCAGCGTGGCGATCTGTTGGATACGCATCTCCTTCACCAGACGATCTTGCAGGGTGCCGAACAGCCGCTCGATGCGTCCTTTGGCCTGCGGCGAGTGCGCGGCGATCCACTCGATGCCCAACTCCCCCAGGGCCCGTCCGAACTGCGTGCGCGCCGGTTCCCCCCGCAACTGCTCCTGCCACTGCACCGGGCGTGAAGTCACAAACAGGCTGTTTTTATCCGTGTACAGTGCCAGCGGTCGCCCGTGGCGTTCCAGCCAGTCCTGTAAGGTGCGCAAGTTCTCTTCGGTGGAATCGTGCTCTACCAAGCGGCCCCAGGCACGACTGCTGGCATCATCGATCAGCGCGATCAGATGGCAGGCCGGCCCGCGCTCTTCCAGCCAGCCATAGGGCGAGCTGTCCATCATCACCAACTCGCCGAAAGCACTGCGCCGCGGTCGCCATACGTGCACCGTTTTCAGCCGCCGATTTCGCGGCCGCCACAATCCTGCGGCGCTCATCCATTTCCGCAGCGTCTCGCGGCTGACGCTCGTGCCCCGACGCGCAGATGTTCGGCCGCCAGCGTGGGACCGAAACCCGCATAGCGCGCCTGGCGCAAGTGGCGCAGGGCATGCTGCTCCACCGACTCGGGAATCTTCCGGTTCGATCCGCGACCTCGCAATCGATGCACGATTCCGCGATCGCCCTGGCTGCGCAGCCGGACCTGCAAACGCCGCACCTGCCGGTCGGTTAAATGCAGTCTCCGGGCTGCTTCGGTTTGTTTTAGATGGCCTTCTTCGACCTGCTGTAAAACTTTCAACCGTTCCCGCTCTTTAGCGCTCAACTCGATTCGCTCCGATCCCATCCCGCCTCCCGCTCTGGATGAAACCGGACATTTCTACTTTGCACAAACCGGACATTCTCATCTTGCTGTGACACGAAGTGTCCCTTGCTTGACGGGGTAGGCTATACGGACGGGAAAAGTGCTACACCTAAACCCCACGACTCCCGACCCACACAATTTATCCATTTGGTTGCGAACCTAGCGACCCTAGGTAACAATCACACACCGCAGACGGGTACCCGGAGGTGTCAAGGTGAATCGGGCCGGTCTTCTTGTTGCACTCATGATCACGACGGGATGCATTCTAGGTTGCGGATCCAACTCAGCTACCACGGTTGGGAACAATTCCTCTGCGAACAGCCCCTCTGCGAATGCATTGAAGGGCCAGTATGCATTCTTGCTCTCGGGCTTCGATACGACGGGTAATCCGATGGCGCTTGCTGGCAGTATGACTGCGGATGGACTGGATCACATCAACGGTGGTTCGATCGAGGTGAACGATAACCTCGCAATCAGTTCTAACGGTTCCCCGCTGACAGGCACGTACACCTTAGATGCTAACCTGCGTGGAATCATCTCATTTACAAACTCCATTGGAAGTGTGGCGCAACCCTTAGCTTTTGCGTTCACTCTGAGAGCCGATGGATCGGGAGGCGATATCATCGGGGTCGGCGCAAACAACTTCATAATTGCGGGTACGATGAAACGACAGGACCCCACTTCGTTTTCGCTAACTGCGCTCGCTGGTGCAGCTAACTCCTTTGCTTTTGAACTAGGGTCGGACGTGCCTAGCCGAAACACCGCCCTTGGTCGATTTACTCTCAATGCTGGCGGCGCTACATCTAACGGTTTAATCGATATGAGTGTAGCGGGCACGGGACCAACTCTAATTAATGCCCAGCTACTCGTGACATTGGCCACGTCCGGACCGGATGCAAATGGTCGAAGCACGTTGACACTTTCCGAAGGTGGACTCACGACGAATTACGTCTACTATGTGGTCGACCCAGCGGAGTTCATTCTTCTGCAGACAGATTCGAATATCCTAAGTACGCTCCAAACAGGCACAGCAGTAGCCCAGAGCTTGCCGTTTTCTGCGACAACGATAAACATTAGCGCGAGCATCTTTGCTCTGAGCGGCTCGGGACACCAAACTCGCGGGCGGCATCTCTGCCATTGGCTTGCTCCAGGCAACTTCATCGAACAATGTGACCATGCTGTGGGATACTGACGACGTCCAAAGCACTTTCAACAATAAGAGCGTGACAGGTGTATCGGTTGCCTTCGATGGGAGCACGGGTCGGGGTACCATAGGGATAATTGGCGGTTATGCGAACGGCCTGTTCGACCAGGCCACGTTCTATTTGACAAAATCTGGTACCGGTTTCGTGCTTGATTCAACTGCAGGTTCAAATAACCGGGCTCTTGCCGGTTGCCTTAAGCCCCAGATAGGAGGCGGCTCTTTTGGTGGGGCTGAACTTTCTGGGAAAATGATTTTTCGATGGACAGGCCGGTCCTTGCTTATCAGCAATCAGCAGAACGCCAGCGAAGGGCTTGCGTCGCATAGCGTTAACAGTACTGCTTCCACTATCTCATTCACGAATATGGGCGACTTCGCTAAACAGTCTCAAACACCCATCGAAAATAGTGTGTCCTCAGGGACCGAAGCATTTACGATCGATACGAATACTGGACGCGGGTCCATCACCCTCGGCTCGGAAATTAGTGTGTTTTACATCATCGGTGTGGATGAATACGTGTTTATCGATGAAAGTTTGCCACTCTCGTACAGTCGCCGCATCGTGTTCGTCGAACCGCAGTAGTCCGCGATACTCGCGAAAACTGTTATCTGAAACCCAGCCTCATCTGACAGGTTGGGAGTTCGATAAGGCTCGCACACGCTCCCGTATATAGCCCATCACTCGGACCCTTCGATTGGACTCTCAAAATCGACATCGATGTTTATTTCTTGCCGCCGAATGCGGCAAGCAGCACGACCCCGACTGCCGCCGCGCAGCCAAAAATCACCCCCCAGGGGCTGCCCCACTTGTCTTGACTAGACGGCTTTCGGACGCTCGAATCGCCGCTCGCGGTAACACGGCGATTCCTCCGCTGTGCATTTCTGTGTTCCCGATGTTCTCGTTCCCATTGCCGCTTATGTTCTGGGTTTTTGTATGACATGTGTCCTTTCCTTTGTGAGACTGACGGCTAAATTAAAATCGTGAGTCACGCACGCATCGTCGCTTGCGCGCGTTTGAGGGTCGTGCGTCGAACAGGCTTAGCCGCGAGAATTCTCTGAACTGTGTGCTGGCTTAATCCGGTTCTTCGCATCGTTTCCCGCAAACCCTGATTTGTGATTTCGTCTATTAGGGTCAGGTCGGCAATTACCATTTCACCGGATGGCTGATATTCCAAAACTCTGAAGTCCACCAGACTCATGTCCTCGCCTTGTTCCCATCGGCGGTCGGTCTCCTTACCCACTGGGACTATCCGACCCGCAGCAATAGAAGCTCGTTTCAGTAATCCTCGGGTCTCGGGGGCGCATGGCGTCCCATCCGGTGAGAGTGACTTCGACTCCGGGCGGCGCAGATAGTGCCGCAGAACAATTCGAAACGATTCCGGAACGACCTTGTCTTGTTTGCCGTTAGGAGACATTTGCGATTCATAGGTTTGCCCGTCACAGAGGTTAATTCCCTTGAGTTTTCGCCATTCCTTTCGGTTGGAAGTGAAAGGCGTTATGAATTTGAAGGTCGAGCGATCAAATCCGGCAGGATAACCGCCAAGCTCTGATATTAACGGCAAGAAAAAGAAACTAAACGGTGACAGCCATTCGGGCCGATGTCCCTACAATATATGAGGTGACGTGAGCGCGATCCGCATCATCGCGGGAAGGTCGAGCCAAGCCGGTTCCTTGGACGACATCGCGAGTTCCCCGCGTAACAGCCATTCCCATGCTTGCACTATCCATTCCGGTGCACCGACATTTTTGCTAAATCCGCGTTTCGGTGGATAGAGGTAGCCGATTCCGTGTCCGCTCGCTTTGACGATTGAAATCTCATTGCCATCCTGCTCGTACAAAACGTACCGTTTAGCTGAAACCGCGTACCCGAAAAGCTGCCGTCTAGGTTTGCTGCCGTCGGAATCTATGAAATTAACGTCCTCGACCTTCAATATTTCGAGAACCAGTTCCTTCTTGTATGGATTCAGCCGATTGAACCTGTCAGCAATCTCATCGACTACTTTCCAGGGGATCGCCTTACACGCGTCACGACCAGCCAGCTTGTATGGCCCGCCCTCACAAGGAATGAGTCCGCCATGCTCGTTGCTGACAATGCAAAGGGAATCGGTGTCACAGAAAAGGTAAGTTCCACCAGCATCACTCACGCAACGCTCCAGCATGGTCAGTAGCAAGCGACCGCCTGCCGTAATGAGGCATGCCAAAGGTGGGAAATACCAGCGTCCCGGTTTTTCTATCACTATATAAGGTCTGTCGAATGATATTTCGCCCGAGAATACCTGCACGTTTTCCGGTTTACCCACTTTTTCTTGGTTCATTTCTACAAAAAGTCCGTAGCTGCCGGAGTTGCCGGTAACCTTTAGCGTTTGCGAGAGTGGTTTGTTTGTCTTTTTGTGCAGACTCTTTTGCTCAATGACATGACAAAAGAAGTCATCCTCTACTGGGTTAATAGCCACCATTCCCGCTAAATTGGTCGGGACCAATCCCGGCTGCCTTCCATGCGGGACCATTCGGATTGCTTTCACAATTTGGGGAGCCTTACCTGTCTGCAAGGCCGATGCGATAACGTCGGGCCCAGCGAACCACAGCGGTTGTTCAGAAGTCAGATAATTCAGGCCGATATTCTGAGTACGCCCATTGTAAATAGCCGAACCGGAAAAATATCGTCCTGCGGCAAAACCAATGCAAAGAACAATAATTGCTTCCAAAATGGACGGTCGAATGTTTGTTTCAGGTCGAGACTTGCTAACATTTCCTGAACTTCGGCCGTGCAATCCTCGAACGTCACGCTCTCAGCCGTTAGTACATTCCAGTTCCCTAAAAGGGCATTCAAGGTCGGATATTGACTGGTGAAATCTGTAAGCACGACCGGTATAGGGGTTTTCCGAATTCGAACTTCGGCTCGACCGCCGTAATAACCTTACATGGCGATGCCTAATTCTTTATCTGCGACATTAAAGACCTCTTTGGGTCGAGCAATGTTCATCACATCGAGATACGATTTCGCGATAGATGCAGGCGAATAAGCGCGATCAGGCCGCAACCCAAAAGGGTGCTGGTCAAATTCCTTTTTTCATTGCATTGAGCAGATCTGTAGTAGCCCGCACATCTCCACGGCAATACTTGATTTCGGCAGGAGTGACCCGACCTGTTGGTTTGTGGTTTACCTTTCCACGAACCCCAAACGCTTTGCAGGCGTTTTTGAGGTTGTAGGACTCATTACGAAGGGCCCACCCGAGCGTGCGCAGGTCGAGAAAACGGCTTTCGTCCGGCCATTCATTGGGGTGCAGGATGCTCCCAAGCTCGAAAAACGCCAATTTGCTGTCTTTGGAATTGATAACGATGCGCGGGCGCTCAGGGTTGGCTTCGATTTGTCCTGTTTTGCTGCTCGTTCGCAGAGACAAAACTAAAGACCAACCGCCGTCATCACCAGGACAAGACCGTGCGGCTAATCGGGAAAGATCGAACGACAAGTTAAAAGCAACTACCATGCCGCCTTTGCGGATCGTTTTCCAGAACACTCGCTCGACAAATTCGCGTCGGCGATAAAGATTCAGCCTCATTGGAGGCGGGAACACCTTTACGCCCAGGCGAGGCATATTCTTCGGATCCGTTACGAATTGCTCCAGCACCCTCGCGCTTGCAACGTCCAGGTCGTCCGCACAAAAAAGGCCTTCCTCAATGCATTCGTATCGTGACCCTACTAACTTACAGCTTTTGTACACGCCGAAGTTCAGGGTCTGCCGCGTGTCAGTCGTGGTCTCGGTGTCAATTACGAGAATCTCTTTCGGCCATTTCGCAGGCACCAGGCGCTGTGGCCCGACCTTTTCGGAAATGACCGTGTGAGCGCGTACAAAAATGTCGTGTTTGTCATGCACATTCTTTGTGTTCATCTTCTCCTCTCGAATTCAACTCCTGCAAACGTTCGTACAGCATCCACTCGCAAATGCTGATAGCCTTAAGCGCTCTTAACACCCGTTCACGTGGGTCGGCGTATATTCCAAGTCAACGCCTGCGGCTCTCAGCAATGCTTGGAATTGGTTGTGATGCTTACACAAAACGGATTCAGAAACCATGCAACATGGTTCCGACCGCCTGTGTGGTTCCACTCGATTTCCGCGGCGTCGCAGATTACACAGCGGGCGGTCCCTCGCGCTTGCTGTCTCATGCGCCGCTCACAATCGAGGCATATAGCTCCTCGAATCCGCCGAGGAGTTCAGCGTCTTCGAGAACGCTCAGTAAGTTCACATCTGTTATGAGCGGCTCGCCCCCAACGGTCTGCCCCTTGAAAGCTGCTAGTTCCGCTTCGGCACCTCTTTCGCCCTTACGCCAATTCCTAAGTGCAGCCTCATAGCGTGCCAGTCGTTGCCGTTCCCTCGACCCGCGTACTCGGACCGTTTTGCGGCCAAACGGCGTCAGAACACTCATATAGTTCGTGAGCCGATCTGATTTGGTCGCTTTCCAAGGCTTACCCGGTGCATCCTGCCTAAATTGATTGCCAAGGTAACGTCTTACGGTCGCGGGCTTCACGTGCTCGGCACGCGCCGCTTTAGAGAGGGATTCCCCTCGGCGCATCCGGTTCAAAACGTGCAGAGCGCTGTTGCGGGCCTCCGCTTCACGTGCATTCCGAGGTTGTGCGTTGCGCCGGCGCATCTATTTCATGCGTATCCAGGGTGTCGCCTCGAGCTCACGGCTCACGCCTTTTCTCTTGTTGGTCGTGATCGCTGCTAATGAATTCCTGAAGTGCCCGAAGGGGGATGAGTCGTCTTCGGCCCACTTTCTTGCTGGGCAATTCATTTCGAGCGATTAGGTCGGCCACGGTTCTGGGAGAAAGGCCGAGGAGCCGGGCGGCGGCTGCGATACTTACGGCTAAGACTTCCTGCGCTGTGCTGTTCATGCGGCCATTTTCTGCTTTACGCAGTCCAGCGCACAATTGTAGAATTGGTAAGTTGGCGCACTTTGGCACGAGTTATCTAGTGATATGGGTAAACGTGGACCACGGCCGGTGAATCTGGCACTTCTGACGGTTTGGGAGTGTGAGTTCTACAAGGCTTTCCATTTCCTTCGCGACGGAACCCCACTGCCCCGGAGCACGCCGACGTTGCCACACGGACTATCGCGCGCCGAGATGGAAGCCTTTGTTCGGCGACTGAAGCAAATGTCTGCCCAGGAATACTGGCTGACTGATAGACGCCTATTGGTGGAAATGGGCCACAAGGCCAATTTGGCTAAACCGCCTATCTCTGTTGACCTGCAGTGGGCTGAAGGGCAAAGGCTTGGGGAGATCCGTGGACTTGAGCGGATGCTAACCCCCTTCAAAATAGAAGCTGAAATCAGACGGCGGAAAATTTGGACTCAGTTGGTCAATGCAGATACATACGCAGCCCTGCGAAAGGCATGTGGACGCTGGGCTCAGTTGCAAGACGTCCGCCGATCCGGTCTTACGTGTTTTCCCAGTCACGTGATCGAGCACGCTGGCCAATTCTTGGCGATGAAAAAGAATAAGAGATTTCCGCATTCTAGCTACGGCGATAAGGCTCGGATTGATTACCTAGCCAGAGGAATGGCAGGCGTCATCGTCGGCGTCAGTCCAATGACAGGAATTGAGCGGCTTCGGAACATCAAACACAACCGCTCAGGTCCACTGTGGGACGTGCGGAATAACTGCTGCTCGTGTTGGCGCTGCTCATTGCCAACTTCTCGGGAAATCGAGGCAATCGGGCAGGACGGTTACGATAACGGTCTCAGAGTATTTATGCAATTGGCTGAAAGTACAAAGATCCCTGAACACTGGAAGGAGCGGGACGCGATGGTGCGACAACACCAACCGCGCCCCTAACCACCAATGGAGAGTGCACTCCGATGGCAGCTTCGGCAACGCTATCCGAACTTCCGCAATCCCGCAATTCACTCACGCCCAAACGTGGCGTCATAACCCTTTACGGTGGTGGAATCACTGTGCATGTAGATCGCGGACATCTGGTACTGAAGGACGGCATTGGGAGTAATCGCCGTGAAGGGCGCTTCCCCCGTGTGGGTCACGGCATCCGCCGTTTGGTCGTCATTGGGTCCGACGGTTTTATTTCGCTTCCAGCCATCCGCTGGCTTGCAGATCAGGATGCAGCCTTCGTCATGCTCGACCGGGACGGCTCAGTGCTCGCCACTACTGGGCCGGTCAGCCCATCCGATTCAAGATTGCGACGTGCTCAGTCTCTCGCCGGTCAGTCTGGGGCCGCTTTGAAGATTGCTCGGGAGTTGATTACCCAAAAGTTGACCGGACAAGAGCGAGTCGTAAACGATCTTTTACACAACTCACTTGCTGGGCGGATTATCGCTTCGGTTCGCGACGCATTGAGTACGGCTGAGACAATTCCAGCGATTCGCTTGCTAGAGGCGCAGGCTGGACTGGCTTATTGGTCCGCGTGGCGAGCGGTGCCCCTCATATACCCGAAGAACGATCTTAGGCGTGTGCCCGAACATTGGCGCACATTTGGAACGCGTGTCTCACCGTTAACAGGCTCGCCTCGCCTCGCTGTCAATCCGCCCAATGCGATGCTGAACTATTTGTATGCGCTGCTTGAATCTGAAACACGTCTCGCAGCCGCCGCGATGGGTCTTGATCCTGGCATCGGACTCTTGCATGTTGATACGGATGCCCGTGATAGCTTGGCCTGCGATCTCATGGAACCGGTCAGGTCACAGGTTGACGCCTACCTCTTGGACTGGCTTACGCGCGAGCCGCTGCGCCGAGAGTGGTTTTTCGAGCAGCGAGACGGCAATTGTCGCCTGATGGGATCGTTTGCGGTTCGGCTGTCTGAAAGTGCTCGAACCTGGGGGCGGGCCGTTGCGCCAATCGCGGAGTGGGCCTCTCGCGAGTTATGGCTCACGATAGCGAAGCCGTCCCGCAAGGTCGGTCCAGCCACGCGGTTGACGGAAAGCAGCAGGCGAGAGGCGAAAGGGTCCAGCTTCCATACGCAACCGCCGCCGAAGCCGCCTCGTATCTGCCTCGATTGCGGCGCTCCCATCATCTACGGCAAGAACTTTTGCTCATCCTGCGGCGTCATTGTCGCGAGAGATGAACTCATTGAGAGTGCAAAGCGTGGCCGAATTGCTGCGCAAAGTCCCGAGGCTCAGGCTCGCAGGGCCGAGACGCAGCGTCGCAATGCTAACGCTCAACTTGCGTGGGAAAAATCGGGCCAGCCGAAGATTAGTGACGAAGTCTATCGCAACGAGATTCAACCCCGTCTAGCAGGTGTGACTATTCCAACCATAATGTCGGCGCTCAACGTATGCGCATCGTAGCGCTGCGGATATTCGCAGAGGGAAACGTCGACCCCACGCGCGACATTGGGACAAGTTAGCGCAGTTGTAGGGATTTGCCGGAAAGACTCAATCTGGAACACATAGTCCTTACAGCGAATCGCTAAGTCGCAAGCTCGCCCTGAGGCGTCGTCGCTCGTCTCTACCCAGCTTTGCAGTGGGTAGGCAATCCTGGCATGCGGCTGGCATTGCAAGGTACTTTCCCGTCCCAAAAACCGTAGCCCAAAGAGAAATGGGTAGCGCCAGGTAATCGTTTTTGGCTGCGCGGCAGCGGCGGGCGTCGTCGTTTTTTGCACGTCGCGGGCGTACACAAGTCTATCTTTGAAATTCACCGTAGGCTCTTCCCGAGGATTGCCTCAACTTGAGCGGGCTTGAGCCCGAGTTTCAACCCCGAATCCGTTGCTATACCCAGTGAAACCTGGTTCGTTTACCTGCGTTCCGCACCATATGCCCACGGAAGTCTTCAGCGCCGGAGAGTATCGCAAACGCGCCATGGAAGTGCTCGCGGATTGAACGCAATCGTCTACCGATTTTCGCTGTCGGAACCGGGTTGTATTTCATAGTGCATTATCCGATAGGCTCTCGTACTAAGATCTAGTACTACTAGGTCATTGTCCCATTTTCCATACGGGGAATACCTTAGAACTGAGGCCCAGTATGGGAAAAGTGACCGACATGACACCGGGGGCTTTCCGGATCGGCATAATATGCCTTAGCCGAAGTCCTCTCGTACTTCTCTTCTTGGTCCTTGGCGTTGCCGGTTGCCGCAACGGTGGCGGCGGGTTTCCTGGGCCTCTCTCCATAAGCATTTCTGTGAGTCCCGCCTCCATTACGGTCCCTGCGGGATCATCGACCACATTTGCGGCGTTATTTGTGCCCACGTCCCCGCAAGGAGGCACGCTGACATGGTCCGTGAGCCCTGCCAACGGCGGAACAGTTACCAGCGTAGGGGTTTATACAGCACCCGGAGCGGCTGGCAGCTACGTTGTTACTGCGACCTGGACGCCCACTTTTTCAGGGGCGGGAACGAGCATCACCGGTTACGCAACCGTAGTGGTCCTTCCTCCCGCGCAATTGGTAGGAGAACTTAACACCAATCTCGTACAGGCTTCTGGCGGGGTTCAGGTGTTTAGCGTCATTCAGAACTCTGCGGTTGTTGGACAACTTGTACCGTTTGTGACCTCAACAGATCCCAACGGTAACGTGCAAGTGCGCAGTGGGTTCAGCATCCCGGTAGCGTGCACTCCCAATGGAAATCCGTGTTGATTGATATGCCTAAAGGTGACCGGTTGCGTACAGCACTTTCTGTTCTTGCACTAATCTTGATTCTTTGCGTGGCTAGCAACGCCTCCGCCCAGGTTGCGGATCCTGCGCCAAGTCCCGTATTGGCCTATGAGGGCCGCTTGCTCGAGTCTAACGCGCCAGTTAACGGCACGCGGCCATTCGTGTTTTCGATAATCGACGCGAATGGAAATGAATTGTGGAACTCGGGTACACAAATCCTGACCGTCACCGGCGGCCTTTATGGCGTTATTTTGGGGGCAGCAGGTATGCCTGCCCTTCCCCCTTCCTTAACGCTGAGGGCGAACCTGCACCTCCGTGTGAACGCCGACGGTGTGCAGCTCTCTCCGGATATTCCGCTGGTCCCGGCTCTTCAAGCCAGCGTCGCCTGGAATGTGATCGGCCCATTCGCGGGAGATGTAACCGGCACGCAGCAAGCGATGTCCGTAGCGAAGCTTCAGGGCACTCCGCTCAACTTGAGCGCGGCCCCTTCCAGCGGAGAGGTTCTGACCTTTAACGGAACAAGCTGGATCGCCGCACCGGGTGGTTCAGGGCCACCTGGACCCCCAGGTCCTCAAGGGCCTGCAGGACCAACGGGCCCGGCAGGAGCCGCAGGACCGGCGGGACCCCAGGGCCCGGCCGGTCCAATAGGCCCGCAAGGACCACAGGGACCAACAGGTCCCGCGGGAGCTTCCGGACCAGCGGGGTTGAACTGGCGCGGAGCATGGAGCAGCAGCACCGCCTACGCCGTGAACGACGCCGTCAGCTTCAACGGTTCGAGCTACATCAGCATACAGGCAGGTACCAACAATCAACCCGACACGAGCCCTTTGTTCTGGAATCCTTTGGCGCAAGCTGGCGCAGACGGCAAAACCGTTTTGAATGGGACCATTGATCCGACTTCCGCAGTTGGGGTTGACGGGGACTTCTATATAAATACGACCTCCACGACGATCTTTGGGCCTAAAGTCGCGGGCAACTGGCCGGCGGGTATCTCCCTCATCGGTCCTCAGGGACCCCAAGGGCCGGCGGGTGCGACAGGCCCGACTGGGCCCGCCGGGGCAGCGGGTGCGACAGGGCCGACCGGTGCCGCTGGTCCGCAGGGACCTCAAGGACCGACGGGAGCGACCGGAGCAACCGGAGCAACCGGAGCCACTGGAGCACAAGGACCAACCGGCGCCACAGGAGCGGGATACACAGCGACCTCGGCAACGTCACTCCCAATCGGGACTGGCAGCGCAACCTTCACGACCCAAGCGGGTCTCGCTTATACGGCGGGCGCACGGGCGCGAGCCGCTAGCGCCGCCAACGGGACCAACTACATGGAAGGTTTGGTCACGGCTTACTCGGGCACCAGTCTGGTGATCAACGTGGATAACACCAGCGGCGGCGGCACTCACGCCGACTGGAACATCGACCTCGCCGGCGACGTTGGCGCCACAGGAGCGACCGGTGCAACCGGAGCGCAGGGGCCTCAGGGGCCGACAGGGGCGACCGGCGCCACGGGTCCGCAGGGGCCGCAAGGAGCGACCGGCGCGACCGGAGCAACCGGAGCCACTGGAGCACAAGGACCAACCGGTGCCACAGGAGCGGGATACACAGCGACCTCGGCAACGTCACTCACAATCGGGACTGGCAGCACAACCTTCACGACTCAAGCGGGTCTCGCTTATACGGCGGGCGCACGGGCGCGAGCCTCCAGCGCCGCCAACGGGACCAACTACATGGAAGGTTTGGTCACGTCTTACTCGGGCACCAGTCTGGTGATCAACGTCGATAACACCAGCGGCGGCGGCACTCACGCCGACTGGAACATCGACCTCGCCGGCGACGTTGGCGCCACAGGAGCGACCGGTGCAACCGGAGCGCAGGGGCCTCAGGGGCCGACAGGGGCGACCGGCGCCACGGGTCCGCAGGGGCCGCAAGGAGCGACCGGCGCGACCGGAGCAACCGGAGCCACTGGAGCACAAGGACCAACCGGCGCCACAGGAGCGGGATACACAGCGACCTCGGCAACGTCACTCACAATCGGGACTGGCAGCACAACCTTCACGACTCAAGCGGGTCTCGCTTATACGGCGGGCGCACGGGCGCGAGCCTCCAGCGCCGCCAACGGGACCAACTACATGGAAGGTTTGGTCACGTCTTACTCGGGCACCAGTCTGGTGATCAACGTGGATAACACCAGCGGCGGCGGCACTCACGCCGACTGGAACATCGACCTCGCCGGCGACGTTGGCGCCACAGGAGCGACAGGCGCAACCGGAGCGCAGGGGCCTCAGGGGCCGACAGGGGCGACAGGTGCCACTGGTCCACAAGGACCCCAGGGACCGACTGGCGCGACCGGTTCGCAGGGGCCGATAGGGCCTGTGGGACCAGCGGGATTGAACTGGCAGGGACCATGGAGTAACACCACCACCTATGCGGTGAATGACGCTGTCGGCTACAACGGTTCGAGCTACTTCAGCATCCAGGCCAGCAACCTCGGTAATCAACCTAACACAAGTCCTTCGTCTTGGAGTTTGTTGGCGTCCACTGGGCCACAGGGACCTCAAGGACCGACGGGCCCAAGTGGGCCCGCCGGGGCAGCGGGTGCGACAGGGCCGACCGGCGCCACGGGTCCGCAGGGGCCGCAAGGAGCGACCGGCGCGACCGGAGCAACCGGAGCCACTGGAGCACAAGGACCAACCGGCGCCACAGGAGCGGGATACACAGCGACCTCGGCAACGTCACTCACAATCGGGACTGGCAGCACAACCTTCACGACCCAAGCGGGTCTCGCTTATACGGCGGGCGCACGGGCGCGAGCCTCCAGCGCCGCCAACGGGACCAACTACATGGAAGGTTTGGTCACGTCTTACTCGGGCACCAGTCTGGTGATCAACGTCGATAACACCAGCGGCGGCGGCACTCACGCCGACTGGAACATCGACCTCGCCGGCGACGTTGGCGCCACAGGAGCGACCGGTGCAACCGGAGCGCAGGGGCCTCAGGGGCCGACAGGGGCGACCGGCGCCACGGGTCCGCAGGGGCCGCAAGGAGCGACCGGAGCGACCGGAGCAACCGGAGCCACTGGAGCACAAGGACCAACCGGTGCCACAGGAGCGGGATACACAGCGACCTCGGCAACGTCACTCACAATCGGGACTGGCAGCACAACCTTCACGACCCAAGCGGGTCTCGCTTATACGGCGGGCGCACGGGCGCGAGCCTCCAGCGCCGCCAACGGGACCAACTACATGGAAGGTTT
>CAWDNV010000002.1:0-24853 GCA_963803735.1 uncultured Acidobacteriota bacterium | reverse complement strand
GTTGAGTTTCAATTTTCAACGAAGCAGGACTCAATGCAGGTTCTTTGCTTCCCTTGGCCGCCCGCTGCACCGAGGCAGTCGAGTGATCGGCGGAACCCGGAGGCTCTTTCCCGATTGCTTCAGGGTCGAAAGGGTTCCGCTGGTTCATGGCTAAGCCGAATTCCTTGCCGTTCACATAAATGTCGGATCGATTCAGGATTTCCTGGCGGCCGGCGTCGTCGGTGTCAGCAGCAAATGCGAATGCATCAGCCCGGTCGAAAACGACGACAAGGATCTCCTTTCCTTCGTAATCAAAGTTCCGATGGACGCGAATGTGGTAGGAAATCTCGAATCCGATGCCGTCGCAATCCATATCCTGCGGAAACTCCTTTGTTAGGAGCCCGACGATTGGACTGATGACCTCGGAGAAAACGTGCGCGGCGCGTTCGTTTTGCGTAAGAAGGTCGGGATTGTAAGCTGCATTGTAATTACCGGAGATTTTGAGCAGCACGCGATTATGGAAATTCACGAACTCAATGCCGCGCGAATCAGTTCCCACTTCCTGTTTTGGATCGAGCCCCACGTATCGGCTGAGCTCAAACGGAAGAGGCGTGCGGACGCTCGGCACCGCGCGGTAGAGTGCCATAATCTGAGAAAAGTAGGCTCCCTCAGCCGCCTTAAGACGAGGATTCGTGATTTCTGCCGGACTGATTTGAGCTTTCGCGCGTTCCAGACCGAAGCCAAGGAGCAAAATCGCAAACATCAGCGGAAGGCGCATCGAACGTCGCTTAGACATTGTCGGAATCACCTTAGAGTGTATTTTGGCGCGGGCCTGGCTGGGGCCTGGTAGGGAGGTTGCGCGATGGCGCGCGTATATGCGACCACTTGCTGGATTTCCTGCTGCGTGAGCGTCTGGTCGTAAGGCGGCATCATAGCGGACCTGGACACGGCGCTGCCGCCCAATGCGATGATGTTTTCCAAATACTCATCGCTCTCATGATTTAAAGCTGTTCCATCGTTCATTAACACAGGCATGGGATTCAAATTCGATCGGTTCGAAGGGCCGGCCGGGGTGGCATCAGCGTGGCACCAAACGCATTGGGTATAGAAGATCCGTTTGCCCTGAGCTTGATCGTAACCTAACGGAATAATTCGCTGAGGATCGCTCCAATCGGCTTCAGAGTCGTAAGCTTGACGCAATGGGTCCACAGCGATGGAAGCACGTGCTTTACTCTTGCAGCCTGCCGAGAATCCGGCTAAGAGCGAAATAAGAAGCAGGAAAGCGCCGTTTTTCATGGCAGGGCCTCTGCCTTCGGGGTGCCTTCACTCATTGCGGCGACCTGCGAGGAACCTTGTGGCTTGCCCGATATGCGCAGCGTCAGCAGATAAGCGGTCAGTCCTTGTATCTCGTCTTCCGTGAATGCGCGCCGCGGTTCGATCGTATCCGGAACCAATTTTTGGGGATTTCGTAACCATGCTTCGACCCACGCTGCGGTAAGCCAGTTGCCGGCATTGTTCAAATTCGGGCCGACGTATCCGCCGGTAGCGCCGATGGTATGGCAGGATTGGCATTCGTATTTGACTTCGTACAGCTGCTTGCCCAAGGCCACCTTCTCAGGCGTGAACTGCTTGATGTCGATGGCGGCGGAATCCACGTCCGGACTATTCAACGCAGTGCCGATGTAAGTCGCCAAGGTCGCGGCTTCCTGATCCGTCATGTTGAACTGCGGCATACGGAGGATCAGTGTGGGTCGCACGGTCTTTGGATCCTTGAGAAAATCAATGAGCCACTGGCGCTGTGCCCGGCTCCCTTCGTAAGAAAGATCGGGCGCCAGGGTTCCACCAAACCCATTGAATTGATGGCATACGTAGCACTTGTAACGTTCGTAGACTCGGCCGAACTCACCAGCTGGATGAAAGCTTGCTTGGTTGCGCGACACCACGAGCTTCTGCATTCCTGCAGTAGCCGGAGCGGTCATGCTCAGAAGAGCGGTGGTGAGCGCATCGAGGTCATCGGCGGACAGGTGATAAACCGGCATGCGCGCTGCCGGATTCACCGACAAGGGATCGGTTATCTTGGCCTGGAGATAAGCGATCAGATTACGCGGAACCTTGGATTCGCCGAAGGAAAGCTGCGAGACGTCCTTGGCACCGATGCTGGTTAGGTCAGGTCCCAAATCGCGTTGCGCGGGCATTCCTTGTACCACGTGGCAGCTCGCGCATCCCTTATCGACAAAGAGACGGCGTCCTCGCTGAATTTCGTCGTCCGTGGCAGGCCCCAGGGATGGCACGCCACTGAGCAGGTCGGGATCGGTCAGCCGTTTCGTTATGTATTGCGTAACGCTGTAAAGGTCCGCATCCGACCATTGATAACGCGGCATCTTGCTGTGCGGCAAATAGGACTGCGGATCGCGCAGCCAGGCGATCAGCCAATCTGGATTCACCTTGCTCCCGACTTTGGTCAGTTCCGGGCCGATATCGCCTCCGATGAGACTCGTCGTGCCGGCCCGCGTGACCGAGAGGGAGTGACACGTCGAGCAGAACATCTGCCGGAACCGAAGCTCACCTTGATCGCCGGGGTCGGTTTTCCCAGCGGCTGTCACGCGGGGGTCGAAATGATAGGGCTGGACTGGCTTGCTTTTGAGCGTGCTCAGGTAGCCGGAGAGATCGCGCAGTTCCTGTTCATTGAGGCGGAATTGCGGCATCCGCGGGATGCCCCCGCTCTCGTAGCCAGTCACGGTGACATTGCCGCTCGCATCGGTCACCGTGCGCGGCTCCTTCAGCCATTTATAGATCCATTGGCGGCTTACTTTCGCTCCGACGTTCGTCAGGTCCGGCCCAAGCATATCCGCCCGCTCCACATCGCGAAGGCGGTGGCAGCCGATGCAGTTCAACTGAACCAGCAGCGCACGGCCGCGATCGAGTTGTGGCGTTTGCTGCAGATCGGCGTGGTGACAGGTGCCGCAGGATGCCTGAATGAAATGCACCGGCAGCAAGGGCTGTTCCCACCCGAAAGTCGTCTCGTGGGCCTCCGTCACCTCGGTGGCGGCTCCCTGCCCGCGGTGGCACGGCGTACAACCCCACTGTAAAACAGGATGCGGAATCGGCGGATGGGCGCGGAAGGGCTGCGGCACTGAGGGGTCAACCAAACTCGCCTGCGTCATGCCTTGGTGGCAGGTGGTGCAGCGATCGACAACTCCCATATCAGGGAGCCAGATCTGGTTGATCTGCGGACGATAATCGGCGAGCAGGCGTTTGGTATCTGGTCGCGTCTGGGCGAAGCGCACGTACGCGCGCTTGTATTGTTTCCATTCCCTTAAGAGATCCCTGACCGGCGAGATGGCCAACGTGAGAAGAAAGACGACGGACGCCACCGTAAAGGTCAGGCGTAAGCGCCGCGAAATCTGCCCCATCTGCTCAGCCGGCATGAGCGCTCCACGGCCAGACCCAGGACCAACCTGGGCCACGGAAAAACGTACCGACAACCGTCAGCACAACAGCGACGGAGATGAACCACGTCATGACCCACCAGGAAAGCGGCCGTTCCCGGCTCCACCAAGAGCTCGCGCCGCGACTCTCGGATGGAAATCCGCGATAGGAGGCGAGCGCTAGTAAAGCTACGATCACAGTCGGCACAAGTACCGTCCAGGCGCGAAAAAGCCCGAGCAGCAAACTCAAAGCGCCTACCACCGAAAGAAAAATCCATAGTGTCCGCTTCGGATTCTTGGACCAGAGCGGTGCACCCTGAATATTAACGTTGAAGTACGGCACAACTACGAGCGCAATTACAACGAGTGTGGGAATGATGATCCCCGCCACCAGCGGCGGGAAATAATGCAGCAGCTCCTGCAAACCCAGGAAATACCACGGAGCCTTGGCAGGATTGGGCGTGAGGAGCGGGTTCGCAAGCTGCTCGAGCGGAGCGTCCCAAAACGAGGGCAACGCCAACCAAGGCGATCACCAGAACCATAAACGTGATCGCTTCCCGGATCAGCAGATGCGGGTAAGTCATCAGCCGCGGGCCGGCGTCTCCGATGACCTTGGCCGAAGTCTTCTTGGTGATGAAGACGACGCGGACGGGCTCTTTCTTGGCGTCCGAGCTGAAGCCAGCCTCGTACTGGTTTTCTTTAGTTTCCTTTTCCGCCATCTTCCTCTGGTACCGTCAACCCGCCATCCTTCTGCACACGCCAAAAATGCACGGCCACCAAAACGATTGCGATCAGCGGCAGCACCACGCAATGCAGAACGTAAAATCGCAGCAAGGCGTTTTCACCCACCAGGTTTCCGCCCAGCGAAACAAATCGCACTCTGCGTCCAATCAGAGGCATCGCCGAGACGATGTTGGTTCCCACCGTGATTGCCCAAAAGGCAAGTTGATCCCAAGGCAACAGGTAGCCGGTGTAGCTCAAGAACAAAGTCACCAGCAAAAGCAACACGCCTACGACCCAGTTGAACTCGTGAGGGGGCCTGTAACCGCCGCGATAGAAAACGTGGAACATGTGCCAGAACACCGCAAGCACCATCAATTGCGCCGCCAACCGATGCAGATTGCGCAGAAACACGCCGTTGGACACGACGAACCGCAGGTCCTTCATATCGCGATAGGCCTGCGGAACCGCCGGGTGGTAATAAAACATCAACAGCACGCCCGTAACAGCGAGAACCACAAACAGCAGGAAGGAAATTGAGCCGACATAATAGGAAGCCCGCACGCGCAGGGATTTTTCCCGCACCTTGACAGGCAAAAAATGCAGGAACAAATTGCCGAACACCGCCAGGCTGCGCGTCCGATTGGTAAGCGCCGGTCCGCGACGAAAGATGGATTTCCAAACGCGTGTACCGCGCAATCGTTCGAGCGCCGGTCCGATGGTGAACGAATTGGCCATTACGCGCTCACGCCTTCATGGCCTGTCCGGGGCTGATGATTTCGAGCTTGTCCACCTGCAACTCCCCGTCTGCCGTCAAGGAAATCGCGAAATGGGGCAGCGGCCGAGGCGCCGGACCTTCGATCTTCGTTCCGTCAGGCTTGAACTTGCTGCCATGACAAGGGCAGGCGATCAGTCCGAGTTCCGGCTTCCATTGCGTGATGCAACCTAGATGCGTGCAAATCGCTGAGACGGCGTAAAAGCCATTGTCAGTGCGCACGATGTACACCTGCTGATCTTCGAGAAAAGTGACTGAGTTCGGCGGATACAAATCCGGGCTTCCGGCGCGAAACGTTGTAGGCGGCTCAAAGAGCACGTTGGGCGAGAGATATCCGTAAGTGACAATCATGGAACCGACGGCGGCGATGCCCAGTGCGCCGGCGGCGGCTTCGTTCAAGAACTCGCGTCGCGCCGTGACAAGTTTCGTCTGGCCGTCGGACGACGCTTGAGGTGACGTCCTGTTTCTTCTTGTTCACTCATGGCTCATCGCCAGGCTCTCGATCTGGACCAAATCCGGATCGTGATCGAACGCTTCGTAAGCCTCCATGGTGATGGTGTGCGCCGGGACAGCGCTCCGCGCAGAGGCCGCACCGGATGCAAATCGTTTCGTCCTTTACCATCACGGAGCCCTCGCCTTCGGAGAGTTCGGAAGCTCCCAGATGCTGCAAATCAAGCGTCCGGATGGGAGCTCTCGGCCTGGAGACGCTCCACTGCGGAATCCGAAAACGTGAATTGGCCCAGCGGCACGAGCTGCAAGCAGTTCTCGGGGCAAACATCCACGCAGCCGCCGCAGAGAATGCACTCGGTGCCGTGCTCTTCGTCGCCTTCAAAGATCGTGTTGATCCAGCATTGCAGGCAACGCGAGGCTTCGCGGCGCGCCTGTTCCTCGGTGAAGCCGGTCTCCACCTCCGCGATGCCGGTGCGCCGGTCGATCGGCAGAATGGGAACCGCCAGGCGCGAGTATTCGTCGAAGTGCTCGGCCATCTGGTGATGGTCCAAGATCGTGATCTGGACGTATTTGGGTTTCGGTGACCAGGCCGCGCCCCTGAGATAGCGGTCGATCTGCTCCGCCGCTTTCTTCCCGTCAGCCACGGCACTGATGATCAGCCGAGGGCCGAACGCGATATCACCTGCCGCGAAGATTCCGGGCGCTGTGGTCATCAAGGTTGCCGGATCGATCTTGACCGTTCCTTGACGCGTGGTTTCGATGCCGTCGGCAGGAGTAAGAAACGAGAGATCGGAGGCCTGGCCGATCGCCAGAATCACGGTATCGCAGGGAATGACCGCCTCTGTTCCCGGCTCGAACTGCGGGTTGAAGCGATGCTGGGCGTCAAAAACCGACAGGCAGTGGATCGTTTGCAATCCGGTCACGCTCCCGTCTTTGCCCAGAAACTCCTTCGGCCCAAGGGAGGGATGCAGCTTTAAGCCTTCCTCTAGCCTTCTTCGATCTCTTCCGCAAACGCCGGCATCTCCTCGCGCGATTCCAGGCAGACCAAATGGACCTCGCGCGCGCCCATGCGCAGCGCCGCGCGCGAAACGTCCATCAGTTCCTTCATGGCAACATCCATTTCGCTGGACGACAGACTGTCGGGCAGGCCGCCACCCAGGGACGTCGCTGGCGCTCTTTTGCTGCTCACGAAGCGCGGAACGGGCCACGTCGATGGCCACGTTGCCGCCTCCGATCACCACCACCTGCTTGCCGATGGAGAACCGATAACCGAGATTGACGTTCAGAAGAAAATCGATGCCCTTGATCACGCCGTCCAGGTCGTTGCCGGGAACCTGCAGGTCGCGGCTGCGATGCAGCCCGAACGCCAGCAGCACCGCCCGGTAGCCTTGCTCGCGAAGATCTGAGAGTGAGAAATCCCGGCCCAGCCGGGCGTTGAGGCGAAGTTCGGGTCCGAGATCGAGGATTTCGCGGATCTGCGCCTGCAACACGTCGCGCGGCAGGCGATACTCGGGAATGCCCAGATGCATCATGCCGCCGGGGACCGGCGCGGCCTCGAAAACCGTGACCGGGTAGCCCAGCAGCGCCAGATCATGCGCGGCGGAAAGCCCCGCCGGGCCCGATCCGATGACCGCCACCTTTTCCTCGTGCAGCACCTCGGGCTTTTCGGGAAAAACATCAATCGGATTGCGCGATTCCGGACCGTATCGCTCGGTCAGAAATCGCTTGAGGGCGCGAATGGAAATCGGCGCATCGAACTTCCCGCGCCGGCAGGCGGGTTCGCAGGGATGGCCGCAGACGCGACCGCAAATCGAGGCGAAGGGATTAGGCAGGCGCGCGTAGCGATAGGCTTCCTCATAGCGGCCTTGGGCAATCAAGGCGACATATCGCCCCGCCTGCGTGTGGACCGGACAGGCCTGCATGCAGGGAAAATTCGATTCCAGCCAGTCCAAGTCCACCAGCTTGCTGCGCGGCTTCATCGGCTCCATTTTCGCTATGTGCATCCTCGGCAAACCTATTTCTTCACCGTGAGCGTCACCGTAGCGCTCTCGCCGCAACATCCACCGCTTGGGTTGTTGGCTTTCCCTCCTCGCTCCAAGTTGTCAGTGTGTAATGGCCGGGCGGGACATCCTTGATCTCGAAATTGCCGTCCTTGTCGCTCACCGCGAAGTACGGCGTCGGGGCCACAACCACATAACCGGACATTTCCGGATGGACATTGCACAACAGCGGAGCGGCGCCGAGATCGTTGAACTGGAATGATTTCGTTTGCCCCTGCGGCCACGTGCCGAGATTGTGCGCCAGCTTCTTGTTACCGCTGACGGCCGGCCAATAGACGTTGTGCCCGGTGGCATCGCTATTGAGAAAATCCACTGTCGTCCCTTTGAGAACCACGAGAACATGCGGAACAAACTTCAGTCCTTTCTGGTCCATGACCACGTGCTGGGCAGGCGCGGGAAAGTCTTTGCCCGGAATCGCGTCCACGTAAACGGCGATATTCTCGGGCGAACGCATTCCCTGAACGGCCACGTGGCCTTTGATATCCGACGCATGGCCCAAGCCGGCCAACACGATCGAAATGCAAATCGCTCCCGCGAGCGCTATCTTGATCTTGTTCATTTCAGCTTCTGCTCCCTTCCTTTGTCGACCATCTTGGTCGAAAAGCCGAATTAAAATGCGAAATCCATGCCTAACAGCGCACTATTGGGGTGAAAGAAAGTAGGCAGGACTGTTCCAGGAACCGGCACACCCCAACGATGTTCGTACTCGAAATTCACCTTGATATTGGCGCGCACCAGAACCTGCACACCAGGACTGAACCGGTTCCGGGAAAATCCTTGCGAAAGCCCGGCGGCGAAATCGAACGGTGAATTCACCATGTCATAACGCATAATCGGTATCACCCACGGAAACAGCCAATATTCTGCCTCCGCAAAACCGCCGCTATAGTTGATTGAAGGGCCGGCCAGCACGACGTTTCCCGCGGGTAGGGCGGTAGGAATCAGATTGGAATCGTGAGCGAACATCCCCATACCATAAAGTTCGAATTTGCCCTGATATCGGAAACGAAAATATCCACCCACGCGATAAAACGGCTCATTGAAGACCGGAAACCCAGGGAAGTCGGTGAGATTCACATTGAATCGGTTCGTGCCGTAATCGTAGAAGGCCCCCAAACGAAACGAGGTGTGATCGTGCGGTCCAGTCGGTCCGGCGGCTTGCACCGCGTTGCGGACGGCAGGATCGCGCTCCAGGTTGAACTGCTGAAAAACATTCACATATATATTCTTGCCGTTGTTCACTTGCGCGGTAGCGGGTGGGGTGCCATTGGGGACGCTCTCCACACAGCACGGCGTATTGTTATTGCTCCCATCGGTTATCGCGACAGACCAGTTGAAATTTCCGTCATTGGGGTAGCCTCCAAATTCAATTCCTCTTTGCATCGCTGCGAACGAGAAGGGATTGTTGGTCGTTCCAAGAGCGCCGGCAACAGCAACTTCATCGTAAATGTCATAATCGGTGGGATTAATTGTGTAGGCTTGGCTAAAGGGCAAATCCAGTTCAAATTGCCCGAACCGAACGTTCAGAGTGTCCTTGGGCAGATGCAGGTAATGGCCGATGTCGTTCGCTTTCAAGTAGGCAAATCCCATGCCGCCTGCCGCATTCTGGCCCCCGACCGAAATATCGTCATCGACCCACCAGGAAAGCGTGGGCCCAAAACTGCCAGCGGTCAGAATCGTGAACGTGTTTGGCGCGAAAAGATCGACGCGAGGCAGAGCGCCGGCCAGAGCCGGCGGTAACTTGCTGTTGTATCGCGCATAGCCTTCATATCGGAGACCAACTGGTACCGTCCCCGGGATTTCTCCCGGGAAAATCGCGTTGCCAGGAAAGGCCTCCTTTTGTGCTCTTCGCGCCCAGCAAAACAGGCGGCTCCTTCACGAACGTCTCGTCATCTTTGGGAAATTTGAAGCCATTTTTGTAAAACGCCCACCCAAAATCATTCAATTCGGGAAAATTGTTGTGGCAGGTCGAGCACGAAGTCCCGTACTTACGCGCGAAAACGGGAATTGCAGAAGCAGGAGGCGTCGTTGACATAATGTAGATCAAAATGCCGAAAAAAAAGAGCATCACTCGTTTAGCAAGCCTTACCCTGCGGCTCTTCGTCATGATTTTGGATCTGTCCCCTTCCCGCTCGCTGACTCTCGTCGCGAAAGCGATTCGTAACGCCCAGACAGTATCAGCAAGTCTGTTACCGGAGAGATGTGATGACGGTCACAAGTTATCTAACTGTCACCTATGCAAGCGTTCCCATCCGCGCCCTGGCCATAAGCCATGTTTGCAATAGTGCAATCGCCCTCCGACGAAAATACTCAACGCTGAGCCCTTGGCTGCAGATCCGACAGCTGCTCTTCGAGTCTCCAATTGGCTTTACTCGACGTTGAATGATGCTGCGCCGTGCAGTAGGTCCCCGGGAGCAACTGACTCCACTCTGACAATATTGCCGTTGACAGTACCAGCGACGATCACCTTCTCGCCGGCGTATTCGTCCAGTTCAGCCTCGTGGCCTTTCAAGATAAACAGGCCCCTGCTGGCGACCAAAGCGTAATTCGCGCCCAACCTCACGCATATCCGCGTGCATTCGCGATCACCATGTCCGTTAACCGTGTGTCCCTTGCCACACATGGAATCGCTCACGATTCCGCTCAGGATGAGCTTCGTCTCCCAAGGAACCTTTTCTCTGTTAATAGTGGCGGTTCGACCGGAAAGTCCAATGCCCATAATCACGGTCGACAACGCCAGAGCGGAAGCGACGGTGCGGATGTAGCCCCGTCGGGGAACGAGTCTCACAATTTCTTTCGGCTTCATGGCAGTCCTCCCTTCCAGCTTTGTTGCCCTCATAACCACCCTTGCAGGTGCGCACCCGCTGCCCATTGCGTGAAAACGCGTTGTCATTTCCCTGATGCTCATCGCGGCCTCAGAAATGGAATCCGACCTCTGCCGTGAACGTGCGCGGCGTGACATAGTGCGTGCCGCTGAACGTAGACAGGAAGTTGTATAGCGCTTCCTTGTTCGTCAGATTGATTACAGTGAAGCGAACGCTCACTTTGTAGCGCTCTGCATTAAATACGTTGTCGTGTCCAACCGCTGTGTCAAACAGGTTGCGCGGCAGGGTACGTTGTGGGTTGTGGTCGTCATTTTCTATGCCGGGTGCCGGTATTTTGACCTGCATGGACCCAGCTGGGATGCAGGGCAGAGATACATCCCGTTTACCAAGGTTCCTAGCGGTTGTGTCGGGCTCGCGGCCACCCCGTTGCAAGTGAACCCCGCCTGGAACTCCTGATCGGCAGTGAGGGGCAACCCGGTGGCGTTATTCATCATTGATATATAACCCGTGGGAATCATGGCTGACTCGCCATCAGCAAGTGACGTTGACGAATATTGGCAAGTTGTCGTTGCCGCCAGGCACGGTACCGCTCCACTCACAAGTCCGCTGTCATACCGCCAATTGAACCCGAGCCATGGCCCACGCTTAAATGGTTGATATTGCGCATGGGTGGTCTGCGCGAAAACTTCGTCGTGATCGATGCGGAATACGCCCTGAGTTGGAGGAGGCGCAATTCCGCTAACCGTTGGCCCGAAGAAGCGCGCGGCGACGTGGGACAGCACGATAAACGCAGTCAATCCGTGATAATTCGGAATGCTTGCACGAACGGCAAACCCCGGGATCTTGGAATTGTGCCATTCGATCGGGAACGTGATCGGGCTTGCCCCGAATATATTGAAGTCGTATGCATTATGCGTGTACTTCCATAGGTACTCGCCGCTCAGCACGAAGTGCTTACCGAAAGCCTGCTGCAGCCCGGCGTGGAATTCGTTGCGAAAGCCCGGAGTAAGCGGCGAACTGACACAATCGAACCGCTGCGCGAGGGTCATGATCGCGCTGACGACGGCGTTGGTGCAGCCCATCCCCGAAAGGATCAGGTTCTCATTGAACGGCGTTTCCAGAGTACGCGCGTAGGAAATTCGGAGCACCGTATTTGTCTTCTTTATGTTGTAGGCGATGCCGGCGCGAGGCTCAGGCTCGCGCGCAACGGAATCCAGACCGTTATAGAAATCTCCCCGAAGTCCAAAATTAAAAGACCAAGGCCCTTTAGTGACGGTGTCCTGGGCATAAAGCGCAAGTTCTTTGACGTCAGTGTGCCCGAAGTAATGGTAGAGCTGGCCGCCCGTCGTTAAGTTATAAGGAGCCAGAGTCTGGACCAGATTCAGGCATTCGGAGGCCAACGCCTGATCGGTAGAGCAGCCTGAGAGCAGATCGGGATTCACAATTCCAAAGCCGTCGTTTTCGGTAAGGAATGTCTGTTCGTAAGTGGCTCCCACTTTGAGGTTGTGAATTCCCTTGACGTACGACCAGTCCGTGCGCGCCCCCGCATTCGTCAGGAATCGAAGCTGAGAGGCAGTTTCATTCTGAAGCGGTCCGTAGTCGGCGAAAGGATCATTGCTCGGGTAGTAGTTATATTGGTCGTGCCGTACGAAAGCGCCGAGCGTGAACACTGCGTCTGAGCTCATCACGCGAGTCCACGTTGGGGCAATGTTAAAGGTCAGGATTCGGGACCGTTGATCGGCCGGCCCCAGAGGAGCTCCCGTAATAGGGTTGAGCTGGACGGAGGCCGCGGCGTATGGCGCGCCATTGCAGAGCGCGGATAGAACCGTGCAAGTTTGAAGTTGCTGGTCCCAGGTATTCGGCGTTTGGAACCACGAGCGTGTGAACGCCACGTTCAGTTGGATCGTGTTCATCTCAGAGAGCCTGAAGTCCAAACGATCGAAAAAGTTCGCTTCATTTCCATCGTCATGCAGCACCCGAAATTCAGGGGGATCGAGGAAGCGATCGGTATTTAGTCCCCCCAAAGAAATGAAGTTGCCCCACTTCTGGCCTCCGTAGGCCACGTTCGCATTCAGAGTCGCCGTGCCGAAGCTGCCATAAGAAGTGGTCACCTCGCCGTGCGGGGTGTTCACTCCAAGACCGGATCGCGTAGTCACCTTGACGATCACGCTAGTCTTGCCCCCGTATTCAGCAGGCGGCGCACCTTCGATTACGTCCATGGATTGAATGGAATCCGCGGGGATCTGATTCGAAAAAACCTTGCTTTGTTGATCGGTGATTGGCTGGCCGTCCACGGAGAACATATTCTCCGCATGGTCGCCGAGCCCATGAAACAGACCGTTCGAATCCGCGACGATGCCGGGAGCTGACAACGTAATCAGTGAGCTGACGGATGAGGATTGGCTCTCGAGAGGAAGTTCCTCGAATAAGCCGCGGTCGACATTGGTGTGCTCGGTCGCTGTCACTTCCACCAAGTCCGTGACGCTCCCGGTGACAGTGATGTTCGTGTTCGTCTCGGCCATCGTCAGAACAACCGCTAGCGAGACCGGAACGGTCGAGTTCACGTCCACGTCTTGCGTAAAGTTGGCGAACCCTGGCGCGGTTGCCGTCATGTGATATCGGTTAAACGGAATATTCGGAATGCTGAAGGTACCGTCCATACCCGTTTCCATCTCACTGACGTGGCCGCTGATCGGATTTTCGACGCGAACTTTTGCGCCGGGTACGACTGCCTTCGACGGATCGGTCACGGTGCCTTGAATGATTCCGGAATTGGATTGCGCATAGCTCGCTCTCGGAATTGCGCCCGTGAGCAAAGCAAAAAGAGACGCGAGGAAAGCAGTGGTTCCTAGAGATCGTAAAAATCGCATTCAACCTCCTCAAAGCCATTGCGCGTTGGGAGCCTGTGATCGCGCGGCCATGCAGTGAAGCTATCGAAGGACCGAAAGGAGTGCGGTGCGCCAGACAACAACTTCGCGTGATGACCGTCACAGATAGGCTGCGCCATCCGGCGCAGCGCGTTTAGCGGGGCGTAGTGAACCCGACAGGCTAAGGTCGTAGTGGCAGTTCAGAGCGAGAAAAGAAAGGGTCCCGGCACATCCTTGTTAGACTGCCAGCATGCCGACCAAAGACAAACAGACCAATCGGAAGAGAGGTCGCTAAGAAGATAACGTGGAAGAGAAAGGTCGACCAGAAAAAACTGTTGCTAGAGGTCCTCTCTCGCAAGAACGAAGACATGAGCAAGGGGAAAAGGAAATATTCAGTACGGACCACATTAGACCCGTGCAGCAGCCCGCTCGGCTTGCGCGATCTCACGTCACATGGCCGCGCCTCGGCGCTAGCCTAAGCACGTCCTTCATCACTTCTTGCCGCGAAAACCGGGGCTGGGGCGCTTGCGGGCTTCGTGAAGCTTGCGAAAAAACTCGGCGCCTTGTTGTGACGGCTTCTTGTCACCGTGATGTTCCAAATTCCTGACAAACTCGTTCTTGGGCTTGCCGAATTTATTTTTCGTCATAAGTGCCCGCTCCGGAGCATGAAATCTGATTGGGAGAGCGCAGCCGCCGGGCAGCGGCCACGCTCTCGCGAAGCAAACTAAGCAGCTTTCGAATGAACCTCCACCTTCTTTGCCGTTTGAGCTTTCTCCAGCCTGACTTCCAGCACGCCCTTGCTGAGTACCGCCTCCACCTTTTCGGGATTCACTTCGGCTGGGAAATCGACCCAGCGGGTGAACTCATTGTGCTCCTCGAATACGTGCTCTCCTTTCTTTTCGGAAGACTCCTCATGCTTGGCATTCACGAACAAACGCCACGGCTCTGCCCGGACTTCGATTTCACTCTCCTTGAATCCGGGCATGGCGGCAAACAAGGTGAACCCTTGCTCCGTTTCGCGCAACTCGAAGGGCGCGAACTCGAAGTTGAAACCCCCTTTCCATGGCGAAAAGAACTCGTAAAAGTGCCGCACGATGGAATGTTCAAGCTTCTGAATGCGCTCCAGATACGCTTCCCCCGCCGCGGGAGCGATCGGTGTGCATGACCTTCGCAGCTGTTTTTGTACTCGCTCTGTTCCGAATCTTCATGGCGACCTCCTTGACTAACGGTTACCTTAGCTGGGGCCGGCGCCACGCGCTGGCGGCACCGCTACCGACCCGAACCCTTTCTCTGGCTCGGGCCTCACTAGTTCCGCTCAAACAGTGATCTAAGAAGGGTTGGTAGTCTGTGGCGCTTGTCACAGATGTGCGTGACAGAAATCACGCTGCTCCACCAGGCTCATTTCCGACCACTTATGAACCTGCCAACCTGCAGGAGAACCGCTGTTCAGGATGTCTTGGAGGCCCCGCGTTCTTCCAACAACAAACGGCGCAACGTCCTCAAATCTTTCAGAATACGGCGGCTTATTGTGATGTGCGATGCAAGCTTGGCTAATTTGTAGCTCACCAGTTGCAGCGCCTGCTGTCGGCGTGCCAGTTTGACATCTGCGGTACGCTCAATTTCCATCTCAATTTGCTTGTGCGCTTCTTGAGTTGCCTCAAGGAGGTAATTCACGTACTCCTGAGCACTCTCTACATTGTCGAATGGTGTTTCCGGCTGGTAACTCATAACAGATCGTCTAGATGCACGGTCGCCGCTGGTCATGACGAACTATCCGGCGACCTAGCTGCTTTAGTCTTGATCTGCATCCGGCTTGGACAGCTCAATGGCCCACAAATGAATGATCTCTCCGGTTTCTGAATTCATTTCGGGCGCGATTTGATAACTCTCACTCCGTGCGATATAACCGCGCTTCTCAGTTCAATACCCGCCTATGAAACTCATCGGCGTTCCACCCCGATCACAATAGGTTCTCCCACGATGCGTTCCTCAGGGATCAGATCGAGCATTCGTGTCCCCAGAACCCACTCCTCTGATCACATCTGTCACGTTTGTTTTGTCCACCAACGACCACGAACCAACAGAGCCCTCAAAACGAACACTTTTCTCCGTTGGCGCCGTTTGCATCACGAATATCTGCGTGCGACCTAGCAATTGCGAAGCTCGCTTCAGAAACTCACCAACGTGCATGTCGGCAATATAGTCGTCACGAACAGAGCATTGAAATTCGAGGACCTAGGAATCGAGTGCCTCGATCCCGCTCCAGGTTGTCACGGTTTCGTAGCCTGCTGCTCGCCACACCTTGTCAAATGCGCAGAGCACATCATCATCGTTATCGACAATGAGCACTCGTTTGATTGTATCCATCCGGAACCTCCGACAAGGATCGAGTCATCGTTAGAATGCTCAAGATCGCACACCGCAAGAACCGAGGCTGTGCGCCTTGTCGTATCCGGCGGTGATCTGAATCACCATTTCAGCGGTTCGATACCTACTCCGATCGAATTATCTACGCGGAGGTGACGCACGTCACAGCTTACGCGAGGCAGAAGGCCTCTAATCAGGCTCGCACCGAGGTGCTCCATGGACGCAGTCAAGGCCCAAACGCGAATTCAATTGCGGAACATTCTTTTTTGCACAGATCTTTCGGATGCCGCAACTAATGCTCTTCCTTATGCCGCTGGACTGGCGTGGCATTTCGGTTCCAAATTCTACGCGCTCTATGTGAGGAATACGGGTGCGTACGGACGGGTCGCCCCACGCCAAGCGTCGGTGTTGGCCGATCTCCCCGAATCACAGGCGCGCGAGCAAATCCAACACTCATTGGCAAACTTCTCCGGATTTGAGCGCGACATCTTGATCCTGGAAGGGGATTTGTGGCCTTCCCTGAAGGCGGCAATTAATGACAACAAGATCGATCTGCTCGTCCTCGGTACAAGAGGAAGGACTGGAGTTTCGAAGTTGGTGCTCGGTTCTGCTGCGGAAGAAATTCTCCGACGCGCACCGTGTGCCGTTTTAACCGTGCGTCCAAATTCGCCTACACAATCCTCGCAACCGGGTGAGGTATCGGAGATTCTCTACGCCACCGATTTCACTCCGGAGGCAGAGGCCGCCGCACCCTATGCAATTTCGCTGGCTCAGGAGTACCAAGCTCATTTGACGCTACTACATGTGATCGATGAACCGAGAACAGGTGATCTTGTGACCTCCGAACAGCTTGCAGCTGCCACCGAGCGACGTTTGCGGCAAATCGTGCCGTCGGAATCGGAGCTCTGGTGCGAACCACACTCGAATCGTTGGGCAAGGTGCCGCTGCCGATGAGATCCTGACGATCGCGAATCATCGGAAAGCAGACCTCATCATTCTTGGAGTGCGACGCCCCGCCGGCTTCCATGGCGGCAAGGCAACACATTTGCCGATCGCTACCGCGCACAAGGTTGTTTCTGCCGCGACTTGCCCGGTTCTGACGATTCGCGGCTGAGTGCGAGATCGGCATGCATAGCCTAAAGGAGGCGAATCATTTGCTTAGAGAAAGTGTCTGCGACACTCTTGGTATTCACGGTGCCCAGCCAGGGTTCTTGTCCCGGGCATGGGAACCCACCCAAACGAACAGTTCCGCAATGTTCATGACTGTATGAACCTTAGATATCTGTTTTTGGCGACTGTCGTCCTGGTTCTCGCAGTGGTGATGATCAGTTGTAGCGGGAGACAAGACGAAGTCTCAAATCTACCCGCCGCCAGTTTGGGTGGAAGGCCAGTCGATCTAGCCACAGCGGGCGCCGTAAGCGGCAAGATAATACTCGCTGGCACGCCACCGACGATGAGGGTCATCAATATGGCCGCAGTACCAAACTGCGCGAAAGGGCACTCTTCACCTGCAATGACAGAGGACGTGGTGCCTGGCGAAAACGGCACGCTACAGAACGTGGTCGTCTACCTCAAAGGTGATTTCAGCCAGTATTCGTTTGAGACGGCGGATTCGCCCGTGAACCTTGACCAGAAGGGGTGCACGTACATTCCGCATGTGCTCGCACTCAGGGTCGGTCAGTCACTCCGTGTGACAAACTCCGATCCGGCAACTCACAATATCCACACTATTTCGAAGATCAACCGCCCACGGAACGACTCGCAATCTTCTGGTACAGTGCCGATCAACCAAACTTTTTCGCGGCAAGAAGTAGCAATTCCAGTGAAATGTAATGTTCATCCTTGGATGAAGGCCTATATAGCTGTTCTGTCGACTCCATATTTTCAGGTAACCGGTAAAGACGGCTCGTTCGAAATCAGCAACGTCCCACCCGGACCTACGCAGTGACCGCGTGGCATGAGCTTTATGGCATCAGCGAGCAAAGCGTGACAATAGGTCCGAAAGAATCGAAGGCTCTCACCATAACATTCAAGGCAGCCGCCTCACACTGATGGCGCATGGGTGTCGTTCGCCAAAATTCTGTCCGTCCGTGATTTCAACAGGATACAGAGTTGCTGCCCACAGGCGGAGTGCGATAGCAAACTCGCATGATAGACTGTCATGGGGCTCTTTGTAGGTGCGATTTTGCGACTCTTCTTCGATCGTCGCAGACTCCTTCTGGAAAACCTGGCTCTTCGTCAACAACTCGCAGCACTGAAGCGCAGACATCCGAGGCCAAGACTAGCCATGTTCGATCGGGTCTTCTGGGTCCTGACGAACGTTCTGGTCTGGATGGAAGCAGGCTCTCATGATCGTGAGCCCGGAGACGGTTGTCCGCTGGCACCGATCTGGGTTTGCAATGTATTGGCGGGCCATTTCCAGAGGCCGCCGGATAGTGGGCCGGAGAAGGACTTCCAAGGAACTCGGCGATCTGATCTTTCGGATGGTGGCGGAGAACTCCACCTAGGGCGCCCCACGTATTCACGGCGAACTTCTCATGCTCGGTTTCGATATCTCGGAACGAACGATTTCCCGCTGGATGAAACGAGCGCCCAGAGATCCCGAGCGAGCCAAACGTTGGCATGCCTTTCTGCGAAACCATCGGGAAGCGATTGCGGCCATGGACTTCTTTACCATACCGACGATCACGTTCGGTCTGCTCTACTGCTTTTTTGTCATGGCTCACAAGAACAGATAGGTCGATCGCGAGGTTGGTCGCAATCCAGGCGTCGGCTTAGAGCTCCTAAGCTCTCGAGCACGCGAGCACACTTATTGTCACGTAGTTCTGAACTAGAACTACAGCCGATGCCGTGAGCTACACGGCTTTTCATGCGGATGGAGCTTTGGCGAAGGACACCCATGGTGTGCCGCCTTTCTTTCATTTCTGACATTCATTTCATAATGCACAGTACAGCCATGGTTCCGCCCAGCATGTGACGCCGATCACCTCCTTCCATAATGTGCACTAACAGATAACAAACCTCAGCTGCGACGGAAGACCAAGGCAGCACGCCGGATTTGTTCCTTGATTCAGCCCATCTGAGGACCTATTGTAGGCGCCACGAGGTGCTTCATGTCAGCTCATCGGGGAATTGCCACTGTTGCCAGCGCTGTGATGATCTGTTTTCTGATTCTCAGCGCGATGGAACCGGAATTTTTCCTTCTGCACTTCTACGAGTCACTGATCTATCTAGCGATAGTCCTGATGCTGTTCTATTTTGAAGACAAATGGGCCTACATGATTGGCATTGTGGCCCCCAGCGTGTGGCTGATCCTCGCGTATGGAGTCGGATTGTTGGGCGGAGCCATGCGCCAGGTCTCGAAGCTCATGCGGGGGCAACGGCCTACGAGCCCAGTTAGCGTGATGACGGCCATCCTGACCGTGCTAGCGATATTACTAATCTCCTTCTGTGCTTATCGCTGGAAGCGCGGATACGCTGGGCTCGGCAAGGGACGCAGGACATTCTTGATAAGCCTAGCAGTTGTCATTGCGTATAACGTCATTCTGGTTGTCTGGTTCTGGCGAGCAATCCCGCAGGCGTCCGCTGGGTAGGCAGTAGTTTGATTTGGCGGCACGAAACGCAAACGAATAAGGGCCGTGGATTTAGGTTAGGTTTGTGACGCTCCTCACAATAGGTCTGGATCCAGATCACAGTTTTTTCACAACGTTTCAGCGCAAAAAAAGAAAAACTCGATCTTTTATGACGCGAAAAAGGCGTCGGAGGGTGTCATGCTCGACACACAGATCCGCGTACAACTCAGCGTGATCACCCCCACGATGATTCTGCGGGGATGCCCGTTGCGTATGATGATTCGTTCCGAGACGGTCATTTTTCCTCCTGTCTCGCGCAAATCAGAGAACTACCGAAACTCTAATTCTGGAGATCCTTGAATACGGTGATTTAGGACACACATGCGCGTGGCGACAAAGACTCGGACCATTGCTCTCTTGTGACTTAGTCAAGCCGGAGACGGCCTGCCCCTGCACTGTTGCTCGCCTCAGCGGTTTCGACAAACAGATCATCGTACGCGTTCCGACTTGAGCGCAACTCCACGCCTGCGTTTTGCGGGTGACGATTGCCACGGTGTCATGTGATGAGGGTCACTGCGGGCTATCCGACTTGGGACGAAATTTCGCTTATCGGCGTTTAGAAGGGTCTTCGGCGGAAGGCCGAAAGGGGGAAAGGCAATGAAAGAGTACGGAAAGGCAGCGCGGCCGGGCCTGGCATTTTTGGCGGTCGCAGTACTGTCCCTGGCCCCGGCAGTAGCATGTGCCAGGTCAGTCGGGGATTCAGAAGAAGTGTCCGGCTTCCTGGCGGACGCCAGGACAGAAGCTCTGCAACTCCAAAAGAGCACAGAAGAAATGAATGGCTTCGGGCATTCCAGGATCAACTGGCAAACCGAAGCCGCTAAGATCGCTG
This sequence comes from uncultured Acidobacteriota bacterium, assembly GCA_963803735.1. Lineage (GTDB taxonomy): Bacteria > Acidobacteriota > Terriglobia > Acidiferrales > UBA7541 > Palsa-189. The sequence continues at coordinate 4,921 of CAWDNV010000002.1, read as the reverse complement.
AAATCAAGCGACACTTCAACAACCTGGGAGAATTGGTCACTAAGATGAATAAGGCGGAGGCGCCTTCACCATGGCAACAGCAGGCCATTCGCGAGGTCACTCCAATGGTTGAGGAGCTGGCCAGCTACATCACGATGACTATTTATCATCTCGGCGAGAACCCGGATCGCCTGATCTTCACTTCGTTTCCGGAATATGTGGCAGCAAACGCCGGATTGGCTTCGGATATTGCGCAGTTGCTCTCGGACTACGTGGAATACGGCCAAGCGAAGCAAGACGTTGAAGAACTTTCCTTCGAGCTCGGATTACCGCGCAGCTAGTGTTGTCATCTCTACTAGAGCGGATGGGGCGGCTCGCGCAACGCCCCGTCTTGCGCGTTTCGCGCCAAGGAGGTTTTGTTGGTCGGTACTGGCGAGTGTCGCGGGTCAGGTTCATGCTCAAGCGTCGCAAGTGAGTTTCCAATATCTGCGGCAAGCCTTCGGGGTAACAGTATCTGTCCAGCCCGTGCGGACAAGATTCGTGCTGAAGCCGTTGCGAGAAAAAAGCGGGAAGACAAGGGGCGAAGAGTGAAGAATCCTTTGGAGGCGGTATTGATGAAGGTCGTTACGCCAAATGTGCATTATAGCTTGTCTGCAACGACGCCCACTCTTAGGAAGCTCATCTGCTCAATTTTTGCTTCGAAAAGTCTGTAACGGCGATACGCTCGGGCTTTCCCCATTTGCTGGCGAATAACGGCCTAGTCGGAAGCGGCTCCCGCCCCTATCTGGACCAGACAGCGCCCGAGAAACGGCATTCCCAGAACCTCGGAATCGGGTCCAGGCCACATTCGGAGAAAAAGACTTATCGGTGCTTACCCTGTTCCGGGCGTCTGGTCCCTACAGGAACGCGTTTGGCATAGAGCAGAACGCCGGAAGTGATCTAAACCCGTGTGACGGCCGTTACAGACTAATGGTGTGCCTTAAGGCCAAACTCAGTCAGAACGAAAGCTTAAATCGACTCTGGCCGGTTCAAGGCTTTGGGCTGGGGAAGGAAGGACTCTATGAAGATCGAGGATGCGGGCGAACGGAGGCCCACGACTCCACTGCTGAAAATGGTCCCTGTTCTGATCATTTCAGCCTTGATGATTATGTCTGTCGACATCGCTGCGGGCAACGTGATCATCCCACCATTGCCTCCTAGGATTACGCTGACGGGCATCGTGAGTGATTCCGTTTGCGGCGGCGACCACGGGATCAGGGCACGGGCGACCCTGAATGTACACGGGCGTGCGTAGAATTGGGTGCGCAGTACGCGCTGATGGTGGGCAAACTGATGGTCGGCAAGAAGATGTATATCCTGCATGGCCATGAAGCCGATCTGGACCGGTTTGCCGGAAAGGAGGTCTGGGTTAAGGGGCGGGCACTCGGCCGGGATGCAATCATCGTGGATCAGGTCGATCGTTCGTATTCCGAAGCGGTAGTAGGAATGGACTAGTCGATTCGTTCGGGAGGGCAATCATGGTCACCCTAGACTATCTGTTTGCTCTGTTGCTCATCGGCGGTTTGTACCTGATGATCCATGTGACTCATTGGCCGCGTGGGCATTCTCCTTAGAGGGACAGCGTAGGGCGGGCGCACCCAATTCTCAGCGACATGATCATGTTCTGAACCACTCAAGCCCAGACAAAGGAACAGGCTCGCTTCGTTCTGCAACCAACAAAAATGGCGTAGGCGTATCCACGGACGCTTGCGGGGCTGCCCGCAGGATGGCTTGTCCGGTCCACTGCTCTGAGATCCCCTTCAGACGGGCATCTCACCTTGGTCACTTCTCTTGCAGTGATTCGAGATAGTGAACGACCCTGTCGATTTCAACAGTGACGCGGCCCTTGGCATTTAGTTCTGAAAATAGAGGTCCCCATACCGGCATTTCGGCGGTTCCATGAGCCGGTTTAGGCCCATTCACCAAGACGCGAGTGACATAATCGGCCGGCAAGTGACGAACTAGAACCAAGGAACAGAAACACATTCTTGACACACACCGGCCTTCCTCATGGAAGGACCTTGGAAATAAGTTATCTGGTAACTGTGATTGCCATCGCGCGGTCCAGGGTAATGTGACGTGTGACGGCGGTCACAGACGAGTGCATTACAGACAGAGGAAGGTGGGTTAGGCAATTCCGCCGGGAGTGCTCGTCAAAAGGAGGATCCCATGTCAAAGGAGGAATTCAATCTTAATCCATTCACCGCAGGTCTCGAAGAGATCCGGAATTCCTGGGGCTGGTTCCTTACTCTGGGAATTCTGCTGATGATTCTGGGGGCCATTTGCATTGCGGGTGATGTTACCGCCACCTTTACGACCGTCCTGGTTTTCGGATGGTTGCTCTTGATAGGCGGAATCTTCGCTCTCGTGCAGGCCTTCCGAACAAGGAACTGGAACGGGTTTTTTATTCACCTGCTCAGTGCGCTGTTCAGAGGCTTTACGGGCTATTTGCTGATCCGGTATCCGCTCGCCGGAGCTGCAAGTCTCACGTTCGTTCTGGCTTCCTTTTTCGTTGTGGGCGGAATTTTTCGCGCGATCGGGGCTGGAATGGTGAAGTTCCCACGCTGGGGTTGGTCCGTATTTTCGGGGATCGTTTCAGTAGTCCTCGGAGTCATGCTGCTCGCGCAAATGCCACTTTCAAGCATCTGGTTCATCGGTTTCGCGATCGGCGTTGACTTGATCGTTGAAGGCGCATCACTGATCGGTTTCGGGACCGCAATTCACCAGATTTTCCCGAAGCCGAAGGCCGCTCAAGCTGTCTAAATTCACTAAAGGAGAATTCACATGGAAGAGATGCTAGTCGTAGTGTTTGACAATGAACCCAAAGCGTATGAAGGCTCGCGTGCTCTCCACCAACTCGATACCGAGGGGAGCATTACGATTCACGCTGAATCAGTAATCAAGAAGGACGGCAACGGAACAGTGTCCGTATTGCGGGAGGACGGTGATTTCCCGGTTCGCACCGTCGGAGGTACCGCCATTGGCAGTCTGATCGGCGTACTCGGAGGACCCGTTGGCCTTGGCCTAGGCGCACTAGCCGGAGCCTTTGCCGGCATGATGGGCGACCTGTACGCTGCCGGAGTCAACACGGATTTTCTCTCTGACGTCTCCGCGGTCCTTACGCCCGGCAAATACGCCGTGGTGGCTGATGTAAGCGAAGAGTGGGTCACGCCAGTGGACACAAGAATGGAGGCTGTCGGCGGTGTTGTGTTTCGTTCGCTGAAGAGCGCGATCGAAGACGATCTAAGAGCTAGAGACGTGGCAGAACTCAAACAGGAGATTGCCCAGTTGAAGGCCGAACATGCTCAGGCCCAGGCTGAGCGCAAGGCGAAGATCCAGGTCAGGATCGACAGCCTCAACGCCAAGCTCCAGACAAAGCTAGAACAAACAAAACAAAGATCGGAGCAAATCAAGGCCGAGACAGAAGCAAAGGTGCAAGCATTGCAGAATAGGGCGGCCAAGGCCCAGGGTGACGCCAAGAAATCCTTTAATGACCGAGTCGCCCAAATACGCGGACAATACGAAGAGCGTTCGAAGAAGCTGAGGAACCTGGCTGCTGAGCAATTAAGAAAAGCAGCTGCGCACATCGAGCCATAGCGACAACTGACACTTCACGACGGTGGGGGCGCATACGAAACGGCCCCCGCCGTTTTCAATCTGGTGGTTTCTCCCCCGATGCTGTCTTTGGTGGCACGCGGTGAACTTCCCAAGTTGGCGTAATAGCTGCACCAGCGAATAAGAAGAGGCGGCCATGGCAACGCTAATTCCTTTATCCGACGCATCGCGACGCCCTACACATTTCCCGTTCGTTACCCTGTCCATCATCGTCATAAACGTGTTTGTCTTTATAGAAGAATTGATGGGTGGTGAGGCGTTTGTACTCAGGTGGGCCGCAGTCCCCGCGAACATCACCGCCGGCCATCAGTGGATCACGATCCTGACGTCCATGTTCATGCATGGCAGTTGGTCACACATCCTGGGAAACATGGTGTTCCTGTGGGCATTTGGTCCAGAGGTAGAAGACGCCATGAATCGATTGCGATATTCGGCGTTCTACCTCATCGGGGGGATGGTAGCTATGCTGGCTCAGGTTGCAGCAAGCCCTGCCTCGACAGTTCCAACGTTGGGCGCGAGCGGTGCGATCGCCGCCGTTATGGGAGCATTTCTGGTCACCTACCCTCGCGATCAAATTCGCTCGCTTCTAGTCATCTTCATCTTTGTGCGCGTCACGTTCATCCCGGCCGCTCTCTTGATTGGCGTTTGGTTTCTCATGCAGCTTTTGAATGCTGGCTCGGTTGCGACCGTGCAGACAGGCGGGGTGGCATACCTGGCTCACGTTGGCGGCTTCATCTTTGGTGTCGTTACCGCGCGATTATTCGAGAATTCTTTCCGTACTGCTGAGCAAGGATGAGGATCGCCTAACATGATTCGTGCGAACAACGGGATATTGCATTGGAGTGACGTCAAAATTCCGATGCGGATGCGGCAAGAACAAGTGATCCGATTGTTTTTTGGCTAACCTTCCTGACAACCCACCGCTGCGCTATTTCAACGCACTCTTCAGGCGTTTAGTGCTCTTCTCCAACTGTTTCTTGAGTGCTTCTACTGCTTAGTCAAATCGTTAAATTCTTGTCTGGCAACGAGGGCAGCTTGAAGAGCTGCTTTGTGAGCTCTGCCATCAATCTTACGTTGGATTCGTACACAGTTGGTGCACAGTGAGCCGCACGCATTCCACGAGTTAGGGAAGCCGACCGACACTCGTGACTTTCATCGCCGTCCCGATCCTCTAGAATCACGGACCTCCTGCGCCCAAGGTAAACTCTAAAACGCTAAGTAGTTCTCTCGTCTACGTTTTTCGCGCATCTTGCATCACGGTTTGTGGGGGTTTTCGGCGGTTATTGTT
>CAWDNV010000001.1:0-625815 GCA_963803735.1 uncultured Acidobacteriota bacterium | reverse complement strand
CGAGTATAATCAGGCCATGATCACACGCCGAGATACACTCGCTGCGGCTATTGCTTTGCTATGCGAATTGGGCACTGTAGATGCCCGGACGAGAAACGGAATAACCGCTCAACAGGCCCCACGAGCCACCGGCCCTGTCTTCAAACACGACCTGCCGAACATCACAATGGAAGACTGGGAGGTAACAGTCAGCTATGTGGATTACCCGCCGGGAAGAGTCGGCCAGGCGCATCACCATGCGGGCTTCGTCCTCGCTTATGTGCTGGAAGGGGCGATTGTCACCAAGATCTCCGGGCAGGAAGAGAGAACTTATCGAACAGGCGAGATGTTTTTTGAGCCGCCCGGGAGCACCCACGAGGTATCGAATAACGCCAGTGCAACGGAGCCGGCAAAACTCCTCGCCATGATTTTTGCGAAAAAAGGGGTTCAGTTGACTATGCCGGGGCCGGCTTAGCGCTTTGGCTCCGTGACCGCATAGATTTTTGTATCCGGATGGAATTCCGACCAGGCAAACCAATATTCCGGCTCTAGTATCAGTGATGTGAGTTGCGACCCCTTGAATGCGCCGGAAATGCAGTCCCCGTAAGGATTCCACCGCGATTTCGTTTGCTCATCGATCAGTTCGGTGGCATCTGCATTCGCAGCACGGAATTTCAGCGGCGTGCCTTTTACACGCGCGATAAAAGCGGTGGTCGTGTCTGATGATGGCTGATGCACAACTAGAACTGGCTGGCCGCCGATTTGCTCGTTGATCACCTGCTCCTGCCGAAGAATGGACAGCGGAAATGCCTCATCGGATCCGCCCACGGCCAGACCCAAAACCATCGTTTTAGGCTTTAATCGATCGTCCACGCGGAGCACACCTGGAGGCGCTGAACCCTCGCCCGATAGACCTTGGCGAATCATTTCATTTCTTTCCGGGATGCGATCCGCATAACCAAGCAGAGGTTTCAGCACGACCGTATCGGGATGCAGGCGGCGCCACTCACCCCAATCCGTCAGCAGAAAAGGATACAGCTTGAGATGCTCGCCTTTTAGAGGTCCCGAAATCGCTTCTAGGCTGGACTGTTGCCAGCGGCTGTCTGTTTCGCGGTCTTTGAAGACTTCGTTAGCACCAATGACGCCTGCATTTTCGAACTGAAGCTGGTGCCCTTTTGCTGCGGCCCTGAACACGAGGGCCGTGTTGCAGAAGCTTCACCAGGTGATGGCAATGGGTCCAGACGGTGACTGATCCTCGACTAGGCCATGCTGAGAAAGGATGGCGGCGGGATAGGCTTTAGCCGTTGGTCCACTGGCAATGCCGATCACGCGATCGGGATCATGTAAAAAGGTTGCGGACGAAGCGGGAATAAATTGTGGATCGTGGATCGCGGCATATGGCAAGCGCTTTTCCGGTTGCTTCTGCCCGGCCCAGCTTGCCCCCAGGGCCATCAAGAGAACCGCAAGGACGGGCAAGCTTTTCATGATGCGCTCCTTTTCCTTCGAGATCGCAACTACACTTTGAAGCTATTTTCCGCTATCCCGCGCGGTGCTGCAACTGCCACGATAAAGATCTCGACTACCATCCACATCTGCGATTGCCATTCTGTGACCCAAATTGAAATGTGTTCCTTTTTGAACGGAAGCGCTTTGTCTCAGTGTCTAAGATACTGTCTTGGATCCATCTGCTATTGCTCCGAAGCTAGGAAAAACCAAATGGCGACTGCGAAAGCCGAGAAATGTGCATGCACACCCCGTTTGTTCGTGCGTGACAACCTCGGGCAAGTACTGCAGCACCCAGTGCGAGGCTATGGAAAAACGCCCGGCCATCGATTGTTCGTGCGGACACAACGGGACCAAGGGCAAACCGTCTTAAACCAGCGAATCAGGATGAAGAGAGAGGTGAAACGCTATGGCACAACCAAAGCAGAAAGAGTCACAGCCGAGCCCCGTGGGACACGCGATGATTGCGGACACACTAGGCATACCTATCCTTCAATGTGATCTTCTCGAGGAAATACAGAACCTGCACAAAGAAGAGGCGTGGCTGCAGGGAACTGGGCCTAGTTCAAAGACTCTTGTGAAGCATCCCGACCTCAGGATCGTCCTACTGGCGATGAGGAAGAAGATGTGCGTGCATGAACACAGGACGGCGGCAAGGATCTCGATACAGACGCTCGCAGGACATATTCGCCTTAAGCTGCCAGATCGCATGGTTGAGCTACCCACGGGGCAACTGCTTGTACTCGATCAATCTGTTCCGCACGATGTCGAAGCAGAGGAAGATAGCGCCTTCTTGCTCACATTGTCGTGGCGTGGTCAAGAATCTGATACCTGCGAGGCTGATTAACAGAAGTAAGTGTGCCCTCTCGAGTATCGGAGAAGGCTGGGCCCCAATTGGAAGTTGTAGCCGGATCAAGATCCTCCAATGGAGTCCTTATGGTGGGATGATCTAGTTTCATTGCCTGCACGGGCTCGTGGGAAAGGACCCTCATCGTGAGAAAGGTCAAGACCGAAATGCCCGCTGTCTTGACCATTGGGCATTCGAACCGCACATGGAAAGACTTCCGCGATCTTCTGCGGGCGCACCGCGTCAAGCGCGTCATCGACGTACGCAGTATCCCCCGATCGAGACACAACCCTCAGTTCAACCGGGCGACCCTGTCGACAAAGCTGCGGGCTGCGAGGATCGGCTACGTTCATTTGCGAAAACTTGGCGGCTTGCGCCATGCACGCCGCGATTCCCCGAACATGGGCTGGCGCAACGCCTCGTTTCCTGGTTTTGCTGACTATATGCAGACCTCCGACTTCGAAGTAGGGTTACACCGATTGATGAAATTGGCCGGGCAGAAGCGGAGCGCGATTATGTGTGCGGAAGCGGTTCCATGGCGGTGTCACCGGTCGCTCATCGCCGATGCGCTGACAGTGCGCGGAATTCGGGTTGACGACATTATGAGTATGAAACGTTCCCAGGTTCATTCGCTCATTCCTTTCGCACGGGTCCAAGGTCATCGCATCACGTACCCTGTCGGGCATCGCGGCGGCGGGCGAGTCAAGCGACAAAGCGGAAGTAGCGTCGTCGGGTAGATAGTGTCGGCACGGTTTGGCCGTTCGAGACTTCTTGTAGAAGGTCAGAGGTTGAAATGGACCGAGTGTACAGTGATAAGGAGACGGATTCTGAATGAAGAACACGAAACTGCTGGTTGTCGTGGATGAATCGCCGGCAACAAGACGAGCGCTAAACTACGTGGCTCAAGTGGTTTCTCGACGCCGAGGCTTCCAAGTCTGCCTGGCGCATGCCCTTCCGTCACCTCCTCCCGAACTGGTTGAGTTCAGAGGCGCAGAGAAGGACCGCCTCCGAGCATATGAACGTCGATGGATTTCCGTGGTCGAGATGACGGAACAGCGCGCCTTGGACCGCGCCAATGCAGTTCTGCACAGAGGCGGTCTGGCACGTGGGGCAATCGAAGCCCATTATTGCTATCTGGTGGATGGGAGCCGAGCGACCCAGGAAATCTTAAAACTCGCACAAATGCGCAAGTGCGACACCGTCGTCATTGGAAGAAAGTCGCTCTCGTGGCTCGGTGAACTCATTAATGGAGATCCTGCAGAGGAACTTGTCCGCAAAGGCAAAGGATTCACTATCTGGGTCGTCGAATGAAGCCTTTGGACTCCCCAGTTCGCTTTTTCGAGAGAGATTGCGGGAGACCGACAAACCAAGGTTTGAGAATGTGATCAATAATGCCTCTTGATTATCCATTGTGGCTGCGGGCGGCACACTTCTTCAACTTTCTTCTGTTGTCGCTTCTCATTCGGAGCGGTCTCGAGATCTTGAGCGCACATCCGAGACTTTACTGGAACGATCACTGCACGCCGGGCAGCGAATGGCTCAAGTTCACGAAGAAGCAACGGCCGAAGGACCGACTCTGGGCGGCGAGTGACGAGGAAACCTCATTCCCGTCGGCGATTGCCCTGCCAGGCCACGAAAATCTAGGTCTCGGACGGCACTGGCACTTTCTAGCTGACTTCGCGTGGCTGCTGACGGGCTTGACATACGTCGTGTTGCTCTTCGTCACGCCGGAGTGGCGGCGGCTGATTCCGACTTCCTGGCAGATTGTCCCTGACGCATGGCATGCAATGCTTAGCTATCTGAGCTTGCACGTTGTGGAAATGCCGGGAGGATATAACGCACTACAGCAGTTGAGCTATGCGGCAGTGATATTCCTGCTCGCACCGTGCAGCATTGCGACCGGAGTAGCGATGTCCCCGGCCGTGGCCGCTCGTTTTCCCTCGTATATCAAAATCTTTCACGGACGGCAAAGCGCACGGAGTCTGCATTTCCTGGCTCTTTGCACCTTCATCGTATTCTTCGTCGGACACGTCACGATCGTGGCTCTGCATGGTTTCCGGAGAGAGCTGGCGCTTATTGTTCTCGGACAGACCCACGATCCGCAGTTGACGCTTGCTCTTGTGGTCTGGCTATCCGGGTTGACCGGCATAGTGGTCGTCCATACCGTGACAACCGTATGTTCGCGCCGCCGCCCGCGCTTTGTCCAGAAAGCTACTCAGTCGATCACCGATCCGGTCCGCACACTGCTTTTCGGCCACGAAGTGTCCGCGCAGCATTACTCGCATGCGGACATCTCGCCATACTTCTGGGTTAATGGCCGGCCGCCGAAAGAGGAAAGTTTTCTGGCGATGGCGCGCGAGAACTTTGCAAACTATAGCCTGGAGATCGGGGGATTGGTCGAAAGGCAGCTGCATCTAACGCTGCCTGACCTCCGCGCAATGCCGAAGCGAACTCAAATTACCAAGCACTGTTGTATCCAGGGCTGGTCAGGCGTTGCGGAGTGGGGCGGCGTATCTCTGGATCACATCGTCGGACTTTGCCATCCGCTTCCCGCCGCCCGCTACATCGTTTTCTATGCGTTCGACAATAAATCCACATCGGAGCCACACGCCCAAGGACCGGGGTACTTCTACGGCACGATTCGCTTAGAGTTGGTGGAAGATCCTCAGACGATTCTCGCCTACGAAATGAACGGCCAGCCGCTGCCGATTAACCACGGAGCGCCGCTCCGGCTTCGCGTTGAAACGCAGCTTGGATTCACGATGGTGAAGTACATCCGCGCAATCGAGTTCATCGCGGATTATAAAAACATTGGCCAGGGTCAAGGCGGCTGGCGGGAAGATTTCCAGTATTTCAGTCAGGAGGCGGGGATCTGATTCACGAGGGTTGGCAGTTCCCCGAAGGAAACGAAGACAGGAAATGACCGAGGCACGCGTCGAAAGGAGACCAATTATGAGCATTGCAGCGGCGTCACGGGTTTCATGTGCAAACTGAAAGATCGCAAGGAAGTTGCGGAAGGCGCCATGGCCTTCCGGTTCGAGAAGGCATCAAAGCCGGCCAGTATCTCAATATGACTTTGCCTGATCCTTCGGAGACGGATTCCGAAGGAAATGTGCGCAGTTTTTCGGTCGCAAGCGCCCCTCACGAAGAAACCTTGAATTTTCTTACGAGAAGAAAACACTAGGACGCTGCGTGGAATGCCTCATAGCACGGCAGCATTGCTGTTACGGTCGTACCCTGCGGGCCGGACGAGATTTCTAATTCACCTGCAAACTGCCGTACCCGTTCTCGCATGCCGCGCAGACCTACTCCCGTCATTCCGCCTGTTCCAGCTTTGCCAACGATTCCTTGCGGCATTCCTTTTCCGCTGTCCTTGACTTCTAAAAACGTGCACCCGTTCGAGATTCTGAGCCGAACCCCTGCAGTTCGGCTTCCCGAATGACGATGAATGTTTGTCAGGGACTCTTGGAGGATACGGAAAATCGTGAGTTCCACCTCTCGCGGTAATCTGCCGAGCTCATTTGGCATTTTGAGGTCAGTTTTGATTCCGCTGCGTTGCTCGAATCCACTCACATACCAAGGTATCGCAGATTCCAAGCCCAGTTCTTCCAACAACGGCGGATACATCAGATGTGAGATGGTTCTTACCTGCGAGATTGCTTCATCAGTGAGGTTGAGGCATTCTTCAAAGCGTTTATTAACGGTTTCGTTCGCTTGGGGCAGTAGAGATTGCAAGAGGTTGACACTTAGCTTCAGGGCTGCCAGGCATTGCCCCAATCCGTCATGAAGCTCCCGCGCGATATGGCGGCGCTCATCGTCCTGTGCGCGGAGCAACTGAGTTGAAAGCTCACGTAAGTGACTTTCTGATTCGATCAATTTATGTTCAGCCTGAATCTTCTCCGCGATCCGCTTGTGCAACTCATCATTTGCCGTTGCTAGGGCGGCGGTACGCTCTTGGACACGACTTTCGAGTTGGGCATAACTTTCTTCCAATGCACGCTCCACTCGCTCCCGCTCAGCGATGCTGCGGTCGAGAGACGCAAGACCATGCAAACGAAGGTGTACTGGGATTGCTGCGAAAGCGAGGGCTGTGGCGGTCATGCCGCGATTCAGCCAATCTACCCAAGTTACCAAGTTCGCTATTGATGCTGGAGCCCAAATTATTCGAGCGAATGTCAGGAACATAAAAATTAGGGTGGAACTCCACAACCATTTCTCTGATCGCGTCCACAGAGTCAGCACAATCAGAAGGAAATAGAAAATCGCGATATTAATATTGGCCGGCACCAACAAATCGACCGCCGCAAGTAGAGCACCTGACATACATATAAGGATTTTGGCTTGTTTTGGAGAGATTTTTAGAACCACGCGGCTTGGCTGGTCTTCCACGAGTTGAATACCGAATAGGTTCTGTTTGCGGAGTGAATCTATCAAATGCGGATGTCCAATTCAAGTTCATATATATCGTCTCACGATGTGCCTCTTGGGATAGAATCGGTTTGCGTTGGCTTGAGAATCGTTTATGCAAATCGCAAAGCAAGAGCCGTATTTGGATCTTCCGGAACAGTGGCGCGCCACATTCGAGCGGGATCGTGAAAACTCCCTGCGCGTGAGAGCGCGTTGATATGAAAGCAAAACCCAGGAGTACAGCTTTCGGATGGCCTGGGATCGAGCCGAGATGGACCCATGGAAATAAAGACGGGGTGGGAACCGCTTACGCGGCTTCTAGCCGAATCTGGTTCACCTTGTGGAACGGTATCATCACGGAAGTTTATTACCCGACGGTGGATCACCCGCAGATCCGAGACCTTCAATATCTCGTCACGGATGGGAAGACTTTCTTTCATGAAGAAAAGCGTCATCTGAAATCAAAATGTGAGCGTCTTTCCCCTCACGCCTTGGGTTACCGCATTACGAACGTCGATCCCGGCGGCCGCTACACGATCACGAAAGAAATAATCACAGATCCGCATCTGGGCTGCATTCTTCAGCAGACCCATCTGACTGGTGATGAAACGTTTATCTCCAAAGTGCGCCTCTATGCACTGTGTGCGCCACATCTTCAAGTAGGCGGATCGAGCAACAACGGTTACGTGATCGAGGTTGCGGGCCGGAAAATCCTCATGGCGCAGAAAAAAGGGATATGGCTGGCGCTCGGCGGCACAGCCAACTTTTCTCGTACATCGTGTGGCTACGTTGGCCGAAGTGACGGCTGGACCGACCTTGCGGGTAACTTCCAAATGGACTGGGAGTTCGATCGTGCCCCTGACGGTAACATTGCGCTGACGGGAGAACTGGGTCTGGGTGTTCGACGCGAGTTCACCCTGGGTCTGGCATTCGGTAACACACAGCACCGCGCCATCACCACGCTGTTTCAGGCGCTCGGCGTTCCTTTCAAAGAGCATCACAAACGCTATACGGAACAATGGGAGCGCGCTAGCGCAAGAGTCCTTCCGCTGGAAAAAGTTTCTGGCGACAAAGGGAATCTATATCAGAGCAGCTTCAGTTTGCTTCGAGCTCACGAAGACAAGTCCTATCCGGGCGCATTTATCGCATCACTGTCGATTCCCTGGGGAGAAACAAAGGGTGAGTTGGATGACGGCGGGTATCATCTGGTCTGGACGCGCGATATGGTCAACTGCGCTTCGGCCATGCTCGCTGCTGGCGATAGTGTTACGCCTTTGCGGGCGCTCATCTACCTGGCGGTCGCACAACTTGAGGACGGGGGCTTTCCGCAGAACTTTTGGGTCGATGGGGGAGCCTACTGGCGGGGAATCCAACTCGACGAAGTCGCATTTCCAATTCTTCTCGCCTGGCAGATCAAGCGGCAGAACGCTCTCCAGGATTTTGACCCTTACCCGATGATTGCGCACGCTGCTGCTTATCTGGTCCGCCATGGACCGGTTACCCAGCAGGAGCGCTGGGAGGAAGTGAGTGGTTATTCTCCCTCCACGCTCGCCTCGAATATCGCTGCTTTGATCTGTGCTGCCTGCCTGTTCCGTGAGAGGCGCGACAAGGCCACTGCGACATTCCTGGAAGAGTATGCCGATTTTCTGAACTCGCACGTCGAATCCTGGACGGCCACAACGCAGGGTGCGCTTGTGCCAGGGATCAGCCGGCATTACATACGGATTCTTCCGGAGAGCGTTGACAATCCCCGACCTGAGGAAGATCCCAACCGCGGTGTCCTCAACATTGCGAACCGTCCGCCGGATGTTCAAAACAAGTTCCTGGCCAAGGACATCGTTGACGCAGGGTTTCTCGAACTGGTGCGTTATGGAATCCGAAAACCCGATGATTCACTGATCGTAGATTCGCTGCGGGTCGTTGACGCCGTGCTCAAGGTCGAGACTCCTTTCGGACCCTGTTGGCACCGCTACAATAATGATGGGTATGGACAGAAAGAAGACGGCGGACCATTTGTTGGTTGGGGAAAGGGACGGGGTTGGCCACTCTTGGCGGGTGAGCGTGGGCACTACGAATTAGCTGCTGGCCACGATACAAAGTTATTCATTCAGGCGATGGAAGGCTTTTCTTCAGCCACAGGTCTCTTGCCCGAGCAGGTGTGGGACGACCTGGACCGGCCCGAGCGTTATATGCTCACAGGAAGGCCCACGGGTTCAGCGATGCCGCTTATGTGGGCACATGCCGAGTACATCAAGCTGTTGAGGTCCGTGGCTGACGGACAAGTCTTCGATCTAATTCCAGAGGTCGCGGGGCGCTATCTCTCGGGACGAAACGCTCGTCATCTATTCGAGATATGGAAGCAGAATCGGCAAGTACGTCGCATTAGAAAGGGCTATACGCTTCGCATCCAGATTGACGCTCCGTTTCGCCTCCACTGGACAAGTGATGAGTGGCACACCGTCAAAGATACACCGTCTGTTGGAACGACACTTGGAATCGACTTTGTGGATGTCCCGATTCCCGCAGAGCAGCGAGCGCCGATTCAATTCACTTTCTTTTGGATGACCAACAACTCTTGGGAAGGCCGCGATTACCTGGTGGAGGTCGAATCATAGAGGCAACAGGAATAACTGCCTAGTTCTTGGTAACACTCCACGCACTTTGCGAAGGATGGCTATACCAGATTTGACGCGGCACGGACTGGGACTTGATGTGCGTCGTGGCGACATAAAGCGCTATGCCGTCCCCTAATCACAAGATGGTGCCGGAGGTGTGCACAGGTTTTTGGCGCAATAAGAGAATCCATGCTTCCAAGTATGAAACTGTCGCTACAGCGGCCGGAACTTAATGCCTGGGCGCTGAATCTCCGCATCGATAGCTCCCACAATCCGAGAACGCGGGTGTTATCGGCAAGTGCAAATCGGTGAAAAGCACATAATGGGATGGTCCACGGCAGGGGCAGTCTACAATCGAGAAAAGAAGCGTCGCACTAGAAGGAGTCTGGCCTGACGATGCGTCCGCTGGATTGGTTCGTACTTATTGGTTGCCTAACCCTAGTGGTTGGTTACGGAACGTGGCGCGGACACGGGTCGGACACCGTCAAAAAGTACATGCTGGCTGGCAATTCAATGCCGTGGTATGCGATCGCCTTTTCGATTATGGCGACACAAGCCAGCGCCATTACGTTCATCTCCACGACGGGTCAGTCGTATGTCGATGGCATGCGTTTCGTGCAGTTCTACTTCGGGCTGCCGATTGCAATGATCATCTTGTCGGTGACCCTCGTGCCGCTGTTCCATCGAGCCAAGGTCTACACTGCGTACGAGTACCTCGAGCGCCGGTTCGATGCCAAGACCCGCGCCCTCGCGAGCATCATTTTTTTGATCGAGCGCGGACTGGCGATCGGCATTTCCCTCTACGCACTGTCAATCGTGCTGAGCATCATTCTGGGCTGGCCGGATCGAATAACGATCCTGATCGTGGGCGCCATGGCGGTGCTCTACACAACCACGGGGGGAGTTGTGGCCGTCGCATGGACCGAGTTCCCGCAAATGATCGTGATGACCTTCGGCTTGTTCGCGGCGTTCGTCACCGCACTCTGGCTGCTTCCCCACGGAGTCAGTCCTCTCGGAGCGCTGAAAGTCGCGGCAGCCGCGGGAAAACTGCACATGCTGATTCCTCAATTTAGTTGGAGCGACCGTTACAACATCTGGAGTGGACTACTGGGCGGGATGTTCCTGGCGCTCGCCTATTTTGGATGCGACCAAAGCCAGGTCCAGCGCTATCTCACCGGCAAGTCCCTCAAGGACAGCCGCATGAGCTTGCTCTTTAATGGAGCTGCGAAGATACCGCTGCAAATGTTTATCCTGTTTATCGGCGCGATCGTTTTCTCCTTCTACAATTTCGAAAAGCCGCCTGTGGTTTTCGACCAGACCGCGCTCCCTCAGATGGAAGCGAGCCCCGGCTACCGGCAGTTTGCCGAGCGTTACGATGCCGCGTTCGAGCAGCGCAAAGCGGCCGCGATGCAATTGGCAGAAACCAATCCCGGAAGCATAGACCCTCCTCTCGCCGTCGCCGAGCAATACCAGCGCGCCGAGAAAGAGTTCAGCGCCGCCAGAGCGGAAGCCATCGGCTTGGCGAAAAAGACCAACGGCGGCGAGTTCAACGATACGAACTATATTTTCCTGACGTTTGTCACCCGCTACTTGCCTGCGGGCCTCGTCGGACTGATCATCGCGACGATCGTCGGCGCTGCGATGTCGAGTGTGTCCTCGGAAATCAACTCGCTGGCAACGGTAACCGTCATCGATATCTACAAGCGCCACTTTCGCAAAGATGCTTCCGATCGCCACTACCTCGTGGCGGCGAAAATCGCCACGGTATTCTGGGGCATATACGCGGTTACATCCGCCGGGCTCGGAAGAAACCTCGGCTCGCTGATCGAAGCAGTGAACATCCTCGGATCGCTATTTTATGGTGGGCTCCTAGGAGTATTTGTGTTAGCCGCTTTGAAAAGGGTTACCGGCAACGGCGCGTTTTTCGGCGTTATCTCTGGCGAGCTGGCCATCTTTGCCGCCGCCGCTTTCACGAAAATCTCGTTTCTCTGGTACAACGTGATCGGCTGCCTCGTCGTAATCGCGGTTGGCGTGGGACTTTCCGCTCTCGAGAGAGCGCCAGCCACATAGGGAGAGGCGGCTTGAAAATCCTAATCGCAATTGATGATTCACAATGCTCGGAGGCCGCCACCCGGACGGTTGTCCAACAAATGCGACCTGACCGCGCAGAGGTTCGTGTGTTTCATGTGGTTGAGCCCATCTGGTTGGCTGTTGACTACGAACTGGGTGAGGTCCGGCAGATCGAGGCAGCGCGAGAGGAAGGATTGAAGCGAGGGAAGGAACTTGTGGAACACATCAAGTCACTCGTTGCGAAAGCGGGCTTCACGGTGACCACAGCCATCGAGGAGGGTGATCCCAGGTTCGCTATTGTTGATCATGCTGCTCAATGGAAGGCAGACCTGCTTGTAGTCGGATCGCATGGGCGAAAGAGTCTAGGTCGACTCCTTATCGGAAGCGTTGCCGAATACGTTGCGCGACACGCTCACTGTTCGGTCTTGATCGTGCGCGTTCCTTTGGTCAGGTAAGCCGACAGGAGAGCAATTTACATGCATGCTAACGGTGCTGGCACCAAAAGCAGATTAACGAACTCGGACAACAAGTCAGCAGCATGATGCCGGATTTGCGGCGGACTATATTAGTTTCCACTCTTAGCGATCCGATTTCGTTGGAGTTCCGATGAGCGATTACGCCGCCTTCGAACCAACACATTCTCCCAATCCCGGCCATACTCGCCGTATTCTGATTGTCGGCGGTGTGGCCGGGGGCGCATCTTGTGCCGCGCGACTTCGACGCCTTGACGAGTCCGTGGAGATCGCCATCTTCGATCGCGGGCCCTACGTGGCCTTCGCAAACTGCGGACTGCCGTACTACGTCGGAAACGTCATTGCTGACGAGCGAAGGCTGCTTGTAGCATCGCCCGACATGTTTCGTGAGCGGTTCAACGTCGAGGTGCATACGAACACAGATGTCATCGGCATCGATCGCGCCGTACGTACGATCAGCGTGCGCGATCTCCACAGCGGCCACGTACGCATTGAGCGTTACGACGCGTTGGTGCTGTCGCCAGGTGCAGCGCCGATCCGGCCGCCGCTGCCCGGCGTGGATCTGCCCGGTGTTTTCGCGGTCCGCAGCATTCCGGACTCCCGCCGGATCCGTTCTTGGATAGCCGATCGCCGAGCCAACACCGCGGTTATTGTCGGCGGCGGATTTATCGGGTTGGAAATGGTTGAGAACCTGATCCATCGTGGACTCTCGGTGGCTGTGCTGGAAAAGCTGCCTCAGGTCATGCCCCCGCTCGACCCTGAGGTAGCGGTCCCACTCATGGAGCACCTGATCGCGAAGGGGGTGCAGCTCCATCTGGGTGATGGGCTGGCGCACATCGACGAGGGGCCTGACGGCCGTTTGATCGTGGTCGCGGAGAGCGGTGCCAGCTTCCTAGCGGATCTCGTCATCCTCGCAATAGGCGTGCGACCCGAGACCGAACTGGCCAAGGCAGCCGGCCTCCAGATCGGTTCGCGCGGTGGCATCGTTGTCGATGCGCAGATGCGCACGTCCGATCCGGAGATCTGGGCAGTCGGGGACGTTGTCGAGGTGCCGGACGTGATAACGGGTCAGGAAACCGTGCTGCCGCTCGCAGGCCCAGCGAATCGCCAAGGTCGAGTAGCGGCCGAGTCCATTGCCGGACGTGCGACGAACTTTCGCGGGATACAGGCCACGGCGGTTGTTGGTGTGCTTGGACTGACCGTTGCGTCCACCGGCGCGAGCGAGAAAGGATTACGGCGTGCGGGCGTGACGAGCTTCGAGAAGGTGTACCTACACCCGGGCCACCACGCCGGCTACTACCCAGGGGCCCACCCGATTCATCTCAAACTCCTATTCTCGGTACCTGACGGCCGCATCCTCGGTGCGCAGGCGATAGGACTGGAAGGTGTGGAGAAGCGCATCGATGTCATCGCAACCGCGATTCAATTTCGAGGTACTGTGCACGATCTGGCCGAGGCCGAACTGTGCTACGCCCCGCAGTTCGGTGCGGCGAAAGATCCAGTCAACCTTGCCGGCATGCTGGCCGAGAACGTTCTGAATGGGAACATGCCAGTTGCCGACTGGCTGGAACTCCGTCGCACGGACGCATTGCTGCTCGACGTGCGCGAGCCCGACGAATTCGCCGGGGGACACATCCCGAACGCGATCAATCTGCCGCTCTCGCAGATGCGTCACCGCTACGCCGAGCTGCCAACGAATCGGGACATCTGGACGTACTGCGGAGTGGGACAGCGGGCGTACTTCGCAACCCGGTTCCTCGCGCAGCACGGATATCGATCGCGGAATCTGTCTGGAGGGTATACGACCTACCAGGCATTCAGGGCGATCGGCGGGACACCGTGAAGGTCGTTTCTGATCAAGAGCTTTGAGGTTTTGCATCCCGAAAAACGGACTGGCGGCCGGACAAACCATACTCCTCCGGCGTTGAACCGAGCGGGCGCTACGCCGAAAGCCAGTTAACGGGATGGTCCGCCGCCGAGGCCTCTCGGCTCGTGTAGTGCCAAGACGCGTGGGCCAAAATCTCGGTTTAAGGAGTATCCTGAGTTTGCTGGCGTCAACAAAGATGGCAAAAGGTCGATGCAACGCTTTCGGAACCTGATATCGGAAATGGTCTTTCGAGACCGTCCAGTTTATAGGGGCGAAAGCGAGCGGATGTCCATCATGGCCCGGAGTCTTTGACTCCGCCAAAGGCCGAATACATTAGCACCGACCAACTGTCATCTTCGTTTTCCGCTTGCAACTCTGCGGCTGACCATACAAGAAAGTTGCGCAGATCGGGCCGCTTGAAAAATCAATAACTTAGCGGCCACTTTCTTAGGAGCCGACGTTATAGACGGGAGTTGGCTCGCAGCCCACGGTGAATTCGATGGGATTGAATTGCAAAACGCACCCACCGGGAATTCGTTTCGAATATTGCCCACTCGGGTCGAAGAAGTCGTAACCTTGCCCGGTATACTAGCCGTCCAATGCAGCATCGCAACGGAAAAATCCGTGAAATGGTCCGGCGGGGCGGCATGGGGCCGCTGATTGGGCCACTTTATAGGTAGGCCGGAAAAGGAAGGACACTGATGTCATCAATTTCGCGCATGAGGGTCAGCTATTTAGGCCTCATTATCTTGACCTTCGCCGGCGCGACGCTAGCGCAAGGACCGCGGACCGCACAAGATAGCCGCAGTGCGGCTGAGAATCTGAAGTGGCTGGCCCCCGACGATAATCGCCTTCGATGGCTGAATGTGGCCGATTGGGAAACGAAAACGGGCGGCCTGCAGGCTGTTCGCATGCCCAAGGAATGGCGAGACAAAATTCCGGATCGATCCGCCGCGCGCGCTCTCTCCGCCGCGGGAGTCGCCTTGCGGCTTCGAACGGACTCAACCAGGATTGTCTTGCGATTTACTTTTATCGACGCCCCCGAGACTGCCAACGCCAGTCCGGAATCCGTGTGGGAACGCGCTCGCCCGCCTTATTTCGACGTGTATCGCGACGGAAAGTTCCTCGCCAACGTTCCGGCGAAGATTGCGTATTACGAGCAGGACCTGGCTGTATTTGAAAATTCGACCGAGCCCAGGAAAGAGTCTGAGTTCTCGATTCTCCTTCCGCACTATTATCGGAACGCCGAAGTAATCGTTGGTGGGATTGGTATAGATAAGGAAGCGCAACTGCTGGCGCCAACGCCCCGAAATGTGCCGGTCATATTGTTTCACGGCGACTCGATTACACACGGCCACGGTGTCACAAGCCCGCGCGAGACCTACGTCTGGCAGACGTGCGAAATGGCAAATTGCGACGCGTTAAATCTGGGCTTCGGCGGAAGTGCCTGGACCGATGTTGCGGTGGCCGATTACATTGCCAGCCGCAAGGATTGGGATGTCTTAGTTCTCATGCTCGGCACGAACTCTTTCGGCGGCAACGATTCAGCGGGAAAACGTGAGACCCTGGCGCACTATCGCGACAAGTACGACGCATTTCTCAGCGTGGTGCGCGCGAAATATCCAACCAAGCCGATTCTGTGCATCACCCCGATCCTAACGCGCCAGGACATTATTCACCAGGCAAACAAAAACGGAGACCTTCCCCAGGCTTATCGAGACGCGATTCAACAGGTCGTTGAGCAACGACAGCAAAAAGACGACAACCTCTATTTCCTTGACGGGCTGAAACTTATCAACGACCCCATTTACCTGCTGGTGATCGATCAGGTGCATCCGAATGTCGGAGGTTCTCTGAAAATGGCCGCAGGGATCGCAGAAACGCTGAAACCAATCCTGAAGAATTTAAGCACCGAAAGAACCAGCGCCGCAAAGTGAGTCGAAGTGAATTCATCATCGGGAGCCCGAAAGCAAAGGAGGCGGCCGTGACCTGTAATCTGCTCCGCACATTTTTTCTTGGTTGCGTTTTGGCTACTTGCTTCTCCCCCGTTGCGAAAGCTGACGACGCTGCTGCCCAGACACATGTCGCCGCGGCTCAGGCTGCTGTCGCGCCGGCGATCCCCAATCCAGATCAGCCGTTTCAAGTGTTCGAGGCGTTTTTCAAGCAATGGTGCGCTCCGCCCAAGCAATTGCCGGACGTTGTGCGCCAGGAAAATCGCCGCATTCCGACGTCGCGCGAAGAGTGGTACCAGCCGCCGGTACGACTTTTCGACCAACTGTACTTCATCGGCACCAAGGGCACCGGCGTGTACGCCATAAATTCTCCCGATGGCATTGCGATCATCGACACCAACTTCGACTGGGACGCCAAGGATCTGGTGGTTGAGTTAAAGGATTTCGGTCTCGATCCGCAGCAGAATCTGAAGTACATCATCGTCACGCATGGCCATGACGATCGCTACTGGGGAGCGAAGAGCCTGCAAGAGACGTATCCGAAGGCCCACGTCATTATGTCAGCAGCGGATTGGGACGTGGTGGCGAAGGATAATTCTCCTGAAAACGTGAAGCCGCGCAAAGACATGATCGCGACTGACGGCCAGGAACTGAAGTTGGGCGATGTGACCGTCACGATGTATATAACGCCCGGCCATACGCCGGGCACCATTTCGCTGCTCATCGCCGGGCTTACGAACAAGCAGAGCAAGCACCCCGATAATGAGCGACACGTCGCGAGCATCTGGGGCGGCGTGGATATTAATCTTGGCCGTGCGGGGGTTCAGTATTACCCAGACGGGCAGACTATGATGAAAACGTACATCGCCTCGACAAAACGCTTTAAGGAAATCAACGAGAAGGACGGCGTCGACACCATTCTTTCCACCACGCTGGGGCACATCAATATGAACGAGAGGCTGCACACCTGGCAGATGATGAACGGGGCGCCGGGCGTGACGCCGGAAATCGCGGCGAAGCTGGCGAAAGAGCCGAGTCCGTTCGTCAGCAAAGACGCGGTCGAACGCTATTACACCATCCTCGAGAATTGCTATGAGGCGCAGTTGGCCTGGCGGATGGATCCGTAGCCCATCTTCCGTTTCTAAAGTAATCTCTCCGAATTGACCTCCTAGCATAGCCAAAAGGGCCATAAGGTTGGGATCCGTGCCGCTGTTGGCACTCAGTGGTGTAAATCCTTATGCGTAAGCTTCGTTAGAATTTACGCGCCACAGCCCCGGATCGTCGACAAAGCACCTTCCAAACGCCAACGAAAGGTTATATAGTTCGCACAATTCTGCAATTGGTCGGAGCTAGGGCAATTCGCACTGGACCAGCGCTTGGGCCTAAATCCATCACGAAGAAGTCCCGATAGCATCAAAGTTGAAGTTTCACTTGGGCATTCAGTCCCTTTTTCGAGGAGATATGAGATGAAGAGGCTGGCGATCGTCTTGAGTTTGTGCACGATTTTTGTCTTGAGCGCGAGGGCGCAACAACAGTCGAAGCCGTACGTCAATAAACAGGCACCGATGGAGCACTGGTCTGGCCTGCTGAGGCGGGTGGAAACGATCCCCATTCCTACCGAAGGCTATATCGACCACCTCACCTACGATCTTAAAAACCAGCACCTGTTTATTTCCGGCGAGAACAACAAGACGCTCGTGGTCGTGGATATGAAAGCAGGAAAGGTGATCCATGAAACGCCTCTAGGCGGAAATCCTCGCAGACCATTCTTTGATCCTACGACGAATGAGCTTTGGCTAGACCTGGGGGATAACACCGCGGTAGCGATCAGCGGGACTACATTCGAGGTAACGAAGACCGTCGAACTCACGGGCGGAAAAGGCGCGGCACACAGGGATCCGGACAATGCCGCCTACGATCCTGCAAAAGGACTGTATTACGTCGGTATTGTCACCGGGCAAGGCAATAAAGATGCCACGATTGAAATCGTGGACACGAAAGCGGCGAAGCTCGTAGGCAGCATCAAGATGGATGGCAATGATCCGGCGGGTATCTTCCTCGACCGTGCGGCAAATCGGTTGTACGTGGGCATGGGAGATATTGTAAGTGGCGAGAGTGTGGTCAAGGTGATCGATACCAACAAGCGCGCCGTCATTGCGGAGTGGCCCATCACAGGAGGACCACAGCCCCACACTGCCGGGTTAGATGCGGCTCACCATCGCTTGTTCATGGGCAGCCGGCTCGGAGGCGGGCACGTGGTCGATCCTGGGAAGTTTGTGGTGATAAACACCGACACAGGAAAAGTGGTTCAGGCGCTAGACGCAGTGGGCGGCGCGGATGAAATCTTTTACGACGCCCCAACTTCGCGTGTGTACTTTTCCGGCAGCAGCGGAGCGCTGGTGGTTTTTCATGAGGACGATCCAGACCATTTCCGGCAACTCGGAAAAGTTCCGACTGGGGCAATCGCGAAGTCAGGCGTCTGGATTCCCGAAATGAAACGATATTACTCAGCTGTGCCGAAGCACCTTGTCCAACTGATGCCAACCACGCAATACGGCGTGGGCGACTGGGCGACCGAAGAGTCCCATCTCATGGTATTTGAGGAGCTACCCTGAAGGGCCGGGTAATCTCGGTGATCTCCGAGGAATGAAAGGGGCGTTTAGATGAAGCTAGCGAATGTTGGACACTTTGGCACGACTCTGTTGTTTGCAGTCGTAGCGGCTTGTTTACTGGTGAGTGCTTCTGCTCGACCGAAACCTGCGGCCTCAGGTTATCACCTGCTAAAGACAATTTCACTGCCGGCGGCTTCCGGCAGCGATGAGTATTTCGACTACATTTCCCTCGATGCTGACGCGCGACGCGTGTACGTGTCGCATGGGACCGAAGTCGTTATCCTCAACGCCGACGATTATTCCGTAGCAGGCAAGATCGGAGGATTGTCGCGTTGTCACGGCATTGCCATCGCCAAAGACCTTGGCAAGGGCTTTATCTCGGATGGCGACGGCCGGCCGAGCGCCACGGTTCAGCAGGTCGTCATTTTCGATTTGAAGACGTTGAAGGTGACAGGCAAAGTATCCACGGGGCAGGCTGACACTGACGCCATCATCTATGAGCCCGTTACCAAACACGTCTACACCTTCAACGGCGATAGCCATAACTCGACCGTGATCGATCCGGAAAAACAAGCCGTGATCGCCACGATCGACCTCGTCGGGAAGGTGGAGTATCCGGCCGTCGATGGAAAGGGCATGATCTACGACAATAATCCGGAAAAGAACGACATCGTTGCCATCGACGCTCGTACGAATACAATCAAAGCGCGCTGGCCCACAACTCCAGAAGGACAGCCGACGTCTTTGACCATGGACCCGAAGACCCGCCGGCTATTCTCAGGAGGGCGGGGTCCTCAGTTCCTGATCATGATGGACGCGGACAACGGAAAAGTGCTTCAGTCATATCCGATCTCCGCCGGAGTGGACGCAAACACGTTTGATCCGGGAACGAGCCTGCTCTTCGTCTCGACGCGGGAAGGCATGCTGCATATCTACCACGAGGATTCACCCGATAAGCTCAGCGAAGTGGAGTCGTTGAAGACGGAGTACGGCGCGAAAACGAGCCAAGTGGATCCGAAAACGCATCGCGTTTTTCTGAGCACGTCCGATTTCAATCCGCCGGCCACTCCGACGGAAAGACAGCCGCACCCCTTGGCGACGGCCAAGCCCGGAAACTTCAGAATTCTCGTCTACGGGCGATAAGCGGCGTGATATCGCCGGATTGGTCCCGCTAACGCTGTTCCATCATCCGCGCCTTATTTTGTCTCGTACACGTCGATCTGGGCGCCCTGAGCGCCGTGGTGCCGAATAGTTTCGAACAGCAGTCCCAAATCGGGTACGAACAGGCCAGTGCGCGCGTCGGCGGGAGTAGGAGCGCGCTGAATCCGTTCATAATGATCGGGGTCTTTCTGCTGCCAGACATCGATGAAGCCTTCGCCAAGGACATACACGCGACCTTTGTTGGCATCGTAAAAGAGGTCATCAGTATGTTCAACCATCGGGGGCGACGCCACGATTTTGCCGGTTTCTGTATCAAACACGGTCAATTGCGCCGGAATGCGGCAACCGACGAACAGCCTGTGATGAGCTTCGTCGAGCGACATGGGGAAATTCGTGGTGCAGGATGTGACCTTCCAGTGTGCCAGGACCGTGCCCTTCACCAGATCGGCAACTTCTACCTCCTGTTTGTCCGGAACGTTGATGAAGACTCGCGTTCCGGTCTTTTCCAGCTGAAAGGATTCGGGATGCGCATCGGTAGGAATCTCGGCGACCTTCTTACCCATCAGGTCCAGAACCTCTAACGCGCCGCCCCCTCCGGGTCGCGTTACTTTGCCCGCAAGGAACTTTTCTCCCCCAAAGCCGACTACGATGTGCTTGCCACGGGCGTCGTAGCGGACATTATCGGCGTCCAGATCCAGAGTGATTTTTTGCACGAGCTGAAACGTGGTGCCGTCAAAAATCTTCACCGTGCCGTCGCCGCCGCAGGCGACGAAGAGGCGATTGGTCCCCGGATCAAAATACGCGCCCTGAGGTTCGTCCAGATCGGGAATGGTGTGAATTTGCCGGCCTGTCTTCAGATCGATGACTTCAAGCGTGTGGTTATCGAATGCAGTGGCAAAAAGCCGCTGGCCTTTGACGTCGACGCTCATGTGATCCATGCGTCCTTCGACTTTCGTCAGTTTTATGGGATCTTTGGCCGTCAAGGCCGCGGATTGCTGCGCGATGGCCACAGAGAAATAACCAACAACAAACCAGAGAAGGAGTGCAAAGATAAAATTCCTCACTCAGATTCCTCCGATGGGCGACCGCAGAAGTTACTTGCCGATGACCAGTACTACGAATGTATCCGCCAGCACGTCGTTGTGCGTTGACCCATGGCCATGCCTCGCGGTAACGGTAATGACATTGTGCGTTTTCGTGTCCACTGTGGCCGTGCGGGCGCCCGATTGAGTGTCGATTTCCTCCAGCACGCTGAACTTGTCGGGCGAATCCTCGTGAATGATGGTTAGGGTTCCCGCACCTCCGGCCGGTGCAAAAGCGTTCATCGTATCCGGATCGAAGACGCTCGCGTCTGTCCCTGCACCCGTGCGCAACGCTGCCACAACTTTGCCTGTGTCCGCGTTCATTACGATCATTTTCTGATTGTCGCATGCTGAGAAGAGCCGCCGATTCTTTCGGTCCATCGATATACCGGAGGGTCCCTCACCCGGCGCAAGCGGCCAGCGATGAAGCACCTTCAGCGCCTTGCCATCGACTTCAACGACCTCGTTCTTGTCGGTAATGTTGATGAACACGCTGCCCTTGCCGTCGGCCACCACGAACTCTGGCTGCCCACCAAGTGGTACGGTTCCGGCAACGGTGCCCTCGGCGGCGTTAATGGCGGTCGCACTCGCGCCGGCACTATTCATGATGAAAACGCGCTTCGTGACAGGTTCGTATACAAAGGAATCCGGAGCTTTGCCCGTCTTTACTGTTCCAATTTTTTGCAAGCTCTTTAGATCAACGATCACACCCTCGCTCTTGTCTTCATTGGTGGCAAAACCGCGGCCAAGCTCGGGCACCGGCAGTAAGCCGTTTGTTCCGTCCAAGCCGGTCACCTTGCCCACGATAGCGCCCGTATCGACATTCACCGCGTCGATATGATTTTCGCGGCTGATGTACAGGATTCGCGCAGCGCTATCCATCGTGAGATAGTCCCAGCCCTCAGTGCCGGGCAGGTGAATCGTTTTCAGGATGTGATAGCCCGATGGCCCGGGCGAAGCTAGAGTCGCCCAGCAAAGACCCATGAGGGAAATCGCAACAGCCAAGCCGAAAACACCGATGACGCGCTTGCCGCCCATAGTAATGAACCTCCTGTATCGCAATTGCCCGCTGGGAAAACGATGCTAGGTAAGATACCTGAAAATTCTCTGAAAATGCGCCGTGTATTCATTTGCGCCGTTAGTTCGGCGAGTGGCCATCGGTCAGAGGGAGTCGTAGTTGAAAGATCGAACCTGCGCCGAGAGAACTCTGCACCTCAATCGTCCCGGAATGAGCCGCCGCGATCCAGCGCCCAATCGACAGACCCAAGCCGACTCCGCCCGACTCGCGAGATCGGGCTTTATCGGCACGGTAAAATCGCTCGAACACATTCGGTAAATGCTCCGGCGCAATGCCGATGCCCGTGTCTCGGATTTCTCCTATAGCAAACCCGTTCTCTCGACGCACAACAACATCCACCCGACCACCCTTGGGCGTGTATTTAATCGCGTTGTCGATCAGGATCAAAAACAGACGCTGCAACGCATGTGCATCTGCCTTAACCCAAACAGGCTGCTCCGGTATTTGCTCCCGAAAGTGAACGTCCTTTGCTTCTGACAACGTCTTTCCTTGACCACATACCTCTCGGACAATTTCTCTTAAATCCTCAGTCGCGAGTTGGAGTGCCTCCACTCCGTAATCAGCTCTCGCCAAAAGCATAAGTCTTTCGACCAGTTCGGAAGTCTTTTCCAGCTCGGAATGAACCTGAGTAAGGGCCTCGCGATACTCTTCCGCTGAACGAGGTTTACGCAGGGAAAGCTCCGTTCTGGTTCGCATTACCGCCACTGGCGTGCGAAGCTCGTGAGACGCGTCGGCAGTGAACTGGATGATCTTCTTGAAAGCAGCCTCAAGGCGCTCCAACATGTTGTTCAGCGTCTCAGAAAGCCGCTGCAACTCGTCCCCTGTTTGAGGCACGGTCAACCGGCTCGAAAGATTTTGAACGCTGATACTTCTGGCGGTCTGGGTAATTTGATCGACCGGAGCCAAGGCACGGCGGCTGATCCAATAGCCCCCGGCCGCCGCGCCCAGCAGGAGAATGGGAATAGATACGACAAGCAAGGTCGCAAAACGATGCAAAGCGCGGTAAAAGTCGTCCAAGGGAGCAGCAGCCTGCGCAAGGTAGGATTGGTCGCCAACTTGAATCTCTGTACTTAATACGCGCAAGGGCACGTTATTGAGCACGACAGTCGAAGGCACGCCTGAGGCTTCTCCGGGTTTGGGAATCTCATAGCGTTCCGTTGATGCAGACCGATAGAGCCAATCGCCCTTTTGATCCGCAACCTGTAGCAGGGTGTTTCCTGCCAATTCCGAGTGTTCCCGAAGCTCGCGACGCAGGTCCCCTGGTTCATAACGCGCAGTCCGCTCGATCAACCGGCGAACTCCCTCCATGCGCACGCGAAGTTCTTCATCAACCGTTCGATAGATACTATTACGCATCGCGAAGTACGCAGTCAGGCTGAAGAGCGACAGAACCACTGCAAGGATTCCGAAATACCAAGCTGTGAGGCGAGCCCCAATTGGAAAGGACTTCATCACTCATGCTCCTCGCGAAGTGAGTAGCCCACGCCCCTGACAGTCTGAATGAGTTTTGTTTTGAAGCCCTTTTCCACTTTAGCGCGCAGCATGGAAACAAAAACATCCAGTGTGTTTTCCTCCACATCCTGCGCGTTCCAGACCGCGTCTACAATTGCGTTGCGAGAGACCACCCGGCCAGCACGGCGCATCATGAACTCCAGGAGCTGATACTCTCTTGGGCTCAGGTAAATCTCACAGTTTCCCCGCCAAACTCGACGGCTGGCCGGATCGAGTACCAGATCGGCAACTTTCAGCAGCGGTGGACGGGGACTCGGCCCCCGCCGAGCCAATGCCCTTAATCGAGCCGTGAGTTCGATAAACGAGAAGGGCTTTGTCAGATAATCATCGGCACCCAAATCCAAAGCTTTCGCAATATCGGCAATTGCGTCTCGCGCTGTGAGAACAAGAATCGGCGTTTGGTTTTGGCCTTTTCTGAGGCGGCGCGTAACTTCAAACCCATCTAGCAGGGGCACCATCAGGTCCAAGACGATTACGTCAAACTCCGAGTAGGCCGCTAATTCAAGGGCGGCTCGACCGTCAAACGCAAGACACGCGGAGTGATGTTCTTCTTCGAGCCCCTCCTTCAGCAGTTCGGCCATTTTCAATTCATCTTCCATAATCAGTATGCGCATAGGGAGGCAGTCACGATTCCAGCATTAGAACCTGAAAACTGAATGAAATCGGCCCGGAAAGCGATGAATGAGCATAGGTGTCCGGCGCTGTAATTCGTTTTGATGTAAACTCCTCACACTATCTTAGGCTGTTCTCAGGTTTTATTCAGGTGACAAGGGCATAACTTAGGGAGGTCTGCTATGAATCGGAGATCAAGCTTTAGAATTACGCTCGCAGCATTGGGCATTCTTCTTACTGCGCCTTTCGTCTGGTCGCAGGCGCAAGCTCCGGACACAACCGCGGTACGCGCCGGCAAATTGTTCGATCCGAAGTCGGGGCAGATGCTGAACAACCAAGTCGTTCTGATCCAGGGCGACAAAATTACGCAGGTCGGTCCGGCCGCCAACGTGACCGTTCCTGCCGGCGCCAGGGTAATCGACCTCAGCCGCGCCACCGTCCTGCCGGGACTGATCGACGGCCACGTGCACCTCACCGACGCCGTCGGAAATATGCAGCACCAGATGATGGTCGCCTATCACTGGGCTACCGCCAGCCTGAACGCTGGGTATACAACGTTGGTCGTCCAGGGCTCGCATGGCGGCGGTTTCGCCGACGTGGAATTGAAGCGCGCGATCGAGACGGGTTTGGTCACCGGCCCGCGCCTACTTCCAGCAGGGCCTCTTTTGGATCCTACGATGGGGAGCAATGATTATTATCCGCTCGAGTTCAAACCACTGGTGCCGGACATCGTCGCCGATGGGCCTAATGCGATGCGCGCAGCCGTGCGCGAGCTCGCGCATTACGGCGCGGATCACGTGAAAGTCACGACGACCGGACGTTTTTACTTCAAGCCGAACGGCGACATGGTGAACACACCCACGCTGACGCTGGACGAGATGAAAGCGATTGTGGACGAAGCTCACCGGCAAGGCATGTTTATAGCTACACACACCTATGGTGGCGAAGGCTTGAGAGTCACGATCGAAGCCGGAGTCGACGACATCCAGCATGGCACCGCGGCAACCGATGAAGACATCAAGATGCTGGTCGATAAGCATCTGCCGATCACCACCACCATACTGGACCACCGGCAGGATGAACCCGGCGACCTGAAGCAATTTGCACCGTACAGCCGCTGGCGGCTTGTTGAGCAGACTTGGAAGAAAATGCTCGCCGCTGGCGTAACGTTAGGATGGGGCAGCGGCGCCGCTCCGCCGCCTGGCAGGGTCTATAACACCGCCTGCAACTGCTCGCACGGCGTGCAAGGGGAGATGTTCCCTATTTTCGTCAAATGGGGTGCCACTCCTCTATACACGCTACGCATGGCAACGACAGTCAACGCCCAGATCATTCACAAAGAAGACACCGTCGGCACAATTGAAAAGGGCAAGTACGCCGACATGATCGCCGTCTCCGGAGATCCGCTGCAGGATATTTCCGAGATGCAGCGGGTGAAATTTGTCATGAAGGGCGGCATGGTGGTGCGAGACGATTTCACCGCACAGAACGGTGGGGCGCTGCGAACCGAGAAGTAGGAATCCATATAGTGCGCGGAAGCTCCCGCTCAGAATGCTTCACGTGAACCATCGTTCGAACGATGCGTTGAGTGCTCGGGTCCGGGCCCAAAATCGTGTGCGCTAGACGTTTAGCCGAGACGGCAATTACCACTGCCCTGCTTTGTCTGTGTCTTGTCTTTGGTCTTCCATCTCCCGGCATGGCCGGCGCGCAAGCGACCGGAGGATCGATCGGTGGCACAGTAACGCGCGAGGACGGGGGAAAGATGCCCGGCGTCCGCGTCTCCTCAACCGATCAAGCCAAAACACAAGTAAGAGAATTCACAACGGACTCCGACGGGATCTATAACCTTCCTGACTTGCCGCCAAGCGTATACGAGCTCAACATCTCGGCTCCCGGTTTTACTACGCAAGTGTGGACCGCCATTACCGTTGGCGTCGGGACCGAACGCGTTATCAATGTTGTGATGCGGCCCGGAGACCCCAATAAGGTGGTCAGGACAACGGCGCCACCCGCGCCGGTCAGCCAAAGTTCGTCTTGTTGCGGTGGCAATGTGAACTCCTCTACGGTGCGCGAAACTCCGCTGAATGGGCGCGATTGGGCACAACTGGTCACGTTGCAGGCCGGCGTGACGGGCGTTCAAACAGGCAGCGCGACAGGCGGCGGGAACGTTGACCGTGGATTCGGCGCGCCGGTGAGCATCTCCGGCGCGAGACCGGATCAAAACAGCTATCGTCTGGATGGCGTTAGCATCAATGACTACGCCAATGGCGCGCCGGGCAGCGTGCTGGGCGATAACCTGGGGATCGATGCCGTCGACCAGATCTCCGTTCTGGGGAGCAACTATCCCGCTGCGTACGGACACACTTCGGGCGGAATCATCAATGCGGTCACGCGGTCGGGAACCAACTCCTTTCACGGCGACGCATACGAATTTCTTCGAAATAGTGCGCTCGACGCACGCAATTTCTTCGACGGCGCAATTCCTCCGTTCAAGCGCAACCAGTTTGGCGGCTCCGCAGGAGGGCCTATACAAAAGGACCGTACGTTCATCTTTGGGGACTATGAAGGGTTACGCCAGTCGCTGGGGGTAACGACGGTGGATACGGTTCCTTCAGCTGCTGCGCGCAGCGGGCGGCTCTCGACGGGGCCAGTATCGGTTGATCCGAAAGTTACGCGATTCCTAAATGCCTTTTATCCCTTGCCAAATGGGCCTCTATTGGGGGCCGGCGATACCGGTATCTATACCTTCGCCGGACAGCAGATCACCAATGAGAACTACTTCACGGTCCGGCTGGATCACAAATTCTCTGCGTCGGACAGCGCCCAAGTAACCTACATGCGGGACAGCTCAAAGACTGTGGAGCCCGACGAGTTCAACGAATTGCTTTCCGACATCGTTTCGGCGCGCCAGGTGGTAAGTCTTCATGAGGCGCACGTATTCAGTGCGGATACCTTGAATACAGCCCGGTTCGGCTTCAGCCGCGCAGTGGGAATTCAGGGACAAGTAACGAAGGTGATGAAGCCGCAGATGCTCGATCCTTCTTACGCCTTCGTGCCTGGAGAATTCGCCGGTGAAATTCGTGCCGTGCCCGGCGTGACGAATTTCTCAGGGGCTCCCACGGCGCAAAACTTTCTGTCGTCCAGCAGGTCGCTGGCGTGGAACTCGTTCCAAGGCGGCGACGATGTTTTTCTGACCCGCGGTATACACGCGATCAGCCTAGGCGCCGTGGTCGAACGGATGCAAGACAACGAACTATCTTTTGCCAACGTAAATGGAAACTTCCGCTTCGACACGCTCGCAGATTTCCTGACGAATAAACCGACTGTTTTTCAGGGCATCCAGACAGGCGGCGTGCCGGACATCGGCTTGCGCCAAACGCTCGTGGGCGCCTATTTTCAGGACGATATCCGCCTGCGAAGCAACTTCATCTTCAACGCCGGCCTGCGTTATGAAATGGTGACCGTGCCGACCGAAGCGCATAACCGAATTTCCAACCTACAGAATCTGACGGATGCGAAGCCGCGCGTCGGGGCGCCTTTCTTTCAGAATCCGACGCTTCGGAATTTCGAGCCGCGCATTGGGTTCGCATGGAATCCACGCGGCGGCAAAACTCTGGTGCGCGGCGGTTTCGGCGTTTTCGATGTGCTGCCGCTGCCCTACGAATTCAATCTTTCCTTCCAGCGAGCGGCGCCTTTCGTAAATTCGATTTTCGCCAACACGCTAACGCCGGGAGACTTTCCGACGAATGCCTACCTCGTGGGTCTGGCATCGCCTTCTGCGCTGGGGACTTATGTCGAGCAACACCCGAAGCGCAACTACGTCATGCAATGGAACGTGAGTGTGGCGCGTGAGTTGTCTTCCACGCTGGCCATCACGGTCGGGTACGTCGGATCAGGTGGCGTCCATTTGCCTTACCGCGTGGACAATATCGATATGGTGCTGCCCACGCTTACGCCAACGGGTTACGTATTTCCGCCAACGGCCACGAGCGAGACGCTCAACCCGAATTTCGGTCGCATCGACTCCACGCTTTGGCAGGCCAATTCTTTTTACGATGCGTTGCAGGCCGACTTCGCCAAGCGCGTGAGCCACGGGATTCAGTTCCACGCCGCCTACACGTGGGGCAAGAGCATCGACACCCTCTCCGCCACGGAAGCCGATGATGCTTTTCCGAACGGACTCTTCAACCAATTGTTTTTTGATCAGCGAACTTCCCGCGGCCTATCGGATTTCAACGTCGCGCAGACATTCGTGCTGAATTTCACCTGGGAGGTCCCGAGTCCGGCGTCGAGTTCGGGCCTTCCGAAATGGGCTCTGAGCGGATGGCAGTTCGGTGGCGTATACAAGACGAGCACAGGACAGCCTTTCACTCCCATCCTGGGCGGAGACCCCGCGGGAATGAAATTGGACGAGACAAGCGAGCCACCTAGCCTCCTCGGAGGGCCGGGATGCGCTACCCTGACCAATCCTGGCAACCCCAATACGTATATCAAGGCTCAGTGCCTAGCCTTTCCGGGCGTCAGTCATTGGGGCAACTTGGGTCGAAATAGCCTCATCGGGCCAGGCGTTTCAAATCTGGATTTCTCGGTCTTCAAGAACAACCCCGTGAAGCGTATTTCTGAGAGCTTCAATGCTCAGTTCCGTGCCGAATTTTTCAACATACTCAACCGCGCCAACTTTGCCTCGCCCACCCAAAACCTGGCCGTTTTCGATCAGACCGGGCTTCCCGTTCCCAGCGCGGGCCTGATTACCTCCACGCAGACCACCTCGCGGCAAATTCAGCTCGCGCTCAAGCTCATCTGGTGATTCAGAAGATTCAGCCGCAGCTATGCTGTCAGGTTTTGGCGACTTCAGAGCAAACAACTCGGTGTCCGTCGCATTTTGCCGTCCGGGAGTGCAAAACGCCGGTGAGTCTTAACCTCGATTTAACTCTGATTCCTGAGTAACGCAGTACATAATCCCACCCGCCGAACGATATGCTGAAGTCGGAGGACATATGACGATCGTGCTCAGCATATGTGCCGTAATCGATTTCTTAGTGATTATTCTGGGCGTTCCAAGTGTGCTCTGGGCGAAGAAACCAAATGGCACGCTTGGGCTGATTTGGTGGGGCTGCGTGACGTCGCTGGTAGCCACCTTTTCGGTTGCTTCCCTGGTGGCCGGGTTGGGACTCGCTACGAGCACCTCGACGGCCGGTCATTTGATTCTGTTTCTCGGCGTCTTGTTAATCTTGTGGATGTTTTTCACGCGCAGGGCGCCAAGTCACGCATAAATAGTGCCTTCGCCGCCTTTTCCTAAAGAGCGCCCGACCTCGTTTCTCAAGACTAGCTCTCTTCTGCTGGGTTAAGCCGATTCGTTCTCGGCTTGAATACCGTGTCTTGCAAAGAAGGCGATTTAGGCTTGATCATCCAAAGTAGGGAATAGAGACTGCCGCGGTGACGACCAAAATCCAAAACAATAACTCAACCGAGCCTGCGATCTTAGCGACCCGCGGCATAGTGGGTTGCTGACCCCACTCGCGCATTTTTGTCTGTATCACGATGTGCAATATGAGCGCCACTGGAATCAGAAAGCCCAGCTTGGTGAGAAAGGCCGGATTAATCACATAGGTAGCTGCGGCAGCCGAGAAAAGCAGGAATCCTCCGAGAACGGCAATGCAAAAACCGATCCAGTTCCAGACAAATAACGCATTGAAGAGTTGCAAGGGCGACTGATACTGGTTGCCCATGCCCATCAAGCTTAGGTCAGTAGCCACAGTAGTTCCAACCCATAAAGAGAGGCCCGTAAAATGAGTCGCCTGAACAAACGGGTAGGCCCAATCGGAGGTTGCAACGGACAAAGCAAACGACTGGTGCTGTAGCCAGTTGCCAAACGTTACCACTGAACTATCCGTCACCGTAGACCTCCTTTAAGTGCTTGCGGGAACTTTCGTGGCGCGCTATCGCCTGTCAGTCACTTATTCGAATCTAGCCCAATCCTGAAAGGGCCGGCAGCTCGTTCCCTGCCAGAATCGCCCCCACCCATAGAAGCAATGAAACTGTGGCTATGAGTTTGGCGCTTATAGGCATTGCGGGCGATTTGTCCCACGCCGGCACCTTCCATTGGACAATGATCCCAAATACCACCGCCGCGAGAACGACCCACATTTTCAGATGAAAAGTCGGGTCAGGAAGATAGGAAGCCGCAATGCCGGCGAACATGACAAATCCCGAAAGAAAATTTAATGCCAAGCCAGCCCACATCCAGGGAAAGAGTCTCTGCGCGAGTTTAGTGGCGCTCTGCTGCTGCCCCGCGATACCGATTACGCGCAAGTCCACCATCGCGATGGAACCCACCAACACGAACATGCCGAAGTAATGGATGATCTCGAGACCTGCAGCCATCCAACCCACGCTATTAAGCGTGATGATGACCGAGTTGCTCTGCAACGCTTCGCCAATTTGGGAAACCATCGAAGCCTCCCGCCGGAACACCGGCTCCCTACGGGCAACTGCTCTTGGAGCGGGAGTATCATCCAGCAGACGACGGCTGTCGAGTGTTAAATTAACGAAAAAACCGAGGTTTACACCGATTTAACCTGCAGGTGCGACAGGGTATTACGAAGGATAAGCCCAACGCTACAGCTGGTTCCGGAATTGCTCCAAAGCAATGCGCACCAATTGGCTTCGCGTCCTCACACCAGTCTTAGCGAAGAGTTGCTGCAAACTGGCTTTGACTGCGCTCTCCGAAATCTGTAGCCGATCGGCGATCTGCTTGTTGCCCAGGCCTTCAAGAATAAACGAAAGGACTTGCCGTTCTCGTTCGCTTAGCCTATCCGTTCCCTGCCGGGCCTCGGACTGCTCGTCAGTTTCGAGAGACCGCCGAAGCATATCCTGTTCGAAAATCGCTCTGCCTTCCATTGCTTCCCGGATTCCTTTAATTAACAATGCCGGCGAACCATGCTTCATGAATATGCCCGAGATGCCCTTCCGAATCAGGTTTGGAACTTCGCTTTGATTCACGCCGGCAGTTACCAGGAGAACTTTTCCGGTGAACGATTCGGCCCTAAGCTTCTCGAGCAGGTCTGACCCCCGTTCTGTGCCCAGATCGAGATCTAAAAGAATCATATCGACTTCACGTGACTTCAGAATTCGTAGCGCGTCTGCGCTGGAGCTGCAGTCCCCTACCACTTCGAATCCAGGCTCAGCGTCCAGCAGGCGAGCCACACTTTCGCGAAATAGCGCATGATCATCGATGAGAAGAATGCGGACGGCCCTCGGGGCGGTCTTACTCATCGTGCGATCCTTTCCAGTCCGCGACTGTAGCCAGATTCACGGCAAAGCAACAACCCTGACTCCGGGGCTCAAAGTTGAGTTCGCCTCCGAAAGTACGTAGGATCGCGCGAGAGACATACAGACCCAACCCCGTGGCATTGGCACCCGGCTGGAAAGGCTTGAATAACCCATAAGGTGAAGCGATCCCCACGCCTGTATCCTCGAATCGGATCACAACTGTGTGGTCTTGCAATTCGGTGCTGATCGTCAGACGCCTCTGTTCCGCAGAGTCCATTGCGCGCTGGCTATTGCGGGCAAGGTTGAGGAAAACCTGCTGCAATCCGTAGCGATCTCCAAACACCAGAGGTAGGTGATCTTGTAATCGCCAGGTAATTTCGCATCCGGCTTCATGATAGGCGGGCTCGATGAGTACGCGGAGTTCATCAAGCACACTGCCGAGGTCAATTGACGCGCCCATGTGGCTCGACGGCGGCAGGAGTTCCATATCCGAAAGCTTTTCGAGGCCCGCAATCAGGCTACCGAGAGCATGAAAGTCTTCGTTATTCTGCAAATCGGGCAGGCGCGAAAGATTTTTATAGACGGCCAAAGTGGCACCACAAATATTGCGAATCTCGTGTGCCACTGCGCCCATAAGGATTTTTGTATTCTTGAGCAGGTGATCAAGACTTAGATCTTCCCGGTCTCGCAGGTCTTCGGAAAGATCAACAATAATTGCCGCCAAGCGCGTGCCGTGGATCGTCGTGTAAGTCGAAAACCAAACCGCCGCGAGGAACGCTTCTCCATTGGTGCGCCTGCCGCGGCATCTAAGTTCCGTGCGGAACTGCGTGGGTCGCTGAGTTTGGACTGCCATTTGAAGTGCGGGGACAAATTCTTTGATCGACCGACCCGCCAGGGCGGCGTCTTCAGCCGCGAAGAGATTATGCGCGGCTTCGTTTGCGAGCAAAATCTGACCCGCCCCATCGATAGTCATAATGGCGGCTGGGCTACTATCCACCAGAATACGAAGCTGCTCTTCGGCGTCGTGACGGAGTTTCGTATGAGTGTCGACTTCCGCCACGTGCTCCAGCGCCATCTGCCGACTGTGAATGATTTCGGAAATAAACAGCCCCGTTCCAACGAATCCAGCAGAAGCCATGAGCAACCTTGTGATGGCTTCGCCCGATGGAAGTTCACTGAACAACTCCTGAAGGACCGCACAACACAAGGCAATTACCACGATCTGCCAACGCGGCAGGAATCCGGCAATCATCATGATTGGGAAAAGATACAAAAAGCCGATCGATATGTAGGGCTTTGTGAGCCAATCAACGGTCGCGATAAGTGCGATCAAGACTGCCCCGGCAATCAAGAATGGCAGCCGATTCTTTCGCGAATAGATCGAGGAAAAGTCCATGTCCCTTAGGGCGATATTGCCGCAACTCGCGCCGGCAAGCCATCCCCACGGTCAAAAGATAGGTCGAAACGGCCAGAAGATACGGTGCCCAGCCCAAAGATACAGCCCCCAACCCGCAAGATAGGTTTAGGCCAACGGGTTCAGGCGGACAAAATGGTGAGTTGGCAAGCCGCGTCTAGACGAAAAGACCGCTTCGAATCAGAGGGGCGACGTCTTGCCCCGCGATGCCTGTCACAAAGGTATCGAACTCCGATCACTGGAATTCTTGCTAAACGTATTGATAGGAGGTGCGCATGAGAGCTGCGAGTTGGAAAAGCACTTGGGTGGTTCTAATCGCTTTGCCGCTCTTGGCGGCCGGGTGTAGTTCCGCTCGCGGCGACGCACAGGCCAATACAACATCCTCAGCGTCAGGTCCGAACAATCCGCAGCAAGGCACGGTGGAACTATCGGCGAGCCAGCTACAGGCAATCAAGATCGAACCAGTGGGGACCTACACGTTTCCCGTCGAGAACGATACGGTCGGCAACATTGACTTTGACGAAGATCTGTCGGTCCAAGTCTTTCCGCCGTATCAAGGAACGATCATCGACGCTTTTGCGGAAGTTGGCAACGACGTTAAAAAGGATCAGCCTCTTTATACGATCAAGAGCCCCGATCTCATTCAGGCCGAGTCAACCCTTATTGGCGCCGCGGCAACCTTTGAACTGAATAACAAAGAACTCTCGCGAGCGAAGAATCTAAGCGGGACAAACGGCGTCTCCGTCCGGGAGTTGGAGCAGGCGACCTCCGATCAACAGACTGCCGAAGGTGCGCTTAAAGCAGCGCGGGATGCAGTACGCGTCTTTGGCAAGACAGATGCCGAAATCGATCAGATGATTTCTTCGCGGAAGATTGATCCCGCCTTGGTCGTACACAGCCCAATTTCCGGAAGGATCACGGCAAGGAATGCGCAGCCCGGATTTTTTGTGCAGCCTGGAGGCGCTACGGCGCCCTATTCAGTCGCAGACGTCACCATCAAATGGATGCTGGCGAGCGTCGTCGAAGCTGATATTCCGCGTTTTCAATTGGGACAGCAAGTCCAGGCCCAGGTAACAGCATATCCCAATCGCGTATTCAGAGGCAGGGTTTCAAAAATTTACGCGACAGCCGACCCGAATACTCATCGCGTAACGATCCGGTCCGAAATATCAGACCCCAAAAACGAATTATATCCCGGAATGCTGGCGAATTTTGTTATTCGCCTTCAGCCGCCTATGGAATCGATCGCCATACCGGAAAATGGCGTCGTCCGTGAAGGTGACGGAACGATGACCGCCTGGGTGACGACCGATCGCCGCCACTTCTTGCAAAGAATTGTAAAGATCGGCCTGCGAAGAGACGGCAAAGTGCAAATTTTGGAAGGACTGCAGCGGGGAGAACTCGTTGTTAGCGATGAGGCCATATTCTTGAGCAATATGCTGCAAGCTCCGGTGACAGAGTAGGTTCGAATGTTCCCAATTTCTAATCACGGCCAGGAAACATGTTCAAGTCTCTCGTAGCGTTTTGCCTGAGCCGCCGCGCGGTGGTGGTAGCGGGGCTCGTCCTTTTTGTGGGCGGCGGTTTCATTGCGTTCAAGATGCTCAACATCGAAGCTTATCCGAATCCCACTCCAGTGATCCTGGAGATCACGGCGCAGGCACCTGGGCTTTCCGCGGAAGAGATGGAGCGTTATTACACGCTCCCGATGGAAATCGGACTGTACTCCACGCCGGGTGTCGACATCATTCGCTCCACCTCGTTTTACGGACTTTCGTTCGTGCGCGTCACCTTCAAATATGGTGTCGATTATTACTTCGCTTTCTCGCAGGCATCAATTGCGATGCAACAGAACGTAAGCCTGCCCGGAAATCTCGTGCCAACCATCCAGGCGAACAGCTCGACGGGCGAAATTTATCGCTACCAGGTTG
The DNA here is from genome assembly GCA_963803735.1 of uncultured Acidobacteriota bacterium. Lineage (GTDB taxonomy): Bacteria > Acidobacteriota > Terriglobia > Acidiferrales > UBA7541 > Palsa-189. The sequence goes on along the minus strand of CAWDNV010000001.1, from coordinate 591,431 downwards.
TGGGCCCGCCGCACTTTGGAATTACGAATCTGCGCACGGTGCAGGACTGGATTGTAGCGCGGCGGCTGTTAACCATTCCCGGGATTGCAGCTGTCAATAGTTGGGGCGGCCCTAGCAAGGAATTCCAAGTCGAGGTCGATCCTCACAAGCTGGAGGCCTACAACGTTACGGTGCCGCAAGTTCTGACGGCGCTGGGGAACGCGAACATCAACGTTGGCGGACGTGAAATCTCGATCGGTCAGCAATCCATCAACATCCGGGGTATCGGTCTCATCGACGACGGGGGGAGCGACGACCTAACCCAAGGCTACAGGGTCGGCGACATCGAAAACGTCGTTCTCAACCAAAACAATGGGGTTCCCGTTCTTGTAAAAGATATCGGCAAGGTATCGGTTGGCTATCGGCCCAGATTAGGCGTTCTGGGCCGCGACAGGCAGGACGATGTGGTGGGCGCGATCGTGGTGCAGAGGCGAACGGAAAAAACCGCTGAGATGATTCCGAAGGTCGAAGCGGCGATTAACAATCTCAATCACGACGGAAGCCTACCGCCGGGCGTCAAGGTCGTTCCGTTTTATGACAGGTCGTCATTGATTGCGGTCACGACCCAGACTGTCTTGCACAACCTCATCTTCGGATTCATCCTGGTTTTCCTGATCCAGTGGATTTTCCTGGGGAATCTCCGCAGCGCAATCATTGTTGGTTTGAACATACCTTTCGCGCTGTTCTTCGCCACGATTCTCCTCGTCATTCGCGGTGAAAGCGCAAACCTGCTGTCGGTCGGGGCAGTCGATTTCGGCATCATCGTGGATTCGGCCGTAATCCTGGTTGAGAACGTCTTCCGAAATCTCCAACGGGATCAGGGAGAGAAAGATTCTCTACTGGAGCGTCTCTCCGGCGGGTACTGGGGGGCTGACCCGACGCGAACTCAGGAGAATTCAGCGGAACCTCAAGTGTGGACGGATCGTTTGCGGCTGATTCTCATCAGCGCCATGCAGGTCGATAAAGCAGTTCTCTTCTCTGCCCTGATCACCGTCGCCGGCTTCGTGCCACTGTTCACCATGCAGGGCGTCGAGGGCCAAATCTTCGGCCCGATGGCGCGCACTTACGGATACGCACTGGCGGGCGCTTTGATCGCGACGTTCACGATTACGCCGCCGCTTGCCTCCGTGTTGCTTCCTCAGCATGTAAGAGAAACGGAGACGATCGCCGTCCGAGTGCTGCATCGTCTGTACACTCCGGCCCTGCGCTTTGCGCTGAGGCGTCGTGTACTGCTGGTAGCAATCGAACTTGCCATTATTCTAGCGACTTTCTTTTTGATCGCACCGCGGCTCGGCAGCGAGTTTCTCCCTCAGCTGGAAGAAGGCAATTTCTGGATTCGTGCTTCCATGCCGATCACGCTCTCTCTACAAGATGGGGAGGCAGCTTCCAGGAAAATGCGCGAGATTCTACTGCGACATCCCGAGGTCATCACCGTGGTTTCTCAGCACGGACGGCCGGACGACGGCAGCGACGCCGCGCCATTCTCGAACGTAGAGTTATTTGCTCCGCTGAAGCCATTTGACGAATGGCCGAGAGGCATGACGAAGGAGAGGTTGACGGATCAAATTCAAAAGGAATTTACCAATGAACTGCCAGGCATCAATTTCAACTTTTCCCAATACATCAAGGACAACGTCGAGGAGGCAATTTCGGGAGTTAAAGGCTCTAATTCGGTAAAGATTGTCGGCCCAAATCTCCAAAATATAACGAGCATCGCCGAGCAGATTCGCAACCAAATGAGCCAGGTTCGCGGGATCGCTGACCTGGGTATCTTCCCTGTTCTTGGACAGCCGAACCTAAATATAAAAATCGATCGCGCCAAGGCTGCGCGTTACGGGCTCAATTCAGGCGATGTGAACTCGATCATTCAGGCGGCCATGGGTGGGGCCGTGGCGACCTCCGTCCTGGAAGGCGACCGGCAGTTCGAGCTCGCCGTCCGCTATACGCCTGAATACCGTGAAAGCATCGAGAAAATCGCTAACATCAAAGTCGCATATCAGACAAACGAGGGACGGAACGCCTACATACCATTGAAAGAACTGGCAACCCTCAGCCTGGATACAGGCGCGTCCTGGATTTATCACGAAAGCATGCAGCGCTTCATCCCCGTGAAATTCAGCGTCCGCGGACGCGATCTAGCGAGCACGGTGCAGGAAGCCCAAGAGCGAATCGCTAAGAACGTCAAAGTGCCTTCCGGATACCGGCTCGTGTGGGCAGGTGAGTTCGGAGATCTCCAGGAAGCCAAGCAACGCCTGGAGATTATCGTGCCAATCAGTCTCGTTTTGGTTATGGGGCTGCTTTATAGCCTGTTTAACAATGTGCGCGATAGCCTTTTAGCGCTCGCCGGAATCCCCGTCGCGGTGGTTGGGGGTATCCTCGCTCTCTACATCTCCGGCCTGAACTTCAGCATCTCGGCCGCCATCGGCTTTGTCTCGCTCTTCGGTGTATCGGTCATGAACGGAATCCTTATGATTACGTTTTATAACCAGGAAAGGGCTCAGGGATATCCACCTGTAGACGCCATGTATCGAGCCGCGTCCACGCGGATGCGCGCCTTATTGATGACAGCTCTTTCGGCCTGCCTCGGCCTGTTGCCTGCGGCCATATCGACGGGTATCGGTAGTCAGGTGCAGCGTCCTTTAGCAACGGTAATTGTGGGAGGCATGTTGGTGGGCCCGATCATGCTGCTGCTGGCGGTGCCGCCAACCATGATGATTTTTCTTGGCGGTGACCATGCCTTGCACTCTGGGGAATCGAAATGAAGACCATCTGTCTGCTTCTCCTGACGATGATTAATGCTCGTTTAGTGAACGGAGTGCTGTACGCGGCTCCAGCCAATCCAGCACAAAATCAAACCGCTTCCGAGGGCATGCCGAAGGCAGTTAATGCTCAAACCAATCGTCCGACTGGCGATAGCGCCCCCCAAAGAGACACCAAGGCAACCGGCGAAACACACGAGCGCCGCCGCGCTACAAAGAGTCTCCCCAGCACCAAGGCGGTAGCGAACAACTCAACTCGTCCAGGGCAAGTTGCTGGGCGTCAAACGCTCGCTGCGGCGGGAAATCCTGCCAATTTTCGTCCAAGCTCTGCCACGCAGCCAGGTACGACTCAAGGCCGCGGATCAGCACAGAACGAAGCGATTTACCGAGCGCTCCCGGTTCGGCCAGGTGGTGCGATTCCGCCTGCCTCGCCGTTAGCCGACAATGTGCGCCATCGCGATCCGAATGCAGCGGTTATCGGGGGAGCCGCAAACTCCAACGTCCGAAGCACGGCAGCAATCGACGGAACGCGAATGAACCTCAAACGTCGAGGGAATTGACTCTATGCGATACATTCATAAAGTGCGCGTCACATACTCGCTGCTACTGGCCTCACTGCTTTTTGCAGGCTGCGCCGTTGGCCCGAATTTCAAAAAGCCCGGTGCGCCAAATGTCACCGGTTACCTGCCGACCCAGCCCTCAACGACTACCAACATTCCCAATATTTCTGCTGGAGAAGCGCAGGAGTTTGTTCAGAGCCGCGACATTCCCGGGGATTGGTGGACGCTGTTCCATTCTGCAGCACTGAACGATTTGATTGAGCGGGCGCTCAAAGCTAATCCTGACCTCAAGGCGTCCCAGGCGGCTCTGATAGTTGCCCGAGAGAATATGCTCGCTCAACGTGGCGCTTACTACCCCACTGTTTCAGCAGGTTTTACAGCAAGCCGGCAAAAAACCTCGGTTTTGCTTTCTCCCGTGCCTAATGCGAACGTCTTCAATTTCAGTCTCTACACACCGCAGGTGAGCGTCTCGTTTGTACCGGATGTGTTTGGTCTGAACCGCCGAACCGTGGAGTCGCTAAAAGCGCAGGAGCAGCAGGCACGTTTTGCACTGGCCGCAACTCACATTACCCTGAGCTCCAATGTGGCTGCCGCGGCCGTTCAGGAAGCGTCACTGCGCGGGCAAATTGATGCCACCCGACAACTGATTGCCACCAACACTGCGATGCTACAGATTCTGCGCGAGCAGTACGCACAGGGTTATGTCGCTCAGCTGGATGTGGCTGCGCAGGAATCGCAACTCGCGCAAGTCACAGCGACCTTGCCACCTCTGCTAAGGCAATTGGCTCAACAACGTGATCTGCTGGGCGCGCTGTCCGGCGGATTCCCGAGCGAGGAACTCACTGCGGAGTTTGAGTTCTCCAGTTTCCAATTGCCACAGGAGTTGCCGATGAGCCTCCCTTCGCAACTGGTCCAACAACGCCCGGATGTGCTCCAAGCTGAGGAGAACGTCCACGCAGCCAGCGCTCAGGTCGGCATTGCAATAGCGAACCGTTTGCCAAGCTTCAACCTGACAGCAGATGCCGGCAGCATGGCACTCGCCTTCAGTCAGATCTTTGGCGCTGGAACTAGTTTTTGGGACTTGGCCGCGGGCGTCACGCAACCCGTATTTGAGGGCGGCACTTTGCGGCACCGGCAGCGCGCTGCTGAGGCCGGATTGACCCAGGCCGAAGAACAATATCGCGGCGTACTGCTCACGGCTTTTCAGAATGTGGCGGATACCTTGAACGCTCTTCAACAGGATGCAGAGGCTCTGAAAGCTGCGGCCGCGGCTCAACAAGCCGCCAACATCACGCTAACCCAAACGAAAAACCACTTTGAGGCGGGCTACACGAGCTATCTAGCGCTACTAAGCGCAGAGCAAGCATACCAGCAGGCAGCGATTACTCTTGTGCAAGCTCAGTCGAACCGATTTGCTGACACTGCAGCACTGTTCCAGGCTCTTGGCGGCGGCTGGTGGAATCGCACGGACATCCCCAAATCGAAATGAACGAGGCCGCCAGGCGTGGTCGATCAGGCGTGGTCGATCAGGCGGTGGTGAATGGCGTAAAGTGCGAGTTCCAGCCGGTCCGAAACTCCCAGCTTGTCGAAAATATTGTGCAGGTGGTTTTTGACCGTCTGTTCGCTGATGAAGAGCTTTTCACCGATTTCTTTATTTCGATAACCTTGTGCGACGAGCTGCACGATTTCTTTTTCTCGATCACTGAGTAAAGGCTTATCCCGCCGCGGCCCATTATCGGAGCTCTTGGCAAAGGCTTTCATGACCTCCGCGGTCATGCGGTTATCGAGCCAAATTTCCCCGCTATAAACGCGGTGGATGCTCTTGACAAGCAAGTCGCTGGCGGATTGCTTCAGCACAATTCCACGCGCGCCCAGGCGCATGGCACGCACGACGTCGCGGTCGTCCTCGGCGGCGGTGAGCACGATTACGCGAGTCGGCAGCGAATCGAAGTTGACTTCCTCGAGCACGGCGAGGCCGTCTTTATCGGGCATGCGGAGATCCAGGAGCAGAATATCCGGCTTGAGCTTCGCCAGCATGCGGATACATTCGTTGCCGTTGGAAGCCTCACCGACAATGGCGATATCGTCTTCGCCATCTAGCAGCTTGCGCAGGCCGTCACGGAAAATAACGTGATCGTCTGCCATTAAAACGCGGATAGATTGTTTGGCTTTAGCCATGTCAGCCGAGCGGAACCTCTACCGTCAGTCGCGCTCCGTGGCCCGGAGTAGACTCCACCATCAGCACACCCCCAACGCTTCTTGTACGGTCTTTGATCGAGATCGGACCCAGGCGCAGCCGGTCCAATTCGTCGCCGGTATAGCGGCCCGCGAAGCTGAAGCCTTCGCCGTTATCGTCGATAACCAAAACAACTTTCGCATCATTTTGCCACAGTTTTACCACGACATGCGTGGCGCGAGCATGCTTTTTTACGTTGTGCAGTGCTTCACGGTAAATCTGAAACAATTCGCGGCATATGCGATCGGGCAAGTCCAAGACGGCGGCATCGATCAGCAGGTCGAGCGCCACGGAAGATTCATTGCGGAAGCGCTCGGCAAATCCGCGCATCAAGTCCACCAAATCGGCGCTTTGCACGCCAAGCGGGCGCATGTCCATCACCATCTGGCGTAATTCCTGGGTTTCATTCCGAACCGTATGCTGCAGGGTAGATAGTTCGCTCGCGACCTGTTCCGGCGCCTGTGGCAGCCTGCGGCGCAGCACGTCGAGTTGAATTTCGATACTCAGAAGCGTCTGCAGAATGCCGTCGTGGAGGTCCCGCGAGATGCGGCTGCGCTCGCCTTCAATTGCTCGCACTCGCAAGCGGCGCAACAGCAGCAGATTTTCGAGCGGCGGACCGAGATGCCGCACCACACGCTCGAGGCGCTGTAAATCCTGAGCCATATGGGGACGTCGGGAGTTTGCCAGCATCAGCTTCCCTACGGGTTGGCCATCGAAATTCACAGTTACGCTCAGCATGGAGCGCAAGCCAAGGTCCTGTCGGGTTTGCTCGGGTATACGCGGCAATTCCATTAGATGCTGCCCATCGTTGCGATTCCAGCCAAAGGTGGCGCGGATTCCATTCCCTTGATTCCAGCAAAAGCTGGCTTCCGGATAGTCAAAGAGAAAAACTTCCCCTTTCGAGAGAGGTAAATTCTCGGGCGTCAGGCGCTTAGCTTCTTCCGGCGCTACCGTCCAGACGAATATGCGCTCCATCTCCGTGTCGCGAAAAGCGAAGATCCCTCGTTCGCAGTCAAAGCCGCGAGCCAATTCACCAAGCACTAGCCGCAGCGACTCCGCTACGCCTTTTTCCACCTGCAGTAGAGCCGTGAGGCGCACCAGAAAATCGTGTTCCGAGGCGTGTAGCCGATTGCGGTACCCCATGAACGAAAGACCGACTCCGCCAGTGAACGTGCCGGCTACGAGCGCAACCCAGGAAAACACCTCCATCCACCCGAAACCGCCCCTCCAGGTGGCCCGGAACAGCACGGCCAATGTCACGCCACCTGCCAAGAGAATCGAACGCTCCAGGCCCCAGCGGATTCCGGCCGCCAGAGCCACAAAGAGGTACACGAACCAGAATGCGGCCGCCGAATTCGTCAGCAGCAGGAAAACCGCAAGTGCCGCCAAGTCCAGCAATAGCGGAAGCTGCCATTCTCTGAGCCTCGGAACGTATTCCAGCAGCAAGAGCGCCAAGGCCGCTCCGAGATAAGCCAAAACGAAAGCCACTGCATGCGGGCCGCGCGCTTGCGGCGGTTCCTCCAGCAGAACACCCAACGCCAGCACCATAAAAATCGGCCGGGCGTAGGTGATCTGGCGCTCGAGATGTCGGCGTTCCGCACTTTGCGGCTGCATAGAGTCGAAGGGAGCTTCTATTCCAAACCAACCGCACCCAGAGCGCCAGAGCGGAGCTGTGACCGTTTTCCAAGATGCTAATGTCAAATAGAGCGTGAAGAATCAATGGGTTCGGAAAGTCCAAAATAGGAGTACAATCTGGCCGTGAGTGCACGGGCAAGCGAGCGGGACCGGCAGATCAGGCGCAGAGCCTTTCACGTGGCAATTGCCCTGATTCTCGTAATTTGCGCGCTTTCGCCCTTCCTTGAGACTGCTGTGAATTGGAACGATACCGTCTTCGCCACCGGCTATGACGGTGAGAGCACAATGGCAGTTCTCGTGCTCCTTTTGGAATTGGTGATTTCGCTCGCCGGACTTCTTGTTTGTTTTTGCCGTAATACTCAGTGGATCGAACGACTAGTCGCAAAGCGTTCACCGTTCGCATCCGAGTCGGATTTCAGCACAATAGTCGCTGAACTCTCGCCACCTCTTCCCCTGCGCATTTAGCCTCTCGCTTCGGAAAAATCCAGCTTCGGCATCTTGTCGTTGCGTCGATTTTCATTTGTACGGAGCGAGATTTCCATGAATTCAGCACGTCTGTTCTTTCTATGCATGGTGAGTGCTTTAGCGCTTACGAGTTGCGCAGTACAGCGATATCGAGCGGCTCCGATCGCGCCGGTAGAGACTGCTTCCAGTTTTGAATCGCGCAGCCTCAGCGACGCTGGGCTTCAATCTTTCGTGGAGAAAAGCTTGGGCCAGCCGATGGCTCCCTGGCCGCCGAAGGTTTGGGACCTTCAAACCGCATCGCTGATCGCCCTGTACTTCAGTCCGGATATGCAAGCGGCCAGCGCCCGCCTGGAGGAGGCGGAAGCTGCGATTGTGACCGCCGGCGCGCGTCCCAATCCCATTTTCGACTTTTCTCCGGGCATTCCCAGCCCGTATTTGCTCGCCCTTGACTTTTCCGTTCCGCTCGAGACGAAGAATAAGCGTGGTTACCGCATCCGTTCAGCTCGTAGCCTCGACGAAGCTGCGCGATTCGATCTCGCCGATTCGGCTTGGAAACTCCACAGTGGCGTCCGCAGAGCTCTGCTCGACTATCTTTTGGCCTCGCGCAGTCTGGACCTGTTTCACTCTGAGGAACAGGTCCGCGCCGAACAGGTGAAGCTTCTGCAGGAAAGATTCATTGCTGGCGACATACCGCGGCCCGAACTTGACCTCGCCCGGATCGAGCTTTCCAAAACGCATTTGGCCATCAGCTCTGCAGGGGGCCAGGTAGCCGAAACGAAAGCGGCCCTGGCCGAGGCGATGGGGATTCCTGTAGAAGGACTAGACTGGAGTCGAATTCACTTGGAGCGATCTGGAATCTCCGCCTGTTGCACAATCCTTCTCGCTCCGGAGATTCGGCGTGCGCGCCGTTCTTGATCGGCTGGATATTCGGCGCTCACTTGCGCAATACACCGCGGCGGAAACCGATTTACAGCTTGAGATTGCAAAGCAGTATCCCGACATACAGATCGGCCCCGGTTACACGTATGAGGAGAAGAACAACTTCTTCACGCTAGGAGTCTCGATCACTCTGCCTCTTTTCAACCGGAATCAGGGGCCGATTGCTGAAGCCGAGGCAAAACGCAGAGAGGCCGCCGCGACCTTCCTGCAAAAGCAGGCACAGGTTATCGGCGACAGCGAAAAAGCATTCGCTGTCTACTCCGCGGCTCTCAATGAATTGGCCGAAGCTGACCAGTCTCTCCGACAACTTCAGGACACGCAACTACGGATGACGCAGCTAGCGGTGGCAGCAGGTGAAGAAGACCGGCTCACTCTCAACGGAGTACAGCTCGAGAACGCAGCGGTAGCGCGAGCCCGGCTCGACGCACTGGGCCGGGCTCAGATTGCGCTCGGCGATCTCGAGGATGCGGTCCAGCGGCCACTCAGCCCTAGCGACAAATTCCCGATTGGCCCCGAATCTCCCGCACTGACGAAAGCGGCGACGGAGGCACTCCGATGAAGACAAGCTGCGAGTTCACCAAGACAAGCCTCTGCCTTCTGATCATGACCCTCTTGACTCTGACATTTCTTGGAGCCTGCCGCAGTGGTAAAGATCCAGATGACGAAGACCGGCCGCGCACTGCTCCGGCCACGCCGCCACCGGCGCAAATTTCATTCGAGAATGGCGAAGTCATTCTCACGATGGACGAGCAAGCGCAGAAGCGCTTGGGCATAGAAGTCAGCGCCCTAGGCGGGAGTTCGAATCGGCCACAGGCAGACGTGCCCGCCACTGTCTTATCGGCTCAGGATCTCGCGAGCTTTCGGAACAGCTACGTTACCGCCCTCTCGCAAATCGAAAAGAACCGCATAGATATTGAGGTCGCCCGCAAACAATATACGCGCACGAAATCATTATTTGAGAGCGACCAAAATATCTCCGCGAAGGTATTGGAATCCGCCGAGGGGAATCTCCGCGCGCTCGAAACGGAAGAGCGCGCGGCAGAGCAACAGTTGAGCCTGCAGGGCTCCATGGCAGAGCAGCAATGGGGAAGCGTGGTCGCGAAGTGGGCCATGGAAGGATCATCGGAACTCGATCGCATTCTGAGCACCCGCGAGGTGCTCATCCAGGTAACGTTTCCGTTTGATCAGAACTATACCGCCCCCAAGATGATTCTGGTGGAAGTTCAGGGCCGAACCCGCGCGGAAGCGACGCTGATCTCGGCTTTCCCCAGAGTTGATCCGCGGATTCAGGGCCGCAGTTTTCTCTATTCAGCCCCTGCCCAACCAAACTTTACACCGGGCGTGAATCTTATTTCGCACTTCGCGGTCGGCAATTCCACGCACGGCGTGGTCGTGCCTTCCGCGGCCGTGGTGTGGTCGGAAGGTAAAGCTTGGGCCTATTTGCAAACCAGCGCTCGCCAGTTTTCACGCCGTGCAGTGCCGACCGATTCTACGGTCGACACAGGCTACTTCGTCGCAGTAGGTTTCTCCGCGTCGGACAAAGTAGTAACGCGAGGCGCGCAGTCGTTGCTCTCGGAGGAAGCCGTTTTGGAAGGCTACGGCGGAGGTGGCGGCGATGAGAATTGAAGCTTGGGGGCCGCGATGCTGAATGCCATTGTTCGCTTTTCGTTGCGCTTTCGCGGAATTGTAATTGCCCTTGCGTGCGCTCTGCTCGGCTATGGAATCTTTTCGCTGCTTCGCTCCTCCTATGACGCTTTTCCCGACTTCGCGCCCCCTGAAGTACCGGTACAGACAGAGGCGCCAGGCCTTTCTCCAGAGCAGGTAGAAGTTCTAGTTACGCAGCCGATCGAAAACAGCATTAACGGCGCGACCGGCATCGGCTCGCTGCGGTCAAGGTCCATTCAGGGCCTTTCGGACATCACCGTCGTCTTTCGCACCGGTACAGACATTTACCGCGACCGCCAATTGGTGGCCGAGCGGCTATCGGCTGTTGCCAACGAACTTCCGACGGGCGTCCAGTCCCCGCTCATGACGCCGCTCACTTCCTCCACGGCCTGGGTCATGGAGGTGGATTTCACATCGGACAAGCAATCGCTGATGGATCTGAGGACAATCGCAGATTGGACCATTAAGCCCCACATTCTCGCCGTGTCCGGAGTGGCCGGAGTCGAAGTCAACGGCGGTGATGTGCGACAACTTCAATTTCAGTTCGATCCACAAAAGCTCGTGCAGTACGGAGTTAGCGTGGAGGACGTGATTGCGGCGGCGCGGCAGGCTACCGGAGTTCGCGGCGGCGGTTTCATCGAAACCGTGAATCAGCGAATCGTATTGCAAACGGAAGCTCCATCGGCGACGCCGGCACAACTTGCCGGAACCGTTTTGGTGCATCACAACGGCGCTAACGTCACTCTGGGCGATGTCGCACGCGTGGAGGAAGCCCCGGCACCTCGCATCGGAGCGGCATCAGTGGCAGGAAAACGTGGCGTGAGCATGATCGTCGATGCTGCCTACGGTGCGAACACGCTAGACGTCACCCAAGACATAGACAAAGCGCTGGACGATCTGCAACCTGGCCTGGAAGCACAGGGCATTGCCATTCATCGAGATGTATTGCGGGCGGCCGATTTCATCAACGTCGCGCTGCACAATGTTCGCGATTCCTTGCTGATCGGCGGTATCCTCGTGGTCGTGGTTCTCTTTTTATTTCTCTTCAATCTGCGCACGGCAGCCATTTCCTGCACCGCTATTCCTCTGTCTCTGTTGGCGGCAGTTATCGCGCTCAACAAAATGGGCCTTAGCCTGAATACAATGACCCTCGGAGGCCTCTCAATTGCGATCGGTGAAGTCGTCGATGATGCTGTGATCGACGTAGAGAACATCTATCGCCGCCTCCGCGAAAATCGCACCGCGCCGAGTCCTCGCTCTCTATTTCAGGTTGTATTTGACGCATCGATTGAAGTGCGCAGCGCCGTCGTCTATGCCACTTTTGCGGTCATCTTGGTATTTTTCCCGGTCCTGAATATGTCCGGACTTGCCGGGAATCTCTTCGGGCCTCTCGGCGTGGCGTACATCTGGGCGATCATCGCTTCACTTGTTGTGGCGCTGACAGTCACGCCGGCTCTCAGCCTGATTCTGCTCGGAGACCGAGACCTTCCGGCGATGGAACCGCCCCTTGTTCATTGGTTGAAACGGGGATATGAGGCGCTTCTGCTTCGGGTCGAGCGCGCCCCACGCGTACTGGTCCCCGTTACAGTGGGCCTGCTGATAGTAGCGGGCGTGGGAGCGTTGTTTTTCTTGAGCAGTTCGTTTCTGCCCGATCTGCGAGAAGGAAACATCACTGTGCATATGACCGCAGTTCCGGGCACTTCTCTCGAAGAGTCTTTGCGATTGGGCGACCGCCTTACGCAAGCGTTGTCGCAGGTTCCTTTCGTACGCTCGGTCGCACAGCGCGTGGGCAGAGCCGAGTTGGGAACCGACACCATGGGAACTCACGAAAGTGAGATCGATGTCAATCTGCAGGCCAACAAGGGCACGCAGGTGCAGACCTCACAGGACCAGATTCGCGGCATCCTCGCCGGAATTCCTGGCGCTGTTCTTACTTCGAACAGTTTTTTGACCGAGCGCATCAACGAAACCTTATCCGGATATGGAGCCGCTGTGGCCGTGAATGTTTTTGGCAATGATCTCGATCAAATGGACCGCGCAGCGGCCCAAATCGCGCGAATCCTCGCGGCGATTCCAGGCGGAGCGGAAGTGCAGCTTCAATCGCCCCCGGGCATGCCGGAGATTCTCGTGCGGCTGCGCAAGGATGGCATCGCGCGATGGGGATTCGATCCCCTTTCGGTTTTGGATGTGGTCCGCACGGCTTACGGAAGCGAAATAGTGGGGCAAACCTATGATGGCAACCGGGTATTTGATGTCTCCGTGCTCCTGGCATCAACCAAAAAACCGCAAGTCGGCGAGTTAGGAGAGTTGCCGCTTCGCAACCCGGACGGGAAATTTGTTGCGCTGCGCGAACTTGCCGATCTGCAGGAATCATCTGGACGCTACGTCGTTTTGCACGAAGGCGCGCGGCGAGTACAAACAGTCACGTGCAACGTGCGAGGGCGCAGCGTGGACTCTTTTGTACAAGAAGCGCGCAAGCGTATTCCGAGCATCAAGTTTCCCGCCGGCATTTACGTCAGCTTTGCTGGCACCGCTGCGGCGCAAGCCCAATCGCTCCACGAACTGATCGTGAATTCGCTCCTGGCGGGCTTGGGAATCATACTTTTGCTCTCCGTGGTTATGGGAACTGCTCGAAACCTGCTCCTGGTGCTGGTGAATCTGCCGTTTGCGTTGATAGGAGGCGTGATTGCCGCGGGTCTGACGGGAGGCGATCTGTCGCTTGGTTCGCTGGTTGGGTTCGTCACTCTATTTGGAATCACCCTACGGAATTCCATCATGCTCATTTCGCACTATGAGCATCTGGTTGAATCGGAAGGCATGACCTGGGGCACTGAAACGGCAATGCGAGGTGCTTCGGAACGTCTGGCGCCAATTCTCATGACGGCTCTCGTGACCGGGCTCGGCCTTTTGCCCCTCGCCATAGGTAGTGGTGATCCAGGGCGTGAAGTCGAAGGACCCATGGCTATCGTGATTCTGGGAGGACTGCTGACGTCGACCCTCTTGAACCTGCTGGTCCTGCCAACACTAGCGCTGCGATATGCCAGATTCGAACCGCACCGGGAACTTTGAAATCGACTCACGCGCGTCCAAGCGATCCAGGGAAACCGCAGCAAATTTGCACAGCGAGCGCATGCTTGTGAAAAACCCACCTGAATACGCTATTGCGCAGCGACGAATTGCTGCCTATCCTTGGGCGACTTGATCCACAAACAAGGTCCCGCGATTGGAGCAGCAATTCACGCGCAGTGAAGTCGAGCGAATGACCGGCGCTACCCGGCAGCAACTCGATTATTGGTCCCGCCTTAGGCTCCTGCAGCCACGCTCGCGTTGGGGAGAGCGATTCTTCAATTTCACTGATCTGGTCGCAGTGGAAGCGCTCCGGCGCCTGACCGCGCAGCGAATTCCTGCGCAGCGTCTCAGCCGGGTCGTACAGGCATTGGAACGGCAACTCGGCAACGCAGCGGCCCCGCTCTGCTCTCTGCGTATCTCCGTAACAGGCGATGAGGTCGTCGTTCGCGAGCCAGGACCGCAGGGGCGGCCCATCGAACCATTAACCGGTCAATTTGTGATGGATTTTGAAACCGCCCAACTGCAAAGCAAAGTGCATTCCCTGGGTACACGCACAGCCGAGGAATGGTTCGATCTGGCGATGACTCTGGATGGCAAACAGGAGACCATGGCCGAAGCAGTGGATGCCTATCGGCAAGCGATCAAGGGCGCACCGGAATGGATCGAACCGCACATCAATCTCGGCACGGCTCTTTTTCATCTTGGGCGTCTGGTGGAATCGCGCGACGCGTTTTGTGCTGCCGTGAAAATTGACAGGCGCCACGCGTTAGCGCATTTCAATCTCGGATGTATTTGCGACCGCTTGGGCGATGGCGATCAGGCAGCGCAAGAATTTCGCGCAGCCCTAGGATGCGCGCCGGATATGGCAGAGGCCCATCTGAATCTGGCTCTGGTGTACGAAAAGCAAAATCGGAAGGACGAGAGCCGCAGCCACTTCTCGGCCTATCTGCGTTACGACCCCAATGGGCGCTGGGTGGATTTCGCCCGTGCTCGTCTGGGATCAAGTGGCCGGCCACGACGCCGCGCTGCCAAAGTCACGCCCTTCCGGCGTGCCCATAACTAGCCGCAACCAGGTCTATCGACCGTTCCGCCCTGCGCCTTCGTATAGAATGGTCCAGGTTGGAGGGCGCACGTGAAATCGAAAACCTGCCTCACTGCATTCATCCTTGTTCTCTCTATCCCGGTGTTCGTTCGCACAATACGAGCGCAGGAAAACAGTACCGATCAGGCACCCGCGGGGCCGCCAAAGTTCCTGAATATGGTTCATCAGGAACTCAAACCGGGAAGAACCGGAGCATACGCTGAGCTCGAGACCTCCATCGCACGCATCTACAGCCGCGAGAACATACCGGTTTTTTGGGTCGAGCTGGGATCGATAACGGGCCCCTCCGAAGTGCTGTATCTGAATTTTTTTGACTCGTCGGAAGAGATGGCCAAGGCGATGGACGCATTGAATGCAGGCTTGGCGACCCATCCGGAACTCATGCAGATGCAGGATCGTCTCTTACAGGAAAACACCTCGAACGGGACGTCCGTTCTCGGCGTGCGGCGCGATGATATGGGGTATCGCGCCAACACCATCGATTTCTCCAAGATGCGTGTCCTGCGTTTATCCACCGTCTTTGCACATCCCGGCTATGAACGCGCCTTTATGGAAACGGAATGGTCCTTGAGCGAGGCTTCAGAGAAAGTGCACGCCCGCTCCGCTTGGGCGGTCTACGAAGTTGTCGGAGGACTACCTGAGCCATCGTTCGTCATCGTAACGCCTATGCAATCCTTGCAGGAAATCGATGGCATCTTCGAGGCGAGCCAGTCACTAAAGACAACCGAGGGCGGCGCTTTAGAGCAGCACCTTCAGGAACTGGCTCGAATCGCCTATGGCACGAGCGATACTCGACTATTTGCAGTGAGCCCCAGACTGAGCCATGTTTCCAAGAAATTTACCGCTAGCGATGGCGAGTTCTGGGCGCCGGCCACATCGCCTGCCGCAGCGAGCGCCGGCAAAAGCGACAAAACGCCCCCAAAGAATGTGGGAACGACACCAAAGCCTTAGCCTGGGCTACTGTTTGGGAGGAGTGATCGGGCCCGGTGGCGCAGGCGCGGGACCTAGCGGGCTAGGTGATGATGCCGCAGCGGGACTCGCCGGCGTCAAAGTGAAAGCTACGCCGCGTGCGGCATTCGCTTGGATTGTCTTTTGCAAGTCGAGTTGATCGACGGACACGTCGTTCCTATCGCCATACCCGGTCAAGTAGTGCAGTTGCCCACCCGACACCGTATAGCTGGCCACAGAGAACACGGAACCATCCTTAAAATAGAGCAACACCTCATTTAGCGCTCGGGTGCTGAGGTCCGTGGATGCGCTCAAATCCTGTGGCGGCAGAGTTGCGAGCGAAGGATATTGGCCGATCGGCGATGTGTACTGCAGGGCTGTCGAACTGTCCGGCGGAGTGTACACGGGTCCAGACGGATAGTCAGGCGCTGCCGATGGATACCCGGGCGACGAAGGGTACGCCGGTGGAAAGTAACCGACTCCGTAGCCGTAATACGGCGCGAGAAGGCCGCCGCAGCTATTTGCCAGTCCCCAGAAAGGATTGCAGCCAGCAAAAAGGAATGGGTTATACGCTAGACCGAATAAACTGTTGGTGCCGAGAAATGGCCCGACAGGTCCAATAGCCGGTCGCCTCGGAGGCCTCGATGAGAAGATGCCTGATCCTGTCAGAGGAGTGCGAAACGGCGAAACAGGCGTGCGGAGGCCGGTGATGGGAACACCGCCCACCGGGCGGCCAATGATCGGATGGGTAATAAAGGGGCTTGCCGCGGGGCGGGTGGTAATGGGGCTCGCCGTCGTCGGCCGGCCAGCCGCAGGCGGGACGCGAACCGCAGGCGCGCGTGGCGCTGTAACGGCGCTTCCCCTTGCGCCTCCTGCAGCGTGCCCTCCCCCCGCGCCGTGCTGAGCGTGTCCGCACATGGGCGCAAGCGCTAACGCAAAAACCACAAGTATTCCTGAGATCTTTTTGACGCCAGCGACGGAATGAAACTCGGCGGGTTTCAATCAACACCCCCCGGACCCGGAGGTAACTTCCCTTCAATTGTAGTGCATTCCCCCGAGCGCACCAACAACTTTCACCTTCGTACAAAATCCACAGTAGATGAACTCCCTGGAACACTTGACAGGCCATGCATGTGTAATTAGACTAACCGTTTAGTTAAACATTATGGCTGGCACAATTCTTTCTTCGCTAGTGACCGCAGGATCTCGCGTTCCCGAAAACCGATTGGCTCCTGGGCTGGCACGTCCGAGGCATCCCGATACGGTGCAGCGCATACTCCGAGCAGCCGAAGAGAATTTTGCCGAGCACGGCTTGGCCGGGGCACGCATCGGAGCCATCGCGCGGGCCGCGCGCGTAAACAAGGCTCTGCTCTATTACTACTTTTCGAGCAAGGAAGAACTGCACCGCTTCACGCTGACCGCGCTCTTCCGCCAGCTTCGCGAGCAAACGAGCGCCGCCTTGGACCGACCGGGCTCCCCGCGCGAGCAACTTCTGCGCTACATCAACAGCTATTTCGATTTCATGGTGGCGCATCCGAATTACCCGCGTCTCTTCGAACGCGAGCTCATGAGCCAGGAACCGCGGCTGGTAGGACTTGTACAGGAACACCTGCGCCCACTTCACGCGCGCCTTACAAGCGTCATCCGTGCAGGCATAGCGCAGGGAGAATTCCGGCGCGTGCACCCACAGCATACGTTGTTCAGCTTGGTGGCGATGACCGTTTTTTACTTCGCCGCAGCGCCAGTGTTGACGCAGCTATGGCGAGTTGAGCCTCTGGCCCCGCGACGTGTAGCAGCGAGACGTCGTGCGGTTCTGGATTTTGTGGAACACGCTTTGGTTCTACCGGCCGCGAGGAAACGATGAAAGTGTCGCGCTTTTTCTTCTTCCTGATAGCGCTTTTCTGCGTGGCGCTGGTCATCTACGTGATCACCACGCCGAGCTCGAAAGAAATCCAGCTCACTGGCATCGTCACGGGCACGGATGAGATCGTCAGCCCGTTGGTGCAAGGGCGGCTTCAGAAGCTTCTTGTAGATGAAGGATCGGAGGTAAAGGCGGGTCAACTGGTCGCGGAGATTGACCCCACCGAGCTCAAAGACGCGCGTGAATCTGCAGCATACAATATCCGCACGCTGCAGGCCCGGTTAGTGCAAGCGAATACGACGCTCGCCATGAACGATCGTCAGACCGCTGCGGCGGTCGCGCAGGCAGAAGCCTCACTCACAGCCGCCCGCGCGCAACTGGACCAAGCGCGCGCAACGCTGTCGCTCAACGAAGTCACCTACAAGCGTGATCAAGGCCTGTTTCAAGGCGGCGCCATCGCCGCGCAAGAACGCGACACGGCTGAATCCAACTACGTGGCTTCACAGGCAAATGTGAAAGCGCTCGAAGACCAGGTCAAAGCGGCCGAGGCACAACTCGAAGCGGCGCGTGCGAATCGCCAGCAAGTGGAGGTGCAGCAAGCCGATATAGCCGCCACACGCGCGCAGATCGCGCAGGCTTCGGCGCAGCATGATCAAGCTACCACGCAACTCGGCTATACCAAGATCGTTTCACCGATTAATGGGATTGTCTCTGTTCGCGTGGCTCGCCAAGGAGAGGTAGTGCAAGCCGGCGGCCCCGTCGTCACCGTGCTGGATGTGGATCATTTGTGGGTACAAGCGGATGTGGAAGAAACCTACATCGACCAGATTGGTTTCGGGCAAAAGCTCAAGGTCCGTCTGCCCTCCGGCAACACCATCGAAGGCACCGTTTTCTTCAAGGGCGTGGAAAGCGACTATGCAACACAGCGCGACGTCAGCCGGACCAAGCGCGACGTCAAAGCCTTCACCATCAAGGTTTCCGTACCCAATACGGACCGGCGCCTGTTTGCGGGGATGACCGCCTATGTACTCCTGCCTCCTCCGCCCGCGGAGCCTCGCCGGTTCCACTTCTAGCGCAAAAGGACGCCGTTATGCTCGCGATCGAAGTGGATGGGCTGACGAAACGCTTCGGCACTTTCGTGGCCGTCGACCACGTTCATTTCACCGTGGAAGAAGGCGAAATCTTTGGATTGTTAGGACCGAACGGCGCGGGAAAAACAACGTTGATCCGCATGCTCACCACGCTTACACCGCCTACCGAAGGCACTGCGCGCGTGGCCGGACACGATGTGAAAAAAGACGCGGACGGCGTGCGAAATTCCATCGGCGTCATTCCCCAGGCGCTCACTTCCGATCCGGAATTGACCGCGGAAGAAAACCTGATGATCCACGCCAAACTCTATGGAGTGCCCGCCAACCAGCGCACCAAGCTAATCCGCGACCTGCTGGAAGCCGTGGACCTGACGCGATTCGCCAAAGGCCTGGTGGGAACATTTTCCGGCGGCATGCGGCGGCGCCTGGAGATCGCGCGGGGGCTTGTGCACTCGCCAAAGATTCTATTTCTCGACGAGCCAACCACCGGGCTGGATCCGGTTTCACGTACCAATGTCTGGGAGATGATCGAGAAGGTTCAAAAGCAGTCTAACTTAACCATATTGCTGACCACTCATTACATGGATGAGGCAGATAAGCTCTGCCACCGCATTGCGATTGTTGACCACGGCAAACTGGCGGCGCTCGATACGCCGACCCGGCTGAAGGACAGCATTCCCGGCAACGACGTGGTCGAGGCAGAGTTCGCTAACGCACCTCCTAATTGGCTCGAAACGCTGAAGGCGCTGCCGCAGGTGGTTAGCGTAACCGAGCGAGAGGGAGTGACGCATATCGCTTCGCACAGCGGACCCGACACGGTTGGTGCCATGATGGACGCCGCGCGCAAGGCCCACGTCACCGTGAAACGCGTTACGGTGCAGGGCACGACTCTCGACGACGTTTTTCTGCACTACACCGGGCGGCAACTCCGCGACGAAGTGGGGGCCGGGGCGCGGCTTGATATCGCTCACCTATACAAATGAGGCGTAGTCGGCAGGAGAGACAGCCATGAAAGTCTACCGAGTGGAGGCCATCATCGAGCGGGACATGCGCAAGTTTTTCCGCAGCCCCGCGCTGATGATGACTTCCATGGTCTTTCCGCTCATGCAGCTCATTGTCTTGGGTTATGCCTTCGGCGGGAAAATTAAAAACGTGAATCTGGCCCTGGTCGACGAGGACCGCAGCGCCGAATCCCGGGTTGTGCGCGAACGGCTGAACGCGATTGTCGAAGGCCCGCAGACCTTTCGCATCTCCGAATACAGTAATCTGCCGGACGCCATGACCGATCTGCGGGCCGGCTTTGTAAAGGCGATCCTGGATATTCCGCAGGATTTCTCCGAGCGCGTGTTGCGCAACGAAAAGCCGAGGCTCGGCTTCATCGAAGACAACACGGATAACTTTACCGCGAGCGGGATCCTGGAGCGGGTGCAGGAGATTCAGACGAGTCTGAACGGGCCTGTTTTGCCGTCTTTGCAACCCGGCCAGTCGCTAGCTTCCAACATGACCACCGTGCTCAGCCCCGAGCGTCTGCCGGGAAAGATCGAAATCCAGACGGTAGAAGTCTACCCGTATATCGAATACATCAAGTATCTGCTGGCGGGATCCATCTCCATTTCCATTTTCGTGGTGGCCATGATCGGCGGCGGCATCGTCTTCATCGACGATAAAGCGCGCGGCTTGCACGAAGGCTATCTGGCAACGCCTCTGAGCAAGGCCGACCTGGTGCTGGGCCTGGTCTCTTCGGGCGCACTCAAGGGCCTGATGGCCGGGCTTACCATCACGCTCATCGGCGGCTTGATTGCCGGAATCGAGCGGCTGTGGGACCCGGTGCGTCTTGTATATCTGGTGATCGTGCTGGCCGTAACCGCGCTGGCCATGATCAGCTTCATGTTTCTGCTGATGGTGAGGGTGAGCGATCCTCTGGTGCCGCGCGCCATTTTCGGCGTGCTCAATACCCTGCTCTATTTTCCTTCGGGCGCCATTTACCCGACAGAAGGGTTTCCCGTGTGGCTGAGATGGATCTCCGTGATCGATCCCTTCACTTACGCCGTGCACGCACTGAAAAATCTTTTGCTCAAGAATACGGGTTTCGAGGGGATCTATCGCGATGTCGGAATTCTCTTTGGATTCGCGGTCGTCCTCATCAGCGGATGTATCTTGCTATTCAAGCGTCAGATTTAGAGGTTCCATTTCCAAAGATATCGTAGCGGCCGGAAAGGCGTGGGCCTAAGCACATGAGTAAACTCGGAACGTTCTCAGCCGGAATCGGCGGTTACGCCGTGATATTGGCATTTACTATCTATTTTCTCGCGGTTCCGGCAAGTGCGCAGTTCGGCGCGGCAGCCGCCCAGTCGCAGCAAGGCTCGCAGGCGAATCCGCTTCCGCTCTCCGGACGCAACAGCACGAATGGCAGTGTCATCGCAACGCAGACGGCTATTCCAGGTACGACAACGAGCGTCAATACACTCAACCCCACAGTTCAGGTCTCCGGCGCTTATTCGGGAAGCGCCAACAGTACGTCAGCAAGGCCTTTTTCTGGCAAGCTGTCTCTCCAGGAGGCCGTGGAGCGGGCTATCGCGTATAACCTCGGCACTGTGGGGATGAACCAAGCTTTGCGCCAAGTCCACGGTCAGACGAGAGTCGCTCGCAGCGCGCTGCTTCCAAACCTGAACGGCGATTTTAGCGAAACCGAGGAAACCGTAAATTTGGCTGCCATAGGCGTGCGCTTCAACGTGCCGACCGTGCCCGGAGTACCGAGTTTCGGCATACCGACGCTAGTAGGTCCTTTCAATTACATGGATCTCCGCGCGCGGCTCACCCAAACGGTCGCTGATTTTACGGCGCGGAATAATTACCGTGCGGCTCAGGAGAACTTGCGTGCCGCGCAACTTTCGGCCGACGATGCGCGCAATTTGGTGGTGCTCGCAACCGGCGGCGCGTATCTGCAAGTGATCGCCGCAAAGGCACGCGTGCAGTCCGCGCAGGCACAGCTTGAGACGGCCAATGCAGTTTACCAACAGACTCAGATGCAGCTTCAGTTCGGCAAAGTACCGCAGATCGACGTTAATCGCAGTCAGGTGGAAGTGCTGACGCAAAAACAGCGGCTTGTCTCATTACAAAATGATGTCGCCAAACAAAAAATCAATCTTGCGCGCCTCACTGGTCTGCCGCCAAGCGAGCAGTACGACATCTCCGACGATGTTCCCTTTGCCGCGGCTCCGTCAATCACTCTCGAAGATGCCGTGAAGCAGGCTCTGGATCAGCGCGCGGACTTGAAAGCAGCCGAAGCCCAGGTACGCGCTGCGGAACGCTCGCTCACCGCGGCGCGCGACGAGCGCTATCCATCGCTCTCAATAAGCGCGGATTATGGCGCGATCGGAACCAATCCTGGGCAAGCACGCGGGACCTTTACCGCCGTAGCCACACTGACTGTGCCAATCTGGCGAGGCGGCCGCACCGAGGGCGATATTGAAGAGGCAGACGCAGCCCGAACGCAGCGACAGGCGGAGCTTGAGGACCAAAAAAGCCAGGTTGAAAGTGACGTGCGCAACGCCTATCTCGATTTGCAGGCTGCTGCGAGTCAAGTTCAAGTCGCAATACAAAATCTGGACGTAACCCGCCAAACGCTGGCACAGGAGCGGCAGCGTTTCGAGGCGGGCGTGAGCAACGATGTCGTCGTTACCCAAGCGCAGGAGTCAGTGGCTAGCGCAGAACTGGATTACATCAACAGCGTCTTTGCCCACAATGTCGCCAAACTGAGCCTCGCGCGCGCCATTGGTAATGCACCGCAGACTTTGCATCAATTCCTGCAGTTTCCGTAACCGGCTGTATCCTCGAGCTTGCTTATTGCCCCCCTTTTCCTCCGCTGGCGAGGTCGGCCTTAGACTGGGCCTCATCCTTATGCGGAGTAATTTTGTCGGGATCTATGCGGACCATCAGATAGGTGATGTGATCGTCGATCTTCGTAAACCAGTGGCCCGTGCCTGCCGGAATAATGATCACGTCACCGGCCTTTAGTTGATGGCTGACTCCGTTGCGAATCGAAGCCGAATTGCTGCCAGGTCCGTTTAGCATCTTCACCGCGCGATCGTCTGCTGGCCGGCGTTTTGTGCCCACGAGATCGGGACCGGTGACAAGGGTAGCCGAACCGTCGATCACGTGATAAACCTCGCTCACCTGATCGTGCTCCGCAACGGAATCGGGTCCTGGCACTGCAAGTTTGCCGCGATAAACGAGGCCGACGTCCACGTTCGTTTTCCCCACATCAATGGCGCGGATCTGCTGATCGATCAATCTGTCGGCGATGGCCCTTTTCACGTATTGCTGAATTTCCTCTTTGGGAATGTAAGTGGCGGAACATTTGTTGCATGTAGGTCGCGCATCCTGTGCACCCAGCACTGACGACGCAAGCAGAAGCACGAAGCCGCAAAGCGTTGCCTTTAACATTGTTTGTCTCCTTCCAGACTTGCCGGTGGAAGAGGATTGTAGCTCACGTCCGATCTATCCGTACTCCGAGAACTCGCTCCAGTAGCAGGTGTTAGAAACCAGGCTCTCCGGTAGCATGCGACTGGAAACGTACTTCCCTGCTGCTCTGCAGTCGCATTCTGAATTATGCTTACGAGTTGCCCGTGAATGCTGGCAGCGGCCAGACGGATTGCATTCGCGGACAATACCGCTATGACGAATCAATTGCTCTCGGTCACAGGCCTTAGCGTTAACTTCGGGAATCGCGAGGTCATTCATGATCTCAGCTTCTCGGTGCAGCAGGGCGATTGTCTCGCCATAATAGGACCGAACGGCGCCGGAAAAACCGTTCTGCTCCAGGCCTTATTGAATCTGATCCCCTACCGGGGCGAGGTTAGGTGGAGCGAAGGGACCCGGCTGGGATATGTCCCGCAGAAGATTGCTGCAGATCGGCAGTTGCCTCTCAGCGCGAAAGACCTGCTCGCTGCAAAGGTTAGATTCCTGAGGTTGCCTGCTGCCGAACTGCAGGCGGTTTCGGCCGAACTTGGCCTCACTGACGAGCTTATGAACACCAGCATGGGAGCCCTTTCAGGAGGTCAGTTTCAGAAGGTATTGATTGCCTTTGCCCTTTTAGGGCGGCCCAACGTGTTGCTTTTTGATGAGCCTACCGCCAGCCTAGATGAGCTCACAGAAGAGCGCATTTACGAACTGTTGCAGTCGCTACAGAAAACCAGGGGAATAACAACGCTACTGGTATCGCACGATCTGAGCATCGTCTACCGCAATGCGAATATGGTCTTGTGCCTGAGCAAGGGAAAAACGTGCATGGGTCCGCCGAAGGAAGTCCTCACACCCGCGATGCTTCAAGAGCTGTACGCTTCGCCGCCTCACTACTACCTACATGTTCATAAGCACGAGGGAGAACGCGATTCGCTAATCGCGCAGGAGCGCGAAAAATAGTGAGCGGCCAGGGCCTCCTGTTCGTGCTCGCTCTCTTCTTTTCACTGGCTGCCGGCCTGGTTGGATGTATTGCGCTCATGAGACGCATGCTGCTCGCAGGCGACGTAATCTCGCACCTAGCGCTGCCGGGACTTGGACTGGCGTTCGCATTCAAGGTGAACCCCCTCATGGGGGGCGCCGCAACGTTGTTTTTCGGGACATTCCTCGTGTGGCAGCTGCAGAGAAAAACTGGTTTAGCCACCGAAGCTGCTATAGGCGTGATCTTCGCGGCAGCCTTGGCCATCGGAGCTGCCATTACCCCAAGAGAGGATCTCGCCGAATCTCTGTTCGGCCAGTTAGAAGGACTTTCGCTGCCCGGATTTATTTTGGGTCTGACCGCCGTGATGTTCGTGATCCTCTCTATTTTTCTGCTGAAAGACCAATTGGCGCTCAGCATCTTCTCCACGGATTTGGCGGCCGCAACGGGCGTACGCATCGCCCGGCTCGATCTTTATTTTCTCCTCCTCTTCAGCCTCACTGTGCTCGTCGGACTTCGTTTCATGGGTGCACTGTTGGCAAGCTCATTGATCATCATGCCTTCGGCAACGGCCCGGCAACTCACGAATAAGCTTTCGCACTTCTTTCTTCTCGCTGTGGTTGCTAGCCTGCTCTCCGTCGCTGCGGGATTTCTTCTGAATGCGTTTGTATTTAAGTTTTCTACCGCGGGCCCAACGATTGCCATTCTCTCAGCCGTTTTATTCAGCTTTAGTCTTCTTGCAAAGGCGACCTAAATGGGCCTGCGGCGGAGCAAGCTTTAAACGCGGGCCCGTCCTTTGTGCAGAGTTACAATTCCGCCCGTCCAAGATTCGAAAGCAACTTCGACGAAGCGAGTCTGATTCATTAATTCCGCGAGCTCATGTGGCACGGGAAAACGTGCTACCGAGTCGGGCAGATAGCTGTACGCTTTCACGTTGCCCGAGACAGCAGCCCCGATGGCAGGCAGTACGCGGCGAAAATAAAACTGAAACAGATTGCGGAACAGCGCACCGCGCGGTTCTGCGAACTCCAGAATAGCGAGCCAGCCGCCTGGCTTCAGAATGCGCCGCAACTCTGTTAATCCCGCCGAATAGTTTGCCAAGTTCCGAAAACCAAACGCAGTCGCCACGAAGTCAAACGTCGCGTCAGCAAAAGGAAGCGACAATGCATCTGCTTCCGCGAATTCGAGACGACGCTGTAGTCCAGATATGGCTTTCTCGCGAGCGCGTACGAGCATCGGGTGTGCAAAATCGGCGCCCACGAGCGAAGCAGATTCCGAGGTGGCGGAATCCGTTGGCGCATCCGCCAGCGCCAACGCGAGATCTCCTGTTCCACAGCAAACATCAAGAACGCGAGCGTCCGGCTGCCGCAGAATGTAGGCAAAGCGTCTGGCAAGACGTTTCCGCCACATCACGTCAAAGCGAAGGGACAAAAGATGATTCAGCAGGTCATAACGCGGGGCGATGCGGCTGAACATCTCTCGCACTTCGCGCGAGGCGGCCATTTCGTCGTGAGTTCCTATCGGACGTGTCCCTGGCAAGCTGGCGCGGCTGGGATCAGGCGGGCTCATAGCCGATTACATCTCTCGATCGAGATGTGCGAGAACTTCAGCTACGGCTTTTGGCGAAATGCGGCCGAAAGTTTCGGCGCTTCCGACTTTGCGACTTAAGACAAAGCGCAACTTACCCCCGCGAGTTTTCTTGTCCGAATGCATGATCTCCACAAGGCGAGAGGTCTTGGTGGCCGGCAAAGCGGGAAGTGGGCCGACTCGCCGCACCAGCCGCTCGATTCGTGTCGCGTGCGCATCTGCCATCAAACCAATTCGCCGTCCGAGCCGGGCTGCGGCGATCATTCCCCAGCCAACCGCTTCGCCGTGCAGATATTTGCGATATCCCGTGGCCGTTTCGAACGCGTGGGCAAACGTGTGGCCGAAATTCAGTATCTCGCGCAAGCCGGATTCGTGTTCGTCGCAGCTCACCACCTTCGCCTTAACCTGAATGCAACGTGGGATCACGAAATCGAGAGCCTTGGCGTCGCGATTCACCAGAGTCTCGATTGAACTCTCGAGAAACGCAAACAGCCGCTCGTCCGCAATCACTCCGTATTTGATTATTTCGTACAGCCCGGAACGGAATTCGCGAGGTGGGAGCGTCGACAGCGTGACAGGATCCGCGAGCACGAGACGGGGAGAATAGAAAGCGCCGACCAGGTTCTTCCCTTCCGGCAAATTGACGCCGGTCTTTCCGCCAATGGCGCTATCCACTTGCGCGACGACAGTGGTGGGTATGTGTACAAGTCTCACGCCACGCAGGTAGCTTGCGGCTACAAACCCAGCGACGTCTCCGACCACACCTCCACCGGCAGCGATCAGCAGCGCTCTCCGATCCGCGCCCGCGCGGACTAATTCCCTGCAGACATGTTCAACCGTGGAGATATTCTTCGATTGCTCGCGATCGTCAAAAACAATCGTGCGGAGCGGCCCAGCGCTAAGCACTGCTCGTTCGAGCTTGCCGCGCCAATGCTTGGCAACTCGAGGCGAGCAAAGCAGGAACACGCCCGTGATCTCGCCAAGTGATTTGATTCGGCTTGCGGCGCTTGACAATATGCCTGAGCCATAAACGACTTCGTAGCAACCGTTTTCGGAATCTATGGTAATGCGCTGGGGAGTCACGGAAGCAAGGCAGCAGTGGCCCGAGCAAATTTTTGCTCGAGTTGCGGAACAACGGTGATCAAAACATGGCCGACCACGGCCAAGCTTCGCGGGCTGAGCTTGTCCAGTGTGTCCTGGGACGTATGCCAGTAAGGGATTTCGAGGTCGATAATATCCACAGCAGGGACACTCCGGCGCAGGAAAGGAATGTGATCATCCTCGACCGCAGTCGAACTGGAAACAAAGATATCGCTATATCCAAGCCGCGACGCCGTAGACCAAACCATGTCGGTAAGCCAGGAAGTCGAATTCGCATCACGCTTAATGCGCAGGTCGCGGCTGCCAATCATGTCGACCAACAGTACGGATTTGACCCGTCTCAGATCGCCCGAAATTGCCATGCGCGCAGCCAGTTCCCTGCTGCCATAGGTATTATCCGGATCGTTCCATTGCAGGTTAAAAGCTTCCTCGCCATCCAGAAAAGCGATCCACATCGTGAGCGCATTTTTTCGCGCGCATAATAGCCGCGCCAACTCGAGCGCTACGCCTGTCGAGGAGCCGCCATCATCCGCTCCGACAAAATTCGGCAGGCGCTTGGTGTCGTAATGCGTGAGGAAGAGCACAATGTCGGGAGAGTTTCCCGGGATCTTGACGACGATATTTTTCATCTCCGTGTTCCCAATCGGAGTCGGCGTATGGAATGCCTCTGCATCAACCGGACAGCCGAAACCTCTTAGCTGGCCTCTAATGTAGTCCTGAGCGCGATGATTTCCATCGGTCCCTGCGGTGCGCGGACCGATCGCCACTAGATCGGCGACGTGCCGAAACGCTTGCTGGCCGTCGAACCCGCCTGTCTTATCCGGTGCGGGAGCTGTTTGCTGCGGCGTTTCCGCCGGAGGCGACGCAGCCGCGCTTGTCGCCCCAGTCGTGACACTGCCGTTTCCGCCGCATGCAGCCAGAAAGAGAGCCGCCACAAACGGAACTAGCATCCTTAGGCGACAATTCCCGCCCATCTTACGAAGCTCCTTGCCGGCCAATCGACTCGGCGCGCCGCTTTCGGCGCACCACCGCCGCCGAAACACCAATACTCACAAAATAGAGCACGACCATTGGCGCCATGAATATCAGCATCGTGATCGCGTCCGGAGTCGGCGTAATAACCGCCGCAAAAACTGCAATGACCAGGATTGCATAGCGGAAATTCTTCCACAAGAACTGCGGCGTCACGATGCCGAAAAGTGACAACAAAAACGCGAGCACGGGAAGTTCAAAAACAATACCTACGCCAAGCAACACGTTAAGCACGAGATCGAAATACTCATTTACGCTGATTAATGGCGTAAACGGCCCACCGGTCTGAAAATTAACGAGAAACTTCAGCAAATACGGCAGGATCACATAATATGCAAACGCAATCCCGCATAGAAAAAGCCCTACAGACGAAATCACAAACCCGGCCACGGCTTTCCGCTCATTCCGATAAAGCCCGGGAGCAACAAAGAGCCAGACTTGATAGAGCACATATGGCGAGGCGATCACTATTCCGAGATACAGCCCCAAAGTAATGACCTGATAGAGATACCCGGCGGGATGCGTAAAGATCAGTTTGTCCTGCAGATTCGCGGCGCGCAGAGCGTTCACCATGGGCCGCGCCACGAATTCCAGGATATGCTTGGCTACGTAGACACCGATAAACGTGCCTACAACGATGGCGCCGGAGGCGTGAATCAGGCGAGTCCGCAACTCAGCAAGATGCTCAAAAAACGACATCTTGCCGCCGTCTTCGGATTCCTCGAGACGGTTAGGCAGGCTGGGAGTGGCCATCAGCTGGTTTCTCGGGGACGTTCTCTGTCGCCGAGGTGACTGGCGCGGCGGCTGCCGGCTCTGGCGTCGCTGGCTCGGGAGCCCCAGTAAAGGCCGCTGGCGGTGGCGGGACTTGTGCGGGCGTGGCGGGCACTGCCCCCAGCAGTTCAGGGTCGGTGGGCCCATAAGGAGAGGCTTGGGCCGCAGTCATCTGCTGTAATCGAGTGTGCCGCTCCATCTCCCGCATCTCATCTTCGATTTGTACCCGGAAATCGGTGGTAATGCGCCGGAAATCCGCCATGGCCTTGCCAAGCACCCGTGCAACCTGAGGAAGCTTCTCAGGGCCTAGCACGATCAAGGCGATCAGGAAAATGACGACGAGATGGGGAATGCTGAGCATGCAGTCGTTGTAAACCCTAACTCAGCCTCGGAGCGTCCAACGAATAGTCGCATTGATTCAGGCGTTCCGGGCCGAAAGGACGCTACGTCTGCATCATAGAGTAGCCCCTGAGGGGTGTCAAATCGGTCACTGAAAGCATGCTATACTGTGCGCCGAAAGCGAGGGTGGGATGAAAGCCGAGAGGCGTGGAGCTCTGCTAGTCTTGGGCGTGTTGGTCCTATCTGCCGTCCTGGGAGGAATTTACGGGCCCTCGGTACGCGCGACCGCTTCTGGGAGCACCGACCTCCAGGATTCCATAAAGAACTTCACCAAAGTGCTTTCGGTCGTCCAGCAGGAGTACGCGCTTCCCGTCGACACCGACCACGCTCTTTATGACGGCGCCATTCCGGGAATGCTCCGCGTGCTCGATCCCCACTCAACCTTTTTTGATCCCCGTCAGTATGCTCTCTTGCGTGAAGATCAGCGCGGCAAATATTACGGCGTCGGCATGAACGTGGGGCCGCAGGAAAATCACACCGTGGTTCTGGCCCCGATGCCGGGTTCGCCCGCCGCAAAAGCAGGGATTCGTCCCGGTGACATTATCCATACCGTCGATGGGAAGCCGTGCGATGGGCTCACTACTTCCGAAGTCGCCGATTTGCTGAAGGGGCCGAAGGGGACTGTGGTGCACGTCAACATGGTTCGCGAAGGCTATGCTCAGCCGCTCCCTTTCACGATTACGCGGGACGAAATTCCGAAGCATTCTGTGGACGTTGCTTTCACGATACGCCAAGGGATCGGTTATGTGCGCGTGGGTCAGTTCAACGAAGAAACCGACACAGAACTTGCCGCAGCACTGAAGCAGCTCGACTTTTCTACTCTGGACGGATTACTTCTGGACCTTCGTGGAAATCCCGGAGGCTTGCTGAATGAAGCGGTTTCCGTCTCGGACATGTTCCTCGATAAAAATCAGCTCATCGTCTCGCATCACGGGCGTGCTTCGCAGGAACGACGCTACTACGCGGTTCGGGGCAATCGCGGAGTGCAAGTGCCGCTCGTTGTCCTGGTCAATGGGGGCTCCGCTTCGGCTTCAGAAATCGTGACGGGCGCCATCCAGGATCATGATCGCGGCCTTGTGGTTGGTGAGCAAACGTTCGGCAAGGGACTTGTGCAAACCGTATCGCCATTGAGTGAGAATACCGGCCTTGCCCTCACTACTGCCCGTTACTACACGCCGAGCGGCCGGCTAATTCAGCGCGATTACAAAGACGTTTCGCTTTACGACTACCTCTACAATCACAAAAACCCGCAGCCGACCGAGGTAAAACTCACCGACGGCGGTCGCCAGGTGTACGGTGGTGGCGGTATCACTCCTGACGTCGTCGTCAGTGAGCCGAAACCCAACGACTTCCAGCAGCTTCTACTCCGCCGCGATATTTTCTTCCCCTATCAAGGCCAGGGTGGCGTCGGGAGCTTCACCACTTATTATCTGGGTACCAAGCCGGAGATCACCAAGAGTTTCACGGTGACCGACAACGTGTTGGCACTCTTCCGCCGCGATTTGGATAAGGAAAAAATCTCTTACACGGACGGGGATATCGAACAGAACATCGACTGGATCAAGCGTGAAATCAGGAAGGAAGTATTTATGTCCGTGTTCGGTCTTCCCGCAGGATTCGAGGTAGACCTGCAGGATGATCCGCAAGTCGTTCGAGCCGTCGAATCTTTACCACAGGCTCGCTCTCTATATCAGAATGTTCGCAAGGTAATGGCGCAGCGCAGCTTAGGCCAGCCTCTACAATAAGCCCACAATAGATAAATAGAAGAATCCTCGGACCAACTTTTGTGGGACTGCGCCGAGAGATTGTCCTGCCGTAGGGAAACCCTTATCTCTAGAAAACCGCGGACGCGCCTACTCGACCTGTTGCGGACTCACGGTCTTTACCGGTCTACAACTCCGCCGGGATCGATACTCTTTTCCCCTGTTCTCACCGTGTACTTATAGTATTTGCCCGGATCGCCCAGAACTTCGCGCCTTACCAAGCCGGAGTAAGGCTCAAGATTACTGAACTGAGTGTAGTCGAATGGCGAGTCCTGTTTGAACTCAATGTTGAACTGCGCCTTCCCGTCGCTGGCCTGCCAGAGCACTTGTTGATGCAACCTCTTAAAAATTGTGAACGGTTCAGGCTCTCCATTGACTTCTCCGTTCTTATCAACGGGAATGATCACTGTCACTATGCTTCCAGCTTGGGAGTTAATTTTTGGAGCGGTGGTCGCCATCGTTCCTCCTCTTTTTCGTAGTCGTTTCACTTAGCTTGAATCAACTCCTGGAACCGGGGGTCGGGCCGCAAAGAATCGAAATTCGGTGTGTCGCGTACAACGGCGACGGAGAGTCCCGAAGCGAGCGCCTTTTTCAACCAGATCAGTGTCTCACTGGTGTCGCCGAACTGGTTATACACCAGCGCGGCCTTAAAACGCATCTCGGAATCTTCAGGGGTTAGCTTAAGGCCTCTCTGTACGTATTGGAGGGCTGGCTTTCGGTCTCCAAGCATCGCATGGCAGTAAGCTAAAACGCCGAGTGCATAGGCATCCTTGGGATTTACTTGGAGTCTCTCGTTAGCCAGGGAGATCGTTTTCCGATAGGCTTCCACCGACTGTGCCCGCTTTCCCGGCGCCCAGTAGTAACCATCCGCAAGATTCCACCAAAGGATGTAGTCCGTCTGGCTGAGTTTCAGACCGTCCTCGTAAGCGCCTGCCGCTTCACCATACCGCCGAAGATAAAAGTAGGCGTTTCCGAGATTGAGGTAGGCGTGGGCGGCCGGCCGGATGGCAATCGAGCGTTGCAACATGCCGATCGCATCGGTATAGCGCCCCTGCGAATTGTACGTTGCACCCAGATCGTAATAACCTCGAATGCTGTCCGGGGCAAGCGCGATGACCTGGGAAAACATCGAGGCAGCCTCGAGGTAACGAGCATGGTAATAATAAAAAACTCCTAACCAGCTGTAACCGGCCCAGTAATGCGGTCGCAGTTCGATCGCTCGACGATAGGTTTTTTCCGCTTCCATAAGCTTGCCCAGACGCTCGTACGCATCCGCGAGACCCCGATAAGCGTCGTCGTTAGTCGGCTCGATCATGACGGCGCTTTCAAACTGTGAGACGGCATCCTCGTAATGTCCGGTTCCGTTGTAAACCGTTCCAAGACACACGTGGGCGGAAGGTAATCGCTTATTCAGAGCCATCGAATGTTCGCAATCGTGCCGGCTGCTTTCGATCCATTGCACGTCTTTACCGCTCCCGCTTGTTTCGTACATCTTCCAGTAAGCCTCGCCCCGCCCGGCATAAGCCCCCGCATACTGCGAATCGAGCTGCAGGGCAGTATCAAAAACTTTGATCGCGCTTTCGATATTCTCCTTTTTGTCGTAATTCTGCAGATAGCCCAGCCCCTGCAAGTAGAAGTCATATGCGCTGGCCACTTCCGTGCCATGCGTCCCCAAAGCCTCGCGCTCGCCGGGCTGCACCTCCAGTTGCAGCATTCCGATGGCTGCGTTGACCACTTGGTCTTGAACCGCAAAAGGATCGGACGCCGCGACCGTCAAACTCTCTGCTCTAAGCTGGCGGCGGGTTCCGGCATCCACCATGGCAATATTGATTCGAACTCGATTTCCAGACCTTTGTAGATCGCCCTCCACCACCAGCGTGGCTCCGAACTCTTTCCGAACGTCGTCTATCGTACTCGCGCCTTTAGCCCGAATCTCTGGAGCCGGTACCACTTGCAACGTGGGGTCGACCGTTAATTGAGTAAGCTTGGCCGTCAAGGTCTCGGTCAAGCCATCGCTGAAGGGTTTCTCCTTCGCGTCACTACTCATGACCGTGAACGGCAAGACGGCCACGAGTTTCTCTCGTGGCAGCGGAGTAGTCTCGAACCAACTTCCAAACCGCTTTCGCACCTGAGGAAAGAGAAGCGCCAGCACAGCAATCGTCGCAATCACGATGCCCGCGACCGCGAAGGCCAACACTCCCCTCAACCTCGTAGGCCAAACGAAGAAAGATGAAACTCTTCCCAACGAGCGCTCGAGAGCGCGAAAGTCCAAGAGAACGTCGGCCGCTGTCGCGTAGCGTTCGTTGGGATCTTTCGCCATCATCTTCGTCACAATGCGTTCGAGTTCAGCTGGCACTTGTTGATTACTGTGACTAGCCGGAGACGGCGTTTCCTTCAAGATGGCCGCAATCACGTTCGCTCCGGCCTGTCCCCCAAAAGCCTTTTCCCCGGTCACCATCTCGTGCACGACGGCTCCAAAGGCAAAGATGTCTGTGCGGGCATCTACGTCCCTGCCCTCCAACTGTTCTGGGGCCATGTACGAAAGCGTGCCGAGAACCGCCCCGGGTGTGCTGATCGTATCCGCCGCTACCGGGACTCCAGAGAGCACAGCAAACGGGTCGGCTTCCCGCCTGAGCTTAGCTAGTCCGAAATCCAGGAGTTTCGAACCTGTACTCGTCAGCATGATATTGGCGGGCTTCAGGTCTCGGTGAATCACGCCTTTCGAATGGGCCTTGTCCAGGGCGTCAGCAATCTCTGTCGCATACCGCAAAACATCTTCCAGGGGCAGTGGTCCTCCCTCGAGGCGCTGAGCTAACGTCTCGCCTTCGAGGTATTCCATCACCAGGAAATCGGCATTGTCCTGATGACCAATGTCGTACAGTGTGCATATATGTGGATGATTGAGGCTGGCGACGGTACGGGCTTCTCGTTCAAAACGCTCTTGAAGTTCCGGGCGATCGGCAATGTCTGCTTGCAATAACTTTATGGCCACCAGGCGGTCCAGTCGGGTATCCCTGGCTTTGTAAACCTTACCCATTCCGCCCTCGCCGAGGGGTGCCAAGATTTCGTACGGTCCTAGCCTCGTGCCACTCGGCAGCGCGTCGAACTCTCCGTCAGAAAGTCCGAGAAAACCGCTATCCCCCTCGCAATGAGCGGTAAGTAGCGATTCCACCTCGCTTCGCAGGGACTCTTCCACGCAAACCCGATTCAGGTAGTCGTTCCGTTCGTCCGGTGCTCTCTCCAGCGCGGCGGCGAGCATCGCCTTCACTTGTTGCCACCGTTCGGGTGTCATGCGCTTGTTTCCTTGTTCCTCATTTCGCGTTGCAGCCAGGCGCGTGCCGTTGCCCATTCACGCTTCACTGTTGCGGGCGAAATACCCAGTACGACCGAAGTCTCCTCAATGGAAAGGCCGCCAAAGAACCGCAACTCCACAAGACGGCTCTGCTGTGGATCTAGGGCAGCGAGTTGGTTTAAGGCATCGTCAAGCGCGATCAGATCCACATCTCGCTCCTGTGGCAAAGCGACATCTGGGTCCAGGGTCAGTCGCGGAGCGCCGGCACCGCGCTTGGCAGCTGCCCGATTTCGAGCATGGTCCACCAGAATGTGCCGCATGAGCTGCGCCGCTACGCCAAAAAAGTGAGCGCGGTTCTGCCACTGCGGATGCTCCTGCCGAATGAGACGAAGGTAGGCCTCGTTGACCAGCGCTGCGCTTTGAAGCGTGTGATCGCGGCGTTCCCGCCTAAGGTAACGTCGCGCCAGGCGGCGCAATTCGTCGTAGACCAGAGGAATCAGTGCCTCGCGCGCGCCCTGGTCCCCTTGACCCCAATTCAGGAGAAGTTTGCTGACCCGTTCGGACGATGCTGGATACACGTTTCGCCGCCACTGGGGCTTCTCGTGGGAATTGGCGCGATGCTAACGCCACAAGTCTCCAAAGTAAAGCACTGGTTCTAATGTTTCCCCATTTCGCAATCCCGCGGCTGGAGCCCCCTTTTTGCCCATGTTGACAAATAGGTGAGCCACTCTGGCGGGGTTTTTCGCTTTACAGAGTGAAGGCGTGATGCAGCCTTCAAACGGCCACCAATAAAGAGCATCGACTCAAGCAAAAGGAGAATAACGATGAAAATTAAGCATGTGACCAGTCCGGCCTCCTTGAGGCTCCTTCTGGGCCTGGTGATAACCACTTTCGTCTTTACGGCTGCCGCAAATGCGCAGCCAAGTTTCGCAGGCAAGTTCACGCTTCCCTACAAAGTTCGCTGGGGACAAGCAGTGCTTCCGGCCGGAGATTATGTGATCCGGATGGACTCGACAGTGTCTCCAGCCAAGATTAGCCCGGCAAACGGTAGCAGTGCCGGCGTGTATACGGAGTATCCCCTCGTTGAAGATAGCCACATGAGCGGTGTGTACCTAACCATTACGAATCACGCAAACCAGCGCAGAGTTCGTTCCTTGAATCTGCCTCAGTTTGGCAAAGCGATCGTCTTCGCGCCGCTCACGAAAAGCGAACGAGAAGCCTACGCGAAGGCGGGCCAGATCAACACTGTTCCGGTAGTGACTGCGAAAAAGTAAATTCGCAGCAAGTTCCTGCGCCGCCCGCGCCCATCACGAGGGAGGAACTGCCAGGTTCCTCCCTCGATTTGGTCTGATCTGACTGAGAATCCCTTCCACCCATCCCAACCTAAATCACAGAACGCCTTCCGGAATTTCTGACGAACTCGCTGTGTAGTGTAAAATGGCCTCGTGGGCGGCTAGCTCAGTTGGAAGAGCGCCTCGTTCGCAACGAGGAGGCCGCGGGTTCAAGTCCCGCGCCGTCCACCATCTTTTCAATCCCTTAGTCGGATTTAAAATCTCAGCAGTTGCCCCGGCGCTTCGCCTTTTGAACAGCAGACACCCGTAAAATCGCTGAGATTTGCTGTGGATTTCGCGGCCGATAACTTCTCCCGTCTACTAGGATCACTTTATAGGCTGGTAACAAATTCGGTCTATAGTCTTTCATGTAAATCGAACATATGAGGTGGCAATCGTGTTCCCCGCCGCATCTACCGATCCGCGTCCTCAATTGTTTGAGCGTGAACGTAGTAATGGCCTCGCCTCGGGCGAAGACCTTTTTCGAAAAGTCTTTGTCTCCTCGCATGACGCAATTCTCCTGTTAAGTTCAACAGCTGGCGAATTTGTGGACCTCAATCCCCAAGCGTCCGTAATCTTCGGATATACGAGGCAGCAGTTCTTGCAACTGCCACCTAGGCGCACGATTTGTCTCGACAAGGGCCAGTGGGAATTGCTGTTGGACTCTGTGAGCAGTAAACGGGACAAATGGCTTCGAGGAATGGCCTGTCGTCAAAGGTCGGGGCGCATTATTCTTCGAGATATCTTTCCCTCACTCGTGAATATAAACGGAACTCCTTGTATCTTGGCCACACTTCGTGGTGCCAGCTACCGGGAATTATCCGAAACGCTCCGCTCCAATGCTCGATTTACGCGGTTCTCCAACGCTGTTGCGGTCGGTGCTGCCCAAGCGCCCAATATTGAACACGCGATTCGATTCTGCCTTCATCAGATTTGCGATTTTGCTCACTGTGTCTTTGCGCACGCCCACATTTTCTCCGCACGGATCATGGCGGCACGAGTTCCAGTAGATATCTGGCATTTTGGCCTGGATGAACGTGCTCAATCCCTGAAAGCGATGTTTGCCTCGAAGCGTTTCGTTTTCCCCAGCGGATGGTTTTCCCGGGTCCTTGTGACCGCCCGAACGTTTGTCGAAGAAGACTTAGAGGCTGAACTCGACTTCGCAGGCAGCCTGGAGGCTGAGGCTGTATCGGTGAAATCCGCGCTGGTAGTGCCGATTCTCGTCGGCAGAGAAATTGTAGGGGTGTGCCAATATTTCTCAGATCAGGCGATGAACCGCGACCAGATATTTCTCGATACGATGAGCCATCTGGCGGGGCGGCTGGGTCACATCGTTGAGCAGAAACGGCTCGATGATGCCGTTCGCAGCTTATCTACGAAATTAGTCCAGGCCCAGGACGACGAGCGGCGTCGACTAGCCCGGGCGCTGCACGATACAACCGCACAGAATGTGGCGGCCATCCTTATGGATCTGCGTGTAATCGAAAGCGTCGATGCGCTGCCGCCCAAAGCGCACCACGCTCTTTCAGAATGCATCTCCCTCGCACGGCGAAGTCTTACCGAATTACGTACGTTGTCGTATCTACTCCATCCGCCCATGCTCGACGAGCTCGGCTTTGTTTCGGCCTTAGGTATCTTTGTTGAGGGCTTCTCTCAGCGAAGTGGTATGCAGGTATGCCTGGATCTGCCGAAAGCCTGTCCCAAATTTCCCAAAGAATTGGAGATCACATTATTCCGCGTGGTGCAAGAGGGATTGACGAATGCTCGACGGCACTCCGACGGCGTCACTGCCGATGTCAGTCTCAGGCTTGAACCGGGCGAATTGAGATTGCGTGTAGAAAACGAAACTACAAGCCAGTTCCTGGCAAGCCAACCTCCGGCCCATCCCGCCAAACTCGGAGTTGGCATGCGTAGTATGCAGGAACGCGTTGAACAGCTCGGAGGACATCTGACGCTTGACATTGGTAAAAGCCGAACCGTCTTGCAGGCTTCTTTTCCTGTTGCACTGAATGCCCAAGCGGCCACAGCATGAGAGACCCGATGCTTGCCTAATACCCGAAATCCTTGGGAGTGTCCCCAGAGAGCAGGTCGTATCCGACATCGCCAGTATGTCACGCACTTGACACGGAGCCATCAGTTTTCGCGGTTGGATATACCAGGCGCGGAAAAGCTGTTTTGAGCCTGATGTAAACGCCCTCAGAGCGGCTGGTAACAGGACTAGACACTCGTTGATTTTCGCTTTTGCTCTCTCACAATTCAGAAGAAATTGCTCTAGCGTAGTCTCCTCGCACTTGAATCCAAGTCAGAATGTTGACACCTTGCTCTGAGTTTTGCGCCCCAGGTTTTTCCTTTTTCCTTCGGCTCAACAAATTGCGCATGGCACACCAGTTGCAAAGAACAGTGGCGGCGGTGCCAGCAACTGCCTGAGGTCGACGGATTTTCTCTTGCAACTTACCCCCTGTTGACTCCGAGCCGTCGTGGTGCTTCTTGGCCACCCATTGTTGTCGTGCGTTTTCCGAGCGACGAAGAATCATGGCCAACAAAATATCCACGTGGCTTCTCTCTGTAACTCTTTCCGCAATTTCTGCCAGCTTGTGGGTAGAGGAAGTAGCAAGAGACATTTCGACATTTGCCGTGAATATCCATAGTCATAACTCGGGAACCGCCAATGCAAGATCCACAAGATCCATTCGATATCCAGACGGCATGAAACCGCCGTCGAGAACGTGAAAAACCAAAGCTCAACCGCGATGTCAACAGGACAGGTGAAATCAGGGAACCTGTTCCACGCCATCAACGAAACGGCACAGGAGAACTAATCATGGAACATAGAAAATTCGACCATCGCATTCGTGGCCTCAAGCGCTTCTGCACTCTCGCGTTGATCACGGTGTTCTGCACGGTGTTTGCGGGCGGTCAGATCAGCTTCGCGCAAGATAGCTCCGCATACATAAATTTCCTGCAACAGAACTCCATGCTCTTTCAGGCAGAGCAGGAGGCGACAACGATATCCGGCCAAGGCGTACAGTGGCGGCACACGTACGATAATCCAGAACCGAAACAGTTTGTGGACACAGCCTCGGTTTGGTTCCTCTACTATCCCGCATCGGCGATCACGGCCCCGAATCAGTCCGTCCTCGGCGCATTTGGCGCCACCCAGTACTGGGACGACTTGGCGAACGTCGGGATTCAAAGTCAGCATCTCGACCCGATGGAACGCGCGGGCGGAATCACGGGAACTACGTTCACTCCTACGATCGACGGCTGGTTCGACCGCATCGCGCTCGACCTCGACCCAACGTTTGGGACTGAAAGCGAATTCAAACAGATGGTCAGCGTCGCCGGGCAGCATGGGGCGATTATCGGGCACGATCTGGTGCCTCTCCACACTGGACTCGGCGGTGATTTCCGCCTTGCCGAGCGGGCTTTCCAGGACTACCCCGGCATGTACACGATGGTTGAGATCCCTCAATCACTTTGGAATCTCTTGCCTGCCGTCAGCGATCCATGGGGTCACGAACTCCTTCCGGTTCCCGCAGCCCAGCAGCTCAAGACCATGGGATATATCCCCGGGACCATCCATTCGGCCGACGCAGATCCACAAGCCAACACTTGGAGCGGCTGGAGCGCTACGCCGGCGATCGTTGGCGTCGACGGCAAGACACGCCGATGGGTCTACCTCCATGTGTTCAAGCCAGCCCAGCCGACCCTCAATTGGCTCGATCCCTCCTATGCCTCACGCCGCGCGATGTACGGCGACACCGCCCGCAACATCGTTGATCGGGGCGTAAAATACCTCCGGATGGACGCCGTGCCGTTCCTCGGGATCGATCCGGACACGAACGACACGATGGCCCAAACCTACCTGCAGCCCCTTTCGATCACCGGCACGAACGATCTCGGCTTTATGACCCGCAAGCTTGGCGGCTTCTCGTATATGGAGCTGTATACCCCACTGGAGCAAGTCAAGCAATTCCTCCAGAATGGCCCAGACCTCACGTACGACTTCTTTACTCGCGCCCAGGTACTCCATCCCTTAATCACGGGCGACGTGATGCCATTGCGGCTCGCGCATTCCGTCCTCCTGCAGGTAGACGTGCAGCCCGGCCTGATGATCCATGATATGCAAAACCACGACGAAATCACCTACCAGCTCATCGATCTCGGCTCCCGGACTAGTATCCAGTTCGACGGCCAGACAGTAAACGGAGCGCAATTGAAACAGCAGATCCTCCAGCAAATGCAAACCACCGTGGGTGCTGCGCCCTATAACAAGCTGTACCGCCCGCAGCAGGACGGGGTGGCCACCACGTTTGCTGGCTTCATCGCCGCCGCTTTCGGCATCGACCCGTATCATGCTACGTCTGACCAGGTGGCCATGATCCGGCAGGCACACCTTCTCGTCGCCCACGCAAACGCTATGATTCCGGGGGTGTTCGGAATCTCGGCGTGGGACCTCGTCGGCGCTTTGCCCGTCCCGGTGAACTCGGTCGACCCGAGCTTGACTGCGGGCGGCGACTGGCGCTGGATCAATCGTGGCGCCGTTGACCTGCTCAATGTAAACCCCAGCGCGACCAAGTCCGCAGTACTCGGACTCCCGAAGGCCCAGACGCTGTACGGTTCCCTGCCCCAACAGCTCGCTGACCCTAACTCGTTCGCGAGCCAGATCCAGAAGATGCTCGCGGCGCGCAAGAAGTTTGACATTGCCGACGCAACGGAGAATTCCGTGCCCCCCACCGGCAACCCCGCGGTTGCAGTCATCACGATGACGCTTCCCAATTCGGACCTAGCGGTTACCGCGCTCAACTACGGCAAAAACTCTAATTCGGTTACGGTCGATCTCACCATCATTCCTCCGGGGATCCCTGCGGCACA
This sequence comes from uncultured Acidobacteriota bacterium, assembly GCA_963803735.1. GTDB lineage: Bacteria > Acidobacteriota > Terriglobia > Acidiferrales > UBA7541 > Palsa-189. The sequence goes on along the minus strand of CAWDNV010000001.1, from coordinate 551,471 downwards.
GGTCGCAGGCCAGATGGCAGTGGACATCATTGACAACAGCACTGCAAACGTATCCAACGATGGTCATCTGACTATCAATCTCAACGCCCTCAGCGGTCGCACTCTTGTGATCCATCGATCAACCCAGTAGCAACTGCGGCTGAAAAGTTTAGTGGGCGAATGAAACCGTGGAAAACAACCAACACGACGAGATCGCCCGCGGCGTCACCGCACCCGGGCGATCTCACAACCAGCTTAGCGCTGGCACCTTTTTTATTGGGAAGGACTTATGAGGACTTACTTCAAAATCTTGCTGACAGCTTGTCTGGTCGCTGTAGCCACCTCTCAGGCGATTGCCCAAAACGACCCCTACAAGACGCCGCTGTATTGGAGCACCTACGAATACAACATCATTCGGCAGCATATCGGGGTGTGCTACAACTACGTTCCGGAATCGGTATTACTGAATAATATTAACTGGGTGGATGCGAATCTCAAGAAGTTCGGCTATAACTCCATCGAGATCGACGGATGGGGCGACAGTCAGGAACTCAACGAGAACGGATATCGCACTACGCATTCGCGCCTTTGGCAGCACGATTTCGCCTTTTGGTCCGCTTACCTTCAATCGCGGGGGATGCGACTAGGGATGTACGCCGATCCTCTGTGGATCCATGTCGCCCCTTCCGACACCCAGACGAAAATCGTTGGTACGAACATCCCCGTCAGCAGCTTGATCGAAAACCCCCCGGCTCCAAATCCCCCGTCGGCGACCAACACAGGCCCTTCTCAGACCGCAGCCACAGCTAGTCCCCAAGCCAGTACTACTTGCGGCCTCACCGGTCAGTCCCCTTCAAACACTAATTTCACGTGGATAGCGATCGAGCGGCCTGGAGCCGAGCAATACGTTAAGGGATACATCAAGTTCTATGCTGACATGGGGATCAAGTTTCTCCGGGTCGACTTCCTTTCCTGGTACGAAACTGGATTCGATCATTACCTTGGCAAGATCGGACAGCCGCATTCCCACCAGGATTACGTGACCGCCCTGCGCTGGATGCGCGAGGCCTGCGATCAGTACGGTATGTATCTCAGCCTCGCTATGGCCAACTTATTCAACGAGGGACAGGTGGAGCGCCAGTACGCCCACATGACCCGCATCGACGAGGACGTCGATTATGGCGAGTGGTATAAGTTCAGCGACAAAGATCGTGGCCACCGCTTCCAGCTATGGTCCCAGTGGGCGAATGCGTCCGATGGATACACCTACTGGTCTTATATCACGGGCCAGAATAAGATGCGCCTTGATGGCGACTTCATCCGCATGAACACGTACGCAAACGATTCCGAAAGGAGGACTGTAATCTCGACCCATCTCATGGCAGGTGGACCGGTGGGCGTCACCGACCAAGTCGACACGATCGGCGACAGCGTTTGGGTTTATCAGAATCCGGAGCTGATCGCCCTGAATGCTGACGACTTCGTCGGGCACCCCACGACCAACGACCCGACGAACGAGGCCAGCCAGATTTGGACCGGCCGCATGTCAAATGGCGACGGGATCGTTGAGATGTTCAACCGGGAGTTGATGACGAGGACGCGTTCCTTGATATTCAGCGACATTGGGTTCTCGGGTAATGTCGCCGTGAGGGATCTCTGGCAACACGCGGACATGGGCCAGATGAGTTCCCTGACCTTAGATCTTCCTCCGCACGGCAGCATCGTCGTCAAGCTTACCCAAGTACCGAGCACTTGCCGTCCGCAATCCATCACGTTTAACCCGATTCCCGACTGGAACTATCCCAGCCCGCCTCCCAACGTTTCCGCTACCGCCACCTCCGGCCTCCCAGTGCAATTCGAAGTCGCCTTCGGACCCGCGACGGTCGTGAACAATCAGGTGCAGCCCACCGCTCAGTCAGGAACGGTCTACGTGGTGGCAAGGCAGCCGGGCGACGCCGCCAGCTGTGCCGCCATTCCGCAGTTGCAATCCTTTAATGCCACCGGAGTGCACCAGTCCGAGATGTTTGTCTTTGGCACCTTCACCAACTGGACTCCCTGGCGCATGAAGCTCGTGGGAGACAACTGGATCGGCCACAAAGTATGGGTCGCGGCTGGAATGCAGCAATACAAATTCGCGAACACGAACAATTTCAGCGGCGCTGACTGGGGAAACGGCCAGGGTCTCTCCGGAACCTCAACGGTTACAACGGGTGGAGGACCCAATAATCAACTCAATGCACCAGAGAGCGGATACTACAAGGTGTCCTTCAATGACGTAACGCTCCAGTTCAATTGGCAGCTGGAGACGCCAGCCAACAGTAATCCGCCGACACAGTAGACGCTCACACGTTGGCACAGCGAAACGCGAAGGAGTAAAACGAAGAGTCCAGTTCAGGCCGGCTGCCTATGGTAGCCGGCCGCTTTTCAGCAAGGCTCATGAATTTATGGTCGCGATTTTCCAGCTGAGCAATGACTGCTAGTCATTGCTCCTAGAGTAGAAGCAACGTGATTAGCGAACGACTTTGGCTTCCATTCATCAGCTAAATCGCAACGGCTGTCTTCGATAATTGCTCTTACGCCTTCTTTTTCGATCGGCTGGGATCCATGACACGAAACCACTTGTGTCCACGAGGGCAGCGGTACTCCATAATCCATTCGGATGCGGCCTTCACCTTCTGCCGTTCGCGGTATCTCACAATGATAGCTCTCCGTTTGCATTTCGGGCAGGCATAATCGTCCATTGCTTCAGTCCTCTCGCTGGGGAAGGAGACTGAAACTGCTGCGAGTCTCAATGTACAGGATGCAGAGTTTTAGGGAATAGGTCCAGCGGCAAAATTGGATCCTGCCTAAGCCGCTGTGACGGGAAGAGGCCGAGCGTCATCGATACGGAGTTCTGCGTGCAGATAAATGCAAAGCGGCGGCTCGTCACCCAGTTATTCGGAGGCTCACGTGTGGCTGCAATGCGTTTCTCAAATAGGAGCGCAGCTCCGTGCGCGCGCGGCGTAGCCGAGCTTTCACAATGCCCTCGGAAATGTGCAGAACTTTTGCTGTCTGTTTGGTCGAGAGCCGTTCGATGCCTCGCAACAGAAATATCGCCCGATGCGTAGGGCGGAGAGTCCCGATAGCGTGCGCCAAAAGATCTCGCAGTTCCTTGCGAGCATAGGCTCTTTCGGGCCCCTCCACTACTGAATGGAAATTAGAGCTAGCCTGGATGGCTCCGTTTGGGGGCAATGCCTGCTCCAGCGGCACATAAGCGGCGCTGCGTCTTTTACGAAGACACATTAATGCTTCATTGATTGCAATGCGCGAGATCCACGTATTGAATTGGGACCGCCCCTCGAATTGACCTAGTTTGCGATATGCTTTCAACATCGTTCCCTGCTGAACGTCCTTTGCATCTTCAATATTGGACGTGATGCGAAGAGCGAGGCGGTATACGCGCTCCTGCGAGGGAGCTACGAGTTGAGCGAATTGCGCATCGGCTTTCTTGCCCAGCAGGGGGTAATGCGGCCTGCGCACGCAGCGGACGTTCGGGCAGGCCTCTTTTTTACGCCATTTTCCGCTGCCGCTTGATCCATTGCGCACGTCGTCCTCCATAAAACCCGCCCAATACCTTCCGGCTAATCTCCGTATCCTGCGAAATGACGCCCAGCACGCAGGTCCTAGCGGTGATGGATTGCGTGGTGCTCAACCCGAGGCCCGACCCTGCGCACCCAGGGATGTTCATACGGGTGGACGTAGAAGCCCCGATTCACCCAGACGCGCCGCCAGGGAGTCTCGTCGATAATGATTTCGTGCGGACCCCATAGGAGATGCGGGTAGACCCATCCCCAAGGCGCAAAGGCTCCAACGATGACAGCGGGGCCGAAGCGGATCGCTCCGGAAATTACGAAGCCGGGAGGCGGCGGCCTGAATACGATCAAGGGATCGTATGTCGGAAGATAAATGTATTGCGGGTTGACCGGCTGGATCTCAATATAGTTGTTAACGTTTGTCACTGTGTAGTATGCGTTTGAGCGCAAATAGCCGTAATCATAGGCACGCTTACGGAGCCTCTGGATGGCATCCATTACATCGGCGCGCTGCAGCAATACTGCGTTGCCTAGCTGCTGCGTCCACGCCATATCCTGCGCCATCATGTTGAGAACCGCAGGGAAAGGGAGCAGCGCTAATATGCTGGGATCGAACTGCAGATTGTCCGCACGGATCGCGTCGGCGAGCGCGCTGCCGCTGAGATAGCTGTGCTGGTTGGCCCACGCTGCGGCTTCCGGAATTTCGCTCCAATATGTGGATGCGGTCAGAATCTGTGCGAGCAACGGATCGGGGTATAGCGCAATTCGCGCTACAAGCTGTTCCAACTGCTGTGGACCGAGGACCGAATTGGGCGGCGGTGGGGGTGGGGCCGGGGGGTATTGGTTGGTAGGAGCTGGTGGCGGCGGGGGTGGCGTATATTGGGCCGCTGCTTCAGTGACGAAGAGCAGGACTAACAACGACAGAAGGGTGAACTTCGAAAGCAACATTTTGGCCCATTGAACTCGCAAGGTTTCAGCTCGCATTTATTTGCTCTTCGGCGGGAAGTCCTTGAACATCTTGTCGACCGTTTTGTTAAGTTTCTGAGTATCTTTTTCCGGCTTATCGGACAACGTTTCGCTACCCACGCCGCGCCAGATAAGCTGCATCGTTCTGGCATCAAAGAGGTCCACGACAAGCGTGCCGATGGTATAAGTTTCGGGCGTTGTTATCGCCTGCCCCCATTCCAAACCCCATCGCCAACCGCCTCCGAATCCAGTGTAGAAAGTTTCCAGCGTTTGCTTTTCTTTTGTAGCTATATGGGCGGCGACTCCGATATCTGCCCCTGACGAAACCTCTTCCAAACCCTTGCTCATAAGGTCCCCGTTAATTGCATCCATTACCCGTCTTTCCATAAGTGGATCTTGTGGATAATGCACGGGCTGAATCCACATGAAGGTCTTGTAGTCAGAGAAAGGTGCATGAGGATCGAAATCTACCGTAACTTTCTGCGCGCTCGCGCGAGTTGCCAGGGCGAGCATAAAAAACACACCGATAGTTAGCTTGACAGTATGCATGCACCCTCCCTCTAAGCTGTTCTTGTACTCAGGTGAATGGCCACAGTCTCCATCGCCAGGCCACAACCGCCACGATGAAACACTGAAGTCAGTTGCGATACAACCCGCTCAGTGGCGACGCCGTGACCCGTCACTGAGGGATGAGCCGTTCCATAGCAGCGCCAATCTCGAGCGGTCGACTCTCTTACGCCGTCACGTGACGCGCCGCAAGGCTCAGCATAAGACGCGAAATGCCACCAAAGAGCATGCTGACTCCTACGAGTATCGCGATGACAAGTTCGGAGCCTGCCGGCCACGCTCTCCAAATCATGAACGCGAGGACCAATGTCACAATCCCGTCAAAGAGCAACCAACCCCACGCGCGCATCGGTCGAAGTTGGAATGCCAGGATAATCTCTAAAACTCCTTCGAACAGCAGGTAGGCGGCAATCGCGAGAGCCAGTGATACCAATCCGAGGGCTGGATTAATCAAGATATACGCACCTATGAAGGCATAGAGAATGCCGAGCAGTAATTGCCATATAAATCCGCGGCTATGTCGCCTGTACCAGGCGAAGACAAGGTGTGCCGCCCCGCTGAACATAAGCATCCACGCAACAAATATGTTTACGGCGATCGCAGCTGCTAACGGCATAGCGATGGCGAGGAAACCCGCAATGATCATGAGTACACTGAGAACAATCGACCACCCGATTGATGCTCTCGGGAAAGTTGTGCTTGCTGTTACGCTCATTAGTCACCTCTTCTTTCTTGTTCATTCAGTAGCCAAGCTCATGCGAGATAGATCACCATCGCACTCCGAGTGTGAGCGGAATCATCCTCGTTGGAATGCTTCCCGTATCGGCATACTGATATTTCGCTTCTGTGAAGACTCGCGTCCCGCCCACAAACGGGAAATCGAAACCTAGACCCAAGTTTCCGCCGACGCCTCCACGAGTGATGTTACCGAGGACTATGTTTGCCGGAACCAGCGTCGGGAAAAAGAAAAAGCCAAAAAACGGATCGAAAATATCGACTGGTGCCACACTTGGCTGCGTGAATTGAATGGTCCGGCGATAGTAGCCGACGCCTCCTGTAAAGTATGGGTCCACCCTTCCTGACGGATGGAGCCGGAGCTTAGGATCAACTGTGATCGACCACAGGTGCGAGTTGGCGCTGTTGGCGCCCGGAACGTTGGCCTCTTGCAGGACCACCGGCTTGACGCCAAAACCGTTGTACGTAAATTGCAGATTTGCTTCAATACGGCGCGTGAACCGATACCCGCCTCCGACAGTTACATTCCAGCCGTTGTTCAAGCGATCGCTGATTTGTCCGACGAGAGGTGAAAAACCCGCGCCTGCATTGAGAGTGAAATGACGTTCGTCGTCTTGTGCCCGCCCGGATAATGCGACAGTAGCTACCAGTACCGTGAGCAGGCCCAGTTTCGTGTAGAAGTTCCTGATGCAGTTTGTTTTGTTCATCTCCATCTCCAACTTGTGGGTCAGGCAGCACTAGGGCTATAGCTTTCTTGAACGAAAACTCTCGCTGTCACCGGTTTGCCGTTCGAATCCCGGAACCTCAACGGCTGGCCAGTTTTTGGATCGATCAGTTCGACACGGATTTTGCGAGGTGCTCCGGAGGGTGCAGGATTCGAAGACATGTACGTAATCACGTAGCGCATGCGAAGGTTTTCGATGATGTCGTCGTAGATTCCGGGAACTTCCACATCGTTCTCCAGGGCATAAGCTCGGCCGCCTGAAGATCGCGCCAGGGTTTCGAGGCGGTTTTCGGCGCCATTCCAATCTATGCGCGCAAACGGCGCCTCCGATCCATACAGATTTGCCTCAAGTTGCATAAATCGTTCGAGGCCAATCGTATAAATGGGAATTGCCGATTCCCGAACCGCTTTTAAAGCGTCTTCATAAGTGGCCTTACTGAAGGTGTCGACGCCCGTCGAGACGACGATAATGGCCTTTCGCCCGTTCACTCCACGCATTCGGTTTAAGGTCTCCATTAGCGAGTCGTAAAGATTGGCCTCAGAAGGCGTCGGAACTGAAATGTTGTCGAATATCTTCTTGAGGTCGTCTTGGCCTTGAGTGAAATCAGCTAAAGGCGTCACATGGGCGTCATATTTGAAGATGGCAATCCTGTCCTGCGGCCCGATCACGTCCAGCGCTTGCTGGCCGATTTGCGAGACTTGCATCGCGAGCGCTTTATTCAACTCGTGGTAGCGACCGCCGAGTTCCAGCAGGAGTGCTGCCGTTACAGGCGCATGTTCCACTTCAACGTTGACGTTGTTTTGCCGTACACCATCTTCGTAAACGGCAAAATTCTCCGGCCGAATGTTTGGCAGGAAATATCCGTTGGGATCTTCCACCCGCAGTTTCATCGTCACCGTGCGGCTCGAAGGGGCGAACACGATTTCCGACCCCTGTTCCCCCTGCTGTCCTTTGAAGAGGGGCGCCGTCGGCCTGTTAGGAACGGTGACTTCGGATTGAGACCGCCGAGTAGACGAACTCTGTCCGTGTAAAAGCAGGGCCCAGCTTGACGGAATGAGAAGAAACAAAAAAATACAATTCGTGGCGTAACGCTGGGCCCTTAACTTTTGCATGGCTGATCCTTGCCTCCTGATAACCTCTACGCTTTCGCGGCTTGGCTCTTCTCCGCGTTCTTGATTTCGATTCGTCTTGGAAGAGCCGTTTCGGAAAGGGGAATAGTGATTTCGACTACGCCGTTGCCGTACTCCGCGTTGATCTTTCCAGCGTCGACGCCTTCCGGTAGTGTCACGGTGCGTTCAAAGCGTTCGAACGAAAACTCCTTGAGTAAATAAGCCACTTGATCCTTGTCTTCGCTCGCTTGGTGTTCACCGCTGATCGTTAAAGTATTGCCCTCCGCGGTGATTTGCACTTCGTCTGGATTCACGCCAGGAAGTGCAACGCGCAAGTGATAAGTCTTATTTTCGCGATCGATCCACGCTTGAATCGGCGGTATTGAAGTTCTAGTTGTCTCCCGTGATTCCGACCGGTTCGTTAGCAACCGATTGAAAATGCTGTCGAAATCCCGCCTGAAATCGAATAAATCGTCAACCGGGCTTTGCCTCAGTGTGAGAAATGCCATTGGTATCCTCCCTTCGAAAATGCGCATTCTTTGCAACAGACAGAGCGCAGCAGGGAATGCCTGCCGACTTGCGCAGGCTTTATGCGGCGATCGCTATATGGTCCTCGACAGCTCGCACGCCCGGTGCAGACCAGGCAGCCCTCTCCGCTTCTTCACGTTCGAACCATGAGCGCACAGTCCCAGTCAGGATGACCTTTCCATCCTGTGTCTCAACCCGGATTCGATTTGCGTCTACTTCGGCCAATCGTTTCAGCGCGGATTCGATGGCGCTCTTCACTTCGGCTTTGCTGACGGCAGGTTTAACTTCGATTAGGTTACTTACTCCTACGACCCCGAGCAGCCTTCTCACGGCCTTTTCGGCTGCTGATTTCTGGTATTGCCAATCGACACTCCCCTCCAACGTCACCCAGCCCTTGGACACTTTGACCTTAATCCTGTCTTCGGGTACCAAGACGTTCCATTTGAGCGCATCTACTGCTGCCCGGGCGATGTCTTCATCTGTGCGTTCGCTCGATCCGGGCAGACGAACTTCCAACTCATTTGCTACCGCCTTTACTCCCGCGACGCGCGCGGCGGCACGTTCGGCGGCGACCTTTTCCCAATAGCTCGGTACGCGGCCCGTGAGGGTGACGACGCCGTCCTTCACGGCCACGCCTATTTCAGCGGCATTTATGCTCGGTTCGAAATTCAGTTCGGATTCCACCGCCCTCTTCAGTTCCAGATCGTCCATGTGTCGCTCCTTTCTCAGGAAAGTCCTCTTGGCTAACAGCATCTTGATGTCCAACGGCGGCCGACCGCGATCTGCGTGCTAAGTTGGCTTTTTAGAGGGTATTAGGCCGATGAAGCTAAACATGCGGTGAGTCAGGGAGTTCGAGAAGTCAATGCTTTGACACTCATGACTTAACTTGAGAAATCGCCCTGAACGGCAATTCACCACTGATATTCACTCAATTCCAGGGTCGGAGGCTCCCAAGTGATCACCCTATTGATCTAATTCTGATCGATTATCACTATCATTTTCATTCGTCGTTATTGGCGATGGGGAAACGTGCAAGCTATCGAGACTCTAGCCGAAGAGACGCTTCACAGCGCAATTAACGGAGCCGAGGCCTCTTTCGGTGAAATCGTGGGCTGCAGCTCTTCTCTGAAGGGCGTACTCGAGCAAGTAAAGAGGGTTGCCACCACTGATGCGACAGTGCTGCTTCTTGGTGAAACCGGCACAGGAAAGGAGCTTGTCGCCAAGGCCATACATAATTTGAGTTCACGTCGCGACCGGGCGTTCGTGAGGACCAACTGCGCATCGATTCCGCCGGGACTTATTGAAAGCGAACTCTTTGGCCACGAAAAAGGTGCATTTACCGGCTCTGTTGGGCGAGAGATTGGACGCTTCGAGCTGGCGAACAGGGGAACGTTTTTCCTGGACGAAGTAGGGGACATTCCTCTGGAATTTCAACCCAAGCTGCTGCACGTCCTGCAGGAACAAGAATTCGAGCGCCTGGGGTGCTCGCGAACGCTTCATGTAGACTTCCGGCTAGTGACAGCAACCAATAGAGACCTCCCTTCTATGGTCGAGAATCATGAATTTCGGAGCGATCTTTATTACCGTCTCAACGTGTTTCCTATAGAGATGCCTGCCCTTCGTAATCGGCCGGAGGATATCCCTCTTCTCGCCAGGCACTTCGCTCAAAAGTATGCCCAGCGTATGAACAAACAGATAGAAGCTATCCGACGAGCTGATCTGAATGCTCTTGTAAGTTATCCTTGGCCCGGAAATGTGCGCGAGCTGCAGAACGTCATGGAACGCTCAGTCATCCTGTCTTCGCACGCAGTTCTTCAACTCGCCCCAATGAAGCCAGTCGATAACGGCACTCCACGTGAACGTCCAACGCTTGCAGCAGCCGAGCGCAACTATATCCTGCAAGCGTTACACCAAACCAATTGGGTTGTCGGAGGGCCGCAGGGCGCTGCTGCAGTTCTTGGGCTAAAGCGAACCACACTGGTTGAAAAAATGCGGCGTCTCGGGATAGGCCGTCCTCAAAAGTGACGGGCCGCCGTCAACGTATTGACAACGTTGACATAAGAAATCGACGCCCCTCGAGACTCCCACATCACGTGCGACTATGCCAGACGTTCTGAATTCCTAGGATGCCTGACCATTGGACGTCTAGGTGCAAGCGATGAGATTAGAGGCAAGAGCTTCCTCGGGCTAGACGTGCCGGCGAGTGCCCCTCGCAGGAAAAGTGAACAAAACAATAGGAGAGGTGAACAATGTCTGACCAGGCACAAGCCTTAGTTCTTTGGCGCACCGAGCACTCGCTGTTATCAATGGATGAATTGGCCAGAGCTGCCGGCGTGCAGGCTGGAATCGTGGAGGTCTTTGTCCGCTATCGCTTGATCGAACCGTCGGTCAATGCAGGTTCCGATCAACTCTTTCCGACTTCAGTGATCACGCGGCTGCACCGGATTGTGCACTTGAGGCAAGACTTAGGGATCAACTTGGCAGGTGTGGCCGTTATCCTGGAAATGACGGAGCATCTGGAGGCCTTGGAAAAGGAGTTGGGGGGCCTCCGTGGCCACTGACGTTCAAGGGAATCAAGTCGCCAAGGCCGTCCGGTTGAAAATTGGTTTCTTAACATATAACTAACTTTTACAAAGTAGATTTCCACCGCGCGATTTATGGCTATTCCACGGCAGCACGTTCGGGTGCATACTTACCGAACCTGGTCGGTAAAAAGTTGTGATTACACCGATCGGTATTATCCCGTTTGCAACCTCAAATGGGAGTTGATCATCCCTTAACGGCGGTGCACGATGCCCCCACTGCAATTTACCAGCCTTCACTTCGAGTCATGGTCCCGCGTCGATCCGCATGAACTCCCCGAAAGCAATGACTTAGCTCAAAAACTATTTCTTGCATCGAACGATCCAATACTGTTGCTGAATCCAACGGCAGGCGAGTTTCTCGGCGTTAATCCCCGGGCCTCCGTTATGTTCGGTTATTCACGCCAGGAGTTCTTACGAGTTTCTCCGCGGAGATCGATCTGCATCCACGAGGATGAATGGAAGCTCCTGCTGGACTCGGTTAGGAATAAGCGTGAAAAGTGGCTGCGGGGTATGAGTTGCCGTTTGAAGTCAGGACGGATTATCGTTCGTGACATCCTTCCTTCGGTCGTTCAAATTGGCGGCAAACCTCACATCCTGGCGACCATTCACGATGCCAGTCAACGGCAATTGACGGAGCTCTTGCGATCCGGTGCGCATTTTATGCGTTTCTCGAATGCGGTCGCGGCCGGTGCTGCCTCGACGCCCAGCGTCGAACATGCACTTCGATTCTGCCTTCGCCAGATCTGCGATTATTTTCACTGGGTTTTCGCGCATTCCCACATATTTTCCGAACGTGTTTTATCTGCCCGCGTTCCGAGAGATACCTGGCATTTTGGCCTGCATGACCTTGCTGAATCGGTCCAAGCATTGGTCGGTGCAAAGCGGTTCTTTTTCCCCGAGGAATGGTATTCCCACATTTTGGCCGGGTCCCAGGCAATTATGGTCAACGATTTCGATAGCCAACCGGAGTCTCCTGTAAAACTCGAAGTTCAGAATGCCGGACTAAGTTCCGCTTTAGTCATGCCCATTCTCGTGGGCGGCGAAGTCGCAGGCGTGTGCCAATATTTTTCTGATCAGCCAATGGATCGCGGGCCGTTATTTCTGAATACTATGAATAGCCTCACGGCCAGGCTGGGCCAGATTATTGATCAAAAGCTGGCCGATGAAAGTGTGCGCCACTTATCGAATAGGTTATTCCTCGTCCAAGATCAGGAAAGGCGTCAGTTGGCCCGAGAATTACACGATACTACCGCCCAAAACGTTGCCGCCATCCTTATGGATCTGAGTGTGATCGGTAGGAGCGCAGAGGTATTGACACCTGAAGCGCGTCATGCCCTTTCCGAATCACTTTCGTTAACGCGGCAGAGTCTTCAAGAAATACGCTCGTTTTCGTATCTCATCCATCCCCCAATGCTCGATGAGCTTGGCCTCGTTTCAGCTTTGCGTATTTTTATTGAGGGCTTCTCTCAGAGGAGCGGCATGAACGTGCATCTGGAGGCTCCAGTCTCTCGCCCCAAGCTTCCGACCCACCTCGAAAGTACGGTATTCCGGGTAATTCAGGAGGCTCTCACAAATGCGCGCCGCCACTCGGACAGTTCGACCGCTGACGTCAAACTGAGGACGACGCCAACAGAACTAAAGCTAAGCGTCGAAAATGAGACAACCCGCGATTTACCCTGGGATCAGCCCGTTATCCAACCTCTCAAGCTTGGCGTGGGTATGCGCAGCATGCATGAGCGCGTTCAACACGTCGGTGGGCGCCTGGATTTCCATATTGGAAAGAATCGCACAGTCTTGGAAGCCGTGTTTCCTCTATCGTAAGCGCCGAGTAAACATGGAAGCGATGTAGGTGCCCAGCGTCGCGAGTGTGCGCTCACGATCAAGGTTCAAACCCGCCGCTGAACTCCTCACCCTAAACCGGCGCGGACATCTTTTATGATCCTCGCCTAGGAAAACATGACGGGCACTTACGACCCCCTCGTAGTGGCGCTCTCCGTTCTGATCGCCGTATCCGCATCCTACGCAGCACTTGATCTTGCAGGCCGTGTAACGGCTACACACGGATGGATTCGCGGCGGCTGGACGACTGGCGGGGCGATTGGCATGGGCATCGGCGTTTGGTCCATGCATTTCACTGGGATGCTGGCGTTCACCTTGCCAGTTCCGGTGCAATATCATTGGCCCACCGTCCTGGAGTCGCTTGGGCTCGCGATTCTGGCTTCGGCCTTCGCTCTTTATGTAGTGAGCCGCAAGACGATGCAGCGGATTCGCACCCTCGGCAGCGCGCTGGCAATGGGCGGCGGAATTGCGGGTCTGCACTACCTCTCCATGGCCGCGATGCGTTTTTCAGGAAATACTTATTACAACCGGTTTCTTGTGGCGCTTTCTGTCTTGTTGGCGATCGGCTTTTCCTTGATTGCGCTTTGGCTTGCATTCTATTTCCGAAGCGAAGCTCAGCACCTCGTCTGGCGGAAGATTGGCAGCGCCGTCCTGATGGGCGGAGCTATTTCCGCGATGCATTACACGGGAATGGCGGCAGCAAGCTTCGTGCCATCCGCTGTTCTGCCGGATCTTTCCCATTCTGTGAGCATTTCGTCCCTGGAAACGGCCGGCATTATAACCGTCACCTTGCTCATTCTCGGCCTAGCTATGTTGTCGTCTTTGGTCGACCGCCGTTTCGAGGCGCAGGCCCTGGAACTGGCTATCGCCGAAGTCCGCATGGAACTGGCCCGCGTGGCTCGAATTGCGACTCTGGGCGAACTTGCTGCATCCATCGCACATGAGATCAATCAGCCTCTGGCCGCCGTGGTGACCAACGCCGGCGCTTCATTGCGCTGGCTTGCTCAGGAACCGCCGAACCTTGACGAGACGCGCGAGGCCGCAAAGAGAACCGTCCGCGAGGCGAATCGCGCGAGCGAAGTGATCGGCAAAATCCGCGCTCTGCTGAAGCACGAACCACCTCAAATGGGGCAACTTAACGTAAATGAAGTTATCCAACAGGTCGTATCTCTAACCCTGCATGAACTGGTTCGCGGCGGAATTACAGTACAGATGGACCTCGCACCCGACATTCCTGCTATCTTCGGTGATCGCGTTCAATTGCAGCAGGTGATGCTTAACTTGATCATGAATGCCATCGACGCGATGGCCGCGAATAGGGACGTCACGCGAAACCTGCTCATCAAATCGGTGAGCGTTCCGGAAGGGGTCTTGATCCAGGTTCAGGATTCCGGCAAAGGATTCGATGCCGGTCAAGCGGAACGGTTCTTTGAGCCCTTTTTTACCAGTAAGTCGCAGGGCATCGGAATGGGATTGTCGATCAGCCGGTCCATTATCGAGGCGCACGGCGGCCGAATCTGGGTGACGTCTGCGTCGCCCCAGGGAGCGGTTTTTCAGTTCGTCTTACCGAAAGCGAAAAGCCCCGCATGACAGAAGCCGATGCGATCGTATTCGTGATCGACGATGACGCTGCGATCCGAGAGGCGCTCGAGAGCCTCGTGCGCTCCGTTGGTTTGCAGGTCGAGACGTTCCGGTCGCCACGCGAGTTCCTGAAAATGCAGCTCCCACAGGTCGCAAGTTGCCTGGTTCTCGACGTCAGGTTGCCGGGAGTGAGCGGCCTGGATTTTCACCGTCAATTGGCTGAAGCCAAGGTTCACATCCCCGTCATCTTTATCACAGGACATGGCGACATCCCTATGTCGGTACGGGCGATGAAGGCCGGCGCCGTGGAGTTTCTGACCAAGCCGTTTCGCGATCAGGATTTGTTGGATGCCGTTCAACTCAGCTTGAAGAAAGACCGGGCCCGGCGGGAGCGCGAAGCGGAGATTACGATTCTGAAAGAGCGCTTCGAATCTCTGACTCCTCGTGAGCAGGAGGTTCTCCCCTGGGTCGTCTCTGGCAGGCTCAATAAGCAGATCGCTGCCGAACTGGGGACGAGCGAAGCCACAGTCAAAGTCCACCGCAGCCAGTTGATGCGAAAAATGGGTGCGGAATCCGTTGCTGACCTCGTCAGGATGGCCGACAAAATGAAGATTTCCGTTCCCGGCCAGCCCTAAACCTTCGTAGAAGATCTCTCCTCTCGACGTAAAGACCGCGCTCACCAACGCACAATAGATTCGCCGTCGGCAAGCCACTACGCTGGGGCTTAGTGCGCTAACGAACATAGTTTTGCCCACTACGGTGCCGACAAAATCGCTCAACGGAAGCAGACTCCTAAAGTTTTGGATACCAACCCTTAACTGCGGCTCCAAAATAATTTACTCGGGAGAATTTCACAAAGCGAATAGCCATTCCAGCTAACGCGACCTCAGGCAATGATTACCGGTAAGCCCCCGAAATTTCGCTCGAAGCCAATTAGCAGTGATAGAGATGGAAACGAAATCCACAACGAAATTCTTCTTCAACTGCCTGCTAACGAGCGCAAGCCCCTGTTGGCGCGGCTGGAATTCGTGCGATTGAAGACTCATCACGTGCTGCACGAAGCCAGAAGGTCGATTCGCTCCGTTTATTTTATCGATTCCGGCCTGGCTTCGGTTCTGAGTGTGATGAGAGACGGACGATGTGTCGAGGTCGGACTCATTGGCAAAGAAGGTCTGGTCGGCTCGGCTGTCACGGCGGGTTTTCGGAAGAGTTTTACGCGGGTGATCACACAAGTAGATGCCACGGCGGCGTTTCGGCTGGACGCGGATGTCTTCCTAGGCTTGTTGGATCGGTCTCCAGAACTGCGTCGTCAATTACAACGCTTTTCCCAGGTCGCCGCTGTGGAACTGGCGCAGATCGCTGCCTGCAACGGCCTTCATCAAGTGCAGCAGCGCCTGGCGCGGTGGTTGTTAATGAGCCAGGACCGCCTTGGTTCTACGTCAGTTCCGCTCACACAGGAGTTCCTCGCGCTTATGTTGGGCACCCGACGCTCGAGCGTGACCATCGCTGCCGGTATCCTGCAAAAAGCCGGAATCATCACCTACACGCGTGGCAACGTGAACGTACTCAGCAGATCGGCTTTGGAAGCCGCCGCCTGCGAATGCTATGAGCTCATCCGCCAACATGTCGAAGAGGAGACCGGCTCGGGCACTTAGTGCCAAATGCGCATTGAAGCCGCAGGGAGCTTGACTATTACGCCGGAGGATAGAGGATATATGTCGCAAGGAATCTTGATCTTCGATCGAAATGAAGCCATGCGGTCCCGCACAAGGACGTGCTTGGAAGACGCCGGCTTTGGGATCTGCGCTGAAGCGCGGGATAAAAACGAGGCCTTGGTGAAAGCCAGAGCCTTGGACCCCGACCTGATCGTCATGGATCTTACCGGCGGCTTCGATTTGATCCCTGAGCTGCTCAAGTGCGCTTGCTCGCCGAAGATACTCATATTCACTCTGCATGACGGAGCGGAATTCGTCCATTTGGCCAAGCTTCTCGGCGCGCAGGGTTACGCCGTCAAGTCTGACGCGGCTAGCCTGACGGCAGAAGTAAGAAGGTTGCTGGAAGCAACCTGACACCCAATCGTGGCGCTCGCCACTGCAAACGACGTCTCATCAACCCAGTCATTATGTGTAACAGAATTAACTTGACTCACATCAATATTTAACTTGATACTGCGGAGCCCGGTCTGCTTCAAGCGTCCCCAGACTCCAGACCGATGATCTAAAGCCAGCAGCCCCTCTGGACTGTCCCCCCCAGACTTCGGATAAAGCGAGGAAGTGTCTATGCCGCGCCGGATTCTGCTCGCGGACGACCATGAAGGCATAAGGCGCCGAGTGCGTTCTCTATTAGAAACTGCCGGTTTCGAAGTTTGTGGTGAGGCCGCCAATGGGCTGGATGCGGTCGCCAAGACAAAAGATCTGACGCCCGATTTGATCATTTTAAATCTTTCCATGCCGGTCATGGATGGACTGCAAGCCATACCACAGATCGCTAAGTGTGCCCCCGGCGTGAAAATCCTCATATTCACGATGGATGACGCGACCGAATTAAGACGGGAAATCTTTCGCCGCGGGGTGCACGGCTACGTAAGCAAGTCCAGTGCTATTCCCGACCTCATCGATGAAGTGAAGAAACTTCTCGCCTAGGCTCGCGTCCTGTCAAAGTAGCGTCAATTTAATGACACGCGTATGCCCGCACCTTACGACTTAAGCCTACTCCCCCACCCTGCCTCGATCTAACCGACTGAATAGACCGGAGATATTTAAAGAATCACTGGCAGCCTTCGTTGGAACACAAGTTGCCCAATCAAAAACAGCCCTGACCCGCGTTGAATACCGTTTATAGGAGGCTGTGATGACGAAGGCTCTGTATCGAGTGGCGTTCATTCTATATATCGCAGTTAGCGTAGTTGGGTTCGCATCTCCGGCCAAAGCTGATGAGTCGAACAAGTTGACATATTTCACGTTTAGCGCGCCAGTGGAACTGCCAGGCAACAAGGTTCTGCCCGCAGGGACTTACGCCTTTAAGCTTTTGGACAGCGCCGGTGACCGTAACATCGTCCAAATTTTCAATAAGGACCTGACTATGCTGTACGCGACGGTCCTCACCATTCCTGACTATCGTCCCCAGCCACACGATAAGACCATCATTAAATTCTCGGAAACTTCCCCGGGAGGTCCCGAAGCAATCAAAGAGTGGTTCTACCCAGGGGATAACTATGGCCAGGAATTCGTTTATCCGAAGTCTCGAGCGACAGAGATCGCCAAGGCTTCTAACCAATCCGTCCCGTCAATGCCCTCGGATCTGTCCGGGAATATCTCCCAGCCCGCCAACAACTCTAGTGCCCCCTCGGTCTCGGCTATGAAGCAAGCACAACTGAAGTCCGAGAACGCAAATGGGCAGGAGACGAGCGTCCAGCAAACGTTCGGAAGCGATCCGGGAAACAATTCGAATAACAAGAAATAGGTCAGAAAGTCAGAAATCAGAAAGAGGACTGATCAAAACTTTGCTGTAGCGACAGACGAATTCCGAACACGTAGAGCAGACGCCGTTGTTTGACTCGCGCGACGATCGGTCGAGACGCTGCAAGAACGAGCGCGAAGAGGTAAGCTAAACGGAAGGAATGCGCAGCAAAAGAGATCGGTCACGCACTTCAACCTTGAGGGCCGGGGCGCCTTGCGTGTGCGCGCTCCTGGCCCTCACTTCTTTTTCGCACGCCTTTCCAGCTCAGGATAGTTCCCCACCATACGTTATCTCCAAAAATGTAAATCTCGTCGTTGTGCCCGTAGTCGTAAGCGATAAAAACGGGCGCTTTGTCCCTGGTTTGAATTCATCGAACTTTAAAATCTTGGAGAACGGCCGCCAGCAGCAGATTACGCTTTTTCGCGACGAGGACATCCCCGTCACGGCTGGATTGCTTGTCGACCATAGCGGAAGTATGGCCGCTTGGCGGCCCCAAGTGATCGAAGGAGCCAAGGCATTCGTCCAGGTCAGCAATCCACAAGACCGGGAGTTTGTCGTCAACTTTACCGAGACGATCGCGCTAGGCCTTCCTCCGAACATCCCGTTTACCGATGATGTCGGCATGCTGCAACGCGCCTTATCGGGTGGCCCCCGTGGTGGGGCAACAGCCTTGTACGACGCTATCGCAGTCTCTTTGCGCCATCTCCAAGCCGACGAGCATGAGAAAAGAGTCCTCATCTTGATCAGCGATGGCGGGGACAATGCCAGCAAGCAGAATCTTCGCGAGGTGTTGCACATGGCACAGGCCGCTAATGCGGTCATTTATGCCGTCGGCCTCCTTGACGAACACAGTGCCGATCAGAATCCTGGAGTCCTGCAAAAGCTTGCCAAGGAGACAGGAGGCAAAGCGTACTTTCCGAACTCCCCGTCAGAAGTCGTTGACGTGTGCAAAGCAATTGCGGCGGATATCCGTCACCAATACACTCTGGGTTATAAGCCTCCAAGCGACGCCCAAAGCGGCCCTCGGCCCTCTGGTTTCCGAAAACTTAGCGTAAGCGTAAGCGCTCCCGGCCGCGGAAAACTCTCCGTCCGATCGCGAAGTGGATATTTCTTGGGCTCCAAAGCACCAACCTAGACAAAGCAGGAAGAGCGCAATCTGCATAATTCCCACCGCTCCTCCGAGTGCGACCTATACGCCGCTAACTATGGACTGCCTCGACAACCATTTCGTCCGTGATCGCCATGTTAATCGTCTGCCCTGGCTTGAACTGATCCAGATCCTTAATCCTATGGCTGAGCGTCATGGTCCGCTTCTTCCCATCAGGATCTTCAAACGTCAGGCGGCGCTTCTTTGGGTCGACCGACACAATCTTTCCCCTGATCTGAGTTGTATCCACCTTCACTAAGGCCGGATTGTCTCCTTCGGGCTCAACGGCGATCGCACCATACTTGGCCAGCGCTGCTGCACCCTCATCGGAGCGATCCGCCATGGCGATGATCTCTTCCGTATAGGACAGTTGCACACGATCTCCGGGCTTGAACTGGTCGAGGTCCTTCACACGCTTATCCACCTTCAGTGTTGTCCTCTTTCCATTGTCCAGTTTCATCGTCATCTTCCGCTTGTCGGTATCTACTTTTTGGACCGTGCCGGTTACTTTTGTCACCTCCACTTGGTCCACTGGCTGCGACTCGCTGCTCTGCGCCTGCATGGCAGCGTGCGGTGCGACGCTCAACCCAAGAGTTAAAATGACGCCTAATGCTGTGGTTGAACAATTCACAGTTCCTCCTTTACAAAAGCCGCGGTACCGAACCCTTAATCAGGGGCACGTTTCCTTCCAACGGGCACCGGTTTCACCTCATCGAATAGCTCTCTAACTGAAGTGTTTGCCGAAGACTCGATGCATTCTGCCCGCCTCGCTGCTGACGCAACGCCTACCTGCGTCAGCGTGATGACGGTCTTCTGACAGCACTCGCCTCGGCGGTTTTGGAGTCTACGACGGACCCCAACTGGAGTCTGATTTCAACGGTAAGCACAAACGCACCGGGTCAAGGATCTCACCATCGAGGTCATTGCTAAATTCGATCAAAAACCTCGATATCTACAACGGTCTCGCCCTGCGCATCGTTCTGGGTCTTTGTAACAGTCATCTTCTTCTTATCTCTGGACACGATGCGCCTGAAGAAGCTGGTGATCCTGCCAGACTTTTTGTTCTGGGTCTCCGTGGTATTGGTGTCGTCCCGTTTCATGGAAGCACTGTCAGCGTTTGGGTCTCCCGTTACCTGAGAATCTTTCCCGTTTAAGGTACCGTTCACAGTACTAACGGAGTGTTTCCCTTGCGCGTCAATCGTTTCGGTAGTGATCTTCAAGCCGTTGTCGCCAGCCGGCTCGATTCTCATGATTATGCTCTGCGGTGGCGGACCCGAATTAAACTTCGATTCTGAAGGATCAAGCTTCCAAGTGCCCACTGAGGGATCATCGGCTGCCATCGTTGCAAGGCAGAACCCAAAAGCGACGACCGTCACAAACGTCAGTATCAGAACTCGTATTCGCATGTATTTCCTCCAGCCATCGCCCAATGGGATGGTCTGCGATGAAACCGCACGTCACGTGCCACACAAAGAGGCGCAAAGCATAGAAGAACCGTACCGCGCGTTCGACTGCCAAATCGCTCTCGTCAAAGCGGTGTCAAGATTCTGACGTCTAATCTATTAGCTCTATCGGAAGAATTTACATCCAGCAGCAGACCCGCCCGCATCTCAATGAGCGAGAGCAACATACCCCGACGCAAAGGCGCGTTCCGGATGGAACGCGTTATGCTCCCATGTCTACATAGGGACGGAACTCGCGCAAATCCCTAATTGTTGGTAAATGCAACGGGAGCAGCCAGTTCATGGAACAACGGTTTGTTGTCGCAGCGCCGCCAATCGAGGCTTGGATCGATAAGAATACTAAAACATACCACCTCTCTTTCGCCGTGCCTGGAATTGATCTTCAAAATGTGCAATTAAACATTCAGGGGCACGAACTGACCATTAGTAATGATCAAAAAAGAGACGATGGGGCACAAAACCCGGACTATCTGAAGAATGAGTTTTACGTTGGTCCCTTCGAACGGACCGTCAGACTTCCCAACAGTGTAAACGTGGAAAAGCTCACCGCACGCTACAGCAACGGCGCAGTAGAAATCGTAGCACCGTTAAAAGACACCGGGACCGGCCAGCAAACGCAACAAAAGGGCTCCTGAAATCATCAGTCACTATGAGGAGAAATCACGATGCATGTGCCATCACGCGTTATTACACGAATCTCTCTTGCGATAGCACTTTTGTCCATTCCCAAAGTTGTGGCTGCTCAGGAAGGGAAAGCAGATGCGGGCGTACCCGTCCAGATTGTTGTGACCGCCGAGCCCAAGCATGGCAATGAGCTGCCGCAAATCACCCAGCAGGACATCATTGTTAATCAGGGCCATGATCGCCGCCCTGTCACTGGCTGGGTGCCGACGGCAGGACCCCATGCCGGGCTGGAATTAGCAATTCTCGTAGACGATAGCTCTGGCGTGAGCTTTGGTTCTCAAATGGATGAGATTCGCTCTTTTATTGCTGAGCAGCCGCCAACCACTTTGGTCGCCGTTGGCTATATGCATAATGGTACCGTCTCACTGCTGCGGAATTTCACTCAGGATCATGCCGCAGCGGCAAAATCTTTGCGTTTACCCGAAGGCTTCGTCGGTGCCGAGGCGAGCCCCTATTTCTCGCTGTCCGAGTTCGTCAAGAAGTGGCCTGCCAACCCGGCAGTACCTCGCCGCGAAGTTCTCATGATCACTAGTGGCATCGACACTTTTTATGGTGGCGGATACCCGGATCCCTATGTGGATACGGCTATTCAGGACGCTCAGTGCGCCGGTGTCGTCGTGTATTCAATTTACACGCCCGGAGCTGGCCATTACGCTCACACCTATTGGCGAATCTACTGGGGCCAGAATTATCTCGCTCAGGTCTCTGAAGAAACCGGCGGCGAGTCCTACTACTTTTTGGGCGGCGAGGCGCCGGTGTCTTTCGAGCCATATCTCAATCAGATGGCCCAGCGGCTCACGCATCAATTCCTGCTCTCATTCCTTGCCAAGCCTCAGAAAAAAGCTGGAACGGAGCCGGTGAAAGTCTCCAGTGAAATTCGCGGCGTCGATTTCATCCATCAGGATAAAGTTTGCGTTCCTGCGTCTTCGGAAAATTAGCTCGGTCGTCGCTGCCGGGTGCTGTACCTCGTCTCCGCGGCTAAGGCTGCGGAGACATGCCGGCGGCCGTCACCGCTCGCGCCCTTGCCTGCAAAGCGTCCCAGCTTCGTCACGAACACATGAGAGGCGGCGTGGACTGAGTCATTTTCGGAGTGCGAGTGGATCTCATCAGCGCGCTGATTCCCAAAACGCAGGAGTGCGCCGTGACAAATTACTCTTCTTCGGCAGCTGAATGGAGAACGTGTTTGCGAACGTCAGGCCAGAATTCGACAAAGGTATTGCCCGCCATCCGGCCCAAAAGTCCGGAGACCATCCTCCATAGGGTATCGGCTGGATCAGTCTCACTCTTCGGACGCCACAGATCTGAGAGCACATTGTTACCTGCGTCCGCCACGAAACGAGCATATGCCGGTCCTAAATGTCCATCGCTATATCGAGCCGTGAACGTAAGTTTGATCGCATTTCGCACGCGGCTGCCGAACGGTTGGCCTGGCAATCGCTCGTATCGCGGATCCTCGCCCCAAATTGCGCCTAATCCGGCCTCGATTCCGTTACCAATTGCGACGCCCGTTAGCCGCACCCCGTAGCGTTGGCCGAAACCTCCCCAGGATGGGCCGTCTTCACTGGGCCGATTCAGAGCTGTGCCCATTCCGGCGCTCAACACCCCGGCGAAGAGACTCTCCGGCCCCAACGTGGCCTTTAATTCCCATTGAATGCGCTGTCTTGCGCTGATCGGTCGATATGGCTTCTTGATAATAAGTCCGTTCGTGACTAGATGTCGGGCCGGATTCTCCTCCTGAGCATCAGGGGAAGCGTTTTGCGCCTGCATAGGAGTCGAAATCATAAGCAGTGGCGCCAGACTGCAAACAATGAGCTTCCACACGAGAAAAACCTGACTTCGATCGGGGTCTTTTGTCATCGCGCGAATAATTCGAGCGATCGACGCATTCATGCCGCTCTGGAGGGAGACCTGTCTCTTTGCTGTGTGCGGCCTGCTGAGGCAGCCGACGTTTCGAGAACGGCATTGAGCACGGCTCCTGAAAGCACCGCTGCTCCGCTCAGATAAAACCACAGAAGCAAAACGATCACCGCGCCTAGCGAACCATACGCAACGCTGTAAGTGCTAACGAAATGCAGATAGATCCGCAATCCAAAGGATACCACCATCCACAAAATCACAGCCAGAATCGCGCCCGGCGTCAACCAATGCCATCGCCGATTGGGAAGATTCGGAGCCAAATAGTAGATGACAGCGAAAGCCAATAAAATCAGCGCCAGCACCAGGGGCCACTGTGCAATCCTCCACGTGACTGCTATGACGTTTCCAAGCGAGAGTGCGTTGATGATTGCGTCTCCGAAGACGGCAATCACCACCGAAATTACCAGCAGAAGAGCTATTCCCACCGTGAGACCTATCGCCACTGTGTACTGCTTGAATAGCGAACGGGTCTCCTTCACCTTGAAAGCTGCGTTCAGGGTGTCCATGATCGCGCTCATCCCCATCGATGCGGACCACAATGAGGCCACGATCCCAAACGACATTTTTAGGGGGCCGCTCGAGCCAATGATCTCGTCGAATGTCTTGGCGACGAGATTGAACGCAGGTGGCGGCAGAGCCTCGGCGAAGAATCGAAACAGCAACTCGCGGCCCCGGTCGGCAGCTCCAAACACGCTGAGGCTCGCAATGACAAAGATCAAGAATGGGAAAAGGGCGAGAAAAAAGTAATATGCAAGCTGGGCGGCACGCCCGAAAACGTCATCATTGAGGATTTCTGCCCAGGTGCGCTTGGCAACCTCTTTCAACGGCAGACCTCTCAAGCTGAATAGGCTGTTAGCCACCCGTCACTCCGAAACACCAGTTGCCGCGATCAAGGAGGAGCTTTAGCGGTCGCTATTACGCGGCTTTATTCATCAGATGGCCCAAACGCTGCATCGGAGCCGCTCCGCGTCAGCGTGGGTTTTCAGCTGGGAGAACTTCCAGCGGCACTCCATTCATGTTCCACGTTTTTGTGATGTAGCTCATTTACGAACTTCACTGTAGCCACCCACACGATACCTGCGGCATATCCGGCGAGAACATCTGATGGATAGTGCACCCCGAGGTAGATGCGAGAGAGCCCGATACCCAGGATCAATGCGATTGCGATGCTCCAAAGACCCAGCTTGGCTCTCTGGCTCGACAATCGCGGCGACAGTAGCGCGGCCATTCCCGCGAAAAAGCAAAACGAGAAAAGCGCGTGGCCGCTGGGGAAACTGAATGACGCGGGCGCGGGGAGATCGAAAAACGGCACTGGTCGAGGTCGATGGAAAGTGAGCTTAAGAATAAATTCCAATAGCAAAGCCCCGCCAAAAGTTGCTGCCAGGACTTTTAGCGCATGGAACTCGCGCCTGAAATAGCACAGCGCCAACGTAAGAATCGCTAGCGGAGTCATTACTACGGATGAGCCCAAGATCGTCAGTGCCTTCATAACCGCCGTAAGGCGAGGCGTAGCGTGTTGGTGCACCGCGAATGTTATTGTCGAATCGAAACGAGCCGTGTCTCCTTCCATCATCTCTTCAGCAAGCCATGCGAAGAATAGAAGCGCAGACAGAGCCGATAAAAAGCCCAAGACTAAAACGACGCGCTCAGACCATGCGTGACGTTCGCCAGCGACGCTTTGCTGATGTGGTCTCCTTGTGTGCATAACTGCAGAGCTTCCTCTAGGTCCAACTCAGAACGGACTCTAGAAATTCCACATGGCCCTTGCAAAGTACGGAAGGGTACGAATGTTCGAAGAATCGACTTCCCTGAGTCTATACCAAATGGAACGCCGGGGAGCTTCAGGCGGTGGTTAAGGTTCGATCATGCAGTTTTTTACAGCGTAACGCACTAACTCACTTACGGAATGCATTTCCAGCTTGCGCATAATGTTTGCGCGATGTGTTTCTGCTGTTTTAATGCTGATCCCCAGAACGGAAGCGACTTCTTTACTGCTCTTTCCCTCCGCCAGGAGCTGCACGATCTCACGCTCTCGGGCGCTCAGCGAGCTGCGCATCAAGGCAGGCCGCTGTGAATAGGGTGGGGCGCAAAATCCATCGAGAAGAATTTGAGTGGCGCCGGATGTGAAGAACACCTGCCGATTGATAAGAGCGTCGATCGCGCTCAAAAGGTCCCGGCTGGCGTCCGACTTCAATATATAAGCACGGGCTCCTGAATCCAGGACCTCCCGGACCAGTTGATCGGAATAGTGAAGCGATAAGATTGCCACTTCGGTTTTCGGAAGCATCTTGCGAATTTTGCGCGTTGCCTCCAAGCCGTTTAACCCAGGCATGGCGATGTCCATCACCACGATGTTCGGCCGATGTTCCGAAGCCAGGACGATCGCCTCCCGCCCTGTGGAAGCTTGGGCGCAAACACTCCAGTTGGGCCGGGAGGATAGGAGCCTCACTAGCCCCCTTCGAACTAATTCGTGATCATCCGCGACCAATATTCGAACCTTATTTAAATTTAACGGCGGCATCCGTCCTTATCTCTCGATCTCGCTTTTCACTCAGTTTGGCCCCGCCTCCAAAACAAGATTTCAGGTGTATCGTGCACAGCCGCCGCTTCCTATACAGTGCAAATAGTATTTTCACTTTCACGCCACGGCCATCACGCCCATGATTCGTCCTTAAGCCCTCTGCAATGAACACTTACACAAAAAAGATGGGGGCCCCCTCGGCCCCCATTTCGGCGTGATTCGAGGGCCGCGCCGCATGTTCGCGAGGCGGCAGCGGCGGGTTCCAGAGGCGGCTGCAGAGCCGCAACACATTGCGGCCCCGGGGCGCTAACTCTGTACTGTGAAGCGTACGGGCAGGATGAGGATCTTGTCCCCTTCCTGGATAGAAATGTTATAGCCGCCGGACTTCACCTGCGGCACTTTCAGGATGATCTTGGCACTTCCCTGCTCGACAAGGATGGCCTTGTAATCGTCCTTGTCATCGGAAAGAAAGACCGCCGAAACAGAGTCTTTCCCCAGATTTTCGCCGGTCAACGTAACGCTGTCATTGACCTTGCCTGTCGCCGGCGCAACGGTGGCTATTTTGGGGGAATTCTGTCCGCCTACTCGCGGAGCGACGCAAAGCAGGAGAATCGTAGCGATGAAGCTTATCTTGAGAAAGGTACGGAGACTGCCAAGGCGTGCGGTTCCGTTCTCCACCCCAGAGAAGCGATTAAACGGAGAGAAGCCCGGATCAACGGCTGGACTGTGAGCCATGGATCTACCTCCACGTTGCCGATCAGAAGGCTGTTATTTGGGGCGAAGATACGCCCACAAAACGAGCGTGTCAAGAGTCGGCTGTGTATCGGATTATCGTCTAGCAGCTGCGTATGCCGCGAGAGTTCCACTCGCGAACTGATTGCGAGGGATTACGAAGGATTTCACAAGCACAGCGGAGTGCGACCAAGGGGCGGCGACGAATTTCATCGTACACATTGGGAACATGTTTCGAGTGGAAGCGCCGGCGGGCGCTTGGTACATGTAAAATAAGCAGATGCTCCGCAATGGAATGGACCAATGAGCGTGCGCCTGATTGCGCTCGATATCGACGGGACGCTGCTCGATAGCGCCTCCGAGGTGCCTGCAGCTAACCGGCACGCTATTGAGGCCGCCGTAGATAAAGGCATCGAGGTTGCTCTTGTCACTGGGAGGCGCTTCGATTTTGCGCTTCCGATCGCACGGCAGATTCCGTGCGCGCTCACGATGATCGTCAACAATGGGGCGCTCGTTAAGTCGAAGGACGGGACCACGCACTTCAGACACCTGCTACCCCACCAAACGGCGCGGGCGGTACTCGAGTTCGCTTCAGAGCACCGCGCCGGCGCTGCCGTGGTTTTCGACCGGCCGCGCGCCAACCAGGTGATTTACGAAAAGATTGACTGGGAGGATCCTCGGCGTAAGGCTTACTACGCGCGAAATCGAGAATTTATCGCGCAGATTTGTCCGCTCGAGGATTGCCTGACCGAAGACCCAATACAGGTGATGTATAGTGGCTCAGTAGCGGAAATGCAAAATGCCAGCGTGGCCTTGCGCAAATTGACGAATTCGTTGGAGTTTTCGCTGGCGATGACTTTTTACGATAACCGCGATTTTGCCATGGTCGACGTCATCCGCCTGCACTGCTCGAAAGGCGCCACACTGGCCCAATGGGTGGCGATGCGCGGTTTTGCACGCGAAGAAGTGATGGCCATCGGAGACAATTTCAACGATCGCGAAATGCTGGAATTCGCCGGCCTTCCTGTGGTGATGGCCAATAGCGTTCCGGAACTTAAAAGCTTGGGATGGCGTCAGACGCTTTCCAATGATGAAGGCGGCGTAGCGGCCGCGATCCGCGAATACGCGCTGGAGAATTTGTAGTGCAAGGTTTGCGAAAACCCGCTGACAGTTCGCGGACGATTTCACGTCTGCTGGCCGGAACCGTATTCTTGATTGCATTGTTCGCGGCGCAACCAGCTAAAGCCGATTACGCCGTGCTTCGCAGCGGACAGCGCCTGCACATTACTGGATGGCAGAACCTGGGAGACACGGTACGGCTAGATTTAGCGGGCGGAAGCGTCACGATAGCCGCTGCCGACCTGGACAGAATTGAACCTGAGGAACTTTTCGGCGAGAGCGCGCAACGCGATGCCGATGTGCCTTACTCCACGCAGATTCGGAACGCCGCCAATACCTATGGTCTTGACCCCGCGCTTGTCGCCAGCGTGATCGCTGTGGAGTCCAATTTTAATTCTCGAGCCGTCTCGAAGAAATCGGCCCTGGGATTGATGCAACTGCGTCCCGAAACCGCCGCACAGATGGCGGTGCGGAACGCATTCGATCCAGTGGAAAATATTGATGGCGGAACGCGGTACCTGAAACAGCTTCTCGATCGTTACGGCCAGAATCTCTCGCTCGCGCTCGCGGCGTATAACGCCGGCCCGAAACGCGTGGATTTCTATCGCGGAATCCCGCCGCTGGCCGAAACCCGGTCTTATATCAATCGAGTGATCTCGCGCTTACAAAACCAACCTGACCTGATGAAGCAGTTCTTCCCCGCAACTACAAGCCAAACTCTCCCACCTTTCGCAGCTTCGAAATAAGCACGCCAAACAGATCTGAACGGCGGTGGAATTCTGGCTTTCGAACGAGTTGGGCTGTGATGTCAGTTCTGAGGCAACGGCATTGGCTGAGGCGGAGAACCCGGCGAGCCTGGATTTCCAACTTGAGGCGTAAAGGGCGCGGCCCCGGGGACATTGTTGGTCCCATTAGCGCCTCCGGGAAACGCCGCGGGATTCGGCGCTGCGCCCGGCTGCCCCGGAGAGTTCAAGCCGGGAACCGCTATCTGGCCAGGGGCGCCGTTTCCATTCATCAGCGGATTCCAGATGAATTCCCAGTCAAGATAGGTCTTGCCACCTTGATAGACCACTATTGAGGGTTGCTTCACTTTGCTGGCGACGCCAATCACGGAACCGCCAAAGACCGGCGAATCGGCCGCCTCGAGCGGCGCAGGTTGCGTCGAACTCGCTATGGAATTTTGACCACCTAAGCCCGGCTGTCCAACTTGACCGGACTGAAGACCGTTTTGCTGCCCGGGCTGCGCACCGCTTTGGCTTGGCGCGCCGAACTGCGTTCCGCCATTCAGACCCGGATTCACCTGGCCGAAAAGCTGGCTGGCCAGCCCTGCGACGCTGCCCGGTAACTGTCCCGCGAAAGCGGAGGCTACAGCCATTTCCTGCAAGTTGTGGTAATGCACGCTACCGACGAGCTGGCCGGTGGGAGTGACATAAATCAGGCGCCAACTCCCATCAGAGCTGTTCATCGGTTCCTTATAAGCTTTTCGGAGGAAATGCACTCCGGCGGCATTCGCTTTGGTGAGATCTTCAAGATTCGAAGGATATTTCCCGTTCTTCTGATAATACAGGCGAATGGCGCGAACATACTGATTGCCGCGCCAAATGGCCTCCTGCTCGCGCAGCCGCCGTCCCTGAGTGAGAATATTCGGCGTGGCCGCGGCCGCCAGCAGCACCATCGTGGCGACCATGAAAATTGCCAGAAGGACAGCGTACCCGCCGTCGGTTCTTTCGTGACTAGAGCGGCTCATTTTCACGCGGGGTTGGGCTCCTCCATGGTCAGTGTCGCCCGCCGTCCACTACTGGTTTCTTCCAACTCGACGCTGCTATTGCCGATCTGAATCAGCCGGTAGCGTCCCAGGAGCATTTCTCCAACAGCAATAATGTACACATTCTCGCCTTCCATAAAGAATGCGCGGCGCATGCCCGTCTGCGCATCGGTAACGAATCCATAGAAAGTGGCCGGTACAACCAGCGGCGCTGGTCCGGAAGTGCCGCCCGGCGCCGTGATAGGCGGCGGAGCAATCACCGGAGGGGGTACGGCCGACTCAGGCGGCGGGGCTACGGAACTGAAAATGTTCCGGTGCGAACCCTGGTACTGAAGCTTTTTCAAACGTTCCAGCAATTCCAGCTTCAGCGCCGGATTCTCAACGGCGATGGGGCGAAACTTCTCATCTGCGCTCGAGACGACCGGCGCAATCTCAGGCGGCCGGTTGCCGATATAAATTAGGTAGAGAAGCACCACGCCCAGTCCTGCCAGCAGCGTGATCCGCTTTTGGTTCTTCGACATACCTAGGTGCGAAAATACGTACGCAATTGGAGATTCAGCTTCAACTGTCCTCCAGAACCGCTGGCCGCCAGCGAAAGACCATCGAGAACATAGAACGTATCTGAATGCTGAAGGTCGTTGACGAAGCGAACCACGCTGGAATAATCCCCGTCCACTACCGCGAAGATATCCACCTGCGTCACGCCGCGTTTATCGGGTTCGTGCTGATGGAAACTCAGGTTTCCGGCCTGCAATCCAGCGCCGCGAGAGAGCGTACCGATATCCGAAATGACCGAGGAATACCCGGAGGAAAGCGGCCTGAAATTCTGGTGGAAAAAGGTGTCGCACTGCTGCTCGATCGAAGGCAGCGTGGTGCGAATTGTTTCCGCACGGGTGATGTCGGCGGTCATCAACGCGTGTTCGCGCTTGAGTGCAATCAGTTCCGATTGTGGTGTGCGGTTTGCAGCGGCCATCTGCCAATTAATGCCGGCCAAAACGATATCAACGGCTATGACGATGCCGAGGAGCGTGCGAATGATTGTTTTAGTTCTCTTTGTCATAGTTCTAGCTGGCAGAATACCGCGCGTTCAGAGCCATCATGACCTGATCATCTCCAGACCGGCTGCCGATCCGGTTTTCGCCAAGAACTTCGATGTCAGAGAACTCATGAGAATCCTCCAACGCTTTTAGAAACTTCAACTTGCCCTCGTCGGTTTTGGCTCCTATGGTCAACCTCAATTCGAGGTGATCTCCCGCAAGCCGAGGTTCGATACTCACAACCCGCACGCCGTCCGGAAGATTGCGTTCCAGATCCATAAAGATCTGTGTCCAGGGAAAAGCACGCTGCGCGATCATGCCATTCAGAAAAGCGGAGAGGTCCCGACGTTGAATGGTTTCAGGGCGATTAAAGAACACCTCCAGTTCGGAGCGACGGCGGCGTAGCATTTGCATGTCGCTTTCCATGCGCGCCTGTTCGAGCCGTATGGCGGTGTTCGAACGCCGCATGCTGTAAACATTCCAGGAGAGCAGCAGCATCGCGATCAATCCGACGCTGCCGATTGCCGTGGAGAAAACGACAAAACGCCGGTTCTTTTCGAGCGGCGCACTTGCTAAATTGAGTCGAACTTTCATATGCGTTCCCGAATCAGACTCCGCTCACGAGCCGCGATAAAGCGTCCATCCAACCAAGGCATCGAGTTCTCTTTCCACCAAGGGCCGCAACTCGCTACTAATGTGACCTTCGCTGGCAGCAGCGCTGAGTAAACCGCCCACCGGACATCGCAATTCGCGCTCGAGTGGCTCGCGGAATTCGTCGATTCGTCCGGCCAGCCCTGCCAAGCCAACCATGCTGATCCCTTCATGCCAGGAATCCTGATAATAAGCGGTAAGAGGATAAATTTCATCGAGCAAAGCTTGCGGCGTGATTTCCGTTTCATCCGCGGGCAGTTCAACACAACGGTAGCCGCAAAGGAGTCCCTCGCGAACGATGGCAGCCGTCATGGCCTTGCCAGCAACACGTGCCAGCAGCGCTGGTTTGCGATCGTTTAGCAACGGAAGCGCGGCAAGAGTGGAACTCATAACAACTCCCGGAGACACGCCGAGCGATTCGAGCAATTGCTCATATTCGCGGACGACCCGCAACCGAGCAACGGCTGTGACAACGTCGACGCCATCTTCGCGCGGCGCCTGGCGCATGTAGGAAATCACCGTTTCGTCGCCTTCAAAGGGAACGCTTTTCTTCACGCGCCATCGCAATAGGGGCAAAGCCTCGTTCACTGCGCGAGGAAAAACATCGAAATGCAAGATAAAGACGCGAATGACTGGATCCGGCAAGAAAAGAGCGACATCCCGAGTCTTCGCGTGCACCCGCGCAAATACTTTTTCGAGTGCAGACCGGACCTCGGCGGGATTCGTCACGTTCGTGTCCACAGCGCTGGGCTTGATCGCGCCGGGGGGAAGCGGTTCGACGGCCAAGGATTCAACGCCGTCACCCGCACGATTCCATCGTGCTGCGGCAATATATCCACCCGCAATTTCGCAGGCGGTGAGCGGATGGGGCGCCACATCCAACCACTGCGCAAAACGGCGCACGGTTTCGCTACGATAAAGTCCTTGACGAATTCCTTCTGGTGTCAGCATTAGCGAAAGATCGTTAACTCAAGCTTTGCGGCGCACTCTGCCAAATCTGCTCGCCGCTCATTCGATAAACGTGACCTTGTTAATTTCTTTTAACGTGGTGATGCCGGCGCGCACTTTCTCTACTCCCGAATCACGCAGGAAAGTCATCCCCTCTTCCCGCGCGATGCGCTTGATTTCAGAAGTCGGCCGGCGCGCGATAATCATTTCCCGAATGTGATCGGAGAGGTCAAGAAGTTCAGTAATCGCGGTGCGGCCGTGGTAGCCGCTGCCCGAACATTCCAGGCATCCCGCACCTTCGACGAAGGAAACCCCCGCCCAGGTGTCCGGATCGAACCCGGATGCGCGCAAGAGATCTACAGGATAATGCACGGTTTTCTTGCAATTCTCGCAGACGACTCGGACGAGCCGCTGAGCCATGATGCAGTTCAAGGAAGAGACGAAATTATAGGGCTCGACGCCCATATTGATGAATCGGCCGATGACGTCAGTGACATTGTTGGCATGCACGGTGGTGAAGACGAGATGCCCGGTCAGTGCCGATTGGATGGCGATTTGGGCGGTTTCTTGATCGCGAATCTCGCCGACCATGATTTTGTCGGGATCATGACGCAAGATGGAACGCAAGCCGCGGGCAAATGTAAGGCCCTTTTTCTCGTTCACCGGAATTTGAGTGATGCCACGCACCTGGTATTCAACCGGATCTTCAATGGTGATGATTTTATCTTCGTCCGTTTTGATTTCGTTAATGGCGGCATACAGCGTGGTCGTTTTGCCGGAGCCGGTAGGTCCGGTAACCAACACCATTCCGTAGGGCTCACGAATGTAACGGCGGAATTTGCGGAGCTCTTCGCCAGAGAACCCCACGACTTCAAGGCTGAGATTGTGGAATTTCTCGGAGAGCGTCTCCTTATCGAGGACGCGAAGTACAGCATCTTCGCCGTGAATAGAAGGCATGATGGAGACGCGGAAATCCACGAAGCGCCCTTTGTAACGCACGCGAAACCGGCCATCCTGGGGCACGCGGCGCTCGGCGATATCGAGCTCGCTCATCACCTTGATGCGAGAGAGAATAGTGGAATGCCACTCCTTGGAAATGGGCGGCATGGCGTTCACGAGAATGCCGTCGATGCGGTACTTCACGATCACTTCCAGGTCGCGGGCCTCAATGTGGACGTCACTGGCGCGCCGCTCGAGTGCCGTGAAAATGACCGTATCCACGAGGCGCACGATGGGGCTGACGCCGCCGTCTTCCGTGAGCCGTTCGGCAAAAAGCGCCTCTTCGCTTTCGTCCTCGTCCTGTACAACCTGGAGCGTGAAAGCTTCCGTAGCTTGTTCGAGGACGCGCTGCGATTGCTCGGTGCGCTTGAGCAGATCGCTAATTTGTGTGGGCGTGGCCACCTTCAAAACCAGCTTCTTACCCAATAGCAGCGGTAATTCGTCGCTTAGGAGGACGTGACTCGGGTCGGCCACGGCGACCATCAACTGATTTTCGCGAGCCTCCAGCGGCACAAAATTGAAACGAAACATCAATTCAGCGGGGATGCTGCGAAATAAATCGGGATCGATGCGGACTTCGTTCAAATCCACAAAGGGACAGCGATAGCGTTCCGCCGTTCGTTGGCTGCGCTCACGTTCGGCATGCACATCCTGGAGCGCGGATGAGGTTGCGTTGTAGTCGCTGGCTTCCATATGGGATGACTCCGCTTGACGCTAGCCGGGTCCAGCGCCCACCGAAAAGGAGAAAATAGGCAGGTACAGCGAAATCAATATGAAGGCTATCACAATCGCCATGAAGACCAAAATTGCCGGTTCCACAACTGCGATGAGAATTCCGACGCGTTGGTTGGTTTCGTCTTCGTAGAATTCCGCAACGCTGGAAAGCATGGGAGAGAGCGCTCCGCTGGCTTCGCCGACCTCGATCATCTCGATTCCCATAGCCGGCATGAACCCGATACTTTTTAGTGCCGCATGCAAAGATTGACCATCCCGTACGAGAGTAGATGCCTTTTCTATTGCTGAGGAAACAAGGCGACTGCGCACTGACTCCGCAGACGTCGAAAGCGCAGCGACGAGAGGGGTACCACCTGCAAGCAGAGTGGATAAAGTACGGCAGAACTGGGCTACTTGGAATTTAATCCACGTTTCGCCAATAACAGGCAATTTCAGTTTAACGCGATCAACGGCGGTGCCACCTTGCTCTGTCTTTGACCAGAGGAAGACACCCACGCCTCCGGCGATCAGCAAACCTACAGCAATGAGCACGTGATATCGATAGCTAACCGTGAGCGTCAAGAGCAAGCGCGTGACCGTTGGCAAAGGCACATTCATATCGGAATAGAGCTTTGAGAATTGCGGCACAACATAAGTGACCAGATAGGTCACAATGATCGTGGCGACAGTGACCAGAATCGTGGGATAGATTAGCGTGGCGATCAGCTTCTTCTTGGCGCCTGTAGACAACTTTTGATAAGCAATGTAGTACTCCAATACTCCGGAAAGATTTCCGCTCTTCTCACCGGCCAAAACGGAGGTGACATACACTTTGGGGAAAAGCCCTTCTTGGTCGAGGGCCTCGGAAAGTGCGGCGCCTTCGCGCACTCGGTCGCGAACAGCCCTGAGCAACGGCTGCAAGCTCGGTGAGGCAGCGCGCTCTCCAAGGAGGTCCAAGGCTTTCAGGAGAGGCAGGCCGGCTTTGATCAGCGTATTCAGCTGCTGGTTGAAGATCAGAAAATCGGAGCTCTTAAGAGCACGCCCCTTGCTGCCGCCAACCGTCCGGCCGAGAAGACCGCCCCGGGGCGCCACAGAATAAACGTACAGGCCCCGGTCAGAAAGCTTTTGGCGGGCTTCAGTAACGGACTGGGCGGCCTCGACCTGGGAAAAAACGCGCCCAGCCGTGTCTGCCACTTTGCATACAAACTCTGCCATAGCCTCAGTCTACCTCATAGCTACTCGCATCGGAACTTTGGCATTCGCGACGATGTTCTCTGGCTTCAACAGGTGGCCCGGCAAATCGACTGAAGGATAAGCTATTTAGGCTGTTCGACAATGGCGACGCCGGCAGGGGCCTGAAAATGAAAGAGGGATTCTGACAAGGGCAGGTTCTCTTGCCAATTTCCAAATCGGTATTCCAATTCGATGCCACCCGGCTGAAGGACACGAACGTCGGCTAGTTCACCGCTGTCGGGATCAAGCTCCAGCAACACTTCATCGAATTGCT
The DNA here is from genome assembly GCA_963803735.1 of uncultured Acidobacteriota bacterium. Taxonomy (GTDB): domain Bacteria; phylum Acidobacteriota; class Terriglobia; order Acidiferrales; family UBA7541; genus Palsa-189. The sequence goes on along the minus strand of CAWDNV010000001.1, from coordinate 516,622 downwards.
CGTCAATCGGAGCTATGGACGCTTCCAGATTGTCGCCTGCGGCGTCCTTCGCCTTGGCTTTTTCGCCCCGAGGACGACAACTCAACACGATATTGCCCTGCTTGCCGGGCAGGTTTGCGCTGACGTCGAGTTTTTCGCAGAGTTGAGAGAGTTTGGCCTTGCCCGTAAGCAACGCAAGGGGCGTACGCCAATCCGTGCTTTGCTTCATGGGAGCGCGCGTTACGGTGTGATCGGAAGGAACGTAAAACCACACCGTCTTACCATCAGAAACGAAGAGCTTCTGCTCCGGCGCTTCGTATTCCCATCGCATCCGACCGGGTCTGCTGAAGTAGACTTTGCCTGATTCGGCTTGGAGTCCCTGGTGACTATCGCTGTACCGTTCGAGAAAAATCGCCTCAAGCGTCTTGGCGTCGTGATAACGGGACTCAAGTACGCGGGCGGCAGCAGCAGCACGCGTACTAATATCGGCATGGGCAAGATGAACAGGAGCGAAGAGGGCCACTGCGAGGGAAATAAAGGAAATTGCCGTTGGCTTCACTCAAACAGTCTAGCAGAGTCCGTCGAGGACCTCAGGTTTGTGACGTGACCCGTTTTAGCCTCTAGCTAGGGCGCTAGAGTTGAGACGTGGAACACTCTTCGTTGTTGCCAAAAGCGATACGAAGCCAGCGCCAGTGTCGAGACCGTGGCTAAGGTGAACACGATACATATACCCAGTGGGTCGTTCTTCACGATCAGCTCAGTCAGAAAGGAAAACATCAAGAGCAGAATAAACGGCAATATTAAGGCCGCGACGCTCCAAACCCGAATGCCGCGCACGGAGGAAGCATCTTTGCGTTCAAACACAGGCCGCATCACATATAGGGACAACGGTAAAAGGAGAAGATAATAGTGTGGCCAGACGAGCGGGCTGGATAACAACATAATGGCACAACCACCGCCGCCCACCGCGAAAGCCGTGTGCATACGGCGCGCCCCATCAATCTCCTTTGGCAACATGGTTGGCGTTGGCCGGCCGCTCGGACGTGTTATGAACAACAACCACGAAAAAATGCCCAGGAGAATAAGTGGAATAACTATTGAGCTACCACCCGTCGCGCCAAAGAGGAGCTCAGAGAGACTGAAGTTTCCGTTCTGTAGCGAATACGAAACTCCGTTGAGTGTTCTGGGCAAAGTCTGGAGGAAGTCGATCCAGATCGCTGGATTCCTGAAGTAAGCTGCCGATGCCACAAATGATGCCGCAGCCGCGATCAAGCAACCCGCAGACATCCGTAGTAGTTGCCGATACTCCCGATCGGCAAGTCCGGCGATCACACTCAACGCCAGGACCATAAGCGGCGTCGGCTTCAGCATCGTAGCTGTGCCAATTGTCAGGCCCGCAAGGAGGGGCTGGGCACGCGCTGTGAAAAATATGAACAAGGCGATCGCGAACAGCTGAATCTCGTTTACGTTACCTACCTGCATGTCCGCCAGAACCGGCGCGTAATAAGTGGCGGTGAATATGATGAGCAGAGATATCTCAACGATCGAAAACCGCAACAGATCCTTTACGACCAGCATCGAGAGAACCAGACACAGCATGCAGATGAACACAAAACGCCTTTGATCCGTTCTGAAGTTGCCGGACGAAAGCCATCCGATTGCGGCATAAAGAAGAGGCGTTCCGGTGGTGTCGATTCTTCCACTGTAGAGCTGGGTGACTCTTGCGGTGGTTTGTTGCTGAAGCTCGGAAGCGTCTGGCGATCGGGCTTCAGTGACGGCCAAAGATGCTATGTCACGTTGACTGTCCGGAGAGTATATATTCGCGATCGGTTTACGAGAGAGTGCCTGGGGTACGCTCCAAAACGTTAGGAAATCAATCGTTGGCATGTTCGTAGCAGATTGCCATACGATCCAGCCAACATGCACCAGCAGCAGGAGGGCCAAAATCATGGAAGTACGGTGATGTGAGCTTGCCTGCCGAAGCAATCCACTTCCCGTGCCGGCGGTGTCTGTTGGCCTATCCATCGCCTCCGAGGTGAAATGCACCTCGTCTAGTTGTGCCTTGGTCACGTTCTTGAGTGTAACGGAAGGACAAGGGGCGAGCGCCGTCAGAAATGGCGTCACGAGCCCTTAGAGTAAGTAGGGCTGATTCTCATTGGATAGGAGAATCAGACGGTCCAGCAGTTGTGGTTAGATTCTCGCGAATTATGGAGGTCTGGTCGGTGTAGAAATGTCGATCACCGGTGGTACCGGGTGTAATGGGGTCAGCGGTTACGGAATAAGCCTGGGCATTGCCGGCAGCATCAGTGGCCACGACCGTATATGTAAAGATAAATCCGCTCTTTACTCCAGCGCTCAAAACTGCGTCGATCAAGCCAGCCTGCGCAGCGCTGGGCGTAGCCGGATTGCCACCGAGGGCCGCCAGCGAAGACGCGAAACCAGCGCCATAAGTCGTATTGTAGACAACACTCGCCGTGCTGATGGTTCTGAGATTGGCAACTGCGCCAGCTTCATTGGCCCGCATCTTCGAGCGAATGAAATTCGGGATGGCGATGCCTGCAATTACCATAATCACCGCGACCACAACCAATAGCTCGATTAAGGTGAAGCCAGCCGCTCGCTTGCCGCTTTTGCTGCTTGCCGATTTGTTCTTCGAGGTTTTCATTTTGAGACCCCGGCTGCTGTGCCGCTTGTCTGGATCCAAAGTTAAGAGAATTAAGGAGGGAGGCTTCGCTCCCTCCCAGGTCTCTCATTTGCTTATCCAATTGGAGTGCTGCTGACGCCCGCACCGGTACCGGAGGTATCCACGCGGATCACGCCGGATTGATCGGTGTAGTACATGTTCTGTCCAGTGGTGGCCGCAGTGATGGGTGTAGCTGTTATCGAATAAGACTGATTGCTCGCACCGGCCGTGAACGTAAAGACGTAGCCGCTCTTGGTACCTCCCGCGAGCACCGAGTCAATCAAGTCTGCTGAGCTGGAACTCGCCGTACCGCCAGACCCGACTGGGCCCAAATTGGTGAGTGCCGCCGGGAATTGGCCGTAGCTGGTGGAAAACGCGATGCACGCTGTATTCAACGTACGCAGCGAACCCACTGCCGAAGCCTGGTTGGCGGCGATCTTCGACCGCAACAGGTTCGGGATGGCGATCGCGGCGATAATCAGAATGATCGCGACCACGATCAGAAGCTCGATTAATGAGAAGCCCTTTTGTTTGTTCCGCATGATATCTCCTTTTGCGCTTTTAAGATCGCACCGGGTAACGCACTTACAAGTGCAAGCCCGGTACCAAGATGGGCCTCGCGAGATGATCAATGGGACACAAAAACAGCAAGTGCTCTGATAACAGTCGCTTAGCAATGGTATTAAGTGCTCGGGCCCAGTTTATTAACCCGGTGTCAATCTCCTTATCGAGGGAAAGTGACAAAAAATGGCATCGCTTTCCGCCGCAAAACGTCAAGGCGTAAAAGCTGTGTACACCCTAGCGGCTTCAACTCACTCCTGCCTTCACTTCCTGCCGCGGAAGCTTTCATAACGGAATGAACAACCGGTCTTCACGTCCATACTTAGTTTGTTGCTACGGGAACAATCCTCTTCTTAAACTGAATGATGAAAGACTCACGAGCAACGCACTTCTGGTGAGCTCTCCCTAAAGGAAAATCGTTTGCTGAAACGATTGGCGCAGGTCGTCGGGGCAACTGGGTTTGTCGTGTTCTTTGCGTTCGCAGTACGAGTCGCCTACTGCGGACGGGACCTCACCCCATTCTCGGGCACCTTGTTTTACGGCGGCGAAACGGGAGCCATTGCTGGCGCGATAGCGTCCGGAAGGGGGTTCAGCTCGCCCCTACCAAAGGTCAGCACGGGACCAACGGCCTGGCTGGCACCGATCTATCCGTATTTGCTGGCTGGAATTTTTAAGTTGGCCGGAATTTTCACCTACAAGTCGCTACTCACTATCCGGATCCTTGACATCGCTTTTTCAGCGTTCACTTGCTGGCCGATTCGCAGCGCTGCGACAATCGCTTTCGGCAAACGAACGGGAACAGCATCGTCATGGTTGTGGGCGGTACTTCCAGATGCTGTCTTTTATCCGGTCACGTGGGTGTGGGACACAGCCCTGACAGGCTTGTGCATGACGACGCTTTTTGCAGCAACGTTAAAAATACGTGGATCCAGCCGACTTTCCTCATGGATCGGCTATGGCGCACTGTGGGCCTTCAGCGCGATGGTGAATCCTTGCGTGCTTTCCGTGCTCCCATTTCTGGGACTCTGGGCTATCTGGCCTTTACGCGACCGGCTTACCTATGCCCTAAGGTTAGGCTTGGCGGCCTCGATAATTTTCGCGGCTGGAATCGCGCCCTGGACCATTCGCAATTACGTTGTCTTTCACAAGTTCATACCTTTTCGATCTAATTTTGCGCTGGAACTGTGGTTAAGCAACAGCCCTGAAGTTCCTGATACTTTTGCAGGCTTCCTGCACCCTACCGAAGATCCGAAGGAAGCTGCCAGATTCGTGCGCATGACGGAAATTCCTTATATGCAGGAGAAACAAAGCGAGGCCTGGGCGTTTATGCGCACACATCCGCGGGACACGATGCGTTTCTTCTTTCGGCGGTTTGCAGACAATTGGCTAGGGGTTTGGGATGCGCCCGCGGATTTGTGGGGACGCATACCAGCTTTTATAAAGTTGAATCTTGTCTGGAACTGTCTGTTCTCACTATTGTCATTTGCGGGCGCACTCTTCGCGTATCGCGCACGAAGTGAAACGGCGCTGCCCTTTGCCTCTGTGATGCTGATGTTCCCCGTGGTTTTTTACATCACGCACACAAGCGGGCGGTATCGTTACCCTATCGATCCCATCATGGCCATCTTGACCGTTTTTGCACTCGCCTACCCGCTTTCTCAATTAAGCAAGGGCAGTTTTGGTAGGCTTTGGATAACACAATCGGTAGACAGCACCGGCTGAATTCGCAATAAGCTGCGAGGTCGGCCCGAACCAGGCTGGAAAGGCCGTTTATGCGGGACCAAGCTTTGCGCGAAAAACTGAAACAGATCTTCTCGTCGGTGGGCTTCATCGTCGTCGCCGCCTTCGCATTTCGGGCGGTTCTGGTGTGCCTCTTTTTTGTTGCTGGTGTGCAACGAATGGTGCGAGACAACCTCGTCTTCGGCTACGAAGCTGGCGCCATAGCGGCATCCATAGCCCAAGGCAGAGGATTTAGTTCTCCATTGAGGTTCGTCCAGACTGGTCCGACGGTTTGGTTTACGCCGATCTACCCCTACCTGCTGGCGGGAATCTTCAAACTGTTTGGCGTATACAGCTACACATCGAACATCGTAATTCGCTTTGTTGACAACATCTTCTCCGCCTGCACCTGCTGGCCGATCTATGCCATTGGAGCCAACGCATTTGGTAAGCGCATTGGGAGGGCTGCAGCGTGGACTTGGGTGGTGTTTCCAACGTCGCTCTTCTTTTCGACGGTTTGGGTGTGGGACACGGCGCTCTCCGCACTGATGTTAGCGCTCATCGTAGCGGCCACGTTTGAGGTGCGCCGTTCACAACGGCTGAATTCGTGGATGGGCTACGGCGCGCTCTCGGCTTTAGGAGCAATGGTTAATCCCGGTGTGGTTTCGATTGTTCCGGCGCTAGGGCTTTGGGCTATATGGCCTATACGGCGGCGCCTTGCAACCGCTGGCAGGCTCGTAGTCGCATCGTCGCTGATCTTCGCTGCGGGAATTATGCCTTGGACCATTCGGAATTATGTCGTCTTTCACAAGCTCATCCCATTCCGTTCTAATTTCGCTCTGGAACTCTGGTTGGGCAACAACCCCGGTGTACCTGATTCGTGGTCCCCGTGGCTGCATCCCAATGACGATCTGTCCGAGGCGGCCAAGTACGCGCGGATGACGGAAATCCCTTACATGCAAGAGAAGCAGCAGGCGGCCATACAATTTATTCGTACCCATGCACTGGATACTTTGAATTTTAGTTTGCACCGTTTCTCGAATAATTGGTTGGGGATAGACCAATCGCCCTCGGCAGTCTGGAATCACGTTCCTCTGCAGGTAAGGCTAATTATTTTGGGCAACTGCCTATTCCCGGTACTGTCACTGCTGGGCGTACTATTCGCATACCGCGAGCAGAATGAGGCCGTGGTTCCGCTGGCCCTGGTACTTCTCTTTTTTCCTTTGGTCTTTTACATAACGCATGCATCGACGCGTTACCGTCATCCCATGGACCCGGTTATGCTGATCCTCGCCGTCTACGGGCTCGCTTATCCCATTACGTATCTGCTTAGGCGTTCTTCCAGCAATAACAGCATTCCCGCCGCTGAGAAAGGCCTCAGAGGGGATCCGGAGCGAAAGGCCATTCATGCAGGGTAAAAGTTCCGGGCGAGAACTTAGACGTCTGGCCTCCTCGGTTGTTTTTATTGTCGTAGTAGCCTTGGTGCTTCGGATCGGTTTTGTCTGTTTCTATTTTGCTTCTGCAGCGCAGCAGCAGGCTGCAAATAATCTGCCCTTCGGGTACGAAGCCGGAGCCGTAGCGGCGGCCATTGCCCAAGGCAGGGGATTCAGTTCTCCCTTAAAAACAATCAAAAGCGGTCCGACGGCTTGGTTTACCCCGATCTATCCGTATCTTCTAGCGAGTGTCTTTAAGGTCTTCGGTGTTTACAGTCATCTATCAAGCGTGGTGATTCGCTGCATTGACGACGTCTTCTCCGCATGGACCTGCTGGCCCATCTATACTATCGGAGCCAAGACGTTCAGCAAGCGTACCGGAGCGGCGGCTGCCTGGATTTGGGTTTTTTCGCCCGCATCTCTTTTCTTTTCGACGGTTTGGGTATGGGATACCGCGCTTTCAGCGCTTATGTTGGCCCTTATTGTCGCGACTACCCTCGAGCTGCGCGGGTCTGGACGGCTGCGTTCCTGGATCGGCTATGGTGCCCTTTGGGCTCTCGCATCCATGGTCAACCCAGCGGTGATTGCCATTCTTCCGCCTCTGGCACTTTGGGCTTTATGGCCGCTGCGACGGCGTTTTGCGACCGCAGGAAGGTTGCTTCTAGCAGGCTCGCTAATCTTTGTTGCGGGAATCACGCCTTGGACCATTCGCAACTTTGTCGTCTTTCACAAGGTCATTCCTTTTCGTTCTAATTTCGGGCTCGAACTTTGGCTGGGTAACAATCCTCTCGTGCCTCAGATCTGGGCGCCTAACCTTCATCCAAACGAAGACGCGTCAGAAGCCGCGAAGTACGCGCAGATGACGGAAATTCCTTATATGCAAGAGAAACAGAGGGAGGCCGTGCAATTTATTCGTACACACCCGATTGATACTTTGGATCGTACTTTGCATCGTTTCTCGAATCTGTGGATAGCTGGGGATGAACCGTCGTTGGAGTTGTGGGAACACTTGCCTGTAGGCGCCAATCTAGCTGTAGCGGCAAATTGCGTATTCCCCGCCCTGTCATTATTAGGCGTCCTATTTGCTTATCGCCAACAGAACGAGGCTGCCGTGCCGCTTGCTTCGGTTATGCTCTTTTTCCCTCTCATCTTCTATGTCACTCATTCCTCATCGCGTTATCGCCATCCCATCGACCCGGTGATGCTGGTTCTTGCCGTCTATGCACTCGCATATCCCGTGACTCATTTGCTGAAGCGTTTTTCTGGTCTTCACGCTCGCATTCCGGCGACTAATACAACGGATTAGCGGCCGGCACACTGGTTCCCAATTGGGCTAAGCGTTCGGCTTTACGTAATGTTGTATTTGCGGGCGTAATGGCGATAAGAGCGGTAGGACATTCTTAGCAATTCCGCGGCGCGAGTTCCGACGCCACCGGAAGCCTCAAGAGCAGCCATCAGATAGGCGCGCTCCGTATCGCTAATGTAACTCTCCAAATCGAGACCACCCTCGGGTAGCACTGGTTTCCCGTTCTTGGGAGTTTCCGCAGCTGCTGCACTGGAGGCGCCGTAGCGAATTTTTTCGGGCAGAACAGCCAGGGAGATCAACCTACCCGTCTCCAGAGCGACGGACCGCTCCATGGTATTTTCCAGTTCACGAACGTTGCCCGGCCAATCGTAGGTTTCCATTTGCGCCATCGCAGCCGGCTCGATGCCCTCGACCGGCTTCTCCATGGTTTTGCGAAAGCGCTCCAAAAAGACGCGCGCGAGCAAGGGAATGTCTTCGCGGCGCTCGCGCAGCGGCGGCAAGTGAATCGGGATGACGCTCAGGCGATAAAAGAGATCTTCTCGAAATTCGCCTGCGGCTATGGCCTTTTCCAGATCGCGGTTTGTGGCGGCGATAACGCGAACATCGATGTCGATCTCTTCTGTGCTTCCCAACGGCCGAACCTTACTTTCCTGCAAAACACGATAGAGTTTCACTTGCATCTGCGGGCTCATGTTGCCAATTTCATCAAGAAAAAGAGTCCCGCCGTGCGCTGCCTTAAAAAGTCCCTGTCGATTCTCGTTGGCGCCCGTAAAAGCTCCCTTCAGGTAGCCGAACAATTCCGATTCGAGAAGCGTTTCGGGGAAAGCGCCGCAATTGACGGTGATAAAGGGCGCCTGAGCGCGAGTACTATTTTCGTGAACCGCTCGGGCTACCAATTCCTTACCGGTCCCGCTTTCGCCGGTAATCAGAATCCGGCTGGACTGCGGGGCCACAGTGGAGATCAGATCGAAAATAGCCCGCATTTTCGGGCTGCGGCCGATGATATTGTCGTGCCCGGTGAAGCGCCGTAGTTCTCGCCGCAAATAGCCGGCCTCATTCTTAAGCTGGAGGCTTTCGTCTACCTGGCTGACGGCGCGACGCAATTGGTCAACCAATTCGTGGTCCTTGATGACGTAGCGATCCGCTCCTGCGTTGATCGCGGCGATCGCCGTCTCCACCGTTGGCACACCTGTAATCAATAGGAAGACGGTAGAGGGAGCTACTTCTTTGGCATAGGCGAGCAAGTCGACACCACTCATATCGGGCATGCGGATGTCGGAAATGATGATATCGAATAACTTAGATTCGAGGCGGCGGCGCCCCAATTCCCCGCTAGTGGCGATCTCCACGCGGTGTCCATCCTTCCGGAAAGTGATCTCCAGAAGCTCGCAAATGGACTTCTCGTCGTCGACGATGAGAATGTTAGCCATTCAAGCCACCCGCGGGAGTTCGACCGTGAACTCCGCCCCATGGTCTTTTTCTGAGGTCACAGTTATGCGCCCGCTATGGGCTTGTACAATCTGGTACACAATAGCCAAGCCTAACCCGGTTCCACCCACAAAGCCCGATTGCAGCGGCTCGAAGATCTTAACGCGCTGAGCGGGATCGATTCCCATGCCAGTGTCGCGGAAGCGAATGCGTACCCAGAACGGACCCGTTTCGAGTTTGACGGTCAAGGTGCCGCCTTCCGGCATGGCACGCAAAGCGTTGTCGCAGAGGTTCCAAAAAACCTGCTTGATTCGATTACAGTCCGCTCGCACTCGCACTGGTTTTGCCGCAAAGACACGCTGGATATAGTATTTGCCTTGCCATTGCGGATGCCTTTCGAGGAGCGTCAGCGTTTCGTCCAGCAATTCCGAAAGATCAGCCTCGGCAAATTCGTAGCTTTTTTCGCGGGAGTAATTCAAGAAATCACTGATGATGCGATTGAGCCGCTCCGACTCGCGGCCGACAATGTCCACAAGATGTTTTTCGTCCTCCTGCAAAGGAACCATCCGCCCGAGCTCCTTCACCGCTCCAGCCATTGCTGTTAATGGCTGGCGTATTTCGTGGGCAATGGCGGCAGAGAGCCGTCCAAGGGCTGCCATTCGCTCCTTGGTGACGACCTCCTGTTCGAGCCGTTTCAGGTCGGTGAGGTCCTGGAAATTGATCACATACCCTGCCCCAAGGCGTTCGGCCGTCCTCAAAACCGAGACCGAAAGACCTAAATAGCGCTGATGGCCAGCGGGTGTGCGGAATTCGACCTCCCGCCTTTGAGGCAGCGCGCCATCTTCACAGCCTTCCGTCATTTGCCAGATGCCTGGCGCAACTTCGTAAAGTTTGTGCCCGCGCACCTGATCGAATTTGAAGCCCAAGATCTCCTCTCCTGTCCGATTCAGTAGCCGCAGACGGCCCTCTAAGTCCGTGGTGATCAGACCACCGCGCATGGAATGAATGATGTCTTCATTAAAAGCCTGGAGGTCTTGTAACTCACCGCGCTTCATTTCGAGCTCCGCACTTTGACGCCGGAGGCTGGCGGTGAGCAAGCTCGAGAGGTAAGCGACGGCAAAAAAAGCAAAAAGATTGCTGAGAATCCAGGTCTGCAGGGTTTTGCCGCCCGGCATGCTTACGGCCGTCCTCGGCAACAGGTCATAGAAGACGAGTTCGACCATTCCTCCCAGAAGAATGAAACTGAATCCGGCTACCAGAAACGTTGCGCGGCGCGAAAAGAGAATGCTGGCGACAATAATGAGCAGCAGATACAACGATATGAAATAGCTTTCATGCCCCCCGGTGACATAAACCAGGCCGGTGACCAGTAGCGAATCGCAGATAATTTCGAGGGGAGCGTGCCAGCCCGCGATGGGCACCCAATGCAAAAGGATCACGTAAAACAGGGCAAGGGTGTACCAGAGAATTACCAGCGGAACAAAATAACGAAGTGGTACGACGACCTGAGTATATTGCTCTAGAACAATGACAATGCCCAGCAGCAGCGTGATTACGAGGAAGCGTACGCGGTTAAGCCACCGGAGCCAATCGCCCAGATTCTGATTTAGCCCCATCGCAGCACCAGCGGAACAAGCGCAAGATCCTCAATGCAACTAACTTCAGGCTCGGATATGTGCACGCTGGCCCTCACTTGCCTTCGTGCCGGCGCGGCATTCCGCTTTGGGAATTGAACTCGTGTTAGTGAGCGCCGGCCAGCTGGCCGATCAAGGAGAACAGCGGCAGGTACATGGAAATGACGATTCCGCCCACCACCACACCCAGAAAAACGATCATGGCGGGCTCGAGTGCTGCGAGCAGGTCCTTCACCGCTGCGTCCACTTCTTCCTCGTAGAAATCAGCGATCTTTTGCAGCATCGCATCCATGGCGCCCGTCTGTTCGCCTACGCCAATCATCTGAGTCACCATGCCCGGGAATACGTTCGTTTCTTTGAGAGGATCTGCGAGATTTTTACCCTGCTCCAAAGCCCTACGGACCTGGCCAAGAGCCTTTTCGATAACAGCATTCCCGGCAGTCCGAGCCGTGATATCCAGGCCCTCGAGGATGGGTACGCCCGAGGAAATCAGAGTGCCCAACGTGCGCGTGAACCGGGCTACCGCAATCTTGCGCAAGAGAAGGCCTACCAGCGGCAGCTTCAGGAGCATACCGTCGAGGATGAAGCGGCCTTTTTCCGTTCCGTGCCATAGCTTCACCCCAACGGCCAGGCCGACAATAAAGACAAGAATCATCAATCCGAAGATGCTGCCTATAAAATTGCTCAGCGCGATAACAATTCGCGTGGGTAGCGGCAGGTTCACACCCAAGCCAAGAAATAACGTGGCGAAAATCGGCACGACCTTCCACAGCAAAAGGGTGATGACGCCGCCAGCGACCAAGAGGACGGCCACGGGATAAACCAGAGCCGATTTCACCGCTCGTTTCAGTTTTACGTTTTTTTCAATGTAATTCGCGAGGCGCTGCAAAATTGTATCCAAGATACCGCCTGCTTCTCCCGCCTCCACCAGGTTAACGTAAAGGGCGTCGAAAACTTTGTCATGCTGCCGCATAGCGGCGGAGAGAGTTGAGCCACCCTCCACAGATGCGCGCGTCGTCGTCAACACAGACTCAAAGGTCTTGTTCTCCTGTTGCCCCGCAAGGATTTCGAGGCACTGCACGAGAGGCAACCCCGCATCGATCATGACCGAAAACTGGCGCGTAAATACTGCTAGATCTTTGGCGTTAACGCCCGCCTTGAAGGTAGGTAAGCTAAATTCCTTGCCCTTCTCGGAGAGCTTACTGACTTTGATCTGCTGGCGCCTGAGGACATTGATGAGTTCCGCTTTGTTACTGGCGGATTGTTCCCCACTGACAGCGCCCCCCGTACGATTCGTGCCGCGATAGACATAGACCGGCATCGTCTTTCCTCCTCAAATAAGCTTTCTAAGCTTTATTTCAGAATTCGGTTTAGACCCCGCTGAACCATCAGCGCCGCGCCGGAACAGGCGCACGCGTTCCGGCGCCTACCGGGCTTGCCACACCTCGGTTAATCATATCTTGCAATTCGTCGGGATTGGAGGAACGCGAAAGCGCTGTTTCCAGAGTGATTAACTTGGACGCAAAAGCGTTGGCGAGGGATTGATTAAACGTCTGCATGCCCGTCTGCCCCGTCCCCGTCTGCATGGCCGAGTAAATCTGGTGAATCTTGTCCTCGCGAATCAGATTGCGGATCGCGGAATTGGGAATAAGTATCTCCATGACCATAATTCGACCCCGACCATCGGCCCGCGGCAGCAGCGCCTGGCAGAGGACACCTTCGAGAACGAGCGATAATTGCGCGCGAATCTGCGGCTGCTGGTGCGCCGGAAATACGTCTACAACTCGGGTGATGGTGGAGATTGCCGAGTTCGTGTGCAGAGTGGCGAACGTCAAATGCCCGGTCTCAGCAATGCGCAGGGCCGACTCGATCGTTTCCAGGTCGCGCATTTCTCCAATCAGCACGACGTCCGGGTCTTCGCGCAATGCCGCGCGGAGCGAATTGGCGAAGGAATGCGTATCGGCATGCACTTCGCGCTGGTTGACCAAGCATTTCTTGTGGTTGTGCAAAAATTCGATCGGATCCTCAATCGTGATCATGTGCTCTTCACGCTCATTGTTGATCTTGTCGAGCATGGCGGCCAGGGTGGTCGATTTGCCGGAGCCGGTAGGCCCGGTCACGAGCACCAATCCGCGCGGTTTGTCGCAGAGACCCTTCACTACGGCAGGCAAGCCGAGCGCGTCGAATCCTTTGAGTTCCCAAGGAATCGTTCGAAATACCGCACCAACCGCGCCCCTCTGATTGAAGAGATTGCCGCGAAAGCGCGCCAGATTCTTCAGGCCAAAAGAGAAATCCAGCTCTAGATTTTCTTCAAAGCGATGCTTCTGGGCATCGGTCAGCACGCTATAGGCCAGCGACTTGGTATCCGAGGCGGTAAGAGGCGGCATGTCCAAGGGCCGCAGTTTGCCGTGGACCCGAACTCGCGGCGGACTATTCGTGGCAATGTGAAGATCGCTACCGCCCATCTCAATCATCTTCTTGAAAAGTTCGCTTAATGTGACGCCTTGCATAACGCAATTCTCCTTACAGCACCGTTTCGCGCAGGACTTCTTCCAAAGTAGTCAGGCCCGCGGCTGCTTTGGTTAAACCGCTGCGCCGCAGGGTGATCATCCCAATATCGAGGGCTTTCTTCTTAAGCTCCAAAGCTGAGGCACCGACGAGAATCAATTCGCGCAATTCATCATTTATTTCCATTACTTCGTAAAGGCCGACGCGCCCCTTATAGCCATTCTTATTGCAGGTACCGCAACCTTTCCCCTGATACACGGTCGTTTTCTTGGCTTCTTCCGGGCTGTAGCCCGCATCGAGCAGAGCTTGTTCAGGAATTTCCAACGGCTCCTTGCAATTGGAACAAATCCGGCGCACCAACCGTTGAGCGCATATTAGATTGACGGATGTGGCTACCAGGAAAGGCTCGATGCCCATGTTCATCAACCGGCTGATCGTCGACGGAGCATCATTGGTGTGCAGCGTCGATAGCACCAAGTGTCCGGTCAGGGCCGCCTTGACGGCAATTTCAGCCGTTTCGAAATCTCGGATTTCGCCGACTAGAATGATGTTCGGGTCCTGGCGCAAAAAGGCGCGGAGGGCGGAAGCAAAATTGAGCCCGATTTGATCTTTCATTTGCACCTGGTTGATGCCGGCCAACTGAAACTCGACCGGATCTTCCGCGGTCATGATGTTCGTATCAGGAGTGTTCAGGCGGGCCACTGAGGAGTAAAGCGTATTGGTTTTACCGGATCCGGTTGGGCCCGTGACGAGTACCATGCCGTAAGGCCGCAAAATCGCTTTTTCAAACTTGGTCAGCGATTCTTGCTCGAATCCGAGTTTGGTCATGTCCAGCCGGAGATTTTCCTTATCCAGCAAACGCATGACTATCTTTTCGCCGAAAAGGGTGGGAACCGTGGAGACGCGGAAGTCGAGTTCCTTGATCTTGCCTTCCCTGCGGTACTTGATCATGATGCGGCCGTCCTGCGGAAGCCGCTTCTCGCTGATATCCAGCTTTGCCATGATCTTGATCCGACTGGCGATAGCGTCTTTGAGTTTCATCGGTGGATTCATGACGCTCTGCAAAAGCCCGTCCACGCGGAACCGCACGCGCAATTCGCGTTCGTATGGCTCGACGTGAATGTCGCTGGCGCCCCGCTTTACGGCGTCGGTTAGAACCAGGTTCACCAGCTTGATGATGGGCGCTTCGTCGGCGGCTCTTTCCAGCGCCGCCAAATCCATTTCTTGTTCTTCCGCTGCAAGCTCGACATCGCCTGCGTCTTCGGCGCCAAGGTCCTTCATCACCTTGGAGAGTTCTTCGCCGCTCTGAACTTCGCCGTAGAACTTGGAGATCGCTTCGTTGACGGACGTTTCCGAAGCAACCACCGGCTCTACGTTGAAGCCGGTCATAAACTTGATATCGTCCATCGCAAAGACGTTCGTGGGATCGATCATCGCGATGGTTAGTGTTGAGCCGACACGAGATAACGGTACAATCTGGTATCGCACCGCCGTATCCTGGGGAATGAGCTTTATGACGGCGGGATCGACTTCGTAATATTTCAGGTTGATCGAAGGAACGCCGTACTGGCGGGACAGAACCTCGGTGATTTCGTCATCACTGACAAACCCCAACTTCATCAGCGCAGTTCCCAGCCGGCCCCCATTCTGCCTCTGATGGGCCATAGCTTGCTTAAGCTGATCGGCCGTAATCAGGTTTTCTTTGACCAGGATTTCGCCAAGCCGGGAAGACATGAATAGAGAGCCTCTGAGGCCGGAAAGACCTCAATTTGGAAAGTAGCAGAAGCAAACCCGGGCCCGCAGGAGGCGTTTTGCTTATCGTATTGAAAGCGCTAATACCTAACACACCCGAAATGACTGTGGCAATTTGGACACAACGCTGGCTTGACTTGCGTGCTTAGCGATAGATATCTTGCACAGTGTGATAGCGGTCCCCCTTTGGTCGGCAATCCGCCGAGCCAGAGCTCGATCGTTTCCGAATTAGGGTCTTCACAATGAGCGATTCCCCACGTAATTCGCGGCTGTTCCTGGTTCTTGGAGGCGTTCTTCTCGCTCTTCTGCTTGCAGCGGTAATCACCCTGGGCTCACTTAGGGTCCCGTTTGAACCACGCACCTGGGGCGAGAAGGTCGTTCTCTTTGCCGTCAACACTTTCATTGTCGTGGCGCTTCTGGTTTTTGGTCTCATCCTCGGTCGCGCTCTGGTGCGTCTGTGGATGGAACGTAGGGCTGAACAACTTGGGTCGCGCTTTAAAACCAAGATGGTTCTGGGCGCCATGGCCGTCTCGCTGCTGCCTTTAGTCTTTCTGTTCTTCATCAGCTATGCGCTCATGAACCGTACACTGAACCGCTGGTTCCCCCAGGAATTAGAGGACGCCAATTCGCAGGCGCTTGCATTGCTCAGTGAAGTAAGCCACCTGGAGTATTCGCGGCTTCAGGCCCTGGCCGATCGGGCCGCCGCGTCCGTTCGAACGGAGAGTTCAGATGACCTTGCATTGTCCCTCGCGCCAGCCGCACGATTTGCCGCCAGCCAGGGCGCGGATGGAATCTGGGCTATCAATTCCGCAGGAACATCAGTGCCTATTGCCGACCCTTTTGCGCTCCCCGTAATCGTTGACCCTACACTCCAATTTCAAAGTGCGATTCCGAATGGAGGGGAGTTCTGGGAGTCACGCACCGGCTCCTTTATCGCCGCTCGCGCCCCACTTGGCTCAGGCTTCCTGTTTGTTGCACGCCGTCTGCCTTCCGATTTTCTGGCACGCTATAGGAACATTGAACTCCAGACGGCCGCGTATTCCGTAGAGAACCAGGGTATTCGCACTTTCAAACGACAGATCCTGCTAACCCTGTCGCTTTTTACTGTTCTGCTGCTTTTTACCGCCACCTGGTCGGCGCTCTACTTGTCCAAGCAAGTCACGATTCCAATTCAAGCCTTGGCGGAAGCTACCGGCGAAATCGCAGCTGGACATTTGGATACACAGGTGCACGTCAGGGCCCAGGATGAGTTGGGAACCTTGGTCCGTTCCTTTAACAAAATGACGGCCCAACTCTCGGATAGCCACAGGCGGATCGATGAGTTTACTCAGAGTCTGCAACAAGCCGTTCAGGAACTGGACAGGCGCCGCACCCTGATTGAAACAGTTCTCGAGAATATTCCCACCGGAGTTCTAGCGCTCGATCCGAACGCCCGCATCACGCGCATGAATCGAGCCGCCCGCGAGATTTTTGGAGAAAGCGCGCGCGAAGCGTCAGACCTCATCGCTCTCGCTGGCAAAGATGCCACGCGGGATGTGCAGCAGTTGATCCGGCGTTCGCTGCGTATGGGCACCGCCTCAAAGGAAATGGAGTTCCGGTTAAGAGGGCGAATGGTGCACGCTGCCGTGACCGTGAGCGCGCTTGGCGGACGGCGGAGCAGTGCCGGATACCTGGTCGTCGTGGACGATCTAACCGAACTGCTGCGAGCCCAAAAGGCTGCAGCTTGGCAGGAGGTCGCCCAGCGCATTGCGCATGAAATTAAAAACCCGCTCACCCCTATCCAACTTTCTGCCGAGCGTCTCTTGCGCTTCATTAACCGTCACAATGGTGATTGCGGCGCGCCGGAACTTGTACGCCTGGTAGGCGAATGCGCCGCGCTCATAGGACGCGAGGTCGGCACGCTGGAGGCGCTGGTCAACGAATTCTCGAGGTTTGCCCGCTTTCCGGTCGCCCGGCTCGTGCCGACTGATCCCAACGCCATCGTGCTCGGCGCACTGGACGTCTTCAAAGGCCGCCTTGACGACGTGCAGATTCGCACAAATCTCGCCGAGGGAGTGCCTCAAGTCAAGGCGGATTCAGAAATGTTGCAGCGCGTGGTGGTGAATCTTATCGACAATGCGGCAGAGGCAATGGAGAGTTCGGCCGTGCGAAATCTCGTATTGAGCACACGATTTCACCCGGGGCATGATTCAGTCGAGATCACCATCGCCGACAGCGGCTACGGAATTTCTCCGGAGGACAAAGACAAGCTTTTCCTGCCGCATTTCTCGACCAAGGACCGCGGTACGGGACTTGGATTGGCAATCGCCAGCCGAGTCATTGCAGAGCATCACGGTATAATTCGCGCTGAAGACAACATGCCCACAGGCGCGCGATTTGTGATCGAATTGCCCGCAGCCGATGCGGCGCCGGTATCCATGGCCGCGGAAGGCTAAAATCGGGCGAAGCGAATGATCATTTTACGCTCAAACATCATCCAACACGGATTTCTGGGTTTAGGATCTCGTCGCTGCAGATTGTATTCTTGAGCAAATCTTGGTTCTTGAAGTTGGTCGAATTCGCTTTTCCGGGACTAGCCCACCCCTGAATTTTGTATGCCACAGTCCATTCTTATCGTCGATGATGAAGCAGGAATACGCGATTCTCTCTCCTCTATTCTGACCGAAGAGGGCTATGCAGTCGAATCGGTAGGTTCAGGCGAGGAGTGCCTGTCACGCCTGGCAAAACAACACATCGATTTGGTGCTGCTCGATGTCTGGTTGCCGAAAATGGACGGCATTGAGACGCTGGAGCGTATGCGCCGCGACGGACATTTTCCCATGGTGGTCATGATTTCTGGACACGGCAATATCGAGACAGCGGTTCGGGCTACGAAGCTGGGTGCTTTTGACTTCGTCGAAAAGCCGCTATCCCTCGAAAAGACCACGCAATCCGTAAAGAGGGCTCTCGAGTTTTTGCGCCTGGAATTGGAAAATCGGCAACTCCGGGAGGAGCTCGGCCAACGCTACCAGGTGCTAGGCGACAGCGTTCCAATGAAGGCTCTACGCCAGCAGATCGCGCTCGCTGCCCCGACTAACGGACGCGTTCTTATTTATGGAGAAAGCGGCACTGGCAAGGAACTCGTCGCACATGCGCTGCATGCAGCCAGTCTTCGCAGCCGCGAGGCTTTTGTGGAGGTCAATTGCGCGGCGATTCCCGAAGAGTTGATCGAGTCTGAGCTATTTGGCCACATGAAGGGCAGCTTCACTGGCGCTAGCGAAGATAAGATTGGGAAATTCCAGAAAGCCGATAACGGCACGCTTTTTCTGGACGAAATCGGCGATATGAGTCTGCGTACGCAGGCGAAGGTATTGCGGGTACTGGAAGAGCAACGGCTCGAACGCGTGGGCTCCAATCACCCCACAGTCGTGAATGTGCGCGTGATCGCCGCGACCAATAAAAAACTCGAGGAGCAAATTAGCAAAGGTTTTTTCCGCGAAGACCTTTTTTATCGGCTGAACGTAATACCCTTCACGGTTCCAGCATTGCGTGAGCGTATTGAAGATATCCCCATCCTGACACGCCATTTCCTCGCGGAGTTTGCCGCAGCCTATGGCCGCAAGCCGAAGGACATCAGTGATGCCGCTCTCGCCGTGCTTGCCCGTTACAGTTGGCCGGGCAACGTCCGCGAACTTCGCAACTTGATCGAGCGGCTCATGATCACTTGCCCGCATTCGCGCATTGAGCCGCTCCATCTGCCTCCGGAGCTTTTCCGCGGACTTCCGGCAATCTCTTCAAAACCAAATGCGACCTTGCATGAAGCCCGCAGCGCCTATGAGCGCGAATTCATTTTGCGCAAGCTCAGCGAGAATCAATGGAATATGACGCGAACCGCTGTGGCTCTGGGCCTGGAGCGCAGCCATCTTTACCGCAAGATGAAATCCTTGGGAATATCGGCTGAAGAGTAGATTAGCTTTTCTCGCTCGTTCCGAGGCGCTCGAGCTGGCGTCGCCAATCCAGCCGCTGCACGAGGCGCGGGTCCTGACGCCAATCGCGTTCGACTTTAACTCGAATTTCCAAGAAGACTTTTACACCGAGAATCTCTTCCAATTCCTCGCGCGCCGCCGTGCCGATGGCCTTCAGTTTTTCGCCTCCGCGGCCGATCAGGATTCCTTTTTGCCCCTCGCGCTCGACAGAAACTATGGCGCGAATTCGCACCAATTTCTCGTTTTCCTCGAAACTCTCCACCAGCACGGCTACGGCGTGGGGAACTTCCTGCTTGGTGCTGGTCATCGCTTTTTCACGGATGATCTCGGCAGCCAGAAAACGTTCCGGCTGGTCGGTAACTTGATCCGTCGGAAAGTAAGGCTCACCTTCGGGCAGCTGAGCAATGAGCCTTTCGAGCGCAAGGTCGACGCCGTTACCAGTAAGAGCGGAAATAGGGATGATTTCGGTGGGCGCAAATTCTTTCGAGTACCTCTCGATCAGCGGCAGCAATGCCGGCTTTGCGATCCGATCGATCTTGTTGAGCAAAAGAAACACCGGTCCGCGGAATTGCTTCGCATGCTCGAAACTGAGGCGGTCTCCCGCCGTCAATGCGCTGGTGGCGTCGATCATCACGGCCAGTATGTCAATTCCCTCCACCGCCTGAGTCACTTCGGCCATCATCTGCTTTCCGAGCGCTGTGCTGGCGCGATGTATACCCGGCGTGTCGATCAGCACGACCTGCGCGTCCGGACGGTTTATGATTCCGAGTATCCGGTTTCGCGTGGTTTGCGGGCGCGACGTCACAATCGCCACCTTCTGGCCCACGAGCCGGTTTACGAATGTGGACTTCCCCGCGTTGGCGGGCCCAAGCACGGCAACAAAGCCTGAGCGAAATGATCTCTTTGTAGAAGTCATGATCAATCATCATATTACAAGCTAGGTAAAGGCACAGTGCTCTCCTCGCTGCTGCGCCCCCAAATGGCCGTGTTACACTCGGCGCCTTCAAATCGTAGACGTCAGGAGTACCCATGCCTTCAACTCCACATGTGGAGTCGCATTTCACGGCAAGCGCCAGCGTGCGGGACGTGGTCATCGGTATGGCCGATGGCCTGACGGTTCCCTTTGCGCTGGCCGCAGGCATATCGGGTGCGGTCGCCGCCAGCGCTAACGCGACGCATCTCGTTGTCACGGCCGGCCTGGCGGAGATTGTAGCCGGTTCGATCGCCATGGGCCTTGGCGGTTACCTCGCGGCACAAACGGATTCGGAACACTACGCCTCCGAACGGGAGCGCGAAATCCGGGAGACAGTGGAACTGCCCGATGTCGAAACAGAGGAAGTAGCCAAGGTTTTTCGGGCATATGGATTGAGTGATGCCCAAATGGCGCCGGTAGTGCAAGCCATCTGTGGCAACCAGAAAAATTGGGTTGATTTCATGATGCGCTTCGAACTGGGGCTGGAACCCCCAGAACCTGGGCGGGCAAATCGGAGTGCAATCACCATCGCCGCCTCGTACGTCGTGGGAGGGTTAATTCCGCTTGCTCCGTACATGTCGCTGGATAACGTGATCTCCGCACTAAGGTTTTCCGTGGCGATTACCATCCTGGCGCTGGCAGTGTTCGGCTTTGTGAAGAGCCGCTTCACTGGAATATCGCCATGGAAAGGTGCGTTTCAAACCGTGGTGACGGGGGGCATTGCGGCGGCCGCCGCTTTTGGATTGGCCCGGCTGGTCAGCTGAGAAGGCTAAGAAACGGGCGCGGCCAAGAGGCGCGGCCGCACGCGCAGGCGCAGGACCTTCCGCTGGTTTGCTTCTACTACTTCGAAGTGCAGGCCCTCGTAATTAAGTTGTTCGCCCGCACGAGGGACGTGGCCCGCAATTTGATTGACCAGCCCCGCAACGGTGGTCGCTGCTTGATCCGATTCGTCGGCAAACTCGATCCCGAATAGCTCCTGCAGCTTACTGACAGAAACGCTTCCGCGCAGAATCACGCTTCCGTCACTCTCCCGCACGATATCGGGCGCAATATGATCGTCTTCCTTACCCATCTCGCCGACAATCTCTTCCACCAAGTCCTCAACCGTCACAACCCCGGCGACCATTCCGTGTTCGTCAATGACGATTGCCATCTGCTGATTTTGCCTCCGCATCTCCCTGAGCAGATCAGAACCAAGCTTCGTTTCGGGTACAAACAGGGCAGGCCGAACCAACTCACGCACCGTGCGACGCTTGGCTTCGCTATCCGGAATCTGCAGCAAATCCTGCACGTGCGCGATGCCTACAACGTCATCAAGCGTTTGCTGATAAACCACCAATCGTGAGAACTTTGTCTCCACCAATAACCTTCTCATCTGCTCGATGGTCGCGTTCGCTGGAATCGCGACGATGTCCGGCCGCGGAGTCATCACTTCCAGGACCCTTTTGTCGCTGAACTCAACCACTTGCTCGATCAGTTGAGCCTTGTCTCCTCCAAGGATGCCGCCCTCCTGAGCTGCCTCCACGAAAGCTTCGATCCCTTCTTGTTGCGCCTGCGTTCCCGGCTGCGATTCCTCTTCAGAGATGCGAGCTACGGAAATGGCCAAATCCAGGGCGGCTCGCAGCGGCCAGATGATGATCAAAGCACCTCGTAGTGCGGGAACCAAGGGCTGGACCCAGCGCGTATTGGTGCGTGCCATCAGTATTTCGGGGACGAAATGCATGCAAAACAGCACTTCCACTATAACGTAGACGATTAGCTGAACGGCCGCCTGCCAAGCGACCGGAACAAAAAGAAGCACACCCCGTGCCGTCTCCACGGCCACCGATACCAGCGAAAGATGCGCCAGGATCGCAAATGCCTGACTCGCGTGGCGCCGGTCAAGCTTGAATCGCGGCTCGATCTCCGATTCAAATATATCGGCATGTGCGCGCAGAGTGCCCGTGGCGACCCGGCCCAGCTGCCTGTAAACCCGATCTATAAATGAAAATACGATGAGGATGAGGCAAAGCCCCATCACGCCCAGCGTATAGCCAAGCACAGACATAGTTAGCGCAGGCCCAGCCGGCGGCGCAGGCGCCGCTCTATTTGCATCATTTCGCCACTATCTTTTTCATGATCGAAACCGGCCAGATGAATCATCCCGTGCAGGATCAGCACCCGGAGCTCCGAGGCCAGTCCGTGCGAGCGGCGCCGCGCATATCGCCGTGCGGTCTCAGGTGAGATGACAATATCTCCGACATAATGACCCGACCTGGTCTGTCTTCTCTGCAGCAAACGCCCCCCCCGAGCTCTCGATCGGTGTGCGGGAAACGAAAGCACGTCAGTTGGCCCCTGTTTGCCTCTAAATTTCCGATTCATCCGAGCAATCGCCGGATCGCTTACGAAACACACGGTGACGCTTTCTTCAGGGAAACCCAATTCGTGCCGCACTTGTTCGCAGAAGCTGGTCAATGGGCCTACAGCTAATGGTATGCGGCGCTGGCGATTTAGGATCATGCCTGCAGAGCCAGGCTATCTTTTTACGTCGGAATGAGCCGGGTTAGGATTTTTCTCAGGCGCAGTCGGCGCCGGAACAGAACGCGCCGGCGTGCCTGCGAACTCGTCATACGCTTTTATGATCTGCTGCACCAGGTTATGGCGCACAACATCGCGCTCGTTAAAGTAAACGAATGCGATGCCTTCGATTTTTCCGACAACGTCGATGGCTTCGATCAGACCGGAACGGCGGCCCGATGGCAAGTCAATTTGCGTAATATCCCCGGTGATCACGGCCTTGGAGTTGAAGCCCAGGCGCGTCAGGAACATCTTCATTTGTTCGCTGGTCGTGTTTTGAGCCTCATCCAGAATAACGAACGAATCATTGAGCGTTCGTCCGCGCATGAAAGCTAGGGGTGCCACCTCTATGATTCCTTTGTCGACAAATCGCTCGAGTTTGTCCGTGTCCAGAAGGTCATAAAGCGCATCGTAAAGCGGACGCATGTAGGGATCGATCTTTTGTTGAAGTGTGCCAGGAAGAAAACCGAGGCGCTCACCGGCTTCTACTGCCGGTCGCGCCAAAATGATGCGGTTCACTTGCTTCGCTAATAGCGCCGATACGGCCATGGCAACAGCCAGATATGTCTTGCCTGTTCCTCCCGGGCCAATGGCAAAAACCATATCGTGATGCTCGATATCCTCCATGTAGCGCCGCTGATTCGAGCTTTTGGGAGTGATCGATTTCTTGCCAAAGTGGCGCGGCTGCGCAGGCTGCCCCGGCTCGAGGATATGACGAAGGCTGGTCTTGGGATCCTCGGCTGCCACACGCAGCAGAGCCTTAACTGAGCCGTTATCCATCCGCCGGCCCTCGCGCACTAGATCGTTATACTGATCGAGGATTTGAACAGCGCGATCCACTTGTTGGGGCTCGCCTTCAACTGTCAGGCGATCATTATGGAAGAAAGTGGTTACGTGAAGCGCGGACTCGAAGAGCTTCAGGTTCTCGTCCAGAGTGCCAAAAAGGTTTTCAACTTGCCCGGCAATCTGTACCGTACGTCTCATAAAATTTGCGGCAATTGCGTTTCGGCAGCAAGCCGCAACTGTTGTATCTCCTCCGAGCGATCTACGCCCGAACTTGTCTCAGCCTAGCCGAACGCTTGTGAGCGGTCAATAAGGGCATCTATAACCCCTGTGTTTCCATGTTTCCAGCAAATTGATTTGAACTGGTACCGGAATGGCTCACTTCGTGGCTGGCGCAGGGAATGCGACTTTCGGCACTTCCCTGCCGCTTTCGGTCGCTGAGAAATACGCGTTATTTGGTTTAAACCCGGCCCAGCCCGCAACAATATTATTGGGAAAAAGGCCGATATACGTGTTGTAATCCTGCACGGCCTCGTTATATCGCCGGCGTTCCACGGCAATTCGGTTCTCTGTTCCTGCGAGCTCATCCTGCAAACGCAGGAAATTTTCATTCGATTTAAGCTGCGGGTAATTCTCTACGATCACGAGCAGCCGACCGAGCGCGCCCTCAAGTTGCGCGTTGGCAGCAATACGCTCTGACGGAGACTGCGCGCTTAGCAGCGCCGAACGCGCTTTGGCGATATCGCCAAAAACGGTTTGTTCCTGTGAGGCATAACCCTTGACCGTCTCGACGAGGTTCGGAATCAGGTCGGCCCGCCGTTGGAGATCGACATCAACTTGATGCCATTGGGCTTCAACCGCCTGGCTCTTCACCACCATTTGATTGCGGCGTCCAACGTACATTAACCCAATTGCCAGGGCCGCAACACCCACTAAAACCACGGAAGTCCACGCTCTTTTCATACACCCACCTTCGATCGCTGGAAACGAGCACCCTCGCCTTCACAATATTCGATCAAAACAAAATAATAATTTCGTCTGAATTGCGTTCAACTCTGCAGGCGCCGGTCGATCTCTTCGGCCACGCGTGCAACCAAATCCAAATATGGCGCGAACACCGCCTCCAGGTTCATTTCTCCACCTGCACTCTTGCCCTCACGCAGATCCAACACAAGATGGAAAGGAGCCGCATCCACGGCGAATAGCTTGGCCAACCGATCGGCCGCTTCACGGGCCGAACTGGGCGCTTCCTGCCCCAGAGCTATCAGCGCGTGACGAAAAAGCGTACCAAACGAAGAGGCGGATGCAATCAACAATTCCGCGAGCTCGGAGCGCCGGCCCGAAATACGCAAATACGATTGACGCAGGCGGATGACATTAACGCGCAGTTCCCGCTCAACCTGCAATTTGTGCTGAGCCATAGGTACCTGCAGCTCAGCGAGGAAATCCTCGCCCTCCAACATCCGATGTCGGGCTTTCATGTCTAGAAGTTCGATCGAGAACACGTCGGCGGAATTCCGCAACTCGGCGAAAGTAAAAACCAGCGGCGTCGGATGGCCTTTACGCCACCACCACAAACCCACAGGCCGCAGGCCCTCCAAGACGGCGACCCCTAGCCGATGGAGCAGGCACAGAATATTGATGTCCGAATGTTCGCGAAAATCGTGGTCCACAGCAGAGCCATACAGAACTACCGCGCTCAGGTTTGAACCTGCCGCTTGCTTCAGACGCGCAACAAGCTCGTTCAGATCCTTTTCTTTGTCCATACGCGTCTCGATACTACCAACTTCCTCCCGCTCCGCCGCCTCCCGAGGCTCCACCGCCGAAGCCACCAAAACCTCCGCCCCCGCTACTTCCACCATAGCCCCCCCCGCCCCAGCCCCCCATAGGACCAATCCCCCACCCGCCCCGGTATCCGCCTCCGCGTCGATATCGCGATAGCCCGCCGAGAGCGAATAAAAAAGCCAGGAGTCGCCAGCCACCGAAAATGAGCAGCAGGATAAGTAGATTCAGCAATACGGGTGGAATTCCGAAAGGCGACGGCTGCGGAGATTCTTCGGGCGGAGGTGTGGCACCCGGTGTTCCTTGGGCGAGGGTAACACCACGATCCTGGGCGATTGTGGAGGCGATTTGAGACGAAATCTGTAAGAG
Organism: uncultured Acidobacteriota bacterium; assembly: GCA_963803735.1. Taxonomy (GTDB): domain Bacteria; phylum Acidobacteriota; class Terriglobia; order Acidiferrales; family UBA7541; genus Palsa-189. Next base: position 491,191 of record CAWDNV010000001.1, on the reverse strand, counting down.
CGCAGCGCTGTACTGGTTCTGCCTGAGGAGCGGCAGCATCTGGCGGCCGAAGCCACCTACTTTTCCATCGGGCAGAATCGGTTCCAGCCCGTATCCGACCTCGGTCCAATATTTGTGGTCGTCCACCGCGAGCAGCACCATGACGCCACGATCTTTGCCTTTGGGCCCTACACCCCATTTTTCGAATAAGCTGTTCGCAAAGTTCTGAGCTGTATCGCCTTCGAGCGTGTGGATGGTGACGACAGCAAGCTGTGCATCCGCTTTTTGGTCCAATTCTTCACATAAAGCTGTGATCCTTTGGCGCGAATCGGAATCGATGACACCCGCGAAATCGTTGACGTAACCTTGCGGTGAGAGCTGCTCGACCTTTTCGGCGGCCGCGAGAGTCGACACGCAACCGGCTGAGAAAAAGACGGCCAGAGTGATCGCCGCGTACAACAGCACCGCGACGCCGCGTGTTTGACAAAGCTGCTGTCGTCGGCTACCGTAATCGCTTCGCGTTGAAAAAAGGAGCAATGGATGGCTCAGGGAACAGCCACTAAGGTAAAGAAGCGCAAGAAATCCGTACTGAAGCGCGCGGCGCAATCGATCAAGCGTTCCGCCATTAACCGGTCGAACCGTACCCGTGTGCGCTCCATGATCAAGTCGTTGCGGGGCGCCATCAATTCGGGCGACGGCGCAGCGGCAGGCAAGCTGCTTTCGTCTACCGTTGCATCCATTGACCGTGCCGTTGCCAAAGGCGTCCTCACCAAGAATACGGCAAATCGGTATAAGTCTCGCCTCTCGGTTGCCTGCAACAATCTGCAAGCGCAAGCGCGAGCATAACTCACCAGCCCGTTTTTAAATCAGTAGTCTTGTGGGCTCTCATTAAGCCGTAAGTCGGGCGACCACAAACTCCATTACTGCGCGATCGTTCGTCGCACCCGCTTTGAGTGTGCTGTCCGCATCGTAAAGTGCGCGCAATCCTTCAACGAGCTGCCGGCGTGGGATTTTTTTAGCGTGGCGAATTGCCAGTTCGGCCGTAGCGGCTCGCATGCCCAGGCGGCCTGCGGCTTGATACGACGAAGTTTGCGGACTCAGCTGTTGCGCCTCGATCAACTTTCGATACATCCAGGCCATTGCACCGATCAGTGCGGGCGCCGCTTCTCCCTGCTGCAGCACGTTCGCCAAAAAGTGAAATGCCCGGGCGCGCTGCCGGCTAGCTAAGACTTCCGCGAGCTCCCACACAGAATATTTCTTCTCCGAAACGACCAGCGCTTCCACATCCTCGCGCCGAATGGGCTGGCCCTCCCCCGCATACGTAGCCAGCTTCTCGATCTCGCTTCGCATAGCGCCGAGATCACAATTGCAAAGATCAGCTAGTTCCTCCGCCGCCTGGTCTTCAAGAACGGAATTTCGTTCGCGCGCCATTTGGCTGGCCAGCATTGCTGCTGTTCGTGCCCGCTCGTGAGGTTCCTCAGGAAGCTCCGCCGCCACCACCAGTACCTTTTCCAGCAGCAGTTTTGCGAATTTCGTGCGTTGATCCAGTTCCCCGGCCTCAAGAATCAGGACGGTAAACGGAGCGGGGTTGGTCAAGTAATCCGCCAGGTTCCGCGTTTCCGCCTCTCGCCGCTCCTCTGGCATTTGCTCGAGTGCTTCGACTTGCGTCACGATTACAACTTGCCGGAGTGCCAGCATGGGGACGGTCTGGGCCTGCGCCAACGCCTGCCCTATTTCGCCTTCATCTGCTGAAAACCGCGATACCGCCCAACCTCGCGCCGCAGGATCGGTCGATGTTTCGATCACTCGCTCCCGGAAAACATCCCGCAAATAGGCGTCTTTACCAAGCAGCAGGACCGAAGACCCGGCCTTGCTTTTGGTCAGCCGTGTAACTAGAGATTCGGCGGAGATTGTAGGCATCAGAAGTTCTCGAGAACGTCGGATACAAGCTGCGCTGCAAAATCCCGCGACATGCGATCGAGTGCCGGACCTTCTTCCTGGAAAAAAGAAGGGATATCCACAGAGATTTCATAGGGCTCGCGGAATACGAAATTATTATTCCGGTACAAATTTTTGCCGGCGCGATCCTGCAACGAAACTCTGAGGTTTACCGTGACCAGCACTGTGGTCGCACGGCCCGTTGTAGGATCGTAGAGAACGGCGCCACTCACTAGATTCGTCACTTCTCCTTGGAGCACGAGATCAGCGCCGTCGGCGTCGGGAACAACCCGATAATTCGTCCGGGCGATGAACTCGTGCGTCACGGCCTGCGTCAGGATCTGCTCGATTCGATATTGGGTCGTCCGATTGGCAAACGCCGGTATGGCTATCGTGTGAGTCCCCTCCGGCAGAGTATTTGTCCGGCCCACAACGCGATAGCCGCAACCACTTGCGGCCAAAACAGCCACCAGCATCCAACGTATCGGTACGCAGATGAAGCTCCGGCTAGGACGCAAGGAGCCTCTCTGCGATTTGAGCTGCATTCACGCTGGCCAATCGAAAGTTATCAGCGGCACCCCAGAACCAATATCCGTTGGCGACGTTGGCGTCGCGTTCAGGGACAGTGATCAACGGGTGCGCTTCCCCGGCGGCAGTGAGGTTTGACGGGCTTGGTTCATCCGGAGGAACTACATTAAATCCCGCGGTCTTCAGCTTCGTGGCTAGAGTTTCTTCGTTCATGGGGCCCTTGAACTCAGCCCACGCTGCAAACGCATGTCCATAAAAGACCGGCGCCTGAATAAGGGTAACCGCAGGTAGTGAGATGCGGTCCGCGAGATATCGTTGTATTTCGCGGGCAATGGCGGTTCGCGCGTTGGAGAGCCGTTCTGTGCTTTCTGAGCCCCAACGAGCAGTAAGGTTAAACGCTACCTGTGTATCGAAAACTCGCTGGGGCATCGGTTGAAAGGAGAGCAGCTTGGTCGTTTGTCCTTCCAATTCGGTTACGCCCTCATCGCCGCGTTCGGAAACCGGCTGAAAGAATGTGATCGCAACACGCGCCGGAGACAAGTCGGCAAAGGCGGCTGCCAGTGAACATGCCACAATCGCTGGGGTCGAAGGCGCAACCCAGGTGTGATAGTGATCGTTCGGCAACGCAGAGGGAGTGGGAGGCGAAATCAATGCATCGAGCCGGGGTATCCATGGTCGTGCGCGAGAGGCGGCCCATGACCCTCCCGTCATATCAATCACCGAAGCTCCGGCTTTGTCGGCAGCGGGCCCGTGCTTTGCCGCAAATGCCGCCGAACCAGCAAAAAAGACGAACCGCAAACCCTCAAAACTGCTTTCGTTGATGGACTGAACGATGGCGGGCTCGCCCGCAACTTCGGTGAGCGTGCCTGAAGCTATTTCCTCATCAACGAGTCTGATTTCCCCCGCGGGAAAACCACCCTCTTCAAGCCAATATTTCAAATCTTTTCCACGTAGCGTGGTGGCTCCGGCAATGGCCACCCGCAGCGAGTGCTCTGGAAGGGGCATCGCTCAGGCGGTACGCGAAACGAGGCGGTGCCGAACAAGACGCACCACATGTATCGTGACCGCCGCAGCAGTATAGGCGGCCGCGATCAGCAACAACACAATCTCCGAATAAACCACAACCGACCAGACAAGCAAGCCCACTGCAACGATAATTAATGAATGCTGGCGCCTGCCCCAGGGAATTCCCTTGAAGCTGAAGTAACGTACCGTGCTCACCATAAGTCCGGCCAGGAGTAGAACCAGTGTTAGCCAAGCGGCGGACCAGCGCCAGTCCTCGATGGGGACCTTCCACGCATGCACGACGGCCGCGATCATTCCTGCAGCCGCGGGACATGGCATGCCCACAAAGTAGCGCAGGCCACCTGCCGGCGCCATCCCGTGTACGTTGAAGCGCGCTAGACGCCACGCACAGCACAGAGCAAACGCCAGGCTCACTACCCACGCCAAATCGTAAATATGCCGCGCTTCAGGGATATCGCTTTGAGCGATGGTGCGAACACCCCAGGTGTAGGCCAGAATCGCAGGCGCAACTCCAAAGCTAACCATGTCGGCCAAGGAGTCAAGCTGTTTGCCGAACTCCGTATTGGTGTGCGTAGCCCGGGCAACAAAGCCGTCGAAGGCATCAAAAACAATGGCTAAACCGATCGCACGCGATGCGTAATCGAGATCGACAATGCCGCCCTTCACCGTAGCCAGGACGGCATAAAAGCCGCACAACAGATTGCCGACGGTAAATGCGCTGGGAAGGAGATAAACGCCGCGCCTCAAGCGATGATTGCGCGGCTCAATAAATAATTCCTGCTGGTCCGGTTCTTTCATCGCCACCGCGCCAGCACGCTGACTCCTCCCGCCACGTGCTGACCAGGACGCACAACGATTTCGGCGTCCTGCGGCAGCCAGACATCCATCCGTGAACCGAACCGGATCAGGCCGATTCGCTCCCCCAATTTTACCGTCTCGCCCGGCCGCTTCCAGCAAACCACGCGCCGGGCAATGGCGCCGGCAATTTGTTTGAAGATCATCTCCCCACGCTCTGTTTGCAGATGAATGATGTTCTGTTCGTTATCAACGGATGCCCGGGAGCGCATAGCGTTATAAAAACGGCCGCGCCGATATTCCACGTCAGCAACCCGGCCCGTCATAGGCGACCGGTTCACATGAACATCCCAAATAGATAAAAAGATGCTGATTCGACGACCCGGACAGTTACCTAAGGTCTCCTCCGACACGTCCGTAATCGTGCCGTCCGCTGGTGAAACCACCACTCCAGGTTCAGCGGGCGGAAGCCGTTCTGGGTCCCGGAAAAAGAAAGCCACGCCGGCACAGACGAACAGCAGCACGGCCCCGGAAATTCTCCAGCCGAGAGCCGCCGCCACAATCCCCGCAAACAAAAGCGGGAGAACAAACTTGTAACCGTCTTTGACCATTCCCTGCCATAAGCCCATGCGCTAAAGAGCGCACAACGACACCTTTACCATTCTACGATAAATTAACACTGCGGAGCCGCGTGCTAATGGGTGTGTGCTGATTTAGTGCGCCGCGCGATCAACCGTTCGATCTCATCTTTCACGCGAAGCTTTTTCTTTTTCAGATCGGATTCCAGGAGGATGTCTTCCGCGCTCAGGTAGGGACTTTTGGTGAGTTGCTCAAGCTGTGCTTCGTAGCGTGAATGCTCTTCAACCAGGTGTCGGAATTCTGCGTCGCCCGCCAGCAGTTGTTCACGAACTTCCCGGAGCAAAGACATCATGCGCCTCCTGAGTGTTTTAGGGTCTTACATAAGCGAAACCTAACATACGCAGGTTCGTGTCACAAGAACTTTTCCGTACTTATTCGACTGTACAAGCCAGTACCAAGGCATCCTCAATCGGATGGGAATAATAGTCGCGACGCCGCCCGACCTCGGTAAGGCCCATCCGTAAATAAAACTTTCGGGCAGCGTCGTTGGACTCGCGAACCTCCAGGAATATTCTCTTAACTCCCGCCGTTTTGCAGGCTGCCAACGCGTCTTCCATAAGCCGCGAGCCAATTCCCCGGCGCCGACTGGTCGAAGCTACTGCTAGATTTAGAATTTCTGCCTCGTCGGCCATCGTTCGAAAAACGACCAATCCACACACGATTCCTTCCTCCTCTGCCACTCGCGCTGATAAGTCCCCCTGCAAAGCAATTCGGAACTCATCGGCAGACCACGACGCAGCTTCGGGAACACTCGCCAACAACGTCCGAACGCGCTCGAGATCGGTGGCATCAACGTTCCGAATCATGTTTATGGAATCAGAAGTCCGCAAAGATGCCGCCAGGATTCAGTCGGATTTCCAGTTCATCTCCGCATCGGACCGGCGGATGTAGTTGGCGTCCAAATGCAACGCGTCTATCACATCCCCTCGCCGTGCCTTAGCGTAACCAAGCTGCCCAATAAAAGGCGCAAGCACATCCGACACGACTTCGACCCGGGAGCCCAGTCGCTGAATTGCTGGCTGAACCGCTTCGGGTTGAAGGCACGCGATGGTTAACACATTGTCGCCTCCCGCATTTGGCGGCAAAGACTGCAAGAACTCGTCGGCATTAGCGAGAACTTCATCTCCGAGATGGTCAAGGAGGCCAGAACCATCGTCCCGCGAACGAAATAAAGCCCCAAATATCTGTCCACGGCGCGCATCTGTTACGGCTGCGATGAATGAGCCCGGCGCAATTGACGGGCAAATCTGAATCGCTATTGCCTCTAGTCCGCTCACCGCCGCGATCGGCTTCCCCCAAACTTCCGCCCAGCCCTTTATGGTTGTCAGACCCACTCGCAATCCCGTGAAGGAGCCAGGGCCGGCATTCACGGCAAATAAGTCGATCTCCTCGAAAGAGATGCGTGCTCCGTCTAACATTTTCATTGCTTCGCGAAGAAGGCTGGCAGAATACGGTTCGTCGGACGAGATTACCCGATGCATCAAAACTGTCGCGCCGCGAAGCAACGCGAGACTACCTGACTGTGCGCTGGTGTCCACTGCAAGAATCAGCATTCTTCAAATTTCCGAGTGGCTGTCGTGTAGGTCTAACATCGCCGTGAATCGGCCGGACTTGCAAGCAATTTTAGTTCCATCCCGTATTGGAATTTCTACATAACTACCTGATTCTACGAGAAATATATTGACTATCCGTACATGAATTGCCTAAAATGAGTGCATCGTGCTTTGTCTTAGGGGGAACTCCTGCCATGGAATTTAAAATAGGCGACAAGGTAGTGTATCCAAATCACGGCGTGGGCGTAATTGAACAAATCAGTTATGGCATGCTCGAAGGCCGAACCGAAACCTACTACATGTTACGCATTACCTCCAACTCCCTCAAGGTTATGGTTCCCCGTTCGAACGCAGCGGCAGTCGGACTTCGTCCAGTTATTCGAAATGGCGACACTTGCAAAGTTCTCGGCTATCTCGAAAAGGGTAAGTTCAATTCACACCATGACTGGAAGCATCGCTTCAAGGAAAATTCGGAGCGCATGCGAACCGGGTCACTCATCGAAGTTGCTGCAGTTCTGAAAAGCCTGGTGGCCTTGAGCCACAGCAAGCCACTCTCATTTCGGGAAAAGAAAATGCTCGAGCGGGCTAAATACCTCCTGATCACCGAACTCGCCACCGCACGTAACTCCAGTCCCGAAAATATGGAATCCGTACTTGTTAAGTCCCTGGCAAAGGCGCGTTTGCGTATGCCGCCTACCGGTGACGAAGCCACCGCCGCGGACTGATTCGGCGACAGTTTGTTAGTGGACCTCCGGCGGTAAGCTACCGTGCTTCCCGACGTATTGCCTCTTTTGAAATCCAAAACACTTAGCACCTAACCCAGAGTTCTAGGGGATCTTTTATGCCAGGGGCAGGACGGGTTCGGCGTTAAGATCCCAGCCGGCGAACTGCGCAGACAGAAGCTTGGGGTAAGCTGCAGCAGCGATCATTGCAGCGTTGTCGGTAGAGAGCTCGCGGCTGGGGAAAAACACTTGGAAGCTGCGCCGCTCCGCCTCACGTTCGAATGAACTTCGCAACTCGTTGTTTGCAGCCACACCTCCCGAAACGAGAATGCTCTGGGCCGCTGCCTCCTCAGCCGCCTCAAGAGTGCGCCTTACTAATTCGGCCACGACTCGTCTTTGAAAGCTCGCGAGTAATCCCAGGGTTTGCATGCTGCATAAGGGAAGCAACTGATCGGCGCTCCGCTCACCCCTGCTTAGCGCCTGGCGGCGCTCATCGATCTCAGGCTGCAGTTCTGGGTGCGACCGAAGGTAATACAGCACAGCCGTCTTGATCCCGCTGAAGCTGAAATCATATGGATTCCCTTTGATCTTCGTAGCCGGAAACTCGACGGCTTCTTTCTGCGCGGAAGGTAGCTCAGTGACGCGCGCCGACAGGCGATCGATTATTGGCCCGCCCGGATATCCAAAGGCCAGAAGCTTTGCAACTTTATCGTATGCCTCACCGGCAGCATCGTCACGCGTTTGGCCGATCTTCCGATAGTTCAGAAGGACCGCGGCTAGAATTCCGGCGGGACCGCTATCCCTGACTTCGTACAACAAAGTATGTCCGCCGGAAACGATAAGGCAAACCGCCGGCAAAGACGGCTCTCGGCCCGAACGAAACGCCTCCAGGAACACCGCTCGAACGTGACCTTCCAGGTGGTTGACGCCTATGAGCGGCTTCCCTAGTGCATTTGCCACCACTTTCCCGTACGTCAAACCCACCAGCAACGAGCCGACCAAACCTGGTCCGTATGTGACTCCAACAGCATCTAGCTCTCTTAAGCTCATCCCGGCGCGGTCAAGAGCCTCGCGCACAACAGGAACAATGCTTCGAAGATGCTCGCGTGACGCCAATTCCGGCACCACCCCGCCATACTTCCTGTGCACTGCAATCTGAGAGGCGATGACGCTGGACAGGATCTCCCGGCCGTCGGCAACAACCGCAGCCGCAGTTTCGTCGCACGAAGATTCAATACCCAGGATACGCTTAGCCATGCGGTCTCGCGTGTATTGCGGTTTCGTATGGTAGCATACGGCTTTGGCTCACCCGCTGGCCATGGACGAAACCCTGTCCGCAAATCACCTTCTCTTCATCGAAGGAGCGAGGTCGTTCTGGCCTATTGAGCAACCGCATTTTTGACTTCCAATCTTCTATACAGGAATAGCTTCCGAAAACACGTATGACAAATAAGAACCGACGCGTGCGCAAGGCCGTCCTTCCAGCCGCTGGTCTGGGCACCCGATTTCTGCCGGCCACCAAAGCGCAACCTAAAGAGATGCTCCCCGTTGTTGATAAGCCGCTCATTCAATATGTGGTCGAGGAATGCGTGGCATCGGGAATCGAGAACATCATTATCGTTACAGGGCGAGGCAAGAACGCTATCGAAGATCATTTCGACAATGCGCCCGAGCTGGAGCGGTTCCTGGAGAGCAAGGGAAAGACTGAGCAAGTTGAGATGGTGCGCTCAATCAGCAATATGGTGAACTTCAGCTATACGCGGCAAAAAGAACCGCTAGGCTTGGGGCATGCCGTCCTGACAGCGCGCGAATTGGTGGGAAATGAGCCTTTCGCCGTTCTTCTCGGCGACGTAATTATTCCTGGCCCCTGCCCCGCCACGCGTCAGATCGCCGATGTTTACGAAGAAACGGGCATTGGCACGATTGCCGTTGAGCCCGTTCCGATGGAGCGCACTCATCTGTACGGCGTCATTGACACTCAGCCGGCCGAGAAATCCAAATGGGGCGACCGATTGCTTCGTGTGCGCGATCTGGTAGAAAAGCCGCGCCCGGGAAAGGCGCCGTCAAATCTGGCGGTCACCGGCCGCTACGTTCTGCCGCCGGAGATTTTCGATTGCCTCGAGCGAACTTCGCCGGGAAGCGGAGGAGAAATTCAGCTCACGGACGGATTGCGACTGTTAGCTCAGGAGTACGGACTCTACGCATTAGAGTACAAGGGCAAATCTTACGACGCGGGCGATAAACTGGGCTTCTTAAAGGCTACCGTGGAAATTGCCTTGGAAAATCGCGAATTCGGTCAGGACTTTCGCACATATCTTCGTGAGCTTAAGCTCTAGGCCGTAGTATTACTTCTCTTTGGCGACTTTTTTCTTTTCTTTGCTTTCGGATGCCGTTTTCGTTTCTGTTTTGGCGTCCGTCTTCGTTTCAGCCTTGCTGTCGGATTTGTCAGAATCGCCACCCGCATCGCTTTTTTCGGCGCCTCGGTTAGACGAGCGGGCGTAATCGGTCACGTACCAGCCGCTGCCCTTGAACTGGATGGCAGGCGCCGACATCAGTCGCTCGACCCGACCACCGCAGCTGGGGCATTTTTTTAAATGCGGCCCCCCCATCTTCTCGATTTTCTCAAAGTGCTTACCGCACTTTTCACACTCGTACTCATATAACGGCACGTCTGTTTGTCTCCGTAAAATCAGTATTTTACCATGCCGGTGCATCTCCTACCCGCACAGACTCTTCTTCCACGCCTCGATCGCTAATAAGCCCGGCTCCCTAGGCGGGCAGCACGCTCGTGCTAGACTTGCTGGCACATGCCAGAAATGTCAGCTTCGCCGCCGGATAGGTCCTCTCACCGCAAAGGCACGCTCTATTTGGTGGCTACGCCGATAGGAAATCTGGAAGATATCACCGTACGAGCTCTTCGTCTTCTGGGCGAAGCAGACCTGATCGCATGCGAAGACACCCTGCACACGGCAAAACTCCTGAATCATTATGGGATTCGCAAGCCGACACTCAGCTATCACCAGCACAACGAAGCTTCCAGAGCTGACGAGTTGCTGGAGCGGCTGGAGCAAGGGGCGCAGATTGTCCTGGTAAGCGATGCAGGAACGCCGGTTATCTCTGATCCCGGCCATCGTTTGGTTTGTCTATGCCTCGAAAGACAAATTCCCGTAGTTCCAATTCCAGGCCCTTCAGCCGTGGTCGCCGCGCTCGCAGTCTCAGGGCTACCGTCCGAGGAATTCCTGTTTGTAGGTTTCCTTCCCTCCCGCTCAGCCGCGCGCCGCGAGATACTCGATAACCTAGCCAAAGAAAGCCACACCCTGGTCCTTTACGAAGCTCCCCATCGCCTTGTGGACACCCTTTCGGATGCACTGAACTCACTGGGTCGCCGTCAGGCGGTTATTGCCCGCGAAATGACCAAGGTCCACGAGGAATTTCTGCGCGGCGATTTGGCCGAACTGCTCGTTCGCGTGCAACAGCAACAAATTCGCGGGGAAATCACCCTCCTTATCGGCCCGCCGGCTCCCGGCGCCGAAACGAATCATGAATTATCCGCAGCGCCTTTGCGCGAACGCGTGGAGCAGATCATGCGCGAGCGAGAAATCGATCGCAAAGCCGCTTTGAAAGTTGCCGCCCGCGAACGCGGCCTCACCAAACGTGAAGCTTACAAACAACTGCTAAGCAGCGCGTAATTAGACGTTTTGGTAGAAGTGAGGTTGGCCGAATAGCCGGAATATTCGCCAGCTAGGCGTTTCCATTCGCGGCGAATTCAACCGCAAAGAAGGAGTCGACGCGCTCGAGGATCTCCGCCGCCGACTCTGCCCTGGTGACCTGCCGCCGCAGCTCGGCGCCATTGCAGATTCCGTGAGTGAACCAACACGCGAACTGCTTCATTTTTCCAATCGCGTCCGGCCACCCCGCGTCACGCAAGTGCCGGAAGTAACGCGAAAGCAAATCGTAACGGTCACGGTCAGTGGGCTCGTCATAGCGTCCAGTAGCAATGAATTGCTCGATCTGGCTGAAAATCCACGGATTTGTACTTGCCCCACGCCCGATCATTACTGCGTCGCAGTTTGTCTCGTTGATCATGCGCACTGCATCCTCGGGACTCCGAATGTCGCCATTGCCAATGACAGGTATTCGCACAGCTTGTTTGACTGCGCGAATCAGGTTCCAATCCGCAGATCCGGTGTAGGCTTGCTCACGCGTTCTGGGATGCACCGCGATGGCCTCCACTCCAACGCCTTCTGCCATCCGCGCAACTTCGACGGCTACGATGCTCTTCTCGTCCCAGCCGGCGCGCGTCTTGATCGTAAGTGGAATGTGCACGGCATTGCGGACCATGCGCAGCAGCTCTTCTAGCGCGAGAAGATCGCGCAGCAAGCCCGAGCCTCCACACTTCACCACCTTTTTCGCTGGACAGCCCAGATTGATATCGACTACGTCGAACCCGAGATCCTCTACAAGCTTCGCGGCGTCAGCCAAAACTCGAGCATTGGCGCCAAACAATTGGGCCGTGATCGGGTGCTCGTCAGGCTCAAAGTGAAGGTAGTTCATGATTCGCGCCGCCTGCCTCGTTACGCCTTCGGCGCTCGTGAATTCCGTCATGATCAGCCCGCAGCCGCCCAGATTTCGGATCATGCGCCGGAAGATGGTATCCGTAACGCCGGCCATTGGCGCCAGAACCGTCGCGGGGTCGATTTCGATATCGCGGATCTGAAAGCTACGCCGCATCGGCATATCGGCCATTCGTGTTTTGTTGATCGTTTCCAAGTCTGTAGCTCGAAAGTTATTCGGGATTACGAGTGATGTTGGGTTGCGGCGATTTGTTCAGTGTCGAAATATGTGAAGCCAACGCTTCCGTAGAACCCTGAAAGAATCCTTCCACGAGTCGCGCAACCGCATGCGTGCGGGCCTGATCAGCCGACAGATTGGCCTTATAAAGCCAAGCACGGCCGGATTTCTGCCGTTCCACCACACCCTTCTGCGCCAGGCGGTCGAGGATCGTCATAATCGTGGTGTACGCTCGCGGGCGGGTGGTCGCCATTGCCGCGTGAATGTCACGGACTGTTGCCTCGCCCAGGCGCCACAAAGCATTCATACAATCGAGTTCCAAAGGGGCTAGATCCAGTATGGAACGGCGAATACCACGGGCGGGTGAAGTGTACATGGATCCGTCTTTCTAGACGGTCTTCGTCTTGAGCAGCGTTTCCGTGCCGAGTTTCTCGTCATTTTCCGGCGCGGCCGTAGTGGCCTTTTCCGCTGGAGGTACGCGAAATTGGTCCAGCCGAAGCAGCCTGCGATTCAGCGCGGAGCTAAAAGCAGTCCAACCGGCTTCGCCTCCATCCGCCCCGAGAACAGCACGCGCTGCGCCCATTTTTGAATCCAAATCGTCGAGGTAATGGAGCACCAGCGCCTCGCGAAACATCGGCAGCTTTGGTGAGCCGAACTCATATTGCCCATGATGGCTAATAAGCAAGTGCTTCACCAGCGTCTTGTAGTCCGGCGGAAAGCCCTCGATGCTATTCATTCTTTCGGTCACCTGCTCGAGCCCCAGAATAATATGACCCAGCAGTTGACCGTCGTTGGTGTAATGAATCGCACGTTCATAGCAAAGCTCGTCCAGCTTACCGATATCGTGCAGAGCCGCGCCTGTAAGCAAAAGATCGAGGTCCAGTTCAAGATAGTGTTGAGCAGCAAATCGGCACAGATCGCACAGGCTGACAATATGCTCGAGCAGGCCGCCCACAAAAGCATGGTGCATCATTTTTGCCGCCGGGGCGCGCTTCAACCGCGGAAATATCGCCGGGTCCTCAATTACTCCGGAGACCAAACGGTTTAGCCAAGGATTTTTGATCGTTGCTACATGTTCACGCAGCCGCCCGTAAAGCTGCTCGATATCCTCCGCGGTGTGCGGGAAATAATCGGATAAATCCACTTCAGCGGGCTCGGCGCGGCGAACCCTGTCCACCGCAAGCTGTACTCGATTCTTATAATTCTCAACGCGTGCCTGGACTTTAATAATGTCATCGCGATCAAAAAGCGCCGCAAATGCCTCCGCGTTGTCCCAAAGGCGCGCCTCAATCGTCCCGCTCCGATCGCTGAGCTCCAGCCGCAAAAAAAGCTTTCCTTCACGGGTCGAGCGCAGCTCTTTTTCGCACACGAGAAAAAAAGACGTGATGCTGGTGTCCGGGGTCAGATCAGAAACGTAGGCGGTTTTCATTCAGTCGGGTTTACTGCCTGGCACGGGCGTGTTCGGCGTCGGCGCAGACTTCTTCTTTTTCTTATCGTCGTCAGGCGTCGGAGGAACCTCTTCGATGGTGCTGGACGGCACGGCTGCGGTATCCGCATATCCAGGCTTGACTAAAACATAGCTTTCCTCACGCAGCGTTTCCAGATATGCACGTAGCCCGGGACGCAGCCGCTCGTTGTAAAGGCGGTCCATTATTTCGTTTTCAACTTTGTCTTCTGGCTGCTCGCCGGCGGCGTAGTGTTCCCCCACTTGCAGGAGCAAAAAACCCGTTTTCGTCGGAATCACGTCCGTCGTCTGAAGTCGCTGCAGAGCAAACACTGCTTGCTCGATGTTGGACGCGAGTTGGCCATGCTGAAATTTGCCTAAGTCTCCGCCCTGCTTGGCTGTGCTGCCGTCGGAAAAATGTTTGGCCAGTTCTCCAAAATCCTCACCGTTTTTAACCCGCTGCAGGAGTTCATCGGCTTTCTTTCGCAATGCTGGTGTCTCGGATTCCGGCTTACCTTCGGTACTTACGAAGATCTCTCGCAGCGTAACCTGCTCGGGACGGGTGAATTCGCTTTTGTGTTCGTCGTAATATTTTTGCACCTGCGCATGATCCAGGATGATCTTCGAGCCGACTTCATGCCGAATCACTTCCTGCTGGATCAGCTGATTCCTGATGTTGTTTTTGAAGTCCTCAAAGGAAACACCGCTCTTGTCAATCTGCGTCTCGAGCTCTTCCATCGTCGGAATCTTGTTCTGAATGCGAATGTCATCCAGACGCTTGATCACATCCGTTTCGACATTGACCCCCGAGTCTTTGCCGCGTTGAACGAGCAGAGAATTGTCGATCAGGTCGCGCAGCACGTTCTTATCTTCCGCCGCCACTTTCTGATTGATCTCTTCGGGCGTGCACTTAGGGCAATCTTGCTGGGCCTCCTGTTGCATCTCGCTTCGGGCATGCTCCAGGTCACTGCGAGTGATGACCTCGTTGTTGACTCGCGCAACCACCTCTTCAACCACTACGCTCTTGCTCTGCGCCAAGCAGGAGAACGCCGGGGCCATAAGGATTAACCCCGCCCAGATATATCCGTTCTTTAACATCCTTCTCCTTTGCGTATTCCGCATTCTAGCTCCCCGTTTCCAGTGGAAGCAATACGTTTCGGATGGCCTCTGCGATGCTCTTATTACTGCGTTCTAAAGTAATCGTCAGCACGCCGCTAGGATCAAGTTTTGTACCCTTTTGCTTTCGCACCAGACGCACCAATCGTTCTGGACTGACCGTGGTGGTGGGGTGGAATTTGATGGCGGCCTCATTCCCCCGGCGATCCACAGACGAGATTTGCAGCCTCTCACACAGAGATTTCAAGACTGCATAGTCCAATAGATTATCGATGGCAGGCGGAGGCGGGCCAAAGCGATCTGCGAGTTCCCGCCGAAGCGTTTCGCTCTCTGTCTCGTTGCGTATTTCTGCGATCCGCTTGTAGGTACGCAATCGCAGGCTTTCGCTGGGCAGATACTCGGGCGGAATGCGAATATCCATGCCAAGGTTCAGCGTGGCGCGAAGCTCCGGCTGCTCTGCTTCCCCCTTCTTGGCAGATACCGCCCGCTCCAGCATTTGGGTGTAGAGATCGAATCCGATCGCAGCAATGTGCCCGTGTTGCTCACGGCCCAGCAGATTTCCCGCGCCGCGCAATTCCAAATCGAGGGCCGCAATGCGAAAGCCGGCGCCAAGCTCGCTAAATTCGCGCAGCGCAGCAAGTCTGCGCCTCGCTATCGGAGTTAGAGAGGCCTCCGGAGGCACCAGCAGGTACGCATAGGCGCGCTGGTTGGAACGCCCTACGCGGCCGCGGAGCTGATAAAGCTCGGATAGACCAAAACGGTCGCCGCGATTCACGATAATCGTATTGGCACGCGGGATGTCGAGGCCATTTTCAATGATCGTGGTGGATATGAGCACATCGGCCTCGTCACGAACGAATTTGAGCATCACTTTTTCGAGTTCGCGTTCACCCATCTGACCGTGCCCGACCACGATCCTAGCCTTTGGGACGAGCTTTTGAATCAAAGCTGCCATCGAATAAATCGATTCCACGCGGTTATGCACGAAGAATACCTGCCCTCCGCGTTCAAGTTCCTCCGAGATTGCTCGTCGGATAATCGATTCCGAAAAAGGCGCCACCACCGTCTGAATCGCAAGCCGGTCTTTTGGTGGCGTTTCGATTACCGACATATCCCGCAGGCCCACGAGCGACATATTCAACGTGCGCGGAATCGGAGTGGCGGTCATCGTCAGCACATCCACGTTCCGGCTCATTTCCTTCAGCCGTTCTTTGTGGGTCACTCCAAAGCGTTGTTCCTCATCAACGATCAGCAAGCCCAGGTCGTGGAAATGCACGTCACGTGAAAGCAGACGGTGCGTGCCAATCAGAATATCGACCTTGCCCGCCTCCACCGCCGCCAGCGTGTCCTTTTGTTCCCGTGCGCTGCGGAATCGGCTCAGCATGTCGATGCGTATCGGAAATGCGGCCATGCGACGCCGAAATGTCTCGTAGTGCTGAAACACTAAGACTGTAGTGGGCGCGAGTACTGCAACTTGTTTGGAATTGGCCACCGCCTTGAACGCCGCCCGCATGGCCACCTCGGTTTTCCCGTATCCCACGTCGCCGCAGAGCAGCCGATCCATCGGCGTGGACGCTTCCATGTCGCGCTTGATATCGGCAATAGCTGTCGCTTGATCGGGCGTCTCCGAAAATTCAAACGCATCTTCGAATTCATGCTGCCAGGGTACGTCGGGCGTGAATCCAAAACCCGACGCCGTTTTCCGCTCCGCGTACAATTCCAGCAACTTGTCGGCGAGATCGGTGACTGATTTGCGAACGCGAGTCTTGCGTGCCACCCAAGCCGTTCCACCCAGCCGGTCGAGTTGCGGCTTCGCACCCTCCAGAGAGCGATAGCTCTGAACCAGATCCAGGCGCTCCAGGGGCACATAAAGCCGCGCGTCATCCGCATACTGCAGGCGCATGAACTCACCGCGGCGACCATCGTTCTCGATGGTCTGCAGGCCCTCGAATTGGCCGATTCCGTGATCCATGTGCACCACGTAATCCCCAGCTTTGAGTTCGCTGAAGTCACTGAAGAAACCCGCTGTTTTCGGACGTGCCCTAGGCCGTTCGTGCACCGGTGCGGTCTCGAAAAGATCTCCGGTACCGTAAAACGTCAGATCCGCTTCTGGGATTACGAAGCCCTCCGCCAGCGGAGCGCGCAGCAACAAGGCTGCCGGTGCACTTCCGGAGGTGACTTCGTCCACCAGCCTCGCTCCGGTTGCACTGTGTTCGAGTTCCCCCAGGCGATAAGGCACATCATATTCACGGCAAAGGTCAGCAAGCCGCTCGAGTTCGCCGGAACTCGCTGCGCTGACTAACACTTCCTCCCCCGAGCTCAATCTTTTGCGAATTTCGTCCAGAAAGGGCTGGATTTGTCCGTGATAACGTGCCGTGGGCTGAACCAACAGCATGCGCGGCTCTTGGCCGTCCCGATGA
This sequence comes from uncultured Acidobacteriota bacterium, assembly GCA_963803735.1. Taxonomy (GTDB): domain Bacteria; phylum Acidobacteriota; class Terriglobia; order Acidiferrales; family UBA7541; genus Palsa-189. The sequence goes on along the minus strand of CAWDNV010000001.1, from coordinate 474,240 downwards.
AGCCCCAATTCCTCCAGGCTAAACCGCTGACGCTGCTCCAGAGCTTGCTTCCACCCGTCTTCGGACAAAACCAAAGGACCCGCTCCATCTCGGCCCAGCGAAGCAGAATCCGCTAGCAGGCGATCCCGAGACTTCTCCGCCTTTTGAGTGATTTGCTCTGGTTCATCCAGGACGACCAATGTGTCTTCGCGAAGGTCAAAAAGCGTCGTTGGTTTCTCGCCGGCATCTTGTGCGAGCCAAAATCGGGACGATTTCGAATCCTTGTCTTCACGCTGACTCGGAGTTAGCGGGAACTCGGTTAGCGGTGGCAAAATCGCGCGGCTAACCGGTCCTGTAGAGCGCTGCGTCTCCGGATCAAATTCGCGCAAGGCCTCGACCGTATCTCCGAGAAGCTCGATACGCACAGGCTTAGCCGCTTCGGCAGGAAAAACATCCAGTATGCCGCCGCGCACGCTGAACTGCCCTTCCATGTCCACCAGTTCGGTGCGGATGTATCCCGTCTCTGAAAGATGCGCGATAACTTCCTTAAGAGAAATTTCTGCATCTCGCTCAAGCGAGAGCGACAATGATTCATAAAATTCGGTAGGAGCGAAACCCAGCAGCGAAGCCTCGATCGGCGCCACGATGATCGAGCTTTGGCCACTGACGTAGCGCGAAAGGGTAGAGGCACGCTCTTCGAGGATTTCCGGATGTGGACCTGCGCCCAATCCCGGCAGCTTATCGAGCGCGGGGAGCAATAAAACCGGGCCGGCGGAATTGCCGCTCAGCGTGCGCTGAAAAAACTGCAGCGGCTCTAGAAGAGATGCGGCTCGGCGTTCGTCCTCTACAAGCACCACAATCGGCCTTCGCAGCTCTGCCGCCGCAAGCGCCACAATAAGGGCTTTGACAGGATTGGTTAACCCCGCCAGCTCCTCGGCAAGGGAACCACGCCGAAGCGCTTCAAACGCCTCGTCCAAAACGGGAAGCTGTGCCAAATGGCCGAAAAGCTCAGTGACGGCTGGGAAAAGCATTAGGGGATCGCCGGATGAGAACGGTTCTGTGAGAGCTTGCCAATCCTTTGCAAAATGCTGGTTGTGGAATATCCCGGTTCCAAAGCTATGGAAACGACGCGCCCCCCGGCTTTTTCTACTTCCTCACGGCCCACTATCTCCGTTGAGCCCCAATCGGCGCCCTTGACGAGGACATCGGGCACCAACTTAGCGATCAATTCGCGCGGTGTGGGCTCGCCGAAGAGAACCACGAAATCGACTGCTTCCAGCGCCGCTAATAATTCGGCACGTTCGTTCTCAGCGATAACAGGCCGCGAATCGCCCTTCGATTTGCGCACGCTAGCGTCCTCATTCAATGCAATAACGAGAATATCGCCGAGCGCACGCGCCTCCTCCAACGTGCGGATATGCCCAGGATGCAGCAGGTCGAAGCAGCCGTTCGTAAAGACAACTCGCCGCGAGCCGCGGTTGGGACGGTTGAGAAGCGCGATCAGTTCTTCTTGCGAGACAATACGGCCCATCGGTTTCCTAAGTGGCAAGGCCCTCAGATACCAAATATTAACACGCGTGCCTTTTGCGCGCCGGAGCGCGGCACCTGCCGGTCACATTCGTATTCCGGTGATATACTCAGCCAGGTTGCTGATTAAACTGCTCGTTATACTCCATCGTCCATAGGATGCTCGCGACGGCTGACGTCAACCGAGCCCGCCCCATCCTGACCCCATCCGCGGTGGAAGAGAGTTGGAACATGCCTGTTCGGCGAATTGCCATTGTGGGTGGAGGGCCATCCGGCGCTTTGTGCGGTGAACGGCTTGCGTCCGCCGGTTTCGAAGTCACAATTTTCGATGAGCACCTTGCTTGGGAGAAACCCTGCGGCGGAGGCCTCACACACAAAGCCCTCGTCAATTATCCTTTTCTGCTCAATGGTCCTCAATCCAAGAAGTTGATTCAACAAATCGAACTCATCTCCCCCAATGGCCATCGCGCCCACCTGTGCCTGGACCATCCCATCGTCATCTATTCTCGCGCCGTGCTGAATGGGCTTCTCTTGGAGCGTGCAGAACGGGCCGGATGCCGTATCGTCCATTCCCGGGTGGGCTCGGTAGACGTCCGCGCGGAATCTCCCTCGTTTACCTCCGAAAATGTGGTCCAGCACGCCGATTTCCTTATCTTGGCCTCGGGCGCGCGCAACTCATTTTTCCCTGCCACTCGCGCCTTAGACCCCGCGGACCTGGAGATGACGCTCGGCTATTTCGTTCCTTCCTGCGCGGACGGCATTCAGGTGAAATTCGTGCGCGGCTTGCAAGGTTACATCTGGTCTTTCCCACGCTGCGACCATCTTTCCGTGGGGATATGCGGCAGCCTGAACCGGCACACGAGCCGCGAATTGCATCGGCATCTCGAGCAATTCATGCACGAGGAACGCATTTCCGCCGACGGAGCGCGTTTCTATAGTCATGTTTTACCCTCCCCGCGCGCTCATACCCTGGCCTCACGTCGTGTGGCCGGGCACAATTGGGCCCTGATCGGAGACGCTGCCGGCTGGGTCGATCCAATTACCGGCGAAGGCCTATATTACGCATTGCGTTCGGGAGAACTCCTGGCAGAATCACTGATTTCCGGTGAGCCCGAAGCTTATCCCCGCCGCGTACGTGATGATTTTTCCGCCGATCTGGAAGTGGCCGCGCATATCGCCCGCACCTTCTATCATGGACGCTTCTTGGGCGGCTCCGTCACCACCCGCATGATCCAGTTTATTGACCGCAGCACCACATTTAGCAAGCTTATCGCTGATCTTTTCTGCGGAGCGCAGAATTACACATCCCTTAAGAAGCGCCTTTGGAAACAATTCGCGACTACCTTGGGAGAGGTGCTGGACAGCGTCTTCCGTCCGGTCAAATCCCCGCGGCCCAGCCCCGAAGATGCCTGATTCCGGCCAGCGCGCCCCGAAAATCGGGTGTTAGGGCGGACGTATGCGAGTGCACGTGTGCCACTTAAATGCGCAATTAGAAACGAAAGTTGAAAGACGAGTTTGGGTTTAGAACGCGGTGCGGCGTACGGCGGGCTTGCGCGTCGGCGGAGGAATTAGGCTCGCCATTTTCCGTATCATCGCTAACACGAGACGCTTATCGCCGTCCGACAGGCTGGTGCTGTATCGTTTGATCTCCGACAGGAATCGAATCTCATCCTCGGAAAGTTCGCCCAACATTTTCTGCGTGTCACGGTCATGCGCTGTTTCTGTCCCTGGGAAAAAATCGGCCAAACTGATCTCCATGGCTTCCGCTATTTTTGCCAGGGTCTCGAGCGACGGCACGGTGTGCCCGTTTTCAACTCGCGAGAGGTAACAACGGAGGAGCCCGGTGCGGCGCTCAATGTCACCTTGCGATAGTCCACGCTGGCCGCGGTAACTTCGGATAACCTCACCGATATTAACTTTGGGCTTCTCCTTCGGCATCCACTCTTTCCTTTAAACGTTCAGCATCTTTGAAACGTGCGGTATCTTAAGCACGCCAATACCAGCCACGCAAGAGGATTTTAGGCACCGGTGCGCATGAGTACACGGGATTCCAGCGTCTGGATCAGAATGGGACAATAGCTTAAGCGGATGAGGAGACTCAGAGACTCACTCTGGTGGTATGAATGTGGCTCTTAATTAGAAAGGATCGAGGAACTTGAGGCTAAAGCGCGGGTAGATGGCGCCGTAACCTTGACGATCCGCGTCTTAGAATCCGAATTCGGCGCCAAATGAGTGCAGTTGGATCGCGGAGATCCGCCGGTCTGCACGTCTCGGTCTTGACACTTCCCGCTGTGGCTTTCGGTCCGCGATGTCCGCTGGGAGAGAGGCTTGCGCGCATTCGCCTGGCTTACCGGGGCAGTCCGGAATCCGCCGTTACCCCTACCGACGAAATTCGATCCTGTGTTTGTGCGGAGCTTTTGCTCGTCATCGTTCGAGGGAATGCCTCCATCAGCAGATGCAGCGGCGAAGTTGATAGAAAGGATTTCGTCGATACCATAAAGGCGAATCTTTCCGTTCACTTCAAATTGCACCGCGCGCTCCGTGCCACCCAAATATTTGCCTTGCACAAAATTGCCGTTCTTTAATTGCAAGCTGTCAGCGCGTAGCCCCGGGACCAAAACCAAAGAAACTCCGATAAGCGCGATCAAGATTGTTCGGATATGCCGCATGGCGTCCTCCCGGCTTCTCTGAGGTAAGCCCTTCGTGGCAGCGGCGGCCCTCACGAAGTCCGCCTAACTGGAGCCTTCAGGATACACCACGGCCCGACCAAGAGCGCCTTATTTTGTTGAGGATACAGCGAAGATAGTAGGTGAGGGTTCAGGTCAACTTGAGGCCGTCTGGCTCCCGCTCAGTTGCTCCGTGAGCGGGAGCCAGACGCAAATCTCAATACGAAACTACTGTGGCCCCACTTCCAAAAGCACAAATGTGTTGGGGATGACTTGCGGACGCGGACGGGGGTTGTCTGCGGTCGGTGCCCCCGCAGGTTTGTAGTCTGCTGTTTCGGTGAAGACGTGATGCGTCTTGGGATCGAGCGTCATCGTACGAGCGCCAAATTGCGTGTTGACGTTGCCAATGATGGTGTATTTATCCGGCGAATCTTCGTGAATCACCGTCAGCAATCCCTCCCGGCAGGTGGCAAAAATCAGCCCCGTACCCGGATCGAAGCCATTGCCGTCCGGATCTCCGCCAATTGCGGGCGTCGCCACTATCTTGTTCGTGTCAGCGTTGAATACTGCGATCATCTTGCTGCAAGCTGCAAAGAAGCGATGGTTTTTTGTGTCCGCGGCAAGAGCCGAGGGCCCGTCGCACGGCGCAAGAGACCAGGTCCCCTTCACTGCCAGAGTTTTCGTATCAAACGCCATGATCGAGCTTTTATCTTCCAGGTTAACGTACATGTTGCCGCGCCCGTCCAGCGCTGGCTCCTCGGGTTTCCCGCCCAGAGCCACTGTGCCCACCACTTTGTCGGTGGTGGCATCGATCACGGTGGAGTTAAGGCCCCGGCCATTCATCGTGAAGACGCGCTTGGTTGCGGGATCATAAATAATAGAATCTGGATTGTCGCCCGTCGTTTTGATCTCGGTCATTGGCTTCAGCGTCTTCAGATCATAGACGGTCACTGTGCCCGCTCCGCCGTTGCTGGTGTAGCCCTTGCCCAGATCGGTCGCAAGAGCCGTACCGTGGATGCCTTTCGTATTCGGCAGATCGCCCACTACTTTGCCGCTGGTCTCATCGACGATCATCATGTGATCGCCGCGCGCAATGTAGACGCGCTTTGCATCGGGATCCACCCGCAGATAATCCCATCCGCCGTCGCCTCCAACCGGGATTCTGCGGATCACTTTGTAATTGTTCTGAGCAGATGCCGTACCCGCGAACACGAATACCAGCGAAGAAGAAAGAATGCAGGCCCAGCACAACGTTCCTAAGAAACCTCGACGCAACATATACTCCTCCTCACTTGAATTGCTGGAATGGGGCCCGATACACCATTTTCGGAACCCTCTTTCCGATCGTTTCCCGCACACTGAATAGAGACTTCGTCCCTCACCTCTACGCCTCGGCCACGGAGTGGCCCTTCCGAGTCATGAAGAACTCCATCGCCGGGGTAATAACGAGCGACAGGACCATCGAAATCAGAATGCCCCCAATAACTGCGATGGCCAAAGGTTGAAGCATCTGCGAACCCGCGCCGATCGCCAGCGACAACGGTAACATCCCAGCTACGGCGGCCATTGCTGTCATCACGATGGGGCGAAGCCGGCGCCGTCCGGCCTGTACCATGGCCTCCTCGGCAGAGAAGCCCACGGAGCGGAATTTCTGGTTCGCATCGAGTAGTAAGATACCGTTCTTCGCCACGATACCGATCACCATGATCAGTCCCATAAACGAAGACACATTGAATGTCGTCCTCGTGATCAACAGGGCGAAGAAAACGCCAGAGGTAGAGAGCACTGCCGACGACAAAATCGCCAGCGGTGCCGAAAACGCTCGGAACTCCAGCAGCAGCACCACAAAAACGAGCACCAGGGCCAGCAGCAGTACCGTTTCCAACTCGCGGAACGATTTCTGCTGCTCCTTAAAGGTGCCTGCGTATTCCACTCGTATCGGCAGTTTCAGGTCGTTTACCGCTTTCTGCACCGCGTTAACACCGGTCCCCAGATCGATTCCTTCCAGTCGCGCCGACACCACCACGTCTCGCTGCAAGTTATCGCGAATGACTTCGATCTGCCCCGGAAGTTCACTGATATCCGCCACTGCGCTCAGCGTCGCGGTACCCCCATTCGAATTCACCAGCAGCGTGTTTTTCATGGATTCCAGCGAAGAGCGGCTCTGCTTGGGGTAACGCACCCGCACCACGTACGGCCGATCGTTAATTACCACGGGAGTGCTTGCCGGTTCCCCGTCGATGATCGCGGACGTCACGATAGAAAGTTGGTCGGTCGTGAATCCTGCCTTCGCCGATCGTACGGGATCTACCGTGAAAACTACGGCTGGTCCGCTCGCGGTACTGTCTATGCCATTGTCCACGTCGACGATGGGTTTTTTATTGTTGATATAAACACCTTCGAGGGTATCCGCCACGCGTGGCGCCCATTGCTTTAAGGCTTCCACATCGTCGGAGTAGAGCCTGATCATGACCGGCTTCGGGTCCCCGGTCAAATCGCCAATCATGTCCTCCAATACCTGGTGGAAATCGACGTCCACGGCGGGCTCAGCTGACGTAACTTTCCCCCGAACGTCCGCGATGATTTCGTCGACAGTGCGGCTGCGCTGATCCTTGAGCTTGACCGAGATGTCGCCCGTGTTCGCTTCCGTGACGGCCGCGAGGCCAAGCTGCAGGCCGGTGCGCCGCGAAGTGCTCTCCACTTCCGGCAGCGTTCGCACGATTTGCTCCATGTGCGAAACCATACGGCTAGTCTCCTGGAGCGAACTGCCCGGGGGCGTCACATAATCGATAATGAAGCCACCCTCGTCCATGTGCGGAAGCAAATCGCTGCCCAGTGCCTTGTAGCTGTAGTACGAGATGACGATCAGAATTGCGCACAACCCTCCCAAAACAAAGGGATGCGCAAACGCCCGGCGCAGCCAACGCTCATAGAATTGGATAATGCGCTCGAACCAGCCTCCTCTCAGAGAGGCTTCCTCCGCCGCCATCATGCGCTTGATCTGTTCCATCTCAGCGGAGTCGGCGCCCGCCGGTTCCATGCCCGGAGCGGCACCCCGCGGCCCGTCGGCGCCACTACCAAATTCCTCCGGGCCTCCGTTCGTTCCATTCGTTCCGTTTGTCTCGGGTACTGTGCCATGCTTGCCCCGGCGGATCAGAAAAGTTGCCAAATTCGTCGTCCAGCAAAGTGCCAGGACCAGCGACGTCAACAGAGAAACGCTCATGGCGATGGCCAAAGCGCGGAAAAACGTTCCCGTCACGCCCGTTATGCTGATCAGCGGCAAGAAAACCACAATCGGAGTGAGCGTCGAACCAATCAGAGGAATCGTGAGCTCTTTCAGCGCGCTCGCGGTGGCTTGCAGTGGACCTTCACCGCCGTCGCGGTGGAGAACGATATTCTCCACGACCACGATCGCGTCATCGATCACCAATCCGCCAGCGGCGGCCAGCCCGCCTAACGTCATCATGTTGAAGCTCTGGCCCATGATCTTCATCACGATGAAGGTGACCATGATCGTTACCGGCACGACCAGTCCGGTCATGATGGCCGTGCCCCAGTCGCGGAGGAAGAGCCAGATGATCAGCCCGGACAGGAACAGCCCGATGATGATCGCGTCGCGCACGCTGCCGATGGAGCCCTTGACGATATTGGACTGGTCGTAAAAGACCCGCAGGTCCACACCCGACGGCAGACTGGGCGTTATATTCTGAATCTCCTGGTGAACTTCGTTGGCGACTTGCACCGTGTTGCTGGTGGGTTGCCGGTTGATGCTCACCAGAATACGGCCGGTTTGCCATTCGCTGTGACTACGGTATACGCCGGCGCCGACGAAGGCGATACCTCGCCGATATCCTTTATTCGTACCGGGACGTCGCCGTTGGTCTTGATCACGATATCGCCGATTTGATCGGGATTCTGCGCTTGTGCCGTCACGAGGCCCAGGAAAAGCTGATGGTTGCGGGTGAGCAAGCCAGGAGAATCAATCAAATTCGTGTGATTCACCGCATCGAGAATGTCCTGCAGCGCCACGTGGGCCCGCAACATTCGCGCCGGGTCGGGGACGATCTGAAATTCCGGCTGCTGCCCGCCCTGGACCAGAACGCTCGCCACTCCGTCCAACCGGTTCAGGCGGGGCTTGAGTTGATACGTAGCCAATTCCCAAAGTTGGGTCTGCGGAATTTTGTCCGATGTGATGCTGTAGCCCAGAATCGGAAAGCTCGCAAAATCCAGCCGATGCGCGTCGATCTGGGCCGTTGACGGCAGAGTGCTCTGGACACGCGAAATAGCAGACTGCACTTGCTGAAGCGTCAAGACCATGTCAACGTCCCAGCTAAAGTCCAGATCGATTTCAGCCGAACCGCGGCTCGTGATCGAGCGCACGTTTTGAAGACCGGGCACGCTATTGACCGCCTCTTCAATTGTCCGCGTGATCGTCACTTCCATCTGATTGATGGGCATCACGCCATTGTCCACGCCCACGATGATTCGAGGAAAGTTCGTGGTGGGAAACACGGCAATGGGAAGCGTAAAAGCTTCGTAGATTCCAATCGCCGCCAGCGTGAGAATCATGAAGATGATCGATTTGGAATGGCGCGAAAACCAGTAGTGGTTCGGATCATCTGTCGGCGCAATACGCGCCGGAGGGGGCAAACTCACCGTCTTGATTGTTGTCGTCGTCTTATTTTCCATGGAAGTACCGTCGAGCTGTCGGTTAATTCCTAAACTCTAGGAACGAGGTGCCCACCATCGGCTCATTGATCCTCGTCATCCTCGTCTGGAATATTCGGGGGAGCCTGAACCTGGATGTTTGTCTTCGCCAGGACGGGATCGTCCTCTTGCGAAAGCGCAAAGGCGCCCACTGTCACCACCCGCTCTCCGCCTTGCAGACCTTCTGTGACCTGCACGTCGCCGCCATCTCGAATCCCCACTTTCACCTTTTTCTTATGCGGCTTGTTATCGGTATCCAGAACAATTACCGAGGTCGTTCCATCCGAACCAGTCAGAAGGGCTTCGGCGGGAATCACGATGGCGTGCTGGACTGCTTGGGCGACCATTTGAGCCTGCACGCTGCTTCCCGGTTTCAAACGGTCGCCCGGATTCGGAGCCTGCACCCACACCTCCACCGTTGTACTGTTGGGGTCGAGTGCCGGGCTAACCAAGCTGACCTTGCCTTTCAGCGCACCGGGCTGACCTGGCACGGAAATCGTCGCCGGATCACCCACCTTGAGCTGCGATGCCTCGGACTGATCGATGTGTGCGCGAGCCACGATTTGCGACAAATTCATTATGGTAATAATGGGCCCGGAATTCGACGCCATTTCTCCCGGATAAAAAGGCCTATCCGTGACTACGCCATCAATAGGACTCACGATTTTGGAATAATTCACACGCGACTTCGTCCTCTGTGCTTTGGCCTTTTGCCGCCGCGAATTGTCCTTCAGCCATTTTAAGGTCGAGCTGTTTCTGCGACGCTTCATATACATTCCTCGCCTGAATCAACGCAACATTGGCGTCGTCGACATCTTTAGCGGAAACTGCTCCCTGTTTATAAAGTTCCCTGCCGCGCGTTATAGAGCTTCTGTGCGGCATCCAACGTCTCTTTCGCCAGCGTGACGGTCCTGTTCCGCCTTCTGAAGCGCCTGTTCATATCCTGCTTCAGCCTGAGCAAAATTCCCTATCACTTTCCTTTTGCTGCGCGAGTAAGTCCGAATTCTCGAGTTCCGCCAGTAATTGGCCCGCGTGCACCTTGCTACCCTTTTCCACGTAGAACTTCCTAATCGGGGCGCTGATCTTTGGCACGATCGCGGACTGTTCCAACGGATAGAGCGTCCCCTCGGCGGACACTTTCCGCTCAATTGTCTGATTCTCCGCGGCGCCCACCTGCACGGTAACTGTCGGCGCCGCTTCCACTTCTCCGCCCTTGGAGCAACCGGATGCCACCAAACCCAACGCCACTACCGAGCCGAGCAGGATACCCGTCCCCCAGCCGTAAACACCACGAGCCTTCATCATGAAGAACCGATCTACGTATTGCGTTTTTATCCGCGTTCATTTTCCTGTCTCTTTACCTTTTCTTCCTAGAAATTTCCCGTGAACGTTTGCAAATTCGCCAGCGCGTTTCGGTAACGAACCTGCGCATCGTCGTAAGCATTGCGGGCCGTGATTAAAGTCGTCTGCGCATCGACCACTTCCAGTGATGTGGATGATCCTCCCTGGTACCGCAACGTAACCAGGCGCAAACTTTCCCCCGCGAGGTCCGCAGTCTGCCGGAGTTTATCAACCTCCTCGCGCGCTACAAGAGCCTCATTATATGCTGCATAGAGCTCCGCGAGTATACGCCGCTGGGTCTGGCTCAGCGAGACTTGGGCCTGCTCCTGCTTGAAGTCGGCTTGGCGCAGCTTACTTCGCAACGTTCCCCAATCCCAAAGCGGAACAGTCAATGAAGCCTGAATCATATAGCCCAAAGTCGGTGTAGCACCGGCCTCGGGAAGTGCTGTGTATACGCAATGCGTCGCGACGCAATTCGCCTCAAGGCCCCAGACAGGATCAAGCGATATCGCTGGCAGAAATGCGCTCTTCGCAGCCCTGATGTCCAGATTCGATTGCCGGAACGTCTCCGTCGCCACGCGGATGTCCGGATTCATCCTCCCTGCCATCTCCTGTACCTCTCCAAGCGTCGGCAAGGGCCGCGGCGTATTCAAATCGTCTACCGCCGTGAAATTCTCGTCTAGGCTCGGAAAGATAAGCACCGAAAGATCCAGCCGCGCATTTTCCATTCCGAGATTAGCTTCCGTGAACGCCGCCTCCTGCTGCTGAGCCTGAATTTGCGCCTTGATCACGTCGCTATGAGCAGCCTGACCCACTCGCTCCGTGTCCTCCGTTAGCTGGAGAAAACGCCGTGCCTGTGCCAAGGCTTCCTGGGCCGTCGCGTACTTACGCTGTGCTACCACCAACGCGTAGAAACTCTTCGTCACTGTGACCGTGAGCCCGCGCCGCGCTATCTCTGCCTTGGCTGTCGCAATCGCTTCCGCCGCCTGAGACTCGCCTGTAATCGGTCCCTATCAAGATACCCGCGCTTAGATCCTGATGCACGGTAGCCCACTCTCGGTAGACGTGCACGCCGTCATTGGTAACATATCTTCCGTTCGGAGTAATTCCGTTTCCCTGCGTACCCAGTATTCGCTTCGAAAGCCGATCTGTGGCAGCCGCGCATTCCTTGCTTGCAAGCGGTCTTGCTTGTGCCACTCTTTGATCGGAGAGAGCCGACAGGAATTCGGCATTATTCTTCTGCGCCCTTTGCAGCGCATCCGCCAAGGTAATGGTGGCTGGCGGACCGGTTTCCCCCGCCGGTGTCGGCGGATAGACAAGCTGTACCGGTGCCTCGGGAGTGGTCTGAGGGGCCGCAGTCTGCGCATTGCCAAGCGACGTCCCGACGCAAATCACAACGAATGCCAGTAGAGAATAAAGGCCTGGACGAGGATAAACGTAGCCGCCCGCTCCCGTAGAATTCGTCTCAGTAACCAAAAACCTCGCATGCGCAGCAATCACGTCGCCCTTCCTCCCATTCCCAAAATTTGTGCCACGAATTCTCCCACCTCTGACGGATTCTGTCTCGTTCTACATGAACGGAACATGAATGCTCGCTCGAATCCGAGCATGTGCAGGCCACATACACCAAACTATTCTAGATTAAGCCAGCCTTAAGACGTATAATCCGCCCCTTCGTGCAAGACGCCCCGTCCGGCACAGGGACCGAACGGGGCGTCATTTACCGGGGTCTCAATACGACGGAATTTGCCATCGCCGACGTTAAGCGGAGCTTAACCCAGAGTGAAATCACCCTTAATCTAAAACAGGAGTGGAATTTAGGTAGACGTACCAGCAGGTCCGACCGGCAGCTCGACTCTCATCTCGGTTCCAGTACCGTTGCGATTTGTGGCCTGAATCTGCCCGCCATAGGCCGTCACGATTGCCTTGCAAATCGCCAGTCCCAGGCCAAATCCTCCGGTAGCACGAGATCGCGATGGATCGCCCCGGTAGAATCGCAGAAAAACGTGGGGCAACTGTTCCTCCGGAATGCCGGGGCCAGAATCCTGCACGGAAACGCACGCAGTACTCCCGCCGTTGCGGTCCACGTGAATCGCCACTTTCGATCCCACAGGGCTATACTGCACCGCGTTTTCCAGCAGGTTCACCCAGATCAGTTCCAAATCCTCGGGATCCGCCTGCAGTTGAACCTCTTGCGGCGCGATCAGCTCAATCTGAATATCGCGCGCCTCGGCCAGCGCCTGGATTCGTGAAATCGCCGCCTCACAAGTGGAAGTGACTTCGGTAATGCCCAACTTGCGATTCATCCCGTTCTCAGCCCATTGCTCGATCCGGGCCAATCGCAACAAGCGCCCGAGCAGATCTTCCAGCCGCCCGCAATCTTCCAGCATGCTTTCCAGGCCCGCCCGATATTCGTGCTCCGGACGTGGCCGTTGCAGCAGTGTTTGCAAGGTCGATTTGACGATCGCCACGGAAGTCTTCAGCTCATGGGCGGCATCGCTGGTGAAATCGCGTTGCTGCCGGAAGGACTCCCGCAGCCGTTCGAGTACGGTTTCAATCGCGCTCGTCAGAGGAGCCAACTCCCTCGCCATAGACGCCTCAGCGGGCGGCCGGAACTCCCAGTTCAGCACCGATATTGCTCCCGCCTGGCCGGCCAGTTCTCGTAGCGGCTCTAGCGCCCGGCGCACGCCCCAGGCAGCCACTACGCTGACGACAAAAAGCAAAAGCAAACTGACTCCTACGACAGAAAAGCCCAGTTCCACAAGCTGCTCGTGCATGGCTCTCTGCGACGCGGCGTAAACGACCGTGACTCGCTGCTGCACGCTAAGATTGTCTTCCCGATCAAGCACGGGCACTTGGCGCAAAACAATCGCCCTGTAAGGAACGCCGCGAATTACAAAATTGGTGAACGTGCTGCTTCCTTGCCCCAATTCCCTGGGAAGTGACCCACCGGATCGAGCCAGTATCTCGCCATTGCTTCTACGAATTTCGAAAAGATCGGGATGCCTCACGCTGGACGATTCAGGAATAAGTGCGGGGTCGAAGAGGAGATCGGGAACGGCGGATTCCGTATAACGCACGGCAGCGAGTGTATTAACGGCCCATCCATTCAACGCTGCGTCGAATCCGCGACCCAACTCGCGTCGCGCATAGAGCATGGCAACTATCGTGACCGCGGCGGTCAACACCAGTTGGCAGATAATGACGCCGGCGATGATGCGACCTGTCAACGAGAAAGGCTTGGCCGTAATTTTCGTTTTCCGCCGCAGCCAGGCGAATGTGCCGGGCACTATTTTGCCATTGGCGCCCGCTCCAGTTACCGCCGGTTCAGTTTGGGTCCAGCTTCCCGATGCCACTGAATCCTTCCTCCTGAATTCCTGATCTTCCTGAACTGAATGGTGCGCTGTTAACGATCGGGCCGCAGCACGTAACCATGCCCGCGCACCGTATGAATCAGTTTGACGGGATGGTTGCTATCGATCTTGCGCCGTAGGCCGGAAATGTAAACTTCAATCACATTGCTGAATTTCTCCCAATTGTAATCATAGAGATGCTCCAGCAGTTCGCTCTTGGAAATAACCGCGCGCGGCCTGTGCGCCAGATACTCCAGACACACGATATTCCATCGGGACGAGCGCGATCTCTTTCTGCCCGCGCCGCACGGTTCGCTCAATCGTGTTCAGTTGAAGGTCCGCTACGGAAAGAACTGGTGACCTTTGCCCCTTCCCGCGTCGCACCAAAGCTTTGGCTCGCGCCAGAAATTCGCCTAAATCAAAAGGCTTCGACACGTAGTCGTCGGCGCCTGCGTTGAGAAGGCGCACCACATTCTCTTTTTCGTCCCGGGCGGTCAAAACCAAAACAGGCGTGGCATGACCTTTTTTGCGGTATTGGGTCAGCAAACTTTGCCCGTCGAGTTTGGGTAGCATGAGATCCAGAACCATGAGGTCGTAGGCGCTGGATTCAGCCAGATACAAACCCTCTTCGCCGTCGCTGGCTATATCCACGGCGTAGCCGGCACTCTCTCGTAGCGCGCGCGCCACGTTCTCCGCCAGCCGTTTTTCGTCCTCGACCACCAGTACTCGCAAGTTTGCACCTATAGACTGCCGACCCTGCCCTACGCTTCAGAACCACGATCCTGGATACTTCACCGAACAGCCGTATGGCCGGCTCGTCGGCGTGCTCACCGCCTTGCCCGCCGTAGCCTCCGCGAGGGCCTGAGAAAGATAATTCTTCGCCCGCCCGACGTCCGCGCGATCGGTTGTGGGCTTATCATCGATCGCCCCATCATAAACGAGCGTTCCTTGTGGACTGACTACAAACATTTGCGGCGTTGTTTTCGCGTCATAGAGGTGCCCCAAAGTTCCCATTGGATCTAGAAGCACCGCAGTCGGCGCGGCATTGATCTGCTTGAGCCATGAATTTTCATCCGCTGCCGTTACATATCCCTGCTTGCCGGGAGCGGAGGAAATCACTGTCAGCCAGATTACTCCCTTTTGGGTCCACTCCTGCTGCAAACGCTGCATATTCCCGCTGTTGTAATGTTTCTGCGTGTAAGGGCAACCGCGGTTGCTCCATTCCAGAACTACAAACTTCCCTGCGTAATCGGAAAGCTTCTCCACTTTGCCATTCGTGTCCGTGACAGAAAAATCCGGGGCGTGTTCGCCCACGCGCGCAGCACGCGCCACAGGCAACGCACAAAGCAAAGCCGCAGCCACAATCATCCACGAAGTCGCCGCCCGTTTCATCCTCGCACCTCCCAAACGGCTTCGAGGTTCAATTTTGAACCTCTGCAGATAAATCCTCGATTACTTCTTTCCCGTTACCGGCCCCGTTACCGCCGCTGTTACTTCATACGCGCGGCCCGAACTCAGAACCACTACGCCTTTGAGCACGGCGATCGGCTTCAAGAGCTGATCCGATTTCTTTAGCTTGAGCTGCACTCCTCGAGGTGTCGCCGTCGCACCCTGAGGGGCGGCATTATCGACCTGATCTTCCTCTAACGGGAAAAACGCCGCCTTGCTCTCGCTCGTTCCAGTATCCAGCGAAAGCTGGAAGAAGCCCCCCATGTCGCTAGCCTGCGCCTTCCATCCAGTTGGCAGCGGTTTCGGCGAATTCTCAAAGGTGCTCCGGAAGAGTTCGCGATCGGCAGCAACGCCGCTCGAATTGGCCGACGGAATCGCCAAACTTGCCTGTGCTTTCGCCGGGATGCACACTTCGCGGCAGATCAGATAGCGGATATCTGCGGATAACATCACTGGATTGCCGGATTTGTAGTCGGCCGGTATCTGCATCGGCACGGGAAGCAACACGCGGCCCTCATAGCCGTAATCGATTACCGTCCCGGTGCCCAGCCGGACTGGCGTCGGCCAGCGAATCTCTTTCGCTTGAAAGCCGGCAGGAAGCTGCCATTGAATTCTTGGCCGCTCTCCGGAATCGCCCGGATTCACCCAATAAATGTGCCAGCCTTTCTCAAGGTCGAATAAGACGCCCACCCAGGCACTTTGTCCCGGCTGCAGCGAGTTATTTTCGGCAATGAGGCTCACCTTCGCATGAGCCGCCGTGAACGACTGCGCTGTGGCGATTCCACCGAAAGCGAAGCCGAATAGCAGAGCGACTAAGGGAATTGAAAAACGCCGCGAATGCAAAAGCATGTTGATGATCCTTCCGGTAACTCTACAATCCGCGAGACGCCGGTCCACTCGTCTGAGAATTCTCCGTCAGCAGCCGCTGCACCAGGCTCCGCACTTCGCCCTTCAGCCGCACATACTCCTGGCCCGTGGCTTGGCTCGCAAATCCCGCATGCACGCTCCGCACGCGGCCGTCACGCCCGAGAAAAATGCTTGTAGGGTACGCCCCAAAGTTCACCAGTTGAGGAATTTTCTTATCGATGTCATCCGGAATTCCGGCCAGCAGCATAGGATACGGTATCCCGAAGCGCCTGATGAATGTCTGTACGCGGGGCCGCGCCAACGCCGGATCTGCATCCGCTTCAAACATCAAGCCGACGATTTCAAGTCCCTGGGAGTGAAATTCCTTGTACAGATCAACCAGAAACGGAGCTTCGTCCTGACAATTCGGACACCAGCTTCCGCCGATCGCCAAAATCACAACCTTGCCCTTGAATTGCGGATCGGTATTGGACACGATTTTGCCGTCGAGGCCTGGAAAACTGAACCGGAAAGGCACGGTTGGATCTTTCACACTGGTGTAGCGCGTAGGATCAGGAGGATTGGGAACGCCTTTTGCCCTCGCTTCGCTCTTACGCACAGCTATGTAGTTGCCGCCGCGATTCAGGGCAATCGCAAGCGTGCCGTCTGCATTCAGTTTGGCTTCAAAGAGCAGCGGACCTTGCCCGGCGAAGTGGCTTAGAACGAGCCTGCCGCTTTGCCAGCGTCCAACCAGAAATCCGGTGTCGCCGTCGACCCGTAGAATCGAACCCGAGACTTCGGCTCCTGACTGCCGCAGGAACAAATTCCAGGTCTGATTATCGCTGGCGGTTTTTACTTCCTGAGGTACGCGCCGCATGTCCCAACTGCCTGAAATCTGCGGAGCAGCCGCCGTATCCGCGGAAGCTGGCGTAAAGCGATGCGCACGGATCAGGAGTGCGTTTCCAGATCGGTTGAACCGGTACGTACCGGCGAACTGGTCGTCGAGGAAGGTAACCTCAAGGGTCGTTTCGAGAATGTCGTATTCGAGTATCAGATGCCCGCCGGAAAAGCTGCCCGAACTCGATCCGATTTTCCGGTCGCCTTCGAAGAAAAAGCCTTGCACCTGATTGCCGTTTTGCGCGATCTCGAAGCGGAACGGAATTTCGAGTTGATTCGCTACGATCTTCGCATCCCACAGACCGGCAATGGTTGAGGCGGAAAAAGCGCTCGGCGGCGATAACAACGATAGAGCGAGGGCGGCGACACAGACGGCCAAAAGCGTTCTCACAATAATAAAATTATAACACCGGCCGAATCGCTCAAATCCACTAAGCGAGCGTTTTCATGGCGTTCTGATCATTTCCGCAAAGTGAGCGATAACTCAGCTGTTTGAGATGAAGACAGCCGAAGCACGCGGGGATTCAGCGCCGCCTAGTGGGTCATGGGATAGATGATGTAGTTGATGCCCATGCGATAGGCAAAGGAAGAAAATCGTTCCGGATAGCGCGGATCATCGGCATGTTCCCATGCATCGCCGATGTGCATGTTGAAACAGATGGCCACCATGATGCGTCCATTTTCGTCGCGAATGGCCTTCCATTCCGGATAGATA
Source organism: uncultured Acidobacteriota bacterium (assembly GCA_963803735.1). Taxonomy (GTDB): domain Bacteria; phylum Acidobacteriota; class Terriglobia; order Acidiferrales; family UBA7541; genus Palsa-189. The sequence goes on along the minus strand of CAWDNV010000001.1, from coordinate 456,760 downwards.
CCGTCGTTCTCGTAGGTCCTGCCCGTATAGATGTATTGATAGCCGGGAACCTGTGGCCGCTCGTCCAAATCGTAGAGCACGTGGAAAATCTCGTCTTTATTCGTCAAATCTTCGATAGGCCGGTCGGGTAGGACTTTGCGCATTCCGATCATGAAGCTTGCCCAGGCCGCCGCGCCATGGAAGCTGTCCACGATCAGGAAACCGCCGCGCTGCAGGTAGCTGCGCATGCGCTTGGCTTGATCGTCATTGAAGTCCCAATCGGCCACGTTGACGGCGTAGAGCCAGGGCCAATTGAAAATTTCGTCGCTATCGGGATCGATTACTTCCTGGTAGGGGCGCGCGTCGATGCGCGTCAGGCGAAGAACGCCTTGCACAAACTGCCGATCCGCTCTGGGATAATCTTCGGACCAGCCGCCGTTGCGGAAATATCCGAAGCCTCCGAAACCTCCGTAGCTGGCCATGCGGACGGGATAGCGGAGGCGGGCAAAAGCGAATTCGTCTTTTTGTTCTACGCCGTTATCGCGATAGCCGCGGCCGCCGTAACCACCGCCGCCATAGTAACCCTGCTGCAGCGCCAACAACGTGGCACCGGTACCCACAAACATCAGCAGCAGCAAGCCGCGCGCCAGCAACTTCATAATGGAAGCTCTCTCCGCAGGGTATCAAAATCCGGCGCTTTCACCAACCTATCGCCTCGCCATCCTGCAATCGCTGACTATTGGATTCCAGTTCACGAATAACGGAACAAAGCCTTGAAGCCAAAATCCATGTGCATCTGATTGTGGCAATGGAAAAGCGTCAAGCCCGGCTGATCGGCCATAAGGTCCACGGCTACACGCCCGAAACTGGGCACCACCACGGTATCTTTTATAACGCCGCTAGTCGGCTTTCCGTTTATTTCCACTATCTCGAAAAGATGCCGGTGGATGTGCAGAGGATGGTCGTCATCCGTGCGATTTCGAAAGAAGATGCGATATTTTGAGCCTGGCCGAAGCACGAATTCGTCTTCGTGCGGAAATTCCTTGCTGTTAACCGTCCAGTGGTTGAACCCGTGCACACCGCCAGGGATCTTTTCGAAAATCATGTCGATCGTTTCCGCGGGCGCGGCCGGCGCGGTAGGACGGCCAAAAACTGTGTAGTCCCAGATCCGATTCGCTGGCCGCAAGAATTGCGGCTGCCCTTTCTGATTTTCGTACTCGACGATGATGCCTAAGCCCGCGTTACGATCGGCATCAGCGGTCGCACCGAGCGCCCACACGCCCGGCCGGTTCATATCGACAAAACAATCCACGCGCTCGCCAGGGCCCATCGCGATGACGTCCACCGCTTGCGGATTAGCCACCGGATTACCATCGAGCGCAAAAACTTGAAATTTGTGGCCGGTTAAAGCGATCTTCCGGTTAGAGGTAGCACAGGCATTCAGGAAGTGAAACAGGAGCCGTTGCCCTTGCTTCACCTGAATCGGCGGCCCCCCGCCCATAAGCTTGTCGTTGATCGAGACAACCCGATATACGGCCTCGTAGCCATTGGCTCCCCGAGGCATGCGCTCCGGCTTTTCCGGCTTAGGCGCGTTGGGATCCTCGTCCTCGTCATCTTCGTCTTCGTTTGCCAGAAAAGGTTCCCAATCGCGTAGCGCCAGGAAATGTTCCTGGTCATATTTCCCGGGATCCTTGCCGGAGTCGATGTAAAAGAATCCGTATTGCCCTGTGTAAGTGCCTCGATGCAAATCGGAGCCGGCCATCGCATGTGTGTGATACCAGCGGGAGCCCGCGGGCCCCGGCGTAAATTGATATCGATGGCGCCCGTGCGGCGGAATCATCGGCGTGCCCTCTTCCTCCGCGCCATCCACTTCAGAAGGAATGAGCTGCCCGTGCCAGTGAACCAACTCCGGCGTATCGGTATCGTTGATCACATCGATAGTTACCGGTTTGCCCTCGCGCACTCGAATCAGCGGGCCCGGCGACGTGCCGTTATAGCCGATGGTGCTGATAGAACGGTAAGGCGCGAGTTCTACGAGGACCGGCGCGATCTTCAGCGTGAAATCGGCGGGCGTCTGTGATCCGGAGTTCTGATTTTGCGCTTGCCCCTGCATCTGGGGCATTTGCGGAGCTTGCTGCGCGGGCAGCAATCTGCCGAGCCCCAAACCTCCGGCGAGCGCTCCCCCAACCTTTATAAAATTGCGTCGGTCCATTTTCCCTCTCTTCCCTGCACCCGAGTTTAGGGTGCCTGCATCCGAATCAGGGTGCGTGCACCAAGGACCACTAGCAGAAATTCAGCAGGCACCGCCCAACGATCTGATCGACCGGATGGAATACCTCATCCGTACGCCAGCGCTTTATCCACGTCGAATGTCTCTTTCACCGTCTGGAAGCCATTGTTCGCAGTGAGCGCCTCTTCCCGGTATTTGCCCAGCGCAACGAGCACGGGCGTATCCTGCGCGGAAAACAGGATGGCCCTCTCGCTCTTCGATTCGTTGAGGTGCTCGTGATAGGTCCAGCTCGGAATCACGAAAATGTCGCCCTGCTCCCAATCGAAACGAACGCCGCCGATAATTGTTGCGCCGCGGCCCTCATGGACATGATAGACCGCGCTGTTCACTTGCCGGTGCGCCTTGGTATGCACGCCCGGCCGAATCATCTGAATCCAGCAGGTCATCGTATCCATCACTGGCCGGCCTGTGTGCGGATTCGTGTATTCGAGCGCCACATCATCGAACGGGCTCGCAGCCACCTTGGCCAGGTTGTTCAACGCGCGCTCGGTCACCTGCCATTTGTAAACAGAAAGCGGGGAATAGCGCGCGGCGGGCGGCTCCCAGGCAGGCCGCAATTGGCCGAAGCCGTACTTCAACACGGATTCGTCCACAACGGTGGTCACCTGCTGGACGTCTTTCGCCGCGTGCTCGAAAAACGGCGCATCGAGATAGTTATTCAGCGGCACATCGAGAGCATCCATCCACACGGCCGTCTCGTCGCTCTCGCTGCCGTGATCGTGCCAATGCCAGGGTGGATTGATGGCAAAGTCCCCGCGCTCAAGATAAATCTTGTCGCCTTGGACGGTCGTGTACGCCCCACGCCCATCGATCATGAACCGAATCGCCTGCGCGGTATGGCGATGCGCGGGCGCCACTTCCCTGCCGTTCAGGCATTGCACGGCGGCCCACAAAGTATTTGTGGCGTAAGGCGCGCCTCCCAAACCCGGGTTCGCCAAACCCATGGCACGGCGATCGCCACCGCGGTCCAGCGTCACCAACTCGCACGAGCGCCGAACAAAATTCGAGAGCTGCGACCATTTCCAAAGCCACGGTACTGTTTTTGGTTGCGGCTGCGGCGGATTTACGCTTCGCTCCGCGAGCCACAGAGGCTTGACGTGACACTGCTCCATATCGCTATAGAGCTTTTCAAACTCAGGCTCGTGCACGGATCACCTCCGGAAAGCCGGCGCAGGGACGCAAGCCGAGTGGGATGCGGCGCGGTCAAATTCTATATCAGCCCTGTGCGCACTGCCATCTCGGAGAATAGTGCGGCTCGGTCGCTCGCGCGCTCCTGGACTTCCGTGTACTATCCACTGCTCATGCGACTTTGCCAATTTGACGAAAATCGGCTCGGCCTGGTCGAAAACGAAACCGTACGCGACGTGACTTCCATTCTGGATAATCTGCCCAGCCGCCGTTATCCCTTCCCGCAAGACGATGTTTTCATTGCGATGCTGCCATCACTTCGCGATGCCATCATGGCTGCGGCACGCAGTGCTTCCGCCAAGCGACTCTCGGATGTGCACCTGCTGAGCCCCGTGGCCAATCCCAGTAAAGTCATGGGAGCGCCAGTGAATTATCAAAAGCATTTGAATGAAGTGACCGCCGATCCCAATCTGCATCACCAGAATAAGGCCCACATGCAGGCTATCCATCAATCGGGCTTCTTTCTGAAAGCCAATAGCTCAGTCGTTGGGCCCTCGCAAAATGTGGTAATTCGCCATCTCGACCGGCGCACGGACGAAGAGGTGGAGTTGGCCGTTGTTATCGGCAGGCGCGCACAAGCGGTACCCGCAGCCGAGGCACTCGAGTACGTCGCCGGCTACTGCATCGGCCTGGATATTTCCATTCGCGGTCCCGAAGAACGCAGCCTCCGCAAATCGGTCGATACCTATACCGTGCTTGGCCCATGGCTCGTTACCGCCGATGAGTTAGCCGATCCTTCGCATCTCGACCTGCAGATCAGCGTTAACGGCGAACTCCGGCAAAAAGCCAATACGCGTGATCTGATCCTCGGCATTCCCGAGCTGATCGAATTTGCATCCTCGTTCTACACTCTGCTGCCGGGCGACGTCGTGCTGAGCGGCACTCCTGAAGGCGTGGGTCCGATCCAGCCCGGCGACGTTATGCATGCCATCATCGAACGCGTTGGGGAGATGACGGTGCACGTCCGCGCAGCATGATCGACAGCAGTGAAGCATTGTCGGCGCTAAATATCCTTGACGGCCAGCCCCGTGCCGTCCCCGAAAGACAGTTCGGTGTAGCGGAATCCATTAGCCGGATCACTCAGATAAGCTAAAAAATCGGCTTGCGGCTTGCGAAGCGTCTCGGTTCCATCGACAACCACAATTGCGCCTTTTCTCAGGCGCGGCGCGATCAGCTTAAACACTTCTAAAGAGAAGGGCGGGAATCCATCCATCAAGCACATGTCGATCCCGTCCGGAAGTTCCTTTAGCGTCTCGCGTGCGTCTCCTTCTCGAAGTTTCGCAAAGCGCGCAAGGCCAGTCTCTTCCAGGTTGCGCTTTGCTTGGGCCATTTTTTCGGCAACGAACTCCGTTCCAATGACTTGCCCTTCGCTCCCGTTATCTCGGATGGCGGCGGCAAGATAGATCGTGGAAAGCCCGTGAGAAGTTCCAAATTCAACGATCGTTTTCGCGCGGATGGAACGCGCAAGGAGATATAAGAATGAGCCCTGTTCGCGGTGGATGGGGATCATCTTGTCCTTAAGAAAATCCGGCCCCCATTGAGTATTCTTCAGGTTACGAGGGCGCGCGGCTAACTCCGCTTCCTCTTCCTGTGTGTCGGCAACTGCATGCAAGCGCCCTAAAACAGCCTCGATCTTCGAATCCCGGATCGGCGTAGCAAAACCGTTCTTCTCGTTCACCCTCACTCCTCCTCATGTCCTGCTTGGAATTGGCATTAGTATGATCGATACCTCCGCTTCGAACCACCCCTGCCTGGCCCTGTAGAGAGTCACAGAAGCCGCCACGGCGAAACCCGAACCCGTCCAGACGATTGTTTTGAGCCACTCCGTCTCTCGTTTTCGCTTTACTCAGTGAAGCACGATGCCCACCCCAGGGGTGCCGCACCGCTTCAACGAAGAGGAGAGGCAATGATGAAAAAACGCGTTTCGCAAACGGACAGTGGTCACGAAATCAAAGCGATGGAGGCTCGTGGCATGGTCGCGGTCGGGGAGATCCCGGGGAGAGATCAAGAATTCGAGTCTCTTCTGAGCCGCGCGGCGAGCTTTCAGAAAATTGACAGCGGCTGCAAACTGAAAGGAGAAGCGATCTAGTCGATCTGCGATCGGCTCGGCAGCGACCATAGATAAAGAACTGTGCTACCATCCTGTGCCAATCCGGCCCATAACTCACTTACTGGAGGTTCACATGAAGCGTTTCATCATGGCCGCCGCGGTTGTCTCGTGCGCGTTTGCCTTTCTGCTCGCCGTTCAGGCCCAGCAGGCTCCCAAAGAGCACAGCATGACGGGATGTTTGAAGAAGGGCGACGAGGCCGGGACGTATATGGTCACCGATGTGGAAGGCAATGGACCGAAGTCCATCGGCATCGTATCCTCATCGGCCAACCTGGCGCCCCACGTCGGCCATAAGATCGAAGTTACGGGCACAGCCGTTCCTAAGGCCGAGGCAGAAGCGGACCCGAAAGTGCCAAAGGCCCCGCACTACATGAAGTTGACGTCGATCAAGATGATCTCCCCCACTTGCCCTTGAGGGCGATAACGGAAGCAAATAGCCGGCGCTATTAGTCTCCATTTCCGACGTCGGGGAGAAGCCTGCCCTGCCGACGAACTGCGTCCATTTTCGATTAAGGCTTTGGTGTAGCCATGGAGATTTGGGCGCCTTTGGCGCGGGCCAGCGCCTTCACCGCTGGTGTTCGATTTGGCGTGCGCAGCAATTGATCTTCATAGACGGCGGCTGCTTCCTTGGCGTGGCCGGTGGCGAGCAGCACGTCCCCGTAAAGCTCGAGGCCGGGCTTGATGGGATCGGGCGGACCCGAGGGGGACGCCAACGTTCGGTCGATATCGGCAGCCGCTTTGGCAGCCTGCACGGCGTCGTCCTTTTGGCCGCGAGCGAGGTCAGCCTCGGCTGTGAGTTCCTTTTCCATAATGGAGAACGGCTTGGCCGCGTAGGCGTTTGCGCCCGCCTTCTCGGCCATGGCATGAAGTTGCGCGATCGCCTGGTCGGCAGTAGTGGGATCGCCTAACTTGATCGCGCTGTAACCAGCGATGAACGTCCACCACTCGTCGTCAGCCCCCATATACATCCCAGGCATGGACGCTCCCGAACCAGAGGCAGGCTGTGTCGTGGCCTGCAGCGGAATCCTTTCCCATTGGCCGGTCTCAAGGATGTAGCGGGCGTGCATGGCGTGATAGCCTCGCTGCACGTTGGGGCTGTTGGGATTGCGATCAGCAGCCGCCTCGGCAAGATTGAGGTCCTTCTTCGATTCGTCAAGATTACCCACCATGAGGTTGGCGTATTGCAGCCAGGAAAGCGTGTGGAAATCCTCTCGCCCTTCGGGCAGATGCAGCCTCTGGATCAGCGCAATCGAAGATTGATAGGCCGCGATATTCGACTTGATTACGTCTTGCCACATGCCGAGCCGCAGGAAAATGTGCGACGGCATATGCAATGCATGAGCCGCCGACGGGGCGATCTTCGCATAGGCGCGCGCCGCAGGAAGCGCCAGGATGGCGTGGTCGGGATCGTCGAACGCATGAATGATAAAATGCGCGGCGGCGGGATGGTTCGGATTCTCCTGGAAGACCTTCAGGCAGATCGCCGCAGCAAGCGCCTGACGGCGAAAACCTTCATCGCCGGGTCGCACGGTTCCAAGCAGGGAGAGGGCATATAGGACGTCTACTTCGTGATCTGCAGGCCAGCGATCGTACATTTTGGCCATCGCCTGAGAATAGGCTTTGTCCCGAACGAGCTTGTCGTCTGATCCATAGAAGAGCTGGTTCACCGCCTCAAAATAGGCCTTCTCTTTATCGCTTTTTGCTTTAGCCGCCCGTCCCTCCGGAGTGGGCGCGAGCTTTTCCAGAGCTTTCTGGCCGCCCGGGACGTCCACTTCCGCCCAGAGCGGGTGGTTATGGCTCATCGCTTCGCCCCAGTAAGCCATCGCGAAATTCGGATCGATCTGCTCGGCTTTCTGGAAAGCCACAGCGGCTTCATCGAACTGAAAATTGTGCAGATCTTTGACGCCTTGCAGGAATATCGGCTGCGCATTGGAAGCGCCGGATGTGGGAAACGTGATCGTGCCAAGCTGCTGCGCAAGCGCCAAACTCACCAAGCCGGCGAAAGCCAGACCGCAGACCGCACACATAGCGAGCGCGAGATGCGCACGGGTTTTAGCGTTTTTCATCGTGTTCACTCCGAAACGTTCCTTGGCAAGGCGCACCATCGAAGCACAACTGGGCCCGCCGGAAGCAAATTCATTTCACCACATTATATGCTGTTTCGACTTTGCCCAGTCGCCGTCAAGTCAACATTATTGAACGGCTAGGCGTCGCGTGAGGATGCCGTAAAAGCTAAGTACGTCAGATAGATGCCGAGTACAAAGGGAATGCCAAGATAGACATAAAAGAGCCTCCCGAATTGCATCGTGGCCAAGATCTGCAAGGTTGCTTCGGGCGGCAGAAACAGAAAAAGAACGCCGCGAATCACCATAACCCATCCAATCAGTGTGACCAGGATTGGCAACACGCCGCCGGACCAAATGTTGTGGGCTAAGACGATTGCGAGCCCGCTCGCGAGAGCGATGATGGCGAAGATCACCATGGCCGGACGATCCCCGAGAAGCGCCGGAATCGTGGACACCGCCGTCTGCCGCTCGATCAAAAGCCAAAAACTGGTGATCAGCGTGAAAAGGCCGAGCAACTTGCCGAGGTATACAGTGAGTGGTTTCACGGCGAAGCGATTCTACAGCGGATCCAACCAAGAGAGATGCTTTCCTGCCGCCGCGGTCGTAAGTATTCCTATTATTCGTAGCTGTGGACGCGGCGCAGACGATTCCCCACAGAACGAAAGGATTCGTCTAAGATTACATCGGTAAGGGAGCATTGACTTGACCAAAGTAGCGGAAAATGCGAGTCAGGGAATTCCGGGCGAACCGCCGTCCAACTTAGAGATGGAGCTTGCCGCGCTTGCGCGAGCAGAACATGGCGAGCCATTTCGTCTCCTCGGCCCGCACACCGTCGAAGGCGACCGCGTTGTCGTTCGCACAATTCAGCCTTACGCCGCCTCGGTAAGCGTGATCGTCGAGGGTCGCGCCTTCCCTGCTGAACTCGTGCAGGCCGGAGGAATCTTCGAAGCGCTGCTCCCAGCTGATTATCGGCATCTTGAGGCGCGCGATTATCGCCTGCGCATACGTTGGGACAATGGCGACATCACCGAAATCGCGGACCCGTACGCCTTCCCTCCTCTGCTCACCGAATTTGACCTCCATCTCTTTGGCGAAGGCTCACATTGGCAAAGCTACGAGAAAATAGGCGCTCATGTGCGAGAGATCGCTGGCGTGCAAGGCGTGCACTTCGCCGTCTGGGCTCCGAATGCATTGCGGGTCAGCGTGACGGGCGATTTCAACCGTTGGGACGGTCGCGTGCACCCCATGCGCTCGCGCGGCAACTCGGGCATTTGGGAACTGTTCATCCCCGAGCTGAAAGACGGCATGGTTTACAAATACGAGATTCGCTCGCGCCTCGGCGCGCTTCCGTTTTTGAAGGCCGATCCCTATGCATTCGAAGCAGAGCTACGGCCGAAATCGGGTTCAGTGGTTTCGACACTCGAGGGCTACGGCTGGGAAGATGAATCATGGATGAAGGCGCGCGGAAGACGGGAATGGCTGGCTGAGCCCGTTTCGATTTACGAAGTACATCTTGGTTCATGGCGGCGCGTTGCCGAAGAGGGCAATCGCTGGCTCACCTATCGCGAAATCGCCGATCAACTGATCCCTTACGTAAAGCAGATGGGCTACACACATATCGAACTGATGCCGGTGATGGAGCATCCCTTTGACGGCTCCTGGGGATACCAGACCGTCGGGTATTTCGCGGCCACCAGCCGCTATGGCAAACCAAAAGATTTCATGTATCTCGTGGACCGCTGCCATCAGGAAAATATCGGAGTGCTGCTGGATTGGACGCCGGCGCATTTTCCCGCCGACGCGCACGGATTGGCGGAATTCGATGGCACCCATCTGTACGAGCACGCCGACCCGCGGCAGGGCCGGCATCCTGATTGGGGAACGCTCGTCTTCAATTACGGGCGATCGGAAGTGCGCGGTTTCCTTCTGGCCAGCGCCCTTTTTTGGATGGACAAATATCATATCGACGGACTGCGCGTAGATGCTGTGGCCTCCATGCTGTATCTCGATTATTCCAGGCATGCGGGCGAGTGGATTCCTAACGAGTTCGGCGGCCGGGAAAATCTGGCCGCGATCTCATTTTTCAAACGCCTCAATGAAGTCGCCAACGAACAGCATCCGGGCGTTCTGATGGTCGCCGAGGAATCCACGGCTTGGCCCGCGGTGTCCCGCCCGACCTATCTGGGCGGGTTGGGCTTCACGCTGAAGTGGAATATGGGCTGGATGAACGATACGCTCAGCTACTTCTCGCAAAACGCGATCTACCGCAAGTACCACCACAGCCGCATGACCTTTTCGATGCTGTACGCCTTCACGGAGAATTTCGTCCTGCCACTCTCGCACGATGAAGTCGTACACGGAAAACGCTCCCTGATCGACAAAATGCCCGGCGATCTCTGGCAGCAATTTGCGAACTTGCGCCTGCTCTACGCCTATATGTGGGCGCATCCAGGCAAGAAGCTGCTCTTCATGGGAGGAGAGTTCGCGCAGCGTTCCGAGTGGTACCACGGTGCCAGCCTTGAATGGAATCTGCTTGCTTTCCCCGAACATCGGGGCGTTCAACAACTCATAGCCGACCTGAACGCGATCTATCGCCGTGAAGCGGCACTGCACGAGGTCGATTTCGACTGGCAGGGATTTCAGTGGATCGATTGTAACGACGCGGACGCGAGCGTCCTTTCCTTTATCCGTCGCGCCCGAAATCCCCAGGATTATTTGGTCGTCGTGGCAAACTTCACGCCCGTAGCGCGCGAAAACTATCGCGTCGGAGTGCCCGAGCCTGGTTATTACCGCGAAATCTTCAACAGCGACGCCCAGTATTACGCGGGCAGCAACTACGGAAACGGAGGCGGGGTGATGGCCGAGCCTACGCCCTGGATGGGCATGGACTACTCCCTGCCCCTGCGCTTACCGCCCCTCGCCGCGCTGTATTTCAAGCGGCAATAAAACGCTCTCTCGCTTCATCCGAAGAGAATCTCCACAAACTCAGCAACGCAATACGCTAGGTCTTGCAAAAGTTGTTGGTGATAAGATTTGCTCGCAGTCACGCGCACTTTCTTCGCCTGGCTCAGGAGCAATTCCATGCCCTCTGATGCGGAAATTGAAAATGTTGCGGAAATTGAAAAGCATAAAAAACCCGCCCTGGCCCGTGATTCAGGGACGACAGCCGGCGCTAGCGAAACCGAGCTTTCTCGAAGGGCTTTTCTCAAGGAGACGATTGCCGGCGGTGCCGCTTTAATCGCGGTCCAATCGCGAGCTGCGGCGGTGACTCAGGAGTTCGGCGCAAGCGCCAAGCCCCCAAGCCGAACCCAGGGCGGCGAGCTTATCGATCTGAATATCCGCGAAGCGAGCGAGTTGGTGCGTCAGAGAAAAGTTTCACCCGTCGAGCTGACCCATGCCTGCCTCGCACAAATCGAAAAACTAAACCCAGCGCTCAACGCGTTTATCACCGTCACCGCGGAATCCGCAGCGGCCGAGGCTCGCGCGGCCGAGGCTGAGATTCAGCGCGGGAAATGGCGCGGCCCTCTGCACGGCATTCCCATCGCGCTAAAAGATCTCTTCGATACAGCCGGTGTTCGAACGACCGCGGGAAGCGGCGTCTTTAAGGATCGTATGCCAACCGAAGATGCCGAAGTTGTGCGCAGGCTCAAAGCGGCAGGTGCGGTGTTTCTGGGCAAGACCAACATGCACGAGTTCGCCTTCGGCGGCAGCTCCCTCGTCACGTATTTCGGCGGTGTGCATAATCCCTGGGAGCGCGCGCACATCGCAGGCGGATCGTCGGGTGGATCGGCTGCCGCGGTCGCAGGACGTCTTTGTTATGGCGCGCTGGGATCGGATACAGCCGGCTCGATCCGGCAGCCTGCCGCGTTCTGCGGCATCGTCGGCCTCAAACCCACGTACGGTTTGGTGAGCGCTCGAGGCGTGATTCCGCTGTCCTGGTCGCTCGATCACGTTGGGCCTCTAGCTCGAACGGTCGGCGACACCGCACTTTTGCTCCAGGCGATTGCTGGATACGATCCGGAGGATACGGTCAGCGTATCGATGAAGATTCCAGACTATACCGCCGCCTTGCGGATGTCGCCGGCGACTTTGCGGTTGGGAATAGCACGCGAATTCTTCTTCGAAAGCTTGGATCCGGAGATTGAGCGAGCGATGAATCAAGCCTTGCCTGTTCTGGCAAAATTGACCGCCCGTATCAAGGACGTGGCCATATCAGCCAGTACCCAGGAGCAGCTGCGATCGACCGTGCGGCTCGCTGAGGCGTATGCCTATCACGCAAAGATGATGGCAGCGACTCCCGACTTGTATCAGCCGGAGACGCTAGCGCGATTACGCCCCGGAGCAAACGTCGACACAGTAACTTACATTCAAGCGCGGCGAGAGCTCGAGCACACCCGCCGTACCATCGGGCAGATATTTCAAACCGTCGATCTGCTGATCACGCCCACGAGTCCTATCCTGCCGCCCTCCATCGCGGAATTCCCTGGCGATAGAAATGGGTCAATCGATTTCGTAAATCGTAATATCCGCAATACATCGCCGTTCGACGTCTACGGCTGGCCGACCATCTCTGTGCCCTGCGGATTCAGCGCTTCGGGTCTCCCCATCGGACTGCAAATTAGCGGAGCCCTGGGACAGGATGCGGCCGTGCTGCAACTCGCCCACGCTTACGAGCAGGCAACCGATTGGCACATCCGCAAGCCACTCGGAATCGGGTAACCTGAGACGGATGGGTTCTCCCGCGGCATATTCGGATGCCAGCCAAGCCGAACTCCTTCGCCGGGCTTGCCAAGGCGACAAGGAAGCGTTCTACAGCCTCGTTCGTCCATGCGAGAGAGCCATTTACGTCGCTGCGATGTCGATCATGAATAATGCCGCGGATGCTGAAGAGGTCGCTCAAGAAGCCGTGCTTAAGGCGCTTGCGCACTTGGCCGGATTTCGGGCCGAGGCTAAGTTCAGCACCTGGCTCATTCAAATTACAATTAACGAAGCGCGCTCGCGACTGCGAAAAGACCGTCGTCACCTATATGAGTCCATCGATGAACCGCGTACGGATGACGAAGGCGATTATTCTCCCAAGGATTTTGCTGACTGGCGCGAGATTCCCTCCGAGGCACTCAAGCGAGACGAATTAAGAAACGCCTTGAAACGCGCGTTGGATACCTTGCCCCTCAAATACAGAGAAGTCCTCATCTTGCGTGATATTCAAAACCTGAGCATCGAGGAAACAGCGGAAATTCTTGGCATAAGCCAAGGAAACGTAAAAACCCGGCTCCTGCGCGCCCGATTGCAGATGCGGGATGCCTTGGCGCCCGGGATCGACGGCAGTTGGAGCAGTGGTAAGCCGGAGTACAAAAAGGTGCGGCCTTGGTAGCGGCCCAGGCGCTAAAACTTTGGAACGAAACGCGGACGAGCGTGTCTAATGAGCGTGATTGAGATAAGTTGTCTGGAAGTTTGGCGGGAACTCTCCAATTACGTCGACGACGACGTTGCCCCGGAGCTGCGGGCGCGGATGGAGGCTCATTTCAAATCCTGCGCGCACTGCAAGGCTGTCCTGGAGGGGACCAGAAATGTCGTCAAGCTGGTGGCGGACGGCGTTGAATATGAACTTCCGAGCGGCTTCAGCGACCGCCTTTACAGAAAAATCAAAGACAAATAGCGAACCTGCATTCCTCCGTGCCGTAATAGCCCTTTTTGCTACCTTGTCATTGCGCCGCCGGCATCTCCCGCCTGCTCTTCGCTTAGGAACCAGTGGCTTGCGCGACCGCCAAGCTCCTCTCGGACGTCGACATTATTGATGAACGACGAAATCCTCCACTGGCCGGATGAATTTTTCTTCCACACCTCAAAATATCGATGCCTCTTACGCAGCGTCTCTCCCGTACCCTTCGGCCTTAAGATGAACTCATGCCAGCCGAAGTCGTAAGCCAAATTACCGACAACAACGATCTCAATGACAATCACCGTCAACTTGACGTCATATTGCGCGAATAACTTGGTCGCGCGTTCGCGGAGTCCTTCATTGGCTGCCTCATCGAAAAGGCTGGGGCCACCTTCGGACATATCCGTAAAGCCTTCCTCGCCGAAGACCGAGAGTAACCGTTCCACATCGCCTCGGTTGTATGCCTCTCGAAATTCCGTCTTCGCGCTGTTGATCAGGTAAGTATCATCCATCATCGCGAAACCCTTCTCTCACCGTAACTATCGAACAGAACTTCTTGTACGCATGTTCTCCTCTTCGCGCGTAACTTTTGTGACGCCCGCGACTCCTATCGCCTATGAGAGCTGAGCGCCCGCTGGTGCTCACCAAAATAAAGGATATAAGGAGAAATCGTCATGTTAAGCAAAGTTAAGGTGGTGTTGGCACTCGCCGCGCTGGCGTTCGCGTTCGCACTGCAAACGTCGGCACGCGCCCAAGATACCATGAAGCACGAGGATGGAATGAAGCAGAACGACGGCATGAAACATGAAGATGGCATGAAGCAGGACGATAACATGAAGCATGGCGACACCATGCCGCAGGAAAACAATGGCAAGGCCCTGGAGACGGGGACCTTTCATGGCAAGGTGCACAACACTTCTGGCCGCGCGACAATTTACCGTGGAGAAGATGGCAAATTGATTCTTCGCCTCACAAATTTCAAAACGTCCAACGGCCCCGACGTGCACGTGATTTTGGTCGCTGCCAAAGATGCGGACGACGACGCCAACTTCCTCAAGAGCGGCACCAGGCGGGTAGAGCTTGGCAAACTTAAGGGGAACGAAGGCGACCAGAACTACGAAGTCCCCTCTGGCACAGACCTCGCGAAGTTTCAGACCGTCTCCATTTACTGCGAGCGCTTCAACGCAAACTTCGGCGCTGCGCCCCTCGAGAAGTTCTAAATTACATCAGCCTCGATTAGACCGGGCAGGTTCACCCTGCCCGATCCACACCTTGAAGGAGGAAATCATGAGCACGCATGTTAGTTCTCTCTTGTTTCATAGAAAGTGGATTTTGGCCATCAGCCTTCCCGTTCTCATTGCGGCTTGGTGGGCTTTTCGTCCCGAGAAATTATGGATCAATCAGAAAGTGAATGAGGCCGCGCCGTTCGCTTCAACCAGCGAACCTCAGCCGCTCTATACCGGACGGCTCCAGGGCGAGGCGCACCAAACAAGTGGGCGGGCAACGGTCTATAAGGCTGCGGATGGCGCCGAGTATTTGCGGCTCACCGATTTCTCGACCTCCAATGGCCCGGACGTGCATGTCCTGTTGGGCCGAAGTGGCGACGACAACCTTAAGCAGGATATCGTGAAGGGCCAGCTCGACAGCATCGAACTCGGCTCACTGAAGGGAAACCAGGGAGATCAGAATTACAGCGTGCCCCCATCCGCGAATCTGCAGAAATACGACGCTATGATCATCTACTGCGAGCGATTTCATGCCGTCTTCGGCATGGCTAAGCTGGAACAGTTCTGACGCAAGGCCGTCCTTCCCTCTGAAAATTGCGCGCAAGTGGATGGCGGCCCTTTCCTTCAAAGGACAAAGCGGCTGTCTTCGGCTTGAACTCTGAAATAGCAGGGCACCAATTCTGGGCCTCGACGCATCTACCCTTTTTTCAGCAAATCCATTTCGATGAGGTCCCACTTGAGATGAGGTCCCACTTCAACAGATACGGATTCACGACCGCGGCCTTGCTCTCGTTCTTCGCAACCGCAGCAGCGCTCGGCCAGACTCCGCCTTCTGATGCAAGCCTCACTGCGAATCCCGTATATCAGAAAAACTGCGCAAAGTGCCACGGAAAGACTGCCGAGGGCCATCGGTTTGCCGGACCGTCGCTCATCTCCCCCAAAATCGCAAGCATCTCAACCGACGAGCTGCGCAACACCATTGCAAACGGCAAAGGACACGTTCCGAAGTTCCGCATGCCCGAATTCGGCAGCAAACTGACATCGGCAGAGATCAACGCGCTGGTCGAGCAAATCCAGGCGCTGAACCGAAAACAATAGTCTCACGCCTCCTTTCTTTCGAAGTAGGCGAATACCAACGATCTGTCCATCAATGCGCCGTTGACTCAAACCTCCGCCTCACGTAACGTCCCGCAGTCGAGCGCTCAGTGACCTAGCTCGACAGATTTCCGGCGCGATAAATTTGCCGCGCGCTATTACACAGAGTTGATCGGTCCACGAAAGGAGAATCCGTTATGTCATTGGTAGATTTTGTCGCTACCCCAAAATTCGAGGAATACAAGGAGCGATTCAAGCAACATTACAAGCTCGAGCGCCGTAAAGATGGAGTCATTCTTGTCGAAGCGCACACGAAAGGCGGACCCATCCAGCTCAGCGTGGAAAATCATCGCTCGGTCGGGCAGCTTTTCAAGACCATCGGCGCCGATCCTGAAAATGAAGTCATGATCTTTACCGGCACGGGCAAAGATTTCATGATGGATGCCGATCCGGAAGGCTTCAAACTTGAACAGGAGGACCTTCAGGATTGGGCATACGAATATGCCTATAAGGACGGCAGGATCAACGTTAGCTCCCTGATAAACGACCTGGAAATTCCCACTATTGGCGTTCTGAATGGCCCCGGCTTCCACACGGAAATCTGCCTCATGTGCGACATCACAATTTGCAGCGAAGACGCCATCATTTTTGATTTGCATTACCCGATCGGCTCCGTTCCCGGCGACGGCATTCACAGCTGCTTTCTCGAGTTACTGGGCGTCAAGCGCGGAGCCTATGCCTTGCTCACTGGTCAGGCCATCGACGCGAAAAAAGCGCTGGAGTATGGCATGGTCAACGAAGTGGTGCCCCGCGATAAGCTTCTCGAGCGCGCCTGGAAGATCGCTGATTTCATCATGACCCAGCCTCGCATCACGCGCCGCCTCACCACGCAAATCATCCGGCGGCCGTGGAAAAAGAGGATTACGGACGACCTCGACGGTGGCTTTGGCATCCAGATGTTTGCGCATCTGGCCAAGAAGAAATCCATCCACAGCAGAAATCACATTGCCGAATCGATCGCCTACGTAAAGGAAGGAAAAGAAAACAATATCAAATAGGCGGCGCGCAACATCAAATAGCATCTCAAAAATGAGGTCGCGCACATGAATATCGCTTTCATTGGACTCGGAAGAATGGGCAGGGGCATGGCTCGCAACTTGCTTCGCGCGGGTCACACGTTGACGGTCTACAACCGCAGCCGCGAAAAGGCGCAAGCGCTCGCCGGCGAAGGCGCGCGTGTTGCCGAATCTCCCGCGGATGCCTGTCGCGATGCGGAAGTCGTCATGACTATGGTCGCCGACGATCCTGCCGTTGAAGAGATCGTCTTCGGACGTGACGGCATCGCCTCGGCCATGAAAAAAAATTGCATCCATGTCTCGCACAGCACGATCAGCCCAGCACTGGCTCGCAGGTTGGCCTCCGAACATGCGCAGCGGAATCAGGGCTATCTAAGCGCTCCTGTCTTCGGGCGCCCCGATGCGGCGGAAGCCGGGAAATTGCTGGTCGTGGCCGCCGGCCGCAGTGAACTCGTGGAGCGCTGCCGGCCTCTCTTCGATGCTATCGGCCGCCAGACTTTCGTGGTCGGGGCCGAGCCCTGGCAGGCGAATGTTTCTAAGCTGTGCGGTAATTTCATGATCAGCAGCGCTATTGAGGCGCTCGGAGAAGCGTACGCCACGCTTCGTAAGTCAGGTGTTGCTCCGTTGAAGTTCCTCGAAATCATGAACGCCCTATTCGGATCCCCGGTCATTGCCAACTACGGAAGCATCATCGCGAAGGAGCAGTTCGAGCCGGCTCAATTTGCTTTGCATTTGGGTTTGAAAGACCTCCGCCTGGTGCTGGCCACGGCCGATGAACGCTCCGCGCCGATGCCGATGGCCAGTCTGGTCCACGACCATATGGTGTCCGCCGTGGCGCAAGGGCAAGCCGAGATGGATTGGTCGAGCGTGGCCCGCGTTGCGGCCCGCGAAGCTGGATTGTAATTAGCGTTCCGCCGCCTGAAAGCCGCTTGCGGGAGCCCATTCTCCGTGTAGCGGCGTGTAGTCGTGTGTTAATATCGCCATGAGTTATGGCCGAGACCACGTACCTCCCAGGGCTCGCCATCCGAGGCTCCGACAGCCTCGGTTCCGATAGCCTCGAATGTCCACGCCATTCTGCGGTTGTCCGCATCACCCACTGGATCACTGCAGCCACTTTCGTTGCCTTCGTGGTCAGCGGTATCGCCATTCTCATAGCCCACCCGCGCCTCTACTGGGGCGAAACGGGCGGCGTAGGAACTCCATCGCTCATCGACCTGCCAATTCCTTTCATGATTGGCCACTCCGGCTGGGGTCGATATCTCCATTTTCTTTCTGCCTGGGTTTGCGTGTTCGCCGGCCTGGTTTACGCAATCCATGGCCTGGCGACGCCACACTTCCGCAAAAATTTACTGCCAGCCAAGGCTGATCTCGCTTGGGGCCGCATCTGGAGCCTCGTTTGGAATGATTTGCGTCTGAAGCGTCCCACAGAAGAAGAAGCGCTAGCGTATAACGTGGTGCAAAGGCTCACCTACCTCGCAGTTGTCTTCGTGCTGTTTCCCTTGATCATCCTCACCGGTCTGGCCATGTCTCCGGCGATCGCATCGGTGGTCCCGATACTCCGAGAAGGCTTCGGCGGTCAGCAATCCGCGCGCACGATTCATTTCTTCGTCGCGCTGGCCCTGGTTCTCTTCGTTTGCGTGCATGTCATCATGGTTGCGCTGGCAGGCTTCACGAACCGCGTGCGGGCCATGATCACCGGCCACACCGCCGTCGGAAAGGAGCCGTAATGAGCGACCGACTCTCTCGGCGAAAGCTGATCACCACGGGCTTGGCTGCGGCCGCAGGCGCCACAGGCTTGGGGATCGCCGCCCGACTCGTTGACCGCTATGGCCTGATCCCCCCCGACGACGGCGGAATCTATGGCGTCGGCGAAACCATGACTTACGCCGCGCAAAGGCTCTTGACTCGCCACACACTCGCTCGGGAATACACCGCCAGCGATATCTCAAAGGTCGCGCCCGTAAAGGGCGAACCTCCCGAGAATGAAACGTATCAGAGGCTATTGGCTGGTGGCTTTGCGGAGTGGCGCCTCAAAATCGATGGCCTGGTCGCTCGTCCATCGTTTTTCTCTCTCGCAGAACTAAAACGGTTTCCTGCCGAGAGCCACATCTACCACCAGGCCTGTGAAGAGGGCTGGTCCTTCATCGCCGAATGGATCGGCGTCCCTCTTTCTTACGTTTTGAATCTGGTCGGCGTCCTCCCGCGGGCGAAGTACGTTGTGTTCTTTGGTTTCGACACCAATTTTGACGCCGTGGACAAACGCACAATCAAAGGCAAATGGAACAGCATCGATATGGCCGACGCTTGGCATCCGCAAACCTTGCTGGCTTACGGCATGAACGGCAAGGAATTCCTCCCGCCCGGCCACGGAGCGCCTCTTCGCGTACGCATACCCCGCCAACTCGGGGGCAAAAGTACAAAGTATCTTTCGTGGATCACCCTGACCGACACAGTCAAAGATATCGGCCAGGGCTTCGGAGCCGGAGGCGTAGAGCGCGGCTTCTCTTGGTACGCCGGCATCTGACGGACGGCAAACTCACCCGTATTTGTAGGGTAAATTCCCAGATCAAAAGCGATTCGGTCCCAGCAGCTACGCCCAGGCTCGATTGTCAACCGTGTTCTCGTATGTCGCGCCTGCCGCGGTTAGCCCCCACCCGAGCGTCCACTGGTAAGTGTGATCAAACCGTTCGCGCGTGTAAGGCTGGGGCGGCGCATTCAGTATGCGAGAAAGCTTCAGGTCGCGCGGCTCGAGCTCGCCGCCGGCTTCCTCGATTAGATAATGCGCATATTTCCCGGGGTTCTTTTGAATCGCCGCGGCTGCTTCCGCCTCGGCGTTAAACATCTTTCGAAGCGTTGGACCATCCAGTTCGTCGCCGGCCGCCTCGCTGCGCGTTGAATGCGACTCGATCAAAACTGTGTGCCCGCGTTTCTCGGCCACGCTGATCCAGGGTTCCATCAAGCTGACGGCCTCCACTTGCCCGTTGCTCAGAGCCTCCAGCCGCTCCTCATGAGTTCCAGCGTTCGTCCACTTGATCTGCTCGCGCTTTAGAAAGCCCTCCAGCATCTTCAACATCGTGAAATGCGAGCCGTTGTAAGGGCTGACGGCGATAGGTTTGTTCTTCAATTGCTCCGGTTCGTAGATGCCGAATTTAGGATTGGACACGATTGCAAAGGTCGACATCGCCGAGCCCAGCGCCACGATCTTCGCCGGGCGGTGTCCGGGCGTCACATTGGATTCCACCGCGCGCTTCATCACGCCCCACTCGCACATGCGAAACTGGTCGCAGGCGCCCTTGTCGTAGAGAGACTCCATAGTGCGTTGAAACACATCGTCTCGGAGCGCCTGATGATCGGCCCGCCGCTGCGCCGTGCCGGGAGTCTTCAGAATCTCCACGTCCAGCCCCTCATCCTTGAAAAAACCTTCGTCCCGCGCCACGAGCAAGGGCAAATCGTGAATGGCGTTCATCATCGAAACGCGGACTTTCTTGATGGTCTCCGTCGCGGTGCTCATTGGCTGTTCCTCTTTCGTCTCGGGAAGTTGGCTAGCAGAATACTGATTTTCGCGTTGTGCGGCAAGAATACCGGAGTCTCCATCCGGCCCCTGAACTCCGCTACGTTGTCCAAGTACTCACGGAGTCACGATTTGCGAGCGGGGTGCACAACACTGCGCCAAGGTGATGGAATATCCCGAAGGTCAATTTCCCGGAGTTGCCGCAGGCCGAGGCGACTCCGCCGCAACATTCTTGATCGCCGAAGCGACAGCATCCTTCACGATGACCTCATTTCGGCCGTGATCCGTGATGGAATCGTAAAGCAGCTGCGTCGGTCCCGGATTCAATTCCTTGTTGTATTCGTCCGTAATTTCAGTGGCGATTTGCTGCAGCGCCTTGTTCGACTCTGCTTCCAGGTCCGTGCCGCTGATTTCGATCACCCGGCTTGTATATTCGTCGGCAATTCGCTCGGCGAGTTGGTCCGCGGTCTGATAGTAGTATTCGGCGATCTGGCGGTGACCTTCTTCATGTTCGATCACGTGCGGAGTTGCGTTGGCCGGCGCCCAGATAGTGACGTTGAGCTGCAAAGTCACGTTAATCTGCGTGATGGTAACAAACGCATGCGTGGCATCCGTTTTTTGAGTCTGCCCCGCGACGTTGGCGTTGGACAAGAAATTGGAATCGCACTCCGCCTCTTCTCCTGCGCCAAGCGACGGCATTTCGGGTGGAGGGCTGTTGGGATCAAATGCGCGGCTAGCGAAGTTAATCGGCTGCTTCGTTA
The DNA here is from genome assembly GCA_963803735.1 of uncultured Acidobacteriota bacterium. GTDB lineage: Bacteria > Acidobacteriota > Terriglobia > Acidiferrales > UBA7541 > Palsa-189. The sequence goes on along the minus strand of CAWDNV010000001.1, from coordinate 435,796 downwards.
CCGTCGCCCGTTGCGTTTTGCCGGACGCCCCAAGCGGTGATCGCCCGCGCCAGATAAACCAGCCCGAGAAAAGCACTCCGAGCAACACGCAAAGCAGAATGAACCGGCGCGCAGACACTACTGCCTCCATTTCTCATTCTCCGGCATGAAAGCGAGCGGGCCATGACTTAATGAGCGACCGATGATGCGAAAGGCACTGCCAACGCGAAACAGGTTCCATCTCTCTTGGCGACAGCAATCATCGTTGGATGGAAGCACGACGCCGTGGTAGATTCTTCGCAAGCAAAAACCGTAGGCAAGCCAGACCAAGCGAGAATCGAGGAGGCGGCGTCTTTGCGGAATCACCTGATCTTTTCAGCCGCGGCGGCTGTGGCGATGTTCGCGCTGTTACCTGCGGCGCGTGGTCAAGACGCTGCTCACCAGGGATCAGTTCCGGATCTTTCCGGCGTCTGGCAGGTCACAAAGTATCAACCCAGGATGTTTCCCAACGGCGGCGCGCCTTTGGCGCCGTGGGGAGAAGCCAAATTCAAGACGGCCAATGCCGAGACGAACGATCCCAATCTCGGTTGTTTGCCGACGGGGGTCCCGCGGCTGATGTTTGTGCCGCTCCCGTTGGAGATCGTTCAGACGCCCACGCGTGTGGTCATCATTCACGAGGGCGTACAGGCATTGCGCGAAATCTACATGAATCGCCAGCACCCCAAGGATTTGGATCCCACCTATTCGGGCGACTCCGTCGGCAAATGGGAAGGCGACACGCTCGTTTTGGATACCATCGGTTTCAACGATAAGACGTGGCTGGACGCCGTCGGCCTCCCCCATAGCGATGCCATGCACGTAATCGAGCGCATTCGGCGCACCGACCACGATACCCTCGTCGACGATGTGACCATCGATGACTCAAAGGCCTACACGAAGCCCTTCACCATTCAGCAAGTCTACAAGCTGAAGCCGGGCTGGGAGATTCAGGAATACGTCTGCGAGGAAAATAACAAGTACACCTACCAGGGAAAATGAATGCGCGAAAGAGCGAAAGAGAGGAGCGCCCCCCATGAGGAATAACATGAGGAATAATCCGTTAACTCTTACCCTTACCGCTGTTCTTCTGCTGCTTTCAGTCGGAGTGTCTGCCTCCGCGCATCACGCTACCGCGTCGTTCGATATGACCAAATCTATGACCGTGAAGGGCACGGTCACCGGCTTCGACTGGACCAATCCTCATGTCTACATCTATGTCGACGTTAAAGACGAGAAGGGCGCCGTTGAAAAGTGGAGCGTCGAAATGGCGAGCACGGGCATGCTGGCCCGCGCCGGCTGGAGGAGAGATACCGTTAAAGCGGGCGACGAAATCACCATCATGGGCAATCGCGCCAAAGATGGCAGGCCCTTCTTGCACCTCAGCAAAGTCGTCTTCGCCAACGGCCAGGAACTTGCCCAGAACGCGCAGAATTAACCTCAGGCGCGTTTAACCGCTGCCGCGCATTAACAATTCGCGTCATTTACTCCGAGGAAAAATACTCATGGTCGGCATCCCCGCGATCGGCGGATATGGCGGCGTGCGGCTTGTATTCATAATCATCGCGAACCAGGTGTAGTAGCCGTTGACGCTAATGATGTCGACCACGCCCTGCTCGCCGAATTTGTCGAGCGCTTTGGCGTAAGTGCCGTCGCTGACACTCTGATTGCGGTGAAGTTCGTCGCAAAAGTCATAGACAGCCTGCTCGCCCTCGTCCATCCCGGATGGGCGCTGCCCCGCAGCAAGCGCCGTGGCGATTTCAGGACTGATTCCGGCTTTTTCGGCAATGGCGACGTGCGAGTTCCATTCCGTATCTTGCGTCCACTGCCGCGCCGTGATGAGAATCACGAATTCACGGAGTTTCGCCGGCAGCACGGTCTTGAACTGCAGGTATTCCCCCAGCACTTCGGCAGGCGTCATCACATCGGGGCTGCGCAGAAGCGCCAAAAAAGGTCCGCGCACGAGCGGCCCGCCTCGTTTTGAAATGAATTGGTCCAACGCCTTCTTTTGGGCCTCGGTCAATTTATCCGCCGGGATTTCCGGCAGCCGATTCTGTGCAAACGCGGGGACGCAAAAAACTAAAGCGAGGCATAGCAGAGCGAAACATTTCATACGTGGCGCTCCTTAGTTGGGACACTGCAAGTGCGAGAGCACGCACAAAGGGCGCAGGCTCTCTAGGTGAAGCGAATGTAGTCTTCGTACGCTACGCTGTCAACGCGATTGGCCCGATCTGGGCCGATCGTCCGGGATCAAACCTTGATCTTGAGCAAACGAGCGAGGGTGCCGTTGAAAACGGCTAGCCGCTCCGCGTCACTCAGCCCCGGAATGGCGAGGATGCGGTCGACAGGAGTGCGGTTCCACAGCGCGGGATAATCGGTTCCCAGCACGACTTGGCTCACGCCGACCACCGCGATCAGATGACGCATGTCCTCCGGCGTAAAGAGCACCGAATCGTAATAAAGCTGCTTGAGATATTCGCTGGGCAGCTTCTTCAACGGCCGGCAGTCTTTCGGAAATGCCTTCAGGCATTCATCGTTTCGGCCCGAATACGACGGCAGATACCCGCCGCCATGGGCGGCGCAAACCTTCAGCTTCGGGAAAAGATCGAGAGTGCCGTCTTGAATCAGGTGCGTGAGCGCGAGAGTGGTCTCCAGCGGATGTCCAATCACATTATCTAAGTTCCCGTTCCCCTGCAGTCTGCGTTCGTCTATCGGCGTTCCAGAAACCTGCGGATGTATAAAAATCAGCGCCTCGAGTTCCTCGGCCTTGGCCCAAACCGGGTTAAACTTGGCTGCGGAAAGATCGTCCCCATTCACGCTGCCGCCAATCGCGAACCCTCGCATCCCCAGCTTCTTCACGCCTTCTTCGATTTGCGCAACCGCCAGCGAGGGGTGTTGCAACGCCACGCTGCCCAAACCCACGAAGCGGTCTGGGTACGCCGAGCAAAGCTCCGCAATTTTTTCGTTCTGAATCTGGATGATTTTGCGTGCCAGGTCCTCGTCCGCCCAATACCACCAGGGATTAACGGAGACGGCCTGCACATCAATTCCCATCACATCCAAATCCGCCAGCCGCTTATCGACATTGCGAATGTTGCCCAGGTTATCCGGATTGGCTTGCGCCGCGTCGCCATAGTGGCCGTCGCGGCCAATGCGATCTTTGACGAGCTCCCAAGCTTCCGGCACGCGAACGTGGGAGTGAACATCAATCACGACCACCCGACGGCCATTGATGATTACAGGAGCATGCTTGGGGCCGGCCGCTGGCCGCGCGGCACCTTGCTGCGCGCCGTGCGCAAAACCGAAAACAGGATTCACACAACAGCCTGTGAAAACAATTCCAGCGGTCGCGCCGGAAACATTTCTCAGGAACTCTCTGCGTGTCGGCATGTTTCGCTTCCTATGTTGCTGCGGTGCGGTCCTGAAATTGTGTGGACGACATATACCACGGCCGCAGCCCAGAGCAAAGACGCGAGTACAGCTCTTCCTTTGCGCACCTGAGCTACCCGACCTTTATGATCCGCACAAGGGATGATAATGTCCGCACAACGCGCTGCACTCTCAGCAGGGGGAAACATGATCAAACCCGATGAAACGAAACGGCGGGATCGTCGTGATTTTCTGAAGGCGGCTGGTGGGATGGCAATCGCGCTCGCTGCCGCGAAGAACGCCGCTGCGCAAGCCCCAAACGCCAAAGCTGCGGCGCGCGCTAACAATCGTCGGAACGGGCCGACCGACAGAGCTCTTTGGATCACCTGGTACGACCTGCCGGACTCCGGCCGCGAAGATTATTTCGCCTGGTTGCACCAAACGTACCTCCCCAATCTGCTAAACCGCCCCGGCTATCTGTGGGCGGCGCACTACGCCACACGCACAAGTGGCGGCTCTTCCCAGATTCATCACACGGAAGATCTCAAGGTTCCCACCGGCTTTCACTACATCCTCCTGATTGGTGTCATGGATGCCCTGGTGTTAGGCAATCCCGCTCCAAGTGCGATTAACGCCGCGCTGCCTGAGCAAGGCCGGAAAATGCTTGCCATGCGCACCGGCGAGCGCGTGAACCTGATGACCGAAGCTGGCCGCTGCGAGGGCCATGGGAGTGTCACCTATAAGGAAGGAATGACAGGCGCTCCTTACATTCAGATCGGCAGCTTCAATTGCCCGGTTGAATACGAAGAGGAGATGCACGCGGGATACGTTCAACAGCGCCTGCCCGCGATGTGCGAGACAGCTTCCTGTATCAGAACCCGAGAGCTGAATTCCGTTGCCGGATGGGCCAAGCACGGGATTCTCTATGAGTTCGCATCGCAGGAAGGCTTCGAGCGCGATTACGAGGCCGCGAATGCAAAATCGCCTCTTGGCACAAATGGACATTCCGTGGTTCCCATGCTCGTCCACGCACCGGGCGGACCCAACAGCGCTCTCAGAATTTGGCCGCCTATATCGAAAGCTTAAAATGACGCCTAGGGAAGGACCGCAGCGGAACGGAGCGTACCGCGCCGCTCTCGCTACTTGAGGTTCGCGTATACCAGCTTCTCGAAATTGCGCAGCGTGCGAATTGCGCCGTCGTCATAAAACGGCAACACCTGCATCATCTGAACTCCGCCGATGTGCTTGACCGGATCGATCCAGAATTCAGTGTTGTAAATGCCGGCCCAGCTCATGCTGCCCGCGCTGCGATATTCCGCGTACTCCGGATTCTTCGAGGCAATCTGAAAACCAAGTCCGAATTTGTCGCGCCCGGCGCCAAGCGGAAACGGCTTCGTGCGCTGCTTATCGGCGTCGGGCTGCAGCTCCACAAAGATCGGCCCGATTTGATTCTCGCCCATCATCTTCACCGAACTCTCGTTCAGGATTTTCGTAGACCCGAGATGACCGCCATTAAGCATCATCTGCACGAACTTGCCGTAATCCTGCACGGTTGAATAGAGGCCGCCATCGCCTCGAAATGGAGCCGTGGGAGTGGACGGAATGGGGGTTCGCGACGGCTCCTGCAGCACGCCGTTTACACGGCTGTACTGTATCGGCACACGCGACTGTTTGTCGGAAGGCACCGCGTACGACGTATCCACCATCCCCAGTGGTTTGAAGATCCTCTCTTGGTAGTAGGCCTCGAGCGTCATGCCGGTAATCTTCTCGACGATCATGCCGAGAACACGCGTGCTGGCGCTGTAGTGCCACTCCGCGCCGGGATCGCTCAACAGCGGCAGTTCCCACTCGTTCTTCTTCGTTGCCTGCGTCAGCCGGAACTCGATTGGATTTGTAAACGCGTACCCGATGCCCGAGGTGTGCGTCAGCAGATGCCGGATCGTCATCGGCCGCTTCGCGGCCCGCGTTTCGTAAGTTGCATCGCTTTCGTTGAACTTGGTAATCACCTGCAGGTGATCGAAGCCTGGCAGATATTTAGAGACTGGATCGTCGAGCTTGAGTTTCCCCTCTTCGTACAACATCATGACGGCAACCGATGTCACCGGCTTCGTCATCGAGGCAATCGCAAAGATAGCGTTCACTGGCATCACTGTGTCGTGCGCGACGTCCAACTTCCCCGCTGCGGCTTCGTAAAGCACGTTGTCGCCATCGACAATCACAGCGACGACGCCCGGTGTGTCGCCGCGGTTCACCGCATCGCTCAACTGCTTCGATAGCGCAGCCTTGCCGGCGTCTGAAAACGCATGTGACTCTGCGTGGTCGCCTTTGCGAGCGAGTTGCTCGGCTGTCTGCGCCGAAGCGGTACAGATCGGCCACCCAGCAGGCGCTACCAACAGCGTTATCACCAGAGCGGTGTTGCGCAGTTTCATGGCCGCCAATTCTACACCCGCAGGAACAATGCTTCACCGGGTGTCTCTCTTCCGCCGCCGTCAGGGATCGCACGCAGCCTGATTTCAATATCGAAAGCCGTCAGCATTGACTGGCCAGGGGGGGAGGACTAACATCCGCGCCACTGGAGGTGGCCATGTCATTCCAAGGGAAAAACGCGCTGATCACGGGAAGCTCGCGAGGCATCGGCAGGGGCATCGCGCTGAAGCTCGCGGAAAAAGGGGCCCGCGTTGCCGTTCACTACTACCGTAATCGAGAGGCCGCAGAAAAAACCCTCGCGACAATACGCGAACTGGGCTCCGACGGATTCCTCGTACAAGCCGATGTGTGCCGGCCTGACGAAGTGCGAGGAATCTTCGAGCACGTGCGCGCGGAATTCGGTTCGCTCGACATTTTCGTCGGCAACGCCCGAACAGAAGCGCCCACGTTCTACGAGGCTCCGATGGAGATCACCTTGTCCCAGTGGGACACGGCCATGGATTCCCAAGCAAAGGCATTCTTGGTAGCGGTGCGCGAAGCGGCTCCTTTAATGCCCAACGGCGGAAGGATCGTGGCCATCACATTCGCGCCGGGCGGGCGGTTTGGGAGCTGGCAACCCTGGATCGCAATGGGGGCGGCGAAAGCAGCGATGGAATCGGTGGTGCGCTATTTCGCGGTTGCGCTCGCGAGCCGCGGAATTACTGTGAACTCCATCAGCCCGGGTTGGGTAGAGGACAGCGTTCTAAACAGCCTGCCCGAGGTGTTCCAAGCCGGAGTGCGTGAATGGCAAGAGCGCGGGTGGACTCCTATGGGTCGGCTCGGGAAGCCGTCCGATATCGGCAACGCCGTAGCGCTGATTTGTTCCGAGGAAGCCGGTTGGATCACCGGGCAATTGATCGAAGTGGATGGTGGCGCCTCACTGGTGGATGGGCATCTGCCGTTGGAATTCCAAGGCATTGCCAAGCAAGTGAAAGCTCAAACTGCCTAGATCGTGGCGACGCGCTCCTTGGGAACGAAGTAGATCTCCTGCTTGACGTGTTCTTTGGCCCAGCCCCGGCGCGCCAAAATCCCGCTGCTATTCTCGATCATTTTGGGATGACCGCACAGATAGCCGGAAGTTGTCTCCGGAGTCAGCTTCCAGAGGTCGGTATATTTGCGGATCACGTCCTCGACGCGGCCTACTTCTCCACCCCAGTTCCGATCCTCCCAGGGGCGGCTCACTGTTTGGACGTATTCGAGCCATGGGACTTCGTCTGCAATACGCTTGAGCTCTTCGGTGTATCCGAACTCCCACGAGCGGCTGGCGCCTTCCAAAAGGAAAAGCCGGTGGCCCTCCGGAAATTTATTTTGCTGCGCATCCCTGTGAAGGGTTCGTATAAAGCTGACAAAAGGAGCCACGCCGGTAACGGTGCAGAGAAGCAAATGATTCTGATGGACCTCGCGATCGAGAGTGAATCGGCCTTTGGCGGCTTTGCGAATGGTAAGTTCGTCGCCGACTTGCAGTTTGTAGAGCGCCGGAGTCAACTCGCCGCGGGGGACGAGTTCAAAAAAGAATTCGAGTTCCGCTTCATAAGGCGAGGAAACAATCGAGTAGGGTCGCTCGATGTGTTTGTGCGCCGCCACGACTCCAAGCGTGGCGTATTGGCCGGGCAGAAAGGAGATTTCTGCTGGCGGGCGCACGCGAATGGACCACAAATCTTCGGCAACGCTTCTGCGTTGCACGATTCGCGCCGCATAGAATTTCTGGCTGGCCAGATCCTTCTGATTTGGATTCTCCAAGGGTTCTCCGTGAACGCGGCTCTTAGACGGCTCTTGCACGTAGGACGCTACTCATAGGCGAGAGCGGCAATTGGATCGCTCTGCGCAGCGCGAATCGCCGGATATGCGGCGCCCGCAAGCGCTCCCGCAATCGCAACCAAAATGGAACGGAAAATCCAGTCCGCCGTGATTTGAATCTGCAGCGTCGGCGAAGTGTGATGCAGGAGCAACGTTGTTCCATAGGTGCCGGCCAGACCGACGACCACGCCCAGCGCTACCAACATCAGAGCTTCCGCGACGATTAGCCAGCAAATCTCCAGGCGTGACGCCCCAATGGCTTTCAAAATGCCGATTTCACGGCGCCGCTCCAGCACCAGAGTGTACATCGTCAACAGAACCACCAGAAAACTGATCACCACTCCGAGTCCCACGAAGGAGCGCAGAAAAGGTCGCAGCTCTGGAAGACTGGAAGAGGTCATCAGAGACATAAATTCCGCCATGGACCGAATGCGGTAACTGGGGAGAAGGCGGATGAGTTCGGCTCGCACTCGCTCGGTATTGCCGGTGCTGCGAACGTAGATCATCGAAACGCGCCGCGCGGCGCCGGCAATTTCTTGCGCCGTCTCCATCGGCACAAAAAACCGAGCGCCCTTCCCGTGCACGACGATTCCGCTCACTCGAAAGTTGCGGTTCATCAGGGAGACAGTGGAACCGACTCTCAACTTGCGCGCTTGTGCCGCCAGGTCGTCAGCGATGACGTCGTCTGGACCGGCAAAAGGGCCGCCCGAAACAAAGGTGAAGCCTGCGCTCAATCCATTAAACCGCGCATAATCAATCCCATAAATGACGCCCAACGTCGTTGTGTCGACCACAACCACTACGGGTGCAACTTCATCGATTCCGGGAAGCTTCTCGATCCGTGCCACTTGCGATTGCGGGATCACCGCGCTCGAGAAGGAAAAAAATATCGAAGAGTTCGGCGGCTGCACAATGATATCTGCGCCAACGCCTTCGGCTCGGGCCCGCCAGTCGCTCAAAATTCCCGACGTCAAACCAACAATCAGCAGAATCAAGAAGACTTGCAGACCGATCGCGGCCGCGCTGAAAGCGGAGCGCAAAGGATGCACTCCCAGATTGCTCCACAACAGATCGAAATAAACGAATCTGGCGGGATGAATCTGCGCTGGGCTTTGCTCAGAGGCCAAGGTTCGTAGGTTCCAATGGGGAAATTACTCTAACATTCGGACGACGGCAGCGTCAAAAGAGCGCCGCGAAAATGATTTACTGTTAAATAGTGACCGCCCAAGGTCGAATGGAAAGTTTTTTCTTTTTTTGATCGAAGCATACCGTCTCTCATTCGCAACTCTCGACGGCGCACAGCACCGCCTCGGGCGGAACTTTTCAACAAAAATGTTGAAAAGTTTGTGGAAAAGACCTCGCGGACAAGCGTAACCGTGCGTACAGCAAATACTTGACCCTCTTTGCACCGGACTAGGGCATTCACGCCGCCAAGGGCCGTCGATTTGCTAAGGTGATCGCCAAAACCAAAAATCTGCGTGACAAATTCCACAGAGCCACTCAACTTTCGCGCACTGACTTAGTCGTGAGAGGCTCCGTGAAGGACTTGGACCGCGTGAGGCAGAAGATCGGCCACCGCATCGAGAGACTCCACCGCGCCTCGCGGACTACCCGGCAGATTCACAATCAGCGCCCGGTTGCAAACTCCCGCTAACGCGCGGGAAAGCACCGCACGAGGATTCTGTTCGCGTCCCTTCGCTCTCATCAGTTCGCCGAGCCCGGGGAGAATCCTTTGGCAGATCGCCGCGGTTGCTTCCGGAGTGGAATCGCGCGGCCCAATTCCTGTGCCGCCCGTCGTGAGAATTAAATCCACGGAAGACGAATCGGCAAGTCCTGTAAGCCGCTTCTCAAGCCCATCTCGATCATCCGAAACCGCCTCGCAGGAAACGACTTCCCAACCGAGTGCCCGGCAGCGCTCCGCCACTTCCGGCCCGGAACGATCCTGGCGCTCGCCGCGCGAGACGGAATCGCTAACCGTGAGCACTGCGACGCGCATTGCCGCTCAGCTTTTCACGCTGTTGCTGGATTCGTCCATCAGACGCATGGCTTCCATCAGCAGTCCAGTGGTAGAACGCGTAGTGGTGGTTCGATCTGAAACAGCAGAGAAATCGATCTCAAATTCACCGTCGGTCCAATTGACCGCTTCGTAGAAGGCCGCATCGCCTTCGAGCTTGCCGAGCCGTGCATCCTTGCACTGCCCACCGGAAAAATACAATTCGCAGGTCTGATTGGCGCGGCGCAGAGCCAGCCGGCAGGACTTCTGGCCCATTTCAAGCGACTGCATCAGTTCCGTGACGCTCATCTCTTCCAGACGCCCCTGAATGACGCCGGGGCGCGAAGCACGCTGCTGCAGCTTTTCCAGATGTAGGCGATCGACAAATTTTCTGGCCACGCGCACCAGGTCGGCCACAAAAAATGGCTTAGTGACGAAGTCTTCGGCGGCCACCAGCGGGCGGAGTTTCTCCTCAATGTCGCCCTGGCTCGCCACGAAAATGAAAGGCGTGTTGCGCGTGCCCTCGCGCTGGCGGAGCCTTTCGTAAAGCTGCCGCCCGTCGAGGCCCGGCATTTTGAAGTCGGTGATGATCAGATCGGGAGGAGCGTCTACCGCTTTGAGAAGAGCGTCTGCGCCATCAGACGCGATGATCACCTTGCAGACGGGATCGAGCGCCTGAGCCATAAGCTCTCGGATCAGTGGATTATCGTCCACAACCATCACATTGACGCCGCTCTTGGAGGAAGGATTCATCGGCCGTTACGCGTTGACTCGCGTTTTCCGGCGATAGTCGCCGCTCTTACCTCCGGTCTTCTCGAGCAAATAAATATCCATGATTTCGATCGACTTATCGAGGGCCTTGCACATGTCGTAGACGGTGAGCGCTGCAGCCGTAACAGCAACAAGCGCTTCCATTTCCACGCCGGTCTGTGCAGCGGCCGAGACGCTGGAGGTGATTTCCACGCCATTCTGGCATAGGCGTGCAGTCACATCAATGTGCGTGATGGGCAGAGGATGACAAAGAGGTATCCACTCGGAAGTGCGCTTTGCGGCGGCAATTCCGGCGATCCGCGCAATCTCCAGAGGGTCTCCCTTGGGAGTTTTGCGTTGGCGAACCTGTTCGAGAGCGGCGCGTCCAATGCGCACAAATCCGTGCGCGGTCGCTTTGCGTACAGTTGAAGCCTTGGCGCTGACGTCGACCATCGCTACTTCCGCGCCTTTGCCGAAATGGGAAAGACGCTTCATAGCACGCCGCGACGAGGCAGAACCATGGCCATTTCGCCGACGTCCCAATTGAGTTTCTCGGGAGACACAATCACAAACGCGTTTGACTCCGCCATGGTGACCACGTCGCCCGAACCCTGCCACGGCAGAACGGCAACTTCAGGCTCGCCTCGCACGGCTTGAACACGAGCCGGAAGAAAATGGGTCAATTCACTCTTTTCGCGCAGCGCCTGAGCGAGCCGCGCGCGGAAGATGGGCAGCGGCCGCGGCTCCGCACCACTGAGAATGTCGATCGCGGGAACTACAAACAACTCGAACGTAACCATCGTCGATACAGGATTGCCTGGCAATCCGAACACAGGCTTGCCTCGGCAAACTCCGAAGACGGCGGGCCTGCCGGGCCGGATAGCCACGGAATCGTAAACGAACTGAGTGCCCAATTCGCCGAGCACCATCTCTACCAAATCGTACTTTCCCATCGAGACGCCGCCGGAAATGATAAGCAGGTCCGCTTCCAGGCCGCGTTCGATGCGGCGGCGCAATTCGATTTTTTCGTCAGGCGCATTTCCCAATGATTCGGCTTCAGCTCCCGTGAGTACGGCAAGCGTGCCCAGGGCAATACTATTACCGTTGCGAACCTGTAAAGGTCCTGGAGTGGCGGAGACATCCACCACTTCGTCCCCAGTGGAAAGAATGGCCGCGCGGGGCCGTTTGAAAACGGTCAGATGATGCCCGCCAACCTGGCCCGCCAGAGCCATCTCGGCATATCCCAGGCGAGTGCCCGCTGCGAGCAGTTGCTGGCCGGAACGCGCTTCCTTGGCGCGCGCGACGATGCTTTGGCCGCGCGTCGCCGTGCGGCTCAGCATGATCCGCTCACCTTCGATGGAGACGTGCTCGATCATTACGACGGCATCGGCGCCTGGCGGGACGGCTGCTCCGGTCATGATCTGCACGCACTCGCCGGGACCAACTACGCCATCGAAACCGCTGCCGGCCTTGATTTCGCCAATGCAGCGCAGCGTGGCGCCGGGCACAGCATCGTCCGCGCGCAAGGCAAACCCGTCACGAATCGAGCGGTCGAATGGAGGGTAGTCGCGATCCGCTGTGATGGACTGCGCCAACACCCGACCGCAGGCGCGCGAGAGCTCGACCGTTTCCGTAGCCAGCGGGCCGCGCAAGGCGCGGACTGAAGCGATCACCTTTTCGCGGGCTTGCTCGTACGAGAGCATTTTTATGTGCCTAAAGCCAGGAGGCGAACCGCGTCCCGGGAGCGATGATCGTGGCGTCGCGTTCCGGTCCGGTGGAGATCATTCCGATTTCGACCTCGAGTTGATCGGAAATGAATTTCAGATAGTCGAGAGCAGTCTCGGGCAGTTTTTTGGCGTCGCGAACGCCTTCAGTAGAGGCTTGCCAGCCCGGGAGCGTGCGGTATTCCTGGCGAATGTGGTCGAAATCTTCGACGGCAGCGGGCATTTCGTGAATAGGCGTTCCCTTATAGCAGTAGCCGACACACACCTGAATTTCGCGCTGCGTATCGAAAACGTCGAGCTTGGTGACAATGAGCGAAGTGATTCCATTGATCATAACGGCATAGCGCAGCATGGCGAGGTCCAGCCATCCGCAGCGGCGCGGGCGGCCCGTAACAGCTCCATACTCTTTGCCGCGATCGCGGACCTCGCGCGCGTCGAGATCGGGCATCTCCGTGGGGAACGGGCCACTGCCCACACGAGTCGTGTAAGCCTTGGTTACGCCAGCGACTCCGGAAATACGGGTGGGCGCAACACCCAAACCTGTACACGCGCCACCGGCAGTTGCATTCGACGAGGTGACGAAGGGATAGGTACCATAATCGATATCGAGCATGGTGCCCTGAGCCCCCTCAAAAAGCACCGGGCGGCCTTCGTCGAGCGCGCGGTTCACAAGCGAGGAGGCGTCCACAGCCAGAGGCCGCAGGCGCTCGGCATATTCGAGATACTTTTCGGCCAGACCCTCGACTTCGAGCGGCACTCCATAGGTCGCGCGGCAGATGGCGTCCTTTTCCGCAACGACGTGAGCCAGCTTTTCACGGAAACGCGCCGGCTCCATTAAATCGCAAACGCGTAACCCGCAACGTGCCATCTTGTCTTCGTAGGCGGGGCCGATACCGCGAGAGGTGGTGCCAATCTTGGCTGCGCCGCGCGCCGCTTCCGCGGCCTTTTCCATCTGGCGATGATAGGGAAAAATCAGGTGCGCCCGGGTCGCAAGATGCAGCCTGCCGCTCACGTCGATACCAGCGCGGCTGAGGTTATCGAGCTCGGCTACCAAAGCAGCCGGATCTACCACGACTCCCGCACCAATGACGGCGTGCTTGCCGGACCGAAGGATTCCGCACGGAATCAATTGCAAGACAAAACGGTTGCCATTGAAAATGACGGTATGTCCCGCATTGTGGCCGCCCGCACAGCGGGCAATGTAATCAAAAGAAGCCGCCATGTAATCGACGACCTTCCCCTTGCCCTCGTCACCCCACTGCGCGCCCACTACGACGATCGATTTCATTCCCGCTCTAGTTCCCTTTCTTTAACTGCATTTGGGCCGCACTCTGCCTCGCGAGAACCGACCGCGCGTTGAGCTGCGGCAGTTCGGGAGAGATCGCTCGCTTCCGTTGGTCGCTCGGGATGGCGATCCTGATCGGATCGCCGACTTCTCGAGGCTTGCGGCGGAGGAATATCGTACTCGCCGGGCGACGCGAAAGGCAAGGACGACCGTCCGAAAACGAGGTGTACGAAAAAAAAATTGTAAGTGTTGATTCCAGTCAACTTTAAGTTCATATTTTCTGCAAGTGCTGATTCCGCGTGCCTTAGCTCCGCAAAATTCGTAAGTGCAGATTCCGTTGAGGTTAGCGTTTGAAGGCTCACAACTCCTGAATCTGAGCTTTGCAATGGCGGAACGGGACGCAGTGTCCACTCTATTCGAATGAATGCCGCCTGGAAATTGAACGGGTCGAGAAGGATTAATTTTTTAGCGAGAAGCGACAAAGCCGTCAGGATGCCACCCGCACGTTCAATCTAGATATATTTTACATCACGAGTAAAGGACGTCCTCAGCGAGATCAATGACGAACTCGCAGGGGTAAAGATTAAACCCGCACCCGCAATAGTCAACGTAACGGCACGGAGGGAACGACGCCGGCAGTTAATTCAGGTGACGGTCGACGATCTTGGAGATTTGTTCTTTGGGGACGGCGCCCACGATCTGGTCGGCGACCTGGCCACCCTTGAAGATCAAGAGCGTGGGGATGCCTCGGATATTGTACCGGCCGGCGGAATTGACGTTTTCATCGACGTTCAGCTTGACCACTTTGAGCTTACCCGCGTAGGTAGCGGCGATCTCAGCCACGGTCGGCGCCAGCATGTGGCACGGGCGGCACCAATCCGCCCAGAAATCGACCATCACGGGCTGCGCATTGCTCGCGTCGATAACCTCGGACTGGAAGCTAACGTCCGTAACACTTGAAATAGTATCTGCCATTATCTCCCTTTCGCTTGGGCTTTCAATTGGGCTTTCGCTTGGTGCTTTCGCTTGCGCGCTAAGCGCTGCCAATTGGCTGGTATTTAGATGATACCGTAGCCGTTCGGATTCTTCCCTTTCGAGCCACATCATACAACCGGCCATACTCAAGCGCCGAGGCATTCCAGGAGAAATCCTTGGCCATGCCGTTTGCCTGCAAGCGCCGCCAGGCCCCTTTGTCGGCATAGGCAGCCAAGGCTTCGTGTAAGGCCGCCAGCAGGGCCGGGCCAGTATACTCGGAAAACTTAAAGCCTGTGCCGCGCCCGCTGGCCGGATCGAAAGGCTCGATTGTATCGTCGAGGCCACCCGTGGCCCTCACCACGGGCACCGTACCATAGCGCAAGCTATAGATCTGATTCAACCCGCAGGGCTCGTAATGGGAGGGCATCAGAAACATGTCGGCGCCGGCTTCGATTTTATGCGCCAGCGTATTGTCGTATGCGACCTTCACGGCAAGCTTTTCGGGGAGCTGCTCGGAAAGTTCGCTGAACATGCGTTCGTATTTCGCTTCGCCCGATCCGAGAGCCACGATGGCGAGGTTTTCCTCCATGATCTCATCCGCAATCTGGGCCACGAGATCGAAGCCCTTTTGATCCGCAAAACGCGAAACGATGCCGATCAGCGGACGCTCAAGGTTCCCTTCGGGCAATTGGAATTGGGCGAGCAGATCGCGTTTGCAAACCTGTTTTCCGCTCAAGTCCTTGGCGGAATAGTGCGCCGCGATCAAGTTATCCACCTCGGGATTCCAGACCGAATAGTCGACGCCATTCAATATGCCGACCAGATGGTCGGCGCGCGTGCGCACCACGCCATCCAAGCCGTGCCCGTATTCGGTGGTCTGAATCTCCTGCGCATATTTGCGGCTTACGGTAGTCAAATAATCGCTAAAAATCAGACCCCCCTTCAGATAGTTCACATGGCCAAAGAATTCCAAGGAGTCCATGCGAAATAGTGAATCGGGCAAGCCGATGCGCGTGAGGACATCGCGGGGGAATAAACCGTGATAGCCCATATTGTGAATGGTAAAAACGACGGGTATCGCCGAAAGCTGGGGATCCGCCGCGTAAGCTGTTCGCAGCAGCACAGGAACAAGGGCGCTTTGCCAATCGTGACAGTGGATCACATCGGGCAGCCAGAGCTGCTTGGCAAGTTCGATTGACGCGCGCGCGAACTCCGCAAACCGTTCGGCACTGTCTGGATAATCCCGGCCGGCTACGCCATAAAGCTGATCGCGATCGAAATATTGAGGATCGTCCACGAAGAAATACTGCACGCCGGCAAGTCTTCCTCCGTCGGCAATGGCAGGAAAACGCAACGAAGTGCCCATGGGCACCGTGAGGCTCTTGATAACGACATTCTTGATTTGGGTCGTACGGTAACGGGGCAAAACCACAGCCACGTCATGTCCCTGCGACACCAAAGCTTTGGGAAGCGCCTCGACAACGTCGGCCAAGCCGCCAGTTTTTGAGAACGGCAAACCTTCGGAAGCGACAAATAGGATTCGCATGTGTCTCTTAAACCAAACTTTGACGGTACTGAATTGAGCGCCGTGACGTCAAGACGATGCCTCGTGCGAGCAGCCTCAAAGGCAGGGCTTATTTCTTACGTTGAGTTTCGCTATCGAAGAGCAGCCGTGAATCGACAATGCCGATCTCCACACGCCGATTGGCTGCCCGCGCTTGCGCGGTATCGCCCTTAACGCGCGGGTCGGACATGCCAAAGCCTTTCGTGGTGATAAGGCCCGGATTGATGCCTGCCTGAACGAGGGAGTCGCGGACCGCCTGGGCACGCCGACCGGAGAGCTTCAGGTTGTAATCCTGTGTGCCAATGTCGTCGGTGTAGCCGTAGACGTAAATCGAATAACCCTGGAGCGTCATCAGTACGCCGGCAATGCGGTTCAAGATGTCGTGGTATTGGGGATCGATATCGGCCTTGTTAAAGTCGAACCGGATCGATTTCTCGCCGAGCGTCATCACCAAGCCCAATGCGGTGCGGTGGGTCTCGGCAATTTGTCCCAGCACCTGTTGCAACTGCTGGAGCTCGTCTTCGCGTTGCTTGCGATATTCCTCGGCTTTCTGCTCAGCCTGACTAGCCTGCTGCTCCGCGGTAGCCGCGGCCTGGAGGGCGGACTGTGCCTGAGCTGTTGAGTCTGCCTCCAACTGCTTCGCTTCGTCGCGCTGCTGGGCGGCGGCCTGAGCGTTGGCCGCGGCTTGCGAAGCCTGTTGAGCGGAGGTCTGTGACTGCTGCTCCACGGCCCCAATGCGAGTATTGAGCTGCGCCGTCTGCTGGCTGATTTGGGACATTTGCCGATTCAGTCGACTAAGGATCAATACAAGCCCGCCACCAAGAACGAGGATAAGGACGACGGCGATCGCTCCGAGGACCACCCCAGCCTTGCCGGGAGCCTTGGGAGGCGCAGGCCGATCCTCTGGTGTTGTGGGGTTCGGCGACTCAGTAAAAAAGTCGTTCATGTTCCAGTTTTCAAATCGGAATTTCCGATTTGGCCTCCTCTTGAAATCGTAGCGCTAGCGGCGTCTCGTGACACGACTAAAATTTCGACCCGGTTCCGCCGCTCAACCCTCATTGCGCTGCGCGCGCGGGACTAGGGGAATTGCTACACTGGCGCGCCGTGGCACCCCAACGTCTTGGTCAGCACTTTCTTGCCAGCGCGGCGTGGCGCGAGCGGATCGCCCGGCTCGTGCTGGGCGCCAATTCGGCCGCAGCGCGGAATAAGGTTGCCGAGCCAGAGGCCGCTTCGCGGCGAGAGGATCTGTGGGTGGAAATTGGGGCGGGCCACGGGGAGATGACCTCCCTCTTAGCCGCGCAGATCGGGCGGCTGATCGCCATTGAGCTCGACCCGAGGCTGCTGCCTCGTTTGCAGGAGCAAACGGCTAGGCTTCCGAACGTCACCGTCACAGCGGGCGACGTGCTGGCGCTGGATCTGGCGGAGCTTACCAAGGGCGAGCGCTTCCGCGCCTATGGCAATCTGCCCTATTACATTACATCGCCGATCGTGCATCGGTTGCTGGCACTAGCCGATCGGCTCGAGGCGGCATTCCTGGTCGTGCAACTCGAGGTCGCGGAGCGCATGACGGCGCATCCGGGCAGTCGCGATTTTGGTTATTTTTCGGCTTTCACCCAGTTCTACTCGCGTCCGGAGATATTACTGCGCATTCCGCCGGGCGCCTTTCAACCGCCGCCTAAAGTTTCGTCAGCGTTGGTGGCTTTGCGCCTGCCGGGCGAGCGCACAAAGCTGGGGATCAGCGATGAAGCCGGATTTCTGAAGTTCCTGAAGGTTTGCTTCGCACAGAAGCGAAAAACGTTGCGCAACAACCTACGTTCATTTATGCCGCAAGATGAAGCTGCGGCGCTGTTGCGGGAGTGCGGGATCGCAGCGAACGCCCGGGCGGAGGAGATCGGCGTGGCGGAATTTGCTCAACTGTTTGCGGCGATGAAGGGGTTTTAGGGAATGGGCGCCGAGGCCTCTCGCAACGGCGCGAGGGCACCCTGGGCTACATTACGGCTTCGCTTTGGGCGTTTCGCGGAGGAGTTCGACCAGCCGGTCCGGGTAATTCGTGATAATGCCGTCGACTCCGGCGGAAATCAGTTTCTGCATCTCGTCGGCCGTATTGGCTGTCCAGGCGACGACCCTGAGATCGTGGGCGTGGGCTTCGGTGACCAATTCCCGCGTTACCCGGTCGGTTCGCGGTAGGAGCTGACGGGCTCCGGAATCGACGGCGGTAGCGACGGCTGCCGGCAAGCGGTCACTGAAAAGAAAGCCGGTCACCGCCAAAGGCTCGAGCTGCCGTACACGCTTGAGAACGCTCGGCGAAAAAGAAAGAACCACGCTGCGAGGGACTTCGCCGCAGGCATGCAAGGCGCCGACGATGGCGTGTTCCGCACCACTCGGCCCGGTGGGCTTAACTTCCAGAAACAGACCGATTTCGTGCTCGCGGCCGAATGCCAATATCTCCTCGACCGCGGGGATGCGTTCGCCAGCAAAACCAGCGTTCTCTGCGTGGCCGGAAGCCCCGAACCAACTACCAGCATCGAGCTTGCGCAATTCTTCGAGCGTCTTGGAGGAAACCGGGCCGCTGCCGTTTGTGGTGCGCTCCAGCGTGTCATCATGCAAAGCTACAAGGTGCGCATCCCGTGAGAGTTGCAGGTCAGTTTCGATAAAGCCGGCGCCCAATTCGACCGCTTTGCGAAAGGCGGCCAGCGTATTTTCCGGCGCAATTCCCGAAGCGCCCCGATGCGCGATCACCCACACGTATGAAGCCTGGCTCCTTACGTCCTAAAGATTTAGCGGTTGATGCGGTTCCTGCCGGGCGCACATCCTAACAGAACTCTAACGTTTTCGCGTGCCGCTCGCGTAGGTCGATGCATCGCCGTCTAAGTGAATGACATCCAACCGACAGGGAACGATAAACGATGGGAGGATGAAATGACTACGACAAATCGGCCCCTCTCGATCCAGTCCATTCTGATAGTTACTGTCTTGAGCGTTATCGCCTCGGTGGGTACGTTCGCTGCGGGTAGAAGCGCGCAGGGAGCGGCGCCCCCAGAACGTGGCAGCCAAAACTACGAACAATGGCTGTCGCGCGAAGTCGGCCACCAATTGGTTCAGGTGCCATGGCTCAGCGTCTTCGACAACCTGCAATACAGCGTGAAGGGCTCTGAAGTCACGCTATCGGGCCAGGTGTGGCAGCCGGTGACCAAGGATGACGCGGAAACTGCGGTCAAAGGAATCGAAGGCGTGACCAAAGTAAACAACAATATTGAAGTATTGCCGCTCAGCCCATTCGATGATGAAATCCGTCGCGCTGAGTACCGGGCTATCTACGGCGCGCCGGAACTGCAACGTTACGCCATGGGAGTCCTGCCGTCGATTCACATCATTGTGAAAGGCGGACACGTGACGCTGGTTGGCACGGTCGACAGTGAAATGGACAAAAATGTCGCGGAGATACGCGCAAAGTCGGTACCGAACGTTTTCTCGGTAGACGATCAACTGCAAGTACGCCCGACACGAGCATCCGTCCAAAGCAAAAACTAAGTTCATGAATCGGGAGGGACCATCGAGGTTCCTCCCGAATTCGTTCATGCCTGTAAGCCCCTCCGAAGCCAGACAAAAGCCTGCGATTTCCCTGCGCAATTTGCCTTGAAGCGGGGGGCGTGCCGTTTGGGGCATCGATGGCCGCAGCACGGTTGTTTACGCGGAAGCCCTTTGAAATACTAGGTTTATGCGGGGGCCAAATCATAGGCGCTTGTTCCTGACAGGTTTCGCGGTTGTTATCGCGCTCCTGTTGGGCACGGGCGCAGCTCACGGCGACGAATTTCACCTGAAAGACGGTTCGAAAATCATCGGCACCATCGTTGGTTTCGAAGACGGCGCGTTCAAAGTGCAAACAACCTACGGCTTTGCGTACGTGCGCAAGGAGAGCATCGCCGAAATCGTTCCCGCAGAGAAGAAAACCGGGCCGGATTCCGTGCAGCAAGCACCCGCTTTGAAGCCTTCGGCCCTTACTACTGCGACTTTGAACGGCAAACCGGCCGTATCGCCGATGCCGCGACCGATCCCAAAGTATGTGACCGCTCCGAGCAAGCCCGCCTCGGCGAGCACAAACGTTGCGCCGCCCGCGATTGCGGGAAACTCCGCTTCCCTGCTACTGCCAAATCTTTCGGGGCTACTGCCTTCGGGCGAAGCCGCCGATCCGCGGCCTCAACCCATGCAAGAGGCAGTGCGGGGCAACGTCTACGTAAATCAAACCTACGGCTTCCAGATGTACAAGCCGCCAACCTGGCAGGTGATCAAGAACCCGCAGGATCAACTGCCCAATGCTATAGGCGCGCTGGGCACCGAGGACCAAAACACGTTGCTCGTAGTCGGGCGCGACCCTTTGAGCGATTCCCTGGAGGCGATGGCGGCAAAACGGGAGCGCACGCTGCGCGACGTGTATGAGAACTACCGCCACATTGGCAAAAAGCAAATTACTGTCGCGGGAGTGCCCGCCGTCCAGCAGCGTTTCTACGGCAGCCTCGATGGGCATGACTGGTCCGTCACGTTCACGATGCTGCAGCGCGGAAACGACGTGTTCACGATTTTGGGAATGACTTCCGCGGATTCCGACTTGATTCAGATTCAGGAAAACGTGATTGCGAAGACAATCGCGAGCCTGCAGTTTCTTTCGCCGCAGTAAATCGACAATAGAGACAGGATCCTTTTACCCCTTCAGAAAAGCAGATTCCTCGCTCCGCCCTCAGCGCCGAAACGTATGAGCCGGAAGTGGCTCCGCTCGGAATGACACGTTCAGAACAATGGCGAGAAATTGGGAAACGCTTAGGTCACTTCGACGGCGATTTCGTGATAGCCGGTGGCGCCGTCAGGCCATTCGCCGGAGGATGACGAAGTCTGGAGTTTGCCATTGCCGTCGGTGGCACGAACCGTGATCGTGTGTGCTCCCTTCGGCGGGTTGATCCACACATACTTCCAGAATGCCCACACCTGGGAAGGCAAGGGATTGCTGAAGATCGGAGCCTCGTTCCAGGAGTCGCCGTCGTCGGTGGAAATTTCGACTTTTTTCACGCCTGCCTGGTTCGCCACGGCCCAGCCGCTAATGACGAAATTGGTTCCCGAGACGCGCGCTCGGTCGCGGGGATCGTCAATGGCGGCTTGCAATTGACGCTCTGAGGAATTCGACCAGCCCTGCCATTCCCAGAATCCCAGAATATTCGTGATCGACGAATTCGATGCGCGTCAGCCATTTGGGCATTTTCATTCCGTATTTCCCAGGCAGAATCACGCGCAGAGGAAAACCGTGGCGGCGCGACAGAGGTTCGCCATTCATCTCCCAGGCGAGGAAATTCTCCGGGTGCAAGATGCGCTCCAGAGTGTGGCCGGTGCTATAGCCTTCGGCGGCGTAGAGAGCCGCATATTTCGCTTGCGGCTTGATGCCGGCGCGTTCGAGCAGAGAACACAAGCGCGTGCCGCGCCATACGGCATTGCCGATCAAGCCTCCGCCGACGGAATTGGAAATGCACTCCAGCGTGAGGGGCGTCTCATAAGGCGGCTCGCGGCGAATCTCGTCGTAGCTGAAGCGCAAAGGATGATCGACGAGGCCGTCGATGGTGAGTGACCATTTCCCGGGATCGACCGCGGGTTCACCATGCGAGGACATCAGATAGAAATCGTCGCTGGGAGTGATGGCACGGAGCGCGGCTTCGGGCCCGTCGTTCAGATAAGCGCGCACATTGACATAGCCGGTGTGCATGCCCCTCATCATGTAACGGTAGACGGTGAGGGGCAGCAGCACGCCAACTCCCGCGCCCGCAGCCATGGAGAAAAATCTGCGCCGGTCCATCGTTCGAAGGACCTCCTGCCGATACTGATATTGTCTCGCTCGGCGAGAGGATTGGAAAGCGGCACTAAGCGCGCCGTTTTTAACAGCGGGACCAATCGCCGCTAACTATCTGTGACTGCTTTCTTGAGAATGGCGATCTGGCCGCCGTGATAAAGGCTGTGCTGCACAATGCCATGAAAGAGACGATAAAAGTCGTAAGGGCGTCCGGGAACCGTCTCCGTCAGTTTTGCTTCGTCAAATCCCTCGATAGCGTGGGCCAGCTTTTCGGCATCTTCGAACAACTTATCCTGCACGTCAAACCATGCGACGGCCGAATCGTCTTTCAGTGCGGGCCAGTCTTTTTCGGTGCCGTAGATCTTCGGCATGGGTTTTCCTTGAGTCGCGTTGAAAACGGCCCTCTATGTAAACGTCGATATGCAGCACCAGTTCCCAAATGCTGTGTGCTGAACGCAATGGGCGAGCACGCGCCTGCTCAGGCGTGATTTCGGCAAGCAGATCGAGCAAAGAAGGTCCGTGCCAGGCTTCGCCTCTGAAAGCGCGGCGCAATTGATCGGCGATGCGAGCAGTTTCGGAGTTCATAAATGAGCGACCAATCCTAGATGTCCTTTCAGCAGAGATGAGGTTTAAGAATCGCACAGAAACAGCTTGACAGAGGGCTGATGCCGATGTATTTAACCTGCAGGTTAAATACTATGGCGGAAACATTCGCAACAGCCGATCAACTGAACGCCACTTTCGCAGCCCTTGCCGACCCTACCCGGCGCGCGATTCTCGCGCGGCTGGCTTCCGGCGAAGTTTCGGTGACGGAACTTGCGGAACCCTTCGAGATGAGCCTGCCTGCCGTCTCCAAGCACCTGAAGGTGCTGGAGAAAGCGGGGCTGATTGCGCGGGGACGCGACGCGCAGTGGCGTCCCTGCCGGATTTCGGCGGGTCCGCTGCGAGACGTTGCCGATTGGGTGGAGCACTACCGGAGATTTTGGACAGAGAGTTTCGATCGTTTGGACGACTACTTGCGCGACGTACAGAAATCGCAAAAGAAGGAGAAAAGAAATGGCGGCAAGCGACGCAAAGATAAGTAAGGGCTCAACGGAGGAAACGGATCTGGTCATCACGCGCGTCTTTGACGCGCCGCGTGGACTCGTTTTCGACGCCTGGACGAAGACCGAGCACCTGCAGCATTGGCAGGGAGCGCCACGTGGTTTCACCGTAACAACGGAGAAATCGGACATCCGACCGGGCGGAGGCTTCCGGATTTGTATGCGCTCACCCGACGGTGCAGAGCACCGCCTGGAAGGCTCGTATCGCGAGATCGTCCGGCCGGAGCGATTGGTTTTCACACACGCATGGCTTGATGCCTCAGGGAAGCCGAGCCAGGAGACATTGGTGACCGTGATGTTTATCGAACACGGAGGCAAAACCGAAGTGACGCTGCGTCAAAGTGGCTTCAAATCTGCCGAATCGCGCGACGGCCACAGACTGGGCTGGACGAGTGCGTTCGACGTGCTCGGCGAATATCTGCCGAGGGTAACAGGCGCGCAGAACGAACCGACTGTGCGCGAGGCAGGCGCTGCCGGAGCGACGTGGTCCAAGAAACGCGAGCTAACAATTGAACGAGTGTTCGACGCTCCGCGCGAGCTTGTCTTTCAAGCGTGGACCAAACCGGAGCAGATCGCGCACTGGTGGGGGCCACGCGGATTCACGCTGCCAATTTGCGAGATGGAATTTCGGGTTGGAGGAAAGTTTCGCTTTGTGATGCGCGGGCCAGACGGAAAGGATTATCCGTTTGAGGGCGCATATCTCGAGATCGTTGAGCCTGAGCGCATCGTGTTTCAGGGAGTAATCCACGATGAGCCGGGGCATCAAGTGTGGACAACGGTGACGTTTGCCGATCATGCGGGCAAAACGAAACTTACTGTGCAACAGACCTATTCGTTTGAATCCGACGCGACGCGCGGTGCTCCGGAAGGCTGGAGACAGACGCTGGACCGGCTTGGGGAATATTTGGCGCGAGCGTGACGGTTCGCGGCGCCGTTGATAATTTCGGACGAAAAAAAAGGCACAGCACACTCAGAGCCAAAGCCTCAGGGTCTCCGGCAAAGGGCGCCGGAGCACCCTGAGCTACAAGGGAGGAACGGATTATGCAATCACGCACTCAGGCGGGTCCTGTTTCAAAGGGAAGACTCTGGACAGGACGGATCATCAGTGCTCTGGTCGTGCTGTTCCTTCTCTTCGACAGCATCACAAAGGTGATGAAGGTGCGTGCCGTGATGGAAGCGTCCGCCCAGCTTGGGTATCCGGCGAACACGATTTTCACGATTGGGATCATCCTGGTCGTCTGCACGGTGTTCTACATAATTCCACAGACCGCGGTTCTCGGGGCGATCCTGCTCACCGGATATCTTGGCGGCGCGGTTGCGGCGAACCTGCGCATCGGCAGCGTGATGTTTAATACGCTCTTCCCTATCATTTTCGGCGTGCTGGCGTGGACAGGAATCTTCCTGCGTGAAAGCCGGTTGGGCGCACTGATTCCCTTCCGAATTTGAGGCGGCGCGAAGGCCCAAAGCGTCAGTTAAAGCACGCGGCAGGCTTCGTCAAAGCTGAGGCGCGGGTTGCGCGGGAAGAGCTTGCTGGGATCGCCGTAGCCGATATTGCAAAGAAAATTGGCCTTCCATTTGCCGTCAGGGAAAAATTCCGCGTTAACTTTCTGCTGGTCGAATCCGGACATGGGTCCGCAATCGAGGCCCAAAGCGCGAGCGGCGATCATTAAGTAGGCGCCCTGGAGCGTGCCATTACGGAAGGCGGTCTCGTGAATCAACGCGGCATTGCCAGCGAAAATAGAACGCATGTCGCGGGCGGGAAAAAGCTGGGGCAGTTTTTCGTGAAACTCCGTATCCCAGGCGACAATTACGGTGACCGGCGCGGTCATCGTTTTCTCTACGTTGGTGGGAGAAAGCGCCGGACGGAGCCGCTCCTTGGCTTGGGGCGTAGTGAGGAAAACGAACCGCGCAGGCGAGGAATTCGCGCTGGTGGGCCCGAAACGGGCCACGTTGTAGAGTTCTTTCAGCAGCTCGAGGGGCACGGGTTCGGGGCGCCAGACCCAATGGGTGCGCGCCTTAAGAAATAATTGGTCCAGGCACTCTGCGGAGACTTTCTTGTGCTCGTGTACTGCCTGCTGCGATTCAGCCATCTTGCTGCCCTCCCGTTAGCGGTTCCCTTTTAGCATAGGATTCAGATGCAACGAAACTGGAAGAGTAACAGCCCCCCAACACTCAAGAGGCTCTCGACGCGTTGAGTCACACGCCTTTCAGAACAGGTGAATTCCTCGCCCGCCGAAGACGTCATCGCGCGCAAAAGCCGCGCTTGAAGGTGGGCTCGAAATGACGATCTGTCCGTAGCGCTGGACCAGAATTAGAATTTGGTGACTTCGGTGAAATGGAAGTCGCGGACCTTCATGGCGGGAACGACCATGTCAAAGGACTCTTCCCCAGCCGCTCGCACTGCGGTGCTCATCTGCCCCACATTCGATAGCATTTCCAAAATATTCTGATTGAAGCGGAAATTACGGATGCCGCTCGAGATTTTCCCGTTCTCGACGAGGAAAGTGCCGTCGCGAGTCATGCCGGTGAGAATTTTTTCGTAGGGATCGACTTCGCGGATGTACCAGAGGCGGGTCAACAGAATTCCGCGATCGGTCGTGGCGACCATTGTCTCAAGCGAAGTATTGCCGCCGCCGAAGACCAGATTGAAGGGCGCTTCACCATCCTGATTCGGGAGAGGCAGGCCGTGACCGGTGGGCCTGGTTTTCATCTTTTTGGCCGTGGAGCGCGCATAGACGAGATGGCGCGGCACGCCGCGCTCGACGAGTAAAACTGTCTGCCGGGGCATCCCTTCGCCATCGAATGGCGGCCCGGACTGCAGCTTGTGCGTAACGTCGTCGTGGATGGAGACATTTTCGCCCATCACCTGTTTGCCAATGCGATTGGTGAAGCAGGAGCGCTGATCGAGCACGGCAGTTCCGGCGAAATCGTAGAAGAGAAAACCCACGAGATCGAGTACCGCAGCAGGTTCGAGAATCACGGTCCAGCGGCCGGGCTCGACTTCTTTGGGACGGCGAGAGGCGGCAGCCTTTTCACTGGCGCGCTGGGCGAGCTGTTCGGTGTCGATCTGGCCGCGATCCGGCGCGCTGGCCTTGGCCCAGCCGGAGGAATCCTGCTCCATGATCGTGATGGAAAATTCCGCGCGGCTCTGGCGATAGCTGGCGAAAAGCCCTTTGGAATTGGCCATTGCCATGACCGCCGCGCCGGTGGAGAAAATGCCAGCGGCGGTCTGCTTATTTTGTTCCGCGAGTTCGGTGACGCGGGCAACCGCGGCGGCGCGGTCTTTCGGAGTAGTGGCAGCGGTCGCAGGAAAATAGCGATTCACCTTCGGGTAAGTTTGGGGCCCAGGCATCGGCAGCAGATCGGGATTTTTCGGCTGGCTGCGCGCCAGCGTGGCTGAGGCAGCCACCGCCCGGCGAAGCGATTCGTCGTCTGTTTTGTTGGTACTTGCGCGGGCGGTGCGGCCGTCAAAGACGGTGCGGACGGAAACGCTCAGAGTCTGCTCGGCGACATTCTGGTGAATGGTGTTGTTGGCGAAGCGCGTGAGCGCGTCGGCAACGAAATCGATGTGCACTTCGGTCTCGTCGGCATCGGAGAGCCGGAGAACGCGCTCGGCAAGGTGATGCAACTCCGCCTCTGAGGGAAGATGAGCTTCCGCGACGGCGGGGCCGGAGGCGCGTCGTCGGACGGGCTGCGAGGCACGGGCCTTTTTTGTTCGTGTGTTCACGGCTGGTTCACAGAGGGATTCTTCGTCCGTCCAACGCAGACTCAGAATGACCAAACTTGCCCGAGCTAGTTTTCATTTGGCGAAAGCCATGCCGACGCGAATCTTGCGAAAGCGGGAAG
Organism: uncultured Acidobacteriota bacterium; assembly: GCA_963803735.1. GTDB lineage: Bacteria > Acidobacteriota > Terriglobia > Acidiferrales > UBA7541 > Palsa-189. The sequence continues at coordinate 409,079 of CAWDNV010000001.1, read as the reverse complement.
GGGCGGCACCGTGGCCTGTACCCATGGTCTGCTGCGGCTGGCCCTTGCCGCAGTTGGGCGTGCCCCACAAGGTCCAATAATCGCGCGAGCAGATGGCATCGCAGCTATTCCAGAATTCCGTGGTGATGCCGCTGTAGCTGGGATTTTTGAGCATGCGCGTTTTTTTGCCGTGCTTGATCTCCCAGCCGATCTCCGTGGAGAACTGGAAATGGTAGCGCCGGTCGTCGATGGACCAGGAGCGATTAGTTTCCATGAGGATGGCGTCGTCGGTATCGGCGAGCAGGTCTTCGTAACGCCACGTGCCGGGCAGCAGGCTGATATTGGTCATGCGGATGATCGGCAGCCGATTCCAATTTTCGGCACGCATCGTGCCGCCGGATTCTTTTAAGCCGATAGTCCCTGCCGTCTCGCGATTCGAAAGATAGCCTGTGAAAAGGCCGCTCTTGATTATGTCTATGCGCTTACCGGGAACGCCTTCGTCATCATAGCCGAAGGTGCCCAAACCCGGGCCGTGCTCCAGGCGCGCATCGGCGACTACGTTCACGATTTCCGAAGCGTAGCGCAGCTTATTTAATTTCTCGAGCGTAAGAAAACTCATGCCGGCAAAGTTCGCTTCCATACCGAGGACGCGGTCGAGCTCGATAGGGTGGCCGATGGATTCGTGAATTTGCAGGCCTAGCTGCGAGCTTTCGAGAATGATGGTGCGCTCGCCTTGCGGGCATTGCGCAGCTTTATGCAGTGCGAGAGCTTCTTCGGCGACACGTTGCGCGTTGCCGGGCAAGTCGAGCGCCTCGACGAGTTCGTAGCCGGCAAGCTGATGCTGGCCGCCGAAGCTATTCGGGTAAGAGCGCTTCTGAATTTCGTCGTTCACGAAACTGGTGGCGACGATGCCAGCGCCGGACTGCACTTTGAGCTGATGAATCTGGGAGCCGAGAGTGGAGGCGTACCACTGTTCCTGGCGGCGGAATTGCATGGACGTTTCCGCGAGCGTGAGGCCCTTCACGCGGCGCATGGCGTAGTCGGCGGCGAAAAGTAAATCCAACTGGCGCTCGAGTGGAATTTTGAACGGGTCCTTGACGTACGGGTTCTGCCAAGTGTCCACGTAGGCTTTTTCCGGGACCATCTCGGCATCAGCGCGCTTAGCCATGGCGGAGGCGTGCGCGATGGCTACTGCCTGAGCGGCGCAGGCCTGTACGCCTTCGCGCGTAAGCACGTCGGTCGATGCAAAACCCCAGCAGCCATTGGCTAGGGCGCGTATACCAAGTCCCAGCGACTCGCTTTCGGCCAACGTGCCAACCTCACCATTTTTGGTGCTGAGGTCGCGCAGGCGCATATCCACAACACGCGCATCGGCAAAAGAGGCGCCGCGAGTTTTCGCGGTGTCGAGCGCAAGCGCGGTCCAGGCCTGCATATCTCCGACGACGGCGGAGACAATTTCAGGAGGAACGACCTTTTTTGAATTTGCAGAGCGCGGCACAGGCGCCGTCTTAGGTGGTGCCCTCGGACCAGGAAGCCAAGTAGTGCTCCTGCTCCGGAGAGAGCTTATCAACGTGGATTCCCATGGATTCGAGCTTGAGCTTGGCAATCTGGCGATCGATTGGGTCAGGCACGGGATAGACCTGCCGCTTCAGTTCAGAGCCATGCTTGACCAGATATTCGGCGGAAAGCGCTTGATTCGCGAAGCTCATATCCATCACTCCGGCAGGATGGCCTTCGGCGGAGGTGAGATTGATGAGGCGGCCTTCGCCGAGCAAATAGATCCGACGGCCATCTTTCATGGCGAATTCCTCGACGAACGGGCGCGCGGGCTTTTTAGCGGTGGCGAGCCGTTCCAGCGCGGGGATATCAATCTCCACATTGAAGTGGCCGGAATTGCAAAGCACGGCGCCGTCTTTCATCTTTTCGAAATGCTCCGCGGCGATAACGGATTTATTTCCCGTGACGGTGACGAAGATGTCGCCGATTTTGGCCGCGTCCGGCATGGGCATCACGCGGAATCCGTCCATGACGGCTTCAAGAGCGCGTACGGGATTGATTTCCGTAACAATCACGTCTGCGCCGAGGCCCTTCGCACGCATAGCGATCCCGCGGCCGCACCAACCATAACCTGCGACCACAAATTTCAAACCGGCGATGAGCAGATTGGTGGCACGCAGGATTCCATCGATGGTGGATTGGCCGGTACCATAGCGATTATCGAAGAGGTGCTTGGTGAGCGCGTCGTTCACGGCGATGACGGGATATTTGAGCGTGCCATCCTTGGCCATGGCGCGCAGGCGAATAACGCCCGTGGTGGTCTCTTCGGTACCGCCAATAACGTTGGGCACCAGATCGAGGCGCTTGGTGATCAGCATGGTAACGAGGTCGGCGCCATCGTCCATGGTGATTTGCGGCTTATGCTCGAGTGTGGCGCCAAGATGTGAGTAATAGGTAGCGTTGTCCTCGCCCTTGATGGCGAATGTGGGGATGCTGTAGTCCTTCACCAGGCAAGCCGCTACCTCATCCTGAGTGGAGAGAGGATTCGAAGCGCAGAGCGCGACTTCGGCGCCGCCATCGCGAAGCGTAATGGCGAGATTGGCAGTCTCACTGGTGACGTGCAGGCAAGCAGAAAGCCTCAGGCCCTTGAGCGGCTGCTCCTTAATGAATCGCTTGCGAATCAACTGCAGAACGGGCATCTGCTGATTGGCCCATTCGATCTTGCGTTTCCCGCTCTCGGCCAAAGCCAGGTCTTTGACGTCGCCCGTGAGCGAATGCATGGTTGCCACGTTTTCCCCCAAAAAGTGAATGTCAAACTGTTGTTGTGAAAAACGACCGGAGAGATCCCGCGCTTGCACCCCAGCACGTACAAAATCGGCACGCGCTGGGGACCCCGCCTCTCCGGTTCGACTTAGTTAACCGGCGAAATCTCATCCTGTTGGTGACTTTCGCCGGAAGACGGGCTGACGATCCTGGTCGGATCGTCAGCTGCGGGCGCCGACTTCCGCGTTGCGGCCTGCAGTTGCTTTGCGAAGCGCTTCGGCTTTATCCGAACGCTCCCAGGTAAACGTTGGTTCGCTGCGGCCAAAATGCCCGTAAGCAGCCGTGGGGCGATAGATTGGGCGTCTCAAGTCCAGGCTCTCGATGATGCCCCGAGGCGTAAGCGAAAAGACAGAGCGAACCAAGTCAGTCATCTGCTCGTCTGGGATCGTGCCCGTTTCGAAAGTATCGACCATCACCGACACCGGCTCGGCTACACCGATGGCATAGGCAAGCTGAACCTCGGCGCGGTGAGCCAACCCAGCCGCTACGAGATTCTTGGCCACATAGCGAGCCATGTAGCAGGCAGAGCGGTCCACTTTGGTCGGATCCTTACCTGAAAGCGCGCCGCCGCCATGACGGCTGTAGCCGCCGTAAGTATCTACGATGATTTTTCTGCCGGTGAGTCCGGCATCACCCATGGGCCCGCCAACGACGAAGCGGCCAGTGGGATTGATGTGAAACTTGGTGCGCGAATCGAGCAACGCCGGAGGTACGACGTGCTGAATGACTTCTTTCAGGATACCGTCGTGGATTTCGCGATTGGAGACGGAGTCGCTGTGCTGCGTCGAGATCACAACGCAATCGACCCGGGCGGGCTGACCGTTGACATATTCGACCGTAACCTGCGATTTGCCGTCCGGGCGCAGGAATGGGAGATGTCCGGCCTTGCGAACTTCGGCCAAGCGCCGCACCAGCTTATGCGCGAGCACGATGGGCAACGGCATCAATTCGTCAGTTTCATCGCACGCATAACCGAACATCAAGCCCTGGTCGCCGGCCCCGCCAGTGTCGACGCCCATGGCGATATCGGGAGACTGGCGTTTCACTGACGAGATGACGGCGCAGGTGTCCGCATCGAACCCATACTTCGCGCGCGTGTAGCCGACGTCGCGAATCACCTGGCGGACAATCTCGCTGTAATCGAGCACCGCGGAGGTGGTGATTTCCCCCGCAACCATGGCCAAACCTGTGGTCACCAGCGTTTCGCAGGCGACCCGGCCCATGGCGTCCTGGGAAAGAACTGCATCCAGGACGGCGTCTGAAATCTGATCGGCAATCTTATCGGGGTGACCTTCGGTCACGGACTCTGAAGTGAACAGAAAACTCCGCTTCTTCTGGCTCAAGCCATTACTCCTTCAGGAACTAAGTACCTGACAAAACTTAGATGAGCGAGGACGAAAATCGTGCAGATGCGACGCTAACACAGGGGGCTTGAGACAGTCAACGCGGGACGACAAAGCTACCTCGGCTGCGGCGGTCACATTAGCAGGCGGCGGGAAGCCCTTTATTCCCGGTCTTCCTCATCCCCATTCGAGGCACCTGCCTTGACGGCGACAACTCGACCCGCGCGGGCGAGGAGAAAGGTGCGGATGAAGGGATCGAGATCGCCATCGAGGACGCGATCGACATCCCCCATTTCGAACTTGGTCCGGTGGTCCTTGACCAGCCGGTAAGGCTGCAAGGTGTAGGTCCGAATCTGGCTGCCGAAGCTGATTTCCAACTTGGATTCGTCGAGCTTCCGAGTGGCCTGTTGCCGCTTCTCAATCTCCGCCTCATACAGTCGCGAGCGCAGAAGCTTCATGGCAAGCTCGCGGTTCTTATGCTGGCTTCGCTCCGCCTGACATTGCACCACGATACCGGACGGCAAGTGTGTAAAACGTACGGCAGTCTCGACTTTGTTGACGTTCTGTCCTCCGTGGCCGCCGGCACGGAAGGTGTCAATTCTGAGGTCCTCCGGGCGGATGTCGATTTCGATGCGGTCGTCGATTTCGGGGATTACAAAGACAGACGCGAAAGACGTGTGACGGCGGGCCGCCTGGTCAAATGGTGAAATACGGATGAGCCGGTGCACACCGGTTTCCGTGGAGAGCAAACCGTATGCATTTTCGCCCTCGACGCGCACGGTCACGGACTTGAGCCCGGCGCCTTCGCCCGGCTGCGAATCGATCACTGAAGCGTGAAAACCTTTGCGCTCACACCAGCGCAGGTACATGCGCAAAAGCATCTCCGTCCAATCCTGCGATTCCGTGCCGCCCGCGCCGGACTTTATGGTGAGAATCGCGTTCAGGCGATCGCTTTCACCGGCGAGCAGAGTCTCGGTCTCGAGTTGTGCGACGTATTGGTCGGCGATGTCGAGCTCCCGATCGATATCCTTGAGCACGGATTCGCGCTGCGCGACATCGCTCTCTTCGTGCGCCATGTGCAAATACGTTTCGATGTCGCTCGAGATGCGCGAGAGCTTCTCGTCGGCGCTTACGCGGCCTTCGGCACTTTTGCGCTCCTGCAGGACCTGCTGCGCTTTTTCCTGATCCTGCCAGAAATCAGGCTGGGAGCTGCGTTTTTCGAGTTCGGTCAGGAGGCTGCGGTGGCGGGGAACGTCAAAGATAGCTCCGCACGAGTGCGATGCGTTCGCTGAGTTCCTGAAAACGATGTTCGAGATCTTCGATGACCATAATTTGTCCTTTGTCTATTGTATCCCGGCTTGCGCGCGGCGACGCAACGCCATAATCAGCAAAGCAAGACTCACTACGCTGCAAATCTCCGGAAGCCAATCGCCCCAGCGCGTGTAAAAAGTGGTATCGCTGCGAAATGCGTAGGGTGCGTCGAGCTCTCCCCGGACATCCACGGGCAGACTCGCAATGATTCGCCCGTAAGGATCCACTGAAACCGTATAACCGTTGTTCGTATCGCGCAGGAGCCAGCGCCGATGTTCTACAGCACGTACGCGAGCCATCTGGAGGTGCTGCGCGGGCGCGGAGGAGCGGCCGAACCAGCCGTCATTCGAGATATTGATCAAGAGGTTCGCGCCATCCACAACAAACCGGCGAATTTCGTTCGGGAAAACCGCCTCGTAACAGATGAAAACGCTAAACCGGCCGCCGGGTAAATTCCCTACCGCATAGCGGGTGCCGCTCCGAAAGTCACCCGCCAACCCTGTGAGATTTTTGGCGAACCAGAAAAAATCGCGCCAGGGCACGTATTCGCTGAAGGGGACCAGATGAATTTTATCATACTGAAATTGCTCGCGGCCCTGTGGATCGAGCAAGGCTGCGCTGTTGTAGGCAGCGAGCCTGCCACCGGCGCTGGGTTCCAAACGGACGACGCCGAGCAGGAAGTCGCTCTGTGAATTGCGTGCAATTTCCTGCGCGCGACGCGCGAAATCCCCTTGGGAGAGTGAAAACGGCGCGGGAACCTCCGGCCAAACGATCAGGCCGTGATCTTTCTGGCCCGCTGCAATGGTGATGCGGTCGAGCTCGGACATATCACCGGCGTGAAGGGCGTCCCAGTTGGCTGGATACTCCATCGATTGAGGCAGATTGGTTTGCACGAGATGCGCGACTAGCGAAGCCTGCGCCTTGGGGATGAACCGTGGGCCAATCAGCGCGACAGCGAGAAGCAGCGCAGTAAAGCCCGCCAACGCTGCAGCAGGCAAGTACGAATTCGTTTGCCCTCGCGGCCGGCGCAGCCAGGCCATCAGACAACCTACCAGCCAGACAACAACCGCGTTATAAACAGCGATGACAAACGATAGACCATAGATTCCCGTGACCGAAGTCAGCTGCAGAAACGCAAGATTACCCGCGGCAGCATAGCCGAGAAGGTTCCAGGGAAATCCGATGTCGGGCATGCGAGCTCGGGCAAGCTCGAGCGCGACCCAGAGAAAAGGAGAGGCGAGTATGGCCAGGCTCTTATCGTGCCGCGCGATCCAGGTCACAAACAGCGTGAACGCAACGAAGTAAGGCGACGCGGCCAGGATCATCAAGGCCATTACTCCCGCGGCTTCCCAAGGAGGCAACGGCCCATATTGATGCATGACCGTGTAAATCCAAGGAGTGGAGAAAAGATAAAACGCGACGCCAAAGAGGAGGCCGCGCAACGCCGCTTCGCCCAAGCCACCCTCGAGAGAAGCAAAAATCAGGACGGCGACAGCGACCCAGGCCAAGAACGACAGATTGAAATTCGGAAAGGCGAGCGCCAGCAGGACTCCGGAGGCGAACGAGAGCAATATGCGCCATCGGCGCGAGAGCACCGGGGTTGATGCATGTTCTTGTCTCTGCTGGCTGCGTTGGATCGGCTCCGCTATCCCCGCAGAGCGGCGCACGTCAACGCCGGGCGATGGCCTTGAAACCTTGACTTTCAAGCTTCTGGCGGGCGAGATCGGCCGATCGAGGTTCGGTGTACGGTCCCACCTGCACCCGATAATAACGGTCAGCGCCAGGCGGCAGCACAAAGGCGGGGAATCTCTTCTGCTGTAATGCCTGGGCCAACGACACTGCGTCTGACTGGCGCGCCATCGCCGCTACCTGCAAGACCGTGGCGCCATGCGGGATAATCGGCGGACTTACGGATTTTATGTTGGATCGAGCGGAGTCAATGCGTGGAGCTGACCTCCCTGCCCCAGGGACTTCGGTGCCACTGGGAACTAAGGATTTCGGCTCTGCCAAAGGCACGGCCGGCTTCGCCGGCTCCGCGGAGTGATAAAAATCCCAATCCGATGGCTGTGCCGCAGGCTTTTCAATGTCATCCGCACCAACCGGACCGCGGATGGGCTTGACGGGCTTGACCGATTTGACAGGTTTGTCGATAACACTATCTGGCCTGCCGGGAAGGATGCTAGCTGCAGCGCGGAGCGCGTCGTATTGGTTGCGTCCCAACAAGTAACCGAGGGTGAAAACCATACCGAATAGCACGACGAGCAGGATAAAGACTCCGACAAGCTGGCGTCCTCCGAGTACCCAATCCTTGTTGCGTCGATTGCCTGATGCCATCAGCGCTTCGGCTCCAGTGTCTTCTGCACCCAGGCGTTGATGATGTCAATGGGTAGCGGAAAAACGATGGTGGTGTTTTTCTCCGCGCCAATTTCGGTGAGCGTCTGGAGGTAACGAAGCTGTATTGCGGCAGGCTGGGTTTCCAGTACACCGGCAGCCTCGGCGAGCTTAGCGGAGGCTTCGTATTCGCCTGCGGCGTGAATAATCTTGGCGCGCCGCTCGCGCTCGGCTTCCGCCTGGCGCGCAATGGCCCGCTGCATTTGCTCCGGAATATCGACCTGCTTCACTTCCACCTTGGTTACCTTAATACCCCAAGGCTCGGTATCCTGGTCAAGGATCAGTTGCAGCTTGGTGTTAACCTTTTCGCGTTCGGCGAGGATTTCGTCGAGTTCAAACTGGCCGACGATGCTGCGCAAAGTGGTTTGCGCCTTCTGCGAAGTGGCATAGAGATAGTTCTGCACCTGGGAAAGGGCCAAATTTGCGTCCACGACGCGAAAGTAGCAAACCGCGTTGACTTTAACGGAAACGTTATCGCGGGTGATGATGTCCTGAGAAGGCACGTCGAGAGTTTCGATGCGCAACGAGATGCGATAAAGAGTCTCGATGGGCCAGAAGACCAGGCGCAATCCCGCGGGCTTCGCTTCGGGCAGCATGCGTCCCAGACGCAAAACCACTCCGCGCTCCCATTCCTTGATGACGTAGAGAGAGTTCCAAAACCAAATCAAGAAGATGACTATGACAATGAGCGGGCCGGTGAAGCTGAAGTCCATCGTCGTCTCCTTCCTCAAGCCGCTATCAGCGGCGACCCATGCTCCCAGTTATAGCTATTCAAATCAGCGCGCTACAGACTCCGCAGGCGTGACGTACACCGTGAGCCCGGCCACCCGCACAACCCGAACTTGTGCGCCCGCCGGGATGGCCACCGGAGATACGGCGCGCCAGAGCTCTCCACGCAAGCGCACCATGCCCTGAAATGAGGCAGGTACGGCCTGGCCGCTCACAGGCGCAAACGTTTCCGTGACCTCTGCCGGCGCGCCTACAAGTTGATCCACTCCGGCGGACTGCTTCCAAGTGCGGGAACGCAGCACCAGGCGCATCAGAAAAATCGTGATCACCGCCGCCGGGGCAGTCACCCCAAGCGCCACGCCAAAACTGACGCCGGCGCCGGTGAGAGGCGAGCGGATCAGCATGAACGCACCCAGCAGCATGGCTATAATGCCGCCGGCAGCCAGAACACCGTGGCTTGTATACTTAGCCTCCAAAACAAACAAGCCCAGCGCCACGATAATCAAAAGCAGGCCCGCAAAGTTTACCGGAAGAATGTGCATGGCGAACAGCGCTAACACGAGCGCGATTGCGCCAATCACACCCGGCGCAATCATTCCGGGATGCGTGAATTCGACGTAAAGACCGAGGACGCCCGCTATCAGGAGAATGAAAAAGACGTCGGGCTGCACGATGCGCGACAGAAATCGCTGACGCGCGGACATCTCCATGGTCACGACGTCTGGATTACTCAGGTTAAGGCGCGTTTCGGAACCGTCAAATCGCTTGATCGTCTTTCCGTCAAGTTTGGCGAACAGATCGTCAGGCGAATTCGCAACAAGATCGATCAGCTTATCGTTCAGCGCTTCCGTTTCGGTGAAAGCCTTGCCATCAGTGACCGCCGTTTCCGCAATCTCCACGTTTCGTCCGCGCTTTCCGGCATAGCTGCGCAGGAAGGCTGTAGCATCGTTGAGAATCTTTTTCTTTAGCGTCTCGTCAACATTTAACGGCACGCCTCCAATAGCGATCAGAGGCGATGCCGCTCCGGCGTGCGTCCCCGGCGCCATAGCCGCCACATCAGCCGAGAGAAGAATAAAAAATCCTGCTGACGCGCCGCGTGCTCCCGCCGGAGAGACGTATACGACAACGGGCACAGACGAAGAAAGAATGTGCTGAATAATATCTTCCATGGATGTGCCAAGGCCGCCGGGCGTGTCCATGGTAATAAGGACTAAGCTGGCGTGCTGCTGGTTTGCCTGAGCGATTACCCCATCGACGTACTCGGCCATGATGGGCTCGATCTCATCGCCGATTCGCAGTTCGACAATGCGCGGACGGGAGGCGGGATTGGAAACCCGGCTGGTCTGGGCGTTTACTGCCGAGGAAAAAGAAAATACCAGGGTCAGAATCACGAAGAACAGAAGCGTCGCACTCGCGGTTTTGCGCGGCGGATTTAGTGTTTGACGTAGTCGTGCAACAATTCGGGAAGAAATCGCGAAAATAGGCATGAGCTCGCGGACTCAGCGGAACCGCAAGCGCATGGGCCGGAACGCAGCGGCGGGACATTCCTGCCCAATTATATCAAAGTGCCCCCTTTCGCGGCTGTGGTAGTGTGACCGCGATGATACGGGTGGTAGCGGGGATCATCGAGCAAGACGGGCGCGTGCTGATCTGCCAAAGGCTGGCGGGCCGCATCTTCGCCGGTAAGTGGGAATTTCCGGGCGGAAAAATGCTGCCTAGCGAGACGCCGCGCCAAGCGCTTGAGCGCGAACTACGCGAGGAATTGGGCGCGTCGCCGAAGATTGGCGAACTGGTCCAGATGGTTCGGCATCGGTATGCGGAGATGAGCGAACCAGTACAGATCTCGTTTCTGCGCGCTGCACTTGAAGGAATGCCGAGAAATCTTGCATTCGAACGAATCGTGCGGGTGGCACGGCCGGAATTGCCACGCTACGATTTTCTTGCCGCCGATCGGCAGGTGATCTCACGCCTCGTGCGAAGAGAAATTTAATGCCTGTGAAAAGGCCGGGGCACGAAGCCTATTCACGATGGGATTGAAGCACCGCCGTCGACAACCAGAATTTGGCCTGTGACATATTCCGCGCCAACCAAATAGATGACCGCGTTGGTGATGTCGTCGACGGACCCCGTGCGTCGAAGCGGAGAGGTGCGAATGGCGCGTTCGGCAATATCGGGCGCATCTTCCGGGAACGAAATCGTTCCGGGAGCGATGGCGTTTACGGTAACGGCCGGAGCGAGCGCGCGGGCCAGGCAGCGCGTCAGCATGATCACTCCGGCTTTCGAAATGCTATAGGCGGTGTACGTGGGCCAGGCCAACAAACCGCCAAGCGAAGCGAAATTAATGATGCGGCCGCTTCCGCTTTGCGTCAGTAGCGGCGCGGCGTGCTGAGCTGCAAAGAACTGCGCTTTGAGGTTGGTATCGAGGATCGCATCCCATTGTGCTTCCTCGGTAGAATCAACGGGCGTTGGCGAAAAGATCGCGGCGTTATTCACGAGAATATCGAGGCGTGCGAAGCGCTCTTCGACCTGCGTGAACAGGCTATCGATTTCGTTGACGCGGGTGAGTTCGGCTTGAATGCAAACAGCTTCGCCACCATTGCGGACGATTTCCGCCGCAACGGCCTCGGCCTCTGAACGCGAACTGCGGTAGTGAACGACGATGCGAGCGCCCTCGGCAGCCAATCGCAGAGCGACGGCCCGGCCGATACGACGTCCCGCGCCGGTAACCAGCGCGACTTGCCCGTGAAGGTTCATGCCGAGGCAGGAATGTAGCACATACCGAAGGCGGCGACTCGCAAGGGTCGCGACCTAACTCAGGCCACACACTTCGGAATGGCCCGGGAGCGCCGTGCGCTACAATCGGGCCGCTTTTACTTCCGTTGGAGGCGCGATGAAACTGGACCTGCTGGCGATAGCCGCACATCCCGACGACGTGGAACTCACCTGTGGCGGGACTCTGATCAAAATGGCTCGGCGGGGCTATTCAGTTGGAATTTTGGATTTGACGGGCGGAGAAATGGGCACGCGCGGAACGGCGGAAACACGCCGGAAAGAGGCTGCAGCGGCTGGCCGAATTCTGGGCGTGACGCATCGCGAGAACCTCGGTCTGCCCGATGCGCGCCTTGAGATGCGCATGGAATACAAAATGGCCATCGCGGGCCGCATCCGAGCTTTACGGCCACGTACCGTGATCTTGCCCTATTGGGAGGGCAGGCACCCCGATCATTACACGGCGTCGCGGCTGGGCTACGAGGGTTGTTTTCTGGCTGGATTGAAAAGGCTGGACTTAGAGGGCGAAGCTTACCGGCCTTTCAAAGTTCTGTACTCGACGAGCTACGATCGCACCGTCCGGCCCTCTTTTGTGGTCGACATATCGGGCGAGTTTTCGCGGCGGACGCGCGCGATTTTGGCCTACGGGTCACAATTCCGTCCGAAAGGGCGCGAGCGGCGCTCAAAAGTGTATATACCGCTCGACCGTCTGGTGCATGAGGTTCACCTGGTTGCGCGGTTCTATGGCGAAATGGTCGGCGTGGAATATGCAGAGCCATTCCTGACGAAAGAAGTTATGCAGGTGGACGATGTGGTGGAGATACCAGTGCGGTCGATTTAGGGAGTCGAGCTAGAATTCGTCAGAATCCTGGGCCATAGAGAAACCAGGAATGGCTTGGCCCGTACCTTTTCGAACCACTTTAATGCGAAGGATGGCAGCGTTTTCCTTGCCGGCAGGGCGAAGAACGGCGAAAGTCGCCAATGCTTCGCTATAAAGGCGGGTGACGAGAAAAGTCTCTTCGCTGCCTGCCTTCTTCCAAACCTGGCCTACCTGTACCTTGGAAACAGACATTTTTGAATGATCACACCGAAGTGCGTTCAGACCGGCTCGGCCTGTGCTAAAGACCTATATCCCGGATAGCTTAGGCAGGCTCGCCTTTGCATCTTAATCTTGGGGGCAGACACTAAGGGCTGTCAACTGAACGTAGGTACAGCCTTTGCTTTCGGGATTAACGCCTGATGGCCGGGACTGCCCTGGGCTACAATTGTTTAGCAGACGGGAAACCCGGGTCGGATAGTAGCCATCAAAGGAAGGGACCTGTATTCGCGGGGCTCGCCTGGATGTATAATTCGACAGAGCGAAGCGGTGGGGGCAAAACCATGGCACAGTCGCGTATCGTTATAAGCAGCGGCTTTTGGAGCCGAAATATTTTAGGGCTGGCGTTGGCCGGGGCACTCGTCTTTCCCGTCATCGCTGCGGCGCAAGCGCCCTCGCAACCGGCGCCGCCACCAGCCAATCCTGCACCTCAGACTTCTCCGAGCGCGCCCACGCAAGATCCGACGCCCCCGGCACAGCAGCCCGCTCCCACGCGAACTTCGCCGAGCGACTCTAAGGAATCGCAATCAAAAGACGCCAAGAAAAAAGACGACACTCCTATTCCGCAAAAGGACAAGCCCGACGTCAAACCGGGCACCAAAGCAGACGTAGATGCCATTGGCAACCGCGGAGTGGGCAAAGGGGTCAACTTCTATTCTCTCGAGCGCGAGATGGCGCTTGGCAAGGGTCTGGCTCAGGAAGTGGAGCGCTCATCGAAGCTGATCGATGACCCGGTCGTTTCCGAATATGTGAACCGCGTCGGCCAGAACCTGGTGCGCAACTCGGATGCCAAGGTTCCCTTCACCATTAAAGTGATCGACTCCGATGTGGTGAACGCGTTTGCGCTGCCTGGTGGATTTTTCTACGTGCACAGCGGCTTGATCCTGCGCGCCGATTCAGAGGCTGAATTAGCGGGCGTCATGGCGCACGAAATTGCGCACGTGGCGGCACGGCACGGCACCAAGAACGCTACAAAGGGCGAGATCGCACAAATGGCGACTATCCCCCTGATCTTATTGGGTCCGGGCGGCTGGGCGGGTTACGGACTTTATGAAGGATTGAACTTCGCCATCCCCATGTCTTTCCTGAAGTTCTCGCGAGACGCGGAATACGAAGCCGACTACCTCGGGTTGCAATACATGTACGCGGCGGGGTATGACCCGAACGCATTCGTGACATTCTTCGAAAAGGTCGAGGCCGAAGAGAAGCGCCAGCCGGGAACAGTGCCAAAGTTTTTTTCCACGCATCCGCCGACGCCGGAGCGCGTGGTGTCCATTCAGAAAGAAATTGGCAACGTGCTGCCGGCGCGAGAGCAGTACATCGTGACCACTTCGGAATTTGACACCGTGAAGTCGCGTTTGCGTGGCATCGAGAACCGAAATAAGTTGCGCGACGACAAGACAACCAGGGATAGGCCCACGCTGCGTACGCGCACGGAACGCGGCCAGCCACAAGCAGGCCAAGGCGGCGGACAGCAGCCCGGGGCGCAGGGCGGCGACAACTCTCCTTCTGAAGATCCGGATCGACCGACGCTAAAGCGGCGTCCCGAGGATGATCCGAATGGGCAGAGCACCCCTAATCAATAAGGGCAGAGATTAAAGCAAAAGGGCGCTCGTTTTTAACGAGCGCCCTTTTGCTTTTCGTCGCCAATTTCTTGCCGCAATCAGGCGGCGGTTCCGTACCACCAAATTCGATCCTATCGAGTGCCGCTGGCGGCTGGTTGATGCGCGATGCCCATCCGTCGCATCTCCTCCCCGTAATATTTACGATAGAGGACTTCCCACTCCTCGCTGCCCTCGAGAATCTCTTTCTTCTGCGAACCAATTTTCTGACGGACCTGCGCGTCCACTTGCTCTTCTTCCTTGAGCAGACCAATCAAGATTTCCACCACATTCTGGCGAATGGTGGCGCGGTCCTCGATGAACTCGACATCCTCCCCAGCTACGAGAACGTCAGTAATGATGTGGGACAAACGAACGGTTTTTTCCCGGCTTAATCGCATACGATTGCGCGAACAACATCGGACGGCAAGTTGCGTCGCGCGTAGGGCGCTCAGCGCAGAATCAATTTGCGCTGTCGCGCCAGCTCACCTTTCACCTTTTTATACATCTCCTGGTAAGACACCCCGGTGCGGCGCATCTCTTCGGCATGCTGGCTAAGGATCTCGCGGACTTCTTCGTTCAAGCGGTCTTCGATGCCAAGCTCCTCGGCCATTTTCACGCGGACACGTTCTGCCAAAACAGTAGGATTGCCGGCTTCGATCATCTTGTTGGCGACGAGGCGCTTCGCAACCTCGTTCGCCATATACCCCACGAAATCACGCGATAACAGCATTATCACCCAACCCCAACGAAAACATGCGCATTTTGAGTCTACTGGCAGCCGCGAGAAGGTGTCAAGGAAGAGGCACGTCAAAGCTTTGAAAAAGTAGGTCAATCCTGGATGGAATTTACTAGCGCTGTTTACGGTTCAACGATTCGATTACGAATGGCATACCGCACCAGGCCGGCCAGAGAATCCAATTTGAGCTTCGAAAAAACGCTTGCGCGATGGAATTGCACCGTCTTTATGCTGATATTTAAAATGGCGGAAATCTGTTTATTGGAATTTCCATTCGCCAGGAAACGTAGAATTTCCCGTTCTCGAAACGTAAGTACTACCGCCGGAGGATGTGGACATTCCTTGGAGTTTGCAATGACTTCTGTCAGCCCACCCATAATTCGCGCTGAAACCGCGCCAGGGCGGCTGCATTCACCGAGGGTTGGGAAGCTTGTTAGCCGCTCTGGCGTCTGGCGCACATTGACCAAAAGCTTTTCGAACGGCCGAGTGCTCATCATTGCGCCATACTCGTCTTTTGGAGCCCCTCTCTCGACTACAAATACACCAACCTGTTTAAGTTTTCCGCGCCCATCTCGGATTGGGAAGTGAGTGCCCCTCCAATGGACGAACTCTGGCCTGGTGGGAACATTGCCGACGAGTTCAAAGCAGGTAAGCACCTTTCCGGTATCGAACACGACGTCGAGCGCGGGCTCTATTCTGGACGCGGCATCGCCAACGATACTGCGAAGGCTTTCGCCCTCATGAGCTTCTGCCGGAACTCTGTGAAGCTCTGCGAGAGCTTCGTTTGCAAACCGATATCGCAACCGATCGTCGAAAACAGCGAAACCAATATTCGAATCCAGGAGACCGTCTAGCACTTGACGCGAGAAATGGGCCAGCCCCACGTCCATCAGTTCCATGTTGCCTTGCCTTGCGCCAGAATCGCGTGAAGCAATACAGATTCTTGCGCCCTATTGAAGTCTGCTTATTCGTCCCAGGTTGTAGGACATGTAACGTAATTCAACTATTAAGGCAAGTATGTGTTTTGCCTACAACTCGACTAGTCCGTTCCGGATTGCGTAGCGAACAAGGCCGGGCAGTGAATCAATTCCCAATTTCTTGAAAACTCTGGTTTTGTGAATCCTGACCGTGTTTGGGTTGAGGTTCAAGAGCGAAGCTATTTCTTTGGGCGATTTTCCCTCGGCTAAAAGCTGGAGGACCGTTCTTTGCCGGGGAGGTAACGTGCTCGGAGGGAGCTCGCCTCCGGATTTGCCTAAGTCGCGAGCGGGATCGACCGCCGTGATCTCCGCCAATATTTCCTGGAATCCTTTGGTCAAGCGCCTAAACGCCTTCAGGTTTTGGTCGATGTCAATCTGACGAGTGCGACCGTGGGCAGCAGAGCGTAAGCACTGATTGACTCCAGACTGAGCCACTCGAAGCATGGATGTCAGGCGTTGATGCGTTTTCGTCCGGCAGTCTCGTAATAGCTGCTCCACTCTTTTTTGGTTTGTAAGCTCAACAACGACCGCGCATACATTCGAGATTCGTCCACTTTCATCGAATATCGGGAGGTAATCTTCAAGCCAATAGCCAATATCCGGTCTTCTGGGCAACTTGCCTGAAACCTCGAAGCCTGTAACAGCCTGCCCGGTATGCAATACACGTTCTATGCGCTCACCCACAACGTTAGCTAATTTGCCAATGATGGGATCGAGCGGTTTGCCAAGGTGAGCCTCGGCGGGAACCCGATTAAACGAAGCTAGCGTGCGGTTGATTGCACAGAAGCGAATCTGTCGATTAACAATCGCCACTCCTATCGAGGACGCACCAAGCCCACAGAGCGTTGGTTCAGGTCGATAAAGTGGATCGCTTACAAGTGCGACTCTCGAAAGAGAGCTATTTTCCTTGTCTCCGGCCCGCATTCCGCTACCCCCAAGTTAAGCGATAGACCATCGCCGAATCGCGAAGCGTTATGAGGCTTGAGTTTGATAAAACGGCGAGGGACAAATCGCCGCCGGGGACTTACGGAATATACACTAATCGCGCAATATATATATATTAATTCTGCGATCACTTGGGCAGGAACTGAGCCACTAATATTTATTAGAATGTGAAATAACGCTCGCATTTTTTAGATTCAATCCACCGGCGTTTTGGCGGACCGTGATCCTCACGCGGCTTCCCGTTCCCGTTTTCCTCAATTCGTTCGCAGCGATTTAACCTGCCATTCATCGGGCGTTCATCCACAACAGGCACTGTTCCAGCCGCACGGGGTTGTGCAAACGACTTACAGTCGGAGGGGCGAAGTGATTCGTGTATCTCATCTGGCGTCATTACTAGCGATCGCAGTTAGCTGCCTTTGGCCCGCGGTTCTTGCGGCGCAGCAGCAAAAGGGAACGATCTCCGGAACGGTTACAGACAGCTCTGGTGGAGTATTGAAAGGTGCTCAAGTCTCCCTGGAGCCTGTGGGCACCAGTCTGGTGTCGGACGTTCAGGGCCAGTTTTTCCTCAACGATCTCAATCCGGGCAGTTACACGATCACGGTCACTTACGTCGGTTTCGCGCCATTCACGAAATCGGTCGATGTCGTGGCAAACCAGACGGCGAGTGTCGAGGCCAAGCTGGAGGTTCAATCCCAAAATCTGCAGGTGCTTGTCACTGCGGAGCGCCCTTCCGCCGAAGCCGAGTCGGTTAACCAAGAGCGCACTGCCGATAACATCGTCCAGGTACTTCCTGCGGAAGTTATCCGCAGCTTGCCCAACGCCAATATGGCGGATGCCCTCGGCCGATTGCCCAGCGTGACCCTTGAGCGCGACGAGGGCGAAGGTAAATACGTGCAGGTTCGCGGCACAGCACCGCAACTAACGAACACGACGATCGACGGGATGAGTGTACCGTCGCCGGAGAAGGGTGTTCGCCAGATCAAGTTCGATGCGATTCCCGCCGACATTGTTGAGGCGGTGGAAATTAATAAGACATTGCAAGCCAACATGGATGCTGACGGCATCGGGGGTTCGGTCAATCTTGTGACAAAGACGGCTGGCGAACGTCCTACCATGACGTTCGGTGAGGTGGGCGGCTATACGCCCATCGTCAACGGCCGTGGGGACACCGAGGCCACGGGCACTATCGGTCAGCGATTTGGAGCCCAGAAGCGCCTGGGTCTTCTCATCGGTGGCTCTTACGATTGGAATGGCCGTGGAATTGACGACATCGAGCCGGTGTCCGATGTCGCTACATTCCCAAATGGCGCGACAGCTCTCTGGAAGGATTCTCAGGACATCCGCGAATATCGTTACTACCGCTCGCGCTGGGGACTCACCGGTAGCGCCGACTACAAAATCGGGGCAGATTCGAACATTTACCTCCGCGGCTTATACTCCGAATTCAAAAACTACGGCGACCGGTGGGCCTATTCACTGACGGACGACACCCCGGTTTTCAACCCGCTAACTCCCTCGCAATTCCCAAACGCCCCCACACTTTTCGGTTCCAACGGCTGCAGTATCGACCAGGGGACAGGGCTTGAGAGCTGCGGCTCGCCTGCAACGTTTAACACCCAAAGCCGTCGCCCCGACTACGGAATCGGGAGCATTGTAATCGGGGGCAAGCACGTTCTCACAACCACGTGGTTTTCCTGGGATCTCTCGGTCGGTCGGTCCCACGAGACGGACCGAGGTTATGGAACGGCAATTTTTAGCTCAAGCCTTACAAACAGCTCGTGCCAATTCGCTCCTTCTCTCACAACGAATAGCTTTGAGCCGCAATGGTCGCCCGCCTGCTTCACGGAAGCCTACAACCCGGCGAATCTCTCTTTGAGCAACATTCAAAGCCAACTAGGCCAGAGCGCCCAAGTGAACCTTCAGGCGGCAGCATCAATGGCCAAGCGGTATCACATCGGTTCTCATCTTTCCACCATCGAAATCGGCGGGAAATTCCGCAATGCGCACAAATATGATGACACGTATACCGATAGCCTAACTCCTAATGTGCCGGTTCCGTTTTCCACCTTCCCGAGTGTCTTGACGAACCACCACTACTACATGAATGCGTACCAATTGGGTCCAAACCCCGGATACCAGGATGTGCTCGCCTTTGCGAACACGAATCCGATCTTTGGAATCGCTACCACCCGCGGGAACGATCCGGGCAACTACGACCTCACAGAGAAGGTGGGCGCCGGATACTTGATGGATACCTTAGACGTAAGCAGCCGTGTTCGGATTGTGGCTGGCGTGCGCTTTGAGAACACGGATCTTAAGACTTTAACGTTCGACACGACCACGGGAACGTTGAGTGATAGGGCGAGTGGTTCCTACCTGAAGACCTTGCCGAGTGCCTCGCTTCGCTACGGCCTCACCACAAACAATGCCCTTCGCTTCGTCTATGGCCGCGGTCTTTCGCGTCCTCAATATCAGGACATTGCCCAAGCTGTGTCCTTCACGACTGTTGGAAGTCCGGGGTCGGTAAAGAACACGGCGACACTCGGAAATCCTAACCTTAAAGCGGAGACGGCCGACAATTTTGACATTCTCTTCGAACATTATCTCAATTCCTTTGGAATGGTTTCGGCGGGCCTGTTCTACAAGCGCATCACCGATCCTATCGTGACGACACAGGTTGTTCTGACGAATTTCCAGCCGTCACCCGTTGCCCCAGTGGGCACTTATACAACGACTACGCCGATCAACGCTGGCGACGCAACGGTAGGCGGCTTCGAAGCTGCCTATCTGGAACGCCTCACGTTCCTTCCCGGCAAACTCTCCGGCCTCGGTATTTCGGCGAACTATGGCTATACCACTTCTCGCGTAAGCGGCTTGCCCGGTCGCTCGGATCATCCCAGACTCCTACGCAACGCACCGAACACCTGGAACATCAGCCCGACCTACGATCGTGGCCGATACTCTATCCGCGTCGGTCTCTCCTATAACCAGGCCAACATCTACAGCTACAATTATCAGGATGGAACCAACGGATCGACGCCGATTCCCGGTGGCCTCAGGGGCCCCTTCGGCGACGTCTACTTCTATTCTCATATCCAACTCGACGCGCAGGGCAGCGTCCGCTTTTCTCACGGACTCGAATTCATTGCGTATGGGCTGGATCTCAATAACGAAGTGTTTGGTTTCTATCAGGGTGGGCCGCAATATATGATCCAGCGCGAGTATTATCAGCCGACTGTCGCGGCGGGCGTCCGCTGGTCGCCGCTGCGGGAAAAATAAACGAGGCCGCCTCAGCTCTGTAGCGGCTTCGGGCCGCTTACAATGTAGGTGGAGGATCTGTGCGTTCAAACGCGAGACTCACCTGCATGATTTTGATTGCCGCCAGCTTGTTCCTTGTAGCTTCGGGAACGAGCCGCGGCCAGGGACGCGGATCAGGGTCCGGTGACGCGGCGAGCATTGCGCGCGATTCGTCTGGGCCGACCTTCTCTATCAACCAGCAAGATTTGCATTCGCCGCTAACCCTAGTGGCTTACGGCGACATGCGCTTTACCGATCCCACAAACGTGACTGCGACGAATCCGACTGTGCGACGTGCGCTTGTCCAGCGCGTTGCGGAAGAAAAGCCGGACGCGATCCTACTGAATGGCGACGTGCCCTGGCACGGCGGAAACGCAAAGGACTACGAAGTCTATCGCGCTGAAACCCAGGTTTGGCGGAACGCGAATTTGCGTATATTTCCTGCGCTGGGGAACCATGAGTTTGCCAACTGCGAAGTACCGCAATGTCTGGCGAACTGGTGGACAGCATTTCCAAAGGTCAAAGGGCGGCGATGGTACTCGGCCCGTTTGGGATTAAAAATTTGGATCATCGCGCTCGACAGCGACGATTCTTTGTTGCCCGGAAGCGACCAACGACGCTGGCTGGAGAGCCAGATCGCCTCACTGCCTCCCGAGATTGAATTCGTGCTGATTACAGTGCACCACCCCCCGGTGGCTGACATTCAGAGCCGGTTTATCGTGGACCACAATCCCCGGCCCAATGAGATCGCTTTGGCGCAACTTCTGAAAAGTTGCGCTGCGACCAGTCGAGCTAGATTCATCGTCGCTGCGGGCCACATTCACAATTACGAACGCTTCATGCAGGATGGAGTGCTCTATCTTGTGTCCGGCGGCGGGGGTGCGGCGCCCCACCCCCTCGATCGCACTCCGCTCGATCTCTATCAGGGTTCGGATTTCCCAAATTATCACTATGTGAAATTCGTGTTGGAAGGACATTTCTTGCGCGGGACCATGTTCCGGCTTCCGGATCCCACTGCCGGGAAATGGGAAGCTAAAGATGAATTCGAGGTTCGCGCGAATTAAAGCGGCACGTGCCTCGTTCTGCCACCGTTCGGCCGCATAGCGAGAAAACTAACCCTCCTAATCCTAAACCCGCAATCTTCACCGGAATAAACCGTAGCAGACGAAGGTTCATTATTTAGACAGATCTTTTGAACGCTATTCGAGGCGCGTTACGCCTCGCACTGCTGTCCTGCTTATATACGGAGCACATCCAACAAATGAGTGTTGGAGAGGGCGGCTAAGTAGGGTTAATCCAGACGAATTGTTAACACAGTGTGAACATAATGTTGCTGTTCTGTTACAACTGTGGGAATCTGGTTCCAACTTGAGGGACTCCGCGATTGCAACAAAAAGTGAGGGATTTTGGCCGACTGTGCCGTCATCGGCTGCATTGCGGACGGATAGGGGTGGAAGCTGGAGGTTAATAGTCAGATGAGCAGGTTTAACGTTCTCGTCTCGGTTATCGCGCTCGCTACGTTCGTATCACATCCCGCATCCGGCCAGACTCTCAGCCCGCAGGCAAACCCGGTAAATGTGAATCCTCAGGTAGACGCATTGAGCAGAAAAGCGCTCGGAGGAGACACTCGGGCTCAGCTTCTGCTCGGAATGGCTTTCGAATTCGGGCAAGGCGTGGAGAAGGATCTCGAAGAGGCAATGCACTGGTACCGAATAGCCGCCGACCGAGGCGATCCGGAAGCTCAGACCAACCTCGGATATTTGTATGAAATCGGCAGCATTGGCCCCGAAAACCCCGTTGAAGCGGCTAAGTGGTATCTGCGAGCTGCGGTCTCCGGTTTCGCTCGGGCGCAATTCAATTTGGGAACTCTTTACCTTCGCGGCGCGGGCGTTGAGCGAAGTGATGAAGACGCCGCACATTGGATCAGCGAGGCCGCTGACGTGGGATGTCCGACGGCCGTCGCAGCCCTTGGTTACCTGTATGCATATGGCAAGGGAGTCCCGCTGGATGAACAGAAATCACGCGAACTCCTGCACAAAGCGGAGAAGAAAAATGATCCCCGCCTGTGTGGGGCCTTTCGTCAATCTAACGACGGGCCGCTAGTGCGCCGATAAGCTGCGTGACGCCCTACTTACCAGCCTCGTTAGGCTCAGTCGTAATACGCCGGAGCCTTCTTGAGTTTGTCGTTCGCTTTGAGATCGTGCTGAATCCACAGTTGCGCGCCGGTTTTCTTCAGAAAAGCTTCAACCAAAGCGCGGCTGGCGGCGGTTTGTTCGCGATTGAAGTCCGTTTTCGGCACCTGGTGTTGCACACGCTCCTCAGGGTAATGATAGAGATCGCCGGAGAGCACGATCGGTCCCGTTTTGCGTAATCTCAAAAAGAGGACCTGATGGCCGGGCGTATGCCCCGGAGCGGACTTAAGGATCACCGTTGCGTCACCAAAAACGTCGTATTCGTCATTCTTCAGGACCACGGTCTTGCTCTTCTGGAGCGCGCTGAAGGTTTCTGGCGTGAGGCAGCGCGAAAATGCGGGCGGTTGAGCAAACATCGCATCGCGGTCTTCCTGCCGTACGAGCCATGTGGCGCCAGCGAAAGTGTTGGCGTTGGCGGTGTGATCCCAATGGCAATGCGAAAGCGCCAGGTAGGTAATGTCGGTCGGCGCATATCCAGCTTGAGCCAGTTGCGCCTTCAACGGCTTGGTCACTGTAGCAACGGACGGGTTCACGCTACCAGGAGCGGCCTTGGTCGCACCCTTCCCCGGACTAAGGGCTCCATCCGGTATCACGCCCGTCTCCCACATGAGAGTGCCTTTCGGATGCGCAATCAAAAAGCAGGGCACGGCCATTTCGGCCGCGGCGAGTTGGCTGGGCGTGAAGCCGTACACCGTCGTATCTGCAATTTTTAATTTGCCACAGTCAAAGATGTAGAGTCTGAGCGATGCCGGCGCGGGAGCATGATGGGTTGTTTGCGCGGCGCCTTTCGCCTGGGCTGATTCCCTTACTGCGCCGCTCGCTACCAGCAGCGCGACGGCAAGCAGTAAGGCAGACGCAATGCGCCTGCAAAGATACGCTTTGTGCGGTGACATTGGTTTTATACCTCTCGGTTCAGATTGCGATCAGCGACTCGCTCTGCTGGTCAGCCCTGAACGATCTGCACGTTGAGCCCTTCCGGATCCTTGACGTGAAAACCCGCGTCCACGTTCTCTTCGGGGCTCGCCCCGTGCAACTTCAACTCGCGAGTAACCGATTCCTTGTCAAAATGGTCAACGCCAATCGCGAAATGGTCCACGATACCTGTAGGGCTCTTGTGGTGAAGGGAAACCAGCGTCTTGGTAATCCCGAGGCGCACGATTTCGTTGCTTTTGTCTTCGCTCACCACGGTAAAACCGAAAAGCTTCCGATAAAAATCGATGGAGCGTTGTAAATCGGTGACCTGAATGCTGACATGATCGATTTTTACACCTTTGAAACCGGAGTCTTGAAGGCCGGCCACGGCTGTTCCGCTCGCAGCCGTCAGCATCGCCAATCCCTGGATTAATTCTCGCCGCGTGAGTGCGCCTTTTTCGAAACGTGTCACAAGATTGGAAATGACCGTTTCCATTGGGATCTCCTTTCGCCTCTTACGTCGACTGCTTTTTGGCTTTGATCGAATCGTACTCTGCGATAGCGCGCTTGGTGCCCTCGTTATCGATATCCGGCGTCAGCGTGCCCTTGAATTCGTCGTAAAGGCGGACGGTATTCATCACGATTCGTTCTGGGCCCATCCAGTTGTCAAACTTGCCCATCTTGATATCCGCGGCTGCTACGCCGGCGCTCATACCCGCGTCATAGCGTTTTTTGGCCTCCACCTTGAGGAAGCGGAAATATTCGGCCATCTCCGCCAAATCTTTCTTGGCGCCGACGGGGCCGTGGCCAGGCACAATCGTGTCCACGTCCATCTTCATGATTTTGTCCACTGACTCTAGCCATTTGGTGATGTAGCCATTGTGGGCATAGGGCACAAGATGGAAAAAAGCCAGGTCGCCCGCGAAAAGGATCTTATGCTGCGGCAAATAGGCAGTGATGTCTCCCCAAGTGTGCGCGGGACCAGCGAAGCGGAATTCGACGACGTTGCCGCCGATGTTGTAGATTAGGTTGTCTTCGAAGGTGACGCTTGGTGGCGTGAGCTTGCGTACTTCGGTTCCGTCAGCCACACCTTCCTGCTTCGGCCATGACTTCGGAGTAGCGGAGACGGCCTTCAAGACTTCCTGGCGGCAGTACGGGTGACTGAGAATTTGAGCCGGCAGGAAAAATTGGTTGCCAGCAACGTGATCTCCGTGGTGGTGCGTGTTGATCAGCTGCGCAATGGGCTTGCCGCCCGTGGTCTTCTTTGCCGCGGCCAGAAAGGCTTTGGTCTGCAGCGGAAAGCCAAGAGCATCCAGCGCTACTGACCAATCCTCTCCGACAAACAGACCGGCATTAGAGATTCCGGCGTTAGGAAAACCTGTGCCTCCCTGCTGCTGATAAACGTAAACGTTGGGCGCCAGTTGTCGCAGATCAGTTTTCCATGCCGGCATCACAGGATATTTGTCGTTCACCGGCGGAAGCGGCGTGACTGATGGCCAGCCCATTCGGCTGGAGGATTCGTCCACACGCTGCCCCGCCTGACCCAGGAGAGCCTCGAGACCGCCGACTCCCGCTAACGCGGAAGCAGCGCCGATCCATGCAGTGCGCGCAACCATTTCGCGCCGCGTCAATTTTTCTTTCATGGGGAACCTCCTAAGAACTCTGACGTGCTATGTGCGCCGGATTATGGTGGTGTTCAGGGAGCCTGGTCAATGGATTTTGCGCAGCGGCGTGGCGGCGGAACGGCGCATAGAAACACGCAGGAGGGCGCCACTATTCGCTGATGGCTTCAGCTCATCCTTTCTTCAGGCGTGATCAGATGCAAAGGCCTTTCGCCCAGTAGGGCACGCCGGCAATTGGCGACGGCGTGGCGTAACGCGACTTCGAACGCATTCGCAACCGATGCAGAATTGTGCGGAGAGCCGATTACGTTCGGCAACTCCATGAAAGGCCGATTCATGCGGAACTCACCGTGACGTACGGGCTCAATCCACCATGCGTCAATACATGCGGTGAACTGAGGCTTAGCTTTCAGGTGGTCGTAAAGCGCAACCTCGTCGATGATTTCACCGCGCGCGAGATTAACCAGAATGGCGTCATCTTTCATCAGCGATAGTTCCCTTTCGCCGATCGCGCCCTGCGTAACCCGCGTGAGAGGAGCACTGATAACCAACACGTCCGAGGCCGCCATCAATTCGTAAAGTTGATCGGGCCGGCCGATCCAGTCCACCGGTTCGTCTGCCGCTCCGCGACGGTTGATCGCGTGGATGCGCATTCCCAGGCAGCGCATCAGCCGGGCCGTCGCAACGCCGTAACCGCCGAAGCCGAAAAAGCCGCAGATTTTCCCCGCGAGGACTTTGTTGGGCGTGAATTGATTGAATTGACCGCGCGAAAGACTCTGATGCTCGATGAGAAGACGCTTCGCAGCCGCGAGCGCCATGGCAAGCGCATGCTCACTCATTTGCTGCGCGTATGCTCCTCCATTGCCGGCCAAAGGTATTTCTGGAGGCAGGTTATTGAGGGGAATGTAGTCGATACCGGCGCTCAAAAATTGGATCAGCCGCGCCTTGCGCAGCAGCGGCAATTCTTCTGGTCGAAGCTCCTTGGCGGTATTCCTTGCCAGCAAAACGTCTGTACGGCTCAAAATCTCGTGCAGCTCGGCGGCTTTCAAACCGGTGAGATACCGAATATCAGCGATGTTGTCGAGCGTCTCCGAAATGATCTTTCTGTGCGGATCCTTAGCTTCGAACGAAACTGCGAGTATCATCGTCTCACCCAATCACGGTATAGTGGCGCACAATCGGCTCACGATTTTAGTCCTTTCTACTTAGGGAGGCGCTATGTCAAAACGCATGGTGAGGCGGACGATTTCATTATTTGCGCTCTTCACCTTCACGATTTGGGGTCTGCAGTCCGCGCATTCGCAGACGACGCCGCCTCATGCTCCCGATGGTTGGGACCGGCCCGTAGCGAGTTCCACCAAAGCACAGCCTGGGCCGGCGCCGCGTCACGACATTTCCGGTACCTGGGAGCCAGCTAACGGTCCCAGCGATGGTATTCAGGGGACAGGCTCGAAGGCGATGCCCGCCGATGGCAAGCATGAGCCTCCCTACACCGCGCAGGGTCTCGAACTGATGAATCACTCGAAGCCCGGAAATGGCAATCGAGAAGTGCTGCCCGCAGACATCGATGACCCCGTTTTCTTCTGCAACCCCCAAGGTATGCCGCGCGAAGATCTGTATGAGCTTCGGCAGACGCAAATCCTGCAGACGCCGTCGAAAGTGGTGATGCTCTACGAGTTCAACAAAATCTGGCGCGTAATCTGGACGGATGGCCGGGAATTTCCGAAAGATCCGGAGCCGCGGTGGTTCGGATATTCAGTTGGCAAGTGGGTAGACGACACGACGTTTGTTGTTAATACGATTGGCACCGATGAAAGGACCTGGGTGGACAAAGCCGGGCGGCCTCACAGCAGTGATCTTCGAATAGAAGAACGCTTTCATCGCGTGGACCACGATAACCTGGAGCTCACGGTGACCATCGAAGATCCGAAGATGTACACAAAGCCGTGGGTGGCGCTGGACAAGTTCCCATTCAGGTTGCTGGGTGAAGATTTCGACGTTCGGGAGATGATCTGTTCGCCGGCCGAGACGGCAGAATACAATCGGGTGGTCGGCAGCCAAACGAAATAACGGACGCTTGGCATTCAACGCGACTTACACTCTCTTTTCAATGTAGTGGAAGCGCACCATTCGAGGAGGTCATTTATGAAAGCTACTTTCGCGGCTCGTGCGTCATTTCTCGGAGCGCTTTTAGCGATTTCGTCGCTCGCGCCAGGCCAGGAACCCGCGAAAAAAGTGCCGGCCGGCAAAGGTGAAGACCGCGCCGCGCTGGAAAAAGAGCTGTGGGATGCCGACCAGCAGTGGCTGTGCAGCTCTGGCGCCGGTCCCTATCACAAGGACTACAAGGAATGCATCGAATTCCGCAACCAATACTGGACGAACCAATTTTTCGAGATATCGCCGGAAGGCCAGGTTCAAACGAAGGCACAGATGATTGCCGCGCAGCGCGCCCTACATCCCTCGCCGGGCGTCGGACCCTACCCCGATGATTTCAAGCTTATGGCCGTCTACGGAAACTTTGCGCTGGCCACGGATCATACGCGCCTGAAGCGTCAAAGCGCCGACGGCAAGATCAGCGAAGTTGAAGTCCGCGTGTTGCGGATGTTCGCCAAGGAAAACGGCAAGTGGAAGCCGGCGGGAGCGGCTCTTGTGCCGATACAGAAATAGATCCGCAGAAGAGCAAGCCGCTGGATGGTCTTATCTGACGAGAATCGGTCAGCTGGGATCGATGCGGTAAACCCATTCTTGAGCACCGCTCCGATTGACGTTCTGCAGTATTTCTTCTACCACCGCGTGCTGCGGCGCAAGTATGCAAACCGGGTCGGTGGCCGCGGCATCGCCCGCGAGCAGGAGGGCCTGGCAGCGGCAGCCACCAAAGTCGCGCGTGCGGCGGTCGCAGCTTCGGCAGGGCTCCGGCATCCAGGTTTCGTCGCGGAAGCGGTTAAATGCCGGCGAGTCCTCCCAAATCCATTGCAACTTGTGCTGACAGATGCTCGGCAAGTCAAGGCCGGGAATTACCGCAGCGGCATGGCAAGGCAGCACGCGGCCCGCAGGATCGATGAGCATCTGCTGATGTCCCCAGCCGTTCATGCACGGCTTTGGGTACTTCGAATAGTAGTCGGGGAAAACAAAATCGATGCGCAACTTGCCTTTGAGCCGCTCGCGGGCGGCTTCCACGATTTCGATCGATCGGTCTAGCTGCTGCCGCGTCGGCAATAGTGCCTCTCGATTGCGCAGCGCCCAGCCGTAATATTGCACGTTGGCGATTTCGAGTTTTTGTGCACCGCTTTCTTCGGCGAAGGCAATCATTTCTCTGAGGCGATCGAGATTGCGCCGGTGGACCACCATATTCACCGTGAATGCGACGCGCCGCTCGCGAATCATCTGCGAGATACGCAGTTTGAGCGCGTGGCTGCGAGTGCCGGCAAACTCGTTTGCCGGCACTTCCTCGCTATCCTGAAAACTTAGCTGAATGTGATCGAGACCGGCTTCGATGAGTTGGTCGAGTCTGCGTTCGTCAAGACCAACTCCGGAGGTAATAAGGTTCGAATAAAGTTGCGCCGCGCGAGCTCCGCCAATGAGTTCGGTAAGATCGGGCCGCGCCAGAGGCTCGCCACCCGTGAGGTGCAGCTGCAGAACGCCCATTTCGCTGGCTTGCTGGAAAATTGACAGCCAGTCAGCGGTCGAGAGTTCGTCGGAGCGGCGCTGCATCTCGAGCGGGTTCGAACAGTAGACGCAATGTAGCGGGCAGCGATGAGTGATCTCAGCGATTAGTGCCCGGAGCGGGTACTTCATTCGTATTTGAGGGCGCCTCTGTCGCGCAGACGCGACAGGAGCGCCACGGCCTCTGTCTCAATTCTAGCCGGTTCCGTGGAAGGATAGTGGCGCTGCAGTTCCACGACGATCTCAGATAAGGTGCGCTCCCCGTTACAAAGCTCGACGATCGTGCGTGCCGGTCCTTTCAAGCGCAGCGCGCCTTCGGGAATCAGCAGAAGGTCTTCCAGACTTCCGGCCGGGTTCAACCTGCATCCCGGCGCCAGGCGCGGCACGCAATTCGATTCAGGCACACTCATTTCGGCACGGTTTCGACTGCGGGCTGGAATGCTCCGGGAGGCGGCCATCCTGGGGCGACGTAAGCAAAGTAAAGCGCGTCGAGCTGCGCCCACAAAATATCGCACTTGGCGCGCAGAGCTTTGAGCGCGAGCTCTTGCTCGTCCTCCGTGCGCGCGTGCTCGATGACCCAGCTAAGAGCGAACTGGGCGTCCTCCGGCGCTTGCGTAAGCCGCGCGTCGAAATAGGCCAGCCCGCCGCTCAGCCACGGATAATGCTCGCGCAGCCGATCGATTCGAAGAGCGATTAAATCCCGGGAAAATAGTTCGGTGAGTGAAGACGCTACGGCTTCGAGGAAACTGCGCTTCGAAACCAAATCCAAGTACGCGTTCACCGCGTAATAGACGCCCGGGAGAATTCCGCTCAAAGAAGTGACTTGGTCGCGTTTGAGGCCTGTGGCCTCCGCCAAAGCAATCCACTTCTCGATGCCTCCCGGATTGGTGCCATCGCCATCATGATCGATGATCCGTTTGCGCCAAGCGCGGCGGAAGGCGGCGTCATCCGTTCGTGAAAGGATGATCGCGTCCTTGATAGGGATGACGCTCTGATAGTAGTACCGGTTGAGCGCCCAGGCCTGTAGCTGCGCGCGAGTGAGCTTGCCTTCGTGCATCAGCTGATGGAAAGGATGGCGATGGTGGTACCGCTCCGGGCCGATGGCGCGCAGACGGACTTCCAGTCCAACCGGCGCGGCATATTTTTGCTCGGCAACCGTTGTCACAGTGTTAGCTCCATTCCATCTTGGGCCACTTCCCAGCCGGCTTCACGAACCGTGCGGTATTCCCTGCTCTCTTCGTCCAGGATCGGATTGGTGTTGTTAACGTGAATAAAAATCTTGCGCGGCCGGCGCAGAGTCGCGAAAAGTTCGAGGCTGCCACCGGGTTCCGAAAGCGGCAGGTGCCCCATTTGTCGCGCCGTACGCGTTATGCCTGGAATGCGCAAAGGTTCGTCGTCGCTCCAGAATGTCCCGTCAAAAAGCAGGATATCGCAATTCTGCAGAGTTCCAAGCAGAGTATCCGAGACGCAACCGACCCCAGGAAGGAATGCAAGCGTTCTTTGACTGGAATCCTCACCTGAACTAGCCTGCGAGTCCGGCGAGATCAAAAGGCCGATCACGGCGTCCTGGGGATTCAATTCGGTCTGTCGCGATGCGCTTACAAAACCCGGAAAGGAACCGGGGAGCGGCAAAGCCTCGAAGCGCGCACCTCCGACGGAAAACGGCTGATCGAGCGGAATGTCCTGCCAGTTTACCTGACCGGAGAAGCGCGCCAGAACACCAAACAAGCTGTTGTCCTCAGTAAGTACTTTGCGAACCGAGGGCGTGGCATGCACACGAAAGGAGTGAAATTCCCGAAGAAGTAACAGGCCCAGGACCTGATCCAGTTCAGCGCTCGGGAGAACGACATCACGAATGGGCGATTCACGCCCTCCGTCGCGAGGCCAAAGCTCGGAGGTTGATTCAATTTGCGTGCGAAGATCGGGGGAGGCGTTGAGGAGACTCCACTGACTCGGAACTGCGCTCCAAGCAAGCTGAGTTTGCGTACGAGAAGTACCGACGAGGCTGCCATCGCGCAGCCGACGGCAGTTTGTGCAGGCACAATTCCACTGCGGAAATCCACCGCCCGCACCGCTGCCCAGTATCTTTACTCGCATTGCGAGGGCAGCAAACTACGACCGCGTGGCGATGACTTCAGAAGCTACAACGAACGTTACAGCCGTGCGATCGGCGATTTAGGACAACTCGCCGTTGCTGTAAGAGTTGATTTCGCAGCTAAGGCAAATTTCTTCAACTTGCGGAGTTTCCCATTCCATAGGTCACCCTTGTTAGTAGCCAGTTGCTACTGGCGCATATAATAGCAGCCCGAACGCAATGCAATCAAGGACCAAAGCGGAGGGGGTCGTTCCGCCCCTGGAAGCAGAGAGCGGCTCGACTCTGCGCACGTTTCGGGCGCTCCAATATCGCGATTTTCGGCTGCTATGGACAGGATTAGCCGTGTCCGCGGTCGGCACGTGGATGCAAATTGTTGCCCTGAGCCTGCTCGTCCTCGACCTGACACATGGCTCGGCAATAGCATTAGGAATCGTTTCCCTGACGCAGGCTCTGACATTCCTCCTGTTTGCGGCAATAGGCGGCAGTTTTGCAGACCATTTCGATAGAAGGCGTCTCCTGGTGGTAACGCAGTGCCTGTTGATCGTATTTGCCGTTTTGCTCGGCATTCTGACGCTGACCGGGCTGATCCGATTCTGGATGATCCTCTCGTTGGCTTTTGCGAGCAGCTCTACATTGAGCTTTGACCAGCCGGCGCGTAACGCGCTGGTCACCTCTCTGGTCCCAAAAGAGCACCTGATGAATGCTGTGTCGCTGCAATCTGCCGTGTTCAATGGCGCTTCGATACTGGGACCCGCTCTGGCAGGGTTGAGCCTCAGCAAAATTGGCTATTCCGGAAATTTCTTTTTGAACGCGGCGAGCTTCCTGGCAGTGCTGGCGGCGCTTTTATTCTTGCGCACACCGAAAGCAGAAAATATCCCCAGGCGGAGCGGCCGACTACTCGACTCCGTACGCGAGGCGCTTCAATACATACGGCGCGATGCCGTGTTACCTACGGTTGTCCCGGCATACGCAGCGCTACTGTTTTTTGGGCCATCAGCCGCTTTGGCGCTGCCGGTCTTTGCGAAAGAAATTCTGCATATTGGCCCGACGCAACTCGGCATTTTGTTCTCATCCATTGGCGCCGGCACGGTCGTGGGGGCGCTAACCTTGGCCTCCCTTTCAGACACGAACCACAAAGGGCGGCTCGTATTTGGCTCAATTCTGCTATGGACCGTGGCACTCGCCGCGTTTGGCTGGAGTGGGAGCTTGCGCCTTGCCGTTCCCGCGCTCTTCGTTCTAGGCGCAGCGCAAAATATGGCCGGCGCAACCACGATTACTCTGCTTCAGATGCGTGTTCCGGTAGAGATGCGGGGCCGTGCCATGAGCCTGAATACGCTGCTGATCATGTGCGTTCGGCCGCTGGGGGATTTTCCCGCCGGCGCAACCATGAGCTGGTTGGGATTCCGCCCGACCTTACTGCTAGGCGCCATGTTGGTAGGCGCAGTGTCGTTGACTTTGTTCGGCACCGCCAAGGCATCCACATAAATTTCGCAATCCCGCGGCTCTCAATTTACCTGGATCGTGCGCTACCCGGGCAATTCGATACTCGATCAAAATTGCCAAGTGATCTTGGCATAGGCGCTGCGCTTGACCAATGATGAATTGATACTCTGCAAGAAATTGCTGAACTCTTCGTGGTGGTCTTGCAGAAGGTTTTGTCCCACCAGATTCAGTTCGACTCTTTCCGCAAGCCTCCAGCTCAGTTGCGTATCCAGCCGCGTATAGGAAGGTACGGGCTGCACGGGTAGACTATCGACAAAGTAGGCATTTGTGTCCCAGCTGAACCCTCGGGGCAGTTCGACGTGTGACCGGAGCTGAGCCTGATGGTCTGGGTTTGAGCCCTCCGTGTTCGCCACGCTTACTGTATCCAAACTGGCAGGATTGGTATGCAGATTCATTTTCAAGAACGAATAGCCGGGGCTGAGGGTCCACCGATGCGTTACTTTCCAATTTACGGAGGCCTCTACACCTTGCGTGGTTCCGCGCATTTCGTTGCCCAGCACGATGGGGTGAACGAGAAGCGGTGGAACGGAGTTCGCATCGAAAAACGAGGGAGCCGGCTCTAAACTCTCCAGCCCTTGATAGGTATTGAAAAACGCCGCGACATCGAGAGAGAGGTAGTCCGTTGGCTCCTCTCGATAACCCAGTTCATATGCGATGACGTGCTCAGACTTCATATTTGGGTTGCCAAGCAAGGCGACTTCAGCAGGCCCGGGCAACGGCGCAAGAGTGGCATCCAGGCCCACATCTCTCCGCGTAGGAGTGCGCCCGGCACGTGAGATGGCGGCCCAGAAGGTGCGGCGATTACTCGGAGTCCAAGCCAAACGGGCGCTCGGCTCCAGGTCGAAACCAGTAAAATAGTCGTTCTCAAGTTTCGATCCCACGTACAAGGCCACGCGGTCGGACTTCAGTGTTATTTGATCTTGTATGAAAATGTTGAACAGTTGGCCCGCAAAGTTGGCTGGCAGAAAGGCCCGGTCAATTGTAGGAGCGGTTTGGTCCGCAGTATGGCGATATCCAACGCCCCAAATA
The DNA here is from genome assembly GCA_963803735.1 of uncultured Acidobacteriota bacterium. GTDB lineage: Bacteria > Acidobacteriota > Terriglobia > Acidiferrales > UBA7541 > Palsa-189. The sequence goes on along the minus strand of CAWDNV010000001.1, from coordinate 376,066 downwards.
AGATCCTGACGGGCGCCCAGGATGATGTGGTTTTGAAAATCGAAATCAAAGGTATTGCGGAACTCCTCAAATTGCGGGGCGTCTCGATCGTATCTGTCGAAATAAAACTGCAATGATATGTCACGCCGGCTTGAAAAAGTGTGACTCCAGCGAGTCTGTACGTTTCCTCCCGACAATATCGCGATGCCTAGTTCGTTTATGTTCTGAGGAGGAGAGAGAATCGAATGCACGAAGATCCCGCCCTCCTTCCCGTCATAAATGTCTCCCTCAGTTATCAAGGAATCCTTCGCAGAAAGGGTCGTATCCGCCCGAAAACCACCGTGCAGCAGATGCCAACTATCCTGCCCGTTCTGCCCGTTGAGATCGGGCAAGTGATCGTCGTTGAGGTACTTTGCGAAGATTCGATAGCTGCTATGTTCCTTGATTTTTCCGCCGTACTGCACGGTTCCGAATCCTTCTGCCTGGGTGCCACCACCGGCGGTTATCAGGCCGCCCTGCGTCTCTGCCGCGCTCTTCGTAATAATGTTAATCACGCCATTCACTGCATTGGCGCCCCACACTGTCCCGCCCGGCCCGCGAATCACCTCGATTTGCTCGATGTCCTCCAGCGGCACGTTCACCGTGTCCCAATAAACCCCGCCGAAAAGCGGGGTGTACACAGCTCGGCCATCCACCAAAACCAATAGTTTGTTGGCGAACTCCAAATTGAAACCTCGTGCCGATATGGCCCACGTATTCGCATTGATCTGGGCTACGTCCAACCCCGGGACCATGCGGAGGAGATCTGGAATGCTTGTTGCTGCTGAGCGGCGGATATCTTCCTGCGTAATCACAAAAACCGCCGCAGCGGTTCTCGAAAGTTGCTGCTCTTTTTTTGAAACCGACGTAACCTGAATGTTCAGCAGATCTTCAAGGCTCGCCTGAGCCAGGTTGTTTCGGCTCTGTTGTGAAAATAGGGGAATTGCAAAGTAAAACGAGAAAAGAAACAGCATGGGCCACGCCCGAAGTCTTATTGTCACAATGCCTCGCGCGCGCAGGAAGGGAGGCGCGGAAGTCAAATTCGAAGGGGTGATTTCACAGTACACTCTGCGCCTGCAACGGGCAATCAGCGCTACATCGATCGGTTTCCTGCTAGTCAACGTGGCGACAACAAGCTGTAACCCTCTAATTCGTCAGCGCCCATTCCGTGCTGGCGTAATCAAACAAATGAGGAAATCAATCAGGAGGATGCTTGTGGCGAGTAAACTTCTGCGGGTTTTGGGCTGGTCGGGATTTGCAGTCGGCTGTGCATTGGCAAAGACGATTTTGCAGCAATCGCGATACTGGGACCTGAATGGCAAGGTCGTATTGATCACCGGCGGCTCGCGCGGGCTGGGGCTCGTACTGGCCAGGGATTTTGCCGCGATTGGCGCGCGTGTCGCGATTTGCGCACGCGCTGAAAAGGACATCCGCCATGTGCGCGACGAATTTGCCTCTCGCGGAGACCACTTCTTCTCCACCCAATGCGACGTCTCGGATCGCGCTCAGGTGCAAACCATGCTCGCGTCCGTCGAGAATAAGTTTGGTCATATAGATGTACTGGTCAACAACGCGGGAACGATCCTTGTCGGTCCGATGGAGCACATGACCATCGAAGACTTCCACGAAGTGATGCGCATCAATTTTTGGGGCGCCGTGCACACTACGTTGGGCGTTTTGCCAAGCATGAGACAGCGTCGCCAGGGGAGGATCGTAAATATCACGTCGATTGGTGGCAAAGTGGCTTTCCCGCACCTCTTACCGTACACGGCCAGCAAGTTCGCACTGGTGGGATTTAGCGAAGGGCTGCGAGCCGAATTAGCCAAGGATGGAATTTGGGTGACGACGGTAGTTCCCAATCTGATGAGAACAGGCAGCCCTCGAAACGCCGATTTCAAGGGGGATTATCAAAAGGAATACGCCTGGTTCACCATCACCGACTCGCTGCCCGGGGTATCCGTAAGTGCAGAACGAGCCGCAAGGCAGATCGTGCGAGCTTGTCAGAACGGGGAGAGCGAAGTTGTGATTGGCCTGCCCGCCAAGTTGGCGGTTCTCGCCAATGGTATCGCCCCCGGACTGATCAGTGATTTGCTTGCCGCAGGCAACGAATGGCTGCTGCCACGAGCCACCGACTCTGAAACCGGCCGCCGCAAAGGGTATGAAAGCGAAGGCCGCGTAACTCAAAGCGGCCTCACTTCTCTAACGCGTAAGGCGGAGCGGGCGAATAACGAGGTGTAGTGTAGCCGGCGCTGGGGAGTAGGTTACGAAGACCTCGAACGCTTTCGGGGGACCTTTGCTCCCTTCTTGCGAGCTTCGGAAAGGCCTATGGCAATGGCCTGCTTGCGGCTCTTGACGCGGCCGCCTTTCCCCCCTCGGCCTGAGCTAAGCGTGCCATGTTTTCGACGGCGCATTGCGCTCCTGACGCTTTTGCCTGCAGCCTTTCCGTACCTTGCCATTTGCTCCTCCCAATATTCAATTTCTAAAGCTATTTGGCCCAAACTTCTGATTCTAAACAGTTGATGAGTCGATCCGGGCGTTGGATACGGTCAAACGCCGCCAGAATCAGCACCTCCTGCGGCCATTTTCATACCCGGTTGAAACAACTGGTTTAGCTCGGGACACGCCCCCACCCCAATACCCCTGCATCGCGTCTAGAGATCCGGCAAGTCACGGCCCCAAAAGCGCTTAAGTCGACAACAGTAACGGTATGGCTACCTCGATTGGAGTTCGCTGTGCGGCGGCTTTCAGTGTTGGGAAATGATTATGTATATGCAATGGTGTGCCCAGCCGCAAGCGCCCACGCGCAAATGTGCGAGACGCTCTCAGAAGCCAATTCTTCACCGATTGCTTATCGGTGCGTTCCTGCTGACTCTTCCGGTTTGGGGACAAAGCTCACAGCCTGACTGGCAAAAACAGGTTCGCAAATATGCGGACAAGCAGGATTGGGCATCAGCAACGCGCATTGTCGAGGAGGAGATCGCGCGCGCACCGGGAGATATGGACGTGCGGGCTTGGCGCGCACGCATTCTTGAATGGTCGGGAAAGCTGTCGGAAGCCGAACAGGAATATCTGCAGATCCTGCAGGTTGCCAACAAGGATCCGGACAACTGGATGGGATTGGGCAATGTCTATTTGCGCGAGGGTAAGAACCAAGAGGCTGTCCGCGCGCTTGACACTGCGATTGGACTCGATCCGAACCGAGCCGACCTGCGAATGGGCCATGGCCGCGCATTGGCTGCCGCTGGCGATCTGAAGGGCGCACGGTTGGAATTTCAACGAGCGCTAAGATTGGACCCCGCAAACAGAGAGGTGAGAGTCGCACAAAGGTCCGTTTTCGGCGCACCCAAGAACGAACTTACCGTCGGCCAGGAAGATCACGCGTTCAATTTTTTATATCCAAACTATGACGAATGGCTCAGCCTTCAAACTCAGTGGACCCCTCATTGGAGCACCACATTCGTCGGGAACTTCTTTCAGTGGGGTCCGGCCCACGCCGGGAAGTTTCAGGCCAGTGTCGGCGGCCAGCTTCCAAAATGGGGAGGGCTGACCGTGGGAGGAGCGACCGGACACGATAGTGGCGTGATCCCCAAAACGGAAGCTTTCTTCGAGCTGGATCGTGGGTGGAAAATCAGCGAGACCAGGTTCACTCGCGGACTCGAGTTCACTTATGAGCAGCACTGGTATTGGTATAGCAACGCCAAAGTTCAGACCCTCGCGGGCGTGGCTCTTATCTACCTCCCGCGCGACTGGACGTTCTCGATAGGAGTAACTGAGGCGCATAGCACGTTTCCCGGGCTGGGCACCCAATGGCGCCCCTCGGAAACCGCGCGTCTGGAATTCCCTATCGTCACTGGAGAACGGAGGCAGCTTTCTGGCAACATTTTTTTTGCAACCGGAATTGAGAATTTCGCGAGCATAGATCAAATAGGCAGTTTCACCTCGCAGACATACGGTGGAGGACTGAAATTCGCCGTTACCGCGCGGCAGAGTATCGGCCCTTACGCTTCCTACCAGAAGCGCAGCCAAAACAGAACTGATGTTAATTTCGGATTGAACTATGCCCTCCGCTTTTAGCACGCTGCGCCTCATCGGGCCTGCAGCATTTATTGCCAAGGCCATATTCGTGGCACTCGCAGTGGATGGACTGCTGCTTGCATTCATCCTTCTTCGGAGGGCCTATCGCAAGCATTACTTCGCCAAGCGCGACGCGCGCGTTTTTTTCTATCGGCAGAATTGGGACGCTCTGATTTCCGGGGATCTTCCCCACAAAACCTGGCGCAACACTTCGTTTGATCGCGGGATCATTGAAACTATAGCGCTGGATGCACTGGAGGCTGCGGGCCCAAAGGAAGCTGCAGAACTGATGAAGTTTCTGCGAGACAGCGGCCTGATCGAAAAGAGAATTTTTGAGGCGAGAGAACTTCGCGGATGGCGGCGCATGCGGGCGCTCGTGGCGCTCGGGCGAACACGGGCCCCAGAGGGAATTACCGCGCTGTCAGAAGGACTGCGCGATCCCGAACCTGAAACTCGCCTTGCGGCGCTGCGAGGACTCGGACGAATGGCATGTCCCCAAGCTGCGGAAGAAATCCTCACCTGGGTATGCGAGGCGGGCATGTCCGTGCCGGCGCTACCATTGCAAAATGCGCTCGTTCAATGCTGCGCCGAGCGTCCGCAGATACTTTTGCCCTACGTACAGCGGGCCCAAGGCCCTGTGCGCGAAGTGCTGGGGCGCGTGCTCGGCGAAGTCGCCAGCCCTGCTCTCGGTCTGGATCTGATGCAGTTTGTGGGGGACGACCTGGATGAACTTCGGGCCGCAGCCGCGCGGGCCATGTCACATGTCCAGCCTGGGTTGGCGTTCGATGTGCTCAACCAGCTAGCCGAGGACCCTATATGGTTCGTACGGCTGCGGGCTATCGTGAGCCTCGGAAAACTTTCAAACCCTCGCGCCGTTCCTGCGCTGCTGCGCGGGCTGACCGATTCCAATCGCATCGTGCGATTACGGGCTGCCGAATCGTTGGTGCAGCTGCGCGCGGCCATCGGACTTGCCGCCTTCAAGGACGATATGCGTGGTGAAGCGACCGCCGTTGAAGGACTCGAAAAAATCGGCTTGCTTTCCGTCTTCGAGCAAGTGGTCGTCCTGAAGGATCGCTACGGTCTGCATGCGTATTTGACCGCGCTGGAAAATGCAAACCTGCGTGGAAAACTGGAAGACGAGATTCGGGCAAACCGGCAGCTCAGTTCCGACAAGAGAGATTCTTTGCAGGAAGTGTTGGAGACCGGGAGCCTGCCGACAGAAGCCCTCGTGAACGAGCCGGTCACCCTGAAGGCAGAACCCCTGGCATGAGCCGGTTTCTCGAAATCTCGAACGATACGCTCTTCTGGTATTACGTGGCCAGCAACTTCGCTTATCTGATTATGCTCGTGGTCGCGCTAAAGACGACCGCAAGGCATCATCACCTGCTCGAAAGCTATCGCTTCGGCTGGATGAAGGAAACCTCACTGGCACCGCCCATCACCATTATCGTCCCCGCACACAATGAACAGAAATCGATTCGCGTGGCCGTGAGAAAGCTGCTCGAACTGGACTACCCGGAGCTGGAGATTGTCGTCGTTAACGACGGATCAGAAGATCGCACATTGGAAGAGATGCAGCAGGAGTTTCATCTGCGGCCCGTGCGCACCATCTACGTTCACGACGTAAAGAGTGCCCCAGTGCGCGGCTTGTATCGTAGCGAGACCGATCCGGCTCTGGTGGTGGTGGATAAGGAAGCGGCAGGAAGCAAGTCGGATGCGGTGAACGCGGGTCTGAATGCGGCAACTTCTCCCTATGTGTGCGTCGTGGACGCCGATTCCGTTCTCGAAAGCGACGCGCTGCTACGCATTATGTTGCCGGTGTTGCAGGATCCCGAACGGGTGGTTGCCGTTGGTGGAATCGTCCGAGTGCTGAACGGGTCGGAGATCCGAGACGGCCAACTGCGGGCGCGTCTGCCAAAAAAGAGCCTGGAGGTAATCCAGGTCATCGAGTACCTCCGCGCCTTCCTAATCGGCAGAGAGGCGTGGGCTCAGGGAAATATGCTCACGATTATTGCGGGAGCCTTTGGAGTCTTTCGGACAGATCTGGTCCGCGCGGTGGGAGGCTATCGCGCAGGCGCGATCGGTGAAGACCTGGACCTGGTCGCGCGCTTACATCGCTACTTGCGGGAACTGGGCGCCGACTATCGGATCAGCTTCGTGCCCGATCCGGTCTGCTGGACCGAGGTTCCCGCTGACATGAAATCGCTTAGGCGGCAGCGTGCACGGTGGCACAAGGGTTTAGCAGACGTGCTTTGGACCAACCGGGACATGCTCATGCGCCCTCGTTATGGGAGAATCGGCTGCTTCGCGTTGCCATACTTATGGATATTTGAATTGATGGCGCCAATAATCGAGGTCCTGGGCATCGTAACCATCGTCGTCGCCGCAACTCTGGGCATGTTGAGCCGGTCGTTTCTTCTTCAATTCCTCTTATTTGGATATGCCTTCGCGACGATGATCTCCATTGGCTCCGTTCTGCAAGAGGAGTTCACTTATAAGCGCTATAACGATTGGAAGGACGTGGTGCGCCTGGTCAGCTACTGCTTCTTCGAACATCTTCCGTATCGCCAATTGCACATGGTCTGGCGCCTGCAAGGCCTATGGCAATTCCTAAGCGGCGACTCTGACTGGGGTGAGCTGAAACGCAAAGGATTTGAATCGGCGAAGGCCCAATAGAGATCAATCTCTCCGTGAAATCGGTCAACTTGTTAATCAAGGCAGCAGAAGAAAAACCCTGTCTTTGGTAACTCGCGTTCGCACGGGGATTGGCTGACCACTGGCATCTAAAACCGGGGGCACCGTTGCCCCATGCTGAGCTTCGATTACCAGCGTTTGCCCAGAAGGTAGGTCGGCTCGCTTCAGATTCAGAGTGATCGCTTCCCTGCCGTCACTTCCGTTTCCTAATGATGGTCGCAACTGCGCTCGCCCCCGCCAGAACCGCGCCATGGTGCCCACATCGCCGATCCAGGTCTCACTCCCCCGGTTCGCTTCGATCAGCCGGCGTTCGGTTTCCAACTTGTAGGTGATGTTCGTAGGATGAATTAACAAGCATGTGATGGCATTATTCTCTGCATTGGCCCGGATGACGTCTGTCCAGATGCGTAGTGCCTCTTGCTCGGTTTCTGCGGTAAGGAACTCCCGGATAGCTAACTCGCCGCGCGAATCGTCCAGGGCAACTGGCACGACCACGATCTGGCTATGCTCACTATCAAGCGATCGTTTTCGAAATCCAAAGTAGGGGTAATTGGTCAGCACCCACTGCGCCGAGACGCTGGAATCAAACGAATAGCCCGACGTTTCGAGAACACCCAACAGCTCGCTGGGGTAGATGAGGTAGCCGGAACGGAATCCTGCTGTTTGTTGTTGTAGATCACGATCGAGTATCTGCTTGCTTACGCTCACTTCTCCGAAGAGAGTGGGGTGGCTCGGATCATAATTCGTGGGATTGATATCGGCCGAACCTACGGGGAATTGCTCGAAGCGTAAGCTGTGGCTGACCGAATGGGAAGCCACTTCGAAACCCAGCTCTTTTACTTGTCGAATCCACTTCACGCGTTCTGGAGTGTAGTAGCCAATGTCGGTGTCATCGAGAAAGTATTTTGTTGTCACGAAAAATGTGCTGCGAACCCCTAGGGCCGCCTCCATCTTGGCGAATGCGAGAGAGTTCGGGAATGATTCCCTCGCGTCCACATCGTGCGAAAGGCAAAGCCCCGTCTCCTTACCCTCCGGCACGGTATGGATTAGCAGGAAGGGATGTACGTTTTCCTCGTACAGCCCGCGCAGAAGCAGGCGAAATACGTCTCCGGATGGCTCGAACCAGTTAATCCATTGACGTTGAGCCTCAAAACTTTGCGCCAATCGGGGAATTAGCGTCGTCTCTTTGAATCCCAACCCCAGTGCATAGGCCAGTCCGCGACCGTACGCGTTGACAATAAACGCCGCAGTACGATTTTCGTACGTCGCCAGGACGTGGCTCTCGGGGTTTGCCGTGTATTCGGTAGACCACACCGTCTCTGAATAGAACTTGGGGTCACCCAGAGAGATAGTGCGCTCCTCGGGGCGATTCACGTAACGTAAAGCAGGATCCGGAGTCGAAGTGAATTGCACGCGAAAGTTGGTGCGACTGGCAGTGGCGCCCGTGATCCCGAAAAGCGGGAAGAATTCGTTCCCCTGTACCTGTGTCGCTAGCAAAACTCCGCCGTGCTCAACGTAGGCATACAGGGTCTCGCGTTCGGGCGCACTTAGCTCAGTGTTCAGCAAAATGCCCCCAATGAAAACGAGCGGCCGACGCGTAGCTTCTTGCACATCGGCCGTCTGCAAAAAGGGTATCCCCATCAGTTCGAGGCAGTCGCGTAGCGCGACCTGTTCGTGCCGCGCCTCCAAGTCAGACCCAACCTCGAGCACGGCGACGCCCCACTCAGGCTTTGGAGCGGCCCCGGATTGGCAGAACGCGCCGCTTGCAACGAATAAGAGTATGCCGGTGATTAGAGACCACTTCATTTCCACATCTGCTCCGCTAGAGGGTTATGCGAAAGGGCCGCCACGACCAGCACCAACCAGGCAGATGCAGCTACACAGGGAACCTCCGCCATTTGGAATGGCAATTCCAACGTGGCACACCGTAAGCCGGTATTCTCCGACAATGGCCTTAGTCCCATCACAAGCTGCCGCGCGCGCTCGGCCTGCCCCAGATGAAGCCATGCGAGGGCAACTCCAAGGGTTCCTTCAGACCAAACGATAGGAAGCGAGCGCCACTGCTTATGTGGATCATCCGGAAAGAAAAACCTGCCGACTTCCGGATTTTCATAAACCGGACTATCGGAGTAGGGGCGATAACCAATGGCGTCTCCCGCCCGGGTTGCGTAGTAATTCTGAGTCACTCCCAGCGCTCTCCGGGCCTTCTCTATTTCACCCGTCGCAAGCAGGAATAATGCGCCCCAGGATGCACAATCTAGCGCCTTGATGGAATCGAGAGAACCGCTGGACCCGAAACCCTCGTCGAATTGACCCAGTGCATCGTTCCAAAGATGGTTCAATAACCCAAGTTGTATACGGTCAGCAGCCCGGCTCCAACTGGCTTCGCCCGTGACCTCTGCGAGCTGACGCAGGAAGAACCAAGCGCTGATATTGTTTTCCGTGCTGATTCCCGCGGCAGGCTGATCCAGATAGAGCTCGGTGATGTCTTTTGCCTTGGCGCTGTATGCGAGGTTAATGGTCCCGTAGCCCAGGCGCAGCAGACCATCGCGAGGGTCGCTCTGAGCGTTCACTTGCAGGGTGAGGAGGTATTTAGCCAGCCGGACAGCAGTCGCCGAAAAAAAAGCTCGCTCGCGTGCGCAGCCGCGGTCCCCAGCGCAGGGCGGGGCATGCTTCAAATAGAAGGTGAAGGCATATCCGACCCAAGCCACTGCGCCTGTGCGTACGAGGGAACTTTCGTGGTCGTCTTCGCTGGGCCAATCATCACCGGTGTTGTAGCTGAACCAAAGGCTTCCGTCTGGTCGCACCAGGCGCGCCAGAGCGTCTAGCGTGGATGCGGCCCTTTCTCTATTACCCGCGGTAAGGAAGGCCAGCGCCGCCAATGCGTCGTCGTAGATGGCCGAGCGGTGGAAGATCTGCGGAAACTTTTCGCGCGGAAGCGCATAACTGAGTAGAAGGCCCCGGCGGCTTGGCTCCGGGGCCGGAACCAGATCGTTCGGGGTAATTTGTGCCTGCAGCCAGAGACCATTGGCGGTTGCCCAATCGTGCAAAGGTTTCTCTGGATCCTGTGGTCTCGCCCTAGCGTCGGCGACAAAACCGAGCTGTGCCAGGATCAGAAGACAGGCAGTCAGGCGATGGAAACGAGAAATTCGATGGACAGACGATCGCGTTGCGAGCTTCCCGCACGAAAAACTAAGGCCCAAACGGCCTCGTTCCATTCGTGGGGGCGGCATAAATTGATTCAAGCTTTGTGAGCGGGCAATTCTTTACTCGTCGGCTTTCGCGACAGCTTCTTTCTGCTTTTCGGCGCTCTCTTTCAAGAGCTGATACAGGTGCGTGCGGCTGATCCCTAGGACTTCCGCTGCGCGCACTTTGTTTCCCCCGACATGGTCGAGCACTCGCTGGGCGTGCCGGCGTTCGAGTTGATCGATGGACATCAAAACCTCGTAGTCGGCATCGGCAGCCGCGGCCTGATTCTGTACACGCTCCGGCAGATCACGAACATCAATCACGTCCGATTCGGTCATCATACAGGCATGTTCGATGACGTTTTGCAGCTCTCGAATATTGCCCGGCCATGGATAGCGTGCGAGCACCGTCTGCGCACGTCGCGTGAGACCGGACACAGACTTGTTGTATTGAGCGGCAAAAGCTTTTAGGAAATGGCGCTCCAGCAACGGCAGATCCTCAGGGCGTTCCGCGAGCGCGGGAACCTTCAGCTCTACGGCCGAGAGCCGAAAATAGAGGTCCTCGCGGAATTTTCCCTGGCGGGACATTTCATGTAGGTCGCGGTTTGTAGCCGCGACGACGCGAACGTCCACTTTGGTGACGGCGGGCGAGCCCACCCGCTGCACCTCATGGTTCTGCAGGACACGCAACAATTTGGCCTGCATCTGCAAAGGCATTTCGCCGATTTCGTCAAGCAGCGCCGTTCCGCCATCGGCATATTCAAAGACGCCCACTTTGTCTTGATTGGCTCCCGTAAACGATCCTTTAACGTGTCCAAACAGCTCACTTTCAGCCAAGCTTTCCGTAATGGATGAGCAATTCACGGCGACGAAGCGCTTTCCCGAGCCGCTCAACTGATGAAGAGCCTTGGCCACGAGCTCCTTGCCTGCTCCGGTCGGGCCAGTGATCAGAACACTGCGGAAATGAGGCGCCACGCGCCGAATTTTCGAGAATAGATCCAGCATCAGCGGACTGCGGCCAATGATGCCCTCGAATTGAAAATTCTCCAGAAGTTCGTTTTCCAGAGTGGAACTGCGCTGCCTGCGTTTCGCCTCCTCAACAATGAGTCCGATTCGCTGTCGGAGCTTTTCGGGCGAAAACGGCTTGGGAAAGTAATCGGCCGCGCCCTTCTGAACAGCTTCCACCGCGGATTCAGTGGAGTAGTAACCTGTCATCAAAATAACGTCGATGCCGGGATCGAACTCCACAATCTTTTGCAGCAACTCCATTCCTTGCACGCCCGGCATGACCAGGTCCGTCAGAACGATCTGCGGGCGCAGGCGACGAATCAGGTCGAGTCCTTCCTGCGGCTCCGACGCCGTATGGATCTCCAGGCCGGCATTGGCCAGAATGAAATTCACAAATTTTAGATTTTTCGGGTCGTCGTCGATGACAACAAGCCTCAGCGATGGCGGGGTTCCACTAGCAGGACTCATAATTACCTCACCATCACAGACAAGGCGTTTTCTACTTGGCGCATCAATTCGTCCCTCGTGAAGGGTTTGCGAAGAATCGTCGTTCCCTGCTCCAAGATGCCTTGCGTCGCGATTTGACCGTCGGTGTATCCGGACATGTAAAGCACCCCAATCCCCGGCCGCTCCACCACTAAGACGTCGGCCAATTTTTTGCCGCTCATCCCGGGCATAATCACGTCGGTCAAAAGAAGATCAATGGTATCCGTAGTTTTTCTTGAAATCTCCAAGGCTTCGGCTGCATCTCCGGCTTCGAACACTTTGTGGCCCGCATCGCTGAGTGTCTTCCTGGTCAATTTGCGCAAGGACCGTTCGTCTTCCACTATCAGAATCGTTCGCCGTTCAGGAGCGACTTTGGCTGCCGCCTTCACTTCGGGAACCGGTTCAGTGACTCCGTTCGCCTCTGGCAGATAGATTCGGAATGTCGTGCCCTTACCGACCTCGCTATCTACCCAGATGTAGCCGCCGCTCTGTTTAATCACACCGTAAGCGGTGGCCAATCCAAGGCCAGTGCCTTTTCCTTTTTCTTTAGTGGTGAAGAAAGGTTCAAAGATATGGGACTGTAACTCCGCATCCATGCCGCAGCCCGTGTCGCTGACCTTCAACATGGCGTAAGGCCCTGGAATCACGTAGGGATGACGCAGAACGGTCGAGCGATCCAATGTCCACTTCCCAGTTTCGATAGTTAGCTTGCCACCGTCGGGCATCGCATCCCGAGCATTGACCACAAGGTTGAGGATCACCTGCTCGATCTGGCTGCGATCGGCTTTTACGGTTCCGGTATCCGGCGCCAGCAAAAGATCGATTTGAATGTCTTCACCTACCAGCCGCCGGAGCATCTTCTCCACGTCGAGGATGATCGTATTCAGGTTTAGAATCCGAGGCTCCAGCACTTGTTTGCGGCTGAATGCCAAAAGTTGTTGCGTGAGGGCCGCGGCGCGCTTTCCGGCGTTTTGAATTTCATCCACTGCTTCGCGAAACGGATCGTCGGGCGGAATCCGCTCCTGTAGCGCTTCGCTGTATCCGATAATCAGCCCCAGAAGATTATTGAAGTCGTGCGCGACACCTCCAGATAACCTGCCGATAGCTTCTAGCTTTTGAGAACGATGAAGTTGCTCTTCCAGTTGTTTGCGCTCAGTGATGTTGCGGTTGACGATGACCAGCTTTTTCACTTCCCCGTCGCGATTCCTGACCACGCTCGCCGTCGATTCCAGGGTCAGCCAGCGTCCATCTTTATGACGGATGCGGTATTCCACGGTCCGGCCCATTCCCGTTCGCCGGGCTTCACCGGCAGCATCTACAACTGCCTTGCGATCATCCTCATGGATTTGATCAAACGCTGAAGTCTTACCAAGTTCCTCCTGCGTATAGCCAAGCAGTTTCTCGTAAGAGGGGCTGTTGTAGAGCCGCTGGCCCTTCGTATCCACTACAGCGATCATGTCTGCCGCATTTTCACTGATCAGGCGAAACTGTTCTTCCCGCTCAGCCAACTGTTTGCGGAATCGGGAAAGTTGCACCTGCTGGAAAACGACATAGACATCGAAAAGCAAAATGATTCCGATCAGGGAATGCACGGCTATGTCGGTATCGAAAGCGTAGGAGGGTTCCACCTGCGGAATCATCGAAGGCAGCAAAATCGAGACGATTCCGGAAGTGAGAATCAGCGAGACGGCAATTGCCGTGGAGGAAAGCCACCACTGGCGCCGCTCACTGCGCCGCCAAGTTTCCCCGGCAAATTCCGTGGCATTATTGCCAAAAGCAGAGGTAAATAACTTCATCGCCGCGTTGAACAGGTCCCCCGTCGACATCGCCACTTGTTAGGACCTATTCTCCCAGCCAGCCAAAGAACGACAAGTTTTTCGTTTCGCAGCGGTGCCCGGCTGGTTATTGAGCGGTCAGAACGCCCCGTAGGCACCTGGCCGGGGCAATCGCTAAAGCATTCCGTTGCTTATATCCACCAGCCAGCACACCCTTTCGCATGAACTCACCGATCTGATCGCTCAAGACGCCGCTGACACCCCCACCTACCCATCCCTGCCACCGAATAGACCGCCTTGTCTTGGCCTTCGAAGGCCTCCCTTTCCCTCGGCAGATCGTAATAACCCATTAATACAATGACTTACGAAGGTTTTTGGCTGTGCAAAGGCTGGGGCGAGTGTTAAGCGACCCTCTAAGTATCCATTCTGCGTACACTCATTTTCGATAGCTGTTTCGAATTCTTCATGGCAGCCCTTTATAGAACATCTGTACCACAACGTTTATCCAAGGGACCTATTGCTGAAATGTCACTCTGTAAGCCAAAATTACCTGTGCCGCTTCCTGTGCCGCTCCAAGGAAGCGAAGTCTATGAGCCAAATCTTCGAAGCGCTGCGAAAAGCGGAAGCGTTTGACGGCATCCGTGGCTCGAAGAGAGATGCCACCGAAAGCGCAGCCGAACGCCGCGCATGCGACCGGCGCTCCCTCGCAGCGAATATCCGGATTTACGGACATGGGCAGGGTTTGACCCCATTTTTTGAAGAGAATTCCGTTCTCAACACGAGCGAGACGGGCGCCCTGCTGATCATGAAAACCCCCGTCGTGGCGGGGCAGAAATTGCTTCTCATAAACGAGGCTGCAGAGCAGGTTCAGGAGTGCCTCGTCATCCGCACCTCATACCGGGACTCACAGGAGCTGGAAGTGGCGGTAGAGTTTCCCTCTGCACAGCCGCAATTTTGGAAACGACTGGACGATCAAGGCGAGGAACCCGGAATCGAGAAACGCAAGCATCCGCGCATCACTCTGCCGCGGGGGATGAGTGTTACCTGGCGTGGCCGCGCAGGATCCTTCGTATCCAAAGTAGAGACAATCAGCGAAGGTGGCCTATCGATTGCGGCGTCCGAACCGGCTGTCAAAGGTGAGTTGCTGCATCTATCGTTCGAGGTTCCTGCCGGCGAAATCAGCACTAGGGCGATCGTCCGTCATTCAAGGGAAAAGGCTGGCATGGGAATCGAATTCGTAGCCATGCAAGAGGAAGCTCGCACCCGCCTCAACCAACTGCTGCGAAAGTTACTCCGCTGACGCGCTCTTGGCTTAGCCGCCTGCATGTGACTGCAATAAACGTTGCTCCGCCCAATTCTCGGCGGAATGCATGGCTTCGTAGAGTTGATCGAAGCTCTTAATGGCGAATAGCACGCTGTGAATGCGGTCGACTCTCACAGGAGTCCTGAGCACTTCGTCCAGTTGGAAATCCCTGACCTCGCAACCACCTTCGATGACGTTGGTGCATTCGCCATGCGAACTGATCACCCCGCTCCCGTAAATCTTGATCTCCTTACCCTCGCGAATCAAACCGAACTCGACCGTATACCAGAATAGCCGGCCCAGTTGCTCGAGCAGCTCCTGATCGTTCAGCCGCACACAAACACTCCCGTAATGCTGCAAAAAATCGGCGAACACGCGATGGGCGTGCATGGGCACGTGCCCGAAGACGTCATGAAAAATATCGGGTTCGGGGATGTACTCCAGCGACTCACGGCCGCGCAACCACGTCGTGGTGGGAAATTTTCGCGCCGCGAGCATTTCAAAGAAGGCTTGGGCGGGCAGGAAACCGCTAACCGGTGTGGTGCTCCATCCCGTTCTCGGTCCGAGTATCGCGCTTATTGAGGCGAGATTCGGAAGCCGGTCTTGCTGAAGGCCAATAACCTGGTAGCCCACCAAATATTCCTTGCACGCGTGAGCCTCAATCTGCGGCCATCTGCGGCGCACCAGTTCTTGCCACACCTGATGCTGCTCCGCTGTGTATTCGGAATATTTTTGCCTGATAAGGTAGGGCGCCGCAGCCTTGAGCTCTTCCGCCGCCATCTTTATTCTCCTGCTAACTAATAGGATGAACCTCCGCGCAGACGCGGGCAAGGTTCGCACAGAGATTCGTTCTCTTCGGGTCACCGATGCCTTCGTTCCGGATCCTCTCGAATATGGCGCACGACACCGGACGAGGCAGCATCAAATAACAGGAGACTTTGCTATGAAGAATATGAAGAAGAAACAATCCTCTAAAAAGCGCCGAAAGCCAAACACCGGACAGCAACGAAAGTCTACGGCGAAGAGCCCGCCTATCGTGCTAACGGGTTTGGGTGTCACGGAAGATGAATCAACCGATCAAGACGAAAGCACGCTATCCGGAGATACGCAGGGGCTCTCGGAGGTCGAGGATGTAACTTTTGAAAGCGTCAAGGAATTAACGGAAGAGGGGCAGTATCTCGAGGCCGAGGTCGTTGATGGCGTTGAAAATGCGCCGCCCGCTGATGCGGGTCCGATCAAGACAAAAGAAGTTCCGGAAGACGACGTACCCCCCGAATATCTCGATCCTGAACGCGAATAACAAAATTGATCGTTACTTTTAGGCACAGGCACACCGCTGCTCAAAATCCATCTGGGGTGACTCCCGCACTAATGCGCGGCCTCCGTCTGGTGGAAGAGTCAAATGGCCATGCCGCCTGTTTGAACCTATGTCACGCCTGGCTTGCAAGAGCTAGATTCCGCCACTACCCTCCGCTACCATCGTTTTATGGCGAAAGATCGGCCGCGCAGAGAACGCCACGGAGATCGCGATGCCACCGTCTTCCTCATACTTATTCTGCTGGCATCTCTGCCCTACGTTAACTCGCTCGCCAACAGCTTTGTCTATGACGACCGCCAGCAGATTCTCGAGAATCCTTATGTCCACAGCTTTCGATACCTCGGCAGGATCTTCGGCAGCACGGTCTGGAGCTTCGAGGGCGCTCAAGGCGTAACGAACTATTATCGGCCGCTGATGACTTTTGCCTATCTCATCGGCTACAAAATTTACGGCCGAATTCCGTTCGGCTTTCACCTGATGAATCTGGCTCTACACGTCTCCGTGGTCCTGCTCGTCTTCCTGGTAACTGAACGCCTTTTCCACGATCGCCTGATCTCGCTGATCGCGAGCGGCCTCTTTGCCCTGCACCCGATTCATACCGAATCGGTCGCATGGATTGCGGGCATAACGGACCTGGAGCTGAGTTTCTTTTTCCTTCTGACCTTTCTGCTTTATCTTCGTCTCGAAGATAGCGAACGGAAAAGCAGGCTGTCGTGGCTTTCTTACACGCCGGTGCTTTTCCCCTACTGCCTCGCACTCCTTTCCAAGGAGCAAGCGTTGGTCTTGCCCGCCCTCGCTATCGTTTACGAGCATTTCTACCGGCCGGATCGAGCCGAATCTCAGTTCAAGTACAAGGCGCGTCGCTATTTACCGCTGTGCCTGGTCGCAGCCGCTTATATTGCCTTCCGGCTCTTTGTGTTGGGCGGCTTCGCCCCGGCCATCTGGCGGCCAACCATGCCCTGGAGTCAAGTCCTGCTCAGCGCCATTGCACTCATCGGCAGCTATCTCGGCAAATTGATCTGGCCCGTGCACCTTATCGCCTTTTACGTTTTCCACGAAAGCCGCAGCATCTTGGATCCTCATGTTCTCACGGGTCTAGTGGGACTGATTGCTTGCGCTGGATTGTTCGTCTGGCTGTGGCGGGTCGCGCGGTCTTTCTCTTTTGCGCTGGTTTGGATGGCCGCAACGCTCGCGCCGGTCCTCAATCCCCGCTGGATGCCGGCCCAGGTCTTTGCCGAACGCTATCTGTATTTGCCTTCCGTGGGTTTTTGCTGGCTGATCGGCGGAGCCGTAGCGAAGCTCTGGCGCGAATCACGCGGCGAATCGTCGTCACGGGGCCGACGGTTTCGTGCGCCAGGCAATAGCGGTTAGCGTTGGGGTTGTCGCTTGCTTCTACGCGATCCGCACCGTAGAACGAAACCGCGATTGGCGCAGCGATGAGGTGCTCTATCTCAAAACTCTTGAAGCGCAACCCGACGCGCAGGTGATCCACACCAACCTCGGCGTGGATTATTCCGAACGTAATGATTGGTCCGCTGCAGAGCGTGAATGGATTCTGGCCTTGGGACCGGGGAAGCCTTCCGCTGTGACCCTGACTAATCTCGGCCTGGTGCGAATGAAAGAAAAACGATATAGCGAGGCTGTCGATCTGTTTAACCAAGCCATTGCCCTTCGCCCGACATACATGGCTCCTTACGAACATTTCGCGGAAATGTATGAGGAAATGGGCCGATTTGCGGACGCGGATAAAGAATTTCAGAAAGCCGTTTCGTTGGCGCCCCTCGATATAAACGCTCGTAACAAGTACGGGCATTTTCTTCTGGAGCAGGGGCGCTCTTCCGAAGCGCAGGACCAATTTGCTCGTTCTGCTGAAGCGGACGCCAACGCGACGCCTACGATAATCTCGGCGATCTCGATCTCGCTGCGGGCGATACGCAAAAGGCCCGAGCTGATTACCAGGCCGCGCTCGCTTTGAATGACATCGACAATCACGCCGATTTTGGCATGGCGAAGCTCGATGAGCAGCAAGGCCGCATCGCAGAGGCCGTCCGCGAATATCGCGCTGGACTCGAAACCGATCCTCGAAACGCCGTCGCTCTCGCCGCAGTGCAGCGACTCACCGGCAGCGCGTCTCAATAAGTCATTGATGCAAGAGGCGAATCGTCTCCCTAACGCTGAAATCGAACGGCGACTCCTCTCAGCGCTTTGTGCCACGACCCTTGACCGCGAGATGCGCGCCCAGATCCTCGAGCGCCTCAGCACGCATACATTTGCCAAGCGCGATCATGAAATTATCTTCCAGGCACTCGCCAAAATGCCTCCCGCGACCGCCGAGCACATTCGCGAAACCCTAAGCGCGCGCCTTACGCGTTTGGGCTTTCCCGATATTGACGTCGAGCCCATTTTGGGGTTTTCTCCGCCATCGCCAGATACGATTGCAGCACTTTTGCAGCAGCTCGATCGCTAATCCCGCCTCTCGCACTTCATTGCGCTACGCGTTTTGAGTCGCCTCGCCGAACAAACTCGCCTTGCCTTGAAATGTGACGATGAGTATTCTTTCGTCCGATTCTCACGGAACGAACCAAGTGCATCCACTCACAATCGCCATCGGCAATTACGGCCTCACCAAGCCTCTGAAGGATGGAAGCATTCGCAGTCCTGAATTGAATCTCGAATACATTCAGGTCGATCCTATTGTCGCCGCGATGCGGCGCATGGTGCGCGGCCTCGAATTCGATATTTGTGAAATGGCGTTCACCACCTACCTTTGCGCCAAGGCGTATGCGGAAAGCCATCACGGCGATTCCCGTCTTCCTCACCAGAAATTTCCACCACTGGGCCATCTTCTACAACGTTAAATCGGGGATCACGAAACCGAAAGACCTGGAAGGCCGCACCGTCGCCGTCAACCGCGGTTATACCGTCACGACAGGCCTCTGGGCTCGGGGCATTCTGCAGAGCTGAATATGAGGTGGACTTGAACAAGATCACCTGGGCCCCTACAGACGACGAGCATGTCGCACAGTACAAAGCTCCAACGAATGTTGATTATTCGTATCGCGGAAAGCCGATTGCAGACTTACTACTGTCGGGCCAGGTCGCCGCGGCAGTTGGCGACGTGCGTGTGAATTCGCCCGATATTAAGCCGCTGATTCCGGATGCGCGCAATGCGGGTTTCGCCTACTTCCGAAAAACCGGTGTTTATCCCATCAATCATGGCTTGGTGATCAAAGATTCCGTTTTGAAAGCCCAGCCCGAATTGGCCCAGAAGCTCTTTAGCGCGTTTCAGGCGGCCAAGAAAACTTACCTGGCTCATTTAGATGCTGGCGACGATTTGTCGCCAGCCGACGAAAGTGCTATCGCACTCAAGCAAGTCGTCGGAGACCCATTTCCATTCGGGATCAGCGATAGAAATGGGCCTAACCGGAAGGCCATCGAGACTCTCGTCCAATTCGCCGTGGATCAGCAGGTCATTCCCAGGAAATTTAGTGTCGAAGAACTTTTTGCATCGGAAACACTAAACCTCTAAGCGCGCCCCGCAAGTTGGCGGCATTTCTCCAGCGCAGCATAGCTTCGCGTCGGCGCCGCCATCAGGAAGCGATATCCTTCCTTTAAAATGCGCTCGACATTGTTCGAATCGACGTGCGGATGCCCGACGGGAACACCACATTCTTTGCAGGTGGCTACGATCTGTGCCATACCCTCGACAACGGAGGGATGATCGTATTGTCGCGGGAAGCCGAGTTCCTGGCTCAGATCGCCTTCGCCGATAAGGATCAGCCCGATGCCGGGAACATTTTTCAATATGTCGCGAAGATTGGCGATTCCGTGGGTATCCTCGATCATCAGCACCACGAGAATTTCGCCCTGTGGATTCAGGGGCCACACGTCTGCCTTGCGATAATATTCCTGCTGCGTAAGCCCCCAATACCGCGCTGCGGCGACCGGCGCATCACCTCTGATGCCGGCCGGCTCGCTAAGCTTTGCTGTCTTCAAGCGTGGATAGCGGCATGCGGCGACGGCATTGTAGGCCTGCTCGATTGTGCTGATGTGCGGCCATACGATGCCGTAGGCCCCTAAATCGAGCGCCTGCTTGGCGAGCCACTGGTTCTTTTCGTTCCCGTTTGGAGGAATTCGGACTAGAGGCGTAACTGCGGGCGCAACAGAATGCGACTCTGCGATCTGCCGCCTATTAAGCATGTATTGAAAACAATCCCGCAATATTCGCGCGTCCCACGGATTGTGCTCCATTTCAAATACAATCGCGTCATAGCTGGAGATGCTGAACGCGAGTGCGGAATCGATTTCGGCGGCGTAAAAGCGGCAATGGCTGCCTGGCCCTGCTCCAGCGCGCGAATGACGCCATTTAGTCTCGGGAGTTCAGCCATTCCAAACCTCCTGCGATCGAACCGATGGTGGCCTGTGATAGCAATGAGCCGAGCATCGTAGCAGAGCCCTCGCAAAGCCCAAAATTCACGAAGCGCGAGAGATATTTGACAATTCGGTATTCGGCTTCATAGCATGCGCTGCAGAAGATTTCTCGCACAGAGGCCACGATGATTATCGATTGTCACGGGCATTACACGACAGCGCCGAAAGATCTGGAAGCCTATCGCCAGCGGCAGATCAGCGCCCTAAAGGATTCGTCGCCGTTTTCGTTCGATACATTGAAGATCAGCGATGATCAGATTCGTGAAAGCCTCGAAAAAGCGCAGCTAAAATTCCAGCGCGAACGCGGCACCGATCTCACGATCTTCTCGCCTCGCGCCATGGGGATGGGCCACCACATTGGAAATGCAACGACGAGTCTCGAATGGTCGCGCGTCTGCAACGATCTGATCTACCGTGTCTGCTCGCTCTATCCCGAAAATTTCGCCGCGGTCTGCCAACTGCCGCAATCGCCGGGCGTCCCGCCTGCCAATTGCATCGGCGAATTAACCCGCTGCGTGGAAGAGCTCGACTTCATCGGCTGCAATTTGAATCCGGACCCCTCGGGCGGCCACTGGAGCGATCCGCCGCTCACCGACCGCTTCTGGTATCCGATTTACGAAAAGATGGTAGAGCTCGACGTCCCCGCCATGATTCACGTCAGCGGATCGTGCAATCCGAATTTTCACGCCACGGGCGCCCATTATCTGAACGGCGACACCACTGCGTTTCATGCAGTTCCTGACCTCCGACATTTTCAAGGATTTCCCGACCCTGAAATTCATCATCCCTCATGGTGGCGGCGCGGTTCCCTACCACTGGGGACGCTATCGCGGCATCGCGCAGGATCTAAAACGCCCGCCGCTTGGCGAACTTTGCTGAAGAACGTATATTTCGATACATGCGTATATCATCAAGCGGGGATAGATCTTCTGACGAAGGTCATTCCCATCGAAAACATTCTCTTCGCTTCAGAAATGGTGGGCGCGGTAAAAAGCATCGATCCCGAAACCGGCCATTATTTCGACGACACGAAGCGCTACATCGAGGCCGTTCCTTGGCTGCGCGAAGCAGATAAACGCAAGATTTACGAAGAGAACGTCCTCAGTGTGTACAGCCGATTGAAAACCCGTTTGAATGCAACCCCTCGGTCAGCAAGGCCAGCCGCGCACCAACTTAACCGGTCGAAGGCGCGATTCGCGAAGAAAGAACGAGTTCAACGGATTCCGATCAGCGGCCAATAAAAGGGAACGATCAGCAGCAGGACGAGCGATTCCACGACGGTCAGAACAAACCCCACCCGCAGCAAGTCTTTCGCCTCAAAGTAACCATAAGAATAGCCGGTAACCAGCACCCCAGACTGATACACAAAAATCTTGCCGCCGGCCGCGAATGACCAAAGCAAACCGAGCGGCAGCAGATGAATTCCCGCCGCTTTCGCGAAATTCATCAAAGGCGGCACGGAGGTCGCCAGCATCGAGAGTTCGTTCCCCAAAAAGATGTGATAAACGAACGCCGTCCAATACGGCACCAGCGCCAAAGAAAATATATTTGTCACCCACGGCCGCATCCACGCGAACATGACCGTCGTCATCGAGCTCAGCGCATTCGTTTTGAGCAGCACTTCGCCCATGCTGATTGCTGCCGCCGTGAAAAACACGGGCAGATAGTTCAGCCGCTTTAGGTCTTCCAGGTCCAGGATGCCGACTCCTGGCACGCCCGCCAGCAGGCCAACCCCGATGCCGATCACAGCGGGAGAGATATGGTGAATCAAGTCCGTAGCCCAGAGCGCGATAGCGCACGACATCAAAAACAGCGCGTGTTTCTCCATGTTGCGTCCACGGCCCCATTTTTTGCAGCGACTCATCGAGAAATTGAACGCCGCCTTCCAGCGCCGCTTTTTCCGGCGGATATAGCCATAGCACCAGCCGCCAGATGACAAACATCGTCACGACGACGCACGGCAAGAAAGCCAGCAGCCATTGGCTCCAATAAACCTCGATGCCTGTGGTTTTTTCGATCAGTCCGCGCGCCAGAATCGAAGTTGCGCCGGCAATCACCATTTTGTCGTAGATGCCCGCCGTGTAAGTCAGCGTGACGAAAATCCCGCGGCCGACGTTGCTTCCACGCGGCAAACCAAAAACTTCGATAAGTCCCAACGCCACCGCCGCCATGATCACAACGCAAGCGATTCCAGAGGGCACCAGCAACGTGAGCAGGAAGGAAGAAAGGATGATCCCGAGCAGAAGGCGCGAGTAGCCCGCTCCCACTCGCCGCATAACCAAATACGCGAGCCGGCGTGCCAATCCTGATTTCGTTGCCATCATGCCGATCAGTGCGGCGCCGAACAAAAACCACGGCGTCTGATCCGCGAATCCGCTGAACGCCGTTTCGAAGCTGACGATTTTCAGCGCCCAAAAGAGATAACAACCGGCCATGCCGGTGAGAGCGTGCGGCATTACCTCCGTGATCCAGGCGATGATCATGAACGACGCAACGGCCAGCGCGTGCTTGGCGTTTGCCTCGAGCGGCAGAGGCAAAAACCACACCGCAAGCGGCACGCCTACAGTCAGAATCCCGCCCACGATTTTGCGGCTGCCGGGCACAGCCAACGTTGCTGTTCGGACGGTTTGTTCCGTGGTGGCCACTAACGCGACTCAGGGCGAGTCTTATCTTGCTCGAAGAATTGTGGCACCAGGAAGGACAAAACTCCATTCTTCACGCTGTCGGAGAGATAAATTTCCCCCGCCTTCGGATTCAGCGCCAAGCCTACAGGATGAAGCAATCCGCTAAAAGGACCTCGAATCATCGCCAGTGGCGCGACGTCTCCGTTATCCGTAATGTTCCAGACGCCGAGAAATCCAAGAACCGGGTTGAGCCACGGATCATCCGGAACTTCCTTCGCGTCAGGTCGGAGCGTAACCCCCTCATAAAGGTTCTGATGAAAATGATTGGAAGCCGCCAGGAAAATTCGGCCCCGGTAAAATTCCATCTGCCACGGCTCGTCCGTTATACCGGTTTTCGGCCCTGCTATCCTCGCGCGCGGGGCGACATCTCCGTTGTCGTTGCGATTGAAAATCAGGATTTCGTGCGTATTCGCGACGGCGAGCAAGTTTCTTTCGGGATCGACTGCCAATCCCACCACGTGGCCGAGCTCGGTCTTTGGTCCCTCAATCACGCGAACCGGCGTCGCGTCTCCGTCCGCATCCCCTCGAAAAACGTTAATGCGTCGTCCCGTGAGGCTCGCGACCAGAATCTCTCCATTCTGCAAGTCCAGACTGACGGCGTGCGGCGTCACCAGATGGGTGTGTGGCCCTTGAATCACGCGCAGCGGATGCTCGGAACCAGCGGCGCCCGCGCGAAACACCAGAACCGCATCGGCCAAGGCATTCGGCGCCACGATTTCATCGCGTGCCGGATCGTACGCAAGTCCGTGAATCGTGCGTCCCAGCAGCGTGTTCTGCCCGGTGATAAGCCGGGTCGGCGCTGCATCTCCGTTTGCCAGCCTGGCAAACACCGCGATGCGCGGCTGGGTCACTCAATTGGGCACCAAAAGCTCGTCGCGTTTCGAGTCATACGCCAGCGCCATCGGGTTGCCAAATCCGGGCGTCGGTGTTCCAGCAGGAGCGCTCCGGACAATTCGCTTTGGCGCCACATTGCCGCGCGCCGCGCTGTCGAATGCCAGCGCCGAATGATCGCCCCAATTCGATACCCAAATCTCGCCTCTTTGCGGATCAACCGCAACACCCATCGGATGGCTGATGCCGGTGCGAGCGCCGCGAATTACGCGCTGCGGCGCGACATCGCCATTACTATTTCGGCCAAAGATCAAAACCGAGCTGTCGCCATTATTTGCCACCGCGATCGTGTCATGTTGCGGATCGTACGAGACCCCCATCGGCCAGTCGAGGCCCGTTTTGGATCCCTGAATAACGCGCAGCGGATTCGCATCGTCTTTAGCGTTTGCAGCAAAAATCCGAATCGAAGGCGGCCGCGACTCGCCAGCCTCGGCTTCGTCTTCGACGACGAACGACGGTGAACACCCGCCGCCGGTGTTCTTCACCACGCCCCGAAAATTCCCGTGATTGGCGACGCCGATCTCATTGTGCGAATCGTCCCAATAAATTCCGTGCGGATCGGCCAGCCCGGTCGCCTCCCCGCGCAGGATTCGCACTGGGGCCTCCACGCCCTTCACCTGCCGCCGGTAGAAAGCGACCGTGTTTTGAACTTCTACCGTGACGGCAATCTGGTCGGCTGCGTCGCTAAGCGCCAGGCCCCAGGCCTGATGCGGAACCGAAAACACGCGCGCCGGTTTCGCATTCCCCGAACCGGCATACGGCATCACCACGACCGTATCCTCGATATCGTTGTTGGCTGTGTAAATTTCCTGATGCCGCGGATCGAGGACTATTCCCGCAATCATTCCCAGGAACGTGTCCGGACCTACGATCTGCCGTAGCGGAACGCTCGCATCGCCCTGGCTCGCTCCTCGCACGCGATCGTAAACGAGCAGGCTTTTGCGGTTCGGATCGCTCATCGCCACAAGCCCGTTCGCAGCGTCGACGGCGACGCCGTTAAACGCAGGATACGGATCGGCGATCATTCGGACGGGAGGTATGTCCTCGGGAGCAGGTTTACTGGATTTATTTTCCTGAGGCGCGGCCTGCGCTAGCGCGCCCATCATTGCAAGAGCTGCAATCCCGAGCGCGCCGGCAGCCCCAATCTTCAGGATCATTGTTTTGCGGCAGGTTTCTTTGCGGGGAAAAATTCCGGCATGTAGTAGGAGTACATCCCATTCGAAACGCTGTCGATCGTATAGACCTCGCGGTCCCCGGAATTCAGGGCCACGCCTGCGGGCCAGACCATTTCGCTAGCCGGTCCTTTGATTATTCCGCGCGGCGGCACATCGCCATTGTCGTTGATGTCCCAAACGCCGATGAATCCGGGTTTATCGGGATTCCACGGCGAAGGCGAAGCGTCTGCAAATTTGTACGACTCGACGTTATTTTTAACCGCCACGAAAATCTTGCCCTGTTCCGGATCGACTTCCACCTGCCGGATGCGGAGAATGCCCGACTTCGGGCCTGCAATTACCGCGCGCGGCGCGACATCACCGTTATCAGTCCGATTGAAGATAAAAACTCCCGTGGTCCTATTACCGTTCCCGCGGCTGGAAACCACCACCAGATTCCGAACAGGATCGACCGCTACTCCGCGCACTTCATCCAATCCGGTCTTTTCGCCGCGTATCGTTCTCAAGGGCGCGACGTCGCCATTCGCGTCTCGCGGAAAAAACATGACGTCCTTGCCGCCATCTTCTCCGACCACGATTTCATTATTCTTCAGGTCCAGGTTCACGGTTTCCGGCCTCAGGATGCGCGTGTGCGGCCCCTGAATAATTCGGATCGGCGCCTCTTCCCCACTCGCACTCGCTCGAAATACCAGGACGGCTCCCGCCAGATGCACCGGCACGACGATTTCGTCGTGCACGGGATCGTAGGCGATGCCGTGCATCGTCCGGCTGAGTTTAGTGCCCTGGCCTTCGATTACCCTTACCGGCCCTGCGTTTCCGTTTGCCAGCCTGGCAAACACCAGTATCCTGGGTACGCTCACTCAATTCGGCACCAGAATCTGTCCGCGCTTCGAATCGTACGCAATCGCTCCCGGATTCCCGAAACCCACTGCCGGCGTACCCGCAGGCGCATTGCGCAAAACGCGCTTCGGAGCCACATTGCCATTCGCAGTTCGCGCGAACACCACCGCCGTGTGATCCCGATAATTCGTCACCCAGAGTTCATCGTTCTTGGTGTCGATGGCCACGCCCATCGGACCCAAAACTCCCGTCCGCTCTCCCTTGATTACCCGCACCGGTGCCGCGTTGCCGGTGGCGTCGCGGCGAAAAATCAGAATCGAATTTGTCCCGTAATTCGCCACCGCGATTTCGTCGTGCATCGCGTCCAGGCCGATCCCCATCGGCCAGTTCAGTTGTGTCTGTGCGCCCTGAATTTTGCGGGCGGGTTTGTCGTCGCCTTTAGCTTCAATCCCGTAGGTATTGATCGACGGCAGAGCGAAATGGCCGCCCTTGAGCCCGCCCTCCGTTGCCTCTTCTTCCTCGCGCGTCAGCGGAGCCCAATTCCCGTGATTCGCCACAAGCATTTCGTTGTGACCAGGGTCGATCACGATTCCATGAGGATCGGCCAACTCGGTTTCCGGACCGCGCAGCACGCGCAGCGGCGCTTCGCTTCCGCTCGCTTCGCGTCGGTAGACAACCACAGTATTGGGGTGCTCGATCGAAACGGCCACTTCGTTACGCTTGGGATTAAACGCCACGCCCCAGGCCCCGTGCGGCACGGAAAGCACGCGCTTGGGTTTGGTGTTCCCTTCCACGCCGTACGGGAACACCTCCATGCGGTCGCCGATGTCATTATTTACCGCGAAGACTTCGCGATCGGCGGTGTCCAACGAAATTCCGGCAACGAACATCATGCCCGTCCTGGGGCCTCGGATCACCCGCTCGGGATTCGCCATCTGCGCCGAATTGCCGCCTGCATTACGGTCGTAAAAAAAGATTGCCCCTCGATTCGAATCGCTTACCACCACCTGATTCGCATCCGGATCGACGGCCACACTGTGGAGGCTCGCATAGGAATCGGCTACCGAACGCGCCGGAGCAATATCGCCCCCCACGGGCGCAGTTTCGGATCCCGAAGTCGAAACGGAACTCGTCCGTTCGGCGGCCAGCGCGCCTCGCTGCTGCGTCTGACTCCACGCCGTCATCGCCATGGCCAATTCCGTCGTGTCGGCGCAGCTATCGTCTTCCTCCGCCGAACTACCAGCCGCCAAATTAGTTTGTACTCGCGAAGAAAAAATGGAAGGCGTAGCGTGGAAGAGCAGATTGAAGCAGCCCGCGATAAGCATCGCGCCAGCTCCGGCGCTCATCAGCCAAGCCGTTCGTTTTTCGGGCATTGCCATCAGAGAAAGTATTCCCTCATCATTTGCCACCGCTCTTGATTCATCTTGCTGCCAGCGCCTGGCTCAACGGCTTCTCGAGCCTGAAGAATCGCCGCGCTTTTTTCGGGTGACATGAGCGGCAATTTCGTCAGCGAAGCCGCCCGCAGCATCGTCTCCGCAACCTTCTCCAGCCTGTATGCGGTAACGCAAACGGACGCAATGTCTGCTCCAGTCACGACGCTGCCGTGATTTCTCAGCAGCAGGGCTCCCCGCGTGCCGAGCGCCCGCGCAACTTCATCGCCCAATTCCGGTGTAGCGATGCTTACGGCGCCATTATCCAACACCGGCAGCTTACCCGCGAATGCGGCGCAATCCTGATCCAGCGGCTCAACCGCAATACCAAGGGCAGCCATCAACGTGGAAGCGTGAGGGTGAGCATGCAACACGCAGCGCACATCCGGCCGCGCGGCATACGTCCGAGCATGGATCGGCCATTCGCGCACGGCGCTGCGCTCGCCTGCAGCCCCAGCCACAAGTCTCCCGTTGAAGTCGATGACGATCAGGTCGTCCGGCTTTAGCCCCCGCCAGCTAACGGGACGCGGTTTGATGAGGATTCGGTTTTCGTCCAGCCGGGCGCTCAGATGTCCGCCCAGGCCGTCCCCCGCAGCTTTCACGGCGTATAGCACGTTGCACGCCTGCACCAGCTCTTCACGAACCGTCGATTCAAAGCGGGGCGCGGGCGAACTCATCTAAACCTCGGCCTTCATGAGCTCTCGTGCGCCTTCATCGAACTCAACGTCGCGCTTCAAGACCAGCGATGCGGAGCGAACCCAATAGACGTCGCCATGACTCGCCGTAAACGGGTCGCGCCCCTCGCCAAGTTCGCGGATTTCCTGCAGAAGCAACCGACGCATCGCAATGATTGCGGTGTCGCTGGTGCCCAGGCGTTCCCGCGTGCGGTCCACAATCGGCCCCATGCTTTCCTGAATCGCCTGGTCCTGCGACGCGAAACCGTGGATGCCGGTCATGTTCGCAGTGCGTTGTTTCTCGCGGTCGAGCAAATATTGATTCGCCTTGTTGCGCACCGGCCGGAACGTGGCCGGATCAACCTCTGCATGCACAAACGTCTCATCCCGGATCGTCTTCCATTCTTCTTCCGAAAGCGGCGCTTCTGGATTCCAGCTGATCGTCCATACCCAGCAAGTCTGGTCGTCGCGCGGCACCCAGCAGTGCCCGTGAATCGCCAGCCCCTTCTGATATGGAATCATGGTGTGGCTCGGAAGCAGGAATTGCGTCAGCCGCCAATAATATCGGTCCTCTTCCGCATTCCGCCGCACTCCGATCACCAGGCCGTAATCGGTTTTCTTTACCGTGAACCGCGGCGCTTTATCCAGCAGATGATATTTCGCTCGCAGATTGTTGCTGTTCCTTACTTTTTCGACGTAGGCATCCGTCACGCGAAATGCGTCCAGGCTGGCGTGAAGAAAGTTAGAATGGCTGGAGTCAATGCCGCCTTCGATTGCCTGCACGTAGTTCGTCTCCTGAAAGCGCTTCGAAATGTACCGGTGTGATTCCGGAACTCGCGCCCATTCAAGTTTTGGCAATTCTGGCTCGTGCTCCGGGGGACCCATATACGCCCAGATCAGCCCGCCGTACTCACGCGTGGGGTAGGCCGTCGTGCGCAGCTTATTTCCGAACCCATATTCCGCAGGCTCGTTGGGCATGTCCACACACGTGCCGTTCACGTCGAATTTCCATCCGTGGTACACGCATCGCAAACCGCACTCTTCGTTGCGCCCCCAAAAAAGGCTGGCCCTCCGGTGCGCGCAAAATTCGTCGATCAGTCCTACTCGTCCGTTTGTATCGCGGAAGGCAATAAGATCTTCCCCGAGGACCCGCACCCGGACCGGAGGGCAATCGGGAGTCGGCACCTCGCTCGGCAGCAAGACAGGCAGCCAGAATCGGCGGAAATACTTGCCCGCAGGCGTGCCTGAATCGGTCTGCGTCAGCAGTTCGTTCTCTTCTCTCGAGAGCATGACCTTAGCTACCCACCTCCGGACTAAACGAACGCTTCCAAAACTGTCGCTGCGGCTCCAGGTCGTCGCTCCGCCACCAGATCATGCGCCTTATGCGCACCCGCGTGAATCCGGTTTACTTCGTCGCGCATGCTGGATGCCGGCTCATTCGCCACGAAAAAGCCCGTAATTGTCCAGATCGCGTCCAGTTCCGCCTCGCGGTAGACCAGATGCTCGAACGAACTCGAGGCCCGGAGATGCGCGATGATATTCCGCAAGGTGTCCGCGGAAAAGTCCTGCACGCTCACGATGTGCCCCGGGTCTACTTGCTGCCGGCCGGACGTGCCACTGTGCCCATTCTGCGCCATCGTCGCGGTGCCACCCTCCAGTTGCGTAAATAGTAGGGCTAAACACCCAGCCCCGGCAACACCCGCACGGCGTGCCACTGCCGTAGTTAATGGGATGGTCCGCCGCCGAGACTCTCGGCTCGTGTAGTGCCAAGACACGGGGACTAAAATCTCGGTTTAAAGGAGTATCCTGGGTTTGCTGGCGGCAACAAAGATGGCAAAAGGTCGATCCAACGCTTTCGGAACCTGATATCGGAAATGGTCTTTCGAGACCGTCCAGTTTATAGGGGCGAAGGCGAGCGGATGTCCATCATGGCCCGGAGTCTTTGACTCCACTAAAGGCCGAATACATTAGCGCCGACCAACTGTCATCTTCGTTTTCCGCTTGCAACTCTGCGGCGGACCATACATTCCGATAAGCCGGCTTATTCAGGAATTGGGCCTAAACGCCGAATGAGTAGAACTCGGGTTTCGCTCGCTGCGAGGACCTCACCACAGTATTCTTGAAAAGCTCTTCGCCTGCCATCTTCAATCATGGAACGTCATTTCACCTCGACGAGCTCGATCGCCACTCTGTCGGGTCCTTCGATCATGGCTGCTCGCATGTTGCCCCAGGGGTGAATCTCCTCGAGAACCTTGACTCTTTCGTTTTTTAAGCGCGCCACCGTCGCAGGCAGGTCGGCAACGCTGAGCGCCCAGTGATCGACGAGGTGCCCGCGCGTGCTGACGAGGCCACCGCCCGGCCACGGCCGAATCAAAATGGAGATGTCATCGAACATGACGCTCCCTGATGGGTCCCGAACAAATCCCGGAAATTTGAAGAATGACGGCCACGTAGGAGCGGCATACGGCCGCTTGCAGTCGTTGGCGTCAGGCGTAATCGGAGCGCCGCCGGTACCTTGAGGCATGGTCGCGCCGAGATGCGTGACATACCAGGCGATCGCGCACAGCGGGTGCTCATGATACATGTGAATGTGGTTGAAGCGTTCCACGTTGCCGGCTTGGGCGTTTTCGATCAGCGCATCGTCAGGACCGCGAAGATAACCGAAGCCACCCTCTCGCGTCGGCTGCACGCCTTTGGCGCGCATCTCCAGGATTTGCTCTTGCGTCGGAAGGCCAGGCAACGTGTCGCTCGACATATCCACGAGCTTGCCGTCTGCGGCATCCCACATCTGCGCGATTTTCAGGCCTTTCGCGCGGAATTCCTGGTCGTATTTGCGCGAATCCGGCGTATTCCAGCCGAAATGCCACACTGAAGTTTGCGGCCCGTTGAGCTCCGTTTGCGGCGGAGTGTTCACTTTCGTAAAGAGCAAATAGACGTTGCCTGTTTTGACCGCCTCGTATCCGTTGAAGGTCGTCTTCTTGGCTGACGTAGGGAATGCTTTCGGGTAGTAGGCGGCGGCAGCGCTCGGGTCCACGGAATTCAGGTGAACGTGATGAACGTGCATCGGCGCGATGGCCGGGCTCTGCGCGAGCGCCGGCCAGCTAGTAACTGTAGAAGCAGCCAACAGGACTACGACCAGATTCGTCAGACGATCCCGCATTCTGTAACTCCTGCCGTAGTCCGTCTACTTCAGCGCTGGATTTACGTACCCGTGCTTCAGAACCTTTTTCAAGTCCGGCCGTATGCTCAGATACGTAATGTGATCGGGAATGGCCGAGAAACCGTGCGGCACACCCTCTGGAATAATGATCACGTCTCCCACTTTTATTTGACGGCTTGTGTATCCCACCATCGTGCCGCCGCAGGACGGACCGTTGAGAACCGTGGTCACTTCGTCGGTCGGACCGGAACGTTTTCCATTGACGATCGTGCCTCCGGTGATCAGAGTTCCGCTTCCCGATATGACCACATAGCTTTCGGCGGTATCATCGTGGAAGATTCCGTTGGGACCCGTCGCGCCAGGCCGCTGCTGGCCGCACGCCGTCGCCGGAGCAGCGTTTCCGCCTCCCGCCGCATTCGCGTTCGCAGGCGGCGCGCTTCCCATGGCTCCGCGGCTCACAACAGCGACGCCAAGCTGGTACTTATCCATATCGATTATCCTGATCGAATTGTCGGGAATTGTGCGGTGCGTTTCGGCGGCGTGCTTCAACACAGCCTTGATGTCCTCATTGCTGATGTATACGCCATCCTTGGGCGCTTGAGCCAACGCAAGTGTCGGACATACCAGAAACAGCATCGCCAGCATTTGTAGGACCTGCTTCCGCATAGCTCCTCCCTAACAGGCGAGTTCGCCGCGCTTGTTCGGCACGGCGAACTCGGTTTTTACCAATGCTTGTTCTGTTGCTACGACCAGATAGGCTTTACGCCCGGACCGATCAGCATCGCCGGATTCGCGCCTTTCCTCGGTGTGAACTTCTGCGCGCGTCCGTTGTCGACCTCGGCCGTGTACAGATTGCCCTCCTGGTCCACGTGCATGCCGTGCACGCCCCAGAAGCCGCCCGGGAAATCGCCGAACGTTCCCCAGGAGTACAGAAAGTTTCCTTCCAGGTCGTACTTGATCATTTTGTTTGTGCCGCGATCGAAGAGCCACAGATGCCGGTCGGCCGCGGACAGATGGAGGCAATGCACATCGGACGGCTGATCGCCGACCTTCCACTGGTTAAGGAATTTGCCGTTGGTGTCGAACACCTGCACACGGTGGTTGTTTCGGTCGTTGACGAAAACTCGCCCGGATGGAACGTCAACAGCGACTCCATGCACGCCATTGAGGTAGCCGGGACGCGTATCGTTCGGAGGCGTCCCCTTTTGTCCCCAGTCCATAAGGAACTTGCCATCCTTGTCGAACTTGGCCACGCGTGTGCCCACGTATCCGTCGGCCACGAACATGGTGCTGTCGGGTAGCCAGGCGAGATAGGTCGGCCGATAGAAGTGCGTGCCGTCGGCGCCGGGCATGTTGGGCGTCCCGATCGTCTGCACGAGCTTTTTCAAGTCGTACGTGAACTTGAAAATGGCGTGCCGGTAGTCGTCGACCAGCCAGATATATTTGTCTTTGTCGTAGGGGTTGATGTAAATCGCATGAGGCCGCCGCAGCATGCTGTCCCACTCCGGCCAGGTCTCTTTGATCTCTCCTTTGGCGTTCACCCCGACGATGCAGTGTTTCCAACGCCAGTCCACATTCTCCGTGCCATGGTTAGGACCATCCAGCGGACCTGGCGGACTGGCCGCCGTCGCGTCGCGCCACGGCAAACGACCGATGGGAAAGCCGATGCTCGGCCCCAGTTGGGTGAGGTCAATTTCCTTCGGCCTCTTGATGTTCGGCAGTTCGCCGCGCTGCAGGATCAAGACCCGGTCGGGGTTCTCCGCGAAAATGCCTTCGGCCGACCCCCAAGACCACTGTTCGTTCCCGAGCAACGCCGATAAGGGCTGGGGCCAATTTGGATCCACGTCATAGGCCCCGAAGACGTCCTGGACGCCCTTCTGTCCGGGGACTGCCGCAAACGAGGTATCGGATTTTGCCTGGGCTTGGGCGACAGCCGGGGAACCCAATAGCTTCGTAACGACAGGAAGCCCCGCCGATGCAAGCCCGCACTTCATCAAAGCTCTCCTGCCTATTTTCGACATTGAACCCATAATCTCAGCTCCTTTTGCGTTCACGGAAGGTCGTCGAGCGATTCGTTGGAATGCCAACGTAACCTCCCGACCGGAATCCTCTATTCGGCTTCTGATTCGCGCATCGTACGCTTCTCCTGCCCGGCGCACAACGTATTTGGCGCCAAAGCGGTGGAGCCTCCAAACGCGCTTGTCGGCTCTGGATTTCCTCACTATAGTAGCTGCATTGAAGCGCGCGGTCGGATCGAGCGAAGAAAATTGGCGTAAGCTGATTTCGAGGTGATCGGTGGCTTCTGTTAACCGGCCGTGGCGCTCAACATCCTTGCGGCTGATCCTGTTTTTCGGCGCTATCGCCCTGTGCGTCTTTGCATTTTCGGGCCGGCGCGCACCCGTGGTTCTCACCTATCCCCCTACGGACCTTGCAAGACTCACGGCTGATCCGGCCGGCGATATGTGCACTTGGTGGGCCGATGCCAGCCCCGAAGTTTTGGCTGACGCAGCCGATGCCAGCACAACCACCGAGGGGGAGCTTCCTCCACTTCGCTACGTGATCGACCCCTATCCCACTTTCAATGGCATCGTCCTGGATCCGCGCGGCAATCGCGTCATTATGAGCGACGAAAACCGCAAAAGCGTCCTGACGTACGAGCGTTCGGCGGGCAGTAACTCGCCGGCTGTAACGTCGCCGATGTGGCAAATTATCGGGCCGCAAACCGAAGTGGGTTTCATCGCAGGCGTGGAGATCGATCCGGGTCGCCGCGAGATCTATGCGGTGAACAATGACGTCGAAGATCGCATCGCCGTATTCGATTACGATGCGAATGGCAACCTCAAGCCCAAGCGCCATCTGTACGTCCCGCACCAAAGCTGGGGTATTTCCCTGAACGCCTCACGCGCAGAAATGGCGATTTCCGTTCAGCAGCTCAGTATGGTTGCCATCTACCGCCGCGACGCCAATGGCATGGATGCTCCACTTCGCATCATCAAGGGGTCACAGACGAATCTGGCTGACCCGCACGGCGTCCGATGGGATACCGCTCACCATGAAATCGTCGTGGCGAGCCACGGGAATTCCACGGACATCGCGCCATATACGGCTTATGACGCGCAGACTTCTCCTGGGGACGAGCATATTCTTGGCGGAAAATTCGTCCCGCCCTCGATCAACATCTTCAATGAAACCGCCAGCGGCGATGCCAAGCCTGTCCGCACGATCGAGGGTCCGAATACGAAATTGAACTGGCCCATGGGCATCGATCTCGACGGCGTGCACGATGAAATTGCCGTCGCGAACAACGGCGACAACTCAGTTTTGGTCTTCCGCCGCACATCGGAGGGCAACGTCACTCCGCTGCGCACGATTCATGGTGCGAAAACAGGTCTTTCGAGTCCCATGGGCGTGGCGATTGATCCCGAACACAACGAAATCTGGGTGGCGAACTACGGCGACCACACCGCGCTGGTTTTTGCTCGTGACGCTACCGGCGACGCCGCACCCAGGCGCATTATTCGCAATGCCCCTGCAAGCACGCCCACCGGCGGCTTCGGCAATCCTTACGCGGTCGCTTACGATTCCAAGCGCGATCAGCTCTTGGTTCCCAATTGAGTGAGCCAGCCGCGCATCGCGGTGTTTGCCAGGTCGGCAAACGGAAATTCAAATCCGGTGAGGATCATCGCCGGCCAGGCTACGCGTTTGAGCCGAACGATGCACGGCATTGCCTACGATGCTACGCACGATGAAGTCGTAGTTCCGGTGGCACTCGCCGATGCCGTGTTGGTGTTCCGTGGCGGCGCCGATGGCTCTGAAGCGCCCATACGTGTGATTCAAGGCTCCAACACGAAAATGATCCGGCCGCACACCGTCACCGTGGATGAGCGGAATGATGAAATTATCGTTGGGGACTCCAGCGGCCGCAGCATCTTGGTTTTCGATCGCAATGCCAATGGCAACGTGCCGCCCAAGCGCATCATTCAAGGCTCTCGCACCGGCTTGCTGTTCATCGTCGGCGTCGCCGTCGACCCGATTCACGATCGGCTTATTGCGGCCAGCTCTGCGAGCGTGCCCGGAAGAAAAACGGGCTTGTTTATCTTTGGGCGTACCGATCGGGGCGACGTCGCTCCGCGAGCTGTAATCGCCGGGCCGAAAACGGGAATCGTTCGGCCCTGGCAACTTGCTTCCGATCCCGAACAAGGCAAGATTTTTGTCGCGGCAATCAACAATGAGAGTCACCCGCCATACGAATTAGAAAAGCCGAGGAAGGATCTACCCCACGACGTGCAACTGCCCTCGCCTTGGAATAGCGGAGCGCTTGGTTTTATCGGCGTTTGGGATATAAACGACGACGGCGATGTGCCGCCGCGTTCAGTGATCAAAGGCGACAACACATTTCTGGTTCATCCGGGCGGGGTGGCCATCGATCCCAAGGACGGCGAAGTCTTCGCCACCGACAGCATTCGGAATGGATTGTTCAGTTTCCTCGCGCCGAATCTTTTTCCGCAACGCTCCCCATCGCGCTCAACCCTGGGAAACGCAACCACCCGTTCGGCTCGATAACTTTTCTTTGAGTGCCTCTTTTGCGCAAACGAATGCGCTGAAACTAGCTCGCCGCGCGCTGCAGGGTCGCTAGCGATTCCTGAATACTCGGCGATTTTCCCTGCTCTATATCTTTCCGGCGAAGCTGATGGAATTGCGTCAAGACACCGTTTGCCGCAGTCAGCACCTTGATTCGGCTCGCGTATTCGGCAATCTTCCCGCCGGGCAACGCCCAAAGCGCAATATCGTCCGTCAGCGTGTTCAGATAGGCGCGTGCCCCGCAACATCCGAGGCTGAGGGCAGGCATGCTGCTGTTGGCGGCCTGCGGTATGACTGCGCACGCAGGCCGGCCCATCGCCGGAGGCACGCCGGCATCCACTTGCTGAATAGCTTCCGTGATAACCAGACCTTGCCGAGAGTTCGCGAACAAGAGCACCACACTCGGGGGCATTGGAGTCGAGCTCAGGGGAGCATAGACGACGTATTTCGGCTCCTGCTTCAGCGTCGCGATGCCCGGAATGTCTTCGGGCCGCACATACCCCAAGTCCGCAAAAACTTTCAGGCTGACGTTCAGATTTTCCTGTCGTGAAGCGGTGTCCAAAGGCATGTGATGCGTATACATCCCGATCGTGCAGTTTTCATGATCGCTCGGGGATGTCATAAAAGCACCGAGGGCGCCTCTTTCCCAAAACGAGCAACCGGCCGGAGCTGGTTGCGTCGACGGTGAAACGCCGGCGGGAGCCGTGTCGGTCAAGCAGACTGCTACCGGCGGAGTTCGCAGCTGCAAGCAATCTGTCAAAGTTTGGGCTATGCCTTCAAATTGGTTCATTCAAATCTCCTTTTTCGAGCGGTTATTTTTCTTGCGTTATGCCACTCAGATTTCGGGACGTGCAGCCAGGATTGGTCGGGAAACTTCCCTCTTGCCTGGAAGCTTTGCGGATAAGCAGAAACTCCGGGCTCTCATCTCCGGTTACGCTTCTGAAGAAATGATCTGAGGGAAGCAGTCGAGTTCCGATTGATCAGCTCTGGCGGCTTTCAGCAGGACCATTTCCTTCTTTTACCGTAAAGCCTGTCTCTTCGATCAGCCGTTTAATCTCTCGAGACTCAATCACGTTCGAATCAAATCCAATTTCGACCTTCCCACTCGGATATTCGGCTTTAACTCGTGAGATCCCGTCGTGTTTCTCCAATATCGTTTGCAGCCCGACGGCACAGGTCACGCAAGTGAAGCCCTTAACGGTCCAGGCGACACTGGCATTCTCCGCAAGCATCTTTTGCGGCGTACCCAATTTCAGCAACGCAACGCCGGCGCCACTCCCGGCCAAAGTCTGGATAAAAGACCGACGTCGCATCATTTCTTCTCTCCTTCGCAGCTCGTACATTGAATCTCGGTGCAAATCAGGTGCAGAGATTTGAGCTTGGGCGCGTATTTGGTCAGACCCATGGTCCCGGGAACGATCTGGTGGCACGATGCACAGCCGAATTCCTGAAACCTTGCTGCTTTTGCTTTTTCGTCCGCAGTTCGGCTCGCTTGCGGCACCTGGGCGATCACATTCATCGCGGTTAACAATGCGGTGCATCCTTCAAAACCCTTGGCTCGCTCCTTGCCGCGTTCGGTGAAGCCAAGCTTACCGTCCGCACTTACGGTGTGGCAACTCGCGCAACCCTGATTGTCAAAAACGTATTTCGCCAGCGCGCCGGAACTCATGTGCGCTATTTGCGTGTCTGACAGCGCATTGGTGGAAGCTGCCGCTGTCCCCAAGCGGAATGGCAGCGATAAAGAAGCTGCTAGCCCGAGGCCAAGAACCAAGCCTGTAAAGATCCAGGCGCTCGATTTCCTGCGGCCCCACGATCGAGTCAGTTTGAAGTACCCCCAAATCTGCATTCGATTGCCTCCCAAGCAATCAGCAATGGCCCTGGATCGGCTTCAGCTCTCCGAGCCGAGGCGATTTTATACCCGGCGCGTCGGCAAACCAAATTCTTCCGGGCGGATTCCGCAAAGTGACGGTGCCATTTCCCTATTTAGCCGCTCTGGATTGCACGTTCTCATCGAGGGGCTCGAGCTTCATAATCGAAGCTCCGTGATTGTTGCCTACCCAGAACGTCACCGGAGTCGTTGAATTGTCCACGAATACGCGCCGAACGTTGGTCTGCTGCGGCAGCAGGTATTCCGTGACCTCTCCAGTCGCCGGATTGAGCCGCACCACGCGGTCGGTAAACATCGATGCAGTCCACACATCGCCATGCTTATCCACTACCGCCTGATACGGCGCGCTCCAAGGCGTTGGAACTTTCCACTCCT
Source organism: uncultured Acidobacteriota bacterium (assembly GCA_963803735.1). Taxonomy (GTDB): domain Bacteria; phylum Acidobacteriota; class Terriglobia; order Acidiferrales; family UBA7541; genus Palsa-189. Next base: position 338,073 of record CAWDNV010000001.1, on the reverse strand, counting down.
GAATCTTCTCTGTCTTTGGATCGAACATGCCCACAGCGTTAGCGCCGTATTCCGCGAACCACAGGCGGTCCTGCTCGTCGACCATCCCTCGGCGCGGCCGCGAATCCCGCGTCGGCGTCGGATACACGTGGAACGCTTTCGTCTTCGCATCGACTCGACCGATGTTGTCAGCTGCGAAATCCAGCAGATAAAGGTCGTTCTCGTGGTTCGCGGGGATCCCGTACGCGTTGATGTTACGCCCCGCGCCTGGTATGGCAAATGTCCCCAGGTTCTCGTACCTGCCCGTCTTTGGGTCCAGCCGCAGGATGGAATGATCGTCTTGATTGTTTGTCCAAACCTTGCCGTCCACGTGAGAGTAGAGCGGCATCACCATCGATTCCTGCGTGTGATCCTTTTGCAGCTCTTTCGGCAGCGGGAACACTTCAACCTTTTCGGTCTTCCTATCGAATTTCGCGATTCCTCCCTGATACATCATCGCCAGCCACGGATTTTCGTCCTTATCCAGCTGCAGCTCGAGCGATCCCTTTGGAAATCCCTGCTTCAGCAGCGGAATCGGATATTCCGTTGCCTGGCCGGTTTTCGGATCAAGCTTGCCGACGAATTCGTCGGCAAAATCCGAATACCAGACGGTGCCGCCCGAATCGACCACCACGTCGTGCGGTTGCGCCACCTTACGCGGCAAATCGTATTCCGTGATGATCACGCGTGTGGCCTGAGTCTTGGGCCGCGGCAGCGTCTTAAGCGCGTAGTCCCATCTTTCCGTTGAGCTCAAATTCGTCGTGGCCAGCCATTCCGCAACGGGTTGAAGATTCCCTCTCGGGCCACCGCCACGCGCGCCACCCGCCAGCAGTTGCGGATGGGCCGGACTGCTGCCTTGGGAATAAAGGCTCATGCGCTGGATCACAGCCATAAATTCATCTGCATTGTGAGTAGATCGTGCGATGCGCTCCAGGGTGTGGCAGCCGGTGCAGTCGAGCAGAAACTTCTTCTGCGCGTCCGTTCCCGGCATGCTCATGAGCCATTCCGCATTGTTGAGCTGCGCCGCCGGATTTTTCGCGGGGCGGAGCTTGATATCCGCTGTCGCCGTTGCCCCAGCCGCGACATTCACAGTCGCCGGCGCGTCCATTTCGTAACCGACAGCTCGAATCTTGAGGGAGTACAGGCCGGGCCCGATCTTCGACGACGGGAAGCTATAGTGGCCATCCTTATCGCTGACCACATCGATCGTGATGGTGGACCCGTCCTTTTTGGCTCCTACCACCACACCTTCCATTGCGCCTTCCTTATCGGAAGACACTTGCCCGGTTAGTGCGACGCCTGCCGAATTTGCGGCTTTCGTCAAGCGGGGTGCAAACAAGAAGAGGCTGAGCGCCGCGGACGCGATTCCAGCCAAAAGCGCTATCTTCGGCATAAGATCTCCCTCGAATTCAGTTTGGCTGCCCGGAATTTCAGTTTGGACTTCCCGATGATGCTAAGGTACACCCGGAGGCCGTTCACGAACAATGTTTGCGAGCGTCAACTGGCAGACGAGTGCTGGGCACGAATCGTAGGCTCGGCCGGACGCTTTTATATCAGAATGCGCGAAGGCAAGGAATTTCCGATAAATGAAACCCATCTTGATGGAATCGTTTCTCACGCTGGCAGAAGCGCAAGCCTTGCTCGCCTCCCTACAGTCTTTGGCTTGGACGCGAGGTAAATTCATGGGCCGCGCTATCCCTCGAGAGGAAGTTTGGATGGGGCCTTACGCCTACAAATTCTCGGGACGAACGCTCGTTCCCGTTTTGTGGACACCGGAAATTGAAGCCGTCAGGGATAAAATCTCCGCGCGCTTCGGCGGCGATTACAATAGCCTGCTGCTCAATCGCTACGCGAATCAGCGGGATAGCGTCTCCTGGCATTCCGACGACGAACCGGAAATGGATTCAGATCACCCGATCGCATCGCTCAGCCTCGGCGCGGCACGCGAATTTCTGGTCCGCCCGGTCACAAGCAAGAAAATCGCAAGCAAGAAAGAAGTACACTCGTACGTCCTTACTTCCGGAAGCCTTTTCGTCATGCCGCCCGGATTTCAGCAGAGATACCAGCACTGCGTTCCGAAATCGCGCACGCCTTGCGGCAGTCGGATAAATCTCACGTTCCGCAGAATGAAGTTGGCAAAGTAGAAGCGAGTAGCCCGTGTAGTCGCACAGCTTCGGCTCGATAATCTACGCAGAGTCCGTGGCAGCCTTGGCCGCGGGCCGCAGAAAAGTGAGCTCCACCAGCCTCTGCCGAAGCGCCTCGCCTGCTTCCGTAAAAACTTGATTGCAGGTGTAACGCAATCGCTCTTCGGCCGAGCGAGACATTGTTTCAACGACTTCGTTGGATTCCTGGCTGAATTTGCTGATCGTCTCTTGCAGCGAGGAACGCGAAAGCTGATCCAGGCGCATTTCGTGAGATTGAATGGCTTGCTCACCCAGTTGCGTGACGGCTTCTCTCAATCTGTTTTCGCGCTCTAGCGTTTCCGCCCGAACCGTTTCGAGTACGTTGCTCACCTGATTCAGTAGCTCCTGGCTGGCCCTGTTCAGCGTGGCCTGGGCGTCCTCGGTAAAAGCGGTGCGCAGCCGCGACAACAACTGCTCCCCTTCGCTTTCCGAATTGGTGCGGATCTGGGCACGCCCTTCTTCGATAACCTTCGAGATTTCTCCGCTGGCCGCCTCCGCCTTGGCCGAGAATTCTTGCAGGGCGTTCTCCGCTTTTTCTCTGACGTTGTCGGAAGCTGCATCCAAGCCCTTTTCGAGTGCAGCCTGCATGCGCATTTGGGCCTTCTTCTCGCACCATTCCGACACTTTGAAAAGCGACCCAAAAGCGGTATAGGTCGTGTCGGTCGCTTTGTCTTCAAGCTGCGAGATCCACTTGGCGGTCGCTGCGCGCCCGGACTCCTCCATCTGGTGCTCCGCGTTTGCCACCAAATCCTGTACAAACGCGTGCATTCGCCCGTTGGCGGACTGCATGACCTGCTCCGAAACCTTCGAGAGGTTCTCCTGCGTGCTCTGCAGCGACTCTTGCGCGGCCAACGTCGCCGCTTCGATATTTTTCAGCGTCTCATTGGTGCTTTCGAGGCGCCTGTTGAGTTCAGCTTTCAGGTGACTCGTAAACCGATCGATTTCCTGGCCCGTGACATTCTCGACCGTTCGCACCTGTTCGGTCCATGCAGAAATCGTCTCTTCGGCCCGCCGCTTCATCTCCTGGCTACTGGTTTCCACAACCGCGTTAGCGCGCGATTCGAGATTTTGTCCCGCGGCTTGAACGATTCGATCCAGCTTGGAAATTTGTTCGTTCATCCGCTCATCGGCAGCCTGCAACCGCCTCAACGATTCCTGAAGGCGGTCATTCTGCTCGTCAAGATATTGCCGCAATCCGCTGAGCTTCAAGTCCAGCTCTCCGGTAGCCTGCGCGACCTTTGCAACCTCGTCGTTAATACGATCCTGGATGCGCAGATCGGCAGCCTCGAGTTGCAGCAGCGTTTGCCGCGATCGCTCGTCCTGATCGTTGAGCGCGTCACGTAAAATGTTGAATTTGTTTTCCGTCTGAGCAGTTACTTCCGTAAGGGCTTCGCCCATTTTCGCTACGCGCGAAGACACTCCCTTTTCCATCGCCTCGGAATCCCGCGTGATACGCGAGATTGCCTCGTCCGCGACAGACTTCAACGAGCGCTCCATTTGTGTACGCCACTCATCGCGCAGTGCGGCCAACTCGGTTTCCAAACGTTCTTTCCTAAAAATAATCATGATTGCGTCGTGACTCCCTGAATTATGAAACTACTTTCGACTTTCGCCTTTCAGAGACGAATGTACCACAGCCTTTACCTGAGTTAGATTGATTGCCGGCCTTCAGGGACAATTTTTATGGAGAGGGTACTCGACGTACTGTACCTGGTCACTGCTCCAAAGGCTTGACGCCGGCCGCCGCCAGGCCGGTCTCTAAGCCTCTTTGTTCGAGGGACTTCACCCTGATTTTGAAAACCACGCGCCGGCTCAGTGATCGGTCTTCCCGGCCCACAACCGTGATCGGCTCCGCGCTTCCGCGGCCCGACGCCGAAACCAAATCCACAAAACACTTATGATTCGCTGATCCGACGCTGTCTCCGGCGCCATCCAGCACATCCAGGCTGTCCTGCACCACCGATATGGAACGCGACTGGCTCAATCGCAGGTTTCGCGTTTCATCCCCTTCTGAGCTGGCGTGCCCTTCCACCACGATGGAACTGATTCCCGGCTTGATTTCTTCGGAGCAAGCTGTGGCCACGAACTTGGGGATGAATTCCTGGACAAACTCTTTTCCGCCGGCCGGAATTTCAGATTGTCCCTGTTCAAACTTCAGCAATCCTTCCGGCACGACCACCAGCAATCCCAGCGGATCTTTAGGATCGTTTTGCACCTCCACTCCCTGCTTCTGAAAATCCTTCAACGTCTCCTCGAATCTCAAAAGAACTTGGCTTTTCGTCCCTTTCGTCTGCTGCAGCGCATTGTTGAGCATGGCCACAAGCAACAGAATGAAGATCACGGCCAGCGAGGTCATCAAATCGGTTAGTGAACTTGATAAGCCGCTGCTCTCATGCTCGGTGTGCATTCGCGCTGCCTCTCAGCCTCTCGAGCGATTGCGTTAGCTCTTGCAACCGTTCGGACATAGCATTCACGTCCCCCGTGATCTCGCTAAGCGCCTCATTCAAAGATGCAAATTGATAATCCATCTCCTTGGCATCATTGGCGTGCGCCTGCAACTGCTCGATTAGGTCCTCAAGTTGGTCGGCATTGCGCGCGGAATATTTCTCCAATTTCTCCGCAACCGCCAAAGTCGCGTCCGTCGTCTGCCCCGCGGTTTTCTGCAACGCGGTGGTCATTTGCGTGCCGAGCTCATTCACTTTGTCCGAAAGCTCGCGCGCCACACCGGTCAGCGTCATCGCCATATGGGTTACGGAAGAGCCGGCAGTGTCGTTCATTTGCAACATAACTTGCCGGAGAACAGCGGTCGATGCCTTAACTTGGTTCTTGCTCAATTCCAGCTGCTCAGCGCTCGATTTGCCCGCCACGCTAGCCAGGTCCGCCATTGCACCGATCTCCCGCTGCATTTCAGCTAGCAGCCGCGTGGACGATAATCGCGGCACGAGCGCATCGATGGTCCAAACCAGCCTCAAGCGCGCCCTTGAGAGCCGGTGACTCAGGGGTTTTTCCGCCAGAAGGAATATCGTTGCGGAGAGCAGGGCCGCGATTGAGGAGACAAATTTCCCGGAGAGTCCTTCGATCAAAAGCGGCAGGCCTTCGATCTGATTCGTATGCGTGTTGATCCGGACATCCACCAAGGCGACCAGGATTGCCAAAAACGTAAAAAGCAGGCCCGTGCTCGTCACTGCGCCCGGGAGCGAATTGTAGAAGCCTCGGTTTAGGCGACCCTCCCAGATGGCGGAGTCCGTAAAGGTCGTTTCAGCGCTTTCCGAGGCCCAAAATTGTTCACCGCCAGTTCCATTCGAGCGGACCACCATGGCAGCGGCGTAACCTCTCCAGGCATGGGAAAGCGTGCGAGAGCCGCCCAGAATGTCTGCCAGGGCCGAGTAGCCGTAAGCGGTCAGTCCATTTTTCAATGCATCGCGAGGACCGTTGTCTGCAGCGCCCGTGCGGTTAAGGATTCGCGAGCGAAGCTCGTCAACTCTATTTGCGGCATCGATCAAAATCCCCGATTGCCCGCGCACCGCTCGAAACAGATACAGCAGTACGCAGAATGGAATCACCAATAATCCCACCGCCGCCACCCACGCGAATTTCGGGGCATCGAGTCCCCAAATATTCCAGTGGGCCCGCAACAGATCGAGTAGCGTCATGGCAAATTGCTCATTTGCGGCAGGCGCCGCATTCTGAAACGGACGGAGCGTGAACGGTTAGAGGCGGTGTAGCCGATTCAGAATCGAATTAACCTATTGATTCCTTCGGGCGCTTTGCCAGGCATGCAAGATAGAAGAAGTAGAAGTTCGCGTTCTTCTTATACATTGCACACGCGTGGTATGCGCTCAAACGTTTCTAAAAAGATGGCAGTTAGTATCACGGGACTGCTTGAATATGCAATCATCTGCAATCATCCAGGAAAGAAATGCTGTGGAAATTGAAGGGCTTTGAGGAACCATGGCCGCGGGTGCTTCTGAAGAAGGACAGTTGAAACTCGCAGTCCCAGAGGCAGGCGAGGTATCCGCCCTGTGGCTACGGCCTGTGAGTGCCCGCTGGCTGCTCGTGCTGGCGCATGGCGCTGGTGCGGGTATGAACCACCCTTTTCTCGGAAAGCTCGCGGCCGAACTGGCAAGCGTCGAAATCGCGACGTTTCGGTATCAATTCCCGTACATGGAGCAGCGGCGCCGCCTACCGGACTCGGCGCCTGTCCTCAAATCGACGGTTCGCGCCGCGGTTAAAGCAGCCGGCGAAACTGCGCCTGACCTGCCGATATTAGCGGGAGGCAAATCGATGGGAGGACGCATGACTTCGCAAGCCGCCGCGGATCATCCGCCCGAGTTCGAAAAAAGTGCGGGGTTTGGTCTTCTTCGGCTTTCCGCTGCATCCTCCCGGCAACCCGGGCACGAAGCGTGCGGACCATTTGGCCCAGGTCCAGATGCCCATGCTCTTCCTTCAAGGCACCCGCGATCAATTCGCAGACCTGGAGCTGCTGCGCCCGATTTGTGCAAGCCTGGGCGCAAGGGCAACCCTGCACGAAATCGAAACGGCCGACCACTCATTTCACGTTTTGAAAAGTTCGGGAAAGACCGATGCGGAAGTTATGCGCGAGTTGGCGCAATCCGTTCGCTCCTGGGCAGACGCGCTCTCCGCAAGCGACGCTGCGCGCCCCGCCTAGAGTCTTACTATTTCAATCGGCCGCAACAGACCGGGTGCGCTTTTTGCGCTTCTCTTCGATCATCGCCTGTGCCGCGGCTAGGCGCGCAATCGGTACGCGGAATGGCGACGCGCTTACGTAGTCCATGCCCACGCGATAGCAGAATTTGACGCTTTCCGTATCGCCGCCGTGCTCGCCGCAAATTCCAACTTCGAGGTGCGGCCGGGTACCCCTGCCCCGCTGGATGGCCCATTCGACCAACATGCCCACGCCAGCGCGATCAAGAGTCTGAAAAGGATCGGTGGTGAAAATCGCCGCCTTATTTTCGTCCAGATACTCCGGCAAAAAGCGCCCTGCATCATCTCGTGAAAGTCCCATCACGGTTTGCGTCAGGTCATTCGTGCCGAAGCTGAAAAATTCAGCTTCCTCGGCGAGTTCGTCTGCAAGCAGCGCGGCTCGCGGCAATTCGATCATCGTGCCCACTAGATAGTGGAGCTTGATGCCGGACTTTTGGATGAGGTCATCGGCAATCCGCCGCGTCTCATCTACCAGAATCTTCAGCTCCTTCTTATCCAGCGTGAGCGCGTGCATGATCTCCGGAATCACCTTTACGCCTTCTTTTTTGCACTCCAGAGCAGCCTCGATAATCGCGCCCACTTGCATATCCAGAATTTCCGGATACGTAATCAGCAAACGGCAGCCGCGATGGCCCAGCATCGGGTTCGATTCCTTCAGCTGTTCCACACGACGCGCCACCACCTCTGGCGTCACCCCCACCTTCTGCGCCAGCTCTTTTTGCTTTTCCGGATCGTGAGGCACGAATTCGTGTAGCGGCGGATCGATCAGGCGAATTGTCACCGGATATCCGTCCATGGCGCGGAAGATGCCCACGAAATCGCCGCGCTGGAACGGCCGCAGCCGGTTGAGAGCCTTTTGCCGCGCCTCGCGGCTATCCGCGATGATCATTTCCTGAATAGCCAGCTGGCGCTCGCCACTGCGTTCCGGGTGCTCGAAATCCTTGAAAAACATATGTTCTGTTCGGCAAAGCCCGACGCCTTCCGCGCCCATCTCGCGCGCTTTGCGAGCGTCCTGCGCCGTATCGGCATTGGCCCGAACGCCGAGCTTACGAGTCTCGTCCGCCCACTTTAGGATTGTGTAATAGTGCTTGGGCATCTCCGGCGTAGCCAGCTGCACCTGTCCGGCATAGACCGTGCCGTCATTGCCATCCAGCGTGATCCAATCCCCTTGACGGATCACGTGCCCGTTCGTAGACATCTGCTTGGCGGTGTAATCGATGTACAACCTCTCGCAACCGACGATGCAGCACTTCCCCCACCCGCGCGCCACGACTGCTGCGTGGCTCGTCTTGCCTCCCGTAGCCGTCAGCACGCCTTGAGCTACGGCCATGCCGCCCACGTCTTCGGGACTCGTTTCGCGCCGCACCAGCACGACTTTTTCGCCCTTCTTGGCCCACTCCTCGGCCTCATGTGCCAGAAAAACGGCTCGTCCCACGGCTGCGCCGGGAACGGCGTTGATGCCAACGCAGAATTTTCGCTGGAGTAATTCCTGCCGAGACACCGACGAAGCAATCACCGGATAAAAGAGTCGCTCGATATCCTGCGCCTGAATGCGCTCAATCGCATCCTCGCGCTTGATCAAGCCTTCCTGCACCATATCTGCGGCAATGCGGAAAGCGGCTGCCCGGCGCGCGCTTGCCGGTGCGCGTTTGCAGCATATAAAGTTTCCCGTCTTCGACGGTGAACTCCATATCCTGCATATCGCGATAGTGCTTCTCCAGGAGTTGCCGGGCTTTCTCGAGTTGCTTGTAGACCTTGGGCATCCGCCGATCGAGTTCCCCTAAAGGCATGGGCGTGCGAATTCCCGCCACCACGTCTTCGCCTTGCGCATTCGCAAGGAAATCTCCGTAAAAATTCTTCTCCCCTGTCGAGGGGTCCCGAGTGAAGCAAACTCCCGTGCCGGAGTTCTCGCCGGTATTACCGAAGACCATTTGCACGACGTTGACGGCGGTACCTAAAAGACCGGTAATGTGCTCGACGCGCCGGTATGTGACCGCCTTTTCCGCCATCCAGGATTCAAACACCGCGCCGATCGCGCCCCACAGCTGCTCGGTAGGATCCTCCGGAAACGGCTCGCCCTGCTTCTCTTTGAAATAGTCTTTATACTCGGCAACCAGCTTCTGCCAATTCTCCGCCGCCACCTGAGTGTCGTCTTTGGCGTTCAGCCGGCCTTTCAGGGCACGCAGCCGCTCCTCGAGCTCCTCTTTTGGCAGGCCGGTCACAACCGTGGCGTACATCTGCACGAAGCGGCGGTAGGCGTCCCAGGCGAAGCGCGCATTGTTGGTCCGCCGCGCGAGACCCTCCACCGTCTTATCGTTCAGACCCAGATTCAAAATTGTTTCCATCATCCCGGGCATCGAGCGCGCAGAGCCCGAGCGCACGCTTACTAGCAACGGGTCTCGCGCGTCACCCAATTTCTTCCCTACCGTGCGCTCGAGCCGCGCGAGATTCTTCTCCACTTCCGAGCGAAGCTGAGGCGGGTGCTTTTTGTCGTGCTTCAGGTAGTAATCGCAACATTCCGTACTGATGGTGAAGCCGGACGGAACAGGCAGACCTATGCGCGTCATCTCGGCAAGTCCCGCCCCCTTGCCGCCGAGAATCTCCTTCATATCGCCGGTGCCTTCCGCTTTGCCTGAGCCAAAGAAGTAAACGTATTTCACGGCTGGTAGTGTCCCTCTTGAGGTTATTTACTTCCTCTCACTTGATGCCTGGCTAGGGATTACGGTTCATCGGCCCCGCATCCCATCAATGGAGACCATGTTTTGATCCCGATGGATCAATAAGTAGTAATAAAGAAACGCGTAGATCAATTGCAGTCCGGCAACGAGCCAGTCCTGGGCCAGATTTGTGCCGATAGCTAGCGCCGTCAGAACCAACCCGCCGGCGATTAACGCGAATCTCGTCCATAAACCCAATAACAGAAGCACACCGAGTGCAGTCTCCACGGGCGGCAGCACCCAGGCGAACGCAGGCAGCAGGCTCGCCGGAACGCCAGGAGTTTTCTCAAAATAATGATTTAAGTAGCCCAGAAATGCCGCGTGCCCCGCCAACAGACGGCTGAGGCCGTGCAGCATGATATTTGCTCCAAATGTAAATCGCAGAATGGTATAAGCCCAGATTGAATCGCTGAATCGGCCACGAGCAATAGCCACTCGGCCCGTCGTCGCCGGTTCGAGCGGTTTCGTAGTTGCATAGTCAGCCATATAGCCTCCGCACGTGAAATTCCAAACGGACTGGCCCGTTGAAGCCGCGCTGGACTACGTCATCTCACCTAACCCTATGTGGCTGGGTATTATACACGCATTGCCCCGCCGCCCTTGAACCACCTTGTTGAGCACACGGCCCCGCCAATTTGCATGAAAACAGCCTCGGAGCTAACATGTATACCGCCGCAGATGGCAACCATCTAAGACAACGGATAGATTCCTCAACTAGACAATGCCCCAGGGAACCGACCTTAAGTCATGTGGATAGTTAGAGTAGCGCTAAATCGGCCCTATACGTTCGTTGTCCTGGCGCTGGTTATTGTCCTGATCACGCCGATTGTCCTCCAGCACACGCCGGTGGACATTTTCCCCAATATTGATATTCCAGTCATCAGCGTTGCCTGGAACTACGCGGGGCTCTCGCCGCAGCAAATGGAAGACCGCATTGTCTCGAACTATGAGCGCTTCCTGACCACGGCAGTAGACAGCATCGAGCACATCGAGTCACAAACGGTCGGCGGCAGGTCCGTCATCAAAATCTTTTTCCAGCCGGGCGCGAATGTGCCGTTGGCGATGACTGAAGTATCCGCCACTTCCCAGGCCACGATCAGAAGTTTGCCTCCGGGAATCAGTCCCCCTCTGATCATTACGTATTCCGCGTCTGCAGTCCCCATCGTGCAACTCGGAATGAAAGGCGAGGGCCTTTCCGAACAACAGTTGTTTGACTACGCAGCGAACCTGGTGCGCAATCAGATGTCTACTGTGCCCGGCACCTCGGTTCCTTGGCCGTACGGCGGGAAACAGCGGCAAGTCTCCGTGAACGTCGACATCCCGGCGCTGCAGGCAAAAGGTCTTTCGCCGGTCGATGTCATCAATGCCGTCAGCACACAAAATCTGGCCCTGCCCTCCGGCAGCGTGAAACTCGGCCCGACGGAATATAACGTCGAGCTCAACGGCTCGCCGAACACCATAGCGGCCTTAAACGACATTCCCATTAAGGTTGTAAACGGCTCGACAATTTACGTCCGCGATGTTGCGAGCGTCAGCGATGGCTTCTCTCCGCAGATCAATATTGTGCGCATGGATGGCCAGCGCGGCGTGCTGGTCACCATATACAAAACCGGAACTGCCTCCTCGCTCGACATCGTCTCGCAGGTCTACGGCAAGCTGCCGCAGATTGCCGCGCTTCTGCCGCAACAGTTGGTGCTGACGCCTCTCTTCGATCAATCCATCTTCGTCCGTGCCGCGATTCAGGGAGCGATTCGCGAAGGAATTATCGCCGCGTGCCTGACCGGGTTGATGATTCTGCTTTTCCTCGGCAATTGGCGCAGCACGTTGATCATCGCCGTCTCCATTCCGCTATCGATCCTGGTCTCGATCTGCACCCTGAGCGCGCTCCACGAAACCATCAACATCATGACGCTGGGCGGCCTCGCGCTCGCTGTAGGCATCCTGGTGGATGACGCAACCGTCACCATAGAAAATATCGACCGCCACCTGGCTCAAGGCAAAGAAATCGTGCCGGCCATCCTGGATGGCGCTCAGCAGATTGCCGTGCCCGCGCTCGTCTCCACGCTTTCGATCTGCATCGTTTTTGTGCCCATGTTCTTCCTGACCGGCGTCGCGAAGTACCTGTTCGTCCCGCTCGCGGAAGCCGTCGTTTTCGCCATGCTGGCCTCCTATCTCTTGTCGCGGACCCTTGTCCCCACCATGGCCATGTATCTCCTCAAGGGACACCATGGCGAAGATCACGCCACCGGCAACGACGTCCTCTCGCGCATCCAGCGCTCGTTCGCGGAAGGCTTCGACCGCATGCGCCATCGCTACCGCAATGCGCTCGGCTTTTGCCTCCAGCACGCCTGGATGTTCATGGGTTTGTTTTTGCTCTTTTGCCTCGCATCGGCTCCGATAGCGCTGGTTCTCGGGCGCGACTTTTTTCCCTCGGTTGACGCCGGCTTGATCCGCCTGCACATGCGCGCCCGTGCCGGTCAGCGCGTGGAAGAAACGGCCCGCGAAGCCGATCGCGTCGACAACTTGATCCGCCGTGTAATTCCCGCGGAAGATCTCGCCAACGTGCTCGACAACATCGGCCTATTCAACAGCACGATCAACACCACCTACAGCAATTCAGGCGTCATCGGCGAATCCGATGCGGAAATCCTCATCGGCCTGAAGCACGAACGCACCATGCCCACAAAGTATTACATTGACGAATTACGCTCCCGGCTTGCCGAGGAATTTCCCGGAACGCAATTCTTCTTTCAGCCCGCCGATATCGTCAGTCAAATCCTGAATTTCGGCGTTCCCGCACCCGTCGATATCCAGCTCATCGGCCCCAGCCAGCAGCAGAATTATCAGATCGCTCAGCAGATCACCAACCGCATTCAGCGCATTCCAGGAGCCGTGGACGTCCACGTGCAGCAGTTGTTTTCCTATCCCACGATCTTCTTGAATGTAGACCGGTCGCGCGCCCTTAACGTGGGCCTCAACCAGCAGGATGTCGCCAATAGCCTGTTGCTTACGCTCAGTTCAAGCTTCCAGATCAATCCTTCGTTTTGGGTGAATCCCCAGAATGGCTATGAGTACAACGTGGCGGTGCAGGTGCCGCAATACAAGATCGATTCCATGCAGGCGATCGACAATATCCCGATATCTTCCAGCGCTACTAAGACGCCCGAACTGCTCGGCAACTTAGCTCAGCCGAACCTGAATATCGAACCCGCCCTGATCACGCACTATAACAATCAGCCGATGATCGACATCTACGCCTCTGTGGAAGGACGTGATCTCGGTGGCGTCGATACGGATATTCAGAAGGTTCTCAGCCAATACGAGAACAAGCTGCCCCGTGGCACGCAGCTGGCGCGTCGCGGCCAGGTGGCCACCATGCAGTCTTCGTTTACCGGACTCACCGCCGGCGTCGCGGGCGCCATCGTGCTTGTTTACCTATTGATTGTCGTTAATTTTCAGTCTTGGTTGGATCCGTTCATCATCATCACGGCGTTGCCCGGCGCGATTGCCGGTATTCTGTGGATCCTTCTGGTCACGCAGACCACGCTCAACGTCCCTTCGCTCACGGGCACAGTTATGTGCATGGGCGTGGCCACGGCGAATAGCATTTTGTTGGTTTCATTTGCTCGCGAACGCCTCCAGGATGGGCTCTCCTCCACGCAAGCCGCGCTTGAAGCCGGCTATGCCCGTGTTCGCCCCGTTTTGATGACTGCGCTGGCCATGATCATCGGCATGGTGCCGATGTCTTTGGGCCTTGGCGAAGGCGGCGAGCAGAATGCCCCCCTTGGCCGCGCTGTGATCGGTGGCCTGATCGTGGCCACGGTTGCCACTCTGTTCTTTGTCCCCTGTGTTTTCTCTGTGATCCATCGCCGGCGCAAGCCGCAGACGCAGGTTGCCGGCGCCGCAGTGCCCGCAAATATTTAGAGACCCTTTTTCGAGGAGCATGTCAAGGTGACTGAATCTTCCATGGACCAGCCAGATGCAAACACGAATCGCTCGCGCGGCGGCCGAGGCCGCCTGCTCGGGTGGTTTGTCGTACTCTTTCTGGTATTCCTGATTATCGGGCTGTACAACATCTTTCAGAGACGGATCGAACATAAAGTACTAGCGCAGCAGACTGAGCGGCTCAGCGTCGTACACGTTGCTGTCATCCATGCCACGGCGGTTCAGTCTGATTCACAGCTGATTCTGCCCGGCAATGTCCAATCCTTCGTGGAATCGCCGATCTACGCCCGCACCAATGGCTATCTGAAGAAGTGGTACAAGGATATCGGAAGCCACGTCAAAGAAGGCGAGTTGCTCGCGGATATCGATACCCCGGAAGTCGACGCGCAGCTCGCTCAGGCCAAGGCCGATCTGGCTACGTCTCAAGCGAACGTAAAGCTGGCGGGGGTCACTGCGGAGCGGTACGAAGGTCTCCTCAAAAGCGACGCCGTCTCCAAGCAGGAAGTCGATAACTACACCGGCGACTATGCAGCCAAGCAAGCCATGGTGCAGTCCGCCGAAGCCAACGTCAAACGGCTGGAAGAATTGGAATCATTCAAGCACATCTACGCTCCTTTTTCCGGAGTAATCACGCAGCGCAACATCGATATCGGAAATTTGATCAATGGCGGGAATGGAGGCAACAGCAAGGAGATGTTTGATTTGGCGCAAACCGATCCGCTCCGCGTTTACGTCTCGGTCCCGCAAACCTACGTTCCCGCCATGCGCGTCGGCCTCAAGGCCTGCCTGCAGTTAACCGAATTCCCCGCCAAGAACTTTTGCGGACAGGTGGTTCGCACCGCGAACGCCGTGGATCCCGCCAGCCGGACCTTGCTAACGGAAGTCGATGTCCCGAATCCCTCGGGCACGCTGCTACAGGGCGAATACGCCGAAGTCCATTTTGACGTCCAGTCTCCCGGAAACCGCCTTTCGGTGCCTATCAATGCGTTGCTTTTCCGGCCGGAAGGAACTCTCGTCGCGGTCGTCGGTCCCGATAGCCGGCTCGTACTGAAGAAGCTCTCCGTCGGCCGTGATTTCGGTGACAGCGTCGAAGTACTCGAGGGCATTTCGCCGCAGGACGCCATCGTAATCAATCCTCCCGATTCGCTCGAAAACGGCGAGCAGGTCGTCGTCTCCGGCCCCATCGGCGAAAAAAATAGCGATTAACGCCACGCCCCGATCCAAGGCACTTTTGCCGCGGAAACAACCCACAAGGTTACACACCTCCTGCCGCGTAAATAGAGGCGGGTAGCTCCGTATCATTTATGCGCAATTCCTTGCGCTAATAATCGTTCACCACTGATCCGTCTATTTGCAAGACTTGCGCTTATTAACTCAGCCCCGTTTGGAATCCAAACTGCAAGAGCTTTCGTAAGCTTCCTGGGAAAACAGCAAAAAAGTGGAGCCGAACCGTGTGCACCATGAAATGCCCGTGCTGTGGACAAATAGCGAGCAAGGCCCGTCCCCAGGACCAGTTCAAGTGTGACTCTTGTGGCTGGAAATTGACCCAGCCGCTGGCCAGCCCCAAAAACCGCTAACCCGCCTTCCAAAGGGCGAGAATGCTCAATCCCACAAGGCGCCACGCAATCGTGTTTATTCGAATGTTCTGCGTTTAGCGCCCCCGAGCGCGATCATTCGAACGATTTCGCAGTCCTCTCGCTCTGCCATTTGTTCGAATAAACCATTGAGTAAATAGCAGTTGACCGCATTTTACGTCCGGGCTAATATCCCGCATGCTTTCTCTTCCCGTCCAGATTTTGCCGATTTCCTCTATCCATTGCCTGACTCCGCTGTCATCCCGAACGATAACCAAGTCCCCAGTGTGCGCCGGTTTTGCGAGTACCGGGGTGCAAGCGAGGCATCTGCAGTTTCCTTTTGTGATCGTCCTTAGGATGGCGCAGCGTCGCCAGCGCAGGCTCTCGTCACTGGATTTCGAATCGACTCCGACCGAACGTACCCGCTCATTCCAGTGCTCCGCGAGAGCCGCTTTTCGGCCATGCAATCCTCCGTGCGCTCGGCCCCTTTTGTTCGACAAAAACCGCTGGAACACGCAGCAACAAAATGAAAGGCCTAAGTCTTCTAGAATGCGCACTTACACAAAAAGGGGGGAGGGGGGTGCCAGCCTGTTTTACGCATCCACTCCACTTCGTTTTTTCGTCGGCATCGAGCCCAGATGCCATAATGGCCTCCTTTGCGAGCCGCGATAGCATCTATCCGCAAACCTTGCAGCGAAGGAGACAGCATGGGCAAAGCCGAGAGGCATCTCATCCTGTTGCTGTTGGCGGCGCTGGTCTGCATACCTTCGGCGCGGGCGCAGACTGGCACAATCCGCCTGTCTGCCGACTTGCGCGAAGCCCCTCGCCGCATCTTCCATGCCCGCCTGGAGCTGCCGGTTAAACCCGGCCCGCTCACCCTGCTCTACCCGAAGTGGATCCCTGGCGAGCACGCCCCCGACGGCCCCATTGCCGATGTTGTTGGTCTGAAGTTTTCCGCCAACGGCAAGACCATTCCTTGGCGGCGAGACGATGTCGACATATACCTGTTCCATATCGATGTGCCCGCTGGTGCGACCATGCTGGAAGCCACCTATGATTATTTGTCGCCCGCGAATGGCGAAGGATTCTCTGCCGGCCCCTCGGCGGACCAAATGCTGGCCGTGCTGGAATGGAATCTGCTCACCTTCTACCCCTCCGGGGCCCCGACCGATTCGCTCACCTACCAGGCCAGCGTGCATTTACCCCAAGGTTGGAAGTTCGCCAGCTCTTTGACTGTGGAAAGGCAGGACGCCGACGAGATTCTCTTCGCACCCGTCCCCCTAACCACGCTCGTGGATTCGCCGGTGCTTACGGGTCAGAATTTCCGGTCCATCCCTCTCGCTCCGGACGTTAAGCCTCCGCATCATTTGAATATCGCAGCTGACAGCGCTGCCGCGCTGGCCATTTCGGACGACCAAATCGCAGCTTATAGCCGGCTGGTGCGTGAGGCTGGGGCGCTTTTTGGCGCTCGTCACTACGATCACTACGATTTTCTTGTCTCGCTGACGAACTATTTTTATCCCAATGGGCTCGAGCATCACCAATCCAGCGACGAACGCATTGCCGAACGCACCTTCATCAACAGCGACCAGGAAGAGAGCTCGAATTCTCTGCTCTCCCATGAGTTCACGCACTCCTGGAACGGCAAATATCGCCGGCCCGCCGGGCTTGCGACTCCCGATTACGAGCAGCCGATGAAAGACGATCTTCTGTGGATTTACGAGGGGCTGACGCAATATATCGGCGAATTTCTCTCCGCCCGCTCGGGCTTGCGGACGCAGGAAGATTATCGTGAGGCGCTCGCCCGCGTCGCGGCTTACCTCGATAATCGGCCGGGCCGATCCTGGAGAAGTCTGGAAGATACGGCTCTCGCTGCGTCGCTCCTTTACGATGCTCCTCACAATTGGGAGTCCTGGAGACGCAGCGTCGATTTCTATGACGAAGGCTGGCTGATCTGGCTCGATGCGGACACGCTGATCCGCCAGCAGTCGCACGGGCAAAAATCTCTCGATGATTTCTGCCGCCGATTTTATGGGCCGCCGGACTCGAGCCCTAAGCTCGTGCCTTACACGCTCGATGACGTCATCGCCGCATTGAACGCGACGGTTCCCTATGACTGGCGCGGCTTCTTCAACACCCGTGTCTACGAAATCAATCCGCACGCCCCTATCGGTGGAATCGAACGCGGCGGCTGGCAGCTCACTTACAACGATCAGGAAAACGCCGTGATGCGCGTGCGCGAGAGCGTTGACGAAATGCTCGACCTTAGCTTTTCTCTGGGCATGCTCGTTCAAATTGGCAGCGGCGAGGAAAATGGCCGGCTAGCCGACGTGATCCCCGCGATGCCGGCCGCGGAGTCGGGTCTCGCTCCGGGCATGCGCCTGCTTTCTGTCAATGGCCGGGGATTCACGCCCGGCGCTCTTCACGAGGCCATTTCCGAAACCAAGAACGCAAGCAAACCTATCGTCGTCACTGCCGATAATGGCGGCTTCGTGCTCACTTATAATGTTCAATACCATGGCGGTGAACGCTATCCCCATTTGGTGAGAAATAACGCGGAGCCGGACCTGTTGAGCGATACGCTGCGGCCACTCACGCAGCGTGGAAATGCCCGTGAGACCGCCCGTTCGGACGGGCGATAGCCCCTTAGGAGATGAAGGAGCGGAGTAGGAGAGTCACGATGAAACATCTGCTCAGAATTTGGTTCCTTCTTGCTGTACTGATCCTGGCCACCGGTCCTGTTTGGGCCCAGCAGAAGCGCCCGCTTAGTTTCGACGATCTTATGGCCATCGATCGGATCAGCGAGCCGATGGTCTCGCCCGACGGGCAGTGGGTCGCCTACACGGTCGCCAAAGCGGAGGTTGCCGCTAACCGCCTTACGCGAAATATCTGGATTGTGAGTACGAATGGAACGGGCGAGCCACGGCAACTGACGCGTGGCGGCTCGGATGGGCGTCCGCGCTGGGCGCCCGACAGCAAACGGTTGGCATTTGTCTCCAGCCGTGGCGGAGCCGAGCAGATTTATCTGCTCTCGTTGAATGGCGGTGAGGGCGACCCTCTCACTACGCTTTCAACCGGGGCCGGCAATGAACAATGGTCGCCCGATGGCAAGTGGATCGCGTTCACGTCGGCGGTTTATCCCGATTGTCATGACGACGCCTGCAATCATCAGCGCGATGAGGCACGAGAAAAGGACCCGGTGAAGGCGCGAATCTATGACCACCTTCTGTTTCGTCACTGGACTCATTGGAGCGATGGCAAGCGCAGCCATCTATTTGTGATTGCCGCTTCGGGAGGTGCGCCGCGCGACCTTACGCCCGGCGCGGATTATGACGTGCCGCCCGATGAGCGGGGCGATGCTGCGGATATCGCCTTTTCTCCCGATTCCAAGGAGCTTTGCTTTACTGCGATTACCGACCGGCCGGAAGCCACGACCACCAACGGCGATCTTTTCACGGTATCGCTGACGGGCGGCTGAGCCCCGGCGAATCACCACCAATCCCGGTTTCGATGGCCATCCCATCTACTCTCCCGACGGACATTCCATCGCCTATCACGCGCAGCTCGTGCCCGGTTATGAAAGCGATCGCTGGCGCCTGATGCTTTATGACCGCACGACGCAGAAGACGACAAATCTTACGGAAAATTTCGACCGCAGCGTTCAGGAACCGCTCTGGTCACCCGATGGCCACCGCATCTATTTTGTCGCCGAAGATCAGGCCGAACAACCTATCTACGCGGTTGATATCCCATCTGGCGGGACGCCGCATCCTATCGCACCCGCCAGCTACAACTCCGAACTCAGCGTGAGCGCCGATGGAAATACTCTCGCTTTCACGCGCTCCAGCGTGACCATGCCATCCGAAATCTTCATCGCTCATCCTGACGGAGCGCACGCAACTCAGCTCACCCATCACAATACTGGACTCCTCTCTAAAGTAGAGATGAATCCGCCCGAACCGTTCTGGTTCGAGGGCGCGGATGGCGCGCGCGTGGAGGGGTTCCTGATCCGGCCGCCCCACTTCGACGCCTCGAAAAAGTATCCGCTGCTTCTGCTCGTGCACGGCGGTCCACAGGGATCCTGGGGTGACGATTGGGGCTACCGCTGGAATGAAGAGCTCTTCGCTTCGCCGGGGTATGTCGCTGTGATGATCAATCCTCGCGGCTCGACGGGATATGGCCAGAAGTTCGTTGACGAGATCAGGGACGATTGGGGCGGAAAAGTTTACGACGATTTGATCAAGGGCACGGATTATGCGCTGGCGCATTACCCATTTATCGATGCCAGCCGCACTGCTGCGGCAGGAGGCTCGTACGGCGGCTACATGATGGATTGGTTCGCCACGCACACCGGCCGATTCAAGGCGCTCATCAGCCACGCTGGTCCTTACGACAACGTAAGCATGTATGGAGGAACCGAGGAGCTGTGGTTCGTGGAACACGACTTGGCGGGAATGCCATGGTCGAATCCGGAGAGTTATAGCAAATGGTCTCCCAGCACCTACGCCGGCGAACTCGGAAAATTCAAGACTCCGACGCTCGTCATCGCCGGAGAGATGGATTATCGCGTTCCCTACACCCAGTCGTTGGAATTCTTCACCGATTTGCAGCGCCAAAACGTGCCTTCCAAGCTGCTTATCTTTCCTGATGAAGGCCACTGGGTCGGCAAGCCGCAAAATAGCAGGCTCTGGTACAAAAACTTTTTCGACTGGCTGGCTACTTACCTGAAGTAGGCGATTCCACTGCCTCAGACGCCGTCGGGGCGTTAATCGTGGGAACCACTTCCATATCGGATAGCAGAGCCATCTCCGAGCGATTTCGCCCCGAAACCTTTGCCCGATAGAGGGCGGTATCCGCGGCACGCAGAAGCTTGTTCACATCGGCGTGCGGGCAGTCACCACTGGCAATACCACCGATGCTGATGGTGACCGCCACGGTGCCGGTCGACGTCCCGATCGAGCTACGCTCCACTACTTTTACGAGCTGTTCGGCCTTTGTAGTCAGTTTCGGATTATCGCAGCCGGGCAGCAAGATCAAAAACTCCTCCCCTCCGTAACGCCCCACCGAATCATAGGAACGCACTTCGCCTTTCAGGCGGCCCGTCACGGCGCGAAGGACTTCATCGCCCACCAGGTGACCCCGCGTGTCATTGACTCTCTTGAAGTGATCGATATCCGCGAGCAGAATGCCTACCGAGCTGCCGTCTCTGCGCGCGCGGCTCAATTCCCTATCGAGCATCTCGATAATCGCTCCGCGGTTCCAGATAGTGGTCAGCGAGTCGTGGCTGGCTTTGAAGCGCAAGCTCTCCCGCGCCTCCACAAGACGGCTTTCGAGGTCCAACATGCGCAAACCGACGCGCAGGCGGGCCCTCAACTCCTGTGGATGAAAGGGCTTGGTCAGGTAATCGTCTGCGCCCGATTCCAACCCCTCCACTAAATTCCCCACTTTGTCCTTTACGGTGAGGAGCATTATGTAGATGTAGGGTTGCGAAGATCGTGCCCGCACGCGGCGGCAAACCTCCAGGCCGTCGATTCCCGGCATGATCCAATCGAGCAAAGCTACCCGGGGCGCATCCTCCGCCTGGAGCACTTCCCAAGCCTCCGTCCCATCGTGAGCAGCGATCACCTCGTAACCCCATTTAACTAGGAGGCGATCGAGCAGGCGGGAGGAGACCGGATCGTCATCAGCAATTAGAATCTTCATCGCACGCACTCCTGTTTGAGTTCGCCGAGGAGCTTGCTCGCTCGCTGGATTTGCTCCTCCAGCAATCGGAAGCTCTCTGGAGCATGAGACAGGTCTCCCGCGGCCGCGAGTTTTTCAAGTTCCTGAGCCGTGGCGGCGGCTTCCACCGCGCCCAGATTCCCGCATGTTCCTTTCAATGTGTGCGCGGCACGCCGCAGGGTATCGGCTTGTTTGTTATCGATGGCTTCCCGAATAGCAGTCATTTGGCGAACGGAATCCTCCTTGAAAAGCTCGATGATGTCGCCCAGCAGCGCCATATCACCTTCGACGCGGCCGAGCAGCGCGACCCGATCCAACGCGCCGGTTGCGCCGGAATCCGTGGTGGTACCCGTCGCCGGCTCCGTTTCATGGAGCACAGAAGCCGTGTCGAGGCGGGCCAACTCGGAGAAAAGTGTGTCCGGCCGGATCGGTTTGGTCACATAACCGTCCATGCCTCCCTCCAGGCAGCGCTCGCGATCACCTTTCATGGCGTGTGCGGTAACTCCGATGATGGGTATATGACTTCCCAGAGTTCGCTCGCGAGCGCGTATGGCCGCCGTCGCCTCCATCCCATCCATTTCCGGCATCTGAACGTCCATCAATATCGCGTCGAATTTCTGAAAGCCTGCCGCTTCGAGCAAATCGAGTGCTTCACGGCCATTTGTGGCCAGCACAACCTCGTGGCCCCACTTCCGCAAGATCGTCAGTACCAGCTTAGCGTTGATCGCGTTGTCCTCAGCCAGAAGCAGGCGCATAGGACGCATGGTTTTGCGCCCTTTATCAGGCACGACGGCCGAAGCAGACTCCAGGATTTGCGTTCCGAGAGCATTCAGAATTCCGTCGAGCAAATCAGATTGCCCAATGGGCTTCACGAGATAAACCGTGATCCCGAGTTCGCGACACCGCGCTGCGTCGCCCACCTGGCGGTCCGAAGTGAGCATCATGATCGTGGCGCCCGCGAGCGAAGGATCGGCTTTGATTCTCCGGGCGACTTCGAACCCATCCATAGTGGGCATGTGGCCATCCAGGAGAACCAAAGGAAAGCTGTTGCCTTGGTCGTGCGCGCAGCGCATGGCCATCAGCGCGGCCTCACCGCCATCCGCTAAAGTTGGGACCATCCGCCAGTTCTTCAGCATTTCATCGAGGATCATGCGATTGGTCTCGTTATCGTCGACGATCAGAACATGCAAACTCTCGAGTTCGGCGCGACGCAAGTGGCGCCCCGATCCGCTCGTTTCAGGGGGAGCGAGCTTCAACGTGAAATGAAAGACGCTGCCCTCACCTAGATGGCTTTCCACCCACACCTTTCCGCCCATCATCTCCACAAGACGCTTGGTAATCGTCAGTCCCAGGCCGGTACCCCCGTATCGGCGGGTGGTCGAACCATCAACTTGTGAGAAAGCGTCGAAGATAATTTGTTGTTTCTCCAAGGGAATGCCAATACCTGTATCGCGAACAATGAAATGAAATCGAAAGGGGTCCGTTCCCGGACTGATTATCTCCCGGCCAACTTCGATCACAACGCCCCCTTTGTGAGTGAACTTGATGGCGTTTCCGACTAAATTGACGAGGATTTGCCGGACGCGGTCCGGATCTCCCGATAGCATCTGCGGGACATCGGGCGCGATACGAGACGAAAGCTCCAGCCCTTTCTTGTGCGCCCGCACGGCAAGTGTTTTTAGCGTCTGGTTGACGAGTTCCGGCAAATCAAAATCGGTTTGATCCAGATCGAGCCGCCCGGCCTCGATCTTGGAAAAGTCGAGGACGTCATTCACTACGCGCAGCAGGCTGTCTGCCGAAGAGCGCACCAGTTCCAGGTACTGTTTTTGTTCTTCATTCAGCGGAGTATCGAGCGCCAATTCAGTCATGCCGATGATTCCGTTCATTGGCGTGCGAATCTCGTGACTCATGTTGGCCAGGAATTCGCTCTTGGCGCGATTGGAAGATTCTGCCGCCTGCTTGGCCAAGAGCATCGCCTCCTGCGCCGCACGGCGAGCCGTGATATCGATAAGGGTGACTACCGCGCCGACGATCTGGCCATCCCGCTCGATAGGATATGACCAATACTCTGCCGGAAAGCTCGTTCCATCAGATCGCCACATAACTTCCATGTCGGTGTGAGAGGCTTGATGGGTGGTAAGGGTCGCGTATATAGGACATTCCGAGGCAGCGTAACGTGACCCATCGGAACGAGTATGGTGCACCAGATCATGCATGTTTCGCCCCAGAAGCTCGCTGACATCCGAGTAACCCAACAGTCGCAGCGTGGCCCGGTTTGAAAACGTGCATCGCCCCTGAAGATCGAGCCCATAAATGCCCTCGGCCGTGGAATCGAGGAGGAGGCGTGTGCGCTGTTCGCTTTCGCGCAGGGCGCCTTCAGCCTCTTTGCGCACAGAAATTTCCTGACGCAATTCGGCTGTTCGCTGCTCGACGCGAAGTTCGAGCTCATCGCGAGCCAACTGCAGAGCTCGGTCGCGGCGCTGAATCTCAGTAAGCATGCCGTTGAAACCGTCGATCAGCACGCCGACTTCGTCATTGGCGCCACGGGTTGCGCGAAGCGAGAAGTCTTTTTCGCTGGTCACCTGCCTGGTCGTCTGTGCCAGCATCAGAATCGGATCAGAAATGGCTCGCTGCATCCGAGCCGCCAAAAAGAAAGCACCCACCGATAAGCTCACCACGATGAGTCCGAACAAAGCGAAATACAGCCGCATGAGTTCCGCGAATTCCCTTAAATCGGAGGCAAGAAAGACCGTGCCGAGGCGATGGCCGTCCAGAACAATCGTATGGAAAACCACAAGACGCTTGGCCTCAAATCGTGTCCTGCTCGATTCGGGCGCCGGAAAGGAAAAAGGCGCCAGCGCTGGATCCCGAATGTAAGTGGCAAAACTTGCTGCTTCATCTATGCGGTAAAGAGCGGCCGCCATGATGTGCTCTTTGGCTGAAAGTGATCCTAGAACCTCGCGGGCAGCGGCAGGATCGTTGAAGGTCAACGCTGCGGTGCTATTGGAGCCCAGCACTTCTGCCAGCGTTTCGAGATCGTGCATCCTGGATTGGCGCAAGGTGTGAATATCGAAAGCAAAGAAGGCGCCGCACGCCAATAAGATCGCAGTGCACGTGGTGATCATGACGATCAAGGTGAGCTTGCGGCGAATCGACAAATCGCGGAACGACGTCATATATTCATCTCGCGGCCTCGCTGCGGTTGATCACGCGCGCCAGCGCCAGCAGCTTTGCGCTTACGCGCAGTTTGCTCTGCGTTGCAACTTCCAAGTTCACGACGAAGCGCACTCGGTTCTCTTGCACGACAAATTGAATTGCGCCTCCAGCTTCGGCAAAGCCATCAATGTCGCTGACCGTCAAGACACTGGCTTCCTGGAGGCTGGCCAGGATCGGCGCTCTGCGCTGGCGTTCGGAGGCGCTGATGAAAAGAACATGACAATGGCGCAGGTTGTCACCATAGCGGTACTTAACGATTTCGATGCTGCGGCCCTGAGCCTTCTGTCCGGCGACGATACTGACGAGACTATCGCCAAAGGGATCGTCTCCAATGACGCCAATCACAATCGGCGCGTGAGGATCGACAAAAGCGTTTTCCGGCCATTCCACGAATTTAGTGAAGTTGAATAAAAAAGCCGCCTTCACGTCGTACTCGCCGGGCTGGTCAGATTGCGCCGCGGCGATGGTACAAACGAACGCGCCGACCATCAGCGCGGATAGAATCCAGCCCACTCTTGATAACGGCATCGGCAATTGCGGGCATTGGAGTGGTGAGTTCAAAGAATCCATCCCACATTGGCGAAAGCAACGCGCTTCAAGAGGCGGGCCCTATATTCCCGAGCTTATTCAATTCGGCGGCTGCCCACACTACTGCGCCCGCAATTCCCAGACGCACGCTGCTGGCCAAAAATGCGGGTTTGACTTAATTCGTTGACTCTGAAAGATCAGGGATTTCTGGCGAGAAAAGAGGCGAAGAAAACATTGGCAGGTTTGGCGCTGTTCGGAACTGAAACATGCGTACCGTCATGAAACAGTCTGGAGTCTACTCGCTCCGGTAAGCTCGCTTTGAGATTCCCTTTCCTGCAAAATGCATTCCCCTTGTGGCAAGCTGGCGCAGCGTTATGATCGTTCCACGCACGATAAAAAGGAATCGGCAGCGCAATAATCGCGCCGCCGATTTTATTCCACGAAATACTGTGTTGAATTACTGAGCTGCCGCAGCCGTCTTCGATTCGGGCTTTGTGAATTTCGAGCTATCAAGCGGCGCGTTGTCCTGCACTTTGATGACGCGGATGGTCACATTCGTGGAGGGCTCAAGGCGCGGGCCGGCGGGATTCATGGTGATCAGATAGGGAAACCGAACGCCGCTTCCCGTGTCGCGGTAATCGTCATAATTCACTTGAAATGGCGCATCGCCCACGGGAGTGGGTAACGAGCTCCACTTCCGCAGAAGCAATCCGGTCTCTACGTCGAAATAGAGCCGCTCCTCGCGTTCACCCTGGGGCTGCGCGGTTAAAACGTAAGCATCGTGCCCGTTCACGTTTTCGAGGCCCTCGACTTGCATCTTCGCGTATGCCTGTTTCAAATCGAGCGGCAGATAGAAATCCGCATCGCGCTTGGCGCGCGTTTGATCGATTGCGCCGGGCTCAGCGACACGCCCTCTGAAATCCTGTGCCCAGGCCTTCGTTCCATCGAAGCCGTCGGAGATCGTATAAGTTGGCGTCTTGTAGGTGTTGACTACAAGGTTAGGCGCCTTCTGGCTGCGTTCAAGCGCCGCCGGCATGGGCACAGTTCCACCGGGACCGGTAGGGACTGTCTGGGTTCCGGTGATCACCCGGGACGTGACTTTTCTGAGCGCTTGCTCACCGCCGAGCGCCTGAACGTATTTAGTCACGATCTGATCAACCGAGGGCAGTTGGAGCTGGGCGTCGGTCTCGACGTCTTTCGGAACAGTGGGCAAAACCAACGTAGTTGCTGGAATGGCGTTGCCGCGATGGCAGGTGTAGCAGGTCACTTCTTGCCCGCCGTTGAAGTTATTCTTGTTGATCGCCACCATCATGCGGATCATGTCGCGCGCGACTTCCTTTGGCTTTTTCGTGTCTGTCGAGCGATCAGGATCGTCATGGCAGAATTCGCAATCCACTCCGAGCGCGCCGCGGATCAGGTGCATCGACTCGATGAGCTGGTCGGCTGGAGTTCCGTTCATCGCTTTGATATTCTTATAGACCTGCTCGGCCGTTTTTCCATCCATGGTCGGCGGAGCGCCTTGCGCCCGCGCAATCAGCACGCTCGCGAATACCAGCCCTATGAGTAAGCCAACTCTTTGCACACGCATCACTGAGTCACGCATTGATGTGACAGCCCTCCTGGCAAATCTTCGAATCCTGCTTCAGTTCGCAACGACCGAATGTGCAATTTGAGTTCTCCGGCGAGCGGTAGCATACACTCTTGCCGTGCTGGTTGGAAGATCGCTCCGCGCCGATTCTTTGTATCCACCTGAGTCGCACGATTGAAAACTGAGCTTGAGCATTGTATCCTCGCCCGTTCGCTCCCAAGCGCTCGAGAAACGGAAAGTCTGGGGCTAACGAAGCTAACCGAAAGCAGCATCGGCGTCACGGAGACGAAGGAGAGAAAACTACTATGTCTTTGGAAACAAAGTCGCGCTTCCTTAGTGCCGTTGCAATAACGGCCACGTTGCTATTCGGTGTTGCGTCAGCGAACGGACAAACCGACGCAGCACAAAAGCCCCTGATGTCCGAAGACGCGTTCAAAGACGTGCAGGTATTGCGAGGAATTCCGGCCGGCGAGTTCATAGAGACCATGGGGTTCTTTGCCGTCTCACTGACGGCAAACTGCACGACTTGCCATGGCGATGCCAGCGCGGGCAGCTGGGAACATTATGCCGACAATACTCAGCTGAAGTCGGCCGCCCGCAGGATGGTCGTGATGATGAACTCCATCAATCAGGCCAATTTTGGCGGCAAGCGCGAGGTGACGTGCTATACGTGCCATCGCGGCGACCGCATTCCGCGAGTCACTCCGACGATTGCGGACGTATATAACTCCACGTTCAATCCGATCGAACCGGATCAACTGCTTCCACCAACACCCACACCCGAGATGTCCGCCGATCAAATCCTGGACAAATACATTCAGGCAATCGGCGGAGCGCAGAATTTGGCCAAGCTGACGAGTTTTGTGGCCAAGGGAACTTCCCAGGCCTATGCCGAGCTTGCTTATCCATTCGAGCTCTATGCAAAAGCACCGAGCCAAATGACGACGATCACGCACACGGAGGCGGGCGACAGGACCATCGTGTACGACGGCCGCAACGGCTGGGTAGCTATGCCCCGAGACGACAAGCCGATTCCGCTACTTCCGCTGATCCAAGGCGATCTGATCGGCGCCAAGCTGGACGCAACGATCTGCTTCCCCACTGCTATAAAGCAGGCCCTTACGCAGTGGCGCGTCACCATGCCGATAACTATTAACGACAAGGACGTCGAAGTTGTGCAAGGGACCGTCGACGGCCGCACTCCAGTGAACCTTTACTTCGACAGTAAGACCGGGTTGCTGGTACGGCAGGTGCGCTATACGGATACCAAAGTGGGTCTCTCAGCGACGCAGGTCGACTATGAAGATTATCGTGACGTGGCCGGCGTGAAGATGCCCTTTAAATGGACGACCAGTTGGCTGGATGGCCAGACGGTTTTCACGGCGACTCAGATTCAGCCGAACGTGCCGATAGACGCCGCCAAGTTCGGCAAACCGGCGCCGCCAAAACCGCCAACTCCCTGACTATAATCGACGAAACGGAATTTCAGCGGCTACCGTCATAGGGATAGTCGAGCGGCACCTTGACACTTTTTTCAGGGCAATGCTATGTTCGGGCACGATCAGTTTCTCGTCTGCTCTCCATAACGACTCCCAAAAACGGAGAATCGGACAGGAGGAAGAACCCAAAATGACTCGCAGAGCTTCGAGTATGGCGGTGATTTTTTGTGGGTTGCTTTTGGCGGCGCTGCCCGCCCTTGCACATCACTCGCTTAACGCCGAGTTCCAGATGGGCAAGCCCACCGAGTTGAAGGGCATCCTAACGAAGGTGGAGTGGGATAATCCGCACGTTTATTGGAATGTCGAAGCAAAGGATGAGAGCGGCGCTGTGACGCGTTGGTCAGTGGAGGGTCTGCCTCCGAGCTACCTGCACCGCAATGGCGTTGCAAGAACGGATATGCTGGCGCTCGTAGGGAAAGAAGTGACAATTCATGGACGTCTGGCCAAGGACGGGTCAAAACTGATGTTCGGTCTGGACTTCGTGCTGCCGGACGGCAAAGTGATTCCGATCGGGCCGAAGGCGGGAGACGACAACCCGTAGTGACGGAGATAGTCGCCAGGAGGAATTCTATGAAGCATCATCACGTCCTCGGGTATGTGCTTGCCGCGGCGATGGTCGCGAGCGTTTGTGTGGCATCTGCTGCTGCGCAGACGGATAAAGACCAGGGAACAAAGAAATATGCGCCTCCAACTCTATCCAAAGACCATTCCAAGACGACGCCGCGCACAGCCGACGGCCATCCGGACCTCTCGGGAATGTGGATTGAGAAGTACGGAGCGTTGGGGACCGATCCCGCTGTTGGCAAGCCCGCGGGCAGTGGTAGACGAGCTGGTGCGCCGGCTTATGAATCGGACGGACTGCCTTATCAGCCATGGGCGGCTCTGAAAGCCAGACAATTGAAGGATGCTGAGAATACGGACCCGCTGCTGCACTGCGAGCCTTATGGCGTGCCGCGAATCTGGGGCGGCCCGCATCCTGCCAGGCTGGTAGCGCTCCCCGGAGAGCTGATCATCCTTTATGAAAGAGATACAGCCTTCCGCATCGTCCCGACAGACGGACGGCCACACGACCCCAATGCCGACCCATCCTGGATGGGAAATTCAGTCGCGAAATGGGACGGCGATACGCTTGTGATCGACACGACGGAGCTGACCGACAAATCCTGGCTGGGATCGGGAAAGAACGCCGGCGAAGGCAGCGGGACCTTTCATAGCGATGCGCTGCATGTGACCGAAAAAATCCGCCGTCCAGATTTGGACCACCTTACCGTAGAAATTACGGACGATGACCCCAAAGTGTTCTCGCATCCCTGGGTATATACCTGGAACATGACCCTCACGCCGAACGAGTCCATGTATGAAGACGTGACTTGTTCCAACGAGAAGGATTACGAGCACGAAGTGCCCGATAAACCAGCGGCTACAGACAAATCCGCCGCGGCTAACTGAACGAGGCCGCAGCGGCCCAATTTCCAGCTTCTCCGAAAATGCATCGAAAGGTGGCTTGGGTAAGGAACCTTAGTGTGCTCGGAAGACGGCCATTGGGGGTTCGATTGCCACTAATTCAGCGAGACTTTTCAGTTCCCTGCCGTTAGGGTAGGCTGAGGTGGTTGCCACTCCGGGGTGGTGCAATTGGTAGCACATGGGCCTTTGGAGCCTAGAATCTTGGTTCGAGTCCAAGCCCCGGAGCCATCTATTCCCGCAAGTTTGGATTCGGGTCTGCTTCGTTCGCCTTCTCTCGCTAATTTCTACCGGCTAAACTGTCGCTCCCCGGTTCGCGCGAAGCGATGGTCAAATCGACACAGCTGTGCGCAAATAACGGCGATCAAGCCTCGTGCTTCGTCTAGCCTACTTTCGAAGCCTCGGAAAACATAAGGGATAAGTTGTAGGACCATTAGGTCCCTCACCTGCAGGAGTCGGAAATGAAAGAAAAAGATTGGCGAGCCAAAGGACCCGTCGCCGCATCCTATAAGTGTGCGCGACCGAGGTGAACTAATGAAACTGCCAGAATACGCGCCCGCAACATCTGATCGCGTTTCGACGCGCGAGGAGCTTTTCCAGGTACTTGAACTGCTTGGCGGTTTCGAAGAAGTCCAGGGCACCGAATCAGACCCCACCAGTGATCTGTTTACGTGCCTGGAAGCCGAACCAACAATGAGCCCCGTAGAGATCCTCGATCAAGTTACGACCAGCGAGGAGCGATTGCTCCTGGAGATCGAACCGTTTAGCTCCTTACTGGACAGGAAGGCCGAGAGGATAAATTGAAAGTATAAGGGAGCACGTTCGCATTTGGAACGATCCACCGCGAACCTGCTCCACATCGGGACTCCGGCAGAACTCTGTTGGACCGTCCAGAACTCACTTCAACTCGCATCTGGAAGTTCAAAAGTGTTGCTAAGCGCCTGAGATTAAAGACCTAGCACCTCGCCATTCGTTCTCCTTTACTCCTAACCAGCTGAATACGATTGTTGCACTCCGTCTGGCATACATTTTGCCGGAATCAATCGCATGAGCCTACCCAGCAGCGCGGGATTTGCTGTCCAAGATTCTCCTCAACCCATCGTAGATATCTGTGTTGTCGACGACGACGTCGCGATGGTAGAGATGCTGTGCGAGACGCTTACTAGTTTTGGCTACCGATGTTTTGGAACTACGGACCCCTACGAGGGTCTTCGATATGTGGGCAAGGGAAACGGCCGAATCGTTCTATGTGACTTGAAAATGCCCGCGATGGACGGGTTGGCGTTCCTCAAGGAAGCTTTGCACCGGGATCCCGGTGTATATATCATCCTCATGACTCGCTTTTACTCGATCGACTCGGCAATCCAAGCCATCAAGCTCGGCGCTTATGACTATCTGCCCAAACCCTTTGAGCGCCATCGGCTGAAGAAGACCATCGACGATCTGGTCGAACAGTTCCAACGGCGACGAAGAATTCATGATCTCGAGCAGCGTTTGGTGAGCGATCTGGAATTCCACGGAATCGTGAGCCGAAGCCCGGCCATGATTGACGTTTTTGAGATGGCGCGGAAGATTTCGCGGCACTACGTGAATATTCTGTTGATGGGTCCGACTGGATCTGGGAAAGAACTCGTGGCCCAAGCGATCCACCAGATGAGCCCTGTGGCTACTCAGCGGTTCGCCATTTGCAACTGCTCGGCAATCGTCGATACGCTGCTCGAAAGCCAGTTATTCGGCCACATGCGGGGCGCATTCACCGGCGCGACGGAAACGCGTGCCGGCCTCTTCGAATACGCGAACGGCGGAACGGTATTTCTCGACGACGTGGGTGAGACTTCCCTGGCCATGCAGGCAAAGCTGCTGCGCGTTATACAAAACCGCGAAATCCAGCGCGTGGGTTCGCCCGACGTGCGTCGTGTGGACGTGCGGATGATCGCAGCCACCGACCGCGATCTGCGAAGCGAGGTGGCCGCGGGAAAATTTCGTGAAGACCTCTTCCATCTTTTGAGCACGATCCAGATTCGTGTGCCCAGCCTCGCTCAGCGCCTCGAAGATCTGCCCGCGTTGATTACGTTTTTTATCAAGAAATGCAACGCCGCTAATGGAAAGCAGATCCAGGGTCTTACGCGCCGAGCGCAAACGGTGTTGCTGCAACACCCATGGCCCGGGAATGTGTGGGAGCTCGAAAATGTGATTTCCAGCGCATCTCTCGTGGCGCTAAACGATTTCATTGACGTTCACGATCTACCCGAAGACGTGCAAGAGCCGGAGCGCACTGAGGCGCCTGCGAAATCCTGGCTTCCGATTCCCCTGGACGCGGTCCGCCGGGATCATATCGAGCGGGTTCTCAATATGTGTTCGGGCAATCGAGTTCGCGCGGCGCAAATGCTGGGCATTGGCCGCACCAGCCTCTATCGTTATTTAAAACGGGAAGGCAGAGTGCGCCCAGCAACGGGAATCCCCGCGTCGTGAACACCTGGAGCTGGTGAATCTCATTACTCAGGGTCCCTTTCTCGCTGCCTTCAGCGAATCGCGAATTCCACTGCCGGTTCCGCCGTGCTTTCGCCCACTGTATCGCTATGCTAGACTTCGCGGAGCGGGTGCAAATTCCTGCCGATGCGTGGAACTTCGGGCTTTGTGCAACGATTCCCCGTGAACCCCGCCAGGCCCGGAAGGGAGCAACGGTAGCGGGACCGTTTCGTGTGCCGCAGAGTACCCGAAGTTCCTCTCATTGCTGAGAGCGGCCGGCCCCGAAAACAACCTTCAGGGATCCATGGACTATCAAGTTATTGCAAGGAAGTGGCGGCCCCAAACCTTTGCGGAACTTGTGGGGCAGCAGCACGTCACGCGCACGCTGCAAAACGCGCTCCAGAGCGGCCGCGTGGCACACGCTTATATTTTTTCGGGCGCTCGGGGCGTCGGAAAGACGACCACGGCCCGAATTCTGGCCAAAGCGCTGAATTGCGTTCACGGGCCCACACCTTCGCCGTGCAATCAATGCGACTCATGCCGTGAGATTGCCACCGGTAGCTCAATGGACGTTCTGGAAATCGATGCCGCGTCCAATCGAGGCATCGACCAGGTTCGCGAGCTGCGCGATATGGTGCGGTATGCGCCTGTCGGCGGACGTTCGAAGGTGGTTATCCTCGATGAAGCGCACATGCTCACCGATGAAGCTTCGAACGCGCTGCTCAAGACCCTGGAAGAGCCGCCGGAAAAAGTGGTCTTCATTATGGCCACTACTCAGCCCGAAGATCTGGTCGACACCATCCGCTCTCGTTCGCAGCATTTCCATTTCCGCGCACTTTCCTTTGGCGAAATCGTCGAGGCGCTGCAAGGCATTGCTTCCAAAGAAGGATTGAAGATCGAGCCGGGCGCGTTTGCCGTGATGGCCCGCACGGCCGATGGCAGTCTGCGCGACGCTCTTTCGTTGATCGAACAGGCCCGCGCTTATTGCGGCGACGCGATAACCGAAGCGCAAGTTCGAGAATTGCTCGGCGTCGTACCAGCTGAGGTGCTGGACGAATTGGTTGCCGCTATTGAAACCCGCTCCACGGAGCGCGGGCTGGCCCTGGTGCATCGATTGCTTGCGGAAGGACAGAATCTGCAACAGTTCTGCCGCGAGGCTATATCTCATTTCCGAAATGTTCTGGTGGCGCGGGTTTGCGGGGCGGATTCGGACCTGATTGCCGCGCCCGCGGACGAACGTCCCAGGTTGGCTCGAGCGGCGAGCAATTTCAGCGAAGAAGATTTGACCCGCTTCTTCCAGATTTTGCTGCTTACAGAAGAGGATCTGCGCCGCAAGCCTGATCCGCGCCTGCATCTGGAAATGGGCCTGCTTCGTCTGGTCAATGCCGCGCGGCTCGCCCCGCTCGAGGAAGTTCTGGCCGAGCTTTCTGGCAACGTTCGGGCGGGTAATGTTCCTGTTCGAACGTCGGCGCCGAAATTGAACGCGGAGGCGAGCACGGCTGTCGCTGCTGTTCCGGCGAAACCAGCAGCCCCAAATAATCTCAAAGCTTCGATTCCCTCTCCCGCTGCGACCGCTGCACCCTCTGCTCCGGCTGCTCGCCCTTCCATTCCCAATGTGCCGGGTCCTAATATCTCGGCCGATTCAAAGGCGGGCGCTGCTTCTGCCGCGGCGCCGGCCCTCGAGCACGCGGAAAATTCGAACACCGCTATTTCCGGAGCGGGCCTTGACGCCGCACAGGTGCAGGCAATCAAGACCGAGAGTTTTTCTCAGTCCCAATTTCTGGGCGAATTACTCGAACACGCGTTCCGCTGGGAGCTCGATGCCGGTGAAGTTCGCCTTTATTTTCCGACTGAACGACGCAATTTCGCCGAGCTATTGCAGTCTCGTGACCGTATAGAGAAATTGCGCACCATCGCGAGCGGAGTGCTCGGCCAGCAAGTGCGCGTCTGTGTTAAACTGGAGGCCGCTCCGGTGGTCGCTGCAAAAGTTCGCCCCGGAGAATCCGGCCGCGAGTTGCGCGCTCGGTTTGAGCAAGACCCGATCGTACGCGGAATGGTGGAGCGGTTTGGCGGTCGAATCTCCGAAGTGAAACGCCGGGATGAAGGATGAAACATGGAAGTTAAGGCACTGCAACAGCTTCTTTCCCAGTTTCGGCAGATTCAGGAAAATCTGCAGAAGCAGGTAGACAACGTTAACGTGGAAGCCTCTGCAGGCGGCGGCATGGTCGTTGTGAAAATGAACGGCCAAAAACAAGTCACCGATGTGCGTATCGAACCGGAAGTTTTTGCGGGCAAGGATCCCGAGTTGTTGCAAGACCTGATTCGCGCCGCGGTTAACGAAGCATGCCGGCGCGTCGATGACGAACTCGCCAGCCAAATGAAAGGCCTTGCGAGCGGACTTCCAGGAATCTCCGGTCTGAAGATCCCCGGATTATTC
This sequence comes from uncultured Acidobacteriota bacterium, assembly GCA_963803735.1. Classification (GTDB taxonomy): domain Bacteria; phylum Acidobacteriota; class Terriglobia; order Acidiferrales; family UBA7541; genus Palsa-189. The sequence continues at coordinate 303,992 of CAWDNV010000001.1, read as the reverse complement.
TGACTGCCTCACGTGACAGCAAACTCCTTGTTAATTTGCGGACGCCCCGCGGGCATCGCTGATGCCTGACTTTGCCGAACCGATCGGTCGGCTCATCGATCAATTCAAACGCTTGCCCGGGATCGGCCAAAAGACGGCGCAGCGCCTTGCCTTTCATGTGCTCCGCTCCGATCCAGAAGACGCGATGGCCCTGTCCGACGCCATTCGCGATGCCAAGCTGAAGATTCGTGAATGCAGCGTCTGTAACAACATCACCGATACCGATCCCTGCCTTTACTGCACGAGCCCAAACCGTAATCGCACTGTTATCTGCGTCGTCGAAGAGCCTCACAACATCCTTGCCATCGAGCGCACGCGCCAATATAGCGGCCTTTATCATGTGCTGGGCGGAGCGCTTTCGCCTTTGGAAGGAAAAGGGCCGGATCAGTTGAAGCTGAAGGGACTGATTGAAAGGCTGAAAGCGGGCACTGTGCAGGAGATCATTATCGCCACAAACCCCACCGCCGAAGGCGAAGCGACCGCAGTGTATGTTTCGAAACTGATCAAGCCGCTGGGAGTGCGAGTCACCCGCATAGGCGTGGGCATACCTGTGGGTTCAGACCTCGAGTATGCTGATGAAATCACGATGCTTAAGGCAATGGAGGGCCGGCACGACCTCTAAGCACTGCTGGCAAGCCTTAAGTCCCCTTTCCCCACCACTACGAACCGGTATTAGCATCTTTCGCACCACTGTCCCCCGATTTCTCCACCTGGTCCTCTAGCGGGTGATACGCTTGTTCTTCGCTCTAGGGAGAGATTGGTGCCGGAGTCTGTGCCAACAAACGAGCCGGACATATCGAAACGCCGAAGCACGCGAATTGTCCAGGCAGTGCCCCTTACAGTCGTCGGCGTGGATGCCCTAGGTCGTCCCTTCTCCGAGCGCACTTCCACATTAATTATCAACTGCCACGGCTGCCGTTACCAATCCAAGCACTACGTTCTCAAAAACATGTGGGTGACTTTCGAGGTCCCACATCAAGAGGCGGGCCACCCCGCTCGAACGGTTCGGGCACGCGTGATGTGGATCCAGCGGCCGCGAACTGTGCGCGAGCTGTTTCAAGTCGGCGTCGAACTCGAAGTTTCCGGGAATTTCTGGGGGATTGCTTTTCCTCCTTCGGATTGGTTTCCCTTCCCCGAAGGTTTGGCTGCGGTTCCTTTGCCTACCACTGCCGCAATGCCGCCTGCCGCGCCGCCTGAGAGCCCGTGGCCGACGCCATCGCCAACAATACCGGCAGAGGGCAATCTGCGCACGATGCCGGCGATTCCTGCCATCGAGCCGGCAGTGCCGCTCGATTCGTCTTCAACGTCGCAGATCCAAGCAGCGATCGAAGAGGCCAAAAAAGATCTCCAAGCGACACTCCGTCGAAGTGCCGCCGAAGCGGTCTCTCTCGAGGCCCGTCCGCTCATCTCCTCACTGGAACTCCAGTTAAAGGGTCTGGCCGAAAAGTCTCTCGAAGCGGCTGCCGGTTCCGTGGCCGAGAAAGCACTTCAGGAAGCCAAGCAAGTTCAGGTGGACGCGTTCCGGCAGGAATGTAACCGCAGCATGGCGGAGGGCGCCAAGCGCGCCGTGCAAGAGTTGGCGTCGCAATTGGAGGAAGTCGAGAAGCAGCGCAGCGCTGCATTCGAACAAATTTTGCAACAACGTATCCAGGAGGTGCTGGACCGATTGCAGAAGCAGGCCGCAGAGTTGCGACCGCAGGCAGCCACCGAGGCAGGAAGCCAAGCCGCACAGATTGCGATTCCGGATTTGAAGAGGCTCGAGCAACGCATTCAGGCTCAGATCGAACAGGCGAACGTCAGCCTTTCTGAGATCGAAACCGTTTCGCGTCACTTGCAGGATCAGGCCGCCTCGGCCTTCAGTTCCGCACAAGACGATTGGAAAGCTCGCGTGGAGGCGGAATTCTCCGCGGCGGCAGGTCGCTGGCATCAGGAGATCGGGAGTTCAGTCGAATCCGCTAAACAGCAGTTTGTGGAACGCTTGGCTCGCCATGCGGAATCGGCCGGAGAACACGTGGAGCGGGAGCTCGCCCTGCGGATCGGCGGAATGACTAAAGCCTTCGCGGATGCGGCCACCCATTCCGAAGCCAAGCTCAGTCAATTGCGCACGTCGTTGGATCAGGAAAATGAACGCGCGCTGGAATCCTTGCGGAAGGTACAGACGGTCGAACATTACATAGAGAATCAAGCCGGAAAGCTCCATGGGATCACCCAGGCCGTCGAGCAAGCACTCGAGCAGCGCGCCAGCGCATTGCTTGAAGCCCAAAGCCAGGAGATGGCCCGGCGCGCTTCGGGTGCCATAACAACTTGGGCAGAGCGCTTGCAGCCCGCGCTGGAGGCCACTGGCCAGCAGACCGTGACACGACTGGCAGCCCAGATCAAAGCCGAACTGAAAGAACGGGTGGAGAGCGCTGCGGCAATGGTCGCTCGCCTTGAGAGCACGATCGGGTCGGCGGACGAGGCGTTGCGTCTCCGCGAGGAGGCCCTGGCGAGGGGTTCCGAGCACGCGATTCAGGCCGCCGGGGAGCGTGTAAAGGAGCTGGTCAGCGCCCTGACTCGCGACTTTAGTGAATCGGGCCGCGCCGCTGCGGACAAATGGATTTCCGAAATTGACGCCAAGGCCACGGACACAACCCACCACGCGTTCGAATCGCTCTTCAAGACCGCGGAATGGTACGAAAAGAAAGTGCATACGCAGATGCAAGCGGCAATCGACAAGGGCATGGAAAACGCGCTGGCTACGCTCAAAGAGAAAGCCCGCGAAATGTCTGGCGTTTTTGGCGCCGAACTCGATCACTACAGCCGCAGCTACGTAGAACACACCCACGGACAGGTGGAAGAGGCGGCGCGCGAAGGCCTGGAGAAGCTGCGTAAACACGCGGAGGAGATGGCCACAGAATCTGCAGCTTCCATCGTGCAACAGGCGCGGGAAGACTCGGAAGCAGCTTTGGAGGGTTTTCACACCAAAGCCGCCAGCCTTTCGGCGCAGATCAAAGCGCAATTCGAAGCGCAAGCGGACGAAGCCCGCGCAAAATCCGAGGCCGATTCGAAACAGGCTTCTGCGGAGTTCCGCGCCGCTCTGAAATTGCAATTCCAGGATGAACTGGGCGGCGCGAAGAAAGAATTGCAGGCGCAGCTCGGATCGGCCCGCGAAGAGCTGCGCACGGAATCCGAGGCGCAGCAGTACAAATTGGCCGAGTCGGTCAGCGCCCTGAACGAAGAGGCTCTCGAGGGCTATAAGCGACGGCTCGAGGCGGCCTCAAACTCCTGGCTGCTGACGACCGTCGCGAAGCTCAGCCAGCATTCCGAACAGCACGTCCAAATGCTCACCAAAGCCGCCGAAGAACGACTGCGCGCTGCCTGCACCGAAGTTTTCTCTGGTGTAGGCGATGCTCTTCGCCGCGGCCTGGTGGACGTCGAGTCCCTCAATCTGTCACCACGAAAATCCGACGAGTGACGCGCCGCTTGTTTTCGCTTTTCGCAGCAGAGTTTATCCTCCGCCGATCGGCGAGACTTCAACCCCTCTGGCGACCGAATCGGTATAATGGGCGGATATGGGGAATCACGCCTACGTAAGCTTCTGGACGCGCGAGCGGGCTCCGGAGACTATGCTTGATCGGTTCGGGCGCTTCCTCGAAACCTTCCCGCTTTCCGCTTCCCGGCATGGATTTACATCTTTAACCATCCGTGCAGTCGACCCCGCGGAAACTCCTCTGCTGGAACAGGATCTCCGCGGCATAAAGGCATCCGCTTCGGACGTGGTTGCCGTGGTGCGCGAGCACGACAGCGCCGATTGCTCCTACGAAGTAGAAGCTTATTGGGACATGTGGCAGCGCAGTTTGGAGACAGACGCGTGGCAACACGCGCCCGAGCGTGTGCTCCTGATCTGCAACGGCCGCTCGTACGATGACGGCGTTGCGGATAGCTCCGGCGACTTTCTCGCCGACGTCGGGTTGGAACATTTCTTTACGGGGCATGCAGGACTGCTCGGAGCGTACTCGACCCCGAGGGCGCCCGCTGATCCCGTAGAAGCTGAATTTTTATCCTGGATGATGAATGATGAGCGCCTGCACGAATATTATGAGAAAACACGAGCGAATATTCAGGTCCTGCTGAACTGGGTTGGCGCGGTGGAAAAGACCCTGCCCCTGGAACGCCATTTGTTGTGGTCTGAAGGAGAAGAGAATCTTGAGGCGCGGTTGGACGAAATTCTCGCGGTGCACTAGTCTTGTGGTGCTGGTTGCCGCTCTGTCGGTATACGCGTTTCCCGCTCAGCGTCCCAATTCGCCCAAAAACACGAATGAGCTTACGCTGGCGGGACTTCGTCCCGGCCGCGACCCGGTCGCGAACGCATTCAAGCGCTATAAGCAAAAATATCTGGTGAGCAAAACGAACGCGGATAGCAAAGAATGGCGGGATACCTGCACGGGTCGCTCTTTGGCCCTGGCACTAGATTCTCAATCCGTGATCCAGAAGATTACCGTTTCGTTGCTCGTCCCTCGCGATGGCAACTGCGATAATCGCCGGTTCGAATTCCTGAATCTCGACGATTGGGTTACGGGAAAAGGTTTGCGTCTGGGCGACTCACGCAATCATGTGGTGGAACTTTACGGAGAACCAAACTCAAGTGAACCCGTGGTACGCGACGATGCGGATTTCGAAGTGCTGCAGTTTGATTTTGCGAGTGTCGGGCCCGACGTACCGCAGGCAATGCGGGTCTACTGTCAGCGTGAGTCCGGCCGAGTGGTTGAAATAACGCTTTCGGCCGCAAGCACTATCGAGACGAAGCGCGCGCAAAGAGAGTGATAGGATTCAAGGTGTGTTCTTGATTCGCGACATTGGTCTTGCCTGCGGCTGTAGCAGCGTCTGTGAACCGTTGCCCGCTTGCATCGCGGAGTGCAAATGAGCGGCGCTCCGGGTGCAACCGTACTGGCTACAGACCCTCCGAAACCACCTGCTTCGAAACCAACCCCCGGTTGGAAACACCTCAAAAAGCTGCTGCCGTATATTGCGCGGTCCAAAGGACAGGTTGCCGTCGGCATGGTGACCTTGGCCGCCATGGGCATCGTCGGTACGCTGCAACCGCTGGCCTTTGGCGTGATCATGGACTGTCTTTCCGGAAATGCTCAGCCGCTCGGCCGGCTGAGTCAGATGTCGCCGCGCCTTGTGCATTTCCTGATTCCGGCATATGCACCATCGAGCGTGCGGACACTGATTATTTACTGCGTTGCGGCCTTAGTGATCGTCGCACTCAAGGGCGTTTTTTCCTTCTGGACGCGTTGGATTCTGATCGGCCTTTCCCGCGATATTGAATTCGATCTCCGCAACGATCTGCTCGATCGGCTGCTCATGATGGAACCCGAATTCTACGTTCGCAATCGCACGGGAGAGCTGATGTCCCGTGCCACGAATGACTTGAACGCGGTGCGCATGGTTCTGGGCCCGGGAATCATGTATAGCTCCCAGACGCTTGTGACTATGCTGCTGGCGGTGATCTTGATGTTTCGCCTCTCACCGTCCCTTAGCCTTTGGGTGCTGATTCCCGTGCCTGTGGTGGTCCTAGCTACGCGCTATTTCGGCAGGACCATCCATTCGCTCTACGAAACGATTCAGGCAGCGCTCGCGACACTCTCCGCCAAGGCGCAGGAAAATCTGGCGGGCGTGCGCGTCATTCGTGCTTATGCCCAGGAAGACGCGGAGATGCGCGCCTTTGACGCGCCCAATCGCGAATACGTCACGCGCAACTTGAAGCTGATTGCTACCTGGAGCTTGTTTATGCCCGCGCTGACGGCCTTGATCGGCATGTCTTTCGTCCTGGTGATGTGGTTTGGCGGGCGTCAGGTCATTTTCGGGCAGATCTCGCTGGGCGAATTCGTGGCCTTTTACGTCTATATGATTCAGCTGGTCTTCCCCATCGTCGCTCTTGGCTTCGTGACAAATATTTTTCAGCGCGGCGCGGCGTCCATGGGGCGGCTCAATTACATTTTGGACGCCAAGCCTTCAATCAATGATTCCGCCGTTCCGGCCCAAGACAAGGGACGAGAAGCCTCACTGCGAGGCGAAATCGAGTTTCGACATCTCGATTTCACCTATCCGACCGGCCGCGAAGTCGCGCCTGAGAAAAGCAAGGCGAAGGAAAATGGCAGACCTACTGGCACTCCTGTCCTGCACGATATAAACCTGCGCATCCCGGCGGGTTCAACATTGGCTATTGTCGGACCAACCGGAAGCGGCAAGAGCACACTAGCCGCGCTCGTCGCAAGACTCTGGGAAGCCCCTCCGGGTAGTTTGCTGATCGACGGCCGGCCCATTCAGGAATGGCCGCTCGCCAGCTTGCGCCGCTCGATCGGCTTCGTGCCGCAGGATACGTATCTTTTCAGCGAGCCATTGCGGGAAAACATTGCGTTCGGCACGGAAGAGTGCGCTGATGAGGCCGTCTACAAGGCCGCCGATACGGCTAGCATAGCGTCAGAAATCGCGGACTTTCCGATGGGGTATGCCACCCTCGTCGGCGAACGAGGAATCACCCTTTCCGGAGGGCAAAAGCAACGAACCGCACTCGCGCGAGCTCTGGTGCGTGATCCAAAAATCCTCGTCCTTGATGACGCGCTCTCCAGTGTCGATACCGATACAGAGGAGCGCATTCTTGGCGCACTGAAAGAATTGATGAAGCAGCGGACGACTTTGCTGATCTCCCATCGCGTCTCTACGGTCCGCAACGCCGACCAGATTATCGTGCTACGCGATGGCCGCATCGTGGAACGCGGTACACACGAAGAACTGCTCTCCCAGGGCGGCTATTATGACGAGCTCTATCAGAAACAACTGCTCGAAGAAGAGCTTGAGCGCGCATGAGCGACTTCAGAGAAGAAGAAGCTCTAGGTAAAGTCTACGATTCGCGCCTGGCGCGGCGCCTTTTCCGTTATCTGCGCCCCTATCGCGGCTGGGTGATCATCGCGGGTCTCCTTACTCTGCCCGTGGCACCGCTCGCGGCGATCGGGCCCAAGCTCTTCGAGATCGCCGTAGACCGCTACTTTGTTCCCGTCCTTCACGGCCAAATCCCTCGGGCCACAGCGGTGCACGGGCTGGGCTGGATTTCCCTGATCTACTTAGTGACGCTAGTTCTGGGCTTTGCCTTCATGTATTTCCAAGTGCGTGTCATGCAGAAAGTCGGCCAGGACACCATGTACGACATGCGCAAGGAAATCTTCGAACACCTGCAGCGGCTGCCGATAAGTTTTTACGACCGCAGCCCGGTCGGCCGCCTGGTTACGAGGGTAACCACCGACGTGGATGCGTTGAACGATCTGTTTGCCACAGGCATTGCGGCCATGGTGAACGACGTGCTTCTTCTCGTGCTTTTCATCTTCATCATGCTGGAGATGAACTGGAAACTGGCGCTGGCCACCTTTGCCGTGATGCCACTGCTTTTTCTGAGCACTTGGATTTTCCGAAATAGAGTTCGTGACGCCAATCGCCGGATACGCACGGCCATCGCCCGCATCAACGCATTTCTGCAAGAACACATCAGCGGCATGAGCGTGGTTCAGCTTTTCAATCGCGAACGCAAGGCGCGCGCGCAGTTTGCCGAGCTCAATCGCATCCACATGGAAGCGTATAAGGACGCCATTCTGGCCTTTGCGCTCTTCTATCCCGGTGTCGAATTCCTGGGCGTGGTCTCGATTATCGTCGTCTTCTGGTACGGAGGATTGCGGACGCTGGCGGGTGCGGTATCGGTGGGCGTGCTGATTGCGTTTATGCAGTACGCGCAGCGATTCTTTCAGCCGATTCAGGATCTAAGCGAAAAATTCAATATTCTTCAATCGGCGATGGCAGCTTCCGAGCGCATCTTCAAATTGCTCGATGAACCGATTCCGGCAGTCTCGGCCGGACTGCCGCTTTCGAACGTGCGAGGCGAAATCGAATTCCGCAACGTATGGTTCGCGTACAACGGAGGCGCCAACCCTAAGGAAGACGATTGGGTGCTGCGTGATGTTTCATTCCATGTGCATCCCGGCGAGACAATGGCGATCGTCGGGCACACCGGCGCAGGCAAAACCACCACGATTCAGCTGCTGCTCCGCTTTTACGATATTCAACGCGGCCAGATACTTCTAGACGGCACCGATATACGTGAACTCAGCGTGCAGGATTTGCGGCGGCAGTTCGGAATCGTGCTCCAAGATCCTTTTCTCTTTACGGGCACGCTGGAGTCAAATGTCCGCCTGGGCAGCGAAAACGTCAGCCGCAGTGCGACGGAATCCGCGTTACGCGAAATCGGCCTGGGCCCATTCCTTGATTCCCTGCCCCAGGGCCTGGACACCGTGGTCAGCGAGCGGGGCTCGACTTTTTCGGTCGGCCAGAGGCAATTGGTGAGTTTTGCGCGCGCATTGGCGCACAATCCGCGTTTTCTGATACTGGACGAAGCTACCTCTAGCGTGGATACGCGCACGGAGATGATGATCCGAGAAGCTTTGGATCGGCTGCTCACCGGACGCACCTCCATTGTCATCGCGCATCGCCTGAGTACCATCCAGAATGCCGACCGAATCCTTGTCTTCCACAAGGGCCGTCTGCGCGAACAGGGAACGCATCAGGAGTTGCTGACCGAAAGAGGCATTTACTACCGTCTGTATCAGCTTCAGTACAAAGATCAGGAGTTGCGTCTTCCCGTTGCCCCGCGTGGACCTGCCGGCGCGCCGCTCCCTGCCGATGATTGACGTGTCGATAATTAGCCAGCAAGACCGCAAGCTCGCCTGAATGGCTCCTGTCCCCGTCTTAATCTCCGCCGGCGAAGCTTCGGGCGATATGTATGCCGCGCGGCTGGCGTTGGCGCTTCGGCAACGTGCCGATGTCGCCCTATTTGGCATGGGCGGCCCCAAGATGCGAGCAGCCGGCGTGGAGACGGTTGTCGACGCTGCCGAGGTTGGCGTGCTTGGCGTGGTGGAAATCGTGCACAAGCTGCCGGCACTTCGCCGGGCCTGGAAACGTTTGATCTCCGAAATCGATCGGCGCCGTCCGCCGATCGCGATTTTGACGGATTTTCCCGCATTTCACTTGCGCCTTTCTCGTGTGCTCCGCCGCAAGCACGTGCGGAATGTCTATTTTGTTTGTCCGCAGTTCTGGGCCTGGCGGCCATGGCGCGTACGGCTGGTGAAGCGCCGGTTTGTGCGTGGCCTGTGCATTTTCCCTTTCGAAGAGGAGTTCTATCGTAAGGCAGGCGTCCCGACGGATTGGATCGGGCATCCGTTGGTGGATGCCGTGCGAACGCCCGTCAGCCGCGAGGCTTTCGCCGCGCGCTACGGGCTTGATCCGAAAGCTCCGATCATCGCTGTTTTGCCCGGTAGCCGTCCAACGGAATTGGCTCATCACATGCCACAGCTAATCGCAGCGATCGCGAAAATGAAGGCCGGAGGGCAAAAACAATTCGTGTTTGCCACTGCGCCAGGGCTCATGCAGGCTCAAGTGAGAGCGCATATGAGCGTGCAAGCATCCAACATAACGATCGTAGAAGACGCTACATATGAGTTGCTTGCCACTGCGGACGTAGCCATAGTCTCCAGTGGTACGGCAACAGTAGAGGCCGCTTTGATCGGCGTGCCAATGGTAGTCGTCTACAGGGTTGCGCCTTTTACCGCTTGGGTCGTTCGGCACTTGGCGCGAACGCGACTTTTCGCGATGGTCAACGTGCTGGCTGGCAAAGAGATCGTACCGGAGTTAATCCAGGATGCTTTCACTCCGGATAACGTGGTCCGCGAGACGGAACGGCTCCTGGGTTCAGCGGAGGCTCGCGAGGAGATGCGCCGAGAACTCGGCAGGGTGCGCGAGAAACTTGGTCCGCCTGGCGCTATCGAGCGAGCTGCCGATATTATTGCGGAGATGATCCAAAGCCAGCCCGTTACGTAAAAACTCTTCCCTGAGCGATGCAACTCTAGAAGCTATTTTTGCTATCCTAAGGGTACGCTCCTGGCACGCGGCTGTCGGGACGAGGCCACAATATGAGTGAAACCCCAGGTCTTCGAACAAAGCTGCACGTGCACGTAAGTGCTGCGCTGGCTTGCCTGCTCGTTGTGATTTGCGCCGCGTTTGGGCAAGTCGAGGCGCCAGTGCGGCCGCCTGCAGCGACGACGCAAGCGCCGCAAAAATCCGGTTTTCGCGCCGTTTCCTATGAAGTTTTCGCCTCTCTCAACCCCGAAAACCAGATGCTCACGGCACGCGCGATTGTGGAATTTGAAGCGCAATCGGCGTCCCGCGTGGTGGAGTGCGAACTGCATCCTAACCTAAGTGTTAGCGATGTACGTGACGCTGCGGGCAAAGTTCTGGAAATCGACCGCGGGGGACAAAATGGCCTCGACCTGGACGTTTCCTTGCCGGACGTCGTGCCCGCCGGTCAGCGAATGAGGTTGACCTTTAGCTACAGCGGAGTTCTGGCCAATGAAGAGAATAGCCCGATTTCGGGCGTGAGGCTGGCGTCCATTGGAAAAGATGGCGCCTATCTTCTGCTGCCCGCACGGTGGTTTCCGCTGACCGGCTATCCGTCAAACCGCTTTACCGGCGTCTTCCATGTCGAAGTGCCACAAAACTTCGTCGTGGTTGGCACAGGAACCAGCGATGCTCCCACGCCAGCCAGTTCGGTTCCGACCGCACCGGGGCCCGTGCTCGGCAACCGCAGCCCTCAGGGTGGCAATAAAAGCGATACTGGCGCTCCCCGACTAGCGCGCCGCACGCAAGACGGCGTTCGGCCGGATAGCACGCCTCCGACGGTGCCTCTATCTAACGCTCCCACGAGCACCGCCTCAACTATTGCTTCGACCTCGAGCCCAAGAGTTACGTACACTTTCCGCGTCGATCAGCCCGAAGCGGCCGGAACATTTGTCGCCAGCGCCCTGCAGCTTTCCCCAATACAAGCAGAGGGCCTGAACATTTCGGTTTATGTGCCCCCAAGTGCCGCCAGCACCGCCCAGGAATACGGCGGCGCGGTCGCACGCATCGTGAACACTCTCTCCGATCAATTTGGACCTTTGCCGAACCCCAATCTCGCTATTGCACAAATTCCAGACGGCACGCTGCCTACTTATGCCGCGCCAGGCCTGCTGCTCGTAAGCCAACGGCAATGGACTCCGGCAGCGAATTCGCGTCAACTGGCAAACGTGGTGGCGGCCCAATGGTGGGGGAACCAGGTCATGGCAGCATCTCCCTCTGACGCCTGGCTGACGGACGGATTATCGCGATACTCGGAGGCTCTATACGTGGAGCAGTCCGCCAGTCGCGAGGGAATGAACAAGGCCCTGAACGATTTCGCCATCGGCGCCCTGATGTATGACGATAGTGCGCCAATCGGTGAGGCCGGACGGCTCACGCCATTCACGCCAAACTACACTTCTGTGGTGGTGAACAAAGGCGCCATGGTCTTTCACATGCTTCGAGAGCAAATCGGCGACGCGGTTTTCGCTTCGCTCCTGAGGGATTATTACAAGCAGTTCGCGGGCAAATCAGCCTCGCTCGCCGATTTCGAGAAACTCGCGCAGGATCACGTGTCACAGGCGCCAGCGCCCGCCAAGTCCTCCAACTTTGCATTAGGCAACGCAGCGGCTGCCGCCGGAAGCACATCCGGCACCGCGACTGAACCGGAGGAGACGACCCCAGCAAACGTTCAGTCGTTTTTCGCGCAGTGGATCAATTCCACGGGCATTCCCGAGTTCAATATTACGTATACGATTTATCGCACTAAAACCGGTTTCCGCATCGATGGCAGGGTGAAACAGAATCTCGACTTCTTCCACATGCCCGTGGAGATCGAGGTCCAAACAGAAGGAAATCCGGAATTCAAAACGATCGAAGTCAGTGGCACCGACTCGAGCTTCACCACGGAAGTTTTTGGCCGGCCTAAGCCAGGCGGCATTGTCCTCGATCCTCATAACTACATACTGAAATCCAATGTGCAGGTTCGAGTCCGCGCCATTATCGCGCGCGGCGAAGCGCTTGCTGAGCAGGGGCGCTATTATGACGCGATCCAGCAATACCAGCAGGCCCTGGATCAGCAAAAAGACAACGCGCTGGCGGAATTTCGAATGGCCGAGGCCTTCTTCTATCAGAAGAATTACTCGGCAGCGGCGAACGCATTTCGCGACTCACTCGACGGGAATATCGATCCCGGCTTCAAATGGGTGGAAGTCTGGGCTCACGTTTATTTGGGCAAGGTCTACGATATTGCCGGTGACCGAGCGCGTGCCGTCAACGAATACAGCAAAGCACAGCAGACCAACGACGACACTGGCGGCGCTCAGGACGAAGCAAAGAAGTATCTGGCACAGCCTTATAAAGAAGGCGCTTAACCCGAGATCTAGCGCCCTCAGATACCTTGCAAACCCGTGAGATACGGCTGAGCGATGCCCTTGTGCTGAATGAAAACCTGAAACGTCTCTCCCATTCCTTCCGGATTGATCAACGATTTCAGTAACAGGCGGGCGCGAATGCGCTCAACTTCGCTTGTATTTTCGCCGTAAAGATCAGCAAACTCGTTGGCTCGGCCGAGCGCAACTAAAAACGCCATCTGTGAAACGCATCCCGTGCGTGAAAGACCTGCGCGACGGCCCCAAAGATCCAGCGCCGTGAAGTTCACATGTGCGGTCAAATCCTGCTCACCCGGGGACGCAAAGAAATCCTCGCTCGCACGGTGCTCTGAATAGGCCAAAAGAGTGCCGCGCATGTGGCGCTGGTTATAAAGCTCGGCAGCCTCGTGGCCGTAATCCACGGTCAGGACGAAGCCGCGACCCAGCCGCCGGCCGACGGCCTGAATCCATTCGCACGCCTCGAGGTTCACTTCTGCCTGCTGGCCCTCTCGAAGCGTAACGTATTGCTCCTCAAAATATTGTTCGATCTCGGCAGAGGTGAGGGTGCCGGGATCCTCGGTAAATGCGTCTTCGTTAAGATTGACGTAGATCTCGCGCAGGCTGCCGCGCTGCAGGAGAACGCGGTGAACGGGAAGCGCATCGAGCAATTCGTTTGAGAAAACGCAGCCGGTGGGAATTTCGTGGGGCAACTCGGCCGCAGAGATGGCTGTGCCCTTTTCAAGGTGAGGTCGCAGATTTTCGCGATGGCGTTCGCGCCGAGCCCGGGATTGCTCGACCGCGAAATAGCGCAGCGCGCCGTAGAATTCGGCGAGTTTTTGGGCAGCGAAATCCAGAATGTGTGCGGCCAGACGGCCTGTCCCTGCGCCGGCCTCGACCGCATGGAATTCGCGCGGGCGGCCGAGCGCATCCCACATTTCTACAAGCTGCCGAGCGAATAGACGCCCAAAAATCGGATGGACATCGACACTCGTATAAAAATCAGCGAAACGCCAGGCTTCCGGTTTGCTGTAATAACCAAACTCCGGATGATAAAGGCATTCGCGCATGTACTCCGCGAAAGGAATTGGTCCGGACCTTCGAATGCGCTCGGCGAGCACTCGGGCGAGTGGCGTAGTGAGGGCTGCTTTCACGCGCTCTTGAGTTCCCACCGCTTTCAAGTGTCCTGCCTCTGCGGATTGCAGACAAACATTTCGATGACGTAGTCGTGCAGGCAATCGTAGAGCTGCCGTTGAAATGACCACGAAAACTGCGAATGCTCGATCTCGCGCGGCTGAAGAAGAAAGTAGTACGTATGGACTTCCACGCCCGCAGGTTTGAAACGAATTTCGACCTGGATGCCGCCGGAAGCGGCGCGCGCGTCAAAATCAAAAAGCGGATGCTCGTAGCGAACCAACTCCTTCTTCACTTTCTCCAGGAGTTCGTCCGCAGAAACTGAATGTGCACGCGGCGAAGATGAGCTTCTTCCGCTCACCGAGCCGCTCCCGAAAGGCTGTCGCCATCCAGGTCGCCTCGAGTCTTCATTTCGTGAAGCTCTTTTTCAAACGCCGTGAGAGCTGTCTTGTCGAAGAGAATAAAATAGATTTTTTCGAGGGAGGTTGGCTTCTTCAGATGTTCCACGGCTTCCTTCAGCATGATCGCCGCGCATTCGGAAAGCGGAAAGCCGCCGATACCAGTACCGATAGCTGGAAAAGCGATAGTGCGAAGTCCCTTCTCGGTAGCGATACGCAAAGAATGCGCAGTGGAAGCGCGCAATGCGTGCCCGGTGGTTAAGCCGCCAAGCTGCATGGTTGCCGCATGAATGATGTGACGCGCTTTCAGCTTCCCCGCCGAAGTGATCGCCGCGCCCCCTACGGGCACCGCGCCTATTTCATTGCATTCCCGCTGAATGCCGTCTCCAGCCTTGCGGCGAATGACGCCCGCGAGGCCACCGCCTAGTTTGAGGTCGTTATTGGCGGCATTGACGATGGCGTCGACGTCGCTCTCGGTCAGGTCCCCTTGCTCCAACACAATTTTCTCAGCTATGTTCATGGCTTCGATGATATCAGAGCAGGGCATGGGGCCTGACGAACTTCGTTTTTGTCAGCTAGCAGCCGGGAATAACGGGCGCGCCGGTGCTCCGCAGAGCGTTCGAACGAACGCGATCGCCGGTCTCGAGCAAGCCCAGCGCGGCGCGGCGGGCGGCTTGCTGCGCTTCAGGTGATGAGGCGAGCTCCGCCAGGACAGCGCAGCCTAAGCGATGGTGACGGTCCTCATCGGGATTGATGACATCGCGATAAAGCGCGGCAAATTCGCGCTGGCCGATGCGATCGAGAAATGCGAGGAACTGCACATTCCTCCGGCCGCCCATGGCTTCTCGCGCGACAAGCGCACCGGCAATGCGTTCGGGCGTCGTCTTGAGGGCTCGGAGATAAATCAGCACCGGACTCGGTGGATCGAGAGGCCGAAAGCCGTCCAGCGAAATACCCATGGCGCGGGCCTTCTCTTCGATCAGCTGATAATGCCGAGCTTCGTCACCGGCGTGGCAGGCCAGGGCGAGCTTTGCATTCAGCTCCGGAGTCGTGCAGACCCACTCGGCGGCGATTTCGGCGGCTTCGATCTCGTTTTTGAGGGCCATCCTGACCAGCGTGGCGAGAAGCTCGCCGTTGGGAATTGCTGAGGAGATCGGCGGCTCATCGATTTTGGCGAGGATGGCCTCGTTTTCGGCTTTAAGTTTGCTGACGAATTCGTTTCCATCCATGGTGCGCCTCCCGCAACGCAATATCGTATCGCACGGGACGGGAATCGTCTCGCACTGACACAGCCTCCCAACGCCACAAACAGCATCTCGCAGTGCGTTGGGCTTCCTGCGAGTCCTCTTCAGACCTGAACGGGCTGTCTGCGTCGGCTATTGGTTGGAGCGATAAATGATGGGCTTCGGGCCTTCGACGAGTTTGAAATCGGCAGGCACGGTGAACAAGGAAGCATCCGGTTCGGCGCGCGTAATATTCGTAAGTTGGAAGGTCAGCTCGCCCATGCGCGGATCGCTTCGCTTGCTGTAGATGATGGTCTTCAAATCAGGCGAAGTCCAGACTTCGGTGAGAATGCTGATGGGCTTGTCATTTCCAATCTGGCCGGCGGGGATCGTCCGAGTCGTGCGCACCCCAGTCACAAAGACGCCTTCCATCGTTTGTGAGCCCAGATCTTCCGTGGTGGCTTGTCCTTGATCATTTGTTAGGAATACTTTCTGGGCGATCATCGGGGGGTTAGGCAATTGGCCGGAAGCTGCGGCCATGTCGTTCGTCTGAATATATAAAGCGTCCGGCCCGGGAACGGCAGGGCCGCGCGCGCCCCTGCTCACTTCGGCGCCCGAGGCGATGGCCACGTCCAGTCCATCGCCTTTTCCGTTCAGTAAAGGCAGAGGTAGCGGTGGGAGCGGAGGTACCGGCATCTTCTGCGCAGTCTTATCGGTCAGGTTCAGAGTGTAGGAGGTCTGCGCGACGGGATCGTGGATAAAAATGAGATGAGGCGCATTGGCAGCCGACAGATTTCCGATGGGCGGCAACATCGTATCCTGGCGCGTGCGGCCCTGAGAATCGCGGGCGATCGTGCCGGTGCTGTTCTGAACGATGCGATTTCCGTCGGCGAGCGTTTGGACAGATTCGTTCGTGACCGTGGCCGAATAGGGCGCGCCCACTACCGGAGCGGCAGAACCACGAGCGAATGCTCCGGCTATGCCAATCGTAACGGGGCCCGGGCCGGGAACGGGACCGGCAGTTTGAGCCACCGAAAAGCCCGTCTGGGCGAACGCGCTAACTGCGCAAGAGAAACCCGCAAGTATGAAGATGCAAACGCCTTTCGTGATTGTGGGATTCATGGCCGAGTGGGCCTCCTTTCAAATTGTGTGAGCTGCGGGTGCAAGCGAACCTGCTGAGCCGAACCATCTGGGGCAATCGTCACGTCTGCTGTGAAGCCGACGCCCTCTGGGACAGCGCCCGGGGGGAAGATTGCGTCAGCAGGGATAGCGATTTCGACAGCAGGCGCGGAGGCAAGCCGGCTCGTCTCTTCGCTTTGACGCTGCGCGGCTGCCTGCTTTACGTGCTCGGCTCCCTTTCGGTGCTGGGCTTGAGCGACTGGCCTGATCTCAGCCAATACTGGCTGCGCGGCGTGCGCCGGTGGCAACGCCTTCGCCGCGTCGATCACTGTCGGGATTGGCGCTGCACTCGGGGCAGCCGGCTGCACGCGCCATCGTGCCGCGAGCAGGAAAAACATCGCTACTGCGGCGGCTACGGCCACGCCGCCCGAAATCGTAAGCACAGGACGCGTTAGTCTGCAGCCCGGCTTCGAAGCTGTAACGGCATCGCAATAAGCGTCATAATATCGGTCAAACGCGCCACTCACCCGGCGATACGCTTCCAGTCGGTCGCGGCATTCAGGGCAACCCTGAAGATGCCATTCCACAGTGGCGGCATCGTTGTCCGGAAGTTCCTGGTCCAGCCAAGCCATTAATTTCTCTGCAAAGTCACACATTGCATTTCTCCGCCAATTTTCGGATCGCGCGCTCGACGGTATCGCCCACCGTTGAGGTCGAAAGCTCTAAAACTTCGCCGATTTCGCGATAACGCAACCCTCCCGCACGCAACAGCAGACATTCCCGTTCGGGTTCGGTCAGGAGGCGAATTGCTTTTCGCAGTCGGCTGAACTTTTCCTTCTCTAAAACAACTTGCTCTGGCGTCGCTTCGTTCAAGGCCAAAGCTAAGCCATCTTCCAGCGGCGCAGCGAACCGGCGCTCGTAACGATTCTGGCGATTCCTGGCCGCATTGTGGGCCACTCGGAAAAGCCAGCTACGGATATTTTCCCGCGAGCCACCGGAATCCAAATGGCGATGCAGGCTTAGGAACGCATCTTGCACGACGTCCTGCGCTTCATCGGCCGAGAGGCCGAGACATACGAGATAGCGAAGCAGAGGCTTGCGCAGTTCGCGATACAGGGTGGTGGCCTCGCAGCCGGTTGCAAGGCGCGAAAGCGGCAGAACGAAGGGTACGGAATCGCCACTCATATAAGCTTCTGCATGCGCCTCTAGTTATATAACAGGTGAGGACGGCGATTTTCCGGGTAATGGTCTATCTCGAAGGCCAGAGTGCAAGTTCCCGAGGAAACTCAGGCGCCTTGAAAACGAGGAGGACGTTTCTCGAAAAAGGCGTTCAGGCCCTCAAGGCAATCCTTCGAACGAAAGCAGGTCACCTGCCACCGAATTTCTTCGTCCAGCGCCCTTTCGAGCTGTTCGCGATCGTCCAGGCAGAGGGCCTGTTTGATTCCGCGAACCACAATCGGTGGCGCCGTAGCCAATCGATCAGCCAGCAGCGCCGTTTCAGCTTCGAGGGAATCAGGCGGAACAACATGTGACACCAAGCCGATCCTGAGCGCATCGGCAGCGGAAACGGTTGCGGCGGTGAGCATCAATTCCATGGCCAGAGATGGACCAACCAGCCGCGGCAGGAAATAAGTGCCGCCAAAATCGGGGAACACGCCTATTTTGGCAAAGCTCTGGATGAAGCTGGCTTGTTCCGAGGCGATGCGCATAGTACAGGCAAGCGCGAGATTCGCGCCCGCGCCCGCAGCAGGGCCATTAACGGCGGCAATCACGGGCTTCGGCATGGTGGCGATGGCCAGGATGATCCGCTTCCCTAGCTTCAGCAGAGCCTCGATTTCGGTGACTTCTTCGCGTTCGCGAGCCTTTCGAAGAACCTCGACATCCCCACCCGCACAGAATCCTCGGCCCGCACCGGTGAGTACAACAGCCCGAACCGCGTTATCGTGCATGGCGCCGCTCAGCGCGTCTAGTAAGGCTTGGCCGAGGGCGCTATTCAACGCATTAAGGCGGTCGGGGCGATTCAACGTAATCGTCGACACCGAGCCGCGGCGCGATTCCAACACAAGCGGCGCAAAACTGGATCCGGAGGCCATGGTCAAGCTCCCGCCGGGAAGAATAAACCAATTGTACGTTCAGGAGGGGTCAATCGGGCAAGCCGTGCAGCACCTGGGCAAGCTGGCGGAAGTAACGCAATCCGATTCCGCGATCGTTGGAGGATTGTGTTCCCGTGGAAGGCAGGACGAAGACTCGCGCGCCATAGAGCTTTTCCGTCTGTAAACCAAGCTTGCAGGGTCTTTGCGCGAACTTCTCGTATGTATCCTTGCCATTGAAAGCGATCACGCGGGGCGCGTATTCTTCGAGTTTTTGGGCAAGCAAAATCCGCCCCTCGGCGATTTCCTGCCGCTCCAGCTCGCCGATGTCCCGCGTGGCGCGCTTCACCAGATCGGTAAGGCCGATGCCGAATTCAATCAGGCGCTTGTCGTCAGTGTAAGGCAGCGATTCCGGCAGAATGCCGGAATCGTAGAGCAAAGGCCAAAAAGGGTTAGTGCGCCCGGCGTAATAGTGGCCGGCGCGAGCCCAGCGATCGGCTGGATTGCAGCCGACCACGATCAGCTTCATTCCTCGCCGCAGGTAGTCTGGCAGAGTCCGCATGATTTCTAGTTAGTAGCGAAAGCTCCCGCCCGCGCGGGGTCGAGATTCCCGATAACTCATTCTGTACACCGAAATCACGGCTGTCCCTATCAGAAGAGGGCAAGCGTAGCACGAGAAATGCTGCAAAAAACAAGCGAGGTTAGACCGTGAAGCATCTCAGTAACCCCACGTCTAATCGGCGAGTTTTCAGGATCTGCCATGCGCCTGGAGCAGCACGTGCTTTCGGCATCTTTCGCGGTTAGATCGTGAATCCCGAGCTGCCGCTGCTGCGTCCAATCGGAAGAGTTAGATCAGACGAAACGGCGCGAGTTTTTGGACGTACCGCGCGATGTCTGCACCACCGCCAAATTGGCTGGTGTAAGGGTTTTCAGAATGGCTCAGGCGGTAATGATATGTGCTAACCTGCTGGGACGCGGCTTTTTCGCCGCGGGCGCACCGCCGCTGATGCCTATGAGCTCACCCGAACCAAAACGCATGCCTTCCACAATCGTCCGCGACGACGAAGGCGCACTGGTGTCTCTGGCAAAGAGCGGCGACCTAAAAGCCTTTGACGAGCTCGTAAATCGCTACGAGCGCCGCATTTTTCGCCTGGCGATGAACATTACGCAGAACCGCGAAGATGCGGAAGATGCCACGCAGGACGCCTTTCTGAAATCCTTCCAGCACCTGCCGGATTTTCAGGGCGACTCGCGCTTTTACACATGGCTCGTGCGTATTGCTGTAAACGAAGCGCTTATGCGGCTGCGACGCAGGCGGCCGAACGTTACGTCGCTCGACGAGCCAGTGCAAACTGAAGAAGATCTGATACCCCGCGAAATCGAGGATTGGGGGCCGACGCCAGAACAGCGTTATCAGGTGACGGAACTGAACTCAATCCTTAGCAGCGCCATCGCGGAACTCGAACCGATCTTTCGCACTGTTTTCGTGCTTCGCGATGTGGAACAGCTTTCGACCGAAGAGACGGCTGAGGCGCTGGGAATTTCCGTGCCTGCTGTGAAATCGAGGCTCCTGCGGGCACGATTAAGATTGCGGGAAAAACTGGGCCGACATTTTGCGCAGAGGCAGCAGGCATGAACTGTAAAGGACTGATTCGCGAAATCTCCGATTATCTGGATGGCGAACTGACGGTCGAAACTCTAACTGAAATCGAAATTCATCTGCAGCGCTGTCAAGACTGCCGGCTTATCGTGGATACAACGCGAAAAACAATCGAGATTTATTACAGCACCCAGCCGCTTCCCCTCCCCAACGACATACGCGAACGATTGCACCAAGCCCTGATCAATCGCCTGGGACGCAGACCCACCACCTGATTTACCTGTTTCTGCCACCGAATTCCAACTTGCTGCCGAGGCCTTTCTTTTCCGCACACTCAAAAATGTAAGCGGCAGCGGCCAAATCCCACGAGGCAATTCCGTTTGATTTAAAAAGCGTGATCTGCTCCGGGCTCTTTCGGCCCGGGCGCTTCCCCGCCACGATTTCGCACAATTCGCGCACCTGTTGCCAACGGGCGTTATCGTCCCCGAAAGCCTGGATCAGGTCGCCCGATTCGATATTGGCCTGCTGGATCGAATCCACGGCGATGATGGCGGCGCGATCGACGGCGTCAGTTTCCAATTCCCTCTTCTGCGCAAAATTTGCGCCGATGGCATTGATGTGGGTTCCGGGAGCGAGCCAGCCGCCCGAAACGACCGGATTCATGGCCGTCGTCGCAGTGATCAGGATGTCAGCCCCGCGCACCGTCTCTTCGGCTGATGCCGCGGGCGTAACGGGCCTGCGCAATTTGTCTGTCATTTCGCGGCAGTAAGTCTCGAGTCTAGTGCGGTCGCGGCCAAAAGCGCGGATGGTCGCCAATTCACGGCCTTCGCAGACCGCGGCGAGTTGCGTACGCGCTTGCGTGCCGGTGCCAATGATTCCGAGCACGCGCGCATCGGGGCGGGCCATATATTTCGTCGCTACCGCGCTAGCAGCTCCGGTGCGCACCTGTCCAAGGTAATCGGCTTCGATCAAAGCGGCCAATTCGCCGCTATCCGCGCGATAGAGCAAGACAATAAAACGCGCGACGCCATGGGCGACCGAGTAGAGCTTTGCGCCCATCCAGCCCGCTTTTTGGTCGGCCGCGAACATGTAGTTCAGGAAGACGCGCTCAGGCAAAGCCAGCCGGCGCCTGGGGTGGATCCAGCCATCGCCTGCGGCCTGGCGTTGCAACGATTCCTCGACGACGCGAATGGCCGCAGGCATGTCGAGCAGCGTTCGAACGTCTTGCTCCGTCAGTATCACAGGCATTGCGGCACCAACCTCAAGGCAAATCGAGATGCATCCGAAAACGAAGCACGCGGCGCGCATCCGAATCGAGCACGATCAAATCACCAACTCCATCCGCAGCGAGATAAGCTGCGGATTCTACCCCAGAAAGCCGATTTCCCAGCGTATCGATGAGTTCGCGGTGGCCCTCTTCACTCCAAACCTCGAGTCGCACCGGAGACCCTCGCAACGCGAAGACGTGTTTGCCTGCAGCGGCTAATCCCAGCAAGCGGGAATCGCCGGACGAATCCGGCGATTTGAAACCTTCGCTCTGCACACCGTCGCGAGTGAATTTCAGGATACGCCCGCGGTCGGCATCTCCGACGTACACGGCGTCATTGTTCGCTATTGCAGCGAAGGGATGCGCCGATTTCTCCGAAGCATCGGACAGCACCCTCCAAATCCGCAAAAGCTGGCCATGGCTGTTGAAAACCTGTACGCGCGAGCCTGCTGGATCGGGCACATAGATTCTTCCATCTGCATCGATACTAAAGAAAAATGCGCCATCGTAATTGCGCCGCGGAGCAAAGCGCAGCGCGCGTAACGGGTCGCCTTCCGGAAAAAACAACTGCATGGTGCCGGTGCGTGAATTCGCCACATAGATGGCACCGCCGGAATCTACCGCAATGGCATCGGCGGTGCGCGCTGCGGCGCTTACAAAGCAGAGCAGAGGTATTCCGGCGGCTTCAAACTTCTGTACGAAGCTTGTCGCGCGGTCGGCAAAGTAAACCCGGCCGATGGGGTCGAGCGCGGGGCCGATCGGGTTTTCAAATTGGCCGGGCTCAATGCCGCGAACTCCCCATTCCTGGACAAATTCGATGGGCGGAGGTTTGACTGCGCTGACCGCCTGCGAGCGGGCGTGCGAGCATCCAGAAAGCGCGGAAAAAGCGATTAGCGCAACCCAGAACCAAATACAGCGGCGTGAATAGAGCCTAGTGCGACGCAAGTCAGGTGAATGTGGCGCCCCAAAATTAGCATAATCGCGCGTCGGCGCAAGTCATGAAATTCAGCACAACGTGCGAAACAGCCACGATTGGGCGAGAAGAAGTCGTGACTATTTCGGCTTTCGAACTGTGCCGGCGGGCGTGAGCCGGCGCACTACCGTTCCCATCAGCCGGTAAGCGCGTTCGGGGTTCTTGTCGTCGGTAAAGCGAAACTCGGGACCGGCAGGCGTCTGGCTGACGCGCACTGGAAACCGGCCGCACACTTTGTTGTCCGCGAAAGAAGTTTCGTACCGCATGCGGACCGCGCCCCAGGTGTACACGCGGATGGAGGTGAAGTCACATGACTGGCCTTCGCCGCTCTTGGCGGCTGCAACCACGTATTGCGGCTTGTCACCGCTGGGATCGGGCACTGTATTGAGCTGTAGCCAACCCACAATCCGCTTCCCTGCTGCAGCCGTATAATCGCCGATCGGCGACGGAGGATCGAGCTCCACGAAACGCGAAAGGACCCAACCGGCGATGGGAATGGCCGGGCCATTCTTAAGCTGGCTTCCAGCCGAAGATGGACTCGACTCCGCTTTAACCTGCGAATATAGAACGAGAGACCAATCCTCCACATCAGATTTTTCCTCGGCGGAAGATGCTGCTTCATCGCTCGCATGGCTTTCCTCGGCGGCAGCGTGAGAAGTGGCGGCCACCTGACGACGCAAGACGACCACGGGAACATTGCGCCCAAATTGAAAGATGCGCGACGAATCCCGGCCCGGCTCGAGATGCACGTTACTGATCGTCCGCGTATGCCCTTTGGCCTGCACTGGCATTTTCTGCGCGTTGGAGATCAGGTCGCCAACCTGGCTCCAAAGAGCCGGGGTCATCAGTAAGTGAGTATCTACCCAGCCTTCAGTTCCGTCGGTCGACCGCACTTCTGTTAATTCACCGGCGCGACCGAGAACGCTCACTTTTTCGCCGTAACCCAAAGTCCCGACCTGACGGCGTACTTGGGCCGTTGCGCTCCAAAGCGTCGCGCTTTGATCTGCGATATAGGCGTCAGGATAGTGCGAGCGATTGCGGCGTGCCCACCATACTCCAGCGATGAGCGCAACGAGAAGGATGATCAGAAGCCAACGCCGGGGACTCATGACTTCCTCACCGGCGAGCACCGAAGCACGTTTGGTGTCGAATGCGACGTCGCGTCTGACGCGATCGTACTTTTTTCCAGGCTAAAGCACACACTGGGATGAATTCTACACGATCCGTCAGGGCTGTGCTTTCTTCGTTGGCTAGCGCGAGATACAACCTGTCAGGAACACGGGCTTTGTTACAATCGGCGCGCCGAGGTAAACGATGCAAATTTCTGAAAAACTGAAGCCGCTTGGTTTGCTTGTGCTACGACTGGGGGTTGCTGCAATCTTCCTCTCTACAGGTTACGACAAGCTTTTTGGCGCACCCGGGAACTGGCTCGCATGGTTCCCCAAGCAAGGATTCCCATCGTACTTCGCATACATCGCGGGCTCATTGGAACTCTTCGGCGGCTTCTTACTCGTTCTGGGGCTACTCACTCGGGTTGTCGGCCTGCTATTGGCAATTCAGATAGGCATTGCCATATGGAAGGTCAGCTTACCGCATTCGGGAATTTACAACGTGGAAGGTTACGGCCTGCCGCTGATGCTGGGTGTCGCCTGTTTTGCACTCTTCACCGTGGGGGCAGGAATGCTCTCCGTGGATGGAGCGACTTTCGAACGCGCTGGCAAAGCAAAAGCCAAAGCTTAACTGAGAAACCTTCCTAATCTTTTGGCAGATCACAGACCCTAGATTAGAAAGTTGCCAATTCTCGAACGGCCCTTGCTATCTCCCTACTCTGGGGCAGTATTTTTTCTTCAAGCTGTGGTTGGTAAGCGCAGAAGGTGTCCAGAGCGGCCACGCGCCGCACTGGAGCGTCCAAGTCCTGAAACAATTCATCGGCGATGCGCGCAGCAATCTCCGCTCCGTAGCCCCAGGAACGCATATCTTCGTAAGCAACGATGACCCGGTTTGTCTTTGTCACGGTGCTGACAATGGCTTCCCAATCGTAAGGCGACAGCGATCTGAGGTCTAGAATTTCGAGGGAGATACCCTCACGCTGGAGTTCGGCTGCTGCCACTTCGGCTCGATGCACCATAGCGCCATAAGTGACGATGCTGAGGTCGGTGCCTGGGCGAACGATGCGGGCTTTGCCGAAAGGAATCGTGAAATCGGGACCGGGATAAGGCGAACGATTGTACGGTTGGCGGTAGAGATGCTTGTGCTCCAGAAACAGAACCGGATCATCGGAACGGATGGCCGTGCGCAATAAACCGCAAAGCTCGAGCGCGGTTGAGGGCATGACGACGCGAAGCCCCGGCAAATGAGTAAAGATGACTTCGCCGGATTGGCTGTGGTAGGGTCCGCCGCCCGTGAGATAGCCCCCAATTGCCGCGCGAATCACTGCAGGCGCCTTGAAGTGGCCACCCGAGCGCCAGCGGGTCACAACCAATTCGTCGCGAATTTGCATCATCGCCGGCCAGATGTAATCGAAGAACTGCATTTCAGCGACCGGCTTCATGCCGCGGATAGCCATGCCAATCGCGCGTCCGGCAATGGCAGCCTCCGCGAGCGGCGAATTAAAGACGCGATCCGATCCGAAACGCCGTTGCAGCCCGGCGGTCGCTTTGAAGACACCCCCTTTGCCCTTGACCTCCTTCAGATTCTCTTCGCGGCTGCAATCGGCCACGTCTTCGCCGAACACCACGATTCGGGCATCGCGCTCCATCTCGTCGGCCAGCGTGGCTGGAATCATCTCCAGCATGGTTTTTGGTTCGCCGGCGAATTTCGGTTCTGACTCGAATCGAGCGGAGGTGGGATCTACGTCAGGGGAATAGATGCATTGCAAAATAGATTTTTCGGACGGCAACTCGGCCGCGAGCGCAAGATCGGTAGCTTCCAGGACTTCGCGATCCACTTCCGCCTCGAGGCGTTCCAACTCGTGCTCGTCGAGAATGCCTTCACGCACGAGAAAGAGACCAAACCTCGGGATGGGATCGCGATGCGCTTCCTCTTCGCGCTCTTGGGATGTTTTGTAAAGCTTCTCGTCATCCGAGAGCGAATGCGAATAAGGCCGCGTCACGTGCGCGTGAACGAGCGCTGGTCCTTTGCGCGCGCGGCAATACTCCGCGGCCCGCCGCATGACGTCATAACTCGCCAAGGGATCGGTCCCGTCGCATTCCTGGACGAGCAGATCGGGAAAGTCCCGGACGAGCCTCGAAATACTGCCGCCAGCGGTCTGCGCCTCGACCGGCACAGAAATGGCAAAGCCGTTGTCTTCCACCAGAAAGAGCACAGGCAAGCGATTCAAGCATGAGGCGTTCAGGGCTTCGAAAAATTCGCCCTGGCTCGTCATGCCGTCACCGCCAGAAACGTAAACGATTTCGTCGGAACTGTGCCGCACCGATTCGCCCAACGGCGCGTGTTGCGCTTGATCGAGCGCCTGCGGATGCCGTTCGAAATAGATCGACGCTTCCGCCGCGCCCACCGCTTGCAGCCACTGCATTCCGGCCGTGGACGAGCGCGTAACGATATTTAGCTCGGGCTTGCCCCAATGCGAGGGCATTTGATTTCCGCCGGAAGAGGGGTCATCCTTCGCTCCAACGGCTTGCAGAAGCATCTCCCGAGGCGTGAGTCCCAGACTCAAACACAGAGCCTGATCGCGGTAATAGGCAAAGAACCAGTCGTGGGCGGGCCGCAGAACCTGCCCAGCAGCCACCAACACCGCTTCATGTCCCGCTCCACTGATCTGGAAATAGATCTTGTGCTGGCGCTTGAGCTGAATTTCACGGTCGTCGAGGCGCCGGGACAAATACATCAACCGGTACATTCGAATAAGGTCGCTGGGCTGGAGTCCGTGATAATTGTGGGTAGGAACTGTGCCGATCTTCGGGTGCGCTTGCACAGCCATGCAGCTTCACCTCTGGCAAAGAAGCTTCGCCAAACTCCATTATAACTGATGCGCAAGCCCCGGGATTCGGGGGCTTACACGAGATTGCAGTGGAGCTAAACCCTAGATCACGCTTCAGCCGAACCTATGCCTTAAGCCCCAAACCTTTCAAAAGACGAGGTTTCAAGATAACGACTCGAAACGCTCTGCGGTCCCGGCGAATTCCGCATCATTCTGCCGAATGATCTTGGACTGTGCGTCTTTAAACGGAACTTCAGCAGGGATGCGCTCGAGCCACCTCTGATAAGACAGGCGCTCGTGATCTGAGAAATCCAGACGAATGATCAACTGGATGTGCTCCTTTGCGGACGTCTCTGCCGCTTTCTTGCGCCGAGATTTTGCATCACCTTTCTTTTCGCTTTGAGCGTCCTTTTCCTCGTCAGCTTTCTCGCTAGCTTCAGACGCATCGCTACGGTTGAATTTCAGCAATAGTTTTTTGTCTAACCGGAAACCCTGCTTCCAGCCATCCACTTTGTGCCGCGCTTGTTGTGCTAACTCCTCATCGGAGCCGAAGTCGAAAACAAGAAAGGATTGAGCCATGCGTTTTCTATATCGGTGATGGTCGCGGCTGTCAAGCCTTAGCAGCGGAAATTCGACCAATGGCACACCGAGTTTGCATTAATTTACGCAAAGGGATTAGCATACAGGACGGGTAGAAGACGCGATGCGAAGGTTTCTAGCAGTTATCGGAGTGTTGACGCTGGCGCTGACGATCGCGCCGAGCGGGCTCGATTCCATCTCTTTGGCGTTCGATTGCTGCAATGGCGTCATGTGCCCCATGCACGCTGAGAAACACGAGGCGCCGAGTTGCGATATGGGTGGGAAGCCAATCGCCGCGTTGAAACCTTGCCCGGTACAAGCCGCCGCCCATTACACCGCTGCGATCGTTTTTACGCTCTCCGCTCCTCTGATTTTGCAAAGCGATTCCCGGAGCGAGCTGGCCATTCCCTTCCTTCCGTCCTTCTTTCCGGATGCAGAGCGCCGTATGGAGTCTCCGCCACCCCGTCTTCTGCTAACCGCATAGCGAAGTCAGACCCTACAACTCATAACCTACTCCCCTCTGCTGACGAGGGGCGCGCCCTGCTAAAGGAGCCTATGCGCACCGTTAGACTTGCTGTAGTCATTCTCTATTCTCTCGCATTGGCCGTTTCGTCGCACGCCACGATTTTCGGCACGGTACGAGGCATCGTTCACGATTCGCAGCACCTGCCCATTGCAGGCGCGACGGTCACGCTGAAAGCTCAGGATTCCGACTGGACGCAAGTCCAGAAAACAAACCAGAGCGGAGAATTTGAATTCAGCGCCGTGCCCATTGGCAACTACACAGTCTCCGTAATGCTGGAAGGGTTCCAGCAACAACAACAAACCCTGGTCGTCCAATCCGACACGAGCCCTGTGCTTCATTTCGAGCTGGCCGTGGCCGGCGTGAACCAAACCACCACAGTTACCGGGGAAGCGATAAGCGCACCAACGGAGAGCGTGACGCCCACAACCACGCTGAGCCGGCAGGATATTCAACTCACGCCAGGCGCCGACCGGACTAATAGCTTGTCCATGATCACAGACTACGTTCCCGGAGCTTACATGGTGCACGACATGCTCCACATCCGCGGCGGACATCAATACAGTTGGCTGATTGATGGGGTTCCCGTCCCCAATACGAACATAGCCAGTAATGTCGGACCCCAGGTTGATCCTAAAGATCTGGACACCGTGGAGGTGCAACGCGGCAGTTACGATGCCGATTATGGGGATCGCACTTATGGAGTCTTCAATGCCGTCCCGCGCACCGGTTTCGAACGCGACCGAGAATGCGATGTGGTGTTGAGCTTCGGAAATTTTTATCAAACCAACGACCAGATCAACTGCGGCGGACACACACAGCGCCTCGCTTATTACGCCAGCATCAACGGTAATCGCAGCGATCTTGGATTGGAAACGCCGGTAGCCCAGGTAATTCACGACGCCGATAACGGCTACGGCGGATTCGGCTCACTGATCTTCAACGTGGACCCGAAGGATCAGTTGCGTCTGGTGGGCTCCCTGCGCCGAGATTATTACCAGATGCCGATCTCTCCGCTCGATGTGGCCAATGGCGTGATCCAGGTGGACAACCAGCATGAAGCCGATGGCTACTTAAACTTTTCCTGGGTTCACACGATGAGCCACAGCGGGCTGCTCACCGTTTCGCCCTTCTACCACTTCAATAGTTCGAATTACGACAGCTCTCCGAATGACTTTCCCAACGCGATCACCGACCATCGGGCCTCGAATTATGTTGGCGCACAGACAACTCTTAGCGTAACCGTGGCGCGAAATACTCTCCAAGGCGGTTTCTACGGCTTCTGGCAGCACGATAACCAATTTTTCGGGGTGCTGTTCAATGACGGCTCCAATTTGCCCGTCTCCGATAGGGAGATCGTGCCGGGGAACGTCGAGGCGGTATTTGTTGAAGATAAGTTCGCGGTGACGCCGTGGCTGAACTTAAGCGGTGGCGTGCGCCAGACACATTTCTCCGGCCCGAGCGTCACAGAAAATCCGACCAGCCCCCGTACGGGGTTTGCGGTCCGCATTCCGCGCATCAATTGGGTTTTCCGCGGATTTTATGGCCAGTTCTATCAGCCTCCTCCCCTAGTCACGGTTGGCGGCCTGCTCCTTGGATTAGTGAATACGCCGGGCGATCTTGTGACTCCGCAGCAATTTATTCCGTTGAGGGGCGAGCGAGATACGGAGTATCAGTTCGGCGTAGGCATTCCGTACAAGGGTTGGGCGCTGGACATCGATACTTTTCATACCAAAAGCCTGAATTTCCTGGATCACGGCAACGTTAACTACGACTTCGCAGGCAGCCCGGTCTCGACCAATATCTTCTTTCCGCTTACCACTCAGGACGCCTTGATCCGTGGCTGGGAGTTAACACTGCGGTCTCCTCGGCTGTGGCGGCGCGGCCAAATGCATCTGGCGTATTCAAACCAAATCGCAGAATTCAGGGGGGCAATCACCGGCGGTCTGACGAATTTCTCCTTTCAGCCCGATTATTCGCCGCTCGATCATGACCAGCGAAACACGTTGAATGTTGGCTTCGATGTGACGCTTCCCTGGACGGCGTACATCTCGGGGAACGTCTATTACGGATCGGGATTTCACAATGGTGCCGCCCCGCCGGACTACCTTCCTGGCCATACGACGGTCGATCTAGCTCTAGGCAAATCGTTTGGAGAACGTTTCTCGGCTTCCGTGAATGCACTGAACGTCACCAATAGCCATCTGCTCATCGACAACAGCAATACCTTCGGTGGGTTTCATTTCAACAACCCGCGGGAGGTCTACGCGGAGCTGCGCTATCGCTTCCACTATTAGGACGCTTTTCTCTTTAAAGAAGGCCGCCATTCGCCAAGGCATGTTATATTTTCAGGCGAATGTTAGGCGAAAACAGGTGCATTTTAGGAAGCGTGCTCGCGTAAATGGCGACACATTTCGAACCTCGGCTATCCTCGCGTTGGCGGCGCGAGCCACTACCAAACGCTTCAGCAGAAGAAAGTTCTTCGACTTGGTCTGCTCTAGGGGCAGAGATTGCGCGCAATCGATTCGGGACGTACGTAGCGGCGCGCCAGTGGTATGCCACGCCCGCAATGTTCCAACCGGATGCCGAGGCCCTCAAACTGTTGCTCCGCTCTCGGACGGCGGTCAGGCGCTTTCGCGCAAATCATGCCCTGAACCCCGAGAAATGGCTCTTTCTGGATACCGAAGCTACCGGCTTCATCGGAGGCGGGGGAAATCTGGCGTTCCTGATTGGCCTGGCATGGTGGGATGCAGGCGGAATCCAAATCGAACAGCTTTTCATGCGCGATCCGGCCGAGGAATATTCGATTCTGCTCGAGCTTGCGCTCAGGCTGAGAAAGCATCCCGTGCTGGTTACGTTCAACGGAAAGAGCTTTGATTGGCCGCTGCTGGAGAGCCGCTTTCGAATGACGCGAGCGATTGACATTCCCATCCTTAATGCGCATTTAGATTTCCTTCATCCCGCGAGGGAGATCTGGAAACTACAGATCGGCAGCGTCAAGCTCGGCCATCTCGAAGAGCGCGTGCTAGGCGCCGAATCGCTGGGGTGGTCGCGACGCGAGGACATCAACTCGGCAATGATTCCTGGAATTTATTTTGATTACGTCTGCGGAAGAGCGCAGCAGATGGAAGGCGTTTTTCGCCATAATCGCATGGATCTGCGGGGACTTGCCGCGCTGGCCAGCCATATTTTACAGGTACTTTCTATAGAGTACGGCGCGGCCGCAGAGAACGGTCTTCAAGCGCTTGAATTGTACGGTGTCGCACGATTTTTTGGCAGACGCGGTCAGCACACAAAGGCTCGCAGGTGTTGCGAATGCGCTCTGCGCTTGGGACTTCCGAGCGCAATCGCAGGCGATGCAGAGCAGGACCTTGCCAGATTCATCAAGCGCGAGCTTCGAAAGGCGCGAACTTCCTCGCCCAAAATGAAACGAGTTCAGTTGGCCCCAGCAGCGCGCCGCTCGATTCCCAGATGAGTGGCACCGTGCGTGAACAGGCGAGCGCCGGAAATGCCAGCTGCGTTTAACATCGCGGAAAGCTCTTCGGGCGTGTAGGCCGCGCGGACAGAATCGCGGTAAAGCTTGTACATCAACCCTTTGTAGTGGCGCCCATACCAGTGCACATGAAGCGGAAACCCAAACCGCGATGGACGCCGCAGGTCGCGCAAGAGGATGGCAGCACCGGATTTAGCAACGCGACGAATCTCCGCAAATAGGTGAGTAGGATGGCCGATGTGGTGCAGCACAGAATTGCACAGCACCAGATCGAAGCTCGAATCGCCAAAGGGCAAAGAGCAGGCGTCACCCGCGAGAAAGAAGACCGAATGCGGCACATGCGTGGCGCGGTGGATCATCGTATGCGAGCGGTCGATGCCAATAAACTTCCATTCCGGCAAACGCGCTGACAGCTTCGTGATAATCTGACCAGGCCCGCAGCCAATATCGAGAGCGCAGCCCGCCGCAGGGCCAATCAGTCGAATCGCGTGTTCTACGAACGTATCGTCAATATCGCTGAGGTATGCATCAGCCGCAGCAGAGGAATAGGCCTGCACTTCCTTCGAATCGTCCATCACCTCGGGTTCAGGAATACGGGGCAGGTCGAGATATTTACGAGGCCAACTCATCGCGGCCGGCGCATCGCCTTACTTCACTGAAGCGAACGCAGCGAACTCGAATGCGAGTCCGGCGTCAAAGCCCTGTTTAGGAATGCCGCCGGATTAAAAGACGGAGCATTGCGCCGCATGACGGTAATGCCCGGCTGATCCGATTCCGGAATCGCGGGCGGCGCCGGCGGCCAATGCAGAGCGCTGGTCATAGCGTCGAAGATCTCTCGCGTAGCCCCCTCTGCAATCAGGCATTCCTCGCCCTGGCAGCGCAGAAAAACGCCACCATCGGGCGTGTTGAATGAGACAAAGTTCTGACGGCGGGAAACTGCGGTACGCTTTTCGTCCTTCTTTTCGAGCAGATCGCGGTAGGCCTCGAAAAAGCGCGTGGCCGCGGGTTCATCCGCAAGCTTCAGACGGATCAATAGAAGCGTCTGCATACCGGACTCGCGCTGATAAACCGCATAGCGATCGCCGCTCCAGGAAGGAGCAATCTTCTCCGCGCGCTCTTTGCCGAGAAACTGCTTGAGAATTTCATTGACCGAGAATTCACCCAAGACATTTTCATCCAGCTTCTTCCAGCCGCGCGGAACGACCTTCGTGAGCGGAGTAAGATCGACTCGAGCGGGCATCACCCCACGGAAGTAAAGATTCGGATGAAGAATTTGCTGTGTAGAGGCGGGCGGATTTTCAAACAAGCGGTGGAAATCGTGCCACCCATCCCACTCTTTGAGTGCACGCTGCACGAAAGTAGCCCCGGGAAGGTACGGGAAGGTGATCTCGTCCTGTATGACCATGGGCGCTTGCGAAAGCTCGGGACTGTCGTTCGTGTCTCCAATCAGCATTCCGGGATCGAAATCAGTGATATCCCGCGTGGTCTTCCCCATATTACGCAGCAAGTAGTCGTACATCGCGATCATGGCTGAGCCTTCCAGCACCGATTCCCGAGCCAACGATGCGTCGTCATTGGCTTTAACTTCCTCTTCCCACTTCTCCACGTGGAAATATTGGTCCTGAAGAGCGTGCGTCAATTCATGCGCCATGATTACGCGTTGCTCAGCGGGTTGGGTCCAATCGGCGATGAAAAATTCGCGCTCTCTGGGATCGTAAAGTCCGGCAATCTGTTCGGTCAGCAAAGCGAGCAGCTTTTGGTCGAGCGGATACCCCTTAGGTATAAGGCCCAGCGCTTCCAGCGCTTTCTGGTCCGCATAGCGTTTGGTGTCATCTTTATCTTCGCGCATCTGGCGGAGCAGAAACTCCCGAATCTCCTCACGGGAGCGCACACTTCTCTTCAGCGGTTCCTTGACCGGCAACGAAAGAATCTTGCTCATCACGGCAAGGACTTCGTCCGCGGCCTGCAGGAACTCCGCGTCGGCCGTTCCGGAAGCCGGCGTCTGCTCTCTGTGCCCGCCCTGTTGCTGTGCCCAGCAAGGCAAGACTGTAATGATGACCGCGCACGCGGTCGCGACAAGTTTTTGAATGTTGTTCATTGACCAGGCAGGTTAACGGGCGTGGGCCTTCTTTCGTAAGTGGAGATCGAGCAAAGCCACCCGGACTCCATTCGTAGTATACCCTCTCGAACCCGCCTTTCGCCTGAATGGCGGAGCGCTGACGCCATTTTCCACCTAATTCGTGTGCATACACGCACTTAACAACTTCGGCACCCACGCCGGAACAGTCGTAGAACGATCCTTCGACCCCCCTTATAATTGCTGTCGCGTCTGTCTCGGTTTTCTGGGGGGCCCGGAAGTGGGTAAAGCCCAAGTCCTTATCGTTGATGATGAAGAAGCGATACGCGAGGTCGTCTCGACGTTGCTGGAAAGCCAAGGATATCAGTGCGGTGCAGTGGGAAACGGCCGGCTGGCAGTTGAGCACCTGAAGCAAACCTCCGCTGACCTGGTGCTCAGCGACATGCTCATGCCGGAAATGGACGGCCTGCAACTCCTCTCCTGGCTGCGTTCCTATGATCCGGAAATCCCCATGATCATGGTCACGGCCATGCATGACGTGTCTACCGCGCTCGATTCCATCCGTTGCGGTGCCTACGACTACATCCTGAAGCCATTCGAGAAGGACCAGCTTTTCCTGAGCGTACGGCGAGCGTTGGAGCATCGCCGTCTGCTGCTCGAAAATCGCAATTACCAACGGAACCTGGAGCAGTTAGTCGAGCAGCGCACCGGCGAGTTAAAAAAGGCCCTGAACGAGCTCGAGCAGTCCTACGACGCGACGCTCGAGGCATTGGGCGGAGCGCTGGACTTGAAAGACTCTGAAACCGTGGGCCATTGCAAGCGCGTAACCGCTTACACAATGGCTATGGCGAAAGCGATGAACCTGCCCGTCGAATCGCTTCCGCAAATTGCCCGCGCCGCTTTCTTACATGACATCGGGAAGATGGCCATTCCGGACCGGATTCTACAGAAACCGGGACCGCTCAACGACGAGGAACGCGCGGTCATGCGCACGCATTGCGATATCGGATACAAAATGCTCCTTCGCATACCGTTTCTCACGCAAGCGGCCGAAATCGTGCTTTCTCACCAGGAGTTTTACGACGGCACTGGCTATCCAAGAAAGTTGCGAGGCGAACAGATTCCGCTGGGTGCGCGAATCTTCGCTGTGGCAGACGCCGTGGACGCAATGTTGTCTGACCGTCCCTACCGTAAAGCGCTAGGCGTCGATCATGCCCGCAAGGAAGTCAAAAAATGCAGCGGAACGCAGTTCGACCCGAAGGTGGTAGAGGTATTTCTCTCCCTTCCGGAATCCATCTGGCTGGAATTACGCGAAAGCGCGCAGCAACAGTTCCGTCTGGCTACTTCTGCCGTCCTCGTTTGAGCTGTCGTTTCCACCTTGCGCAAAGCCCCGCTGAACTGTAGTATTTTTCTCCTTGCTCGGAGGGTAATCCACTCATGGCATTGGTTCCCATCAAAACAGCATCGGCGACTGGTTACTGCGACTGTATCCACGGCTGTTACGAATTGGCCAGCCTTCGCGATGAGGATACCGGCAAGGGGTATTGTCCGCGCTGCGCCAAAGAACACCTGGATCTCAATAAAGGCATTGGAATTCCGCAGCCGGCGCCCTCAAAAATCGCCGCAAGCAATGCTTCCCCTTCGGCGCACCCGCTGATCCCCGAGCCTGCCGATCCGCCGGGCCGTCTGCGCTGAACGCCGCGTCATTGAAATTCAACCCGCAAACTGATCCCGAGGAAGCCGCCAGTACGGGTCCAATCGAAATTCCAATGGTCGACCTGCGGGCGCAATTTGCGGCCATCGAAAAGGAAGTGCGCCACGCCATCGATGAAGTCCTGAGAACCCAGACGTTCATCCTGGGACCGCAGCTCGAAGCGTTCGAACGAGAAATGGCCAGTTATAGCGGTATCCGTTTCGCAATAGGCGTGGCATCCGGAACCGATGCTTTGGCGCTTGCCCTGCGCGCCAGTGGAGTTGAGCCCGGCGACGAGGTGATCGTTCCTGCCTTCACATTTCTCGCCACTGCAGGCGCCGCAATCGCCGCCGGAGCGCACCCCGTCTTCGCCGATAGCGAACCCGAAACACTGAATATCGATCCAAAATCGGCGAAATCGCTTGTAACACGGCGGACCAAGGCCATCATCGCGGTGCACCTCTATGGCGGCGCCGCCGACATTCAATCACTGCTAGAGTTCACCGCGCATCAAGGCATCGCGCTCATTGAAGACAATGCGCAGTCACTCGGGGCAAGTTTGGAGGGAACGAAGCTGGGCTCCTTCGGGACCTGCGCCGCGACGAGCTTCTACCCGAGCAAAAACCTGGGCGCATACGGCGATGCCGGCATGATCCTTACCGATAGCGAAGAGATCGCCCAACGAATTGAACGACTTCGGAACCACGGCCAAACTGGCCGCTACATTAGCGCGGAGCCAGGTTGGAACAGCCGGCTCGACGAGATCCAAGCGGCCGTGCTACGCGTGAAACTTCGTTATCTCGAACGTTGGATCGCTGCCCGCCAGGCGCACGCTGCGCGGTATAACGAGCGGTTTGCTGGGGTGCACGGTATCAAGACGCCTGCCGCTACACCAAACTCAGTCCACAGCTATTACCTATATACCGTAAGAATCGCCAGCGAGGGAGCGAATCCCGCGAGCAGACGCGACCATGTTGCGAAACATCTGACCTCAAGAGGAATAGCAACTTCTATCTTCTATCCGCTCCCACTACATCTTCAGCCCGCCTATGCTTCGCTTGGCGGCAAAACCGGGCAGTTGCCGGTCGCCGAACGCGCGGCTCATGAAGTGCTATCCCTGCCGCTCTATCCGGAAA
Organism: uncultured Acidobacteriota bacterium; assembly: GCA_963803735.1. Taxonomy (GTDB): domain Bacteria; phylum Acidobacteriota; class Terriglobia; order Acidiferrales; family UBA7541; genus Palsa-189. Next base: position 268,382 of record CAWDNV010000001.1, on the reverse strand, counting down.
TGACCACCGAACAAATAGACCGCGTGGCGGATTCGATAATTGAAGCGATTTGACGCGCTTTCTGAGCTAAGCGCGCCCTTCCAGGGGCTTGGCGGTCGAAGAGGAAAGCCGCGGGCCGTAAATACGATTCTGGATGGCGGGCGCGGGAGTTCTGGTCCGGGCGCGGCGGAAAACCAGGAAAAATACACCAGCAAACAGCAGCAGTGCGGGAATCAATAGAGCAATCATGGCAACCTGAAAGGCATGCATGGCGGCGGGGCCGCTGGATGCGAGAGACGTGTAACACAGCACGCATCCCTGCGCCCAGGCACCAGGCGCAAAGCCAAGTGCCGCAATTGCCATACCAGCGGCTGATTTGTAAGAAACTTTCATCTTTTCACCATCCTTCGGCCAAAGCGGGCGACCCGTAAAGCCCTAGTGTCCCAAACGCATCTGCATAAGCCGTGCGCCATCCGGCATGAAGAAAATAATGATCATACAGATACAGAATATCGTGGACGGAATCAACACCAGCGCCAGACTTATTTTCTCGTATTTCAAATGCATGAAATAGGAAACGATCAGCGCCGCCTTCACGAGTGACAGAACAACGAGAAGCGTAAGCATAAGATCCGGACGCAATCGCTCGTAGGCCAGAAAGACTTCGATAAATGTGATTACAGCCAGCCAGATCCACACCATCACGAAAAGCCGTGTGCTTCCGACGGCGTGGACTTCCGAACCGCTTTCGTGTGCGCTCATGCGCTCCTCGCTCCGAACCTAACCGCCAAGATTTACCGACATCAAGTAGATCATCGGGAACACAAACATCCACACCAAGTCGACGAAGTGCCAGTAAAGACCGCTCACTTCCACGTCATCGGAAGTGAATTTTCCTTTGCCATAGCCGATAGCCATGACGATCAGATAAATCACGCCAATGCTGACGTGTGTCATATGTAAGCCGGTGATTCCGAAAAACGTCGCGCCAAATAACGGCACGCCCTGCGGAGTGCTCCAGGGCGTATAGCCCTCATGGAATAGGTTGATCCATTCAGTCAAATGCAACACTGTGAACGCGATGCCGCCGAGCGCGGTCAGGAGCAGCCAGCGAACCGCCTTGGCCCGATCGTTGCGATGCGCCGCCGCCACTCCCAACACCATCGTCAAGCTGCTGGCCAGGAGGACCAGCGTCATGGACGTGGATTTCGCAATGGCCGGGTAGATTTCGAACGGGCGAGGCCAGTTCGGATTCGACAATCGGCTATAGCTATAGGCCAGCAGCAGCGCCGAAAAGGTCAGCGTATCTGAAACTATGAAAAGCCACATTCCAAACTTTTTCGAATTAATCGCAAAAGGCCGGACTCCGCCAGACCAGGGAGAGCTGACCGGGACACCCACCGCCGTCTTCGTTTCAGCCACGATTCACCGTCCGAGATAGAGAAGCGCGAATAAAAATACCCAAAGACCATCCATGCAATGCCAATAAATTGACGTCACATCTGTAGCGGTCGCCTGTGAAATTCGGGCTCGCTGCCAATTCCGCCGGGATACATATAGCAACGCCAGAATTCCGCCTAGAAGATGCAAGCCATGCGCCGCCGTCAAAACATAAAAGAAGCTGCTGCTCGGATTGGTGACGAGAAACACGCCCTCATGGGCAAGCTGCCTCCAAGCAATCAATTGACCCGCTAGAAACAAAACTCCCAGACCGGTGGTTATACTCCACCATCTCTTGAAAGCGACCCTCTGGTGTCCGCGAAGTTGGCGGCGGGCTATCTGAATCGTCAAGCTGCTGGCCAGAAGAATCAGGGTATTCAGCCAAAGAATGCGCGGAAAATTGAACGACACCCAATCATTCGCCAAACCTTTGCGCACGAGAAAGGAACTCGTCAGCGCCATAAAAAACATGACGATCCCGGCCATAGCGAGCTGAATGACCGTGAAGTAAGCGCGCTGCGGCGTACCTCGCGATTCACCGCCAGAACCGTCGCCGTCATCGTCGCCGCCAGCGGGAACGCCTGTGCCTCCGCCGCGACCGGCGTCAATTATCTCGATCTCATCCGTGATTGTGCCTGGCATAACCGTACTCCGTTAGTGTGCCTTGCCCACTCTCTCCGGTGCCAGATATTGCGGGATGTAGTCTTCCGTCGCACCAGGAACGCTGAATTCATACGGTCCGCGATAGACCACCGGGACGTGGCCGGCAAAATTATCAAACGGGGGCGGAGATGGAATACTCCATTCGAGCGTTGTGGCGTTCCATGGATTCTCGGTCGCTTTTTGCCCCGCCTTCATACTGTAGAAAAAGTTAAAGAGAAAGATCAATTGGGCAGTGATGGTAATCATTGCGGCGATGGTTATGAAGTAGTGCACGGGGTGCAGTGGCGCCAGAAAATTGACGCCGGTGGTATCTGCATAGCGGCGCGGATGGCCTGCAAGTCCCAGGAAATGCATGGGCATGAAAATACTGTAGACCCCGATGAACGTGAGCCAGAAGTGAGCCTTGCCAATCGGCTCGTTCAGCATGCGGCCAAACATCTTGGGGAACCAGAAATAGGTCGCGGCAAATATTCCGAAGATTGCGGCCACTCCCATGATCAAGTGGAAGTGCGCCACCACGAAATAGGTGTCATGCAGATAAAGATCGATCGACGGCTGCGCCAGAAATAATCCCGAAAGCCCTCCGGTGACGAATAGCGACACAAATCCCAGGCCAAACATCATGGCCGTGGTGAACTGAATCCTGCCTCCCCATAACGTGCCCAGCCAGTTGAAAGTCTTGATCGCCGATGGCACGCCGATGGTCATGGTCAGCAGCGAAAACGCGAATGCCGAATAGGGGCTCATTCCACTGATAAACATATGGTGTCCCCAAACGCAGAAGCCCAGGAACCCAATAGCTCCCAGCGCACCCACCATGGCCTTGTAACCAAACACGGGCTTACGTGAGAACGTAGAAAGGACGTGCGACGCCACGCCCATGCCCGGAAGGATGGCGATGTAAACCTCGGGGTGCCCGAAGAACCAGAACAAGTGCTGCCATAACAGCGGCGAGCCACCTGTGTGCGAAACGATGGGGGTATCGGTGACAACGAGCCCGCCGGGAATGAAAAAGCTCGTTCCAGCCACCCTGTCTAGTAACAGCAACAGGCACGCGGCGAGGAGTACTCCGAACGCAAGCAGCCCGAGTATCGCCGTCACGAGCCAAGCCCATACGGTGAGCGGCATGCGCCCCAAGGTCATGCCCGGGGCCCGTAAGTCAACGGTCGTCGTGATGAAGTTGAGGGCACCCAGCAGCGATCCGATACAGAAGATCGCCACGCCGATGATCCACAAGTTTTGCCCCGCGCCTTGTCCGGGACCCGCGATTTCCCCTAGCGCGCTCAGCGTTGGATATGCCGTCCAGCCCGAAATCGGCGCCCCGCCCCTCACGAAAAATGCCGAGACGAGCACCACCAAAGACACAAATGTGGTCCAGAAGGACAGCATGTTCAGCACCGGAAAGGCCATGTCTTCCGCGCCAATCTGAATTGGCAATATATAGTTTCCGAAGCCGGATTGCGGCGCGGTGGTCAACACCATAAACACCATGATGGATCCGTGCATGGTTACCAGCGCCAAATATTGCTCGGGAGTCATCTGGCCACCCGGCGTGAACGGCAACTTGGCGTTGGGCCACACCAAGTGAATGCGCATCAGCATCGACAGGGCCATCCCCACGAACACCGAGAAAAGCGCTAGGAAGTAATACTGAATACCAATGACTTTGTGATCGAGGCTGAAAATATATTTGCGTATAAAACCACTCGGCGGGTGGTGATGGCCGCCGCTCTCGTGCGTCACCATCGAGTCGCTCCTGGAACCTTTCGGCTCATGTTCCAACCACTTATTACTGTTGTTGCAAAGCTGTTTCCTGATCGCGCATCCACTTGTCGAATTCGTCCTGCGAAACCACATTCACGAAACTGCGCATCCGGTAATGACCCAGTCCGCAGAGCTCGGCGCAGGCGAGCTCGTATTCCCCAGGAACTATGGCGTTGAAGTGCATGTGAATGGTCATCCCCGGCACCGCATCCTGTTTCAGGCGCAGCTCCCGCACGTAAAAGCTGTGTGTGACGTCCTGTGTGCGGATCAGAAGCTCGACCTCGTGGCCCATCGGAACATACGCAACGGGCGATACGACGTCATCTTTCGAAGCCGGATCGCGGGGGTCGAGTCCCAAAGGATTTCCGGTGGAGGCGCTGACGAGTTCCGGCTTTGTGCCACCGAATTTTCCGTCCGGGCCTGCATATCGGAAATTCCACGCAAATTGCTGTCCGGTGACCTCCAACTGCAAAGCACCGGGGGCGGCGCCTTGAAAGTGCGCTTCGGCCCAGGCGTGCTCACCGTATAGGCCCAGCCCGACGAACATAATCACGGTGGCAAGTGTCCAGATGAACTCCATCGCGGAATTTCCTTCGAAGAAGCTGGCCTTCTGCCCGTGGTCCCTCGACCGGAATATGACTAGAGCAAGCCCCAGCTGTGCGAGGACAAATACGATGCCGGTAATAATGAGGGTGCGATGGAACTGCGCGTCAATCTGGTTACCAAACTCGCTGATTGCGGGTGGAAACCACCAAATTTTAGCCAGGAAGAGGTAAACGGTAGCAATAGTAAAAATCACGATGAAAGCAGCCAACGAGAATGCAACTGCAGCCGAGCCTTGTTCTCCGCTTTTTCTCTTCATCTTCCTCCACTCCGGGCGATTCGCCGCGGTAACCCCGCCGAGTTCCGCTCCCGCTCGATGCCTGCGGCACTCCTTGGCCCAGTCCGCCCCACCCCTGGGCGCAAAAGAGAAGAGACATCATATACATCCGTTCCGGATTTTCAAGCTCTTCGGCACCTCTTTTGGACAAACAATTTGGCCGGCATCCCGGAGCGGCGTTCATCGATCCTATGCGCTCCTTCCGAATGTGCTGAACGAGATGAATCATGGGATGCAGCAGTTCCTCGCTCACCAAGGGAAAATCCTGCATGCCCTTGTAAAAATAAGTTGCGAGTATATGATCTGATGTGTGCGTGCTTGGTATTTGTATTTTCCTGGACATACGAGTTGGCCTAGTCGGAGGGATTCCAAATGGCAGCCAGAATCCTAGTCGTGGACGACCACGAAGTTGTGCGTCAAGGAGTACGTGCGATCCTGCAGGCACGTCCTGACTGGGAGATTTGCGGCGAGGCCATCGACGGCCGCGAAGCGATACGCCTGACAAAACAATTGCAGCCCGACGTCGTCGTCATGGACATCACGATGCCGCACCTGAGCGGACTCGAAGCGTCTCAGGAAATTGCCAAGCTCCAACTGCCATCTCGCGTCTTGATTTTTACCATGCATGAATCGAAGAGCCTGGCGCCTTCGGTCCAAAGGGCAGGCGCCCAAGGCTACGTAGTCAAATCGCGAGCAGCCCAGGACCTTATTGATGCTATAGACCGCCTGTTGGTAGGCGGTACGTTCTTCGACAATCCCTCGCCTTCAGGCGCCAAAGGGGAAGACAAACCAGGTCGAGACGTTCTCCTTCGGCAGGCCCTCAGCTGGGCCTGGTAGCGTAGCGTCCCAATGAACCCTCCCAACATAGCTAACGGAAGCTTGGGTGTTCAATGTACGAATCTAGGGCAAAGCCCGGATATGAATATCCTTTAGCGAAGATATAAAGTTCCCCGGCATGTCGTGTAGATTGCTATTGGTGGACGATCACGAAATCGTCAGGAAAAACCTGCGCGAGATTATTGAATTCAAAACCGATTGTGAGATCGTCGGCGAGGCGGTCGATGGACTTCAGGCGGTGGTGCTCGCTAAAAAGTTCACCCCTGATATTGCTGTTCTGGATATCAGTATGCCGGGAATTGACGGATTAGATGCCGCCCGACAGATCCTGCAGGAAAGCCCCCAAACCAAAATACTGATCCTGACAATGCACGACGCCGGTCCGATCCTCGCCAAAATCCAACAAACCGGCGTTCACGGATATTTGCTGAAATCGGAGGCGCCGAAGGGCCTACCGTTAGCGATTGATTCGTTGCTGCACAATCATTGCTTCTTCGGTCCCACGTAGTCGCGGTTTGCAAAAAGTAGAAGATGACGACGGGGATCACTCACACGGCCATCGGTCTCCGACCACGCCGTCCCGATCTTCGCCTGACCTTCACGGGCACAGTCAGCATGTCCTGCATGCTCGAAAGGCGCTCGTCTTTTTCCTCAATCTCGGATTCTTTCAGCGCGTGGGCGATCACCCCCAGCAAATCGTCCCGGGAGAAGGGCTTCTGGACATATAAAGATCCCTCTTCAGATCCGCTATCCTTTGCTCCGTAATCTTGATAACCTGACATGTACACCGTCTTCATCCCGGGAAAAAGGCGCGTGAGGAGCGCAGCTAGATCGGGTCCCCGCATTTGCGCCATAACCACGTCTGCCAACAACAAATGAATCGGTTTGCCCCAACCCTTGGCTGTTTCGAGCGCCTCCCCACCGCCTTTGGCCGAAAGCACTGTATAGCCCGCCGCCTTGAGAAAACGGGAAGCCAAGTCTCGAACTGCGTCTTCATCCTCGGCAATGAGGATGGTCTCGCCTCGGCTCGCCACGAGTGCAAATTTTGTTGGCGTGCTAAGCGTCTCTTCAGTTCCAATCGCGTGGGGTAAATAAACCTCGAACCGGGTTCCCTTCCCCGGTTCAGATTCAACCCAGACCCATCCGCCACTCTGCTTGATAACGCCGTATACGGTTGCCAATCCCAAACCTGTGCCTTTACCTAATTCCTTTGTGGTGAAGAAGGGTTCGAAGATGCGCGCCTTCGTCTGATTGTCCATACCACAACCCGTGTCTGTGACGGCCAGCATCACGTAGGAGCCCAGGGGCACCACAGGACGACTTCTGGCTACGTTCTCATCCACAGTAACGTTGTGGGTCTCGATTGTAAGCGTCCCGCCGTTTGGCATCGCATCGACCGCGTTTACCGCGAAATTCAGGATGACCTGTTCGAGTTGTCCCGGATCCGCCTTGACTTTGCTGAGCGACTCGCCCGGCCGGAAGCTAAAAAGAATATCGGCGCGAATCAGCCGGCTAAGCATCTTGGCCATATCGGAGATCAGCGCGTTCAGGTCCAGCACTTTCGGCTGTAAGACCTGCATGCGACAGAACGCCAGCAATTGACGCGTCAGGGACGCGGCGCGATCGGCAGCCTGTTCGATCTGACGGCTACTAGAGTAGAGCGTCTCGTCGGGCTGCAACTGCTCGAGCATAAGTGCGGTGTGACCTTTGATCACGGTCAGGAGATTATTGAAGTCATGAGCCACGCCGCCGGCCAGCCTTCCGATCGCGTCCATCTTCTGTGACTGCCGCAAGTGGTCTTCGAGCTTCTGCCGTTGGACCTCGTTCGCCTTTAGTGTTGAGCGCATGCGGCCAAAGGCGCGCGTCAGTTGGGCGACTTCATCGCTCCCACGAGCGTGCAATCCATACTCGAAGTCGCCTTTTTCAAGCGCTCCCACACCGCCTAGCAGACTGCCAAGAGGGCGCGTGAACCTGTCGCAAATCGCGAATACAAGACCGCCACCGGAGAAGACGGCAACTAGCCCGAGACCCAAAAGCAGCCGGTTCAAGTGCGCCAGCGAAGCCATGGCCTCATGATCGGACTTCAATACGATCAAGCTTACGGCCGGTTTAACGTTCGGGGTCAGAGTTTTAAGGCTGCCCCAGTATCGTTCGCCAGCGATTTGCACTTGCTCCGGCGCCGCCTGATCGCGAAGCTGATTCGCCAGTTCCGCCTGCCTGAGGGCAGGAATGGTGCTCACCACGATATCGTCGCCGTATCGCAGGGCTAGTTGTGCCGAAGAGATCCTCCCAAGATCACGCAACTCTTGTGCGTCAATTCCGCGCCCAGCAATGACCATTCCTGAGGGAGCCTTGTTCGCGGGAGGATCGCTATAGAAAGGCTGGATTGCTATCTGATACAGCTGCGCCCCACTGTACCACCACCCGGTGAGGTCGCCTGCCCTGCGAGAGCGGCGCAGCATCGCTTCGGCAGTTGTAATTGGGAATTCCCCCGCCGTCGTATGCATTGCGAGGATCCGCCCGTTCTGGTCGGTTAGTCCCAGGAGATCACGGCCGGGAGACTGCCAAGGGTCCTCGCCGGCATCATTGATCGTAGTGACGTCGCCATTCCGCATAGATGCGACGGTTGCTAAGAGGTCCGCCTTGTGGCGAAGGGCAATCTGCCGCTCTTGCTGCATCACCTGGAAGGTCAGAATGACATTTCGGGCTTCATCCTCCACCTGGCGCTCAAGTTGGATCTCCGCGTTATGACGCAGAACGAGTAATGTTGCGCAGGTGAGCGCTGCGATCACCAGGACAAGCGAAGACAATAGTTTAGTACGGAGCTTCAGAATGCCGGCCTTTCCGGGCTGGGAGCGCCGCAGAATTAGCGAACGACCGACTCAAGGAACAGCCTGTTTGATTTTTCGTACCGGACTATAGCAACTTCGTCTAGCCCGTACAATGGAACCTGCGTACTTGATTGTGCTCGGTGAGTACTAGTATTAGGAGTAGAGATAACCTGCGTGTCCTTAATAAATTACGGGGAACGGCCATAGGAAGCCTAAATTGCCTTGTGAATCCTCCATATCAGCATCGAAACCACAACCCAAACCACTAGGGCGGCGCTTAGCGCTTCCCATGCGGGACGAGACAACAGCGTTCTGTAAACAGTTAAAGCGAATGCGAGCAATCCTATAGTACCCATTGCAGCGCCCGCAGCGTCCACTCCAGCTACCTATCGGCTGCGGATAACACCATTTACCCCCGCTCGCCGCTTTTTCTCGAGTTCGTGCTGCTCAATCAAGGTAGCGCTTGCTGGAAAGATCGCGGGAAACGCCAGAAAGAGCCCGCCAATTCCAGGCCCAAACTTTGTGCCGACAATCCCAACGAGCGACGTGATCGCTCCGCCAACCAAAAATCGCACCATGTACTGCCGCCAGGTTGTTTGGCGAACCCCGGAAAGATCTATTTCGATCTTGGTCATGTCTTTCCCAACCAGATGAACCAAAGGCCGAAGGCCGCGACGGCCCATACAACGATGGAAACGCTGCTCGCGACTAATCCCCGAACTTTGCGCCGCATCATCAGCCAACTCGCGCAGCAGGCATAAAGAAAAAACGCTGCGGCACCGGCAATCATGGAACGTGCCTCGAGTGCGGCATATACCGGGCCCTGTCGGAAAATCGCCAAGCCAAGCGTGGCCAGAGCAATCGAGGGGGCGGCTCCGAATAATCCGGCAAAACTCTTGGGTTTGAATAGATCGCCGATCAGAGCAAATGTGGAGACGAGAGTCCCCCCGATTAGGAAGCGAAAAAGGAGTTCCTTCCACATATTCAGATTGCACCACTTGTATCAGCTGGTGTCGCGACCTGAAAACGTAACTTTAAGTAAGGTGGCGCTTTACGGCTGTCTTGGACACAAATCCCCACACAAATCAGATGTGGGAACAGCTAACGCGGGGTCAGACGGCTAGATCGTTTGTTTACAACACATGGCCAAGTCTTTGCCAGTATTCGAAGGAAACATATAAAAACGAAGGAGGGGAGTCGAACTCCCCTCCTTCGTCCCTGTCATTGCGCCGAGGAACAAACTTTATCCGATCGGGGTGCTACTTGCGCCTGCCCCCGTACCGGACGTGTTCACGCGGATCACGCCGGACTGGTCCGTGTAGTACATGTTTTGTCCAGTGGTGGCCGCGGTGATGGGCGTAGCCGTTATCGAATACGACTGGTTGCTCGCACCGGCCGTGAACGTAAAGACGTAGCCGCTCTTGGTACCTCCCGCCAGCACAGAGTCAATCAAGTCTGCTGAGCTGGAACTCGCCGTACCGCCAGACCCGATCGGCCCCAAATTGGTGAGCGCCCCCGGGAATTGCCCGTAACTGGTGGAATAGGCGATGCACGCCGTATTCAACGTACGCAGCGAACCCACGGCCGAAGCCTGGTTGGCGGCGATCTTCGACCGCAACAGGTTCGGAATGGCGATGGCGGCGATAATCAGAATGATCGCCACTACGATCAAAAGCTCAATTAGCGAGAAACCTTTTTGTTTGTTACGCATGGATTCCTTTCCTCCGAAAAGGCGCCTGATATTGTCGGTCGCCTTGCCTTGATGCCCACTTAAATGCAAGGCAGCCGCCATGCGAGGCACAACATCGTAATTGTTGCGACACAACTATTGAAAACCATTGGAAATTAAATGGGTTAAGTACACGCCAATGCTCGGGCTTGCGTACTACTTGCGTACTATCAGACGTGTCTCGGGCTCAGAAGTGACATATTACGGCGGTGAAAACCCGCCAACAGTGACAAAAAATGGCACTGTACACGCTCAGCGTTTTCCGTAAGCATTCTATCCACGAGGCAATAACCATAAGATACTCACGCCGTAATTAGGCGCCCCATGCTAATAAGCTCACGCCTATGCTCCTAGCGCCACCGCGTTTGCAAATCCTCAAAGCCGCAGCGAAACTGACTGAAGTTCTAACGGCATGCGGCCGATGAAACAGTTGATCGTAAATGCCGATGACTTCGGTCTGACCGAAGACGTCAATCGCGCGATTATCGTCGCTCATCGCGACGGCATTTTGACGAGTACGTCTCTACTTGCGAACGGTTCGGCGTTTGAACAGGCCGTTCGCTCCAGCCGGAAACTTGTCCAGCTTTCGGTCGGCGTACACCTGAATCTCAGCCAGGGAAATCCCGTCTCGCCCGCGAATCGCATTCCCACTATCGTGAACGAGGAAGGCAAACTGCACCTAAGCCCGTTGCACCTCTGGATGAGAATTCTAAGAAGACAACTAAGCCTGGAGGATATTCATACCGAATGTCAGGCCCAAATCCTGAAAGTGCTTGAGGGAGGCATTGCACCCACCCATCTGGACGGCCATTTGCACGTGCACCTCCTGCCGCAGCTTTCTCCCCTCTTGATCCGGCTTGCGCGCGAATTTGGCATCCGCCACATCCGATGTCCAACCGAAGATCTCGCAATTACGTTACCTCTGATTTGGAGGATTAATGGGAATAGTCTCGCGGCGCTCAATAGATCCGCTGTTGCTTATGGCGTGAGCTCGTTCGGGGAGCGCTTAAGAAATTATTTGCTCGCGTTCGGGATCACCTATCCGAACGCCTTTTTTGGCCTCGCTCATACTGGATTTCTAGACATGAATGCACTGAAGGTTCTCATAGCTAAGGTACCGGACGGCACTACTGAGCTGATGTGCCATCCGGGATACGACAGCTCGGAGCTGAAATCTTTCGGAGGCAACCTCACGAGTGAGCGCGAAGTTGAATTGCTTGCTTTGACTGCACCGGAGGTCAAAAACCTTATCAGGAATCTGGGAATTCGGTTAGTTAACTTCAGAGATTGGGAACGCGGCAAGACGACTGTGCCGCAATAGCATGCCGCTCAAAGCGTTAATTGTGATGAGGTAAATCTCGCGCCAGGGCCGGAGCTTCAGAAGCATCAGGCGGCGCACTTTCCGCGACTTGGCCCCTCACCTTTCGTCGCGACTTTCGGGCTGTAAGCCGTATCCGCAGGAGGTCCATCAACATGCGTGGTGACTGCATTAGGATTGCGTAACGAGTCGGCCGCCGCTCCACTACCTCAAAATCGACCTCTTGAATGGCCAGTCCGTTTCTCCAAGCGGCAAAGAGAAATTCAACATCGAACGAAAATCCGTCCAAGCGGAGTCCGTCGACCACCGGCAAAAGCGGCTCACGGACAAAAGCCTTGAAACCGCATTGCGTATCTCGTAGCGGCAAGTTCAGAATTACACGTACGAGCGCTCTGTAAACAACGCTGGCCAGGAAACGCGAACGGCTCGGGGCAGCGTGCAGCGGAGCGGGCCGCGAGAAGCAACGGCAACTGCGGCGCCATCGCGCAGCGCCTGCAGCAATCTCAGAATATCCTCCGGACGGCCCGGCAAGTCCGCATCAGTTACGAATACAAACTTCCCGTGACTCGCCATTATTCCCCGCCGAATGCTGGCACCTTTTCCTAAATTCACCGTGTTGCGCAACACACGCACGCATTCAAAGCTGCGCTGCCATTCCCCGCAACGATGGAAGTGGTATCCGTCGAGCCGTCATCGACGACGATAACTTCCGCCGCGAAAGCTTGATCGCTCAAAAACGAACGAAGGCATTCCAGCGCTACCGGCAGTATCGTCGCCTCGTTATAGGCTGGCATCACTATGGATAAGTAAGGATTCATGTCCTCTCGGCAAAGCAAAGTTTCTGCTTAGATCTCTGTCCCCGACCCCAGCCATACAGCTTAGCTCAACTTGCAATTTCAGGCCTTCGCGAAATTACAAAAACCTGCTGTGAGCTGGGGGCGGAAACGAAACCTCTTACGAATTTGCAGCACAGTAGTACGTTCGTACCATCACTCATTCGCTGACCGAGCGCAACTATATTTCAGCGCGCGTGTTTTTTGGGGTGACTGGGCGAAAGATCCTGACGCCCTAAAATGGTCCGGCTCTAACCACAGGACCATTACACAAAAAAACGAAGCGGGAGCCTTGCGAACTGCCGCAGGCTCCGCAAGGAGAATTCAATGAATTCGAGGGCTACTCGTGTGCTCATAGGTTTGGTAGCAACGATTCCGTTGCTGTTATGGGGCTGCGGCAGCAATTCAAGCTCCTCCAATAACCCGGGAACCCAGAACGGCCAGATCTCCATGATGGTCAGTGATGACCCCGTGAACGATTGGGCTGAAATCGGCGTGAAAATCCTGACCATTTCGCTGACGCCCCAAAGTGGCGGAACGCCTGTCGTTGTCTATACCGCTCCTACGCCGGTCAACATGGTGAATCTGATCGAACTAGACCAGCTCGCCGATATTCTGGATAGCGTCAGCGTTCCGCCCGGCACGTACACGGGCGCTACTTTCACGCTCGGTGCGAATCCAGGAGACGTCGCCCTCACGGCTTCGTCTAATCCTGATCTCGGATTTGCGGGCACTCCTGGAGAGATCGTTCCTTCGACCCAGATTCAAATCCTCGGAGCAACGGGAACGTGCGGGCAATCTCACTGTGCCGTTGAATGTGACCTTCGTTTCTCCTGTGACCGTAACGGCGGGCCAGAGCGGAGGAATCGATTTCGAATTTAATCTCTCCCATCCCGCTTTCATCGTGGCGCACGCCCCACTCGGCGGAGGACAGACGCTTTGGGCCGTAAATTTCAAGCCTGCACTGCGCCATCATCCTATCTTCGACATCACGAGACTTGTCCTGCGTCATCTATACGGCAGCTTCGTGTCTGTCTCTTCCGACAACAGCTCGATCACAGTTAATCGGGTCTTCCCGGAAGAGCCGCCAGTTAATCCCGAACAGGCGATTCCAACGTCACGAAATCTCACAATTCTCGCCGATAAGGCGAATGGAACTCTCTTCTACGATATGGATGCTCACACGCACACCAGAATTACGGATTTCAGCGCAGTGGGAAGCAATCTCACCGGCAAGTTCCTTCGCATTGCGGCGCGATTTCAGATGGACGGCAGTCTCGTCGCCGTGCGCATTTGGGCCAGCAGCTCTTTCAATACGGTCTGGCTAAGCCCCGAAGGCCACGTCCGGCACGTATTGAGCTCCAGCCTGATAATGGATAATGAGGACGGCGTGCCCATTACGGTCGACGTAAACGGAAATACGCAGTTCTTCTTCCGCACGCCGGCAAATCCCCGATCGGACGCCAATCCCATTTGCACAGGGACCGCTTGTTTGAGCGATCTAGTGCGTGGATTCAAAGTTCATGTAACCGTCGCCGATCCTTTGCAAGTTCCGCTTGTTGCGGACACCGTCGATATCGAGATAGCGCGCTTCGACGGCCTCATCTCTTCGCCTAATACGACCAGTTTCGTGTACTCACGCAACTTCATGGATTCCGCGGATGACTACACGAAGACGATGTTCTACATCTCCAATTCAACTGCCAATGGCAACGACCCAAAGACCGGTACGGCGATCACGGGTTTTAAGTGGTGGTACTTCGCTTTCCCGACGATTGTGGATAGCAACGTGACAAGCTCCAATCCCATCGGCGAATTTGTCTCCGCAACGGGCGGCTCGGCTAATTTCGGGGGCACCGTAGGTGCTGTGCCCGTTGTCGGCGGGAGCTACGCGACGTGGAACAACTCCGCCAACCCGAATGGGTGGGCCGTGCCATGGACCATCGTCGCCCCTGCTCCTCTTCCGCTGGCTACGGTCGCCACGGGATGGGTCCAGAATGGCACTAGCGATAGCTTTAACATCGCAGTCACCGGCGGCACCAACCAAGTTACCGTCGACGCGAGCGCCGTTCCAGACTCTGCCACGCTCGTGTACCAGGTCGACCGCAACAATGGAATCATAACGATCAGTCCGGTGGATCTGACCACGTCGGCCGGACAGAACACCGTCCAGTCAAATCTAAATCTGGGCACGCCGGTGAAGGTCTTTGGTGTGCCTCAGATAAACGGCAGCATCAAGGCATATGTATTCTTCTACTTCACCGGAACCGCGCCGGCATCGTAAAAGACGGCAATCACTCACTCCGGTTTTTACGCACCGGCGTGGAGTGCACGTTGGCTTCAGAATCGGAGATCGTCGGAGAACGGGCCGCAGAGCATCGCTCAGATGCCTGAGGCCCGTTTCATTTTCCCGGTAATGATTTCGACGAATTTCCCGCGGCTCGCAGATGTGGATAGAAGTGGTACCATCGCGCTAAACCATGGCCAAGCGTTGCCTCTATGTCCTCGCCTTTTCCGCGTGCCTTCTAGCCTTTCTGCGTCGCACGCCAGCGCAGACCAAAACGAACTCCTCGCCAATAGTGCTGCATGCCGCCCGCCTGCTGGATATTGAGACCGGCCGCATATCGACGCCCGGCGAAGTATTGGTGCAGGGCGAACGGATCGCCGAGGCCGGTTCTGCGGTTACCCGTCCGGCGGGCGCACAGGTCCTGGATCTGGGCGATACGACGTTGTTGCCGGGCCTGATCGACGCACACGTGCACTTATTTTTGCATCCGGGAGCGGAGGATTTGCAAACCGTTCAGGAGTCCATCCCGCAGCGAACCATCGTGGCTACGCTTGCGGCCCGCGACGATCTCATGGCCGGCTTCACGGCGGAACGCGATATGGGCACCGAAGGCGCGGGATCGGCATCTACCGCCGTACGTGACGCGATCGATAAGGGGCTCATTCCCGGCCCGCGGCTGCGCGTCAGCGGCAATGCTGTTGACATCCTCGGCGGGCACGAAGACGCCATTGGCTACAATCCCGAACAGCGCGTCCTTCCGAACGCAACCTACGCTAATAATCCCGGCGAACTGGTGGCCGTAATTCGAGAACAGATCAAGGAAGGCGCCGATTTCATAAAGATCTACGAAACCGGCGAAGATTCCTTTCGCAATGGCCAATTCTCAACGCCATACCAATACACAGAAGTCGAACTCAGCGCCGCCGTCGGAGAAGCCGCGCGCGTCGGTAAGCGAGTTGCGGTCCACGCCACCGGCGAGCCGGGCGCGCTTTATGCAGTTCGCGCCGGCGTTGCCTCCGTCGATCATGCCTATCAGCTCAGCGATGAAACCATGCGGCTGATGCACGAAAAGCAGATTCCTGCCGTGCCGACCTTTACGATTGCAGAATTTTTCGCTGAGCACCCATCTTCGCCCGAAGAAGCCACTTGGGGCCAAATGCTCGAATTTCATGCGCAGCAGTTTCGTAAACAGCTTGCTGCAGGCGTGCCTATGGCCATCGGCTCGGACGTCGGCCCGTTTCCCCACGGCACGCAAGCGCGCGAATTTGTGCTGATGGTCAAGTATGGGATGACGCCGCTCGCCGCCTTGCAAGCCGATATGATAAATGGCGCCAAATTGCTTGGATGGCAGGGCGAAATCGGCGCCTTGAAGCCGGGTTATTTCGCGGATATCGTCGCTGTTCCTGGAAATCCCTTGCAGGACATTAGTGTCTTGCAGAAAGTAGCTTTCGTGATGAAAGGCGGAATCGTTTATCGGAAATAACGGATCAACTCCAGCCTCATTCAGTCAATAGCCTAGCCGAACTTTCAGGAGCTAATGTTTCTGTTCTCGCAATAATCGCGCGAGTTTTTCAGCCTCCGAATACGTAAGCTTGAACATGATCTCTACCTTGCCGTCGCTGAAGACACCGACATCGGGCGAATATTTTGCCGGAAATTGGCGTCGCAGGGTCTCGCGCTCGTCAAGAATGGCTTCTCGTTCCGCGTCTTGCTTGTCTATAACTCCCTTGCGTTTTTTCATGATTGCTTCACCGATTTTCACCGACCCTTTTGAAATCGCTCAGATTATATCGTTCGCTGAGCATATCTCTTCAACCTTGCGGCAGTTCGCGGCAAGCTCCAACTCGATCCGTAAAGACCATGCGTTCGCCCCATCTTCGTCAACTCGATTCAGCATTCGCATGCGCCTCGAGCCCTTAGAACAATCACATTTGATATGAGACGTTACCATCCGCCAGCAATAGGTCATCTATGAATCTGTTAGGCGCGCGAAGAGTAGCATTGATGCAGCCGGATCTGCTCGGACAAGAGGAGGTAAGAAATGCTGTCTAATGCTTTCCTGGAATCGCTTTCCCAGTTTTCCCCGCCATTGCTTACGGCATACGTGCGAACCACTCCTGAGGAAGCATCTTTACAGGGCACTGAGCCCAGATACCTGCATTTTGTGAAAGAGCAGGGCAAATCTGTGGCTCAGGACCTCCCCTCCGACGAGCAGGTGCTCTTTTCGAAAGAGTTGGAGAGGGTCACAGAGTTCCTTTCACAGCCAAAATCGCATGGAAGCCTGGTTATTTTTGCCGGCCCCTCCGTTTGGCAGGTTGTGCCCTTGCAGGTGGAGGTAAAAGACGAGCTTTCCTGGGGAAAGCCGTCGCTATCCCAATTAGTCTGGCTCACCGGCGAGCACAAGCAGTACGGAATCGTTGAGATTGACCACAAGCGTGCGCGTTTTTTCCGTTATTTCCTTGGCGAATTGGCTGAGGGCCCGAAAAAGACATTCGGGATCGATATCTCCGGATGGAGGCAGAAAGACCTCGGCAAAGTAACCAGTGAAGGCATGTCGATAACGCACGGCACCCAACGAGACGTTTTTGATAAACGCCTGGAGTATCAATACGTGCGCTTGTGCCGCGAGACCGCGCAACAGGCCGCAGCGTATTTCGCGAATAATCACCTCGCAGCAATTTTCCTGGTCGGCCCGGATAAATTGACAGCAGCCGTTGAGGCTAAATTCCCCCGGATTTTTCGGCTGCCGTTCATACGAGATGACCAGGATCTGGCCCGGGTGAGTCCGCCGGAATTGCTGAAGCACCTTGAACCGCGAATTGCCGATTGGGAACGCGAGCACCAGAAAGCTTTAGTTAACGCCCTCACGGAGGATACGCGTGGAGCAATTCTCGGCTTTGAGGAAACCCTTCTACAATTGCAAAGAGGAATGGTGCGAACCCTTGTGCTTGCTCGGGATTTTGATCCGGTCCTCCATTACTGCAGCGAGTGCAGTTGGAAAGGTCGCTGTGCAGATCGCGTTTGCCCTGTTTGTGAGGGCGCAGTGGGCAACACAACTCTACGCGACGTTCTTCCCGAACTCCTATTGAAGCACGCTGTCGAATTGGAAATCTTAAGCGACGAGCCCGCAGAGCGATTGAAGCAAATGGGAGGAATGGCAGGCTGGCTTCGAAAGAAAAAGGTCACAGCAAAGGCTGGAGCGTGAACTGAGTCCCCTAAGGGCCGCCGAATACTGCGATCACGGTTGCAGCTAACCTTCGGTCAAACTTAGGTGTTTGTATACTCCAGCAGCTGCATGAATCCGAAATCCTGGTGCAATTGCATGTGGCAGTGAAAAAGCGTCAAACCGGGATTATCAGCGACAAAAGTTACGGCAGCTGTATTCCGCGGTCCAACGCTGACCACGTCTTTCATTAGGCCGGCCATCGGCTTGCCCGAAACTTCCGTGACTTCAAACGTATGCCGATGTAAATGCAGCGGGTGGATGTCGCCCGTGTCTTTGTTGTCGAAGAAAAGCTTGTAGCGCTTGCCTTTTTCCAATCGCAATTTCTCGATATCCGGGAAGGACTTGCCGTTGATCGTCCACCGATTGAAATCCACTTTATGGCCGGGGATCTTTTCAAATTTCATCTCAAAAGTGTGGTCAGGTTCAGGCGCGGTACCTCCGCTTCCAAAAATTGAGTAGTCCCACGGCCCGCGCACGATCCCGGAGGGTTGTTGCCACTGCGGCTCCCCGCTCTTCTCGGCGTACTCAACAACTACGCCCATGCCCATCTTGCGTTCCTCTTCATTGGCCGAGCCCAGAACCCACACGCCGGGATTATTCATCTCCACGATGGCGTCGACACGCTCGGCAATATCCAGGTACACAAAATCCACCATTTGCGGACGCGGCACAGGATTGCCGTCCATGGCGACGACGTTAAAGCGATGTCCGGGAAGCGCCAAGCCTGATTTCGTCAGTGGCGCTCGCATTCAAGAATCGAAACAGTACGCGCTGTCCCATGCGCACGCGAATCGGTTCTCCGCTGCCAAGCATTTTGTCGTTCAAGGTTGCCGACTTATATCCGATCTCCCACCCATTATCAGCCGGACCCTTAGGCGCCAGAGACGGTTCCCAGTGGTGCGCCGCAATGCAGATCTCCTGGTCGTAGTCGCCGGGATGGCGCGCTGGTTCAATAATCGCGAAGCCGTATTGCCCTGAGAAACCGGCTCGGCTTAGATCGGCATGGGCCATGGAATGCGTGTGATACCAGCGTGTGCCAGCGGGCTTGGGCACGAAACGATACCGGCGATGACCATGCGCTGGAACGTCGGGCGTTCCTTCTTCCACCGATCCATCCACTGCTGAGGGGATAAACTGCCCGTGCCAATGCACCGTCTCAGCGACATCCGTGTCATTGAAGACATCGACGGTAACAGGCTTCCCTTCTCTGAATCGCAGGATTGGCCCGGGCGCGGATCCGTTATAGCCCACTGTTTTTATAACTTTGCCGGGTCCTATCTCCAAAGATATGGGGGTAATTCGGAGCGTAACGTTCGTCTGATCCGCGGACTTATCGTTGGTATCTGGCGAGAGAAGCGGTAATGAGCCAAATGCGGGAAGACCCAGCGACGCCAGCCCTGAAATCAAGAAGTCTCGGCGGTCCATACCTCATCCTCCCGAAACGCAGTAACCGAGGTAAAGAAGGTCAATCGGCCGCTGAGAACATATCGCATTCGGCCCTTCAGATTCAACGCGGCTCATCCCAAGACGCAGGCAAGACCACCGTCTGGAATTCGCGGCGGAAAGAACTCCCGATTAGCAGCGAGAGTGGGTCCGAAGATTACTCAACCGCGATCTTGGCGCCCGGTTCCGCTTTCTTGGAAAGGTGCTCTATGCGATCGTCGATTATTTCCCGGATCGCTTTGAGAAACTCGATCCGCGAGTTCGCCAGGTGCTGCCGCACCTCTGGCGAAACGCCCAGTCGGGAGCGCACCTGATCGAGAAACTCCCGGCATAAGCATCGTTCATGGACCACACGTTCGCCCGAAGACCGGCCGGTCTGCTGATCGCTCATGATGACTCCTTCATTTCAACGGTCAGAACTTTATTCTCAAGCCTGGCTCTCGCCGGCGTCAGCATTGCCATCGACCGTGGCAGGCCAATATGCCGGCGGAGTGTCCCAATCTCGACTACGAGTTCATCGCCCTTCTTGAAAAGCCCGATTTCGCCTTTCGCGGCAAACGGCAGAAGAACCCGGATTTCATAAATACCATTCTGCTTCTGGAACGTATAGGGCTTTTCCGTTCGGGTAACGGCGGCCGGATCTTCTCCCGATGCATAGAGTATGCTCGCAAGCTCCTGCAAGCGATTTCTACCCAGCACTTCACGCGCGAATAGAGGCACGCGCTTGACGGGCACCGGCGCGAAATAATCTTCGATCTCGCGCAGGACCTCCTCCTGAGATCTGTGCCACTCGTTGAACCAGGTGTCCATCACTTCGGCCGGAAGAATGCGATTCACGATCACCGAGTCTATAGTCAATCCATGAAGCGAAAAGTAAACAAACGCTCGCTGCGTCTCGCGCAGAACCATTTTTTCTGGGTTGGTGACCAGGCGGACGCTCGTGGTGTAAGGATTCTCCATAATCTCGTCCACGCCCTCGAGCTTGCCAAACAGATTCTGGATATTCGCAAAGTAATTGTCAGTGGGCAGCTCGAATGGCGCAACTCGATTGGCGATCGGGCGCACAGCCTTCAACAAGTTCCGCTGAAACGGGAAAATGTGTTTCATGTACCAGTCCAGCGTCGTCGGCATGCTCACGAAGCGCAGCGACTCGGCGGTTGGGGCGGCATCCAGCACGATTACGTCATAACGCTGTTCGCGCTTGTACTGGTTGATGTACATCATCGCGCTGAGCTCTTCCATTCCTGGCAGGATGGCCAGCTCCTCGGCTTCCACTCCGCTGATCCCGGTGGTGCGCAGCACGGAAGTCACATACGACGATATCTCCTGCCAGTGACGCTTAATCTCCTTTTGGATGTTGAGCTCCAGAATCCAAAGCCGTTCCGTGATCTGCAGCGGATCTGAGGTTTGCGCGTGGAACAATTCTGTCTCTAGATCGAAGGAATCGCCCAGACTATGCGCGGGGTCGATGCTCATCACCAGCGTGCGGTAATTGAGCTCTGCGAGCTTAACTCCAGTCGCAGCAGCGAGACTGGTCTTGCCAACTCCGCCTTTGCCGCTGAATAGAAGAACCCTCATGACTCCATTATAGAACCGAGGAGCGCATAGCCCCAGTTTCATAGCTAGCAGAATCACTCGCCGCCCGGCGCAAGCAGTGGTACAACACTCCACACCAGAGGCTTTGAGCCATCCGGGAGGTGTTTATGAAGTCGCTGCTATTTGCATCCCTTTTGTTGTTCGCCGCTCCTGCCTTTGCGCAGCAGAATGTCCCCGAGATTCCCTTCGATTCCGTTGCCGATTTTCTGAAGCTTCCGCCCGGCATGAATTTCGGCGAGGTTCCGGGCGTCGCGGTAGATTCCAAGGGCCACGTCTTCGTCTTCACGCGTTCGAACAGCGCCAATGGCCCGGCTTACGGCGCGTCTGCCGCCCAGCTACTCGAGTTTGGTCCCAAAGGGGAGTTTTTGCGCGAAATCGGCAAGGGGTTGTACGCCTGGTCCGAAGCTCACACCGTCCGCATCGATAAAGACGACAACATCTGGGCCATCGACAAAGGCTCCGATATGGTGATCAAGTTCAATCAGGCCGGCCATGTGGTCTGGGTCTTTGGACGAAAAGCTGAATCAGCAGACGGGGCGAAGCCCTGGGAGCACGTCAATCCGCCCCTGGCGCCCATCGATGGCATGTTTCGCCAACCTACGGACGTGACTTGGGACTCCGAAGGCAACATTTACATCACGGACGGCTATGTCAATTCGCGCGTCGCGAAATATGACAAGAATGGCGACTGGGTGAAGTCATTCGGCGAACCTGGCACGGGCCCGGGGCAGTTTCACCTCCCGCATGCCATTGTGGCCGACCGCAACAACAACCTCTACGTCGCCGACCGTACCAACCGCCGCGTTCAAGTCTTCGACACGGAAGGCAAGTTCCTGCGCATGTTCACGATTGATGTGCCTCCCGATCCTAAGACTCGAGCCGTCTACGGCAACACGCCCACCGGTGCGCAATCGGCCGCGCTGATTGGCGCTCCCAATTCCATTTGCATTACGCAGGGAGCCAACCAGGCGCTCTATATCGGAGAATTGACCTACCCGGGACGGCTCTTCAAAGTATCGCTCGATGGCAAAGTGCTGGGAGTCATCGGCCGCTCGGGCCGCCAACTGAAGCAGTTTTCCGGCATTCACCAGCTTGCGTGCCCTTCGGAAAACGAAGTGTACGCCGCGGAAACCGCGAATTGGCGCGTGCAAAAGCTGATCCTTCACCCGCAAACGCAAACTTCAAGCGCCGTCCGCTAAGTGGAAAGGCGCGCCAGTGCTATCGGAACCAGGGAGTCAGTGACGTCCAGAAAACGGAGGAGCACCATGTCGAGAGAAAATCGCATTCGCTGCTTGATGGTGATGTTGTGTTGCGCCGCCGGTCTGAGCGCGCTTATAGTCCGCCCTCTTGCGCGGCCCGCCCCGGCAACCTCACCCCAGGATCGAGTGAATGCCGCCTATGCGGCGATGGGCGGCGACAAGTTAAAGACGCTCACATTGAGCGCAAGCCTGCAGCAATACGATCCTGGCGAGTCCTATTCGCTTTCCGATCCTGCGAAGCCGGACACGGGCGTCTCCAACCTTAAGCAAAGCCGCGATTTCCAGAGCGGACTGACGCGCGACGAATGGGTGCGGCCGAAAGCAGACGACGGCACAAAACGCACGTACACCGAGATCGTCACCCCGACGGCCGGGTACGTCATTGGCAACGATGCCACGAACGGTCGCCTGCCCAAGCGCACCGTAAAGGGTACGCAGCCTGAGCACACGATGTCCGGCCGCCGCCTCACAGCAACTCTGCGCGAGCTCGAGCGTCCGTTCATCGTTCTGGAGATGAAGTGGCATCTCGACCGCGTGAGCGCGGTGGACGATCAGAAAGTTGGCGGCAAAACATATCCCGCCGCGCAATATCGCGACGACTACGGTTCTTACATCGTGATCTTCGATCCCGCCACGAATCTTCCCGTGCGCGTGCGAACTCTCGATTGGGACGCCCTCGAGGGTGATTCCGTCTACTACGCAGAGTATTCGGATTGGCGCGATGTCTCCGGCATAAAGATTGCGTTCCTGACGCACTACACTCTGAATGGCATGAAAGTCGCGGACCTGAAGCTCTCGAACGTTGCGATCAATCAAAGTTTGCCGCCAAAAACTTTTGAGATCCCGCAAGCGATGCTGAGTGCCGCGGCCAAACCTGCGCCCGCGAACGCGACGCCGTACCAATGGATCATCCGCCGACAATTCTCAGGTTTTTATTATGATTCGGACGCCAAATACACCGACGATCTCGACTCGCTGAAACTGGTCGATGTCGCCACGAACGTCAGCCAGACGCAGGGTGGCACGCACAACACGCTCTTCATCGCGACCAATTCCTATCTAATCGCCGTGGAAGCACCAAACGACGACGGCCAGGCCATTCAGTCCATCGACATGGCCAAGAAGAGATACCCGGGCAAGCCAATCCGCTATCTCGTCTTGACGCACCATCATGTTGATCACGTGGGCGGTATGCGCACCTACGCTGCGGAAGGCGCCACCATTGTCGTAGGTAAAGGAGACGGCGACTATATCCGCAAAGCGCTGGTTCGGCCGGAAACGCTGAACCCCGATGCGCCGAAGAAAGCCTTCACGCCCAAGGTCGTCGAAGTGGATGGCAAATGGAGCGTGAACGACGGCGGACGCGAGGTAGACGCTTACATTGTCGAGAATCCACACGCCGCGGGCATGCTCATCGTCTACGTACCCGATGCCAAGCTCGGAATCGTCACCGACCTCTACGTGCCCGGCGCGCCCCCGCCGTCCAATACAGAAGTCGCGGCGCTGGTGAAAGGCGTCGACAAGTGGGGCATCAAGCCGGATCGCTTTGCAGGCGGCCACGGCTCGGTTGGCCCCTACGCCGATGTCGTTGCCGCCGCGAAAAAAGTTCCGGCAAACGCACAATGATGTCGTGAGGCCGAAAGCGCGCGGGAGTTGGTGCGAGTTTTTTTAATTTGCAGCCGAACGCGGATACCGTAGACGCTTAGATCACACCTTGCGCGCGAAGCTCCTCGATCCAATCTGCATCGTATCCAAGGATTTCACCGTAGACGCGCTGGTTGTGCTCTCCCAGACCAGGCGGCGGCTGATCGAATCCAGCAGTGGCCTCCGAAAAACGTATCGGCAATCCCATCGCATAAATCCCATCGGCTGCGCCGTATTTCGGATGAACCATCGGAACGGTTTCATTGCGTGCCACGACTCGCGGGTCGTGAACCGCTGTTTTGGGATCGCGGACTTCCGACGCGGGAATTCCGGCTGAGTTTAGCTTGGCAATGGCCTCGGCCATCGTTTCGGACCTTGTCCACTCACCGATGAGCGCGTCGAGCTCGCGGTAATTGCGGACTCGTGCATCGCGCGTGCGGAAGCGCTCGTCCATCGCCAGGTCGGTTCGGCCCATAACGTCGTAGAGCCGATGTGCAAAAGCATCCGTATATGCGCAGATCGCCAAATGCCCGTCTTTGGCGGGATAAATCCCGAAAGGCGCGAGCCTTTGCACGCTCGGGCCGGTGCGTACTGGTTCGCCACATTTTTCCATTGCCTCATAGGCTTCGGCAGCGATCAGAGACGTCAGCGCGCCGAGCATGGAGACATCGACGTGCTGCCCGACGCCGGTCCGGCGAGCCTGATGAACCGCCGAAAGCACTCCGATGACGCCAAACAGAGCAGCCGTGAGATCAGCAATCGTTAGCCCCACGCGGACGGGAGGATCATTCTCACTTCCGGAAACGTACATCACGCCGCTCAACGCCTGGATCACCGTATCCAATGCTTTGGGCGAACCCGGACCAGCATCGCTTCCAAATCCCGAAATCGAACCATAAACGATGCGCGGGTTCGCCTTCCGAGCCGCCTCATAGCCGACGCCCAACTCATCGAGAGTGCCCGGCGTATAGTTCTCGACCACTAGGTCGGCTTTACGCGCCAGGTTGGCAAAGATCTCGCGGGCGCGGGGATGCTTCAGGTTGAGGGTCACACCGAGCTTGTTGCGAAGCCGATTGAAAGCGGTCACCGAAATATCGTCAGCCCTCTCCCGGGCGAGCTTGACGCCCCCTAGTCCGAAGTACGGCGCGTTCTCTCGGGAAGGATCGCCGCCGGCAGGGTTTTCGATCTTGATGACCCGCGCCCCTAGACCCCCGAGGAGCAGCGTCGCGACAGGGCCCGCAAGGGCAACGGTAAGATCGAGAACGGTAATATCGCCGAGGGGAGATTCTCTAGGCTCGACTTTATCCATATACGCGCCGCAGCCTGTCATAGCCTCAGAGTCGAGTCAACCCGGCAGGAAAAACGACCAGAGGCACCAGCACGGCAAAACCGCCACGAGTCAGCGTCTCGAAATGCGCCGACTCCTACTCATCAGACCCAGTGCCTCAACGGTATCCGTTGGCGCAGACGGTATAGAGCGAGAGGGAAAGCCACAACCAGCGAAACAACCGTCATGTACAGCGGCAGAATCCAGTTCGCTACGGTGTCTTCGGGGATGGCAAATATCGCCACGAAATAACCGATAGCGAAGACTATCCAGGAGACCGGACGATCGCGATCCGGCTGTTTCCAGACAAAAATGATTGTCGGTATAGCCGCGCAAATATCGGCAGCGATCGCGACGTACAGGGCATACTGCGCGAGGTTCGCATTACGCCGCATGAAGATCCACATGGTCAACGACGCCACGCCAAACAAGAAACACAATCTCTCGGAGAGTGTCGGTCTCTTCCATTCGCCGTGTTTCCAGGCACTCAGAACTGTGATCAGTATTGGATTTATAAAACCGAAAACGGCTGGCCAGACGTTAGCTTCAGCGCCCGAACTTCGATAGGTAAGCAACACCGCGAGACCGATGAGCGACCAAAGCGACCACGTAGTGACTACCGGCTGAATCTTGCGTTCGTATGTCCTGATCGCATATGGAATGATGCTTACAAGGACCAAGCCACCAGACCACTCACCTATGGCCTCAGGGCTCAATATCCTCTAGTCGTGCACTTCCGGTCGCTGCAGCGGTGGCAACTTTGGCGAGAAGGTGGCATTAGCGAAAATGGGCCGGCAATTAAGTTTTTCGCACTACTAACGGCTGGCTTGTGTTCTCCTGGACTTCGCGGAAACCGAAGGCACCGGCTTTCCGGCTTGCCAGACTGCGGACAACTTCTCGGTATTGTGAATATCGTCCAGCGGGTTTGCATCCAGCACCAATAAATCCGCCGCTCGGCCCGGCTGCAAAGTGCCAAATTCTTTCGCGCCTTTCAGAATCTCCGCATTCGTGGCAGTCGCGGCGACGATCGCTTGCATAGGGGTGAGGCCGGACTCAACCATCAGTTGCAGTTCGCGATGCTCGTTGTAACCGGGAAAGCGCGTAGGAATTCCGGAATCGGTGCCGAAAGCGATTTTTACGCCGGCATCGGAGAGTGTCTTTAGGTTTTTCTTGGCCATTTCGAGTCCGGCGCGGTACTTGGCGATATCCGGATCCTGGCGAATTTTCTCCACGTACTGCGGATTGCGGATGAACGCAAGCGCTCCGGGCTCGAGCCCAGCCTGGAAGAAGGGATCGTCAACCCACTTCAAGTTATCGGCATAAGCAAAGAGAACTTCATCGCGCACCAGCGTTGGAATCAGGAAAACGTTGCGGGCTTTCATGGTGCTGATGAGCTCATGGTCGACGGCCTGATCGCGAATACTGTGGGCGAATCCGTCCACGCCGGCGGCAAGCAATGATTTCGCGTCCGCCAAGTAAAATTCGTGAGCAAAGACGCGAGTCTGGTGTTTGTGCGCTTCGTCGATGATCGCGCGATAAATTTCGGGCTTCATCTTGGTGCCATGGCCCAGCCCATCGTCCACCCACATCTTGATGTAGTCGGGATGATTCATTGCCAGTTCTCGAACGTCGGCGCGCGCTTCGTCGGGTGTTTGCGGGCGATAACGGTGGTCGGCGGGATTAGCCTTGCCAGGTTCAAGGAAGCCTCTGCCCGCGGCGTAAAGGCGTGCGCCGCCGATTTTGCCAGCGCGTTGATCGGCGCGTATGGAAAAGATTAAGTCCTCGTCTTGTCCGAACGAGGCTACTGTTGCCACGCCGTAAGCAAGATACTTATTGAGCTGTTTGGCGACATTTTCCTCAGTGTAGTGCCCGGCCGCGGAATCGGCGCCATTGTTTGATAATCCCAGGTGCCCGTGAAGATTGATGATGGCGGGCATGATCGTCTTTCCCGTAACGTCGTGTACATCGGCGTCTTTCGGAATTGTGACCGCTCCCGCTTTTCCTGCGGCGACAATCTGCTTGCCTTCGATAACCAGCACGGAGTTTTCAATCGGTGGCCGGCCGGTTCCATCGATGAGCCGTGCGCCTTTGAATACGACCGGCGTAACTTTGGTTTGAGTGGTCTGTGCGCCAGCACTTGCGCATACGGCGCAGACAACGACAACCAGCAGGAAAGCGCTGAGCAGCGCATCGAGGGCCGCAAAACGGCATGGACTCTTGGCTTTCATGGCTTATCTCCCTATTGACCGTGGATAGTAGTTCAGCTTGCTGGCAGGGTCAAACACGATATCGGTCGAGGCCGAGCCTGGCGGGAGTGTGCAGTCGCGAGTTGAATTCAGAAGCCGCGGCGCTATTTCCGGCAATTCCCTTGCAAAGTCTTCAACAGCTTCAGAAATGAAACGCGAAACCGATCACAATAGGCGTCTTGCAATCATTTTGACCGTCCTTGGCAATCGACCGATCGAAGTCGCCCAAGACGTGACCATCGTTTTTCGGCTTATCCACGCGTCAGATGACGCGCACTGACAGCTTGAGCCAAGTTCGCAATAAGATTCACAGCCAGGCGAACGCGAGCCTTAATCTTCGTTTTGCAGCAAACGCTTCAGTGTCGGAATCAATTCGGTTCCAGCATCGGATTTCGGGACGAGCCCGTCGACAGTTACTAGCCGGGCAACTGCGGCGGCTTGCGCTGTATCTTCAATGGTAAAGAAGACGATTTTGGTTGAGGGTGAAATGCGATGTATCTCGTGAGCGGCTTCGATGCCGTTCATCACGGGCATGACTATATCTAGAAGTACGAGATCAGGATGTAGCTCACGAACTCTTTCTATCGCTTCCCTTCCGTTCTCGGCCTCGCCGCAAATTTCCATTGTTTCGGTCGTCAGGAGAGAGCGAACGCTGCTGCGTATTCTCTGAAAGTCATCGACCAGTAAGATTCGCGCAGCCATGAATCCAAGGTAAGTCTTACTGAAGTCATGATTCGATACGGAAAGGCCCCGATTTCCGCAGGTGAGTCAGTGTGCGCCAAAAGCTAGGTAGCGAAAGTTTCGCGTGTAGCGTAGTCGATTCGCACCAATGCAAAGACCAAGCGAAAACTCCGTCCGATGAGAAAGAGCTGGGTTGGAGACCGCATCAACCAGAGGATTGGGAATACCGTGATTCCTGTATTTTTCCGACAGCTGAACACTTGTTTTACCTGAGATTTGGCCCAATTGCTGTGGAAAAGTACGTTCGAGACGCGGCCACTCCCGCGAGATTCGTCCGGCCACAATTCTGCTAATGCTAAGATACGGGTTTCTTTGCGCCCGAGCGCCTAGCGTTCAATGGAAACGAGGAAAAGTAGTATAGGCCGTTACATCTTGGCGTTATTTGCCACCGCGTTAGCTTTGGCCGGTGGTAGTTTCATCGCGCGGACTCTAGGGGACGCAAGTCTCTATCACACGCTTTGGCCCGTAGTCGCTGCAGTTGGCTTCTCGGCGTGGTGCTGCGGACTAGCTCCATCCATCTTGACGGCTATCTTAGGTGTCCTCGGTGCTTGGTTTTTGTTTTTGGCACCGCACAATCTCTTGGCCACACCGAGCCGAGCTGACATATTCGACTTGTTCGCTTGTCTGCTTGTCTCTGGTTTTATCGTGGTTCTCGGCGAGGCCAATCGCCGCAGCCAATCCGCCCTAATACACCAGGCGCACGTTCTGGATGCGGCCAACGATGCAATCATTGAACTCAACCCCGCGGACGACACGATCAAATATTGGAACCAGGGTGCCCAGAAGCTCTACGGTTGGACAAGCGCAGAAGCGATCGGCAAAGACATAAACTCGCTGCTGAAGACGGTTTCCGATCAGCCTTTGGATCAAAGCAAGATCGAGCTCATGGAGCAAGGCAATTGGGAGGGCGAAGTAAGACACACGCGGCGTGACGGCGTCCAACTCTACATTGCGAGCCACTCGACTTTGCAGCGGGAGACTCGACGCCGGCCCGCGATATGGCTGGAGGTCAATCGCGATATCACCGAACGGAAAAAAGCCGAGCAGGAACTGCAGAAGGCGGAAGAACAGCGCAGGATCGCCCGCGAATTGGCTTACAGCGAACTCGAAAAACAAGTGCAGGAGCGAACCGCCGAGCTGCAGCAGAGCAACCAACAGCTACGCCAGCTCTCCGCGAGATTGATACGTTCTCAGGATGACGAGCGGCGCCGGATCGCTCGTGAATTGCACGACAGCGCCGGCCAATATCTGGGCGCCGTCAGCATTGCGCTGGAGGTGGCCCGAAAAGAACAAGAGAAGACCATGAACAAGCTTACAGAAGCCGGCGAAATGGCCAAGGGCTGCGCGGCTGAGATTCGAACCATTTCTCATCTTCTGCATCCGCCTCTGCTGGAAGAGCTGGGGCTTGCCTCAGCAGCTCAATGGTATGTGCAGGGCTTCGCCGCTCGAAGCGGCATTCAAGTGGAAATGGACATTCCGGAACATCTTGATCGTTTGGGCAACGACGTTGAGCTCGTTCTGTTCCGAATCCTGCAGGAAGCTCTGACGAACATCCACCGTCATTCCGGGAGCAAGACAGCGAGCGTCCGCATTGGCGCGGATTCACAACAGGTCTGGTTGAATGTGCAGGATCAAGGCAAAGGCGTTAGCAATGGCGACGGCGCTTCAGGCGAATTTCGACCCGGCATTGGCATAACGGGCATGCGCGAAAGAGTGAAGGACCTCTCCGGCACGTTGGAGATTCGACCTGACCAAAGCGGTACGCGCGTGAAGGTCGTGCTGCCGTTGGCGGCCGATCGCCGTCCCAACGAAGCCGATTTGAAAGCATCTTCCGCAACCAGTTAGAAGCCGATCACGCCGCTGCGCGAGAAGATCCGCAACAGCACACTACAAAATCGTTGCTCCTCCGCTTTCCTTTGTCTGCGATCATCCGACCCAAATTTGATTTCCGCGCCCGATGGCGTTAAGCATTCATCAAAAAAGTAGAGGCGGCCATGTCCCGATTGGGAGTGACTGCACACGGCGGCCCCTGCGGGCCTTTGCAGTTTGACCGACTCGGAAGCCGCCCTTGGCCGCCACTTACTGCACCACTTGGGAACGAGCGGCAAGCCTCTAAGCCACCGCCACCAAGTGTGCTGTACTCAGAGGCAAAAAATTATGGCAAAGCTCAAAGGGTTTATCGCCGGCGCTTTGGGAGGCCTGGCTGGGGCGGCTCTGATGGGGCCATTGCATACAGCTGCCGTCAAGCTGACCAAGCAAAAGCCGCCCCGCGGCGAAGACGCCACGGAAAAAGTCGCGAATACCGTGGTGAAAAAGTTCACTGGCCGAAAACTCAGTCGGTCGGCGAAACCTAAAGGCGGACAAATCGTGCATTTCGCATTCGGAGCCGGCATGGGCGCGCTTTATGGTCTGCTCGCCGAGAGATTCTCACCCGTGACCGCCGGCTCCGGCGCGCTCTTCGGTATGGCAGTTTACGCAGGAGCACACGGGCTCGCTGTGCCGGCCCTCGATCTTGCACCCAGTCCTCTCGAGAACGCTCCGGCGCAGGAAGGCACGGAACTTGTGAGCCATTTAGCTTACGGTCTGGTTACAGACGCCGTTCGCCGCGTCCTCACAAAAGTGGGATCTCGCTAAGCTCGCACAATTGGGGCCATTCCTCTCGAAGTAAAAGTGGAAACGCTGCTTCCTGACTTTCCTTCGGATGTTCGAAGACTCGGCCAAAGAGTTGCGCGGAATTCTTTGGCCCATCTATAATAACTTCACCAAATCGAAACGCGGTCGTGGCGGAACTGGCAGACGCACCAGCTTGAGGGGCTGGCGGTAGCAATACCGTGGTGGTTCGAATCCACTCGACCGCACCATTTGTTTCCATCCTTTACGCCCACAACCTTGCGGGAATGCCTATCACGTCGATTCATGAGTTAAGCTGTCGCCCGTGAGTGAGCCCGACTTCGGCGTTGCGATCAGCGAAAACTACGCTAAGGCACGTGTGGCCGTTAACAATCCGGGCCAGGTGCTGTTTGCCAGCGTAATCGGTACGACGATCGAGTTCTTCGACTTCTACATCTATGCAACCGCAGCAGTACTTGTCTTCCCGCGATTGTTCTTCCCTGCTTTTGACTCAGCCTCCGCCACGCTCGCCTCGCTGGCAACCTTTGGAATAGCCTTCCTTGCAAGACCGGTCGGCTCGGCGCTTTTCGGTCACTTCGGCGATCGCGTTGGCCGTAAGACGACATTAGTTGCGGCGCTACTCACGATGGGGATCTCCACCGTTGCGATTGGCGTCCTGCCAACCTACAGCAGCATCGGCGTGGCCGCGCCACTGCTCCTCGCGCTCTGTCGCTTCGGTCAGGGATTGGGTCTAGGTGGCGAATGGGGAGGCGCAGTGTTGCTCGCGGTCGAGAATGCGCCGCCCGGAAAGCGCGCTTGGTACGGCATGTTTCCGCAGCTTGGCGCGCCGGCAGGGTTCCTCTTCTCTGGGACTGTATTCCTCGCGCTTTCCAGGTGGCTCAGCGATGAGCAGTTCTTCAGCTTCGGCTGGCGCATTCCGTTTCTGGCCAGCGCTGCGCTTGTGCTGGTCGGTCTCTACGTGCGGCTGACGATTACCGAAACGCCCGTATTCCAGGACGCTCTAAGTCGGCGAGCGCGAGTGAGGGTACCGATGCTGGTGGTCTTCCGTGACCACCCGGGCGCGCTGGTGATCGGTACGCTGGTGTCGCTTGCGACGTTCGTGCTCTTTTACCTGATGACGGTTTTTGCGCTCTCCTGGGGCACTACCGCGCTCGGGTATAGCCGCGAGAAGTTCCTCGTGATGCAGCTGTTCGGAATCGTATTGTTCGCGCTCACCATTCCGCTCAGCGCGGTCCTGGCCGAACGTGGACGTCGTCGCACACTCCTCTGGGTGACTTCGGCGATTGGCGTCTTCGGTCTGTTGATGGCGCCGATATTCCTTGCGGGGACGTTCGGGGCGGTGATGACGATGGCAGTGGGCCTGTCTTTAATGGGCCTGACGTACGGGCCGCTCGGCACGGTACTTTCCGAGCTTTTCCCCACGTCAGTGCGTTACACGGGCAGCTCTTTAACGTTCAATTTTGCCGGAATTTTTGGCGCTTCGTTGGCGCCGTACATCGCCACGTGGCTCGCCAAGACCTACGGGCTGCAGTATGTCGGTTACTACCTGTCGGCGGCAGCGGTCTTGACTCTGATTGCCTTGCTCGCGACCCGCGAAACGAAAGACGACGCCCTCTGATCGCACGAGTGAACTACTTAGGCTGTAGTGCTATTTAGCAGGTCCGGGCGCAGGCGCTGCCGGAGGCGGCGCTGCAGGTTGAGCCGGCGGCTGCTGTGCCGGAGGTACCTGCGACGGAGGTATCGGCGCAGGAGCTGCGGATTTAGGCGCCGGTTTGGAAAACTGTTCGAGGATGGATCGGCCGGCTCCTCCGCCGGTCGTGCTCACGTGCACAGCCAGCGCCATCGAGGTGAACATAAACATCACGGCGCACCACGTCGTGGCGCGCGAGAGAAACGTCGCCGCGCCGCGCGGTCCAAATGCCGTCTGGCTGCCTGAACCGCCAAACGCTCCGGCGATGTCTGCGGCTTGTCCGCTTTGCAACAGGATCACGCTCATGAGCACCAGGCACACGATAACGTGCAGAATCACGAGCGCAATATAAAACCGCCAGCCAAACCAGAGCAACGCGGCTCCGGCCAAAAACGAAATCGCCCACTTTACTTCTTTTGGCATCCACCACTCCGTCTAGCTAAAGCTTAGTAATTCACGATTGCTGCAAACTGCCGCGCATCGAGACTTGCGCCACCAACCAGTGCCCCATCAATATCCGCCTGCGCCATCAACCCCTTTATATTTTCGGGTTTGACACTGCCGCCGTAGAGGATTCGCAGAGAAGCCGCATATTCCGCAGTGAAGGAGCCCGCCGCTAAGTCGCGCAGAAACTTGTGAGCCTCGGCGGCGATTTCGGGCGTGGCCGTTCGGCCGGTGCCAATCGCCCAAACCGGCTCGTAAGCAATGATAATACGTGAGAACTCAGCGGTGGTCAACGCGGCGAGCGAGCCACGAAATTGCTTCTCGAGCACTTTTTGCGTATTGCCGGCCTCGCGATCGGCAAGCATCTCGCCGACGCAGAGGATGGGCGTCAATCCCGCTGCGAGTGCAACCTTCACCTTGCGGTTGGCGCTTTCGTCGGTCTCACCAAAGAACTGCCGGCGCTCGGAATGCGCGATGATCACTCCGCGGCAGCCCGCCTCGACGAGCATTCGCGGCGATACTTCGCCGGTGAATGCACCCTCATTCGCCCAGTAAACGTTTTGCGCCGCGATTCCGATCGCCGAACCATTGGTCGCGTCGACACAAGCCGTAATTGACGTGAACGGCGGCGCCACCACGATCTCGCAATGAGCGGCTGCGGAAACCAGGGGCTTGAACGCGGCAAAAAAATCGCGTGCCTCCTGCTGCGTCTTGTACATCTTCCAGTTTCCGGCAATCACCGGCTTGCGAGTGGGAGAAGCGGCGGCCATTTAGGAAGCCTTATCCGTCAGCGCTTCTACGCCCGGCAGTTTTTTGCCGGCGAGAAATTCCAGCGAAGCGCCGCCGCCCGTGGAAATGTGCGAAACCTTATCGGCCAGCCCTGCTTGCTGCACCGCGGCCACGGAATCCCCTCCGCCGATGATCGACGTCGCACCACGCGAAGTAGCGGCCGCAACGGCTTTGGCGATCTCAATGGTGCCCTGCGCAAACGCGGGCATCTCAAATACGCCCATCGGCCCGTTCCAGACGATCGTCTTTGCGCCCGCGATTTCGGCGGAGTAGCGCTTCACGGTTTCGGGCCCAATATCGAGACCCATCCAGTCATGTGGCGTCTCAGTGACCGCAACGGTGCGCTTCTGCGTGTCTGCTTTGAATTCCGCGCCTACCACGTGATCGGAAGGCAGCAGCAGCCGAAAATTTCGCGCACGCGCCTCAGAAAGAACACGCGACGCCAGCTCGATTTTATCGGCTTCCACGATGGACTTGCCCACCGCAATCCCCTGCGCTTTGAAAAACGTGTACGCCATTCCTCCGCCGATGAGCATCGCGTCAGCGATCTTCATCAGGTTCTCCACGACTTCAATTTTGTCGGAGACTTTTGCACCGCCCAGTATGGTGACAAACGGCCGCTCCGGCGCGGAGAGCGCCTTTCCGAGATAGGTCAGTTCGCGCTCCATCAGTAAGCCTGCGGCGGATTGACGCACGAATCGTGTGATCCCTACTACCGAAGCGTGCGCGCGGTGCGCCGAGCCAAATGCGTCACAAACGAATAACCCGTCGCATAGGGCGGCCAGTTGCTTCGAGAACGCCTCGTCGTTGGCCTCTTCTTCGCGGTGGTAGCGGACGTTCTCCAAAAGCAGCACACCCCCATTACCCAGCGCGCGGCTCATGGATTCCGCCTCGGCGCCCACGCAGTCGGACGCGAATTCCACAGCAGCACCGAGCAAATCCGAAAGCCGGGTCGACACCGGCCGCAAGCTGTACTTCGGATCCGGTTTGCCTTTCGGCCGGCCAAGATGCGAAGCCAACACCAGCCGCGCTCCGCGTTCGCGTGCGAATTTCAGCGTAGGCAGAGTCTCGCGGATTCGCGTGTCGTCTGTAACCTGCCCATTTTCGAGCGGCACATTAAAATCCACGCGCACAAAGACGCGTTTCCCCGCAAGCTCGAGATCGCGAATCGAAAGCTTTTCCATGACCGATGGGCGCCGCGGATTTTCTGCGGGGTAATTTACATCTTGGCAGCCATGAACTTGATCAGATCGCGGCAGCGGCATGAATAGCCCCACTCGTTGTCGTACCACGCCAGAACCTTCACGCAGTTCCCCGCAACCACGCGGGTATACTCCGCGTCCACGATCGAGGAGTGCGGGTTGCCCCTGAAATCCACCGAAACGAGCTGCTCTTCCTCGTATTGCAGGATCGATTTCATGGGTCCTTCCGCGGCGCGCCGCAACGCCGCATTGACGGACTCGACTGTGGCGGCCTTCTCGGTGGTCACAGTTAGATCGACCACGCTCACGTTGGGCGTGGGAACGCGCATCGCATAGCCGTCTAACTTGCCCTTAAGCTCGGGAATCACCAGGTGCAGGGCCTTCGCCGCTCCCGTGGACGTCGGAATCATGGAAATTGCTGCCGCCCTCGCGCGCCGCAAATCTTTGTGGGGCAGATCCAGCAACTTCTGATCGTTCGTATAGGAATGAATCGTCGTCATCGTACCGTGCACGATACCGAAATTGTCCTGCAGAATCTTTGCGACCGGCGCGAGGCAATTCGTGGTGCAGGAAGCATTGGAGACGACGTTGTGCTTGGCGGAGTCGTAGGTCTTCTCGTTGACGCCCAGCACCAGCGTATGGTCGGGATCGGTTGCCGGCGCGGAGATGATCACCTTCTTCACCGGCCCTTTGATGTGCTTACGCGCGTCCGGTCCGGAAGTAAAGAGCCCCGTCGACTCCACGACCAACTGCGCGCCAACAGACGCCCAGTCGATCTGCGCCGGATCCTTGGCTTTGAATACGCGAAAGCTCTTTCCGTCCACCGATATGCTGTCCTCGGTGTGCTTCACGGTATTCGGCAGATTACCGAGTATCGAATCGTACTTCAGCAGGTGCGCCAGAGTTTTCGAATCCGTAATGTCGTTCACTGCCACGAACTCGATTGCCGAATCCCCAAGCGCCGCCCGCATGATGTTTCGGCCGATTCGCCCGAATCCGTTGATGCCTACCTTGATGGACATTCTTCCTCCGCGAAGCAGATTAGCAGACTCATTCCCGTTGGCAGTCTGGGGCTACGTCATGAAAACGACGCCTTCAGATTGCTTATTTTTCTTCAGAAAAACAAAACAGAGATGCTACGGTGGGTGCGCTCCCATGTCAAACGCGCAGAATGCTCTTGCAAACCCTTACGGATATTGGGTAACCCTTACGACTTTATCGCCCTGAAAGGTTACGAACGTCGTCTTGGCTGGCGGCTTACCGTAAATCCAGTCCTCAAGATCGTTTCCGTCCGTATCGCGCTCGCGGACCTTGCGTTCCGGCCGGCCCATAGCCGCAGTCACCATGTCGTGGTCCATGCCTACTTCAGCGCGCTTGGCCGCGATTGCGTCACGCATTTGGGGCGGAAGCGAATCCACATATTGCACAGCCGCCGACCTCTTCGAGAAATCGAGCACGCGGCCAAGATACGCCTTCAACTGTTCCCCGCTCATCTCTGGCACAGGGCGGT
Source organism: uncultured Acidobacteriota bacterium (assembly GCA_963803735.1). GTDB lineage: Bacteria > Acidobacteriota > Terriglobia > Acidiferrales > UBA7541 > Palsa-189. Next base: position 232,073 of record CAWDNV010000001.1, on the reverse strand, counting down.
CAAAATCGAGAAAGATCGTTGCTCCCAATTTCTGCGGAACCACCGGACCATTCTCGGGCGTCGTTGTCGTGCTCGTCGAGACAGGCATGCCCGCGCCCACCTGGAGGTGCACGCGGTCACGCCAGGATGTCTTCCCTTTCGGCCCGTTGTTTATATCCAGCTGGATTTCCCGGTCGTGGAATTCGACTCTCGTGATCTGCACCGAATCGCCGGCATTCAAGGCGGCGCCTCCCGACAGAAGCGCTTTCCGCAACGAATCCTGATCCAGCGGCGCCCCCGCTTTGAGGTGGTAGCCATCCTTGCCGCCGGGTAGTGGCGCCAGCACTTTTGCATATTCGCCGTCGACGTAGCGCAGGAGTTGCAGTTTCGATTGCTCCGTAAGAGCCGGCGCGTTGTCCGGAGGCGGAGTTACCGGCTGATTGGTCTCAGCCGGTGCACCCGAACCGGGCTGTCCTGGGCCCTTCGAGGGATTCGGAGCTGCATTCCCGGGCGCGGGCTGCGGGTCATCTTTGTGCCGCAAGCTCGGAGGGCCGGCTTGGTCCTCCTGCCTATCACCCTGCTTATCGGAAGGCTGCGTCTGTGCCTGAGTCCCGGCAGGCTGCTGTGGAGCCGCATGGGCCCCGGAACTCAGAAGAAGGGCGCTAGCGAGAGCAATTGGGCCAAAACGAATTGGGCTAAAACGAAAGATAGCCGACATAGGTTTAGTAGTCCGTACGGTCATTCTACGCCCAATTAGATGCTAAGAAAACTCCCCAGGAGTACCCCACAGGCAGGGTTTCGAAACTCCCCCCTTTTATGGCTGCGCGAATCGTCTCTTCGTCCCCACCCTGATTCGCACTCCCTCACGATCGATTCCATGCGGCAGGAGCTCGCCGCCATTCGCCCTAACCGCCGCCTCCACTCGCGCCCGAGCGCCGGGATCGATGAGCAAAGCCACGCAGCCGCCCCCTCCGGCGCCGCAAACTTTGCCGGCCAGCGCACCGTGCCGTCGAGCAGCGGCAATCACCCGATCAACCACCGGCGTCGAAATGGTCGGCAAATTGCGACGTCGGAACTCCCATTCCTCACGAATGAGCTGGCCGGTTTCCTTCCAGTCGTTTCGATTGAGTGCCGTTAAAAGTCGCCGCGCCACGTCGGCGATGCGCGCCAGATTGCGAAAGACTCGCTTGTCGCCTCGAATGTGTCGCGCGAAAACTTCCCAATTGTTTATCCCGTGCTGCCTTGGCTTACCCGTGTAACAGAGGACGAGCCGCCGCTCGAGTTCATCCAAGTCGCACCCGACTTCCTCGCGCCGCTCCCCGCCTGGCTCCAGATGAATCGCGCTGGCGCCCCCAAACGCCGGCGGATAATGATCTTGCGTGCCCGTGGGGACGCGAATCACGATAGCTTCCGCGTCGCGGCTGATGTGGATCCAATCTTCTAGGCGCAAACCCGCACCCGTCAGCCGATCGAGTGCCGCGCAGATGGCCACAGCCATCGCGCTTGAACCGCCGATCCCCGCCCCGGCGGGCGCCTGCGAATCGGTGGTCAGCGTCAAACCCGTGCGCGGCCGAAAAAAACGCACCAGATGGGCCAGTAAGGGCAGCCGATAACTTCGCGCGCGTTCCAGCGCCGCCAGCGAAGGAAAGCTTTCTTCGCGCTTTGTATCCCGCGAGACAAGGCGGATCGAGCCTCGGGCGCCGCGCCGCCCCGGCTGCGTCTCGATCACACAAGATGCGTAGCGCGTGATCGCACAATTCACCGTCAGCGCGCCCGGATGGAAAAGGTAAAGCGGCCAGATGTCTAGCGTGCCTCCGGCTAGGTCGATCCGCGTAGGCGCACGCGCTTCAATTCGCAATTTTGCTCACCTGTTCTCTTCACGGCCCCGACGCGGGCCATCGGCGCAATCTGCTTTTGCGGGCTGAATCATAACTGTGCGAAGGACTTGCTTTCCTCGGCTCTCGAAAACGTTTCGCAAAATGTAAAACCTGATCCAGATCACGCGAGCGTTTCGGTCGCGAATCGCGGATCATAGCATCGGCGGGGACACGGGAATCGAACAATTGCCATCGACGCGGCCAAAATCGCAAGAGGTGCTCGAGCGATTTATGCTCGGCTTTCCTGGCCGCGAGCTTTCCGAAGAACTGACACAGCTGTTAGCAGGCGGCTTGGCCGGCGTCGCCATCTATCCACGCAACTTCCGCGACGTTGCTGAGCTCAGCCGCTTGACGCGTGCGATTCGGCAGGCTGCCGCACGTCCGGTCCTGATCGGCATCGATCAGGAAGGTGGCACGAAATTCTCTCTCGGCGAGCCCTTCACTCCCTGGCCCTCCCCGGCTGAACTCGGCCGCTTGGCCGATGCCGGCCTCGTCGAAAACCTCGCGCGCGCCATGGCTCGTGAACTGCGCGCCGCCGGTGTGAACCTGAACTTTGCTCCCATGCTCGATCTCGCAACGAATCCGAATAGTCCCGTCACTTCGGGCCGCAGTTTCGGCAGCGAGCCTCATCACGTAGCGCAAATGGGCTGTGCGTTTCTGCGGGGCTTGCAGGCCGAGGGAGTGTTCGCATGCGCCAAGCATTTTCCCGGGCACGGCGATGCCGCAGTCGACCCCCATCTTGACCTGCCGCGCTTCGACGGCACGCGCGAGCGGCTGATGGCTCAGGAACTTGTTCCCTTTTCCTCTGCTATCAAAGCAGGCGTGCAAACAATCATGACCGCGCACATTTTCATTCCTCGCATCGATTCAGCTTCTCCTGCCTCGTTATCGTGCGAGTTGCTGCAATCGATTCTGCGAAAACAATTAGCTTTTGATGGAATCATTCTGGCGGACGATCTCGGCATGGGCGCAATCGCCCGGCATTACAAAATCGGCGAAAGCGTCGTCAAAATCCTGCAGGCCGGCACCGACATCGCAATGCTTTGTCACGACTGGGCCATCGTCGCCCCGGCGCTGGAAGCCGTCGCCGAGGCGCTTTCTGGCATCGAACACCAGGCCAAAATCGACGACCGTCTGACAGCGCAAAGCCGCGCCCGCGTCGAAGGGCTTCGTCTCCGCCTGTGCGAAATCGAAAAGGTCGAGCCTCCCCCTCTCGACGTAATTGGCTGCCGCGAGCACCGCGCTCTCGCCGCCGAAATCCGCGCCCGGATCAATGAAGTGAACGCCTAGGAAACGAAAAAGAAGTGACCTGCGGCTATTAGTGTGTTCAGTCCTTGAGTTCGGTTTCGAGTCTGGGCGGCGCGCCGGATTGGGACAAAACATTGAAGCGGTAGCGGCCCAGAATGGCTCCGGTGGGAGTTTCTACGTTAACGCGCCACGCGCCGGGTTTGATGCCAGTTTTCACCGAATAGGTCCGATAACCGCCATCGCGCCCGCCGCGAACCGAAAGCTCGATGCGGTCGGCAGTGATCCAACCGCGCCTGCTGTCGTACGTCTGCCATTCATGAATGATCTCTGTATTCAGAGATGTGGGAGAGAAGACAGCACTGTAGAAGTAGATCGGAACCCCGGGGGCTAGATGAAATCGAGGGACAAGCCGGAAGAAACCCAGCCAACCTTGCCTTTCGGATTGCATCAGGTAGGCTCCGTCCTCAGTTCGCGTGACGGAATAGTGCACGCTGGCGTCCTGGAGCGAGAGAGGAAGCGGAGGAATTACATTCATGAAATAAAGAACATTAATGATGATGAAGATGGCGGCACTAGACGCGACTACCGTCTCAGGGTGAGGAGAGAAGCTCTGCTTTGCGCGCGTTCGCAGGAAGCGGACGAAAAGCCACCACAACACCAGACTCAAGGCTCCGCTGAGCAGAAAGACCAGGCGTCCCATTGCGCGGAGCAGCACGGGCAAGATGAAAATCATGAAACAAAACAGCGAAAGAAAAAAGAGGCTGAGCTGAAACTCACGCCGCGCGTATTGGCTTTTGAGCTTTTCGTTGGCGATGAAAGCTGTCGTAAGCAGAAGATAAAAAGGCCAGCTTACCCAAAAGGTGCCACTACGGAAGTAAAAAACCATGAAAGTGCTCAACAGGCCGCCGAAGAAAAATTGCAGGATATTGATGAGCCAGGTGTGGATCTTCGCGGCCCAAGCTTCTCGTGCGGGAGCGAAATTCTGCTCACGACCGATCCAAAGAATGCAGAGCGCGACGACCACAAGATGAACCACGACCCAGAAATTTTCCCAGAACATGTCAATGCGCTTCAGTGTGACAGCGTCAAAGACAAAGCCGCCGATAAGGGAAACAGAGGAGAGGGAGAGTTGATCTCGCGCGTAGCGGGCAGTCAACCGGCCCGCATGATGGAGCACTGACCTGCCAAACGGCCAAGTGGGCATTCGGCGAAAAAGCATAGCACCGTGATAGCAGTGACAGAGGAAGCGCGGTTCATTGAAAATCGCTTAGGTTTCGACAATTACAATGCCTCGGCGAATACGTCCAGGTCTCGGAAACTGGCTAGCTCCTCGACGTCCTCCGAAGCTACGGCCTCTGATAAAGCGCGGCGTTGAAGAGGGGAGCAAACGCGCTGATCACGGCAATGCGGAATGACTCCTGCCGATCGATCAGATTCTTCGTCAAAATGCCCCACGCGCCCTGCGAATCGCGCACGCCCTGTATTCCCGTATAGGCCTCGATCGCGTGGGAAAGCTCAGTGCCTCGATCCAATACTTCAATGGCGAGCGCCTCCGGCAGCAGAATCGCGCCCGAGCGTCCGTAAAAGCCTCGTCCACTGGCGTCGGAAACGTATGCCCAGCTTTCGAGAAAAACCAGGCGCCGCCCTGTCTCGTTCCCATCCTCTGAGATCACGTCCAGTCCGCCTTCCAGCCCAACGAAATACGCCGCTATATGCTCGTCAACGCTCCTCAAAGCTTCGCAGCGGCCGCGCGCTCCAGCCATCAACTCCGCGCAACTGCGAGGAGTGTGGCTCACGCCGGTCTCTACTTCGAATCCCGTCACCTCGAAGTTCGATTTCGGACGCAGCAAAGGGCCTAAAGCCACGAGCGCCTCGCGCACAGCCTCAAGCTTCGGCGAGCGCTTGCTGCCGACAGCGATGCGAATCGTCTCCATGCGTGAGGACAAGTGGGAACTTAAAGGGCCAAGCCTAACAAGGAATTAGGAAGAAGACTGGAGCGGCCGAGGGGACTCGAACCCCCGCCTGCAGCTTGGCAAGCTGCCGTACTACCCCTATACTACGGCCGCGTTTGGATGAAAAATTTAACACGCTGTCCCAAATGCCACAAGGCGGCGCGGCTAAATCGTCAGCGGTCTGTCGCATCAAAACGAAATCAGCCTACCTGCACCACGCGCGTTGACTTCACCACCGGAGATCTCTTTTGCCGCCGGGCAAAGCTCGAGGCCTTGGCCCGGTCCGTATAGACCCGCGCAAATCTCTGTCCATCCGCGTAGTAGACGGTCACCTGCCAATGACGATGCTTTCGACGCCTGTCCTTGCCTAATGCGGTGCGCTTTTTGGTTTTCTTCAAGGTTTGGTCCAGTTGTAGTCACAGAAATATCTCAAGTTCCACCCGCTGCCGCAAGTGCTAGTTCAAATAACCCGCAACGCAAAATTTGCCATATTTTCGGCATTTTTTGCACTGCGACTGGCAGTAATGCTCTCCCTTAACCAAATAAGCAACATCTTCGCAGGAGCCTTGTAACTTTTTGCCTTCTGGAGCGTTCTATATTGTAGAACCTTTACTGGATGAAAGAATTCATGCGCTTCGAATTGGAACTGACAGCGGAATCGAAAATAGAAGACCCCCGAGGACACTCACCGGAAACTCTCCGGCGCCTGCGCGAAGCAATCGCATCGGGAGCTCCGGCGACTCCAGACGCGCGCCGAGCGGACTTCTTCGAAATTGAGTCGGACGATCAGGTTTTCTATATTCACGTCTCGCCGGTCACTCAAAAGATCACACTGCTCGCCACGTGGTCTCACGAGCCGGAATTGGAAGCCGCCACCTCAGCTTGAATCCGCCGTAAACGCCCTGCGTGCCTTTGAGGCTACAGCCCTGCATCGTTCATACGCGAACTAACTAGTCGAACCTTCGCAAAACCTCTACCATTATTTTGTGAGCCAGCCTAGCGTCCATCGCCGCGTTTTAACCTCCACGGCCATCGTCATGGCGGGCATTTTGCTCAGCCGTGTCTTGGGATTCGTCCGCGAATGGGTCGTGGCACACCAGGTCGGCTCCAACGCCATGACCGACGCGTATTACGCTGCGTTCACGCTTCCTGATTTTCTGAATTATCTCGTTGCCGGCGCGTCCCTGAGCGTTACGTTCATTCCGGTCTTCACCAAGTACGCCGCCGAAGGCCGTGAAGACGAAGGCTGGCACGTTTTCTCCACAGTGATGACCTTCATGGGCCTTCTCCTCGTCGGCTTGGTCCTGGCGGGCGAAGTCTTCGCGCCTCAACTCGCTCAATTGATCGCTCCCGGATTCCCGCCAGAGGAAAAGGCGCGCGTCATTTTTCTCACGCGCCTGATGCTTCCGGCCCAATTCTGCTTCTACCAGGGCAGCATCCTCAGCGCCGTGCAATATGCCAAGCGGCGTTTCGTGATCCCTTCGCTAGCTCCCGTCGTTTACAACGTATTGATCATCCTGGGCGGCGTGTTCCTGGCCTCTCGCATCGGCATGACCGGCTTTGCCGTGGGAGTTCTTGCCGGCGCGGTCATCGGCAATTTCCTGCTGCAAGTCTACGGTGCGATGGACGCGGGTGCTCGCTTCAAGCCCAATCTCGACCTGCTGCATCCTGGTTTTCGCCTTTTCGTTCGCCTCTCCGTGCCTATCATGCTCGCGCTGTCGCTGGCCTTCACCGATGACTGGATCATCCGCTGGTTCGGCTCTTACCTTCAGCCCGCCTCAATTACGTGGCTCAGCTATGCCAAAACGCTTATGCGCGTACCGCTCGGCGTAGTCGGCCAGGGCGTCGGCGTGGCCTCGTTCCCTTTTCTTGCGCAGCTTTACTCCGAAGGAAAATTCGACGAACTGAATCGCCTGCTGAACTCCACCATGAAAGGCCTGATCGCCACCCTCGTGCCCATCACTGCGCTCATGATCGCTCAGAGCGCGCCCGTGGTTTATCTCGTCTTTTCCCACACGCGCATGCGTCCGCACGACCTCGACGCGACGGCCGCCACGCTCGTCTTCTTCACGCTTGGGTTATTTGGCTGGGGTGCGCAGTACATTCTCGCGCGCGGCTTTTACGCCACGCGCAACACCTGGATTCCCGCCGTCGTCGGCACTGTGCTGACCTTCGCCAACTTGCCGGTTTACTGGCTGCTCGTGCGCCGCGCCCAGCATCTTGGATTGGCGATGGCCAGCACGATCGGAATCACGGCTTACACCGTCATTATTTTCTTTCTTCTCTCCCGCCGCACACACAACCGCGAAGAAGGCGCCCTCGTCGTGTTTTTCCTCAAGGTTTGCGCCGCCTCGGCCCTGGTAGGCGCTGTCTGTTACAAGCTGCGTCAAGCTCTCGAGCCGCATTTGGCCTGGCATACTTTACCGGGCGCGCTGTCGATGCTTGTCGTGGTCACTACGGCGGGAATTCTGCTTCTGGTGCTTGTCGGCAAGCTGCTTGGAATTCGCGAACTCGATGAGCAGTTAGCCCGGCTCTGGCTGCTGGCCCCCTGGCGCCGCTCCAAAACCCCCGCGTAAATGCTCGATAATCGCGATCTAGGGTGGTCAGAGCTTTAGCTCTGACATTCACAGCGGGGAGGTTTTTCTTTTTGTAGCCCAGCCTTTGCGCTTCTCAGCAAAGGCTGGGGCCTTTCTGTCGTTCGTGCGCTACCTGATCGCCCCAGACATTCCGACAAATCGCTCTGTCTACGCCGGCTGCGCCCGCTCGGGCCGGCGCTGCCGGATTGCTTGCCGCATTCGCGTTTGCACTTCCGCCGCGAATTGCGAGCCGCCGATGGTCCGCGAACCGCGCTCGGCGATGTCCGCCGTGCGCAATCCGTCGGCCAGCACCGCGTCCACGCTGCGCTCGATCGCGTCCGCAGCTTCCGGCATCTGGAACCGCTCGCGCAGCAATAAGCTCACGCAGAGAATTGCGCCGGAAGGATTCGCCATATCCTTCCCCACCAGCTGCGGCGCCGTGCCGTGAATCGGTTCGAGAAGCGGCGGGCCGTCGCCCGCGCTCCACGACGGGATCATGCCGATCGATCCCGCCAGCGCCGCGGCTTCGTCGCTAAGGATGTCGCCAAAAAGATTCGACGTGAGCACCACGTCGAATTGCCCTGGCTGCAAAATAATCTGCATGGACGCATTGTCCACGTACAAATGATCGACCGTAATATCGGTCGCTTCCGCCGCCATCCGCGTCACCGTCTTGCGCCACAGCCGCGAAGTCGCCAGCACATTGGCCTTATCGACCGAAGTCAGCCGCCGCGCCCGGATCCGCGCGCGCGTGAACGCAAATCGCGTGATGCGCTCGATCTCCGGCACGCTGTAGCTCGCCAGGTCCGAGGCGCGTTCGTTCGCGCCCTCACCCTCGGTCTTATGCAGCCCGAAATAAATGTCGCCGACGAGTTCGCGAATGATCTCGATATCGATCTTCGTGTCGGGATTCAGCCGCAGCGGGCACAGCGCCCGCAGCGGCTTGCGCAACTGGATCGGCCGCACATTCGCGTAGACGCCCAGAGCCTGCCGCAAACCAAGCAGCCCCGCCTCCGGCCTGCGGTCCAGCGGCTGCGAATCCCACTTCGGCCCGCCGACAGCACCCAGCAGCACGGCGTCTGCCTTCAGGCAGCCGTCGAGCGTCTCCTGGGGCAACGGCTTGCCGCTCTTGTCGATGGCGTTGCCGCCAAACGGAAACTCAACCAGATTTACGTGGAAGCCGAATTCGCCGGCGCAATCCTGCAGGATCGAAGTCGCAGCGCGGATAACCTCCGGGCCGATCCCATCGCCTGGAAGAACGGCGATGTTCCAGCTCGGCTGGCTCATACCGCCACGTCCGAGACACTTGCGTCAGCCGCTAAGCGCCCCGCAACGCGCTTGATGTCCTCGTCCGTGATCTCTTTCTTCGCGTCCGCCAGCGCCATCACCTGGCGATAGCATTCGCGAAGCTCGTCTTCGGTAATGATCACGCCCAGTTCGGCCAGCCGCGCGCGCAGCGCGTTGCGGCCGGAATGCTTGCCCAGCACCAGCTTGTGCGCCGGAACGCCTACCGCCTCCGGCGAAATCACTTGATACGTCAGCGGATTCTTCAGGATTCCATCCTGATGAATCCCGGCCTCGTGTGCGAAGGCATTCGCGCCCACCACAGCCTTATTCGGCGGCACAGAAACTCCGGTAATCTCCGAAAGCAGCCGGCTCGTCGCATAGAGCTCCTGCAACCGCAGCCGCGTGCCCGTCTTGTAGCGATCTGGCCGCACCGCGAGCGCAACAGCAATCTCTTCCATCGCCGCGTTTCCGGCGCGCTCGCCGATTCCATTGATGGTGCACTCCACCTGACGCGCACCCGCCTCCACCGCCGCCAGCGAATTCGCCACAGCGAGCCCCAAATCGTTATGGCAATGCGCGCTCCAGATCACGCCCAGCCGGTCACCCACCTTTGCGCGCAGCTCACGGAACATCCCGCCGTACTCTTCCGGGGTCGCGTAGCCCACCGTGTCCGGAGCATTCAGGATCGTCGCGCCGGCATCGGCGGCAACCGTAAACGCCTGCCCCAGAAATTCGCGATCGCTGCGGCTGGCATCCTCGGCCGAAAATTCCACTTCCGGGCAGCGCGACTTCGCATATTCCACCATCGCTCCGATGGACTCGAGCGCCTCTGCCCGCGAAATTCGTAATTTGTGCTTCAGGTGCAGATCGGAAGTTGCCAGAAACGTATGTACTCGCGGCCGTGCCGCGCCATCCACGGCGGCCAGCACCGCGTCGATATCTTCCCGGCGTGTCCGCGCCAGTCCCGCCACAGTACTCTGCTTTACGTCCCGCGCCACTTCCCGCACTGCCTCGAAATCTCCTTGCGACGCGATAGGAAAGCCGGCTTCGATCACATCCACGCCCAGCGCTTCCAACCGCCGCGCCAGCCGCACCTTTTCCGCCGTGTTCATGGAAAAGCCAGGGGCCTGCTCGCCATCCCTCAGCGTCGTATCGAAGATTCGCACCATCTCCATCGCTTTTCCTCCGCCGTATACTTACGGCTTCCAGGCGCGAGGCTTGGATATCAAGCCGTCGCGCCGTTAAAAAGTCGCTTTCGCGCGCTAACAAAGTCCATCAAGCCGTCGCGCCGTTAGCCTCCCGCGAAAAGGCTACCAACAGGATGCGCTTTTCGCGGTTAACAGAGTCTGCGACGACAGCGTCAAATAGTCCAATTTATACTTCTTGCCCCAATTATAAACCCACCTTATATTGTCCGCCGCAAGGTTTGTAGCTCAGGTCGTACCGTCGAGGTTTTTGGTCGGCGGGAGACCTGAGGCTTTTCGCGATTTCCGGGACGCGCCCAAGGGATCTGCTTGTCGCCTTTGGTTTTTGTAGCGCTGCCCTTCAGGGCAGCATTTTTCTCATTGTGTTGTGGGTCGCGGCTTCTTGTGGTGAGCGCAGCGAATCCACAGCCGCGACATAAGCCCGCGCACTTCGAGCGGCTTTAGCCGCTGAAGCGATGGTTTAGATCTCGTTCATGGACCTGTCCGAACTCAACGTCTTCCTCACCGTCGCCCGCGAACGCAGCTTCTCTCGCGCTGCCCAAAAACTCTATCGCACCCAGCCCGCCGTCAGCATCACCATCCGCAAGCTCGAAGACGAAGTCGGCGAACCCCTCTTCGCCCGCGGAGCCCGTTCCGGCCAGCTTACCGACGCCGGCCGGCTCCTGCTCGGCTATGCCGAACGCATCTTGAATCTCCGCGACGAGATCCGTCGCGCCGTAGACGACCTCCGCTCCGGCGGCCGCGGCGAGCTCTCCCTCGGCGTCAACGAAAGCTCCATCCACGCGCTGCTGCCCGTGCTGGCCCGCTACCGGCAGCTTTATCCGCAGGTGCATTTGGCCGTGCGCCGTACGTTTTCCCGCGACATCCCCACCGAATTGCTGAACTATCGCCTGGACCTCGGCGTCGCCTCTTTCTTCCCCCAGGAGCCGCAACTCGCTGCCATCAAAATCTTTCGCGACGAACTCGCCTTGGTCGTTTCGCCCAAACATCGCTTGGCCAAGCGCGGCCGCGCCGATCTTTCCGAACTAGGCGAAGAAAACTTCGTCGCCCACATCGTCGAATCGCCTTTTCGCCAGCGCGTCATGCAGCTCTTCGCCAAACATCACGTCACGCTGCGCATGAACATCGAGCTGCCCACCATCGAAAGCATCAAGCGCTTTGTGCAAATGGATATCGGAGTGGCCATCGTGCCGCGCATGTGTGTGCGCTGGGAAATCGAGCAAGGACTGCTCGTCGAGGTCAAAGTCCGCCAACTCCGCATGCCCCGCGACCTGTATCTGCTCTACCGCCGCCGCGAGCCCTTGTCCCACTCCGCGAAAGCCATGTTCGAATTACTCAAACCCGGCTCTTCCCCCGCTTCGCCGAACAGCGTCACCCCCAACCAGGGACGGTCCGACTCTTGAGGACCTGATAACCCGCGATGCGGCGGGCGGTGCTCATCGCCTCCGAATTTATATTCAGGCAAACGGATTTGGCTTCATGCCAGGGAGGAACAGCTGCTCGCCCCTAGGCACGACAGCGTTATTGTAGGCACGTGCCATAAGTTTGGGGGCCTCAGAATGATCCGTCGCGTGAATCATAAAATAGACGATGAGCTTGCTGCCTTCTTGTTTGTAAATCGGCCATGCCAGCACCGACCTGTACCCAAGTTCGTCCTTGAACCTTTTAACGAATTCTCCCTTAATCCAATCGGTAGTTGCGTTCCTCAGCACCGCCCAATCGTCGCGTCCCCACCATTGTTGCAATAACGAATGGTTTTGTACGGCTGCGAGCGCCCGCCTTAACCAACGCACGGCGAGGAAATAGAAGAGTTCAATCTTTGGCTTCCCCTCACCCTTATATTTCGAAAGCTCAACAATCGTGCTCCAGTGACACTGAAACGTCCACTGGTCGAGCAGGCAAAAAGTGGCCTCCGTATGGCTGATTTTGTTATGCCGCAACAACTGTCGTATCCTCGTGTTGAAGTCGCCGTGAAAAATCCGAACCACGCGATCCGGCACAGACGCTTGGGTCTTCCTGAGCGCACACAGTAGCCGGACCTTACGCTTTGACTTATCAAAAAGAAAAATATTGCGGAGTCTTTGTGGCTCGCTTTCAAGAACCAATTTGGCGGACCACATCTCTGGATTCTGTGGACGCTGGGGGCCGGCAAAGCCATCAATGTAGGTCCCGTGTTTCGTCACCAAAACAAAGAGGTATAGATACTGCTCAATGAGTTTTGCTTTGCACTCAGTCCAAACGGGATGCTCCGCTTGGTCAATTCTTATCTCTGGTTCCGGCCTTGGTGGAAGATCAAATAAAGTTGGCTGGTTGTCCTTCTTAGACACGAGGACAGGATAATAACTAACCCGTAGCTAACTCGGAAAGTGTGAACGCACTGAGACTCTCGGCCTTTGCAATACGGTCGGCCTTTGGCGGAATGGGCGATAATGGTCGCTCCGGCATCTCATCGTAAGTTCTGCCGTGCAACCTACGACCGAGTTTTTTCTTCTGGACACCACCCCATTGTTTAAAAAAGAAGGGGACGCTTGATCGACGGCACTGTCTGAGAATACGGTTTACCCACTGCAACTCCATTTTTCGAGCGCCGGGGCCGCTTTCGCCACCAACAATGACCCAATCGATCCGTGCTAGATTTATCTCGCCAATATCTTCAAGCAATGGCTCAATCGAAAGGAAACGCACTTCGCAATCGATCTCTCGCAGGTGTTCAATGCGGGGTAAGCCGTACTTCCGGTCTTCCACGCTCACGCCCCACCACACATTTCTCAATTCAGAGGCAAACCGAATACGACCGCATAACAAATCCCGCAATCTCGCCGACCTTTTCGTTAGTACCTGAAACGTGTGCCATGAGGCGGCCTTCATAACACGGGCTACCGCCTCGATGTATTCGTCCGGTACGTCGACGTGAAACAAATCACTCATCGAGTTGACAAAAACCATCTTAGGCTGTGACCAAAACAAAGGCTCATTCAGTTTTTCCGGCACCAACCTGAGGTCGAAACCTCGCTCATACGGATGAGCGCGCACTCCGCGAAAGCGCTCCGCGAAGGTTTCAGCGTAACAATGCTGGCACCCCGGGCTGATCTTCGTGCAGCCACGAACGGGATTCCAAGTGGCTTCAGTCCATTCGATTTTTGAGTGGTCGCTCATCCTCTTAGTTAAACACGCGCAAACACAAACAGCGAAGGTCGAAATCGGCAGCTATTGCTCCAACATCTCTACTTTATCATAAGGCGAACAAATAGCGAATTATTAGCGCTCACGACGAACGGATTCCGCTACGCCGGAACGGGAGCAGATCTATGCTCGATCTGCTCCTGGATCCTCCGCCGGAGCAATAGAGGATCGGCGACATACGAGAACGGCTCCCACGACCCGCCGGTTCCCCGAACGCTCACACTCCCATAACCCCACCAGCGCCCGAGTAATCCTTGTGTCACGAGAACACTCTCGATTTTGTCGAGGAACAATTCGTCGGTCGATATGGATGCGATCCCTTTGCAATAGATCACACGCTTATTCGTGACCGCGAACTCAAAACCGTACCGCCGCACTAAAGCCGAGATGAAAATTCCCGTTGCGATCGCCAGCAGAATCACTCCCCCGATCCAGAAGAGATCTTTCTCGAACACCATGGCGATTCCGGCCGCGGCAAGAACCACGGCGAGCGCCCCCGGACCAACAAGCACAACCCAATGGCGCCGCGTCGTGTAGACGATCCGTTCCCCTTCGGTCAAGCTCCGCTCGACGTATTTCATCTTTTTTGCCTCACTGGCCTCGCTGGCTCAGCCGTGATCTGTGCGAGCTTCGGGTTCGGCCGCGAACTATACCTTGGGCGCTGTTAGTTTATCAGCGCTACGGAATGGTATTGAGATAATCACTGAATTGCGAGTGGTAAGGCTCAACACCGCGCCTCCGGCTTCGCCGCGCCGCCTCTCCTTGGTGTCATCACGAGGGAGTCCGCTTCGGCAGAAATGGGATTCTCGGACGCCAAAAGGCGGAGGGTTCTGCTTTTTGCTTTTTGCTTTTTGCTTTTTGCTTTTTGCTTTTTGCTTTTCGCTTTCGCCGTTCGCTTTTGGTCCCTTTGTAGCCCAGGGTGCGCTCACCGTCTTTGTGAGCGGCCCTGGGGACTTTATGCCTGTACGGGTGCCCCACCTTTCGCGCCGTTTGCGACAGGTGGGTTCGATTTTTGTAGCTCACGATGCCCCGCCTCAGACGCGAATGCGCCGCAATGAAAAAAGGACGCGGAACCTAGGATAGTTGTCTTGTGGGTCGTGGCTTCTTGTGGTGAGCGTAGCGAATCCACAGCCGCGACATAAGCCCCACGCACTTCGAGCGGCTTTAGCCGCTGAAGTCGCCATCTGAAACGCCGTCATCCCGAATGCCTTGCTCTACCCTGTCACGTCGGGCCACTCAGCGAACGTCGGCAGAATTGATCTTCGACTTGACCTGCGGCAGCGACCGGAACGCCGCCACCTTCCAGCGCCCGCTTTCCTTTACCATGACGGCGGTGTAGCGAGTCACACTGGCGGGAATCTCTTTGCCCTGTTCATCGTGCAGCCCGGATTCATTGCTGTCCCCGTCCACGATGGCCACGTCCGTTCGAACAAAGTGAATTTTCGGTAACCCAGGATGCGTGTGCCAGCTGCCCTTCGCCGAGCCCGCAAACCAATCCCGGTGAGCAGCCTCGATCGCGTCGCGTCCTTCATAGACCGACCCATCGCCCGAAACCCAGTCGGCATCTTCGGTCATCATCGCGACAGCTGCCGCGGCATCGCCGTTGTTCCACGCCTTCGCATGCGCATCCAGCACAGCTTGGATCGCCGCCTTCTCCGCCGAACTCGCGTCACGCACTCGAGATCCTGAACATCCTCCCAAAACGGCACACACCAAAACGGCAACGCATACCCTGCGCATGAGTTCCCCCGACAGGACCGAATGGACTGGGTTTACCCATGCTACTGCGGCGAATCTCCGTATGTCCATCTCCCACACCGGAACAAGCGCTAAAGCGAATGTGCCCCTCTCGCCGCATCCCCATCCGCCGTCCAGTTCGAACCGGGCCCGTCCAGCGCATCGCTGCGGCGTGCAACCGGCGCGGGAAACGCCTTTCCCCGCGTACATTTTCCGTCCTCTCGATGCTGCCCTGCCTTTGTTCCTCCGCCCTCTCTGTGCCCTCGGTCCCCTCTGTGCCCATTCCTCCGTACTCTCTGTGCCTCTGTGCTCTCTGTGTAGGATTGTCTTTCTTAGGACCTCGGCCACCTCGCCGTGACGCCTGATCTTCATATTTTCCCGTGGTCTCGATGCCTCGTTGCCCCTTTTTCCTCCGTGCTCTCTGTGCCTCTGTGCCCTCTGTGTAGCGTTGTGTTTCTTAGGACCTCGGCCACCCCGCCGTGACACCTAATCTTCGGTCGAACGCTTGGCCCCTCCCCGGTCATTCGAAACATCCCGTCATCACCTCAACTCGTTCGAATACTAATCGTTAACTAATAGTTTTCAATTGCTAACCAACTAATAATATACTATACTCACGCATGTTCTTCACTAAAGGCCGGATTCTCGCTCTCCCTTTCCCGTTCAGCCCGTCGTCTTCCCTTTTCAGCTTGGCTTCGATCGATCCGGCGACGCCCTCCCGGCTTCGCCCAAACCGAAGCGAGTCGCGCTTTCGCATTGGGCACTGTAAAATGAACACTCGGGCAAATTTCGGCCGCCAATCTCGTACAATGAGCAGTCGCAAGCGACACAGCCTAAGTACATTTAGAATGAACACTTGCACAAAAAAGGGTGGGGGGAGGGGCATTCTGTTACGTTGGATTTTCTCAGCCTGATAGCGCCGCTCCGTCGGAGCATCCAATAATTCGTCATGTCGACTTCTGACACTGCCGTCACCAACTCAGCCGAGGCCACGCCCCTCGGCGGCGACGCCTTTGCCATCGAGACTTTCGCCCTAACGCGCCGCTATGGTGACCTGATCGCTGCCGACCACGTCTCCCTGCACGTGCCCTATGGCTCGATCTTTGGCCTATTGGGTCCCAATGGCGCCGGCAAAACCACCACCATAAAGATGCTCACCACCATGCTGGAACCCTCGGAAGGCACCGCCTCGGTCGCCGGCTTCGATATCGTCAAGTCTCCCGCAAAGGTCCGCAGAAGCATCGGCTACGTGCCCCAGGCCCTTTCCGCCGATGGAGGGCTCACCGGCTGGGAGAACTTGAACCTTTCCGCCAAGCTCTATGGCATCCCCCGCGCTGAGCGCAAAAGCCGCATTGAAGACGCCCTGCAATTCATGGCATTGACTGATTTCGGCCGTAAGCTGGTGAAGACCTATTCCGGCGGGATGATCCGGCGCCTGGAAATTGCTCAAGCTATGCTTCACCGCCCCGTCGTCCTGTTTCTCGATGAACCCACCATCGGCTTGGATCCCGTGGCGCGCCGTAACGTATGGGAACGGCTGCTCGAGCTGCGCCATAATTTTCAAATGACCGTCTTGATCACCACCCACGCCATGGACGAAGCCGACGAGCTTTGCGATCACATCGCCATCATGCACCTCGGCAAAGTGGCCGCTATCGGAACGCCCGCGGATCTGAAAGCCAGCGTCGGGCCAGGCGCCACGCTCGACGACGTCTTCGTTCATTTCAGCGGAGGCATCATCCAGGAGGAGGGAAATTACCGTGACGTCCGCGCGACCCGGCGTACAGTTAGCCGTCTCGGCTGAGCCGTCTCCCGTCTACGCGTTCTTCCAGCAGACGGCGGCCATCGCCGAAATCGAGCTGAAAAAACTGATCCGCGATCCTACCGAGGTTTTGGCTCGCGCGGTTCAGCCGGTGCTGTGGATTGTTGTCTTTGGAAATGTGTTCAGCCGCGTGCGCGCCATTCCCACCGGCAACGTCAGCTATCTTGCCTTCATGACTCCCGGCATCCTCGCGCAGAGCGTGCTCTTTGTAGCCATTTTCTACGGCATCGCCGTAATCTGGGAACGCGATCTGGGGATCGTGCATAAGCTGCTGGTGAGCCCCGCGCTGCGTTCCGCGCTGGTCTATGGCAAAGCTGTTTCCGCGGGATTTCGCGGCGCCATACAAGCCACCATTATTTATGTGGTCGCCTTTTTGCTGCACATCCAGATTCGCTGGACGCCGTTATCGATCGCGGGGGTTTTTGTAGGCGCTGCGCTCGGTTCGGCGATCTTTGCGACTTTATCTTTTATCGTCGCCTGCCTGGTGAAATCGCGCGAACGCTTCATGGGCGTGGGGCAATTGATGACCATGCCGCTGTTTTTTGCCAGCAATGCCATCTATCCCATTTCCATCATGCCGCACTGGCTGCAAGTGGTGGCTTATCTCAATCCGCTGACGTACCTGGTCGATGCGCTGCGCACCTTGATGATCGGATCGAGCCAAAGCACGCACAGCGTTGGCGTCGATTTCGCCATCATCGGCCTTATTTTTGTAATCCTCGCCGCCATCGCCACCAAGCTCTATCCCACCCTGGTTCGCTAGCAGCTTGATGCGTAGAGCGTTGTCATCCCGAGCGCAGCCGGGGTCCTCAGTGCACGCCGCCTTTGCGTGCACTGGCGTGGAGTAGCGAGGGATCTGCTTTTTATTCGCTTGAAGGGCTTGCCCGCAATTGCGCGTCGTGGCTTTCCTGCAGCAGTTCCTCGCACGCTTCGCGAACTTCTTCGACACTAATCTCAAAAATACACCGCGAAGCGCCAAGCGATTCGCATTTCCCTTGCGGACACTGCTTGCACGGGAACGGGTTCTCGATCAGGCGATATTCTGTTTTCCACGGTGACCACACTTTGGAATCGCTTGCCCCGAAGATCACCACGGACTTCTTCCCTAGCGCCGCCGCGATGTGCGTCGGCCCCGTATCGTTGCCGATAAACAAAGATGACCCCGCGAGCACCGCAACCAATCCCCGCAAATCGAGATCGCTGATGATGATGCCGAGTCCGGCGAAACGCTGTTTCACTTCGGCCGCGATTTGCTCATCGCCCGGTCCGAGATTCACGATTGTCGCGATGCCATGCGCCTCCCGCAACCACTGCGCGATTGCCGCAAAGCGCTCCGTCGGCCAGCGCTTGTTTGCCTGGCTCGCACCCGGCCGGATGACGGCATACCGCTGGTCAGGGCCGATTCCCTGCTCCGCCAGCTTTCGCCGTACTAATTCTGCAGCATTCGCGTTGACGTACACCTTCGCCGCCGGAAGCGGCTGTTCCGGCAAGCCCGCATACAGAAGCTGCTGCAAGCGGTGCTCGGCCGTGTGCATTTCGATCCGTCCGGCGACCGGAAAATGGATCGGCACATGCACGTTGTAGAACGAAGAGAACTGCCGCTGCGCCCAACAGACTCGCACCGGCGCGCCGGAAAGCCGCGTGAGAAAAGCACTGGTCGGCCCGCCATGCATGTTGAAGGCGATGGAAAACTCGCGCTGGCGCAATAGGCGGACCGTCTCCCAGAATTTCCGCAGAATTATTACTTCTGTAATTGCCGGATGCCCTTCCAACAGCGGAGCGGAAAGCGGCTCGACGAGCATGTGAATGCGCAAATCGGGCCGCCAATCGTGGAGCGCCTGAAGCGCCGGCAGCGTGAGGACTACATCGCCAATCGAGCGCAAGCGAACGATAAGAACGTTCGCCTTGCGAGGGAGATTCTGCAACAGCGACGACGGCGCTTTTGGATTGGATATTGGCTTCGGCGACGAGTTCGGGGGCTGCGCAGTCATTCTCTACCGGTCTACTGGCGCGCCATTCACTGACCCACGCGCGCAGCGGCCATCCGCGGCACGCGATCAAGCGACTCGGCAATCACGTCGTAGACGTATTGCAATTCGTCCGTGGTGATGACGTAGGGCGGAAGTATGTAGACTACGTTGCCCAGCGGCCGCAGCAGCACGCCTTTGTTGAGATAGAAATCGTAGAGCGCGGGACGCAATTCTGAAAAATAGCCGGGATCGTCGGCCTTAAGTTCCAGCGCCATGACTGTGCCAATCGTACGTGCGTCGGCCACGGCAGGGTGTTTTGCGAGGGCCGGCATTTGCTGGCGGTGAGTTTTTTCTATAGCGGCAATTCGCTCGAAGACGGGTTCGGAATCAAAAATCCTAAGACTGGCGATAGCTGCCGCGCAGCCCAGCGGGTTCGCCGTATAGGAATGTCCATGAAAAAACGTGCGGCTGCGATCTGTGGAGCGAAAAGTATCGTGTACAGCCGGCGTGCAGACCGTAGCCGCGAGTGGCAGAAACCCGCCAGTGAGGCCCTTCGAGAGACACATAATATCCGGCAAAACGCCGGCAAGTTCGCAGGCAAACATCTTTCCGCAGCGGCCGAAACCGGTGAGCACTTCGTCGGCGATGAGCAAAACGTCGTATTGCGTGCAAAGCTCGCGAACGCGCTGCAGAAATTCCACGGGATGGACGATCATTCCGCCGGCGCCCTGCAAAAGTGGCTCGACAATTACTGCAGCGATTTCCTCATGCCGCTCTTCGAGCAGGCGCGCGAGAGGAACGGTGCAATCGATGTCACAGGTAGCGCGCTCTTTTCCTACCGGACAACGGAAACAGTATGCGGACGGGACGCGATACACAGGAAAGCGGAGATCCTCAAACGCGGCGACGAAATCGGAATCGGCGCCAACCGACATGGCTCCCACGGTGTCGCCATGGTAGGCGTGCTCCAAAGCCACGAAACGCGTCTTGCGCGATTTGCCACAATTGCGCCAAAACTGCAGGGCCATTTTTAGCGCCACTTCCACAGCGGTCGAACCGTCATCGGAAAAAAAGATGTGCTCGAGCGGCTGCGGCAGAACGCGCCGCAGACGCCAGGCGAGTTCCTCAGCGGCATCGTGCGTAAATCCGGCAAAGATCACATGCTCGAGTTTTCGCGCTTGGTCCGCAATCGCTTGGGCAATCACCGGATGCGCATGGCCGTGGATATTGACCCACCATGAAGAAATGGCATCGATCAGTTTGCGGCCATCGCGCGTGTACAGGTAAACGCCTTCTCCACGCTCGATTGGCACTGGCTGTGGGTCGAGCGCTTCCTGCGTGAATGGATGCCAGACGGAGAGCGGTTTGGGAGCCATGTCAAAAATATTTCGGATCGAAATTGCTATGAAAAACCCGCACTAGCGTTTCGCGATCGATTTTATCGAGCCACGGTATCCATCCGACAACAGGAACAGCGCCGAAATGCTCGACGGAACGCTCGTTGTCTTTCTTGCGGTTGCCGATCATCACTACGCCCTTGATGCACATTTTTGCACAACGCAGTGCTCGCACCGTGAGCAAAGTGTGATTAATCGTGCCCAATGCCGCTCGCGCGGCAATAAGAATGGGAAATCCCAGATGGCGAGCGAGATCGAGCATCAACTCGGAGTCATTGATGGGAACGAGGATCCCGCCAGCGCCTTCGGCGATCACGGGTTTGTCGAACTTGGCGGGAACCCGAATGCGCCCGAGATCGATTTTTACGCCGCTTGCTTCCGCTGCCAGATGCGGCGATACCGGCGGATCGAAACGGTAAGACTCGGGAATGGTTTGTGCTTCCGGGATTTCGGCGAGCTTGATGACAGTCTGGCGGTCGGTTCCCTCAGTTGCACCCGTTTGGATTGGCTTCCAGTAAATCGCATCCAACGCGGCGACGAGAAGCGCAGACAGCAGAGTTTTACCTACGTTCGTATCCGTGCCGGTGACAAAGAGGGATTCTTTCACGAGCGCACAGCATGCAGCGGCGCGTGATCTTCTTCACGAATGGAGACGAGCACATCGCTGAAGCGACCCAGAAGATCAGTCGTGAGCTTTGCGTTGAGGGAAATCCGCAGGCGCGAGGTGCCGGCAGGAACGCTGGGCGGCCGTATCGGCCGCACTCCGAAGCCGGCGTCGTTCAGGAGCCCCGAAAAGCGAATCGCGCGGTCATTCTCTCCGAGGAAAACGGGGATGATCTGCGTGTCGCCGCGCCCGATATCAAAACCGGCTTCACGCAATTGTTTTCGCAGGAATGCGCTCAATGCGAGGAGATCATTTCGTTCCCGATCCGCGGAAGCCACGATGCGAATCGCTGCTCGCATTTGTGCCGCCATGTAGGGCGGCAATGCGGTGCTGAAGATAAACGTTCGCGCTCGATTGATGAGATATTGCTTGAGCTTTTCCGAACAGCATACGAAGCAGCCCATACCGGCCAGCGCTTTGCCACAAGGATGAATCGTAACGAGTACCCGATCGGCAAGGCCAGATGCCGCCACCGCTCCTCGTCCTCGTGGCCCGACAACGCCTGTGGCGTGCGCTTCATCGACGATGAGCTCGGCTCCATATCGTTCCGCAAGCGCTACCAAATCCGAAATGGATGCGCGGTCCCCATCCATACTGAAAATGCTTTCGCTGACGATAAATTTTTGTGCGGAGCCTGGGTCACTGCGTCGCAACTCTCGTTCGAGCGAATCCATATCGAGGTGCGGAAAAATTATCTTCCGCCCGCCGGCGAGTCGCAGTCCGTCGATGATGCTGGCGTGATTGGCCGCATCCGAGAAAACGACGTCTCCCGGCTGAATGAGCGCGCTCAGCACACCGACATTCGCGGAATAGCCCGAATTGAAATAGAGAGCCGCTTCCGACCGCATGAACTGCGCGAGTTCGGATTCGAGGTGCTCCCAAATCTGCGCATTGCCGGAGAGCAGGCGGGAACCGGTGGAAGCTACGGGAACCCCTGAGTCGAGCGCGGAAGCGACGGCGTCCCTAAGCCGTGGATCGGTGGAGAGCCCGAGGTAATCGTTGGAGCAAAGATTCACGCCCTTGATGTCGCCGAGCTTTCGCAGTTGGCCCTGCGACGCGAGAGCGGCCAAATCGCCGTCGATGCGGCGGCTGAGTTCGCTAACGGATTTTCTAACTGGCGTGTTGGCCATGGCTCAATCCGCGCAAGCCAAGATCCCGCAAAAGACGATCGTCTTCGTCACGCTCGGGATTCGGCGTGGTGAGCAGCTTTTCGCCCACGAAAATGGAATTCGCGCCGGCAAGAAAACATAGGCTGACAGCCTCACGGCTCAAGGCATTGCGCCCAGCGCTCAGCCGTACCATCGATGCCGGCATGAGCAGGCGCGCCGTGGCAATCATGCGGGCCATGATAAGGGCATCCACCGGTTCGGCATCTCCGAGCGGGGTACCGTCGACGCGAACCAGCATGTTGATGGGCACACTTTCCGGATGCGGCTCGAGATTCGCCAGTTGCTGCAGCAACCCGATTCTGTCTTCATCGGATTCGCCCATGCCGATAATGCCGCCGGAGCACACGGTAATGCCCGCGCGGCGGACAGCTTGAATCGTGCGGAGCCGGTCTTCGTAGCGGCGCGTTGTGATGATGCGGCCGTAAAACTCGGGCGAAGTGTCGAGATTGTGGTTATAGGCTGTGAGGCCCGCGCCGGCCAAACGGCGCGCTTGATCCTCAGTCAGCATTCCCAACGTGCAGCACACCTCGAGTTTCAGCGAGGCCACCGCGCGCACCATTTCCAAAACAGTGTCGAACTCACGCCCATCGCGAACCTCCCGCCAGGCGGCGCCCATGCAGAAGCGGCTGGCGCCTTCGTCGCGAGCTTTCTTCGCGGCTCGGTAAACTTCGTCGACGGCCATCAAGGGCTGATTCTGGACTCCAGTTTCGTAATGAGCGCTTTGCGGGCAGTAGCCGCAATCTTCAGGGCACCCGCCGGTCTTTATCGAAAGCAGACGACAGAGCTGAACGCGGGCGGGATCGTGGAATTTTCTGTGAACTTGCTGCGCGGCAAAAATGAGATCAAGCAGCGGACGATCGTAGATCTCACGAACGGATTCGCGTGTCCAGTCGTAACGCAGCGCGGGACTAGGCGTAAGTTGATCGACAGAGTTCGAAATAAGTGATTCGGACATTAGGTCCTACTCCTGCGAGCCAAAAATTGTACCTGATAACCAAGCCCATGCACGCAAAGACTTCTTTACTACGTGAGTGCGTCCCGCTGGGGCCTAGCGCTCAAGAGCATAGTTTGAAAAACCACTAACCGCGGCCCAAATAGGGCATTTTCGTCGCCATGACCGTCATGAATTGCACGTTTGCCTCGAGAGACAGAGATGCCATATACACGACCGCACGCGCAACTTCGGCGGGATCCATAGTCGGCTCGACCGCGATGGTGCCGTTCGCTTGCGGAACGCCTTTCTTCATTCTTACCGCCATTTCGGTCGCCGCATTTCCAATATCAATCTGGCCGCAAGCGATGTCGTATTTACGGCCATCGAGTGAAGTCGCCTTGGTCAGGCCCATAACGCCATGCTTTGTTGAGGTGTAAGGCGCCGAATTCGGGCGAGGGGCATGCGCGGAAATGGAACCGTTATTGATGATGCGTCCGCCGCGCGGCTTCTGATCTTTCATGATTTTAAAAGCCTCCTGCGTACACAGAAAAGCGCCGGTGAGGTTTGTGTCAACGGAAGACTTCCAGTGCTCGTAGGTTAACTCTTCGAGGGGCACTGCCGGATCGCCTATGCCCGCATTGTTGAAAAGCAGGTCGAGCCGCCCAAAAGCTTCTTTTGTCTTCTCGAAAAGCGCACGCACGGAGACGGGATCGCGGACGTCCGTGGGTACAGCGAGCGCCGGCGAATTCGTGCGCTTCGCCTCGGTCGCCGTCGCTTCCAGGGCATCCTTGCGCCGGCCGGCCAGAACGACGGAATAGCCGTTCTGGGCAAGTGCAAGCGCTACGCACCGGCCAATGCCGCTCCCTGCACCGGTAACGACCGCGATCTTCGGCCTTGAATCCATGAAATGCTCTCCTTCGGAAGCACAGCGCTATACGCCTTAAGGAATTTACACGATTCGCATCTGCTTTGGCTTCGTACTTCTCTCGTGGGCAAAGGACTGCACTGCGGAAAACAAAAGGCCGGCTCTCGCCGGCCTTTCTCCTTCTGAATTCGCCTTTTGCGGATGAAAGAATCGCGGCGCATCGCCGCAATTTCCTACATCAATTCGGTGACGAGCCCTTGAAACACGCCCTTGTCGATCTTCATGCTCTGCCGAACGACAGGGCCCTTGCGGAGTACGGGTTCGCTGGATTCGTAAGTGGGTTGCTCGCTCTTATAGAAGAGGCCGATCGGAATGCGGTCGCCCCATTCATGCGAACGCTCCGTGGCTTGGGCCACGTTTGCCGAATCGTATCCCTTTTCGTTCTCCAGCCTGTAACAGCGCTTCTTGAAATACTGGTAGGTATTCACCTTGTTATAGGTGACGCACGGGCTGAAGGCGTCAATCAGCGCGAAGCCCTTGTGCTGAATGCCCGCGGCGATCAAATCGGCCATGTGGTTGGGTTCACCTGAAAACGCGCGGGCGACAAACGTAGCGCCGGAAACCAACGCAAGTGCAATGGGATTGATCGGAAACTCCACGTTTCCGTTTGGCGTCGATTTCGTGCGATGTTCTTTCATGGTGGTGGGCGAGGCCTGACCAGTGGTGAGTCCGTAAATCTGATTGTCCATGACCACGTAAGTGAGATCGAGATTGCGCCGCATGGCGTGGATGAAGTGCGCGATTCCGATTCCGTAGCCGTCGCCATCACCGCCGGTGATGACGACTTTTAAGTCAGTATTCGCCAGCTTGATGCCTGTGGCCACGGCAATCGCCCGTCCATGCAGCGAGTGCACACCGTAAGCGTGCACATAGCCCGGCAGGTTTGAGGAACAACCGATGCCGGAAACAATCACCATGTCTTTAGGTGAGACGCCGGCTTTGGTGGCGCCCATCTTGACGCTCTTGAGGACGGCAAAATCGCCGCAACCGGGACACCAATCGGGATCGACTATGCCCTCAAAACTTTCAATTGGAAGCTCTACAATTGTCGCCATGGTCCCCCCTTGACTCCCCTGATCTTTTTTGTCCCTAATTGGCCGGCTGCCAGGAATGGGTCGAGCCCGTCTGCATACCCACGTGCAGCTCTCCGGTTTTCGCGCCCGTTTCCCGATTGACGATCTCCACCTTCCAAATGGGCTCGCCGTAGCCGTTACTCTCGGCTTTGCCGATCCGGCCGGGACGAACTTCGTCGCCCAAGCGAACGCGCACATAATGGTAGGCAATTTCGCGAGCTTCAGGCTCGCTGACGTCGAGCGAGTGCGTCTGGCCCTTGAGAATGGCGCGAACCTGGGCGGCGATGGCGCCGGGCTCGAGCGGCTCGCCATCGTATTTCAAAATCTTGTCGCTGACGGCGTGACTGGTCTCGGCGCGCAGATGACGCGCGAATTGGCCTGTGGAGTTCATTTCCACGCAGATAGTGCGCTTGCACTTCTTGAGAATGTCGATTGCTTCTTTCTGGTGGAACGGGAGCAGATACTTGAAGTGAAGCTGATTCGCACGAGTTCCCGAGGCGTTCAGTTGCTCGACGGCTTCGCGAATCACGCCGGCGGTGGAGCCCCAGCCGATCAGCGTGACTTCCGCATCGGCAGGTCCCTCGAGGCGCGGCGCCGGGAGATCCTTGAGCGCGAGTGCGAGCTTCTTCATGCGCTTTTCCGCGATCTTGCGGCGAATCGCGGGATTGCAGAAAACGTCGCTGATCAATATGCCTTCTTCGTCGTGCTCGTCGGTTGGGGCAATGTACATTCCGTTGGCGGTGCCGGGAAGCGCGCGGGGCGAAATGCCCGACGGAGTGAACTGATAGCGCTTGTACTGCCCGTTCTTTCCCACGTCTTTGATCAAGGCGCCTCGATCGATAGTCACGTCGGCCTTGAAGCGCTCTGGCTCAACGGTCTCGGGATGCTCGGAGAGCAAAAGATCCGAGATGATGATCACCGGGCACTGGTATTTCTCCGCGAGATTAAAGGCTTCGACGGAAGAATCGAAACAATCGGCTGTATCCGCTGGAGCGATGATGATGCGGGGGAAATCGCCCGCAGAGGCGCCGTAAACCTGATTGAGATCGGCCTGCTCTTGTTTCGTTGGAATGCCGGTAGACGGGCCGCCGCGCTGAACTTCGATGAAAACCACAGGCGCTTCAATCATGCCGGCCATGCCGATGGCTTCAGTCATAAGCGCGAAGCCTCCTCCGGAGGTAGCGCACATGGCGCGTGCGCCGGCGTAACCTGCTCCTATCGCCACGTTGGCAACAGCAAGTTCGTCTTCCATCTGCTTGACGACCACGCCGCAGCGCTCGGAATGTTCCGCCATCCAGGTGAGGATGCCGGAGGCAGGCGTCATGGGGTATGCAGAGTAGAACCGGCACCCAGCGGCGACGGCGCCGATGGAGAACGCTTCGTTGCCGGTCACGTAAGGACGGCGCTTTCCGGAAAACTTCCACTGATGGCCGAGCGGGACAAAGTGTTCCTTGGCGTATTCGAAGCCCGCTTTCAAAATGCCCACGTTCTGGTCGACAACTGCTTTGCCTTTGTGGCTGAAGGTGTCGGCAAGCACACCTGAAGCAGTTTCAAAATCGAGGCTAAAAAGGAAAATCAGTGCGCCGACGGCGACTGTGTTCTGCATGACTGGCGCGACTGGAGCAAAGGGCTTCAGCAACTGTGCTACAGGGAGAGGAACGGTGAGAACATTGTCGCGGATCGGGATATTAACCTTGAGCTTATCCGCGTTGAACAGAATGGCGCCGCCGGATTCGACTTCTGGGGCGTGGCGCTCGATGGAGTCCTGATTGAGCGCAATGAGGGCGTTCAGATGATCGCCCTGCGAGCTGACCTTGTTCTCAGCGAGGCGCAGGCGCAGCCAGATATGCCCGCCGCGGATAACAGATTGATAGCTATTGAATCCGTAAGCGTATAGACCAGAGCGCGCGGCAGTCTTCGCCAGGGTCTCGCTGGATTTATCAATGCCGTCTCCTGCCGCTCCACCGATCCCAATAGTTACATCGCTCATGTGTAAATCCCCCGAAATTCAGGGCCCCGGAACCGACTTCAGGTAGTGATCCGCGCAGAATGGGATTTAAACGCGCAACGAATGGCCGATTTCAAGGCAACCATCATATAAACTTCTGGACTGCTGCGAATCTTTCGTAACGGATGGATTAGACAACCCTTTCCGGCAAGTGTCAAGGAGTACGGCATTTTCAAACGGGGAAAGGACTCTGCCTCCGCATTAAGATGACTTTTCCGGAACCGCTTGTGCAGCAATTCGATCTGCGGTTTGTGGTTGCTCTGCCTTGTGGCCCCGCGGAGGAGCGACGAGAAGCGGAAGAATTAACGCGACGGTCATCAAACCGGCAACGAGATAGAGGGCCTGCGTGTAATTCCCGTTGACCTGCCGAAGATAGGCGAACAACAGCGGTCCGAAAGAGGCTGCAAATGCCCATGGCAACATCATCAGGCCGAAAATGGAGCCAACGTCCCGGGGACCGAAATAGTCAGCCGCAAAAGCCGGCGTGATTCCATAGGCGCCTCCGTAGCACATCACGATGATGAATGTAGCAACTGCGAGCACGCCTAGAGAGTTGATGCTGTGATAGGTCCAGAAGAGAATCGCCTCGACGAGATACATCATGAAATAGGCAGTCTTTCTCGTTGTCAAATCAGAGACCCATGCCCAGAAGATACGTCCGGCGCCATTGCCAATGGCAATAATCCCGACAAGGCCTGCTGCCGCCGCGGCGGTAGCCTTTCCCATCTCCTGAAATATAGGAGAGGCCTGTGTAATGATTGAAAGACCTGCAGCCGTATTGATCGACATCAGCAAGCAAAGCGCCCACCATTGCCAGGTGCCAAGCGCCTCGCCCAGCGTGAAATCGCGGTCGCATCGCTGCGACAATTGCGCCGCAGTCGGGGCCCAGCCCTCCGGCTTCCAGCCTTCGGGGGGATTTTGCATGAAGCTGGCCGCGGCGATCGCGACGATCCCATACGAGATTCCCAGATATGCGAACGTCTGCAACACTCCCGTTCGTTGCATCAGCCATCCGGCGGCAGGCGCCGAAATCAAGGATCCCGCTCCGAATCCTGCCACGGCAATCCCCGTGATCAGCCCGCGGCGGTCAGGGAACCACTTCACGAGAACGGAAATCGGGACGATATAGCCCATGCCGAGCCCGGTTCCCCCGATGACGCCATACGTGAGATAAAGCCACCACAATCCGTGGGAAGAAAAGCTCGCGAGGAAGACTCCACCGCCCCAGAGCAGGCCGGCGATCATCGCCACCATTCTCGGACTCGTGCGCCTGAGGCACAGCCCGCCGAAAGCCGCCATGGACCCCAGGAATAACCAGCAGATCGTGAATGTAAAAGTGACTTGGGAGATGCTCCAGCCAAACTGCCTAGTAAGCGGAATACGAAACACGCTCCATGCGTAGGACGCGCCCAGGGCCATTTGCAAGCACACCCCCGCGACGGCAATCGTTCCGCGGCTCAGGGTGCGCTGGCTCATGGCTGCGATGGCTCCTTCAACTCGAAACGAATGGCCCAGTTCTATCCAGACGAGCCAGTTTTATCCAGACCAAGAAGATTTGCAATCACCCGCATTCGCACGCAAGCCAGTACGAAAAAGATGTCGCTGGCGCATCCCGAGCCGCGTTCTACTTCTTTGCGCTCCGCGTCACTTCTGACTTGCCGGCCGGATGCAGCGTGAGCTTCTGCACGCGCCAATTCGTAATTTCGGCGACGTACATTTCGTTGTCTTTGCGGCAGTCGATTTCGTGTACTGTGCCGAATTCCTTCAGTTGTTTGCCGCCTGCCCCGAACTTCCCTAGAGGAGTGCCATCGAGCTCCATCTTGTAGATGGTGGCGTCGCCGAAATCTTTCGTGTTGGAGTCGGAAGAGTAGAGATACTGGTGCGGCCCGGAAGTAAGGCACAAGGCCCACGGCGAACCGACGTTCGTGTACTGAGTCTTGAGATTGCCATCCGTGTCGAATACTTGAATTCGGTTGTTGCCGCGGTCCGCCACGTAAATGTTGTCTTTGGCATCCACAACGATTGAGTGGGGTGTGCTGAATTGGCCCGGCGCCGATCCCTTGCCGCCCCAAGTCTTGACGAAGACCCCATTCTTATCGAATTTCGCCACCCTCGAGGGCACCGATCCATCGGCTACGAAGATATCCCCGGCAGAGTCCCAAGCCACGTCGGAGGGACCAGTGAAATTGTCGCCGGGAAAACCAGCGCCGCCGCCCCCTGCCTCTGGATTCGGCGGGCGCACAGGATTGTTGATCGCCTCCGGTTTTCTGCCCAAGGTCATCACAACGCGGCCCTCGGGATCAAATTTGATGACCATGTTCGAGCCTTCATCCACCACCCAGATGTTGTCCTGAGAGTCGATGCGCACGGCGTGCGCCTGGACAAACCCATAAAGCCCCTGCCCGATTTCGCGGATGTACTTTCCGTTCTGATCGAATTCAAAAAGCCGCGACGCAGAACGCACAAACACGCGGTTCGTTCCCGTGGTCACGTTCGTCGAACCCGAGCGCGTGTAGACAAAAATGTGCCCTTTCGAATTGGTCGCCACGCCCAGCACTTCTCCCAAATAAATGTCTTCGGGCATCTTCAGGAGATTGGGCGCGGAGTCGTAGGCGATTTCCGGAACCGACTGCCCCAAGAGCGGCATCGCAGCGAGGCAGAGTGACAACACACCGAAAATATGGAGCGCGCGTTTCATATCATCCTCCCGATTTCGCTAATGTGTTCTCGCATTGCGCCTATCTCTTGGACAACGTTTGTGTCTGTGGATGCAACGCGAGCTTCTGCACGCGCCAGCCCGTGATTTCCGCTGTCAGAATCTCGTTTTCGCCGCGGCAATCCATGGCGTGAACGGTGGTGAATTCCTTAATCTGCTTGCCGGCTTTGCCGAATTTACCGAGCACGGTTCCATTTAGTTCCATCTTGTAGATTTCGCCGCTCACGGCGCTGAAGAGCGAATTGTTGTTGTCCGGGTTGGAATTCGAACTGTAGAGATATTGATGCGGTCCGGGAGTGATGCAAACACTCCAGGGCGCGCCCACGTTGTCGTAAATCGACTTAAGTTCAAGATCGTTACTCAAGACCTGAATGCGCCGGTTTCCTCGATCCGCGACATAAACGTTGCCGTTCGAATCGGTCTGAATGGAATGGGGAGTATTGAATTGGGCGGGGCCGGTCCCCTTGGTGCCGATCTCCTTGATGAACCGCCCATTCTTGTCATATTTCACGACTCTCGAATTCGTATATCCGTCGGAGATAAAAATATTTCCGGCTGCATCCCAGGCCACATCGGTGGGTCTGCCGAACCGATACGGATCCGTCGGTGGCGGCGGAGTTCCCGGAGGCGGGGTCGGTCGCAAGCCTCCACCGAATTCCATGCGTCGGCCCATGGTCATGGCCACGCGTCCGTCCGGAGTGAACTTGATGACCATGTCGGTGCCTTCATCCACAACCCAGATATTGTCCTGAGGATCGACGCGCACAGCGTGCGCCATCTGAAACCCATATAGGCCCTTGCCAATCTCGCGTAGAAACGTTCCCTTGGGATCGAACTCAAACAGCCGCGAGGCCTCGCCGCTCCGCGTGTAAACAAAAACGTCTCCCTTGGAGTTGCTGGCCACGCCGATGCCTTCGCCGAGGTATAGACCCGTCGGCAGCTTCAGGAAATTCGGCACGGAGTCATACGAAATCTCCGGCGCGGTCGCAAAAGCTTTCGCAGGCGGCGGCACATTCTGTTGCGCCTGTGCGATGCCGCATAAAAATAATAGAAGAAGCATGCCCAATCCGAATCCACGCTTCATTAGGACCTCCTTTAGCTAGCCCTCTGAAGAGAGGGCACAAACGAATCGCGCGCTCGTCGTTTCAGCGATTTCGGCTCTGCCTTAGAAACTGTGTCATTAGGGTCCCGAACGTTGCAGGAATCATACGCTTATTGCTCCGCCTTTCAACTACGGAGTCAACGGCCGGTAGTAGGCCGGTTCCCGATAACCCGGGTGATCTCAAGGGGTCGACGCAACACTGGCTTGCAGTCTATCCGCCGGAGTTCGAAATCCCAAGGTTTGTCGTGGCCGGGTATTGAGTCGCAGAGCGATCTCGTCCAGCTCCGATTGCGAGAACCTGGACAGGTCGGCGTTCTTTGGCAGGTATTGCCGCAGTAGGCCGTTTGTGTTTTCGTTTGAGCCCCGCTGCCAGGGACTCTGCGGATCGCAGAAGTAAACCTGCATATCCGTCGCCATCGTGAAGGTTTTGTGTTGGGCCATCTCCAGTCCGCGGTCCCAGGTCAGCGAGCGACGCAATTCCGCCGGGAGTTGGCCCACGTGCTGGCTCAGAACGGCCACCACCGTAGACGAGTCCTTGCCCGGTGACTTCACCAACATGCAGAAGCGCGAACGACGCTCCACCAGCGTGACCACGTGGCTGTTGCCGGCCCCGCGCAACAGATCGCCTTCCCAGTGACCGGGAACGGCGCGATCTTCGACTTCGGCTGGCCGTTCGCGAATGGAGATCGCATCGACAATCTGGCCGCGTGAGTGCCCGTGAACACTGGAATGGCGCGAGCGGCGGATCCGCCGCTTGGATCGCAGATGCCGCACCAGTTCCTGTTTCAGCGCTCCCCGCGCTTGTATGAACAGACTCCGATAGATGGTTTCGTGAGACACGCGCAGGCTCTCGTCGTTCGGGTACTCCATCTTCAGCCACCCGGAAACCTGTTGCGGCGACCAATCCTGCATCAGTTTACTCGCAACCATCTGTTGCAGCTCGCTGTGCGTGGACAGCCGACACGGCTTGGGCCGCACGGCTGACTCCCAGGCCTGCTGATCGGCTGCGTTGGCACGATACTGCGTGCGCCCACCATGGCGGGTGATCTCCCGGCTGATGGTGGAGGCCGAGCGATGCAAACCTCGTGCGATGACTCGCATCGCGCAGCCGCTGGCGATTCCACGGGAGATGTCTTCGCGCTCGGCCAGGGTAAGCACTCGCCGCGAACGGCGACGAGCGGGCGGAGCGATCCCACCATGACGCGCTAAAACGAAGTGAACGACTACGTGGTCTTTACCCAGGGCACGGCCAATCTCATTGAGCGACTGGCCCGCCTTCCAACGGTTCCACAACTCGGCTTTCTGCTCCGCAGAAAGCCCTCTTCGCTTCCCTTTGATCAACATAAACACCACCTTTGCAAAGAGCTTCTAGCTCAGATGGTGTTGCATCGACCGGTTGAACCGGCACGACTATTCGGGAGTGGGTCGCCATCGTCAGGGCCCCTACAGTTTTTTCCAAAATACTCTTGCTTGTAATCGGCCTTACACAGGAGTAAACCGAGAATTCACAGGAGGCATCATGGCAACTACACAATTCGCAGTAGCACCGATGAAAGCGGCGCAGGTTCCTAAGCCGGGAGCCGATTTCGAGATCGTGGAGCGCGAGATTCCTAAGCCGGGTGCGGGAGAGGTCCGCGTCAAAGTCCAGGCCTGCGGCGTCTGCCACAGTGACGTGTTCACAAAAGAAGGCCAGTGGCCGGGAATTGAGTATCCCCGCGTTCCTGGACATGAAGTCGCGGGCATCATCGACGAACTGGGTGCCGGTGTTTCCGAGTGGAACAAGGGGCAGCGCGTCGGTGTCGGCTGGCACGGCGGCCATGACGGCACGTGTCTTGCGTGCCGGCGCGGAGATTTTCGCAATTGCCAAAACCTGAAAGTTCCGGGGATCAGCTACGACGGCGGATACCAGCAATTCATGGTGGCTCCGGTGGAGGCGCTGGTGACGATCCCGGAGAGTTTAGGCGCCGCCGAAGCGGCACCGCTGCTCTGCGCGGGAATTACCACCTACAACGCATTGCGGCACAGTGGTGCCATGCCCGGCGACCTTGTCGCGGTGCAGGGTATCGGCGGTCTAGGCCACCTCGGAATTCAATTCGCAAACAAGTTTGGTTATCGGGTCGCGGCGATCGGGCGCGGATCCGAAACGGCGCCGCTAGCAAAGAAGCTCGGAGCGAGCGTGTACATCGATAGCAAATCCACGAATGCGGCAGAGGCTTTGCAAAAACTTGGTGGCGCACAGGTAATTCTAGCGACAGCTCCAAGCTCGAAAGCGATGTCCGAGCTATTCGACGGCCTGGGCCCCAACGGCAAGCTCATGGTGATCGGTGTGGCATTTGAGCCGCTTGAGGTAACACCCGTACAACTCGTTACTGGAAGCCGGGCCATTCAAGGCTGGGCTTCGGGGACATCAGCGGATGAGGAAGACACGCTGCGCTTCGCCGAATTAACAGGTGTGCGTCCCATGATTGAAACCTATCCGCTCGAAAAGGCGGCCGAGGGTTACGCGCGCATGATGAGCGGCAAGGCACAGTTCCGCGTCGTTTTGACGATGTGAACGTCGCAGTAACGTCATCCGTTCAATAACTTCCGGCCGATTCGATCGCCCTTGGGTCGGTTGGCCATACAAACTTACACACGCACTCGCGGAAGGCACAAATCGTAAGTAGTCCCGACACTTTACGTACGGTAATGCCCTGATACGAGTAGACCGCGATCCCTCGTAACCTAGTCGAATTAAGGGACGGTACAAGTGTCACTATCGAACGCCACGCAGGTGGTCTACCCCGCCGGACAGGTAACCGCGCGCAAGTTCAGGCGCGGCTCTCTTGCAGTCCTTCGCGAAATTTGGGCAAAAATTCTGAAGGACGACGTGATCGATCTGGCTGCGGAAATGGCCTATTTTTTTGCGCTGGCGCTCTTCCCTTTTTTCGCGGTGCTGGGAGCTTTGGCGGGATTCCTTCCTTACTCAAATCTCTGGACCAATGTAACGCACGAAATCATTCAACACTTCCCTGCCGACGCGCGCGACCTGGCATTGCAAACGCTGTTGAACCTGGCCCACAGGAACAGAACCTTTCTATCGATCGGATTGATCGCCATGGTCTGGACTTCTTCCTCCGGCCTGGTTGCCCTCATGGAAAACCTCAGCCGAGTTTATGGCGTCCCTGAGACCCGGGGCTTCTGGAAAAAAAGGCTGGTCGCCATCGGTATCCTGATCGTGTCGTCTGCATTTTTCTTCGGCTCCTTCGGATTGCTCACCTTGGGCCACCGAATGGGCGTGTATCTTTCCCAAAAACTCTATTTTGGTCCCACCATTCGCACCATCTGGGAAGTCTTCCGGTGGTGCTTCCTCTTGCTGCTGCTGCAGACCGGCGTAGCAATTCTCGACAACGTCCTTCCCAACAAACGACGTCCCTGGCGCTGGATGAGACCAGGCACGCTATTTGCCACGCTGAGTTTAGTGGCAGGAACATCGGGAGTGAACTTCTACGTTCGGCACTTTGGCCATTATTCGCAAACGTACGGAGCAATTGGAGCCTTTTTTGTGCTTATGGTCTGGATCTTCGTCTCCTGCTTCACTCTCTTGCTTGGGGCGGAAATAAATGCAGTTTTGGAAAAGCGATAACTCGCGATTGAGAAAGCCGCCGAGCGCTGCCGGAATTCGCTAACGGAATGCCATGCTCCCGCCCATATTTATGCTGTTCATGAGAGGAAAAAGTTGGCCGTGGATCTATCTGGCCCTCAACACGGCCGTTCTGCTGATGTTGATGGTGGCCTTAGAATCCGCCGCTCGCGCCCAAACCAACGCCGCCATCAATTACGAAGGCGAAAAGGTCACGGCCATAGACCTGGCGTCCCGCCCTGAAGCCGACGTCGACTATTTGCGCGCCCTGCTGCTCCAGCAAGTCGGACAGCCCTACTCCAATATGAAAGTCCAGCAGAGCATCGCGGCGATGATGGCCACGGGAGAATTTTCCAGCGTAAAAGTGCAAGTCTCGCCGGAGAACGGAGGTCTGCGGTTACTTTTTATTCTCGAGCCGGCCTATTACCTCGGTTTGGTGCAGTTCCCCGGGGCGGTGCCGCCGCTTTCTTATACCCGGCTCCTACAGGTGGTGATGTTTTCGGAGGGCTCTCCCTTTCTGAACAGGCAGATGAACGACGCTACCGATGCGATGAAGACGTTCCTCGCTAGAACCGGATATTTTGCCGCAACCGTGAAGTCCCGGACGGAGATCGACAATGAACACAAGCTGGTTAATCCAATTTTCGAGGTGACCCTCAATCGTCGCGCAAAAATCGGAAGCATCGATTTCGAGGGGCTTTCGGAAGCAGAAGCGAGCGAGCAGAGAGCGTCGCTCAGCTCGTTCTGGACGCATTTCAAGAAGGGGCGGCTGACAAACAGCACCACGTTCACGCAGGAGCGGATCCAAGCGGCCATCGACCGCATTCGAAGCACTCTGGGCGCTCAGAATCGGCTTGCCGAGGAAATCAGCCTGAAATCCGTGGACTACGAGCCCAACACGAATCGCGCCAAGCTGCTTTTTCACGTGAAACTCGGGCCGCAAGTCGCGGTGCGACTCCAGGGAGCACACGTCTTCAAAAGAACGCTGAAGCGCCTTATTCCCATCTATCAGGAAAACACTTATGACAGCGATCTTTTAGCCGAGGGCCGCAAGAACCTGGCCAATTACTTCCAGTCCAAAGGCTATTTCGATGTGCAGGTCGCACCACAGGTGCAGCAGTCGCCCGATCAAGTGAACATCGTTTACCGCATTCAGAAAGGCAAGAAGCATAAGGTTGAGAGCGTCGCTTTCACCGGCAATCGGGCCTTTAACGATGCGGCTTTGCGAACGGCCATCGTCATACGAAAGAAGAAGTTTCTGTTTTCGAGAGGACGCTACAGCGAAACGTTGCTCCGTAGCAGCGTCAACAAAATTGTGAACATGTACCAGGTAGCGGGATATCCCGATGTTCGAGTCGAGACAAGGGTTCAGGATTTAGAACCGGAGGTTGACGTCACCTTCGAGATCACGGAAGGAATGCGAGCCATCGTCCACAGTTTCCAGATTATTGGGGAAAGCGATCTGGATACCAGCAAACTCCCTGCGCACGGTTTCCGGCTGGCCTCCGGGAGACCCTATTCGCCGGAATACGAACTGGAGGACCGCAACGACATCCTCGCCTACTACCTGGATCGCGGTTTTTTGAGCGCGCAGCTCAAATCCACGGCAACGCCGGTTAATAGCAATAAATACCAGGTCGATGTGACCTACCGCATCCAGCCGGGAGCCGAGACGCAGGTTCAGGACGTCGTCTATCTCGGAAACGTCAAGACCAAAACCGATCTTATCGCACATACAACGTCGCTCTCTCCGGAGATGCCGCTCAGCGAATCGAAAATGCTGGCCGCTGAAAGCGATCTTTACAATTTGGGAATCTTTGACTGGACAAGCGTCGGGCCCCGCCGGGCTCAGGCTGTTGGCTCCCAATTGGTGGATGCCCCGGAACCAGGCGACGGCACTCCAGACCAAACTCCGGCCACGAACTCTACGGCTTCACAGGATCCTCCGGAAGCCGGAGACCCTCCGGCGCCGAGCGACCCGCCAGATCCTTTGAAAAATCAATCCGAAGAAGTCCTCGTCAAAGTCCACGAATCCCAGAGGAACACAATTGAGTATGGCGGGGGGCTCGAGATCATCAGCCGCGGCGGCACTCCGCCCGGCGGAGCAATCGTGATTCCCGGGCTGGCGCCGATTCCGGTTGGAAGCAATTTCCAGACCAGCGAACAAAGGTTCTTCGGCCCGCGCGGTTCTTTTGCATACACTTTGCGGAACCTCCGCGGTCGTGGAGACACTTTCACGGCCTCCATCTTGGGATCGCCCTTGGATAACCGCGCCATACTGAGCTATGGGATACCCCGGTTTTGGAGCACGAATTGGAACTCGCTTTTGAGCGCGTCGGGCGAACGGAGTACGTTAAACCCGCTTTTTGCCGATACGTTTGGGGCTGGATCATTTCAGGCGCAACGGAAACTGAATCCGGAACGAACCCAGACCCTCATCCTGCGTTACCAATTCCAACACACGATTCTTTCGGACCTGCTCATCCCCGATCTGGTTCCGCCTGAAGATCGAAACGTTCGGCTCTCCACGCTGTCTGTATCGTATATTCACGACACCCGCGACAAACCTCTGGACGCGCATCACGGTGTTTATCAGACTCTTGATTTCGGCGTGACTCCAACGGCGCTAGGGGCGAGCGCGAGTTTCGTGAAGTTTCTGGCCCAATCCGCGTACTACCGGCCCGTCACAACCCACATAACCTGGGCCAACAATCTCCGCCTCGGTTTCGCTCAACCAATTTTTTCGAGCTTTGTGCCCTTAAGCGAGGAGTTCTTTTCAGGAGGCAGCGACACACTGCGCGGGTTTCCCATTGATGGAGCGGGTCCGCAGCGCCCCGTTGTCGCATGCGGAAATCCCAGCGTTCCTTCGACCTGCTCGACCATTACCGAAGCCGTCGGCGGAGACA
This sequence comes from uncultured Acidobacteriota bacterium, assembly GCA_963803735.1. Lineage (GTDB taxonomy): Bacteria > Acidobacteriota > Terriglobia > Acidiferrales > UBA7541 > Palsa-189. Next base: position 194,721 of record CAWDNV010000001.1, on the reverse strand, counting down.
TGCTGCTGGTGCTTAATTCGGAATTGCGGTTTCCGATTCCGGTCCGGCAAGGCGTGGGTGCGGCGGTCTTCTACGACGGCGGAAACGTTTATTCGAAGATCAATCTTCCGCTGCTGTGGGAGAAATACACAAATAGCGTGGGAATCGGCTTGCGATACAACACGCCGGTCGGGCCGGTTCGCTTCGATATCGGTCACCTGCTGAACCCCATCGCGGGAATCAGTTCGGTGCAGTTTTTTCTGACGCTCGGCCAGGCCTTCTGATGAGCGGCGCGGCAAGAGGTGAAGCATGAACGCGAAAAAAATCGCCGCTTGGGTGGGCGGTGCGGTTTCCTTATTGATTGTGCTTGTCGTAGGTGCAGCCTACCTGATCCAGCACAACACATTTCTGCATCGTTATGTACTGGCCAAAATGATTGATGTCGGCGAGAAGTCCAGCGGCGCGCGAATCTTGATCCGAGATTTTGGGATTCGGTGGATTCCGCTTCGCGTGACGCTGGACGATGTAATCGTTCGCGGAACCGAGGACAACGCGGTCAGGCCGCTCGCGAGCCTTCCTCACGTGGAAGTCGGCATAGAGTGGGGCGCGCTTTTGCACGAGCGAGTAAATCTCACGGAACTGATACTTGACCGGCCCGCAGTCAATTTGGTGGTCAACGATGCAGGGGAATCCAACCTTCCGGCGCGGCCTGCACCTTCCAGTGCCCCCTCAAACAGCCTGCAAATAAACGTACAGCACGCGGCCATACGCGACGGCGAGCTGCAGTACAACAACTTGCCGCGAAATATCGATGCCGACTTGGCGGACTTCCACCTGGACGTAAATCACAGCGTTCTGGGGGATCAATACTCGGGAAATCTCGGATACACCAAAGGAGAAGTTGACGTAGCAGGCTACGCTCCGCTGCGCCACGACATTCAGATCAGTTTCGCGGCGACGCGCTCAGGAATCGCATTCGAACGAATCCATGTCGGCGCAGAATCGTCGCAACTGAATGCCAAAGGCGACATGCGGGGCTACTCCAATCCCGTTTTCCATGCCGAATACCAGGCATTGCTCTCCACCGCCGACCTGCACAGGGAGTTGCCGAGCGTGCCGCTTTCGGAAGGAGAGATCGAGCTAGACGGCTCCGTGTCTTATGACGGTGCGCTCGGTTCGGGTTTGGAAGCTCTGAAGACGAGCGGCCGCGTTTCCAGTAAAACGTTCAGAGCCTCTGTATACAAGACCGAGTTGGGTGTCCGCTCTCTCTTTGCAGATTATTCGCTCGAGGGCGGAACAATTCGCGTCAACGGCCTCCAGGCCGAGACGCTGGGCGGAGTCCTGCACGCCCAGTTTACGGGCGAGCACTTGAACGCAATACCGCGCTATCAACTCTCGGCTACGGCGGATTCGGTGTCCTTAGGACAGGCCGAGCAGGTTGCAGGTGCAGGTTCGCTTCCATTACGAGGCACAGCCCAGCTACGCGCGAGCGCGCGCTGGGTTTCGAGTGTGCAGAACATGATTGCGCAAGCGGATGGCCGAATTTCCGCCATGATCCCCGCCAGCAACGCGGCAGCGCTGCCACTCAACGCAGATTTGCATGTCGGCTATGACGCGCCGCATTCCACACTGACGGTCACGAATAGCTCGTTTTCCAGCAATCAAACAACCATTAACGCGTCCGGAACAGTCAGCGATCGCTCCGCGCTTTCGATTAACGCGCGGACTTCCGACCTGCACGAAACCGAGGTGCTGATCGCCGCCATGCAAAGTGTTCTAAACTCCGCGCGGAACACAACTACCTCGCCAGCCGCGCCTTTCGATCTGCACGGCAGCGCATCCCTTGACGCACAAATACAGGGCCGTATTCAAGCTCCTCGCATTACCGGACACGCCCAAGCGGACGCCTTAGAGATTCGGCAAGCACACTGGCCGCACATTCAGGCCGATTTCGATGCAACGGCGTCATCCGTCAGCGTCAAAAACGGGCTGGCGCAAAGCGCGAACCAAGGCCGGCTGAATTTCTCGCTGTCCACGAGCCTGCAAAACTGGTCTTACAGCGCCAATAACCCCGTGACGGCTCAAGTCCAAGCCTCGCAAATTCCTGTCGCGGACCTCGAGCAGCTTACCGGCTTCTCCGCGCCTGTTTCGGGAACGTTTTCAGGCAATATTTCGGTTCTCGGCACGATCGATGATCCAGCTGGTAACGGTTCCCTGGAATTGCGCAATGCTTCGTTATGGGGCGAGCCCGTTCGAAGCGTCACCTCACAGCTCCACGCCGCCAACAAAACTTTCTCTGCAACTTTCAGCATCGCCGCGCCCGCCGGAAATATCAGCGGAGAAGGAGAATTTGGCGCGAGCGACCGCCACTATCGGATTTCCCTCAACCACTCCGTCGTGAATCTCGGCCAAATCGCCTATCTCTCTTCTCGCGGTTATAGCATCGCAGGCAATCTGGGCATCGATGCGCATGGTCAGGGAACGCTGGCAGCGCCCCAGCTGGACGTCGCGCTAGCCGGAAATCAGTTGGCGTTCCGAAATGAGCCCGTTGGCTCGATGAACGCGCAGCTCCGCATCACCAATCAGCAGGTGAACTTCACGTTGGATTCGCATGTGGCTGGCGGCCAAATCAATGCGAACGGAAACGCAGGACTTACTGCTCCCTATATCGTTCACGGCGGCTTTGAGGTCCATTCACTCGAATTCGGACCGCTGCTGGCGACATACGTACCTGGTGTAAAGCATCAATTTGAGGGACACACGGAAGTGCGCGGCGAGATTGACGGTCCGCTGGCGCGTCCCCAAGACGTAAAGGCCACCGTGGAGCTCTCTACACTGAATCTCGCCTACCAGGACCTGAAGCTCGCGAGCGCCGGCCCCGTGCGCCTGAACTACGCGGACGGTGTCGTCACAATTTCCCAAGCCGAACTGCAAGGGACCGGTACGGATTTCAAGCTCGCCGGTGCGCTGCCGCTTGCAGGGTCCGCTCCGATGAACATTTCCACGACCGGAACAATCGATCTCAAGCTCTTGACGATCCTTGGCTCCGACACGCAGTCTTCGGGAACCGTCAAAATCGATATGAGCGCGCGAGGAGCGCTGAAGCAGCCGCAAATAGGAGGTACCATCGCGCTCGCTGGCGTGACATTTACCAACGACGCATCCCCGGTTGGTGTAGAAAACGTGAATGCACAAATTGCCGTGGCAAACAATCGCCTCACCATTCAGAATTTCTCCGGACAGATGGGCGGCGGAAGTTTCTCCGTCAGCGGATTCGGCAGTTATTCACCGGCTTCATTTTCACTGCAGGTGAACGGGAAATCGATTCGCATACGGTATCCAGAAGGAACACGCGCGCAAGTGGATACCAACTTCGCGCTGATTGGAAGTCCAGCCTCATCGATGCTGAATGGCCGGGTGACCATTGATGAGCTCTCGTTCACACCCGATTTCGATCTCGCAAATTTCATCGGCCAACTCAGTTCTTCCAATCCATCGATACCATCCCTGTGGGAACAGAATATGAAGCTCGACGTGGCCGTCGCGTCGAGCGATGTGCTGGCTCTTTCCAGCAGCCAACTCAGTCTGCAGGGCTCGGCGGATCTGCGCGTCGTGGGGACGCTGGGCAATCCTGTGATTCTCGGCCGAACGACGCTTTCGGGCGGGTCGATCATTTTCATGGGCAATGTCTATCAGGTGCAGAGTGGTACGGTGGTTTTTGCCAATCCGGTCAAGACGGAGCCGACGCTCAACATCTACGTCACAACATTGGTTCAAGACTACAACATCACTCTGAACTTTATCGGGCCACTCGATCGCCTGCGCACCAACTACACGTCCGACCCGGCCCTACCGCTCGTCGACATCATTCACCTCTTGGCTTTCGGCAAGACCACCGCACAATCCGCAGCAACCGCTACGCCTGCTTCAGTAGGTGCACAATCGGTAATCGCTAACGGCTTGGCAAGCCAAGTGAGCAATCAGATCGAAAATCTTACGGGCATTTCGCAACTGCAGATTGATCCGTCGCTCGGCGGCAACAACAGCAACACCGGCGCACGCGTGGCCATTCAACAGCGCGTCACCAGTAATGTTATCTTTACATTTGCTACGGACCTGACGGACACACAGAATGCAGTGGTACAGGTTAAATATCAGACGAGAGGACGCCTTGCGGTTTCCTTGACTCGCGATGAATATGGCAGCTACGCCATCGAAATCAAAACGCGCAAGACGTTTTGAAGCCTCCCGACGCTCGGTAACTCACCGTCGCCTCGGCATATAATTGAGGTCGTGACAGGAAGGCCGAATTTCCGCGAACTCCTGCTGAACGCGCTCCACTGCCGGTGCCCTAATTGCCGGCAAGGCCGGGTCTTTCGAGGCTTCCCCAATCGAGTTTTGCCGCGATGCCCGAATTGCGGGCTTTCCTATTTCCGCGAGTCCGGCTACTACCTTGGAGGCATGATCATCACGTACATTCTCACTACCTTCATCGTGTTGGCCGCGTATGTCGTGTCTTTAGCCCTTCCAGCGGCGCGACGCTTGCCCGAAAACGTCACATTCGCATTTTGGGGCTGCTCTGGCCATCTCTCTCGTTGTCCTGCTGATGCGCCCCGCTTACAGCCTATGGCTGTCGCTCGATTTCTGGATCGATCCGTGGCAGCCGGACGAGCCGAAGTAGCCAGCCAGTTAAGAGCCAAGCTCGGCTCGAATCTCGGCGATAGGCTTGCCCTTCCAAAACTTCTCCCAATTCTGGGTGGAACTGAAAGAGCGGCTGTGCATGCGATCGATATATAAATTGCCGTGCAGATGATCGATTTCATGTTGAAGGATTCGCGCATACCATCCGGAGGCCTCGATGCTCTTCGGATTCCCGCGGTGGTCAAGGCATTCGACCAGCACGTTACGCTGACGTGGAACGAGAGCAAAATATCCCGGCAAGCTCAGACAACCTTCGAAAAATTCCGCGACTGGCCCATCATTCGCGTTTTGAATTCGCGGATTGATGACCACGTGGAAATGGAACCGGCCGCCTTTCTCGCAGCTCTAATTGTTCGGCGGAAATATCCTTGTGGTATTCCTTGCGGTCCTCGATCACGGCCAATTGCAGAGACAAACCAACCTGAGGCGCTGCCAGACCCACGCCGGGCGCTCCGCGCATGGTCTCCCGCATATGTTCGATTAATTTCTGAATCTCTTTGCTTTTGATTTCTTTCGGAGAAAGAGCGCGTGCCTGCTGCCGGAGAACCGGTTCTCCGGCATGGACGATAGGTAGAAGCATGATCCTCCTTCGGCGTTAGCGTATCGCGCCGAAGGAGGATCTGCCACTAACACTAGCCAAACGATCAGCGAGCCGTGGCCGCCACACCCTCTTTTTCAATGGGCGCGCCGACCAGATTTCCCCATTCGGTCCACGAACCGTCGTAATTTTTCACGCGATCGAAGCCCAGAAGATACTTCAGGACGAACCACGTGTGCGAACTGCGTTCGCCGATCCGGCAATAAGCAATCACTTCGTCTTTGCCGCTGACGCCCTTGGAGCCGTAAAGCTGCTGCAACTGATCTGCGCTCTTGAATGTCCCGTCCTCGTTGGCGGCCTGTGCCCAGGGCACGTTCGCGGCATTTGGAATATGCCCCGCGCGCTGCGCCGTCTCGCTCATGCCCGGAGGCGCGATGATTTTCCCGGTGAATTCGTCCACCGAGCGCACGTCCACCAGGTTGCCGTGGCTGCGCTTCTCCACGATCGCAAACACGTCTTCCTTCCGAGCGCGGATCGATTCATCGGGCCCGGTGGCATGGTAGGTCGCCGGGGCAACCTTCGGAGCTTCGGTCGTTAGCGGACGCTTCTCCTCAAGCCATTTCTTGCGGCCGCCATTGATCAGCCGCGCGTCCTTGTGCCCGTAATACTTCAATTGCCAAAGAGCATAAGCCGCGAACCAATTGTTGTTGTCGCCATAAAGCAGAATCGTGGTGTCATTGGAAATGCCAGACTTGCCCAGCAACTGCTCGAGCGCCTGTTTGCTGATCAAATCGCGACGGACATTGTCTTGCAGCTGCGTCTGCCAATTCCAGCCTACCGCGCCGGGAATGTGGCCCTGATCGTAAGCGCTGGTATCGACATCGACTTCCACCAGCCGGATTTTCGGGTCATTGAGATGCTGGGCAGCCCATTCCGTGGATACCAAAACTTCCGGGTGCTTGTATTCGGCCATTTGCGATCTCCTCGAACGAAATAGAGCCCATAAAAAAACCCGCCGTCATTCGGTTGGCGGCGGGCTTTTCAAAAAACCGGGCTGTTTGGAAATTCGACCCCTATGTTCCGCGCCTGCCGCCAAACGAAGTTGGCCGACAACAACAGCGACGCGTATAGCCGCAATCTGCCAGGCTGAAACTACGGGGTGTCATAGCAACAAATTACACCACCAGGCGTTTCTTAGCAATCGCGGAGGCGGAGCGCCGCGGGCCGCTAGTCGAAAGCCAAATCAGATTGGCTTAGAGGTATGGGCGGATGTTGGGGTTGCAGCACCACGATATCGTCACGATCCGCAATGAGTGCCGCAGTCGCCAAATCGAGAAACAGTCCGTGCTCCACGATGCCGGGAATCGTCTTGAGCTTTGCGGCCAAATCGTTAGCATCCCGAATGAGACCGAAATCGCAATCGAGGAGTTGGTTCTGCTGATCGGTGATGTACGGCCGCTCGGGCCTCGATTCGTCCATTCGCAATAGAGGATTGCCGCCAAGTTCCTCTATGTCGTCCATCACCCAGGGCGTGGCGAAAGGTGTGACTTCCACGGGCACGCGCCGCCGGCCAAGCTGGGCCACGCGCTTGGAAGAATCGGCGATAACCAAAAAATGGCGCGACGCGTGGGCCACCACTTTCTCCCGCAGCAATGCGCCTCCGGCGCCCTTGATCAAGCTGAGATCCGGCGCGATTTCGTCGGCCCCGTCGATCGTCAGGTCAACGCGAACTCCCCGCCGTGGTTCGTACACGGCTATGCCAAGTTCCTTGGCCCGAGCCGCGGTGTGCAAAGAAGAAGCCACGGCCTCGATCTTCAATTCGGCGCTTCGTATTCGTTCGGCAAGAAAACCAAGAAAGTAATTCGCCGTGGACCCGCTGCCGAGCCCCAAAAGCATATTGCTGCGCACATATCGGACCGCAGCCTGCGCGACTGCCTGTTTCTCTTTCTCAATCTGTTCGCTGGTCTTGGAGGAACTCACGGTTGCAAGCATATACTCGATGCCGTGCGCCGATCATCCGAAAAGCCCGAGCACGGGGACCAACAGGATCAACCTATGCGCCGCTTTCCCGTGCGGCGCTTACGCCGCAGCGAACTACCTGCCAACACGTTGCAGCTTGCGCAGTTTCTGATCGGCAAGACTTTAGTGCACGATCTTCCCGAGGGCCGGATTAGCGGCCGCATCGTGGAGACCGAAGCCTATCCGCCGGGCGACGCGGCCGGGCACGCGTTCCGCGGCCAGACGCCGCGCAATAGCTCTCTTTTTCTGAAGCGCGGCCACGCTTACGTGTATTTCGCCTATGGCGTCCACTGGCTACTGAACGTCTCGAGCGAACTTCCAGGCGTGGGTGCCGGCGTCCTTCTGCGCGGGCTCGAGCTGCTGGAAGGAGTCGATCTCGCGCAGAACGCATATCGCAAAACCGCGCGCCTGTGCGACTTGGCCCGAGGGCCGGGCCGGCTCGCCGCCGCAATGCGACATCGACAAGCGCTACGACGGCGTCGACCTGTGCGCCGCCGGACCGCTGTGGCTTGGCACCGCGGTCTGGCCGCCGAAGGCGATCGGCAAAACCGTGCGCATCGGAATCACACGCGACGTGGATCGGCGATTTCGTTTCTATGAACGCAGCAACCCTTGCGTCAGCGGACCCGTGCGCCTGCTCGCATAGGCGAGCAGCACGCTCCTCCCGAAGCCGCCTGAAAAACCTCGTTAGTGTGCCGGGTCTCCGGCCCAGTGGCCGATGGCGTGAATGCTTAATTGGACCGTATCGCTGGCGCGCAGGATAAATGTACTGGGATTCTTCAGTCCCCAACTGAGGTAAGGGACGGAGAAATCCGTATCCAGAGTGAGTTCCGCACCGGCGGTGTGCAAAACGACCGGAATCACGATTTCGTGATCCTGACCGTGGATTCGGAACGTGCCTCTCACGCGGACCTGCGAATCGCCCTGCGGCTGAACGTCCCCTTCGACTGCAAGCGGAGCAAAAGTGATCTCAGAGTATTTTTGGCTTTCGAGAATTTCCTTATGCATCTTTGAATCGCGCCCGCTATTTCCGCTTTCGCCGCTGGTCGCATCGGCAACGAGCAAACCCGAGACTTTTTTCGTTTGCGGATCGAAGCTCACCTTGCCGCTTTTCAACTGGAACGTGCCGTGTACGGTATGAAGGGATGTCTTGAGTGTGAAGTGAACCGCGGTTCGTGCGGGATCGAGTTGCAGTGCGGTCTGTTGTGCAAATGCCGGAATGCCAAACTGAAGCGCAAGCAGCACAACACACAGGTCTAGCGAATACCACAGAGATGATCGAACCGACTTTCGAATTCGGCTCATACTTCCCAACCCGGAGCGAGCATCCGCCATCCGAATCGAAGCGCATGGCCGACGCCGATTTTTGAAAGCTCGAGCTTTCCGACGTTGAACTGAAGCAACCGGGAAAAGAGCGAAGGCTCAGAAGCCAGGATGCTTAACGCTTTCCGGCGCAGATTCGGATGAGCATCCATCGTCAGCACGAGCCTGGACATGAGGCGCGGCGCTTTGCCGATACGATCGTGCGCCGCTTGATATGCCTCCAGATCGTTTCGCGTAATGGCCTCAACCAGCGCCGCCGCCTGCTTGAAACCTAGACCAATGCCTTCGCCCGTAAGGGGATCGACGGAACCGGACGCGTCGCCCACCAGGGCCACTCGGTCGCGGCAGACGCGCCTCAAACGTCGCGAAGCGGCGCGAGCCCCGCGGAGTTTGCCCAACCCAGGCAAATTGCGCAAACGGGAAGCAAGCGCCGGCACCCGGTCCAAGGTATCGCGGAATCGCAGCCCGGGGACGCGTGACGTGACCGCGACACACACTTCTTCAGCGGTAATAGGGGCCACTGTAATTTGGCAGTCCCGCCCCCAATATACCTCCACAAAATCAGTCCAGGGAGTGATCTGGAAATGCTGACGCAGGGCGAAACGGATGTGCTCGTGTCGTGCCTCGTCGAGCGCGGCCCATTTCCGGAACGGCGAAGCTTCGCCATCCGCGCCGATCACCCACTTGGAACGAACAGGCTCTCCTTGGCACAAGATCCGGCGGTCGCCATTTAGCGTGACGCGACTACCCCAAAGCAGCACGACACCAACTTCGGCGGCCCGCTCCGCGAGCTTCGCATGCAGCACTGTCCGCCGGATTCCAAGGCCAAAGCCCTGCCCGAATTCAGCTTGGACAGAATTCGCGCTCTCGGCTTCTCGAAAGCGAATTCCCCGAAAAGGAATCGCCTCGCCGTGACTCAGATCGATGCCCAGCGTTTTCAATGCCGCCAGGGTGTCCGGCATCAGCCCTTCGCCGCAGGCTTTATCAATCGGAAAGACGCTGTGATCTGCCACAGCGACGCGCAAGCCGCGCTGTGCGGCCAGAATTGCTGTGGCGAGCCCCGCAGGCCCGCCGCCGACAATAAAGATATCCGGCGAATGCGCAGACGAGTTCATTCCCGCCTTTGATGTGTCGTAGTTCATTCTTCGAGGCAGTTTAGACGAGAAAGAAGACGCGAAGGTTGGAAGCGAATTTCAGTTTATGCAGCGGCGCGTTGTTTTAGATAAAGGCTCGATTAGCTGGCCTTGCGAGACGGCCGAAGTCCCCGCTCCGCCACCGGTTCCAGCAAACGCAAGATGTGTTCACCCGATTCGGCATCGAAGCGGTAGGACAAGACGGCGTCGGCTGCGGCAGGATCCGCGGCCAGTTCCAACTCAGGATTATCCACGATAATGTCGCCATTTTTGCGAATGCGAAACTCGGTTCCCACCTGCATCGGAATTCTCATTTCAGCTCGATTGTCCGCCATACCGTTCTCCACGCGGCCAGATGCGGCCGCAAGTATCTCTTCCTTTGATGCGGTTTGATGCAGAAAGACGCGCTTCGGCTACCGCCAGGGATTACAATTAAACTATGCGTTATTTGATTCGCGCGCGAGTTAAGTCCGGTCGTGAGGCCGATCTATTGAAGGCCATCGAACGGGGCACGCTCGGAGAAGGCTCGGTTGCCGAAGGCGAGTATCTCCGCAACATGAAAGATGCGCGGCTTTGTGAGGACAAAACGTCTCGGTGGGTCGAGGTGTGTTACTGTCCGAGTCCACTCCTGGAGGAGCGGCCTTACTGGGAGCAATTTTTCGATCTAACTAAAGTACAAGATGCCCACGACCGCCGCCGCTGCAAGGATGAAAACGGAACCGAGCCTTGGGCATGCAGTACTTGCGATTGCACCGAAAGGCTCGAGCAACGTCTCGCAGAGACGGGAGACTCGTTTTTAGACGCGCTCCGCCGAAAGGTCGAGGCCGACTCAAAAGAGACGCATGCACGAGCAGTCAGCAACAAATAACTCTTTCGTTTAGCTTTTGCCGACTTAGCCGCTTTTCTTCCCCGCCCTCGGCTAACTGCAAAGCGGGTAGAATCATCCAAAGAGAGTCCCCGAAATTGATGGTCACCGGAGCTGAGCTTGCATCTTTTTTTGCGCGCAATTAAGTCTGCCGAAATGAACCGTAATCTGGCGCGCTACAGGAAAGCAATTCCCGGCTTTTCGACGCTGATCTTTTCGCTTTGCGTTTTCGCCGGATTGTCTGTTTTTGTCTTTGCGCAGAATTCGGCGCCAAACCCGCCGCCTCCGGCTCTTGAGGCCTCGCGCATCATGCCTTTCCTCGATCAAACGCTTACCTGGTATCGGCAAATGAGCGTCACTCAGCAAATCGCGAGTGATCCCAGCGAAGTAACGATAGTGACCGATAACCGGCAGCTCGCGCTCCAGATCGTGCGCCTGAGTTTTGATTTTGCGAGGGCGGAAGCCGACGCGATCACCAGCAATCAGCGCTCGACTCCGGTTCAGGCACAAACTGGAGGCACGCCGGAACAACAGGCAATGGTAAAGGCCGAGGATCAGGTTGACCAGGACATCAAGAACGCCGAATCACAATTGAATTCGTTGAAACAGAAACTCGCCACGGCCACGGGCAAGCAGCGGTCGCTTTTGGAATCCCAGATCGCACAAACTCAGAGCGAGATCGACCTTCAAAAGACGCGCAAGGATGCCATCCACAACATGCGCGAGTTTGTTAGCGGCGCTGGAAATGATGTAGGCGGGCTGAAGGCGCAAATTGATGCGCTTGCCGCTTCGATCCCGGCGATCGGCGCGGCGGCAAGTCCCACCGGAAATCAGCCTAACGCGAAAGACCAGGCCAACCCCAACATGGAAGCCACCACCGAAGAACCCACGGGAATCTGGGGCCTCGGGTCGGAGCTTTTCGGTATCGGTCATAAGCTCAGCACCATCAATAGCGCGATCACCCAGACGCAAAGCCTGGCTCAAGCTTCCAGCGATTTGCGAACGCCGCTGTCGAATCGATTGCGCGCGCTGTGGCGCGAAGCAGACCAACTCGCGAGTCAGCCACCGGCCAAGGACCCGGCGTCGGCTGCGCAGCAACGCCAGCAATTGGACGAACTCGGAGCGGAATTCAAGCAGCTTGCGGCGATTGCCATTCCTCTGAGCAAGCAAAACATCTTGTTTGGCCTCTACCAGAAAAGTCTCGAAAACTGGCACAGCGAAGTGAGAGGCGATCTGAAAGGCATCCTTGAACGCCTGCTGGCACGGCTGGTGGTCCTGGCTATATTCGTAGGATTTGTCTTGGTCCTTGGAGAAATCGGAAAGAGGACCATTTTTCGCTACGTGCACGAGCCTCACCGCCGGTATCAATTCCTGCTGCTGCGCAAAATTGCCTTGGGAGTCGCGATCACCGTCATTGTAGCTCTGGGTTTTGCGAGCCGGCTGGACTCCGCCGTGACGTACGCGGGACTGCTCACTGCCGGCATCGCGGTAGCGTTGCAAAACGTAATTGTCGCCGTTGTCGGCTACTTCTTCTTGATCGGCCGCTACGGAATTCGGGTAGGCGATCGCGTCCAGATCAGCGGCGTGACGGGAGAAGTGGTCGATATCGGCCTTGTGCGCATACAGGTGATGGAACTTGGCGGAAGCGCAGCGGACACGCCGACCGGACGCGTGGTAGCCTTCTCAAACTCGGTTGTGTTCCAGCCCACAGCGGGAATCTTCCGGCAAATTCCTGGGACTAATTTTGTGTGGCACGAAGTCTCGCTGAACCTGGCCGGTGACAGCGACTTCAAGACGGTGCGTGAAAGGCTGCTCAAAGCCGTGGAAGGCGTGCTCGTCGACTACAACGAGGAGTTGGAACGGCAAAATCGCGCCATGGAACGGAATTTGCTTGGTGTCTCGGATGGCGTGCTCAAGCCCCATGTCCAAGTGCGACTCACGGCTACGGGGCTGGAAGCCGTGGTCCGTTTCCCGGTGGACTTACAGCACGCGTCGGAAATCGACGAAAAGGTCACGCGCGAACTTCTGAACGCCGTGGAGCAGGAACCAAAACTGAACATGGCGGGTCCTGCGCCGGCGATCAGTTTGCGCACTGCGGCGGGCGCCAAATAAGGCTATTCCGCAGTACAACTGCACCGCAGCACTGCGAACTGTACCCAGACAGCGATTCACGTTGTAAGCTGCGATTGGGTGGCCGCCATTTTCAGAACTTCTGCCAAATGAAAAGCCCTTCGGCCCGCCAGTTGCGCGATCTGTTCGCGGCAACTGAAACCATCCGACACAATTAGAGTTTCAGGAGCAGCTTCTCTTACCGCGGGCAAAAGCACCCGTTCGCCGATGGCGCGAGAAATTGGATATTTTTCGCGCTCGAATCCAAACGAGCCCGCCATTCCGCAACAGCCCGAATCGGGAGAGTTCAGTTCAACACCCATGCTGCGCAGCAGGGCTTCTTCATCGGTGAGTGTCGCCATCGCCTTGTGGTGACAATGCCCGTGCAGCAGCACTTTTCGATGAAGCTGCGGAGGCTGATAACCCCGAGAACGCAAAAACTGGCTGAGAAGAAAAGTCTGGTCCCGCAGACGCCCAGCGCGCGCATCCTTGGGAAAAAGTCCGCGCAACTCGTCTCGAAAGACTGAAGCGCAACTTGGTTCCAGCACCACGATGGGCACGCCTGCGTCTATTTCAGTCCCCAAATTCTGCATGATTCGCGCGAGATACTCCTTTGCGCGATCGAGCATTCCAAAATCGTAGAGTGGCCGGCCACAACAGAAATGCGATTGCGGAACCGTGACGTGAAAGCCGGCTCCTTCCAAAACTTCGAGCGCCGCGCGGCCTGTTTCCGGATGAAAATAATTCGTGAACGTGTCCGGCCACAAAATAACTCTACGATCGGTCGCGGCGGCTGCCGTTTGGGAGCGCGAGTCTCGTGTGGCCGAAAATTTTCTCGTGTGGGCCCAGCGTTGAAACGAACCTGTTGCGAAGCGCGGCAACTTTCTTTCATCCGGGAGATCCAGCAACGAACGAAGTAGATGACCGAATCCGGGCGCGCCGCTGAAAAAGTTTGCCGTGCGGGGAGCGACCGATGCGAGTTTCGCCCAGCGGTCGATGGCTCCAAAAAAGTGGGCGTGCAACGGACGCCTTTTTCTCTCGTAATAATGAGCGAGGAATTCGGCGCGATAGGTGGCGATATCCACGTTGGTTGGGCATTCCGATTTACACGCCTTGCAGGATAGGCATAGATCCAGCGCCTTTTTGACGTGTTCATCCTGCCAGGCGTCGCGGACCACCTCTCCCTGAAGCAATTCAAAGAGCATGTGCGCGCGCCCGCGAGTGCTGTGCTGCTCTTCGAGCGTGACCATGTAACTGGGACACATCGCGCCGGCATGTGTCTTCCGGCATTCGCCCAAACCCACGCAACGCACCGTGGCTTTGGCAAATGAACCGCCGTCGTCGGGAAAATGAAAATGAGTTTTCGATTCGCGCGGCTTGTAGTCCGCTCCTAACCTGAGATTTTCCGTGGGCAAATAAGCATTCACGACCTTATTGGGATTCATCTTGTTATTCGGATCCCAGGCGGCCTTGAATTCGCCGAAAGCCTTTACCAATTCGGGCCCAAACATCTTTGGCAGCAGCGCGCCGCGCGATTGCCCGTCGCCATGCTCACCGGAAAGCGAGCCGCCGTAACTGACCACAAGATCCGCGGCGCGTTCCACGAATTCGCCGTAATTGCGAATGCCGGATTCGCTTTCCAGGTCGAAACTCACGCGCATGTGAATGCAGCCATGCCCGAAATGCCCGTAGAACGCGGCCTGGTAGTTGTATTCGTCGAGAAGCTTGCGGATATCGCGAAGATAGGCGCTAACTTTTTCAGGAGCGACCGCAGCATCATCCCAGCCTTCCCATTCAGGAGGCGCTCCCGGCGCCGCTGCCGCCGCGCGCGCGCCGGATTCGCGTATCTTCCAAACCCATTTGGCTTCGCTATCGTTATAAAGTCGCACGTCGGGTTTTCCCGGCGATTGTCTGAAGAGGTCGGCGAGTTTGAGAGCCAACTCCTCAGCTTCGCGCGGATCATCGCAGCCAAATTCGACGAGCAGTATGCCCCTTCCGTCCGGCAGCAATTCGAGATTCGGCGTGCCTTTCTTTCGGAGTCCATCAACGATACGGCCTTCAAATCCTTCGAGCCCGATGGGACCGAATTCGAGGATAGTAGGGACCTGTTCGGCGGCGATGAAAATGTCGGGATAGCCCAATCCGACCAATGTTCTGTACTGAGGACTATGAATCAGCCGCAGTTTGGCTTCGAGGACGGTGACGCAAGTGCCTTCCGTGCCAACGAGGGCGCGCGCGACATGGAAGCCATTTTCGGGGAGAAGCTGATCCAGATTGTAGCCAGAGACGCGTCGCGGAATTTTCGGATAGCGTGCGCGAATCAGCTGGCTATATTGATCCCGAATCGTCCGAAGCTTTGCGTAGATGTCGCCCCGGCGGCCACCCTGAGTAATGATGGAAATCAATTCTTCTTCCGACGTCGCGCCAACCGTCACTTGCGTGCCGTCGTACAGCAAAATGTGGAGCTCCTCGACGTTATCGACGGTTTTACCGGCGAGCAAGGAATGAGTGCCGCAGGAGTTATTCCCGATCATTCCGCCCAGCGTGCACCGGCTATGCGTAGAGGGATCGGGACCAAACGTCAGATGGTGAAGCTCGGCGCGCTCTCGCAAGCGGTCTAAAACCAGCCCGGGCTGAACGCGCGCCGTTCTGGCCTCCTGATCAACCTCCAGAATTCGGTGCATGTATTTGGTGAAATCCAGCACCACCGCGACGTTGCAGCACTGCCCGGCAAGACTCGTGCCGCCTCCTCGCGGCAAAACGGGCGCGCCATATGTCTTGCATGCGGCTACTGTAGCGATCACGTCGTCGCTGTCGCGCGGAATCACCAACCCAATGGGAATTTGGCGATAGTTGGAGGCATCCGAGGCGTAAAGCGCGCGACTACCGCGGTCGAAGCGCACTTCGCCGTTGACCGTTTTTCGGAGTTCCTTTTCCAGTTCCGCCGCCGCGGCAAAGGTGTCCACGGGCTTGGCATGGGAGCTGAGTGGGAGCGGAGAAAGTTTTGTCAAGGAACCGTTGGAGTCGAGGTTACGGGGTTCATGATGAAACAGCCGGCTGCACTGTAGGGCTCGCGCTTGCGCGAGGCTCGGAGGGCATTTCTTCAATTTTCATCCAGAGCGCGACGATCGCTCCAAACAAGAGCAGCGCCATGCTGCCCACAAACGGCAACTCCCAATTGCCCGTGCGGTCGATGATCATGCCGGCCAAAACTGGCGAGATGATTGCGGCGAGGGCCGATCCGGAATTCATAAAACCGCTGGCGAAGCCGGAAAACTTCGGGGCGATATCCATGGGAATCGCCCACATGGGCGCCACGGTAAACTCCGCGAAAAAGAAGGCCAGGCTGAGGAAAATGGCAGCAGAGGTCAAATTGTGAACGAGCATGATGGGGATCATCATCACGAGCGAGCATAGAAACCCGAAAACAACCAGGTTGCGACGCGCTTTTTTGCGATCGCCGGTCTTCTCAAAGATGCGATCGCTTACGACTCCACCCAAAACGTCGCCCAGCACACCGCCGAGAAAAACTCCCGCCGCAAAGAAGGCCGAATTATTCAGACGCAACTTATAGCTGTGCAGAAAATATTGCGGGATCCAAGCCAGGAAAAACCACAGCGTCCAGCCATAGCAAAAGTAAACGACGGTGGCCAAAGACATCCGGCGGGCCAGCCGAAAGAAAGGGACTGGCTCGGTCTTATGGGCGTCGCGCGAGCGGTGCTTTGGGAGCATGGCGAGCTCTGCGGGCGTAATCCCACGATGGTCCGCAGGGTTATCGCGAAAATACCAGCCCCAGAGGACTGCCCAACCGAGGCTTGCGATGCCGAGAACAACGAAAGAACCACGCCATGCCACAAGCGCAATCAACCAGGCCACGAGCGGAGGCGTAATCATGTTTCCGACTCGCGCGGCCGAGTGCGTGATTCCCTGCGCGAAGGCCCGTTTTCCCGCCGGCATCCACGCGGACATCGCACGGGTAGCGGTGGGCAGGGCGGCCACGCCAACGCCGAGCATGACTCGGCCGATAAGCATCGTCGACATCCCATTCGCCAGGCCCATGAATATGGTCGCCACAGACCAGATCACGGCAAAGATTGTGAGCGCCAACCGCGGCCCAACGCGATCGCTGATCCAGCCGCTGATGATTTGGAAAACTAGATAAGGATAAGCAAAGGCGGAGAAGATCCAGCCCAGGTCGGTGTTGTTCAGGTGCAGCTCGTCTTTGAACGCAGCGGCCGCGGTGCTTACGTTCACTCTGACGATGTAATTGATGGCATACATCAGGCAGAGCAAGATCAGGACCGTCGTCGTGACCGGAATACCCTTCGGTTTCGGTGCGGCTGCCGTTTGTGATTCGTGCACCTTATGCTCCACGCATGGAGGCTACTTGAATTCCAAGCTATCGAGCTACGCTTGCAGGCTCGCTCAGCTTAGCGGCCGGCGTAAGGCTATTCAGGGCGGCCATTACGCCGCCTTCTTTATGCGGTACACCCGCGAGGCGCAAACCCATTTCAACTCCGCTCAGAGTTCCCGCAAGCATAAGATCGTTGAAGCTGCCGAGATGGCCTATCCGAAAAGCTTTGCCGGCGAGCTTGCCCAACCCCGCCCCAAGGGCCATATCGAAATTTTCAAGAATAATTTTGCGCAGGCGGTCCGCATCGTGGCCTTGCGGCATAAACACTGCGGTCATGGAATTGGAATACTCAAGCGGCTCTTCGCAAACGATCTCGAGTCCCCAAGCGCGCACCGCGGCGCGTGTGGCTTCGGCATGGCGGGCGTGACGACGAAAGACGTTCGCCAAGCCTTCCTCATGAAGCATTTTGAGCGCTTCACGCAAACCGAAAAGAAGGTTCGTGGCCGGCGTATATGGGAAGAAGCCCGCCTCATTCTGCTTGAGCATGTCCTGCCAATCCCAATAGGATCGCGGCAATTTTGCAGTTTTATTGGCAGCGAGAGCCTTTTGGGAAATCGCGTTGAAGCCGAGCCCCGGAGGCACCATCAATCCTTTTTGAGAACCGCAGACGGTGACGTCCGCTTCCCATTCGTCCATGCGGTAATCGATACATGCCAACGACGAGATTGCATCGACAATCAGCAGAGCGGGATGGCGCAGGCGGTTCAGGACGCGCCGCAATTCCAGTATGCGGCTGGTCACTCCGGTGGCGGTCTCATTGTGGACGCAAACGACGGCCTTTACGGCATGGCGCGTATCTGCGCTCAGCCGCGCTTCGAGGTCGGCAGCAGCCGCGCCGCGCCGCCAATTTCCGGGGACATAATCGACATCGAGGCCGAGGCGGTCCGCCACTTGCCGCCAAACGTTCGAGAACTGACCCGTCTCGAAAATAATCACCCGATCACCCGCGGAGAGCGTATTGACCAGAGCTGCCTCGCAGGCCCCGGTTCCCGATGACGGATAAACGATGACGTGACCTTTCGTCTGAAAGACGTCGCGTAATCCTGAAAGAACCGCCAGTCCGAGTTCGGCAAACTCAGGTCCACGGTGATCGATCACCGGCTGGTCCATGGCGCGCAGTACTCGATCGGGAACGTTTGTGGGACCCGGAATCTGAAGAAAATGACGACCTGTATGAATCATTTCACCCTCAAAGCAAGATTAAGTCACCCTGGAAACAAGGCGTTATGCTCTTGCGTTTATATCACATCAGCCGCTGTCCGCATCGGGACCAGACGCGATCCGGAGCGGGGCGCTGTCCACGATGGCAAAGGCATATGAGGCCCTCCTCGCTCGATTTTTTTGTAAGTGTTGATTGCAGTAGGTTTTAAGTTCTTTGTTTTTGTAAGTGCAGATTTCAAAGCATTTACTTTGTGGTTTTGCACAAGTGCAGAAACTGCAGGACTTGAGTCTGCGAAGTCGCGAAACGGAAGACGATTACCACTGCATTCGAAATAAAACCGTCTGGTAGTTTGGGATCGGGAGTAGGAATTTTTTTTGCGGACAATCACCAAAGCCATTAGCACTTCGAAGCCTTACCTGTGCGCACCGGGAGTGGGCTCCGCAAATTCATTCGGAGCAGGCGCGACTCTATTTTACCGCACGAGTAAAGACCGGAGAGATCCCTCGCTCACGATTGACTTTCTTAACCGCGAAAAGCGCATCCTGTTGGTAGCCTTTTCGCGGAAGACGGGACGCTGATCCTGGTCGGATCAGCGTTTTACCGCCAGGGTCAACCTTCTGGCGAGAACAGAACAGGCTCGGACCCAGGATAAGTTACAATGCTCAATCTTTGGCAGAAAATTCATAAACGGCGCACGTCAGGAGAACGAACATGCAGGAGACCGCACAAGAATATAAGCAACGGATTTTCAGCTATCTCGCCGAAAACGACCCGCTGAAAATTCAGTCTGCGACGCCCAAGAAGCTCGAGCGGTTCGTGTCGCATGCGGCGGCGGCAAAATTACGCAAGCAGCCCGTGCCAGGGAAATGGTCGGTTGCCGAAATCCTGGCTCACATGGCAGACACCGAACTTGTGTTTGGCTATCGGATTCGCACGATCCTCGGCGCTCCCGGCACTCCCATACAAGCGTTCGATCAGGACAAATGGGCGCAGGCCATGAGTTACGGCAAATCGGATCCCCGCAAATCTCTCGAACGCTTTGCCGCTTTCCGCAAAGCGAATCTCGATCTGCTGAAGTCGCTCTCCCCTGCGCAGCGTAAATACCATGGCATGCACGCGGAGCGCGGCGAGGAATCGATTGAGACCATAGCCAGGCTGTGTGCCGGCCATGACATCAACCACCTGAGACAAATCGAGAAGATCCTTTCGCAATAGCGGCGCAAAAGCCTCGGGTCTCCCGCGCCTTATTTATCGCGAAAGCTACGCTTCCGCGATGGCGTGGGCCGACCCGAGCTACAGGTTCTCCCCTCCATCGACGTTTGCCTGTTCCGTATCGGAACAGGCGGATGCGTTGCGGAACAGGTCGGCGCCATATCGCCAAAGGCGATGGTCTATTTCGTTTATTTTCAGGCGCTACTCTCCATGAACTCTGGCCACTGCCTTGCTACTACATGCTCGACAACGGGACAAATGTAGGAGAAAGGCAAATGGCAAAGAATGGCGTCGAATGGGACATCAGGGGGGAGCAAGAAACGGCGGGCGAAGTACGGCTGTGGCAGGCCGTCGTTGTGAGGGCGATCGAGGATTGGATGTCCGGACCGCTCCGGCAAAGACGGCTAGCCGATAAATACATTTTCGGTGAGGATACGGATTTTGCCATGGTCTGCCAATCCGCGGGATTCGGTGCGGATAATCTGCGAGCCCGGCTATCGAAGATTCGTAGCTCGAACTTGCACTAGGAACACGCAATCGCTGATAGGAACGCCGGAACGCGTTTCGGCTCGACAAGGCCACAACTTTTCAGGGCAGTCAGGATACTGGCTTCACGGAGTCCATCAAGCCGAAGAAGCCTTCGGCGAGCGTCGGGTGGATGTAGACGGCGCCTTTCAACACAGTGTACGGTGCGTCAGCCAGCATCATGGCGCCAAGAATTTGTACGATCTCGCCTCCCTCAATGCCTAAGATAGCGGCGCCGAGGATGCGATCTGTTGCCGCATTGACGATCACCTTCATCAGGCCCGCAGTTTCGTCTCGTTCGATGGCACGCGCCACGCGTGACATTGCGTAGCTCCCCATTTTCAGCTTTTGCCCTGACGCGCGAGCTTCCTTCTCCGTCATACCAACGCGGCCAAGCTGCGGGTCGGTGAAGAGCGAATAAGGCACGTAGCGATTGGCGATGCTCAGATTCTTTTGCTCTATCAAGTTGCCAAAGACAATCTGATAATCGTTGTAAGAAATGTGCGTAAAGGCCGGTCCGCCCTTAACGTCGCCGAGCGCCCAGATGCCGGCGACATTCGTCTCCAGCCGCGAATTCACTTTGATGTAGCCGCGTTCGTCGAACTCGACGCCCGCTTTGTCCAACCCGAGCTCATCGGTATTTGGCCGCCGGCCGGTGGCAACCAGGAGATGAGAGCCGGTGATTGTTTCTCTGTGGCCAACGGCTTCGAGCGTCAAGGCGATTTGTCCTGCGCTCTTTTCGACCTGCACTGAGTTGGAATTCAGCCGGAATTCGATTCCTTCAGCTTCGAGCGCCTTCTGCAGTTCCTTCGCGATGTCCTCGTCTTCGCGTGACAAAAGCTGCGAGCCTTTGTGCACGATGGTCACGCGGCTGCCGAAGCGGCGAAACATCTGGCCGAACTCGAGGCCAATGTAGCCGCCACCGAGAATCAGAAGATGCTGCGGCAGTTCGCGCAACTCCATCAGGGATTCGTTGGTCAAATAGCCGATCGTATCGAGGCCGGAAAGAACCGGAGGATAGGGGCGGGTGCCCGTATCGATGAAGATGCGCTCGCTTTGAAGGACGTCGTGATCGACCTGAACCTCGTGCGGCGAACGAAAATGTGCCCGGCCGCGATAGAGGTGCATGCTCGAATGATTGATGACATTCCGTTCATGGTTGCCACGGAACTGCTGCACAACGGCATTCTTGCGATCCACCACGAAGGAAAGATCCACTTCGACGCGGCCGGTGTGCACGCCCCAACGCGCAGCGTCCCGAGCGTAATGCGCGACTTGCGCGGAGGCGATCATTGTTTTTGTGGGTGTGCAGCCGGTGTTAACGCAGGTGCCGCCGAGGTGCGATTTCTCAATGAGAGCGACGGTCCAGCCGCGTTCGGCGAGAGCGTAGGAAAGCGGATTGCCCGCTTGGCCGGAGCCGATGACGATGGCGTCGTACTTTTTCACGCGCGCATGATGGCGGACATTTTGACGCTCGGGAGCGAAACTAACCGGCCGTATTAACGGGCTGTACCTCTTGCCCGATGATCGGCGCGGACGAGTTTCGCGCCTTCGACCATCGCCTGCAGCTTCCTGAACGCAACGTCGCGAGGCAGATATTTCATTCCGCAATCGGGCGCGATCACCAGGCGATCTACGCTGACGAAAGGAAGCGCTCGCCGAATGCGCGCGGCAACAATTTCGGGCGTCTCAACTTGATGCGTGGAAAGATCGAGCACGCCGAGAATGATGGTCTTGCCGCGTAGTTTCTCGAGAATGGAACAATCGAGAGAAGATTGAGCCGTCTCGATGGAAATCTGATCCACGGGCGCTTCGGCTAATTCCGCGAGGAAGGAATAGCCGGAGGGCCGCTCGTGAATGATGGCGGCATATCCAAAACAGAGATGCACCGCGGTGGTGCCCTTCACGCCGTCGAGCGCGCGTTTGAGCACTCTGATGGCGTATTGGCGGGCTTTTTCCGAACGCGCCTGCATGTAAGGTTCATCTATCTGGACGACGTCAGCACCCGCGGCGAAAAGATCTTTGATCTCCTCGTTTACGGCGGCGGCATAGTCCATGGCCAATTCTTCTTCGGATTTGTAGTAGTCGTTCTGCGCCTGCTGGGCCATGGTGAACGCGCCGGGAACGGTGATTTTGATCTTGCGGTTCGTGTTGGCGCGCAGGAATTGCAGGTCGCAGACTTCCACCGGATGCTTTCTGCGAATCTTGCCTGTGACGCGCGGGACCGGATTCGGATGACCGCTGCGGTCGAGCGCAGTGCCGGGATTATCGATGTCCACGCCTTCGAGCGCGGTGGCGAAACGATTCGAATAGCTTTCGCGCCGAGCTTCGCCGTCTGTGATGATATCGAGGCCGGCGCGCTCTTCATCGCGGATCGCGAGAATCGTGGCATCGTCCTGGGCTTGTTCCAAGAAGTCGGGAGCGATGCGCCATAATTCTTTCGCTCGAACCCGCGGCGGGAAGCGGCCGGCGAGTTTTTGCCGATCGATCAGCCAATCGGGCTGCGGATATGAACCAACAAGCGAAGTAGGTAGCAGTTCTGTTGTCATTGTCATCGTCGTCGTTGTGTATGGCGGATGCCACCGCGAAATGTGCCTGCGAGCGCTACTGACGCTCAAGAGCGCGGCAATCTTAGCACTTTTGGCTTGGCGCGGCGGTCCAGCTCCGCGGATTCCGCGAGGGCCATCGTATACTCGCATGCGGCCGGCAGAAGATGCGCAAATCAACAGCGAGTGAGCCGCAGTTTCGAGCCGCGAGTGACCAGTCGCTTCTGGTTTACTTCGGCGAAGAGATCTCGCTCGAAAACCATCAGCGCGTGCTGAAGTTGCTTCGTCTGCTGAGGTCTGGACCCATCGACGGCATTCGTAATCTGCATCCCGCTTATAGCTCACTCTTGATCAAGTTTGATCCGCTCAGGCTCGATCACGACGAATTGCAATCGAAACTAATTCCCTACCTGGGCCGATTGGATCGGGAACCGCTACCGGCAACGCGCGAGGTTGAGATACCGGTCTGCTACGGCGGAGAATTCGGGCCCGATCTGAACGACGTGGCGGAGATGCGCGGAATGACTGCCGCTCAGGTGATCGAGTTACATTCGTCTCCCATTTATGTCGTTTACTTTCTTGGATTCGCGCCGGGCTTCGCTTATCTCGGAGGATTACCAGAGGCCCTTGCTTCCGCCCGACTCGAAACACCACGAGCAAGAGTGCCGCAGGGCAGCGTAGGAATCGGCGGAAAGCAGACCGGCGTGTATCCATTTTCAACGCCGGGCGGATGGAGATTGATCGGGCGTACTCCGGTGGCAATGTTTCGCCGCGACGCCAACCCGATGAGTCTTTTGCAGATCGGCGATCACGTGCGCTTTCGGACGATTTCCGAAAAAGAGTTCGCGGAACTCGGCGGCAGATGAGTGCGCTCCTCGTTGAGGCCCCGGGCTTATTTACGACGGTACAGGATTTGGGCCGCGATGGATTTGGCCCGATGGGCGTATCGGCTTCGGGAGCGGCCGATGTTATTTCTCTGCGCATTGGGAATCGTCTGGTGGGCAATTCCGATGGCTCAGCGGCACTGGAGATGACGCTAATCGGCGGCGCGCTTACCTTCGAGCGGGCCGCGGTTATTGCTGCGACGGGAGCGGACTTTGGACCTTCCTTGAATGGCGTGGCGCTGCCGATGTGGACGTCAATCGAGATACGCGAGGGCCAAACTCTGAAGTTCGGCCCTTCGCGTTCTGGAGCACGCGCTTACTTATGTGTTCAGGGGGGAATTGCAGTGGAGCTTTTCCTGGGAAGCGCGTCGACTCATGTGCTTAGCGGCCTCGGCGGCTTCGAAGGCAGGGCGTTACGGAAGGGCGATCGAGTTGAACTCGGCGCAACAAATTCCCTGTTTCGAAAACGTGTGCTATCGCCGAAAGTGCTCGAAAACCTACAGCCTCGCAAGGTGATCCGAATTACCGATGGGCCGCAAAGCGATTGGTTCGCCGAATCGTCGTGGAAAACGTTTTGCGGGAATGCATTTCGTGTAAGCGAACAATCGAATCGGATGGGTATTCGTCTGGAAGGTCCGCCAATTTCGCTTGACACCTCGCGAGAGATGATTACAGAGGGAGTCTCGCTGGGTGCGATTCAGATCACGCCTTCGGGGCAGCCGATTATCCTATTTGTCGAACAGCAGACGACCGGCGGCTATCCTAAAATCGCAAACGTAATTTCGGCCGATCTGCATTCTCTCGGCCAGCTCCGGCCGCGCGATGAGATTCGGTTCGAGCGAATTGAGATGAGCGAGGCTCGTTCGTTGCTGATTCAGCAGGAAGCGCTGCTGGCGTCAAAGGAGCTCATTCAGGAGTGAAGTCCATCGACTTGAATTGCGATATGGGCGAGATGCCTGAAGGTATCGCCGACGGTACTCAGGAAGCACTCATGGGCTTTTTGACTTCCGTAAACATTGCTTGCGGAGCGCACGCCGGCGACGAGGCCACGATGAGAGCGACGATCGAGCAGGCGATACGAAGAAAATTGGCTATTGGCGCCCACCCGGGCTTTGCCGACCGCGCCAATTTCGGGCGGTTGGAACTCGATTTGTCGGCGGATGAAATCGCGGAGAGCATATTCGAACAGGTGTCGAAACTCGGCGAAATTGCCGCGAAGTGCGGCGCTCGTGTTGGTCACGTGAAGGCGCACGGGGCGCTTTACAATCAGGCAGCGAGGGACGCGGCGGTCGCCGAGGCCATCGCAGACGGCGTGGCACGATGGCGACGCGATTTAGTTCTGGTAGGCCTGGCGGGATCAGTGATGATCGAGGCCTTTCGTCGCGCGGGGTTTTCCGTTGCAGCGGAGGCGTTTGCGGACCGAAGATACGAGTCGAACGGCTCGCTAAGATCGCGCAAATTCGCGGATGCTCTAATTCTTAATCCCGCGGCCGCAGCCGCACAGGCGTTACATATTGCCCAATCCGGCAGAGTTGCTGCGTCAGACGGCAGGGAAATTCGAGTGGAGGCGCAGACGATTTGCATTCACGGCGACACTCCAGGAGCCGTGAAGATCGCTGCCACGGTTGGCGAGCATCTGAAGAATGCGGGTATTGAGCTTCGTCCGCTTGAGGCCGGGTCCTGATGGACGCGATTTGTTTTGCCCCGAGAGCTCAATCAACTTCAGCCGATGGCTTCTGAAGCCAACTGACACAAATCAGGCCTTTGGCTCCTGAGGAACAATCGTAAACAGCAAGTCCCGAGCGTCAACGTGCTGGCCGGGTGTGACGTGGATTTTGCCAACGCGGCCGGCGACAGGCGCATACACATTGGACTGCATCTTCATGGCTTCCAGCGTAAGAAGCTTGGCGTTGCGCGCGACGGGCTGGTTCAGTTCCACTGCGATTGAGGTAACCATGCCCGCAGTCGGCGCGGGCACTTGCCCCGGGTCCGCGGAATCCGCCTTGGGATGCGAAGGTGCCACAATGCGCAAGGCGCGATCACGCACGTTGATCTCGCGCGGCTGACCGTTCAGTTCGAAAAACAAGGTGCGCGTGCCGTCGGGATGGGCTTCACCGATGGTAAGAAATTTTACGACCAGACTCTTGCCCGCTTCGATCGAGACGGTAATTTCCTGATCGGGGCGCAGCCCATAAAAGAACGGCGGGGTGGGCAGCACGCTCACGTCGGCATAAGTCTGCCGAAACCTATCGTATTTGAGAAAGACGTCGGGATAGAGAAGATAGCTGAGCAATTCGTCCCGGCGAACGGGCCGGCCAAGTTGTTTTTCAAGGCGCTGTTGCGACTCTTTCAAATCGATGGATTCAAGCTGGGCTCCAGGACGCCCGTGTTGCGGCTCCGCTCCGTGGAGGATGATCTGCTGGACTCTCGTGGGCCAGCCATCCGGAGGATTTCCGAGACCGCCCGCGAGCATTTCCACCACTGAATTGGGAAACGCCAGATCGTGATTCACGTCCAGTGTAAGCACGTCCTGCGGGCGCATTTCCTTGGCCATGAGAAACAGGGTCATGTCGCCGACGACCTTGCTGGAAGGCGTAACCTTGACGATGTCTCCGAAGAGCCTGTTTACGTCCGCATAGGTGCGTTCGACTTCATGCCAGGAACTGCCCAGGCCCATGGCGGCAGCCTGCTCACGCAGGTTCGTGTATTGCCCACCGGGAATTTCATGCTCGTACAAACGTGCTGATCCAGCGCGCGGCGCCGAATCGAATGGCAAATAGTAGTCCCGCACCGTTTCCCAATAATCGGAGCACTCGTTAAGTGTCTCGACGTCGAGACCAGTTTCGCGCGGTGTATGACGCAACGCCTCGACGATCGAATTCAGATTAGGCTGACTGGTGCCGCCGCTCATGGCGGCAACAGCGGCGTCGGCCACGTCCACACCGGCATCAGCGGCCTTCAAGACGGAAGCCGCATTGATTCCGCTGGTGTCATGGGTATGAAAATGGATTGGCAGGCCGATTTCTTCGCGCAGCGCTTTCACAAGGTTGTAAGCGGCGTAAGGCTTGCAAAGGCCGGCCATATCCTTGATACAAAGGAAATGCACGCCCAACTTGTCGAGTTGTTTGGCCAGAGCGACGTAGTAATGCAATCCATACTTGGGACGCGTAGGATCGAGCAGGTCTCCTGTATAACAAATGGCCCCTTCACAAACCGCACCGGTTTCGAGCACAGCGTCGATGGAAACGCGCATGTTTTCTATCGAATTCAACGAATCGAAAATGCGAAAGATGTCGATGCCCTGGGTTTGAGCTTCGCGGATGAATTCCGTGATTACATTGTCTGGATAAGACGTATAGCCGACGGCGTTCGCGCCGCGGAAGAGCATTTGAAAGCAGATATTGGGAATTCGCTCGCGCAATTCGCGCAGGCGCTGCCAGGGATCTTCGTGCAGGAAGCGCATTGCGGTATCGAACGTGGCGCCGCCCCAGACCTCAAGACTGAAAAGCTGAGGAAGGCGATGCGCAATGGCATCGGCAGTCTCGAGCAGATCGTGGGTGCGCACGCGTGTTGCGAGCAAAGACTGATGCGCGTCGCGGAAAGTAGTATCGGTCAGCAAAAGGCGTTCTTGAGCGCGAGCCCATTTGGCAAATTCGCGCGGGCCTAACTTCTGGAGCAGTTGTCGCGTTCCGGAGGGAATCTCGCCTTTTTCGAACTGTGGAACGACAGGATCAGCCAACGTTTCCGGGACTTTCTTGCCCTTCACCTCGGGATTGCCGTTGAGAATCACGTCGCCGAGGTAGTGCAAGACTTTCGTAGCGCGGTCGCCGCGGCGAGGAAGGAGGAACAGTTCCGGAGAATCGTCGAGGAAAGAAGTGGTGACCTGGCCCGAGCGAAAACGCTGATGGTTCACCACGTTCTCGAGAAAGGGAATATTTGTTTTTACCCCGCGGATGCGAAATTCACGCAGCGCGCGATCCATGCGATGGGAGGCGCCATCAAGCGTGCCATCCCAGGCCGTAACTTTCACCAGTAGCGAATCGTAGTAGGGCGCCAGCACTGCGCCGGCGTAAGCGGTGCCCCCATCCAGGCGAATTCCAAATCCCGCCGGGGAACGATAAGTAGTGATCTTGCCGTAATCGGGGGCGAAATGATTTTCGGGATCTTCGGTGGTGACGCGGCATTGGATGGCGAAGCCATTCAGCGGAATCGCATTTTGTTTTGGAAGCGAGAGCGGTTCATCGTGCAGCGAATGACCTTGAGCAACGCGAATCTGCGCGCGTACCAGGTCGATGCCCGTGACCATTTCGGTCACAGTGTGCTCCACCTGGATACGGGGATTGACTTCGATGAAGTACCACTTCTTTGTATCGACGTCGAAAAGAAATTCGACCGTCCCAGCGTTGCGATAGCGGGCTTTCCTGGCCAATTGCACGGCCGCCGAACAGAGTTCGACGCGAAGTGAATGAGGAAGATTCGAAGCGGGCGCCACCTCCACCACCTTCTGGTGGCGCCGCTGCACCGAACAATCGCGCTCCCACAGGTGCAGGATATTTCCGTAATGGTCGGCCAGTATCTGAACTTCCAAATGTCGCGCGTGGGCGAGATATTTTTCTAGGAAGACAGAGGGATCGCCGAAAGCGGACCGCGCTTCGTTTTGCGCCTCTTCGAGGCGGCTATCAAGATCCGCCTCGTTAGTGACGACGCGCATGCCGCACCCGCCGCCTCCCATGGCGGCTTTGATCATTAAAGGAAATCCAATCTTGCGGGCGGCCTTGCGGGCTTCAGCTGCGGAATGTACGGGCTCTTCGGTTCCCGGCAAGGTGGGGACGCCAGCCGATGCGGCCAGATGGCGAGCCGCAGTCTTATCCCCCAGCAATTCGAGCAACTCCGGGGTAGGGCCGATGAACGTGATGCCAGCCTCGTCGCAGGCGCGAGCGAAAGCCGGGTTCTCAGAAAGAAATCCATATCCGGGATGGATGGCATCTATCTGTTTCTCGCGGGCCAGGGCAACGATACCGGGGATATCGAGATAGGCCTCGACTGGCCCTTTTCCGGCACCTATTTCGTATGCTTCATCTGCTTTGAAGCGATGAAGGCTAAGGCGGTCTTCGTGGGAGTAGATCCCGATGGTGCGGAGATTGAGCTCGTTGGCCGCGCGAAAAATGCGAATGGCAATTTCGCTGCGGTTTGCAGCCAACAAGCGCTGAATGGGCCGCATTGCACGCACCGAGCTCCGGGGTTTTGTACTCTTCTTCACAAAAGGGAGTATTGTAGCGCGGCGAGACTTAGTCGTGCCTAGCGTAAACTGGAAGAAAATGAAAGCGATCTTTAGCGTCTGCCTGGTTCTGGCACTTTTTGTTTCCCTTGCGTCGACGTCGTTCGGGCAATCCTCGCCAAACTCAAGCAGCGACGCAGCCTGGACTGTGCGCCTCGATCAGATACGCCAAAGAGCCGGAATGATTCCGGGACGGCGCGCGTTGCGGATTAATGTATTGAAATTCGCGGAGAGCCACCGATCGAAGAAGTTTTCGGTTCAAGGAGCGCCCGATGAACCCAGCATTCAGGCGCGCACGGTCTTTCAGATCGTTTTTGCCGACGGCACGATAATGATCGACTCCGGCATGGATGAGCAGGTGCATCGGTTCTTCGGGCGCGGTGCCGTGGAGCCGTATGATGCCGAGGCGGCGAAACAGGTCGAGCAGGCGCTTCGAAAGGCACGGGCGATCATCATCACTCATGAGCATGGCGATCACGTGGCAGGCGTGATTCGCACGCCGTTTGTGGCCGAACTAGCTCCAAAGACGCTGTTGACGCGCGCGCAGGTTCAGGGGCTGGAGACGAATCCACAGATGCCGGAAATCAAGATCACGCCCGAAATGGCCAGCCGCTATAACGTGGTGGATTACGACAAGTATCTGCCGTTTGGGCCCGGCGTAGCGCTGATCAAGGCGCCTGGGCATACACCGGGTTCCCAGATGGTGTATGTGGCGCTGGAGTCCGGCCGCGAGTACCTCTTTATAGCGGACACTGCCTGGCATATGGACAGCGTGAGATTAATCAAAGGAAAGGCCGCACCATGGATTCAAGAGGACGAAGGCGCGCTTCTGGCGCAACTGAAGTGGCTGAACGAAATGTACCAGACGGAAAAGAATGTCTTCATTATTGCCAGTCACGACGAGGAGGAACGCAAAGACCTGATCGCCAAGGGCGTCTTAGGTGACGGGCTGGAGTAGGGGACCGTAGCCGGCACGAATACAGCTTGATAAGATTGCACAACACCGGCTTCCGTCACCAAAGACAACGCCGCCGTCAATTCAACTTTCCCCACCGACAAGAGCGTCGGAAAGATCCCTCGCTCACGTTGATCGCTCTGGACGTCCATCCTGATCGAATGGACGCTACCCTGAATACGAGCGCAAGCTAAGGCGCAAAATTTGATCGGCCGTGCGCTGGACGGAGTTTGTTCTTGCCCAATCGATTTGCCACCGGCCGCCAGGCAATTGCCTCCAGAAGAGTTTTTTCACCGGAGTGCCGCGCGCGTGGTGGTAAAGCAGGGCAGCTCGTTCATAAAATCCGCGCGTATGCGGAGATCGGACGAAACCCAACTTTTGGCAGTCGAGGTGGTGGCAGAACTCGTGGCATAGCGTGCTCAGGAATGTGCCGAAGGATGTCACCTGTTTGCGCACGGCGGTGCGCGTCCATATGCGGATTTGCGCGTCTCTAAGCGAGTAATCTCCAAAAAGCTCGATTTGCCATCCGCCCTCGCGCACGCGAAGGGGTCGAGCGGCCAGCGCGCGGACTTCCGGCGCCTTCACGTTGTAAAAGGCGGCTGCCGCATTCAGGAATTCGGCGCAGGCCGCTCGAACCTCGGCGCGCGAGCCTTCCTTCATGACGGATCCGATCACCTGGGCCAAATTTGCGAGCTTCGGGCTGGGGGGCAGTTCGATGCTGGTAAGCTCTTCGCTTTGGCGGAATTGACTAAGCGATTTGCCGGTAGAGGGCGGCCGATCTGTAACCATTAGGCGGTTGAGAACCTAAAATTGCGCTCCACGTTGGGAGGAGCGAGATCAGTATAAGCGCATTTTTTGTATTTTAGCGGAAGAGAGGGTTGTTAGTCGTCTCCGCCCGGCGGGCGAACACTCTTTGACCATGTGTGCCAGTTCGAAGATTTGAGGCCCTCGCGCAATGGGCGGCCAAGACGCAGGCTTGCATCTAGCAGGCGAGCTGCGCCAGCATGCACCCAAGTTTGGCGGCGCTTACAAAAGGGGAGAACATCGTTTACAGAAACAATCTGCGATCTGAATCGCTCCAAGTCGTCGCGAAATCGCTTCAGGTCATCGTCTTTCCAGCGATTGAAGTGAAAACATACCGTCCAAATCCCGATCGGCAGGTTGCGAAATCGCCCCACTTGCTGGGGAATCCAAACCATGCCCTGCTCGTCCACGTGAGGGTAGAGCGCGTAGCCGTCGTTGATGACGTGTACACCCATACTCAACAGAACGGCTACGGTATTGGCATCGAAGGAGTGCGCCGGCGCCACCCAAACCTCGGGTTTTAGGCCGTGCTCGTGAAATATCCGGATCGCATTTTGAATCTTGATCTCCTGCACCTCGTAGGGGAGTCCCGCAAACTCGCTGGCTCCCGATCGGCCATACATGCCTGCCTGCTTAGTCAGATAGCAGTGCTGGTACCCGTGCAGGCCGAGCGTCCATCCACGCCGTTGCCAGGATTGGGCTCGGTCCCAAAAATTCTCGCCAGGGCGGCTGTGATGAAGCGCTTTGTCCCGGTTATCGGGGATTACTGAGACGATGGGTTTAACGCCGAATTGGTCCAGAAGCTCTTCAATGCGATCCCATATCTGCCAGTTTGCTGTTGGGCAAAGGTCATCAAAACGCAGGACATAGCCCGTTTTCATGCTGATTCCCGGAGGTGGTTTTTGGGCGAGAGCATAAACGAGCTTGAGAGTATAGGTTTGCCGCGTGGAACTCGATACCCTGTGCAGGTTAAGCACGGCTTTAAGAAGCCGTAGGGTAAATACCGCGCCTTAGGTCCCTTGCGGGTATTAATCCCTATTGAGTCGACTTCCGGACGGACACTATTGAGGGAATTTGCGACGGATGGCCACCGTGCGGTCGAGTTCGTCGACTGCCTGAAGGATTTTAAGGCGAAGGTCTGCATCTAGCTGAGCTGAATCCAGATAATCATAGACTTGCGCCTTCGCCGAGGGCGATTGCTGGCCTTCTATGAATGCGCTGAGCCAATCCACAAGAAAGAAGATTTTACGTTCGCGCTTAATTTGGGGGAGAGCTTCCAACGCGGGTTTCAGATACGGTGCGGTTAACTCTGATTGATTCCAGTAATTGAAAGCGTAGAGACTCTGTTCGATCCAGTCTTCCTGGCGGGCCGGATTTTCTAGGAAGTCCTTGAAATAGCGCTGCTTGGTGGCCTGCGTAGGTTTCGCCGCTTCTGCCACGTACGCGTATTTCTGCCCATCTCCGCTGGGGTCGCGTTGCTTTTCAGCCGCAAAGATAGCTTCTGCGTCGGGATCGCCATGGGCAATCAGTGCTGTCACAAGGTTCCAACGATCCAGAGGGCGTAGCTCTACGCCGGGAACGGTAAGGCGGCCGTTCAGGATTTCTTTTATCCGCGCGAGCGCTGCCGGAGTTTCGGCTGTGGCCGTATGGCTTCGAAACCACACAATGCGCATGTCCTGGTCAGAGGAATGCAACATGCGATCGGCCGCGAGCGTTTCGAAGTGCTCGACGTACTTGTTCCGTGCTTCCGGGCTCACATAACGATGTAACGACGTGGCGGAATGGGAGAGCAGGCTGCGTGTGAGCATCTCCTCAGTTTCGGAAGGCAAAAGTTCGAGGGAGAGGACGAGATAGTCACGCGGGGCCAGTTCGGAATTGCGCACCGAATCCCATAAGGAACCCCACAGCAGAGCGCGCTGCAGCAGGTCATGGATCGCGCCAAGCTGGCGGGCTGCGGCTTCGCGGCTCCGCGAATCGAGAAGAAAGCGGCCGTAGGCGTAGTCCCCTTCGTTCGCAAAAATGAAGCTTGGGCATGGTGTGCCCTTCAGATCGGTCACCTGCGACGATTTGCCATCAAGGTCCACGCGTTTTAGCAGGGGCGGGCGATCGGCATAATTCAGGCCGAGCTGCATTGCCATCGGCCACACATCTGTTGAACCCAAGACGTCGTGCTGTGACAGCGAAACTTGGGTCAGGCGATCACCGTCACAGGACCACGAGACGTCTATCTGCGGCATGCCGCGACGCCGAATCCACATCTCGGCCCAAGGTCCAAGGGGCCGGCCTGAGACGCGTTCGAACGCACCCACCAAGTCATTCCATTCAGCATTCCCGTAAGCATGCTGCTTGAGGTAAAGCTGCAGGCCTTCGCGAAACTTGTCCGGTCCCAAGACGAAGGCGAGTTGCTTCAAAACAGCAGGCGCCTTCGAGTAAACGATGGCGCCGTAGGCGGATTTGGCATCTTCGAGGTTCGGAATCTCCTGATAAATCGGTGTTGTACCTTTTGTGGAATCTATCTCGTAGGCACTGGGCTTGATGGATTGATAGAAGCGCGTCCAGACGTTCTCCTGTGGTTTCAGTGCCGCAAGAGTCTGATACGCCATGTACTCCGCGAAGCCCTCTTTCAACCAAAGGTCGTCGAACCAACGCATCGTCACCAGATCGCCGAACCATTGGTGCGCGAGCTCATGCAAGACGATGAGGTCGCGGTTCAGTATATCGCTGTGGGTCGGGGCAGTGCGAAACAAGACCGACTCTTCCCGCAGGAAAGTGGCGCCGGCGTGTTCCATTCCTCCGTAAGGAAAACCTGGGATGAGCACCATGTCGTACTTGGGAAATGGGAATTGCTGAGCGAAAAAATTAGAGAGGTACTGGATGCCACTGGCCGCAACCTGCTGCACTTCGGGAGCCTCAGTTTGCGCGCGATCAAATTTGGATTTGCGCACATAAAGTTCCGGCATTCCCGGCGACGCGGGCAGCTTTCGAAATGGACCGGCGGCGAACGCAAACAAGTACGTGCTGATCGGGCGCGTTTCGGCGAAGCGAGTACGTTTTTGCCCTGAGCCAACATCCGTCGCGTTTTCGACCGGGCCGTTAGAGATGACGGTCCAGGTGTCGGGCGCGGTCAGTTCCAAAACGAAGCGGCCCTTCAAATCGGGTTGATCGAAGCATGGAAAAGCCATGCTGGCGTCCATGGGCACAAACAGGCTGTAAATGTATTCGCTGTTGTCGTCGTGGTCCTCGAAACGCGTGAGCGGCTTGCCGGCGGCGGCAATTGGCGCGGTAAAGCGAATCCGAATGTCATTCTCCCCTGCTCGCAGTTTCTCCTTGGGAAGCTCCAAATGGCCGTTTTCACTCTTCAGGGTTAGCGCAGCACCGTTCACGGATGCAGTGAGGATCTGCCCATCGCGGAAATCGAGGAGGACGGAGGCAAGTGTCTTCAGGTTGAAACGAAGTTCTTCTTCAGCGGAAGTTGTGGCCTCTTGAGGTTGCAACGTAAATGCCAGGCGATACCTGACGTTCGAGATTTGGGCGGCGCGCTCTGTTGCCAAGGCTCTGGGAACGCCGCGAGGCGCCTCTGCGAAACTCGGAGAGAAGGCTATCAGGATGATTGTCGAGGCGAGGATAATGCGGATCGGCATTTCTAAGTTGGAGTATAGCCCAGGGGATGAGTCATGAGCGGGGATGTGCCGACACACGAAAAAAGGGGGCGGATCCTGGCACGTTCAGGACCCGCCCGCCGTCAGTCGCTCAGCCGATTCTCGGCTTCGCGGCTTGTTACTGTGCAGTGATCGCTACCGTGCCTATTGTGGTTGTCGAACCTGCCGATGTAGCCTGGACTGCAACATGTACTGTTACCGTGCTGCCGCCGCCCGTACCACCCGTGCCACCTGTTCCGCCAGTTCCGCCGGTGCCGCCTGTGGTGCCGCCGCCAGTGCCCGTGCCGCTTGTTGTGCCACCTGAACTGGTGGTTCCGGCTGTGCCCTTCGATGTGCTGCCACCGCAGGAGACCAGCCCCGCAGCCAGCACTACAGTTAGGGTCATCACCACGAAGCCGCGCAACACAAGGGCTCTAGTGAGGTCTCGACGACGGCCCATGACCAACATGAGCATGGCCATCAGAGACATTGTGGCGAGCGCCATAGTCAATGCCATCGAGCTGCCAAATGCGGGCAGGTTATGTGACGGGGGCGCTGAAATAAACATTCCACTTGTTGGCGTCCCAACGCGCTTAATCGTCAATGCGTCGGTGTTGCCCTGGGTAGGATTAAGAGGTTGTGGAGCAAAGTCGCAGGTAAGCCAGCTCGGGAGTGCCGTCTTGGTATCCGCATTCAGGCAGGAGAAGGTGATTGGGGCGGAAAAGCCGCTCGCATTCACCGTTACTGTGAACGTGGCCGAGGGGTTTGACGCTGATAGGCTTGCTGAATTTGGAGAGACTGAGCCCGACGGAAAGTTTGTGGTCGCAAAATCGATGTCCGCAACCGCGCTTCCGCTGGCCTGGTTGACCCAGACCATGTCGGGTGTGGCATTAGCATCCACTCCGATCTGGACCGTTCCGCAGGTAGTTGCGTCCGGCGTATTAGGAGGTGTTGTGCCGGCCGGCGTTGGCGGAATGCACAGCACGGAGGGATTCGCGGTCACCTGCAAGACCGTGGGAAACGTGTTCCCCCGATCAGTGGAACGGGCGAAGAACACGTTAAACACGTCGCTGCCATCGCCCTTAATTTGCGCCGTTGGCTGCTCCCAGGCGATATTCACGTTGCTGTTGGAATCGACAGCCACCTGCGGGAAAGCCGAGGGTAGGGCTGCGGAGCCGGAAGGCGCGATGTTGGCTCCCGGAGTGAAGCTGCTTCCGCCGTCGTCGGAGCGATTGAAGAAAATACCTTCGGAATTCTTGCCGCCGGTGGGGCCACCTGACCAGACCACATAAAAGCTTCCGACCTTATCAACGGCGACCTGCGGAGAGGCTGCCGGGAAACTCGCCAAATTGATGGGGAACGAAAACTGGACGTCGCCGGCAAACGGCGATCCTGCCTGGTACGTAAATTCCGTTTTGCTGGTGAGAATATCTTCGTCTGGCGTCTGATCCGACCAGAGAAGATGCATGCGGCCGGTGCCATCGACGAACAAGCTTAGATTGTCAAAAGAGCAGCCAAAAAATCCGTTGGGGAAACGTTGGATATCGCTGGCTGACCTGTCAGGGCTCGCCCAATCTGTATTTGAAAGATTGCGCGTGTTGGCCGGGTTCGGAGGGGCCGGAGGGTTGGTAGCGAGCGTCTCATTCATCCAAAAATTGCCGCCGGAGCTGGCGGTGTTCGGCGCGCCAGGTAGGCAATAGGAACCCGGCGCAGTCGCGCCCGCCACGTCGGACCATGCCACGTAGATATTCCCGAACGAATCGACAGCTACGCGGGGACCTCCGGTATTTGGAAGCGGAGTCGGCGGATTAGTTAAGGGAAGGAGGCTTATCGGCGTGCCGAAATTGATGCCATCCTGGGCCTGGTTGATCCAGACCCCGGTCTGCCCCCACACGACATTCACTCTGCCAAAGGTGTCGAAAGCTACGCGTGGCGAATCAGCCAACGCCACGGGACCAGAAATTGCGGAAACCAGATTGGGCGCAGAAAAGGTGCCGCCCGCGTTATCTGACCGGCTTGCGTAAACGTCATATGTCGGCGGGTTAGAACCAGGATGAAGTGCTGCCCAGACAATCTCAACATTAGGTCCCGTACCGGAATTCACGTAAACCGCCATTTGCGGCCGGAAGGCGGGCAAAACTGCCGTCTGCACGATATATTGCTTGTTGAATCGCGTTCCGTCGAATTGGGAGGAAACAACAATTCCGCCCTTGGCGGAATCCACCCATGCCAGATAGGTATTGCCCTTTCCGTCGACCACCATATCTGGAAATGACGCTGCGCTGGCCGAATTGTTCGTCAGATTCGTCACAGCGAAACCCTGCGCGTGCATAAGCCCCGAGGACGCCATAAGGGCCGCACATCCAAGTACTGACATCGAGCCAAAGCGGCGCAAGCCGCTCAGCCAATTAGACATATCTCCTCCATAAGAGCCTGATTCCGTGTAGACTCACGTCATCGGTAGAGTTGTGCACCGGGCCTGACGACCATACCGGAGGAACACGGGTGCAGGAATACGCGCCACTCCCCATAAGCCTCAGCATTTTCCCGGGAGCGATAGGACGGACTTTCCCTTAGATTGGCCTACTGCGTTTTGTGTAGTTGAACTGCTTCGCCTTCATTGCCGATTCGACCTAAGAGGAAAAACAGGAAGTGGACAATGGGCCGTCAGGTTGAAGAGCGCCGAAAATGTCAAAGCCTCCGCAAGAATCTGCGGAGGCTTCACAAGCTCTCTACCAACTCACTTCGCCGGTTAATCGCAGGCGCTGTTGATTGGATTTTTGGGGGCCTTCTAGGCGCTCGTCGCTTGCCCACCGACGAGTCGCGCTGTCATGGTGATCTCAGCCTTCAGCAAACGCGAAACGGGACAGCCTGCCTTGGCATTCTCGGCTGCTTTGTCAAATGCCGCTTTGTCGACGCCTGGAATGCGCGCGGCCACATCAAGGTGGACTTTCGTGATGGTCCATCCCGCTTCTAATTTATCGAGCGTGAGCGAGGCCGTAGTCTCCAGACTCTCGGGCGTGATTCCCGCGTTTCCCAATTGCGCAGACAGCGCCATCGTGAAACATCCCGCGTGAGCCGCAGCGATCAACTCCTCGGGATTCGTTCCTTTTGCGTTTTCGAAGCGAGTCGAGAATGAATACGGAGTATTGGAAAGCACTCCGCTATCGCTCGATATGGTGCCCTTACCTTCCTTGAGTGATCCCTTCCACACTGCCGAGGCTTTGCGAACCATACGTTATTTCTCCTTTGCGATAGATCTGATCGGCGCTGTTATATCCCCACAACCGAAAGCGTGTCGGACCGAATCGTCACTACTCATTCTACTCAATTCGTGCGCGAAGGCGCAGGGTTTAACGCGATGTAAGCGAGCCAATTCGATGATATATTCGCACCAAGAGGTGTCGAACATGAGAACGAAATTCCTGGCGCTCTTTGTACTGGCCTCTTCCCTGCTTGTCATAGCTGTTCCGAGTTTCGCCCACCATGCATGGCGCGGCTACGACATGAAAAATCTGAGCACGCTGAAGGGCACGGTGACCGGATTCGATTTCGGCAATCCGCATGTCTGGATGAATCTGGACGTGACGACCGACAAGGGAGAAGTAGAGAAATGGGCCGCCGGCGGCCCCAGTCCCAGCCGCATGGCAAATGCAGGCTGGACTAAAGATACGCTTCATCCGGGCGATCAGATCACGATCGTGGGAAACCGAATCAGCGATGGCACTTATAAAATGCGCCTCTCGAAAGTCGTATTGGCGAACGGCCATGAGCTGATGTGCTACGGCCATGAGTACGGCCCCTGAGTTTCTGCAACGCTCGAAGTCCTTCACCGAAGGACCTCCTGCACGTATAATCCAGCGCTTTGGAGGGATCGATGCAGATCCGTAAATCAGGAGTGGTGAAGTTCGCTTTCGCGGCCGCAGCCATTTTAGTTTCATCCCTTTACGCACAGGGACCGGGTCCTCAGATCAGTGTTGGCGGACACACGTATACGCAGCAGGAGCTTTTCCAACGCAACATTGGCACGCCGCAGGATCAGAGCACGCAGTTTCCGCCACATAAAATCATTGGCAATATCTATTACGTGGGCACGGTGAGCCTGGCATCATTTCTCGTCGTCACGCCGCAGGGAAACATCCTGATTAACAGCGAATATGAGCGGAACGTGCCGGTGATTCAGAAATCGGTGGAGCAATTGGGCTTCAAGTTTTCCGATATCAAAATCCTGTTGGGCAGCCATGCGCATGCGGATCACATGGAAGGCGACGCGCTGGCGAAGCAATTGACGGGAGCGCAAGTAATGGCCATGGCCGAGGACGTTCCGCTACTGGAACAGATGAAGCCGGCCGGCAAGGCGCACCCGATCGATAAGGTCCTGCACGATGGCGATCAAGTGACGCTTGGCGGAACGACGCTGGTGGCGCACTTGACTCCCGGCCACACGCCTGGCGACACAACCTGGACGATGAAGGCGCAAGAGGGCGGCAAGACTTATGACGTGCTGATTATCGGCAGCCTGGGTGTGAATCCGGGCATGAAGCTGGTGAATAATCCTACAAATCCACATATCGTGGAAGAGTTCACGCGTGCGTTCCAGGTGAGCCGGTCGTTACCCTGCGACGTGCCACTGGGATCGCATGCGGGCATGTACGACATGAAAGAGAAGTACGCAAAACTCAAGGCAGGCGGTCCGGATCCTTTTATTGATCCGGCCGGGTGCAAAGCGGAGTTTGATATTGACGAAGCCATGTTCCACGCCGTTCTGCAACAGCAGCAAGCGCTTTCGAGCGCAGCACCGGCTGCCAATGGCCCAGCGAATGCCACCCCTTCCGGCGCCACCTCTAGTGCTGCGTCTGCGGCGGCCCCCGCAGCGGGTGGTCAAAAAGGTGACCTTGTTGCACAAGGTAAGGCCCGCTTCAAGGCTTATCAATGCTTCGATTGTCACGGTGACAATGGCGAAGGGACGCCGGATGCTCCGGACTTGACCCATTCGCGGCTGACTGCCGATCAAATTTCCAAATTTCTGCAAAAGCCGAGCGCGGATGCAATCAATAAAGGCATGCCTGACATTCCGACGAGTAGTCCAGATAATCAGGCTCTCGTCGCTTATGTAATGAGTTTAAGGGCCAAGTAGGGAACTCAGGCTGGGCAACATAAGTTCGTGGCGAAAACCGGAACGTCGTTCAGGCGCGGCTATTTCGAAGTATTTGCTGCGGTCTGCTTTGGCGAGCTG
The DNA here is from genome assembly GCA_963803735.1 of uncultured Acidobacteriota bacterium. Taxonomy (GTDB): domain Bacteria; phylum Acidobacteriota; class Terriglobia; order Acidiferrales; family UBA7541; genus Palsa-189. The sequence goes on along the minus strand of CAWDNV010000001.1, from coordinate 155,400 downwards.
GGCATCTTCTCCAGGAACTCTTCCGCCTGACCCAAAGTAAGATTGCTCGGGACGCGGCGATAATCTTCGAATTCTCTCTCTTCCTGGACGGAGATCGTCTTAAAAAGAAGGGCCTTGCCGCTCATATTTACTTGAAGTGCGGCCATAAGCCACTGACCTGAATCTACTTGCCGGAATCTGACCGAGAAAACTCCACCTTGGTCCAGGTGCCCGAGAAGGCCGCCGGCAAATTTGACTTCACTCGTTAGCTCGCCGTCGATTCGAGCCAATTGCTTTTGCTGAGGATCGACCCACATCATGCCCGCCAGATGATGAAAGACCTCTTCCTGGCGGGTATTAGGCACAAACTCGGGATTGGGCCCAAACTTGAGCTTGATCAGGCGACCCTCTGTGCCTGCATATTGGTACCGAAAAGCGTCGGGAAAGGTCGCAAACATTCGGTATTGCTTCGCCATGTCCTCGCGCTGTTTTTGCTTCTCTCTGCGGACCTCGGCACGATTGGTCAGCAGCATTTGTATGCGAGCATCCTCCCGTCTTTGCTGCTCAGGGGGCAAAGGCTGGTTATTAATGGCAACCAGGCGGTCGATGGTTCCAGCGTCCGTCTGGCACACTTCGTGGGTTTCTAATTTTCCGTCCTTACGAACGAGCTCGCGGTACGTCCAATAGGTTGGGTCCTCTTTCAGGCGACGACCGTTTTCGACAACTTCGCGGACCAGCTTTTGCGGGTTAGTTTGAGCCTCCATCGCGACTGCCGATTCCTGGGCACGCCCCTGAGCGATGGCGAACCCGAAGAAAGCAAGTAAAACGAAGGCCACAATCCGGACGTAGGGCATTGGCTTTAGGTTAGGCACGAGTTTTCGTAGCAAACAATACCGCGGAAGGTGTAACGTGTGGTTGAAAAATCAGGTGCATCTTTTAATGTGAGGCTGCATCTAATCTAAAAGCCATAATAGAGCTTCAGAGTCGACCGGGCGATTAAATCTCCGCATCTCACTGAATTTTCTGGAAATATCGACCGACGGCAGGATCATTATCTGTGGATTTTTGGCAATCGACGGGCTTGTCTGAAGTCGAAACGTGAGGCATTCTGAACCCATGGGATTGATAGATAACATGCAGCGGTTGAGAGAGGACGAATACGAGGAGGTCTTTAAATCCGGCGGCCAATCGGAAGCTGATGCGGTAGCCGAAGCACAGGCGCCCATAGATCAGGCCGAGGTCGAATACGAGCCGGGGAAAGACGACACCTATGACCCGGTGCGCACCTATCTGGCCGCACTTGGCGCCGTGCCCCTGCTAAAACGCGAACAGGAAGTAGTGCTCGCGAAGCAAATTGAACGCGGCGAGAAGATGGTCATGACTGCCGTTTCGCGTTCGCCCATCTGTGTCGAAGCGCTGCTTCGAACCGCGGATGACGTGCGCGAGGGCTCTCGTTCGATCAAAAATGTCGTGCAAGTCGACAGCGAGTCGCCCACGGCGGAGAAGACCGAACTTAAGCGGATTCTGAAGGTCACGGCTGAAGTGTCGCGCCTCTATACGCTGGCATTGCGCCGGAGCCGGCAACCGAAAGGATCAGCTTCTGCCGGGCGGAGACTCTGGGCGCTCGCGCGGGTACGGGTGCGCATCTCGCAACATATAGGGTCGATCAATTTCACTCCTTTTGAGCGAGCACGCCTGATCGAATTGACGCGCGCTGCCCTGCAGGATTCCCTCGCTACACAAAAGGGGGGTGCCCGGCGATCCGCGAGCACCGCGCGTGGTCCCGAAAAGCTGCTTAGCCAGGGCGAAGAGAAGCGTCTCCTCCAGCGGATGCGCAGAGGCGAAGCGATTGCCGAACACGCGAAAAAACAGATGACCGAGGCGAATCTCCGCCTGGTCGTGTCCATAGCGAAGCGATACCTCAACAGAGGCATGAGTTTTCTGGACCTGATTCAAGAGGGCAACATCGGGTTGATGAGAGCAGTGGAGAAATTTGAGTGGCGGCGGGGGTTCAAATTCTCGACGTATGCCACCTGGTGGATTCGCCAGGCGATTACGCGCGCCATTGCCGACCAGGCTCGCACGATCCGTATTCCTGTCCACATGATCGAGCACATCAACCGGTTCATGCAGGCCAACCGCGAGTTGCTGAAAAAATTCGGACGTCAACCCACTTCACAGGAAATTGCCGAGCGTCTCGAGCTCCCGATCGAAAAGGTCCGGGAACTCATGAAGATCGCTCAAGAGCCCCTTTCGCTGGAAACTCGTATTGGCACCGATGGCGAATCGCATCTTGGCGATTTCATCGAAGACAAGCAGGCCGTATCTCCTTCCGACGCCGTGATCGATCGCAATCTAAAGGAGCACGCGGTCGATATGCTAAGCGACCTTACGCCACGCGAGGCCAAGGTCATTCGCATGCGTTTTGGGCTTGAAGACGGAGACGAACACACGCTGGAAGAGGTCGGACGCTGCCTGGGAGTGACCCGGGAACGCACCCGACAGATCGAAGCTCAGGCTCTGCGAACGCTCCGAGAAGCGCCGCGGACGCGGCGTCTCCGATCTAACCTCCGGCGATCCGCCTAATCGTTTTCGCCTTAGACGGCGGGACCCAGACCCAGACCTACGGGTCCCGCTGGCAAAGTGGAAGTTTCAGGGTTGGGCCAATAAAATCGCAATCCCCTGCCCCACACCAATGCACATTGAGGCGATCGCGTAACGCCCTTTAATCCGCTGCAGTTGCCTGGCGGCGGTCAGGATCAGACGCGCGCCGCTCATACCGAGAGGATGTCCCAGCGCGATTGCGCCGCCATTCGGGTTCACCTTTTCGCAATCGTCAGGCAGATTGAACGCGCGCATTACCGCGAGCGCCTGCGCCGCAAAAGCTTCGTTCACTTCCACGACATCCATTTCATCGATCTTTAGATTGCACCGTCCCAGCAGCTTCTGTATGGCGGGAATCGGGCCGATGCCCATCAGGTCGGGCAACACTCCAGCAGCGGCCGTTCCGACGACGCGAGCTATGGGAGACAAACCGAAACGCGACGCAGCAGCCTCCGAAGCTACAAACATCGCGCAGGAACCGTCGTTAATTCCAGAGGCATTTCCGGCGGTTACCGTACCGCCTTCGCGGAACGGAGTGGGTAATTTGGCGAGCGATTCGATAGTGGTATCGGGGCGCAAGTGCTCATCCTGGGATACGATCTTGCACGGGCCCTTGGGTTGTGGAACATGAACGGGCGTGATCTCCTCGGCGAAGATTCCGGCCTTCTGAGCCGCGGCAGCCCGCTGCTGCGAGCAAAGGGCAAATTTATCTTGAGAGCATCGGTCGACATGGTAAGCCGCCGCAACGTTTTCTGCCGTCTCCGGCATTGACGCGGTGCCGTACCTTTTGGCCATTTCCGGATTTACGAAGCGCCATCCAATAGTGGTGTCGTAGATTTCCGCGGTTCGAGAGAACGCTGCGGATGCCTTGGGAATGACCATCGGTGCGCGGCTCATGCTTTCGACGCCGCCGGCAATTACTAAAGAAATTTCGTCCGCCACAATTGCTCGAGCCGCCACGGCAACGGCTTCCATGCCTGAACCGCACAGGCGATTAACGGTCATCGCGGGAACCGTATGTGAAATACCAGCCAGCAGCGATGCCATCCGCGCGACGTTGCGATTATCCTCGCCGGCCTGATTGGTGCAGCCGAGCACAATCTCGTCGAGAGATTCCCAATCGCTTCGGTCGAATTTCTGTCGCAGCGCTGCAATCGGGACTGCCGCTAAGTCGTCCGTGCGGACCTGTGCCAAGGCTCCCGCATAGCGGCCGATTGGAGTACGAACTCCCTCACAGATATAGGCATGTGTCATACATTATGTTCATGTTCATTATGTTCATGTTCCAGCAAGCGCCCCAATGAGCGTCATTGGATGATATAACGCGAGGCTGAGTTTTGGCTTGGCTAGTGAAGATCGTAGTATTGGAGGCGTTTCTGAAGAGCAGATTCCGCGATCCCAAGCAGCCTCGCAGCAGCTGATTTGTCTCCCTGAGAGTCTCGAAGAGCCTGTACGATATTCTGCCGTTCCCGCTGGTCGAGATACGACGTCAGGTCTGCCGCCCAGCGCCGATCATCTGGCGATTCCGGAGTGAGTTTGAGATCGCTCACTTCGATCATCGGTCCAGAACTGGCTGACACTGCCTCTCGAACTTTCCGCTCCAATTCACGGACGTTTCCTGGCCAATCATGTCCGCACAGACATTGGATTGCGTCGGCCGAGAATTTTAGTTTGGGCTGATCAGCGACTTCATATTTCTCAAGGAAATAGTCTATGAGCAACGGAATGTCTTCTTTGCGCTCGCGAAGAGGGGAGAGACTGATTGGCGTTGCGCTCAAGCGTACGAAGAGGTCTTCGCGGAATCTGCCTCTTTCTACTTCCGCCTGAAGGTCGCGTGAGGTGGTTGCCAGAATTCTCGCTTTGAACGGAATGGGATGAATGGAACCGATGGGCTTGAATTCCTTATCCTGCAAGAGTTGGACGAATCGGCCCTGGACGTGATACGGAATATCTCCGACTTCCTTCAGCAAAATTGTCCCTTGCCGCGCAAAGGCCAGCAGGCCCCATTGCGTCTGGCTTGCTCCCGCGAAGGCCCCCTTCTCATAACCAAAAAGCTCAGATTCCGCTAAAGTGGGCGCGAGGGTTGAAAAATCGGCAACCACAAAAGCCTTTTCCTTTCGCTGACTAAGCGAATGGATCGTTTGCGCGGCCAACTTCTTGCCAGTTCCCTTTTCGCCGGCGATCAAGACCGGATAAGCATAGTTGCTGGCCTGATGAATGAGGGCGTAAGCGCGCTGCATAGACGCGGAGACGCCAATCATTCGGGCCGAGGCGAGGTGAGGCGGGTGCTCTGATTCAGAGGTCACGACTTAAACCGCAGTTAGCACTTAGCAGACTTCGAGAAAACCCGAAACAAAGGACGGAAGGCATCGAGACAGCCAGGTCAGGCCGCACTCTTGACCCAGCTGCGCTCGATTTCCGCCCAACCAGCCACCGGGATACGGCCGAGTACCAGGGCCGCGCCTTTCGACATGCTGTCCACCAATTGTCCCGCTTGACGTGTGGCGCGGGGCAACGCGAACGGGCCAACAGTACGTATGGACACTCGGAGAACGTTGAGCAGGACAAGAGAAAGCACCAGGGCCTGAAGAGTTCCCAGTTCCTCCTTCACGCTCGAAGGCACACCTTGTTGAATGAGGAATCGCCGGAATCGCCATAGGTTGATCAGGTCGCCCTGCAGCAGTGAAATCCAAGTAAGGGCGAGCTGCCTGCGATCGTTGCGAAGTCTTTCAGCCAAACGCCGCAGGTCTGGATTTGAAGACAAAAGCTGATAGTCCGTATCGTCGAGCAAGCGCCTTGCGTTTGCGAATGAGCTGCCCTCAAGATTGATGATTGCCGTTACAGCCCGAACGGCCGAAGAATCGGGTAAGCTCTTCGGGCTGCCCTGCAGGGCAATGAAAATAAAGCTTCCGAAAAGCGCCAGTCCCAATATCGCGAAAAGAATCAGGTTTATCATGGTCGTATGATTGTCCTCGCGGCTGAAAGCGTGCGATTCCATTCCTCTGTCCACTGATTAAGTTCCACCGGCTCGCTCTCGACGATGCGCGGGTTTGGCTCATAGACCCACAGAGCCCATATCCAGACAACCAGCATGAATACAAAGCTCAACGGCCGCATATAGGAAAAGAACGCACGCAAGGGGCTACTCACGTTAGCCATCGCCACCAGTGCGTTATCAGCCGTAGAGATGGAGGCCCAAGCTCCGAATCCCAGTGCTATTCCCCGAATATTTCTGCCGAACCTCAAACCATAGTAGCGAGCAACGGTCAAGGTGCCGAGAATCATTAGCGCCTGGACAAAACCAAAGCTGCGATCGAGAGCTAAATGCAGGGCGCGAACGCGCTCGGCAAAGTCAATGGGGAGGCCAGGATAGAGCTGGTAACCCCAAAATATGGCACAGGCGAGCGCAAGAAGACCAAAAGCAACGCTCTGTAGACCCTTCGAGAGACTCCTATTCAACCCGGAACCCTTGGGGAATATTTGACGAAACACTTCCAAAACTACGAGCAGACGAAGAGCAATATCGACGCTATCGATGTACCAATAGACGCTGGTGTAAGCAGGACGAAAATAGAGATCGGTGACCAGAATCGCCGTGTTGGCAATCAAAAGCCAGACCGCATATGCGAAGAAGAACGAGTACTCACGCCACAGATTCTTGCGGAATAGAAGAACCACTGCACCCAGCTCAAGGAGCACAGCGGTGACGCATATGATGAGAGACAGCACCATGATTGTGGCGAGTATACACCAATCGGTACGCAGGAGGGGAGTCAGCTAAATTTCATGTTATGCAAGTTTTAACGTACGAAGGTACTAACTGATTTAGGACTTCCGGTGTATTGAATCTATCCCTCCGATCGTGGAAACTGTGGAGAGCATAAATGGACAGCGGCTTAGTTCAAGAAAAACTGCCGCTGCCACAAACATCGGATTACCAGCGAATTCGCAAGAGGAAACTCCAGGGGGCTCGGAGCCCCCTCACGAATCTTACAAACATTATTCTTCCGGGAACCCTGGCAGTCTTCCGCCCATTGTGATCACCTCGAATGAGATTTGTGTAACGCGAACCCGATATTCCAGCTCTTATTCTTCCGGGAACCCTGGCAACCTTCCGCCCATTGTCTTCACCTCGAATGAGATTTGCTTAACGCGAACCGAATATTCCAACTCTTATTCTTCTGGGAACCCTGGCAGTCTTCCGCCCATTTTCGTCACCTCGAATGAGATTTGTGTAACGCGAGCGCTACACTACAGAGTTTCCCTGAGAGCTAGTAATCTTTTCGTAATCTGTTCAGTGGGCTGAAAACGAAAGAATTGCGCAGAGTGCTAGACTTGTCCTAGAATTCTCCACCGTCATGATGCAAGAAAAACCTATCTCGCGGTATCTGCAAAACGTGCTGGACGCGCTGCCGAGCGCCTTCGCGCAGCTCGTATTTCTCTCATCCTTACGAGACCCTTATACGGGCCGCTATTTGCATGAAGGATGGTCCAGCGTTTCCACTCCCGAAGAAGTCAATATGGCGCTTCGCGACACGCACCGCTCAGTTTTTGAAGCGGTGGTTAATCTTTCGTTGATGGATTTATCGAGAGAACTGCGCAGGCACTTTAATTCCCTAGGACAAGTGGAAGTCCGCGTCGCGAACCTGTGGCTGGAAACCGAGCCCTACTACGAAATGATTCCGGAAGGATGCTCGCTGCTGGCGCGAAGATTTTTTATCTCACAATTTCGGTCGGCGCTGGAAGTTTTGATCCAGGCCCCTGGGTGGACGTATTTGGAGGAACCAGCCTCGTCGCCACTCCCACAACCTGACCTAGGACCTCGGCCTCGCTGGCTAAACTAAAGCTCTGGATGGGCACATTTGAGATCGGATGAGGTATCAAGGTTAGACGCGATCCATCCACTTGGCACCACCCGCAACGATATCCATCGCGCAGTTCGACGAAATAAATCGGCCGGTCGAATTCATTCTTCCATCCATCCTGGGCTACTCGTTTCCGTTCGGGATCTATCATCAGTAAAGAACCGGGCCGCAAGAGCGGGAACATCGTCCTGTCGGTTAATCCCACGAACCCGTAAGTGTGCTTACGAGGATTGCTGCTCAACAGAAAAGCGGCAGGGATTTCGCCCCACATGGCCACGACGCGATTCACCAATTGAGTCGTCTCCCAGCGGAACGTGGGATCGATGCGAACGGGAACTAAAACCTTGTCCTCGAATCCGTATATCTCGGCTGATGTCGTGCGCGTGATCTCCGGCAGAAAGCGCGTCCGGTAGGCTCGCGTTCGATTCGCATTGACTCCGTACCGTCCCAGTACATCATTGAGGTCAAGCCCGTATACAGAGCAAAGGCTAAAAAGCTTATGGAAGCTGGGGATCGATTCTTCGTTTTCGATCTGCGTCAGTCTGGCCGGCGAGACGTAGAAATTGTCGTTGCCTTCTTCCGTCGCAATCACCATGCTCGCGTCCTGGACGTCTCGCATGCCAATCTGCAGCCGCTCGCGAACAGCCTTAAGATACTGACCCGGTGTGACTTTTGCCTCCGCCGGAACGGGCTTCGGCAAGTGCTTGTCAGGGGTTTCCAGCTCCGGCTTAAGTCGTGCGGTGCTGTTCAGTTTGCTGAACATGGGACGAGAGTCTACCTCTGACTTGCCCTTAATGACAACGAAAACGTTCTTTGGGCCCCTTCCCGCCGAAGGTACCCACCACACCGCCAGGATATCAGGATATTAGGTCATGCTAGACTTCGGTTGTCTGCGCGGTTCGATCGGGGCGTACACCAGAGTCTCAAACATGACCGCGGTCGATGCCGCTCTGAACGCTGGGGGCGTAAATGCACGAAGAAATTGGCACGACTGCAGGAGCAATCTGGCAAGCACTAAATAACAATGGCGAATTGTCTTTGCCCAGCTTGAAACAGCAGGTAGCTGCAAAATCTCCAGTTTTCGATTGGGCCCTCGGCTGGTTGGCGCGTGAGGACAAAGTGGTCATTTCCCGCCAGCAGAGGAGTTATCGCGTGCGCCTTAATGACTCGCAGGCACACACGGCCGCAGTGTAAGGTGCCTCGTTTTTACGGCTTTTCGGGTCCGAAGGAACTGCCACGCCGGCGGTTGAATTAGTTTATTATGGCATCCAAATTCTTCACTACATTTAAGAGCATCCTCGCCGATCCTCTGTTTTGTGGCGCTTTGTGGCGCGTTAGCGAAATCGCTGGCCTCCTGCCTCAATTCCCAACTCCAGAGGTGCTGAGCAATTAGCGCGGCCGGGAAATTCCTAGCTTCTGCATGCGGGATTGGAGGGTTGTGCGCTTCATGCCGAGCATAGCCGCAGCGCCTTTGGGTCCCCCGAGAACCCATTTGGATTCTTCAAGAGCCCGAAGGATATGGTCTTTTTCTGCTTCAGCCAAGGTTGGGAGACCGGGCGTGTGGCCATCCGGATTCGATTTCAATTCGGATAGAGGAATATGAAGTACGGGCGATGGGGAAAGAATAACTGCGCGCTCAATAAGGTTTTCCAGTTCGCGGATGTTGCCGGGCCAATGGTAGCGTTCGAGAGCGGCAATGGACTCCGCGGAAACGGTTTCGATGTGGCGGTTCATTCGGCGAGCATAACGCTGGGCAAAATACCGCACCAACGTGGCGATGTCTTCGGGACGCTCCCGTAGCGGGGGAACAGAAAGAGGAAAAACATTCAGGCGATAAAAAAGATCGCTGCGAAACTCCCCGTTCTCGACCATGTGGCCCAGGTCGCGGTTTGTAGCAGCCACCAACCGGACATCCACGCGACGTGTGCGCGTGCTGCCAAGTCGTTCAAACTCCTGTTCCTGCAAAACGCGCAAGAGCTTAGGTTGAAGTTCAGGCGGAATATCTGCGACTTCGTCGAGAAAGAGCGTCCCTTTGTCCGCCAGCTCGAACCGCCCGAGCTTTTGGGCGATTGCGCCGGTAAAGGCACCTCGTTCGTGCCCAAAGAGCTCGGATTCGAGCAATCCCGTGGGAATGGCGGCGCAATTGATCTTCACGAACGTACGGTCACGGCGCGTACTGAGATTATGAAGGGCTCGGGCGATCAGCTCCTTACCAGTGCCAGTCTCTCCCAGGATCAGCACGGTAGAATCCGTGGGAGCCACCGTTTGCAATTGGTAAAGCAATGCTTTCAGCGCCGGACTTTCCCCAACGATTTCCTCAAAGTTGTGTTCGGTGCGAATCTCATCTTCAAGATAAAGCTTCTCTTCGGTGAGCTTGTTTTTGAGCTCGGCGATCTCTTGAAACGCGAGAGCATTTTCGACGGCGATAGCTACCTGCGCAGCAACCTGAGTGAGGAGGTCCTGGTCTTCTTGCGGAAACGCAGAATCACGAAAGCTGGCCACATTGAGGGTACCTAGCGCCCGCTCACGGGTAATCAGGGGAATGCAACACTCCACGCGCATTCCTTCGGCTATCAGCCGGCGGGTAATGTCCGAATCAAATCTCTCCAGGTCCGTCCGTGAATAACGTTGCGGCAGGCGGGCGGAAAATGCGTGCCCGGCCGGGGATTTCTCGATGGGAACGGTCATTTCCTCATGAATTAGGCCCTGTCCACCTGAGAAATCGAGCGCACGCACGCGGAGCCTATTGGTCTTTGGGTCGAGCAGCGCCAAGCTCGTGTATTCATGATGAAGAACACGCCGCAGGCTGCGGGCAATCAGCTGAAAAAGTTGACGCAGATCGAGCGTGGAGACGAGCGCGTTATTGATTTCAAGCAGGACGCGCAAGCGATCGCGCTCCCGCGCCAATTGCTGCTGATAAGCGCGTGAGGCCTCGAAGTTCAGCGCGTTGTCCACGGCAACCGCTACCTGGCGCGCAACTTGTTGCATGAAATCCACTTCATTGCGGTCGTAGTGGTGCGGTTCGAGTTTGCCAAAGCCCAACGTCCCCAGCGGCCTCTGCGCGGTGGTCAAGGGGACCACGCAGAAAGAATGGACGCCCTCTCGCCGAAGTGCCTCCATTAGAACCGGAAATGACGTCTCCGTTTCGACATCCGGAACGACAAAGGCTTCCTGAGTTTCGAGAACCTTTCCGGAAGGTGTCGAGCCCAATGGCAATTCCAGACCGACGTGGATGTGGGTAGGTTTCTCCGTCAAAGTTTCGAGCAGGTGGAGACGCATGATCTGGCGTTCAGGGTCGTAGAGAACGAGATTCAAGTAATCAAAATGCGCAACGTCGTGCAAACGCGCAGTCAGGTCACGGAACAACTCCGCCAGATCGCGATGCTGCGCGATGGACTCCGCTACCTGAAGAAGCGCCTGCGAGCGCGCTGGTGCCGACGATGGAGCAACTTTCAAGGAGGTCTCGGCCATTGCAACGAGAATAGCACCGGCTCGCGCGCGGCTCAATGCGGTTGAGGCGATCTCGAATCAAAAATCCGATGCGGAACATCATTTTTTTTATTGACAAGCGATTCTACCGTCCGCATAATTATGCAATCAGATGCATAAAGGACGGCAGGTCAGGGATTGGCAAGCCAAAAACGGTTCCGGCAAGGACAGATACTCAAATTGATCGCGAGCGAAGCTATTTCGAGCCAGGACGACTTACGGCGGCGGCTGGCACAGATCAAACTTCGAGTCACCCAAGCGACCCTCTCGCGCGACATTGCGGAGCTGAAGCTGGTGAAGACGGCGGAAGGTTACAAACCTCTGAAGCCCACACACGAAGACGGCGCGCAATCGCTCGCGCCTTTGGCGCGCGCGGTCCGCGAATATTTGCTGGACGTCCGGCCGGCCGACAATCTCCTGGTACTTAAGACGCCGCCCGGAGGAGCGCAACCCCTGGCTGCAGCAGTGGACGGAGAACGGTTGCGCGAGGTGGCGGGTACGATCGGCGGAGACGACACGGTTCTGGTGATCACTCCCTCTCGCGCTGCCAGGACTGCGGTGCAACAACGATTGGAGGCCATGCTCCGATGAACGGACCCGTGAGGGTCGCCGTCGTTGGAGCAACCGGCTACGCAGGATTCGAGCTGGCGCAGCTCCTGCTTCGGCACCCCGGAATCGCCAAACCTACATTTTATTTGCGCGAGAGCGCCAAGCCGGTGAACTGCCTCACTGAAATCTTTCCGCAGCTTCGCGGGTGGGGCGAGGCGCCGTGCCGCGCTTTTTCCGTAAAGACAATTGCGGAGAGCGGCGCGAAGCTGGCGTTTCTGGCCACGCCGCATGAGGCTTCACTGGAAATAGCGCCGCAACTGCTGGATGCAGGTCTGCGGGTCGTGGACTTGAGTGGCGCGTTCCGGTTCCGGAATCCCGCCACATTTGAAAATTGGTATAAGTTGCCGGCGCCTAATGCGGAAACGCTGGCTCAAGCTGTCTACGGGCTTCCTGAGCTATACGGCAAGGATCTCGCCGACGCAAAGTTAGTCGCGAATCCGGGCTGTTATCCGACGTCGGTGATTCTGGGTCTGCGGCCGCTGGTGGAAGCGGGATGGATCGCGCCCGGCCGGGGCGTCGTCTGCGATTGCAAATCCGGCGCTTCGGGAGCCGGCAAGGAGCCAAAACGTGAGCTCCACTTTGTCGAAGTAGACGAAAACTTCCGCGCCTACGGCCTGTTCACCCACCGGCACACGCCGGAGGTTACCGAGCATCTTGGAATCGCTGGCAGCGAAATCATCTTTTCCACGCATCTGTTGCCGCTGGCACGGGGAATTCTTTCCACGCTTTATGTTTGGCTGGAGCCAAAGCGCGAGGCGTCTGAAATCGAGACGCTCTATCGTCAGTTTTATGCCGGTAAACCCATGGTAAGGCTATGGCCGGCAGGACGCCTGCCGGAGCTCCAGCACGTCGCACACACGAATTTCTGTGACATCGGTTTCGCTCTGGATTCGCAAGGGCAGCGCTTGGTGGTGGTGAGTTGTCTCGATAATCTCGGCAAGGGCGCTGCGGGCCAGGCTGTGCAGAACATGAACGCAATGATGGGCTTCGAGGAGGCGACGGGTCTGCAATGAGAATAGTCGTGAAAATTGCCGGGGCTTTGCTGGACGATACAGAAGCGCTTCGCTCACTGGGGAGACAAATTGCGCAACTCGCCCATCAAGGACACGAGTTGCTGGTCGTGCATGGTGGCGGAAAGATTTTCACTGCCACTCTTAAACGTATGGGTATCGAGAGCCAGTTTGTTAACGGCCTGCGGGTCACCGATCGCGATGCGCGCGACGTGGCGGTTATGGTTATGGGCGGCTTATTGAATAAGCGGATGGCCGGCGCCATCTCTGCCGCTGGGCAGCCCGCTATCGGTCTGTGTGCTTCGGACTCGAGCTGCTTCCTTGCTGAGCCGATGCAACACGATGAGGTGGTCGGCGCGCTCGGCTTTGTCGGCTATCTGACAGGCGTCAATGTTGAATTCCTCGAATCATTGTGGCGGGCCGGAATCGTTCCCGTAGCATCCTGCCTCGGATTGGGCGCAGACGGCGAACTTTACAACATCAATGCGGACCATATGGCGGCCGCCTGCGCCGAATACATCCATGCCGACCGGCTTATCTATATGACCGACGTCGCCGGCGTTCTGGATGGATCGAAGGTAATCAAAGCGGTCTCCTGCAGCGATGTGGAAGATCTCATTCGGCAAAACAAGGTCTCCGGCGGCATGGTGCTTAAGCTGGAGGCTTGCAAGCGAGCGCTTTCGGCCGGGGTGAAACAAGTGCGTATCGTAGGCGGCGCGAGCGAAACCGGCCTGCTGTCCGTTGCCAGCGGACAGAGGGGCCCGGGGACGCGGGTCACGTCCAGCTATTCCGCAACTGCCGGAGTCAGCCGTTGAAACAACGCAAGTCCAAAGCCGCGAAGCAGAACGTTTCCGCTGAACAGGCCATTCGCCTCGCGGGACGGTATCTGATGAACACGTACCGGCGCCCCTCCGTGGTCTTTGTGCGCGGCCGCGGCTGCTATCTTTACGATCATCGCGGGCGTAAATATCTCGATTTCCTTGGTGGCTTGGCCGTTAATGCGTTGGGATATTCTCATCCGAGGCTGAGCCGCGTCATTCGCCGCGAATCCGCGCGCGCCGTGCACCTCTCTAATTTGTTTCATCACCTGTACCAAGGCCCGTTGGCGCGAAAGCTGGCAGACTGGTCCGGTCTAGAGCGGGTCTTTTTCACCAATAGCGGGACAGAAGCGATTGAGGGCGCGATCAAGCTGGCACGGCTTGCCGCTCATAAGCGCGGTACAGAGGGCAAGACTCGCATCCTGGCGCTCGAAAATTCCTTTCATGGCCGGACCTTCGGCGCGCTTTCCATAACGCATCCCTCGAAATATCGGGAGCCGTTTGCTCCATTAGTGCCCGGCGTTGAGTTCGTGCGTTTTAACGATGTCGCCGACCTTGAAGCCAAATTTGACGACTCCGTCTGCGCCATCGTTATCGAACCAATTCAGGGCGAAGGTGGCATTTTCCCCGTCAGCACCCCTTTTTGGACGCGCGCCCGCGAACTGGCCAGCCATTACGGTGCGGCGCTTATCGCGGATGAAATCCAGTCCGGCCTAGGCCGCACGGGCCGCGCCTTTGCGTATCAACGCCACTCGGGCTTACCGGATATCGTCGTTATTGCCAAGCCGCTGGCCGGCGGGCTTCCGTTGGGAGCCATTGTGGCGCGGGAGAGTTTTGCGGAGTCCTTCTCGCCGGGTCTGCACGGCTCTACATTCGGGGGCGGACCGCTGGCATGCGCGGTCGCGCTGGAATTTCTCTCGGTCGTCGAAGACGACAATTTGCTCGAAAACGTTCGCGAGCGCGGATCGCAATTGCGCGCGGAACTGACGCGGATTGCCGCGGACGTCGACTTCATTCGCGAGGTGCGGGGCGAAGGACTGATCTGCGGAATTGAGCTTGCTGTGGAAGGCAAACCCTATGCGGAGGCTGCGTTCCGCGAGGGATTGATTATCAATTGCACCCACGAACGCGTCTTGCGGCTCTTGCCTCCGTTTATCGTGACTGAACGCCAGGTACACGAATTCGCGCAGCGATTCCGGCACGTCCTGACGAAGACCAAGCGGCCCAGTTCCGTTGCGGCGGAACTCGTTGAAAGGAACGATCGGGGCGCCTTGGCGGCTTCCCGCTAAAAAACCATGACTACGATGCCCATAGCCGTTACTGTTTCTGCCGACCTTCTGACCGGCAAGGAGTGGAACGCGACCCGCATTCAGGACCTCTTCCAACTCTCCGCCGATCTTAAAGCACGCCCGGGTCACTACAGCTCTGCATTGGCGGACCGATTCCTGGCGGTAATTCTAGAGAAGCCCTCGCTGCGCACGCGCGTGACTTTCGAGGTTGGCATGCGCAGCCTGGGCGGGACATCGATTTTTCTCGATCAGACTGTTTCGCGGCTTGGAGAGCGCGAATCGATTCCCGATGTGGCCAGGAACCTTTCGCGCTGGGTGCACGGCATCGTCGCGCGCGTCTTTGAGCAACGCGAACTGGAGGAACTCGCCGAATTCGGCAGCGTGCCGGTGATCAATGCGCTTTCCGATCGTTTCCACCCTTGTCAAGCCTATGCCGACTTCTTTACCCTGCGCGAGCGTTACGGAAATCTGCGAAGCGTGAAGATTGCCTACGTGGGCGACGGCAATAACGTCTGCCATTCGTTGATGACTGTCGCAGCACGCGTGGGCGCAGAATTGCGAATTGCTACTCCAGCCGGCTACGAGCCCGATGCTTCCATCGTTGCTGAATCGCGGCAGGCCGCGCGGGAAACGCGCGCCAGCATAGAGTTGTTCCAGTCTCCTGACGAGGCTGTGGGCGGGGCGCAAGCCGTTTATACGGACGTGTGGGCCAGCATGGGGCAAGAAGACGAAGCGGCCGCCCGCGCAAAAATCTTCGCGGCTTACCAGGTAAATGATGGCTTGATGAAACGGGCCGCTCCGGATGCTCTATTCATGCATTGTCTTCCCGCCCATCGCGGCGCTGAAGTGACCGATTCCGTGATGGATTCACCTCGTTCCATCGTCTTCGATCAGGCGGAAAATCGCCTTCACGTCCAGAAAGCCATCCTGCTGATGTTACTCAGTTAAAAGGAGATTACGTGCCTCGAAAAGTAGTGCTCGCCTATTCGGGCGGGCTCGATACATCAATTATTATTCCGTGGCTGAAAGAAACTTATGGCTGCGAAGTGATCGCCATGATTGGCGACGTCGGCCAGCAAGAGGACCTGGAAGCCGCGCGGCGGAAGGCACTTGCCACAGGCGCTTCGGCAGCGTCCATTGAGGATCTACGCGAAGAATTCATCACCGAGTATATCTGGCCGACGCTGCGTGCGGGAGCGGTTTACGAGCACAAGTATTTGCTGGGTACCTCCTTTGCCCGCCCCGTTTTGGCTAAACGCCAGGCTGAAGTCGCTTTGCGGATCGGCGCCGATGCCCTTGCTCACGGGTGTACGGGTAAGGGAAACGACCAGGTGCGGTTTGAGCTTGCGTACAAAGCTATCGCCCCGAAGCTTCAGATCATAGCGCCCTGGCGGGAATGGAAGATTCAATCGCGCGAAGATGCGCTGGCGTACGCGCGGGAACACAAGGTCCCCGTATCGCAGACGAAAACGGACCTGTATAGCCGCGACCGCAACATCTGGCACTTGAGCCACGAAGGCGGAATCCTCGAGGATCCGGCCAATGCTCCCGAGGAATCGATGTGGCAATGGACGACCTCTCCGGAACGGGCGCCAGACAAACCTGTGGAAGTTGAAGTCGGGTTCGAGGCGGGAACGCCGGTTTCGCTTAATGGAAAGCGCTTGAATGCAGTCGCGCTGCTGGACGAGCTAAACGCTATCGGCGCGGCAAATGGCGTGGGGCGCATCGACCTGGTTGAAAATCGCCTTGTCGGTATCAAGTCCCGCGGGGCATACGAAACGCCCGGCGGCACGCTGCTCGTTTTGGCTCACCGCGAACTCGAAGCGCTTTGCCTCGATCGCGAGACCGCACATTACTCCCAGATTCTGGCGCATCGGTATGCGGAGCTTGTCTATTACGGATTGTGGTTCACGGCTTTGCGCGAAGCGATGGACGCGTTCTTTGCAAGCGCGCAACGGCATGTGACGGGAACCGTTGGCCTGCGGCTCTACAAAGGCAACGTCGCGGTAACCAGCCGGCAATCCGCTCATTCCCTCTATCGAACCGATCTCGCCAGCTTCAGCATGGCTCGCTACAACCCGAAGGACGCGGAAGGGTTCATAAATCTCTTCGCATTGCCGGTGACGGTGCCGGCTAACGACACCGGATCGTGAAGCACCGGGAAACAACTGGCGAAGCGAGCAAGCTTTGGGGTGGAAGATTCGAACAGCCGCCGGACGAACTCTTCTATCAATTTCAGCGCTCCTTTCCGTTTGACCGCCGGTTGCTGCCCTACGAACTGGCCGTCGATCGCGCGTGGGCTCGCGGCATAGAAAAAGTGGGCATCCTCAGTTCGTCGGAAACGCAGCAGACACTCGAAGCAATCGATGCCATTGCCAAGCGAGCGGAGTCGGATTCTGCCTGGCTTGATCTTTCGCCCGCCGAGGACGTGCACCATTTCGTCGAAATGGCGCTGGTCGAACACTTAGGCCCATTGGGTTACAAGCTGCACACCGCTCGAAGCCGAAATGAACTAGTGGCGACGGATTTCCGCATGTTCGTCAAGGAAGCCGCGCAGGACCTCTCGCGGGCAGTCAGTGCGCTCATTGCGGCCCTTATAGGGTTGGCCGATCGGACGATGGGTGTCCCGCTAGCGGGGATGACGCACTTGCAACATGCTCAGCCAATTCTTTTCTCGCATTTTATTCTCGCGCACGTTGAGGCTTTTTTTCGCGACTTAGAACGACTGGCTACCGCGAAACGCACAGCAGACTCATGTCCGCTGGGCTCCGGGGCTCTGGGCGGCTCTTCGTTTCCCATCGATCGAGAAGCGCTGGCAAAAGAGCTGGGCTTTTCGCGCATTTCCGCCAATAGCCTCGATGCCGTGGGCGACCGCGATTTCGCGTTGGATTACCTTTACGCGCTGGCCGGCATGGCTGCACATATTTCGCGCCTCGCCGAAGATTTTGTCCTCTTTGCTTCTCAGGAATTCGGATACGTTTTGCTGCCCGATGAATATTCCACAGGAAGCAGTCTTATGCCGCAGAAGAAAAATCCCGACGCGTGGGAGCTCTTGCGCGGCAAGACTGGCCGAATAACCGCCGCTCTGGTGTCCGTTTTAATAACGCTGAAGGGTTTGCCTTCGAGTTATCAACGCGATTTGCAGGAAGACAAAGAGCCGGTTTTCGCCGCACACGACCAGGCCTTGGCGGTGGCCCAAATTGCCGCTGGAGCGGTGGGCGCCACACGCGTTAACCAGGCAAGGCTTTTGGCCGCGGCGCAAGATTCCGCACTGCTTGCCACGCAGGCGGCACACTATCTCGTCCGCCGCGGTCTTCCCTTTCGTCAGGCGCATGAAGTTATCGGCCGTATGATTCGCGAAGCCGAACGCACACACGAATCATGGACGGCAATGCCCGTGTCAAAGCTTAAAAGCTTCTCGCCCCTCTTTGAGTCCGATCTGGCACAGGTACTGACTCTCGAGTCCGCGCTGGCGAGCTGCGACGTGCCTGGAGGAACAGCTCCAGCGCGGGTTCGAGAAGCCATCGCCCATTCCCGCTCTCGTCTTGAGCAGCAGGCGAATTCGGCCAAGGGAGGTTCCTGAGTGACGAACGACATCCCCCAGATGCATACGGCGCCGCTCTCTGCTCTTCCGCAAGGTTTCCGCTTTGCAGCCATAAACTGCGGCCTTCGGAAAGCTCCTAATCTCGATCTGGGGCTGATCATTGCAGATGAGGAAGTCGCTGCCGCCGGAGTTTTTACGCAGAACCTGGTGCAGGCCGCCCCGGTTGTTCTTTGCCGCCGGCATTTGCAGAAAGCGGCCCCGCGCATGCGCGCGGTGATCGTCAATTCGCGAAATGCGAACTGTGCCACCGGCGAGGCCGGAATGGCCGCCTCGGAATCGACCGCGCAAGCAGTCGCTCGTGAGATCGGCTGCGATCCGGAGCAAGTATTCGTTTGCTCGACTGGAGTTATCGGCCTTCCATTGCGCGTGGAGCGGATTTTGCAAGCTGTCCCTGCTCTGGTGAAAATGGCCGATCGCACGGTCGAGGGCTTCGGCGGATTTACGAGGGCCATCATGACGACTGACACGCGGCCAAAATGGGCCGCGTCCCGCTGCACACTTTCCGGCCGCACGATCCGGTTGCTCGGCTGCACGAAGGGAGCGGGGATGATCCACCCCAATATGGCGACGATGCTGGCTTATATCGTTACCGATGCAGCGATCAGTTCTACCCTGCTGCAACGCGCTTTGAAACAGGTAGTGAGCGGAACTTTCAACTCGATCACGGTAGATGGAGACACTTCTACCAACGATACGCTTCTGGCTCTCGCCAGCGGCGCTGGTGGCAATCACACGATTACGAAAGCCGATGCGGATTATCGGCGTTTTGTGAGCGCGCTCGAGAACGTGTGTCGCTCGTTGGCATTGCAAATCGTCGCAGACGGTGAAGGCGCCACGCGTGTGATCGAGATAGACGTTCGCGGAGCCGCCAACGATGATGCCGCGCGACAAGTAGCCATCACAATTGCCGGATCTCCGCTCGTTAAGACTATGTTTGCCGGGGCAGATCCGAATTGGGGACGCATTTTCGCGGCAGCCGGACGTGCGGGGGTGAAAATCGATCCTCGCCGCGTCAGCATATATCTTGCGGATGTTCTCACTTGCCGCGGCGGCGTCGAGCATGCTTTTAGCGAAACTCGCGTGCACACTCGCATGTTGCGCGATTTTGTTCCCGTCCGCGTGGAGCTGGGCATGGGTCGTGGCCGTGCCTGCGTGTGGACGTGCGATTTCACTTCCGACTACGTGCACATCAATGCCGCCTATCGCACCTAGCTTTCCGCCATCGGTGTGCCGCTGATACCCAATGGCGTCCAAATTAATCCTTTAGTAACAAATAGATACATGACGGCGCGGTCACTTGTCGGAACTCAATAAACGGGTCGTCCATAGGGTATGTTACGTATTTTTGCTGGTCTCCGTTGACCTGATCACAAGGTTGACGCATGATGCGGCCCGAGAGCTGAAGCGCAAGCTTCGCCCGGGGTAGCCTGCGTTCGTTCGGACTGCGTACGGAGTTGGCCTTGCCTCTTCAGCCGCGCCTCATGGAGCTATAGAGCCAGAGGCCAAGGGAGTACGTTCGTGAAAAAACTGTACGTCGGCAATTTGCCGTTTCAGGCTACAGAAGAGGAACTAGGCAATTGGTTTTCGCAGGTAGGCGTTTCGCCTGCGAATATCACTCTGGTGCGGGACCGCTTCTCGGGTCAACCTCGCGGATTCGGATTCGTCGAAGTCAATAGCGACGACGATGCCGGCCGCGCGATTCAAGCTCTCAACGGCCACGACTTCATGGGTCGCAGCGTGGTCGTAAACGAGGCGCGTCCTCCACGTGAAGGCGGCGGTGGTGGAGGTGGCGGTCGAGGCCCAGGCGGTGGCGGAGGCGGCGGAGGTCGCGGCGGGTATGGTGGTGGCGGACGCGGTGGCGGTGGCGGACGCGGTGGTTCCGGCGGCGGGGGTGGCAGAGGCCGTTATTAGAATCTCGGAGTAAATTTCGGCTCACACGCGTCCGTGCCAAGATTTTGCACGGACGGGTGTGAGCGACTTCACGCTTTCTGCTCGTTTAGTTGGCCAACCGAATTTTCCGCAATGCTGAGTACTGTCGGAACGGCTTCGAGGCGTTCGACGCGGCCACCGCTGTAGCTATACTTTTCGAGCGTCGTCGCCTCGATCGCCTGCTTCACTAACCCCATCACATCGAGACCAGTCTCCGCTTCCTCAAGATCTGCCGCCGAAGCATAAAGAGCGGGACTGCGCGGCAGAAAAAGCGGGCAGCAATCGTGAAACGGCTCTTCGGAAATCTCAAAAGTACCGATGCGCCGCGCCAATGCGAGTATTTCCTGTTTGTCGTCCCCCGCTAGTGGACGGAAGACGGGCATCGGCGAAGCCGCACCTACCGCCACCATATTCTGCAGAGTCTGAGAAGCCACCTGTCCCAAGCTATCCCCCGCTATGATCGCCTGGGCATGGTTTTTACGCGCAATTCTCTCTGCAATCCGCAACATCATGCGCCGATAAAGCAAAAGCCGGTATTGCTCGGGAGCGGAGCGCACGATTTCGCGCTGAGTCGGTTCAAACGGGACCAGATACAGCCTCGCCGTAAATTGGTAAGGCAAGAGCCGTTCCACCAAAGCCCTGGCCACATGCACGGAAGATTCACCGGGCTTGGCCCCGCCGCCCCAGAAGTGAACGAAATTCACGTGGGCCCCACGGCGCATCATCTTGTAGGCAGCCACCGCGGAATCAAATCCTCCCGACAAAAGGCAAACCATTCGCCCGGTGGTATTCGCCGGCAAGCCCCCTATACCGGGAATCCTTCTCGCATAAACCAACATAGGGCCAGGCGTGATTTCGATTCTGCAGGTTATCTCCGGATCATCGAGCTGCACGCGGACGGACCGGCCGGCTGCGCGCAATTTCTCCAGCAGGTACCCTCCCACATGCCTTTCGATTTCATCGACCCGGTGGGGGAAGGATTTGTCACTGCGCTTCGCGCGAACGGCGAAATTCGAAAATTCAAGTGGCGAGACTTCCTCCCATGCCGTTTGGCGGAGCGCCTCCAGATCGTCTTGCGATCCGCGCTGCACAGAACGAGCTACTGCAAAGTAAGCTATTCCCGAGACCTGTTTCAGCCGGCCGATTATCGTTTCCAAAGGCCCATCCGACTCGAACTCTAGAACGACGCGGTCTCCGGGCTGGCGCATGCGCATACTCGGGAAGTCAGCGAACGCGCGCCGCAGCCCAAGCAAGAATTTGCCCAGGAAAAATTTGCGGTTCCGGCCCTTCAGCCAAAGCTCGTGATAATGAATAACGACGACGGTCTTCTGCATCTTGTCCGAAAAATCAGGCCTTTCTCAATGCAGTATACAGCGACTCCGACGGCTTGCGGGTTCCATCAGTTCTAGGAAGAGCCCGTATCGTTTGCGCGAAACGCGTATGAACAAGTTGGACACGACTGTAGACTCGGGACCGCTTCTGGCGTATATGAAAGTGCAGGTCACCTGTAAATCGGAATTAACAGGCGACCTTGGGCGCTCCTCGAGCATCCATATAGGAGCACTGACCGCGTTAAGGAAGGCCGAGCCGATGTGGGATAAGCGCGATTGGCACCAGTTCTTCCAAATAGCGCAACGCCCGTGGCAGCGTCACCGCCCGCCACGCCCGGTAGCCCCGTCGGGGATAAATCGCGTGCTGCCGGTGGTGGGGTTCAGCCTTTCTGAGTTGGACGACGCCGGAATCAATTTGGAGCTGGCGGAACGGCTTGGGCTTCCGGTCGACGCTGCTCGCGTCGGAGTCTATGGCCCGAATGTTTCCGCACTGCGCGATTTTGTGCGCTCGGCCCGGCAACCCGGGTAAAACACGCAGTCGCCTCCGTCTTGAATTCCCTAAGTTAATCAGGGTAATTACAACCCACAAGGCATTTGGCCCACAGGGCGGAGCCGTCTCGCCCGCAGCGCGGCCAGGTTGGGAACGCTCAAACGCTGCTGCGGCAGGCGTACTAGGAGTTACTTCCGCCCTCTTGACGAGGCCAAAACTTTCGGTAAACTGCGCTTTCTTGTATGTCCGAGCAATTCATTATCGGCCAGGAGCCGCTGCGAGACTTCGAATACCCGCAGCGGGAAGCAGCCTTCTTTTATGGCCTATTTCTCCGCGGCCATTCTGCCGAGGAGCTCCGCCGCGATATCGAAGTGCCTGCTCATGTGTTGGCTCGGTGGCACCGGGAGGCTGATCGCGAACCGAGCCTGCGCGAAGTGCTCGAACGAATGGTGGAATACCGCCGCCACGTGCTCGCCATTTTTGATTCTTTGATCGGATTTGATACCCGCATCACTCGCTTGCAGTAGCGCCGCTAATTTCGTCGAGCGTTGGCTTCGGCTGCGTTCCATTGCCACACTAATCATCCAGGTCTTGCCTGAACACCGGCTGGGTTGGATCAAGACGACCGTCGATGACATCCATGAGCAGGCGTTCGTAGGTGCTTTCCGCCTCTGCCAGAGACGCGTGGCCACGTTCCCACTGAAGCGCTCCACCGGTCGAGTAAATGAGTGTGAAGTACCGGCCCGAATCATACTGAAGTTCAAGCGAGTGGCTCGGCATGTCTGGGTCGCCGGTCTGTCCGAGCACGTCCATCAGCGCGACAGACCATTGCCTGCCCTTAGGGTCGGTAACGACCTGGCGCTCGACGTATTGCCAGTCGTCCATGCTCCATAAAGGCATCGTTATCCCAGCAGCTCACCAAGCGCTCTTGCGACCTGCGCACCGGTGAATGGTTTCGGGATCAGCAACACTCGCTGCGCCTGCCGGGAACGAAGGCTCGCGTCAGCCTCCTCCGGCGTGTCGCTGATGATGATCACGGGAAACTCGGCGTGAGGCGGGTGGTCACGCACAGCGTCAAAGAGCGACTCACTCATGTCGAAAGCGGAGCAGTCGAGCACAAGGGCATCGGCATGTTGATTGAGAATTAGCTCGTTGACGTTTGCGGTATAGCCCGCTGAGCAAACGTCGAATCCACGGTCACGCAGCGCAAACGTCAATAGCTCGGCGATCTCGGGCGTGTCGTCGATGAGCAGGATGCGGCGCAACAGAAGACTACTTCTTGCCGGTCCCTGCACCAGGCAGGCGCTTCTTCTTGCCGGCGGACGGCTCCAAATCCAAGACCCACACTCGGCCTCCGGCCGTATAGTAGGCGCGATGATCGTTCTCGATCATCGCGCCCCAGGCTTCCAGTGTGCGCATCGCGAAGGTGTATCCCTCAAAGTTATTGCGCGTGTGGTCGAGTACCTCGCGCGTATGCCAGTTATCGGTGAGGATGGCATCACCTGGATGCACGCGCAGAACGGTGTAGTAACGGTCGTACGCAGCCTCGGGCCGCACATCGCGCGTGGATCCGCGCTTCTTGCCTTCGCTGACGATGTAGCTTTCCTGGGCCGCTGGAGTGACAGGCGGATGAATTGCGTGGTCTTGGTCGCTCATAGTGTTTGCGCAATGGCTGCGGCTTGTTCCGCGGATGCCATATCTACCAGGTTTTTTGCGTCCGCGGCCCGGATTAGCGCCTCGGGCAGCTGAACGCCCATCATTCCCCATTGCTCATTGGCAAATTTCTGCAGCTTGGCGATATGCTCGGCGTGAAGATGGCCGAAACGTCCTTGCAGCTTTAAGTATTCCGATACCGGCCGCATGTTCCGCGGGCGGAAGCTGTAATCGTATGCGCGCGTCTCGGGGTTCCATTCCCAGATAGGGTAGAGCCCGCATTCGACGACCAGCCGGCCGAGATCGATAGAGCGCGGCGTCTCATATACGAAGCCCTTCTGGCACGGAGTGTAGATCATCAGGTACGCAGCGCCCTTGTGATTAAGCCCCTTGCGTACTTTATTCATCAGATCGATCGGATAGCCCACGCTCGCGGTCGCTACGTAGCAGTGGGGATGGCCGGCAGCCATCATGCGCGCGAGGTCCTTGGGAAACAGCGTCTTTCCCTCCGGGACCATCTGCCCGGGAGGAGAGAAGGTCGTCATGCCGCCGTAGGGCGTGCGCGAAGAAGCCTGAATGCCCGTGTTTGCGTACTGCTCGTTGTCGTAGCAGATAATCAGGCAGTCATGGTTACGATAGAGCGCGCCTGAAATCGAGGCCAGGCCGATATCGGACGCACTGCCGTCACCGGCCTCACAGATGATGTTTGGAAAAGCGCCCTTCCATTTTCCCTTTCGGATCATAGCCTCATAGGCAGCGGCGACGCCTGCGGTGAAGCTGCCCGCGCTGCCAATCTGCGTGTGCGCCCAGGGCACGTTGTAGGGCGTGCACAAATAGGAGCTATTGGCGACGTACATACACCCTGTGGGTCCGACCAAGATTGTATTGTCACCCGCAGCCTTGCTCGTCATCCGGTACTGGATGGATGGCCCGCAGCCGGCACACGTGCGGTGGCCGGGGACGAACGGCTCGGTCGACGGTAAATCAGGATTGTAGAAACGCGCGCCCTGATTCGGACTGTCGAGAAGTGGCAGCAGTTGTCGCTCAACGTCGATTACTGGCATATCCGTTCCTCCGTTGGCGGGCCCCAAGATCCCGCACGATTCGTGTTGTAGTGCGGACCTTTGAGTCCCACTTGACGATGTTACTCTTCGAATCCCACCCAATGCGTACGCTTTTCGATGGCCCCGCGCTTTTGCGCTTCAATCATTTTCTGAGTCATCCAGTAGAATTCCTTCAGTACGATCGCCTCGCCGCCCATTCCAGCCATGAACGAGACAACCAATGGGCGCTTTTGGCTCTCGTAGAGCGCCGCGCAGACCTCGGCGTATAGCGAACCGCCGCTACTCACGCTGCCGAGTCCCATGTTGGTTTCGATCACGCCCACCACTTTGAATTTGCTGAGGGCATCCCTCACCTGATCGGTTGGGTAAGGCCTGATGGTTCGCAGCCGTACCATGCCGACCTTTGCGCCGCGATCACGCATGTGCCGAATTGCGTAACGCGCCGTCACCGCATGGCCGCCCTGTATAAAAAAGACGACGTCGGCTCCTTCGGTCATGAATTCTTCTACCCACGGGTCGTACCGTCTTCCGAAGATTTTCGCGAACTCGTCGTGGACCTCTTCAATGACCGCCATCGAACCTTCCATGGCGCGCGCACGCTCCAACTGAAGCGGAGGACCCTGCTCGGGCATGATCTGCGGGCCGTGCGACACTGGATGCCGCGGATCGAGCGGATAGGGATGCTTGTAGGGGGGCAGGAATTCCTTCATCTGACCCGGGTCGGGCAAATCGACATCGCTGGTGATGTGCGAGACGAAGAAACCATCCTGGCAGACCATCTGGGGCAAAAGTACGCGCGGGTCCTCGCCAATTCGAAATGCCATCAGGTGATTGTCAAACGCTTCCTGAGCGTCGCACGACCAGCCCATGAGCCATCCCATATCACGGGTCGAAAGCGCGTCGGTATGCTCGGAACCGAAATCGCCGGGCGGATCGAGCGTCCGGTCAGCGATCATCATCTGCACCGGCATTCGACTGCCCGAGATCGGCGAATAGAGCTCGTAAGCGAATTGCACACCGACACCCGAGCTGCCGGTGAAAACGCGCGCGCCGCTCGAAGAAGCACCGTGCGCAATGCTCAATTGCGAGTGCTCGCTGTCGGCCACGATGTATTCGGCGTCGAGTTCCCCGTTGGCTACCATTTGTGCCAGCGCCATCATTGTGGCCGTGTAAGGCCGGATCGGGTAGGCCGCAATCACATCAACGTCGGCATACTTGGCGGCCTGCGCCGATGCGACGCAGCCATTCATCCGGACCGTCTTCTTCTTTCTCTCGCTAACGCTAACCGTTGCCATGGTTCACTCCGTACAGTCCGCCTGAAGTCAGGCACGACGATTGATAGCTACGCAGACGCCGCGATCGATTCACACCTACTGTTTGACTTCATCACACCTGGCGCCAATTCTAAATGTCCTTCGCCGGCCGTTCGGCAAGGTTCGCCAGTTCTGTTGCCTGCCGTCCGTGTAGTCCTGGCGTGATGGCGAACGCAGTGTCCATCCGCACCACCCCGGTATCGAAGTCGAGTTCGGGCACGCCCTCGAGGCAGCCCGTCGGACATTCCTCGATACACACGCGGCAACCTTTGCAGTAATCGACCAGAATCTTATAGAGACCGTTCGAACGCATCGAACGCACGATGCAGGGCTCTGGACACACCAGATAACAGTTGTCGCAGGCGTTGCAGGTGCCGCAGCTAAAGCAGCGGCTGGCTTCTTCAAGAGCCTGCTCTTCCGAGAACGCCTGAATGACTTCCTCCTGCGTGCTGCGCCGGCTCGCCGGTTGCAACATCGACTGCCGGACACGCGGGAAATGCGGGAAATACGTCATGTTCATGCGGTTCAGATCGACAATGACGTCGACCGCGAGGGTCCGCGGCTGCAACGGTTCCCCGCGGAGCACTTTGTCCAGATTGAAAGCCACGCGCTTCCCGTCGCCGACAGCATTCACCACCATGAGTGGCTGACCCGTACCTAACTGCACGACATCGCCCGCCGCAAAAAACTTTGTGTCGCCCAACCGCCCGAAGCGGTCGATCTTGATCGTGCCGCGTTCAGTCTTGAAGTCGTCCGGTAACCAACCGAGCGACGCCCGCTGTCCCACGGCGATGATCACATTGTCGACGGCGAAACGTTCGGCAGGAACCTCTCGGTCGATGGCGATGGGCGAAGCATTGATGGCGCCAGAGAAGCGCGCCGGATGCAGTTGCAGTGCCTCCACCTTGCCATTGCCCAGCACAGCGGTCATGGCTCGCCCGTGCAACAACTCCACCCCCTCCTCTACCATGTCGTGCAGATCCTCGGGCACGGCCGGCATCTCGCCAGTGTTGGCCTCTACCGTGATCATAGTCACTTCTTGGGCGCCTTGCCGGAGCGCTTCGCGCGCACAGTCGATTGCCGTATTTCCCCCGCCGATGACGGCGACCCGCGGGCCTAGCTTGACCTTTGAAGTGCCCATGCCGATGTCGCGAAGGAATGGAAGTCCGTAAAGCACGCCCTGCTTCGTCTCACCCTCAGCTCGCACGCTATTGGGTTCGGTGAGGCCTACGGCCAGCACGCAGGCGTCGTAGTTCTTCTTCAAATCGTCCCAGGTGATGTCTTTGCCAACCTCGGTGTTCGTCTTGATTGTCACGCCGAGTTCGACGAGGCGTTCGATCTCGCGATCGAGTACGTGCTGCGGGAGCACCCAGTCTGGAATGCCGCCGCGATTTAGTCCGCCTGCCTTCGGCGATTTCTCAAGGATGGTCACCGCGTAGCCGAGGCGCGCAAGCTGATACGCGGCGCTGTGGCCGGCCGGACCCGATCCGACGACGGCCACTTTCTTTCCGTTCGGCGGCCCGGCCTTTACGACGTCGCGCGGCAACGCTTGCCCTAAATCGCCGAGAAACCGCTCGACTGCGCGAATCGAGATGGCCTCGTCGTACTGTCCACGGTTGCAAGCTTGCTCGCATGGGTGGTAGCACACCCGTCCGGTGACCGACGGGAATGGCATGTCTTCCTTGATAAGCGCATACGCGTCGAGATACTTACCGCGCTTCACCAGGTCGAGATAGCCCTGAATCTTTTCGTTGGTTCCGCAGGCGTTGTTGCAGGGTGGCAACTTGTCGCGGTACACCGGCCTGATCGCGCGCCAATTGCCGGTAGGAAACAGGTCCTGGCCTTTGTCTTGCGACGGTGCGGGCGTGATGCCGGCAAACGGCACTGTGAGCCAGTCGGGAATGTGCGTACCTTTGGTGGACATTGGGATACCTTTCTATGCAGCCACAGGGTTCAGCGGCAGGATGTGCAGTTCGTCCATCGCGGTGCGAAATGCCGCCTTGTTTGCAATCATTGGTTCAATCGTCTCGAGCTTTACAATACCCGTCGTCTTGACCACGGCCGCGATGAGCGGAGCGGCAATGTCGGGTGCGATCGCCTTACTTCGTTCCGCGGCGCCTTCCGTGGAAAGGCGGTCGAGGCCAAGCTCGCCCAGCCGGTAATACAGCCACTTGTGGTCAGCCAGCTTCGCGGCATCGACACACACGAGTTGGGCCAGCCGCTCAGATCCCGGCACGAAACGTATCATGTACTCGGGTGAATAGTGCGTGTTGATCACCAACGTTCCGCCTGGAGGCATTCCGCGTATGTAATCCCAGCCCTTGACCATGGTCTGCTCGACCAGTACGACGATGTTGGGGTGATCGTTTTCGTAGGTGAGCGCGTTTTCGATCTCGTCGTCGCTCACCCGACAGTACTTGCGTGTCGGGGCGTTGGTGCGATCGGGATTGTCCACATAGTTTTCCATTGCCTGCGCGAACTTGCCCTCGAGCCGGGCGCAAGCGGAGACAGAATTGACGATGTCACGACCCTCTTTGTCCATGATGATGCCGCGCGTCCAAACCGTCAGTTCCGTGTAGCTCATGTCAGCCCTCGTTCCCATTCGGATGTGCCAAAGCGCTGTTGCTCAGCGCGTCCGCACTTTTTAATGGCCCTGGACTACCGCGATCGGAGTCTAAAATCGCCAGGAAATCGCTCCTCCGGACGACGAACGGCGCCCGGTCAGTGCGGTCCTGCAATTCCGCAATCGCTAGCAGCGTCGCCTTCTTGCACAAGCTTTCAATGTCGGCGCCCGTGAGCCCTTCCATCCGACAAATTAGCTCCGCCATATCGACATCCGCCGCGAGCGGTACCCGCCGGCAGCAGAGCTTCAGGATGGCCGCCCGATCGGCAGCGTCCGGTTTGGAGAACGGAAGGACATAGTCGAATCGTCCGCTACGCAGGAGCGCGGGCTCTACCCGTTCGGGGCGGTTGGTGGCAGCCAGCAGGATCACGCCCTTGACGTCACGCAGATTATCGATCTCACGCAAGAGCTGGCTCAGGATTCTTTGATAGATATCAGCGCCGAATTGATCGGCCCCAAACTTTGGCGCGACCGCATCGATCGTATCGAAAAACAGGATGCAAGGCGCTGCACGTCTCGCTTTCTTGAAAACCTCGCGAAGCGCTCTCTCGGATTCGCCCAACCACTTCGAGTACAGTTGAGGGCCATCAATAGCGATGAGCGGGACTTGCTTTTCACCCGAGAGCGCCCGCGCCATGGCGGTCTTTCCGGTCCCGGAGGGTCCGACGAGCAGAATACCTCGCGGCGGCGCCAGCCCAACCTGCTCATAGATGTCGTCGTGCATGTGCGAGTGCTCAACTATGGCATCGAGCAATCGCTTCACCTGCTGGAGCCCCCCGAGGTCCGCAAATGTAGACGTGCTCTTCTCGATAAAAAATTCACGAGTCGCACTGGGCTCCACTTCCTTCAAGCCGGCCAGAAAGTCATTGCGCGTGACCTGCAGCGTTCCCAGATCGGCGGCCGCCGGGCCGCCGGTCTCGACGGATACCGACGAGAGAAAGCCGCGCAAGGCAATCATCCCGACTTCCTGGCCTAGCGCTTCGAGGTCTGCGCCGACGAAGCCGTGGGAATGCTCAGCGATCTCCTGCAGATTGACGTCGCGTGCGAGCGGCATGGCCCGTGTGTGGATTTTGAGAATTTGCAGCCGCGCCTGCGTGTTGGGGACCCCGATTTCGATTTCCCGATCGAAGCGTCCGGGGCGTCGCAGGGCCGGGTCCAGAACCTCGGGAATGTTGGTGGCGCCCATGACGATCACCTGGCCGCGTGACACAAAGCCATCCATCAAGCTGAGAAGCTGCGCCACAACGCGCTTTTCGACCTCACCGGTCACTTCAGCGCGTTTGGGAGCGACCGCGTCGATCTCGTCGATAAAGAGGATCGCCGGCGCGTGGCGCGCCGCTTCCTCGAATACTTCGCGGAGCTTGGCCTCGCTCTCGCCGTAGAACTTCCGCATGATCTCGGGGCCGTTGAGGTGAATGAAGTGCACGCGGCTCTCGGCCGCGACAGCTCGGGCCAGCAGGGTCTTCCCCGTGCCAGGCGGGCCGTAGAGCAGCACGCCCTTCGGCGCCAAGATTCCCAACCGCTCGAAGATGCGAGGGTGCTTGAGCGGCAGTTCGACGATTTCGCGTACCCGAGCCACCTCGCGCTCCAGGCCGCCGATATCTTCGTAGGACACCGCCGGAGCTCGCGCCGCCGTCTGCTCACCTTCCACCACGCGGATGTCGGTGCGCTTTCCGATCATCACCGGCCCCGCGGGAATCGTGCGGACCACCTGGAAGTTCAGGGCCTTGGCGAACGTTGGCACACGCACCACGCAGCCCGTAACCACCGGGACGTTTTCCAGATCCTCGAGCATCCGTTCGGGTGCGATGATCACTGGTGCTGCCCCAACCCACAATGGAGCCAAGCGCACGCTTACAGCCTGGGAGTGCTCAATGGGCGTTACCGTCACCTGCTCCTGCAAGCCCGCGCCGCAATTACTGCGAGTCGTGCCGTCGATCTGGATCACGCCTTGGTGTCCTTTGTCCGCGAGCTCGGCGCGCGCGACGGAGACGGTTGCGCCGGTGATCTTCAGCACATCCCCAACTCGTGCGCCGATGCGCGTCAGGTCGGCTGGCGCTAACCGCGCAAGGGCATGCCCAATATCCTCGACGCGAGCCTCCGCGACACGCAGCGTCACGCTTGCAGCGAGAGACGGTGTGACCAGTTCATTCATGCTTGCGGCGTGACCTTGAGCATGCTCTGGATCTCTCTGGCGAATACGTCGAAGAGCTTGAGCAGCTTCTGTTTCTCTGCGTGGTCCGGCTCGTGAGCCAAGACCGCCACAAGAGTCAAGTCATTTCCCAGGTCGGTCAATCGGATCGTCCCCAGATTGGTATGCTCGATAGCCCACCCGTCGCTCTTAACAGCGGTGACCGCCATGCTCAAAGTGACTGGATCGCTTTCCCACGGCACGACAAGCGCATTGAGTCTCCCTTGGCCGGTGGCGTATTGTTCGATCGCACGGGAGACGACCGACGGGGAGGCGCTGGCAGTAAACTGGAGAATCTCTTCACCCATGACAAGGTGTGGTACACTGGCCCAGTCATCGTACCACTTGAGCGGAATCTAGCATCCATGCCTCGGACTGTCAAGCAAATCGCTTATCCCCGCCGCGCCGACACTCTTTTCATCGAGCCGATCAAGAAAACGCGACTCGCTGAGGAGGTCGCCGATCGTATCCGCATGTTGATCTTGAATGGCACATTCCCGCCCGGCCACCCGCTGCCCTCGGAACGCCTGCTGACCAAACGCCTCGGCGTGAGTCGCGGATCACTCCGCGATGCGCTTCGCATGTTGGAGATGATCGGGCTGCTCGAGACGCGGCACGGACAAGGCACTTTCCCACATGAGTTGACGGTAGACCGTCTGGTCGCACCGCTGGCCTCGGTGATGACCTACCGGCATGACCTGCGGGACGAACTTATGGATGTCCGACGCATGTTCGAGCCTGCCGTCGCGCGCGTCGCGGCCACGCGTGTGACCGAGGAAGATTTGGCCGGTCTGCAATATATCCTCGATGCGCAGCGGCGGAAGCTTGAGACTGGTCAATCGACTATTGTTGAGGACACGGCATTTCATGCGGCCTTGGCGAAGTGCACGCACAATCGTGTGGCTGTGAGCATCATGGCAACCCTGAACGATTTGCTCGTGGAATCGCGCAAGTTGACGTTGAAACAGCAGGGCCGTCCCGCACAATCCATCGCAGGACACGAGGCAGTGGTTGCTGCTTTGCGCCGGCGAGACGCCGAAGCCGCTGCCCAAGCCATGTCCAAGCACATAGATAAGATCGCCGATCTGCAGCTCCAGGCCCAAGAGCTTGTCAGTGAGCCCGGCGAGTAAGAGGGGAAGCCGCTCTCATGGATGAGAGCCTGCAAGCCCACATCGACACGTATCTGTCCCATCTAGCTGACCTGATCCGTCGCGGACGTCAGCTTCGCGACACCTTGGCGACAGATTCGTCCAGCAAGTCAGCGCTCCTGGCCACCCGCGTCTGGCAGCAAGATTGCGGCGTGACAGTCAATCAATTGTCCGGTGGCAGCAAGGCCCATTGGCTCGCCCGGTCGTTCAGTGAAGCGTTCCTGATGCGTTCAACGGCCGGCAGCGCCGTCGAATCCGCGGCACCGGCGGAGATCGCCGATCGACTTGTCTATGTCCTCGAGCAAGCAGTTGCCTCACTGTCCCAAATGGGCGGTGACCTGGCCGTTTCTGCATCGCCGGAGGCGGCGCCGCCTTCGCGTCGGTTTGATTTCGTTAACAATCAGCAGCTCCGACCCGTGCTTGAGCGGGCGTACGCGGATAGCCGGCGCGCACTCGAGGCGCGCCGCTATGGCCCGGCACTGCTCACTTCCTGCGGGATCCTGGAGGCGATCGTGACTGACGCGCTCGAACACAAGGGGCCCAGTGTGCTCGCTGCTGCTGGCGCGCCCGATGGCAAGATCGCGGATTGGTCGTTCGAGACGCGCCTCGCCGTCGCCGAGAGAGAGGGACTTATTCACAGCGGATGCGCGCGGTTGCCACCAGTCGCGCGGAGATATCGAGATCTCGACCTGGCCGGCAGCGACCTGAGTTCAGATATCACGGTTTCCGAGCGCGATGCGCGACTGGCCGGGCAGGTGCTCCACGTCGTCATGAGAGATTTGGATCCTGGGCGGTGAAAAGAAAAGCAGTCGATGCGAACTCGAAGTTGAGTTTGCCTTCTGAAACTCCCTACGCGGTAGCGCAGCAGAGAAACCTGGAGAATCCGATGGGTCAGCCTTTTTTCTTTTCCAGTTCATCCCACCGCGCATAGAGACGATCAACCGCCTTCTGGGCCTCCTCGAATTGGGCGTAAATGTCCCGAAAATCGAGGCGATCGCTCACGATGGCTGGATCTTCCAGAGCGGCACGTTTGGCGAGCAGTTCCTGCTCCGCCCTGCCGATACGCTCTTCGATGGTTGCAAACTCGCGGGCCTCGATATATGAGAGCTTCTTTTTTGTAACCGCTGCTGACCTGGTTTCGACTGCTGGTGCGCGCGAGATTTGGCTTCGAGACACCACGTTGGGTTTCCCCTTCGACTGTCGCGAGCCCTGCCAAACATCCCATTGCGAGTAGTCGGCAAAACGCTCCGCCTCGCCCATACCGTCGAATCCAAGTACGACGGTCGAGACACGATCCAGCATGTAGCGATCATGGGTAACCAGAACCAATGCCCCGCGATACTCCAGCAGGCTTTCTTCAAGTATTTCGAGTGTGGGGATGTCGAGATCGTTGGTCGGTTCATCCAACAGCAAAACATCTGCCGGCTGGAGCATGAGCCGCGCGATCAATACACGTGCCCGCTCTCCGCCGGAGAGGCGGCCGACGGGCTGATTCAAGTCCTCACTCGCAAAGAGGAACCTGGCTGCCCACGAAGCAACGTGAATCACTTGCTCCTGATAAATGACCGAATCGCTATCCGGCGCGAGGGCGCGCCGAAGAGTGAGGTCTGGATCGAGTTCGCGGTTCTGGTCGAAAGACACAATCCGCAATGAGTCAGCTTTGTGGATCTCGCCTTCAGTAGCCTCAATGTCGCCCCGCAGGAGCCGGAGCAGTGTCGTCTTTCCGCTGCCGTTCGGGCCAACCAGTCCCACTCGCATTCCCGACGTAATCGAAAAATCAAGTTCCTCGAATAGAGTGCGATTGCCAATGGTATAAGCGACGCCAGCAAGTTCAATCAGCCGCTTGGTCTGCCGGTTCGTCGCGGAAAAGTCAATCCTGGCAGTGGAGGTTTGGGTTCTGGCGTTCAGCGCCGCCAATTCGCTGATCATTCCTTGAGCTTTCTCAATCCGCGCCTTCGATTTTGTGGCTCGCGCTTTAGGACCTCGGCGCAACCATTCCGTCTCGGTATGCACACGGTTCGCCAGGGAATCCTGCCGCTTCCCCTGAGCATGGAGGTATTCTTCTTTCGCCTCCAGAAACGTAGTGTAATTTCCCTCAACGCGCAGGTAGCCATCCTCGTAGATGCGGTTCAGCTCAACCACCTCGGAGGCGACATTTTCGAGAAAATAGCGATCGTGACTAACCACGACGCACGCAAACGCCGCGTTTTGGAGAACCGTTTCGAGCCACTCGATCCCGGCGAGATCCAGATGGTTGGTTGGCTCGTCGAGCAGAAGAACGTCTGGCGCCTGGACTAATCCCGCGCTAATCGCCAATCGTTTGCGCCAGCCGCCAGACAATGCCGCTGCTGGCGCTTCAAAGTCGGTAAAACCCGCACGCCCAAGCGTCTCGGCGGTCTGGGGTAGTCGTTCCGCGTCCGGCACTCCTGATCGTTCGAGAGCGCTTTCGACTACGGATCGGATCGTTTCGCCGGGCGCAAACTCCGAAATCTGGGGCACAAAACTGAACCTGATACGCTTACGTGTGGCGACATTCCCGATATCCGGTTTTACGCGGCCGGAAAGAATTTCGAGCAGCGTTGATTTGCCCGAACCATTGGGGCCGATCAAAGCGATCCGGTCGCCCTCGGACACCGTGAACGAGATATTTTGGAAGAGCGGAGCAATCCCGTATCTCTTCGAAAGTCCTTGTGCACTGATTATTGATGCCAATTTGCTCGGTCCTCTTCTGCATACAGTTTAGCCACGAGAGACTTATGTTCGCCATCGTCAATGCTGCAAAGGGCGATACCGGGCCATGTATGCGTTGTTCGGAGGTTCAGGAATCCGATGTGGAGAGGTAGCAGCGCTGTTGGCTGAAGATGTAAGATTTGCCAAAGAGGGGACCGGCGTCGTCACGGTGCGCCGGAGCTTATCTGGTGACAAAATCTGTACGACGAAGTCCAACCGG
This sequence comes from uncultured Acidobacteriota bacterium, assembly GCA_963803735.1. Lineage (GTDB taxonomy): Bacteria > Acidobacteriota > Terriglobia > Acidiferrales > UBA7541 > Palsa-189. The sequence continues at coordinate 120,441 of CAWDNV010000001.1, read as the reverse complement.
GTGCGTTACGTGTCGCGTTAATGGACTCAAGGTGTGGACTCAAGGAGCAAGAGCAGGTTGCGTAGGTTATTATCCATGTAGGGCCTACTCCCCGGTAGCTCAATGGTAGAGCGTTCGGCTGTTAACCGAAATGTTGCAGGTTCGAGTCCTGCCCGGGGAGCCAATTCCCAAACTTAAGTTGCATATTTTATAAGCTGCCGACGCGGTCCAACGTTCCGAAGTCGCCCATCCTCTTTAGTGCGCGTTCGAAATCGCGGAAACGAGCGGCGTATCCTCGCGTTTGTTCCTGGCAACCACCGCGGTCCTTGTTTCGTCGAGAGTTGCCTCCAGCGAATTTTTCGGCAGGTGCTCAACAATCGGATCCACAAGCCAACGGACCAACATCGGAACATCACGAGTTAATCCGACGGCCTCCAGTTCTATGAACACGCCTCCATCGCTCTCTTCGAACTTGGTAAAGGTGAAGAGGCGCCAAATGTAACCGGGCCCTTGATCCGGAGGAAGTTCGTGCATATCCGGCTGACCAAAATTTTCGACGGACTGCAATCGAGTGCTCTTAGAGATGCTGTACCAGCGCTTTGCGTCTACTTGAACATAGCGCGTCTCGTATTCGCCTTTCGTTGCCGCGGTCACGAACAGCACTTTTTGCGTGAGCAGCATTGAAAACCTGTCGGCATTTTCTTCCGAGCCCAACCGATTCGCCCGAATTACCGCTGGCGTGTAGACCTGTGCATACCGATCGTAATCGCGGACGATCGCGAGGACGTCGGCAATCGTCACCTTGGGAATGAATACGGCGCCCATCCAATCGTGAATGAGCCCGTGGGGCACCTTTGCTGGATGCCCTGCGCTTTCGCGCCAAACCGTCGTTTCTCCTGCTCGCACTTGAAGCCGCCGCTCTCGCGTGTCATCTATTCGCAGAAAAGGAGATTCCTTTGCGCGTGCCTCTGCACGCGAGCAAGTCGAGCTAACGTAGCCATCCCACGCAGCCAGTGTTTGCTCCTTCAAATCATTTCCCGCCGATGATGCAGGAGCCGATACAAGGGCAAACAACGCCAGCACAATCGACAAGAAGTAAACTCGGTTCGAAACGACAGCCTCATCGTTTCGTACCTGTCCAAAGGTTTTTGCTTGAAGCTCGAAAGTGCCGGTACTGTTTGAGACCATGTCCCGTTACCTCTCGATCGAATGGGATACGGTCTCTGGTTTGCATCCTGGCTGCCAAACTCTTGGTGCCTATCCCAAACCATTGAATTCCCTGTGTTTTTGCGAAATGTGGGGACGCGGCACGGCTCATTCATGCAGGTATGCCAAGCGCTTGGTGCCACTCGCAAGGCACTTGCCTGAATTCTGGCACCTCAACTTGACATCCTCGGCAGGGGCTATCTTTCAAGCTAGTGGTGTAGGATGGGTGCAACGGAGGGAGCCCACGATGACAATCAAAACCAAAATCCTCATTATCGGTGGAGTGATCGTCGTGGGAATTGTGGGAGTCGTGACCAGAGCGTCCCACCTGCAGTTCGGTTCACGATATACAAGCCCGCCGGAAAGTGTTGCGACCACTATTGCGGGCAAGAAGATAAGCATCGACTATTACGCCCCATCGATGCACGGCCGAAAAGTTATGGACGGGCTAGTTCCGTTCGGAGAGGTCTGGTGTACCGGCGCTAACTGGGCGACCAAAATCACAACCGAGGGAGGCCTGGAAATAGGCACCCTGAAGCTGCCCGCCGGAAGCTACAGCATCTGGACCGTTCCAAACCAGAATGAATGGACGCTCATCATTAACAAGCAAACCGGCCAGTTTCATCTGAACTACGATTCCTCTCGGGATTTCGGCCGCACTAAAATGACTGTCAAGAGCCTGACTGCTCCGGTGGAGAAGTTCAGAATAGAATTGAGGCCCGAGTCTGGGAATAAAGGAACTCTTGCGCTGCTGTGGGAGACGACCGAAGCATCAATCCCGTTCACAGTCGTGCAGTAGGATTAGCCCCAACTACTTGCCGGGCTCCATGCCTTTGGCCTTGTAGGCCCCTGCCGCCTTCGGTCCAGTCAGATATTTCACCGCAGCTTTGGCCGCGTCTGCGTTTTTGGCATTCGGGCTGACGCCCGCCGCGAACCCAATGTAGGCCTGGAACTCTTTCGGGAGCGGCCCGGCCAGTGCCAGCCCCTTTGCGGACATGATCTCGCTGATCAAAGTGATCAGGATTTCGGCTTTGCCGTCCCTGACAGCCGCAGCCGTCTCTTCGGCACCTGACAAAAGCAGCGTTTTTGACTTGAGCGCGTCGGCAATTCCCATGCTCCCAAGCATCTTGTCGGTCGGAGGCCTGCTAGCGCCCGCCGCAGCGTAAGTAATCGATTTCGCGTTCAGTAGCGCTTTCTTGAGCGCTTCGGGCGTGCTGACGTCCGGCTTGGGCGCACCAGCCTTGATACCGATACCAATCCCGACACGGGCGACGCTCGCGCGTGAGTCCGCAGCGACCTTCCCTTCTTTGATCAAACCATCGATGGCATCAGCGGTCAGGATGGTGAAATCGAACGCCTCGCCGCTCTCGATCCTTGGTTTGATGGAAGCGGTGGTTCCGAATTCCACGGCCAGCGGATGACCGATGGCGCGCTCGCATTGTGGAATGATTTCGTTCACCGCCCCCTGAACGCCGTTAGAGGCCAATACGCGAACCGCCGGCGCTTGTGCCGGGACCCCGGCAGCAAAAAGCAAAATAATTCCACTGATCGCGATCGCGCCTGCCGCAAGTGCACGTATTTTCATCGGAATCTCCCGTCGTGTGATTTCAAACTGGGACGGCCCACCGGCATTGTCATGCACATCCACGATACGCCCGCTGGGGTTGAGTTGACCGAACAGATTACGACTTGGGCGCCCATGAGACGCGCGCAACGATTGCCGTCGCGATAAGGAACGCGAGCAGAACTCCCTGATTAAATGCGGAACTTTGGGCCAGGCCGGACGCTGCCGTAAAGGAGACCGCAGCGAAAACCAGAAGGGCGATCACGATGCAAACGGTCAAGAGCAGCGAACCAGAGCCGCGGACGACACGCGAGACACTAATCACGATCGTCAAAAGAACCAGCAGATCGGCGATGGTCAGAATGATGCTCATTCGGGGCCGGATTTTACGTCCTGGGGCATAGCAAGTGCAAGGGCTACGTTATGGTGAACGCAGCTCCATCGCCACCTCACAGACTCCGCGCTTCCAGCCATTTGCGCGCTTCTTCGTAATCTTCCGGAGAATTCATGTTGCGCAGCACGCGTCCGTCCGGATCGATGTGATGCCACTCCCGCTCCGTGGCGAATTCGGTGCGCAACTGCGCCAACGCATCGGTCACCTTGCGGATTCCCCGGTGCAGCGCCGCGATGATCGGCTCGGCGCACTCCCGTCGATAAACGGCCGCAAGCGGTTCAGGGCCTCCCTCTGTGCGCGGCATTATGATTTGCGCGCTCGAAACGTTCGTGCGAGCCAATAACCAAGCCACCCAATCGCGGCTAAGGTAAGGCAAATCGCAAGCCAAAATAAGGTTCCAGTCCGTCGGGCTCGCACTCAGCGCGCTCGCGATGCCCGCCAGCGGCCCCGGACTTTTGCCTCGTTCGTCAAGAATGCCGAATTTCTGATCCTCGATTACCGCCAGTCCCAGAGCTGCGTAATGCTCGGACGGACCGACAGCGATCACGCTCGAAACCAGCGGCTCGATCGTGCGGGCGATTCGAATAATGAGCGGCTCCCCGCCAAACTCGAGGAGGCCCTTTGCTTTGCCCATGCGCGAGCTTGCACCGCCGGTAAGGATAAAAGCCGAAATCTGGTCGTAGCGCTTCGTAGTCTTTGCGGCTTTTCGTTTCACGGCGTTCTACGTTAGTGCATTCAGCTCGTCCCGAAAAGGCGGGACAATTGCGGTCTCTACACAAAAACGCAGTCTACTTAAACTCTTTTCTGCACAATTGTCCCCTGCTATGCTGGATTCAGCCCAGCAATCAGGGGGAACGACATGAGAATTAATGTGACGCGACAGGACATCAGGAACGGAAAAGCTGGCAAACCAACAGCGTGCATGGTGGCGCTGGCGCTAAAGCGGGAACTTGGAATCTCTTACGCCAGCGTGGGCTACAGGGACGCCAAAATCCTTGTCGATGGCCAATATGTGAAACTCTATTTTCCGAAGAGCGTCGAGAAAAAAATCAGGTTTTGGGATGGATTCCACTTCGTGTTTCCGTTCAGCTTTGAGCTCTTGCCGGCGGGTTTCCTGTCAGGCTCGGCAATCACATTGCGGGCTCCTGCCGTCAGTCCAGCCTCTGGTCTGATTTGCAGTTCGCCTCAAACCGCCTAAATCTTTAAGAGCGATCCTTACTCGCGCAGAGGAGCAAGCGACGTCTTGCTCAGCTCTTGCTCCACTGCTGCGAGCACCTGATCCACAGTTATCGACAGCATTTCCGGTGAATAGGATCGCCCCCGCACATAATCGCCGCGCTGGTAGTTGGGCGGCAGTGACGAGGAGTTTTGTATGATCAGGCCGCGCGGCAATGGTCCATTCCGGGCGGCGTTGGTGGAACCGAATAACGCCACTACGCGCGTCCCAAGCGCGGCCGCAAGGTGAAGCGGTCCCGTATCGCCCCCCACTACCACAAGCGCTCGAGACAGTAGCGCGACCAGTTCCGGCAAAGCTGGACAACAAACGATCGGCTTCGCCGGAAGTGAATGTGCAACCACGGCTTCGCCCAGTTGCGCTTCACCAGGGGCGAGATTAATTACCGAGCGCACGCCGTGGCGCTGCCAGATCTCTGCGCACAACGCGCCGAAGCGCTCTGTCGGCCAGCACTTCGATTTCCAGCCACCCCCTGGGCTCACAACAACATAGCTTTCGGCGCCTTGGCCTCTCAGCTTTTCGCTGAGTTGGCTGATTTCCTGCGCAGGGACGTCGATGGGGAACTGCATTTCCGCCGGCCGTTGCGCGCCGGCACGTAAAGCCAGGCTCATGCTCATTTCGGCGACGTGTTGCCCTGCAGGAGCAACGCGGTCCGTGTAAAATCTCGCGGCGCCGCGTTCGCGTGCAGAGTTTCGATCTCGGCCGATGCGACGCTCCGCGCCCGAAATCCACGCCAGTACAGCCGATCTGTAAATTCCCTGAAAATCGATCGCGCATGAATATCCCGCCCGCCGCACTTCTTTCATGCACTGCAAATAGCCAGACATAGAAGGTCGCAGCGTGATGACCTTGTCGATCCCACGAACGAGCTTCATCAGTGGCGACCATCTCCAGTCCACGAGCCAATCGAGTTGTGCATCGGGAAAAGCAGAACGCAAAGCGGGAACCACGGGAATCGTATGTACCAGGTCGCCGAGGGAACTGAGCCGCACGGCGAGGAGCCGGTTCGGACGAGAATTCGACACGCTAGTCTTGCCGCTTGGCCTTTGCAGACTTGGCGTTGCGCAGCAGATGCTTGACGGAAGCGGAGAGACGATGCCTGAGCCGCACGATCGTCTGATTGCGTTTATTCACCACCCAGTTGAACTGAACTACGCGGCGCTCGCCGCTGAACGGCAAATGCCCGTGCCAGGAATGATCCGAGCGCAAAAACGCGATCAGATTCCCCTTGGCAGGAACCACTTCAGCCGCTGCGTCTTCGATGTTTTTCGTACGCAACAAACGCAACCGCCCCCCAGAGTTATCCCAGAGCGGATTCAGATAAACCAGGATTGTGATGATTTTGCCCACTGAATCGGTGTGAATTTGGCCGTCACCGCCAGAACAGCGCCCGCGGACTGTAATCGTCGTGGGACGCCCCGATAAATCCACCTGGAATTTCTCTTCGAACGCCTTACGAAAAGGCTCCGATTCCATGGCGTCCACCAGCAACTGGAAACCCGGGCCAAACTGGAGTCCTTCTACGGGGAAACTACCGGTGTCTTCGATGGCTGGATAATCGGCATTGATCTTGTCGAGTGCCTCCGGCTTCACGAATCCGTCAACGACGACGTGCTCATACGGATCGCGGCTCAGCGGGATCGCTCGAAACGCTTGCCAATCGAAAACATCCATCGCGCTTACCTCGAATTCTTCGACGATTGTAATCGAAAACCGACTGCGCCCCCGATTATCAGCCGATTAATTGCAAGAATACCATCCCGTATTACGCGAAGCCCTACGAATTCGGTAGCTGCTAAATCCGATTTCGTTCACCGCGGCCTCTGCTGTAGACTCATCTGGCAAGCAGGAAAATCGACTGACGGCCGCGGAGGATGACGGATGAGTTTTCGCCTTTCGAGCAACGATCTGAAGGACGGGCAGAGAATGCCCGAAGCGCAGGTGTTTAATGGAATGGGCTATTCTGGCGGCAATCGCTCTCCCCATTTGGCTTGGGACGGTGCTCCTGAAGGAACCCAGAGTTTCGTCGTGACGTGTTACGACCCCGATGCCCCGACCGGGTCGGGATGGTGGCACTGGGTCGTCATTAATATTCCTGCCTCCGTGAAGGAACTTCCTTCGGGCGCCGGCAGCGGCAAGGGTTTACCTTCCGGCGCGGTGCAAACTCGCACCGATTTTGGCAAGCCCGGATACGGCGGGGCCGCGCCGCCGCCAGGGCCTGTTCACCATTACATCTTTACCGTGCACGCCTTGAAAGTGCCGAAGTTGGATCTCGACGACCAGGTGAGTCCGGCAATGGTCGGCTACATGGTGCACATGAACGGCCTTGGAAAGGCACAGCTCACGGTCACCTACGGAAAATCGTAATAATGATTCTCAGAAGCGCGCCTGATCGCGCTTCTGAACTGCGGAGAACCACATGACCTTGGCGCAACGCTGGCTGCGCTACCCCCAGGGCGTGGGACTACGGAAGGCGCTGTTCCAGATTCACCTCTGGAGCGGCCTGATTCTCGCGCTCTACGTCCTGGTGATGAGCGTCACGGGCACGGTTCTCATCTATCGCCGTGAGCTGGCGAAGGCCTTCTCCACTCAACCGCACGTCATAGCGGGGCCCGGTCCTCGTCTGACTATCGCGGAACTCACAGAAGTCGCCAGGCGCACTCATCCCGGCTATGAGGTTAACCGCGTTTTCCAGTCAAGAAACCCGGACCAGCCCACGGAAATTTGGCTGGACCGCGGCTCGACGAAAATGCAGCGCCTCTTCAATCCCTATACCGGCGCAGACCTCGGCAATTCTTTGAACCTGGGATTCCGCCTGGTCCTGTGGCTCGTTGACCTTCACGATAATCTGCTGTCTGGAAGAACCGGGCATCTCGCCAATGCTGTCGGCGGGGTCTGCGTAACCGCAATTTGTCTTTCGGGAATCGTGATCTGGTGGCCGGGCGTCAAAAAATGGCGCCGGAGCTTGACCATCGATTGGAAATCGAACCTGAGAAGCTTCAACTGGTCGCTGCACAGCGCGTTGGGCTTTTGGTCCTTCGCGTTTATTTTCATGTGGGGAATTTCTGGAATTTATCTTTCCTGGCCAAGTCCTTTTAACGGCATTGTGGACTTTTTCGATCCGCCGGAGTCCAGAACTTCCCGGTTCGGCGATGAGTTTCTGGCGTGGCTGGCGCGGATGCATTTCGGCAGATTTCGCTGGCTGCCGTTGAAGATCCTCTGGACGATTTTCGGACTTATACCTTTGGCTCTGCTCGTCACCGGCTTCGTGATGTATTGGCAGCGAGTGCTCGGACCGTGGTACCGGCGAACCGTGGCCGAAAGAAGCCGGCTACACATGCGACAGCGGCCGCGCAGCAGCGACGCAGAGGCCGTCTATAATTCTCGCAGCACGTAAATCCTGGCCTGCTATTACCTAAATTTTGGGGGATCGCTTCCCGAATAAAGAGAAGTGCTAGACGGATGATGCGGGAGAGCTTTGAATTTAGTTTCCATCCCCGGCCCGGCCGGGGATGGAAACTCGCAACTCAAGATTTAGAGGGCGGTTACGTTCGCTGCCTGCAGGCCCTTGGGACCCTTGGTAACATCGAATTCAACCGCTTGCCCCTCGGAGAGTGACCTGTACCCATCTCCCTGAATTGCGGAGAAGTGCACGAAAACATCCTCACCGGATTGGCGCTGGATGAATCCAAATCCCTTGCTGGCATTGAACCACTTTACTGTTCCTTGTTCTTTCACTTAATTTTCCTCTTTTAATTTAACTGGGCTATCTGATGCTTCTCGGGCGCCCTCAGCAGAAAACAAAAAAGGACCGCGAGTTGTATTGAACTCGCAGCCCCTTTAAACAAATCTAAAGGTTTTACAAGAGCAACAAACGCAACCACACTGTATCACACATTCTAATCGTTCGCTAGTCCTCTGAACGATAAATTGAACTTCACTCACTATCGGGGCGCACACACCTGTTCCAGCGGGGCGTTTGCTCAAATCGAGCCGTTCCTGTCGATTCAGTGAGCCTGATCCGATGAATTCGGATTGGCGCTGATCTGCGTGCCATCCGGGTGAGCGACAAAGTAATCGATGAACTCCGTAACGTTTTTCACGAACTCGTCCGGATTTTCGCGAAAGAGGAAATGTCCTGCTTTGTCGGCGGTAATCATTCGAACCCGCGGATTTTGCTGCGCAATGAGGTCATGGAGAGCCTGTCCATTCGCGACAGGCGAGACGGCATCGTTTAGTCCCCAGTAGATCAGCACCGGCATCTGCAGCACGCCCTCTTTCCTGATGCGCTCATACCACTCCGTTTTCCATTCATTGAAGCCCTGCGTAGTCGCCAGTTCGCCGCCTGCGCCGGCCTTCAATTTGGCCGCAGCTTCCAGTGACTTCGGCAGCAGCGACATATATTTGCCGGCCATAAAATATTCGTCATCAAACGCCTCGTCAGGCATGTCACTCGCTGCCCGAGTCCGGCATTTCCACGCTTCCCAATCCGACTCCTTCGGACAGTCACTCAGAGGCTGCGCATGCGTGGCGGCGCTTTCGGGAGCCGCCGTATTGCTATCCACAATCACGAGATCCCGAACGACCTCCGGATGCTGGAGGGCCAGAAAGAAAACGCAACCGCCCCCACGCCCCTGCCCCACCAGATGCACCGTCCCCAGCTTCATGACTCGAATGAAGTCATAGATGTGGTCCACTTCGCCCTGAATATTCAGCTCGTTATCGTCCTTCGGATTCTCGGTCATTCCCGAGCCGAGTTTGTCGGGCGCAAAAACGTGGAATCTCTTGGCAAAGAGAGGAATGTCCTTCGACCAAACATTCGCACTGGAATGCCCGGACCACCCCTTCCCATGCACCAACACCATGGCCTCGCCTTCGCCCATTTCGTAGTAGCGAGTGCGGATGCCGTTCACATCCACGAATTGCGCTCTCAATCCTGCAACTTCGCCGTTGGTCGTAAGCTCCGCGCGGGCTTGGCTGGCACCCAAGATCGAAAATAAAACACCCAGCACTAAGCTCATGAAGAAAATTCGCCTATTTAAGTGCAGGGGGACGTGACCGCCACCCCTTGCAGAAATTTTTCCGCTGATTCTCATCTTTGGCGCTCCGATTTGCCTTGGCCGCTTGTAACATGTAGGGTTCTCAATCGCAAGGCGTGCTTTCCGCTCACGTACCTATGAATTCAGCGGTCGAAAATTCCCTCTCAGTTGCAGACACCGCCGCTCCTGGCGTTCGTTCGCAGGGCTTGCATGATATGGCTATCTGGGGCACGACTATATTCCTCAGCGCATTTCTTCTCTTTCAAGTGCAACCCCTGCTGGCGAAGATCATTCTTCCCTGGTTTGGAGGCGGAGCCGGCGTCTGGATAACCACTCTGGTATTTTTCCAAATAGCGTATCTGCTCGGGAATCTTTACGCCTACTGGCTGGGCGCCAAGACCAAAGCCATCACGAATGTGGCCGATGCAAACAACGACGGCCACCTGGGTGCTGCTCTATCGCCCGGGAATGCCCTCGTCAGGAGCCCATGACGATGCAGCCTTGCCTCACTGGAGCCGCTCCAGCGTGGTAGTCCGGCCATGGACCGACGATTACAGCAGCCTGTTCAAACTTTTGCGAGGACCTGACTATGGGCTCGGTAATCATGGTAAGCGAGTACCCGAACTCTCCCGGCACCCTTAAACGTTTAATGTAGGTTGCCACCCCATTTAACGTAAACTCTCGATTCCTCGAAAGCCTCTCTTTTCCAATACTCCGATCAACGGCACTTCGCTAGAGAGTTCCCCCGTGGCGAACCTGCCCAAGGAGAGGAAGATGCGCACAAACAAATCCCTACGGACGGCCCTGGTGTGTCTTGGCATACTGATGTTCGCTACCCTGGCAGGCTGGGCCAAAACCTACCACTTCGCTTCGACGAAGATCGATCCTTCGGCAATGGGCGATGTCGACGTCAGCAAAGACAAAAACGGCAACGCTGTCGTCTCTCTGCGGGTCGAGCACTTGGCCAAGCCCACTATGCTCACGCCCCCTTCCACCATGTACGTGGTCTGGTTTCAGCAGCCTGGATCCGACCCCGAAAATCAGGGAATACTGAAGGTCGGCGATGATCTTCGAGGACAATTGAGGACCACGACACCTTTACATAGCTTCGACATTTTCGTGACGGCAGAAACTGATCCAACGACGAGAACTCCCTCCGCCCAAGTCTTGTTACAGGCGAGAGTTCAAGAGTAACGCAACTCAACCACAAACCGGCGAGACCGAGCCCTGCCCGATCTTCGGCCGTAGTCGCGGCGCCCGACCGCAAGTCGCGGTCGGGTTCGCGCTATGAGGAGGAGCTCGGTCAGGAAAGAATAGGAGAGAGCTTCTTAAGATCGGCGACGAAACGCCTCATCTCCGCATGTCGCGTTTCGTCGTCGGGCGCTCGCAGAATCGACGACGGATGAACTGTAGCCATCACGAACGGGGCCAATGGCGATTCCAGAAACTCCCCGCGATGCTGGGTGACGCGAAAATCGCGTCCGAGTAGAGCTTGCGCGGCCGTGGCCCCTAAACAAACCACTACCTTAGGCTTAATGACGGCAATTTCCGCATCCAGCCATGGCCGGCAGGCGGCAATCTCTGCGGCATTCGGCTTTTTGTGAATGCGGCGTTTGCCGCGCGGCTCCCATTTGAAATGTTTGACCGCATTCGTAACGTAAACTTTTTTTCGATCGATGCCCGCTTCGATTAAAGCCTTATCAAGCAATCCTCCGGCAGGACCAACAAAAGGCTTCCCTTCCAGGTCCTCTCGATCCCCAGGTTGTTCCCCTACGAAAATAACTTTGGCGTCGGGTCCGCCCTCGCCAAATACGGTTTGCGTTCCGCGCTTCCATAGGTCGCAAGCGTGGCAGTTTTTCGCCGCCTTTTGCAGCGCCGAAAGGGTGGGGTGAGACGGAATCAAAAGTTCGGCCGGTTTGGACGGCTGCTTGGCCATATTTCATTGATGCGCCTGGAATCCTGGAAGGCAACGATTTGATTTTGCAGGAACTGCGCTTTTCCAAGTTCTGCCATGCTTGACAACGGTCGTCACTCCTGCCAACATTCCTCAAGGCGAATAAAAAGCGAATTTGACTTTATCCCCGCTCGCCTCCTGGGTTCACCATGGCTGTAAACGTTGCCGCTTTACGCTCCCAAGTCGAAACCGCTCTCGCCGGACGCATTCCCGCGCCCTTCGCCCGCCGTTCCGTTCAGGCCGCAACCGCGCCTTTTAATATCGCGGAGATAGACGCACTGACCGGGGGATTACCCCAAGGTGCACTGACAGAAATCTGTGGCCCTTTTTCTTCCGGCAGCGCCACTTTACTGCTTTCTGCTTTGGCTTCCAGAACGGCCCACGCCCATGCATGCGCTCTTGTGGATGGCCGCGACACTTTTGATCCTAATTCGGCCGAAGCCGCCGGCGTAAAGCTGGAGCGATTACTTTGGGTGCGCTGCCGCAACATTGACCAATGCCTGCGCGCCACCGATCTTCTTTTGCAAGGCGGAGGCTTTGGCATGATTGCTCTTGATCTGAGCATTCTCCCGCCCAAAACGGTTCGTTACGTTCCGCTCAACGTCTGGTTTCGTTTCCGGCGCGCCGTGGAAAATACGCCCACGATTTTGCTTCTGCTGGATCGGGAGTCGAACGCCGGAAGCTGCGCATCTCTCGTTTTGCGGTTGCGCTTTGAACCTTTCCGCTGGTCGGCTCCTCAAACGCAGCACGCGCCTGCTTCTCCCTCCTGCGCCCGTTTGCTCGATGGCTCACAATTTCATGTCGAACTGGTGCGCTCTCGCCTGAAAGCAGCAGCCGGGGGACACAAATTCCAGAGCTTTGCGCGTGCGACTGAGGCAAACGCTGTAGCAAATTTCAAAACGAAAACAAAGTGGAGTGACTTCAGCGAAACATTTATCGAATCGAAATGAGCCCAATCAAAACGAGGGGATTTCGTTCGCAATTATCGGCTTTTTATGGCTTTTGCTTCCATTTACGTTTCCGATTTTTCGATTCAAGCCGTGGTGCGCGCTGAACCAACCCTGCGTCAACGCGCCATAGCCCTTATAGAAGGATGTCCGCCGATCGAGCGGGTTGTGGCCATAAACGAAGCTGCCGCGCGAGCCGGGCTTGATCTGGGCATGACCAAGGCTCAAGCCGCGCAATTCCCTTCCATCGAAATCCGGCAGCATTCTCCCCTTGAAGAACAATCCTCTCATGCGGCTTTGCTCGATCTCGGCTGGTCGGTTTCTCCTCGCGTGGAAGATACAGCCGCCGATTCGATTGTGGTCGATCTCACCGGGCTCGCCTCCTTATTCGGTTCGGAAGAGGCGATCGCCAATCTTCTCGCGCATCGTGCTTTCGATTTAGGTCTGGTCGTCCAAGTAGCGGCCTCTTCCAATCTTGAAGTAGCGCTGCATGCAGCGCGCGGGTTTCCCGGCGTAACGGTGATCCCGCCGGGCGAGGAATCCGCGCGCCTTGGCGTGCTGCCGATCCAGGTGTTTTCTCCGCCCGTTGAAATAATGGAAACGCTCGAGCGCTGGGGCGTACGCACATGCGAAGCCCTTGCAAAGCTTCCTCTTCTCGAACTGTCCGAACGGCTGGGGCAGCAGGGCGTTCAGTTTCATCAATGGGCTCGCGGCACAAGCGTGCGTTCCATGATTTTGGCCGAACCAAAGCTTTGTTTTGAGGAAGAGATGGCGCTTGAATATGCCATCGAGGAACTTGAGCCGCTGGCTTTTCTGCTGGGGCGCCTGCTCGATCAATTGTGCGCGCGGCTTTCGGCACGTTCGCTGAGCGCCTGTGCCCTGCATCTGCGATTCGAGCTGGACAATTCTTCTACGAATGAAACTTCGCCAACCCAAATCCCGAACGAGCGCCTGGACGGAAAGCCCATCGAAAAGAAAATTTACGAAAAGCTTTTCACCCTGCCTGTGCCGATGCGCGACTCCAAAATGCTTTTAAGGCTCCTCCACCTCCACCTGCAATCCGATCCCCCGCGTGCCCCGATTGTTCGTATTTTTTTGGGCGCCGAATTTGCCGCGCCACGTGTGAGACAGGAAGGACTATTCCTGCCCTCTTCTCCCGATCCCGAAAAACTGGAGCTCACCATCGCGCGGCTTGCAAATGTGGTGGGCAATTCCAATGTTGGCTCGCCTCGCTTGATTGATAGCCACCGGCCCGATGCCTTTGAGATGAGCCGCTTCATTGCTTCGCATAATCTGCCGGAGGTTCGTCAAAAAAATCTCATCGCGCCAGAGGGGCATGAACCTGTAGCAGCTTTCCGCGTTTTCCGGCCTGCTCCGCGCGCCAAGGTGAATTTACGTGAAGGGCGTCCGGTGCATATTTCTTTTCCCGGCATGCATGGCGAAGTGGTTGCTGCCTCCGGCCCCTGGCGCACTTCGGGCGAATGGTGGCGCGAAGATGCCTGGCATCGTGAAGAATGGGATGTAGAAATCCATGGGCCCGCCGCCTCGAACACTACCCTCTTTGAACATTCGCCTTCAGCGGAGCCGCCAAACGGCGTTTACCGGATCTATTTCGACGACCTGCGCCAGGCTTGGTTCGTGGCAGGAATGTATGACTAAATACACAGAACTGCACGCCCGCTCCGCTTTCAGCTTTCTCGAAGGCGCTTCCATCCCGGAAGAATTGGCCGGCATCTGCGCCGAAAAAGAGATGGGAGCAATGGCCCTCCTTGATCGCGACGGCGTCTATGGCGCTCCGCGTTTTCATTTGGCCGCCAAAAAGCATTCTCTCAAAGCCCACATCGGCGCGGAGGTCACGTCCTCCGCCGGTTGGCGCTATGCACTGCTCGCAAAGAGCCGCGCCGGATATCAAAATCTCTGCCGTCTGATCACGCACATGAAATTGCACGCGAAAAAAGGCGAGGGCTGCATCGCAACCGAAGACCTCGCCGGGCGCGCTGCCGGCCTGATTTGCCTTACAGGAGGCGAAGAAGGTCCCCTGACGCATGCGCTCAGGCAAGGAGGAATGGAACAGGCAACGCAATGCGTTCAGCAACTCTGCCGTCTCTTTGACCGCGAAAACGTTTACGTGGAAGTGCAGCGGCATTTTTGCCGCGAAGAAGAAGCGCGCAATCAGGCGGCCATCGAAATCGCGCGCAACTTATCTTTGCCTCTGCTGGCCACCAATGGCGTGTGCCACGCGCTTCCCCACCAGCGCGAAGTGCTGGACGTCTTCACCTGCCTTCGCAACCATCGCAATTTGAATACCGCGGGCCGCCTCCTGGCGCGCAATTCCGAACGCCATCTGAAATCGTCTGCCGAAATGGAGCGCCTTTTTTCCGATCTTCCCGAGGCCATCGCCAACACGCAGGCTCTTTCCTCGCGCCTGAAATTTACCTTGAAGGATCTGGGCTACCAGTTCCCGAAATATCCCGTACCCAAGGGCCAGTCGCCCATGCAATTTCTGCGCGAGCGCACCTGCGAGGGAATGTTCAGGCGTTATGGGTCACCCGACGCTGATGGCAATGAACGCGCGCGCAAACAGATTGAACGCGAATTGGACCTGATCGAAAAACTCGATCTCTCCGGATATTTTCTGATCGTATGGGATATCGTCCGCTTTTGCCGCGACCACAATATTCTCGTGCAGGGCCGTGGTTCCGCTGCCAATAGCGCTGTGTGTTACGCGCTGGGCATTACTGCGGTCGATCCAATCGGCATGGACCTGCTTTTCGAACGATTTCTCTCCGAAGAACGCGGCGAATGGCCCGATATCGATCTCGATCTCCCCAGCGGGGATCAGCGTGAACGCGCCATCCAGTACGTTTACGAGCGCTATGGACAATTGGGCGCTGCCATGACCGCCAACGTGATCACCTATCGCGGCCGTTCGGCGGCTCGTGAAATCGGCAAAGCTCTATCCATCGAGCCGGAGATGTTGAACCGCTTGGCCAGCCTGGTGGGGGCTTGGGAATACAAAGATGCCAATGACACACTTGCGCGCCAATTTCACGATGCCGGCCTCGATCCCCGCCATCCGCTGATTCGCAAATTTTTTGACCTCTGCGTGCTCGTCCAGGATTTGCCCCGCCACCTGGGCCAGCATTCCGGCGGAATGGTGGTTTGCCAGGGCCAACTCGATTCGGTTGTCCCGCTCGAGCCGGCCACCATGCCCGGCCGCGTGGTGGTGCAATGGGATAAAGAAGATTGCACCGATATGGGCATCGTTAAAGTCGATCTGCTCGGCCTGGGCATGATGGCTGTTCTCGAAGATTCGCTGAAAATCATCAAGCAGGATTATGCCGAAGAGATCGACTTGGGACGCCTGCCCGCCAACGATCGCGTCGTTTATGGCGCGCTGCAGAAGGCCGACACTGTCGGTATGTTTCAGATCGAAAGCCGCGCGCAGATGGCCTGCTTGCCGCGGCTGCGGCCAACATGTTTTTACGACATTGTGGTGCAGGTCGCCATCATTCGGCCGGGGCCTATCGTGGGCAAAATGGTGCATCCGTATTTGAAACGCCGCCAGAAACGCGAGCCGCCCAATTGCCTCCATCCTTCGCTCGAACCGGTCCTCGAGCGCACCTTAGGGGTGCCGTTGTTTCAGGAACAATTGCTGCGTATGGCCATGATTGCGGCGGGATTCAGCGGCGGCGAAGCGGAAGAACTGCGCCGCGCCTTCGGATTCAAGCGCTCCGAAGCGCGCATGAAGGAAGTGGAAATAAAACTTCGCCGCGGCATGGAGCGAAATCACATCGATCCCGAGACGCAGGAAAAAATCGTGCAATCGATTGTTTCCTTTGCGCTGTATGGTTTCCCGGAATCGCATGCGGCGAGTTTCGCCTTGCTTGCCTACGCCAGCGCCTATCTGAAATGCCATTACCTGCCTGCATTCACTGCCGCGCTTTTGAATAATCAGCCCATGGGTTTTTATCATCCGGCCACCATTGTCAAAGATGCTCAGCGGCACGGTTTGAAAGTCAGGCCCATCGATGTGACCTGCTCCGATTGGCTATGCAAGCTCGAAAAAAATAGCTCCGGCTTTGCTCTCCGCCTGGGAATGCGCTACGTCAAAGGATTGCGCGAAGATGTTGCGCAGGAAATCGTCCGCCAGCGCGCCCTGCGGCCCCTTCGCTCGATTGACGACCTGAAACTGCGCGTTCCCGCCTTGCAAAAATCCGAATTGACGGAGCTGGCCGAAATTGGCGCTTTGAATTTTATCGAATTGCCGCCGGCGCCAGCCAAAACGACAAAAGGCCGCTCGCATCGCCGTGAAGCCCTTTGGCAAGTCGAGCGCGCGGCGCGCAGCGCAGGTCCTCTGCTCGAGGAATATAGTCAACTGGGGTTCAATCCAGAATCGCTGTCGGAGGCCCTGTGGCCTGGCGCCAGTTCACCTCTGCTGCCCATGACTTCGGAGGAAAGGCTTGTCGCGGATTTTCGCGGAACCGGGATGACGGTTGGACCTCACCCTATGGCCTATCATCGCCGCGACCTGCAAAAGAAAGGGATCCGCTCTGCCATGGAGCTCCACGGCCTGCCGGACGGCGCTCCGGTGCGTATCGCCGGCAGCGTGATCGCCCGCCAGCGGCCTGGAACCGCCAAGGGCTTTGTCTTTTTAAGCCTGGAAGACGAGACCGGAATCGCTAATGCCATTATCACGCCACAGCTTTTCGAGCTGAGCCATGTCGTGATTGTGCACCAGCAATTTTTAGTGATTGAGGGAAAGTTGCAGAATCAGGAGAACGTCGTCTCGGTCAAAGCCGAATCCGTCCGTCCACTGAACATCACCCAGGCGGAAACGACTTCGCACGATTTCCACTAAGATCGGTTCGCTCGAATTTTCAGCAATTCCGAAATCGCTACCGGGAGTTATACACGCCTAGGTTGTGCACTCCGCTGGCCACTGACACCACGGCGCTCACCGCCTGTGGCAACCACCACGTATTCCGCAGGACGTCATGGCGGCTATTCATCATTCGGCGGCTTAAGTAATCAAGAATCGTTGGTGCCACCTGAACTGCGGCATACATCGAAGCGTTCCCCGCAAAAGGGCGCAGCAATGGATTCGATTCCTGCGCATTTGGCACGGAGGAAAGCACTTTGCGCGTCGTCCAGGCATCGAATCCCGCGGCGCTATGTGCGGCGATGCTCAAGGCCAGCCATTCTCGCTTTTGCCAACGGTCGGAGACCGCTCTTACCGGCGGACCATAAACCGGCCGATATGACGATATGAGGGGCGTCGGTTCGATCGCCGCAGGAGAAGGGTCCGCATTGGCAGCAGCGGCCGCAGATACTGCTGAATTCAATGGGGTTATCGGCTCCGCAACCAGCCGTCCGGGGGCATAGCTTATAGGACTTGCATTTGCGTCAGCAAACGCGACCTCGACCTTCGCAGCTACTTTTGCGGAAGAAGCACCGGTCTCCGCATTTGGGACTGGAGCATCTGCCACTCTTGAGACCGTCGCCGGTTCGCTAGGTTTAGTTGTAGCTGAAAGATTCGACGCGGACAGAACAGGAAATTGGAAGAACAGCACCGCTGCGGCTAGCAACATTTAACCCCCTCTACGCAGGAGCGATCCGGGAAGAGCAGACACGCACCGCGCGAAAGGGAGAATAGTGGCTGGGTCCGCTAGCTCCAATGGGCGCTCAGTTTCAGATTTGCTTACCACGGTTCTAGGACCTTCGTGCCATACGGTCCTGAATCCGCTGGCTAGCAATTTTGAGCGCGGAGTATATAACCGATTCCGGCAGGGAATGTTTCAATGTGACGCAGAGGGGTAACCGTTTAGACAAAATGGATTAGCCCCTCTGGCACTCACGATCATCAAACGCGACCACGAAATTATCGCCGAATCTGTTGCTCGGGCTGTGGAATCTCCGTGATGACGAACTTTCCGTCAGGCCCATGCGCGAGCGCCGGCGCATACAAGCCGATCAGTTCGCGTCGCCACCAAAGCCCCTGCCGCTTTTCGGATCGGTCGCTGAACCAGTATTGCCAGACAACGGCCCGTATTTGAGCGGGAGGTGCGCTCGGAAACGGATTTCCCGCGAATAGCGCCAGCACTGAAGGCGAGCCCGTCAGGAGCCTCTCTTCGGCGAAGATCACGAATCGATTCTGTTGCCAGCTATCGAGTGATGCGAACCAAAGGTTCCAGTCGAAACGTGGCTGGTACGGAGCGTAAATCCCAGGCGCCTCCCGCGGATCCTGAGGCTTATAACGAAAAGGATAAGCTGTCCACGTCTGGCCGTCGTTCGAGCCTTGAAATTCGATCTCGTAGCGCCCTCGAGTCATAACCGCAAACAGCCCGTACCGATTCGCAATCCTAAATGGTTCCAACGCCGATACCGGCGATGTGGGGAATGGAACCTGCGGAATCATCATCCATACAAGTTCGGCCGCAATGACGTAAAAAACCCAGGTCTGGAAAAGGCAGCTGAACCACAAACCCGAGGCAGAAAACATCCTTCTCACACGGGCCCAGCGATAGTCTGCACCTTCATCTCGTGGTGGGGCGCTGATTTGCGATCTATCGGCGCGGTTTGCTGCACCGTCACGCAAACGCCTCGGGAGGAATCTAGCCAGGTACTCGTCGTCGAGCAGCAGGATTCCAAGCGTCAGAACGAGATAATTCAGGAAGGCATAATTGCTCGTGATGATGATTCCAATCTGTAAGGGCGTGATCAACCAAAACAGCACGATGCGAAATCGCCGCGGCAGCACTGCCATCCAGACCAGCACCAACTCCAACGCTAACGTGAAAGCAGCCGTTCCCGCGTGAAACCAATGCGGCAGGTGTTGCGCATACCAGCCGATCCAGGTGGGCAGCGGCCCGTTTTGATAGTAGTCGTCCATCGCCGTCAGATTGCTCCACTCGGGATCGCCGCCGGCGATTTTGGCTATTCCGGATTCGAAATAAATCGTGAACCACACCAAAAGCAGCAGAAAAAGGCTTGCCCGCGAAGGCGGATGACGCTCGCCCCATCGCGGCCTGAATCCTGGCGGCGCAAAAAACAGGCTAATGAACCCGACGCTCAATAGCATCCCGTCGGACTGATAGGACGAAAATGCCTGCAGCGTGCTGATGAACGACAAATAGGCGACCAGGCAAACGAAAATCATGCCACGCGGCCACAAATTCAGAACGAGTAGGACCGAAGCGATCAATCCTATCCAGGCGACCAGCAGCAGTGAACGCGAGTCGCTCTTCAGCCAAAATAGACTGGGTACGTACCAGAATCGCGACGCCCCTGCGAACCGCCGGATCCCTTCCAGATATTCCTGTGCCGGAAGCAGCCCGTCTGGACCAATCAACCCGGGAACCTGTCGCAGGAGAGAGTAGGACGCGGAGAAGAAAATCAGCCCGAGCGCGCGAAGAAAAAGCCAGCGCGCTGCCAGCCGCCGCGGCCCTTGTGCCTGAGGTGAAGCCTGATCCGAAGCAAAGATCCAACGGACAAACTTTGCGGGGGAAGACGACATGGCGCCGCCATTATATCCACGGCGTGAAAACGGTCACACGATGCGCGTGCTGCGCGGCAGAGCAGTAACTACGTGGAGTGAAAAGAGGAAACTAGGCTTCTGATTCGCTGACAGCCAGCCAGCGCCGTCGTGGGATATAGCTCAGCATACTGTGGCGAAGAAAACCAAACCCGCGGTTCAATACGTGAGCGCGAGGCAGGAATTTCAATACGGGGGGTCGGCGAACGGCAAGCTTGCCGATTTCGCTCTGCAACCGCATGTCGTCCGGCATGTAATGCAAACCTCGCGCCAACGTATCGGCTGCTGCCATCTTCCGCCCCGAAGCCGTATAGACTTCGGCTAAATTCAGATAGAGCTGCGCCTGACGTCGCCCGCGGCAAACCGCCGTATGGCAGAGCCGTTCAGCATCGGCCCACTTGCCTTCGGCGTATGCGAGACTCAAGCCGTAGTAGGAGAGGTAGTAGGGATTTTCGGGATCGCGTTCCGAAGCTTGTCGCAGTAGCGCCATCGCCTTTTCCGCTTCGCCATCTCGCATCATTGCCAGTCCTTCTCGAAATTCCCTGAAAGCGAAGAGGTCAAGCATGGTGCCTCCGGTACCCACGACGCATCAAAAACGAACAATTGAAGCCTACAGTCCATAAGTTGTGGAAACCACTGTCCAAACGGACAAACTCGGAACAGGTACGCACGTTCAGCTTTCTCTTTGGTACTGTCCCGCCACAATATTTCGACTACTCAGGGGAAAGTTGACGAGATGTAGCAGAAGTGGCTAAGTCAGCCGCCGGCGCCAGCCAAAACAAAAAAGGCCGCTCGCATCGCCGAGCGGCCTTTCTATTTTCAAACCTTACTATCCAAGCTTTGTGGCGGATATCAGTCTGCCGGTGACAGCGCGGTGGCCTGCTGCCTCTGCACTTCGCGCATCCGGAGAGGCCGCACAACTCCAATCATCAAAAACGCAGCCACAATATCCGCCATTGCCGCCACCACAAGCGTGATGAACCAACTCCCCGTCCGCAAAGCAATCAGGCTGCCCAGCGGCACAAAGAGGGCCGCGCAACCCTTGGCCGTATACAGCAGCGCGTAATTTGTGCTCGCATATTTTCTGCCAAATTGGTCGGACGTAAGCGCGGGAAAAATGCTGTAGATATCGCCCCATACCAAAAACGTCAGCGCGGCCACGATCACAAAGCTCACCGGATTGCTTCCATATCGTGCCAGCGCCAGGACCGCGAACCCTTCCGCCAGAAACGTTAAAAAGAGTGTCGATTCGCGCCCAATTACGTCCGATAACCACCCAAAGACGGGCCTTCCTACGCCATTCATCAAGTTGTTCAGGGAAAGCGCAAAGATAAGCGCTGGAATGGTAAGGCCAAGCAATGTGACCGGAACTTTATCGATCTTGAACCCCGTCGCAATCGGCGCAAGCTGCGCCGTCACCATCAGTCCACTCGCCGCCACCAGTACAAATGCCGCATACATGACCCAAAAAAGCCCGCTGTGCAGCGTTTGCATCGGCGTGCTGTCCACTTGCGTTTGCAGCAGGCGCGGATTCGCTTTCCGTAGTGCCAACCCCTTCGGCGGCTTTTTAAGTGCAAGCGCCGCGACAAAAACCACACTTCCCTGGATAAGCGCAAACTTGAAAAGGGTGGCCTGATATCCCGACGTGCTTAGTGATCGCATGAGCGGCACGATCGTAAGCGCGGCGCCGGCGCCAAATCCCGCCGCCGTTAGTCCCGCGGCCAATCCGCGCCGTTTTTGGAACCACTTAACTGCATTCCCAATGCACGTCCCATACACCAGGCCCGTTCCGATGCCTCCGATTGCCGCGCCCACGTAAAGCGTGCTGAGCGTTGCCGCGCGTGAATAAATAATCCAGCAAAGCGCGATTAGGCATGCCCCCACCATTACCAGCGGACGCGGTCCGAAACGATCGGCCAGGTAAGCCTCGACAGGTACGAGCCACGTCTCCAGCAAAATGAATAACGTGAATGCAACCTGAATTGCTGCTTTGCCCCAGTGATAGCGCGCATCGATCGGATTGACAAAGATCGTCCAGCCGTATTGGAGGTTGGCCACCATGGCCATACAAACGACTCCAAAGATCAGTTGCACCCATGGATTGGAGCCAAAACCAGAAGAGGCTAACGCACCGCTCGATTCAGCGGCATCCGAGTAGGCTGGCTCTGCGGCTGAGAGTTCCGACATACACGTTCTCCGGGCCGGGGGATTGCCATCCGTTGTTTTACCGCCTCCTGGCGCAGAGGCAGTTCCCTATAAAAAATTGGATGGCCCGTGGTGAAGATAGTGTCGCTATCACGCCCTCCAGTCAACGCATTTTATAGTCCGTACAATACACTCGCTTGCGGTTCCGGCAGACCAATGTCTCGGCCGGAAGCCCGACGCGGCGCCGCTGTAGCCGTTTCGTTCACAAGTTTGTAACAAGCCTTCAATATGCTTTGCGCGCCCGGCCTCAGGTCCGTGCCGTGGATTAACCTGAGTTAGCGTGTAAGATAGCTTTTCCCAGGCGATATGGAGGCAAACACTTGAAACGTATCCTCATCATTGAAGATGACCGGGATATCGTGGAATTAGTGCGCTACAACCTGGCGAACGAAGGTTTCGAGGTCACCGCCCTCGCCGACGGTTCAGCCGGTTTGGCCTTATTGCACAAGAGCGCGCCCGATCTCGTGATTCTCGACCTCATGCTGCCCAAGATGCCTGGGCTCGAGGTCTGCAAAGAGATTCGGCGCGATCCGGCGCTCAATCGCCTGCCCATCCTCATGCTCACGGCGCGCGGAGAAGAAGCCGATCGCGTTATTGGACTTGAAATGGGCGCCGATGATTACGTGACTAAGCCTTTCAGTCCCCGCGAACTGGCGGCCAGAGTAAAAGCCTTGCTCCGCCGCACCGAACCCGCCGGCGAAGTCGAGCGCGCCATCGAAGTGGGGCGTCTCTTGATCGACCCATCTTCCTATCGCGTCTCACGAGCGGGCAAAGCGCTCACGCTCAGCACGCTTGAATTTCGACTGATTTACTACCTGGCTGCCCGTCCCAACCGCGTGTTTACACGCGATCAGCTACTCGACGCTGTTTGGGGCACCGATCGCTTCGTTACGCCCCGCAGCGTTGACGTGTACATTCGGCGCTTGCGCGAAAAAATAGAAATGGATCCCGAAAATCCGGTTCATTTGAAGACGGTGCGCGGCGCAGGTTACTTGTTTGAATCTGCTGCATTCCGGCCGAGCTAGTCTCACCAGAGTCCAGCAGAGGAGTTACCCCACTTGAATTTTTTCTGGCGATCGAATCTTGCCATCCTCGTCCTGGTCTTTATCGTTTTGGCGGGTGGAGATCTGTACTCTTGGCGCGCTGTGCGAAACCAGGCACAGGAAGCCGGATTCGAAGAACTCGCTGCCCTGGCGCGTCTCGCGCGTTCCCGTCAGCCCGACCTCAACGATTCAGCGGCCGTCCATCGCTGGATTACCGAGATTGGTAACGCCGGCGCAGAAGCCACTCTCATCCAAGGCGACGGCCATATATTGGCCGCCTCTGGAGCCGGTTCCAGCGTGAGCCTCGATAACAAAGCCACTGATAACAAAGCCACTGAAGTCCAACAGGCCCTCTCAAGCGGCGAAGGCCGATCGATACGGCATAACAGCGCGATCGATCGCGACGTTCTCTACTACGCTGTCGCCTATTCTCCAGCTTCGCCGGCTGCTTCTGCGGCTTCCGCTACGCCCGTTCTCCTTCTGAGCCGTCCCTTGCCCGATTTAGACCGGCAATTCTCCGCCATGCGTCGGCCTGTCTGGACGGCATTCCTCATCTTGTTCGCTGCCGCCCTCGCTGTTGCACTGCTGGATTTCAATAGCACGTCACGGCGGATTCGCGGCCTCAAGGAATTCGTCGTCCGCATGGCCGCCGGTGACTTCCGGCCGGTGAATGCAACGCCTGCCGGCGACGCTCTCGACGAACTCACCCGCGCGCTCAACCAGACCGCCGCCAGCCTGGACGCTAGCATCGGCGTATTGACCGACGAGCGCAACCGCTCCTCGGCAATCCTGGGCAGCATGATCGAAGGCGTCGCCGTAATCACGAACGACGAGCGCATTGTCTTTTCCAACCAGGCGTTTTCCCGAATTCTCGGATTGGAGGACGTTCGCGAGATTGAAGGCCGTCCCCTGCTCGAAGTGGCCCGTCAATCGGACCTTTTGGCGGCCATCAAAATGGCCCTGAGCGGTCACGAACAAGTGACCAGCGAGATCGTTGTGGGTACAGTTCGCCCTCGAAGCTTCGCCGTGACGGCCGCCCCGGTGCAGGCCTCCAGCCACAAGGGAGCCGTTCTCGTGCTGCACGAGATTACTGACCTGCGCCGCCTGGAGCGTGTACGGCAGGACTTCGTCGCCAATGTATCGCACGAGTTCCGCACGCCCTTGACGGCCATCCAGGGTTTCGCCGAAACGCTCTTGGCTGGCGCGCTCGATGATCCAGCCAATCGCAGGCGCTTCGTGGAGATTATCCGCGAACATTCCATGCGCCTCGCGCGCTTGACCCAGGATTTGCTGAAGCTCTCCCGCATTGAAGCCGGGCAGCTGAAGCTCGACTTTCGTCCTGTCTCCGTGACTCAGTTGATCGAATCCTGCGTCGAAACGGCGCAGCTAAAAGCTGTCCCCAGGCAACTTGCCCTCCACGTGAACTTGCCCGAGCAGTTGCCCTCGGCGCGCGGGGACGCTAATACTCTTCAGGAGGTGTTACAAAATCTCCTGGACAACGCCCTGCAATACACGCCCGCGGGCGGAAAAATTGAGGTTTCTGCGTCCTGCTCGAATGGCCACGTCGTGGTCACCGTCGCCGACACGGGTATTGGAATCCCCCAGGCAGAGCAGCAACGAATTTTCGAGCGCTTCTACCGGGTGGACGCCGCCCGTTCCCGCGAAGCTGGTGGCACCGGCCTGGGCCTCTCCATCGCCCGCCACATCATGGAGGCCCACGGTGGACGCCTCTGGGTTGAGAGTGCTGTCGGGGAAGGCTCGCGCTTTCATTTCAGTATACCCGTTACTTCTTGAGCCACTTTTCGCAGCATTCATCCCCTTGTTACCGGCCTGTAATGTTCGGAGCCCTAAATTGGCTTAAGTGCGCGTACTGCACCACAGGATGACGCCGCGCACCTTAGGCGTAAGCCGGAGAAACCAAATGGCCGCACCTGCACCGTCAACACAGTCCGTTCACCTTGAACTTCTTACGAACTACTTGGTTTCCATGGCGCGAAGCGTGGAAAAAAATGTCGATCGCGCTTTGGCAGCCATCCTGCAAATTGGCTCCTCCGACCGCCGGCAATCGCCCAGTGAGATATTTCTGATGGAACCGCGCGTTAATGAGATGGAGATCGTTATCGACGAACATGCGGTCCGCATGCTCCGGTCGGGAGACCTATCCTCGGAAGAGATTCGTCAGGTTGTCGCCACTCTCAAAATTACCAATGACCTTGAACGTATGGGCGACCTGGCCGTGAATCTCGCCGAACGGATCATCTCTCTTTCCGAGATGCCCGCCGTTGCCGCTCCACCGGAACTCGAGCCCATGGTTGCCGCAGTCAGGGCCATGATCAAAAAGAGCCTGGGCGCGTTGATTTTCAAAAACGTAGTCTTGGCCGGCGAAGTCCTGGAAAGCGACGATCTGGTGGATCGCTATCGCGATGAGATTTTTGAGCGCCTGCTGGAAGGTATGCGGCAGTCCCCCGGCGACGTCGCGCCAAATCTTCAACTCGTGCTTGCGAGCCGCTATCTGGAACGTTTAGCCGATCACGCCACGAATATTGCGGAAGACATAATCTTCTGGGTGCGCGGCCTTGACGTGCGCCACGGCCGCGTCGCTAATTTGAGCGCGCAAACTGCCCCATTTACCGAGAATTCATAGTGTCGTGATGCGGTTGTGATTCCTGACTGTTAGTTTCCGTCTCGCAGATACAAGGCTCTGCCCAAGTCCAGCAGAGCCGACCCTCAAAACCAAGTACCCCTCTGGGCCAGCGCTCCCCTGGTGCTGGCCCTTTTGTTTTGTTGGACTTCCACATACAGGAATCCCTGTAACACAGAATTAACATGTTTGTTACAAACAGGTTACTTCTTCCGAATAGCTTTGCCCCGGTCATTTGCGCTTGTGCTGGGCGTTCTGCGCAACCGGAGTCTTCCCGTTAAGCTTCCAAGGCGACCTGGCGCTCAATTCAAATGGAGGAATGAATGCGATTATTTTTGGGGTGTATGCTGGCTCTCGCTCTCGCTTTTTCGCCTGCCGCACCGAGAGCAATTGCTGCAGGGCCCGATAGCTCCGCAGCCAAAAAAGCCACAGATTCGTCCGCGAAAAATACCGATGCCACTGCAAAGCTGGATGCTTCCGCTGAACCCGCAAAGACGAGCGTAGAGAGCGAACTCGAGGAACTCCGCGATCTGTTGCTCAATCAGGCTCAGCAGTTGCAAGCGCAAAGCGAACAATTAAAGCAACAGCAGGAAAAAATGCAGCTACTCGAAGAGCGGCTGCACGACTGGCAGTCCCGCGCCTGCTAAATTAGCGGCAGCTCCCGGATCGCAGCCGACCTCGGTTTCCGCACTGCCGACGGGGTCCAGCCTGCCCACGTCAACGCCCTCATCCACGAGCATTCCGGTAGCTTCCGCAACGACGCCGATGCCTCAAACGCCGCAGAAAACTGAGACTGCGCCTGCTTCACCACTGTACTTCAACATCGGTAGTGCCCGATTCACGCCGGGCGGATTCATGGATTTGACCAACTATTTCCGCACTAAGGATATGGGTAGCGGCATCGGAAGCTCGTTTAACTCTATCCCGTACAACAATGCCCTCCCCCTCGGAGCCCTGACAGAAGACCACTTCAGCATACAAAACTCGCGTATCGCTTTGAGAGTCGATTCGACAGTAGCGGGCGGAGCGGTTATTGGCTATGTCGAGGCTGACTTCCTGGGCTTCACCAACGACAATCTGAACGTCACCAGCAATTCCAACACCCTGCGCTCACGCCTCTATTTTGTCGACTATCGCCGAGGTAAGTGGGAAATTCTCGGCGGGCAAAACTGGAGCATGGTCACACCCAGCCGAATCGGTATAGCTGTTATGCCTGCGGACGTCTTCAATACGCAGGACATGGACACAAATTATAATGTGGGCCTAACTTGGGAGCGTACGGCCCAGTTCCGTTTCATCCTCCACCCCAGCAATAAACTAGCTGTCGGTTTCGGAATCGAAAATCCCCAGCAATATACCGGCAACGCGGTGACTTTTCCGACCACTCCGATCGCCTTCAACGATTCGCAGGTCAACATCGGCACGAGCCTCAATAGTACGGCTCTTGGTGCTACCAGCGGCCAAGCGGGTGCGGCGACGAACTCCCTTGCGACTCCTGATGTCGCTCCTGACGTAATCGCGAAAATAGCGTTCGATCCGAACCCCGCCGGCCACGCTATCCACCTGGAAGCTTATGGTCTCTTCCGCACGTTCAGGATCAACAGCTTTAATGGAACGACCAATCTTGGAAACACCACCATTCACGGCGCCGCCGGCTCTTTTAACAGCAATTTCGAGATCTTCAAAAATTTCAAGATCTTCGAAACGGCTTTCTATAGCGCCGGTGGCGGTCGCGAGATCGGCAACACCAACGTTCCTGATTTCATCGTAACGCCGGCACCCAATGCAAGCAGTACTCTTGGTCTTTCGCCCGTCCATTCCGACGCCGGAATTGCGGGCATTGAATACCAAACCACCCCCAAGTTCATGGTCTACGGCTATTACGGCTACGTCTACATCGGAAGGAATTACTCTCTTACAGGATGTGGCGCTACCGGCAAATCGCCATGCGGCTATGGCTTCCCTGGTTCGTCTAACTCCAATAACAGAAGCGTTCAAGAGCCCACCATCGGTTTCATCCCAACTTTCTGGAGAAATCCGAATTACGGAGCGCTCTCGCTCATTACTCAGTTCTCTTACCTCAGCCGTGCGCCTTGGGTCGTCGCAGCCGGCGCTCCCAAGAATGCACACCTGGGTATGGCATACATCGACCTCCGCTACACCCTGCCCTAGACGCAGGATTTTTGGAGCTCCAGATCGGAAAGAGCTCACAGAAGTTTAAGGTAATCGGAGGCGGTTCATGTCGTTCCGTCACGCAGAATTCATGCGACATTGAACGTACATTGACCGCCTTCGGCTACCTTTTATCGGTGCTCAAATAGGAATGGCGAATTCACACGGCTGTAACAATAACGTAACAGTCCAGTAACACAGAGTGAGCGACAACACTCTAGAAAGAGATGACTTATATGAATATGCGTAAGCTATTCGCCTTCGCTCTATTGGCGATGCTGGCGGCGGCCCCGGCTTGGGCCCAGAATATCAATGCGGCGGGCGCAACATTTCCCTATCCCATTTATTCTAAGTGGTTTGACGAGTACCATAAGCTGCATCCCAATATTCAGATCAATTACCAGTCCATCGGGTCGGGCGGAGGAATCCGCCAGCTTCTGGATAAAACGGTTGATTTCGGTGCCTCCGACGGTCCGATGACAGACGAGCAGCTCCAACAGGCTGGCTTCAAGGTCCTCCACTTCCCTACGGTCCTTGGGGCCGACGTGCCCAGCTACAATATTCCTGGCGTCACTGTGGAACTAAAGTTCACCCCCGAGGCGCTCGCTGGAATTTTTCTCGGGAAAGTTACTAAGTGGAATGACCCCGCCATAGCCGGCCCCAACCCTGGCATTAAGCTTCCTGCCGAAGATATCGTGGTCGTGCACCGTTCCGATGGTAGCGGTACCACGTACATCTGGACCGATTATCTTTCGAAGGTCAGCCCCGAATGGCAAAGCAAGGTTGGGAAGAACACCTCCGTCAATTGGCCGGTCGGTTTGGGAGGCAAGGGTAATGAGGGCGTTGCCGGTCTGATCAAACAAACGCCGAACTCGCTCGGTTATATCGAATTAATCTATGCCGTGCAGAACAGTATCTCCTACGGCACGGTTAAGAATGCAGCCGGCGAATTCGTCAAGGCAAGTTTGGCCGGTGTGTCTGCCGCCGCCGCAGGTGCGGCCAAGTCTATGCCGGAGGATTTCCGCGTCTCCATCACGAACCCTCCCGGAAAAGAGGCTTATCCGATCTCCAGCTTCACTTGGCTGCTGATTCCGGCACAAATCCAGGATCCTGCCAAGAAAACTGCGATCAAGGATTTCCTCACATGGATGCTGACCTCCGGTCAGCAATTCTGCGAACCCTTGGCTTATGCCAAACTACCGAAAGAAGTCGTGGCGAAGGAGCAAAAGGCTATCGCCCTGATTCAATAAGCGCCAGCCTCATGAAATGGCAACTGCGCCCAGCACAGCCGCCGCGGCGGGTCTCCCTTGGGGCCCGCGCGCGCTAATCCGCCGAGCGCGCAGCGCCGACGAAATTGCCCGCCTGATCACTCTCGTCTTCGCGCTCGTCGTAGTTTTGATTGCAGTGTTGCTGGTCTATCAGCTTTGGACAAATTCCGCCCAGGCCAGACATCGCTTCGGACTGAGCTTTTTCTGGAACACTACCTGGGATCCCGTGGCGGGTCAGTTTGGTGCGCTGACTTTCGTCTATGGGACACTGGTTACGTCGGCCCTTGGCTTATTGATCGCCGTTCCCATCGGACTCGGTGCGGCTATTTTTCTTGCGGAACTGGCGCCTCGGCGCCTCTCGGATAATCTCACCTTCTTGATCGATCTGCTCGCCGCCGTTCCCAGCGTCATCTATGGTCTGCTCGGGGTCTTCATTCTCGTGCCGCTCATGCGCACGGAAATTCAACCTGCTCTGAAGCGCATTCTGGGATTTACCCCCCTGTTTCGAGGCCCGGCGTACGGTATTGGATTGTTGACGGCGGGTCTGGTGCTCGCCATTATGATCGTTCCCTTCATCATTTCTGTCTCCCGTGAAGTCTTGTTGGCCGTCCCCGGGGACCAGCGCGAAGCGGCTTTGGCTCTGGGCGCCACGCGTTGGGAAGCCACTTGGAGGGCCGTAGTTCCTTACGCGCGCACCGGCATCATGGGATCGATCTTTCTCGCGCTCGCCCGTGCCCTTGGCGAAACGATGGCTGTGACTATGGTCATCGGCAATAATCCGACCATCTCGCCCTCGCTTTTCTCTCCCGGTTATTCCATCGCCGCGGTCCTGGCCAATGAATTCAGCGAGGCCACCGGCAATCTCTATCTCAGTGCGCTCGTCGAACTGGGCTTGGTGCTCTTTCTGCTTACCTTCGTGCTCAATGGCTTGGCGCGCTTGCTGATAGTCTTGACCACCGGGCGCGGCACTGCGGAGCGCACATGAGCCTGCTTTGGCGCAAGTCGGTAAATATCGTCATGCTCAGCCTGACCGGCCTTTGCGCGCTCGTGGCCGTCTCGGTCCTCTTCTTTATTCTCGGATATCTCGTGTACCACGGCGGCAGAGACGTGAATTGGGACTTCTTCACCAAGCTGCCCAAGCCTGTCGGAGAAACCGGCGGCGGCATGGCCAATGCCATCGTCGGCTCCGGTAAGCTCCTGTTCCTGGCGGCGCTCTTCGGCATTCCTGTCGGATTGCTGGGTGGCGTGTACTTGGCCGAGTTCGGCGGCCATGCCGTCCCTTTTGTGGTCCGATACACGGCCGATTTGCTGAATGGGGTGCCTTCGATCGTTATCGGGATCTTTGCGTACGCGTTGGTCGTCATGCCGGTTCACCACTTTTCCACCTTGGCCGGAGGGTTTGCCCTTGGCGTGATGATGATTCCAATCGTGCTTCGCAGCACCGAGGAATTCCTGCACGCCGTTCCGCGCTCCATGCGCGAAGGCGCTATGGCCCTCGGTGCTAGCAAATGGCGGACCATCTCCAGCGTCGTTCTGCCTGCCGCTTCACGCGGCATAATGACCGCCGCTTTGTTAGCACTCGCCCGCGTTGCCGGCGAGACCGCGCCTTTGCTCTTCACCGCCTTCGGCAACCGCTTTTGGAGCCCGGGCTGGAGCCAACCGATCGCTTCTTTGCCTGTTATGATTTATACCTACGCCGTCGGACCTTATGAGGACTGGCACCGGCAGGCGTGGGCCGCGGGCCTTGTTTTGCTTGGGCTGGTGCTGGTCACTAATATTGTTGTCAGGACGCTGCTCTCGCGCGGAGCGTCCCCGCAAAGGTCGTAGATATGGCCCAGACTTCAGCCAAAGCTGCTTACAATAGACCGGAATCCTCAGAAAATTCGGTGGTGGGAGCCATGGAGACTGTTCTCAAACCGCCTACGCCCAGTGGTTCGCAGACGGTTCTTGAGTCGCCGCTGCGGATGCAGATTCGCAATGTCGACTTCTACTATGGCAAGCTCCACGCCCTGCATTCCATCAGCCTGCAAGTCACTGCCAATCGCGTGACTGCGCTCATCGGTCCTTCGGGCTGCGGCAAATCAACCCTGATCCGTACTTTCAACCGTATGCACGAGACCGTGCGCGGCACCCGTCTCGTTGGAGAGATTCTGCTCGACGGCGAAGACATATTCGCGCAAGACGTTACGCAACCTCCGCCGCCGCATCGGCATGGTCTTTCAGCGGCCCAACCCCTTTCCCAAATCCATCTTTGAAAATGTCGCGTACGGCTTGCGAATTAATGGACTCCCTGCCGCTAGCCATGGCCATCTCTCCGAAGCTGTAGAACATAGCCTGCGCCGTGCCGCCCTCTGGGACGAGGTCAAGGATCAGTTGCACAAATCCGCGTATGCGCTCTCTGGCGGGCAACAGCAACGGCTGTGCATTGCGCGTGCGCTGGCCGTGGATCCCGAAGTGCTCCTCCTCGACGAACCGTGCTCGGCACTTGATCCTGTCAATACCGCCAAGATCGAGGAGTTGCTATTCCATCTGAAGCAGAATTGCACCCTGGTCATCGTCACCCACAACATGCAGCAGGCCGCGCGTGTCAGCGACACT
Organism: uncultured Acidobacteriota bacterium; assembly: GCA_963803735.1. Classification (GTDB taxonomy): domain Bacteria; phylum Acidobacteriota; class Terriglobia; order Acidiferrales; family UBA7541; genus Palsa-189. Next base: position 88,663 of record CAWDNV010000001.1, on the reverse strand, counting down.
ACCGCCTTCCTGCTCAATGGCGAGTTGATTGAGTTCAGACCGACGCCACAGCTCTTCACTACTCCTTCGGACCCGCGCACTGAGGCTTACATCACCGGCCGCTTCGGATGAGGAGACTTGGGCCGGCTTGTCACGGTGGGCATCTAAGAGGCGGAGACCATGGAACGACATTTTGAAATCGAGCTGAATGGGCTGAAGGAAAGGCTCCTGTGGATGGGCAGCCTTGCCGAGCGCGCGGTCCATCAGGCGATCCATTCCGTGCTGGATGTGGATGCCTCATTGGCCGAAGCCGTTCTGGAAGAAGAGCCGGCCATCAATGAGCTCCAGATGGAAATTGACGATCGCGTCATGCAGTTGCTTGCGCTCCATCAATTGATGGCTGCCGATCTGCGCTTCGTACTCTCTATCTCGCGTATAAATAACGACCTTGAACGCATCGGCGATCAGGCCGTCAATATCGCCCAATCTTCACAGCGCATCCTGCGTCATCCACGCGTGAAGCCGTACGTCGATCTGCCCCGCATGAGCGAACTTGCCGAAGGAATGGTTCGCGATAGTTTGAACGCTGTTGTCCGCCGCGACCTCACCCTGGCTCGTTCCGTACTTGTCCGCGACGATCAGGTGGATAACCTCCGCGATCAAATTTTCCGCGAATTGCTAAGTTACATGATGGGCGATTCGGCAGTCGTCTTTCAGGCCTTCGAACTGATCCTCGTCGCCAAAAACCTGGAACGCGTCGCCGATCACGCCACCAACATCGCCGAAGACGTCATCTACATGGTCGAAGGCCATGACGTCCGCCACGCCGCCGCCGACCGCCGCTGATCGAACGTAAGTTCAACGGATATTTTGCTGATTTGAATTTCTTCGGTAAGCCAAAAAAATCAGCGGTTTGCCAGTGTAGAAATATTTCCCAGGCCTAGCAGGCGGTGGTCTGCAGTTACCAAAGTTAGATTTAAGATTTCCGCCGTAGCAGCCAGGAAGCGATCTGCGGGATCAGCATGCTGAAAGGGCAGTTCCTGTGCTGCAACCACTATTTCGCGGGTCAACGGTGCTTCGCGAAAATGTGACATTGCTTTGGTAATCCACTCTCGCACGCTGCCCTGCACGTGTATCCGGCCTCTGGCTTGCAAAAGCAGCGCCTCCCATGTACTCACTGAAGAAAGCCACAGTTCATTATTCGGGTCTTTTAATTCACCCTGCACGCGCCCTGAAAGCCGTTTCGGCTCTCCCAGGCTCCACAGCCAGATATGGGTATCGAGTAAAAGTTTCACTTCTGCAGAGCCTCAACATCCTCTGGGTCGATTACCGCCGAGACAATGTCCCCAGTGATCTTCAGGATTCCGGTCCTTGAACCAATCCACGTTCGTTCCCCTGCCTCCGGAGATGCAGGAACCACATCAGCTAGTGGTATCCCGCGTCGAGTTACGCGCAAAGGAATCTTCGTCTTGTTCACTTCCTCCAACAAAGACAAACACTTTGCCTTAAACTTCGAGATCGCGATTTCATGCATTGATCTCTTGTTCTTGCCCGCCATATTGGACTCTCCCTTCGTATCGATGACCTATCTAAGGTACCATGGTCACTAGGAGTGGTCAAAAGACAGGAGCGTGCAGCTACCGCCGAATTTGGGGCGTCACTATTTCACAGCGACATGCCCAAAATTTGTGCCAACTTCCCGCTCACCACGCTATTCCTCAATGCCCCAACTTGGTGTACATTGACGAACTGCTCTGAGGGCTTAAACTGAGGCAGGGAACATGAATCCAGTCGAACCAGTGGCGCAATCGACCGTCCGAGAGGCCAACCGAATGACCCGGGACTCGCTCACCATTACCGATAACCGTAACGGTAAAACCTATGAAGTGCCCATCACCGACGATACGATCCGGGCTCTCGATCTCCGCCAGATCAAGGTCAACCAGAGCGATTTCGGGATGATGAGTTACGATCCCGCCTTCAACAATACCGCCCTCTGCAAGAGCAAAATTACCTTCATTGATGGCGATGCCGGCATCCTGCGCTATCGCGGATACCCGATCGAGGAGTTGGCCGAGCGCAGCACCTATCTCGAAACCGCTTATCTGATTCTTTTTGGCGAACTCCCTACCCGCACGCAGATAGAGGATTGGACCTATCACGTCACGCATCACACTTTCATTCACGAGAGCATCAAAAAATTTCTCGACGGCTTTCATTACGATGCCCACCCGATGGGCATGCTGATCTCCACGATCGCCGCGCTCTCCACCTTTTACCCTGACGCGCGCCATATCTTCGATGCCGAATCCCGCCGCAAACAGACCTATCGCTTGATTGGCAAAATGCCGACACTCGCCGCATTTGCCTATCGTCACAGCCTCGGAATGCCCTACGCTTATCCCGACAACGAGCTGAGCTATCCCGGCAATTTCCTCAACATGCTCTTCAAGACCACCGAATTGAAATACAGGCCCAATCCCACGCTCGAGCACGCCCTGGACATTCTCTTCATTCTGCACGCCGATCACGAACAGAATTGCTCCGCCAACGCCATGCGCTGTGTCGGCAGCTCGCACGTGGACCCGTACTCCGCCACGGCGGCCGCCACTGCCGCTCTTTACGGCCCCTTGCACGGCGGCGCTAACGAAGAAGTTTTGCGCATGCTCATGGATATCGGGTCTATCGCCAACGTGCCTGCATATGTAAAGCGCGTCAAATCCGGCGAAAAGCGCCTGATGGGTTTCGGTCACCGAATTTACAAGAACTACGATCCGCGCGCTCGCATCATCAAGCGCATCGCTGATGAAGTCTTCGATATCATGGGCCGCAACCCGCTGCTGGATATCGCGCTCGAAGTTGAGCGAATAGCTCTCCAGGACGAATACTTCGTCAGCCGCAAGCTCTATCCCAACGTCGATTTTTATACCGGCTTGATCTATCAATCCATGGGCTTCCCGGTGACTATGTTCCCCGTGCTCTTCGCGATTCCGCGAACGAGCGGATGGATCGCTCAATGGGAAGAGATGCTGCTCGATCCCGAACAGAAGATCGCCCGGCCCCGCCAGATTTATAAGGGATACGATAAGCGCTCCTACATCCCTATGGACCAGCGCTCTTAGTTCTCTTCTACAGAAGCCCTCGACCTTAGCCTCCGCTCGTTCCCATTGTGGAACATATTGTGGAAAAGCCCAGGGAATCCGGTGAGAAAAACCCGTTAGACATGCACAACATCGCACGCTGTCACTCTTGACCCGTTGTACGCAAAAGATACAATCGCTTTAGTTCTTCTAGTTCACTTGGCCTGCAGGAACACCCTTCATTCCGCGTGCCAGAAAAAGCCCTTTCGGGCTGCACATGCAATGAAAAAGCGGATGACAAACTCAATCGAGGGGTGCCATGCCCAGCCAACAGATTCAAATACTTTTGGTCGAAGGAAATCCCGTTGAAGCGCGCCGTCTGGCACAAATGCTCCGTGCGGGAGGAGCGACCAACTTTCGCTTGCGGCGCGCCAACAAACTCCACCAAGCCAAGCGCCATCTGGAAAATGGCCGGGCCGACGTAGCGCTCGTCGATCTATCGCTCCCGGACGCTCAGGGGTTGGACGTCCTGGTCGAGGCTCAGCAGACGGCGCCAAACGTGCCATTTATCGCGCTCAGCGCGTCAGCCGACGATTCTCTCGCCGCCCAGGCCCTGCAGCTCGGCGCTCAGGATTTTCTGGTGAAGTCCGAGATCAACCCCGGCCAGCTCGCGCGAGCCCTTTCGTTTGCCATCGCCCGCCAGCAAGCCCAATTGCACCTCCGCAGCCTTTCGCTTATGGACGAGCTGACCGGTCTGCATAACCGCCGCGGCTTTGTCAGCCTTGCGGAACAGCACCTGAAACTAAGTTCGCGCCAACGCGTGCGCTCCACACTGATTTTCATGGACGTGGATAATCTCAAATACATCAACGACAACTTCGGCCATCGCGAAGGCGATTTCGCCCTGCAGCAAATAGCTGGTCTGCTGCGGGAATGCTTTCGTCAATCCGACATTATCGGGCGGCTCGGCGGCGATGAATTCTGTGTTCTGCTTTCCCACGCAAGCGAAATGGCTGAATTCCTGGTTCGCGAACGCCTCGCGCACCTGATTGGGACAAACAATCAGAATTCCCGGCGCGTTTATTCGCTCTCCGTCAGCTTGGGCATCGTGAACGTGGCGGGCCATCGTGAACTGGCGCAGCAGATCAGCCGCGCCGACGCCCTGATGTACGAACATAAGCGCGCCAAGCAGATCTCCGGCGCGTCTCTCTCCCGCCTCGGCGAATTGGTTTAGGAATTCTTTTCTGCCGGAGTGCGAGCTCGAGCCGCTGCAGCAAATTTATGTTGAGCGAAGCGCCGCAGCAGACGCGCACGGCGCCGTCGCAGATTTCGAGGCTTCTGGTTCTCCGGGAAAGGCACGGCATCGCCCATTAGGCCCGCCCAGAGAATGCGGTTGAAGCGCGGCGTATCGATGCGATCTTCCGCGGAGAAATCCATCCCTTCTGTCTTGGCCGCCCAGTAAGCTGCATCGTGCCGCGGCTCGGAATTCACATTGTTGTTCTCAGGGCTCAATGTTGCTGCAGTTGCCGTGGGCAGAGGCAATTGCGTCGTTTTCAGCACCGCCGGTACGACGGCTCGATAATCCCAAACTTCCGCGGCCCGGTCGAAAACCGCCGTCATTGGCTCGACCGAGCTGTCGTTCAAACCGAGAGGCTCGATCCCCAGAATATCCTCAATCGTTCTGAGCACGTGCACCGTCGTATAGCGCTCGGAAACCAGCGCGTTCTGGCGCACATAAGGCCCCATGACAAACGCCAGACTGCGATGTGCATCCACGTGATCCGGGCCGTCCTGCGCATCGTCTTCCACCACGAAAACCAGCGTGTCGCTCTTGTAAGGGCTGTGGGCGATCTTTTCCATCACCATCCCGAACGCATAATCGTTGGCTGCCATCTGCGTCTCGACTGTGTTCACGCCGTCGATCGCGCGCGCGAAATCGCCAAAATGATCGCCTCCCAGCCGCACGAGTTCGAGCGCAGGCAGGTTGCCGTTGCGGACGTAATCGTCGAATTCGTGCTCCCATTCTTTGAACCGCCAATAATCCGGCAGCCGCTCGTCAAAGCCGCGATAAAAGGGATCTGTGTAAGGCGCAAGCCCCGCATTCGTCGCAAAGGCTACGGTTGTTCCCTCGGCTCGCGGATCGCGAACGGGCAGCATCTGCCCCGGAATACCGTCCGGCAACCGGTAACGCAACAGATCGATGAAGAATCCATAGTTGCGCAGCGTCAACTTGGCCCGCAGCGAGGCGTCCCACAGATATCCGGCGCCCGCGGCATTGTCATCGTCGTCAGCCGCATCGGGCGCGCTCAGGTTTGCGGCGCCCGGCAGAAGATCTTCATCCCCCGGCGTAAGCGGATTGGCCCGCAACCGTTCCGCTCGCGACGCGATGCCTGAGTTGATGTTCCGTTCTCCGCCCTCGTATGTGTAGTCAAGGCCGTGGCCCGCATAATTCACCGGAACCGTCTTCTCGACCGAATCGGTTGCTCGCGCCGCGGTACTCCAATTCCAGCCGTCGCCGCTAACTTCCCCGCTCGTATAAAAGTTGTCCATCGTCACGAACTTGCGCGCCAGCCCATGATGATTCGGCGACAGGCGCTCGGGAAACAAAGTCAGCGCAGGATCGCCGTTTCCCTTCTCGAGATCGCCCAGCACCTGATCGTAGCTGCGGTTTTCCTTGATGATGTAGACGATATGGTGAATCTTGCCGCGCAGGAATTGCATCATTGCCTGATCTTTGGCTCCCACCGCGCGGAAGTGATCGTTTTGCGCCACCTGCTCCGTCAAAGCACTGAGTTCCTTATCTCGCGGCACAGGCAGCGTAAGAAAACCGGCTCGGTTGCGCTGAAAAATGAACGCATTCTTCTCGTGACATGCCGCAGGCGACGGCGTGTAGCCGCAGCCAGTCGGATTCGGGCCTTCGGGCCCTTTGCCATTCACGATATAAAGCCGCGCGCCGTCTCGACTCACGCTTACCGAATTTGGATACCAGCCGGTAGGAACAAGACCGGCCACTCGCCCCATATCTCCATCCAGTTTCACCACCGCTACGGCATTCGTTCCGCCCTCGGTGACGTGGAGCGTGCGCTCGTCTGAAGAAAGCGCCAGGCCATTCGGATTGCTTCCCTTGAACCCGCGAGGATTCAGGAACACATTCTTGGGCGCGGTAACCGCGAATTGCGAAATCAGCCGGTCGCTCTCCGTGTCCACAATTGCCACGGAGTCGCTGTTATCGCACGCGACATAGAGACGGGAGCCGTTGCGGTTCAAAATCATCTTGTTAGGGTTCCCGCGAACGGCAATTCGAGTCGCCACACGCGGCGCGGCATCGCTTCCGCCCTGCGTCAGCGCCACGACCACGATTTCGCGGTCGCGAAGGCTGGAGACATACGCCTTCTCGTTGCCTTTGATGACCACCCAGAAGGGATACTCCCCGCCAGCTACGCCCTTTTTCGATGGATCGCTCTTCCCCGGTCTCAGATCGAGTTCACCGCTCTTGGCATGTGAACCGATATCCACCACGCTTATCGAATCGTTCTCGTAATTCGCGGCAATCAACTGCGTACCCGCCGCGTTTACGGCAATGCCCGCAACTTCGGGCCGAACTCCCAGCCCGAGGCCCGCGGCATGCCCCAGGCGCACCGGCGCACCGGCTTCGTGCCACACAGTGCCTAGTCGGACAAACGCGTGTACCGTGTCCTGCTCGCCGCCTGAAACGTAAAACTCGTTCCCATTCGGATTCCAGGCCAGCCCGTTGAAGGCGGTCGGCACTTGCACAACCTGTATCTTCTTCGGAGCCTGAGCCGTGATGTCGTAAACAAAGACGTACTCATTCGAATCTTGCGGAAGCAGATTCCCGCTCGCGTCGTACCGAATGTTGTATCCGCTGGTGAGAATCAGCAGCGTATTTCCGTCTGGGCTGACGGCGGTGGCTACCGCCTGACCGGCCGTGAACTCAGGCGCGCCGGGCAGATTCGGGTTGAGAGTGGAAAAATGAGCGCCGGGAGCCGCGATAGGAGTGATACGCATGCCCGTTGGCAAATCGGCAGGCTTTGAGGTGCTCACGGAATCGTCATCGTCAGGCAGGCCGCCTGCTTCGATGTGAAACAGCGTGCCGCCTCCGGCCACAAAGACAGAGCAAGCGAAAACAAGAAGAATGAGCCGCGGCCAGCTTCGCGCATGTCCTGATCCCATGCCCGCACCCCTCAGAACGCCTCGAAATGCTCTCAAAAACGCCCTTAGAAACCCTCAGAACACCCTTAGAACATTACACGGGGAAGACTTCCGATATTACCAAAGCAACGGCTTCGGTATATGAATCCTTCGTGACACAAGGCGCTGAACTTCAGGTGCTCCCACGCCTACCCAGGCACCCACAAAAACACTTCAAGCGCAATACAATCATATAGTTACGCGTTAACCAGTCAGTCTACCCCATCGACAACTCACCCCAAATTGTGATAGCATGGATTCGCGTTTGTTGCTCTTGACATTCCTTTTGACTCGTTCAGAGGGCTGCAGGAACAAACTTGCAGCCCATTTTTGTGCGGGTTAGAGGCGCCAACCGCTTTTCGATTGGAAAAAGGCGAGAGTCGGCAAACAATTCATTTAAGAAAGAGAAGGACGAAAGAAGTGAAGGAACAAGGAACTGTGAAGTGGTTCAACGCCAGCAAGGGCTATGGTTTTATCCAGCGTCAAACCGGTGAGGATGTATTCGTACATTACTCAGCAATTCAGGCGGATGGATACCGTAGTTTGAATGAGGGCCAAGCTGTTGAGTTTGAAGTCCGCAAGGGCCCGAAAGGCTTGCAGGCGGAGAACGTCGTAGGCCTCTAACCCTTATGGGGCCCGTTTGGGGACGGGCCCCTAATTTCCGCGCGTGTTGCCCGAAGTCCGCGGGAAACAAGGTCCTGGAAGAGGCAAAGCGCTTAAGGAGGCAACGTGCAGGTTCTTTCCACTGGACAGCAAATTAAGCACCAGCAGTATGGTCTCGGAATTGTCGCCGAATCTGATCCCGAACGTACCGCCGTCGAGTTCCACGATCACGGTCGTAAGCTCTTCGTAACGAGCATGATGTCGGCTGAGCTTATCGGCGACGCGCCCGTCAATCCCGTGCGCGCCAAGCGCCGCAGCCGCAAAACCGCTCGCCGCGCCTGACGATCCGACCAGGCATGGTTCGTAGCTCAGGTCGTCCCGACGCCCTTTGTCGGAGCCCTGAGGTTTCTCCGGATTTGCGCTACGAAACTTACACGCTCCGCGCCACCGGTTTGGACCGCAACAACGCCTGCACCTTCTGCGGCGTCATGGGTACCTCTCGCACGCGCACGCCGATCGCATCATAAACCGCATTGGCGATGGCCGCTGGCACTGGCACTGTTGAAGGTTCGCCGCCGCCCAGTGCGGGCATCTCTTTGCGATTGATCAGCACGATCTGCACATCGGGCACGCGGCGATAGGTGAGGATCGGATAGCTGACCCAATCGAGGTTCTTCACGCCATTAGCATCGAAGCGAACCTCTTCCAGCAGCGTTCGACTCACACCCTGAATGACATTGCCCTCGATTTGGTTCCTCAGTCCGTCGGGATTTACGATCAAGCCGCAATCGTGCGCCAGCGTGACGCGCTTGACAGTAATCTCGCCGTTGGATTTATCCACCTCAACTTCGGCGACGGCCGCCGTAACGGTGCCGTCCCGGCCGGAAATCGAAACTCCCCTGCCCATCGCCTTCGCGCCCGAACTTGGCGTCGAATGCGGCACATGCTCTTTCCACTGCGCGGCCTGCGTCGCCGCGACCAGCACCTCTGTCACGCGCTTGTTATTTTTCAGATAGCGCAGCCGGAATTGCACCGGATCGACGTGCAGGTCCGCGGCAATCTCGTCGAGCAAAGATTCGCTCGCAAACGTGCGCGCCAAATCTCCCGGCGCGCGCAGATTGCTTGTGCGTAACGGCGTCGGCGGATCCTGCGACCACGGAATAAGCGCCGCGACGACTCGCTGATTCTCGAATTCGTACGCTTCCCCGCCGCCCGCGTTTCCATTACCCTGTCCGGGATTCACGCTTTTCATACCGATTTGCCGTCCCGCGAGCAGCGGATTTACCGCCGACTCGGTCCACGGAAAGCCGCGTTCCATATAATCCCAGGCCACGAGATTACCCTGCGCATCCGTTCCGGCCCGCACGCTGATAAATTGTGCCGGCCCTTTCGGCTCCCAACCGTGCTCGTCGGCGCGCGTCCACTGCACGCGAACCGGCTTGCCCACCGCGCGCGAAAGAAGCACGGCATCGTGTGGCGCGTCGTCCGGGCTCAGCCGCCCGTAACATCCCGACTCCTCCCGAAAGATCACGCGGATGTTCTTTTCCGGGATGTGCAGCAGGTCCGACAGCGCTTTCCTGGTGCGGAATGGCCCTTGCGTTCCAGACCAAACCGTCACCGAATCCCCGCGCACATCCGCCACCGCGCACGATGGTGCGAGCATGCCATGCAACTGGAACGGCCACCGGTAGGTCGCCTCGTATTTCTTTGTCGCCTGCGCGAACGCCGCATCCGGATTGCCCTTATTGACCGTAACCTGATCGTTATAGCTCTTCGTATTCTTCAAATATGCGTATAGCTCATCCGGATTGGCCGGCAGGCTTGTACTCGGCGTCGACCATGTTACTTTCAGCGCCCGTGCCGCCTGAATCGCCGCCCATTCCGTTTGCGCGACCACCCCGACGAAATTTCCGTCCTGTACGACCTTCACCACGCCGGGAATCTGCTTGATCGAACTTTCATCCACATTCGTCGGCTTCGAACTCACTACCGGCGGCCGCACAACGCGGCCATGCAGCATCCCCGGAACGCGCACGTCCTGCGCGTACGTGAATTCGCCGGTAAACTTCCCCGGCAGGTCGGTGCGTCTTACCGACGTCCCCACGATCTTGTAATCGTTTACATTCTTCACTTGGACATCGGGAGAGATCTTCAGGTCCCAGCCGGTTCCGCTGGTCTGCATTTTCACGTTGAATCGCTTATCGCCAACTAGATCGGCGTACGAAATCTTTCGAGACGAATCGCCGTTCACACTTACCACTCCGTCGACCACGGTGAGCTGATTTGCGGGAGTATTGAGCCGCTCCGACGCCATCCGCACAAGTTCGCGCCGCCCTACCGCTGCAGCTTGGCGAAGCTGCGGTCCCGCGCGCTCGATTGTTCTGCTCGCCGCAGTGACGGCCTGGTCCACGGTTTTCGACGTGTCCCCTGCCTCCATGTGAATCCGGCCAAACGGCACGTCCAACTCTTCTGCGACGATCTGCGCCAGCGCGGTTTCAGTCCCCGTGCCCAACTCCACTTTGCTGGTGAAGACGGTCACGGTTCCGTCCTGCGCGACCGCCAGCCAGGAGTCGAGCGACGCCGCCTCCGGCTCTCCGCCGCCAGCCGCCGCTTGCGCCAAAGCGCGCGCCGCCGGGCCAAACAGACTGAAGCTCACCACCAGCGCGCCGGTTCCTTTCAGAAGCTCTCTGCGGGAGATTGTGCTCGTTTCCATTTGCGCTCTCCTCTTTTTCGAAATCTGGCCCGAAGATTTAAACGTAGAGCCGCGGACTTCAGCGCGGCATCATAGAGTTCTCACGCCAACTGTGTGCGCTCGCCCGCCGCGCGCTTCACTGCGCGGATCACCCGCAGATGGCTGCCGCAACGGCACAGATTGCCTTCCAGTGCCCGCTTGATGTCCTCGTCGTTCGGATGCGGATTCTTATCCAGGAGAACTTTAGCCGTCATGATCATGCCGTTCATGCAATAGCCGCACTGCGCCGCCTGCTCCTCGATAAACGCCGCTTGCAGCGCGTGAGGATGAGCGACCGAGCCCAGACCCTCCAGCGTAGTGATCTGCTTATTTTTGGCCGAACTCACCGGATAGCTGCACGAACGCACTGTGTTGCCATCGATGATTACCGTGCAGGCGCCGCACTGCGAAAGTCCGCAGCCGAATCTCGGTCCGTGCAGTTCGAGATCGTCCCGCAGAACATAGAGAAGCGGCGTGGTGGGATCGACATCGACCATCCGCGATTTGCCGTTCACATTCAGGGTGATTTGCGCCATGGTGAACTCCGTTTCACAGGTCCTTCCGTCGAAGAACCTTCATTCTCGAGCCGTGAGCTCGAGCCTTTTTCGAAGATGTGCCCTTGGGACCAGCTCGATGCCCCTACTATACACCCGTCTCGCCAGTCGAGACTTGTTGTGTGCGTAGCTTTGTTAGCTGGCAGCGATCGCGCTGCGTGCCGACAGAGGAAACCAGAAGCAAATTCGTCCGCGCGCCCTACTTCGCGAGCGGATCTGGCCGCAACTGGAAGTGCGCCGCGAGCGGCTTCGTCCCTTTGCCGCCCTCGATAAGCCAGGGCACGCGATCGCCATTTGCCGCCCAAAGTCCGCGCCCCTTCCAGCCAGCCTTTGGATCGTCGATGCGGCCATCGAATCCTTTCGCGTAGAAGCCCAGCGGATAAGGCACGCGCAACACGACCATGCGCCCATTCGCGTACGCGATCAGTCCGTCATTCAGGTTGCCGGTGGACATCGGCACATCGTTGCCCAATCCCAAAATGTTGTGCTGATCCACCCATGTGTAGTAACTCGATTCCGCGCTGTTATCTCCGAGACCTTCAAATCCGGGACCTGGATATTTGTAGAACGACCAGCCTTCCGGACAGTGATCGCCCGTCGCCTTGGGCCCGTTGAGCGGACCTTTGCACTTGCTGCGATCAAAGCTGCCCAAGTGACCGCTGGCAAGCGACACCCACACGACGCCCTTGGAATCGATATCACCGCCGCGCACGCCAAAACCAGGCAGCGGCACGTTGTAAACTTCTGCCAGTGCGGTTTCGGGCGGATGCGGGCCCGGGGCAATCCTTACCACCGAGCCAGGGTTTCCGCGGCTCGCTCCCCACACGGACCCATCCGTCGGGCTCGGCATCACCGCGTAGAAGCTGGCTACGATGCGCTTGTCCTTTGTGGGATCGACCGGCTGATTGGGCTCAACGTAGTCGTCTCGCTTGCCATTCCCGTTGGTGTCCAGAATCATTGCGGTCCAGCCTTGCGACTTGGCTGCGTCGTGAGTGGCGTCCCACATTTTCGTGTTCAGCCAACCGACAACGGGACCGCCCCCGCTCGCCCACAGCGTGTCGTTCGCATCAAACCCGAACTGCACATGATGCGTGCCAAAGCAGGTATCGATGAACTGATAGTCTCCCGTCTTCGGGTTATATACGGCGATCTCTCGCATGTTCTTGTCCAGCGGGAAAAGCTTCGCCGAAGGAACATCCGAACCCGCCTTGCAGAAATCGGGATTGTTCGGCCCGCGCACAGCCGCCGCCAGCCACAGTCTGCCGTCTCGGCCAATCATCGAATTGTGATTGTTGATTCTCTGATTCCAGATGGCCTCGTCACCCCAATAGGCCGACGGCATCAGCGGCTTCAGCGCTGCGATATGACCGGGACCCAGACTGAGCGGCATGTCTGGATCGCGCACGGGCGCATGGAAACTGGTCGCCGTGTTCTTCACCGGATCCAGGATAGGAATGTTATCGGAGCTGTACTCCGGTGACCCGTATAGCGGGCCATAACCATTGACCGTGGGATAGCGTTTGTCGCTGGCAATCAGGTCGTGCAGGTAGTGCTTCTCGTCCATCCAGTCGCGCAGCGTCACCACGATGTTGCGCTCCAGGCCCTCCGGCCGCTGCGGCTTGGCGTGTGGCAACTCGCCGTTGGCGATTCGGTCGGTCCAATCCGCCAGGTTCTTGATGGAAAGCGTACCCATCTCAGTCAGTTGGCCGATCATGAACTGCGCGGCCTGCCCGGACTGCACGCGGCGCGCCCAAGCTTGTTCGGAATTGGAGAAGTGGCCCAGCTGCGGCTCGATCGTTCGCGTGGAAAGCTGGCCCAATTGATGGCAGCCGACGCAGCCGTTATTTTTCATGTCGTTCAGCCACTCGGTTTGCGTCATCTTGGCCGAGATACCGGGATTTTTGCCGCCGAATTGATCCGCGGACGGAATTTTCAGCATGGAGTACCAATAGACGGCTGGATAATATTTCGCCGCCGAGGCGTCGTCCGGAGCCAGTGTCGCAGTGAGCTTGAGTTCCTTGCCCGGCTCGGCCATCACTTTCGGACTATCCACCAATCCGTAGCCGCGCACCCACACGCTGTATGTCGCCTTCGGCAGCTCGGGAATCAGGTAGCGCCCGCGGTCGTCTGTCACGACGATCTTGATGTATCTCACCGGCAGATCATGCGTCTCAGCGATCACCCACACACCCGCTTCGGGTCCCTTGGAGCTCGTCACTACTCCACCGATTTCATCGCTGTCCAACTTCACCCCGAGCGCCCCAGCGCCCCCGGCGGGAGATTGTCCTGCCTGTCGTGCGTGCGCAATCGCCCCCATTAGAAAAAAGATTGTAAAAAAGAAGACTAGACATAAGACGATTAGAGAACCGACAAATCCCGTCGCTCGCAGGATGAAACTCTCGAGCCTTCTCCGCTGCGTCATACCTGCCTCCACTGCGTTCAATTGGAATCTCTAACCCGGGATTTTTGGTTTGACCGCAAAAATTGGCACTTGATCCGGGACTCTAACCCGCTTCCGGCCCGGCATCAACACATAGACGGCAACATACAACTGCCGCCCGCCGAATGCAATCCTCGCCCTTGCTGCCGCAGGCCAGTCCTTCGCTGTCATCCCATCTCTGACGAATGCGGCTCTAGCGCCTAAGCGCGAGGGATCTGCTGTTGCATTTTCGGGTGCCCAACCCTGCTTGCCCTGAGAAGCGCGGAGCGAATCGAAAGGCTTGCCTTTGAGTCCGAAGGGAGTCTCGAAGGGACTTAGTGAGGGGTCGTACTTAAAGGTGGGTTTATGCCGCAGGCCGTCGCTGTTCCGCGTAGCGGCCGCCTTCAGGCGGGCCGCCCGCGCATGTCGCGCCGGCTTGCCATGAGCTTCGTTTATCGAACCGCGTGAAACGTCAGCGACTCATTTTGATGCTTTGCGCTTTTGAGTCGCGTCAGTGAGAGCCTCATACTCCGCCGACAGGGCACGAATCTTTTTCATGAGTTCTTCGGCTTCGCTGGTATTCGGCTCCATTCGTTCTAGCTCTTTCCACAGCTGATGGATACGGTCTAATTTCTTGGAAGCGGTATCCATCTACACCTCCTTCTCAAGCCTCTACTTCAGGCCGTGGGGCGAGGAGGGCCGACCCTATAAACTCTAGCACGACCTTTAATTTTAGGTAATGGTACTAGATGGTGCCGGAATTTGGATCGAAGTCTCTTACTTGCCTGTTGCCGCGGGATGCTGGTCCTGATGTTTTGAGAAATCAAGCGAAAGCTTGGCTGGATCGGTTGGATCGGGACGGAAGCGCAGGCCGCAGATCGAGCAGGCGTATTCTCCGGTCCATATGCGTTTGCCTTCCCGGACTGTCATTACCGCCCGGAGGCAGACTTTTTCGGCTGGCATACTGAAAGCCTACATCGATTCCATTCGGCTACGAATCTCGGCGGATAGTTCCGCGGATTGTCCGATTCAGGACACTGTGTATCCTGACGGAAGAAGGAAAGACCGTAGGGCGGTTCCGGTGGTTACTAAGGGAAGTCAACAGCCCCATTGACCTGTTAGCTGGATAGACCTGGGGCCACGAATGGTGAGAACCTAGCCGCACTGGAGTTCTCCATGATGCGAGTCCTAATTGCCGATAAAAGTGAGGTCGTACGATCTGGGCTGCATCAATTGATAGAAGACCATGTTGGGTGGTCCTGTACAGAAGCAGTCAACGGTCACGATGCCATCGCACAAATTCAACGACGAATCCCAGACATCCTGATCCTCGACCTTTGCATGCCCGTAATGGATGGACTCCAGGCGGCTCGCGCAATCGCTAAGCTCGCACCTGATCTTCCCATCCTTCTCTATACATTTCAATCCGTCCCAGCGTCTCTAATTTCCATGGCACAAGAGTGTGGAATACAAGGAATGGTTTCAAAACACGATTGTCGCGAGGTTATCAGCGGGATTGAGGCGCTACTCCGACACGAGACGTTCTTCTGCCGGAATTGAGTACGGCGTTGAGCCATCGTGCCTCTGTTCACCGCTAAAGCCCGCGTTCCACTCTCAATCTCTGGATTCTGCTTTCTTCCCGACCGCCTTGTTTAGGGCTTCAAGCCATTCGTCGTCTGACCACAGCGGGTGGCGCTTTGGCCGTCTGCTTTCCACCATTCGTCCGAAAACGATACCGGCTTCAAATGCGTTCACCACTTCTTCCGATGCATCTATCCCTGATGCATCTATCCCGTTTGTCCTTTTATCCCTGGCCATCCCCTCTCCGATCCAATTCTTGCGCCGTGAAGTAGCTGCGCTGTAAAGCATTGCCATTATTTATGATGCCTGGAACTATTGGTGGGACGCGTGAAGCAGGTGTTCCGTTTCGGTACACCCTTCGCCTCAGCGCGAGCACTGCTGGCGGGTTTATTGTTGCTGTAATTTCTCCAGCGCTCGCAAAGCATTGTTCAGAGCGGTCCGTTCCTCGGAGTCAGGGAGCTTTACGTCCGTCAAACGAGCTGCTATCGCCTCTTGAGCAATGGCGATGTTTACGTCCAACGATTCACGATCTGACGCAAACGCATTCATAACTGAATGCTGCCATTGATATCTTGGCGGCCCGTCCAGTCCTTCAGGAGTGCTTTGCAGCAAATGGTTAAGAGTGGGAATCAATTCAGTCTCAGTGCTGAATTTGCTGACGAACCCGTTTGACCACATCTTGCTCTTATCAAAAACGGATTGCGGATGGGCGGTAAAGAAAACAATTTTTGTCGAGGGCTGGAGTTGATGTATTCGCTGCGCAGCTTGAATGCCATTCATTCGCGGCATTTCGATATCAAGCAGGACAACATCGGGCCGAAGTTCGGCGATCTTTTCCAAGGCCTCTTCGCCATCTTTAGCTTCACCACAGACACGGATCGTTGAATGTCGATTGAGAAATGCGCGCACGCTGCTGCGTATCAACGCATGGTCATCGACAATCAGTACGGTGCTCATAGCTCGATTGAAGCCTCAATTGAAGCAAGGACCGGGACGGCGCTCTCCGCTTCGCCGATATCCTCATCGGCATCTGGCTGCGCTTTCATATCATCCGGCTGCGCTTCAATAAAAGACATATCGCACTGAAGCAATCTCTCAAACTCGATTCCTACCTTGCGGCGAAATTGCAAAACACAACGAATCCTGTCTCCATCTTTTGGATAGTGATCCGCATAGGCAAGGAGTGCGGCTTCGATCTCAGGAGGAACCGAAATCAACTCCCGAATGCTCTCGACCGTGCAGGAACCATAAACGGTCATTTTATGCAGGTCCCGGGCTTCATCGAGCGGATTACGGATGGCCCACGGATTGTCGTTGCTGGAGGACGCAAGATCGCGCCGTAATTCGCATGCGGGTGAAATGTTCACTTGGATTTACCCCCCTGCAAGTTGGATGGCTTGATCGTTCAGGCGTCCTCAACAAGAACCTGTACTTAGCGGGGTGTTGATCTCCTGTGAGCTGGAGGATCAACACTGAGCCGGACCGGTCCGACTTCTTAGGCATTTGGCATTTGCTCCGGTTCCGTCGGAACCTTGCTGCCGCAGGCAGTCGCGAAGGCGGGCGAAGTGTGCCGCGCCGCAGCGACTCTTTTCTGCCGAAAAAACGCCGTGATAACTCGTTTAACCGCGAAAAGCTCATCCTGTTGGTAGACGTTTCGCCGCGGTGGGTAGACTTTTGCGCGCCCCAGAGGGGCCCCCCTGGGGTTTTTGTGTAAGTGTTCATTTCAAAGGCCTCTAGAGTTACGGTGCTGCAAATGGCGCAAGGCGGAATTGCTCAGGCCGCGAAGCTTGCGCTGAAGTTTTTCTTTGCGGCTAGGACATGGGTCCGGCTTCCGAATGTTTGACCATGACGGCGGCGCATACCAGTCGGTGCGGTGTCCTTCGTGGTGGTCGGCGTCGGGGCCGTCGCTCGGGATAGCCTTCGCGGATAAGCGGCGACGGGAGTTCGGAATGCGGCGCGGAACCGGGAGCGCTGGAGTGCGAACGAGGTTTGCGGTGCCGCCTAGAAGGCGACGCTACAAAATCTGCCGGGTCGCTCGCCGAAGGTGCGCAAGATCGCTGCTCCTCAGGGACTGCGGCGGCGATGGGCGCCGAGCTACAAGTTTGCGGTCAGGCACGGTCGGCGGTTCGGATCGCGAGGTTGACGGGTTTGGATGCGCACAGCCAGGAGTGGCTGTGCCACTGTCGTAAGGAACAGCGAGTTTGATGGGATGGGCGTAGTAGTTCAGGAAAGCTTCGGGGGGAAGTGATGACGGCTCGGGACCACCTGCTGTGTTGCGTTCCTCGGCTTCGCGGAAACGACGCATGAGATCGACGGTTTGGCCGAAGAAGTCTTTCGCCGGCTTCTCGGGAGCCGGCTTCATCAGCTCGAGTTCGAGCGCGAGTTTCTTGGCTTCGGAGCGGCCTTCCGGTGTGAAGTCGTATTTGCGATCGAGCATATCCAGCGAACGGGACAAGATATCGGCGTAATCGGGCTCGCCCATGATGCGTTCGGCGAGAGGGCGCTCGGGTTTTTTCGGCTCGACAACACCATTAACGGGGTGCTCAACGTTCTCGCCGCCACCACCACCGGAGGGGCCGGGATCGTCGGGGTCGTTTTGACTCGAATCGAGGCTGGATTTCAGTTTGTTCTCCCATTGGCGGTAGCCGTTGGCGGCTACGTATTCGGCGCGGACTCCGGAGACGGATTGCAGCAGGAGCTGGGAGAGATAACCGAAGGCGACGGCGTCTTTGCGGGAGATGCGGCCCTGGGCCATGAGGAGAAAAGTTTGGGCGAGGGCTCGGTTGATGCTGGTGGTAGTAGTGAGGTCGGAGCAGAGCGCTTCGAGCGCGGATGCGTCAGATATGCGCTTGGCTCCGCGTTTTTGCTTAGGAGCGTGATGAGCGCAGAGTTGCATCGGAGGACTTTTTTATCCTTAACCGGCGAAAGCTCGACTCGCTTAAGCGGCGAAAGCTCATCCTGTTGGTAGACGTTTCGCCGCGGTGGGTAGACCTTCGCCGGATACTACATTGCCGTCCATCAGCAAAAGTGAACTGGCAGCGCGAAGCGGAAGCATTAAGAGAGGTCCTTCGCTCCGGTTCGTCGCTCAGGACGCCGATCCTGGTCGGATCGGCGAGTTTGTCAGAAGGCTTGTTGGCGGGCGCTTCTGGGTGGCGTTGCGGCTTGAGTTGGGAGATTACGGACTTCAAAAAAGAAGCAGGTCTGGGCCCTGTAGGTGGTTCTTTTACGGTAGTCATATGCAATGTTATCGGTAAGGTAAACCATGGTCAATAGGGGTACTATGTGGATAACTGCGGGACTGTGGAAAAACGCCAAAAGCATCACATCGGTAAGATTGTCAGGCCGCAAGGGGGCGAGGATGGACCGTCACAGGACCTCATGGATCCTTAAGTAAATGTTTCCCGTTTGAGACGCTTCCCGTCGCTTGCGGAGGAGTAGCTGAATGAGGTCTATCCGCCCCTCGAGAACAGCCATCATGTCACTTCCGTCCATTAAGATCATTAGTCGGCGACCTGATGAATGCGCTCTAACGCCATCTTCGGAAAATCCATTGATAGAAAGGAATAAGCCAAGGGTGTTGTCAAGCTTGCGAGATAATTTACCTGAGAGACTGTCGAGGTCTGCTGCAGCTATTAGGCTGTTTTGCCATTTCCCTTCGAACAGATAATCCGTTCCTTCGAATGTGAATGCACCATCGATCTGCTCGCCGACGATTTTAAATGACGCGCGGGGATCCAGGTCAAACATTTCGAAGAGCGACCGTAAGATCTTTTCCAACCGGTAGCCACGTTGATGGTGATCTGCATCGTTTAGGAGCTGTAGATACTCCTGATTTAATCTCTCCAATCCACTGCGAATGGCACTGTTTCGAAGGAGGTTTTCGTGTGCTTTCCGGCGGCGTTCTTCGATCTTCTTTTGTTCCTCCAGCAGTGAATCGTGAACCTGCGTCCATTTTCGCAAACCCACAACACTTGCCCGAGCTTTAGTCGCCTTTTCTTTACCGCCTTCGAGACGTTCGAGATGAGAAAAATCGTCGACCCTCGAAACCTCCGTCATGAGGTGCAGCAAATCGCCTTGGTATTGCTCTTGGCGCTTGACCATAGAGTCAACGACCGTACTTACGAGATTGCGTTTGTAATCTTCCCAGTTAAGGCTTCCGAGCAGGCTTGGATTAGTTATGCTGCTTGTCAAGAAACTGCGAAGATCACTCTTGTACCAGTAAAGATTGGTGAGTGCTTCCTTGAGCGCCACTATTGCGGCAGGAGCGATCTTCTTAACCATTCGTTTAGTACCAAGAGTATCGCAGCGAATTCAGCCTTTTAACAGACGTTGAAGCGCCTTAGCCCGAGCGCTATGATTTAATCTATTCCATTTAGACCGGATATCGTGGTCACGGAGCCTGATTCCCTGCGGATTCTCCTCGTTGTGGAGACTAAGATTCGGCCCGGCGACATGTCGCAGATGGAATCTCAGATGAAGCGGTACATGGTGCAGATGAGTTGTCCATTAGGGTTACTGGTCACGCCTTACGAAATTGCACTCTACAAAGATCGCTACATTGGTCGTACGGAAGATTCGGTGCAAGAAATCGGGCGCTTTAAGGCACCGTCACCATGGCAAGAGTGGGGGTCTCGAAACGAGTCGGAGTTTGATAAAAATTTCATTCCTGAAAACCTCTTAAGATCAATCCTACCTCGATTCAACTTGAACCGTTTTCTGATCAGAGGAGTTCAACAATGCAAGAAGAAGATTTTGTTGCGGGGGACTTGCTGATTCGGTGGGAAAGTTCAGATCGAACCTGCAGTTTATAAACCGCACGTTCCTAAGTGTCGCAGGTCCTCCTTTATAACGGATCACTGAATTCTGAAACGTCACATTTACAAACGCTTGGTTATCTAAATTAACGAAGCAATTTCTATAAACCCCGCCATTGTAAAAATTGTTCTCGATAATGACGTTCGGATTACCACTTCCCGTAATGCATGGCCGTGCCACTTTCGACGGGTCGGGGGCTTCACCACTCATTTGATTGACTAGAGACTGATAGTTAATAACCTCTGCCACCGTCGTCCAATACTCTTTAGCTGACGTGGGTAATCCACGAAGAGCGGCTTTATAATCGGCCAATTGGGATGCTGAAATCTGAGCTTGTCGGTCCTGCGCCAGCTTAATATCCGTTCTAATAAGGCCAAGAATTCTATTCGGATCTTGGATTCTGTTGAGGGCATCTTGTTGACCTACTCGGTTACTAAGCTTTTGCTGCTCCCCGGATAGTTTTTTCTGATCGTTATCAAGTTGCTGGAATCTTCCCTGCAACTGGCCAACTTGTTGGGTCAAAGTGCCCAACTGACTGCTGATCGGTGTTAATTGTTTACCGATATAATCGTCAATATCCCTGGTTGCGGTTTTGACTTGCTCACTAATGAGTTTTCCTACGTGTTCATCCGACGCCTTGGACTGACCTTCACTGTAATGAAAATACAAAGTAAGAATGAGCGCGAGGGAGGCCACGACCGCCGAAACAAACTGCGCGTATGTTCCGTAAACAGGCTTCCACGAGCCCGACTGCTCAGTTTTATCATTACCGTTAGACATGTGGAGGGAGTCTACTACCGCCTCATGCCAAGGTAAAGTTTTCGGCCCAATGCAAGGCCAAGTGCTTTCTAAAGCTCTATTCATCTCTTCATTAGGATAGATTCAAGCGGACTGTAAGTAGCCTGTACGAACGAACAGTCTTGTGGCAGGTGTAATTTCAGGGGGTTTCGATTTGCCGCTAACTCCTTATTGGTTTGTATAGTATACAATCTCGGACTTTTTGCTTGAAACTCCCGAAAAGCCTGCGGATAGGGGCGCCAAGTAGGCATGGCCGCTGCAGAAGCCGCCGTACACTATGCCGCCCTCGAAGGCGATGCTGCAGGATTTACAGCTAAAGCCGTTCTGAATTAAGAAAGGCTGAATTTCGCAGCGGCGAAAGCTCATCCTGTGGGCAGACTTTCGCCGCAGGAGCGACGGGCGCGGCATGAACCCACCCGAAAAAGCGAGGAACAAAGGTGGGGAGGGATTCCTCTCGCGCCGGAGGAACGTTCGGGCGCGACGATTTGACTTGCGTGACGCTTCGCGTCCGGTCTCGCCCGAGAGCGCGCTCGGAATGACGGCCCGGGGGACGGGCACAGCGCTGCACGACGAATGGCCGTGCCGCGCGGGCCCAAAAGCGAGGATGCCGGGCTGAAGTCCCCGGCGCTACGTTAAAGGCAAAAAAGGCAAAAGCAGATCCCTCGCCTGCACCCCAACGGGCGCTGAACCGGCGCCCATTGGGGACCCCGCCTCGCTGCGCTCCTCGGGATGACACCTAAAGACACGGCCCCAGGGCCCGCGACGGAAAAGCACGTCGCGGCGCCCTGGGCTACAAGGGCCTTTGGCGCGGGCACGGACAAGAAGAGGAAACGGATGCCGGGCTGAAGCCCGGCGCTACATTAAAGGCAATGCACCCGCTGCGAGGAAACCCCAGGAATACCCGCTTTCGCCGGGACGGGGCCGGCGGTATGCTCGATAGATACAGCGCGGAACGGACTTTGTTGCAAAACGCAAGGTCGCCGCAAAAACGAGCTTTGCCGCAAGACGAAGTTCGAACAAGACTTCGTAGCAAGACGGACTTTGTCGCAAAACGCAACGTCGCAGCAAAACGAACTTTGCTTGCAAGGCGAACGAAAGTCGCGCAGCAAAAACGAATTTCGCCGCAAGAGGTGCATCATGAAACGCCCGATCCTGATCGCTATCGCTCTCTTAACTTTGGCGGGAATCGCCGCCGCGGACGAGGGCATGTGGCTTTTCAACCTGCCCCCCACGCAACAGCTCAAATCCAAGTATGGCTTCGATCTGACGAAATCGTGGCTGCAGCACACCCAGCTTTCCTCGGTGCGCTTTAATAACGGCGGTTCGGGTTCCTTTATTTCGCCGGATGGCCTCACCTTTACCAACCATCACGTGGGCTCCGAATGCATCCAGCAGCTTTCCACCGGCGGCAAGGACTACCTGAAGAACGGCTTCTACGCCAAGACCGAGGCTGAAGAGGGCAAGTGCCCCGACCTCGAGTTGAACGTCCTGGAAGAGATCGAAGACGTCACCGCGAAGGTGAACGCCGCCGTGAAGCCCGGCATGTCCGTTGCCGATCAGGGGCAGGCGCAGCGCGCCGCCATGTCTACCATCGAACAGCAGTGCGCCACCGAAACGAAGTTGCGCTGCGACGTGGTCACCTTTTATTCCGGCGCCATGTATCACCTCTACAAATACAAAAAGTACACCGATGTGCGCCTCGTTTTCGCGCCGGAATTCGAGGCCGCGTTTTTCGGCGGCGATCCCGATAATTTCGAGTATCCCCGCTACGATCTGGACGTCTGCTTTTTCCGCATCTACGAAAACGACAAGCCGGTGCATCTGGATAATTACCTGAGATGGTCCCCGGCAGGCGTCAAGGAAGGCGATCTGATCTTTGTCTCCGGAAATCCCGGCTCCACGGGCAGGCTGAACACGATGGCGCAACTCGAATTCCTGCGCGACCTGGGCTATCCGCTGGTGCTGGAGCGGCTCGCGCGGCGCGACCAATTGCTGAAGAAATTCAGCGCCGAATCCGCGGAGAACGACAAGATTGCCCACGAAGATCTCTTTAGCGTGGAAAATTCGCTGAAGGCCATTCGCGGCTATGAGTCCGGGCTGAAGGATATGTCGCTCATGGCCAAGAAATCCGCGGAAGAGAACAAGATGCGCCAGGCAGTGGCCGGGGACGCGGCGAAGCAAAAGGAGTTCGGCGATCCCTGGGGTGAAATCGCCAAGGCCATGGACACCGAAAAGCAGTTCTATCTGCCGCTCACGTATTTCGAGCGACGCGCCGGCTTCAGCGGCGAACTGGCAGCCTATGCCCGTATTTTGGTGCGCGCCGCCGAAGAGCGTCCCAAGCCCAATGCCGAACGGTTGCGCGAGTATCGCGATTCCGCGCTGCCTTCTCTCGAGCAGGACCTTTTCTCCACCGCGCCGATCTATAAATCTCTGGAGCGCGTCGAGCTCGGGGATTCGCTGGCGGAGATGCACGAGAAACTGCCGAATGATCCCGCTCGTCAACAAGGTATTGGACGGGAAAGCGCCCGCCGAGATGGGACAATCGTTAATCGAGAGCACCAAACTGGATGACGTCGCCGTGCGCAAGCAGCTTTGGGAAGGCGGCGAGGCCGCCATCGACGCGAGCACCGATCCGCTGATCAAGCTCATGCAGCAGATCGAGCCGGAGTCGCGCGAAGTGCGGAAGCGATACGACGATCAGGTTGACGCGGTAGTGCGACAGGATGGCGCGACCGTTGCGAAGATTCGCTTTGCCACCGAAGGCACGGCGACGTATCCGGATGCCACGTTCACGCTGCGGCTGAGCTACGGGGTGGTTCGCGGCTACACGGAAAATGGCGAGGGCACCACTCCCAAGGGAACGAAGCTGCCCTACGTCACCAATTTCCGCGGCGCCTTTGAGCACGCTGAGGCGCACGGGAACAAAGATCCCTACGAATTGGCGCCGAGTTGGATTAAGGCGAAATCGAAGATCAAGCTCGATACTCCGCTGAATGCCGTCGAGACCGCCGACATCATCGGCGGAAATTCGGGCAGCCCTGTGCTGAACAGGGCCGGCGAATTGGTCGGCATCATTTTCGATGGGAATATCCAGTCTCTGCCGTGGGATTTCGTCTACGACGATACGATTGGCCGCTCCATCCACGTCGATTCGCGCGGCATTCTGGAAGCGCTGCGGGATATCTACGGCGCGACTTCGTTGGTGGATGAATTAAGCGGTAAGGGCCATCCGGCGCAATCGGAGCGCTCTGCCAACGGCGCCAATGGCGCTAACGGAGCCTCGAACGGATCGAAGTCCAAGAAGAATCCCTGGAGGGAACTGACACGGGGCCGGGCGCATCCCAATTTTCCCCAGGACCCAATTTTCAGGAGATGATTGGGGAAAACGCCGGCGCTGGCCGCAGTTACAAAGCGATGTTACAAAGCCCGATGTTACAAGCGATGTTGCTTAATCCTGGTCGTGGCTGCTGTCGAGCTCCGGGTGCGCCTTCAACCAGCAAATGCCGGCGACAAGAAAGAATCCCAGCGAGTCGGCTCCGCAACGGCCCATGAACTCCCAGCCGGAATTAGAAAAGTTCGTGAGAATCAGCATGCGGATTCCCACCGCTGCCGCAATGAGTCCCCCGGTTATCGGAAGAATGAATGTGAGCCGGTTCCGCCACACAAGCCACGACTGATTATTCAACTTCGCCTCCAAAATTTAGGAATGAAAAAGGAGCCGCTATACTGCCCCTTTTTCAGGCGAGAGGGAAGCGAAAAGTTTACGTGGAGTGAGAGGAATGCGTGCAGCGAGTGAGCCGGGAATTCCCGTCGGAATTCCGGCTCTCCGATTATGGGCCGGCGGAATTTGCTAACGAAGGGAGCGGCTGCTAGTACTTGCTGCCCTTATTCCCCGAATTGTCGCCGCCGCTATTGGATGGCGTGCCCGACTTGCCCTTGCCCAACATCTTCACGGAGTTCACGTGAAGGGTATCGGTAGCGGGATCCTCGTTCGCAGTCACGCTAACGTGATGCCCCTCGTGCGCCGTCAGAACGTCTGGGTTATCGACCTTCCAACTCTTGTTGTCTTTGTCAGAGACAAACATTTTGCCGTCGCTGCTCACCGTGCCGGTGATTGTCATCGTCTTGGCCGAATTCTTGTCGCTCTTTTGTGAGCTGGTCTGGGCCCAGCCACCGAGAGAGGCAAGAACCATAACGCTAAACACCATGATTAGAATTTTTTTCATTGAGATCCTCCTGTTTGCTTGCGTTTCCGCCGAAGACCGCTGATGTTGACCGTCCGCAGAGCTGCGTTCACACATGGATGTCGTTCACACATAGATTTAGTGGGCGGAGAAATTAGCTCTTAAAAGGTATAAGCGCTTGCATCTCGGCGGGGTATACCGTCGAAACCCTAGCGAAGCTCAAAGAATGTGCGATGGGGACGCATAGTAAGTTCATCAAAAACAGGGAGATATCTGCCGTCCTACCATAGAGTTTGTACCTTCTCAGAGGCTTTTGTAATCTAAGGTGTCAATACTTTGGCAGCTGCCGTAAACCGAACCGTATGACAGATTTGAGAGGCTTATGGATCGACGCAAAGTGATCGCGACAGTTTTCTATGTGGTGCTGGCTGCAATGGGCGCGTCCGCCCAGACTATCGCGCCCGAGCAGAATTACGTTGGCGGCGGCGTGAGCTCTAGCGCGCTGAAGCAAAACTCGACGCAGAACCAGATCCTCGGCAGCGTGCCGACGGGAACTGTGAGTCCCCAGCCGATTTCGCTTTCGCTTGCTGACGCGATCGAGCGCGGCCTGCGCCAGAATCTGGGGATATTGGTCTCAGACGATGCGCAACTCTCCGCGCACGGGCAACTGTGGCAGGCGCGCAGCCCGCTTTTGCCGGACTTCTCCGCGAGAATCTCAGAGAGCGCCCAGAAAGTTAACCTGGCCGCGGAGGGCTTCTCGAAAATCGCGGGACGATTCCCCGGTTTTCCGCTGCTTGTGGGGCCTTTCGGATATTTTGACGCGCGGGTTTCGTTCTCGCAGACGCTGCTGGATTTGAACCTGCTTGCCAGCGAACGGTCCGCGCGGCAGAATGCGGCCGCCGTCAAGCTCAGCTATCAGGACATGCGCGAAGCAGTCGTGCTGGTAGTCGGCGCCACGTACCTTCAGACCATTGCAGCTGCGGCACGAGTGGATACCGCCGACGCTCAAGTCCAAAGCGCACAAGCGCTCTACAATCAGGCGTTGGACATGAGAAATGTGGGCATCTCCGCGGGAATCGATGTCCTGCGGGCCCAAGTGGAACTCCAGAGCCGGCGGCAGCAACTCATCGCCGCGCGGAATGATTTTGCCAAGCAAAAACTGGCGCTCGCGCGCACCGTTGGCCTACCACTTGCACAGGACTTCACTCTGACGGAGAAAATTCCCTACGAGGCTCCTGAACCGATTACGGTGGAAGAGACCCTGGATCAAGCTTTGAAGAGCCGCGCGGACTATCAAGCGGCTCTCTCGCAGGTTCGCGCAGCGGAACAGACTGTGCGGGCAGCCACCGCAGAGCACATTCCTTCGCTCTCGATCTATGCGGATTACGGTGGCATCGGCCCAACGCCGTCCACCCTGCTCGGCACTTTCACCACGTATGCTTCGCTCCGCATACCTATTTTCACTGGCGGGCGAGCGCACGGCGACGCTCTGGTCGCCCAGGCTGAACTGAATCGCGACCGGCAGGAGGCAGAAAATATAAAAGCGCAGATCGAACAGGACGTCCGCGACGGCCTGCTCGACCTGCAAGCGGCCGCCGACCAAGTTTCTGTGGCGATGAGCAATGTGAATCTGGCCGAGCAAACCTTGACCCAAGCGCGTGATCGCTTTGCCAGTGGTGCGACGGACAACATTGAAGTGGTGCAGGCGCAAGAAACAGTGGCGAGCGCTAGTGAATCCTATATTTCGAGCCTTTATGCATACAATCTCGCGCGAGTAGAACTCGCGCGGGCAACAGGTTCCGCGGAACGCGGTTTCCGCCAATACTGGAAGGAAAAGTAGATCATGGCCGAACAAACACAAGCGGTAGATAGGGCGGACGTACCGACCGAGAATACGAGCGCTACGTCAACGGGGGAAATGCCAAGCCCGAAGCTTTCCAGAGAGCGGGAGGAGGCCACGAAAAGGCGCTCGATGGTTCGCTGGATCGCTCTGGGAGCGGTGATTGCGCTCGCGGTAGCGGGTTTCTTCGTGTGGCGCTATCTGAACACCTATGAAGCTACGGACGATGCCCAGGTGGACGGCCATATCAACAACGTCAGCGCGCGCGTTTCCGGGTACGTGCTCCATGTAAACGTTGACGATAATCAATCCGTGCAAAAAGGCGCGGTGCTGGTAGAAATCGATCCCCGCGATTACCAGGTGGCGCTCGAGCGCGCCAAGGCCGAACTGGCCGATGCCGAGGCGACGGCCCAAGCCATGAATCTGAATGTACCGGTGGAAACGATCAGCACGACGACGCAGGTGTCTTCGTCAGAGGCAAACGTGAAGGCATCTGAAGCTGGTGTTGGCGCCGCAAAGCAACAGCTCGATTCCGCGCGTGCTCAACTCCAGCAGGCAGAAGCCAATAATGCGCGAGCACAGGCCGATGTGGCCCGCTACAGTGCGCTGCTGGCAAAGGACGAGGTTTCCCGGCAAGTCTACGATCAGGCCAACGCGACAGCGAAGGCGAATGCGGCTGCCGTAGAAGGCGCGCGCGCCGCCGTAGCGGCAGCTCAAGAGCAGGTGGCGCAGGCGGAGAGCCGCGTGAGTGGTGCGCAGGCAGCGCTTCAATATTCACACACCGGTCCGCAACAGGTAGCCGCGTCACAGGCGCGGGCGCGAGCGGCAATTGCGAACGTGCAGCAGAAGCGCGCAGCACTCGATGCGGCGGCGCTGGATTTACAGTACTGCACGGTCACGGCTCCGGTGACCGGCGTAGTCAACAAAAAAGTTGAAGTGGGAATGAACGTCCAGCCGAGCCAAACACTGCTCTCCGTGGTGCCCCTCGACGACATATGGGTCACCGCGAATTTCAAAGAGACTCAACTACGCAAGATGAAGGTCGGCCAGCGTGTGACGATTGCAGTGGATGCTTACGGCCGCGAGTACCAGGGCCACGTGGAAAGCATCGCGGGCGCGACGGGCGCGCAATTCAGCCTGTTGCCGCCGGAGAACGCCACCGGGAATTACGTCAAGGTCGTCCAGCGTATTCCGGTGAAAATCGTGCTCGATTCGGGCCAGAATCAAGATCACCTGCTGCGCTTAGGAATGTCCGTGGAACCGAAGGTCTGGGTGCAATGAGCGAGGCGGCGGCGCTGCCGGCGAGGCAAGTCTATGTGCCTCCGGAGATAAACCCGTGGTTTATCGCGCTGACCGTAACGCTGGCGACGTTCATGGAAGTGCTCGATACGAGCATTGCCAACGTTTCGTTGCCACACATCGCAGGGGGACTAGGGGCCGGCGTTGACGAAAGCACCTGGATTCTGACCTCGTATCTCGTATCCAACGCCATCGTGCTGCCGATGAGCGGCTGGTTTTCCTCCTTGATCGGACGCAAGCGCTTCTACATGTCGTGTGTGGCGGTATTCACCATCAGCTCATTTCTTTGTGGACTGGCGCCGAATCTGGCTATGCTGATTCTGTTTCGCGTTCTGCAGGGCGCCGGTGGCGGAGGCTTGCAGCCCAGCGAACAATCCATCCTAGCCGACACATTCGCGCCGGAAAAACGCGGCATGGCGTTTGCGGTGTACGGCATGGCAGTCGTCGTAGCGCCGGCAATTGGCCCCACCCTAGGCGGATTCATTACCGACAACTATAGCTGGCGCTGGATTTTCTATATCAACGTTCCCATCGGAATCATTTCCATGCTGCTGACTTCTCGCGTGATCAAAGATCCGCCGCACTTAAGCGGCGCGCGACGCGAGGGGGGAATCAAGATCGATTACATCGGCCTGGGATTGCTGGCGCTCGGTCTGGGGGCGCTTCAGGTAGTGCTGGACAAGGGACAGCGGGAAGACTGGCTTGAATCGCACATGATCTTGATTCTTACCATCGTGGCCGCTACGGCGCTGGTCGCGGCCGTTGTTTGGGAATGGAAGACGGAACATCCGATCATCGATTTGAGACTCTTTCGAGACCGCTCGTTTGCCATCGGAAATTCGATGATGTTCATGCTCGGGTTCATTCTGCTGGGCACGACGCTGCTCCTGCCGCTCTTTACGCAAACGATGCTGGGATATACGGCGGAAAAGGCCGGACTCGCCCTGATGCCGGGGGGCCTGGTGATTCTGACGTCCATGCCGATCGTGGGATTTCTTTTGTCGAGGTACGATCCGCGCAGGATCATGGTTTTCGGCTTAACCATGCTGACCCTCGCGCTTTTCTACATGACGCATTTCAATTTGCAAATCGACTTCCAGACTGCCGCCCTGGCGCGAGTCATTCAGGGAATGGGGCTGGCGTGCCTATTTGTGCCCATCAATACGGTGGCCTATTCCTATTTGCCGCCGGGGAAGAATAACGCCGCTTCGGGATTGATCAATCTCGCCCGCAACGTTGGCGGCAGTGTGGGAATATCTTTCGTTACTACCATGCTCGCCCGGCGTGAGCAGTTCCATAGGGCGCAACTATCCGCGCATTTGAACCCGGCAAATCCGCGCGTTCAGCAGATGTTGCACGGCGCCTCCGGCGCTTTGCGAGCGGGGAGCGGGCCAGCCGCGACCAAGCAAGCCTACGGTCTTCTGCAGCAAATGTTGGAGCGGCAAAGCGCGATGCTCTCTTATATCGACAACTTCCACGTACTCGCGATCGTAACCATGTGCATGATCCCGTTCGTATTCGTGATTCGCAAGCCGAGGCGCCGCGAAGGTATCGTCCCACACTGAGGAAAAGGATTCGAGCAGCGGCCTATAATTAGGCAGACAAGCCACGTTCGTTTTCCGGCGGCAATTCGGTATTCGTTTCTACAGGCCGTTCGTAATCGATTCCTTTCACCTCGAAGCCAAACAGATTACGAAATTGCCGTTGGAATCCCGCGAAATCGGTGAGGGCGCGCAGATTTTCCGTGGTCACCTGAGGCCAGAGCCGCGCGATTTCCGCTTGCACATCCGCACGCATTTCGCGATCGTCGAGGCGCAATCGACCGGCGTCATCGGTTTTGGGCTCGGCGTTCGTTGCCAGAAAATCGGAGAACAAGCGGCACATCTGATCGATGGGCGCCTCTTCGAGCCGCTTTTCGTTCATCACCTTGAGCAGCGAACTTATGTATAAGGGCACGACGGGGATTGCGGCGGAGGCTTGTGTGACGACGGCCTTATTCACGCAGATCAGCGCGCGGCCGCCAAATTTGGGCGAGAGGAAAGCGTCGAGCGAGCGAGCCGTTTGTTCGAGATCATTCTTTGCGCGGCCGATGGTGCCATCACGGTAGATGGGCCAGGTCATTTCCGGGCCGATGTAGGAATACGCCAGCGTGCGCACGCCAGGGGCAAGAAGACCTTCCTTGGCGAGAGCGTCGATCCAAATACGCCAGTCCTCGCCTCCCATAACTGCAATCGTATCGGCAATCTCCTTTTCGTTTGCCGGAGCGAGAGTGACGTCCACCACTTTCTCGGAATCGAGCTCGATGGTGCGGTTGGAATAAGGCTGGCCAATGGGCTTGAGCACGGAACTGTATACGGTTGCGGTGCGCGGATGCACACGCTTTGGCGATGCCAGGCTGTAGATAATCAGATCGAGGGGCGCCAATTCGCGGCGGACGATTTCGATAGCCTGGCGCTTGCACTCATCGGAAAAGGCGTCGCCATTGATGTGCGCGGCCAGAAGCCCATCGCGCCGAGCACGCTGATCCAAGGCGACCGTATTGTAGTAGCCGGCCGTCGCTGTTTTTTCCTCGTCCGGCGGGCGTTCAAAAAAAACGCCGAGCGTTCGCGCGCCATATCCCCACGCCGCGGCTATGCGGGAGGCCAGACCATAGCCCGTGGAGGCACCGATGACGAGAACATTGCGAGGAGCGCGTTCGCGGCCGGGCGGCGCCTGCTCGGCGACAGCAATCTGCCGTTCGACGTTCAACTGGCAGCCTTCCGGATGCGCGTTGACGCAGATGAAGCCGCGTGAGCGGCGCTTGATGACCTGACGGGACATGGGAACGAAACCGATACGCTACAGCGAGAGCACCCGGTTGTCCAGCGAAGGTGCGAGCTGAGGTGCAAAGGGGCGAATTAATTTTCGGATGTCGTGAAGGCCAAGGTGAGCAAGGTTTTTTGTTCCAAATCGTGAGCTTTCGCCGAACCGGTCGCGGGGCTGGCGCTGGCCGAGCGCTTGATCGAACGGACCGGCACATCCCCAGCGAGTTCCCGAATGCGCGGCACGACATAAAAAAGTGCGCCCATATTGGCGGGCTCTTCCTGAACCCAGACGACTTCTCGTGCTTGGGTGTGGCGCGCAAACTCGGCGGTGAGTTCGGCTTCAGGAAAGGGATAAAGCTGATCGAGAAAGACGACGGCCGTTTCGGTATCGCCGCGACGCTTGCGCTCCGCGCGAAGCTCGTGCCCGATTTTTCCGGTGCAAAGCAAAATTCTTCGCACGTCCTGGATCTCGCGTTCCGGGACGACATTCAGAAAGCGCTCTTCCGCGAACTCCGCGAGGGAGGAGGCCGATTCGGGCCGGCGGAGCATGCTTTTCGGCGTGAAAACCACCAGCGGTTTGCGCCAGCGGCGAAGCGCCTGCCGGCGCAATAAATGAAAATATTGCGCGGCGGTAGAGGGCTGGCAGATTTGCAGGTTGTCTTCGGCGGCCAGTTGCAGAAAGCGTTCGAGGCGCGCGCTGGAATGTTCCGGACCTTGCCCCTCGTAACCATGCGGCAGCAGCAAAACGACGCCGGAGGGCAGGTCCCATTTATCTTCGGCGGCGGAAATGAACTGATCGATGATGACTTGCGCACCGTTGACGAAGTCTCCAAATTGCGCTTCCCACGCGACCAGCGCTTCTGGATAATCGCGGCTATATCCATACTCGAAACCCAAGACACCCGCTTCGGATAAAGAGGAATTGAAGATCTCGCAGCGCGCCTGATTTGCGGCGAGATGCTCGAGCGGCACGTACTCCGCTTCGTTTTGCGTGTCGATCAAAGCGGCGTGGCGCTGATTGAACGTCCCTCTGCGAGTATCCTGGCCCGTGAGCCGGACGGGTATGCCTTCGAGAAGCAGAGTGCCGAAGGCAAGCGCCTCCGCCATTCCGTAATCCACCGGACGCGAACCGCGACCCATCTCCAAGCGCTGCTCGAGAAGGCGCTTGACCTTGGGATGGATGGCAAACCCTTCGGGATATCGTGTAAGCGCGGCGGCAACTTCGCCGAGCCGCGAGCTATCAACGCCGGTGCTGACCTCGTATTCCGGTTTGTAGCAGCCGCGTTCGTAGGGCTCCCAGTAGGCCGGCAACTGGTGGTGCACCGGCTTTTCCGTGGCTTTGCTGCCGACTGCGAACGATTCGTCGAATTCCTTGCGCACCTGCGCGACGGTCGAAGCGGCATCCAAGCCATTCTGGCGGGCATAAATCTGCCAGAGCGGCGGATGGTCTTTAATTTTTGCGTAAAGCAACGGCTGCGTAATGGTGGGATCGTCCACTTCGCTATGGCCGTGGCGGCGGAAGCCGATGAGATCGATCACCACGTCGCTTGCGAATTGCGCACGATAATCGGCGGCAATTTCGCCCACGCGGACGACGGCGTCGGGATCTTCTCCGTTCACGTGAAAAATGGGGATGGATTGACGTTTGGCCAGATCGGAGGCGAAGCGCGAGGAGTGGAGTTCCCCGGGCGGCGTAGTAAAGCCGAGCAAATTATTAACGATGACGTGAATCGTGCCGCCGACGGTGTACGCGGAAAGATCGTCGAGATTGAGCGTTTCGGCCCAAATTCCCTGCCCTGCGAAAGCGGCGTCGCCATGCAGAGTGACCGGCAGGACACGCTTCCAGCCTTCCGGGCCAATGCGCGCCTGCTTGGCGCGCGCGCGGCCCATCGCCACCGGATCCACGGCTTCCAGATGACTCGGATTCGAGACGAGATGAACTTCGACGCTGCGTCCGGACGCCGTGCGATATTCTCCGGTGGCGCCGACGTGATATTTCACGTCGCCGCCGCCGAGCACGCTGCGCGGGTCTACGTCTTCAAAGTCGGCAAAAATCTCGGACGTGGGACGGCCGACGATGTGCACCATCGCATTGAGCCGCCCGCGATGGCTCATCGCGATAACCATCTGCTCGGCGCCCGAGGCGGCGGCCGCTTCCACAACGCGATCGAGCAAAGGAATCAGGACAGCGAGGCCTTCGAGCGAGTAGCGCTTGGTTCCGACGAAACGCGCCTGCAGAGTTTGCTCGAAGAGTTCGGCGCGAAGGAGCCGCTCGAGAATGCGCTGCTGGTCAGGTTTCGCGGCAGGCGGATGCTCCATGCGGGCAGCGATCCATTCGCGCCGATCACGATCGGCGATATGCATGAAGTCGGCGCCGATCGTGCCGCAGTAGATGGAGCGAGCTTCGGAGGACCAGGGAGATTTGTCGTCGAGTTCGGCGGGAGCCGCGGCCTGAAGAAATCCGAGAGGATCAAGCCGAGCGGCCAAATAGCCCCAGCGGCGAAATTTATCGAAAACGAGCTCGCGCTGATCTGCTGCGTCGGAGGAAAGCGCGGTGGTTTTGGAGGCTACTTCGGCCATTGAAAAATCCTCAGGGCTGAGTCGAAATCAGCATACAAGATTATCCGATGCCGCGTTCGCCGCGCGCAGGCACGCGGCAAAAGCAGACAGCTAAGTTCCAGACGAGATTTGCTGGATCTTGCCGGCGAGCCCGAAATCGTTTTGTGTGAGGCCTCCCGCGCTGTGCGTGGTCAGATCGATGGTGACTTTATTCCAGACATTCGACCAGTCGGGATGGTGGCCCATGGCTTCGGCGGCAAGCGCCACCTGAGCCATGAAGCCAAACGCTTGCGAGAAATCGCGGAACTCGAAAACGCGGTGAAGCTTTCCCTGTTCCACGGTCCAGCCCTTCAGTTTCTTCAATTCGGCAGCAATTTCCGGCTCATTCATTTTTGTGGCGCGCATGGGCAACCTCGGCTCGTCGATGTTCAGTCAGCTTCTGATTATCCCGCCGCCCTCGCCCGGCGAGCAACCGGTGTCCCAATAGTTGAAGGATGCGGACGATTCCTTTAACTTAGTTGGCTCGTCTGGCAGCGGCTTACCTGACCGATCGAGAACCGCAGGAGTTCACGTGAGGAAGAAGATTCGTGCCATCCAGTATGGCGTAGGACCCATCGGTGCATCTTTGGTGCGCCTGATGCGAGAAAAGCAAGCGATCGAGGTGATCGGCGCAATCGATACCGATCCGGCCAAAGCGGGGCGTGACCTGGGCGAAGTAGTGGGTGCGAGCGACGCGCCGTGGGGGATCGAGATCAGCGGCGATACCGAAATTCTCGGCGAGGCGGCGGACGTCGTGGTGCACTCGACCTCTTCGAATTTGCCTGCAGTGATGGATCAGCTCTCGGCGTGCCTGGCGTCGGAATCATGCGTGGTCTCGACGTGCGAGGAGCTCGCGTATCCTTACCGCAAATATCCGGATTTGGCCTCGAAATTGGATGCGGAGGCGAAATCGTGGGGCGTGGCGCTGGTGGGCACCGGCGTGAATCCCGGGTTCGTGATGGACAAGCTCGTGCTCACATTGGGCGCGGCGGCACAGCGAGTGGATTCGGTGAGCGTAACGCGTATCGTAGACGCGGCGAAACGGAGGCTGCCGCTGCAAAGAAAGGTGGGCGCAGGGTTGAGCGCAGAGGAATTCAGAGACCAAGTCGCCGCGGGCACGATCAAGCATCACGGATTGCCGGAATCCATCGCGATGGTGGCCGATGGTTTTGGATTTGAGATCGATGAGATCACGGAAACGGCTGAGCCATTCATCGCGCGCGAAGCTTTTCGAACCGAATTCATTGAGGTGGCGCCTGGGCGAGCAGCCGGAGTACACCAGATTGCGCGCGGGATTTCCGGAGGCAAAGAAAAGATTTACATGGAGCTGCAGATGTACGTCGGCGCGCCGGAGTCAAAAGATCAAATTGAATTGCGCGGCGAGCCGAACCTTACCTTGACTATTCCCGGCGGGACGCACGGAGACATTGCGACCGCGGCGCTAGTGGTAAATACAATACCGGCGATTCTGGCTACGCCGGCAGGACTGAAGACGTCGCGCGATTTGCCGCTATGCTATTTTCCGGCGACGGCCAAACCTTAGGTTTAGCGCCCTTGCGCGAGATTTAGCGTCCTTGCGCGCCGGCTTTATCCCAGTATCGGCCGATCGCAGCGTAGTCCACGTCTTCGCGAGCGGAGTTCAAGATCTTGGAGTAGACCTCGCGAGCCGCACTGCCTGCGGGCAAGGAGACTCCCAGTTGTTTCGCAAGCTCCAGCGCGAGGACCATGTCTTTGTGCATGAGCCGCAGAGGAAAACTCGGGGGATATTTGCGCTCGAGAAGCAGGGGCGCTTTGACGTCAAGGACGGGCGCGCGTCCCATGCTGGCCTGCATAACTTCGACCAGACGCTCGCCGGCAACGCCTCCGGCCTGGGTGAGCGCGAGGGCTTCGGCGAAGGCCTCGACTTCGAGCGCGAGCAGCAAATTCATGGCGAGCTTTACGGTTTGGCCCGCGCCCGCAGGACCGAGATGAAACCAGCGCTTGGCGATGGCTTCGAAGACCGGCTCGACGCGCTTCAAAGTTTCCGCGGTGCCGCCGACCATCATTACTAGTTCGCCCTTCTCCGCGCCCCACGTGCCGCCAGTCACGGGCGCATCGAGATATTCAATGCCGCGTTCCGAGCATGCGGCCGCGCTGCGGCGAGCCAACTCAGGGGAAACTGTGCTGCTATCCACCAGCACGCTTCCGCGACGCAGACCGGCGAATACGCCATCCTTGCCCCACAGCACCTGCTCCACCGCCGGTGGGTCGCTCACGATCATCATGAGCACGTCTGAAGCAGCAGCCGTTTCCTGAGGCGTGGCCGCTACCTTCGCGCTCTGCGATGCCAACTCCTGAGCACGCGAGGGTGTGCGGTTCCACACCGTCAATGAAAATCCCTTTTTCAGAAGATTCGCCGCTATGGGGCGGCCCATCAAGCCCAATCCGATCAACCCAACCGAAGGTTTCACCGATCCTCCTTCCTGCGTCTTTATCTGCGATGTTGTGTCGCAGCGAACAAATCTACTCTGATCAATCTTAATGGCTTTAATGCTTAGCGATGGCCTTAATGATGGCCGCCCGCGTGACCGTGCACACTGGGTGCGTGGCCGTGAGCGGGAACGGGGTCAAAAACGGGTGCGCCGGGCGCGATGCGCAATGTCGCGGTGAACATTAAAACCAGCGGCGAAACGATCCCGAAGGCGAGAACTGAAAACAAAACGGGGAGGGCGAAGCCGAGTATATTGGTCGAGGCGCGCGTCACCCACCAAGCGATCCAGCCGGCAACCAGCCCCACCGCTGCGGCGATCATACGGCTTCCGTCAGTGACCTGCAGCCGCGTTTGGCAATGGGGGCATTCCAGACCGTCGGAAAACGCCACAACAGGGCCCGCGGGGACCGTATTTCCGCAATGCGGGCACATTCGAATGGCCACTATTCACCTCGTGAAAAAGCACACAAAGATATCGCAATAGGCGGTGCAGGAAAAGCGCGGAATCACGTCACCAGCGCGAATTCGACGCGATGGCGCATGGGGTCGATACGGTCAGCGCGGACGCGCACGCGATCGCCAAGGCTCCAGATGCGCGTATGTCCGCCCCGGCCGCAGACGATGGCATGATCGCGTTCGCGGTATAGGCAATGCGCCCCGGTCTCTTCTTCCAGGCGATTTATGGGCACAAGCCCTTCCACAAAAATCTCCATCAGTTCCACGAAGAAGCCAAACTTCTGCACGGAGATAACCAAGGCGTCATATTCGTCACCAAGATGCTGCTCCATGAATTGCGCCGTCTTCCAGTCCATCAGTTCTCTTTCGGCTCCGTCAGCGCGCCGTTCGGTTTCGGAAGATTCGACGGCAATCGCGGCGAGCCCGCCCGTGGTATAAGGACCGACGCCTGCAGCCTCTCCGGG
The DNA here is from genome assembly GCA_963803735.1 of uncultured Acidobacteriota bacterium. Lineage (GTDB taxonomy): Bacteria > Acidobacteriota > Terriglobia > Acidiferrales > UBA7541 > Palsa-189. The sequence goes on along the minus strand of CAWDNV010000001.1, from coordinate 51,779 downwards.
GCCTCCATCAGAATGCGCCGCGGCGTGTTCACGACGTGATTTTCGTTCGGCCCGCCCATCAGGATGCGATCCTTGTTTCGCGCGCGCATCAGGGTGGGCTTCTTTAAATCGCGCATCAGGATGGTCCTTTTTAAACCGCGCATCGGGATGCGCGAGAGCCCACTTGAGCGCGCGATGGACGATCAGATCCGGATAACGGCGAATGGGCGAAGTGAAATGAGTGTATTGATCGAAGGCGAGCGCAAAATGACCCAGCGGCTCGACCGCATAGCGCGCCTGCTTCAGCGAACGCAACATCAGGTACGAGAGGATTCGCTCTTCCGGCTTACCGGCAAGTTTTTGCGTGAGGCGCTGATAGTGCTGGGGCGTAATCTGAAAATTCTCCGAGCTTGGAAGCCTGACGATCATAGGCCGCTCGCGCGCGCCGGCGTCCCGTCGGCCTCGCCCCGGCGCCGCAACCCGCCCATGGCGAACGGTGATGCTTTTCTCGGCGAGCCCGGGAACACCCAGCGAATAACCGAAGGCGTGCGCCAGCTCTTCAAATTCGAGGACTTTTTTGGGATCAGGCTTTTCGTGAACGCGGTGAAGAGACGGAATCCCGCGCAGCTCCAAGTAGGTCGCCACGGCCTGATTCGCGGCGAGCATGAACTCTTCGATCAAGCGATGCGCGATATTGCGCTCGCTGCGGACTAATTCCGGTCATGCGGCCTTCGGCATCGAAGGTAAGCACACGCTCGGGCAAATCGAAATCCATGGAGCCACGCCGCCTGCGCCGTGCATTGAGAATCAACGCAAGATCGCGCATATCGCGAAACCGGCCGGCCAGCGCCGAATAGCGCGAAGTGGCGACAGGATCGCCCCCGATTACCTGATTTACGGCTGTGTAAGTCATGCGCTCCGCGGAACGAATCACGCCCGGCGTGAATTCCGCATCCTTCACTTCGCCATTGTGATCGAGCTCGAGGAGCGCGCTCATTACGAGGCGATCTTCATGAGGATTCAGCGAGCAAATACCATTCGACAGTTCCTCAGGCAGCATCGGCACCGCGCGATCGGGAAAATAGACAGAAGTGCCTCGCAAACGCGCCTCGAGGTCAAGAGGCGAATCTCGCGCGACGTAGTGGGAAACGTCGGCGATGTGCACTTGAAGATGCCAACCTTCAGGGCGTTTTTCGACGTATACCGCATCGTCGAAATCGCGTGCTGTTTCGCCATCGATGGTTACGATCGGCAGATGACGAAAATCCCGGCGGCACTCACGTTCGGCATTTCCTACGGGCCGGGCGGCTTGCCGGGCCTGCTCGATGACATCTTCTGGAAATCGGTGCGGCAGATGATGTTTGCGAACGAGAATTTCCACGTCGAGGCTGAATTCACCCGGCTTTCCGAGGACTTCGACGACACGACCGGTCGCCGGAACGCCGGCTCGCGGGAATCTGGTGATCTCAACGTCTACAACCGCGCCTTCCAACTCAGGCAGGCGCAAAGACCCCGGCTTGGGAAGCTTCTCGGCTTTGTGCCTGGCACGGAGCTCAGGCGTCAACTCCTCGCCCGGCGGAATTACGATTTCGTGATGAAGGCGGGATTCGTAAGGAGTCACGAAGTTGCTGCGGTGGCCGTAATGAAAAAGACCAACGACGGTCGGGTGGGCGCGGCCCAGGACTTTCACTATGCGTCCTTCAGCACGCGCTGGAGAGCCGGGCGCGCGGCGAGTGTCGCGGCGTTCGATGCGAGCGAGAACGCGATCGCCGTGCATGGCGTCTCCCAATTGATCCGGGGGTATGAAGAGATCGCCATCGAGGTCGGTTCGCGGCGAATCGGGGACTACAAAGCCGTAACCATCGCGATGTGCTACCAACCTGCCTGTGAGCAGATTAGGATCGCGCTTGGCTGGCTTCGCTTGTGAGCCAGCGGTTGCCGTGGGCTTTGTTGTCGCGTGCGGTTCAGGCCGCGAGCCCGCGAGACGATATTGGCCGCCTCTCAACTCCTCCACGAGTCGCTGGCGCTTCAACCGCGATAGAACGCTAGCGAGGGCGCGCCTCGCCGCGTGCCGCAGACTCAAACCTGAGGCGATTTCCCGGACCGACGCTGGATGTTGCGCATTGCCGAGAAAGCTTAGAACGTCCTGTTCGGTGAAAGTCTCGGTTCGCGACATATATGCAGGATACTCTAGATAGGGGAGTTAACAAAAAGGGGGAGTTTTCCGTAATTCCGCAAATTTTATCGAAACTTTTAGCCGGCCGCAGGGTTCTAAGTCTGTAGGCTAGCACACACATGTCCTGCCCTCCTCCGACGGGCAAGGACAGTCCCTCACCGGGGACACGGGAGGCGGCTTGACCTGGGTCGCCTCCTTTTTATTTCCACCGTCGCGGCCACCGTGCTGCCTTCGTGATTTTCATCGACGAACTGGAGCTGCGTGCGATGGCCTGGCCGGACTGGTGCATGCTGACGCACGCGCAGAAAAGGAATTTAGTGACGACACGAGCAGTCCTACTGGCGCGCAAACGAGCGGCACGACAATAGAGGCAAGCTGCGGATCAGCTACAAAAGGCAAGAGGCCGCGGGGAAGCGGCCTCAGCCTCAATCCTGGTAGGTTGACAAACGGGGGCTATCTGCCCGCAGCCGCAGAAGCGGTTTGGTCAAGCAGTTGGGCTGCGCGGCCAACTTCGGCCACGCCGAAGAACAACAGCGGTGTGTTCGTGCTCGGTTCCACTCCGCCGTAGGCATAGTTGATGTTGATATTGGCCTCGCCAAGCCGCCCCGCGACACGCGCCAGTTCGCCTGGGCGGCTCGGTAACGCTACTTGTGCCACATCATTTTCGGTGTAGGTCAATCTTTCAGTGTCCAAAACCGTTTTGGCCGCTGCCACATTGTCCACTATGAGATGTACCTGGCTCCTGCGCTCAGCAGTGGATGCCTGGAAGGCCACGATGTTCACTTTTCGGTCTGAAAGCCCCTTGCATAACTTCGCGAGCGTACCTGGCTGATTTTCGAGTTGGATGTTGAGTTCTTTGGCCGTTGGCATAGTCGATCTCCTTGTGTGGATTTTGTGAGGAACGCCTGGGTGCGATCCTGCGGGGCTGATGCGAGCAGGGTACGCCGCCTGCCGGTCAATCCACCATCCAAGAGATTGCTTACTGCGAATGGGGTACTGTGGAAAAAGACTATTGTCTCAACTGAAAAGAGACTTCACTTTTACATGGCAAGATTGAATGTAAATAAAAACGCGAAAGTGTTCGTAATGGCACAGACTTCGTCTTCCATGTTACTAATCTCCGGAGCAAGGAGATGACCACATGCTTGCGATAATCGCCGTAGCTCTGATTGTTCTTTGGTTGGCTGGATTTTTGGCATTTCACGTAACCACAACTTTTATTCACGTTGCCCTAATTGCGGGCGTCGTATTACTTGTGATGCATTTCATGAGACGCAGCGCAGCGAGCGCGTAGAAACGCGGCCAACGCCTCACGTCTGTCCAATAAGCGACAGAAATGCATACTCACATGTTGAGTGTGCGTAAAAGCTTGCGAATACGAGCAAACGTGGGTGCGCTATCGTGTGTCCGGTACGGCACACCTTTGACTCCGGAAATCAGGTACCCTTAACTCCAGTCAGTTGAGGGTCTGATTTATGAAGCAAACCAAAACGTCCACTTTTGATGCCCAGGCATTTCTGGATTCAGCCGGTGTAGCCCGAAAGGTTGTGGAGTTTCAAAGAAACGCGACCATCTTCACACAGGGCGATTCCTCTAATCATGTAATGTACATTCAAATAGGCAATGTGAAGCTGTCCGTGGTCAACGAGGTTGGCAAAGAAGCCGTGGTCGCCATGCTGGGACCGGGGGACTTTTTCGGCGAAGGATGCCTGGCGGGTCAGAAGGTCTGTATGGGGACGGCCACCGCGAGCACACCCACTACCGTGCTTGCCATTGAGAAAGAGGAGATGGTTCGCGTCCTGCACGGCGAACATGAATTCTCAGATCGTTTTATCAAGTACATGCTTTCAAGGAACATTCGAGTCGAGGCAGACCTCATCGATCAACTCTTTAACTCGACTGAGAAAAGGCTCGCTCGGACTCTTCTACTGCTTGCCCGCTACGGAAAGGAAGGCCAACCGCAAAGAGTTCTCGCCAAGATATCTCAAGAGACTTTGGCGGAAATGATTGGCACTTCGCGTTCCCGAGTTAATATGTTCATGAATAAATTCAAGAAACTGGGCTTCATTCATAGTGACGGCGGGCTCCACATCAACAGTTCACTTCTAAGTGTTGTTCTGCACGATTGATAAGACGAAAGGCGATTTCCATCAAAAAGCAGATTTAATCGCGGATTACTTGAGGCTGGGCGCGCCCGCTTGAAGTCTACTCTGCTACTTCCCTTCCCGTTGCGTCAACGACCATTCAAACGCGACGGGACAACTGCGATCAATCCGGGACCAATCCTGTAGCCGTTGTAGTGTCAGCCACGGAAAAAGCAAACAAAAGCGAATGTGTGCCGGATATGAACAGATATCCATCTTCGGCTCTTTTATGATGCTGCCTACCGGAGGAAGTAGGCGAGTCAGCCAGCTTCCTCTGACGAGTGAGGTAGAGATATGGAAACTATATTGATCGTTCTTGTAGTTCTGTTTTTGCTGGGTGGTGGGGGCTGGGGATACTCTCGTTGGCGCAGTTAAATTTGGTCGCGGAGCGCGACATTTTGGGGCATGCAGTTTATGGCCGGTAGTGAAGTCAAAGGATGCCGCGCGCCGAGACTCAAGTCTTTTCAAAGGAGTGGCCGCCGTGCGCTCCATCGAATCAGAGCCTGATCATAACGATACTCAGCACCAGTGTCTGTCCGGTTGTGAACAGCTATGAAGTTGGGACGAAAACGAACTTCCGGACGCCATCTTCGTGCCGGGCAGTTGCGCACGAGTGTCTTTCAGCGATACCGTGACGACGATATCTGAGCCCCCGGCCGCAACGATATTCCGGACGTGTGAGAGTCAAGTCGTCTCTGAATTTCGCCTTCGTTGGGATAGCATTTCGTGTGAACGGGCTTATCAAAGAGATAGGTCACCTCTTCTGGCCGATCAATTGGATTCTTGCATTCGTCACAAACCCCGTAGGATTCGGGAACATCTCCGTTCGTCATAACTGTTCCTCCGAAGTTAAAATTCCTGCAAGCTGCCCAGCACGATTCGCGCAGCGGCTAGAGTTCGTTTTTCTTTTCACGTGCGGATTTGGCCATGCGGGGCTTCGCCATTTCCTTCTTGACGTTGGAGAGCAGGGTCTTGTCCGATTCTTTCTTCGTTTTAATTTTGGACATACACACATGATGCTCTAAAGGTCCGAGCAATACCGTTCCATTTGGAACGGTGCCAGCAATCTGCGCCAGATGCCGCCGTGCTTCTCACCCAGCCAGCCAGGTGTCGAGGATCGCTCGGTCTTTAGTTTCAATTCCGCCAAACGCAATCCCCATACCCTCGGCGGCTGAGGCATTGGCCACCCAGCCAAAGGATGCGAACGTCGCGCCGTGGGGTGTGATTCGCAATGCTGACCTTCGTTCCCGTAAGGAAAGGAGTGGCCGTTGCCACAAAATAACCAAACAGGCTGAGATTGCGGGCCACTGTTACGATTTCCTTTCCCGATTCCAAGTTAGCCACTCGACAGTTCCTCCGAGGAGATGGCGGAGTGCGCGACGGTGTTCGGTGTACATGTTTTAACCACGACGGTAATTTAAGCGCAGAGTATTCGAAAAGACATCAGGTGCCCGCCAAAAAGGGCCTTCCCACCCATTGCTGCAGCAAGTGATTTCGGAGCAGGGCCCGGACCGGGCGTTTGAACGCTAGTCGCGCAGGACCACGCTGAGAAGCGAATTATTGATCTTCAGCCCGCCGTTGTAATCGTAATCGACGAAGCCGAGCTTTCTGAACTTGTTCATGAAAAAATTTACGTGAGTGCGGGTGGTACCCACCATCTCCGCCAAGGTTGTCTGAGAGACCTTAGGAAGCGTGAGTGCCTGGTTGTTTGCGCTCCGCATCTTAGTAACGCAAAAACCCTAACCTCAGTTGTCAACGGCGGATTTAGATAATAGCTGCTAGAAATATCAAGGGAAGCGGTAGCCGGGTTTGAGCTGGCACCAGAAAACTCGCGCCTGATCCTGGCCCGTCCGGACACTGCAATTAGCCCAACTCAATATCGGAGTAGGCCCGATGGGGAAAACGATTGGCGTTCCGTCGAGCTTCGCGTCAATGCTTGCTCCCTCAGCGGAAGCCGGCAGGGTAAAGTTCATCGCCTGGTCGATTATGACCGGGAAAGCCTGGCGGATCACATCTGCGGTCTGCCTGCGGAAAACGTCCCCCTCGAGCAGAAACGTCGTTGTATCCGACCAATCACGAACAGAGGCGCTGATGGTGCGGCCTCCTTTCGAAAAATTGTCCGATTCGACGGTGGTAAAGGGGCACGGGCCCGCAATGCAGGATAGTCTGGCGTTTCGAAATTCTTTGCCCTCACCTGCGTCAAGCGTTGCCGAACCAACAGCTGCCTTCCACCTCATTCCTGGCGAACAAGGCGGTTTCCCGGCGCAAGGGAGATTCCCCGTATTCATGACCTCAAAGGTCTTGACCGCGCTTCCAACGTTGACTGCGTTTGTAGTCTCGACCGAATACCGCACAGAAATACCGGTCACGCTCACTACAGGACCGCGGTTCTGAGCTTCCTGGCGGACCGGAACCATGCGAGCAATATTGATTTCATCACCCACAACTACGTTCAGATCCAGCGGCTTGTAATCAGAACTGCGAAATTTCAGACTGATCGGGGTGCCGGGCTTGACGTCCGGCCGCAACGAGAGGCTGAAAAAGCCGGAACTATCGGAAGTCACACGGGATACGGCCGCATTGTCCGCGGCAGTTACGTCGACATCAGAGATTGGCAGCTGCTTAGCCGGGTCATTCTCTTGCTCAACGACGGCTCCCCGAATGTAAAGAGGCTCCGCAACGGTTGGGCGGGACCAACCTGAGATTGGCAGTCTACCGATGGCCCCGGCCAGAACGGCCAAGACGGCGGCAGTCAGGGCCACCTTTTTCGTAGCGTTCATGCAATCACCTGTTTAAGTTATTCAGGCCACATCTCGCAACTGTATGTGCGATGGGCAATTCCTAGCAACTCAGCTACCAACGGCGGCTAAATCCGCGGGACAACTTTGGCCTTGGAAAGGTACCTCTGGCTTTGGGTTTGTGCTAGGATGAAGTTGTCCAACCTGTTAACTCTTTGGAACGCACGAAGAATGCTGCGTCTAGAGACGCTCAACACTGTTTTTTCAGATGGCTCAGGTGAACCGCAGCAACCCCAGACATAAACTCACCCGGCGCGAATGGCTGCAGAAGACCTCGACGGCAGGTCTTTATCTGGCCTTGGCTGAGCTAGGCATGCCAGCGCTGCTGGCGGCCCGACCGGCGGCTCAGGCGTCGAGATTCATCCCGCAAAGTCCATTTTCTCCGGACGATGAGGCATTCCTCGAAGAATTGGAAAAGGCCAATTTTCTCTATTTCTGGGAGCAAGTAAATCCCGAAACAGGAATGGTTCGAGATCGTGCCAACGTCCGCAATCCCTCCAGTTCGGTGCTCAGCAGCATCGCGGCGACCGGTTTTGGCCTGACCGCTCTATGCATTGGGGATAAACGGGGCTTTATCTCTTACAGCGAGGCGCGCGCCCGGGCTCTCACGACCTTGCGCTTCCTGTGGACGAAACTGCCGCAACACCGCGGCTTTTTCTACCATTGGGCAGACATCAATTCGGGCGAACGGCTGTGGGAATCGGAAGTTTCGTCGATTGATACCGCCATCCTGCTGTGCGGCGTATTGAGTTGCCGGGAGCACTTTCGCCAGCATCCGGAAATCGCGGACCTCGCTTATCGCATTTACAGCCGCATCGATTGGACCTGGCTCTCGGAGGATACGCCACTCCTGCCGCACGGCTGGACACCGGAGAGCGGCTTCCTGCCCTATCGGTGGGACGACTACAGCGAAATGATGATGATGTATTTGCTGGGATTGGGGTCGCCAACTCACCCGTTGAAACCTCCAGCGTGGGACGCCTGGAAGCGAACGACATTCGAGTATGACGGCATCCGATACATCGGCTCGTTCGCGCCTTTGTTCATCCACCAGTACTCGCAGGCCTGGTTCGATTTCCGGGACAAGCGCGACCGTTATGCGGATTATTTTCAGAATTCAATCCTCGCCACCGACGTACATCGCCGGTTTTGCCTACAGCTGGCCAAACAATTTCCGGATTACAGCGATGATCTGTGGGGAATCACGGCGTCGGATTCAATACGCGGTTATGCCGTGTGGGGCGGACCGCCTTTGACAGGCCCCATTGACGGCACCATCGTGCCTTGCGCGGCGGCGGGTTCCCTGCCATTTCTGCCACAGCCCGCAATGCGCGTACTGCGAACGATCAAGAACCAATATGGCGCGGGAGCGTGGAGCCGCTACGGATTCGTGGATGCTTTCAACCCGCTCAAGAATTGGTACGACAGCGATGTGATCGGAATCGATACCGGCATCACCATGGTCATGGCGGAAAATGCGCGAACCGGTTTTGTGTGGGATACGTTCATGAGGAACCCCGAGGCTCAGCACGCCATGGAACGCGCCGGTTTCCACAGCTATCAGCCCTCATTGACTCAGGAGACGGGTTTGTCCCTGCCGAGCGAAAATTCGGCGAGCCGCTAGCGGCCCTGCAACGCAAGATTCAACTCCGACACTCCACTGAAGTGACCCTTCACTGAATTTCGATGACGGCCAAACCCTGCGGTGGCAGCGTAATCATCAACTGACCGCCCTCGACGTCCTGAGTTTCCGGCGATCCCAACTGGGCTGCTTCACGGAGCCTCTCGATTTCGGCCAGGGTCGGACTTTGAGGCCGGCCCATGGCCTCATAAGCGTTTAGAAGCGATCCGTGTGTGTCATCGACTCTGGAAATCACGGCATGATGGCTGCCGGTCAATCCTCTAATCGAAAGAGCCACTTGCTTCGCGTGCCCACGCTCTTCAGGTAGAAACAAATTCCAGAGAGCAATCACCAGGCTGCCGTCAATGCGTCGCGTGACGATAGCGTCATTTGAATCGACCGGAATGCGCTCGCTGCCGAGGTAATGAAGCAGCTTGAACGCATTGAACGCAGGCTTCGGCAAACCGCGTTCGGCCAGGAGACCAAAACCGCCGTAGAAGGGCTCCTTCACGACTCCCTGCTCTTCGAAGACGTCGGAAAAAGTCCAATAGCTCATCATTTGCGTCAGGCCGTCGCATTGGCGAATGGTGTCTGCGAGCCAAGGACCCATGAACGTGGAATCGGTAACGTCCGGCTCATTTTTGTAGCTGGCGTTGTATTCGCTCCAGATGATCGGCAGATTCGGCTGCGGCGAAGCTGCAACCTGATCGTGTACTTTGCGCGCGGCACGACAAACCATCTGGTTGCGCGGCACCGATTCATTTATGCCAAGTACGTTTTCGGCGGAGTCATTGCCGTAAACGTGAGTGGAGACGAAGTCGGCAGGTATCTTGTCGTCTGTGACGTGTTGAATGAAGCGGTCCACCCACGCTGCCTGGGCTGTGGCCGGTCCGCCCACGCGCAAGCGCGGATTCACGGCCTTAATTGCTCTAGCCGCGACGTCGTAAAGCTGATAGTAAGTCTGCTCTTTAGGATCGCCCGCCCAGAAATCGAGATTCGGCTCGTTCCAAACTTCGAAATACCATTGAGAGACTTCTTCGATGCCGTAGCGGTCGACCAGATGCTGGGCGAAATGCGAGATCAGATCTCCCCATTTCGACCAGTCTTTCGGAGGCGCAATTATCGGCTTATACCAAAAAGACTGGTAGGTGTCTGCCGCGGCGAGCTGCTGCGGCATAAAACTGAGTTCCACGAAAGGGTGGACGCCGTTTTGCACAAGCCCGTCATAAATCTGATCGACATAAGAAAAATTGTAAACAGGCGCGCCGTGGGCGTTCTCGCTGTAGGTCCCGACTTCATCGTGAAAAATTGCGTGGAAGCGGACATAGTCGAATCCGGTGATTTGCTTGACGTCGTGCAAATCGCGACGATAACTTTCGCGCAGGCTGAGGATCGCGCGTCCCGATCCGAACATGCGTTCCCAGAAATGAGGAAAAGGATGAACGCCGGCGGAGAGATCGACATTGACGATCTCGGTAGGAGCCTGAGTTTGGGACTGCGCGGCTTGCGCGACGCAGAGGAGCACAATCCACAGCGCTGCAACCGCGAAGTGCAGAAATAAAGCGCGGGCGCTCGAGGGGAACAGAGCTCTGCGACGAGATTTGTGAGACACGACGATCTTCTGCTGCCCGGCCATCTTGTTTGGTTGCACCGTACTTTAATGATGATTTCGGGCGTGACTTGGGCCAACTGAGGGCACCGTCGCGCTCTAGTGGGCTACGTCGAACCCCGCCGGGCAGTGCGTCAGGCGGGCAGAGGCTTGCCTTTAGTCTCCTCACCAAGAGGCAAGAGCAGTAAACCCACTATGAAAGCCAACGCCGTCAGCGCGACCGGCGTGCCGAGAGTCTTAAAGTGATTCACGCCCGCGCCCACCAGGAAAGTGAAACCCGCCGCAGCGAAACGTCCGAAATTCGTAGTGAAGGCGAACGCGCTGGCGCGACATTCCGTGCCGTATTGTTCCGGAAGCCAAAATGAATACACGATAAAGTTGGCGCCTCCCAAACCGAGCAGGAATGAACAAAAAATGAACCAGCCGATCGCATGCATCTCCATGTAAAACACGTGGCCAAAGGCAAACCAGACGGAGAGCGACATGATTACGTAGAAAATCGCCAAGGTGGGACGCCGCCCGAGCCGGTCAGCCAGAAACGGGACAATCAGGGCGCCGATTACGGTGCCGATGCCCAGCAATGCCGTCGAATAAGATGCCAACCGGGCTACTTGCATTTCAGTGCGGCCAAAGCGTTCGGCGATGTACGTCATTGCTGCAGGCGTATACACGGAACCAGCCCACAAACCGATAAGCGACACGATTAGATACATCGAATTCACGATCGTGCGTTTGCGGTATTGCGGCGAGAACAGCACGAAAAAAGAGCGGCGCATCGACAGTTTTTCGCCCAACTGCTCGGCTTTATTTTCCCAGCGCGCCGGCTCGCGCACGTTCTTTCGTATCCAGGCGATGAAAATCGCCGGAATGCCGCCCACGACGAACATATAGCGCCAGCCATAATGGCTGCCAATGAAATAATTGGCCGCGGCCGCCAGGAAAAATCCGATGTAGTAGCCCGTGTGCATCAGGGCGGCGCCCATGGTCCGGCGTTCCTCGGGCCAATCTTCGGAAACGAGGGCAGCTCCGATGCCCCACTCTCCGCCGATGCCGACACCAGCTAAGAATCGAAACACGGCCAAACTCCAGATACCACTGGCAAAAGCTGCGAGAAGCGTGAACAGCGAAAACGAAAGAATGCTGAACATCATGGTCCGCACGCGGCCAAACCGGTCCGCGATCGGTCCCCAGATCATCCCTGTTCCCCAGCCCACCATGAAAAGGGCAAAGAGCAAGCTGCCGTAAAGGCCTACATTTGCGGTGGTAGCTTCAATTCCGGACCTGGGCAGCAACTCGCGCAGGGCGGGCACCAGGACAAGCGAGTAGATAAACGAATCCAAGCCGTCCATGGTCCAACCGCCCCAGGCAGCCCAGAAGCTGCGAATCTGGTTGCCATTCAGACGGGATTTTATGCGCGGCAATTCGACTGAAGCCGTCGTCACCCGAGCGCCTCTTTCGACCGTAAAACCCGTCATTATATATTAGGCTCGCTAATTCACCCTTTCGAAGCGGCTTACCGATGGGATTTGGGCAAACCGAGGCGAAATCCGGAGGATGACAATGCCGTCTGAACGGCCAGTTGTTCTAACCGGCGCTGCAAGTGGGATCGGACGGGCGTCGGCGCAAGCGTTAGCGGCCAAGGGGCATACCCTGGCTTTGATTGACGTCAATCAGGACATGCTCAATGAGGTCGTCGGAAGTTGCCAAAAGAGCTCCGCGCAAACGCGAGGCTTCACGTGCGACGTGACCGACCAAGCGGCCGTGACACGTACATGGCAGCAAATCCGCAGCGAATTTGGAGGTGCCGGCACTCTCATCAATTGCGCGGGCATCGGCCGATTCGCACCGTTTCTGGAACTCGAACCGGCGGAATGGCTGCGCATGTTCAACGTCAATGTTATGGGCGCCGTCCATATGACGCGCGCTGTGCTGCCAGACATGCTGGCAACCGGTGAAGGCTTGATCATCAACGTCAGCTCGCGCATGGCGCTCGACCCGCATCCCAACACCACGGCTTATGCCGCCAGCAAGGGAGCCATACACGCTTTTTCGAAGGCGCTGGCTATGGAAGTGAAAGATCGAGGAATCAAAGTAAGCTTCCTCGCTCCTGGCGGCACCAAAACGAATATCGCCACGCCAAAACACGAAGGCTACCTCGAACCAAGCGCAATTGCGGATGCCATCGTCTACATCGTGGAGAACAAGGCAAAGAATGTGTGGGTGCGCGACCTGGTCGTTTTACCGCTCGGGTTTTGAGTCCGTGCGGTTCGGGCGGCCACGAAAAAGCAAAGTTAGAAACGTTTAGTGCAAAAGGCCTGGGCGACGCAACTTCACATGGAGCTCATGAATCGTGTAGGGAATTCCGCGCGGCTCTACCAAAGATTGCAGCGCAGCCCGCACGTCGCGGTCGCATTGAGCCTTTTTGTCAGCGGGAATCTTGACGAAGTGGCCCTCGACGCGTACCCACCAGGACCAGTGCCCCTCCAAAGTGTCGTAGTAGGTCGTAAAGGATTCTTCGACGGAAAGACGAGATGGCTCGAAGGCCTTCGAGAATAGTTCGTAAGCAGTTTCCCGGGTTATTTGTTTTCGCAGGCGGGCCGAATCCAAAAGAAGAGCCGGTCCCATATACTTTAGGAAAATGGCGCTCGTCTTCTTTATAAATTCGCGGCCATTGTCGCGCCCGATAAAGAATAGGTCCATTTCCGCATCAGGCTTCAGCACACGGGCAATCTCAGCAACTGAAGCGGCGAGATCCGTCACCCAGTGAAAAGCCAAAATGCTATAGAGATAGTCTACCGACCCGGTTTCCAGCGGAATTTTTTCAAAAGCGCCCTGCCGAATCTCCACGTTTTTCTGTTCGGCCGCTTTTTGAGCGGCTATCCTGCACATATTCTCGGCAGGATCGACACCGATGAGGTGAGCGTTGGGCGGCGCTGCCGAAGCCAACGCGTGGACGGCCCTGCCAGTTCCGCAGCCCATATCGACGATAAGCTTGTAATCGTCGCGCAGGCGAATCATAGAGAGCGCGCGTTCTGAGGCGCGGCCCCAGCACGAGAGGAAGTTGGCGTCTTCGTCGTATTCGCGCGCGAGCCGCGAATACGTCTCCACGATCGGATTTATGGGAGTTATGCCTGTGGACATGGTTGGGCCGCCTGGCTTTTCAGCGCGAGATTGCAAAGACCGCGTACAACGGCAAATTCACTGGGATCGGCGTCGGCCAAATCGACCTGAAGGCCGGTTTTGCCCTCGATATGCATGATCAAATCGAGAAAGCCAAAGGAATCGAGAATTCCGGTTCCCAGGAGTTCCGTGTCGCCAGCGATTTCAATGTGATTCGAAGTACGTTTGTTGGCTTTGATCCAATCGATAACGAGCTGCTGCAATTGTTCTTGGCTCATCAATCCTATTCCTATCGGGCCTATTCCTATTGGGATTATTTGCTGCCAAACGACTTTAAGACCAAGCGACAACTCTAGCGGGGCGGGGCCATGTTTCTCTGTTCGGCGCCCACATCTTCGCGCGCATCTTCCTCCTGCCGGAGACAGGAGAGCACCAGTTCCACGCGGTTAGAAACCCCGAGCTTGTCAAAGACGCGGAAGAGATAATTCTTCACGGTGTGCTCGGTTAGTCCGAGCTGCTGACCGATTTCTCGATTGGAGAGGCCTTCGACCGCCAAGCGAACTACTTCAGCCTCTCGCTTGGTCATGCGGCTCTCTACGTTGGAATCCATTTTGCGCTGCTTGGAGGATTTCGCGAACGCATTGAGCACGTATCTGAGCTCGTCATTGCTGGCCCATATCTGACCTTGGGAAACTGCCTCGACGGACTTGCAAAGCAAATCGAAAGGGCTATTTCGGCAAAATACGCCGTCCGCGCCGAACCGGAATGCTTCGATAACCAGGTCAGGCTCGGGAGATTCGAGAGCTACGAGCGTTCGCGTATCGGAATTAATCCGGCGTATTTCAGGCAACAGGCGGATGCCCGTGAGCGGTCCATCCTGCAGATTGGCGCTCACGATGGCGACATGCGGGCGAGTCTCCTCGATACCTATGAGGATCTCCCCAGTTGTCGAAGCAGTAGCGACCACCTGGAACCGGTTGCGCACCACATAGAAGGCCTTCTTGAGAAGATCGCAATACATCTTATTGGGCTCAGAAATGAGGACCGTAGTTTGATTTCTTTTGCCCGCTTCCGGCACGGTGATTTGGGTGCGTCTCTCGGATTCTGGTATCAAAGCCGATTGGTTTCGCTTGCTCAGCTCTGGAATGAGTACAGCCGTCTGGTTTCGCATATTGGTTCGGGTAGGGTCTATTGTAGGGAGAAGGTGGGTTGGCACAATAACGTGTTCACCTGAGCAATCTGGGGGGAATATGCTTTAAGACGCTGGGGGTAAACCCCAGGAAGGCATTTGCCTTAGAGATTCGATTCCCTGCCTTCCCAAGCGCGTTATGTGAAGACCATGGCGTTATTGCCTGGCGCATCTGTCTTCATACTGGTGTATTTGTCTTCTTAGTAGCTCGGCCGATTTCCATTTGACCTAAAGTCAGGCTTAAACGAGTCCTATCCCGAAGCGCCTCGCCGCACAGCCCGATTCATCTGGCGAACCCCTTTAGATGGTCCCAGGGAATCCTTGAAGAAACATCATGCGATAGAGACTAACCTACCTTCCGACCCAGAGAAAAGCGTCCCGGTTCCGAAGGATTTTTAAAGCCCGTAGATCGGGGTCGTTCGTCGCACTCCACTATCGTCATCTTTACAGTTTTCGGCGCTGGCGTAGAGTTGCGCTTGTGCGCACCCACTGCGGCCACGCTGGAACTGCCGTCCTAAGCAAAACGCCAGCATGAAAGAAACTGTAAAAGAGCGACGAAATTCGAAGCGCTTTCGTCTGCGCCTCGCCGTGGTCTTCTCCTGGCGCGATGAGGACGGAACCTTGCAAAGCAGTGACGGTCACTGCTGCAACATAAGCAGCCGCGGTATCTACGTGCAAACGAAATGCGCGCCGCGTCCGGGAAATTCGGTGGAGATGAACGTATTTCTTCCGCAACCCGCATTCGATATTCGGGCGGTCGAGATTCACGCCAAGGGTCAAGTTACACGAGTCGACCAGGGCACGCGAGGTCAGGTCTGCGGATTCGCAGCGATAAACCGGACGGTTCTTATTCGCGAGCCCCTCGAGCACGTGCTTGAGCAGAAAGATTGCACGGTGCAGAGTTCGGGGACGCAGCAGAAAGTCCAAGACATTGGGCTACATCGTTCTTAAGTGTTCTAGAGGGCGCTAAATAAACGGAACTCGCTCGGGGGCGAGTTGCACCTGAGAAGGGCTTCATGCCCGCAGTCGTAAAGTACGGAATTTTTGGCGTTCAGGTGGCGGATATTGTGGAAAGGGAAATTTGGGACTCAAAGGGCGGTAGCTTGTCCATAGACCTCAACATCGCACGTTCTGAATACGATCGCGAAGCGATAGGGCCGAGCTCTCATCTGCCTTGGTTCGCCGTCCGAGTGAAGATCAAATTACGAAAAGCCCGTATCGGCCATGCTCCGGGGCAAAGGCTTAGAGGAGTTTTTACCGACATATCGCGCCAGGCGGCAATGGTCCGATCGGATCAAGGTCCTCGATCTTCCTCTCTTTCCTGGGTATTTGTTCTGCCGGATAGATTTGAGCAAACGCCTGCCGCTGTTGACGACGCCGGGCTTTCTCTATCTGGTCGGTAAGGGAATGACTCCGGAACCGGTGGACGACAAAGAAGTGATGGCTCTTCAATCCGTCGTGCGCTCCGGTCTTCCTGCGCATGCCGTGGCCTTCCGTCGTTGTCGGGCAGAAGGTTCGCCTGGAGCGGGGGCCGCTACGCGGGATGAAGGGCGTAGTCGCCAAAATCGCCGATCAACATCGGATTTATGTAAATGCAACGCTCCTGCAAAGATCTGTCTCAGTGCAAGTGGATTCCGATTGGATAAGCACCATGGATGGCCCCAGCACCATCCTCGCAGCTTGAACGCTCGGTTTATCTCCAGGGTTGTTGGCACTCGATTACAGCGGCCGGTTCCGGTTCGAAGAGCCGGAGCAAGCCAGCTAGACAAAATTGATGGTGAGGAAAAATGCAAAACGCAAAATCAGTGTGCATGACAGTTCTTTCCGTTCTTCTGCTGGCCACCATCCATTTGGGTGCTCAGCAGAGAGTTACGCCGGTGCAGCCCGTTCCGGCTGGGCCACCCCCTGCTGTTTCGCAAACTGCTCCAGCGACGGGCCAGAACATGGCTCCAGCCACGGACCAGAACGCGGCTCCGGCAACAGCGCCCTCAACCTATCTCCTGGGGCCGGACGATCAGATCGTGATCCAAGGCCTCGAAATGGAAGAAATCGTGAACAAGCCCTATCGGTTGATCCTGACGGGTACATCAGTGTGCCCATGCTCGGGAGGATCAAGGCGGGGGGTATGACTGTCGCCGATTTTGAGACCGAGCTGAATCGAACGGCCTCTAAATATGTTCGCAATCCCCAGCTCGTCGCGAGCGTGACGGAATTTCACAGCCAACCCATTTCTGTCGTGGGGGCCGTGAATCAGCCGGGCGCGCAACAGCTGCAAGGCAAGAAAACGCTGATGCAAGTGATCTCGATGGTGGGCGGATTCCGCACTGATGCTGGAAACAGGCTCAGCATTGCGCGCGAATTACAATGGGGCATTATTCCGCTACCGAACGCCAAAACCGATCCTTCAGGTAAGTACAGCGTTGCCGAAATCAGCATTTCGGAGTTACTGCAGGGGAGGCATCCGCAGCTCAATATTCTGATCATGCCAAATGACGTCATCACCGTTCACGTTGCCGAAACCGTTTACGTCGTGGGCGATGTACACAAACCGGGGGGATTTGTGCTGGGCGAACACAAAAACATAACCGTACTACAGGCCGTGGCAATGGCCGAGGGCATCGTCGGAACTTCCGATTCCAAGCATTCCCGCATCATTCATCACGCTGAAGACGAAAGCCTGCGTAGCGAGACCCCAGTAAACGTGAAAATGATTCTGGCCGGTAAGGCCGAAGATTTGCCGCTCGATGGAGGCGACATCCTGTTTGTGCCGGGCAGCTTAAGTAAGAAAGCCGGAGTCAGAACCGTAGAGGCCGTCATTCAAACCGCGACCGGGATGGCTGTATGGGGGCGTTTCTAATCCAGCGAATCGCAACAAATAGGACCACAAATCCAAAGATATCGAGGACATGCGCATGAATTCATCCGATGCAAATAACAGCCCAAGAGCTGTGCCGTTGCTGCCCGTCGGAGGCCAACTTGTGCCTTCGAGTTATACCCCGGCGAAGTGGCATCCGGCCGAGGTAATAGACGAGAATCCGAGCTTCAGCCTGCTGCATTACTGGGAAGGGATCCGGCGCTACAAGTTTGTGATTCTCGCATTTGTGGCCATGGGGGCCATAGGCGGGCTCATTCTGAGTTTTCTCCAGACGCCTATGTACCGCGCTCATACGAGCCTCGAGGTCGAGGATCTGAACGAAAACTTTCAGAACCTAAAGGACTCCGACCCCACGGCACAGATTCCGTCAGCGGAATCCTATTTCCAGTCACAGGTCAAGATTCTGCAGAGCCGCGAGATGATTGAGCTCGTAATCGACAAGCTCAATCTGATGGAGCGCACCGCTCCGCATAAGCATTTCTGGTCGGGATGGATTCATCGCAACGCAGCAGAACCAAATCCTGCTCTCCAGCGAGAGCAAGCGGTGGATGGCATTCAGAAAAACCTGACCGTGCAGGCGTGGGGAGAATCGCGAACGGCAGAAATCTATTACGACTCGCCCGATCCCAAGCTTGCTTCGGACGTGGCAAACACGCTCGTGCAGACGTTCATCGACGAGAGTCGCGAGATCCGCTGGAACTCCACGCAGAATACAGCCGAGTGGCTGACTGGCCATTTGAAAGAGCTGCAGAAGAGCCTGGACGGTTCAGAAGCGAAGCTCCAGGAATTCGCGCGGTCCACGGGTATCATGCTCAGCTCCGATAAGCAGGATGTGGCAGGACATAATATCTCCGAAGATAAGCTGAAGCAAATCCAGGATGAGCTTTCCCGCGCACAGGCGGATCGGACTCAAAAGGAAGCGGACTACGAGACGATCAAAAATATGCCTGTCGAGTCGCTCTCGCCGACCCTCAATAATCCAACGCTGCAAAACTATCTCGCAAAAATGGGGGACCTGAAGAGCCAACTCGCCAATCTTTCCGCGACCTATACCCCGGAGCACTACAAAGTGCTTCAGGTACAGGCGCAAATCGCCGATTTGCAGAAATCGATCGACGCTGAGCGTGCCGGCATCCTGCGGCATAACCAGGAGGACTTTCAATCCGCAAAGAGACGGGAAGACATGCTGGCCACCGCCTACACGGACCAGGCCAAGACCGTGTCCGACATGGCAGGTAAAACGATTCAGTACCAAAACCTCCAGCATGAGGTCGATACCAACCGCGAGCTTTACGACGCACTGCTGCTAAGGATCAAGCAAGCTGGCTTGGCCGCGGCCATGCGCTCGAGCAACGTTGTGGTGGTCGATCAAGCAAAACCGCCGGTGCTCCCGTACCGTCCCAACTTCCCAATGAATACGGCGTTGGGCCTCGTAACCGGCCTGTTTGTCGGCGTGGGATTTGTGCTCATGCGCGACCGGTTTAACCAGAATATCGAATCTCCCGGCCTTTCACAGGCATATCTGAGGACTCCCGAACTAGGTGTCATTCCGGCGGCAAGATTGGCCTCGCGCCGCTTTGCATGGCTCCCGGCATCGACTAGAGTGCCGCTCCAGCTCAAAGGCAGCGAGCAAAATGGCGCGTCCAAGGAACATGCCACTTTGGCGGAAGCCTACCGCGCGACGCTGACCTCCATTCTTTTGCCCACGTTGCATGGAGAAGGCCCGCGGGTTCTTGTGCTCACGAGCCCCGATGCTGGAGCCGGCAAGACGACGGTCACCAGCAACCTGGGCATGGCCACAGCCGAAATCGGCCGCCGCGTCCTGCTCATCGATGCGGATTTGCGACGTCCGCGCCTGCATCGCCTCTTTGAGATCCCGAATAGCTTCGGACTCACCGATATCTTGAGGATAACCACACCATTGGAAGACATTCCGGTAAACCAGTTGGTGCGCCAAACCAAGATTCCGGGCCTCTTTTTGGTGCCGAGTGGACCGACGACCGACGGACTCACGAGTCTGCTCTACTCTCCGCGGTTGACCGAGTTCCTGCAGCGCGTGGCGAAGGAGTTTGACCTGGTGTTGATCGACGCTCCGCCGATGCTGCATTTCGCAGATGCTCGCGTACTCGGCCGCCATTCCGACGGAGTGATTCTGGTTCTGCGCTCCGGCCAAACCAAGCGCGACGCCGCCATGCTGGCTCGTCAGCGTTTCGACGAAGACGGCACTTCTGTATTGGGAACGATTCTCAACAGTTGGGACTTGAAGAACTTCCGTTCGCCATACGCTTACGCGTACAACGACGCCTATAAGTACAACGCAGTCTAGAGACAAAACCATCGCCGGCGCGTCCGATCCGATCGCGAGGTTGGTTCGGACGCGCTGGGCAAGCCGCAGCCAAAAGATGACCTGTCCATTTTCTGAATTAATCGATCGGATATACCAGCATCAAGAAGCGTATGCGCAGGCGGCTTTGCCGGCTGAGGTTTCGAGTTCTCAAGGATGGTCATGAAACATAGGGTTCTTCACGTCTTGGCAAATTTGGGCGCCGGCGGCGCCGAGCGAATGGCGGTTCACATTGTTCTTGGATTGAACCGCCAGCGATTTGAACCCGCGGTGGTCGCCTTCAGCGGTCGCTACGGCTCAGATCTGGAACAACAGCTCGATCAAGCCGGTATAAAGACCTGGTTTCTAGGCAAGGGACCGGGATTCGATTGGCGAACCTATTATCGTTTGCATCGCGTGTTCAAAGAGTTCCGGCCGGACATCGCCCATACCCACGTCCACGTAATGCGATATGCCTTCCCATCTCTGGTGTATTTCAAGCCGCGCCTGATGGTACATACGGTGAACAACATCGCAGAATGCGAAATCGAGCCGCGGGCGCGCTGGCTGCAAAGCCTTGCTTACCGGCGAGGCGTGATCCCTGTGGCTGTAGCACGGGAAGTTGCGGCCAGCCTGGAACGCGTGTACGGAATCGGCAATTCTCGCGTGGTTTGGAACTGCATTCCGACGAATTTGTACGCATCGCCACAGACTCCTCGCGCAGCATGGCGCGCCAAGCAAGGGTTTTCGAACGAAGACGTTCTTCTCGTCTGTGTCGCACGATTCGCGCCGCAAAAAAATCACGACTTACTCGTCCGTGCATTTGCCAAAGGGCCTGCTTCGGATCCGAGAGCCCGTCTGGTACTTGCCGGACAGGGTGTGCTGCGAGCACAGTTGCAAATGCGCGTAAATCAATTAGGTCTTACCAACCGTGTGCATTTCCTGGGACTGCGAACAGATATCCCCGACGTCCTAGGCGCCGCGGATATTTTCGTTCTAAGCTCGGACTATGAGGGTAATCCCCTCTCCGTTATCGAAGCAATGGCAGCCGGACTGCCCATAGTAAGCACTGCGGTGGGTGGTGTGCCGGAGTTATTGCAAAACGGCAAGGAAGGCTTTATCGTGCGGCCGGGCAATGCCGACGGGCTTTCTGAAGCGATGGTGACCTTATTGAAGGATAGTGATTTGCGTCGAACGATGGGCCGTGCCGCCGCCTTGAGAGCAAAGGCGAAGTTTGACGTGTCCGCAATGGTCAGAGCCTACGAAGAGCTCTACGAGGAACTATCGGCTCCTTCCCGAACCTGGGGCCCTTTTCACTTCGGTCCCAAATCTACCACCACGCGAGCGTGAGAATTCAATGAATGTTCTAGTTACGGGCGGCGCTGGATACATCGGAAGCGAGACCGCGAAAGCCCTGGCGCGCAATCATTACCGCCCTATTGTTGTTGACGACCTCTCAACAGGCCATGCCCACAATGTCAGGTGGGGAACGCTCGTACGGGCAAATCTTGCGGATACGGCCGCGATTCGCAATGTTCTAAACGAACACAAGATCGACTCGGTGGTCCACTTTGCAGGGAGCGCCCTGTTGGGCGAATCGGTAACTCGGCCACTTGCCTATTTCCAAAATAACGTCGGCTCAACCATGAGCCTGCTTCAAGCTATGCTGGATAGCGGTGTCAAAGACATTGTGTTCTCGTCCACCTGCGCGACCTACGGTTTACCACAAACCGTACCGATAACAGAAGATGAGCCGCAGAAACCGATTAATCCTTACGGCGAATCGAAGCTGGCCATCGAACGAATTCTCGATTGGATGGGCCAGGCTCGACAGATTCGCTGGGTGGCTCTGCGTTATTTCAACGCCGCCGGCGCCGACCTGGAAGGCGAACTGGGCGAAGAGCACGAGCAGGAAACTCATTTAATTCCTCTGGCGATTGGCGCAGCTTTGAAGCAGCGTGAACGCCTGCAAATTTTTGGAACGGATTACCCCACACCGGACGGCACAGCAGTTCGCGACTATATTCACGTTGCCGACCTAGCCTCTGCACACATTTGTGCGTTGCAATATCTCAACCGTGGAGGGGCAAGCCGCGCCTTCAATCTTGGAACTGGCAAAGGCGCATCCGTACGGGAAGTCGTCGCAATGGTGCAAACCGTGAGCGGGCAAACGGTCCCAAGCGTCGAGGCTCCTCGCCGCCCCGGCGATCCGCCAGTTTTGGTCGCGAGTCCGAAGCTCGCGCGCGAATTGCTTCAATGGGAACCTTACTACTCATCATTGGAGACCATCATAGAAAGCGCTTGGCGTTGGCATTCTGGCGCCTCAAGCCGAGCGGACCTGCAGACATCAACATCCAAAGTTTCGTCGTAACGATACACAAGAAACACGCAACCGTGCCGCCTTTCAAATAATTGTTCCTTTGCTTGTTCGAGTGACTCCGGCCCATTTCCAGCCCCGGTTCTGACGAGAGTGCCTATGCGAACACGATTCATTCTGCGATTCGATGATATTTGCCCGACGATGAATTGGCGGATCTGGCGCCTTCTGGAGCGCGACTTATATGAATTGAACATTAAGCCGCTCATGGCCGTGATCCCGGACAATCGCGACAGAGAGTTAATGGTCAGCGCTCCTGGCGTCGATGATTTCTGGAACAGCGTGCGCTCATGGCAAGAACGCGGTTGGACGATCGGTCTTCACGGCTATCAACACCGCTACCTCACAAACCTGACGGGTATGTACGGCCGAATCCCACGTAGCGAATTTGCGGGCCTGCCGTACGAAATTCAGCAGATCAAGTTGCGCAATGCCGTCCGCATCTTCCGTGAACAACGAGTCTCACCGGAAGTGTGGGTAGCTCCTGCACATTCTTTCGATAATACGACTGTGGCCATTCTTTCTGAGCTAGGCGTGCGAATTATCAGCGACGGATATGCTATCTATCCCTACAAGGATGCGGAGGGCGTCACCTGGATTCCGCAACAGTTTGGCAAATTCCGCAAGCTGCCCTTCGGTGTGTGGACTATTTGCTGTCATTTCAATCCCTGGACAGACGCCGAAACGGATCGGTTCCGGCAGGATCTGCGCAAATACCGTCGCCACTTCACCGCTGTGTCTGACGTGGTGAAATCCTATCGTGGGCGCCGCCGCAATTGGCTGGACCTCGGCGCCAACAGGCTGCTGGATTTTGGACTGCGTATTGGCCGGCCACTACGCGAAAACTTGCGGCGCACACGGACCGAACTGCCGGAGTTGCGCGCTGTAGCCTCCCAACCGATTGGCATAGACGACGAATACTAATTACTCACAGTTTTCGAACGAATCTCCCAAGGACGAACGACAATCCAGATGGAATTTTCAGCTAACTCGAGGTCGGCAGGCCCGGGCTATGGAGCCTTCGTAATTTCTCTCGATTTTGAGCTCCACTGGGGCGTTCGCGACCATGAGCCACTCAATGGCCCCTACCGCCACGAACCTGCTTGGCGCCCGGAAAGCTATCCCTCGCCTGCTCGAACTGTTCGAACGCTATGCCATTTCCGCCACTTGGGCGATCGTCGGGTTCCTTTTTGCCAGGTCAAGAGAAGAACGGCGCAAATTCGAACCTGCACTGCGTCCCCGCTATCACGATCAGTCTCTAGACGCATATGCGGAGCCGATCGGAAACGGCGAAGACGACGATCCGCTGCATTTCGCTCCGAGCCTCATCGACCAAATACAGCGCTGCCCGCAACAAGAAATCGCCACGCATACCTTTTCGCATCATTACTGCCGGGAACCTGGGCAAACAGTCGAAAGTTTCAGGGCCGATCTCAACAGTGCTATAGCCATCGCGGCGGAGCGAGGAATTCAATTTCGCTCGATCATTTTTCCCCGCAATCAGGTAAATCCGGACTACACGCAGGCTGTCCTCGAAGCAGGAATTACCTGCTACCGAGGCTCCGAGCAGGGGTGGATGCATCGCGGAATTACGCGTCGGGAGAGGACGCTTGGTTTGCGCGTGGCACGCGTGGCGGATACGTATATCGATATATCCGGGAACCGGATTGCCCGTTGGAACGAAATTCTCGAGCCAAGCGGATTATGCAATGTCCGCGCCAGCCGTTTCCTATGGCCTTACCGGCCAGGCTTGAAGGGGCTGGAGGAAAAGCGACTGAAGCGAATGACAGATCAAGTCCGACTGGCGGCGCTGGAAGACGCCATCTTTCATATCTGGTTTCATCCGCATAATTTTGGCGTCAACTTGGAACAGAACCTCGGGGTTCTGGAAAGAATTCTTCAAGAGTTCGCATTTGCCCGGGAGCATTACGGCATGCGTTCCCTTTCCATGGACGCCGTCGCGCGCATGGTGCGCGAAGGATTTCGGCCCCCTACGGTCGAACACGAAAATACCCTTCGGCCTACAGCTCACAAGGAATCGGTGCCCGCATGAAAATCACACACATCATCACGGGTCTCGCTGCGGCCGGCGCAGAGACCGCCCTCTATCATTTGCTGGCTGCCTTGGATCGAGACGAGTATCAGAGCGAAGTTATATCGCTCACTGACCGAGGTGCAACTGCCCCGAAAATCGAATCTCTAGGCGTTCCCGTTCGCGCCTTGAGCATGATGCGGAGCGTTCCAAACCCCCTGGCTATTCGCCGCATTGCCAAGATACTTCGGCGTTCGCGTCCGCATATCGTGCATACCTGGATGTATCACTCCAATCTGCTCGGGGGACTGGCAGCGCAGGCTGCCGGAGGAATTCCAGTAATTTGGGGAATTCATCACTCCAAAATCGATTCCAGCGATACGAAGCGCTTTACCGTCTGGACGGTGCGCGCGTGCGCGTGGTTCTCCAAACAATTGCCTGCTCGCATCATTTGCTGTGCCAACTCCTCTGAGTTAGCCCATATCCAATTGGGGTATGACGCCGAAAAGATGGAGGTAATTCATAACGGCATTGACAGCGAAATCTTTCGGCCGAACCCAGAGGCGCGGGAAGCCTTACGCTCTCGACTGGGCATACCGCCGGACTCTTTGCTGATAGGCATGGCGGGGCGACTGCATCGCCATAAAGATCATAAGAATTTCTTCGCGGCTGCCCGTCTGCTCCGTGCCGAGCTTCCGGAGGTCCACTTCGTTCTCTGCGGCGAGGGCTTGGAGCCCGACAACACCAAACTAGCTGCGGAGGTTGCTGATGGCTTGCAAGGTCACTGTCACCTTATAGGGCTGCAGCGCGACATGGCGGCCTTTTACGCCGCACTGGATATCGCCGCGAATTCCTCTTTGAGCGAAGCTTTTCCGCTGGCGGTCGGCGAAGCCATGGCCTGCGGCATTCCCTGCGTAGTAACGGATGTGGGTGATTCTCCTGCCATCGTTGGCGACACCGGCAGAATCGTGCCGGCGCGGGACTCAGCCTTGATGGCATCGGCTTGGCGCGAATTGATCGACGCAGGCGCAGAAACACGGCACATGTTGGGTACTGCGGCTCGGGAGCGAGTCGTCACACATTTCAGCGTGACGCAGTTCGCGCAGCGATATCAGGCTTTGTATCGAAATGTTGGAAACCGAATCTGCGGCCAGCAGAAAATCTCTCTGGCTAAACCCGAAGCCTCTGTAACGAGTTAGACGAGGTAACGTCGATACCTGCGAAGCGTATAGCAACTGCTCCCGCTCGAAATAAACAAGTGAATTCACCTTCTTCAATAGATCACTCAACTTTGCCCTTGACGGTGCGGAGGCCGCAAGCATGAAACCCCAGCCGCGAATTATATTCGTGGACAATAGCTTCGAATCGTTTCAGCGAGATCGTATGCAATTGGTGCAGGCCGCACGCGATCTTGGCTTGGAAATTCACGTGGCCGCCCCGCGCGGCCGCGCCAACGCTGATCCCGTGAATAAAGCGTTTACATTTCATCCCATTCCCATGACGCGCAAGGGCACCAGCATGTGGAAAGAGCCGGCAACGGTCCTGGCCTTGCTGCGCCTGTATCGGAGCCTGCGTCCGAGTCTCGTTCACCACTTGCGGCTCAAGCCCGTATTGTACGGAAGCCTAGCCGCAAAGTTGGCGGGTGTTCCGGCGGTGGTGAATACGCTTACTGGTCTGGGATTTCTCTTCACCGAAAGATCGGAAAAAACGAGCTCCGTGCGTAAATGGGTAGAGATGGGGTGCCGGCGCGCATTCCGTCACCCCAATCTTCGGGTCGTCTTTCAGAATCCGGACGATCGGGCGGTATTCATTCGCACGGGAATTCTCACCGGAGAACAAGCTGCTGTGATCAAGGGCTCTGGGGTAGATCTTTCAGTCTATCGTCCTTCGCCCGAGCCGGAGGGAGTGCCCATCGTGATTCTGGCTTCGCGCATGCTTTGGGACAAAGGCATAGCGCAATTCGTCGAAGCCGCGCGAGTCTTGAAAAGCCAAGGCGTACAAGCCCGATTCGCCTTAGCCGGAGCACCCGATCTCGATAATCCGGCCGCGATCCCCTACGAACAATTGGATGTTTGGCAAGAATCCGGAGAGATCGAATGGTGGGGATTGCAGGATTCGAAGGACATGCCGGGCGTGCTCGCAAGGTCGCATATTGTGTGCCTGCCCTCGTATCGAGAAGGGATTCCTCGCATTTTGATCGAAGCGGCGGCGGCTGGGCGGCCGATTGTAACGACTGACGCGCCAGGCTGCCGGGAACTCGTTCGGCCGGGCGTGAACGGCATAATCGTGCCCTCCAGGGATACCTCATCTTTGGCCAGTGCTTTGCGTTTTCTGATCGAGAATCCGGAAGCAAGAATTAGCATGGGCGCTAACAACCGGCAGATAGCAGTCCAGGAATTCTCGCAGGAATTGGTCATTTCCCAATTCATGGCCGTCTATCGCGATCTTTTGCGAGCCGTTTCTGTTGGGCCGCGCGCTCCGAGTCAGGCACCAACCGGGGCACAGCAAAAGCTCCGCGGCGTTCCGGGCTCTGCATTCCCGGCTCAGTTGCGATCGCAGGGTAGATCCTGATCCCGAGGAACTGGATGGAATCTCAAGGAAACTGGATTAAGAGGAGCTTTGACGTAATCGTTGCGACGATTGCGCTTGTTATCGTCGCGCCATTATTGGCATTGGCCGCCGTGATGGTCAAATTATCCTCATGCGGACCGGTGTACTACCGCGGGACTCGAGTAGGCTTGAACGGAAAGCTTTTTCCCATGCTGAAATTCAGGACCATGGTAGTGGATGCCGAAGCGCTTGGCGGTTCCGCAACAGCGGCCGACGATCCACGCATCACTCGCTTTGGCAAATTCCTCAGACGATATAAGCTCGACGAGCTGCCACAGTTCTTTAACGTGTTGTTGGGCGACATGAGTCTGGTAGGTCCGCGACCGGAAGTCCAAAAATATGTGAACCTCTATTCTCCTGAAGAAAAGGCCATTCTTACGGTTCGCCCCGGAATCACGGATTGGGCATCGATTTGGAACTCAAACGAAGCGGCTGTGCTCGAAGGAAGTCGCGACCCCGAGAGAACCTATGAGGAGCTGATCCGTCCGACGAAGCTCGCCCTTCAGCTTCTCTACGTAAGGGACCATTCATTCTTTGTGGATTTAAGAATTCTCTTCCACACCGCGGTTAAGCTAATTAACGAGGACTGGGTCCCGAAAGAGCTCAAGCCCTATGGAAGAGTAAAACGCTATCGGATGACTTCTCCAGCTTCGATTTAAAATCTCGCTCAAAGGCGTTTGCCTCCGTCATCTTCGATCGATCTGCACGTGAGGGCACGTTTTCCGGATAACGGAAGAAGAAGGTTATTTACGAATGCAAGCTGATTTCAAGCTCTCCCACATCGCTATGCGTGTGCTTTCAGACCTTACACGCATTCATCTGTGCATGATCGCCGCTCTGGCCATCAGCGTTTTGCATCCTGGTCTGATCTCGACGCGAATGCTACTTCGGCCGGAGGACGCCGTTCACTATTATATTTCGGTGTTCCTCCTGCTCTCGCTTCTGTTTCCTGCAGTTTTTCTGCTAAGCGGACTGTATACCAACTCGACTGACGGGGTTCCGAAAGGCACAACGCTCTTCCGCGGAATTGCAATTAGCCTCTTACTTTTCTCGATCGTTAGTTTTGCCCTGAACCGACGGCAGCAAATGCCGCAGGGTTACATCCCACTCTTCTGCGGTCTGGTGATTCTTTCGTTGTCGCTACCCCGGATGGTCAAAGGCATATTGCAGCGAAAATCTGTAAGAAAAGCGAGCGATATAGTGAGACGTCCAAAACACGATGGAACTGTGTTGATTGTAGGCGGCGCGGGCTATATTGGCTCCTGCCTCGTACGAAAACTACTCGCAGAGGGCCGGAAAGTCCGCGTAATGGACAGCCTGATTTATGGCGATTATTCGCTGCATGATGTTATCGGGCACCCCAACCTCGAAGTGCGTGTGGGCGACTGCCGAAAACTGCAGGATTTGGTCGCTGCAGTCAAAGATACGGATTCAATTGTTCACCTGGCGGCAATTGTGGGTGATCCCGCCTGCGAAGTGGACCGCCAGACGTCCCGCGAAATCAACTATGCTGCGACTCGAATGCTCATCGAGGTGGCCAAGGGGAACGGCAACTGCCGCCTTGTTTTTTCCTCGAGTTGCAGCGTCTACGGCGCCACCGACTTGCTCATGGATGAGTATTCGAATGTGTTACCGATCTCGCTATACGCAGAGACGAAAGTGGATTCCGAAGAAGCACTCCTTGAAGCACGCTCTCCGGATTTCCACCCTGTCATCCTGCGGCTGGCTACGGTTTTTGGTCTTTCTTACCGCACCAGATTTGATTTGATCGTGAACCTTCTTACGGCGAAAGCCCATGCGGAAGGCATGATCACCATTTTCAACGGAACGCAATGGCGTCCATTCATTCACGTACAGGACGTCGCCAATGGCATTTGCCAGGTGCTCTCGGCCCCGATCGATGTGGTCAGCGGCGAGACCTACAATCTCGGCGACTCACGTATGAATTTCACGCTGGGACACCTCGCTGAGAAGGTGTTAGGGGAGTTCCCTGCTACGCGTGTGGAGTACGTTGAAAATTCAGATCGCAGAAATTATCGGGTTTCTTTCGAAAAGATTCACAATCAGATTGGTTTCGAATGCCAATGGACTCTCGAGGACGGCATCCGCGAAATCAAGCGTGCCTTTGAAAGCAGATTCATCACCGATTACCGGGACGCTCGATATTCCAACCTGCAATTCCTGAAGCTCTGCGGCACACCCTTGTGCAAAGACGAACTGGACAGGCACTTAATGGCAGCCCTGGCCAACATACCTGCTCCTGCACGGCAGGCGTCGACGATCTGGGCGCCGACAACCGCGACCGTCCGGCGGTAGAAGTGTGAGCGAGGCGAAGTCCTAGGATTCCGACGAAGCGTCATCGTGCTCGAAACGATACGCAAGGTCGGCGTCGAGAAAACTTAGCGCAGAAAACTCATCTGTCGGCAATTCGGCGCAACGTCCTCGCATGGCGTAGAAAGGAAGATTGGCGTATCGAAGAAATCCCTGCCTTCGAAGCAATGTGACGGAATCACTTTCTTTGTGCGAGGCGATTGCAAATAGCGCGACACATCCCTGGCTGTAGACGAACGAGACGATCGCGCCGACAAGCCTCTTCATCTTCTCCACATCATGCGTCTCGCCACAGATAACAAAGCGCCAGAATTGTGTCGAAGATCGCGATCTCCAAATTAGCGCTGCCGTTCGCAGCGGCGACTCCGATGATATCCAGCAACTCCAGCACGTGATGGCGGGACATCGCCCAAACTGCCACTGAAGAAATTCGGAATCATATAAGGCGCGCCAATCCCCCTGACGAGCCGCGTCGATGAGCGAACTCACGTGAGGTGAAAAGCCTGAATCGATCGTAATTGCAGTTCTGTTCAGAGCGCGAACCCAACGCAGCGGGATCTGCTGCAGAGTTTGCTGCTGGTTCAGCAGGTCTCGAAGCCTTCCCTTCGGTAAGCGCGCAAATATGCTGCCCAGCCGCAGCGGCAAGACGAACCTGACGCCCGCGTTTGGAACTGTGCAATCGGCCAGACGAGGAAAGAGGCGCCGCGTATTCTCATTGCCGCCTAAGTTGAAGATGCCGTCGTAGAGTTCGCGCGCTCGCTTCACCAGCATAAGTCCCATCCCGCCCTGCCCAGGGGCGACGGACCAGTCGCAAGACCAGGCGCAATCGGCACGAACTTGGTCTTTCTCGAGACGAAACGGAATCAGGCCCAGAAAGCCCGCGACTTGATTGTCTCTCACCAACACCACGCCCCGTTCTTGGTTACGATTGAAAGACGGATCGAAATATTTCCAATCGACGATCTCGGGCAGAATTTCGCGAGTGAGCAAGTATTTCTTGACTGCGGCGGGATCCGCCTCGCTCATGGCCATCAATCCCGAACGCATGTCAGCGGCAAGGATACAGTTGCATGCTGAGCGTTTGAGGGCGCATGAATGCTAACGCTGCTTCTCCGAAGCCGCGCCGGTAGGAGCTTTTGAGCCTGAGGAGATCCGATCGATCTCCACTCCCAACTGATGGCGAACTGATTCGACAGCCTCGGGATCTTGCGACCAGTGAGCCCAGTCCCCAGCCACAGTTTTGACCAGAGCGAGCGCCCAATCGCCTCGATGAAGCTTTTTCAGGATTTCGACGTATTCAAAATCTTCCACGCTCTTACGAATCCATTTCAGCCTGATTGAAGGGACAAAGGCTTCGCTGCCCACTTCGGCACCAGGATAAACGAGCCAGCCTTCTCCCGGAGGTTCAGGCTTGCCGTTTTCGATATAAGTGAGGTTGTTCCACGGATCCTTTGTGGGACCGACGGCCCACGAGTTCACAGACCAGTACAGTAAACCAGTCGCGCCAGCGCTCTGGTTCAGGAAACCGTAAATGCGGTAATTGATCGGCCGAAAATCGATCTCCCATTTGGGCGAGAAATTATCCTGAACAATAGCCGTATAGGACCAAACGCGGTCGCCTTTTTTCAGTGCGGCGGCAACATCAGCGGCATTCGAAACAATCTGCCTTGGAAGCAGAACCCAAATATCCGCAACAGAATGGCCGGTGCCTGAGCTGTCGTCAAGAAGTTGGGGCAGCGGGATCGCTGTCAAAAGCGTAATCAAACCAGCCTGCCGGGCGTTTCGCGCCCACTGCTTCAGGATTGGGAAGATATTCGGACAGTCGGAAACTTCGTCGCCGAGATGCAGGTAAAGAGTCAGGTCGGGCTGATGCTTGGCCTTGAGCGACAAAAGATCAGTTACCGAAGGCGGGGGCGGCTGTTTGCAATTGCCGTAGGTGGCATGCTGAAAGTATTCGAGACGCGCAATCTTCAGACCATGTTGCTCCATGAACTGCGCCTCGTACCGGGGATCGACTGATACAGGCATGATCTTGTGGCGGAGCAGCAGTTCCTGATTCTGCTTTTCATCGCCGTAGAAAATGCGCGGATTGCTGTTCGTATCGTTGTCAATATTGAACGCGGACAGAAGCGATGGACTGCGGGGCAGCTCAAAGTTCCACACATTGAGAATGAGCGACGCTGTGGCTTTCCCCTGATCCGAAGTGACAGTGACCGTTCCGCTGTACTTGCCCGGCCGTGTTTCGTGTTCGACAAAGATATCGATCCAGATCGGCTGATTACTGGATTGCGCCACATCAAAGGGCGCTGCTCTTAGCGTCCCGCCTTTTGCGGCGAATGGAATCAGCGCATCGGGATACGAACCGGGGCCGAGCGGCCGGTTCGTGCCGCCGCGATCGGGGCTGCCGCGGGTGATGTGGACATAATGCTCACGATAAAGCGCGAGACTGGCTTTAGTAATGCGGCCGCGTTCGCCCTCCAAATCGGAAATCGCAACGTTTACGTTCTTGAGCCCGCCCGCCGGAGCGTGCACAACCACCTGGAAAGATTCATATTCGCCGCGGGCAGCCCATAGCTCGATTTCTCGCCGATTCCCGGGAGCTTCATCGCCTGCGACGCGCGTGAGTGCGGGCACAACCCAAACTGTCGGCCCGGACTGCGCATGCGAAACAGATGTCTGGAGAGCCAGAACCGCCGACAATCCAGCGAACACCAAAAAGCTTCGCAGCATAGATTTGTTCATGATTGGTTGTCCCTTAGAGCAGGCCGCGCAGTCTAACATAGCGAGATCACCTGAAAAGATCAGGGAGTTCCCGTACCTGTCGATCTGGGTAGTTGCGAGCATTTGCCGAGGCTAACGCGATTGTTCAAGTATCTGAAGACAGAGGAGAAACGGAATGGCCGCGAGCGATGACGTGCAAATCGAAATATTCTCCACCACGCCGCAATCCAAGGATCGTCCGCGCGAAACGTATGTCCAGCAGATCATCGACGTAGCCCGCTGGAGCGAAGAGGCCGGATGTACGGCGATTTTGGTCTACACGGATAACTCCCTGGTTGATGCCTGGCTCGTTTCGCAGATCATCATTCAGAACACCAAGAAACTCTGTCCTCTAGTCGCTGTGCAGCCCGTTTATATGCATCCCTACACGGTAGCAAAGATGGTCTCGACGTTCGGGCATCTTTATCAGCGGCGGATCTATCTAAACCTTGTTGCGGGCGGTTTCAAAAACGACTTAATCGCCTTGAATGACAATACGCCGCACGACGAGCGCTACACCCGACTGATCGAATACACCACGATTATCCGGATGCTTTTGTCGAGTCCCGATCCTGTCACGTTCACGGGCAAGTATTACACGGTACAGGGGCTCCGCATGACGCCTCCGCTGGACCCGGAACTATTTCCCGGATTGCTGATCTCCGGCTCCTCGGAAGCCGGCCTCGCCGCCGCGAAGGCCATCGGCGCAACGCCCGTGCAATATCCGAAGCCTGCCAAGGAGTATGAATCCGGGCCACGGAATTCGGATAAGGCGGGAATTCGCGTGGGCATCATCGCAAGGCCGACGAGCGCAGAAGCCTGGAGCGTCGCCATCGAACGATTTCCGGGAGACCGCAAAGGGCAACTCGCTCACCAACTCGCGATGCGCCTATCCGATTCCGTCTGGCACAAGCAGCTGTCCGAAATGGCGCAGGCAAATGGCGACCTGCAGGGCGTCTACTGGATGTGGCCTTTCGAAAATTACCAGACGTTTTGCCCTTACCTCGTTGGCAACTATGAGGAGGTCGCCGACGAACTCTCTCGTTACATCCGCAGCGGCTATCACACTTTCATTTTGGACATTCCGCCGGCCCGCGAGGAACTGAATCACGTTCGTGCCGCCTTTGATCATGCCTCGCGCGCGGTAGCTTTATGAAGCAACTGCTACAAAATTGGATAACCCGAAAGGCTGAATCTCGTCCTGATGCGCGCTGCATCGTCTTCGGAAACGAGAGTCTCACGTACGCGGAACTGGACCAGCAAGGCAATCAGCTCGCTCATCTGCTGCGTGAGGGAGGCTGCCAGAAGGGCGACCGGGTCTGCCTTTTGATGCCGAAATCTCCAGAAGCCATTCTGGGCATGATTGGAGCATTAAAGGCCGGTTGTATGCATGTCCCTATCGATTCGGCTAGTCCCGCGGCGCGCATCGCCCGCATCTTCGAATCCTGCGAGCCGCGCTGGATATTAGCCGCCGGACCAGTGGTCCCCCTTCTCGACGAATTGCTGGCGGACGAAAGGTTTCGTGGACGTATTTCCGTCGGGTGGCTGGATTCCGAAAAGCCACAAGCGAGCAGTTTCCAACCGGCGTTCTATCGCGCTGATTTGCAACATGCGCATGCGAGTGCGCATCCTCAGGAATGCGACTCCAGCGATCCCGCGCACATTCTTTTCACGTCCGGCTCGACTGGGGCCCCCAAAGGCGTCGTAATCACGCATTCCAACGTGATTGCGTTTGTTACCTGGGCACTGGAACACTTTGGTATCGACTATGCCGATCGCTTTTCCGGGCACACGCCTTTTCATTTCGATCTTTCCACGTTCGATATCTTCGGGACGTTTGCGGCCGGCGCCGAGCTCCACCTGGTGCCGCCAAGCGTAGCCTTGCTGCCGCCAAAGCTGGTGGAATTCATCCGCAATTCCCAGCTAACGCAATGGTTCTCCGTGCCTTCGGTACTCAACTACGTTGCGAAATTCAATGCCCTGCGTCAGGGTGATTTTCCATCGTTGCGGCGTGTTCTGTGGTGTGGAGAAGTTTTGCCCACCCCCGCGCTGGTTTACTGGATGAAGCATCTTCCCCATGTCCGGTTTACAAATCTTTACGGCCCTACGGAAGCGACCATTGCGAGTAGCTATTACGACGTTCAGGCGTGCCCACAAAACCCGCAGGAACAGATTCCCATCGGCCGCGCCTGCGAAGGCGAAGAACTGCTTGTTTTGAACGACGATTTGGAACCGGTGCCGCCGGGCGAGACCGGAAATCTCTTCATCGGAGGCGCAGGCTTGAGCCCTGGCTATTGGCGCGACCCAGAGAAAACAGTCGCCGCCTTCCTGACGGATCCGCGCAGTTCGAGCGCGCTTGAGGGTTCAGGAAGCCCGGACAAAAACAAGCGGCTGTATCGTACGGGCGATTTGGCCTGGCAAGACGAATCCGGCTGCGTTTATTTCGTCGGGCGCGCCGATACTCAAATCAAATCTCGCGGTTATCGCATCGAGTTGGGTGAAATAGAGACGGCGCTGAATTCCTGCGAGGCACTGCAAGAGTGCGCAATCGTAGCCATCCAGGCCGAAAACTTTGGCGGATGGATGATTTGTTGCGCCTACGTGCCGCGGAACGGGGCGAACGTCACACAAGCTTTACTACGCAGACATCTGGAGAGCCTCGTGCCCGGCTATATGTTGCCGGTCCGCTGGATGCAATATCCAGCGCTTCCTAAGAATGCCAATGGAAAAGTCGACCGGCCGAGACTCAAGGAGTGTTTCTCTGCTGCTGAGCGACAGCCCACGAAATTCGAATCCGATTCCTCAAATCCCAGTCCAACTCCCAGCTCGAGTGAGCAATCGCGCGGAACGGCGTGTGATTAGCTGCCTATCAGTCTGATTTAAATGTGAAATAACACTCAGTTTTCCCGCGAAAGATTCGGAAAACAGGGAGAAGGCCTAGCTGTGATTCTCTTCGTATGGAGCTTTATTGTTTCTTTGGCCATATCCATGGTCATGACGTTCTGGGTACAGAAAGCAGCGGTCGCCCGCGGCTTGCTCGTTCCCCCAGCTTCTGACCGGCACTTGCATACCAAACCATTGCCCCGAATTGGCGGGGTCGGCATCTATGCATCTTTCTTGATAACCGTCATCGCCTTCGGTGCCATACCGAAATGGGGAGACGACATTTTCGCGCCCCGCACGATGATCGGATTCCTGATCGCCACCAGCGCCATTTTCACGATGGGCGTGTGTGACGATTTGAAATCCTTATCGCCGAAATCGAAACTAATCTTCGAAATATTAGCCTCCTCGTTCCTCTATTTCGTTGGCTTCGGACTTCATGACGTGAATCTTTCGATCGCTGGCGTTCCGATCGGACAACCCGTGGGATTTGGGATCACGGTCGGATGGATTCTGCTGATCACGAATGCCTTTAACCTGATCGACGGCCTCGATGGGCTGGCCGTGGGTACTGCCCTGCTTTCGTCCATTGTTGTGATCGCGACTTCATTGGTGCGGCACAACGATCTTGCGACCATGCTCTCCTGCGCACTTTTTGGAACGCTCCTAGGATTCGTGCCCTTCAACTTTCATCCCGCAAGCATCTTCATGGGCGATTCCGGGAGCCTGTTTATCGGTTTTACTCTGGGAGCGCTTTCGCTGAACGGCTGGACCGGACGACCGTCCGTCATGGGCGTGGCAGTCCCGATTCTTTGTTTCGGATTGCCAATCCTCGACGTCACGCTGGCGATAGCCCGCCGCTTTCTCAGGCATCAGCCTCTCTTCCGGCCTGACGCGGATCACGTGCACCACAAGCTCCTCAAACGGGGTATGACGCAGCAGCATGCGGTGCTTATCTTGTATGGCGCTACGGCAGCTTTCGTCCTGGCCGGCATCCTCTTGATACGCGAAGAGAAAATGCTCGTTCCTGTGCTGATAGCAACCATCCTCGGCGCTGGTCTGGGCGTACAACAGCTGCGCTATGCGGAGTTCTCCGGAGGCTGGCTCGGACTGCGTCCGTATTTGCGGCGCCGTCAAATAGCGCGTGCGCAAGAATGCATCCGCCAGGCATCGCTTTCGCTTGAACGATGCGCTGATTTCAGATCCATCTGCCAGGTATTGAAAGAGAATCTGCAGCCCATCGGGATTGACGGTGTTCGCCTGAAGGTACCTGCCTCTGGAATGGTGCCCTCAAGATGGATGCGACCGCTGCGCCCCGACTCCGATGGCCATTTGCGCTTTTCCTGGTCCCGCCACCGCGGGAATAGCCGCATTGTTTGGCAACATTCATTGCAAATCACGCCCCCACATGAAAACGGCGCGGCCCCCTCGGTTTTTAGAGTGGGACCCGGCAAGCATTCCTTTCAGGATACGACCGTTTTCTCCGATGATTTCAAAATGACTCTTTCGACCGCCATCGAACGGGCCACGAAGCGCATAGAAATTGTGCTTCCGGTTGAGTCCGACACGGGACGCCGGTTCGAGACAAACTCGCTGCCAAATTCGGCTTAGCGATTGCGATTTGGATTCACTGCGTGTGGTCACGGCGGTTTACCCACCACGTAAAACGCCGAACTCAACTGATCATACGATCCCAGCTCACTCCCTCAGCTAATCCCGCCAAAATAAGCCACTCTGCTCTGCTCCAGCTTGCCGGCGCCTTTCAACCACGCGCCGGCAGGCTGAGCGCCTACCCGGTTCTCCCGCTGATCTTTAAACCCCTCCATCGCTCCGATTACCAATTGCCTCGCCCGGAGCCATTACCAACACCTTCACAAGTTCGCGGCAGATTCAATTCGGGCTGAAGCTGCTCTGGTAAACTCCAGCTTCGCCGCGCCACAAGAGTTCGCGGCCTCGCAAGACTCGCAGCTGGATTCTCGCACGAAAACGGATTGCCTTCCGTGCCAGGTTTGACCTGAAAGCGATACGCGGATAGCATTTGCCCGGGGAAATCCTCCACTGCTCCTGGCCGAATGCCTACCCACCCTGATCCGGCGCAAACGCGGTCTGCCAAGCCGCAGCGATCCATTACGCCACTCCTTCGCGATGCCGCTCCGCTCCTTATGCTCGGCTCTGCGCTGGCCTACACGAACCGCTGGCTCACGCTGACCAACGACGAAGCATCTGCTCTCAGCGCAGCGGCACAGAACGTCACAACCATCCTCTCCGCAGCGCGATCCACCGTCGGAAACGCCCATCCTCCGCTATACGAACTCCTGTTGCATGTATGGCTATGGATCAGCCGCGGTGCTTTCGACTGGTTGCGCGCTCCCGCCATTGTTTGCTTTGTGCTTGGCTTATGGTTCCTCTCCCGCGCGGCGCGCCAATTAAGTGGCGAAGAGAGTGGGAACGCGGTGGTGTGGTTAGGCGCGCTGTGGCCGTTTGGATTTCACGCCGGACGCCTCGCCGGACCCTATTCGTTCGGATTTCTGCTGATCGCAGCGGTCACCTGGCAATACTTTCGCTGCGCTCGTTCCCGCCGCAACTCGGATTGGCTCGTCTTCAGCTTCTTATCTTTGACTTTGCTATATACCAATGACTTCGCTTGGGCGTTAATCATCTTGCTCGGGATCGATTATTGGCGGCGAACTTCAGAACGAACTTCAGAAGGCGATGCTCAGGAAAGAGAACGGCTGACCAAGGAAGGAAAGATCAAGGCAATCCTGGCGACCGCTGCCGTGCTAGTTTTAGGCTTCGCGCCGCGCTGGCCGGTGTTCCTGCGCGAAATACATTCGCACCTCGTCCTGCCTGGTTCCGCTCGGTTTGTCTTTATGAACGCGGCTTACAATTTCTATGTTCTATTCGTGAGCCCGTCAGTTGCGCCATGGTTCTGGAGGCTTAGCATTCCCGCGGCCATCGGCGTCGTCGCCCTCTTGATCTTTATATTCGCCGGCATCCCCGGCCTGTCCCGGCGGTTTCTGATCTTTTCCCTCTTACTGTTTGTCCTCATGGCGTTCACCGGAATCGTGCGAACCGAGCGATTGCTTCTGTTGGGCCCATGGTTTTTGTTGCCGATGGCAATTGCGCTCGGGACCATAGAGAAATGGCAATGGCGCATTCCCATGGCCATTGCACTCGCCGCGGTCGCGGCGATTGGCTGGTTCGGAATCCTGAATCGCCGATATTACGCCGACTCCCGATTCTTCGAGCCATGGAACACTGTTGCCCAGGATGCCTCGGATGCCCTTCGTAACGGCTCCGGAGTGATCGGCAACGACAACTCGTTCTTTTTTTATCTCACCTACGCGCTCAAGGCACCGCAATCCAATTCGTCCTGGCGCTTCAGGGGTTCATTGCCTCGGCAAGTCCAATATCCTTCGGTGTGGGATCCGCGGCAGTGGGAAGAAGCCGGAAGCCCGAAGCCGGCCACCGTGCTTTGGATTCGCGGTTCTTCGCCGCCCGAGGAATTAACTGAGATGAATCGTGTGGGTGAGAAACTTAGCGCAGAATGTGGTGACCGGATCACCCGTTATTTGACGCGCGATCCTGCTTATATGTGGAAGCAGCGGTTCGTCCCCAATTTTTCAGGGACGGCATGGCGCATCGAGATTCGACAATACTTCTGTGGCCAAAGCACCGCGCCGCCAGGCACAAGCGGTGTTACGCCCGGCACCAAGTAGCAGATTACTTGCGCTCAACATCGCCAGGAATGACATAAGAAGCCGCTAATAAGCCCATCGCATCAAAACGCCGCCGGTCGTGTAGCCCGCCCCGACTGCCACCAGCAGTACCAAGTCGCCTTTTTTCAGCCGGCCTTGCCCCACGGCATCGCAAAGGCCCAGAGGAATTGTGCCTCCCGTGGTGTTCGCAAATCGATCGATGTTTATCATTACCTTGGAATCGTCCAGGCCAAGCCGCTCCTGCATGGCGCGAATGATGCGTAGATTTGCCTGATGGGGGACAACCAGCGCCAAATCTTTATGGGAGTATCCATTCCTCTGCAGAAGCTCACACGCAATCTCGGACATTCGCCGGACGGCGTATTTGAAAACCTGCTTTCCGTCCTGGTGCACATAATGCATCTTTTGATCGATTGTCTCGTGCGATGCCGGGTGCCTTGAACCGCCAGCGGGCATATAGAGGTATTCGCCGCCCGAACCATCAATCTCGTTATCAAAATCGAGAATGCCCTCACCGTCCGAGGTGGAAGGTTCCAGTAGCACCGCGCCGGCGCCATCGCCGAAAAGGACGCAGGTATTGCGGTCCTTGTAATCAATGATGGAGCTCATTACGTCGCTGCCGATGACCAGCGCCTTCTTGTGAGTGCCGGCCCCCACGAATTGGGCCCCAATGGTCAGCGCATAGACGAATCCCGAACATGCTCCGGAAAGATCAAAACCCCAGGCGCGGGTAGCTCCGATGCGGGTCTGAACCAGGCACGCCGTGGCCGGAAAGAACATATCTGGCGTAACCGTCGCCACGATGATTAGGTCAACTTCTTCAGCCTTGGTGTGGGTCTTTTCCAGAACTTGTTGAGCCGCGGCCGTGGCGAGATGCGACGTGGCCATACCATTGTTCACGATGTGCCGCTCGCGTATGCCCACGCGCTGCTGAATCCATTCGTCGGTCGTATCCACCATACGTCCCAGGTCCGCATTCGTGAGCACTTTCGGCGGCACATACCCCGCTACCCCTGTGATTTTCGCAGCAAGGCGTTTGCCCATCAGCCATCCCTCTGAAATTCAGATCACAACGGTTTCGCGACTTACAAAGAGCGCGATTCTACGCAATCGTCCACTCGGTGACAAGCAAACCTGCACACATTAGGCGAATTTTTGGATTAACGAGCGCTGCGTTCGGCGGGAATATCGCCATGTTCCAGAGTCCGTTGCGGCAGGTGCTGAACAGCCTCAATGAAGACACGAACCAGTTCAGGATCAAATTGCGAACCGGCACAACGTTCTAACTCCTGAAACGCCGCGGCTGGAGTCCGCGCCTTCTTATAGATTCGGTCCGAGGTAATGGTGTCGTAGGCGTCGGCAATAGCGATAATCCGTGAGCCTATCGGTATCTGGTCCGCCGCGAGGCCGCTAGGATAGCCCGAGCCGTCGAACATCTCGTGATGATGGCAAACCATTTGTCGAATGTGGGAGATTGATCGGAGCGGTTCAAGCATTCGATCGCCGTAAAGTACGTGCTCCTTCATCTTTTCCCACTCATCCGGATTCAAAGGACCGCGTTTCCCGAGAATTTGTTCGGGAATGCCGACTTTGCCTATATCGTGAAGCAGCGCTCCCAGCCGAATTTCACCGATCTGCTCTTCCTTAAGGCCCAATGCCTCGGCCATGAGCGCGGCATAGGCCGCCACCTTTTGCGAATGCCCTTGCGTGTAGTGATCTTTGGAATCAATGGCCAACGCCAGCGAAGTCACTGTATCGATCAATGCCGGCGGCAGATTGCCAAACACCCCAGCCGACTCGGGATAGCCATCCCCACTCTGGGGCTCCAGCTCTGATGGGCTAAGCGACGAGGCAAATTGGTGCAGGCGCTCGCGAATCTCGGTGAATGCCTCAGGACCCGTGGAGAAAAGTCGCTTCAAGGTAACCCCAAGATAAGCTTCCAGCACTTCGCGCTTCCATTTTTTGTTTTCAGCCGCGTCACAATGGTCCGCTGTCGACACGATATTACCGCCACCATGCTTCGAGATATACATGGACGCGTCGGCCACCTGGATCAACTCCTGCGGCGTCGAACCGTGCAGCGGGAAACTGGCAATTCCAAAGCTCGCTGTGATGGTTTTTTCGCGGAGTAACGGATCCTCACTGATTGCGGGCCGCAGCTTCTCGGAAATCTGCACCGCTTGCGAAGCGTCGGTCTCGGGCATGAGAATAACAAATTCGTCGCCGCCGTAACGGGCGACCACGTCGGATCGTCGACAGTTCTGTTCCAAGACCTGGCCTACGCGGTGCAACACTAAATCGCCCTCGAGATGGCCATAGAAGTCGTTTACGAATTTGAAACGGTCCAAGTCAATAAGAACAACGGAAAAGTGCCGGCTCGTCCGCGTGGCGCGTTTCCATTCGGCCGAAAGCGCTTCCATCAAGAAGCGGTGAGTTTTAACTCCCGTAAGACCATCGGTGATGGCCTGTTCCTGCGCCTTCTGCAGAGTCAGGGCGTTGTGCAGCGCCACCGAAATCAAATCGGCAAGTGTATGCAGCAGCCGGACGTCCTCTTCGGAAAAGTCTGTTGGCTCCGCAGTTTCCACGTAAAGAACGCCATGAAGCTGATCCGCATAAAACACGGGCAGGGCGATGACCGAAGTGGATCCTTGCAACACCGTGCCGGACATTTCCGAGACAGCGAGATTGCGTTCCACACAAATTTGTCCGCTTCGAGCTACTTTGCCGACGATGCTTTCTCCCAAGGGCAAGCGTCGCCCCAGAGCGCCGCGGCGGCGGCCAGCCTCAGCTTGGATCACGACTTCCTTAGTCGCATAGTCGAGTAAGCCAATGCCCACATGGTCGAAAGAAAGACCGCGTTCCAGCTGCTCGGCCACCCTCGCTAACATTTCCTCGGGATTGAGCGTCGTGATAGCGTTCCGCGAAATGTTATTCAGTAGCGCCAGATGACGTGATTTTGTTTGCTCTTCCCTGAACAAGCGCGCGTTTTCGATGGCGATGCTGGCTTCGCTGGCCAATACACGCATCATCTCGAGGTGGCCTTCGTCATACAGGTTCTCTTGAAGCGCCCTCAGCCCCATCACGCCAATGGCTTTATCGTAGGCAATCAGAGGAACCCCGCAGAATGAACCTGTCTCCTGAACCGGCCGCAAGCCCAGCTTGGCGGCTTCTTCCATCAAGTTCTGTTTGATCAACAACGGTTGCCGAGTACGGATGATATATTCGGTCAGATGATCGCCAAAAGGCCTGCTGCGCTTGGGCAAGCGAATTCCTTCGGCAATTTCCAATTCGAAACGGATCTGGTTCTCCTCAGCGTCGTACATTGCAATGTAAAAGTTGCTGACGTCAACCATCCGTTTCAGAGCCGCAAAAATCTTGTTGAAGAGCTCATCCACGTCCAGCGTAGAACTCAGCGCGCGCCCGATCTCGTTCAGCAGGTGCAACTCCTCCGAGCGGCGGGTCGTCTGCTGAATCAAATAGCTGTTCTCCACGGCCATGCCGATCTGGTGCCCGAGGGTCAGCAGCAGGCGCAGCTCCGCCTGCGTGAAGTGGCGATTTTCTGTGCTGCTCAACAGTAGCAGCCCGAAAGGCTCCTCTTTGGTTTGGAGGCTAATGGCGATCACGGTTTGCATGCCGTGAGTCGTCGCTAAATGTCGAAAACGCACAAATACCGGCTCATTTTCCAGCGCGCGCCAGGAAGCATCATGCTCAAGCTCGCGGAAGACAACCAGCCCTCCCAACCGCGAGACTAATTGCAAGAAGTCTCTGTCGAGATGCTCTTCCCCAAGTGCACTGCAAAACGCCGTATCAATGCCGACTGAGGCGGTGACGCTCGGTTCCTGTGTTTCGTGCCGATGCAAACTCAAAAGTCCGCAAGGCAGGCTCACCACGCTCAGGACCCGTTCGAGTGCTTCCACCAATGACTTCTGTATTTCACCGCTCATGAAGCTCGACGTGGTGAGGTTCAAACTCGAGAGCGCGAGAATGTTGAGTTGTACCCGCCGCTTTTGGTCCTCGTATAGCACCATGACCATCACAGCGCCAGCCAACAAGGAAGGGAAACTGGCAATCACTATAAAATCTGTATCCGAGGGTCTGTTCAGCGGCCCGAAAGCGAGTCTTAAGACCGGTAGCAAAGCCCAGCCTGCAAACGCCGCCGCCAAAGCCCAATCGCCGTGACTTTCTTGGCGACGTGACGATTGCCAGAAAACATAGGCGACCGCGAGGTACACGGCGATCGTCCCGATCTGTGGACCCATCCTCAGTGGTTCGTAGTGCAAAGAAAGCGCTGACAGTCCGATCCACACACCCATTAGAAACGCGGCTGGCGTCCACGGCCGACGATTGATATAGAGCCGGGCCGCGCAGAAGAATGCGACTCCACTCGTCGCGATGAAAGACCTGTCGAACAAGATCAACAAATTTGACGGGCCTCGGCCCGATATTGCCAACCAGTAAGTAGGGCCAAGCGTCAGATCATGAAGTACGAGCAGGTACCAACCAATCGTCCAAACCTTAAGATATGGTTGCGGTTTGATCCTCTGAAGGTAGGTGAAGAAGCCCGCGGCAAGCGCATGGACCGCCAGAATACTGAAGGAGAGGACGCCAATATGGATGAGAGTGCCTTCTGTCACCGGGCGATTTCCTCAAACTTTTTCGAAACGCAGATTTTTGAAGGGTTATCCAAAGGCGTCGCAGCCAGCGGGTTCCTTCTCCCACGCGGCGCGAGTCGTTGAAAAATCGGCAATCGTTCCCACCCGAGTCTGAGTTTGAATATAGACTACGCTCCACGAGCGAGCAACGGTACGGGGGTACTAAATAAGGAACATTGTCTATACTCGATTGGTCACCACTTTTCGCAGCCTTTTCAGGCTCGACGTTGCGCCTTCAAAAGTCGATCGGCATTCGCTAATCGATTCCCCGGCTGGCTCGCCTTTCGCTCGCTCATCGGCTATCATCAAATTTTTGTTGCGATTGAAACGACTCGATGACCGTGAAAGATTCAGAACACCCTAAAAGCGGCGGAGATTTGCGTGGAGAAGCCGTCCGCGTACGGTTTGCCCCTTCGCCAACCGGCTATCTTCACGTTGGCGGCGCTCGAACCGCGCTTTTCAACTGGCTTTTCGCACGAAATCAGCGCGGCACCTTAATCCTCCGCATCGAAGACACAGACGTCGAGCGCAATCGCCCTGAATTAGTCGAGGGTATCCTGGACGGCCTGCGATGGCTGGGACTCGATTGGAACGAGGGCCCCTTCTATCAATCGCAGCGCCTCCCCGGCTATGCGGCGGCCGCAGAGAAACTGCTTTCGACCGGTGCGGCTTATCTTTGCTATTGTCCCCCCGAAAAATACGCCGGCGGCGATTCAGCGGATGACAGCGCTGCAGGCAAAAGCGAGATACGGCGAATCGTTCGGTGTTCCTGCCGTGAGGGGAAGCCTGCGAGCGGCGATCAGAATCCGGCCGTGCGCTTCCGCGTGCCTCTCGGTGTAACGACCCGTTTCGAAGACGCCGTCTTCGGCCCGCGCGAAATCCAGAACGACGAGATCGAAGATTTCGTCCTTCTCCGTTCTGTCCGGACCGCTGGCGGAACTCCCTTACCAACGTACCAACTCGGCGCCGTAGTCGATGACATCGATATGCGCATAACGCACGTAATTCGCGGTGCCGATCACATTTCCAATACGCCCAAGCAGATTTTGCTTTACCGGGCCCTCGGCGCCACGCCGCCGATTTTCGCGCACGTCCCGCTTATTCTGGGTCCTGACCGCACTCGCCTCTCCAAGCGTCACGGCGCGACAAGCGTAAGCTCGTATCGCGACGAAGGCTTTCTGCCTGAAGCTTTCCGCAACTTCCTCGCGCTGCTGGGCTGGTCCAGCGGTGACGATACCGAAATGTTCCGCACTGCCGAACTAATCGAGCGCTTTTCCCTAAGTGGTGTCAGCCGTACCAACGCCGTCTTCGACCGCGCCAAGCTCGAATGGTTCAATCAACAATATCTGCAGAAGCTTTCGATCGACGAACTGCTTCCTGCCGTCCAGGCCGAACTGGAAAAAGCCGGTCTTTGGCGCCCCGAGTGGGCCTCATCTCAGAAGGAATGGTTTGCACATACCGTGGACTTGCTGCGGCCTCGGACCCGCC
Organism: uncultured Acidobacteriota bacterium; assembly: GCA_963803735.1. Classification (GTDB taxonomy): domain Bacteria; phylum Acidobacteriota; class Terriglobia; order Acidiferrales; family UBA7541; genus Palsa-189. The sequence continues at coordinate 7,093 of CAWDNV010000001.1, read as the reverse complement.
TTCTCCCGGATTTCTCGCATTGGGCCCGCGCATTTTTCACGGACGACTTCGATTACGACCTCGCTGCGCGCGAAAAATTCTGGAAAGATGAGCGCCTGCCGGATTTACTTGCGCGGCTGACCGATGAGCTGGCCGCGTTGCCGGATTGGAACCACGACGCCTGCGATCACGCCTTGCGCCAAGTGGCCGAAAAAGCCGGCGTGAAAGCCGGGCTCCTGATCAACGCAACACGCGTTGCGTTGGTGGGGCAGCCGGTAGCTCCGCCGCTGTTTGACACCATGGTAGTACTGGGGAAAGAAAGCGTCGTGTCGCGACTGCGCCGCGCCGTTCCGGCCATCTCTGCACGTTCCGTAGCGAGTTAATCCGAGCAGCGACTAGTTCTTTCAATCGACCGGCGGATGCCGGGGCTTCCAGTCGCTTTGGTTTTCAGCAAAACGTTGCGCCATGACGATCAGCTGCGCGTCCTCAAAACGTCTCCCTATGAATTGCACGGCGACAGGCAAGCCATCTCGCGTAATTCCGCAAGGCATGGAAATGGCCGGCAGTCCGGTAAGGTTTCCGAAACGATTCCGGTCCACCAGTGCGGCGCGTAGCGGCACGTCTGCATCGCCTATTCGAATGGGATCGGATCCCATCGGCGGAGCGCCTATCGGCGAAGTAGGAATGACAATCGTGTCGACACTCTTTAGCACGGCTTCGGCTTCATTTCGCGCCCGCCTAATTACCTCCTGCGCGTTCAAATAATCGATCGCCCGTACTTTGCCGCCCTGCTCCAAACGACCGCGCACATCCGTTCCATATTCGCTCGCGCGTGCTGGGAAGTAGCCTTCGCGCTCATGCAGTTGCGTCGCCTCGACTGCGGCGATCAGGTTGGCGGCCTCGACGCCCGCGACAACGGTCGGCAGCGAGATCTCTTTCAGCTCAGCGCCGGCTTTGACGAAATCGCCGACCGCCGTTTCTGTGATCCTGCGAACTTCAGGATCCATGTTGACCCAAAAATGTTCTTTGGGACGCCCCAGAAGCACACGCCGCCGCTTTAGGGTGGACCGAAAACTTTTCTCGGTTCGCGCCAGGCTTGTGGGATCCAGCGGATCGCGCCCCGCGATGCATTCGAGTATCAACGCGGCATCGACAGCGCTTCGCGCGATCGCGCCCACATGATCGAAACTCGCCGCCAGCGGGAAAACGCCATGAACGCTCACGCGTCCAAACGTAGGCTTGAGACCCACGACGCCGCACAGCCCCGATGGAATGCGAATGGAACCTCCCGTATCGGTGCCGATTGCCGCTGCACACAAACCGGCAGCTACAGCAACGGCTGATCCTCCGCTCGACCCCCCCGAAATGCGGTCCGTCTTCCAGGGATTTCGTACCGCCCCATAGTGCGGGTTCTCCGAAGTCACCCCATACGCGAATTCGTGCAGGTTCGTTTTGCCGAGCACAATAGCGCCTGCACGACGCAGCTTCCGAACCACGGTGGCATCTTCGGATGGCACAAAATCGCTCAGAAGCAGCGAGCCCATCGTCGTGAGGAGATTTTGCGTATAAATGTTATCTTTCAGCGCGATCGGGATTCCGTGAAGCGGTCCTCTCCGCCGTCCTCGGAGCAATTCCTTTTCCGCAGCCCGCGCTTCCGCAAGGGCGCTCTCCGAGGCCACGGTTATAAACGCATTCAACTTTGGATTGAGCCGCTCGATGCGCGACAAATAGAGCCGCGTTAGTTCTACTGGCGAGACTTGCTTCTTCGCCAGAAGCATCGAAAGCGCTTCTATGCTTGCAAACTCGAGCTCTTGCATGGATTGGGTTCGCATTGTGAAGCGGCAGATTGTAACTCAGCCTCCCTATTTGTGTTCTTTTCCTTATAAAGCTCGTCGCTCTGACTGGAAATGACTCGTCTGTGCACGTAACTACCGTGCACGATTGGAGACAATCTCCGCGACATTTCGTTTTGCAGTCAAAGCTGCAGCTATAGAATGTACCCGCCCCGAGGCTCCGCTTCGGGTACCGTCCGCAGCGCAAAACGTGACGGTGATACAAACCTGCTTGCAGTGCGGCGCCATTAATGGCGCCGAAGCGCGTACCTGCTGCCTTTGCGATACGCGCCTCTCGAAAAACCCTGACGCTATTTCTGTCCCTGCTCCTGCCCAACTGAGGAGCGAAGGGAATCTGGCCGTTGAGCCCGATTGGCGCAGCGAAGTCTTCCAGCGCGTGGACGCCTACAACGTGCGCCGCGGACGCCCTCGCGAGAACCGGCTCCAACCGGAGTTGGCTTTTGCTCAGCCGGTTCCGTCCGAACCCGCGGAAGCACGCGCCGCCGAAGCACGCCCTGAGATACATAGCGTTGAAGCGGCCCCAACCACCATCGCCACACGGCGCTTTCGCCCCACCCGCGTGGAGCGCGTGGAAATCGAAGTGGAGCAACCCTCTTTCGATTTCAGCGGCAAAAGCGGCAATATCCATCCGAAAACTTCTGTTTCGTCTTACGATTCGCCCGTGCCTTCGGTGGCCCCGCTGCTGGAGCGACGCCGCGCCGGGACACTCGATATCGCTTTCCTGCTGTTCGCTTTTGCCGGGTTCCTGATGCTCTTTCACGCTCTCGGCGGCCGTTTCAGTTTTAGCAGGTTCGATGTTCTCGTCACAGTAGCGACGCTCGGACTTCTGTATGCCCAATACGTAGCTTTGTTCACTTATTTCGCGCAGGCCACGCCGGGAATGATGCTGCGAGGCCTTCGTGTAACCAGCCTGGATGGACTTGATCCGTCGCCGCGCCAACTGCTCTGGCGAAGCTCGGGTTATCTGATCTCCGCGGGCACCATGATGCTTGGTTTTCTCTGGACTCTCTGGGACGAGGACCAGCTTTCCTGGCATGATCGCATTTCGCAAACCTGCATCACGACCGATGCTGCCCCCGTGGGCGAGCCCTGTGGCGAGCCAAACGCAACCAATTAAAAAATCTCAACGCTCTCCAGTACCATAGACGCGGTCTCAACAACGTAATCCTACAGAGAAATACTTACTCCGCGTTTCTTCAATTGCACGCGCGCGTTCTTTGAGTTGGACCGCGTCGATTTAGGTGGCTATCGTAAGTGAGTATTACTAGTTGTTCATAACAGTGAAGCTTTCATATGGAGGTATTCGAAGTGAGGCCCATGGATCCATGCTATTTGAATCGAATTGCTCGTTTTACAGGCACGAGGTTCTCTTGGCACAAAACAAACCCTAATAGACTCCTGCTCTCTTCGATTCAGCATTTCGTCATTATTGGCATCACGGTGTTCGTAATCGGCACAGCCATTCCATCTTCAATGCTAGCGCAGGCTCAGTTGGAAACCACGATCCCGGACCTGGGTCGACAACAACTAATGGCCGGCGAGTCACGACCGGCTGAGAGTCCTTTGTTGACAATTTACAATCCCCGAAACCGGACCATACCGGTTTCTGAAGTCCAAACGATCTATCTATCGGCGTGTAAGGTAGTGGAGCAAGAGTTCAGCCGCACCGGTCCCGTTCGGCCTCGACTGAGGCTGTTTGTAGGTTCTGATGCCGACCGCGTTTATTACCCGAAGTACGAAATACAACTTACAAAATGGGACAAGTTCAAGTTCGCACAAGGCGTAGTGATTTTGGCGACTGACTCTCTGCTGCCCAATGCCAAAAAGTACTCGCTCTCCAAGCTCGCTCTGTTGGAGGCGGAGGGGACGTCCGTGAATTAAAGGATGGTGGAACGCCGCTTGCGGCTGGGCCCCGGAATTAACGCGGCCCCGGCTCAGGGCACGACGACCACGGCCGTTCCGGCTCTTTCGGACCGTCTAATTCCCGGTGTATTCGATGAATAAGCCGCGATGCGGCCGGTTGAGTCTAACGAAGTGAGTTCATCTCTTCGTGATACAATGGTTTGGCGGGTGGTGGACCGTCCATCATAGTTCCCTGCTTCGCCGCCGCAATTTGGGACCGGGAGCACATCGCATGAGCCGCTTTACCAAAATTGCAGTTGTATCCTTGTCGCTGCTGATTTTTTCTTACGTCGGCTTGGGCTACATGTTGGGCAAGTCCGACGACGACAAGGCCTACCGCTCCCTCACCGTTTATGGCGAAGTCCTGCAGCGAGTGCAGGAGGACTATGTCGACGAGCCCAACCTCTCGAACGTGACCGCGGGTGCCCTTCACGGCTTGCTCGAGTCGCTGGATCCCTTCTCCGGTTATCTGAGCGCGCGCGAATACGCCGATTTCAAAGAGAAGCAGAAAAACACGCGCGGCGAAATTGGTGCGACTGTAGCTAAACGCTTTGGATACATTGTGATCGTATCCATATTGCCCGATAGCCCCGCCGAAAAAGCGGGCTTGCGTAGCGGCGACATTGTCGAAGAGATCGCGGATTTCAACACGCGCGAGATGTCCGTCGGGCAGGCGAATTCGTTGCTCGCGGGTGCTCCGGCTACAACTGTCAAAGTCGCCCTGGTCCGCCGCGGAAAAACCGAGCCCCAGCCCGTGACGATCACCCGAGCGATTGTCCTGATGCCTCACATCACAGCCGACAAAATTGAGGATGGCGTGGGATACGTTCACATTTCCTCCCTACAAGCGGGAGCCGCCGCCGAGTTGCGCGATAAGCTCCAGCAGCTAGATAAGCAAGGGTTGCGCAAGCTGGTGCTCGACCTGCGTGATTGCGCTCGCGGGCCTGCCTCGGAAGGAATTGCGGCCGCACAGCTCCTGATTCCCTCCGGCACGATCGCGACGCTCAAGGGGCAAACGGTTTCCCGGCAGGAATTCGACGCCACCCCGGACAAAGTCGTCTGGCACGGCCCCATCGCAGTCCTGATCTCGCCGAGCACTTCGGGCGCTGCAGAGATCATTGCTGCCGCAGTCGGCGGTAATCATCGCGGAGATCTGGTTGGCGAGCGCACCTTCGGCGCTGCTTCTGAACAAAAGATCATACCGCTCGAAGACGGGGCTGCCCTAGTGCTCACCGTCGCCTACTACTACACGCCGGAAAACAAATCCATTCTCGAAAATGGTGTGGTACCTACGGCGGAGGTGGCTTTAACTCCTCCGGAGCTCGGAGGCGAAGACCAAGCGCCGGCGCCGCTCGGCTTTAATCAATTGCCTTCCAAAGATGATCCAATCGTTCACCGGGCGCTCGATCTCCTGAAGAACGACACGCGCAAAGCGGCTTAGCCAAGCGGGCGCCGCCTCCAGCTCCCCCCTGCTCCTTTTACGCTTGAATTGAAGCTAATCGAGCGTTTCCGAAACCAGCGGAGCGACATACTTGGCGATGGCAGGCGCCGACGTCAATCCTGGAGACTCGATTCCCACCAGGTGAATGGCTCGCGAATGAGCAGGGTCGCGGGCGATAACGAAATCGGCCATTCCCTTTCCGCCGGGCGGCACGAGCTTGGGACGCAGCCCGGAATATGCTAGCCGCAGGTCCTCCATGCGCAGCTCGGGCAGTAAGCCTTGCGCATCGTGCAGGAATTCCTCGAGCGGCAATCGGTTGTGTTCGTAGTCGTTTTTATCGGCCACATAGTGCGCCGTAGGCCCCACCAGCACGGTTCCCCATAATGTCTTCGTGAGATGCACGCCCAGGCTCAGCCTGTCGTGATGCGGCAGGGGATAGACCAGCGCATTCACCAGATCGGCTCGCGTGCGCACCACTTCCGCGTATTCGCCGCGCACCGGATAAATGCGGTAGCTCTTGTTTCCGAGCATGGCGGCAACCTCATCGGCGTAGAGCCCCGCTGAGTTCACCACGCACTTCGCCTCAACGACTTCGCTCGTAAGGCTCTGCAGGTCTGCCGCATCTCCAAATTCAACCGTCACCGCGATGCAATCCGCCCGCGCCTCTAGCTTCTTTACGCGAGCGTTCGTCAATATACTGGCGCCGCGATCGCTAGCCAGGCGCGCGAACGCTTTCACCAGCTCTTCCGCCGAGACAATCGCAGTCGACGGCACTTCCAGCGCTGCGGCCGCCCGGATATGCGGCTCGCGCTCGCGGATTCGCTCCGGCCCCACCAGCTTGAGCCCCTCAACTCCATTGGCCCGGCCGTTTGCAGCGAGCTTTTCGAGCTCCGGAATTTCGGACTCATGAGCGGCCACCACAATTTTCCCGCAATTGCTGTGCGGCACTCCGTGAGCCGCGCAGAACTCCTTCAGCAACCGATTCCCTTCCACGCAAAAGCGCGCCTTCAGGAACTCGGGAGGATAGTAGATGCCCGAATGAATCACGCCGCTATTGCGCGTGCTGGTGGCCATTCCCAGGCGCGGCGATTGCTCCAGCAGGAAAACGTCTTCCATGCGGGTAGAAAGCTCATGTGCGATGGCGCAACCCACCACACCACCGCCGATGATGACGACGTTAACTCGGTCCATAGAAAAAAGAGAGCGCAGCCGTGAGATGCCCCAACGGCCGCGCAGCACATTTTAACAGCGGGATTGCGGCACGTCAGCCGGTGTCTCAGCCGCCTCCAAGAGGAAGGAAATACTGCGTGCCCTTCACCGGCTCTTCCAGCCGCCGTAAAAGCTGTTGCAAATCTGCATTGCGATTGACGAAATCGATCTCCGACGTGTTCACCACCAGAAGATCGGAGGAGGCGTAGCGAAAAAAGAAATGGTCGTAAGCGCGGGCGATCTCTTCGACATATTCCTGCGAGATGCGCGATTCCCCCGGCGCTGCTTTCTTTTCAATGCGCTCCCGAAGAACTTCCGGCGTAGCCTGCAGGTAAATCACGAGTTGGGGCCGCGGCAATTCGGCCGCAAAGCGCTCGAAGTAGCGCTCATACAGCTTCAATTCCTCGTTGTCGAGGTTGAGATAGGCGAAAATCTTGTCTTTTTCGAACAGGAAATCCGCAATGACGGTTCCCGCTGCGGCCAATGCCTCCTGCACCCGCCGGTGCCGTTCCGTCAGGAAATACATCTGCGCGCTGAATGCCGAGCCTCGCTTTTCGCGATAAAAATCGGCCAGAAAAGGATTGTCTTCGCAGTCCATAAGGCGCCGTGCGTGCATGCGATCCGCCAAAAATCGCGCCAGCGTGGATTTGCCCACGCGAATGGGCCCTTCGATGGCTATGTAGCGCGGGAGCTCGAATATGGGAGCCTT